>NZ_CP077414.1:3335000-6372500 GCF_030168875.1 Myxococcus sp. SDU36
ACCACCACCGAGCGCAGCTCACCGTAGGCACGTTCGATGTCGTCATTCACGACGACGTAATCGTAGGACGCGATGCCCCGCTCGATCTCCGAACGAGCCGCCAGCATCCGGCGCCGGATGGTTTCGTCGGAGTCCGTCTGACGATCCCTCAGGCGCCGTTCCAGTTCCTCCATGGAGGGCGGCAGCACGAAGATGGTCACCGCATCCGGGTGCTTGCGCTTGATGGCCTGCCCGCCCTGCACGTCGATGTCGAAGATGGCCGCGCTCTTTCGGGCACGCGCCTCGTCCACCACCGACTGGGGGCTTCCATAGAAGTGGCCGTGGACCTCTGCCCACTCCACGAACTCGCCGCGCTCGATCTTCGACTGGAAGGTCGCGACGTCGACGAAGTTGTAGTCCACCCCCTCGCGCTCCTTCCCCCGAGGCCTCCGGGTGGTGACGCTGATGGAGAACACTGCATCCGGCGTCTCCTTGAGGAGCCGGTGCGCAAGGGTGGTCTTCCCCGCCCCGGAAGGAGCGGAGAGCACGAGCAACAAGCCAGGCGAGAGCACGGTATTCTCGTTCATTCGACGTTCTGCACCTGTTCGCGGATGCGCTCGACCTCGGCCTTCATCGCCACCACTCGCACGGAGAGCTCGGCGTGCTGGCTCTTGGAGCCGGTCGTGTTCACCTCGCGGTGCATCTCCTGCACGAGGAAATCCATTCGGCGGCCAGCGGGCTCGTTGCTGGCCATGAGGGCCCGGAACTGCTCCAGGTGGCTCGCCAGGCGAGTCACTTCCTCGGCGATGTCCGTGCGCTCGGCGAAGAGCGCCACTTCCTGGGCCAGCCGCTGCGGGTCCACCGCGACGCCGCTCGCGAGCTCGGCGATCCGGTCGGTGAGCCGCTGCTGGTACTCCTGCACGGCCTTCGGAGCGAGTTGAGCCACCTCCTTGCTCCACCCTTCCAGCAGCTTCACCCGGGCATCCAGGTCCGCGTAGATGGCCTCACCCTCGACCTGGCGCATCTTCTCCAGCGCCGTGAGCGCCTGGTCCAGCGCCGCCTGGAGCGCCTGGGAGGCGGAGTCCAGCTCCACGCCCTTCTCTTCCAGGCGGACCACGCCGGGCTGGTTCGCCACCTGCGACCAGGCGACGTCCCCCGGGAGTCCCAGCTCGCCAGCCAGTTCCCGGAACGCGCGCACGTACTCCCGCGCCAATCCGAGGTCCACGGTGGGGACCGTCCCCGACGAGGTGGGGGCGTGCCGCTTCACCAGCAACTCCACCGAGCCTCGGGCAAGCCGGTCCTTCACCTGCTTGGACACCAGCGGTTCCTGGGACGACAGCTCCCGCGGCAGCCGAACCTTCACTTCACAGAACTTGTGGTTGAGCGAGCGCAGCTCCACGGAGACTTCTTCGTCCCCCACGCGCGCGCGGCCCGCGCCAAACCCCGTCATGCTCTTCAACATTGGGCGGTTGCTAGGGGCTTTCGGGTCCGAGGTCAAGCCGCGCGCTTGCACCGCCTCCAGTTCTGTGTAGGGTCCCGCCGCGAGATGTCCTGGCACAAGCGGCTCGAATCATGGGCGAAGCTGGCACTGGCGCTCGTGGCGTCCGCCCTGCTGTGGCGCCCGGGCCGCCGGCGGCGTCCTGGCACCCCACTTCCTGCTCCTCGAAAGGTGCTGCTCGTGCGGCCCGACAACCGCGTGGGCGAGGCGCTCCTCACCACGCCGTTGATGCGGACCCTCAAGGCGCACCTCCACTCCGTGCCCGAGGTTCACGTCCTGGTGCACGCGAAGGTCGCTCGAGCCCTGAACGGGCACCCGGACGCGGACGTCATCATTCCCTTCGACCGGCGCAGAATCTGGATGGGGCCCCTGGCGCCTGGCATCGCCGCGCTGCGACGCGCCCGGTATGACGTCGTGGTCGACTGCGCCAACTGGGAGTCTCCCTCAGTCACGAGCGCGCTCGTGTCCCGGCTCGCGGGCCCCGAGGCTGTCGTCATCGGGCCCGACCTCTGGCCGGTGTCCCGCCTGCACTCCCTGCCCGTCCCCGCGCGCACGGACACGCGGAACGAAGCCGTTCAACGAACGCACCTGCTCACCCCGCTGACGAACGGCGAGGTGGCGCGCGGATTGTCCTTCCGCGAGCCCACCGTGGGTCCAACCATCCGCGCCTATCTGGACGCCCTGGCCGGGAAACCCTTCGCGGTCATCAATCCCGGTGGGCGGCTGGGACCTCGGCGGATTCCACCCGCGGCCTTCGCCGCCGCGGCTCGGGCACTGGTGGCGCTGGGGCGCACCCCCATCGTCACATGGGGCCCTGGGGAGGAAGCACTGGCACGCGAGGTGGTGGATGCCGCCCCTGGCGCCGAGTTCGCGCCCGCGAGCAACCTGGACGAACTGGCCGCCCTGATGCGCGCGGCCGGGTTCACCCTCTGCAACAACACGGGGCCCATGCACTTGTCCGTCGCGGTGGGTGCCCCCACGCTGGCCTTCTTCCTACGGATGGACATGGAGCGCTGGGGCCATGCGTACGCCCCCCACCGCATGGTGGACCTCACCCCCCTGGTCGATGGTGCCAGGAGGCAGGGGTTGGAGGAGCGGGCCGCCGAAGAGGTCCGGGCGTTCGCGGCGAGCCTCTCCTCCTGAGGGTTCACGTCCCGGACACGGGAGGCTCCACCACCGCGTGTTCGGGCGTCAGCCTGGGGATTCCCACTTCCACGGGCCAGCTCAGGCGGCACGGCTCGCAGGAGACTCGAGCTGGAGCCGCCCGCGCTTGAAGCGGTGCCTTGCAGTGAGGGCAGCCCAGGACGGCCCACACCTCCGCGGAAATCCATGACACCGGCTAACCCGTGCCCTCGCGGCCCAGCCGCCGGGCCAGGTCCGTGGTGCTGTGGTCCTTCGGGTCTCCGGAGACGGCCGTTCGCCCGCCATAGGCGCGGACCTCATCGGCCTCGGGGATGCTGTCCGGGGTGTAGTCCGTGCCCTTCACGTGCACGTCCGGCTTCAACGCCCGGATGATGACGCGAACGTTGGACTCGTCGAAGACGATGACCCGATCCGTGCAGGCCAGCGCCGCGACGAGCTCCGCCCGCTCGCCCTCGGGGATGTAGGGCCGGCCGGGCCCCTTGTAGGCCCGGGTGGAAGCGTCCGAGTTCACCGCCACCACGAGGACGTCCGCCAGGGCCCTGGCCCCTTCCAGGTAGCGGACGTGCCCCACGTGCAGCAGGTCGAAGACGCCATTGGCCAGCGCCACCGTGCGTCCTTCGGCCCGCCAGCGCTCGCGCTCCTCCGCCACCTTCGCGAGCGGTTGGATTTTCTCGAGGGTGCTCATCTCGCGCTCCGAAGCTCTTCAAGCAGTTCATCGCGGGACACCGTCGCGGTGCCCGGCTTCTGCACCACCAACGAGCCCGCCACGTTCGCCAGCCGCGCCGCATCGCCGAACGAAACCTTCGCGGCCAGCGCCAGCGCGAACGTCGCAATCACCGTGTCTCCCGCGCCCGTCACATCCACCGCCGCCTTCGCGCCATGGACGGGGATGAAGTCCACGCCTCCGTCCGCATTGAAGAGCGCCATGCCATGGCGGCCTCGCGTCACCAGGAGCGCGCGGCACGCCAGTCGCTTCAACGCGGCGTGCCCCGCCTCCAGCATGTCCTCCTGGCTCCGAACGGGGCGCCCCGCGAGCGCCTCCAGCTCCGGCTCGTTGGGCTTGCAGACCGTGAGCCCCGAGAAGGAGGACAGGGCATAGCGGCTGTCCACACACACGGGCATGCCGTCCGCAGCCAGGCGACGCAGCACTTCGCGCACCTCGTCCCCCAGCACACCCGCGCCGTAGTCGGACACCACCACCGCGTCCGCGTCCTGGGCGGAGCGTTCGACCTGCCGCGCCAGCGCCTTGCGCATCTTCGGGGGGAGCGCGCCTCGCAGGCTCCGGTCCAGCCGCAACATCTGCTGCCGCGTGGTGCTCACCCCACCGGCCAGGATGCGCGTCTTCGTCTCCGTCTCGATGCCCCGGCCGCTCACCGCGTCCAGTTGGATGCCTGACTCGGCGCAGAGGCGGCGCAGCTCCTTGCCCATCTCGTCCTGGCCCAGCGCGCCGACCGCGGAGACCTGCCCGGACAGGGCTCGCACGTTGGCCGCCACATTGGCGCCGCCTCCGAGCTTCACCTCCGCGGACTCGTAGCGGACGATGAGCACGGGCGCCTCCCGGCTCACCCGGTCCGTCTGTCCGTAGATGTAGTGGTCGGCAACGAGGTCGCCCACCAGCAACACCTTGCGGCGGGCAAACGCGTGCGGCAGGCGAGCGAGCGACGGCATCGAACGAGCGGGCGAGACTGCGGCCATGGCGGCGGTTTGTCCCACAGGCGTCCCCACCTCACAAGCCGCGCGGTGCATCCTCCAAGCCAAGCGCCCGCCGCAGATGGGACTCGCCTTCCAGGACCTCGACCCCCAGGCGGACCACCCAGGCCTCGAAGCCCGGCGGCAGACGCACCGCGTCCTTTTCCGTCGTCACCACTCGGCCGCCCTGCCGCGCCGCTCGAGCCTGGACGTCGCGCAGCTCGTCCGCCGTGAAGCGATGGTGGTCCGGGAACAACGCGGCGTTGCGCACGTCCGTCCCGAGTGCCTGCAGGGTCTTCAGGAAGCCCCCCGGCCGGGCAAGGCCCGCCAGCGCGAATACCGGCTGGCCCGTGAGCGCTGACACGGGATGGAGGTTGCCCTCCGGGTCCACCCAGGCCGTGGGCCGATAGCGCGTCCTCACCCTGGGAATCCCCGGGCTCGAGGGCAACCACCCGCCGAGCGTGTCCTCGGCCTTCGTGAGAGGGAGCACAGCGGATTCCGCCGCCGTGGCGGGCGCCCTCAGCCAGAAAAGCGTCGCGCGGCGAAGTGACGCAGGGGGCTCACGCAGCGGCCCTCGTGGAAGCATGTGGCCGTTGCCCAGCCCCACGGACTCATCCACGACCACGAAATCCTCATCTCGCGCGAGGCGGCGGTGCTGGAACCCATCGTCCAGCAGCACCGTGTCCAGGCCGAACTCGTCCCGCGCGCGGTAGGCACTCGAGACCCGGTCCGAGCCCACGAAGAGCCGGACCTGGGGACAGCGACGCGCCAGCAGGAGCGGCTCATCGCCCGCGAACTCCGAGGACGGAAGCGGCTCCGTCCCGAGGAAGGTCAGCGGCTCACGCGATGCGCGGCCATACCCGCGCGTCAGGATGCCCACCTTGCGGCCCGCTTGGACCAACTGCTCCGCCAGGTGGAGCACCGCGGGCGTCTTTCCCGTGCCCCCCACATTGACGTTGCCCACGGAGATGACCTTGAGCCCCTCCACCCGCTCCGCGCGCAGCAGTCCCGCGTCGTAGAGCGCCCCCCGCACGTGCACGGCGGCCGCATACGTCCACGACACCAACGTGAGCGGCGACAGCAGGGCACGGCGGCCCCAGGGCTCCGGCGAAGACGGGTAGAACACCCGCTCGATGGCGGTGGGGGCCTCCGGAGACGTCACGGGGCGCGCCTCGCTCGCGCATAGAGCGCGAGGACCTCCGCGGCAATCTGCTCGTTCGTCGGGTGCCGCACGGGCGCCCTCTGGTCGGACAGCGCCGCGTCGACAACGGCTTCAGGCGTCGGTGCCTCCACCCGTGCGTCCGCCAGGTCCGGCAAGGCGCCTTCGTCCACCGCCACCACGCGGACACCGCACGCACGAGCCTGGGCCGCCGCGCGGGCACTCCAGTCATTGCCCAGGCCGAGCAGCCAGACCTCATCCAGCGCTCGCAGCCACCGCGCGAAGGCGTCCCCTTGTTGGTAGCCCGCGAACGTGACGGCATCCGTCAGTCCCAAGCCCTGGGCCTGTTCGCGCGTCTGCTCCAGCAGGCCGCCGTCCCCCACAAGCACCAGGCGCGCCCCGGGACGCTGCTTCCGATACAGGGCAAAGGCGTCCACCCCCACCGCGTGCCGGCGTGAAGGCTGGAACGTGGAGACCATTCCGATGAGGGGGGTGCCTTCGAGCCCGAGCGCTGCTCGCAGCGACCGCGCGTCCGGCGCCGGATGGAACCGGGCGTCCACCAGCGCTGGCAGGACCTGGGCCGTCGCGCCCTTCTCCAACAGGCGGGGAAGCAGGGCGCGCGCCGAGACTGTGTAGGCGTCCGCGGCCGGGAGCGAGGAGCGCAATGAGCGCGGGGCGTGCAGCGAGCGCACCAGGATGGCCCCCGCAGGCCGTCCCCACCTCGCCAGCAGGTGGTCATGGCTGAAGTGGGAGTGCACCACATCCACCGTCCGCGCCTTCAAGCGGCGCAGGTCACGCCACATCCGCCAGGGCGGGGACTTCACCGACAGCTCCATGCCCCCTTCGTCCAGCAGGTCGAGCTCCTCGAAGCGCGGAGCCGCGGGCTCCTCGGCCAGCACCTCCTTGCGCCGACGGTCCACCGCCACCGTGACGTCGCACCCCGCGGCGCGCTGCGCCTGGGCCAGGAGCGCCACGTTCTCGGCCGGGCCGCTGTAGAAGGGACTCGCGAGCAGGTGGAGGATTCGCATCCGGTCAGCGCTCCCCGGCGGCCCGGTACACGTCGGCCAGGGCTCGCGCCTCGTGCTCCACGCCACACCGCCGCCGGGCCTCCTCGGCCGCGTTACGGCCTACCTCCCTGGCGCGCTCGGGCTCCCGCATCAGCATGTCCAGCAGCGCGCGCAGCCCCTGAACGTCTCCGGGCTCGAAGAAGAAGCCCGTGCGGCCGTGCTCGATGAGCGTGTCCAGGTACGGCAGCTTCGAGGCCACCACGCAGCAGCCCGAGGCCATGGCCTCCACGTGCACCAGCGAATAACCCTCCGCGTACGAGGGGTGCACCAGCACGCTCAGCCCCTGGTACCAGGGCTCGATGACGGACTGCTCGCCGGGCAACGCGATGCGGCTCTCGATGCCCGCCATCTGCTGATTCAGCCAGTCCAGGTCCGGCCCCTTCGCCAGCCCGACCAGGACGGGTTGCCAGTCAGGATGCTGGGGCAGCAGCGGGCGGATGGCCTGCACGAAGTCCCCCTGCCCCTTCTCCTTCCGGATGCGTCCGATGACGCCGATGCCGTAGCGCCCTCCCAGGCCGAGCTTGCGCCACGCCGCGTCCCGGTCCTCGGGCGGGTGGAAGCGCGTGAGGTCGATGCCGTGAGAGACGACCGTGGACGGCAGCGCGATGACGTCCGCGACCTGCTTCGTCAACGAGACGAGCGCATCCGCGCCCCTGGCGATGAAGCGGGTGAAGCCACTGGGCGCCATCGAGGTGTGCCGGGTGAAGACGAGGCGGACCTCCCGGCCCAGCAGCTTCAGCAGCATGCCCACCAGGAGCTCGTTGTTCCGGTGCGCATGCCACACCACGGGCTCGCGGCGCAGCCGGCGGAGCAGCTCCGGCCAGGTGATTCTGGGCAGCCCCTCACTCAAGCCCGAGCCGATGACGCGCGTCTCCGAGCCCGAGTCCCGGACGAGCGCGGGCACCACCGTCTCCACGTGGCGCGTCACGCCCGTGTAGCGGTGGTGGAAATGCGGATGGACGATGAGCGTCATCGCGGGTCCGGCCTCCCGTGCGGAAACAACGTCGTCATCGCCTCCGCGTTCCTTTCACTGGCGCCCGAAATCCGGCCCACCGTCTCCAGCGCCCGGGCGCCCAGGCTCGCGAGCCGCGAAGGTGACTCGAGCAGCGACACGAGCGCCTGCTCCAAGGCCGCGGCGTCCTGAACCTGGAGCCCGCCCTGCCCCGTCAGCAACGCCACGCTGTCCCGGAAGTTGTCCATGTGCGGCCCGTAGAGCACCGGCTTCCCCTGCCCCGCGGGCTCCAGGATGTTCTGCCCGCCGCGCATCGTGAACGAGCCGCCGACGAAGACCACCGTCGCCAGCCGGTAGGCCCTCGACAGCTCACCGATGGTGTCCAACACCACGACCTGGCCCCGCTCCGGATTGCCCTGCGAGCGCAGCCCCACGCTCAGCCCCGCCTCGCGCGCGAGCGCCACGATTCGCGCCGCCCGGTCCACGTACCGGGGGGCAATCACCAGCCGCAGGTCCGGCCACCGCTTGAGCAGCCGCGCGTACACGCCCAGAAGCGGGGCTTCCTCGCCCTCGTGTGTGCTGCCGGCAATCCACACCCGCTCACCCGGCGTCAGGCCCAGCGCCGCGCGCAGGCGTTCGTCCTCGGGCGCCGGGCCCGCGGCGAGCGCGTCGAACTTCGTGTTCCCCGTCACCTTCACCCAGTCCGGCCTGGCACCGAGCTGCCGCGCGCGGACGGCCTCTTCCTCCTCGCGCATCAGGAGGAGGTCCAAATCCCGCAGCGGGTTGCCGATGAGGCGGAACAGCGTCTGGTACTTCCCCACGTTCGCTGGCGAGAAGCGTCCGTTCGTCATCACCACTCGCGCCCCACCCCGCTTCGCCGCGCGGATGAGGTTGGGCCAGATTTCGGTGTACTCCAGCACCAACACGTCCGGGCGGATGGCTCGGACCGCGCGCCGCGTCGCACCCCAGAGGTCGTAGGGGACGTAGACGACCCCGTCGATGTCGTTCGCCAGCCGGCCCTTCGCCATCGCGTAGCCGCTGTCCGTCATGGTCGACAGCACCAGGCGACAGCCCGGGAAGCGAGCCCGCAGCGGGCCGAACATCGGCGAGAGGGCCAGCAAGTCTCCCGCGCTCGCGCCATGCAGCCAGAGGATGGGCCCGTCCCCGGGAGGCAGGTGGCTGTCCGGGCCATAGAAGCCCAGGCGCTCCTTCAGCCCATGGCGCGTCTTCCGGTGCAGTGCGAGCACCGGGAACAGGACCGCGAAGAGCAGGTAGGTGGCGAGGACGTAGAGGACGCGCATGGGCGGCTTTCGCGCCGTCTATCAGATGCCCGGCCCGCGGGGCAGCACGCGCACGGGGCTCGGCACCAGCCAGGGTCGCCATTCCGTCCCGAAGAAGCGCCCGGGAGCCCGCACCCACACCTCCACCTGCGCCACACCCGGCTCGGTCAGCTCGACGGACCGGCCATCCGCCTTCAGGCGAGCGCCTCCCCACACCCGCACCTGCACCGACTCCGCGTCGGGCAGCCCCGGTAGCCGGACGGTCAGAATGTCGCCTACATGCGCTTCACGCCGCACATCGTCCAGCCCATCCAATGCGAAACCCCCAGGCTCCCCCAGCGCGCGGAAGGCGCACAGGGCCTGACCACCGCCCAGGGCCCGGCCGACCTGCTTCGCCGCGTCCTCCGCGTCCGGGGGCAATGGGAAGGGCACCTGCGCTGGCGGCAGGTATATGGCCAGGGACTCGAAGACGGCCCGGTACGACGGCAGGCCGTGGGCGTCATGTGCGCAGAACGCCACGCGCGGCCGCTCACGCGACAGCTCCATGAAGCGGGCCGTGGGCTCCGGCTCCGGTGCGACGAGCAGCATCACACCATGCACCGGGTTGGTCAGTGAGGCCCCCACCGCGGGCACCAGGCGGCGCACCGGGTTGCGCACCGCGTTCCGGAAGAAGGTGTCCGCCGAGTACAGCTCGAAGCCGGGCACCTCCTTCGCGCTTGCCTCGTCCTTCCAGGGGTTGCGCTTCTGGACGGGGTGGGCCAGCACCGCCGTGCCTCCCGCCGCCGCCACGGCGCGAACCGCGTCCCCCGGCGGCATCCACGCGCGCACACCCTCCAGCGGGCGCGACATGCCGAAGGCCACGAGGTGCCCGTCCGACGTCGAAATCTCCACGCCGTGCACCAGCAGCACGCCCTGGACGTAGGTCGGCGCTCGGAGCGCGAAGTCGTTGTGGTCGGTGAGCACCACGAAGTCCAGGCCCGCGGCCCTGGCCGCCGCCGCCACCTTTTCAGGTGTGCCTCGGCCGTCCGAACGCGTGGTGTGGACGTGAAAGGCCCCTCGCGCCCAACGGGGCGCATCGTCCTTCGGGAGCACCACCGGGTAGCGCGCCATGGACGCCGAGAGCGCGAAGAAGCCCGCGTAGCCCAGGACCAGCAGCACCAAGCCCAGGACGGCCCGGAGCCCCTTCCCCGCCACTGCCGTCAGTCGGCTCACGCCGCGCCCCGCTCCGAGGAGCCCTCCGTCTGCATCCTCCACAGCGCCGCGTACCGCCCGTCCCGCTTCAGCAGGTCCGCGTGCGAGCCACTCTCGACGACGCGCCCCGCCTCCATCACGTTGAGGACGTCCGCGTTCACCACCGTGGAGAGCCGGTGCGCAATCACCAGCGCCGTGCGCCCCGGCAGCACCGCCGCCAGCGCCGCCTGCACCTCGCGCTCGCTCTCCGGGTCGAGGCTGCTCGTCGCCTCGTCCAGCACCAGCACGGGCGCCCGCGCCAGCACCGCGCGGGCGATGCACAGCCGCTGACGCTGGCCGCCGCTGAGCGTCACGCCCCGCTCGCCGATGCGCGTGTCATAACCTTCGGGCAGCGCGCGGATGAAGCCGTCCGCGTGCGCCACCTTCGCCGCCGCCTCCACTTCTTCCCGCGTGGCGTCCGGCCTCGCGTAGCGCAGGTTGTCCAGCACCGTGCCGTGAAACAGCAGCGGCTCCTGCGTCACCAGCGCGAACTGGGCCCGGACACTCGTGGCCGTGTACCGGTCCGCGTCCACGCCATCCAGGAAGAGCTGGCCCTTCTGCGGCCGCTCGAAGCGCAGCAGCAGCGACGTCACCGTGCTCTTGCCTCCGCCGCTGCCGCCCACCAGCGCCGTCACCTGCCCTGCCTTCAATTCCAGCGTCAGGCCGTCCAGCGCGGGCCGGTCTCCGTAGGCGAAGCGCACGCCTTCGAACTGGATGCTCCGGGACAGCGGCGGCGCGGGCACCGCGTCCGGCGCGTCCTCCACCGGGTGCTTCATGTCGAGCAGCGCGAAGAGCCGCTCGCCCGCCGCGCCCGCCTGCACCGCGAACTGCGTCACCCGACCCAGGTCCTTCACCGGCTGGTACACCAGGATGACCGCCGTCAGCAGCGACAGCAGCGCCTCCGGCTCCATCAGCCGCGCGCTCACCGCATACGCCAGCGCGCCCGCCAGCGCCGCCGCGGCCAGCACCTCCATCAGCCCCGGCACCGCGCCCCGCGCCCACGCCGCGCTCACCACCGCCTTCTCATGCGCCTGCGCGAAGGCGGAGAAGCGCGCCAGCTCCGCCTCCTGCCCGTTGAAGGCCTGGATGGTGCGTAGACCGCCCAGCCCTTCGTGGAGCTGCCCCGCCAGGTTGCCGAGCTGCGTCTGGCCTTCCCGCGTCCGCTTGAGCACCTTGCGCGTCAGCTTCGAGGCAGGGAGCGCCGCCAGCGGAATCACCAGCAACATCAGGCCGCCCAGCATCGGGCTCATGGACAGCGCCACCCCCGCCAGGATGATGACCTGGAGGCTGTCGCGCAGGTACGAGCCCACCGTGTACATGGCCGCCGCTTCCACGGCGCTGACGTCCGAGGAGAACCGGCTGAGCAAGTCGCCCATTCGCTCGCGCGCGAGCTGGGCGGGCGACATCGCGGTGAGGCGCTGGAACAGGTCGCGCCGCAGGTCCTTCACCACGCGCTGCGCGAACAGGCCCATGAAATAGAACTGCGCCAGGTACCCCACGCCCTTCGCCGCGCCGACGATGACCATCACCAGCGGGAAGCCCCACAGGGCCGCGTCGCGAGGCAGGTCCGCCAGCCAGGGCACGCGCTGGGCGCTGGCGAACCCTGCTTCACCGCCCGACAACAGGAAGCGCAGCGCCGGGCCCGTGAGGTACGCGTATGCGCCCGTCGTCAGTCCCACCGCCGCCATGCCGATGAAGGCGAGCAGGAGCACACCGAAATGCGGGCGCGCATAGCGCAACAACCGCAAGAGAACCGTCCGCATCGCTAGCGCCCCACCTTGCGCAACGCCGCCTTCGCGAGCTGGGAGTACGGGTTGTACTCCAGCACCCGCTGCAGCTTCTTTCGCGCCAGCGGCGCGTCCCCCAGGTCCATGTCGATGATGGCCGAGATGATGTGCAACCGCTCCACATACGGCCCCAGCGACAGCGCCTTCTTCAGCACCTGCTGCGCCTTCTGCGCCCGCACCACCGGCGCCCCCGTGGGCATCTGGTACGTGGCCCACGCGAGGTACGCGTAATACTCCGGCTCGTCCGGATTGAGCGACACCGCTTCCTCGAAGGACTTCGCCGCCAGCGGGAAGTCACGGCGCTTCAGGGCGGACTCGCCCCGGCGCAGCACGATTTCCGCGTCCACGACCACCGCCGTGTTCCGCCCCACGTCCATCCGGCTGAAGAGGTACTGGAGGTAGGCCTTGCGCTTCTCCTCCACGCTCAGCACCCGGTACGACGCGGACAGCCGGTCCTGCACCGATTCCAGCAGGTCCTTCAGGTCGGAGATGTCGAACTCGGCGTAGGTGTCCGGGTGAAAGCGCATCGCCGTCTCGTGGTAGGCGCGCTCCACCGCCTCCGCGTCCGCCGCGATGTCCAGGCCCAGCCCTCCGAAGTAGCTGCGGGTGATGATGCGCAGCGCCTCCTCGCGCAGCGAGGCCGCTGTCTCGGGCGGCAGGGCCTTGCGCTTGCGCGGGGCGATCCGGTCCGGCAGCACCGCCGCGGACAGCACATCCGTGCCCGTGGCCACGGGCGTCGAGGAGAACGTCACCCCTCCCGTCAGCTTCAGGAACCACAGCAGCGAGTACGCCATGCGCAGCTCGCCGCGCCCGTGCGCCAGCAGGTCCTTCAGCGCGATGCGGCCGTTGACCTGCATCGCAATCTTCAGGTCATCCGTGTCCAGCCCCATGGCCTGCAGGTCGCGCCCGAACTCCTGCGAGCGCACCGGGTAGTCCCCCATGTGCGCCCGCAGCGAGGCCGCCATCACCTTCATGGTGAAGCAGCGGCGCGCGCCATCCAGCACCGGCGCCAGCGGCGGAACCTCCACCGACGCGACCTCCGACGTGAAGTCGTCTCCCGCGTAGAAGGCGTAGCGGCCCTCGCGCATCCCCAGCACCCGCTCCACCCGGTCCCGGTTGTAGTCGCGCAACAACTGCAGCAGCTCCTCGCCCGCCGCTTCCACGCCCGCGTCCGCGAGCGCCGCGCCGATGCGCAGCCCGGAGTCCAGCGCCTCCGACACCCGCTGCGCCTGCTGCGGGTTGAGCACGCTCCGGGCGAGCAGGTAGCCAGGCAGCGAGTCCGCCTTCGCCGTGGAGTCGTAGCTCACGGGCCCGCCGCGCAGGAAGTACACGCGCCGGCTCAAGCCCCGGTGCGCCACCACGAGCACGCCGTCCCGGCGCAGCCGGTAGATGGAGTGGAACAGCGCGGGCAGCGGGTGCCCCTTCAGCTCGCCCGAGTTGACCGCGGGCCGGGACAACGTGGCCGCCAGCCCGGTGAGTGGCACCGCCTGCGCCGCGCGCACCAGCGACTCCAGCCGGGGCACCAGCTCGCCCGGCTTGAGCGGGTCCGCCACGTAGGCGTTCACCTTGAGGTCCAGCACCGAGCTCACGCCCCGCGCACGTCCCAGGTGTCCCTTGTCGATGGCGACAATGGGCACCCTGCCGCCCTGGCCGTGGCCTCGGATGAGGTGCACCACGTGGGCGCCTTCCACGCGTGGAAGGTCCACCGACAACACCACGACATCCGGGTTGTCCGCCGCGAAGTGCTCCAGCGCCGTCACCGGATCGTTCACCGCGCGAACGGTGTACCCAGCCTGGGAGAGCAGGCCTTTCAGGTGCTCGAGCGTGGGGGGGTGGCTCTCGGCGAGCAGAAGCGTCTTCAAGGGGGCCGCAGTCTACACCTTCACCCGCTCCCGCATCAGGTACGATGCGCGCCCCTCCCATGACGAATCCCCCCCGAATCCTCGTCGTCGCCGGCGAGGCGTCAGGCGATACCCACGCCGCCGAGCTCGTCGCCGCCCTCCGGGCCCGCCGTCCCGACCTCACCTTCTTTGGCATGGGCGGTGCCCGCCTGGCCGCCCAGGGAGTCGAGCTGCTCTTCGACGCCCGGGAGGTGTCCGTCATGGGCATCACCGAGGTCCTGCCCCGGATTCCCCGCATCCTTCAGATTCTGAAGGGACTGGCCGAGGCCTCCGCCGAGCGCAAGCCGGACGTCGCCATCCTGGTGGACATCCCCGACTTCAACCTGCGCCTGGCCAAGAAGCTCAAGGCGCTGGGCATCCCCGTCGCCTACTACGTGTCGCCCATGATCTGGGCCTGGCGCCGGGGCCGGGTGCGCACCATCAAACGGTTGGTGGACCGGATGCTCTGCATCCTCCCGTTCGAGGAGGACTTCTACCGGGAGGCCGGCGTCAGCGCCCGCTATGTCGGCAGCCCGGTGGTGGAGCAGGTCCCCGCCCCCGACACGGCCGCGGCCTTCCGCGAGCGGCTGGGGTTGGCGAAGGACGCCCCCACGCTCGCGCTGCTGCCCGGCAGCCGGATGGGCGAAATCCGCCGCCTGCTCCCCGACATGGTGGAGGCGGCGAAGCGGCTCTCCGCCGAGCGGCCCGGACTCCAGGTCGTCGTCCCCGTCGCGCCCACCATCGACCGGGCGGAAATCACGTCCCGCTTCGAGGGTAGCGGCGTGACGCCCATCCTGGTGGAGGGCCGGGCGCCCGAAGTGGTGGGTGCCAGCGACGCCGCGGTGGTGGCCTCCGGTACCGCCGTACTGGAAGCCGGGCTGATGCAGCGCCCCCTGGTGGTCGTCTACCGCGTGTCCCTCATCACCTACTGGGTGGGCCGGTTGATGCTGAAGGTGGCGTTCGTGTCCCTCATCAACCTGCTGGCGGGCCGGCGCGTCGTCCCCGAGCTGCTCCAGGGGGAGATGACGCCCGAGCGCATCGCCGAGGAGGTCCGCCGCGTCTGGATACCCGGTGCGCCCCGGGAGGAGATGCTCCAGGGGCTGGCGCAGATGCGCGGCCGGCTGGGCGAGACGGGCGCGGCCACCCGGGCGGCGGAGACCGTGCTGGAGCTGCTGCCCCCGGGCCGCGTTTAGGGTATGTCGGCCGGGTCATGAACCCAGCCCTGGTCTGCATCCCCACGTACAACGAGCGGGAAAACATCGAGGCCATCGTCCAGGCGGTGCTGGAGGCCGACCCCCGGGTCGACATCCTCATCGTGGACGACAATTCGCCCGATGGCACAGGGCTGCTCGCGGACGGGCTCGCCGCGCGGGATTCGCGCGTGCGCGTCCTCCACCGCGAGAAGAAGGAGGGCCTGGGCCGCGCCTACCTCGCCGCGTTCCGCTGGGCCCTGGCCGAGCAGTACACGTACATCCTGGAGATGGACGCGGACTTCAGCCACGACCCGCGCTACCTGCCCGGCATCCTGGATGCGGCCGAGGCCGGCGCGGACCTGGTGCTCGGCTCGCGCTACGTCACGGGCGGCGGCACGGTGAACTGGGGCGTGGGGCGGCAAATCATTAGCCGCGGCGGCAGCCTCTACGCCCGGTCGATTCTGGGCGTGGGCATCCAGGACCTCACCGGCGGCTTCAAGTGCTTCCACCGCCGGGTGCTGGAGGCCATCGAGCTGGACTCGGTGAAGAGCACCGGCTACGCGTTTCAAATCGAGCTGACCTACCGCACGCTGCGCAAGGGCTTCACCGTGCGCGAGGTGCCCATCGTCTTCGAGGACCGGCGCGTGGGTCACTCCAAGATGAGCAAGAAAATCTTCGCCGAGGCTCTCACCATGGTGTGGAAGCTGCGGCTCACGGTGTAGGCACGGGCTGTCATGCCGGAATACGCGTCGCTGTTCCTCGTCTCGCTGTCGGCCATCTTCTTCGTGGTGGACCCCATTGGCGTCGTCCCGCTGTTCCTGGCGATGACGGCCGGGGACACACAGGAGAAGGTGCGCCGCACCGCCATGCGCGCCTGCCTGGTGGCCTGCGGGATGATGCTGTTCTTCGCCCTCTTCGGCGGCGTCATCTTCAAGGTGTTCGGCGTGTCGCTGGGCGCCTTCCGGGTGGCCGGCGGAATCCTCCTGCTCATCACCGCGCTGGACATGCTCCGCGCCCGCCCGGCGGAGACGCGCACCACGCCGTCCGAGGAACAGGAAGGCGTGGTGAAGGAGGACGTGGCCATCGTCCCCCTCGCCATTCCGCTGCTGGCGGGCCCGGGCGCCATCGCCACCGCCATGGTGCTGATGGCCAAGGGCGACACGCTCGTCTCCGCCATCCCCGTGCTGGCCGCCGTCGTGCTGACGTTCGTGGCCAGCTACTTCATCCTCCGCGCCTCCGGGCTCATCCAGCGCGTGCTGCGTCAGTCCGGCGTGGCCATCGTGGAGCGGGTGATGGGCCTCATCCTGGCCGCCATCGCGGTGCAGTTCATCGCGGACGGCGGCAAGGAGCTGTTCAGGTAGGTCCGGGGATGGCCACCCACTCCGGGCCCCTGCGCTTCAGCAGGCCCTGCGGCTTGCCCTCCAGTGACAGCTCGTCGTGGCTGGCGCGGCGCGCGTCGTACGCGTAGCCGTCCTGGACCTCCTGCAGGTACACCACCACCGCGTCGAGCACGTTCTCCTGCACCACCTTGAAGGTGGCGTCACCGCAGCTGGGCGCGTCACCGGAGAAGAAGCGCTCCAGCATCGCCTCCTCCGGACGGCGCACGTACACCACCACCGGCGCGGGCTCATCGCGACCGGACGCGGCGACCTCGCGGACGACCTGGGACGGCACCGGCTCCCGCAGCAGCCGATGCACGAGCTCACACTTCTCCGCCTCCACGCCCTGACGCTCCGCGACACGCGACGGGTGCGCGCATCCCGTGCTCCCCAGCATCCCCAGCCCGAGCAACGCCCATACCTTCTGGTGGAATCGGTCCATGCGTCTTTTCCTCTCCCTCGGTGACTGCGCTACAGCTTTCGCCACCGCGGAGGGCGAGGCGCGTGCTGAAGCACGGGGTCCTCCACCGCGATGATGTATTCCGCGCGGCGGTTGCCCGCCTCCGCTGTCTCGTCGGGCGTCGCGACGGCCGGGGCCTCTTCTCCCAGCCCTTCGTAGAAAACGGGCACCCGCAGCCCCTTCTTCCGGAAGTAGGCCGCCAGACTCTTCGCCCGCCGGACCGACAGGCCCAGGTTCTCCGCCGCGGCCCCCACGGTGTCCGTGTGGCCCATCACGTAGAGCCGCAGCGACGCGAAGCGCCCGTACTTCGCCAGCGCGTCCACGATGAGGGCGTGGCTCTTGTCCAGCTTGTCCCGCTCCGCCGCCGGAATGTCCGCGCGGCCCGAGGCGAAGTTCACCTCCTCGTGCGGAATGTCCACCTGCCACGGATACAGGTCGACGCCCGTGTAGAACTCCGCCGTGTCGAACGCACGGAGGGAGATCTTCATCACCCGCCCCCCCGCCGCCGGCCACGTCAGCTCCAGGGGCGTCCCCGCCGCCTCTCCCTTGAACGGCACCTCGCCCTCGAAGGCCTTCTTCCCGGTATCCATCAACACCGTCAGCTCCGCGCGCTTCGCGGGCCGGGACAGGACGAAGCGCAGCCGTCGCGCCGCCACGTCCACGTCCTCCTTGCGCACGTCCAGCTTCAGCGCGCCGTAGAGCTCCGTGTCGAAGGACAACGGCATCACGCCGGATTCCGCATCCGGGAAGCGCACCGTGAGCGCTCCCTCGTAGTGGAAACGGCCCTCCGGCTGCTTCAGCTCGATGCGCCGAGTGAGGCCCGGATTCCCGCCGCCCTTCACCTCCACTGACTCCCCGTCGCTGCGCTTCAGCTTCACCTCGAAGCCCGCGATGGGCTCCTCGATGTGGACCAGCAGCGCCGGGAGCTTCTCCCCCAGCACGGCGCGCCCCTCCAGTGAGACTCGAATCGCGTCCGCGAGCACCGGCATCGGCGAAGACAGAACAAAGGTGAGGAGCAGCAGGCGGGCGTTCATGGCGCGGTGTATGCCTCGGGCGTCACGGGCCGCGACCAACCGCGGCACGTGTGAGCGGATTCCTCCGCGAGGGTAGGACGAGGTGGCGTGCAGGGAAACGCTCCCCGCGGGGGACGTTGGAGGTGCGACGGTATTCAATCCCCCCCGTCCCAGGGGAGCCCAGCCAGGGGAGCGAGGCGTTTGCCCCTCGTCACCCCTCCCCGCTGCCCGCCAGGCCATGGCGCTCCAGCAGGCGCCGCAGCTGCGTCCGGTGCATGCCGAGCGCCCGGGCCGTGGCGGCGACGTTGCCCCCATTCGCCCGGAGCGCCTCCTCCAGCCGGGCGTGCTCGGCCTCGTCCAACGGCCTGCCCCGGGGCGCCGCCTGCCCGGGAGTGGCCATGGCCGCCACCTGTGGCTCCGCGAGCGGCGGGCCGAACACCGCGCCGGCGGTGGGACTCAGGTGTCTTGCCTCGAGGCGCGGCGCCTCGTGAAGCAGCGCCTCCTGGGCGGCGCTGCGCACCTCCACGCGGAGCTCGCGCACGTTGCCCGGCCAGGCCCTCAAAAGGCAGGCCTCGTGGAAGCCCACGTGCACGGGCAGGCGCGCCGCAATCTCCTCGAGGAAGCGCTCCACCAGGAAAGGCACCTCCTCGGGGCGACGGCGCAGGGGCGGCAAGCCCGCCTCCGGCCTGCCCAGGCGGAAGTAGAGGTCCTCGCGCATCCGGCCGCTGGCCACCTGCGCGCGCAGGTCCTTGTTTCCGGCGGAGCACACCCGCACGTCCACCTTCCGCGGCTTGGAGCCCCCCAGAGGGAGGACCTCGCGCGTCTCCAGCGCGCGCAGCAGCTTGGCCTGCACGGCCAGCTCCAGTTCGGCCACCTCGTCCAGGAACAACGTCCCGCCATCCGCGGCCTGGAGGTAGCCCTCCGCGTCGTCCGCGCCGGAGAAAGCGCCGCGCCGCGCGCCGAAGAGGAGCCGTTCGGCGAGCCCCTGCGGAATGGCCGCGCAGTTGACGGCCACGAAGGGGCCCGACGCGCGCGGGCCGCGCTCATGGAACGCGCGGGCCATGCCTTCCTTGCCGGTGCCGCTCTCCCCGTGGATGTGCAGCGTGAAGCCGTGCTCCGCGGTGCGCGCGACCTGGTCCAGCAGCCGCTGCATCGCGGGCCCTCGCACGAAGTCGCGCGTCCGGATGACGCCGCGCCGGGCCACCGGCCCCACGTCCGCGCAGGGAATGAAGAGCGAGTCCCCCATGCGGATGACGCGCTGGGCCTCGCGGGGCGTGCCGGCCACCAGAGGTGCCCCGTCCACGAACGTGCCATTCTGGCTGCCCTGGTCGGTGACCCAGAAGCGGCGGCCGTCGTACCGAACCTGCGCGTGGCTGCGAGACATCCGCGGATCCTGGTCCGTCCCCAACGAAGCGGCGCCCCGCCCCAGCAACAGCTCGCCGTCCAGCGGCAGGGCCACCGCCATCGCGCTCCCCGCGCACAGGACGCGAAGCAGGCCCGGCACCGGGGCCTCGCCGGAGTCCGCCCCTCGCCCCCTGGCGTCGCTCTGCTGCAAGGTCGACCGGTCGTGTTCCATGTGCCTCCATCCTACGCGTGTGTCACGGGCACACGGCACCGTGCCAGCGGGCTGTGCCACCCGGGCCCAGCTTCGCGGCGCGCCGCCGTGGCGACTGGTGTACAGGACCGGGCCGCTGCTGGCATGCCCCTCGCTATGGCGCGGGGCCGGACCACGGCAGCCGCCGTCACTTCGAGGAGACACCTGTGCTCAACACCTTCCCCACCTGGCTCATGGGCCCGCTGATGCTGGCCTTCGCCGCGGGCTGCACCCTCCCCATCACCGGTGCCAAGCCCCCCATCGGCGCCCGCCCTGATTCCCCGTCCGGCGGCGGGAGCTGTCCGACGGGCCAGTGCGACCCCGACCCGAACGGCCTGGGCATCTACGTCGCCGAGGGACACAGCTACTGCTTCTTGCATGAGAAGACGCCAGCGGCGTGCCTGGAGGGCTTCGTCAATACCCCCGAGGGCGTGGCGCTGCGCGTGCGCTCCATGTACCAGAAAGACCAGACGCTCCAGCTCCCCCTGCACCTCCGGAATCCGACCGGGCCCGACGGCGGGGAGACCCCGAAACTGGAGTCCATTCACGGCAACGTCGGCGACTTCTTCGTCGCCATCCGCCAGGGGGACGACGGCCGGAAGCTGCGAGGCGAGGCGGTGTCGCGGCTGGTGTTCGGGTTCAGGCTCCCGGTGGACCTGGACGGCACCGGCACCCTGGAGGGTCTCCTCTACGAGCTGTCGCTGGAACCCGTGTCCGACAACCGCCTCGTCGTGCGCTACCGGCCCACCCCCAGCACCGTCTGGCTGCGGCAGTGCCGGTCGCCAAAGGAACCGGACGTCGCGTCCGTCCTCCTTCCGTACCGCCAGGTCGACGGGCTGAACGCCGCGGTGCGGCCCCACGAGGAAACGCTCACCGTGGCCTGTGAGACAGGCGCGATTGCCGCATGCATGGACTGGGGCTACCAGCCGTGGTCTCCCGAGTCGCGCCGGGCCGACGCGGACCGTGAGTTCGTCTTCGGCGCCTGCCTCCAGGCAAAGCGCGCCGCCTACTTCGTGGGCCATGGCGACCTGAGCACGTACACCGTCAGCGGCACGGAGATTCTCCGGCGCGACGCCCACGGGTTCGGGCGAGACAGCAACGACGACCTCCAGCAGCTCGAATACCTGGAGGCCCTGTGGAGCCCCCGGGGCGCGGAGTGCCTCAACCTGGCGAACCGTCGCGCCAAGGCGCCCATCCGGAATGGCCTCACGCTGCCGGCCTGCTCGCCGTCGCCCAGCTGGAGCTCCCAGGCGCGGTTCGCGACGGGCGTGAAGCAGCCCTCAATGCCCTGAGTCCGGAGCCCCGGCGACGCGAAGGGCGGCGTGCTCCGCGTCGTCCAGGGGGCCCACGTAGCGGCGCAGCCAGGGCACCTGGGCCGTGGCGCGGCGCCACGCCGCGTCAGCCTCGCGGAGGGACGCTTCCCACCCTTCCGCCGGCCGCTGGCGCCGGGCACGCAACAGCAGCAGCGCGCCCCGCACGGCGTGGGCCTCCGGCAGGCCCGGGTCCAGCTTCAGCGCGAACTCCACCTGCGCCAGTCCCTCCTCCACCAGGGCGGACGGCGCGCCGGTGTCCCGCGCCAGCCGCCAGGCCGCCCGGGCCAGGGTGAGGTGGCTGTCGTAGTAGGGGTAGAGCGACACGGCCCGCCGGGCCTCGGCGAGGGCCTTGCGCAGCGGGGCCTCACCGGAGCGCCCCTCGCGCCGCGCCTGCTCCGCCGCCGCCAGCGCCAGCTCCGCCCCCAGGCTCCGGCAGTCCGCGCAGGTGGGGCTCAGCCGGTACGCCTCCGCCAACGCGCGCTGCCCGCTGGTGAGCGCCGCGCTCGCGTCACCCGCCCCGCGCAGGGCCTGGAGCGCTTCGAGCAGGTGCGCGCTGGCCGCATGGAGCCAGGCGCGGTCGGACCGGGCGTTGACGCCCCGGGAGCGCTCCGTCGCCTGGAGCGCGCGCGCCAGGGCCGGACGCGCGTCTCCGCCGGTCTCCAGGAGGTAGCGCGCGCGCGTCAGCTCCGCGGCGGCGGCATGGTCGTGGGCGGAGTGGAAGCGCTCGTCGAGGGTCAGCGCCTGCGTGCTGGCCTCCAGCGCCGCGTGCACGTCGGCCTCCGGGTCGCGCCCGCGGGAGAGCAGGAGGGCCGCCCGGGCGGCGTACAGCTCCGCGAGGTTGGACTGGGCGAACAGGTAGTTCGGGTCCGCCTGGACGGCCCGCTGGAAGGCGCGCTCCGCGGCGGCGTAGGCCGGAAGCGGGTCCTGCCCGTGCTCCCGCTGGTAGTTGCCCCGCCAGCGGTGCACGAGCCCCAGGTCGTTGAGTGCCCAGGGGTAGTGCGGCTCCAGCTCAATCGCCCGCTCCAGCCATTGAATGGCCTGTGCCCAGGACGCCTCGGGCGCCGCTCCCGCGCGCGCCTGACGCAGGCCGCGCATGAAGTAGCTGTACCCCAGCGAGTCGTGCGCGAGCACGTTGCGCGGCTCAAACGTCCCCGCCCGGGAGGCCGCGTCCGTCCAGGCATCGAGCAGGGCCTCCGCGCCGCGCGCGTCCGACGCCCCCTGGAAGGTCACCGCGCGGTACTGGTTCATCAGCACCTGGGCCTTCTTCGTGTGGCCGGAGGCCCGGTCCGGGTCGGCCACGAGGCTCCGGTCCGCGGCGGCCTCCGCCTGGTCCAGCGCGGCCTTGCGTGAGCGCCCCTCCCGCTTGTCCAGCTCCGACAGTTGCAGCCACACCTCCGCGAGCGCCTCGTGGGCCCAGGCGTCGCTGCGCGCCAGCTCCACGGTCTGCTGATAACGGGACTCCGCCTCCATGAGCCCGGCCCGCGCGGCCGCGTAGTCCCCCTGCTCCAGCAAGGCCATTGCCCGCGCGAGCGCCACGTCTCCGGCGAGCTTGCGCACCTCCGGCATCCACGACGCCTGCGCCACGGCCTCGCTCACGGCCCGCTCCGCGCCCTCGTAGTCCTTGCGGTACAGCGCGATGAGCCCTTCGAGGTAGCGCGGCGACTCCAGCTCCACGCCGCCGCTGCGCTCCAGGGAGTCGAGCGCGGGCGTCAGGTAGCGCGCCTCCAATTGCCGCCGCCGAGCGGCCACCCACGCCGCGCCGCCGCTGCGCCGCGCGTCCTCCACGGCCAGGCGGTACTGCTCCCCCAGCACCCTCCCCAAGGCGTAGTGGAGCCCCGGCGAGTCGACGCCCAGCTCGCGCGCCCGCGTCAGCTCCCGGTGCGCCTGCTCGAAGTCGCGCATCGCCAGGTGGCCCCGTCCCAGCGCTTGCCGCACCAGCCCCTCCCCCAACGCTTCCAGGCCAGGCAGCAAGGCGCCCATGCGCGCCATTCGCTCCCGGACGCGCTGCTGCTCGGGCCGCGTGTCGTGCAGGGGCAGGGCCTGGAAGGCGCGCACGAAGGCCTCGACCTCCTGCACCTGCTGGCCCAGCTGCTCGGCCAGCCGGACGCGTGAGGCCGTGCGCGCCTGGAGGTCCCGCTCCGCCAGCCAGGCCCGGGCCCCGAAGCCCGCGAGCAGCAGCATGCCCACCAGCGAGACGCCGGAGACGAACACCACCCCGCGATGCCTGCGCGCGGCGCGCCGCAGCCGGTGCGTCAGGCGGGGCCGCTGTCCGAGGATGGGCGCGCCGTCCAGGTAGCGGCCCAGGTCCTCCGCCAGCGCCCGGGCGGAGGCGTAGCGCAGCGCCGGCTCCTTGCTCAGGCACTTGAGGCACACCGTCTCCAGGTCGGCGTCCAGCTCCGGCACGCGCTCGCGGGGTGGCACCGGGTCGTCGTGGAGCACCCGGTTCAACGTCTCCAGCGGCGTGGCCCCCGTGAAGGGCGGCTCGCCGACGAGCAGCTCGTAGAGCGTGGCGCCCAGGCCGTAGACGTCCGTGTGCGCGCCGATGGCTTCCAGCTCACCCCGGGCCTGCTCCGGCGCCATGTACGCGGGCGTGCCCATCACCGCGCCGGTGGACGTGAGGCCGTGCCCCTCCCCCGCCTCGTAGGCGAGGCCGAAGTCCATGATGACGGGCTCGCGGCGCGCGCCCTCGCCCGGGAGCACCATGATGTTGGAGGGCTTGAGGTCCCGGTGGATGACGCCCAGCGCATGGGCCGCCTCCACCGCCTCCGCCGCGGCCTTCAGCCACCGCGCCTTCTCCAGGGGCGCCAGGCCCCGCGCGGCGACGTCCATCCGCTCGCCCTCCACGAGCTGCATGGCGATGAAGGCCTGGCCATTCGTCTCCCCCGCGTCGAACACCTTGCAGACGTTCGGATGGTCGATGCGCGCCTGGGCGCGGGCTTCCCGCAGGAAGCGCATGGCCCGCTCCGGGTCCGCGCCCCGCAGGAACTTGAGCGCCACCGGCCGCCCGAGCGTCCTGTCCCGCGCGCGGTACACGTCCCCCATGCCGCCTCGGCCCAGCAGCCCCAGCACCTCGTAGCGGCCCCCCGGCGCGGCGGGCACGGTGCCCGGCGGCTCGGACGGAACGCCCGCCACCGTGGCCCCCTCCCCGGCCGGCCGCGCGGCCGTCTCCGACGGAAGGGTTGGCACGAGGCGGGACATGGGCAAAGCCTATCAAACGCATACAGCCGCGGCACGGTGGGCACACCGTGGCCTGTGCCACCGTGCCACGCGAGGGTGTGCCACCCCAGGTGTCTCGAGCACGTCTCCAGAGGGAACCACGGGGCCACACGGCGCGGCATACGCCTTGCTCAAGCAGCGACACGGCAAGGACGGGTGCGCGGCCCTCCGCCACACGCACCGCGCCGTCTCAACACCTCACACCACAGGAAAAACACCCATGTCGAAGCTGCGTCACGCACTGATTGCCCTGTCCATGCCCGCCGTCCTGTGGGGCTGCGGTCCCGAGGACATGATGGATGTCTCCGCCGAGCCCCCCGCCGCGCAGGACCTGACGACGCAGGGTCAGGAGCTGGCCACGGCCAACACGTACACCTGGAGCCAGGGCAACCTCGCCACGCCCATGGGCACGACGTCGAACCGGACCTGCTACCTCATGCGCGTGGGCGGCAACTTCGAGGGTGGCGGGGAGCGCGTCGAGATTTTCCACACGGGCAGCTCGTGGTACCTGGGCGGCGCCTCGGGGCAGACCGGCATCAACGGCGCCGCGGGCTGCATCAACGTGGCGGACACGGGGACCGAGTACACGTGGAGCCAGTCGTCGAGCTACCCCACGTACTTGGGCTCCTCCGCCAACCGCGTGTGCTACCTGACGGGCGTCAAGGGCAAGTTCCATGGCACCGGCGAGTGGCTCCACGTCTATGAGACGGCCGGGAGCTGGTACATGACGGGCAACTCCAGCCAGAGCGGCGTGCAAGGGCGCGCGCGGTGCATCTCCCTGGGCGCCGGCAACACGTTCAGCGAGGAGTTCAGCTGGAGCCAGGGCGCCAGGGCCCGGGCCATGGGCGCCGCCGACAACCGCTCCTGCGCCCTGACGTATGTCCGGGGCAAGTTCGAGGGCGGCGGCGAGTACGTCCGTACGTACCAGCAGTACGGCTCGTGGTACCTCGGCGGCGCCTCGGGGCAGACCGGCGTGTCCGCTCGCGCGCGCTGCTTCTAGTCTCACCGCGCACGGAGGCGCCGGGGCTCAGGGCACGCCGATGAGGGTGATGCCCGCGGCCTCGGCGCCCGCGAAGAGGGCTGGGGCATCCAGCAGCACCGTGCGCCCCACCTCGAGCGCCAGCACGCGCGCGCCCACCTCCTGCATCACGTCCAGGGTGCGAGGGCCCACGGCCGGCAGGTCGAAGCGGAGGTCCTGCTGCGGCTTGCAGCGCTTCACCACCACGGCGCCTGAATTGCCGCCCAGCCTGCCGCCCCGGCGAATGGCCTCGTCCGTGCCCTCCACCGCCTCCAGCGCCAGGACGTGGCCGTTGTGCACCACCACCGTCTGTCCCACGTCCGCCTGGCCCAGCAGCACCGCCACCTCGCGGCCCAGGGCCACGTCCTTCTCCTGCGCCGGGTGCAGCCTGGGCCCGGCCAGGTGGCCCTCCGGGCACAGCACCTCGCCCAGGAAGTCCGTGGGGGCGATGATGGTGACGCCGCGCGCCTCGAAGTCCGAGGCCACCGCGCGCAGCAGCGCGTCATCCCGGAAGCTGCGAAGCCGGGAGATGATGCGCACCGCGCCCAGGTCCGGCCGCGCCTCCGCCAGCGCCCGCACACGGCCGATGCCGCCCGCCATGGCCGCCTGCTTCACGCCCGCTTCCCGGAAGGCCTTCTGGATGCGGTCCACCTGGCCGACGCGCACCCACGTCAGCCGGTCCACCTCCGCGGCCAACGCCGGGTCCGTCTCTCCACGGTGCGCCACGGCCACGACTTCCAGGCCCTGCTTCCGCGCGGCGCGCGCGAAGAGAAAGGGCAGCCGGCCGTTGCCCGCGATGAGGCCAATCCGCTCCACCGCCGACTTTCCTCCGTCACTCACGGTGTCAGCGCGTGAGGCCGCGCTTGCTCTGCTGGATGAACTGGATGAGGTGGTCCACTTCGGAGTGGCCCGCCAGCTCCGCGCGCAGCCGAACCATGGCCTCCTGGAGCGTCAGCTTCGAGCGGAACAGGATGCGGTGCGCTTCCTTCACCCGCTCAATCTGCTCCTTGGAGAAGCCACTGCGCTCCAGGCCCACCGTGTTGAGGCCCACCAGCTCCGCCCGGTCTCCCTGGGCGGTGGCGTACGGCGGGATGTCCATGGTCACCATGGCGCCGCCGGAGATGAAGGCGTGCTGGCCCAGGCGGGTGAACTGATGCACCGCCGCCAGGCCGCTGATGATGACGTGGTCCTCCATCGTCACGTGGCCCGCGAGCGCGGAGCCATTGCCGATGCGGCAGCCATTGCCCACCACGCAGTCATGCGCGACGTGACAGTTGGCCATGAAGAGGTTGCCACTGCCCACGCGGGTGGCGCCGCCACCGCCCGCGGTGCCCTTGTGCAGCGACACGAACTCGCGAACCTGGTTGTCGTCGCCGAGCACCAGCTCCGTGTCCTCGCCCGCGTACTTGAGGTCCTGCGGGTCGGCGCCCACGGAGGCGAACTGAAAGATGCGGTTGCGCTCGCCCAGCGTCGTGCGGCCTTCGATGACGACGTGGGGCCCCACGCGGGAGCCCGCCCCAATCGTCACCTGGGGACCGATGATGGAGTAGGGGCCGACCTCGACGGTGTCGTGAAGGCGGGCGCTGGGATGGACCACCGAGGTGGGATGAACCTGAGCCATGAAGTCTCCTCGTGCTCGCGGGGCGCGAATCAGGATGCCGCGCTCTGTGCCGCGTTGGCGTCCTTGTCCACGACGGTTGCCAGGAACTCGCCTTCGGCGACACGCGCGCCGTCGACCGTCGCCAGGCCCTTCGTCTTCCAGACAGCGCCCTTGTGACGCACCACTTCGATGTCCAGTTGGAGGCGATCCCCCGGCAACACCGGCTTGCGGAAGCGCGCGCCGTCCACGCCCATCAGGTACGTGAGCTTGCGCGTCGGGTCCATGTTCTCGCTCTTGTAGGCGAGGATGGCCGTCGCCTGCGCCAGCGCCTCCAGGATGAGCACGCCCGGCATCACCGGGTGACCGGGGAAGTGTCCGTTGAAGAAGGGCTCGTTGATGGTGACGTTCTTGTAGGCCGTCAGCTTCTGGCCCGGGACAATCTCCACCACCCGGTCCACCAGCAGGAACGGGTACCGGTGCGGCAGCAGATTGAGAATCTCTCCGATGTCCATCACGGCCCCTTTTCCTTCTCCAGCGTCTCTACGCGGCGCCGCAGGGCGCGCACTTCCTTGAGCAGGTCCGCCATCTGGCCCGCCGCGGCGCTGGCCCGCAGCCACTCCCGGTGGGGAACGGCGGGGCTCCCGCTCACCACCTGGCCGTCCGGCACGTCGTGCGCGACGCCGGACTGAGCGCCCACCTTGGCCAGGTCACCCACGCGGATATGCCCCACCACGCCGACCTGCCCCGCGAGCACCACGCCCGTCCCAATCTCCGCCGAGCCGGACACGCCAGCCTGAGCGCAGATGAGGGACAGCGGGCCCACTCGCACGTTGTGGGCAACCTGCACCAGGTTGTCGAGCTTCGCGCCGCGCCCCACCACCGTCTCGCCCACCGTCGCGCGGTCGATGCAGGTGCACGCCCCCACCTCGACGTCGTCCTCGATGCGCACGATGCCGACCTGGGGAATCTTGAAGTGCTCCGGCCCCGCCTCGCCCTCCGGGTTGAAGGCGAAGCCGAAGCCGTCCGCGCCCACCACGCTGGAGGCGTGGAGGATGACGCGCGCGCCCACGATGCAGCGCTCGCGCACCGTGACGTTGGGGTACAGGACGCAGTCCTCCCCCACCTCGGCCTGTTCGCCCACGTAGGCGCCCGGATAGAGCACCGTGCGCGCGCCCACCCGTCCGCCCCGGTCCACCGACGCGCCGGGCAGCAGCACGGCCTCCGGATGGACGGTGGCCTCGGGATGGACCCAGGCGCCGGGCCTCACGCCCGCGGCGGGGCGCTGGGGCGCGTGGAACAGGCGCAGCAGCTTCGCGTACGCCAGGTGGGGGTTGGCCACCCGGACCAGCGCCACGCCCTCGCGGGGTGGCACGTCGGCGCCCACCAGCACCGCCGAGGCACGGGAGGCCTCGAACTGGCGGCGGTAGCGCGGGTTTCCGTAGAAAGACACGTCTCCCGGGCCGGCTTCTTCAAGCCCGTTGAGTCCGTGGATGAGCTGTGAGGGATCACCGAGGAGCTCTCCACCCACGTGGGCGGCGAGCTCCCCGAGCTGGCGGGGCATGGGAGCGGTCTGCACGAGTTGGGAGTGACGGCTACTTCTTCGTCGGGGCGTCCTTCGCCGCCGTCTTCTTCGAGCTGTTGTACGCCCGGATGACTTCGTTGGAGATGTCGTGCAGGGAGCGGGCGTAGACGATGCCGGAGTCGCGGCGCTCGAGGACGAAGCCCAGGTCATCGCGCTCGGCGATGGTGTTGATGATGGAGTCGATCTTGTCGATGATCGGCTTCATCTCCTGCTGCTCCTTGTTGGCGGCCTCGGCGCGGCTCTTCTCCCACTTCTGGGCGAGCACCATCACCTTGCGCTGGAGCTCGGCCTCCTTCTGGGCCTTGATCTCCGCGCTCATGGCGCTGGCCTGCTTGTCGAGCGTCTCCTTCTCGGCGCGGAGCGCGTTCTGCTCCTTGTCGATTTCCTTCTGGCGGTCGTTGAGCCACTTCTGGAGACGGGACTTGGCGGCCTTTCCGTCATCCACCTCCAGCATGACTTTCTGGAGGTCCACGTAGGCGACCTTCAGCTCGGCGGCCGAGGCGGCCACCGGGAGGGCGAGCGACAGAGCGGCGGCCGTGGCCGCGATGGTGGTGCGAAGCGACATGTTCAGCGACTCCTCAAGAAAGGTACAGGCTCCGACGTACGCCTATCGGGCAGCTTCAATTCCCTCCGCCCGTGAGGACGGACGCCGGACGACAGGCGAAGGGCTTATCAGAAGAAGTTGCCGATAGTGAACTCGAACAGGATGTTGTCGTCCTCCGGCCGCCTGTTGAGCGGGATGCCCCACTCGAAGCGCAGGGGGCCAATGGGCGAGAACCAGCGGAATCCGAAGCCCGCGGAGTGAAAGAGGCCGAGCGGCAGCCGCTCCTGACGGTCCTCGAAGAAGCGCTCGTTCGCCGCGAAGGCGTTGCCCGCGTCGTAGAAGACGACGCCGCGCAGGCCGGCCTTCTCGAAGATGGGGAACTCCAGCTCGAAGTTGAAGGTCAGCTGCTTGTTGCCGCCCACCCGGAAATCGGTGACGGTCGCGTCCGGATTGCCGGAGCGGGGGACCTTCACGGAGGGGCTGATGCTGCGCAGGAAGTACCCGCGGACGCTGTTGATGCCGCCCACGTAGTAGAGTTCGGAGATGGGCAGCGGCTTGTTCTGGTCCAGCTGCTGGATGTAGCCAATGGTGGCGTTCGTCTTGAAGACGAAGCCCAGCGGCATGGGGAAGTACAGCCGCGAGTAGGCCGTGTACCGATTGTAGAGGAACGTGCCGCCCAGGAAGTCCGGGGCGAGCTCCACCGAGCCGTAGTGGATGAAGCCGTCCGACGGGAACAGGCGGTTGTTGCGCCGGTCGAAGGACAGCGACAGGCGGGCGGCGCTCGTCGTCCCAGACAGGAACTGGTTGGCCAGCAGCACCGCGCCCAGGTTCTGTCCCGCCTCCACGTTGACCCACTCACGCGAGTAGCCAATGGTGCCCAGCAGGTCGTCGATGAACTGGTAGCCGATGGACACCGTGCCACCGGTGGAGCTGCGGATGAAGCCCTCGTAGTCCGCCTGGATGCGGAAGAACTCGGCCGACAGCAGGTAGCGCGTGTCCAGGAAGTACGGGTCGTAGAAGGACAGCTGCACCAGGGAGCGCAGGCCGGAGATCTGCGCGGACGCGGAGACGCTCTGCCCCCAGCCCAGGAAGTTGTTCTGGGCGATCTGCGCCGTGAAGATGAAGTTCTCCACGTTGGAGAAGCCGAGGCCGACCTGGAAGGTGCCGGTGGCCTTCTCCTTCACCTCCACCTGGAGGATGATGGTGTCGTCCGCCGAGCCGGGGCGCTGGGTGATTTCCGCCGTCTCGAAGAAGCCCAGCGCGGTGACGCGCTCGCGGCTGCGGCGCACGCCGGTGCCGTTGTAGAGCTCGCCTTCATAGACGCGCAGCTCGCGGCGGATGACCTTGTCGCGCGTCTTGCTGTTGCCCACCACGTCGATGCGCTCGATGGTGACCTGGGGCCCCTTCTGCACGTCGAAGGTCAGGTCCACCGTGCGGTTGTCCGCGTTGACGCTGGTGATGGGGTTGATGTTCGCGTAGGCGTAGCCGCGGTCGTAATAGACGTCCGAGACGGAGAGGATGTCCTGCGACAGCTGTGAGCGGTTGAAGCGCCCGCCGGTGGCGGACTTCATCAGCGCCGCCATCTGCTCCTTGGTGACGTCGTCGAGCAGGTCACCGGAGAAGTCGATCTTCCCGATGTCGTACGGCTCACCCTCCGTCACCCGGAGGGTGATGAAGATGAAGCGCTTGTCCGCGGAGAGCTGGACGGTGGGCTTGTCCACCCGGACGTTGATGAAGCCCTTGTCGTAGTAGGCGATCTGGATGACGGCCAGGTCGCGCTGGAAGGCCTCCTCGCGGTAGGTGCCCTCACCGGTGAAGAAGGAGAGGAACCCGCCCTCGCGGGTAATCATCGTCTCCTTCAGCTCCGCGGCGGGTACCTTGTCCGCCCCCAGGATGGTGATCTGCTTCACCATCACCTTGGCGCGCTCGTTGATGTTGAACACCACATCCACGTTGGCGCCGCCCTCGACGGGCTTGATCTGGTGGCTGACCTCGGCGAGGAAGTAGCCCTTCTCCACGTACTTCGCCTGGATCTTCTGCACGCTGGAGCGCACCAGCTCCATGTCCAGGATGGTGGCGGGCTTGACGTCAATCTCCTCCTTCAGGTCGTCCTTGTTCAGCTCCTCGTTGCCCACGAGCTGCACGAGCCGGACGGTGGGGCGCTCCTCCACCCGCACCACGTAGGCGACGCCGCGGGCCAGCCGCTGGACGAGCAGCTCCACGTCCTGGAAGTAGCCCAGCGCCCACACCGCCCGGAGGTCCTGGGCGGTGCGCGTGGGGCTCAGCTCGTCGCCCACACGGGTGCGGAGGGCGCGGCGGATGGCTTCGGCCTCGACGCGCCGGTTGCCTTCGACACGGACCTCCACCACCCGGCGGGCATCCTCCGGGGACACCGGGGCGTCATCGGGGAGCGCGGGCTCGGAGGCCTCGTCGGCAGGAGCAGCGGGGGCGGTGACCTCGGGCACGACTGAAGGCGCGCCAGCGCCTTCATCCTCTTGCGCCAGCGCGGAGCCGGGCACGAGGGACCACATGGCGACCGCCAGCAGCGGGAGCAGTGACTTGCGCGACAGAACGGGGTGCCTCAAGGGGAGACCGGCCAGGAAAAGGCGGGGCAATCTACGGGAAGGCCCCTGAGGGCCTCAATGCAAAATTGCCGGGACATCACGCCTCCGACACCTCGCCGCCGGCCAACCTGAGGCGGCGGGGCATGGAGCGGGCAAGCGTCTCGTTGTGGGTGACGACCACTGCGGTGATTCCCTGCTCGCGATTGACCTCCCGCAAGAGCTGGTGGATGCCCTCGCCCGTCGCCGGGTCGAGGTTTCCGGTGGGCTCGTCCGCCAGCAACACCGCGGGCTTGAGCACCAGGGCGCGCGCCAGGGCCACGCGCTGGGCCTCACCACCCGACAGTTCTCCCGGACGGTGGTCCACGCGGTGTCCCAGGCCCACCCGCTCCAGCAGCTCACGGGCATAGGCGTAGGCGCCGGTGCGGTCCTGTCGCCGGATGAGGGCGGGCATGGCGACGTTTTCCAAGGCGGTGAACTCCGGCAGCAGGAAGTGGCTCTGGAAGACGAAGCCGATGGTCTGGTTCCGGAACTCGGCGATCTCCGCGTCGTTCATGGAGAACACGGGGCGGTCCTCGAACAGCACCTCGCCGGCGGCCGGGGCATCCAGCGTGCCCAGGACGTGCAGGAAGGTGCTCTTCCCCGCCCCGGACGCACCCACCAGCGAGACGAGCTCTCCCCGCTGGATGTCCAGCGACACGCCCCGAAGGATGTCGATGCGCTTGCCGTGCAGGAAGTAGCTCTTGAAGACGTTGCGGATGGACAAGAGCGCCATGGCTATTCCGCCTTGAGGCCTTCCACCGGCTCCACACTGCTGGCCTTGAGGGCCGGGTAGATGGAGGCGAGGTAGGTGACGAGCACCGCGATGACGACGGCCAGCACGGTCTGCACCGGCTCGATTCGCACCGGCACCGCCGGAATGTAATAGACGTCCGGATCCAGCTTGATGCCGGCCTTCTCGATGAAGAGGCACCAGGACAGGCCGGAAATCAGTCCGAGGAAGCCGCCCGCGACGCCAATCTGCAGGCCCTCCGCGAGGAATATCTTCACGATGCCGCCATCCGGGACGCCCAGGGCCTTGAGGACGGAAATCTCCTTGCGCTTCTCCAGCACCAGCATGATGACGGTGGCGACGATAAGGCCCGCGGCCACGATGATGATGATGGAGAGGATGATGCCCATCACCAGCTTCTCCAGACGCAGCGCGGAGAAGAGGTTCTTGTTCATCTCTCCCCAGTCACGTGCCCGGTAGGGATAGCCCCCCAGCACCTTCACCACCTGCGAGGCGATGCGACGCGCGTCGTCGATGTCCGCCACCTTCAGTTCGATGCCCGTGGCCCCCTTCACGCCGAAGAAATCCTGGGCCTCCTTGAGCAGGATGTAGACGAACTTGGAGTCGTACTCGTACATGCCCGAATAGAAGACGGCCGCCACGCGGAAGGCGCGGCTCTTCGGAATCGGGCCAGAGGGGCTCAGCTCGGTGCCCAGCGGGGAGACGACGTTCACCCGGTCTCCCACCACCACGCGCAGCGACGCCGCCAGCTCCCGGCCAATGACGATGCCCGGCAGCACCGGCGCCTTCTTGGGCGTCCCGGAGCGGCGGATGATGTCGTCCTCCTCCACCCCGCTCTCCTCCGCGGGCTCCTCGTCGTCCGGCAGGCCGCGGTGGACGATCTTCTCCGGCGTGTAGAGGATGTCGAGCGAGCCGCCACCGAGGATGTTCTTGGGCAGGTCCGTCACCTCGCCCACCGTGCCCGGGTCGATGCCCTTGATGATGACGCCGTCCACGTTGCCCTCGGAGGCGATCATCACCTGGTTGATGATGAAGGGCGTCTGTCCCACGACGCCAGGCACCTTGCGGACGGACTCCATGACCTTGGCGTACTCGGGCAGGTCGCCCGCGTACTTCGACACCACGGCGTGCGCGTTGGTGCCCAGAATCTTCTGCTGCAGGTCGGCCTCGAAGCCGCTCATCACCGACAGCACGATGATGAGCGCCATGACGCCCACGCCCACGCCGCCCACCGACAGGGCGGTCATCATCATGGTGGGCGACTGCTCCCGCAGCTTGAGGCGGTTGAGGTCGGAGGCCGCCGCCAGCGGATCCTTCAGCCCCAGCGCGCGGATGCGGGTGCGCTCCACGGCCGCTTCGGCGGAGCGGATGATGAAGTAGATGAGCAGCGGGGGGATGATGCCGAACATCAGCACCGCCAGCGTCCCCAGCAGCAGTGACGGCCGGAACACCGCCACGTGCCGGCGCGCGACGAAGAGCTCGAACCCCAGCTTCAGGTCCACCCGGCCGCTGCCGGCGGCGATGAAGCCGGTGTTGATGCCCAGCACCAGCGCCAGCACCAGGAAGGTGAAGACGAGCCAGTACCCCAGCTCCGGGCGGCCAATCAGCCCCGCGACGTACGTCACCTCGCGCAGCCGGTAGCCCAGCGCGAGCTGCAGCCCGGGCAGCCGCTCCATCAACGTGAGGATGATGGGGATGGGCAGGCCCAGGTACAGCACGCCGATGGTGGCCTCGGGCAGCGACAGCCGCTGCGCCCGCGACGCGCCGATGAAGCCGGAGATGAAGGCCACCATGCCGCCCGCGAGCAGCGCGATGGCGAAGGCGCCGGTGGGCGGCAGCGACAGGCCGCTGCTCGCGCCCTTCCCCGCCGCGCCCAGCTCCGTGGCGGACACGCCGCTGGACAGCACCGTCTGCAGGAGGATGAGGACCACCTCCGCCAGCAGCATGCCGCCGCCGTAGGCGCCCAGGGTGCTCCAGTAGAAGTCCCGGTAGCGCGCCAGGCGCGGGTACAGCGTGGCGCCCGCGGCCGGGCTGGGCCCTTCGGTGGGCTCCGGCGCGCGGCGGATGCCGGCGGCGATGAGCGCCCACCCCGCGAGCCAGACAGCGGAGCCCGCGACGAGGAGGCCCGTGTTGGGAACCGGCGCGACGGGCTGCTCGGACACGAGCAGCAGCGCGTTGAGGACCTGGACCAGGCCGCCCCACCCCAGCAGGGACAGCCCCAGGGAGGGGCTGGTCTCCAGCCAGGCCTGAGAGGACGTGAGCGCCACCCCGAGCAGGCTGAAGCCCACCAGGGCGACCAGCGCCCCAATCCAGATGAAGGTCCAGCGATGGACGGTCTGCCGTTCGGCGGAGTGCACGCGGCCTCCTGGCTACTTCGCCAGTGGCTTGAGGAGGGGAAACAGGATGACGTCTCGGATGCTCTGCGAATCCGTGAACAACATGGCGAGCCGATCAATCCCGATGCCTTCACCGGCGGTGGGCGGCATGCCGTGCTCGAGGGCCCGGATGTAGTCCTCGTCGTAGTCCATGGTCTCCTGCTGGCCCCGCTGCTTCGCGTCCAGTTGGGCCTGGAAGCGGCCCTTCTGATCCAACGGGTCGTTCAGCTCGGAGAACGCGTTCGCGATTTCGCGGCCCGCCACGTACAGCTCGAAGCGGTCCGTCACGTCCGGGTTCGCGTCATTGCGCCGGGCCAGCGGCGAGACGGCGGTGGGGAAATGAGTGATGAAGGTGGGATGGATGAGCGTGTGCTCGACGTGGTGCTCGAAGAGCGCGCCCACCAGCTCACCGTGGTTCATGGTGTCGATGGCCCGCCGCTCGGCCTCGGAGTGGCGCGTCTTGAGCAGCTCGTGGCGCAGCCGGTCCGCGTCCGCCATGTCCTTGTCGGACAGGCCGCTGACCACCTCGCGGATGGCCTCCGTCATGGAGATGCGCTTCCAGCCCTTGCCGAAGTCGAGCACGTGGTCGCCGTACTTCACCTTCGTGTCGCCGGTGACGGCCTTGGCGGCCTCCGAAATCATCTCCTCGGAGAGGTCCATCAGGTCCTCGTACGTGGCGTACGCCTGATAGAACTCCAGCATCGTGAACTCGGGGTTGTGCCGGGTGCTGATGCCTTCGTTGCGGAAGTTGCGGTTGACCTCGTAGACGCGCTCCAGGCCGCCCACCACCAGGCGCTTGAGATACAGCTCCGGGGCGATGCGCATGTACAGGTCGATGTCGAGCGCGTTGTGGTGCGTGGTGAAGGGCCGCGCCGCCGCGCCGGACACGAGCGGGTGCATCATCGGCGTTTCGACCTCGACGAAGTCACGCGTGTCGAGGAAGTCGCGGATGAAGCGGATGAGCTTGTTGCGCCGGAGGAAGGTCTGCTTCACGTCCGGGTTGGACACGAGGTCCAGGTAGCGCTGACGGTAGCGAATCTCCACGTCCGTCAGGCCGTGCCACTTCTCCGGCAGGGGCCGCAGAGACTTGGTGAGCGGGGTGAACTTCGTGGCGGACAGCGTCAGCTCGCCCGTCTTCGAACGGAACACCGGGCCGGTGGCGGCCAGGAAGTCGCCCAAATCACACAGCTTGAAGGTCTCATAGGCGTCCCCCAAGGCGTCCTTCTTCATGTGGACCTGGATTTCGCCCGAGCCGTCTCTCAGCTTGATGAAGGCGGCCTTGCCGAAGGAGCGCATGGCCACGACGCGGCCGGCGACGTCATAGGGCGGAGGAGCGGCCTGCTCGATTTCCTCGGCGGACTGAGCGGCGTGCTTCGCGTGGATTTCGGCGGCCTGGTGCTGGGGACGGTAGCCGTTGCCGTACGGATTGAAGCCGGCCTCGCGCCACCTGGCGGCCTTCTCCAGCCGCTGGTCGTAGATTTCCTGTTCCTTCGTCCCGAGGTCGCCCTCGCCCACGCTCTTCTCGCTCTTGTTCTCGGTCTCGGCCATGACGCGCTTTCCCAAAGGCGCGGCACCGTAGCCAAGGCTCCCCCGGGAAGCAACGCAACACAGCGGAAGGCCGCTCAGGGAGCGACCAGCGCCAGGAAGGCGGCCACGGCGGCCGCCAGCAGCAACGGGATGAGGACCTCCACCGGGAGGCGGTGGTTCATGTGCGCGGTGTGAAGGCCCCGCAGACCGAAGCGGCGCTTGCGGCGCACCCGGTTCATCACCAGGGAAGCGAGCGCGGGCGGGGCCTTCTCACGCGCCACGTGCTGGAGCCGCTGCACCGTGCTGGCATAGCGCTGCCAGCCCTGGCGGCAGTCGTCGCAGCCGTCCAGGTGGGTGCGAACCTCCTGCGCCTTGGGGGCGGGAAGCTCGTCGTCGGCGAGCGCGAGGAACAGGGCCCTCGCCTCGCGATGGTTCATCCGCGGTTCCACGTCCCTCAGTCTGCGATGAATGCCGTTCATGGCTCAAGCCGCCCCAGGAGGTCCGCCAGTTTTTCCCGGGCCCGGTGGAGCCGGCTCTTCACCGTTCCCTCCGGTAGCTCGGTGATGTCGATGATTTCGTCGTAGCTGAGGCCTTCGATGTCGCGCAGCGCCACCAGCATGCGCGCGTCCGGCTCCAGTTGGGAGATGGCCCACTGCACCCGGGCGCGCTCGCGCGCGGACTCCAGCGCCGCGTCCGGGCCAGGCGCGGTGCCCCCACCTTCGGAGCGCAGGGCCGCGGCCTCGTCGAACACCTCGGAGCGTCCGCGGCCCCGGCGCTTCAGGTACTTGAGCCGGTTGATGCAGTGGTTGCGGGTGATGCGGAACAGCCAGGTGGACAGCTTCGAGTCCTCGCGGAAGCGGCGGACGTTCTGGTGCACGCTGACGAAGATTTCCTGCACCAGGTCGTGGGCTTCCTCACGGTCTCCCACCATGCGGACGCAGAAGTCGTAGAGCCGGTCCTGGTGCGTGCGCACCAGCAGCTCGAAGGCGTCCGGCTCTCCTCGGCGCAGCCGGGCCAGCAGCGCGGCGTCCTGACGGCGCGACTCGGACGCGGCCGCGGCGGCGGCCTCTTCCTGTCCGATTTCGAGCACGCCGCCCGATGCCACCCGTGTCCTCCCGCGACAGCCCCTCCGCAGGAGGTGCCACCGTCCCTGAAGCCTACCTCCGTCCCCTGCCCCGCGGCCCTCCGACAGCAGGGCCGCGGAAAAGGTTCCGGGCGAAGGCGAGGAGCCGGTGAGGCGCGGCGCCTGCTCAGTCCGCGCCCGCGCTGCGGTTGGGGTTCTTCACGCCCAGGAGCTGGGCGGTGACGAACTCCTCCAGCTCCCCATCCAGCACGGCGTCCACGTTGCCCGTCTCGATGCCGGTGCGCAGGTCCTTGACCATGCGGTACGGCGCCAGCACGTAGGAGCGGATCTGCGAGCCGAAGGAGATGTCCTTCTTCTGCGCCTCGGCGGCGTCACGCGCGGCCTCGCGCTTCTTCATCTCCAGCTCGTACAGGCGGCCCCGCAGAATCTTGAAGGCCATGTCCTTGTTGGCCGACTGCGAGCGCTCCGTCTGGCAGGTGATGATCATGCCGGTGGGCAGGTGGCGCAGCTGCGCGGTGGACGACGTCTTGTTCACCTTCTGGCCGCCCGCGCCGCCGCCGCGGATGAACTTCAAGTCGATGTCCTTCTCCGGGATGTCGATTTGAATGGTGTCATCCACCTCCGGATAGACGTCCACGGACGCGAAGGCCGTCTGCCGGCGCGCGTTGGCGTCGAAGGGCGAAATCCGCACCAGCCGGTGCACGCCCACCTCCGCCTTCAGGTAGCCGTAGGCGAAGTCACCTTCGATGCGCAGGGAGACGTTCTTGAAGCCCGCCTCTTCCCCCGGCACCTCGTCGTTGATTTCGACCTTCCAGCCCTTGTGCTCGCAGTAGCGGGTGTACATGCGCAGCAGCATGGCCGCCCAGTCCATGGAGTCCGTGCCACCGGCGCCGGCGTTGATGTCCATGAAGCAGCTGCTGCGGTCCTGCTCGCCCGCCAGCATGCGCGCCAGCTCCAGCCTGGCGACGTCGCCCTCCAGCCCCGTGAGGGAGCCTTCGGCCTCCTGGGTGGTGGCCTCGTCATTGGCCTCGGCGGCCAGCTCGAAGAGCGCCTGCGCGTCATCCAGGCCGCGCATCACCTTGTCGTAGGCGCCGACGCTGGCCTCCAGCGTGGACTTCTCCTTCAGGAGCGCCTGCGCCTTGGTGTTGTCGTCCCAGAAGGTGGGCTGCGTGGAGTCGCGTTCAATCAGCGCGATGCGGGACCGCTTGCGGTCGAGGTCAAAGATGCCCCCGGAGCGCCAACACGCGCTCCCTCAGGACGTTGATCTTCTCCATCGAATCGTTCGCCATGGCTTCTTTCCGTGTCCTCTAGGGAGTCTTCAGCGATGCGACGGCATCCCGCCGTCCGGCTGACGCGCGGTCCGCCCCGGGGAGGCGCGCCAGCACCCGGTCCAGACCGAATGCGCCCGCCATGCCCAGGGAGATGGGCAGGATGAGCGCGATGAGCCGCCAGTTGTCCTGGTCGAAGGGCGGCAACACCTTGAGCACCACGCCCAGCACCCCCAGCGCCGCCAGCAGCGTCCACACCTTGAACAGGCGCGCGCGGGCCTTCTGGCTGCCCCACGTCAGGGCCACGCCGAAGGGCAGCGCCAGCAGCGTCAGCGGGTTGGCCAGGAAGAGATTCTCATTGCGGTAGGTCACCGTGTGGTCCGTCACCAGCCACATGATGAACAGCGCGGTGCCCGGCAACCCGAGCGCCAGCCCCACCACGGCGTTCTCCAGCCCGAGCAGCAGGCGGGCCACGCGGCTGCCCCGCTGGCGCTCCCACACCGCCAGGCCCACCGCCAGGCCGCCCAGGCCCAGGCCCAGCGCGAGAAGCCACGGCCCCCACGGGGGCGGCTCCGCCGGCGGACGCTGACGCTTGGAGGATTCGTAGTGGTTCCAGCTCTTCGCCGCGAGCGAACCCCGCTGCCCATCCGCGCCCTTCACCTGGAGCGCCGCGACCTGCGCTTCCAGCTCGTCCGGGAGGAAGGCCTCCTCCCACTTCGTGATGGGACGGTCGATTTCGTCGTTCATCATGAAGTCGAGCAGCACGCTCATGGGCGCGTTCACCGCGGTGTAGCGCCGGGTGTGCTCGCGCAGCGTCATCCGCCCCGGGGCCCGGTCCGCCTCGCGAAGCTGGCCGCCCGTGGCCACGTCAATCATGTCCCGCAGCCGCGTGACGCAGTTGTCGTTGTAGTGGTGGTACAGGTACTCGCGGTTCTCCGGCAGCACGTTGTCCGCCAGCCGCTTCGCCACGACGACGCGCTGCTCGGGCGTGAGGTTGAGCTCCTGCACGCGGACGTCGCGGTCCTCGGCCTGGTAGTGGCGGAAGGTGCCGCCCACCGACGACTGGCCCACCCAGAACTCCAGCCGGCCCATGGCGAAGCGCGCGAGCATGGCCTCATCGAAGGAGAACATGCCGTAGTTGTAGAGGCGCGACAGCCGCCGCCGCCGGTCCTCCACCACCAGCGAGCCGTGGCCCCACCACGAGGGCACGTCATCCCCGGGACTGAACGTCACCAGGAGGATGGCCAGGTCCTCGCCCTGGCTCTCTCCCGTGCCCCACGGCGGCGGGGTGGCCGCGCGCGCGGGCGCCGCCAGGAGCAGCAGGCCGAGCAGGCAGGAGGCGATGAGTGATGGGCGGAGCATGGCTGGGTCCAACACGCGGGAGGCCGCCTACCTATCACGCGCGCCGCCCGGCTCAACGGGATGGATACTGCCTACATGAGGCTGCGGACGCGGCGGGCCTTGGCATCCATTTGGAGCGAGTCCGCCACCATGCCCCGCTCGCCCAGGAGCTGCTCTTCCAGGGCCGCCATGCGCTTGGCGTCCCGGGGGCGCTCGTGGTCGTGCCCCAGCAGGTGGAGCAGGCCGTGCGCCAGGTAGCGCGCCAGCTCCGACTCCAGCGTGCGGCCGTACTCCTTGGCCTGCCGCTTCGCCGTGTCCAGGGAGATGACCACGTCCCCCAGCGGGCGCGGTCCGGGCGTGCCCTTGGGCAGGTCGCCCGCGGGGAAGCTCAGCACGTCCGTCGCCTTGTCCTTCTGGCGCCAGGTGCGGTTGAGCCGGCGGATGGCCCGGTCATCCACCAGGGACAGGGACAGCTCCACGCCGGACAGCTCGAGCTGCACCAGGTAGTCCTTGGCCCAGGTCGTCAGCAGGCGCGCGAAGTCGCGGCCCTGGCCATGGGCCACCTGGATGACGACGTGGTTCTCCTGGACGCGGGGCTTGGGCGCCTCCATGTGCGCCAGCTCCGGGCGGAACGCGGGCGCGCACACCGACCAGTAGTCACACGCGCCCTGGCCGTCGTTGCGGTACACCACCCGCTTGCCGCGCGGCACCAGTCCGACCTCGCCCGCGGCGATGCGCTCGCGGCGGCCCTCCACGACGACGGTCAGCTCGCCCGTGAGGACGATGACGACCTCGTCGAACTCGGGGCGCTGCGCCGGTTCGGACCAGCCCGGGGGGGCCAGCATCCGCGCGACGGACGCCGCGTCCGTGTGGGTGGTGGCCGCGCCCACGAACTCCTCGATGCGCTTGCCGTCGTCACGGGGAATCAGCTTCCCCTTGCGCAATCTCACGCCATTGCCCCTTCGTGCACCGCTCATGCCCCCCCCGCGGTCCGCGCCTTGTCCTTGCTGCTTTCCACGGGCCGAGGCACCGCGCCCGCCACCACCAACGGCGGCGCCTTGCCTCCACCCACGGCGCCCGCCGGGTAGGCCGGACGCGTGTGGTAGATGCCCTCGAGCGTGTGCAGGAAGGATTGCGAGATGAGGTTGAGGTCCTTCAGCGTCAGGTCACACTCGTCGAGCTGACCCTCGGAGAAGATGAGGTTGATGATCTTCTGCACCTGCGCGTGGAGCTTGGGCGTGGTGGGGTCCGTCATGGAGCGCGTGGAGGCCTCCACCGCGTCGGCGATCATCACCAGCGCCGCCTCGCGGAACTGAGGCTTCGGACCCGGGTAGCGGTAGATGCTCTCGTCGATGGGCGGAGCGCCTTCCTTGCCCTCCTGCTCCTTCAAGGCCTTGTGGTAGAAGTAACCCACCGTGCGCGTGCCGTGGTGCTGCGGAATCGCATCCGCCACCAGCTTGGGCAGCCGGTACTGACGGGCCATCTCCAGGCCCTCCGTCACGTGGCGCTTGATGATGACCGCGCTCATCGCCGGCGCGAGCGCGTCATGGCGGTTCTCACCCTTCTGGTTCTCCCCGAAGTAGAGCGGGTTCCGGCCCTTGCCGATGTCGTGGTAGTACGCACACGAGCGCGCCAGCAGCGGGTTGGCCCCAATCGTCTCCGCCGCGTTCTCCACCAGCGAGCCGATGATGATGGAGTGGTGGTACGTGCCGGGCGCCTGGACGATGAGCTCCTTGAGCGCCGGGTGGTTCAGGTTGGCCAGCTCCAGCAGCTTGATGTCCGACGCGTAGCCGAAGGTGGCCTCGATGAGCGGCGTGAGCGCCATCACCATCACCGGCACCGCCAGCGAGGAGCCCACGAAGGCGCACAGCGCGGTGAGGAGGGTGTCGGCCGACAGGCCCTTGCCCTCCACGAGAAAGAGGAAGAGCACCGCCACCAGGTTCACCGCGCCCGTCACCAGACCCGCGCGGAAGATGCCCACGCGGTCCTTCGCCTTCACGATGCGGTCGGCCGCCACCAGCGAGCCCACCAGCGTGAAGACGCCGAAGGCCAGCGAGTTGCCCAGCATCACGCCGGTGAGACAGGAGAAGACGAGCGCGAAGAAGAGCGCCAACTCCTGCGTGAGGATGAAGCGCACCAGCATGGCGCCGGCCGCCACGGGGAAGGCGTAATAGAATGCCTCGATGGGCAGCGCGGTGTAGCGGTCCTGCACCGCGTCCGCGATGGACACCCAGACTTGCAGCAGGCCCAGCAGACCCAAGAGCAGCAGGCCCAGCAGCACGCCGTCCTTGCGCGTGGGCCGGAAGCGCCGGAAGGCGGCGCGGCAGAAGAAGTAGAACGACACGATGAGCAGGCCCACCAGGCCGGTGCCGCCCGCCTGGAGCTGGACCAGGTCCAGCCGGTCCGTCTCCGCGCGCATGCCGCGCAGGATGACCAGGTGCGACTCATTGACCAGCTCACCGTCGCCGATGACACGCTGGCCCTTCTTGATGGAGATGACGGCGTCCTTCACCGCCTGGGCCGCCTGAGTCCGGCGCGCGTCCGACTCCGCGATGTTGATGGTGAGGTTCGGCCGCACCAGCCGCTGGGCCAGCCGGAGGATGGCGCGGCGCTGGACGCCCGGCGCGTCCGGCATCAGGTTGCCGGGCACCGAGGCGAAGCGCTCCATCTCCTGGTGCGCCTCGGGGACGTCCACCACCTGGGTGGAGCCCCCGGACAGGGACTCCTCGGCCTTGTTCACCACGTCGCGGACGGTGAGGCCCTGATGCGCCTCCCGCACCAGCTCCTCCCGGGAGCCCGCCACATGGACCGCGCCGCGCTCGGAGCGGTACGCCCGCTCCAGCACCAGCAGCGTGGCCGTCTCCGCCTCCTGTGAGAAGCGGGTGGCGTAGAGCGCCTGGAAGTCCTCGGCCTCCAGCACGGCGTCGCGCTTGCCGAAGAGGCGCTCCTGGAGCTCCGCCCGCATCTTCTCGCGGGTGCCGCGCTCCAGCTCCACCATCTCCGGAGACGCGGCGGGCTTGCGTCGGCGGGGCGCCTCGCGGTCCTCGGGCTCCGACTCGGTCTGCGCCTCCGCGAGTTCGTCCAGATGCAGGCGCATGGACGAGAAGGCGGAGCTCACCGTCGCCCGCAGCTGCCCCAGGACGGCGGGGTTCAGGTCGTACACGGGTTTGACGGCCGCGCGCGCGTCCTGGCGCCGCTGCTGCGTCATGGCGCGGTGGACGACCTCGTAGTCCCGCGCGGCCTTGAAGCCCGCGGGCGAGCTGGCCCGGAACGGCTTGCCGAGGTTCTCCTCCGCCAACGCCGGAATCTGCTGGCTGTAGAGGCCCGGCGAGATGACGAAGCCCGCGCCAATGGAGACGGCCAGCAGGAGAAGGACCTGGATGGCGCGCCGCCCCCAGACGCCGTTGTCCAGTCCGAGGCGTTCGGCGAGCGCGTCCAGTGGACTGCGCCCAGGGGGCTGCGTTTCCGATTCGGCCATGGGGGTCCTCACCCTAGATAAGGCGTCGCGGATCCTTCAAGGACGCTGCGCCTGGGAATATTCGCAAGGGTGGGATGGGGTACGCCCGCCCGGCAGGGTACGCGCGGGTGGGCGCAAGTAGGTTTCAGCACCGCTACTCGACGGCAACGGGCTCGGTGGCGGCGGCCGGCGTCACGGTGGGCGCCCGGGCGGCAGTGGTGGCTGCTTCCCGAGCCGCCTGGGCCTCGCGCTGGGCGACGTCCGCCCGGTCATAGGCGCGGATGACCTCCTGGACCAGGGGGTGGCGGACCACGTCCACATCCGAGAACTCCGCGAAGTGGATGCCGTCGATGTTCTTCAGCACCGCGCGCGCGTGGTTCAACCCGGACATCTTCCCCGTGGGCAGGTCCACCTGCGTCACGTCACCGGTGATGACGGCCTTGCTGTTGTAGCCCAGGCGCGTGAGGAACATCTTCATCTGCTCCACGGTGGTGTTCTGGGCTTCGTCCAGGATGACGAACGCGTCATTGAGCGTGCGGCCACGCATGAAGGCCAGCGGGGCCACTTCCACCACGCCCTGCTCCAGCAGCTGCGCGGCGCGCTCGGCCGCCATCATGTCGTTCAGCGCGTCGTACAGCGGCCTCAGGTAGGGATTCACCTTCTCCTGCAGGTCGCCCGGCAGGAAGCCCAGCTTCTCACCCGCCTCCACGGCGGGACGCGCCAGGATGATGCGCTTGACCTTGCGCTCCTGGAGGAAGGCGACCGCCATGGCCATGGCGAGGTACGTCTTGCCCGTGCCCGCGGGACCGATGCCGAAGACGATGTCGTGGGAGCGGATGGCGTCCACGTAGCGCTTCTGGTTGATGCTCTTGGGGGCGATCTGCCGGTTGCCGGAGCTCTTCAGCACCGGGCCCAGCATGACCTCCTGCAGGGACTCCGCGCCGCGGCCGAGCACCTTGATGCCCTGCTCCACGTCCTCGCGGTAGACGGGACGGCCGGCGCGGATCATCTCCTCCAGGTTCTCCAGGAGACGGACGGAGAACGCCACGGCGTCGGACGGGCCGGAGAGGTGGAACTCGGTGCCGCGTTGTCCCACCCGGACCCCGAGGCGCCGCTCCATCAACTTGAGGTTTTCGTTCTGGCTGCCGCAGAGGGCCAGGGCGGTCGCGTTGTCACGAACGTCCACCTTGGCGGAGGCGGTGAGCACTTCGGGCGCTTCCAACGTGGCGGGATTTCGCAATGCGGATTCTTCCTCGGTCTATGTCGCTACGGCTGACACCAACGTAACGCCGCCCTCAGGGCCGCGAAAGACGACTTTGTGTCAGGACTAGCGCAAGGGTGGCAGGAGAATGAACTGCCGAGCGGCCAACCGCCGGTAATAGTACTCTTCTCGCCACGGATATTTCAGTTCGCCCGGCTTCAACAGTCCAGCCTGCACCAAAGAATCCAGACGCTCGGGCAGCTCACCGCGTTCCAGACGAAACACCTCGAGCGCGGCCTCGATGCGGACGCGTTGGGCCTGGGAAACATGACGTTGGGCCGCGGCATCCGCGAACACCGCGGCAACGCCCGCCGCGGGCTCCCTGCTCACGGCCCGGGGCACCACCAGCGCCACCGCCGCCAGGACCCCCACGGTGGCGAAGAGGCGCCCCACCGGCCCCGCCACGCGAGCAAGCAGGCGCTGGTCCCCTGGAACGGGGGCCGGGGCGCCCTCCGGAAGAATCGGGCGGACGTACTCGCCCTTCACCAGGTTGTAGAGCGCCTTGCAGGTCTCGAACTCGCCCAGGCAGGAGATGTCCACCAGCTTGCGCAAGTCCCTCCCGGGGGAGAGCTCATCGTAGATGCGCCGCTCCGAAGGACCGATGGCGCCCAGCTCCCCGCCCTCTTCCGCGCGCGGCTGAGGCAGGGCCTTGATGCGCTCGAAGGTCAGGTCGTCGCGGTGGATTTTCTGCCGGATGACGGGCCACTCATCCACCATCCGGAAGCCTTCCATGAGCACCGTCTCGGCGCGCAACGGATGGATGGCCTCCGCGTCAGGCTCCACCGGCTCCTGGACGAATTCGTAGGTGCCCGACTTCCAGGTGAAGAGCCGGTAGAGGGTCTCCGTGGCCTGAAGCTGCATCATCGCCTGGAAGCGCTCGGCGGTGAGGGCCTGGCTGGAGACGAGCACGTCCCCCAGGCGCTTGAGTGTGCGGCGCTGCGTCTCCAGGGCCGCCTCGAGCTGCGTCTCGGTGATGAGCTCCGAGCGCACCAGCATGGCGCCGATGAGCTCCTTGCGCTTCCGGGTGACGCTCTCCGCCTTGATGATGTGGCCATCGTTGAAGCCGATGCGCACTTCCTGGTCCCTGGCGCGGACGTGGAGCGTGCCCGTCTTCTGCTGCTGCCCGATGAGCTGCAGGATGTCGCCAATACCAAAGTCCTTCAGGGTGCCTTGCAGGGACATCGCCGTTCACTCCCCCCGCCGCAGACGGCGCAGACCGCGCAACGACAGCAGGTGGACGCCCAGCAGCAGCAACACCGCGGGCGCGAGCTTGAGGTACAGGGGGGCTTCACCGTACGGCCCTCGCACCAGCCCCTGGTGCAGGAGCACCGCGGCCAGCGCGAAGAGGAAGCCGAACGCATACAGGGCGCCGCGGACCGGAACACCCGAGGCCACGTGCCCCGCGCCGGACAACGCCGCGCCCAGGACGTACGCCACGCGGCCCGTCCAGGCCTGATGCCGGTCCACCTGGAGCTGCTTTCGCGCCCGCAGCTGCTGCGGCACCAGCCCCCGGCGGGCGAAGACGTTCACGCACTGGCCACACTGCTTGCTGCCCACCCCCAGCTCCGGGTCGCAGCGCACGCACACCGCGCGGCCACAGCGCTCACACACCTTGGCCGCCTTCAAGCGGTCACCCGCGAAGCCCCACAGGGCCAACAGCGCCGCCAGCGCCGCGGCCCCCGCGGAGGCCATGGGCCCGGGCGGAAGCCCCGGGAGCAGCCAGCGCGACAGCTGCGTCTCCACCTGACGCCCCGCTCCCGTGCCCTCCGCGAGCGGAAGCCAGTCAGACTCTCCCAGCGCCGGGGACAGCAGCAGCAGGTTGAGGAGGAGCCGGTCTTCCGGTGGCGGGTCCCGGACCAGCAGCGCTCCATCCAGCGCCTGCGCCGAGGCCATGGCCGTGGCGGCGCGGTCCAGCTCCTTGCCGACCTCCGAGTCGGGCAGCGTCTTCGCCCGGCGGCGGACCACCTGCGCCAGGTTGTAGTGCGGAGCCGCCAGGTCCGGCGCCGACTGCGAGGCCTGCACGTAGAGCAGCGCCGCGCCGTCCGCGTCTCCCAGCGCGACCAGGGTGTTGCCGAAGCGCGTGAGCAGGCGCGCATCCGAGTTCTTCAGCGCCGAGGCCGCCTTGAAGTGTGTCCTCGCCTCCTCCAGCAGGCCGCGCCGGGATTCGAAGTACGCCAGCGACAGCACCTCCACGAAGGTCGCCGTGCGGGACGCCAGCCGCGTCAGCACGCGCGCCCGCGCCTCCTCGGCGGACAGGCCGCCCCGCTCCAGGAGATAGACGTCCTCGGCCGGCGTGCCCGCGAACGCCGTGACGCGCGCGAGTTGGCCCGCCGCCAGCGGCAGGAGCCCCACGCCCGCCACCAGCACCGCCGCCACCACCCGCTCCATGCGCGAGAGATAGAGCGACACGGTGGCCAGCATCACCAGCAGCGCGGGCAACACGCCCAGCCCCAGCACCCATGGCAGGCTCAAGAGCAGCAGTCCCAGGACCAGGGACTGCCACCGGGAGACGACTCGCGGCAGCAGGTGGTGGAAGTCATGCAGCGCGTAACGGAGCTTCCGTAGGAAGAACAGGCCCATCAGCAGCACCGCGGTGGCGCCCCAGGCCAGCAGCACCAGGGCGCCCAGGTCCGCCAACGCGGGCCGGCGATAGCGGGCATCTCGCGCCAGTGTCGTCAGCGCCTGCCGCACCTGCCCCAGGGGGCGGGACACGTCACCCGGCTTCTCCAAGGCGTAGAGCTCGGCGAGCTCGAAGCGGGCGTAGGGCAGCCCCGGCGACAGCTCGACCGCCACCTCCGCCAGCCGCACCGCGCCGGCCATGTCCCCCGCGCGGCGGCGCACGGCCGCTTCGCGGAGGAAGCCCGCGCTCAGGGGCTCCAGGTCCGTGGCGGCCAGCTCGACGCGCAACGTCCGTAGCTCCTTGAGGGCCGCCGCCGCCGCGTCTCGGTCATTCGTCGCCCGGGCCTGCCGCCACCGGTTCCAGAGGGCTTCCAGGTCCGCATCCGTCACGCGCGGCGCCAGCACCGGACTCAGCGTCACCGGCCTGGGGGTGATGACCGTGGGTTCCTCGACCGGCGGAGGACTGGCCGCCGCGGGCGGCCGGCCATTGCCGGGGACCGCTCCGGAGGCCCTGACGTTGCGCGCGGGCGCTTCGTCGGCGTCCTCGATGGAGGCATCCTCCTCCGCGGGGACGTCTTCTTCCGGCACGTCCTCCGCGTAGGCGGCGTCATCCATCGGATCCATGGACTCATCCCGCAGGTCGGGCTCCATGGGCCCCGGATCCACCTCGGGAAGGCGCGTGGGGGCTTCCAGCTGCGCGGATGCCACGACGGGCACCAGGAGCGTGAATCCACAGAGAAGGAGGGCGAGAAGCGGCAGGCGGATCATCCAGGGGGTGGATTGTAGGCGACCCAGGGCCAACCGCGAAAACCAACGCCAGTCAGGCCGCCCACCTGCCGCGTTTGCCGGACAGCACCAGACCCGTGCGTGCTACAGGAATGTGCATGGCGGACACGACGCTGAACCCCGGGGCGGAGCTGGAGCGACTGGTCGACATCATGCGGCGGCTGCGCGCCGAAGGCGGCTGCCCGTGGGACCGCGAACAGGACCTGCGCTCGCTGCGGCCCTACCTCCTGGAAGAGGCCTTCGAGGTCCTGGAGGAGATGGACCGGGTGGCCTACGGCGGCTCCTGGCGGACCTTCTGCGAAGAGCTGGGAGATCTACTTTTCCAGATTGTCTTCCATGCCCAGCTCGCGTCGGAGCTGGGGGAATTCTCCCTGGCCGACGTGGCGAAGGCCATTGGCGACAAGCTGGTCAGCCGGCACCCCCATGTCTTCGGCGACGGCCAGCGCATGGAGGGTGCCGAGCAGGTCCTGGACAATTGGGCCAAGCTCAAGGCCGCGGAGAAGAAGCGCAAGACGGGCCAGGAGGGCTCGGTGCTGGACGGCGTCCCCGTCGCCGCCCCGGCGCTGATGCGGGCCGAGCGGCTCACGGAGAAGGCCAGCCGCATCGGCTTCGACTGGCCGGACGTCGCCAGCGTGCGCGCCAAGCTGACAGAGGAGCTGGGCGAGCTGGACGAGGCCATCGCCGCGAATGATCGGGACGCCATCGAGCACGAGCTGGGAGATGTGCTGTTCTCGCTCGCCAACCTCGCGCGCTTCGTCGGAGCCCCGGCCGAGGACGCGCTGCGCATGGCCATCCGCCGCTTCACCGCCCGCTTCCAGCACATCGAGTCCGCCCTGCGCGCCGAGGGTGTCGCCCTGGGGGATGCCACCCTGGAGCACATGGAGCGCCACTGGCAAGACGCCAAGGCGCGCGAGAAGGCCCTGCCGTCTCCGACCTGGGTTCCTCGCGCGCCCGTCACCACGCTGCGGCTGGGCGTGGCGGATCTCCCCACGCAGCGCGCCTTCTGGGATGCCCTGGCGCCTCGGCTGGGGTGGACCTCCCGCCGGACTCCCGCCGCGGATCAGGCCCTCTATGAAGACGGGGGCCTCCGGATCGCCTTCGAAGCGGCGGGGGCGCCCACGACGGGGCTGAGGCTGACCCTGACGGCCCCGTCCCCTGCGGCCGTGGAGCGGCTCCCCGGCATCCTGGCGGAGATTCCGGGGGGCCGGCTGATCCAGCACCAGGCCGACCGACTGACCTTTGAGGATCCATCAGGGCTGGTGTGGGAATATACGACTTCGGTAGAGTGATTTTCCTCGCAGGTGCCCTCGGCGGGGCGTCCAGAGCCCGGAAATCCCGGCTGGAGGCCAACACCCGCCTTGACGCCCGCGAGGCGTCGCAGTAAGGACGGCCCCTCTTTTAGCCTGCCATTACCGCTGGAGATTTCTCTTGGCCAACACCAAGTCCGCAGAGAAGCGTCACCGTCAGTCCCTGAAGCGCCGTGCGCGCAACGTCACCGTGCGCGGTGAGGTGAAGACCGCCGTCAAGTCCGCTCGCGAGGCGCTCGGCAGCAAGGATGGGGCGAAGCTGACGGACGCCATCAAGTCGGCCTCCAAGGCGCTGAGCAAGGCCGCCACCAAGGGCGTGCTGCACAAGCGCACCGCTTCCCGCCGCATCTCGCGTCTCGCGAAGGCCGCCACCAAGGCCGCCCGCGCGCAGGCCTAGTCGAAGCCTTGGGGCCACCTCGGTGGCCCTGCTTCATCCGTGCAGGCTGCCGGGAGGAGGCTGTTGCCTCCTCACCAGGCGCCCGCGAGCCGGTCGTATCCGTCCCGCATCAAGACCTCCGCGAGGCGCTCGAGCGCGACCTGTCGGTTCGCCTCCGCTTCCAGGATGTCTCCGCTCCCCAGCACGTAGTCCTCCGTGCCGAAGACCTCCGTCTGCTTGAGGACCTGTCCGTCCTTCACCACGCGGAGCTGCGCCCGGGCGGAGACGCGGAAGAAGAAGCCTGGGCTGGTCCTCTTGCCCACCACCGTCGTGGGCGTGTTCGCCACCGACAGCACCGTGCCCTCCATGCGCCCGTCGCAGGACGCCGCGCTGCCCAGCCGGCCCACGCGGATCAGCTCCTGCCGCAGGAAGCGCGTGAAGACTGTTTCCAGCGTGGGCTCGGGTGTGGCGTTGACGAAGACGGGCGCGCAGAGGGACGTCACGCCGGGCGGTAGACCGTCTCCGCGAGGCGCCAGGCGGTAGCCACAGCCCGCGGCCACCCACATTCCCACCACCACGCCAATCCGAAGGCGCCGGGGTCCGACAGCGCAGGGTCGCGACATGCGCGGCACCCTACCCGGCCCGATCCGCCCGTCAAGCCAGAGGGCCACCGTCGCGCATCGGCGGAGGCGGCGGTGGCGGCTCACCGTCGACCGCCACGCCGCGCACCCGCAGGGCCTCCGCCAACGACGTCCACGCCGCCAGCAGCCGCGTGTCCCGGGACGACCCCCGCCGCGCCAACCCCAGGGGCCAGCGCACCGTCGGCCCCTGCCGAGGCACCAGCACGAGCCCGTGTGAGCGGCACGTCAGCGCCAGCAGGACACCCAGCGCCGCCATGCCCAACCCCAGCACCTTCAGCGCGACGGGCTGCGCCCACAGGCCCAGCAAGGCGAAGACGGTCAGCGCCAGCGCCTCTCGGAAGTAGCGAGACTCCAGCCGCGCCTCCCGCAGCGAGTCCAGCTCCACGGGAGGAACCATGACCGACGGGTGCGGCTGATAGGAGAGCCGCGTCCCCTGACCGGAGAGCGTGCGCCCTCCGCCCAGGTTCGCGACGAAGAAAGGCTCCCCGGGTGCCGGGCCCCCGGGAAGGGGCGCTTCGGGGAGCACGGCCTCGCAGGCAATGCACCGCGGGCGGCCCGCGGGTTGGGGCCGCCCACATGCACCGCACATGACGAGGACCTCGGCCGGCACCCGGGTCCCCACTCAGGTGGCGACGAAGTTCACGAGGCGCTTGGGGACGAAGACGAACTTGCGCAGCGTCTTGCCCGCCAGGGCCGCCTGGACCTTCTCATCCGCTTCCGCCGCGGCGCGCACGTCCGCCTCCGCCGCGTCCGCCGCCACGCGAATCTCCGCGCGCAGCTTGCCGTTCACCTGCACGGCGTAGGGGATGACGTCGTCCACCACCAGCGCCGGGTCGAACTCCGGCCAGGCCTGCGCGACGGTGAAGTCCTTGCTGCCATAGGCCTCCGAGATTTCGTCCGCGATGTGCGGCGCGAACGGCGTGAGCACCGCAGCCAGAAGCCGCACGGCCTCCGCCATGGCGGCCTTCTCCGCGGCCGTCTCGGGTGTCCCCTGGGCGTAGAGCGCGTTGACGCCTTCCATGATGCCGGCGATGGCCGTGTTGAAGGACAGGCGCTCGATGGCCTCCCCTACCCGCTTGAGCGTCTTGTGGGCGGCGCGGCGAATCTCCAGCGCCTTGCCCTCGTAGGGCCCATCATGGGTGGCACCCGCCGTGGCAGCCTGGTGCGTGGCGGCCAGCGTCCAGACGCGCTTGAGGAAGCGGAAGACGCCCTCTACCTGGTCATCGGACCAGTCGAAGTCGCGCTCCGGCGGGCCGGCGAACAGCACGTAGGCCCGCGCCGTGTCCGCACCGTACTTCTGGACGATGGACGAAGGCGCCACCACGTTGCCCCAGCGCTTGGACATCTTCCGGCCATCCGGACCGTTGACGATGCCCTGGGTGATGAGGCGCGTGACGGGCTCATCCACGGGGCTGAGCCCCAACAGCTTCATCACCCGCGTCCAGAAGCGGAAATAGAGCAGGTGCATCACCGCGTGCTCGGGCCCTCCCACGTAGATGTCCACGGGCAGGAAGCGCTGGGCCTCCTTCGGGTCGAACGGCGCGGCGTCGTAGTGCGGTGACAGGTAGCGCGCGAAGTACCAGCAGGAGTCGACGAAGGTGTCCATCGTCTCCGCCTCGCGCCGGGCAGGCCCGCCGCACTTCGGACAGGTGGTGTTGACCCACGAGGCGACCTTCGCCAGCGGCGGCTCGCCCTTGCCGGTGAGCACCGCCTGGGTGTCAATCTCCGGCAGGCGCACGGGCAGCTGGTCCAAAGGCACCGGGAGGCCGTTGCGGTCCGGGTCGCACTTCTCGCAGTAGACGATGGGGATGGGCGTGCCCCAGTAGCGCTGGCGGCTGAAGCCCCAGTCCTTCTGGCGGTACGTCACCGTCGCCTTGCCCTTGCCGTCCTTCTCCAGCGACGCGGCCATGGCCTGACGCGCCTGCTCGGACGTCTGGCCCGTGTAGGCGCCCGAGTCCTCCAGCACGCCGTACTCCGTATAGGCCGCCTCCAGCTTGTCACCCGGCGGGAGCTTGTCACCGGACGCGGGCTGGATGACGACCTTCACGGGCAGGCTGTACTTACGCGCGAAGGCGAAGTCTCGCTCGTCATGCGCGGGCACGCTCATCACCGCGCCGGTGCCGTAGTCGCTCAGCACGAAGTTGGCGATCCAGATGGGGACCGCCTGTCCGGTGAAGGGATTCTCCGCGTAGGCGCCGGTGAAGACGCCCTCCTTCTCCGTGCCCTCGCCCAGGCGCTCCGTCTTGGACTGGGCGGCCATCCGCTTGGCGAAAGCTTCCACCTCCGCGCGGCGCTCGGGCGTCGTCACCTGGGCCACCAGCTTGTGGTCCGGCGCCAGCACCACGTAGGTGCAGCCGAAGAGGGTGTCGATGCGGGTGGTGAACACGCGCAGCAAGGCGTCATGCCCCTGCACGCGGAAGTCGGCCTCGGCGCCGTCCGAACGGCCAATCCAGTTCCGCTGCGCGGCGGTGATGCGGTGGGGCCACTCCGTGAGCGTATCCAGCGAGTCCAACAGGTCCTGCGAGTACCGGGTGATGCGGAACGCCCACTCGGGCATCTCCTTGTCCACCACGGGGGAGTCGCAGCGCTCGCAGACGCCGTCCTTCACCTGCTCGTTGGCGATGACGGTGTGGCAGCCGGTACACCAGTTCACCTTGCTGAAGCGGCGATAGACGAGCCCACGCTCCAGCATCTGGATGAAGAACCACTGGTTCCAGCGGTAGTACTCGGGGTCGCTCGTGTTGACCTCGCGCTCCCAGTCGTAGCAGTAGCCCAGGCTCTTCACTTCCTTCTTGAAGGACGCGATGTTCTCGGCCGTGCGCACCGCCGGGTGCACGCCGTCCTTGATGGCCGCGTTCTCGGCCGGCAGGCCGAGCGCATCCCAGCCCAGGGGATGCAGCACGTCGAAGCCCTTCATCCAGAAGTAACGCGCGTACACGTCCCCAAGCAGGTAGTTGCGGACGTGCCCCATGTGCATCTTCCCGCTGGGGTACGGCAGCATCTCGAGCACGTACTTCTTGGGTGCACCGGGGCGTCTGCCTGCCCGGAAGACGCCCGCGTCGTCCCAACGGGTCTGCCACTTACCTTCAATCGCCTGCGGCTCGTAACGCTCGTTCATCGCCATATCTATCGAGTCTCTTAGAGGAGGGACGTGCCCCGGGCAACTAGTCTTGCCGGGACAAATCCGTCCTGAACGGACGGCGGACCCAAGTCGTCGGCCCTCCAAGGATGACCTCGCCTCCTTGGCCGGTGACGCGCCGCGCCTCCCCCAGATGACAGACGTAAATCGCGTGGGCTCCAGCGGCGGGCAAACATTCTCGTCAACCTGCATTCAAAGATTAGCAGCAAAAGTGAGGATATGCCGTTGACGACCAATCGTTGACCCGGTGACGATTCCCCTCGCCGGCATCCTGCCTTGGGGGGAGCCGTCCATCCGCAGCGAGTGAGGACTGAATGACGCTGAGAAGGGCGTTGATTCCGGGGTGCGTGTTTGCACTCTTCTCGTTGGAAACGCTGGCGCAAGACGCGAATAGCGCGCCGCCTGTTCCCGAAACACAGACACCGGCGGCTCCCGCGCCACAGCCGGCGCCCATGGCCCCCGCCCCCGCGCCAGTGAGCGGGCGCACGGTGAAGGGCCGCGTCGCCGACCGCCTCACCAACGAGGGACTGCCCCTGGTGCGTGTCATCATCAAGGGCACCACGCAGGGCGTGGAGACGGAGCTGGACGGCACCTTCACCCTGCCCAACGTGCCCGCCCGCGCGGTGACGCTGCTCTTCTCCAGCCAGGACTACGGCGAGCGGGAGGTGCAGATTGGCGCCAACCAGCGCACCGTGGAGGTCGCGCTGGAGAACATCTTCTCGGAGGAGATGGTCGTGGTGGGCCGCGCCAGTGAAGTGGCGCGAAAGAACCTGGCCAACTCGGTGGCCTCGGTGAACGCCGAGGAGATCAACCGCGCCCCCGCCCAAACGGTGGACCAGGCGCTCCAGGGCAAGGTCGCCGGCGCCAACATCCAGAGCAACGGCGGCGCGCCCGGTGGCGGCCTCCAGCTTCGGCTGCGCGGCGTGTCCACCATCAACGGCTCCTCCGCCCCGCTCTACGTCATCGACGGAGTGCTCGTCAGTGACGTGGCCATTGCGTCGGGTGTGTTCGCCGTCACCGAGTCCGTGGCCGGCGCCAACGCGAACCCCACCCAGGACAACCAGGTCAACCGCATCGCGGACATCAACCCCAACGACATCGAGAGCATCGAGGTCCTCAAGGGCGCGTCCGCCGCCGCCATCTACGGCTCCAAGGCCGCCAACGGCGTGGTCATCATCAACACCAAGCGGGGCCGCTCCAGCGAGCCGGAGTTCGCGGTGACGCAGCGCCTGGGCATGTACACGCTGGCCAACAAGATTGGCACCCGCCGCTTCAACAGCGTGGACGAGGTGCGCGACACGTACGACGAGGCCGCGACCCAGTACTACGTGGAGGGTCGCCGGTTCGACCACGAGTCCGCCCTGGCTGGCCGCCGCGACTTGTCCTCGGAGACGCTGGCCAGCGTCAGCGGCGTGACGGGCAACACGAAGTACTTCGCGTCGGCGATGATCAAGAACGACGAAGGCATCATCGCCAACACCGGGTACGAGAAGCAGTCGTTCCGGCTGAACCTGGGCCAGAAGCTGGGTGAGGCGGTGGAGGTCAACGTCGCCACCAACCTGATTCACTCCCTGGGCCAGCGCGGACTGACGAACAACGACAACGCGAGCATCAGCAACTACATGGTGCTGCCACACGCGCCGGAGTTCCTCCCGCTGGAGGCCAACTCGGACGGCGTGTACCCGCAGAACCCCTTCCTCTCCAACGGCGCCAACCCCTTGCAGACGGCCGCGCTGGTGAAGAACGACGAGAACGTGTGGCGCTTCATCGGGTCCGGCGACCTGACGTGGCACCTGTGGAAGACAGAGGCCCATCACCTGCGCGTGCTGGCCAACGCGGGCGTGGACCGCTTTCAGCAGGAGAACTCGCTCTTCTTCCCACCCGAGCTGAACTTCGAGCCGCTGGATGACGGTCTTCCGGGCTCGTCGCTCTTCGGCACCAGCCAGGTGCGCAACCTGAACTCCGGCCTGAACCTGGTGCACACCTACAAGCCCACGTCGGGCAGCATCGTGGCGACCACGTCTGGCGGCCTCCAGTTCGAAGAGCGCAACATCGACTCCGTCTACATCGTCAGCAAGAACCTGAACGCGGGTCAGCAGAACGTGGATAGCGGCACGGTGGTCAACCTGCGGCAGAACCGCTCGCTGGTGAGAGACCGGGGCTACTACGTCCAGGAGGAGGTGCTCATGCTGGACCAGCGGCTGACGCTGGTGGGCGCGCTGCGCGCCGAGCAGAGCAGCGCCAACGGCAACCCCAACGCGCTGTTCCTGTACCCGAAGCTGGCCACCGCCTACCGGGTCCCCTCGTTCCACCCGAAGGTGAACGAATTCAAGGTCCGCGCGGCCTACGGCGAGACAGGCAACCTGCCGCTGTACGGCATGAAGTTCAACGGCCTGCGCGCCACCGGCAACATCGCCGGCAGCCCGGGTCTGGTGGGCACCGGCATCGCGGGTGACCCGAACGTCCAGCCAGAGCGGCAGCGCGAGCTTGAGGCCGGCGTGGACGCCCTCCTGTTCGGCGGCGACGTGGTCGCGGAAGTCTCCATCTACCAGCGCAACATCAGCGACCTGCTGCTGCAACGCGCCCTGGCCCCGTCCGGTGGCTTCGCCACGCAGATCTTCAACGGCGGCTCGCTGCGCAACCGTGGCGTCGAGGCCATGCTCCAGGTGACGCCCGTGCGCGGCGGCTTCGAGTGGACCAGCGGCGCCACGTTCGCTCTCAACCGCAGCCGGGTGACGGACCTGCCCGTACCCGCGTTCCTCGCCGGCGGGTTCGGCACCAGCCTGGGCGCCTTCCGCATCGAGGAAGGCGCGACGGCGACACAGATTGTCGGCAACGACGGCGTCGATGAGAACGGCCGCCCGATTGTCCGGAAGATTGGCGACACCGAGCCCACCTTCCGCATGTCCTTCACCAACAGCCTCAAGTACCGGGACTTCAGCCTGTCCTTCCTGTTCGACTGGCAGCAGGGCAGCGACGTCATCAACCTGACGCGGTACATCTACGACGGCGCCGGGACGTCACCGGACTACACGACGGGCGGGCGCGAGCGGATCGCACGGCGCAGCGCGCACGCGGACGCGTACCTCGAAGACGCCAGCTTCCTCAAGCTGCGTGAGGTGACCTTCATGTACCAGTTGCCCAAGGACTGGGTGTCCATGGTCCCAGCGGTGAAGTCCGCCCGGCTGAGCCTGAGCGGACGCAACCTCCTCATGTTCACCGGGTACTCCGGGCTGGATCCGGAGGTGAGCAACTTCGGCAACCAGGCCATCGCCCGAAACATCGACGTGGCCCCCTTCCCTCCCAGCCGCAGCTTCTGGACCTCCATCGACGTCGGGTTCTGAGCCATGACCATCCAATTGACCAAGAAGACGTTCGTGGGGCTCGTCACCGTCCTGGGCCTGAGCGGCTGCGGGAGCCTGGACGTCCCGGACCTCAACAACCCCAGCCTGGACAGCTTCCGCGAGCGGCCCACGCGCCCCGCGGTGCTCACCGCCGCCACGGGGCTGCTCGTCGGCCACCGCGCGGGCGTCGCTGCGCCCAACGGCTACGTGGCCCAGTTGGGCATCATCGGGCGCGAGGCGTACGTCATCGACCCCGCGGACCCGCGCTCCATCGACGAGTTGCTGGGACCCACGCTGGACCCCGGCGGCCCGGCGTTCGGCGGCAATCACTGGACCAACCCTTACCTGAACATCCGCAACGCCAACGCGCTGCAGGACGCCCTGGACAGGGTCCCCAACACGCCTGACGCCGAGAAGGAAGGCATCCGCGGCTTCGCGAAGACGATCCAAGCCCTGGACTTCCTCGTGGTCATCAACACGCGGGACACCGAAGGGGCCCCCATCGACGTCAACCTGCCCATTGGCCAACTGGCCCCCATCGTGGGCAAGGAGGCGGTGTTCGAGCGCATCGCCGCGCTGCTCGACGAGGGCCACGCCCACCTGGGGAGCGCGGGGGAGACCTTCCCCTTCCAGCTCAGCCCGGGCTTCACCGGCTTCAACACGCCCACGACGTTCCGGCAGTTCAACCGCGCGCTCGCCGCGCGGGTGGCGGTGTACCGGGGACGCTACCCCGAGGCGCTCACCGCCCTGAGCCAGTCCTTCCTCAACCCGAGCGCGTCATTGGACCTGGGCGTCTACCACTCCTTTGGGACGAACTCCGGCGACACCGACAACGGCCTCATCAGCGTCAACGTCTACGCGCACCCGTCGATCGTCGCCGACGCGGAGTTCCAGGAGAACGGCACCGTGGATGACCGCGTGGTCCGGAAGCTCACGCGCCTGCCCGAGGCCAGGACCGCGGCGGAAGGGAAGGTGTCGACGGAGTGGCGCTTCCGCATCTACCCCGCGAACAACTCGCCCGTGCCCATCATCCGCAACGAGGAGCTCATCCTCCTGCGCGCCGAGGCCAACATCGGGGCTCGGAACTTCGGCCCGGCCGCGGACGACCTCAACTTCATCCGCACCACCTCTGGCCGGCTGCCCCCGCGCCTGGACATCGATGAGAACAATGCCTTGGACGAGCTGCTGAAGCAGAAGCGGTACTCGCTCCTGTTCGAGGGCGGCCACCGCTGGATTGACCTGCGGCGCTATGGACGGCTCGACACGCTCCCCCGCGTGCTGGGCCCGGACATCGAGCCCCACGAGTACTTCCCCATCCCCGCCGCGGAGATGAACGCGCGGCAGTAGGCGCTCTTCGCAATCCCTGAAGCTCCAGGTGCACGGCAGTCGGGCGTGCACCTGGTGCGAGGGCGCTCAGCCGCCCTGCTTCAACCCGGCCCGTTCGGCGACGAGCGCCCCCAGCGCGGACCAGTCCAAGTCGCCATGGCCCTGCGCGACGCCTCCCAGGAACTGGTCCTTCACCAGACTGGCCAGCGGCATGGGCACTTCGGCCGTACGCGCCGCGCCCAGGACGAGCTCCACGTCCTTGAGCCCCAGCCTCATCTTGAAGCCCGCCGGGCTGTACTTCTCCTCCGCGATGAGCTGCGCGTACCCCTCGAAGATGGGCGAGCGCGCGAAGACGGACTGGAAGACCTCCAGGAACACCTTCGGCTCGATGCCAGACTTGCGCGTCAGGGCGAAGGACTCGGCGAGCGCCTCCATCATCGACGCGATGAGGAAGTTGCCCGACAGCTTCACGACGTTGGCCGCCGGCGCACTGTCCCCCAGCACGGTCAGGCCGCGCCCCAGCGTCTCCAGCAGCGGGCGGCAGCGGTCCACGTCCTGCTTCGGGCCGGCGGCCACCACCCACAGCTGCTTCGATGCCGCCGCGGTGGGACGGCCGAACACCGGCGCGGAGAGATACCGCTGACCGGCGCTCGCATGCGTCTTTGCCAGCCGTTCGGAAAGCGCCACGGAGAGCGTGCTCGAAGAGACGTGCACGGCCCCTGGCGCCAGTCCCGCCTGGAGCCCGTCCTGACCGAACACCGCCGACGTCACCGCCGCATCGTCCGCCAGCATGCTGAAGACGACCTCCGCGCCGCGCGCCACCTCCGCGGGGCTGCGGGCGACGCGCGCCCCCTGCTCCTTCAACGGCGCGGCCTTGGACTCGGTGCGGTTCCACACCGCCAGCTCGTGCCCGGCCGCCGCCAGGCTCGCCGCCATGGGCAGTCCCATGTTGCCCAGGCCAATGAATCCCACCTTCATGCGCGTCTCCTCCCGAAAGCGGCCCGGATAATCCGCGCCCAGGAGCCCCACCATCGCAAAGCACGCGCACGTCCAGGAGCGAACGCGGCGCGACCTACTCCGGCCGGTCCTCGGAGACATCCAGGAGCTCGAAGGCGTGGCCCAGCGCCATGACGCCCAGCCACACCTCCCCCACCAGCACCGCCGCCGCGACGAAGCCCGCCACGGGCAGGGCCCAGGGGCCCAGCAGCGTCGACACCGGGAGGCCCACCACGAGCGCCACCAGCCCCGCGGGAATCAACCCCACCAGCATCACCACCAACGTGCCCACGACGGCCAGCAGGCGCTGGCCCATCGCCTCGATGCCGCGCGCCCGCTCGCCCGTGTCCGCCGGCACCCACGAAGGAAAGAGGACCACCGCGGCGTTCTGCACGAAGAGGCCCGACAGCGACACGGCCGGGAGCAGGAACGCCAGCGCCAACCCTCCTGGCCACCACCAACCGCCGAGGCGCGAGGCCTCCACCCCCGGCCCCAGGACGAGCGCCACCGCCAACAGCGCGAGCTGGAACGAAGCCAGGGCCAGGGAGGACGCCGCCAGCTGCGCGCTCACCATCTGCCGCCCCGTCAGCGGCATGGCGCGCAGCAGGTCCAGCTTGGGCAGGTCCATCCGCAGGTCCATGCGGAAGGCGCTCGGCCCCACCACCGTCAGCATCACTGACAACGTCAGCGCCACCGGCCCGAGCACCCGCCGCGTGTCCGTGAACAGGCGCGTGTCGCCCATCATCGCCGCGATGGCACCGCCCAGGATGATGAAGGCGAGGAACACCGCGAACCCGCCGCCCATCCGCTTGCGCGCAATCAGGTTCTTCCAGATGAGCGCCACCTCCGGACGGCCTCGCGGCATCAGCCGGAACGGCGGGCGGCGCAACGTGAGCGAACCCACACGCGTCATCCGCCCCGAGGCCCGCAGCATGCGCTCCCGTGAGCGGGACTCCGCGCGCACCACCGCCGTCTCCTCGAACGGGACTTCGGCCCAGAGCACCCAGCCGTAGTGCGCCACCATCAGCGCCAACACCGGTGGCAGGGCCCGCAGGAAGTCGCCCACGCTCCGCGCCAGCGCGGGCGCCACCAGCAGCCGGCCCGGCCACAACACGGCCTCCACGCCAGGTGACGCCATCAGCGCCTGCAACCACGCGCGCAGGTCCCGGCCGGACGACAGGTCCTCGGGCACCGGGTGCTCACGCAGCGACGTCAACACCGCCAGCGCCACGAGCGCCAGGACGCCGCCCACTACGCCCCAGCGGACCCCCTGGCCCCAGGGGCCCCACGCCGCCAGCCGCGTGCGCACGAAGGACGCCGCCGTCGAGTGCAGATAGAGCGTGCCCAATGCCAGACACGCCCCCACGAAGAAGAGGACGGGATGCGGGCTGACGGTCCGCCCGAGGAACAACGTGGCGAACAGCGCGCCCAGTGACGTGCCCACGAGCCCGCGCACCAGCTTGTATTGCAGCAAGGCCCGGCGAGCGACGGGCGCGGGGAAGAGCTGCACCACCTCCGTCTCCGAGAAGCTCAGCGACGGCCGGTCCCTGCCCAGCGCCCACGCGGCGAACAGCGTCCCCAGCGCGGAGCCGACCAGCGACAGCTCGGCGAACAGGCGCACGCCCTCGGACACCGTGCCCACCGGCCCCCGGAAGTCCAGGCGCCGGAAGAAGACGGAATAGAGATACGCCACGCCCACCAGCGCGCCCAGGAGGTAGCGCGGCTTGCGCAGTCGCTCCAGTTGCCGCCGGATGCGGTTGCGCCACGTCGCGGCCCAGAGGAAGGCCACCGCGCGAGGGAAGCTCACGGCGCCTGCGTCCCCGCGCTGGTGATGCGGACGAAGAGCTCCTCCAGCGAGGCGTGCTCCCCCTCCGCGCCGCTCAGCCTCGCGCGGATGTCGTCCAGGCTGCCCAGCGCCATGGCCTTGCCGCCAGCGATGACGAGCAGCCGGTGGCACAGCTCCTCCACCAGCGGCAGCAGATGCGAGGACAACACCAGGGCCGCGCCCTCCTCCGCGCGGCGCCGCAGCGACGCCTTCATCCGCCGGATGCCGATGGGGTCCAGGCCGGTGAGCGGCTCGTCCAGGAGGATGAGCTTGGGCGAGTGCAGGAAGCCACAGGCGATGGACAGCTTCTGCTTCATGCCTCGCGACAGCTCGCCCGGCAGGGACTTCTCCTTGCCCGTCAGCTCCATCTCCTCCAGCAGCGCGCGGCCCCGCTCCTCCCAGTCCTCCACGCCATAAAGCCGCGCCGTGAAGTTCAGGTGCTCCCACACCGTAAGGTATTCGAAGAAGCGCGGCTCGTCGGGCAGGAAGGCCAGCGCGCGCTTCGCATCCACCGGCGTGCGCGACAAGTCATGCCCCGCGACCAGGATGCGGCCCGAACTGGGCGGCAGGATGCCCGCCAGGCACCGCAACGTGGACGTCTTCCCCGCGCCGTTGGGCCCCACGAGCCCGAGCACCTCGCCAGGCGCCACCTCGAAGGCGAGCCCCTGCACGGCCTTCACCTCGCCATACGCCTTCTCCAGGCCCTCCACCCGCAGGACGGAATCCATTCGTGCGCGCTCGCCTTCAGTCCAGCTTCAGCAGGTCCCGAACGGTATCCAGCACGACCTTCGCCTGCACGGGTTTCACCAGGTACGCGCTGGCGCCCAGCTTCATCGCGCGCTCCCGGTCCGCCGCCGCGCCCTCCGTGGTGACGACGATGATGGGGACGTTGCGGTACTCGGTCGCCTGCCGGATGTGGCTGATGAGCTTCAGCCCGTCCATCAGCGGCATGTTGATGTCCGTGAGCACCAGGTCGAAGCGGCCCTGCGTCAGCTTCTTCAGGCCCTCGGCGCCGTCCTGCGCCTCGGTACACACCACGCCGGACAGGCGCTGCAGCGCGTACATGATGCTGCGCCGCATGGCCTGCGAGTCATCCACCACCAAGGCTCGAATCTGCTGCGTCATGGGCCGCGGACGTTAGCACCCGTGCGCCCGGTGCCGGAGTTTCAGCGCCGCCGCCGCGCCAGGGCCGCGAGCGCCGGGCCGATGTCACCCAGTGGAATCACCCGCTTCACCGCCCCGGTGGCGATGGCCTCGCCCGGCATGCCGAACACCACCGAGGTCTCCTCCGACTGCGCCCAGACCTCGCCGCCCGCGCGGTGCACCTCGCGCGCGCCCTCCGCGCCGTCCGCGCCCATGCCTGTCAGCACCACCCCCAGGGCCTTGGCGCCCAGCACCTGCGCCATGCTGGCGAAGAGGCGGTCCACGCTGGGCGCGTACTTGTCCACGGGCGTGGACGGCGGCGTGTGCAGCTCCAGCCGGGAGCCCCGCTCCGCCACCACCAGGTGCCGCCCTCCCGGAGCGATGTACACATGCCCTGGCTGCACCAGGTCTCCGTCACGGGCCTCCGTCACGGTGAAGGGGCCAATGCGGTCCAACCGGTCCGCGAAGGCGCGGGTGAACTGCGGCGGCATGTGCTGGCAGACCAACACGCACGGCGTGGGCTCCACGGCCAGCCCCTCCAGCACCCGCTGCACCGCGGGGGGACCGCCCGTGGAGGCGCCCACGGCCACCACCAGCGGCGGCTCGCCCGCCACCGCCATGGCGCGGGCCCCTGGCGCCGCGTGCCGGTACCCGGGGCGCACGTGCCGCGCCGCCCGGACCTTCTCCAGCAGCTCCCCCCGAAGCGCCTCCATGGCCTCGAACGTCGGGTGCTGCGGCTTGGCGATGAAGTCGAACGCCCCCAGCTCCAGCGCCTTGAAGACGTCCGAGCGGTGCGAATAGCTGGAGATGACGATGACGGGTGTGGGCGCCGTGCGCATCAGCAGGCGGAGGAACGTGTAGCCCCCGAGCTTCGGCATCTCCAGGTCCAACGTCACCACGTCCGGCTTCAGGTCCACGACCTTCTTCAGCCCCTCTTCGCCATCCGCCGCGCGGTCCACCACCCGCACATCCGGCTCCGACTCCAGCATCGTGGAGAGGGTGCGCCGGTTGTGGGCCGAGTCGTCAATCACGAGTACGGAGATGACGCCCTTGCTGCTCATCGACGCGCTCCTTCGTCCAGCTCCGGCCTCCGGTACACCAGGTCCCCGCGCAGGTGAACGAACTCGAAGTCCGAGCCCAGGTTCAGCAGGTTCTCTGAGTGTCCCAGTAGCAGGTGCCCCCCTGGCACCAGCCGGTCCCGAACGATGCTCAGGAACTTCCGGCGCGCCGCCAGGTCGAAGTAGATGAGCACGTTGCGGCAGAACACCACGTCCATGCGGGGCACCAGTTGGCTCCCCACCTCGTCCAGCAGGTTGTGGTGGCCAAAGGACACCCAGGCGCGCACTTCGTCCCGGACGCGCACGCGGTGGTTGCCCAGCGAAACGAAGTGGCGCTCCAGCAACTCCGGCGAGGTGGCGCGCAGCGCGGAGGGCCCGTACTCCGCCCGCCGCGCCATGGCCAGCACGCGCCGGGAGATGTCCGTGCCCAGGACCTCCACGTCCCAGTCGTCGAAGCGGCGGCTGTCCTTGAGGAGCATCGCCAGCGTGTAGGCCTCCTCCCCGGACGAGCACCCCGCGGACCACACCCGCAGCCGCCGCAGCCGCGCGTTGCGCTGCTCCACCACCGGGAGCAGCTCGTCCGTGAAGGCCTTGAGCTGCGTGGGCTCGCGGAAGAAGTACGTCTCGTGGGTGGTGAGGGATTCGACGGCCGCCTCCAGTTCGGCGTGCCGGTTGGCGTCGTAGCGCAGGTAGCGGTGGTACGCGCCGTAGTCCGGCAGCCCCAGCAGCTCCAGCCGGGGCCACAGCCGGCGCTCCATCACGAACTTCATGTCCTCGTGCACCAGGATGCCGCAGTGCGAATACACGTGGTCCCGGAGGAGACGGAACTCCTCCGCTGACATCTCCGGACGTCCGTCGTCGAAGCGTGCCATGGAGGCCTCTCAGCGCCGGAGCAGGCGCTCCACGGCGTCGGTGAGGGCTCGCAGCGCCAGGGCGTCCGACTCCGCCTCCAGCGCCTCCCGGGCGGCGGACAGACACTCTGGCCCCGCCGACTCTCCCAGCACCCGCGCGGCCGCCGCGCGGACGTCCCAGCGCGCATGACGCAGCAGGGACAGGGCCAGCGTCACCCCGGCCGACGACTCCGCCCCCGCATCCAGCGCCGCCTTCACCACCTCCACGTCCGGATGGCCCGCGGCCTCCCGCAGCACCCCTGGGCCCGCCGCGCCCAGCCGCGCCAGGGCCCGCACCGCGGCCACCGCCAACGCGCCGTCCGCGTCCCGCGTCAGCGCCACCAGGTCCGGCACCCGGTCCAACGCACCGCAGTCCCCCGCCGCCTCCACCGCGGCCACCCGCACGGAGGGGTCCTCGTCCCTCAGCACCGGTGAAAGCAGCGCGCCCACGTCCAGCCCGCCCAGCCGCGCCAGGGCCCGCGTACCCGCGATGCGCACCGGCACGGACTCATCCGCGAGCGCCGCGCGCACCCACTCCCGGCCGACGTCACCCTCCAGCTCACACGCCGCCACCACCGCCGCCGCGCGCCATCGAGGCTCTTCGTCCCGCGCCAGCCGCTTCAACGTGGGCAGGGCCGGCACGCCGCCCACGCGGGCCAGGGCGGCGACCGCCGCGGGCGTGGCCCTGCGCGCCACCGCGTCCTCCAACGCCGCCAGCACCGCCGGCCGACACGACTCCGCCAGCCCCGCCAGGGAGCGCGTCGCCGCTCCCGCGAGGGACGGCTCTTCCAGGAGGGCGACGAGCGGCGGCACCGCCAAGGCCGCGCCCGTGCGCCCCAAGGCACGCACCACCACCGCGCGGAGCTCGTCCTCCACCCACTCCAGCAACGCGCACAGCGGCGCCACCGCCGAGGCGTCGACCAGGTCCACCAGCGCTTCGACCGCGGCGGCCCGCCCCGGTAGAGACAGGTCCTGCAGGCACTGAAGCAAGGTGCGCCCGCCATCCGGCCCCAGCCTGCCCAGCGTGTGCAGCACCTCCCGCAGGAGCCGCGCCTCGCGCGCGCACTCCGCCACGGGCACGGCCAGCGACGCATCACCCAGCGAGGCCACCGCCACCAGCGAGCCCGCGCGCACCAGGACGTCCTCGGACGCCAGCGCCTCCGCCAGTCGCTGCGTCACGCCGGGCAGGGACAAGAGCGCTTCACGAACCACCGCTTCGAGGTCCCCGCGCCGCGCACCGTCGACTCGCGCGGCCTGGGTCCCCAGCGCGGACAGCGCCGCCTCTCGCACCGAGCGCGGCTCCGACGTGAGGCCCAGGCAGATGCGCACCGTGGCGTCCGCCTCCGGAATGAGGCCCAGCATCCGGTAGGCGCTCCGCTGCAGCCGAGGGTCCGCCAGCAAGGACTTCACCACCGGCAGGGGCGCCGCGTGTTGAAGGAGCGTCAGCCCTTCCAGGGCGGACAGGCGAAGCAGCGGCTCCGGCTCCGCCAGCAGCGACTCCAGCGCGGTGACGGCCTGCGCGCCGCCGATGCGCCCCAGGGCCTCCGCCGCGGACACGCGCACGTTGAGGTCCGCGTCCGAGAGCGACCGCACCAGGGGGAGCTCCGCCTCGCGATGCCCCAGCTGTCCAAGGATGTCCGCGGCGAACTTGCGCTGGTCCGGGTCTGGATGGGCCAGCAGGCCCACCAACGGGCCCAACGCGGCGCCGCCCAGCCCCGCGAGCGCCTCCGCCGCCGCGTTCCGAGCCCCCGTCTCCCCTCGCTCCCCCAGCACGGAGATGAGCCGGGCCGCGAGCTCGCTGGAGGCGGGCATCCGCTTGAGCGCCTCCGCCGCGACATGGCGCACGCGCCAGCTCTCGTCATGCAAGCCGACGACGAGAACCTCCAGAACGCCCGCCGCGCACGGGTCCAGCGACTGGAGCGCGAGGTAGCGCGCCTCTTCGGCGACCGGGGGCTCGGCGTGGGGGCTCATGTGTCGAAGACCTGGTCAGAGCCTGGCTGGAGATAGAACCAGAGGGCGTAGGCCCCCAGCGCCGTGCCCAGCGGAACGTTGGGAATGGCGAGGATGCCCAGCACCAGGGTCAGCGTCCTCGACCAGGCCTTGCGGTTCAGCAACCCGAAGCCGGTGATGACACCTGGCAGCCCCAGCAGCGCGAGGCACCCGCCCACGCCCATGCCCACTGCGACAATCAGCGCCCGCTCCTCGGGCTTCGCGCCTGGCAACAGCCCGCCCATCACCCCGAGGAACAGCATCACGCCCACGGCGACGAGCACCGACAGCCCGTTGATGGCGATGAAGAGGATGCCGAGGATTCTCCGGTGCTGCTCCAGTCCTTGATGGCCCACTGCAATCCCCCATGTGTGTGCCTACGTCGTGTTCCTTGAAGACTCGCGCTCCAACTCCACGCGCAGCAAGGCCTTGAGGTCCAGCAGCAGCCGGAGCCGGTCTGGTGGCCCGCAGACGCCAACGACGAAGGGCGTGTGTCCGGCCACCACCAACGCGGGCGCGGGCTTGATGTCGCCGCGCCGCACGCGCAGCACCTCCGCCACCCGGTCCACCTTCACCGCCATGCGCCGCGTGCCCAGCTTGCAGACCAGGAGCCGCGTCTTCGGCGTCTGGAGGCCCGGTGCCCCCATGAGCCTGTTCCGCAGGTCCACCACGGGAAGGATGAGGCCACGCAGGTGGAGCACGCCCTCCACGAACGCCGGGGCGTGCGGGATGGAGGTGATGCGCTGGAGCGGGAGGATTTCCTCCACCCGCATGATGTCCAACACGTACTCCTCCGCGCCGATGAAGAAGGCACAGAGCTGCACCACCGTGTCCGCGGCCGAGGCCGCTTCATCCGGGAGCGCGTGAGGACGCCGCGGCAGCAGGTTGACGGAGTCCTTCATGGGGCGAGCGCCTGTTCGGCGTCCAAGAGGATGTAGAGCATGGGGCCTCGCCGGCCCATGCCCACCACGCAATCCCTGTCACCCGAGCGCATCCCCGGCGGCGGGGCCTCCAGCATGGACGGCTTGAGCTTCACCACGCCCACCACGCCATCCACCCACACTCCCGCGGGCCCCGTTTCCGTGCGCAGCACGAGGATGCGAGCGCTCCGGGGCGGAGCAGGCGCGTCGGGACCGGCGACCAGGGGCGCCCGTTCCGCCAGCCGAAGCCGCATCTTGACGTCGTACACGGGCAGCAGCTCGCCGCGCAGGTTCATCACGCCCAGGAGCTGGGGCTCGGCCCGGGGAATCTCCGTCAGCGGCGGAACCTTGGAGATTTCACGCACCCCTCGGATGGGGACCGCGTAGCACTCCCCTTCCAGGCGGAAGGCCAGGTACTCCTCGGGCACCTCCTCCGGAACCAAGGGCAATACGCCGTCGCTGCCCGCCGCGAAATCCTGGAGCCCGGAGACGTCCTCGTCAGGACGGTAGAAGAAGTCGTCGAGCAGCTCCGAGAACCGGGACACAGCGACGAAGGATAGCAGCCGGCGCGCCTGTCCGCAGCGAGGGTCAGGCGCGACGCCGCTCCACGGCCATGCCCTCTTCCATGAGCGCCGCCACGTCCAGCACCAGGACGGTGCGCCGGTTGCCCAGGTCGGTGGCGCCGGAGATGCCCCGGACGGACTGGAGCCGGCCCCCCAGGGGCTTGGTGACGATGTCCTGCTGGCCGTGCAGCTCGTCCACGGCGATTCCCAGGCGCTCCTGGGCCAGGCCCACCACCACCACGAAGTGGCGGCTCACCGGACGCTCCGGCAGGGCGAACATGCGCGCCAGCCGCACGAAGGGCAGCGTCTGGCCGCGCAGGTCCAGGACCTCGCGCCGCTCCACGGTGCGGATGTCCCTGGGCTGGACGGAGATGATTTCCAGCACGCTGTTGAGCGGCACCGCGTAGGTGCGGCCACTGACGCCCACCAGCAGCGCGCGGATGATGGCCAGCGTGACGGGGAGCGTGAGGTGGAAGGCGGTGCCCCTTCCGCGCTCGCTCCACACGTCGATGATGCCCGACAGGTTCCCCAGGTTGTTCTTCACCACGTCCAGGCCGACGCCCCGGCCGGAGAGCTCGGACACGCTGCGGGCGGTGGAGAAGCCGGGCTGGAAGATGAGGTTGAGCAGCTCCCGCCGGCTCAGCTCCTGGGCCTGCGAGAAGGTGATGACGCCTCGCGTGATGGCCACCTCACGCACGCGCACCTCGTCGATGCCGGCGCCGTCGTCACTCACCTCGATGACGACGTGGTTGCCCTTCTGCTCGGCGCGCAGGCCCACCACCGCGCGGCGGGGCTTGCCAGCGGCCAGACGGGCGTCGGGGGACTCGACGCCGTGGTCGATGGCGTTGCGGATGAGGTGCATCAGCGGGTCGCTGAGCTCCTCGACGATGAGCTTGTCCAGCTCCACCTCGCCGCCGCTGATGGCGAGCTCGATTTCCTTCCCCGCCTCGCGGGTGATGCGGCGCACCAGCCGTGCCAGCTTGTCGAACACCTGGCCGACGGGGACCATCCGCGCTTCGAGGAGCCCTTCCTGGAGGGCCTCCAGCTTGCGCTCCAGGCCTCGCGTCTCGCGCGCCAGCTCCTGGCCGAACAGCTTGGAGAGCGCCACCGCGCCGTCCTGCCTCGCGGACTCCGCGAGCCGCTGGAGGTTGGCCTTGATGAGCAAGAGCTCGCCCACCATGTTGATGAGGCCATCCAGGCGCCCGATGTCCACGCGCACCGTCTGCGTCAGGGAGCGCAGCGACGTGTCCGCCGTCAGCGTCGCCTGGGGACCCACGGGAGCCCCGGCCGGTAGCGCTGGGGCCACCGAGAGCCCCTTGGGTGTGGCCTTGGCGGCGCCCTGGAGGTAGGCGACGACCGGCACGCTGGAGGGCCCAGGCACGTGAGGCGGTGAAGGCGCGCCGCCAGCATCGGCGGGCAGGTCGGCGTCCGACGTGGGCCACTCCAGGGGCCCGGACTCCCTGTCTTCCGCCCCTTGCGGAAGCAGCGGCTGCTGCGCCTCGGGAGGCAGCGCGGCGGGCGTTGCGCGCACCCCCTTCTTCTTCTTGCCGCCGCTTTTGGGCGACGTCGAGCGCCCCGCCGCGACGGGCTGCGCGGCCTGAAGCAGCGCGCTCGTCGCAGCCGCCGCGGCCGGTCGCACCGTCAGCGCGGACAGCTCCGCGGGCGTCCCCTTCAACCCCGTCTCCAGGGACGCAGGGTCCACCTGCGCACCGAAAATCAGGTCGAACGCGATGCCATGCGCGCCACCCGGCTGCGCGGACGGCAGCGTGCTGATGACCTCGCCCAGGGGCTTGAGCCTCGCGTTGAGCTCCGCCAGTCCCTTGTCGAAGTCGGACAAATCAAAGGCGGCCCGCACGCGCCACAGCGCCACGCCCCGCCGCACGTTCTCCCGCAGCCGGTGCTCCTCGTACTCCGTGAAGACGGAGCGGACCTGCGCCTCCAGCTCCAACCGGTCCAGCGGGTCGTCCTCCGCGACCTCCGCCGGAGCGCCCATCGACGCCATCCGCGCGGCCATCGTCTCCACACGGGCGGACAGGCCTTCGCTCTCCGTGCCGTGCGCGGCCTCGCCCAACAGCGCCTGGAACGCATCCAGGACTTCAATCAGCGCATCCAGGACGGCGCCGTCCAGCAGCAGCTTCCCCAGCCGCAACCGGTCCAGCAGGTCCTCCGTCCCATGCGCCAGCCGGGAGATGCGCTCCTGGCCGAACAGCCCGGACAACCCCTTGAGCGAGTGCGCCGCGCGGAAGATGCCGTTGACCAGGTCCGGATCCGCCTCGTGGCCCCGGCGCTCGTCGAGCACGAGCAAATCCCTGGCCAGGGCGTCGAGAATCTCGGTCGCCTCGGCGACGAACTCCGCCAGCGCCTTGCTTCCCGGACTCACGGCAGCTTCAGGTAGCGCCGCAGGAGCGCTTCGAGGCTCCCGGGGATGAAGGGCTTGACCAGGTACTCCACGGCGCCCAACGCGAGCCCGCGCTCGCGGTCCTGCTCTCGCCCCTCCGTGGTGATGATGAAGAGCGGCACGTCGCGGTAGTTGGGGTTCTTCTTGACGAAGTTGATGAGCTCCAGCCCGTTGATGTCGGGCATGTTGATGTCGGTGATGATGAGCTCGAAGCGGTGACGCGGCAGCAGCTTCAGGGCCTCGAAGCCGCTCGAGGTCACCACCACCTCGACGCCCTCCACGGCCTCGACCATCGCGGCGATGTACTCGCGCGATGCTTTCGAGTCCTCGACAATCAAGACCTTGACACGCATGTGCGCTCGCCCCGGGCGAGGCATGCTAGCAGAAGGCCCGCCCGCCCGCCGAGCGTCAGCCCTTGCGTGCAGGCAGCGACTTGACGAGTCCCTTGTCCGCCAGGACGGCCACCCGTCCGCCCTTGAACGCGGGCAAGAAGCCCTTCTGGAAAGCCTCCGCCCGCGCGGCGTCCTCCACCTGGCCCCCGGCGGGCACCTCCAGCGCCACGGACTCCACTCGGGCCTTGGACAGCACCCGGCCCGCTTCCGCGAGCGCGTCGTTCAGCGAGCCCGCGTCCAGCCGCTGACGCGCGCCCAGCCCCACGACGAAGATGCGGGGCACCGCCAGCTTCCCGTCCGAGGGCAGCAGCAGCCAGTCATCCTTCGCGCCCGTGAAGAAGCCGGCCTTGAGCACCCGCGAGAGCGAGCCACACAGCCGCCAGTCCACGAAGCCCGCGGAGGACGGCAGGGGCCGGTCATCCTCGGCGATGAAGAGGCAGAGCGCGTCCACCCCGCCGAGCGAGTCCAGGCCCTCCAATCCGATATCGTGCGTCGTCGTCTGGCTCACGGCGCGTCCCTCGCGGCTGGCGTCAGCGAATCACGGCTTGTTCAAGGCGACCGCGACGCGGTCCAGGAGCCCGTTGACGAACGCGCTCGATTCTTCGTTGCCGAAGTTCTTGCCCAGCTCCACCGCCTCGTTGATGGACACCTTGCGGGGGATGTCCGGGCGGTACTTCAGCTCGAAGATGCCCAGGCGCAGCACGTTCCGGTCAATGCGCGACATGCGGTCCAGGCGCCAGTTGTGGCTGTGCCGTTCGATGAGCTGGTCGATTTCATCCCGGTGGGACTGCACACCCTCCACCAGCTCCCGGGCGAACTTCACCGCGTCCGGGTCCCGTTTGTCGCTCTCCTCGGCGGCCGACCAGGCCGACTCCAGCGCCTCCGCCGTCGTCGCCGTGGCCATCTCCAACTGGTAGAGCGCCTGCAGCGCACGCTCACGTCCCGTTCTTCGCGCGCCCATGGCCTACGCCTTCCTTCCGTCCGTCGCCGACAGCTTCGCGTACAGATTGACCATTTCGATGCAGGCCAGCGTGGCCTCCGCTCCCTTGTTCCCCGCCTTCACGCCCGCCCGGTCGATGGCCTGCTCCACCGTGTCCGTCGTCAGCACGCCGAAGGTCACCGTCGTCGCCGGTGTGGCCGCGGCGGCCTCGAAGGCCACCGCGCCAATGCCCTTGGCGCACTCGCCGGCCACGTAGTCGAAGTGCGGCGTCCCGCCCCGGATGACGGCGCCCAGGGTGATGACGCCCACGTACTGCCGCGTCTCCGTCACGCGCCGGACCAGCCCGGGCAGCTCATACGTTCCGGGGCAGCGGTACACGTCGATGTCCGCGTCCGCCACGCCGTGGCGCACCAGCGTGTCCACGGCGCCCTTGGCCAGCTCCTCGGTGATGAAGCCGTTGAAGCGGGCCACGCAGATGGCGAAGCGGCCCTTGGGGGGTAGAAAGTCACCGTCGAAGTAGCGAGGCATGCCGCGCTTCCTACACCACCCCGGGGCCCGGCGTCGCCTGCTACGGCGTGCCAAACCCCGCGGCCGCGATGGCCGCCGCCGTCAGCCCGCCTCCGCCCCCGGGGGCCCCCGGGCCCCGCTGGAGCGCGAACAGCCGCGCCACGTACTTCCCTATCTGGTCCGCCTCCAGGTTCACCTTCGCCCCCACGCCTCGCGCCTTCAAGGTGGTGCGCTCCTGCGTCTCCGGGATGAGCTGCACCCGGAACCGGTCCGCCTCCAGCGTGTTGACGGTGAGGCTGATGCCGTCGATGGCCACCGAGCCCTTTTCGATGAAGTACGGCGCCAGCGCCTCCGGCAGCCGGAACCCCATCACCCAGGAGCCACCCTCCGGGTACGTCTCCAGCACCTCACTGACGGCGTCCACGTGGCCAGAGACCAGGTGCCCGCCCAGCCGGTCCCCCAGCGCCAGGGCCCGCTCCAGGTTCACCCCGTCCCCCGGCTTCACGGCGCCGAGCGTCGTCCGCCGCAGCGTCTCCGGCGCGGCCTGCACGCGGAAGCTGTCACCCGTGCGCTCCACCACCGTGAGGCAGGCGCCGTTGACGGCAATCGACTCGCCCAGCTCGAAGGCCGCCGCGCCCAACGAGGTGTGAATCCACAGGTCGGTCATCCCGCCGGGGATGACGCGCTCCACCCTGCCGAGGTCCTGAATGAGGCCGGTAAACATGGGGCCGCTTATAACGGACCCGCCCCGCCCGCGCCCACGGCCGCGCGTGTCCTACAGCAGCGCCTGGAGCAGGATGTCGTCACCGTGGCGTTCGAAGGTGAGGTCCTTCACCGCCAGGGCCTGGGCCATCTCCTTCACGCCCAGGTCGCCGGCCCAGGACAGGCCCGGGCTGCCAATCAGCTTGGGCGCCAGGAACAGCGACAGCGAGTCCGCCAGGTGCCCGCGCAGGAAGGAGCCGTACATCTCCGCGCCGCCCTCCACCATGACGTGGTTGTGGCCCCCCTTCGCCAGCCGCCGCAGCAGGGCCTTGAGGTCCACCTGCCCCACCTTCTGGCGCAGCTGCCAGACGTCCACGCCCTGGGCCAGGAAGCGCCGCGCCTTGCGGCCCTCCGGGTCCTCCAGCGTGGCCACCACGGTGCGCGCCGGGCTGCGCTGCGTGAAGACGGTGTAGCCCGGGGACAGGCGCAGATGGCTGTCCACCACCACGCGCAGCGGGTCCTTCCCGCCGCCTCCGGGCAGCCGCGTGGTCAGCTTCGGGTCGTCCTTCCGGACGGTGTTGGCGCCCACCAGGATGACGTCCACCGAGTCACGCAGCCGGTGGACCCAGGCGCGCGCCGGCGCCCCCGTCACCCAGCGCGAGTCACCGGTGGCGGTGGCCAGCTTTCCGTCCAGCGTCACCGCCGCCTTGAGCGTCACCCAGGGCAGGCCGGTGCGAATCATCTTGAAGAAGGGCCGGTTGAGGCGGTCCGCCTCCTCCGCGAGCACGCCCGTGAGGACCTTCAGGCCCGCGCGCCGCATCCGCGTCACGCCCTTGCCGCTCACCTTCGGGTTGGGGTCCGCCGACGCGCAGATGACGCGCCGGACGCCCGCCTCGATGATGGCCATGCTGCACGGCGGGGTGCGCCCGTAGTGGTCGCACGGCTCCAGCGTGGTGTAGAGGTCCGCGCCCTTCGCGCGCGCGCCGGCGGCCTCCAGCGCCACGACCTCCGCGTGCGCGGTGCCCGCCTTCTTGTGGTAGCCGCGGGCGATGATGCGCCCGCCCTTCACCAGCACCGCGCCCACGACGGGGTTGGGGCTGGTGCGGCCCAGGCCCTTGGCGGCTTCCTCCAGCGCGATGCGCATGAAGAACTCAGCCACCGCCTGGTCGAAGTCCGCCGCGCGCTTCGCCCGGGGCGCCCGTGTCGCTTCCAACCTTGCCCGTGTCAGCAGCCGCATGTGCTTTCTCTAACCGCCCTTGTCCACCGGTGCCGTGGGCGGCGCCTGGCGCTGCTCGAGCGCCTCGGCCTCGCGCAGGGCCTTCAGCTCGTCCATGAACTCCGCGATGTCACGGAAGCTGCGGTACACGGACGCGAAGCGGACATAGGCCACCTCGTCCAGCTGCCGCAGCCGGCGCATGATCTCCTCGCCGATGACGGACGAAGGCACTTCCTTCTCGCCCATGCCCTGAAGCTGCCGCTCGATGGCGACCACCGTCTCCTCGAGCTGATCCGCGGACACGGGCCGCTTCTCACAGGCCTTCTTCAGCCCGTTGACGATCTTCTCCCGGTCGAACGCCTCGCGCCGCCCGTCCTTCTTCACGATGAGCGGGTAGAGCTCCTCCACCCGCTCATACGTGGTGAAGCGGCGCTTGCAGGCCAGGCACTCGCGGCGCCGCCGGATGACGGAGCCCTCGTGTGACTCGCGGGAGTCGATGACCTTGTTCTCGGCGTCCTGACAGAAGGGGCAGCGCATGGAAGGGGACGGCCCGCCAGTCTACTTCAACCGCGAGGCGTAGAGCGGGAAGCCCTGCGCGAGCTCCTTCACCTGCCCCTTGATGCGGGCCAGCGCGGCGTCGTCCCGCGCGGCGTCCAGCGCCTCGCCGATGAGCCGCCCCACCACCGCCATCTCCGCCTCGCGCATGCCGCGCGTGGTGATGGCCGGCGTGCCCACCCGGACGCCGGAGGTGGTCATCGGCTTCTCCGGGTCGAACGGAATCATGTTCTTGTTCACGGTGATGCCGGCCTTGCCGAGCACCTCTTCGGCCACCTTGCCCGTGAGCTGCTTGGGGCGCAGGTCCACCAGCATCAGGTGGTTGTCCGTGCCGCCGGACGTCAGCCGCAGGCCCGCGCGCTGGAGCGCCTCCGCCAGCGCCTTCGCGTTGGCGACCGTCTGCTGCTGGTACGCCTTGAACTCCGGCGACAGGGCCTCCTTGAAGGCCACCGCCTTGCCAGCGATGACGTGCATCAGCGGGCCGCCCTGGATGCCGGGGAAGATCTGGCTGTTGATGCTCTTGGCGTATTGCTCGCGGCTCAGCACCAGGCCGCCGCGCGGGCCGCGCAGCGTCTTGTGCGTGGTGCTGGTGACGATGTCCGCCACCGGCACCGGCGAGGGATGCACGCCCGCGGCCACCAGGCCGGCGATGTGCGCCATGTCCACCAGCATGGCCGCGCCCACCGCGTCGGCAATCTCGCGGAACCTCGCGAAGTCCAGCGTGCGCGGGTACGCGCTGGCGCCCACGACGAGGACCTTCGGCTTGTGCTCCCGGGCCAGCGACTCCACCTGCGCGAAGTCGATGGTCTCCGTGTCACGCGTCAGGCCGTAGTGGACGACCTTGTAGAGCTTGCCGGAGAAGTTGAACGTGGCGCCGTGGGTGAGGTGGCCGCCGGAGTTGAGGTCCAGCGACAGCATGGTGTCGCCCGGCTTCATCAGCGCCATGAAGGCGCCCATGTTGGCCTGGCTGCCGGAGTGCGCCTGCACGTTGACCGCGTCCGCGCCGAACAAGTCCCGGGCGCGGGCGATGGCCAGGCCCTCCGCGACGTCCACCACCTCGCAGCCGCCGTAGTAGCGCTTGCCGGGGTAGCCCTCCGCGTACTTGTTGGTGAGCACCGAGCCCACCGCCTCCATCACCGCCGGAGAGACGAAGTTCTCCGAGGCGATGAGCTCCAGCCCCTCCTCCTGGCGCTGGGTCTCCTCGCGGAGGACGCGGGCAATCTCCGGGTCCACTTCGGCCAGCGTACGGATGTTCTCCATGGCGGATTCCCTCGAACGACGGGTACGGCGGGGCCGCTAGCCCTGGGACTCGGCCTCGCGAATCATCTGGACGCGCCGCTCGTGGCGGCCGCCTTCGAAAGCAGTGCTGAGGAACGCCTCCAGGATGGCGCGGCCCACGCCGGCCCCCACCACGCGCTGGCCCAGGCACAGCACGTTGGCGTCATTGTGGGCCCGGGCCATACGGGCCTCGAACTCCGTGGTGCACAGGGCCGCCCGGATGCCCGGGTGCTTGTTGGCGACGATGCTCATGCCAATGCCGGTGCCACACACCAGCACGCCCAGGGTGGCCTGCCCGGACGCCACGGCGCGGGACACCCGCGCGGCGAAGTCCGGATAATCCACCGAGTCCCGCGTGACGGGACCCACGTCTTCGTGGGCCACGCCCCGCGCGGTGAGCGCCGACACCAGCTCCTGCCGGAGCTCCAGGCCCGCGTGGTCTGAAGCGAGGATGACTTTCACGCGGGGTTCTCCTGGGACGGCTAGAAGCGCTTGAACACCAGCACGGCGTTGGTGCCGCCGAAGCCAAACGAGTTGCTCATCACCGCGTCCACCCGGGCCTCACGCGCCTGGTTGGGCACGTAGTCCAGGTCGCAGTCCGGATCGGGCGACGTCTGGTTGATGGTGGGCGGCAGGAGGTTGCGCGTCAGCGCCAGCGCGCTGACCACGGCCTCGAAGCCCCCCGCCGCGCCGAGCATGTGGCCCGTCATCGACTTGGTCGACGACACGGCGACCTTGCGCGCGTGGTCACCGAAGACCGCCTTGATGGCCTTCGTCTCGTTCGCGTCGTTGAACGGCGTCGAGGTGCCGTGGGCATTGATGTAGCCCACGTCCTCCGGGTTCATCCCCGCGGACTGGAGCGCCAGCCGCATGCAGCGCGCCGCGCCCTCGCCTTCCGGCGCCGGCTGGGTGACGTGGTACGCGTCCGAGTTGGCGCCGTACCCCACCACCTCCGCCAGGATGTTGGCGCCGCGCTTCTTCGCGGCCTCCATCTCCTCCAGCACCAGGATGCCCGCGCCCTCGCCCATGACGAAGCCGTCACGCTCCTTGTCGAAGGGACGGCTGGCTCCGGCCGGATCATCATTGCGCGTGGACAGCGCCTTCATCACCGAGAAGCCACCCAGCCCCAGCGGGGTGATGGCCGCCTCGGCGCCGCCGGCGATGACCGCGTCCGTCTCACCCAGGCGGATGGACTTCCAGGCCTCGCCAATGGCGTGGGCGCTGGTGGCGCATGCGGACACCGGCGCCCAGTTCGGCCCCTTGCAGTTGTACCGCATGGAGATGAGGCCCGGCGCCATGTTGATGATCATCTGGATGATGAAGAAGGGCGACAACCGGTCGAACCCCTTCTCCAGCCCCTTGCGGTGCTGCTCTTCCAGCGAAGAGATACCGCCGATGCCCGAGCCGACGATGACGCCGACCTTCTCGGGAATGTAGCCGTGCGGCTTGTCTGGACCAACGGGCAGCCCTGACTCCTCCACCGCCATCTGCGCGGCGGCGAGCGAGAACTGCGCATAGAGGTCCATCCGGCGCACTTCGCGCTTCTCGATGAACTTCTCGGGCTCGAAGTCCTTCACCTCACCCGCGATGCGCGTGTCGATTTTCCCAACGTCAAAGCGCGTGACCTGGGCAATACCCGACGTGCCGGCGATCAACGCCTGCCAGTTCTTCTCGGTTCCGGTTCCCAGAGCCGAAACGAGCCCGGTTCCGGTGACGACGACTCGACGTTGTGACACGGTCCTCTCCGGTGGCGCCTGGGACACCGGGGACGCCGCGCATCACGCGGCGTCGCCCCGCACCCCGGCACGCCGTGGTGCTACCTACTTCTTGTGGGTGTTGATGTAGTTGGTGGCGTCGGCGACGGTCTTGATGTTCTCCGCCTCTTCGTCGGGAATCTCGACCTCGAACTCCTCTTCCATCGCCATGACGAGCTCCACGATGTCGAGGCTGTCCGCGCCCAGGTCCTCGATGAAGGAGGACTCCGGCTTGATCTCATCCTCTCCGACACCGAGCTGGTCGGCGATGATGGACTTGACCTTGGCCTCAATGGTTGACGTCGACATAAGTGTAGAACCCTCCAGGAACCAGATGTGGCCCGGCTGGCTTCCCGGACCATGTCGAAAGCGGGCGCGGTATATCCCACGCCCGGCGGCAATCCAACCGTGGGTTACATGTACATGCCGCCGTTGACCTTCAGGACCTCGCCGGTGATGTAGGACGCGGCGTCCCCGGCCAGGAAGACGACGGCGCCGGCGACCTCCTCCGGGTTCCCCAGCCGCCCCAGGGGAATGCCCTCCAGCATCTTCTGGCGCATCTCGTCATTGATCTGATGCGTCATGTCCGTCCCGATGAAGCCGGGGGACACGGCGTTGACGCGGATGTTCCGGCTGGACAGCTCGCGGGCCACGGACTTCGTCAGGCCGATGAGCCCCGCCTTGGACGCCGAGTAGGCCGCCTGACCGCCGTTGCCCATCTCCCCCACCACGGAGGTGATGTTGATGATGGCGCCGCCCTTCTGCTTCATCATGGGCCGGCTGACGGCGCGGATGAGCGAGAAGGCGCCCTTGAGGTTGGTGTCCAGTTGCTTGTCCCAGTCCTCGTCCTTCACCCGCATCACCAGGCCGTCCACCGCGACGCCCGCGTTGTTGACGAGCACGTCCAGCCGGCCGTGGCCCTTGACGATGCCGTCCACGGCGCTGGCGCAGGCGGCGCTGTCGGACACGTCGAAGCGGATGGCCTCCGCCTTGGCGCCCTCCGCCTGGAGCAGGGCCACCGTCTCCTGGGCCGCCGCCTCATTGCCCGCGTAGCTGATGACCACGGTGGAGGCCCCCGCCTTGGCGAAGGCCACCGCGCACGCCCGGCCGATGCCGCGCGAGCCACCCGTCACGAGCACGACCTTGTCCTTGAAGCCGCTCATGGTGCCACCCCCAGTGCCGCGAGCGCCTTGTCCAGGCTCGCGGAGTCCTCGACGTTGAACAGCTCGATGTCCTTGGTGATGCGCTTGACCAGCCCCACCAGCACCTTGCCCGGCCCCAGCTCGATGATGCGGGTGACGCCTTCGGCCTTCAGCGCCTCCACGCACTCAATCCAGCGCACCGGCGAGCTCACCTGCTCCAGGAGCAGCGGCACCACCCGCGACACGTCCGCGTTGGGGCGGGCCTCCACGTTGGTCACCACCGGCACGGACGGCGCGGACACCGGGATGCGGCCCAGCACCTCCGCCAGCCGGGGCTGCACCGGCGACATCAGCGCGCAGTGGAAGGGGGCGGACACGGGCAGGGGCATCACGCGCTTGGCACCCGCCTCCTTGCACTTCACCCCGGCGCGCTCCACCGCCGCGGCGTCACCGGCGATGACCGTCTGCTCGGGCGAGTTGTAGTTCGCCGGCGACACCACCTGCCCCTCGGCCGCCGCGTCGCAGGCCGCCTTCACCTTCTCCGGAGCCAGGCCCAGCACCGCGGCCATGGCGCCCACGCCCGCGGGCACCGCCTCCTGCATGAAGGTGCCACGCGCGCGAACCGCCCGGGCCGCGTCGCCCAGGTCCATGGCGCCCGCCGCCACCAGCGCCGAGTACTCGCCCAGCGAGTGCCCCGCCACGAAGGACGGCGCCGGCCCCCGCTTCGCGAACACCGCGTGCGCCGCCAGCGACACCGTGAGGATGGCCGGCTGGGTGTTGGCCGTGAGCTTCAAGGCCTCGTCCGGGCCCTCGAAGCAGAGGGTGGAGAGCGTCTCCCCCAGGGCGGCGTCGACCGCGTCGAACACGGCCCGGGCCTCGGGGAACTTCTCATACAGGTCCTTGCCCATCCCCACGGCCTGGCTGCCCTGCCCGGGGAACACGAACGCGACCTTCGACATGCGGACTCTGCCTCCTCTTCAGCGGCCGGGGCCGCAGCCTCTAATTCAGCGGCCGGGGCCGCAGCCTCTAATCGGAAACGCCCGCGTCTGTCGCCCTTTTTCCCTTCGGGTGGGTCGGAAGCCACGCCCCCGCGCGCTCGATGCAACGCGTCAACTCCGCCTGCACGCCGCCCTCCGCCATGGCCAGCGCCGCGCCCAGCGCGTTGAAGAGGGCCCGGGGCGTGGAGCGCCCATGCGCGACGATGCCCACCCCCTGGATGCCCAGCAGGGGCGCCCCGCCGTATTCGGCGTAGTCCACCACCCGGCGCAGCCCGGCCAGCGCGGGCTGGAGCAGCATCGCCCCCACCTTCTCCGCCAGCCCTCCGCGCCGCTCGATGGCCTGACGCAGCAGACCAATGACGCCCATGCCCACGCCCTCGGATGTCTTCAGGACGACGTTTCCGGTGAAGCCGTCCGTCACCACCACCTGCACCTCCCCGGAGAAGAGGTCCTTGCCCTCCACGTAACCCACGAAGTCCAGGTCCGAGCGCCGCAGCAGCTCGCTGGCCTCCCGGGTGAGCGGCGTCCCCTTGGAGGACTCCTCTCCATTGGAGAGCACGGCCACCCGGGGCCGGGCCACGCCCATGCGCGCGCGCACGTAGGCCTCTCCCATGACGGCGAACTGGGCCAGGTGCGACGGGCGGCAGTCCACGTTGGCGCCCGCGTCCAGCAGCAGGCAGCGGCCGCCGCCCTTGAGCGCGGGGAAGAGCGCGGCGATGGCCGGACGCTCCACGCCCGGCAGCCGCCCCAGCGAGAGCAGCCCCCCGGCCATGACGGCGCCGGAGTTGCCCGCCGAGACGAGCGCCTCCGCCCGGCCGTCCCGCACCAACTCGAAGCCCACCCGGAGGGAGGAGTCCCGCTTGCGGCGGAAGGCGGCCGAGGCGTGCTCGTCCATCTCCACGACCTCCGAGGCGTGGTGGACCTGGAGGTTGGCCGGAGGCCTCAGCTTGCCCAGCAGGGGCGCCAACTTCGCCTCGTCCCCCACCAGGAGCACCTCATGGCCGGGGTGGGCCCGCGCGAAGAGCACCCCACCCTCCACGGGTGCGGCGGGCGCGTGATCGCCGCCCATGGCATCCAGCACCAGCCTCATCCCCACCCTCTCCTTGCCCGCCAGGCGTCCCGGCGGCTGTTGGTGTCGGTATCCCACCCGCCGGGGGCGGGCGGCGCGCAGCACAGCAGGAACCCTCCAGGGGGGCAACGACTGGCTGACACGCCTTGGGGCAGGGCCAGAAGAATGGCCTCCGCGCCATGGGCGTTGTCACCGGGCACCGTCCGGGATAGACGGTGCCCGGGAGTTGTCGGGCCCTCCCGCGTTGCCGCATTGACTCGGGGGCTTCGAGCCGCTAGGGTCCGCCGCCTTCCGAAGCCGGACATGGAGTACGGGAGCCTTCGTGCGACCGCCCCAGGCCGGTTTCGAGCAGAGAGAGTGTTGCGCACGGAGCCGGGGACCCCGGCACAGCGCGAAAGACTTTGGACTCAACCGGTCCGGACCGGCGCGAACGCTCCGGGTCGGAGTCGAATATAGAGGTGAGCCGTGGGTGTCCCCAAGAAGCGTACTTCGAAGATGCGTCGTGACCGCCGCCGTGCGGCCAACAACAACCTGCGGAGCGCCGTGCAGGTGACCAAGTGCCCGAACTGCAAGGAGCCGGTGATGCCTCACCGCGCCTGCACGTCCTGCGGCCAGTATAAGGGCCGTGAAGTCGTGGCTCAGGCCGAGGCCTGACGCACTGCCGAAGACAGCGCCCTTCCCGGGTGCTGTGAAACACGACGGGCCGCGTCTCCATCCTGTGGAGGCCGCGGCCCTTGTCGTTCCGGAGCCCCCTCTCACGAGGCGGCCCCGCGTGCCAGGCGCACTTCAGTTGCTGAGCTTGATGTTCTTCAGCGGCGCCAGCCGCGGGTCCACGGGCCGGGTTTCGCAGGCGCAGGCGACGTCGTTGCGGTTCGCGCCGCACTGCGAGCACAGGCCCTTGCAGTCGTCCCGGCACACGGCGCTCATCGGCAGGGCCAGCAGGAGCTGCTCGCGGACGATGGGGTCCAGGTTGATGACCTTCCCGTCGAAGAGCTCCTGATCCGCGTCGTCCAGCCCGAAGGAGCCGCCAGCCTCTCCCTGGCTGCGCTCCTTCTTCTCCATGGCCTTCTCGTCGTCATTCTTGAAGTCGTCGCCGCGCGCCACCGACTCCGGCACCAGGTTGAGGGTGAACTCCACGGGGACCTGCGTGGCCACGTCGGCGAGGCAGCGCTTGCAGGGGCTGGTGACGTCCACCGTGAAGCGCCCCTCCAGCAGCACGCCGCCGCTCAGCTTGCGCAGCGACGCCTTCAATGTCGCCGGGGCCGTGGCCCGGAATCCGGTATCCTCGCCGGAGGCCGCGCCTCCCAGCGTCTCACCGAGCAGCTCGAGATTGACGGGCTCCTCGAGCTTCAGCCCTGCGTCCTTGATTTGATCAACCTTTACGAGCATTTACGCTGCTTCCAGGCAAAAAGGGGCGCGCAACATAGAGGGCGGCCCCTCCAGCGTCAACACGCCCTCGTGCAACACCGCCACGAAGATGTCACCGCGCCGTCACCCCCAATGGGCCGGCCGTCGTGGATTCTCTCGATAACGTTTTGATAGGTTCGAATCGATGCACGGACACGGCTGGCGGTTGCGCGGGTGGGCCCTCCTCCTGGTGCTGGGCCTGGGAGCCCGACCGGGCTGGAGCCGGCCCCTCTTTCCTGAGCCTGTTCTCTCGCAGCTCGGCCCGGCCAGTCCGGCCATCACCGAGGCCCGCGAGCAGTTCGACCAGGGCGACTTCGAAGAGGCGCGGCGCACCCTCCTGGAAGGCCTGGACGCGCCGGACCTGACGGATGATCAACTGGTGGAGATGTACCGGCTGCTGGGCCTCACGGCGCTCTACCTGGGGGACGAGCCCCAGGCGCGCGACGCCTACGAGAAGCTGCTCCAGGCCCGGCCGGAGTACGAGCTCCCCCGCAGCTCCCCGCCCAAGCTGCGCGCGCTCTACGCCCGCATCCGCGAGGACATCAAGAGCCGGCGCGTCCGCCCCGTCACCCTGGACGTGGACCCCATTCCGGATCCGCCGGGTGGCGAGCCCGTCGTCGTGGAGGCCGACATCCAGGACCTGGCGCTGGGCGCCCGCGCGCGCCTCTTCTACCGGCGCGCCGGTGACGAGGCCTACAACTCGGTGGACTTCGCGCGCGAGCGAGGTCCCGACGGCCGCCCCCGCGAGCGCTACCGCGCGGTGCTGCCGGCCTACGAGGTCCCCACCGAGGCCGAGGCCTACGAGATGGAGTACTACATCGAGGTCGCGGACGCGGCGCAGCGCCGGCTCGCGGGCCGGGGGGACTCCTTCCAGCCGCTCATCTTCCAGGTGGCGCCCCAGGCCGTGCGCGCCGGCGCCGCCGACGCCGCGTCCTCCCGCCCCTGGTACAAGAGCCCCTGGCTCTGGGTGGGCGTGGGCGCGGTGGCCATTGGCGCCACCGCCGGCATCGTGGCGTTGACCTCCTCCGAGGAGCGAGGCCGCGTCCCCATCACCATCCGCGTGGAGCCCCCCGTCCCATGAGCCTGCGCCTCCTGCCTGCGCTGTTGCTGCTCGGCCTTGCCGCGTGTGGCCCCGACGCCGAGCCCTCAGGCCGCTTTCCGCTCGCCCTGACGATGGAGCGCGCGGTGGCCAACGACGTCCAGGCGCTGCAGGTGGCCGTGGTGACGCGGGGCTCCAGCCGCAGCTGCACCGAGATTCAGCGCACGTGCCTGGGCACCCAGGTGCGGCGTGATGACCTGGTGGTGCTGAAGGACACCCAGGGCCGCGAGGGCCGGGCCCTCCGCTTCCCGGTGGACCTGGCGACCCTGCAGTCGGGTGGAAGCCTGGAGCTGGCGGTGGACGTGCCGGTGGGCCGAGATTACGCGCTCGTCATCGAGGCCATCACCACGGGGACCCCGCCCGGCTTCCTGGGGAGCTCCTGCAACTACCTCCGCGAGGTCAACGCGGGCGACAACGCCCCGGTGATTGCCGCGCCCCTGACGCTGACCGGTGGAGATTGCAATCCGTCCATCGCGCCCTGAGCGCGGCGGGACTCAAGAGGACTTCATGTCGCGCATCCTGATTATCGAGGACGAGCAGGACCTGGCGGGCCTCGTCGACTACAACCTGCGGGCCGCGGGCTTCGAGACGGAGACGGCCAACACCGGCGCGAGCGGGCTCGCCAAGGCGCGCGCGCATCCGCCGGACCTGGTGCTGCTGGACTTGATGCTGCCGGACGTGGCGGGCAGCGAGGTGCTGCGCATGCTCAAGGCGGACACCGAGCTGCGCAAGGCGTCCGTCATCATCGTCAGCGCGAAGGGCCAGGAGACCGACCGGGTGCAGGGCCTGGAGCTGGGCGCGGACGACTACGTGGTGAAGCCCTTCTCCGTCCGGGAGCTCCTCCTGCGCGTCAAGGCCGTGCTGCGCCGGGCGGACGCGGAGGACGGACCCGCCGCGGTGCTCGCCTCCGGCGACATCAGCCTGGACACCACCCGCCACCAGGTGCGCGTGAAGGGCGAGGAGGTCCTCCTCACCGCGCTGGAGTTCCGCCTGCTGCGCACGCTGCTGGAGCGCTCGGACCGGGTGCAGACGCGGGAGGTGCTGCTGTCGGACGTCTGGGGCATCCAGGCGGAGATTCACACCCGCACCGTGGACACGCACATCAAGCGGCTGCGCGAGAAGCTGGGCCCCGCCGGAGACATCATCGAGACGGTGCGCGGCGTGGGCTACAAGCTCAGCCCCGCGTAAGGCCGCCCCGCCCATGCCCCTGCGCGCCACGCTCCTCCCGCTCCTGCTGCCCGCCGTCGTCGTCGCGACGCTCGTCGCCCTCCTCGACGGGCCGAAGGAGGTCGTCGCCGCGGCGCTCGTCGCGCTCGCCGGCTCTCTCATGTCCCTGGGCGTGAGCCGCGGAACGCTGCAGCGGCAGCTCGACCTGCTGGCCCGCCACACCCGAGACCGCGCCGATGGCGGCCCCCCCACGTCGACCCCCGTCGTCCCCGAGCGGCTGGACGAGGTGGCCGGGCTCGAAGGCGCCATTGACTCGCTGCACGCCCAGTTGTCCGCGCGAAACACGGTGCTCAACCAGGACGCGCGCACCCTCACCGCCGTCCTGGACGGCATGGCGGAGGGCATCTGGGTGACGGACGAAGAGGGCACGGTGGTGCGCCACAACGACGCCCTCCGGGCCATGCTGGACTCCACGAGCAACCCGCTCACCGGCCAGCGCCCCCTGGCCCTCATCCGGAACGAGGCGCTGCACGACGCCGTGATGCGCGCCTGCCGGGAGAGCGCGTCCAGCCACCTGGAGCTCACGCTGGACGGCCTCTTCCCGCGCACGCTCTCCATCCGGGTGACGCCGCTGGCCAAGGATTTGCCGGGCAGCGCCGCCGTCTTCCACGACGTCACCGAGCTGCGCCGGCTGGAGAAGGTGCGCAAGGACTTCGTGGCCAACGTGTCGCACGAGCTGCGCACGCCGATTACCGCCGTCCGCGGCTACGCGGAGACGCTCCAGGGCGGCGCCCTCAATGACCCCGTCATGGCGCCGAAGATGGTGGAAATCATCCACCGTCAGTCCGAACGCCTGTCCGAGCTGGTCGAGGACCTGCTGGAGCTGTCCCGCCTGGAGTCGCGCGAGGTGAGCCTGAAGCTCGCCCACGTCCCCCTGGCCGACGCCGCCGCCCGCGCAGCCGACACCGTGCGCCCCAAGGCCGAGAGCAAGGGCCAGGTCGTTTCACTCCATGTCCCCCAAGGGCTCCTCGCGGTGGGTGACACCCGGGCCGTGGAGCAGGTGCTGCTCAACCTGCTGGACAACGCGGTGAAGTACACGCCCGCGGGTGGCCGGGTGGAGGTTTACGGTGCGTGCGAGCAAGGCCGCTGCGTGGTGCGGGTGAAGGACACGGGGGTGGGCATCGAGCCCAAGCACCTGTCGCGCATCTTCGAGCGCTTCTACCGGGTGGACAAGGGCCGCAGCCGGGACATGGGCGGCACCGGCCTGGGGCTGTCCATCGTCAAGCATCTGCTGCAGGCCATGGATGGCGAGGTCAAGGTGGAGAGCCAACCCAACGAGGGGAGCACCTTCACCATTTTTCTGCCCCTGGCGGCTTCATCAGGCGCGGCGACAGGGTAGGATGGCGGCACCATGCGGGTCGCCATCCTCGCGGACATCCACGGCAATCTTCCTGCCTGCGAGGCCGTCCTCGAGGACATCGCGCGCTCTGTGGCGCCCGACTACATCGTCGCGGCCGGTGACCTGGCGCTGCGTGGCGCCCATCCCCGGGAGACGGTGGACCTGCTCTTCGACCGGTGTGACTCCATCCTGATGGGCAACACCGACTGCTACCTGGCGGGCAACTACCTGGGCGGGGCCTACCGGGAGAAGGACCACTGGAAGACGGAGCTGCTGCGCTGGACGAGGGACCAGTTGGGCGGCGCGCTGCTGGAGAAGCTGGGCGCCCTGCCCTTCTCCGTGCGCTACACGCCGCGCAAGGGCCAGGACCTCTTCGTCTGCCACGCCAACCCGCGCAACCTCGAGGAGTCGCTGGACCCCACGCTGGATGACGTCGCGGTGCGCCGCTTCTTCAGCCACCTGGACGCGGCGGCCTGCGCCTTCGGGCACCTGCACTTCCCCTACCGCCGCCGCGTGGGTCGCATGCTCATCGCGGACGTGGCCAGCGCGGGCATCCCCCGGGACGGAGACTTGCGCCCCGCCTACGGCGTCTTCACCTTCACGCCCAAGGGCTGGCGGGTGCAGATTCGCCGGGTGCGCTACCCGGTGCGCAAGGCCACCCAGGCCCTCACCGCGCGCCGCGTCCCCGGCGGGCCGCTGCTGGTCCACAAGCTGGTGGAGGCGCGCTACCGCCACCACAACGCGCTGCTGGAGGCCGCGCGGCGCCACTCCGGGCTGCCGCCGCCGGGCCCGGTGCTCCGTCCGCCGCCGGGGGCCGCCTCGCGCGCCGCGGCCACGCCCATGGACAGTCGCCCCTCCCCGGCGGTCGACCCCGCCTCGTTGCCCACGGACATGGACGGCACCGTGACGGGCGCGGCGCCGCTGCCCCCGGACGCGCTCAACGACTTTGAAGGGTAGACGTTGTCGCCAGTCCGTTGCTTGCGCGAGGCCGCCAGGGGTGATTCACGGCGCTCACCATGTCTTCACGCGAGCTGCCGCTGCTGTTCATCCGCCACGCCGTCGCGGAGGACTCTCACGTCCTGGGCGATGAGGCGCGCGCCCTCACCCCGGAAGGCCGCGCCGCCTTCCGCCACCACGCACGCAAGCTGGCACGCCTCACGCCCCTGCGCGGCATCATCACCAGTCCGCTGGTGCGCGCCGTCCAGACGGCGGAGCTGCTCGCCGAGGCCTTCGGCGTGTCCGGCGTGGAGGTCCACCCCGCCCTGCTCCCCCAGCGCGGCGCGCACAAGCGCATCGTCGACCTGGGCCGCGAGCGCGGCGCGGGCTGGGCCCTGGTGGGCCACAACCCCTCGCTGGAGCGCGCGGCCATTCGCGCCCTGGAGCATGAGCTGCCGGACAAGCTGCGCAAGGGCGCGGCGCTGGCGCTCCATCCCCTGAAGAACGGCGGCTTCACGCTCGCGTGGTGGGCCATGCAGGGCAAGCCCGTGAAGCGCCCCGGCGACCTGCGCTGACGCGCCTCAGTGCACCGCGCCCAGCAGGAAGGACAGGATGAGCATGGCCAGCACCGTGGCGGTGATGCCCATGTAGAGCCGGTCCTTCTGCTGGCGGAAGATGAGCAGCGACAGGGCCACCCGCATCACCGGCACGGCCATCATCACCAGCAGCCCCGCCATGACGAACGCCTGGCCCCGGGCGGCCAGCGCCCCCGTCACGACGTCCCCCAGCGTGTGCGGCACCGGGTGCGGTGAGGTGAGGCGCTGCAAGGCCTCGGATGAGACGAGGTAGTCCGGGTGGCGGAAGAACGTCACGACGGTGCCCAGCGTCACCAGCGCCAGGCTGGCGGCCACGCCGTACCGCAGCAGGTCGCTGATGAGCAGCTCCGGCTGGAGCAGCGAGGCGTCCTCGCCGCCGTCCTGCACCGCCACGGTGGCGGCGTCGGGGCTTCGCGGCTCCGGCTTCGGGGCCTCGCTCATGGCGCCCACCCCTTGCGCAGCATCTCGAAGGCCGCCCACAGCAGCACGCCCACGAAGAGCGCGCGCAGCCACGTGCTGTTCACCCGGGCCATCAGGTGGCGTGAGCCCAGCCAGGCGCCCAGCGTGACGCCCACGCACACCGGCCCCGCGATGAACGGGTCGATGTTGCCGCGCGCGAAGTAGACGCCCGCGCTGGCCGCCGCTGTCACGCCAATCATGAAGTTGCTGGTGGCCGTGGACACCTTCAGCGGCAACCGCATGGCCAGGTCCATGGCCGGCACCTTGAGCGCGCCCGAGCCGATGCCCAGCAGGCCGCTCACCGTGCCCGCCACGTACATCAGCCCCAGGCCCGCCAGCGGCCGCGTGACGCGGTAGGGCACCTCACGGCCCCGCGACTCGTCCCAGTAGCTGCCGTGCAGCGCCAGCCGGTCCGCCAGCGCGTCCGCGGGCACCGGGGCCTCGTCGCGCGCGCGCATCCGCCGCAACATCACCAGCGCCGACCCCGCCATGACGCAGCCAAAGACGAGGTACACCCCGCGCCCACCCACCAGCCCGGACATGAACGCGCCGCTGAGCGCGCCCGCCGTGGTCGCCAGCTCCAGGAACATGGCCACGCGGGTGTTGGCCATCCGGTCGCGGACGTAGGCCGCCGCCGCGCCGCTGGACGTGGCGATGACGGAGACGATGGACGCCCCCACCGCGTACTGGATGTCCACTTTCAGGAGCAGCGTGAGCACGGGAATCAGGATGAGCCCGCCGCCGATACCCAGCAGCGAGCCCAGCAGTCCCGCGCCCACGGAGAACCCCAGGACGACAATCATGAAGAGGAAGGGAGTCATTGAAGCCGCTCCCCATCCTCTCCCCCTCACCGGCCTTTGGCCACCAGGAGAATGGCTCGATTCGAGCCGCTCCCCTGGTCGCCTGCTTCCACCGGGCTACTGCGCGCGGGCCGCCGCCGCCGGGCGCTGAGCACCGTTGCCGTGGGCGAGCACGCCGTGGTCGTGGGTGTCCGTGCCCAGCTCGCGCAGCAGGGCCTCGCCCACCAGTTCGTCCATGGGGACGAAGCGGCCCAGCGCCGGACGCCAGGCGTGGACCTGCGCCGTGCCAATGTCGAACCACCAGCCGTGCAGCCGCAGGGTGCCCGCATCCAGACGCGCCTTCACCCACGGATAGCTGGAGATGTGCGCCATCTGCAGCAGCACGTTGTTCTGGGACAGGCGGTCGTAGTCCGACCGGCCCTCACCCAGCTTCGGGTTCGCCTCCATCCGCTGGAGCGCGGCCTTGCCGTGCTCGAGCCAGCCGCTGAGGTTCGGGTTCTCCGGCCCCACGCCGCCAGCGAGGACGGCCTTCATCGCGCCGCAGCTCGAGTGGCCGCACACGACGATGTCCTCCACCGGCAGGTTGCGGAGCGAGAACTCCAGCGCGGCCGCCTCGGACTGGTCGCCCGTGGACTGCCCCTTGGAGTCCGACGGCGGCACCATGTTGCCGACGTTGCGGATCACGAACAGGTCACCCGGGTCCGTGGACACGAGCAGGTTGGGCACCACGCGGCTGTCCGCGCAGGCGATGAAGAGGCAATCCGGCGTCTGCCCCTGCGCCAGCAGCTCGAACTTCTCCCGGTGTTTGGAACGGGCGTTGAGCTGAAAGTCCAACAGACCGCGGATGAGCTTCCTCACTGCGCACCTCCAGAGACAAGCGAGTTGTGATTGGGACCTTCGACGACCGCGGGGCTGCTCGACTTGAGCGTGCCCTTGCGGCTCCAGACGTCTTCGAGCGACTCGGTGAACACCGTGCCACCCGTCTTGCGATGCGTGTCGCACCAGCTCTCCAGGGCTTCGTGCCCGGAGTGGTCCAGCGTCTGCACGGCCAGGTCCAGCTCCACCTTGGAGCCCGAAGGAACCTGCGCCAGCGCGACGGACAGCCTGGGGACACCGACGAACGTCAGCGCGCCCGAGATTCGCACCAGATAGGACGCGTCCGCCTGCGGGTGCACGTCCACCTTGACGCTGCCCAGGTGCCACAGCAGGCGCAGCACCGCGAACGCCAGGCCCATGCCGATGCCGGCCAGCAGGTTGACGCCCACCACGCCGGCCACCGTCACCAGGTACACCGCCAGCTCGCCGCGCTTATGGAGCTCACGGATGTGGTGCACGTTCACCAGCTTCGCGCCGACGAAGACGAGCAGACCCGCCAGCACCGTGAGGGGAACGAGCCCCGCCACCGAGCCGAGCAGCGTGATGAACAGGAGCAGCCACACGCCGTGCAGCGTGCCCGACAGCCGCGTCTTCGCGCCGGCGGTGATGTTGGTGGCGCTGCGGACGATGACGCCGGTGATGGGCAGGCCGCCCGCCAGCCCCGAAATCGTGTTCGCCAGGCCCTGGCCGAAGAGCTCCTTGTCCAGGTTCGCCCGGGGGCCCGTGTGCATCTTGTCCGTGGCCACCGCGCTCAAGAGCGACTCCGCGCTCGCGACCAGCGCCAGCGACAGCACCGCCGTGCCGAAGGCCACCCAGTCCCCCTTGGGGAAGGTGGGCAGCTGGATGCTGGAGAGGATGTTCTCCGGCAGCTCCACCCGCGCCACGTCCGCGCCCAGGAAGGTCGCCGCCGCGGTCGCGCCCACCACGGCCACGAGCGGACCGGGGACCTTCTTCAGCCTCCCGGGAACGAACTGCCACGCCACCATCAGGCCGAGGGTCAGCAGGCCCAGCAGCGTCGCCGCGCCATGCAGGTCCGCGATCTGCCCCGGCAGCTCCTTCACGTTCTGCCACGCGCTCGACTGGGGCGAGCCACCCATCACGATGTGGACCTGCCCCAGGACGATGAGGATGCCGATACCGGCCATCATCCCGTGGATGACGGCGGGGGAGATGGCCAGCGCGCCGCGCGCCACCTTCAGCCCACCGAGAATCATCTGAAGCACGCCCGCGACGGCCACCGCCGCGCACGTCATGGCCAGCCCCATCTGCTGGATGAAGCCGAACACCATCACCGCGAGGCCGGCCGCCGGACCGCTCACCTGGAGGGGCACGCCGCCGAAGAGCCCCACCACGATGCCGCCAACCACACCCGCGATGAGTCCGCTGACGATGGGCGCGCCCGACGCCAACGCGATACCCATGCACAACGGCAACGCCACCAGGAACACCACCAGGGAGGCAGGCAGGTCCGCGCCCAGCGTCTTCCAGGGGGAAGCAGCGCCCTCAGGGCTCTTCGAAGTCGACATCACACCTCCACACAAGTCGCCGCGACTGCCGCGCGCGCAGAATCACGTGGAGGCCCTCCGCAAAGAGCGTGCCGTCCCCCTTCCGCCTGGCTCAGAGGGAACGCATTTTGATTGCGGCTGGGAATATGAAAGCGATTTTAAGTCCCGGACCCGGACTTAAAGTTTCTTGAGGTCACGGGCCTCAAGAATCTTGAAGTGCCCCGCGCCTACTCCTCCTCGAGCCGGCGGAGGAAGGTGGGATAGGAGAGCCCCAGCACCCGGGCGGCCTCCATGCGGCGCCCTTCCAGGCGGGCGAGGACGTGCCGGACGTACAACCGCTCCACGTCCTGCAAGGGCCGCGGCGCACCGGGGACGACGAAGGCGTCGGGGTCCACGGCGGGCGGGCCGCTGGCGCCCTGCGGCTCCAGGGAGGCGAGCTCCAGCTCGGGTCCGGCCTCCAGCACCAGGGCCCGCTCGAGCACGTTGCGCAGCTCGCGGACGTTGCCGGGGAACGGATAGCCCTCCAGCCGGGCGCGCGCGGCGCTGGAGAAGCCCACGGGCCGGCGCCCCAGCTCGGCGCACAGCTCCGCCACCAGGGACTGCGCCAGCGGCAGCAGGTCCTCGCGGCGCTCGCGCAGCGGCGGAATGTCCACCCGGAACACGCTCAGGCGGAAGTAGAGGTCCTCGCGGAAGCGGCCCTCGGCGACCTCCTTCGTCAGGTCGCGGTTGGTGGCCGTCACCACGCGCGCGCTGCTGCTCAGCTCGGCGGTGCCACCCAGGCGGCGGAAGGCGCCCTTGTCCAGGAAGGTGAGCAGCTTCGCCTGGAGCTGCAGAGGCAGCTCGCCCACCTCGTCCAGGAAGAGCACGCCGCCCGCGGCCACCTCCACCAGGCCGCGGCGGGCGGTGCGCGCGTCGGTGAAGGCGCCGCGCTCATGGCCGAAGAGCTCGCTCTCCACCATGGTGGCGGGCAGCGCGGCGCAGTTGACGTGGACGAACGAGCCCTGCCCGCCCTGCAGCGCGTGCAGGTGGCGCGCGATGACCTCCTTGCCCACGCCCGTCTCGCCCAGCAGCAGCACCGGGCTGCGCGGCGCCTTGGCGATGCGCTCCAGCATCTGCAGCGCGGCGAGCATCTTCGGCGAGTGCGGACGCGACAGGCGCCGCCTTCCGCCCAGCTCGCTCTCCGCCTGACGCAGCCGCTCCTGGAGCTGCAGGTCCGCGGCGGCGCGGCGGGCGCGCAGCACCAGGTCATCCAGCTCCACCGGCTTGGACAGGTAGTCGCGCGCGCCCGCCTGGATGGCCTCCACCGCGCTGGCGATGTCGCCGTGCGCCGTCACCATCAACACGGGTGTGTCCGGGAGCTGGGCGCGCAGCTCCGGCAGGAAGTCGATGCCGTCCCCGTCCGGCAGGCGCCGGTCCAACACCACCAGGTCGGGCGCCTCGCGGGACATGGCCGCGCGCGCGTCATGGAGTGAATGCGCCAACGTGACGCGGAAGCCCTCGTGGCGCAGCACGGAGGCCGCCAGCGAGGCGAAGGTCCGGTCGTCATCCACCAGCAGCAGATAGGTGCTCATCTGGCCACCTCCAACGGAAGGCGCAGCGTGAAGCGGCTCCCCAGCGGACTCCGGACATAGTTCAGACTGCCACCGTGGGCTTCCACGGAGGCCCGCGCCATGGGCAGCCCCAGCCCCACGCCCTTGGCCCGCCCGGTGGCGAAAGGTTCCCACAACCTGGGCTCGAGCCGCAGGTCCACGCCGCCCGCATTGTCCTCCACCACGAGCACGGCGTCATGGTCGTCCCGCGTCAGACGCACGCTCACCCACGGCGCCAGCTGCATCCCCGTGTCCTTCGCCACCGCGCCCGCCTCCACCGCGTTGCGGAGCAGGTTGTCGATGGCGGACACCAGCAACGCGGCATCCCCCTGGACCCACAGGGACTCCTCCAGGGACGTCGTCAGCGCCACGGTTTCTGACTCCGGCAGCAGCTTCACGCCCTGGAGCGCGTCCTGCACCAGCAGGTGCACCTCGCAGCTGCGGCGCAGCGCGGCACGAGGCGCCCCGAAGGACAGCAGCGAGCGCGCCAGGTGGCTCAGGCGCTCCACCTGCGAGCGCAGCGCGCCCACGGGCAGCTCGCTGCCCGCGGGGGTGTGCCGGAGCACGGACAGCGCGGCCTGGATGCCGTTGAGGGCGTTCTTCACCTCATGCGCGATGAGCGAGGCCGCCGTCCCCAGCGCGGCCATGGTCTCCTGGCGTCTCAGCCGCTCCTCGGCCGCCAGCAGCGAACGGTAGGAGTGCCGCAGCAGGAGGATGAAGATGATGAGCGTGCTGCTCAGCAGGGCGATGTGGAACGCCAGCTGCCGCAGGAAGCGCGCCCGCAGGCCCGCGGTGGCCGTCTCCTCCTCCAGGACGACGAGCAGCAGGTCGCTCTTGCCCACCCACGCGCCCGCGCCCAGCATCTGCTTGTCATCCAGCGTCAGCGGACCCGGCATGTTCGCCAGCGCGCGCAGCCGCCCCGTGGTGTCCCCGGCGCCCAGCTTGAGCCCCAGTGGCATCAACAGCTGACCGTGGTCATCCATCAACACCAGCGACGTCTGGGCGGTGGGCCGTGTGGGCAGCGCGCTGGCGCGGAGCTCTCCCAACAGCACGCCCTTGACGCGGCCCTCCTGGAGCATGGGGACGGCGACCACGATGGGCCCCCCCTCCCCTTCCAGCAGGTCGATTTCCGGCTGGCTCCCCTCCACCATCCGGCGAAACCAGGGCCGCAGCGTCAGCGGCGAGCGCCCCAGCGGCATGTCCGGAGGGTCGCTCCAGACGCGCTCGCCGGCGGGCGTCAGCAGGGCCACGCCTTCCGAGAAGAGGGACGAATGAGAGAAGGCGCTCTCCAGCAGGGCCAGCTCCGCCGGGGAGATGCCGTTCTCTGGATACAGCGCGGGGTGCCCGGCCACGCGGGCCAGCTCCGCCTCCAGCAGCCCCAGGTGGACGCCCAGCGCCTCCGACTGCACCTGCGCCTGGTTGAGCAGCCGGCTCAGCAGCTCCTCGCGCGCGTTGCGCACGTCCTCCACGTAGCCCAGCACGGGGCTCGTCAGCGCCACCAGCCCCACCAGCCCCAGGCCGACGAGCGCGGAGCGCCCCCCTCGCCGCTGCGCGTGGGCCAGCTCGCCGGGCGTGGGAGTCAGCGTGGGAAGCGGAGGTGGGGTCGGCGGCGGGTGGGCGGAGGTCATGACAGGGCGCCCTGGGGTTTACCCCGGCACGGCAGCGCCTTCACGCTCAAACGGGCCACCTGGCCGGGGGCACGCTCGCTGGAGGGCCGGCCACCGCCCCGTGTCGCCCGTTCCCGCGCGTGTTCCAGCCCTGACGAAGTTGTTGCACACGAGTCACACGTTCGGAAACGGGGGCGCGCAGAGTGACTGCCCGCCATGCCCCATGTCCTCATCATCGACGACGAACGCGACCTCGCGGAGCTCATTGATTTCAACCTGCGGGGTTCTGGTCTCACCACGCACGTGGCCCACACCGGCGAAGAAGCGCTGGTGGCCGCCCGGGAGCAGAACCCCGACCTCGTGCTGCTGGACCTGATGCTGCCGGACATGTCCGGCATCGACGTCTGCCGGCAGCTGCGGGCAAACCCCCAGTCCCGGGGCGTCCTCATCGTCATGCTCACCGCCAAGGGCGAGGAGCCCGACCGCATCCGCGGCTTCGAGGTGGGCGCGGACGACTACGTGGTGAAGCCCTTCAGCGTGCGGGAGCTGGTGCTGCGCCTGAAGGCCATCCTCCGCCGCGGCGCGCCCACGGCCGGGAGCACGGCGCCGCTGGCGCTGGGGCCCCTGCGCCTGGACGCGGCGTCCCACCGCTTCTTCGTGGAGGAGCGCGAGGTGGCCCTCACCGCGCTGGAGTTCCGGCTGCTGGAGCACCTGCTCGCCCGTCTGGGCCGGGTGCAGACGCGCGAGCAACTGCTGGAAGAAGTGTGGGGCCTGTCCTCCTCCCTGGAGACGCGCACCATCGACACCCACGTCATGCGCCTGCGCGACAAGCTGGGCCCGGCGCGCGCGCTGCTGGAGACGGTCCGCGGTGTCGGCTACCGGATGCTGGACCCGACCGCGGGCTGAGCGTCGTGACGGCGATGTCACACGGCGGACGCGAAACGGACACCCACGTCACGTAGAAGCGCGGCGTCTTCGCGCACGCCTCACACCGCGGCCAGATTCCGATCCGCATCACTCCAGCCAGGAGAAGTCCTCCATGAAATCGCTCCTCAAGCCCCTGCTCGCGGTGTTCCTCCTGGCGCTCCCCGCCGCTGCCCAGGCGGGCACCGTCACCATCAAGGGCTCCGACACCATGGTCATCCTCGGCCAGCGCTGGGCCGAGGCGTTCATGAAGAAGCACCCCACCATCAAGGTCCAGGTCACCGGCGGCGGCTCTGGCGTGGGCCTGGCGGCGCTCCAGAACGGCACCACGGACATCGCCATGTCCAGCCGGGAGATGAAGAAGGCGGAGTCCGACAAGCTCCGCGCGCGCTACAAGGCGCCGCCCGTGCAGCGCTCGGTGGCCAAGGACGGCGTCACCTTCTACGTCCACCAGGCCAACCCCCTGGGCGCGCTCACCCATGAGCAGCTGATGAAGATCTACATGGGCGACATCACCACCTGGAAGCAGGTGGGCGGCGCGGACGCGCCCATCGTCGCGTACTCCCGGGAGAACTCCTCCGGCACCTACGTCTTCGTGAAGGACATGGTGCTGGACGGCGAGGACTTCGCGCCCGCCATCCAGACGCTGCCCGGCACCGCCGCGGTGGTGAACGCCGTCTCCAAGGAAAAGAACAGCCTGGGCTACGGCGGCGCCGCCTACGCGGAGGGCATCAAGGAGCTGAAGGTCAAGAAGGGCACCGAGGAGATCGCCCCCAGCGCGGACAACATCAAGAGCGGCAAATACCCGCTGGCGCGCGACCTCTTCTTCTACCTGCGCGCCGAGCCGACGGGCGACATCAAGACCTTCATCGACTTCGCGCTCTCCCCCGAAGGTCAGGCCATCGTCACCCAGGTCGGCTACTTCCCCGTGAAGTAGCCGCGGAGCGTCACACGAATGTCACAAGAGGCCCTGAGTCACAATGGATAGACAGGCGACCATGGAGCAGGGTCTCACGCAACGCGTGGCCGCGCCGCGCCTGTCCGCGGCGGCGCGGAGGCGGCAGCTGCGGGAGAAGGCCGTCGCGGGCTTCATCACGCTGATGGCGTTCACCGGCATCGCCGCGCTCGTCCTCATCATCGTCTTCGTGGCCAAGGAGGCGCTGACGCTCTTCACCGACGCGGAGGCCCGCCACGAGGCCAGCCTCTCCAAGATGTTCCTGCCGCAGGAGGGCCGCTACCCGTTCCGGTGGCAGCCCGTGTCGGACACGCCCAAGGTCAGCATGATTCCGCTGTTCGTGGGCACGCTGAAAATCACCCTGGTCTCCATGGTGGTGGCGGTGCCCATGGGCGTCTTCAGCGCGCTCTTCGTCGCGGAGTTCGCCCCGCGCCGCCTGCGCGAGCTGCTCAAGCCCGTCATCGAGCTGCTCGCCGGCATCCCCTCCGTGGTGCTGGGCTTCTTCGCGCTGATGGTGCTGTCCCCCATGGTGAAGAACCTGTTCCACCTGGACCGGCCGCTCAACGGCACGCTGGCGGGACTGGCGCTGGCGCTGGCCATCGTCCCGGTCATCTTCACCGTGTCCGAGGACGCGCTCACCGCGGTGCCCCGCAGCTACCGCGAGGCCTCGCTGGCGCTGGGCGCCACGCTCTGGGAGACGGCGTGGAAGGTGGTGCTGCCCGCGGCGGCCCCCGGCATCCTCGCCGCGTGCGTGCTGGGCTTTGGCCGGGCCATTGGCGAGACGATGATTGTCCTCATGGCGTCAGGCAACGCGGACATCGTGTCCTGGAACCTGGGAGATTCGGCGCGCTCGCTGTCGGCCACCATCGCGGCGGAGATGGGTGAGGTCGTGGTGGGCAGCCCGCATTACTCACTGCTGTTCTTCATTGGCGTGGAGCTGTTCATCTTCACCTTCGTCCTCAACATGGTCGCCTCCACGTGGACGAAGAAGGTCCTCCAGCGGCTGACCGGGAGCGCCTCGTGAAGTACACCACGCGCCGGGCGGTGGGGCTGGGCCTCACCGGACTGACGGCCCTCGCGGCCTTCTTCATCGTGGGCATGCTGGCCCTCATCCTGCTGGACGTCGCTCGCAACGGCGCCCGCCACCTCTCCTGGACCTTCCTCACCCAGCCGCCCAGCGACGGCATGATGGGTGGCGGCATCTTCCCCGCCATCTTCGGCACCGCCGCGCTCACGCTGCTGATGACGCTGGCGGTGATGCCGGTGGGCGTGCTCACCGCCGTGTACCTCCACGAGTACGCGCCGCCGGAGTCCCGCTTCGCCCGCTGGGTGCGCGTAGCGGTCGTCAACCTCGCGGGCGTGCCCTCCATCGTCTTCGGCCTCTTCGGCTTGGGCTTCTTCATCCTCTTCGTCGGCGGCAACCTGGACCGGCTGCTGGGCTACGAGGAGATGCACTGGGCCCAGCCGAGCATCCTCTGGGCCTCGCTGACGCTGGCGGTGCTGACGCTGCCGGTGGTCATCGTCTCCACGGAGGAGGCGCTGCGCGCGGTGCCGCTGGAGCAGCGCACCGCCAGCCTGGCGCTGGGGGCCACCCAGTCGCAGACGCTGGCGCGAGTGGTGCTGCCCGGCGCCCTGCCCGGCATCCTCACCGGCGCGGTGCTGGCCATCTCCCGCGGCGCGGGCGAGGTGGCGCCCATCCTCTTCACCGGCGCCGCCTACTTCCTGCCGGACCTGCCCACGCAGCTGAACTCCCAGTTCATGCATCTGGGCTACCACACGTATGTCATGGCCACCCAGTCACCGAACGTGACGGAGGCCAGCGGTCCGCTGTATGCGACGGTGCTGGTGCTGCTGGCGCTCACCTTCGCCCTCAACCTCGTCGCGGTCATCATCCGGACGCGCACGCGCCGCAAGGCCGCCAGCGCCCACTGACGGTACGCCTGCCATGTCCCTCCAACCCCAGAATCCCCGCGCGAAGATGGAAGCGCGGGAGCTCATCCTGCGCTACGGCTCCAAGACGGCCATCCACAAGGTGTCCCTGGCCATCCTCGACCGGCGGGTGACGGCGCTCATCGGCCCCTCCGGCTGCGGGAAGTCCACCTTCCTGCGCTCGCTCAACCGGATGAACGACCTCATCTCCGGCACCACGCATTCGGGCACCATCCTGCTGGACGGCATGGACATCCATGACCGCGGCGTGGACGTGGTGGACCTGCGCCGGCGCGTGGGCATGGTCTTCCAGAAGTCCAACCCCTTCCCCAAGAGCATCTTCGAGAACGTCGCCTACGGCCTGCGCGTGGGCGGGATGAAGGACAAGGCGGAGCTGGCCTCGCGGGTGGAGAAGTCGCTGCGTGGCGCCGCGCTCTGGGACGAGGTGAAGGACCGGCTGGACGAGAGCGCCCTGGGCCTGTCTGGCGGCCAGCAGCAGCGGCTGTGCATCGCCCGGGCGATGGCGGTGGAGCCGGAGGTGCTGCTGATGGACGAGCCCGCCAGCGCGCTGGACCCCATCGCCACCGCGAAAATCGAGGAGCTCATCCACGAGCTGAAGGCGACGTACACCATCGCCATCGTCACCCACAACATGCAGCAGGCCGCGCGCGTCAGCGACCGCACCGCTTTCTTCTACATGGGCGAGCTGGTGGAATGCGGCCCCACCGAGCAGATCTTCACCAACCCGCGAGAGAAGCGCACCGAGGACTACGTCACCGGCAAGTTCGGGTGAGCGGAAGAAAAAGGGGACCGGACACATGCCGTCGACGCACACGGACAAGGCCTTCGAAGCCGACCTGAGGGATTTGCGGGAGAAGCTGCTCGCGATGGGCGCGAAGGTGGAGACCCTCATCGTCCAGAGCATGAAGGCGCTCACCGACCGCGACAGCGCCCTGGCCGAGAAGGTCGTCGCCGCCGACAAGGACGTCAACCGCCTGGAGGTGGACATTGACGAGCTGTGCCGGAAGATTCTCGCGCTGCGCCAGCCCGCCGCCAGCGACTTGCGGCTCATCACCACGGCGCTGAAGATCGTCACCGACCTGGAGCGCATCGGCGACCTGGCGGTGAACATCGCCGAGCGCTCCATGGACCTGAACCAGGTCCCCCCGCTGGCGCCCTACGTGGACACGCCCCGGCTGGCCGACCTGGCCCAGCGGCAGGTGCGCATGTCGCTGGACGCCTTCGTCTCCGGCGACGTCGCCAAGGCGGAGGAGGTGCTCCGGGGCGATGACTTGCTGGATGCCCTCTTCCTCAAAATCTTCAACGAGCTCCTCGCCTACATGATGGAGGACTCGCGCAACATCCGCCGCGCCACGGCGCTGATGTTCATCGCGAAGCACCTGGAGCGCATTGGCGACCACGCGCTGAACGTGGCGGAGATGGTCGTCTACATGGTGCGCGGCAAGGACATCCGTCACCCGCGGAGCCGCAACCTGGCGGAGTAGCCCGCGGGCGCGGGCTTCACCGGCCTGTCACCGCGAATTGCCCGGCCCGCCCCGGGCGCTTCGCGGAGCTGACGTGGAAGGCCTCTAGCGTGGCAACCGTGGTCGCGCCATGACGGCGCACCGGCCCCGGGGATTGCCCGCGAATGTTGCTCGCCTCCACCGTCCTGCTGCTTGCCGCCTGCCTCGGACTGTTCATCCTCACCGTCCAGTTCGCGCTCGTGCTGCGCCACCGGCATGAGCCGTCTGTCGCCGTGAAGCCGGGCACACCGCGCCCGGGCATCTCCATCCTCAAGCCGCTGTGCGGCGTGGACGACGACCTGGACGCCAACCTGGCGCAGTTCGCGGAGTTGGAGTACGCGGGCGAGTACGAGGTGGTGCTCGGCGTCAAGGATGCCAGGGACCCGGCCTTCGCCGTGGCCCGCGCGGCGGTCGCCCGCTGGCCCCACGTCATGCGCCTGGAAGTGCAGGAGGGCGAGCCGGGCCTCAACCCGAAGGTGAACCAGCTCATCACCCTGGCGGACCGGGCGCGCCACGACGTGCTGGTCATCAGCGACAGCAACACGCGGGTGGCGCCGGGCTACCTGGAGGAGCTTGCCCAGGCCTTCGCGGACCCGGAGGTGGGCTGTGTCACCCACCCGGTGTCGGGCATTGGCGAGCGCACCTTCGGCTCGCTCCTGGACAACCTGCACCTGGGCGCCAGCGCGGCGGCGGGGATGATTGCCGCCAAGCGGCTGGCGGGCCAGGACCTCGTGGTGGGCAAGTCCATGGCGCTGCGCCGCGCGGACGTGGACGCGCTGGGCGGCTTCTTCTCCGTGAAGGACGTGCTGGCGGAGGACTACGTCATCGGCCAGTGGGTGACGCGGAAGCTGGGCCGCCGCGTGGTGATGGCGCACACGCCCGTGTTCAACGTGTCGCTGCGCAAGAGCGTCCTGTCCTTCTTCCAGCGCTATCTGCGCTGGAGCGTGATTCACCGGACCGCGGTGTCTCCGAGCACGTACCTGGCCCAGGCCCTGCTGAACCCCACGCCGCTGGCCTTGCTGGGCGCGATGCTGGCCCCTTCTCCCGACACCGCGGCGCTCTGCCTGGTGGTGGCGCTGGGCAAGGTGGCGGTGGACCTCTCCACCGTGCGCGCCCTGCGGCCCCAGCCCCTGTCGTGGGACGCGGTGCCCGCCGTCTTCGCCAAGGACGCCCTGCTCTTCGCGGCCTGGAGCTACGCGCTCTTCTCCCGCACGGTGCGCTGGCGCGGCACCCGGCTGCGCGTGGGCCGGGGCACGCGGCTGATGCCAGTGCCCACCGCGGGCCTGCCGCCCGAGCCCGCGCTCCCCCAGGGCGACCGCATCCTCGCGGGCTGACCCGGCGAAGCGCCCTTCCAGGGCCCGCCTGCCCGCATGCTGGGCGAGCACCTTGTCACCGCTCGCGGAGAATGATGGCGCCCTTCAGCAGCGTTCATCTCAGGTCGGGGGAGGACGATTGGCGCGACTGGCAACGGACAACGGCGCAAGAAGGATCCTGGTCGTCGATGACGACGCGGACTGGAGAGAGTTCCTCCGCCTCAGCCTGGAGGACCTTGGCTACGAGACGACCGAGGCCTCGGATGGGCAAGAGGCCCTGGAGACGCTGAGGCGCGGCGGACGCTACGGGGTGATGCTGCTGGACCTCAACATGCCGGGCATGTCCGGGCTGGAGGTCGTGGAGCATCTGCCGCGCGGGCCGCATCCCCGCATCGTCTTCCTGACGTCCGCGGCGGCGCAGGATGTAGGCAGTGCCCTGCTCTCAGGGCCGCACTACTACCTTCCAAAAGGTGCGAGCCGCGACCAACTGTCACTCCTCTTGCAGTCACTTGGTGAGTGAGCGGCTCGCCGCTGGCGTATAGGGTAGGGGGCCCCTGAGAGGAGGGCCATCATCGTCACCGAGCTTCTCATCATCCTGTTGCTGGTCCTGGCCAACGGCGTCTTCGCCGGCGCGGAGCTGGCCATCATCTCTGTCCGTCGGACGCGGCTGCGGGAACTGATTGAAGACGGCAGCACCTCCGCGAAGGCGGTGGAGGCCCTGCGCGGCAACCCCGAGCGCTTCCTGGCCACGGTGCAGATTGGCATCACCGTCATCGGCGCCACGGCGGCCGCGTTCGGTGGCGCCAGCATGGCCACCCGCCTGGGCGGGGTGCTCACCGGATTCGGCGTCCCCGAGCAGCAGGCGGACGAGGTGGCCCTCGCCGGGGTGGTGGCCTTCGTCTCCTACCTCTCGCTGGTGCTGGGCGAGCTGGTGCCCAAGTCGCTCGCGCTGCGCGCCGGAGAGCGCTACGCGTTGCTCATCGGCCGGCCCCTGAGCGGGCTGTCCTGGCTGATGCGGCCGGTGGTGTGGTTCCTCACCGCCAGCTCCAACGTGGTGCTGCGTCTGTTCGGCGACCGGACGAACTTCACGGAAGGCCGCCTGTCCACGGAGGAGCTCCAGCAGTTGGTGGAGGAGGCGGCGAAGCAGGGCACGTTGGATCCCCACGCCGGTGAGATTGCGTCCCGCGCCTTCGAGATGGGCGACGTGACGGTGGGCGAGCTGTCCGTGGCCCGGGATGAGATGGTGGCCCTGCGGCGGCACTCCAGCCCGGAGGAGATTCGCCGCATCCTGCTGGAGGGTGGCCACTCCCGCATGCCGGTGTACGAGGACACGCTGGACAACATCGTCGGCTACGTCATCGCCAAGGACCTGCTGGGGGTGGCGTGGGAGGGCAACCTCATCATCCTGGAGGACGTGATGCGTCCGCCCTTCTTCGTCGTGGAGACGATGCGGGCCATGGACGCGCTCAAGGAGCTGCAGCGGCGGCGCATGCAGCTGGCGGTGGTGGTGGACGAGCGCGGCGGCGTGGTGGGGCTCGTCACCGTGGAGGACCTCGTGGAGGAGCTGGTGGGCGACATCCTCAGCGAGTCCGAGGTCCCGGAGGAGTTCGTCAAGCGCGAGGGCCCGGACACCGCCCTGGTGCTCGGCACGGCGAGCATCCGCGACGTCAACCGGGAGCTGTCCCTGGACTTGGACGAGGACCAGGACTACGCCACGGTGGCCGGCCTGTGCATCTCCCTGTCCGGCGGCGCCATCCCCGAGCCGGGCACCAAGGTGAAGACGGAGGGAGGCCTCGTGCTGGAGGTCGTCGCGTCCTCCCCCCGCCGCGTGGACTCCGTGCGCTTCCACATGCCCAAGCGCGAGGAGCCCGCGGAGGCGTGAGGGCGGTACCACGCCCCGCCGCTCTACGGACGCTCGGGCCGCGTGAAGCACGTGAGGTCGGCGGACTCCCCGAACCCAACGGCACTCCGTGCGGAGATGAAGAAGGAGAGGGCCTTGCCGTCGTTGGGAATGTCCGTGAGGTGGTAGCTCAAGTCAGTGGTGTACCAGTCCGTGCTGTTCCCATTGACGACGGTGCTGATGCGGTACTCCGTCACGGGGTGGCCGTAGTCGAACTCCGGTGGTTCCCATGAAAAGGAGATCCACCCGTCGCCTCCCTGGCACATCGCGTTGAGGGGCATGGAGGGGTACCGCGTGGGCATCGCGGCGATGCGCTCCGAGGCCTCGCCCCAGCCCGCTGCGTTCGCCGCCTCGACGGTGAAGTGGTACGTCGTGGCGTTCTCCAGTTCTTCCACGAGCGCGCGCGCCTCGGAGGTTTCCACGGTGCGAATCACCTCGTCCCCCAGGTACACCGTCACCCGGTAGGACGTGATGGGGTTGCCACCGGTGTCCTCGACGCTCCAGGACAGACGGACGCGCTGACCACTGGGCACGGCCGTGACGACCGGCACACCGGGCGTCGTGAAGGGCGTCGCCTCGATGGAGGCCTCGGGCCCCCTCGCGTGCCCGTTATAGGCAACGACAACGAACCTCACCGCCGCCCCATTGGTCATCGGGTGGAAGGTCATTCCCAGTTCGCTCGCGGGCACCCTCACCGCCTCGCCTTCCTGCGCGCCGAAGTAGGGCGTGATGAAGTAACTGTCCAGCGGCATGCCCTTGTCATCCGCGGCATCCCAGCTCAGCGTCACACGTTGGTCGCTCTCGACGGCCACCAGGTTCCCCACCGCACCAGGCGTCACATGGGGCACGACACGGTCGGAGCGCTCCGAGGCGGCACTCCTGCCACGGGCATTCCTGGCGACGACGCTGAACGCGTAGCCGGCACCATTCGCCAGCTCTGTGATGACGGCCCGGCGCTCCGACGCGGGCACCGTCACCACGCGGACCTCCGCCTCGTCGGAATGGACATGCACAGCGTAGTCGAGCAGGGCGCTGCCTCCGTCCCCAGGGGCGTCCCACGTCACGGTGACCTGCCCGTCACCCGGCACCGCAATCACGAGTGAGGGCGCCTGCGGCAACGTCGCATGGGGCCCCTGCGGTGGCGGCTTCTCGTCGGAGCCACCACACCCCAGAACAATGCTCAACCACGCTGCGGCAACCAGCCGGATTCGTCCGTTCATCATGACAGTCCTCCCCCCGGAAACCGGGCATTCGCTCCGTACCGCAAGAGGCGTGCGACCGTGAAGAGGCCGTGGAGACCCGGCCCTACGAAAGGAAGCAACCCTGCGTCTGGGGCAGGCAATGGGGAGGCACGCTTCAAAGAAGGGGGGCAGCGCCCGGGATTCGAGAGGAAAACCCCTTGAATCCCGGGCACTTCCACCAGCGCGCGATGCAGGATTCGAACCTGCGGCCTTTGGCTCCGGAGGCCAACGCTCTATCCAGCTGAGCTAATCGCGCAACCGTCTTCCGGATGAAGCGGGGCCACAAGTAGCCGAACTCCCCCGCCGAAGCAAGCACGCAATCCTACAACGGACGCCAGACGACGTGCCCTCCTTTCAGAGCGGGAGCTGCCTCGTCCGCTCGCTCACACGCGTCGCCTCCGGGCAGCCATCAGCACCAGGGCGCCCCACCCCAGGAGCATCAGGGGTGCACTCCCCTGCCCGCCCGCGGCACAGCTCAAGCCACCACCACGAGAGCTGACCTCCCGAACAATGTTGATGGAGGGGTCTACCTTGAAGGCGCTCTCGCCAGAGCGCTCGCCGATGTTCCCCGCGGCATCCTGGGTGCGGGCACTGACGGTGTGGTCCCCCTCGCTGATGGCCCGGGTCAACGTCAGGCGCCACTGCCCAGAGGGCTCGACACGGACACTGCCGAAGTCGAGCCCGTCGATAAAGAGCAGCACTTCAGTCCCAGGCTCGGCCGTCCCCTGGAACGTCGGCGTGAGCGAGCCCACCACCGCATCGGGCGCGGGCGAACTCACCACCGGCGCAGCGGGGGGCGTCATGTCCAGACGCCAGACATGCACTGCGGGCGTAGCATCCACGTTGCCCGCCTCATCGTGAGCACGAACCTCGATGCGGTGCTCGCCTTCGGGCACGCCATCCCAGGTGTACGCAGAGGGACAGTTGTCGAACGCCGCGCCGTCGATGCTGCACTGGAAAGTGACGGGCGCCTCATCGGATTCGAATCGGAAGACCGCCTGCGGCACGTTCGTGTCCGCTGCGGGGAATTCGACAATGTTTGTAACCGGGGCCAGCGAGTCCACTCGCCACGTGTGCGATCCCTGTACGTCCGCGACGTTGCCAGCGCGGTCCTTCGCGCGAACGACGAACGTGTGAGTTGCATCTCCCACCGTGACTTCATGGGAGTTGGCGCCAGTACACGCCGCGAAGGTACCGCCATTCAGGCTGCACTCGAACGTCGAGCCTTCCTCATTTGATTCGAACTGAAACACCGCCCGCGGCTGATTCGTCAGGGTGGGCGGCATCACGGTCAGCTGCGTCTCCGGCTTCGTCGCGTCGAGCGTGAACGTCCGGAAGGTCTGCGCCCCCGCATTGCCCACTTCGTCCGTCAACGAAACAGCCAGCTCGTAGGTCCCATCCGCCATGTCCACCGGGCGGGTGAACGTCCACCCCACCGTCGACACCACCCCCGCTAGCGTCCCCACGATGTCGCCGTTGATGCGGATGATGATGGTCCCGCTCTCGGGGGCTTGTCCCGCGATGGTGGGCCGCCGGATGTTGACGTAGGCCCCGTTCGCCGACGGACTGGTAACGACGGGAGCCACCGGCCCCGTCTGGTCGATGGTCCAGTCGAATATCTCGGGCGACGGGTCCTCTCGCGCGCCTTCTCGAGCCCACACCCTCAGGGTGTGGGCCCCTTCGGAGAGGTCGGTATACGTCTTGGTGGGGTCGGCGGACGTCGCGCAGTCATCCTCCCGCGGCTCACTGTCCAGTTGGCACGCATAAATCACGTTGGACAGGTTGGAGGTGAACGCGAACGACGCGGTGGTCTGCCGTGTCACCGTCGTGGGCCCGTCCACAATCTCGGTCTCCACTTCCGCCACCACCACTCGCCAATTGTGGTTGGAGGGGGTCTCATCCCGGTTCCCGGCCGCGTCGACGGCCCGGATGAGCATGGTGTGCTCACCCTCCGTGATGATCGAAATGTCCTCATTCGGAAGGGTGTAGGGGCTCTCACACGGCGAGAATGGGGTTCCGTCGTAGCTGCATTCAAAGCCCACGGTATCTGGGTCGAGCGAATCGAACTCGAACACCGCCGTCTGCTCGCGCGTCAGCGCCACCGGCTTGGCCGTAATCCTCGTGTCTGGAGACAACAGGTCAACCGTCCATTCGTGCCGTGCGGGCGAAGCATCCACGTTCCCCGCGGCGTCAACGGCTCTCGCCCAGAGCGTGTACGCGCTGGTGGTCAGTTCGGGCGTCAGGTACGACGCCGCGCAGGCCTCCCAGTCGTCATCGCCTTCGTCGGGCGGCGTGGTCGACGACAAGCCCACCAGGATGCACTGGAAGCCCACCACGTCCCCGTCGGTCGAACTCAGATTGAACCGGGCGTGGCGCACGTTGCTCAGCGCATCGACCAGAGCCGCGACCTGCGTGTCCGGGCGGGACTTGTCCGTCCTCCACGCATGGGCGGCGGGCGTCGGGTCCACGTTGCCTGCGCGGTCCTTGGCTCTCACCAGGAAACGGAACTCCGCATTGACCCCCGGCGTCGCGATGCTGCTTCCACTCGTGCATTCGTCGAAGGGCTCATTGTTCAGGCTGCACTCGAAGTCGACGTTCGACTCGTTCGAATTGAACGCGATGATCACCGACGCCAGGTTGTTCACCGGCGCTGGCAAGGGCCCCATGAAGTTCGTGTTCGGTGGAGTCACGTCCGCTTCCCAGCCGTGACTCGCCGGCGTGTCGTCCACGTTCCCCGCCGCATCCACCGCCCGCACCCACAGCCGGTAGGTGCTGTTCGTCAACTCAGGCGTCAGGTACGACGCCGCGCAGGACGCCCAGTCATCATCCTCTTCGTCCGGCTCCGGGGCCGACATGGGCGACAAGAGGATGCACTCGAAACCCACGACGTCCGCGTCAGGCGAGTTGAAGTCGAAGCCCGCATGCGCGCCGCTCAAGCCGCCTATCGTCGTCTGCAACTCCGTGTCCGGGCGGGACTTGTCCGTCCTCCACGCATAGGCGGCGGGCGTCGGGTCCACGTTGCCTGCGCGGTCCTTGGCTCTCACCAGGAACCGGAACTCCGCATCGACCCCCGGCGTCGCGATGCTGCTCCCACTCGTGCATTCGGCGAAGGGCTCATTGTTCAGGCTGCACTCGAAGTCGACGTTCGACTCGTTCGAATTGAACGCGATGATCACCGACGCCAGGTTGTTCACCGGCGCTGGCAAGGGCCCCATGAAGTTCGTGTTCGGTGGAGTCACGTCCGCTTCCCAGCCGTGACTCGCCGGCGTGTCGTCCACGTTCCCCGCCGCATCCACCGCCCGCACCCACAGCCGGTAGGTGCTGTTCGTCAACGCAGGCGTCAGGTACGACGCCGCGCAGGACGCCCAGTCATCATCCTCTTCGTCCGGCTCCGGGGCCGACATGGACGACAAAAGGATGCACTCGAAACCCACGACGTCCGCGTCAGGCGAGTTGAAGTCGAAGCCCGCATGCGCGCCGCTCAAGCCGCCTATCGTCGTCTGCAACTCCGTGTCCGGGCGGGACTTGTCCGTCCTCCACGCGAACCGAGCGGGCGTCTTGTCCACGTTGCCTGCGCGGTCCCTGGCCCTCACCAGCAGCGAGAAGGAGGCTTCCAGGTCCGGCGTCGCGAAGTTGCCTCCGCTCGGGCAGGCGTCGAAGGGCCCATTGTTCAGGCTGCACTCGAAGTCGACGTTCGACTCGTTCGAACTGAAGGTGAAGCTCACCGACCCCAGATTGTTCACCGGCGCGGGAAGGGGCTCCACGAGGTCCGTGCCTGGGTCCACGAGGTCCACCGTCCAGGGATGACTGGCGGGTGTGTCGTCCACATTGGCCGCCAGGTCCTTCGCACGAACCCAAAGCGTGTTAGTGCTTTCGTGCGTCCGCGCAGGCGCGACATAGGGATTCGTGCACGCGGCCCACCGGGCGTCCGTCTCCTCGGGAACCGTCTCCGAGCCAGGGGAAACCAGAATGCATTCGAACGTGGCATTCGCCTCGGAGGTAAACCTGAACACCGGATTGACAAGGTTGGAGAACGCTCCGGGTGTACCTTCTGATGCGAAGGCCGTCTCGGGCCGCGCCTGGTCCACGAGCCATGTATACCGGGCGGGCGTCGGGTCCTCGTTCTGCGCCGCGTCCACGGCCTTGACCCAGATCGTGTAGGTGGTGTCATCCGGGTTCGGCGTCGTGTACGGATTGAGGCAGGTCGCCCAACCCGAAGATGGCGCCGTCGTACCGCTCCCAGGAACGACCTGGCATTGGTAGGTGATGCCCGTCGCCTCGTTCGACGCGAAGGTGAACGTCACTGAGGCTTCCTTGGTGGGAGTCACCGGAACGCCTCCCTCGGCAAAGAACGTATCCGGGGCATCTGTATCGACCGTCAAGACACGCGAGTTGCTCGGTGGTCCTTGCAGCCCCTGCGCCTCTGTTACGGCCACGAGCGTCGTGGGCCCCGTCGGCAGCGGCCGGGAAAGCGTGACGGAGAAAGACGCATTGGCTCCCACGACGCCGCGTCCGAATTCCAGCCCCGACACGACACCGCCATTCAGCGCATAGATGACCACCTCCGCGTTCGCAGTGCCGGTGCCACTGAGCGTCGGAAGAGGATTCCTCGTCACGATGGCGCCCGCGGGATCGGTGATTGTCGGTGACGCAGGGGCAACGAACTCCGTGCCCATGAGGGTCACCACGCCTGTATGAGGAAACGAGCTGGCGGACGGCACCGCGCCATGACGGTTCCCAGTGACGGCGAGCCCCGCGGTACCACTTGAAGTGTTGACCCCACACGTCGCCGTGTTCTGGGATTGAAAGAGCACCCGCCCGCCACCACCACCGCCGCCCGGCCCTCGCAAAACCTCCCCATCATTATGCGTCGTGGCCCCACCAGCGCCGCCTCGGACATCGAGGAAGTTGTTCGTACCGCACGCCGTGGCTTGCAGGAAACGCGCGTGGATGGTGCCGCCGGCACCACCGCCTCCCGCTCCGTCTTCGTCGCTCGCCACGCCCACGTTGCCAGAAGCCTCCATCACGCCCCCTGACAGGGTTTGCGCCCGAACGAAGACGATTCCTCCTCCGTGACCACCATGGGGCGTGGGCGACGCGCTCCGACCATGACCCGCGCCTCCGCCGCCCCCCATGAGCAGTTGCATCAAAGGCGAGGCGTTGAGCGCGGCGCCCCCCTTCCCCGCCGCCGCTCCCCGCCCATCGTCTGTCACACTCTCCGAACTTCCCCCGCGTCCTCCCGCGCCCCCATTGCCACCACCGCCGCCCCCTGCTTGCAGGCAGACGCCACCGCCGCCGCCGTTGGCGACATTGTCCACCCCGCGCGGCGAATTCGTGGCGGCGTTCAAGCCCTCGCCGCTCAACGCCCGCGTCGAATCGGGCCGCCCGCTCGCGGGACACCCCTTGAGCGGCTCGTCATCACCATCGACCGTCGTATCCCGGGCGTACGTTCCGCCACGAAAGCCGGCGCCCTTCGCACTCAGGCGGCTCCCATTCGCCAGCGTCACATTGCCCGTCGCCAGGAAGGCCAGCACGCCCCCGGTATACGTTTCCGGATCCCACGTCCGCGCCCGTACCTCCGCGTTCCCAGCGAGCGACAGCGTCGTGTACTCCGGCACGCGAACAACCTGGGTCACCTCCACGGCGTAGGAGTGCTTCAGGGGCCGGTCCAACGTCAGCGTGAGCTCATCCTCCACGCTGCGGTCGACGTTGATGATTCGCGCCAGTTCCCACCGCCCGACCGCGCTTCCCTCGAGGTTGATGGGCGCAGCGCTGCCAGCGGTCGCCGCGGGGACCAGTCCGGTCGTCTGGATGATCATCACCAGGTCACCGTGGATGTCGCCGCCTCCCTCAGGACCGTTGAAGTCTGGGATGTCAGGTGTCGTTGACGTGTCGGTGGCCAGCGACGTTCTGAGGGTCGTGTCCCCCGGCGCCAGCGGTTCCAGGACCTGGGCGTAGTTGTTGATGACGGTGCCACCATTCACGTTGGTGATGTTCCGGGCGCCATCCTGCCCATTGCCCACCAGATAGGTATCCGGGCCCGGTAGGGCCGGCAGGGCCCAGAGCACCATCGCCGCCGTCAGCGCCTTCGTCAGAGCGTTCGTTCTCATCGAGATGGTTCTCCGCGGAGGCGCACGTCAGTGCTGGCCGCGCTCGGACTTGTCTTGCTGCGGGTCCGCCAGCAGGAACTCCACGCGGCGGTTGTTCTCACGGCCGTTCGACGTCGCGTTGCTGTCAATGGGGCGCTCCTGGCCATAGCCCAGGGCCTTCAGTCGTTCGGGAGCAATCTCCCGGCCAATGAGGTACTGGCGCACGGCCTCGGCACGCGCCTGCGACAGGCGGCGGTTGCTGTCCGGGAAGCCCCGGTCATCCGTGTGCGCGCCCACCACGACGACCGGAATCTCCGGGTGCTCCCGGATGACGCGCGCCACCCAGTCCAGCAGCTCGAAGGAGCGCTTCTGGATGCGCGCCTGCGTCGGCTCGAAGAAGACCTTGCCCATCACCACCAGGCGGTCCGGACGAATCTCCACCAGCGGCAGCACGTGCAGCGGGCAGCCCAGGTTCTTGGCGTCCCCCGGCTCGTTCACGCAACTGTCCGCGCGGTTGGGCACGCCATCCTTGTCCGTGTCCGACTCCGGGCAGCCATTGCGCTCGAGGGGACCCGCCTCGTTCGGGCACTCGTCCTTGTCGTTGTCGATGCCGTCGCCGTCCGTGTCCCGCACCGGGCAGCCCCGGTTGTCCGCGGGCCCCGGGTCCGAGGGGCAGCTGTCGATTTCGTCGGGGACCTCGTCACCATCCTGATCCGGGATGGGGCAGCCCTGGCGCGCCGCGGGGCCATGCTCCAGCGGGCAGGCGTCCAGCATGTCCTCGATGCCGTCGCCATCCGTGTCCTGCGCCGAGCACCCCTGCCGTGCCACGTCGCCCGGCACCAGCGGACACTTGTCGTCGGCGTTGCGCACGCCGTCGCCGTCCTCGTCCAGGTCGGGGCACTCCTGAATCTTCGCCTCGGGTGGCAACCCCATCTCGCAGCGGACCGAGGACTCACCCGGTCCCCGCGGCGGCGTCACGTTGCCGAAGGCTCCGCCCACCATCAGCCGGAACAGCGGCGTGCCGGGCGCCGCGCCCACGCCCACGCCCGCCAGCGCGAACAGCTCCAGCGAAGAGCCCGCCAGGTAGCGCGCGCCCGGCAGCAGCTCCACCGAAGTCGGCTGGTCCGTCATCGGCAACATGCCCCGGACGTTGAGCTCCCAGCGCAGCCGCTTGCCCGTCGTGGCCAACGCCACGCCCAGCCGCAGCTCGCGCCCCACTTCATCCTCCGTGTCGCCCGTCCGGTCCGTCAGCAGCACGCGCGGGCGCTGCACGTAGCCCGCCTCCAGCCCCGCACGGATGAAGCCGAAGTGCCGCCCCACCATCACCCGGGGCGACAGGCGAAGTCCGCCGTCATCCCGGGTAAAGGCCCCCTGGCTTCCCAGCGGCAGCCCCGCGGCCAGCTCCACCGCGAAATCCACGCCCCCCGCGTCCGTCTGCGTCAGCACGCCGAAGCGCGCACTCACTATCGGGGTGGACAGCGCCTGGCTGGCGGGCACGGCGATGCCATAACGCCCCATGCCCACGTCGTCTCCGCCCTGGAGCGCCACCATGGGGACCTGCAGCCCCACCTGAAGCCAGTCCAGCGGGGCGTACGCGGCGGCCAGGTGCGCGGTGGTCCGTCCAGAGACGACGGCCACCTCGGGCTGCTCGCGGATGAGGTTGTCCATGTAGACGAGCGGCTGATGCGCGTAATGCATCATCACCGTCGCGCGGAAGGCCCCCGCGGGAAGCAGCTCGCCCATGCCGACGAGCAGCGACCCCTCCGCGCCAGGATTCAGCTCCAGGCGCTCCAGGTCGAAGCCTCGCAGCACGGGCCCCTCCTGCCCCCCGGCGGACAGGGACGTCAGCGCGAGTGCCAGCGCGAGCCCGCGGTGCAGGAGCTCATTTCTTCTCATGGTTCTCCCCGAAGCCGTCTGGGTACCCCGGGAAGACCCGCAGTTTCAAGCCAGCCCCCCTTTTCCACTCTACACCGAAGTCCGACCTGGAATGGGATGGCCCCAGCGTCAGCGCACGCCGGCAATGAAAATTTCGTGTCAGGCCCCGCTGGTACGCAATTCGTGGCATGCTGCCGCACCACTATCGGGCCTCCTCCTCTGGACGAGGCCCAGCGCCGGGGGTCTGTGGATGATCGCGAACGCCGCCTTGAAAGCCAACCAGGCTGAGTTCGAGTTCCAGGCAGGGGCCTTCACCGCCGGGGAGCTGGCCGTCCTGGGCTTTGAAGCCGAGGAGACGCTGTCCCAGCCCTACGCGGTGGAGGTGGCGCTGGCCGCCCGGCCGGACGTGGACGTGGATGAGAAGGCGCTCCTGGGCCAGGACGCGCGGCTCACCGTCATGCTCGGAGACGGCACCGCGCGCTTCTTCCACGGCATCGTGTCGCGCATGTCACGGTGGGACGAAGGCAGCGGCCCGGAGCGCCGCCGCTACCGCGCCACCGTGGTGCCGCGGCTGTGGACGCTCCGCCACCGCCGCAAGAGCCGCATCTACCAGGAGATGACCGTCCCGGACATCGTCCACAAGGTGCTGGACGAGGCCAAGGTGGAGCACCGGCTGGCGCTCACCGGCGAGTACCCCAAGCGCGACTACTGCGTGCAGTACCGCGAGTCCGACCTCGACTTCGTGTCCCGCCTCCTGGAGGAAGAAGGCATCTTCTACTTCTTCGAGCACGGCGAGGACGCCCACATGATGGTGATTGGCGACGGCGCCTCCGCCAACCCCGCGATGCAGGGCGAGTCCAAGCTCGTCTTCCGCGAGCGCAGCCAGATGGTCGCCTCGCAGGAGTACGTCCACGAGCTGGTCTCCCGCACGGAGGTGCAGCCCGGCGCCGTGGCCCTGCGCGACTACAACTTCCTGCGCCCCGCCCAGGACCTGGGCGCCAGCTCCGAGGCGGAGGACGGCGAGGCCGCGCTCGAAATCTACGACTACCCCGGCCGCTACGAAGAGCCCGCGCCCGGCCGCAGCCTGGCGAAGGTGCGCCTGGAGGAGCTGCGCGCGCGGGCGGAGACGGTGACGGGCGCCAGCTACAGCCGCCGCGTCTGCGTGGGCCACTCCTTCGAGCTGGCGGAGCATCCGGACGAAGCCGCCAACCGCCAGTACCTGCCCGTCTCCGTGCGGCACCTGGGCCACCAGTCGGAGGCGCTGAGCATCGAGCAGGGCTCGCTGCGCAGCCGGGAGGACTACCGCAACGAATTCCTCTGCCAGCCCGCGGAGGTGCCCTTCCGCCCGCCGCGCGTGACGCCCCGACCGGTGATTCCGGGCGCGCAGACGGCCATCGTCGTGGGCCCCAGCGGCGAGGAGATCCACACCGACGAGCACGGCCGCATCAAGGTCCAGTTCCACTGGGACCGCGAGGGCAAGAACAACGACAAGAGCAGCTGCTGGATTCGCGTCAGCCAGGCCTGGGCGGGCCCGGGCTGGGGCGCCCTGTACCTGCCGCGCATCGGCCATGAGGTCGTCGTCGAGTTCCTCGAGGGCGACCCGGACCGGCCCATCGTCACCGGCAGCGTCTACAACGGCGCGAACCCGACGCCCATCGACCTGCCCGGCAACAAGACGCAGAGCACGCTGCGCTCCAGCTCCAGCCCCGGCGGCGCGGGCTCCAACGAGCTGCGCTTCGAGGACGCGGCCGGCAGCGAGCTCGTCTACCTGCACGCGCAGAAGGACTTCAACATCGTCGTGGAGAACGACAAGACGCAGGAGGTCCGCGGCAACGAGACGCTGCTGGTGCGCAAGGACCGCTCCCGCGTCATTGAAGGCAACCAGGCCCTGCTGGTGAAGAAGAACGACGACAGCACCGTCACCGGCAACCAGACGCTGGCCGTCACGCAGAACCGCTCCACCACCGTGGGCGGCAACCACACCGAGGCGGTGGCCGGGGACCAGTCCATCAGCGTCAGCGGCAACCAGGCCCTCACGGTGGCCATGGCCTCCGCGGAGACGGTGGCCCTGGGGAAGATGCTCAACGTGGGCGGGGCGCTCGCCGTCACCGTGGGCGCCGCCTTCAACGAGCTGGTGGGCGGCCTCAAGTCCGAACAGGTGGGCGGCGCCAAGGTGGAGGTCGTCGGCGCCAAGAAGTCCGAGACAGTCAAGGGCGCCCGCACCCTCCAGGTGGGCGGGGACCTCTCCGAAGAGGTGGGGAAGTCCCGCACGCTCAAGGTGGACAAGGACATGCTCGTCAGCGTGGCGGGCAAGGTGAACCACGCCGCCAAGGACGCCTACACGCTGTCCGCCAAGGAAATCTCACTGGTTGCCCAGGAGCAGTTCACCCTCAAGGTGGGCTCCGCCACGCTCCAGGTGAAGAAGAACGGGGACGTGGTCATCAAGGGCGCCAAGATTGAGGTCAACGCGTCAGGCGACGTCATCATCAAGGGCTCCAAGATTTCCGAGAACTAGGAGCAGGCAGGGAGCCGCCATCTGGGGGTGGCTTGAATCCTGTCCGTCCTGTCTGGCAGTTTACGCTTCGCACGGAAGTTGTAAGGACCCGTGCGTTCTTTCAAGGAATACGAATCTTGGCGCTAGGACACACAGGCGCCGGTCGGGTGAAGCGTGCCGGCCGGAACCTTCGGTGGGGTGTGGTCATCGCGCTCGCGGCCGCCTTGAGCGGGAGCGCGGGCTGCGTGAAGCGCGTGTCGCAGGCGTGTGAGACGCCGCCGCCGTTCCAGGTGGTGGTGGATGCGTCGGAGCAGCTCAATCCCGACGCGCGCGGGCGCTCGCTGCCTACCGTGGTGCAGATCGTCCAGCTCAAGGACAGCGTCCGCCTGGAGCGCGCGGGCTTCAAGGATTTGTGGGGCAAGCCGGAGGAGCTCCTCAAGGAGGACCTGCTCCAGGTGGCCGAGCTGGTGATTCCGCCCGGCAACAAGGTGAAGCGCTGGGTGCAGCGTGATCCCAAGGCCCGCTTCGTCCTGGCCATGGGGCACTTCCGGCAGCCGCTGGGCTATTCGTGGCGGACGGTGGCGGCGCTCCCCGTGGTGGAGGAGGCGCGCTGCGTGGAGCGCCCCGCGGGTGACCAGGGCGACCCGAAGCCGGGAGACGAGGTCTTCCGCTACCGGCTGCAAGGCTATCAGATTGACCTGATGTTCCGGCCCATGACGCAGGCGCCGGGGCCTCGACTCCAACCCCAAGCTGGCGACGGCGAGTCGCCGCGGAGAGGTGTATGAAGTCCGTGCAGCGAGTCGTGTGGTCGGAGGGCATGTTCATGAGCCCCCACCACCTCCAGCAGCAGGACCTCTACCACGAGCAACTGCTGGATCAGCGGCTGGCCTCGCTCGAACCGTATCCCTGGGGCGTGGTGGCCCTGGAGTTCGACATGGAGGCGCTGCGCGCCGGCCAGGTGCAGCTGACCCACTTCACCGGCATCCTCCCCGACGGGCTGCCCGTCTCCTTCGAATCCGGAGACGCGGAGGCGCCGCCAGCGCGGCCCGCGGACGGCTACTTCCCGCCCGCCCAGCGCACCCTGGACGTGTACCTGGGCGTGCCGCGCGAGCGCAGCGGCGTGGAGAGCTTCGGCAGCGGGGAGCGGCTGGGCAGCAGCCCGCGCTACACGCCCGCCTCCCGCCCCGTCAGTGACTTGACGGCCTCCACCTCCATCTCGCAGGTGGCCTTCGGTCAGCGCAACGTGCGGCTGCTGTTCGGCACCGAGCCGCGCGACGACTTCGAGTCCATCAAGCTGTGCGAGCTGTCCAGGGACCGCTCCGGAAACCTGACGCTGGTGGAGTCCTTCATCCCGCCATGCCTGCGCATCGACGCGTCCGCGTTCGTCATGAACGAGCTGCGGACGATGCTGCGGCTGATGGTGTCCAAGCAGCGGCAGCTCTCCTCGCGGCGGCGGCACCGGGACGCGTCAGCGCTGGAGTTCACCGCGGGCGACGTGACGCTCTTCCTGGAGCTCAACGCGCTCAACGGCACCATCCCCTTCCTCCAGCACGCGCTGGACGCGGGCAACCTGCGGCCGCGGGACTTGTACCTGGCGCTGGCGCAGTGCGCGGGGCAGCTGTGCACCTTCTCCGTCAGCGCGGACCCGTCCACGCTGCCTACCTTCCAGTTCACCAACCTGCGCGCCACCTTCGAGGAGCTGTTCCGCCGCCTCTCCGAGCTGATGCGCTCGGTGGCGCTGGAGCAGTGCCTGTCGGTGGACCTGACGGCGGGCGCCGACGGCATGTTCCGCGGCCGGCTGGAGGACGACCGGCTGGAGCGCTGCGGCCACTTCATCCTCGCGGTGCGCAGCGAGCTGCCGGAGCGGGTGGTGGCCGAACAGCTGCCCAAGCTGTCGAAGGTGGCCGCCTGGGAGGACATCCGCGCGCTGGTGCAGGCCGCCGCGCCCGGCGTGCCGCTGGCGGTGACGTACCGGCCGCCCCCCGAGGTCCCCGTGCAGCCGGGCACCGTCTACTTCAGCCTCTCCATGAATGACGGCTACTGGAGGAACGTGATGAGGGACCGCAACCTCGCCATCTACCTCCCGCAGCCGTTCGACGCGAGCCGAACGACCGTGGAACTGCTCGCGGTCCCCACCGCCAATCGCTGACGCCCCGAGCCGCCCATGGACCGAGTCACCGAAGCCACGAAGGACTGTTTCGACGCCGCCATCCAGCTGCGCGGCTCCGAAGCGTCGGCGGTGCCCCCGCCCGAGACGCTGCACCACCGCCTGCGCGGCGTGGTGGATGAGACGCTGCGCCGCGCCGCCGTGCTGGGCTTCAGCCATCAGGATGCCCAGGACATGGCCTACGCGCTGGTGGCGCTCATCGACGAGGTCGTCCTGGGCCGCCCGGAGGAGTACCGGCAGCTCTGGATGCCCCTGCAGCTCCACTACTTCAACGAGAACGTCGCCGGTGACGGCTTCTTCGCGCGCCTCAACACCGTGCGCAAGGACCCGCACCGGCACGAGGTGCTGCAGGTCTACTACCTGTGCATGCTCTTCGGCTTCCAGGGCCGCTACCGCATCCGCGGCGGCGAGCTGGAGCTGATGACGCTCATCGACACGGTGCAGAAGGACCTGGAGCGCGCGCGGCCCTTCGACTTCGACGTGCTGTCGCCGCACGGGGACCGGCCCACCGAATCGCTGCTCTCCAAGCGCAAGAAGGCGTCGATGGTGGGCATCTCCGCCGGAGCGCTCGCGGTGGCCGTCCTGTTCTACGGCGTGCTGCAGTTCTTCCTCAACGACAAGATGGGTGAGCTGAAGAGCCGCATCGAGGTCCACGCGGCCCGCAACACGGCGACGAGCGCCAGCCAGACGCAGGCGGCGGGAGGGACGCAGTAATGGCGTATCTGCTACCGCTGCTCGGCATCGGCGCGCCGATGTTCGCGTTGCTCAGCTACCTGGGCTTCACCATTCAGCAGGCGGCCATCATCGCCGCGCTCGCGGGCCTGCTGGCCGTCGGCGTGGTGTGGCTGGTCAAGCGCATCCGCGCGCGCGCCGCGGCCAAGAAGCTGGAGGGCGCGCTGGCGGCGCAGGCGGATGAGCAGGCCACCACCGTGCGGCCGGACCTGCAGCCTGAAATCAAGGCGATGCAGTCGGAGTTCACCAAGGCGGTGGAGGCGCTCAAGGCCTCCAAGCTGGCGCGCGGTGGCAAGGACGCGCTGGCGGTGCTGCCCTGGTACCTCATCGTCGGGCCTCCAGGCGCCGGCAAGAGCACCGCGCTGCGCAACTCCGGGCTGAAGTTCCCGTACCTCTCCGCGCGCGGCGGTGTGCGCGGCGTGGGCGGCACGCGCAACTGCGACTGGTGGCTGACCAACGAGGCCGTGCTGCTGGACACGGCCGGCCGCTACACCAGCGCGGAAGAGGACCGGCCGGAGTGGCTGGCCTTCCTGGACACGGTGGCCAAGCACCGCCCCAGCCGTCCCATCAACGGCCTCATCGTGGCCATCAGCGTCAGCGAGCTGCTGAACGCGGACCCGCAGGCCGTGGGGGAGATGGGGCAGACCATCCGCGAGCGCCTGGATGAAATCACGACCCGGCTGAAGATGCTGGTGCCGGTGTATGTGATGATCACCAAGTGCGACCTGCTGCCCGGGTTCGTGGAGATGTTCTCCGACTTGTCGCGCGTGGAGCGCGGGCAGATCTGGGGCTTCACCGTGCCGCTGGAGCAGCAGCGCGAGGCGAGCACGGACCTGTTCCGCGAGCGCTTCGACCAGATGCTCTCCGTGCTGGAGCAGCGCTCGCTGCGCCGGCTGGGCCAGGAGCGCCGGCTGGAGACGCGCGAGAATATCTACGGCTTCCCGCAGAAGTTCGACGCGCTCCGGAAGAACCTGGCGGAGTTCCTCCAGCCGCTCTTCCTGGAGAACGTGTTCCAGGACACGCCCGTCTTCCGCGGCCTGTACTTCAACAGCGGCACGCAAGACCTGCGCCCGGTGGACAAGGTGTCCCCGTCCGCGGCGGAGATGTTCGGCAGCACCAACGGCCGGGCGCAGACGGATGGCGCCACGGAAGGCCGCAGCTACTTCCTCTGGGACGTCTTCACCAAGGTGATGTTCCAGGACCAGCAGGTGGCGGTGCGCAGCTCGCTGGAGGAAGCGCGGGTGCGCCGCCAGCGGATGGTGCTGGCCAGCGCGGCCTCCGCCGCCACGGTGCTGCTGCTGTCGCTGCCCACGGTGTCCTTCTTCAAGAACCGCAACATGGCGGAGGCCGTCACCGAGGCCATCACCAACGTGAACCTGGACCCGCGTGACGACATCCGGCGCGTCGAGGACCTGATTCCGCTGCGCAACCGGCTCCAGGAGCTGACGGAGTACGAGGAAGGCAGCGCGCCGGTGTTCATGCGCTTCGGCCTCTACCAGGGCCAGAAGCTGCTGCCGCAGGCGCGCCAGTTCTACAACGCGGCGCTGCGCCGGGTGCTGCTGGGCAAGCAGTTCGAGCTCATCCAGCAGCGCCTGGACACCTTCGGGAAGAACCCAGACTTGCTGACGGTGCGCAGCGACGAGGACTACAGCAAGCACTTCGACGCGTACCGCCAGTACTTCGACGACTTGAAGATGTACCTGCTGGTGACCACGCCGCGGGATCCGCGCGAGCCGGAGCTGGACGAGACGCAGCGCAAGTGGCTCCAGGACGAAATCGTGAAGCACTGGAAGCGCGTGCGGGGCGACGCGGTGGACGAGCGGGCCGTGGCGAACCACGCGGAGACGTTCCTGCTGATGCTCGCCAACGAGCAGATGCTCCCCGAGGAGCAGAAGCCGGCGCGCGAGCAGCGCATCGCCTTCGGCCGCGTCACCGGCGTGGTGCAGTCGGCGCGCCGCTCGCTCAACAACGTGCCCCTGGTGCGGCTGGAGCTGGCGCAGCTGGTGGCCAACATGAGCGGCGCGTACCCGGACGTGACGCTGGAGCAGCTCGTGGGCTCGGTGCCGCAGATGAGCGCCAGCTCGCGCGTGCGGGGCGCCTTCACGCGCAAGGCCTACGACGACGTCATCCGCGAGCGGCTGGACCTGGCCTTCCAGGACCAGCAGTCGTGGGTGTTGGACCGGGATGAGAAGGTGGACACGGTGAGCTCGCGGCGCGAGCTGCGCACCCGCTACTTCGAGGCCTACACCCAGGAGTGGAGGGACTTCCTCGGCGCCATCCGCGTGCATGCCCCGGAGAACCTGACGCAGATGGAGAGCCTGCTGACGAACCTGACGCGCGGCAAGCCCAAGCCCTACGGGCGGCTGTTCCGCGCGCTCACCTACAACGTGGTGCTCGACAAGCGCGATACCCAGGCGGCGGAGGCCGCCACGGGTTTCCTGGCCAAGGCGGGGAAGCTGTTCGGCTCGGAGTCCGGCGAGGATGCGCCGAAGAAGCGCGAGCTGCTGAACGCCAACTCGCCCTCCGGCGCCCAGGAGGTCACCGCCCGCGACGTGGAGCGTGAGTTCGCCTCGCTCATCCGCTTCGCCACGGAGTCCTCCAAGACGGAGGACGGCGAGGAGTCCCTGACGGCGCTGGATTCGTACGAGGACCAGCTGGCCACCGTCCAGACGACGCTGCTGGCGGTGAAGGACAAGCCGGCCGAGTCCGGCCTGCTGCTGGACAAGATTGAGACCACCCGCAACAACGTGGAGATGATGGTCCGCAAGCAGACGGACAACGTCGCCATCTTCGAGCGGCTGCTGCTGCCGCCGTTCCAGGAGATGCGCTCGGTGGTGTTCGTGGGCGTGGCCTGCAACAAGAGCAAGCTGTGGCAGGACCAGGTGGTGACGGCGTGGAGCAGCGCGTTCAAGGGGAAGTACCCGTTCGACCGCGCGTCGCAGGCGGACGCACCGCTGCCCGAGGTCGCGGAGTTCCTGCGCCCCGAAGGCGGCCTGGTGCGCAAGTTCGTCAAGGAGCAGCTCCTGGAGGACGTGGTGGCCACCGGACGCCGGTGGGAGTTCACCTCGTCGGGCGGGGTCATGTACCGGCCCGACCTGCTCGGCTTCCTGGAGAAGACGGGCGCGCTGTCCACCACGCTCTTCCCCGGCGGCGACACGGTGGATCCGCTGGTCCGCTTCCAGGTGCGCCTGCGCCCGGGCGTCTCCGCGGACGGCCTGGCGTCGCAGATTTCGTCCATCACCCTGACGCTCGACGGGACGGATGAGACGTACCGCAACGGCCCGGACACGGTGTGGAAGCCGATGATCTGGCCCGGCCAGGCCGGCAAGCTCGGCGCCCGCATCACCGTGCAGAGCGCGGATGGCTCCACGGAGACGACGCTGGAGGCCGAGGGAGACTGGGGCCTGTTCCGCCTGCTGGAGCGCGTCAAGCGCATCGAGCCCAGCGCGGACGGCCGCTACTTCACCGCCACGTGGGAAATCGAGGAGATGAACGGCGCGCTGGTCTCCATCGACTTCCGTCCGGAGCGCACCGCCAACCCATTCTTCGGGATGTCGGGCAACACGTCCAAGCTGCTGGCCATCTTCCGGGACCCGGGGTTGCAGCCGCCCGTGAGCATCGCGCGCAAGGGCGGGTGCGCGGCGCCGGCCGTCGCGGCGGATGGGGTTCACTGACATGGCCGTGCAGTCGCCGCGCATCGGCCTGCTGGGCAAGACGCCCCGCCAGGCCGAGTTCATCCGCCACAACGCGGCCACCCCGCTGGCCCTCCAGCTCTACGGCTGGATGGAAGCGGGCGTGGAGCGTTCGCGAAGAGCCCGGGTGGACCTGCCCGCCGAGCCCGTCTGTTTCGTCTTCACCGCGCCCGGCCAGAAGCAGGCGCTGGTGGGGGTGATGGCGCCCAGCCAGGACAGCGTGGGCCGGACCTTCCCCCTGGCCATCTTCACCGAGGCGTCCTCGGCGGACACGGCCTCGCGGCTCGCGTTGACCCCGGAGGCGTACCAGCCCTTCCTGCGCGCCGCCGGTGCGCTGGCCCGGTCCGCCGCGGAGCTGGAGGTGCCACAACTGCTGGAGCGCGTGGCGGCACTGCCCCTGCCGGGCCCGGGGGACTACAGCCTCGCGAAGCGGCTGCTCAACGCCGTGCTGGCGGACCACCACACCGTGGACCTGCTGGGCCCGGTGGTGGAGGGCACGCCGGAAGGTGGGCGCTACTACGCGCTGCACACCTTCCTCACCGCGTGCGCGGGCGAGCGCGGCAAGGAGCAGTTACCGGCCGGCGTCACCCTGGACTGTCCGCTGTCCACGCGCGTGGGGCCGGTGGCCTGGCTGGAGCTGTCCTCGCGGCTGCTCAAGTGGACGCACCAGCCGCCGGCCTTCTTCTGGTCCGAGGGCGACAAGCCCCGGCTGCTCATCAGCCTGGGAGCGGCCTCCCCAACCCTCTTCCTCGCGCTGGCCCAGCCCAGCCGTCCGGGCGCCCAGGTGTGGCCGCTGCGCACCGAGCGCCCCGCCGCCATCGACAACGCGCGCAAGGGCCTCACGGCCTCCGCGCGCCAGGTCATCGACGCGCCGTCCACCACCCTGGAACAACTGTTGCAGACGCTTTCGCGCTGAAGTCCCACCACGCCCATGCCACCCACCCTGGAACAGCTTCGCGAGCGCGCCCTCCCCTGGGCCGAGCCCGTGCCGGGGGCGTCCCCGGCCGGCGTGCAGGCGAAGCACGAGCCCGCCTACGAGGCCGTCGCGCTGGAAGTCGCGAAGTTGGAGTCCCCGGCCAGCAACGCCGTGCGCTGGGATGACGTCGTCGAGGGCGCCGGCGCGCTGCTGAAGCACACCACCAAGGACCTCTGGCTCGCCTCGTACCTGGCCTATGGCCTGTATGCCACGCGAGGCGTGGACGGCGCGGCCACCGGCACGGCCGTGCTCGCCGAGGTGACGGAGCGCTACTGGCAGGACCTCTTCCCGGAGGCGAAGCGGCTGCGCGGCCGGGCCAACGCCGTGGCCTGGTTCGTGGACCGGTTGGGCCGCATCCTGCCCACCGTGGAACAGGCCTCCGTGCGCGCGGAGCCCCTGGATGCGCTGGCGGTCGCGGTGAAGCGCCTGGCCCAGCTCTCACGCGAGCGGTTCTCCGACATGGCCCCCGCGTTCGGTCCGCTCCAGGACGCCATCACCCGGCTCCGCGCCGGACTCCCCGAGCCCGAACCCGCAAGCGTACCGGAGGGACGCACCGCGTCCCCGGAGGACGCGGACGCCTCTCCGCCGGTGGATGGGAATGCGTCGTCCCAGGACGAGGACACCGCGCCCGGCGAGGCGGGAGAGCGCGGTGTGCGCGCGGCGGAGTCCACGCATGTCACGCGGCCAGGAGCGCCTCCGGCCAGCGCTGACACGTCCACGAAAGGCATTGACAACCGCTCCGCGCGCGACGCGGTCAAAGGCAACAGCGCCACGGGCAAAGGCAGTGCAGCCAACGCGAGCAGCGCCGCCGCCAACGGCACACAAGCCCCGCCGCGCGCCGCCGCCCTCGAGGTCCCGCCCCTCCCCGAGCTTCCCGCCGCTCCGGACCTGTCCAGCGTGGAGGCCGTCACCGACTTCCTGCGCACCGTGGGTGGCGCGCTGCTGGGCGCCGCGGGCGCGCTGCGCCGGGCGAGCCCCGAGGACCCGCTCTCCTACCGCCTCAACCGCATGGGCCTGTGGCTGCACCTGACCCAGCCGCCCGCCGCGGATGGCAATGGCCGCACCCAGATTCACCCACTGCCGGACCTGCTGCGCACCAAGCTGGAGACCCTGGAGCAGAACCAGCGCTGGGGTGAGTTGCTCGACGAGTCCGAGTCCGCCCTGGCCCGCCACCGCTTCGCCCTGACGCTCCACCGGTACAGCGCCACCGCCCTGGAGGGACTGGGCGCCGCGTACGCCGGGGCTCGCACCGCGCTGGCGCAGGAGCTGGCCATCCAGCTCCGCCGGTTGACCGGCGTGGAGACGCTCCGCTCCACCCTGGACACTCCGCTCACGGACGACGCCACCCAGGCCTGGCTGCGCGACCACGTCCTCCGCGTGAGCGCGCCCACACCCGCCCCTTCCGCCGCGGTGTCGATGTCCACGGCCCTGGCCCTGGGCCCCCTCGCATTGGGCGCGTCTGTCCATGCTGACAGCGCGGCGTTGGAAGCCGAAGCCCGCACGTTGCTGGAGGAAGGCCGCGTTCACGAAGCCGTCACCCGGTTGCAGGCCGCCGTCACCGCCGCCAGCACCGGCCGCGCCCGCTTCATCTCCCGGCTGGAGCTGGCGCGGTTGTGTGCCAATGCGGGCCAGTTGCCGCTCGCGCGCGCCGTCTATGACGCCCTGGACGAGGAGGTCTCCGCCCACGCGCTCGACACCTGGGAGCCAGCGCTCGCCGCCGCGTGTCTGGAGGGGTGGCTGCAAACCCGAACCAACGTGGAAAAGGAGGCTGGACCGGTGGCAGTGAAATTTCGAAACCGGTATCGTCGTCTAGCGTTGCTGGACTCTTCCGCCACGTTGCGCGTCGGCGCGTGAAGGACACCCGTCGTACCGCGGCGAAGCGCTCCCTCATGCGACGCCCGCGTCTTCTACGCAGTTCTCAAGGAGAAAGCCGCAGATGAGCAAAGAGAGTTCCGTCGCCCCTACCGAGCGCGTCAACATCGTCTACAAGCCCGCCACCGGCAACGCGCAGGAGCAGGTGGAGCTGCCGCTGAAGGTGCTGATGCTGGGGGACTTCACGGGCCAGGAAGACGCCCGCCCGCTGGAGCAGCGCGCGCCCATCAACGTGGACAAGGCCAACTTCAACGAAGTCATGGCCCAGCAGAACCTCAAGGTCACCCTGACCGCCGCCGACAAGCTTTCGGCCGACCCGGGTGCCACGATGAACGTGACGCTCCAGTTCAAGAACCTGAATGACTTTTCGCCCGAGAGCGTCGTCAACCAGGTGCCGGAGCTGAAGAAGCTGCTCGAGCTGCGCAGCGCGCTCAACGCCCTCAAGGGCCCCCTGGGCAACCTGCCGGCGTTCCGCAAGAAGCTCCAGGCCATGCTCTCCGACGAGGACGGACGCAAGGCACTCATCAAGGAACTGGGTCTGACCGAAGAGAGCAAGTAGCCCTTTCAGGGGGAACCGAATCACCATGGCCAACGAGACCCAGACCCAGAAGTCCACGGGCGTCGCCGATGACGCCTCGCTGTCCCTGCTCGACGAAATCCTGTCCGAGGCCAAGCTGAAGCCGAAGGACGAGGGTTACGACGTCGCCAAGCGCGGCGTGCAGGCCTTCATCACCGAGATGCTGGCGCCCAACCGCTCCGAGGAGCGCGTGGACAAGGCGCTCGTCGACGCGATGATCGCCGAAATCGACAAGCGCCTGTCGTCCCAGGTCAACGAAATCCTCCACGCGACGGAGTTCCAGAAGCTGGAGTCCTCGTGGCGCTCGCTGAAGTTCATGGTGGACCGCACCGACTTCCGCGAGAACACCCGCGTGGAGATGCTCAACGCCTCCAAGGAAGACCTGCAGAAGGACTTCGAGGACGCGCCCGAGGTCACCAAGAGCGGCCTGTACAAGCTGGTGTACTCCAACGAGTACGGCGTCTTCGGTGGCAAGCCCTACGGCATCATCTCCGCCAACTACGACTTCAACGTAGGCCCGCAGGACATGGAGCTGCTCCGCAAGTGCGCCTCCGTGGCCGCCATGGCGCACGCGCCCTTCATCGGCAACGCCGCGCCGGAGGTGTTCGGCGAGGAGAGCTTCCTCAAGCTGCCTGACTTGAAGGACCTCAAGTCGCTCTTCGAGGGCCCGCAGTACGCCCGGTGGCACTCGTTCCGTGAGAGCGAGGACGCCCGCTACGTGGGCCTGGCGCTGCCGCGCTTCCTGCTGCGCCTGCCCTACGGTGAGAAGACGGTGCCGGTGAAGGCCTTCAACTTCACCGAGGACGTCGTGGGCCACCACGAGCGCTACCTGTGGGGTCACGCCTCCGTGGCGCTCACCAGCCGCGTGGCGGACTCGTTCGCCAAGTTCCGCTGGAGCCCGAACATCATCGGTCCCCAGTCCGGCGGCGCGGTGGAGAACCTGCCGCTGCACCAATACGAGGCCATGGGGGAAATCCAGACCAAGATTCCCACCGAGGTCATGCTCACCGAGCGGCGCGAGTTCGAGCTCTCCGAGGAGGGCTTCATCGGCCTCGTCTTCCGCAAGGACTCCGACAACGCGGCCTTCTTCAGCGCCAACTCCACGCAGAAGCCCCGGTTCTTCGGCAACACGCCGGAGGGCAAGGCGGCGGAGACCAACTACCGCCTGGGCACGCAGCTTCCCTACATGTTCATCATGACCCGCCTGGCGCACTACATCAAAGTGCTCCAGCGCGAGCAGATTGGAAGCTGGAAGGAGAAGTCGGACCTGGAGCGCGAGCTCAACCACTGGCTCAGCCAGTACATCTCAGACATGGATGACCCGGCGCCCGCCGTGCGCTCGCGCCGCCCCCTGCGCGCCGCGCGCGTGGTGGTGGAGGACGTGGACGGTCAGCCGGGCTGGTACCGCTGCGGCCTGCAGGTTCGCCCCCACTTCAAGTACATGGGTGCGTCGTTCACCTTGTCCCTCGTGGGCAAGTTGGACAAGGAGTAGAGCCCGTTTCACCCAGCGTCGGTCATTTCAGCTAGTTTAGGGGCTCCAACAAGCCCAGGCTCAAGGTGAGCCTGGGTCCACCAGCGCGCGGACGCGCGCAAAGCGACGAGGTTGAAGTCATGGCTGAATCAGTACACCTGTACCTGAAGGCGAACGGCAGCGACATCAAGGGCGACAGCACGCAGACCAGCCTGGGCCGCGCGGACTCCATCGAGTGCGTCGCGTACAGCCAGAAGGTCTTCACCGCTCGCGAGGCCGGCTCCGGTCTGGCGACGGGCCGCCGCCAGTACGAGGGCATCGAAATCACCAAGCGCATCGACAAGGCGTCGCCGCTGCTGATGAAGGCCCTCTGCGAGAACCAGGTCATCGACGCGACCTTCAAGTTCTTCCGTCCGAACCCGACGGGCGACGGCACCACCGAGCAGTTCTACACGGTGTCCGTCAAGAAGGCCCGCATCAACGCCATCCAGCAGACGGTGCCGAACTCCTTCGTGCCGGCGAGCACCAACCTGCCCCCGATGGAGACCCTCCAGCTGGTGTTCCACACCATCAACTGGACCATCACCCAGGGCGGTGTCACGCACGAGGACACCTGGGACACCCAGCGTTGATGTTCCGTCCCTCCACCGGCCGTCCGTGCAGTGGGCTACGCGGGCGGCCGGCGGTTGGGGTACTCGCGCTGTTGAAGGAAATCCATGGGCTCACGAGGCTTGTTGTCGCGCATCGCTGAAGGCAACGGCACGCTCGCCCCGCCCGGCGACGTCGTTGAATCCATCGCCGAGCACCTGCGCAACCTCCTCAACACGCGCAAGGGAGAGTCCGTGGCCTCACCGGGCTACGGCATCCTGGACCTGAACGACATCGTCCATTCCTACCCGTCGGCGATACCGCGGATGACGCAGTCCATCCGGCAGGCCATCCAGGACTTCGAGCCGCGCCTGAAGAGCGTGGTGGTGCATTACTCCGCGGACCCGGTGGACCCGACAGCGCTGCGCTTCGACATCACCGCCCAGTTGGCCACGCAGAGTCGGCGAGGCATGGTGCGTTTCCATACCCAGGTGCACCCGGGCGGGCGCGTGGACCTGTGGTGAGCCGGGTGAATCCAGGGGTGCGTGGCGGAGGGCGAGGATGTTCAGCAAGTATTACCTGAGCGAGCTGTCGTACCTGCGGGAGATGGGACGGGCCTTCGGGTTGGCCAACCCCTCTGTCGCGGGCCTGCTGGTGGAGCGCGGCGCGGACCCGGACGTGGAGCGACTGCTGGAGGGCTTCGCGTTCCTCGCGGCCCGCATCCGGGAGCGCGTGGACGACGACGTGCCGGAGCTGGTGCACGGGCTCACCGAGCTGCTGCTGCCGCACTACCTGCGCCCGCTGCCGGCCTCCACCATCGTCGAGTTCACCCCGCACCTGCGCGCGCTGCGCGGCCGCTCGCGGCTGGCCGCCGGGGCGGAGGTGGCGTCCCAGCCGATTGACGGCACTAGTTGCGTCTTCCGCACCACCACGGACGTGGACCTGCTGCCGGTGCAGCTCACCGACGCGCTCCTGGACCGCTCGTCCATCACCGCGCCGGTGCTGCGGCTCTATTTCCAGACGACGGAGCAGGGCCGCGCGGAGGTGTTCCGCGAGCAGGGCCTGCGCCTGTTCATCCACGCCGACCTGTCCGCCGCGTCGGTGGTGCTGCTGTGGCTCTTGCGCTACTGCCGCCAGGTGCGCGTGCGCGGCGCGTCTGGCCAGACAGACGGCATCAAGCTGCCGGTGAACGCCATTCAACCGGTGGGCTTCCACCGGGACTTCAAGCTGCTGCCCTGGCCTCGCGCCAGCGAGGGCTACCGGCACCTCCAGGAGTACCTGACGCTTCCGGAGAAGTTCCTGTTCTTCGAGGTGCGCGGGCTGGACGCCGCCGCCGGGCTGAAGGAGGACCGCTTCGAGCTCGCCTTCCACCTGGAGCGGCCGCCGCCCTTGGATGCGCGCATCCACCGGGAGATGTTCCGGCTGCATTGCGCCCCCGCGGTGAACCTCTTCAGCGTGCCGGCGGACCCCATCCTCCACCGCACGTTGGACCGGGAGCACCTGCTGCGCGCGTCCGACCTGCCCCCCAACCACGCCGAGGTGTACTCGGTGGACTCGGTGACGGGCCTGAAGGCCGGGCGCAACGAGCGGCGCGTCTACCGGCCCTTCCACGAGTTCACCCACACCGCGGGCGGGGACGCCGAGCAGTCCTTCTACCGGCTGCGCCGGGTGCCTTCGCCGCTGGATGAAGGCATCGACACGTACATCACCCTGGAGACGCCGCGGAACATCGCGCCGGAGGTCACCGCCGAGGAAGCGCTGTCCATGGACCTGACGTGCACCAACCGCTCGCTGCCCTCGCGGCTGCAGGTGGGTGACTTGACGGCCTCCACGTCCGCCAGCCCCACGCAGGCGAAGTTCCGGAACATCTCCCCGGTGAGCCGGCCCGCGCGCGCGCCGCTGGGCGCCGAGCTGCACTGGCGGCTGCTGTCGCACCTGGCCGTCAACCAGCACTCGCTGGCGGACGCGGCCGCGCTGCGGCGGCTGATGGACCTGTACAACTTCCATTCGCTCACCGACAACCTGGCGGCGCGCGCCAGCCGCCTGCGCATCAACGCCATCCGCGCGGTGGAGACGAAGCCGGTGACGCGCTTCCTGGAGGGCGCGCCGCTGCGGGGCCACCGCACGCGGGTGGACCTGGACGAAGAGAACTTCATGGGCGTGGGAGATTCGTTCCTCTTCGGCTGCGTGCTGGAGGAGCTGCTCGCCTCCCACGTCACCATCAACTCCTTCAACGAGCTGAGCATCCGGCTTCACCCCTCGCAGACGGAGTTCGCGTGGCTTCCGAGGAACGGCTCCCAGACGCTTTTGTAGAGACGGCCCAGAAGCTGGCCGAGCTGGCGCCCCGGGTGGGCTTCTTCCCCCTGGTGGCGTTCCTGGAGCGGCTGACGTCGCAGGCCACCCGCGTGGGCGGCGCGGGGCCCGTCAACGAGGAGATGATTCGCTTCCGGCACGACCCGTCCCTGGGGTTCCCCTCGGGTGACGTGGCGTCCGTGACGCTGCACCAGGTGCCGGTGCGGGCGGAGGACCCGTATTCGAAGCGGCCGCTCTTCGAGGTGGTGACACGCTTCCTGGGCCTGACGGGCTCGGTGAGTCCCCTGCCCCACTACCTGGCCGAGGAAGTGGCGCAGGAGGACCCGGACCATCCGGTGCGGCGCGAGTTCCTGGACCTCTTCCACCACCGGCTGCTGTCGCTGCTGTACCGCATCGAGTCGAAGTACCGCGTCACCAGCGAGACGGACACGTCCTTCTCGGACCAGTGGTCCCGGCGCCTGCTGGCGCTGGGCGGGTTCGACACCTACGAGAAGTCCCTGGAGGGCACGCTGCCGACGTGGCGCCTGCTGCGGATCGCCCCGCTGCTGGCCAGCCGGGCGAGGACGTCCGAGCAGTTGGAGGTCGCGCTCGAGGACGTGCTGGGCGACGACCTGGAGGGCGCGCGGGTGGCGGTGCGCCAGTTCGTGGGCCGCTGGGTGGACATCGACGCCCGGGCGCGGCTGGGCCACTCCAACCACCAGCTGGGTCGCAACATGCTGCTGGGCGGCAAGGCCTTCGACCGGACGGGGAAGATTCAAATCCACATCCGGCCGCTGCCCCCGCGCGCCTACAAGCGGCTGATGCAGGAAGGGGACCTGCTGCCGCTGGTGCGCGAGGTGGTGTCCCTCTTCGTGAGGGACCCCCTGGAGTACGATTTGGAGCTGGGGCTCACCGAAGGGGTGCAGCACCAGTTCCGGCTCTCCAGTCGGGAGCCGAGTCAGCTCGGGCGGGACACCTGGCTGGGCCTGAGCCAGCAGACGCAGATGAGTGTTCCCGTGGTGAAATGAGTCGTTAGAGCAGGCGGGCGTGCGGCGCGGGGATTTACGTCGCCAGGGGGCGCCCGATATACCGTCCACCACCGCTGTCATTTTTGGGGGCTCCCATTCGCGTCGATCCGAAAGCGCTCGTCCGTCGCCTGACGCCCACGTCTACCCGTCTGCTCGAGGCCGCCGTGGCCCGGGCCAGCGCGGGACGGTTCTATGAAATCGTCCCGGAGCACATGCTGGTGCAGATGCTGGAGCCGGAGGACTCCGACGTCGCGCGCATCCTCCAGCAGTTTGGCGTGGACCGCCGGCACCTGCTGGCCAGCATGGAGCGCGCCCTCCAGGGCCTGCGCGCGGGCAGCTCCGGCCGGCCCGTCTTCTCCGAGACGCTGTTCCAGTGGTTCGAGGAAGCGTGGCTCCTGGCCTCCGTGGAGCAGGGCGCCACGCGGCTGCGCTCGGGCCTGCTGTTCGCCCAGTTCGTCAGCCGGCGCGCGCGCTACACCGCGGAGCTGTTCCCCGAGCTGGACGCCATCAGCCGCGATGAGCTGATGAGCTCGCTGGACGTGGTGCTGCGGCCCTCGCCCGAGAATGTCGAGGTCGCCTCCGCGGATGCCGCGGCCAGTGGCGCCGCGGGGGGCGCGGCCGGCGGCGCGGGGGGCCGTGGAGATGAAGCCCTCAAGCGCTTCGCCACGTCCTTCACGGGCCGGGTGCGCGAGGGGAAGATTGACCCCATCTTCGGCCGGCACCGCGAAATCCGGCAGATGGTGGACATCCTCTCCCGCCGCCGGAAGAACAACCCCATCCTGGTGGGCGAGCCCGGCGTGGGCAAGACGGCGCTGGTGGAGGGCCTGGCCTGGGCCATCGTCCGGGGCGAGGTGCCCGACGCGCTGAAGAACGTGGAGCTGCTGGGGCTGGACCTGGGGCTGCTCCAGGCGGGCGCGGGCGTGCGCGGCGAGTTCGAAAACCGCCTCAAGGCCGTCATCTCCGAGGTGAAGGCCTCCCCCACCCCCATCATCCTGTTCATCGACGAGGCGCACACCATCATCGGCGCGGGCGGCTCGCAGGGCGGCACGGACGCGTCCAACCTGCTCAAGCCGGCGCTGGCGCGCGGAGAGCTGCGCACGCTCGCGGCCACCACCTGGGCCGAGTACAAGAAGTACTTCGAGAAGGACGCCGCGCTGGAGCGGCGCTTCCAGCCGGTGAAGGTGGAGGAGCCCAGCGAGGAGGACGCGGAGCTGATGCTGCGCGGCCTGCGCCCCACGTACGAAGCGGCCCACGGCGTCATCATCCGCGACGAGGCCGTCACCGCCGCGGTGCGCCTGTCCAGCCGGTACATCTCCGGCCGGCAGCTCCCGGACAAGGCGGTGGACCTGCTGGACACGTCCGCGGCCCGCGTGAAGATTGAGCTGTCCACCCGGCCCGAGGAGCTGGTGCAGTTGGACCAGGAGATTGCGGCGCTGGAGCGCGAGCGCGACACGCGTAAGCGCGACCTCGCCGAGGGCACGGGCGGCCCGGACGAGCAGACGTCCCTGGAGGCCGCCGAGGCGAAGCTGAGCGCCACGGTGGATGCACGCGCCACGCTGCACGCGCGCTGGGAGACCGAGCGCACGGCCGTCGCGGCGCTGATGGAGGCCCGCAAGGCCCTTCGCGAGGCCGCGCCGGACACGGATTCGGCGCCCCTGAAGGCGGCGGTGGACGAAGCGGCGGCGAAGCTGGCGGCCACGCGCGGCGAGGTGCCGCTGGTGCACGCGGACGTGGACGCGGACATCGTCGCGCGGGTGGTGGCGGGCTGGACGGGCGTGCCCGTGGGGAAGATGCGCAGCGACCTGCTGGAGTCAGTGCTCAACCTGGAGGACAAGCTCCGGGGCCGGGTGCGAGGCCAGGAGGCGGCGCTGACGAAGGTGGCGGAAATCATCCGCATCTCCCAGGCCGGCATCCGCAACCCGGACACGCCGATTGGCGTCATGCTCTTCGTGGGCCCCAGCGGCGTGGGCAAGACGGAGACGGCGCTGGCGCTGGCGGAAGCGCTCTACGGCGGCGAGCGCTTCATGACGACGCTCAACATGAGCGAGTTCCAGGAGAAGCACACGGTGAGCCGGCTCATCGGCTCGCCGCCGGGCTACGTGGGCTACGGCGAGGGCGGCCTGCTGACGGAGGCGGTGCGCCAGCGCCCCTACTCCGTCGTGCTGCTGGACGAGTGCGAGAAGGCCGACCTGGAGGTGATGAACCTCTTCTACCAGGTGTTCGACAAGGGCTCGCTGACGGACGGCGAGGGCCGCGCGGTGGACTTCAAGAACACCGTGCTCATCCTCACCAGCAACCTGGCCTCGGACCTGGTGATGCGGATGTTCGAGGACGGCGCGCAGCCCAGCTCCGAGGAAGTCCTTTCGGTGATTCGCCCCGCGCTCAGCCAGCACTTCAAGCCAGCGCTGCTGGCGCGAATGACGGTCGTCCCCTTCGGCCCGGTGCAGCGCGACGTGATGCGCCAGATCGCCGAGATGAAGCTGGCCAAGCTGGTGAGCCGGCTGCGCACGGCGCACAACGTGGAGACGACACTGGCGCCGGAGCTGCTGGACGAGCTGGCGCGCCGCTGCACGGAGTCGGAGATGGGGGCGCGCAACATGGAGCAGATTCTCCAGGGCTCGCTGATGCCGGCGCTGTCCCGCGAGCTGCTGCAGCACCTGGTGGGTGGCGCGGTGCCTCCGAAGCTGCATGTGGCCCTGACCGAGGGAGGCGACTGGGACCTCCGGTTCGCCGAGGCCTGAGAGAACCCATGAAACGAACGCTTCAGGCCTCCGCCGTCGCGCTGTCCCTGCTGGCCGGCTGCGCCACCGTCCCCAAGCCGTCGCTGTGCTTCGCCGAGGCGGGCCCCAACGCGCGCTCCTTCCCCACCCCGGACACCTGGTTCGCGCTGCTGCTCCATGGCTACGACAAGGACACGGGCGCCAACCCGCGCCCCAGCGTGGACTGCGCCGGCGCCCCGGTGTGGTGGCAGGACCCGGCCGCGGACGAGTGCGTGGAGGCCGGCCCGGACTCGCAGGCCCTGCCGCCCACGGAGAAGCTCTCCGAGGAGGACCTCGTCCTGGAGACGCTCCAGGCGGGCCAGCGGCTGGTCTGGGTGCAGACGCGGCGCTTCACCAACGGCGAGGCCCTGGGCCCGGTGGCGCTGGTGGAGACCACCGAGCAGGGCTTCCGGGTGGAGGCCCTGGGCGCGCTGCGCGCCATGGCAAAGCACACCAGGCTGCGCCTGGAGCAGGTGAAGGGCACGCAAATCCTCGTCGCGGAAGGTGACGCGTGCACCTCCGGCGACGAGGAGGTCTGCCGCCGGCACGCGCGCATCATGCCGCTGCGCACCAATCGCTTCTTCAGCGAGTCCGTCTCCAACGCGAGCCGCGCCTGCCTGGGCGCCGCGTGGTTCCCCCTCTCCCGGGAGATGACCTTCGAGCTGCCCAACGGGCTGCGCCGCAAGTTCGAGCTGACGTCCACCCTCACCTTCGCGGAGGACGGCATCAGCGTGCAGGAGCAGGTGCAGGTGAGCGACTCCGACCCGGCCCAGCCGGACGTGGCCCCGCGCCTCTACCGCCGCGCGCAGGACACGCGGGCCCTGGAGCTGGCGAACAACGCGTTGGTAGGCAACAAGGCGTCACTGTGGTCGCGCATGGTGGAGCAGCAGGTGCGCATTGGTGCTCGCGCGGTGCCAGAGGCCCCCATCTGGGCCATGCCCGCGAAGAAGGCCCCCGCGGCCCCGGAGGCGGCCAGCCCACCCGCCAAGGCGGCCGCCAAGGCGGCCGCCAAGAAGCCCGCGGGCGACACCGCCAAGTCCAGCGGCCCGTGATTCCAGGGCCGCATGGCCCCGCCACCGGCCCCCGTGAGTCTTCGGTTTTCCGAAGCACTCATGGGGGCTTTTCCTATTTGCGCCAAAAGCGTCACGACGACAGAGATAGAGGCGTGGGCCCATGGTGGGCCCCGGAAGGAGCGTCCTGGATGCGAGTCGAAATCCGAGCCCGGAACATCCCCCTCACGGAGACCCTTCGAACCTACGCCGAGCGTCGCGTGCGCTTCGCCCTGGACCGGCTGTCCGACAGGGTGAAGGAAGTCGTCGTGCGGCTGGAGGACGCCAACGGCCCCAAGGGCGGCGTGGACCAGGTGTGCCGCGTGGCGCTCCGGCTGGAGCACGGGCGGGAGCTGGCCATCGAGTCCTCGGATACGAACCTGCTGGCGGCCATTGACCGGACGCTGGAGCGCGCCAGCAACGCCGTCACGCGGGCGGTGGGCCGCGCGCAGCGCCAGGACGGCGCCCGGCTGCGTGACGCGGCCTGGCAGCCCGACGAGGCCGCCGCGCTGACCTGAGGTGACGCGGGCACGGCCGCCCCTTCCCGGGCGGCCGTGGCCTGCCCCGAAGCGAAAGGATGCACATGCAGGGCGGCGCGGGCGTACTGGAGCGGCTGAACTCCACCTGGGCCCGTGCCCGGGAGCGGCGATGGGTGCGCTGGGGCGTGGACCTGGCCGTGTTCGCCCTCCTCTTCGCGGCGGTGGCCGCGTGGCAGGCGCGGAACCTCCCCGGAGCGGGGACGCCCGCGCCCGCCTTCACCCTCCAGACGCTGACGGGAGACACCGTGCGGCTGGACGCGCTGCGCGGCAAGCCGGTGGTGCTGGCCTTCTGGGCCCCCTGGTGCGGCGTCTGCGGAATGGAGTCCTCCAACCTCTCGCAGCTGCGCAAGCTCGCGGGGGACTCCGCGCACGTGGTGTCCGTCGCCGTGGCCTACGAAGACGAGGAGGCCGTGCGGCGCTTCGCCCGGGAGCACGCGGTGGACTACCCGGTGCTCCTCGGGGACGACGCCATTCAATCCGCCTTTCGCGTGAACACCTTCCCCACCGTGTTCTTCCTCTCCGCGGAGGGGCGCGTGGAGCGCGCGGCGGTGGGCTACACCACCCTGGCCGGACTGTCCTGGCGGCTGGTGCTGTAGCCCTGGCTCACGCCGCGCCTAGAGGCGGATGAGCTCCACGTCATCCATGTGGATGAAGTTGGCGGAGTTGCCCGCCGTGGCGCGGGTGTGGAAGCCCAGCTCCAGGTAGCCTCCCGTGACGGAGATGGGCGGCGTCTCCACCATCGTCCAGCCGCCATACGTCCCCAGGTTGGTGAACACGGGCGCGCACCCGCCACACGTCTTCGCCTGGAGGCGAGACACGTCGAACGCGCCGCTCTTTCGCACCCACGCGCGGACCTTGTACGTGCCCGACGCGAGCCCCGACACCGGCTGGTACGTCCAGACCTCGAAGGGGGTGCCGCTCGTCCAGTGCGTCAGGTGGTAGGCGCCGGTGCGGCCCCCGTTGTACGTCTCGCTGAAGTCCGCGGCCTCGGTGCCGTTGGGGCTCCAGGTGGCCCAGCCCGTCATGCCGTTCTCGAAGCTGGCGTTGGTGACGGACGCGGGCGGCGGCGTGCTCCCCGCCTGGTACCAGCGCACCCACTCCACCTCCATCGTCTTCGTCTGGCCCCAGGGCAGGCCAATCGCGTCCGGGTGCGGGTGGCCGTACCAGTTTCCTCCCAGGGCGAGGTTGAGGAGGATGTAGTGGTTCTGCTGGAAGGCGGGCTCGTTGTGGTTGAAGACGTTCCCCTGAAGCTGGCCGTCCAGACGGAAAATCATCTGGTTCGCCGTCCACTCCACTTCATACGTGTGGAAGCCGTCCGCGATGCTGTAGCCGCGGTTGGCGCCCGTGCCCCAGCTCTGCTGCCCGCCGTTGGCGAACCAGTGCGCGGCGGACTTCATCCACGAGGCCTCGTTGGAGTGCCATTCGAGGATGTCGATTTCGCCGCTCCGGGGCCACCCGACGTTGGAGATGTTCGCGCCCAGCGTCCAGAACGCGGGCCACATGCCATAGCCGGACGGCACCTTGATGCTCGCCACCAGCTTGCCGTAGCGGCGCTCCACCTTGCCCTTCGAGTGGATGCGGCCCGAGTAGTACGAACGCGGCCCGTAACCCGCGCAGCGCGAATCAAAGGGCGCGTCCGCCGTCCGCTGCGCGGTGAGGATGAGCTTGCCGCCAGCGACGGTGACGTTCTGCGCGCGGGGGTACTCCAGCTCCCCCGTGCCGAAGTTGCAGTTGTTGGTGACGGGGTCGAAGTTGCTCGTCAGCACCGTCCAGTGGGCGGCGTTGAGGCTGCTCCCCGTGAAGTCGTCCTGCCACGCCAGGTTCCAGCCCGCCCCTGGGTCATAGGCCCGCTCCCCCTGCTCCTGCGTCACCAGGGGAACGGCTTCCACGTCGGACAGCTCCGACTCCGGGGAACAGCCGCCAACCAACGCCAGGCTGCTCGCGGCCCACAACATCGAACGCAATGCGTGTCGTTTGTGCATGTCTCACTCCAGGGGGTTCCCCCTGGGACATAGCCGTCCTCCTCCGCGACGCAAACGGCTTTAGCTGAAATATTAGATTTTCAAGACTTTCCAACTAAATGGAGTAGTCCCCCACGAAGACGGTGGCGGACCGGACGTCGGCGCGCACGGAGTCCCCCTCCACCACGCCCAGCGCGTCGAACTCCGAGCGCGGCACCTCCACCGTGACTTCGTCGCCGCTGGGCAGGCGGAGGAACACCTTCACGTAGCCGCCCACCGGCTTGAGCCGCTCGACGCGGCCGGTGGCGGTGGACGCGCTCGCCGCGCCCGCGAGCGCCTTCGCCAGCTTGATGTCATGGGGGCGGACAAAGGCCTGCACCGCTTCGCCCTCGCGCGCGGCGGCGGGCGCGGCCACGGACAGCGCGCCCATGGCGGCCCTGCCCGCCTGGACATGGCCGTGCAGCACGCTGGCGCCTCCGATGAACGAGGCGACGAAGGGAGACGCGGGCCTGTCATAGATGTCCGCGGGCGAGCCCGCCTGGGCCACGCGGCCCTCGCTCAGCACCACCACGTGCTGGGAAATCTCCAGGGCCTCCTGCTGGTCGTGCGTCACCAGCAGCGTGGTCAGCCGCGTGCGCTCGTGGAGGGCATGGAGCCACTCCCGAAGCTCCTCACGCACCCGCGTGTCCAGCGCGCCGAAGGGCTCGTCCAGCAGCAGCACGCGGGGGCGGATGGCCAGGGCGCGCGCGAAGGCCACGCGCTGCCGCTGCCCGCCTGAGAGCTGTCCAGGATAGCGGCCGCCCAGGTGCTCCAGCTGCACCATGCGGAGCATCTCCTCCACACGGGCGTCGCGCTCCGCCTTGGGGGCGCGCCGGACCTCCAGGCCAAAGGCCACGTTCTGCCGGACGGTGAGGTGCTTGAAGAGCGCGTAGCTCTGGAAGACCACCCCCACGCCGCGCTGCTGCACGGGCATCCGCGTGCAGTCCACGCCGTCGATGAGGACACGGCCCTCGTCGGGAATCTCCAGCCCGGCGATGAGCCGCAGCAGCGTGGACTTGCCCGCGCCGGACGGCCCCAGCAGCGAGGTGATGGCCCCCTCGGGGGCCTGGAAGGACACCCTGGACACGGCGGGACTGCCCCCCTGATTGAACCGGCGGGCGAGCTGCTCGACGACGATGCTCATGATGGATGGCTCCTCCACTCCACGAACTTCTTCACCACCAACGTCACGAGCGCGAGCAGCGTCAGCAGCGACGCCACGGCGAACGCGCCGGCCAGGTCGTACTCGTTGTAGAGAATCTCCGCGTGCAGCGGCAGCGTCGTCGTCACGCCGCGCACGTGGCCGGACACCACGGACACGGCGCCGAACTCACCCATCGCGCGCGCGTTGCAGAGGATGACGCCGTACAGCACGCCCCACTTCACCTTCGGCAGCGTGACACTCAGAAAGGTGCGCCAGCCGCTCGCGCCCAGCGTCAGCGCCGCCTCTTCCTCGTCGCTGCCCTGGGCCTCCATCACCGGCAGCAGCTCGCGCGCGACGTAGGGGAAGGTGACGAACACCGTGGCCAGGACGATGCCGGGCACGGCGAAGATGACGCGCACGTCATGCTCCAACAGCCACGGCCCCAGCCAGCCCTGTCGGCCGAAGAGCAGCACGAAGATGAGCCCCGCGATGACGGGCGACACGCTGAAGGGCAGGTCGATGAGCGTCATCAACAACGAGCGTCCCCGGAACTGGAACCGCGCGATGAGCCACGACGCGGCCAGTCCGAAGACGAGGTTGAAGGGCACGGCGATGGCCGCGGCCAGCAGCGTCAGCCGCATGGCCGCCAGCGCCGTCGGGTGCGTCAGGGCGGAGACGTAGGCCTCCCAGCCCTTCTGGAAGGCGAAGGTGAAGACGGCCACCAGCGGGACGATGAGGAAGACGCCCAGCAGCAGCACCGCCGCGCCAATGAGCCCCCAACGGACGAACGCCGGGCCGCTCAGGCTGCGCGCGCTTCGGCGCAGGACTAGGGTGGACGGAGGCATGGCGCTCACGCTCCCGGCCGGGCTTCCAGCCGGCGCTGGCTCCAGCGATGGAGCAGGTTGACGGCCAGCAGCAGTGAGAACGACGCCCCCAACATGACGATGGCGATGGCCGTCGCCCCCGCGTAGTCGTACTGCTCCAGCCGGGTGATGATGAGCAGCGGGACAATCTCCGTGCGCATCGGCATGTTGCCGGAGATGAAGACGACGGAGCCGTACTCCCCCAGCGCGCGGGCGAAGGCCAGCGTGAAGCCGCTGAGCAGCGCGGGGACGAGCGCGGGCAAGAGGACGCGCCGGAAGACCTCCCACGGAGAGGCGCCCAGCGTCGCCGCGGCCTCCTCCACGTCCACGTCGATGTCCTCCAGCACGGGCTGCACGGTGCGCACCACGAAGGGCAACCCGATGAACGTCAACGCGATGGCCACGCCCACGGACGTGTAGGCCACCTTGAGGCCCAGCGCTTCCAGGTACTGGCCGTACCAGCCCTGCGCGGAGAACAGCGTCGTGAGCGTGAGCCCGGCCACGGCGGTGGGCAGCGCGAAGGGCAGGTCCACCAGGGACTCCAGCACGTCGCGGCCGGGGAAGCGGTAGCGCACCAGCACCCAGGCCACCAGCAGACCGAAGACGACGTTGGCGAGCGCGGCGGCCAGCGAGGCCCCGAAGCTGAGCCGGTACGCGGCGAGCGCGCGCGGCGTCGTCACGGTGCCCCAGAACTCCTCCCAGCTCAGGGAGAAGGTCCGCAGGAAGAGGCTGGAGAGCGGGATGAGGACGATGAGGCCCAGGTAGAACCAGCTGAAGCCCAGTGACAGACGGAACCCCGGGAGCACCCGGTGGCGAGTTGGACGGGACATGGCGAGGTGTCCTCAGTCCGCGCGGGGCGCGTAGATTCGGTCGAAGAGGCCGCCGTCGGCGAAGTGCGTGGCCTGCGCCCGCCGCCAGTCCCCCGCGACCTCCGCCAGCGTGAGGCGCTTCAGGCCGGGGAAGTCAGACGCATGCTTCGCGGCCACCGCCTCCGAGCGCGGACGGAAGTGGTGCCGCGCGGCAATCTCCTGGCCCTCTTCCGAAGAGAGGAACGCCAGGTACGCCTCCGCCACGGCGCGGGTGCCCCTGCGGTCCACGTTGTGGTCCACCACGGCGACGGGCGGCTCGGCGAGGATGCTCACCGCGGGCATGATGACTTCGAACCGCGCCTGCCCCAGCTCACGCGTGAGGAGGAAGGCCTCGTTCTCCCACGCGAGGAGCACGTCCCCCAGGCCCCGCTCGGCGAAGGTGGTGGTGGCGCCCCTCGCGCCCGAGTCGAGCACCGGCACGTTGCGGAACAGCTTCTCCATGTACGCCTGGGCCCGGGCCTCGCTGCCGCCCTCGCGTCTGAGCGCCTGTCCCCACGCGGCCAGGTAGTTCCACCGCGCTCCGCCCGACGTCTTCGGGTTCGGAGTGATGACGGTGACGTCCTCGCGCACCAGGTCGTCCCAGTCGCGGATGGCCTTGGGATTGCCCTGGCGCACCACGAAGACGATGGTGGACGTGTACGGCGCGCTGTTGTGCGGCAGCCGCGCCTGCCAGTCCGCCGGAATCAGCCGCGCCTTCTCGTGCAGCATGTCCACGTCGTACGCGAGCGCCAGCGTCACCACGTCCGCCCGCAGCCCTTCGATGACGGACCGGGCCTGCTTGCCGGAGCCCCCATGTGACTGCTGGATGGACACCTGCTGGCCACGCGTGGCCGCCCAGTGCTTCGCGAAGGCGGCGTTGAGGTCCTCGTAGAGCTCCCGCGTGGGGTCATAGGAGACGTTGAGCAGCGTCACCGTCCCGTCGGGTGGCGCATCACCAGAGGAGCGCGAACAGCCCGCCACCGACAGCAGCAGGGCCAACGGCATCCAGTTCCTGGCGCGCACCGGCGCGTGACGTTCCATGCGGGACCTCGGGGTGAAGCAAGGGGCCACGCGAGAAAGTCAAAAGCCCACTCCCTCGCGGGCAGTGGGCTTTCCGAAACAACTCAGCCAGGGCACTCAGGCCACTGGCGGACGGACGCCCACCGCGGATGCCGGACAGCAGCAACACGTCTGGTGGGTCGAGCGCGTCATCAGTCTCCACACGATGCCCTGATGCCCGCGGCGCTGTCAACGCGACCGGCCGAAATCTCCAGGGACTTCAGTAAATACTAGAATATCCAGAACTCCCCTCTCCTTCCCCAGGAGTCCCATGCCCCCACGAACTCGCCCCGCGCTCGCGCTGCTCGCGGCGCCGCTGCTGACACTCCCCCTGCTGTCCGCCACCGAGGCCACGGCGGCGGAGCGGCCGTCGCTGGTGAACACGCGCATCACCCACGTCTACGGCGCCAATGGCCATGCCTCCACCGTGGACGGGCGCATCTTCATTGGCAATGTGCGGGAGGACCACGCCAATGAACAGACGACCTGGCAGGCACGGGTGTTCCGCCCCGAAGCGCTCACCTATGACAGCGAGGGCAAGCCCCAGTTCGCGAACACCTTCTCCCCGGGACGCAGCACCTTCGTCCGCAATGGAGAGAATGCCCTGACCTTCTGTTTCCCCAACCCGGCGGCGCCGTACACGCTGTCCGGCGGCGTGGCCGTGTACACGCCATTCGTCTTCGATTCGCGGATGTACAACGGGGCCAACGTCTTCCGGCGTCGGCCCATCGACGTGCGCGTCTCGCAGCCCTTCACGGCGCAGGCGGACATCGCGTCGTTCACCACCGGAAACCTGGAGCCGCTCACCACCGTCAGCGGCGCGAGCATCCGAGGCATCGAGCCGACGATGACGTCCGACGGCCGGCTCTTCATCTACCAGGGCGGCCCGCAGAACAACGGCACCATCGACTACCTCATGTATTCGTACAACCCGACGCCGTGCGCGGCCTCGGGTTGGAGCGACCCGCGCCCGTTGTCGATGATGTTCAATGACCCGAACCCGGGCCTCAAGCGCTACCCCCTGGCGTGGCAGCCGCTGAAGGCCGCCACCGGTGAGGCCTTCGGCAACACCACCACCGCGAGCACGCTCATCCGCGGCGCCTATGCGTGGGTGGACCACGAGGGCCGCAACGTCCTCTTCACGGCGGTGCGCTACACGGACGGCGCGCGACGCGAAGCCGTCAGCCTGATTGGCGCGGACACGCACTTCACCGCGTACCACATCGACGGCGCCATCAACACGGACCGCAGTGACCTGGCGCACCTCTTCTACTCCAGCCCCATGTGGAACCTGGAGCAGGAGCGACACCCGGCGCAGAACTTCCCCGCGGGCTCCAGCAACGAGGACCACTACCTGCCCGCCACCAAGACGCACGACGTCTTTCCCCTCTTCGGCAGCAACACCCAGGACTACAACGAGGTCGACGTCGGCGACTTGAGCAGCCCCTTCCAGGTGCTGTTCCTGCCCATGAATGAGCTGGTCAACCGGGGTGGCGAATACGACCTGACGAGGACGCCGGACCTGTCGGGCCACTTCTTCACGGGCGCCCTCACCGGCACCGCGAGCATCTCCCCCGACAACGCGACGACCCAGCCGCCCTCCGGTTCGCTCTGGGAGCCCCACGGCAAGGGCAAGGCGCTGGTGCTCCCGGGTGGCGGCGCGCTCACGGTGAACCTCACGGACTCGAGCGGCGCCATTCCCGGCGTGGGCGGCTTCGTGCGCGGCTTCTCGGTGCAGCTCGCCGTGCGCCCCGACGCGGCCATCAACCAGGGCTGCACCGGCAATCCCTACCGCTACCTGCTGCAGAAGCCCGGCGGGCTGGACCTCATCTACGAATCCAACCACACCGTCCAGGCCTCGTTCGTCATCAACGGCCAGCGCGTGCGCCTGGGCCGCAGCCCCGCGCTCCCTCGCGGCGTCTGGACGCACCTGGCCTATACGTGGGACGGCGTCACGGGCGCCTTCCACGAATACATCAACGGCGTGTCCACCGGGCGCGCGCTCCCCGTCGCCGCGGGCACCTTGCGACTGGGCACCGGCGCGCTGTCCGTGGGCGCGGGCGTCGCGCTGGACACGCAGACCTGCCCCGCCAACGGCGAGGGCTCCTTCCGAGGCGCCATCGACGAGGTCCGGCTGTTCAGCAACGCGCGCTCGAACCGGACCGTCTGCATGTCCTCGCACGGCGCCAACTGCAAGGAGGCCGCCATCCAGGGAGACCCCACGGAGGGACAGTTCGGCATGAGCCAGCAACACCCGGACTGCGACAGCCAGAGCGCCCTGGGCTCCACGGCGTGCACCATGTCCATGCACCGCGTCTGCGCCCAGCGTGGGGCCAGCCACGCGCTCGACAACAGCCGGAACATCCTGGAGACGATTCAGCAGCTCGTCGGCAACCGTCCGCCCATCTCCCTCATGGGCGTGCCCGCCAGCGCGGATGCCACCACGGTGAACGTGGCGTGCGGCCCCATCCAGCACCAGGGCCTGGCCGTCACCTTCGAGGAGCTCGCGCGCAAGCACGACGGCTGCGCGGATGACCGTGCCGCGCAGTCCACGGCGTGCAGCGCGGCCTCCAGGCGCTGGTGCAGCGACCGGGGTTGGACGTCGGGCCAGTTCTTCGAGCTCACCACGCGGCCCTGGGTGGCCTGCTTCAACTCGAACCTCATCCAGAACGTCCCCCGGGCGCAGCTGGGGCCCGCCTCCACGTCGGGCAACCTGACCTCGGCGGCGGCCCGGCTGGAGTTCAGCGCCTGGTGCCAGCAGCGCGGCTATGGCGCGGGCATCGTCCAGGAGTTGCCTTCGAGCACGACAGCGGAGGTGCACTGCTTCCACCCCGCCGCGACGGTGCCCTGGCGCTTCAACCCCTGACAACTCCGACGGACTGTCAGGCCGGACCCGCGTCGTGAGCGGGTCCGGTCAGCTCCCGAGGGCTCATGCCGTCACGCACGGCACCGTTTCCACCCGAGCCCTCACCCATGAACTTCCGTTTTCAATGCTGGTTGCAGCGGCACGTCAGCGGACGGGTGACGCTCACGCCGCTGGCGCTGCGCCGGCTCGCGGTGCACGCGGACTCGCTGGAGGCCGCCACCGAGGAGCTGACGCTCGCGCTGGACGACCAGCTCTCCCGCGTCCACCCGCGCCGCGTGCCGGAGTTCATCGCCCCCACCGGGGGGACACTTCAAACAGTGGAGCTGCCCGCGATTCCCGTCTGGGGTGCCGAGGAGAATCACTTCGCGCCGCTGACACTGTCCGCCGTGGTGGCCCCCACGCTCAATGCCTTCCTGGGCCTCCACGCGCCTCGCCTCGACAGCCACCACTGGTTCCAGGGCGAGGCCCTTCCCTCCGAGGCCCAGGAGCTGCTGGGAGACCGCCTGGAGGGGATGTCCGACGCGGAGCGCCTCGCCCTGCGCCCGGATGGCACGGAGTCCCTTCTGGAAATCGAAGTGAGGGCCAGCCCCGTGGCCCTGTCGGACCTCACGCCTCGCGAGCTGCACCGGGACCTCCGTCCACCGCCGCGCCCACCGGACGCGCCCGCCGACCCGGAAGATGACGAAAGAGAGGACGACGAGGACGAAGACGCGGAGGCGCTGGACCTGGACAGTTGGGAGCCACGCCGCCGCACCGCGCATCGGGCCCCGGGTGAGCCGCCCGCGAAGCCGCCACCCACGCCCACCCTGGACAGCGTCGGCGTGGCCTGGCACCGGCTGGCGCAGGAAGGGCAGCTCGACGCGGCCTACGAACAGGATGCGCTGGTCACCCTGCTCCGGACCCGACTCGCGGCCAAGGACGCCGAACCGGTGGTCCTGGTGGGCCCCTCGGGCGTGGGCAAGACGTCGGTGCTCCACGCGCTCGCCCAGTCGCTGCGCGCGCCCACCGCCACTGACGCCGAGCGCGCCCGCCCGTTCTACTTCCTCGACGGGAGCCGGCTCATCGCGGGCGAGGGCTTCTTCGGAGACTGGCAGCAGCAGGTGCTGCGCGCCTTCCGTGAGGCCACCGAGGCCCGGGCCCTGCTGTCCCTGGGCCATGCCGTGGAGCTCCTCGACGCGGGCAAGAGCGCCCACAGTGACCAGAACGTGGCCCAGCTGCTGCTCCCGCTCCTGGCGGCGCGTGATGTCACCGTCGTGGCCGAGGCCACGGAGGAGACCTGGGCCCAGGTGGAGCAGCGCAACACCAGCTTCGCCCGGCTCTTCTCGGTGGTGCGAGTCGCGGAGCCCACGGCCGACGCGCTTGGCCGCATCATCGCCAAGGTGGCGGAGGACGACGCGGCGGCCACCGCGATGCAGGTCCACCCCGACGCGCTCGACGAGGCGCGCTTCCTGTGTCGCCGCTTCCTGCCCTACGGCGCCCAGGTGGGCAACACCGTGGCCTTCGTTCGCCGGCTGCTGGCGTCGTGTGCCCAGGCCTCGCGCACCGCCGTCACCCGGCTGGAGGCCATCCACCAGTTCGCCTCGGAGTCCGGCATCCCCGAGCACCTGCTCCGGGACGACCAGCCGCTGGAGTCCGCCCACGTGCGCGACTTCCTGGCCACGCGGGTGATGGGGCAGGACGCCGCCGTGGAGCGCGCGGCCTCGGTGGTCTCCGTCCTCAAGGCCGGCATGTCCGACGTGCGGCGCCCGCTGGGGGTGCTGCTCTTCGTGGGCCCCACCGGCGTGGGCAAGACGGAGCTGTCCAAGGCGCTGGCGGAGCTGCTCTTCGGTGCGAAGGAGCGCATGGTCCGCCTGGACATGGGCGAGTACGCCGGTCCGGACGCCCTGCTGCGGTTGATGGGGGACGGAGAGACGCCGGGCTACCTCACCGCGGAGGTGCGCCGGCAGCCCTTCTGCGTGGTGCTGCTGGACGAGGTGGAGAAGGCCCACCCCGCCGTTCACGATGCGCTGCTGGGCGTCCTGGGCGAAGGCCGCCTCACCGATGCCTCCGGGCGCTTCACGGACTTCCGCAACGCTCTCATCGTCCTCACCAGCAACCTGGGCGCGGACACCCTGCGCGCCCGCGTGGGCTTCGATGCGGCGGGCGGCGCTCCTGACCTGGCCTCCCTGCGCGCGCACTACGTCTCCGAGGCGCAGCGCTTCTTCCGGCCGGAAATGTTCAACCGCCTGGACGACGTGGTCGTCTTCTCGCCGCTGTCCGCTCCGCTGCTGCGCCGGCTGGTGGTCCGCGAGCTCGAAGCCGTGTGCCGCCGCCCAGGGCTCTCGCTCCACGATGCCCTGCTGGAGGTCACCCCCGCCGCCCAGGACTGGCTGGCCCTGCGAGGCTTCGACGCGCGGTATGGCGCCCGTCCCTTGAAGCGCGCGCTGGAGCGCGAGCTGGTGGTCCCCGTGGCGGACTGGCTCGCGGCGCATCCCCGCATGGGGCCGGCGAGCCTCACGGTGGACGCGGGAGCCACGGGACTCGAATTGCGCGCCGAGCCCCTGGGCGACGCCGCCGAGGGCGGAGGCCGGGAGGCCATCGAGCGGATCCTCGAGGAAGCAGCCACCGTGCGCGCGGAGGTCCACCGTTGGAGCCGCTGCGCGCCCATGAACTCCCTGCGCCGCGTCCTGGCCGTCTTCGACAAGGTCTCCCGGCACACCGCGTACTGGGAGGAGCGGGCCCTGGCCGAAGAGAACTCGCGCAAGTCGTCGGAGGCGCGAGCGCTGGACCAGGCGCTTCGGGAGTGCGCCCAGCAGGCGGAGGCCATCGAGGACCTGCTCTTCGAGGCCCACCTGTCCCGGACCGTGGAGCAGGTGGAGTCCCTGGGCCGCGAGGTGCACCAGGTGAAGGCGGCCTTCGCGCGCCTCCGACAGCGCATCTACTCCTCCCTCTTTCCCCCGTCACATGGCGCGACCCTCCTCCTGGTGCCAGGACGCGGCGCGTGGAGACAGGCGCGCATGCTCGCCGCGGCCTATGAGGGGTGGGCCCAGAAGGCCTCCCTGGCGAAGTGGCGAGCCCTGCTCACCGTCCCCGAACGCAAGCCCGGCGAGAAGGCCTCTCGCGCCCTTCCGCCGCCCCAATGGCGGAAGGTCGACGATGAGGACTTCGACAAGCGCGTCGTGCAGCCGGTCGCCTATGCGCTGCAAGTCAAGGGCGGCCCCCACGCCCTGCTGCTCGCGGGCGAGCACGGTCTGCATCGCTTCATCGAAGGCAGTCAGATTTCGATGGTGCATGCGTTCGTCGAGCCGCGGGCCCTCTCGCTGTTCGACCTCTCCTCCCAGGAGGCGTTGCAGAAGCGACTGCCGAAGAACGAGGTCCGTCAGGTGCGCCTGTCGGGCATCGGCTCCGGCCAGGGGTCGCTGACGGACCTGCGCACCGGGGTGCAGCAGCGCTTCGGTCCCGAGGGGTTTGATTTGGAGCCCCTCCTGGAGCCCTGGATGCAGTGGCACGTCTTCAACAGCCGGGACGAGGACTGACGACATGGACCTGAAGCTTCCCTTCGTGGTGGCCCCGCTCAGCGGCCGGCTCGTCGAGGCCTGGGTGCCCGCCTTCTTCCCAGCGCTGCACAAGGTGGGGCCCAGCCTCTCCATGCTGCGAGACGAGCTCGCGCTCGGCGTCATGGAGCGCTTCGAGCGCGAGTCGCCCTCCCAGGTGGCGCAGTACCAGCTCCCGCCGCACTTCGCCCTGAAGCACGTCACCGTCGACGCGGAGGGCAGGGACCGGGAGAAGAACCGGCGCGTCGTCCTCCAGGGCACCATGTCCGTGCTGCTGGAGAAGTGGCCCCGTGACACCTTCTGGGTCGTCACCCCCACCCGGCTCCCCGCCGCGCGCTTCGCGCTGAATCAGCCCGCGGACCTGCCCCAGGCGCTCGCGCGGCGGCTGGTGGCGTGGTGCCTGGAGCACAACCTGGACGCCCTGGACGCGCACTGGGCCCAGGGCAGGGAGCAACTGGAGCTCCTGGAGGTGGATGCCTATGCGCCCTCCGTGCTCCCACGCACGCCGCCGCGACCGGCCCAGCCCGCGCGACGACGCCGGACGAAGCGCCCGGCGAAGGATGACACCGCGCCCGAGACGCCCGAGCAGCGGGAGCAACGCCGCAACCGGCGCCGCCTCACCTTGGTGGAGCTCCGGGCCGTGGCGCGCAACCTGAGCCACGGTGCCCGGGACGGCACGCTGGAGCGCTGCTTCGGCCGGGAGGCCCTGGTGCGCGAGCTCGTGGAGGCGCTCGAAGGGCGCGAGGGCTCCGCGCTGGTGCTGGTCGGGCCACCTGGCGCGGGCAAGACGGCCCTGATTCACGAAGTGGTGAGCCGGCTCACCGCCCGGCAGGACGCCGCGGGCGTGCGCCGCGACGTGTGGCGCGTGGACGGCAACCAGTTCATCGCCGGCATGATGTACGTGGGCCAATGGGAGGCCCGCGCGCGGGGCGTGGTGAAGGAGCTGACGGAGGTCGGCGACCTGCTCTACGTGGACGACCTGGCCTCGCTCGTCTATGCGGGCCGCACGCGCAATGAGCGCACCAACGTCGCCCAGTTCCTGGAGCCCCACATGGCCCGGGGCGAGCTCACGGTGCTCGCCGAGTCCACGCCCGAGCGCTTCGAGCGCGTGCGGGAAGAAGCTCCGACGCTCGCCTCGCTCTTCCGCGTCATCCACGTCCCCGCGCTGGACGCGCGCGCCACGCTGCCCGCGCTCCTCGGCACCGTGCGCGAACTGGAGGCGGACAGCACGGACAGCGCGGTCCGGCTCTCGCCGCTGGCGCTGGAGACCCTGCTCTCCTTGCAGGAGCGCTTCGTGTCGCACGAGGCGTTCCCGGGCAAGGCCGTCCGCCTGCTCCGCCGGGTCATGGCCCGACAAGGCATCAGTACCTCGGGCACCCGGCGCTTCTCGTCGGGGGACGTCATCGACGCGATGCGGGAGCAGACGGGCCTCCCGGACTTCATCCTGGGCAGCGCCCAGCCGAAGAAGCGCGAGGCGCTGACGTGGGAGCTGCAGCGGCAGGTGGCGGGCCAGCCCGAGGCCGTGGACGCCGTGGTGGACGCCATCCTCACGTTGCAGTCCGCGCTCCAGCCGTCCGACAAGCCGCTGGCCACCTACCTCTTCGTGGGCCCCACGGGCGTGGGCAAGACGGAGACGGCGAAGGCGCTCGCGCGGACGCTCTTCGGAGGGGAGCAGCGGCTCATCCGCTTCGACATGTCGGAGTTCGTCACGTCCTCCAGCATCACCCGGCTGCTCGGGCGGCCCGGCGCGCCCGACGGCGAGCTGACCACCGCGCTGCGCACCCAGCCCTTCTGCGTGGTGCTGTTCGACGAGGTGGAGAAGGCCCATCCCCGCGTGTTCGACGCCCTCCTCCAGTTCCTCGGAGAGGGACGGCTGACGGACGGCGCGGGGCGCACGGTGGATGCCCGGCAGTCCGTCGTCGTGCTCACGAGCAACCTCGGCGTGCGCGAGGCCGCCACCCACACCGGCTTCCACCGCACCGCGGACAGCGCGGAGGCGCACTACCTCTCCGCCGTGCGCGCCTGGTTCCGCCCGGAGTTCTTCAACCGGCTGGACCGGGTGGTGCCCTTCCGTCCGCTCACGCCCGCCGCGCTGCGCGTGGTGGTGGACCACGCGCTCGAAGGCCTGCTGTCGCGCCATGGCATCCGGCGGGGCAACGTGCTGGTGGAGGTCGAGCCGCGCCTGCTGGACCTGCTGGTGGAGGAGGCCTACGACCCGCGCTACGGGGCCCGCCCCCTCAAGCGCGCCCTGGAGAAGCGCCTCACGTTGCCCCTGGCCCACCACCTGGTGCGGCGGAGCGCGGACGACCTGGCGCGCGTGGAGCTGCTGCGCGATGGCGACGACCTGCGCGTGTCGGTGGAGCTGCTGGTCAACGCGCCCGCGTGGACACCCGAGCGGCCAGACTCTGCCTGGGCACTGGCGGAGGTGTCCCGCCTGCTCGAGGAGACCAGCTCGCGGCTGGAGGCGTTGATGGCGGAGGAGGTGCCCGAGGCAGGGGAGCTGGAGGAGCGGCTGCACCGGCTGGCACTCGACGCCACGGACATCCGCGACTACGAGCTGGTCCCGCGCGAATTCCAGGACGCGCAGGCGCCCGAGTCCACCGTGAAGCAGCGTCTGACTTCGCACTCGAGTCACGTGGGCCACCTGGGCCTGCGACAGCGCCCTGCCTATGAGGAGCGCCCGCTGCACGTCTCGGACGAAGAACAGCTCCGCCGCGCACAGCCCCGGGTGCTGACCCTTCGTGATGAGACGGCCTGGGTCGAACATCAGCTCACGCACCTGGCGCGGGGGCCGGACGTCGTGACGGTGTTGGTCGAGGGACTCGGCGACGCACCTCCCTCCGCGGTGTGGACCGTGGCCCACTCCCTCCCCTGTGCCCTTGGGGAGACGGCGATGTACCTGGAAGCCGTCCACGCCGACGGACGCTCCGAGTGGTTCCGTCATGGAGACGAGCGGTCGGAGGACCTGGCGCTGCGGCGTGTCGCCGTGCGGATGTCGGCCATTGGCCTGCGCGAGGTGCTGGCGCCCCTTCGAGGCTATGCGTTGGTGGACCTCATCCACGGCGATGGGCCGCGCCAGGTCCTGGTCCGCGTGGAGCACCTGTCCGAAGACGTGGGGCGCCTGGAGGACGTGCCGCGCGTCATGGCGGCATGGGATGCGGCAGTCGTCCGCGAACGCGAAGCCCGCGGGAGCGGCGCCGCGTCAGTGGCCGCGGCCAGCCACGTCATCCTGCGTGGCCGCGAGGGCGTCACGACCGGACGGCCTCACGACTCGACCGAGCTCACGCACGTCGCGAGCGGACGCCGCCCCGGGGAGGCGCTCGCCTGGGCCGCGAGGGTGCTCCGGGAACCTGGCCAGGGACACGACTGATATGGAAAAGAACGTCCACCTCTTCGTGCGCACCTATCCCGGGCTGGGCGTGGCGACCCACGTCCTCACCCACCCGCACCTGGCGGCCTTCGCGCCGACGCTGCACGCCGCGAGGCTCGACATCGCGGCGGTGGTGGGGCGGCTCCTCAAGCGAGGGGAACTCTGGGACGAAGAGACCCACTGGAGCGACTTGCGCCAGCGGAAGACGACGCTGACGGTGCGCGCGCTCGAGCATGGGAAGATGCTGTCCGTCCCCCTGCGCCTCACCGTGCTCACGCACGCGGTGAAGGCCCGCACCGCGCGCAAGGGAGCACCGGCGCGCCAGTCCTTACGGGTGTGGGTGCCCCGCGTGGACGTCAAGGGCACGCTGTACGACGCGGCGGACCTGGAGCCCTTCGTCGAGGAACTGGTCCGCCACGAGCTCTACCTCGCGCCGCTCGACCGGCTGCACTCGCTGGCCTACGTGGGCGAGGAGCAGGTGGAGACGCTGTCAGTGCCAGTCCGCTTCCGGGACACGCCGCGTGCCCGCGCCCTGGATGCCGCGAAGCCGCAGCGACGCCAGGCGCCACCACCGGGGCTCGCGGAAGCCAGCCGGTGCCTCAATGATGAAGCACGCGCGGGCGTGCTGGAGCGCGCCTGGGAACGGGACCTGGAGGTGTCCCGGCTCGCGGAGGCCGTCACCTCGCGCACCCGCGCCAGCGTGCTCCTGGTGGGCCCGTCGTCCGTGGGCAAGACGGCCCTGGTCCATGAGCTGGTGCAACGCGCGGAGGCGGCCACCCCGGGTTCGCCGCTTCACGGGCTGGAGGTCTTCAGCTCCTCTGGAGGCCGCATCATGGCGGGCATGCGCTACCTGGGGCAGTGGCAGGAGCGCGTGAAGCACATGGTGGAGGCCCTGCGTGTCCGCCGGGCCGTGCTGCACCTCGACAGCCTGTCGGAGCTGCTCTCCCTGGGTAGCGGCGACACGGGGCTGGATGTGGCGCGTCAGCTCCTGCCCGCGTTGGAGAGTGGCGAGGTCTCTCTCGTCCTGGAGGCAACCCCCGAGGACGTGGCCCGCGCGGAGCGGACCCACGCCGCGCTCCTGCAGTCGCTCCGGCACATCGCCGTGGCGCCGCTTTCGGCCCAGGCCGCGCGCACCGCGCTTCAGCAGGCCTCGCACCGGGTGGGCCGCGCGCGCAAGGTGCGCTTCATGCCCGACGCGCTGGACCGCGCTGGTGAGCTCACGGAGCGCTTCGGCTCCGGCCCATTGCCCGGGGGCGCGGTGTCCCTGCTGCGCGCCGCCAGCACGGAGCCCGGCGCTGCCGGAGAAGTGAACGCCGCCTCGGTGACGCGCGCCTTCTGCACCCGGACCGGCTACCCGCTCGAGCTGGTGGACTCCACCATCCGGTTGGACCCGGACGCCCTGCTCCGCCGCCTCCGCGAGCGCGTGGTGGGCCAGGACGAGGCCACCCTCCTCCTGCGCAACCTGGTCGTCACGCTGAAGACGGGCCTGGCGGACCCCTCGCGTCCGCTGGGCGCCTTCCTGCTGCTGGGCCCCACCGGCGTGGGCAAGACGGAGTCGGCGCTGGCGCTGGCGGAGTACCTGTTTGGCGACGTGGCCCGGCTGGCGCGCTTCGACATGGCGGAGTACGCCGCGCCCGGCAGCGCCACCCGGCTGGTGGGCGAAGCGGGAGGCCAACAAGGCAGCCTGGCGCGGCGCGTCCGCGAACAGCCCTTCGGCGTGGTGCTGCTGGACGAAGTCGAAAAGGCGGACGCGGGCGTGCACGACTTGCTGTTGCAGGTGCTGGGCGAAGGCCGGCTCACGGACGCCACCGGCCGCACCGTCAGCTTCCGCAACACCGTGGTGCTGCTCACCAGCAACCTGGGCGCGGACAGCGCGGGGCGCTCGCTGGGCTTCGGGGAGCGCGGCGTCCAGGAGCGGGCGGCGCACTACCTGGGAGCCGCGGCGGCCTTCTTCCGGCCCGAGCTGCTGAACCGGTTGGACCGGGTGGTGCCCTACCGCGCGCTCACGGAGGACGTCATCGAAGCACTCGCCCGTCGCGCGCTGGAGGCGGCCCTCTCTCGCGAGGGGCTCAGCCGCCGGGGCGTGAAGGTGGGCTTCGGCGAGGACGTGGTGAAGCACCTGGCGCGCACCGGCTTCGACGCACGCTATGGGGCCAGGCCTCTCAAGCGCGCCGTGGAGCAACAGGTGGTCGCGCCCCTGGCGCGGTGGCTCGCGGCCCAGGCCACCAGCGCTCCGCCCCAGGTGGTGCTCCGCGTGGGAGCGGAGGGGCGGATTGCGTTGAGCGGCCTCGAATGACCTCCGAGGCCGCCCAGGCCAGCGATGGACGCCGTGCGAGGGCGTGCGGTGCGGCCTAGCCCTTGAAGTTCTGGGCCACGAAGTCCCAGTTCACCAGGTGCGTCAGGAACGTCTCGATGAACTTGGGACGCGCGTTCCGGAAGTCGATGTAATAGGCATGCTCCCACACGTCGATGGTCAGCAGGGCCTTCTGGCCGTGCTTCATCGGCAGGTCGGCGTTGCCCGTCTTGGTGACCTTGAGCTTGCCGCCCTCCAGCACCAGCCACGCCCAGCCCGAGCCGAACTGCGTGGCCGCGGCGGTGGAGAACTCCTCCTTGAACTTCTCGAAGGAGCCGAAGTCACGGTCGATGGCCGCCGCGAGCTCACCCGTCGGCTTGCCGCCGCCAGCGGGCTTCATGCACTGCCAGAAGAAGGTGTGGTTCCACACCTGCGCGGCGTTGTTGAACACCCCTCCCTCGCTGTTGAGGATGACCTCCTCCAGCGACTTGTTCGCCTCCGGCTTGCCGTCCAGGAGCTTGTTCAGGTTCGTCACATAGGCGGCGTGGTGCTTGTCGTGGTGGAACTCGAGCGTCTCCGCGCTCATGTGCGGCTGGAGCGCGTCCTTCTTGTAAGGCAGTTCAGGCAGCGTGAACGGCATGGTCGTTTCCTTTCGGTGAGTGAGGTCAGGCGCCATCGCTATCAGACGGCGGAAGCGAGGTCACGGTTCGATAGCCCCGCTCCCAATAAAGAAGGGGCTCCCGCGGACGTCCCGCATGGAGACGTGTGACGCGGCCGACAATCAGCGTGTGGTCACCGTGACGGTGCAGGCCATGGACCTGGCATGACAGCCCCACCAGGCTGTCCCGCACGAAGGCGTCGGCGTCGAAGAGCTGCGCATCGAGCTCACCCTTCGCGCACCGCACGGAGATGGAACGTTGTGCGGCGGACAGGATGCTGAGCGTGAAGACGCCGGAGGCCTCCACCCGCTTCAATGTGCGGGACGCCTCCGTCAGCGCCACCACCACCAGCGGCGGCTCCAGCGACAGCGAACTGAAGGAGCTCACCGTCGTCGCCCGCAGGCCTTCGGCGTCTCGTATCGCGACCACGGCCACGCCGGTGGCCCACTGGGCCATGGCATCCCGGAAGCCGCGCGTGTCCACACCTTCTGGCGTGCTCTGCGTCATGTCCCCTGGATACAGACGCTCCGCCCACCTGTCATCACACCTGCCAATGGATTGGCGGGTTGTTGTTCCAATGGCAGGGGTCGAGATTACCCACCAACACGGAGTTTACATGAATTCAACGGAGCTCCATGGCATACGGATGCCCCACACCTGGAGTGGAGGTCGGAACGATGCGTCGGAGCCAGAAGAGCGCACTGCTGTGGATGATGCCGCTGGGCTTGCTGAGTGCCTGCGGTGGAGCACCTGACGCCGCCGGTGCCGAAGACGCGCTGAGCGAGCGCGCACAGTCCCTCATCACCGCGCCGCCGGTACCGGCCAGCGGAGACATCGCGGACAGCATGCTGCACGTCGGCACCGTGGCGGTGGGCGGCTCGCAGCAGGACGGCACGTCGTCCCTGCCGGGTTACTACGGCTACCGGGTGCAGGTGCAGGCGGGCTCGCAACTCAAGCTTGAAGTCACGCACCTGGGCAGTTCCATGTACCTGGACACGGGCCTGTTCCTGTACGGCCCCAAGGATTCGAATGGCAGCTACGGCAGCACCGTGCTGGCTCAGGACGACGACTCCGGCTACGGGCAGCTGAGCAAGGTAGGACTGGTGACGCTGCCGCAGGGCGGCGAGTACCTGGCCGTGGTCGGCTTCACCAACGGCGCCGGCAAGCAGTTCCGGCTGCAGGTGGACTGCGTGGGTGGCGCGTGCCTGAGCAACCCACAGCCCGCGCCGACGGGCCACGCGCTCACGCTCCTCCAGCGCCCCATCACCGCCAGCCTCCAGGCGTCGCTGGACGCGGCCAACACGGTGCGCGAGGACAGCATCTCCTACCTGACGGCCTATGACTTCGCGTGGCCCTACTCCGGCGTGACGACGCTGGACGCGGCGGCGGCGGCCGTCCTGGCGCAAGGCCAGTACCGGGGCTACCGGAACGACCCGTCTCCGGACGTGCTGACCTATGCGCAGTTGGAGACGCACATGTATGGGCAGTTCCGGCCCCTGCACCCGGCCGTGCTCGCCACCTACGGCAACGGAACAGAGAGCGTACAGGTGAAGCAGTACTTCCGCGCGTTCTCCACCGGCCCCAACGGGGACAACTGGCGCACGCTGAACGTCATCCTCTTCCCCCAGTCGTACAAGGTCGTCGTCTACGAGCAGACCGCGCACGAAATCTGAGGCGCGCCGTCCCGGTGCCTGGAGCCACACCCCAGGCACCGGACGTGATGCTCAGACGGCCAGCGTGCGGGACACCGGCAGCTCACGGATACGCGTACCCGTGAGCGCGAAGATGGCGTTGATGATGGCGGGCGCCACCGGAGGCACGCCGGGCTCGCCAATGCCGCCGGACGGCAGCTCGCTGGGGACGATGTCGACGTGAATCTTCCGCGGCGCCTCGCCGATGCGCACCAGCTTGAGGTCGTGGAAGTTCGACTGCTCCGGCACCCCGCCCTTCATGGTGACGGCGCCGTGCAGCGCGATGCTCATGCCGAAGATGACGGAGCCCTCCATCTGTGAGCGCACGCGCTCTGGGTTGAGAATCGTCCCGGCATCCACCGACACCCACGCCTCGTCGACGCGGATGCGCCCCTGGTCATCCTTGACCACCGAGGCCACCACGGCCACGTAGCTGAGGAAGCTGCGGTGCGCGGCGAGCCCCAGCGCCCGACCCTTCGCCTTGCGCGCGTCCCAGCCAGACATCGCCGTCACGCGCTCGATGACACCGCGCAAGCGCCCCGCGTCCACGGGGTGGTCCTCCACGGAGGCGCCGTAGTTCCGCAGCGCGGTGATGCCCAGCTCCTGGAGCGACGCCTGCCGCGGCGGCCCCAGCACCTCCAGGAGCATGTCGCGCGGGTCCGTGCCGCGAAGGTGCGCCAGCTCGTCCACGAACGCGTTCACGGAGAAGGCGTGGAAGATGTTGTAGACGGACCGGAGCCAGCCGATGCGCACGTGCGGGGGCGCCTCGCAGGTCTCCGCCCGGACGTTGGGCACGGAGAGCGCCAGGTCGAGCACGCCCTGCTGGAGGTCCGACGGGCTGGGCCGCGTAGCCTGCCCGAAGGTGGACGCGATGGGCGGGAACGCGGTGCGGTGCCGCCACGCGATGACCTTGCCAGATGCATCCAGCCCAGCGGTGAGCTGCTGCGCGCTGACGGAGTGGTAGTAGTCGTGCCGGACGTCGTCCTCGCGCGTCCACTGCACGCGCACCGGCACGCCCGCTTCCTTCGCCAGCCACACCACCTCGGCGATGAAGTCCGCCTTGGATTTGCGGCCGAAGCCTCCACCCAGGAACGTGACGTGGACCTGGACCTTCTCCTCCGGGAGCTCCGCCGTCGCCGCCGCCACGCCGCGCGCGGCCTGCGGATGCTGCGTGGGCGCCCACACCTCACACATCCCGTTCTCTACCCGCGCCAGGGCCACGGGAGGCTCCATGGGGACGTGGGACTGGTGGGGGACGTGGTACTCGGACTGGACGACGCGGGCGGCGGAGGCGAGCGCCGCGTCGATGTCACCGACGTTGCGCGCCACCGCTCCGGGTTCGCGAATCGACGCCGTCAGCTGCTCCCGGTACGTCGTCGAGTCATAGGAGGCGTTCGGCCCGTCGTCCCAGGTGATGTCCAGGGCCTCGCGCCCGCGCATCGCCGCCCAGGTGTTCTCCGCGAGTACCGCGACGCCGCCCCAGAGCTGGAACGTGTAGGGTGGCTTCGGCGCGGGCAGCTCGAAGACCTTCTTCACCCCGGGCACCGCGAGCGCGCGGGTGGCGTCGAAGCGAACGACCTTGCCGCCGACGACGGGCGGGCGCGCCACCACCGCGATGAGCATCCCTGGCAGACTGATGTCGGCGCCAAACACCGCGGTGCCCGTCACATAGGCGGGGCCGTCCAGCAGCGGCATGGGCCGGCCCGCCATCCGCAACTCACGCTTCGGCCGCAGCTTGACGTCTTTCTCCTTCGGGATGGGCAGCCTCGCCGCGTCGGCCACCAGCTCGCCGAAGCCGAGCGAGCGCGTGCCGCCACGGAGGAACACCGCGTGGTCCCGGGCCTCGCACGCCTCCGGCTTCACCTTCCAGCGGCGGGCGGCGGCGGCCACCAGCATCACCCGAGCGGTGGCGCCCATCCGGCGGATGTCGTCGTACACGCCCCGCACGCTGCTGGAGCCGTCCGTGTTCTGGTCGCCGTAGACCTTGTCGCCGTCGGCCTGGGCCACCGTCACCCTCGCCATGTCCGCGCCCAGCTCATCCGCGACGAGCACCGGCAGCGAGCTGCGAATGCCCTGCCCCATCTCCGAGCGGGCACAGACGATGGTGACCGCTCCGTCCGGCGCCACGTGGACGAACACGTTCGGGTTCAACCCCGGAGCGCCCTTCGCCGTGGAGGCCTCACTGGCCGCCATGGCCAGGCCGCCGGAGAAGACGCCCAGGGCGAGCCCTCCCACGGACAGGTTCAGGCCTTCCAGGAACGAGCGCCGGCTAATCAACGTGAGCAGCTTCGTCATGGCGGCCTCGTCACTCCTCGGACATGCCCGCGGCCTTCTTCACGGCCGAGCGGATTCGCGTGTACGTCCCACACCGGCAGAGGTTGCCGGCGAGCGACTGGTCAATCTCCTTGTCGGACGGCTGCGGCTTCTTCGCCAGCAGCGCCGCCGCGCACATGATCTGCCCCGTCTGGCAGAAGCCACACTGCGGCACGCCCAGCTCCACCCAGGCCTTCTGCAGCGGGTGGTTGCCGTCGGGCGACAGCCCTTCGATGGTCGTCACCGAGCGCCCCTCCGCGCGGCGGATGGGCGTCACGCACGCGCGAACGGGCTGGCCGTCGAGGTGGACGGTGCATGCGCCACACAGCGCCTGACCGCAGCCGTACTTCGTGCCAGTGAGCCCGAGCACGTCCCGCACCGCCCACAGCAGCGGCATCTCCGGGTCGACGTCCAGCTCCTTCTCCTCACCGTTGATGCGAACGCGAACCGTCACGGCCGTGCCTCCTCGCTCGGGCACTCCGAGCCCGTCTCCACCCAGGCCGCGACGATGGCGCCGAGCTGCGCCTGCGTCCCCGGAGCGGGCTCACGCCCCGAGCCCGGGTTCCATCCCCAGGCCACCAGCGCGTCGTGGGCGTTGTGTTCAATCATCTGCTCGGGCGTCTTGCCGCCGTTGCGCTTCGGGTCCTTGAGCTGCTCGCACACCTCGCGAGGGCTCCTCCCCACCCACGCCATTTCAATGGGGGCGACATGCCACTTCGGGGCGCCGGGCACGCGGGCCAGGTCCTGGTTCTTGTCCTGGTGGCAGCTGGTGCACTCCATGCCCACCACGCCCTGGTCCGCGGGGCCGCGCACCACGGGCGGGTCATGGAGCTGGCCATCGTCGCCTTGCAGCGGGCTGTCCCCCGCCGGGTGACAGTTCGCGCACCGCGGATGGAAGAAGACGCGACTGGCCTCCAGGAAGAGCGCGCGAGAGCGCTCCCTCCGGTCCGGGATGGCCGCGAAGGCCTCCACGGGGCGCAGCGCGTTGGGGGCAACCTCGGGCAGCGCGGGAACCTGCGCCGCCGCGGCATCGGGCTCCCGCTTACAGCCTCCCGCCAGCAGGAGGACGCAGAGCGAGGCCATGACCGGAAGAGATGGCTGCATCACGCCAAGGCTCCGGCATGTCCGTACCAACTACAAGGCGAATGTTCGGGGGCCAGGATGACCCCACACGTGACGGTTCAGTGAACGGCGCCCGCCTCAGCCTGCTCGCCTTCCGTCTCCGCGGCCTCCACCTCGTCGAACCGGAATTTTCCATCCTTGAAATCCGCTCTCACGCGGCTGTTCTCATGGATGTCGCCCGAGATGAGCTTCTCCGCGAGCGGCGCCTCGATGGCGCGCTGGATTTCACGCCGCAGCGGACGCGCGCCGAAGGTTGGATCCCACCCCTTGTCCACCAGCGCCTCCAGCGCCGAGGGCGCCACCTCCAGCGCGATGCCCTGGCCGTGCAGCAGGCGGCGCGTCTTCTCCAGCATCAGGTCCACGATGGCGCGCAGCTGCGCGCGGTTGAGCGGCTCGAAGACCACCGTCTCGTCGATGCGGTTGAGGAACTCGGGCGGGAAGTGCCCCTTGAGCACGCCCATGACGCGCTCCCGCATGCGCTCCTGCGGCTCCTTGCGCCCGGTGGATTCCTGGATGAGGTGCGAGCCCAGGTTGCTGGTGCCGATGATGACGGTGTTCTTGAAGTTCACCACCGTGCCCTGCGCATCCGTGAGCCGCCCGTCATCCAGCACCTGGAGCAGCATGTGGAACACGTCGGGGTGGGCCTTCTCCACCTCGTCGAAGAGGAGCACGCTGTAGGGCCGCCGCCGCACGGCCTCCGTGAGCTGCCCGCCCTCCTCGTAGCCGACGTAGCCCGGCGGCGCGCCCACCAGCCGGCTCACGGCGTGCTTCTCCATGTATTCACTCATGTCGAAGCGGATGAGCGCCTTCTCGTCACCGAAGAGCAGCTCCGCCAGCGTCTTCGCCAGCTCCGTCTTGCCCACGCCCGTGGGGCCCAGGAAGAGGAAGGAGCCGATGGGACGCGACTCGTCCTTCAGCCCCGCCCTCGCCCGCCGGATGGCCTGCGACAGCACGCGGATGGCCTCCTCCTGACCGATGACGCGCTCGTGCAGCCGCGACTCCAGCTCCAGCAGCTTCTTGCGCTCGTCTTCCGTCATCTGCGTCACGGGGATGCCCGTCATGCGCGACAGCACCTCCGCCACGTCTTCGGCGCGGACCTCCGGCGTCTCACCGGACTTCTGCGTGCGGCGCTCCTTCTGCGCGCTCTGGACCTCGCGCTCGGCGGCGTTCAGCTTCGACTCCAGCTCCTGGATGCGCGGCCCCGCCTTCCGGCCGCGCGCCTCGTCGAGCGAGCGCTTCACCTTCACCACCTCATGCTCGGCGTTCACCAGGCGCTCCGGGGGCAGCGTGAGCCGCAAGCGCACCCGGGCCGCCGCCTGGTCCACCAAATCAATGGCCTTGTCCGGCAGGAAGCGCCCGGTGACGTAGCGGTCCGACAGCTCCACCGCCGCCACCAGCGCCTCGTCCGCGATGCGCACGCGGTGATGGGACTCGTAGCGGTCCTTGAGGCCTCGCAGAATCTCGATGGCCTGCTCGGCCGTCGGCTCCGGGACGACCACGGGCTGGAAGCGGCGTTCGAGCGCGGCGTCCTTCTCGATGCGCTTGCGGTACTCGTCCAGCGTCGTCGCGCCGATGACGTGCAGCTCGCCGCGCGCCAGGGAGGGCTTGAGCATGTTGCCCGCGTCCATGGCGCCCTCCGCCGCGCCCGCTCCGACGAGGGTGTGAATCTCGTCGATGAAGAGGACGATGTCCTCGCTGTGCGCCTTCACCTCGTCCATGACCTTCTTCAACCGCTCCTCGAACTCGCCGCGGTACTTGCTGCCCGCGAGCAGGCCGGACAAATCCAGTTGCAGCACGCGCTTGTCGCGCAGCGTGTCGGGGACGGCCGCGGAGATGATGCGCTGGGCAATGCCCTCCACGATGGCCGTCTTGCCCACGCCCGGCTCACCGATGAGCACCGGGTTGTTCTTCGTGCGGCGCGAGAGGATTTCGAGCGTGGTCTCGATTTCGTTGGCCCGCCCCACCACCGGGTCCAGCTTCCCTTCCGAGGCCAGGCTCGTCAGGTCGCGGCAGTACTCATCCAGCGTGGGCGTGGGCGACCGGCGCGCCTCGGAGGAAGGCGCCAGCGACTCCGCGACGGATGCGCGTGCCTTGCCATGCTGGGCTCCTTGCTCGCGCAGAATCTCCGACGCCAGGCCTTCCCCCTCCTGGAGCAGGCCCAGCAGCACGTGCTCGGGGCCCACGTAGGAATGCCCCAGCTCGAAGGCCTCCTGGTACGCGAGCTCCAGGGCGCGCTTGGCGTGCGGCGACAGCTCTGGACGCTCCATGGGGCGCTTCCCACGGCGCAGCTCGGACTCGGCGCGCTCGGCGACGCGGGCCGGGTCCAGCTTCATGCGGCTGAGCGCCGCCCGTCCCAGCGGGTCCTTCGCGAGCGCCACCAGCAAGTGCTCCGTGTCGATGGAGGCCGCGCCCGCGCTCCGCGCCGCCTCGAAGGCCGCCTCCAGCACGCGCCGCGTCTCATCGGAGAAGGCCTCGGTGATGTCGTAGCGCTCCACCGGCTGCTGGAGTGAACGCGACAGCCCCCCGAAGTCCTCGTCTCCGAAGTCACTGAAGAACTGGTCGAAGAGCGACGTGCCCAGGCCCATGCGCCCGAAGCGCGAGCGCTGGCTGCTGCAGATGTCACACAGGGACTCGGTGGTCCGCCGGTTCCCCATGACGCGAGTGACTCGGGTGGTCGCCGGGCGCTGGTGGCAGAGGTCGCAGACGTTGGCCATGGTTTGGGGTCCCTTGAACGGCGGTTCAACTCCAACGCTAGGGACGGCCGGTGCGCCTCACCTCGGCCCCAGGCCCGGGCCGGGCGTCCAAGGTGGCCCCCCGTCGCAGGGGACGCTAACCTGCATGAAGCGTCGTTTTTTCTATGCCCTCCGGGAGTCCCCGAGATGTCCGAACAGAAACCCCGCCTGAAGCGCCCCGTGGAGAATGTCCGCGCCGAGCTGCTCGCGGACCCAGACACCCAGCGCATCGCGAAGTCCCTGGACATGGAGCTGGAGGCCTACGTCGAGCTGGTCCTCGACTACGCCCAGCACCCGGACAAGGAGCCGACGCTCATCGTCGCCCCGGACGAGGAGCTGCGCGCCGCCGGCTACAATCCGCCGTCCACCCAGGACGTCGCCAACTTCTTCATCGCCGCCGCCAATGGCGAGCTGGGCATTGGACCGCCCAAGTCCTATTACAGTGGCTTTGAAGGGAAGCAGGATGACGCGAACAAGCCGTCCCTGCGTGGGGATGAGGGCCAGGAGCCCGTGAAGGTGGACGAGGAGACCAGCCAGAAGCTCCGCCAGCACGTACCCAAGGGCGGGCCTGATCGCGTCTAGGTGGATTTGAAGCAACTTTCCCCCACGCTCCCCGACAATCCGTACATTCACCCCCTTTCATAGAGGTTTCCCCATGTCCGTTGGCGGCGCAGGTGGTTCGAACGGTGGCCGTGGCTCGAATGGCGCGAGCAGTGCTGGTCGGAGCGCCGCCGCGGGTGCGGCCAGCGCGGCGAGCAAGGCCGCGGGCGGTATCGCGGGCGCGCTGGGCGGTATTGGCAAGGCGCTGGGCGGCATCGGCAAGGCGGTAGGCGGCCTGGCGAACAGCATCGGCGGCATCGCGGGCAAGATTGGCAGCGCGCTGAGTCAGGTGTCCGGCCTGGTCGACAAGGCGATGAGCGCCATCACCGGCCCGCTCAAGGGCATGATTGGCGGCCTGCTGGACAAGCTGCCCTTCGGCATCGGCCAGCTCGCCAAGCCCTTCGTCGACAAGTTCATCGACAACGGCCTGGCCATGGTCGCTGGCGGCCCGCTGGGCGGCGTGGCCTCCATGTTCGGCAAGGCCGGCACCGTGGGCAAGCTGGCGGACATGGTGGAGACGGTCCGCACCGGCGCGAAGACGGTGGGCGACATCGCCGAGGGCCGCTTCAACGCCCAGCAGATGGCGGCCTTCGCCCAGGCCCAGCTGATGCGCGGCCTGTAAGCCCGAATCGGCTCGAAGCCCCCAGGGCCAGTTCCCACGCAGGTGGGGGCTGGCCCTTCGTTCGTTTCCGAGTCCGTGTGCGCCCGCACGCGGAGTGGCCACCCAGGGCGCGAGGCCGCTTGTTGCTGGCGACCCCCGCCCGCAGCCGTTAAGGAGGGCCTCTCCCGCGCTGGCGCCTTCATGCGAACCACTCATCGTCCCCTCACCACCTTGGCCCTGGCCTTGAGTCTCTTCATGGCCGCCTTGGAAGCCACTGTCGTTTCCACGGCCATGCCCACGGTGGTGGGCGAGCTGGGTGGCATCCAGCACTACGCGTGGGTCTTCACCGCGTACATGCTGTCGTCCACCATCACCGTGCCCATCTACGGGAAGCTGGCGGACCTCTACGGCCGCAAGCCCGTGCTCTTGTTCGGCATCGTGCTGTTCCTCGTGGGCTCGATCGCCAGTGGCCTGTCCACGTCCATGGCCATGCTGATTGGCTTCCGGACGCTCCAGGGCCTGGGCGCGGGCGCCATGCAGCCGGTGGCGCTCACCGTCATCGGGGACCTCTACACGCTGGAGGAGCGCGCGAAGGTCCAGGGCGCGTTCAGCGCGGTGTGGGGCATCGCCGGCCTGATTGGCCCCATCACCGGTGGCTTCATCGTGAAGTACCTCACCTGGCACTGGGTCTTCTTCATCAATGTCCCGGTGGGCCTGGGCTGCGTCGTCCTGCTGCTGAGCTACTTCCACGAGCGCGTGGAGCTCAAGCCCCAGAAGCTGGACTACGCGGGCGCCGCGCTGCTCACCGGCTGGGTGGTGGCGCTGCTCGTCGGCGTGCAGGGCGTGGGTGTGAATCTGTGGGGGCTGCCCGTGGCGGCGGTGCTGCTCGCGGCCTTCGTCGCCGTGGAGCGCAAGGCGGCCGAGCCCATCATCCCCATGTCCATCTTCAAGGTGCCGGCCATCGTCATCTCCTCCATCGCGGGAGCGCTCTTCTCCGCGGCGATGTTCGGGGCCACCACCTACGTTCCGCTCTTCGTCCAGGGCGTCCTGGGGGGAACGCCCACCGAGGCCGGCGGGATGATTACGCCGATGATTGTCGGCTGGCCGCTGGCGGCGCTCGTGGCCGGGAAGCTGCTGCTCAAGACGGGCTTCCGCCCGCTCATCGTGGGCGGGCTGGGGCTGACGGTGGTGGGCACGTCGCTGATGGCGCTGCTCCTGGGGCCCCAGGCCCCCAAGCTGGTGCCGGAGGTGGCCATGGGCCTGTTCGGCATCGGCATGGGCTTCGCGTCCACCGCGCTGCTCATCGCCGTGCAGACCAGCGTGGGCTGGGAGCTGCGCGGCGTGGCCACCGCCAGCAACATGTTCTTCCGCACCATCGGCGGCGCCATCGGCGTGGGGCTGATGGGCGGCGTCATGGTGTCGCAGCTCCTCAAGGACCCGACGGTGCCGATTTCGGCCGCCAACGCCTTGATGAGCCCCGACCATGGCAAGGACCTGCCCGCGGAGCTGCTGGCGACGCTGAGCGGCGCGCTGGGCGCGGGGCTGAGCATCAACTTCTGGCTCATCTGCGCCTTCACCGTGGCCGCCTTCACCGCGGGGCTGTTCTTCCCCAAGGTGTCGCGAACCACGACGGTGTCCGCCACCGAGGTGGCGGCGCCGCACTGACGTCCGTGCGGCGCCCCCGCGCGCTGCTTCAGAGTCCGTCAATCATCCGGAGGGCCACGTCCGGCATGAAGGTGCCGGCGGGCGTGTTGGGCGCGACGCCACACTGGCCGTCGGAGTCGCCGGGGACCTTGATCCACAGGACCAGCTCCGCGCCGCCCACGCCCACCTGGTTCGTCGGGCCAATCATCCGGCCGGCGGGGTTGCACCACTCCCCGTTGGAGCCATTGCCGTTGCGGCTGGTGTCCACCACGAAGGGCCTGGTGTAGCCGTACCGGCTGCTCAGCGAGCTGTTGACGGAGCCCGCGTACGCGGCCGACTGCGCGGTGGTGTAGAAGTTCGACACGTTGAGCGCGAAGCCCCGCACGTTGCGCACGCCCATGTTCTCCAGCCGCTGGGCCATGGTGTCCGCGTTGATCCACAGGGCGTTGCCCGCGTCCAGGTAGGCCCACGTGTTCGGCGCGCGGTCCCTGAACTGCTCGGTGGCGTAGCGAATCAGGCTGATGCGCGTCTGCCGCTCGGCGTCGTTCGCCAGGCAGTCGAGCTGGGCGACGGCGTCCGGCTCGATGATGACGACAGCGGGACGGTTGCCGATGGCGGCGGCGAAGGACGAAATCCACGTCCGGTACGCCTCCGGCGACCCCGCGCCTCCGCCCGAGTGGCTGCCGCAGTCACGGCCCGGGATGTTGTAGGCCACCAGCACCGGCAGCTTGTCCGCCGCGTCCGCTGCCGCGACGAAGCTGGACACCGCCGTGGTGATGTCTCCACTCCACGCGGCGAACCAGCGCGCGGCCAGGTTGTTCGCGATGGAGGACTGGATGCGCGCCGCGCGCGAGTCCCCGCTGTTGGCCCGGACCCAGTTGGCCGGGTTGGAGTTCGGGTCGATGTAGAAGCCGCTCGTCATCCCCAGCGGTCCGCCGCCACCGCCGCCGTCCTCCGTGGTGAGAGAGATGTCATCGATGTACGCGCTGAACCCTGTCGCGCGGCCTCCCATCTGGAAGGTGACCTGCCCCGCCTGCATGGCCAGCGTCGACGTGAAGGGGAACGTGAAGCGCCGTGCCGTGCCGTCCAACGTTATCTGCCGGTCCAGCGGCGCGGTGTACGGCGGGCTCTCCAACTGCACCGTCACGCGGACCGTCGTGCTCACCGAAGCGGAAGCGGTGAAGGACAGCGTGTACGCCCGGCCATTCACGAGCGGAATGTCGTCCTGGCCAATCAGCGCGTCCCAGGGGTTGGCCGTCCCTCCTCCCACGTCCACCCGAAGCCGGGCGCTCTCCACGCGGGACTGCGTGTTGGGGCCACTCCACCAGGGCGATACGGTGCCGCCGCTGAAGGTGCCATTGGAGACGAGCTCGGTCAGCGCGTCGGCGCGAATGCCGAGCGCCTCGGGCTCCGCCGGGGCGGGCGGCTCCGAGGGACCACAGGCAGTCGCAAGAGCCGCCGCGAGCATCAGCGCGGCCGGAGCGGTGAGACGACGAAACAGCGAACCGGCGAAGTCACTTGGTTGCACGAAGCCCTTCCTCCCGCCCGCGCGAGGACGCCAGGGAGCGGCGCCCGGAGTGACGCGGGCTGTGTCGAGTGCGTGGCCCGTGGGTGGCCCCGCGAGCACGCGACGCCACACTTGCATGTTTTTCCTGTTTTTCAGCCCTTCAATCCGCAGGGAGGGTCAGCGAAGTGCGCGCAGATGAACAGGCGGCACGCGGTACTCCGAGGCCTGCTCCACCACGCGGCCCAGCCGCAGCAGGAGGTGCTCCTCGTAGGGGCGGCCTGTGAGCTGGACCCCCACCGGGAGCCCCTCTTCGTCGAAGCCGGCTGGCACCGACAGCGAAGGGAAGCCCGTCAGGTTGGCCAGGCGCACGAAGCGCATCAGGGCATCGACGACAGGCAGGTTCGACTCGCCATCCGGAAGCGCCGCTTCGGGGATGAGGGGCGCCGTGGTGGCCGTCGTGGGCGTGACGAGGACGTCCACGCCCGCCATCTGCGCGAGCAGCTCACGCGTCATGCGATGCCGGTGCCGCAGGGCGTGCACCAGGTCCGTGGCCCGGAAGTGCCGGCCAATGGCCAGGTTGGTGCGCGTGTCGAGCCCGAACTCCGACGGATGCGCCTTCACGTGGGGAAGCATCGCCTCCGACATCTCGCTCAGGATGATGCAGCTGTGCGTCCACAGGACGGTGTTGAGGTCGGGAGGCGGAATCTCCACCACACGCGCGCCCGCGGCCGACAGCGCGGCCACGGCTTCCTTGCAGCGGGCGACGACGTCCGCGTCGGCGTCCTCGAAGTAGTCCCAGCAGATGCCCAGCCGCACGCCGCTCAGGCCTTCATCCTCGTAGCCAGACAGGTGATGCGGCGACTGCCCCTGGGAGACGAGGTCGTGCCCATCCGGCCCCGCGAGCAGCGCGTAGGCGGCGGCGACGTCGTCCACGGTGAGCCCCAAGGGCCCCACGTGGCCCACGTTCCAGCACAGCGGCGGCACGCCCGTCTCCGGGATGCGGCCCCACGTCGCCTTGAGGCCCACGATGCCGCACAGGGCCGCGGGGATGCGGATGGAGCCACCGCCGTCGGCCCCGATGCTCAAGGGGCACAGGCCGGCGGCCACGGCGGCCGCGGAGGCGCTGGAGCTGCCACCGGTGATGCGGCCCGTGTCCCAGGGATTGCGAGCGGCGCCGTGGTGGGGATTCAACCCGATGGGGTTGATGCCAATCTCATTCATGTTGGCCTTGCCGAGGATGATGGCGCCCGCGGCCTTGAGCCGGGCCGCCACCGTCGAGTCCGCGGCGGCCACCTGCGTGCGGAACCGCGTGCCCAGCGTGGTGGGGAACCCAGCCAGGTCGACCTCGTCCTTCAGCACGACGGGAATCCCGTCGAGCACGCTCAGCGGGCGGCCCGCGCGCAGCCGCTCAGTGGACGCCTCCGCGGCCCGGTGCGCCTCGTCCGGCTTGCGGGCGATGAACAAGCCCAGGCGCTGCTTCCCACTGTCCATGCGGGCGATGGACTCATGAATGCGCTGCACCACCGCCACCGGGTCCGTGGCGCCCTCGCGGTAGGCGCGGACATAGGACGCGACGCTCTCACGCTCCGATGGGCTGGCGGACGCGGCGATGGCGCGCGCGGCCTGCTCCGTGGGCGTCTGCGACGCCGTGGCGGCGGTACCCTGGGGCAACGGGAACTGGAGCGGCGACGCATCCCCCGCCGGGAGCTCACGCCAGCGCTCGATGCCGCTGTCCCGCGTCAGCTTGTCCAGCATCACCGACCCGACGCCGCTCTCGAGCGCGTTCACGAAAGCCTTGAGCGCCAGGCCCGACACACGGGGCGCCTTCACGGGGTTGCGTTGGTAGGTCATTGCGCGGCAGCCTACCCCGAGCCGGCGATACCGCATGAGCGATGGTGGCCCATTCAGCGTCACGCCTCGTCGTGAGCCAGATACCGCGCGTCTGGGACGGCGGCGGCGATGCGTCGCAGGAAGGGAGCAGCGTCCACGAACTGCTCCAGATGAAGAACGCCACGGCCAGGACCGTGACCGGCGAGCAACTCGCGAGCCACCTCCGCCGCGACCCGCCCCGTCAGCATCGCCTCTCGTCGGCCTTGCAGAGTCGCGACCCGCGTCGCGGGTATGCCCGCGGAGTGCCCCCTCGCCTTCGCCAGTACCGAACACACATCCGAGCCCGCGTGGACCCGCAGGGCCAGCCAGGTCGCGGCACGTCGAAGTGGTGGCCATCGCAACAGCCGGCCCATCCCCAGCCGGACGGCGAGCGCGGCCAGACGGCTCAACCCAGGCGGGTCGAAGCACAGCCATGTCGACACAGTGGGAACGGACAACGTGCGTGCAACGGTTCGTTGGTCCGGGAAGTTGAACCGCCACGCCCGGCGCGGCCTCGATTCTCCTGGGAAGTGGACCCAGGTGGCTTCGTGGAACCCGTGGACACGGTGGAGTTGTCCCTGTCGGTAGACGTCAAACGGCGCGGAGAGGTTCTCCAGCGTCCATCCGATGGCCGCCGCGCCGTGAATGTCGCCGCCACCCAGCAACACGAAGAGGTCCACTTGCTCCACCGTGTCGAGCTGAGACGTTGCCCGCGCCGCCAGGACCTGCGTGAGCCCCGGAGCTACGCCCACGCTGAGCACGGCGGTGCTTCCCGTCTGGGCCGCGACGGGCGCCAGTCCCTCGAAGGCGGACAAAGACGCCTCCGACGCCGTCACATCCACGTAGTCGAGGCCTGAGCGCAGGCAGTGCTCGACGAACGACAAGGCTTGTTGGTCCAGGCACATCACCACGAGCGCAACACCGTCCAGGTGCGCCACGGCCTCGGGCGCGGTGACGTCAAGCGCCCGCGCCCGTGTCCCCTCCCCCGTGCGCCGCGCGAGCGACTCCGCCTTGGCTCTGCTGCGGCCTGCCACCACCACGCGACCCGGGAAGGCGGGAGCCAGGATGCGAACGACCTCCTGCCCCACCTGCCCGTAGCCGCCCACCACGAGGATGTCCCCGGTGCGTCCCACAGCGTCCATCATCGAACCTCTCCGTCACGCGTCCGGAAGGGTTCTGCCGCCAGTTCCCGTGGAATGCGACCAAGGTCCGTGAACATCATCTGTGCGGACCACGCATCAATGCCCTCGCTCTCGAACATCGAAGCCTTCGTTCGCGCCGCCGAGCACGGTGACTTCACCCGTGCGGCACGAAAGCTCCAGCTCACCGCTTCGGCCGTGAGCCGGCGCATTGCCCGCCTGGAGGAGGAACTGGGCGTCGTGCTCTTCCAGCGGACAACCCGTGCCATGCAACTCACCGAGGACGGCCGTGCGTTCTACGCCCGCTGCCAGCGCATCCTCAAGGAACTGGAGGATGCGAAGGAGTCGCTCTCCCGTTCCCGGCACAGGCCCGTGGGCGTGCTCCGGGTGGACGCGCCACAAGTCATCGGTCAGTTGGTGCTCATGCCGGCGCTGCCTCGCTTCCTCACGGCGTACCCTGGCGTCGAGCTGCGCCTGACACTCCGGGACGAGGTGGTGGACCCCATCACCGAAGGCGCCGACGTGCTCCTGAGACTTGGAATCCTGGAGGACTCGCGGCTGGTGGCCCGGAAGCTGGGAACCACACGGCTACTCGCCTGCGCCGCCCCCGCATACCTGCGGCGCCACGGCCGGCCAGAGACGGTGGCGGACCTGCTCCGGCACAACTGCCTGGGTTTTCTCCGAGAGAGCGCGCCTGCCTCCTGGCTGCTGCATGACGGGAGCAACCCGCTGAGCGCCGAGCCCCGAGGCACGTTCCACACGAACCACGGTGCCACCTTGCGTGAGGCGACCGTGCTGGGCCTCGGCATCGCCCAGCTCTTCGACTTCATGGTGACCCGCGAATTGGAATCTGGAGCGCTCGTGCCCGTTCTGGAAGAACAGGCGGGTGCGCCCCGCCCCATCCATGCTTTGTACCCGCGCGGCAAGCACCTTCCCTCACGGGTTCGCGTCTTCTTGGACTTCGTGGCTACGCTCTTCCCCCGGTGAGCGGAGACCAAGTCGTTGGGCAGGAGGAGCTTCATGCACAAGGCAGATGACGCGCGGCGCGGCTCACTCGACACCGTGCTGCGCGAGCGATTCGGACTGACGGACTTTCGTCCTGGCCAGAGAGAAGTCCTTGAGGCCCTGCTCGGTCCGAACGCCGCGGCGCTCGCGGTGTTCCCCACGGGTGGCGGCAAGTCGCTCTGTTATCAGCTTCCGGCGTTGCTGCTGGAGGGCATCACGGTGGTGGTCTCACCGCTGATTGCGCTGATGAAGGACCAGATTGACGCCCTGGCTCGGCAGGGCATCCGCGCCGCACGGATGGACGCCTCGCTGTCGGTGGAGGACTCACGGGAAGTCACGCAGGCGCTGCGTGAGGGTTCGCTCAAGCTGTTGTACGTGGCGCCCGAGCGCTTCAACAACGAGCGCTTCACCGCCCTGCTCCGTGAGCTGCGCATCTCCCTGTTCGCGGTGGATGAGGCGCACTGTGTCTCGGAGTGGGGCCACAACTTCCGGCCGGACTATCTGAAGCTGGCGAAGGCCGCGAGGGAGCTGTCGTCCGAGCGAGTCCTCGCGCTCACCGCCACGGCGACGCCCTCCGTCGTGCGGGACATCTGCCAGGGCTTCGGCATCCCCGAGGAGAACGCGGTCGTCACGGGCTTCTACCGGCAGAACCTCACGCTGGAGACCACCCCGGTGCACGCCGAGGTCCGCGACGCACTGCTCCTCGAACGGCTCGGTTCCCGAGCGCCCGGCCCCACCATCGTCTACGTCACGCTGCAGAAGACCGCCGAGCGCGTGGCCGCGTTCCTCTCCGCCGAAGGTCTCCCCGCCAGCGCCTACCACGCGGGCCTGGAGTCGGAGGTCCGTGAGCGGGTGCAGGAAGCCTGGATGGCCTCCTCGAATGGAATCGTCGTGGCCACCATCGCGTTCGGGATGGGCATCGACAAAGCGGACGTGCGGGCCGTGTATCACTACAACCTGCCCAAGGGCCTGGAGAGCTACAGCCAGGAAATTGGCCGCGCCGGGCGCGATGGCGCGCCGTCGGTGGTGGAGCTGTTCGCGTGTCCGGATGACGTCCCCAGCCTGGAGAACTTCGCGCTTGGGGACACGCCCACGCGGGAAGCGATTCAAGGCCTGGTGACGGAGTTGCTCAGCCTGGGGCCAGAGCTGAGCGTCGACATGTTCGCATTGTCCAGCCGACATGACGTGCGGCCGCTCGTGCTGCGCACGGCGCTGACGTACCTGGAGCTCGAAGGCGTGTTGAGGCAGGGCACGCCGTACTACGCGGGTTACAAGGTGCAGCCGCTCGTGTCCCTCGATGCGCTCGTGGGGCGCTTCCAGGGAGAACGGGTGCAGTTCCTGCGCGACGTGTTTGCCCAGGCGAAGAAGGGGCGCACCTGGTATTCGCTGGATCCGGCCGAGGTGGCGAGCTCGCTACGACAGCCCCGCGAGCGGGTGGTCCGGGCCATCGAGTATCTCGAGGAGCAAGGACTCGTGTTGCTCCAGGTCGCCGAGCCGCGTCAGCGCTTCACGCGGCTGCGCTCCCAGGAGGACGCCGCGGCGCTCACCGCGCTCCTCCATCAGCGCTTCCAGCAGCGCGAAGCCCAGGAGGTCACGCGTGTCCGGGACGTGCTGAAGCTCGTCACCCACGCGGGGTGCCAGAGCAATGCGTTGGTCGCCCACTTCGGACAGCGGAGGGAGCAGCCGTGTGGGCATTGCACCTTCTGCCGGACCGGGGAGGCCCAGGTGCTTCCCGCGGTGCGCCGGAAGCCGGCACTGCCCGCGGGCCTCGACGTGGCGGGCTTCCGAGCCCTGGCCGCGAAGCATCCCGAGGCGCTCGGGCACCCGAGGCAGGCCGCGAGGTTCCTCTGTGGGTTGAGCAGTCCCGCCCTCACGCGGGCGAAGCTCAGCGGCCACAAGTTGTTCGGCGCGCTGGAGGGCTGGCCCTTCGCGGAGGTGCTGGAGTTCTGTGGCCGACCGACCGTGAGTTGACGGGCCTTACCCCCGGTCGAGCATGCCCGCGCGGTAGTCCTCGAAGGCCTGGCGGATCTCCTCGCGGGTGTTCATGACGAACGGGCCGTACTGGACGATGGGCTCACGCAGAGGGCGTGCGGCGGCGATGAGCAGCTCACTCCGGCGATTCCTCGCGCGCACGCGTAGCCGGCTCCCCGGACCGAGCACCGCCAGCGAGCCCTCGCGTACGGGCTTCGACGTGTCTTCGGGGCCCACGTCCACCTCGCCCGCGGACACGAAGGCGAAGGCGGTGTGCTCCGCCGGTGTGTCGAGCTCGAATGGACGGTCGTCCTCGAGCGCCAGGGTCAGCAGGAGCGGCTGCGTGGGGCGCTCACGCACGGGACCCTGGAGGCCGTTCATGTGGCCCGCGATGACACGCGCGCGGCTCCCCGAGGGCGACAGGCGCTCCTCCGCGAGCTGCGCTGGCGTGTGGTCCTGGTAGGCGGGCGGGCACATCTTCTCCTTCGCGGGGAGGTTGAGCCAGAGCTGGAAGCCGGACATCAGCCCCTGCACCTGCTCCGGCATCTCCGAGTGGATGAGGCCACGGCCCGCGGTCATCCACTGCGAGCCCCCTCCGGCGATGAGCCCGCTGTTGCCACGGCTGTCCCGGTGGCGCATCCGCCCGTCGAGCATGACGGTGACTGTCTCGAAGCCCCGGTGAGGGTGATTCGGGAAGCCGTTGATGTAGGCCCCGGGGTCATCGGAGTGGAACCGGTCGAGCATGAGGAACGGGTCGAGGTTCCGCAGCGCGGGCTGCCCGATGACCCGCGTCAACTGGACCCCTGCCCCATCCGTCGCGGGGATGCCCTCAAGCGTCTGCACCACGTTGCGCTGCGACTTCAGGATGACCGCGGGAGCATCCGAACGTCGGCACCCCACGGCCGAGGCGGCCACGAGCAGGCCTGACTGGAGGAGGAAGCGGCGGCGGGAGGTGGCGTTCATGAAGGCCTTGCCGGAAACCGAGCGTGCATCCCCGAGCCTCCACCGGACGGCCCCCGGAGTCCATGCACGCGGCGAGCATCCCCCAGAGCCGGGTGATAGAGACCCTTGAGGAGGACGCCCTCTCGACCAATGTGAGTGAGACAGTCCGTTCCCGGCTGGCTTCACCGTGTCTCCGTCGCGCTGTATTGCTACGCCTTCCTCGTTGAGGAACGCACGCGGCGTTCCCCCTTGGCCCGAGGGGCGGCTGAAGCCCACGCGCAGTCACACCCGGCCTGAGCGCCGCTTCCACGACGGCTTCATCACCGCACGGCTCGTGATGGCGCGAGGGATTGCCACCGGGTTGCCTCGCGGCCCCACCTGCCACCGCACCAACCACCTCCGCGCCTCACGTCGCCTGTCCGGTCTCCTTATCCATTCCTCGGACCCCTGACGCAGCAGTGCCAATTGAACCAGTCTCTGCGGACGTCAGGGCGCGCTGTCACATGAAATCCAAGTGCAATTGTTCCTGAACGCATGAGTGAAGTGATATCCGTCGCCGTCCGCATCCAAGACATCCCATCGATGCTCGCGAATGTAGTACTCCTGCACGCCGCAGGCCTGCCACCAAGGGCAAGCCCAATAACTAGCGCTGTGCTGCCAGTACTGCACCGACTCTCCTGCAAAAAAGACCCAAGATCCCCATGGAGCACCATCATAAGAGGCCTGCAGCCTCACACTTCCCCTGTAGGGTCCGAGCCTGACAAACGACGTCTTGGCAGGCGAATGCGCCCATCCATGGCCGGTTATATTGGGGTGGCAGCCGAAGAACTCCCCGGCTTTGAAGCAGGCGGTATCTCTCCAGAGTTGGCCATCGGCACCCGTCCATGACTGGGTGACATCCGGGGCAAATCCCTCTGAAGATTCCAGTTTGGCAACAGCCTCATCTCGCGCAGAAACATGGGATCCAGCAGGGGCCTCACTGGGCGATGCGGCCCTGACCAATGCGTCTGGCGGTGTCGCGCCTCCCGTAAGCCGGCGATAGAGTTCGACGGCGGGGCGACCTGCAACATCCTCGTCACGCAAGACATGTCCATTTTCAACGGGCCCGCGCTCCATGACAAGCAGGCCGCCGGCCCCCAGTTCATAGAATTCAACAAAATGTTCAGGCGCCACTTCTACACGAGCAACCAAGTGGTTGATTTCATCGAGCTTTGGACCCAGCCTCTGCCTGGCATCCAATGCGGCCACCGGATTGGACTCGTACAACTGGTCGATGCGCTGGAGGGACAACTGCGCTTCAGCCAGCGACGAAGGGTTGATGTCTATTGACGTTGAATCTTCACCAAAAGAGTCGCCGCATCCTGACACACCAAGAGCAACCGCCAACAGAAATCCCAGCCGAAATGGACACATACTCCTCATTGAACATCCTCCGATTCGCAGACGGCGTACCCCATTTGACTCGCGACCTCGTGCGCATCATGCTTTTCTGCGTCACCCATCACTGAATGACCTGATGAACCACAATCACAGTCGACCAGCCTGACGCCTTTCGTCAAGATCGCATGGCATGACAATTCGTTGACTCCGAGCCCCCAGTCTGACAGTCGACACTTCATCAGGCACGTCTGACAGGCCCCACGTCGGAGTTCGGTTGCGATTGTCTCTCGACTGCGAGTTGCTTGTCCCCCTGTAGCCCGATCCTCAATCGCGCGCCTTCTGCGGGCTCACTTCATGGCCCTGTTTCTCCAGTTCCGCGGCCAGCTCCCTCGCGCTCTTGCATGTCCAGCGCAGCTGGCGACTCCGGGGATCCCCAGGGCTTGCGTCAACCCCGGCTGGGCTACTTCCACTGGGAGCCGGCCCGCGCCCTTGCGCCGCACCCGCGCTCCTGACGGCCTCTTCCCGATCGCCTCGTCGCGCCCCGCGCGCACCGTCATGCGCGACAGCCCGTCGCCCGTGCGACCGCAGTGACGCCGCCTCGCCCCAGCGCGCGAGTGCCTCGGCGCCTGCCCAGCGGCGCGTCACCCGCTCATCCATGCCGTCTCGGAGTGCCTGGTAGCGCTTCGCTACGGCCTTTTCCGCGTCCAAATCCGGCCAACACGCCCGGTTGCCTGTCTATTCGCCTGTTCGGACAAGTAATTACTGACCGAACCTAAGCCGCGGCTCGACGAGTTGCTCGTGTGAGAAGCGGAGATCTGCGGTGGCGAGTCCGCGAGGCTGACTGCTCCCGGGGCATTCACTGCATGTGACCAGTTCAGAACACTCGTCGCCCGGACAGGCCAGCCTCTTCTGCAAATCAACTAAAACCAAAGTGCCTTGCCATCCCACCTCAAAGGAGTTCCACATGGCAGTTCAGGCGACAGTTAAACACCTTCAACTCAGCGCAGCGATTGTCTCGGCAGCAGCCTTACTGAGCGCCTGCGGAGGGCCTCTTGCCGACGAGGAGGGCGATTTGGGAATGGGCAACACCGTCACCGCACTCAACATCTATCCGCCAACGGTGACAATGGGCTGTTGGAGAGACAATCAAACCAGCACTTACGATTGCTCCGGCAGCGCAAGCAACGGCGTCGCACCCTACACATACCAGTGGCAGGTAGTGGATGACTACGGTGGCGGTTCGACGAGTTCCTACTGGCACAACGGTACTACCTCGAATAGCGGTTATTGCGGGTGGGGGTTCTATACATACGGAACGTACTACACCAAGTACGTCCGGTTCCGCGTCCTTGACGCCAACAGCTACGTGTCGAACGTGGTGGAGCGGAGTCTCGACTGCTGGTCACCGAATGAGTAAGTTGCCTGGAAGATGCTGAGCACGCTCGGTGGCTTGCACGAGCGTGCGCAGTCCCGTCCTGGTTCTACAATCGTAGTTCGGGACGGGCCTCCTGTTGAAGGAACTGGAGGGGGAGCGCGGAGCCTTCCCGTGGTGGCGACAGTAGACGCAGAGGCCCGGCGTGCGCCCGAGGCGGCGCTGGTGCGCGGTCTGGCGGTGGAGTTGGAGGCGCTGAGCGCCCGGCTGCAGCCCCACTTTCCGCGGCGCGAGGCGCGAGAGGCAGCGCTCGGGTACGTGCGGGCGCTGCTCGGCCGGGCGGAGCGCAAGAATGCGTGGGGTCTGGCCGAGGACGCAGGCCATGCTGCTCCTTACGCATTCCAGCACCTGCTGCTGCGCGCGAAGTGGGACGCGGACTCCTTGCGCGACGATGTCCTCGGCTACGCGCGCGAGGTGCTGGGTGAGGGCGGCGTGCCGGCGGTGGACGAGACTGGCTTTCTCAAGAAGGGCGACAAGTCGGTCGGAGTCGCGCGCCAGTACACTGGGGCGGCGGGCCAGGTGGAGAATGCCCAAGTCGGCGTCTTCCTCGCATACGTGACGCCGAAGGGCCATGCGCTCGTCGACCGCGAGGTGTACCTGCCCGACGTGGGCCACGGACGCCGCGCGTCGGCGCGAGGCTGGTGTGCCCGAGGAGGTGGCCTTCGAGTCGAAGGGTGCCCTCGCGCAGGGCATGTTGCAGCGTGCGCTCGCCTCGGTACTGAAGCCCTCGTGGGTGGTGGGCGACGAGGTGTACGGGCGCGACGGTCCCCTGCGCTGATTCCTCAAGGACATGCGCCAGCCGTACGTGCTGGCAGTGGCCTCCAACACCCATGTGTGGCGCGGTATTGGCCAAGTGAAGCCTGGGGACGTGCTGCTCGAGTTGCGCGAGGAGGACTGGGTGGAGCTTGGGCTTGCCCGATTTGGCTCTCCCTCACTTTGTGTGCGCTCCCTCGGAAGCGCAGGCAGACGCAGCAGGGCGCCATTGGAGACAATCTCCCCGGGAAGGCCCGGATTTCGAGCCGGACTCTCTCTCCAGTCTTTGACGACGGACAGGCTCGCTCCCTCGGAGTCCGCGCACCTGAACAGCACCTCTCGTGAACCCGCCCTGTGCCACGCGTCACTCAAAGTGCTGGAGAGCCGATTTCGTGGACAGCTTCGTGAAGCTGCCGCACTTGGGGTTGAGGCGTTCCGCTCCTACTCATCGGGGCAAGCCCATCATGCGATACGCCCACCTGAGCCCGGGCACCCAGAGAGAGGCCGTCGCTGTCCTGGACCGGCCTCTTGCTCTGGCGCGCGGCATACGTGCGACATGGAAGGAGACCGCCGCTAACCGCACGTAACCACTGAACAGTCTAATGCACGAGCCGGGGATCGAACCCGGACGGCCCTTACGGGCCAGCGGATTTTAAGTCCGCTGCGTCTGCCAGTTCCGCCACTCGTGCCAAGTGAAATTAGGTACTTACTGGTCCCTATTGGCCCCGCATTGTTGGAAGAAAGTTGGAACGATTGGAACGGCACCGGTCCACAACATCGCCCTTCCTGAACGAGGAGGGGCGCTTCACTCCTAGTGACAGCGCCAATCTGGCCGGAGGATTTTGGACCGGCTCCGCGCCACCAGCAAGCCGAAAGCACCTGGGCGGGGAAGCCCCGTGGCTAGGCCGTCGTCACGTCATCCGGCTTGCGATTGCCGCGACCGCGAGGCGGCGTGAGCCCCATCGCATCCAGCGCCTCTTCGGCCTGAGCTGCCCGCGCCCTGAGTTCCGCAGCGGCATCCGCCTTCGTGAAGGTGCCTCCAATCCAGGCGACTAGGTCTGCGGCCAGCTCACCGGCAGACTGGTAGCGCTCGCGGGGGGAGACTCGAAGGAGCCGGTTCAGCGTCACGCGCAGCCCCTGGGGAAGCCCCTCCGTCATCGCGTCCACGTCCGCATCCGTCAGCGTCGCGGCACGCCAAATCGCGTCCTCGACCATGGATGATGCCCCCGCCAGCGTGGCCCGCTCGATTGCCTGCGAAACCCGCCGACGCTTCTTCGCGGACAGCGAGCCCATGACTTCGGGGGTGAGGATATCCGGGCAGAAGAGCAGATTCTTCCCCGTCGCCAGTTCGAGAAGCACCACCCCCAGCATGAAGAGGTCCGAGCGCGCATCGACGCGCCCGCCAAGCAGCATCTCTGGCGACGAATAGAAGTAGTCCCCTCCCGGGCCGCGAACAGAGGAAGCCACGCGTCCCGGCAAGTCGGACAGCGCGAGACCGAAGTCGCCGAGCCGAACCGAACCGTCCCAGTCGACGAAGATGTGCGCAACGTCGATGGCGCGGTGAACGATGTTCAAGGGGCGCCCGCTGGCGTCCTTCGCCGTGTGCGCGTACTCAAGCGCTGCCGCCACCTGCGAGCCCACGAACATCACGAAGAGGGGTGAGAACCATCGACGACACTCGACGACGAGCGTTAGCAGCTCGTTCAAAGAATTCCCGGATGGATGCTCGGCGCTGACGTACCAGTAGCCCTCAACCTTGTGGAGCCCATGGACCTTGAGGATTGCCGGGTGAGAGAGAGAGGCCGCAAGGCGAACCTGCTCATCAAGCTTTGCTCGCGCCCGCCGAACCCGGCCCCCTTCCTTCTCCGATGGCGCGGGAACCGCCTTCAGAAGCACCTTCCCACGAGGCGCCCCCGAAGCGGCTCGCAGCCGTGCCACGAAGAGGGACATCCCATGGTGTGTCGCCCCCAAGTCCTCGCGGAACTCGTAGCCGACCCCATCCGCCGAGAAGAGAATCGCCCCTGGCGGGAGCTTGAACTCGATTGCTTTCGACATGCCGTTTTCCCTCGTGCGCGGACTCGCGACCAACACGACGAACGAAGCTACCTGCCGCATCCAGCCGAGGGAACGCCTTCACAGGTAAGGGGGACAAAACGGCTTGGTCAGCCCAATTTCGGCCTCCTACCTATTACGTCCTTTCGGGGCTCTCATGGCCAGCGGTCCACGACGTAGCCGCCTCCGGTGTTCACCGACTTCACTCGGCCGTCTTCGTAGTCCTTGGCAGGCGACTCGACCACGAAGCAGATGGGGCGTTCGTCCTGTCCCGGCAGCTTCACACGGTCGTAGCGGATGACCAATGCAGGCCCCTCCGAGCGCCCCATGCGGTCAGAGAGGAAATACGCCTTCCCGTAGAAAAGTGTCCCGGGCGGCGCGACTGCTCGTTGCCGTCGTTCAACTCCCTTGGGAACAACCCCCACCACGTCAGCCCCTGCGGTGAACCAAACTTGTTCAAACGGGCCCTGGCGACTATCAAGGGTGACGCGGAATGGCTCGTTAATCTCCCAGCGAAGGTCTTCCCGCATCGTCTCTTCCGCACCAGACGGGCAGGTGAACGACTCAGGCCGAATCTGAGCCCCGGGGCAGCCCGCCGCGAGCGCCGCGACGAGCGTCATCGTCGCGCAGTCGGCAACAGCGGTGGCCTTCGTCCTCCCGCCCGACGGGCGTCCTTGGGTCGGGGCCTTGGGTGACGGAGTCGTCTTCACAGTTGAACCTTCCTTCGGAGCGGCAGTCTCAGGGCCCGTCAGCAGCACAGGCGGGGGGCTAGGTGGTGACATAGCAGGGGCGGCCGATACGAGCGGCGCGGAGTGTAGGGAACTGAGAGATGGTGGAGCACTCGCAACCTGCGGCTCTCGTGGCTGCGTCTGCTCCCCCTGGCCGAGCCAGAAGCCCTCGGCTACGACAAGGGCGATGAGGGCAGCGAGGCCCCCCAGGAGCCCACGCCATTTCCGGACAGTACGCGTAGGCGCCCCAGGAAGGCTTGAGTTCGCAACTGGGGGCATCCGCTGTTCCAATGGCCCCCCCTGCCGCTGCTCGGATGGTGGATGCACCGGGGACAGGTACTCCGCGCTCGAACAGGCCAGGAGTTCGCCTAGTTCGCGACGTAGTGCCTCGGTGTCGACGGGGCGCTTTGCAGGGTCACGCGACAGGATGCTTGTGACGAGGTCGTTCAGCGCTTCCGGAACGCGCTCGTTCAACGCACGCGCAGGAGGCGGCGACATGAGCGTACTGTTGAGCGTGGTTCGCGCTTGGACCTCGGTCGGTCGGGGGTCGGTCAACAGCTCATAGAGCATTGCCCCCACGGCGAAAATCTCATCCGCGACGCGAAACGCGTACTTCGCGCGATGGTCGGCCTTGTGCTCCCGGAGCCATTTGAACTGTTCCGGTGCGCGAAAGCGGTCCGTTCCCGGAGGTAAGCCACCATCCGTCAGTTCTTCGGCCAACGAGTAACTCGCACAGCTAAAGTCGATGATGATTGGCTCGCCGTCGCTCTTCCGAATCAGAACGTTGGACAGCTTCAAGTCCCGATGCAGAACGCCCCGACTGTGCATGTAGGACAGTGCGGTGCAAAGCTTGTCGAAAACCTGCAAGACCTCCCGCACCGTGGGATGTTTCCGCTCCGCCCACTCCGCTAGCGTCCAACCATCAATGTATTCAAGCGCGAGATAGACGTTCCCATGCTCGGAGTACCCATACCCACGATGCTTGACGATGTTCGGATGGTCCAGGAGTAGAAGCGCCGAAAGCTCCCGAAGTGTCCTTGCATGAGTTTGCTTGTCGTCCCCGCTTGAATCCCGGTGACGCGCCAGCTTGAGCGCGCTCCTGCGGCCGTTCTTTTCAACGAGGAAGACGACGGCAAAACCACCATTCCCAATCTCTTTGATGACGCGCCAGCCATCAACGAACATCCCGGCACGCGGAAATAGCGAAATTACCTTCATGGAGTCGCCCCAGAAGCTGACTTCGGAAAGCGCACATTGGGAATCTTGAGCGTGCGCCCATCCCCAACCAACTCCAAAGTAAAAACCGGGCTCACAGTCAATTGCGGCAGTTCCGCGACCACCAACACCTGTCGCTCCGCTCCTGGCTGAATCGCTGTTTTATCTATCATCACAATCCGAGCGTGGAGCGGCAACCCAACTCTGCCCGTCAACATCGCCACCCTTGGAAGCCATGGCACCTGCCCAACATAGTTAATCACTCTCGCGTCTATCAGCGCCCATCCTTTCCCCCGATAAGCTATCGCCGACTGCACGAGAAAGCCTCGTTCAGCGTCGTCATAACCCTTAATTGGCGTAGCTGAGACACCTTCCTTGTCGACAAGTCCCAGCAACACGAAGTCTTCAGGTTGGGGTGCTCGCGGCTCATCAACGGGGCATGCTGCTCCCGCCAACTCCGGACGCTGAACGTTGATTTGAATGTCTACTTCGGTCGGGTCTGTCACCAGCTCGAAAGCAGCTCGCGCGGGTGCCCTGCCATCCGCGAAGAAGACGCCAATCTCGTAGCGCTCGCCTTCCGTGATGTCCGCCACGGGCTGAACGATGACCGAGCGTTCCCCGGCATCCAGGACGTGAATCCTCGACTCGTCGAAGGTGAGCGTCTTCCGGTTGATGGGGGCCGGGAACAGGAAGACCGTCGGTGTGTCGCGCGCCACCCGGACGACAGGAAGGGCATCGGCGGGGCTACTGGCGACGACCACTGAGCGCTTGCGAACAGCGCGCTCCACTTGCGCCGCCGCGACTGGCGTCGCAGTCCCCCACACGAGAACAAGAGTAAGGACCAATCTGGCCGGTTGGCTCAAAGGCGCATGACCTCCCGGTGCCACACGCTACCATCGGAAGAACGCGCGCTGTGGAACCATCTACCGCGCCACGCTACCGGGAGCGGCAGGGCCCCCCTCGCGCCCAACGGAACGCCCCTCGCTCAAAGCAGTTCGCCCCGGCGCAACTGTGAGCGGCGCCGGAGCGAGGTCAGTGGCTGAGGTGGGGTGGTTCAGACCTCTTCGAACTTACCACCAAAGATGCCATTCGCTTCGAGGGCATCCTTAATCTCCTCGTCGACAATAAGCGGCACACGCCATCCCCACAGTCGGAACACCCGCGCCGCGCCTACCTTCGACTTGTCGATTCTCAACCCTATGACAGAGCAATACTCACCGATCCTGTCCGTATACTCCTCTGCGGTGCGCACTTGCACCTCTTCTGAAGCTTCTTCGTCAATACAACGAATCCTCCGAGCCACATTGAGCAAGAAGTAGGGCCTTGACTCTCCCTCAACATCAACAGGAAAGAGCTGAACGTCATTGGGCGCCATCTCGCGAAAAACGGATGCAACGCGCTCACTGACAACAGGGGCGAATCCAACTCCTGCAAAATCAATATCGAGCACTACTCCGGATCGTCGAACTGGAAAACGAAGCTTTTCGAAAAGCTCAACCGCCTTCCCGTCAGAAAACTGCCAGATATCTTCGATCTCCTTGCCATCCATGCCGGTCGGATCCCCAAGATACCAGCGCCCCTTAACGTACTCGTCTGTTCCCAAATCAAAGAACCTTCGCTCCACAGCTTACTCCTCGGCATTCTTAGTAATGAACTTCCGCAGCTTCGACCCCTTCCTTACGAGGTCCCGAGCAATTCTGGCAAGTTCCCTCTCAAGCGCTACGCGGCACGCTGCGGGGGAGCCACATCGCACCGTTGCATCGTTAACCCGCGAGAAAACAGCCTTGTGATACTCGGCAGGATGCGACCCCTTATGACCTCGAACCCGAACCAGATTTGCAGGGTCATTAAGCGTCATGCCAGCTCTATCAAAAATCACCTGAAAGCGCTGGGTCCACGGACCACCCGTCCTGTCTGATTTTTCATTTTTGTCAGTGCAAATATGGTGAATCTCTCCCTCGGGGTCACCCTGAACGCCCCCAACAGCTCCCACCGCAGCCCCAGGGCTCGCGCCTGCGCCCATCGCGACTGCGGCGACCGCCGTCGGTGCGAGCGTCACGTTCAGCACCCCAGCCGACGAAATCGAGATCGCCTGAACCTCCCCGGCCAGCGCGCCCGCTAGTTGGAAGCCCCCCTCAAGCTGCGCCCGGGAAGCCGCCTGCGCGAAGCCCGGCATCTTCGGTCCCTGCGCCGCCATCGCGCTCTTCCCGCCCAGCGCGGACAGCGCGACGATCACCAGGACGCGGGCCCCGTTATCCCCCAGCACCTTCCCGAAGCGATGCCCGGCCCTCTCCAGGTCCGCGAAGCCCGCCGCGTCCCGAGACTCGTCGAGCAACCTCAGAAACCCCTGCCCGAGATTCCACACCGGCCCCGTCCCAAGGTAGGCGATGAGAGATGCCGTCAGGGCAATCGCGATGACCTTCGTAATGGGCTCGGGCGCGACCAGCATCACGAGCGCCGTCCCAATCATCGTCGTAACCATCGCTCGCAGGGCGACAGGATTCACCATGTCGCGAATCGCATCCTCGACGCCCGCCCACACCGTGTCGAGCGCGAAGTAGAGCGCGAGCATCCGTCGCTCCGAGGGCCCCAGCGAAAACCCACCAGACAGCATGCTCAGGCAGCTATGGGGCTCGTCCTGCCGCTGGCAGATGCGCTCATATGCCGAAGGGACAGACCTGGCCTGCGCGCCGTCAACGAGCCCTCCGGACGACGCGAGCAACGAGCGGCGACCGTCCTCCTCAACCTCCCTGAAGGCGACATCGAGCCGCATGTCGAGCACGAGCTGCGCGACAGCACGCTTGAACTCGTCGCTGCCTATTTCGACAGGGTCGGACTCAACGGGGGTGAAGGCGATTGGCTCTCCGCGCCCCGTATTCAGATGCACGACACGAGTCGACGCGCACCCGCTCGCAAACAGCAACAGTGCAGCAATTCCTAAAGCTCTCATGCAGCCCCCGGGTCAGCCGCCAGGACATCGGCAGGCAGGGGGCCACATAGCAACCGCGTCTGACAATCTCCATGGTCCTACGAGACTATGGGAACCTTACAGGTCTACTGCATTGCCAGCCTCTACCGCGCCCAGGACGGACTAACATGGCAGGCCGACGAGCAGCGCCGCGAACCGCAGGCCAGGTCGCCCCCGTGCCAAGCCCCTCGGGCATTCCGGCAGACCTACTTTACCATTCACTGTCGCTTATGTATGAAGGCGGCCGGGCGGCTGCGGTGAGTACGTAGTTCACGGCGTCGCGAGGTCTCAGACCGACCGCGCCGATTCCGCAGCCGCCCACTGTCAGTTCGCCAGCTTCGCTACGGCGAACCCGGCCCCGAGCCCGACAAGCAGGGCCACGACGGCGACCGTGAAGGACACGTCCCCGGCCTGCTCGCGCAACGATTCGTTCTCGGCGCGCAGCCGCTCAATCTCCGCTGCGGTTCGAATGCAGCGTGTCCTTCCGGCAGACGTGCGTGAAGGGCCCTGGTGCCCCCCGGTACCGTCCACGGCCCATTGGAGCGGACCGGGAGAGACACGGTGGCGAGAGGCAGTATAGCAGCGGAAGAGTTGGAGGCGTTGCGCGGGCGGGTGCAGCAGTGGCGGCTGACGCGTAGCCAGCAGGGACGGATGCCAGAGGCGCTGTGGAGGGAGGCGGTTTCGGCGGCGCAGCGCTACGGGGTGTCCCATGTCGCGCGCGCGTTGGGGGTGGGCCACGCCGGGCTGAAGGCCCGGACGTCGGCGGCGCACCCGCCGAAGCGTCAGGCCGGCGCGGCGAGCGGGCCGGACGGCTTCCTTGAGGTGAGCGCCGCGCAACTGCTGGGGCCGGCCCCCGCCGCCAACCTCGTCATTGAGTACGTGGCTCGGGAGGGCAGCCGACTGACGCTCACCGTGCCCGCCTCGTGCCAGGGCTTCGACGTGCTGGCCCTGGTGGCCGCGCTGCGGGGCCCATGATTCAAATCACTCCTCAAATGAGAGTGCTGGTGGCCATTGAGCCGGTGGACTTCCGCCGGGGCGTTGATGGGCTGGCGCAACAGTGCCGTGCGGCCCTCGCGGAAAACCCTTTCAGCGGAACGGTATTCGTCTTCCGTAACCGGCAGCGGACGGCGGTGAAGTTGCTCGTCTACGACGGGCAGGGCTTCTGGCTGTGTCACAAGCGCCTCTCCCAGGGGCGGTTTCGCTGGTGGCCCACGGCGAGTGAGGCGGCGGCCCGCTGCGCGCCCACGAGTTGCAGGTGCTGCTGTGCGCGGGCGACGCTTCGGCCACGCAGGCCGCCCCTGAGTGGCGCCAGGTGGGCACGTAGGCCGCGTCGCCCTCCATGGGAGCGAGCCCGGACTCCCACGCCCCAGGCAGGCTTGCGCGCCACAAACCGGTTGTAGCGGGCATGGGCAAGAAGCAGCGCCAGCGGCTGGAGGTGAATCCGGCGGAGTTGGCAGTCATTGTCGAGCGGACGCGCGGGGCACTCAGCCAGGACGACTACGTGAAGCTGAAGGCCGCCATGGACACGCTGGCCTTCGTCACGGCGGAGTTGCAGGCGAAGGGGACGAGTCTCGAGCGGCTGCGCAGGCTTCTCTTCGGCGCGCCCACCGAGAAGACGGACGCGGTGCTGCGCAAGGCGGGACAGCCGGCTGGGCGCGTCCAGCACCAGGAGGAAAAGAAGGCCCCCGCCCCGGGGCACGGACGCACCGCGGCGGCGGCCTACACGGGCGCCAGCCGGGAGAAGGTGGCGCACGCCTCGCTGCACGGTGGGGAGGTGTGCCAGGGCTGCTTGAAGGGCAAGGTGTACCCGCTGCAGGAGCCGTCCAAGCGGGTGCGGGTGAAGGGCATGGCCCCGCTGGTGGCCACCGTGTGGGAGTGCGAGAGGCTGCGCTGCAACCTGTGCGGAGAGGTGTACACCGCCCAGGCGCCCGAGGGCGTGGGCGAGGAGAAGTACGACGAGACGGCCGTGGCCATGACGGGGCTTCTCAAGTACGGCTGCGGGCTGCCCTTCCACCGCATTGAGAAACTCCAAGCAGGCCTGGGGATTCCCCTTCCGGCCGCCACCCAATGGGAGCTCGTCGAGGCCGCCGCCAGCAAGCTTCAGCCCGCCTTCGACGCGCTTGTCAACCAGGCGGCCCAGGCTCCGGTGCTCCACAATGACGACACCGTCATGAAGGTGCTGGCGCTGACGCGGGAGCAGGTGCAGGCGGCCGCCGCGGGGCCCCGCTGAAGCGCACCGGCGTGCACACCTCGGGCCTGCTCGCCGTGGGCCAGGAGCACCCCATTGCCCTCTTCTTCACCGGACGCCAGCACGCCGGAGAAAATCTCGCGGACGTCCTTCAGCAGCGCGCCGCTGAACTCTCAACGCCCATTCAGATGAGCGACGCGCAGACGGCGAATGTGCCCGGGGAGTTCGCCACGCTGTGGGCCAACTGCCTGACGCATGCGCGGCGGGGCTTCGTCGACGTGGCCGCCGACTTCCCGGAGGAATGCACGCGCGTGCTGGAGGCCCTCCGGGAGGTGTACCGGGTGGACGCCGTCGCTCGGAAAGAGGGCCTGACGCCCGCGCAGCGGCTGGCGAGGCACCAGCGAGAAAGCCGCCCCGTCCTGGACGCACTCAAGGCGTGGCTGGAGGAGCAAGTCACCCAGCGCAAGGTGGAGCCCAACTCCGGGTTGGGCCAGGCCATTGCCTACCTGCGCAAGCACTGGGAGGAGCTGACCCTCTTCCTGCGCGAGGAGGGTGCCCCACTGGACAACAACGTATGCGAGCGGGCCCTGAAGAAAGTCATTCTTCACCGCAAGAATGCCCTCTTCTACCAGACGCTGAATGGCGCTCACGTGGGAGACGTCTTCATGAGTCTCATCCACACCGTGGAGTTGTGCGAGGGCAACCCCTTCAACTACCTGGTGGCGCTGCTTCGCCACCCGGAGGCGCTGGCGCAAGCCCCGGACGAGTGGATGCCCTGGAACTACCAGCAGGCACTGGCCGCGGCGGATGCGCCGCCGTCCGGGACCTGACTCACCCAGCCCCTGTCGCGAACGCCGGGCCGCCCATGCCCAGAAATCCGCGCGTCCGGGTGACCCTCAACGCAGGCGCAGCAGCGCTCCGCGCCTGCCCCCATTCTACTGGCCCCCGCCGGCACGCTCACGCACGCTTGCCGAAGGGACACAATGCAGCGGCTCTCCGACAGCCAGCAGCCGCCCTCCACCTCGACGGCTGCCATACCCCCATCCGGGAAGAGCTGAGCGCGCTCGACGCTGATGACCTCCGAGCCCGACGCGGGAACGGCGAGCAGCAAGGCCAGCACGAGCGCGCCGAGCTTCACTTGCCGCCCCGAGAGTCGAGCTGCTCCAGGACAGCAATCGCTGCGGCCTTCTCCGCGACCTGGCCTGCGGCAAGAGCCCCCGCCAGCTCAGCGCGGGCAATGGCGGCGCTCCCGAACAGAATCCGCTTGATGATGGTGAAGCCACCAGCGGCCGTCAGGCCGACTTGCAGGGCCGTCAGCAACAGCGCCAGTGAGAACGGCACCCCGGCCACGAGGGCATTCGCTACCGCCCCCGCCAGGGAGACACCCAGCACGAGGACGGCGCCGCCCCTGTCGGTATTGAAGAACGGGATGAACCCGCCACCGAATCGCCGCAGCAGGTAGACGAGCACCACCACCACCAGGGCGGCGAGCAGCGCGTAGTTCCGGCTCGTCACGGCATCGAGAAGAAGGCGCGCGAACGTGTCCCTCCGCCCGAGCGCACCCGGCAGGCCCTTGAAGTCTGAGCGGAGAGAGTGTTGGGCGGGCCGCCAGCGGCGCGTCGTCAGTCGTCAGAGCACCGACTCGAGCGCGTCCGAGAGGGCCAGCAGCAAGGCCAGCTTCCGCTTCTGGCGGCGGTCGGCGTGGTTTGCATCACCGGCAACCCAGCCGGCGAGGCTCTCGAAGTCATCACGGGTGCCGCTCAATTCGTAGTCCAAGCCCTCGTCTTCGAGCCCTTCGACTCGCTTCGCCGAGGCGAGCACTTCCTCGGAGCATGGGTAGTCGAGGTGCTTGAGCAGCGCGAGCGCGTCGGCGGAGATGTAGATGCGGAGCTTCCTCTGGTTCTTCGGCATGCCGTCCTCCGCCGAGGACCATACGAGAGGGCCACGCCTGCCTGCGAGGCGCGAGGCGCCCCTGGCGCTCAGCGCGCGGCTGCCGCCTTGCCGCGCACGGCTTCGGGATGCGAGCGCTTCCATTCCGCGGGCAGCAGCGCGGGCATGTCGCGGAGGCACAGCTTCTTGGTGGCCAGCCGGGGCAGGACGTCCGCCAGGTATGCGACGGGGTCTACCTCAGCCAGCTTGCAGCACCCCAGGAGGGTGTACGCAATGGCGGCGCGTTCGCCACCTGCGTCACTGCCGGCGAAGAGGAAGTTCTTCCTCGTCAGCGCGGTGCGGATGTGCAGGCGCTCCACGACGGTGTTGTCGATGGGGATGACGCCGTCTTCGAGGTAGCGTCGCAACGCCTGTTGGTGGTTGAGCAAGTACCGGATGGCCCGGCCCAGCGGGGAGGAGGGCGGCTCATTGGGTTGGTGGGCAATCGCCCAGGCAATGAGGTCGTCGTAGACGGGTTTGCTGCGCTCCTGCCGCCCTCGCCGCCGCTCGTCAATGGTACAGGCCTGGAGCCTTCGCTCGATGGCGAAGAGTCGCTTGAAGGCCGCCAGCGGCAGCGCGGCTCGCTTGTCGCCGCCGTCCAGGGCCTTCCGGAAGTAGCGCCTCGCGTGCGTGTTGCAGCCACATTCCAGCAGGCCCGCCCGCTTGAAGGACGCGTCGAAGAGGCCGGCCGCATCGGCCACCGTGAGGCCCACTCGCATCGCCAGCATCTGCGCGGGGCCTATCTCCCCTCGCGCTGGCCCTCCCGCTTGCCCGTCGAGTTGTACAGACACAGCGCGGTGTGCTGCGTGCCGCAGTCTTTCACGTCGGCGCCCACATAGCCCCAGATGGCGCCCAGGCGAATGCCCTTCGCATTCTTCGAGTCCAGCACCGGCAGCGACGTCGCATCCAGGTGCATCACCGTGGCGCCCAGTACCTTGGACATGGCCGCGCGCCACACGGGCCGGAGCGCCTCGGTTGCCCAGGCCACCTGGTCGGCGAGGGTGGAGAGGGCCACCTCGAGTCCCAGCCGCTCAAAGCGCTCCACCTGCCGGCTCAGCGGCAGCCCGTCGTAGTACTTCTCCACGAGAAGCTGGGCCACCAGCCTGGCGCCCATCCTCCCGCCGCTCACCACCTTCTCGCCCAGCGGGGCGCGGACCACCTCCGCCTCGCACAGGTGGCACGCGAGCTTCTCCCGCTTGTCCTGCCGGACGATGACCTCCGCCGGAATCAGGTCGATGACCTCCGTCACCTCGTGCCCGACGCACTTCCGCACCTCGCCGCACCGAGGGCACGGACGCTGCTGTGCAGGCACCGGGATGACGTTCTCCACCCGGCGCAGATTCGTCGGAATGGGGCGGCGGGCGGGACGCGTCCGCTTCGGCCGCGCTTGTTCCTTTTGCGGAGGCTCCTCGTCAATGCCGGACGAGCGGCGAAGTCTTGCATCCACTTCCGCCACGTCACCATCGGAGTTCGCCGGCAGTCCGCCCAGGAGCAGCTTCAGCTGCGTGGTGGACACGCCCTCGCTCTTCTTGCCCTTCGTCTTGGCGTCCTGAAGCAGCCGCTCCAGCTCCGAGTTTCTCGACACCAGCCTGGCCACCAACGCCACCACCTCTTCGGTGCGGCCCTCGGCGAGGAGCGCTTTGAGCACCTCCAGCACCGGGCCTCGGCGCGGCTTCTTCGTCGTCTCGGAGGTGGGCGCGGTACCTGGCAAGGCGCGGGAAAGGTAACCAGCCGCCGTGCCCGCGCCACACCCTCGAAGGAGATTTTCTTCAGGCCGAGCGCAAGTGCCCCGGGGGCTCCCAGCGCTGCGACGTCCGCGCGCGCTGCACGTCGATGCCCTCGAGCAGCATCGCCAACTCATGCACGTCGAGTTCAATGCTGGTGGCGCCCAGGGCCACCTGGCTCGGAAAGGTGAAGGTGCCACGCTCGAGGCGCTTGTGTACGAGGGTGAAGCCGCCGCGCGTCCACAGCAGAAGCTTCACCTGGTTCTTCCGGCGGTTGAGGAAGACGAAGACGTGGCCGCTCAGTGGGTCCTTGGCCAGCACCTCGCGGACTTCGTTGCTCAAGCCATCGAAGCTGCGCCGCAGGTTGCACGGCGCCATCGCCACGTACACCTTCACCGCCCGGGGCAAGAGCAGCATCTACCCGCCCCCCGCAGCCAGCGCACCCACCAACTCTGCGACCCAGGCAGGGGGGATTGCGGCCGCGTCCAACAACTCCAGCACACAGCCGCCCGGCAGCCTCACCACCACCGCGGCACTCCCTTCCGCGGGCAGCGTCGGCGCAGCGCTCATCCCCCTCAGCACGGCCGGTACCCACCGCGCTGGGCCGTTAACGGGCGCCGCCTCCTCCCACTCCCCGAGGCGCTCCCGCCACCAGCGCAGTCGCTGGTCCGAGACGCCGCGCTGCCGCGCGTACGTGGCCAGCGGCAACCCGCTCCTCTGCAACGCCGCCAACTCCCTGCGTGCCTCGTCAGGCGTCCACTGCCGCCAACCGCCCCGCTTCTTCGTCGTCCTGAGTCCGTGCATGGCTCGCTACCTCCGCGGCCAGCCTCAGCATACCTCCTGGCGGAGCGCAGCCGCCCACCCGGTGCGCTCTGGCGGAGGGACACGCGCGAACTCCTCGAACTGCTCGGGGTTCGGCCCGACCACACCAGCGTCAACCATGTTGCCTCCGGGTTAGAAGCCCAGCCGTTCCAGTTCGGCCGCGAGCTTCGGGTTTGCTGCACGCCACTTCGGCGACAGGCGCTCGGCATCGAGGCGAGCCCACACGTCGTCGAGGGAACTCTGTTGGACCAGGGTACGAAGCGGCGTGAGCTGAAGCGCGCTCACGTAGCCCGGCCACTGCACATGGGGGGAGTCACCGAACCTGCCGCCCCAGACGAGGCCCGCCTTCGCGGATTCCTCACCCAGCACGCGGTAAGCCGACTCGCGCCAATCCGGCTGTACGCCAGGTCGCGGGCTCGCGTCACAGACGAAGTCGAAGGCGAGCCCGTAGTTGTGCGCGGACAAGCCAGCAGGGGCCGCCTTGCCGCCCTTGCCCGCCAAGTACAACCGACGCAGCTCGGCCTGTTCCGTCAGGTCCCGGAAGCCATGCGTCGCGACGTAGCGAACGCCCCGGGCCGCACAGCGCGCGATGACATCCAGGGCCACCGCGACGAACGGGGGATAGACGCGGTCAAGAGCGACCCGCTCGAAGTTCGCATGGGTCATCAGGAGCCCCGCCCGCCCGATTGGGTCATGCGAAGCAGCTCCAGTTCGACAATCTGCTGAACCTGAGCCGGAAGCCCTCGGATGAACTCGTCGCGCCACCGACGCAGCGCGCCCAATTCCACGGCCACGGCGTTGATGCGCTCGTCCTGCCGAGCGACCTTCTCAACGAGGGCGCGAATCTCCCCGACCAGGGACTTCGCGGCCCAGGTGAGGACGCCGACGCCCGCCGTTCCAAGCAGGGAGCCGACTACGAGCTGCACGGACTGAGTCTCTTCTGCGGTCACAGCGCCACCGGGTCAAAGGGTGCCCCCGGTAAATGCGTGCGAGTTCTGGAAGTGGCCCACTCAGCAGAGGACAGGGCTACGCACAGACGAGTTCCTAACGCGCTACAATCCATCCTAAGGTACATCCCCCAATGGAGATCCGACTCCTGCCGCTCAGAATTTAATCTCTCAAAGAACCGCCCCCTCAGCCCAAGACACCAAAACAGCACAACTCCAAACTCAACAACACCCACACAATATGGCAACCCTCGAGCAAACAAAGGAAGTTCTGCGCGGCCTACGTAGAGGCATCATCATCACCCAGTCTGAGGGGTCAACATTCTCCTTCAAACACCGGCATCGCGACTACACCGTCACGGGTGACGAAATCGACACCTACTTCAAACAAAGGACCAGTCTCAAGAAGACAACGGAAACACAAATATTCTCACCAGGACACTACGAACACGCCATCCAATTCGAAGGATCCCCATACTACAACATCTATCGCGCCGAAAACGCCCTCACACTCGAAAACCCAACCGGAACAATAAGAATCGAAATCAGCAAGCCATCCACAATATTCTGCCTGTCGACAACCGACACCGACAAAATCAACAAGGACCTTCGACTCTCAGCGCTTTCAGAGTTCTCATCCTCAAGATCAGCACCAGCCGAAAAAATAGGACTCAGAGACCTTCTCTTGATACACACAATCAAAGTAAACACATCGCCGACCACATTGCTAGGAAACGACCCCTCCCGGCTACACGAACTCGCAGAGGCGGCGACATTCAATTTCGCATACACTCACGGCATATCAATCTCATTCCTCAAAACATGGACTCGTTCTCGTCATTGGATCATTCGAAAAGAAGCCGAAAAGGCACAATTTCCGTTGCGCACATACAACACCGAACTCGTCGGCTACTACAATCTAGCCCTTGCAAGCGACAGTCTTTTCCTGGGCTATTTGGCACTCTATAAAATACTTGAATACTTCTACACTTCCGCATCGGAGAGTGCCCTACACAAGAAAATGAAAACACATCTCGTTGCGCCAGACTTCTCGCACACTAAAACCCAGAAGCTCCGAGACCTCGCCAAAGCCATTCGACAGTTCGACACGCGACTCGACGAGCTTTCAGCCTTAAAGTATGTTCTCGCCGCATATTTCGACAAATCCGAACTACGCCAGTGGATTGAGACCTACGAAGCAGACAACTCTCCGCATTTCACCGAGAAAAAGACCATCTTCAACACCCCAATGCAGGTCGACACCAGCGACACCGCAATACTGCCAAATATCGCGTCACGCATTTACTCAATCCGAAACGCACTTGTTCACAACAAAGAAGGTGAGATCTCACGATTCGTTCCATACACTGGGCAGGAAGAGACTCTTCAGAAAGAGGTGCAGATCCTCTTGTAACCGTTCACCGACTCATGCTGCGTGCGCGGGCTGAGGGACTTCCGCAAGGGGAAGCAGCGAGGGAGGCGGCAGGCTCCGGCGGTGCGTGCGCAGCGTGTCCGTGAGGAAGTCCAGTACGCCCCGCTCTTGCAGTTTGAGCGTGGTGACGGCGGTGAAGATGCGCTCGACGAAGCAGCTGCCCTCGGGGCCTTGCGTCCCGAATGACGTCTTGCGGTACATGACGGCGTGGCGGATGCACTGCTCGCCGAAGTTGTTCGTCGGCTCGATGTCGGGCACGTCGACAAAGGTCCAGAGGCACTCCTCCAGTTTGAGGATTTCTCGTGCCATGCCCGCCGTCTTCTTCTCCGCGCGTACCTCGGCCTCACGCAGCAGTCGGCCCACCGTGCGTCGTACCTTCTTCATCCGCTGCTCGAAGTCTTCTCGAGCCAGCGTCCCATCGCGCACCCGGTGCCACCACTTGAAGAAGCGGTGGCGCTCGCGCATCAACCGCTCGCCAATGCGGCAGCCTTCGCCTCCGCGGTCGATGAAGCCTTGAAAGTCGCGCGTTAAATGGCTCCAGCAGAGTTGGCGCAGGCCCTTGTCATACCAGTCATACCCGGCCCACCTGTCCGTGGTGAGGAAGCCCAGGAAGCCCTCCCCCAGCAGGGCTTGGGCCACCTTGCCGCCACGACTCCGCGCGATGTGGAACACCACCACCAAGGCCGTGGCGACCACCCACAACCAGGCACGATGGCCCCGGCCATCCTTGCGCCCCTCCACCCATCCCGTCTCGTCCGCGTGGGCCTCGTCGGCCGCCTGCACATATGCGAGGGCCTCGGCCACCGCTGGGGCCAATGCGTCCGTCATCTCCCCTTCGAGATTCACCACGCTGCCCACCGACAAGTCCACGCCTACCATGTCCGAGAGGGCATCCTTCACCAGTCGTTTGGACAGCCGGTACTTGCCTACCAGCAGACTGGCCAGCGCCCCCAGCCTGTCTCCGAAAGCGCTGCGGGCGTGCGCCGGCACCGGCTGGCGCGTCAGCGTGCCGCACGCGCGGCACTCCAGGGCGTGGCTGCGGTACTCGGTGACGACGGCCGACAACGGCGGCACTTCCACTACCTGGTGGCGGCGCGGCTCGCAGTCTCTGCCCTCCAACCGGTGCCCGCAGCCTTGGCACTCCTTGGGCACCAACTCGACGACGTGCTGCACGGCTTCGGGCGGCAGGAGACTTCGCTCATGTTTCTTGTGCCCTGGCTGACCACCGGGGCGGCGGCCCGTGGGCTTCTTCAGCGGGCGCGGCGTGCCGGGGGCGTCCGCGGAGGGGGGCTTCGAGGAGTTGCTCGAATTGAGATTCAGCCGCTCCTTCAACTGCCGGTTCTCCTCGCGCAGCTGCCGGTTCTCCTCGCGCAGCTGCCGGTTCTCCTCGCGCAACCGCCGATTCTCCTCCTCCAGGTGCGCGATGCGCCCCAGCGCCGCTTCCAGCAGCGCCTCCAGCTTCGCAATCCGCGCGTCCCGGGGGTCGAGTTCCGCCACGAGTGGCGGTGTGTCACGCCGCGGCCAACACCGTCGAGCGCCGTCCCGCCCACCGTCCGCTGCCCCGATGTCTCTTCAAGCAGGCACCAGCCGGTGAACGGTTACAGCAACTCATCATCAGGACCGGGAAAGACGTTACATAAAAACCACTCAGCCGCAGGCACCATCACCCCATCATGCCAATTCATGCATATGCGCGCTGACAGCCCTAATCGCGAGGCTTGAGATTATGAGCCAGCAACCCGTTCACGACGTAGGTCTTCGCGAAGCGCACCGTAATCTTCATCACGTCGCCGAAGTCCTTTGAGTCCACGTAAGCAACACGCCCCGGAGCGACACCATCAATCGTCTCTCCGGGATGTAGCGCGTCGGTGCGCGTCCAGCCGCGCTCAAACGTCCGCCAGCGATGATCCGGCGTCACGACGAGCACCCGCCCATCCGTCATGGTGAGCGTGCAGCGCGCCGCCTGATGCCTGCTGACGTGCGTCACCTCGAAGATGCCGCCGTCTCTCTCGTGCTCGTGCATGGTGAGCACTCGCATCCCAGGTCGGAGCATTTCGGCAGGCACTTCCGAACCATCGCCGAGCAACACCGGCGCCCACGGCGCGACACAGGTTCCGTGCGTACCGCCGCCACCTCCACCGCCGCCCGTCGGCGTTGACGCGGGCCCCGTCGCACTGCGCACCATGTTGACGTTGTAGCTGCTCGGAGGGAAGAACCACCGCTCGGCGCTGTAGCCGCTCGCGTTGTGAAGCCGCACCTTCAAGTAGAGCAGCTTGTTCGAAAGCGAGTCCCGCAGCCGGTTGAACCTGTCGCCATACATGAAGGTAAAGCCCGCGCTCGTCGCGTTGCTGGCGTCGCCGTCGACCGCGCCATTCTGATACTTGCGGTCCGCCAGCGGCACCGACGTCCCATAGAGCCACTGGGGCGCGTTGCTGTCGCTATATGCCCAGTAGAACCCCACCTCCATGAAGCGCAGCGCATCCAGGTTGTCGCTCACCGCCTGCGGCTGGATGACGGCATGGTAGTGCGCCCAGGTGAAGTTCGCCGCGCCACCAGCCGCCCCGGCAATCGCGTAGCCCTCAAGCACCTGGATGTTCAGCCGGTCGATGTTCGGAACGCCCTCGTTGTTGCCTCGGTAGTAGATGCGGCTTCCCGTGTCGGCGAGGGCCTGCACGGAACGGAAGAAGCCATCGCTCAGGTAGTAGCGCCCCACCTGGACGTTGTTCGAGGCCACCTTGAGCGTCGTCCCGACGTTGTCGAGCTTCGCCCCGGCCGTGGGGATGCCGCTGCCGTCCTCCGCGTAGTTGGACGTCTTCAGCGTGTTCGCCGCGAGCAAGTCGAAGGTAATCATCTTCCGCATGGAGACGGCATCGAAGTAGAGCCGCTTGCCCACGTCCGCCGCTGCCACCTGGGTTTCCCAGAAGAGTTGAACCCCCGTGCAACCGGCCGGGCACATCCCCTTCACCGTGACGCGTTGGTAGGACGTCCCCACCTGCCCCAGAAAGACGCTCGTACCCTGCCCCGCGTAGACGCCGCTTCCGTCCTCCCACAGCAAATGAAGGCTGCCCATGCCCCCTATCGTGGCCGAAGACGCCTTGACGTAAACCTCGGCGAAGAACTCGTCCCCAGGGGAGCACTTGAGCCGCCCGCCTGGAACCTCTGAGCCATAGCCGCCCGTCCAGCTCAGGCCCGGCCACGCCCCCGAATCCGTCAGTTCCACCCGGCGCACCCAGCGGCCCACCCGCGCGTTGACGGGGTCCTCGGCGAGCCTGTCACCGTCGGGCGTCTTCCCCAGCGCGCGCAGGCCCGCTTCGTTGTAGCCATTCGGGATGAGGTTGTCGGTCGGCGGGTACAGCAGGTGCTGGAAGCCGACGGCGGAGTCGCTCAGCGACGCGCCCTCGAGCTGCTTCGGCGTGACGGCGATTTGGGGCGAGGGGTCCCCCCGGTTGCCGAAGCTGTCCCGGGGCACCACGCGCACGAAGTAAGTCACCCCCGGCATCAAGTCAGCCACGCCGAATACCGTCGTGTCGAACGTCCCACGCAGCGTGGAGCTGCTCGGCGTGAAGCCGCTGGACGTCGAAACGTGCAGCTCGTACCCCGCAGCAGCCGGGCCACTTGAAGCCGGGGTGAGGGACAGCGAGAAGCCATTCACCACCGCCGTCACGGTGATGCTGAGAGGCACGAGCGGCGGGGACGTGTGCGCGGGCTCGCCCAGGCCGGGGCGCGTGTCCATCTCCAGCCACATGGAGATGCCGAAGGAGGGCTTCCCGCGCGTTGTCAGGGTAGTGCGCGCATCCCCCTCTGCCGAGAAGACGTGGCGAAACCCGGTGACTGCCAGGTTCTGCGCGTCCGAGTAGTGAACGCCGTTGGGGAGGAACCGGTAGACGTCGCCCAGCTCCACCGGCAGGAAGAAGTCGACGTCGATTTCCTGGTCGGCGAGCGGCTCGCACAAGTCGGACAGGGCCGCATCCGCCATCCTCCGCGCTTCAACCTCGCTGTTGATGTTGCTCGAAGCGCCCTCGGCGACTTGCATGTAGCGCACGCCGTAGGCGTCCTGGCTCGCGACGTCCTCGACGACGACACTCTTCGTCTTGGCCTGCCCGGTGACGTCCAAGTCGCCCGCGTCCGCATAGACGACCTCCACCTTGTTCCGGACGTCCGTCCTGCTCACCACAAGCTTCGCGACGTCGCGGTAGTCGTCCGGGCCGAAGGTCCACGCGAGCGGCGGATTCGTCCGGCTGGGCTCGGTGAACGTCAAGGCGAAGGTCCCGCTCGACTCGCGCCAGCGATAGCGCGCCTCCCAGCCAATCTGCTGAGCCAGGTCGCGAACGGCGTCGAGGACGCTCGCCTTCTTCTGCGCGTACTGACGAAGCCTCCACCCTGGGGACACTGGGGTATGGAGCACCACGCCCGTCCCGTTGTCCGTCAGAATGGCCTGCATCACCGCCTCGACGGCAACGCCCTGGGCGTCGTCCCCGTAGGCCCGCTCAGCCTCGATGAAGGTGTCCTGGAGCCGCCCGCCCAAGTCACGTCCCCGGAAGACGAGCTGCTCGCCAGCGAAGTCGACTTCGTCGATGTCGCCATGAAACAGCGCGCGCCACTCCCCCTCACTGGGCGCCATGCCGAGGGGCGAAACCGCAGCATCGACGGTGAACTCGCGCCCAGGCCGAATGAGCTGCCCGCTTGTGGCGTTCAGCTTCGAGTCGGCCCGGAGCGGGGCCACGCTGAAAAGTTCAATTTGCCGCTTGAGCGTCACCGTCGCGGCCGACACCGGCTGGTCAACGTCCTCGTCCACCTCAACAGCGTTGAGAAAGTCGCGGCCTTCAAGCTGGCTCAAGTTCCGCCATGTCCCCGCGTCGTCGAGCACCTTCACCCGAACATGGGAAGCGTGTCCGGCCGGGCTCGTGAGCGCCGCCAACCCCTGAGACGACATGCTGCGCATGGATTCCTAAACCTCTCGCAAGGTGAATTCGAGCCGCTCGCCGATGACGCGCGTGCCCTGGTGGATGAATTCGACGAACTCGCCGTCCCGCACTTCGCCAAGCACCTTCGTCTCGCCGACGGCGAAGTCCCCGCCCGCCGTCAGGTACGGCAACGCGCTCCACGCGCGAGCCGAGTGCCACGCGGCCACTTCCGGAATCCACGCGTCCGGGGCGATGAGGGGCAGGCCGACGACGTCGTCGAAGCGCCGCAGGTTGAGCGCCCCCGTCAGAGAGAGGGCGCCACCCGAGACAACCAGCCCGCCCGCACTCGCCGCAGGCGTCCCCTGAATCCAACGCGCCCCATCGCTCCGGTTGATGACCTGGAGCCAGACAGCCCCCGTCGCGTCGAAGAGGTGGTGCAGCGTCGTCCAGCGGGGCCCGAGCTGCATCGCCCAGCCGCAAGACACCCCAATGGGAAGCTCGAAGCCGCCCCCGAAGCGGGCATCTTGGAAGAGGCCCCCCGTCGCAATCGATGAGGCAAGGCCCCGGCTCGTGAAGGTGTCGCCGTCGAAAGCGAGTGCATGGCCGTCCCCGGCAATCAGCCCGCGCAAGGCCAGCGCCTCGACGGATGATAGAGGCCCCGTCTTGAACTCCCACTCCTGGCGCGTCGCGCGGCGCCCGAGCCGGTAGACGCCGCTGAACGAGCGCGAGTCGATGCCGATGTTCACCTGCCTGCGCCGTCCCTCGACAACGGGCACGGTGATGCCATTCAAGCTCAGGAAGGGCATCTCAATACCTCCCATTCAGCCACTCGCCATTGCCGCGACGCCTGCCCGCTTCGCGCTTCATCTCGATGTAGAGCTGCCGCACAGTCTCGGCCGGGTCATTCGCGGCCTGAATCACAATCTGCCCCACGCTCACGTTGCCGCCGCTCACCGGGACAGCCGGGCTCGACGCGACGGGCGACGCGCCATGCACACCCTGCGGCTGTCCTGTAACCGGGTCCTGCGCGTTGAAGCGCGCGAGGGCCACCTTGAATCCGGAGGGGACGTTGGTGAGCGCCTCGGTCGCCTTCTTCGTGGCGCTGGCGTTCGCCCACTGAGCGACAGCGGCGGCAGAGTTCGCGGCGGCCGACTCGTAAGTCGTATCGCGCAGCGTGTTCAACGCCCCGTCGACCTGGTCCATGGGGACTTTCATGCTGTCGAGCCCGCGCGCCATCTTCTCGAAGGCGCCACCGACAAGCGGAATCTTGCTGAGTGCGCGGAAGACACCGGCAATGAAGCCGATGATGCCGTTCCACACCGTCCCGACGCCCTTCACGACGTAGAGGATGCCCATCGCCACGACGCGCACGACGGCGAAGAACGCCTTCATGATGGGGCCCGCGAGCAGCGCCAGCGGCTGCGTCAGCGCGACGAGAATCTGCCCCAACACGCTGACAAGCGGGGCGAGCCCCTGAAAGAGCGTGCCGAGCACCTCCAGCACCGGGGCAATCGCCTGGAGCGGCGCGAGCAGCATTTCGAGCACCGGCACAATCGCATCGAGCAACGGCGCCACCATGTTGAAGGCGGACGCGAGGAGCGGCAGCACGGGGGCCAGCACGCGGCCGATGGCATCGGCAACGAACTGGATGAAGCCCGCCGCCATCTGAATCAGCGAGGCGAACGTCGAGCTTTGCGCGAGCAGCTCGGCGACAACGGCGATGACGCCGCCCCACACGCCCCCCACCAGCATCCCCTGCTCGAAGCGCTCGAACAGCTCGTAGAGCCCCCCCAGGGCCTGCGTGAAGCGGCTCGTGAGGGTGCGCTTCGCTTCGTCAACGGCCCTGGCCAGCGCGTCCGCGAGTTCCTTCGCCTTCTTCCGGGCGACCTGTTCGATGACGGCCGCGACGTTGCCGACGCTCGTCAGGAACTCCTTCGCGTTGAAGTTCCCAATCTGGACGCGGCCCGCTTCGATTTCCGGCCCAGCGGACGGCGTGCGCAGCTTGCCCTTCGGCCCGCCGAGCATGTCGTCGAAGACGCCGCCGAACTTCTCACGGAGGAACGCCGCAGCGTCACCGCCGAGCAGCTTCACGCCATCGAAGGCGTAGCCCGCGCCATAGGAGACGTCCGCCCAAACGGAAGCGAAGCCGTCCTTCAACTTGCCGAGTGCGCCGTCGGCGAAGCCCTTCAGCCCGCCGAGCAGCGCGTCGCCGTTCAGGTCCTTCAACCCTTCGAGCGAGGCCGCGACACCGTCGAGGTTGAGCGCGCGGGCCAGAGGCGCCGCCATGCGTGCCAGGTTGCGCACCACGAAGGCGAACGTTTCGAGCTGCCCGCGAGCCCAAGCACCTACGACATCGGCAAGCCCAGCGAAGGTCGCCCGGAAGAAGGCCACCGCGCGCCCAGCAACCTCGGTGACGCCCCTCCAGGCCGAAACGAGGGCATCGCGCATGCCGGTGCTCGCGTCGTTCCACGCCTTGTAAAGCGTGCCCGCCAGAAGCACTACGCCTGCAACGGCGAGCGCGACAGCCGCCAGAGGCGCCGCCACCACGAGGATACGCGCGGCGGCATTGCGGAAGGCCGCAGCAAAGCCCGCGTCGACCTGCTCAGCCCCCTTCGCGACTTTCTTCAGGTTGCCTTCAACAACGGGCGTCTCCCCACGGACGAATCCGGAGAAGCGCACGACGGCCTTTCCCGCACCGTCCAGCGCAGGGACGACAACCGTACCCACAATTTCGGCAGTGCTCTTAACGACGCCAGCGGCAGTCCCCAGCGCGCCACCCGCGAGCGCCGCCGCAGTCCCCCACACCAGCATCGTCCCGACGGACTGCTTCACCGACGGCTCAAGCCGCTGGAACCACCCGAGCGCATGTTCGAGGACTTCGGAGAGTCTCTCAATGTGCGGAAGGATGGCTTCGCCGATTTCAGCGAAGACGTTGGTGAAGATGAGCTTGATTCTGTCGAGCCGCTCGGTGACGCCGCTATCGAACTCAGCCACGGCGGCAAGCGCGCCATACAGGCCCACGCTGAAGAGTCCGCCGATTGCGCCAATCTTCTTCCCGAGCTTCTCGACTTTGTCGGCCGTCTGAGCAACGTCCGCGACAACCCGTCGCATGGACTTGGAGAACTCGCCAACGGCGGCCGTGACGACGACATACAAGTCGCCAACTTTCAAACCACCGCCAGCCATGACGAATCACCTCTTGCGCAAACGTCGAACGGACTGCTGGCCCGGCTGCGACACGCCTGGGGCCTGTTGGTTGGACGAGCGCCTTTCGAGTTCGTCAGCCTCTCTTCGCGCATAGGCGACGAGCCCGACGACATCCTCGTAAGGCATTTCACGGACTGCTTCGGGCGGCAGTTTCAGGAGAGAGGCAACCCCGTAGAGCAGGCTCGCTTCGGGGTCGCTGTCTATTTTCCCCGCATCTTCTCTTCGCTCACGTTGAAGACGCCCGTCAGGTCCGCCGCCAAGTCCTCAAGCCACGACTCGTCGAGTAGCTCGTCGATGTCGTTGACGGAGAACATCGGGCGGCCCGTCTCCGCGTCGTGCAGCACGCAGACGGCGATGCGCCCCAGCATCCGCGCCCCGGCCCTGTCCCCCGTCGGCTCGTTCTTCTCCGTCATCTCCCCGGCTTCGCGGGCCTGCTCAATCAGCCGTAGCCTGTCCCCCATCGTCGGCTTGATGATGTTCACCTTGACGCCGTCCATCTCCACCGACTTCAGGACGCGACGATTCTTCGCGAGCAGCTTGTGCTTGTTCGACATGGACTCTCCTTTGGGGTGTGAAACGTGGGTGACTCAGGGCGTGCCGTAGCCCCAGGCGAAAACGGCGCCGTCCTGCGACTGGAAGGCGAAGCCGAGGAACTTCACGGTGTGCTCGTAGAGGGCCCCGGGCGTCAGCTTGTGGGCCAGCTCGGGCACCTTGACCCACGCGCGGAAGACTTGGCCCCCGGCTGCCTTGCCCACCTCGATGAGCAGCGGCGTCCCGTCGGCCAGCGCCGCAACCTCGAGCTCGGAGAGGGCCAGCCCCGTCAGCTCCCCCGAGAAGTCCCGGAGCGACACCGAACGGCGCTTGTAGCCGTCCCCCATGACTTGCAGCTCGACGACGTCGTTCGTCACGGTGAGGGAGACGGAGCGCACCAGGGCGAGCGGATGGACGGGCAACGCGTAGCCCGAGACGCGCACCAGGGCCGACGGGCCTGGGGCGCTGGCGAGGTACACGTCGCCGAAGAGCGGATCGACGAAGGCTTCGGCAAGCGTCCAGGAGTCCCCATCCCCGCTGGGGGAAACCTCGACGAAGACGGGCCCCCCCGGGCTGAGCCGCCGAAGCGCCGGGTCCGCGATTCGGAACTCGGTCCCCGTGAAGTCGGACGCGGGCACGGCTTCGGCTTCGAGGAACTCGGAGGGCTCGCCCGCGACGGACAGCGAGCCGACATGCGCGGCGATGACGGCCATCAGACGGCCACCGGGGCGCCGTTGCCCAAGAGCTTGCAGGTGAACTCCACGACACCACCCGGGGTCAGCTTCTCGTCGTAGCTGTTGACGACCATCGGGATGCGCTTGCCCTTGGAGCCGGCCGATGCGCTGGGGTCGAAGATGAACGTCACGTAGACGGTGCTCCCGTCATCGCGCGCGTCACGCAGCACGGACTGCGGCGCGTCGCCTTCCATGAAGTGTCCCGACAGGTCAGCGCTCGTGTCCTTCAGCGTCTGGACGCGGGACTTGTAGCCCGAGCCGCCGAGGTAATTCGTCTCGACGAAGTCGCCCGTCTCGCTAAGCGACGCATCCGTCAGGCCGTCGACACGGTCAGCGGCCTGCGTGGCATTCGCGTCTGAGCGCACCGAAACACTGTCGAGGTGAGCAGCAACAGGGGTCGCCATTGGTAGTTTCCCTACCGACTCGGAAAGAGTCGCGAAAGCGTGGCAAGAATCTGGGCGGCAACCGTTTTGCGGAACTTCGCGCGCCCCCGTCGGGCGGGCTTGCGCAGGAAGTGGACCGGCGTGGCGAAACGCTGCTCGCCCCAGTGAAACCCTTCGTGGATGGCGCCCGCTGCGTCGTGGGCATACCCAGCCGTCGCGCTGACGCTCGCCTTCGCGTCGTTCAGCTCCGGGCCGTCGACAAACCCGGACGTACTCAGCGGCGGTTTGCCGTCCGTGTCCCGAGCGCCCACAGGCACCAGGGCACGACTCGCCTGGAGCACCGTTGACGCGTGTTCGCGAGTCAAGGGCGCCACGTCGGCGAGTACGGGCCGCTCTACCTTCCGCAGCTTGTCGAGCAGCCTGAAATCAAGAGCAACTTTGAGTGGCATTGCCCCCGGTAAATGCGTGCGCTTTCTCTCCGTGGCTCACGCGCCCAGGTCGACGAAGGAGACATTCACGGTGAAGGTCCACCAGTGTCGGTCACTTCCGTCGGTGCCGATGTAGTTGGGGCTGCCTTCGTCCACCTCAATCAGCACATAGGACGCGGCATTCACGAGGTGCAGCACGTCGAGGGCCGCGAGCGCGAGCGCCTGTCCCTCCCGGAAGCTCTCACGCGCCGAGCGCACGCGGACCTGACAGGTGACAGTTCGGAACGTCTTGCGGCCCCCGCCGATGTAGCTCTGCGGCGGCTCCCCTCCGGTTTGCAGCACGAAGCACGCAACGTCCGGCACCGTTGCGTCGTCGTCTTCGAGCGTCGGGCCGAGAAACAGGTTGGCCCCGGCGCTCAGCCCGAGGCCCCCAGCGGCGAGAATCGTCGAGAGGTCGGCAGCAGTGTCGCGGGCCATTAGAGCCACACCTTTCGGTAGCGCAGGACGCCCGCCCCGTCGACGTGCTCGTCAACGGCGGCAGGGCGGCGGGCGTGGTTGAAGTCGGTGATGTCGTCGCCCTTGAACCAAAGCCGGTGGCGCAGGGTGACGGGGGCTTCGGTGTAGACGACGAATGAAGCGACGAACTCGGCGCCGTTGGCGTCGCGAATCAGCTTTCGACTCGGCTGGATACGCGCGGGAGCATCCTGGATGGGCCCCAGCAGAGGAGTCCCCCAGGCGTCCCGGCCGATGACTTCGGCGTAGCTCACTCGCTGGCGGAAGAGAGAAGCGGGCCCGCTCATCAACTCGCCCGCCACAGGACGTGAGGGGCGACGAGCAGTTCGGCGCGGGGACTCGCAAGCCGCTGGCCCGCGCTCCGCTCCCGGTAGCTCACGGACCAATCCCCGAGACTCTCGCTCGACACGTCCGCATCCCGGCCCCGGCCCCGGTAGAGCGCGCAGGCTTCGAGGATGGCTGCCTCTTCGACTTCGGCGGGCAGGGTAACGGGGCCCTGGGACGCATCGAGGGCCACTTGCCCCGGCGTCACGTAGCCGCCCGTGTACGTCACAGCCAGCGCATCGGGGCGCCCCTGGTGCAGTTCGGCCGTCAGGGTGACGAGCCCGCCGACACGCGCCGTCACCGGCCAGAGTCCAGCGAGGCGGTAGAGGAGGCCCCCCGCAGCGAGGTCCCCGGCAAGGGTGTAGGCTGCGGCATCGAGCAGTTCGCCCCCTTCCCTCACCTGGACGACTTCGACGAGCGGCGGGCGGCTCAGGAGGACGTAGGGGCGCCCGTAGCTGTCCGGGTACTCCGTCACCGTGGCCCGCTCGAAGGCCCTGCCGCACAGCCTCGCGATTGCACTGCTGGCGGCAGTGACGCAGCGCTCGACGTGCGAGTCGGAAGGCACGCCCAGGTCGGCGGCCACGGTGGAGGCAAGGCATAGGTCAATCGGGCGGGCCATGGAAGGGGCTCAGGAGGGCATAGGAACGACGAAGCCGGGGCCCCCAGGAGAAAGGGAGCCCCGGCCCGCTGAACGCGTCGTGGCGCGGCGCTACGTGGCTGGAATCTCGTCCGGCCCGCACAGAACAATCAGGCTGGACGCGCCGAGCGTGGGGGACGTACCTCCCGTGAGGGTCACCGTCTCGACGACCCGAAGGTAGCGCTGCGCCGTTGGGAGCCGGACGTTGACCCGGGCCACCGCGTTGGGGGCCGTGAGGGGGACGACTGCGGCATCGGGCAGGTCCGTCCAACCGTTCTCGCCATCGGCGCTGTCCTGGAGCTTCGCAGCCAGCGACAGCGCCGTAGGGCCTCCCGTGGCTGCCCCCGTGGAAGCCGTCAGCACGCACGAGTCGAAGCTGAAGCGGTCGACAGCGGCACTGTTCCGCGTTCCCGCGCTCACGGCGGCGGGCACAGTCCCGGGGCGAATGCCGACGAGCACGCCCGCGTCGGTGGAATTGGCGTTCATGGTGGGGCCTCTCAGGTGTAGGTGATGGAGCTGAACGCCTTCGGCTGGCGGACCTTGAAGTCGCCCTTCACGATGGCGCGAACCGTCGTCTCGTCGTACTCGGCGCGAACGTCGTGTTCCGACAGGATGAGGTCTTCGTCGATGCCGTAGATGAACTGGCGCCAGTCCGCCGAGAAGGTGATGCGCGACACCGGAACGCGCGTCGTCATGACGAAGGGGAATCCGCGAATCGTCCCCCTATCGAGCATCTCCTGACGGAACACCCACACCCCGGAGTTCTGGAGCTGAAGCAGCGCGGTCGCCCGCGTCGGGTGAAGCACCCACGCGGCGTTGCCCATGCGGACATGCGCCGTCAGCGGCAGTTCGACGGCCTTGTCGATGTCGGCCAGGTAGGCCGCTGGCGTCGTCCCCGTGGAAGCGAAGGTGTGCGCGGCGTCGAGCTGAGCGAAGAGCCCCTTCGGCGCGGCCCCCGTCCCGTCCCCGTTGAAGCCCGCGTCGTCCAGGCCATCGGCCACCGTCGCCCGGATGTCCTCACCGACGCCCGCGTCACCCACGCCCGGCGTGCGCAGCAAGTCGTTGCTGATGTCGGTCAGCACCATGCCCTTGTGGGCCTTGAGGACAATCTTCCCGTACTTCGGCGCGCTCTTCGGCACCGTCTCGCCTTCGCCCACCCACTTGAAGACGGACGTTCCGGTTTGCTTGCCCATGTGCAGCTCGCCCTTGAACGTCTGCGTGCGCACGCCCAGCTTGAGCATCGCCGCGTCGGGCCGGAGGAATTCAATCACCTCGCCGCTCTGCTGAATCGGCACCAGCACACCCGCCGAGTCGAACTTGCTGAGCTGAACGGCCTTCTGGACATCGGCGTTGCCGAAGCGCTTCGCGGCGTCGACCAGTTCGGCAGCTCCGGTGCGGCGTCCGGCCGCGATGACGCTCTTCGCGAAGGCACCGAAACTCTCCGCGCTCGCGTAGACGCCAGTCCCGCGCGGCGCGTTGCCCGGCTCAGCCAGGCCCGGGGCACTTCGAGCGGCGGCGTCCATCAGCTCTCGCGCGACCTCGGGGCCGAGCGCCTTCACCATCTGTGCGATTTGCTCGCGAGTCATTCCTTCACTCCTCGGATGTAGCCCTTGAATGCCTCGACGAAGCTCTTCGCGGCGTCGGCGGCGTTGAAACCCTTCGTCTCGTCTTCATCCTCGTCGGGCTCGCTCTTCTGCTCGCCCTCGACGTCTTCCTCGTCCGCCGACTTCGATTCGTCCTCGACGTCTTCTTCGTCGGGCTCGCTCTTCTGCTCGTCCTCGACTGCCTCTTCGTCGGTCGACTTCGCTTCGGCCCGTGCGTCGAGCAGTTCGACAACGCGCTTGGCAACCCGCTCAACGAGGTCATCGGCACCTTCGTCCAGGGACTTCGAGCGCACGGCCCGCGCGTTCCCCGGAATCGTCACGACAGAGATTTCGAGCAGTTCCTGCGCGTCGCAGTCGTACCCGCCCCGCTCGTTCTGCCGGTACTGGCCAGGGAGCATGAGGTAGCGGACGGAGACGGCATTCAGGATGCCCTTTGAAACCTTGCGTTCGACCTTCTTCGCGAACTCGTCTTCGTCGTCGAACTCGATGTCCACCATCAGGGCGTCGCCCTCGACGTAGACGCGCCCCTTGCCAATCGGCAACTGCGGCTCGGCGCCCGTCAACGAGGCGCTCGCCCCGTCGTCGTGGTTGTAGAGGACGACGCCATTCGCGTTGTAGCCGTCCACCCGCCAGCCCTTGACGTTCAGCCGGTCCGAGTAGCGGTCGAAGTCGCCGTCACTCGCTTTGAACTTGAAGACGCGCCGTCCGCCAATGGACTCGACGGCGCTCAACGTCGCCGCGTCCTTTCGGACGGCGCTCAGCCGCAGGGAGCGTGTAATGGTTCCAGGCATGCACCCGGTAAATGCGTGCGACTTCCGCGAGTGGCTCAACCGTCCTTCTTCGCCTCGGCATTCGCTTCCGCCGAGCTGCCCTCGACGGGCGTCGGCGTCTGGCCCGGCTCGTTGGGCTTCTGGCCGGGAAGCAGCTCGGCGAAGCCCTGGCGCTCCGCGTGCGGCTTGAATCCCGCTTCGGCTCGCCACTCGTCGAAGGTGAAGGCGCTCGGGAGCAAGCCCATAATCCGCAGCCGGTGCTCCCGGTCGGCCGGAACAGGCGAGTCGTAGGAGAGAAGCACTTCGTCTTCGAAGCGGGGCGCCAGGTGCTTCTGCATCGACGCCAGGAAGACTTCGGCGCGCGGCTTCGTCGCCTGCTCGGCAAGGTGCTCGCGCGCCGCGTAGCTCGTCGCCTTGTTGCTGCTCGTCACGTCGCCCACAATCTCCGGGGGCACCCGGTACACCATCCGCACGAAGTCCATGAGGAAGCGGCGCAGGTCGACGAGCTGCATGTCGCGGAAGGGCGTGTCGAGTCGGGCAAACGTCGTCCGGCCGCTCGTAATCATCACCCGGCCTGCGTTGGCGGGGCCCCCGTACTCCCGCGCGAGCGACTCTTTGAAGGCCCTCGCGGGCCCGGCCTGCGACTCGTTGAAGCCCTCAATCGCGATGACGGCCCCCGGGAGCATGTTGTTGAAGAAGGCATTCTTCGTGAAGCGCGCCGCGTGCTCGTCGGTGTCGACTTCGTCGCCCAGGGCGTAGGCGATGCCGATGCCACGGCCGAGCGGGTCAGCCGGATTCAAGCGCTTCACGTAGATGACGCTCGACGCGGGCAGGAGGAATGTCCGCCCGCCAGCGGCCACCGTGTAAGTGCGCTCCGACTTCGGCTTGCTCAAGTCCGGAAGCGCGAGGACGCAGTCGGGCGGCACCGGCCACAGTCCCACCGGAACGCCCGCCAGCTCTTCGACGACGGCGAAGAACTCGCCAGTCAAGTCGTAGTGAAGGCAGAAGAGCTTCGCGAAGTCGCGGCCCGTCATGTAGTCGTTCGGGTCCGCCAGCAGTCGCAGCAGCGGGTGGTCGGGCAGCTCCACCGCGCCCCCCACCTCGACGAGCGACTTCAACCGCTCCCGGCGCACATCCCCACAAGCCCGCCGCAACGACACGTCGACGAGCGTCTTCCGCGTCGTGGGGTCCTGCCGCGTGAAGGCCCGCCACGTCACATCCGCGAAGGCATCGCCCACCGTGTCGACGATTGTGCCGAGCCACGGCATCTCGGCGTAGGCCGCGAGCAGCGCAGGCACCTCGCGACGCGGCGGGGCCGAAGCCCAACGGCTCAGCTCCAGCCCCGTTCCCTTGCGCTTGCTGCCCCCGCGAAACGCGGCGCGCACCCTGTCCAACATCCCCATGGAGAACCTCACACCGCGAAGAACTGTTCGACGAAGACCAAGTCATGAACGCCCCAACAGAAGGCGTCGGCCCTGTCGTCGCGACGCCCGTTGATGCCGGTGAATTTGCTGAGCTGCGCTTCCAGCTTAGGGAACGTCCCGACGAACTCGACGCGGCCCGCTTCTGCCAGGGCGGACACCGGCTCGGCGCGCTTGCTCTTCGCGCTCGTCGCCCGCACGGGCTTCACGTTGACGCTCACGCCCATTTCGCCCGCGACGGTGCTGATGAGCGTCTCCACCATCTCCCCGCCCGTGTTCACCTCGACGACGAGCGCGTCACACCCCCATTCGAGATAGGCCCGAATGGCCGTCGTCGCCCACTCGCGGGGACTGGCCCGCCGCGACAGGTCGGCCAACACCGAAACGCGCTTGAGCGGCACCCCGTCGGCCCCGAAGAGCGCGCTCGACTTGCACCCCTGAACGATGATGCCCGTTTCGTCCGAGCCGGTTTCGCTCGTCGGGCTCGGGTCCACGCTGACGATGCGCCTGTCGAGCTGCTGCGCGTACTCGTGCGGGTCGGCCTCCACACGGCCCCACTTCGCCGAGCCGAAGATGGCCCCAGGCACGTCGAAGAGCAGGCGGCCGAGAACCTCTTGCTGTCCCCAGCGGGTGTTCGCCAGCGCCCGCATGTTCGCCACGGCCGACGGCGCCAGGTTCGCGAAGTTGCTCAACGAAGAGCCCGTGCGAAGCACCACACCCGGCTTGAGTTCCTGCGTCTCCGCGTTCGCGAAGAGCAGCTCTTCAATCTTCTTCAGCGGGCGCGGCGTCCCGGTGAGGAGGAGCTGCGGCGGGTCCTCGCGCGAGCCGATGCGCAGCACCAGCGGAAGCTGGTCCACCGCCGCCATGTCGTGTTTCCAGGACGCCGGTTCATCACCCCACCCCCACCCGGCATTCGGCCCGCGCAGCCGGTCGGGCTTATCCGCCGAGTAGCAGATGGCATAGACGCCGTTGGGCCACGTCACCCGGCGCTTGCTGGGCTCGTACTTGGGGGTAAACCAGGGGGGCGACAGGGCGAGGATGCCGGATGCGCCGCGAATCATGGTGTCGCGCACGTCCGCCGCCGTCGGGCCGATGAGGGCCCCGACGCTCTTCGCCTGCCACGCCTTTTTGATGACCCAGCGCGCGCCGCACCACGTCTTCCCGAAGCCGCGCCCGGCCATGACGAAGCACGTTGAGAATTTGTCCGGGGGCGACTGCTCGCGACGCGCCCAGAAGTCGAGGTCGTAGACGAGCAGCTCGACTTCCTTGTCGTCGAGCCCGCCGAAGAGCTTCGCGAGCTGAGCGCGGGAACCGGCCGTCAGGACCATCCGCGACGCGGGCGACTCGTGCGGGGCGAGCCCCTCGGCGAACTTCCCCCAGGCGCCCTTCGCCAGAAGGCTACGCATCGCCCGCCCCCTTGTCCTCGAGTTGCTCGGACGGCGCGGCGTCGGCAGGGGCGGACGCGGGCGGCTCGTCCGGGAGGAACTTCCCCAGCCGGTCAATCAGCAGCTCGCGCAGGGCGGCAGTGTCGGCGGCCTGGTCCTCGGGGCTCTTCGCCTCGACGTTGTCGCGTCGCCCGTACAGCTCTGGGAAGCGGCGGCTCAGTAGCCACTGGACATGCTTGGGGTTCGTCGTCGCGGCGGCCTGGAGCGTCTCCGTCGCCCCCTGCATGAACTCCGCTTCGGCTCGGTCCACCGCGACGAAGAACTCGCGGTAGAGCCCGCGCGCCTCGCTCGCGCCCCGGTGGAACCAGCGGGAGACGGTCTGCTCGTCGACTCCCACGAGGCCCGCTGCCGCTCGACGGAAGAGGCCCGAGCGCAAGTGCTCGCAGATCTGCTGTTGAAGCTCAGGAGTGAGTTTGGTCGGTCTTGCCACACCCGGTAAATGCGTGCGGTTTCGCGAAGTTTTTCGGGGGAGCGCTCAACAAAACGCATCGACCCCACGGTTTTTCTCAGAATTTTTCGAAAGTGGGGGCGCTCCGAGCAAGCCAGAATCCGCCCCATGCAAGGAAATAAACGCCAGGGGGCTATCCCCATTTCATTTCAACCACACTGAAACAAAACCAACAAATGAACACACGAGCACACACTAACGCACATGAAATATGGCTCTCATCCTGAGCAGGCAGTCACCCCTAGTTATTTCCGCCTCTTACACTCGGATTGGTTGCTGGGCAGGCGGCTGTTTTCCCTCGGGGCGCGCTCAGGAGGGGGAGCCACACCCCAACTATCCGTCCAACCGCCTCAACTGCGTCGGCGTCATGCCTGGAGCGCAGCTCGCCCACCCTCAGGCATTCTTGAAGTGACCAAGTCATACTAGGCGCGTACTATATGTGCCGCAATCCTGCCTGTTTGAGTATAATTCGGCGCGGCCCTCTGATCTTGAATTATCATTGATGAATGAGACGGCACTTATGGGAAGCGAAATATGAGCCAAACAAAACGGTGGTTTGAGACGCTTGACGACTTAAGGGTTGCCATTCTCGAGGGAGAACCAGCAGCCACTCGCAGACTCACATCATTGATTCATCGCGTAGCAAAAGGCTCGGTGGAGACTTTTCCCACCATTCATGATCTGCGCCAAGCTCTTCAGGATGGCCGGGTGGATGCGATCTTTATAGATCTAGTCGCAATAGGCACAGACATATCGGTACCCTTTATTGAGGAGACGCGGAGCACTTATCCCAGGATTCCAATTTGTCTATTTGGCACGACAGAGTCACTCAGCAACATACCAGGAATCTCTCCAAAGTGGCGGAAACGATTTGAGCACTACCTCAGGGCTCCGATTGATGTTCCAGACCAATCTCTTCAGGACAGCCTTGGCAGCATACTATCAAACTGCGCTGCAGACATCGTTCGCTGGGAGGCAAAGAACCAACTCGCTCAGGTGACGAGCGAGCTGAAGCAAGGGAGCGGGAAACTAGATAGTGGCACGCAGCAGCGCGTGCTTGCCACAATGGAAGCAGCGCAAGCAGCTCTTTCGACGCCAGCAGTCTCCGTGGCTCCCCCCAGCGGCTTTGCAGTGTTCTTCCAAGACGCACGGGTTACCGCTCTTGTAAACTCGACACTTGAGGAATGCAGCAAGACAGCCAGACGCAGTTCCCATGTCAACGTCGCCGTCATTGCCTTTGGCATGGCCATGATTCTTTTTTCGTTTACAGCATTCCTGGTCGAGAGAGATCCTCTAATACTATCCTTTGGTGGCTTTGGGCTTGCGGGGCTTATTGCAGCCCTCATCTCCTCTCCGCTTAAGCGCATGGCCAACGACGCAAGTCGACTAATGCAGCTACAGTTGGCTTATCTGTCCTTTTTAAATCAGACCGCGCTGCTTACTGACTCCGCCGACTCTTCGAGCCGGACAGAGCGAAGTAGATTGCTTGGAGAGGAATCGCGAAAGCTGTTTGACTTGCTTGCAAGGCCGTCCGCCGAGGATGTCGAGCGCAATGGCAAGGCACAATGAGCAAGTCGCCAAGAACAAGGAAGACATCGCCCCGCTGAAGACGTCATTACCACGGAACTAAACACCATTAACCACCAACCACGCAGACAGCCCACGCAAATGCGAATCACCTTCGAACTCATCTCCGGACAACAATTCGAACGCCTGTGCATTCTTCTCCTCCAAGCCGAGGGATTTGACACAACAGAGTGGGACCTCCCTAGCCATCAAGACCGTGGATTTGATTTGTTGGCCTCCCCCCCTGCATCCTCCGAACTTTGGGCGGTCGAATGCCTCCGCACAGAGAACTTGTCCGCGCTGAGACGTGCAGCATCTGACCTGAACGCAGCTCAGAGACTCAGCGGAACAAGTGGCTCAATGCTGATCACTTCGGCAGCGCTATCTCCGAAAACCAAGAGTGAACTCACGCACCTCAACGCACTATCGAAAATATGGGACAAGAACGACCTAGAGACCATTTTCAACAGACACCCCCGAGTCAGACATGCCTACACTTCCCTGCTCACATCGATAGAGGAGATAGACCTCCTCTTGCCGCCCCGTCCCTCCAGGACGGCCAAAGGCAGGGAACTAAAGGACAGGCTAAGCAATCTGCCAACAGGAAAAGAACACTGGAAAGAGTACGAGAATTTAGGCGTCGAGATTCTAAGCTGGGTATTTTCCCCCTACCTGAGAACACCCAGAATTCAATCCTGGTCAGAGGACGAACTGGACCGGCGTGACGCCATATTCCCCATTAAAAAAGGAAACGATTTCTGGGACAATATCCATGCTCACCATCGCGCCCGAATGGTCGTAGCAGAATTTAAAAACTCCGGCGACGAACTCAATCAGGTGGACGTCGAATCACTTGCCCAATACCTGTATCCAAATGCAATGAGGCCATTTGGGCTTCTCTGCGGAAGAGTCGCCGCATCAAAATCCGCACGCAAGGCGAGACGCAGAACGTGGCAGGCATCTGGAGGACTGATCGTTCTTCTATTTGACGACGACTTGAAGGAACTTATCGATCGCAAAGATCGCAACGAAGATCCAACCGAAGTCATCGACATCCAGCTAGACGAGTTTTTTTTGGAACTTGCCCCATAAGATATTCTTTCGCGGCCCGCCAGGAGTGCCCTGGAGCTGTTATCCAGGCCAACCAACATACGCACGACGACAAAACTAGCTCCCGTGACGAGAGGTTCTCTCCCAATTAACGGCGAGTTCGCGAAGCTCCATCAAGGCCCGCGCGAGCATCCGGTCGACGCGACTCTTCGGCGCACCCCACGCTTCCGCCACGGAGCGCACCGACTGCGCCGGGCGGTTGAGTCCGAAGACGCGTGAGACAAGCTCCCGCTGCTCAGGGGCCAGCCGTCGCACGGCATCGAACACGAGAACTCGTCGCTCAGCCGCCAGCAGCTTTGCCTCGGGCGTCTCTTCGTCGGCCTCCAGGCACGACATCTCGCGGAGTGCGGATTCCAGCTCTTCGACCCACGAGTCATCGGCCGAAGCACCGTCCGAGAAATGAGACGGTATGTCCATGCGATGGACGCGCACGACGTTGCCTTCGTTGCTGTGGATTGAACGCGCGGTGCGACGCTTGTGCGCGCCGTCGCTCAGCTCAGATGAACGTCGGTGCCGTGCAAGCGCGCGTACTGCTCGCAGGCAGCCCGCGCCCGGAAGTAGGCAACCTGGCCGAACGACTGGCGCCCCCTCGTCGCGTCGTACTTGGACACCGCGCGAAGCACCGCCATGGCGGCAACTTGTGCGAGGTCATCAGGCGACAACGAGCCCGTGATGGGCAAGAGGGCCCCGACTATGCGGCGGATGAGGGGCCTCACGGAGTCGAGCAGCTCAGCGGACAACCGTCGCTCCAGCACGGCTTTGCCGCTCGCGCGGGCCGACAGGATTCGGGACACGAGTTCGGATTGCCGGGCCGCCCGGAGGCCATACTCACTGTGTGAAACCTGCTTCTTCGCACTCCCCCTGCGACAAATCGCTGCGTGAGACATCGCCCCAACAGAAGCATGCCGCATGCCGACTACGCTCGATTCACAGACAGTCTCAGCCACGGTGATTGAACGCCTCGCCCAGAGTGGGCCACACGAATCCGGCCCTGCGGCACCACTGCCGCTCCCCCGGTAAATGCGTGTGGATTCCGTCAGCGGCTCACGCACGCTCGAAAGGCGGCGACGAAGGCGAGTCGGCATGTCCCTAGTAGATGCGTGCGACTTCCGCGAACGACTCAGGCATCAACGCCCGTCATCAATCAGGCTCTCTTCCTATCCTCTCTCCTTCTTCTCTTTAGAAGAGATGGAGTAGTAGAAAGGAGGATAGGTAATAGAGAAGGCTAAGGATTTGGGGGAACGCGCTCCAGTGCCGCATGACGCCGGACGCCCCGCCGCGACAGCCGAGCCATTCGCGAAATCCGCACTCATTTTCCAGGAGCGACGCGACTACCTGCCGCATCCGCCCGGCTCACGATTCCGTGGGCCATTCGGAAAATCCGCACCCATTTACCGGATGCCATGCACGCCCCCACACGCCTCCCGCCTCCGTCGCACGCCTCGCTGAGCCATTCACAGAATCCGCACTCATTTACCCAGGTATGAGCCACACGCCCGACACCACGCGCCTGCGCGCCCTTCGGCTGAAGGTCGCCTTCTACGCGTCCGCCCAGGACAACATCCCCCAAGCCGCTGAGCTGTCGTGGCCCGAACTGTCAGCGAAACTCGTCACTCACCGTCGCAGCCAGTGCCCCACGTCGCCGTGCGTCCGTGGCTGCCCCGAGAAGAATGGCCCCGCGTGGAGTCCTGTCGACATCGTCGAGCGACGCCGCTCAGAGAACGTGCGCGCCGTCACGGTGGCCGTCTTCGACCTGGACCATCTGACGGCGGCGCAGCTCTCTCTCCTCGACGCCGTCGCGCGCCACGGGCTCGCCTTCGCCGTCCACTCGACGCACAGCAACCGCCCGCCCGACGACTACTGCCTGCGGCTGGTGATGCCGTTATCCCGGCCCGTGCTGCCGCGCGAGTGGCCGTCCGTGCGCGAGGCCGCAATCCGGATGCTCGGACTCCCCGCCGACCCGGCCACGAAGGACCTGGCGCGCATCTACTTCCTGCCCGACGCGCCCACGGGCGCGGTGCCCTACGCGGCCAGTGGAGACGGAGCGCCCCTCGACGTCGACGCGCTGCTTGCCATGTCCCGGGCTGGACTCCCCACGGTGGCGGCCCCGGTGCCTTCCCCGAAGCCCGAAGAACCCGCCGACCTGTACGAGTTGCGGGCCCTCCTGCGTCGCATCCGCAAGCCCGAGCACCTCGCCATCGTCCGCCGCACCCTTGCCGGTGAGCCCCTGGCCGCCGTCGGCGAGCAGGACACGACGCTGAACACACTCATGTCATGCGCCGCTTTTGTACTGCCGCTGTCCACGCCCGAGGCCGTCGTCATCGAGCTGTTCCGCGCGTCCTTCGCTGCAACGGACTGGCGGGAAGGGACGGAGCACCTGTGCGAGCAGGCCGTCCTCAAGCTGCGGCGTCATCGCGAACGTCGGAAGGCGCGGGATGCAGCACGGCTCGCGGACAACACGGCCATTTGGGAAGCCCTGGGCAGTCGCGCTCCTGAATCCGCATCGAGCGACGGCCCGGGATTCGAAGAGGACGCTCCCGACCCCGACGCGTGGATGAAGGAACTCTTCCTCGACGTCACGAAGGACACCCGACGGCAGATTCGAAACTGTGAAGCGAACGTCGCCATCGTGCTCGGCAAGTCGCCCGAGTGGCGCGGCGTCTTCCGCTTCAACGAAGTCACGAAGAAGTTGGAGGTGGATGGCGGTCCCCTCGGCCCCAACGTGGACATTGAGACGCTCGACGTCCTGGTGGCCAACTGGATTCAGCTCAGCAAGTACGGGCGGCTTGGGCTGATGCCGAAGGCGCACGTCGTCGCACAGCAAATCCTCGCCGTGGCAAAGGCCAATAGCTACGACCCGGTCGCCGACTACCTCGCGGGACTCGTCTGGGATGGAACGCCACGGCTCGACGGGATGCTCGCGACATACTTCAGCGCGCAAGGGGATGCTCGATACCTCCAGGCCGTCGGCGCGAAGTTCGCCATCTCGGCGGTTGCGCGTGCCCTGCGTCCCGGGTGCAAGGTCGACACGGTGATGATTCTGGAGGGGCCCCAGGGCCTGCGAAAGTCGACGGCGTTCAGCATCCTGGGGGGCCGGTACTTCAGCGACGCGCCCATCGACGTCACCAGCAGGGACAGCGCCATGCTCGCCTCTCAGTTCTGGTTCATCGAACTGGCCGAGTTGAGCACGTTTCGCAAGAGCGAGGACCAGGCGCTCAAGGCGTTCATCACCCGGACCGAGGACACCTACCGCCCGCCCTACGGACGCTCCAACGTGCAGGCCCCGCGCCGCTGCGTCTTCGTCGGCACAACCAACGATGACGACTACCTGCGCGACCCCACGGGGCAGCGGCGCTTCTGGCCGGTGAAGTGCAGCCGCATCGACACCGACGCCCTCAAGCGCGACCGCGACCAAATATGGGCCGAAGCCGTGGTGCGCTTCCACCAGGGCGAGGACTGGTGGCTGAGCAACGAGGAAGCGGCCGGGGCCGAGCAACAAGCCGCGCTGCGCATGGAGAACGTGGGGGACAGCCGGAAGGAAGTCATCCTGCGGTGGATTCTGGAGATGCCACCCGAAAAGCGACCCTCGGACGTGACGCTTCTCCATGTGGGTATCGAAGCTTTCGCACTCCACCAAGCGCAGGTTGACCACCGAATCTCACGGGAAATCGGCGCGGCCTTGAAGTCGCTGGGCTTCACCCGAGGCCAGCGTCGAATGGGAGACGGGAAGCGCCCGCTCGTCTACTACATCCCGGACGAGCTGAAGAACGCGCCCATGGAGAAGCGCGGCGAGCGGCATGCTGGGTTTGGCAACCCCGCCGGTTACGAGTGAGCCACTCGCGGGAACCGCACGCATTTAGGGAGGGTGACGCCTCCCGTCGACCTCCCCAAGCACGGCCCCTCGGTGATTGCCGGGGTCATTCAGCGATTGAGCGTTTCCCAGCTCAAGCGCCACAAGCTGTGCCCGCGCGCATGGTTCTTTCAGAAGGTCATGCGCGTCCCCGAGCCCAGCACGGGAGCGCAGCAGGTCGGCACCGAAGGACACGCCCAGCTTGAGCACTTCCTTTCGACGGGCGAAGACGTGCTGGGCACGTTCGCAAGGGCAGGCGCCCATCTACTGCCCACGCCCGGCGCTGACTTGCTCGTCGAGCAGGAACTAGACGGCAATCCTCCACTGACGGCGGGCTGCATCCCCTTCACCGGCTTCATCGACCTCGTAGACGCTCGACGGCTCGCCTCTGACGGCGTCCTTCGCATCACCGACCACAAGTTCACCAGCAACGTCGCGTCGAATGCTGCGAGCGCCGAGCAGCTCGCCGACGCGGACACGGAGCCCGGGTTGCAGATGGTCGGCTATGGCGCGTGGGCACTCAGCCAGGTTGAGCGCTTCCCGGGGCTGCGCACGCTGGAGCTTGAACACCTCTACTACCAGACCCGGGGCCAGCGCCTTGCCGCGTCCGTCGTCGCAACGGTGCCCGTTGAGCACGTCGCGCACGAGTGGAAGGCGAAGGTCGAGCCCCAGGTCGAAGTGATGAAGGAGCACGCGCAAGCCGCCCGAGCTTCCGACGTGCCCGCGAACTACGGCCCCGCCTGCGGCAAGTACGGCGGATGCCCGTTCATGGCGAAGTGCCTCACAGGAGAGAACAAGACGATGTCGCTGCGTGACAAGCTGCTCAACAAGGTTTCCGAATCCGCCCCACTTACCGTTGCCGCAGTCGAGCGCGACGCCCCGGAGTTGCCCGCCGTTCTGCCCCCGGACGCGCCCACACCCGCGCCCGTGCAGACGGCTCCAGAGGTCGCCCAGGCCACTGAGCAGCCCGCGCCGAAGCGTCGCGGTCGCCCTCGCAAGGCGGCCGAGCCCGAGCAGCCCAAGGGCGAAATGCGCGTGCTCTTCGTCGACTGCATCCCGACGGTCTTCGACGGACCGAAGCCCGAGCCGCTTACGAGCTACGTCGACACCATGCATCGCAAGGTTGCCGAAGCGGGTGGTGTCGACGACGTGCGCTTCGCGGGTGGAGACTCGGTGCTGGGATTCGGAAAGTGGCGTGGTGCACTGGCCATGGCCGCGCGTGCCGAGCCACCGTGCAAAGGCCACTACTTCGTGCTTGGGCTCGCACAATCCGAACTGACACAGGTCATCGTCGAGGCGCTCGAACCGACGTTCGACATTGTCATTCGCGGGATCCGGTAGTCTTCTGGGCAGCCCCAATACCCACTGCTCCAATCTAAACCGACCCGACAGTTCTGGAGCAGACAGCTGTGACGACCCGAACAACAGCAGCAACCTCTATTTCTCCGATTCAAACTTCGATTTAATACTAATCATAAACTCACGATACATACGCCAAGAATCAACCTTCAGCACATCTAAATCGAGCTCAACATAGCTGGAGCGCAAATGCCCAAGCAATTCAGAATACGCACCACGCAACGCGCGAACATCTTCCTTCGCCGCCCTAAAGTCATTCTGAACGACTACATACGAGGCTGCGTCCCTCTGCGTAGGCATAACCCATGAATACCCACCACTCGGAAGCATCTGATAATTCTCCCCATGGGACATGGCGCCTCCCCAACTTTCATGAACACGCTCCATGAGCCCTCTCGCACGCTCATCATAGAGGTGAGTGGCTGACGCCTGCCAGTGCGAATCGAAGTCCTCCCAGAACGTCATGACATGTGAATCAATGAAATTAGGAGCCGACTCAACAAACCCATCTATGACATCAGGATTAAGCCTTAAGAACATTTCGCGCAGCACCTTCAAGTCTCGACGCCTCCTTACGGCAGCCTCATCAACCGCAGCAATTACCGGCCGTTCAGGCAGCGCCCTAAGAATGCCCTCAACCGCAAGGCTCAAAGCCATCGACAGCGACCCAAGCGCATTTGAAACCTCTCCCTTGTCTTTCTTCATGTCGCCACTAGGCGGCTGACAGCGAAATTTCGACACAACCTTCTGGCGTATATCAAATGGCAACTCCTCCAATCTGCCGTGCGCAGTATTCGCGATCATAATCACGCGCCCCCACCCATGACGTCCCGCCGCATACCCCAACTCGACCATCACATTCGGATTCGGCATCTTGCGTTCATCGGAAGTTCCGGAGTTGACAATCGTAACATCCGCAACAAACACGTCGGCCCTTTCAATCTTCTCAAACAGTGTGTTTGGAATCTCAGGACTGCCTACCTTTCCGCGCGTAGCTTCATCCAGCTCCAAACGGACACCCGAAATCTTCGACTCAACATCACTCATCGCATTGCGCAAGGAATCCCTAATGACTTTTCGACCATGACTATCCGGCACAATGTCCGACTGCCACGAATAGAACAGCGTAAAAACCCTTGAACCGTCATCCATGACCCACCCCGCTGAAGAGTGCACTCCGCATGCGCTCACGAACGCACCGAACCTAGCAGACTTTCTCGGTTTTACTCCTGCGTCCCCCACTCAACACAAGCACTCTTTCGGTGGCCTCAGCAATGCCGTAGTCCAGCTCTGGCAAGGAGCAATTCGAGTTTCAGTAAGGCAGTGCATTGGCAGCACTAGTAAGGCCCATCCAGCATGAAACTCCTCCACCGGATCAACCCGGGTGCGGCGATTTCCGCTGAGCGCCCCGCTACCACTACGCCCGTCGCCCTCGCGAAGCTCGCGGGTGACCGCGCCACCATCGCGAAGGGGCAGCCCGTGGGCTGGTCCCTGGACCTCGCGCGGGTTCTCGGCCTCCCACGCCGGGACCTCGCGCGCGTCTATGGGGACAGTGACTTCGCCACACTGGAAGCCTCGCTGCGCGCGCCGCCCGAGGCACGTTGCACCTGCCGGACGCTCGGGAAGCGGTGTCCGTCCTCGTTGCTCCCCATCCAGCGCCTTGCCCTCCTGGAAGCCGCGCGCACGGGTGGCGGGCTCTTTCCCATCGGCGTGGGGCACGGGAAGACGCTGGTCGACCTCCTACTGCCGCTCGTGGTGCCCGGGTGCAAGGTCGCCGTCCTACGCCTGCCGTCTAACCTCCGCGCCCAGCTCATCGAGGTCGACTGGCACTTCTACGGCGGGCACTGGCGCTTGCCCAACCTCGCGGGTGGCAGGTGGTTCCGACCTGGCCTGCCCGTCCTTCACGTCATCACCTACGAGAAGTTCTCGACCCAGGAAGGCACCGACCTTCTGACGCGCATCCGGCCCGACCTCATCATCTGCGACGAAGCGCACAAGCTGAAGGACCGGAAGAGTGCCCGCACTGGCCGGTTCCTTCGCTATCTGGAGCAGCACCCCGAAACGCGCCTCGTGGCGCAGTCGGGCACGCTGGCGACGAGAACGGTCAAGGACTACGCCCACCTCGCGGAGTACGCGCTGCGTGACGGCAGCCCGCTACCGCTGAAGCAGCACGTCGTCGAGGAGTGGGCCTCTGCGCTGGACCCCGGAACTACCGTCGCCCCGCCGGGAGCACTTCTCCAGCTCGTTGACCCGACGCACTCACTTGCCCCACTTGAAGGGGAGAACGAAGCCGACCGTGAGCGCCGACGCGTGCGTGACGCCTATCGTCGGTGGCGCAACGCAACGCCGGGTGTCGTGGCCACGGACGAAAGCGCCGTCGGCATGTCGCTCGTAATTCGCACGCGCGACCCTGGGCAGGTCCCCGACGAGCTGCTCGCCCACATTCAGACTGCGCTCGGCGGTCAGCGCCCCGACGGCGAAGAGTTCGTCGACGAGCTGCAACGCGTCGTCTGTGCGCGGCAGCTCGCGAGCGGCTTCTTCCACCGCTGGCGCTATCCGGACGTTCAGGGCATTCCGCAGGACCCCGAGCTGATCGTTCGGTGGTTCGCGCGGCGGCAGGAGTTCAACCGGGAGCTACGCGAACGCCTCAAGCGCCCCGCCGAGCATCTCGACTCACCAGGGTTGCTGATGCGCGCCGCGATTCGCGCCCACCAGTCCCCGCCCTACGAGGGGGAACTGCCGACCTGGCGCGCGATGTCGTGGCCCTCGTGGGCGGAGATTCACAAACGCATTGTCCACGTCACGGAAGCAGTGTGGCTCTCCGACTTCATTGTGCGTGATGCGGCGAAGTGGGCGCTACGCAAGGGGCAGCCGGGAATCGTCTGGGTTGAGTTCCCGGAGCTTGGCCAGCGCATCGCGAAGGCGGCAGGGGTGCCCTTCTACGGCGGCGGCCCGGAAGCGTCAGCGACCATCATCCGGGAGAGTGGAAAGCGGTCCATCGTCGCTTCACTTCGCGCCCACGGGACGGGCAAGAACCTGACGATGTTCTCGCGGATGTTGTTCGTGAATCCACCGGCTGACGGCGCTGCGTGGGAGCAGGCAATCGGCCGGTGCCACCGTCAGGGGCAGCTCGCCGACGAAGTCGAGGTCGAGCTGTACCAGCACACCGACGAGCTAGTCGGAGCCTTCCTGAAGGCCCGCGACTTCGCCCGGTTCATCGAACAGACGGAGGGGACGCCGCAGAAGCTGTGCTTCGCAAACTACGACAGGAGCGAGGTCTAGGGCCAGACCTCGACTTGGAACAGGTATGCTAGAGTCCAGTCGCGCGGCATTCCTGGAGGATGACTATGAACGACGACTTTTGTTGCTTCTACTGTGGGCGAGTGCTTCCGAAATCAGAATGCTCTAGCGAACACATCATCCCTGCTTGCCTCGGCGCAACACTCGACAAGACGGGAACAAGACTCGTCTGCAAAGACTGCAACACAAAGGCGGGCAAGGACGTTGATCTGCCCTTCTGTCGCGACTGGATTATCGAATCAAAAAGGTTCTTCGAGGGAGTCGTAAGCAGGGGGAAGCGACCATCTACAAAGGTCGGGCGAATCAACTGGGAGCGCCCGGAGCAGGTGGAAGTCTACTTCCTAGAACACAAGGTCATCGCCTACAGATTCAGAATCACATCAGGCGAGTCCTGCGTCCTATTCGGGAGTATCGGCCAGCAAGCAACGCCAGAAGCCGTGGACGTGGTCAAGAAGTCGCTCAAGGACCGATTTTCCAACCACAGAGTCATCAATCCAGGCACTGAAAAAACCGATCAAGAGCGCGATGTAATAGGCGCAATCGAAGCAATGGGGAGAAACCTCAAGTTAACCATGAGCGCTGACGTTACGGCATGGGATCGGGCAGTCGTCAAGATGGGACTTGGTCTATCATGCCTCTATTTTGGTGAAGAGTTTGCAAGATCCCAGCAAGCAGATCATCTTCGCTCTTTCCTTTGGGAATCAGACCCAAACAAGCGAGACGAGATACCACTCCATGGCAGTGCTGGGTTCTTGTCGCAAAAAGAGAGCAAGCTCAGTCGGATTTTCCATGAGGACAAAGGCGTCCACACGTTTTGCCTAATGGAAATAGGCAGCAAGATTGGCTTCTTTGCTGGCTTCTTTGGTGAGTTTGAAAATTATCTGGAAGTTGATTCAGTCGGTACATTCTGTGGGCGCCTCCCTGGAGCATTGATGAGAGGTGCGGTGTGGATCGTCGATCCAAAGAAGAAAGAGACAATTGGCCCTGTCCCTCTCGAAGAACTGATTCAACGGCGAACCGAAGAGCGGCACCGAACATTGGAGAGGGACTTCTCGCAAGTGAATCAGTCACCAAAAGACCTCAAAGAGAATCCTTAAGGGAAGTGCGAGGAATCTGACAGGACGTATCGAAGATTCAGGGGCAAATAACCCAGTAGACCTTCGGGAGTTTCCTCGCCCCCAAACACCTCTTTCTGGGTTCCTGATGCGATCATCTTGCGGGTGTCCCTCCGCCAGAGCGCACCGGGTGGGCGGCTGCGCTCCGCCAGGAGGTATGCTGAGGCTGGCCGCGGAGGTAGCGAGCCATGCACGGACTCAGGACGACGAAGAAGCGGGGCGGTTGGCGGCAGTGGACGCCTGACGAGGCACGCAGGGAGTTGGCGGCGTTGCAGAGGAGCGGGTTGCCGCTGGCCACGTACGCGCGGCAGCGCGGCGTCTCGGACCAGCGACTGCGCTGGTGGCGGGAGCGCCTCGGGGAGTGGGAGGAGGCGGCGCCCGTTAACGGCCCAGCGCGGTGGGTACCGGCCGTGCTGAGGGGGATGAGCGCTGCGCCGACGCTGCCCGCGGAAGGGAGTGCCGCGGTGGTGGTGAGGCTGCCGGGCGGCTGTGTGCTGGAGTTGTTGGACGCGGCCGCAATCCCCCCTGCCTGGGTCGCAGAGTTGGTGGGTGCGCTGGCTGCGGGGGGCGGGTAGATGCTGCTCTTGCCCCGGGCGGTGAAGGTGTACGTGGCGATGGCGCCGTGCAACCTGCGGCGCAGCTTCGATGGCTTGAGCAACGAAGTCCGCGAGGTGCTGGCCAAGGACCCACTGAGCGGCCACGTCTTCGTCTTCCTCAACCGCCGGAAGAACCAGGTGAAGCTTCTGCTGTGGACGCGCGGCGGCTTCACCCTCGTACACAAGCGCCTCGAGCGTGGCACCTTCACCTTTCCGAGCCAGGTGGCCCTGGGCGCCACCAGCATTGAACTCGACGTGCATGAGTTGGCGATGCTGCTCGAGGGCATCGACGTGCAGCGCGCGCGGACGTCGCAGCGCTGGGAGCCCCAGGGCACTTGCGCTCGGCCTGAAGAAAATCTCCTTCGAGGGTGTGGCGCGGGCACGGCGGCTGGTTACCTTTCCCGCGCCTTGCCAGGTACCGCGCCCACCTCCGAGACGACGAAGAAGCCGCGCCGAGGCCCGGTGCTGGAGGTGCTCAAAGCGCTCCTCGCCGAGGGCCGCACCGAAGAGGTGGTGGCGTTGGTGGCCAGGCTGGTGTCGAGAAACTCGGAGCTGGAGCGGCTGCTTCAGGACGCCAAGACGAAGGGCAAGAAGAGCGAGGGCGTGTCCACCACGCAGCTGAAGCTGCTCCTGGGCGGACTGCCGGCGAACTCCGATGGTGACGTGGCGGAAGTGGATGCAAGACTTCGCCGCTCGTCCGGCATTGACGAGGAGCCTCCGCAAAAGGAACAAGCGCGGCCGAAGCGGACGCGTCCCGCCCGCCGCCCCATTCCGACGAATCTGCGCCGGGTGGAGAACGTCATCCCGGTGCCTGCACAGCAGCGTCCGTGCCCTCGGTGCGGCGAGGTGCGGAAGTGCGTCGGGCACGAGGTGACGGAGGTCATCGACCTGATTCCGGCGGAGGTCATCGTCCGGCAGGACAAGCGGGAGAAGCTCGCGTGCCACCTGTGCGAGGCGGAGGTGGTCCGCGCCCGCTGGGCGAGAAGGTGGTGAGCGGCGGGAGGATGGGCGCCAGGCTGGTGGCCCAGCTTCTCGTGGAGAAGTACTACGACGGGCTGCCGCTGAGCCGGCAGGTGGAGCGCTTTGAGCGGCTGGGACTCGAGGTGGCCCTCTCCACCCTCGCCGACCAGGTGGCCTGGGCAACCGAGGCGCTCCGGCCCGTGTGGCGCGCGGCCATGTCCAAGGTACTGGGCGCCACGGTGATGCACCTGGATGCGACGTCGCTGCCGGTGCTGGACTCGAAGAATGCGAAGGGCATTCGCCTGGGCGCCATCTGGGGCTATGTGGGCGCCGACGTGAAAGACTGCGGCACGCAGCACACCGCGCTGTGTCTGTACAACTCGACGGGCAAGCGGGAGGGCCAGCGCGAGGGGAGATAGGCCCCGCGCAGATGCTGGCGATGCGAGTGGGCCTCACGGTGGCCGATGCGGCCGGCCTCTTCGACGCGTCCTTCAAGCGGGCGGGCCTGCTGGAATGTGGCTGCAACACGCACGCGAGGCGCTACTTCCGGAAGGCCCTGGACGGCGGCGACAAGCGAGCCGCGCTGCCGCTGGCGGCCTTCAAGCGACTCTTCGCCATCGAGCGAAGGCTCCAGGCCTGTACCATTGACGAGCGGCGGCGAGGGCGGCAGGAGCGCAGCAAACCCGTCTACGACGACCTCATTGCCTGGGCGATTGCCCACCAACCCAATGAGCCGCCCTCCTCCCCGCTGGGCCGGGCCATCCGGTACTTGCTCAACCACCAACAGGCGTTGCGACGCTACCTCGAAGACGGCGTCATCCCCATCGACAACACCGTCGTGGAGCGCCTGCACATCCGCACCGCGCTGACGAGGAAGAACTTCCTCTTCGCCGGCAGTGACGCAGGTGGCGAACGCGCCGCCATTGCGTACACCCTCCTGGGGTGCTGCAAGCTGGCTGAGGTAGACCCCGTCGCATACCTGGCGGACGTCCTGCCCCGGCTGGCCACCAAGAAGCTGTGCCTCCGCGACATGCCCGCGCTGCTGCCCGCGGAATGGAAGCGCTCGCATCCCGAAGCCGTGCGCGGCAAGGCGGCAGCCGCGCGCTGAGCGCCAGGGCGCCTCGCGCCTCGCAGGCAGGCGTGGCCCTCTCGTATGGTCCTCGGCGGAGGACGGCATGCCGAAGAACCAGAGGAAGCTCCGCATCTACATCTCCGCCGACGCGCTCGCGCTGCTCAAGCACCTCGACTACCCATGCTCCGAGGAAGTGCTCGCCTCGGCGAAGCGAGTCGAAGGGCTCGAAGACGAGGGCTTGGACTACGAATTGAGCGGCACCCGTGATGACTTCGAGAGCCTCGCCGGCTGGGTTGCCGGTGATGCAAACCACGCCGACCGCCGCCAGAAGCGGAAGCTGGCCTTGCTGCTGGCCCTCTCGGACGCGCTCGAGTCGGTGCTCTGACGACTGACGACGCGCCGCTGGCGGCCCGCCCAACACTCTCTCCGCTCAGACTTCAAGGGCCTGCCGGGTGCGCTCGGGCGGAGGGACACTCTTGCGGGGCCTGAGCCACTTCCGGAATCCGCACGCATTTACGTGGGGTCAGCGCACTTCGCCGCTGACGCAACCCGAGCCGAAGGGCCCACGTACCATGAGCAACGCACTGACGAAGATTGCCACCGCCCAGGCTGCGGCTGGCGGACGCTACCCGCGCTTCGGTCGCTACCTGCTCGAAGTCGAAGTCATTCGCACGAAGGAGGGCTTCAAGGGCGACTCGGCCATCGCCGAGCTGAAGGTTCGCGAGTCCGAGCCCCTCGCAGGTGGCGAAACTCCGAGCCGACCGGGCGAGACGGTCGACTACGTCGAGAACCTGAGCGACCAGAAGAAGGGCGGCGGCGGGCGCTTCAAGTCCTTCCTGATGACGCTCGTGGGGGCCGACGAGTACGAGTTCGCCAATCCGGCCGCGCTGAAGAAGTTCTTCGACGAGCGGCAGGCGGGCACGCACCTCCTGATTCGCTGCGAGGTCTTCCCGAAGCAGCTCCCCGCGAAGGAGGGCCACGCCGGGAAGGTCATCAGCGGCTATCGCTGGTCGCACGTCGAGCTGAACGACGAGCAGCTCGCCCAGGCTGAGCACGCGCGCAAGGCGAGCAAGCTCCCCGCGCTCGCCGACGCCCTCAAATAGCGCCATCAAAGTCGTGCGCGGAGCCCATTGACTCGGCTCCGCGCACGACTGGGCATGCATCACTTAAGGGAGTGGCTTCGTCCGATCTCGCTTGCGTCCATTCGGGGGGTTGTAGGCAATCAAGGCATCCGCAACCGTAAACCCCTGAAGCCGAACAAGTGATGGGTGAGCATCATGAAGCGCATTCAACTTCACGATGAGTCCTTCATCATCTGTAATCAGCATCCCACACTGTGCCCCAGCCGAGGCAATATACGCATCGAAAAAGTCGTTATGGTCAGGCACCAGCAGGCGGCCATACTGCGAGAAATTCGTCTCGCGCTCTTGTTCTGTAAGCGTCACTGAAAAATCAGCCAAGCGCTTCAGCAAAGCGTAAGTCCAAGTACAGAGATAGTCAGACGGAGATTTCTTTGCCAACAGCAGATCTCCAACTGGGCGCCCAAGGACTTCCACAAGCAAGCGCTCGACAATATCGTCACACAGGTCAAGAACGCTTTCCGTCCCGAACTGCGCGATTCCAGCCACAACTGCCTCACGGAACACAGGGTCGGACTCATAGTCAGCTCTGCATTCAGCCGCCTTCTCAGCATAAGCCTGTCGGATAGATTCCTTGGCACCATCCCACTCGTTGCGAATGTCTTTCAGCACTCCCACAAGTTCGCCGGCCTCGATCGAAGCGCTCACGCATTCATCGATCGACTCCGCTTTTGCGTATAGGAATGACCCGTCGCCTTCCCACTCGGCCCGAACCGAAGAAAACCTTCCAGGCCCGAAGAACTTAACGCGGTCGCGGAATCTCTTATACAGAGCCTGAAATCGACTAAGCACCTCAATTTGCCTAGCAGTCTTCTTCGGAGCGAGCATTTCAGACAGCGACAGCAAGGAAAACCATACGTCGCCCTGATCGGGGTGCTCCACCAGCAGAGCAGTCAACTCCAAGAGCTTCTGCTCTGCGACTGGATTGTTCGCCCGGATGACATTGCTATCAAAGAGCACGTCGGCGTTGTGAACCTGCCTGGGCTTCTCAAGCACCTTGAATTGCTTCTTCTCTGCCTTGTCTATCATGGGCACACTCTATCACATGGATGGTCCACAACACGGGCCGCATTCCCATTCTTAAAGGCATCCCGTGAACATTTGGTCCTTCGACACGGAAACGTGGCTGATTCAGCCCGGCTTGCTCGCGCCCCCTCTCGTGTGCGGCAGCATCGCGGCGGCAGCTCCAGGCAGCGAACGACTGCTGGACAAGGCCCAAGCCCGGCAGTTCTTCCGTGAAGCCATCGCCGCGCCTGACACGCACCTCGTCGGCGCAAACCTTGCCTATGACCTGGGCGTCATGGCGGCGGATGACCCGCACCTCGTGGCGCCCATCTTCGCGGCGCTCGAAGCCAGCCGCCTGCATTGCGTTCAGGTCCGCGAAGCCCTCATCGACATCGCGAGGGGGCTCTACGGCGTGGACCCGTCGACAAGCCGGAAGCTCGACGATGACGAAGGCGCCCGTTACCCGCTCGCTCTTCTCGTGCAACGCCATCTTGGGCTCGACATCAGCGAGGACAAAAAGAACCCGAAGGCATGGCGCCTGCGCTACGCGGAACTCGACGGCGTCCCTGTCGAGCGCTGGCCGACGGAAGCCGCTGCGTATCCGAAGCGAGATGCCCGCTACACGCTCGACGTCTTCTTCCGGCAGGAAGCCGTAGCCCGGGAGACGCCCAACGGCGGCAACTTGCATGCCGAAGCCGAGCAGATGCGCGCCGCCTTCGCGCTCCACCTCGCTTCCATCTGGGGCCTCCGAACGAACGGTGACTCGGTCGCCGTGCTGCGGGAGCGGGTGGAACGGGAGTGGGGAGAGAACCGGGCCAAGTTCCAGGCGGCGGGCATCTACCGGGCGGACGGCTCGAAGGACTCGAAGCGCCTCGCGGCGCTCGTGACTGCCGCCTATGACGGGCAGCCTCCCGTTACCGCGCCCAGCGACCGATTCCCCGACGGTCAGGTCGCGACCGACCGTGACACGCTGCTCGGTTCGGGCGACGCGCTGCTTGAGGACTTGGGCAAGAGCGGGCGCGTCGACAAGTATAAGTCGACCTACCTGGACGTCGTCGAAGCGGGCACCTCGCTCCCCATCAATCCGCGCTTCAACGTGCTCGTCAGCACCACACGCGTTTCGAGCGACTACCAGCAGCTCCCGCAGAAGGGTGGCATCCGTGAGGTCCACGAGGCGCGGCCCGGCTTCGTCTACTGCTCGGTCGACTATGGCGGGCTTGAGCTTCGCACCATGGCTCAGCGGGCCATCTGGGAACTCGGCTACTCGAAGATGGCCGAAGCGCTGAACAGCGGGCTCGACGTCCACACCCTTGCCGCCGCTGAGTTCCTCGGGGCCAGCTACGACGAGCTGCATCCGAAGGTGAAGGCGAAAGAGCCCCTCGCAGTGGCCTTCCGTCAGCTCGCGAAGATTCTCAACTTTGGCAAGGGCGGCGGGATGACGGGCGGCTCGCTCGTCTACAACGCACGCGCGAAGGACCGGGTTTCCTTCTGCCTGCTGGCGAAGCGCTCAGACGTCTGCGGCGTCGAGCGCGTCGGCATCACCGTGCAGCGCAAGCCAAAGATGGTCTGCCGGGCCTGCGTCGAAGTCGCAAAGGAATTGGACACGAAGTGGCTCAACGCATGGCCTGAGCAGCGCGAGCTACAGCAGCGGGCGAAGTCACGCACCTACGGGGGCGGGTTCGCCGACGTGATGGTTCCGGGGGCCAACATCCTGCGCGGCGGGTGCGGCTACACGCAGATTCTCAACACGCCATTCCAGGGGCTCGGCGCTGTTGGGTGCAAGCTGGCCATGTGGCGCGTCAGCCGCGAGATGTACGTCGACCGCCGCTCGCCGCTCTACGGCTCGCGACTCGTCCTCATGGTGCATGACGAGCTGATTAGCGAGCTGCTCGCCAATGACGTCCAGCGGATGCACGACGCAGCCGAGCGCAAGGCGTACCTGATGCGCGAGGCGATGAAGGAGACGACTCCCGACCTGGCACCGGCAATCGAAGCCGAGCCCGCGCTGTCTCGCATCATGTCGAAGGACGTCGCCACCGTGCGTGGCAGCTCCGGGCGGCTGCTCGTCTGGGAGCCGCCCACGAAGCGCGCGGCCTGAACCACGCCCAAAATCCGCACTCATTTAGGGAGGGAACCCTTTCCCTGGTTGGTGCAACGGATGCCCCTATCCCCCACCCCGCGACACCTCCTCGTGGCGCTCGACCCCGGGCTTCGCGAGTGCGGCGTCGCCATCTTCGACCTGGACTCGGGCGAGCTGCTCGCGGCGGCCATGCCCACGAATCCCGAGCGGAAGGCCCGTGGGCTACCGGCATGGTCGAGCATGGCGGGAGCGGTCGCCGCGTTCGTTTCGTCGTTCCTGGAGCCGCTCAGGGCCGCTGGCGTGGTTGTTTCCGTCACCGTCGCGAGCGAGTGCCCCCAGGTCTACACGGCCGGGAAGAGCAAGGGCGACCCGAACGACCTGATTGAACTCGCGGGCGTCGTCGGCCGGGTTGCCGGTGGGCTCGGCGCGACGAGTGAGCGCAGCTTCCTGCCGCGCGAGTGGAAGGGCACGCTCGACGGAGACGTCATGGTCGAGCGCATCAAAGCGCGCCTCGGTGAGCGCTCCCATGAACACCTGCGGGTGCAGCTCCCGCGCGCCCAGGACAAGCACCACAACGTTTGGGACGCCATCGGCGTTGGCCTTCACGTCGTCGGCCGACTCGCGCCCCGGAAGATCTTCCCGAGGTAGTCATGTCCGAACACTTCACTGGCCCCGGACGAAATGCATCCATGCCCCCACTTCTCCTGTCGAAGCGGCAGGCTGCCAGATTGCTGGGGATTAGCCGTGGGCGCACGCTCGACGAGTTGCTCAAGGCAGGCCATCTGCGGCCTGTGCTTGTACTCGGACGGCTCAAGCTCCCAAGAGAGGAGGTCGAACGACTCGCGAGGGAGGGGACCGAACCCGCCCCTCTACCTCGCAATAGTTCCAGCATGCGCACCAACCGGGCTCGACGGACGCAGGACGCAAGCGCCGCAATTCGCGCCCTCAAGCTCGACTAGAACAGCGTTGGAACCTTCGCTGGCACCGCGTGCGTTGCATAGAAGCGCTTTGTCGTGCGTTCGCTCTTATGATTCAGAAACGCGGCAACTGCGGCAGGATGCGCCCCGGCATTGATCGCCCAGGTCGCGACAGAATGCCGCATGTGCCCAGGTCGAAGTGGCTCACTGAGACCAGCGGCAGTGCTCGCGTGCTCAAGGCTCCGGTGGAACGCGAAGTAGTCGAGTTCCCGCTGCTCCAGAATCCTGCGAGCAGCCTCCGCGACGACGTCGCTAACCTCTGTGCGCAGCGGTTCGCCAGCCTTCGTTTGGGGGCACGCGAGCACATTCCCACCCGTCATCGGATGCCGCTCGACAGCGCCTCTAACGGCGAATCGGCTCAGTTCATTGAAGTGCCAGCCGGTGCCCGCCAGCACGTCGAGCGCGTCGCGCCATAGCCCAGTCAGATGCTCACGGACGGCGAGGAACCTCTCTCGCGTAACCGCTTTGGGCGTCGTCCACTGCTCGGGACGAGCTTGCGGCACGGACAGACCTGAACTCGGGTCCTCCTGCTTTTGCAGAACGTGGCGAACCTTGATCAACCACCCGCAGAACGCCTTGAGCGTGGCGATGTGCTGCTTCCGTCCCGCTTCGGCCTTGTCCAGTTCACTGACGAGCCGCGCAGTCTTCAGCTTTCGTAGGTCCGCTGCGCCAAGGCGAGATGCCCACCACGCGAGCGAGCGCTGCTGATCTCGCACCCACTTCGGCGTGTTCTTCTTCTCGTCGCGGGACCAGCGCAGGAACGCTTCGGCAAGCTCAGCGGTGATGGAGAGAACACCATCCTCGGAAGCCTCCCCACCCGGCCGGTAGTTGCTGGGGTCCGCCTCGAAGCGCCTGAGTTGCTCGTGAGCGGCTCGGCTCGTGTGGCAACGAGTGCTGACTTCGTACAGACGGCCGTTGATGCGACGCAGGATGTAGTAGGTGTCCCGACCCTTACTATCCGTGCGGACGTAGCCGCCATCCCACTTCCGCGCGACTCGACTTCCCATGATGTGGCCCCCGTTGGTTCTCGCTGGCGAGTTGGAACAGAGTTGGAAAGGCTCCATTCCAACACGCCAGTTTCCCTCTAGGAAGCCCCATCTTGCGGGCTGGTTTTAAGTCCGCTGCGTCTGCCAGTTCCGCCACTCGTGCCCTGCTGCGGGCAGCACCCTACAGGGCCTGTCCTCCCTCCGGCAAAGGCCTCGTGCAGCCCCCAGCTCTCTTCCTTTTCCGCTGGGGCTCCAGGCAGGCCTGGGCGCCAGGCTCGCGCCCTACGGCGCCGCTGGCCCCGCGCCAGGGCGCCCGGGGATGCGCCAACCCCTCAAGAGCGTTGAAGAACCCAGGGGCCTGGGTCGGATTCGCCGCCTGGGAGGCCGGTTCCGGGCCCCGACTCTTCACAGTTCGACGGCCGGGATGTGCTCCACCGTCGCATCCCGCCTGTCCCTGTTATAAAGCGCCCCCCATGCTCGAGACCGTAACCAAGGGCTTCCGCGCCGCCAAGAACCGCCTCGCCGGCAAGAGCGAGCTCACCCCGGAGCTGGTCGACGAGTCGCTGCGCGACATCCGCGTCTCCCTGCTCGAGGCCGACGTCGCCTTCGACGTCGTGAAGAAGTTTGTCGCCCGCGTCCGCGAGAAGTCCGTGGGCGAGCTGGTGCAGACGACCCTCACCGACACGGCTGGCCAGAAGCGCAAGGTCAGCCCGATGGACCACTTCATCAAGATCTGCCACGACGAGCTGGAGGCCCTCATGGGGCCCGTCGACACCAGCTTGAAGCTGAAGCCCAAGGGCCAGCTGTCCGGCATCATGATGGTGGGTCTCCAGGGCTCCGGTAAGACGACCACGACGGGCAAGCTCGCCAGCCGGCTCCTCCAGGAAGGGCGCAAGCCCTTGCTCGTCGCCGCCGACATCTACCGCCCCGCCGCCGTGGACCAGCTCAAGGTCCTGGGCGAGCGGCTCAAGGTCCCCGTCTACCACGAGCCCGGCATCCAGCCGCCCGAGCTCGCCAGGCGGGGCTACGCCGCCGCGCGCGAGCAGAAGTGCGACGTGGTGCTCATCGACACCGCCGGCCGGCTCGCCATCGACGAGGCGCTGATGGCCGAACTGGAGTCCATCAAGGGCAACGTCCAGCCGGACAACATCCTGCTGGTGTGCGACGCGATGATTGGTCAGGACGCCGTGCGCACGGCGGCGGAGTTCGACCGGCGGCTGACGCTGGACGGCTTCATCCTCACCAAGCTGGACGGTGACGCCCGCGGCGGCGCCGCGCTGTCCATCAAGGAAGTCACGGGCAAGCCCATCAAGTTCCTCGGCATGGGCGAGTCCATGGACAAGCTGGAGGAGTTCCGCCCGGCCGGCCTCGCGGGCCGCATCCTCGGGTTCGGCGACATCGTCGGCCTGATGAAGGACTTCGAGAAGGTCGTCGACGAGAAGAAGGCCGAGGAGGATGCCAAGAAGCTCCTGTCCGGCCAGTTCACGATGAAGGACTTCGTCGAGCAGATCCGCATGGTCCGGAAGATGGGACCGCTCAAGGATCTGCTGGAGAAGTTCCCCCTCTTCGGCGACCTCACCGAGCACCTCAACCCGGACGAGAAGGAGCTCACGAAGATTGAGTCGATGTACGACTCGATGACGGCGAAGGAGCGCCTGCGGCCCGACACCATCAACACCAGCCGCGTCAACCGCATCGCCAAGGGCAGCGGCCGCAAGGTCGAAGAGGTCAAGGAGCTGCTCCAGAAGTTCGGGATGATGCAGCAGGTCATGGGCACCATCGGGCAGAACCCGGGGCTGCTGGGCCGCATCCCCGGCTTCAAGCAGTTGGGGCAGCTGTCGCAGATGAAGAACATGGACCTCTCCAGCATGTTCGGCGGCGACCCGAAGATGATGGAGAAGATGATGAGCGGAGGGATGCCCGGCATGGGCATGCCCATGCAGCTGCCGCAGATCGCCCCCGGCTACACGCCGCCCATGGGCCAGGCCGCCATGGCCAAGGCCCGGTTGATGGGCTACGCGCCGCCCTCCGCCACCGGCAAGAGCGAGGACCGCGACGCCATCAAGGAGCGCCGCAAGCGGGAGAAGGAGAACAAGAAGAAGAACCGGAAGAAGAAGTAGGCCGCCGCCCGGCCCCGGTGCCCACGCCCGCCTCCCCGCATCCGTGCTGGGAGGGCGGGCGTTCGTGTTTCTGGGATGCATCCGCGCGGCCGGACTGGAATCCGTCGGCGGGGACAGGCCCGATCCAAGGCGTGGTATGGGGCTGACATCCGCACGCGACCGGCCGACGCCCGTATCGCTCGGTCCGCGCGGAAATGAACCGTGCCTCATTGGGCCTCGATTGCATCAACGCTCATCGCGGCATCTGGAACGCTCTTTGCGAAGCCTCCAAATCATGTCCAGACTTCCCTGTGCCCTGCTGTTAGCCGCAATCTCCTTGTCCACGGCGTGCATCAACGTCCCAGAGGTCGAGCCCGACCCAACCCCGGATGGAGGAGCGCAGCCCACGACGAAGTTCACACTGAACGTGAGCCCCAGCGAGGACTCCGTCCTCCAAGGCGGCAACCGCGACATCCAGGTCTCCATCGTCCGAGCCCCTGACTTCACGGACAGCGTCACGGCGACACTGGAGCAGCCGCCCTCCGGAATCTCCGCTCAGCCCGCGACGATTCCCGCCGGAGAGTCCACCGCGATTTTGACCATCCAGGTCTCCGCCAACGCAGCGGCAGGAGAAGCGGCGCTCACGGTCCGCGCGGCCTCCGGGAACGAATTTCGGACGGCATCATTGCAGCTCGCCATTGTGCGGGCCGGAGACCTGATCGTCCGATGGGCGGCGCCCGCGCCAGAGGAATCCGTCAGCTACACCAACGGAGCGTTGTTCCTCGAAGCAACGATTGAGGGAGGCACCGCCGAAGCCGTTGAGTTCCATCGGGATACACAGCTGCTGGCTCGGGTCTCTGCACCACCGTACATCTACACCTGGGATACCCGGGGGATGGCCGAAGGTGAGTTCCAGCTCACCGCACGGGCCATTCGAGGAGGCACGTCCTTCACGAGCGTGGCGCGGACGGTGGCTGTGGATCGCACACCCCCTGCTGTTGCGAGCCGAGATCCAGCGTCGAGCAATGCCCAGGTCAGCGCGCGCACATCGCTGGAAGCGACATTTACCGAGGCCATGCGCTCCGCGAGCATTTCTCAGGACAACGTCGAAGTGCTTGTTCACGGCAACTCACGGGTTGAGGCCGCCATCAGTCTTTCTACGGATGGAATAACTCTGACAATTACTCCCTCCATGCCCATTCCCGCCCCCAGCACTGTTCTGGTGAAGCGGAACCTGTCAACGCGAGTGAGACAGTGAGTTCGAGAGATTACTGCGTAGCATCCTGTGAGGCAGAGAGCCGCGCGGGGTCATTTATCCAGACGATGGTTGGCGGGGCCTTCGGCACGGGTACACCGCGAGGGAAGCGCTCAGGGTGAGCGGCGTAGGCAGCGGCGAGCACGGCAGCGCGGGCCGCGAGGCGCTCGGCCGCCAGGCCGTGGTGCACGTCGTAGGGCGTCAGCAGGCCGAGGCCGCCGTGGTGGTGCTCATTGTTGTACCAGCCGAAGAAGTCACCTGAGTGGCCGCGAGCGTCCTGGATGCAGCCGAAGCACTCGGGAAAGTCGGGCTGGTACTTCATCGTCTTGAAGTGGGCCTCGCTGAAGGGGTTGTCGTTGGAGACGTAGGGCCGCGAGTGCGTCTTCGTCACGCCCAAATCGGCCATCAGCAGGGCCACCGGCTTGGACGTCATGGAGGAGCCCCGGTCGGCATGAATCGTCAACTGGCCGGGCACCACGCCTTGGCGCTCGCACGTCTGCGCCAGCAGCTTCTTGGCCAGGGTGGCTGACTCGCGGTGGGCCACCATCCACCCGACGACGTAGCGGCTGAAGACGTCCATGACGACGTAGAGGTAGAAGTACGTCCACTTCGACGGGCCGTGCAGCTTCGTTATGTCCCAGCTCCAGAGTTCATTGGGCTTCGTTGCGTGAAGCTGAGGCACCGGGTGGTTGGGGTGGCGCAGCTGGTCGCGGCGCTCGCGCACCTCCTGATTCTCGGCGAGCACCCGGTACATGGTGCGCTCCGAGCACAGGTAGCGCCCCTCATCGAGGAGCTGCGCGTAGACTTCCGCGGGCGCGGCATCCACGAATCTCGGCTCGTGCAGCACCGCGAGCACCTCGGCTCGCTGCTCGGGCGACAGGGCCCGCGGCTGAGGGCCTCTGCGCACCGGCCCGTGTAGGGGCCGAGCCTGCCGGTAGAAAGTGGCGCGCGGCAGGCCCAGTGCCTGGCACACCGGCGCCACGCCCAGTGCGTCGACAGCCTCCAGTGCCACGGCCATCAGGGCGTCTCGCCGGGCATGGGCAGCTCCACTCCCAGGATTTCCGATACTTTTTTTTGGAGGTCCAGCAGGGCCTCGGCGCGCTTGAGGCGCACCTGGGCCCGCGCCAACTCCCTCTCGAGCTCGGCCACGCGTCGGGCACTCGCGTCGGGCACCTTCGCTGGCGGCCCTCGCTTCTTCGGGCTGCGGGCCGACAGCTCTCCCGCGTCGCGCTGACGTCGCCACGCGCTCAGCAGGGAGGAGTACAGCCCCTCGCGGCGCAGCAGCGCCCCGACTTCACCTGGCTGCGTGCAGCGCTCTGCCTCCGCCAGCACTCGCAGCTTGTACTCCGCTGTGAATCCTCGGCGCCTGGCCTTCTCCACCACCTCGGTCTCCCGGACTCGAGTCTCTTCCACCACTGGATTCATCGTTCCTGCCTGGGTCGCCCTGCACACTAAACTACCGGGTACGAACTGTCTCACTCACGTTGGCAGAGAGGGAAGCTCGGAACCAGCGAGCAGCCCATCCTGGACTTAGCGGGCAATGTTCTGCACTCCACCAGCGAATGGCTATTCACGGTCCCTGTCTGGCTTCCTGTCGGAGGAACCCTCAGTGCGTTTCCCGGAGCAACTCCCGCCGAGAATGCCGTGCTCAAGCTGGATGCGGATGACCGGCCCGTTGTCGCATGGTCGGAGTTCGACGGCTCATCCAAGAACATTCATGTGGCCCGCTGGAACGGTTCAAACTGGGTCCACCTGGGCGGAGGACTGAGCGGCCTCGCCGGGGCAGCGACTCATGCAGAAAGCCCGGCTCTCCATATTGATGCTTCGGGGAGAATCTTGGTGGTTTGGGATGAGGCAACAGGAGTTGGAATCGGAAAGAACCTTTACGCGAGGCGCTGGAACAGCACGTCCTGGGAAGACCTACCTGCGTTTCCCATAACGGGCAGTGTGGAGACGTTCATTGGCGAGCCGTGCCTCACAACAACAAATACCGGAACCGTTTACGTCTACGCGACGCACGTATCGGGTGTTGGGCGGCTCGTTGCCTTTGAACTTCAAACGGGTGCGACGAACTGGACCCCCATCAACGTACACCGCCCACCAGACTACGACACGACCGGAAGCGCGACCATCAGCGCGCAGGGTACCAATGTATTCGTCGCATATGATGCCTACCATGGCCCAGATGAAACACGTGTCATTGGCGCACTTCTGAACCATTCAACTGCATTGGGAAGCAGCCTCATCACGCTACCACAGTCCGCAGTAGCGACCAGCCCTGGCATTGCAGTCTCAACAGGCGGGATACCGTTTGTGACCTGGGAAGAAGTGCGGCAGAGTTCGGCAGAACGAACGATTCACTTTTCAAACTGGACAGGCAGCGCATGGGCCGAACCAGCACGCATCAGCCACCTTTCCACAGACAACATTGATGCATCGCTCGCAATCGGCGAAAACGACATTCCCATGGTGGCATGGAGCGGTGTCACAAACGCCCAGCGCTCCATTCATGTCTCCCGCCGCCCGACCTCCACCTGGGAGCCCATTGGGCCACCTTTGATTTCTTCGTCAAGCGGTGACATGGAGGCATTCCATCCCGCGCTGGAGATTGATCGCGAAAACCGGCCCTGGCTGGCATGGCACGAAGCAGGTCCATCCGGCTCTGACATTCACGTCTATCGTCACAATAAATAGTCATTGACTCATGGAGCAATCAGGCTGCCTGCTCCATGTTTTCATTGTCGGGACAAGCGTAGAGGTTCAGGCAGGGGCGCGCAATTGAAGAGGGGGCAGGCCAGCAACCGGCACAGGATGCTTGTCGCTGGGGTCGCAGAGGAACTGCGTTCAAGTTCAAGCATCCATTCCGCACTGTTCGAGCTTGAAGGCGTCTACGAGTATTCGTGAGTGTCATCAGGGGATGCCGTGAACAAGGGGCGCTCCCGTGACGTCACTCCTGCCGTTTGGGAACCACGAGGCCTTGGCTCAGGCGCTTGAGCACCCGCTGCTTCTGCCGCCGCTTGTAGGCCTCGTGGGCATTCTCTCCACGCTCGTTGAGACGCGCGGTTTCCTCATCAACAATCTGGAACTCGACAAGAGAAATGAGAATTCGTCCCTTCCGTGGCCGGGTGTCTTCCTCGGGTGGCGGGAGATAGGCATCCATCCGCACCGGGATATCCACCACGAAGTTCAGTGCCCGGTAGGTATTGCCGGAGAAGGCGTTTCCGCCAGAGTTCTCACGATCTTCGAAGTCACGATCCAAGTGGAGGCGGGGGATGTGCTGTTCGAAGTGTGGGTTCTCAGCGAGGACTGACTTGAAAGGTAGAAGCGTGTTTTCCGTCTGCCCAGGAACAACGAGATGGAACGGGAAGAGCCGCTGCGTGAGGTAGTAGAGTGCCGGCAGCAAGTCCTCCCGCTTCTGCGTCACGACACGGAACCGGGTCCTGTCATAGACCTGCGCGGCCACCGTATCTTTCTTCGCCAACAACTTGGTGATGAGCGAGTCCTGGGTCTTGATGGAGTGCGCGAACTCCACGATAGGCAGCCCTTTGGCCTGCATCTCAGCGGCGACGCCCAACACACGCTCCATGATGAGTTCCGCCAACGCCGCTTCCGAAACCGGCAGTCGGAAGAGAAGGTCTCGCCCTTCAATGTGCTGGATGACGTGCATCACCTTCAGGACGACGCATGCGATGCGCCGATGCCTGGGCGACCCTTTGACTCCCGAAGCGTAGAGGAACAGGTCGTGGATTTCCTCGGGCCGAGCCACTGCATCCGCGACGCGGTAATTGAACGTCTTCCGGAGGTACTCGACGGCTTCAGCCAAGACGCCCCGGGCCCACTCCTCGTCATAGGCCCGGGACACATCCAGCTGAAGAAGCCTGAGGAAGTTGTCGACCTCCCCGCGCGTCTGGAAGTGCATCCTCCGCCAGTCGATGACCGATCCCCCCCGGAGGATGAGCCGAATGCGCTCAAGTTCGCGCAATCCCATCTGCTGCACCGTGCAGACGGGAAGATCTGGCAAAACAGGAGTGAGCGGTGGCGGCTTCACGATGAATCTTCCTAGTCGAGCGAGGTTCGCGACGATAGCCCGACCAAAGCAAAAGGCCTTCCAAATGGAAGGCCTTCGCGTCCATCACGCCCACTGAGAGCAGCTACTTGCAGGCAGCAGGTGCATCGGCCGTCTTGACGACATGACCAGCCCGGTACATCTGCTCACTCAGCTTCTGGCCGTTCTCGGCATAGGTCACAGCGTTCCCCTCACGCTTCCCCGCGACCCAATGCTCTGCCACCTTCGTCACGCCGCTCCCGAAGTACTGGAGTCGTCGCCCGTGGTAGTTGCCGCCTACGAACTCAATCTCCTCGGTTTTCACGCCATTCTCGTCGAAGAACGTCCACACGCCAGATTGAGCACCGTCGACGTGCTGCCCCACCACTTTCTTCTGGCCGTTCAAGTGGTAGCTCACGTAGGGCCCATGTGCGACGGGCATTCCTTCGCTGGTACTTCGCTTCACACAAAACACGCCGCGGTCAGTCATCGTCTCGCGCCCGCCGAACTGTTTCGTTCCGGCTGGACAGGAGAGCCTCACTTGTTCGACCTGCTCGGCCATCCCAACAACAGGGAGGCCCATTGCCAGAGCCAGGACAACGCCATGGACCGTTCGATTCTTGCTCATGCTCTTCCTTCCTGATGCGGACTGAGGACTGATTCGGGATGTCATGCGGTGTGTTTGAACGCTCCCCCCAGGCGAATATTCAAGATCGCCACAGGACACAGCAGGGAGTTCGTTCGACAACAGGCCCCCAATAGAACTGAGGCCCCACTTCCGAAGTCGGAACATGGGGCCTCAGCAACCCCGGAGGGCTGGATTTCGCCAAATCGGAGGCGCAGCCCCGTTACTTCGTCAGGGTCGCGCAGTACCCGTTACCACCCGTGAAGTACACGCCAAGCACAATCTGGTTGTCTGCGGCGGACGTGCACAGGTTGAGCGAAATCGAGGCGCTCTTACGGTCCGAAGAACGCTGGTAGCCGTTGCTCAGCGGAACGGCATTCAACTCGGTGCCATTGGTGCGCACATAGAAGAAGCCGTTGAGCCCTTCCTTCGTGGACGGCAGGTCGTCGTTCTTGGAATAGAAGTGAACACGCGCCTTGACCGTCTGCGCGGACGTATCAGAGCCGCACGCGGAACCAAAATCTTCCTTGGTAACGTTGTAGATGATGTGACCAGTGCCAGTTGCCGGGTCAAAACTGGCCGCAGGCTTGCCCTGCAGATTCGAGCACGTGGGGGCAGCCAGCTCCGTGCAGGTACCAGAGCTGCAGGAGTCACCGTAGGCGCAGGTGGAGCGGCCCTCACCCGTGCAGGTCGTCGGCTCGGGCTCGGTGTCACCCTCTTCGCACTGGCCGGTGCTCGTGTTGCAGGTCCGGTCGCCGGTGCAATCGGCGTTGGACGAGCAGGCCGTCACGCAGACGTTGTCCAGGTTGGAGCAGACCAGGTCCGTGGACTCGGAGCCCGTGCCACCGTTGCAGAGCACGTCCGTGGAGCACTGGCAGATGCTCGTGGTCGCGTTGGGACCCGTGCCGCCCAGCGGGGCGCAGGTCTTCGCCGTGGAGGGGCAGTCCACCGCGGCGGAACAGGTCTGCACGCAGATCTGGGCAGTCGGGTGACAGATTTCCGACTCTCCGCACTCGTCGTTGCTGGAGCACGCGCCCGGGGACGTCGTGTCGTCACCGCAACCAGCCATGAGACCGCTCATCGCGCCCAGCGCCGTGAGCACCAACATCATCTTGCGAAGCTGCATGTTGAGATTTCCTCTTGTTTGGAACGCCGCCCGGGGGGCCTCCGGCCACTGACAACAGGCCCCAACATCCATGCGAGCATGGCAGGCTTAGTCCTGCCCGTCCGGACGTGTCAACGAGTGTCGACGCCACCTGGACGGCTGCTCGGCCGGGAAATTCACCCTTCGCACAAGCAGACAGCGGGAGCGGAGGCCATCGCGACGTTCATGTCGCGATGGCCTCTCTGGACGCCCCAACTTTCAGAAGGTGAACGGGAAGTCAATGGGCTCGCCCTGCCGCTTGTGACGCGGGAAGGACCAGCTCTTGATGAGTCCGGAAATGCAGCTCGCCATGTAGGTGGAGCGGAACTCGTTCGTGCGGCATGACACCGCCGCCGTCTTCCCGCTCGTCTGGATGGTCCAGCGCATCACCAGCTTGCCACTCAGCGACGGGTCCTTCTTCTTCTGCTCGTTGACGCACTTCACGATGGCCGGCTTGTTGGCCAGCACCACCGCCATGATGTCCGACTGCTGCAGCCGGTCCGGCACCCCGCCCCCGGGCTCGGGCGGGACATACGCCGTCGGACGCGCCGCGGACGGCTTCGCCCCCGAGTTCGACTTCTTCGTGCCGAAGAGCTCGTCGAAGTCATCATCCGAATCGTTCGACGAGGGCCGCTCCGCACGCGCCGGCGCGGACGCGCGCGGCTCCGGGGCTTCCCGGCGCGGCGATGCGGTGCGGCGGCTGCTCGGGCGCTCGACCTTCGCCACCACCGTCTCCTCGGGCTTCGGCGTTTCAACCGGAGGCGCCGGGGGCGTCGCGACGGTCGTGGGCGTCGTCTCCGGCGGAGGCGTGTTCACCGGCGCTGCGGCGACCTCCGTGGGAGGTGCCGAAGGCGGCGTCGCGGGATTCACGGGCGGCGGTGCGGCCACCACGGGGGCCTCGTTCGCCGGAGGGCTGCTGGGAGGCGGCGGCGGCGTGGCCACGGGCGTCGCCGCGGCAACCGGAGGATTCGCCGGCGCCGCATCCGCGCTGCCCCCACCCTTCAGGAAGAGCGCCGCTGCGCCACCACCAACCAGGAGCAGCCCCGCGGCGATGCCAGCGAAGAGCCCCATCTTGCCCTTGCCCCCACCCTGCGACGGATAGGCGGCCGGGTAGCTCGGCTGCGGCGGGTACGGCGCGGGCATGGGCTGCGCATACTGCGGCCCGGGCTGATGCCCATACGGCATGGGCGCCGGCTGCTGATACTGCTGCACGGGCTGCTGCCCATATGGCATGGGCTGAGCCATCGGCACTTCGGCGCCCCGCAGGGACGGCGAGGACACCGGCTCCGGCGGCGGCATGGGCACATCCAACAGTCGCGACTGCGACACCGGCTCCCGGCCCAGCGCGGGCGCGGGCGTCGGAGGCGGCTTCGACAGCGCGTCGTTCTCTTCCTTCACCAGCGAAGCCAGCACGCTGGCCGCGGACGGCTTCCAGCCCACGGCTTCCTCGGAAGCGCTCGCGGGCCCGGAATCCCCCCGCGCCCCCTTGCCCGCGCTGAAGGCGGACTGCACGGGGCCGGAGGACACCGTGGGCGTCGAGCCGGACACGGGCTCGGGCGCGACGATGACGGGCTTGGAGGGCCGCGGCGCCAGCACCGACGCCAGCTCCGCCGTCTCCGACAACGGAATCCAATCACTGAAGCCCGAGCGCCAGCAGAGGCTGTCCGGGCCCACCTCGCCGCGGTCCCACAGGTCCTTGACCTTCTCGACGTTGAAGGGGCCGACCTGCTTCTCGTCAATGGCCACGTACCACTCGTGCGCCGCCGCGTTGGCCTTGGCCTCTTCCGTGTCCGGCTCGGCCTCCGCTTCGGCCAGCTTGCGAACGTTCTCCGCGGACGCTTCGCGCGCGGCGGCCTCGTTCGCGGCCTCGGTGGGAATCTTCTGCGTGCCGGAGCTCAGCACCTGGTCGAAGACGGCGCCAATCTCGTCCTCTTCCACGTCGGTGAAGAGGCCGCCTTCGGGCGGCGTGCCCAACGTCGCCGGCATCGTGGCGGCGGGCGCGTCACTCCCCTTGCCCGCGTCAGTCGAGGCGGAAGCCTCGGAGGTCGAGGACTCAGACGCGGAGTCCTTCGCGGCCGTCGCGCCAGCGGGACGCACGGTGATGGTGTGGCCGCACTTCTTGCAACGGACCTTGACCCCCTTGGGGCCAATTTTGTCGTCGCTGATCATGTACTGCGCGCGGCAACTGTCGCAGACGAAACGCATCGTTCCCGTAAGCCTCGGAAATGACGGGAGAAATCCCGCCTGAATCGTAGAAGTGGCAGCCGGAGGGGTCAAGGTTCGGAGCCAAGTCCGCCCGCCTGCCGTTTAACGCACGAACCCCACGTCAGGGTCTGTCCCTACCTGCGCACCTGCACCTCCACGTGCGTACCCACGGCGACGCGCAGCTCGTGCAGGTCCTCAGAGGTGGCGAACACCAACAGTTCCCGCAGCTTGTTGCGCACCGGGACGCGGAAGGCGGAGCCCGTCTCGCCCTGCACCATGCGGCGCACCGGCTCCATCTCCCCCGCCGCCAGCAGCCCCGCTCGCGCCGCGGTGAGCTCCGCGCCCTCCAGGTATTGCCGCACGGCCTGCGGCGTCGCGGTGGGCAGCCAGGCACGCGCCGCCTTCGCCAGCGCCGCGCGGTCCGGCTCGTTGAGGCTCCGCTCCAGCAGCCGACGCTCCGGCTCCACCAGGTGCTGCGCTTCCGCGATGCGCACGTTGCCCACGACGAGGCTCAGCGCCGCCTGGAGGATGGCCTCCAACCGCTCGGGGGCCACGCGCTGGCTGAAGGCCAGCTCGGAGCGCGCGAGCGCCAGGGTGCGGCCCAGGCGGTAATAGACCTCCTTCTGGCCCTGCTCCGCGAAGTACTTCCCACCCACCCGCAGCGAGGCCGGGTGTGTCTGGAGCAGTTCCACGTTGATGAGCGGCTCGGGCGCCGGCTCGTTGGAGCGCTTCGCCATCCGCTCGCGCGTGGCCACGAGGAAGGGCGAGTACAGCTCCACCGCCTCCATGCCCAGCACGCGCGCCACGTACCGGTAGTGGTGGACGTGGTACTCGGGCGCGCTGGCCACGTCGATGCGGTGGCGCTTGGGCACCAGCTGGTACTGCTGCGACGGCACCGCGTACAGGTGCCCCACCTTCGCGAAGAGCAGGCCCAGCAGCTCCGCCAGCGGACCGCGCGCCTTCGGGTGGAACAGGTGGTTGTGCCACAGCTGGTCGTTCAGCGGCCGCGGCTCCACCTTCTCCTTGTTCTTCGCGTAGGGCCCCAGCTTGGTGAGGATCTCCTGCTCATCCTCCCCAGCCTCGCCCAGCAGGCCGGACACCGCCTGCGCCGCGAGCCAGGCGCCGTCGTAGTTCTTGCGCAGCGCGGACAGCCGCACCAGCGCGCCCACCACCTTGCGCGGGTCCGTCGTGTTCGGCAGCGCGCGGCGCAGCGCGGCGATGGCTTCGTCTTCCCGGCCCGGCATCTGCCCGGCGAGGTCCGCGAAGGCCTCCTGCACCGCCGCGTCGTCGGGCAGGCCCTTGGCGGCCACGCCGTAAGCGGCCACCGCGCCCTCCGGGTGCTTGAGCACCTGGAGGTACAGGTCGCCGAGCGCGCGCCACAGCGCCATGCGCGCCACGTGCGTCTCCGGCGTCTTGGGCAGCCGGCCCAGCATCTTCGTGTAGTTCTCCTCCAGCTGCTTCCACTGGCGCGCCGCGCCGAGCATCGCCTCCAGCGCGCTGAAGGCCTCCACGAAGCGAGGGTCCAGGTCCAGGGCGGCGTTGAAGGCCTCGGTGGCGCCCTCCACGTCCTTCAAGTCATCGCGACGTAGCTCGCCCAGCGCGAACCAGACGCGCTTGGCCTTGTGCGGCTCCAGGCCCAGCGCGGGGAGCGCGAGCATGCGCGCCAGCACGTCCGCCGCCTTCTGGCCCTGCCGCGTCTCACGCAGCAGCACGTAGAGCTGGTCCATCACCTCCGGCGCGTCCGGCTGGGACTTGAGCGCGTTGGTGAAGGCGTCAATGGCCATGTACGGGTCGTGCAGCTCGTCACGCGCGATGCGGCCCAGCTCCAGGCCCACCTTCGCGCGGGCCTCGCCTTCCAGCACGCCCACCAGTTGCTGCCGCAGCTCCGCGGACTTCTCGTACTGGCCCTGCTTCTCCAGGAGCGACACCAACGCGCGCAGCGTCGGCTCGTGGCCCGGGTCGATGGCCAGCGCCTTCTCGAAGTGGTTCTGCGCGCGGTCCGTCTGGCTCAGCGCGGCGTGGATGTCGCCGAGCTGCCAGTACACCTCCACCACCTCCAGGTCCGTCAGCTCCTCGCGGTGGTGGATGAGGATGGTCTGGAAGACCTTGAGCGCGCCTTCGTAGCGGCGCGTCTGCACCAGCAGGTTGCCGTAGCCCTCCAGCGCGGGCAGGTACGTCGCGTCCAGCTCGTAGGCCTTCTCGTAGCAGCTCAGCGCCTTGTCGCGCTTGCTCAGCTTCTCCGCCACGTAGCCCAGGCGGTAGAGCTGACGGCAGAGGTCCGCGGCGGAGACGGAGTCCTTCTCCGCCATCGCCATCTCCGCCATCTTCCGCGTGACGATGTCCAGCATCCGCTCGCCGGACGCCCAGTCCTCGTGCGCGATGTACACATCCGACAGCGGGCGCGCGGCCTCCAGGCTGTCCGGGATGTGCTTCAGCGCTTCCTGCCAGTAGCCGGTGGCGGTGTCCCGGTCCTCGCGCGTCTCCGCGTGGTAGCGCGCGACGTCCAGCAGCGCGCGGCCCTTGGCGGCCGGGTCCTCGGTCTGCTCCGCTTCCTGGCGCAGGGTCTGCTCGTAGCCGCTCCAGTCCTTCTCCTGCTCCTGGATGCCCTTGAGGGCGCGGATGCTGGGCAGGTGGCCGGGGTCCACCGCGAGGGCCTGCTGATAGGCGGTCCGGGCGCTGCCCGTGTCCATCAACATGTCCTCGTTGATCTTCCCCAGGCGGTAGTACAGCTCCACCGCGTCCTTGGACTGCCCGGCGAGCTCCGCCTCCTTCGACAGCATCTCCAGCGCGAAGGGCCAGTTGCCGCTGCGCTCGTACATCGTGCCCAGCGCGTGCAGCGCCGGACGGCACTCGGCGTCCACCGCGAGCGCCGCGTGGTAGTTGTTCACCGCTCGATCCAACGCCTTGAGCTGCTGGTACTGGACGTTGCCGATGTCCACGTAGAGCTCGGCCTGCTCCTGCGGGCTGACGGCCAGCGCGAGCTGCCGCTCGTACGCCGCGATGAGGTCCTCCCACCGCGCCTGCGCCCGGCGCAGCCGGATGAGCGTCTTGATGGCCTGGACGTTCTGCGGGTCGATGGCGAGCACGCTCTCCACGCAGACGTCCGCGTTCGCCGGGTTCTGGTATTTGTCCTCCCAGATGGTCGCGCTGCGGAAGAGGACGCGAATCTTCTCGCGCCAGTCCTCGCTCAGCTCCAGCATCCGCTCGTAGATGGCGAGCAGGTCCGCCGGGTGGTCCAACCGCGTGTGGAGCCGCTCCAGCGACTCCAGCGCCTCGCGGTTGACGGGGTCCAGCTCCAGCGCCTGCCGATACGCGGCCACCGCCGACTCGTCATCGCCGAGGTCACGCTCGTAGACGCCCGCCACCTCCACCTGGATGCGCGCGCGCTCCTCGATGCTGTCCGCCAGGTCCCGGGCCCGAAGCAGCGTGGACGCCACGTCCGGCCACGAGCGCTGACGGCGGTACAGCGCGGTGAGCACGCCGAGCGTCTCCGCGTCGGGCTCGAGCTCCAACGCACGCAGCAGCGCGCTGGCCGACTCGACAGGGTCCTCCAACTGCTCGTCCCAGACGCGGGCAATCTCGCGGAGGATGCCCTTGCGCTGCTCGATGGAGCCAGCGGCCTCCAGCTTCTGCTCCAGCGCCACCACGTACTCACGCTGGCGGCCGCGCCGCTGGAACACCGCGGCGAGCCCATCCAGCGCGGTGGCGTTGGTCGGGTCGAACTCGAGAATCTTCCGGAACGCCGCTTCCGCCGCCTGCGGGTCATCCAGGTGCGTGTCGTGGACGCGCGCCAGCGTCGCGTAGAGTCGCTCGGCCAGGGCGCCACGCGGCAAGTCGTCAGCGACCTCCTCGTAGACGGCGGCCAGCTCCTCGTGGCTGCCCGTCTCGTCGGCCAGCCGCTCCACTTCCTCGCGCAGCGTGTCGTCCGACGCGTCCAGTTGGAGCGCGCGGCACAGCGCCAGGAAGGCCACGTCCTTCTGTCCCAGCCGCGCTTCCTGCACCCGGGCCAGCTCGCGCAGCGCAACCAGCTTCTCCTCGTCCGTGACGAGGTGGGGCAGGTAGCGGTCCGTCACCTGGGCGTACGCGCGCCAGTCGTTGTGCGTCCGGTACAGGTCACACGCGCGCTCGTAGGCGGTGCGGTTGGCAGGGTCCAGCTCGAGCACCTTCTCCAGCGCGCCCGAGGACAGCTCGGGCTTGCCGCCCTGCCCCACCCACAGGTCCGCCACCGCGAAGTACGCGGCGACCGCCTGCTCACGCTCCTCCGTCAGCAGGTGCACCTGCACCTTCAGCTCCAGCGCGCGCACCGCGTCGTTCCACGCACGGAGCGAAACGAAGAGCTCGTGTACGCGCTCCAGCTCGGGAACCTGGTGCGGCTCCACCTCCAGCGCGCGGCGGGCCGCGTCCAGGGACTCCTCGCGGCGGCCCATGCCGGCCAGGACTTCCGCCAGACGCAGGCGCAGCGCCTTCACGCCGTCGCTGCTCTCCTGGAGCGGAATCAGCCGGCGCAGGACGCCCACCAGCTCTTCACGCTGGCCCGTCTCGTCGTACAGCTCGCGCAGCGTGTCGAGCACGCCTCGGTGCCGCGCATCCCGGTCCAGCGCGGCCTTGAAGAACGGCACCGCCTGGTCCGGCTGCTTCAGCAGGCGGTACACGACGCGGCCCAGGCGCTCGTTGAGGCGCACGACCTCGCGGGGGTCCAGCGTCACCGCCAGCCGGCCCTCGAGCAGCTCCCGCAGGTCCTGCGGCCGGTCGGCGCGTTCGTAGAGCGACTCCAGCGCGGAGAAGGCCTGCTCGTTGCGCGCGTTCTTCGCCAGCAGCTCGCGGTACAGGTCAATGGAGCGGCCCAGGTCCGACAAGCCCTCGGCGGAGACCTGCGCCATCTTCGCCAGCACGCGGTCGCGCTCGGCGCCCGACACCTTCTCTGCCTGGAGCTTCAGGATGCCGTAGAGCTTCTCCGAAGCGCCCGCCGACTCGTAGAGACCCTCCAGCTGCCGCGCCGACGCGAGGTGCTCCGGGTCCAACGCCAGGATGCCTTCGTAGGCGCCCGCCGCGCGGTCCGGGCTGTCCAGCCGCTCCTGGTAGAGCTGGCCCAGGCGGAACAGGTAGCCCACCCGGTCCGCGGGCTCCGTCACGCCAGCGACCAGGGCCTCCAGGATGCCCGCCAGCTCCGGCCAGGCCTCCAACTGGAGGTACAGCCTGTCCAACGCCACCAGCGACGGCTCCTGCACCGTGGGGTGAAGGGTGCGCGCGCGCTCGTAGTAGGAGACCGCGCGGTCCGAGTCGCGCAGCTTCGTCTCCAGCATCTGTCCCAACCGGAGGCAGACCTGCGCCGCGTCCGCGGCCTCGGCCACGCGCGGCAGGGCTTCTTCGTACGCGGACAGCAGCTCGTCGTAGCTGCCGGACGCCTCCGCCGAGTTCTCCAGCCGGGCGCGAATCGCGGCGTCGTTCGGGTCTTCCTTGAAGGCGCGGAAGAGGGCCAGGAAGGCCAGCTCCGACTCCTCCTGGGACTCACGCAGCGTGGCCAGCTCATTCAGGAGCGCCTTGCGCTCGAACGCGTCGCCCGACACGCCCACGCGCGTCTCGATGACCTGCGCCAGGCGCGTGATGTCGCCGCTGGCGCGAAGGGCGCGCAGTAGCGTCTCCACCGCGAGCAGGTTCTGCGGCTCGCGGGCCACCAGCGCCTCCATGCGGCCCACCGCGCCCGCATGGTTGGCCTGCACGGACAGCACCTCGCCGTACAGCGCCAGCGCGCCCGTGCGGTCCATCAGCCGCGACTCGTGCACGGTGGCCAGACGGAACTTCAGCTCCAGGCCCTCCTCCGCGGGAATCAGCGCGATGCGGCGAGCCAGCGCGTCCGCCAGCTCCGGCCAACGCTCCTGCTTCTGGCAGAGCGCCTCCATGCGCTCCAGCGTGGGCAGGTCGTCTGGCTTGAGCTCCAGCAGGCGCCGGAAGGTGGCCAGCGCGCCCAGCGCGTCCTTGAGCTGCTCTTCCTGCAGCGTGCCCATCTGGAAGAGCACCGTGGCGCGACGCGCCGGGTCCTCCGCCGCCGAGAGCTGCCGACGCAGCACCTCCAGCAGCTCCGTGGGCTTGCCCTGCGACGCCACCAGTCGCACCGTGCCATCCAGCGCCTCGATGTCCGTGGGCCGCAGCTCCATCACGCGCTTCCACGACGCCAGCGCCTCCGCGGGCTCGCCCAGGTCCGTCTGGATGCGGGCCAGCGCGCGGTACAGCTCGGCGCGGGCGGTGTCGCCCGCCTTGCCCACGACCTCCGACAGGATGGCGGCCAGCTCCTCGGGCGCTTCCGCCTTGTCCACCAGCGCGACGCACAGCTCCAGCGAGCGCAGGTCATCCGGCAGCTCGCGCAGCGCGCGCGTGGCGGCCAGGAAGCCCATCTCCGCGTTCTCCAGCGAGCCCGCGTAGATTTCCGCGATGCGGCGCAGCAGCATGGCGCGCTCCTGCGGCACCGCCTCCGCCGAGGCGCGCGACTCCAGCATCTCCACCTGCTTCAGGTGGTTGCCCACCGAGGCGAAGATGGGCTCCAGCGCGCTCGCCGCGGCGCCACGCAGCGGGCTCTCCGAGCGCGCCATCTCCTCCAGCGCGCCCACCGCGCCAGCGTGGCCCGCCCGGCGCGTCAGCACCGACTGGTACAGCTCCAGCGCGCCGCGCGGGTCATCCAGACGCGACACCTTGAGCCGGCCCAGGCGCACGCGCAGGTCGGACGCCTCTTCCTGGGCGCCGCGCTCGTCGGCGAGCTGAATTTCCCGCTCGATGTGCTGCGCCAGCTCCGGCCAGCGCTCCATCTCCGCCAGCACCCGCCCCAGCAGCTTCAGCGCGTTGGCGTTCTCCGGCCGCAGGCCGAGGATTTCCCGGTACGACTGCGCCGCCAGCGACTTGTCCGCCAGCGTCTCCTCGGCCAGGTGCGCCAGCTCGAAGAGCAGGTTCACCTGTGAGGACGCGTTCGTCTCGGCCGCCACCTGACGGCGCATGACGAGCGCAAGCTCGCGGTGCGCGCCCGTGCGGCGGTGGACCCGGGCGATGGCGTCCAGCACCGACTTGTTCTTCGGGTCGCCGCGCGACAGCTCCTCCATTGCACGGACGGCCAGGTCATAGCGCTTGAGGCGGTTGTCGTAGATGCCCGCCAACCGCCGCCACAAGTCACCCGCGAGGGGCTCCTGCGCGCCGCGCTCCAGTTGGTCCTCGTAAGCCGCGGCCACTTCCTCGAAGGCACCGGAGTCAGCGGCCAGCCGCTCCAGCTCGTCGCGCACCGAGGCCTCCCGCGGCGCCTCGTTGAAGGCGCGCAGGCGTGCGACGAAGGCGAGCGACGTCTGCCCCAGCGCCTCGCGCAGGGTGGCAATCTCCTGGAGGTGCTCCAGCCGCCGCTCGGGCGCCACGCCCGGCAGCAGCACCTCGAGCACGTCCACCAGCTTCCGGGTGTCGTTGACGCCACGGTAGACGGGCTCCAGCAGGCGCGCCGCTTCGGCGCGAGGCGCATCATGCGCCATCAGCCGCTCCAGGCCCGCCACCACCTGACCGTCCCCGGGCGCCAGCTCCAGCAGGCGCCGGTACACCGGCAGCGACTCCACCGGCCCCACTTCCTTCTCCAGAAGCTGGGCGCGCTTCAGCAGCCAGTTGCGCCGTGCGCCTTCATCCGAGGAGCCCTCCGCGAGCTGGTTCAGCACATCCGCCTGCTCCACGAAACGCCGCGACTTCGCGTAGAGCTTCTCCAGCGCGAGCAGTCCCTCGGGCACCTTCCGGAGCGCCAGCGCGGAGCGATACGTCTCGATGGCCTTCGCGTCTTCCCCCGCGTTCGCATGAGCCTCGCCCGCCTTGAGCAGCAGCCCCACGCGCTCTTCCGGGTCGGTGGCGAGCTGCGCCTGACGCGTGTAGACCTCGGACAGGCTCTTGGCGTTCTGTCCCTTCTCATACAGGCGCGAGAGGGCCTCCAGCGCCTGACGGTCCTGGGGCGCATCCGCCAGCAGGCTCTTCCACAGCCGCGCGGCCTCTTCCGGCTGGTCCAGCGACTCACGCACCTCCGCCGAGCGCCGCAGCAAGTCCAGCGCCGCGGGGTCTCCCGCGTTCAGCTCCGTCGCCGCCGTCTCGTAGATTTCAGCCAGCACCTCGTGCGAGCCCGTCTCGCGCGCCAGCCGCTCCAGGTCCGGCTGCACGCCTTCCCGGTCCAGCCCCTGCGCGAAGGACTTCACCGCGGACATGAACGCCAGCGAGGGCTGGAGCATGTCGCGCTCATAGATGCGGCGAATCTCTCCCGAGAGGAGGATCTTCTCCACGGTGAGCGCGGACGTCATCCGCGCTTCACGCAGCGCCACGCGGCGGGCGTGGTCACCCACCTGCACCAGCACCGGGTCCAGCACCTCCAGCGCCGCGCCGCTCGCGGGCACCGCCGCCATCACCCAGGCCTCGAGCGCCGCGCGCGCACCGGGATGCCCCGAGTCCTCGGCAAGTATCTTCCGATAGAGGCCCAGCGCCGCGTTCGGGTCGTCCAGGACCGTGCGCTGGAGCTCCGCCAGCCGGAAGGAGACTTCACGCCCCTGCGGGCTCTGCCCTTCCTGGTTGCGGCGCAGCGCCAGCGCCCAGGCCTGGTCGGCGTGACGGCCACTCTCGGTGTAGAGCCGGTCCAGGGTCGCCGCGGCTTCACGGCTCGCCGGGTCGCGCTCCGCGATGACGCGCCAGGCGTCCGCGGCGCTCTCCTTGTCCATCAGCTTCGTCTCGTGCAGCAGCGCCGCCTCGCGCAGGAAGGCCAGCTGCTCGGCGGGCTCCGGCGATGCCGCGGCCAGCTTCTCCAGCACCTCGGCGAGCGCCGCCCACTCCTCTCCCGCCCGGTGCAGCCGCTGAAGGGCGCGCAGGCAGTCCAGGCTGCCCGGCTCGATGGCCAGCAGGTCGCGCAGCGCCTTCACCGCGCCGGCCTTGTCGTCCAGCTTCTTCTCCTGCACCTCGGCCAGCTCGCGCAGCAGCGCCAGCCGCGCGGAGCCGACGTTCCCCTCCTCCGCCAGCTCCGCGATGATCTCCGCGTAGCTGTCCAGAGAGTCCGCGTCCTCCGCCGCCTGCCGCGCCGACGAGCGCAGCCCCGCGTCACCAGGCGCCAGGCGCAACGCGCGCGCCAGCGCCGCGAAGGCCAGCTCCGGCTGTCTCAAATGCGTCAGGTGCACCTGCGCCGCCTGCCGCAGCGACTGCACCCGCGCCGCGTCGTCCTTCGCCACTTCCGCCAGCACGTCCAGCGTGGCCACCAGCTTGCGGTGTTCCTTGCTGCGCTCGAAGGCGGGCACCAGCACCCGCGCCGCCGCCTCGCGCGACGGGCCCGAGGCGAGCATGGCCTCCAGCGCCGCCAGCGCATCCGGGTCGGTGGGGCGCTGGAGCAGGATGTCCGCGTAGCTCTGCACCGCCTCCGCGCTGCCGTCCTGCGACTCCTGCAGCAGGTGCGCGCGACGCAGCTTCAGCCGCGCCACCTTGTCCGCGTCACCCGCGGACTCGGCCAGCGCAATCAGCCGCGCCAGCGTGTCTCCCAGCTCGCGCGTACGGCCGGCCTTCTCGTACAGCTCCGCCAGGCGCGGCAGATGCCGGCCTTCCTCGGCGCCGTGCGAGAGCGCGGACTGCAGCGCCTCGGCCGCCTGGGCATCACGGCCCAGCTCCGTGTTGAGGTCCACCAGCTGAAGCAACAGCTCCAGCCGCTCCTGCCCACGCGCGCCCTGGATGCGCTTGCGCAGCAGTCCTTCCGCGTCCGCGGACCGGCCCGCGCGACCGTACAGCCGCACCAGCCGCTGCAGCACCGCGTTCGACTCGGGCGCACGGCCCACCGCCGCTTCCAGCGCCGCGATGGCCTCCGCGGCGAGCGCGCCCTCTTCCGCCAGGCTCGCGGCCTCGAGCAGCAGCGGCACGGCCACCGCGGGGTCCTCGGACTCGGAGGCCTGCGTGCGCAGCACCCGCCCCAGCTCCGCGTGCGCGGACAAGTCCCTGGCCAGTCGCAGCGCCTCCGCGCGAGCGCCCTCGTCCTTCGCGTCCTCGCGCAGCGCGCGCACCCGGACGTCGAAGGCCGCGCGGCTGTCCGCGAGCTGCTTCTCATGAATGCTGGCCAGCAACGAGAAGAGGCGCTTGCGGGCCGCGGGCTCCGTCGTCACCTCCAACTGCTGCTGGAGCGCCGCCACCTGCCGCTGGTGGTCGCCGCCGCGGCCGTAGTGCGCCGCCAGCGCCTCCGTCACCGCCGCCGTGCGGATGCCCGCCGCCGCCAGCCGCTCCAGTCCGCCCACCACCACGCCGGTGGAGACGTTCTCGGCGAGCAGCCCGAGGAACAGGTCCGTCGCATCCTCCTGACGCCCCAGCCGCTCGGCGTACAGCTTCGCCTGACGCGCCGTCCACTCGTTGCGCTCCAGCTGCGTCTCCGCCAGGCCCGCCAGCCGCCCCGCGAGCGCCGCCGCCTCGTCGAACTTCGACAGGGCCACGCACAGCGCCTGCAGCCGCTGCACGCCCGCCGCATCCTCCGGCGCGAGCTGCACCCACTGGCGAGCCAACGGCTCCAGCTCCTCGGGCGCCGCGCCAGCCGCCTCGCGCCGGGCAACGTCCGCCTCCAGCCGTGCCTTCGGGTCGTCCGCGCGCGCGGCGGCCGCCTGCAGCGACTTCACCGCCTCCGCCGCGGCCGCGTCACCCGGGACACGCGACAGCACCTCACGCCAGGCGGCCTCCGCGCGCGACGGGTCCGCCAGGGGGCCCTGGAGCAACTGGGCCAGCTGCCGCCAGATGGTGGCCGCGACCTCCGCCACCGGCGCCGCCTCCGCCGCGCGTTGCAGCGCCAGCGCCAGCGCGGGCTGCGCCTGGGCCTTCTCCGCGTGCTCCACCACCGTGCTTAACAGCAGCGGACGGCCCGGCTCCAGCTCCAGGGCGCGCGACAGCACCTCGAAGGCCCCGCGCGCGTCGTCCTTCTCCTCGAACATCAGCGCGAGCGCTTCGCAGAAGGCCACCCGCTCCGGGCGCGGACGCGGCGCCAGCAGCGCCAGGTCCAGCAGCGGCACCACGGCTTCCAGCTCGTCGTCCTCGGCCAACAGCCGCGCCAGCTGGAACGCCGCCAACGCCTGCGTGGGGTCCAGCTTCAGCGCCGCTTCCAGGTGCTCACGCGCGGCGTCCGCGTCCTTGAGCTGCGTCAGGAACAGGTCCGCCAACCGCAGCCGCATCCCCGCCTGGAGGGAGCGGTCCTTCACCGTGCCCAGGTAGCGCTCCAGCACCGCGACGGCTTCCGGCGCCCGGCCCTTCTCCAGGAGCTGCTCGGCCGTCAGGCTGGCCGCGTCCGCGCGGGACGGGTCCGCCGCCACGGCCTTCTCGAAGGCCGCCAGCGCGCCGTCCGCGTCGTTCATCCGGCCAAGGCGCAGCGTGCCCACGCGCAGCCACAGGTCCACCTGCGCGTTGCGGTCCTTCACCTCGCCCGCCATCGCTTCAATCTGCGCGATCGCCGGAGCGAAATCGCCGCCCGAGCGCAGCGTCAGCTTCTCGATGAGCGACAGGCCTTCGGGCATGCCCGGCCACAGCAGGAAGCAGCGGTCCAGCGCCTCCTTCACCTTCGCCGCCGCGCCCGGGTCGTACCAGGCGAAGAGCTTCGCCACGAGCAGCGACAGGCGCGCCGCGCTCTTCCGGTCACGCTCCTCCAGCGACATGCTGCGCAGCATCCGCACGCGGTCACGCCACGTCTGCTCGAAGCGCTGCAACGAGCGCGCGGCCTTCTCCAGCCGCGCGTTCTGCGGCTCCAGCGCGCGGGCAACGTCCACCACCCGCTGCGCCAGCTCGTGCTCGGTGGGGTCATCCACCAGTCGCTCGGCGAGCGCGGCGTACTCCTCCGCCATGCCCGCGTCCCCCAGTGCCGCACGCTCGCGCTCCAATGCCTCGAAGGCCGGCTGGAAGCGCTCCTCCGACAACAGCACCTGACGTACGCGCCGGAAGGTGGCGCGGTCCGGCTTCGCGCGCGCCGCACGCTGCAGGCACAGCACCGCGCGATCGCGCCGGAACAGCTTCTGCTCGTAGACGTCCGCGGCCTTCAGATAGTGGCCCGCGCACTCCTCACCCTGGGTGACGGCGCCCAGACGCTCCAGGACGTCCGCCAGCGCGGCGCCATCCTGCCGCGACTCGTGCAGTCGCTTGAGGCCTCTCAGCGCGGGGAGCGGATCCTTCGCCACCAGCAAGGCGCGCTTGAGCAGCTCCTCCGCGCGCTGCGTGTTGCGCTGCCGATCATGCGCGAGCTCCGCGGCGCGGCACAGCAGGCGCACCGCTTCGTCGGAGACGACATCGCGCGAGCGCCCCTCGTAGAGGCGAATCAATTCCTCGACACGGCCGGCCTTGTCGAGTGCCGCTTCGGCTTCGACGAAGGTGCGGTCATCGGACACGCGCAGCGTGGGACGCGACGAGGGCGTGGGCTGTTGCATGGAGGGGCGGGCCTTGGAATGGAAAGAAAAAGCAGCGAGGGCGCCAGTGACCGGAACTCTACCGGTCGCCAGCGCCCCCGAGCAATCGTGCAAAACCCGCCAAACGGCGGGAATCATTGGCCTTCTCGCTACCCGGCCGAGGGAGCGTCCGGCGGCGTCTCGCCACCCTCGCTTTCGTCCGCCGCATCCGCCGAGGGGGCCTGGGCAGGTGCGGCCGTCTCCGGAAGCGCCTTCGCACGCTCCACACCCGCGCTGTCGTTGAGCTGGGTGTAGAGGGCAACGGCCTTGTCACGCTGCTGCAGCTCTTCCGCGAGCTGAGCGGCGCGAGGCAGGTTGCCGAGCTTCTCGTGCAGCGGGAGCGCCTTGTCCTTGCGGCCAGCGCCCTCCCACGCCTCGGCGGCGGCGGCGATGTCACCCAGCAGCTCCAGCCACCGGGCGCGGCCGGCCGGCTTCTGCTCCTGCTCGGCCCGGGCCAGCTCCTTCTGCGCCAGCTCCTTCGCCTCGTCGTCCAGCTTCAGACGCTGCATGAAGTGGAAGGCCTTGGGCGGAGGCAGCGGGCTGAGGACCTCCACCGCCTCGCGGCGCTGGCCCACGGCCGCCAGCAGGGTGGCGGCACCCAGTCGATCCCCCCGCTCCACCAGGCTCTTCACTTCGAGCCCACGGATGCGGTTGGCGCTGGCGACGTCCCGCGCGCGCTCGTACGACTTGCGCGCCAGGGTGAGCTTCCCGGAACGCTCGTAGGCGAGCGCCGCCTGGTCGAACTGGCGGGCGCGCTCGTAGAGGCGGGCCACGTTCTCGAAGTCACCCTTGCCGACGAAGTGCTCCATGAGGAGCTCGTAGGCACCGGCCTTCTCCAGCGTGGGCGCGAGCTGATCCGGCGGCAGCGTGCCCACCAGACGGCGGGCCATGTCGTTGTCGCTCCCGGCCAGGGCGTTGCGCAGGGCGCTCTTGAGGTCGCCACCCGTCTCGAAGAGGCGAGCCGCCTCCGCGAAGGAGTTGTTGCGCTCATGCAACCGGCCCGCGTCGCGGGTACGGCCCAGGGTCTCGAGCTGCTTCGCCTGCTCGTCCCAGGTGCCCGTCAGCTCCGGCAGCGGACGCTCGCCACGCTCCGGGCGCTCGCCACGCTCCGGACGCTCCCCCCGGGCGGGCCGCTCGCGGCGCTCCGGACGCTCACCCGAAGCGGCACGCTCGGGACGAGCGCCACGCTCACGGCGCTCGCCACGCTCGGGACGGTCGCCCCGCTCACGGCGCTCCTCGGAGCGAGGCGCCGCGACGGGCTCCTCGACCTCGGGGCCGGGCTGACGGCCGCTGGCCGCGAAGGCCGCCTCCGCGCGCTCGGCATCACCCGCGGCACGCCAAGCCTGACCGACCAGGAAGATGACGTCCGTCCACGCCTCGAACTTCTCGCGCGCCGGGTCCACGGCGGGAGCAGCGGCCTCCGCGGGAGCAGCGGCCTCCGTGGCCTCACCCTCGGCGGTGGCAGGTGCCTCGGCGGGCGCCTCACCCTCGGCGGGCGCGGCGGCCTCCACCGGGGCCGGCGCCTCGGCCGGAGCAGCAGCCTCCGCGGCGGCGGGCGCCTCGGGCGCGGCCGGCTTCGGCTGGCGCTGCACGCGCAGCAGCGTGGTGATGAGGCGGCCACGCGTGTTCAGGTCCAGGTCATCCAGCGACTTCAGCCGCATGGGCCGCAGCGAGCGGACAATGGCCTGCAGTGGAGCCTTCTCCGCACCGAAATCCGTCTTCGAGAGCGCCTTCTCCAGGATGCTCAGCTCGGAGATGACGCGCTGACCGGGGCCCACGGGGCCCTCATCGCGCCCGCGTCCACGGCCGTCTCCACGCCCACGGCCGTCGCCACGTCCTGGGCCACCACGACCGCCAAAACCACCACCCGGTCCGTCACGGCGAGGACCCTGGCCCGGTGCACCCCCGTCACGACCACGCCCACCCGGGCGCGGCCCACCGCTTCCATTCTCCTGAGGCACGTCTTTCTCCCGCTAGAACGCGTAGCGAATGTTCGGCGCCACCGCGAACCCGAACGAGCCCCCGGAGACGAGGTACTGCCCCGTCACCTCGAGCCCTACGGAAAAGTGGCGCAGCCGTGTGTAGTACTCCACTCCGGGCCCGGCAAACACAAGAATGTCGGAATCGGGGAGAAGCCGCTCCGGCGAAAACATCGCGTAGCCAGCACCCGCGCGGACATAGAACCAGGTGCGCTTCACTTCCTGACTGTCAGCGAACCCCACCAGGCGGGCTCGCAGCACCGCGCCGGGGATCAAGGAGGAGAAGTCACCCGACACCGCGCCGCCGGAGTTGCCCACGTACTGGGCGCTCGTGCGCACGCTCGAGCCCATGAGGAACAGGCCGACGGAGACGCGCTCGCCCAGGTCCACGCCCACCTCCACCTGCGCCATGGGCCCGGAGGAGAACGGACGCGGCGTGCCTTCGGCCGCCGGCGGGTTGGTGATGAACAGGGGCCCACCGAGCACCGCGAAGTAGATGCCCCGCTCGATTTCATCGAACGTGACAGCGGGGCGGTCACCCTGGGCAGTGGTGGGCTGCTGGGCGCTCGCGGCCGTGGGGAGGACGAACGAGGCGCACAGGGCAAGTGAGGCGAGGGCTTTCATGCGGTCCTGACGTTGGCCCGGCCCCCGCGGGGGAGAGGGAGCCGGGGAAAGGCGCGGTGGGCAGACCCGCTTCAGGCCTGCCCACCCGGAGAAAGGCCACCCGGCGCTATTCGCCGGACTGCTTGAAGATGAACGGATACGTGACGACCACCACGCCGCCGCCCTTCGGCTCGGGGAACTTCCAGGTGCGAACGCGGCCGGCCACGCACGTCTCCAGCGCCGCGTTGCCCGCCGTGGACTGCGCCACCGACGACGAGGCGACCGAGCCATTCCCCGCGATGACGAACTTCACCGCCACCTTGCCGCCCAGCTTCGGGAAGCGGTTGAGGAGGCTTTCGAAGCAGTAGCGGATCTGCCCGCGGTTTCTGTGGATGACCTGGCGGATGAGCTCCTTGTCCAGCGAGCCCATGACCTCCGGGTCGGACGAGGTGATGCCCACGTCGACGCTCTGCTTGCCGCCCAGCACGCCCACGCCGCTGCCGTAGGTGCCGGTGCCGCCGCCACGGCCCTTGGTGCCGATGCCGCCAATGCCAATGGTGTCACCCGTGCCGCCGCCGCCGCCGCTCGAGCCGCGCAGCCCCATGCCGCCGAAGCCACCGGAGTTGCCCGCCTTGGCGCCGAACATGTTGCCCATGGCGCTCTTCAAGTCACCACCCAGGCCGCTCTTGCCGAAGACGGTGGAGATTCCGCCCTTGCCGCCGCCGAAGATTTTCGCGGTCAGCGCGCGCGCCTCGTCCTTCTTGCTCGGGTCACCCTTGGGGGCGGTGCGGCTGTTGGTCTTGGGCGCTTCCTTCTTGCCCATCTGACCTTCGTCGCCGCGGTTCTTCGCCGCCATCTCCCCGCTCTTCTTCTTCTCCTTCTGCTGGTTGAGGCGCTCGAGGAACTTGTTCTTCTGCGTCTCCGGCGGCTTGATGATGAGCTTCGCGATGCGGGCGTTGTCGGCCGACAGCTCGTCCGCGTACTCGTCCCCTTCGCCCGTGCGGTTCATCGCGGAGATGACAAACGCCGTCGCGATGAAGAACAGCACCAGGAAGATGTTGAGCGCGGTGTAGTCCATGGACTCGCCCAGCGGCACCACGACGCGCTTGGGCACGGCCTGGAAGGCCACCTCGAGCGTCACGCCGCCCAGGTCCACCCAGAGGAAGTCGTCCGCGTCCAGGGTGAGCGTGTACGCCTCACCCTCATGCGAGGCCTTGCCGGACTCGATGACGGCCTTCAGGTCCAGCGTCTCGCCCTTGCGGGTGAGCTCACCCTTCATCTTCGCCGTGAAGCGCACGGAGAAGGACTGGCCGTCCGAGCGCACCGCCTCGAACTTCGGGCCGCCCAGGCGGGAGTCGCCCATGACGAAGTTCACGCCGGCGGCGCTGCCGACGACGAAGGCCCGCTTCACGCCCGGGGCCATGAAGAACTCGCCCACGCGCTGGTCACCCCAGGCGAAGCGCAGGCCCACGCCCAGTGGACCGCTGGACTTCGTGCGGCGCACCTTCCGCACGCGCGGCGCGGCGTCCTCGGGCGCGGCCACGGCGGGGGCCGGCGCGGGCTCGGCGGGGGCGGCCACCGCGTTCTGCTGGGTGGCGGCGAAGGACGGGTCGATGGCACCCGCGACCGGAGCGACCACCGCGGCCTGCGCCAGGCCCTCGGCCGGCGCCGGCGCGGCGATGACGGGATTCTTCTCCGTCACCACCTCCGTGCTGGCCGCCGCGGCCGCCAGGTTCACCGCGGCCACCGCGGCCGGGTTCTCCAGACGGATGGTGGTGCCACCCACGCGGATTTCATCACCGAAGGACAGGAACCCCTTGGTGACGCGCTTGCCGTTGACGTACGTGCCCTCGACGCTGCCCATGTCGATGATGGACATGGCGCCGTCGCCGGCGACCTCGATGACGGAGTGGATGCGGCTGACCTTCTCGTCCTCCAGGCACAGGTGCGCCGAGGAGAGACGGCCAATCTTGATGATGTCGCGCTCGTAGTCCTTGGAGGCGACCAGCGAGTCGCCCTTGAAGACCTTGAGTGTCAGAGGAACGGCCATGGGGGCTCCAACGTAAAGTGGGTACGGCGTCAGACAACGCGCGCGGCGGTGGGTTCCCGCCGCGGTGTGGCGCTGGCTACAGCTCGCCCACGGACTGCATCACCTTGTCCTCGAAGTCCTCGCGGATGCGGATGAGGTTCGAGTGCTGCACCCGGTCACGCGCTTCGATGTACTCGCCATCCGGCTTCGTGAGGTCGCCTTCGATGGTGTCGTCCTCGAAGTCGATGGTGGTCGTCTTGGAGTAGCGCACATTGCCCTCCCCTGAACCACCCGGGTTGGAGCCCTCGTCCTGGGCCAGGGCGGGCGTCACCGCGAGCACCGCACACAGCATCAACGCCTTCCGCATCACTGCCTCCCGGAAGGGACCCGAAGGCCCCTTCGCACACCGAATCCCCGGATGAGGGGGAAGCCACAAGGTTTGCATCATCCCCCGCGCCCCCGCCACAGCGAAGGCACTCGGGGGCGTCCCAACTTTCACAGCAGGTCGTCTTCTGGCTCCCCGGGTTCCGCCGAGCCTGCATTCTTCTGGTCGGAGGTTCCATTCGCGGGGGCGGGCGCCGTGTTGCCGCTGGCGGGGGTGACCTGGGGCTCGGCGCCCGTGCCGGAAGCTGGCGTCGCGGCGGTGGCGGGCGGGTTCGCCGTCCCGGCGGCCTTCTCCGCGGCCTGCATCTGGGCCTGCTGCTGCTTCTGCAGCGCCTCCATCTGCTTCGCCTGCTCCTCGGCGAACGCGGCCTCGCGCTTGGCGTTGACGATGACCTCCACCTCGCGCAGCAGGGCGAACACGGGGGCCTCGGCGGGCAGCGCCACCTCACCGCCGGCCATGGCGATGTACTTGCGGTACAGCTCCGAGGCGCGCTCGGGCGCGTCCTTCACCTTGTGGAGGATGATGGCGCGGTTGAGGTTCACCGCCGCCAGCTCGGGGTCGAGCTTCTCCGCCTCGTCGTACTCCTGCATGGCCTTGTCGAACTGGCCCATGCCCTTGTAGGCGACGCCCAGGTCCAGGTGCGCGGCGGCGTTCTTCCCGTCCGCCTGGAGCATGCGGCGCAGGTGCTGCTCGGCCGCCGGGAAGTTCTCCGAGGACAGCGCCAGCTGCGCCAGCTCCACGTGCGCCGGCACGTAGTCCTCGCGCACCTCCAGCGCCTTCTTGAAGGACAGGCGCGCCTCGTCCACATCCCCCTCCTGCAGGAGGATGAGGCCGACCGAATGGTGGAGCTCCGGGTCCGCCGCGTCCAGCTTCACGCCGCGCAGGGCCACCAGCTTCGCCATGGCGAGCTGCTTGCGGTCCAGGTAGCTGCGGATCATCACCTTCAGCGCGGTGGTGGACTGCGGGTCGCGCATCAGCGCGGCGCGCGTCAGGTCCATGGCCTTGGTGTGGTCCCCCTGCTGCCGGTAGATTTCCGCCAGTCGCGCGCGGGACTGCGCGTCATCCGGGTAGCGCTGGAGCACCTCCTGGTACAGCGCCACCGCGCCGGCGACGTTGCCCGCGTTCTGCTCCATCACTGCCAGGTTCTCCGACGCCTGCCGCAGCGAGGGCTTCTTCGTGAGCGCCGTCTTGTAGTGGTTGCGCGCCTCGGTGAGCTTGCCCTGACGCTCGGCGAGCACCCCCAGGTTGTAGTCGGCCTCAGCGAGTTTCCCGTCCGCCTCCAGCGCGGACTGGAACTTCCGCTCCAGCGACGGATAGTCGATGGCATTGGCCTTCTTCTGCGTGTCGAACGCCTTCAGCGCGTCCTCGAAGCGGGCCTTGGCCGTGTTGGAGATGGGCTGCGGGGCGTCCGACTTGCCGGCGTTCGGATCCCCCGTCTTGGCCGTGGCGGGGCCAGTGGCCTTGGAGGAAGTACAACCAGCGGCGGCCAGCGAGACAGCCGCCAACAGGGGGAACAGGCGCATGGTGCGGGTCGTCCGGTTCATTAGAGGAAATCCTCCGGCTCCTCGTCATTCCCGCCCTGCTTCGCGGGAGTGGCGCCGTTGGTGGTGTCCGCCGGGCGGGCGTCCACCTGAGTCTCGGTCTGCGAGCGCAGCTGCGCGGTGAGGTCCGTCAGGTCCTCCTGCAGCGTCTCCGCCCGGGCCTGCTGCGCGTCCGCGGCCTTGGGCGCAGGCGGCGGCACGTCCTGGATGTTGGCCAGCAGGTCGCCGCCAATGAGCTGCACGCGGCCCTTCAGCGCCACCTTCTCCTCGGGCATGTCGGGGTAGCGGTCCGGCTGGTACGTGGTGCGCAGCAGCTTCAGGCTCTCCGCGGCGCAGTCGTTGTACACGTCCAGCTCGCGGCTCTTGGCCACCGTGGCGGAGAACGCCTCGGTCGCCTTGTCCTTGAGCGGCTGCGCCTGGTTGGCGAACTCGTCGCGCAGCGCCTGCTCGGACTCCTCGTCCAGGCCGCGCGGCATGGGCGCGTTGATGAGGCGGTCGGCGAAGTGGTCATACGCCAGACCAATGCGGTGCAGCGCGCAGATGGCGGGCTCGGGCGCGCCCAGCGTCACCGTCTGCACGTACTTCTTCTCCACCACCTGGAGCGCGCGGCTCTTGTCCTGGATGCTCGCCTTGAAGCGGTTCGGTGACGGCGGCACGCCCCAGTACAGCTTCAGGCGCCGGTACTCGTTCCAGTCCAGGTCCACCGACAGGAACTGCGCCTGCGCGGCCGTGGCGAGCGCCGGCTTCTCCAGCGAACCCTGCACGCGGCGGGGCAGCTGGTCGAAGTGCTCGTAGATGCGCTTGTACATGCGGGACACGTCCCGCGACCTGCCCATCTTCTTGTACAGGGCGACGATGCGGCCCTCGGCGGCCAGGAACCGGCTGGGGGAGCGCATGTTGTCGCGCTCGTACTCCTCCAGCATCTTGATGGCCTTGAACGCGGCGCCGCTCTTGCCCGTCAGGTCGATGATGGAGAGGCGGATCTCGTCGGCGTCCTTCGCGCGCGGCCACAGGTCCAGGTAGTGCTCGCGGTTGCGCAGGGCGGCCTTCACCTGGCCCAGGCCCTCGCGGTAGGTGGCGGCGTTGAAGAGCGCCACCTGCGCCTTGGACTCGTCCCACTTCTGCACCACCGCGGGCTTGTTGTCGGCCGCCGCGCCCTTCTTCTTCTTGTTGCCCCCGCGCGCCCGGGCGTTGCCCTTCTCCCCCAGGCTGCGCTCGTAGCCGCGCACGTAGGCCTCGTACGTCGTCGCCGCGTCCTCGAAGTCGCCAATGGCCTCCAGCGCCTCCGCGTTCGCGTAGATGGAGTCCGGCACGTGCTTGGAGCGCGGGTACTCTGCGAACAGGCGCTTGCGCACCTCGATGGCCTTGTCCAGGCGCTTCGCCTTGTAGTAGTCGACCGACGCGTTGTAGAGCGCCAGGTCGGCGATCTCCGTCTGCGGGAAGTCCTTCACGAAGGCGAGGTACGCCTCGGCGGCCTTCTCGAACTCCTTCTTCTCCTCCAGTTGGCTGACGAGCTTGAAGGACGACTGCTCGATGAGCTTCGCCAGGTCGTCACGGAACTTGCCCACCGCCAGCTTGTCGTTGGCGTAGAAGCGGCGCGCCCACTCGTTCACCTTCGCGTAGTCCTGGAGCAGGTGGTACGAGTCCAGGATGAGGTTGGCGGAGATCTCCGCCGCGCGCTCGCCGTTCTCGAACTTGTACTCGGGGTAGCCGAGCGCGATCTCGCTGAAGCGCAGCACCGCCTCATCGAAGTGGTTGTGGCGGTAGTAGATGTTGGCCGCCTTGAAGGCGATCTCCACCCGCTTCTCACCCTTGGGCACGTACTTGAGGTAGCGCTCGCACGCGTCGAGCAGCGCCTTCTTCAGCGTGGGGATGGCGGCCTTCTTGGTGATGTCCGAGCCCACCGACTCGCCCTTGCCCTCGCCCCGCGCCTCGCCCGCCTTGACGACCTCGTCGTAGGCCAGCACCGCGTTGTAGGCGGCGTTCTGCAGCCACTTGCCCGGCTTGGGCTTGCCCTTGTCGTCCTTGGCCTCCAGCACCTTGGCGTCCTGGAGCACGACGAGCGTGTAGTTGGCGGCGGCCTTGTCGAACTTCTGCAGGTTGTCGTTGAGCAGCTCGGCCCAGAAGAAGCGCAAGTCATACGCCTTGGGGTTCTCCGGGAAGAGCGTGAGGTAGTCGCTGTACACCGCGTCCGCGTAGCGGAACGTCTCCTCGTTGCGCGTCTTCTTGCCCTCGTTGTGCCAGGTGACGGCGAGGTTGGACAGCGTGCGCTCGGACAGCTCCTTCGCCTCCGCCAGCAGCTTCTTGTCCTTGTCCTCCTTGATGACGCCGGAGCCCTCGACCTCCTTCATGATCTTCACGAGCCGGCGCACCTGGACCACCGTGCGCTCCTTGTTGCCCATGCGGAGGATGCAGTCGACGATGCGGCCCTGGAAGCCAGGCGCCTCGGGGGACAGCGGCTTCTCCTTGATGAGGCCGTTGTAGGTGATGGCCGCCTCGCGGTCCTTGCCATCGCCGTAGTACAGGTTGGCCAGCTGCTTCAGCATCGTGAAGCGGTCTTCCGGGTTGGTGGCCACCTTGCCGAACTCCGCCCGGGCCTGCCCCACGTCCCCCTCGTGCGCGAACGCCCGCACGTAGTCGGTGCGCGCCTCGCGCAGCAGCGAGCCGCGCCCGCTCTTGCCGCCGTCCTTCTCCACGGCGTTGGCCCCGGCCAGCTCGCCGTAGAGCACCACCGTCTTGAACTTGTCCTTGGCCGACTCGAAGTCGCCCATGTTGTAGTGGCACCAGCCCTGCTTGTAGAGGGCGAAGGCGTACACCTGGTTCTCGGGGAACTCGGAGGCCTTCTTGTACGCCGCCAGCGCCTTCTCCAGCTCCGGGCGCTTCCCCTTGGAGTTGTTGAAGTAGTACTCGCCGAAGGCGAAGTAGGCATCCGGGATGAACTTGGAAGTCGGGTGCTTCTCCACCAGGCGCTTGAAGGCCACCAGCGCCTTGCGGTCCTGGCCGTCCTCCATGAGGTACTGGCCCAGGAAGAAGAGCACCTCGTCGGTGCGCTCGAAGGCCGGGTACTCCTGGACGATCTTCGTGTACTGCTCCACCGCGAGCTTGCCGTACTCCTTCTGCTTCGCGATGAACTCCGCCTTCTCCGCCTTGGCCCGCTTCTGGCCCGCGGCGTCGTTGCGGTTCATGGCCTGGATGAGGTCGTCATCCTTCCGGTTGGCCTCGAAGAAGAAGAACTTGGACTCCTCCCAGTAGAACTCGCCCAGGCGGAACAGGAGGCTGGGGGCCTCCTTCGGATCCGGCGACAGGGAGATGATCTTCTTCAGCGACTGGATCTGCTCGCGCCGCTTGGAGGCCACCTGCAGCTCGACGCCCAGCCGGAACTGGTCGTACTGGAGCGCGGGCGCGACCTCTTCTTTCTTCTTTTCACGGGTGATGTCGCCAGCCAGGGACTTGTCCACCGCGGTGGCGGACTTCCGGCCGAGATCGGCATCGCGCGGGGCTTTCTTCTCCTGGGCGGCGGAGGCCGTGGCCAGGAGGACGAGGCAGACGAGAAGCGAACGGCGCATGGTCTTCCTAGGAGAGGGGCACCGGCGTCCCCGGTTGCCTGCCTGGTAGGCAAGTGTCCGGGAATCTTCGGGAATTTCCATTCGGGGACCCTCACTATGCGCGGTTTCCGCGCGGCGGGTCAACACTGACTGGCCGCCTGCTTTCCTCGGGGAGCGTCGGTTCAAAATCTTCCAGATCCGCTGTGAGAGTCGGCGCCCTGGAGTTGCCGTGTCGGACCTGCCAGGTATGGGGGAACGGACGGTCGGTTGCCCGGCCTCCCCGCCCTGGAGTACGCGTCGGATCATGAGTCTCCTCCCCGAAAGCGCCAGCTTCGAAGAGCTGGTGCAGGACTACTTCCTCGCGGTGCGTGGCGCGGGGCTGATGCTCTCCGCGCTGGACACCGAGCTTTTGACGACCTGGGCCCGGGAAGGCGTTCCCTTCGAGGTGGTGGCGCGCGGCATCTCCCGCTCGGCGGAGAAGGCCCTCTGGGACGCGCGGCCCGGAGAGCCGGTGCTGCGCTCGCTGCGCGCGTGCCGGCGGCAGGTGGAGTCGGAGATCAAGAAGTACCGGGAGCTGGCGGCGGGCGCGGGTGAGGACCCCTCCTCCTCCGCCCCCAGGCGCAAGCGGGCCCGCTCCTGGGAGGAGACGCGGCACGCGCGGCTGTGCGCGGCGCTCGAGGACCTGGCGGGGCGGGACGAAGCACTGTCGCACCGTGTGCGCAACCTGCGCATCACCGTCCTGGCGCATGTCCCGGAAGAGCCGGCGGCCATGGACGCCCAGGAAGTGCTGGCGTTCCTGCTGGTGCTGCGCGCCCTGCCCTTCATGGACAGGTGCGCCCTGTGGCGTGAGGCCCTGGCGGCGTCCGCGGAGCAACAGGTGATGTCCCCGCGCGCCCGCAAGGTGTCCCGGCGCTTCCGGGTGCTGGCGACGGTGCGGCGGCGGCTGGGCGTGAAGGAGCTGTAGGCGGGATGAAACGCCTGGCCGCCCGTTCAGTGAACTGACGGCCGAGGGGAGGCTCTGGTATGGCGGAGCGTGAGATGGCTCCAAAGGCGAATGGCGAGGCGTGTGGTGTGTGCGGCGGGCGGACCTATGTCATCGAGCGCCGTGGGGAGCAGGCCCATGCGCGCATCTGCGCGTGCTCCGAGCACTGCTCGGTGTGCGGCGGGCGCGGGCACGTGCTGGTCGAGCGGGAGGGTGAGTTCAGCCAGAAGATGGGCCCCCGCCGCTACGAGGTGATGGAGATGTGCGTGTGCTTGCAGCGGCGGAAGCGGGTCGCGCGCTTCAACGAAGTGGGCCTGCCCGCCGTCGTGTCTCACGCGAGCTTCGACAACTACCGGGCCTTCAACGAGGCGCAGGACCGGGGCCGCGGCGTGGCGCTGCACTTCGCCCACCAGTACGTGAAGGGCGGCCCGTCCAAGGGCTTCATCCTCAGCGGGCCGGTGGGCACGGGGAAGACGCACCTGATGGCGGCCACCCTGGCGCACCTGGTCCTGGAGCTGGGCGTGCGCGGGCGCTACGTCGAAATCTCCCTGCTCTACGCCACCATCCGGCGCGGCTTCCAGGAGGGCAAGAGCGGCGGAGAAATCATCGGGCCCTTGTCGGAGGTGGAGGTGCTGGCCATCGACGAGCTGGGCAAGGGCCGCGGGAGCCCCTTCGAGATGGAGACGCTCGATGAGCTGATTGCCCGCCGCTACAACGCGGGCCGCACCACGCTCTTCGCGACGAACTACTCCCTGGAGCCGGAGAAGCGCGCCACGCGCAGCGCGGCGCCGTCGGGCTACCGCACCACCGAGGACTCGCGCGGCGCGGCTCGCGAGGCGGAGCTGCTGCGAGAGCGCGTGGGCGAGCGCATCTACAGCCGGCTGTGCGAGCTGTGCACCTTCGTGGAGCTGCCGAAGGACACGCCGGACCGGCGCCGCACCCGGCAGGAGATGGACGCGCCCATGCACCCTTCGATGGGCGGCGGGCGCACACCAGGACGGTAGTCACGCCGCGCCGGGCGCCCGTCTCCGCCGTCCCGCTCGACGGCCGGCGGAGGCTTCACGCATCCTGTGTCCATGACTGACGCCATCCTCGTCCTCGTCACCGCCCCCAACTCGGACAAGGCCGCTGAGCTGGCTCGCGCGCTGGTGGAAGCGCAGCTCGCCGCGTGCGGCAACATCGTCCCCGGCCTGCGCTCCATCTACCGGTGGGAGGGGAAGGTCCAGGACGAGCCCGAGGTCCTGCTCATCCTCAAGACGCGCGCGGCCCTCTTCGAGCCGCTGCGCGCGCGCATCGTCGAGCTGCATCCCTACGACGTCCCGGAGGTGCTGCGCGTGGACATCGCGGAGGGGCACGCGCCGTACCTCTCCTGGATTCTGGGCAGCACCCGCGCTCCGGACTGAGCTCCCGCTCCCCTGCTCTACTGACGGGCACAGCCAGCGCACCACCTGCGGCTGGAGCAGTGAAATACGGCGCGGCGAAAGGAGCGTTGTCGGCTCGCCCTCTACCTGCCCCCAGGAGCCGACCCCCATGTCCCGACTGCGCAGCTTGTGCCTCCTCGGACTCGTGTCCGTGGGTGGCGTCGCCTGCTCCAACGGCGCGCAGGCGCCCGCTCCGGCGTCCGATTCAAGCCGCCTGCCCAGCTACCCGGGCTCGCGGCAGCCCTCGGCCCCCAACCTGCCGACGCCCACGCCGCAGAACGACGACGACGACGACGACGACGACGTCTCCGGCCACGACAGCGGTGACGATGACAACCCACCCGTCGTGGAGCAGCCGCCTCCCGTCCCGGGGCCGCAGGCCCCGGAGCCGCCCGCCTACGCGAAGGAGTGGTACGTCAGCCCGTCCGGGGATGACTCGGCGAAGGGCTCGCGTGAAGAGCCACTGCGCACCATCTCCAAGGCCCTGACGCTGGTGGGCCCGGGGGAAATCATCCGCGTCCAGAAGGGCACCTACGAAGAGAAGCTCGTCATCAACGCCAGCGCCAAGGCCGGCACCGCCGAGGCCCCCATCACCCTGCGCGGCGAGGATTCGCCCAAGGTCGTTCCCACCGACAGCGGCTGGTTCATGGCCCACGTGCAGCGGCCCCACTGGCGCATCGAGGGCTTCGAGTTCGACGTCCGAGGTCAGCGCCAGGTCGCCGTGACGTTCTCCGGAAACACCACGGGCACCGTGCTCGCGGGCAACGAGCTGCACCACGGCGCGTTCGGCAGCGGCATCAGCACCGACGCGGGCGCCAATGGCATCACCATCGAGAACAACCACATCCACCACTTCGCGCGGGGCGACGACGACTCGCACGGCGTCGTCATCGCGCCCACGTCGGTGGACATCACCGTGCGGGGCAACGACATCCACGACAACTCGGGTGACTCGGTGCAGTGCCTGGGCCCCGAGGGCTTCAGCAACAACACCCCGGCGCGCGGCGTCCTCATCGAGGACAACGACATGTACGACAACCGGGAGAACGCGGTGGACCTCAAGACGTGTCACGACATCGTCGTGCGCGGCAACCGCATGTACGGCTTCGAGAAGTCCACCTCGTCCCGTGGCGAGGCCGTGGTGGTGCACTACTCCGCGCGCAACGTCGTCATCGAGGACAACGACATCTCGGACGCGTCGCTGGGTATCGCCGTGGGTGGCAACCGCGTGGGCGCGCCGCCCACCAACGTCTCCATCCGCCGCAACCGCATCCACGACTTGAAGACGCCCGAGGGCTCCGGCATCCGCATCGAGAACGGCAGCGACGTGCGCGTGCTGCACAACACGGTGGTGGGGACGGACGGCTTCGCCTTCGTGGTGGGCCACGGCACCGGTGGGCCGTCCACCAACATCGCGGTGCGCAACAACGTGTTCGCCACGCGCAACGCCGTCAGCATGGGCCTGGCCGCCCCCGGCCTCAGCATGACGTCCAACCTCTACCTGGCCGGCGCCGCGTTCAACACGGGCATCTTCGTCGCCCCGCAGAGCGACTGGGAGGGCAGCACGCTGGCCCACTGGCTGTCGAACGGCGTGGAGCTGGACTCGGATGAGAGCGGCGAGCCGCTGGTGGACCTGGACCTGCTGATGCCCGGCGAGCGCGCGGTGGACCGGGGCATGGACCTGGGGCTGCCCTACTGCGGCGCCGCGCCGGACATCGGCGCGGTGGAGTCGGACTGCCCCGAGGCCGCCACCGCCGCGCTCATGGAGTAATCGCGCGCACCAGCGAATTGCCGGCGTCCGCCACGTAGAGGCGGCCGTCCGGCCCCACCGTCAGGCCGGCCGGGAGGACGAGCTCCGCCTTGTCCCCCGGCCCGTCCGCGTGGCCATGGCGCCCGCTGCCGGCAAGCGTCGTCACCTTGCGCGCGCTGCCGTCCGCGTTCAGGACGACGCGGCGCACGCGGTAGTTGCCCGGGTCCGCCACCGCGAGCGAGCCATCCTTCAGCACCGCGATGCCCAGGTACGGCAGGAACTGGGACGACTCCGGCGCGCCGTCACGGAAGCCCGGCGTCGTGCCCGCCACCACCGACGTGACGCCGTCGCGGATGCGCACCACCCGGGACATGCCGGACTCGACGACGAACAGCGTGTTCCCATCCGCGCTCACCGCCACGCCCGAGGGCCGGTAGAGCCAGTCACCCTGCAGCGTCGTCACCGGATGGCCCTCCGCCACCAGGTCGATGCGGCGAATCACGCCGTTGTTCATGTCCGCCACCAGCAGCGCGGTGTCATCCGGCGTCACCGCCAGGCCCGTGGGCTGGTTGAAGGCCGCCTGCTTCGCGGGGCCGTCCATCAGCCCCGGCGTCCCGCCCGCGAACACCTCCACCTTCCCTTCCGGGTCGATGCGGCGGATGACGTAGTGGTCGGTATCGGCCACGTACACGTTGCCCGCGGCGTCCGCGGCGATGCCCATGGGTCCATTGAGGCCAGAGGCCACCGTCTTCACCTCGCCCGCCGGCGTCACGCGCTTCACCGCGTTGCCCAGGCCATCCGCCACCACCAGGCTCCCATCCGGCAGCAGGGCCACCGCGGTGGGCGCCCCCAGCGAGCTGCCCGCCACGGGGACACCGGCGCGGACACGCTGCCCGGGCACGCCCGCCACGGTGCGGACCTCCGCCGCGGAGGGCCCCTGGGGGCCCGACACGCTCTGCCGCTCGAAGCGCACCAGTGTGTCGGGCACCGGCCGGCCCAGCGCCTTGTAGAGCACGTTCGCGACGATGCGGGCCGCGCGCGGGTCCGCCATGTCCTCGGAGGCCAGCGTGCGCACGAAATCGATGCCTCCCGCGGAGAAGATGTAGGCGCCGCCCTGCTTGCGCAGCACCATGTGGCCAAAGCCGAAGGCGCCCTGGAGCGACAGCAGCGGGGACTCGGCGAGCACCTCCAGGCCCTCCGGCGAGCTCCCGTTGCCCACCAACTGGTCCACTTCGTAGCCGTTGGCCATCCACAGCGTGTCACCGGCCTTCAGCCCCGAGCCCGCCAGCGCCCAGTGCCCCGGGTGGGTGATGACGGCGGGGAAGCCGAACTGGTGCCAGCGGGCGGAGAACTGCACGCCCAAAAGCGCGTTCTCCGGACGGCCCACGACGCGCTCGCGGAACTTCACCGTGCGCTGGGCGCCCGTATACGGGTCGTTCGCGTGGCCCTTGTAGCAGGCGATGATGCGCCGCGGCCGGCCGTCCTGGGACGGCTCCATCTGCACCTGCCAGTACGCATTGTTCGCGCCCAGGTTGAGCAGCGACCGGCCCTCCGCCACCGCCCGGTCCGCGTGCGCGCGGATGCGCGGGCTCCAGTACTCGTCGTGGCCCGACATGAAGAAGGCCTTGGCGCCGGCCAGGAAGTCGTAGCTGGCGTCCAGGTCCTCGTCGGTGAAGTAGCCCACGTCCAGGTCCTGCGACTCCAACCACTGCACCAGGCTCAGGTCGTCCGTCAGCAGGTGGCCGCTGCCATGGCCCCGGTAGTGGGGCCGGTCATGGGACACCCGGAAGGCGCGGCTGACGCCGTGCTCGCGCATCACCCGGTCGCGGTCGTCATAGAGGCTGGTGCCGCCCCAGGTGTTGTAGGCGGCCCAGGTGGCGGTGGGGATGAGGACGCCCACCTCGGCGCGCGGGTTCGCGTCCCGCACGAAGAAGGGCACGTAGCGCTGGTGGTTGTCCTCGCGCACCAGCTTCACCACGTACACGCCGCGCACCCAGTCCTCACCGACGGGAAGCTCCAGCGTGGGCGCCCACCGGCAGGCGACCACGCCCGTGGCGCGGTCCGCGGGACAGTCGCCCTGGCGCACGCCGGGCACCGGGCCACCGCGTGCCAGCTCGCGAGCGCCCGCGCCGCCGTAGTGCCCCATCCGGTACACGTACCAGCGGAAGCTCCGGGCCTCGGACACCGACACCGCGACGCGCAGCGTCTCGCCCCGCGTCAGCGTGGCCTTGAGCGCGTAGCCTTCGATTTCGCGGCTGTGGGCGTTGCGGGTGATGCGCCACGCCGTGGTCCCCGGGCGGCGGTTCTCCTCGCGCACGGCGTCCGCGTCTCGTGGCGGCGGCTCCACCGGGCCCGCGTCGGGAGGCTCGGGCTCTCCGGGGCCGGCGTCCGGCGCACCCGCGTCGATGAGGCCCGGATGCGGCTCACCCTCCCCGCCGTCGTAGCCGTCGTTCAGCGGAGGCGTGTCGTGTTTGTCACCCGGAATCACCGGGCGCACGGCCGCCTCCTCACAGCCACCGCCACCGAACACGAGCGCAAGCCCGCATACCCAGCCCGCCCAACGGCCTGCTTGAGCCATCCCGTTCCTCCACGCCACGGCTATTGGACCGGAGGGTAGGCACGAACACCCGGGAGGGAAGCGGGTGCCCTCCTGGAGCAATGAATTGGGATGGATCACCCGGACAAGTGCCCAGGGTGGGAAACGGCCTACCCTCCCAGGAGCTCCCGGTGCAGCCGGGCCGTCAGCGCCTTCAGGTGGGCTTTGTCCACCAGCAGCGTCAGTTGCAAAGGCGACGTATGGGCCGCGTGGACGTGAGCCCCCAGCTCCTCGGCGGCGGCCAGCGCGCGGCGCAGCGGCGCCCAGTCCGCGTTCAACCCCACGCCCACGCAGGTGACGGTGCCCAGGTCCTCGCGCCAGGACACCGCGTCACCGAAGCGCGTGGCCAGCTCCCTGCGCAGCGCATCCGGACCATGGATGTCCGCCAGGGGCACGGTGATGGCCGTCCGGCGAGGACCGCCCACCGGGCCCTCGAAGTCCAGCGTCCGCCCGCGGACGGCGCGCGCGTCCAGGAACTCCAGCAGCTCGGGCAGGCGGACAGGCTCCGCGGCGGACAACACGGCCATCTCCGCGTCGGCGGTGACGCCCTTGAGCCGGCTGTCGGTGGGGACGGCCAGCTCCTGGACCGCCGTGCCCATTCCCTGGCCGTGCGCGGTGCGCGCGAGGATGGTGATGCCCCGGGCCTTGGCCCACTCCACCGCCTGCGCGTTGAGCACCTTGGCGCCCGCGCTCGCCAGCTCCTGCATCTCGTCGTAGCTCAGCGACTCCAGCTTGCGCGCGTCCGGCACCACGCGGGGGTCCGCGCTGAACACGCCGTCCACGTCCGAGTAGATTTCACACGCCTCCGCGTCCAGCGCCGCCGCCAGCGCCACCGCCGTCGTGTCCGAGCCGCCGCGCCCCAGCGTCGTCACTTCCTTCTTGAAGGAGACGCCCTGGTAGCCCGCGACGATGACGACCCTGCCCCGCGCCAGCTCGTCGTGGATGCGGTACGGGCGCACCTCCACGATGCGGGCCTGCGCGTGCGCGTCCGTGGTGATGATGCCGCTCTGGCTGCCGGTGAAGCTGATGGCCGGCACGTCCAGCTCCTGGAGCGCCATGGAGAGCAGCGCCATGGAGATGCGCTCCCCACACGTGAGCAGCATGTCCAGCTCGCGGCGCGGCGGGTCCGCCGAGACGCCCTTGGCCAGCGCCAGCAGTTCGTCCGTGGTGTCGCCCATGGCGCTCACCACCACCACCACCTGATAGCCCGCCTCGCGCTTGTCCTTCACCCGCTGGGCGACCTTGCGGAGCTTCTCCACGCCGGCGACCGACGAGCCGCCGTACTTCTGGACCACGATTGGCATGATTCGACTCACTACCCCTGTTCGGTGTGTCCGGAAAACCACACGCGTGGGCCTCCCTGCAGAAGTCTGGCCAGCCGCGCTACGGCGCCCACACGCGCAGTCGGTGTCGCCTTGACACGCCAATGTCGGGTTTAATACCGCGCCCATGCCGATGATCGAGGTCCAGCACCTCACCAAGCGATACCGAGAGCGGGTGGCCGTGGACGACCTCACCTTCCAGGTCGAGGCGGGTGAGATTCTCGGGTTCCTCGGCCCCAACGGGGCGGGCAAGTCCACCACCATGAAAATCCTCACCGGCTTCCTCCCGCCGTCGGAGGGGGTGGTCCGCGTCGGGGGCTATGACGTCGAGGCGCAGCCGCTCGAGGTGAAGCGCCGCATCGGATACCTGCCGGAGCTGCCGCCGCTCTACGTGGAGATGACGGTACGGGGCTACCTTCGCTTCGTGGCCTCGCTGAAGGGGCTGTCGGGGAGCGCCCTCAAGGTCGAGCTGGAGCGGGTGGCCACCCTCATGGGGGTGACGCACGTCATGGACCGCGTCATCCAGAACCTGTCCAAGGGCTACAAGCAGCGCGTGGGAATCGCCCAGGCGCTGCTCGGCTCACCGCCGGTGCTCATCCTGGACGAGCCCACCGAGGGCCTGGACCCCGCGCAGCGCGCCGAGCTTCGCGCCCTCATCAAGGGCCTGGCCGGCCAGCACACCGTCATCCTCTCCACGCACATCCTCCCGGAGGTCACGATGACGTGCCAGAAGGTGCTCATCATCCACCAGGGGAAGATGGCCGCGTACGACGACATCTCCCAGCTGGCCCGCATCCACGGGCAGGCGGAGAACGCGTCGCTGGAAGAAGTCTTCATCAAGCTGACCGCCGCCTGAGCGCGGCCCCCTTTCAAGGACCCTGCCTCCATGCGCACCGCCCTGGCGATTGCCCGCAAGGAACTGTCCATCGCCTTCACCACGCCGTGGGCCTACGCCGTCTTCACGGCGATGGCGGCGCTGACGGCCTTCTACTTCACGGACCTGCTGCAGGCGTTCAATGACGTCCAGGGCGTGGCGCGCCGGGTGGGCTGGGCGCAGATGTCCCCGGACTTCAACATGTACCGCAACCTCACGGACGGGGTGGTGGTGGAGCTGTGGGGCAGCGTCCTGGTCATCACCCTGGTCGTCACGCCGTTCCTGTCCATGCGGCTGTTCGCGGAGGAGAAGCGCAACCGCACCTTCGAGCTGCTGATGACGGCCCCGGTGCGGCCCATTGAAATCGTGCTGGGCAAGTACCTGGGCGGCCTGGGCGTCATCTCCACCACGCTGGCGCTCACGCTCGTCTTCCCACTGCTGCTCTCCGCGCTGGGCCACAGCGAGTCCGGGCCGGCGCTGGAGTGGTCCACCGTCCTGCTGGGCTACGGCGCGCTGCTGCTCTGGGGCGCCACCTGCATGGCCGTGGGCCTGTTCATCTCCGCGCTGACGGAGAGCCAGATGCTGGCGGCCTTCCTCACCTTCTGTGTCCTGCTGGCGTGGATGCTGCTGGGCCAGGTGGCCCGGCGCGCGGAGGAGCCGCTGCGCTCCGCGCTGTCCTACGTCGCCTGTGACCTCCAGTTGCAGGGGATGATCAAGGGCGTGCTGGACGCACAGTCGCTGGTGTTCTTCGCCTCCGTCATCGGCTTCTCCCTCTTCCTCACCCACCGCGCGGTGGATGCGCAGCGGTGGGCCTGACATGAAGGCCGCCAACGTCGGCAAGGTCCTGGGCGCGTTCGGACTGCTGCTGCTCCTGTCGAGTCCGTTCACCCTGCTCGTCACCTCGGACAGCGCCGTCACCGCCGCCGTGAAGGCGGGCGCGGGCCTGGTGCTGGTGGGCCTCTACGGCGCGACGAACTACCGGCAGTTCGGCCAGTTCGCCACCCGCCGCGCCAGCAGCTTCTTCGCCACCACGGTGCTCACCACGCTGGGCGTGTTCGCCGGGCTGGTGGTGGTGAACTACCTGGCCTTCAAGCAGAACCGGCGCTGGGACTTGACGCAGGCGCGCATCCACACGCTGGCGCCACAGACGGTGTCCACGCTGGCCGCGATTGCGGACCCGGTGCGCGCCATCGCGTTCATCACCCCGGCACATGCCCAGCACGGCCAGTTGGAAGCGCTCTTCGCGCTCTACCATGCCGAAGCGCCGGGGAAGTTCGAGTACACCTTCAAGGACCCGCGCCGCGCCCCGGACCTGGCCGCGAAGTACCAGGTGCGTGAGGGCCAGACGGCGGTGGTGCTGGTACGCGGCGAGGGCGAGCTCGCCACGCACACGCTGCTGGCCACCGTGTCCGAGCAGGAGCTGACGCACGCGGTCCTCAAGCTGAACGCGGTGGGCACCCAGAAGGTCTATTTCGTCACCGGCCATGGGGAGTGGCCACTGGACAAGGAGCAGGCGCCGCCCAATGACCCGGGCGCCAGCCTGTCCGAGCTCCGGCGGCAGCTGCTCCAGGAGGGCTACACCGCGGAGCCGCTGAACCTCGCGGGTGTCCAGGACGTGCCACGGGACGCCGCGCTGGTCATCATCGCGGGGGCCCGGGCGCCCTACACCGCGCCGGAGAAGGAGGTGCTCCAGCGATACCTGGCCTCGGGTGGACGCATGCTCTACTTCGCTGACGCCGGCCTGCGTGACGGCCTGGACGGACTGCTGGCCGAGCACGGCGTGCAGGTGGACGAGGGCATCGTCGCGGACGCGCAGTACAACAGCGGCAATCCCTTCGTGGTGCTGTCGCTCTTCTACAGCGACCACGAGATTGGCAAGCCGCTGCACCAGCGGGGACTCAACGTGGAGTTCCCCACCCCGCGCAGCCTGAGCCTGCTGCGCACGGGGATGGCGCCGGGCGTCCAGGTGCAGCCGGTGGTCCTCACGTCGCAGCATGGATGGGTGGAGAGCACGCCGGAGGAGAACGCGGTGCCTTCGGATGGCGAGAAGACGGGCCAACTGGTGCTGGTGGCCGCCGTGACGCGTGATACCCAGGCCTCGCCGGGCAAGCGCTTTGATGAAGCGCGCCTGGTGGTGATGGGGGACTCGGAGCTGCTCCTGGACCCGAACTGGGGCCATGAGCCCAACCGCAACCTGGTGATGAACGCGCTGGGCTGGGCGTCCAACCAGCTCACGAAGGTCACCATCCGCCCGCCGGACCGCGAGGTCTCCACGCTGGAGCTGGACGCGGCGTCGCTCAGCCGCATCCGCTTCTTCGCCACGGACCTCATGCCCTTGACGCTGCTGGGCGTGGGCCTGGCCATCTGGCTGTCGAGGCGCAACAAGTGACGCCGAGTCGAGGAAGGTGGCGGTGGAGCACCCTCACCGTCGTCACGGCGGGCCTGGGGCTCGCGGCCTGTCCCGGGGAGAAGGCGCCTGACGCGGGCGAGGCCCGGCGGAGCGCCGACGCCCAGCAGCGCCTCTTCGTCACGGGGACGGAGGAGACGCGCGCTCAGGACGAAGGAGCACCCGCGAAGCCCGTCTTCACCCACCTGACGGTGGGTGCCCGGGGCGCCACCACGGAGCTGGTTCGCGAGCAGGACGGCACATGGAAGTTGACGGCGCCCGTGTCCGCGCGCGCGGAGGCGGCCGTGGTGGAGTCCATCCTCGGCACGCTGGCGTCTTCGAGCTTCAGCGCCACCGTGAAGGAGGCGCCCACCGACGCCGACCTGGACGCGTATGGCCTGAAGCCGCCCCTCTTCACCGTCACGGCCCGGGCCTATGTGCCAGACGCGCAGGGCCAAGGGGCGCAGGACCCCGCCCGTCAGCGCACGGTGACGCTGCACGGTGGCAAGGAGAACACCTACGACGGCTCCGTCTACGTGCGCCGTGACGCGGAGCCGGCGGTCCACGCCGCCGCGGGCACGGTGCGCTGGGCCCTGGACCGGGACACCTTCGCCCTGCGTGCCAAGGACCTCCTGGCGCCCCTGGACGCGCGCGCGCTGAAGGGCATCGAGGTGAAGGCGCCGCAGGGTGCGTATCAACTGACGCGGGACGCGGACGGCACGGGCTGGCGGCTGGTCTCCCCGGTGGCCTCCACCGCAAACGCGACGCGCGTCGCGGACCTGGTGAAGGCCGTGGTGGAGCAGCGGGCACTCTCCTTCCCCGAAGACACACCGGAGACCCGGAAGCGGTTGGGGCTGGAGACGCCGGTGGTGGACGCCCGCTTCACCGGCGGCCCGGGCGAGCCGGTGCGGGTGCGGATGTCCCGCGTGACGGAAGACGGCGCCGCGCGCGCCTATGCGCTGCGCGAACAGGGGACGCAAGCGGTGCTGGGCGAGGTGCCCGAGGACGCCCTCGGCGTGCTGGACGTGAGCGCCCGGGAGCTGAAGGACCGGCGCGTGCTGGAGTTCCGGCGCCAGGACGTCCGCCGCATCGTGTTCCACCCGGGCGGTGGCGCGCCCGCCATCACCGTGGTGAACACGTCGGAAGCCACCGAAGGCGCCGGCCACTGGGACATGGAGTCCCCGCGGCGGGGCAAGGCACAGCACTTCAAGCTCGCCTCGCTGCTGCGCGCGCTGGAAGGGCTGAAGGCCACGGGCTCCGGCGAGACGGACCCCAAGAATTGGGCCCGGTATGGCGTGACGGCGGGCTCGCCCGGCGCCGTGCTGCTGGGCGCGGATGGACGTGAGCTGGCGCGGCTCTGGCTGGGCACTGAAGTGCCCGACGAGCCCGGCACGCTCTACGCCCGGGGCGCTGGCCCCGACGTCCTCATGGTGCCCGAGGCACGCCTGACCTTGCCCACCAGGCCCGAGGATTTGCTGGAAGCAGCGCCGGCCCCCGACGCGCCGAAGCCGCCCGCGAAGACGGAGCAGGCGCCCTGAGCGCCCCCCACGGAGTGACGCCCCCGCGCTGCGCCGCGAGGGGGCCTACACCTCCAGCAACACATACCGCTGGTCCGGGGTGTGCTTCGCCAGCAGGGGCATGGCCACGTTGTAGACGGGGATGCCGCTCTTCGTCTTCCCGCTGCGGGCGCCGTGGTGCGCGTGGCCGTGGAACACCGCCTCCGCGCCATAGTGGTCAATGGGCATGGACAGGCGGCTGGTGCCCAGGAAGGGGCGAATCTCGATGTTCTCCCCCTCCAGCGTCTCCGGCACCGGGGCGTAGTGCATGATGACCACCTTCTTCTCCATGTCGAGGTGGCTCAGCGCGGCCTCCAGCTTGAGCGACTCCGTGACGGCCTCCTGCACGAAGCCCTTCGTCTGGCCCTCGCCGAAGGCCTGGAGCGTCGCGTTGCCGAAGCCGCCGCCAAAGCCCTTCACGCCCGCCACGCCCAGCACCTTCTCGAAGATGAAGTGGTCCCCATCCAGGATGTGGACGCCGACCTTGGCCAGCTCGCCGCAAATCTCCTTCACCTGGTTGTGCTCGTAGTCGTGGTTGCCCAGCACCGCGGCGCAGGGGACGCGGAGCGCGGACAGCTCCTCCGCCAGCACCTTGCCCTCTTCAATCATTCCGCGGTCCGTGAGGTCGCCGCACAACACGAGCAGGTCCGCCGTGGCGTTCACCTGCTTGACCAGGTGCCGGAAGCGGCCGTGGTGGTCCTCCCGGCAGTGCAGGTCACCGACCGCCGCCAACCGAATTTTCGAGCCCGGATCGCGCGCCACTCTCGTCCTCCCGCTGTCGTTCGTTTTCGTCCCAGGACCTCCCGTCACCGAAGCCCCAGTGGTGGATGTCCACGTGATAGTTCACGCGGGAAATCAGGTTGCCGCGGCACAGCTTCTCTTCCCAGCGCCCCTCGCGCAGGGTGTGCAGCGTGCGACTCATCAGCTCCGCCATCACCCATTCGGGAATGGCGTCCCGCTCGGATGGATAGGCGAAGCGGAACATCATCAGGTGGCTGAGCAGGACCTCCCAGTACCGGTCGAAGCGGCGCAACATCCGCTCCCAGTCCATGTTCCGGCCCGCCTTCAGCAGCAGGTGGTTCACGTCCGCGCCGTCATAGCGCTCGCGCTCGTTCACGAACGCCTTGGACCAGATCATCTCCTCCGCGGGGGCCACCAGACACTCGTGCCCGAAGATGGTGGCGCGCGGGGCGTGTTCGAACCACGCGTCGTCCACCACCGCCACGCCGTTGCCGGAGGAGAAGATGAAGTCGACGAAGTAGTCGCCCTTGAAGGCCTTGTAGAGCCAGACCTCGTCCGCGCGCTCGGTGCGCCAGCCGTCCTTCTCCAGGACTTGCAGCGCCCGGAGCGCGTCCGCCTTCCGGGGGAAGAGGTCCAAATCCTTCGTGTCGCGGTAGATGCCGGTGTACGTCGCATAGGCGTAGGCACCGCCCACGACGAAGGGCACCCCTGCGTCTTTGAGCAGCCCGACGGCCCTGGCCCGGGCGTTGATTTCGTCCGGGGCCCGCTCGTGCTCGGCCAGCAGCGCGTCCGTACCCATCTCGCCGGGATGGTTGGGGTGTCTCTTTTCCATGGCCGAAAGGTAGGGACTGAGAAATTCGGCCGTCCGCCGGCGCGGAATAGATGCCTGGGGAGCGGGCAACCAACCTACAAACATCGTGATTCCGGACGTTTCGCGCACCGTGCGGGCGCCTTTTCCGTTTTCCGGCCGGGCTGTGTCCATGAAGGCAGACACGCTGCTGCACGGCCCGCCGGGGGCCGTTCGAAGGGAACGTGAACCATGCTGCGCAAGAGCCTGCTGTGTGCCGCCCTGCTGATGACGGGTTGTGACAACGCGACGAGCGACGAAGACGCCTTCCGGGAAGGGCTGCCCTCCAAGGAGATGGTGGAGATGCGCTCGCCCTCCCGGAACAACGGGCAGGGGCTGACGGCCTTCTACGGTGAAGGCGAACAGGCGGAGTACTACCGGGCGACGGTGGCGGCGGCGGCCACCGTCAACCTCGGCACGGTGGGCGTGCTCAACCTCATCGAGGACATCGTCCAGCACGTCCCCACCTCCATCAATGGAGACGTGGCCGTGTGGGGCCCCCATGCCGGCCCGCTCGACGCGGTGGCGTGGAGGCTGACCGTCACCCGCACGGGCGACCACAGCTACACCTGGGTCCTGGAGGGCCAGGACAAGAACGAGGCGGACAGCGCCTTCGTGGCCTTCCTCTCCGGCGCGCACACCGCCTCGGTGGACGCTGACGGTGAGCGCGTCGCGGGCCACGGCTCCGGTGAGTTCCTCATCGACTGGGACCGGGCGAGCACGCTGCCCGGCGCCACGGGCGCCGACGTGGGCACCGCGCAGATTCGCTACGCGCGCGTCGCCGGAGCGGCGGAGTCCTCCGTGGAGGCGGACCTCCACCAGATTCGCGACGAGGAGCGCCCGGAGACCCGCGTGGACGCCGTCTACCGCTTCAAGCAGGGCGACGGCGCGGGCGGCGAGCTGGACTTCGTCATCCGCAAGGACATTGACACGGACCCGCGCCGCGCGGCGCTGGAGAACCTGGCCATCAAGAGCCGCTGGGAGGCGACGGGCGCGGGCCGCGCGGACATCAAGCTGTCGGGCGGGGACCTGTTCGGTGAAGCCACGCTGAGTGAATGCTGGGACAGCAGCTTCCTGAGCGCCTACTTCGCCATCAGCGTCAATCCCGTCCTGGGTTATGGCGAGCTGAGCGCCTGCGGAAACTTCAGCACCGCCGTCTACTCCACGCTGTGACGCACGCGGTAGTCTGCGCCGTGTGACGGGAACGAGCCGGCCACTCCTCCAGGTGATTCCAGGCGGTCCTCGACAGGACCGGCGGGCCTTCCTGCGGGAGTTGTATATGAAACATGGCGGCAGCGTGCTGGGACGCTGCCGCTACCTGTTGAAGGACGCGACGAAGGCGGAGGATGCGATGCACGACGTGTTCGCCCGCGCCCTCACGCACGGCGAGGACTTCCGCGCGGAGTCCTCGCCGCTGACGTGGCTGATGAAGATTGCCACCCACCACTGCCTCAACCAGCTCCGCGGTGAGCGCGCCGGCTGGCGGCAGTGGTTCGAACGGGACGCCGCCGCCCGTCCCGAAGGCCATGGCGGACAGGAGGCCATGGAGACGCGGGACCTGGTGCGCCGGCTGCTGGCGCGCGTGGACGTGGAGACGCAGGCGGCCGCCATCCACTACCACGTCGACGGAATGACGCTGGAAGAAGTGGCCGCGCTGCTGGGTCGCTCGGTGCCCACCATCCGCAAGCGGCTGGAGCACTTCGCGGCGCTGGGCGGAGAGGAGCTGAAGGTCCCATGAGCGCGCACGAATCGGAATGGACGCTGCGCCGGTTGAGCGCCGGAGAGCTGGCCGCCACCGAGGCCGCCCGCGTCCAGGCCCATGCGGCCTCATGCGAGGCCTGCGCCCAGGCCCTGCGCGGCATCCATGAAGCCCAGGCGCGGTTCGAAGCGGACGTCCCCTTCGAGCGCTTCGAGGCCGGCGTGGAGCAGGCCCTGCGGCGGCGGCAGGACGCCGCCCGGCCGCCGCCGCGCCGCTGGGTGGCGACGACGGTGGCCATCGCCGCGTCCCTGCTGGTCGTGGTGCTGGTGCGCCCGCTCCTGGGCTCCAGCGCCGAGTCCGGAGACACCGGGGGGCTCAACCGCCTCAAGGGCGGCGCGGCGGCGGAGCTGCGCATCGGCGGGGGGCTGGGCCCGCAGCGGGAGGCCATTCCAGGCAGGCCCGAAGCGATAGAGCCGGGTGAGCGGGTGATGCTGGGCTACAAGGCGGGAACGCACCGCTACGTGGCCGCGCTGTCGGTGGACGCCATTGGCGAGGTGACGCCGCTGCATCCGGAGGACGGGGCCAGCGCGCCCGTGGACCCCGGCAGCCGGCAGCACTGGCTGCCCGGAGGTTGGGAGTTCACCGGCTCCGGAGCGGAGCGCGTCATCGTGGTGCTCAGCGACGAGCCCCTGCCGCAGGAGACGCTGGTGGAAGCCGCCCGGCGCGCCTTTGCCCAGGCGGATGGCGACGTCGGACGGATGGCCGAGTTGGAAGTCCCTGGAGCGCAGACACACTGGGTGCTGCGGAAGCCATGAGCCGTCTGCCCTGTCTCACGCGCGCCCTGGCGCTGGTGCTCGCCCTGGCGGCCTCCGCCGCGGACGCGGACACGCTGCGCCGCTTCGCGCTGGTGGCCGGCAACGACCAGGGAGGCGCCGACACGCGTCCGCTGCGCTTCGCCCGGGACGACGCCCGGAAGATGCACGCGCTGCTGCTCCGCCTGGGCGGCGTGGCGCCCGTGGACGCGAAGCTGCTGCTGAACGAAGACGCGCGGGACTTCCTGGCGGCCCTGGCGGAGCTGGAGCAGCGCGCCCGCGCGGCCCGGGCAAGGGGCGAGCGCACCGCGCTGTTCGTCTACTACTCGGGCCACGCCAAGGACGGCGCGCTGCGGCTGGGCGACACGCGGCTGGGGTTCGACGACCTCAAGCGTCGGCTCGCGGAGGCCTCCTCGGACATCCGCATCGCCGTCCTGGATTCATGCCGCTCCGGCGCGATGACGCGCACCAAGGGCGCTCGGCGGGCCCCGGCGTTCGACATCGAGTCGGGGGCGAGCCGCGACGCGCGCGGGCTGGTCATCCTCACCTCCAGCGCCGCGGACGAGGACTCGCAGGAGTCGGACGCGCTGGCGGGCAGCTACTTCTCCCACCACCTGGCCAGCGGGCTGCTGGGGGACGCGGACCGCAGCGGCGACGGCCGGGTGACGCTCTTCGAGGCGTACTCCCACGCCTATGCCCGCACGGTGGCGGACACGGCGGCCAGCAGCGCGGGGCCGCAGCATCCGACGTTCAGCTACGACCTGGCGGGCAACGGAGACCTGGTCCTCACGGACCTGCGCGCCAGCGGCGGAGGGCTCATCGTCCCGGGCGCGGCGCCGGTGGGCACCTACTACTTCGTGGACCCGGGTGGCCTCGTCGTGGCGGAGCTGGACAAGGCGGCGGACGTGGAGCGGCGCGTGGCGCTGGCGCCGGGCACCTACCGCGTGAAGCGCCGGCTCCCGGACCGGCTGCGCATCGGCGAGGTGGAGGTGCGAAGGGGCCATCCGGCGGTGCTGCACGAGGCGCGGCTCCAGGACGCGCCCTTCTCCGACGACCCGGTGAAGGGCGGCCCGCGCGCGGATGGCGCCTGGTGGACGCTGGGGCTGGCGGGCGGCGTGCAGTCCTACTTCGACGCGCCCACGCGCGACTCGCTGTTCCTGTCGGTGGGGATGGTGGGCGCGGAGGCCCAGCTCCACGACTACTTCCGCCGAGACTGGGTCTGGGGGTTGGACGTGGCCATGGGCAGCCGGCGGGCGGTGCTGATGCTCCCGTCGCTGACGGGCCCGGGGTACCGCTACGCGATGACGAGCGTGGGCACGTCCCTGACGTCCGAGTGGCCCATGGGCCGCGTGGCGCCCTTCCTGGGCGCGCGGATGGCGTGGCTCCTCATGCGCCGCGACTTCGAGGACGAAGCCCTCCCGGACCAGCGGTTCGCCATGTTCTCTCCCGGCCTGGTGGCGGGCATCCGCTGGAATCCCCTGTCCCGGCTGCACCTCACGGCGCGAGCCCGGACCCACTACCTGCTCTACAACGTCGATGCGCAACGCTCATTGGGTTTCTGGGAGCTGGGCGCGCTGGTGACGTACCAGCCATGAAGGAGCACGCGATGCGAAACGTCATGGTGGCCTGTCTGTGCCTGGCGCTGGCCGCGTGCGGCGGCGACTTCTCCAACGACGACCTGGAGTTCCTCAACGCGCTGCCGCGGCGCGAGGACCTGGCCGCGAAGCTGCCCGCGAAGAGCTCGGGGCGCGCGGGCGGCGGGCAGGTGACGCGTCCCTCCGCGCTGGTGGTGCGCCTGGGCGAGTCCTCCAAGCTGATGGGCGACACGGAGGAGACAGGGCGCGCCTTCAACGCGAGCGTGGACGCCCTCCTCTCCCTGTTGGAGGACATCCGGAGCCAGCCCCCGACGACGCGCGAGCCGGACCGTCGGGTGTGGGGGCCCTACCGGGACCCGGGCCACGCGGGCCACGACGTCCGCTTCGTGATGACGCGCGCGGCGCTGAGCTTCGACTACCGGCTCGAGTACCGGAAGACGGGCTCGGGCGAGGCCGGGTGGTGGGCCTTCCTGAGCGGCACCTTCGAAGCGGACGCCGGCATCCGCAAGGGCGTGGGGAACCTCCACCTGGACGTGGAGCGGGCGCGGCAGGAGGGCCTGCCCGCCAACGACGTGGCGGCGCTCCGGCGGCTGGACATCCACTACCAGACGAAGGCGCTGCCCACCCGGGTGGAGCTGGCCTTCACGCCCAGGGACGGCGCCTTCCCCGTGGCGCGGTACACGTACCGCGAGGCCCAGGACAGCCTGGGGGAGATGCAGTTCCTGATGCCCGGGCAGGACCTGGTGCCGGGCGGGCTGCTGGAGGACCTGAGCCTGACGACGCGCTGGTCCCCGGACGGCCGGGGCATGGCGGTGCTGGACGTGCTGAGCGGCGACATCCGGGGCGCGAAGTACACCGAGTGCTGGGACGTCCAGGGCCGCGTCACCTTCACGGCGCGCAGTTGGGACTTCTTCAACCCCACGGAGGGCGAGCGCGCCACCTGCCCGGACTTCTCCGCGCTGGACGGCTAGGCAGCCGAGCGGACATTCCCGCGCATGAATGGTGACGCGCGGGGTGGATTCTCTATGCTGGCCGCTGTTCTCGCGCGCCCTCCATGTCCAAGCCCTCCATCCTCGAAGTTCTCAAGAGCCGGCGCATCTGGCTGCTCGTGGCCGTTGGTTTCGCCTCCGGCCTGCCCCTGTGGCTGACGGGCGTCACGCTGTCCGCGTGGATGAAGGACGAGGGCGTCAACTTGAAGACGATTGGCGTCTTCGGCCTCGTGAGCATGCCGTACACCTTCAAGGTGCTCTGGGCGCCGTTGATGGACCGCTACACCCTGCCCTTCCTGGGCCGGCGGCGCGGGTGGATGCTGGTGACGCAGGTGCTGCTCATGGGGGCCATTGCCGCCATGGGCCTGGTGAATCCCAAGGACGCGCCGGTGAGCATGGCCGCCATGGCGGTGCTGGTCACGTTCCTGTCCGCCAGCCAGGACATCGTCGCGGACGCGTGGCGCACGGACATCCTCCCCGTGGAGGAGCGCGGGCTCGGCAACTCCACGTACATCACCGGCTACCGCCTGGGCATGCTCACCGCGGGCGCCCTGGCCCTGACGCTGTCGGACCTCACCGGCTGGTCCCAGACGTACTTCATCATGGGCCTGCTGATGGCCGTGGGCGTGGTGGCCACGCTCCTGGCCCCGGAGCCCCAGGGCTCGAAGCCGCCGCGCAATTTGACGGACGCGGTGGTGAAGCCCTTCGTGGAGTACTTCACGCGCAAGGGCGCCGTCGCCGTCATCCTCTTCCTGGTGCTCTACAAGCTGGGAGACGCCATCGCCGCCGGCATGGTGACGCCCTTCTACAAGGAGCTGGGCTTCTCCAATACGGAGATTGGCGCGCTCAGCAAGGGCCTGGGCATGGTGTCCACCATCGCGGGTGGCCTGCTGGCCGGCGTGGTGATGGTGAAGCTGGGCACGCGGCGCAGCCTCTTCATCTTCGGCGCGGCGCAGGCCCTCACCAACCTGATGTTCATGGGGCTGGCGCTGGTGGGGAAGAACGACCTGATGCTGGCGGCCACCATCGCCGTGGACAACCTCTGCGGCGGTCTGGCGGTGACGGCCTTCGCCGCCTACCTGATGTCGCTGTGCCACAAGAGCTTCAGCGCCACGCAGTACGCGCTCCTGTCCGCGCTGGGCACGGTGGCCAACCGCCTCATCTCCGCCTCCTCCGGCTACCTGGCCGAGTGGCTCGGCTGGCCCACCTTCTTCGCCGGCACCGTGCTGCTCGCCGTGCCCGCGCTGGTGCTGCTCGCGTTCCTCCCGGAGAACGCCGCCGCCCCGGCCGACGAGGCCCCGGAGCCCGAGCCCCAGGGCGGGGCCTCGTCCAGCGCGGTGGCCGCGGCCCGCTGAATCACCGCCTGAAGCCCAGGGCCGGCACGGCCCGGGTGTAACGCGGTGCACGCTCGCCAGAATCGCCGCGCCTTCCTCCGGGCGGCATGGCTATGTTCCGCGGCCATGGCACACCCGCTCGCTGGCAAGCCCCCACCGGAAGACCTCCTCATCGACCCCGAGAAGCTGCGCGCCGCGTACTTCTCCGGCCGGCCCGACGTGGGCGTGGCGGAGCAGCGCGTCGCCTTCGGCACCTCCGGGCACCGTGGCTCTTCCGCGCGAAACAGCTTCAACGAAGGCCACATCGTCGCGGTGACGCAGGCCCTCTGTGAGTACCGTCAGCAGCAGGGCATCGACGGGCCGCTCTTCCTGGGCATGGACACCCACGCCCTCTCCGCCCCCGCGCAGCAGACGGCGCTGGAGGTGCTGGCGGCGAACGGCGTGCAGGTGCGCTTCACGGACGGCGCCACGCCCACGCCCGTCATCTCCCACGCCATCCTCACGTACAACCGCGGCCGCGCGGCGGGGCTCGCGGACGGCATCGTCATCACCCCGTCCCACAACCCGCCGGAAGACGGTGGCATCAAGTACAACCCGCCCAACGGCGGCCCCGCGGACACGAACGTCACCTCCGTCATCGAGAAGCGCGCCAACGCGCTGCTGGGCGCGGGCAACGCGGGCGTGCAGCGCATCCCTTTCGAGCGCGCGCGCGCCGCGCCCACGGTGAAGCCGTATGACTTCATCACCCCGTACGTGGAGGACCTGGGCAGCGTCATCGACATGGAGGCCCTGCGCGGCGCGAAGCTGCGCATCGGCGCGGACCCGCTGGGCGGCTCCAACGTCGCGTACTGGGAGCCCATCGCCGCGCGCTACGGGCTGAACCTGCACGTGGTGAACCCCACGGTGGACCCGACGTTCCGGTTCATGCCGCTGGACCACGACGGGAAGATTCGCATGGACTGCTCGTCCCCGTATGCCATGGCGAACCTGGTGCGGCTCAAGGACGCGTATGACATCGCGTTCGGCAACGACGCGGACTCGGACCGGCACGGCATCGTCACCCGCAGCCTGGGGCTGATGAACCCGAACCACTACCTGGCGGTCGCCATCGACTACCTCTATCGCAACCGGCCCGGCTGGAAGCCCGGCACCGCGGTGGGCAAGACGCTGGTGAGCAGCGGCCTCATCGACCGCGTGGCGAAGGACCTGGGCCGCCGCGTCGTCGAGGTGCCGGTGGGCTTCAAGTGGTTCGTGGACGGGCTGCTGGACGGCTCGCTCGGCTTCGGCGGCGAGGAGAGCGCCGGCGCGTCCTTCCTCCGCGAGGACGGCACGGTGTGGACCACGGACAAGGACGGCATCCTCCTGGACCTGCTGGCGGTGGAGATCCTCGCGCGCACCGGGAAGGACCCTGGCGAGCACTATCAGGCCCTGGCGGCGAAGTTCGGCGCGCCGCACTACACGCGCATCGACCAGCCGGCCACCGCCGCGCAGAAGGCCGCGCTGAAGAAGCTGTCCCCGGAGGCGGTGAAGGCCACCACGCTGGCCGGTGAGCCCATCCTCCAGCGCCTCACGCGCGCGCCCGGAAACAACGCGGACATCGGCGGGCTCAAGGTGGTGGCGGAGAACGGCTGGTTCGCCGCGCGGCCCTCCGGCACCGAGGACGTCTACAAAATCTACGCGGAGAGCTTCCGAGACGAAGCCCACCTCCAAGCCATCCTCCAGGAGGCGCGCGCCATCGTCGGCGAGGCGTTCGCGTCCACTTGAGCGGCGTGAAGCTCGTCCTTCAGTACGTGCTCGCCCTGCTGATGGTGGGCGCGGGGCTGAACCACTTCCGCAACCCGCGCATGTACCAGCGCATCATGCCCCCGTACCTGCCGTTTCACGGGCCGCTGGTGTTCTGGAGCGGCGTGGCGGAGGTGCTGCTGGGCGTGGGCCTGGTCATCCCCCAGACGAGCCGGCTGGCCGCCTGGGGCCTCATCGCCCTGTTCATCGTTGTCTTTCCGGCCAACCTCCACATGGTGCGGCACCCGGAGCGGTTCCGGAAAATCCCCCGGGCCCTGCTCTGGCTGCGGCTGCCCCTGCAGGCGGTCCTCATCCTCTGGGCCTGGTGGTACACCTGAGCCGAAAGCGCCTGTCCGCCCGGCCGCCCTCCCGTGCGTCCTTCCTTGACTCGCCGGGGGGGTGCTCTTTAGGTTGAGAGGCTTCCAGTAGCTCCACCGAAATCCGAAGGACGTTCCATGGCTCGCGTTACCGTCGAAGACTGCCTCCCCCTCGTCGACAACCGGTTCGCGCTGGTGCTGCTCGGCGCCAAGCGCGCGCGGCAGCTGATGGCGGGTGCCCGCCCCATCCTTGATCAGTCCAAGAACAAGCCCCCTGTGCTGTCCCTGCGCGAGGTGGCCACCGGCCGCGTGAAGTTCGACCGTGACGTGCGCGAGGCGCTGTCCGGCAAGTACCAGGGCGACGAGCCCAAGTAAGTCCCCGCGGCTTCCTTCAGCCCCCTTCCTTCCCGGCAACGCTCGCCGGGGAGGGGGCTTCGGGGAGCAGGCCCTGGGAGCGCAACCAGCGCACCGCCCGCGAGGCAACGGCCTTCTCTCCCTTGTAGCCCAGCAGCGGCACCAGTTGGACCACCGGCACCCAGCGCACCTCGTCCACCTCGATGCGCGGCCCCGGCAGCGGCCCCAGCTCTCCCTCCTGATAGCGGAACAGGAAGAAGTGGACGCGCTTGAAGATGCGCTGTCCGCGGAACTGGTACACGTAGCGAATCTCGCCCAGCGGGGCCATGAGCGACACGGACAGCCCCGTCTCCTCACGCACCTCGCGGCTCGCCGTCTGCTCCGGCGACTCACCTGGGTCCACGTGCCCCTTGGGGAGCGCCCACAAGGCGCGGCCATGGGGACGGATGACGGCCACCTCCCAGTGGCCGGCGCTCTCCCGGATGACGACACCGCCTGCGGACGCCTCGCGTGGCATACCCGCCCACCCTACCCGATGCGGACGGAAAGGTGCTCACCCGCCATGCGCGAAATGGCGAAGCTTGGCCTCCGCCCCAAGCCGGTAGGCGTAGCGCAAGTCTCCGAGGAGCCGGTCCAGCCGCCGGGCGGCGACGTGTCCCATCAGCCGCGCGCAGAAGCGGCGTGACAGCCGGTTCGCCTCCTCGTAGCGCCACCGCTCCTGGGCGGAGAGCTGCTTGCGGTAGGACACCCGATCGAAGAGGCGCTGGAGCAGCTCCTGAGACCAGGCCCCCACGCCTTCACCCCACCGGTGCAGCAGGCACACCGCGAACTTGTCCACCTCCGCCTGCGCCTCCAGCTCCAGCAGCGACACCCTCCGCCCGTGGGCCGCCGTGTGGGCCACGTAGAGGAAGTGGCTCACGCCTTCGGCCAGCTGGCAGTAGCCAGCCAAATCACTGTCCAGCACGTAGCCCAGCGGACCGGATTCGTAGGGCTTGAGCCTGTCAAGCAGCGCCGGTGACAGGTAGAGGGCCAGCTCCAGCGCGTCGCCGGCCTCGTGCACCAGCAGCTCCTCGTCGGCGCGGCCGGTGCCTCCCAGCCGGGCGGCGGCCTCCGTGTCCACCACGAAGACCTCCGCCCTCGCCTCGCACGTGAAGCCGTAGATGGCCTCCAGGTGGTCCTGAACGCGGCCAATCATCCACACCTCCGGCTAGTTGGCGAGCTGTCCCTTGGGCCGCGGCATCATCCCCGCGTCGAGCAGCACGCGCTCCAGCCGGTCACTTCCGGTGCGAACCCACGCCTCATAGACTTTCAGCGCGCCGCTGGGGCCGGCCTGCACCATGCCCCGCGCGGAGATCTCCTCCAGCACCTCCACCACCGCGCGGAACTTCTCACACAGCTCCCGGTACACCTGCGCGAAGGCCGCCGCCGGCGTCAGCTCCGCCACGTGGCCGTACGCCGTCCCCCCCATCTGGATGTAGTAGTCCGGCCCCACCACGCCGCTCTGCAGCGCGCCGGAGAAGAAGCCGGCGGTGTACAGCGACACGTCGCCCAGCCGGCGCAGGGTGCGGATGCGCTCGGCGCGCTCCTGCTGCAAGGCCTGGTGGTAGAGGATGGCCAGGGGCTCGTGGTCCTTGCGCCCGTCTTCCTCGCGGGTGAACAGATTGTCGGTGACGGCGAACTCGGACAGCAGGTTCACCAGGTAGAACTCCGTCACCTCCGCCAGCTCTACCCGCTGCCGCCCCGTGACCTCGCCCAGAAGAGACTTGAAGAACTCCTTCAGAGACAGGGACGCCACCAGTCCACTCATTGACACCTCCCGTCATTCCCCGGGCGGACGTCGCCCGGAGGAGACCTGGGAAGGGTACCAATCAGGCGCGGGCGCTGCAAAACCACCCCCCAGTGATTCCGGGCACTTGCGTTAGCACTCGGGGCGCGCGAGTGCCAATCCAGGCCCCCATGCCCCCCGACCGGGCATGGCTCCGCCCGGGCAGGGTGTCATGGGAAAAACCCAGGAATGCCGCGCAGTTGGCACGTGCGGGGAAGGTGGACTGGCGTCGCTTGACGGGTCGACTTCGCTGGTTATTATCCGCCGCGCCTGGGCGTTAGCACTCATGAGGTCCGAGTGCTAACCCCATGGGTCGCGAGGCCCTTTTTCAACCCCCAAGCAGCTTTCGGTCGCCACCGGAAACGGCGCCGGAAGCGACATGTAAGGAGCAGGCCATGAAGATTCGTCCCCTGCAGGATCGGCTCATCGTCAAGCGCGTCGCCGAGGAGAACAAGACCAAGGGTGGCCTCTTCATCCCCGACACGGCGAAGGAGAAGCCCCTGGAGGGCAAGGTCGTCGCCGTGGGTAACGGCAAGGTGCTGGAGGACGGCAAGGTCCGTCCGCTGGACATCAAGGCCGGCGACACCATCCTGTTCAGCAAGTACGCGGGCACCGAGATCAAGCTCGACGGCGAGGAGCACCTCATCCTCCGTGAAGAGGATGTGCTCGGCGTCATCGAGAAGTAATCCGGCTCCCCCCACTTTTTCCTTCAAGGAACCATCCAAATGGCGAAGGACATTCTTTTCGACGTGCGCGCGCGTGAGGCCATCCTCCGCGGCGTCAACATCCTGGCCGATGCGGTCAAGGTCACCCTGGGCCCCAAGGGCCGCAACGTCGTCATCGAGAAGAGCTTCGGCTCCCCGACCATCACCAAGGACGGTGTGACGGTCGCCAAGGAGATCGAGCTCGAGAACAAGTTCGAGAACATGGGCGCGCAGATGGTCAAGGAGGTCGCCTCCAAGACGTCTGACGTCGCCGGTGACGGCACCACCACGGCCACCGTGCTGGCGCAGGCCATCTTCCGCGAGGGCGCGAAGCTGGTCGCCGCGGGCCACAACCCGATGGAGATCAAGCGCGGCATCGACAAGGCCGTGGCCACCGTCGTCGCCGAGCTGAAGAAGCAGGCCAAGCCGACCAAGGACAAGAAGGAGATTGCCCAGGTCGGTACCATCTCCGCCAACGGTGATGAGACCATCGGCACCATCATCGCGGACGCGATGGAGAAGGTCGGCAAGGAAGGCGTCATCACCGTCGAAGAGGCCAAGGGCCTGGAGACGACGCTGGACGTGGTCGAAGGCATGCAGTTCGACCGCGGCTACCTGTCCCCGTACTTCGTGACGGACCCGGAGCGCATGGAGGCGGCGCTCAACGACGCGCTCATCCTCATCAACGAGAAGAAGATCTCCTCGATGAAGGACCTCCTGCCCATCCTGGAGCAGGTCGCCCGCGCCGGTAAGCCCCTGCTCATCATCGCCGAGGACATCGAGGGCGAGGCCCTGGCCACCCTGGTGGTCAACAAGATCCGCGGCGTGCTGAACGTGTGCGCGGTGAAGGCGCCGGGCTTCGGTGACCGCCGCAAGGCCATGCTCGAGGACATCGCCACCCTGACGGGCGGCAAGATGATCGCCGAGGACCTGGGCATCAAGCTGGACACCATCACCCTCCAGGACCTGGGCCGCGCGAAGCGCCTCACGGTGGACAAGGACAACACCACCATCGTCGACGGCGCTGGCAGCCAGCAGGAGATCGAAGCGCGCGTGAAGCAGATCCGCGCCCAGATTGAGGAGACCTCCAGCGACTACGACCGCGAGAAGCTCCAGGAGCGCCTGGCGAAGCTCGTGGGCGGCGTGGCCGTCATCAACGTCGGCGCGGCCACCGAGACGGAGATGAAGGAGAAGAAGGCCCGCGTGGAGGACGCGCTCAACGCGACCCGCGCGGCCGTGGAAGAGGGCGTCGTCCCTGGCGGCGGCGTGGCCTACATCCGCTGCCTCAAGGCGCTGGAAGGCCTGCAGCTGTCCGGCGGTGAGAAGTTTGGCGTGGACATCATCCGCCGCGCGCTCGAGGAGCCCCTCCGCCAGATCGTCGGCAACGGCGGCCTGGAGGGCAGCGTGGTGGTGAACAAGGTCAAGGAGTCCTCCGGTCCGGTCGGCTTCAACGCCGCCACGGGCACCTACGAGGACCTGCTGGCCGCCGGCGTCATCGACCCGGCCAAGGTCAGCCGCACCGCGCTGCAGAACGCGGCGTCCGTGTCCTCGATGATGCTCACCACCGAGGCCATGGTGGCGGAGCGTCCGAAGGAGGAGAAGGACCTCCCCGCCGGCGGTGGCATGGGCGGGATGGGTGGCATGGGCGGCATGGGCGGCATGGGCGGCATGGGCATGTAGTCCGCCCCTCGCCCCGGCCTCCGTCCGGGGTGACGTCCTGAACGCGGCCTCCGGCTCCCTCCTGGGGAACCGGGGGCCGTCGTCTTTGCGGGCCGGGTGGCGGCACGCCTTCCCGGCCCTTAATTTGGTGGATACGAAGGAGGAGACACCCGTGAAGCCCGTGAAGATTTTTACGACCACCTACTGTGGCTACTGCGTTCGCGCCAAGGACCTGCTCAAGCGCAAGGGCGTGGAGTTCGAAGAGGTGGACGTCACCGGAGACGACGACCTGCGCGCCAAACTCGTGGAGATGAGCGGCGGCCAGCGCACCGTGCCGCAAATCTTCATTGGCGACACGCACGTCGGCGGCTACTCGGACTTGTCCCGCTTGGACACCGAGGGCCGCCTGGAGCCGATGCTCCAGGCCTGAGCACCCCAGGCAGGCGGCCAGCCGCCCCCGCCAAGGCGCCTGGCCCACCGTGCATAGCTTTCTCCCCGTGGCACTTCACTCATCCACGGGAGGCGGCATGGCAGGCGAAGAGCGGCAGACGGGGACCCGGGACGAGCAGTACAACCTCATCAGCGTCCTGTATCACCTGCTCAAGGGTGCCTCGACCAGTGAGGCGTACATCCGGGATGCCGAGGAAAACGGCGACCCGGAGCTCGCCCAGTTCTTCCGCGACTGGCAGGAGGAGCAGCGGAACCTCGCCGAGCGGGCCAAGAATTTGCTTGGCGCCCGCATGGCGGGCGTCTCCAGGGCGGGCACCGGCCGCAAGCGCGCGGCCCAAGGGGGCAAGCGCGCCGCGGCCTCGGAGGAGAAGCAACCCACCAACGCGAGCGTTGCCTCGGGCGGCAATGACACGACGCGTGACGCCGTGGACGAGGAGCTGCTGGAGACCTTCCCCGCCAGCGACCCGCCGGCCCGCTACTGAGAGCCAATCCAAATTCCTGCGTCCTTCCGCGAGGGAGTGACGCAGGATTCTGGATTCTGGCCGAACGTTCGTCTTGTATGGGGGGTCGTGAAACACACCGTCCCCTTCCACTGCCCGCGCCTGGCGCAGGCCGGTGACGCGGCCCGCTTCTTCGGCCCCACCGAGCGCCGCCCCTCGGCGGAGCAACGCCTCCAGTCCGGTGAACGTGAACTGATTGACACCGAGAGCTGCGCGGTGGGCCAGCGCGCCACCGAGGTGGTGAGGTACGTGGGCCGAGTGGAAGTCCTCAACCCCGCCACGCACGCGGTGGTGCCGGAGGTCTTCGGGGAGGCCACCGTGAATCCCTACGCAGACATCCTCGAGGAAAGCGCGGACCCGGCGCCCGAGCTGACGCGCCGGATGGAGGCGCTCACGCTCGACGGACGCCCCGCCCTTCCCCAGCCCCTTGCCCGCGCACGGCTGGCGCTCGTGCCAGTCGAAGCGCGCGTTCAACAACCCTCAGGCAGGATTGTTCCACTCGTACTGCCTTGAGTTTTCCCGATGTGAAGAGCCTCGCGTCGGGCTTGCCCGCCCATGCGACTCGCACCTAAAGAGGACCCGATATGGATAGGCCCGAGGTCACCCAGACCACTCAGACGGAGCAAGAAGGCCGCACCACCCGCATCCCCATCCCTGAATGGACGGTGGAGGTGGTTGCCGGACCTGACAAGGGCAAGAAGGTGAAGACGCAGGACGGGCTGGTCCGCGTGGGCTCCGACGGCGCCTGTGATTTGGTGCTCACGGACGCCACGGTGAGCCGCCGCCACCTGGAGGTGGAGCGCACCTCGCGCGGGTTGATGCTGCGCGACACCGGCAGCCGCAACGGCACCTTCCTGGACGGCCGGCAGGTGGTGCAGGCCTACCTGACCAGCGGCGACAAGGTGGAGCTGGGCAAGACGAAGCTCTCCGTGAAGGTCGCCCCGCGCCCCACCGAGGTGGAGGTGGCGGGGGCGGAGTCCTTCGGCGCGCTGGTGGGCGCCTCGGAGAAGATGCGCTGGGTCTTCACGGAGCTGCGCCGCATCGCCCGCGAGGACATGAGCCTGCTCGTGGAGGGTGAGACAGGCACTGGCAAGGAGCTGGCGGCGCGCGCGGTGCACCAGCACTCGGCGCGGCGCCACGGCCCCTTCAAGGTCGTGGACTGCAACCTCATCTCCGAGGAGAAGGCCGAGCGCGAGCTCTTCGGCGGCCTGCGCGCGGGGGACGGCGAGGACCGCGAGGCGCGGGGCGTCTTCGAGGCGGCCCGGGGCGGCACCCTCTTCATGGACGAGGTGGGCGAGCTGCCGCTGCCCGTGCAGGGCAAGCTGCTGCGCGTGCTGGAGACGCGCGAGGTGCCGTCGCTGGACGGCCAGCCGGTGGCGGTGGACGTGCGCGTCATCGCCTCCACCCACCGGAACCTGGAAGAGGACGTGCGCCAGGGCCGCTTCCGCGCGGACCTGTACTTCCGGCTCGCGGTGGCGCGCGTGCGCCTGCCGCCCCTGCGCACCCGCCGGGATGATTTGCCCGCGCTGGCCCAGGCCCTGGCCCAGACGCTGCGCGCCAGCATCACCCTCACGCCCCAGACGCTGGCCCTCTTCGAGGGCTATGAGTGGCCGGGCAACGTGCGCGAGCTGCGCAACGTGCTGGAGCGCGGCGCCCTCATGGAGGAGACGGGCAACAGCAGCTGGCTGGACTTCCTCGCCCAGCCCTCGCGGCGCGCCGAGGGCCAGGCCCCCACCACCCAGGTGGCCACGCTGGTGGGCACCCTGCCCTACCACGAGGCCAAGGACAGGGTGCTGGCCGACTTCGAGCGCCTGTACTTCGCCGAGGTCATGAAGACCGTGGGCTTCGATATGAAGGCCGCGGAGCAGCGCACCGGGCTCTCCATGCAGAGCCTCTATCGCCTACTGAAAAAGAACGGGCTTCGGCTCAAGGACCTCAAGAACGCCGAGGGCCTGGAGAAGTAAAGAAGTCCGCACGCAGATCCACCCCTAGGGAGAACAACCGCATGTTGCGTCGCGTCGCCGTAGCCTCCGTCGTCTTCACCGCCGCTTGCGCCGGCCAGCAGAAGCCCGCGGCCCAGGCCGGACAGCCCATGCCGACCGAGGAGCGTGTCCGCATCACCAACCAGCCCCCGTTCGACCTGGTGAACTGCTTCCCGCGCGAAATCCAGCTCCCGGAGCAGGCGAGCCAGGGCGTCGTGCTGGGCGCGCTGCTCACCACGCGCCCCCAGGTGATGGAGTGCCTGGTGGACCCGAAGCACCGGGGCGCGGAGAAGACCACCACGGTGGAGGTCAAGACGAGCGTCACGGAGCAGGGCGCCTCGCACGCCGTCACCGGGACGAACCTCACCCCCGAAGGCCAGGCCTGCATCCAGAAGGTGGTGGACAGCCAGGTGAAGCTGTCCGCGCTGCCCAAGGGCGCGCAGCCGGTGGAGGCGGCCATCCCCTTCGAGCACACCACCAGCGGCCTCAACTCCGTCACCTTCAACATCAACGAAGGCTCGGACTTCACCGGCGCGGTGCGCCTGGCGCAGCAGGGCTGGTGTGAGTGCTACGCCAACTTCAAGGAGCAGGTCCCGCCGCCGCTGACGGCGAAAATCAAGCTGCTGAAGGCCAACCCCACCCCGGCCGAGGTGACGTTCGCGCCCTCCGGCAACACCGAGGCGGACCAACTGGCCGCCTGCCTCCAGCCGAAGCTCGCCGCGCTGCCGGCGAAGCTGTCCTCCGACGAGCTGAGCTTCTCCTACCGCTTCGTCCACTTCGACTCGGCCGCGCCGGACGCCGCTTCGGCCGCCCTGCCGCCCGAGCTGCGCTTCCTCCAACTGGACCTCAACCGCACCCAGCGCGCGGCGGACTCGGCCATCGCCGACGGCGCCCGCACCCCGGCGGCCCTGGCCTACGCCGAAGTCGTGGACCGCTACCAGAAGACGAAGAACTGGCGCCTGTTCGACGAGATGTCCAGCAAGTGCGACGCGCTGGTGAAGGCGGACGCGGGCGTCATCGAGTCCATCAAGGCCCGTCAGGCCACGGACCAGGCCGCGCTGGCGCTGGCCACGGAGATGGCGGCGAAGGACGCGGAGAACTGGGGTGACGTCGTCACCGCCACCCAGAAGAACGTCGACGAGTCCATGAAGGAGCTGGCCGACGCGGAGAAGATGGCCGCGCAGGACAAGGGCGCCTGCCCGAAGAAGAAGTTCTAGGCGTCCCCCGCCCCACGGCGGAAAAACACGAAGGCGCGGGAGCCCGGAAGCCGGGGCCCGCGCCTTCTGTGTTTCCAAGGGGCCCCGGGACGGGTCTACGCCGCCGTCACCTTGTCGTCGTTGGCCGCGCCCGCCTCGCGCATGCGCACGCTGACGAGCTTGGAGATGCCCGGCTCCTCCATGGTGACGCCATAGAGGGTGTTGGAGACTTCCATGGTCCGCTTGTTGTGGGTGATGAGGATGAACTGCGACTGCTTGCTCATCTCCTTCACCATGTCGTTGTAGCGGCCCACGTTGCCCTCATCCAACGGCGCGTCGACCTCGTCGAGGAGGCAGAAGGGCGTCGGCTTGATGAGGAAGATGCCGAAGATGAGGCCCACGGCGGTGAGGGCCTTCTCGCCACCGGACAGCAGGTTGACGCTCTGCAGCTTCTTGCCGGGCGGCTGGGCGACGATTTCCACGCCCGGCTCCCCGCCCGGCCCCTCGTTGGTGAGGATGAGGCTGGCCCGGCCGCCGCCGAACAGGCGCGGGAAGATGGCCTGGAACTTCTCGTTCACCACGTCGAAGGTCTGCTTGAAGCGCTCGCGGCTGGTGGCGTCGATGCGCTGGATGGCCTCCTTCAGCTGCTCGATGGAGGACTGCAGGTCCTTCTTCTGCGCGGTGAGGAAGTCGTAGCGCTTGGACAGCTCCGCGTGCTCGTCGATGGCGGTGAGGTTGATCTCCCCCATCTTCTCCACCTGCGCGCGCAGGTCCTTCAGCTCCGCCTCCGTCTCCGGCGCCAGCGCGGCCAGCAGGTGGTACTTGTGCAGCTCGTTCGCCAGCTCCACCTGGTGCCGCTCGCGGATGCCCGCCGCCAGGTGCTCCAGCTCCAGGGCGATTTCGCGCTCGCGCAGCGAGATTTGCGACAGGCCCTGCATCAGCTCGTCCACGCGGCCGCGCAGCTCGCGGAACATCGCGTCCTGCTCACGCACCTCCGCGGAGGCCGTGGTGTGCGCCGCGCGGCGCGCCTCCAGCCCCTCCGCGGCGAGCCGGTGCTCCTCGGCGCGCTGCGACAGGCCGCCCTCGGTGTCCGTCGTGCGCCGCGCCAGCTCCTCCACGCGCGCCCCACCCTCCACCACCGTGGCCTGGAGCCGGGTGATGCGCGTCTCCATGTCCTGGCGCTGGGAGACGAGGCTGTCCAGCTCCTTGCGGGCCGACTCGCCACGCTCGCTGCCGGCGGCCACCTTGATGCGCAGGCCCGTCAGCTCGCCGTTGGCCGTCTCCGCGCGCAGGCGCAGCGACTCCTGTTCGGCCACCAGCTGCTTCACCCGCTCCTCGCGGCCCTCGCGGTCCGCCTGGCCGTGCGCCACCTCGCCGCGGCTCATCTCCTCTTCGTGCTCCAGGGCCTGATGGCTCTGGGCGAGCTGCCCCTCCTCCACCTCCAGGGCGCGGACCCGCTCGCGCACGCGGGCCAGGTCCTCGCCCGCCTTGTGCAGGTCCTTCTCCTGGCTGGCGAGGTTCAGCTCCTCGGCGTGCTGATTCTTGGCCAGCCCCTTGAGGACGCCCTCCGCGTGCCCCATCTGCTTCTGGAGCGTGTAGTGCCGGGTGAGAATCTCGTTGTAGCGCTCCTCCACGCGGGCCACCTCGGTGGCCAGCTCGGCGATTTCGCGCTTCTTCTGGAGCGCGCCCACCGCCGCGCCCTCGCTCTCACCGCCGACGATGGTGCCGTCCGGGCGGAACACCTCGCCCTCCGCCGTCACCAGCGTGCACGCCGGGCCGCCCGACTGGGTCCACGCGCGCGCCGTGGCCACGTCCTGGACGATGACGACGTCCCCCAGCAGCAGTTGGACGAGCGGCGCCAGCGCCTCCTCGCACGTCACCTCGCGCAGGGCATGCGCGAGCACGCCGGGCTGGCTGAAGTCCGGCTCCAGCGGGGCCGGCAGCGCGTCCAGCGCGGGCACCGGGAGGAAGCTGCCCCGGCCCTCGGCGTGGCCCTTGAGGTAGTCCACCAGCTCCACGCCCTTGTCGCGGCTCTCCACGATGACGTGCTGGAGCCGCTCACCCAGGGCGGCCTCCACCGCGCGCTCGTAGCGCGGGGTGACGGTGAGGACGTCCGCCACCAGGCCGAAGATGCCCTGCTCGCGCGCCTGCACCCCGGCGCGCGTCATGACGGCGCGCACGCCGCGGTCGAAGCCGTCGTAGTTCTTCTGGATGTCTTCCAGCGTGGAGAGGCGGCTGCGCTTGTCGCTCAGCTCCTCTCGCAGCGCGATGACCTCGATTTCGTTCTCCGTGAAGGCCGCGCGGGTGCGGGTGAGCGCGTCCTCCTCCTGGCCCTTGCGCTCGGCCAGCTCCGCGGCGAGGTGCCGGGTGTCCTCCACCCGCTTCACCACGTCGCCCCGGACGCTCTCCAGCGTCTGCTCCTGGGCGCGCAGGGCGTCCAGCTCGCCCTGGAGCTTCGCGCGGCGGGCGCCCAGGTCCCCCCGCTGGCGGGCGAGGTTGACCAGGTTGCTCTCGTGGTTGGCCAGGCGCGTGGCCACGGCCACCAGGCCGGCGCGCTCCTGCTCCAGGCGCAGCGCGACCTCCGTCTGGAGCTGGGACACGCGGCGCAGCTCCTCCTGCGCCACCTGCATCGCGACCTCGTCCTCCTTCCACGAGCCGGCGATGCCCGACAGCTCCGCCTCGCGGGCGGCCATGGCCTCGGACATCTCCGCCTTGCGCGCCAGGAGCCCGTCCAGCTCCACCTGGGCGGCGGCCACGCGGGCCCGCGTCTCCTCCAGGTCGCGCTTGCCGTAGGTCATCTCCTGCGTGTCGCGCTGCAGGGAGCTCTCCAGCGTGTGCACCTCCGCGGCCAGCGCCTGGAGCGCGGCGGTCTCCGCCTCCAGCTCCGCGCGGCGGCGCGTAATCGTCTCCTCCAGCTCCTTCACCCGGTCCAGGCTCTCCCGTTCCTCGGAGCCCAGGTTCTCCAGCCGCGACTGGAGCATCTTCTTCTCCGCCATCAGCTCCAGCTGGCGGTGGGTGGCCGCGTGCAGGTCGATGTCCCGCATGCGCGCCTTGAGCTTCTTGTACTTCTCCGCCTTCTTCGACTGGCGCGACAGCGCGTCGAGCCGCTTCTCCAGCTCGTTGGTGATGTCGGTGACGCGCAGCAGGTTGGCGTCGGTCGCCTCCATCTTGCGCTCGGCGGCCTTGCGGCGGGCCTTGTACTTGGTGACGCCCGCGGCCTCCTCCAGCAGGTGGCGCCGGTCCTCCGGCTTGCTGGACACGATGAGGCCCACGCGGCCCTGCTCGATGATGGAGTACGCCTTGGTTCCCACGCCGGTGCCGAGGAACAGCTCGGTGATGTCCAGCAGCCGGCAGAGCGTCTTGTTGATGAGGTACTCGGAGTCGCCGTTGCGGAACAGGCGCCGCGTCACCGTGACTTCGGAGAAGCCCTGGTACTGGGGCGCGAGCTGGTCCGTGTCATCCACGAGGAACGTGAGCGACACCTCCGCCATGGACAGCGGCGGCTTGTTCTCCGAGCCGTTGAAGATGACGTCCTCCATGCCGCGGCCACGGAGGTTCTTCGCGCTCTGCTCACCCATCACCCAGCGGATGGCGTCCACGACGTTGGACTTGCCGCAGCCGTTGGGCCCGACGATGCCCGTCACGCCTTCGTCGAACGTGAAGACGCTCCGTTCCATGAAGGACTTGAAGCCGGTGATGTCCAACCGCTTGATTCGCATGCCAGCGGGCTCCTAGAGCGGGCTCGGTACGAGGATAAAAGCGCGCGCGAGGCCGAAAAATCGGCCTCGGAGCGTCCAGCAGAAAGGAGTACCAGCCACCTCCCAGGCGATCAAGCGTGGCCATGCCACGCATCGCCATACGTTCGGTTGCCTGGTCTGCGACAGAGCAGACGTGCCCTGTAGCGTCCTATCGCACGACGTAGAAGCATCACCTCGTGGGACGTACCACCCCGGTCTGACACGTCCGCCCCCGACCCGCGCCGGCAGGGTGCGTGAGGCGGCAAGCCGACGCCCGCGCATTCGACTCGGAGTGCGCCTGGGCCCGGGGCATCAGCCTCCGAGTGCGTAGTTCTCCAGCAGCTCGAGCGTGCTCCGAACCGCGGGCTGCGCATGGAGGATGAAGATGGGTGTCTTCCGCGCCCAGGCCAACCGAAGCGCCTCATAGAGCAGGGCGTGTGCGTAGCTCTGCGTACAGGTCGAAATCCCCACGAAGTCGAGCGCCACGGGCTGCCGCTTCACCAGCCTTGGCAGCAGCTGCTCCTCCGCGAAGCGTTGCGCCGCTCGCGCATCCTCGACGCCCGTCGAGCGGACCACGAACTTCAAGGCGCCCTCCGGAGGCGCCTCGAACGACAGCCACTTGTGGATGGCCCGCCGGGGCGTGCGCTCGGCGGCCCGCTCGCGGATGGTCTCGATCATGCCGTCGTAGTCTTGCGCCGCTTCCGCCGGCATCTCGAAGGCCACGAGCGTTCCTGGATATCCCACACCGCTCAGGAGCTGCTGGATGCCGTGAGGGTTCTCGAAATCCTCATCCCCCTGGAGCATGAGCGTCGCCCCTCGGGTGGCGATGACCAACCTGCCCCCCACCAGCTTGGTCATCTCCGAGATGAAGAAGAGCCCCATTCCCGCGTTCTGGGCACTCCCCGTCTCGCCTTCATCGAAGGCGCTCGAGATGTGCGGCCACAGCGACTTCTCCAGCGCCGTCCTCGCATCCGCCAGGCGGTGCCGGCTCTGGAGGCTCGCGGGAATCCCCAGGCCCGCGTCCGCGACCGCCACCTGGACCATGGGCTGCGTCGCGTTGCGCCCTCCCCGGTTGAGCTGCGCGCCGACGATGCCCCCCAGCGGGTCCAGGCTGTGCTGGACAACGTTCCTCAGGAGCTCGTTCAGGACATAGTAGAGCGTCCGGCGCGTGTCCTCGAAGCGAGGCTCTGGAACCAGCAAGCGCGAGATTTCGTCTGAAGGCGGCTCGGTCGCGGAGTGGCGCTGGATGCGCGCAAGCTTGACGGTGCGGCCCTGTTCGCCTGGAGCCGTCCCCTGCGCACCAGTCCCCGACAAGACGCCCTCGAAGCCGACGGCTCGCGCGAACCCGCACGACCTGGAGTTCGAGTCGAGCGACACCCTCAGCGGCGCGCCGCCATCCATCCGGGCGAGGGCCGAGATCGCCACGAGCCCCCACATTTCGATGGGGTCGATAGAGCCCAGCACCACCCCCACCGGGTCGTTCTCCAACCAACGCAGCAGCGGCGTGGGCTCGCTCAGCTCAATCCCGGATGGTGCGGCCACCGGCGTCATCTGTCCCTCGCGTCGTCACCCATGGGGCCTCGTCCCCGCTCGACTGGCACCCGCACCCGCGCCCCGTGGGCCTGCCGTCGAGCCAGTCATTCCAGGTTTCGCACCTAAACGGACTCACCGGACGTGCCCGGAGGCACCTCACCGGAGCCGTCCGACGCGGCGCGCCCGGGCGCCGTCCGCGACTGCGGCTCCACGGTGACGCGCACCACGCGCGGCCCTTCCACGTCGTCCACGACGATGCGCCACATGTCGAGCCGCAGCGTGTCCCCCTTCACGGGAACCCGGCCCAGCCGCGTCATGAGGTAACCGGCGATGGTCGTCACCTCGCCCTCTTCGTCCTCGTCCAGGTCGAAGTTGACGTCCAGCCGCTCCTCCAAATCATCGAGCTGCGCGGTGCCCGGCAGCTCGAAGCGGCCCCCAGGCAGCGCGCGGACCTCGTCCATGCGGCGGCCCAGCTCGGCGACGTCGCCCACCACCTCCGCCACCACGTCGGCGATCGTCACCAGCCCCGACGTGCCGCCGTGCTCGTCCACCACCAGCGCCGTCTGCCGGCGCCGCCGTCGGAACTCCGCCAGCAGCTGCTCCAGCGTGGCGCCCTCCGGGATGAACAGCACCGGCCGCTGCACCTGCGCCAGGCTGTGCAGCTCGCCCCGGGACAGCAGGAAGAACAGGTCCTTGGCGTTCACCACGCCCTCGACCTCATCGAGGTTGCCCCTGCACACCGGCAGCCACGTGTGGCCCGCCGCGCGCGCATCCGCGATGCACTTCTCCAGCGGCTCTTCCACATCCAGGAACTTCACCTGGTTGCGCGGCACCATCACCTGCCGCGCCGTCTTCTGCGCCATCTCCAGCGCGCGCTCCAGCAGCTCCGCGCGCGCCGTGGTAATCGCGCCCGCCTGCGCCGAGCTGTGCAGGATGACCAGCAGCTCGTCCTCGCTGTGCGCCTCGTGCGCCCCCCCCACCGACTGGAGGCCGAAGACGCGCAGCACCCACGCCGCCAGCCCGTTGAGCAGGACGATGGCCGGGTAGAACAGGACGTAGAACACCCGCATGGGCAGCGCCACCGCGAGCGTCGTGTCCTCCGGCCGCTGGATGGCCAGGCTCTTGGGCGCCAGCTCGCCGAGCACGATGTGCAGGAAGGTGATGATGCTGAAGCCAATCACCACCGCCGCGGAGTGGGCCAACGTGGTGGAGGCGCCCTCCGGCACCAACGGCACCAGCACCGGCTCCAACAAGCGCGCGAAGGCCGGCTCACCCAGCCAGCCCAGGCCCAGGGAAGCCAGGGTGATGCCGAACTGCGTGGCGGAGAGGTACGCGTCCAGCTTCTCCACCATCTTCATGGCCGCGGCCGCGCCCGGCGCGCCTTCGTCCACCAGCGCCTGGAGCCGCGTGGCGCGGATCTTCACGATGGCGAACTCGGTCGCCACGAAGAAGCCGTTGGCGAATACGAGGAGGATCGCCAGCCCCAGGAACAACCATTCGTTGCCCATGGCTCAGAACAAGGCTTCGAAGTCCGGGTCACCCTTGAGGGCGTCGAACATGGGGTCGGTGGACAGCCACCCCATCACCTTCGGCCGGTCCGCGGTGAGCGACTTCTGCAGGTACTGCACGGCGTCCTTGGGACGCCCCCACAGCGCGAACAGTGCGGACAGGTTGTAGTTGAGCAGCAGGTCTTCCGGGTTGAGCGCCCGCGCCCGCTCATAGGCGCGCTCCGCCTCCGCGTAGAAGCCCTTCTGCGCGTAGCAGATGCCCAAATCCAGCTGCGCCTCGAAGTTGTCCGGCTCCAGGCGCACCACGTCCTTCAGCTGGGTGATGGCGGAGCGGTAGTCGCCCTCGTCCATCATCAGCGCGGCCAGCTCATGACGGGGGAAGGCGTCCTGGGAGTCCAGTTCGATGGCCGTCTGGAGCTCGCGCATCGCCTCCTCCACGCGGCCCTGGTCCGCGTAGGTGAGGCCCAGGTTGAGGTGGGCGTCCGGATACTCCGGATCCAACTCGATGGCTTCCTTGTACTCCTCCACCGCCATCTCCCCCGCGTGGGTGGAGAGGAAGCAGGCCAGGTTGTAGTGCGCCGTGGCGCTCTCCGGCTCCAGCTTCAGGGCGGTGAGGTACTCCGACAGCGCCTCGCGGAAGAGCTTCTTCTCCGCGTAGACGGTCGCCAGGTTGTCGTGGGCGTGCGCGGAGCTCGGGTCGAGGTCAATGGCCTTCTTGAACTCCTTGATGGCCTCGTCGAGCCAACCCCGGTCCGCCAGCTCGATTCCCCGAGTGTTGTGCTCGTCGGAGAGAGCGATGTTGTCCTTTTCGCGGGCCATGAGCGCGCGGGCAATCTACGCGCCGCGCTCCAAGTGGTGCAAGGTAGAGTTTCCCCCCGCCCATGCGCCACGTCGCCCTGCTGCTGCTCCTGTTGTCCGCCTGTCACCCCCGCGCCGTCCCTCCGCCGGAGCGCCTGCCCCCCGAGGAGCCGGCCCGACAGCCCCCCGCCACCGAGGAGGCCGCCCTGGCCCCCGCCCCCTCCACGGAGGCACCGGTGGCCGCGCCCCAGGCCCGCGCCGTGTCCATCATCGTGGGCGGCGACGTGACGCTGGGCCACAACTACCAGACACACCACGACGCGGAGAGCGCCAGGGGCCGCCCCCAGGACGCCCTGCTGGCCTACGGGTTCCAGGAGGTGAAGTCCCTGACGGACGCCGCCGACCTGTTCGTCGTCAACCTGGAGTGCCCCTTCACCGAGCGCGGCGAGAAGCTGCCCAAGAACTTCAACTTCCGCGCGAAGCCGGAGCTGGTGGGCATCCTCACCGCCGGCGGCGTGGACGTGGTGAGCCTGGCCAACAACCACCTGATGGACTACGGCGCCCAGGGCCTGCTCGACACGTTGGACACCCTGGACGCGGCGCACATCCCCTACTTCGGCGCGGGCCGGAACCTGGCGGAGGCCCGGCGCCCCGCAATCATCACCGTGGGCGGCCAGCGGGTGGCGCTGCTGGGCTACTTCTTCCTGGGCACGCGCAACATCGAACCGCCCGGAGTCTTCGCCACGGAGACGACCCCTGGGGTCGCCGGCCACTTCTCCGACGAGGCCGTCATGGCGCGGATGCTCCGGGAGGACATCGCCGCGGCCCGGGCCCACGCGGACCTCGTCCTGCCCTACTTCCACTGGGGGCGCGAGGGCACCTACACCCCGGAGCCCTACCAGGTCCGGCTGGCCCACGCCGCCATCGACGCGGGCGCCGCGGGTGTGTTGGGCGCCCACCCTCACGTCCTCCAGGCCATGGAGCTGTACCAGGGCAGACCGGTCGTCTACTCGCTGGGGAACTTCGTCTTCGGGGGAAACTGGAACCCTCGCGACAAGCGCGGCGCCTTGTGGAAGGGCCACTTCGGGCCCGACGGCGGCTACCTGTCCAGCGAGATTCTGCCCTTGAGGACCGACCGCTTCCCGGAGCTGCCCTTCCAGCCGGTGCCCGTCACGGGCGAGGCGGCGGAGGCGGTGCTGCGGCTCCTGGCGGAGTCTTCAGAAGGCGTGGAGCGGATGCTGCCCGAACTGGAGCCGTGGGCCCGTCCGCCTCCCTCCCCCGAACTCCGAGGGAGGGAGTCGCCAACGCACTAGACCTTGTTGTTGGACTGGCCCTTCTTGGCGCGGCTGCGGCGGCGCTTCAGCTGGGCCTTCCGGCCCTTGGCACGGTTGGCGACCTTCTTCTTGGAACGATTTCCCTTCTGGGCGGGCATGTGGAAGGACTCCGTGTAGGTGATGTGAAACCGACCGCTGAGCGCGGTGAGGGCGGCCCTTTTTTCATGCTCCCGCCCAAGCGTCCAAGGAATTTCTTGACTCCGCCCGCCCTTGCCAGAGGCCGTGCAAAGGGGCAATACCCCCCGGAACGACGATGATTGACAAACTCGAAGACGTCGAGCGCCGGTTCGAACGACTGACGGCCGACCTGTCGAACCCCGACGTACTCGCCGACTCGGCGAGGCTCCAGAAGGTGTCCAAGGAACGCGCGGGCCTGGAGAAGCTGGTCGAGGCCTTCCGGGCCTACCGCAAGGTGCTCGCCGACCTCAGCGAGGTCGAAGCCTGGCTCGGCAGCAGCGACGCCGACGAGAAGGCCTTCGCCCGCGAGTCCCTGCCCGGCCTGAAGGAACAGCGCGACGAGATGGAGGCCAGCCTCAAGATCCTCCTCCTGCCCAAGGACCCGAATGACGAGAAGAACGTCATCCTGGAGATTCGCGCGGGCGCGGGCGGTGACGAGGCCGCCCTCTTCGCCGAGGAGGTCATGCAGATGTACCTCCGCTACGCGGAACGCCGGGGCTGGAAGGCGGACATCCTGGACATGAGCCCGGGCAACGCGGGCGGCGTGAAGGACGCCACGGTGACGCTGTCCGGCGACGCCGTCTTCAGCAACATGAAGTACGAGTCCGGCGTACACCGCGTGCAGCGGGTGCCGGCCACGGAGACGCAGGGCCGCATCCACACGTCCACGATTACGGTGTCGGTGATGCCGGAGGCGGAGGACGTGGACGTGCAGGTGAACCCGGCGGACATCGAGATGCAGGTGATGCGCTCCACGGGCTCGGGCGGCCAGAGCGTCAACACCACGGACTCCGCGGTGCGCCTCATCCACCACCCGACGGGCATCGTGGTGAAGTGCCAGCAGGAGAAGAGCCAGCTGAAGAACCGCACCATGGCCATGCGCATGCTTCGGGCGAAGCTCTACGAAATCGAGCAGGAGCGCATCCGCAACGAGCGCGACTCCGCGCGCCGCGCCCAGGTGGGCACCGGCGACCGCAGCGAGAAGATTCGCACCTACAACTTCCCGCAGGACCGGCTGACGGACCACCGCATTGGCCTCACCGTGCACAACCTGCCGGGCGTCATGGCCGGCAACGTGGACGACGTCGTCACCGCCTGCCGGACCTACTACCAGGCCGAAGCGCTCAAGGCGCAGACGGCCGGCGGCCCGAAGTCCTCCGCATGAGCAGCGACCCCTGGACCATCCGCAAGGTCCTCACCTGGACGACCCAGCACTTCGAGAAGCGACAGGTGGATGCCCCGCGGCTCACCGCGGAGATCCTCCTGTCGTACGTGCTCGAGCTCAGCCGCGTCCGGCTGTACGTGGACCTGGACCGCCCGCTCTCCAAGGAGGAGCTGGGCGCCTACCGTGCCCTCATCGAACGGCGCATGGCGGGCGAGCCCACGCAGTACCTGACGGGGGTGCGCGAGTTCTACAACCGCCCCTTCAAGGTGGACGCCCGGGTGCTGATTCCGCGCCCGGAGACGGAGCTGCTGGTGGAGGCGGCGCTGCGCATGCTCCCCAAGGACGCGCCCGGCCGCGCGCTGGACGTGTGCACCGGCTCCGGCTGCATCGCCATCAGCCTGGCGGCCGAGCGTCCCCAGGCCACCGTCATCGCCACGGACTTGTCGCCGGACGCCTGCGCGCTGGCGCGGGAGAACGCCCAGGCGCTGGGCGTGGCGGACCGGGTGACGGTGCTGCAGGGGGACCTGTTCGCCCCGGTGCCCGCGGGCGAGCGCTTCCAGGTGGTGGTCTCCAACCCGCCGTACATCGCCTCCGAGGAGATTGCCGGCCTGTCCGCCGAGGTGCGGCGCGAGCCGAAGCTGGCGCTGGACGGCGGGCCAGACGGACTGGTGGCGGTGCGCCGGGTGGTGACGGGCGCGCGCCAGTGGTTGGAGCCTGGCGGCCTCCTTGCAATGGAGATTGGTGAGGACCAGGGCCCCGCCGTCCTGGAGCTCCTGCGCGCCGCGGGTTACGCGGACGCGCGGGTGGAGAAGGACCTGGAGCGGCGGGAACGGATGGCTTTTGGGACACAGCCCGTGGCCAACGAGCCACAGGGCTGAAGACGCAGGGAACCATGGACAAGATCGTCATCAAGGGCGGCCAGGCGCTGCACGGCGAAGTGCAGGCCTCGGGCGCGAAGAACGCGGCGCTGCCCATCCTCGCCTCGGCGCTGCTGGCCGACGGCACCTCCACCTACCGCAACGTGCCGGACCTAGCGGACGTCGCCACCATGCTCAAGGTGCTGCGCACCATGGGCTGCGACGCGGAGCGCAACACCGAGACGTCGGACGTCTGCCAGGTGGGCGTCAACGGCCACATCACGCCGGAGGCGCCGTACGAGCTGGTGAAGACGATGCGCGCCAGCGTGCTGGTGCTGGGGCCGCTCGTCGCCCGCTTCGGCCGGGCGCGGGTGTCCATGCCGGGCGGCTGCGCCATTGGCGCGCGGCCCATCGACCAGCACCTCAAGGGGCTGAAGGCGCTGGGCGCGGACATCCACCTGACGGAAGGCTACGTGGAGGCCCAGGCGAAGCAGCTCAAGGGCGGCACCGTCAACTTCGACGTCATCACCGTCACCGGCACGGAGAACGTGATGATGGCGGCGGTGCTGGCCAAGGGCCGCACCGTCATGGAGAACTGCGCCCGCGAGCCAGAGGTCGAGGAGCTGGCCAAGGTGCTCAACAAGATGGGGGCGCGCATCGAGGGCGCGGGCACGTCCATCATCACCATTCAAGGCGTGGACGGACTGAAGCCGGTGGAGCACGCCATCCTCCCCGACCGCATCGAGGCCGGCACCCTGCTGGTGGCGGCGGCCATCTCCGGCGGCGACGTGCTGGTGAAGCGCGTGGTGCCCGAGCACATGGACGCGATGGTGGAGAAGCTGCGCGAGGCCGGGTGCACCCTCACCGCCGAGGGCGGCGGCCTGCGCTGCAAGGCGCCCCAGCGCCTGGAAGCGGTGAACATCACCACCACGGAGCACCCGGGGTTCCCCACCGACATGCAGGCCCAGTTGATGGCCCTCATGTCCGTCAGTCAGGGGACGTCCGTCATCAACGAAAACATCTTCGAAAACCGCTTCATGCACGTGCCGGAGCTGCACCGGCTGGGCGCGGACATCACCATCCAGGGGCACACAGCGGTGGTGAAGGGCGTGAAGGGCCTGAGCGGCGCGCCCGTCATGGCAACGGACCTGCGGGCGAGCGCGTCACTCATCCTGGCGGGCCTGCGGGCGGAGGGCCGCACCGACGTCAGCCGCGTCTACCACCTGGACCGGGGCTACGAGCGCCTGGAGCGCAAGTTGAGCGGCCTGGGTGCGGACATCCGCCGCGAGAAGGCATAGGGCCGAGGGGCTGGGGGGCGACGGGACGGCGCGTTGCCAACAGAAGGCGCAAGGCGGGTTGCATCCAAAATTTCGCGCGACCTATCATTCTCCAATCGACTGGGGAGAACACCACTCCCCCCCAACAGGAGAATGGAACCGCCCCATGGATTGCCCCAGCTGCAACGTCGAGATGTCCGATCTCGAGGGGGATGACCAGACGTTGCGAAAGTGTGGAGATTGCGGCGGCCTCTGGATTGACGTCGCGGACCTCAACCGGGTCCTGCTCCACAACAACCTCCCCGGGCTGGAGAGCCAGGGCGGCAAGGTAGATGCGGAGGCATTGACGGGTCAGTGCCCCGAGTGCCAGGTCGACCTCGTCCGCGTGGACGGTGGCGACCGCCAGCATCCGCTGCACTACGACACCTGCGAGTCCTGCGGCGGCATCTTCCTGGAATCCGAATTCCAGGACGCCACCGACGTGAAGATCGCGGTCGAGGAAATCATCGCGTTCTTCCGCCACTTCAGCGTGAAGCGGAAGATGGCCATCCTCTAAGGCGAGCTGCGTCGCCTCCCGGGAAGCCGGGCGGGCGGCAGCCCTCCCGTCAGCTCACCGTTGGCCGCGGAACTCCTCGCCCCAGGCCTCGGCGACGGGCCCGTCGAACGCCAGCGACGCATCTGGCGGACGTGTCCCCTCCGAGTCCCCTCGCGGGAAACGCACCGTCACCCGCCCGTACGGGGGGACGTCCAGGGACAGCTTCTCCCCGGACAGCGTGTAGGCCCCGCTGACTGTCGTGGACACCTCGCCCTCCAAGGGCTCCTCGGTGAGGCTGTAGGTGCCATCCAGGTAGAAGGACAGGAAGCGGTGCGGGGCGCCCTTCAGGCCACCGAACCAGGTGCCCAGCAGCGGCGCCAGCCGGGCGTTGTAGCGCAACTTGGGCGCCAGCCAGGTGCCGTTGAGCGCCTTCCCTCTGGCGTAGAAGACGATGTCGGTGACACAGACGGGCGCGTCGTCCTTGGCGCCCGGGAAGCGCTCCGACACCTCCAGCGTGAAGCGGGCGCCCCGAAGTCCTGACTTGAGGGGCACCACCTGGAGCCCCCGCTTGTCCTCCACGCTGACGCTGCGTGCTTCCTTGATGCCGGTCAGCGTGAGCTTCCGCGCCCGGGCGCGGGCCTTGAACGCGGCCCGGTCCGAGCCGTCTCCCGTGTACACGCGGACCTCGTCCACGGTGACGATGTCCTTGAAGCCGAAGGTGAAGGACGCGGGCCCATCGCCGCTGACACACCACGCGGTGGAGTCGCGGCCGTCGAGCACGTTGAGGGGCCCGTAGCGCTCCGGCTGGCGGGTGCGGTCGAGCCAATCGGAGGCCTGGACGTAGCCAGGCGGGACATTGGATGCGGCGGAGGCCGCCGTGGCGGACAGGAGGGAGGCGAGGAGCAGGCGTCGCATGTCCCCGCATCTTTGATCGCCTCGCGCGCGCGGCTCCAGTCCGAGCACGCACGGAGCGGCCGGGCGGGTGCGGATGAAAGCGCCCTCGCGGATGTTGGGGTGCTTGACACTCCGTCCCCGCCGGGAAGGATGGCGGTTTGTGCTGGAGGAGACCGTGATGAGACGCTGGGGGTGGGCCTGTGTGCTGGGGCTGATGCTGGCCGGCTGCAAGGAAGACAAGGCGCCGGAGGCTCCGGACGCGGGTCCGGTGGAGACGGGGCCGGCCGCGCTCACGGAGCAGGAGCCCAACGACAGGCCGGACCAGGCCCTGGACCTCACCCGCAACAGCACGGTGAGCGCGGAGTTCACCGCGCAGCCGAACAAGGCGGACGAGGACTGGTACCGGCTGGCGCCCGGCGCGCCGCGCATCGCGGACGTCACCGTGTCCGGCCTGCCCGGCGGGGACATCACCCTTGAGGTGTATGACCGCGACCGCAACCGCCTGGTGGGCATCAACAGCGAGGGCGAGGGCAAGCCGGAGCGCTTCCCCAACCTCTTCGTGGAGAACGAGCGCTTCCTCCGCGTGGTGCCCACCCGCAAGGGCGTGGGCGGTGCGTACACGCTCGAGGTCCGCATGCGCGCGCCCGAGGACGGCGAGGAGCGCGAGCCCAACGACCGCGCCGTAGACGCGGTGAACCTGCCCCTGGGCCAGACGGTGACGGCCTTCCTGGGCCATGCCGGCGACGAGGACTGGTACCGCATCGAGCTGCCGGACCCGGCGCAACCGTCGAACCCGGAAGGCCCGGGCCCGGGTGGCACGGCGGAGGACCCGGCGACCGCGCCCTTTGGCGATTCGCCGTCGCAAGGCACGCCGCCCACGGGGGGCGGCGCTGCGCCCCAAGGGATGGGCGGCACGCGGCCCGGCGCTGGAGGCCCAGGAGCCCCCCAGGGGCAGGACGACGCGCTGGGCGGAGGCCTCGCCGGCGCACAGGGCATGAACGGCGCTGGCGCGCGGGACGGACAGGGCAACTCCGGCGCGAGGCAAGACCTGGGCGGCAACGGCTTCGAGGAGGAGGAAGGCGCGGCACCCCGAGGTCCGGAGGGGGACGGGGCGCCCGACCTCATGGCTCAGGAGGGCATGCAGGGCGGTGTGGAGGGCTTCGGGCGCGACGAGGCCCCGCCCTCCCCCGCCATGGAGGGCACCTTCGCGGGCAGCGAGCCGCCGCCGGTGGGGAGCCAGGCGGTGGGCGAGGCCATTGCGCGCGCTCTGGACGCGGGCACGGCGGTGCCCGCGCCCTCCGAGCCGGACGTGCCCCCCGAGCCGCCCTCGGTGGCGCTGAAAATCGAGCTGACCGGCGTGGACGGCGTGCGGCCGGAGCTGTCGGTGTTGTCCGCGGCGGAGGCGCCGCTCTTCACCCTGCGCGGCAAGGAGGGCGAGACGCTGTCGCTGCGCAACATCGGCGTGCGCGCCATGGACCGGGTCGTCTACGTGGTGGTGAAGACGAGCTGGGTGGGCACCGGCAAGGAGGCCCGCCGGACCTTCAACACGACCATGCCGTACACGCTCACCGTGTCGCAGGAAGAGGCCGGCGCCAGCGCGGAGCTGGAGCCGAACGACGAACTCCACAAGGCCACGAGCCTCACGGCCGGGAGCTACCGAGAGGGCTTCCTGGCGCCCAAGGGTGACGTGGACCACTTCGTCCTGAAGACGTCCGAGCCGGTGCTGGCGAAGGTGGAGCTGACCGGCGTGGAGCGACTGGACCTGGTGCTCTCCATGGTGGAGCCCCCGGAGGGAGAGTCCGGCAAGGAGACGGTGCTGCTGCGCGCCAACGACGGCGCCATCAAGGAGCCCGAGCGCCTCAACAACGTCGCCTGCGACGGCGCCTGCTACTTCCGGGTGGAGGGCGCGTCGCGCAAGGTGGACGGCAAGTGGGTGAAGGACTTCGAGAACGCCGAGCAGCCTTACCGCATCACCGTCACCACGGTACCGGACAACGGCGGCGAGGAGCGCGAGCCCAACAACACCGCGGACCGGGCGCAGGACCTGACGCTGGGGCAGCCGATGCGGGGCACGGTGTATCCAGTCAAGGACACGGACTTCTTCCGGCTGGACCTGTCGGACCGGCCGGTGCGCACGCCCATCCGGGCCACGCTGCTGGGCATCCTGAAGGTCGACGTGGGGCTGTACCTGCACCGCGTGCAGCCGGACGGGAAGCTGTCGCTCGTGCAGACGGCGGACCGGGCCAAGGGCGACCAGCCGGAGCGCATCCACTACAGCGCCGAGCCGGGCGTCTACCTCTTCGAGGTCCGCGACGCGCGCAACCGCGAGTCGAACTTCCAGGACGCGTACCAGCTCACCGTCGACGAGTCGGAGTAGCGCCGCACTTCCCGTTGACAAGCCACGGGGCGGCCCGTACCTTGCGCCCTGCTTCGCCCGCGGTGGTAGCTCAGTTGGTAGAGCACGAGCTTCCCAAGCTCGGGGTCGAGGGTTCGAATCCCTTCCGCCGCTCACGCATAAAGGCCGGTAGTTCTTGAGGAAACTCGGGACTACCGGCCTTCGTGTTTGCGGGCTTCGGGATGCCTTGCAGCAAGGGTGCAGCAAACGGCGCGAAGCCGCTCCCTCCGCTCCCCTCCCCGGCTCGCGCCTGCCGCACCTCCGGCGGATGCAGGGGGACAGGCGCGAAGGACAGCTTGTTGATTTCCTCACGCAGGTAGGCCGGGTCCATATGGGCGTAGCGCCGCATGGTGAGGTTCGGGTCCGAGTGCCGCAGGACGCTCGCCACCGCCGCCGGGCTTGCCCCGGACTGGATGAGCAACGAGGCGCAGGTCCCGCGCAGGTCGTGGAAGCGCAACCGGCGCGGCTTCGGCTTCGCCCAGAGGCGCATGTCGCAGCGCGGACACCGCTTCGCCTCGGCCTCGTCCGACTCCTCCTGAAAGCCACATCCCTTGCGGCGACAGACGAGCTTCCATCCGCTGACGATGCCGGCCCGCCCCAGGGCCCGCTGGAGGATGGCCTGGGCCTTGAAGTCCCGGCGGCGCATGGAGCCGTCCGGGGCCGGGAAGAGCAGCCCGGAGGGTGAGTCCGCGCTGGCCTGCTGGAAGTACGCAACGGCCTCCTCCGCTATCGGAATCACGTCCGCGCGGTTCCCCTTGGTGGTGTCCCGGTCATGGGAGCGCGCAACCGTCAGGCGTCGCGCCTCAAGGTCCACGTCCTCCTTTCGGAGCGCGAGCAACTCGCCCTTGCGCAGACCGGTATAGATGGCCACCGCGAACAAGGGGCGCAGGTCCGGGCTCAGTGCAGCCAGGAGGCGCGGAACCTCCTCCGCTCGCAGGTAGTCGTACTGCCGCCGGGGAACGCGCCGGGTGTCCACCAACAGGGCGGGATTCTCGCCAGCCCACTTGCCCGCCTTGCGGGCCTTGTTGAAGGCGCGGACCAGATAGCCCCGGAGGTGATTCAGGCTCTGCGGGCCCAGCGCTTGAGCCTTGCCCTGCAACCACGTCTCAATCCTCGCGATGGTCAACTCACCTACGAGCAAGTGGCCAATCTCGGGCGCGATGTGCAGCCGGAGCGCTCGCATGGTGGGCTCATAGGACGGCCGGTCCTTGAGGTATGCGTCGCAATACCAGCGCACCACCTCCTCAACCGTTAGTGCGCCCCCGCCGTCCGCATACGTGCGCGGTTCCAGTCCGAGCCGCTCCCGCTCGGCCTTCCGCTCCAACTCTCCCGCGATGCGCCGGGCCTCGGTCTTCGTGCGCGCATGGGTCGCCTTGTCGCGCCACCGGCCCTCTGCATCCTTGAAGCGCAGATACCACTTGCCCGCCTTCTCGTAGACGCTCGCCATGGCTACCGTGCTCCCTTCCGCCGGGCAGGCTTCGCGGGTGTGGCCTCTGGGCGCGCGAGATAGCCCCGCGCGGTCAGCCACTCGGCCAGGATGTGAACTGCCATGCCGGAGGAGGTGCGGAGGTCCTTTTCCGCAGCCTCGGCAAGGGCCTCCTTTACCGCCACCGGCAACCGAAGGTTCAAGGTCGAATCTCTCTTCATCGGGTCAGTGTAACACAAGTGGCAGCACGCCCTATGAGATGGGCTTCCGGGGGAGCGGAAGGATGCGGGCAGGAGGCGAGCGGTCCCCCCGCGCCCACGCGCGCACTGCCTCCGGTTCAAAGCGCACGAGTCCGCCGACACGCAGGCACGGCAACAGGCCCGCCTCCGTCTTCTGATACACCCACGAGCGGCTCACCTTGAGGAAGCGCGCCACGTCTCGCGCGTCCCACAGGTTCTCGAAGGGAAGTGAGGTGCTCATCGTTAGCCCTCCTCCACTTGCGAGTGCCCAGCGGCGGTGCCTGGGGCGAGGACGTACCCGCGTCCTTCCCACTTGATTTCGCCCCGTTCTTCCATCGCGTTGATGGTCCGGAAAGCAACCTGCCGTCTCCCACCCACCATCTTGGCCAACTGCGCTTTGTTGGGAGGGAGAGTCGCGGAGGCGAGCACCCGCCGTACCTGTTGCTCCTTGTCCTGCGCGGTTGTCTCGGTCACGTCCTCGATGGTCACAGTGCCATCGGCAAGGGAGAGCGTGAACAGGTGTCGCTGCGCCGTTTCCCCATCCCTCCCCTTCGCCACCTGCGCCACGAAGGAGACAAGCCCCGAGTGGCGTGGCGTGTCCTCTCGCGTGAGGTTCACCTGCATATCCGCCCAACCCGACAGCACGGTGCTCCCCCTTGCCGCGTAGATGAGTGGCCCCTCGCCGCGCTCGCCCGCCTTCGAGGTGTGGTGCACCAGTACGATGAGCGCACGCGGGTTGATGGTGGCTAGGGCCTGGATGTGCTCCTTCGCCTCATTCACGGCTTCGGTGTCGTTCTCATTCCCGAGGAACAGCGAGGAGAACGGGTCGAGAACCAGGACAGGCGCCTCGTGGGCGCGCAGATGCTCGGCGATTTGCTCGCGTATCGCAGCATCACCAAGCCGCACGCCCTTACGATGGGCGATATGCACGAGGGTATCCGGGAGGAATCCAAGGGCCGTGAAGCGGTCAAACATGCTGCGCGGCCGCCCCTCCTCGAACACCAAGAAGGAGGGTCGCCCCGCCTCTGCCGCCCTCTTGGCGATGATGAGCGCAAGGTACGTCTTGCCCACTCCTGGTGCGGCCACAATGAGGAGGTTGCCAGAATCTGGAACCACCTCCCTGATGAGCCAGGAGAGGGGCGGCAAGTCCTTAATGCGCGCAAGGAAGTCCGTGAGGGACTCGAAGAGGGGCGGAGAGGTTCCGGCGGTTCCCGGTGGTTCCGGGAACCGGTTCCCAGTTCCCGACCCTGTAGGCGGAACCGGAACCGGCTTGCGGCCATTGGTCACGGCAGCGAACACTTCCGCATCCGAGCGGCCGGCGGCATCGTCTCCGCTCATCGCGTGACCTCCTGGCGGGAAGCAAAATCCACCCGCTCGACCGTGACTCCTGCCGGGAGAGCCTCGCGGACTTGGATGGCGTAGCGGTCTCCGGCCTCGTCTCCGTCGGTCGCGACCCAACAAGGAATCCCTGTGGGCCAAGCCGAGAGGGAACGGAAGGCGTTCGCGCTCCCGGCGACCATGCCGAGCACGGCCCAGCGCCGCCCATAACGGCAGGCGACTTGCGCGAGCTTGAGCGTGTCCGTGAGCCCCTCGGTCACCACCACGGCTTCGAGGGCAGCCAGAGTCTCCGCGCCCCGCACTGCCCGGAGGAACTCCTGGCCCCGCCCATTGGCAAAGAGCGTTCCCGCGTAGGAGAACCCTCGCGGGTTTCGCGTCTTGTCCTTCGCTGGCAGGTCCGCCCGGATGGCGCGTGCCTGAATCGAAGCCACCTCACCACCAGACTCGAAGGCCAAGAGGGCGAGCCGGTACACGTCCGGCGGGTAAGGCCACCACGGCGGGTATGGATAGCGCTCGGGTGGCGGAAGGATGCGAGCAAGCGCGCGGGTCTCCGGCATGGTGAGCCATCCCATGTCGAAGCCGCGCGTCGAGAGGTAGACGCGGACGGCTCCGGTCCAAGATGGGTCAAGGCCGGAGGGGACCGCATCCAGCGGAAAGCTCGCGCGCCAGAGGGACTCAAGCTCGGCTTTCGGGGGGCGCAGAGCGCGTGATGGCGCCATGGGCTGCATACGCAAGGGCGACGCGAGTGAAACCGCCAGGCCATCCGCCAACGCTGCGCGCACCGATGTCCAGTCACTCGGCCTGGGGTTCTGAGCGATGACCCATGCGGCGAGCGTCACAGCGTCGCCGTGAGCGTCGCACTCGTGGCAGCGCCAGCCGCGCCCATCCGGCGTGAGGCCGACGGCACCGCGTTTGTCACGGCGTGAAGGGTGACGGTTCGTCGCCCCGCAGGCGGGACACGGCCTGATAAATGCCCCGCGTGGCCCGCGCCTGCCAACTTCCAGGCCGAGCCCACGCGCGACTGCTTCAACGCCCCGCTCGCGCACCTCGGAGAACCAATTTGGGAGGAAGAGGCTCACGACCGGCCTCCACGCGCGCGCGACTCGCCGATGAGCATCGCGATATCGCCGGCGCGCCATGCGGTGATGCGAGGCCCGAGTTTGACCGGTTGAGGGAAACGACCCGAGCGAACCCCCGCCCACCATGTGGAACGGCTGACGGGGATGAGCTTGAGGATCGCCGGGAGCCTGAGAAGACCGGGAAGTGTTTCTGCGTCCGACACCGATTGCCTCCGTGCTGTGAAGAGCAGGGCAATCGTGAGTCGTCCGGCCTGTTGATTACGTGGGGACGGCTGGCGGATTCGTGGAGCGGTTGTCCCCCCTCAATTCACTGGTCAGTCGGTCGGCGCCCCCGAGTTGTTCGGCCCAAGGATGCGCTCGCCCGCGCTCGCTCCAGTGCCTTCTTCCATTTTTCAAGGCGCTGCTCCCAGGCGGAGTCTCGGGCATCCGGGGCTTGCGGCAACTGGCTGCCGTGCGCTACCTCCAAGAGTGCCGCGATGTTCTTCGTGATGGACCATCCTTCTTTTGAAGACACTGTGACGAGGTAGCGGGCAATCGTCGTTGTCTCCTGCGCATTGCTTTCCGTGACTTCACCTCGCGGCCTGATTCGGTTGGCCTCCTTCAGAAGTTCGTCTCCTTCGCGGAGCCAAGGTTCCAGCCGTTCAAGCAAGGCGCGCACTGCGGCAGGCCCCACAGGTGCATTCTCCAGTTCCTCCCACGAATCTTCGATCTGCTCGCGCAGGGTCGCTGGATACGGCCCGGTTCCTTCGCTCTCGATAGCCCGCGACGCCTTGATGGTGTTCTTGATGGTGCGCAGACCGGGCCCGAGCGCTTTCAAGCTCTCCCAGAGCGCCGCAGTCTCGCGTAGGCGCGTTGGGCGGTGGACCTTCCGCCGGAGTCCTCGCAGTAACGCCGCGCATCGTGCATCTCCGAGGCGGCGCTTGCATTCGGCCAGCGCCTCTTCTGCGCTCGCCCATGGCGGACTCTCTCGCTTCTTCCTGCCCATGTACGCCCCGGGTACTCCCCAGAAGATGGAAGGGGCGCGGACTGCCACGTCTGGGAACCGTGCCCGGCTGGCCAGCCGTGCCTGCGCGACGCTCTTCTATCGCAACTGGCCGCCATCAGCCGCTGCCCAGAGCGGAGGCTTTCCCGCTGGGCGAGGCAGCAACAGCCGGATAACCACAGCTACACCCCGGGGGGAACTGGCCTCGAACTCACTGAGCCACCGCTCCGCCGAGGTCATGTCGTCGTCCTCATACAGTTCCACCACGGCCAGGCAGGGCGCATCCCGGCTTGCGCGACGTTCCAGGGCTTCGATTCGGGAACGCAGCTTTACCGCGCGCACGCCAGTCCTCCCGCGCGGGGAGAGCCCTCGTGCTTGGTTCCGGCTTCGAGCTTGGCGAGGCGCTCCTCCAACTCGGTGCCCTGGATGATGCCGGCGAGTACCGAGTACCCGTAAATGAGCGCCCGTGCCTTGCTGGCCTCCATGGTTCCGTCTTCCAGCGCGCGGAGGCAGTCGGCGAGCCCGGTCCTCACGTTTCCTAAGTTCACCAGTCGCCGCCGCCGCTGCCGGGGGGAGGGGGGTGGGGCCTTGCCAAGGTTTTCACTAGTGATCACGGCCACTTGCTCCTGTGAAGCACTGCGCCGAAGGGTAATTTGGACGCCACCAGAGGGTGTCTAGGCTCTTCGGGAAACTACCTCCTGAGCGGCCATCCAATTTCAGCGCAGCGCCGCGCCACTTCGGTTCGCGTCCTTCCTGCCTTTAGCCATTCGGCAAGCACGCTCACGCACAAGAGGAACCCGAGTCCGACCATGAATGAGAGCGGTCGTCCCCAGAGGAAGAAGAGCCCCACAATCGCGACTGCGCTCCAAAGCATGTACCAGCGACGCTCCTTCGTGACGGAACGACGAACGGCGCCCTGCGCCGCGATTTCGCTCTTCGCGAGGAGTTCGCGTATGGCGCGCGCATGTCGGAGGAGGCCGACAGCGTAGTCCGGCGCTGCAACGCTCGCGCTTTCAAGCGCATCCGCAAACTTACGAAGCGCTCCGACAGAATCGACGCCGATGGTGTTGTTGTACGCGTAGCCAGCCTCGTCCCATGCCGGCTCCTCAAACGGAGGCATTTCGCGCATTACGGCACCGAAATCTCTGAGAATCCGAAACTTTGTTTCATCATCCGCGCTTCCATCCGGTAACCGAACCAGTCTCCCAGCGAAACTGAGTAGTTCCGATGCGAACCAGTGCGCCTCGAACAGCGCCCGCGTGATGGGAGCCTTGAAGACGCAGTCGGGACTATCCATGGCTGCGCGGATCTTGGCATCGATATCGGCTAGTGTTGGAAGACCGCCCGCGTGCTTGCGCTCAGTCGTCATGGACTCCCCCTCAGTCAGCGCGCGTCCCCTTAGATGCCGGTAGCTACCTCATCGGGGCTGGGGAACAGGTCGCGGAGTGGCACTTTGTAAGCCGCAGATGCGGCAACCAACGTGGCTACGGTGGGGTTCGCACTGCCCCCCTCTAGGCGCGGCATGTACTTAGGATGCAGCCCCATCATTTCGGCGGCCTGTTCTTGAGTGAGCCCCCTTGCTTGGCGGGCCTCCCGGAGTTTCATCCCGAGTCGTCGTAGTTCCCGCTTGATTGCGGGAGCCAAGGCCTCCGGCGTCGCGGTCGGTGCGGGGCGCTGTGACTTGCCGGGTGGGGACACAGAGCCAATTTGGCCCGGGTAACCTTTACGTTACCACAACCTATAGTTTACCTTCGGACCGCCAGTGACCCTCGAAAGGACGGCCTACATGACCGAAGAGAAGGACCGCACCAGCGCCCCGGCGGTCGTCAGCATTGACCTGGAACTCGCCACTGTGGCGGGAGCTACGCGGGGGGCTCAACTCCTCGCGGATCTCCTGGCCAGCAAGGCGCTGGACGACGAACACGAGAGAGAAGCTCCTTCGGGCATCTTCTCCATTCTGGCCCTGGTGACGGAGCGCATCGGGCAACTGCGGCGCGTGATTCGCAGCGAGGAGAGCCCCGCACATTTGTGGGCCCCGCACAATGCGGTGGAAGACCCAACGATAAGCGGCGAGTTCCCTGGGGATATCGTCCTGTTCGCCTCGGGCCCTCTACGGTTCCCCCTGGTCATGTGGGAGGCCGGTGGGATGGAGTCCCAAGAGAACCCAGAGAAGCGCGCGCGCAAGGGGCGCAAGGGCACGAGCGAGCGGACCCGTGGACCCGCTCCTGAGTCCGCCGATAAATCCCAGGGTGAGAGTCCGAAGGAACCCGCGCCGTCTTCTCCCGCCTCCTAGCGCCAGGGGGCGCGGCACCGCTGACGCAGGGGCCGCTGGGCGCGGATGCTCCAGCGGTCTCTGCTCCAGGGGCTTGGCACGACGCGAGCCGCCCTACCTTGAGGAAGTGCTGTGCTGAGCCGGCTTGGCCCCAGTGGCGGGTGGATGCTTTGCACTGAAATAGAGCGCTAGCTTGGTAGGCGGACGTCTCTTCGTGGTCGGGCGCTGGCTGCGTTGAGGCCGACTCGCACGATGGTGTGTGGGCCTGGGTTGGGGCCTTGACTAGCTGAACATGGCGCCCAGTAGCCCGCTAACCGTCACAGAAGGAGGGGCTCTCGTCTTCCAGCCCCGGCTCCGCCCCTGCTTGAGGGAACGAGCAACGGCATCTGGTCCACGGACTGCTCGTGCTTCGTCTGCCGCCGGGCCAGCAACCCGTTGAGGAGGGGACCAGGAACTGGCTCACCGCGAGCGCGATGAGGTCGGTCTCAATCGAGGGGGGCATGCAGGGCGAAAAGGGGCGGCGTTCCCTGGAAGCCAGGGACGGGTAGAGTCCCGGGCATGAGCCCGAACGCCACCACCGCCGAAGCACCAATTGGGTCCGAGTGGACCGAGAACAGCGCTGCCACCGGAGAGGGCACTGCCGGCCAGACCATCTGGAAGGTGGTTGCCTCCACCTGGGCCACTGTCGACATTCCGGAAAAGGACAGAATCCTTACCGTCAAGCTTATGGCTGGCGGCCGCGCCCCCCGGGTCGTCACGATGCGTGACTTGATGGCCAAGTATTCGCCTTTCAAGGATAAGGACGACGCCGAGAACTGACCTCGGTGGTGCAGGCGCAGGGCGTAGTCAGCGCCCGCCTCGCCGGGAGGTCCACGCCGTCGGGGGCGGAAGGGTGCACTCGAAGCGGACTGGGCACCCATCCTCAAGGACGCACGTCACCCAACCCAACCTTCGAGCGGGCAGCCGTTGATGAGGCCGAGCACGCCCACCGTACAGGAGTCATCAGCCTCACGCGCGACCTGGACTAAGGGCAGGGCGAAAGGAGCGGCGTTCCCCGAAAGACAGGGACGGGTAGAGTCCCGGGCATGAGTTCACTCAACGAAGCCGCGCAGCTGTACGTCGGGTCCCGATGGGTCGAGAATTCCGCTCCCGCGGGCGGTCCCTGGACGGTGACGGACATCGACTTCAAGGGCGTCGATGTGCCCGGCAAGGGAAGAGTCCACCACCTCACGCTCGCGCGCGGGCCGGACGAGTCCCGCCGAATCACCACGGCCACCCTGATGGCCAGCTACACGCAGGCGCGAGAAGACGCGAAGGCGTGACGCGGCGCCGAATCCCCTTGCCAACGGCAATGCCAATCGGAAGGAGCCAATGAGCCTGCCCCGATTCCGTGGACACCCGAGATGTGGTGGAAAGGGTGTCCAATGTCGGTGAGTGACGCGAAGCAGAAGAAGAGCCGGAGGCAGCGCCGGGAGTTCACACGCGAGTTCAAGGACGGCGCGGTGAAATTGGTGCTGGACGAGGGCAAGGGCATTCCGGAGGTGGCCCGAGATTTGGACCTCACGGAGTCCGCCCTGCGTACGTGGGTGGAGCGGGCGAAAGAGGCTCGCGGTGAGGGCAAGCCGGGGGCCCTGCGCCAAGAAGAGAGGGAGGAGCTTGCGCGGCTGCGAGCGGAGAACCGCCAGCTGAGAATGGAGCGAGAGCTGTTAAAAAAAGCGGCGGCCTTCTTCGCGAAGGAGACGACGTGAAGTTCGCGTTCATCCACGCGCAGAAGGCCCACTTCCCGATTGCCTTCATGTGTGAGCAGTTGGAGGTGTCCCGCAGCGGCTACTACGCCTGGGCCCACCGGCCGCAGTCCGCGCGCAAGACGAAGGACAGGAGCTGACCGAAGTGGTCGCTGCCGTCCACGCGGAGAGCCGACGTTGGTACGGCAGTCCGCGCGTATTCCAGGAACTGAAGGCCCGAGGCTACCGCGTCAGCCGCAAGCGCGTGGCTCGACTGATGCGGCAGAGGGGGTTACGGGCCCGCGCTCGCCGCCGCTTCGTCAAGACGACGGACTCGGCGCACAGCTACCCGGTGGCGCCCAACGTGCTTGAGCGCGACTTCTCCCCCCAGAAGCCCAACAGCAAGTGGGCCGGCGACATCACTTACATCTGGACGGCAGAGGGTGGCTGTACCTGGCCGTCGTGCTGGACCTCTTCAGCCGCAAGGTGGTGGGCTGGGCGATGAGCGACACCATCGACCGCCACCTGGTGCTGTCCGCGCTCACCATGGCCCTTCTCAACCGCCCCGCGCCGGACCTCCACCACTCGGACCGCGGCAGCCAGTACGCGAGCGACGACTACCGCAAGCTGCTGGAGAAGCAGGAAATCGACTGCAGCATGTCGCGCAAGGGCAACTGCTGGGACAACGCGGTGGTGGAGAGCTTCTTCTCCTCGCTGAAGATGGAACTCGTCTACGAGCGCAACTTCCAGACGCACGAAGAAGCCAGACGGGCGCTGTTTGAGTACATTGAGGCGTGGTACAACCGCCGCCGCAGGCATTCCTCGCTCGGTTATGTCAGCCCCGAGGAGTACGAGCGGAACGCCTCAACCCCAAGTGCGGCAGCTTAACGAAACTGTCCACGAAATCGGGGCAAGCCCACCATGCCAATAGGAAGGATGAGTGCACTGTTGCGGGGATCGGCCCGGGGCACTGCGGGGGAAGCGGGCTGCTGGAGGGGGCCCCCAAGCCGATGCGCCTTTCCGGTGGATCGACCATGCAGCCCCCTTCAGGCACACCCCTGCCAACGCCGTGCTCCCGAGAGGGCTCGGCCGCTGACTGGCGCGCCTTGGCTACGGCTGGCATGCGTTCACCCCCACCACGCGCTCTGGGGCGGCCCTCGCGCAGGGGCCAGGTGCGCACTCGCCGTGGGCAACCCCAGGTGCTCCACAATCGCGCTCACCCAGCCTGCTCCCTTCACGTACGCCAACACCCTTAGTGTTGCTGAGCACGGTGGTTGAGGGAGACCGGCCAGTTCTCGCACCGACTGGATGATGGAATCCCAAGTGGAGGCTGCGAAAATGCCATCACGGAGCCGGACCACCAGAGGTCACGCTCGTGATGGGACCCAACTCCTTGACGCGACAGCAGTTTCCGCGAGAAGCGGAACTGATTGCTCCCATCCTGCGGTTCTCCGGTCGAGTCAGGGCTGCCCGAAGGGCACCGCCGGAGGCGGCCAAGGCCTTGACGCGACTGGGGAACCGTAGTTCCGAGGCCATCAACCAGGCGGTTCACCCGAGCATCAAATAAGGGCCCGCTCACAATTTGCTTAGCCCTGAGAGGCGTTCCCACCCCCGGAAATCGGCCTCCAGGTGCAGAAATCGGCAAAGTAATTTCTGAGCGGGCCCTAACGTGCGCGGCAACACCACTCAGCGTGGGGACAGGGAGCGCAGGACTCTGACGCGGCGTCTGTCCGCGTATCCTTCTCCAACTCGGCAGGCCGCTCCCTCTCCTTTCTCAGACGGGGCACGGCGAGCAGATACGTCTCTGCGCCAGGGGATTGGAACGACGCGCGCCCCCAGCCTTAAAGAAACGCGGTGCTGCTCCGGCCTGGGCTCCAGCAAGTGCGCCGTAGGAGTCTCTATGGCAACAGCGTTTTGATGGTCTCGCAGTTCATCAGTGCACTCCGCAAGTAGCGGTGGTGAGAGTGCGCCGTGATCTTGGACGCCAACTTTTGGCACGTCGCGTCTTCAGCCGTGACAACGCGTGTTTGGGTGTACGTCCAGTCCTCTTCCCTGAGGTCATATGTAAGGACGAGCGTCAGCACAACGCCGCACAGACCCTCGGGCCCGGAGACGCTCACCCATCTGTTCTTTGCTTTCCGCTTGAGCGTGCGCTCAAACCGCGTGTGGGTGACCGAACAAGCGCTTCTCGGCTCAATGAGCACTTCGCGCATCGCCGAGACAACGCAATCGGAGGAACTGCACTCGCACACTCGTCTGAGCGCGGCCTGCTCTTGCCTGAGGTATGCTAGCTTGGATGGCTCTTTTGTGATGGTTTGCACCTCATTGAGGTACGCCAGCCCGCTGCGGCAATGCGCATGTGCCTTCCTGACCCCTTCATCTCCAGCATAGCGCTTGCGGAGTTCGGCCGCCCCTGCTGCGGTCTCGTGGGGCGTTGGGGGAGCCGCCTTTGTCACCAGCAAGTGGGAGAAGACGCAGTCGACCTCACTGAGCGAGTTCTGTGCTGCGGCAGTAGGCCGACACTCCATCGACATCGCGTCGACTGAGTCTGGTGAATAGAGCAGTGCCGACACGTACGCGAGTTCCCCCCCCTCATTTGGCGGAAGCGCAGCCGCAGCACCAGCCACCAACAAGACCAAGAAGGGGAAAGAGCGCATTCCTCCATCCTCCCCAGCACCAGTGCATAGGTCCACTGAACATGGTCTCAGGCGGACTGATTCCGGTTCCCGCCATAGGGCCGGGAACCGGGAACCGCTAGGTCAGCCTTGACCTCGGGCAATGAAGGCGTCCACGTCCGCTGGTCGGACGCGGATGGCGTTGCTGACCCGGACGTGAGCCAGTTCGCCCCGCTCGCACAGCCGGTAGACGGTGGCGGTGCAGATGGCCAACCGCTCCGCCACCTCCCGCACGGTGAGCAGGCGCTCCGCCCCGCTCGGCAGCCCACGGAGCCGCGCGGGCCCCGGACCTTGCAGCACGGGTGCAGCAAACTCCTTGCGATTCCCTGCTACCGGCTGGGACGGTTGGACGGCCCCCTGCCCCGAATCCCCAAGGATTCTGAGGGCTTGTGAATGGCTGGTAACGCCTGGACGGGTCGAGGCCGCGCTTCCCAAGCTCGGGGTCGAGGGTTCGAATCCCTTCCGCCGCTCACTCATAAAGGCCGGTAGTTCTTGAGGAAACTCGGGACTACCGGCCTTCGTGTTTCCGGGGCTTCGGGAAGCCTTGCAGCAACGACATCAAATGCGAAAAGCGTGGGCGGTCAGTAGACGGCGACCGGCCCCCCCCGCGCCGAGACAGCGGGCTTCGCCGTTCGACCGACCGTCTTCGCGGCGCGAACCAGCCGTTCGACCGCCTCGTCCAGGTCGGCCTCCGGCAGGGTGTAGGGCAGGCGCAGGCGGCGTTCGAAGGCGCCGTCCACGCCGAAACGGGGCCCCGCGGCCAGACGCAGCCCCTGCTCGGCCGCGTGGACTGTCAGGGCGGAGCTGATCGGCGCTGGCAGTCGCGCCCAAATCGACAAGCCGCCGGCTGGGCAGTGACAACACCAGTCCGGCAGACGCTCCGCCAGGCGCGCCCGCAGATGATCCCGCCGCGCGCGCAGCAACGGCCGGCGCGCCGCCAGGGCCGCGCCGCCGTCATTCAAGAGCTCGACCGCCGCCAGTTGCTCCAGGATCGGCGCCCCCAGGTCGAAGCTGGCCCGGCTCTGGGCCAGCCGCTGGATCACCGCCCGGTCGGCGCGGATCCAGCCGATGCGGAGCCCGCCCCACACACTCTTGGACATCGACCCCAGCCGCACGATGCGCGGCGCGTCCACGGCCGAGGCGCTCAGCGCGGTCGGACCGCTCAGCGTCAGCTCGACCAGGGTCTCGTCCAGAACCAGCAGGGTTTCGCAGCCCTTCAACGCCGCCAGCAGCCGGGCGCGGTCGGGCGCGCGCATCATCCGTCCCGTCGGGTTGTGGTGGTCCAGCACCAGATAGGCCATGGCGGCGGCGCTGCCTCGACAGGCCGAGGCAAGGCCCTCCAGGTCCCAGCCCTCCGCCTCGTCGCCGTCCGGCAGGGCGACCGGCACGGGGCGACCGCCCGCCGCCAGGATGGCGTCGATGGCCTGCGGATAGGTGGGGTGGTCAAACACCACCGGAGCGCCGGGGCGCACCGTCAGCCGCAACAGGTGGACGAGCCCGTTGTGGGCGCCGTGGGTGATCAGGATCTGCCCCGGCGAGGTCGGCAGCCCCCGCCGCCGGTAGCCCGCCGCCACCGCCTCGCGCACTTCTTCCAGACCGGCCGCCTCGTAGCCGTGGCCGGGCAGACTCGCCGGCAGCCGCTCCAGGGCACGGACATAGGCGGCGTGGACATTGGGATCGGCCGGCAGCACGGCGGCGGTCAGGTCAATCATTCCCGCCGCCGCCGGTTCGACCTCTGACGCCCTGCGCGGCCCCGGTCCGGCCGGCAGGCTGGTGCGCGCCGCCGCGCCCTGACCGCCCGTCAGAAAGCCGTCATCCCGCAGTCGCCCATAGGCCGCCGACACCGTCGTACGGCTCAAACCCAGCGCCTGCGCCATTTCCCGCTCGCCCGGCAGCCGGGCCGCCAGCGGCAGTCTCCCGTCCAAAATCAGGAGCCGGACCGCCCCGGCCAGTTGCCGATAAGCGGCGCCCGCCCCCGGCGTGCGCCAGGCGCCGAGATGACGCATCAGGGAGACGGTGCCGATGGAGCGGCGCGGCATGAAGCCAGAATGGCATGACTGGCCCTTTTTCAAGCGGCCAGTTTGGCGCAAATCGACGGGATGACCCGTCGCCTGCTCCAGTTGTTCTTCGGCCTCGTCCTCTACGGACTGTCCATTGCGCTCATCGTCCGCGCCGAGCTGGGGCTGGATCCGTGGGACGTCTTGAACCAGGGCGTGTTCGAGCGCCTCGCGGCTCCGACCGGAATCGGCTTCGGCCTGGTGGTCAATCTGATTGGCATGGCCGTGCTGCTGCTGTGGATTCCCCTGCGCCAGAAGCCGGGAATCGGCACCGTGGCCAATGTGCTGGTCATCGGCACGGTCGCGGGTTTCAGCATGGAGTGGCTCCCGGCGAACCTGGGCCTGCCGATCCGGGCCGTGTTTCTGGGTTCGGGCATCGTGCTGAACGGCGTGGCCAGCGGCGCCTATATCGGCGTGGGGCTGGGTCCCGGTCCGCGCGACGGCCTGATGACCGGTATCGTGGCGCGCACCGGCTGGCCGGTGAAATGGGTGAGGACCGCCATCGAACTGACCGTCGTCGCCGTCGGTTGGGCGCTGGGCGGTTCGGTCGGCCTGGGCACGGTGCTCTATGCCGTCGGCATCGGCCCGCTGGTCCACGTCTTCCTGCCGCTGTTCACGATCAGAAAGGTGCGATAGTCAACCGCACAGGCACCCCCGAGCCGGGGGTGGGGAGGCCGAATGCGCACAGCCCACTGGGTGACAGTGGTGGCATGCATCGCGGGGCTGACGTGGGCCGCTCCCGCGCAGGCGGGGCGTCGCCCCTTCATCTGGACCTTTGACACCGAAATCGTCCCCAAGGGGGACGTCGAGCTCGAGCAGTGGCTGTGGGCCCGCAGCCGCGCGCCCAGCGCCCCCGACCGGCCCTCGGTGTACTGGATATGGTGGGGGCCCGTCATCGGGCTGAGCCAGCACCTGGAGCTCGCGATTCCCTTCCAGGTGCGCGCCAACCAGACCGACACCCAGCTCGAGTCCTTCGAGGCGGACTTCCGCTACCGGCTCTTCCCCCGGGGGGATGACGGCGCCTTCCAGCCGCTCGTGCGCGCGGTGTGGCACCAGGCCATCAACACGCCGGAGCCCTCGCGCGTGGACGTGGACCTCGTCGGCTCGTACCAGTGGGACAGCGGCCTCCGGACGACGGTCGACCTGGGCGCGCAGGTGGGCTTCCCCTCGCTGCGCGGCGACGCGGGGCCGGTCCGCATCCTCGGGACGTACTCCGTCGGCGTGGCCTACCCCGTCATCGAAGACGAGCTGCAGGTGTCGCTCGAGTCCTTCGGGGAGTTCGGACTGAAGGACGCGAACCAGGATCCGCACCTCTTCGTCGGGCCGAGCGTGGCGTGGACGTTCGGCCGGATGTGGATAACGGCCGGCGCCCTGATTGGCCTGACGGCCGTGGCCCCCGAAACCCCCCGCTTCATGCCGAGGCTCATATGGGCAGTCGCGCTCTGAAGTCCCTGCTGCTGGCGCTCCTGCTGGCCGCGCCGCTCGCGTCGGCGGAGCCGGGCAGCGTCCAGGGCGAGGTGCGCGTCTCCGTCATCGGCGCGGACGGCGAGCCGCGGCCGAAGGCGGACCGCTCCGGCATCGTCGTCTACCTCACCGGCTACACGGAGGAGCCTCCCGCCGAGGTGGCCGTGATGAGCCAGGCCAACAAGGCGTTCACCCCAGGCGTGCTGCCCGTCGTCGCCGGGCAGAAGGTGGAGTTCCTGAACAAGGACGTGGTGCTGCACAACGTCTTCTCGCGCTCGGTGGCCCGCAAGTTCGACGCGGGCAAGAACCGGCCCGGCGAGAAGTACGTGGAGACGTTCAAGAAGACGGGCATCATCGACGTCTACTGCGACATCCACGAGCAGATGGTGGCCACGCTGGTGGTGGTCCCCAACCGCGCCTTCGCGGTGACGGACAGGGACGGGCGCTTCGTGCTGCGCGGCGTGCCGCCCGGGCGCTACCCCATCTTCGCGGTGCACCGGCGGGACGAGAAGAGCGACATCGCCCGCGAGGAGGTCGTCGTGGAGGCGGGCCGCGCCAGCACGGCCACGCTGACGCTCGTGGAGACCCGCCCCGATGACACCCACCTGGACAAGCGTGGCAAGAAGTACACCCCCCGGCCCGACTACTCCGAGAAGGACCGCTGAGCGCCTCCCGTGACGCTCACCAAGAAGCTCATCCTCGCCTTCATGGCGCTCGCGGGCGCGGCGCTCGTCACCGCGCTGCTGCTCACCAACCTCGCCGTGGAGGCGGCGGCGAAGGAGAAGATCGCCAGTGATTTGGAGCGGACGCTGGAGGCCTTCGAGCAGCTCGCCCGCGCCAGCCAGGAGCGCATCCGCGACGTGGCCGAGGCGCGCACGCTGGACCGCTCCTTCAAGGAGATGTCGCTGTCGGTGAACTCCGTCGACGCCGAGGCGGGGCTGGGCGACGCGAGCTCGGAGACGGACGGCATCATCAGCGCCCGCGAGGTCATCGACTCGGCGGACACCGAGGCCTTCGGCTGGAGCCGCGACGGCCCGCTGCCCTGGGCCTTCTTCAACGCCAGCGGGCGGCTCGTCTACACGCGCGCCGCACCGGAGCAACTGAGCGAAGGCCCGGTCGACCTCCCCCTGCTCGCCACGTCGCTCCAGCGCGGTCCCACCTCCGCGCTCTGGTCTCCCGCGCAGCTGCGCGCCCTGCCCTTCGTCTTCGTTCCTCCCGAGGCGCTCCGGGAAGGGGACCTCCTGCTCGTCCATGCGCAGCCCGCCTACGGCTCGCGGCGGGACCAGGTGGGCGTGGTGCTGTCCGGACAGTGGGTGCGGGACGTGCTCCTGGAAGAACCCCTGGCGCCCCGGGCCCCCGGGCCCCACCTGGGAGACACCCGCGCCCGCTTCGTCGTGCGCACGGAGGACGGGGCCCTGGCCGCGCAGCTTCCCGTGGGCTCGCTCTTCGACGGCGACGGTGTGCGGTCCGGACAGGCCCACGACGTGTACATCGAAGGCACGCACTACCTCGCGCGCGGGGGTGAGCTGAGCGGCGTGGATGGGACCCGCATCGGCCAGGTGTTCGTGCTGCGCGACTTCGACGCGGAGATCAACCCCATCCTCCAGCGCTTCCAGCGCTGGCTCATCCCCACCGCCGTGGGCGTGGCGCTGCTCGCGCTGGCGGCGGCCGTCTTCATGGCGCGGAGCATGGCCGCGCCGCTGGTGCAACTGGAGGCCGCGGCCGGCCGCGTGCGCCTGGGGGACCTCACCGTCGAGGTGCCCGTGCGCGGCTCGGACGAGGTGGGCCGGGTGGCGCAGTCCTTCAACGAGATGGTCATCGGCCTGCGACAGCGGGACCAGATAAAGGGCCTCTTCAAGCGCTACCTCGCCCCCCAGGTGGTGGACGAGCTCCTCAAGCACCCGGAGAAGGCCGCTCCGGGCGGCGAGCGGAAGATGCTCACCGTGCTCTTCAGCGACCTGGTGGGCTTCACCTCCATGGGCGAGCAGATGAGCCCGGAGGACCTCGTCGCCGTCCTCAACACCTACTTCGAGCAGGCCACCGGCGTGCTGACGAAGCACGGCGCGACGCTCGACAAGTTCATCGGCGACGCCATCATGTGCTTCTGGAACGCGCCGCTGCCGCAGGAGGACCATGCGGCGCGCGCGTGCCTCACCGCGCTGGATCTGGTGGCGGCGGTGGAGCGGCTCGCCCCCGGATTCACTGCGCGAGGGCTGCCCCCGCTGGACTGCCGCATCGGCATCAACACCGGGCAGGGCGTGGCCGGCAACATCGGCTCCAGCGCGGCCCAGGACTACACCGTCATCGGCGACACGGTGAACCTGGCCTCGCGCCTGGAGGGCGCGGCCAAGGTCTACGGCACCCGCACGCTGGTGGCCGAGGAGACCCTCTCCGCCGCCCGGGGCGTGGTGCTGGCGCGAGAGCTGGACCTGCTGCGCGTCAAGGGCAAGCAGCAGTCGGTACGCGTCTTCGAGCTGGTAGGCCCGGCGGGCACGCCGCCTCCACCGCACCTGGCGCGCTTCGCCGAGGGGCTCGCGCTCTACCGGGCCCGCCGCTTCGCCGAGGCCCGAGCCGCGTTCCTCGCCTCGCCGGAGGACGTGCCTTCGGGACGGTTCGCCGCGAGGTGCGAGGCCCTGCTCGCGGCGCCCCCTCCCGAAGATTGGGACGGCGTCTTCACCCTCGACAGCAAGTAGGCGCACCGTCCAGGCTCTTCTCCCACGCGCCGAAGGCCACGAAGTGCTCGGCATTGGCGGGCTCCACGCTCATCCCCCGCTTGTCGGCTTCAAGCAGTAGAGCGTGGTCCGCTCGCGAGAGCGCGCCATGTGCAGCGGGTCCGACGTGTCCTTCGCTTTCGAGTGCCGCGCCGGGGTCGACCGGGCCCACTCCACCGCCAGGCCGCACCGTTCGAATTCCGCTTCGAGCCACCCGGGTGAGCGCAGGCCGAGCAGCACCGCGAGGTCCGAGAGGAGCAGCAGGCCCACACCGCCAGGCGCCAGCGAGGCGGAGAGGCCTTCGAGGAAGCGCCGCAGGAACTGGCTGTCCTCGTCGAACACCGCGCGGTCCACCCGGTTCTTGGGCGGCTCGGGAATCCAGGGTGGGTTGCACACCACGAGGTCCGCCGTGCCCTTCGGGAACAGGTCGGCCTCCGCCACCTGGAAGCGCTTGCCGAGCCCGAGTTGCTCCGCGTTCTCCCGGGAACAGGCCACGGCGCGCGAATCACAATCCGTCGCCTGCACGGACGCCGCGCCCCGCTGGAGGAGGATGAACGAGAGCACGCCGGTGCCAGTGCCAATGTCAAACACGCGCTTGCCCTTCACCTCCGTGAGGGAGAGCAGGAGCTCCACATAGTCCGTGCGGGTCGGAAGGTAGACGCCGTAGTGCGGGTGAAGCAGCCCTGTGAGGCCTGGAACGGCGAGCCCCTTGCGACGCCACTCCGCCGCCCCGAGCATGCCCAGGAGCTGCTTGAGCGGGACCACGGTGGTGTCCGTCGTGGGAGCCCCCCACACCTGCAGGCAGGTCAGCGAAGTGTCCGGCGCCCGCGCGAGCCCTAACCGGTAGTCGCGGTCGAGGGACACGACGATGCGCGACAGCGTCTCGTGTTCGAGCTGCCGTGCCTTGCGCTCGGCACGGAAGGCCTCCAGCGGCGAGCGCGCCTTCGCGGGCTGCGGGAGCCGCCGGCTCAGCGCGCCGAGGAGCTGCTTCGCGTTGTGGAAGTCACCGGAGTACAGCAGGAACTCGCCTCGGCGCACCCGCTTGAGCGCCGTATCCGCGCTGAGGCGGTCATTCACGGGAGACAGCCGAGCAGGCGCGGGCACCGCGCTCTCGGAGTGCCAGGTGAAGGCGGAGCCCGGCGACAGCTCGGACTGAGAGACGGAGGCGGACGGCCCCTCGGGTGAGGCGTCGGTTCGGGGAGCGCGAGACATGGCCCTGGGGTAGCACGTCCACGCACGCCCGTCGCGTGGGGAAACCACCGCCTCGCTGGGGAGCCAGCGCATCGCCATTGCCGGGACAGTGGGGGCGCGTAACGTGGAGGGCACCATGACCTCCCTTCGCGCTATCGCGCTCTCCTGCATCGTCGTGCTCGGCTTCGTCGCTGCTTGCGGCAAGGATTCTCCCCCTCCCGAAGGTCCACCCGACGCGTCCGTGCCCGAGCAGTGCGACAGCGCCGGCTTCGAGCTGTGCGACGGCACCTGTACGCGCATCGAGACCGACCCGGCGCACTGCGGCGGCTGCAACCAGGCCTGCGCGACCACGGAGGCCTGTGAGGGTGGCGTCTGCATCGCGGTCTGTCAGATTGGCGACCAGCAGGTCTCCTCCGGGACAGTGAACGCGGCGAATGCGTGCGAGCAGTGCGCGCCGGAAACGTCCGCGACCACGTGGACGCAGCGCGCGGACGGGACGCAATGCAGCCCGGGACAGGTTTGCTCGGACGGCCTGTGCGGCCCGAAGTGCTTCATTGCTGGCATCCTCTACGCCGAGGGGGCGGTGAACCCGGAGAACCCCTGCGAAACGTGCCAGCCGGCGGCGTCGACGGCGAGCTGGACGGCGCGCGCCAGCATTCCGCTGCTGCGCGGCGGCGAGGATCTCACGGAGCAAGGCTGGACGACAGTCGCGCAGACGCCGAACACGCTCACGTACGGCGAGGACTTCGTTCGCCTCGCGACGTCGACGGACAGCGGCGCGCGGACGAGCGGCCAACTGCTCATCGCGCGGGCGAACGCGCTCGATGGAACGAAGCCGTTCAAGCTCCAGGTGACGATGCAGGTCGAATCGGTGAACCCCCACAACTCGCTCGACAGCGGAGCGGCCATCCTGGGGAGCTTCACGATGCCGTTCGGCAACGCCACGGATCGTTCGCAGATGATCTACCTCGACAGCGCGGCGATCGGCTGGGCGGATGACACGCAGTCCGCGGCGTTCTCCGTGACGGACGGCGCGTATCATGTCTACGAGCTCGCGGTGGATGCGGCGAAGGTGGCGACGGTGAGCATCGACGGTGTCGCGAAGCTCACGCGGAGCAACTTCACGACGACCGGCACCATCGCCATCGGCGACCAGACAAACGATTCGAACGTCGATGGCGCGGTGCGAATCCAGTCGGTCGAGCTGCTCTGTCTTTAGTCCTCCGAACGGACGCAAACCCACGGAGGCGCCGTCCTGTACGGGATTGAGCGCCTCCGCCCGTCGACTCGCGAGCACGCTCGCGCCTGCGATGGACTCGGGGCCGTCCCCTACCCCTTGCGCGCGGCTTCGATGAGCGCGAGCGCGGCGTTTCGCAGCAGCGGCAGTGCCTCCCTGGCGAGGAGGGTCTGCGAGCTCACGAACGCCCCGTTGATGAGGAGGGCCAACTGTCCGGCGAGTTCATCGGGGCGCCCGGCTCCGAGGCGCTCGGCAAGACGCTTCAAGCGCCGCCGCAGCTCCTGCTTGTGCGCTGTCGCCACGCGGCGTGCCGGGTGGTCTGCGTCGGGGAACTCCGCGGCGACGTTCAGTTGCGGGCAGCCGCGGTAGTTCGGCCGAGCGACACGTTCGGCGATCCACTTGAGGTGAGCCTCCAGCTCCGCCAGCGGCGCGTCGGCGTTCGCCTGCGCCACGCGGTCCCAGCCGCCCCAGAAGTCCTCGTCCTCCCGCTGGAGGAACGCGGCGATCAGGTCGTCCTTGGTCCCGAAGTAACGGTACAGGCTGGTCTTGGCCACGCCCGCTTTCTCCACGACGAGGTCAACGCCCACCGCGCGTACGCCCTGGCGGTAGAAGAGCTCGGAGGCGGTCGCGAGGATGCGCTCCCTCACCTCCGCGAGCGCTTCCGGTGGAGGGGCTTTGGTTCGGGCTCGGGTCGTCGCCATGGCTACTCCTTGTCCCCGCATCATCGTACACCGCCGTTGACGCGATACAGACCCGTATGTAGGGTCCCCGCCACGCAACGAACAGACAGGTCTGTTTCGTCACGGCAAGAGGAGAACCCCCTGACCGCTTCCAATCCTTCCCCAGGGAAAAGGCATGTCGTCGCTGTCTTCGGGGCCAATGGCCACACGGGCCGCTTCGTCGTTGCCGAGCTGCTGCGGCGCGGCCATCGGGTCGTGGCCATGGGCAGGGACTTCGCACGGCTTTCCGCTGCGTTCGAGCAGACGGAGGTCGAGCTTCGCGCCGCCTGTCTCGAGGACTCCGACGCGCTTGGGCGGGCGCTCGTGGGAGTGGAGGTCATCGTCAACTGCGCCGGGCCGTTCCTCGACACCGCGGAGGCCCTGGTGGCGGCGGCGCTGCGCGCCAGGGTCCACTACCTCGATGTGAGCGCGGAGCAGGCCAGCGCGCAGGCGCTGTTCGAGCGGTTCTCCGTTGCCGCGGAGGACGCGGGAATACTCGTCCTGCCCGCGGTCGGCTTCTACGGCGGCTTCGCCGACCTGCTTGCCACCGTGGCAACCGCGGGATGGGCGGAGGCAGATGCGGTGAGCATCGGCATCGCGTTGGATGCCTGGTGGCCAACACCAGGCACGCGGAACACGGGCCGCCGTAACACCGTGCCGCGCGTGGTCATCGAGGCAGGCAAGCTCGCACCCAAGGGCGCCGCGGGGCCCTCCGAGTGGCACTTCCCCGCCCCCTTCGGCAGGCAGGAGATGGCCGAGGTGCCTTTCTCCGAAATGGTCCTCATCCACCGGCACCTGCGAGCGATGCAAGTGCGGACGTGGCTCAACACCAGGCCACTGGACGACTTGAGCAATCCTTCCACACCACCGCCTGTGGCGACCGATGCGTCCGGGCGCTCCGCGCAGCGGTTCCTGGTGGAGGTGCGTGCCCGCCGGGGTGCAGAGGAACGCCGCGTCACAGCCAGCGGGCGCGACATCTACGCGTTCACCGCTCCGCTGGTGGTCGAAGCCGTTGAGCGTATCCTGGCCGGTGGCGCGCACGCGGGCGTTCGCTCAGTCGGCGAAGCCTTCGATGCAGCGGACTACCTGCGTTCGCTGGCATCGCATTTCGACTTCGACCCTTCGACCTTGGCGGCAGACGGCGCTATCCGCGCGCCAGCCGCTCGATGACTTGGGTGACTCGCGCAGCCCTAGTGCCTTGGATGGGGAGAACCTCCACGCCCAACTCAAATGGGTCATCGAGCAGTATCCGGGCGAGCGCATCGTCCACCGCGGCTCTCGACTCGCGGTCTGCGCTCGCCGGGAGCCGGATGAAATCGTGTTCCTCAATCGGCACGAAGACGATGAGCTCGAGCGTCTGAACGGCGGAGCGCACCTGGGGAAGCCACGCCTCCAGGTCGAACGAATCCGCGTCCTCATGCGTCTGGAGGTATCCCAGGAAGTCGAGTGGGCAACGGTCAAACAGGATGTTTCGTGAGCGCTTCTCGCCTTCGAGCAACTCCACCGAGAATCGGAGCTGTTCGAGGAAGTCCTCCAAGGAGGGAGGCGACGCGAACTCGTAGCCCAACTCTTCGAGGAGGAAGTACGGCTCTTCGGCGAGCCGGTACCCCTCGAGTCGTTCCCCGAGCAAGTCAATCAGCGTCGACTTGCCCACCCGGTGTGAACCTGTCACGGCGATGCGCATGACGTCCTATACCGCGCCTCAAGACACCGTGCGGCACAGGAAGCAGCGGAGCAGGTGGAGGCCGCCTTCCCTTTCAACGGCCCCAAAGCCAGGAAGCAGCCCGCACGGGCTCTCGCAAGGCGCTTCCGCGGTCCGGCTCAAGCGCCGCGCAGGCCCCTCCGCCATGCCCCCCCGCTGGCTCCTGACAGGATTTCACGGGCGGCGCGTTGGCCTGACAAGAGCGACCCCTCCATCCAGCCGGGCATGGGAGAGGTCTGGTCTCCGGCGAAGTGGACCCGGCCTTCGCGCGTCGCGAGCAGGCGCCCCCACTGCGTGAGTTGCTTCGGCCGGAACCACGCAAAGGCGCCCCGAGCCCAAGGGTCCAGGCCCCATGCGTAGGAGGTGCCGCGCTGCGCTTCGGAGGACACCTCTGGCGCGAACTGGCTCAGCCCGCGAACAGTCCTGGCGATGCGCTCCTCCTCGGAGAGAGGGCTCGCCGCGCGGGCGCACGGGCCCACGCGATACGCTTCGAGGATGCCTGACGCCTGAGGTTGTGTCGGTGCGGCGTCCAGGACATGCATGATGGGGAGGTCCGTCGACCACCCCCACTCCGTCCAGGGGCGGCGCCGGTATTGGATGAAGGTGCGCACGACGGACGTATGCTCGAGCTCGCGAATCGCCCGCAGCTTCTCCGCCGAGAAGGCGGGGACGAGCTCCACGTCACGAAGGACCGAGAACCGGATGGCGCACACGAGCCGCTCCGCCGTGAACGTCCTGTGCGCTCCCGCGCTGCCACTGCAATACACGCGGACAATCCCCTGTTCTTGCTCGATGCGCTTCGCTGCCCATCCGAACTGAATCCTCCCACCGAGTGCCCCCGCCAGGGCGACGGGGAGCCGGAAGGACGCCAAGCGCCGAGCTCGCGTCGATGCCATCACCCACGAGGTCAAACCGCCCCAGGCTCACCGCGTCGATGGCCGCTGGAGAAGCGCCCCGCTCCGCGAGGGCCTCACGCAGCGTCAAGCCATCGAGGTGGGTCGCGCCTGGAGCGGGCCAGGACGCATGGAAGGGGTCGCCGACAGCCTCCACGAGGGGCGCCACGTACCTCCGATAGAGGCCTGCGAGGCCGAGCTGCGGCTCATCCTCCCTCACTCCCCGCAGGAGGTCCGTATCATCACCGGCGGGGCCAGGATGCGACGTCCCCGAAGGTGGAAGGGCCGCAGGGCCGAGAGCGCGCCTCGAGCACGACGACGTCCTGGCCCGCGAGGACCAGCGCCTGCGCTGCCGCCAGTCCCGCGCCCAGAATGGTGTCCATGCTGCTGAATCGCCTCAGGCCACGGAGTTGCTCGCGCAACGCCTCCTGTTGCTCGGGTGGCAGGCCCTGCTTGGCCATTGCCGACGTTTTGGTGGGATACCACAAGAGCCCGAGGCCCCGCGCAAGGACGCGCGCGGGGCCTCTTCATTTCGTCACGAACATACGTGAGCGACGGGGCCGGGCGTCACGGTGAGTAGAGGACCGCGGTGTTGAGGTACGAGCCGTCCCAGTGGCCTGCGGCAACGAGCACCTTGCCAGAGGGGAGCAGGACACCCGTGGGGCCCTGGCGGCCCGAGGGCATGCTCACGCTGAAAGAGACGGAGGCCGTGGCAGGGTCGTAGAGCTCGGTGATGGCGCTGATGGCCTGCGAGCCACCGGTGACCAGCAGCCGGCCCGAGGCCAGCATCACGTGCGTCGGATTGTTCCTGGCGTGGGTCAGCGTGCCCGCGCTCGCCTGGAGGTTGAGCGCCGGGTCGTACAACGCGAAATTGACGCCAGCGAGCAAGAGGACCCGCCCCGAGGGCAGCAGATGGCCCTGACTCCAACTCGTTCCGCTCGCCCCCGTCGCGGGCGCCCACGTATCCGTCGCGAGGTCATACAGCTCGGCGGCGGAGCTACCGCCCGCGACCAGGAGCTTCCCGGAGGGCAAGAGGACCGCGGAATGTGAGGCGCGCGACGTGGCGGCCATGCTTGCGATGGGCACCCAGGTATTCGTTGCCGGGTCATAGACCTCGGGGATGCTGTTGACCGCGCTGGCGGCGCCTCCGATGACCAGTACCTTGCCCGAGGGCAGCAAGGTGGCCGTGTGCCTCGCGCGCGCAAAGGTCAGAGGCGTGGCGGCACTCCAGGTGTTCGTCGCGGGGTCATAGATGTCGACGTTCCGGACCGACTGGTTGCCCGCCTGGTCGATGGAGCCGCCAATGGCCATGACCCTGCCGGAGGGCAGGCGCGTCAGCGTGTGGCTCCCGCGCGCGGAGCCCATGTTGCCTGCCGCGCTCCAGGCACCCGTGGCCGGGTCATAGAGTTCAGCCGAGGCCAGGGGGTTCGTGTTGTAGCCGCCCACGACCAGCACCTTGCCGGAGTCGAGGAGGACTCCGGGGGCCGCATAGCGGGGCGTAACCATGCTGCCGGTGGTCTCCCACCGCGCGGAGGCGCCGCTGCCGCAGTCCGTGCCATTGAGGACGCTGACGCTAAAGGTGTGCGACGCGGAGAATCCCCTGGCGTTGGTCACGGTGGCGGTGATGGTCGGCGCGGCACCCGCGGGCACGCACATCGGAGCTGTCCAGCGGACCTCGCTGGAGGTGAAGCCGTTCGTCGGCGTCCCCACCGTGCCGGTGCTCGCCGTCCAGCCGAAGGTGAGCGCGCTGCCATCGCCATCCTCGGCAATCACGCGAAGCGTGGCGCTGCCACCGCCGGCCACCGATGTCGCGGACTGGTTCGTCAGGACGATGCGCGGCGGAATGCTTGCCCCCGTGCCCGGTCCCACGCAGACGCGCAGCATGCCCTGACCCCGGCCGCCGTTCGGGTCCGTCACCGCGACGGTGAGTGGACAGTTCCCACACGAGTCTCCGGAAGGCACGGCGGTCGGAGTGAACGTCGCGCTGGCCGTGTCAGCCGCCGTCCACGTGCCCGCGCAGGCCGCCGTCCACTGGTAGGAGAGCGCGTCACCGTCGCCGTCCACGGCGTCCACCGTCACGGTGGTGCTCTGGCCCACCGGCACCGGAGAACGGGAGAGGGTGATTCCCCGCACGGACGGCGACGTGTTGAAGGACACGGTGACGCTGGCGCTGCCCGCCGTGCCGCCGTCCGTCGAGACGACGTTGACAGTGAGGTTGATACTGGCCGAGGCCCCGCGAGAATCCGTCACCGTCAGCGTGAGGACATATGCGCCCGACGTCTGCGGCGCCGTCCAAGTCGTGGTCGCCGTCCCCGTGGAGTTGAAGGTGCCGCTCGCCGCCGACCACGAATAGGTAAAGGTGTCGCTCACGTCCGGGTCGTGCGCCGTGGCCCGCAGGGTGATACTCCCGCCCGGGAGCACCGTGCTGGCCGCCGCCACCAGCGAGTCGATGCAAGGCACGGTGTTGTCGAAGGGCGGCGTCGTGTCGAGAGACTGCAGGGTGATGGCCACCACCGCGACCTCGCCCGCGGTGATGGTGACGCCCGTGGCCTGCCCCCGGTAGCGCAGCGCGCCCTCGGCGTTGAAGGCCTCCGCGGTGAAGGTGCGGTTGGTGCCCGCGGGCACCTGATAAAGCGAGCCACTCCAGGCTCCGTTCGCCAGGGCCAGCGTCGTCGTGGCCGACGGGACTCCCGTGGCGCTCAGGGTGACGGTGACCCGGGTCACATCGTCCCCCGCGAGTGCCTGAAGAATGGAGCCCGCGAACTGGACGGAGCCCATGTCCGCCGGCTCCTCCACGGAGGCTCCGCACCCCCACGAGGAGGACAGCGCCACGGCGACAAAGCACAGCAGCGCCCACTGAGTCTTTCTTTGTCTTTGCATCTGGGAGGGGTCCTTGCCTGAGTCGTGAGCAGGGAACCACCTCCGCCCCGGAGCAGGGGCCATCGCGAGTAGGAGATAGGCGGAAGGACAATTCCTTGCACCCGAATTCCGTCAGGAACGGAAGGCGAGTAAGGAAATTAAAGCACCTTTCTCCAAAAATGAGATGACATTTCTGCAAGCCCTTGCCGATCCGACCAAGGCTTGCCAGCGCGTGTCAAACCCAGACGCCGGTGTTCACTTCCAGTCCACGGCGCACTTCGCCGCGGGATGCTTCTCCGTCATCATCTCGCCGCGGCAGAGGTGTCTGGACCGCCCCATCACTGAGTTCACGAGGTCACCAAACCGACCCTTCATCCAGCTCATTTCCGCCACAACCCGCTTTGAATGAATATCAAGAACTAAAGCAAATTATGGATTCCCCGTATAAATGGGCTCGCACAATGGCATCTGCGGGCAGGATGGCTTTCTTGAACGAGCGTCGGCGAGTTCATACATTGAAGTTGATGGCGTTGGCACACGTGGGGCAGGCATAGGCAGTCTGGTTGCCCATGACCGCGGCCAGGGGCGCGGCGGAGAGCGCCGTGAGCGCGCCCCCGCCTCGGTGGACGCGGGCTGCAGCGCGCCCATGTCCACGACATAGTCCTCACCCTCTTCCACTGAGAGCCGGGCCTCGCGCGCGCCAGGTGACACCCAGTGCTCGAGCCAGCCGCCCCCGTCCGTGGTGCCGTAGCGCGCCTCGCCGTCCACCACGAGGCGATAGTCCACGCCCACGCGAGGCCGGTCCTCATCCAGCAGCCGAAGCCGACACTGCTCGCGCCGTCCCTTCACCCGGAAGCGTTGGGTGGCTCCCGTGCCGACAGAAACGGTGCGGGTCTGCTTCGGAGGAATGGTGATGCGGTCACCCACGAGCAGGACGTGCGGACTGCCACGGGCGGCCCTTGGCGCCTGGCTGTCGGGATGCGCCCACAACGTGCGCCAGTGGAGCCCGGCCGCCTCGGCGATGGAGGACACGCAGTCGCCCTCCCGGACCACAGAGTCCCCTGGCCCACCGGCGCTCGCGTCCCCTCCGCCATGAGCACCCTCTCGCGCCGTGCACTCGCGACGAGACGGTTGAGAAACCTGCGTGCCTCCCCCCCGGGGCGGAGTGTAGCCAGCGTGGCCAGGAGGAAACTCGGCGGGCCTGCGTGCTCACCGAACGCGCGGCTGGCCGGGACGCGGAAGCTCGACTGCTTCGCGGAGCATGAGCCCAAGGCGGCGAGGATGGCGGCAGAGCCCCCCGTGCTGGGACCGCGCCCCGAACCGGGAGAGAGTGCGAAGCACACATCCTGAGAGTGTTCGAGCCCTCCATGAACGTCGTCATTACCGGTGCCAACCGTGGCATCGGCCTTGAGTTGGTGCGTCATTGCCTGTCCCGCGGTGACGTGGTGCACGCTGGCGGGCGCGCTCCCGCGCAGGCAGCGGAACTCACCGCGCTCATCCGGAACGCTGTCGGGAGACTCCATGTCCACACGCTCGACGTCGCGAATCCGTCGAGCGTGCGTGCCTTCGGGATGGGGCTCCCCGGCCCCGTGCACCTGCTCATCAACAACGCCGGCGTGCGCAGCCGCCCGGACGCCCTCTCCGACCGGGACGGCGACGACCTCACCCGCGCCTTCCAGGTGAACGCGGTGGCGGCGTTGCGCGTGACGGTGGCCCTGCTGGCGCAGTTGCGCGCGGCGGGCGGCGCGAAGGTGGCCAACCTCAGCTCGAACCTCGGCTCCATCGCGGACAACAGTTGGGTGGCGCCTACGGCTACCGCATGTCCAAGGCGGCGCTGAACATGGCCAAGCGCTCGCTGGGGAACGACCTGAAGGAGGACGCAGTACTCGCCTTCGCCCTCAGTCCTGGCTGGGTGCAGACGGCCATGGGCGGCAGTGACGCCCCCACGTCCGTGGACTCTTCGGTGGCGGGGCTGCTCGCCGCGATCTCCCGATTGGGGATTGAAGACTCCGGAGGCTTCTTCGACTTCAAGGGCCAACCATCGCGTGGTGACTCGCTCCACTCCAGTAGGCGCTGCCCGTACGTGACGCGGGCCCGCGCCAGAATCGCCCTCCCCCACGCAACTCCGCGCCCAGATGAAGGACAATTCCTACAAAAGCATGAAGGAACACACCTCATGCTCCAGACCTGGGGGGGTCTACATCATGGGTACCATCACGAAGGCGACGACGACGTTGTTGAAGCAGGGCGCGCGAGGAGTGTCCCGCTCCGGCGGCCACGGGGCACCGACCCGGGTGTTGCAGCAGGTCGCCCATCACTCCACCAAGGCCCCGAGCCCGTCCCAGATTGCCAGCGAGACGCGGGCGCGGAACAACAGCCTGGACCTGATGAGCGACATCATGGACGCCATGGACCGTCGCGATGGCGGCAACAACGCGTCCATGCCTCGTATCAAGCTGGATGTTCCGCTGTCGCGCCGTGAGAACTTCGCGTTCGACGCCGTCCAGCCGGGGTATGGGACCCCGAAGTCCGCCATCGACAAGCAGGGCAAGCTCCAGCCCGCGGGCGACAGCCCCACCATCAGCGCATCCGACCACGTCGATGGCGAGAAGTCCGTCAAGGCGAAGACGCCGTATACGTCCTTCAGCGGTCCGCCGGTGGGCGTGGACGGCAAGGCCACGGGGCCCCGGGTCGACAACCCGCTCTACGGCAAGGACCTCATCGTCACCAACCCCGCGAAGGACCCCAAGAGCGGCGTGGTGCTCGACCAGTTCGACATCCAGCGGGACCTCCGGACGAGCACCAGGCCCGGCTTCGACGAAACCGCCGTGCTGCGCTCCGAGCCACGTCCGCAGCCGCTCTGGAAGCCCACCGCCGAGGAGCGCGCCATCATGCCCCTGGTCGGCGTGGACCCCGAGAAGCCCGCGTACACGTTCCGTGAGCGCGCGATGGTGAACTCGGCGCGGGACCTTGAGTACCTGGTCAAGGGCACCATTCACGCGTTCGACTACTTCCAGGGGCTGCCGGACGGCTCGCTCAAGCCCCTCTCCAAGCAAGAGGTGATTGACGAGGCCGCGAAGAAGCGCTGAGCGGCCGGTTGCTTCACCCGGCGCCCGCACCTGCGCGGCCTATCCGGCGGCCACCTTCGTGGCCTGGAAGAAGTCCGCCGGCATGGGCCGCTCCAGCGTCCAGAGGATGCGCATGGGCCGCTCGGCTTCGTGGCTCACGTAGCGGACCTGTCCCAGACACAGGTAGGGCAGTGACTCGCCGCGGTCGTCCTTCCTCCGCTCGCGCACGAAGAGGATGACGCGCGTCCCTCGCTGGGCGTGCTCCACGTACCGCCGGCCCGTGGGCGAAGCGGACGACGTGGCGTTCTGCGACTCCCAATGGAACAAGCTGGGCGACACGGCATAGTCCGCGTAGCGGGTGGTGGGCTTGAAGTCCGCGTCCGACTTGTCGAGGGTGACGAAGAGCAGGTTCGTCTTGTGCGCGTCCACCCACAGGACGCCCTCTCGCACTTCCCGCAGGCTCCCCTTCGTCCCCAGCATCCCGTAGGCGGCGATGATCTCGTAGAGGCCATAGGTCGCATGGCACGCGAGGGGCGCGGCCCCGACGGGGTCCAGCGGCGTGTGCACCCTGCGGCTCCGGTCCTCGAGCAGCTCCAGCAACTCCAGCAGCTCCTCGCGCAGGGCCGCGCAGGACCACAGCTCGGACATCGCTTGAGGCCACTCCGCCACCGCGCGGCTCCGGAAGCCCAGGGCGGCAAAGAGCATCCATTGGAGACGCTGCTCCCGACTGCCGGGCGGCGCCGGGGGCGGCGGTGCTGGCAAGGTCACCCAGGCACGCCACTGCCTCAGCCGTTCTTCGTCTCCCACATGAAGCATGCGCGCCAGGGCCTTGGAGAGCGTGGCCTCGTGCGGCCCCGCGGGGCGCTGCTCATGGCCGGCTTCGCGGCGCAACGCCGTGAAGGCGCTGCGCTCCGAGGGCCTGCCGTAAACCTCCTCCAGCTCATGGCCGGTGGCTTCCAGGAAGGCCTGGAGGCGCGTCTCGGGCGGCAGCGACTTGAGCTCCTCGAGCAGCATGCGCCGCGCCTGGGAGACGGCCGCCTTGACGTTCTGCAGGACATGCTCGCGGGCAATCCTGTCCAAGCGGATGGCACAGCCAGGCGGCAGACGTGGGAAGTCGTGCTCCAGCTCGGCCTCCAACTGCCGCCGCGTCCCGCCGACGATGGCCCGGTAGCGCACGTCGAAGCGGTAGCGCTTGTGCGCCTGACCGATGAAGTCGAGCACCGTGAGGACGCTCTTGCCCGAGCCATGGGACCAGCGCAGCCCGCGGCCCAACTGCTGGAGGAAGATGGTGGCGCTCTCCGTGGGCCGGAGAAGGAGGAGCGTGTCGACCTCCGGGATGTCCACGCCCTCGTTGAAGAGGTCCACGGTGAAGAGGGCCTGGAGCTCGCCGCGCCGCAGCCGAGCCACGGCCTCTCGGCGCTCTGCGTCCGGCGAGCCGGAATGCAGGGCCGCGGCCTTGAGTCCCGCGGCGTTGAAGTGGTGGGCCATGACCTCCGCGTGCGTGACGCCGACGCAGAATCCCAGGGCGCGCATGGCCCGCGGGACGTGGACGTATTCCTCCACGGCCTGAAGAATGCGCCGGGCCCGGAGGTCATCGCCGGTGTACAGGGCATCGAGCTCGCCCCTCGCGTACATGCCCCGTTTGAACGTCACCGAGGAGAGGTCGGTGCCGTCGTGCACGCCGAAGTACTGGAAGGGACAGAGCAGCCCCTGCTCAAGGGCCTGCCAGAGGCGGACGTCGCAGGCGATGCGGCCGTCAAACCAGCCCAGCACGGACTGACCGTCTCCCCGGTCCGGAGTCGCGGTGAGGCCGAGCAGGATGCGCGGTGTCAGGCGCTCCAGCAGCTTGCGGTACGTGGGCGCCTCGGCATGGTGGAACTCGTCCACCACCACGACATCATACGCGTCCGGTGCCAGCGTCTCGAGCTGCCGCTGGAGGGACTGCACGGAGGCGAAGACATGGTGGCCCCCGTGGGCCGGGCGCTCGCCCGCGACGAGCCGCTCGCCGAACGCGGCGTCCCGCAGCACCAACTGGAAGACCTGCTGGCTCTGCAGGAGGATTTCATCCCGGTGCGCGACGAACAGGAGCCGTTCATGCCCTTGGGCGCGCAGCCGCCGGTAGTCAAAGGCAGCCACCCAGGTCTTCCCGGTGCCCGTCGCGGCGACGACGAGGTTCTTCCGGTGCCCGTGCTGGCGCTCCGCCTCCAGCGCTTCGAGCATCTGCCGCTGGTGCGGCTTGGGTTCGAACTCGATGTTGAGCGCCACGAGGCGCTCGAGCGAGGACGCCCCGGAGCCGCCCCGCTCCCGGGCGAGGGCCGTGGAGAGCCGCTCGCCATCACGCTCGGGGTCGTACGAGACGAACTCCGGCTCGCTCCAGTACTGCTCGAACGTCGCGCCAACCCGTTCCAGGATGCCGGCGTTGTCCGCCTGACTCACCCGCACGTTCCACTCCAGGCCGTCCACCAGCGCGCTGTGCGTCAGGTTGGATGAACCGATGTAGGCGGTGTGCAGGCCCGTCTTGCGGTGGAAGAGCCAGGCCTTGGCGTGGAGGCGGGTCTGGTCGGTCTCGAAAGAGACCTTCACGTCGGCACCCAGCTTCACCAAGTCATCGAGCGCGCGACGTTCAGTGGAGCCCGTGTACACGGTGGTGATGACTCGCAGCCGGCCGCCGCGGCGCACGAAGTCCTCAAGCTGCTTGCGAACCAGGCGCAGGCCCGCGAAGCGGACGAAGGCGCACAGGAGGTCGATGCGGTCGGCGCTCTCGATTTCCCGCGCGAGCTCGGGCCCCACCTGATAGTCGCGCCGGCCATTCACCAGCAGCCCGCTCTCCGAGAGGGAGAGGTGCGGCCGGAGCGTTGGACTCCGCGCCGTGAGGGCGCTCCCGCCCCGTCGCGCCTCGCGCAGCAGGTGCGCCTCCTCGTGCACCTGGTCCGTCATGAGGACGGTGTCGTCATTCCCCGCCTTGCTCAACAACGAGATGAGGTCATTGGCGAGACGCACCTGCTTCTCGACCTGCGCCTCGTCCGCGGGCACCGAGGCCAGCGCGCGGCGCGCCATCGCGTAGACGTGACGGGCGAGCACCTCGGGCAGCAGGGCCGCGTCGCACTTCTGGACGTCGAGCCACCAGCCCTCGCGCCTCGAAACCTCGAGCTGGTCGTGCAGGGACAGGCTGAGGAGCGTCTCGTAGAGTCCAGGCTCGAGCGTGGAGGGTATGCTTGGCATCAACGCAGAGCCTACGACAGACAAGGACTCCGTTGAGGTCCCAGTCCACCACAGCGGGCAGGCACCGGGGTGCGTCAGGCCACCCATGCGGCGCGTAAAAAAGCGACGCACCCAGGGTTTCACACCTCCAGAAAATCGCGTGAAACCCTGCGCAGTGCGCAGCCGCGGGCTGCGCGATGGAGGCGCATGCAAAAGCTGTCAATGACTGTGGTGATGCTGTGCGGACCACGGGAGTCCGGATGCCAGGGCGCGACAGCGCCAGCGACCTCCCGCTGGGCGCGGTCTGGGAGGTCCCTGGCACCGAGCAACGGCTGTTCATCACCGTGCCCAAGCCGCGCGTCACCAACTCGAACGAGCTTGAGGGCGGCACCGTGTTCGTCTACCCGACACGGGGAAGCGGAGGCTCAGGCTACCCCAGGACGCAGACCCCCGACGAGCAGGTCTTCGCCGCTGGACAGACAACGCCGCAGGCGCCGCAGTTGTTCATGTCCGACGACACATCCACGCACTGCGCGCCACACTCCACCCAGGGAGCCGGGCAGGAGCCACTCACGCAGTCATAGCCACCCGGCGTGTTGACGCACACCTGGCTGGGATTGCACGCGGCCGTCCCGTTCGCGCACTCATCAATATCCTGACACGTCCAGCCATTGCCCGAGTAGCCAGGCCTGCACGTGCAGGTATAGCTGCCCGGCGTGTTCGTGCAGAACGCATTCACCGAGCACTGCGCGGTGCCGTTCATGCATTCATTGACGTCATGGCAGACGCTGGGCTGAGTGCCCTGACAGGTGTAGCCCGGCTCCACGTTGCAGGCGCTGCTACAGCCATCCCCCGGCACCCGGTTGCCGTCGTCACACTGCTCCGAGGCGCCCACCCGGCCATCGCCGCAGGTGGCGCCCGCGCCGCCGCCCGTGTCCTCCACGGCGTCCAGGCCGTACAGCGAGGCCAGCCCGCCCCGCAGCCGCACGTAGCGGTACGCCGTGGCGCTGCTGAAAGGCACCAGCGTGGAGTGCGTCCCCAACCCCAGGTCCAGCAGATTCGCCTGCCCCGTGCTGATGATGCTCATGTCCGCGCGAAGGAACTCCACCTGGGCAATCACCGCCAGCGAGAGTCCCTGATAGTAGATGCGCAGCGGCCCCGTGCCCTCCTCGCCCAGGCCCATGTCCAGCAACAGGGAGCCTCCCAGGAGGCCCAGGAAGGTGGCGGCGTTCCCATCTGGCGCGCCCACGGCGTTGTTCGGATTGAGCACGGCGAAGACACCGCGCTGGACCACGGCGTCGGCGTACCGGTCTCCCGCCATCGCGGACACGGAGTCCGCGCCCACCTCGGCGTCCACCGGCACCTCTTCGGAGACAAGGGACTCCTGCTCCAGCTCAGGACCACACGCACCCATCATTCCGAACGCCAGCGCCGCGCTCAGCCATCGCCACAGGGGAGTCACTCGACGGATCTTCATTGTCTTGCTCCATTCCACTTGGACTTGGGGTTGGCGGCCCGGCGTGAAGACAACCACACCGGATGACCGCCAAGACAATGAACGCACGAAGGCCCGCCCCGGCTTTATACACACGCATTCCGCTCCCCGGCGCGTGTGCCATTGGACAGCCTTTCCGCCAGGTAGCGCCGCGACGAACGCCAGGTGACACCCACCCTGGACACGAAGGCTGAGACCTTCGTCCCAGCACGCCTCAGCCTTCTCGGTTCTTGGGAGCGGAGAGCGTGCGAGCGGGAGCGCGGGCGCTCAATCCCAGCCGCGAAGCTGGACGCGAACCCGATGCACGAGCAGCTCCCACTCCTGGCGCTTCAACGTCGTCAGGACACGACCGCCAATGAGCGTGAGGCCAGCAAGCGTCATCACCACGAAGCCGATGCGGTGGTCCTTCAGCCCGGCGTCGAGCAGCGTGGCCGCGACGTCCAGCGTGAGGAACAGGGCCCCCAACGCCAGGTAGGCGCGAATCTGGAACACCATGCCCGCCACGACGCCGAGCAGGCACACCCCGCCAAAGACGAGCGCATACATGCCGTCGGGAGACTGGCCCACCTGGACCGCCATGCGCGCGGCCGCGGGCACGTACAGCAACAAGCCCCCGAGGATGCGCACCGTGTTGCGCGCGGCGTGCGGCAGGCTCTCCGCGAAGAGCTGGCCCAGCATCAACAACAGCAGCCCCATGGGCGCCAGGTAGATTTCCAGGCCCTCCAACCCAAACGCCAGCGCGGAGATGAGCAGCGCGAAGTTGCACGCGGCCGCGGCGAACGCACCGAACAGCCGGCTGCGCTCCACCGCGCCCAGCGTCGCGTACAGGAGGCCGGAGCCACCCGCGAGCAGTGCCGCCTCCTGCGTCGCCTCGCCTGGCAGCACCAGCGCCATCCCCATGGGCAGCAGCGCCGCGAAGCGCCGGGTCGCCGCCTCCACGGGCTGCACGCCTGCCCGCCGGGCCAGCACCGTCACGCCCACCAGGATGAAGCCCAGGGCCAGCGCGAAGAGCGCGTCGTGCTCGGCGCGCAGGCCCGGTGCATACAGACTGCGCACCAGGGCGTAGACCCCGACCACCGCGGTCTGCACGAAGTAGACGTGCCGGCCGGTGTGCTGGCTCCAGGCGCAGTGCAGCGCCACCAACACCAGCGTGCCGATGGAGGCGGCGGCCAGCGGGAGGGCGCTGTCGGAGGCCACGCCCCCCACCGCCAGGGCCGCGAGCATCAGCCCGCTCACCACGAGCCCGGTGTCACGTCCCCACGCCAGGCCGCCCGCGACGTCCGGCCGGCGCCTCCGCACCCACTCCTGGGCGGCATGGAGGGCCAGCACGCCCACCGAGGCGACCAGGGACAGGGCCGCGCCATGGACGATGAAGAGCTGGCCATAAGGCAGCGTCGGACCGACGCGGCCCGCGCGAATCGAGAGGACGGCCATGAGCGAGGCGACAAAGGTGCCGCCCACCACCCAGGCCCCCAACGTCGCGACGAGCGAGGCGAGCGTGCCCTTCCACTGGAACGCCGCCACGAGCACCGACGCGGCGACGAGCGCCAGCGTCACGGGCAGCGCGGGGAAGGTCATCCAGCCCCCGCCCAGGCTCAGCAGCATCTCCGCCAGGAGGTTGAGCGCGGCGAGCGTCGACGACGACGTGCCATTCGTCGCCAGCGCGTACACGAGCGCGGCCAGCAGGTAGATGGCCATGGCCTGGTGGATGCGCATGCGAGCGGCGCTCTCGGACAGGCCCCTGCGCCGGACCAGCCACGGCCCCAGCGTCACCACCGCCAGCCCCACCAGCGCGAGCACCGGGCCGGGCCACACCTCGAAGATGTCCACGCGGTGCGCCAGCGCGTGGACCAGCAGGAGGATGCTCGCGCCAAGCACACCGCGGCCCTGCGCCCTGGCCCCTCCGAGGAACAGCACCAGGCCGGTGATGCAGACCAGGCCCGCCGCCGTGAGCCCGGGCTGGAAGAGGGCCGCGAGGAAGACCACGCCCACGCTGAGGACCGAATAGCGCCGCAACAGGTGCTGGAAGGGCTCGGGCAGCCCCCGGAGCGAGGCCACGGCGTAGACGAGCCCCGCGGCGGCGATGCCCGCGAAAGCCCGCTGCCACAGCAGGAACACCGTGTCTCCGGGCGCGAGCCACGCGGCCTTGTCCAGCCAGTGGAGGGACTCGGCGCCGATGCGCACCCACATGCCTTCGGACGCCTCCGCCAGCGTGAGCCTGGGCCCGAGCAGCGACTGCCTCGCGGCCCAGAGCGCCGCGCCGGGCAGGCCGAGCCAAAGCCCCACGCTCGCGAGCCGCACCGAGCGCGCGGACACCGAGAGCAGCAACATCAGCACCGCGGGCCCCAGCAACATCAGGGGCGGAATGAGGGCCAGCGCACGGGACGGACGGGGCAGGCCGACGAGGAGCGCGCCTTTCAGGAGCACACAGGCCAGCACCGCCACGCCCACATGGGGAACCCAGTGGTAGAGCGTGCCGTGACGAGGCTTCTCCAGGAGCCTGGCGACCCAAGGACCCAAGCGCCGTGTCGCCAACGCGACGCCCCAGAGCGCGACGCCGACGAGCGAGGTCCGCAGGGCGGCGACGTCCGGCGGCGACGGTCGACCCGCGCGGTTGACCAGGGCGGTGAGCGCGATGAGCCCGCCCAGCGACGCGAGCGTCACCACCGAGCCGCGCAGGTGCCAGGCCTCGAAGCCGCGCGACACGAAGGCCACGAGCGCGACCAGGAGGAGCAGACCGGCCGCGAGCAGGCACGTGGCGCGCTCGGCGTCCGTGGGCCTGGACAGCCAGGCAGCCAGCGTGAGCGTGGCGACGAAGACCTGCACCAGCGCCACCGTGGCGAAGCCATCCGTGAAGAGCGGCAGCCCTCGCGCCCCGAACGGGAGCCGGAAGAGGTCGAGCACCCGCCTGCTCCAGGGGCTGGGAGCGGCGCCCGTCGCGTCAGTGGGGACGGGCGTGCGGCCGCGAAGCGCCGCGAAGGCCGCGAAGCCTAGCGCCAGGGACGCGGCGACGAGGGCGGCTCGGGCGGACGCGAAGTCGGAGACGGTGCCCGCCACCTGGGACACCGCGAGCGCGAATCCCGAGGCCGCGAGGCCCCCGACGAGCCGGCTTCCGTCCCGCCGGACACGCAGCAGCAGCCAGGCCGTGATGACGGCCGTGGGCAGCGCGGCGAGCACGCCGCCAGGCAGCCCCGAGGCGGACGCCAGCACGTCCGGAGCCACCGGGGTGGCGTCCACGGCTAGCAGGACTCCCGCCGCGGCCAGGCCGAGGGAGAGGTCATCCAGGGGCAGCAGTCCGTCTTGCCGCGAGCTCCGCCGGGCCCAGGCGGCCTGGACGAGCCCCACGGCACCGTAGAGCCCGCTCACGAGCGCGAAGACGGCCAGGCGGCCCCAGCTCCCCTCCAGGCCCGGAGTCCCCTGAGCGCAGGCGAGCACACCGAAGAGCAGCCCCGCTCCGCCCAGGTAGTGCAGGCCCCGCCAGCGCCAGCCGCCGGCGACGTGCGCGGCCCCGGCGATGACGAGCCCCGTCATCACCCGGACCCACGGCGAGTCGGAGCGGCCCACCTGAGTCACCAGGGGCATCGCCACCAGCGCTCCGAGGACGGTCCAGGCGAGCAGGCGGATGCGCAGCCCCGGGAAGGCGCTCCACCGCGCCAGCAGCATCAAGCCCGCGGCCGCCACTGTGCCGCCGAACACCCACCCGCCCGGGTCCGCGGGCGCCAGTGTGCGCGCGAACAGGGCTCCGGCGAGCAGCGTCGACATCACCAGGAGGTGCACCAGGGCCCGCCGCCGGGGCTCCAGCAGGAAGAAGACCCCCGCCGCGAGGAGAGGCGCGAGCGCCGAGGCGAAGTCGACCTGGAGGTCACCTCCCGGCTGGACGGCGAACGCGCCCAGCGCCCCCGCGAGCGCGCCGCTGGCGAGCACCGCGAAGGCGACCACTTCCAGCACCGGGCTCACGCGTGGGTGGGACTCGCGCGCGGCGTCCGTGGTCGCGGCCACGGCGATGACGGTGGCCAGCGCCTGCGCCCACAGCGTGAAGCCCGCGAACAGGGCGCTGCCCGGCTCCAAGGCGTCGAAGCCCGACGGTGCGCTCGCCACGCCGAAGACGGCGAGCCACAGCGCGCCATAGAGCGCGGCGCTCGCGCCGACGAGCGCCGTGTTTCCCGACGTCGGCCCGCGTGCGCGCCAGGCCGTGGTCCCCAGGGCCACCACGCCCACGCAAGCACACAGCGCGCGCAGCCAGGGCGCGTCTTCCAGCGCCATCAGCGGCAGCCCGGCGAGCAGCGAGGGCAGGAGCGCCACCGCCAGGGACGTCACCGGCGTGCCATGCAGCAGCCGTCCCGCCGACCGCAGCGGCACCAGGCCCAGCGCGGCGACACCGAGCGCCACCGCGGAGCCGAACCCGGGTGACAGCGCGAACAGCGACGACAGCGCGATGAAGGAGACAGGGAGCAGCGCGAGTCCGATGCCCGCGAGGACCCGGCCGACGGGCATGGAGCGCCGGGACAGGAACACCCCCAGCCCGATGAAGCCCGCGTGATAGCCCCACAGCGCGCCCGTGACGAGGAGCTGGCGCGGAACCCCACCCAGCGCGCGCCAGGCCTCGCGCACGCCCATGAGCGAGCCGCCCAGCACGAGCATCGCGCCGAGGAACCACCAGATGAACTCCTGGAACCGGGGCGTGCTCTCCGGCTGTGCATCGAGCGCCACGACGGCTTCAAGTCCCCCGCTGAGCGGACCCGACGCATCCCGGGTGAAGAACGTCTGCCCGGAGTCCAGCGCGGCCCCCAGGTCATCCGCCCCCGCCTCCGGGTCATGCGGGTGCCCCCGGCGCTTACGCGCCTTCCGCGCCCGCTCCTCCTTCGCGGCTTCATCCAGCGAGCGCGCGAGCGCCGCGCCCCAGCCCCACAGCCGCGAGCCTCCCGCGTTTCGAAGCGAGCTCGCGACCCTGTCGGCCCAGGCCTCCGCGCGCGTCGCCGCGTCAACGGGAGGAACGGCCACCGGCGCTGGGAGGTCGTCAGCGGGAGCGTGTTCGACTGCCGCCACCACCGGTGTCCCGGCGTGAAGGTCGTTCGCGGCAGGCGCCAGGGACTCGGCGAGCCGGGCCGCGGTGACGCCATCAATGACGGCGCTGGCCTGCCAGCCTTCGATGTGCCGCCGCAGGGTCTCCCTCACGAGCGCGTCGAGCTGCGGCGCGGTGGCGGGCACGAGAGGGGAACCGCAGTCCTGACACATGGCACCCGAGGCCACGTCGCGGAGCCGGGCACAGACTTGGCAGATCATGATGCGACAGCATAGCCTCAATCCCCCCCGCGCTCGGTGGATGCTCGCGTACAGAAGGAGCAGTCCCCCGAGCTACGGGGCGAAGACTGAGCAGCGTCCACCCGCTCAGCAATCCCGGGGGCAGGTGAGCTCCTCGAAGGGAGCGCAGACCCCGTCACCGCAGTCGGCCGAGGGGTAGCAGTCCCGGGGTACAGACATAGCTCGCGCCACAGCCGTCTCCCGGCGCCACGTTGCCATCATCACACTGCTCCCCTGCGTTCAGCTGGCCATTGCCACAGAGCTCGCCTGTCCCGTACTGATGAGGCGCATGTCAGCGGCGAGGAAGTCCACCTGGGCAATCACCGCCACCAACAGCCCCCGGAAGTAGATCCGCAGGGGCCCCGTGCCTTCTTCTCCCTCGCCCATGTTCAGCAACAGCGCGTCGCCCAGGAGGCCCAGGAAGGTGGCGACGTTCCCATCCGGGGGACCCACGGCGTTCGAGGTCCACTCGACCTCCGACTGCGCCTCCTCGGAGGCAAGGGACTCCCCCTCCAACCGGGGCCCGCACGCCCCCATCACTCCGAACGTCAAGGCCATGCACATCCATCGCCAACCGGGGGCCACTCGACTGCCATTCATTGTCTTGTTCCATTCGTTTTGTACTGGAGATGGCAGCGTGACAAACAGACAACGAAACGAGGCCGCCCACACCAATCCAGACACGAGGCCCCAGATGCAGCTCAAACACACGCATGCACACCCCGGAACTCGCATGCCGTTAAACAGCATTTCCTCCAGATGCCGCCGCGACGAACGGCACGCGACATCCATCCTGGACATGAAGGCCGAAGCCCGCGCGCCAGCGTGAGCAATGACTCTCAAATCGCAGGATTGGAGGGCATCATGAAAGGCGCGAGTGAGCCGCGGGGCAAGCACATCCAAGCCGGCCCCGTGAGAGCGCACGCCCCACCTCGATGACGTGACAGTCCGCCCCCGCGAGCATGACGAGCCCAGCCTCGCTCGCGGGCGACAGCGGTGGAGCAACCGCGAGCGTCGAAGAGGACGCCGTCCTCGATTCACGCGAGGATGCGCTGCCCTTCTGCGACAGTGAATCCTATTGGATTGACTTCTATTCGGACGCGAGCCTCACGCGTTGGGTCGGCTTCAAGTCCTGCGGTTGCAACGAGACGGCGCACATCTCTGGGCGACAGACGGCGTTCGCCGTGACGGACTTCTACTCCATCTGCCGTTAACAGCCTTTGTCTCCGTGAGCACCCAGCGCCCGGCCCCCCGAGGGCAGGGGCCATCCAGGAATGACGCGGGCAGCGCAATGCGTCATCCGGCAACACAATCCATCCCAACCCACCGGGTGTCAAAAACACACCATTTACAATACGTAGAAACCCTCATACACAGCGCACGTCTCCAATTCGGGGACAACTCGCAATGAGGGGGAAGTCATGAAGAAGTTCAATACGTTGGGAGTTGTGGGTCTGCTGTCTCTGGCCGCCGTGGGCTGCGGCGGGGAGTACACGCCGGAGGAAGAGCAGGCCATGCAGCAGCCGGAGTTGGGCGATGTGGCGCAGGCCGCGGAGACCGCGTTCATTGACGCCGGTCAGACGCGCGACTTCTCGACGTGGCTGTTTGGAGTGACGCCCTTCTCCATCCAGAACGTCGGCTCGGCGCCCACCTCGTACATCGCGTACTGCGGCGGAAACTCCATCTCCGGCACCATTCCCGTCAGCGGAACGCACAGCAACATGAACCTCAACTGCGCGTGGCCCGGGGCGCGGCTCTACGTGAAGAACACGAGCGGCACGCCTGGCACCCACAAGCTCTACGTCTGGACCTGGTAGCCCGCTGACTCAGTAGCCCCGCCATCCGGATGGCGCACTGGGGGAGCCCTCTGCAGGGGGTTCCCCTTTTCACGTCCGCGTGGCGCTTGACTGAACGTGCATTCAGGCCCACGGTGCGCCCATGAAGGCGCGTCCCATCGACAATCCGCCCAACCCGTGGGCGAGCACCGCGGTGGAGTACCTGGACGAAATCCCGCCGTCCAAGCTGGAGGTCTTCGAGGACCACAGCCGGCAGGTGCTGTCCCACAACGACAGCCCGGACGTGGGGTTCAGCTGGAGCGTCAACCCGTACCGGGGCTGCCTCCATGCCTGCGCGTACTGCTACGCGCGGCCCACGCACCAGTACCTGGACCTGGGCGCGGGCACCGACTTCGAGACGAAGCTGGTGGTGAAGCCCCGGGCGCCGGAGCTGCTCCGCGAGGCCTTCGAGAAGCCCTCCTGGAAGGGCGAAACCGTCGTCTTCAGCGGCGTCACCGACTGCTACCAGCCGCTGGAGGCCTCCCTCCGCCTGACGCGAGGCTGCCTGGAGGTCTGCGCCGACTACCGCAACCCGGTGGGCATCATCACCAAGGGCGTGCTCGTCGAGCGGGACCTGGACGTCCTCCAACGGCTGGCCCGGGACGCGCGCCTGTGGGTCAGCATCAGCCTCCCCTTCCACAACGCGGAGCTGGCCCGGGCCATGGAGCCCTATGTCGCCTCCCCCATGCGCCGGCTGCTGACCATCCGCCGGCTCACCGAGGCGGGCATCGACGTGGCGGTGTCCGTGGCCCCCATCATCCCGGGCCTCAACGACGAGGACATCCACCGCGTGCTGGCCGCGGCGCGTGAGGCCGGCGCCACCCGCGCGCATCACACGCTGGTGCGGCTGCCTGGCCCGGTGAAGGACGTCTTCGCGGAGCGGCTGCGCGCGAAGCTGCCCCTGCGCGCGGAGCGGGTGCTCCACCGCATCCGGGAGACCCGCGGCGGGGCGCTCAACGACAGCCGCTTCAAGCACCGCATGCGCGGTGACGGCCTCTACGCGGAGACCCTCCACCGCCTCTTCCATACGTCGGCGCGCAAGGTGGGCATCCGCGCCTCCTACGTCACCGAGGACGCTCCGGACACCTTCCGGCGCCCGGAGCGCAAGCCGCCGCCCACGCCGCAGCTCAGTCTCTTCTGAGCGCGCACGTGGGCGGCGGGCGTCATTTCCGGATGGCTTGGACGATGGTGATGAGGATGACGGAGCCCACCGTCGCCACCAGCAGTGACCAGAGGTTGAAGCCCGTCACGCCGGTGCCGCCCATCAGACTGAAAACCCAGCCGCCAATCATGGCCCCGACGATGCCGGTGGCGATGTTGGCGAACATGCCCATGCGGGCGTTGGTGCCCTTGATGATGCTGGCCAGCCAGCCCGCGATGCCACCCAGCACCAACCACGTACAGATACCCATGACGACCTCCTTCGTGCCCTCCGGTTGCTATCAGACCTCCCGCCCTCGCGCAGCGGCCGGCCGTCTTCTTCGTGTACGCACGGGCCCCGGAACCATTGCCTCCGGCCCCTGAGACAGCGATGCCCCGTGCCTCCCAGGGAGACACGGGGCATCCGCGGCGCTTCGGACTCGCGCGCGTGATGAAACTCAGTCCTTGCCGAGCATCCCGTCACGCAGGCTGCCATCCACCGGGTTCTTGCCCACGAAGACGGAGAACAGCGCGTCGGAGAAGTCCTTGCCCTCGACGGAGATCTCCTTGCCCGTCTTGCTGGACACCTGCGTGCCCTGGCCGGGGACGTAGGTGAGGATGAGCTCGTCACCCTTCTTCACGTCCGGGATGGCCGCGTTGAAGGTGTCCAGCTTGGGCTGGAGCTCCGCCAGCTTGGCGCCGGCGTTCTTCTTGAAGCCGTCGCCAATGGCCTCGACGATGGTCTTCTTGTCCAGGTCCCGGAGCATGTACATGCGCACGCGCTTCACCTGGTCCGAGCTGATGATGGCCGCGCCGTCCTTGGACGGCGTCTCCAGGTAGAGCCCCGCCGTGTAGACCTTGAACACGAGCTTGCTGCGCAGGCCCACGCCGTTGAGCTTCAGCTCCTTGCCGGCGACGGTGGCCGTCTCCGGGTACTTCACCCCCGCGACGTCCTTGGCGAAGGCCGGGACTGCGAGCATCAGGGACAGCACGACGGTGGTCAGCGTGACTTTCATGAATCCTCCGGGTGTGGGTAATCCGTGCGATTGGACGCAGCCTACCCGCGCGTCTTCACGAAATGGTCCATGAAGGCGACGAGCGTGCGCACATTCTCCACGCTCACCGCGTTGTACATGGAAACGCGGATTCCTCCGGCCGTCCGGTGCCCCTTGAGGCCCACCATTCCTTGCTGCTTCGCGTCAGCGACGAAGGCCGCCTCCAGCGCCTCCGTGGGCAACTGGAAGACAGCGTTCATCACTGAACGGGACTCGCGCTCCACCGGCGCGCGGTAGAAGTCCGGGTGCCGGTCCACGGCCCCGTAGAGCAGCGCCGCTTTTTCCCGGTTCCACTGCTCCAGCCGCGGCAGACCGCCGACAGAGTCGACCCACTCCAGCACGTTGCGCATCAGGTAGACGGCGAAGGACGGCGGCGTGTTGTAGAGCGAGTTGTTCTCCGCGTGCGTCGTGTAGCGGAAGATCTTCGGGATGTCCTTGCGCCCGCTGGCGAGGTAGTCCTTGTCGGCAATCACCACCGTCACGCCCGACGGGCCCAGGTTCTTCTGCGCGCCGGCGTAGATGAAGCGGAAGGGGCGCACGTCGAACTTCCTCCAGAGGAAGTCCGAGCTCATGTCGGCCACCAGGGGCACGCTTCCCACCTCCGGGAAGTCGTGCCACTGCGTGCCGAAGATGGTGTTGTTGCTCGTCAGGTGGACGTAGGCGGCCTTCGGGTCCAGCCGCAGCTCGTCCTGGCGCGGAATGCGCGTGTAGCGCTTGTCGGGCCGCACCGTGCTGGCGGCCATCCTCGGGGCGCCGTAGTACTTCGCCTCGTCGAAGGCCTTCTCGCTCCACACCCCCGTCATGAGGTAGTCCGCGCTGGCGCCGGACGGCAGGAAGTTCATGGGCACCTGCGCGAACTGATGGGAGGCGCTCCCCGCCATGAAGAGAATCTGGTGGGTGGCGGGAACCTCCAGGAGCCGGGCCATCAGGGCGAGCGTCGACTCGTGCACCGCCATGTATTCCGGGCTCCGGTGACTGTGTTCCATCACCGACATTCCGGACCCCTGGAAGTCGAGCAGCTCGTCGCGGGCACGCTCGAGCGCCGGAAGCGGGAGGCTGGCGGGGCCAGGATTGAAGTTGATGACGCGCATGGAAGTGTCCTTTAGGGAGATGAACCGCAGTGGAGGCATTCTTCTCCCCACCGCCCCCCTGAGTGCCAGCGGGAAGAAGCCCGCCCGCCTGCCCGCTGGGGGACGACATGGCAGCGGCCGGCCCCGTGGCCGGTGGGCGTTCACGAGGGTCTGGAGGACAGGTGGGTGCGTCGGAGGGACTGACGGAGTGGGTGCGGCGGGCATCGCAAGGGCAGGCGTCTGCCTACAGCGAGCTCTACCGTCGCACGCGTCCCCTGGTGACACGGCTGGTGGGCGGCTTCTCCCAGCTGGACGCGGATGAGGTGGAGGACGTCATCCAGGAGACCTTCGTCCGGGCGTTCCGGGCGCTCCCCCGGCTGAAGGAGCCGGGGGCCTTCGAGTCATGGCTGCTGTCCATTGCCCGAAACCGGGCCCGGACGCGGCTGGAGCGGAAGTCCAGCACCCGGCGGCTGGAGGAGGACGTGGCGGACCCGGAACCAGAGACGGTCCCCCACCTTCCCGAGGCGCTGCAACTGGAGCGTGACATCGAGGTGGTGCGGCGGCTCATCGCGGAGCTGCCCGAGGGCGAGGAGAAGCGGACGGTGCACCTCTTCTACGTGGAGGGGGAGCTGTCCGCGCGGGAAATCGCGGAGAAGCTGGGCGTGGGAAAAAGCGCGGTGACGATGCGGCTGGAGCGGTTCCGGTCTCGAATCAAGCGCGAGCTGCTGCGGCGAGTGCTCGCCGGCCGGTGGGAGTGAGTGTTCATGAAACACCTGGACGACGGCGCCCTGAGCGCCCTTTCCCGCCGAGAGCCCGAGGCCGTGGCGTACTTCGCCGGACACCTGGCGCACCCGTGCGAGACGTGCGAGGCGTTCCTCGCCACGCACCCGGGCCCGGGCCTGCTCGACGGACACGTGGACGCGCTGCTGCTGGGGCTCGCGCCGCCCGGCGCGTCCGCCCCGCCCCTGGATGAAGTGGGGCTGGCCCGCGTGCGGCGCGCGCTGCGAGCCCATCGGTCCGCGGCCGGGCGCTGGGGCATGGTCGCCGGAGGGCTCGCCGCGTGCCTGCTGGCGGTGGTGGTGCTGCCCCGAATGCGCGCGGAGGCCCCCTCCAGCCAGGGAGGCACCGCGGCGGACTGGACGGGTGAGAAGGGGCGCCTGGCGCGCATCGCCCTGGAGCTGTCGGTGGTGGCACGCGACAGCGCGGGAGGCTTGCGGCGCCTGGACCCGGGCAGCCCGGTGAAGGATTCGGAGGTGTTGCTCCTGCGCTACCACGCCACCGAGGCGGGCACCGCCCTGCTCTTCGAGCAACGGCAGGGCGAGGCGCCGGAGCTGCTGGGCCACTTCCCCCTGGTCGCGGGCACCCATGACCTGGAGGGGCCGCAGGGGCTCGCGGGCGTGAGCCTCGCGGGCGAGGCCGGCCCGGTGACGCTGTGGCTGGTGGGCTCCGCCGGTTCGCCGCCCGACGCCGAGGCGGTCGGTGAAATGTTGGCGGGACGAAGGGGTGCGGGCTCCCAGGGCCCGCTGGCCATCATCCGGTTCGACGTGAGCGTGAGAAGCAGCCAGAATCGTCCCTGAACGGTTCCACGTGAGGCGCCTCCTTCCCATCCTGCTGGCCTGTCTGGCCGCGTGCGCGACGCCCTCCTCCTCCGGGGAGAAGGGCGGGCTGGTGCCGCTGAAGCTCGATGAAGCGTCGCTGTCCAGCGCCTACAAGCCGCGCCGCATGGCCCTGCTGGTGGGCATCGCCTCGTTCGACGACCCGCGCTGGAAGGGGCTGCGCTACACCGGCAAGGACGCCCGTGACCTGGGCGCCGCGCTGAAGGACCCCGCGCGCGGCGGATTCGACCAGGTGCGCGTGCTCACCCGCCGCGAGGAGACGACCCGCGAGGCCATCCTCGGGGCGCTCCGGCAGCTCAAGAAGGAGGCGAACCGGCCCGACGACGTGGTGGTCGTCTACTTCTCCGCGCACGGCACGCTGGCGCGCGACGCGAAGGGCGAGCTGCGGCGATACCTGGTCACCCGCGACGCGGCCTACCGGGACATTCCCCAGACGGCGCTGAGCATGGACGCGCTGAAGGCGGAGTTCGACGGGCTGGCCAGCCGGCGTCGCATGCTGGTGCTGGCCACCTGCCACAGCGGCAGCGGCAAGTCGTTGCTGCCCAAGGAATTGAAGGCGGAGCTGGAGGGCATCAAGGCCGGCTTCTACACCCGGCCGCTGGAGGAGTCGTCGCGCGCGTCCATGGTGTTCGCCGCCTGCGACTGGGGCGAGACGGCGCGCGAGGACGAGAGCCTGCGCAACGACATCTACACCCACTTCCTCATCGACGGCTTGAGTGGCGCGGCGGACCGCAATGGTGACGGCGCCGTCACGGCCACCGAGGCGCATGACCATGCACGCCGCCGCACCTTCGCCTTCACCGAGGGGCGGCAGCGGCCGTCGGCGGAAATCCTGGAGGTGGGCGCGGACCCCGTGGTGCTCTCCGGCAGCATCACCCGGACGGGCCGCCCCGAGCTGTTCTCCTACAACCCGCGCCTGGATGGCTTCACGCTCAAGGTGGACGGCGAGGCGCGCACGGACCTGCCCGGCGGCGCGGCGGTGACGCCCGGCAAGCGGACGGTGGAGCTGACCAAGGGCGACGCCGTCCTCATGCGCCGCGACGTGGAGGTGGGCCTGGGGGACCGCCTGCCCCTGGAGCGCCTGCTGGCGGAGGCCTTCCCGCGGCGCTCGCTGTCGCTGCTGGGCGGCCTGTTCAGCTTCGCGGATGCCCGCAGCCGCACCGAACTGCTGCCCCTGTCCCCCGAGGTCGCCCTGTCACTGCGGCTGGAGGACCGGCCGCTCCAGGATTTTGGACTGCTCTTCGACGTCGCCTTCAGCACCGGCAACCAGGCCCTGCGGCTGACGCCGGGCAGCGAGGTGCCCTTCCGCTACACCACCGTCTCCGCGGGCGCGGCCCTCCCCTACCTGTGGCGCTGGGAGCGGCTGACGTTGTTCGCGGGGCCGCGTGTGGCCGGCCTGTACCTCAGGCGGTCCTTTGACGTAGAGGCTGCCGTCAACGGGCAGCGGTTCTTCACCGTCAGCCCCGGCGTGGTGGGCGGCATCGTGTGGCGGGTGGGTGAGCGGCTGGAGCTGATGTCACAGGCCCAGTTCATGCTGACGTATGTCGTTGTGGATGGGCAGGGGCAGGCCGTGGGTTTCACGGGTGGCTGGGCCGGCGCGGGATATCGTTTCTGATGCGCTCAACGTTTCACATCGCGGTGGCCACCCTCGTGGCCTGCTGCGCCGCGGGCTGCGGCAACCTGGAGAACGCGCCCTTCCGGGTGGGCACCGTGCACGGGCAGCTCACGGAGAGCGACCCGTCGGTGGCCATGGTGTCGCTGGTGGCCCAGCCGGGCGTGAGCAGCCATGTCGACGCGGACGGGCGCTTCACCCTGGAGGACGTCCCCACGGGGATGGCGGAGCTCTTCATCGTCGCCACGGCCGAAAAGGCCGCCCGCGTCCAGGTGCGGGTGCTGGGAGGCCAGTCTGTCCAGGTGCAGCCGGTGGCGCCCACGCCCGCGGGCTTCCTCGACCTGCGCGTGAAGACGACCAACGGCTTCCGGCTGTCGGCGGCGGAGGTGTCCGTGGCGGGCACGCCCTTCCAGCGGCTGCTGCTGGACGCGCAGGGGCGGCTGCGCGTGGGGCCTCTTCCGGACGGCTGCTACTCGGTGACGGTGACGGCCCTGGGCTTTCCGGCCACCCACGTCGAGGACTGCGCCGGCCCTGGCGAGAAGAAGGAGCTCAACGTCGCCCTGGAGGTGGACGAGTCGCTCCTCGAACAGGGCTGCCAGGAGGTTGGCTGTGTGGAAGGCCTGGTGTGCGCGCCGAACAAGAAGTGCCTGGAGTGCTTCGGCAACTCGCACTGCGGCGCGGGCCTGACGTGCAGGGGCAACCGCTGCGAGGGCCCCGGCCCCCTGTGCGCGCCCTGCACGGGCGACTGGCAATGCGCCGCGGGGACGCACTGCGACGTGCTGCCCGAAGGAAGCGCCGCGTGCGTGGCCCGGTGTGGCGGCGACGATGATGACGACTGCCCCCCCACGCCCCAGGCCCCGCCGGACGACGATTGCTCGGCGCGGTGCGCGCCGGGCTTCACCTGCCAGTCCGGACAGTGCCGCCCGGATGCCGCGAACTTCGCGGGCTGTCATGCCCTGCGGCGGATGGACGCGCCCTGCACCGGCGACGCGAGCTGCCACGAGCTGGGGCTGCTCGGAGGGCGCTGCGTCGACGGAGCCTGCACGGTGCCCTGCGCGGCGGACCGCGACTGCCCGGGCGGCCGGCGGTGCGTGGCTTCATCGGCGGGCCCCGTCTGCCAGCTCGGAACGTGACACCGTGGCGCGCCAGAGCACCTCGCGGCTCCGCCTCGTCCTGGTCACCGTGTTCGCTGTCACGACGTGGGGCTGTGAGCCAGCCCCCCGCCCTCCTTCGACGGCGCGCAACACGCCACCCCGGCTCGAAGTCCCCCCCACCCTGGACCTGCTCCCGGTGCGCGTGGGCCAGGCCGCGGAGTTCGTGGCCACCGTCGAGGACCTGGAGCAAGGCGCCGCGCTGGGCGCCAATGTGCTGTGGGTCTCCTCCGTCGAAGGCCAGCTCGCCCGCGGCGCACGGGCCACCCTCACCTTCCGCGAGCCGGGAGAGCAGCGACTGACCGCCTCGGTGGTGGATGCCGGTGGACTGGCCGCGAGCGCGTCACTCCACCTGAACGTGCTCGCGCGGGGTGCCCCGTTGGCCACCGTGGCGCGTCCCGCCCCCGGCAGCGCCTTCAACCTGGGCGAGGTGCTGGAGTTGGAGTGCGTGGCGCTGACGGAGCGCGGCGTGCGGCTCCAGGGGCGCGCGGTGCAGTGGACGTCCGCGCAGTCCGGGCCGCTGCCCGCAGGCGACGTGGTGCGGGCGACCTTGTCCGTGGCCGGAGAGGACACCCTCCGCTGCACGGCGGTGGACCCCGCCACGGGTGTCTCCGCCACCGCCGCCGTGCGCGTCACCGTCCGCGCCACGCGCGCCCCCAGCGTGCGCATCCTCCGGCCCGAGCCCGCGGAGCTCTTCGTGAAGCAAGGCGAGGCCCCGCCCCACGGCGCCTCCGTCCGCCTTGCGGCCACCGCCCAGGACTTCCACGCCGAGGGCGGCGCGGGCAACCTGGACGGCGCGGTGGCGTGGAGCCTGGCGCCCACGGGGCGTCCGCTGGGCCAGGGCCCGGCCCTGACGCACGCCTTCACCACGCCCGGCGTCTACACGGTGATGGCGCGGGTGGTGGATGGGCTCGGCAACACCGCCTCGGACAGCGTGCGGGTGCGCCTGGTCACCAACCTCCCGCCCCGGTGCGAGCTGGAGCTCCCCTCGGCCGAGAATCCACGCCTGCTCGTGGGCGTCCCCAGCCAACTGAGGGCCCGCTGCGTGGACCCGGAGACGGCGCAGCCGGTGGAGCCCCTCTGGAGCACCAGCGCTTCACCCGCGCCCCTGGGCACCGGTGAAGCCGTGAACGCCGTGCTGTCCGTGGCGGGCGCGCAGGTGTTGTCCGCGTGCGCCGTGGACCCCGAGGACGCCGCGCTGCGCGGCTGCGTGGAGCGGCCGGTCCGCGCCATCGTCAACACGCCGCCCACGGGCTGCGCCATCCAGGCACCGCTTCCAGACGCGGTGGTGAACGCGGGCGTGCCGCGGGCGCTCACGGGTTCGGCGTCGGACGCGGAGGATGCACGGACGGGACTGCGCTACACGTGGGTGTCCTCGCGGGACGGCGCCCTGGCCCAGGGGCCGAGCACGCACACCGTCCGGCTGTCCACGCCCGGCCACCACGTGCTGACGCTCACCGCGACGGACCCGTGGGGACTGGCCTGCGCGGCGACCGTGGCCGTCACCGTGAATGGCGCGCCCGACGTGCGGGTGGAGGGCGTGCTGCAAGGCGGGCTGGATTGCAGCAGAGGCCCCTGTCTGGAGGGGCAACCCGTGCTCCTCACGGGCTTCGCGAGGCCCGCGGTCCCCCTGGGCCACATCGCGGAGCTGGCGTGGCTGGACAACCTGGCGGGGAGCCTTCCGGCTGTCACGCTGCCGCAGCCCACCGCCACCCTCGCCTTCCCCCTGGCCGGTCGCCACACGACGGTGCTGGTCGCCACCGCCCAGGACGGCGCGGTGAGCCGCGCGGCGACGTCCTTCACGGTGCTGCCGCTGGGACGCTCGCGGCTGATGGAGGACGTCCCGGGCGCGCAGCGCCCCGTGGTGGCCCTGGCGCTCACCCCGGACGGGCTTCGCTACGCCGATGGGGCGTCACCTCGGGTGTATGCGGAGCGTGCCTCCACGGCGGCGCTGGACGTGGGCGCCCCGGCCCTGTCACTCCATGCGTTCCAAGGTGGAGGCGGCAACGTGCTCTTCGTGGGCACCGACGGCGGCGGCGTGCTCCGGTGCGTCCAGCGCACCTGCACACGACACACGGGCGCCATGCTGGGGGCCACGGGCGCGGCGGTGACCGCGGTGGCCGCATGGGAAGCCCCGGACGTGCTGCTGCTGGGCACCCGCCGGGGCGTGGTCCTCACGCGCGCGAGCGACCCCTCCGCGGGAGGACGCACGGGCACCGTGGGAGGCCGCCGTCTGCTGGAGGGACAAGACGTGCGGCAGCTCGCCATCTCCCCGGACTCCAGCCCGGAGCGCGTGACGGCCTGGGCGGCCACCTCGGGCGGCCTGGCGGAAATCACCATCTGGGCGGATGAAGCCTTCGAGCCCGGGCTCGCCGAAGTCGCGGTGCGGCTTCACGCGCCGCCGGCCATTCCCGATGACGACGTCCTGTCCGTGGCCGTGGGGCCGGAGGGCCAGGTGTTCGCCGGCACGAGGAAGGGCTTCAGCGCCCTGGGACGGCCCGCTCCCTCGCTGCGCGACGAGCCCTGGGGACTGCAGGACGAGGAGATTCGCACGCTCCACTTCGAACGGCAGGCCGTGGACGCACGCACCCGGGACATCCTCTGGGCCGGCATGAAGAACGGGCTGGTGCGCTACGACGTGACGGCCGACATCGCCACCCACTTCGGTACGAATGAGGGCTTGCCGGACCCGGACGTGAGCGCCCTGCTCGTGGCTCCGGGAGGACCGCGCTACGTGGGCACGGCGCGAGGCCTGGTGACGTACCCCTGGCACTGAGCGCCTGGACGGCGCGGGCCCTTCAATCCCCGCCGCCGTCATCCGGGAGGAGCACCAGTCCGTCGCGGCCGAAGCGCGTCACTGTTGCTCGCAGGTCGGCTTCCGCCATGCCCGTGGCCGCCACCACGTCCGCCAGGGCCAGCCCTTCCACCGCCATCTTCAGCACCAGCAGCGCCGGTGGCGTGGCGGCCATGTAGAGCGTCTTCAACTGCTCCGGGTGGCGCCACAGCAGCGCCAGCTCCGCGCCCGCCTCCGGTGACGTCGCGGCGCCTCGAGCCCGCACGTACGCACACACGCGGAAGTCGTGCTCCAGCACCACCAGGGTGGGGTTGGCCGTCAGCCGCTCCACGCGCTCGGGAACAGGCGCCAGGGACGCGAACACCGCGAAGTCGGTCCACTCGAAGCGGGCCAGTGCGGGCACGAAGGGCGCCAATCCCCGCGAGGCCGCCGCGTCCGCGAGGAACGTGGGGAAGCCCTCACACAGGCGGTTGAGCTCATGGTGCCGCGCGGGCCGCGTCCGCGTGAAGGCCACCACCCGTCCGTCCCAGGCCTCCTGCCCCAGGGCCTGGCGCGTCAGCGGAAACACCTTGTCCAGCGCGGAGCGCACATGGCCGAGCACGAAGCCGCCGTAGAGCGACACCCGCTCACGCGGCGCCTCCCACCCCGGGTGCCTCGCGTACAGCGCCTCCAGGGACTCCGGGCCGGGCGCGGCGAGGTAGTCCCCCATGCTGTCGAAGAAGTCGCGCAGGGACGGCTTCATCGTCCGGCGACCTCCCGCAGCGCCGCTCGCGCCACGTCCGCCTCGTCCAGCACCGCGTCCAGGGAGGGGATGTCCTGGTCCCACTCGATGAGCGTCGCCACGGGGCCGGTGCGCGCCAGCACGTAGCGGTAGAGCGACCACACGTCGTCGCAGACGCGGTCGCCGTGCGTGTCGACGATGACGTCCGGGTAGCACGTGTGGCCGGCCAGGTGAATCTGCACCACGCGCTCCAGCGGCAGGGCGTCCACGAAGGCCCGCGCGTCGTAGCCATGGTTGCGCGCGTTGACGTAGACGTTGTTCACGTCCAGCAGCAGCCCACAGTCCGCCTGCTCCACGACGTGGCGGAGGAAGTCCGCTTCCCGCAGCGTGCCGCCGGGCATCCGCGCGTAGTAGCTCGGGTTCTCCAGCAGGAAGGGACGGCCCACCCGGTCCATCACCTCGCGCACGCGGGGCACCACGTGGTCGACAGCGGCCTCGCTGAACGGCAGCGGCAGCAAGTCGTGCAGGTACACGCCGTCCAGCCGCGAAAAGCAGAGGTGGTCGGAGAAGAAGGGCGCGTCCACCCGCTTCACCAGCGCCGACAGTCCCCGGACATAGTCGTCGTCCAGCGCGTCCGGACCGCCGATGTTCAACCCCACGCCGTGGGGCAACACGGGCCACCGCTCCGCGCATGCGTCCAGCGCGCGCTGCGAGCGCCCACCCAGCGACAGGAAGTTCTCCGGGATGAGTTCCACCCAGTCGAGCGTCCGTCCGGTGCGCGGCAGCTCCGCATAGAAGCTCCTGCGCAGCCCGATGCCCGCGCCCAGCGGCTTCAGCCCATGTCGCTGTGCGTACGTCACCACGGCGAAAGCCCTCTCGAGGCGTGGGAAACAACCCGGGCGGCGGTGGAGCTGCTCAGCCGCCCGGCGACGAGGGCCCGGGTTTCACCAGGCCCCCTGGGACGTCGGTCCGGCGGAACTACTCCTTCTTCTCGCCGCCGCAGGAGCCGGCGCCGCACGAGCCGGCGCCACAGCTGCCCTCGGCGCCCTTCTCCTCGGTCGCGGCCGGAGCGGCCTCCTGCGCCTCCGTGGCACCGCTGCTCTCCGCGCCGGTCTCCTCGGCGGTGGCGGGCTCCATCTCCGCCGACTTCTTGGTCGCACAACCCGTGGCCAGCGCGGCCAGGGACAGGGTGCCGACAACCGCTGCAAGCGCCTTGACGTTCATGACTGAGACTTCCTTTCGGTACTGCGTGGGGGGTGCTGTGTGGAGGTCGCGGGTGCATTCAGGGTGTTTCGCCGTGGCTGCGCCGACCGACCACCGAATCACGCAACAGACTGTCTCGGGCGGGTACCAGCGAGACGCCGTTGGGTCCTTCCTGGACACCCAGCGCTTCTAGCAGACCGGCCTGCTCAGCAAAAGCGGGCCGCGGCAAGTGCCGCTCCAGCAGAGCATTGAACAGCGGCTGTCCCGCGACGGCATCCACCGCGGAACCGAAGGCCCCGAAGGTCGAGGAACCGCCGCGCGTCGCGAGCAGTTCCAGCACGTCATCCAGCCCTTGCGTGTTTCCAGTGATACGGCGCAATTCCACATCCAGATGCAACGCGAAGAGCGCTCCCGTCCAATAGACAGCGAGCGAAAAGCTGTCTTGAGACACGGCGTCCCGCATGGTTCGCGTGTCATTGCCCTCACGCGCCCGCGCGAAGCCGCCCAGCAGCTCCTCCCAGGCGCGCCGCGAGTCCTGCCGTCCGGAGCGCGCACGCGCGACCTCCGTGTAGTAGGTGGCCAGCCCCTCCGACAGCCAGGACACGCGGGGCACGAAGACAGGATGGGTCAGGTGCAGCATCTCGTGGACGGCCACCCAGTCCCGCGCGAAGTCCTCCGGCCGCGCCTCCTGTCCCACGCTGATGGAGATGCTGGGCGGCGAGCTCCAGCGCACCATGCCGAAGACGCTGGGCCCCCGGTGTCCGGGCGCGGGGATGACCCGCACGGTGATGCGGGGATGCGGGAAGGCGCGCCGCACGGTGCGGACCTCCTCGGCGGCCTTGCCCAGCCAGGCGCAGACAGCCTCGTCGCGCAGGTGCGTGAAGTGTCCCAGGATGGCCACGTCCAGCACCGCGTCTGGCAGGCGCACCTGGCACCGGCGGCCTCCGAAGCCGTGGAAGCCCGAGTCCACCAGGTCCTCGCCGCGCAGCCGGTACACGCCATTTTCTCCCGGCTGCCACGGCAGCAAGGCGTCGGTGCCCACCAGCGACAGCTCCACGCGCAGCCCCGGCTTCACCACCCGCGGCCGGATGAGGTACACGCGGCCCGCGACGTGCCGCGCATCGCCGTCCCCGGAGCCCTGGAAGAAGTCTGGGCCGCGCTCGCGAAGGGAGGCGTCCAGCGCGTAGCGGTAGCGCAAGAAGCGCGTCCCCCGAGGCAGCAAGACGCGGCCCTCCTGGACGGGCAGTTGCTGGACGCCACCATCCTCCCGGTGCGCGGACACGGTCGTCACGGCGCCCGGCTGGCTGAAGAGGAACTCGCGCGGCGCGCCCCGCACCAGCACCACCTCCACGTCCACCGCGTGCTCGGGCTCACGCACGTAGGTGAGGTTGTAGCGCAGCGCCGCCGCATCCTCCCTGGGGTGGTGGCGCAGCGGCGCCTGACACGACATCAGCGACAGGCCGAGCAGGATGACGCCGGCGGCTCGGGCCCGCATGCGCAGCGGCGCCCTGCTCCCCCTTCGCGGCCATCCATGCCCATCATCCATACGCGGCGAAGGTTCGCCCATCACGCGCCGGAGGTGAATGGCGACGAGGCCGCCGGGAGCGCGGGCCAACACTTCTCCAACGTCAACCCACACTTCGCGGCACGGAGGGGCAGCCCGAGCGTCGTGCTCAGCGGGCCTTCTTCCGGGCAGGGGCCAGGGCCAGGTCGCCCGGTCCTCCCTCCGTCAGCAGGAAGGCCCTGGCGGCCTCCAGGATTTCGTCGGAGAGCGGCAGGGGCTTCGTCACCCGGGCCAGCGTCATGGCCCCGAAGAGGAGCGCCAGCGTCGCCAGCGCGCGCTTGCGAGCCGTGACACCGCCCTCCCCTGACACACGGGAACCGATTTCCGCCACCAGGGACTCCAGCCCTTCGGCGAAGGCCTCACGCGACTCGGGCGTTCCCCGCGTCAGGTCCGACAGCACCGACGGCAGGATGCAGCCCGTCTCCATGTTGTCCCGGACGTGGTGGTTGAGGTAGCGGCGCGCGAAGTGGCTCAGCCATTCGGAGCCCCGCAGTTCCTCGAGGCCTCCGAGCCACCGCTCGTGCTGGCGCTGGAAGAAGGCTCGCAGGGATTCGCCGAGCAGCACGTCCTTCGACTGGAAGTGTGCATAGAAGCCCCCCACCGTCAGCCCCGCGGCGCGCATCACCCGCTCCACGCTGGCGCCGGCGAAGCCCTCCTTCCGGAACAGCGACTCCGCCGCCACCAGGATGCGCTCGCGCGTGGCTTGCTTGTGCTCGGGTGTGTACCGCATCGCTCGGTCGCCTCCTATTCGCGGCCCCCCGCCGCGGGTAGCCGGAACAGCATGCACGTGGTCGTGCCATGGGCATACAGCTTCCCGCTCGCGTCCGTCAGCTTCGCCTGCGCGGTGGCCGTGCGAGCGCCCACGTGAACCACCTCCACCGGCGCGAAGCCCAGCACCGCCGCGATGGGCGCCCCCGGCACGTCCCCTCGCAGGATGGCGCGCAGGTACTCCAGCCCGGACAGCGACCTCGCCGCGGCCACGCCGTCCCGAGTGTCCTTCCACGTCACGGTCCGGGTCCGCGAACCACCCGCTGCCTCACGCATCAGCACTCCTCCAGGATTGGATGACGAATGTCATCCCATGGGCACGAGCATTTCTACGCGTAATAAAGACTCTATTGCCACAATTGAATTATGACCATAATTCTATTGGAAGACAACGCGAGCTGGAGCCATGGGCGGGCCGGGCCCTGCCTTCGCGCTGCGCGCACGGGGAGACATCCATGTTGAAGCGGCGGGTTGCAGTGACGGGGCTGGGACTCATCAGTCCGTGTGGTACCGGAGTGGAGAAGAGCTGGGAGGCGCTGGTGCGGGGACAGAGTGGTGTGGGGCCCATCACGCTCTTCGACGCGAGCGCGCTCGACTGCCGCATCGCGGGCGAGGTGAAGGACTTCAAGCCGGAGGACTTCATCGACCGGCGGGAGCTGCGCAGGATGGACCGCTTCGCCCAGTTCGCGGTGGTGGCCGCGGACATGGCCCTGGCGGACTCGGGCCTGAAAATCACCCCGGAGAACGCCGAGCGGGTGGCGACCGTCATCGGTTCGGGCATTGGCGGCATCTCCAGCATGGAGGAGACGTTCCGCCGCGCGCTGGAGAAGGGCCCGGACCGCATCAGCCCCTTCTTCATCCTCCAGATGATCATCAACCTGGCGCCTGGCCATGTCTCCATGCGCCACGGCATCAAGGGCCCGTCCTGGTCCACCAACTCCGCGTGCTCCACCAGCGCCCACGCACTGGGTGAAGCCATGCGTGGCATCCAACGCGGCGACTTCGACGTGGCCGTGGCGGGCGGCGCCGAGGCCCCCATCTCCCTGCTGGGCGTGGGCGGGTTCGCCGCCATGAAGGCCTTGTCCACGCGCAACGACGCGCCCCACGCCGCCAGCCGCCCCTTCGACGTGGACCGCGACGGCTTCGTGGTAGCCGAGGGCGCAGGCATGCTCGTGCTGGAGGACTGGGAGCACGCCGAGGCTCGCGGCGCGCGCATCCTCGCCGAGCTCGCTGGCTACGGCGCCAGCTCCGACGCGTACCACGTCACCCAGCCCGCCCCCGGGCACGAAGGCGCCCAGCGCAGCATGCGCAACGCCCTGGCTGACGCCGCGCTCACCCCCGCGGACATCGGCTACGTCAACGCCCATGGCACGTCGACGGACCTGGGCGACGCACTGGAGATGGAGGGCATTACCCATGTCTTCGGGGACGCCGCGCGCTCGGTCGCCGTCTCTTCGACCAAGTCAATGACGGGCCACATGAACGGCGCGGCCGGTGCCGCGGAGGCCGTCATCAGCGTACTGGCCCTCACCCGTGGCCTGCTGCCGCCCACCATCAACCTGGAGCGGAAGGACCCGCGCATCCATCTGGACTGCGTGCCCAACACGGCCCGCCCCGCGCAGGTGGACGCCGTCATGAGCAACTCGTTCGGCTTCGGGGGCACCAACGTGTCCCTGGTGTTCCGGCGCCGATCGTCCATGGCCCCCTCCGCCGGCCTGTAAACCCACGCTTTCGCGTTTACCAGACCGTGACCCCAGCCATGCCGCAACGCATCAGTAAATGCTTGACAAGGCGCTGCGGAGGAGGAGGCGGCAGGCTCCCCACACGCCTCAAAGGCCAGTGATTTCATGGAGTTGAATGCACCCAGGGCGCAGTCTCCGACCGCGGTCCAGCCGGTCCGTCGCTGGCCCGACAGGGGACCTCCCGGATGAAAACGATCATTGCAAATCGGTAAATCGATTTGCAGAGTGGGTGAAGAGCCCGAGGCGCGCGCGGCCATTCGCGATCGCCGGGGGCCTCAACGCATCCGGCCATGAACGACAACGCACTGAACGCCAACGTGGGCCTGAAGCTTCGGGGACTGCGCCTTGCACGGAGCATCAAGCAGGCGGACGCAGCCAAGGACCTGGGCGTTTCCCCGGCGTACCTGAACCTCATCGAAAAGGGCAAGCGGGTGATGCCCTTCCCCCTGCTCTGGAAGGCCCTGCGCTACTTCGACCAGGACCCCGAGCAGTTCATGTCCACGCTGGGCGAAGGCCGCGTGGATGAAGCGCTCGCGAAGCTGCTGGACGAGCCGCTCCTCAAGAGCCTCGACATCGACCCGGAGTCGCTCCAGTCCCTCTCCGCGGAGCCGAAGCTCGCGGGCACGGTGGCGGCGCTCTTCAACCTCTACAAGAACACCCGCACGCAGCTGGAGAACGTGCTGGCGCAGCTCAACGTCGAGGAGCGCACGCGCGCCCAGGGCGGGCTGGGCAACGGCGCCTCGCCCGGCGTGCGCTTCGACTACTCGCCCTTCGACGAGGTCAGCGACTTCCTGGAGAAGCACCGCAACTACTTCCCGGAGCTGGAAGAGCAGGCGGACGCGCTGCGCCGCGACGTGCGCCTGGAGCGGCAGCTCACCAGCGGTCAGCTCATCCGGCTGCTGGAGGAGCGCTTCGGCTACCGCGTCCTCTTCGACGACCCGTCCCCCTCCGGCTCGTCCGTGGTGCGGCGGTTGGACCCGGAGGAGCGGACGCTGACGCTGTCGCCCTTCCTCACCGAACAGCCGCTGAAGTTCCAGATTGCCGCGTCCATTGGCCTGCTGGTGATGGACCGCGAGAAGCTGATGGAGCGCGTGCTGGACGCGGGCCGCATGCGCCACGGGGAGACGCAGCGGCTCATCAAGGTGAACCTGGCCAACTACTTCGCCGGCGCGCTGATGCTGCCCTATGGGGACTTCTTCAAGGAGGTGCAGCGCACGCGCTACGACGTGGAGCTCCTGTCCAGCATCTTCGGCTCCACCTACGAGACGGTGGCCCACCGCCTGTGCAACCTGTCGGACCCGAAGCGACCCGGGATTCCGTTCCACTTCCTGCGCGCGGACATCGCCGGCAACATCTCCAAGCGCTACAGCGGCACCGGCATCCGCTTCGCCAGCGGCGGCGGAAGCTGCGCCAAGTGGGCCGTGCACCTGGCCTTCCTCAACCCGTCCCAGCTGACGCGGCAGTACTCCATCATGCCGGACGGCACCGCCTACTTCTGCTTCGCCAAGGTGCAGCTCCAGCCGATTGAGGGCTCCATCGTCAAGGGCACCGCGTACTCCATTGGCCTGGGCACCCACGCGGAGAACGCCAAGTACCTGGCCTACGGCCTGCCCACGACGGACCTGCGCAAGGACGCCATTCCGTCCGGCATCTCCTGCCGCTTCTGCGAGCGCACCGACTGCAACCAGCGCGCGGCGGCCAGCTACCGCTTCGCCTTCGCCTTCGACGAGTACACGAAGAAGGACTGCTTCTTCTCCCCCATCCTCGTCCATGAGAAGGCCGAAAAGGTGGAGAAGGACCGGCACCCGGGCGCCCATTCCCTGGCCGTGGCCGCCACCGGGACTGACGGGAGCGAGAAGGACGATTCGTTGGACAAGACCTCCCGCCGCCGCAAGGGTGGCGACGCCTGAGGCCCCCCCATGCACCACCCGCCCGAAGACACCCAACGCACCCACATCCTCGACGCCATCCAGAAGCAGAAGAACGCGCTGGCGCCGCTGCGCATCACCGGCTCGCCCACCGAGGTGGGCCAGGGCCTCGTGAGCCTGGCCGAGCTGCACGGCCTGCTGGAGGACCACGCCGCCAGCCGGCAGCTCTACGAAGAGGCGCTCGAGAAGTTCCTGGAGGCGAAGTACAAGCCCGGCCAGGCGCAGGCCCTGATGGGGCTGGGCGTGGTGAAGGCGAACTTCGAGGACCACCGCGGCGCCATCGAACAGATTGCCCGCGCCGCCATGCTCTTCAACGAGTCCAAGGACCGTGAGGGCGAGGCCCTGGCCCGCGCCTGCATCGGTGAGTCCCTGCGCTCGCTGGGCCAGCCGGAGGCCGCCGAGGAGAAGTACCAGGAGGCGCTCATCCTCCTGCGCCAGACGCGCAACACGGAGCGGGTGGCGCGGCTGCTCATCGACATCGGCGACATCCGCATGGAGAAGGGCGACTACGAGCCCGCGCGCAAGCGCTTCCTGGAGGCCGTGCCGCTGCTGGAGCAGGGAGAGGACCCGGAGGCGCTCGCGCTGGGCCACCTGCTGCTGGGCGAGTCCGAGGGACTGCTCGGCAACCACGAGGGTGCGCGCCCCCACCTGCTCCGCGCGGTGGAGCTGTACCAGGAGCTGCACGACCACGCGTACGAGGCCCGCGCCCGCTGGGACTTGGGCCTGTCCTGCTACTACCAGCAGGACTTCGCGGCGGCCCGCAAGCAGTTCGAGACGCTGCTTCCGCTCTACCAGGAGCTGGGTCAGCCGGGTGAAGTGGCCAAGGTCCAGAACATCCTGGCCCACTTCACCGCGCGCGGCGTGTGAGCGCTCTTCCCCGACACCGGGGAGAGCGCCGTCACACGCGCGCTCCGCTAGGCTTGGATGCCGGCGCCCACGGCGACCGCGAGCAACCCCAGCACGCCCGCGGCCATCGCCATGTAGCGCCACTCACCCCGCAGGCCCAGCAGCGTGCCCGCCACCGCGAGCCGCGCCACGGGCGTCACCAACAGCAGGGACGCGGCGCCCTTTCGCAATAAGTCGATGGCGACGTGCACGCGCTCGGATTGGGGCATGGCCTCCAGCCCCAGCGACACGACGAACATCCCGCCGCTGACCACCGCGCCGACGCGCAGCACCCGCGCAATCCACCGGTCGCCCACCACCGCGCGCTCACGGTGATGATGTTGCACCTGCTCCGCCGCCCCCGCGTCCGGTTGCGTCAGCGACGCGGCCCCTCCCGTGACTGCCACGTTGTGCGAAACGGCGGGATGCTCCGCCGCCACCGCCGACGCGGAAGCGCGTGCCGCTCGCGCTTCCTCGGGTTCACTCACTTCAGGATGCTCGGCCACAATCCCTCCCCTCCCTTCCACAGCATCTGTCCCGCGACCACCAGCAGCACCACCGCGAACAAACGCTTGAGCACCGCCGTGGGCACCCTCGGCATCAGCCGGCTGCCCACATATGCGCCTCCCAGGACCCCCACCACCAGCGGCGACACCAGCGCCAGCTTCAGATGGCCCCTCAACGCGTACGCGGCAACGCTCGCGGCGCCCGTGACGCCAATCATCAGGTTGCTCGTCGCGCTGGCCACCTTGAACGGCACGTGCATGCCGTACGCCATCAGCGGCACCTTGAGCGGTCCTCCGCCCACCCCCAACAGCGAGGACAGGCCACCGGCCACGAAGGAGCCGGAGATGCCCAGCGGGTAGTTGGTGGGCGCGTAGTCGTCCAGCGCGGCGGGCTCCTGATGCGGCGAGCGCAGCAGCAACATCTGCAGCGCCACGTAGAGCGTGAAGAGCCCGAACACCACCGCCACCATCGCCGGCGCCACCATGGCCGCCACCAGGCCGCCAGCGATGGCGCCCATCACCGTCGCCAGCTCCAGCGACAGCCCCAGGCGGATGTCACTCAGGTGTTTGTGCACATAGCCCGCGGCGGCGGAGCACGAGCTGGCCACCACGCACATGAGGCTCGCGGGGATGGCCTGCTCCAACGGAATGTCGAACCCCAGCACCAGCGCGGGCACCAGGACGATTCCGCCTCCGATGCCGAGCATCGCACCCAAGGTGCCCGCGAGCGCGCCCACCGCGATGAGGAGTAGGACCGTCATTCCTCTTCGAGGATAGGAGCGGCCTCGCGCTTCGGACAGCGCCATTCCCCGAGCGCGCCGGGCTCGCCAGGACGCCTGCTCCGCAGGGTGTCACGCCGCCCGTGCGCCCAGCGTCCCTTCGGGGAAGGCCTCCAGGAAGCGGGCGCGCGTACGGGGCGTGAAGGTGCCCCTCGCCATGTAGCCGTGCAACCGACGCAGCACGCCACGCGCCGTCTCCAGCGCGCCTTCCACCTCCGCGGCGAAGTCGAAGGTGTCGTTGCGGTACAGCTCCTGGAACGACAGCCGCGCATAGGCCGGCAACGCGCGCGCCCGGCCCATGGGGCTTGAAAGGAAGAGACCGGAGACGTACAGGCCGCGCACCCAGCCATCCACCTCCGACTTGCCAGGTGCCTGGCCCACACGCTCCTGGGAGGACAAACGAACCAGCTCGTAGAGCCCGCCGCCAATGCCCCGCCACGGGAAGCCCGGGCTCTTCACCACCTGACACTTCTCCCGCAGCCGCGGCGTGCCGAGCAGCTCCATGCCGTGCAGCTCGCGCAGGTAGAAGAGCGTCTGCGCCCATTCGATGTCGCGGTGCGCGTCCAGGGCGCGCTCCCCGCGGCGGCGGTGCCGCACCACCAGCCTGTCCACCACCGGATACAGCCGGCGGTCCACGCACAGGTGCGTGAAGTAGCCCGCGAGCACCGCGAGGCCCGGCTCGGTGCCCACCAGCGCGCCGGAGGCCACCAGCTCCGCCATCTTCAGCCCGAAGCCCACGGGAGCGCGCTCGTGGTACAGCCGCGCGAAGTGCGGCAGCTCCCGTTCAGGCAGGAAGGCGGCGAGCCCGCCGCGGAGGCCTTCGCACAGCGGGAGGTCTGGCAGCGCCGCGCCGAAGCGCGCATACGGCAGGTCCTCTGACAACGCACGCACCCAATCCGCCGGCAGCTCGCCCGGGTTGGCGGCCATCCGTTCAATGGCGGTCAGATGCATCAGCAGCGTGGGCATTCCCCACACTGCTACCCAGTGCAACGAAGCAATGCAATGCTCGAATGAAATCCAACGCTTTGCGTGTAACAAGGCGGGCGTTACAGTCCGCGCCCTTTGCAAAAGCCCCAGCCTTTCCACCGTTCAGGAGTTTCACGGCCCATGAACTTCAGCTTCGTCTCCGGCGATGTCACGCGGACGAGCGGCGACCTGCTCGTCATTCCCCTCTTCGAGGGTGAGCTGGGAGACAGCGCCCCGTCCTCCCTCTCCTCGGCGGATGGCGCCCTGGAGGGACGCCTGCGCGGCGCCGCCACCCAGGAGGGCTTCAAGGCACGCGCGGACCAGAGCCTGGTGATGCACACCCTGGGGCGCACGTCGTCCGAGCGCGTGCTGCTGCTGGGCCTGGGCAACCGCGCCCGCTTCCATCCGGAGGTGCTGCGGCTGGCCGCCGGCCGCGCCGCGAAGACGGCGCAGCGGCTCAAGGTCACCTCGGTGGCGTTCGCCCTGCCGGCCACCCAGTCCGCGCAGGACGCGGTGCGCGCCGTGGTGGAAGGCGTGGCGCTGGGCGTCTACCGCTTCGACAAGTACAAGTCCTCCGCGCGCGAGGAGAAGAAGGGCGCCGCGAAGCTGGGCAAGGTGTCCCTGGTGCTCCCTGAAGGCACGGAGCGCACGCGCGAGCTGGATGACGCGCTGACGCTGGCACAGCGCGTCGCGGAGGCCACCAACTGGGCCCGCGACCTCGTCAACGAGCCGCCCAACGCGGTGACGCCCACGGTGCTGGCAGAGGCCGCGCGTCAGGCCGCGAAGGAAGGCGGGCTGAAGGTCACCATCGGCAACCGCCGCGACATCGAGAAGCTCGACATGGGCATGTTCCTCGGCGTCACCGCGGGGAGCACCGAGGAGCCTCGCCTCATCCACCTGACGTACACGCCCAAGAACGCGCGCGACGCCAAGCAGCCGCCGCTGGCGCTGGTGGGCAAGGCCATCACCTTCGACTCGGGCGGCCTGTCGCTCAAGCCGACGGACGGCATGGTGGACATGAAGACGGACATGGCGGGCTCGGCCGCGGTGCTGGGCGCCATGAAGGTCATCGCCGCGCTCAAGCCGCCCTTCCCCGTGCACGCCTTCATCGGCGCGTGCGAGAACATGCCGGCCGGCAATGCCTACAAGCCGGGTGACATCCTCACCTCGCGCCTGGGCAAGACGGTGGAGGTCACCAACACGGACGCGGAGGGCCGCCTGGTGCTGGGCGACATCCTGACGTGGGCCACCGAGCACCAGCCGGCCGCCATCATCGACCTGGCCACGCTCACGGGCGCCTGCGTCGTCGCGCTGGGCAACTACATCGTCGGCGCCTTCGGCGACCACGAGGAGACGGTGGCGCAGGTGCTCCAGGCCGCGCACACCGCGGGCGAGGAGATGTGGCGCATGCCCATCAGCGACATGCAGAAGGACGCCCTGCGCTCCGATGTCGCCGACATGAAGAACTCCGGCGAGCGCTGGGCCGGCGCCATCAACGCCGCCATCTTCCTCCGCGAGTTCGTGGCCGAGACGCCGTGGGTGCACCTGGACATCGCCGGCCCGTCCAGCAGCCCCAAGGAGCGCGGCTACCTGAGCAAGGGCGGCACCGGCGTGGGCGTGCGCACCCTGGTGGAGTACGTCCGCCTGCGCGCGCGGACGCAGGACACCGCGCCCGTCGAAGCGGCGCCCGCGCCCAAGGCCAGCAAGGCCAAGCCGGCCCGGAAGCGCGCGAAGTAGCCCGGCCGCCCAGCCAGAGGGCGTCCCGGAGGAAGGGGCGCCCTCAGCGCCGGGGCACCTTCCACGCCGTCGCCGGCCCCGCCAGCGGGCGGACGCCCTGGATGAGCGCATCCACGCTCTGGGGCACGTCCGCCGCGGCCTGCGCCGGCCAGGTGGCCAGCATCATCAACACGCGCCCGGGGATGCCTTCACGCACGGCCACCTTGCCGTGCACGCCATCCCCCACCTGGAAGTCGAAGCCCACCGCGGTGTCCGACAGCGGAATGGGCGCTGGGTCCGAGGTGGTGAAGCCCGGATGCTGACGGAGCCCCTCGGTGAGCCGCTCCGCGAACTGCGTGGGAGAGGCCACCGCGGGCGCCACCTGCAACACCACCTGCGCCCCGGAGACGTTGTGGCGGAGGATGACGGGAATGGCGAGCCCCTCCGGCGTGCGCTCATTCGTCTCGTCCAACTGCCAGTCTGCCGTGGGCCGGATGATTTCGAAGCCCAGATCTTCGTCCACGTAGCGGCGCGTCGTCGAGCGGCTGTCCTGGCGCGTGGCCTCCACGGATGGGGCGGGCCCGGAGCCGCCGGTGCCCTCGTGTGTCACCGCCTGGCGAGCGCCACTGCAGGCCGTCGTCAGCGCCAGGAGTCCCCACACCCACTTCCGCATCGCGCCCATGCCCGCTCCCCGCCCCAAACGCCGTGACGGCGAACGTGGGCACGGGCGGCCCCCTAGGCCAGTCCTCCCTGGAGCGTGCGGTAGGTGTTGGACAGCCGCTCCGCCACGTCCGTGGGCAGGACGTTGCGCGCTGAAAACAACGCATAGGACACGAAGGCGTCCAGGGCCTCCAACGTGAGGGCCCGGCCCACCGCCTCGCCTCCCGAGGTGAGGTTGGCCCTCAGCCGCGCCACGTCCACACGCCCGTCCGCCAACAGCATCACCCCGGCGTACGCGTCCTCCAGCCCCTGCGGCGGCGTGTCCAGGAAGCCGCGCAGCAGGTCCGTGTCCTCTCCGGCGTCGCCCAGGGCCCGGTGCACCAGGGACAACAGCAGGTTGTAGCGCTCCTCGGCGGACAGCAGCTCCCAGGCCATGCCCTCCACGGCGGGCGCCTGTGCCGGAGGCGGCTCCGCGGGGTGGACGGCCACGTTGCCGCCGCGCACAGCCTCTTCCAGCCACGTGTAGAAGGCGTGCGGGCCGCCCTCGTAGGACGCGCGCAGGCTGGCCAGCGGCAGCCCGTCCGCCAGCCGGGCGAACAACCGCTCTTCACCCGGCAGCGGCCCTTCAGGGCCCAGCGTGGCGCGCATGTCGTCCGGGAAGCGTCGGCGCAGGCGCGACACCAGCTCCGCCCGCTTGATTCCGGTGAGGACCAGGTCCCGCGTGCGCTCGGGCAGCTTCACCACGTCCGCCATGGGCGCGGGGCCCTCGACGAAGACGAAGCCGCCGTCCTCCAGTTCGAAGAGGCTGAGCACCACCTCACGCACCACGTACGTCATGGCGCTGTACAGGTTGGCCTCGGAGACGAGCCCCTCCGACGTGAGCACCTGGCCGATGCGGCGCGACGGCGTCACGCGCGACAGGGCCTGCGTCAGCTGCGCCTGCGTCAGCAAGCCCAGGCGAAGCAGCGCCGCGCCCAGCCGCTCCCAGCGCTCCGTGGAGGTGGCGAACACCACCTGCCCGTCCCGGAAGGACACCGTGCGGCGGCCCGTGGCGTGCTGCACCGCCAGCAAGCCGCTGCGGATGCCAGACAGGACGTGGGCGAAGACCTCCTCCACCGACAGGGTGCGCAGGCTGCCGGCGAGGAAGCCAGCGAAGCCGGGCGGCTCCTGGAGGAGGACCATCCCCTCCGGCCCGTGGAACCAGGCCTGGAGGGGACGGGCGGGGGACAACCCCTGGGCGAGCGGCCGCTCCAGGTCGAGCGATGCCGCATCACCCGCGAGGCGGGGCGTGGCTTTGGGTCGTGTCGCCACTGCCCACCTCTCCGACTGCCGGGGACTACTTCTGCGGCGCGTTCAGCTCCGCGTCGATGATGCTCTTGAACTCCTCGAAGGGCTGCGCGCCGGACAGCAGGATGCCGTTGATGAAGAAGGCCGGGGTGCCAGACACGCCCGCCTGCTTGCCCTCGGCCAGGTCCTTCTGGACGATGGCGCCCTTCTCACCCGAGTCCAGGCACGCGTTGAACTTCTCCGTGTCCAGCTTCAGGTCGGCGGCGTGCTTCTTCAGCGCGTCCACGCTCAGCGCCTGCTGGTTGGCGAAGAGGTGGTCGTGCATCTCCCAGAACTTGCCCTGGTCCTGCGCGCACAGCGAGGCCTCGGAGGCCTTCGGCGCCTCCTTGTGGAAGTCGAGCGGGAAGTGGCGGAACACGATGCGGACCTTGTCGCCGTACTCCTGCTGCACCTGCGCCAGCGCCGGGTTGGCGCGGCTGCAGAACGGGCACTGGAAGTCGCTGAACTCGACGATGGTGATGGGCGCGCCCTCCGGGCCACCCTTCGCGGCGCCCGTGGCGGCCACCTGCTTGCGGACGGCGGGGGGGCGCGGCGGCTCCGGCAGCGTCACCTTGACGTTGGCGGACTTGCGCAGCTCCTCGAAGAGGGCCTGCGCGCGCTCCTGCTTCGGCTGCTGCGTCAGGAACTCCACGATTTGCGGCTTCATCTGCTCGAAGGTGGAGCCCTCCGGCAGCTGACCGGCGGCGCCGTCGTAGACTTCCTTGATGCGCTCGTCGGTGGGCGCGGGGACCTTGTCGTCGATCTCCGCCTTCAGGTACGCCTCTTGGGAGATGCCGCGCTTCTTGGCCTCGGCATCCACGAGCTTCTCCGTCACCATGCCGTCCAGGCCACGCTTCAGGAGCTGCGACTTCTGCTTCTCCAGGTTGGCCAGCGGCTCCTGGAGGCGCTCGTTGAGCTCCTTGTAGGTGATCTTCTGCCCGTCGCCGAACGTCGCGACGACAGTGTCGGGCGCGGGCTCGCCCGCGGTCTGCGGCGCCGCGGGAGCGGTGGCTGGCGCCTTCTCCTTGTTACAGCCGGCGGTGAAGGTGGCCGCCAGGAGCGCGGCGAGGATGACGCGGGTGGGACGGTTGAGCATAGCCCGCCCACTTAGCCGAGCCTTCCCGGACCTGCAAGTTAATGACGTCAGGCGACCAGCGGCTCGAAGTCCAGCGCGCCGGCCAGTCCGGAGAAGCCCAATCCCATGCCCTCCAGCTCACGGCGGCGGGCGGGGACGATTTCGTAGCAGCTCGGGTCGGCCATCACCTTGCGCACCAGCTTGTGGTTGAGCGCGTGGCCCGTCTTGTACGCCGTCATGTGGCCGATGACGGGCCGGCCGAACAGCGACACGTCGCCGATGGCGTCCAGAATCTTGTGACGAACGAACTCGTCCGGGAAGCGCAACCCGTCCGGGTTGAGGATGGAGACCTCGTCCACGACGATGGCGTTCTCCAGCGAACCACCCCGGGCCAGGCCCAGCTGCTTCAGCTTCTCCACGTCCCGCAGGAAGCCGAAGGTGCGCGCGCGGGAAATCTCACGCGCGAAGTCCCGGTCGCCGAAGTCCAGGTCGAAGGACTGGCCCTGGATGACGGGGTGCTCGAAGTCGATGGTGCAGCTGATGCGGAAGTGCCGGGCCGGCGTGAGCGAGGCCTGCTTGTCGCCGTCCACCACCGACACCGCCTTGCGGATGACCAGCAGCTCCTTGGGCGCCTCCTGCTCCCGCACACCCGCGCTCTGGATGAGCGCCGCGAAGGGCGCCGCGCTGCCGTCCATGATGGGGACTTCCGGACCGTCCAGCTCCACCCGGAGGTTGTCGATGCCCAAACCGGCCAGCGCCGCCATCAGGTGCTCCACCGTGCCCACGCGGACCCCGTCACGGCCCAGCGTCGTGGCCAGCGAGGTGTCCACCACGTACTCCGCCAGCGCGGGGATGCTCACCGGGCGGGCGAGGTCCGTGCGCACGAAGACGATGCCATGCCCCGGGGGCGCCGGGCGCAGGGTGAGCGTCACCCGGGCACCCGAGTGGAGTCCCACGCCCTGCAGGGAGGCGATCTTCGAGAGAGTGCGCTGGTTGTAGGAGGACGGTCGCATTGTGGGTGTCGCCTCGTGGCTTCTCGGTGCTGCGGAGCTTCCGTTCCAGTTCCGCCGGAGGGCTGGAAACGTTCATCAGTGGTCTGATGTGACGCGCGAATCGAGCAATCAGCATGCCACTTCTCCGTGACATGCCTGGCAGCGCCGTGGGCTTGAAGTCCAGCTCCAACCCCCTGGAGTTGCTCGGCTTTTTCGTGCGCCTTCAGGGTCACCGGTTCCGGCCTGGCGCCCCTCCCCCCGTGGCGGATTGCTGATTCCCTCCTGAACCGCGACACCGATGTCCGGGATTTGTCATCCCCGTCCCTGGCATCCCCGCGCCCTGCCCTCTCCTCAACAACCCGTGTCTTCCATGCAACACGGGCGCGTCCATAGCGCAAGGAACTCAACGACGCAAACACCCGCAGTGACAATGCCCCATACGCAGGGACCGTCATGCGGGGTGGCCAGTAGCACCGCGACAGGGCTGTATCAGCGTGCAGGGGTGGTGAGGAACCTGTCCCGCAGGGCCTCTGCGTCCGGCCGATCAAAGCCCCGGCCCTGGAGGTGGGTGCGGCGGCTGACGGCGTGGAAGGTGGACTCCAGCGTCTGGATGAAGCGCCGCAGGTCCTCGCCGAGCCGGGCGCGGATGCCAGGCCCTTCCGGCGGCCAGGGCAGTTCCACCAGCAGCGAGGTGAAGCGGTCGAAGGCGTCGTAGTCGCCGTAGCGCAGCAGCTGGTAGCCGCCGTCGTGGAAGTAGCCCAGGAAGTCCTTGAGGGCGTCCAGCGCGCGCTCGGCGGCGGGGACGTCCTCGGCGCGCAGGTGGGACTCCGCGGCGCGGCACAGCTGGGCGTACACCCACAAATCCTTGCGCAGGCGCAGCGCCGCCTCCCGCGGGCTCATCAGTTCGTCGAAGACGCCGTCGGCCAGGCCCCCGTTGGGCGCCAGCGCCTCCACCAGCGCCACCACCTGCGTGCGCAGCACCCCCGTGAAGGCGGACGCGGCGCGCAGCGGGGCTTCCGCGTCGCGGTCCAGGTTGACCAGCACCTCGCGGGCCACGCGCTCCGTCTCCCGGGCGATGTCACGGGCGGCGCGCAGCGTGGCGGCCTGCAGGGACTTGGAGCCGGCCTTCGGAGACAGCTCCGAGTGCATCCACGACGCCAGCGCGGTGGCCTCGCTGCGCACCAGCGCCAGCAGCACACGCACGCGGCGGGAGAAGGGCGGCTGCTCCTCCGCGTCCACGTAGGCCAGGTAGTGCAGCAGCCGGAAGAGGCCCAGGAAGGTGGTGGTGAAGGCGGTGCGCTGCTCCTCCTGGAGGGTGACCAGCGTGTCCAGCAGCCGCACCGAGCGGAGCCGGTCGTATTCGACGCGGAACTCCAGCGGGCGGAAGGGACGGAAGTAGCGGTTGAGGACGATTTCCCGCAGGGACAGCTTGCCCACGTCCTGGAACAGGCCGAGGTTCGCCGCCGGCAGCTTGAGCAGGTGGTCCAGCAGGTTCTTCAGCGCGTCGAAGGCCTCGCGCAGCACGAAGAGGCTTTCGGGCGGCGTCTCCTGGTCCAGCTGCTCTTCGATGAGCGCGCGCCGGACGCGGTCGTCCGCGAGCTGGGTCTCCACGTACTTGCGGAAGACCATCTTCTGGTCGCTGTCCGGGTCCTGCAGGTGGCGCGCGACGCGGATGGCGCGGTCCATGGCGTCGCGCACGTCCGCCAGCTCCTCGCGGAAGTCCCGCGTGACGAGCGGCCTGTCGCGCGCGTCCACCACCGTGTTGAGGTTGAGGTAGCGCTCCACCGCGCGCAGCAGCATCTCGAACTCGAACAGCAGCTCCTCCCGCCCCTCCACGGGCACGCCCCGCAGCCAGCGCTCGCGTTCGGCGAGGAAGCCGGCGCGCGACGTCTGGGAGGCGCGCATCAGGTCGGCGTAGAAGTCGCGGGGGACGTGGGGCGACGAGGAAGGCGTGTCCTGGCTCATGGCATCTCAGAAGAGGCTGCCCTGGGGCGTGGGCGGTGGTTGCTTCTTGAAATACTGGTACGTGCGATGCGTGGCCATCCGGCCCCGCGGCGTGCGCTGGAGGAAGCCTTCCTGCATCAGGAAGGGCTCGTACACGTCTTCAATGGTATCGCGCTGCTCGCCCACGCTGGCGGCGATGGTCTCCACGCCCACCGGGCCGCCGCCGAACTTGTCGAGGATGGTCAGCAGAATCTTGCGGTCCATGGAGTCCAGGCCGCTGGCGTCCACCCCCAGCCTGTCCAGCGACTTCTGCGCCAGCTCCAGGGTGATTGTGCCATTGCCTTCGACCTCCGCGAAGTCACGCAGCCGGCGCAGCAGCCGGTTGGTGATGCGCGGCGTGCCCCGCGAGCGGCTGGCCACCTCGCGCGCGGCGTCCTTGTCCAGGGGAATGCCCAGGATGCGCGCGGAGCGGTGGAGGATGCTCTCCAGCGCCTTGGCGTCGTAGTACTCCAGCCGCTCCTGAATCTGGAAGCGGTCGCGCAGCGGCGAGGTGAGCAGGCCGGTGCGCGTGGTGGCGCCAATCAACGTGAAGGGCGGCAAATCAATCTTCATCGCCCGGGCGGCGGGCCCGGTGTCGATGGTGATGTCCAGCCGGAAGTCCTCCATGGCCGGGTAGAGGTATTCCTCCACGGCGGCGTTGAGGCGGTGGATTTCATCGATGAAGAGCACGTCGCGCGCGTCGAGGTTGGTGAGCAGGCCCGCCAGGTCCCCCTTGCGCTCCAGGGCGGGGCCGCTGGTGACGTGGATTCCCACGCCCAGCTCGTTCGCGATGATGTGCGCCAGCGACGTCTTGCCCAGGCCCGGCGGGCCGGAGAACAGGCAGTGGTCCAGGGCTTCGCCCCGGCTGCGCGCGGCCTGCACGTAGACCTTGAGCTTCTCGACGACGAGCCCCTGGCCCACGTACTCGTCGAACGAGCGCGGACGCAGGGAAGCCTCGAGCCGGACGTCCTCGGGCAGGACGTCTTCCGAGAGTGTGTCGGACTTCCTCGCCATGACCATCCGGACCCTATACAGGAAGGCCGCGCGTGTCGCCGCACATCTGGCGGCGATACACTCCGTGGGCCGCCGGGCCCGCCAGCCAGGCGGGCGCGGGCAGGGGAAGGTGGGCCCCTCTCCCGGCGTTCCTGGCACAGCCCCCGCCGACACTCCGAGGCGATTGAAGTGCGCCTGCCGTGTGCGAGAGTCGAGCCTGGAGACCGCATGAACCCGAGCCCCGCGTTTCGACCCCTCCCCTCCCTGGCCGGTGCGCGCGCCGAACCCGTGCCCGGGCTCCGGCTCCAGAAGCTCCGCCGGGCCGCGCTGGATGCGCGGGAGGCCTTCGTGAAGGAGGGCCCGGTGGCCGCGGTGGCCACCTGCGACCTCGTCACCTTCCCCTACCCCGCCCCGTTCGCCTTCAGCGGCGCGGCGGCGTCTCCGGCGCCCTACGTCATGCTGACGAACCGGATGCAGGTGGTGCAGTTCGTGGACCGGGAGGGCGCGCGGCGCACGCTGCTGTTCAACCCGTCCGACTACGAGCGCGGCGTCTTCGCCCCCTTCTACCGCGCGCTGCGCGAGCGCTACGGCGCCTTCGTCTCCGACAAGGTGATGTCCACGCGGCACGGCTCGGTGCAGAGCCACCTGGCCGCGCTGGGCCTCACCCCGGCGGACGTGGACTACCTGGCCTTCGACCACCTCCACATCCAGGACCTGCGCGGCTGGCTGGGCGGGGACGGCATGCCCGCGTACTTCCCCCGGGCCCGCCTGCTGGTGCAGCGCGCCGAATGGGAGGTGGCCCTGGAGCCGCACCCCATGCAGGCGGTGTGGCTCGTGCCGGGCGGCGCCGACATCCCGCGCGAGCGCGTGGTGCTGCTGGACGGCGACGTGTGGCTGGGCCAGGGCGCGGCGCTGCTCAGCACGCCCGGCCACACGCGCGGCAACATGTCGCTGGCGGTGGCCACCTCGCGCGAGGTGTTCGTCACCAGCGAGAATGGCGTGGCCACGGAGAGCTACACGCCGCTGCTGTCCGCCATCCCCGGCGTGCGCCGCTTCGCCGAGCACATGGGCTGGGAGGTCGTCCTCAACGGCAACACGCGCGAGGACTCCCTGGACCAGTACTCCTCCATGGTGGTGGAGAAGCTGTTCGCGGGCACGTCCTCCGTGGAGGGCGCGTTCATCAACTTCCACCCGTCCTCGCAGCTCACCGCGCACGTCATGGCGCCCGGCTTGTCGCCCACCATCGTCCTGCCCGCGCCCAACTTCGGCGACGTGCGGCCCACCCCCGCGTCACGGCGGGCCGCGTAGCGCTCAGCAGTCCCGGCTGAGGCACAGCCACCAGGGGCGAAAGGGCACCGCGTACAGCTCCTGGTCCCCGTCGCCGTCCGACGCGGCGAAGAAGATGTTGAAGCCGGCGCGCACGAAGTTGAACGGGTTCGACGACGCGGCCCCCGGCGCGATGTCCAGCAACCGGCTCGTCACCCAGGGGCGGCCGGCGCTGTACCAGGCCTCGCGCCCGTGCCCCGCCGTCTCCGCGGAGAAGAACAGCCAGCCAGACTCGGCCTGGAGCCCCGTGGGCATGCTGCCCACCGGCCCCGGTTCAATGTCGCGCACCATCAACGTGCCCTGCGCCGTGCCGTCGGTCCGCCACAGCTCGCGGCCGTGCACGCCGTCGTCCGCGGTGAAGTACAGCGCGCCGCCCAGCGCGACCAGCTCCTTGGGCATCGAACCCTGGGGCCCGGGCCAGAGGTCCCCCACGAGCCCCGTGCCCTCCACCGAGCCGTCACTGCGCCACAGCTCGCCGCCGTGCACCGCGTCGCCTGGGTTGCCGTACCAGTCGGCCGCCCCCGCCAGGAAGTACAGCGTGTCATCCAGCGCGGCGAGGTACGCCGGGTAGTCGCCCGCGAAGGTCCGCACCCGCTCGGCAGACGGCGGAGCCGTGCGCGCCACCCACAGCTCGGCCTGCTCCGTGCCCGGGTCCAACAGGAAGAACAGGTGCCGGCCCGCCGGCGTCAGCCCGAAAATCACCCCGGCGCCCTGCTGGGAGAACAGCCGCGTTGGCCGGCCCTGGCGGTCCACCCACCAGAGCACCGTCTCCGCGGCGTTGGCGGACACCAGCACCAGGCCCTTGCCCCACGCCGTCAACTGGCGCAGGGAAAGCGACCCCGCGCCGGGCAGGAAGTCGTGCACCCGCTCCGTGCCCTTCTCCGTGCCGTCGGTGCGCCACAGCTCCCGGCCGGACAGCCCGTCATCCGCCGTGAAGTAGAGGGCGCCGTCCACCTCGGTGAGGAACTCCGGCGCCGCGCCCACCGTCCCATGCCGCACGTCTCGCACCAGCACCGTGCCGTCCGCGGTGCCGTCCGTGCGCCACAGCTCGGCGCCATGCGCGCCGTCGTCCGCGACGAAGAAGACCCAGGCCCCCACCCGCGTCAGGTTCCGAGGCTGCGAACCCGCCGGCCCCGGCCGCAGGTCCTTCAGCCGGACGGTCTGCCGCGACCCGTCGATGCTGGCCCACAGCTCGCGGCCACTGACGCCGTCATCCGCGCTGAAGACGAGCACCTCGCCCGCACGCGCCAGCTCCTGCGGCTGCGAACCTGTCAGCCCCGGCCGGATGTCACGCAGCCGCTGGGCCGTGTCGCTGCACACCGCCCAAGGCTGCGGAAACAGGACGGACCCCTCGCGCACGGACGGCTCCGTCGACACGTCGACAGGTGCCTGCGACCCGGGAACGGCCCGCGCCCATTCCTCCCCCGCCTCACCTTCCACCAGCGGCTCACACGCCGCCGTTCCCCCGCAGAGCAGCGACAGCCACACAGGAATGGCACGCCATGACGTCATGTATGCAACCCTCATCCTCGGCGCCGTGCCGGCCCTCGCCACTGGAGCTGGAAAGCGTCATCCATGTCGGAGGCTCCTACTCGGACCCGGGTAGGAAATCGCGTCTGCTGTCCGGCATCACGCGACGCCTGACGACTTCTGCAGACAGGGCAACACTGGGGCCTTCTGGCCCCAGCGCCTTTCAAGCTCTCAACCCAAGAGAGGACGGTACGGCCCAGCCGTTCTCCTGGATTTTGCCGTCACAGCGCCGTCACACCGACGTGTCGTAGCGTTCAGCCGCCGGAGCGGAGCGCCTTGAGGGCCTCGCGGAACAGCGCCTGGAAGGTGGCCTCCGCCCCCAACCGTTCGCCGGCCAGGTCCGCGGCCTTCTCCGCCTGGGGCTGCTTGTAGCCGAGGTTGAGCAGTGCGGAGACCAGGTCCGCCTGGGCGCCACTGACGGCGGCCGGCGCGGTGCCACGCGACACCGCTTCCAGGTGAATCGTCTTCACCTTGTCCTTGAGTTCCAGCACCAGCCGCTCGGCGGTCTTCTTCCCCACGCCGTGAATCTTCGCCAGCCGCGCCACCTCGCCCCGCGACAGCGCCGCCACCAGCTCCGGCACCTCCATGCCGGACATCACCATCAACGACAGCCGGGGCCCCACCCGCGACACGCTGTTGAGCAGCAGGAACACCTCTTCCTCACCCTTCGTCAGGAAGCCGAAGAGGTCGAAGGCGTCCTCGCGCACCACGGTGCGCACGCGCACGTCCACCGGCTGCCCCTCCTCCGGCAGCTTCCCCAGCGTCAGCATGGAGAAGTTCACCCGGTAGCCCACGCCGCCCACGTCGATGGTGGCGTCCTCCAGGTCCTTCTCCAGCACCGTCCCGCGCAACCGCGAAATCATGTCGCCTCCGGACGCCGGTACGCGGGCGCCAGCCGGTCCGCCAGCAGCGCCGCCGCGCCCTTGCGCTTCTTGCCCGACGCGGACGCCGCCGGTACCGCGGCCCGCCCATGGTTGAGGTGGCACAGCGCCACCGCCAGCGCATCACTCGCGTCCGCGCGCTCCAGCGCCGACGCCTCCAGTTCCAGGAAGGTCCGCACCATCCGCGCCACCGCGTCCTTCCCGTCCGCGCCGCCCGCCCCCACCGCCTTCTTCACCTTCGCCGGCGCGTATTCGAAGACGGACAGCCCCGCCTGCGACGCCGCCAGCAGCGCGACGCCGCGCGCATGCCCCAGCACCAGCGCGCTGCGCGCGTTGCGGAAGGTGAACACGCCCTCCACCGCCACCGCGTCCGGGCGGTACTTCACCAGGGCCGCCGTCAGCGCGCCGTGCAAGTCCCGCAGGCGGTCCGACAGCGGCAGCGCCGGGTCACCCTTGATGACGCCGTGGCCCACGTGCGCCAGCCGGCCCCGCTTCTCCTCCACCACCCCGAAGCCCATGAACCGGCTTCCCGGGTCAACGCCAAGCACGCGCACGTTCCACTCCGTTCCAGGACTCCGCTACTGCAACAACGAATCCAGCATCGCGTCTTCGATTTCGTAGTTCCCGTGCACGTTCTGCACGTCGTCGTTCTCCTCGAGCGCGTCCAGCAGCTTCAGGAGCTTCTTCGCCGTGTCCACGTCCAGCGCGACGGTGTTCTGGGGGAGGAACGCCCACCGCTGCTGCCCCAGCGGCAGGCCCGACTCCTGGAGCCGCACCGCCACGGTGTGCAGGTCCGCCGCCGCGGTGCGCACCTCGGCGCCTTCGTCCCCCAGCAGGATGACGTCCTCGGCGCCCGCGTCGATGGCCTGCTCCATCAACTGGTCCTCGGAGGGACCGGACTTCACGCTGATGACGCCCTTCTTCTGGAACATCCAGGCCACCGCGCCCTCGGCGCCCAGGTTGCCCCCATACGCGTTGAAGGTGGAGCGCATGTCGGCCGCGGTCCGGTTGCGGTTGTCGGTGAGGCACTCCACCAGGATGGCGACGCCGCCGGGGCCGTAGCCCTCATACGTCACCTCCTCGTAGCTCTCTCCCTCCAGCTCGCCCGTGCCCTTCTTGATGGCGCGCTCGATGGTGTCCTTCGGGATGTTGGCCTCGCGGGCCGCGGCCAGCGCGACGCGCAGGCGGGCATTGCCGGAGGGCTCACCGCCACCGAGCCGCGCGGCGACGGTGATTTCCTTGATGACCTTGGAGTACAGCTTCCCCTTGGTCGCGCCCATCGCGGCCTTCTGGCGCTTGATCTTCGACCACCGATTGTGACCGGACATGGGGGGTGTGCCTCAGCGGGCGCCCAGCGGATGGAGCACCCCGCGCCGGGCCTTGTCCCCTACCGGGGGCCGCCGAGTCAAACCCTTCAAACGCCCGCGTCGTCGGATCGGACAGCCCCCGTCAGGCCCTCCGCGCCGGGGCCGTTCTCCCGCGCCTCCACCGGCACGGCATCCACGGCGGGCGCGGGCTCGAAGAAGCCGGGCACCGTGGCGCCGCAGCGCGCCCGCTCGCGTTCCTCCAGCAGGCACGCGGGCACCAGGATGCCCAGCGCGAACAGCCGCGTGGACGCCTCGTACGCCACCGCCTCCGGGAACTGGCACTCCAGCAACATGGCGCGCAGCGTCCGGCGCCCGTCGAAGAGGCGCACCACTTCGCCCACGTCCTCCGGCAGCGACGCCAGCAGCTCCGCCAGCCGGGTGAAGTCCACCGTCAGCCGCGACGCCAACGGCAGGCCCCGGGCACGCAGCGCGTCGAAGCGCTCCAGGCCCTGCAGCACCGTCTCACACAGGTACGGGCGGTCCATGGTGAACGAGCCCTTGTGCAGCTCAGGCCCCAGCACCACCGAGTAGTCCCCCGCGCCGAAGCAGAGCATCCGCCGGAAGGCCAGGCTGCCGCGCTCACCGTTGAAGACGGCGTCCACCACCAGGCCGTGCCGGAAGGCGAACCAGCCCTGGCCCTCCGCCATCACCACGCGGCCAGAGCGGCCGCCCGCCAGCAGCGCTCGCGCCACGTCCGTCAGCGGCAGCCGCCGCGTGTCCGACTCGAAGGCCGCGTCACCACTGCACCGGCCCGCCTTGAGCCGGGCCAGCGCCACCACGTCTCGCGGCTCCACGGGATGGGCCAGATAGTCGTCCGCGCCCACGCCGCCCGCCAGGTCCCGGTGGAACTCCTCTTCACGCCGAGCCAGCAGCAGCACCGGCAGGTGCGCCGTGCGCGCGTCCGCGCGAACCTGGCCACACAGGCTGAAGCCGTCTCCGTCCCGGAGCTCCACCTCGGTGACGACCAACTGCGGCGGCGTGCCACCTTCCGCCAGCGACGCCAGCGCGGCCTGCGCGCCCGCGACCAACAGGACCTCGAAGCACGCCTCCGCCAGCGCGGCGGCCAGCACGGCCTGCGCGCCCGGCGCCGAATCCACCAGCAACACGCGGGGCCGGCCCCGTGACGCACGGCGACGCGCTCCCGCCTCGGCCAGGGCTTCCGGTCCGGCATACGTGGAAGGTTGTGGGAGCGCGGTAGCCATGAATTACGAAATCTTCGCGCTAAGCAGGACAAATACGCAAGGTGCCGACAAGCTCCTGGAATCGTTGGGGTTTCCGCCCGCCACTGTGCGGGGTAGGGTGTGCACATGATGCGTTCCGGCTGCTTCAGCCCTCTCGTATCCGCGCTGTTGCTCGTCTCCCTGGAGTCCGCCGCTCAGGCGCCTGCCCCCGCCGCCGAAGCGCCGCGCGTCACGACGTCTGACACAGCGCTCCTGCGCGGCACGAGCGAGGACCCGCTGGGCGCGGTGCTGGCCCCTGTGACGCTGCCGGACGGAGCCACGGCGCTCTACGGCTTCGTGGGCGCGCCGGAGCTTGGCGTGGGCTTCCGGCAAGGCATCTCCGGCTTCGAGCTGGAAGCGCGCGCACGGCTCCAGTGGTTCCAGCTCTCCGCCTCGCTGGAGCTCACGGTGCGGCGCAAGGTGCTGGAGCAGGGCATCCTGTCCCTGGCGCCCACGCTGGGGCTGGGCGTGGTGCTCAACTCGGGGGCCACGTACATGGACGACCGGAACTACTCCGGCGTGCTGCTTCGCGTGTCGCCCGGGCTGGTGGCGGGCTGGCGCGTCGCGGACACGGTGTCCGTGCTGGGGCTGTTGGACGTGCCGGTGGACATCGGCCTGTCCAATGGCCAGTCGCGGCGCATCCAGGCGCTCGGCGGAGGCGGCGTGGAGGTGTACCTGGGCAGCAACCTGTCGGCGCTGGCGGCGGGCCAGCTCGGCGTGGAGTCCTTCCAGGAGCGCTCGGGTGAAAGCCACACGCGCCTGGGCTACAGCGTGCGGTTGGGCCTGGGCGTCCGGCTCTTCTGACTCACGTCAGCCCGAAGCGCTCCAGCTTCTTGAGCAGGCCCTGGCGCGACAGGCCCAGCGCCTCCGCCGTATGGGTGCGGTTGCCATTCAAGCGCCGCAGGGCCTCCTCGATTTCGCGCCGCTCCAGCGCTTCCACCTTCTGCGCCAGCGTGGTGGTGCCCGGCGCGCTGGAGGGCCGCGGCCGCTCGCTGCCGGTGAAGGACAAGTCCTCGGGCTGGATTTCGCGCCGCTCCCCGGCCAGCACGGTGGCGCGCTGCATCTCATGGCGCAGCTCGCGCAGGTTCCCCGGCCACGCGTGGGCCAGCAGGGCCTCCGCCGCGGCGTCCGACAACAGCCGGGCGCGGCCGTCCGGACACAGGTGCGCGCACTGGTTGAGGAAGTGCTTGGCCAGCAGCGGCAGGTCCGCGGGGCGCTCGCGCAGCGGCGGCAGGCGGATTTCAACGCCCTTCACGCGCCAGAAGAGGTCCTCGCGGAAGGCGCCTTCCTGGAGCATGCGGCCCAAGTCCCGGTGCGTGGCGGAGATGAGCCGCACGTCCACCTGGACAGGCCGGTCCGCGCCCACCGGCAGGATGTCGCCCGTCTCCAGCGCGCGCAGCACCTTCACCTGGAGGGACGGCGACATGTCGCCCAGCTCGTCCAGGAAGAGCGTGCCTCCGTCCGCCTCCGCGAAGAGGCCGCGGTGGTCCTTGGCCGCACCGGTGAAGCTGCCCTTCACGTGGCCAAACAGGGCGCTCTCCAGCAATGACTCCGGCAGCGCGCCGCAGTTGATGGGGACGAAGGGCCCGTCATGACGCCGGCTCTTGAGGTGGACGGTGCGCGCGAGCAGCTCCTTCCCCGTCCCATTCTCCCCGGTGACGAGCACCGGCAGCTCACTGGCCGCCACGCGCTCCGCCAGGGACGTGGCCGCCAGGAAGGACGCGCTCTGGCCCACCAGCGAGACACCGCCCGCCGCGCGCGTCAGCGAGCTGCGCAGCGTCTCCACCTGACGCTCCAACGTCACCCGCGCGAGGCCCGCTGCACCACCACCAGCAGCACGTCCGGGTCCACCGGCTTGGTGAGGAAGTCGTACGCGCCCAGGCGCACCGCTTCCAGCGTGTGCCGCGTGTCCCCTGCCCCGGACACGACGATGACCTTCGTCCCGGGCTTCGCGCTCAACAGCGCCGCCAGCCCCTCCAGCCCCGCGGAGACGCTGCCGTCGGGCGGCAGCATCAGGTCGAGCAGCACCAGGGGGAAGTCGCGTGCGTCGAAGGCGGCGCGAGCGGAGGGCCGGTCCGCGGCCTCCACCACCTCGAACCCCGCCTCGCGAAGCAGCCCGCCGTAGACTTTGCGGAACGCAGCGTCGTCATCCACGAGCAACAGCGGGTGCGGTGCGGACATGCGTGTGGCCTCCGCGTCAGTCCGGCAGCGGCGCCTGGCGTGGCGTCCCCATCAACTCCAGGGCGCGCAGGGCCACCTGGATGAGCGTCTGGGCGCACGGCTCACACCCGCCGCCACAGCACCGCGGCCAGCGGCCTTCCGGGTTGCGCAGCAGCGGGCGCACACAGGACTGGTAGTAGCTGGGGAAGCCGAGCTCCTCGCTGGCGCGGACCAGCGCGGCTTCGAACGGAGGTGGCGCGGAGTGGGTGACGTCGGACACGGGGCTGTTTTAACAGCCACCGTGCCCGCTGCCCACCCGCCCGCGCCACCCGCTTGGACTCAGGGTGTCACGACAACCCGGGAGCCCACACGGCCATCGTTGGCGGGCACGAGGTCCGGCATGCTGCCCGCAGTCACGTGCGCACCTGCGAACCAGACGTCCCCGCTGCTCACGCTGGCCAGCGACGACACGGACAGCGTCCGGCACTGGCCCCGGACGAGCGTCACGCTCGTCTGCGCGACACGAACGTCTCCCGAAGGCTCGAGGTGCTCGTCACGGGACAAGTAGGCCCTCACGGAGGCAGTCCCTATGCCGAGGCCCCGGTTACACACCGTTACCGTCGTCGAATACGAGATGCCCCTTTGGATGACCCCGGGGGCACTCACGGCCGTCACGGCGAAGTCGTTCTGGTTTCCCACCGCCATGGGCACGGAGAACGCGAGGGCGTTCCACTGCTCGGATGAGCGCACACCCCACGGGTCCCCCAATTGGGCCACCAGCCTGTAGGGCCCCTCCAGAGGTACATCGGCCGCACCGTACAGCGGCACCTGTGCACATTCGCCCTGAGCGAGCCCCGGCGCCCCGCCATACTCGGAGAGCACGGAGACGGGGAAGTCATCCTCCGTGCGCAACGCGAGCGCGAGCCGAGTGCCAGGCTGTGACACCGGGCTTCGGTTGCACACCGTCGCGGTGGCGACGAAGAAATCGTTCAGCCGAACCATCGTGGGCGCTTGAAGGTCGGTGATGACCAGCCCGCTGATCTTCGTCACCTGAACGACCTCCCCCACGGCATCGTTGTTGGACTCCACCAACTCAGAGATGGTGTTGGTGGAGTCGCCCCACGCCACAGGCCGCCAGGCTCCCTCGCCAAGGGGCGCCGTCATCACCGTCTCCAACGCGACGCAAGCCCCTGGCGCCAACGGCGCTACCGTCAGCCTCGGGCCCACGATCCCCGGCGAGTCATCCGGGTCCGGCTCCGGCAGGAAGAGCGTCTGAATGAACGCTCGCGGCGTCTGGACACTGCCTCGATTGCAGACCGACACCGAGGCAGGCAGCGCCCCTCCAGGCCACGTCACCCGGCCATGGGGTTCGATTCTCGTCACGACCAGGTCGGCCCCCGGACCCATCCCCACTTCGGGGCCCAGGAGCGCGTTGTTCTCCAGATGAGGCTCCCCGCCTTGAGGAACGGCGAGCTCCACGGAGGCCTTCACGTAGACAGTGTCCGGCAGCCCCTGCGTGGGAACAGTCGCCACCACGGGAAGCACCGCGCAGCCTTTTCCAAGCGCGCCAAAGGACCGGGTCCCCACACGGATGCCCACCCAAGGGTCCGGCTCATCCGACAGCGCCACATGGACCGCCACCGCCGGGACGGAGGTGCTTCCCGTGTTGCAGACGGTGACTTCCGTGGTGAAGAAGTCCCCCGGAGCGAGGGCGTGCGTCAGCGGCGAGACCCGAGTGACGGAGAGGTCCGCCAGGGTGCCCAGGACAACGTCCACGGATTTGTCGTTATTGTCGAAGTGAGCCTCTGTCTGCGCTCCAACCGGATTCACCGTGGCCACCAGCCGCCAGCTTCGCGCCGCGTTTCCCAGGGAGCCCAGCGACTCCTCCCACTCGGCGCACTGGCGAGGGGCCAGGGCCGGGATGCTCCGCGAGGAGACGCTCAGCACGCCTTCGGCGGAGGGAGCACTGGCACGGAGCTGGAATCGCACCTGCGTGGCGGCGCCGGGGGCCGTGCCCTGGTTGCACACCGTCGTACGCACGGGAAGGTTCCCGTTGCTCAACTCCATGGCGGGCGCCTTCAGCGCAGCAACGACGTAGTCGGGAATCGAGCCCACCTTCAGGGTGGTCACGGGACTGAGGTTGTTGTTCTCCACGTCCTCGGGACGCTCGTTCAACGGGTCCGCCATGAACGCGACGTACCAGGTGCCCGGCTGAAGTCCCCAGCCATCGAACACGGCGCGCTCGCAGCGGCCGGCCCGGAGCAAGAGCCCCTCCAGGTAGTTCGGGACGACGTCTTCGGCGTCGATGTGCGCATCGGGCGACTGGTAGAACCTCACCGAAGTCACCTCATCCCCCCGGCCCCGGTTGCACACGAGGGCGGACGCCTGGAAATGAGTATCCGGAAGGACGACGGCAGGCATCGTCACCGACTCGACGACGAAATCCGGGAGCGAGTCGAACGTCACGGGGACGCCTTCAACCGAGTTGTTCTCCTCCGACACCTCTTTCACTTGCTCTTCAGGGTCGGCCAGTGCCCCGACGAACCACGTCCCCGAATGCGACGCGTCCTTTTGGGCGGCGATTGAAAGTGATTCACACGCCCCAGCGCTCAACCATCCCGAGGGGACGGACCCGAGCAACGCGTCCTCCTTGGCGATGCACGGGTCCCGGGACGCAAACACCGAAACGTCCGTGCTCCCCGCGCGGCTGCCCTGATTGCAGACCGTGACCGCGACCTCGAAGGGGCCCCGCCAATAGACTCGCGATGGAGCCTCAACGTCGGTGATGGCGAAGTCGGGCAGGTCATCCGCGCGCGCCGCGCGCGTTGTCTCTCGAGCCGCGGGCGGTGGGCGGTTGCAGACCTCGCCCCTGACCGGGAGGCCGCTGGTGGCCCCTCCTGAAACGCGCTGCGGCGCGGCCAGCGCCGTCCGTGACACCCACCCATCCGGCGCCAACTGAAACACAAGCCCTAACAGCCCCCATGCAATCCTTGACGGCATCGTTCCCCCCTCATGTCCGGGGCTGGCCTCGAGTTCGGGCGACAGCAACCCGGCGCATCGGGACGTGCTCTAGCACACCTGCCGGACCGAAGAGGCGGCACGGACACAACGAAGCTCCTGCGAAATTCCTGGCTTCAGCCGGTTCGCTCGTCTCGGTGCGATTCCTTTCGAATCACAGCAGCGAGGACTGCGCGGGGACTTCGGGCGCGCGCGTCAGGGGCTGACAGGTGGCACACCAGTACGTGTTCCGGCCACCAATGCGTTGATGGGAGACCGGCGTGGCACAGCGCGGGCACGGCGCCCCCGCGCGGCCGAACACGTTGCGCCGGTGCTTCGCCTGGCCTTGAACGCCGAAGAGGTCTCTCTGAGTGCCTCTCATGCGGAGCCCTTCATCAAGCACCGCCTGGATGGCGCGGTCCAGCCGCACCACCTCACCAGCCGTGAGGGACGACGCCAGCCGACGTGGCTCAATGCCTGCCTGCCACAGGCTCTCGTCCGCGTCCCGGTTGCCGAGCCCCGCCACCACCCGCTGGTTGAGGAGCACCGTCTTGAGGGGACTCTTCCGCCGCCCAAGCTGACGCGCCAGCACCGCTGGAGTGAACCCCGCTCCCAGCGCCTCCGGCCCGAGTCCGTCCAGCTTCAAGCGCGCGGCCAGCTCATCGGAAGGAGCCAGGGCGATGCGCGCGTAGCCGAGCGAGTCCGTGAACCGCAACTCCTCGCCGCCCTCCAGTTCGAGCACCACCAGCGTCGAAGCCGGGCGCTCACTCCCCTTGGGGCGCAGCGCCAGCTCACCGAAGAGCATGAAGTGCAGCGCGAGCGTCGTCCCGTCATCGAGCGCGAGCAGGATGAACTTGGCCCTCCGGTTCGCGGCGGTGACCTGCCGCCCCTTCAAGGCATCGATGAAGTCCAGCGGCGACGGGAAGCGGACGGCTGCGGGGACCAGGACCTCCGCCCCCACGAAGCGGCGGCCCACGACGGCCTGCCGCAAGTCCCGGGTGATGATTTCGACTTCAGGCACCTCTGCCACGCGGACGTCTCCTCCGCACATGCATGGTGTCGGCGCCTGGCGTCGTGCCACGAAGACGCCCCCCCTGCCGCCGCGCCTGGCTGCCCCTCGAGCGGAGCGCGCGACGTCGCGCCCCAGGGCCGGCCGCCCATGGACACGCTGCTGGGCCTCAGGCGCGGACTTCCACCTCGCGGACGTCGCGAGAGACCTCCCGCACCTCGACCTTCACCTCCAGGAACCGGGCGATGGTGTGGAGCTGCGTCTCGGCATGTCCGTCCAGCGGCAGCGTGCGGAAGGTGCCGCCCTTCGCCAGGGCCAGGAGGAGCAGCAGTTGGTCACACAGGTGCTCGCCCACCGGCACGCCCGCATCAAGGTAGCGCTTCACCTCTTCAGCGACGTGTTCGGCCACGGCCTCCGCCCGCTTCCCACGCTCACCGAACCCGGTGAAGACCTCCGTCACGTGTTCACTCTCCACCTCGGCGACCAGCACGTTGCCGGGCCCCAGCGGCCGCTTCAGCTCCTCCGTCCGGAGCTCATCGGGCCGCCACTTCAGCGCCGCCCCCGCCGTCCCCAGCTCGCGCTGCGCCACGTCGAACGGAAGCATGGCAATCACAGCCTTGAGGTCGCGACGGACCACGCGCCCCCGCTCCAGCAGGTGCAACGGCTTCAGCGGCGCGGGCCGCACGTCGACCCGGAACTTCCCACCCCCGGCCGGGAAGAAGCCAGCCCGCTCCAGCGTCGCCTCCACGGACGGCCCCATGCGACGGACCAGCGGCAGGTACGCCCGCTGGAGGAAGTCGAACGGTGGCGCCATGGGGTTGTGCGTTCCCCCCTCCAACATCAGCGTGGAAGGCCCTTCCGCCAGGAGCAGCGCCGGAAGCACCGTCTGGAGCACCAGCGTCGCGCTGCCCGCGGTGCCCACCGCGAAGTGGTAGTTCCCCGCGGCCAGGGCGCGCGGCCGGAAGGTCAGCTCGCGCGAGCCGAGCTCCGCGCCCGACACCTCCGCGGCCCCCACGGCCTCCGCCGCCTTCACCGACGTCAGGTGCTGGCGCAGCAGGCCCGGCTTCTTCCGGCCCGCCCGGATGTTCTGGATGGTGAAGGGCTTGCCCGTCACCAGCGACAGCGCCAGCGAGGTGCGCAGCACCTGCCCCCCGCCCTCCCCCTGTGAGCCATCGATGCGCACCATGACACGTACTCCTCCTTGCTGCTCGCGAACCACGAACCACCCGGCGCGCACTGACACCCCCGTGAGAATAGCGGCGCCCGCGCCCCCATCCTGGCGGCCTTTCGGCCTCTTGGGGAGCGCGGGCGCCTCGGTGTCTTCATCCCGGCATGGTCACCTCTCGGGTTCACTAACCCTTCACGCACACGACCTGCTTCAGGGTGTGGAGCACCTCCACCAGGTCCGCCTGCGCCGCCATCACCGCGTCGATGGGCTTGTACGCAGCCGGCGTCTCGTCGATGACGTCCACGTCCTTGCGGCACTCCACGCCGGCGGTCGCCTTCGCGTGGTCCTCCACCGTGAAGCGCCGCTTCGCCGCCTCACGCGACATCACCCGGCCCGCCCCGTGGCTGCAGGAGCGGAAGCTGTCCGCGTTCCCCTTCCCACGGACGATGAACGAACGCGCTCCCATGCTTCCGGGGATGATGCCGAGGTCCCCCTCGCGCGCCCGCACCGCGCCCTTGCGCGTCACGAAGCAGTTCTTTCCGAAGTGGTGCTCACGGGCGATGTAGTTGTGGTGGCAGTTCACCGCCGCGTCCTTCAGCTCGAACGGCGGCAGCTCACCGCTCAGCCGCAGCGCCTCCACCGCCTCATGCAGCATCAGTGCCCGGTTCGTGGCGGCGTAGTCCTGCGCCCAGCTCACCGCGAAGACGTAGTCTTCGAAGTGCTCCGTCCCCTCCGCCAGGTACGCCAGGTCCCCATCCGGCAGGTTGATGAACCAGCGGCGCATGTCCTGCTTCGCCAGCTCGATGAAGTAGCTCCCGATGCGGTTCCCCACACCGCGCGAACCGGAGTGCAACATCAGCCACACGCCCTCCGACTCATCGAGGCACAGCTCGATGAAGTGGTTCCCCGTCCCCAGCGTCCCCAGGTGCGCCAGCTCCGGCCCACGGCCGATGCGCGGGTGCTTCCCGACGATGCGGTCGTACCCCTCCACCAACCGCGCCCACTCCTGCTGGTGCCGCGCGGGCGCCACCCGCCACGCGCCCACGTCGTTGCGACCACCGTTGTCGGAGCGGCCATGCGGCACCGCCCGTTCAATCGCCGAGCGCACTCCACGCAGCGAGTCCGGGAGCTGGTCCGCCCGCAGCGTCGTGCGAACGGCGATCATCCCGCAGCCGATGTCCACCCCCACCGCCGCCGGCACCACCGCCCCCACCGTGGGGACCACGCTCCCCACCGTCGCGCCGTAGCCGCGGTGCACGTCCGGCATCACCGAGACCCACTTGTGGATGAAGGGGAGGCCGCGCACGTTGCGAAGCTGCTTCTTCGCCTCCTCCTCGAACGGAACCCCCACCGTCCACGCCTTGATGGGGCGGCCCGCCTCGTCCGACAGCACCTCGTAGTTCCCGTTGTCGCGGCTCATCGTCTCCACCTTTCGGTCGTCCGCCGGGCGCTGTGTCCCGGTCACGGAGGAGGCCTAGAGCAGTCGCCGTGCCAACACCGCTCCCGAGGGGAGCCCTCCCAGCGAGCTGGCATTACCTATCTGGTTGGATAAAATCCTATCTGCATGGCGAAATCGCGCGCGCGCAAGACGGTGGTCCTGGGGATGCTCGGGACGACGCTGGACAACGGGCAGGGGCCGCAGCGCTGGGGGCGGTGGCGGCCCACGGTGGCGCTGTGCCAGCAGGAGGACCTGCTCGTGCACCGGCTGGAGCTGCTGCATCCGCCGAACGCGACCTCGCTCGCGACCACCCTGGTGGGGGACATCCGGCAGGTGTCACCGGAGACGGAGGTGCGGGGCAGGCCCCTGGACATCCGGAATCCGTGGGACCTCGAGGAGACCTACGGCGCGCTGCTCGACTACGTGCGCGGCTATGCCTTCAACCCCGAGGCGGAGGACTACCTGGTCCACATCACCACGGGCACGCACATCGCGCAGATCTGCATGTTCCTGCTGGTGGAGAGCCGCCTCATCCCCGGCAAGCTGGTCCAGGTGTCACCCGACCCCAGGGACCGCGCGGGGGCGGGCACGCACACCCTCATCGACCTGGACCTGTCCCAGTACGACACCCTGGCCGCGCGCTTCCGGCAGGAGCAGCGAGAAGGCCTGGCCTTCCTCAAGTCCGGCATCGACACCCGCAACGCGGCGTTCAACCGCCTCATCGAGCGCATCGAACAGGTGGCCGTCCAGTCCCGCGCGCCCTTGCTCATCACCGGCCCCACCGGCGCGGGCAAGTCGCAGCTCGCGCGGCGCATCTACGCACTGAAGAAGGCGCGGCGTGGTGTGGCGGGCCCCTTCGTGGACCTCAACTGCGCCACGCTCCGGGGCGACGGCGCCATGTCCGCCCTCTTCGGCCACGTGAAGGGCGCCTTCACGGGTGCGCTGAGCGACAGGCCCGGGCTGCTGCGGCAGGCGAACGGCGGCGTGCTGTTCCTGGACGAAATCGGCGAGCTGGGCGCGGACGAGCAGGCCATGCTCCTCCGCGCGCTGGAGGACAAGCGCTTCCTGCCGGTGGGCGCGGACCGCGAGGTGGAGAGCGATTTCCAGCTCATCGCCGGCACCAACCGGGACCTCCAGGTCGAGGTCGAGCGCGGGCGCTTCCGCGAGGACCTGCTCGCGCGCATCAACCTGTGGACCTTCCGGCTGCCCGCGCTGCGCGAGCGTCCAGAGGACATCCCTCCGAACCTGCTCTTCGAGCTGGACCAGTCCTCGGAGGCCGTGGGCACGCGCGTCACCATGAACAAGGAGGCCCAGGCGCACTTCCTGGCCTTCGCCACGTCCTCCGAGGCGCGGTGGGCGGGCAACTTCCGGGACCTCAACGCGGCGGTGCTGCGCATGGCCACGCTGGCGGCGGGCGGGCGGATTACCCGGGACGTGGTGGACGAGGAGCTCGAACGGCTTCGCGAGCAGTGGCAGCCCTCCGGAGCGAAGGCGTCAGTCGTCTCCGGGGACCGGGTCGCGGAGGTGCTGGGAGAGAATCTCGCCAGCGAGCTGGACCGCTTCGACCGGGTCCAGCTCGCGGACGTGCTGAGCGTCTGCCGGGCGTCACGCTCGTTGTCGGACGCGGGGCGCGTGCTGTTCGCACAGTCCCGCGCCCAGAAGAAGAGCGTCAACGACGCGGACCGGCTGAAGAAGTACCTGGCCCGCTTCGGCCTCACCTGGGCGGACGTCAGCGGGCGAGGCGCGTAGCCCGAGGCTCAGAGCATGGGCATGCCGCGCGTCGTCACGCCCTTGCCGCCCTTCGCGCCCTGACGCCCCTGCCCGTCGCGGCCCAGGAGGTAGAACGACTCCTGCCGGGACACGAAGAACTTCCAGCCCTCCTCGGTGAGGTAGGCCGGGTCCTCCTGCATCACGAAGACCTTCTGCCCGTCCCACTCCGGCACCGCGGTGGCGGTGTTCAGCTCGATGGCGATGTACGAGCCCAGGCGCAGCGTCTTGGACTCCTCCTGCCGGCTCGCCGAGCGGAAGTCGATGCTCGCGCCCAGCGCGTGGCCCTGATTGCCCAGCGGGTGGCTGTACACCATGGCCTCGATGCCCTTCTCCTTCATCTCCGCCATCGTCTGCGTGTACACCTGCGCGGACGTGCGGCCCGGACGGGAGGCGCGCAGCATCAGCGCGTCCTGGAGCTCCATCGTGTTGGCCAGCGCCCGCTTGAGCCCCTCCGGCGCGTCCGTCTCACCCTCTTTCAGCACGTAGGCCATCTTCTGCCAGTCGGAGTTCAGCCCCATGTAGGTGATGCCGAAGTCCACGTGCAGCAGGTCGCCGCGGAGGATGACGACGTCCTCCTTCGCGGGCGCCAGGAAGCCTCGCGAGCTCGAGCCGTCCGTCCCCTTGCGCTGCACGCGCAGGTCCGGCTGGAACCAGGTGTCCACGCCCAGCGCCCAGAGCCTGTCGTAGAGGAAGCGACGCACGTCACCGACGGTCGTCGTCCCCGGCACCACCACCTCCGGCGAGAAGGCCTCCTTCACCACGGCCTCCGTCAGCATCACCAGCCGCTGGTAGTGCAGCCACTCCTCGGGGAGGCGCGTGTCCAGGTACTCCTCGATGAGCGGCGCGGCGCTCACGAAGCGGGCCTCCGCCTCCGCGCCCAGGGCCTCCACCAGGAAGGCGTAGCTGTCCTTCGTCAGGCTGCGCGTCACCCCGCGCTTGCCGCCAATGCCCAGGGCAATCGTCCGGGGCTGGTAGCGCGTGTTCAGGTCGGCCAGGATTTCCTGTGGCTTGCGCCCTTCCTCGGGCAGCTCGAAGAAGCGCGCGAGCGTGGCCTCCGAGTAGCTGGAGAGCGCGACGCGCTTGAGGCCCTCGGGCCCGGCGTCGACGAACGCGAAGATGTCCCGGTTGCCCGCATAGGGCCGCGGCGGCGCGATGAACTGGGTGAGCGGGTCGTCGTGGAACTCCTCGTTGACGACCACCCACATGCCCACGCCATGGCGGCGCATCATGTCCAGCAGCATGCCGTGGCGCTTCTCCAGCCAGGCTTCGCGCTCGGCGATCTGCTCCGACCAGGACATGAGGCGCGGCGGCGAGTCGTCAGCAGCGCCCTGGCGCCCCGTGGTGGCACAGGCGGCCAGCAGCAACAGCGGCAAGGCCGCCCACTTCACGGACTTCATGTGAGGACTCCCATCGAGAAGGAGGCCGCACCGTATCGCATGAAAGCCAGGGGGCCTCCGCCTCCAGAGCCCTTGGAGTCTCTGGAGGCGGAGGGCCTGGGGCGCGGCCCCTTCCTCCCCCCACGCGCCGAACTCAGAAGCTGGCGATGCGGAACTCGAAGTCGCTCTCGTCGAACGCCTCCAGTTCCTGTCCCCCCAGCTCCTCCGCGTTCCCCCCCGGTTTCACAGCACTCCGCGCGTCCCCCGGCCCGCCCCACCCCCCTCGGCTGGAGCTCCCGTCCGACCAGGCCGCCCATTCCCCGCCCATCGCCCCACGCCCTTCCACAGGCGCCCAGATACCGCTCGCATCCCCTTGGCCCCACGCGTCACCACGAAACATCTGCTCCCCCCTCTTCTCGGGGGCTCGCGACCAACGCCCCCTCAATCTCAAATACGGACCCAGCCCTTTTTCTTGTGCATTCTGTTCAAAAAAATCCGGGGCGCCCCGACTGGAGGCGCCCCGTGAAACCTGTATCGCCAGCGCGATTCAGGACAATCCGGAAAAATATCAATTATTTACGACGTGCGCTGTCCGAGCCGTCCGGGTGAGACGCCGTATTCACGGACGGAACGACGGACATCCTCGCCGAGAATGGCGGGTGCGCCGTCAGGCCCGGGGTGGGCTCCGGCGGAGGGTCATGCGGGTTGATGCTCACCACCGCCCCATCGCGCTTCGACTTCTTCGAGAGCTTCTTCGCCATCGCATCCCCCTCTGCGCGGCACCGGCGGGGTCCGGCGGCATGCCGTCTCCCCCGCCTCCGCACCGGTACTACGCACCGAGTCGGATTCCTTGGCCGTCATTCGAAGAGGAGGATGCCGTGGACCCAGTCCGCGGAGGGGTGGGCCGCCAGCCACGTGCGCCGCTCGTCGCGGAGCGCGAGGGCCGCTGGCGCGCCGCTCCGGATGCGCTCGCGAACCGCTTCGAAGAAGCGCCCCGCCGAGTCGGGGATTTCCGCCGTTGAGGCCAGCACCGTGGCCGCGCCGGCTTCAATGAAGGCCACCGGCAGGCTGAAGGACTCATGAAGGAAGGGCGTGGCCCGGGCCGCGCTACACGTGGCCAGGAGCACGAGCGGCGCGCGCTCGAGCTTCAGCGCGCGGACCTGGGGGGCGGACAGCGCGTATCGGCCGTCTGTTTCAGGCGCCAGCACCACCAGCGAGGCGTCCGACATCTCGGGGCTGAAGGCGCCGTGCGCGTGGATTTCCACCTCGCTGGCCCGCGCCATGGCCGCCAGCACTCGCGTCGGCGTGGCCTGCATGCCCGACAGCTCGATTCGCCGCGGGTCCGGCGCGGGCGGCGACTCCAGCGGCAGCAACCGCGGGAGGCCCAGCGACGCGGGCGCCTCCACCCCGTTGACGACCAGGTGCGGCCCGCTACCATGCGCCGGCACGGGAGCCGCGCCTCCGGGCCGCCCCACGCGGTAGCTCCAGGCGAGGTCCGCGGGCAGCAGTCCCCGCAGGCCATGCACGGGCGGCAGCGCGAGCACGTCCACCCGCTCGCAGCCCTCCAAGGCGGCCTGGAGCGAGGGAGGCACCAGCCCGGACGCGTCCCGCCCCAGCGGCTCCGCGCGGCTGGCGTCGAAGTGCCCCCGCAGCTCACCCGTGGCGCCGCGCAGCGCCACCACCGAGCGCTCGTAGTCCACGGCGACGCCCAGCACGCACCGCCCGGGGACCTCCACCTGGAGCGCGGCGCCCATGAGCGACAGGGCCTCACCTGGAGCGTCCGCGCGGCCCGCATCGTGCGCCAGGACGTTGTAGGCCCCCATGCGCGTCTTGCGCGCGTCCACGTCGTTGGGAAGGGACTCCGCTTGTTGGATGGCGCCGCGCAGCAGCTCCAGCCCGGTGGCGCGGTCTCGCTCCAGGGCGAACTGCCCCTCGGCGAAGCGCATCTGCGCGAGCTTGCCCGGTGAAGGCTGCCCCCGGTGCAGCTCGGCCAGGGTGCGGCGCAACAGGTCCGCGTCCTGACTGTCCGCGCCGAAGCGCGCCAGGTACGACAGCAACAGCGCGCCGGGCAGCCCCAGCGGCCGGCCGCACTCCTGCGCCAGCTCCAGCTCGCTTCGCGCCTCGTGCGCGTCGAACTCCAGCCACGACAGGTAGGCCAGGTTGCGGTGCACGTAGGTGCGCTGCTCGCAGACCTCCGGCGTTCGCGCCAGGGACTCGCGCAGGTAGGCGCGCGCGCTGGTGACGTCCAACCGGTAGCGAGCGATGTGCGCCAGCTCCTGGAGGAACTGCTGCTCCAGCTCCCATTCCTCCAGCTCCCGGGACGCCAGCCAGCCGCTCCACGCCTGTTCGAAGGCCTCCGCCGGGCGGTTGAGCGCGAGATACAGGTCCGACAGCCGCTTCTTCAGCGTGGCGCAGCGGTAGGACAGCCCCTTGCCCTGACAGGCCCCCACGGCCGCGCGGAGCCGCGCCTCCGCCTTCCACCATTCACCCGCGCGCTCCTCGGCGCCCGCCAGCTCTCGCTCGGCCAGCAGCGACAACCAGGGGTCCTCGGCCTCACGGGCCAGCCGCGTGAAGTCCTCCAGGTGGCGCGCGCCTGCCGTCTGATTGATGAGCCCGCCCAGGTACAGGTCATCCTCGCCCGAGCGCCGCAGCGTCTCCAGGAAGCGCGCCGGCGAGGCCAGCTCACCCCGCACGAGCTTCGCGTAGTCCGCCGCCAGGGGCGCACGGCGGTTGAAGTCCCGCTCCGCCACACGCCGCACGTAGCCGCGAAGCACCTCGCCGCCCTGGACGCCGTCCAACACGTCCGCCAGCGGCATCAGTCGCAGGACCCACTCCCGCGACTGCGCGGCCCGCACCGCGTCGTAGAACGCCAGCCGGACGATGCCAGGAAAGCGCTTCGCCTCCTCCAGCGGCAGCCGCGCCTGCGCGTCCACCATCAGGTCCCGCACCGCCGCGCGAGCCCCCTTCCAGGCCCGGCCCCGCGCCTGCGTCTGCTGCCGGAGCGCTCGCGCGCGGATCCGCGCCTCTTCGCTCCAGCCCGGCTCACCCCGCTTCACCACCGCGTCGAACGCCTCCGCGGCCAGCAGCGTCAGCCCCATCTCCCGCAGCACCAGCGCCCGGTTCCACTGCGCCTGGGCGTGCTCGGGCGACTGTCGCAACACCCCGTCCAGCAGCGCCAGCGCCTCCTCCGGACGCCCCTGTTCCAACGCGACGATGGCCAGGTCGCTGTCCCGGTCTGGCGACGGCGCCATCCGGTGGAGGAAGTCGGAGGCCTGCCGCAGGTCCTTGCGGACCAGGTACGCGGCGGCGATGCCGTGCAGGTCCCCCTGGTCTTCCAAGTCCGCCAGCGCCCGGAGCGGCAACGCCACGCCAGCCCCGCTCGGAGGGCCACCACCACCCGCGCGCAGGGGAACGTAGGGCCGGTGTCCGTCCGCGCGGGCATAGGCCACCCTCGCCTCGATGAGCCGCGACGGTGTCCGCTCGAGCCAGACCTCCTGCTGGGAACCCCGAACGTCGGCGCTCTTGACGCCGAGGACCAGGACGATGGCCGCCGCCACCGCGCCCACCGCGAACGGGGCCCATCGCCGGTGAGGGCGCCCCGGCACGACAGCCGTGTCACGTGCCTTGGGGGCCTCGGACGCCGTCCAGAGCTCGGACGCATCCTCCTGCTCCTGCGCCCATGCCCGCGGGTCTCCCATCACATGGAAGCCCAGCAGCTCCAGTTGCATGGCCTCGTGCAGACCCGACGCGCAGGGGTCACACCGGGCGAGGTGATGCCGGAAGTTCTCCTCGTCCACGGGCGGCAGCTCGCCATCGAGGAAGAGGGACAACCTGTTACAGAGCGTCCCCATCACGCGCTGCCCCCTCCGTCGCTCCCGGTGAGCGGCAGCAGCAGCGCCTTCAATTCCTTGCGTGCCTGATAGAGCCAGCTCCCCACGGTGCCTTCGGGGACACCCATGCGCAGGGCAATGGCGCGGTAGCGCATCCCCGAGGCATGCAGCGTATACGCCTCACGCACCCGGGGATTTGGCAGCTGGGCAATGGCCGCCTGGAAGTCCTTCTCCGAGATGTGCTCCCAGGCCTCCATGGCCTCCGGCGCGGGGGCCGCCACGCCCTCGCGCACCAGCCGCAGCTCTGGACGGTCCTGCTCCAGCAGCTCCGAGCGCCGCTTGCGGCACTGGTCGAGGAAATGATTGGTCATCGCCCGACACAGCCACGCCCTGTAGACGGGCTCCGGCTGCGCGGCGAGTGCCCCGTGATGCAGCAGTCCGCGCGTGAGCGCCTCCTGCACCAGGTCTTCCGGATCAATGCCTCCCTGACCGCACAACCGTCTCGCCAGGGCCAACAGCATGGGCCTGACACGATGAGCGAACTCCTCGAACCCGTCGGGATGCACATCCGTACTGTAGGCCACAGGAATCCGAATGACTGTGGCAATGCATTGGCCGCTCATCGACTCGGCCTCCTTCCACGCCTCTCGAAACGGAGTCCGGGGCAATCCTTGGAAGGCCGTCGTGAAGCAAACTTAATCGCAGCAAGTTGCGCTCGCTCACGGACAGCCCTGCCGCCCCGCGGGTCAGGGATGCGCGGGCGTCAGGCCAGCGCGGCGGAAATCGACGCGGGCTGCGCCACGGGCAATTCCAACGTCAGCGCCGCGCCCCCCAGGGCCTCCGAGCGTCCCGCACTCAAACGTCCGCCATGCCGTTCGGCGATGCCTCGCGCGATGGCCAGCCCCAACCCCGTCCCTGGCCGAGGGCCCTCGCGCTTGCGACCTGTCACGAAGGGCTGCAAGAGTCGGGGCAGCAACTGCGGCGGGATGCCGGGCCCGCTGTCCTCCACCCGGACGAGCAACCGGCCGTTCGCCTGCTCGATGGACGTCCGCAGGCGCGGTGCGGGAACGTCTCCCAGGGCGAGCAAGGCGTTCTCCAACAGGATGACCATCACCTGTGAGAGCTGGGACTGGTCGGCCTCCACCGTGAGCGAGGCGTCCCCCTCGGAGTCGAAGGAGACGTCGGGCGCGAGCGAGCCCAGTCCCTGCCGCGCGGTGGAGTACGCCAGCGCGACAGTGGCGGAGACATCCACGCGGCGCAGGTCCAGCGGGCGCGGGCGGCCGTAGCGCAGCAGCTCGTCCACGAAGTGGCTGGCGCGTTCAATCTGCTCCCGCATGGCCGCCACCGTGTCCGGGTCCCCGCCCCTTCGCTCCAGCAGCTTGAGGTGCGCGGCGAGCACGCCCAGCGGATTGCGGACCTCATGGGCCACCGCGGACGTGAACTGGCCCAACTCCGCCAGCCGCGCGGATTGGTCCGCGCGTGCCTCCTCGCGAGCGAGCGCCGCGGCCAGGTCGTCACTGGTGGCCCGGCCCTTGAGGAGCCGACGCCCCAGCCAGGACTGCAGCGCCTGCCTCACGGGCTCGAACGCGAGCGCGGCCAGGGCCAGGAGGAAGAAGGCGCCCACGCGGTACTCGGTGAGGAACGGCTGGCCGCTGCCCGACAGCAGCGTCAGCACGCCAAAGAGGAAGCCCGCGGACAGCACCGCCGCCACCGCGGAGTAGACGAGGCTGCGTTCGAGCAGCCGCCGGTCCGCGGCCGGCTGATGGGCATTGATGACGTGCACCAGCACCAGCAGCGCCGCCAGCACCAGGTACATGCCGAATGGCAACGCGTACCCGCCCGACAACAACAGGGCGTTGCCGATACTGCCCAGGTACGCGAGCAGCCCGGCGATGCCCAGGCCGAGGAGGATGGGTCGTCGCTCGGGCGCTTCGCCGAGGTACGCGCGCGACAGCTGCATCAGCGGCACGCTCGCCGCCGCCACGGCGAGCACCATGGCGGGCCAGAACAGGGGGCCTCGTCCCATCGCCAGCGGCCCGTGCAGGACGCCGGGGAGGAACGCGCCAATGCCCGTCACCACCACCGCCACGCAGTACGCGAGCACCACCAACCGGTAGGAGCGCTGCCGGGTCACGTCGTAGGCGGAGTGCAGGTACGCCGCCGCGATGAAGGCCCCACTCGCCACGAAGCGCTCCCCCACCCACGCCATGGACGGGATGCAGAGGAGCAGCAGCGCGCCCGTCCACCCCGCGGTCGCCAGACAGTAGAGCGCCAGGCCGCGTGCGTTGTGCCCCCGGAGCGCGGCCGTGAAGAACAGCAGCAGCGACACGGAGAGGACAGGCACGAGGCTGTAGGCGAACAAGGGCCCCATGCCCGTACTGTGACAGATTCCGCGCGCGCTCAGCGCACCGTGGCCAGGAAGCCATCCAACAGCCGGTTCACCGCATCCGGCGCGTCGAGCTGAACCCAGTGTCCCGTGCCCTCCACCTTCGCGTGCGGCAGCTCCGGCACCAGGTGGTGATACGAGCCCGGCTCCTCGTTGAAGGCCGTCACCACCGACAGACGCGGCCCCGAGTAGCGCCGCAGCGGCGTCACGGGGTCGAAGTCCAGCAGGGCGCCCAGTCCGCCCCGGACGCCCTCTTGGGACGTGGCGCGCAGCTCGGACAACACCCGCTCGCGCACCTCCGGCCGGGACGGCGCCAACATGGGCGCCCACGCCGCCTCCACCACCGCGCTCCAGGCCTCGGTCGCCAGCACCGCCATCAAGCCCTGGGCCTGCGCTGCTGGCATCGCACGGCCGTCCGAGGCCGGGTCGAGGAGGAACAGCCCCGCGACGCGTTCCGGGTGCGCCCCCGCGTAGGCCACGCAGACGGCCCCGCCCAGGCTGTGCCCCACCAGCACGAAGCGCTGAAGCCCCAGCCCCTCCACCACCGTCCCCACGTCCCGCGCGAAGTCCTCCACGGTGAAGCCGCCGTCCCGTGGCAGCTCGGACTTCCCGTGGCCGCGCAGGTCCAGCGCCACGGCACGCCGGCGCTCGCGCAGGTGCGACAGTTGCGCGGCCCAGTGCGTGGTGTTGCCGGCACTCGAATGGACGAACACCACCGGCAGTCCACCCACGCCCCCATCGTCGACATTCAGCATTCCCTTGGAACCCATCATGAAGTTCTCCTCTGGCATCGAAGCGCGCTGTCATGCGCGACCTGAGGCTTGTGGAGTACGGCCCATCCCTGACAGAAACTGTCAGCAATGGCACGAGTCGACCGGGTGATGCGGCTGCTGGACTTCCTGAGGGGCCGGGAGGAGACGACGGTGGCGGAGCTTGCAGGGGCGCTCGACGTGAGCGCGCGCACCGTCCACCGGGACCTGGCGACGCTGCGGGAACAGGGCATTCCCCTGAGCAGTGACACAGGCCCTGGGGGCGGCGTCCGGCTGGAGCGGGACCGGGGCGTGGCGGCCGTCCACCTGTCGCAGGAGGAGGTGGTGGCGCTCTGGCTGGCCGCCAACCTGTCCGCGACGGGAAGCACGTTGCCTTGGGGCAACGCCGCGCGCTCGGGGCTCCAGAAGCTCTTCGCCAGCGTCCCCAAGGAGCGGGCTCGGGGCATGCGTGAGCTCTGCCGCCGCGTGGTGGTGGGGCGGCCGGCGAGCGCCCGCGTGCTGGCGGACGTCGGAACACCGCCCGAGGAACTGCTCGCCGTCTTCGAGCGGGCCTTCCGCGAGCAGGTCTGCCTGTCCTTCGAGTACCGCGACCGGCACGGCAAGGCGACCCGCCGCGTCGTGGAGCCGCACGGGCTGCTGGTCGAAGCGCCCGTCTGGTACGTGCTGGCCCGGGACGTGGAGAAGGCCGCGGCGCGCATGTTCCGCATGGACCGCATCCGCCGGGCCCGCCTCGTCCCCGGCCGCCCCTTCACGCCCGACATGGAGGGCCTGCGCGCCCAGGCCGAGGCCCAGCGCGCGGACGGTGCGCGAGCCCCAGGCTGAGGTAGGCTGCGCGCCCGCCGGAGCCGGAGTGCGCGCCGGAGTCACCAGGAGTCACACGGTGCGGTACTTCGCCATGGTCGCGGCCGGGGCCACCCTCTGGGGGTGCTGGGCGCTCTTCCTCCGTCCCGCGGGGCTCGCCGGGCCGCAGAACGCCTTCCTCGTGCTCCTGGCCATGTCGCTCCCGGCGCCCTTCCTGTTCCGGCGCGACGCCCTGCGCGACCGCCGGGCCACCCTGGCGCTGCTCGTCGTGGCGCTGGCGGACGCGGCGAACACGGCCCTCTTCTTCGCCGCCATGGAGCGCGGGCCGGTGTCCATCGCCGTGCTGACGCACTACCTGGCCCCCTTGCTGCTGGCGCTGCTGGCCCCCTGGGTGCTGGGCGAGGAGCGCTCCACCCGGGCCCTGATTGGAGGCCCCGTGACGCTGGTGGGCCTGGCCCTGCTCATTGGCCGGCCCGACGGCGGCTTCTCCGGGCTGACGGCGCTGCTGGGCGCGGGCAGCGCCTGCTTCTACGCCATCATCGTCCTGGCCGCGAAGCAGGCGGCGCGGGCGTATTCACCCATGGCCGTGACCGCCCTGCACGCGCCCATCTCCGCGGGCGTGCTGCTGCTCTGTTTCGGAGGCCAGGCACTGCCACCCACGGTGGATGGAGGCACGCTCCTCGTGCTCGTGGGTGGCGTCGTGTGTGGCCTCATTGGAAACATCCTCTTCCACACCGGTCTGCGACGTATTCCGACCGCGGCCACGGCGTCGCTCACATACCTGGAGCCGCTCACCGCGACGCTGGTGGGCTGGGCCTGCTTCTCGGAGACGCTGACGCCCGTCGCGCTGGGCGGAGGGATGCTGGTGCTGGTGGCGGGCGCATGGGTGGCGGCGGAGCGACGCGCCACCGTCCAGGCCGTGCCGCTGCGCGCCGCGGCACGCTGAACGCGGGTTCCAAATCACCGCTTGCATGCGTGGGGAGTCCTTTGGTCCTCTGGGGCCCCCGCACACACTCTTCCCTCCGTTCCTGGCGACGCCGTATGCCTATGGAAACCGCAGCCGACAGCCGTGAGTACCGCGTCGTCTTCTTCTGTCCCGCGTCGAGCGCCCGGCTCGAGCGGCTGGAAGTGCCCGTGCGACGGCTGCTCTCGCGTATCCACGCGCCGCCCGCGGAGCTGGCGCCACTCCAGGAGGCGGGCGCGCTCACGGAGGCCGGCTGGCAGGTGTTCCTCGTCCGCTCGCTGACGGAGCGCTCCGCGGCGCAGGCCATGGCCGCCTACGTGAGCGAGGCCACGTGCGCGCTGGCCGCGGAGCTGGACGCGGAGGTGCTGGGGCTCTACGTGGACGTGTCGGGTGACTCGGCGCGCATCTGCCGCTGCGGCCCCGAGGACGGGCCGGAGACGTTCGCGGGCCGCCGTCAGGCCGCGCTCAACCGCACCGCCGAATGGCTGGAAGTGACGCCCGTCAGCCTCTCCGCCCTCTTCCACCTCGACCTGCCCGACGCCGAGTACGAGCCGGACGCGGATGACCGCTTCGTCGACGAGAAGCTGCGCGAGGCCCGGACCCTCATGGAGCGCTACCGCCAGGGCAAATGAGGTCTCGAACGCCCGAGGACCTCGCGGGCCGCTGCCCGCGCTGCTTCCTCCCCGTTGCCCTGTGCCTGTGCGCCGAGGTGCCGTGCGTCTCCACGCGCACCGAGCTGCTCATCGTCCGGCACCACAAGGAGACGCTCAAGTCGACCAACACGGCGCGCATGGCGGCGCTCGCCATTCCCCGGTGCAGCATCGTCTCCTATGGCTCGCCGGGGGTGCCCTTCGACGCCTCCGTGCTGGAGGGCGGCGACACATGGCTGCTGTTCCCGGACGCGCACCAGGAGCCCGAGCCCGGCGCGGCCCTTCCCAGCAGGCTCATCATCCTGGATGGGAGCTGGGGGCAGGCACGCCGCATGGTGCAGCGAGTCCCCGCCCTGCGGCGGCTCCCTGGCTTGAAGCTGCCACCGCCCGCTCCGGACTCGCGGCGCCTGCGGCGACCGCCCCACCCGGATGGCATGTCCACGCTGGAGGCCATCGCCGGCGCGGTCGCGTACCTGGAGGGCGAACACGTCGCCCAGCCGCTCTATGCGCTGCACGAGCAGATGATTGACCGCGTCCTCGCGAGCCGGGGACGGAACACCTAGCGCGCCCGGCTCGCATCGCGATGAGCACGAGCCGTCCGCTCAGGACGGCGTTGGTGCCGAGAAGCGTGGGCTTCAGCGCGCGGTCAGCGCGTCCAGTTCCGAGATGAGGGCGGGCACATCGCCGCGAGGAATCGTTTGGCAGGGCCAGAAGCCCGCGGCGCGGTCCGTGGCGATGACAGGGAGGCCTTGCTCCCGCGCCCGCGCCAGCTCGCTCAGGTGGCTCTCACACCACGCTGGCGCGAGCACCACGTCCACCTGCTCAAGCGTGCGCTGCACCTGCGCCGTCACCTTCCGCACTCGCGGGTGGTTCAGGTGTCGTGGGTCCGTACCCTCGGCGGGGCGCACCCAGAGGCTCCACTGAGGCCGCTCGTCGAGCACCGCCAGGGCTTCTCGCAATCCGCCGCGTGCGAGGGCGGGCCCGGCGAGGAGGGCCACATGCGGGCCGGGGTGCTGGGGCAGTCGGGGCGCCTGGGGCGGTTCGCGGTCCGGTGGAAAGTGCAGCCTGCGGAGCTTCTCCGGGGCATGTCCGGCCAGCCGCAGCCGCTCGATGGCGAGTTCGCCTCGCACCCAGATTTCATCCGCGAGGACTCGCTCCGCCTCCTGCCGCGCGACGTCCTCCGCCGAGGCGCGGTGGTTACGCAGGAAGGCCTCCTCCGGGTGCCTCGCGGCCGCGGCGTCCAGATCGGCGTGCAGCTCCCGCAAGGAGGGCAGGTCCTCCACCAGCACGCAGCGCGCGCCGCGGCGGCGGGCCACCGCGAAGACCTCCCGGGCACAGAGCGCGGGCGCGAGCACCGTCTCCACCGACGCCGGCAGCAGCGCCGAGGCCGCCTGCGCCCACCGCTTGCGCAGGGTGAAGCGGGCCTGGAAGGTCGCCGCCGTCGAGCGCACCGCGACGCGCATCCCCGCCTCCACCGCCGCCCAGCCCGGCAGGCCCCAGACGCGGAAGCCCTCGGGCACCGGCAGCGTCCGGCGGGTCCAGGCGTGGCGCAGGCGGGAGGGAATGGGGCCCCAAGCGGGCAGCCTCGGCAGCGCCCAGGGCGCCAGCACCTCTGCCTCGCGCGTGAGCAGCGATGCGAGGTGCGAGAGCCAGGGGGCGGGCTCCGGTGCGAGCACCAGATTCATCGCGCCCGGGCCTCCGTCAGCGGAACTTCGACGCGGGCGTGGCATGCGGTCTCCCCGCACGTCAGGCACGTCCGCTTCCGCGCCTCGGGGTTCAGCAGGCGTCGCCGGTTCTCGGCGATGGTGCGCTCCTCGAGCACGGCGCCAGAGCCGGTGTCTTCGACTCGGCGCACGACGCGGTTGATGCGCAGGGTTCCCTCGGGGAGTTCGAGAAGGGACTCGTCCTCGGACCACAGCCGTGAGCGCGTCCGGGGGGCGTCCGCCCCGTGGATGGAGAGCCGCAGCTTCCCATCCGAGACGCGCGCTCCGAGCCGCACCGGGCCCTCACGCGGCGCCACCACCAGGTCCACATAGGGCTAGGCCACCGTGGCATCCATTCCCCACAGCGCGCCCGGCGGAGGAGGCACCGCCTCCATCGTGTGCCCCCAGCGCTCCAGGATGTGCCAGCCCTGGCGTGCGGCGAACTCGAAGAGCGCATTGGCCAGGAGACAGATGCCGCCTCCGATGGACGGGGTGAGACAGCCACCGCTCAGCGCCAGCCCATGCCGGTAGCCCTTGCGCGCTGACAGCCGGCCCAGCGTGCGCCAGAAAGAGAGGGGCCTGTCCGGAGCGAGGAGGAGGCCATCGAAGGCCGGCGCCGCCAGACGCACGTTGTGCTGCTTGCCCGCTTCGAGCACGGGGTCCGCGTCCGCGTCGGCGCGCAGCAGATTCACCGTGTGCGAGCCGAGGAGCACGCCCTTCTCATGCATGGGCGCCAGGAGCGGGCGCGGCCAGCGCTCGGGGGTCGCGGACCACCGCGCCAGACGGTTCGCCTGGAGCATCAACTGCTTGCTCCGCCGCCACAGCAGGGCGGGGGCGGATAACTCCAGGAGCCGGGGAGCGATGGCAGGCGTGGGCATGTCCGAACATTCTGCAAGGGCGGCGCCAGGGAAGGAAGCAAGGGGCGCGGCCGCGGGGACACGTGTCAGGAACTCCCCGCCGCTTCGGCGTCACCCGACGGCGCGGGCTGTTAGACTTGCCGCATCATGACCCGCGCCCAGCCCTCGGACACCGTGGTCCTCTTCGACGGCGTGTGCAACCTGTGCAACGGCACGGTCCTCTTCATCATCGACCGGGACCCGGACGCGCGCATCCGCTTCACGGCCCTGCAATCCCAGCGGGCCGCCGCGCTGCTGGCGCCTCATGGCGTCGTGCCCAAGGAGGAACCGGACAGCTTCGTCCTCCTGCAGGACGGGAAGCTGTACGAGCGGTCCACGGCCGCGCTCCGCGTCGCGCGGATGCTGAAGGGGCCGTGGCGGTTGCTCTACGCCTTCATCGTGGTGCCCCGGCCGCTGCGCGACCTCATCTACCGAATCATCGCGCGCAACCGCTACCGCTGGTTCGGTCGTGAAGCACAGTGCCGTATCCCCACGCCCGAGCTGCGAGCCCGCTTCCTCCCGGAGGCCGCGCCGTAGCCAGGCGTCGCCCACCGAATCAGCAGGCGTTGGCGTCCGTGCAGCGCGCCTTCTTCATCTCCGTGGCGAAGGGGCTGGGCGCAAGGAAGCCCGTCACACGGGGCTGGGTGAGCACCTTGCCCTCCGGCGAAATGAACGCCACGGTGGGCAGGCCCTCCACGCCGAAGCGGTCCAGCAGCGCGTCCAACGAGTCCTCGCTGTTCGTCGCGTCAATCTTGATGTTGAGGAAGCGCCCCGCGTCGGCCTGGGAGATGACCTCCTGTGCGGGGTAGGTGTCGCGATCCAGCTCCTTGCAGGCCGCACACCAGTCCGCGAAGAAGTCGATGAGCACCGGCCGGCCCTCCGCCTTCGCCTGCGCCAGCACCTGCTCGAAGGCCTCGGGGGAGAAGGTGGCCTGCTTCGCTGGCATGACGTGGTGCCACTGCCAGGACGGAGCACGCGGCGGCTCGGCGAGGCCCAGCCCCACCCACAACGTGCCCACCGGCCCCGCGTCCAGCGCACCGCCGCGCAGCACCAGCGCCGCGACGACGAGCGCCACGCCCAGCGCCTTGAACGAGAACTCCCGCGCGCCTTCCTTGAACGAGCGGTGCACCGCGCCCAGGACCACGCCCACCGCCACCAGCAGCGCGGCGATGACGGCCCCCGGAACCCGGCCCACCAGGAGGCCCAGCCCCTTCACCACGTCCCGCGCCCAGGGGAAGGCGTCCTTGAGGTAGCTGAAGGCCAGGGCCACCAGCATGATGCCCAATACGCTCTTCACCCACTCCATCCAAACGCCGCCGCGCGGCAGCCGCACGGTGAAGACGCCGATGAGGAAGAACGGCACGCCGATGCCCAGCGCGTAGACGAACAGCAGCGACGCGCCCAGCGTGGTGTTCGCCGACTTCGCCACGAAGGCCAGCAGGCCCGTCAGCACCGGGCCGGTGCACGGTGCCGCCAGGAAGCCGGACACGCTGCCCATCAGGAACGCGCCCGCCACACCCGCGCCGCCCACGGCGTTGAGCCTCGTCTGGAACGATGACGGCAGCGCCAGCTCGAACGCGCCGAACATGGACGTGGCCAGCAGCAGCAGGAACACCGCCAGGCCCGTCACCACCGCCGGGTGCCCCAGCATCGACCCGAACGCCTGGCCCGTCTTCGCCGCCAGCACACCCAGCGCGCTGAACACCACGCCCATGCCCACGATGTAGGAGGACGTCAGGAGCAGCGCGCGGCCCCGGCCCTCCGTCTTGCGCGCGCCGAAGACGGACACGGTGATGGGGATGAGCGGATAGACACACGGCGTGAGCGAGGTGAGCAACCCACCCGCGAACACCACCGCCGCGCCCACCGCGAGGCTGCCGGATTCGAGGAACCGGGCCGCATCCAGGTTGGCGTTGGGGCCCGTGGGCAGCAGCCATGGCACCACGGCCACCGCCACCCCGGCCAGCACCGCCATCACTCCGAGCTTCTTCGCATCCATGCGCGCGTGACTCCGTGGTCCCAGGCCCCCTTGTATACGCAGGCCCGGGGCCCCGGGCTACTGCGCAGGCGGAGCAAGCGGGGAAGCAGGCGTCTTCAGTCCAGCGGAGCGTGCCAGTCCCATGACGCCCTCCACCGCCGCGGCGATGTAACCAAACGGGTTGGCCCCATCCACCGCGGTGACGTGCACCTCGCCCATCTTCTGCTGGAAGGCCGCGGCCACCTGGGGGAGCTGCTGCGCCAGGGTCATTTGGATGACCTCCGCGCTGACGCTGTTCTCGATGTCACGCAGCGCGCGCGCCTTGCCCAGCTCCAGCTCCTGCTGCGCCTGGTCCTTGCGCACGCTCAGCTCGGCGATGGCCACCTCCGTCTCGACGATGGCCCTCCGGGCCTGCACCACCTGGAGCTCCGCGTGGAGCCGCTCGGCCTCCTGCTGGTGCGCGGCCATCTGCACGTCGTTCCACGCGGTCGCATGCTCGTGCTCGCGGCGCAGGCGCTCCAGCTCCAGCTGGGCCTTGGCGCCGGCCTCCTCCTGCTCGCGGCGCAGCTTTGCCAGCTCCACCTCCTGCTCGTGCCGCTGGCGTGACAGCTCCAGCTCCTGCTCACGCTGCTGCCGCGCCAGCTCCATCTGCGCCTTGGCGTTCTCCGCCTCCTGCGCGCGCTGGAGCCGCACCAGCTCGATTTTCGCCTGCGCGGCCTCGGACTCCTGCGCCAGCTTCAGCTTCTCCAGCTCCAGCTTCGCGCGCCCGGCCTCCGTGTCCTGCTCTCGCTTGAGCTTCTCCAGGGCCACGCGCTGGCGAGCGACCTCCGCGTCCTGTTCGCGCTGGAGCTTCTCCATCTCCACCTGCGCGCGGCTGACGGCCAGCGCCCGCTCGGACACGATTTTCGCGTCGGCCAGGCGGGACTCCGCGGACAGCGCGTCCAGCTTCGCCTGTTCGTCGGCCACCTGCTTCTTCTGGCGCACCTCCTGCTCGGCGGCCAGCTTCGCCAGCGCCACCTCGCGCTCCACGGTGGCCTGCTCCTGCTTCAGCGTGCGCTCCTGGCCGAGCTTCGCCTCGGCCACGCGCGCCTCCACCGCCAGCGCCTCCAGCCGGGCCTGCTCCTCCGCCGTCTGCTTCTTCTGGCGCACCTCCTCCTCGGCCGCCAGCCGCTGGAGGCTCAGCTGCCGCTCGGCCTCCGTCTCCTCGCGGTGGACGAAGCGCTCCTTGGCCAGCTCCGCCTCGCGCGCCTGCCGCTCCTGCTCATGGCGGAAGCGCGCCTGCATGTTGGCGAAGACGGTGGAGGACAGGACGCGCACGTCCTGGATTTCAATCGTGTCCAGGAGGACGCCCCAGCCCGCGTCCGTCTGGTCCTCCAGGCGGCCTCGGCCCGACAGCACCGGCGCGATTTCGCGCACCAGCTCCGCGGCGATGCCCTCCTTGCGCTTGGAGAGGCACTCCTCCACGGACATGTTCGCCACCAGCCGCCGCGCGGCGCCGACGAACATCTCCCGCAGCAGCTCCGCCAGCTTCTCCTGGGCGCGCTCCGGGAAGGAGAAGTTGAGCATGCGGAAGGCCACCAGCGGGTCCGAAATCCGGTACACCGCCAGCCCCGTCACCTGCACGCCCACCTTCTCGTGCGTCACCTGGTCCGCGGTGAACTGGAGCCGCTGGATGCTGGTGGGCACGATGGCCACCGAGTCCCCCGGCAGCTTGAAGCAGCTGGCGCCCTGGCCGCTGACCTCGCGCACCCGGCCGCGCCGCATGTGGACCAGGAACTCACTGGGCCGCGCGGTGACGAGCCCCCAGCGCTTCATCTTCTCCGGGTCCTCCGCGGGCTTTCCGGCGCGCCACCCGTCCACGTAGCGCGGCTGCTCCAGCTTGCCGCCACCCCCTCCGTCCATGCGGACCAGGTGGGCCTTCCCGCCACCCTCCCCCGTCTCCTGCGCCTCCTTCGTGCGGGCCGTCTGCTTCGCGCTCATGTGCGTGCCTCCCTGTGGTGGCCCCCGCCAGTGCAGGCGGCCGGCCAGGGAGGGGCTCGCTGGGAAATCAAGCGGTTGGCCAGGGGGTGTGCGCCATTCCGGGGCACCTCGCTCCAGCACGGCGCACCCGAACTGATCCACGACGGAGCGGCGTTGACTTAAGGCGTCCTATTGGGAGCACGCACCCACACCCGTAGCGCTCCTGATGTTCGCTTGACCCGAAGGCGCCCCTTTTTATATTTGACCAGTCCGGTCCACATTCAGGTGTGACGGTGTAGGCTCCCCCTGCGGCAAAGGCGCTCCGAGGCGCCGGTCGACGTCCCCTCCAGGAAGGTGTTCGAAGCAATGGTGAAGCTGCCGATCTACATGGACAACCACGCCACCACCCCGCTGGACCCGCGGGTGCTGGAGGCGATGCTGCCCTACCTGCGCGAGGACTTCGGTAACGCGGCCAGCCGCAATCACGTGTTCGGCTGGAAGGCCGAGGCGGCGGTGAACAAGGCCCGGCAGCAGGTGGCCGAGCTCATCGGCGCGGCCGAGCAGGAGATCGTCTTCACCTCGGGCGCCACCGAGTCCGACAACCTGGCCATCAAGGGCGTCATCGAGTTCTACAAGTCCAAGGGTGACCACATCATCACCCTGAAGACGGAGCACAAGGCCATCCTGGACACCTGCAAGCGCCTGGAGCGCGTGCGGCAGGAGCGCCTGGACGAGCTGAAGCTGCTGCGGCTGGCGCAGCTCGCGGGCCAGGACGTCACTGAGGACAACCAGGCAGCGCTGCTGGCGAAGCACGACGTGGACTCCGACGAGACGTACCGCAAGTGGGCCGAGCTGCCCACCGGCGGCGCGCGCGTCACCTACCTGGACGTGGAGCCCGACGGCCGCGTGAGCCTGGAGAAGCTGGCCGCGGCGATGACGCCGAAGACGGTGCTGGTCTCCATCATGTTCGCCAACAACGAGATTGGCGTCGTCCAGCCCGTCGCCCAGATTGGCGCGCTGTGCCGCTCCAAGGGCGTGCTCTTCCACTGCGACGCGGTGCAGGGCATCGGCAAGGTGCCCTTCGACGTGGAGGCCATGAAGGTGGACCTGGCCTCCATCACCTCGCACAAGATGTACGGCCCCAAGGGCATTGGCGCGCTGTACGTGCGCCGCCGGCCGCGCGTGCGCATCGCGCCCATCATCGACGGCGGCGGCCATGAGCGCGGCATGCGCTCCGGCACGCTGAACGTGTCGGCCATCGTCGGCTTCGGCATGGCGGCCGAGCTGGCGCGCAAGGAGCTGCCCGAGGAGTCCGCGCGCATCCTTCGCCTGCGTGAGAAGCTGCGCAAGGGCCTGACGGACGCGCTGGACATGACCATCATCAACGGCTCCATGGAGCACCGGCTGCCGGGCAACCTCAACATCTCCTTCGCCCACGCGGAGGGTGAGTCCCTGATGATGGGCATCAAGGACGTGGCGGTGTCCTCCGGCTCGGCGTGCACGTCCGCCTCCCTGGAGCCGTCCTACGTGCTGCGCGCGCTGGGCGTGGACGAGGAGCTGGCGCACAGCTCCATCCGCTTCGGCCTGGGCCGCTTCACCACGGAGGAGGAAGTCGACTACGTGGTGAACCTCGTCGTGGACAAGGTCCGCAAGCTGCGCGACATGAGCCCGCTCTACGAGATGGCCAAGGAAGGCATCGACCTCAAGAGCATCGAGTGGACGGCGCACTAGCGCCTTCCCTGGTAGACAGGGGGGCGCGAGCCTCCTCGCCCGGAGGGCGTTGCCCACCGGAACCTTTGGTGAGAAGCATCCGTTGAAGGAGCAGGCATGGCTTACAGCGACAAGGTCATCGAGCACTACGAGAACCCCCGGAACGTCGGGACGCTCGACAAGGAAGACCCGAACGTGGGCACCGGCCTGGTGGGCGCGCCCGCCTGCGGCGACGTGATGCGCCTGCAGCTCAAGATCTCCGAGGACGGGCTCATCGAGGACGCCCGCTTCAAGACGTTCGGCTGCGGGTCGGCCATCGCCTCGTCGTCGCTCGTCACCGAGTGGGTGAAGGGCAAGACGGTGGACCAGGCGATGACCATCTCCAACAAGGACGTGGCCCGCGAGCTGTCGCTGCCGCCGGTGAAGATTCACTGCTCCGTGCTGGCGGAGGACGCCATCAAGGCGGCCATCGAGGACTTCAAGAAGAAGCGCGCCGCGCGTCAGGCCAAGGCGTCCTGACGTTTGCTGGAAAGAGAGAGGCGAACCATGAGCGAGCAGGCGACCCAGGAGACGACGCAGCGCCAGGCGCCTGCCACCGCGCCCGTGGCCAAGCCCCCCAAGGGCATCACCATCGCCGACAGCGCGGTGACGCGGCTGAAGGAGCTGCTGGAGCAGCGCCAGACGCCCGAGGCCGGCTTGCGGCTGGCCGTGAAGGGCGGCGGGTGCTCGGGCCTCCAGTACTCCATGGAGTGGTCGGAGAAGTCCCGCGAGCGCGACAAGATTTTCGAGAAGGACGGCGTGCGCGTCTTCGTGGACCCGAAGAGCTACCTGTACCTCATCGGCACCGAGCTGGTGTTCGAGCAGACGCTCATGGCCTCCGGCTTCAAGCTGAACAACCCCAACATCAAGGCGGCCTGCGGCTGCGGAGAGAGCTTCTCCGTCTGACGCGGCAGCACGCGCTCCACCCTCCTGCCGGGTGGAGCCGTCGCCACGCGGGCCCGGCCAGCCGCCGGGCCCTTTTCGTTTGTCCCCTGCCCGCATTGGAGAGCCCCCCGTGAGGACCCACTTCGACGTCTTCGGCCTGAAGCGCGCCTATGACGTGGACGTGCCGGCGCTGGAGAAGCAGTACCGCGAGCTGTCGTTGCAGCTCCATCCGGACCGCGTGGCACAGGCCAGCGCGCGCGAGCGCCTGCAGGCCCTGGAGGGCACCACCGCCCTCAACGAGGCCTTCAAGACGCTGAAGGACCCGGTGCGCCGCGCCTTCTACCTGCTCAAGCTGCACGGCATCGACCTGGACCGCGAGGACGCGGGCGCCCAGAAGGACATGCCCCTGGCCTTCCTGGAGGAGGTCATGGACCTGCGCGAGGCGCTGGACACCGCCATGGCGAAGAAGGACCTGGGCCGCGCCCGGGCCATGGCGGACGACGTGGAGGCCCGGAAGAAGGCGGCCCTCACCCAGGCGGCGGAGTCGCTTCGCACCCTGGAGGCTGGCGGGCCGGGGGACGACGGGCAGGAACTGGTGAGAAAGGCATCGCACGCGCTGGGGCGGGTGCGCTACTTCACGCGCTTCCTCGAGCAGGTGGACGCGTTCGAGGAGGAGATTCAGGCGTGAGCAAGAACGGCTACCTTCAGATTCACGACCCGCTGAAGCCCAAGGGGCAGGCGGTGGGCATCGACCTGGGCACGACGAACTCGCTGGTGGCGGCGGTGGTGCAAGACAAGCCCGTCTGCGTCCCGGTGGACGAGGGCGACGCGCTGCTGCTCCCCTCCGTGGTGCACTACGCGAAGGATGGCGGCGTGGTGGTGGGCGCCCGGGCGCGCAAGCTGGCCTCCGAGCACCCCACCGACACCATCGCCTCCGTGAAGCGCTTCATGGGGCGCAGCCCGGACGACGCGGAGACGCGCAAGCTGGGCCACTACAAGTTCGCGCCCGGCGCCAAGGTGGTGCGCTTCGACGTGGCGGGCGGCACGCCGGTGACGCCCATTGAAGTCTCCGGTGAGGTGCTGCGCGCCCTCAAGCGCCGCGCGGAGGCGCACTTCTCCACCAAGGTGGAGCAGGCCGTCATCACCGTGCCCGCCTACTTCGACGACGCCCAGCGGCAGGCCACCAAGGACGCGGGCCGGCTCGCCGGGCTGGAGGTGCTGCGGCTGCTCAACGAGCCCACCGCCGCCGCGCTGGCCTACGGCCTGGACAAGGGCAGCCAGGGCACGTTCGCCGTCTACGATTTGGGCGGCGGCACCTTCGACATCTCCATCCTCAAGCTGGTGGACGGCGTGTTCGAGGTGAAGTCCACCGGCGGCGACTCCGCGCTGGGTGGCGACGACTTCGACCGGGCGATTGCGCAGCGGGTGTTGGAGACGCTGGGCGCGTCCGAGGCGCCGGCCCCCGCCCTGGTGGCGGAGGTGCTGGCGGCCTCGCGCAAGGCCAAGGAGGCGCTCACCGACGCGGCGTCGGTGGAGTTCGCCGCGGGCGGGCAGACGCACGCGGTGAAGCGCGAGGACTTCGACGCCTGGATTCAGCCCTTCGTGCAGAAGACGGGCACGGTGTGCCGGCGGGCGATGAAGGACGCGGGCGTGACAGCCGCGGAGCTGGACGGCGTCATCCTGGTCGGCGGCGCCACCCGCGTGCCGGCGGTGCGCCGCTACGTGGCGGAGCTGTTCGGCCGTGAGCCGCTGGGCGACATCAACCCGGACCAGGTGGTGGCGCTGGGCGCGGCGGTGCTGGCCAACCTGCTCACCACGGCGGACCGTCAGGACGACGTGCTGCTGCTGGACGTGATTCCGCTGTCCCTGGGCCTGGAGACGATGGGCGGCATCGTGGAGAAGCTGATTCAGCGCAACTCCACCATCCCCACCACCGCGGGCCAGGTGTTCACCACCTTCAAGGACGGGCAGACGGGCCTGGACGTCCACGTGCTCCAGGGCGAGCGCGAGCTGGTGGAGGACAACCGCAGCCTGGCGCGCTTCACCTTGTCCGGCATCCCGCCCCTGGCCGCGGGCATGGCCCGGGTGGAGGTCCGCTTCCAGGTGGACGCGGACGGCATCCTCTCCGTCAGCGCGCAGGAGCAGAGCACCGGCGTCAGCCAGTCGATTACCGTGAAGCCCAGCCACGGCCTCACCGATGAGGAGATTGAGCAGATGCTGCTCGACTCCATCGACTACGCCGAGGATGACATCCAGGCCCGGCAGGTCCGCGAGCAGCGGGTGGACGCCGAGCGCGTCCTCGCCGAAGCGGACCGGCAACTGGGTGAGCACGGCTCGCTGCTCCAGGACGGGGAGCGTGCCGTCATTGATTCCGCCATCGCCCGGGTGCGCGAGCTGATGAAGGGCGAGGACCACCTGAAGCTGAAGGAGGCCGTGCACGCGCTGGACGAGGCGTCCCGCCCCTTCATCGAGCGGGTGATGAACCAGGCCATCACCCAGGTGGTGGCTGGCCACTCCGTGGAGGACTACTGACGTGCCCAAGGTGACTTTCAAGAGCCCCCTGGCCGAGGTCAGCGCCGACGTGCCCACCGGCACCACGCTGCTGGACGCCGCCGAGGCCTGCGGCGCCCAGGTGGGGCACAGCTGCGGCGGGGTCTGCGGCTGCTCCACCTGTCACATCTGGGTCCGCAAGGGGCTCGACTCGCTGAGCGACCAGACAGACGCGGAGGCGGACCGACTGGACATGGGCTTCGACGTCCGCCCCTACTCCCGGCTGAGCTGCCAGACGGAGCTGGGCGCCGAGGACATCCTGGTTGAAATCACCGAGGAGTCCCTCACCGCCTTCATGGACGAGAACCCCGTCCTGCGCCGCTCCCTGGAGGCCGAAGGGAAATGGCCGCTGAAGAAGTGAGGTTGTTACGTAGTGCTTGACGGGGCGGGGCAGGAACTCTATATGTCCGGCCCATCGCAGCGCCGCACCGCGATGCCCCACCTGCCCAGGTGGTGGAATTGGTAGACACACTAGATTCAGGGTCTAGCGCCTGCAAGGGCATGGAGGTTCGAGTCCTCTCCTGGGCACAAAGTTGAGAAGGGGTCCCGGTTTCAAACCGGGGCCCCTTTTCGCTTTTCAGGGGTCAGGAATGCGCGGGCTCCACGGCATCGTGCGCCACGTGGTTCGCGGCCTCCCGCGCGAGGCTCCCGCCCTTGCGGAGGTCGCGGATGCGAATCTTCCGCAGGTGGACGGAGACGGCGCCCACGGCGACCTGGCTGATGACGGTGCCCAGGTGCGTGAGCGTGGAGAAGGCCGCCGCGTCCTCCGGCGAGGCCCCCAGGCTGCGGGCCGCCCAGCTCGTCACGAAGTAGTAGATGCCCATGCCCGCCGGGACGCCCGGGAGCGACTGCCCCAGGGAGATGGCCCCCAGCACCACCGCCCCGGCGAAGAGGCCCCCGGAGATGCCGATGCCCTGCAGCGCCAGGCCGTAGGCCAGCGCGGAGGCGAGGACTGGCGCCACGGAGTAGACGAACACCTTCGCCATGCCGGTGAAGGAGCGCGCGGTGCCCAGGCCCTCGCTGACGTGGTGGAGGAAGCCCTCCACTCGGGGGAGCTTGTGGCGCTTGTGCAGGGCGAAGGCGAGTGGACCGGACCAGTGCGCCAGCAGCACCACCAACGCGACCAGCCCCACGCAGAGCGACACGGCCACCTTCAGCTCCCCTTGGAAGCGGGACAGCGTCTGGCCAAACGGGCCGAGCAGCGACAGCGTGACGAGCAACATCAGCGCCGCGAACTCCATCAGCTTGCAGACGCCCACCGTGCCCAGGCAGCGCAGGAAGGGGATGCGCTGCGTCCGCGACAGGAGGAACGAGCGCATGATTTCGCCCAGCTTCCCGGGCAACGCGTTGTGGACGAAGGCGCCAATGGCCACCAGGTGGTAGCGCTCCTTGAGGGGCACCGGCCGGCGGAGGGTGCTCTGCCATTGCACCGCGCGCAGCGGGATGAGGGAGGCCTGGAGCAACATGAAGGGCACCAGCCACACGAGGTGGCCGGGCAGGTCGCGCACGAAGTCCCCCAGCGGGAAGCGCGGCTGGAGCAGGGGCCCGGTTCCGCCCAGGTTCCATTTGAAGAACGCGGTGGAGAGCAGGACGACGGACAGCACGAGCCCGAAGACGGCGAGCAGCGCCTTGAACAACGCCCGGCCCCCGGAATGCCTCGCCCTGCCCTTCACGGCACCCACCGGAGTCGTGGGGTGTCTTCGAGATAGGCCGCCGCGAGCCGCTCATGGAGCTGCGCGCAGTGCGACAGGCCGGACAGGTCCACGGGTGCCTTGGCGGGCCAGCACACCAGGCTGTTGGCCTCCGTGCGGGTGAGTCCTCCATGCGAGCCGAACTCCCAGGCGAAGCCCACGGTGCCACCGCGCCGCACGGCTTCGCCGAAGAGCACCAGGTCCCCCGCGGTGGACATGGTGGGAAGGACGCGGAGGAACTCCGCCACCGCGCGCTTGCTGAACTCGGTGGACAGCGGGGCCCGGTCCAAGGAGTCCACGGTGTAGACGCCGCCACGCACGAGCGCGACCGCGCTGTTGCCTCGTCTCAGGGCGACGAGGCCGATGTCCGGGCTCCGCGTCACCCGGGCCAGCACCTCGGGGTGGCGCGCGAGCAGCGACCTGGCCTCCAGCGGCGTGGGCTCACCGGACACGTACACATGGGCGAAGTCGCCGCACTCGACGGCCATTGGCGTGAAGGGCGCTCGCGGCTGCGTGTCCGGCTCCGGGCGAGTCCTTCCGTCGCAGAGGCCGCGGACCACGTCATCGGAGAGGGGGCCGTCGCCATGGGGCGCCGTCAACCACCGCGCCAGAGGCTGGCCCTGACGCTGCTCCCAGGGTAGACAGTCCACGTGCCCGTGGTCGGAGAGGAAGACGACGTCGTAGGGCTGCTGCACCGCGCCCGCCACGGCGTATAGCTCCGCGAGGTATGCATCCACGCGGTACAGCTCCGCGAGCGCCTGCTCGGAGCGAGGCCCCCGGCGGTGGGCCACCTCATCGTAGTTGCCGTAAACGAGGTAGATGACGGGCACGCCCCGCGCCAGGTCCACCAGGGACTTGGTGAAGGCGAAGCTCCAGCCCAGGCGCTGGAGGAAGACGTGGCTGAAGAGGTAGGCCGGCTCGTGGCGCCAGTCGTGAAGCCCACGCGCCCAGTGGGTGACTTCACGCGCCGCGGCCCAGGTGTCCATTCCCAATGAGCGCAGATAGTCCCAGAGGCCGCGCGTGCGCGCGCTGAGCAGCCCCCGCATCTCGTAGGAGAACGAGCGCGACATCTGATTGAAGCTGGCCAGCGTGCTCATGCTCAGCGCGTTCTCGGCCCCCGCGCGGAACAGGGAGAAGTACCCGTGCCCCCCACCGTCGAGCAGGCTGGTCCGCCCCGCGCCTCGCAGGCGCTGATCGATGGCCAGCGCATCCGCTGGGGTGTTCATCTGGACCTTGCGTCCCAGCTCGCGGTCGAACCACGAGTACGCCGGCAGGTTGGAGTGGCGCATGCCGTAGAGCAGGCCCGCCTGGAAGTAAGGCGTGGACGTGGGCGCGCCCCAGAAGGCCTCGTCCAGGTGATAGGCCCCCGAGCGAACGAGCCGCGCCAGGAAGGGCATGCGCCCCGCGACGAGCGCCTCATCCAGCAGGCCCTTGGGGACGCCGTCCAGGTGGACGATGAGCAGCTTCCTCGCCCTGTGTCCTGGCGCGGGCGGCACCTTCTCCCGGACCCGGCGCACGAGGCCGTGGGCCCACAGGTGCATCGCTGGTGGAAGCACAGCGCTCACGGGTGTCGCCTTCCCTCCTCTGGCAGCCAAGATGAGCACTTGAGAGGCCAGCCGCCCTGGAGTGGGAGCCGCCCTCCAGGAGAGCGGGCGGGCAACCGCCGGGGCTTATCCGTGCGGGAAGAAACGCCACCACCCGGGCGTCCTCCGCGGCCCCTTCATGCTCATTCCCGCCACGGCCGTCCTCCTCGTCAGCCTGAGCGCTGCTCCGGCAGCCCGAGCGCGCCCCGCGCCCGGGCTCGAGCCCGTGCGGACGTCCGGCTTCGATGCGATTGCCATCCCCCTGGTGAGCTTCAACTCGGACCAGGGCATGGGCTACGGCGCCGTGGGCGGGATGTACCTCTATGCGCCTGGGAAGCAGCCCTACGCGCACGCCATCAGCGCGCAGACGTTCTTCAGCAACCGAGGCGTGCAGAACCACTCGCTGCGTTACGACGGGCCGAAGCTGCTCGGGCCGCTGCGCGTGGAAGGCCGGCTGGATTACCGGCGCGAGCTTCGCAGCCCCTTCTTTGGCGCGGGCAACCTGTCCGCGCCGGGCTTCCGCGGGGACGTGAACAACGAGCTGTACAACTTCGACAAGGGGACGCCGGGCTTCTGGTTCCGCCTGCGCGGACACCCCTTCGGAGAGGAACATCCGCTCCAGTCCTATGTGGGCTACGGCTGGCGGCACATGCGCGTGGATGCCTACGAGAAGTCCATGCTGTCGCTGGAGAAGCCCCTGGGCATGGACGGCGGCAACATGGGGCAGCTGCTCGCCGGCGTGCTCTGGGATACACGCGACAACGAATCGGACCCGCGACAAGGCAGCGTCGAGGAGCTGTCGCTGCGCATCTCCGGCAACGCCACGGGCAATCGCTACCACTACGTCGGCGTCACCCTGAGCGAGCGGCGCTACTTCCCGCTGACGTCGCGGCTGACGCTGGCGCACCGGATGACGTTGGACATGCTGTTCGGCGACGTGCCGTTCTACGAGTGGAGCAACACCGGCGGCGTCAACGTGTCCGAAGGCATTGGCGGCATGAACAGCGTGCGCGGCATCGAGCGCAACCGCTTCGCTGGGAACATCAAGGCGTTCACCAATACGGAGCTGCGCTATCAGGCCGCCCGGTTCCAGGTCTTCGGACAGCAACTGAAGCTGGGCGCGGTGGCCTTCGTGGACCTGGGCCGCGTGTGGCACCCGGGCGTCTCGGATGGCAAGTGGTGGCACTGGCACCCGGGCGTCGGCGGAGGCCTGCGGTTCTCCCGGCGCGCGGCGGTGGTTCGCACGGACTACGCGGTCTCCACGGGCTCCGGGCGGCAGCGCTTCTACGTCACCTTCGGGCAGATGTTCTGACGCTCACGGCCGGCGCTTCCACACGTCGCCCTCGCGCGTGAAGTGCTCGCCCACCCAGCGCTCGCTGGCCGCGGACAACTGCCACTCACCTCTCCCAAGGAGGACCAGGGCGTCGCAGCGCTCGAGCAGCGGCAGCACGGTGCGCTGGGTGCGCTCGTCCTCGAAGGCCGCGGTGGCCGAGGTGAAGCGCGCTGAGCCGTCCGAGGCGTCATGCAACATGAGGCCATAGGGGTCGACCAGGAGGGGGCTCCCCCATGGAAGGCCTGGCAGACGGCCCGCGGCGATGGCCCAGGCTGGCTCGAAGGCACAGAGCGTGGCCTTCGCGGGGACCGAGGCGCGTATCGCGTTGCCAATCGTGAGGAGTCCCCGGTCACGCTGGTTCGCGGAGCGCAGGGCCGCCGGCAGCGAGGAGAGCGCGAGGAGCCCCACCGCCGCCACCATGGCGACCTCGAGTCGACGTGAGCGCCGCTCCGCCCAGTCCAGCAACAGCGAAGCGCCCAGCCCGGCGAGCACGGCCGTGGCGGGCGCGAGGCTCGCGTTGTACTGCCCCCAGTAGCTCTTGGACGCGAGGAAGACGGCGACGGTCAGGAGCCACGCCAGGGAGAAGAGCCGCTCCGCGACGGCGTCACTCCGGCGGGCACGCGCCAAGGCCCCGGCCAGCCCCAGCAGGCTCAACACCGAGACGCCCCAGTGCCCCTCCCCCAGGATGGTGAGCAGCCGGCGCACTGGCTCCAGCTCTCCATCGGGTGGCCGCTGCAGTTGAAAGCGCAGGAGCCCCTCCACCATCGGGCCCGCGGCGACGGCGAGGAAGGGCCCCACCCACAGGAGCCCCGTGAAAGCGGCGACGCCTATCACCCGGCGGGCCCGCCTGAGGTCGCCCGCTCCCCCCAACGCCCACGCCACCGCGACCACCCACACCCCCGCGGTCAGCTTGATGGCGCACGCGGTCGCGAGCAGGACGCCCGCGCAGACATCGCGGCGCAACGCCCGTCCGGTGTCCGCGGGGCGTAGCAACCCCCACGCCGTCCCCAGACAGGCGAGGTTCAGCGCTGGCTCCAGGAAGGGGCCCCGCTCCGTGGCCGCCGCCTCCGGGTAGAGGGCATAGACGAGCGCCGCCACGACTCCCGCGCGCGTGCCCCAGCGCGACTGGACGATGCGGCCACACAGCACCGCGCTCAGGGCCCCGAGCAGCGGGATGAACCCACGCACCACCGAGAACGCCGTGGCCGCGTCAACGCGCCCGCCGAGCGCGGCCAACGGCCCCAGCAGCACCACGATGCCGGGCGGGTGGACGAAGAAATAGTCACGGTAGGGCAACACCCCGTGCGTCAACAGCGCCGCGGCGCTGAAGTAGACGCCCTCGTCGTAGTCCACCGGGTAGCCCAGGGCACCACCCCGGTGGAAGAAGCCCGCGACGCGCAGCAGCCATGCCCCAGCGCCGATGAGGAGCCATGGCGCCCATGGATGCTGGGCCGTGCTTGATATGGCTTTCAGGAACCGGTCGGAGCACACCGGCGCAGCGCGTACCAGAGGCCCGCGAGAGTGTCGAGCACGAGACGTTGGCACCTCCAGCCCAGCGCGGAGTCCCGCGGGCCGGGCCGGATGGACCGCCCAGGAGGGCTGATGATTGTCATGAACCGACAGCCGCACGACATGACGAGAGGGATTGAGCGTGCGTCAGGTATATCTGGCGCGACCGTGGCCGCCCGCCCACGCCCTGTGTCTGGCCATGGTCTTTCCCTGACGCAAGGAGCCCCACATGGCCCACAAGTCCCAGCCGGACTACTCGAGTCGTGCCCTGGACGAATTGAAGCAGGCGTTGCGCGAGCGACTGAAGACCAACCAGCTCGCGCACCGAGAGCTGCTGTGGGATTCAACCCACGGCAGGGAAGCCCCCATCGAGGACGGGCGGGACGTGGAGGCGTGGTTCCTGGGGCCCCGCGCGGAGAACGCGGACGTCTTCGAGCAACTGGTGCTGGAGGCCTTGAGGGACCACGCCTTCTGGCGCCGGAACTTCCACCCGATGGACCCTCCCGCCATCACCCAGAGCATCAAGCGAGACCCGGGCTACCTCCGGGCGCTCGACACGCTGCACACGGAGTTCAACAACCTGCTGGCCGAGCTGAAGAAGTCCGCGCCGTTCTTCAGCATGCGCTACCAGGGCCACATGACCTGGGACCAGACGCTCCCGGGCATGGCCGGCTACTTCGCGGCGATGCTCTACAATCAGAACAACGTCGCGCTGGAGGCCTCGCCACTGACGACGGTGCTGGAGGTCCGGGTTGGCGAGGACCTGTGCCGGATGGTGGGCTACACCCAGAAGGGCGACATCCGCCCCTGGAGTCACCTCACCAGCGGTGGCACCACCGCCAACATCGAGGCGATGTGGGCCGCGCGAAACCTGAAGTTCTATCCCCTGTCCCTGCGCGAGGCCATCCAGCGGGAGTCCGCGCTGGCCGCGGCGAAGTCGCTTCAGGTGACGCTGCCGTCGGGGACCCGGGCACGTCTGCTCGACCTGGATGCGTGGCAGGCGTTGAACCTGGACGTGGACGAGGTGCTGGGCATCCCCACCCGCATCCAGGAGGAGTTCTCCATTCCGGTGGAGACGCTGACGGCGCGCGTGGGCAACTACATGCTCCAGGACCTGGGGCTCGTGGAGTTCACCCGCCGCTATCTGGGGGACATCCCAGCCCCCGTGTTCATGGTCCCCGGCTCCAAGCACTACTCGCTCCCCAAGGCGGCGGCGATCCTGGGCATCGGCGCGGACCACATGTTCAGCATCCCCCTGGATGAAGAGGGGCGCATGGACGTGTCTGCCCTGGAGGTGCGGCTGGACCAGTGCAAGGCGGACCAGCAGCCCGTCATCGCGGTGACGGCGGTGATGGGGACGACGGAGGAGGGGCTTGTGGACCCACTCGCATCCGTGCTGGCGCTCCGAAAGCAGAAGTACCATCCGCAGGGCATGTCGTTCTGCGTGCACGCGGACGCGGCCTGGGGCGGGTACTTCGCCTCGCTCCTGCGCGCGCCGCCGAGCACCGACAAGAGCCGCGCGGGCCCGCCCGCGCCGGTGCTGCCCCTGAGCCGGTACGTGACGCAGCAGTTCGAGGCGCTCCCCGAGGCGGACACCATCACCGTGGACCCGCACAAGACGGGCTACCTGCCCTACCCCGCTGGAGCCCTGTGCTACCGCAATCAGTCCATGCGCAGCCTGGTGGCCTTCGAAGCGCCCTACATCAACACGGCGGGGAGCCAGGAGGACCTCACCGTGGGCAAGTACGGCATCGAGGGCTCCAAGCCCGGCGCCGCGGCGGCGGGCGTGTACCTGAGCCATGCCGTCGTCCCACCAGACCAACGTGGCTACGGGAAGATCCTCGGGAGGGCGCTCTACAACTGCAAGCTGTTCCATGCCCGGCTGCTGATGATGAACTCCGCGGCCAGTGACTACGTCGTGGTGCCGGGCCCGCGCTTCAAGCTCTCCGAGCCCCTCAAGCGCAAGTACGGCGGTGAGAAGCAGGCGCTGGAGACCCTGCGGCATCAAATCACGGGCGTGCCGCAGGAGAAGCTCCTCACGGCGTCGGGGGAGGAGGAGTTGGAGCTGCTGCGCGAGACGGGCGCGGACCTCAACATCCTCACCTACGCCTTCAACTTCACCTCCGGGCAGGGCCTCAACCCGAGCCTGGAGGAGGCGAACACCTTCAACCGGAAGATCTACGAGCGCCTGGGCGTCAAAGCCGACGGCCGCGACATCTACGGCTACCGGCTGCTGGTGAGCACCACGGACTTCATCGAGGAGGACTACGGCAAGAAGTTCTTCGATGACTACAAGACGCGCCTGCTGGGCAGCGGCGCGACCTCGGGGCGTGGCGAGGAGGGCCGAATCACCGTGCTGCGCTCCGTCATCATGGACCCCTGGATTACCGAAGACCTCCAGCGCCGGCCGTTCCTCGACACCATCATCGAGGAACTGCGCGCGGCCGTGGAGGACGCGCTCAACGAGATGCGCGGTACGGCATCGAAGCGCTCGCGCTGACGAGCCGCGGACACGACCGGGGTTGTGCCCATCTCTCGCGGAGCCACATGCCGCCGCGAGAGATGAGGTGTAGGCGTCCGGCCAACGTACCCGCATGGACGTACGTCTCGACGCACAAGAGCGACGCCTCGACTGCCGAGGAGACGACCGCCTGGCTCGAGGGCGAGATCGAAGCCGCGACGAGATCCGGCTTTTCCTCCTCTCCTCCATTGCACCCAGCAACGAGTGTTCCGCACAACATCACGACAGTCATTGACGGTTTTTGCATGAATCCCCACCGCGCAGCCCACGGCCGGGTGCCTCTGCGCAACATGTGCAGCCGAGAATGCGATTCCCTGGCGCCCTGGAGCACTGAAAAGCAGTACCAATCAGCCAGACTTCATCACGAAGTCAGCAAGGAGTCCGTGCGCCTCGATGACGCTGGCATCCCTCGGGTCGATCGCCGCGACCGTATCGTCGTATGGGTCGAGGGAGAAATAGACCATTCCCGATGACTGAATGAGCGCCTTGTAACCAGGAACGAAATAGAACTCCTGGTCCTCAGACCATCGGAGTTCGAGCCGGGTCACTTCCGAAAAGAGGATGCGCAACTCTGCCACGGGGCTTTCTGGTCGAGGTGTCCCTCCGCCCGAGCGCACCCGGCAGGCCCTTGAAGTCTGAGCGGAGAGAGTGTTGGGCGGGCCGCCAGCGGCGCGTCGTCAGTCGTCAGAGCACCGACTCGAGCGCGTCCGAGAGGGCCAGCAGCAAGGCCAGCTTCCGCTTCTGGCGGCGGTCGGCGTGGTTTGCATCACCGGCAACCCAGCCGGCGAGGCTCTCGAAGTCATCACGGGTGCCGCTCAATTCGTAGTCCAAGCCCTCGTCTTCGAGCCCTTCGACTCGCTTCGCCGAGGCGAGCACTTCCTCGGAGCATGGGTAGTCGAGGTGCTTGAGCAGCGCGAGCGCGTCGGCGGAGATGTAGATGCGGAGCTTCCTCTGGTTCTTCGGCATGCCGTCCTCCGCCGAGGACCATACGAGAGGGCCACGCCTGCCTGCGAGGCGCGAGGCGCCCCTGGCGCTCAGCGCGCGGCTGCCGCCTTGCCGCGCACGGCTTCGGGATGCGAGCGCTTCCATTCCGCGGGCAGCAGCGCGGGCATGTCGCGGAGGCACAGCTTCTTGGTGGCCAGCCGGGGCAGGACGTCCGCCAGGTATGCGACGGGGTCTACCTCAGCCAGCTTGCAGCACCCCAGGAGGGTGTACGCAATGGCGGCGCGTTCGCCACCTGCGTCACTGCCGGCGAAGAGGAAGTTCTTCCTCGTCAGCGCGGTGCGGATGTGCAGGCGCTCCACGACGGTGTTGTCGATGGGGATGACGCCGTCTTCGAGGTAGCGTCGCAACGCCTGTTGGTGGTTGAGCAAGTACCGGATGGCCCGGCCCAGCGGGGAGGAGGGCGGCTCATTGGGTTGGTGGGCAATCGCCCAGGCAATGAGGTCGTCGTAGACGGGTTTGCTGCGCTCCTGCCGCCCTCGCCGCCGCTCGTCAATGGTACAGGCCTGGAGCCTTCGCTCGATGGCGAAGAGTCGCTTGAAGGCCGCCAGCGGCAGCGCGGCTCGCTTGTCGCCGCCGTCCAGGGCCTTCCGGAAGTAGCGCCTCGCGTGCGTGTTGCAGCCACATTCCAGCAGGCCCGCCCGCTTGAAGGACGCGTCGAAGAGGCCGGCCGCATCGGCCACCGTGAGGCCCACTCGCATCGCCAGCATCTGCGCGGGGCCTATCTCCCCTCGCGCTGGCCCTCCCGCTTGCCCGTCGAGTTGTACAGACACAGCGCGGTGTGCTGCGTGCCGCAGTCTTTCACGTCGGCGCCCACATAGCCCCAGATGGCGCCCAGGCGAATGCCCTTCGCATTCTTCGAGTCCAGCACCGGCAGCGACGTCGCATCCAGGTGCATCACCGTGGCGCCCAGTACCTTGGACATGGCCGCGCGCCACACGGGCCGGAGCGCCTCGGTTGCCCAGGCCACCTGGTCGGCGAGGGTGGAGAGGGCCACCTCGAGTCCCAGCCGCTCAAAGCGCTCCACCTGCCGGCTCAGCGGCAGCCCGTCGTAGTACTTCTCCACGAGAAGCTGGGCCACCAGCCTGGCGCCCATCCTCCCGCCGCTCACCACCTTCTCGCCCAGCGGGGCGCGGACCACCTCCGCCTCGCACAGGTGGCACGCGAGCTTCTCCCGCTTGTCCTGCCGGACGATGACCTCCGCCGGAATCAGGTCGATGACCTCCGTCACCTCGTGCCCGACGCACTTCCGCACCTCGCCGCACCGAGGGCACGGACGCTGCTGTGCAGGCACCGGGATGACGTTCTCCACCCGGCGCAGATTCGTCGGAATGGGGCGGCGGGCGGGACGCGTCCGCTTCGGCCGCGCTTGTTCCTTTTGCGGAGGCTCCTCGTCAATGCCGGACGAGCGGCGAAGTCTTGCATCCACTTCCGCCACGTCACCATCGGAGTTCGCCGGCAGTCCGCCCAGGAGCAGCTTCAGCTGCGTGGTGGACACGCCCTCGCTCTTCTTGCCCTTCGTCTTGGCGTCCTGAAGCAGCCGCTCCAGCTCCGAGTTTCTCGACACCAGCCTGGCCACCAACGCCACCACCTCTTCGGTGCGGCCCTCGGCGAGGAGCGCTTTGAGCACCTCCAGCACCGGGCCTCGGCGCGGCTTCTTCGTCGTCTCGGAGGTGGGCGCGGTACCTGGCAAGGCGCGGGAAAGGTAACCAGCCGCCGTGCCCGCGCCACACCCTCGAAGGAGATTTTCTTCAGGCCGAGCGCAAGTGCCCCGGGGGCTCCCAGCGCTGCGACGTCCGCGCGCGCTGCACGTCGATGCCCTCGAGCAGCATCGCCAACTCATGCACGTCGAGTTCAATGCTGGTGGCGCCCAGGGCCACCTGGCTCGGAAAGGTGAAGGTGCCACGCTCGAGGCGCTTGTGTACGAGGGTGAAGCCGCCGCGCGTCCACAGCAGAAGCTTCACCTGGTTCTTCCGGCGGTTGAGGAAGACGAAGACGTGGCCGCTCAGTGGGTCCTTGGCCAGCACCTCGCGGACTTCGTTGCTCAAGCCATCGAAGCTGCGCCGCAGGTTGCACGGCGCCATCGCCACGTACACCTTCACCGCCCGGGGCAAGAGCAGCATCTACCCGCCCCCCGCAGCCAGCGCACCCACCAACTCTGCGACCCAGGCAGGGGGGATTGCGGCCGCGTCCAACAACTCCAGCACACAGCCGCCCGGCAGCCTCACCACCACCGCGGCACTCCCTTCCGCGGGCAGCGTCGGCGCAGCGCTCATCCCCCTCAGCACGGCCGGTACCCACCGCGCTGGGCCGTTAACGGGCGCCGCCTCCTCCCACTCCCCGAGGCGCTCCCGCCACCAGCGCAGTCGCTGGTCCGAGACGCCGCGCTGCCGCGCGTACGTGGCCAGCGGCAACCCGCTCCTCTGCAACGCCGCCAACTCCCTGCGTGCCTCGTCAGGCGTCCACTGCCGCCAACCGCCCCGCTTCTTCGTCGTCCTGAGTCCGTGCATGGCTCGCTACCTCCGCGGCCAGCCTCAGCATACCTCCTGGCGGAGCGCAGCCGCCCACCCGGTGCGCTCTGGCGGAGGGACACTGGTCGAGGGGAGCACACGAGTTCCAGTCGCACTCCACTGACAGCTGCGACGCGCGCCGTTATCGACAGAATCCTCCCGTCATGCAGCGCCCATTGTCGTGCAATCTCATCAAGTGCTCGCGCCCCCTCGAAAGTGCTCATGGGCCCCACCCGCGATCGATGACGGCGCTGTCTCTCACGCGCTCCTCCTCAGGTACCAGCACCGCGGGGAGAATACTCGACCGACAGCTCGTCCAAACAGTTCTTCCACTGGCCGTAGAGCCTCTGCTCGTTCAACTCGCGGCTACCAAGATCGGGCTCGTCAGAAGGCATGTATCGGATGAACCGGGCGATACGCTCTGGGTACCCAAAATCGGCATAGATCTTCTCGACCATCTCCAGCGGATCAGCGAAGTGCTCCCTGTTGATGAACACCCAATCCAACACGAGGTAGAGCCACTTGCCTTTTATCGCCTCGGCGTCCTGCCTTGCCTCGGCATCCGCGAGTGCCCCCACGTAGTCACGAGGCGACCTCCACGGCTCCAGGCCCGCCAGATCAACGAGCGCCCGCGCAGGCCCATCTTCGATGCCGAGCTGCTCGACAGCTTTTTCGACCGGCACCTCGGAAGACAAGAGCTCGTTGCCCATGCCGAAAAGAACCTCGCGCCAAGTAAGCCGCGTCCTCTCCCGAAGGAACCCATAGGGAATGCCGAGCTTTACCAAATCCATTGGCGCCCTCACCTTGCGTTCTGATTCGGCGTTGCCAGCCACGAAATCCACCTGCGACTCGCGCCGCGACAGGGAAATCCCACTCATCGTGCTACGCTTCCGTTTTGCCCCTCGTCAAACGCTCACCCGCAAGGCAGTAGTCGTCCGGGCACCTACGCGCCAGAGGGCCTCCATGTCATGACGACAAGTCCATCATCCGCGACTCGCTCGACATTCCTTGGAGCGTTCTTCAGACGAAACTGAATCGTCTCACGGACCACCAACACATCTGGGAATCCGACGTCAGAGTGGCGCCAGTCAATGATTTCGCCTCGCACGAAGTGATCGTCCCAGTCGCGATCTTCAGTCACCCCCTCGGGGTCATAAATGAACGCGATGACATGCTCACGCTCGTTGCGGACATACTCCAGGAGCACTTCTCCAACGAGAGCTCGGTCCTGTGGCGACGTCCCCTCAAGCCCAAACTCCACGACAATGACCTCCCCCATGACTCGGACACGACAGTAAATGTCCTCCTGAGCGCCCAGCCACCACTGGAAAGCAACTTCACGCTGCTCTCGAAGGAGCCGCAGCAGGGAAGTCTCCGGTGAGGGAATCTGTTCTCCTTCTGCATCAATGATAAAGGTGCGCCCATCCTGGGGACGCGCCAAAGAAGCTCCTGCGCGATGGAGTACGCCCCTGAGTCCAGTAACAACCTGCTCAGAAACCCCGAAACGATATAGCGCGACAATCCGCTCGCTCATATTTCGCTCAGTGTCCAGTAACGAAGAGGTCGTCTGCGCCAAGCAACTTCATTGCCAGGTCAATTGCCCCTGCATTGGGCCGCAAGACAGAGAGCTGGCGAGTCATCGAAAACAGGTGTTCAGATTAGAGCGTCGACCCAGGTCCGCAGTCGGGGAGCCACCTGGGCCTCGCCACGCACGCCAGGCTCGGCATCCAGGAGCAGCGTATGGAAGCCTCGGGATTCCAATCCCTTGCACATCTCCGCCCGCACCTGGACATCCGGAGCGAACAGGATGCAGCCGTCGCCGCCCCCCGCGCCGGACAGCTTGCCCGCCGCACCGTAGGTCGCGGCCAGCGCCAGCACCCGACGCATGCCTTCCGTCTCCAGCGGCCCCAGCTCCAGCAGCAGCGCGTGCTGCGCCTTCACGGCCTCGGAGAAGGCCCGGAAGTCTCCGCCGCTCAGCCCGTCCTCAATCGCGTGGCCCAGCGTGTCCGAGCGCTCCATGAAGCTCCGGCGGCCCGCTTCCTCCAGCCGCGCCTCCACCTGGCCAATCAGCACCCGCGTCGAGGCGCTCTCACCCGTGAAGGCATACGCCATGGACACCCGGGGCGAAGGCAGCCGCCACACGTCCACCGACGGAGACTCGGCCAGCGCCGCGCGCAGCCGCCCGGTGTTGCTCGCCTCAATCAACGGCGCCACGTCGTAGCGCCGGTAGCGCAGCACGCCTCCGGCGAAGCTCGTCGCCACATCCCCGCCGCTGCCCTTCCCGCCCTGCCCGAGCGTGTGCGCCAACAAAGCCAACTTCAGCGCGTCGTAGCGCTCCTCCAGCACATAGCGCGCACCTTCCGCCGCCAGCACCGTCGCGCACGCACTGCCGCCCATGCCCAGCTTCTGCCCGTTCGGGCCCACCGCGGACGGCGCCACCGCCAGGTCGAAGCCCTGACTCGCGCGCCCATGCGCACGCAACGCCTCGTCCAGCGCCCGCGCCACGAAGGAGAACCCCGCCGGGACCTCCCGCTCCCAGCGCACGCCCAGCGGCGTGGTGCTCCCCGCGAGCGTGCCCTCTTCCAGGCACACGTGCACCCGGGCATCCGCACGGCGGCGGACGTACGCGGACGTGCGCGGCGCCACCGCTGCCAGCCGCGCCACGCCGCCCCACAGCACGGCGTACTCACCCGAGAGAAACAGCTTCCCCGGCGCGGAGAGGGCGCGCTCCATCAGAAGAGGTGCTCCGCCTTCAGCTCCGCGTCACCACCCGGCACGCAGCGAATCACGTCCACCGCGCCGCACGCGCGGGCCAGCGCCTCCGCGGCCACCTCGTGCGCGGCGTCCGTCAGCAGCACCGGGTTCGGTCCCGCGTCCAGCGTGAACCACACCGGGATGCCCTTCTTGCGCTGCTCCTTCAGGTGCTGGATGAGCGCCAACGTCCCAGCGTTCATGTAGCTCAGCGGCGGATTCGCCGCGAAGGACGTCGCGTGCATCCGCCATGCGTTGCGCTCACACAGCTCACCCAGGGCCTGCAAATCTCGCCGGGCGATGTGCTCGCGCACCTGCACCACCTCCGCCTCGGCGTCCTTCACCCACGCCGGGTAGTACGGGCTGGTGTCCACCGTGTGCTTCATCCCGTCCCGCGACTTCACCTCTTTCTCGCCGCGGTCGAGAATCGCCACCACCATGCGCACGTCCGGCCAGTGCGCCGCGTCGAAGCGCTGCACCGCGAAGCTGTCCTCACCATCCGGACGCTCGCCGCGCTGCCACTCGCAGAACCCACCCTGCACGCTCCGGCACGCGGAGCCGCTGCCCAGGCGCGCCAGGATGCTGGCCGCGCGAGGCTCCGACGGCAGTCCCGCCGCCGCGCGCCCCGCCACCGCCAGCGCCGCGAAGCCCGCCGCGCTGCTGGCCAGGCCCGCCGCCATGGGGAAGTCCCCGCGCGACACCACCTTCGCGGGGCCCAGCTCGCCCTTCGCCTGTGCGCGCACCAACTCCAACAGGCGCAGCACGCGGTCGCGCTCGCTGCCCTTCGCGGTGTGACCGTTGAGTTCCACCTGGTCGCTCGCGGCGCCGAACTCCACCGTGGTCGTCACCGACAGCGGCGACAACGTGAGGGACAGGCTGGACTGATGCGGAAGAATCAGCGCGTCATCCCGCTTCCCCCAGTACTTCACCAGGGCGATGTTGGGATGCGCCAGAGCTGTGGCTTTCATGGGAGGACTCACGACGCCCGCGGTCCCGCGAGCTGGCTGCTGAAGCAGCGCACGCCCAGCCGGGTGAGCTTCGTCACCACGGGCTTGGGCTCCAGGAACAGGCCAATGACGGCCCCACCATCTCCACCGGCCCCGGTCAGCTTGGCGCCCAGCGCCCCCAGCTCCCGCAACCGGTAGATCATCTCTTCCAACGGCGGCGACGACAGGCCCAGCGCCGCGAGCAGGCCCTGGTTGACGTTCATCGCGTCGCCCAGTGCCTCCAAGTCTCCCGCCGCCACCGCCTTCGCGCCCTCCGAGGACACCCGTCCAATCTCCGCGAACAGGCGCTCGTAGCGCGACGGCCAGCGGGCCTGCCGCTCGCGCAGCGCGCCCACCGTCCTCTTCGTGGGGCTGCGCTCACCCGCGAGCGTCACCACCACGTGCAAGGGCCTGGGGCTCTCCACCACCTGCCCCGTCCCCTTGGCGGCCCCCGGCTTGCGCCGGTACAACACAAGCTGCTCCGCAGCGCTGGTGGTGTGGTCCACGCCGGACGGCGTGCCGTGGAACTCCTGCTCCATCGCCCACGCCACACGCGCCGCGTCCTTCGGCGTGGGCACCTTCCCCGCCGCCTGGAGCAGCAACCGCGCGCACGCCACCGACAGCGCCGCCGAGCTCCCCAGCCCCACCGCCAACGGCAGGTCCGCCTCCAGCGACACCTTCACCGGCGGCGAGCCCGTCACCTCCGCGGCCCGGGCGAACGCCGCCGTGAGCTGCGCCCGCTGCGGACGGCTGAGGGTGGAGGGCAACGCGAGCTGACACACCTTGGCGGGCACGGCGCGCGCCGTCACGCCCTGCGACAACGGCCCGGCCAGGGCCGGGTGCCCGTACACGACGCTGTGCTCACCCAACAGGATGACCTTGCCGGCGCCAAAGGCCGACATGGATTCTGAACGAGGCGCCACGGCGTCAGACGGTGGTGCCGGTCGCGGCCGCGGCATCCTCGGCGGGGAGGTTGGCCAGCAGCTCGCGGGCCTTCTCCACCTTCACGTGGCCCGCCTTCACCAGCAGGTTGGCGATCTTCTCCACCCAGTCGCCCCGCGCGCCCGCCGTCACCGCCACGCAGCGCGCGTGCATCGCCATGTGGCCCTTCTGGATGCCCACGCTGCCCAGCGCCCGGAGCGCCGCGAAGTTCTGCGCCAGGCCCACCGCCGCGAACACCATGGCGAGCTCGCGCACCGACGAGGTCTGCATCAGCTTGAGCGCCATCTGCACGCCCGGGTGGATCTTGATGGGCCCGCCCACCGTCCCCAGCGCCATGGGCAGCTCGATGCGGCCCACCAGGTGCCCCTCTTCCAGGTACCAGGTGGACAGCGGCCGGTACTGTCCGTTGCGGCAGGCGAACGCGTGCGCGCCCGCTTCAATGGCGCGCCAGTCCTGCCCCGTGGCGATGGCCACCGCGTCAATGCCGTTCATCACGCCCTTGTTGTGCGTGGCCGCGCGGTACGGGTCCGCTTCAGCGAAGCGGCTGGCCTGGGCGATTCCCTCGGCGATCTCCTCGGCCGGCATCTCGAAGTCCGCCAGCAGCGGGATGGGGATGCGGCACATGGCGCGCGCCAGCCGGCGGTCCGCCAGGTTGGAGAGGATGCGCAGGTACACCTTGCCGCCCGTAATCTGCTCGATGAGCGGCGCCACGCCCTCCGCCATGGTGTTGATGAGGTTGGCCCCCATCGCCTCCTGGGCGTCGACGATGAGGTGGACGATGAGCAGCGGCTCGCCGCGCGGGCCCTCCGGGGCCGGCAGCACGCGAACCTCGACGTCCTTCGCCCCGCCGCCACGCGCCACCATGGCCGGGTGGAAGCTGTTGGCCAGCGCGAGGATCTGCTCCTTGTGCGCCAGGAGGCGCTCGGTGGCCACCGTCGGATCGCCGTAGCGCGACACCTGCACCTGGCCAATCATCAGCGACGGGTCGGCTTCACCCATGAAGCCGCCCGACTCCCGGACAATCTTCGCCGCGAAGGACACCGCCGCCACGACGGACGGCTCCTCCACCGCCATGGGCACCAGGTAGTCGCGTCCGTTGACCTGGAGGTTGAGGCCCAGCCCCAGCGGCAGGGAGAAGGTCCCCACCGCGTTCTCAATCATCTGGTTCGCCAGGACAGGCTGGAGCGCCTCCGAGCCCAAGAGCTGCTGCAGGTCCTCGGGCGTGAGCTGGAACATGCGGGAGAGGTGCGCGTGGCGCTCCTCCATCGGCAGCTTGTGGAACCCGGGGAGCCGGGACGTCACGGTGTCAGACATGTTCTTCCTTCCAGACTTCGGCGCGGCCGCCCTCTACAGCGCCGCCAACCAATCCTTCAACTCTCCGGTGACCACCCGGGGCCGCTGTCTCAGTTCAGCGCAGCTTCTGCTACCCGTCAGGACCAGCGCCTGCCGCAGGCTGGCCAGGATGACCTCCAGCGCCGCCTCCGCCGCCACAAGCCCGCCCGCCTGCTGCGCGCGGAACAACGGCAGCGCCAGGCCGGCCAGGTTCGCGCCCAGCGCCAGCACCTTGGCGGCGTCCAGCCCTGTACGCAGGCCCCCGCTCGCCACCAGGTGGACGTCCGGGCCCACGGCCCGGCGCACGGTGGCCAACGCCGCCGCCGTGGGGATGCCCCACGCGCTGAACTCCGCGCCCAACTGTGCCTGTACGCCCGACGCGCGAAGTTGTTCCACGCGCACCCAGGACGTCCCGCCAAGGCCCGACACGTCGAGGTTCCGCACGCCCAGGTCCACCAGCCGCCGCGCGACGTCCGGGCCAATGCCGCAGCCCGTCTCCTTCACCAGCAGCCGGTCGCCAAAGGCCCGCACCAGCAGCTCCACCACGCGGTAGCCGCCCTGGAAGTCCCGGTCACCTTCCGGCTGCGTCAGCTCCTGCCCCGCGTTGAGGTGCAGCGCCAGCCCGTCCGCGCCAATGCCGTCCACCAGCCGGCGCGTTCCGTCCACGCCCAGCCGGATGGCCTGGAACATGCCGATGTTGCCCAGGAGCGCCACCGTGGGCGCCACCTGCCGCACCTGGAAGGACGCGGCCCGAGAGGCGTCCTCCGACATGGCGCGCTGGCTGCCGACACCAAAGGCCAGGCCGTGGCGTTCGGCGAGCAGCGCCAGGTCGCGGTTCACCGCGCCCGCACGCTCCGTCCCACCCGTCATCCCGGTGACGAGCAGCGGGGAGCGCAGCCGCTTGCCCAGGAAGGCCGTGGACAGGTCCACGTCCTCCACGGCCATCTCCGGCATCGCGCAGTGCACCAGCTTGACGCACTCCAGCAGGGTGCTGTTTCCGGTGGGTTCGACGTCGCCCGTGGCGCAAAGGTCGAGATGCGCGTCCTTGCGTCTGGCTGTGAGGTCTTCGCCCATCTCGTTGGAGTCCGGTCCGCCCAGGGGGCCACGGCGCGTAAGTGCCCGAATGACCGAGGTTTCCTAGCAAGCACGGCGGCCAAGGCGCAAGCCAAAGGGCCCGGGCGGTCAGTCCCGGCGTGTGGGTGGACGCTGGCGCCTTGTGGGCGGTATGAGCGCGGCGTGAGCCCCTCCCCGACCCACGTGGTTGTCTTCCTGCACAGCGGTGACTACGACCGCGTGCATCAGGGCCTGTCCATCGCCGCCGCGGCCGTGGCGTCTGGCCGCAGGGCGGAGGTGTACCTCTTCTGGTGGGCCCTGGAGCGCTTCCTCGATGGGGCGCTCGACGACCCGGACTTCACGGGTCGCGACGACGTCACCCACCGCTTCGAGTCGCGCGGGATGCCCACGTTGCGCGCCCTCCTCACCCACCTGACCGATTCAGGACGCTTCACCCTGGCCGGGTGCACGGGCTCGCTGGGCGCCCTGGGGGCGGAAGCGAAGGCGGATGCCAGCGGCATCGCCTTGTGGCTGGGCTGGAGCGCCATCCTCCAGCGCACCGCGGGCGTGACGGACCGCTTCTACCTTTAGATGCCCATCTTGACGCCCACGATGACGGTCCGCGGCGCGTTGGGCCGCGCCCCGTAGGGACGGCGCGACACCACGGCCTGCTCGTCCAGGATGTTGCGCGCGCTCAGGTACAACTGCCCCCAGCGGGAGAAGTGCCAGCTCGCGTTGACGTCGAACGTCAGCAGCGCGTCCGTCCGCTGCTCCGGAGGCGCCTCGCCCTGCCCCGCCTGCTCGCGCATGGCATCCACGTAGAAGGCGCTCAGGGCCAAGCCGCCCCACGCCGTCTCCACGCCCGCGGTGGCGTAGAGCTGGTGCCGGGGCACGTAGGGCAACTCGTCGCCCGCGCGCACGTTGCCGAACTGCGGGTCCGCCGACTGGAAGTCCTCGCGCAGCCGCGTGCGCGTGAAGGTGTAGGACAGCGAGACGGGGAACGTCACCCCACCGCCCGGGCGGAAGGTCTTCTCGCCGAAGACCTCCAGGCCGTAGATGAAGGCCTTGCCCGCGTCCGTCTGCCGGTCCAGGTCGTCGTTGAGGCAGCCGCTGGAGAACGTGCAGATGTCGGTGAGGTTCGAGTAGTCGTTGAAGAAGCCCACCGCCTCGAAGCGCTCGCCCCGGCGGGTCCACCGCGCGCCAGCCTCATAGTTGATGCTCTTCTCCGGCAGCACCACGTCCGGCTGTCCAGGCGCCGGGGGCGAGAAGCCACGATAGGCGCCCGCGAACAGGCCCAGCTCGTGCGTCAGCGCGCCATAGACACCCATGCCCGGCATGAGCACCTCCACCGCGCCGCTCGCCTCGGTGCCCGTCAGGTGGTTCCGCGACGCCGAGCGGATGATCTCCATGCGCACGCCCGGCGTCAGCACCAGCGGGCCCCAGCCGATGGCGTCCGTCGCGTGCAGGGCGATGGCGTGCGTGGAGTCCTTGTTGTCGGCCGTGGTGTACGTGGGCTCGCTGGTCCGCACGAGCTGGCCGCCCTGCATCAGGAAGGCATCCTCGGTGTGGAGGCGGCGGATGCTGTCGTAGTGGAAGCGCGCGCCCAGCTCGAGGTTGTGGCTCAGCGGTCCGGTGGTGGCCGTCCAGCGGGCGACGCTCTGGAGTCCCTGGGACACGTAGGTGCGATCGTTGGGGCCGATGAGCAGCGCGTCCTGGGTGGACGACGTGTCCTGCTCGCCGGTGAGGACGCCGTAGTAGATGGCGTTGCGCGCGCTCGTGGGGTCCGCCAGCACGCTGGCGATGGAGGCGCCGCGGAAGCGGTTCACCTTGCGCCACGCCCGGCTCAGGTCGTGCCGGTAGACGGACGTCGTCACGGCCAGCCCGCCCGCCTCGAGCTCGTGGCTGAGCACCACCTGCGTGCGGTGCCACTTCATGTGGTCCAGGGCGCTCGCGACGTAGCGGCGCAGCGGCGCGGCGGCGAAGTCCGCGCTGCTCAGGCCCAGGTACGTCTCGTTCGAGTCCTCGTCCGAGTAGCCCAGCTTGAGCTGGAGCGTCTGGCGCACCGGGCCCTCGGGGACGAGCAGGTAGCGGCCCTTGGCCATCCACTCGTTGCGGGTGAAGCCCGTGTCGCCGCCCACGATGTCCAGCTCCTTGAAGCCGTCACTGCGCAGGTGGACGCCTTCGAGCAGGAAGCCCGCGCGCTCGGTGCTGGCGCCGAAGACGCCGTGGGCCTTGCCGTAGAGGTACTCGCCGCCCGCCACGTCCAGCCAGGCGGACTCAGCGGCGGGGATGTCCCGGGTGAGGAACTCCACGGAGCCGCCCACCGTCTGCGGTCCCTGCTGGATGGCCGAGGGCCCCTTGAGCACGCGGATGCGTTGCATGCGCGTGGCCAGCGGGAAGTAGTAGGCCGCCGGCGCGGAGTACGGCGCGGGGCCGAAGAGGACACCGTCCTCCAGCAGGGTGACCTTCTTGCTGCGGTCCGGATTGACGCCGCGCAGCCCCACGTTCGGCCTCAGTCCGAAGCCGTCCTCGCCGCGGGAGTACACACCGGGCACCGTCTGGAGGATGGCGGCCGGGTCATCGCGCTCGAAGCGCTCCAACTGCGCGGGCTTGAGCACGTGGATGGAGCCGCTCGTGCGCGCCTCCGAGGTGCCCACCACCACGCTCTCGAACTTCTTCTCCACCGCCTCGGGTGAGGGCTCCAGCACGAGCGGCTCGCTCGGGGGGGCCTCGGTGGCCAGCGGCGCGTCGCCCACGGGCGCCTGCGCGGGCTCGGCCAGCGGCGGCGCCTCGGCGGCCGCGGTGTCCCCCGCCCGCGGCGCTTCAGGAACGGCGGCGGTGTCCTGCACCTGCGACGGCTCGGGAACCACGGCGGCGGCGTCCTGCACCTGCGACGGCTCGGGAACCACGGCGGCGTCCTGGGGCGGCTCGGACTGCGCCGCGGCCGGGGAGGCCCATGCCAGCAAGAGCGCCGGAAGTGCCCAGCTCCGCGCCCACATCAGCTTCTGCTCGAACAGTGCCATCTGAAGCGTTTCGACCTTGTCTCGACCGGGATGTCCGACGACTCAAAAAGCCAGGAGCCGGGGAGGGTGGCCCGCCCGCGCGCGGACCGCCCTCCCCGGCTCCTGCTTCTACACTGCGTCAGCGACTACTGCTTCTCGACAGGACCGCCGATGACGATTTTGCCGTCCGTCTGGATGGCGATGCCACGAGCGGCCTCCTCGGTGGCCGCGGTCGCGACGTTGATCTTCGCGATGCCGCTGGTGCCGAAGGTCGGGTCCAGGTTGCCATCGGTGGTGAAGCGCGCCACCACCATCTGGTTGTCGCCACCCTCGGTCACGAAGCCCGCCGCGTAGATGCGGTTCTGCGAGTCGAAGGTGACGGACCAGAAGCGGTCGTCCTCCGTGGCGGAGATGGGCGTGGCCTTGACCACCTCCGTGCCCGTGCCACCCGTCGGGATGATGGCCAGGATGCCGTCGGCGTTCCCGCTGCCACCGGCGCGGTAACCCACCGCGGCCGCCCAGTTGCCGTCCGCCGACTTGGCCACGCCGAAGAAGGCCTGCTCCGGGCGCTCGAAGCCGTAGGTCTTGTAGCCTTCCGGCGCGAAGGTCGTGTCCGGCTGGCCGTCCGGCGTCTGCATCAGGAGGAGGGCCTGGATGTTCTGCGCGCTCGGCGTGCCGCTGCCCACGTGCAGGACGCGGTCATCGTTCAGGACCACCATGTTGCGGCCGCGGTCGTTGTCACCGGCCAGGTCCAGCACCACCGCGCCGCCCGTGCCCCACGTCGGGTCCAGGGCGCCCGTGGCGGTGTAGCGGAAGGACACCAGGTCCACCGTGCCAGAGGACGCGGAGCGGCCGTAGCCGGTCGTAACGTAGCTGCCGTTGGACTGCATGCCCGCGGCGTAGGCCTCGGCCATGCCCCACTCGGGGTTCGTCTCACTCTGCGCCTGGAACGGCGCGGACGTCACGACGCCCTTCCAGCCGAAGGTCTCGTCCGCCTTGCCGTCGTCGTTCAGGCGCTGCAGCACGATGCGGTTGGCCGCCTGCGCCCCCACGCCCGTGGGCATGGACGTGTAACCGGACGTCATGATCTTCCCGTCCGGCTGGATGAAGCCATAGCGCATGCCGTCGTTCAGGTTGGACAGGTTGAGGACGCTGAACCCGTTGGGCGTCTGGGCCGAGCCGAACGTCGTGTCCAGCGCGCCCGTCGCCGTCAGCCGGGCCACCACGCGGTCGGTGTCCGCGCGCGTGCCGTCCGCGCGCTTGTTGCCGAACAGCACGATGCGGTCCGTGGCGTCCACGCGCACGTCCCACAGCGAGTCACGCGTGCCGTCGCGGCCGGTGCCGAAGTCCACGTGCGTCACGCCGCCCGCACCGAACGTCGTGTCGTGCGTACCATCCTCGTTGAAGCGGACCACCGCGATGTCGCTGTCCAGCGGGCCGGTGCCCGCGTCGGGCGTCGGGTCCGTGCCCGAGTCCGGGGTCGTCCCGGCGTCCGCCTGGGTGCCCGCGTCGGGCGTCGGGGTCGGCGTGGGCTCGTCGTCGCCACAACCCGTCATGCACGCCAGCGTGAGCGCCAGCGCGGCCCCACGCACCAGGAAGCTGCGGTGCTTTACCGTCTTCAACATGATGTCTTCCCCTCCTCGGGATTCACTCGAACTGCAAACGATAATCGTTATCAGTTTCGGCGCGGTGGCCTCGTACTCCGAAGACCCCGGCGGGTCAACACCCAAGCTGTGGGGGCTCACACGTTTCTTCGGGAAATTTTGAAGTTGATTGTCATTAACAACATCGGCGTGATAGCGAGCCGGGCCATGAACACCGAGTCATCGCGCCCCCTCTACGTCCTGCGTGCGAGCGCCATCGCGCTCGTGGCTCCCGCGCTCCTCTCACTGTCGGCCTGCAAGTCGGACAAGGTGACTCCGCCGGACGCCGGTACGGAGAACCCCGACGGCACGGTGGCCGCGACGCGCGCCGCGCTGCTGGAGTCGTCCGGGGCCTGCGTGCTGCAGACGGCCCGTGAGTTCCAGACGGCGGCCACCGCGCTGGAGAGCGCCGTCGCGGCCCACGCGGCCACGCCGGAGGCCACCACGCGAGACGCCGCGCGCGCGGCCTACCACCAGGCCATGGACGTGTGGCAGGTGGCGGAGGTGATGCAGTTCGGTCCCGCCGCGCCCCGCAGCCTCCCGGGCGGCGCGGAGATTCGCGACAACGTCTACTCGTGGCCCCTGGTCAGCCGGTGCGCCATCGAGGAGCAGCTCGTCAACCGCAGCTACGAGTCGGAGGGCTTCGACAGCGCGCTGGTGAGCCGCCGCGGCCTGTACGCGCTGGAGTACCTGCTCTTCTTCGAGGGCAACGACACCGCCTGCCCGAGCACCTCCGTCATCGTGTCCCAGGGCTCGTGGGCGGCGCTGTCCGCGGAGGAGCGGGCCGAGCGCAAGCGGGCCTACGCCGCCGTGGTGGCCGCCGACGTCCACCGCCGCGCGGACGCGCTGGTGAACGCGTGGGCCGCGGACCAGGGCAACTTCGCTCAGACGCTGACGACGGCGGGCTCCGGCAACGCCGTGTACCCCTCCACGCAGGCGGCGCTGAACTCCCTGAGCGACGCCATCTTCTACTTCGAGCGCGAGGTGAAGGACCTCAAGGTGGCACGGCCGCTGGCGCTGCGTGACTGCGCCACGTCCACCTGCCCTGAACACCTGGAGTCGCAGTTCGCGGCGCGCTCGAAGGCGAACCTCCGGGCCAACCTGGTGGGCTACCGGCGCATCACGGAGGGCTGCGGTGAGAGCTTCTCCGGCACGGGCTTCGACGACCTGCTCGAGGCCTCGGGCGCCGGCGCGCTGGCGGCGAAGCTGCGCGAGCGAAACGTTGCGGCGGCGGCGGGCATCGAGGCCGTTCCGGGTGAAGACCTGGCGACGGTCCTGGCCCAGGACAAGGCCGCGGTGCGTGCGATGTACGACAGCATCAAGGGCGTGACGGACGTGCTCAAGACGGAGCTCGTCACCGTGCTGGACCTGGAGCTGCCCCAGTCCGTGGAAGGGGACAATGACTGAGGTGGCGTCCGGCGAGCGCCCCGCGTCCGGGCGCCTCTGGAAGGTGCTGCTGGCGCCGCGAGACAGCGCGGCGCTGGTGGCGTTCCGCGTGGCGCTCGGACTGCTCGTCTTCGTCTCGGCGGTCCGGTTCCTCGCCTACGGCTGGGTGGACGTGCTGTTCACCGGCCCTCGCTTCCACTTCACCTACTGGGGCTTCGGCTGGGTGCCCGCGCTGCCGGCGCCGTGGATGCACGCCGTCTTCGCCGTGCTCGCGGTGCTCGGGCTCTGCATGGCGGCGGGCCTCTTCTACCGCGTGACGGTGGGCCTGCTGTTCGTCGCCTTCACCTACGTCCAGCTCGTGGACGTCAGCAACTACCTCAACCACTACTACCTGGTGAGCCTGCTCCTCGGGCTGATGCTCTTCGTGCCGGCGCACCGGGCCTTCTCGGTGGATGCCTGGCGCAAGCCCGCGCTGCGCAGGGACTGGCTGCCCTCGTGGTGCACGCTGCTGCTGCGCTTCCAGGTGGGGGTGGTGTACGTCTTCGCGGGGCTGGCGAAGCTGACGGGTGACTGGCTGCTCCATGCCCAGCCGCTCAGCATCTGGCTGTCGGCGCGGACGAGCCTGCCCCTCGTCGGCCCCATGCTCGACGAGCCCTGGGTCGCCTACGTCGCGGCCTGGTCGGGCTTCCTCTTCGACACCACCATCGTCGCCTTCCTCCTCACCCGGAAGCTGCGGCCCTTCGCCTATGGGGCGGTGCTCGGGTTCCACGCGGCCACCTCCGCGCTGTTCCCCATTGGCATGTTCCCCGTCATCATGGTCACCGGGGCCCTGGTCTTCTTCGAAGCCTCCTGGCCACGGCGGCTGTTCCACGGACTGCGCGCCCGCCTGGCCCGGACGTCCGTCGCGACTTCGGCCGCCTCCGCGACGCCCGCCCTGAGCGCGCCCGGCTGGAAGGGCCAGGTGGCGCTCGGACTGGCCCTGGCCTACGCCGTTCTGCAAATCGCCATTCCGCTGCGCACCCACCTCTACGGCGGCAATGTCCTGTGGCACGAGCAGGGCATGCGCTTCTCCTGGCGGGTGATGGCGCGCGAGAAGAACGGCAGCGTGACGTTCATCGTCCGCGACCCGGCGTCGGACCGGGAGTGGCACGTCGCGCCCAGCCAGTACCTCACCCGTCTCCAGGAGCGGGAGATGTCGGTGCAGCCGGACCTCATCCTCCAGTTGGCGCGGCACATCGCCCGGGACTTCGAGGCGCAGGGAAAGGGTCGCGTCCAGGTCCACGTCGACGCCCAGGTGTCGCTCAACGGCCGCCCCGCGGAGCTGCTGGTGGACCCTGGCGTGGACCTCGCGCGGGAGGTGGACGGGCTCGCGCCCAAGCGGTGGATCCGCCCCGCGCCGGACTCACCGCCCATCCGCTTGCGCGCTCCGCTGCGCGGCGCGACGGCCGAGCGTCCGTAGGGTCCGGCCCTCCGACGACGGCACCGGGTGCCGTCCATGCCGGCGCGCTCGCCAATGCCCTGCTGAAGCTGGAACGCGGCGCCCGCCGGTCCGCTGGCCAAGGCGACGCAGGGAGTGAACCGAAGCACGTCCCGCAGTGGACCCTTGACGCCCCGGGGGCGGACGGTAGGCTGCCCCGCTTTTTGCATTTCCCCGTGGAGGTCGTTCCCGTGCTGGTCCTGGTCCTCGCCCTTGCTGTCGGGCTCGCCATCTCGCTCTATTTCAATCTCTTCGCCGGCCCCAAGCACGCCGCGCTTCCCTCTTCGTCCTCGTCGGCGCCCCGCGCCGAGCTGGTGACGGACACCCAGGCGCGTGCCAAGGCCGAGGCGGAGCTGCAGCGCAAGCAGAAGGAGCTGGACGAGCAGCGCACTCAACTTCAGGACTTGAAGGAGCAGCTGAAGCAGAGCAAGCGCAAGCTCTACGAGCAGAAGGAGTCCGACAAGGGCGCGCAGGACCTGGCCAAGGCGCGCGCCGAGGTGGAGCGCAGCGCCTCCGCGCAGCTCGAGCGGACCCGCGAGGAGCTGTCCCACGTGCTGGTGGAGAACCAGCGGCTGAAGGCGGAGATGGAGGCCAAGGGCCGCCGCCCGCAGCCCGCGCCGGCCGCCCCCATCGCCGCGCCCGCGCCCGCCGCGCAGGTCGCCGCCCCCGCCCAGGAGGGCGAGGCCGTCATCGCCGCGGTGGTGACGGTGGTGCCCTCGGTGACGGAGCCGCAGGAGCGTGGCCAGCGCCGCTACCGCGAGCTGAATGACGCCGACCGCGAGAAGATGGAGCGGCTGGAGCAGGCGGCGAACAAGGACCGCAGCCGCGCGGCGGAGCTGGAGAAGGAGCTGCGCCGGGTGAAGGGCCGCAACGAGACGCAGCAGCGCGTCTACGCCGCCACCAAGCACGACCTGGACCTGAGCCGCGACAAGTACAAGGCCCTGGAGAAGCGCCTCAACCGCACGCTCCTGGAGCGCGACCTGATTCGCCGGGCCATCAAGGACCTGGAGAAGAAGACGGGCATGCTCGCCGACCGCACGGAGCTGACGCCCGAGGAGGTCGCCGCCAGCGACCAGCGCACCGAGGAGACCTCACGCGTGCGCGCCGAGAGCGAGGCCCAGGCCACCCCCAAGACGGAGGCCCCGGCCGACACCGAGCAGCAGGCCCCCGAGAGCGCTCCGGCCGACGCGGAGTCCAAGCCCGCGCAGGCCTGACGCACCCGCCCACACATGGGCGCCTTGAAGGGCTCGGCATCCTGGAGGACCTCCAGGGTCGGGCCCTTCGTCATTTCCGCTTCAGGTGTCGGACGAGCCGCAGCCGCCCTCGAGCGGCACCGGCCCCCGGGCCTGGATGAGGCCTGTCAGGAGCTTGTCCATGAGGCGCTTGAGCTCCGCCATCTCCGGCGGCGTGAGGTAGCGGAGCAGCTCCGCGTCCGTCCACAGGAGCGCGTCGCTCAGCAGGTTCAGCTCAATCTGGCCGGCCGGGGACAGCTCCAGGCGCGCACACCGGCGATCCTCCGCGGTGCTTCGCTTCACCAGGCCGTCCTCCTCCAGGCGCGCGACGAGCCGGCTCACCGCGGGTGCGTCCACGAGCAGCCGCTCCGCGATGGCGGACTGGCTGCGCACCCCGTCGGCGATGGATTTCAGCGCCAGCAACTGCATGAAGGGTCTGCTGGTCTGCTCGCCCAGCCGCTCGGTGATGAGGCGGCGGATGGCGCGCCGCAGCGAGGCCATTTGCTCCGGGACAGTCATCTCCCCCAAAGATGGTTGCAGACTACAACCATTGTCAATTACATCGACGCGACGCGTTTGGTCACAACGGGGGGAAGTTTTCAGCCCACACGCAGTTCCCTCATTTCCTCCTCCTGGTATGGCCTCCCCTTCCGTCATTCTCCTGGCGCTCGTCGCGGCGTCGACGCTGACCGAGCCGTCATCGTCCATTCCGGCGCCCGTCCCCTTCCAGCCGAAGGTGGAGGACGCGATGCTCACCCCCATCGCCCCCGCACAGCGGCAGGTAGCGACCTGGGACGAGGCGCTCGCGCTCGTCCGGGAGCGCTCCACCGACCTCCGCGGGGCCGAAGCCGGCGTGGAGCGCGCCGCGGGCCGCTCCCGTCAGGCCCTGGCCGCGCTGCTCCCCAATGCGCGGCTGTCATCCAGTGTCGGTGTGGACCTCCTCAACCCCGACCTCCCCGTGGGCGCGGGCGGCACGCCGCTGGTGGGCATTGGCGGCGGCGACAACGGCGGTCCCTCCACGCCGCTGGTCATCGCCACGGCGAACGTGACGCAGTCCCTGGTGGACGTCAGCGCCTGGCGCGGACGCGCCTCGGCCGTGGCCGCCGAGGAGAGCGCGGCGGCGACGCTCGGGGAGACGCGGCGGCTGCTCACGCGGAGGCTGGCCCAGGTGCTGGTGTCCACGGTGGCGGCGGAGCGGGCGGCGGAGATCAACCGCGTGGGCCTGCGTCAGGCCCTGGAGCGCTTCGCGCTCGCGCAGCGCACCTATGAGCTGGGCGCGGGCAACCAGTTGGACGTGGTGCGCGTGGAGCAGGACGTGGCGGTGGCGCGCGGCGCCCTCGTCGCGGGAGACGAGCAGCTGCGGCGCAGCCGTGAGGCCCTGGGTCTGGCGGTGGGCTTCGGCAACGCCGTGGGCGTCAGCCGGGACTTCAACCTCCAGGGACTGGTGAACGAGACGCAGCGGGCCTGCGCGCCCTTGAAGGACATGAACGAGCGGACGGACCTCGTGGCCTCGCGCGCGCAGTTGGAGTCCGCGCGCGACAGCCGTCAGCAGGCCACCGCCGGCTATTTGCCCACGCTGGGCCTGTCGAGCACCGCCATTGGCCTCACCACGGACCCCGGCTTCGGCCGCGTGGCCATCTGGAGCGTGTCCGCGGTGCTCTCCGTCCCCATCTGGGAAGGCGGCCTGCGCGGCGGCTTGATTCGCGAGCGCGAGGGCCTGGAGCGCCAGGCGGCGGAGACGCTGGAGAGCACCCGCCGCGACGTGTCGATTGAGGTGGCCCAGGCCCGGCGCGCCGTGGAGGTGGCCGAGGCCCTGGTGGCGACGGCGGTGGCGTCCCGCGACCTCGCGGACCGGACCGACCGCCTCACCCGCCGTTCTTTTGAAGTGGGCCGCGGCAGCAGCCTGGAGCTGGTGCAGAGCGGAGCGGCCCTGCGCCAGGCGGAGTTGACCCTGGTGCTGCGTGAATTCGAGCTCGTCCAGGCGCGCCTGGACGCATTCCTGACGGAGGCGCGGTGCGACTGGTGAATCCGATGAAGGCGATGTGGGGTGTCACCCTGCTGGCGGTGGTGGCGGGCTGTTCGGGACAGAAGGCCGCCCCGCCGGCCCCGCCGCCCCGCGAGGTGGAGGTCCTGACACTCACCCCGCGCGAGGTGCGCGAGACGGGGGAGTACCTGGGCTCGCTGATGTCGCGGCAGAGCGTCAGCGTGCTGCCCCAGGTCGCGGGCTACGTGCGCAAGATTCACGTGCGTCCCGGTGAGAAGGTGGAGGCCGGCGCGGCGCTCATCGAGGTGGACTCGCGCGAGGGCACCGCCGCGCTCGACAGCGCGCAGGCGCAGTTCAGCTCCACCCAGGTGAGCCTGGAGCTGGCGCGCCGCACGCTGGAGCGCACCGAGGCGCTCTACAAGGAAGGGCTCGCGAGCGCGCAGGAGCTGGAGCAGGGCCGCGCGCAGGTGGAGGCCGCCCAGGCCGCGGCGCGTTCGTCCGCCGCGCAGGTGACGCAGCGCCAGGTGCAGCTCCAGTACCACCTGGTGCGCGCGCCCTTCGCCGGTACGGTGGGCGACGTGCTGGTGCGGCTGGGTGACTACGTGGGCATGACGACGCCGCTCACCAGCGTGGCGCAGGCGGACGTGCTCGAGGTGAGCGTGTCGGTGCCGTCAACGCGCGCCCGGTCCATGAAGCCCGACACCGCGCTCGAAATCCTCGACGGGACGGGCAAGGTGCTGCTCACCAGCAACATCTTCTACATCGCGCCCCAGGCGGACCCGCGCACCCAGCTGGTGGAGGTGAAGGCCGCCTTCCGCAACACCGTGGGCCTGCGGCCCAGCGAGCTGGTGCGCGCGCGGCTCGTGTACTCGGCCCGGGATGCGCTGCAGATTCCCGCGCTCGCCGTCGTGCGGCAGAGCGGCCAGCCCTTCGCGCTGGTGGTCCTGACGAAGGACGGGAAGACGGTGGTGGAGCGCCGCCCCATCACGCTCGGCGCGCTGGGCGAGCTGGCCTACGTGGTGGAGCGCGGGCTCCAGCCGGGCGACCAGGTCGCCGTGTCCTCGCTGCAGGCGCTGCGGGATGGCATGGCGGTGAAACCCAAGCAGGCCAACGCTCCCACTGGCAGCGGCCCGCCCCGGGCCTCTGGCACGGGTGGCGGCACTGTCGGCGGGAGCCGCTGAACGAAGGGCCGGATACAGCACCATGTTCGTCGACTTCTTCATCCGTAGGCCCGTCTTCGCCATCGTCTGCTCCATCCTGCTGACGCTGGTGGGCCTGATTGCCATCCCCACGCTGCCCATCTCCCAGTACCCGGACCTGGCGCCGCCACAAGTCACCGTGACGAGCACCTACGTGGGCGCGAGCGCCGAGGTGGTGGAGAGCGCCGTCACCATCCCGCTGGAGCAGGAGCTCAACGGCGTGGAGGGCATGCGCTACATCACCTCCACCAGCGGCAACGACGGCACCAGTCAAATCACCATCACCTTCGATGCCACGCGCGACATCGAGGTGGCCGCCGTCGACGTGCAGAACCGCGTCAGCCGCGCCTCGGCGCGCCTGCCCTCGCAGGTGAACCAGACGGGCATCGTCGTCAACAAGGCCTCCAACCAGATGCTCCTGACGGTGGGCCTGTTCAGTCCGGACAACCGCTACGACGCCAAGTTCCTCAGCAACTACGCCGATGTGAGCCTGAAGGACGCCATCAAGCGCGTGCCCGGCGTGGGTGACGTGCGCATCTTCGGCGAGCGCAAGTTCTCCATGCGCCTGTGGCTGGACCCCACGGAGCTGGCGCGCCGCAAGCTCACGCCCCAGGACGTGACGCGCGCGCTCCAGGAGCAGAACCTCCAGGTGGCCGCGGGCCAGGTCGGCCAGCCTCCGTCCACTGAAGACCAGCCCTACCAGATAGCCGTGCGGGCCCGAGGCCGGCTGGTGGAGCCGGAGGAGTTCGGCGACATCGTCCTGATGCGGGCCACGGACGGCACCAGCGTCCGGGTGAAGGACGTGGGCCGCGTGGAGCTGGGCGCGGAGAACTACGGCACCGTCCTGCGCTTCAACGGCAAGACGGGCGTGGGCCTGGGCATCTTCCAGTTGCCCACCGCCAACGCGTTGGACGTGCGCGACGGCGTGTACGCGGAGCTCGAGCGCCTGTCGAAGCAGTTCCCGCCGGGCATGCAGTTCCAGACGGGCACCGACACCACCCTGGCCGTCCGCGCCTCCATCAACGAGGTCGTCAAGACGCTGGCGGAGGCCATCGTCCTCGTCATCCTCGTCATCTTCCTCTTCCTGCACGGCTGGCGCAGCGTGCTCATCACCGCCTTCACCCTCCCCGTCTCGCTGATAGGCACCTTCGCCTTCGTCTACCTGATGGGCTTCTCCATCAACACCCTCACCCTCTTCGGCCTCACGCTGGCCACGGGCCTGGTGGTGGACGACGCCATCGTCGTCATCGAGAACATCGAGCGGTTGATGGTGGAGCGGCGCCTGTCTCCCATGCAGGCCGCGCGCGAGGGCATGAAGGAGGTGGCCGGCGCCGTCATCGCCATCTCCATCGTGCTGGTGGCCGTGTTCGTCCCCGTGGCGCTCTTCCCGGGCACCACCGGCGCCATCTACCGTCAGTTCGCGCTGACCATCGCCGCCTCCATGGTCCTCTCCGCCTTCTGCGCCCTCACGCTCACCCCCGCGCTCAGCGCGCGGCTGATGAAGCACCACGTGGGCGAGAAGTGGGTCTTCTTCCGCTGGGTGGACAAGGTGTTGGACGGGACGAAGGCCCTCTACGGCCGGGGCCTGCGCAAGATGCTGAAGTATCCGGCCCTCATTCTGCTCGCCTTCCTGGTGTGCATCGGCGGCACGGTGCTGCTGTTCCGCGTCGCGCCCACGGGCTTCATCCCCGACGAGGACCAGGGCTACATCATCATCTCCATCCAGGGCCCCGAGGGCATGTCGCTCGCCCAGACGGAGAAGGTGCTGGCCGAAGCGGAGGCGATTCTGCAGGCGCAGCCCGAGGTGCGCGCCATGTTCGCCATCGGCGGCTTCTCCATGCAGGGCAGCGGCCCCAACATGGCCACCATCTTCTCGTCGCTGGCCCCCTGGGAGGAGCGCGCGGGCAAGGAGCAGTCGGTGTCCGCGCTGGTGGAGCGGCTGCGTGCCCCGCTGAGCAACATCGGCGGAGCGCGCGTGCTGCCCTTCCAGCCGCCCGCCATCCGCGGCGTCGGCAGCGTGGGCGGCTTCCAGTACATTGTCGAGGACATCGACGGCACCAAGTCGCTGGATGACCTGGCCGCGGCCACGCAGCTGCTGGTGGCCAAGGGCAACGAGGACGCGCGGCTGCGCGGGGTCTTCACCTCCTTCAACGCGGACACGCCGCTGCTCGACGTGGAGGTGGACCGGCAGAAGGCGAAGGCGCTCGGCGTGCCGATTGAGCAGGTGTTCGGCACCATGCAAGTCTATATGGGCAGCCAGTACGTCAACGACTTCAACTACGCCAACCGCACCTACCGCGTGTACGTGCAGGCGGAGCAGCAGTTCCGCGACAGCCCGTCGGACATCGGCGCCTTCTACGTGCGCAGCGACACCGGGGACATGATTCCGCTGGAGTCGCTGGTGAAGGTGGAGCCCACCGTGTCCGCCCAGGTCATCCGCCACTACAACCTGTTCCGCGCGGCGGAGGTCAACGGGCAGCCGTCACCGGGCGTGTCCTCCGGTCAGGCGATTGAAGCCATGGAGGCGCTGGCCGCGCAGCACCTGCCCCAGGGCATGAGCGCGGAGTGGACGGGCATCAGCCTGGAGCAGAAGGAGAGCGGCGGGCAGACGGCCATCATCTTCACGCTGGGCCTGCTCTTCGTCTTCCTGGTGCTCGCGGCGCAGTATGAGAGCTTCAGCCTGCCGCTGGTCATCATCTTCTCCGTGCCCCTGGCCATCATGGGCGCGCTGGGGTTGCAGCTGGCGCGTGGGTTCGCCAACGACGTGTTCTGCCAGGTGGGGCTGGTGATGCTGGTGGGCCTCGCCAGCAAGAACGCCATCCTCATCGTGGAGTTCGCCGAGCAGCTCCGAGAGAAAGGGAAGAGCGCCATCGACGCGGTGGTGGAGGCGGCGGAGGTCCGCCTGCGTCCCATCCTGATGACGTCCTTCGCCTTCCTCCTGGGCGTGGTGCCGCTGATGACGGCCTCCGGCGCCGGCGCGGCGTCCCGCAACTCGCTGGGGACGGCGGTGTTCGGCGGCATGCTGGTGTCCACGGTGGTGAACTTCGTGTTCATCCCCGGGCTCTACGTGCTGATGCAGAAGCTCCGCGGCGAGGCGAAGCGGTCCGCCGGTGAGGACGAAGCCGTGCCCACGCCCGCCGCGTCCCACTGAGGCCCGCGACACGCCTGAATGGACCACGGCCCGGCTCCTCACATGAGGGGCCGGGCCGTGTGCTGTCTGGCCTGTCAGCGATTAGAACGGAACGCCGTTGCCGCCGCAGCCGCAAACCCTGCGGCTGGTCCGGAGGTACTCGGTGCACGTGTCGCCCACCGGGTTGGAGCACACGCGGTACTGGTTGCGGGCCTGGTACTGCGTCCCCGTCGTGTACCACTCACAGTCACCCGGACGCTCGGGGTTGCAGATGCGCTGCTTGCACGCGATGTCATCCGGGTCGCACGCCGAGATGGCACCGCAATCCACGACGGCAGACCACCCCGTACACGCGCCGTACCCGGCGGCGACACAGGCGCCTTCGGGCGTGGCACCGCACGCCGTCTGCAGCGCCTGCAGCATCTGCGCGTCCGGAACTGGAATCGAAGACTGGAGCTTCTCCAACTCCTCTGTCGAGAGCGTGGACATCTGCGCGCCCTCATCGACGGGAGCCTCCTCCAGGGGCCCGCAGCCCGTCATCAGCACCATCACCACAGCACCCACCAGCGTCTTCAGCTTCATCATGGTTCTCCCCTGACGTCTCCCGTCGCTGGGAGACACGTACCGGCCCGCGCCCACCAGGAATCGCAGGCTCGTAATGCCATACGAAAGGGATGCGGCAACCTGGCTCGAAGAAAATGCAATTCCAGACAAGAGGGCCCCATCGAACGCGACGGCCCATGGGCATGACGCACCGGAGCGCGGCGCGTCCGGGGGGCTCCGCGCGTCAAAGACGGGTACCCGGCAGGCCCCTGGGGTACGCTGAAACCCACTGGAGGTAGCCCCTCCCCCCGGCGGCCCCCGAGCGGGCGCCCGCGCCCCCTGGAGACGAGACTTGCGGTTGGACGGCCCGCCACGTAGCGAGGAAGGCCCGTGAAGCTCTCCCTCGCGACACGCATCTTCCTGGGCTACGCCGTGGTGCTCGGCACCTTCGGGCTGGTGTCCCTGTTCAGCGTGACGGAGCTCCACCGCAACCGGCTGGAGATACGGCTGGTGAGCCAGGGCTACCTCCAGCTCTCCCAGGACGCCGCGGAGCTGGAGACCTTCCACGCCACCCAGGAGAAGGACACCGAGCGCCTCATTCAAGAGGGCAACGTCGAAATCCGCCGCGCCTTCATCCGACTGGCCCGGACCTACAATTCGCCCCTCATGACGCAGCGGCTCGCCGCCGCCCAGGCCAAGGCGCACGAGGTGCTGGCCTCCGCCCCTGACAGCGAGGGGCCCTTCATCCGGGGCCTGGAGGACCGCTTCGGAGAGCTCCAGGTCCGCTACCGCGACTACGGCCGCGCCGCCGAGGCCGTCTTCACCGCCCTGGCCACGGAGAACCCGGACCGGGAGCAAGTCGCCGTCGCCACCGCCAGACTGAGGCAAGAGGAGAACGCCATCGGCCGCGAGATTCGCGTGCTGCGCGCCGCCCTGTCCAACCGCATCCGCGAGCGCGTGGACGGCGCCGAGGAGCGCGAGCGCACCACCGGCCTCTTCATCATCGGCTTCTCCGTGGCCGCCATCGCCGTGGGCGTGGGCGCCACCGCCTGGTCCGCACGCACTCTGCGCCCCATGCGCGACCTCATCCGCGGCGTGTCCCGCATCGGCCGCGGTGACTACAACGCCCAGCTCGGCGTGCGCGGCGACGACGAGGTGGCCGTCCTGGCCCGGGAGTTCGACCAGATGGCCCGCTCCCTCCAGGCCCGCGAGGCCCAGCTCAAGGCCCAGGCCGAGGCCCTCATGCGCGCCGAGCAGCTGGCCGCCGTCGGCCGCATCTCCGCCCAAATCGTCCACGAGGTGCGCAACCCCCTGTCCTCCATTGGCCTCAACGTGGAGCTGCTCCAGGACGGCTTTGAAGCCGCCCGCTTCGCCACCCCCGAGGACGCCGCCGAGGTGAAGGACCTCATCGGCGCCGTCACCCAGGAGGTGGACCGCCTGGCGGACGTCACCGAGCAGTACCTGCGCATGGCCCGCCCGCCCCGGCCCGACCTGGACCCACGCGACGTCACCGCCGTGCTGGACACCGTGCTCGACTTCACCCGCGAGGAGCTGGAGCGCGCCGGCGTGGACGTGGTGCGCGACTTCGCCCTGGATACCCCGCACGTGCTCGCGGACGAGGGCCAGCTGCGGCAGGTCTTCCTCAACCTGCTGCGCAACAGCCGCGAGGCCATGCCCTCCGGCGGCCGCCTCACCATCATCACCCGTCCAGCGGAGGACGCCGTGGAAGTCACGGTGAGGGATACCGGACAGGGCATGACGGAGGAGGTCCGCCAGCACCTCTTCGAGCCCTTCTTCACCACCAAGGAGGGGGGCACCGGCCTGGGCCTGGCCGTCAGTCAGCAAATCCTCCAAGCGCACGGTGGCTCGCTCTCCTGCCAGAGTATTCCCGGCCAGGGGACGGCCTTCGTGTTAAGGCTTCCTCGCGCATGAGCTTCACTACGTACCGGGACGTGCTGCCCTCCGGGCTGCGCGTCGTCACTGTCGAGACGCCCCACCTCCACACCGCCCTGCTCGCCGTCTACGTGCGGACGGGCAGCCGTCACGAGACGCTCCTCAGCAATGGCGTCAGCCACTACCTGGAGCACCTCTTCTTCCGAGGCAGCGAAGGCTGGCCGGACACGGTGAAGATGAACGCGGCCGTGGAGGAGGTCGGCGGCAACCTCAACGGCGTCACCACCCGGGACCACGGGTACTACTACACGCCCATCCACCCCGCGCACCTGCGCGTGGGCCTGGACATCATCGGCGACATGCTCACCCGCCCCCGCCTCACCGACATGGAGGTGGAGCGGCAGATCATCCTCGAGGAGATGCTCGACGAGGTGGACGAGAAGGGCCGGGACATCGACCTGGACAACCTGTCCAAGCACCTGCTCTTCCCCGGTCACCCGCTGGCCCTGAAGATCGCCGGTACGCGTGAGTCCGTCACCCGCCTGACGCACCCGCAAATCCTGGAGCACTTCGCCCAGCACTACGTCGCGGGGAACATCGTCGTCACCGCCGCCGGCCGGGTGAAGCACTCGGAGGTCCTGGAGATGACCGAGCGCGCCTTCGCCCGCCTCCCACGCGGCCCGTCCAGCGTGGAGGCGCCGCCGCCCCTCACGCCCGCCGGTCCGCGCCTGCACTTCGTCAGCCATGACGAGTCGCAGACGGAGTTCCGCCTCAACTTCCGCGGCGTCCCCGAGCAGCATGAGGACTACCCCGCGCTGCAAATCATCCGCCGCGTGTTGGATGACGGCCTGTCCTCGCGGCTGCCTTACGAAATCGTGGAGAAGCGCGGGCTGGCGTACTCCGTGAGCGCGTCGCTGGACGGCTACCACGACGCGGGGCTCCTCGAGATTGAAGCCGCCAGCGCCCCGGAGAAGGCCGCGACGGTCATCACCGAGGCCTTCCGCGTGCTGGCCACGCTCTGTGAGAACGAGGTGGGTGAAGAGGAGCTGATGCGCGCCAAGCGCCGGCACCGCATGCTGCTGGAGTTCTCCCAGGACTCGCCGGGAGAGCTGGCCGGCTGGTTCGGCGGCACGGAGCTGTTCCGCACGCCGGAGTCGTTTGGCCACCGCGCCGACCTGGTGGACTCGCAGTCCGCCGCCCGCGTGCGTGAGGTGGCCCGGCGCTACTTCAACCGGGAGAACCTCACGGTGGTGGCGGTGGGCCAGCGCAAGGGCCTCAAGGCCCTGGAGCGCGTGGTGGCGGAAGCCCCCGGCCTTCCCGCGCCGGAGGCCGCGCCGCTGGCGGTGGTCAGCGGCGGCCGCGGATGATGACCGGGCCCGAGGACTTCTTCTTGGGCTTGGGCAGCAGCGCCTTCAGCGCCTTCTGGGTGCGGAGGTAGCCCGGGTTCTCTGAATCCCGCTTCAGGGCCTCGTCGATGAGCTCGAGGCCCCGCGTCACCTTCGTCTGCATCCGCGCATAGAGGGCGGCGAGCTGGGCCTTCTCCTCGAGGGTGGCCTCGCTCATGCTCAGCAGCAGCTCCAGCGACGTCTCCGCGTCCGTGACGCGGTCCGCCTTCAGGTGGATGCGCCACATCCGGGCGTGCACGGGCGCGAAGCGGGGCTCCGCGGACAGCGCGAAGCGGTAGGCCTCCTCCGCGCCGCGGAGGTCCCCTTGCTCCTCCAGGGAGCGCCCGCGCACGTACTGCGCCCGGGCCAGCCGGGGGTTGAGCTGGAGCGCCTGGTCCACCAGGGCCTGCGCATCCGCGCGTCGGCCCTGAATGCGCACCGTCTCCGCCAGCCACGCCAGCGCGTCGGCGTTCTGCGGCTGCGCCTCCACCAGCTTGCGCAGGGCCTCCTCCGCGTCCGCGGCCCGGCTCTGGGCCAGCAGCACCCGCGCGCGCAGCGTCACCACCTCCGGCCGCTCCGCGTCAGCCCCCTTCACGGCGTTCAGGTCGGACTCGGCCAGGTCCGGGAAGCCGCTGACCAGGAAGTAGCGCGCGCGCAAGAGCCGCGCGGAGGCCAGCCCCGGGTCCTGGTTGAGGAGCCGGTCCATGAGGTTTGCGGCCAGGAGCTCGTCGCCCTTGAGCCAGAGCACCTCGGCCTCGACGGACTTGGCCTCGGCGTCGTCGGGGTTCTCCCGCAGGAGGTTCTCCAGCGTCTTGAAGGCGGCATCAATCTGCCCCTCGCGCGCCTGGATGCGGGCCAGCCGCAGGACGTCCGCGTCCGGCAGGTTGCCCGCGTCGCGCATGGTGATGAGCGCCGCGAGCGCGTCCTGGGTGAGGCCCTGCTGGAGGTAGATGTCGGCCAGTTGGCGCTGGATGGTGGGGTCCGAGCCCGGCGACATGGCGGCGGCCTGCTTCAGCGCCAGGATGGCGGCGCCCTCGTTGCCCGCCATGCGGTGGGCTTGCGCCATGAGCAGGTGCGGCTCCGGACTGTCAGGCGCCGCGGTGGCCGCCCTGCGCAGTGCGGCAAGCGCGGCGTTGGCCTGTCCGCCGGACAGGTGGCCGCGGGCTTCGGTCAATGCGACCTGAGCCCGCCTGGCCTGGTTCTCCGCGGCGGCAACCTCCGGCTCTTTGCAAGCAAGCAGCGGAAGGAGCGCCAGGGTCCACGGTCTGATTCGAAAATGACGGTGCATCGCTGAGGCCCAGGGTACCGGATGTTATCCTCCTTCGTCGATGGACCCATTCGTTCGGCGCCTCGTGGAGAGGCTCCATGACCCCAGCAAGCCGCTGTCGCGCAACCGGCACTTCCACACGTTCGAGACCCCCGAGGGGCGAGCGGCGCTGAAGGTGGTCCGGCGGCTGCGCAGCCTCCAGAAGGACATCCTCGCGTGCCACGCGGAGGGCTTCCGCGCGCGCATCTTCCGCCACGCGACGGGGAAGGGCGAACACCGCATCGAGCTCCTCATGGAGCGCCTCTCCGGCCGCCGCGTCTCCATGCTCCAGTCCGACGAATTCGAGCTGCTCGCCGCGCTGCCCGGCGTGCGTGACGCGCTGGAAGTGTTCGACGAGGCGGCGTAGCCCTCAGAACAGGTGGTTGAAGTCCAGGTAGAAGCCCGTCGTTCCATCCTGGGGGCTGACGCCGTAGTCCATGCGGACGATGAAGTTCTTCTCCCAGGCGACGCGCAGGCCGCCGCCACCGGCGTAGCGGCCCATGCCGCTGTCATGGAAGGACAGGTCCGTCCACGTCCTGCCGGCGTCCAGGAAGGCCACCAACGTGAAGTCCAGGCGCTGGTTCAACGGCATCGCGGAGAGGAACTGCCACCGCAGCTCTCCGTTGAGCAGGGCCTTCACCTCGCCCTGCAGCCGGTGTTTCAGGATGCCGCGCGCGGTGAAGACACCCCCCACCCCGCCCCAGCCATCCCGCCACTCCACGCCGCCGAACGAGCTGAGCAGGAAGAAGGGGACGTCCCCGCCCATCACATCACCCATGAGGCGCAGCGCCGCCACCAGCCGGTCACTTCCCAGCGGGTGGTAGAAACGGAAGTTCGCCGTCGCGCCCCAGTAGTTGAAGGCGCTGCCCGTCGCCCCCGCCGCGCCGCGCACCGCCAGCTCGTGAAACATGCCGCGGATGGGCGCGGGCTCGTTGTCTCGCAAGTCCAGCAGCAGGCCGGCCGTCAGCTCCGCCGTGCGAAACGTCCCGGTCACCGGGCCACCGCTGTTGAGCAGGCCCGCCTGCGCATCCTCCTCCACCCGGGAGGCTCCCGGCTGGCCCAGGTCCTCCGCGTCATAGCGCGTGTCCACCCGCGTCAGGCGGAAGCGGTAGCCCACGGACACCTGCCAGGGGCCGCTGACCCGGCGGCGCGTGTTCAGCACCACGCTCGGCAGCGTGCGCTGCTCGAAGTTGTAGTAGCGCAGGCCGCGAAACGCCGGGTTGCCCGGACAGACATCCGGCGCGTCCTCCAGCGCGCTCCGGTCATCACACGCCGAGAAGTCCTGGTTGAAGGCCGCTCCGGAGCCCAGGCCGTAGTACGGCGAGAAACGGTCATTGAGCAGGCTCAAGTCCAGGCCCACGCGCCACTGCGAGTCCAGGAACGTGGGCGCGTCCAGCATGAGCCGGTGCACCGCGTTGCCGCGCGTCGTCTGGAAGAACTGCGCGATGACAGCGTGCCGGTAGGGCGCCTGCGTGCCATCCCCCGCGTCCACCAACATCACTCGCGCGCCAAAGCCCAGGCCTTCATCGCTGTTGAAGTTGAGCAGCGGCAGCCCCTGGACGCGCCACCCGGTGCGCGGTGGCGGCGGCCTGGGTGTTTCAGGTTCGGGCCCCGCGCCCCGTGCCCACGCGGAGGCCCCACTCAACACCACTGTCAGCACCACGGCCCACGTTGTCCGAATCGAGTACATGCCTGTCTCCGGGGCGTCTCAGGGGCGAAGGAGCCAGGCCACGGCCAGGCCGAGATACGTTCCCAACGCGAACCCCATGATGCCGGTTGTCACACCAGACACCATCAACTCCCGGTTACGCAACGCACGCGCCACCGGTCCGATGAAGGCCGGCCCGAAGATGGTCGCCGTGGAGGTAATCAAGACGGTATCCGCGTCGATGCGAAACAAGGCGGCCAGCCCGAAGTGAAGCACCACGGCCAGCACCATGACGGCCGCGCAGAAGGCGAAGACGAACAGCCCCGCCTCCCGAAGCCGGCTCGCGTCGGCCAGCGTCCCCACCGCGACGCAGAACACCAGCAGCGCATAGTCCCCCAGCGCGTAGCTGCCCGGCAGCGTGCGGATGGCGGACCGGAACGAGGCCGCCAGCGCGAGCGTGGTGATGAGCAGCAACACCACCATCGCGTCCAGGCGCCCCAGCAGCCCCAGCGACACGCCCGCGGCCAGCCCCACCACCGCCACCGCGAGCAGCAGTGACAACACGCCGCCGCGCACCTGGGCCCAGGTGGGCCGGAGGGACGCGCCCTCCACCCGCTCCGCCGCGTCCTCCCAGCTTGAGGGGTTCTGGAAGCGCGGCAGGAACAGGAGCGCCAGCCGCTGCGCCACCGTCATCAGGAAGAGCAGGTACACCGCGCCCAGGACGATGTCCGCCGTGTTGAAGAGCACGAAGGTCTCCTCGCGCACGCCCAGCGCCAGCCCCACCGCGTTCATGTTGGCGGTGCCGCCCGTGTAGACGCCCGTCAACATGCCCGCCATCTTCCACCACTCGTCCGAGCGGCTCGCGACGGCGGACCCCACCACCACGGCGCTCACCATGGCGGAGACGCAGGCCAACACGAAGGACAGCAGCGTGGTGCGCGCCAGCCGCATCCACCGGGGCACGTCGGTGGTGAAGAGCAGCAGCGGGATGGCCAGCGGCACGGCGGCCTCGCTCACCGACAAGCTCACCCCGGCCGTGAGCCCCAGCCCCGGCACGTTGGCCAGCAGGATGCCCGCCGCGTAGCACGCCACCACCGGCCCCACCCAGGCCACGGGCTTCACGTGGCGCGAAGCCACCAGGGCGAGGCCGGGAATGCCCACCAGGAGCAGCACCTGGATGAGCGGCGTCATTCGTAAATCGCGTCCATGAACTGGCGGATGAAGTCAGCGGCCTCGCGGCGGTCGGGCATCGCGCCCAGCATGCCGTACATGGCCGCGCTTCCCTCCGGCGCGGGTTCGCCGTTGGCGAGGCTGCCCGCGCACGCGCGCAGGTCCGCGAGGAACGGCTCCGCCACCTTCGCGTGCGCGGGCGTCACCATCAGGTGCAGCGCGGGAGGCCCCATCTGCCGGTCCAGCTTCCAGCCCCGCGCCTCCATGGCGTCGCCCAGCGCGTACACGTCCAGCGAGTCGGACGAGAAGGCGAAGACGCTGAGCTTCGGTGCGCCCAGCAGCTTCAGTCCAGGCACCGCGGCGATGCCCTCGCGCAGCGTGCGCGCGGTGTCCAGCACCGTGCCCGCCAGCTTCAGGTAGCCGTCCTCGCCCAGGTACTTGAGGATGGCCCACGCCGCCGCGATGGCACCTCCGGGCCGCGTGCCCGCCATGGACGGAGAGGCGTAGATGCCGCCGCACCAGTCCGCGTAGGTGAAGAACTGATGGCGGCGCAGCTCCGGCGTCCGGTACAGCACCAGCGACGCACCCTTGGCCGCGTAGCCATACTTGTGCAGGTCCGCCGACAGGCTGGTGACGCCCGGCACGGTGAAGTCGAACGGCGGAACGTCATGGCCCAGCCTTCGGGCGAAGGGCAGCAGGAAGCCCCCGAGACAGGCGTCCACGTGGAAGAGGACGCCCTGCTCCTGCGCCATGGCGGCCAGCTCCGGAATCGGGTCCACCACGCCGTGCGGATAGGCGGGGGCAGAGCCCACCACCAGCACCGTGTTGGGGCCCACCGCGGCGCGCATGGCCTCCACGTCCGCGCGGAAGTCCGCGGCGATGGGCACGTTGACGGGCTTGACGCCGAAGTAGTGCGCGGCCTTCTGGAAGGCGGGGTGGACGGAGGCCGGCAGCACCATCTCCGGCGCGGTGATGCCCTTCTCCGCGCGCGCGAAGTCACGCGCCGTCTTGACGGCCATGAGGATGGACTCGGTGCCACCCGACGTCATCGTCCCCGCGGCCGTCTCTCCCTGGAACAGCTCCGCGGCGATGGCCAGCACCTCCGCTTCGAAGGTGCGCAGGCTGGGGAACGCCAGCGGGCTCAGGCCGTTCTCCGACATGAACTCCGTGTAGGCGTCCGCGAGCAGCCGGCGGATGTCCTCGCCCGCGTTGTACACCAGGCTCCACGTCCGGCCTTCCTTCCAGTTGGCGTCCTCCGCTCGCAGCTCGCGCATCTTCGCGAGCACGTCCTGGTGGCTCATTCCCTGAGAGGTCAGACGGGGCGTCTTCGGCATCACGGCTCCTGTTGTGGGGTCCTGGAGTGGCCCGGACAACAGAGCGTCGCCTACTCAGCGTCGAAGTAAACCCCTCTCAGCCACCGGGCCCCGAGAAAGACGTACGCGGCGGCCCGCTGCGCGCGTCAGCGGGGCCGGTCCAACGCAGGGCCGTGGCGGAGCCGCTACTCCGGAGGTCCGCGCCGGGGCGGCGGCGCGTGGTTTATCCGTTCGTATTCCTCGTCCGTGAAGACGCGGCTGCGGGTGAGGAAGCGCACGCCCAGCGGGGACTCCAGGCTGAAGCCCGCGCCCCGCCCCTTCACCACGTCCAGGGTGAGGTGCGTGTGCTGCCAGTACTCGAACTGCGCGCCGCCGATGTAGACGGGGCAGCCCTCCACCTCGCCCAGGAAGACGTCTCGCTGGCCCACGCGGAAGTCCCCCACGGGGTAGCACATGGGCGCGCTGCCGTCGCAGCAGCCGCCCGACTGATGGAACATCAAGGGCCCGTGCGTGGCGCGGAGCTGGCGGATGACGGCGGCGGCCTCGGGCGTCACATCCACCCGGGCCACCGCCGTGGCGCCGTCCTGTCCGCCCGTGCCGGGGCCGGCACCGGCGTCACGCATCAGAAGAAGCCCATGGCCTTGGGGCTGTAGCTGACCAGCAGGTTCTTCGTCTGCTGGTAGTGGTCCAGCATCTTCCGGTGATTCTCCCGCCCGATGCCGGACTGCTTGTAGCCGCCGAACGCCGCGTGCGCGGGGTAGATGTGGTAGCAGTTGGTCCACACGCGGCCCGCCTCGATGGCGCGCCCCGCGCGGTAGGCGGTGTTCCCGTCACGCGTCCACACGCCGGCGCCCAGGCCGTACAGCGTGTCGTTGGCCTGGCGGATGGCGTCGTCGAAGTCCTTGAAGGTCGCCACGCTCACCACGGGGCCGAAGATCTCCTCCTGGAAGACGCGCATGCGATTGTGGCCCTGGAACACGGTGGGCGCCACGTAGTAGCCGTCCTTCAGGCCGCCCGGCAGCGCCACGCGCTCGCCGCCGATGAGGACCTTGGCGCCCTCCTTCTTGCCGATGTCGATGTAGCTGAGAATCTTCTCCAGCTGGTCGTTGGACGCCTGGGCGCCGACCTTGGTGTCGGTGTCCAGCGGGTTGCCCGGCGACACCTTGCGGACGCGGTCGAGCGCCTTCTCCATGAACTGGCTGTAGATGCGCTCGCTGATGAGGGAGCGCGACGGGCAGGTGCAGACCTCGCCCTGGTTGAGCGCGAACATGGCGAAGCCTTCCAACGACTTGTCGAAGAAGTCGTCGTCCCGCGCCATCACATCCTCGAAGAAGATGTTGGGGCTCTTGCCTCCCAGCTCCAGCGTGACGGGGATGAGGTTCTCACTGGCGTACTGCATGATGAGCCGGCCCGTGCTCGTCTCGCCGGTGAAGGCCACCTTGGCGATGCGCGGGCTGCTGGCGAGCGGCTTGCCCGCCTCCACGCCGAAGCCGTTGACGACGTTGAGCACACCTTCGGGCAGCAGGTCCTGGATGAGCTCGGTCCACAGCAGGATGCTGGAGGGCGTCTGCTCCGCGGGCTTGAGGACCACGCAGTTGCCCGCCGCCAGCGCCGGGGCCAGCTTCCAGGCCGCCATCAGCAGCGGGAAGTTCCAGGGGATGATTTGCCCCACGACGCCCAGCGGCTCGTGGAAGTGGTAGGCGACGGTGTCGTGGTCCAGCTCGCTCACGCCGCCTTCCTGCGCGCGGATACATCCGGCGAAGTAGCGGAAGTGGTCGATGGCCAGCGGGATGTCCGCGGCCAACGTCTCGCGCACGGGCTTGCCGTTGTCCCACGTCTCGGCGACCGCGAGCAGCTCCAGGTTCTGCTCCATCCGGTCGGCGATCTTGTTGAGGATGTTCGCTCGGACGGTCGGCGAGGTACGGCCCCAGGAGAGCCGGGCCGCGTGGGCCGCATCCAGCGCCTTTTCGATGTCCTCGGCCGTGGAGCGGGCCACTTCACAGAAGGGCTTGCCCGTCACGGGGCTGATGTTCTCGAAGTACTGGCCGCGCGTGGGTTCGACCCAACGCCCGCCAATGAAGTTCTGGTAGCGGGGCTTGAACTGCACCTTGGAGCCGGGCTGATTGGGGGCGGCGTAGATCACTGCGCTCTCCTTGGGTGGTTGGGTGAACGGGACACCCCAGAGCAGCGCGCGTGCCAGTGCCCGCGTCCGTCGACGGCGCGGCGCGTCGTGTCCCGCTCCGCGACACCTGTCCGGACACGCATGGCGCGGAGCGCGACAGGTCCGTCGCGCGATGGACACCGTCCTCCAGTGAACGCTCAGGCGCGAGAGGGCAGCGTGATGCCGAAGCGCTCCGCCATCCGGTAGAGCGTGCTTCGCGCGATGCCCAGGCGCCGCGCGGCCTGCGCCACGTTGCCGCCGCTGAGCGCCAAGGCCTCTTGGATGGCGCGGGCCTCCAGCTCGCGCAGCGGGCCGGCGGCGGCACCCGCGGCTGGCTGGCGCGGCGCACTGGGAGCGAGCGGCGCGGCGGTCAGGGGCGCTCCCTGGGCCTCGGGCGAGTGCGGGCTTCCCAGGCCTTGCGGCAGGAATTCCTCGTCCAGCACGGGGGCGCCGGCCGCACGCACCAACGACAACCGCAGCACCGTCTTCAGCTCACGCACGTTGCCGGGCCAGGGGTGGGCGGCGAGCCGCGTGAGCGCTGCGGCGGAGAGACCTGGCGGGGACAGGCCTTCTTCCGCGGACAGGCGCTTGAGGAGTGCGTGGGCCAGCTCAGGCAGGTCGGTGCGCTCGCGCAGGGGAGGCAGCCGCAGCACCGCGCCCTGGAGGCGGAAGTAGAGGTCGGAGCGGAACGTGCCGCTGCGCACGGCCGCGTCCAGGTCCCTGCAGGTCGCGCCCACCAGGCGGAAGCGCGAGCGTCGCACGCGGGACTCGCCCACGCGCGAATAGGCGCCGTCCTCCAGCACCCGCAGCAGCAACACCTGGAGCGCGGGCGGCATCTCCGCCAGCTCGTCGAGGAAGAGCGTTCCGCCGTCCGCCGCCGCCAGCTTTCCCTCCGCGCCGCCGACACGCGCGCCGGTGAAGGCGCCGGGCGCATGGCCGAACAGCTCACTCTCCAGCAACGCGGGCGACAGCGCGCCGCAGTTCACCGCCACGAAGGGCCCCGTGGCGACCGTGCTGGCCGCGTGCAATGCGCGGGCGAGGAGCTCCTTGCCCGTGCCTGTCTCCGACAGCAGGAGCACCGGCAGGCTCGTCGGCGCGAACCGCTCCGCTTCTCGCAACGTGGCGCGGTGCTGCGGGTCGCTCCCCTTGAGCGCCGCCCACGGTCCAGGTGGAACGACTGTGTCCGCCCCCCACGGCGCCCGGGACAGTGCCCGCGGCGCACGGCCCACGGAGGAAGGCTCCGACACGGCGAGGCGTGAATCCGTGCGCCCCGGGGGCTCACCACCGGACGGCGACGCTTCTCGCGGTGCGCGCAGGGACTGGACACCCGCGGACTCCAGCCGCACCAGCACCGCGAGCGCCGAGCTCCCATCCCCCGTCCCCACCGCCTCCGCATGGATGCGCCAGGCCGAGCCCCGCGAAGCAAGACGCGTCTCCAGCGCCACGCCTCGCAACGCGGCGTCCGTGAGCACCCGCCACGAGACACCCAGCGCCGCCTCCACGGCCACGGGCCCCTGCCCACCGAGCAACTCGCGCGCGGCCGCGTTGCAGCGGCTCACGCGCCCCATCGGCTCGACGACGAGCACCGGGCCATCCTCACGCGACAGGCGCGACTCCAGCCCACCCCGCGCCACCGCGGCCACCCGGGCCCAGGCGACTTCGCGCAGCCGCGCCTCGGCGGCATGGGCCACGCTGGCCACCGCCACCAGCACCAGCGGATCCGCCGCGCCAGCCGGCCCCGTGACGTCCAGCACGGCCACCAGCTCCCCAAAGGGGTCATGGACCGGCGCCGCGTAGCAGACGAGCCCATGGTGCCGCTGCGCGTAGTGCGCCGGCCCCACCACCGCGACGGCGGAGGACTCCGCCAGGGCGGTGCCAATGGCGTTCGTCCCGCGAGACGTCTCATCCCAGCAGGCCCCCTCCACCAGGCGCACGTAGTCCGCGTGGTGGGTGAAGTCCCCGCCCGAGCTGCGCGTCGCCAGGATGACGCCCTCGCGGTCCGCGAGCAGCGCCACCCGACCTGACGGAAGGGGTGCCGCCGACAACAGCTCCAGCATGCCGCCCAGCTCGTGCCACACCGGTTCCAGCCGGGCGCGGCGCTCGATGAGCGCCAGACTGCCCACGCTGGGACCTTCGTCCGGCTGCCCGGTGCTCGGGGCGCCCAGCAACCGCGAGCGCTGCCAGCGGGGGAGGATGGAGCGCAACTCCGGGCGCAACCCCGCCTCCCCGTCGAGCGCCCCCACGAGGAACTGCTCCCACAGGAGCGGTGATGCGCTGAGCGTCAGCGTCCCCAAGGACCTGGAATCTTGGTTGAATCCCGCTGGGGACAACAACCTGGGAACGCCGCAATGTTTCTGTCCCAACCTGACGCAGTGCGCCATGCGGCTCGGGTGGCCCCCTCCCCTACCTTCGGCGTCCGGGGCCGGGACCTCGCCTGACACGTCATTGACGCGTCCAGCGGCGGCGCGACACACGCGCTGACACGTCAACCGCCCGCGTCCGGACCCAACCCACTTCCCAGGTCCCCCACACACACCTCTGAGGTCCCCCCCCGCATCAAACGTGGCGCGTTGCGTGCAAACACTCTCTGTCTCAAGTATGGCGGACGCCCGCGTGCGCTTTTCCGGCGACACGTTGAGGGGGAGGAACTCTTGTCTTCACATCCGTATCACCCATGGCTTGGAGGTCTGGCCGTCCTCTGGGCGGTCACGGCCCAGGCCCAGGCGCAGCGCATCCCCGGCATCGAGCTGGAGCGGCTGCAACTCAATCCCGGTGCACGCGACAGCCTGGTGCTGTCCACCGGCGACCTCATGTCCCGAGGCGAGTACCGCCTCGGCTTCACCGGACACTATGAGAAGGAGCCCTTGGTGCTCGTCTCCGGTGGAGCGCAGCAAGGCGTCATCGTCTCCAATCGCGTGACGGTCCACCTCAGTGGAGCCTATGCCCTCACCGACTGGCTGGAGCTCGGCGCGCAGGTGCCCATCGTGTCCCAGTGGGGACCGGACACCGCGGCGCTGGGCGTCGCCACGCCCTCCACGAGCGCGCTTGGCACGCCGTGGGTCCAGGCGCGCGCGGGAATCCTCTCCGAGCAGCGCGGCGGGCTGATGGATCTGGGCCTGCACCTCGGCGCGGCCCTGCCCATTGGCAGCACGGAGACGCTCACCCGGGACCAGGGCTTCGTCTTCTCGCCTCGGCTCGGCCTGGGCAAGCAGCTGGGCGGCACGTGGCGCGTGGGCGCCGACCTGGGCGCGCTGGTGCGGACCCAGACGTATGCGCTGACCCCCAACACGCAGCCGCACCTCGACGAGCTGGGCACGGAGCTGAACGGCGGCGTCAACCTGTCCGCGGGACTGGCCGGCTTCCGGCAGGAGCTGGTGGTGCGCGGCACCCTGCCCGTCGCGAACGCGCCGGAGTCCATGGAAGTGCTGCTGGGCGTGCGCGTCCCCATGCCCGCGGGCACGGAAATCTACGCCATGGGTGGCCCTGGCTTCGGCAGCACGCCGGGCACGCCGTCATTCCGGGTGCTCGCCGGCCTCACCTTCGGCACCCCCGCCTCCACGCCCAACGCCTGTGTGGAGGGTCAGCCGCATGACCCCGCCCGCTGTCCGGACTTCGACCTGGACGGTGACGGCATCAAGAACGCCGCCGACCGCTGCCCCACCGTCGAGGGCCTGCCGGAGCTGTATGGCTGCCCGGACGGGGACGACGACGGCGACGGCCTGCCCAACCTGGCGGACCGCTGCCCGAAGGAGGCGGAGAACTTCAACGGCTTCGAGGACCACGACGGCTGCCCGGATGACCCGGACACCGATGGGGACGGCATCTCCGACGCCAAGGACCGGTGCCCCGACCAGGCCGAGGACAAGGACGGCTTCCAGGACGAGGACGGCTGCCCCGACCCGGACAACGACAACGACGGCGTGCTCGACACCGCCGACCGCTGCCCCAACGAGGCCGGCCCCAAGGAGAACCGCGGCTGCCCCGACAAGGACACCGACGGTGACGGCATCGTCGACCGGCTGGACAACTGCCCCACCGTGCCCGGCCCGGCGAAGAACCACGGCTGCAAGGAGAAGCAGCTCGCGCAGATTGGAGAGAACCGCATCCAGCTGCTCGAGGCCGTCTACTTCGAGAACAACAAGGACGTCATCATCGCGCGCAGCAACAAGCTGCTCGACACGGTGGCCAACATCCTCATCGCCCACCCGGAAGTGGAGAAGGTGCGCGTCGAGGGCCACACCGACAGCCGCGGCAACCCTGACTACAACCTGGACCTGTCCCAGCGCCGCGCCGACGCCGTCGTGCACTACCTGGTGAGCAAGGGCGTGGCCCGGGAGCGGCTGGAGTCCAAGGGCTTCGGTCCGTCCCAGCCCATCGCCGACAACGACACCACCCAGGGCCGCGCGAAGAACCGTCGCGTGGAGTTCAGAATCGTCGGCGACGCAGAGGGCGTGCAGACGCAGCAGGGCGAGCCCTCTCCCGACACCCACTGAGAACCGAGGCAGACATCCCCATGAAAACGCGTGTCCTCTTCAAGACGGCGGCGCTCTGTCTCGCGCTGCTCTCATCCCTGACCGGCTGTGACTCGGGCGGCGCCCGCACAGCCTCGGCCCCCACCGAGCCCGTGCTCGTGAACCGGTCCGCCTCCCTCGTCGGAGACGGCCGGCTCGAGCCCGGCGAGGAATGTGACGACGGCAACACCACCAGCGGCGACGGCTGCTCCGCCACCGGCACCCTCGAAGCAGGCTACCTGTGCCACGTGCCCGGGCGCCCCTGCTCGCTGGCGAGCCTGTGCGGCAACAACGTCGTCAACTCCGGCGAGGCCTGCGACAGCGACGGCTCCGACTGCACCGCCACCTGCGACCTGTCCCTGTGCGGCAACGGCGTGTTCGACAACCGCGCCCACCCGTCCTACGCGCAGGAGGTCTGCGACGACGGCAACCGCTTCGAGGGCGACGGCTGCAGCCGCCTGTGCGAGGTGGAGCCTGGCTTCGCCTGCGCCGGCAGCCCCAGTCGGTGCGTGCGCGCGGGCGTGACGGTCTTCAACACCGGCGTCGACGAGAACAACCGCCGGCTGGAGGTCGGCCCGGATCCGCACTGGTTCTACACGAGCAACAACACGGGCGCGGCCACCGGTTCGCGGTCCGCCAACGACTGGCCCCAGGAAATCCAGACGGCCCGCTTCATGGCGGCGCCCCTGGGAGCGCCTGTCTGCGTGTACCAGGACTTCCTGGTGCCCTCGACGACCAACGTCTCGCAGTTCCGCCTGCGGCTGGCCACCTTCAACGACAACCAGTTCGACAGCGCGCGAGTGAACGGGCAGGACTTCACACCCACCGTCGTCAACGAGCCGGCGGGCCAGCCCTGGCAGAAGAACATCTTCCGCGAGTTCGGCGCCAACGCGCCGTGGCGCGCGGGCCTCAACCGCATCGAGCTCTGCAACGAGAACGCCGCCACCGAGCCCAACGCGTTCCGCTACCTGTTCGTGGACGCGTACGACGACCGCTGCGGCGACGGCGCCGTGTCCCTGCGCGAGGAGTGTGACGACGGCAACACCGCCGACGGTGACGGCTGCTCCGTCTCCTGCGGCATCGAGCCGGGCTACGGCTGCACCGGCCAGCCCAGCACCTGCGCCCAGACGTGTGGCAACGGCACGCTGAACCCGGGCGAGCAGTGCGACGACGGCAACGCCACGGCGGGCGACGGCTGCAACGCGAGCTGCCGCGTGGAGTCTGGCTACGCCTGCCCCACCCCGGGCCAGGCCTGCTTGATGACGTGTGGCGACGGCGACATCGACCCGGGCGAGCAGTGTGATGACGGCAATGCCTACGACTCGGATGGTTGCTCCTCGGCGTGCCGCATCGAGCGCGGCTACGAGTGCCAGGGCGCTCCGTCCACCTGCGCGCCCCTGTGCGGCAATGGCCGGATGGACGCGGGTGAGCTGTGCGACGACGGCAACACCACCCTGGGTGATGGCTGCTCCAACGCCTGCACCCTGGAGCTGGGCTACGCCTGCCCCACCCCGGGCCAGGCCTGCGTGCTCAGCTGCGGCAACGGCGACGTGGACCCGGGCGAGCAGTGCGACGACGGCAACCTGGACCCGCAGGACGGCTGCGGCACCGAGTGCCGCGTGGAGGATGGCTACGCCTGCAGCACGCCCTCCACCGGCCCGTCCGTCTGCGTCGCCAGCTGCGGCAATGGCGCCCTGGACGTGAACGAGACGTGTGACGACGGCAACGCCACCAACGGTGACGGCTGCTCGACGGCCTGCCGCGTGGAGACGGGCTACACGTGCAGCGGCGCGCCCAGCACCTGCGCCACCCTCTGCGGCGACGGCATCCGCGCGGGCGCCGAGGCGTGTGACGACGGCAACACCACGGCGGGCGACGGCTGCAACGCCACCTGCTCGGTGGAGCCGGGCTGGAGCTGCCCTGGCGCTGGCAACCAGTGCTTCTTCACCTGCGGCAATGGCACGGTGGACAGCGGCGAGGCGTGCGACGACGGCAACTTCGACAGCGGCGACGGCTGCAGCGGAAGCTGCCGCGTGGAGGATGGCTATTCGTGCAGCGGCGCGCCCAGCGCCTGCGCCACCACCTGTGGCGATGGCGTCCGCGCCGGCGCCGAGGTGTGTGACGACGGCAACCTCAACAACGGCGACGGCTGCTCCTCGCGCTGCCTCCTGGAGGACGGCCAGCCCTGCAATGCGTCTGGCGTCTGCGAAGGCGGCATCTGCAACCCCACCACCAACACCTGCACCAGCCCCAACGCCTGCGGCAACGGCGTCCTCGACGAGGGGGAGCTGTGCGACGACGGCAACACCACGGCGGGCGACGGCTGCAACGCCACCTGCGCCATCGAGGACGGGTTCGGCTGCACCGGCATCCCGTCGGTGTGCGCCGTGACGTGTGGTGACGGCATCACGGCGGACAGCGAGGCCTGCGATGACGGCAACACCACCCCTGGGGACGGCTGCTCGGCCACGTGCACCGTGGAGAGCGGCGCCGCGTGCCAGACGGCGGACGTCCGCGTGTTCCTCACCCGCCAGGGCAACGCGAGCTGCACGCAGGTGTCGGACATCGACGCCCCCGTGCTGCCCGACGCGGCCATCCAGGCCGGGCTGGGCGTGCCGGGCCGCTACCGCATCCGGTACGTGTCCGGCGCGGTGAGCTACTCGGGTGGCGCCAACTGGTACCCCGGCGTCATCGGCGTCAACGCCAACGCGGGCACGCAGGTGCAGGGCTTCTCGCTGGGCCGCACACCGACTGGCGGTCCGGGCTCGGCCACGCGCGCCGAGGCCATGCCCCTGGGCTTCCCCCTGTCCCGCGACTTCACGGCGGCCACGGGGGACGTGCGCATCGCGCTGGTCGACACCGACTGCGACCTGGCCAACAACTCCGACACGGCGGTGACGTACCGCGTGGACGCGCTGTCCATCTGCCAGACGGCCCCTGTCGTCACGTCCCCGACGCCGGGCGGCACCGCCGGTGAGGAGCTGGAGGGCACCGCCACGCCGGGAGCCACCGTGGACGTGTACCTGGACGGCGACCCCACCCCGGTGTGTACCGTCGTCGCCGACGCGGAAGGGAACTGGAGCTGCACGCTGCCGCCGGACCTGGAGGAAGGGCCGCACACCGCCGTCGTCACCTCCAACTTCCCGGGCGCGCCGCAGACGTCCACGACGGTGGACTTCATCATCGACGACTCACCGTCCGCGCCTCCGGTCATCACCGGGCCCGCCGACGGCGCGGTGCTGGACACACAGACGCCCGTGCTGAGCGGTACGGCGATGCCGGGTGACGAGGTGACGGTGTACGAGGGCGGCACCGTCCTCTGCACCGCCACGGCCGATGCGGCGGGCAACTGGAGCTGCACGCCCACCACGCCCATGGCCGAAGGCCCGCACACGGTGACGGCCACCGGCACGCCTCCGGGTGGCAGCCCTGGCCCCACCTCCACGCCCGTCACCTTCACCATCACCCTGTCCACGACGGAGCCGCCGGTCATCACCGGGCCCGCCGACGGCGCGGTGCTCAACACGTCCACGCCGCCCCTGAGCGGCACGTCGGTTCCGGGCACGGTGGTGACGGTGTACGAGGGCGACACGGTGCTCTGCACCACCACCACCAACGACGTGGGCGCGTGGAGCTGCACGCCGACCCAGCCGCTGGAGGAGGGCCCGCACACGGTGACGGCCACCGCCACCGACGACCAGGGCCGCACCAGCGAGCCCTCCGCGCCCAGCGAGTTCATCATCGACACCCAGGAGCCCGACACGTTCCTTCCGCGCACGCCTCCTGCGCGCGGCGGCGACCGGACGGCGACCTTCGAGTACGACGCCTCCGAGGACGACGTCACCTACGCGTGCAGCTTGAACGGGGGCCCCTTCGAGCCCTGCCGGGACAGCTATGACGTGGGCGAGGGCCAACACACCCTGCGCGTGCGGGCCACGGACCGCGCGGGCAACGTGGACAGCACGCCCGCGGCGTACTCGTGGACGGTGGAGCTCACCCGGGCCTTCGCCGGTGGCGGCTGCAGCGCGGCGCCCGCTACGTCCTGGCTGGCGCTCCTGGGCCTGCTGGGCCTCCGCCGGAGGAAGCGCGGCTAAGGGCTGAGCGCGACACCTTTCCGCCGGGAGGTCCACATCTCCCCCAGAGGCCCCCCCGCCTGCCTCGTGGACCTCCTGGCGGATTTTCCCCCGCCACGCGCCAGCCCGTATGCTGGGGCCGTGCACGCGGCGGGGCGATTGAGTGAGACGTACGAGGAGGAGCTCCTCCTCGCGATGGACGAAGGACTGCTCTCCGGCGAGGAGGTGGCGGTCCTGCGTGAGGAGGCGCTCCGCCTGCGGCGTGGTCCCCTGGAGCTGCTGCGGGAGCGAGGCAGGCTGTCGGAAGACTCCCTGGTGGCGCTTCGTGGCGAGCTCGCCTCCGAGAGCACGGACCCGGGCGCCGGCCGTCCGCTCGAGGCCGCCACGCTGACGCCCGTCACCCCGGGCGTGGCCCCGCCCTCCGCCGTGGAGCCGGGCGGCCCCACCTTCCCGGTGCCGGACTGGGACCGCTACCAGCCCGTGCGCTTCCTGGGCCAGGGCGGCATGGGCCGGGTGTTCCTGGCGTATGACCCCATGCTCCGCCGCAACGTGGCGCTGAAGTTCGTGCGCGGGGACGACCCCGAGCTGGCCCGGCGCTTCCTCTCCGAGGCCCGCGCGCAGGCCCGCGTCCGGCACGAGCGGGTGTGCGAAGTGTACGAGGTCGGCGAGGTGCGCGGCCGGGGCTACATCGCCATGCGCTTCGTGGACGGCCAGCCGCTGGGGCAGCTGTCGCGCTCGCTCACGCTGGAGCAGAAGGTGCTGGTGCTGCGCCAGGCCGCCGAAGGCGTGCACGCCGCCCACGGCGCGGGCCTCATCCACCGCGACATCAAGCCCGGCAACATCCTGGTGGAGCGCACCGAGGACGGCGGGCTGGCCCCCTTCGTCATGGACTTCGGTCTGGCGCGCGACTGGCGCGAGGAAGGCGCCTCGCCCAACGCCGTGCAGGGCACCCCTCACTACATGGCCCCGGAGCAGGCGCGCGGCGAGGTGTCCCGCCTGGACCGGCGCGCGGACATCTACGCGCTGGGCGCCACGCTCTATTCACTCCTCACCGGCCGGCCGCCCTTCACCGGCGCCACCGAGGCGGAGGTCATCACCCGGCTCCAGCACGAGGAGCCGGCCCCGCCGCGCGCGCTCGACGCCGACATCCCGTCGGACCTGGAAGCCATCGTCCTCAAGTGCCTGGAGAAGCAGCGGCCCGCCCGCTACGACTCGGCGCGGGCGCTGGCGGAGGACCTGGAGCGGTTCCTCGAAGGCGAGCCCGTCCTCGCGCGCCAGGGCCTGGGCTACCGCCTGCGCCGCAAGGCCCGCAAGCACCGGGTGGCGCTGACGCTGGGCACCGCGGCCTTGACGGTGGTGTTGCTGGCGCTCGTGCAAGCGGCCATCGCCCGCGGCGAGGTGGCCGAGCGCGAGCGCCTCACGCGCCGCTTCACCGAACGGGTGGAGCGCATCGAAGCCTCGGCGCGCTACTCCGCCCTGTCCCGCCTGCACGACACCCGCGAGGACCGGCGTGAGCTGCGCGCCAGCATGGCCACGCTGGAGGCCGAGGTGCGCGAGGCGGGTCCCCACGCGCTGGGCCCCGGCCAGTACGCCCTGGGCCGCGCGTCGCTGGTGTTGGATGAGCGGGACGCCGCGAGGAGGCGCCTGGAGGCCGCGTGGGCCCAGGGCTACCGCGAGCCCCGCGTGGCCTGGGCGCTGGCGCAGGTGCTGGGTGACCTCTACCAGGAGCGGCTGTTGCTGGACGTGGAGCGCCGCAGCCCCGAGCAGCGCGAGGTCCGCCGCAAGGAGCTGGAGCAGCACTACCGCGACCCCGCCCTGGCCTACCTGCGCCAGGCCGAAGGCCCCGACGTCCCCGTCCCGCCGCTTTACGTCAAGGCGCTGTTCGCCTTCTACGAGGGCCGCCATGAAGAGGCCCTGGCTCACCTGGAGGCCATGGGCCGCGCGCAGCCCTGGTTCTACGAAGCGCCCCTGCTGCAAGGGGACGTGCTCCTGGCGCGGGCCACGCAGCGCTGGCACCAGGGCGACAAGGCCGGCTCGCAGGAGGACCTGGACGCGGGCCGCCGCGCCTACGCCGCCGCCGTCGCCACCGCGGAGAGCCAGCCGACGGGCCACTACGTCCTGGCGCGCCTGGAGCTGGCCGCGCTGGTGATGGAGCTGTACGGCGAAGGCAACGTGCTGCCCCATTACGAGCGCGGCGTGGCGGCGGCGACGCGCGCGCTCACCGCCGCGCCGGACCACCACCGCTCGCTCGTCGTCCTCTCCCGCCTGCACCGCCGGCTCGCGGAGCAGCGCGCCGGACAGGGACGCGAGGACGCCGAGCCGCTGCTGGAGAAGTCCATCCGCGCCGCGCGCGAGGCCCTGGCCCTGGCGCCGCCCAGCGACCGCGTCGCCCTGGAGCTGGCCATCACCCACCGGCTGTGGGCCCGCTACCGCCAGGAGCGCGGGCAGGACCCGAGCGAGCAGCTCCGCCTGTCCATCGAGGCCTTCGAGCGCCTGCGCCCCGAGGAGCGTGACTATGCCTTCCACGCCAACCTGGGCCTGACCTACCAGGTGTGGGCGGACGCGGAAGCCGAGCGCGGCGTGGATCCGCTGGAGCACCAGGGCAAGGCGATTGACGCGTACCTCGAGGCCATCCGCGTGCGGGAGGGCCAGGCGGACGCGTGGATCAACCTGGGCAACGCCCTGCGCCGCCGGGCCTCCAATCCACGCGCCACCGACGCCGCGGGGGATTTGACGCGGGCCCGTGACGCGCTGGCGAAGGCGCTGGCCCTCAACCCCGGCAACGTCGTGGCGTGCTTCCGCGGCGCGGAGATCTCCGAGCAGCTGGCGCGCTGGCGCTGGAGCCACGGCGAGCCCCACGAAGCCGACCTGGAGCAGGCGCTGGCGCTGTTCCGCCAGGGCCTGGGCATCAACGCGAAGCTGCCCCCACTGCACAACGGGCTGGGCGCGGCGCTGCTGTGGCAGGCCGGGCAGCGGTGGGAAGAAGGCGGCGACACCGAGCCCTTGCTCCAGCAGGCCCAGGCGGCCTTCGAGGAAGCCCGGACGCTGGCCCCCAAGCAGGTCTACGCCCACAACAACCTGGGTGAGGTGTGGACGCGGCGGGCCACCTTCCAGGCCGCGCGCCGGGAGGACCCGCGCCCCAGCGGCCAGGCCGCCGTGGAGGCTTACCGGCAGGCGCTCGCGCTGCAGGAAGGAGACGCCGACCTCTGGGCCAACCTGGGCCGCGTCCAGACGCTGCTGGCCACCTGGAGCCTGGAGAGCGGCGGCGACCCACGCCAGGAGCTGGCCCGGGCCGAGGAGTCATTGACGCGCGCCACCTCGCTGAACTCGCGCCTGGGCCACACCTGGCGCAACAAGGGCGAGGTCCGGGCCCTCAAGGCCCGCTGGCTGGCGCGGAGGAACACCGCACGGGAAACGGACTTCGAAGCCGCGGCCGAGGCGTTCCAGCAGGCCCTGTCCCTGGAGCCCCGGCGCCACGACTACCGGCTGGCGGCCGCGCGCTTTCAGCTCACCTGGGCCGAGTGGCGGCAACGCGCTGGCGCGGACCCGAGGCCCCTGCTGTCCCGAGGCCTGACGCTTGTGGACGAGGTCCTGAAGGCCCGGCCCGGCTGGGCCCGCGCCCTGGCGCTGCGTGGCGGCGTGCTGACGGCGCTGGCGGACACGCCCGCCGCCCTGGCACAGCGGCAGGCGTGGCGCACCGAAGGTCAGGAGGCCTTGCGGCAGGCCCTGGCCCGCAATCCCCTGCTCGAGCCCGAATGGAGGAGCCGGCTCGTCGCAGCCCGCGAGCCGCTGGCCGGCCCTCCAACACCCTAAAGCGGGCCTGGGATTAGAGCTTCGGCGGGTCCGTCGTCACGTCGAGGTTGCCGTTCTTCGTCTCCAGTTCGCTGCCCAGGCGCGACGACCCGGATGAGGGCGAGACCTCCACCGTGAACGGATACGTGCCGACCGCGGCCGACTCAGAGACCGGGTCGTCCTTCGTCTCCTGCAGGCTGGAGGAGTTGTCCAAGGAGATAGAGGCCGTGTCGTCGAGGCACGTGGGAGGCTGCACCACCGCGCTGGTGACACCACTCGACGTGTCGATCCAGAAGCGGACGGTATCCCCGTGCCGGACCTTGTTGCTGGGGATGTAGCTCAGGTTCCCCGACTTCTTGATGACAACGGTGACGATGGCCATGGGCCGTGGCTCCTGTGCCCCACTGGGGCGGGTGATGAACTGCTGTCGTGACTGAACTGCAGGCACCGTACCAAACAGGTCGGGCGCGGGGCGCGCTCGAAGGAACGCGTCGGGTGACATCTTCCGGAGGCACCTGGACGCGTCAGCCGAACCCACCAGGTTCGGGTTGACGTGTCAGCCAGCCCTACCCACCACTGAGGCCCAGCTCCCGCACCCGTCGTTGGAGCGCGCGCTTGGAGACCTCCAGCCGCTGCACCATCCGGTCGAGGTCACCCTCGCACTCGTGGAAGCAGCGGGTGATTTCCTCCGGACTCAAGTCCCGCGCGGTGCGCAGCAGCGAGCTCTTGTCGATGAGGACGTAGACGGACGGCCGGGGAATGCCCAGCCAGTCCGCGGTGGCCTTGAGGTCCCAGGAGCAGGCGCGGAGGGCCTCCAGCAACTCCTGCTCGCCCACGTCCGCGGGCTTGCGCCGCGGGGCCTTGGCGCCGTCCCCCTCCTCGTCTCCCGTGCGCACGGTCAACGGACGCCCGGGGACGGGCTGCGCGTCCGCGTCCAGCACCTGCTCCAGCCGCGCATCGGCGCGCAGCCCCGGCGTGCCCCGGCTACCGATGACGAGCTGACGGGTGACGTTGCGCAGCTGGCGGATGTTGCCGGACCACGCATGGCGCACCAGCCGGACGGCCAGGGCCGCGGGCAGCCAGGGCTCGGCGCGCGCGTCCGAGGACGTCAGCTGACTGCCCTCCCCCATGGCCTCCAGCTCCTGTCGAGCGAAGTGGTGGAAGAGCAGGCCCACGTCCTCGCGGCGCTCGCGCAGCGGAGGCACCAGGATTTCGAAGCCGGCCAGCCGGTGCAGCAGCGGGGCCTTGAAGGTGCGCTCCTGGATGCGGGCCTCCAGATGCGCGTCCGTGGCGGAGACCAGCCGGACGTCGACGGGCACCGGCGTGTGGCCTCCCACCGGATAGATTTCGCCCGTCTCCAGCACGCGGAGCAGCGCGGCCTGGACCTCGGGCGGCGCCTCGCCGACCTCATCGAGGAAGAGCGTCCCGCCCTCGGCGGCGCGGAAGTAGCCCTCCCGGTCCCGGCTGGCGCCCGTATAGGCCCCGCGCTGCGCGCCGAAGAGCTCCGCGGCGACCAGTTCCTTGGAGAGCGCCCCCAGGTTGACGCTGACGAAGGGCCCGGCGCGGCGGGGGCCACTGGCGTGGATGGCGCGCGCCACCAGCTCCTTGCCCGTGCCCGTTTCGCCTCGGATGAGCACCGGCACGGTGAGGTCCGCCACCCGGATGATGTCCTCTCGCACGCGGTAGGTGCCCTCACCGTGGCCGACGATGCCCAGGTCCAGCACGCCCGGCTGACGGAAGGACGAGGCCAGGTGGAGCAGCAGCACCACGCGGTCGGCCAGCACCAGCGGCACCCCGGCGGACAGCTCCTCGCGGGAGAACTCCCGGCCGCCCACGACGGGCTCGTTCGCCACGCGCACCTGGGTGCCGTCCTCTGGCACCAGCATCCGGAGGCCCCCTCGCGGGCCGGGCTCGAACTCCACCGGCTTGCGGCTGAGGAACGGGTCTCCCAACGGCAGGGCCATGAGCCCCCCGGGCCGGGAGAAGTCCGGCGCGTTGCGAGACAGGGCCGCCGTGCGCCCCTGGGACGCGAGCACCTCCAGGAGCAGCCGCTCGCCAATGCGCTGCGGCTGGGGATGGGACACAATCGTCAGGGCGGGCACGGAGAGCGCCACCGGGCTCTGCCCGGCCTGCGCGCGGCCCGCGGTGGTCGACATGTCTGCGGCGAGTTTCTGCTGCATGGGTATTCGTGTGAGTCCTGGGATACCCGTTGAGCCTACACCTCCGGACGCCCGAGCGCTGGGTTCATCCACCGGGGAAACGACGTGAGAATCCCATGGGTTGGGGGAACTGGCCGGTGCCAGGGCCGCGACCTATCCTCCCCTCGCAGCCGCCCACTTCCGGACCCCATGGGACACGTCCACATCCTCCGAGACTTTGCTTCCCCGCACGAGGGACGCTCACGCATCGTCCGCATCTACACACCCGATGCGTATGACGCCTCACCTGACAGGTCCTTCCCCGTCGTCTACATGCAGGACGGGCAGAACGTGTTCGCCCATCCGGAGTCCGCGCTCTTCGACACCTGGTGCGCCAACCTCACGCTGGAGCGGCTGGTGGCGGAGCACCAGGTGGAGCCGTGGCTCATCGTCGCGGTGGACTCCACGCACGACAGGCTCTCCGAGTACTCGCCGTGGGACGAGCCCCGAAGCAACGTGGCGGCCCGGGCCGAGCCCTATGTGCGCTTCGTCATTGAAACGCTGAAGCCGTACATCGAACGCACGTACCGCGTCCGCCAGGGCGCCGAGTGGACGGCGGTGATGGGCGCCTCGCTGGGCGGCCTCATCTCCCTGCACCTGGGGCAGCGACATCCGGGGCTGTTCGGCCGCATCGGCGCGTTGTCCCCGTCCGTGATGTGGAGCTGGAACCGGATGTTCTCCGAATGGTCGGCGCACACGCGGCGGTGGACGCGCATCTATCTGGACGCGGGCGCCACGGAGACGGTGGACCCGGTGGGCTACGTCATGTGCTACGGAGAGGCGACGCGGGACTTCCACCGCCACCTCCAGGCATTGGGCTACGCGGACCACGAGCTGCGCCTGGTGCTGGACCCCGGCGGCGAGCACCACGAGCGGGACTGGCAGCGGCGCCTGCCGGAGGCCATGCGCTGGCTGCTGGGGTGACACGCCGGGCAACCCGGTGTGTGTGGCGGGGTACTTCTTCTATTCGCACGTGCAGACGCAGCGCCTCCGCGAGCACGGAACCGCCGGCGAGGCCACCATCCTCCGGATGGAGCGCACGTCGATGCGCGGATCAACAGAAGTTGCGTCTACGACTTCCTGCTGGAGTTCAAGGTGCCGGGCCGCCCCACCTACAGGCGGCAGCACCGCAGCCGGGCGCATGATTGGAAGGCCTTCATCCTGGAGCCTGTCGAGCAGCAGCGGCCCCACAGCATCCAAGCCCTCCTCGCGGGAGCCACTGGCTTCTCCGAGGCCAGGACCGCGGACGCCCGAGCGCTGGGTTCATCCACCGAGGAAACGACGTGAGCATCCCATGGGTTGGGGGACTTCGCTTCCCCGGTGCGCACGACGCCTCACCTGACAGGTCCTTTCCTGTCGTCCACCGCGGTGGACGCTTAAAAAGACGCTTTCCCGTAGCGGCGGCACTCGCACCGAGGTGATTCGTGGACGAAGGGCTCCTGCAGTTCCTCCGGATTGAATACGTGGTGATCGGCGGCATCGCCGGGGTGATGCTCCTCGCGTATTTCGGCGTCATCCACTACCTCGTCCAGGCCGAAGCGAAGAGAGCCCACCTCCGGCACACGGGCCTCGTTGCGGAGGCCACCATCATCACCGTGACGCACACGGCGCTGAGTTACGAAGGGAGCTCCTTCTATCTGCTCGAGCTGGACGTGAAGATTCCATTCAATGGCCCGTACCCGGTGCGGCTCATGAGCCGGACGCATGATTGGAACACCGGCGCCGTGAAGCGCGGCCTGCAGCTCGAAGTGCGCGTCGATCCGGACAACCCCCAGCGAATCGCCGTCGTGGGGCCCCTCAAATCGTGGAACGGGTGAGCCTCCGCGCCGCCGCGGCCTCGCGCTATACGATGGACGCGGCGGCCCGCTGCACCTGGGGCACGCCGGGCAGCGTGGGCGCCGGGTTGAGCGCCTGGACCAGCAGCGAGCGCAGCGCGTCCGCCAGGTCATCCGCCGCGCCCAGGGCCCCCGCGGGAGCCCCCTGCAACGCGGCGGGGACCTCCGCGCCCACCACCACCACCGGCATCCGGACCTCCCAGGCCAGGTAGTGCGCGAGCCGCACCGAGGGCTCGGCCACGTCCATCAGCAGCGCGCCCATGGCGCCCGCCGTGAAGGGACGCCACAGCGGACGCGCCGCCTCCGCGGGGGGCAGCACGCAGAAGTCCAGGCGCAGCACCTCGCTGAGCACCAGGCGCCCCAGCGTGCCGAAACCACTCTTCACGGCGGAGGGCTCGGCGGACAGCGCCTCCATGCCGGGCATGCGGGCGAGGATGCGCCGGGCGGCGCTCGCGCCACTGCCGCACACGAAGATCTTCGCGGTGGCCACCTTCGCGGGGGCCCGCGTGCGGAGAATCCGGCCTCGCAGCGCGTGCACCTCCGCCGCGCCCAGCAGCTCACCGGACGCGGCCTCCACGCCGTCCCCGTCCGCGGCCCTCGCCACGCCCCGCTGCATGAGCGTGGAGAGGACGTTGAGCACCTCCAAATCCGTGGCAGGCGCCAGGTCCAGCACCTCGCCCAGCGCGCGTGGCTGGCGGAGCAGGTCCACCACCTGCTGCGTCACCGGGTGCTGGTCTCCCTGCAGGTCCGCGTCCGGCGACAGCATCAGCCGCGTGTGGCGCGGCGGCAGGCCGGGCATCAGCCGGTTCACCTCGTCCGACTGGCGCATGCCCTCCAGCAGCGAGTCATCCATGCCGCGGTTGATGCGCGGACGCGCCGTGTTCCCGCCGGGAGAGAAGGTGAACGTCCCATCCACCCACGCCAGCAGGCGGAACAGGGCCTTCTCCCCTTCCACGCGCCCCAGCTTCGCATTCACCGGGCGGCCTTCGACGACGGAAATCTCACCCCGGTCGTTGCCGCGCTCCAGCGTCAGCCGGCCGCTGCGCCGGTTCATGCCCAGCAGCTGCATCAAGTCCGGGATGCTGAGCTGGCTGAGCGAGCCTTCGATTTCCTGCTGCTCGCTCTTGAGGTCCTTCGCCGCCTCGCTGCGCCGGAAGATGTGCTCGATGCGGCTGAGCACCTCGTCCAGGTTGAAGGGCTTGCGCAGGTAGCCGTCCCGCAGGCCGCGCAGCCGGTCCGACTCGAAGCTCGAGGTGGTGAGCACCACCGGGATGTCCTCGGTGCGCGGGTTGGTGCGCAGAATCTGGATGAAGGTGCGCGCGTCCAGCAGCCGGCAGCCCTCGTCGAACAGCGTGAGGTCCGGGTGGCGCAGCACGGCCACCTCCAGCGCCCGCGAGCCGTCCGGCGCGTAGTGCACCTGGTAGCCCTTGGTGCGCAGCGCGCGTGACAGCGAGCGCACGGACTCCAGGTCGGGGTCGGCGATGAGGATCTTCCGGACCAGGGCCACGGTGGCGCTCCGCTTCGTGTCAGTAGGGCTGCAGGTCGTATTCGGCCTGCAGCTTGGAGATGAGCCCGTCCACCACCGCGGTGTCCGAGGTGTGGAACCCCCACGTCGCGCCGTGGCCCCGCCGCTGGATGAGCGCGTAGGCCGCGTTCTCGGAGAGCCAGAGGATGAACTCGTGCCGCGCGATGCGGTCGTCGCCTTCCAGGAACACGGGCGTCAGCGCGGGGTGTGACTCCAGGTCGACGCGGCGGCCCAGCAGGTAGATGCGCGACGACAGGTCGGGCGGCGCGGACTCCAGCCCGGCGGCGATGTTCAGGTCCGTGCGAATCTCCGGCCCGCCCACGTACAGCAGGCCCCGCGAGCCCGGGTCTCGCATCATCTCCCGGGCAATCTCCGCCTGGAGCTCGTCGAAGAGGACGTCGGACACCTTGCCTCGGCGGCTCGGCTCGGAGCGCTCGTCCACCGGCAGCCGGGGGCTGTTCGGCGTGCCCAGCAGCAGGTCCACCTCGTCCCAGAAGGGCAGCCCGTCCAGCATCAGCCGGCGATGCAACGACGCGCGCCGCTCGTCCATGCGGCGGCGGCAGCGGTGCACCAGCTCGTCGAAGTCCTCCCCGTCCTTGGGGAAGGTGCTGGCCCCGCCCACCAGCGCCAGCGGGAGGCGCTGGTCCACCTCCATGGCCTCGGGCTCCTCGCGCACGGCGGCCACCGCGCGGCGCACGAACATCAGCGCCCCGAAGAAGTCCGTCTCCGGCAGCAGGAGGTAGAACTCCTGGTCGCTCGCCTTCGCGATGACGTCCGAGTCGCGGATGATTTTGCTGAGCGCCTTGATGATGCCGCGCACTGCCTTCTTCGCGTCCGCCGCGCCCTGGCGCACGCGCACCAGCGGCAGGTTGTCGATGGAGAAGGTCAGCAGGGAGAACGTCCGCCCGTAGCGCCGGGCCTTGTAGATTTCCTTGGACGCGTAGTCGGTGAAGTAGCTGAGGTTGTACGCCGCCGTCTCGCGGTCCCTCAGGCCCAGGCGCTGGAGCGCGAGCATCTTCCGGCCGTTCTTCAGGCCCACCGCCGCGAAGTCACCCAGCACGCGGGCATCGCGCGTGTGCTCGGGCCGGAAGTCCCCCGACAGCGGGTCGGAGAGCTGCGCCAGTCCGACGACTTCCCCCGACGCCACCAGGGGCACGTACATCACCGCCGAGCGCTCATCGCGGGCCATCCACGGCTGGGCCTCCCGCAGCCGCCCGGACAGCGGCCCCTCCGGGCTCATCTTCTCCGCGAGGAACTGCCTGTCCAACAGCCCGCGGTAGGCGCGCAGCACCAGGTCTCCCCGGTCGTCCACCACCCACAGCGCGGCGCTCTGCGCGTCGCAGATGGCCGCCAGCTCCGAGGTGAGCCGCTCCTGGAGCCACTCCAAGTCGGGATGGGACAGCAGCTCCAGGCAGCGCTGGTGCAGGTTGTGGAAGCGGGCGAACTCCAGGTTCTCGTCGCGAAGCTGCGTCCGCTCGCGGCGCAGGGATGCGCGCTCCAGGGCCCGGTCCACGGCCAGCAACATGTCATTGGCGTCCACCGGCTTGGTGAGGCAGTCCGCCGCGCCCGAGCGCAGCGCCACCTCCGAGCCGCGGATGTCGGTGCGCTGGCTGACGAGGATGACCTCCTGGTCGGGGTCCCGCTCGCGCAGGCGCGCGGTGAGGGCGAAGCCGTCCACGCCCGGCATCACCACATCGGTGATGACCAGGTCGAACGAGGTGCGGGCCGCCTCTTCGAGCGCGAGCGTTGCGTTCTCCACGGCCACCACGCGATGCCCGCTATGCGTGAGCAAGTCGCTGGCGAGCTGACGGAAGAACAGGTCGTCGTCGACGACGAGGATGGGTCCGGCCACGGCGCGTTCTGACCTGGGGGCGAGAGGAACGCGGGAGGTTACCGGCCCGAGGGAACCGCGACAACGCCCTCGAAGACGAAGGCCACCGGTCCACGGAGGCGGATGTCGGACAGGTCGGCGGGGACGCGGATGCGCAGGTCCCCCCCTGGGAGGGTGACGCGCAGCCAGGCCTCGGCCGGGAGCCGGTTGGCCAGCACGGCGGCCACGGCGGACGCGCAGGCGCCCGTCCCACAGGCCTGGGTGAGGCCGCAGCCTCGCTCCCAGACCACCACGGTGAGGCCGTCCGAGTCCACACGGACGAACTCCACGTTGGTGCGGTCCGGGAAGGACGGGTGTTGCTCCAGCAGGGGCCCCAGGCGCGAGGCGTTCTCCAGCGGCTGGTCCAGGAGGACCATGTGGGGATTGCCCATGCTCACCGCGTAGGCGCGCAGGGGCGGATGGCCCGGCACCAAGGCATCCAGGAAGGGCTGGCCGGTGACGCCTGACGGCAGGTTGGGGGCGACCAGCCGGGCGGGGCCCATGGAGATGTCCACGGCCACCACGCCGCCTTCCCCATACGCGGGGTAGCAGGTGAGCACGCCGGCCCCGGTCTCCACGTCGAGGTGGCCCGGCGTCTGGCCCGAGTCATCCACCAGGAACTTCACCGCGCAGCGCAGGCCGTTGCCGCACATCTCCGCGATGCTGCCGTCCGCGTTGTGCACGACCATCCGGGCGACGCCACGCTCGGAGGGCAGCAGCGCCAGCACGCCGTCCCCGCCGATGCCCAGGCGCCGGTCGCACATCCACCGCGACGTGGCGGCGTCGATGTCCTCGCCGGAGCCGCGCCGGTCCAGCACGACGAAGTCATTGCCCAGGCCCTGATACTTGAAGATGCGCTCGCGAGCTTCCACGGGCGCAATCCTAGTCGCGAGCGGCTATTCGCGCTCGTCCGGCTTCAGGGGAGATTTCTGGGGCGGCAGGTCCAGCGCGGGCACCGCGCCTCGGGGACGCCGCGCCGGGGCCTTGGCGCCCTGCTCCGTCCCGGCGAGCTCGTTCCTGGCTGGTTCGGGCGCGTCCAGTGGGGCGAGGCTGTCCGCGCGAGCCGCCAGCCGCTGCGCGGAAGCCAGCTCGGCCTCGCGGTCCGCGAGCTTCTGCTGGAGGTCTTCCACCAGGGATTGGAGGAGCTCCAGCTCCGCGGCCAGCTCCAGCACGTCCTCGGGCTGGGAGGACACCTTGAGGGACTCCACGGTGGACAGGAGCTCGGTGCGCTCCGCCTCCAGCGCGTCCACGCGGGCCTTCTGGGACTGGAGCTGGGCTTCGAGGCCCCGGCGCTGTTCATCGAGCTGGGAGCGCTCCGTCTGGAGCAACGCGAGCTGTCCCGCGGCGCTGCCGTCGTGCTGCTGGAGCTGCTGCCTGGCCACTTCGAGCGCCTGGGCCAGGCGGGTGCGCTCGGCGCGCTCGGCGTCGAGGATTCGGACGGCGTCGGTGGACGCGGCTTCCAGGGCGGTGACGCGGCCCTCGAGGCGGACCCGGGCGGCGCGGGCGACGGACAGGTCGGACTGGAGGCGCTCGCGGTCGGAGTCCGCGCGGGCGAGGCGCTCCTGGGCGGCCTGAAGCGTGGCCGCCCGCGCCGTGGCGGCGGTCAGGTCGGCGCGGAGTACTTCGAGCTGGGACGTGAGCTCGGCGACGTGGGATTCCAACGTGGCCCTGTCGGCCTGGGCGCGGTCCGCGGTGTCGGAGACCTGGGCCGCGCGGTCGCTGGCCTCCGCCAGTTGTGCGTTGAACCTCGCGGTGGCCTCGGCGAGCCGCGATTCCAGGTCCGCTTGCTGTGCTTCGAATCGGGCATCGAGGTCGGCCAGCCGGGTCTCAGACTCGACGCGCTGTGCCTCGGCGTGGGTCACGGTTTCCGCGAGCCGGGCCTCAAGTTCGCCACGCTGCGCTGCTGCGTGGGCCGTGACTTCCGCCAACTGAGCTTCCAGGGCCGTGCGTTCGGCCTCGGTGCGAGCAGCAGCCTCCGCGAGCTGCTGCCCCTTCTCCGCGCGGAGCGTGTTGGCCCGTTCGTCAGCGTCGGCGAGTCGAGCTTCAAGCGTTGCACGCTGAGCGTCGGACCGCGCAACGGCGTCCGCGAGCTTCCCCTCAAGTTCGGCGCGCTGGGCCTCCAGCGCAATCGCCCTCGCCTGCTCCGAGGCGGCGGCCTCTGTCGCGCGGGCCAGCTCGTTCCGCAGCGTCTCCAGCGCGGCACGCTCGGCTTCGAGCGAGTTCTCCATCGCGGTGGCCTTGCCCGCGAAGCGCCGCGCCGTCTCGAGCTGCACCATGAGCAACTCGGCGTTCTCCCGCTGCGCCGCGAGCCGGTCCTGTGCATCCACCAACTCGGCATCGAGCCGAGCGATGTGCATGCCCCGCTCGTGCAGGGCCGCCATTGCGTGCTGGAGCTGAGCCCCCAGGCGCATGGTCTCCTGCCTCGATGCGCCCAGGTGCGCCAGCTCCTGCTGAGCGGCGGCCAAGGCCGTCCGTTCGCGGTCTCGTTCCGCCGCCAGCGCTTCGATTTCGCCCTGTTGCCGCTCCGCCCGAGCAAGCGCGTCGTCCAGCGCACGCTCGACCGAAGAGAGCCGCTCCTGCGCGGCGGCTTCCTGCCGGGTCAGCGCCTCGCGAGCCTCGGTGGCGGCCTCACTGGCACGGCCCGCCTCCGCCTCACGCTCCGCGACCTGTTCACGCAGTTGGGTGACCTGCGTCTCCAGCGCCTCGATGATTCCCGCACGTTCAACAAGCTGGGCATCCGCCGCGCTTCGGGCCGACTCCAGGTCCGCCAGGGACTGAGTCAACGCGACCGCACGCGCCGCGTCCGACTCCTGCGCCTCGCGAGCCTCCGAGAGCCGGGACTCCAACGCCGAGCGCTGTTCCTTCGCGGTGTCCTCCGCCCACGTCCGCTCCGACTCCAGCCGCGTCACGGTATCGCGCAGCTCCTGCTCGCGCGCCTCGGCCGCCAGGCGCTGCGCTTCGAGCGCGCGCTCCTGCTCGGCCATGACACGTTCGGCGGCGGCCAGTCGCTCCTGCCGGGAATGGTCGCGCTCGGACGTCTCGGTGCGCAGCGCTTGAAGCGCGGACTCCGCATCGGCTCGCGTGCGCTGCTCTGCTTCGAGCAACGCGCGGGCCTGCACCAACGCGGCTTCGGCCTCGGCACGGCCCTGCTGTTCGGACTCCAGTGCCGAGCGAGTCTGTCCGAGCGCGGCACCGGTATCAGCGCGCGTCTGCTGCTCGGCCTCGAGCGTCGCACGAGACTGCGACAAAGCAGACTCGGCCTGGGCGCGAGCCTGCTGCTCCGCCTCCAGCGCCTCACGGGCCTGGGCCAGGGCTGCCTCGATGGCCGCGCGAGCCTGCTGCTCCGCCGTGAGCGCGGACACAGCTTCGCTCCGGGCATGCTGCTCCACGGTGAGCGTTTCACGAGACCGCGCCAGGGCGGTCTCAAGCTCGATGAGCGTCTGCTGTTCCGCCGTCAGCGACTCACGCGACTGCGACAGGGCCGTCTCAAGCTCGGCACGGGCCTGCTGATCCGCCGTCAGCGCCGCGCGAGCCTGAGCCAAAATGGATTCAGTTTCCGCGCGAGCCTGCTGCTCCGCCGTGAACGCCTCGCGAGACTGAGCCAACATGGCCTCGATCTCCGAACGAGCCTGCTGCTCCGTCGCGAACGCCTCGCGAGACTGAGCCAACAGGGCCTCGGTCTCGGCGCGAGCCTGCTGCTCCGCCGTGAACGCCTCGCGAGACTGAGCCAACATGGCCTCGGTCTCGGCGCGAGCCTGCTGCTCCGCCGCGAACGCCTCGCGAGCCTGTGCCAGAACGGCCTCAGTCTCCGAACGAGCCTGCTGCTCCGCCGCCAGCACCTCACGGGCCTGGGCCAGGGCAGACGAAGTCTCCACCCGAACCTGCTGCTCCGCCGCGAACGCCTCGCGCGACTCCGCCAGCACGGCTTCCGTCTCAGCGCGCGTCTGCTGTTCCGCCGTCAGCGCCGCGCGCGCCTCGGCCAGGGAGGCTTCGGCATCGGCCAGCGACTGCTGTTCCGCCCCGAGCGTCGCCCGGAGCTGGGCCAGCGCGGCTTCCGCCCCCGAGCGGGCCTGCTGCTCCACCCCAAGCAGGCCCTGCATGCGAGCCAGCTCGGCCTCGCCCTCGCCGCGCCCCTGGCGTTCGACGTCCAGGTCCGTGCGAGCCTGGGCGAGCGCCTCCTGCGCCCGGACACGCTCTTCCCGCTCCGCAGCCGCCTCGGCCTGAAGCCGGGTGACGACCTCGTCCGCGCCAAAGGCCCGCTCCCGCATCGCGGTGAGCTCCGCGGCCAGCCGCTCCCGCTCTTCACGTTCGGAAGCAAGCGCCGTCTGGCCCCGAGCCTCGTGCCGGGCCAGCGCATCCTGAGCCGAAACCAGCTCCGCCTCGGCCCGTGCGCGCAGCGCCAGCGCCTCATCCAGGCGAGCCTGAACCCCTACAAGAGAATCCTCCGCCTGAGCCCGCCGCTCCGCCTCCGCGGTGAGCGCCGCCTCCAGCCGGACGCGCTCCTGCCCCTCCACTTGAAGCTGCGCCTGCGCATCCCCGAGCGCCGCCTCCCACCGCGCGCGCCGCTCCTCCTCGGAAGCCAGCGCGGCTCGCACCTGGGTCAGCGTCTGGCGAGCCTCCTCCAGCCCAGCACGAGTCTCAACGAGCGTCGCCTCGGCCTCGCCGCGCCGCGCCTGCTCGGCCTCGAGCTGCGCGCGCAGCGCCTCCAACGCCCGCGCCCGCCCCTCCTGCTCCGAGTCCAGCGAGCTCCGGACCTCCGCCAGGGAGGTCTCCAGGTCCGCGCGCCGAGCAACCTCCGCGTCCAGCGCCTCACGGGTCCGCGAGAGCGTGGCCTCGGCCTCCGTCAGCCGCTGCGCCGCGCCCTCCAGCTTCCCACGCGCCAGCCGCAGCGCCTCTTCCACCGCGGCCCGGGCCTCACGCTCCGAGTCCAGCTCCCCGCGAGCGCGCCCGAGCTGCGCCTCCGACACCTGCCATTCCTGGTGCGCGGACTCCAGCTCCTCGCGAGCGGCCTGAAGCGCGGCCTCCAGCTCCGCCGCGCGCTCCGAGGACTGCCGCCCCGTCCGAGCGTGCGAGGAAGCTTCGGCCTCCAGCTCCACCACGCGCCGGACCAGGGCCGCGCGCTCCTCCGCCAGCTCCTGCCGCCGGGCCTCGACCTCGCCCTTCGCGGAGACCTCATCGAGGACCTGCCGCTCCAGCGCCGTCGCCCGAGCCCGCGCGTCCTCCAGCTCGCGCTCCGTCTCCAGCGCCTGCCCCAGACGCTCCTCGGTCCGAGCGCGCTCCGCCTCCAGCGCCTCCAGCCGCTGCGAGGCCTGATGAAGCGACTCCTCCCACTTCTGCGCCGTGGCGCGCGCGGAGGCCTCCGCGTGCGTCAGGGCCTCCACCTCCTGGCCCAGGCGGGACTGCGACTCGCGAGCGGCGGCCAGCTCCGTCTCCAGGCCCCGGACCTCCGCCTGAAGCGACTCCAGCCGCGACTCCGCGTCCTTCCGAGCCCCCTCCGCCGAGGCCGTCCGCTGCCGGGCGTCCACCAGCTCCCGAGCCGTGCGCGCCAGCTCCGCGTCCTTCACGGAGACGGCGGCGCCCGCGTCCCGGGACGTCTCCGCCGCCCGCGCCGCCTCGGCCTTCAGGTGCTCCACGGCCGCCAGGGCCGCCGAGTACTGCTCCGCGATGCGCAGCTCCCGCTCGCGCGCGGCCTCCGCGGCCCGCCGGCGGTCCTCGGACTGCTCCACGGCGCGCTCGGCCGACAGCCGGTCCCGCTCACGCTCGATGCGCAGCGTGGACTGCTCCTCCTGGAGGTCCCGCACCTGCGTGTACGCCTGCGTCAGCCGCTCGCGAGCCTCCTCCAGTGAGGCCGCCGTCTCCTCCCGGCGAGCGCGCTCCAGCCGCAGCGACTCCTGGGCCGCCAGCACCTGCACGCCCGCGTCCGCCTGGGAGCGCTGCGCGGCCTCCACCTCCAGCCGCTGCGCCGCCAGCCGTCGGTCCGCGTCGGCCTGCCGCTCCTGCGCCACCTGGAGCTCCAGCTCGCGGCGGCGCAGCTTGCCGGACAAATCATCCCGCTCGCGCTGCGCCTCCTGGCTGCCCCGCGCCTGCTCCAACTGCGCGGTGAGCCGGGCCACCTCATCCCGGGCCGTCTCCAAGGAGGGACGCAGCGACGCCGCCTCCGCCTCCCGGTCCGTCAGCTCCGCGCGGAGCTTCGTCAGCGCCTCCTTCAACCGGCCGCTGCGCTCCTCCCAGGACTTCGCGCGCGCCACCACCTCATCCAGCTTGCCGCGCGTGAAGGCCAGCGGCTCGGGAGGCAGCTGCACCCACGTCGGGTCCACCACGCGCGCCGGGTCCTGCCCCGCCACCACCAGGAAGTAGGCGGCCTCGCTGTGATTCACCAGGGTGCCGTCCACCTGGAGCCCTTCACCGCGCTCGAAGGCGAGCTGGTAGCCCAGCACCGGGGACTGGGTGGCCACCTCCACCTGGGCGAAGTGAACCGACAGGGCGTCCAGGAGCTGACCATAGGTGGGCGGCACGCCCTCCTCGGCCTCCAGCAACTGGGGCAGCGCGAGCCCCGCGACGTTGCGCAAGCCGCCCACGAGGAAGCCCTGCTTCGTCACCAGCCGCGCCAGCTCCGCCAGCAGCTCCGGCGCCTTCACGTAGGGCGCCAGGTCGGCGACGAGCACCACATCGAAGCTGCCCGACTCGAAGTCGTCGTAGACGTTGGCCCGGTAGCGCAAGGCGGGACCGCCGTGCGCCTTTTGCGCGGCCTCGACGGCCGCTACATCCTTGTCGCACGACACGACCGCGCGCGCGCCTCGCTCCACGAGGAAGCGCGCGCTCTCGCCCCCGGTGGAGGCCACCGCATCGACTTCCAAAACCCGTCGACGGGCGAAGAGGCTCTCCGCGAAAATGTAGCGGGGCAGCAGCTCGCTGGGCCCCAAGCGGCGGAATGTGTGGTGCATCGGTGTGTTCGGGAGTGGGAGTATACCCCCGGGCAAGCGTGCCCCAAGTTAAGCGCCGGGGCCGGAGCTGGGCCTCGCGCTCGCACGTCAGGAGGGCAGGCGACATGAACGAAACGGCACAACAGGGATTCGGCTATCGGGCGCGGCGGACCTTCACGCGGCTGATCATCTTCACTCTCATCCTGGGCCTGGGCGGCGTGGTCGTCTTCCTGCTGTCCCAGCTCAACGCGCGCACCTTCACGCTGGCCCTCCATGACGGGCAGCTGGTGGTGATGAAGGGCCGCAACGCCCCCATGGGCGCCGTGCCCTATCGGACCGGGGACCCGCGGCTGGCGGATGCCTACGCGCCCGTCTCCATCGAAGGCCAGGACGTCTCGGCGCTCCTGACGCGCAAGTTCACCGACCGGGACGAGCTGGACCAAGCCCTGTTCCCCGTCCTGGAGGGCCTGGCCCGGCCGCGCATCGCGTCGGACGAGCCGGCCCGGGTCGACCAGGGCCTCTACTACCTCCGCCGCGCGGAGAAGCTCTCCGGCATCACCGAGGAGCAGCGCCTGACGCTCCAGAAGCACATGGTGGACGTGGCCTACTACCAGGCCCGGCAGAAGCTGGAGGACGCCCGCCGGCTGGTCAGCGAGGCCCTCACCCAGCTCAAGCTGGCCGCGGAGAGCCAGAGCCGCCACGCGCGCAGCGCCAACCAGATGATGGCCGCCGTGGCCCCGCCGGCCCGGGAGCTGGAGGACTCGCTGCGGCGCGCCGTGCACACCCTCAGCGGCCCCCAGGCGGCCCCCCAGACGCCGCCCCAGGCCGCGCCGCAGCCCGCCCCCACCGCGGCGCCGCCCCCGGCCCCCGCGGCGCAGCCAGAGGCCACCGGGGAGGCCCTGGACGAGGCCCCCCAGGCCCCCACCGGGACGGATGCGGGTGGTGTGGTTCCAACCCCTCCGTAGGGCCCTTTCTGACCGTCCACGGTGGATTCCAGGAGGCCCACACTCCACGTTCCTGGGAGGGGTCACGCACTGTTCACCGAACGACTGCGAGATCGGCTCGGAGATCGATCATAGATTGCACGGGCCATGCCGGGCCAGGCACTAGATCTCGCGTTGACAGGTCCGATACCCCCCCATAGCTTGTGGCTGGTCGATGGCGCCCCACCAGCCGATGTGGCTGGGAGCGGGGAAGAGGAGGGATTGTGGGTTTCTTGCTTACAACATCGGTCTGGCCGATAAATCCCCCCAGACACGCCGTCGATTCCAGCCGCTAGTCCCGTCCCGCCGGAACGGGATTCACCTGAACAATTTTCCAGTAACGTGGTGGGGAATCCCGCTTCCCTGGCCAGGCCTCGTGTCTGTCCGAAGCGCCCTGCTTTTGTCTGGAGTGAGCCGCTCGTGAACTTCGATACGCCCGTGAAGCCTTCCGCCAACATGTCTGTCCCGCCCGTCTCCTCCGGTCCGTCCACGCCGGCGACGACGACAGCGCCGACGGGCGCCGCTGCCTCGGGCGCGGTTGCTTCCGAGCCCACGGCGGGCGACTTCAGCGCGACCTCCATGCGGGTGCGCAAGCGCAACGGCGGCACGGAGACGGTGGACCTCAACAAGATTGTCCGCGCCGTGGGCCGCTCGTGCGTGGGCCTGCCCCGCGTGGACGCGATGCGCGTGGCCACCAAGACCATCTCCGGCCTGTATGACGGCGCGACGACGCGCGAGCTGGACAGCCTCTCCATCCAGACGGCCGCCGCCCTCATCGTGGAGGAGCCCGAGTACGGCCGCCTCTCCGCGCGCCTGCTGGCCACCTTCATCCAGAAGGAGGTCAGCAACCAGGACATCCACTCCTTCAGCCAGTCCGTCGCGGCGGGCCACAAGCACGGCCTCATCGCGGACCGGCTGCTCCAGTTCGTCCAGGCCAACGCGCGCAAGCTCAACGCGGCCATCGACCCGTCGCGCAACGACCTCTTCGAGTACTTCGGCCTGCGCACCGTCTACGACAGGTACCTGCTGAAGAACCCGCAGACGCGCGAGGTGCTGGAGACGCCGCAGGAGTTCTTCCTCCGCGTGGCCAGCGCGCTCAGCGGCGACAACGTGAATGAGGCCATCGAGCTGTACCGGCTGTTCAGCTCGCTGGAGTACCTGCCCAGCTCCCCCACCCTGTTCAACTCGGGGACGCGCCACGAGCAGTTGTCGAGCTGCTTCCTGCTGGACTCGCCCGCGGACGAGCTGGACGCCATCTACAAGAAGTACTCGGACATCGCGATGCTGTCGAAGTTCTCCGGCGGCATCGGCGTGGCGTACCACCGGGTGCGCGCGCGCGGCTCGCTCATCAAGTCCACCAACGGGCACTCCAACGGCATCGTCCCCTGGCTGAAGACGCTGGACGCCTCCGTGGCGGCGGTGAACCAGGGTGGCAAGCGCAAGGGCGCGTGCTGCGTGTACCTGGAGACGTGGCACGCGGACATCGAGGACTTCCTGGAGCTGCGTGAGAACACCGGCGACGACGCGCGCCGCACGCACAACCTGAACCTGGCCAACTGGGTGCCGGACCTCTTCATGAAGCGCGTGGAGGCGGACGGCGACTGGAGCCTGTTCGACCCCAAGCGCGTCCCCCACCTCACGGACCTGTACGGCGACGCCTTCGAGCAGGCCTACGCGAAGGCCGAAGCCGACGGCCTGGCCATGCGCAAGGTGAAGGCGCGTGACCTCTACGCCCGGATGATGAAGTGCCTGGCGCAGACGGGGAACGGTTGGATGACCTTCAAGGACATCAGCAACCGCAAGAGCAACCAGACGGGCAAGGCCGGCAACGTCATCCACCTGTCCAACCTGTGCACCGAAATCCTGGAGGTGACGAGCCAGGGTGAGACGGCGGTGTGCAACCTGGGCTCGCTGAACCTGAGCCGGATGCTGGTGGACGGGAAGTTCGACTTCGACCGGCTGCGCGTCAACGCCCAGCTCGCGATGCGGCAGCTCGACCGCGTCATCGACCTGAACTACTACCCCATCACCGCGGCGGCGGCGTCCAACAAGCGCTGGCGCCCGGTGGGCCTGGGCCTGATGGGCCTGCAGGACGTCTTCTTCCAGCTCAAGCTGGCCTTCGACTCGGCGGAGGCGCGCGCGCTGTCGAAGAAGATTTCGGAGGAGATCTACTTCGCGGCGCTGACCACGTCGTGCGAGCTGGCCGAGCAGTACGGCGCGCACGAGTCCTTCCCGGAGACGCGGGCGGCCAAGGGCGAGCTCCAGTTCGACCACTGGGGCGTGGTGCCCGAGGACACGGCGCGCTGGGACGCGCTGCGCCAGCGCATCATGAAGCACGGCCTGCGCAACTCGCTGATGATTGCGATTGCGCCCACGGCGACGATTGCGTCCATCGTCGGCTGCTACGAGTGCATCGAGCCGCAGGTGTCGAACCTGTTCAAGCGCGAGACGCTGTCGGGTGACTTCCTCCAGGTGAACCGCTACCTGGTGCGGGACCTCCAGGCGCTGGGGCTGTGGAACGAGAACATCCGCAACCGCATCAAGATGGCGGAAGGCAGCGTGCAGGACATCACCGAGCTGCCGGAGAACCTCCGCACGGTGTACCGCACGGCGTGGGAGCTGCCGATGCGCGCGCTGCTGGACATGGGCGCGGACCGCGGGGCGTTCATCGACCAGAGCCAGTCGCTCAACCTCTTCGTCGAGACGCCGAACATCGGGAAGCTGTCCTCGATGTACTTCTACGCGTGGCAGAAGGGCCTGAAGACCACGTACTACCTGCGCTCACGCCCGGCGACGCGGATCGCCAAGGCCACGGTGGGCACGGGGGGTGGCGCCAGCATGGCGTCGGCGACCCCTGCTCCGGTGGCGAAGGCGACCGAGGCCGAGGCGGTGGCCTGCTCGCTGGAGAACCCCGAGGCGTGCGAGGCCTGCCAGTAGGCCTGGGGACGCTGACGGTTTGGCTTGAAGAAGAACGTCTGAGACACCGCGCCGCAGCGCGAGGAGCACGGAAGCAATGCTGTTGAACCCTGGCCTGAATCTCACGCTGCGCCCGATGGCGTATCCGCAGTTCTTCGAGATGTACCGGAACGCCATCAAGAACACCTGGACCGTGGAGGAGGTGGACTTCTCCACGGACCTGGTGGACCTGCGCTCGAAGATGACGGACGCGGAGCGCCACCTCATCCACCGGCTGGTGGCGTTCTTCGCGACGGGAGACAGCATCGTCGGCAACAACCTGGTGCTGAACCTCTACAAGCACCTGAACGCGCCCGAGGCGCGGATGTACCTGTCGCGCCAGCTCTACGAGGAGGCGCTGCACGTCCAGTTCTACCTGACGCTGCTGGACACCTACGTGCCGGACCAGGCCGAGCGGGCGAGGGCCTTCGCCGCCATCGACAACATCCCCTCCATCCAGCGCAAGGCGCGCTTCTGCATGAAGTGGATGGACAGCATCCAGGGGATGGACACGCTGCAGACGAAGCAGGACCGGCGGCAGTTCCTGCTGAACCTCATCTGCTTCGCGGGCTGCATTGAAGGGCTCTTCTTCTTCGCGGCCTTCGCCTACGTGTACTTCCTGCGCAGCAAGGGCCTGCTGAACGGCCTGGCGGCGGGCACCAACTGGGTGTTCCGAGACGAGAGCGCGCACATGGCCTTTGCTTACGAGGCCATCCATGTGGCGCGCAAGGAGGAGCCGGACCTCTTCGACGCGCAGATGGAGCGCGACGTGGTGGCGATGCTCCGCGAGGCCGTGGAGTGCGAGATTCAGTTCGCCCAGGACCTGCTGAGCGGCGGCGTCATGGGCCTGTCCGTGCAGGACATGCGCGGATACCTGGAGTACGTGGCGGACCAACGGCTCCAGATGCTGGGCATGACGCCGGTGTTCGGCACGAAGAACCCGCTGCACTTCATGGACCTGCAGGACGTGCAGGAGCTCACGAACTTCTTCGAGCGCCGCGTGTCGTCGTACCAGGTGGCCGTGGGGGTTGGCGCGGCGACCGACGTAGTCCTCGACGCGGCGTTCTGAGTCGCTGTGCGCTGTGTCCCGGGGCGCGGTTTCAGGCGCCCTGGTCGATGGCAATGCGTAAGGCTCACCAGAACGTAACCGTTCACCGGCTGGTGCCTGCTTGAAGAGACATCGGGGCAGCGGACGGTGGGCGGGACGGCGCTCGACGGTGTTGGCCGCGGCGTGACACACCGCCACTCGTGGCGGAACTCGACCCCCGGGACGCGCGGATTGCGAAGCTGGAGGCGCTGCTGGAAGCGGCGCTGGGGCGCATCGCGCACCTGGAGGAGGAGAATCGGCGGTTGCGCGAGGAGAACCGGCAGCTGCGCGAGGAGAACCGGCAGCTGCGCGAGGAGAACCGGCAGTTGAAGGAGCGGCTGAATCTCAATTCGAGCAACTCCTCGAAGCCCCCCTCCGCGGACGCCCCCGGCACGCCGCGCCCGCTGAAGAAGCCCACGGGCCGCCGCCCCGGTGGTCAGCCAGGGCACAAGAAACATGAGCGAAGTCTCCTGCCGCCCGAAGCCGTGCAGCACGTCGTCGAGTTGGTGCCCAAGGAGTGCCAAGGCTGCGGGCACCGGTTGGAGGGCAGAGACTGCGAGCCGCGCCGCCACCAGGTAGTGGAAGTGCCGCCGTTGTCGGCCGTCGTCACCGAGTACCGCAGCCACGCCCTGGAGTGCCGCGCGTGCGGCACGCTGACGCGCCAGCCGGTGCCGGCGCACGCCCGCAGCGCTTTCGGAGACAGGCTGGGGGCGCTGGCCAGTCTGCTGGTAGGCAAGTACCGGCTGTCCAAACGACTGGTGAAGGATGCCCTCTCGGACATGGTAGGCGTGGACTTGTCGGTGGGCAGCGTGGTGAATCTCGAAGGGGAGATGACGGACGCATTGGCCCCAGCGGTGGCCGAGGCCCTCGCATATGTGCAGGCGGCCGACGAGGCCCACGCGGACGAGACGGGATGGGTGGAGGGGCGCAAGGATGGCCGGGGCCATCGTGCCTGGTTGTGGGTGGTCGCCACGGCCTTGGTGGTGGTGTTCCACATCGCGCGGAGTCGTGGCGGCAAGGTGGCCCAAGCCCTGCTGGGGGAGGGCTTCCTGGGCTTCCTCACCACGGACAGGTGGGCCGGGTATGACTGGTATGACAAGGGCCTGCGCCAACTCTGCTGGAGCCATTTAACGCGCGACTTTCAAGGCTTCATCGACCGCGGAGGCGAAGGCTGCCGCATTGGCGAGCGGTTGATGCGCGAGCGCCACCGCTTCTTCAAGTGGTGGCACCGGGTGCGCGATGGGACGCTGGCTCGAGAAGACTTCGAGCAGCGGATGAAGAAGGTACGACGCACGGTGGGCCGACTGCTGCGTGAGGCCGAGGTACGCGCGGAGAAGAAGACGGCGGGCATGGCACGAGAAATCCTCAAACTGGAGGAGTGCCTCTGGACCTTTGTCGACGTGCCCGACATCGAGCCGACGAACAACTTCGGCGAGCAGTGCATCCGCCACGCCGTCATGTACCGCAAGACGTCATTCGGGACGCAAGGCCCCGAGGGCAGCTGCTTCGTCGAGCGCATCTTCACCGCCGTCACCACGCTCAAACTGCAAGAGCGGGGCGTACTGGACTTCCTCACGGACACGCTGCGCACGCACCGCCGGAGCCTGCCGCCTCCCTCGCTGCTTCCCCTTGCGGAAGTCCCTCAGCCCGCGCACGCAGCATGAGTCGGTGAACGGTTACACCAGAACTTCCACCACGGGCGTTTCGGAGACTCGGTACGCCCCTGCTCCACCGCCTGGATGGGCGGAGTCGCAGCGGCGCGAGCTGCGACGAAGAGTCGTCCGAGCATGCCGCGGCCCTCATTCGCCGCTCTTGGCAGGAGGCCGGCTGTCCCGAGGGGCTCGTGCTGCACTCGGACAACGGCGGCCCCATGAAGGGCGCCACGCTGCTGGCCACCTTGCAGTGGCTGGGCGTCACCCCGTCCTTCAGTCGGCCCCGCGTCTCGGACGACAATGCATTTTCCGAGGCCCTCTTCCGCACGCTGAAGTACCACCCCAGTTTCCCTCATCGCCCCTTCGCGTCCGTCGAGGACGCGTGCCGCTGGGTGACGCGCTTCGTGGCCTGGTACAACACCGAGCACCGCCACTCCGCCATCCGCTACGTCGCTCCCGAGGACAGGCACTTCGGCCGAGAGGGCGCGCTGCTGGCCCGACGCCGCCAAGTGTACCAACGCGCCAAAGCCCGTCACCCCGAGCGATGGAGCCGCGACACGCGCGACTGGACGCCCACGGGCCCCGTCCGCCTCGGCCCCTCTCCGCCCCCCCCGGCAGTACAGGAGTGAAGCGCATCGGTTGAATCCTTTCACGCGACATCTACCTTGACGCTCACCGGTCCTAAGGCCGATTTTACGGGGGAGAGAGCGCCTCTCATGGCCATGTAGTTTGTGAGCGGGCCCTTACGCGGCAACAAGTAGGTCTCACGCCGCCAGAAGGCGTCCAGGACGAGTTCTCGAACCATGCCCCTCAACCTGGGGATGGTCCTTGCCAATGACCAACTCAGCCCTGACTTTCGTTAAGAGCTGTTAACGGGGGAAACTCCACTGGCAGCTTGCAGGCGCAAACCATGTTCCTGATAGACTAACGCGCAATCGCCCCTGATCGCCCCACCATCCGGCCACTTCCTTCACACTACTTATGACCGATCGCTATCTACCTCCTAAAAAAATCCCAACATCACTCTGGGATTCACCCCAGACCCTACTGCGACTACCAACACAATTAACCACGGCATACGCCACTGAAATCGAAGCACGAAATCTGCTCGACGCGGCAATTAACAACGAACCCGACACAGGCCCCACTGGCGGGATATCGCCCCAAGAAACAGAACTGCATTTCGCCACGAGGTTTTCTGGCTCTTGCGGTCGTACAGCCCTCGCTGCGTTAGATCCAAAATCAGAACTGCGCGATGCGTCTGATCGAATAATTGGTGCCCTCTCTGGCGGAAAAGTCTCCATGCTGGACATCCCTTGCGGAACAGGTGCTGGCGCAGCGGCACTATTGACAACAATCGCAACACTACGGGAACAGGACTGTATTCCATGCCACCCCCTGGAGGTCAGACTACTCGGAGGTGACAACTCCCCACATGCACTACAGATCGCCAACTCACTATGGACTCGAATTACCCCGGCGCTCAGAACCCAAGCCATCACGCTACATCACGAACTCATGAAATGGGATGTCAAAGACGAGGCAAGCACTGTAGATCTTCTATCGAAATGGCTCAACAAGGGACACGATTCAAGACTGCACTTCATTCTGGCAGCAAATTTCTCAGGATTCCTTGGCACAAGCAGCAATCTCAAGAACGCACAATCACAACTAAATCACATTTTCCAATGGGCCGGCACTAGAGCAGCTCAGACAATATGGATCGAGCCACAAACAAACATAGCCGACTCATTCCTCTCAGAGCTTTACGCGAATGCCATCAAACGCGTTCGAAGACTATTTACAACATCGAGCGAAAACCCACTCAAACCACACGCCAAAAGTGAATGTACGCAGCAGCACCCTCTCACCAAGCCCAAGAGGTTCAATGTTAGACTCTCACTCATGATGCTCGACCACAAGGAGCGAACTCCATGAGACCCGACATTCTCCCGGTGAGAACAGCGAATGAGTATCGCAGCCGAGACATCACCAGCTATCTGTCTCTGAGACATCTATTTCGCTCATTAAGCGCACGAACAGATCGATGGGCAACAGACATTACGCCCGGTAACCGTTCACCGGCTGGTGCCTGCTTGAAGAGACATCGGGGCAGCGGACGGTGGGCGGGACGGCGCTCGACGGTGTTGGCCGCGGCGTGACACACCGCCACTCGTGGCGGAACTCGACCCCCGGGACGCGCGGATTGCGAAGCTGGAGGCGCTGCTGGAAGCGGCGCTGGGGCGCATCGCGCACCTGGAGGAGGAGAATCGGCGGTTGCGCGAGGAGAACCGGCAGCTGCGCGAGGAGAACCGGCAGCTGCGCGAGGAGAACCGGCAGTTGAAGGAGCGGCTGAATCTCAATTCGAGCAACTCCTCGAAGCCCCCCTCCGCGGACGCCCCGGCACGCCGCGCCCGCTGAAGAAGCCCACGGGCCGCCGCCCCGGTGGTCAGCCAGGGCACAAGAAACATGAGCGAAGTCTCCTGCCGCCCGAAGCCGTGCAGCACGTCGTCGAGTTGGTGCCCAAGGAGTGCCAAGGCTGCGGGCACCGGTTGGAGGGCAGAGACTGCGAGCCGCGCCGCCACCAGGTAGTGGAAGTGCCGCCGTTGTCGGCCGTCGTCACCGAGTACCGCAGCCACGCCCTGGAGTGCCGCGCGTGCGGCACGCTGACGCGCCAGCCGGTGCCGGCGCACGCCCGCAGCGCTTTCGGAGACAGGCTGGGGCGCTGGCCAGTCTGCTGGTAGGCAAGTACCGGCTGTCCAAACGACTGGTGAAGGATGCCCTCTCGGACATGGTAGGCGTGGACTTGTCGGTGGGCAGCGTGGTGAATCTCGAAGGGGAGATGACGGACGCATTGGCCCCAGCGGTGGCCGAGGCCCTCGCATATGTGCAGGCGGCCGACGAGGCCCACGCGGACGAGACGGGATGGGTGGAGGGGCGCAAGGATGGCCGGGGCCATCGTGCCTGGTTGTGGGTGGTCGCCACGGCCTTGGTGGTGGTGTTCCACATCGCGCGGAGTCGTGGCGGCAAGGTGGCCCAAGCCCTGCTGGGGGAGGGCTTCCTGGGCTTCCTCACCACGGACAGGTGGGCCGGGTATGACTGGTATGACAAGGGCCTGCGCCAACTCTGCTGGAGCCATTTAACGCGCGACTTTCAAGGCTTCATCGACCGCGGAGGCGAAGGCTGCCGCATTGGCGAGCGGTTGATGCGCGAGCGCCACCGCTTCTTCAAGTGGTGGCACCGGGTGCGCGATGGGACGCTGGCTCGAGAAGACTTCGAGCAGCGGATGAAGAAGGTACGACGCACGGTGGGCCGACTGCTGCGTGAGGCCGAGGTACGCGCGGAGAAGAAGACGGCGGGCATGGCACGAGAAATCCTCAAACTGGAGGAGTGCCTCTGGACCTTTGTCGACGTGCCCGACATCGAGCCGACGAACAACTTCGGCGAGCAGTGCATCCGCCACGCCGTCATGTACCGCAAGACGTCATTCGGGACGCAAGGCCCCGAGGGCAGCTGCTTCGTCGAGCGCATCTTCACCGCCGTCACCACGCTCAAACTGCAAGAGCGGGGCGTACTGGACTTCCTCACGGACACGCTGCGCACGCACCGCCGGAGCCTGCCGCCTCCCTCGCTGCTTCCCCTTGCGGAAGTCCCTCAGCCCGCGCACGCAGCATGAGTCGGTGAACGGTTACTACGCCCGAACTCACAACAACAAGAACCTCATTGCCTTATCGACGCAGTCGCGTTTACAAGGGAGCAAGACCCCAGGACCACACCAAAACAATTGACTACAGGGAACTTCATCTACCTGCCCCTACGGAGATGCTTGCCGAAGCAGCGTTACTGGATGCATGCGCCCGCACAAGCGACGTATTCAGGCGACACCCAAACGTCTACAGCAACGTACTCAGCGAACCCCAAGCACGTCATGGCATGGTGGATCCATATTTCATTTGGTGGAAAAAACGGCAGGTATCAATAGCAGACTCAGCCAAGTCGACTCCCAATGGCCTCGTTGCGTACTTCGACATAAGACAGTTCTACGACTCCGTCCCCCACACATTGACCTCATCAGCATGGGCCAACCATTGCGAGACAGGCCAACTTGCGCACAAATGGCGAACACTGGGAGATAAACTCATTGCCGATTACCAGCAAATCAAGCCCGGAAATACAGGTCTGGTTGCGGGCCCCATGTTCGCCCACGTCCTTGGAAACTTGATACTCAGGGAGGTTGACAATTTCCTCTCCGCGACTTTTCCAGGAAGTTACTTTCGATATGTCGATGACATTGCGCTCGTCCTCAACACCCGTTCGATTGAACGTGCCACAGAGGTCATTCGGCATGCACTGCCACTCGGACTCCGGCTGCATGAAGACAAAACACTCGGGCTCGACACAGCCGACTGGATCCGCATCACCCAATCGTTTCCGAATGAGACGGGCACTTACTTTTGGGCGAAGCTTATTGGTGGCATCAAGTACTTCTTGGCTGCTCGCAGCAATCAAGCGCCCGTGCTGAGACGCATCCTGGCTGACAACGGATTTCGAATTCCTATTCGCGACTACTCAACCAGCGTTGGCGAGATCCCCTATCTCCAGCGCCTTTCTGCGCGGTTTCGCGAACGATGGCTTAGCAACCACACCTTCCCTCAAACTCCAAACGACCTGCTTGAACTGGCAAAAATAGCTCGACACGAGCTTCAAATACGATTCGAACGGTTTACAGAGGAACCGCCACAACAAGGTATGCTACGGAAGTTCCAGTTGCAGAAAATCAGATACACAGCAACTCGTCTACTTTACTTAGGAGATCCCGTCAGGCTACCTAAAATCGAGGCGGCTATCGAGAGTACCATCGAAATGTCGGACATCAGCGCAATATACAAGTCACTCAGAACAGGAGATGTCTCAGAGCTACTTTCATACTCCAGTTCAGTCGCGCAGAGTGCGGCACAGTTGCTTGCAACTGACCCCAAGCCATTGCGGTGCAACGTCACATCTTGGCGGCCGGAACTTGAGGCGGCCTGGGCGGTTCTTAACATGAATGGGATTCAATTCACTGCTGACGCCTCTTCTCCACCTGAGACCCCACTGGTTAATTTCTCCACACAGAGTCGTAACGCATCGACTTCAGATCCCTATTTTGAAGAGGTCTTTGCCCTTGCGCGAGGAACGACAATAAAACACGAGACTCTTTTAAGAACCGCCTTTGACTATGAAGAAGAGCACGTTCTCGACGCGATACGTTCGCTTCGATCTTCTTCATGAGCCGACTCGATCATTACGAAACAGTTCCAGATAACAGTTTTACGCTGATGCAGCTTTCACAAGCCACCAACTGTGCACACACATTCAGCCAACAGGCCGATCTATTACTCTCGACGAACCACGCAAATCAATATTGTCTCATGAGCTCTGCAAAAGGATTCGGTCTTCGAGATCGTCCAAAGACAGTTAATGGCTTCGGTGTTCAGTCCATTCTCGTGGCGGCCAGCACTCACTGCGGCATCCCGTGAAGCCACCACATCAGCCCACCCACCACGAACTGGCCACCAACGAACAGCGCCACCCGCCACGGTAGCCGCACCGGCCGGCCCTGGAAGTCATCAAACCGAACCAGGGCGAACAGGGCCCAGACCAGCGTCATCACCCCGCTGAGCACGAAGCCCGTCACCGGGCTCTCCACCGGCGGAGCGAAGATAAAGTGGTACAGCACGGCGGGAACCACGAAGGCCACCAGCAGCACCAGTCCCCAGACGCGCGCCGCGGGCACCAACGTCGCCGCCCTGCGCATCCTCCGCGCCCGGCCAAGCTTCGGCGCCATCTCGCTCACCGGCGTCGGCTTGGGCAGCACCTTCCCCTTCCACACCAGGTAGTGCGTGGCCATCAGCCTCGACGCGCGCGTCAGGTTGAAGCCCTCCACCGGCGTCCCCGCCGCCATCGCGCTGCGGCAACTCACCGCCCAGTCGATGTAGTGGTGGACCTCCTCCAGCGGCAGCTTGACGATGCTCCGAATCACCTCGCGCGCCACCACGGGCGCCAGCGGGTCCACAGACCACCCATCCGCCCCCAGCGTGCTCAGCGCCTCGTCCTCCCGCTTCGCACCGGTGGGCACGCCCTCCTCGCCCTGGGACTCCAGCTCCCACGCCATGGTGCCCACGTCGCCCATCCACACCCGCGTGCACTTGAAGCCCGCTTCCTTCGCCAGGCTGGCCACGCGCGTCAGAAAGCCGTCCTGCTCCGCCGCCTCCGCCTCGCCTTCGACGACGCGCGGCGCTCCGAGCACCTGCACGTCGATGAGCGTCAGCGCCGGCCCGAACTGGAAGACGTCCGCGACGACGATGTCGCTCCGAGGCTGCTCCCCGAACGACGTCCCCAGTGCGGCGTCCATCCATTGACGGACCCTGGACCGGTCCGGGCTCCCATGAATCCAGAGGTGATTCGCGATGCCGTAGGCCATGAGTTCCTCGGCCCGGATGCCTACCAGAGACGCGGCGCCACGCTCCAGGGTGATTGGTGCCCCACCCGCGCATGGAGGCCACCCCGGGTCATGGTAGACAGGGACGCACCGCATGGACCGCCTGTCCCAACTCCTCTGGCTCTGGATGCTCTTCTTCGCCGTCAACGCCCTCTGGGCGCTGGCGCAAGCCGCCGTGGCCAGCACCGTGGGCGCACGGCCCGTGTCCATCGTCCTCGGCTACGGACCCACCCTGCTCTCCGCCCGCCTGGGCAGCATCCTGTGGGCCTTCCGCCCCCTGGCGCTCGGCAGCGCGGTGAGCTTCGACGAGCCCACCGCCGAGGGCGCCCCCGCCAGGAGCCGCCTGCTCCAGCTCTCCCCGCCCCTGCACGCCGCCGTCATCCTCCTGCCCTGGGTCCTCCAGGTCGCCATCGCCATGGCCTGCCTGGGCCCCTCGGAGGGCCTGCGCCACTTCGTGAGCGGCTTCGCCATCCCCTTTGAGCCCTCCCTGCTCCCCGGCCGCGTGGAGCGCTTCCTCGCGCTCCTCCGGGACGGCGACCTGCTGCGCGCCTGGGGCCTGATGAGCGCGAAGCTGGCCGCACTCAACCTCCTGCCCCTGCCCGCGCTCGCCGGAGGCACGTTCCTGCTCCTGCCCTGGCGCAAGGGCTACCCCGTCTGGGCCGGCCTGCTCGGAGTCCTCGGGCTGCTGGCCGCCGTGCCGTGGGTCCTCTACGTGCTCTACGTGGTCATCAAGGCGCTCGTCTGACGCCTACGCCTGGCGCTGCAACGCCAGCCGCGTCCCCAGCACCACGAAGACGCCGCCAGTGACGCGCTTCTGCCACGCCGCCACCCTCGGGTTGCGCCGCATCCAGCCCCCGAAGGCCCCGGCCGTCGCCGCCAGCAGCACCAGCCACGACGTCCCCGTGACGGAGAACATCAACCCGAGCCCCAGGAACTGGAGCCCCGTCGAGCCCGCGGACGCGTCCACGAACTGCGGCAGGAACGCCAGGAAGAACACGGCCACCTTCGGGTTCAGCACGTTGGTGACGACGCCGTCGCGGAAGATGCGCCGCAGCCCCAGGGCCGGGAGCGCCCGCACCTCCTCGGGAGCGTCGTCCTGGGAGCGCAGCATCTGCACGCCCATCCACACGAGGTAGGCCGCACCGCCCCACTTCACCACGGAGAAGGCCAGCGCCGACGTCGCGAGCAACGCCGACAACCCGAACGCCGCCGCGGCGATGTGGAACAGGCACCCGACGAAGATGCCCAGCGCGGAGACGATGCCCGCCTTGCGCCCCTGCCCCATGCTCCGAGCCAGCACGTACATCGTGTCCGGCCCAGGCGTCAGGATGAGCGCGAGCACCGCCAGGAAGTAGGCCGTGAGGCGCGTCGCGTCGAAGAACATGGCGGCTCCAGTGGGGGGCTCGACAGGCCCCTGGTCCCGGTCACCGTACCCGCCGGAGCCCCCCGCGAAAAGCGACGCCCAGCATCAGACGGGGGCGCGCGTTCCGGCCTGCTGGTCCGCGATGCGCGACTCACGCTCGCGCCGCAGGGCCCGCTCGGCCTCCTCCGCACTGATGGGCACGGACGGACGGAACACCGTGCGGTACACCGCCGCCGCGGTGGCGCCTCCCAGGAGCGGCGCCACGATGAACAGCCACAGCTGCCCCAGGGGCACGCTCCCCGCGAACACCGCCGGCCCCAGGCTGCGCGCCGGATTCACGGACGTGTTCGTCACCGGAATCCCCACCAGGTGGATGAGCGTCAGCACCAGGCCAATGGCCAGCCCCGCGAAGCCCACCGGCGCGCGCGCATCCGTGGCCCCCAGCACCGTAAAGACGAGCAGGAAGGTGAGCACCACCTCGGTGAGGAAGGCCGACCCCATGCCAAAGCCATCCGGCGAGGCGGCGCCATAGCCATTGGTCGCCAGCCCCTGCGTCGCCACCGAGTAGCCCCCGGGCATGCCCCGGGCAATCAGCAGCACCACGCCCGCCGCGACGATGGCCCCCGCGCACTGCGCCACCACGTAGCCGGCCGCGTCCTTGCCCTCCATCTTCCCCGTCAGCAAGAGGCCCAGCGTCACCGCCGGATTCACATGGCAGCCGGAGATGGGCCCAATCACGTACACCATGGCCAGCAGCGACAGGCCAAAGGCGAGCGCCACACCCTGGAAGCCGATGTGGTCCCCCGCCAGCACGGCCGCCCCGACGCCGCCCAGCACCAGGACGAACGTCCCGATGAACTCGGCAACGTACTTCCGGACGGCTTCGTGCTGGTGGTGCTTGCCCGCCCGAGCCAGCGCGGCCCTGTCCGTGGTTGCATCCATGGTCCGCCTCGTTTCGCGCGCCCAGACGCCACGCCTCAGCGCATTCTTCCAGGCACGCTGTGCATGGACCGGGAGACGACAACGCGAAGCACCGCGTCACGGCCGCTGAGCGGCCCCCGTGCGCGGCCCAAGGCCCTCCGCCTCCCCTGACATACACAGACATTCCCGCTTTGACTTTCAGGCTGGGGGACGACAGCCTGGATGGGCCGTCCCCCCACCTCGAAAGGACTTGTCATGAAGGCTGCAACGCTGCTGCTCGCTGTGACGACGCTGCTGTCCGCGGTTGGCTGTGGTCCGGTGGATGCGCCGGAGGTTGAAGCCGACCTGGGTCAGCAGGAGACCGAGCTGAACAACTGCACCACGCTCAAGTACATGTGCCCCAACGGCAGCTTCATCCGGTGTCCCTCGGGCACGCAGTCGTGCGGGATGTACACGACGTGCTCGCTCTACTGCGACGCCATCGAGGTGCGCTGCGACTTCGCCGACCTCTGCCCGCTCATGTGACGGCGCGCGCCAGCCGGTGCGGCGCCGCGCACAGTAGGCGCGGCGCCAGCACCCGGCCGGGACTACTTGTTCTTCATCACCCCGATGAAGGGGAGGTTCCGGTACACCTCGCCGAAGTCGAGCCCGTAGCCGACGACGAAGAGGTCCTCGATGACGAAGCCCTTGTAGTCGATGTCCACCTGCGTCCGGGCGCGCGCGGGCTTCTCCAAGAGCGAGCACACCTTCAGGGACGCGGGGTGCCGGGCGCGCAGGTTCTCCAGCAGGAACTGCATGGTGAGCCCGGTGTCGATGATGTCCTCGATGATGAGCAGGTGCTTGCCGGCCATCGGCTTGCTGACATCGGTGGTGATGCGCACCTCGCCCGTGGACTCCGTGCCTCCCTGGTAGCTGGACACGCCCAGGAACTCGAACTTCACCGGCAGGTCGATGTGCTTCGCCAGGTCGATGGCGAAGAACGCCGAGCCCTTCAGCACGCAGATGAGCGTCAGGTCCTTGCCCGCGTAGTCGCGCGTAATCTCCGCCGCGAGCTCGCGCACGCGCGCCTGCAACTTGTCCTCGGAAATCAGGACACCGACTTCCTGCTCGTAGAACGCCAAGATTCCTCCGCTAAACGTACGCGTTGTTCATGATCTCCCCGAAGCCGCCGCCGCCAGGGACGATGTACTGCCGGTCATCCAGGCCCCGCTCCTTCTCCCAGAGCGCGCCCGGCTCGGTGCCGAACACCTCCGGCGGGGACAGGCCCCGGTCCAACCGGAGCGCGTAGATGATGACGTCCGGATGGTCCGTGGTCATCTTCCGCAGGTACTCCGGCGTGACGATGAGGTTCAGGGTGATGATGCGCCGGGGCGTCCCGGGCACCTTCTTCTTGTAGAGCGAAATCGCCGTGGACAGGCTCCCCCCCGTGGCCCCCATGGGGTCCGGGAAGAGCACGAAGGCGTCGTCCACGTCGCCGCCAATCTTCGCGCCGCCAATCTCCGAGCCCACCACCGCCTCCGCGGCGTCAATCATCCGGCTCATGATGATGTGGTCCTGGCGCACCACCGTCGGGTCCAGCGTGGCGTTCATCAAGTCGTACGTCACCTGCGACGGCAGCGTGCCCGCCCGGGCGATGTTCACCGTCACCACCCGCACCTGCGGGTCGATGACCTCCCCCTGGTAGAGGCCCTGCGGGGTGGAGTCGATCATCCGCGTGGGCAGGCTGACATTCTTCCGCGGGAACTCCGCGTTGAGCACCGTCTTCACCAGGTCGACGTACAGCGTCTCCACCAGGCGGTTGATCTGCGGCTGGATGACGCCCTTCGAACACAGCGTGGCCAGCTGGGTCAGGAGAAAGGGATTTCCCACCAGGTGGACGTGAGGCCCATAGTGGTGGGTCATCTCGTTCAGCTTGAAGGGAACATTGGAGTACAGGGTGTCGCGCATCCGTTCAGCTCCCGCTCAGTCGAACAGCTCCAGCGTCTGCGGCGGCGTGCCCTCCGCGGGCTCCGCCACGTGACACTTGCGGCAGCGCGGCTCGTACGCGCCCGCCGCGCCCACCACCACCCGCTCACCACTGGACACGATGCGCTGGGAGCGGTTGGCCGGATTCCCACACACCACGCAGATGGCCAGCTCCTTCGTCACGTACTCCGACACCGCCATCAGCTGGGGCATCGGTTCGAAGGGGCGCCCCTGGTAGTCCTGGTCCAGCCCCGCGCAGATGACGCGCAGGCCCTTGTTGGCCAGCGCCTCCACCACGGCGACGACTTCTGAACCAAAGAACTGCACCTCGTCGATGCCCACCACCTGGGTGTCGGGGGCCAGCCTGTAAAAAATCTCTTCAGCCCGCTCGATGGCGGTGGACGTCACCTTGAGCTGCGAGTGGCTCACCACCGCGGATTCGTCGTAGCGGTTGTCGATGCGCGGCTTGAAGACCTGCACCCGCTGCTTGCCGTAGACGGCGCGCTGGACGCGGCGGATCAGCTCCTCCGTCTTGCCGGAGAACATCGAACCGCAGATGACCTCTATCCACCCGATATCTTTGGGGAATTGATGCAAGGAACGCTCACGGGCCGGGGGCGGAAGGGGCGCGGATAGTCTGCCACGACCCCAGGGGAGTCAACTTCCCGCCATGCCCGTCCCATAGCCGAATCGGACCCCGCTGTCGCCCGCTTCCTCGCCTGCCCGTCACCGGGCCTCGCGGGCGTTGGCAAGGCTCTTGAAGAGCACTGGCCACGGACTGGCGAAGGGGGATGGGCGTGGCGGCGACGATTGGACAGATGCAGGGCGGGGCGTGGGGCAGCAGGGCTTCTTTCTACCTGTCACCGGCGTCCGTGGCGCTGTTGATGCTGAACCTGCTGGATGGGCTCTTCACGCTCTTCTTCCTCCAGCTGGGGGTGGCCGAGGAGCTCAACCCCATCATGCGGGTGGCTTATGAGCAGTCCCCGCTCTTCTTCATGTTCGCCAAGCTGGTCATCGTGAACGTGGGCCTGTGGCTCCTGTGCATCCACCGGCACCTCAACGCCAGCCGCATCGCCATCCGGCTGGGCGCGGCCGTGTATGCCGTCATCGTGGTGTACCACCTCGCGTTCCTGACCCACCTGGTCATTCACTGGCCGCAAATGCTGAACTAGGCTCCACTCGCAGCGGCCGACTGTGGGGGCATTGAACAGTGGCGCGAATCTCTCTCGCGCCCGCGCTTGCATTTGACACCCAGTATGTCCCAGGCTTCCCTTCAGCTCCGACCTTTCGGGTTCGGGGGGGGACCATGAACATCACCGACGTCCGGGTGTTTCCGGTCGAAGAGGACAAGCTCAAGGCGTACGTCACCATCACCTTGGATCACTGCTTCGTCATTCGCGATTTGAAGGTCATTCACGGCTCGACCGGGCTCTTCATCGCGATGCCAGCCAAGAAGCGGAAGGATGGGACGTACAAGGACATTGCCCACCCGCTCAACGCGGATACGCGGAGTCAAATGGAACGCGTCATCTTGATAGAGTACGAGCGACACCTTCATCAGGCGCAAGCCGGGATGCTCGTCGCGGCACCAGCGGACCTGGACTAACGACTTCTTTCCTTCCGTCCGCGTCCAGGCTAGTCAGCGGCCCCACCATGCAGCCGCGTGACTTCAAGGTGTTCGCCGGGAACTCGAATCCCGGCCTGGCGCATCGCATCTGTGAGTACCTCAAGCGCCCTCTGGGCAAGGCGGAGGTCGGCCGGTTCTCGGACGGGGAGATTCACGTCGAGATCGGCGAGAACGTCCGCGGCCACGATATCTTCGTCCTCCAGTCGACCTGCCCGCCGGCGAACGACCACCTGATGGAGCTGCTCATCATGTGCGACGCGCTCAAGCGGGCCAGCGCCGGCTCCATCACCGCCGTCATCCCGTACTACGGGTATGCCCGCCAGGACCGGAAGGTGGCCCCGCGCACGCCCATCACCGCGAAGCTCGTCGCGGACCTGCTGGAGTCCGCGGGCGCCCAGCGCGTGGTGTCCATGGACATGCACGCCGGGCAGATCCAGGGCTTCTTCAACATCCCCTCGGACCACCTCTACGGCTCGCCGGTGTTCCTGGAGGACCTGCGCAAGCGCTTCCCGGAGTCGCAGGAGCTGGTCATCGTCTCCCCGGACGCCGGCGGCGTGGAGCGCGCCCGCGCGTACTCCAAGCGGCTGAACACGGGCCTGGCCATCATCGACAAGCGCCGCCCCCGCCCCAACGCGTCGGAGGTGATGAACCTCATCGGCGACGTGAACGGCAAGGACGCGGTGCTGGTGGACGACATGGTGGACACCGCCGGCACGCTGGCCCAGGCCGCCGCGGCGCTGAAGGCCAAGGGCGCACGGCGCGTGGTGGCCTACGCCGTCCACCCCATCCTCTCCGGCCCGGCCATCCAGCGCATCCAGGACTCGGTGCTGGAGGAGGTCGTCTTCACGGACACCGTGCCGCTGTCTCCGGCGGCGCTGGCCTGCTCGAAGATCCGCCTGCTCACCACCGACCGCCTCTTCGGCGAGGCCATTGCCCGCATCCACCGCGCCGACTCGCTCAGCTCGCTGTTCGTCTGAGCCGGCGCGAGCCCGTCCGCCGGGCGGCTTGACTCCAGGCCGTCCGGCTGGCATGTGCACGCCCTTCCATCGGCGGCCTCCACAGGCGCCGTCTTCGGGGCCCGCCGCTGGGGTGGGATGCCGAGGGCGCCAGGGCGGCCGGTGGCACCCGCAGTCCCATTCGTGAGGATTCCATGTCCGCCAATACGAGCACCCTCGAGGCCAAGCCGCGTGAAGGTTCCGGCAAGGGCTTTGCCCGCCGCCTGCGCGCCCAGGGGCTGATTCCGGCCGTCGTCTACGGCAAGCACCTGGAGAAGCCGGTCCACATCTCCGTGGACCCCAAGGCGGTCCGCCAGGCCATCAACACCCCGCACAAGTTCAACACCCTGATCCAGATCAAGGTGGAGGGCGGCGACCGCCAGGTGCTCCTGAAGGACTACCAGATGGAGCCCGTCACCCGCGCCATCCTGCACGCCGACTTCCTGCACGTGCACCCCAACGAGCAGGTGAAGGTCAACGTGCCGCTGGTGCTCACCGGCCGCGCGCAGGGCGTGGCGGACGGCGGTCTGCTCACCCAGGCCCGCCGTGAAATCGAGGTCTGGTCGCTGCCCGCCGCCATCCCCGAGCGCATCGAGGTGGACGTGACGGCGATGAAGATCGCCGAGGTGCTCCACATCAACGACCTGAAGCTGCCCCAGGGCGTGTCGGTGAAGACGAGCGTCAACTACACCCTGGCCGTCATCAGCGCGCCGGAGGCCGCGGAGGCGGGTCCGGCCGCGGCGGCTGCCGCGACGGCGGCGCCGGCCAAGGACGCGAAGGCGGCGCCGGCCAAGGACGCGAAGGCCCCGGCGAAGAAGTAGGCTGTCGCCTTCAGCGGTCCTTCTGGAGCGGGGCCGGCCCGGCAAGGGGCTGGCCCCGTTTCTCGTTTCGGGAGCCACGTCATGAAGCTCATCGTCGGGCTGGGCAATCCGGGGCGCGAGTACGAGCGGCACCGGCACAACATCGGGTTCATGGTGGTGGAGGCGCTGCTGTCCCGGGCACGCGCGGCGCTGAACCAGGAGAAGTTCGCGGCCAGGGTCGGCCAGGGCACCCTGGCGGGCGAGCGTGTCCTCTTCGTGGAGCCCCAGACATTCATGAACCTGTCGGGCCGCTCCGTCGCGGAGGCGGCGCGCTTCTTCAAGGTGCCGGTGGCGGACGTGCTCGTCATCCACGACGAGCTGGACCTGCCCCTGGGCCGGCTGCAGCTCAAGGCCGGCGGTGGCAGCGGCGGCCACAACGGCCTCAAGAGCATCGTCTCCAGCCTGGGCGACGAGGCCTTCATCCGCCTGCGCTTCGGCATTGGCAAGCCGGAGGGCCCCAACGCCCGCGAGCGCGTGGCCGGCTACGTCCTGTCCAACTTCGACGACGGCGAGCGCCGGGAGCTGGAGACGCTCATCGACCGGGCCATGGACATGACGGAGCTCTGGCTTCGCGAAGGCCTGTCGGTGGCCATGAACCGGTTCAACCGGAAGGCCTGAGGCGGCCCCCCCTCCGGCCGACGGACAGGGCGCCCGGCCGCTTGACTTGGCGGGGGCCCCCCCATAGAAGGCCCGTTCCCTCATCGGGGATGACCCGGTGGGATGTTCTTTTTCAGCTTCCCGTGTTGGTACACGGGACGTAGCGCGAAGGTGACGGGCGCGCGGTTTCCCGTCCCCGGCGGTGGGCCTCTTCTGGTCCGCTGGCCGTTTCCCCGCTCTCTGGATTCACCGGAGGGCACTCGACCCCAAGGGGAGAGAAAACAATGTCTGAGACGCAGGCCGCTACGCGGCTTCGTGAGTACGAGACCATCTTCCTGGTCAAGCCGGACCTGACGGACGACAACGTGGACAAGCTCAAGGAGCGCGTCCGCGGCATCGTTTCCCGTGAGGGTGGCAAGGTCATTCGCTTCACGGTGTGGGGCAAGAAGAAGACCCTGTTCCCCGTGGCGAAGCAGCCCCGCGCCATCTACGTGCACACCCACTTCCTGGGCGGCGCGAAGCTGGTGGCGGAAATCGAGCGCAACCTCCGCAACCTGGACGAGGTCACCCGCTACATCTCCGTGAAGCTGGCGGACGAGGTGGACCCCGAGACGCGTCCGGTGCTCGAGGACGTGAAGCTGGCCGGCGACGTGGAGGAGGCCCGCCCGGGTGCTCCCGCGGAGCGCGAGGGTGGCTTCCGTGCCGAGGAGCAGAGCGGCGACTCCGAGGAGGAGTCGACCGAGGAGGCCTGAGGGCCGCCTGGGTCAATTCGCTAGAGACCATTCCAGGATACGAGAACGCTCATGAGCAACGGAACGGATAGCAAGACGGCCTCTGCCCCCCCCGCCCGCAGCGGTGGTGGCTTCGGCGGTGGTGGTTCGCGCGGTGGTGACCGGGGTGACCGCGGTGGTGATCGCGGTGGTGATCGCGGCGACCGCGGCGGCGGGCTGGGCGGTGACGACGACAAGCGCGGCGGTGGCCGCGGGTTCGGCCGCAAGAAGGTCTGCCGCTTCTGCGCGGAGAAGAACGCGTCGGTGGACTTCAAGGACCAGGCGACGCTGAAGTACTTCGTCACGGAGCGCGGCAAGATCATCCCCCGCCGCATCTCCGGCAACTGCGCCAAGCACCAGCGCGAGGTGGCGGTGGCCATCAAGCGCGCCCGTGGCATCGCGCTCCTCCCCTACAACGCGGTGGTCGGCTAGTCCGCCGGTCCGCACAGGAGACTGAACATGAAGGTCATTCTGCGTGAGGACATCGAGCACCTGGGCAAGTCCGGGGAGCTCGTCACCGTGAAGGACGGCTTTGGCCGCAACTTCCTCCTGCCCCGCAAGAAGGCGGTGCTGGCCAGCGAGCAGAACCTACGCCAGCTGGAGCATGAGAAGGCGGTCATCGTCGCTCGGAACGCCAAGCTGAAGGGCGCGGCCGAGGAGCAGGCGAAGAAGATTGGCGCCATCAAGGTCAGCATCAAGCGCCGCGTGGGCGACCAGGACAAGCTGTTCGGCTCCGTCACGGCGCTGGACATCGCGGAGGCGGTCGCCGCCGAGGGTCAGAGCATCGACCGCCGCCACATCCACCTGCCCGAGCCCATCAAGGCCCTGGGCAACTACGAGGTGGAGCTGCGCCTGCACCGCGAAGTCGTCGCGAAGATCAAGCTCGAGGTCCTGCCGGAGTAATCCTCCGCGCGGGCTTCACTGAAGTGAGAGAGGGCCGTCCGGGGCAACCCGGGCGGCCTTTTCGCGTCCCTGGCGTGCGGCGCTCCTCCAGCAGCGGGGACTGGAAGGGTAAGCGGCGCTGCTACAGGGCTGTGGTAGCGAATTTGGATGTGTCAGCCCTGCCTGTAGAGTGGGCGGGCCGCCATGGAGAACGTCCACGAGTTCAGAGAGGGTCGGAAGGTCCACGAGGACCTCGCCGCGGAGCGCGCCGTGCTGGGCGCCGTGCTGGCGGACAACACGCTCATCGCGTCGGTAGGCGAGGTCGTCCACCCTGAGGATTTCTCCAGCCCCGCCCACGCCCAGATTTTCGAGGCGATGCTGAAGCTCGACGGCCAGTCGAGACAGGTGGACCACCTGACGCTGGCCGAGGAGCTGAAGGTGCTGGGCCACCTGGTGTCGGTGGGCGGCCCGGCCTACCTGATGCGGTTGGACCAGGTGGTGCCCATCGCGTCCAACGCGGTCCAGTACGCGCAGATCGTCAAGGACCAGGCCATCCGCCGCCGCCTGGCCCAGGCGGGCCGGGAGATTCAAGACCTCGCCAGCCAGGAGACGGGCGAGCTGGAGGTGCTGCTCGACGAGGCCGAGCGCAAGGTGTTCCTCCTCGCGGAGAAGAAGCGCGAGGGCGACCTGCGCCCGGTCAGCGAGCTGATGGAGCACACGCTCGACCTGCTCGACAAGATGAAGGCGGCGGCCACGGGCATCACCGGCCTGTCCACCGGCTACATCGACCTGGACAACCAGCTCACCGGCCTGCACGCCGGCGAGCTCATCATCCTCGCGGCGCGTCCCGGCATCGGCAAGACGTCCTTCGCGATGAACATCGCGGTGCACGCGGCGCTGAAGGAGAACAAGGCCGTCGGCATCTTCAGCCTGGAAATGCCCGCCGACCAGCTGCTGATGCGTCTGCTGGCCTCCACCGCGCGCGTGGACATGAAGAAGCTGCGTGGCGGCCGGCTGTCGCCGCACGACGAGGAGAAGTTCCAGGAGATGGCGGGCGCGCTCTACAACGCGCCCATCTACATCGACGACTCGGGCGGCCTGTCCCCGTTCGACCTGCGCGCCAAGGCCCGCCGCGTGAAGCAGCGCGACCCGCGCCTGTCGCTCATCGTCATCGACTACCTCCAGCTCATGCATCAGAAGGGCAAGGTGGAGAGCCGCCAGTTGGAGGTCGCCGAAATCTCCCGCGCGCTGAAGCAGCTCGCCAAGGAGCTGGAGGTGCCCATCATCGCGCTCAGCCAGCTCAGCCGAAAGGTGGAGGACCGCAAGGGCGGCAAGCCCATGCTGTCCGACCTGCGTGAGTCCGGCTCCATCGAGCAGGACGCCGACGTGGTGATGTTCATCCACCGCGAGGTGGCGGATGACGAAGGCCCCGACGCGCAGCCAGCGCAGCAGTCGAACACCGTCATCCCCGTGGAGCTCATCGTCGCCAAGCAGCGCAACGGCCCCATCGGCTCCATCGACCTGGTGTTCCTGGCCGAGTACACCCGCTTCGAGAGCCGGTCGCGGAGCGAGTAGCGCGGCGCCCTACTCCGTGCCCGTCCTGAGGTAGCGCACCACCAGCGCGCGGGCCGTCCGCACCGCCGTCTCCAGCGTGCGTCCCCTGCCCAGCTCCGTGGCCAGCGCGGAGGCCAGCCGGCACCCGGTGCCTCGGCGTTCGGGCGCGCGCGCCAGCCTCCGGCCTTCCAGCACCCGCACACGGCCCGGCGTCGCCAGCACGTCCCCCAGCCCCTGCGTGTCCGGCAGGTGCCCGCCCTTCACCAGCACCGCGCCAAAGCCGTACCGCGCCAGGGCCTCAGCCGCCTCGGCGGCGTCGGCCACCGTGCGCGCGACGGGGCGCCCCAGCAGCCAGCCCGCTTCGTCCAGGTTCGGCGTGAGCACCACGCGCGGCCCGGCCAGGGCCAGGTAGGCCCGCGCGGACAGGCGCGTCAGCGGCTCGCCCCGGGAGGTGCGCACCACCGGGTCCACCACCCACCACGCGCCCGTGTCCTCCAAGGCCCGCTGCGCGGCCACGAGCTGCGCGCGAGCGGGCACCATGCCGCACTTCACCGCGTGCACCGGCCCCAGCTCGCGCGCGGCGGCCACCTGCGCGGACAGCACGCGCGGCGGAGAAGCCGTCCAGGTGAAGGTGCGGACCCCCTGCGCCGTCTGCGCGGTGGGCACCGCCACCGGCTGCCCCCGCAGCGCGCGCACCGCGGCGACGTCCGCCAGCAGCCCCGCCCGTCCCGTGGGCTCCAGCCCGGCCAGCAGGAGGACGCGAGCGCTCACCGGCGGTGCTCGCGCGCCTTCTGCACGAACGCCTTGTAGAGCCCCACGTGCACGGGAATGGACGTGGACATGTATTCGGGGTGCCACTGCACGCCCACGGCGAAGGTGTGCACGGAGGACTCGATGGCCTCCACCACGCCGTCCGGCGCCGCCGCGGTAATCGTCACGTCCTTGCCCACGCCGCGCACCGATTGGTGGTGGGTGGAGTTGACCATCAGTTGGCCATGCCCCACCGCCTCCGCCAGCAACGTGCCGCTCTTCACGTCCACCGGGTGCTGCGGGTGGGCGCGGTCGTGCTTCTGCTCGTGCTCGCGGGCCCCCTCCACCTCACGGCCGATGTCCTGGTACAGCGTGCCGCCCAGGATGACGTTGAGCAACTGCATGCCGCCACAGATGCCCAGCACGGGCATGTTGCGCTTGAGCGCGCCGCGCATGAGCGCCGCCTCGAAGGCGGTGCGCCCTTCCTTCAGCGCCCCCAGGCCCTCGCGCGCATCCTCGCCGTAGGCAGACGGAGGGATGTCGAACGCGCCGCCCGTGACGAGCACCCCGGAGATGCGGTCCAGGTAGGACTCCACGCAGGCCGGCTCGTCCGAGTACGGCAACACGAAGGGCAGCCCCCCCGCGCGCAGGACGGCGTCTGCGTACGGCACCTTCAGCTCGTAGCGGGCAAAGGGCTGCTCTCCAGCGGGACTCCAGTCCGGGGTGATGCCGATGTTGGGGCGGCGCGGCGCCGGCCCGTGGTGACGCGGATGGTTGTTCATGGAAGCTCCTGGCGTCGAGGCTATGCCCCGGCGCGACCCCGTTCAAACGCGCCCGCCAGCCGCCTCACACGCTCGGTGATATCCGCGGCGAGCAGCGCGTCGGACACCACCGCCGCGCAGTACGCCCCGGCCGCCGCCACGCTCGCGATGTTCGCCAGCCCTACCCCACCAATGCCCACCACCGGCAGCGGGCTGTCACGCACCACGGCCGCGAAGGCCTCCAGGCCCAGCACCGGCGCGGGCACCTGCTTCGTCGACGTGGGGAAGATGGGCCCCAGGCCCACGTAGTCCGCCCCCGCCGCCTGCGCCACCCGCGCGCCCGCCGCGTCTCGCACCGTGACGCCCACCAGACGGCCAGGCCCCAGCAGCGCGCGCGCATCCTGGGCGGGCACGTCTTCATCCCCCACGTGGACGCCGTCCGCGTCCGACAGCAGCGCCAGGTCCACCCGGTCGTTCACCAGGCACAGCGCGCCTTCCCGGCGGCACAGCGCCACCACCTGCCGCGCGGCGGCCAGCGCTTCACGGGCCGGGGTGCGCTTCATGCGCAGTTGCACCACCCGGGCCCCCCCGGCCACCAGGCGAGCCGCCTTGTCCGCCAGTGAAAGCTCCGGCAGGACGGCGTCGTCACACAGCAGGTAGAGACCGCGGGGAAGGTGCGGGCGGGACGGTGCGTTCATCGGCTCTGGAAGGCGGGACGGCGGCGTTGACAGATGGCCACCCTGCTATAAGGTGCCGCGCTGTTTTCCAAGCAATTCTGAGGATTTGAACCATGGCGGATTCGGCGGACCCGAAGTACCTCGATAAGCGCACCGCGGAGCGGTACGTGCGCTCTGGCCAGCTCGGCGAGGCGGAGTACGAGCGCCATCTCCAGGGCCTGCCCGACGTGGCGGAGAAGTCCGTCCCCGTGGAGACGCACATGCTCGACGACGACGCCGACGACTTCGACGACGAAGAGGATGACTTCGACGACGAGGATGAGGACGACGATACGTCCGACGACAGCGACGAGGCAGTGACGTCCGCCGCCGCGGAGTCGACGGATGGCGACGCCGCCGAGGCCGGTGCGGACGACGACGAGGCCGAGGGCGACGAGGGCGACGAGGGCGACGCCGCCGCCGACACCACTTCGAACGAGACCCCCGACGACGAGGGGCCGGTCTCCGCATGAGCTCCGAGGACGGGAAGCGCGGCGAGACCTTCGTGATGCGGGGGGAAGCGCGCTCCGCGTCCGAGGAGTCTATCTCCTTCAGCACCTTCATCGTGGGGCTGGGCACCGCGGTGCTCATCCACCTGGGAGGTGCGCCCAATCCTGAAACGGGTCAGAAGGCGAAGGACCTGCCGCTGGCCCGGCAGAACCTGGACCTCCTGTCCATGCTGCGCGTGAAGACGCGGGGCAACCTCACGGCCGAGGAAGAGAAGCTCTTCGACGGGCTGCTCGCGGACCTCCGCCTGCGTTACGTGGAGGCGACCAAGCGGTGAAGCACTCTGGAAGGAAGGGCCTGCCCGGCGGCATCCGCTTCGCCGCCATCGTGGGCCTCGTGCTCTCCATCCTCACGGGCTGGGCAGCGCTGATGGAAGCCGTCGAGATGGTGAACTTCTACGAAGCGCGCTCGCTCCGGATGGAGCAGGAGCTGCCTCGGATTCCCGGCGCCCCGGCGCTCGACGCGAAGACGCTCGAGGTCTACTACGCGGCGCTGGAGCCCATGCGGGAGCCCCGCGCGGTGCTGTTGGGCCTGCTCGCCGTGGCCTGCGCCTTCGTCAGCGTGTCCGCGGCGCGCATGCTGAATCCGGAGAACCTGCCCCGCGACGCCATGCGCCGGGTCCTGAGCCGCGCGGCCATCATCGCCGCCGGGCTGCGCACCATCGACGGCGCGCAGATGTCCGTGGCCAAGCAGCGCCTGTTCGCGGCGCTGGCGGAGCCGATGAGCAAGATGCCCGAGTTCCCACCGGACATCACCGTCGAGGCCTCTCGTGAAATCCTGAGCGCGATGGGCGCGGGGAGCGCCATCTTCGGCACCGTGGTGGTGGCGGGCACCTTCGCGTTCCTGGGGCAGTACTTCCGCAGCCAGGGCGTCCGCGAGGCCGTGGCCGTGCAGGACGGGCCGCAGGAGGAGTAGCCCTCCTTTTAGAGGGCGTCGGACTCCGGCAGCGTCACCTGGCAGGTCGGCAGCAGGGCCTCCAGGATGGCGGCGCCCTCGGCGTCACGGCCCTCCAGCGACAGCTCGTGGCTGGGGGCCACGCGCGGCAGCCGCAGCAGCTCCTTGCGCGTCAGGCCGAACACGTAGGCCAGGTGCCCCACCGGCCAGCGCTCCTGCATGTGCTTGAAGGCCGCGTCGTCCATCTGGTCCAGCGGCACCGGGAGCTCCACGTCCTCGTAGACGACCCGCTCACCGCCCACGCGCCGGCCGTTGCCGTACGCGATGACCTGCTCGCCTTCGTCCGGGTCATAGACGTAGGCCTGGACGGCGGCGTTCGCCGCCCGGGAGAGCAGCCGGGGGAGCGCATGGTGGGCCGCATACCAGTGCGCGCCCTGCCGTCCCGCCGTGAAGGGTGCCACGTACGCCAGACGGACCACCTTGCGGCGCCGGTTGACGGACACCTTCAGCCCCGTCGCGCCCATCGCGCCGTCCAGCGCCAGCGCTTCACGCGCCAGCCGGAGCAGCTCCAGGCCGCCGAAGCTTTCGAGTCTCAGGAGATATCCGCCGTGCGCTTGCAGTGTCAGCCCCCCAGGGGATTGGGCGCCGCCTATACCCGGCATCATACCCGCTGGCAACTCCCGCACCTTGAAAAGCAGGTGGTTTCCAGGAGGTCAAACAAATTCAGGGCAAGCAAAATCGTCGCGCCACGTGCGCTGCTTGCCAAGGGGTGTCCGACTCTTACGTTGGAGACATGCGACTCGACAAGTACACAGTGAAGGCGCAAGAGGCGATTCACGAGGGTCAGAGCCTGGCCCGTCGGGCGGATAATCCCCAGTACGAGCCCGAGCACCTGGCCGCGGCGTTGCTTGGCCAGAAGGACGGCATCGTCGACCCCCTGCTCCGGAAGATTGGGGCGGACGTGAAGCTGTTCGCCGCGCGGCTCGGCGAAGCGCTCCAGAAGCTGCCCCGCATGCAGGGTGGCGAGAGCGCGCTGCTCGGCCAGCGGCTGCTCAAGACTTTCGACAAGGCCGAGGACGAGGCCAAGGCCCTCAAGGACGAGTTCATCTCCTCGGAGCACCTGCTGCTCGCGCTCACCCACGACAAGGGCGCGGTGGGCGAGGTGATGAAGTCCTCGGGCGTGACGCGGGAGCGCGTGCTGTCCGGCCTCAAGGACGTCCGCGGCTCCGGGCGCGTGACGAGCCAGGACGCCGAGTCGACCTACCAGGCGCTGGAGAAGTATGGCCGCGACCTCACGGAGGCGGCGCGCTCCGGAAAGCTCGACCCCGTCATCGGCCGTGACGAGGAGATTCGCCGGTGCATCCAGGTGCTGAGCCGGCGCACCAAGAACAACCCCGTGCTCATCGGCGAGCCTGGCGTGGGCAAGACGGCCATCGCGGAGGGGCTGGCGCGGCGCATCGTCGACGGCGACGTGCCGGAGGGCCTGAAGAACAAGCGCCTGGTGTCCCTGGACCTGGGCGCCATGGTGGCCGGCGCGAAGTACCGCGGCGAGTTCGAGGAGCGCCTCAAGGCCGTCCTCAAGGAGATTGCCGACGCCGCGGGCGAGGTCGTCCTCTTCATCGACGAGCTCCACACGCTGGTGGGCGCGGGCAAGGCCGAGGGGGCCATGGACGCGGGCAACATGCTCAAGCCTGCGCTGGCGCGCGGCGAGCTGCACTGCATTGGCGCCACCACGCTGGACGAGTACCGCAAGCACATCGAGAAGGACGCCGCGCTGGAGCGGCGCTTCCAGCCCGTCGTGGTGGGCGAGCCGAGCGTGCACGACACCATCAGCATCCTGCGCGGCCTGAAGGAGCGCTACGAGGTGCACCACGGCGTGCGCATCCAGGACAACGCCCTGGTGGCCGCCGCCACGCTGAGCCACCGCTACATCGCGGACCGGTTCCTGCCGGACAAGGCCATTGACCTGGTCGACGAGGCCTCCAGCCGCCTGCGCATCGAAATCGACTCCATGCCCACGGAGCTGGACGACGTACGCCGGAAGATGACGCAGCTCCAGATTGAGCGGGAGGGCCTGCGCAAGGAGACGGACCCGCACTCGCAGGAGCGCCTGGGCCAGATTGAGAAGGAGCTGGCCAACCTGAGCGAGAAGTTCAACGCGCTCAAGGTGCACTGGGACGCGGAGAAGGCGGCCATCGGCGCCATCCGGAGCCTGAAGGAGAAGCAGGAGAAGGCGAAGAACGACCAGGCCGCGGCCGAGCGTCAGGGCGACCTGAACCGCGCGGCGGAGCTGAAGTTCGGCGTCATCCCCTCGCTCGACAAGGAGCTGAAGGCGCAGAACGAGAAGCTGGCCGAGCTGCAGAAGAACCAGAAGTTCCTCAAGGAAGAGGTCGACGCGGAGGACATCGCCCAGGTGGTGGCCAAGTGGACGGGCATCCCCGTCTCGCGGCTGATGGAGGGCGAGGTCCAGAAGCTGGTCCACATGGAGGACCGGCTGGCGAAGCGGGTGATTGGCCAGCGCAGCGCCATTGAGGCGGTGTCCAACGCCGTGCGCCGCGCGCGCAGCGGACTGCAGGACCCCAACCGCCCCATCGGCTCGTTCATCTTCCTGGGCCCCACGGGCGTGGGCAAGACGGAGACGGCCAAGGCGCTGGCGGAGTTCCTCTTCGATGACGACTCGGCCATGGTCCGCATCGACATGTCCGAGTACATGGAGAAGCACGCCGTGGCCCGGCTGGTGGGCGCGCCGCCGGGGTACGTCGGCTACGAGGAAGGCGGCCAGCTCACCGAGGCGGTGCGCCGGCGGCCGTACACGGTGGTCCTCTTCGACGAAATCGAGAAGGCGCACCACGACGTCTTCAACGTGCTGCTCCAGATTCTCGACGAGGGCCGGCTGACGGACAGCCAGGGCCGCACGGTGGACTTCAAGAACACGGTGCTCATCCTGACGTCCAACATCGGCTCGCAGGACATCCAGGTCGGCATGGCGGGCAAGGAGGAGCTGGACGAGCGCACGCGCAACGAGGTGATGGACGCGCTGCGCGCGCACTTCCGGCCGGAGTTCCTCAACCGCGTGGACGAGGTCGTCCTCTTCGAGCCGCTGCGCAAGAAGGACATCTACCGCATCGTCGACCTGCAACTGGCGCGGCTGTCCAAGCTGCTGGCCGACAAGCGGCTCACGCTGGAGCTGACGGAGAAGGCGCGGGAGCTGCTCGCCGAGCGCGGCTACGACCCGACGTACGGCGCGCGGCCCCTGAAGCGCGCGGTGCAGAAGAACCTGCTGGACCCGCTGGCCCTCAAGGTCCTGGGCGGCGAGTTCGTCCCGGGCGACCACATCCAGGCGGATGTGGGCCCGGACGGGCTCACCTTCGCCAAGGTGCTGGTGGACGCCTCGAAGAACGTGAAGCGCTCGGCCTGAGCCCGGGCGGACACGGAGGTGTGGTGGGGCCCGGCGTCATGGCTTGACGCCGGGCCGCCTCCGCGCGAAGAGCCCGGCCATGAAGCCCTGGGAGACGCTGGAGCGCGCAGAGGTCCCGGACGTGGGGGAAATCACCCTGGTCCGGCGCGGAGACGAGTACGTCTTCCGCGTGCGGGGACAGACGCTGATGTCCAGCCGGCAGCACGGCTCCGAGGAAGCGCTGGCAAACGCGGGCTGCGAGGGGCTGGCGGGCCGAAGCGGCGTCCGGGTGCTCGTGGGCGGGCTGGGCTTTGGCTACACCGCCCGGGCCGTGTTGGACCGGCTGGGCCCCGACGCGCGCGTCACGGTGGCGGAGCTGCTCCCCGTGGTGGTGACGTGGAACCGGGGGCTGCTCGCGCCGCTGGCCGGGGCGCCCCTGGAGGACGCGCGCGTCACCGTGGTGGAGCTCGACGTGGGCAAGCACATGGCCCGTCAGTCCGGCGCGTATGACGCCATCCTGCTGGACGTGGACAACGGCCCCACCGCCCTCACCCACCCCGACAACCACGGCCTCTACGGGCGCGTGGGGCTGGCCCACGCCGTCCAGGCGCTGCGGCCAGGAGGCGTCCTGGGCGTGTGGAGCGCCGGGCCCTCCCCCGCCTTCGAGCGCCGCATGGAGCAGGCGGGCTTCACCGTCCAGGTGCTGCACCCGGCGGCCCATGGCACCCAGGGGACGCGGCATACCCTGTTCATGGGCAAGCGGAGGCCCCAGGGACGGCGTTAGGAGGGGCCTCATGATTCCTTTCTCCGTCCTCGACCTCTCGCCCGTCACGCAGGGCTCCACCGCGGCAGACGCGCTCCGGAACACGCTCGATTTGGCGCGGCACGCGGAGGACTGGGGCTTCAAGCGCTTCTGGCTGGCCGAGCACCACAACATGACGGGCATCGCCAGCGCGGCGACGTCCGTGGTCATCGGCTACGTGGCCGGGGGGACGAAGCACATCCGGGTGGGCTCGGGCGGCGTCATGCTGCCGAATCACGCGCCGCTGGTCATCGCGGAGCAGTTCGGCACGCTGGAGACGCTCTACCCGGGGCGCATCGACCTGGGGCTCGGCCGGGCGCCGGGCACGGACATGCTGACGGCGCGCGCCCTGCGGCGGGACCTGGCGGCGAGCGCGGACACGTTCCCCCAGGACGTCGTGGAGCTGAAGTCCTTCTTCGAGCCCACCGAGCCGGGCCAGCTCATCCAGGCGGTGCCGGGCGCGGGCCTGCGGGTGCCCATCTGGCTGCTCGGCTCCAGCCTGTTCAGCGCGCAGCTCGCGGCGATGCTGGGCATGCCGTTCGCCTTCGCCTCCCACTTCGCGCCGGATGCCCTGCTGCAGGCCCTGGACATCTACCGGGAGCGCTTCAAGCCGTCCGAGTCGCTCCAGCGGCCGTATGCCATGGCGTGCGTGAATGTCTTCGCCGCGGAGACGGACAAGGAGGCACAGCGCCTCTTCACGTCCGTGCAGCAGCAGTTCATCCGCCTGCGCCGCGGCACACCCGGTCAGCTTCCTCCGCCGGTGGATGACATCGACGCGGTGGCATCTCCCGTGGACCGCGCGAGCGCGGACCATGCGCTGAAGTACTCCGTCATCGGCGCGCCCGACGCCGTCCAGCAGGGACTGGCGGCGTTCATCCGCCTCACGCGGGTCGATGAGCTGATGGTGACGGGAATGGTCTACGACCCCGCCGCGAGGCTGCGCTCCTTCGAGCTGACGGCGCAGGCGCACGCGCGGCTCGCAGCGGCGGAGTGAGCCCGCCGCTCAGGCTTGTAACGGCGCTGGGTACAGCCAGCGCCCGTTTGTAACGAGCCGCGCTACACCGCGACGCGCGCCGCCCCTCTGACACCGAGGGCGGGCACGCCGCGTCCGGAGTGGCGTGAACGGTGCATTGCGGCAGGGGTGCAACACCCCATCCACAACGCACCGAGGTAGGACATCATGGAGATGAAGATGACGAGCCGCCTGCTGGCAGTCGCGATGCTGAGCGTCGCAGCCGGATGTCAGGGGGACGAGGCACAGGACTCCGCGAGCATGGCCTCCGCCGAGTCCGACGCGAAGAGCGGCTGTGTGACGCGCTTCGACGGCGTCACCCACTGCCCGACGGGCGCGGCGGAGCTGAAGGCGACGGAGTCGGGCATCAGCGTCTCCGGGCTGGAGAATGTGAAGTCGGACGGCGTTGCCAGCCGCTTCCAGCGGGCGTCGTCGTGGTCGCAGACGACGGGCATCAACTTCGGCGGCAACCGCGGGGGCCTGCACCTGGCCGCGCGCTCCGGGGACCAGGTGGTCAGCACCCTGCAGGTCAGCGCGGGCCGCGAGCCGGGCTCGGTGCAGGTGACGCCGAACTTCACCGGCGCGCCGGGCGGCTCGAACTACCGGATGAACGTCTACCGTGACGGCCAGTTGCAGGGTTCGACGACGAACCCCGCCGCGCGGATGATCACCTTCTACAACTGGTGGGACTTCATCCGTTACCTCGTCGCGCACGCGGACTTCTTCCAGATTGACATCATCTTCTGGAAGAACGGCGTGGCGCAGATGGCGGAGCCGTCCAACGTGGGCGCCTGCGGGTGGCGGCTGCGCGCGGATGACCGCGAATTCAAGGTCCAGCTCGAGGACGGCACCACCGTCAGCGGTGACGAGGTGGAGTTCATCGAGGAGATTGAGAACGGCCACTACCCGTACAACCTCTTCACGGGGATTGACGTGAACGCCGCCGCGAAGGAGTTCACCATCCTCGGCGAGACGATTGTCGCGGGCAGCAAGTAGGCTGCTTTGCCCGTGCCACGCACGGGCAGCTCCCCGGGCAGGGAAGCCGTCCTGCCCGGGGCCCTTCAGGTAGTCCGTTCCATCCCGGGTCTTCTGGAGTCTCTTCGATGAAAGGGCGGCTGTACCTCCTGGGCGTCTGTGTCGGAGTCGTCGTGCTCGTCGCCCTGTGGGCGAACACGCACCGGCTGCCACCGCCGCTCGAGCTGGGGGAGCTCGCGGCCAGACTGGAGCCCGGAGAGGAGCTGTCCGGCGGAGCGACCACCGTGCCGGACCCGGGACGGAACGCCTTCGGGCGCTCGCCCATGAACCTGGCGCGCGCCCGCTGGCCCGGGTTCCACGCCGGCAAGCGCATCTTCGACCGCGACTGGACGGACGTAGACGGACCGGTCCAGGTGGGGCCGCTGTTCAACGCCGCCTCCTGCATGACGTGCCACGTGAAGGACGGACGCGGCCAGCCGCCCGCTTCCCCGGAGGAGACGCCCGTCTCGCTGGCGTTCCAGCTCACGGGACCGGAGGGCCACGGGCCCCATCCCCGCTACGGCGTCCAGCTCGACGTGCGGCACCTGGAGGGGACGGGCGCGGAGGGCACCGTCGAGGTCCGCTACGACGAGGTCTCCGGCAGGTTCTCCTCGGGGGAGGCCTACGCGCTGCTCCGTCCGCGCTACACCTTCGCGGCCCTGACGAAGGGACCGCTCGAGGCCGGGGTCCGCTTCTCGCCTCGCGTCGCGCCGGTGAACTTCGGGCTGGGGCTCCTGGAGGCGGTTCCCGAAGCGGCGCTGCTGGCCCACGAGGACCCGGACGACCGAAACCAGGATGGCATCTCCGGCCGGGCGAACCGGGTGATGGACGTGGAGGAGGGCCAGACGCGGCTGGGCCGCTTCGGGTGGAAGGCCAACCAGCCCACGCTTCGTCAGCAGGTCGCGCACGCGCTGGCAGCGGACATGGGGTTGACCACGACGCTGTATCCCCATGCGCAAGGACACGACACGCGGGACGCCGCCGACGCGCCCGAGGTGAGCCCGGAGGATTTGGACTCCCTCCTCTTCTATGCGCGGCTGGTGGCCCCTCCGAAGCGGCGTGACTGGAGCGCGCCCGCCACGCTGCGCGGCAAGGCGGTGTTCGAGGCCATCGGGTGCGGCGGCTGCCACCTCGCCACGCCCTTCGAGACGGCGGAGGTGCCCGGCTTCCCGGAGCTGTCGCACCAGAAAATCTATCCGTACACGGACCTGCTGCTGCACGACCTGGGCGAAGGGCTGGCGGATGGGCGTCCGGACGGGCTCGCCTCTGGCACCGAGTGGCGCACGCCGCCGCTGTGGGGCATCGGGTTGGTGAAGGTCGTGAATGGCCACACCCGCTTCCTGCACGACGGGCGCGCGCGCAACCTGGAAGAGGCCGTGCTGTGGCATGGCGGCGAGGCCGCGCCCGCCCAGGAGCGCTACACGCGCCTGCCGCTCGTGGACCGGCAGGCGCTGCTCACGTTCCTCGAATCGCTCTGAGCGGCCCCACGCGCCTCGCGTCAGGAGGCCGCGACACCGGGGGCGTCCCCGTCCCCGGCCGGACGTCGCATGGGCTGGGCCTTTCCATACGTGAGCGAGCGCCACAGCCACTCCGCGGGACCGAAGCGGAAGCGCGCCAGCCACAGGTGGCTGAGCACCACCTGCGCCGCGAAGATGACGCAGCAGATGACGACGATGCGCGACGGGGGCAGCTTGCCGATGAAGCCCAGGCCCCAGCCGTCATAAATCCAGATGCTCACCGCGGACTGCATCAGGTAGTTCGTCAACGCCATGCGGCCCACCGGCGTCAGGCCCCCCAGCCAGCGGCGCCAGCGCTCCCGCTGGAAGAGCAGCGCGAAGGCCGCCACGTAGGCCGCGCCCATGGCGATGTAGCCCGGCTCCTGCATGCTGTTGAGGAGCATCATCCAGGGCCCCTGCGGGTCCCACTCCAGCACGCCGGCCTTGCGCAGGCGGTAGAGCACCAGCCCGCTGCCATTGATGACCAGGCCCACGGCCAGGCCCCACCGCAGAATCCGGCGCAGCAGCGCGCGGTGTCGCTCCACGTCCTGCAACAGGAGCAGACGCCCCGCCAGCATCCCCAGCAGGAAGCGGCCCAGGATGAGGCTCATCCAGAGCACGCGCCGGAAGCCGCCGCCCATGTTCTCCAGGAAGAACCGCGCGTTGCCCGCCTGCGCCGTCCAGAACGACTCGCTCGACAGCGCCAGCAGGGTGTCGGCCTTCAAGGCCATGTCCCGGGCCCGGCTGGCCTTCGCGGCCTCGGCCGCGGCCTCCGCGCCGTGCAGCAGGATGGGCGTGTAGCGAATGGCGGCGGGCACCAGGAACGGCATCACGGTGACGAGCCCCAGCGCCCAGAACAGCACCGTGCGGTTGGCGCGGGCTCGGAAGGCCAGCAGCAGGAAGCCCACCATCGCGTAGGTGTGGAGGATGTCGCCCGTCCACAACAGCAGCGCGTGCGCCAGGCCGATGCCGAAGAGCACCAGCAGCCGCCGGCTGAAGAGCGGCACGGCGGAGACGCCCCGAGCCTCCGCGCGGGCGAGCTGGATGGAGAAGCCCAGGCCGAAGAGGAACGAGAAGATGGTGACGAACTTCTGCGTCACGAAGAGCTGGTAGACGGAGCCGACCACCTGCTCCAGCAGCGGGACGTACAGCTCGGACGCGGCCTCCGTGGGCATGAAGGCCCGGCCACTCAGCCACATGAGGCTGTTGGACACGAAGACGCCCCAGAGCGCGAAGCCACGCAAGGCGTCCAGCAAGACGACTCGCTCGGAGGCATCCACCGGACGCGCCCCGGGCAGCGCGGCCGCCGCGGGAGAACCAGATTCGGGCATGCGTGAAGCAGACGCGCTCTGCCTCCTCGCCGTCAATCCCACACATCCATGGGCAACGGGACCCGCGGGCCTGTCCCCTTCCGGCACGTCAGGTGTGCTGTAGTGGCCCCCGTGAAGACCTCCCACCTGCTTCCCCTGCTGCTCATCTCACTGGCCGCGCCCGGTGGCCGCGTGCGCGCCGCGGAGACACCGCCCGTGCTGGGTGGGCTCGACGCGCTCTACCCCGCGCTGGACGCGCTCTACCGAGACCTGCACCAGACGCCGGAGCTGTCCAATCAGGAAGCCAGGACGGCGGCGAAGCTGGCCGAGCGCCTGCGCAAGCTCGGCTTCGAGGTGACACCCAAGGTGGGCGGGCACGGCATCGTGGCCCTGCTGCGCAACGGACCGGGGCCCACGGTGATGCTGCGCGCGGACCTGGACGCGCTGCCCGTCCAGGAGAAGACGGGCCTGCCCTACGCGAGCAAGCAGACGGTAAAGGACGCCGCGGGCACGACGACCTCCGTCATGCACGCGTGTGGCCATGACGTGCACATGACGTCGTTGCTGGGGACGGCCACGCTGCTGGCCCGCGCGAAGGACCGGTGGCGCGGCACGCTGATGCTGGTGGGCCAGCCCGCGGAAGAGGTGGGCGCGGGCGCTCGGCGGATGCTCCAGGACGGCCTCTTCAAGCGCTTCCCCAAGCCGGACTTCGCGGTGGCGCTCCACGTCAACACCGCCGCGGCGGGCTCGGTGGAGTTCACCCCCGGCTATGCCATGGCCAGCGTGGACTCCGTTGAAGTCACCCTACATGGCAAGGGAGGCCATGGCGCCTATCCCCACACCACCGTGGACCCGGTGGTGATGGCGGCGCGCGTCGTGCTGTCACTCCAGACGCTCGTCAGCCGCGAAAAGAACCCCCTGGAGCCCGCGGTGGTGACGGTCGGCGCCATTCATGGCGGCACCAAGCACAACATCATCCCCGATGACGTGAAGCTCCACCTCACCGTGCGCTCGTACAAGCCCGAGGTCCGCAAGGCCCTGCTGGACGGCATCGAGCGCATCGTCAAGGCGGAGGCCATGGCCTCCGGCGCGCCCCGGCCGCCCGAGGTCGCCATCACCGAGGGCACGCCCTCCACCTTCAACGACCCCGACCTCACCCGGCGGCTGGTGGGCGCGGTGTCCCGCGTCCTGGGCGAGCAGAACCTCCAGGAGGCGCCCCCCGTCATGGGCGGCGAGGACTTCTCCGAGTATGGGCGAGCAGGCGTTCCCGCCGTCATGCTCTGGCTCGGCTCCACCGAGCCGCGGAAATACGCCCAGGCGAAGACCGAGGGGACGGCGTTGCCGTCGATGCACTCGCCGCTCTTCGCGCCGGACCGCGAGCGCACGCTGCGCACGGGCGTCACCACGTTGACCACCGCCGCCCTGGAGTTGTTCGACAAGCCGTGAAGGCCAGGAAGCGCGCGGCGCCTTGCACCCAGGCCGCCACCTGCTCGGCGGCGGAGCGCGCGAGAGGCCCACGCTGATTTGACTCGGGGGAATGCGGAACCGTAGACAGGCCTCCTCTCGCATCGCGACAGGATGTCCTCCTTGCTCAATCGCAACCATTCCCTGCGAGCCCTGCTGGGGGCTTCGCTGTGGTGGCTCGTCTCCGGCTGCCAGTCCGAGGCCTTCGTCAGTCACGAAGGCACCGTCCGCAGCGGCACCTCCGTCCCGCTGAGCCTCCAGGTCACCTTCGGGCCCGGGGAGACCTCCGCGCGCACCGGCCAACTGGTGGCCTGCCTCGCCCTGCCCCAGGGCTGGCAAGCGCCGGGCGGCAGCTACACCCATGCCGGCGCAGCGGCCACCGCCGCGCGGCCGGGCGGCCCGGAGCTCTCCGCCGAGGCCCAGGCCGCCTGGCCGGTCGACGGCGCCACCTGGCACTGCCTGGTGTCGGAAGACGTGACCACGACGAACCAGGAGGTCCAATCCGCCGCGCAGCTCACGCTCCCCGTGCCCGCGGTGGCCCAGGGGGCCTACCGGGTGCGGTACCAGAGCGGGTTCCGCGATGTCACGCCTCCGGAGGAAGGGGAGCAGGCGCCGCCCTACCAGCCCACGGACTTCTCGGGACGCCTGGAGCGCCCGCTCCACGTCAACGTGGCCCCCGCCACCACCTTCGACGATTGGCAAGCGGGCGTCGCCACCGGCATCCTGGTGACGCCGTCCGTGACGCACGCCTGGCACGGCAATGGGACGTTCCTGGCGGCGGCCACGGGCAACACGGAGCTGCTGCGTTCCCCGGACGGGCGCCAGTGGACGGGCTTCGTTCCCGTGTCGGAGGGGACCACGTCGCCCCTCCCGCTGGAGCGGCTGGTCTACTCCCAGCGCAAGTGGTTCGGCCTGTCGAACGGGCGCATCGTCGTCTCGTCCGACAACGCGCATACCTGGGCCCCCGCCTACCAGGACCCGGCGCCCGAGGGTGAGGCGGAGGGCCGGCGCTTCCTGGAGCTCGCGCTCAGCGGCAACCGGCTGGTCGCGGTGGGCACCGCGGGCCTCATCGCCAGCTCCACGGACGGCGTGAGCTGGACCGATGAGAGCATCGACCGCGCCTATGACGTCGTGACGCTGGTGCCCGGCCAGGGCAGCTTCCTCGCCGTGGCCCACCCGATGGCGGGCGCGCCCTCCCAGCTCCCCGTCCTCGTGCGGCCCCAGGCCGCTGGCGGCGCCTGGGAGGTGTTCCAGCCCGCCACGCTGTCCGGGCTCACCATCGCCCAGCTCACCGCCGGCAACGGCCGCTTCCTCGCCTTCGTTCAGCCTGACCAGACGCCTCCGCCGGGCCTGGCGCTCAAGGCGGAGGAGCCGAGGTTCGGCTTCTTCCTCTCCGAGGACCTCGGGAGCACCTGGACGTACGTGGAGAACCTCTATTACCCCGTCAACGCGCCGTCGTTCACGCCGGTGGTGGCGTTCGTGGACCAGAGCTTCGTCGTCAGCTGGACGTCCGTCGACCCGCAGAGCGTGCAGGAGCTGCCCTCGTTCGAGCTGCAGGTGTCGGCGGATGGCAAGGAGTGGACGGCGCACCCGACGGGCGCGGGCGGCAACTATGCGTCCACGGCCTTCGCCACGGGTGAGACGTCGGTGGTCGCGGTGAGCCGGCAGCGCCTGCTGGTGGCCACGCGCCGCCCCTGGCCGCTGCCGGAGCTCCTCACGGAGACGCTGCCCCCGTTCCGGCTGGGCACGGCCGCCAACGTGGCGCTGAGCACGCGCGGCTCGGGCACCCTGACGTTCGAGCTGGAGGGCACGCTGCCCTCGGGACTGACGTTCACTCCCGCGACGGGTACCTTCACCGGCACGCCCGCGCAGTCCGGCAGCACCGCCGTCACCGTCCGGGTCCGCGACGCGCGCGGCGGTGTGGCGGCGCGCACGTACAGCGTGGACGTGGTGGGCACGCTGAGCATCTCCAGCGACGCGCTCGCGTCCGCGACCCAGGGCACCGCGTATGAGGCGCGCTTCACCGTCCAGGGCGGCCGGGCGCCGTATACGTGGAGCCTGGGCGGCGGCACCGTGCCCGGCGGCCTGACGCTTCAGCAGCGCGACGGCGCCTACGTGCTCAGCGGGATTCCGACCGCCAGCGGCACCTTCCCGCTGACGGTGCGGGTGACGGACTCGGCGAACCAGACGGCGGAGCGGAGCGTGTCGCTGCAGGTCTCCCCCACGCCGCCTCCGACGGAGGACAAGGGCGACGCGCCCAGCGGCTGTGGTTGCAGCGGCGGCGGCGCGGGCGTCCAGGCCCTGGGGCTGGCGGCGCTGGCGCTGCTGGGCCGGGCCCGCCGCAAGCGCTGAGCCCGACGCCCCCTCATGACAACCCGGCCCGCGTGGACGCGCGGGCCGTCAGTTGCCCAGCCGCGTCAGCAGCCACTCCCGGACGTAGGCCCAGTCACGCTTCACGGTGACGGGTGACACGCCCAGCACCGCGGCGGTGTCCAGCAGGTCCAGGCCCACGAAGTAGCGCAGCTCCAGCATGCGCGCGAGCCGCGGCTGGAACGTGTCCAGCTCCGAGAGCGCCCGGTCCAGCTCCAGCACCTCCATGCTCAAGCCCGCTGGGACATCCGCTTCCACGTCCCCCAGGCTCACCCGCTCCAGCCGGGCCTCGCGGACCTGCGCCCGGCGCAGCCGCGCCCGGTCCACCATCACCCGCCGCATGGCCTGCGCCGCGGCGCTGAAGAAGTGACGCCGCGCCTCCAGCGGGGCCCCCGCGCTGAACAGGCGCAGCCAAGCCTCCTTCACCAACCCGGCGGGTTGGAGTGACGGCGTCGAGGCCCCGTCGGACATGGCCCGTTGAGCCATGTCCCGCAGCTCCTGGTAGGCCGCCGCCATCAACGCATCCCGCGCGCCCTGCTCGCCCTTGCGCGCGTGGTCCAGTAGCTCTGTCAGCTCCGACATGCCCACATTCACCTCCAGGCCAGACGGGTCCGCCGCCCCCACAGAAACTACGCTCTCAACGAGAAAACTTGGAAAACTGGGGCAGATACCCTCCACGGCGCAACGTTTCCCCTGACCGGAGGGGTTGGGAAACGACAGAGGCCTACAGCGTGAGGCGTTCACCCGCTGACGTCGGGCCGTGGCGCGCCCCTCACGGCCCCAGCGACAGCAGCCGCTCCACCGCCGCGCGAACGTCGCGCAGCAGCGCCGGGTCCGTCACCGCGACGAAGATGGTGTCATCCCCCGCCACCGTCCCCGCGAGCCCCGGCAGCTCCCGCTCCTTGTCCAACGCCAGCGCGAGCACCGGCGCGAACCCCGGCGACGTCCGAATCACCAGCAGATTGGGCGGCGCCTCCAGGATGGTGACGCGGGGCCGCTCCGGCATCACCGCGGGCGGGGCCGGCGCGCGCTGATAGCGCCCGCCCACCTTCAACACGCCCAGCTTCTTCAGCCGCCGCGACAGCGTCGACTGGCTCGGCGCCTGGCCCTCCGCCTCCAGGAGCTGCTGCAGCACGGCCTGATCGCCGATCTCCCGCTCGGTGATGAGCCGCAGGATGGCCTCGTCCAGGTTCATTCCCACCAACATGCATCCCCGTGAATATTCATGCAAGAACATGCATGTGCTTGTTGCGAATATTACGCTTGCGCGGCGCGTCTTTCTGCATAATATCCGCCGCCTTTTCGCGGCAATGCACGCATTTTCACGCATATTCATCGCGAATATGCAGGCAGCCGCTGCCGGGGAGGACAGGCCCATGAAGCACGTCACGCACATCAAGGATCTGGGGCCCGAAGGCGTGGAGGCGGTGCTCGCGCAGGCGGCGGCGTGGAAGCAGAAGGGCCCGGAGCACGCGCTCTTCGCCAACACGCTGCTGGGGATGGTGTTCTTCAACCCGTCGCTGCGCACGCGCACCTCGTTCGAGGCCGTCATGCTGCGCGGCGGTGGCAACGCCATCATCCTGGACGTGGGCGCGGGCGTCTGGAAGCTGGAGCACCGCGAAGGCGCGGTGATGAACGCGGACCGGGCCGAGCACCTCAAGGAGGCCGCGCCCGTCCTGTCGCGCTTCGTGGACGTGCTGGGCGTGCGCACCTTCTCTCAGGGTGGCGGTGACGAGGAGGACGAGGTGGACCCCGTCATCAACGCGTTCCGCCAGTGGGCCACCGTGCCGGTGGTGAGCATGGAGTCCGCGCGCGAGCACCCCTGCCAGGGCCTGGCGGACCTGCTGACGCTGCGCGAGACGTTCGGCGGCACGAAGAAGCTGCCGGTGACGCTGACGTGGGCGCCGCACATCAAGCCGCTGCCCAAGGCCGTGCCCAACTCCTTCCTGCTGAGCGCGGCGGCGGCGGGCTGTGAGGTTCGCGTGGCCCACCCTCCTGGGTTCGACCTGCATCCGGCCGTCCGCGCCGAGGCGGAGGCCTACGCCAGGGCCACGGGCGGCAGCGTCACCTATACGCACGACCAGGACGAGGCCCTGGCCGGCAGCCGCGCCGTCTACGCCAAGTCGTGGGGCCCCACGGCCGCGGCGGCGTTTTCACCCAACGACGTCAACGCGCTGCTCGCGTCCTACTCCGGTTGGATGCCCACCCGCCTGACGATGTCGCGCGCGCAGAAGGACGCGGCCTTCCTCCACTGCCTGCCCGTGCGCCGGAACGTGGAAGTAGCCGATGAGGTCCTGGACCATCCGAGCAGCCGCGTCGTGGACGAGGCCGGCAACCGCTACCACGTCCAGCGGGCGCTGCTGCACTGGCTGCGTTCGCGCTGAGCGGTCCCTCCGCATACTTCCTTTCCTGACTTCGAGGTCTCACGTGCCCCTTTCGCCCGACCCCTATTCCGCCCTTCGCAACGCGGCGAAGTACGTGCAGCAGTTCCGCCGCAAGACGTTCGTGGTGAAGCTCGGCGGCGCCATGCTGAGCGACCCGCGTCTGCGCCGCGCCGCTTGCGAGCAGATTGCCCTGCTGTGGACCTTCTCCATCCGCCCCGTCGTGGTGCACGGCGGCGGACCGGAGCTGGACGCGCTGTGTGACGCACTCCACCTGCCGGTGGAGAAGGTGGCCGGCCGCCGCGTCACCTCCGCGCCCGTGCTGGACGCGGCGAAGATGGTGCTCGCGGGCAAGCTGCACACGGACCTGCTGGCGGACCTCCAGGCGGCGGGCGTGCCCGCGGTGGGCCTGAGCGGCGTGGACGCGGGCCTCATCAAGGCGCGCAAGCGCCCGCCCGTCATGGTGACGGAGGCCGGGGCCACCGAGGGCAAGCTGGTGGATTACGGCCTGGTAGGCGACATCGAGCAGGTGGACACCCGCGTGGTGGAGCACCTGCGCTCGGCCGACTACGTGCCCGTCATCGCGCCCCTCTCGGGTGGCGCGGACGGTGCCGTGTACAACACCAACGCGGACACCGTGGCCGCGGCGCTGGCGGTGGCGCTGTCCGCCGAGAAGCTCTTCTTCCTGGTCCAGGTGCCGGGCCTGCTGCGCAACGTGAGCGACCCGTCGTCGCTCGTCACGCTGGCCAACCTCACGGACCTGGGCACCATGGAGCGCACCGGCGCCATCGCGGGCGGCATGAAGCCCAAGGCGCACGCCATCCGCCACGCGCTCGTGGGCGGCGTGGGCAGCGTGCACCTGGTCAGCGGCGTGCAGCCCAACGCGCTCCTGGAGGAGGTCTTCACCAACGAGGGCAGCGGCACCATGGTCGTGCGTGAGAACGCCCAGAAGCCCGCGGGGTCGGTGGGATGACGGCGGCGGAGCTGCTCCAGGTGCTGGTGGCCATCCCCAGCGTGTCGGGTGACGAGGGCCGCATCGCGGACACCGTGTCCGGGTGGGCGGAGGGCTGGGGCGCGCGCGTCCAGCGGCAGGGCCACAACGTGTGGTTCTCCGTGGGGAGCGGGCCGCGCCGGCTGCTCGTCAACTCACACCTGGACACGGTGAAGCCGTGCGCCGGGTGGACGTACGAGCCCCACGCGCCCGTGTGGCGCGAGGACCGCCTGTACGGCCTGGGCAGCAACGACGCCAAGGGCTGCGTGACGGGGCTGCTGCTCGCCGCGAAGGCGCTGCTCGCCGAAGGCGCGCCCACGGGCGCTGAAGTCGTGTTCGCGTTCACCGCGGAGGAAGAGACGGGAGGCCAGGGACTGGGGACGCTGCTGCCAAGGCTGGGTCCGCTGGACGCCGCCATCGTCGGCGAGCCCACCAGCCTCAAGCCCTGCACCGCCCAGCGCGGCATGCTGCTGCTTCGCTGCACGGCGCACGGCAAGAGCGCGCACGTCGCGCACGCGCACGCCACGAAGGCCGCCAACGCCATCCACCTGGCGGCCACGGACATCGCGGTGCTGGCCGAGCTGCGCTTTCCGCCCCACCCGCTCCTGGGCGAGGCCCGGGCGCAGGTGACGCAGGTGTCGGGGGGGCTGGCGCGCAACCAGGTGCCCGACGTGTGCGAGTTCTTCGTGGACCTGCGCACCACGCCGGGCATGGAGCACGCGCTGGTGGCCCGGCAGGTGGCGGGCGCGCTGAAGAGCGAGGTGAAGGTCCATTCGGAGCGCTACCTGCCGAAGGCGACGGCGGCGGAGCAGCCCATCGTCCGCGCGGCGGTGGCCGCGTCGGGCGCGCAGCCGGTGGGCTCCAGCACGGCGTCGGACTGGGCCTTCCTGGGGGATGTCCCCGCGGTGAAGGTGGGCCCTGGTGACACGCTGCGCAGCCACCTGGCGGACGAGTTCATCACCCGGGCGGAGCTGGACGCCGGCGCCGCCTTCTACACGCGACTGGTTCGGGGTTACTTCGAGGAGGTGGCGCGTGGCTGACACGCTGTGGGGCAAGGGCCTTCCCCTGGACGCGGCCATCCACCGCTTCACGGTGGGCAATGATCCGGTGGTGGACCTGGCGCTGGCGCCGCATGACGCGCTCGGCTCGGCCGCGCACGCGCGGATGCTGGCGCGCGTGGGCCTGCTGAAGGACGCGGAGGCCCAGGCCCTGGTGACGGCGCTCAAGGCGCTGCACGACGAGGCCCGCGCGGGCGCGTTCGTCATCCGCCCCGAGCAGGAGGACGGCCACACCGCGCTGGAGGCGGCGCTGGTGGAGCGCGTGGGCGAGCCGGGCAAGCGCATCCACCTGGGGCGCTCTCGCAACGACCAGGTGCAGCTGGCCCTGCGCCTGCTGCTGCGCGAGGAGGTGCTCACGCTGGGCGCGCGGGCGGCGGAGCTGACGGGGGCCTTCCTGGACTTCGCGCAGGCGCACCAGGGCGTGGCGCTGCCGGGCTACACGCACCTGCGCCGCGCCATGCCGTCCACCTTCGGCCTGTGGGGCATGGCCTTCGCGGAGGGGTTGCTGGAGGAGCTGGAGGCCCTGCGCGGCGTGTGGGCTCGGCTGGACCGCTGCCCGCTGGGCGCGGCGGCGGGCTTCGGCGTGCCGCTGCCCATCGACCGGGAGTACGTGGCCGCGCTGCTCGGTTTCTCGCGCGTGCAGCGCAGCCCCATCGACGTGCAGAACGGACGCGGCCGTCATGAGTCCGCGGTGCTGGGCTGGGCCTGCTCGGTGGCGGGCACGCTGGAGAAGTGGCTGTGGGACGTGCAGCTCTACAGCATGGACGAGTTCGGCTTCCTCGGGCTGCCGGACGCGTACACCACGGGCTCGTCCATCATGCCGCAGAAGAAGAACCCGGACGTGGTGGAGCTGGCCCGGGGCCGCTGCCGCGAGCTGCGCGGGCTGGCGCATCAGGTGGAGGCCGTCGCGGGCGGACTGCCCTCCAGCTACCACCGCGACTTCCAGTTGCTGAAGTCCCCCACCCTGACGGCGCTGGACTCCACGAAGGCGCTGCTGGACGTGCTCACCCGGCTGGTGCCGGCGCTCCAGGTGAAGGCGGACGCGGCGGCGCGCGCCAGCGACGACACGCTGTACGCGGCGCACCACGCCTATGCGCTGGTGGCCCAGGGACAGGCCTTCCGTGACGCCTACAAGCAGGTGGGCCGCGAGCTGGTGGAAGGAACGTTCCATCCAGACCGCGGCGCCCTGACGGCCACCCACCTGGGTGGCGCCGGCAACCTGGGCCTGCCCCAGGCCCGGGAAGAGCTGGCCGCCTCGCGCGCCTGGCTCGATGAGACGCACCGCTCGGTGGCCGACGCCGCCGGGCGCGTCTGGACGGTTTGAACGGCATCCCCGTGAGGAGCGAATCATGAGCAACAAGAAGAACGTGGTGCTGGCCTTCTCCGGCGGACTCGATACCGCTTTCTGCACCGTCTACCTGCGCGAGCAGGGCTATGACGTCACCACCGTCACGGTGGACACCGGCGGCTTCCCGCCCGAGCAACTGGAGCGCATCGCCGCGCTGTCCAGGCAGCTGGGCGCGGTGGAGCACGTGACGGTGGACGCGCGCGAGACGCTCTTCCAGGGCTACCTGCGCTACCTCATCGCGGGCAACGTGCTGCGCGGCCAGGTCTACCCCCTGAGCGTGTCCGCGGAGCGGGCCTGCCAGGCGGTGGAGGTGGTCCGCGTGGCGCGCGAGAAGGGCACCCAGGCGCTGGCGCACGGCAGCACGGGTGCGGGCAATGACCAGGTGCGCTTCGACGTGGCCTTCCGCTCGCTGGCGCCGGAGCTGGAGCTGCTCACGCCCATCCGCACGCTGGCCCTGAGCCGGCAGCAGGAGCTGTCCTACCTGGCCGAGCGCGGCGTCCACATGCCGCCGAAGCTGGGCGCCTACTCCGTCAACGAGGGCATGTGGGGCACCTCCGTGGGCGGCAGCGAGACGCTGGACTCCTGGAAGGCGCTGCCCGAGGCGGCCTTCCCCGGCGGCGAGCTGCCCCAGGACTTGAAGCCCCGTCCCCTCACGGTCTCCTTCGAGAAGGGCGTCCCGGTGGCGCTGGACGGCGAGCAGCTGGGCCCCGTGAAGCTGGTGGAGGCGCTCAACGCGCTGGGGCGCACCTACGGCATCGGTCGGGGCGTGCACCTGGGTGACACGATTCTGGGCATCAAGGGCCGCGTGGGCTTCGAGGCGCCGGCGGCGCACCTGCTCGTCACCGCGCACCGCGAGCTGGAGAAGCTGGTGCTCTCCGGCAAGCAGCTCTTCTGGAAGGAGTCGATGGGCAACCTCTACGGCTCGCTGCTGCACGAGGGCCACTTCTTCGACCCGCTGGTGAAGGACCTGGAGGCGTTCCTCACCTCGTCGCAGGAGCGCGTGACGGGCGAAGTGCGGCTGGTGCTGCACCCGCGCACGCAGGTGGTGGAGGGCGTGCGTTCGCCGCACTCGCTGATGGATGCGAAGGTGGCGACGTACGGAGAGGCCAACGTGTTGTGGAACGGCTCGGAAGCGGCGGGCTTCGCCAAGCTGTACGGCGTCGCGCAGATGCTCTCGCATCGGGCGAAGTGAGGGTGCCATGAAGGTTTTCGTCGACAAGGTGGGCAGTGTCACCCGCAACCTCGGCCTGGGCAGGACGGTCCACCTCGCGCCCGAGGTGAAGGCCGAGGAGGGCGCGGTGGTGGCCGTGCGCATCCACGGAGAGAAGAGCTCGTACAACCAGCTCGAGGACGTGCACGGGCGCCTGGTGACGCTGCACGCCGGGGACATCGTCGTGGGCGCGCTGGGCCACCGCAACGCGCTGCACGGCTACGAGGGCGTGGTGCCCACGTCCGTCACCGTGGGCGAGCGGCTGCACGTGCTCAACATGGGCGGCGTCATCGGCAAGTGCACGTCGCACAACCACGGCGTGGGCCTGCCCTTCGAGGCGGAGGTGCTGGGCCAGGTGCTGGAGTTCCCGGAGCTGATGTCGCGCACCGGGCAGCCGGCGCACGTGTCCTCCGGCGCGCTGAAGGGCACGACGGCGCCGGTGAAGTGCCCCGTCGTCTACGTGGTGGGCACCTGCATGAACGCGGGCAAGACGTTCGCCGCGGCGGCCATGGTGCGCAAGCTCGCGCAGGCGGGCTTCCGCGTGGGCGGCGCCAAGCTGACGGGGGTGTCGCTGATGCGCGACACGCTGAGCATGCAGGACTCCGGCGCGGACGTGGTGATGGACTTCACGGACGCGGGCATCGTCTGCACGGGCCCCCGCACGGGCGCGCGCGTGGCGCGGGTGCTCTTCTCCGAGCTGGCGGCGGAGAACGTGGACGTCATCGTCGCGGAGACGGGCGACGGCATCATGGGTGAGTACGGCGTGCAGGGCATCCTGGCGGACCCGGAGCTCAAGAGCCTGGCGGGCGCGTGGGTGCTGTGCGCCAACGACCCGGTGGGCGCGTCCGGCGGCGTGCGCCACATGCGCGAGACGTACGGCATCGAAGTGGACGTGGTGGCCGGGCCGGCCACGGACAACGCCGTGGGCGTGCGCTTCGTGGAGCAGGTGGTGGGCATCCCCGCCCGCAACGCTCGCGCGGACGCGGCGGCGCTGGGCGGACTCATCCTGGAAAAGCTCGCCCCCAAGCTGGGCGCGGGGAGGAAGTCATGACGCAGGTCAACATCTACATCCTGGGCGCCTCCGGCTTTGGCGGCGGCGAGCTCTTGCGCATCCTCTCCGGCCACCCGGCGGTGGGCAGCATCCGCGCGGTGTCGCGGCACCACGCCGGCGAGCCCATCCACAAGGTCCACCCGCACCTGCGCGGGCTGGTGGAGGGCCGCTTCGAGGGCGAGCCCGACTGGAAGTGGCTGGCGGACTGCCAGCAGCCCGTCGTCTTCAGCGCGCTGGGCCACGGCGACCTGGCCCGGCAGTTCGCGGGCCTGGAGAAGCAGTGGGCGGAGGTCGGCATCGCCGAGCGCCTGCTGCTGGTGGACCTGTCCTCCGACTTCCGCCTGGACCACCCGGGCCGCTACGCGGGCGCCTACGGCCGGCCCCACCCGTCCCCCGAGCTGCTGGGCACCTTCACCTACGGCCTCACCGAGTGGAAGCGCGACGCGGTGAAGACGGCGAAGCGCATCGCCAACCCGGGCTGCTTCGCCACGGCGGTGCAGTTGGCGCTGTTGCCCATCGCCTCCACGCCGGGCCTGGGGCTGCTCGCGGTGTCCGGCGTCACGGGCTCGTCCGGCTCCGGCTCGCTGCCCGGTGAGGGCACGCACCACCCGACGCGCGCGCACGACTTCCGCGCGTACAAGCCGCTGGAGCACCAGCACGAGGCCGAGGTGGAGGTCATGCTGGTGGCCCACGGCGCGCAGCGGCACCGGCTGGCCTTCGTGCCGCACTCGGCGCCCATGGTGCGCGGCATCTTCGCCACCGTGCAGTTCGAGTGGCCCGAGCACGGCGGCGCGGTGGTGACGGCGTCGCTGATGGAGAAGTACCGCCGCTACTACGAGGGCTCCAGGTTCGTGCGCATCGTCGAGGGCACGCCGCGCGTCGCCGCGGTGGCCGGCAGCAACTTCTGCGACATCGCGGTGGCCACCAAGGGCCGCTCGGTGGCCGTCATGGCGGCGCTCGACAACCTGGTGAAGGGCATGGCCGGCCAGGCGGTGCAGAACTTCAACGTCGCGCTGGGGCTGCCGGAAGACACGGCGCTGCGCCAGGCCGCCTGCTACCCGTAGGCCGCGCGTCCCCCGGGCCTGGGCGCACGCGCCCGGGCTCGCCGCTCGCGAGGGGCGCCTCCTTCGCGAGCAGCTCCCGCATCAGCTTGCGTCCCAGGACGAGCCCCAGCAGCAGGCTCACCCCCATGCCGGTGGCGGACACGGCCGTCATCCACGTCTTCCCCTGCCCCAGCGAGCTGCCGAAGAGCGCCGTCAGCAGCGTCCCGGGGAGGGTGCCCACCACGGCGCCCTGCGCCAGGGGGACGTAGCGGGCGCCTGACGCGGACGCCGTCGCCAGCATCACATCCGCCGGAACCACCGAGTTGACGCAGGCCAGGAAGCCCAACTGGAAGCCGTGCTCGCGCGCCGCGCGCTGGAACAGCGGGTGCTTGTCCCCCGCCAGCCGCCGCATGGGCTTGCGGCCCAGCCCGCGCGCCAGGCAGTGGATGAGGCCCGTGGCCAGCAGCGCCCCGACGAGCGCATAGGCCGTGCCCGCGGCCATGCCGAAGAGGATGCCGCCCACCGCCGTGAAGAGCTGTCCGGGCAGCAGCGTCACCGGGCGCACCGCGAGGAGCAGGATGAAGGCCAGGGGCGCCAGCGCGCCCAGGGGTCGCAGCCAGCCTGACAGCGTCTGTTGATCCAGATACTGCGGCCCCAACAGCCGCAGCCCCACGAGCAGACCGACGGAGACGCAGAGCGGCCCGATGAGCTTGAGACCCGCGCTCAGCCGTCCTCCCTTGGAGCGGGGGTGTCTGGACATGGCTCAAAGCTGGGAAGCGTCACGCGGGAAGGCAAGAGCAGCCAGGCGAGGGCCATGCCGCCTTGCATTTCACCTCACCCTGGCGTTTCGCAATGCCTTCCGCGAGAGCGGCACCCGGCCCTGCTCAGCGCACCTGCGCTATGGTCCGGCGCCTTGATTCAGACGGGTAAGGGACGATGCACTTCGAGTTGGCTTTCGTACTGATTTTCGCCATCGCGACCGCCGTGGCCATCGCCGCGCGGTACTTCAAATTCCCCTATACGGTCGCGCTCGTCGTCGCGGGTGTGCTGTTGGGCGCGTTCAAGGCGTTCGAGCCGCCGCACCTCACGAAGGAGCTGCTCTTCGCCGTCATCCTGCCGGGGCTGCTCTTCGAAGCGGCCTTCCACGTCGAGTTCCGCAAGTTCTGGAAGAACAAGCTGGCCATCCACGCCATGGCCATCCCCGGGCTCGTGGCCGCCACGGGCCTGACGGCGTTCTTCCTCATCGGCGTGGTGGAGGGGCTGCACTTCGTCGAGGGCTTCGGGATGCTGTCCGCGTTGGTGTTCGCCTCCGTCATCGTGGCCACCGACCCCATCGCGGTGGTCGCGCTCTTCAAATCCCTGGGCGCGCCCAAGCGGCTGCTCCTTCTGGTGGAAGGAGAGAGCCTGCTGAACGACGGCGCGGCGGTCGTGCTCTTCACGCTCATCGTGGCGACGACCACCGGCACCCATTTCACGGTGGGCGGCGCCCTGGTCACCTTCATCAAGGTCTTCGGCATGGGCGTGCTGGTGGGCAGCGTGGTGGGCTTCGCCGCCTCGCAGGTCATCAAGCGCGTGGACGACGCGATGGTGGAAATCACCCTCACCGTCATCGCGGCCTATGGCTCGTTCGTGGTGGCCGAGCACTTCCACTACTCGGGCGTCATCGCGACGGTGGTGGCCGGCATGCTGTGCGGGAACTGGGCCTCGAACCAGGGCATGAGCCCGGCCACCCGCATCGCGGTGGCGAGCTTCTGGGAGTACCTGGCCTTCGCGCTCAACTCCGTGGTGTTTCTCCTCATCGGGCTGGAGGTGAACATCGAGTCGCTGCTGGCGTCATGGAAGCCCATCCTCGTGGCCTACGTGGTGGTGATGGTCGCCCGGGCGCTCGTCGTGTACGGCGTGTCCGCCCTGCTGCGCTTCTCCTCCGAGCGGATTCCCTGGGCCTGGAGCGCGGTGCTCACCTGGAGCGGACTGCGCGGCGCCATCTCCATGGTGCTGGTGCTCGGCCTCCCCGCCAGCTTCGCCCACCGCGAGTTGCTGGTGAACATGACGTTCGGCGTGGTGGTGCTCTCCATCATCTTCCAGGGCCTCACCATGGCGCCGCTGCTGCGCAAGCTGCGCATCACCGGCCTCAAGGACGAGTTCCAGGAGCAGTACGAGCTGGCCCGAGGCCGCCTGGGCACCATTCACGCGGCGCTGGCCGCGCTGGAGGGCATGCGCCGCACCCGGGAGATTCCGGGAGACGTCGCGGCGCGATTGGAGAAGGACTACCAGGAGAAGGAGTCCATCGCGGAGAAGGAGCTGGCCGCGCTCAAGCAGCAGTCGACGCGCTTCCACGAAGAGGAGCACCAGGAGGCCATCCGCCGCGTCCTGATGGTGGAGAAGGCCTCGCTGCTCAAGGCCTACCAGTCCGCCACCATTGGCAAGGAAGCCTTCGAGCGGCTGACCGGGGAGCTGGATGACCGCATCGCCGCCGCGGACGCCGCCGAGAGCCACGTCCCGGAGGACGAGGGGGCGCCCGCGAGCGCCGCGAGCGCCTGATTCACCCGGGCTCGCCCACGCCGCGGGGACCTCAGGCGGCCACGGGCTGCTGGACCTGGGGCTGGGCACGCTCCTGGTTGAGCACCACCCACTGCTGGCGCAGCCGCTCGTAGAGGGTCGCCGCGCCCGCGGACTCCACGGCGGTGAACTGGCTGTCGTCCAGCAGCGCCATGACGTCGTTGAGCCGTGCCCGCGCCCAGACCCGCGACGTGGCGACCGCCGCGGTCAGCACGCCAGGGATGAGGTACAGGAAGGAGTCGCGAGGCGCCCACCTTCCCTGGCTGGCCGTCTCAAAGCCGCGCCACGCGAGGATGGCCGCGGGAGGCCAGCGTCAACGCGAACAGCCCGTACGCCATCCACGAGACACCCTTCAGCGTCACCCAGCCGCGCTTCGTCGGGTTCTCCGGGGCGTCGTACATCCGGGGCTCTGCGTGCTCACGTCGGAGATGATGAGCGTGGGCGGGGATTCGGAGGCGGCGTACGCCAGCATCAGGCTGTCGATGCCCTGGTTGTCGTAGCGGGGTCACCTGGGCAACATCCTCGGAGGGGCCTCCACCGCTGCGTCCCAGGAGAACGCGGCGCGTTCCGTCGGCACGAGACAACCTGCTAGATTCTCGTGGGTGAAACCACGAAAGCAGGCGTTCCCGCGGCGACTTTGCAGAGTGCTGCTCGCCACTGATTTCTCGGAGGCGAGCACCCACGCGGTGGGCAGGGCTGGACACCTGCCACTCGCGGACGGCGCGAAGGTGCTGGTGACACACGCCCTCCCCAGCCGCATGCCCGCGGAGCTGGGCACCCGAGCGCTCCAGGCCACCGCGCGCGAGCTGGAGCGGGTCGCCGAGCGGCTGCGCAAGGTGCTGCGTGCCGAGGGTCGCTCGGCCACCGTCGAGACGCGCATCGCTCGAGGAAAGCCCGTGGAGGCCATCCTGCGGCGGGCCCGTGCCTTTGGCGCGGAGCTCATCATCCTGGGCCGGCATGGCGACAAGCCGCTGCGCAACATGTTCCTGGGCTCCACGGCGGAGAACGTCATCCGCGGTGGCGAGTTGCCCGTGCTCATCGTCAACCGGCGCGCCCCCGGGCCCTACCTCCGGCCCGTGGTGGCCGTGGACGCGGACGAGGCGTCCAAGCGCGCGGCGAGCTTCGTTCCCACGCTGATGACGCCCGGCGCCGAGCTGACGCTGGTGCACGCGTATGACGTGCCGCTGGAGTACGCGGTGTTCCCCGGGCTGACGACGAAGGAGCACAAGCACTACCAGCAGACGTTCAAGGCGTCCGCGGAGCGCAAGCTCAAGGCGTTGCAGCAGGAGCTCGACGCGGTCGACGTCCCGTACCACCTGGTGATGGAGAACGGCGGCTCACGCTCCATCGTCCTCGAGTTCGTGGACGACCAGGGCGCGGACCTGCTGGCGCTGGGCACCCGGGCGCGCTCCGGGGTGGCGTTCGCATTGCTCGGGAGCGTCGCGACGGACCTCATTCGTGAGGCGAAGTGCGACGTGCTCGTCGTCCGCGAGGCCGAGTCCGGCGAGTAGCGTGAAGGCCCTCCGCCCGCGCGGACTCAGGCCGAGGGGGCCTTGTCTACCTTGATGTCGGACTCCGAAGCGCCAGCGGACCGCGCTGGCGCCGCGCCGGTCCCCTCCGCCGCGATGGGCTCCGAGCCACCGGGGTCCTGCGCCTGCGATGCAGCGGCGTTCGCATCGCCAGCGGGCGCCTGAGCCACCTCGGGGGCAGCCGTCGCCGCGTGGGCCGCGCCCGTGAGCGCGCCTCCAGCCACGGCGGTGGACTGGGCTTCGCGCTGCTCCAGCCGCGCCCCGCCCTGCTCCGCCGCGCGGAGGAACTCGTCGTACTCGGACTTGCGCTCCTCTGCCTTGACCTGGGTTTTCACCGACTGCTGTGCCGCGGCGTCCCGGCCCATCATCACCGCGCGCGCGCTGAGCACGACACCTCCGGCGAAGGCCGCCAGACTGAACAGCGAGCCGACATCCCCGGCCCACAGCCCGTACACGCCACTCTGGATGAAGGCCATCGCGTTCAGGAAGACGGCGCCCGTGAGCGCCGCGCCGCCCGCCGTGGTCCACGGACGCAACTCCATCACCCGCGCGGCGCCGTAGCACAGCACCGGCAACACCCCGAGCACCCACAGATTCTCCAGCAGCACCGCCAGCGCCAACCGCAGCACGCCCACGGGCACCGCCTGGATGCGCACGCTCAGCCGGAGCGTCAGCGCCACGCTCAGAATCGACCCCGCGATGAGCGCGATGAACCCCAGTCCCATGATGAACTGGAAGCGACGGACACGGACGCGCAGCGGTTCGAGGACACTCGTCTTGGAGCTCACGGGCAGGCAGCCTACTCCACTTCAGCCCTCATCCTCTTCCAAGTCGGCCGTTCCCCTCGACGTGCGGGCAGGCGGGCCGTCCCCGTAGAAGACCGCCTCCAGCACCAGCCCCTGGGGCGGAGCGGTGGGCCCGGCGCGCTTGCGCTCCTTGGAGGCCAGCACCTCCGCCACCCAGGACTCGGGCCGCCGGCCCTTCCCCACCTCCACCAGCGTCCCCGCCAGGTTTCGCACCATGTGCTTCAGGAACGCGGTGCCCTCCACCACGAAGGACACGGCGTCCCCCGAAGCGCCCTCCACCGTCAGGCTCCGAAGCTCGCGCACCGCGTGCTTCGCCTGGCAGTCCGCGGCCCTGAAGGCGGAGAAGTCGTGCCGCCCCAGCAGGTGCGCGGCCGCCCGCCGCATGGCCTCCACGTCCAACGGCGCGAAGACTTCCCAGTGCGTCATCCGCCGCAGGGGCGAGCGCGTGCGCCGGTTGCTCACGCGGTAGCGGTAGCGCTTGCCCCGGGACCAGCGGCGCGGGTCGAAGTCCTCGGCCACCTCCACCGCGTCCACCACGGCCACGTCGGGCGGCAGCAGGCCATTGAGCCCCATGACGTAGGCCTTCATCGGCAACACCCGGGGCGCGTCGAAGCAGGCCACCTGCCCGGAGGCATGCACGCCCGCATCCGTGCGCCCCGCCGACGCCACCGACACCCGCGCCCCCAACAGCCGCTCCAGTCCCGACTCCAGCACGGACTGGATGGAGGGCCCGTTGGGCTGCACCTGCCAGCCCACGTAGCGCGTTCCTTCGTATTCGAGCGTCAGCTTCAGCCGGGGCATGGGTCAGCGGTACTTGAGCCAGGACTCGAGCAGCTCGGCCACCATGCGGCCCGCGGGCACGTTGTTGCGGCGGGCCACCGCCTCCAGCGCCTCCGAGACGGCGGGGCTCAGCGGCACGGCCAGGGTGCGTGGCTCGGTGCGGCCATCTTGGGCCGGGGGCTCCGGCTCCGGAGCGGGCATGGCCTTCGCGGTGTCGAGCGCGTCCGCCACCTCCGACAGCTCCAGGGCCTCCTCCGACGTGGGCGCGGCGGCGGCGCGCACGGCCAGGCGGCGCTGCTCGGCGGCCAGCTCCTCCTCGAAGAGCTGCTTGATGAAGTTGGACAGGTGCAGCGCCGTGGGCGTGAAGTCGTACGCGTCCAGGAAGGCGTCCAGGTCCTTCTGCATCTGCGCGGCCGTCAGGTAGCGCTTGTCCCGGTCGCGCTCCAGCGCCCGCATCAGGATGCTCTCCAGGCGCTCCGGCAGGTCCTCGCGGAAGTACGACGGCGCGTAGATCTTCCCGTCCGTGATGCTGCGCATCACCGCGGCCTCGGACTCGCCGGTGAAGAGCTTGAAGCCGGTGAGCCACTCGTAGAGCACCACGCCCAGGGAGAAGACGTCGCTGCGGCAATCGAGCGGCTTGCCCAGACACTGCTCCGGGCTCATGTAGCTGAGCTTGCCTTTGATTTCGCCGTTGCGCGTCTGCTCCATCTGGTTGGCGGCCTTGGCGATGCCGAAGTCCAGAATCTTCACCGAGCCATCGAAGGCGACGACGATGTTCTCCGGTGACACGTCCCGGTGGACGATGTTGAGCGGGTTGCCGTACAGGTCCACCTTGGTGTGCGCGTGGTGCAGGCCCGCGCAGACGCACGAGGCAATCTTCACCGCGTACACCAGCGGGAAGGGAATCCCCAGCGCCTCCGCCTTGGGGACGACGCGGCGCATGTCCCGGCCGGACACGTACTCCATGGCGATGAAGTAGCTGTCGGCAATCTTTCCCAGGTCGTGAATCTGCACGACGTTGGGATGGTTGAGCTGCGCGGCGAGCCGGGCCTCGTTGAGGAACATCTTCACGAAGGCCGTGTGCTTGGACAGGTGCGGGCGGATGCGCTTGATGACGACGGGGGACTCGCGGCCGTCATCCTGCTGCTGATACGCGAGGAAGATTTCGGCCATGCCCCCCACGGCGATGCGGTCGATGAGGCGGTACTTTCCAAAGCGGCCGGTGTCGCGCTGCGGGGCGGCGGGAGGCATGGCCCGGCGAGCCTACCTGTGCCGAGCCGCGGAGTGGCAACAAACTTGGGCGACGCACACCCCGTCCAGCCCAGCCCTGACGGACCGCCGTCGTCGACGCTCGCACGCCTGCTACCGGACCTGAACCCGGTGCACCTTCAGCGCGGGTTCCTGCCCGGGCGGCGGAGGGAAGTCCAACGCGGAAGGCCCGAGCGAGCCCAGCGCCTTCCCCTGCCGTCCCGCCTGGGAAACCCCTTCGAGCACCATGGCCTCGAAGCGGCGAGCAGGCAGCCCGGCGTGGTTGCAGCACGCCACCAACTGCCCGCCCGGACTCACCACGCGCGCGGCGGCCTCGGCCAGCCGAGCGTAGTCCCGCGCCGCGGAGAACCGGCCGCTGCGCGTCGTGGAGAACGACGGCGGATCCGAGATGACGATGTCGAAGGACTCCCCCTTCTTCGCCAGCCGCTTCAGCCAGTCAAACACGTCGCCGGCCACGTAGTCGTACCGGTCCACCGTCTGCCCGTTGAGGCGCGCGTTCTCCTCGCCCCACTCCAGCACGCGCCGGCTCGCATCCAGGTTGAGCGCCCGCTTCGCGCCGCCCGCCATGGCCACGACGCCAAAGGCACAGGTGTATGAGAAGAGGTTGAGCACGGTGAGGCCCCGCGCCTGCGACAGCAGCCACGCCCGCGTGTACCGCATGTCCAGGTACAGCCCCACCGACAGCCCCTGCGCCGGACGAATGAGGAACTTCAGTCCGTTCTCGAGCGCGGTGAAGGACTCCACCGCGTCGCCCCGGGCGGGAGCCTCGGGCGCGAGCGACTCCTTCGCCACGTTGGCCAGGATCCGCGCCTCCCGGGGACGCCGCTTGAGGTAGAGGCTCCGCGGCGCCCAGGCGGCCACGGCCGCGTCGAGCAGCGTCTCCTCCTCCGCCGGCGTGAAGTCCCGATAGAGGCTGATGACGTACACGTCACCCAACACATCCGCCGTCACCTCCGGCACGCCGTCCGCTTCGGCGTTCACCACGCGCCAGGCCGTGGTCCGCGCGTCGCCCAGCAGCGGACCACGCCGGCCGCGCGAGGCGCGCAGCGTCTCCACCAGGGAAGAAGGCAATGCGCTCATGCCGCCGCTCAACTGCCCAGACGCGCGCGCGTCCAGACACGCTCCAGCGCCTGGGTCGCCGCGCGGGAAAGCGCCACGTAGTCAAACCCCAGCACCTGGCCCTCCCGCACACAGACCCGACCATTGACGATGGTCCACCCCACCGGTGAATGCGCCAGCTGCCCTATCAGATAGGGCGAATAGCCCGTCTCCGGGTCCGCGGTGGGCACGACGTCATAGACGACGAGGTCCGCGATGCACCCCTCCTCCACATTCCCGGAGGGCAGGCCGAACAGCCGCGTGCACAGCTCCGCCGGGCCGTTGACCAGCAGGTGCGCCACCGCGCCATCCACGTCCGGCATCCGTCCCGAACGGGAGATGCGCAGCACGCCCACCAGCGCGGCGAGCAGCTCGTCCTGGAGGCTGCCATGGCCCCCCGTGCCGAGCCCCAGCAGGTGGACCCGCGACAGCACCGCGTCCATGGGGTCCGCGCCCCGCTCCAGCGTGCGCACGCCCCGGGCCGCCAGCGCCACGAAGGCCCCGCTCTGCTCCAGCAGCTCCGCCTCCGCGCTGTCCAGCACGCGCGCATAACCCGCGATGGCCCGCGGCCCGAGCAGCCCCAGCGCATCCAGCCGCGGAACTACGCGCTTGCCGTGCTGCGCGTAGGTGGAGGAGAGGTCGTCCTCGCTCTCCGCGAGGTGGAAGACGGTGGGCGCGTCCAGCACCCGGCTCAGCTCCGCGATGCGGCGCAGCAGCGCGTCATCACACGTGAATGACGCATGGAAGCCGAGCGCGCCCCGGACCAGCGGGTGGTCCCGCTGCGCGCGCGTGAAGTCCGCGTTGGCGTCCAGCCACGTCTGCGCCTGCGCCGCGCCGTCCAGCCCGTGGGTGGAGTGGCTCGTCACCAGCCGCAAGCCCACCGCCTCCGCGGCGCGCGCCTGAGCGGCGAGCCCGCCGGCCACGTCCTGGCAGGACAGGTGCTCCACCGCCAGGGTGACGCCGTGGCGCAGGGCACGGGCCGCCGCGTAGCGGGTGAGGGCCTCCACGTCCTCGTTCGTGAGGAGGCGCGCCACGCTCCGGAGCCGGTCCAGGCGCTCGCGGGGCGGCAGCATCAGGAAGTGCCCCGTGGGCGGCAGCAGCTGGCCGTTGACGAGGTGCGTGTGGCAGTCCACCAGGCCCGGCGCCACCAGCCGGCCGTGACAGGCGACCTCCCAGTCCCCGGGCAGCACGGGCACCTGGGCGTCCGGAGCCACGCGGCGGATGGTGTTGCCTTCCACCACCACGGCCATGCCATGGCGGACGCGTCCGTCCGCCCTGAACACGGCACAGTCTTTCAGAAGCAGGCGGCCTTCCATGAAAGCCCTGTTCTACCACGGGCCCGGCGCGGCGCGAGCGGCGCGGCGACCCGCGAGCATGTTAGGGTCCGTACGGTATGACGCCGCTGAGCCCCGCCGTGAACTCCCCGTCTCCCGTGACGGCTCCCTCTCAGCGAGGGGCGCTGGCCTTCCGAGGCTTGTGGCTCTTCTCGCCGCGGGCGGATGCCCTCATCGTCGCCCTGCCCCTGGCCCTGGCCCTGTGCACGGCGGCCGCCAACGTCTGGCTGGCCCCGGGCGCCGCGGAGGGCGCGCACCGCCTCTCAGCCTGGACGGCGCAGAACCTGCTCGGCAACGCCACCCACGTCATCCTCACGTTCCTGCTCTTCGCGGTGCACCGGGACGTGCTGACGTCCGCTCCGGGGCAGCCCCGGCAGGTGCTGGCGGGCTCGCTGGCCATGCTCGCGGTGGGCACGGTGCTCTTCTTCACCTTCTACGCGGAGCGCACGGCGCACACGTATGGCGTGGCGGTGATTTTCAACGTCTTCGGCACGCACCACACCCTGTCCCAGCACCGGGGCCTCTGGTCCCTCCACGGGCTGCGCGCGGGCAAGGCGGGCCTGCCCGGCGCGTCGGCGCTGGAACGCAAGCTGCAGCAGATGTACGTCCCGCTGCTGCTCACGCTGCTGCTGGTGCGCATCTTCTTCGTGCCGGAGGCCCCCGGTCCCGACGCGCCGGCGTACCTGGACGTGGGCCAGGGCCACGTGCTGCCGCACGGGGCGCTGGGGGTGCTGCTGGCGGTGTGGCTGGGCTACTTCATGCTGCTGTTCCGCGCCGTGCTGCGCGCGGAGGCTGTCAGCGGGCCCAAGGTGCTCTACCTCCTGGCCATGGCGACGGCGACCGGGCTGGTGCTGGTGGCGCCCACCTGGGGCTACGTCATGCTGCCCGGCATGCACGGCCTGGAGTACTACATGCTCACCGCGCGGATGCTGGAGCCGCGCGAGGGTGACGCGCCCCGGCTGCCGCGGAAGTTCATCGTCCCGGCGATGATTGCGTCCATGCTGCCCCTGCTGGCGCTGGGCGCGGTGCACGGCCTGCTCCAGCAGGGCGTGGTGCGCGGCGCGCTGGGCAGCAACATGGGCATGGCGGAGACGCATCCCCTGCTTCGCGTCATGACGTCCCTGGGCTTCGCGTGCGTGCTGGCGCACTACTTCGCGGACGCCCTCATCTACCGCTTCCGGATTCCCTCCATCCGCGCGGTGATGTTGAAGCGGCTGGGCTTCAGCTAGCCGCGGGGCGCGGCGGCGGCCCCCTGCCGCTCCGCGTTCGCCGCGAAGGCGTCCCGCAGGAACAGCGACAGGCCAGGGCGCACCTTGTCGATGTTCTCCATGAAGCGCGAGTCCGCCACGTACAGCTCCCCCAGGCCTCGGTGCATGGCGGGCGGGCACGCGTAGAACCACTTGCCCAGGTATCGCCGGTGCGCCTCGGCCAGGTCCAGGGCCGCGGCTGACCCGGCGCTGGTGCCCGCCGCGAGCAGGTCCGCCAGCGCCTGGAAGAGGGCGTCCCCCTCCTCCTTGATGCGCTTCCAGTCCTCCTTCTTGTAGCGCGCCGTCCTCCGGGCGGACTCCTTGTAGGCCTCCGTGTTCCCCCAGCGCTGCTTCGCCTCCTCCTCGTACTTCGAGGGGTCGAAGTCGCCGAAGGCCTCGAACATCGCGTCCTTGTCCACGTGCGTCCCCTTCTCTAGCGCGTCCAGCGCTGAGTCCACGGCATGCACCAGCGCGTCCAGACGGGCGGCCCGCTCCGTCAGGAGCTGCCGCTGCATCCGCAGCGCGGTGCGCAGGTCGAAGGTGGGGTCGCCCAGGATGCGGCGGATGTCCTCCAGCGGGAAGCCCAGCTCCTTGAAGAAGAGCACCTGCTGGAGCTTCTGGAGGTCCGCCTGCGAATAGAGCCGGTAGCCGGCCTCGCTGCGGTCCGAAGGACACAGCAGGCCCAGCTCGTCGTAATGGTGCAGCGCGCGGATGCTGATTTTCGCCAGCCGGGCGACCTGGCTCACCGTCAGGGCCATCTCCACCTCGTGATGAGGAGGTGTAGGGCCTCACGTCGCGTGAGGGTCAACCCCCTGGGCGGGGGTGCTGCCACTTCCGGCCGGGCACGGGGCTGACGACTCAGCCCTCGACCTCGGCCGCCCGAGAGGAGCCACCCGCGCGAAGCAGGTTTGGCTCCCCCCGGAAGGACACGGCTCAGTACGCGTTGTTCTGGCCGAACGTCTTGATGGTCTTCTTCTCGAGGTTGCGCTGACGCTCGGTCGCCTCGGACTCGACGGCGGCGTTACCGGCCAGCGCGTCGGCGGAGGCGCCGAACAGCTTGCGGATGTTGTCGCCGAACAGGGTCACCACGCCGATGGCGGCGATCGCGATGAGGGCGACGATGATGATGTACTCGGTCATGCCCTGGCCACGAGCCTTGCGGAGCTGCTGCTTCTTCGAGATCGCCTTCATGGAACTCTCCGGGGATTGCAGTGGTGGAAAAGACACCCTGCTGCTTGGGTGATTCGTACCCTAGGGCAGATCCCACCTGCACCTCCATCCGTCATCGGGAGGATGCCAGGAATTCTCAGTGATTCCAGGCGATTGGCCCGTTTCTGCTGATCCACGGCCCCATTTCAGGGGCCCCCAGGGGCGGCGACGGGCGCCGGGGCGGTGCCCTCGCAGCTCGAACGGGGCAGCGCCTCGCACAGCGAGCGCAGCGCCCGAGCCAGGTGTTCGTCGTCCGGGTGGCGGGAGGCGACCTCGCGCCCCAGGGCCACGGTGTCGTGCAGGGCACCGACAGGCGTCCACAGGGTACGCGAGGCCCAGGTCCGCGCCGTGACGAGCCGCAGGTACGCCGTCACCAGGGCGGGCTCGCGGCCCCCCCGCGCCACCTCGGGCTCCAGGAGCGAGGCGGCCAGCGTCAAATCCTGCTGGGCCAGCGCCGCCTTGCCCAGGGCCAGGGCGGACTCGGGGCTGTCGGGGGCCAGCCGCCGCCACTGGGCGGCCGCGCCGCGCACCATGGGGTCATTGGGCGCGTGGTAGCGCTCGATGTTCCGGTACAGCCCGGCGGCCTGCTCCGCGGTGGGCGGGTGCTGCTGGACGTAGTCGTGCACGAAGAGGCGGTCCGCCCCTTCCGGCGCGCGCCGCTCGTCCCGCACCCGCACGTCCAGGTTCGACACGAAGAAGGCGATGGGCGACGCGTACTCCAGCAGGTTGTGGTCGTCGGTGTTGATGGGCCCCTCACCGGCGAACTCGAGCTGGCCGGCCTCGCTGTGCACCTGCTTGGACAGCAGCGCGAACACGTCGTTGATGCCCACGCGGGACAAGTCCTTGCGCACCTCCGGATGTCCCATGCGCTCGGCCAAGCGCGCCGCGTCGAAGGCCAGGGGCTTGCGGCTGGCCACCATCACCAGGTCATGCGGCCCCAGCCACGTGGTGGCGTGCGGGAAGGTGTCGCGCAGGGTGCGGACCACCAGCTTGATGAGGTCCTCGTTGCTCTCGTAGGTGTGAATCCACTGCACCAGCACGCCGTCGTCCGCCAGGTGCCGGTCCACCGTCTGGAAGAAGTCCCGCGTGAAGAGGCCGGACACGCCCGCCACCCACGGGTTGGAGGGCACGCTCACCACCAGGTCGTACTTGCGCGGAGACAGCGCCATGAACGTCTTGGCGTCGTCCACGTGCACGTGCGTGCGAGGGTCGTCCACCGCGTTGCGGTTGTCCGCCTTGAACAGGCGCGCTGCGTCGATGACGGCCGGGGCAATCTCCACCATGTCCAGGTGCTCCACGGGGTGCGCCAGCACGCTGCCCGCGGTGATGGCCGCGCCCGCGCCCACCAGCAGCACCGTCTTCGGCTCGCGTGGATGCAGGAGCGCGCCCAGGTGGCCGGCCACGACCTGCGTCTCCGCGTCCCCGCCGTTGGACGCGTCAATCTTCCCGTTGAGCTTCATGAAGCGCAGGTTCTCCACCGGCGCGTCCGCCACCATCACCGTGGCGAAGGTGTCGTCCTGGTAGAAGATGGGGCGGATGATGGCCTCCGTGTCCGCCACCAGCTTCGCGTAGCTCTCCGGCGGCTTCTCATGGGAGCGGATGGAGGCGATACCCGACAACCGCACCGCCCAGCCGCTCATCCCGCCCAGCACCCCCAGCGCCAGCACCGCCGTGGCGGCCACCGGCCACAAGGCGCGCGCCGGCTGCGCGGGCCGGCCCGGCGCCGCGTGGAAGGCCAGCCCCGCGCCGAGCAGGTTGGCCGCCACGCCCGCGATGAAGTTGCCCTCCATGCCCCACCACGGCATCAGCACCAGCACGCCCAGCGCCGAACCGGTAATCGTGCCCACCGTGTTCCACAGGTAGACGCCGCCCAGCTGGCGCCCCACCTCGGACACCTTGGCCGTGGCCACGCGCGCCGCCGCCGGGAAGGCCGCGCCCATGAAGAAGGTGGGCACCAGCAGCACCAGGCAGCAGAAGCTGAAGGTCAGCACCTGGAACAGCGGCCAGGTGTCCAGCGAGCGCGTCATCATCCACTGCGCCTTGCGGAACAGGTGCGGCAGCCGGACGTAGAGCGGCAGCGCCACGCAGATGCTGGCCACCAGCGCGACCTGGAGCCGGCCGAACAGGCGCAGCGAGTCCACCTGTCCCTTGCGCGTCATCAGCCAGAAGCTGCCCAGGCCGATGCCCATGATGAACGCGGTGAGGATGAGCGTGAAGGCGTAGGTGGACGCGCCCAGGACGATGGACAGCAGGCGGATCCACGTCACCTGGTACAGCATGGAGGTGAAGCCCGACAGCAGCACGCCGATGAGCGCCGCCCGCACCGCCACGCGCGGATAGGACACCTCCGCCTCGCCCGCTTCCGGAGGAGGCGTCTGTCCCGGCATCAGCGCGGGTGGGAAGCGCCGGGCCAGCGCCAACGCGGCCAGCGCCAGCAAGATGTTGAGCCCCGCGGCCAGCCCCGCCGACGAGGACAGGCCGATGGCGGGCACCAGCTTCGTCCCGGCGATGAACACGCCCACCGCCGCGCCCAGGCTGTTGACGGCGTACAGCCGCGCCAGCTCGTAGCGCACCCCCGACAGGCTGGAGGCGAAGTGCCGCACCAGGGCCGGCAGCGTGCCGCCCATCAGCAGCGTGGGAATCAGCAGCGACGTGGCGGAGACCACCAGCCGGGGCCCCAGCCGCCAGCCCTCCGGCACGGAGGGGGCCACGCTCAGCCACAGCGCCCCCAGCACGTCGAGCACATAGGGGAAGGCGAACGCGTACAGACCCACGCCCAGCTCCAGCAGGCCGTACAGCGCCAGGGGGTTCCTGGCCCGGTCGGCTGTCCGCCCGAAAACAAATGCCCCCAGCGCCTGCCCGCCCATGAACGTGGCGAGCACCACGGCATGCGCCTGGCCGCTGTTCCCCAGGACATTCCCGAGGTACTTGGACCAGACGAGTTCGTAGACGAGCGCAGTGCCCCCGGACATGAAGAGGAGGCAGGCCACAAGGTTCTTAGGAAAACGCGCCGTAGATGACATGGGGACAGCGCGGAACCTTAGTCGGTATGTTTCAGGCCCATCAAATGAACACCCATCTCCTGCAAGCCGCGATGCTCGCCTGGACTCCAAGCCTGCGGGTGACACGCGCCGAAGGCGACCTCTCCAGCATCCTGCGCCGCCCCGTGGGGGCCCTGTTGGAGCAGCCGCTCCATGAGGTCCTCGGCGTGTCGCCCAGGCGCGCCCGTGAGCTGGACGCCCGCGCCCGCGAGGACCGCCGCGCGGTGGAGTTCGTCTCCGCCCAGCTCGGCGGCGAGGACGCGTCCCCCCTCCGGCTGTCCCTGGGACTGGACGGCGGCGAGGCCAGCGCCACCGTGCTGGACCTCAACGCCGTGCTGGACGGCGCCCCCCCGGTGCAGATTTCACGGCTGTCCTCCTCGCTCAGCCACGAGATTCGCAACCCCCTCTCCTCGGTGAAGATGGCGGTGCAGACGCTGGCCCGGAACACCGGCCTCAATGAAAGGGACAAGCGGCGGCTCACCATCGCCAACCGGGAGATTCGCACCATGGAGCGCATGCTCTGGCTCCTGTCCGAATACGGCCGCGACACCAGCCCGAAGCTGGACGCCCATCCGCTGCGGGGGGTGGTGCAGGAGGCCACGGAGATGGTGGCCCCCGAACTGGCCGAGCGGCGCGTGGAGGTCCTCGTGGACGAGGAGCCCGACCTGCCCCGCGTCCGGGTGGACCCGACGCGGCTGCGGCCCGTGCTGGCCCAGGTGCTGCTCAACGTCGCCATGGGCCAGGCGGAGGGCAGCCCGGTGGAGGTGGCCCTGCGCCGGAGCGGTCCCCACCAGGTGAAGATGGTCCTCCACGACCCCGCCGCCGCCCTGCCCCCGGAGGAGAACGGCTCCCTCTTCGAGCCCTTCGGCTCCCGGCTGGCCCGGGGCGCCGGGCTGTCCCTGGCCGCCCTGCGCCGGGTGATGATGGGCGTGGGGGGAGACGTGGCCGCCCGGGGCAGCGCCGAGCCGGGCGTGGTGCTGACGCTGACGTTCGCCACCTGAGAGCGCCATGGAGACCCTTCTCATCGTCGACGACGACGTCTCGCTCCTCGAAACGCTGAAGATGCACTTCGAGGAGATAGAGGACGACGGCCAGCCGCGCTACCAGGTGTCCACCGCCACCAGCGCGGCGGCCGGGCTGCGCGCCGCCCAGGAGGCCATGCCCAGCGTGGTCATCCTCGACATGATGCTCCCGGACCGCACGGGCCTGGAAATCATCGAGGAGATGAAGGGCCTGTGCGGGGACGCGCGCATCATCCTGGTCACCGCGTACCACGACATGGAGACCACCATCCGGGCCATGAAGGCCGGGGCCTTCGACTACATCCACAAGCCCTTCCCGGACCCGGCCGCCCTGGATCTGGTGGTGGAGCGCGCGCTGGAGTACCGCCAGCTGTCGCGCCGCGCGGACGAGGTCCACCGGGAGAACGCCGCCGCCCGCCTGGGCGACATCGTGGGCACCAGCCCGCTGATGCAGCAGTTGGTGAAGGAGATTGGAAAGGTCACCGGCAGCCACGCCACCGTGCTGATTACGGGCGAGAGCGGCACCGGCAAGGAGCTCATCGCCCGCGTCATCCACAACTACTCCTACGACGAGCCGCGGCCCTTCATCGGCATCAACTGCTCCGCCATCGTCGACACGCTGCTGGAGAGCGAGCTATTCGGCCACGAGAAGGGCGCCTTCACCGGCGCGACCGCGGGCAAGCCGGGCAAGTTCGAGGTGGCCGAGGACGGCACCGTGTTCCTGGACGAGATTGGCGACATGTCGCTGATGCTCCAGGCCAAGCTCCTGCGCGTGCTCCAGGAGCGCGAGTTCGAGCGCGTGGGCGGCGTCAAGCGCATCAAGCTGCGCGCCCGCGTCATCGCCGCCACCCACCGGGCCCTGGTGGAGGAGGTGGAGGCCGGCCGCTTCCGCGAGGACCTCTACCAGCGCCTCAAGGTCATCACCCTCCAGATTCCGCCGCTGCGCGAGCGGCGCGAGGACATCCCCCCGCTGGTGAAGCACCTGCTCGAGCGCATCAACGAGAAGGTCCACAAGCGCGTCACCCGCGTGCCCGGCGAGGTCATGGAGCGCCTCACCCGCCTGCCCTGGCGCGGCAACGTGCGCGAATTGGAGAACGTGCTCATTCGCGCCGTGGTGCTGGCCCCCGGTGACGTCCTGCGCGGTGACGACCTGCCCGCCCTGGAGTCCCCCCACCCCTCGCCGGAGCCGGGCCGCGCGGCCTCCGCGCACACCGCCGGGGCCATGTTCGCCGCCCCGGCCGAGGACGACGCCAGCCTGATTCCCACTCTGGAAGAGGCCGAGCGCCAGCTCATCGCCCGTGCGATGACCGTCACCAAGGGGCACAAGGGTCGCACCTGCCAGATCCTTGGAATCAGCCGCCCCACCCTGGAGCGCAAGCTCCAGAAGTACGCTCTTGCACAGGGCCAGAGCACTCCAGTGCACACCTTCCCCGTGAAGGATGCGTCCTGAGCACTCCTGGACAGTGTCGCTGCTCCGACACTCATGCCCCCGGTTTGAACGTTTCGTTCAAATTGATCAGACTGTTTGAACGTTCTGTTTCAGGTTTTGGACACAGGACGGGGGCTGGTGCGGGCCTGTAGCGCTAAGTACCCGGCATTTCAGGAGGTGTTCGCCCGGCGGCACTTCAATTCCCGTTGGCACGAAGCTTGGAGAAGGGAAGTCCCGTTCGCCGCTGAAGCAGCCGGCCCGACTTCCCCACCCTTCCTTCCCAGGAGTAATGCCATGCACGGATTCAACCGCCCCCTCGGCCCCATCGGTTCCAACGTCGTGGCGCCGCTGCAGACGACCAGCTCCGGGATGATGGTCACCGCCAACAAGCTGGTGCCCGGCCAGGAGGCCATCGACTTCAAGGGGTACTTCAAGGTCGAGTCCTTCCCGCACAACTCGACCATCTACCGCCCCGGTGACAACACCGACCGCGTCTACCTGCTGAAGTCCGGCCGCGTGCGCCTGATGCGCATCGGCAAGAACAGCACCCGCTCCGTGGTGTCCATCCTCCGCCCGGGCGACCTCTTCGGCGAGCTGTTCCGCCCCGAGGGCACGCCGATTGAGGAGATGGCCATCGCCGCCGGTGAGGCGGAGGTCTGGAGCATCGAGGGCCGCGACTTCCGCGCCCAGTTGGAGGCCCGCCCGGCCCTGGCGGTGGACGTGGTCCGCGCCTACGCCGAGCGCGTGCGTGCCCTGCGCAAGCGCGTGCTGGGGCTGACGTTCAAGGAGGTTCCGGCCCGCCTGGCGGACACCCTGCTCACCCTGGTGGAAGCGCACGGCGAGCGCTGCCCGCACGGCGGCGAGACGGACCTGCGCGGCATCACCCAGCAGGACCTCGCGGACCTCGTGGGCGCCTCCCGCTCCTTCGTGTCCACGCTCATCAACGAGATGAAGCGCGAGGGCGTGCTCGGCAACGTCGGCCGCATCCTCTGCGTGAGGGACCAGAAGGCCCTGCGGAAGATCGCCGGCAAGGAGAAGTAGTCCCCCGCGCCCGCGGCCCGTGGTGTTTCCAGCGAACGGTGCGCCCGCGCGTGTGCGTTAGGATGGCGTGCATGTCCGGCGCCATTGACTCCATCCTCGCGCTCCAGGAGCGGCTGAAGCACGAGACGAAGCTCCCACTCCGGTCCGTGTCGCTGACACCGGTGGCCACCCAGGACCTCCACAGGTTGGAGGCCGCGGTGGGCGCGTTGCTTCCCCCGCCCTACCTCGACTTCGTCTCCCGGCACGGCCTGCTGTCCGCGGTGGACTGGCAGGGACACGACCGGGCCCGGATGTTGAATCCCACCGAGTTGCTGGAGGCGCTCCAGTGGTCCAGGGAGACCATCGAGGAGGGCTGCTTCGGCGACAACGAGGATGAGCTGGAGGCCGCCATCCTCGAGAAGAAGCTCCGCGAGCGGCTCATCCCCTTCCAGTACGTCGCCGCCACGAACGTGAGCGACTACTACTACTTCGACACGGGGCTGCGTCGCGACACCGGGCCGCTCATCTTCCCGGCGCGCCACGACGACTTCGAGCTGGCGACGTGGCTGCTGGACGAAGCGCCCGACGTCTCGGGCTGCACCTTCGACTTCGACGAGCACCTGCGCTGGGTCCTCCGGGAGGGCCTGGAGGAGAAGGACTGGGGGCGCTGACTCAGACGCGGCGGCGCAGCTCCTCCACCTCGGCGCGCAGCAGCCAGTCGTCCGGGAAGTCCGTTGCGGCCGCGGCAATCTGGCTCAGCCGCTCCGGCTTCACGGCGTGCGTCTCCCGCATCTTCCGGACCTCGCGGTAGAGCGCGGCCAGCGCCGGGTGCAGCGCCAGGGCCTTGCGCGTGCGGGCCTTCTCCTCGCCGTCGCCCGCCGCGAAGGCGCTCAGCTCGCCGTACCAGCAATCCCACGTCTCCGGGTCCGAAGGCCCGCCCGCCACCGAGGACAGGTGCGTGCTGACAAAGAGCTTCGCCACCGCGGGCAGCGCCAGCTCGCGCCCCGCCAGCCGGCCGCGCAGCGCCAGCACCTGACCGCCGTCCGTGGCGAAGCCCTCCAGCTCCAGCCCGCTCTCCAGCGACAGCTTGAAGGGCCCGCGCTCCGGCAGCGCCCCCGCGCCGAACGCCACCAGCGCCGGCCCGCTCCACGGCTTGTCGTCCAGGGAGCGTCCGCCACGCGAAGCCATGATGGGCCCCTCCATGCAGACGAGCGCGGTGCCCAGGCCCGGCGCCACCGCGCGCGGCGCGGCCAGCAGCTCCAGCACCCGGCCCGTCACCTCGCGGCCATCCGCCAGCACCAGGTGGTTGACGGTCCGCGCGCGCAGCGCCTCCGTCAGGCCGAAGTCGCCGCCCCGCTTCCACGAAAGCGTGGACTCGAACTCCGCCAGCACCTCGAACAGGTGCTCGAAGTCCCGCGCCACGAAGAGCTGCGGCTGCATGCGGGTGATGTCGTAGTCCATGTCCGCGCAGGCCACGCTCAGCGGCAGCTTCTTCACCGCCGGCGTCAGGCAGTGCTGCGCCTCGCCAATGCTGGACAGCAGCCCCGCGCCGTAGATGCGCGGCGACGCCACGCTCCCGATGAGGCCGTACTCCGCCGTCCACCAGTACAGGCGGCTGGCCCGGGTGCTCTCACTGACGTAGCGGCGGCTCGCGCTGGCGGCCTCCAGCCGGGTTTGCGCGTGCGCCGCTTCCTCCTCGCTGGCGTCCGGGTCCTCCTTCACCACCGACAGGTTCCGGATGGCCTCGAAGACGGCCTGGTCCTCCACGCTGGCAATGGCCTTGAACCCCACCAGCCCGCACGCCTTGAGGTACTCCGCGTAGCGGCGGTTGGCGATGATGGGCGCGTGCCCGGCGCTCTCATGGACGATGTCCGGCGCCGGCGTGTATTCGATGTGCTCGTGGGTGCGGATGTCCGCGGCAATCGCCAGGACGCCCATCGCCTGGAGCTCCGTGAAGACGGCGGGCGGAATGAAGCCGCGCACCCCCACACAGGCCCACCCCAGGCCCGCGAGCTTGTCATTCATCTCATCCAGACTGGGGATGCACTCCGAGCCGATGCCCGTGGCCTCCAGGCCCTCCAGGTAGACGGGGTGCGCCTTGTCCGCCAGGTGGCCCCTCAGGGAGCCCAGGATGTTCCGCCAGACGGCCTGGTCCCGCGACGTGTACGCCGCGTAGTCCTGGCCCACCACGTAGCGACGCAGATGCGCAGGCAGGCGAGCAATCGTCCGTTCCGTGGAAGTCGTCATCGTTCACCCCGGGCAGAATCTTCTAGTCTTTGAAGATATCCCTTCTTCGGTCGAACGGAAATCCGACATAAATCGACATCTTCGTCGTTTTAGCGTCGAACTAGCCTGACGGGCGGCGAAGTCCGTCCAGCACCAGACGGGCGCCGGGGCTGAGCGCGCCGGAGGGCCACAAGGCGACCACCTCCACGGCCTGGGGCTCCTCTTCCAAAAGGGGCCACGCGTGGAGGTCTGGCGGAAACGGGTGCATGGGGCGCAGGTCCGGAGTGATGGCGCAGGCGCGGAACGCGCGCAGCAGCTCATAGAGGAGGAGGAAGCTCTCCGCGCGCCCCACCTCCTCCACCGTCACGCCGTGGGCGGCGAAGCGGGCGCTGTTGGCGCCGCCGTAGGGGTCATCGCGCAGCCAGTCCACGAAGCGCTGCCCCTCCAGGTCCTTCACGCGCAGCGACTTGCGGGCCGCGGCCTGCCGCGTGAGCGCGTTGTCCGGCCCGGCGAGCACCACGAAGGACATGCGCAGCAGCGACTCCGACTCCACGCCTTCATGGGTGGGCAGGGGCGTGAAGTCGAGCGCCAGGTCGAGCTGCCGCGTCTGCACCTGGCGCGTCAGCTCATGGGGCCCGCCGAAGCTGAGCACCAGCTTGAGGTCCGCGGCGGCGGCGTCCCGCGCCACGTCGCCCACCAGGGACAAGGACAGCGTCGGGTTGAGGCCCAGGCGCACCACGGGCTCGGCGCTGGCCAGGTCACGCAGCCGCTTCATGTCCAGTTGATGCAGCGGCGTCTGGGTGCCCGCGAAGAGCCGCTCCCCCCGAGCGGTGAGCTGCAGGCGACGTCCGGGCCCGCGCTCCAACAACGGTGCGCCATCCGCCAGCGCCAGCTCCAGCGCGCGGACGTGCTCGCTCACCACCGAGCGCGCCACGCCCAGGTGCTCGGCGGCGGCCTCGATGCTGCCCGCCTCCACGGCGGCGGCGAAGGACTCCAACCAGACCAGATGCCGGACGAGCTTGCGCGGAGGCATGCGCGGCATCCTCGCACGCCGCCATCAGCGGGACGCGCCGCCGAACTTCATTGAGGCTTGCGAAATTCCGGTATCCAGAATATCTGCACCGCCCAATGTCACGGATGTCTGACGCGGCGTCCACCGCGGTCGCCAATTCTCTTCAGCGCTTCGAAGCAGCGCGGCCCTACCTGAGCACCGCGCTGACGTGGTGCCTGCTCCACGGGCTCGTCGCCTTGATGTACTTCGGCGGCGCGCTGCGGGTGGCCGTGGAGCGGCTGGCGCCGGGGCTGCGTCCCCTCCTGCTCGCGGGGAGCTTCGCCCAGGCGCTGTTCCTGGGGCTGGTGGCCTTCGTTGGAACCCTGCCCCTGGCGTTGCTGCTCGGGCACCGCTACCGCTTCGCGCTCCCGTTGCTGACGGCGGTGGGCGGCGTGCTGCTCGGGCTGGACGCCTTGGTGCTCGACTCGCTGGGCTTCCACATCAACGGCCTGGTGCTGGCGGTGGCGCTCCAGCCGCACGCCCTGGCGGAGACGGGGCTGTCTTCTTCGGAGCTGGCGCTGCTGGCCGCGGCGATGGTCGCCACCCTCACGCTCGACACGGCGGCGGGCATCTGGTTCCTGCGCCGGGGCTTTGGCCCTCGCCGGGTGGCGCGCACGGTGGTGATGATGGCGGCCCTTTGCACCACCGAGCGACTGGTCAGCGCGTCCCTCGTCTTCGCCCATGGCGGCGCCGTTCAGCACGCCACCACCACCCTGCCCCTCCAGGCACCGGTGCGGATGAACACCTTCCTCACGCGCGTCACCGGCAAGGCGCCCGCGTCCGGCCTGCGCCTGGGCGTGAGCCCCGAGGCGGGCGTGCCCGCGGCGAGCATCGACCCGGCGTCGGTGCGCTTCACCCGCCGTCCCGACATCGTCGTCGTGCTGGTGGAGAGCCTGCGTGACGACTTCTTCACCGCCGACGTCATGCCGAACCTGTGGCGCAGGGCGCGGAGCGGCACGCGCTTCCTTCATCACCACAGCGCGGCCAGCTCCACGGACTACTCGCTGTTCAGCATGTTCTTCGGGCTGGAGGCCCAGCGCCGCAATGCCGTGGTGGGCGCGGGCCGCGCGCCCCTCCTCTTCCCCGCCCTGGCCCACAACGGCTACCAGCAGTCCTTCTTCGCCGCGTCCTCCGTGGACTGGATGGGCCTCAAGGACACCGTCTTCCGAGACGTGAAGGGAGGCCTGCGCACGGACTACACGGGCCGCAGCCACGCGCGGGACGAGGCCATGGTCCGCGACGCGCTGGCGGCCGTGGAGGCCACGCCCCAGGACACGCCATTGTTCCTGTTCGTGTTCTTCGCCGGCACGCACTTCGACTACGACTACCCGCCGCGCTCCGCCGTCTTCTCGCCCGCATGGAATGGCAAGGGCGGGCTCTCCACGGCGCGCGTGCCCCCCGAGCATCTCAAGGCCCGCGCGTGGAACGCGGCCTACGAGGTGGACACCAAGGTCGAGGAGCTGCTGGCGCGCATCGAGTCTCTGCGCGGCACGCGTCCGCTGATTCTCTTCACCGGCGACCATGGCGAGGAGTTCCGCGAGCACGGCCGCGTGGGCCATGCCAGCGACGTGACGGCCTCCCAGCTCCACGTGCCCATGCTCGTGTTCGACGAGCAGCTTCCCGTGGGCCAGGTCAACGCCGTCACCGGCCACATCGACGTGGTCTCCACGCTCTTCGACCTGCTGGGAGACACGCACAGCCCGGCGATGCTGGGTGACGGCATCCCCATGACGAGACCGGACCCGCGGCGCTACCTCCTCACCACCGTGGGCTGGGAGGCGCGCTACGCGCTCATCAGCCAGGAGCTGAAGGTCCACTTCGGCGCGGGGCGGCCCGGCACCGTCATCACCGACCTGAGGGACCGGCCCCTGGCCGATGGCAAGGAGCGCCTCGCGGCCGAGGCCCCGCACATCCTCCGCCGGTTGAGAGGGACGTCGGAGACGACGCTTCCCGATGCCGCCACGGCCACGGACATGCACTGACGGCGCCTCGTCACAGGCCCCGGGGCGGCGCTCGCACGCGCCGCTTCAGAACCGGAGCTTCACACCCAGGGCGAGCGTGAAGAGTTCGACATTCACCGTGGCGGGATTGCGGACGAACTGCACCAGCCGGTAGTCGGTGGCGACGAGCTCGAAGTACCCCTCCACGAGCCGCAGGTTCAGCGCCTCCACCGGGCGCCCCGCGCTGGCCCCCAGCAACAGCGCGGGGCGGAGGGCGGTGCGGAACCAGTAGTAGCCCCGCTCGTAGCGGCTGGGCAGGCCCGCGAAGTAGTCGTCGCCCACCGTGTAGCTGAGCATCGCGCCCACCATGAGCGGGCGGACGGCCCACCCCGCCGCGGCGAGCCGGAAGGGCCGCCACTGCCCCTTCAGCGTGAAGGTGAGGAAGTCCTCCCCCGCCAACGCGGGCGGCGCCCAGCCCACCAGCAGCGCGGTCTCCACGGTGTCGTCGCGAAAGCTCCAGCCCGGCCCCGCGGAGAGAAAGCCGATGGAGCCCGCGAGCTGCATCGCCGCATGGTCGGGCACGTACCAGGGTGACGCCTCGTGCGCCGGCGCCGACCGGGCCTCCCGCGCCGCCAACAGCAACGCCGCCAGCAGCGAGGCTCGGAGCCCCCCGTGCGCGGCCATCAGAAGGTGGCCCTCCGCACCTGCACCGAGGCGCCATCGACGTCCACCCAGAGGTAGCTCCGGCCCTTCATCGAATCGGTGGTGACGTACCGGACACCGTGCGCCTGGACGTCGTGGTACTGGTGGACGTGGCCGTGGAAGGAGATGGCGACGCCCTGCTTCTGCTGCAGCTTCACCAGGGGCTCGACGAGCGCATCGTCAAAGTCCCCGTTCCCAGGAGGCACGTGGGAGAAGGTGAAGGTGTTGTGCACCGCGGGCTCCGGCGCGAGCGCCGTCTTCAGCCACTGCAGGTCCGGGATGTCGCCCGGGAAGCCGTACTCGCGGGAGTTGGAGTCGAAGAAGACGAAGCGGGTGCCCGAATACGTGAAGGAGAAGGACTCCGGCCCGAAGGTGCGCCGGTAGAGCTTCTGCCCCATGCCCAGCGCGTCATGGTTGCCCATGACCACGAAGAACGGGACCTTCAAGCGGGACAGCAGCTCGACGCCCCACTCGTACTCCTGCGTGCTGCCGAACTCCGTCAGGTCGCCCATCTGCACCACGAAGTCGACGCCGCGCTGCTCCAGGTCCCGCATCGCCGCCGCGGAGTCATCCAGGAACAACTGCATGTCGCCCACCACCGCGAAGCGAAAGGCCTGCTTCGGTTCCGCTCCGAGCAGCCGCTCCAATGAGCGGGCATGCAAGTCCCGGTGGGTCCCCCGGAGCTCATAGGGGTGGAACTCGAAGGCGCCACAGCCCGCGCACACCAGCAGCAATGTCACCCAGACGCGCACGCACGCACGCTAACGTCGGCCTCCATATGCTTCCACGGAATGCGCCGCCGGGTTTCGGAGCGCGCGGCGACAAGGAGCAGCCATTCTCACGCGCCATATGAACGGGACTCGGGATGCCACCGGCGCCCACCTCGCCTCGCGTGTGACGGCGGTGTCGTGAGCGCACCTCTGTCGACATTGGAGCTGCTGCGGTGGGCGGCTGGAAAGCCCTCCGGGAGCACGCAGGAAGACCTCGCTGCGCTGTGCGCGCGCGTGGACGTCATGCACACCGTCAGGGACGTGCTGCGCTCAGGCACACCTGCCGAGAAGATGACGGCCTTGCGTGCGCTTCGGGAGCTGGCCACGCCTGATGCGTTTGGGCTGGCCCGGCTCGCGCTGCATGACGAAGCGGCGCCGGTTCGGGCCATGGCGGCTCGGGCGCTGGCCCGTTCGCGGGACGACACGGACTGGCAGGGCCTCCAGGAAGCCCTGAACGCTGCCGAGCCCTCCGTGCAGCTCGCCGTCATGGACTCGCTCGCGAGGATGGACCCGGCGGCCGCGGGCGCCCTCTTCCGCGAGCGCTTCGAACGTGCGCCGGAGGAGGAGAAGCGAAGCGCGCTCGCCACCGCGCAGCGCCTGCGGCTCCCTGAAGCCGAGTCCCTGGCCCGCCTGGGCCTGGCCTCCTCGGAGGCCACCACCAGAGCCGCTGCCGTGGCCCTGCTCGCGCGGGAAGGCGAGGCGACGGATGGACTCCTCGTGCAGGCCCTCATGGATGCCGCCGACGTTGTGCGGCTCGAAGCCCTCCGCGCGCTGTCCCGCCGTCCGCGGGTTCCCGCCAGCGTCTTCGTGCCGCTGCTTTCCGCGGCGTCCACGGCGCAGGTCCGGGAACAGGCACTCCAGGCACTCGTCCTGCGTGGAGACGCGAGCGCGTGCGACCCCGTTGTCCGGCTCCTGGAGGCGCCCGAGTCGTCACTCCGGAGACGTGCCATCCTCGCCACCGGGGAGCTCGGCTGCATCGGAGCGACGGACTCACTGCTGGAGATGCTGGCCCGGACGCGAGACGAGGATGAACGGGCCGACCTCGTCACCGCGCTGGGCAGACTCGGTGGACACGAGGCCTGGGAGGCCCTTCGCAAGGAGCTGTCGGGCGCGGCCCCGCGAGTTCGACGCGCCGCTGTCTCGGCCTGGGCCTCGGATGCCGCGCCCCAGGACGCAACCCCTGTGCTGATGGCGCGACTGCGCGACGAGCCCGACGCCGAGGTGCGGATGGCCATCGCCCTGGCCCTGGCGAACAGCAGCCAACAAGTGGGCCACCGCGCCCTTCTGCTCGCGCTTGAGGACGCAGCGCCCGAGGTCCGGCGGATGGCCGTGCGAACCCTGGGCCGCGACGCCAGCCCAGAGGCCCTTCAAGCCCTGCGCGCCCATCAAGCCACCGAACGGGATTCAGCGGTCCTGCGGGAGCTCGCCACGGCGCTCGAACAACAGCAGGGCGCAGCAGAGAACCTCACGCAAGCGGCCTCCCCCGCCGAGCGCCACCTCTTCGACCCGGCGCGGACAGGCCAGAGCGTGGCCGAGTGGCTGACGTCCCCCGAACGCCACCCCGCCACGGAGCGCGTCTACTTCTACGAAGGCGGACACCTGGAGCACCTGGACACCGCCAGCCGCCTCCACGTCTTCCAGTACACCGCCATCGGAGACCACCTCCACATCCGCCCCGAGGGCGCGCCCGAGCGAAGCACGGCCTTCACCGTCACCCCCGCGCCACCCGCCTCCAACGACGTGCCGCGCTCCTTCCGCCTGGAGCTGACCCGGGACGTCCTCACGGGCGCGGACGCGCCACGGACCCTGTACTTCAGGCAGCCCACCGAAGCGGACTCAGGGAGGGGCGACAGCCACTGACGCAACACGGCCGCTACGCCGCGGCGGACCGGGCACCCTCCCAGTCCTCGACCTCGTAGAGGAACTTCGAGCCGCCCATCAGCTTCCGGTTGGCCGAGGTGCTCTGCACGAAGACGACGTACTTCTCCAGGCTGGCGGGCCGGATGCGGACCGTCTCCCCGGGCGGCAGTCCGAGCATCTCCCGGGCCCGCTCCCCGCTGTAGAGGTCACCCGTCTTGCGGTCCATGAGCACCACCTCCTTCCGGCCCTGGATGGTCTCCGTCTTGGTGAACTCGTAGAAGCCCCGCCCCGTCTTGAAGCCCAGGCCGTTCTCCTGAACGAAGTCCTTGATGGGTTGGGTCCGGTCCACATCCAGCACCTGGAAGCGGCCCGGAGGCACCGCGCGCAGGTCCGCCTCGCCATGGAGGGGCGGCGCCGTGCGCTGGAGCATGGTGCTGAACATCACATCGAGGCCGCGGCTCATGCGGCCCTCGCGCGCAACTTCCTGCTCAAACGACTGGAGCTGCGCGTCCGAGGACTGCTTGTAGCAGACGGCCAGCAGCAGGTCGGTGACGTGGGCGAACTGGTCCAGGCTCAGGTGGAAGCCGCCCGACTTCTCCGCCAGCTCCTTGTAGAAGGCCGTCGCGTGGCGGCGCGCCAGGGCTTGCACGCCATACACCGGCACGCCCATCCGCCCCAGCGCGGCCACCTCCTTGCGCCAATCCAACTGGTGGGGATTCCGCGAAGGCCCGTGGGGCACGTCGTCACCAATCAATACCAGCGCCCGCGTGTACCCGACCGTCCAGGACAGGCTTTGCGCCTGCCGCAGCACGAACTCGTAGCATTCGGGCGCGTCGCCCCCGCCCGTCTGCTCCACGCGGTCCACGAAGCGGACGACGGCGCCCTCGTCGTCCGTCAGGTCCAGCAGCTTGGTGACATACGTGGAGCCCGCGTCGCAGTAGTCCCCGTGAGCGATGATGCCGATGCGGATGCCCGGAATCTCCTTCATCAACCGGGACACCGTGCCCCGCAGCTTCTTCCGCACCTGCGCCAGGCACGGATACATGCTGCCGGTGGTGTCAAAGCTGAAGACGACTTCGACGCGGTTATCAATGACTGACGTGCTCATTCCGGTGCCCCCTCGTGACCGCCGACAAAGGCAAATCTACGCGCCGGGTCTGACATGAAACGGGCCTGGAACCGGGGGAATGGACGGGCCTTCGTCGACCCGTCGTCACGCAATCGCACCTGCCGCTTGCCCTGGACGCCGCGCGACCGCAGCATGCGTGCCCATCGTGTCCGCCACCGCCGAGCCCCCATCCCCGCATCGTACGTACACCGAGCGCCGCGCCGCCGCGCAGGCGGAGCTGACCGCCCTGGACCGCGTGAGCGCCCGCTACGCCAATTTACGAACACTCGCCTTCCTGGCCGCGGCCGGCTTCGCGGGCTTCGTGCTGGCGGGGCGTCTGCCCAAGGTGTGGTGGTGGGCCAGCGCCGCCGCGCTGGTGCTCTACGGCGTGCTCGCCATCCTCCACCACCAGGTCTTCCGCCGCGAAGCCCGAGCGAAGCTGTACGTGACGCTCAACGAGCGCGGACTGGCGCGACTGGGGCCCGGCTGGCACGACTTCACCGAGCGCGGGGAGCGCTTCCTGTCCCCCAGCCACCTGTACACCCCGGACCTGGACGTCTTCGGCCAGGGAAGCCTCTTCCAGCTCCTCAACGAGACGGCCACGCGCGCCGGAGAGGAGCGGCTGGCGGCGTGGCTCTCCACCCCCGCTTCCGCCCCGGAGGTCGAAGCCAGACAGGGCGCCGCGCGTGAGCTGGCGCCCAACCTGGACTTCCGTCAGGACCTCTGCGTGGATGCGCGGGACGCCTCGCGCGAGAAGGCGGACCCGGCGCTGTTCATCCAGTGGGCGGAGCTGGGGCCGCAGCTGAACGCCATCCGCTGGGCGAAGCCGGTGGCGGTGGTGCTGCCCCTGGTGACGCTGGCCGTCTACGTCCTGGGCAAGCTCGAGGTGCTGCCGGAGTCCGCCTTCTGGGTGGGGCTTGCGGCGCAGCTGGGCGTGGCCGTCATCACCCGCCGCCCGTTGAGGGTCATGGACGAGGGCGTGGAGGTGGGTGAGCGCGGCTTCGTGCGCTACGCCCCCATCTTCGAGCGCGTGGAGGCCCAGCGCTTCGAGCACCCGCGCCTGAAGACGCTGCAGTCCGGCCTCCAGCAGCCCGGCCAGCCGCCCGTGTCCGAGCACTTCAAGCGCTTCAGCCGGCTGTTCTCCTTCATCGAGTTCAAGCGCCACCAGTTCCACCCCCTGATTCACTGGCTCACGCTCTGGGACATCCACGCGCACTTCGCGCTGGAGCGCTGGCGCGAGGCCCACGGCAAGCAGCTGCGTCAGTGGTTCGAGGCCCTGGCCGAGCTGGAGGCCCTGTCCTGCGTCGCGGGACTCGCGCATGACCGGCCGGACTTCACCTGGCCCGTCATGGCCGCCAGTGGCCCGTGCGTGGAGGCCACGGCGCTGGGCCACCCGCTGCTGGACGCGCCGGTCCCCAACGACGTGTCCCTGCCCGGCCCCCGGCACGCGCTGCTCATCACCGGCTCCAACATGAGCGGCAAGACGACGCTGATGCGCGCGGTGGGCGCCAACGTGGTGCTGGCGTTGGCCGGCGCGCCGGTGAGCGCGACGCGCTTCCGTCTGTCACCGCTCCAGACGCTCACCAGCATGCGGGTGAAGGACTCGCTGGAGCGCGGCGTCTCCTATTTCTACGCGGAGGTGCAGCGAATCAAAGCGGTGCTGGACGCGGCACAGGCCGCGCACGGGCAGGTGCTGTTCCTCCTGGACGAAATCCTCCTGGGGACGAACACCCGCGAGCGGCAGATTGCCTCGCGCGAGGTGCTGCGCCTGCTGCTGGGCACCGGCGCCATTGGCGCGGTGACGACGCATGACTTGTCCCTGGCGGTGCTCGCGGACGAGCCGGGCGCGCACGTCGTCAACGTCCACTTCCGGGACCACCTGGAGGCCGGGAAGATGCTGTTCGACTACAAGCTGCGCCAGGGCGTGGTGGACACCACCAACGCCCTGCGCGTGCTGCGCCTGGCGGGCGTCCCCGTGGACGACCCGGACGAAGCCGCGGCGGCGCGCTGAGCCCGCAACGACGCGGGCCCCGGGGTTTCCCCCGAGGCCCGCGCTTGAAGCAGCGGCTCACGCCGAAGCGGTGACTACCTGGGCGCCTCGATGAGGGCCGCGAAGCCCATGCCGCCGCCGATGCACATGGAGACGACGCCGTAGCGGCCGTTGCGGCGCTTCAGCTCGCGCAGGATGGTGGCCACCATGCGCGCGCCGGAGACGCCCAGCGGGTGACCCAGGGCGATGGCGCCGCCGTTGGGGTTCACCTTGTCGGCGGGGATGCCCAGCTCGCGCACGCAGTACAGCGCCTGCGCGCCGAAGGCCTCGTTCAGCTCGAAGACGTCGATGTCCTCGACCTTGAGCTTGTTCTTCTCCAGCAGCTTGCGGACGGCGGGAACCGGGCCAATGCCCATGATTTCCGGGGGCACGCCCGCCACCGCGGCGTCCACGAAGTAGCCCAGCGGCTTGACGCCCAGCTCCTTCGCCTTGGCCTCGCTCATCACCACCGCGGCGGCGGCGCCGTCCGTCAGCGGCGACGCGTTGCCGGCCGTCACCACGCCCTTGGGGTTGAAGGCCGGGCGCAGCTTGGCCAGGCCCTCCTGCGTCGTCTCAGGGCGGAGGATGGTGTCCACGGTGACGGTGACTTCCTTCGCCGCGCCGTCGTCGTCGTAGTACGTCGTGGTGACGGGGACGATCTCCTCGTTGAACTTGCCCTGCTCGCGCGCGGTGGCGGCGCGGCGCTGGCTCTCGGCGGCGAACTTGTCCGAGTCCTCACGCGACACGCCGTAGCGCGACGCGATGTTCTCCGCGGTGGCGCCCATGGAGGTGTAGATCTCCGGCAGGCGCTCCATGGCCTCGGGGTTGGCGCTCGCCTTGTTGCCGCCCATGGGGACCATCGTCATGGACTCGGTGCCACCACCGATGCCCACGTCGTACATCCCCGCCTGGATGGCCTGGGCCACCTGGGCGATGGCCTGCGAACCGGAGGAACAGAACCGGTTGATGGTCATCGCGGGCACCGTGACGGGCAGGCCCGCCAGCAGCGTGGCCACGCGGGCCACGTTCATGCCCTGCTCGGCCTCCGGCATGGCACAGCCCAGGACGACGTCACCGATGTCCTCCGGCTTCAGGCCGGGGACCTGGGCAACGGCCTCCTTGATGGCGACAGCGGCCAGGGTATCCGGCCGGGTGTCCTTGAACTCTCCCTTGTGGGCGCGGGTGAAGGGCGTGCGGACCGCGCTGGCAATCACGACTCGACCAGCCATTTTGATGTCTCCTTGCCCGGGGGGCACCCGGGCAGTCAGCGAATCTCAGGTTCAGTAGCCTATGGATACTGGCCGGCCGTCAGTTCCGCAGCGGCTTGCCCTTCTCGATCATGTGCTGCAGGCGGTCCTGGGTCTTCTCCTCGCCGCACAGGCTCAGGAAGGCCTCCGCCTCCAGCTCCAGCAAGCGCTCTTCCGTCACCAGCAGCGACGGGCTGGTGTTGCCACCCGTGAGCACGGTCGCCAGCTTCTTGGCGATCTTCCGGTCGTGCGCGCTCACCTGGCCGTTGAGCTCCATGTCGTAGAGCATCATGTCGATGGTGGCCGCGCCGCTCACGCCCGGCAGGCGGAAGCGCGAGGGACGGGGCGCCTTGAAGCCGGCGTCCGCCATGCCCAGCACGCGGGCCTTCGCGTCGGACAGCAGGAAGTCCCGGTTGGCGCTGATGCCGTCCGCCTGCGTCAGGAAGCCGCTCTCACGGGCCTCCTCGGCGCTGGTGGCGACCTTCGCCATGCCGATGGTGAGGAAGATCTTCTTCAGGAAGGGGAAGAAGTCGAAGTCCTTGTCCGTGCCGAAGGGGCCGTACACGTTGCGCAAGAGCTGCATGTTGCCGCCGCCGCCCGGGATGAGGCCCACGCCCACCTCCACCAGGCCCATGTACAGCTCGGCGCTGGCCTGGATGGCGTTGCCGCCCATCGTCACCTCGGCGCCGCCGCCGAGCGTGAGGTTGAAGGGCGCCGTCACCACCGGCACCGGGCTGTAGCGCATGCGCTGATTGACGGCCTGGAAGCCCGTCACCAGCTTGCGGATGGACTCGAACTCGCCGCTCTTGGCCGCCCACAGCAGCGCCACGATGTTCGCGCCCGCGGAGAAGTTGGAGCCGTCGTTCCCGATGACGAGCCCCTTGTGGTTCTTCTCCGTCTCGTCCAGCGCGGTGTTCATCATCTCGATGATCTGGTCATCGATGGAGTTCATCTTCGTGTGGAACTCCAGCAGCGTCGCGCCGTCGCCCAGGTCCCACAGCGTGGCCCCGTCGTTGCCGGCGATCTTCTTGTTGCCGCGCTTGAGGTACTCCACGCGCTGCGTGCGGGCGTTCTCCGGCACCACCTTCACGGACTTGGACGGGATGTCCCAGTACGTGTCCTTGCCCTTCTCCACGCCGTAGAAGGACGTGCGGCCCGCGGCCAGCATCTGCTCCACCCACGCGGCCGGCTTCAGGCCCAGGGCCTTCATCCGCTCCACGCCCTTCTTCACGCCGTAGGCGTCCCAGACCTCGAAGGGCCCCAAATCCCAACCGAAGCCCCAGCGCACGCCGCGGTCCACGTTGACCACGTCGTCGGCGATCTCCGGGATGCGGCGGCTGGTGTAGGCCAGCACGTCCAGGGTGACGCTCTCGGCGAACTTCGCCGCCTTGTCCTCGGCGTTCATCACCGAGGCCACGCGCTCGCGCACGTCCTCGATGTCCCGCGCGGCGCCCAGTGAGTCGTAGCGCACCTTCGCCTGCGGCCGGTACTCCAGCGACTTCAGGTCGAGCGCGAGGATCTCCTTGCCCTGCTTCTTGTAGAAGCCGCCGCCGCTCTTGTCGCCCAGCATGTTCTTCTCCACCATCTTCTGGAGAAACGCCGGGCTGGCGAACACGTCACGCTCTTCGTCGTGCGTCAGCGTGTCGTAGCAGTTCTTCGCCACGTGGGTGAACGTGTCCAGGCCCACGATGTCCGCGGTGCGGAAGACGGCGGACTTGGGGCGGCCCATGGCCGGTCCGAAAATCTTGTCCACCTCTTCGATGGACAGCTCCGCCTTGTCCATGGCGGCGATGGTCCGCATCATCCCGTACACGCCAATGCGGTTCGCGATGAAGTTGGTCGTGTCCTTGCCGTAGACGATGCCCTTGCCCAGCACCTCTTCGCCGAAGCGGTGCAGCGTCTTCAGCACCTCCGGGTCCGTGTCCTTGCCGGCCACCAACTCCAGCAGCTTCATGTAGCGGACGGGGTTGAAGAAGTGCGTGACGAGGAAGTTCTTCTTGAAGTCCGCGCCGCGGCCCTCGGTCATGCCCACAATCGACATGCCGGAGGTGTTGGACGAGATGATGGTGCCCGGACGGGCGAGCTTCTCCACCTTGGCGAACAGGTCCTGCTTGATCTTCAGGTCCTCCTTCACCACCTCCACCACCCAGTCGCACTCGGCGATGCGGTGCAGGTCGTCCTCGAAGTTGCCCACCTCGATGTTGGTGAACACCTCCGCGGAGACGATGGGGCTGGGCTTCTGCTTGCGCAGGTTGGCCAGCGCGCCCTGGGCAAACTTGTTGCGAAACGCCTTCGAGGAGGTGTCCTCGCCCGGCGCGGCCTTGGGCGGAACGATGTCCAGGAGGAGCGCACGCACGCCCGAGTTGGCCAGGTGCGCGGCGATGCCGCTGCCCATTACTCCGGCGCCCAGCACAGCCACTTTTCGGATCCGCGTCGTCATGTGGGAAAGGCTCCCTGTTGGGAAGGAGGGGACTGCACAAATGTAGGCGATTGACCCGAAAGTCAATCGGTTCGGATGGCCAGGGCGCTCGCCACCAGAGGACAAGCCGACTAGAAACCGGCCCTCCATGGCGCGCCTCGACCCGCACTCGTACAACGACAGCACGCAGCCTGAGACGGAAACCCTGGACTGGAGGGCCCGCGTCGATTTCAAGACGCAGCGGCTCCACGCGGAGGTCACCCACACCCTCAAGGAAGCCTCGGCCGGGCCGCTGGACCTGGATACCCGGGATTTGGAAATCCGTGACGTCGTCGACGCCGCGGGTCGTCCCTTGCCCTACATCCTCGCCCCTTCCGAGCCGATTCTCGGCAGTCGGCTGCGCATCGAGCTGCCGGTGGGGCTGCGGCAGTTCACGGTGCGCTACCGCACGGCGCCGCACGCCAGCGCGCTCCAGTGGCTGACGCCCCCCCAGACGGCCGGGGGGCAGCACCCCTTCCTCTACAGTCAGTGCCAGGCCATCCACGCCCGAAGCGTGGTGCCGCTCCAGGACACGCCGCGCATCCGCATCCGCTATACGGCGGCGCTGCGGATTCCCAAGGCGCTCAAGGCCGTCATGGCCGCCAGCTTCCTGCGGCGCGAGGAGCACGGCGTGGAGGCGGAGGAGCACTATGAGATGCCCCAGCCGGTGCCGCCCTACCTGCTCGCCTTCGCGGTGGGCAGCCTGGCGCCGAAGGAGTTGGGGCCGCGCTCGCGCGTGTGGGCGGAGCCGGAGTTGCTGGAGGAGGCGGCGGAGGAGTTCTCCGGCGTGGACGACATGCTGCGCGCCGCCGAGTCGCTCTTCGGTCCCTATGACTGGGAGCGGTTCGATTTGCTCACCATGCCGCCCTCGTTCCCCTACGGCGGCATGGAGAACCCGCGCCTGACGTTCCTCACGCCCACGCTCATCACCGGGGACAAGAGCCTGGTCAACGTGGTGGCGCACGAGCTGGCGCACTCGTGGACGGGCAACCTGGTGACGAACGCCTCCGCCGAGCACTTCTGGCTCAACGAGGGCTTCACCGTCTTCGCCGAGCGCCGCATCCTGGAGGCCCTGGCCGGTCCGGAAGTGTCGGCGCTGCACGGCGCGCTGGGCCGCCGCGCGCTGGACTCCGCGCTGCAGCACTTCCGCGCGCACCCGCAGCTCACGTCGCTGCGCACGCACCTGGCCGGCGTGGACCCGGACGAGGCCTTCTCCCAGATTCCCTACGAGAAGGGCTACCTGCTGCTGCGCGCCATGGAGGACGCGGCCGGGCGGCCCGCCTTCGACGAGTTCCTCCGCCGCTACCTGGCCACCTACCGCTTCCGCGCGCTCACCACCGAGGAGTTCGTCGCCTTCGCGGAGAAGGAGCTGCCCGGGGTGCTGACGAAGGTGGACGCGGAGGCGTACCTGCACCGTCCCGGCGTGCCCCCGGGGGCGCCGTCACCGCGCTCGCTGCGCCTGGAGACCCTGGACGCGCTGCGCGGCAAGGTGCCCACGTCGGAGCAGGCGAAGGACTGGACGCCGGCCGAGTGGCAGCTCTACCTGGAGTCACTGCCCCAGCAGACGCCGCGGGACGTCTTCCAGCAGCTCGACGCGCGCTTCAGCCTCACCCAGAGCCGCAACTCGGAGGTGCTGGTGGCGTGGCTGGTGTCGGCGCTGCGCGCGGGCTGGGAGCCGGCCGTGGCCCGCACCGAGACGTTCCTCGGCGAGGTGGGCCGGATGAAGTACCTCAAGCCGCTGTACGGGGTGCTCTCCGCGTCGCACGCGCACCGGAGCCTGGCGCGCGCTCTCTTCAAGAAGCACGGGGAGCGCTACCACCCCATCGCCCGTCAGGGCGTGGAGCTCATCCTGTCGCGCGCCTGAGCGCGCGCGAGGCGGGACACACGCTACTTCGACGCCGCCGCGCGCAGGCGCTTCTCCGACAGGGCGAGGTAGTTCTCGTCCATGTCGATGCCCACGTAGCGGTGGCCCAGCTTGAGGGCCGCCACGCCCGAGGTGCCGCTGCCGTTGAAGGGGTCCAGCACCAGCGCGTCCGGGGGGCAGCTCGCCTCCAGGATGCGCTCCAGCAGCGCCACCGGCTTCTGCGTGGGGTGGCTGCCGAAGGCCTTCTCCTCGCCGCCGCGCGGGACGGCGAGCGTCCACAGCCGGCCCTCGCCGTCCGCCGTCAGCTCGGCGTCACCAGAGGGCGGCAGCGCCCAGGCGTCGCGCATCTGCTTGCCGCCGTTCTCCGCCTTCATGCGCGCGTAGTTGAACGTGTGCTGCAGCTTGCCGCCGGACTTCGGCGAGGCCCAGATGAGCAGCTCCGTGGAGTGCGTGAAGTAGCGGCACGCCAGGTTGGGGCTCGCGTTGGGCTTGAACCAGGTGACGGTGTTGAGCAGCTTGTAGCCGAGCTTCTGCATCGCGAAGCCGACGTTGAAGATGACGTGCTGGGTGCCGCTCACCCACAGCGTGCCGGTGGGCTTGAGCAGGCGCTGGCAGGCCGCGAGCCACTCGGTGGTGAACTGGTGGTCCTCCTCCACGCCGCGCGACACGTCCCAGCCGCCCTTGGCCACCGAGACGCGCTTGCCGCCCTTGCACGTGGTGCCGCCGTTGGAGAGGAAGTACGGCGGGTCGGCGAAAATCATGTCGAACGTCTGGGGCTCGAACTGCGACATCAGCGCCAGGCTGTCGCCGTGCAGCAGCGTATAGGCCTCCCCTTTCGCGTAGACGCTCTCGTTGAGCGAACGGCGGACGACTTTCAGGGAAGGGGCTGCTGCAGCGTGCGCGGACATCTCGCCTCCGTCGGACTCTTCGTCGTGGACGCGGCGGACTGTGCGGTCGCTTCGGTGCTACGTCTAATTTCTGGCCTGTAGCACCCTGAAACTTGACGGGTGATTCAGGCCGTAGAAGCGCCGCGAGCAGGGCGGGAGCGCCTCGCTTGGAGGCCCTCCGACACCCTGCTCGACGGGGACTGCCTGGACTGTGGCGGGGCCCATGAGAGGCCCTTCGCGGCCTACGCCTTCTTGGCGGAGGTGGGCGACGCGCCGTACTTCTTGCGGAAGCGGTCGATGCGGCCGGCCGTGTCCACGAGCTTGTACTTACCCGTGAAGAAGGGGTGGCAGTTCGAGCAGATTTCCACCGAGAACGAGCCGCGGGTGGACTTCGTCTCCACGCTGTGGCCGCACGCGCAGGTCACGCGTGCCGGAGGGTAGACGGGATGGATGTCGGACTTCATGGCGCTCTCCAGTATGCCTTGCCCCCACCCGCCCGCGGGTAGGAGGTCCGGCGCTGAGGGATGGCCGGCGCTTATAATGGCGCTTGGGCCGCTTCACAAGGCCAGCACGACTCAATGGGCCGCCGAGCCGGGGGGCTCGACGCGCTCCACCCATTTCTGGACGGCCGGATCCGCCGGGACGTCACTGCCGAGCTGGATGTACGACAATAGATGCGTGCGCCCGGCGTCCGTTGCGCCGCCGGACAGCTCTTTCTCATAGGCCGCTCGCGTGGCCTCCAGGCGGGCAATCGTCTCCTCCAGGGGCCGCTGCTCCGCCGGAGCCCGCGTGCCCGCGTGCCGCGCCTTCGCCCGGGTGAGGTTGCCTTCGAGCAGGCGCAACTGCTGCCGGGTGCGCTCCTGCACGGAGGCGTCGGCGAAGCGGCCCGTCCCCTCCAACTGGAGCACCAGCTTCGCCAGCTCGCGGCCCCGGGCCCCGGAGGGAATCACGGTGGCCTGAGCCTGCCGCTGGGCGATGCCCTGGCCCCGGCCTTCGTGGGATTGCACCACGAAGTCCACGCCCTCCACCTGGTCGGCCAACTGGAGCGCCTCCGCGTGGGGCACCGCCGCGAGCACCACCACCAGCGCCACCTTCGACTTCTCACGCAGGCGCTTCACCTCGGCGGCCACGGCGGGCTGCGCCGGCAGGCCCCGGACCTGCTCCTGGGCCTGTCCCGGAACGGCGAGCCCCACCGGCGTGGGTCTGGCCATGGCGGGAGAGACGCCCACCACGCCCACCTTCACGCCGCCCACCGTCGTCACCAACGAGGCGGGGAACAGCAGCTTGCCCTGGGCGTCCGCGAGGTTCGCCGACAGGAGCTTCAGCTTCGCCCGCCGTGTCTGCTTCCGGAGGAAGCCCACGCCGAGCCCGAGGTCCCTCGCGCCCACGGCCATGGCCGCGGTGCCCTGCGCGTCCATCTGCGACAGCACGAGCTCCGCGCGCGCCCGGGCATCCGGCGCCAGTGCGCTGTCCCGGCTCTTGAAGAGCGCATTGCCGGCGTCCAGCACGAGCACCGGCGCGCCCTGCTTGAGCTCCTTCTCAATCGCGACTTTTCGTCTGGCCAGACCGCCAGAGGGGTTGTGCCGTCAACCACAGGGGGCGACTTCGCCCCCATTGTCTCCGGTGAAGAGGAGGACGAGCTGCCTGGGCGCCGCGCCCGCCACCAGGGGCAGCAGGAGCAGCAGCGCCAGCGCGGCCAGGTTCACCGGACGCGGGCTCACTTCCTGGCCTTCTTGGCGGGCGCCGCCTTTTTGTCCATGTCGGCGAGGCGCGCCTTGGCCGTCTTCGCCTCGGCGGACTTCGGGTAGCTCTTGATGAGCTCCTCCAGCGCCAGCCGCGACTCCTCCTTCATCTTCAGCTGGGCGAAGCAGTCCGACGAGCGCAGGTACGACTCCGGCGCGGACTCCGCCTTCGGGAAGTCCTGCAGCACCTTGCCGTACTCGAAGAGGGCCTCGCGGCACTTGGACTCGGTGAAGTACGTCTCACCGAGGCCGAAGTGGGCGTCCCCCACCAGCGGGTCCTTGGACCACTTCTTCATGAACTCGTTGTAGAGCTGGCGCGCCAGCAGCACGTCGCCGGCCTGGGCCTTCTCCTTGGCGAGCGCCAGGAACGCCTTCTTGTCCGTGGGGCGCTTGAGCTCCTCGGCCTTCTTCTTCGCCTCGGCCTCCTTCAGCGCCGTCTCGCCCTGCATGGCGAGGAGCTTCTGGTCCTGCGCGGCCAGCGCCGTCTCCAGCTCGGTGATTTTGTGGAGGTACGTCTCCACCTGGCCACGAAGCTGGGCGAGGTCCTCGACCGTCTTCTGGAACTGCACGCCGATGTCCGCGTCCTTGCGGCGCGCCGCGGTGTCCAGCCCCTTGAGGGCCTTGGTGACCTCCGCGACCTTCTCGTCGATTTTCGGGAGCGTGGCGGCGAGCTGCTCGCGCGTCTCCTTCAGCTCCGTCTGAATCTGGGCGGAGTCGGTGCCGAGCCGGTCGACCTTCGCCTCGAGGGCGCGGCCGCGGTCAGCGGGATAGAAGCAACCAGGGAGGGCCAGCAGGGATATCAGCGCCAAGCTTCGCATCGGGCGCCATCTTAGGCGCAAACGCCCTGCCCGTCTGGACTTCTCTCGCCCCGTCCCAGCTCCCCACGGGCCTGCCCGGCTGGCCGGTCACCGCTTCCTGACGGAAAACTCCAGCCGTTCGGCAGCATGCGCGCAGGCCACCCGGAGGCGGTCGGGGTTGAGGAAGAAGGCCACGGGGCGTGAGCGGCCCGACTCCAGGGCCTGGAAGGCCCGGCGGTACTCGGAGGCCGCCTCGGCGGTGCGGCGGCACTGCTCCAGGAGCAGCCCGAGCAGGTACCGGGCGGCCGCGTGGTCCGGGTCCAGCGTCAGGCAGCGACGCAGGTCGCGCTCCGCCACGGCGTCGGAGACCCCCGAGGCGGCGCCATCCAGCACGCACGCGAAGAGGAGGTCCGCCTCCGCGCGGGCCTCCGGGCCGGGTTCGGGTGTGGTGACGACCGCGAGCCCCTGGTGGGCGTCGGGGCGGGCGCGCTCGGGGGGCGCGGTCGTGCCACGCGTCTTCGGAGGAGACGCAGCGCCGCTCCAGGAGTGCTGGGCAGGCGGCGCCTCGGAGGCCCCTTCCTCCGGCCGGACGTAGAAGAAGGCCTGCTCGCCGCGCTGCACCCGCAGCGTGGGCGGAACCCGGAGCAGCGGCTCGGACGCGGACAGCACCAACACGCCGCCGGGCGCCAGGCTCCGCGCGAGCGCCTCCACGGTGCGCTGGAAGGCCTCCTCGGTGAAGTAGATGAGGACGTTGCGGCAGAAGATGACGTCGAAGCCGCCTCCCCCTGGCGCCACCGGATACGGCGACTCCATCAGGTTGTGGCACTGGAAGCTCGCGCGCTCCCTCAGCGCGGGCGCCAGGGCTTCTCTCGCGCCGGACCGGACGAAGTACCTTGAGCGCAGCTCGGGTGGGACGCGGCGCAGCTGCTCCCGGCTGTAGGCCAGCCACCGCGCGCGGCGCAGGGTGTCCCCGGCGATGTCCGTCCCCAGCACCGTGCTGTCCGGGTCGGCCCCTGCCTCCGCGAGCAGGACGAGCAGCGTGGCCACCTCCTCGCCCGTGGCGCAGCCCGCGCTCCAGACGCGCAGGGGCCGCCGATTCCGCGTCACCAGGGGGGTGAGGACCTGCGCCCGGAACGCGGCGAGCTGCACCTCGTCGCGGAAGAGGTCCGTCTTGTTCACCACCACCGCGGCGATGAGGTCCTCCAGGTCCGTCACGCCCGACGGGGACTGGAGGAACATCAGGTACTGGTGCGGCGTGAGGCCCTGGCTGCGCGCCGCCAGCCGCTCATCCAGCCGGCGGACCTGGGGGCCACTCAGGGCCATCCCCGTCCGCGCCGACAGGAAGGCGCGCACTCCGGCCCATGGCGCGCCGTCAGCCACCCGGGCTCAGCGCCCCACCGCGAGGGACTCTCCCCGCGCCAGCCGCACCAACGTCGCCGCGACATCGTCACCGTGGATGAGGTGGTCCACCGCCTTGCGCTCCACCGCCGTGCCCGGCATGCCGAACACCACGCAGGACTCCTCGTTCTGCGCCACCGCCAGCCCACCCGCCTGTTTGATGGCCAGCAGCCCCTCCGCGCCGTCCGCGCCCATGCCCGTCAGCACCAGGCCCACCGCGCGCCGGCCATAGGTGCGGGCGGCGCTCTCCAGCAGCACCGTGCCGGACGGCATGTGCCCGTCCCGCTCCACGCCTGGCTTGAGCCCCACGCGCCCCCGGAAGGGGATGACGGTGTGCTGCCCCGGCGGAGCGATGAGGACGTGCCCCGGCATCAGCGGCTCTCCGTCCCGCGCCAGCCGCACCTTCAGCTTGCTGGCCCCGGCCAGCCACCCCGCCAGGGACTCCGCGAAGGCGGAGTTGATGTGCTGGACGATGACGATGGGCGCCGGGAAGTCCGCCGGCAGCTCCGACAGCATCTTGAAGAGCACCTGGGGCCCGCCCGTGCTCGCCGCCACCACCACCACGCCCATGGACACCGCTGGCAGCACCGACGTGGCCACCCGAGGCGGCAAGAGCGGGCCGCGCTGAGGCCGGCGCAGGTGGCGGATGACGCGCACCGAGGACAGCAGCCGGATTTCGCGGACCAGGTTCCACGCGTCCGGCCCGGCGTCGATGGCGGGCTTGATTTGCAGGGCGAGCGCCCCCAGCTCCAGCGCGCGGTACGTCAGCTCCGGCGCCTGCGAGCGCGGGTCGGCCGTGAGCACCAGGATGGGCGTGGGGCACTCGGCCATGATGTGCTCGGTGGCCGTGAGCCCGTCCATGACGGGCATGTCCACGTCCATGGTGATGACGTGGGGACGCAGCTCCCGGGTCATCTCCACGGCCTGCTTGCCGTCCGCGCAGGTGCCCACGACTTCGATATCGGGGTCCTTGCTCAGCGCCTCGCAGATGAGCTGTCGGCAGATGAGGGAGTCATCGACCACCAGCACCGACACTTTCTTGCCCATGCCCTGTCCATACCCCGTGCGCGAGCCCGGGAGTATAGCCAATGCGGAGGCCTGTCAGCCCAGCAGTCGCCGCCCCCCCTCCATCAGGTCCTGGCGCACCAGGCCGCCAACCCCCGCCGCCGGTCCTCCTCCCCCCCCACGGGTGGTGAGGATGACCACCGGGAGCCTCGAATGGACGGGGTGCCCCTTTGAGGCGCCGGGCCAGCTCCAGGACCTCCAGTGCCTCGGGGGTGGGCGCAACCGAGGGGGGGTGGACGTGGCAGGGCATTGCCATGGTGGGCGCTGGCGGTGAGGAAGGCTTCACCTCGTCATCCACCACCAGCACCCGGGCCATTGGCTTCATCCTCTCCCGGCCCGGCGGCCAGCATGCCCCGGCGCCTGTCTCATGTGGCCTCCCTGCCCCGCGCTGCGGGGAGCCGGACCTCGAAGGTGCTGCCCCGGCGCGGCTCGTCCACCAGGGCCACCGTGCTACTCCACCAGCCGTCGGCACAGGGCCAGCCCCAGCCCCGTCCCCTCGGTCCGCCCCGTCACGAAGACCTCGAAGAGGCGCTCGCGCAGCCCGGGCGGCCCCCCCGGCCCGTCGTCCTCCACCCGCCCCCGCACCCCACCCGCGTCCACCCCGGCCACCAGCCGCAGCTCCCCTTCGCCCAGGGACGCGCCGCTGCGCTCGCGCATCAGCTCTACGGTGCCGCGGATGACGCCCAGCGGGTTGCGGACCTCATGGGCGGCCATGGCGGCCAGCCGGGTCAGCGCCTCGCCCCGGGCCGGCTGGCCACCACCGTCCACGCCGTGTAGCCCACGCCCCCAGCCACCAGCAGCGCGCCGTCCAGGCGCGACACCCGGCCGTCCAGGCACATCAGCAGCAGCACCCCGGACACGCCCACCATCATGGGCGCTTCGCGCCAGACCAACTGCCGCACCACCACCAGCGGCGTCACCAACGCGGCCCCCCCGAGGATGAGCAGCACGTTGCAGATGTTGCTGCCCACCACGTTGCCCAGCGCCAGGTCCGGCTGCCCGCGCAGGCTCGCGGAGAGGGTCACCGCCAGCTCCGGCGAACTGGTGCCGAACGCCACCACCGTCAGCCCCACCACCAGCGGGGAGATGCCCGTCGCCAGGGCCAGGCTCGACGCGCCCCTCACCAGCAACTCCGCTCCGCCCACCAGCAACCCCAGCCCCACCACGAACAGCCCCCCCCTGCCACGCGCTCATGCGCGCCCCCTTCAACCCGTGGCCAGCAGGACCACGTACAGCCCCACGAGGACCAGCAGCGCCAGCCCCAGCGTACGCCAGGCCCCCAGCCGCGCCTCCATGGCCTCCGCCCAGGGCCCCCTGGCCAGGCTCCACGTCTTCGCGAAGCGCACGCGACCCTGAACCCGTGGCCGCGCCAGCGGGAGCCTTCGCCCCACGTCCCGCAGCCACGCGCCCGCTCGTAGCAGCACCAGCGCCACGTCGCCCGTGGGAACCTCCGGCAGCCACCACCCGTCGCGCGGCCGCCAGCGCCAGAGCGCCACCGCCACCGCGCTCCCGGCCAGCACCGGCCACAGCGCCGCCCAGGCCCCGTTCCCCGACAGCACCTTGGCCACCGCCTTGTCCGGCGCCAGCCCCCACACCGCCGCGAAGGCCAGCACGGTGAGCGCCGCCCAGGGCCCCCACAACCTCGGCCCGCCGTGCGCGTGGCGCCCCTCCTCCGGGCGCGGCACCAGCCACAGGAAGCGGGCCAGGACGAGCGTGCTGCCCACGGCCGCCACCGACAATGCCAGCGACACCGCCGGGCCGGCCCCCGCGCCCTTCAGCGCCGCCTTCGCCAGCGCCCCTCCCGTCAGCGGCGCCCCCGCCAGGGACAGGCTCAGCAGGGCCAGCCCCCCGAGCAGCCACCGCCGCGCCCGGCCGTCAGCGGCCTGTGCCACGCCCACGCCCAAAAAGAGCGCCCCCTTGGCGAGCGCGTGGTGCACCGCGTACAGCGCCACCGCCCCCACCGCGCCCGTGCCGCCCGACAGCAGCAGGCCCACGCCCACGGTGATGATGCCGAGTTGGCTCACGCTGGAGTAGGCCAGCACCGCCTTGGGCCGCCGCTGGGTGAAGCCCACCCCTGCGCCCGCGAACGCTCCCGCCAGGCCCACCCCCACCAGCACCGCGCCCCACGAGGGCAGCGGGGACGGCGGCAGCACGCGCAGCCAGCCCAGCACCCCGGCCTTGAGCATGGCGCCGCTGAGCACCGCGCTCGCCGGGGTGGGCGCCAGCGCGTGCGCCAGCGGCAGCCAGGCGTGCAGCCCCAGCACGCCCGCCTTCACCCCGAAGCCCGCCAGCAGCAGCCCCAGGGCCATGTCACGCCAGGCGGAGGCCCCCAGCCCCGCCGCCACCGCGCGCACGTCCAGCGCGCCCCCCGCCGCCGCCACCGCGAACACCAGGCCGGCGAGCACCAGCACCTCGCTGAAGACGACGAAGCCCATGTACACCCGCGCGGCGCGCTCCGCCTCCGGCCCGCCCGCGTGGATGACCAGCCCGTAGGTGGAGAAGCTCATCACCGCGTAGGCCGTGTAGAAGCTGACGACGTCCAGCGACAGCACCAGCCCCAGGTTGCCGGCCAGGGCCGCCAGGAACAGCGCGTGGAAGCGGTGCCGCCGCGGGTCCTCCGCCAGGTAGCTCGCCGCGTACACCCCGGCCGCCGTCCACAGCAGCGACGTGGCCAGGAGGAAGGGCCGGCTGGTGGCGTCCAGCCCCAGCCGCGTGCCCAGCAGCAGCCACGGCAGCTCCACCTCCAGCGACGGCGAGCGCCCCGCCGCCAGCGCCAGCCCCAGCGCCGGCAGCGCCGCCACCGAGGCCAACGCGCCGCTCCACCGCCGCGGCCCCCGCACGGCCGCCAGCCCCGCGGCCACCAGCGGCAGGAAGACGGCGACGAGCAGCAGGCCCCGGGCGCTCATGGCCGGAACTCCCGCTGGGAGATGAGCCAGGCCCAGGACAACGGGCTGATGGGCGAGTGCGCCAGCAGCCCCACCACCAGCGACAGCAGCGCCGTGGCGAGCAGCGGGAAGAGCAGCAGCGGGTGGCCCTCCCACCGTGGCGCGGGGCCCGCGTGCTCCGCGTCCGGCGCGTCGAACCAGGCCATCTTCAGCAGCGGCAGGAAGTAGGTGGCGTTGAGCACCGTGCTGCCCACCAGCACCCAGAGCGCCCAGGACTGGCCCCGCTCGCTCACCGCGCCCAGGCCCAGGTACCACTTGGTGACGAAGCCGGCCACGGGTGGCACGCCCATCATCCCCAGCGCCCCCACCGAGAAGGCCGCCATCGTCCACGGCATGCGCCGCCCCGCGCCCTTGAGCTCGTTCACTTCGTGGATGTGCAGCCCCTTGCCCAGGCTGCCCGCGCAGAAGAAGAGGGTTATCTTCATCAGCCCTTGGTGGACGAGGTGGGACAGGGCCGCCACGGTGGACACCGGGCCGACGATGGCGATGCCCAGGACGATGTACGAGACCTGGCTCACCGTGGAGTACGCCAGCCGCCGCTTCAGGTTCTGCTGCGACAGCGCGCGCACGGAGCCATAGAGGATGGTGAAGGCCGCCAGCGCCGCCAGCGGGTCCGTCACGCCCAGCGACTGCGCGTAGCGCACGCCGAACACGTCATAGACGACGCGGACGATGCCGAACGCTCCCGCCTTCACCACCGCCACCGCGTGCAGCAGCGCGCTCACCGGCGCGGGCGCCACCATGGCCGCCGGCAGCCAGCCGTGCAGCGGCACCAGCGCCGCCTTCACCCCCAGCCCCGCGATGAAGAGCGCGAACAGCCCCACCGCCTCGCCCCGCCCCAACCCCAGCCCCGCCAGCACGCCGCCCACGGTGAACGCCACCGGCCCCGCCAGCGCGTACAGCCAGGCCACCGCCAGGAAGAGCACCGCCCCGCCCGTCAGCGTGTAGCGCAGGTAGACGCGCCCGGCGCGCAACGCCTCGTCCGTGCCCTCGTGCACCACCAGCGGGTAGGTGCTCACCGTCAGCAGCTCGTAGAAGAGGAGGAAGGTGATGGGGTTGCCCGCGAAGGAGATGCCCATGGTCGCGGTGACGCACAGGCTGAAGAAGCCGAAGAAGCGCCGCAGGTGGTGCGTGCCCTCCAGGTAGCCCACCGCGTACAGCGTCGTGACGAGCCACAGCAGCGAAGACAGCGTGGCGAAGAGCATGCTCAGCGAGTCGCTGCTCAGCACCAGCTCCAGCCCCGGCCCCAGGCCCAGCCCCAGCCGCGTCTCGTAGCGCTGGCCATGGAAGACGCCCCACACCATGTCCGCCACCAGGCCCGCCTTCAGCGTGGCCCCGCTCACGTTGAGCGCCGTGCGCGCGCGGCGCCACGACTCGGGCATGCAGAAGATGATCGCGCCCGTCACCAACGACGTGCCCAGCACCAGCATCGGCAGCCAGGTGTTCCACCCGCTCATGGCCCCCTCCGCCTGGGCGCCCCCGGTGGCTCCGGCGCCCCCACCTCCAGCAGCGCCAGCGGCGCGGACGACACCAGCCCCAGCGCCACCGCCGCCAGCGCCAGCGCCAGCGCCACCCCCTCCAGGGTGCGCGGCACCCGCGCCACCGCCGGCGGAGGCCCGGAGGGCACGGCCATCGCGAGCGATAGCACCCGCAGCAGGTAGCCCGCCGCCAGCAGCCCGCCGCCGACGATGACCACCGCCAGCGCCCAGGCCTCCGCCTCCAGCGCGCCGCGCAGCAGCAGCCACTTGGCCACGAAGCCGCCGCTGGGCGGCAGCCCCATCAGGCTCAGGCTCGCCAGCGCGAAGGCCAGGAACGTCATGGGCAGCGCCGCGCTCGCGCCCCGCAGCTCCTCCACCCGGTCATGCCCCAGTGCGCGCTGCACGTTGCCCGCCGCCAGGAAGAGCGCCGCCTTGGCGCACGCGTGCGCGAGCAGGAAGTAGACGGCCCCGGACAGGGCCGCGCCCGCCCCCGCGGTGCCCGCCAGGGGGAAGGCGAGGAACGGGTAGCCCAGCTGCCCCACCGTGGAGTACGCCACCACGCCCTTGAGCCGCCGCTGCCGCAGCGCCAGCAGCGAGCCCCAGACAATGGCCCCCACCCCCAGCGTCCCCAGCGCCGCGTCCAGCGCGGGCGTGCGCGCCCCGGCGAACACGGTGAAGCCCAGCCGCAACTGCGCGTAGAGCGCCGCCTTCACCACCAGCGCGGACAGCAGCGCGCTGGCGGGCGCCGGGGCGCTGGCGTGCGCGGGCGGCAGCCACCCGTGCAGCGGCAGCAGCGCCGCCTTCACGGACAGGCCCGCCATGGCCAGCGCCAGCGCCAGCCCCGTGGCCGGCGAGGGCCGCACCCGCGCGGCGAGCTCCGCCATGTCCAGCACGCCGTACTCCGCGTACATCAGCGCCACCGCCAGCAGGTACACCAGCGAGCCGCCCAGGGACGCCAGCACGTAGCGCTCCGCGGCCACGCGCGCCACCGCGCCGTGCCCCAGGGCCACCAGGCCCACAGCGGCAATCGACGTCACCTCGAAGGCGACGTAGAGGTTGAAGACGTCCCCGACCACCGCCACCGCGCCCAGCCCGCAAGCCAGCATCAGCCACAGCGGCCAGAAGAAGTCGCGCTCATGGCCCGGTGGGAAGTAGCGCCACGCATGCACGGCGACGCCCGCGCCCACGCCGGCCACCATCGCCACCACCACGGCGGACAGGCCGTCCGCGTACAGGTCGATGCCCAGCGGCGCGCCCCACCCGCCCACCGCGTGGCGCACCGGCCCGCCCCGCCACACCTCCAGCCCCAGCCCCGCCGCGCACGCGCACAGGGCCACCGACGTGAAGAGCCCCACCGCGGGCCCGGCCCGGCGCGCCACGAAGGCCACGCCCGCCGCGGCGAGCGGAAGGGCCACCGGCACCCAGACCCATGCGCTCGACAGGTCCGCGGCCATGTCACCCCGCGGCGGCGCCGCCTCCGCCCGGGCCGTCGTCCTCGGGCAGGTGCGCCTTGCCCGTCTCCTCGTGGAGCCGCCGCGTCAGCAGCAGCGCGAAGCCCGTGGTGCTCACCGACACGACGATGCCGGTGAGCACCAGCGCCGAGGGCACCGGGTCCGGCGGCTCCACGCGCCGCCCCACGGCCACCAGCACCAGGAAGATGCCGCTGCCCAGGAGGTTGGCGGACAGCAGCTTGCGCACCAGGTGCGCCCGCGCCAGCAGCCCGTACAGGGCCACGGCCACCACCGCCGCCGCCGCGCCCAGGTACAGCGTCACCGCGCTCACCGCGGCGCCTCCCCGCGCCACGTCCCCGGCACGTCCCGCCGTCCGGCGAAGAGCACCGCCAGCACCAGCGCGATGGACACCATGGCCGCCACCTCGATGAGGACGATGAGCCCGTAGGCCGCGGCGCGCGGATACTCCAGCAGCCGCCCCCCCAGGCCCGCGCCCACCGCCACCGCGAGGAACACCGCCGTGCCCGCCACCAGCCCCAGGCGCATGGGCCACCGGTCCGTCACCACCGGCGGCAGCCTGCCCGACACGCGCAGCACCACCGCCGCGCCCACCAGCAGCGCCGCCGCCTGGAAGGCCCCCCCCGGCAGGCTGCTGCCCACCCACAGGAGGTACAGCGCCACCAGCACCGCCACCGGCACGCCCAGCCGCGCCAGCGCCGGCAGCACCGGGCCCGCGTCCACCGGTGCGTCCGCCGGTCCCGCGGGTCTCGCCGGCAGCACGGCCCAGGCCGCCAGCCCGGCAAGCCACAGCACCCCCACCTCCAGCAGCGTGTCGTAGGCGCGGAAATTGAGCAGCACCGCGGTGACGGGGTTCTTCACGCCGCTGTCCGGCAGGCGCTCGCGCAAGAGCTCCGGCAGCCGCGTGGACGGCGCGGGCAGCGTCCACAAGGCCCACAGCAGCAGCCCCCCCACGGCGGCGCACGGCAGCGCCACCCAGGGTCTCCAGATTACCGGGCGCTCCCGCGCGCGCCCCAGCCGGACCGCCGCGTCCAGCAGCAGCGCGCCGGTGAAGCCCGCGCTCAGCCCCGCCTCGGCCAGCGCCACGTCCACCGCGCCCAGCCGCACCCACGCCAGCGCCAGCAGCAGCCCGTATGCGATGAACACCACGCAGGCCTGGAACACGTCCCGGGCGGAGACGGCCCGCCAGACCAGCAGCGGCAGCGCCAGCGCCAGCAGCGCGTCCAGCGTCAGTCCCGCGTCCATGGCCGCTCCCGTCCGGACGCCCGCGTCGCGAAGCGCCCCACCAACTGCCCCGACGAGGCGCTCGCCACCAGCGCCAGTAGCCACACCGCCAACACCTTCAGCGCCGCGGCCACGGACTCCGCGCGCAGCAGCAGCCCCAGCGCCACCAGGCCCAGCCCGGCACCGTCCGCCTTGGCCACCGCGTGCAGCCGGCACAGCACGTCCGGGAAGCGCAGCAGCCCCACCGTCCCCGCGGTGAAGAACAGCGCGCCCAGCACGACGAGCGCGGAGGAGAGGACGTCTCGCGCCAGCGCCATCATGACCGGTCCTCGGGCGCGGGCGGTGGCCGGGTGATGAAGGTGGCGGTGGACACCACGGCCAGCACCACCAGCACCAGTGCCACGTCCCGCAGCGGCCCACGGTCCTCCGCCTCCGCCAGCAGCAGGAGGATGGCCACCCCCGTGGTGCCGAAGAGGTTGGCGGACACCATCCGGTCCGCCGCCGTGGGCCCGAGCAGCAGCCGCCACAGGCCCACCAGGACGTTGAGCAGCAGGACGACCGCCACGCCCAGGAAGAACGCGCTCATGGCCGCGGCCCTCCCGCCGGAGCGACGCCGAAGATGGCGGCCACGCTCCGCTCCAGCGCGCGCAGTTCCTCCAGCGCGGCTTCGCGCGCGGGCGCTCGCGCGTCCAGCAGGTGCAGCGTGAGGCGGCCCTCGTCCAGGTCCACCCCAAGCGTCCCCGGGATGAGGCTGCCGACGCTGGAGAGGAACACGCGCGAGGACAGGCCTGGCAGCCGCACCGGCACGTCCAGGTACCCCGGCGACACCGGCGGCCCCGGCCGAAGCGCCCGAAACGCCACGTCGACACTCCCGGTGAGCGCCCGCCGCGCGAAGCCCGGCAGGAAGCGCAGCAGCGCCCACCACCGGACTCCCGTGGGGCCCGGTGGAGACAAGGCCAGGCTCGCCGCCAGCGCCAGCGGCACCGCCACCAGCCCCACCCACAGCCCCTCCGGATGGGCCTCCACGAGCACCGCCCACAGCACGGACAGCAGCGCGCCCCGGACAGCGAGGGTCCACGCCCGGCGCGGGCCTCGGAAGCTGTGGGCTTGGGGAGAAGGCATGCGGTGGCACCCGTGGCGCCAATGAGTCGGCATCCCACGCCCCTCGCGGCCATCGTCCCGCGGGGCCGCCCGCTGTCGCTGTCCGTTCCCGCACACGCCCTGGCACGAGGCACGCGGGCTCAGCCCCCTCCGCAAGGGACGCTCCCCGCGCCAACCGCACCTTCAGTTCGTTGGCCTCAACCCGCCACGGCCGCGTGCCGGGCTGTCATGGCGCGGGACGGCCACCGAGGAACTCGGTGCCGGATTCGACGAACGCGATGGGATTGCCGAATGGGTCGACCGCATAGAACAGCGTCTCGCCCCACGGCATGTGCTCGACTGGCGTCACCGCGGTAGCGCCAGCCGAAAGGCAGCGCTCGCGGAGGGCTTCGAGGTCCCTGGTCGAGAAGTACACGTACTGGAACGGATGCGGGCGCCAGGTCTCGCCGTGTTCGGAGGCATCGCCATCCTCACGTGGCGAGTAGCATGCAAGCACGGCCCCGCCGGCGTCCGCATCGGCGAAGTAGTGCCGGCCCGGGGAGACGCGCTCCCCTGGAAGGCCAAGCACTTGAGCGTAGAAGCGAGTTGCCTGCTCGATGTCGGCAACCGGGAGGATGATTCGAAAAAGCATCATCGGGGACTCCAATCATTCATGGGTTCGACGGCTCATGACCTTGGGAGGGCGCCGGTGCACGCAGCGGAACCCCACCCCTGTCAAACCGTTCCGCGGATAGGCGAGACCGCGATGCGCGGACCGGAACAAGGACGGCACGTGATTGAGCCAGGAGCCCCCTCGGAGGACGGGGTTCTCCGGCACGCCTGAGGGCTCCGTGGGCGTGGCCTCGCCGAGCTGCTCCCGATAGGCAGTGGCGGTCCATTGCCACACGTTCCCCGCCATGTCGCAGAGCCCCCAGCCGTTACAGCGCAACCCGGCGTGAACCACAGGGGCCGTGCCTCCCTGACAGCCTCTTGACGCGCAGGCCACCGAGCTCACCACACGCGCCCCGTCGAACGCCGCGCCCCACCAATAGGCGGCGGGAGCCGTGGCGCGCGCGGCGTACTCCCACTCGGCCTCCGTGGGCAGGGTGCCCCCCACCAATTCGCAGTAGGCCCGTGCCGCCCGCCAGTCCACACAGTTCATGGGGTGCTCCGTGCGCGCGGAGCCCAGGTTGCAGCGGCCCAGCCACGCTGCCGGCGTCTCCGCGTCGGTCCACCATCGTGCATGGGGCTCCTTCGCCCGCACCTGTCCGGCTCGCGCCGCGAAGGCGCGCACCGTCACGGGCGTGACGTCCATCTGGAATCGCTCGAGCGCGACCTTCGTCCGAGGCCCCTCGTCCGCGTCCCGCCCCGCCTCACCCTCCGGGGAGCCCATCTCGAAGCGCCCCGCCGGCAACCACACCGCGCGAGCCTCGGCGACCGGCTCCACGCGGGCAGAGACCTGCGCCGGCACCCGCTTCGCCGTCCCACAGCCCCCCATGAGCAACAGGAGGACGACGCACGAACGGTCCGAGATGAATGTCATCCGGAGAACTCCTTGTCGAAGAGGACCCCACTGGTGGCAGCGGCTTCAACGGGCATGTTCGAATGCGACAGCCTGAGGGTCCAGGAGAATGACACGGACCCGCGGCGCCCCCGGATGCGTCGCGAGGCGCCAAGCCTTCAAGACGCGGAAGTCCCGCGCCAGACCATTGACCTGATGTGCGGGAGCGGGATAGCGCCGTCCGGTCCCTCTTCCGCTCAAAAGGAGCGCATCTTGGTCCGTCGACTTCTTCCCTCCCTCCTGCCGCTGCTGCTGCTGGCGTCCACGGCCGCGGCGCAGACCACCCCCACCTCCATCACCTTCGATGGGTATTGGAACGAGACGCCGTCGGTGGAGCTGATTCCCGTGGGCGGCGCGGTGGTCGTCAACTACGACACCAGCCGCCTGCCGCAGTGCCGGGGCACCACCTCCTCGGGCAACCCGACCTGGACCATCACCGGCCACGTCCAGGTGAACCGCGGCCCGGTGGTGAGCTTCTGGGTGGCCGGCCACGCGCCGGACGGCAACCCCTCCCAGCGCACCCTGCATCTCCCCGCGGGGCTGAGCGGCGCCCTGGTGATGTGGTTCGACATCTCCAGCCAGGGCTGCCAGGCCTGGGACTCCAACTACGGGAGCAACTACCACTTCCCCATCGGCGCGCCGACCCTCTCCTTCAACGCGAACTGGGACGAGCCCGTGGCGGGCACGCTGCGCGCCGGCCAGGAGTTCATCGTCAACTACGACGTGGCCCGCCTACCCGAGTGCCGCGCCACGTACAACGGCCCGGCCTGGGCGATTGTCGCGCAGTACCGCTTCGACAACGGCCCCATCCAGGAGACGGTCGTCACCGGCTCCGGCAGGTCCGTGCCGGCGGCCATCACCGCTCCGGCCGGCGCCCGCCACCTGGAGATGTGGTTCCGCAACACGGACCGCAGCTCCTGCGTGCGCTACGACAACAACTACGGCTCCAACTATCACTTCGCCGTGGAGTGAGCCGCACCGGGCGCCGTAGCCTGGGCGCAGGCGACTGGTGGGCCGCGCCGCCGTGAAGGACGGCGCGGCCCGCGCACTTCACTTCGCGCTACTCGACGAGCACGAGCACGACCTGCTCGGTGGTGTTGCCCGCCGCGTCCGTGGCCCGGACGAGCACGACGTTGTGCCCGGGGTTCGACAGGGTCACCGTGTTGGACGCGACATTCGTGCCCGCGCCCACGTCGGTGCTGTTGACCCAGTTGACGGTCACCCGCACCGGGCTGAGGTCCGTCACCTCGGAGCGCACCTCCACCACCGGGGACTGGGGCTCATCCGGAGCCGGGGAGAGGACACGGAGGATGGGCGCGGTGCGGTCCACCGTCACCTCCCGGCTCTGGGTGGTGATGCCGCCATCGACGCTGATGACGGTGAAGGTGATGAGGTGGTGGCCCTCCGCGAGGTCCACCCAGCTGAAGACGAAGCCACCGCCGCTGTCCGGGGTGAGGCGCTGGGGCGGCCCGCCGTCGATGGACAGCAGCACCGTACTGATGGCCGCGCCACCGGGGCTGGCAACGGCCCAGCCACAGGCCTTCACCTGCGCGGCGGACGTGTAGCGCGGCGGTTCGCACATGGTGAACGCGGGCGGGGTCGCGTCACGGGCCACCACATGGATGGCCGTGGCGCAGGAGGCGCTGTTGCCCGCCGCGTCTGTGGCCGAGTACGTCACCGCCGTGGTGCCCAGGGGGTAGACGCCAGCGGACGGGCCGCTGACCGTCGCGCCGCACGCGTCGGAGACGGTGGCCTCCGCGGGCGTGACGAAGGCGCCCTCCGCGCCCGTGGCATCCACGATGCGCTCGGCCGGGCAGGCGATGACCGGCGGCGTGACGTCGACCACGGTGACGGTGGCCGTGCAGGTGTCGGTCGCCTGTCCATCGGAGACCGTCAGCGTGACGGTGTGGGTCCCCACGCCGAAGGGGCCAGCGGGCGTCTGGGTGATGGAGAAGGGGCCGGGCTGGTGGTCCGGGTCATGGCTGCCGTCGTCCACGCTGGCCGGAGCGCCGCAGGCCGCGGCCTCCGCGTGGAGGGTGACGTTCCGGCAGACCGCGACGGGCGGCGCGTTGCTGGAGCAGGCCAGGCTGACGGGCGCGCTGCCGCCGTTGTTCGTCTCCACGCACTCCGTCTCGCGGCCGGTGCCAGTGCCATCGTCATCCGCCACGGCCCAGAGCTCGGCGGTGCCTCCGGGGGCGGAGGCCAGCGCGAGGGTGGCGACCGCGCCATTGCCCGCGGAGAGCACGGCAGGGAGGGTGGCCACGCCCAGCAGCGTGCCACCCGCGGCCGGGTTGCCCTGGTAGAACGCCACGCGGAGGCCGGCGGAGACGGCGGCGTCACCCTGGTTGTGGACGTTCGCGCTGAGGAGGAGGGTGCCCGTCGTCCGGTCGCAGGTGGTGGAGACCCCCGTCACAATCACGTCGGCCGCGGCGTAGGGGCTGGTGACGCCCGAGCCCTGGCTGTTGGCGCGGAAGGTGTTGAGGCCCGGGGTGCGCCAGTTGGCCACGGGGTGAGCGGGGATGGTGCCGTCGTCGTTGACGTTGGTGACGGAGTACGCGTGCTGGTTCCAGATGCGGCGCGTGTTCACCCAGCCGTCCCTACGGTCGCGGTACACGCGGATGCCGGCGGTGCCGGCGAAGGCATAGTTGTTCGAGGCGACGACAATCTCCGCGTTGTCATCACCGTCCACGTCGACGATGAGGGGGTTTTCGTAGGTCGTCCCGGAGGAATGCGCCACGTCGAAGCGCACCGCGCCCGTGGCGCCATCGTAGACGCGCAGGCGGCGCTCGTCGCCGTAGACGACCTCGGCGCGGCCATCGCCCTCGAAGTCGAACGTGGATGAGCCTGTCACGTTCGAGCTGTTGTCCTGGGTGACGCTGGACCACTTGACCGCGCCGTTCGTCTCGAAGACGACGTAGCGCGTGGCGCCGGCCACGCCAATCTCCGGCTGCCCGTCGGCGTCGAAGTCGGCGATGTTGGGCGCGCCCCCGTTCCCTCCACCGGGGATGCTCTGGGTCCAGAGCAGCGTGCAGTCGTCATCCAGCAGCGAGACGCGGCCCGACCACACCACCACCACCTCGCCGTGGGAGTCGCCATCGAAGTTCCCCACCCCGGACAGACCGTTGCCGATGCTCGTGTTGCGGCACTTGAGCGTGCCGTCATGCCGGTAGATGGCCCGGCCGTTGACCACCTCCTGCAGTCCGTCACCGTCGATGTCCGCCGCGAACGCGAGGGGGCCGGAGGGGCCACCCATGCCGTCGACGCCCACCCACTTCAGCGCGCCCGTGTGGCTGAAGACATGGTTGCCATTGATGATTTCCACCAGGCCATCGCCCTCCAGGTCCGCGAAGGCCACGCCGCCCCAGTTGTTCGCGGGAATGGAAGTCCGGAACTTGAACGCGCCTGTGTTCTCGAAGCAGAGGATGCCATTGCCGCTCTCCGGAATGGCACACAGCTCCACCAGGCCGTCTCCGTCGATGTCCGCGCCGGCCACGCTCGCGGCGCCGCGCACGCGCAGGGCCGGGTCCGTCACCGTCCACAGCTCGGCGCCGTCGGCGCCGCTGATGGCTCGCAGCACGCCGTTGGTGGTGTAGTTGCTACCCACGAAGGTGCTGAAGACGATGTCCGGGACACCATCGCCATTCACCTCCACGACGATGGGGGTCATCATGACCTGGACGTGGGTCGGCAGGACGGGGCTTCCGCTCCAGGCCCACTCCAGCTCCGGCTCGAAGTTGGGGTTGAAGGGCGGCTGGACCTGGCACTCGCCGTTCGCCTCGGCGGCGTTCTGCCCCAGCGCTTCCTGCTCCGCGGCGCCAGTCTCACCACACGCCGTCAGCGACAGCAGCGCCGCGGCCGACAACCGGATGCCAGGCATCCGCTTCCAGATGCCGTCCCACCTCGTGCTCTGCGTCATGACGACCCCCTCATGGCCTGTCTGTGATGACAGGACTTCGTGAGGGCCCGGGTATAGAGATTGGTTTTGTACAATTGCAACTGGGTCAAACCTGAACTCAGTGGCAGGTATCCTTCATGCATGTTGGCGCGCGGGGGAGGCCACTTCCTCCCCTGGCTCAGGAGGCTGGCGGTGCTCGTCATCCGGCAGGTGCAGCACGAAGCGTTCACGGCCGCGGCGGAGGGAACCTTCGTCCGGCGCATCGAAGACAGGCTGCGGCGCTTCTGGCCCCATACGTGCGAGACCTTGGGGCCCGCGGGGCTGACGGCACGCGTCACCCTGGGCCTCGAGCGGGCACGGGCCCACGGCGCCTCCCGGACGGCGGACCTGGAGCGCTACCTCAACCTGATGTTCCTCCTGGGCGAGCACTTCGACACCGACCCCGCCCTCCCCTGGGCGCGGGCCTACCTCACCGCACCCGGCCCCATCTCCACGCGGCTGACCCAACTGAGCGAGCACGCGCAGGCCGAGATGCACGAGACTGGCGGAGCCCCGTCATGACGCCTCGGGATGAGCCCACCACCAGCTTCGCGGCCATGGACCAGGACATCCAGGCCGAGCCCGGCACCGGGGCACAGCAGCCGGGACAAACGGTGCTGCCCTGCGAAGCCCGACGCCGGCAGCGGCTGCGGCTGGTGGTGCGGGACGCCTACTTCAAGGCCGAGGTCGGCTTGCCCTACCGCGTCGAAGCGGGCGCCACCCGGTTCGACGGGACGATTGCGCCGGACGGCATCATTGACCACCTGCTGCCCGACGACGTCGAGCAGGCCACGCTGTCACTCTGGGCGGACGAGGCCCGGGCGTCCGAGCCGCGCGTGCTCAAGCTCCGGCTGAAGAAGCTGCGGCCGGTGACGCTCTCCCCCGGCGTTCGCCAGCGGCTCGCCAACCTGGGCTTCGACCCGGGCGCAGACGCAGCCCCCGCGTCCCAGTTGAAGAAGGCCCTCACCGAGTTCCAGTCCTGCTTCGGGCTGGAGCCCACGGGCACGGTCACCCCTGACACGGAGCGCGCCCTCGAGCAGGCCTACGCGAAGCAAAAGGACGGCCTGGAGGCCGCCGCCGCATGGACGCCGGACTGGGGCACGGAGCGCCGGAACCTGCCCGGGCGATGAGCGAAGCCCCCGCTCAGAGCAGCAGCCGGAGCACCCTCGTATTGACGGCGTCCGACACGAACGCGTTCCGGCTCGCCGCATCCACGTAGAGCCCTCTGGGCGCATTCAGCTCCACCGCCGCCAACGCCGCGCCGTCGGGCGAGTTGCCCGTGGTGCCATTCGCCTTCCCCGCCACCGCGTGCATGGTAGGGGGATTCGCGTTCAGGTTGATTCGGCGGATGCGGTGGTTGCCGGTATCCGCGATGTACAGCAGGCCGCCCACGTCGGCCCGCACGGCCTGGGGCCGGTTCAGGCGCGCATCCGTGGCCTTGAGTCCATCACCGGTATTCGCGGCGGCGGTGTCCAGCCCCGCCACCACGGTCCGGGCGTGCGTTCCCTTCGCCAGCCGGACGATGCGGTGGTTGCCGGTGTCCGCGACGTAGATGTGCCCCGTGACGTCATCCACCGCGACGCCCATCGGGCCGTTCAGGACCGAGGTGTTGCCATCACCCGCCACGGACCGCAGCAGGCCGTGCTCCAGGTCCAGCAAGCGCACGCGGTTGTTCCCGGTGTCGGCGATGAGGACATTGTTGTCCAGGTCGAGCGCGAGCCCGGAGGGCGTATTCAAGCGTCCGTTGACGGCGGCCGTGCCAGGCTGGAACCCGGCGGTGCCAGAGCCGGCGACGAGGGTGGCGTTGCCCGTGGCCAGCTCCACCTCGCGGATGCGGTGGTTGCCCGAGTCCGCGATGAAGAGGCTCTCTCGCTCCGGGTGGAAGAACACGTCCCTGGGCGCGCGGAGCTGGGTGGCGGTGGCGAGCTGGCCCCCCGCTCCATTGCCCGCGGTGTTCTCCACCCCCGCGAAGACGGTGCGGTTTCCCGCCGCATCCACCTTGTACACACAGTGGCGGCCCGCGTCCGCGACGTAGAGGTTCCACTGGTTGTCATAGGCCAGCCCGCGGGGGTCACCGAAGCCTGGGGCCTGGACCTTCGCCCTCGGCTTGAACATGCCGATGCCGGAGTGGATGGAGAGCGTGCAGGGCCCCTTGGCATTGTCGCAGGCGCGTGGGTGCCGGTGACACGCCACCTGGGGCAGGCCATGGGCCGCCGCCAGCGCCACCCGGGCGGCCGCGGCTCCGGCGCGCGCCGCCACCTCCGGGGCCGCCCCGCGCACCACGCCCACGGCCGCCGCCAGGGCCGCCACTCGCGCGACTATCTTCGCGTTCTCGTTGTGGATGAGCTGTGAGGGCGCGCTCGCCTTCGGGTCGAGGGGAATGAAGGGCGCCAGACCCGAGGCCGCCCCGATGGCGGCCTTCAGGTCGGCGCGGAGCGTCGTCATCTCATTCACCGCTTCCTCGGACACGGCGGGCGGCTGGCTCTGACGGCTCTTGCGGTTGCCAATCATCTCGAGCGCCGCCCGGGTCACCGCCAGGGCGATGTCTGCCTTGATGTCGTCCAGGCTGGCGGGCAGGTGCGCGTTCTGGCACGCGCGTGCGGCGTCATGGATGCGCTGAGCGAAGCTGTCCGGAATGGCGGCCTTGGCATCCTCCTCCGTATCCGAGGAGCCGGCGCAGTCGGCGGCATTCGAGAGCGCGTACTTCGCCTGGTCAGGCAGCGTGGGCTCCCGGCCCTTCGTGTCCTTTGCCTTGAACTCCTCGACCCACGTGTCGACCGCCGCGGAGGTCACTTGGCGGACCACCTGGTCCACCCGGGCCGAGGCGATCATCACCGCGTCCACCACCGCGTGCGCCAAGGACTGCCGGGCCAGACTCATGGCCTGGTCCGCGGCGCCACCGTCACCCGGCGCGTCGCCCAACGCGAGTTGGAGGGAGGCATGCACCGTGCCCTGGTCCCCGGCCACCTCGAGCAGCGTCTTGGGCGGCAGCAGCGCGGCGGGCGTCTTCATGGCGCTGGCGACCGTGAGCGCTCCGGCTTCGCGAGCGGCCTGGTACGCCGCCGCCACGGCGATGGCGCCGCGTTGGGCCACCGCCGCCTGGTAGGTATCAATCTCCGCGACAGCCGTGGCGATGAGGGCCACGGCGGCCTGGTTGATTTCCAGCGCGCCCCCAGGCGCCGCGACCACGCCGGGTCCCAAGGGGCCGGCAGACCACGTCAGGCCCACGTTGCCCCGCGGTCCGGCGTACTTGGCCGCGACCTCCGCGCCGCCCGTGTCCATGCGGCTCTCGTCATGCCATCCGCGCCCCTCATAGGCCGGCACCCCCCGGGCCTGATGCGGGTGCCCATACTCGTTGCCCCACCCGAAGGAATACGCGATGAGCACGTCCACGTTGGGCTTGGGCCGGGGAATGTCCGCCGGGTGGTCCACCGGCGAGCCATGGTGGCTCGCCACCAGGCCGACACACCGCTGGTCCGCCTGATGGTCGAAGGTCCCCTCCTGGTACTCGGCATCCCCCGTGAGGAGGATGTATTCGTTGGCGACGTTCGGGTTGCTGACGCGCAGCGCGAGCGCGTGGTTGTTGCGGTTGGTGCCCGTGACCTTGATGACCCGGAAGTGTTCGCCGGACGCGCGCAGGACGGTGACGTTGTCGGGGCGCTCGTCAGGCCAGAGGTGCACGTCCGCGACCTTGGCGAGGTCCTCGAGGAGGCCATCCGCTTCCACGCCGCGCATGATCTTCGACTTCCACTCGATGGTGGCCGTGCTGTCGTTGTCGACGTCGTAGGACGCCTGGTCCGGCGCCAGCCAGGGTGCGTTGTGGAACGTCTCTTTGTTGGCGAGCAGGAGGTTCATCGTCTGGTAGTGGTCCAGGTCCCAGTGGGACAGGATGAAGCGCGTCGACGCCAGGTAGCAGAACTTGAGGTCGGGGTCCGGATACGTGTGGCGGCTCTTCCCGAAGCCACCGCCGAAGTCGAAGTAGACCAGCGGCTTGCCCGCGACATCGAAGACGACGTTGCAGTTGCCCTGGCCAATGTCCGCCACCACCACGAACCACGGCTTCTTGTCGTGGGGCGGCGCGGGAAACCACTGCGTGAGCAGGGTGTTGAGCCCACCTTGAGTCTTGACGTGTCGACCGGGCATGGAGGAAGGACCTCACTCCTTGATGGAGATGGCCTGCTTGAAGCGGTGCAGCTTGCGCAGGCCGAACGACGTCGGACGGATGCGCTCGATGCGGACAATCAGGTGGGGCGTGGGATAGGGCCCCTCCAGCCCGATGCTCGCGACGCGATCTCCGGTGCTCGGGAACACCGTCACGGGAAGCCCCAGGCCATCAAAGGTCTCCGGGTCGTACGAAACGAGCTCGAGCAAGACCCAGTTTCCGGCATGGAGGCTCACCTCTCCGCTGGTCCCGTCGATGATTTGGTGGAGCCGCGTCTCCGAGGTGATGAGCTCAAGCCGGGCGGGCTTGGAGCGCCGGGCGGACAGGCGCCAGGAATCGGGCGTCATTCCCTCCATGGAGTCAGGGAGCGCGTCGAACCAGCTCACGTCAATCGTCGTGAACACGATTTCGTAACGGTCACCATCCCGGCCCTCGGTGACCTGGATGTCATCGATGAGCGCGTAGTTCTGGAAGGGCCGCGGGGCCCGGACCGAGTCGAAGGCGCCGCTGGCGTCGAACTCGTCCCGCGTGAGGACGTCGACCTCCTCCACGCCCTGGATGACCTGCGTCAGGACGGGCGCGTTGCCCCGCGAAGGCGGGGCGGAGCCCTGCGGTGAGCCTTGCTCGCCACCCGGCGAGTCGATGCGGGCCCCGATGCGGCTGCTGCCGCAGTCGGGACAGATGGCGGTGTACGTCTCACCGACCCACGACCTGAGTGCGTGGCCCTTGTAACAGAGATACTTGAACATCGCCGGGCGCCCTCCGCGGAGTCACCAAGCAACTTGGATGCCACCCGCTGCGCACGACGACACGCGTTCGAGCGCGAGCTGCCACCTGGCCGCAGCCGAGCCTCGCCGCGTTGCACCAGGACGCAGCTGCGTCACGCTGGGACGCACATGCAAGGAAGACTTCCCCACCTCGCGGGGCGCTGCTCGAAGTCGAATACGTGAGAGGCCTTGGCGGCAATCCCTGACACGGCCACCCAACCCTCTCATGACAACCAACTTCTCTCCGAAAAAGCAACACCCCCGATGACCCTTGGCATTCAATCATTGACTACCACTCAACACGCACCGGCTCGAAGCATGGTCATTTCATATCCGACTCAGCGCACATGAATGACCGACAGCCGGAGAGCTTTGCCGCCCTGGCCTTGGTGTATGCGTCGTGTAGCCGTTCACCGGCTCATGCTGCGTGCGCGGGCTGAGGGACCTCCGCAAGGGGATGCAGCGATGGAGGCGGCAGGCTCCGGCGGTGCGTGCGCAGCGTGTCCGTGAGGAAGTCCAGTACGCCCCGCTCTTGCAGCTTGAGCATGGCGACTGCGGTGAAGATGCGCTCGACGAAGTTGTTCGTCGGCTCGATGCCGGGCACGTCAACAACCCCCTCCACGTGATGAAGCGCTCGGACGGAGCGTGACGCATCGTGGCGGGGCAGAACACGGACGTGAAGCCGGCTCCCCGACAAGGCAGGGTATTCCATACTTGCAACGCTCCCTGCTACACCTGCGGGCTCCCACCCCCCTGGCCTCGCGAGAGTGCCATTTCAAGGAGGAATCGAAGCATGTCGAAGCGCCTGAAGCGTGTCGTCGCTTCCCTGCTGCTCCCCACGGGCCTGCTGGTGGCCGGCTGCGGCGCGGAGCCTGACGCCGCCGCCGAGGTCCAGGCCCAACAGACCGAGGTCACTCCCGAGCTGTTCGACCTGGTGGCCCGCTGGTCCCAGGAGACGTCCTCCTCCGCGGCCCAGAAGTCCGGCACCGCGGCGGTGCCCGTGGACCTCGTCTCCTATGTGAAGCAGCACGCGCCCCAGCTCGCCTCCGAGGCGGAGCTGCTGCACCAGCAGCTGGTGCGCTCGTCGGCACAGGCGCCCGAGACGGTGACGGCCATGTCCGGCTGCCAGTGCAACGTCCTCGCCGCCATCAGCGCCAACCCCTCCGTCAGCACCACTGAGAACGAGGGCTTCCGCGACATGCGCGCGTGGCCCAACCGGAAGGACGTGAAGGAGGAGTTCCAGTGGACCGCCACCGCCGAGGGCGCCGCCCACGCCGGGTCCATGTATCGCTACCACTACCATGGTGCGTCCGGGCATGACCGGAACCGCCAGCACTACACCCGGTTGCGCACGCAGCTGGCGTGCGTCACCTCCACGGGCCTGGCCTGCAGCGGCTCGTGCTCCGCCCGCATGTATCCGTTCGCGGAGTATGGGACTCGCGTGTATGCCTATGGTGACACCAGCGGCATCTGGGACAAGGCGGCGCACACGTCCGTCGCCGATGGCGCCGTGCTCAAGTACACGCCGCCCAACGGCGCGGCCTCGCAGAAGCTCTTCGACAAGCTGGGGGCCGTCAGCCACTACGCCAACCAGACCGCGTTCAACGTCACGGAGGTGGCCAACCTGGTGAAGTCGGCGCTCGATATCGTCGCCATCATCAAGACGGGTGACTACACGCAGATCAGCGGGGACCTCATCAGCCGCATCATCCGCTCCTTCGCGGGGCTCGTCAGCCGCTCCGGCACCAACGGCTCCACCTCGCAGGACATGTATGCGAACTACGACGCGGCACGCTTCGGCGCCTACACCGTGTCGTACTCGTCCAGCAGCCACCAGATTCACACCCTGGAGCTCACCAGCCATATCGCCGTGAAGAACCGCGGCTGGGGTGGCAACAACACCGGGACGGGCCGCTTCTCCAGCTCCTATGTGATGGCCGTCGCCTTCGACAACTTCCAGTGCGGCACGGGCGTCACCCCGCCCTCGCGCCTGGGCATCTGGCGCTACGCCACCATCAACGGGACGCCGCACCCTCGGGCCACGCTGCAGCAGCTCACCCAGGACTTCTTCCGGGTAGCGTACGGCCTGAACATCAACGCCCAGAGCAGCAGCGGTCAGTTCTCCTTCTGAGATGGACCGGAGACGCCGTGGCTTCGGGCTCCCTGAAGCCACGGCGTGCCGAAGAGGTCAGACGGGCCGGATCAACCGCAAGCGCCTCGACCTCCGGCCCGCGAAGGATGCTCAGTCCCAGGTCGGTGAGGACGAGGCGCATGCTCGGCGGCAGGGGCCCGTCAGCCCAGCAGTCGCCGCACCACATCCACCAGGTCCTGGCGCACCAGGTCGCCCTTGGTGATGTAGCCGTCCACCCCGGCCGCCAACCCCCGCCGCCGGTCCTCCTCGCCCCCACGGGTGGTGAGGATGACGACCGGGAGCCTCGAATGGACGGGGTGCCCCTTCAGGCGCCGGGCCAGCTCCAGGCCGTTCACCCCCGGCATCTCCAAATCCGTGACGACCAGGTCCACGGAGTGAGCGTCCAGGACCTCCAGGGCCTCCGCGCCATCCGAGGCGATGACGGTGTCGTACCCCACCGCCTCCAGCAGGTTGGCGATGAGCTCCCGGGTGAGGGGCGAGTCGTCCACCACGAGGATGCGGCGCCGCCGGGCCTCGGGGGCGGGCGCCACCGAGGGGGGCGGACGCGGCAGGGCATTGCCATGGTGGGCGCTGGCGGTGAGGAAGGCCGCCGAGAGCACCATGGCCAGGCGCCCATCCGCCAGGGACGTGGCCCCGGTGAGGTGGCCGAAGCGGCCCAGGATGCCCTTCAAGGGGAGGATGGCCTGGACCCGCTCCTCCAGGACGCGGTCCACCACCAGCGCCGCCGCGCCGCTCTGGCTCTTCACCACCAAAGCCAGCTCACCCTCCAGGGCGGGCCGCGAAGGCCCCAGCCCCAGCAGTGATGACAGCGGGGCCAGCGGCAGCACCCGGCCTTCCACCAGGAGCGACGGGCGGCCGGCCACCTCGCACTGGTCCGCCGAGTCCACCTTCAGGGCCCGCGAGACGTGGGTGGCGCTCAGGGCCAGCGTCTCCGTCCCCACCTGGATGAAGAGCAGCGGGGCCACGGTGAGGGAGACGGGGACGCGCAGCTCGAAGATGGTGCCCCAGCCCGGTGCCGACTCCACCCCGACGTCGCCGCCCAGGGCCTGGATGGAGGTGCGGACCGCGTCCAACCCCACGCCCCGGCCCGACAGGTCCGTGACGACGTCCCGCGACGTGAAGCCCGGCAGGAAGATGAGCTCACGGGCCGCGGCGTCCGACAGGGCGTTGGCGGCGCTCTCGTCGAACAGCCCCCGGCGCACGGCCACCTTGCGGAGCTGGACGGGGTCCACGCCCATGCCGTCGTCCTCGACGCGGAGGATGATGCGGTTGCCCTCGCGAGCGGCGCGCAGCGTGAGACAGCCCCGCGGCTTCTTGTCCGCCGTGACGCGGTCCACCCGCGTCTCCAGGCCATGGTCCAGGGCGTTGCGGACCAGGTGCATCAGCGGCTCACGAAGCGCCTCCACCACCGCACGGTCGGCGCGAGTGTCCTCGCCGTCGACGACCAGCTCCACCTCCTTGCCCAGCGCGCGGGACAGGTCGCGCACCATGCGGGGGTAGGGCTCGAAGAGGACGGAGAGCGGCAGCATGCGCAGCGTCTGCACCTCCTCCACCAGCATGCCCAGGTCGCGCAGCTCCGCGTTGGAGAGCAGCTTCGATTCGCGGTGGAGCACCGCGGCCATCTCCTTGGCCGAGCCCAGCCGGGCCGCCAGCGCGGCGCCCGCGGGCCCCAGGTCCTCCGCCTCGCGGGCCAACTGACTCAGCTCACGGGCCAGGGCCAGGCGCCGGGCATTGGCCAGCTCCCGGCGACGCGCCACCTGCGTGAGGTTGGTGACGGCGCTGGTGAGCAGGTCCAGGCTCTCCACGCCGATGCGCACCGCGGTGTCCGGCCGAGGCTCGGGCTGCCGGGGCGCCGTGAGGCCGTTGGCCCCCTTCGCCGTCGGAGCAGAGGACGTCGCCCGGGCTCCCGCTCCGGAGGACGCCGCGGTACCGGGGGCTTGCGGAGAGACGAGGCTCGGCATCGCGCTTCGGCCCGGTGAAGGCGCGTGAGGCCGGCTCCCCTCCGCGACGGGGACCGTCAACAGCCGCCCCGGAGAAGCCACCGGGTTCGGCGGCACGGAGGCGGCTGGGCCACCTGGGGTCCCCACGCCGCCGGCGGCCTCGGGGCTCGCGGTGGCCGCGGGCGCGAGACGTCCAGGCGGCAGCCGCACCGACTCGGAGCGGACGCACTCCTGCAACCACGCGACGAGCCGCTCCACCGAGGGTGGCGGCTCGTCGGCGACCTGCGTCCCGGAGAACACGAGCACGGCGTCCGCCGTGGTCAGCAACGCATCCGTGGACACGGGTGAGAGCGCGTAGCGAAGGGGCTCCGTGCAGCGGACCAGCTCCTCCATCTCGTGCACCAGCGCGTTGACGTCATCGAAGCCCATCATCCGGGCTTCACCCTTCAAGCCGTGCAGCTCCCGCAGCACCCCCCGCCCCGCCTCCGCGCTGGCGCCGGACTCCAGCTCCATCAAGGACCGGGTGATGCGCTCCAGGCGCACCGTCACCAGGTCCCGGAACTGCCTGAGCAGGCGCGCGCTCGGGGTCACCCGCCCTCCTCCCCCAGCGGCTCCTGCCCAATCTGGAAGCGCTCCACCACGCCCTGCAGGTCCCTGGCGAGCACGAGCAGGTCCGTGTTCGCCGTCGTCACCTGCTTGGTGGCGTTGAGGCTCTGCTGGGTGATGCGGAGGATGTCCGCCATCGTGTCGGCGAGCTGGTCGGTGCCCAGTTGCTGCTGCTGCGTGGCCAGGGAGATGCTGCGCACCGCGTAGGACGTCTGTCCGGCCAGGTCGACAATCTGCCGCAGCGACTCGGACACCTGCTGCGCCAGCGTGGTGCCCGTCTCCACCGCGCGCACGCCGCCCTCGGTGGCGGACACCGCGGCGGCGGAGGCCTCGCGCACCTCCTCGATGAGGCCCTCAATCTCCTTCGTGGACTCCAGCACGTTCTCCGCCAGGCGCCGCATCTCCGCGGCCACCAGCGAGAAGCCCCGGCCCACCTCACTGGCCTTGGTGCCCTCCAGCTCGGCGTTGAGCGCCAGCAGCTCCGACTTGTCGGCGACGCCGTTGATGAACTCGACGATTTTGCCAATCTGCTGAACGCGCTTGTTGAGCCGCACCACGGCGGAGGAGATGGCGTTGTTGTCCTGACGCATGCGCGCCATGGAGCCCAGGAAGTCCTCCGCGCTCCCCTGCCCCTGCTGCGCCGCGCCCAGCGTGCGCTGGGCGATCTCCGCCACCGAGCCGGCGTTCTCCGCGATCTGCCGCGCCGAACGCGCCAGCTCCTCCGTGGTGGCGCTCGTCTCGTCCAGCGAGCTGGCCTGCTCCGTCGCGCCCGCCTCGTAGCGTCCCGACGTGGTGAGAATCTCCTCCGTGGTCGCCGAAATCTGCGCGCCCGCCCGCTGCAGTTGCGACATCACGTCCGCCAGGTGCGCGCGCATGGTGGTGAACGCCGCGGACACGTCCCAGACCTCGTCCTCCGCGGGCACCACGCGCGGGCTGGCCAGGTCGCCCTCGGCGATGCGCTTCGCCTCGCGCGACAGCTCCCGGAGGGGCCGCCCCAGCATGGTGCCGCCCAGGTAGGCGGCCGTCAGCGCCAGCGCGAAGACGAGCAGCACCAGGCCTCCTCCCTGCATCAGCGCATCGACCCGGAGCTCCTGCGCCAACACCAGCTGACGGCTGACGTCCCGCTCCGCCATGAGCCGGGTGAAGATGTGGTTGCTCAGCGCCGACGCGAGCTGCGCGGACAGCACCGCGGGCGTCACCACCGCCACGAAGGCGAAGGCCACCAGCCGCGCGCGAAGCTCCGCGCGCCGGGGCATGGCCTCGATGAGCTGCGCGTGCGTCATGCCCAGCTCCGCCAGCCACAGCACCACCTTGCGCGAACGAAGCACGACGAGGCAGTACACGAGCAGCGCGGTCAGCGGCCCGAAGAGCAGGCCCAGCGCGGCGATGCGCGCGGCCACCGCCACCTCCACGCCCACGCCCAGCCACATGCACCCGCCCAGCGCCAGCGTGGTGACCAGCCACAGGCCCAGCGAGCCCAGGAAGGCCTCGTCCGGCGCGCGCGTCACCTCCGCCACCGCCGACGCCAGCGTCTGGGGCGTGGTGGGCACGTCCCCGCGCTCCAGCCCGCGCAGGGTGCGCTGCCGTCCCAGGGACACGGCGGCCCCCGACACCAGCGCCGTCACACAGAGCGCGCCGCCCAGGATGCCCAGCACGTCCATCCGGCCCGCCAGCGGCTCGGCCAGGGTCAGCGAGGCGAAGCGCAGGCTGAGGGCCGCGCCCACCAGGTTGGCCAGCGGAACGGGCGCCATGAGGTGCCGGCTGAAGGAGGCCCGCCTGGGACCCTTCTGCGCGCTCACGCGTCACCTCCCGGCCCGACATTGAAGCGCTCCACCGCGTCTTTCAAATCACGCGCCAGGGTGGACAGGTCGCCGTTGGCCGCCGCCATCTGCTTGGTGGCCGCGAAGTTCTGCTCGGTGACGCGGAGGATGTCGCCCATGGCGGCCGCGAGCTGGTCCGTCCCCGTCTGCTGCTGCTGCGTGGCCAGGGAGATGCTGCGCACCGCGTGGGACGTCTGCCGGGCCAGCTCCAGGATGAGGCTCAGGCTTTCGTCCACCTGCGCGGCCAGCACCGTGCCCGCGTCCGTCGTCTTCAGCCCCGCCTCGGTGGCCATGACGGCGGCGTGCGTCGCGTCGCGAATCTCCGCGATGAGCTGCTCAATCGCCTTGGTGGAGCGGATGACGTTCTCCGCCAGGCGCCGCATCTCCGCGGCCACCAGTGAGAAGCCCCGGCCCACCTCGCCCGCCTTGGTGCCCTCCAGCTCCGCGTTGAGCGCCAGCAGGTCGGACTTGTCGGCGATCTCATTGATGAACTCCACCACCTTGCCAATCTGCTGCACGCGCTTGTTGAGCCGCACCACCGCGTCCGCGATGGCCTGGTTGTCCTCCTTCATGCGCTGCATCGCGCCCAGGAAGGCGGCGGCGCCTCGCTGTCCCGTCTGCGCGGCGGCGAAGGTCGTCTCCGCGATGGCGGACACCGACTCCGCGTTGCCGGCGATCTGCTGCGCCGAGCGCGCCAGCTCCTCCGTGGTGGCGCTCGTCACGTTGAGCGACGCGGACTGCTCATCCGCGCCGGACTCCTGCTCACCGGACGTGGCCACCAGCTGCTCGGTGGTGGTGGAAATCTGGAGGCCCGCGCGCCGCAGCTGCGCCAGCGCCTGTCCCAGCTGCGTCTGCATCTGCGCGAAGGCGGCGGAGGTGGCCCACACCTCGTCCTCCGCGGCGATGATGCGCGGCGGGCGGAAGTCGCCCTGGGCGATGCGCGTGGCGTCCTCGGTGATGGAGCGCAGCGGCTCGGCGATGACGGCGCCGCCCACGTAGGCCGTCATCATCACCAGCACCGCGACCAGCCCGGCCACCGCGAGCCCGCGCGTCTCACTGGCCCGCCCCGCCACCTCGCGCTGGACGGGGTCCGGCGCGCCCACCATCGCGTCCACCGCGTCCATCGCCCGCGTCACCGACGCGTCGAGGATGAAGAAGGACGGACTGAGCACGGCGATGGCCGTGAAGAGCACCATCCGCCGGCGGATGTGCAGGCGGCGCGGCGGCGCGGTGGCCACCACCTCCAGCGGAGACAGGCCCTGGGCCGCCACCCGCTCCACCGCCTTGCGGGCGCGGCGAGCCACCATCAAATAGACGAACAGCGCGCTCAGCGGCCCCAGGAACAGGCCCATCAGCGCCAGCCGCATCCCCAGCATCCACGTCCCGCCCACCAGCGGGACGAAGACGAGCGCCACGCCCAGCGAGGCGAGCAGCCAGCACTGGAGGACGAAGGCGAAGCTGCGCTCCGGGAAGGAGCGCGCCTCCAGCAGCGCCTTGAGCAGGGCCTCGTGCGTGGACGGCAGCCGCCCTTCGCCCAGCGCATACAGCACCCGCAGCGCGCGCCGGCCGTGCACGCCGGTGAACCAGAGCGCCAGCGACAGCGCCACGCCCACCAGCAGCAGGAAGGGCCCCCAGGTGCCCTCGGGCACCGTGTCGGTGAGCTGGCAGTGCAGCAGCACCAGCGCCGTGCCCAGGGAGCTGCCCAACAACGCGGGACGCGCGGTCCACCGCGCCAGGCCCCTCAAACCCACGGGCACCGTCATGCGCCCTCCCCTGAATGCCCGCGCAGGAAGCGCTCGAAGTCCGCCAGGCCCACCAGGGGCCACAGCGCCCCTCGCGCCATCACGAAGCCCTGGAGGCTGCCGCCCGACGCGCGCACCGCCACCGGCGGCGCGGACAGCACCCGGTGCGGCTCGGCGTCGATTTCCAATGCGTCCACGCCCACCGCCCCGCCCGAGGCGGACACCAGCACCCGGGCGGCCCCCGCCGTCTCATGGAAGGCCCGGCGCGCGGAGGCCGCCGCGTGCCCGGCGGGCGACGCGATGGAGGCCACCTCGTGCGCATGGAAGGCGAGCCGGTGGGGACCGGCATGGCACAGGAGCATTCCCCGGACGTGGCCCGGCGGCTCCATGCCTCAGGTTCCCTGACTGAGGTGGTCGAAGAGCCCTTCCGGGTCGATGACGGCCACGTCCCGGGGGCCGCTCTTGGCGGGGCCGCGCAGGTGGACGTGGACGCCCGTGGGGCCCAGGGGCTCCAGCGCGCCCGTCACCGGGGAGACGCCGGCCACCGTACTGGCCGTGAGGGCCAGGGTCCCTCGTGGCAGGCGCACCAGCACCGCCCTCCGGGAACCCTGACTGACGCCGCCCACCAGCAGGCCCATGTCCACGACGGGGATGACTTCCCCCCGGTGCGCGAACACGCCCAGCAGGTGGGCTGGAGCGCCGGGCACCCGCGTGAGCTCGGGGAAGGTGACCACCTCCACCGCGCTCTCCGCGGGCACCGCATACCAGCTGCTGCCACAGGCGAAGACGAGATAGGACTGACGCGCTTCAGGCTCTTGGACGGCCATCACCCGCGCAGCCTACCTCAGACTAGCGCTGGAACTCGACGCGGCGGTTCTCGGACCACGCGTCTTCGGACGACGCGGTGTTCACCGGGCGGTTCTCACCATAACCCACAGTGCCCAGCTGGCTGGCCGGGACGCCCAGGTCCGTCAGGTAGCGCTTGACGGACGCCGCGCGGCGGTTGGAGAGCTGGAGGTTGTACTCCTCGGTGCCGCGCTCGTCGGCGTGGCCCGCCAGGGTGACGCGGCCCGGCGCGCTCTTCAGGCACTGGGCCAGGTCGGACAGCCGCTGCTGCGCGTCCGCGGACAGGCCGGACTCGTTGAAGCCGAACGGCACGGGGCTCCAGTCGCAGCGGTCCGCGGAGGCCGTCACGCACTGGCCGGCCTGGCACTCCTCGCCCTCGCCGCAGTCAGCGCTGGACGCGCAGGTGTTCTCGGGGGCCTGGCAACGGCCGGACTCACACTTGCCGCCGCCGGGGCACTGGGTGTCCTCCTGGCACTGGGCCTCGGCGCACTTGCCGGCCTCGCAGATGCGGCCGCTGCCACAGGCGCTGTCGGTGGTGCACTCAGGCGGCTTGGGGGCACACTTGTTCGCCTGGCAGGTGAACCCCTCCTGGCAGTTGGCGTCGGTGGCGCACTCCTGGCACTGGCCCTGGACGCAAACCTCGCCCTTCTCCGCGCAGTGCTCGTCCTCGTTGCACTTCGGATAGGAAGGGGTGCAGCCGCCCATGATGGCGACGGCGAGGGAGAGCCCCGCCAATAGGGAAATCTGACGCATTATTTCCTCCAGAATTCTGTAGTCGAAAACGCGCCCGCGCCCGCGGGGTAGTGGGTGGCGTGTAGTCTCAGTGGCGGGGGTGAGTCAAAACATTTGTCCCTCCCTGGACACCTCCCCGGCCGCCGAAACCCTTGAATGTCCAAATATTTTCCGTGAGATTGTCACGATTGACCCGCGTGTGGCGCGCCCCATGGCCCGCCTCGGGGAAAGCCCGTCATGCCCGCCTCCGTCCTCATCGTCGATGACGAGAAGAACATCCTCCTCACCCTGAGCCAGTCGCTCCAACTGGCGGGGTACCAGACGCACCTGGCCAACAGCGGGCAGGTGGCCCTGGATGTCGTCAGTGCCCGTCCCGTGGACGCGGTGCTGATGGACGTGAAGATGCCGGACATGGACGGCCTCACGGCCCTGGCGAAGCTGACCGAGCTGAAGCCGGAGCTGCCCGTCATCATGATGTCCGGGCACGGCACCATCGACACCGCGGTGAAGGCGACCCAACTGGGAGCCAGGGATTTCCTGGAAAAGCCAATTGCCCGGGAGCGACTGCTGGTGGCGCTGCGCAACGTGCTCAAGCACCAGGCGGCCATGGCGGAGCTCCAGGAGCTGCGGGCGCAGTTGGGCCGCTACGACATGGTGGGCAGCGGGCCGGCCATGCAGCGCATCTTCTCGCTCATCCAGCGCACGGCGCCGTCCGAGGGCCGGGTGCTGATTACGGGGGAGAATGGGACGGGCAAGGAGCTCATCGCGCGGGCGCTGCACCAGCACTCGAAGCGCAAGGGGCAGCCGTTCGTGAAGCTCAACTGCGCCGCGGTGCCGCACGAGCTCATCGAGAGCGAGCTGTTCGGCCACGAGAAGGGCGCCTTCACCGGCGCGGTGAGCGTGCGGCGGGGCAAGTTCGAGCTGGCCCACGAGGGCACGCTCTTCCTGGACGAGATTGGCGACATGCCGCAGGCGATGCAGGCCAAGCTGCTGCGCGTGTTGCAGGAGGGCGAGCTGGAGCGCGTGGGCGGCGCGGAGACGCTCAAGGTGGACGTGCGCGTCATCGCGGCGACGAACAAGAACCTGGAGGCGGAGATTGCCGCCGGGCGCTTCCGCGAGGACCTCTACTACCGCATCAACGTGGTGCAGCTTCATTCGCCCCCGCTGCGCGAGCGGCGCGAGGACTTGCCGGACCTCATCAAGACGTTCCTTGACGAGGCCTGCGCGAAGAATGGACGCCGGCCGCTGACGCTGTCCCCCGACGCGCTGGCGGTGATGAGCGCCTACGACTATCCGGGCAACGTGCGCGAGCTGCGCAACCTGGTGGAGCGGCTGGCCATCCTGTGTGAGGGCCCCGTCGTCAGCCGGACGGAAGCGCTGGAGCTGCTGCCCCGGGGCCGGAACGTGCCGCCGCCCGCCCCGGTGGAGCCGCCCGCAAGCCCCCCGCCCCCTCCTGCGTCGGAGGCAGCCGTGGCCCTGGCGTCCAGCACGCCCGCGCCCGCCATCGCCGCCCCGGTGGTGCCAGCGCCTCCCGCGCCCGTGGGCTTCCGGGCTCGCGCGGACCGGACGTTCCGCGAGCAGGTGGAGGACGCGGAGCGGGAGATCATCCAGTACGTGCTTGCCCATACACACGACAACGTGACGGAGGCCGCGCGGCTGCTCGACCTGGAGCGGGGGCACTTCTACAAGAAGATGAAGGCCTTGGGCTTGCGGCGGGGACAGAGCGAATCGTGACTGTCTGACATTCATTCTCCCCGACGACCGGCTCCCTCTCATTCCCACACAGCCCGGGTGGACATCGAGGTGATGCCACCGGCCATGAAAAGGCCCGGAGCCTCGGCGTCTCCACCGCGCTCCGGGCCTCGTTTGAAATTGGCGGCTCAGCTCAGGGTCGCGATGCCCTCGCCCAGCAGGTCCGCCTCGCGGCCCCGGCGTGACGGATAGCGGTCACCGAAGTCCTCCAGGTTGGCCTTCGCGTCGTCCCACCGCTGCTCCGTCACCTGCGCGAAGAAGTTGGGCGTGGCCGTCTTCAGCGAGCCGTACTGGAAGCCCACGGAGGCAATCACCGTCTGCATCTCCCGCGGCAGCTCCGCGAACCTCGGCCGGCTGCCACCGTCCGCGGCGTTCAGGCGGTCGACCTCGGTGTTGTACTCATTGACCACGTTGTCCAGGGCCTCGCCCTTCACCGCCCGGTCCAGCTCCTTGACCTCGTCCGCCGTCAGGTTCAGCGGGTTCTCCGCCAGGAAGTCCGCGGCGTCCTGGCCCTGCTTGCCCAGGTAGGGCTCCAGCTTCGTCTTCAGCGCGTCCGACAGGCCGAGCCGGTCCAGGTCGGCCATGTCCCGCGCGCCCAGGTCCACGCCCGTGCCCACGGTGACGCCGCTCTTGCTGCCCGTCGCGTCCGGGACATAGCCATCCTGTACCGCCCGCCCCTCCTGCTCGGCGATGAAGTCCCAGTCGACGTCAGGCTCCGTCGCGGCGGCAACTCCACCCTCCGCCAGCACAGCCTGGGCTTCGGCCGCCGGTTGCAGCTGCTTCGCCGCATGGGCGGGCCGCGAATCCCAGCCGTCCTTCACCGAATAGCCCTTGGCCTGGTGCTGCTCCGGCTGCCGCGCGTCCTCCCGCCGGTTCGCCTCGTTCCGCACGCCGCGAGCGGAGTCCCCTCCAGACACCCGCGATTCCCGCTGGGAGCTTCTCGAAGACGAAGAGCGATCAATTCCAGTCATGGCAAGTCCTCACTGAGTCCGTGGAAAGTCCACCTACAGTGCGGAGACTGCCACCTACATTCCCCTCCATCAAGCCGCAGTGCGTGATTTCACCTGAATTCAACCTAGACCAGCGATTCGCAACAGAGCTGTCACAGCCGCCACGGAGTGAAGCGAAGAGCCACCGGGCTTCAAGTGACCCACCCACGCGGCGCGTGGGGGCGCTTTCAGGGGCTGAACGCGCCGACGGGACGTGGGAGAGTTCGTGGTGATGAGTACGGGCTCCATCCTTGGCATCGACTTCGGGACCACCAACACCGCCGCGGCCTTCTTCGACAAGGCCGGCAAGCTTCGCGTCGTTCCGGTGACGGACAAGAGCGTCACGCTGCCTTCCGTCGTCTGGTTCCACGCGGCGGACAAGGCCATCGTCGGCCACGCCGCGCGCCGGCAAATCATTGACGACCCGCGCCACACCGTCTTCGGCGCCAAGCGCTTTTTGGGCCGCCGCTTCCAGTCCGAGTACGTCACGCAGCACAAGGACAAGTACGCCTTCGAGCTCGTGGAGGCCGAGGACGGCTACACGGCCGTGACGATGTACGGGAAGCAGACGTCGCTGACGGACGTGGCGCACCTCATCATCCAGCAGATTCTCACGCTGGCGAACCACGCCGCCGGAACGCCCTTCCGCGAGTGCGTGCTCACCGTGCCCGCGCACGCCAGCAGCCGCCAGCGCGCGGCGGTCCGCCACGCCGCGGAGCAGGCCGGGCTCCAGGTGCGCGCCATCGTCAACGAGCCGACGGCGGCGGCGCTCTACTACGCCAACCTGCGCAACCCCGAGCAGACGGTGATGGTGTTCGACCTGGGCGGCGGCACCTTCGACGCCACCCTGCTCGCGGTGCAGAACAAGGTGGTGAAGGTGCTGGCCACCGGCGGTGACGCCTTCCTGGGCGGCGCCAACTTCGACGAGCGCATCGTCGAGATGCTGGTGGACGACTTCCAGCAGAAGCACGGCATCGACCTGCGCGGGAACAAGGTGGTGATGCAGCGGCTCGTCTTCGCCTCCGAGTCCGCGAAGATGTCGCTGAGCCAGCGCGACGCCACGGTGCTCCGCGTGCCGTGCATCGCCCAGAAGGACGGCGGCTTCATCGACTTCGACTACACGCTCACCCGCAAGCGCCTGGAGGAGATGGTCTTCCAGCTCATCGAGCGCACCGCCTCCGCCTGCGACGACGTGCTGGAGCGCGCGCAACTGAAGCCCGAGCAGATTGACGAGCTCGTCCTGGTCGGCGGACAGACGCGCATGCCCGCCATCCGGCAGCGCTTCTCCCACTTCAAGCGCCTGTCCTCCGACAAGGAGGTCCACCCGGAGCTCGGCGTCGCGGTGGGCGCGGCCATCCTCGGCCGGAACCTGGCGCGCGGAATCTCGGGCCTGGCGGACGTGGTGCCCATGCCCATCAGCATCATGGTCCCCGGTGGCGCGCAGCACGAGGTCATCCCCGCCAACACCCCCGTGCCCGCGACGAAGTCCGTGACGCTGGAGCTGCCGATGATTCCCGGGCCGCTCTCCATCGCCCTGTTCGAAGCGCTGGACACCACCACCGTGGACCGCGAGCTGCTGGGCACCGTCCGCGTCGAGCTGGACTGGCGCACCACCCACAAGGGCCCCACCACGCTGGAGCTCCGCATGGGCCAGGACTTCGTGCTCGGCGCCGCGCTCGTCTCGCCTCAGGGCGCCCGGCACCCGCTGGCCATCAGCGACATGCGCGCGCCCAAGCGCTCCGCGTAACGCAGCGTGACTCACGCCGCCGTGCGAGGATGCGCGGACGACCTGGGAGGTCCATGGCATGGTGGGCAAGTCCGCGGTGGGTTTGACGTTGATTCGCGTGGTGTTCGGTCTCTCGCTGGCGCTGGGACACGGCCTGTCCAAGCTCACGGGCGACATGAGCAGGTTCGCGGCGGGCGTGGCGCAGCTCGGCTTCCCGTTCCCGACGTTCTTCGCCTGGTGCGCCACGCTGGCGGAGTTCCTGGGCGGGCTGCTGGTGGCCGTGGGCCTCTTCACGCGCCCGGCGGCGGCGATGGCGGGCTTCACCATGGTGGTGGCGCTCTACCGGCACCGCGCGGACCCCTTCGGCCGCATGGAGCTGGCACTGCTCTACCTCGCCGTCATGGCCGGCATCGCGCTCATCGGCGCGGGGCCGTGGAGCCTCGACGCGAAGGTCCGCCGCCGCGGCTGAGGCGCGCGGCTCAGGCGGCCACGCGCTCCACACACGCCGGGGTGTCGTTCGCCGGGGAGTTCACCACGCGCGACACCTCGTAGACGTCCAGTGACTCCTCGGCGCAGGGCACCAGCAGAGGGAGCAGCACCGAGGCCTCCTGCGGCTCCGGACGCAGCCACACCTCCTGGGCCGCCGGCTCAAGGATGACGGGCATCCGGTCATGGATGGGCGCCATCAGCGCGTTGGGGCCGGTGGTGATGAGGGTGCAGGTGTTGAGCACCTCGCCCGTGTCGGGCGCGGTCCACGCCTCCCACAGCCCCGCGAGCGTCAGGAGCTGCCCGTCCTTGCGGTGGAAGTGGAACGGCGTCTTCGGCTTCGTGGACTGCTTCCACTCGTACCAGCCATCCACCACGACGAGGCACCGGCGCCGCTTGAGCGCGGAGCGGAAGCTGGGCTTCTCCGCCACCGTTTCGCCTCGGGCGTTGATGAGCTTGTTGCCAATGGCGGGGTCCTTCGCCCACGACGGGACCAGGCCCCAGCGGAAGGCATCCAGCATCCGCGCGCCATCATTGGTCACCACGGGCATCAACTGCGTGGGGCAGAGATTGAAGCGCGGGCGCTCCACGGCGGTACGGATGCCCGCGAGGCCCAGCCCGGTGACAATCTGCTCAGGAGAGGTTCGAACGGTGACACGGCCACACATGGGCAGGAAGTATCGCCCTGGCGGGCCGAATGCCCAAGAAGACGCCTTGCCGGTACAGCCGAACAGGCGGGGGCCGCTGCGGTAGCATGGGCGGCATGAGCGACGGACCCAAGAAGAACCCGAAGGTGTTTGGTGTTCCGGTGAAGATAGACCCGTACACGTCGGTCCGGCCCGAACACCCCACCGGCGAGTACGGGATGCCGACCACGAAGAAGAAGGATGACAAGCCCTTCGACCCCTTCGCCGTCGTCATCGAGTCACCCAAAGGCGGCGGCTGAGTAACGGAATCAGAAGCCTGCCGCCTGTCCGCTGGACTACAACGGGCGGGCCATGAACCGGACTTCACTGCTTTCCCTCTGTGTTGCCGCCTCGCTCGTCGCTTGCACCGAGCGCACCTCCAGCCCCGCCGCCGGAGTCGACTCCGGTGCCGCCGCCGCGCCTGTCATTCCTGCCGCACCGGGCAAGGGACAGACACCCTCCCCCGCCCCGAGCACGGAGCCCCAGGGCGCGGGCAGCTCGGATGCCGCGGTGCCGGGTTCGGCAACGGCGGGAGCCGCCAATGCCGACTCGGGCGTCGGCGAGTACACGGGAGCGCCGGCCGCGGAGAAGGGCACCTGCTCAGCGGCGAACTTGTCTCCGCGCGTGGCGCCAGCCGCTCCGGCGTTGCCAGCGCCCGTGGAGTCGATGCGTCAGCGCATCATCGCCGCGTCGGTGGCCTGTGATTACACGGCGCTCAACACCCTGGCGGACGAGAATGGCAAGGCCGTGCGGTTCACTTTCGGCGACGGCACCGACGCGGGAGAGTACTGGCGTGCAGCGGAGAAGCTGGGCAACCCGGAGCTGGCGCGCATCGTCAAGGTCCTGAACCTGCCGTACGCGAAGCAGGACAACCTCTACTTCTGGCCTGCCGTCCACGTCACTGGCGCGACTTCCGACAAGGACTGGGGCGCGCTCAAGGGCGTCTACCCGGACGAGGAAATCGAGGGGATGAAGGACCAGGGCAGCTACCTTGGCCTGCGCGTGGGTATCACCCCCGAAGGCGACTGGCAGATTGCCGTCGCGGGGGACTGATTCCGCCTGTCTTGCTTCTGATGCCTCTTCACATCCACCTCTCAAGGGGGTTATCCCCCAGAGAGGCGTCTCAAGAAGTCATGGAGCGAAGGAACAGTTACCCGCCAGCAGCTTCACTCTGCACGGAGAGGGAGACCGCCCACCCCCTGCGCGCACCCCGGCGGCCCCTCACCAGGACCTGGGCGCTGGAGCACACCCCTGGGCTGGATTCAGCGGCCTGAGCCCCGAAGGAGGAGGGCGGTGAGGAAGAAGCAGGTTGAGCCGCTCAGTGGGACGTGGCGGTGTTCGACTCCAGGCCGCCATCCTCGGCGGCGACCACAGTAATCAGAATCGTGGCTATTGCGGTGCCATCCGGCGCGTGCGGCTCCTCCATCGAGGTCGCCAGCATGATTTTCAGATTGCTCGGCCCCACACGCCACGAGCGCATGGTTCCGCCAGCAAGGCAGGCGACTCCATTACAGGCGCAGTCTGCTCCAGAACCACGTTGCCGCAGCACGGCGGAGAAGTCCCTGGACAGCGAGTTGAAGAGATCGCAGGTCCAGAACGCGGGGCCCTGCATTCTCCAGAGGAGAACGCTCCTGATGGTCCCGTTCTGCCAGAGATTGACTTCCACCGGCCGAGCGACATCATGCCCAAGGCACTGGTATGCGCGGTCGCCATATTTGATGCAATTGGCAGGTAGTTCTGTGGTTGGGACATCAGGGCGGACGATGCCTTGCTTCATCCTAAAACCGCCGTCCACGAGCCGGGACAGCAAGCCTCGACTGAAGCCCTCGGTCCGCTGAGCACGAGAACCAGCACAGGCTACCATTACGAGGGCGAACACCAAGGTCAAGAAACGTCCCTGCATCACTTGCTCCCCGCGATCTCTACCGCGCACGCCTCGATCGCCTTGTAGTATCTGTCGTGTCCCTGGATGTGCGGAGTGCCGATGGGCCACGAACCGCAGAGGTGAGCCGCCTCATGCAGCACCGACTGCGCCGTCCCTGGACAGCCAAACTTCGGATTCTTCTCCCGGATCGTAGCGCAGTAGTTCTCGGGGTCCGCCTGGCCACAGGGATGTGAGCCCTCACCGCTATCGCCGCAGGCAGGCAGCTTGTCCTTCTTCGTGCAGAAGATCGTGAACACGGAATCGCTGTTCACGAGCTTGATGATCCTGGCGTTCTCGAGAATCGTCTTGCAGTGACCAGCGGGAAGGCCCTGCCGAATCTTGTTCCGCAGCTTCTCAATGGTCTTCAGGGCGTCGGCCGAGCAGGATGCCTTGTCGCCCTCCAAGTCCAAACCCGTGGAGTCGGAGAAGATGATCGGGTTGTTGCCCGCATACGCATACGTCGACATCAAGCGCCCCAAGCCGACCTGAAGGGCGACGTACAACGGCTTCTGAAGCATCGGCTCTGGCTGGAGGTACCGACCGATACTTGGGTCGTCCGAGACCAACCTGCACTCTGCGGCCAGTAGTGGGAAGGCACGACTTTATAGCTCGTACCCGTCGGACAGCCCGTGGAATTCTCGCTATCTACCCAGCACGGTCCATGCGCTTCGAGCGTTCGCCTCTCGGGAGCGGGCGTCATGTCTCCTTCGGTCCGTGCCGCAAAATAGAAGGTGCCACGAACGCGGGGCTCATCGGTCCAACATCCTGTACTGGCGTTGAAAACGCGTGTCCATCCCAATTCCAGGACCGCGGCGACGCGTGAGACACCTAGCATATAGCAGTCACCTTACGTCCTTTCCCTCCAGACGGCATCAGCAGGCTATCGCGCTCTGTAAAAGAGGCGACCATCCGATGATTCGAACAAACGGATGATGGATTACACCGCTGCATCATTTGAAAACTTCAACGTTGACTGGACGGGCCTGAACGGATGCGCCGAACCACTAACCTCTCAGAAGTCGCTCCAAGCACGCAACCCTGTCCCTGAAAGAGCGCCTCGTCGCCCCAAACGCCTCGACAACGCCGCAACATCAAAACAGAAGCCAATCCGCCCTGGGCACAAAAGAACAGCGCATGCTCGCCGGGGCACCCTTTTGGGAAGGCAACGTCACGTCTACTACGTCGGCAGCTTGATGCCTGACAGCCGCTGGAACAACTCCACGGCGAAGCCGTCCGTCATGCCGGAGATGTAGTCCGTCACGCACAGCAATCGCTGGTACTTCGACAGCCGGGCCACCGCCTCGGTGATGGCCTCATCCCGGGACGAGGGCTCTTCCGCCGTGTCCCGGGCGTGCTCCGGACGTTGGAAGAGGTCCAGTGGCAGCAATTGCCGCAGCTTCTTCTCCTCGCGGTTCGGCGTGTCGGTGACGACCGCCATCGCGAACATGTCCAGCAGCCCGCCCAGCGTCTTGAAGCCCGCGCTCTCAATCTGGAGCACGCGCTCGCTCTCATAGCCGTAGCGCCGCGTGAGGTGGCGGATGGCCTTCAACGGCTTCGCCACGTCGTCATATGCAGCGGCCAACGGCGTCTCCCACTTCCCCTCCTCCATCGCCACTACGTTATCCAGGAACACCTTCACACACGCCTGGATGAGCTCGCCAATGGCCCGCGCTCGCGCCTGCGCCAGCCGTGTCTCCGGATGCGACGGCGGCGGGCGCACGGGCCCCTTCACCGGCCGAGGCAGCACCGCGTCCAGCAGCTCACACGCATCCTTGATGGGAATCAGCCCCAGCTTCGCCGAGTCCTCCAGGTCGATGACCGCGTAGCAGATGTCATCCGCCGCCTCGACGAGGAACGCCAGCGGATGCCGGGAGAACACACCGAGTTCACGCTCCACCAACCCCACCGCGCGGTACGCCTCCAGCGCCAGGGCCTCATCGTCCTGGAAGTAACCGAACTTCTTCTCAGACACGCGCGCCCTGTCTCGCTCCCGCCCGCCCGGCAGCACCGACGCGCGCGGGTACTTGCTCATCGCCCCCAGCGTCGCCGCCGTGTAGCGCAGGCCGCCCCGCCGCTCGCGCGACTGGAGCCGGTTGAGGATGCGGAAGCCTTGCGCATTGCCCTCGAAGGACTCCAGGTCCTTCCACTGCGCCATCGTCTCGAACGGACTCGGCCGTCCATCTGGAGGCACCAGTCGCTGTGACACCCAATGCTGGATGGCCGCCTCGCCCGAGTGTCCGAAGGGCGGATTGCCAATGTCATGCGCCAGGCAGGCCGCCGCGACGATGGTGCCCAGATGGGAGGGATTCACCTTCACGTCACGCGCCAGCAACCCACGCCCCGCGAGCGCGCCCAGCGAGCGCCCGACACAGGAAGCCTCGATGCTGTGAGTCAAGCGCGTGCGCGTGTAGTCGCTCGTGGACAGCGGAAACACCTGCGTCTTGTCGTGCAGGCAGCGGAACTCCGCGGAGAAGACGATGCGGTCATAGTCCCGGTCGTAGTCAGTCCGCTCGTCCTGGAGCAGCGCGTCCATGTCACTCAGGACGGACGCCGGCTCTTCCACCGGCTTCTTCTCCGAGCCCACCCGGTAACCTGAAAGTAGCCGCCGCCAACACTCGGTTCGCCTGCTGCTGCTCACGCCTGCCTCGCTGTGCGAAGGGACCCGGGGTGGCATGCTGCTCCCCTCACGCACCGAGGCAAGTTTTACCAGCCGGGCGGACGGGCCCCCGTCACCCGTCACATGAGACACCGCGCCGCTGGACGAAGGCGCGGCCCCCGGGCAGCCTCCCGCCCGGCGAACACCGCCACGCTAACGGAGGCGTCCTCACGTATGAAGCTCAAGGCCCTGTGCATCACCGTGTCGCTACTCACCCTTCCCGGCGTGGCCTCCGCGCAGGGAGGGTTCGGCTCCCTCACCAAGGCCGCGGGCAATGCCGGCAAGTCCGCCGTGGAGAAGCGCGTCAACACCAAGCTGATGGACGAGGGCCGGCAGAACCAGTGCAGCTTCAAGACGGGCACCGCCACGCTCGAAGCCGGCTGCGACGCCAAGCTCAAGAAGCTGACCAACGCGCTCGTCGACGCCAAGAAGCAGCTCGTCGCCGCCGGCCTGAAGTCCTACAAGTTCGAGGTCTCCGGCCACACCGACTCCACCGGTGACGCGGCCAAGAACAAGAAGCTCAGCGAGCAGCGCGCGGAGACCATCGTCAAGGAGCTCATCGCGCGCGGCATCCCCCGGAACGAAATCATCGCCGTGGGCTTCGGCTCCGAGAAGCCGCTGGTGAAGCCCGACGACACCGCCGCCAAGAAGGCGAAGAACCGCCGCTACGAGCTCCAGGTCCGGCTGTAGCGCTCAGTTCGCGCGGGTCCCCACGGCCACGGACACCGCGGGCGCGTCCACCTCTTCCCGCGGCGCCGTCCGGGCCGCGGGAATGAAGGTCATCGCGCGCTCGGCCAGCGCTGTAATCGTGAGTGATGGATTGACGCCCGGATTGGCGGAGATGGCGGAGCCGTCCACCACGTACAACCCCTCATGGCCGAACACGCGGTGCCGCGAGTCGATGACCCCCGTCTCCGCCGAGTCACCCATGCAGCAGCCGCCCAGGATGTGCGCCGTCGTCGGGATGCCGAGCAACGTCTCACTGACGATGGTCATCGGATAGCCGTCCAGCTTGTCCGCCACGCGCCGGGCCAGGTCGAAGGCCTCCGGCATGTTGGCGCTCGGCGCCGGGCCCTCCTGGAGCGCCGTGCTCAACCCCAGCCGCCGCGAGCGCTTCATGCGCAGGTGCCCCTCCAGGGTGCGCATGTAGAGCAGAATCATCGTCCGCCGCGCGAAGTCCGGGACGAACCACGCCTTGAGGAAGCGCAGCGGATGCCGGACCAGCAGGCCCACCAGCCGCGCGAAGCGCTGGAGCATCGTGGCGCCAGACACCTGCGGCGCCATCAGCAACCGGAAGAAGCCCGAGCCCGCCGAGTAGCGCACCGGCTCCAGGTGGGACTGGGCATCGGTGTGCAGGATGGAGCCGATGGCGATGCCCCGTGACAAATCCTGCTCCTTGCGGCCGCTCACCACCCCCACGAGCGCCTCGGAGTTGGTGCGCACGCCGTCTCCCAGCCGGTCCGACAGGCGCGGCAGTCCGTCCGGGCGCGCCTTCAACTTGAGCAGCAGGTCCAGGGTGCCCAGCACCCCCCCCGCGAAGACGACCTGCTTCGCGGTGAAGCGCACCTTCTTCCGGAAGAAGCGCCGCGCCCCTTGGAGCGCTTCGACTTCGTAGCCCCCTTCCGGCAGCGGCCGCACCCAGGTGACTTCGGTGTCCGCGTGCAGCCAGAGGCCGCGCCGCTCCGCCAGGTGGAGGTAGTTCTTGTCGAGCGTGTTCTTGGCGTTGAAGCGACACCCCAGCATGCACCCGCCACACGCGTTGCAGCCCGTCCGGTCCGGTCCCGCACCGTTGAAGTACGGGTCCTTCACGGTGACACCCGGCTCGCCGAAGTACACGGCCACGGTGGTGGGTTGGAAGTCCGTGCGACCCAGGTCCGCGCCCACCTCCTGGAGCACCTGGTCCGGCACGGTGCGCAGCGGATTCGGCGTGGCCCCCAGCATCCTCCGCGCGGTGGTGTAGTGCGGCGCCAGTTCCTCCTTCCACGCGGCGAGGTGCCCCCACGAGGTGGCCTGGAAGAAGTCGTCCCGGGGGATGGGGAGCGTGTTGGCGTACACCAGCGAGCCGCCGCCCACGCCCACGCCCGACAGCACGGTGACGTGACGGAAGAACGTCATCTCGAACAGGCCCCGCCACCCCAGCAGGGGCTTCCAGAACCAGCGCTTCAGCTCCCAGTTCGTCTTCGGGAAGTCCGGGGCGCGCAAGCGCCGCCCCTTCTCCAGCACCACGACGCGGTAGCCCTTCTCCGTCAGCCGGAGCGCGCTGACGCTGCCGCCGAACCCCGAGCCGATGATGAGCCAGTCGCAGTCCATGGCCGTCCTGCCTCCCCTCTGACACCACTCTACGACAAAGAGATGCGTCAGCCCGGCGCGGAGATTCAGGCGGTGCGTGGAACGAAGCGCCTGCCTGCCCAGCCCGGCTTCACTCCAGGTATGTCTTCTTTCCAACACTCCAAGCCACCCGCAGAAAGCCTTTATTTCTCGAAAAGCAGAGGCTCCTCCCCGCAGCCCGACCCCCGTGCTGCAACGCAATGCCGTGCCCCTGGAGGAGCAATGCGGATGAAGACCTGGATGCCGGTCTCGCTGTTGCTGCTGAGTGCCCCGCTGGCCCTTGCCGAGCCGCTCAAGGCAAAGCCAGCTGACAAGACTGTCTGGATTGCGATTGGCACGGACGCCATCGCGCCCATGCAGGAGACCTTCGCGGCCGAAGGCTGGAACGTGCCCACCGCCCTCAAGCAGCAGGAGCACGCGGGCGTGTTCCAGATGAAGGAGTCCCAGCTGTCGCGGCTGGCGGTGATGATGCATGAGAAGTTCGACCGGTGCGCCGGCTTCATCACCTACGAGACGCAGGAGGAGGCACTGGCGTCCCTTGCGCCCGTGTCCCCCACGGCGACCCAGAAGGCCGTCAGCTACACCCTGACCAACGCGGCGACCGTGAACTCGCTGATGGGCGCGCTGTCGGCCACGAACATCCGCACCACCATCGCCGAGCTGTCCGCCTTCCCCACGCGCAGCCAGACCTCTCAAGGTGGCGTGGACGCCGCGGCCATGCTCCTGACGAAGTGGCGGGGCTATGTCACCAGCGCGGGGCGCACGGACGTCACCGTGGAGTATTACCCGCACACCGGCTGGCGGCAGCCCTCGGTCATCCTCACCATCCCCGGCACCACGCTGCCCAACGAGGTCGTCGTGGTGGGCGGCCACCTGGACTCCATCAGCTCCACCAGCGCCGCCCCCGGCGCCGACGACGACGCGTCCGGCATCGCGACGTTCACCGAGGTCATCCGCGCCGCCATGGCCCGCGGCTACCGACCCCAGCGCACGGTGAAGTTCATGGCCTACGCCGCGGAGGAGACGGGCCTGCGCGGCTCACGTGAAATCGCCCTCTGGCACAAGAACAACAACATCAACGTCGTGGGGGTGATGCAGCTCGACATGACGAACTTCAAGCACCCCAACGCCACCTCGGATGTGGGCATCGTCACCGACAACACCAACTCCGCCCAGAACCAGTTCATCCGAAACCTGATAACGACGTACGTCGGCGTGCCGTTCACCAATACGACGTGCGGCTACGGGTGCTCGGACCACGCCTCCTGGCACAACCAGGGCTTCGCGGCCTCCATCCCCTTCGAGGGGACCGTCGTCCAGAAGAACCCCAACATCCACACCTCCAGGGACACCGTGGCGAACTCCGACAGCACCGCCGCGCACGCGCTCAAGTTCTCCAAGATTGCCGCCGCCTACGTCTCCGAGCTGGCCAAGGGCGGCATGCAGTAGCCCCTGAAAGCCCAGGGGCCCCGGCGCGAGACCTGCGCCGGGGCTCCCGGCGGCGCTACGTGTCCGCCAGCATGAACGCGATGCGATTCGAGCGGGCGGAGGAGGGATAGCCCCCCGCCGTCGCCGCGGTGATGTAGCCGGCGAGGTTGGGGAACACGTACTCGCGCTCGGCGGCTGTTGACAGGCCCAGCCAGTGCGCCAGCGAATGGGCGTACTGGTCCACCGACAGGGTGGGAATCCAGCGGCCGCGCGAGTCCGTGGTGTCCAGGTTGTTCACGCCGTTGGAGGCCAGGTCCAGGTCCGGGTACGTGCCGTACAGCCGGCCGCCCTGGACGCGCTCGCCAAGGACGATGGCGTGGCCGCCCCAGGCGTGGTCCGTGCCCCGGTCCGAGTTCTCCACCATCGTCCGGCTGAAGTCGCTCATGGTGAAGAGCGTGGCCTGCGGCGGGGTGGCGCCAAAGGCCCCCGACGAGCGCAGCAGCGCCACCGCCCGGTAGAAGGCGTCCAGCGCGAAGTCGAGCTGGGTGAGCAGCGAGTCGTGCGTCGGCGGCTGCCCCACGTGCGTGTCGAAGCCGCCCAGGCCCACAGAGAACTCCTGGCGCCTCAGGCCCAGGCCGCCCAGGGCCGTGGCCGTCGCCCCCGCGACGAGGTCCCGCAGCACCTGGTAGAGCTGCGTGAGCAGCGTCCAGTTGGTGCCGCCCGTGGGCGGGACGAACAGCGCGTCGATGGCGACACGCGTGGCTTCCGGGAGCGAGGCCCACGCCGCCTCGCGCGCCGCGGCGCGGGCCGTGGCGAAGGTCTGCGCCTGCGTGAAGATGCCGCCGTAGGACGCCTCCAGGGTGACGCCGTTCGTGTGCCCCATCACGTCGGCGAGCGCCTGCGTCTGGAGCGCGTTGAAGTCGGCGTCGGACGTCTGGCGGAACGCGAGCGTGCCGCTGGGCGACACCATCATCGGCTGGCGCACGGCCCCCGCGGCGAACAGCGGCTTGCCTCCGAAGGAGACCACCTCCGGATACTCACCCGGGTTGAGGCCGTGAAGCTTGTCCGCCGTCCGCCCGCCCCACCCCGTCGTCTTGCCGACCAGTTCGAAGGGCACCGGCGCGGTGGAGGGATTGGCGATGGCGCTGGCCCACGCGTCCTGCTGGTCGCTGTGGGAGTACAGGTTGTCCGGCCGGGCGGCGGTGCCCTGGGTGTAGTCCGCCTTGCGCATGGGGACCACCAGCGGCCCCACGTTGCACACGAGCGCGGCGCGCTGCTGGCCGAACAGCGCCTGCACCTTCTTGAGCGCGGGGTGCAGCCCGTAGGAGTTGGCGGCCAGCCCCGCCGGGCTGATGGGCAGCAGGTCCGCCTTGGGGATGCCGATGTTCGGCCGCGCCGCGCTGTACTGCGCGTAGGGCGTGGCGCCGAGCGGCACCAGGAGGTTGTTGGCGTCATTGCCTCCCAGCAGGAACACGCTGACGGCGGCGCGGTAGCCCGCGTAGCCACCGAGGGTGGCGGCTTCGGCCTCGCCCACCAGCCAGCGAGGCAGCGCGGACGACGCGGCGAGCAGGCCCAGTCCGCTGGACGTACCACGAAGAAACTGTCGTCTCGAGAAGGACATGGGCTACCTCTGGACCTGGAACTCGGGGGAGAGCGACGTGAGATAGACGGCCAGCTTCCGCTTGCGCGTCGCGTTCCCCGCGCGTGAATCGGTGATGGCGTTGAAGACGGTGAGCTGGAGGTCCGAGGACATCGTATGGTGGAGCCAGTAGCGGCCCAGCCACACCGTCAGGTCATTCGAGTCCGCCGGGAGCGCGCTCACGTCCACCAGGACGCCCGCGTTGGCCGGCGTGGTCGAATACAGCAGCTCATGCACGAAGTTGGCGCGCGCCGTGATGGTGGCCGTGTCGAGGATGGCGAACTCGGGACCGAGCAGGCCGTTGCCCCCCGGCACGGGCGCGTTGGGCGGGTAGTAGCTGAAGACGGACGGCGGCCGGGGCACGGCCTGGCCCATGGCGCTGCTCCAGGAAGCCAGCTTCGCGCCCGGGTCCTTGGTGCCGCCCACCGTGTCCAGCGTGCCGTTGAGCCAGCGAACCAGGGTGGTGACGAACAGCGCCGGCGGGCGCAGGTGGCCGTAGCTGGCGTGCTGCGCCAGCGGGACCTGGGGACCGCGCGCGTCGACGTCCTCCAGAATCGCGCGGACCACGGCGCGCAAGTCGCCGCGTACGCCGCTGCCATTGTCCTTGAAGACGTTCACCACGCGCCGGACATAGGCCGGACGCGGGTTGCTGGTGACCAGGTGCTGGATGAGCTGCTTGCAGATGAACGGCGGCACGTTCGGGTCCGCGAAGACGTTGTCCAGCGCCTGCTTCAGGTGCGCCGCCGCGCCGCCGCCGGCCGTGGTGGACACGCCGCGCAGCAGCACGCGCGACGTCGAGTCGTGATTCACGTTGCAGCCAATCATCTTCTGCGCGTAGCTGGCCGGGTTCGAGCGCCCCACCGTCGGGCAGCCGGTGGCGCTGGCATACGTCCACCCGGAGAGCGCATGGGCGAAGGCCTGGACGTGCGCCTCCGTGTACGCGGGAATCGGCGCGCCCTGCGCGTCCACCTTCTCCGTGCCGTCATCGTTGAGCTTGTGGAGCCCCAGCGTGAAGAGCTGGAGCATCTCCCGCGCGTAGTTCTCATTGGGCGCGACGGGCTGGCCGTTCGTCTTGAAGGCCTTGTTGTTCGCCATGTCCAGGTACGTGCCCATGGCGGGGTCCAGCGTCATCGCCTCCAGCAACGTGCGGAAGTTGCCGAAGGCATTCGTGGACAGCCGGTTGAGATAGCCGGCCATGGCCAGCTTCGGCTCCGACTCCGGCGTGGACATCAGGTTGGGGATGCCCGACTGCGAGACGACGAAAATCTGGCTCAGCGCGAACGCCACGCGCTGCCGCAGCTGGTCCTTCCCCTGGATGGCGTTCGTGAAGAACTGGGAGCCGATGTCCCGCGTCTCCAGCGCGCCGCTGTAGGTGGAGCGGGGGGCGCTGAGCTGCGCGGTGATGGCGTCGGTGATGCCCTGCGCCACCACATACTCCACCGAGTCGATGGGCAGGGGGCTCGCTCCGGCCGCGAGCTTCGGTCCGAAGGTGGCCTGTTCGAGGAAGCGGATGGCATTCGCCTCGGAGGGAGTGTCCAGTGGCTCGGCGGCCTGCGCCTGCTGGCCGAGCACTTCGCTCTCCACGACCTCCGGGGGACTGTCTTCCGGTGCGCACGCGGTCGTCGCGCACACGGCGATGGCTAGGGTGAGGCGTCGAATCATGGGGGACGTTCTCCTGGCGAGGCGGCGGCTTCGGGCAGCACGACAAGCGCCTCACCGAGAACGGACATAGCAGGCAAAGCAGACTAAACGCAAAATGCAGCTTTGACCCGCCTTGAGCAGGATTGACCCGTCAAGGTGCGCCCCGCCGTCACGGGGACGCGCGGACCGGTGCCATGGGGCGCCTCACGCGGACCAGATGGCCTCAACGCGGGAGCGCACCTTGCGCCGCACCTCCGCGAACCCGGGCTGCGCGCGCAGGGGCGCCAGCGCCGGGCAGCGGTCCATCCACTCCAGGTCGATGAGGGCCAGGTCCGCCGCCTGCTGGAGATAACGCATCGCCTCGGCGGGCGCGCCCCGGATGCACATCAGCTCCGCCGCGAGCTGACACACCATCGACGCGAAACGCGAGTTGACCTGCCAGGTGAGCATGCCGTCCAGGCTTGTCCCCGTCTCCGCCACCGTCATCTCGCCCAGCGCCGCGGAGCAATAGGTGGCCACGTGAGAGGCCATGTGGCTCGGGTCTTCGAACAGCGCGGCCCGGCACTGGCGGAGGTCGTCCAGGTCGCCCTTCCAGGCCGCGACACGCATGCGGAGGACGAGGACCACCATGCCGAACAGGGGCTGACTGTTCAGGCGCGCCATGCACCACTGATAGGTCGCCTCGTCGCCGCGCAGGGCACTGCACCGCGCCACTTCGACCAGGCAGATGGCCATGCCCGGCTCCAGCGAATAGGCCAGCTTCAAGCGCGGCAGGCCTTCATCCGCGCGGCCCGCCTCACACTGGAGGTTGCCGAGGAGCTGGAGCGCGGGCGCGAACGTGGGGGCCGCATCGAGCGCTGTGCGCAAGGCCACCACCGCGTCCCGCCACCGGCCTTCCCGGGTGGCCAGGATGGCCTGTGCCAGCTTCGTCTCCACGAGCTCCGGCGCCAACTGCCGGGCACGCTCCAGGCTCGTCCGCGCCAGGGCGTCCCAGTCGACCTCGTCCGCCATGGTGCGGAGGAAGCCCGCCCGGAGCGTCGCCACCGCATGCTGCGCCGCCGCGTGCGGGAAGCCAGGCACCGTGTCGCGAAGCTGCTCGAGCGGCGTGATGACCTCGTCCTTCAGCTCCCGCGTCATCGAGTGCGCGAGCATCCGGGAGACCACCTGCCGGTAGAGAGACAGGGCCTCCGCGGGCACCGTGGCGCGGTAGGCCAGGATGGCCAGCTCGCCGCGCAGGGCCTCCGCCAGCCGCTGTCCCAGCCGGTCCTGGAGCTGGAACGGGTCGTCATCCGCGTCGTCGAAGCGGCCGCTCCACAACTGCGTGCCCGACGCGCCCTCCACCACCCGGAGCGTCACGCGCACCGTCTTGCCGGCGGCCTGGAGCGTCCCATCCACCAGCAGCTCCACGCCCAGCTCGCGCGCCGCGGCGCGAGGGTCCCGCTCCTGCCGGAACCGCTCCGTGGCCCCGCTGCTCTGCACCCGGAGGCCGCGCGTCCTCGACAGCACGTCGATGAGCGCCTCCGTCACGCCGTCGCCCAGGAACGCCTGGTCCGAAGCGCCCAGGAAGCGCAGCGGAAGCACCGCCAACGACTGCTCGTCCGGGCGCAACGGCGTCCGGGATGCCAGCGCGCCCGAGGACACCGGGTCATGGCCGAAGCCGCCGGGCCGCGGCGTGGACGTGCCGTGAGCGCCGCCCCTGGAGGCCACGCTGTCGCCGCCCGCGGCGGGTCCTCTCGTCCCGAGGTGCGCGCCATGGGCATGTTCGGGCTCGATGGGCTCGCCGACGGAGCCAAGCCACTGCCTCAGCGACTCCGCCACACAGGCCGCGTCCTGTGGCCGGCCGGAGGGCTCACGCGACAAGCACGCGAGCACCAGCTCCGCCAGCGCATCCGGCACCGCCGCCAGCAGGCGCGGGTCGGGCGGCGGCTGCCTCAAGCGGGCCACGGCCACGGCCATGGGCGAATCACCGGCGAACGGGGGCGTGCCGGTGAGCAACTGATAGAGCACCAGGCCCGTGGCGTAGAGGTCGGCGCGCGCGTCCACCTCGCCGCTCTCCAGTTGCTCGGGTGCCATGTACATGGGCGTGCCCACCAGGCCCTGCGTGCGCGAGGCCCCCTCGCCCGCCATGGCCCGGGCGATGCCGAAGTCGGTGAGCACCACGCGGCCACGGGCCTCCACCAGCACGTTGGCCGGCTTCAGGTCCCGGTGCACGACGCCCGCGGCATGCGCCGCCGCCAGGCCTTCACAGAGCGCCAGGACCAGCCGCGCCGCCCGCGCGGGAGGCACCGCGTGCTCGCGCTCCATCAACGATTGCAGGCTCTCCCCCTCCACGTACTCCATGGTCAGGTAGAGACGGCCCGAGTGCTCGCCCAGGTCGAAGGTCCGCGCCACGTGCCGGTGGGTGATGCGCCGGGCCAGACGGACCTCGCGGCGGAAGCGCTCCAGCCACTCCGGCGCGGGCGAAGCGCCCAGCTCCAGCAGCTTCAACGCCACCACGTCGCCCACCAGCGTGTCTCGCGCCCGGTACACCGCGCCCATTCCACCGCGTCCGGCCAGCTCCTCCAGGAGGTAGCGCCCGGCGAACAGCGCGCGCTCCGGCACGTCGGTGATGGCGGGACGCGGAAGCGGCGACAGCACCGTCGCGTCGGTCCCCTCGGGTGGCGAACTCCGGTTGTTCTCCTCGGACACGACGCGGAATCTACCCTGCCGGGAGTCGAGGTGCCCGGCATTCGGGATGAAACCAGCAATCCCTGTATATCAGGCCCGCTCTCAACGGGGCACCGGAGGCGTCCGCGGCGGCTTCGGCTGGAAGAGCGCGCACGCACGGACCGGCTGCGGCGGGTACTTCCCGGGCAGCAGCGGGCAGAGGATGAAGGTCGTCGTCCGCGACTGGACGTAGCGAGGCGGCGCGGCGCAGCGGTGGCAGAGGCTGTCGGGGAACGGCGGCGCTTCCGGCGGAGGCATCAATCGCGCAGCTCGAGCCACACCGGTGCGTGGTCCGAGGGCTGCTTGCCCTTGCGCTCCTCGCGGTCCACGTCCACGACGGTCAGCCGCTCGGCCACGGGCGCCGTCACGTAGAGGTGGTCGATGCGCAGGCCCAGGTTCTTCGGGAAGCCGAGCATGCGGTAGTCCCACCAGGTGAACTTCTGCACGCCGGGGTGCAGCTTGCGAAAAGCATCCGAGAGCCCGAAGGCGCCCAGGTGCTGGAGGGCGTCCCGCTCCTTCAGCGTGAAGAGCGTCTGGCCCTCCCAGAGCTTGGGGTCGTAGGTGTCGATGTCCTCGGGCGCCACGTTCCAGTCCCCGCCCAGCACCAGGGGCTCGTCGGGCTTGTGCCGGGTGTCCAGGTAGCGCCGCAGCCGGCCGTACCACTCCAGCTTGTACTGGTACTGCGGCGAGTCCACCGACTGGCCATTGGGCACGTACGCGCTCACCACGCGGATGCCGCCCACGGTCGCCGCGATGAGGCGCGCATGCGAGTCATCCACGCCGTCGGACAGGCCCTTCACGACGTCCTTCGGCTCCTCCTTCGCGAGGATGGCGACGCCGTTGTACGTCTTCTGCCCGTGGACGGCGGCGTGGTAGCCCACCTCGCGCACCGCCTCCATGGGGAAGTCCTCGTCCACGCACTTGAGCTCCTGCAGGCAGAGGACGTCCGGCTGGGCCTTCTTCAACCAGGCGAGCAGCCGTTCCTGACGGGCCCGCACCGAGTTCACGTTCCAGGTGGCGATCTTCATCGCGCGGACCGTCGCATGCCGCCCGCGCCCCCCGCCATGCTTTTCCCGGGCCCTGTGGCCACAGGGCCACACAGCCCCTTCTGTCCCTCTGGGAACATGCCTGGCACGCCAGTCGCAATAACGCCGGGTGGGAGGCCGGCACGCGGCGCCCCGGAGCCCCCGTCCCGGGCGCTCCGCCAGCAGTCGAGGTCGCCGCCATGCGCCGCAACCAAACGAAGCCCACGTCCCCCACCGGCCGCCGCCCGCCGACCTTCGTGCGGCGCGCGCTGGTGCTGGTGGGGCGCGTGGCGCTCGGACTGACCCTGGCGTGGGCGGAGGTGCCGCTGCCCCCAGCGCTGCGCGCATGGCTCGCCACCGAGGAGCCGTCCACGTCCAACGCGGACGCCGCCGCGCTCCCACCTGCGTTCGAGCAGCGCGCGCCGGAAGAAACCGCTTCGGATGATTCCGACATCGCGCCAGACGCCGAGCTCGCGTTGCCACACGGACATGGGCGGCGCGTGGACCACCTGAGCCGGGCCCACCTGCTGCGCGACTGGGACGACCTCGCGGGCGCGCTCACCGAGTGCCGCCGTGCGATTCATGACGCCCCTGACGACGTGGCCGCCCTGGCGCTGGCGGCGGAGCTCGCCGGGCTCACGGGCCGAATGGACCTGGCCGTGCGTGCCCATGCCCAGCTCGGCCGCCTGCTGCCCCTGGATGCCCGTCCCCTGGTGCGTCAGGCGCGGCTGCTGGTGTCCCTGAGCCGGCATGCCGAAGCGGTGTCCGTGGGCGAGGAGGCCGTGCTGCGCAATCCCGAGTACGTGGAGGCCTATCAGGTGCTCGGGCGCGCCCACCTGGCGCAGGACGCGCTGGCGAAAGCGATGCTGCGCTTCGAGCAGGCCGTCCACCTCCACCCGGAGCATGGCTACGCCCTCAACAACCTGGGCCTCACCTATTTGCGCGCCGGGGAAGCCCAGAAGGCCGCGGACGTGCTCGTCCGGGCGGCGGAGCTGCTCCCGCACGTGGCCTATGTGCACAACAACCTGGGCGTGGCCCACCAGCGGCTCGGACAGGTGAAGGAGGCCCGGGCCGCCTACGCCGCCGCCATGCACCTGTCACCGCGCTACGTCCAGGCCCGCGTCAACGCGGACCGGATGCGCCGCACGGCCCACGCGGACCTGGCCGGCGCCCGGACGGAGCGTGGGCAGGCGCGCCCCACCCAGGGAGAGGCGCCTGCTTCCCGGTAGCGCCTTCCTGCCTGGAGGCCCTGCGCCGGGCGGGCCTCCAGAGCGGTTCCCGTTCAGTGTCCCCCGGTCTAACCTGCGGACTTTCCTTCCAACGCAATGAGCACGGCGCCCCAGATGCCCTCTTCGCCCGATTCCTCCACACCCACTCCCCCCGCGCCGCCGTCGCGACCCGGGTTCGGTGCCCGGCTGTGGCGCTGGACGAAGCGGCTGCTCATCACCGGCGTCGTGTGCCTGGTGCTCGGCGCCATCACCGTGGCGGGCGGCTACGCGTACTACAGCCAGGACCTGCCCTCCGTGGACGCGCTGCGCAACTACCAGCCGCCGCAGGTGACGAAGGTGACGTGCGGTGACGGCACGCTCTGCGCCGAGTTCGCGCGCGAGCGGCGCACGTTGGTTCGCGTGGAGGACCTGCCGCCCCACGTCCGCAACGCCTTCCTGGCCGCCGAGGACGCGGACTTCTACAAGCATGAGGGCCTGGACTTCTTCGGCATCACCCGCGCGGCCATCAAGAACCTCATCCCCAACAGCCGCAAGTCCGGCGCGTCCACCATCACCCAGCAGGTGGTGAAGAACCTGCTGCTGTCCCCCGAGCGCAAGTTCTCCCGCAAGGCGCGCGAGTGGATTCTCACGCCGCGCGTGGAGGAGGCGCTCACCAAGGACCAGATTCTCTCGCTCTACCTCAACCAGTCCTATTACGGGCAGCGCCGCTACGGCATGGAGGAGGCGGCCCTCTTCTATTTCGGCAAGCACGCCAAGGACTTGAACGTGGGCGAGGCCGCCGTGCTCGCGGGCACGGTGCAGCTCCCGCACCGCATCAACCCGGTGACGAACATCACGCGGGCGAAGTCGCGTCAGCGCTACGTGCTGGACCAGATGGCGCGCAACGGCTTCGTGTCCGCGGACGTGGCGGAGGCGGAGAAGGAGAAGCCCATCGTCCTGGCGCCCCGGCGGGGCAAGGTGGTGGGGGCGTATTACACGGAGGAGATTCGCCGAACGCTCATCGCGCGCTACGGCGAGCAGGTGGTGATGGAGGGTGGGCTGCGCGTGGACATCGCCATGGTGCCCAAGCTCCAGCTCGCGGCGGAGCAGTCGGTGCGCGACGGCCTGGAGGCGGTGGACCGGCGCCAGGGCTACCGCGGCCCCCGTGGCTCGCTGGAGAAGGGCCAGTGGGAGCGCTACCGGGCCCTCATCGCCACGCGCATCGAGGAGGCGGGCCGCCGGCAGAAGGACCAGGGCTACGTCGCGGACCTGTCCTCGCTGGCGGAGGTGGAGAAGGAAGAACCGAAGGCGCCCGAGCTCGCGGGAGCGCCCCTGGACCCGCTCGAAGAGGAAGGCACCGAGGAGCAGCGGCCGGACCTGTCGCCCGAGGACGAGGCGCCACTCTCCGCGGACCAGCTCCTGGCGCAGTCGGTGCGCCTCAAGCCCATGGAGGAGGGCCTGCGCCTCACGGGCTACGTCATGCAGGTGGACGACAAGCGCAAGGTGGCGCGCGTGGACCTGGTGGGCCGCACCGCCGAGGTCGCCTTCGCGTCCGTCACCTGGGCGCGGCGGAAGGGCAAGGGCGCGCCGAAGAAGATTTCCGACGTCTTCACGGAGGGAGAGCTCGTCTTCGTGCGCGTGCTCAAGGCGCCGCCCGCGCCGGCCTTCGTGGAAGCGACGCTGGACCAGGTGCCCGAGGTGCAGGGCGGGCTGGTCGTCATTCACCCGGAGAACCGGCATGTGGTGGCGCTGGTGGGCGGCTATGACGCGGAGCGCTCGTCCTTCAACCGCGCCACGCAGGCGAAGCGGCAGCCGGGCTCGTCGTTCAAGCCGTTCCTCTACGCCGCCGCCATGGGCAGTGGCCGCTACACGCCGCTGTCCAAGGTCAATGACGCCCCCGAGGCCGTCCGCGACCCGTACACGGGCAAGACGTGGAAGCCGCAGAACTACGACCGTCAGTTCCAGGGGCCGATGACGCTGCGCGAGGCGCTCACCAAGTCGAAGAACACGGTGTCCGTGCGCCTCATCGAGGCGCTCACCCCGGCCACCACCATCGACTTCGCGCGCCGGGCGGGCATCCACTCCCCGCTGCCGGAGAACCTCACGCTGGCCCTGGGCACGGGTGAAGTCACGATGCTGGAGGCCGCCAACGCCTACGCCACGCTCCAGGCCAGTGGCCGCTACGCGGAGCCCTTGATGCTGCTGCGCGTGCGCGACGCGCGCGGCAAGGTGCTGGAGGAGCACCAGCCGGCCTTCGAGGAGACGCTGCCGCCCGCGGTGGCCTACCTCACCACGTCGCTGATGCGCAGCGTGGTGGAGGACGGCTCGGGCCGGGCCGTGCTCGCGCTGGAGCGCCCCGCCGCGGGCAAGACGGGCACCACGCAGCAGTCCCGTGACACGTGGTTCTCCGGCTACACGGCGGACTGGGTGGCCAGCGCGTGGGTGGGCTTCGACAACAACGCGCCGCTGGGCGGCAGTGAGACGGGTGGCCGCGCCGCGCTGCCCATCTGGCTCCAGTTCATGCGCGTGGCCCACGAAGGGCTGCCCACGCGGGAGTTCGAGGTGCCCCCTGGCGTCGTGCAGGTGCGCATCGACCCCATCAGCGGGCTGCTGGCGGGCACCTCCGTCCCAGGCCGGCTGGAGCCCTTCCTCGAAGGCACGCAGCCCACCGCGGAGGCGCCACCGCCGGGGCAGGTGACCACCGACCAGTTCTTCCTCGACGAAGGCAACAGGCGGGGATTGTGAGCCCTGCCCGAGCCCTGCTGCTCGCCCCCGTGCTGGCCGCGCTCGCGGCGCGGACGGCGCCTGCGTTCGACGCCCCCGCCGCCATTCCCCGGCTCGCCCGGCAGGTGACGGGGGCCGTGCGCGCGCAGCGCGGCGTGGAGGCGCCGGTGGCCGTGAATGTCACGGGAGGCTCGGCCGAGCTTCGCCGCGCGGTGAGCACGGTGCTCGCCTCGCAGCTCTCCGCCGCGGGCCTGTCGCCCATGGTGCTGGATGCGCCCACGGCCGAGGCCGCCGAGACGCTGGCGCGCGCGCAAGGTGCCCGGACGCTGGTGCGGCTCTCGCTGGACGTGGAGGGTGGCGAGCTGCGCGCCCGGGGAGATTTGATTGGCACCTGGGTGAACTTCTGGTCCGGCCGCACGCCCACACGTTCGCCCAAGCCCGCCGCCACGTTGGTGGAGACGGTGCCCGCGGACCCGACCGTATTGGCGCTCGCGTTGGAGAGTGGAGGCACGTCGCCCACCTCGCCCCCGGAACCGGGCCCTCGCGGCATCCGGCTGCTGGGCGCGGCGCTGGCGCGACTGGAGCATCCCCTGGCGGCGCTCGCCGCGGGGGACCTGGACGGGGATGGCCGCGATGAAGTGGTGGCCCTCACGGCGCATGACGTCTCCGTCTTCGACGCGGAGGGGCGGCTCGTCGCGCGCAAGGCGCTGGACACCCTTCCCGCCGGAAGCGCCACCACCCGGGAGCCCTTTGGCGCGTTGGCGTTCCTGCCGGGGCCACCCCGGCTGGCCGCGTGGAGCACCCGCCATGCGCACGGCGAGCTGCTGGCGCTGGACAAGGCCCGCGCCACCCTGCGCGCCGTGGGGACGCTGGACACGGCGCCGCTGGGCGCGACCGAGCGCGGCACCTTCGTTCCGGGACAGACGGCCTTCGCGCCCAACGTGAAGCTGGCGGAGGGCCGCCCGCTGACGGTGCCCGCGCCCTTCACCACCGCGAGCCTGGATGGCCAGCGGATGCTGTTCGTCCACCCGGATGGCACCGCGGCCTTCTACGCGCACGCGGGCGCGGCACCGGCACGCTGGACGAACCTGGGCGCCGGCAGCGCACTGGGAGACCTGGATGGGGACGGTGTGCCAGAGCTCATCACCACCTCGACTCAGCTCGCGCCCGCCCCCGACGTGCTGCGCGTGCACCGCGCCTCCGGGGACGACCCCGGCACGCAGGAGCCGCTGTGGCAGGGCGCCCTGCCCACGGGCCGCGCGCTGTACGTGGTGACAGCGCGGCTGGACGACGACCAGCGCCGCGACGTCATCGTGGGCCTCTGGAAGCCGGACGGCACCAGCGAGCTGTTCCTCCTGCGCCAGGGGGCGCCATGAGACTCCGCTCCACCCTGGCCTGCCTCGCGTTGCTCGCGTCCGCGTCCGCGCTGGCGGCAGGCCGGCCTCGTTATGGGGGTGAGCTGCGCGTCGCCCATGACGGCCCGCCGGAAGTGGCAGAGCCCGCGCTGGCCGACACGCCCCTGGAAGCCACCCTGCTGGGGCTGCTGTCCCCACCGGTGTGCCGGGCCACGCGGGACGGCGGCTTCGAGCCCGCGCTCGCGCGGGAGCTGTCGCGCCCCACGCCCCAGTCCCTGCGCATCACCCTGCCTGGCCCCGCGTCCGCCACCGCGCTCGCGCGGGCCTGGATGCGGCTGGCGAGCAGCGACGGCGCATCCCCGTACCGGGCCCTCCTCCATCCGCTGCGCGGAGAGGCGCGGCAGGTGACGCCGCGGGGCGCCACGCTGGAGCTGACGCTGGCCTATCCCTGGCCGGACCTCGAGCGCGCGTTGTGCCACCCGGCGCTGGCGCCGCCCGCCCACGCCAACGCCCTGGGCCCCTTCACCGCCGCGGGGCGCGGAGCCCTGGAAGCGCAGACGGCCTGGCCCCAGGGGCGCCCGTACCTGGACCGGCTGCTGCTCACCGCCACGGACCAGCGCGGCCTCTCCCGGCTGTGGTCGTCCCGGCAGGTCCAGGTGGAGCTGGGCGTCGCGTCGGAGACGGACACCACGGCCGGCGCGCCGCTCTACGCCACCTTCCTGGCCTTCTCCCCCCGGCGGCTGCCCCCGGACTTCCGGCAGGCCGTGGAGAGCGCCATCGACCGCGAGGACCTGACCCGCCTCTTCGTCCAGGCGCCCGCGCAGCCCATGCCGCACCTGCTCCCGCCAGCGATGCTGGACGCGCCCGCGCGCCCCCGGCCCGCCGCGCCGTCGGCGAGGCCCGCGAGGACGGTGACGCTGCGCTACGACGCCTCGGTGGAGGACCAGCGCGCGGTGGCGGAGCGCATCCAGGTGAAGCTGCACGAGCGCGGCTACACCGTGGCGCTGGAGGCGCTCCCCCGCGCGGCCCTGCGCGCCCGCTGGGCCCAGGGCGACTTCGAGCTGATGCTGCACGCGCTGCTGCTGCCCCCCATCCCCGGTCCCGCGCTGGCGGTGGTGCTGGACGCGGGTGGGCGCAAGGACTTGCTGGGGGTGGAGCTGCCCGCCATCGGCGCGCTTGCGTCCTCCGTGGCCCGGGACGCGCGGGCGCGCGAGCGGGCCCTGGCCCTGGCCGCGTCCGTCCCCCTGGTCCCCCTGTACGTGCAGGGGCTGGGAATGCGCTTCGCTCGGGACGTGGGCGGGGTGATGATGGACGCACAAGGCCTGCCCTCGCTGGACGGACTGCACGTGCTTCCAGCGGAGGGGACGGCGATGGGAGGACGTCCTTGAGGAGAACGGCATGCGCTTGAGGACGCGGCTGGCGCTCGCCTTCGCCCTGCTGGCCCTGGTTCCGCTCGCGGTCGTCGTGCCGCTCACCCTCACCCGCTTGCGCGACACGTTGTCGCGCGAGCTGGACGCACGCATGGAGGCCGCCACCGCCTCCGCGCAGGAGTCCCTGGAGCGCTCCGGCGCCACCGCCCGCCGCGCGGTGGAGGAGCTGGTGGACAGCACCATCATGGAGGACCTGGCCCGCGAGGCCCGGGAGCGCCCCACCCGCGCCATCCAGGCCAGCACCGCCGAGGGCCTGATGAAGAGCCGCGGCCTGAGCGTGCTGGCCCTCTTCGACCGCGACGGCAGGGTGCTCTCCTCCGGCCACCTGCCCGCGCGCCGGGGAGACCCGGACCCGGCCCTCTTCGCCGTCACCCGGGAGAAGTCCCCCCGGCCCGTGCCGGTGCGCGTGGAGGTGCGCACGGCCTCCGGCTTGCGTCAGCTCCCGGCGCTCGTCACCGCGCGCCCGGTGGACTTCGGGGACCTGCGGCTGTGGGCCGTGGGCGGCGTGCTGCTCGATGAGGGCCTGGCGCAGCACCTGGCCCGCCTCACCCAGACGCAGGTGACGCTGCTGGCGGGTGACACGCCCCTGGCCAGCGCGGGCACCGCCGAAGCGCCGACGGTGATGAAGTCGCTGCCGCTGGGGGAAGCGGCCACGGTGCGGCTCGTCTTCAGCCGCGCGGCGGCGCGTGAAGCGGAGCAGGGCGTCATGCGCGCCTTCCTCCTGCTGGCGGCGCTGGGCGGCACCTTCGCGGTGCTGCTCGGCCTGCTGGTGTCGCGGTGGATGACGCGGCCCGTGGAGGCCCTCACCGAAGGCGCCCGCCGCGTGGCCGAAGGCGCGCTGGAGTCCCAGGTGACGGTGAAGGCCAGCGGCGAGGTGGGCGAGCTGGTGCGGACGTTCAACCGCATGACGTCCGAGCTGAAGGCCACCACCGAGCGGCTGATGGCCAGCGAGCGCATCGCCGCGTGGCAGGAAGTGGCGCGGCGGCTGGCGCATGAAATCAAGAACCCGCTGACGCCCATCCGCATGTCGCTGGAGACGCTCCAGGCCGCGCAGGAGGCGAAGCACCCGCGCTTCCCGGACATGTTCAAGGAGAGCGCGGGCGTGGTGCTGGAGGAAGTGGACCGGCTGCGCCGCATCGTCGACGAGTTCAGCCACTTCGCGCGGATGCCCAAGCCGCAGCTGGCGCCGGTGGACCTGGGCGAGCTGGCGCAGAGCGTGCTGGCGCTGTACGCCACGCCTCCGGCCGGCATCCAGATTCTGCCCACGCTCCAGACGGGCGTGGTGGCGCGGGCGGACCGCGACCAGCTCACCCAGGTGCTGGTGAACCTGGTGAAGAACGCCGAGGAGGCCATGACGTCCACGGGAGGCACCCTGCGCGTGCGCGTGCGCTCCACCGAAGCCGACGCCATCGTCGAGGTGGAGGACAGCGGCCCCGGCATCCCACTGGAGCACCGGGCCCGGGTGTTCGAGCCCTACTTCACCACCAAGGACGGCGGCACCGGCCTGGGGTTGGCCATCGCCTCGCGAATCCTCCAGGAGCACGGCGGCAAGCTGGAGGTGGGCGGAGAGCCTGGACAGGGCGCGCGCTTCAGCCTCGTGCTGCCGCGCGCCGCCTGACTCAGGCGCCGCGCGCCGCGAAGCGGACGTGGACCACCGTGGGCACCCGCTCCCTCGCCCAGGGCACCTCATTGAGGGGGTTGTAGATGAGCCGGAGGAGCCCTCGAGGGAAGGTGTAGGGCGTCAGCTCCACCTGGCGGATGCGCGGCGCCCACCGCCGCAGCGTCACCTCCACCTCATCGCGATTGATGCCCCAGGGCATGGGCGGCAACCGGTACGCAAGGGTGCGGTGGAGCCCCTTGAGCGTTCGCCGCGAGAACCAGCGGGGAACCGTGTCGAAGAGGAGCTCCGCGCCCGCGAAGCGCTCGGCGAGGTCCGCGATGAGCCGGCGGACGTCGTCTTCCTCGAGGTACATGAAGAGGCCCTGCGCGACGATGAACACGCCCTTGGTGGCGTCCACGCGGTCCATCCACGCGCGGTCCAGGGCGCTCACCGGGAGGTGCATCAGCCGCTCGTTCGGCGTGAGGAAGCGCTCCCGGATGGCCACGGCCTCCGGAAGGTCCACGCTCAGCCAGCGCAACTGCCCGTTGTCCAGCCGCTGCGCCTGCGTCTCCAGCCCCTCTCCCAGAGACACCACGAAGCCCTCGGGGTGCGTGGCCAGCCACGCGCGAATGCGCCGGTCCATCTCCACCGCGCGAATCGCGAGGGACGGCTCCGCGCGGCCAAAGGACTTCTCGAAGTCGTAGTCGATGGCGCCGTGGATGCGCAGCGCCTCCGCGTCCTTCAGGATGCCATCCGGCCGCTTCGCCTCCCCTGCCCGGCAGTGCAGCGTCCAGAGCATCGTCTCCGGAATCCCCGTGAGGTTCGGCACGTACCGCGTCTGCATCGTCCCCTCCTGGCAGGCGGCCCTCAAGGCCACGCGCGAGAAGGCCCGCGGCCTCTCCAGGAGACCACGGGCCTTCGGAACTTCCTTGGCGGCCAGGGCCGCGCGCGGGCTCAGTCCTTGACGGGCGTGGCCTTGAGGGCCGCCTTGCCTTCCTTCACGTAGACCTGGAAGCGCACCGTCTTGCACGCGTACTTCTGGACGAGCTGCTCCTTGTTCTTGCGGAGCTTCTGCACGAACTTGTCGTACGTCAGGCCGTCCGCCGCCTCGCCACACCGCTCACGGGTGGTGAGGAACTCGCGGAAGACATCCTGGAAGTGCTGCTCATCAGTGAGCGCCACCGCGGAGTTGCCCAGGCCCGGCAGCGGAATCGCGGCGGGCTGAGGGGCGGAGCGCGGCGGCGGCATGGGGATGGCGTCCGACGTCGAAGGCCGCGCGCTGGCCTGGAGCAGCTCGCGCGGAATCGCCGCCACGCGCGTCGTCTCCGGGCTGTCCGGCGCGGCCTGGGAGGCCGCCAGGGCGAAGGGGTCCGCCGCCTGCTGCAGCGAGTACGCCGCCGTGGGCTGGTCCTCGAAGGCGAACGCACCCCTGCGAGGGGACGCGGGCGACAGCGCCTCGGGGCCACCAAAGGCCTCGGGCGAGGGCTCGAACGGCATCGCCCCCGCGTGCGCGGGCGGCTGCTGCGGCGGCGCTGGGAATGGGAACGCCTCTGCCGAGCCGAAGGGGTCCGCCGCGGGCGCCGGCGGGGCAAAGGCGAACGGGGCCGCCGCGGGGGCAGGAGGCGGCGCCGGCGGGGCGAACGCGAACGGGTTTCCCACGGGCGCCTGCGCCGGGGGCGACATCGCGAACGGGTCTCCCGAAGGCGGCGGCGCCTGCAGCGCGAACGGGTCCGCCGCGGGCGCGGGGGCCGGAGGAGCAAAGGCGAACGGGTCCGCGGCGGGCGCCGCGGGAGGTGGCGCGAAGGCGAACGGGTCCGCGGCGGGCGCCGGAGCCGCGGGCGGCGGCGCGAAGGCGAACGGGTCCGCGGCGGGCGCCGGAGCGGCCGGCGGCGGCGCGAAGGCGAACGGGTCCGCGGCGGGCGCGGGGGCCGGAGGCTGCGTGACGGCGGCCGGAGCGGGCGCCGAGGCCATGGCGGCCGACAGGCTCAGCGTGTCGGAGCTGCCGCTGGACGCCTCCGCATCCCCTGCCTTGCGGCCGGAGCCCATCATCAGCGTCCATAGGAGGCTCAGGCCCACCAGGCCCGCCAGGGCGAACAGCGCGTTCTGCTGATACGCGGCCAGCGCGCCCAGCACCGGCTCCGTGCTGGCGATGGCGAGCACCTCCAGCGGCGTGCTGGCCAGCGCGCGGCGCGAGCCCACCATCAACGGCGCGTTCCCGCCCAGGGGGTCATCCTGGGTGAAGACAGGCAGCGCCACCGGGCCCAGCTCCAGGAGCTTGCCGGTGCTCAGCACCACACCCGAGGCCTCCGCGGCGACCTTCGTCAGCGAGCCCTCCGCCAGCAGCTTCTGCGGACCGGCGACGCCCGCCAGCGCGTCGCCCTTCAGCAGCGCCAGCGCGGCCACGCCCGACGCCTGGACGGCGGCCTCCAGCCCGCCCTCGTCCAGCAGCGGCGCGCCCAGCACCAGCGTCACCGCGGGCGCCCCGGCGTGCCACGACAGCGGCACCGCGGCGAACGCATGCGGCGCACCGAAGGCATCCACCACGCTGGCCCCGGACTTGACGAGGCTCACCACGTCCAGCTTCGCCGCGTCCGAGGACGGCTCGGCCCCGGCCACCGCGTGGAACTGCGTGTCCTGGGCGACCACGGCCACCACCGCGCCCTTGAGCTCCGGGGGCACCAAGGCGTCGACGGCGCCGCGCACCGCGGCGAAGCGCTCGGCGGTGAAGACGCGGGCGGCGGCGGCTTCCGCCTCGGCGCGCTCACGCTCGCGCTGGCTGCGCGGCGCGGGCTGTTCAGGAAGCGGCGGCGCGGCGGCGGACACCACTTCCGGCATGGCCGCGAGCTTCAGCGCCAGCGACTGCACCTCGGCACGACGAGAATCCACACGGCGCGCCACCTCGGCGGCGCCCGCGGAAGATTGGGCCGATGCACCGGCGACGGCGCGCTCGCGCAGCGGTCCCGACAGCATCGGCAGATGAGCAACGCCCAGTCCGATGACCAGGAATGCGAAGACGAGGAACTTGAGGCGGACCATCGCCGTCCTTTTAGCCCGAGGTTGAAGGGTTCCGCTTATAGCGTTCACCGTTCGGCCCCAGCAAGATTCGGGCACTGGACAAGACAAGCCCGGCCGCCAGGTGTACAACCTGGGAGGCCGGGCTCATGCCGCCGCCAACCGCGACTAGTAGGTGGGAACGTCGGCCGCCACGTCCTCGGGCAGGCCGTTGGTGTGGACATCGCGCCGCTTCCCCAGCATGCGCTTGAGGCTCTTCTCCAACCGGTCACGCGTTGCGTCGATGGCGGGGAACAACGACTCCGCCGTCTCCGTCACGTGCACCGAGGAGAGCCCGGGCATGCGCACGGTGACGCGGCATTCCTTGTCCACGCCACCCTTGGGCCCATTGGTGTCCACCAGCGAGATGTCGATTTCCGCCGCCTCGTCATCCGCGAACCGTTCGATATGGCGCACCAGGTGTTCGTCGACATACGACTTGAGAGCATCCGACAGGTCCAGGTGCACTCCACGCAGCAACACCTTCATGGCATTTCCTCCGAGCCCAAAGATGGGTAGCCTGACGCCCGGTGGTGAGCCACCCCCTGTCCAATCATGGCGCCCCCGTGACGCTCCCCTGCTCTCCGGGCGGCGGGGCAGCGGAGCGCCCGCACCCGGGGAGGACGAATCCCACCGCGGCGCGGGTTTCTCAAAGGCATGGGCGCCGAGCGAATCAAGGTCTTGCTGGTCGAGGACGACGGGGACAGCCGGGAGCTGCTGGCGGAGCTCCTGGAGTCGGAGTTCGACGTGAAGACGGCCACCGATGGCCTGGCCGGCCTCGAGATGTTCGAGGCCGAGCACCCCGACGTGGTGGTGACGGACGAATCCCTCCCGGGCATGTGCGGCACCGAGCTCGCGCAGAAGGTCAAGGAGCGCGAACCCCGGGCCCGCGTCATCCTCGTGTCCGGCTACACCCAGGTGCAGGGCTCCGAACACTGTGACGTGGTGCTGCGCAAGCCCATCGACGTGGAGCGCCTCAGCGCCGCGGTGTGCAGGCTGGGCGACGAAGCGCGGCACTGAACGAAGTGACGGGCCCCCGGTGCCGTCCACGCGCCCCAGACCTACTATTTCACTCCAGACACCCACGGGCTGGAGGGACGGCGATGAAATACTGTGCCAGGTGCGGCTCCGAATATCAGGACGGCGTCAACGCGTGCGCTGACTGTCCAGGCAACCCGCTCCTCGTGAGCGCGGAGGAGATGCGCAGCAGGGGGCTGCCGCTCCCACATGAGCTGGATACCCGCGTCTTCGTCCGGGCTGGCTCCGCGGAGGACCCCTTCACCGCCGAGGCCTACGCGCAGCTCCTCCAGGACGCGAACATCCCCGTCCTGGTGCGCGCTGGCCGCTCGGGCGTCGTGGACAAGCTGACCACCGGCAACGTGCTGCCCTGGTGGGAAATCCACGTCCCCGCCGAACTGCAGGTCCGGGCCGTGACGCTGATTGAGCAGGAGCGCCTGCGGGAGCTGGCCACCAACGACGAGGCCGCGGCCGCCGCGGAGGCCGAGGAGCGGGAGAGCGAGTCCCCCGTCGCGCCGCCACCGGCCTCTTGAACGGCGCTCAGGGCACCGGGCGCGACACCGAGCCGCCGCTCGCCACATCGGGGCGGCGCGGCTCGAAGAGGCTGACGCCCGTCACCCTCCACTTCGAATAGCGGCCGTTGCGGGCCAGGAACGTCTCCAGGTCCTCGTCCACCACGCGGTTGTAGCCCCCGCGTGAGGCGTGGCGAAGGTACGTGCGCTTCTTGCGCTGCACCACGAAGCCCAGGTGGGTGATGCGGGTGGCCTTCAGCGGCAGGTCCTCCCGCAGCACCACCAGGATGGTGCCCGAGGGGATGTCGCGCGCGTGCGCCATCACCCGCTCCAGGGGCAGCATGTTCAAGGGGTACGTGCCCACCACCTGCCGCGCCTTGGGCAGGCCCAGCGCCTGCGACGAGCGCGACTGCCAGGTGACCTTCGTCAGCGACTTCGTCACCGTGACGGCGTCATCCCCCGCGTAGCGCCGCGTCACGTCCGACAGGAAGCCCTTTCGGATGTTGTTGGGCAGCCACTGCGCCTCCATGAGGTGGTTGCGGTCCTCATAGGTGGGCGCGCTCGCGTAGCGGATGCGCTCGAGCAGCGGCGCCACCTCGTCCTCGCTGTTCGCGAGGCTCAGCGCCATCGACTGCTCCACGAAGGTGAGGCAGTCCACCGCGTCCAGCCGGAAGGTGGGGTCGGGGTCCACGCCCTGGCCTTCACCCAGCGGCGACAGGACATAGGGCGTGTTGATGAAGCGCTCGCTCATCCGCAGCAGCCGCCCGGCCAGCGGCGCGTCCGCGTCCTCCGCCACGAGCGCGGCGCGCGCCTGTGCGCCGAGCCCCACCCAGCCATTGGGCTTCACCGGCCGGGCCGTGGCGAGCTGCTTGGACGCCGCGGGCGACTCCAGGAGCGCCTCGGCGCCGGGCCGGGAGCCCACGTCCTCCGAGGGCGTGGAGACCGCGGGCGCCTGCGACAGCAGGGCCGCGGCCAGGACCGCGACGACCTTCATTGCGCGACACCCGCCTTGCGGAGGATGGCCTTGCGCCGGTCGTCACGCAGTTGGAGCGTCTCCAGCTCCCGCTCGTACGCGAGCTTCTCGTCGGACTTCGCGTTCCACGACGCCAGCACCAGCCACTCCAGCATCGCCGCGTCCCCGCCCTCGTGGAGGATGCGGGCGGCGCTGGCGGCCAGCACGCGGTCCTTGTCCTCCAGCAGCGGCTTGAGCGCGGGCGAGGCCTTCTTCGCGCTGACACCTTCGTAGAGCTCCAGGCCCTGCCGGCGCACGAAGCGGTCGTCCGAGCCCAGCAGCTTGCCCGCGAAGGCGAAGCCGTCCGGCGAGCCCAGCCGGCACAGGCCTCGCGCCGCCGCGAAGCGGGTGCTCTCCGAATCGCTGGCGAGGAACTCCTTGAGGGCCGGCGCCTGCCTGGCGTCCCCGGCCTCCCCCACGGCGGCGAGCAGGGCCGCGCGCACCTCCAGCTCCGGCTCCTTCCGGGCGGTCTTCACCAGCAAGGCGCCCATCTTCGGATTGCGCGAGGCGCCCAGGGCCCGCGCCGCCTCGCGGCGCACCCCGCTGCTCTTGTCCTCCAGCAGCGGCACCAGCACCTGGGTGAGCCGGCTGTTGAGCTTCGCCAGGCCCTGCGCGGCGTACATCCGCACCGCGCTGTCCTCGTCCGACGCCAGGCCCGCCAGGGTGGGCTCGGCGGCGCGCGTTCCCAGCCCCGCCAGCACCGCGACGAGGTTGCGGCGCAGCCGCTCCTCGTGGACGGTGCGCAGCGTGGAGGCGAGTTCCCGGGCCGCGTAGGCCTCCTCGCGCAGGAAACGCAGGCGGGAGATGGCCGCGGGGACGGCGCCACCCCGCACCACGGCCTGGATGACCGCGTCCGTGTCCGCGCGCCGGGAGTTCCGCTTGGCGGCGGACGCCGGTCCAGACAGGGCGGTCCAGGGGAGGAGCAGCGAGAGGAGGAGGACGAGGCGGACGGACGAAGGCACGGGCCCCCGACGATGGCAAGGGCGGAGCCAGCCGTCAAAGTCCCACCACATGCCCGGCCCCCCGGCCGGCACGTCTGCCCGATTCTTGACCCTCACGAGGGCGATTGATACGACCGTCAGGTTTCACCTCTCTCTCAAGGCGCCACCCTATGAAGAAGCTGATGGCGTTGGTGGCGGTGTCGGGGACGCTCACCGCGTGCGGCCCCGTGAAGTCCACCGCGAACATCCTCGACGCTGAAGTGCAGATTCAGGCCGCGCGCACCGCCGGGGCGGAGAAGCTCGCTCCCTACGAGTGGACCGCCGCCAACCTGTACATCGGCAAGGCCCGCGAGGAGGTGGGGTACTCCGACTATCAAGCGGGCGTTGACTTCGCCGTGAAGGCCTCCCGCTACGCCAACGAGGCCCGCGAGAAGGCCATGGCCGTGGCTGGCGGCAACGAGCCCGGCGGCCGCACTCCGAACCCGTGATGACCGAGCGCTCCCCGATGACGCGTCCCTTCCTGGTCACGCTGCTTCCCCTCCTCGTCTCCCTCTCCTGTGTCAGCGGCAGCAAGATTCGCGCGGACACGGAGGTGCTCGCGGCCAACGTGGAGCGCGCCCGCCGTAGCGGCGCCCTGCGCTGCGCGCCCGTGGAGCTGGCCACCGCGGAGGCCCACCTCGACTTCGCCCGTGGCGAGCTGAGCCAGGGCAACAGCGGCCGCGCCGACACCCACGCGCGCACCGCCGACACCGCGGTGAACCGCGCGCTGGAGCTCTCCCGGAACTGTGGCCCGCGCCAGGTGCTGGTCCGCGACCGGCCGGAGGCCCCGCAGCCGCAACAGCCCCAGCAGCCGCAGCAGCCGCAGGTGGTGGTCCGCATCGAGGAGACGGACAGCGACGGCGACGGCATCCTGGACAAGGACGACCCCTGCCCCGACCAGGCCGAGGACATGGACGGGTTCCAGGACGAGGACGGCTGCCCCGACCCGGACAACGACAACGACGGTGTGCTGGACGGCAACGACAAGTGCCCGCTCACGCCCGGCGTGCCAGAGAACCAGGGCTGCCCGGCCGAGGCGCCCAAGGACCGCGACGGCGACGGCATCCCCGACAACGAGGACAAGTGCGCCGACCAGGCCGAGGACAAGGACGGCTTCCAGGACGAGGACGGCTGCCCCGACCTGGACAACGACAACGACGGCATCGTCGACACGGCCGACAAGTGCCCCGACGAGGCCGGCCCCATGCAGAACCTGGGCTGCCCCATCGTCGACAAGGACGGTGACGGCATCCTCGACGTGGACGACAAGTGCCCGGACGAGCCGGAGGACAAGGACGGCTTCCAGGACGAGGACGGCTGCCCCGACCTGGACAACGACGGCGACGGCACGCCGGACGTCCAGGACAAGTGCCCGAACGAGGCCGGCCCGGCGGAGAATGGCGGCTGCGCGGACAAGGACACCGACGGTGACGGCATCGTGGACCGGCTGGATGCGTGCCCCGAGGAGCCCGGCGTCCAGGAGGAGCGCGGCTGCGCCAAGCAGTACAAGATGGTCGTCATCAAGCGCGACCGGATTGAAATCAAGAAGCAGATCCTCTTCAGCTCCGGCTCGCACAAAATCTACGGCAAGCAGAGCACCGCGGTGCTCGACGACGTGGCGCAGGCCCTGCGCGACGCGCCGTGGATCAAGCGCATTCGCGTTGAAGGCCACACCGACTCGATGGGCAATGATGCCTCCAACCTGCGGCTGTCCCAGCGCCGCGCGGACTCCGTCATGGCGCAGCTCATCCGCCGCGGCATCGACCCGGGCCGCATCAAGGCCGTGGGCTTTGGCGAAACGCAGCCCATTGCCCCCAACAGCACCAAGACGGGCCGCGCGATGAACCGCCGGACCGAGTTCAAGGTGGCGGAGTAACCGCCGCCCTGCCCCGGCCACGCCTGGCCGGGGCACGACGCACCCGACGCCTCCGGGGCCTCGCGCCCACGGAGGCGTCGTCGTTTCGGGGGCTCAGCCGTCCTTGAGCAGCTCGTGGAGGACCTCGGTGGCATACGCGCCCCGAGGCAGCTCGAAGGTGAGCCAGAGGTCCTCGCCGTCCGCCGTCTGCTCCGCGGTCAGCTCGGGCGAGCCCAGGCGGACGCGGTAGGGCCGGCGGCTGCCTTCCGTCTCACCACCGCCGCGCTTGAAGTCGTCCGGCGTGACGCCCGCTTCCGTCAGCAGCCGCGCCTCGAGCTCGGCCACGGCGCCGGCGGACGCCGTCATCTTCGGGCCGAAGAGCGGCCCTGCCGGGCTCACCTCGAAGGCGGCCACGCGGGGCCCGTCCACCTCGGGTGACTCGCACACGAAGAGGCCACCCGTCTCCTCCTTGCGCAGCACGTCGCCCGCGAGCGCGGTGGCCAGCGTCCCCGCGTGCAGCCGCGCCGCCAGCGCCTGATTGAACAGGCGCGACTGGAAGGCGGACAGGTACAGCTTGCGCTGGAAACGGTCCGGCCGCTTCGGCAGCCGCTGGCCCAGCACCAGCAGCCGGCCCAGGTCGGCGTTGTCCCCCGCCCGGCCGAAGCGCTGCTCACCGAAATAGTTGGGCACGCCCTGCGCCACCAGCCGGGAGAACGTCTCCCGCGCCGCGCCACAGTCCTTCACGCCGCGCAGGCGCAGGCGGAAGCGGTTGCCCCGCAGGTGCCCGGTGCGGAGCTTGTTGCCGTGGCGCTTCGTCCACAGCACCTGGATGCCGTCCAGGGCGAACTCCGGCACCTTCGGCTCGGCGCGCGCGGGCACGGACACCAGCTGACGGGTGATGGCGTGCCGGTCCTTCATCCCCGCCACGCCGATGTCGTCCTCGGACACGCCCAGCGACGCGGCCAGCGCGCGCACCAGCTCGCGCGTGTCACGGCCCCGCTTCTCCACCCAGAGGTAGAGGTGCTCACCCTCGCCGGAAGGCAGGTAGGCGGGAACCTCCTCCACCTCGAAATCCTCGGGCACCAGCTTGAAGGCGCCCCCGCAGCCGGGCACCTCCGCCGTCAGCCGCGGCCAACCTGAATCCGTCACGATGCCTCGAGCGTGGACAGCAGTTCTTTCACGCGGCGGGCCAGGTCCTCGTCCGCGCGTGACTCCAGCAACTCACCGGCCTGGAAGAGCAGGAAGAACATCATGTCGCTGAGCGCCTGCCGGAAGGTCGCCAGGGGCTCGCTGCCCAGCTGGGCGCGGTGGCGCTCGAAGCTCTCCATGAGCTTGTTCTCCGGGATGCTGCCGTCCGGAGCGAAGGCCAGCCCCTCCAGCACCGGCGACGACGTCAAGCCCTGACCGGAGAGGGCCGCGTTGGCCGCTGCGATGAACTCGCGGTCCATGCCCTGCTTGGCCACCTCGTCGCGAATCTCCCGGAAGATGAAGTTGAAGACGCGGGCCACCGGGCGCGGGTCCACCGTCACCACCGGGCGCGCGGGCGCGCGGGCCGGCGCCGCGGCCTGCGCCGTGCGCTCGGGAAGCGGCGTCGGGACGCCCGGGCCCGGCACCATCAGCGGCTTGTCCGTCACCGAGGCGAAGCCGCCCTCCAGCAGGCGGAAGACGACCTTGGTGACGTCGAACTCCGACAGGCGCGCGGCGTGCCCCAGCTCCAGAATGGTGCGCCGGCCGTCGAGCAGGCCCAGCACCCGGTCCTCGTCCTCCTCCAGCTTGCCGTCCGAGGCGCGCTTGCGCGTCACGTACAGCCGGCCGTGGGGGATGCGCTTCCGGAAATGCGCCATCTCGTCAATCTTCCGGATGCTGTCCATCAGCAGGCTCTGCGTGGACAGCTGGATGATGTGACCGGACTTGTCCTCCACCGGCTGGTCGATGAGGAAGAAGTTCCCCTCCCGGCACAGGACGATGGCGTGGAAGATTTCGCTCACCTGGTGGGTGACGCACTTGAAGAGGTCGTGCGACTTGAGCAGCCCCTTCTCCACCAGCGAGCGGCCCACCTTGGAGGGCGGTTGCTCGCGCAGCGCCGCCTCCACCTGGGCGCGCTCCACGTAGCCCATCCGCACCAGCACCTCGCCCAGCCGGTCGGCCGGGTCGTCGGAGGAGGCGCCGCGCACCTCGCCCTCGCGCAGGGTGACGGAGCGCTCTCCGCCCGGCGAGTGGACGCGCACCACGCCGCTCCAGCGCGACTGGCTGAGGAAGGCGATGAGGTCCGACAGCGGGAAGCCGCCCGCGTCCCCCGCCAGCACCACGCGCGGCACCGGGATGGAGCCACCCTCCGCGGGCGTGCGGGAGAACACCAGCAGGTCGGGCGCCGTCGCCATCAGCGCGTACGTCCCCGAGCGCCCCGCCAGCGGTGAGGGCACGCTCCGGTCCTCGGGGACGAGCTGCGCCGACGCGTCGATGCGGAAGCGGGGTGTCATGGCGGCGTCAGTCAGCCGCCCAGGCGTTCTTGTTGGCGGACCACTCCAGCTCGTCTTCCAGGCTGTGCGTCAGCATCTGCGCCTCCACGAAGGACAGGTCCAGCGCGCGTCCGTTGAAGTACACGGCGGGCGTGCCGCTGATGCCCGCCGCGCGGCCCTGGCCGCGGTAGCCGTCCAGCTCCTCCTTGTACGCGTCCGTCTTCAGCAGCGCCGCCAGCTTCGCGCCGTCCAGGCCCAGCGACGTCGCCAGGGCGGCAATCGCCTCCGGCTTGAGGTTGGACTGGTGCTCGAAGAGGGCGTCGTGCATCTGCCAGAACTTGCCCTGGTCTCTCGCCCACAGCGCCGCCTGGGCGGCCTGCTTCGCGTTGGGGTGCATGGACAGGGGGAACGGCAGGTAGCAGAAGCGCACCTGCTGCGCGTGCTTCCTGGCGAAGGCCTCCAGCACCGGGCGGGCCTTGGCGCAGTACGGGCACTCGAAGTCTGAGAACTCCACCACCGTCACGGGCGCGCTGACCGGGCCCATGCACATCCGGTCATCCACCTTGAACTGCGCCCGCGGGTCGCGGAAGGCGGCGTAGTACGTCGACAGGGAGAGGATGACCTCGGTGGCCGGGCTGCCCTCGGACACCATCCGCGCGGCCTGCTGCGCCATGCGCCGGGCGTGCTTGCAGGGGGTGTGCGTCTTCAGACAGGCGCCCAGCGTGTGGGGGCAGCCGCAGTAGCAGAACTCGTCATTGAAGACGGTCGCCAGCTCCCGCTTCGCCGTGGGCGACAGCGAGGAGAAGTCCATGCCCGGGATGCCCGACACCGCGGCGGCCGGGTCCACGGGCGGGGCGGCGGGCTCGGACGGGGCCGGAGCGACGGGAGCCTGCGGGGCCGGGGCGGACGACGACGGCTGCCCTCCGGTCGGGGCCGCGCTCTCGGGATTCTTGCACCCCGGGGCCGTCAGGACCGCGGCGGCCAGCAGGGGAACGACACGCTTCCAGCAGGAAAGGAACACCCGGCGGGTCTTAGCGACGCGCGCGGGGCTTGTAAAGCAACGCCAGCCTTGGCAGGGAAGCGCCTGTTCATCATGCCCAGAGTCCTGCTGCTGCATACCGGGGGTACGCTCGGAATGGCCGGGGGCCGCCCGTCCGCCCTGAAGCCCGCGGCCTTCTTCAAGACACTCAAGGCCCGCGCGCCGGAGCTGTTCGAGCTGGCCGACATCGAGCTGGAGCTGTTCAGCAACCTGGACAGCTCGGAGATGCAGCCGGAGCTCTGGAGCCGGATGGCCGCGCACCTCCATGCGCGCCTGCCCCACTTCGACGGGGCCGTGGTGACCCATGGCACGGACACGCTCGCCTACACCGCCAGCGCCCTCTCCTTCATGTTGCGCAACCCGCCCTGCCCCGTGGTGTTGACGGGCTCCCAGCGGCCGTTGGGCAAGATTCGCTCGGACGCGCGCCTCAACCTCATCGACGCGGTGCTGTCCGCGCTGCACGGCCCCCACGAGGTCACCATCTGCTTCGACTCGCGCCTGTACCGGGGCAACCGGGCGCGCAAGGTGAAGGTCTCCGAGTACGACGCCTTCGACAGCCCCAACTTCCCCGTGCTGGGCACCCTGGGCGTGGACGCCACCTTCGAGCCGGGCCTCAAGCCCCGCGGCGCCTTCCGCCTCCATGAGCGGTTGGACCCCAAGGTCTTCCTCCTCAAGGTGTACCCGGGGCTGGACCCGGCGCTGCCGCTCCAACTGCTGCCTCACGTCCGGGGCCTCGTCCTGGAGGCCTATGGGGCGGGCAACTTCCCCATCGACCCGGAGCAGGGGCGCTCGCTCAGGCCCCTCTTCCTCCAGGCGCGGGAGCGAGGCGTCCCGGTGGTGGTGGTGAGCCAGGCGCACCGCAATGGCGTGGACCTCTCCTTGTATGAGTCCGGAGCGGCGGCGCTGGAGGCCGGGGCGATGGGCGGCGCGGACATGACGCCGTCGGCGGCCCTGGTGAAGCTGATGCAGGGGCTGGCCTACCACTCCGGCGCGTCCGGAGCCCTGGCGCGCTACATCCAGGGGCCGGTGGCCGGAGAATTGACCGTCGGGAGGCCGACAGTGCCCCCGGAGGCCCCCCGGAGGTCCCCGGCCACCCGCCGGCCCCGAGGAGAGTAGTGGAGAGTCGGGCAGTATGCTTGCCGCCGCGAAAAGGCGGCCCGTAAGATGGGTGCTGCGATGTCCGAGGAGAAAACTTCCGTCCATTCGATTTCGGACCTGCTGGGCAGCGCCCAGCAGCAGAGCGCCTATCTGATCGTCATCAGCGCCAAGTCCGCGGCGGGCATCGGGCGGATGTTCAAGCTGGACCGCTCCGAGGTCGTCCTGGGGCGCAGCTCCGAGGCGCAGTTCCAGGTCGAGGATGACGGCATCTCCCGCAAGCACGCCAAGGTGGTGGCGCTGGGGGACGGCCGGTTCCAGCTGGTGGACCTGGCCAGCACCAACGGGACGTACCTCAACGGGCTGAAGGTCAACGCCGCCCCGCTCTACGACGGCGACAAGATCCAGATCGGCTCCAACACCGTCCTCAAGTTCTCCATCCAGGACGCGCTGGAGGAGCAGTACCAGCGCAGCATCTACGAGTCCGCCACGCGTGACGGCCTCACCCGCGTCTACAACAAGAAGTACTTCCTGGAGACGGTGCGCAAGGAGTTCAGCTACTGCCTGCGCCACCGGGTGCCGCTGTCGCTGGTCCTCTTCGACGTGGACCACTTCAAGAAGATCAACGACGCGTATGGCCACCCGGCCGGTGACTACGTGCTGACGCGCATCGCCCAGCGGGTGAGCGACACGGTGCGCACCGAGGATTTGCTCGCGCGCTACGGCGGCGAGGAGTTCGCGCTGATGCTGCGCGAGTCCGCCGAGGAGCAGGCCCTGGCGTGCGCGGAGCGCTGCCGGTACGCCGTGGACAAGGCGGACTTCGTCTTCAGTGGCACGCCCATCAAGGTGACCATCAGCCTGGGCGTGGCCACGCTGCTGGACTCGGACTTCTCCCAGCCCGAGGACCTCATCGCCGCGGCGGACAAGTACCTGTACCGGGCCAAGCGCGCGGGCCGCAACCGCGTGGACGCGAAGGCCGTCAGCGGGCTCTGAGCTTCGGGCGCGGCCGCTCCCGCGCCTACGGGCCGAAGCCCAGCCGCCGCAGCGCCTCGCGCGACACATGCTTCACATGGGAGTCCGGGTCGCGCGCCGCTGCGTCCGACAGCGCCGCCGCCGCCTGCGCGCCGCCAATCCGGCCCAGGGCCATGGCCGCGGCCACCCGCACCGCGGCCTCCGCGTCCTCCCTCAGGCACCCGGCCAGCGCCTTCACATGGGACGCGCGGCCAATCTGCTCCAGCGCCTCGGCGGCGGCGGTGCGCACCACCGCATGGTCCGACTCCAGCAGCATCGCGGCGTCATCGCCCCGGGACGTCTGCCGCTGAAGCGTCAGCAACTCCAGCGCGGCGCTCACCACCTCGGGAGCCCCATCCCTCAGCGCACGCGAGGTGGCCTCCGGCACGCCCGGTTGCCGCGTCGTCAAGCCGCTCAAGGCCCGCACGGCCCCCGCGCGAAGCAGCGGCTGCTCATCTGTCAAAAACGACTCCACCGCGGACACCCGCTCCCGAGCCCCCTCGCTACAGTCCGCCAGCTGTGCCAGCGCGGCCCCTCGGACGGACGCGGCCAGCGCCTTGGCCCGGGCCGTCCCCAGGAAGAAGGCCGCACACCCCTTCTCCCGCGCCATGGCCTCCAGCCACGGCCGCGCGTGGGTCGCATCACTCGACTCGATGTGCCGCTCCGCCACCGTTCGCAGCGGGACGCCCTCCGCCTCGGCCAGCGCCCGCGCGGCGTCCCGGCGCACCCACCGGTCCGGATCGCCGAGCGCACGCTCCAGCTCCCGCATCGCCAGCGGCCCGTACACCCGCAGCGACTCCACCGCGCGCCGGCGCTGGAGGGGGTCCGCCACGGTCAGCTCCCGCTGCATCCCCTCCAGCTCCTTCGAATACACGGCGAAGAGCCGGTTGATGCGCGCCTCTTCCGCGGGCTTCGCCTCGTCCAGCAGCATCCGCCCCACCGACGACCGGCTGCGCCCGGCCACCGCCTTGAGCGCGCTGGCGCTGACCGCATCCACGCTCTCCGGCCGCGTCGCCATGGCGTCCAGGACGACGCGCGCGGGCTTGCGGCCCAGGAACCCGGCCAGGTGAGCCAGCGCCGAGCTCCGAACCGCCAGGTCCTCCTCGTACATCTCCAATTCCAGCGCCTCGCGAATGGCCGCCCGGCGCCCCCACACACGCGCCGCGGCATTGGCGCCCCGAGGTCCCGCCTCCCGCAGGAACTTCGCGGAGGAAGCTCCGGCCGCCGCCGCGGCGCGAGCCGCCGTCAGACACGCGTCCAGGTTGGACGACACCGGCTCCGCCAGGACCCAGTCCGCCAGCGCCCGGCGCTCCGTGACGCCCTGACGCCTGGCCTCCGCGCGCACCGCCGCCCACCGCACCCGCCAGTCCGGATCCTTCAGGGCGGAGACGAGCGGCGCACGAGGAATGGGCCGCTGCCCCGCCAGGCCCTGCACCCAGGAATCCACGCGGCCACCCGGCAGGCAGCTGCTACAGGTCCGAGCGCGCAAGGCCGGGTCCGTCACATGCCGCTGGCAGGACATCCAGCACTCACGGGTTGGCGTCCCCCCCTGCTGCTGACCAGTCATCAGGAGTACCACCAGAAGGAGGGCTGGGCTCACGAGGCGGACAGTGTAGTCCATCCGACCTGGCCTTTTCGTCCAGCGGCCTTGCGTTTTCCGTCTCAGTGGGTCATACCCGCTGCCCCTTTTGATCTACACCCACATCTACGTACGGCGGAAGGAGGTGACTGCATGCCCGGTATCCGAGTGAAGGAAGGAGAGTCCATCGAGAGCGCTCTCAAGCGTTTCAAGAAGGCCACCGAGAAGGCTGGAATCCTTTCCGAGATCCGTAAGCGCGAGCACTACGAGAAGCCTTCCGTGAAGCGGAAGAAGAAGGCCCTCGCCGCCAAGAAGCGCGCTGTGAAGAAGGCCCGCAAGTCGTTCTAGGCGCGTGCCTCGCGCGAGGAGCCGGGGCCCCACCGCTGTCAGGTGCCCTGGCTCCCGCCGTCGAAGTCCCCCTGAACAACGTTTCACCCTCCGGAGTTGCGACCATGGCCACCCTGAAGGAGCGGATCGACGCGGACCTGAAGGACGCGATGCGGTCCAAGAACGAGCTGACGCTCAGCGTGCTGCGGATGCTCAAGAGCGCGGTGAAGTACAAGGAAGTGGAGCCCGGCGCCGCCGCCCTGGATGACGCGGGAATCCTCACCGTCATCGCCGGCCTCATCAAGCAGCGCCGCGACTCCGTGGAGCAGTTCAAGACGGGCGGCCGCCCGGAGCTGGCGGAGAAGGAAGAGGCTGAAATCAGCATCCTCCAGAACTACCTGCCCAAGCAGCTGACCGCCGACGAGCTGACCGCCGAGGTCCGCGCCGCCATCGCCGAAACCGGCGCCAAGGGCCCCAAGGACATGGGCGCGGTGATGAAGAACCTCAACGCCAGGATTCACGGCAAGGCGGAAGGCCGCGCCATCTCCGACGCCGTGAAGGCGGAGCTCGCGAAGCTCTCCTGAGCCGTCCACCGTTCTGGGGTCAGCGCTGGCGCTGTCGGGAAACCGGCGGCGCCTTTGCATTGAAGGGCTGGACAGGGATGCGGAAACTTGCTCCCTCGGCCCCCCATCATTAAGTGCCTGGGTCAGTCCCGCCGCGGCGCCCGCTCACCCCAGCGGAAAACCGCGTGCAGGGGCCTCAGGAGTCCACCCCATGCCACAACCACCCCCTGCCCTCGCGAGCGCCCCGGCTTCCGCCCCCCTGGGGGTGATCCGCCAGGTCGGCCGGCGGGCAGGCGACGTCAGCCCTGTCCGGCAGGATGCAGGGGCTGGGCCCGCCCAGGGGTGGGCCAGGGGGTGGGCGTCGTGATTCCTGAGCACAAGATCCAGGAGGTCCTCGACCGGGTGGACCTCGTCGGGCTCATCTCCCGGCATGTGGACCTGAAGAAGGCCGGGCGCGAATGGAAGGCCTGCTGTCCCTTCCATCAGGAGAAGACGCCCTCCTTCTACGTGGTGCCGGAGAAGCGCTTCTATTTCTGCCATGGCTGCCGCGCGAGCGGTGACGCGGTGTCCTTCGTCCAGCGCTACCTGGGCAAGACGTTCCTGGACGCGGTGCGGGATTTGGCCCGCGAGCTCGGCGTGGACCTGGAGGCCGAGCAGGACCCCGGCATGCGGGAGCGGCAGCAAATCAAGGAGGCCACGGACCAGGCCGCCGAGCACTTCCGCGCCATGCTGTGGCAGCAGGACGAAGGCCGCGCCGCCCGCGCCTACGTCGCCAGCCGCGGCGTCTCCGAGGAGACGGCCATGGCGTTCGGCCTGGGCTGGGCGCCCCACGAATGGGCCTCGCTGGCGGAGCGCTTCCAGAAGCTGGGCATGCTGGAGTGGGCGGCCAAGGCCGGCCTGGTCCTCAAGCGAAGCAGCGGTGACGGCTATTACGACTTCTTCCGCAGCCGGCTGATGGTGCCCATCCGCGCGCCGGAGGGCCGCCCCATCGCCTTCGGTGGCCGCCTGGTCGGCGCGGACGAAGGGCCCAAGTACCTCAACTCGCGCGAGTCGCGGCTCTACAACAAGAGCGAGACGCTCTTCGGCATGGACCAGGCGCGCGACGAGATGCGCAAGCGCAAGGCCGCCGTGCTCGTGGAGGGCTACTTCGACGCCATTGGCCTGCACCAGGTGGGCGTGCGGCACGCGGTGGCGCTGTGCTCCACCAACCTCACCGCCGGGCACATGCAGGTGCTCAAGCGCGCCGAGGCTCGCGAGCTGATTCTGTTGTTGGACGGAGACTCGGCCGGCCTCGCCGCGGTCGAACGGCTCTCCGGTCCCCTGCTCGCCGCGGGGGCGACCGCGCGAGTTGCCTTGCTGCCGCAAGGGGATGATCCCGACACCTTCGCGCGTCGAGAGGGCCAGGAGGGCGTGGAGCGGCTGCTGGAAGGCGCCCACCCGCTCACCAGCCACCTTTTCGCCTCGCTCCTCCCGGAGGGCAAGGCCGCGAGCTTCGAGGAGAAGATGACAGCGCTCGAGCGGCTCAAGCCGGTGGTGGGCCAGGTCCCCGTGGGCCTGGTGCGCGCCACCCTCTTCAGCGCGGTGGCCGAGCACTTCGGCTGGCGCCCCGCGGACGTGGAGTCCGCCCTGCGCAGCAAGGTGCCCCTGCCCAAGCCCGCCGGCGGGGAGGCACCTCTTTCGAGCCCCAACCGTCCCGCCCCACCCCTGGAGAAGCCGCCCCCCGCGCTGGAGTGCTTCTACGTGGGCGCGGTGTTGAAAGAGCCACGGTTGATGGCGCGGGACACCTTCCGCGTGTGTGACGAGCTGTCCCACATGGGCCTGCGCATGGCGCTGGCGCATGCGACGTCGGGACACGGCGCCAACGACGCGCTCTTTGAATCCTCGGAAGCCGTGAAGCGCGGCATCGAAAGCGCGCTGCGGCAGCTCCCCTCGGAGCCCGTCCCCCTGGAGGCGGCGTTCCTCTCCATCTGCAGGGAAATCATGGTGCGGCGCATCGACGAGCGGCTCGTTTATATAAAGCGGGCGACGGAGCAGACGCCGGGGGCGTTCGACCTGACAGAGGAGACGCGCCAGCTCCTGTCGGAGCGCGTGGAACTGTTGGCGCTCAAGAAGCGTGTCCTGGAGGAGCTCAAGCCTGCCTCCTCGGGAACAAAGGCGCCCATGCAACCGGTTTGAGTTCGCGTTTGTAAGAAACCCTGACTTTGCGGTAGATCGGCCGGCTCGCCCAGGCCTCAAGCCCCTGAATTTGCTCAAGGAGAAGTACCCGAATGCCGACGCAGAAGCCCTCGAAGGCGTCCGTGAAGCCCACCAAGAAGAAGGTGGATCCGGTGATCCGCAAGAAGAAGGCTCCGGACGGTGCCGCGGCGAAGGGGGCCAAGACGGGCGCCGAGGAGAAGGAAGAACTCGCCGCGAGGGACGTGTTCGCCGAGGCGACGGAGAAGCTCAAGAAGAAGAAGAAGGGCGTGGCCCCGGCCATGGGCGATGACGTGGACCCGGAGGAGGCCGCGGAAGAGGCCGCCGCCGCCGTCCAGGTGGACCCCGACGCCGTCGAGGACGACATCGAGGAGGATCCGGTCGCCGAGCGCAAGGAGGTCAAGGACCTGCTCGCCGCGGGCCGTGAGAAGGGCTTCCTCACGTACGACGAGGTCAATGACGCGCTCCCCGCCGACATCGTGTCGTCCGATCAGATCGACGACGTGATGAGCATGTTCGGCGACAACGACATCGAGATTGTCGACGCGCAGAAGGCCGCTCAGAACAACGAAATCAAGCCCACCGTCACCGTCGAGGAAGAGAAGGAAGACGCCGACGAGGACGAGAAGGACGAGGACGACGAGCCGGGCGGCAAGTCGAACGACCCGGTGCGCCTGTACCTGCGCAAGATGGGCAGCGTCAGCCTGCTCACCCGCGAGGGCGAGGTCGAAATCGCCAAGCGCATCGAGGAGGGCGAGAAGGAAGTCCTCCGCGCGCTGCTGGCGTGCAAGGTCGCCGTCGAGGAGATCCTCGACATCGGCAACAAGCTGAAGACGGCCAAGCTGCGCGTGCGCGACGTCATCAAGGACGCGCCGGAAGAGGCCCAGGCCGAGGGTGCCGACGAGGCGCCCGAGGAGGTCGGCGAGGGTGACGCTCCCGCGCAGCTGGCGCAGAGCGAGCTGAACAAGATTGAGCAGATCTGCAAGCAGATCGAGCGCTTCCGCAAGTTCGCCCAGGACTGCGACGTCTTGGAGGAGGAGCTGTCCTCCAAGAAGAAGCTGACCGAGGTGCGCAAGAAGGAAGTGAAGCAGGAGATGAAGGACCTCCGGACCAAGATGATGGAGGTCCTGGAGGAGATGCGGCTCAACAAGAAGCAGGTGGACCGCATCGTCATCAACCTCAAGGCCCTCATCGAGCGCGTCGACAAGGCCGAGGACGAGCTGCGTGATTTGGAGCGCCGCTACGACTGCTCCATGAAGGAGCTGCGCCCGCAGCTGAAGGAGTCGCGGGAGAACCCCAACATCGGCAAGAAGCTGCAGAAGCAGCTCAACCTCACGCCGGAGCAGTTGGAGGTCCTGGACCGCGACGTGCGCACGGCGGTGCGGAAGATCAAGAAGGTGGAGGAGGAGGCCAACCTCCCCGTCGAGTCGCTGCGCCGCAACTACGACGCCATCCGCCTGGGTGAGCGCCGCGCCGAGCGCGCCAAAAGCGAGCTGGTGGAGGCCAACCTGCGCCTCGTGGTGTCCATCGCGAAGAAGTACACGAACCGCGGCCTGCAGTTCCTGGACCTCATCCAGGAGGGCAACATCGGCCTGATGAAGGCGGTGGACAAGTTCGAGTACAAGCGCGGCTACAAGTTCTCGACCTACGCCACCTGGTGGATTCGGCAGGCCATCACCCGCGCCATCGCGGACCAGGCCCGCACCATCCGCATCCCGGTGCACATGATTGAGACCATCAACAAGCTCATCCGCACCAGCCGCTACCTGGTGCAGGAGATTGGCCGCGAGCCGACGCCGGAGGAGATCGCGGAGAAGATGGAGCTGCCGCTCGACAAGGTCCGCAAGGTCCTGAAGATCGCCAAGGAGCCCATCTCCCTGGAGACGCCGATTGGCGAGGAAGAGGACAGCCACCTGGGCGACTTCATCGAGGACAAGAGCCTCGTGTCGCCGGCGGACGCGGTCATCAACATGAACCTGGCGGAGCAGACCCGGAAGGTGCTCGCCACGCTGACGCCGCGTGAGGAGAAGGTGCTCCGCATGCGCTTCGGCATCGGCGAGAAGTCCGACCACACGCTGGAAGAGGTGGGCCAGGACTTCGAGGTGACGCGCGAGCGCATCCGTCAGATTGAGGCCAAGGCGCTGCGCAAGCTGCGCCACCCGAGCCGCTCCAAGCGCCTGCGCTCCTTCGTGGAGAGCTGAGCCGGGCTTGAGCTGAGCTGGCATGTAGGCCCCCGCTCCATTCGTGGACCGGGGGCCTTCGTGTTTCTAGAGTCCGGGGCCGTGGCGCTCCGAGCGAAGACGAAGACGACGACACCCCTCCCCTTCTCCAAGGCGGTGTGGCAGGCGGTCCGGGCGATTCCGCGCGGGCAGGTGCGCTCCTATGCCCAGGTGGCGCTCTATGCGGGGAGGCCGGGCGCGGCACGGGGTGTGGGCCGGGAGATGGCCACCCTGGCCCAGCAGCCCGGATTGCCGCTGCCCTGGTGGCGCGTCACGCGCTCGGACGGGACGCTGGCGCCCCAGGTGGCCCAGGAGCAGGCACGGCACCTTCGGGCCGAGGGCGTGGAGGTGACGCAGCGTGGGGACACCTTCCGCGTGAAGGTGCCACGAGTGGCGCCGGCACCGGGTGTGGGAGCGAAGCGGAAGCGCTGAGGAGGGGTGGAACGACGCCCCTTGCCAGGACTGCGCGCCCGGCGATATGCAATCCGTCACGCGGTTGGTTGGCGCATGAGGGCCCTTAGCTCAGCGGTTAGAGCTGTCGGCTCATAACCGATTGGTCCCTGGTTCGAATCCAGGAGGGCCCACTCCCCTCAACCCCGCGCACCGACTCGGGAATCTCCCCGGCGGCGTCTGCGCGTTGAGCCGCCTCCGCCGAACTCCGCCACCGGCGCACCATGCGGGCCGCCCACGGCCAGCGGGAGCACCACTGCAAGAGGCTCCTCGGTTGGCTGGAAGCTGAGCTGCTCCAGGCCCGCGTGCGGTGAGTGTCAACGCAGATGACGCGTGAAAGGATTAAGCCAAGCGCTTCACTTCCTGCACTGCCTGGGTGGGGGGCGGGGAGGGGCCGAGGCGCACAGGGCCAGCGGAAGTCCAATCCCTATCGCGCGTCTTGCCGCGACAGCGCTGCGGTGTCGAGCCGAAGGCTTGCCTGCGCTCGGCGACGCTCGCCGCCATGGGTAGCCAGGTGGTCCCACTTCCGCACATTGTCCGGGACGTTCCCGTTTCCACATCGCCGACACCCTGATGCCATCCTCGCGCGCCGTTCAACGCGATTCGCGCGACCGTGCTTGCGCTTTTTTAACCAACTAGTTAGATTACCAAGTGGTTAATTACGCCATGTCGACCGACCCGCTCAGCGCCACCTTTGCCGCACTCGCCGACCCGACCCGGCGCGCGATCCTCGCGCGGCTCGCGAAGGGTGAAACCTCCGTCACGGAGCTCGCGCAGCCTTTCGAAATGAGCCTCCCTGCCGTGACGAAGCACCTCAAGGTGCTCGAGCGCGCAGGGCTGATTACACGGAGCCGCGAAGCGCAGTGGCGCCCCTGCCGACTCGCGCCGAAGCCGCTGAAAGTCGCGAACGCCTGGCTCGAGCACTACCGCGAATTCTGGGAGGGCAGCTTCGACCGGCTCGAGGACTACCTCGCCGACCTCCAGGGGCAGAAGCGCCCGGCGCGCGCCCGCAGGGTTGCAACTCCGAAGAAGCCCAAACGAGGAGCACACACATGAACGCAGCGATCGACCTCAACGAACTCGCGAAGCGGCAGTTGCAAATCTCGCGGCTGATCAGCGCCCCACGCGCGCTGGTCTTTCAGGCGTTCACCGACGCGAAGATGATCTCCAACTGGTGGGGGCCGAACGGCTTCCGCACGACGACGGTGATCAAAGATGTGCGTCCGGGTGGCGCGTGGAAGTTCACCATGCACGGGCCGGATGGCACCGACTTCCCGAACCACATCGTCTACACGAAGGTCGTCCCCAACGAGCGGCTTGAGTGGGAGCACGGCTCGAAGGAGGGCGAGGTGATGTTCAAGGCAGTCGTCACCTTCCAGGATGAGGCGGGAAAGACGCGCGTCACGATGCAGCACACGATGCCCACCGTCGAAGCTCGCGAGCAGGCGGCAAAGTACGCAGTCGAAGGCGGCAATCAGACGCTCGCGCGACTCGAGCAGCACCTCGCGACGCAGCAGTAGTCGCTCGTCGCCACGGCACCGTGCGCGCGAGTGCCCACGTCAGCGCGGCTTCAAGCGCAGCGAGCTCAGCATGGGGAAGAACCGAAGCCCGTGCGGATGCGGCCCTGGTCGGAAATGAGCTCGACGCAGTGAAGGGGGAGTTTCGGCCGGCGCTAACATCCCCGGCAATGCCTTGGGCTTGCCCCGATTTCGTGGCTCTCCCGCACTTCGAGTGACGCGTGGCACAGGGCGGGTTCGCGAGAGGTGCTGTTCAGGTGCGCGGACTCCGAGGGGGCGAGCCTGTCCGTCGTCAAAGACTGGGGAGAGAGTCCGGCTCGAAATCCGGGCCTCCCGGGGAGATTGTCTCCAATGGCGCCCTGCTGCGTCTGCCTGCGCTTCCGAGGGAGAGCACGAAAAGTGAGGGAGAGCCACGGAACCGGGGCAGGCTCAGGACGGGGTGGTGCCATGAGAGCGACACGCGGACATGTGCTGCTGGGACTTCTGGTGTTGGTGGGGCTGACGGCCGCGGGCATCGCCGGGGTGACGCTGCGCTATCGGGCCCCGCCTGCCCCCGCCCTGGGGTGGCTCGTGGGCGGGCTGCTGCTCGCGACGTGGAGCGCGCGGGCCTTCTGGAAGCGCGACGCCGACGGCGCGGCCAAGCTGTTCTTGTTCTGCTTCGGGACGCCCCCGGTCGTGCTGGGCATCTGGATGGTGGCCTCCTCCGATTTCAGCGGGCTTCCACCGTGGCTCGCGCTGGGCTGCGCGATGGTGACCGCGTTCATCGGGGGCCGGATGTGGAAGGACTGGCGGCGGGAGGAGGTCTTGCCCAACGTGCTACGCGAGTGGGCCCGGGCCGAGGACATCCTCGAGGTCGACGGCGTGCACTTCGCTGTGAGACTGGCAGTGGCCCAGCAGGGACCCGCGCCGCTGGAGCTGCATCTGATGGCGCAGGGGTGCGTGGACGCGGAGCGGGCGCTGACGCTGAAGCTGTCGGGGCCTCCCGAGTCGCGACTGCGCTATCCGCGAGAGACGACGGTTCACATGGAGGCCGGAGAAGTGGGCCTGCTCATCGTGCCGCTCTTCCCGGTGCCAGGGGCGCAGGCCCCCGGCAAGCTCTTCCTGATACCCAGCGCCAGGGGGCCCGCGGCGCCACGCCTGCATCACTGGCGCGCGCGGCGCTACGAGGGCCCCATCCATCCCGCGATGAGCGTCCTGGGATTGTTCGCGGGCATCATCGCCTGGGGTGGCGGGGTGCACGTGGAGGTAGCGGGGGTGTCGGAGGTGAAGCCTCCTCCACCGCAGCTCCCCGAGGCGCGCTGGAAGGTGATGTGGAGGCCGGGTGCTGAGGAGATTCAGCAGGGGCTTCAGCGGTAGGGATTCCCGACCAAGGCGCGTCAGCGCCCGCAGCTCGTAAAAAGGGGGGGCAGCCGCCAACTGGGGCGGCCCCCGGGGAAGACCTACTCCTGGAACGTCTGGGTGAGCTTCGCGATGGCCCCTGGCAGCCCCCGCACGCGCAGCCGGCTGCCGCTCTCGTCGTGGGACTGGGACACCACCGTGGTGTGCTCGTACACCTCGCCGATGCGCCCCTGCCGGGCGTAGGGAATCACCAGGTCCGCCTCCACCATCGAGGACTCGAAGAAGGCGATGATGTTCTTGCGCAGCATCGCCACGTCGTCCGGCAGGTGCGCGGAGAGCATCAGGGCGTCCGGGTGCTTCGCGAGCAGCGCTTCCTTCGCCGCCGCGTCCAACCGGTCCACCTTGTTGAAGAGCAGCTTGCTCGGTACGGCGTCCGCGCCGATTTCCCGGAGCACCGTGCGGGTGACCTCAAGCTGCGCGGCCCACGTGGGGTCCGACGCATCCACCACGTAGAGCAGCAGTGACGCTTCCAGGGCCTCGTCCAGCGTGGAGCGGAAGGACGCGACCAGGTCGTGCGGCAGCTTCTGGATGAAGCCCACCGTGTCGGAGACCAGGATGCGCGGACGGGTCTCCGGCTGCATCGCGCGTACCGTGGTGTCGAGCGTGGCGAAGAGCTGGTCCGCGACCAGCACCGTGCTGCCCGTCAACGCACGCATCAGCGAGGACTTGCCCGCGTTCGTGTAGCCCACCAGCGCCACCCGCAGCTGGTCCCTTCGCGCGTAGCGGCGGTGATCCTGGTCCTTCTGGATGGCCGCCAGTCCCTCGCGCAGCTCCGCCAGCCGATCGCGAATCTTGCGGCGGTCCAGCTCCACCGCGGAGTCACCCGCGCCTCGCCCCTGCTGCCGCTCGCGGCCTCCGGTGGATTCGCGCAGCCGGGGGGCCAGGTAGTTGAGCCGGGCGATCTCCACCTGCATCCGCGCTTCGTGGCTCTTCGCGTGCCGGTGGAAGATGTCGACAATCACGCCTGCGCGGTCCAGCACCATCGCGCCGGTGGCCTTCTCCAGGTTGCGCAGCTGGCTGGGCGACAGCTCGTGGTCCACGACCACCACGGTGGGCCGGGGCCCCGCTGTGTCGTCTTCTTCCGAAGGCGGGGGCACCAGCGCGTCCTCCGGCTCCACGTCGCCGGCCTCGTCCTCCTCCGGGTCGGGCTCCGTGTTGGCGGCGGCCTCCCACTTCTCGCGGGCCTTCGACGTCCGGTCGCTCGCTCCGGACGCAATCACGCCCGAGCCACCGGTGAGGGCCGCCAGCTCCTTGAGCTTGCCCGTCCCGAGCACCGTGCCCGTGGCCAGCCGCGTCCGCTTCTGGGACACGGTCGCCACCGTGTCATACCCCAGCGTGTGCACCAGCCGGCGCAGCTCCGCGAAGTCCGCGGCGTGCTCTTCGTCGGAGACGCCCGGAAGCTGGACACCGACGAGGACGGCACGCGGACGCTCAGGGAGAGTGGATATCGTCATGCGCATGCTCGTACCACGTCGGGCCGTCCCGTGACGGGACGAGTCCACGCCCCCTGCCCCCCACCAGGTCCGGAAGACACCTTGCCTGGATGGGGAGGGGGCAGGAATGCCGGGGGCGGACGTCCCGGACAGGGTAGGCTTCCGCGTCCTCGCGTCACCCAAGGCTTCCTTCCCATGACATTCGCTTCGCTCGGCCTGTCGGACGCGCTCACCCGCGCCTTGGCCGGACTCGGATACGACGAACCCACGCCAGTGCAGCGCGCGACCATCCCAGTGGTCCTGCGAGGTGGCGACGTCTGGGCTTCGGCGAAGACGGGCTCGGGGAAGACCGCCGCGTTCCTGCTGCCCATCCTGGAAGCCCTGCGGGCGCGTCCCGGTGGGTCCGTCCGACCGGTGCGGGCCTTCATCCTGGTGCCCACCCGGGAGCTCGCCGCGCAGATCGTCGACTCCATCGAGCGGTACGGCCAACACCTGAAGAAGCCGCTGAAGACCTGCCTCGCGGTCGGCGGCGTCTCCGCCAACCCGCAGATGCTGGCGCTGCGGGGCGGCGCGGACATCGTCGTGGCCACGCCCGGCCGCGCGCTGGACCTGGTGCACCAGAACGCGCTCCGGCTGGACGAGGTGGAGACGCTGGTGCTCGACGAGGCCGACCGGCTGTTCTCGCTGGGCTTCGCCGATGAGCTCAACAGCCTGCTGGCGCTGCTGCCCGCGCGCCGACAGAGCCTGTTGTTCTCCGCCACCTTCCCGCCCGAGGTGCGGAAGTTCGCGGAGCAGTTGCTGCACGAGCCCACGCGCATCGACGTCGATGACGGGGAGCTGCCCTCGACGGAGTTCATCCTCCAGCGGGCCATCCAGGTGGATGTGCCCCGGCGCACGATGCTGCTGCGGCACCTGTTGGAAACCCATGCGTGGAGCCATGTGCTCACGTTCGTTGCCAGCCGCTACACGGCGGACCATGTCGCGCTGAAGCTGAACCGCGCCGGCATCGCCGCGACGTCACTGCATGGGGAGCTCAGCCAGGGCGCGCGCACGAAGGCGCTCGCGGACTTCAAGGCGAAGCGCGTGCGCGTGCTCGTAGCCACGGACGTCGCCGCTCGCGGCCTGGACATCGCGCAGCTGCCTGCGGTCGTGAACTACGACTTGCCCCGCTCGACCGTGGACTACGTGCATCGCATCGGCCGCACGGGGCGCGCCGGCGACAAGGGCGAGGCAATCAGCTTCGTCAGCGCGGACACCGAAGCCCACTTCCGACTCATCGAGAAACGCCACCAGCTCGACCTCCCGCGTGAGCAGGTGCCGGGCTTCGAGCCGACGGAAAAGGTCTCGCCGACCCCGCAGCCCCTGGATCCGAACGGCGGCGTGAAGGGGCGGCGCAAGAGCAAGAAGGACAAGCTGCGCGAAGCCGCCGCTGCTGCCGCCGCCACTCCCCCACCGAAGCGCAAGCCGTAGCGGCTCCTGCTCCCGCGCGGACAGCAGGGCCACGCGCGGGTCAGTCCCTCCTGGTGTAGGGTGCGCGAGTGCTGCTCAACGACGGCTATGTGTATCGAGAGAAGCTCGGGCGCCAACCGGGCAGCAGCGCGCTCGCCCATCTGACGGACAAGTATCGGCACTCCTCGGAGGAGGAGTGGCGGGCACGCTTCGCTCGGGGCGAGGTGCGACTCGACGACGTCACCGCCGACGGCTCGGAGCCGCTGAGGCCGGGGCAGTGGCTGTGCTGGCACCGCCCGCCGTGGGAGGAGGCGGACACGCCGCAGTCCTTCGAGCGCGTGTACGAGGACGCGGAGCTGGTCGTCGTGGTGAAGCCGAGCGGACTGCCGACCCTGCCCTCGGGAGGCTTCCTGAAGAACACCCTGCTCTCCTTCGTCCAGGCACGATGGCCCGAAGCGGTCCCCATGCACCGCCTGGGACGCGCGACGTCGGGCCTCGTGCTCTTCACCCGCACCCGCGACGCAGCCGCGCGCCTGGCGAGCGATTGGCGTGAGGGCCGCGTGCACAAGCGCTACCGCGCGCTCTCCCAGGGGCTCGCCGCCCAGGAGTCCTACGACATCCGCGCGCCCATCGGGCTGGTGCCCCATCCGCTGCTGGGCGAAGTCCATGGGGCCAGTGCGCGGGGCAAGCCCTCACACAGCACGGCCCGGGTGCTGGAGCGGCGCTCCGAGCACACCCTCTTCGAGGTGGACATCCACACGGGGCGCTCCGAGCAGATCCGCATCCACCTCGCCTTCATCGGGCACCCGCTCGTGGGGGACCCGCTCTTCGCCGTGGGCGGCCTTCCGCTGGCGGAGCACCCCGGCCTGCCCGGAGACGGCGGCTATCTGCTGCATGCGGAGTCGCTCACCTTCCTGCATCCGCGCTCGGGCGAGCACGTTCAGCTTCAGGCGCCACCCCCGCTCGAGCTCCGCGTCCGGGACTCCTGGCGTTAGCGCCCGGGCGCATCCCTCGAGCCACGCGTGCGCGCCGGCCACAGGGTGCCGCGCGGTGACCTGTTCGGCCGTGGGGACGCGCCACCCGCGCGACGTTGTCCTGAGCCCCAAGCGGACGTCCCCCGGAGCTTGCCCGTTGGACGGGGGCACCGAGGGACGTCTTCAAGCCGGGAGCTGCTGGCGCAAAGGCCACACCACGAACTTAGAGCATGCTGGCGATGTCCTTCACCGGCTGCGGCGCGGCCTCCGTGTTCGCCAGCGCGCCCATGGCGCCTCCGAAGATCATGGAGGCCGGGTTGATGCGGCCCGTGGTGACAGCCCCGAGGACCCCCTCCGCTGCGCCCTTCACGGTGTTGAGGTAGCCCTTCGCGGCGCCCTCGAAGACGCCCTTGACGCCGCCCTCCGAGTTGCCGATGCCCGTCAGGACATTGCTGACGCCCGGCAGGAACCACAGGTGCTTGCCCGCCTCACCCGCGAACCACTGGAAGTTGTCCTTGTTGCTTCCGTCCGCCTTGACGTGGGTGTCCTTCGTGGTCGGCAACTGGTGCTCACCCAGGAAGGAGTACCCCTTCTCCGCGAAGTCCTTCACCATGCCGGCCTCGGTGCCGTGCCGCGCATCGCCATCCTTGGTGATGCCCTCGATGTTGCCGTCGCCCTTGCCATTCTTGACCTTGTTCGACCGGTCGTCGCCAGTGGAGGCCTTCGCGCTGTCGATGAACTCCAGCACCTTGGCCAGCCGGTAGACGGCGTCCGGGTTCTGCTTCGCGTCCTTCAGGTCGAGCTTGGGGTCGATGCCCGTCTGCTTGCACAGCTCCTTGAACTTGATGTCCTTCTGGCGGCCCAGGTTCTTCAGCGCGGGGGAGTCATCGACGATCTGCGCTGCCGTCCGCTTGTCACCGGCCGGGCGCTTGTCCTTGGCGCTCGGGACGCCGGAGCCGGTGGTCTCGGGCGCCGGCTTGAGGTTCTCCAGGTTCTTGGGCATCCCGCGGGGCGCGAAGGTGGCGGGCTGGCTGACCGGCCCCTGCGCCCCCGGCAACATCGGCGCGTTGAAGGACTGCGGGTGGGGCATGGCGCCCACTCCGAACCCGTCCATCGGGTTGGCGTGGCCCATGGGCACGCCACCAGCCTGGAGCGGCGACATCGGACCGAAGCCGCCCATCGGCGGGAGCGCCGCCCCCGGACCGAAGCCGCCCATCTGCGGGAGCGCCGCCGCGGGACCGAAGCCGCCCATCGGCGGGAGCGCCGCCGCGGGACCGAAGCTGTCCATCGGCGAGAGCGCGGCCCCAGGACCGAAGCCGCCCATCTGCGGGGCCGCCGCCGGACCGAAGCTGTCCATCGGCGGGAGCGCGGCCCCAGGACCGAAGGCGCCCATCGGCGGGAGCGCCGCCGCCGGGCCGAAGGCGCCCGCGGCCTGGAGCGCCGCGGGACCGAAGTCAGCCACCGTCTGGAGCGCCGCGGGGCCGTAGTCCGCCACGGCCTGGAGCGCCGCCTCCCGGCCGGAGGTCCGTCCAGGCGCGCCGGACTGGGGCGCCGCCGCCGGGTTGGAGGGCCGTGAGGGCCCGCCTGAGGGCTGGAACGAATCCACCGGGCCGGAAGGCCGCGTCGACTGGCTCGACGGGCCCTGGGGGACGCGCCCGCCCTTGTCCGGAACCGGCCCCGCCGAGGGCGGCGGCTTCGGCGTCGTGGGAGAGGGCTGCGCAGCGTCCGGACGCTTGGGGGAGAAGGAGCGGGTCTTGGCCTTGCCGATCATGGGATCACCTGGTTTTGACAGCGAAGGAGGATTGCTGCGGCGAGTCTGTCCCGCCCATGCGCTGTCTCAATGCAGCGCCCATGCCACCTCGCGCATGCTACGCAACATACTGATTTCACATGACTTCGATGGCCTCGGGGCCCCCATGTGAGGGGTTGGGCCGGTGACCGCAGTCACCAGGCAGATGGCGCCAGTCACCACCGCGGAGGCGTCACCCCGCGCGCCTCCCCATCCGCGTCATCCACCGAGGTGTCGCGGGGTTCGGTCCTAGCGGAACGGTGCGAGGTGCACGTAGGTCACGTTGGCGTCGGTAGCGTCGCCTTCGTGCAGCGGTGGCACGCGCCCGCGAAACGCCACGACCTGGTCATCCGGGCCGAGTCGAAGCGCCATGGGTGCAATCGCCAGCGCGACGAAGAAGCTCGTCGCACGCATCCGCACGGTGTCGCCGTGCAAGGTCAGCTCGAAGCCGTAGGTGCTGCCTCGGTCCCAGAACTCCAGGGGGACGGCCTGCCCGGCGCGCAGCTCACGCAGGTGCGTGCGTACGAACCGAAACAGCGTCGGTCCGACGACGAGGCCTGCCCCACGGCGCTCGCCGCCGTCGAAGTGATGTGCTTCGCCGCGTTGACCGTGCACCTCATCGAACTCAATGAGGCGACCGTCACCCGCTTGCGTCGCCTGCTGCAGCACGACCGGCGTGTTGTCGGCGAAGGTGATGTGCGTCGAGACGCGCTCGCCGTTCGGGCGCTCCACGACGCGTCGTTCGTAGCGAAACACAGGGGCGGTGCTCCCCTCGGGCGTCACCGTTCCCACGGAGATCAACTCACCATGGCTGGCCACGGGCGCCGCCAACCGCGACGTCTGCTCGGGCGTGAGGGGTACGTGCCCACAGCCAACCGCACCGCACACAACAAAGAAGAGCGCACTCAGGCATTTCATGCGGAGATGATGCTGACCCAGGGGAGCCACCAACAATGTCCCAGGCCGCCAAACCACTGTCCGAGGGCGACATCGCCGCGTGCAACGTCATCCCGGCGTTCGAAACGTCACTCCGGTTCGGTGCCACCGAGGATGAACTGGCAAGCCAGCTCGGCTGGCGCCGACAGGTGTTGCTCGAGCCTGATGCGTGCGTCAGCGGCGCGTCGACGTACAAGCACATGGAGCTGATGTTCGAGAAGCCCCGCTATGCCGAGTTCGTCGTCGAGGCGGTGCGTGCATACGACGCCAAGAGCCTCGGTGTCGTGGGCCTCGCCTGCAAGACCATGCCGAACGTCGGTGTGGCGATGGCGTGTCACGCCCGCTTTCAAAGGCTGACCAACCGCACCGCGACCTACCAGACGGTCCTCGCGGCCACCGGCCTACACCTCCGCGAACAGCGAGATGACCCGCGCCTCGGCAGCCAACTCATCTCCGACTACACCATGCTCGTCGCCGTCCGCCTGCTCTCCCTGCTGAGCGACGCCCCCATCCCCGTGCTTGCGATGTACAGCCGCAGAGCACGGATGCCAGCACGGGAGCGCGCACTCTATGAGGAGACACTCGGCGCCGCCGTGACGACCGGCGCGACCTTCGCCGAGCTGATCTTGGAGCCGGCTGTCTCCACGTTGGGCGTGCGCAAAGCGGACGCGGAGATGGAGTGCTATTTTCGCGGCGTCCTCGAGCGCGCCCTGCCGATGCCCGACGATGCTCCGAAGCTGCTCACCTCGGTACGCGCCGTCATCCGAGCTCACCTCCAGCAGGGCGCGCCGACGCTGGGCAGCGTCGCCCAGGCCCTGGGGCTCGGCGAGCGCACGCTGCAGCGGCGTCTCCAGGGTTTCGGGCTTGGCTTTCAAGAGCTGCTCGACGGCACACGCAAGGCGCTGGCGGAGGGCTACATGAAGCAGCCGGAGCTGACCCTCGCCGAGGTTGCCTATCTCCTCGGCTTCGCCGAGCAGGCGTCGTTCTTTCGTGCCGTTCGTCGCTGGCACGGCATGACACCGCAAGCCTATCGGACGCGCAACGCGGCGCCGTGACGCCCGCCGCGCACGTACTGGCTGCGGCGCGCGCGGTGGAGTCTCTACGAAATTTCTATCGCCTTGTCTGGCTGAGCCCGCGGACGGGGAGCGTGCTGCTCCCGGTCCTGCGTTACAACTTGGGGAGCGCTCTATCGCCGCTCCAACCCACTCCCTCAACACGGCCGCTCTTCCGCCTGTGCGCTCAAGAACGGATGGCGCACACTGAAGGAGTTCAGCATGATGATGTCCCGCAGCGGATCTCGCGTCTGGTTTCTGCCGTGCAGCACCCTGTTGTTGTCGACGACGACGAAATCGCCCGCTCGCCAGCGGATGCCGCGAGTGAGTGAGCTGGCGGAAGTCTTGAGGTCCTGCAGGATGTCCGCGGCGATTGGCGCGCCGTCATCCCAAGTGACTTCCGTGCTGAACGAATCCGGTGCGTCCTGGTGCGTCGGGCGATGGTAGGCGTCCGTCAAGATGTTCTGGCAAATGTTCATCCTGCCATCCTCCGCGGATGGCATCACCGCGGGCGCGGTGTAGTCGAAGACGATCCTGTCTGCGTTGTTTTCGACGATGTGGAAAGCGAAGCGCGTGTGCAGGAAGCCGATGACATCATGGCCAAACATGCCCTGCATCTGATCGTTCTTTGTCAGGATCGCGTCCATGGCATGGCGCGGCAAGTAGTTTCTGTACTTGATGCGCCGCTCCCGCAGCGCCTGCTGCGTGCCTGGCTGCAGCTTTTCAAAGAGGGCGATGCCATCCACGACCAGGGTTTCTCCACCCATCCCCTGGTCGGCGGGGCGACGGCAGTAGAACCACAGCAGATCCGGCCGGAGCGGCATGTTTCCAAACTCGAAATGCACGCTCAAGCCGGCTCGCCCCAATGTCACCGTTTGCAGCTCGTTGTGCTCGTGCGCCGCCTTCCGGTCGTCGAAAGGCGAGGTCAGGAAGCCTCTGTTGAAGCGCGATGCGAACGCATAGAAGCCGTCGGAGTCGACGTCGAACCCCCGGAACAAGACGGCGCCGTGAGTATCCAGGGCATCCCAAACCTCTTGTTCGGTGATGTCGGAGCAGCCTCGGCCCTCATTTGTCAACAACAGTGGACGATCTTTGACCCGTGTCGACATGCGTGCAGCCCTCCCGGTGCAGACGGCAGCGCTTCTGCGCTCAAGCGCTCCCGACAAAATAAGGCCTGGCTCCGCCGCATCGAGCGGAGAGGCCCCTCAAGCCTGATGTTGGATGGGAGTTCTTGAACACTCCCTCGGCGTCGCGCACTGGAGCGGTGCTCCTGCATGTGAGCTCAACGCATTCCATGTAGCGCTGATAACAATCACACAGGATTGAGGAACGTGTCAACACCGCGAAACAGGCACTCACCGACGGTCGGATGCTCGCGGAAGGACAGGCCTCCCTCGCGCCGAGCAGGCCGCGTGAGCCGTGACGGTGCTCCACAATGGGCGCTCCCGGTGCGCCAAGGACAGCGTCCACTCTCGATGAGACACCCGCTCCACCAGGTGTACCGCCGGCGGCTACGCGTCAGCGACGCGGCCGGGATCCGGATGGACCGCCCGCCTCACACCCGTCCCAATTCCCCGCGCTCCAGGAGCGCGTTGACGGTGGCCCGGCAGACGGCCAGTTCCTCCGCCACCTCACGCATCGTGAGCATCCTCGACACCGCCTCCCTGGGAAGCCCCAGTCCTTTCCGCAGGTTCCGAGGCGCTGACAGGGGCTGCGAGCCCCTGCCCACCGGGCTCATCACCGCTGGGTCCCTGGTTCGAATCCAGGAGGGCCCACTTCCCTCAATGCCGTTGATATTCGACAATCCGAAATAGCAGTCACAACCCATTCATGAACATGACCTTTCGCTAGAGACGACATCCCCATGGCAAGCAAGAACTTCTACATCATGCTGGCGGATCCACCCTGGGCGGGCCCGACACCAAAAATCATCTCTGGCCCAGACATCCAGGTGAATGACGGGGTTCTCCTGAACAACGTACAACAGGACTATTCAATCCTCCTGTCTGTAGACAAGAAGGCGAAGGATGCCTCCGAGTTCCCTCCGTGTGACATTCACGCCCCCTCTCGTGCCCTCCTGTTTTCTCAGCGGTTTATCGGGTTGCTCACGGGGCTCGGGGTCGACAATGTTCAATATTTCAATGCTGATGTTGTCTACGAGCCTACCGGGCAGAAGCTGCCCTACAAGGTGGCGAATGTAGTCGGCATTGTAAATGGGCTCGACCTGGACCAGTCGGAGGTCGTGATGTCCAGCCGTGGAAACGTCCTGGCCATCAAGGAAATGTGCCTGGACGAAGACAAGCTACAGGGCCAGAAAATCTTCCGCCTGCGTGAGGACATCATGCTGATTGTCGTTCACAAGAGCATCAAGGAAGCCGTTGAACAGGCGGCGCTCACCGGGTTCATGTTCGTTGCCGATGATGAATATGAGCCGGGCATGATTTAAGCCGGGTTTCGTGCTCCTCGAACAGGTCGGAGAACAGGCGGGCGGAGCTCGCCCACGAGCAGACCCGGGCCTCAATTCCAGAGCTCCCGCGAGAGCAGGTCCACCATCGCGACAGCGACCTTTGGCTCAGGCAGCCCCAGCGTCCGCAGGAGCGCCGCATCGGTCGGCGAAGAGACCTCCGCACGCAGCGCATCCACCGCCCGCTGACGTGCCGCGCGCACCGCCTCCCGCTCGGCGGAAGGCAGGCGCGCTACCGCCCAACGGTCAATGGCCCAGGACAGGTCCGCGTGCCGGGTCTAATCATCTGCCAGCCGCCCGACCCGCGCGCGCGGGCGAACTCGTGGTTGGCGACCACATCCAGGACTTCGTGCGGCGGGTACCGGTCCAGACAGGAGCTGCACATGCCAATGATGTTGCGGCCCGCGAAGGTCTTCGAGACGCGGGCCTCGTAGTCAACAATGCCGATCCAGTCCGAGCGCTCGACCCAGTAGGCTTTGCCCGTCAGCCGCAACCCGGCGAATCAGGCTGCCTGGGCCCGCTCCTCCCGCTCCACCCAGCCTCGCGGGGTGGAGTCCGGGTCGGGCTTCCCTGTCACCACGTACCAGTCCTGGTGGTCGATGATTTCAATCTGGTTGCGACGCTCGCGCTCCGCGAGGCTCGGAACGGCCTGACAGAGGGCCGTCCGTGCGTACCGGCGGGAAGTGGAACACACGCCCCCCAGAGGCACTTCTCATTGCTGTCGATGCCCGCCTGATTGCGTCGTCTCGTTGGTGCGTCTGCCGGTCACACAGCACACAAGGCATAGCACTAATGCTTGACGCCCACCCATCGCCGTGTTCCAATCCATACAATGAAAATCACCCTGAACAGAATCACGCCCCAGAAAAACACCATCACAACAACGGCGCTCGTCTTCCTGTTCGGCTGCGGCGTCTTCGCTCCTGAGGCCGAGGCGCAGACATCCCCGTCCTTCACTTATCTCTCCAACTCGGCGAAGGCCAAGACGACCCGCTATTGGGATTGTTGCAAGGCAAGCGGCGCGTTTGATGGAAAGGCCGAGGTGAACGCTCCGGTCAAGGCCTGCGCCAGGGATGGCAAGACACCGGTCGATGCCGCAACACAGTCCATTTGCAGTGGCGGCACGGGCTTCACCTGCACCTCGAATCAACCCTGGCCCGTGAACAAGAAGCTATCGTATGGATTTGCCGCGGCGAGCCTGGCCGGAAAGTCTGAAAGTGACACCTCTTGCGCCTGCTACGAATTGAAGTTCACCAGCGGATCCGTGAAGGGCAAGACGTTCGTGGCCCAGGTGATCAATTCGACAATGAGTTCAGATCCGGATTCGAACCATTTCAGCCTGATGATTCCTGGCGGTGGGGTTGGCATCTTCAACGGCTGTCAGAGCCAGTGGAATGCCCCAAGCGAGGGTTGGGGTGCGCGATACGGCGGCGTCAGCAATTCAAGCCAATGTTCCCAGTTGCCGGCGGAGCTGCGGCAGGGTTGTAATTGGCGCTTCGGCTGGTTCAAGAACGCGAAAAACCCGAACACAACCTTCCGCCGGGTCAAATGCCCGACGGAGCTCATTGCGAAGTCTGGTTGCACGCGAAAGGATGAATGAAGGGATAGGAGCGCGTAGTGCTTCGCCCCGGCCATCCGCCCAACGCCCCGCTCCGCGGGCAACGCGGGCGAGGGCGCCAGGGCGTGGAGCATGAGTGGACCGCGAGGACAACACCTGAGCAGCGTCCTGCCCTCCAGCGCCCCTCAGTCGGAGCCGGCCAGCACGACCAGGGGCGAGCCCGTCGCGGCGAGGCTGACACCGCCCCGCACGTAGAAGGTCTGTCGCTGCCCGTCGCGCAGGACCTCCACCTTGATGAGCGGTGCGCGGCGGGCAACCGCCACGGCGTGTGACAGCTCCGCGGGCTCCTTCACCATGGCTTTCCCATAGCGGAGGACGACGTCGCCCGGCTTCAGCCCACGGCGGCGACGAACGTGAAGAGAAGCAACCCCACAATGACCTTCGGCGGGACGTGGATGGCCTTGAAGCGGTCCAGGCCGAAGAAGATCAGCGTCAGGACACCGCCCAGCGTGGAGCCCCATTGAAGGGCGGGTCCTCATTGCCCCTCCGGAACCAAAGGCCTGGATTGAGATGGAGGCCGCGGGCCGAACCTGCACGGGCCCTGCCCCTCGGATGACCGCGCGGCGGCCCCACGCGGGTGGGCTCGCCGGGTCAAGCCGAGCACGTCGACCGTCGGCGTGGACAGGCTCGATGGAGGAGAGCGCAGCACCTCGAACCTGAGCATCCACGTCCCCGCTGGGAGCGGGGAACCGTGGCGGTTGAGCGGCCCGACTGGCAGGAGCCGGCCAGCCAGGGGGACCGCTTCGACCCAGCCCCCGTCCGCCGACGAGGTCGCCACCATCACTTCATTCACGCGACCTTGTCGGACCTCTTCACGGATGACGTGCAGTTCTTCTTCCCTAAGTTCTACCTGGAGGACGTGCCCGCTCCCACGCCCCGCGAGGTCGCGGAGCGACACCTCCAGGCGGTACAAGCGTTTCATCCCAACCCCACGGCGGCCGGATTCCGGAGCCAATGCGAGAACAGGACGGCGCGCTGCACGTCGAGGTCCTCGGAGGCGCGGGCCCCGTGCGAGTCGCGCGCGTCACGGTGTATCTCCTGGGCGCGAGCGACCGTCGTCGGGGCCGGGCGGCCTGGTTCACCTCGGGGCAGGGCTCCACGGATGCCTCGGGAGAACTGACGACGCTCCCCGCTCGCGCGGGGGATTACCTCGTCAGCGCGAAGGCAGAGGGGCTCGCGCCGGCCCGAGTGAGCGTCACCCGGGCGCGTGGCGAGGCGCGCACGCAGGTGGGGCTCACGCTGGAGGCGGGCGCGGTGCTGGCGGGCCGCACGGCGGCTCGTGCCTCGCGTGAGCCCGTCACGCTGACGCAGCGCACGCGCACGCCGCGCACGCGGGGGGGGGGCGCGGCCAGGACCCCGGACGAGGAGCAGCACACGGGCGCCAGTGATTCGTGGGGGGCGTTCCGCTTCGAGGGCCTGGCCCCCGGTGAGTACCTGCTCGAGGCCCGCCCCCCGGGCACGCGCCCACGCGCATCGAGCGAGTCCTGGTTCCTGCTGGGGCGGAGCTGACCGTCGAACTGGACGGTTCGGCCTTCAACAAGGGCTTCGTCGAGAATGCGGACGGGGCTCCCGCGGCGCGTGCGTTGGTCACGGCCTCCGGCATGGGCGCGGACTCCGTGAGCACGCGAGCGCTGCGCATCTGGGCCACGAAGGGTGGACGGCGGGGCGAGCTGCCCTCGGTTGTCACGTCCCAGGAGTCGGAGACGCTTCCGCTCGCCGCAGCCGCCCATTGATGGCGCCACGGTGCTCGACGTGAGCGAGGCCCGCGAGCGCGAACTGGGGGCGCCAGGCAGCCCCGCCACGCTCCTCATCCGCAGGGCGTCGCAGACCCACCCCGTGACGGTGACGCGGGCGCCTTGAACCGCCTGGGTGGATTGGCGAGCGCGGAGCACCAGCCGGAGAGGCCAGCTTCGGTTGCACGTGCGCCGTGCCGGCACACGAGGCGACAGGACCTTCATCGCCCTCGTCTGACTCGCTCAGCCGCAGTGGGTGGGAAGCATGGCAGCTCGGCGTCCATCCCCATGACCCGGCGGAGCCCTCCGTGCGCTGAGAGGCCCCCCCGCCCACCTGACGGGTTGAATCCCAACGCGCCAGGGGGCGCCACGGGGCCCGACCCCGTGGCTCGGATGCGACGCCGCCCAGGCGGATTTCCCCTCCCGGACCACCCGCCGCGGTTCGCAGACATCAAGAATCCGGCCGCGCCCGCGCAATAACATATATCCCGGCGACCCCGCGGGTTGACCAGACATACGGACAAGCGCATCAGGGAAGAACCCACCCAGAGCCCTTTGTTCTCGCGAACTGACAAGGCCGGTTCGACGGGGAGACTTGGGAGGTGATGCAAATTGACAGACAAAAACGCACGTACCGGGCCCTGGCCTGATGGACGACGGAGCGGTATCTCTACGCCCGCTCAAAACACCCGCGAACGGCGCCGTGGCAATAACCATACGCATCCACTGATATCCTGATTTACTTGACAAATAAGCATCCGCGACTGAATGTATCGAGAGGTCAAACGTCAGCACAATCAGCGGGACAAGGGGATGAGCGCACGCGCATCCGACGGGGACCGCCTGAGGCCGGTGGGCCTGACGAGCACCCCACGGTGCGTCCGGCCAGTCTCCTTCCCCCGGCGGCCCAGGGTGTTCTGGTTGGTCTAGATTTGCAGGTACGCGCATGCCCTGCCTGTGATAGGCGGAGGGGGCCTCATTCCCCAAAGGAGATCACACATGTCGAACCCACTCCACGCCCTGCTGATTGCACAGTTCACCGAAGCGCCGGTCAACAAGCTGCTGGGCGTCACGCTCGAATACAACGACCAGAACGAAGCCATCTGCCGCTGGAAGCGCAAGCCTGACTTCGACCATGGGATGCAGGACACGCATGGCGGCATCCTGGCGACGCTGCTGGACATGGCCGGCTGGTTCACGGCCGCCGCGCACAGCGGGGCCATCGTCGTCACGTCGGACATCAACGTGCGGCTCCTCCAGCCCGCGAAGCAGCAGGACCTGGTGGCCACCGCGAAGGTCATCCGTGACGGCTCCAAGGCCGTAATCGCGGAGATGACCGTGACGTCTCCGAAGGGCCTGGTGGCCATGGCCACCGCGTCCTTCGCGAAGATCGGCGAGCTGCCCAAGGGCTGACGCCCCGCGCCGGAGCCCGGCGGTCTTCCAGACCTTTCCTCGTCCACCGCGACGATGCCGCCGTGCCCGCGCCGGGCGCGGCGGCGCCGCCGCCCCACATGGAGTCATGACGCACGTGCAGCCAGAACAACGGGTCATCGAAAATCCAGCAGGGATGGGTCTCGAAGGGGTCATGACGGATTCCGCCGACGCGCTCCGTTTCTCTCCCACGCTGGTCCACGCGCTGCGGCACTGGGCGCAGGTGCAGCCCCAGAAGAACGCGTTCACCTACCTGAGCGGCCGGGAGCAACCGGAGCAGCCCATCACCTACGGTGAGCTGGCGCGCACCGTGTTCGGCGTGGCCGCGCACCTGGAGCGCGAGGGCTTCCGGGGCGAGCGGGTGCTCATCGTCATGCGCTCCGGGCTGGAGTACATCGTCGGCTTCCTGGCGTGCGTCGCCGCGGGCGCCATCGCCGCCCCGCTCTACCCGCCGGCGAGCGACAAGGACTGGGCGAAGCTGCGCGCCATCACCCGGGACTGCCAGCCGAAGGCGATGCTGGTGGCGCGCGCCGGGGACGCAAGCCACGCCGCGCAGCAGCCGGACTGCCCCGCGCTCGTCATGGGAGAGCTGATCGCCGCGCACGGCGGCGGCGACCCCACCGGCGCCGGGCTGCCCACGCCCCTGCCGGACGACGTGGCCTTCCTCCAGTACACGTCCGGTTCGACGGGGGACCCCAAGGGGGTGATGGTCACCCACCGCAGCATCGTCCACAACAACCGCATGACGGCCGTGGCCATGGGCAACACGCGCGACAGCGTCATCGTGACGTGGCTGCCGCTGTACCACGACATGGGCCTCATCGGGATGATCCTCCAGTCGCTGGGGCTGGGAGCGCGCACGGTGCTGATGGCGCCCAAGAGCTTCGTGCGAGACCCGGCGCTGTGGCTCCAGGCCGTGTCCACCTACCGGGGAACCTGCGCGGGCGGGCCCAACTTCGCCTACGACATCTGCATCGAGAAGGTGGACGACGCCGTCATCGACACGCTGGACCTGTCGTCATGGAGGAGCGCCTTCAACGGCGCGGAGCCCATCAAGGCCAGCACGCTGGAGCGCTTCCAACGCCGGTTCGAGCGCGCGGGCTTCCGGAGCGAGATGTTCTTCCCCTGCTACGGCCTGGCGGAGGCCACGCTGTTCGTCGCGGGCGGGCCGCGCGGCAAGGCCCCCACCACGTTCGAGCTGCGGGACGAGCGGCGCGTGCAGACGCTGGTAGGCATGGCGCTGGACCAGGGCGAGCAGACGGTGCGCATCGTCGACCCGGAGTCCTGGACGCTCCAGCCCGACACGCGGGTGGGAGAGGTCTGGCTCAAGAGCGACAGCGTCACGCGCGGTTACTGGAACCGGGCCAAGGCGACGGCGGACACCTTCCACGCGTACACCACCGACACCGGCGAGGGCCCCTTCCTGCGCACCGGTGATTTGGGCTTCGTCCACGAGGGCAGCCTCTACATCACCGGCCGCATCAAGGAGCTCATCATCGTCAACGGCTTCAACCACCATCCCCAGGACCTCGAGGACACAATCCAGGCGCTGTCGGACGACCTGCGCGTCCACTGCGGCGCGGCGTTCAGCTTCGACGACGAGAAGCTGGCCGTCGTCCAGGCCGTGACGCGGGGACGGGAGGTGGCGCCGCGCTTCGAGGAGCTCATCGCGAGCATCCGCCGCGAGGTGCTGCGGGTGCATGGGGTCACGCCCGCGTACATCGCGCTGGTCAACGCGGGGATGATTCCCAAGACGAGCAGCGGGAAGATTCAGCGCGGCGAGGTGCGCAAGGCGTTCCTCGACGGCACGCTGGAGGTCCTCCACGACTGGCGGCCGGAGCCTCCCCAGCAGGCCGCCCCCCTCCGCGCCGTCCCCGGGGACGCCAAGGCGCTCCGGCCCGTGGTGGAGGAGAAGCTCGTTTGGGTGCGGGACTACTGCGCCACGCGGCTGAACTCGTTCGTCATCGACGAGCGGCGCACGCTGCCGCCCTACGTCGTCCTCGACTTCGGCAACCAGGGCCTCCTGGGGATGCTCGTCCCGGAGGCGCACGGGGGCCTGGGCTTCACCACGCGCGAGTTCCTGCGGGTGATGGAGCTGCTCGGCAGCAAGGACATGACGCTGGCGCTGTTCGTGGGCCTCAACAACGTGCTGGGCGTGCGCCCGGTGCTGCGCTTCGGCGGCGAGCAGCTCAAGGCCCGGTACCTGCCGGCGCTGGCGCGCGGCCGGGAGCTGGCGGCCTTCTCGCTGACGGAGCCCGGCGCGGGGTCCAACCCGCAGGCCCTGGAGACGACGGCCCGGGCCTCCGGTGACGGCTACCGGCTGAGCGGAACGAAAATCTGGAGCGGCTCCGCGGCGTGGGCCGGGCTGATGAACGTCTTCGCGCGGCACGTGGACGCGAACGGGCAGCCGGCGGGCTTCTCCGCGTTCGCCATCCCACAGGGCAGCCCGGGCGTGCGCCAGGGCCCCGAGGCGCTCACCATGGGCCTGAGGGGGATGATCCAGAACACCGTCCACCTGGAGGACGTGCCGGTGGAGCCGTGGCAGTTGCTCGGCGAGCCCGGCAACGGCATGGCCGTGGCGCAGGACACGCTGTGCTACGGGCGGCTCGCCATCGCCTCCGTGTGCCTGGGGGCCACCCGGCTGTGCGTGCAGTTGATGCTCCAGTACGCCCAGGGCCGCCGCGTCTCCACGGGCCCCCTGCTCCAGAACCCCTACACCCGCGCGGTGCTGGGCGAGGCGATGCACCAGATCGCCGCCATTGAGGCGCTCATCGACCGCGTCGTGGGCAAGGTCGAAGCGGGCCAGGACGTGGCGCCAGAGGTGCTGGCGGTGTGCAAGTCGGTGTCCACGGAGGTGCTGTGGACCACCGTGGACCGCACCATGCAACTGGCGGGCGGACGGGGCTACCTCGAGTCCAACTTCATCCCGCAGCTGTTCCGCGACGCCCGAATCTTCCGCATCTTCGAGGGGCCCACGGAGACGCTGCACCACTTCGTCGGCACCTCGGCGCTGCGCGGCCGGCCGGTGCTGCGCGCCTTCCTGCGCGAGTCCCTGGACGAGGACACGGTGCGGACGCACTACGACGCCGTCCTCGCCGCGCTCCAGCCCGCTCGGCCGGGCGAGCGCGACACGTCCCTGGAGGACTGGCAGGGCCTGCGCTTCGGCGAGTACGTCGATGACCTGGTGCTCTACGCCGCAGCGGCTGGAAGCGGCGTTGACGCGGCGACGCGCCGCTGGCTGCACGAGCGGCTCCAGGCAGCCCTGGCCCGGGTCACCCAGGCGACGCGAGCGTTCCAGGAGCTGCCGGACGCCGAAGCGCTGCGTGCCTTCGGTGAGGCGCTGGACCGCGACTTCGGGCGCAGGGGCAACGGCCCCGCGATGCCCGACGTGTCGCTCGACGCGCTCTTCACGCCCACGTCCGCCGCGCCCACCTCCCCTCCGCCAGCGCCGGCGGCGGCACCCTCCGCGCCCGTGGTGGCGGCCCCACCCGCCATGCACGTGGTGGCGGCGCCAACCCCGGTGGGGCGCGCGGAGGTGGAGGCCTTCATCCGCCAGTGGATCTCCGGCCGGTGCGCCAGGCCCGTGGCGTCGCTCCAGGGTGACGTGGAGTTCGCCATGCTGGGCCTGGGCTCCATCGACGCCATCGACCTGGGGGCCGCGCTGTCGGACGAGTACGCGCTGACCGTCGACCCCTCCGTCCTCTTCAGCTACCCGAACATCCGGGAGCTCGCCGGCTTCCTTCTGGGAAGGTTGAACAAGAGGAGCGGCGCGAAGGTGGCCGGGTAGTCCGGCCGCTGTTTCCTGGGCGGACCTCCGGGTCCGCCTTCAGTGAACCTGCTCACGAGGCATCCCATGCGGAATAAGCTGCTCCCCTTCCCGGCCGACGGCTGGGCGGTGGTCCTCATTGTCTTGACGTTCGCCGCGCAGCTCTCGCTCTACCTGTTTGTCGACAGCATCGGCTGGCTGGCAGCGGGCGCGTTCGCGCTGGTGCCGTTCTGTCTGTCGGTGGTGGCCTACAACCACAATCACATGCATGTGCGGACGTTCTCGAACCAGCCGCTCAATCGCATCCTCGAAGTCCTCATCTTCCTGGAGACGGGCTCCTCGCCGTTCAGCGGCACGCTCAACCACATCGTCGGGCACCACGCCAGCTATGACAAACCCGAGCTGGACACGCTCAACTGGCGCCGGCGCGACGGCACGACGATGGGGCGCCACGAGTTCGCCCTCCGCTGCTTGGCCTGGCACTACCCGTCCTGCTTCGTGCTGGGCCAGAAGAACCCGCGCCTCCGGGCGCAGTTCCTCACCTGGCTGGCGCTGGGGGTGGCCCTCCTGGGGGGGCTCATCGCCTACCGGCCCGTCCCGGCGCTCATCGTGTTCGTGGCGCCCATGCTGCTGATGCTCTACGCGCTGAAGTGGTCCGCGTACGCGCACCACAGCGGGCTGCCCTACGGCGACGACTACACCGCGTCGAGGACGCACACGGGGCGCTTCTACAACTGGTTCACGTGGAACGCGGGCTACCACGCCGCGCACCACTTCAAGCAGGCGCTGCACTGGTCCCAGCTCCCCGAATACCACGCGACGCTGGCCCCCAGGATTCCCGCGGAGCTGCAGGGAGACGGCTGGGGCGAGGACATGAAGCGACGAAGCATGACGCCGGCGGCCTGAAGTTCCATCCCGAAACACAGACAGCCCATTCAGCCAAGGAGCCCGAGATGAAGTTCCCCATCGAGAATCCGCGGGAGATTTCCCGCCGCATCGTGCGTGAGTCCGTCGACGCGGACCTCTGGCAGCAGAACGAGGACTTCACCCGGAAGCTCGAGCGCGGCATCAAGGACTCGCGCCTGTTCAACCATCCGGTCATCGCGTCGTTCGCCCGGAAGGAATTCACACTCAAGTCCATGGGCCTGGTGCACTCGGAGGTGCGCTACGCCTTCGCGGAGCACTTCGGTGACGGGCTCATCCGCCTGATGGAGACCACCGGCGCGCTCGAGCGCCGGCTGGGGGCGAAGGCGAAGATGGCGGCGCGCTTCCTCATCCAGCTCAACGTGCTGGAGGAGTTGGGCTACAAGCCGACGCCGCTGGGCAAGTCGGGCTTCTGCGGCCACCCGGGCTTCTCCCACTACTGGCAGCTCGTGGACACGCTGACGGCCGTGGGGCACCCCGAGGAAAGCTGGTCATCCTACGTGGCGTCGCCGGAGTCGGTCGCGGTGCGCAAGCGGCTGCTCGACAGCTTCAGCGACCACCTGCGCCTGGCGGTGGTGCTCGCCGGCATCGAGACGGCGTTCATCCCCTACTACGGCCCGTGGGCGGACAACACCCTCGCCGTCTGCCCGACGGACATCTCGGATGGCTACCACAGCATCCACGTCGAGGATGAGTCCGGCGCCATCGTCGACACCGACCACTCCGAGGACAGCTGGTTCCTCGTCCGCCAGGCGCTGACGCCGGACCGCTACGCGGAGGTGGAGTCGTTCCTGAACGACACGGTGGAGGAGTGGGCGCGCTTCGTCGACATGCTGGCGGCGAAGGACCGCGAGGTGAAGCGCGCGGCGTGAGGCGACACGGGCACCCGCGCCAGCGGCTTCGGCGCGGGCGCCCCCAGGGGCCTTCCAGGGACGAAAGGGATGGGACAGCGCATGGCATCGGCCGAGGACAACAAGGTCGCCGTCGTTGGGGCGGCGGGACGGTTTCCAGGCGCCGCCAGCCTGGACGACTACTGGCGGCTCCTGGTGGAGGGGCGCGTGGCGGCGGCGGAGCCGGACGCGTCGCGCGGGGACCTGTGGAAGGCCGCGAAGGACCCCCTGCTGGGCAAGCGCATCCTCACGTTGCGCGCCGGCTACCTGGATGACGTGTTCCGCTTCGACGCCGACTACTTCAGCGTGTCCCCACGAGAAGCCGTCAAGCTGGACCCCCAGCAGCGGCTGCTGCTGGAGGTGACGCACGACGCGCTGGAGGACGGCGGAATCACGCGGGCGGAGCTGCGGCGCGCGAACGTCGGCGTGTTCATTGGCGTGGGTAGCTCGGACTACATGAGCCTGGACTCCGGCCAGAAGCAGCACGTGGACGGCTACTTCGGCATCGGCAACTCGCACAACCTGCTGGCCGGGCGCATCTCCTACTTCCTCAACTTGAAGGGCCCGAGCCTGGCCATCGACACGGCGTGCTCGTCGTCACTCACCGCGCTGCACTTCGCGATGCAGTCGCTGCGCGGCGGGGAGATTGACATGGCCATCGTCGGCGGCGTCAACGTCATCCTGTCGGCCGACCTTCCGCTCGCGTTCTCCCAGGCGAAGATGCTGTCCCCCAGCGGGCGCTGCAAGACGTTCAGCGCCGACGCGGATGGCTACGGCCGCGCCGAGGGCGTCGCGGTGGCCGTCCTGCGGCGGGTGACGGAGGCGGAGCTGGAGCACCAGCCCGTGCGGTGCTTCATCGCCTCCACGGCCATCAACCAGGACGGGCGCAGCAACGGCATCGCGGCGCCCAACGGCGCCAGTCAAATCCGGGTGATTCGCGCCGCGCTGGAGCGCGCGGGCCTGTCGCCGTCGGACATCGCGTACGTGGAGGCCCACGGCACGGGGACGTCGCTGGGGGACGCCATCGAGCTGAACGCGCTCCAGGAGGTCTTCGACGGGACGCCGGGCGAGCCGTGTTTCGTGGGCTCCGCGAAGGCCAGCATTGGCCACGCGGAGGCCGCGGCGGGCCTCTGCGGGCTCTTGAAGGGCATGCTCATCCTGGAGCACGGCGTGGTGCCGCCCCATCCGGTGGCGCCGCCGCACGCGCCCTTCTTCCACGCGGAGGACTGCGCGCTGAAAATCGCCGGGCAGGCGCAGCCCCTCCCAGAGGGCCGGCGCCACATCGGCATCAGCTCGTTCGGCTTCGGCGGGTCCAACGCCCATGTCGTGCTGGAGCGCCACGTCACCCGGGAGCGTGAAGCCGCCGAGTCCGGGCGCCCCGTGCTGCTGCCGCTGTCGAGCCACTTCGCGCAAGGGCTGAAGGAGGACACGCTCGCGCTCGCGGCCCACCTGGCCGCGTCAGCGGGGCCATTGGAAGCGGTCTCCGACACGCTGATGGTCGCCCGGGAGCACCTGACGCACCGCCGCGCCGTCGTCGTGAGGACGCGCGAGGAGGCCCTCCGCGCCCTCCGCGAGGTCCGGCCCCGCGCCGAGCCGTTGCCCGTCCAGCCGGGCGGGAGGCCGAAGGTGGCCTTCATGTTCACCGGCCAGGGCTCGCAGTTCCTTGGCATGGGCCAATCACTGTACACGTCCTTCGCGCCGTTCCGGGACGCGTTCGACCGCTGCGACGCGCTGGCTCGCGAGCAGGCGGGCGTGTCGCTGGCGCACCTCGTGTACGAGCCGTCCGCCGGGGGCGATGAGCGCCTGACGTCCGACACCCACGCGGCGCAGCTCTCCCTGTTCGCGTTCGAGTACGCGCTCGCGAGCGCGTGGATGGCGCTGGGCCTGACTCCGGACTTCGCCATCGGACACAGCCTTGGAGAGCTGGTGGCGCACACCGTCGCGGGCTCGCTGTCCCTCGCGGATGGCGTGGCGCTGGTCCACGAGCGCGGGCGGCTGATGCAGTCGGTGCCACACGACGGCGCGATGGTGGCGGTGTCGCTCGACGCCAGTTCGCTGGAGGCGCTGCTGAGGGAGCTGGGGGAGCCGCTCCACCTCGCCGCCATCAATGGCAGGCAGCGCGTCGTGGTCAGCGGGGAGCGGCCGGCCGTGGCGCGACTGGAGCAGCGCCTGGAGCGGGAGCGCGTGCGGTTCCGCGCGCTGCGGACACGCCATGCCTTCCACTCCCCCGTCTTCGACGAGGCCGCGGCCCGGCTGGCGGAGCGTTCGCGGAGCCTCCCTATCCATGCCGGGACGTTCCCGGTGGTGGGGAACCTCGATGGCGCGGTGGTGGCCCCGGGCGCCCTGGGCGGCGACTACTGGGGACGGCACATCGCGAGGCCCGTGCAGTTCGCCGCGGGAACCGAGACGCTGGTCGGCCTGGGCGCGCGCGTGTTCCTGGAGGTGGGCCCGGACCGGGTGCTGTCCTCGCTCGTGGCGGCGGACCACGGCGCGCGGGTGAGCGCCGTGAGCAGCGGGGTCCGCGGCCGGGACAGCGAGGAGTGCCTGCTCGCCGCGGTCGGGACGCTGCATGAACTGGGGCTGGACCTGGACTTCGCGCCGCTGTGTCACTCAACGCCGCCTCGGCGGGTGTCGCTTCCGGCCAGGCGCCTGGAGAACAGGCGGTACTGGACGGCGAGCAGCGCGGAGGCAGGCGCGGCCGTCCCGGAGCGGAGCGAGCCGCTGGCGCCCGGCGAGGCGGAGCCGTCACTCCAGGCCGTCATCGACCGGCAGCTCCACGTGATGCGCCAGCAGCTCGCGCTGCTGGGCGACCCGTAACCTTCCTTGAGTCCCGATGGGAACTGACATGAGCAACGAGACGTCCAGCAACGACGCGGTGTCCCGCATCCAGGCCCTGGTGCTGCGCGAGGTCGCGTACTGCCTCAAGCAGGCGCCGGAGAACGTCGATCCCCACCTGCCCTTCGCCGACATGGGCGCGGACTCGTTGATCCTCCTGGAGGTCATCCAGGAGCTCAACGCGCGCTTCCAGGTATCGCTCACGGTCCTGGAGATCTACGAGAAGGTCAACACCGTGGACCGGCTCGCCCGCTTCATCCACGAGCACCGCGCGCACGAGGACGCCACTCCCACCGTCCAGGCCCGGGCGCCCGAGCCCGTGGGCCTCCCTGAAGTCCCGGAGGTGGACCTGACGCCCCGGACCCGCGGCGGCCGGAGCCAGGAGCTCGAGGACATCGTCCGGCACCAGCTCGACTTGATGGACCGGCAGCTCACCCTGCTGGGCCGCAAGCCCGGGACGGCGGCGGCGAAGGCTTCCGCGCCCCAGCGGCCCCCGCCCTCGGAGGAGCGCCCCGCCCCCGCGCCAGCGCTCGCCGCGTCAGCGCCCCCCGCGGGCAAGCCCGAGGCCGACCGCTTCAGCGCGTTCTCCGTGAAGCTGGGCAAGGACGAGCGCGAGGAGGACGCGGAGAAGGCCGGCTACATCCAGCGCCTCACGGCCCGCGTGGCGCAGAAGGCGCCGGAGTCCAAGCGGCTGGCGCAGCACTACCGCCAGCCCCTGGCCGACAACCGCGTCTCCGCGGGCTTCCGTCCGCTCCTGAAGGAGATGGTGTTTCCCATCGTCGCGGAGCAGGCGCGAGGCGCCCACGTCACGGACGTCGACGGCAACACGTACCTCGACTTCACGATGGGCTTTGGCGCGCACTTCTTCGGCCACTCGCCGGACTTCATCACCACCGCCCTCCAGGCGCAGCTCGGGCGCGGGATGCCCATCGGGCCGCAGTCTCCGCTGGCGGGGCGCGTGGCGGCGCTCATCTGCGAGCTGACGGGCCATGCCCGCGTGACGTTCTGCAACTCCGGCACGGAGGCGACGATGACGGCGCTGCGCCTCGCCCGCGCGAAGACGGGGCGGGACAAGGTCGTCATCTTCCGCAACTCCTACCACGGCACGTTCGACGCGTTCCTCGCCCGGGGCAACGCCTCCAGCGACGAGAGCCGCCCCGCGAGCCTGGGGACGACGGCCTCGCTGGTCCGGGACACGGTGGTCCTGGACTACTGCGAGCAGAGCGCGCTCGACTACATCGAGAAGCACGCGAAGGAGCTTGGCGCGGTGATGGTGGAGCCGGTGCAGAGCCGGGCTCCGGGCATGCAGCCCGCGGCGTTCCTGAAGCAACTGCGCGAGCTGACCCAGGAGAAGGACATCGCGCTCGTCTTCGACGAGGTCATCTCCGGCTTCCGCTGCGCGAAGGGCGGCGCGCAGCAGTACTTCGGCGTCCAGGCCGACCTCTGCGCCTACGGCAAGGTCGTGGGCGGCGGGATGCCCATTGGCGTCGTCGCGGGCAGCGCCGCGTTCATGGACGGGCTCGACGGCGGCTTCTGGCGGTACGGCGACGCGAGCTTCCCCAGCACGCCGACCATCTTCTTCGCCGGAACCTTCTCCAAGCACCCGCTGACCATGGCGGCGTCGCTGGCCGTGTTGGAGCACCTCCGGGAGGCGGACGACCAGCTCTACCGCGCGTTGAACGAGCGCACCGAGTGGCTGGCCACCCAGCTCAACGCCGCGTTCGACGAGGAGGGCGCGGACGTGGCGGTGGAGTCCTTCTCGTCGCTGTTCCGCTTCGCGTCGAAGGGCAACCTGGACCTCTTCTATTACAGGCTCCTGGACGCGGGGTACTTCATCTGGGAGGGGCGCAACTGCTTCCTGTCCACCGCCCACACCGACGCGGAGCTCGCCCGCTTCGTCGAGTCCGTGCGGGAGATTGCCCGGGAGCTCGTCGCGCTGAAGCTCCTGCCACTCCGTGACGGTGGCAGGGCGCTCCCGCCCGCGGAGCCGCCGGTGTCGGACGCCCAGCAGCGCTTCCTCCAGCTCGTGCGGAGCGGGCCCGAGGGGTCCGTCACCTGCAACCTCTGCTACGGGCTGCGCTTCGACGCGGCGGTGGACCTGGAGCGGCTGTCGCGGGCCGTCCAGACCGTGCTCGGCGGCCAGGAGGCCCTCTGGTATTGCCTCGACGTGGAGCGCGGGACGCAGAAGGTGATTCCCGTGGCGGAGCGCCGGGTCCCCATCGAGCAGGCCGACGTCTCGCGGCGCTCGACGGAGCCGGGCGTCATCGAGCGCCTGATGGCGGCCCAGCAGCAGACGCCGCTGGCCCCCGAGTCCGGGGTGAACGTCCGCGTCCACCTCACCCGGTTCGAGGAAGGGGTGACGCTGTTCAGCCTGTGCGTACACCACCTGGTCTGCGACGGCTGGGCGCTGGTGTCGCTGTTCGAGCGCATCGCGGCCCTCTACAACGGCGACACTGCCATGGGAGCGAACGTGCCCTACTCGCGCTGGCGCGAGCACGAGGCGCGCTACCGCCAGGGTGGGCAGTACGCGGCCGACCAGCGGTTCTGGAAGGAAGCCATTGACGCCATCGCGAGCTACCAGCGGAGCCACACCTACGGCGAGCTCCGGCACCGGGGCGCCGTCGGAGGCCGCCCGGGAGGCCGTGCGCGACGGAGCCTGGGCGAGCCGCTGACGGCCCTGTTCAAGGCGCAGGCGAAGGCGGACGGGGTGACGCCGTTCACCGCGCTGCTCGCGGGCTTCCAGGTGTTCCTGAACCGGGCCTACCGGACGCGACTGCCGGTGGTGGGCATTCCGTTCGCGAACCGGACGACGCGGGAGCTCAAGCAGACCGTCGGAACGTGCGTGAACCTGCTGCCGCTGCTGCCCGCGCACGGCGCGGACGCGACCTTCGACGCGAGCCTCGCGCGGACCCGGAGCCAGATGAAGGAGCTGTTCAAGCACGCCGGCTTCCCCTACGCGGAGCTGTGCGAGCAGTACCGCGCCGTGATGCCGGAGGCCCAGGGGAGCCCGGTCGAAGTGACGTTCAACGTGGAGCCGGTGAGCCAGCTCCCGAGCTTCGGCGGCCAGCCGCCGGAGCTGGTCTCCGCGGTGAATGACTGGATTGAGTTCGACCTGAGCTGCAACGTCTTCGTGCTCCCGACGGACATCACCCTGGAGCTGGACTACGACACCCGCCTGTTCGCCGAGGATGCCGTGTACGGGCTGCTCAACCTGTACTCGAAGATCGTGGAGAACTACGCGAAGCGGGCCGACACCGCGCGCCGGACGAGCGGCCCGGCGGCACTGGGGGCCGCGTGAACGCGCTCGTGGGGCTTCGCGACCGGCTCACCCCGGCGGCTCCGTCCGCGCGACAGGGGCTGCTGGTGGAGGCCATCCTCCAGGTCCTCTGCGACGAGCTGGGCTGCGACCCGAACGAGCTGCACCCGCGGTCCCGGTTCGAGACGCTGGGCATCGACTCGAAGCGGGCGCTGGAGTTCAAGGAGGTCCTCGAGGAGGAGCTGGGCTGCGCGCTGCGCACGACGCTGCTGTTCGACTTCCCCAGCCCGGAGAGCCTGGCCGGGCATGTCGTGGGCGTGGCGTTTGGTGAAGCCACGCCGGAGGACGCGTCCGAGCCCCAGGAGTCACCCGAGGAGCGGCTCCGCCGGAAGCTGACGAAGTACGACCTCTGAGCCGTTCCTCCGCATTCCACGCGGGGCCTCACCCGAGAGAGAACTCCCATGCTGGAGCATTACGACGCCATCAAGACGCTGGCCGACATCCCGGACCTCCACGCCCGCGCCACACCCGGGCACACCGCGCTCATCGCCGATGAGCGCAGGGTGAGCTACGCCACGCTGGCCGAGCGCAGTGAGCGCGTCGCCAACGCCCTGGTCGCGGAGGGACTTCCGCGTCAGGCCCGGGTCGCGCTGCTGGGCACCGACAGCGAGGCGTCCTACGAGCTGCTGTTCGGCTGTGCCAAGGCGGGCATGGTGCTGCTCAGCATCAACTGGAAGCTGGAGGCGAGCGAGCTGGCCTACATCGTCCAGGACTCGGACGCCGAGCTCCTCTTCATCACCCAGCAGATGGTGCCCCTGGTGGAGGCCTTCCTGCCGTCATGCCCCAGGCTGAAGCGGCTCATCGTGCTCGACGGGCCCTCCGAGCGGCATGCCCTCTACCCGGCGTGGCGCGACGCACACCCGGCCCGGCGAGAGGCCCTGCCGCTCCAGAGCCACGAAGCGGTGGTGCAGGTCTACACGAGCGGCACCAGCGGAAGGCCCAAGGGGGTGGTGCTGTCGCACGGCTGCTTCCTGGACGTCATCCGCGAAGTGGTGCGCGCCGGGGACGAGCTCATCGACTGGAAGACAGGGGACATCACGCTGCTGGCGCTGCCGACGTTCCACGTGGGCGGCCTGTGGTTCGGAATCCACGGCCTGGTCAACGGCGCGACGAACGTCATCATGAAGGCGTTCACCGGCGCGTCCGCGCTGGAGCTCATCGAAAAGCACGCCATCACCAAGGTCGCCTTCGTGCCGGCGATGATTCGCTTCATGCTGTCGGAGCCGGCGAGCCGGACGGCGGACCTGTCCTCGGTGGACCAGCTCGTCTACGGAGGCTCGCCGATGCCCCGGCCCCTGCTGGAGCGGGCGCGCGCCCTGTTCAAGTGCCGCTTCACGCAGAACTACGGCCTGTCGGAGACCACGAACATGGCGGTGTTCATGCCCGCCGCCGAGCACGAGGACCCGGCCAACCCACGGCTGAAGGCGGCGGGCCGTCCGCTGCGGGGCGTCTCGGTGCGCATCCTGGCCCCGGACGGCCGCGAGCTGCCTCCAGGCCAGACGGGGGAGATCGCCTTCAAGACGGCGGGGCACATGCTGGAGTACTGGAAGCTCCCGGAGGAGACGCGCAGGACGCTGGTGGATGGGTGGGTCCACACGGGTGACGCGGGCTCCGTGGACGAGGACGGCTTCGTCTACGTCACGGACCGCATCAAGGACCTGATCATCTCCGCGGGAGAGAACATCTACCCGGCGGAGCTGGAGCGCATCCTCGTGCAGCACGAGGAGCTCGCGGACGTGGCGGTGATTGGCGTGCCCGATGACCGCTGGGGAGAGCTGCCCATCGCCATCGCGGTGCGCAAACCGGGCTCGGCGGTGACGAAGGCGGACGTGCTGGCGTTCGCGCGCAAGCACCTGGCGAGCTTCAAGATGATCAGGACGGTGGAGTTCGTAGACGCCCTGCCCCGGAATCCGAGCGGCAAGGTCCTGAAGCGCGTGCTGCGCGAGCCGTACTGGGCCGGCCGCGAGAAGCGCGTCAACTGACCGGCCTGCGGGCCAGCGGGAGCCAACACCCCATGTCGCAGAGCGTCCTGGACTCAGAGAAGGTCCTCCGCATCATCGAGCGGCTGGAGAACGAAGTCGCGACCCTGCGCAAGACGCAGGACGAGCCCATCGCCGTGGTGGGAATGAGCTGCCGCTTCCCTGGCGCGGAGAGCGCGGACGCGTACTGGGCGCTGCTCCACCGCGGCGAGCCGAGCATCACGGAGGTCCCTCGCGAGCGGTGGGACATCGACGCGCTCTACGACGCGGACCCGGACGCGCCGGGGAAGATGTCCACGCGCCACGGAGGGTTCCTGCCCCGCGTGGACGCGTTCGACGCGCCGTTCTTCGGCATCTCGCCGCGAGAGGCGGCGTTGATGGACCCGCAGCAGCGCCTGCTGCTGGAGACGTCGTGGGAGGCGCTGGAGAACGCGGGGCTGTCACCGGACGCGCTGTACGGCTCGCCCAGCGGCGTCTTCGTCGGCGTGTGCACGTCCGACTACTTCCGCATGGCCCTCCAGCGCGTCGAGAACGTGAACGCCTACCTGGGAACGGGCAACGCCACGAGCGTCGCCGCGGGGCGGCTCGCGTACACGTTCGGCTTCACCGGGCCCTGCGTGTCGCTGGAGACGGCGTGCTCGTCGGCCCTGGTGGCGGTGCACTCCGCGGGCGAAAGCCTGCGCCGGGGGGACTGCCGCGTGGCGCTCGCGGCCAGCGTCAACCTGGTCCTCGCGCCGGAAATCACCGCGGCCTTCTCCAAGGCGCGGATGATGGCCCCGGACGGTCGCTGCAAGACGTTCGACGAGCTGGCGGATGGCTATGTGCGCTCGGAGGGCGTCGCGGCCCTCGTGCTCAAGACGGTGTCGGCGGCGAAGGCGGACGGAGACACCATCCTGGCCGTCATCCGAGGCAGCGCCATCAACCAGGACGGCGCGAGCTCCGGACTGACCGTCCCCAACGGGCCCATGCAGGAGGCGCTGGTGCGCAAGGCGCTGGCGCGCGCGGGCGTGAAGCCGGGGGACGTGGACTATGTCGAAGCCCACGGCACCGGCACGGCGCTGGGAGACCCCATCGAGGTGGGGGCGCTGGCGCAGGTGTTCGGCGCGGATCGCCCCAGGCAACGGCCGCTCCTCCTGGGGTCGGCGAAGAGCATCGTCGGTCACACCGAGCTGGCGGCGGGCATGGCCGGCCTCTGCAAGGTCATCCTCGCGCTCCAGGCGGAGACGCTTCCGGGCTACCCCACCCTGGGGGCCTTGAGCAGCCGCATCCCGTGGAAGGACCTGCCGGTGGAGGTGCTGAGGCAGCCCGTCGCATGGCCCCGGGGCCCGCGGGCGCGCATCGCCGGGGTCAGCGCGTTTGGCTTCAGCGGGACGAACGCGCATGTCGTCGTGGAGGAGGCCCCCCGGGCGGCCCCCGTGCCGCCGGCCACGCAGCCCGCGCATGTGCTGTGCCTGTCGGCGAGGACACCAGAGGCGCTGGCGGTGATGGCGGAGCGCTACGCGCGCTGGTTGGAACGGAACCCCGAGGCGTCGCTCGACGCGGTGACCTGGACGGCGAACACCGGACGCGCGCGGTTCGCGCAGCGGCTCGCGGTGGTGGCGGACGGGGCGGAGTCCCTGCGTGACACGCTCGCCGCGTTCGCGAAGACGCGCGCCGCCTCGGGCAGGAACGTGCGGACGGGCAGCGCGCCCGCGATGGAGGGACGGCTCGCGTTCCTCTTCACGGGGCAGGGCTCGCAGTACGCCGGCATGGGGGAGGCGCTGTACGCGCTGCATCCGGTGTTCCGGGAGACGCTGGAGCGCTGCGAGGCGCTCCTCTCCGAGCACCTGGAGACGCCGCTCCGGGAGGTGCTGTGGGGCGAGCACCGCGGGCTGCTGAACCAGACGAAGTACACCCAGCCCGCGCTGTTCGCGCTGGAGGTGGCCCTCGCGCGCCTCTGGCAGTCCTGGGGCGCCCGACCGTCGTTCGTCATGGGCCACAGCGTGGGCGAGCTGGCCGCGGCGTGCGTGGCGGGCCTGTTCAGCCTGGAGGACGGACTGAAGCTGATCGCCGCGCGAGGGCGGCTGATGCAGTCGCTGCCGGAAGGCGGCGCCATGGCCGTGGTCCTGGCCGGGCGGGACACGGTGGCGCCCGTGGTCGCGGAGCAGGGGGCACGCCTGGCCATCGCCGCGTTCAACGCGCCTCAGCAGACGGTCATCTCGGGCGAGCGGGACGCCGTCCTCGCGGCCTGCGAGCGGCTGGGTCAGCAGGGCGTGCGCAACCGGGGGCTGCTGGAGGTCTCGCACGCCTTTCACTCGGAGCTGATGCGGCCGATCGTGGAAGACCTGCGCGCGGTCGCCGGGACGGTGACGTTCCGTCGCCCCAGCATCCCGCTCATCTCGAACGTGACAGGCCAGGTGGGCGGAGAGGAACTGGCCACGCCCGGCTACTGGGTGGACCACGTGCTCGCGCCGGTCGACTTCATGGCGGGAGTGAAGGCGCTGGAAGCGAACAAGGTCGTGGGCCTGCTGGAGGTTGGACCGAGCGCCACGCTCGTGAGCCTGGCCTCCGCCTGCGTTGAACCGGACCGGTTCGTCACGGCGGCGAGCCTGCGAGCCAACGCGCCCGCCTGGCCCCAGTTGCTGGAGGCCGTCGCGACGCTGTTCGCGCACGGGCTGCCCGTGGACCTGGGTAAGGCGGGCCGGTGTGGGCAGCCCGCCCCGCCCCGGCTGGCGCTGCCGACCTATCCGTTCCAGCGGCAGCGCTACTGGCTCCAGCGCGAGGAAGGCAGCTCGGTGGCGATGGCGGCGTCGGGCGAGTCCCACCCGCTCCTGGGCCGGCGGTTGCGAAGCGCCGCCCTGCCCCCGGGTGACCACCTGTTCGAGAGCGCGCTGTCGCCCGGCGGCCCGGCCTACCTGCGGCACCACCGCGTCTACGACAAGGTCGTGGTGCCCGCAGCGGGCTACGTGGAGATGGCCCTGGCAAGCCTCGGGCGGATGTTCCCCCAGGCGGCGCTGTCGCTCCGCAACGTCGCGGTCCAGGCGGCGCTCGTCCTGGCACCAGGCACCGACACCGTGGTGCAGACGCACCTCTCCAGCGTCGGTGACGACCGCTACCGCTTCCGGATTCTCAGCGCGGCCTCGCAGGACGCATCCGACTGGCGCCTCCATGTCACGGGGGAGGTCCAGGTGTCGCCACCAGGTGGACACGGTGGGGGCGCCTTCGACGGAGCCGAGGCCCGCGAGCGCCTCGAGGCAACAGGCGAGGTGCTCGACACCGAGGCGTTCTACACGCGCTATGCCGCGCTGGGCCTGGGCTACAGCGGAGCGTTCCGCGCGGTGACGGCGCTGCGGCGGCTGACGGGCGATGGCACGCGGCCCCCGGAGCTCCTCGCGCGGATCCACCCGGCGGGGGTGACGCGCGACGAGGCGAGCGCCTACGGGCTGCACCCCGCCCTGCTGGATGGTTGCTTCCAGGCGGTCGGGGCGCTGGTTCCGGAGGTCGCGGACGTGGTGTGCCTGCCCGTCGGCATCGAAGCCCTGCACCTGTCACGGCCGGGCGCCGAGGAGGTGTGGGCCCATGCCCTCCTTCGCCACGCGCCCTCGCCCGGGGACCCTCGCGTCGTCGCGGACCTCCGGCTTCTCGACGAGCAGGGACAGGTGGTGTGCGAGGTGGAGGGACTCCAGGCGATGCGCGTCGACCGCCGCGCGCTGGCCTTCGCGACGGCCACGTGGAAGGACAAGCTCTACTCGATGACCTGGGTGCCCCAGGCACTTCCTGAGACCCCCGACGCGCCAGCACGGCGCTGGCTCATCCTGGGAGACCGAGAGGGAGCGGGGGCGCGCCTGCGGGCGATGTTGGAAGCCCGCGGAGACACCTGCGGGCTGTTGAGCGACGGGGATGTCGACTGGCTCGACAAGGCCTCCTGGTCGCGAGCGCTCGCGGACCTCGCGGCCACGAGCCCCCTGCCCCTCGCGGGCATCCTCCACCTCTGGGCGCTGGACGAGTCGCTGTCGCGCTCGGTCGGAAGCGCGCTGGCCCTGGTCCAGTCACTGATGGACGTCCCGGGCCAACGACTGCCACGGCTCTATCTCGTCACGCGAGGCGCGCAGCCCGTCGTTGAAGGCGAACGGGTGAGCGCGAACCAGGCGGCGCTGTGGGGGCTGGGACGCACCATCGCCTTGGAGCATCCGTCCCTCGGCTGCACCTGCGTGGATGTGGACGGCGGAGGACTGGAGGCGCTCGCGGCCGAGGTCCTCCAGCCAGACGTGGAGCTCCAGGTCGCGGTGCGCTCCGGCAAGCGGATGGTGGCGCGGTGGGCTCGTGCTTCCGCCCAGCCCAAGGGGCAGCTCGCGCTTCCCGGCGAAAGCTACCGGCTCCGGACGGCCGCGTACGGAGCGCTGGACCGCCTGACGCTGGTCCCGCTGGAGCGGCGCGAGCCCACGGCCGAAGAGGTGGAGCTCGAGGTCCACGCGTCGGCCATCAACTTCAAGGACGTCCTCTACTGCCTCGGGATGCTGGAGGCGTTCAGCAAGGAGGCGGGCATCCTCCGGGCCGCCGACCAGCCGCTCGGCTTCGAATGCGCGGGGCGGGTCGTCCGCGTGGGGCCGGGCGTGACGAGCCTCGCCGTGGGAGATGAGGTGTTCACGATGGCGCCGTCCGCGCTGTCGAGCCACGTCACCATCGACCAGCGGCTGGTGCACCGGAAGCCGGGCAACCTCTCTTTCGCGCAGGCGGCCTCCATCCCCGCCGCCTTCATGACGGCCATCTACAGCCTCGAGAAGCTCGCGAAGCTGAAGCCGGGAGAGACGGTGTTGATCCACGCCTGCGCCGGAGGCGTCGGGCAGGCAGCGGTCCAGCTCGCGAAGGACCGGGGGGCCACCATCTTCGGAACCGCGAGCCCGTCCAAGTGGGAGCACGTGAAGCGCCAAGGCGTCGCGCACGTCATGAGCTCACGCACCCTGGACTTCGCCGACGAAGTCCTGCGCCTCACCGGGGGCCGGGGGGTGGACGTGGTCCTCAACAGCCTGACCGGCGACTACATCCCCAAGAGCGCGGGGGTGCTCGCCCAGGGGGGCCGCTTCGTGGAGATTGGCAAGATTGGCATCTGGTCCCAGGCGCAGATGGCGACCTTCCGGCCTGACGTGGCGTACTTCTCCTTCGACCTGGGAGACGTCGACGGGAACGCGGAGCTCCAGGTGGACCTGCTCACGGACACGGTGCGGGGACTGGAGGACGGCCGCCTCGCGCCGCTGCCCGTCAAGACGTTCTCCATCCGCCAGGCCGAGGCCGGCTTCCGGCACCTCGCGCAGGCGAAGAACATCGGCAAGGTGGTGCTGACGCTCCCCGCGAGCGAGCACGCGACGGGAGCCGTCCGGGCGGACCGCACCTACTGGATTACCGGTGGACTGGGAGCCCTGGGGCTGCACATCGCCCAGAGCCTCGTCGCCAATGGAGCGCGGCACCTCGTGCTGTCCAGCCGCTCCGGGCCCACCGAGGCCGCGCGGGAGGCCATCGCCGCCCTGCGAAGCTCCGGGGTGGACGTCCTCCTGGAGCGAGCGGACGTCGCGGACGCGGAACAGGTCCAGACGCTCGTCCAGCGACTCACGGCGGGGCCAGCGCCGCTGGGAGGTCTCGTGCACGCCGCGGGCCTGCTGGATGACGGCGTGCTGGTCAAACAGACCTGGGAGCGCTTCGCCCAGGTGCTGGCGCCCAAGGTCGACGGAGCGTGGAACCTGCACCTGGCGACCCGCGCGCTGGAGCTGGACTTCTTCGTCCTGTTCTCGTCGATCGCCTCGGTGATGGGCGCGCCGGGTCAGGGCAACTACGCCACGGCGAACGCGTTCATGGACGGACTGGCGGCGCTGCGCAGGAGCCAGGGGCTCCCCGCGACGAGCATCCACTGGGGCCCCTGGGCAGCCGGAGGCATGGCGGAGACGAAGCGAGCCGCGAACCGGGCGCGCTTCGAGTCCCTGGGCCTGGGGCGCATGGCGGCCGGAGACAACGTGGAGGTCTTCGAGCACCTGCTCCACGCGGCGCCCACGAACGTGGCCGTCGCGGACATGGACTGGTCGAAGTTCCTGAAGACCGTCTCCAGTCCGGGAGTCGCGAGAGTCTACGCGCAGCTCGGCCAGGGAAGGCCCGGCGCCGAGCCCGCCCAGGCTGGAGCCCTGCTCACACAGTTGACGCAAGCGCCCGAGGAGCAGCGAGAGGCCGTCCTCATCGACTTCCTGCGCCGGCAGGTCGCGAGCGTCGTGGGGCTCGCCGCGCCGGATGCGGTCGAGACCACCCAGCCCCTGCTGGAGTTGGGCTTCGACTCGCTGATGGCGGTCGAGCTGAAGAACCGGGTCGAATCCAGCCTCGGCTGCACACTCAGTCCGGCGCTGTTGTTCGACCACCCCACCCTGGCGCAGCTTGGCAGACACCTGCTCGTGGAGGTCCTGAAGCTGGGTGCGGGAGGAGACGCCGTTCCACGCGCGTCAGCCCCCCCCGGGGACGAAGCAGCGCCGGACGACGAGGCGCCCCTCTCCACGCTCCGCGAGTCGTTCCTCACGACGAGCGCGGGAACGAAGCTCTGCGTCTGCACCTGGGGTCCGGAGGACGCGCCGTTGGTGGTCTGCGTCCACGGCCTCCTCGACCAGGCCGCGAGCTGGGACGAGCTGGCGGTGGGGTGGGTCGAGCGCGGCTATCGCGTCATGGCACCCGACCTGAGGGGACACGGCCGGTCCGGACACCTCCCAGCGAACGTGGCGCTCACCGTCCTCGACTTCCTGCTGGACCTGACGCAAGCGACCGCGGCGGTGAGGCGTCCGTTCACGCTCGTGGGGCACTCGATGGGCGGAGCCGTGGCCACGCTCTTCGCGTCCGCGTATCCCGAGCGGGTCGAGCGCCTGCTCCTCGTCGAGCCCGTCATCCCGCACCTGCGCGACGAGCAAGGGGCACTGGACCTCTTGAAGAACGACCTGCGCTTCCTGACGGAGCCCCCCGCACACACGCCCTACCCCGACCTGACGACCGCCGCGCGGATGCTCACGCTGAGCCACGGGGGGCTGTCACCCGCCCGCGCGAGGATGCTCGCGAGGCGCATCACCGAGCCATGCGAGCAGGGCCTGCGCTGGTCCTGGGACGTCCGGCTGCGAAACCCACTGGGCATCGACCTGGGCTTCTCACGAGCGCGCTACCTGGCGCTCCTCGGAGCGCTCACCGTGCCCTCCCTGCGGCTCCACGGCACCACCAGTCAGTTCGCCCGGACGCCCGTGCTCGTGCCCCCGGACCTCCCGCTGCCTCGGTCGCGGAGCGTCCACCTCCGGGGAGGCCACAACCTCCACACGGACAACGCGGCGGAGCTGCTCAACGAGATGCTGGCCGAACTCGAGCAGCGGCCTGACACCGAGCCCGGCGAGGGGCCGGGGCCGGCGAGGGGCCAGCCGGGGACGTGACGCAGCGCACTCCACCCGGCTCACGGCCCGAAGGCCGCGGCCCACCGAGCCGTCCGGTCCGCCGCACTACGGACCGGCGGAGGCCCCTCGCGAGCCCCGCCGGTCCTACGCGCCCTCCCGGAAGGTCCGGTGGAGGCCCTTGTCAAAACAGGTTGTGCGCGGGCCAGGTGCTGACGCCGTTCACGACGTTCCACATGAGGCTGTCGAGGTTGATGTCGGGCGTTCCCGATTCCTCACTGTTGTTGGAATTGACCATGACGGACCAGGTGAACTCCTCGGAGCGGCTGGGCCCATAGCGGTCATCGGTCCGCACCAACAGGGCCCGGGTCCCCGGGATGTAGCCGCCGTGCCACCAGTTGGGGATGCTGTTCACCGACCAGCCCTTGGCGTAATTGACGGAGTTGCCCGCCGTGCTCAGTGCCGTCGTGCGGGTCGTCATCGTGGCGATGGTGCTCGCGCTCAGCAGGTCCGGGACGGTGGAGAATCCATCCGCTCGCACGGCGACGCGCAGCAAGTCGATGGGCGTGACGACCCAGCCGCCGTGCGCATCCATGCGACGCACCTTCATGCCGTACGGGTTGAAGGCCCCCGCGCCAAGCTGGTAGTAGACGGGCTCGTTCGACAGACGCGCGCTCAACGTATCGCCCCCCACGGCGAAGCTGGTGGCGCCGCTGGGCGTGAACACGTTGGCGCGCATATAGGCGTCATAGGTCATCCCCGTGACCCGCTCGATGATGCGGCCGAGGACGCTGTAGCCGAAGTTCGAATACTGGTACGTCGTTCCAGGCGCGAACTCGAGCGGCACGTTCTGCAACACCCATTGGATGAGCTGCGCGTGGTTCATCCCCGTGTTCATGAACATGGGGTCGCCCGTGCCGTCGCCGCCGTCGTTGTCCCAGCCGCCCGCGGTGTGCTCCAGCAGGTGCTGGACCGTGATGTTCAGCACGCGGCTGTCCGCGTAGGTGCTCTGCGCACCGAACGTCTCACCCAGCAGTCCGCCCCGGCCGAAGACGCGGTCCGTCAGCCGGAGCTGGCCGCTTTGAATCAGCCGCATGATGCCAATGGAGGTCATCGGCTTGGACACGCTGGCGACGCGGAAGCGGTGGGAGGTGTTGACCGGGGTGTTGTTGGCCCGGTCGGCCAGGCCATACCCCTTGGCGAACACGAGGCGCCCCTTGCGGGTGATGGCCAGCGACAGGCCGACGGTGTTCGTGCTGGCCATGGCCTGCTCGACGGTGTCGTCAATGTGCTGCAGGTCGGCCGCACTGAACGTCAGGTTCTGCCAGAGCAGCGAGAACTCGGGCTGGCTCCCATTGTGGTGCGCCGCCACCAGGACGGGGCGATATCCCTGGTTCTTGAGGTCCGTCACGGCCTGTTGATACGCGGCCGCGGAGAGCCCATGCCGCGCGGCCATCGGAACTCCCGACGAAGCATGGAAGATGGCCGCGTACCGGTCCGTGCCGCCCACGTTGTAGCTGCTGACCTTCGCGAGCTGGTAACCCTGGGAAGCGTTGGTGTTGAACGTGGACTGGTACTGGGCCGAGGTCATCCCGTGGTAGGCCCGCCAGGCCGGACCGCTCGACTGCTCCCAGATGGCCGCGTAGCGCTCCGCGCCACCGGACGTGTAGCCACTCACGTGCACGAGCCGGTAGCCCTGCCCCGCCCGGGTGTTGAACTCCGTCTGGTACTGGGCCGCGCTCAGGTCATGGCGGGCCACCCATGCGGCACCGTTGTCCACGTGGAAGATGACCGCGAAGTAGGCCACGCCGCCGACGCTGTACCCGTTGACCATGGCCGGGCGGTAACCCTGCGCATTCTGATTGACGACGGTGGTCTGATACTGCGCGGAGGTCAGCCCGTGGAAGGCCCGCCAGGCCGGACCGCTCGTCTGTTCCCAGATGGCCGCGTAACGGGCACTGCCCCCATCTTCGTAGCCGCTGACATAGGAGAGGCGATAGCCTTGCCCCACCCACGTACTGAACTCCGTCTGATACTGGGCGCTGGTGAGCCCGTGGCGGGCAACCCAGGCATCATTTGGACCGGCCAGTGCCTGGGACTCGGCGTTGGCAGAGGCGCTGGATTCTTCCTCTGGAACCCCGCATCCCACCAGGGATGCGGCCAGCACTGAGAGGACCGCCAGAAGCGGCTTCGCTCTGAAAGACTTCATGCTCTAGAACTCCTGCTTGACGTGGGTACTCCCGGCAGGAAACGAAGCCAGCGCGCATTTCCCCTCAGCCGTGGACAACAAAAACTGGGCCCCTCGGGCACAGCGCGAAGCCCACATGCACTTCAGCAGGCGGACCCACACCCCGCGGCCAGAGGTGGCCCTCGCGCCGGGGCCAGGTTTGCGCTCACCGTGGGCAGTCCCTGCTCCCCTGGGGTAGCTTCCGCGGCGTGGGAGAGAAACGCCCGCCGAGTCACTGAGCGCCACGTCTCCCCTTCCGCTGTCGGAGGTCTGATGATGAAGCCCCCGCACCTCGCCGTGCTCCGGATGCTGCCTGCGCGCTGGCTCGCGTGTGCCCACCCGCCCCAGGTGCCGCAGCAGCCGCGCACTGAGGCGCCGCGATGACGTGGACCCTGATTGGCGAGGCCGCCTCTCCCTGGTCCGAGAAGGCCCGCTGGGCCCTCTCTGCCAACGTGAGTGAGACAGTTCGTACCCGGTAGTTTAGTGTGCAGGGCGACCCAGGCAGGAACGATGAATCCAGTGGTGGAAGAGACTCGAGTCCGGGAGACCGAGGTGGTGGAGAAGGCCAGGCGCCGAGGATTCACAGCGGAGTACAAGCTGCGAGTGCTGGCGGAGGCAGAGCGCTGCACGCAGCCAGGTGAAGTCGGGGCGCTGCTGCGCCGCGAGGGGCTGTACTCCTCCCTGCTGAGCGCGTGGCGACGTCAGCGCGACGCGGGAGAGCTGTCGGCCCGCAGCCCGAAGAAGCGAGGGCCGCCAGCGAAGGTGCCCGACGCGAGTGCCCGACGCGTGGCCGAGCTCGAGAGGGAGTTGGCGCGGGCCCAGGTGCGCCTCAAGCGCGCCGAGGCCCTGCTGGACCTCCAAAAAAAAGTATCGGAAATCCTGGGAGTGGAGCTGCCCATGCCCGGCGAGACGCCCTGATGGCCGTGGCACTGGAGGCTGTCGACGCACTGGGCGTGGCGCCGGTGTGCCAGGCACTGGGCCTGCCGCGCGCCACTTTCTACCGGCAGGCTCGGCCCCTACACGGGCCGGTGCGCAGAGGCCCTCAGCCGCGGGCCCTGTCGCCCGAGCAGCGAGCCGAGGTGCTCGCGGTGCTGCACGAGCCGAGATTCGTGGATGCCGCGCCCGCGGAAGTCTACGCGCAGCTCCTCGATGAGGGGCGCTACCTGTGCTCGGAGCGCACCATGTACCGGGTGCTCGCCGAGAATCAGGAGGTGCGCGAGCGCCGCGACCAGCTGCGCCACCCCAACCACCCGGTGCCTCAGCTTCACGCAACGAAGCCCAATGAACTCTGGAGCTGGGACATAACGAAGCTGCACGGCCCGTCGAAGTGGACGTACTTCTACCTCTACGTCGTCATGGACGTCTTCAGCCGCTACGTCGTCGGGTGGATGGTGGCCCACCGCGAGTCAGCCACCCTGGCCAAGAAGCTGCTGGCGCAGACGTGCGAGCGCCAAGGCGTGGTGCCCGGCCAGTTGACGATTCATGCCGACCGGGGCTCCTCCATGACGTCCAAGCCGGTGGCCCTGCTGATGGCCGATTTGGGCGTGACGAAGACGCACTCGCGGCCCTACGTCTCCAACGACAACCCCTTCAGCGAGGCCCACTTCAAGACGATGAAGTACCAGCCCGACTTTCCCGAGTGCTTCGGCTGCATCCAGGACGCTCGCGGCCACTCAGGTGACTTCTTCGGCTGGTACAACAATGAGCACCACCACGGCGGCCTCGGCCTGCTGACGCCCTACGACGTGCACCACGGCCTGGCGGCCGAGCGCCTCGCGGCCCGCGCTGCCGTGCTCGCCGCTGCCTACGCCGCTCACCCTGAGCGCTTCCCTCGCGGTGTACCCGTGCCGAAGGCCCCGCCAACCATCGTCTGGATAAATGACCCCGCGCGGCTCTCTGCCTCACAGGATGCTACGCAGTAATCTCTCGAACTCACTGTCTCACTCGCGTTGACAGGTTCCGGGGCGCTGGACCACCACCGCCTCGCGTATGCTTACCGCGAGCACTACCCGCTCATCGGCGAGCTCTCGCTGCGGCTGCGGGCGCGGCGGCTGAAGGGCCGCGTGAGCACCCCCATGCTGCTCACGCCCGAGGGTCCGCTCATCGACTCCTTCCGCATCGCCCGCTACGCGGACGCGCACGGCAGCGCGCCCACGCTCTTTCCGGCCGAGCACGCTGAGGAGATCGCCGCCTGGAACGCCCGCAGCGAGGTCGCGCTCGGCGCGGCGCGGGTGCGCTACCTCGACCGGCTCGCGAACGACCGCGCCGCGAAGCTGGAGCAGCAGCCGCCCGCCTTCCCTGGTTTCGTGCGCCAGCTCTCGGTGCCCGCGGTGGACTTCGCCATGGCCTTCCTGCGCAGGAAGTACGGGATGCCGGACAGCACGGCGGCGGAGGCCACGCTGGTGCTCGAGCTGGAGGCGCTTCAGCATGCGCTCGCGGACGGCAAGCGCCACCTCGTCGCGGACCGCCTCACCTACGCGGACCTCGCGATGGCGGTGACGCTGCAATTCGTGTCACCCGTGGACGGCGAGCACCTCGCGGTAGGCCCCGCCACGCGCGCGGCGGGCGTCCACCCGCGGCTTTGCGCGCGCTATCCGGACATCGTCGCCTGGCGCGACGCGCTCTACGCACGGCACCGGCGCAGCAACCAGCCCGCCGAGCCCGTCCGGACATAGCGTGCCGGCCCCCACCTTCAGCGTCCGGCGTCGACGCCCCCCCGGGCACGCCGGCCACGTTGAGGCCGAGGTCCTCCACCGAGTAGCCGCCCTCCTGCACGAACACCGTGGACAGCCGCGGCTGCGCGAGGCGCCGGCCCCGCGCGCCGCTGGTGGTGGGCTTGCCCTTCACGCATCAGCCGGAAAGTGGCGCCGCGTCAGCCGCGGCCTCTAGGGTTCCGCGCACCTGCTTCCCGAGGACCTCCGCCATGACGCTCACCACCGCCCTGCTCCTGCTCACCCTCGGCGCCGCGCCGGCCCAGCCCGCCGCGAAGAAGTTCGAGTTCGACAAGCACTACCTCGTCCTGCTCGAGCGCGTACCTGGCGCCAAGAAGCTGCCGGAGGCCGCGCTGGCGCAGCTGCAGAAGGAGCACCTCGCGCACCTCACGCTCATGGGGGAGAGCGGCAAGATGGTGCTCGCGGGTCCCTTCGACGAACAGGACGACGCGGGCATGCGCGGCGCGTGCATCTACCGCACCTCCACCAAGGCGGAGGCGAAGCAGCTCGCCGAGCAGGACCCGATGGTGAAGGCAGGCCGACTGCGGGTGCAGGTCATGGCCTGGTACACGGAGAAGGGCTACTTGGCGTTCCCCCTGGCCCCGCCCGTCGAGGAGGCCAAGGGCGCGGCGAAGGACACGGGCAAGTAGCCCCCGCCGCCGCGCACTTCCGCGCCGTGGCGCATGAGGCCGCGGCGCGGAGGCAGTCGTCACGGCGAAGCCGCTACGGCATGGGCCGCGAGCCCGCGGACGGCGCGGACGGAACCGCGGGCCAGCCATTGGACCACGTGATTGCATCCACGAGCATCACCCGGGCCGTGTGGGCGCTGTTCCACGCGTGGTAGACCATGTACATGTCTCCGCCCGGCCCGGTGACGACGGAGTTGTGTCCCGGCCCCGTCCAGCCGCCGCCCGTCTTGAGAATTGGCGAGCCCAGCTTGGTGTACGGGCCCAGCGGGCTCGTCGCCCGCGCGACGCCCACGGCGTAGGTGCTGTTGTAGTACGCGTTACCGCTGTAGAAGAGGTAGTAGTAGCCGCCCCGAGCGACGACCCACGGCGCCTCGACGACGCCGCCCTCCCACGCGAGGTTGTTGCGGATGAGCGTCTGGCGCGCGCCCACCAGCGACAGGCCATCCGCCGACAGCGCCTGCCCGTAGATGGGCGTCGGCTGCCCCACCGCGTTGCCGTCCGCCTTCCACACCAGGTATGGCGCCCCGGTGGTGCTCGTGAAGAAGGTGGCGTCAATCATCCCCATCGCCGTGTCATGCACGAGCGGCCGGCCAATGTCAGTGAAGGGCCCGAGCGCGCTCGGCGACGTCGCCGCGCCGATGGACAGCTTCCCGTCCGAGTGCCGCGCGGTGAAGTAGGCGATGTAGCGCGTCCCCACCTTGTGGATTTCCGGGGCCCAGAAGTCTCCCCTCGCCCAGGTGGGCTTCGACGCCGACGGGAAGATGGAGCCAGCGTGCGTCCACGTCACCAGGTCCGTCGACGTGCGCAGGGCGAACGCATTCGCCGCGCCGCCCGACGTGCACGCGGCGACGTACCGCGTCCCATCATGGATGACGCCCGGGTCCGCGCAGTCCCCGGGGACCACCGGGTTCTGGTACAGCCCGCCGCAACCCGTGTAGCGGAAGGACATGCCGCACGCGCCCGTGCCGCTGAAGTACGGCCTCCACCCGTTGGAGAGCGCCGCGTACGAATTGCTGCCCGCGTTCGTGCAGGTCCGGTCCCAGAACACGCGCCCGCTCACGTCGTCGTACTGCGCGGCGTGTCCCGACGGGCGCAGCCACGACGCGGCGTAGGTGACACGCGTCGAGCACGCGGCGGCCCCGGCACAGTCCGTGTCGAGCGCCATGACACACGCGTTGTTGCCGGTGAAGTACGGCTGCCAGCCGTTGGAGAGCACCGCGTACGAGTTGCTGCCCTCGTTGATACAGGTGCCATCCCACGTCACCAAACCACTCGCGATGTCGAACTGCGCGGGGTGCCCCGAGGGGCGAATCCACCGCTCGCCATAGGTGATGCGCGTGCTGCACGCGAGCGGCGCGCTGGCGGTGCCGGCCGGAGCCTCCTCCGCGAGCGGGGTGTCGATGCGCTCGTCGCCACAGCCGGATGCGAAGGGAGAGACGGCGCACACCACCGTGAGCGCCAGGATGCGAGGGAACTTCCTCATGAACCACCTCCAGATGGAGGGGCGTGAGCTAGCACTAAATTCAAGAAAAATCAGCAAGACGCGACTTTCTTGTCCTGTCCATGACCTCCAGCCGACCCGATATGACAGCGCTTGGATTTCCACCCGCATGTCTGGGTAGGCACAGGTATCTGTATCCAGATGACGGAGACGGGCCTGATGGCTCTATTCTAGCGGGATGGCGTCTTTCATCTCCGGGGGCGAGGCTTTTCCATCGCGCCTCGTCTCGCAGTTGCTTGGAGCCGTCCTTCTCGCCGTGCTGTCCGGCTGCGGCGCCAGCTATGTGCAACAGACCGCGCAGATGCGCGTGCTCGCGGACGTCGGACGGTACGACGAAGCGCTGAAGGAACTGGACGTCGTCACCGCGCGCGAAGCGCTGGATCCGCTGCTCGTCGCGGCGGACCGGGGCGGGCTGCTGCACCGCGCCGGAGCCTGGGAAGCCAGCAGCAGGGCCCTGGTCCAAGCGGCGGAGCTCGCTGATGAGCACGAGCGGGTCAGGTTGTCGGAGGAGTTCACCGGGAACATCCCCTGGCGCATGGGCGCCCTGGAGCGCCAGACGCTGCACACGCTCAACGCCCTGAACTACCTTCAGCTTGGGCGGCCCGAGGAGGCGGCCGTGGAGGCTCGGCTGACGAACGCGCTGAACCTCCAGCGGCACCTCGAGCTGCGCCACCACGTGACGATGGAGCGGCACCTGAACGCCATCCCCATCGACGATGAGCTGCGCCCCTACCTGGTGCAGAGCGCCATCGGGCTGTACGTGAGCGGGCTGGCGCATGAGCTGGCGGGGAACGAGGCGTCCTCCTTCATCGACTACCTCGCCGCCTGGCGAATCACCCGGAGCGCTCCACCCGGAGCGCCCTCCCGGTTGACCCACCTGGAGCCCAGGCTTCTCGCGGAGGCACGCCGGCTCGGGCGCCCGGAGCTCGAGGAACTGGAGGGGCTCATCCTGGCACCTGAATCGTCGGCTCCGGCGGACGAAGCGGGCGGCCTGGTGGTCGTCGTGGAGGCCGGAAAGCTCCCCGAGCGTTGCGTGCTCCAGCGCTGGCAAGCGAGCCGCGTCTGGAGCGTGTGCCCGCGTCCCTGGCCCCACGGGCAGGCCCGAATCGAGGTGGCGTCAGGAAGCTGGGACACGGAGACCGTCACGTCCCTGGAGAACCTCCTGCTGCGCCGTGGCGCCCTGGGCGTGAGCACCGATACGACTCGCCAGCCCAACCTATGGGCGAGGGCCGGGTCCGTGGCCCTCTTCGTGCTCGTTCCGCCGCTGGGCGGCTATCTCCTCCTGCGAACCGCCTCTGAACGCGCGACGCAGATGGAGCAGGGCTGGCTCAGCCTCCCCTCCGAGTTCCAGGTGGCGCGCCTGTCGCTTCCCCCGGGACGACACGCCGTGCGAATCCGCAGGAGCGACCACGAGGAGACACGCGAGGTCGACATCGCTCCTGGGCGCACGCAGGTGCTTGTCGTGCCGATGCGCTGACCCCCCGAGGCGCTACCGGGCGCGCTGCCCCGCCCGCCTGGCGCCCTCCCGGAACCTCGCCGCGTCCGCCGGAGCGAAGCGAGCGAGCAGGTCCAGCTCCGCGTTCACCTCCCGGACGCCGATGTCGTAGGGGTGGGCGGCGAGCCCGTGCCCCACAGCGAAGAACTTCACGTAGCTGCGCCCACCCTCTTCCCAGCCGCGCATGAACAGCTCGTCGAGGGACGTCTCATCTCCCCGGAGGCCCCGGCGGAGGGAGACCACCGCTGTCCGGACGCCGTCCTCGGTTCGCGACTCGTCGCGGACGGACTCCGCGAGCAACTTTGCCTCCTCCCAGAGCGTGTCCAGCGGAACGATGTAGGCGTAGTCGTAGAGCCGCTGTCGCAGGTACTCCTCCTCTCCCATCGTGTGGCGCAGGCCACCACACCCCGCGGAGCAGCTGACAGCGACGACGAGGAGCCCGCGCAGGAGAAGTCCCATGGGCCCTCACTCAATCCCGTGGAGCCTTCACTCCGCAAGGTTTGAAGCTCGCCAGCGGTTACAGTGCGCGCCATGAACGCCTCCTGGAAGCGCAATACGGCCCTCTTCCTGGGCAGCCAGGCACTGTCGCTGCTCGGCTCCTCGCTGGTGCAGTACGCGCTCCTGTGGCAGGTGACCCTGCAGACACGCTCGAGCGTCATGATGACGCTCTACATCGTGGCCGGCTTCCTGCCCACGTTCCTCCTCTCGCCCTTCGCGGGCGTCTGGGCCGACCGGTATGACCGCCGCAAGCTCATCGTCCTCTCCGATGCGATGATCGCGCTGGTGACCCTGGCGCTGGCCGTGATGTTCACCTTGCGCGGCACGGAGCTGTGGCTCTTCTTCCTGGCCGCGGCGATCCGCTCCGTGGGGACGGCCGTTCAACAGCCGGCGGTGAGCGCGCTGTTGCCGCAGCTGGTGCCCGAGGACCAGTTGATGCGGGTCAACGGCATCCAGGGCACCGTCCACTCGGTCAACATGCTGGGGGCGCCCGCGCTCGCCGGCTTCCTCATGTCCGTGGCCCCCCTGCAGGTGATCTTCTACATCGACGTGGTGACAGCGGCCCTGGCCATCGCCCTGGTGACGCTCTTCGTCCGGGTAGCGCCGCGCCCCCGCGCGCCGGAGCAGGAGGGCTCCTCGCAGTTGACGGAGATTCGCGACGGCTTCCGCTACATCCGCGGCCACGCGCACCTGGTGCCGTTCTTCAGCTACCTGGGCTTCATCCTGGTCCTCATCACCCCGGCCGCGTTCCTCACGCCGCTGCAGACGGCGCGAAGCTTCGGGGACGAGGTGTGGAGGCTGACGGCCATCGAAATGGTCTTCTCGGTGGGCATGATGTTGGGTGGCGCCGCGCTCGCCGCGTGGGGGGGCTTCAGCAGCCGCATGCGGACGATGGTCTCCTCCAACCTCATCATGGGCACGTGCACCGTGGCCCTCGGCGTGGTGCCCCACTTCGGGGTGTACCTGGCGACCATGGGCATCTTCGGCATAGCGCTGCCGCTCTACAACACGCCCGCCACGGTGATGCTCCAGGAGCGCGTGGAGCCGGCCTACCTGGGCCGCGTCTTCAGCGTGATGACCATGCTCTCCACCGCGCTGATGCCGCTGGCCATGCTGCTCTTCGGGCCCCTGGCAGAGGTGGTCTCCATCGAGCGGCTGCTGCAGGTCACCGGCGTGCTGGTGATTCTCGTCGGACTGCTCACGCCGCTCCACCGCCGGCTGATGTCCTTCGGCGAGCCCAAGCAGCAGCCCCCCGTGGAGTCCCGGGAGCTGGCCAACTGAGCGTTGGCCCGCGTGCCCGTGGCCCTGGCGCGTCTCGCTATGGCGCGCAGTAGATGGCGCGCTCGAACTTGCCCGTTACGTTGACGATGGAGTCAGCGCGAACCACGTACTCACTGCCACCCACACGCGTGTCGGCGTTGCACCAGTCATACGTGTAGCCCAGTCCAGTCCAGGGGTAGTGCGTGCTCTGCCAGAACCCATAGCTGGAGGCGTAATAGGCGTTGATCCAGTCCTTGTGCTCGGAGGTGGCCGACGCAGGAAACTGAAGGCCGCACGACGTGTCGTCAATCTCCGCGTCCGGGCAGGGCCGGAACATGTCCTGGGGCCGGACCCACAGCTCGACGATGTAGCGAGCGTTGTCGCCCTCCGTGGCCGGGGGCAGGCCCAGATACTGGTTGAGGCGAGCGACGAGCTTCTCCTCGGGCACCGTCTTGCAGAACGTCTGGAGCTGAGGCGCGGGCGTGACCCAGACCTCACGGGAGAGGGTATTCTCTCCCAGCGTATAGCCCGTGTACGTGGTCCAGATGGCCACGCGCACGGCCGTCTGGGACTCGTTCCAGATGAGCCTCGGATTCGACGGGCTGATGGCCCACAACTCCGTGGAGATGTCCACGGACGTAGGCTCGGCCGCGTTGCGTACGGCCTCCGCATAGGTCTGTGAATCGCAGACGAGCTCCCCGGGAGGCCCCGGGAGCGGGTCCTGCGTATCGTCGCCGCAGCCAGTGAGGGCCAGGAGCGCGGTGGTCGCGGTGAAGGTTCGCAGGGTACGTGAGAAGGCGCTGAACATCGTGAAGTCTCCGTGAAAGGATGGATTCACGGCGAGTGTAGACGAACCACGAAGAAACGAGGGCCTCGTCTCTCCGTGAATCGCACAGCGCCTGAGCGCGCCTCCCAGATTTCTACAGCTTCACCACACGCCCATCATTCAACCTCGGACGCACAGTCCTGCGCCTCGCCCATACACGGCTCGGCATACACCACCTCCACATATGAAGTGCGCCTTCCAGTAAGCACTGCCAGATGGCCACACGCACAATAGGTCTCCCCAACCCAGGTCGTATGACTCGCGTCGCTGTAATAGTAATACAAGGCATCCTCGACACAGAGAAAGTCAGTGTCATCACCCTCGGCCTGGGGCGTCTCTGACTTCCCTGCCTCGGAAACGCTCTCACCAGCTCCCAACAGCAGCCCCAGCGACATCAAAAGCACAGCGGAAAGTCCGGCCATGGTCCCTCCCAGCAGAGTTGAATGGGACCGTACGCAATTCAAGACGAGGCCGCAAACACAGCAAATCACAACAAACACTACTCAACACTCACACCTCGCGCAACCCGTCCCGCACCCGGTTCACGCCCATTGCAGACACCCGTGCTTGTACGTTCTCGCCTGACTTGAATCAACCCAAAGATTGACACGAAGGAGCCATCACTCCCAGTGTAGCCCCCGCCACCATTGGCGACCCGGAGCGCGCGTGGGTATGCGCGAGCGCATTGGCTCTCACACATCGACGCGAATCGCCTGCCATCGCCCCGCTCACGACGCACAACGCACAAGGAGCCTTCCATGCCGAAATCGAATCACTCCGCGCCGTCCGCCTTTCTCCGCGGCCTGTTGCCAGCACTCGCCGCGCTCGCCCTGGCTGTCGCCGCGCCGGACGCCAGCGCGTACTCGGCGATCTACGGCGGCGGCCCGTTCTACTCCGGCGGGACCGCGGTGATGAACGACCTGCGCGGTTCGGGCTTCACCACGGTCATCCTCTGGAGCTTCCACATCGAGGAGAACGGCGACCTCATCTACAACGACATTCCGGTGGTCAAGAACGGCGCCTACATGGGCGACCCGGCCTGGCCGGCCCGCCTGGCCACGCTCAAGACCGCGCCGACCTCGGTCAATCGCATTGAAGTGTCGACTGGCGCCTGGGGCGTTCCGGACTTTGAACGCATGATCAGACTGGTCAACGGCACCGCCCCCGGCTGCGGCACCACCATCGTCTGCGGCACCGGCACCAACAGCATCCTGTACAGGAACTTCCAGGCGCTGAAGACCGCCACCGGCGCCGACGCGGTGAACTTCGACGACGAGAGCGCCTACAACCTGGCCCCGACCACGACCTTCAGCCAGATGCTCATCGGGATGGGCTACAAAATCACCTTCGCGCCGTACACCCAGCAGACGTTCTGGCGGAACCTCAAGAACAACCTCGGCAGCGCAGTCGATAGAATCTACCTGCAGGTGTACGCCGGCGGCGCCGGGAACAACCCCGCGAGTTGGAACACCGCGATGGGCATGACGGTCGCTCCGGGCCTGTGGTCCAGGAATGGCAACGGCTGCGCGTCGGGCGACAGCCCCTCCGTGGTGCAGACCAAGATGAGCAACTGGAAGGCCAGCGCTGGCATCAACGGCGGCTTCATGTGGTTGTACGACGACATCCAGAAGTGCAGCGCGCAGGGGACCAGCGCGCAGTACGCGGCGGCCATCAACACCGCCGTCAGCGGCAACACCCCACCGGTGGCGAACTTCAGCGTCACCGTCAGCAGCCTCACCGCGACCTTCAGCGATGCGTCCACCGACGCAGACGGCACCATCACCTCACGCAGCTGGAACTTCGGAGACGGCAGCACCTCCACCGCGACCCACCCTTCGCGCACCTATGCGAGCCCTGGCAACTACAACGTCACCCTGACCGTCACCGACAATGGTGGCGCGAGCCATGGCAGGTCCCAGACGGTGTCGGTCGGTTCGGGCTACGCCAACCTGGCGCTGAACAGGCCCACCACCAGCTCAGCGCCCTGCAACAGCAACGAATCGGCGGCCAAGGCGGTCAACGGCAGCGTCTCGGGTGGCACCACCGACAAGTTCTGCTCACTGGCCTCGCCGGCCTGGATGCAGGTCGACCTCGGTTCGGCGCGGACCGTCAGCAGCTTCACGCTCAGGCATGCGGGTGCGGGGGGTGAATCGACGAACTGGAACAGCCGGGCGTTCACCATCCAGACCTCGAGCGACAGCTCCACTTGGAGTACGCCCGTCACGGTGAGCAACAACACCGGCAGCAGCTCGACCCACGCCATCACCGCGACGTCGGCGCGCTACATCAAGCTCAACGTGACGACGCCGACGCAGAACGGCGACCCCGCGACGCGCATCTACGAATTCGAAGTTCGCTGAGCGCTCGGAAGCGAAGCTGGCCCTCGATGGTGCCGGGGGCCAGCGCGGAGCGGTGCCGCGAGGGACCGCCCTCAAGGCTTGGGGGGGCCAGGAGCCGGGCGCCCGGAGCGCGTGCTGCCGGCGGCCGCTCCAGGGCCTACCTTCCGTGTGCCGCCGCTCGACGCCTGCTCGGCGCCGGCGTGGCGGGCATCGAGGTCCTTATCGCGGGGGTCGTCATGGAGCGCCTCTTCACTCGCGCTGTTCGGCCCGCGCTGGCGATTGGTGCCTGGCCCCGCTGGCTCCGCTACACGTTGCCGGGAGCGTGGGGCGCGCTGCTCTTCGCGTGCCTGGCCTTCACGCCCTCCCTGCTGCCGCGCAGCGGGCCCTTCCAGGGCTTCGTCAGCGGCCTCAGCGCGGCCATGGGCTATGGGTTGGGGGTGCTGGGCGCCTGGCTGTGGCGCGAGTTCTCCCCACGTCCGGCGAGGACGCCGAGTCCTCGCGCGTGGCGGGGCTTCTCCGTGACGGCGCTCGTGGCGCTGTCCGGCGCGCTGCTGCTGGGCTGGCACTGGCAGCAGCGCATCCGGGAGCTCATGGACGTTCCCCACCCGGGCAACGCGGGCTACCTGGTCGCGCCCGTCGTCGCGGCGGCCGTCTTCATCCTGCTCATCGCCGCGGGACGGGGGCTGCGCGCGGTGTACCGCCGTTTGGACGCGCGGCTCGTCCGGCATATCGGCCCTCGCGCGGCCCGCGCGACGAGTGGACTGGCGGTGGTGGTACTCACCGCGCTGGTGGCGAGCGGCGTGCTGTGGGATGGGCTCATCGCGCTGGCGGACCAGACCCTGAGCGTGCGGGACGCGACGACCGACGAGGGCGTGTTCCGGCCCCGCACCGCCCTGCGCTCCGGCGGCCCCGGCTCCCGGGTGAGTTGGGAGTCGCTGGGACGGGAGGGGCGCAACTTCGTCGGCGGGGGCCCCGCCATGGCCGACCTCGCCGCGTTCGAGGGAGCGGCCGTGAAGGAGCCGATTCGCGTGTACGCGGGCTACGCCTCCGCACCGGACGCCGAGGCGCGGGCCACGCTCGCCGTCGAGGACCTCGAGCGCGCCGGCGGCTTCGACCGGGCCTACCTGCTGGTCGTCACCACCACGGGCAGTGGCTGGGTGGTGCCCGAGGCCGTGGACGCCTTCGAGTACCTGACCCGCGGTGACTCCGCGATTGTCGCCATGCAGTACTCCCACCTGTGGTCCTGGCTCTCCGTCCTGGTGGACCAGGAGCGGGCGCGTGAGTCGGGCCGGGCGCTCTTCGACGTCGTCTACGAGCACTGGTCCAGGCTCCCCGAGGGCCAACGGCCGAAGCTGCTGGTGTTCGGCGAAAGCCTGGGCTCCTACGGCGGGGAGACGGCGTTCAGCGGCGAGCGGGACCTGGCCAATCGCACCGATGGCGCGCTGTTCGTGGGGCCGCCGAACTTCAACACCCTGTATCGCGAGTTCACGGACCACCGGGACGCGGGCAGCCCCGAGATAGCGCCCGTCTATCGAAACGGACGCATCGTTCGATTCAGCCGGCGCCCTGGAACGAACCTTCCTCCCGCGTCCGCCCCGTGGGGGGACTCCCGGGTGCTGTATCTGCTCCACCCCTCGGACCCCATCATCTGGTGGAGCCCCCGGCTCTTGTTGCAGCGGCCGGACTGGCTGCGGGAGCCTCGCGGCCACGATGTCCTGGGAGCGATGGTGTGGCTCCCCTTCGTGACGTTCTGGCAGGTGACGGCCGACCTGCCGCTGGGGATGGAGGTGCCCGCCGGCTACGGCCACGTCTACACCGGCGAGCACGTGGACGCCTGGGTCGCGCTCCTGCGCCCCGAAGGCTGGACCGACGAGAAGACGGCGCGGCTGCGGGAAGTCCTGCGCGCCCGCTGAGGCGGCTAGACTCACGCTCCGAAAATGGGCACGGGAGCGCGAGCCACCAACGAAGGAACAGCGGGCGCGTCCACCCTGGACGGCGCGCCCTCTCCGCGCGCCGCCTCCCTCGAGGCGCCCGTCTTCCCCGTGCCCGCCGGTGTAGACGTGGACGGCCGGCCGCTGAACCAACTCGCGGACGCGCTCACCGTGGAACAGGTGGCCCTGCTGCTGCGCGACGCCGCCGAAGGCGTCCACGCCGCGCATCGGGCCGGCCTCATCCACCGCGACCTCAAGCCCGGCAACATCCTCGTCGAACGCACCGAGGACGGCCGCCTCAAGCCCTACGTCATGGACTTCGGGCTGGCGCGCGACCGGACGGAGCAGAGCCTCACGGCCACCGGCGCGGTGCTCGGCACGCCGCACTACATGGCCCCAGAGCAGGCTCGCGGCGAGGTGTCCCGGCTGGACCGCCGCGCGGATGTCTACAGCCTGGGCGCCACGCTCTACACGGCGCTGACGGGGCTGGGCGGGCACGTCACGGAGCAAAGCAGACTTCTTACCCCCCGTGGGCGCTCGGCCACGCGGGAAGGTGGATGTCCAGAGCGCCAGACGGGCGCCCGTCCAGGCTGCCGTGGGTGTTCATCCCATCCCCCCTGCATTAGCGTGGCGCCCCATGCGAAACGAGGAATCCGTCGCGGGGGCCAGTGAAACGAGGCAGGTTCGCACCGTGGAGGAGCAGGCGGGCGCCGCTTCCCCCAGGCTCGCACTGAAGGACCTCCTCATGTCCGTGCTGGCGCTGGTCAGCCTCTTCCCCATCCTCTACGTGGAGATGGCGGGACTGCGCTGGCCGGAGCCGCGCTTTCAGGTGCTCGCGGCCATTGACCTGGGCTTCATCTGCATCTTCCTGGGGGACTTCCTCTGGGGCCTCTTCCGGGCGGAGCGCCGCACCGCGTTCCTGCGCAGCCGCTGGTTCGAGCTGCTCGGCCTGGTGCCCTTGTACGCGGAGGCGTTCAGCCTGCTCCGCGCCGCCCAGTTGCTACGCCTGGCGCGCGTGTTGCGGTTGCTGCGAGTGGTGTCCTCGTACCGCCGCATGCGCTCGGTCGCCATGCTGGACGCGCTCCTCAACCGCTACAAGCTGGGACACACGATCCTCATCGCCTCGGCGGTGGTGACGGGCATGGCCACCGTCGTGTGGATGCTGGAGCGGGACACCAACCCCTCGTTGTCGACGTTCCAGGATGCGATCTGGTGGGCCATCGTCACCGCGACCACCGTGGGGTACGGTGACATCACCCCGCAAACGGGTCTGGCGCGCGTCTGCGCCACGGTGCTGATGCTGATGGGCATTGGCCTCATCGGCATGGTGGCGTCCAGCCTGAGCAATGCCCTCCTCGCGGCGGACAACGAGACGGCCGAGCCATCCGCGCCGAGCCTGGCGTCCGAGCTGGAGCGGCTGACCGCGCTGCGGGAGCGCGGCAGTCTCACGGAGCAGGAGTTCACCGCCGCCAAGCGCAAGCTGCTCACCTGAAGCGAGCGCGTGACACCTTCCCCGACGACAACGGCTGCCCGGACGGCGGCATCCGCTGGTGCCTCGCCTCCTGAGACGGGCCCGAGCACGAACATGCTGTGAACTCCACTTGACGCGTGGCTCCACCAGGCCCTGCGAGGAGGTTCCATGGAGCGTCGCCCCCTGGGAAGGACGGGACTGCAGGTGTCCGTGCTCGGCTTTGGTGCCGGACACGTGGGGGGGTCGGCGCTCGCGGAAGCGGATGCCGCCGCGCTGCTGCACGGCGTCCTGGATGCGGGCATCAACCTCATCGACACGGCGCCCGGCTATGGGGCGTCGGAAGAGCGCATCGGACGGCACCTGCAGGGGCGCCGCTCCGAGTTCGTCCTCTCCACCAAGTGCGGCTACGGCGTCCCAGGCGTGGAGGACTGGACGCCCGAGTGCATCACCCGTGGCGTGGACCAGGCCCTCATGCGCCTGCGCACCGACGTGCTCGACGTGGTGCATTTCCACTCGTGCCCGCTGGAGGTGCTCCAGCGCCCCGGGCTCGTGGAAGCGCTGGTCCGTGCAGTCGAGGCGGGCAAGGTTCGCGCCGCGGCCTACTCCGGTGACAACGCCGCGCTGGAGTACGCGCTTGGGACGGGTGCCTTCGCCGTGGTCCAGACGTCCGTCAACCTGTTCGACCAGCGCGCCATTGAACGGGGCGTCGCGTGGGCACGGGAGCGGGGCATGGGGGTCATCGCAAAGCGTCCGCTGGGGAACGCGCCCTGGCGCTTCGCGGAGCGTCCCAGCGCGCATGACCTCGGTGAGTACTGGCACCGGATGCGGACCCTGGCGCTCGACCCGCGCGGCCTGGACTGGAGCGATGTGGCCTTGCGCTTCGCCGCACACGTCCCTGGCGTGTCCACCTGCATCGTGGGCACCGGGAGGCTGGAGCATCTGCGGCGGAACATCCAAACGCTGGAGGAGGGCCCGCTGCCCTCCGACTTCGTGGAGTCCCTCAGCGACGCGTTCCGTCGGTGTGGTGCGGGTTGGGATGGGATGATTTGAGGCTGCACGCCAACGGCGCCCCACGGAGGGGACGGCTCGACGCGGCCTTTCATGTGTTCCGGGGAGTGCATCCAGAAGAAGGCCGGGCCCCCTCGCATCTCCGCGAGGAACCCGTGACAATCCACGAAATGAACCTGCGACACTCGATACGCTCCCTGTTGATACTCTCCCTCGCAGTCGCTCCCGCACTGACTGGCTGTGGTTCCGATGACGTCGATCCGACGCCGGACGCGGGCCGTCAGTCCGACGCTGGCACCGAGCCCGACGCAGGTACTGAGCCTGACGCGGGCACCGAGCCCGACGCGGGCATTGAGCCGGACGCTGGCACCGAGCCCGACGCGGGCACCGAGCCTGACGCGGGCACCGAGCCCGACGCGGGCACCGAGCCTGACGCTGGCACTGAGCCTGACGCGGGCACTGAGCCTGACGCGGGCACCGAGCCTGACGCGGGCACCGAGCCTGACGCGGGCACTGAGCCCGACGCGGGCACCGAGCCCGACGCGGGCACCGAGCCCGGCCCTTTCACCATCTGCGAGGGCGAGTGCCAGGAAACCGCGACCACGATTCAATTGGACGGGAACCAGCGTGTCTTGACCAGCGCCTATTTCGGCTACGAAGAGCCGGAGGACTCCGCGGCCCCGTGGGAGCTGTGGATCGAGCTCAACAACGGCGCGCCGGGTGAGTGCCCTTCCGGGGACTCGCCGCTCCCGCCGCAGCTTGTCAACGTCCACAAGGTGAGAGTGCCTGTGGACGCGACGCCGCAGGTAGGCTCCATGCCAGAAGAGCCGACAGCGACGTTCGTCGACTTCGAGGGGGTGCTCACGACTGCGTACTTCCTGCACAGCACGAGCCTCACTTTCACGCCCGTGGCGGCCTCGCTCTGCCCCACCTGCGTGCTGAGCGGTACCCCTCCCGAATCGCACTTCGTGGCCTTCGACGTGAATGGCCTCTACGAGAATGGCGCCATCACCGGCCACGCTTACGCCACCTACTGCCCCTCGCTCGACACGTTCCAGGACAGGGAGTGATCGCGGTCCGGCGCACCTGGCGGTGAGACGTACCTGCCCGGGCCCCTGAGACGGGGGCCTGGGCGCCCCGGGTGGAAGTCCATCCGTGCTGGGTGGAGCGCTCGCCTCAGCACGAGGAGCACCCCATGCCGCCGGCTCCGGGGGCGGAGCAATCCCCCGTGGTACAGCCGGAACTCCCGCTGCTGGAGCAAGACGATGCGTTCGATATGTACCGACGCATGTCCTGCCGGTAGACCTTCAGCCCCAGCGGTCTTGCTGGAGTTCCTGAAGGCGAGACTTGATCTTCGCCTCACGTTGACCATCCATCCCCGCCATGGACAGGTGGCGCATCGTGACCTGCTTCGCCACCTTGTCGAGCTCATCCGCGGACAACTTCGGGTTGTCGCGAATGAACGCCTCCATCTCGCTCATGATTCACTGTTCGAGCTTCGCGATGCCGGGCTTCGTAATGCCAGTCACGTATCCGGACTGGATGAAGGTCTCCATGAGGTTGGCCGCCGTCACCTTCCAATCCGGGGCCGCAGCAGTCGCCTTCGTCGAGTTCGACGTGGCACTCTTTGCAGAAGAGGATGAGCCCATGCCCAGCAGACTTCGCACGACATGAAAGACAGGCTGTCGAGTCGTGATAGCCACGGCGCACCCCCAATGCAGACGACTTGGAGGAACGCTAGGGCAGACATTTGGCGGAAGGACTCGTGGGAACCCCCTACACAGCCCGGCTTTGTCAAATCCCAAACGCTGTCAGACCCAGCCCGCAGGGGCTGCCCTCTGGAAGAGCACAGCGGTGAACGCTCCCATCCTGCTGGAGGTCCTGGCCGCGGATGGGGCGCAGGTCGGGAGCGTGGAGACCGAACGCTTCGGCGCTGATGGCACCGCGGGCCTCTACATCCACTGTGTCCCTTCGGCAGACGTGCGGTTCAAACCTCTTCGAACTTGCCACCCAAGATGCCGTTCGCTTCGAGGGCATCCTTGATCTCCTCGTCGACGATAATGGGCAGGCTCCACCCCCAGGTGCGAAACACCCGCGCATCCCCAACTTTCGACTTATCAATCTTCAAACCGATCACAGATCGGTATTCGCCAACGCGGTCCTCAAACTCCTCCGCAGTACGGACCTGAACCTCTTCGGACGCCGCTTCGTCGACACAGCAAATTTGACGTGCGACATTAAGCAGGAAATAGGGCCTCGAATCGCCCTCCACATCCACAGGGAAGAGCTGAATATCACCAGGCGCCAAGCTCCTGAACACAGATGCCGCCCGTTCACTCAGGATAGGGGTCGCTCCCGCGCCTGCGAACTCGATATCAAGTGACGCTCCAGGCCGAGAGATCGGAACCCGCAGTCTCCTGTCTAGCTCGACCGGTTTCCCCTGCCTGAACCGCCAGAAATCTTCGATTTCACGACCGTCCGGCTCGGCTGGGTCCGCCAAATACCAGCGCCCCTTCACATAGACATCCATCTTGAGATTAAAAAAGCGCCGTTCCATTCTCTACTCTCCGGAGCCTTTCCTCACGAGTCCGCGCAACTTCGACCCGTCTTTTACAAGCTCTCGCGCAATAGCCGCAAGCTCTCTTTCCAAGGCCCTCCGACACATCGCCACTCCTCGGCACCCCAGCACAATCTCCAGGAGACGTCCATGCACGCTCTCATGGTACTCACGAGGATGGGCGCCTTGATGCCCCTTGATACGAATCAGGTTCGCTGGATCGTTCAGGCTCATGCCCGCCTTGTCGAAAATCTCTCTGAATCGTGGCGTCCACGGGCCACCTTCCTTGTCTGACTTATAATTCTTGTTTGTGCAGATATGGTGAATCTCTCCCTCGGGGTCACCCTGCACGCCCCGAGCAGCTCCCACCACAGCCCCAGGACTCGCGCCTGCGCCCATCGCGACTGCGGCGACCGCCGTTGGTGCGAGCGTTACGTTCAGCACCCCAGCCGACGAAATCGAGATCGCCTGGACCTCCCCGGCCAGCGCGCCTGATAGCTGGAAGCCCCCTTCAAGCTGCGCCCGAGAAGCCGCCTGGGCGAAGCCCGGCATCTTTGGCCCCTGCGCCGCCATCGCGCTCTTCCCGCCCAGTGCGGACAACGCGACGATCACCAGAACGCGGGCCCCGTTGTCCCCCAGCACCTTCCCGAAGCGATGCCCGGCCCTCTCTATGTCCGCGAAGCCCGCCGCGTCCCGGGACTCGTCGAGCAAACGCAAGAAGCCTCGCCCGAGTTTCCACACCGGCCCCGTCCCAAGGTAGGCGATGAGAGAGGCAGTCAGGGCAATCGCGATGACCTTCGTCATGGGCTCGGGCGCGACCAGCATCACGAGCGCCGTCGACGAGCCCTCCTGAAGACGCGAGCAACGAGCGGCGATCGTCCTCTTCAACCTCCCTGAAGGCCAGGCCTGATGCGTTTTCTCGGGGTCGGATTTGAAGAAGGGTCGTCGGGTCGCGGGGTTGCGCGCGGGAGGGGTGAGCGGATTCGTACACCACCTGACGGGTGCCCTGGATGATCGCCCCCTGGCGGGTGGGTTGTGCTCGAAACTGAGCGCGGCAGCCGGAGGCGGAGGGACGGGGCCGGCGAGCCCCATCCCCCCTATGCCCCGCTCCGCGAGACGCGTGGAGCGGGGCGAGAAGGAGTCGAGCATGGGTGGACTTCGAGGACAACAGCGGCGCGTGCTGCGGCAGGCGCGCCTGCCGTGGGATGACGCGGTGAGGGACCCGCGAGACTCGCGTGGCACCCGCCATGAGCACCTGGGCCTGTTGGGGCTGGTGGTGGCTGGCTTCGCGGTGGGCAAGAAAGGGTTGAAGCAGGCCGCGCAGCTGGCGGGGGATGTGGGAGCGCGGACGCGCAAGCGACTGGAGTTGCCGCATTCGGTGAGGGGCTCGACGCTCTGGCGTCTGCTGCGCAAGCAGCAGCCGGGCGGCCTGAGGGAGACGTTGAGGGCCCAGGCGTGCGAGGTGCTGGAGGATTCGAGCGCCCCCCGCCTGCCATTTCCCTTGGGCGTGGTGAGCGTGGACGGCAAGAGCTTGTGGACGACGCACCAGGGCGAGGTGGAGGGGCTGGAGGCCGTCGCCAACGACGAGGAGGGCCGCGCACTGTGGCGACTGGGCGCGCTGCGGGCCGTGCTCACCAGTGCGCTGGCGGCGCCCTGCCTGGACTTGGAATTCATCGGAGCCAAGGAGGGTGAGTCTCCGGCCTTCCGGCAGTTGCTTCCGCGGGTGGTGGAAGCCTTTGGCGAGCACTTTGGGGTGGTGACAGCCGACGCGGGGCTGACGGCCGCGCAGAATGCAGCCTTGGTGCGAGAGCTGGGCAAGCACTACTGTTTCGGGTTGAAGGCCAACCAGCCCACCCTTCACGAGTACGCCATGCGGGCCATCGCCTCCAAGCAGTGCCCAGCCCGCTCGCGCACCGAGGAGCGGGCGCATGGGCAGACAGTGGTGCGCGAGTTGTGGACGCACGCGCTGACGCCTGACGAGGTGAACTTCCCTGGAGCGCGCACGTTGCTGCTGGTGCGGCAGCAGCACTGGGACGACGAGGACAACCTCCGGGCGGAGGACTACCGCTACTTCGTCACCTCGCTGGACACCACCGTCTTCAACTTCCACCAACTGCTGCGGCTGGTGCGGGTGCATTGGGGCATTGAGAATCGCCACAACTGGACGCTGGACGTCGTCCTGGGCGAGGACGCGCGCCAGCCCTGCCGCCCAACGCGCACGGCCCTGGAGGTGGTGGCCTGGCTGCGGGCGATGGCCTTCAATCTGCTCGCCTGCTTCAGAACGCGTCTGCCTCCGCAAGGCCGTCACCTCGTGGAGTGGACACGCGCATGCGAGCTGCTGCGCGACAGCCTCGTCCATGGACGACGACAGGCGGCATTGGTCATACCGGACTGAGGGCTCGCCGGCCCTCCCTCCGCTTCTGGCCGCCACTCTCCTCCATGCGCACGGCGCCCCGGCCGAACGGCGAAGCTTTGCCGCACCGCGCCTCACTCTCACGCGGCCTCCTCACGAAATCGCAGACACCCGAGAACGCATCAGGCCTGCCCTGAAGGCGACGTCGAGCCTCATGTCGAGCACGAGCTGCGCGACAGCACGCTTGAACGCGTCTTCGCCTATCTCGACGGGGTCGGACTCGACCGGGGTGAAGGCGATTCGCTCTCCGCGCCCGGTGTGTAGATGCACGACACGAGTCGACGCGCACCCGCTCGAAAACAGCAACAGTGCAGCAATTCTTAAAGCTCTCATGTGGCCCCCGGGTCAGCCGCCAGGACATCGGCGAACAAGGGGCCACATAGCAACCGCGTCTGACAATCTCTATGGTCCTACGAGAACATGGGAACCTTGCACATCTACTGCATCACCGGCCTCAACCGCGCCCAGGACGGACTCAGATGGCAGCCCGACGAGCAGCGCCGCGAACCGTAGGCCAGGTAGCTCCCGTGCCAAGCCCCTGGGGCATTCCGGCGGACCTCCCCCCTGTGCCAGAGAAGAAGAGGCCGAGCGGCTCGTCGCTGTCGCTGGACTGGAGTGGCGTCCGGTGCTGCTCGTCGCCATCAAGGCCGGCCTCCGTGGAGGATGCGCTCAGGACTCACCGGCACCGTCGGGGCCGCTTCGTCTTCTGCCAGGAGAACGGGCAGCCGCTCACCGAAGGGAAGATGACGGCGCCGCTTCGTCGAGCCCTCCGGGCGGCAAAGTGGGGCAAATCGGCTGGCACGACCTGCGCCACGCCCGCGGCAGCCACCTCGCGATGAGGGGTGTCTCGTTGAAGGTGATTCAGGAGCTGATGGGGCACGCGACCATCGAGATGACAAATCGCTACGCCCACCTGAGCCCCGACACGCGGAGAGAGGCGGTCGGTGTTCTCGACCGGCCCCCCTGCTCCAGCGTGTGACGTACGTGCAACACAGGCGGCCGACGCTCCCAACCACCTGTACGGCGGGAATCGAACCCGCCGCTCCGCGAGGCCTGTCAGGCCCTGTGGAAGGCTTTGGCGAAGAAGTTCTCGACGCGCGACTTCTCCGGCGCGATGGCGTTCGCGGGCGAGGCCGCGCTCGTGGCGCCAGCGAGCGCGGGGCGCAGACCCGCCGCGATGCCCGGCTGCATGTGGTGACGCAGGTCGAGCGCCACGTCGGCCTTCACGTGCGTGCCCAGGCCCGCGGCGGCGTTGACGTCCGCGGAGTGCTTGAGGAAGCCATTCTCCAGGCCGAACTTGCCGCCCGCCTGGGCCGCCGCGCCTGCCACCACGCCCCCGGTGACCGAGCCGTGCAGCCGGCCCACGTGCCCCCCCGCAGTGCCGTACGCGCCCGCCGTGGCGGCCGCCCCCACCTGCCCTGAGAGCAACGCCGTGCCTGTCTTCGGGTCCAGGCTGGCCACGCCCTCGGCGTAGGCGGAGGCAGAGGCCTTGGCCTCACCCTTCACGTACCCGCCCACGTGCCGGTTGAAGTCGTGGCTCGCGCTCGCCGTGACGCCCACGCCCGTCTCCGCCTTGGCCGTCAACGCGGCCGTGTAGGCGTGCTCGTTCCTGTCGAGCGACACACCCGCCTGCGCCTGGCCCTTGAAAGAGTTGGCCTCGGCGGAGATCTGGCCGCTGGTCACGCCCAGCCGGCCCGCGTGCGTCTTCTGCATTTCGTAGCCGGCGTACGGCCCACGCAGCTCGGCCTGGGCCGAGTAGTGGCGCACGCCACCGCCGCTGTAGCTCGCGGTGGACGCCTGCATCGAGCCCACGTTGCCGCTCACCGTGCCGCCGAACGTGTCCTTCTGGAAGGGGCTGCCCGGCTTGTCGACGAACATCGTCTGCTTCGCGGCCGCGGGCGCCGTGAGCCTGTTGTCCCCACCGCTCACCATCACATCCGACGCCCGGCCCGTGCTCAGCTCCCAGGGGCTGTAGGAAGGCGCCCCCTCGGGCATGCCCGGGTGCTTCAGGGGCTTGGGCTCCGTGGCCGCCGGCGCATTCGCGCCAGGCAGGGTCCCCGTGGGCCGGGTGGCCGTCGCGGCGGGAGGCGTCGCCGGGGGCCGGGTGGGCGTCGCGGAGGGGAACGTGGACGCGCGCGCCGGCAGCTTGGACTGGGGCGGCTTGGAGGAAGGGAACGTCGCGGAGCGGGGCGGGGTCGAACCAATGCGGCGGGCCATGGGAGACTCCTGGGGAGGTCGGTGAAGGGGTCAGGACTGCGATGACCTGACCCACTGCAGCCGACATGCCATGCCCATGTCGAACAGCGTGACCAATGCACCCCTGTGGTTTCAAGGAGTTGGAAGGAGGCGCCCCGCGAGCGAGGCACGGCCCCTGGTGACGGCAGACACCAGGGGCCGAACAGCTATCATCAGGACCGCGGACACGAAGCGAGGATGCGCGGCATGGATGACTTCTACGCGGATGTCCTGGACCACGTCGGACGCACACCCCGAGAGTTCGGCTCCGTCCACCTGCACGCGGAGCCCGTGAGCCGCGATCCGCTCGGGCAGGCCACCGCCGTCGTGTGGCTCCAGGCCGCCTTCGAGCCCCTCGCCGCCACCCCTTCGACCGTGCGGGTGATGGGCCGGCAGAAGCAGGGCCCCGCGCAGCGGATGCTGGGCCAGTTCCCGCTGCCACCGCTCGCGGGAGGCCGCGTGGTGCGGTGGCGGCTCCCGCTCGAGCTGCCCCCGGAGTTCGATGAGGTCCACTTCCAGGTGGAGTCGCATCTCCACCCTGATGCCGGGCGCGTGCGGCCCGCGTGGAAGCTCTTCGACACCCTGGAGATTCCGAAGGAGAGCGACATGAAGGCGGTGTCGGGCGAGGTCTCCATGGGAGTCGACCTCGGTGAATCACTGTTCAACAGCATGCTGTCTGGAGGCCTGAGTCTCAGCACCTACGTGGCGATAGGCCCCCAGGCTTCACCGGGCAGCATGGCCGTGAAGCGCCACGCCGCGGCCACGCTTCCGACAGCCTTCATCGCGGCCGTGGTTGACGGCCCCGTGGAGCCCCTGTCCGACCTGCACTGCGAGCTCGTCTGGGAGCCCGGGATGGCCCTCCCCACCGCCAGCGCGGCGCCCAGTTGGGGCACGGAGCCCACGCCGGCCAGGGCACCTCGGGCCTTGAACCCTTTTCGGACCTGCTACACCTGCGGCTTCGAGGGCCCGCGAGCGGCGTATGAGCGCGCCACGATATGTCCCCAGTGTGACGCGGCGTGGATGTAGTCACGCCAGGAGAACCCTCTGGCGCTGGGATGTTTTCATCCATCCAAGCAACCCAGTCGCTGTCGACATGACAGCGCGGCTCCTGGGGAATCGCAACGGGCCGCCCCGGTTGAGGTAGAACGGGCGCATGCTCCACTCGCGTCGTCTCGCCCTGGCCGTCTCGTCCCTTGTCGCGGTCGCCACCGCCTGCAGCTCGCCGGAGCCAGTCCCGGACCGCCCCAACATCCTGCGCTTCGAAGCAGCCCCCGCGACCATCGCTCCGGGCGTGCCCGCCGAGCTGTCCTGGGAAGTCACCGGCGCGCAGGACCTCTCCATCGATTACGGTGTGGGTGAGGTGAGCGGAAGCTCGGTGCAGGTCCGCCCGACAGCGACGACGACGTACACACTCACGGCGACCAACGAGCGCGGCAGCACCACCGCGAGCACCACGGTCGCCGTGAGCACGTCCGAAGGGACGAACCTCTCCGGAAGCCTCACGACGCGCACCCTGACGCGCGCGGGCTCGCCGTATCAGGTGACCGGTGACCTGACGGTGCCCGCGGGGAGCCGGCTCACCATCGAACCCGGCGTCCAGCTCATTTTCATGGGACACCACAAGCTCGCCGTGCATGGGCGAATCACCGCGCAGGGCACGTCGGACAGCCCCATTGTCTTCACGGCCAGCAATCCCACCCAGGGCTGGGCCGGACTGCGGCTGGCGGCGACGTCGGACGCCGGGGAGGACTTTCTCGAACACTGCATCTTGGAGTACGGCAACAAGGTCGACGGCGAGAACGGCGCGGGCGCGGAGGGCTCTTATTCCGAGAACGCCGGTGGCGCGCTTTGGATTGGCTCACGCGCGAACGTGAACCTGAACCACAACGAGTTCCGCTTCAACAAGGCGCCCGCGTTCGGCGGCGCGCTGATGCTGATTGCGCCGACCAGTTCGGGGGTCGCCACCGGGAACATCTTCCACGGAAACGAGTGCACCGGTCCGCGTACCCAGTTCGGCGGCGTGGGCGGGGCGGTCAACACCGCGCACCTCCCGGCCAGCAACCAATGGACGTTCCGCGGCGGAGAGTTCCGCGACAACAGGGCACCGGAGGGCGGAGCGCTCTACTTCTTCGACAGCAACGTGGTCCTCGACGGGATTGCGCTGTCTGGAAACACCCCCCAGAACTGGGCGACGCCGGAGCCCCACCGGCTGACGGTCATCAACACGCCGAGGTAGCTGGGGCTCGCGCCACGTCGCCTCGATGCCGGCATCGCCGTGCCCCACCCCATCGTCGATGTTGAGCAAAGCCGCGCCTGCTGACATCCTGACACACGTGAGTAAAGACTCAGCCAAGGCCACCGCATTTCTCATCCGCGCGTTCTGCGCGCCCACACAGGACGCGGAAGCCACCCGATTCGTCCGTGCCTTCGGGCAAGCGAGCTATCTCACGCGGCTGGAGACGGACCCCTCCGTCGATGCGGCCTACGGAAGCACCGCGAGCCGATTTCGCAGCCGGTGGAGGACCCGCGTCCGTCGCGACGCGCGCTTCATCGCGGCCCTGGGCTCCTTCAAGAACACGCCCTTTCTCCCGCACTTCAAACGCGTCCTCGAGGACGGCACGGGCGAGGACCGCGTCGTGGCCTTGGCCGGTGCCCTGTTGGTCAGGCCCGCGGACAAGCGCGGCGAAAAGAGCCTCTCGACGTGGCTGAAGGACGCGGACCCTGCCCTTCTTGCAAAGGCGCACGCCTTCCTTCGGCGTCATCGCCTGGCCTGAGCCGCCAGCGCCAAAGGCTGTCGCTCGCCCCTCCCGCTACGGAGAGATGAGCGACCCCTCCTGCGCGGCGGCATACAGCGCGTCCACGTCCAGCACCTCGTCCAGCGGAATGCTCACATCATCGTCGTCCTCGTCCTCCAGCTCGACTTCGAGCAACACCGAGGCCGGGAGCAACCGCTTCAATCCCACGAGCTGCGCGGGCGTGACTTCCTCTTCCACCACGAGTCCGTCCACGGACTTCACGTCGAGCGAGCGCCCGAGCTGAAGGACCGTCAACGGAGCTCGGAGCCCTCCGCGTACCACGAGCGGCTCCGGGTCGTTGTTGGCGAAGACAAGCTGGGAGGCCTCGAGTGCACCGCGCACACGAAGCACCCCCTGGACATTCGCGACCTTGCAGCGGAGCGAGCCGGCAATGACCGCGGCGCTCCCCACGTCCCCGTCACCGAACTCGCCCCCTACCTCCACGTCCCCCGCGACAATGAGGATTCCGCGGTTCAGCACGTCCTTCTCCACCTGGAGCCCGCCCGGGACCAGACGCACCTCGCCCTCCTCCACCTCCAGCGATTCAAGCTGCTCTACGGAATCAGGCGCCTGGAGCGTCCGGGCCCACAGCCATGCCGCCGCCTCCAGCAACTCACCCTCGGCCTGATTCGCGCGTGTGAACAGCGCTTCCAGTGCTGCGCCCCTCGCGTCGGCCAGGAGGTCGCGAAGCCGTGGCACCTGACCCTTCAGGGACGGCGGCATGGCACCGACGTCGCGGTGCAGCACGGACTGCATTTCGTCCAGATTCGACATGGTGGCGGGCACGCTATCACTTAAAGCGCCCGTCGTAGCCCCTACCGGCGCCTGGACCCGTGCACTGGAGCCGAGATGACGGCGATCAGCGACGTGCTCGACCTCAACCTGGAAAAGACGGCCCGAGTGACCCGGGTCGACGTCAGCGGCGCGCGGGGGCCCGGTCCGCGGCGCTGAGAGACGGCCGCGGGCAGGGAGCCCTCCTGCCTGCGGCGCCGGGTGCAGCCTTCGGAGCGCCGTCAGTCCTTGACGACCGTGGTGATGGTCAGCGGCGTCGGGGTACCGATGAAGCTCCCGGAGATGTTCGTGCAAGGCATTGGCACCTGCGAGAAGTCCGCGGCGTAGTAGCCGTAGGTGGAGTCATTGCCCTTCTCGTAGAACTCATGGCCATCCGGGAGGACCACCTTCCAGACGTAGTTGATGCTCGTGTACTGCGTGGACGACCGCGCCCGGATGACGCCCGTCACCTTCGTGCCCCAGTGGTACGGCGCCACGGCCGGGACTTCGACCGTCTGCGGCGCCGGAGCCCAGTCGAACGTGCTGGGGCTGCCGGAGGTTCCGCCCCAGCCGTAGATGAGGAACACGCGGGTTCCCCAAGGCAGGTCATCATTGCGGTACGTGAGGGTGACTTCCGCCTGCGAGGTGCTGAAGTAGCCACACGTGTTGAGCACCGTCCGCGCCTGCACCCACTGCGCTCCCGCGAGGGCGGAGGTGGAAGTCAGCAGCAGGGCGAGCACGAGCGCGTGACGAGAAATCCGGGACATGCGAAGACTCCAGAGAGAGGTTTGACAGCCTCGCCCCTCTATCAGAGCCAGGGGGCCCGCGGCTCAGCTCTCCGAGGACAGTCGGGAAATGGCCTCCACCACGGAGCCGGGCACGGACGTCTCGCCGAAGAAGCGCGAGAGCTCGGCCTGGGCCTCGCGGGCTTGCGCCGCGGTGATGCGGCCCTCGCGCTCCAGCCTCCCGATGATGGCGCCAGCCCGGATACGCAGGGTCTCGGGCTTCTGGGCGGGCAACCAGCGCCGTGGAGCGGGCAACATGCCCGCGAGCATCGCGCCCTGTGCCACCGTGAGCGCCCGCGCCGAGGTGCCGAAGTGCTCGCGCGCCGCGGCCTCGATGCCATACACGCCCTCTCCCCACTCCACCACATTCACATACAACGTAAGGATGTGCTGCTTGGACAGATGGGTTTCCAACTGGCGGGCGAGCAGCAACTCCTTGGCCTTGCGCAGCAGGCTGCGGTCCGTGGAGAGGTAGAGGTTCTTGGCCAGTTGCTGGGTGAGCGTGGACGCGCCGCGACCCAGGCGTGCCTTTCGCACGGACTGCTCGAGGGCGTTCTCCACCTCTATCCAATCCACACCCTCGTGCTTGTAGAAGCGCGCGTCCTCGGAGCTCAGCACGGCGTCCACCGCGTGCGGCGCCACCGCCCCCAGCGGCACCCAGGCATGGCGCACGCGGGGCTCCTTCCCCGCCGCCAGCGCCTCCTCGGCCCGCTGCGTGATGAGCGCGGTGGTGCGCGGGTTCTGCGTCCGCAGCGCGCGGACGTCGGGCAGCCGCGCGTACTCCACGCTGAGCCAGACGACGAACAGCAGCCACCCGACAAACAGCCAGCGGCCCCAGCCCGGACTGGGAGCCTTCCCCACGGCGCGCCGGGCGCCGGCGGGGAGCTGCTTCGTCTTCTGCGTCCGGGGGGAGGAGCCACGGGCGGAGGGCGGACGGGAGGCCATCGGTATGCACACCTCTGCCCCGGTCCACGGCCCCTGTCCAGAAGACGGCCGGGAAGGCACGCGGCGGCCTGTCTTGAGTCGGATGCCAGGTTGAATGCCATCTCGTCGTACCGCGCTCGGCGCGGGAGTCCTCTTGGTGGGCCTGGGCGCCGGGCTCGCCGTGACTGCTTCACGGCCCCAGCGGAGCGCCGAAGTCGAAGCGCGCCAGGGCCGCGGGCCGCTGAGGCGCGGCAGCCCCACGCAGCCGCTCCAGCGACAGGGCAACAGCAGGAGGCGCCTCGCCCTCCCCCCCCTGCTGTTTCCCCGCTCGGCGTGCGGCACCGCCGCTCAGAGTTCGTTGAGGATGAGCAGGCCGCGCACGGAGTCGGCGGCGTACACGTACCCGTCGCCGGGCACTCGGATGCCGAAGGTGCCCTCGAAAAGGTTGTCCGTGCGGCCGGGGTCGCTCTCTCGGAAGGTGTTGTAGTGCGCCACCTGGCGCGGCTTCGTGGGGTTGGACACATCCAGCACGCGCACGCCCTCGTGGTACCAGGCGATGTAGAGCAGGTGGCCCTTCAGAATCAGGTTGTGGATGGACGTGACGGGGCTGAGACGGAACTCGCCAATCTTGGCGATGTTCGCCGGGTCCGTGACGTCCAACACGCGCAGGTGGGCGCCGTTGAATTCAGTGCCCTCGAAGGCGATGGTGCGCCCGGCGAAGGTGCCCACGGCGCTGTGGTGCGCGTAGGCGTTGAAGCCGTGCACGTACTGACCCAGGTGCCGCACGTTGTCGAGGTCGCTGACGTCCATGATGGAGTAACCACCAAAGGCGTTGCTGACGTAGAGCCGGCCCTCGTAGGCGAAGGCGTCGTGTGCGCCCCCCACGGAGAACTCGGACGGCACGGTGATGCGCTGGCGCAGCACGGGCTCCAGCGGCGAGGTGACGTCATGCACGAAGGTCACCTCGCCGGGCGACATGGCATAGAGCCGGTTTCCATCCACCAGCACGGTGTGCGCCCCGTACTGCCCCGCGGGCAGGTGGCGCACGTACTCCGGCTGTGAGGGGTTGGAGATGTCATAGACGACGACGCCCGCGCTGTTGCCGGCGATGTAGAGGGCATCTTCCTTGGCCCACACCCCGTTCCAGCTCGAGTCCCCCGGCAGGCTGATGGAAACCTTGAAGAGGGGGTGCGCCCTGTCACTCACGTCGAAGACGGTGAGCCCGCCGTTCTTGGTGCCAGCGAAGTCATTGATGGAGACGACGTAGGCGTGGTTCTTCGTGACATAGACGTCCACGGCATCCCCCAGTGCGACGGGGGACTCGGAGATGAGGCGCAGCCCGCCGGAGGACTCGCCCTCGCCTCGCTGCGAGGGCATGCGCTGGGCTTCAAAGGTGCCGGCCCGGCTGAACCTGCCGTTGGTGCAACGGGCGTAGCAGCCCGTGATGATGCCGGGTGAGGGCACCTGACAGCCGGCGAGCGCGGTGACAGTGACGGCCCCGTTGAACGGACTGGTGCGGCTGCCAACGACGAAGAAGCTCCCGCCGTCCGTGCTCCGCGTCAGCAGCGGCTGGCCGTTGAGCGTGTCCGTCCCTCCGTCGGAGAAGAGCTGGTAGCTGGTGAAGTCGGGGACAATCTGGGTCCCTCCGTCAGCCAGCAGGCGCTCACCTCGCATGTCCACCAGGTAGACGCCGTGCGGCGCCACCTGGGCGAGCGCCTCCGGTGAGCACTCTGAGAGGTCGTAGCGCGACAGGTCATCACACCGGAGGGTGGTGGGGTCTCCTTGCTGATTGAACTCGCATGGCGAGAAGCGGCCCCGGTCAATCCAGTCACCGTGTTCCTCCAGCACGGTGTAGCCGCCATCCCACGGCGCCTCCGCGCCCGCATCGGGAGTGCCGGAGTCGGTCGTCCCCGAGTCCTCGGGAAGCCAGGGGCCTGCATCAGGAGTGGAGTCAGCGTCATCGCAGGCGGAGAGCGTGGACAGCAACAGGACGCAGGAGGAGAGCAGCACCAGGGATGGACGCAACACGGACGGCATCGTGGACCTCGCGAGAAAGGCCTCCCACGAGCATGGGGGCCATGACTCAAGCGGCCTGACGCCCTGATTCCCTCATCGAGACGGGAGATGGTTGCTGCGTGGAGGCAAGGTCCGCCCACGAGCGCGGTACTCCGGGGAAAGCGGCCCGGGCGGTCCTCGCCTTGCATGACTGACATCCGGACTGGTGCAGGTCTCCGTCATCGCGACGAGCGTCTGGCTATTCGAAGAGTGAGAGCTGCCCCAGCGAGCGCAACGCTCCCGTCGTCTCTTGCGGAGTTGCCCGCACACGGACCTGCGACACAGGTGTCGTGCCCGTGAGGTCCACTTCCATGAAGGACTGCACCCCGGCGCCGTCGAGCAGGTTGGCCAGGGGCATCCACTCGGCGCCGTCCGCGCTTCCCTCCAGCACCAGCTCGCTCATGGTGCCCGACACCCCGAAGTTGCGCAGCACGGCCTTGCGCGGAACCACCGGCCGCGAGAGCTGCACGGCGACCTCCCGGACTCCCTCCTGGAAGAGCACCAGCTCACCGAGGTCGCCGTTGGTGATGGGACAGGGCGTCTCGGCGTTCACGTAGGTGCACGCCGCGCCACGGCTTGCTGGGACGAGGGCACGGCGAGGCAGGACAACGTCATCACTGGAATAGGTGATGCCGACCGTCACGCCCCCCGCATTCGCCTCGCGCGCGGTCGTGATGGAGGCCTTGAGCCCCTCCGCGTCCTCGAGGACGTAGTCGCTCAGGAGGACCGGCGAGGAGACCTTGAGCACCTGCCAGGCCTCCCTGGCGCCCGACGGGTGGAGGTACAGCACGTGTTCATCGCTCCCGGCACCGTGGGTGGCGGACAGCGGACTGAAGCCCACGCTCACCCCCTGCGCCTCCGCGGTGGCCGCCAGCGTGCCGGTCCACTCCTGGAAGACGGGCAGCGCGACCTCCGCCTGCTGGATGAGGAAGAAGGCCGAAACGCTCCTGCCCTGGGACTGCTCGGGCGAGCGGGCCACGAAGCAACGCGCGATGCTCCCGTTGCGGGTATCCGCCCCCAGCAGGTCGAGCTCGAAGGTGCCATCGGCGCGGGTCTTCACCGACCTCCAGCTCGCCGAGAAGGCAGCGAACGCGCACGAGGAGTTCGCGCTGCGGTAGAGCTTCAACTGCGTGTCCGAGAGCGGCGCGCCAGCCTCGTCAACGAGCCGCCCACTCAGGACGATGTCCAGGTCCTCCTCCACCTTGCTCTCGGAACAGCCGCCCGACATCGCCACCACACCCAACGTCAACGTGCGCATCCATCGCATGGGAACCTCCTTCACCGGTGAGCCGCGCTGTCACTGCAAGAGCGGTGCGCAGCCCCCTTCCCTCTGAGGACGGGAGCCTGGGCGGGTCCGCTCCTGACAGTGGCGTCGTGGCGCGTCCGCTACGCGGGTGCCACCGCCGCTTCGCAGTGCCTTCCGCCCTCACGCGAGTCCTTGTCGCCATCGTGGTCCTTCCCTCTGGACGAGCAGCGGGTGCGCAGCGCACCCGCTCCACACCGCGCACACGGGCTCGGCCAGGGATTCCCGAGGGGGCGCGCTCCGACGTGACGTGGTCCCGCGGGGGGCAGTCCTCCAACGGTGCCCCTGAAGCCGCGCGCAGGGGTGCGCACCTGTGCAACTGCTTGCAGACTTCAGGACAGCACCTGCGATGATGACCCGATGAAATCGGCATTCAAGGGTGAGCAGGCGAAGGCCATACTCTCCCGGTGGCACGACCATTTCCGGGGGCGCCTGCGGGTCCCCACGGAGAGCCGGACGGTGCAGACCCGCGTCGGTGACACGCATGTGCTGGTGGGCGGTCCAGAGGCCGCGCCCAACGTGGTCGTCCTCCACGGCGCGCTCGCGAGCTCCGCGCACGTGCTCCACGAGCTGGCACCCCTCCTGAAGCGATTCCGGCTTCACGCGGTGGACGTCGTCGGCCAGTCGGTGAAGAGCGCGGATGTGCGGCCCTCGGTCGCGAACAATGACTATGGCGAGTGGCTCCGAGACGTCCTGGATGGTTTGGCGCTCCAACGTCCCCATGTGGTGGGTGTGAGCTGGGGCGGCTTCGTGTCCATCCGGCTCGCGGCCATCGCGCCCGAGCGCATCGACAGGCTCGCCCTGCTCTTCCCCGCGGGCGTGGTGAATGGCTCTCACTGGGACGGGCTCACGAAGGTGGCCCTCCCGATGATGCTCTATCGGATGTCCCCATCAGAGCGGCGCCTGAAGGCGTTTGTCCGACACCTGCTGACGACCACGGATGACGACTGGGCGCCGTTCCTCGGCGACGCCGTCCGCGCATGCAACATGGACATGCGGGTGCCCGCGCTCGCGAAGCCGGAGGAACTCGAGAGGTTGAAGGCCCCCACGCTCGTCATGGCCGGAGATGGGGATGTGAGCTTCCCCGGAGAGAAGCTGCTCACCCGCGCGCGGGTGCTCTTTCCCACGCTCGCCTACCAAGAACTCATCAAGGACTGTCACCATTGTCCGCCAACGACGGACGCCTTCCGGCAATGGCTTGCGGGGCGCCTGGGTGACTTCCTGAGAGCGAGCTGACGCGCTTCCCCGCACGGGCAGCGCCCAGCCGATGAGGAGGCGCCGAGAGTGATTGCCCGACCGGGCGGGCGGGCGTCTGCGTTCCTTGCTAGACTCCCGGTGAAGAGACCTGGGGGGTGACGCAATGAGATACGCGGAGCCAGAGTCCGTCGAGGCCGCGCTGTTGGCCCTCAACGCGCATGAGGATGCCCGATGTCTCGCGGGCGGGGCCTCGCTGGTGGCGATGATGAACGCGGGTCGCATCGCCCCCGGAATGCTGGTCAGCCTCCACCGCATTCCAGAGCTGTTCACCATCACCGAGGCCTCGGACGGCATCTGGCTGGGCGCCATGTGCACCCACCGAACGGTCGCGGCCGACACGCGGCTGGACGGGGCCATGGAGGTCGTGCGCGGCGCGGCGCGGCAGCTCGCGCATCCGGCCATCCGCAACATGGCCACCCTGGGCGGCTCCATCGGGCTGGCAGACCCACGGACGGAGCTGCCCGTGGCGCTGGTCGCGGCCTCGGCGCTCGCGGAGGTCGCGGGCGCCCATGGCCGGCGAGCCGTGCCCGTTGAGTCACTGTTCGTGGACAGCCACCGCACGGCCCTGCAACGGGGTGAGTTCGTCACCCGCGTCTTCCTCCCACGAGGCGCGACCGGAGCCGTGGGGCACCACCTGCGCTTCAGCCGCGTGGCCGCCGACTACCCCACGGTGTCTGTTTCGCTGGTGCTCGACATGGAGGGCGACACGTGCCAGCAGGTGCGCGTGGTCGTGGGCTCCTGCGCGCCCGTGCCGCTCCACCTTGACGCAGCGGACCAGCGGCTCATCGGGACGCGGCTGGAGGCGGAGGACGTGGCCGCTGCGGGAGGCCTGCTCGCCCAGGCCGCGGCGCCCATCGACGATGTTCGCGGCTCGGCGGAGTACCGGCGCATGTTGATTCCGCGTCTGCTCGGCCGCGCCCTCTCGCAGGCCCGGGAGCGCGCCCATGTCTGAAACGGTCTCCATCTCACTCACCATCAACGGCGCGGAGCACGCGCTCACCCTCTCCCCAGAACGAACCTTGCTGGACGTGCTGCGCGAGGACGTCCGCGCCACGGGAACCCGGCGCGGATGTGACGAGGGGAGCTGTGGTGCCTGCACCGTGCTGGTGGAAGGCCTGCCCGTGCTCTCCTGCCTGTCGCTCGCGGTGACGCTGCCCGGCCGCGCCATCACCACCATCGAGGGCGTCAGGAACGGCCCTGAGCTCCACCCCGTTCAGCAGGCGCTGGTCCGGCACGGCGCGGTGCAGTGCGGCTTCTGCATGTCTGGCATCGTCCTGGCCGCGAAGGCGCTGCTGGAGCTGAACCCGTCCCCATCCGTGGACGAGGTCCGCCAGGCGCTCGGCAGCAACGTCTGCCGGTGCTCCGGCTACACGCGCGTCGTGGAGGCGATTGCCTCGGTGGGAGGTCGGCCGTGAGCGACGACGTCAGGCCGGAGCCAGCGCCGCGCCCCGTGGGCGAAGTCCTGGGACAATCCGTACCGAAGCCGGATGCACGCGAGAAGGTGACGGGGCGCGCTGTCTACACGGAGGACCTGTGCGTCCCCGGCATGCTGCATGGCGCCCTGCTGGGCAGCCCGCATCCCCACGCGCGCATCCTGTCCTATGACACCTCGCGCGCGCGGGCCTTGCCGGGCGTGCGCGCCGTGCTCACGGCGGAGGACCTGCCTGCTCACGACATCGGGCCCGCCATCAAGGACCAGCCAGTGCTCGCGCGAGGCAAGGTGCGCTACGCAGGCGAGCCCGTGGCCGCCGTCGCCGCGGTCGACCTCCCGACGGCGCGCAGGGCGCTCGGGCTCATCGACATCCAGTACGAGGTCCTTCCCGCCGTGTTCGACGCGGAGGAAGCGCTGCGCCCGGACGCGCCCGTGCTGCATGCGCCGCGAGGCCCCGGTCATCCCAACGCCGCGTCGTACATCCGGCTGGTCGAGGGCACGCCGGACTCGGTGTGGGCGCGGTGTCACGTCGTCGTCGAGGACGTGTACGAGACGCCCGCGCAGCAGCACATCTACCTGGAGCCGTGCTCGACGCTCGCGGAGGTGGACCCCGACAGTGGGAAAATCACCCTCCACACGTCCACCCAGTCCGGGTTCCGGGTCCAGGCCGTCACCGCGGAGGCGCTGGGCATGCCCATGTCCCGCGTGCGCGTGCTGGTGCCGCGCGTGGGAGGCGCGTTCGGCGGCAAGGTGGAATCCACCAACCAGCCCATCACCGCGGCGCTGGCGATGGCGGCTGGCGCACCGGTCCGGCTGACCTTCTCACGCACGGACGACATGAAGATGATGCGCTCGCGCCATGGCGCCCGCATCTTCATGCGCACGGGGGCAACGCGGGACGGCCGCATCCTCGCCCGGCAGGTGCGGATCCACTTCGACACCGGGGCCTACGCGGATGACGGCCCCTTCGTGGCGAACATCGGCAGCTACTTCGCGCGCGGGCCGTACCGGATTCCCCATGTCGACGTGGAGTGCTGGTGCGTCTACACCAACAAGCTCCGCGCAGGAGCGTTCCGCGGCTTCGGCAATCCGCAGATCCACTTCGCCAGTGAAGTGCAGGTGGACCGGCTCGCCGAGGCCTTGGGGATGGACCCCATCGCGCTACGGCTCCGCAACGCACTGGAGACGGGCGAGAAGTGGCTGGGCGGCGCGCCGGTGGAGAGCGGGACGCTGCGGGCCTGTCTGGAGCGGGCCCGGGACGTCTCGGACTGGGCCCGACGGCGGGAGCGGACACCCACGGCCCCTGGAAAGCAGCGGGGCATCGGCGTGGCGGCGGTGAGCCATGTGTCTGGCCTGCTGGGCTCGAGCGCCACCGTTCGGCTCAACGAGGACGGCACCGTCACCGTGAACACCGGTGCGGTGGACACGGGCCAGGGCTCCGACGTGGCCCTCACGCAGGTCGCGGCGGGCGCGCTGGGGCTGTCCATGGAGCAGCTCAACTTCAGCCGCCCGGACACGGACACGTCTCCGTATGACTGGTGCAGCGGGGGCACGCGGACGACCTTCACCGTGGGCCGCGTCATCACCCAGGCCTGCGAGCAGGTGCGTGCGCAGCTCTTCGCGCACGCCAGCGCGCTGCTCCAGCGTCCGGTGCCGCGCTTGGAGCTGAGGCCCGGCGGCTTCGTCGGCGTCCGGGACGAGCCCGGAACGTCGGTCTCCTTCGCCGCCATCGCCGGGCGCGCGCTCTACGTCGAAGGCGGGCCCATCATCGCGTCCGCCCGCTACCTGTATCCCGCGTGGCAGCTCGACACGAACCGGACCCAGGTCGAAGGGCTGCCCTTCATGGGCAACGGCTTCTTCGTGTTCGCGGCGCAGGTGGCCGAGGTCGAGGTGGACGAACTGACAGGCCACGTCGAGGTGCTGGAGGCGTGGAGCGTCCACGACGTGGGCCGGGTCATCAACCCCGCGGCGACGGAGGGACAGGTCCAGGGTGGCTTCGTCCAGGGCCTGGGCTACGCGTTGACCGAGGAGCTGGTGTGGAACGAGGGCCAGCTCGTCAATCCCACCATGGGGGACTACAAGGTCCCCGGCGTGCTGGACGTGCCCGTGGCCCTCCACGCCGTGCTGCTGGAGCAACCCTTCGGTCCAGGGCCGTTCGGAGCCAAAGGCGTTGGCGAGGTGGGCCTGGTGGGCGTGGCCCCCGCCATCTGCAACGCCATCCGGCATGCCACCGGAGCGCAGGTCCGACAGCTCCCCGCCACGGCAGAGCGCGTGCTGCGCGCGTTGATGGAGCGGGACTGACGCCTCCTTGGCGCGATGTCACGACATTTCAATGAATTACACGACTTGCTAACTTCCCTCGGTTCGTCGGGACTCACCCGGCGCCCGATTCGAGGGAAGCATGCTCAAGCTCTTGTCGTCGGCGGTTCTCGGCCTGTTGGTCACCCTGGGGATTCTCCCCGACAACGCGTCCGAGACGGAGGCGCTCGCGGCCACGACCGTCACCGTCGCGACCCACAACACCCTGCGTGGGCAGGCGACCTTCAGGCCGCTGGCGGACATCATCGGCTGGCAGGAGGTGGAGAACGCGGTAGCGCACAACAAGCTCGAGACGCTCGAGAACTACAGCCACTTCCGGCCGGGCGCGGAGCGGGTGGCCGCGCGGAACTCCATCGCCATCTCCTGGCGCAAGAACAAGTTCGAGAAGACGGGTGATGGCTCTCGGATGACGCACGGAGGTTCGGCGGGGGAGACGCCCGCGCGCTTCGTGAACTGGGTCGTCCTGAAGCACAAGACGACCGGAGCGAAGCTGGCGTTCATCAACACCCACTACATCTCCGGCGCGTGGAACGGCAGTCATCCGGACCGTCAGGAGCGCTGGCGCACCCACAACACCGTGGTGCGCGAGGTCGTCGCCGAGCTCCGCGGCCGAGGCCTCCCAGTCGTCCTGCTGGGAGACTTCAACCGCCAGCTGTCGCAGGACATCCCCGGGATGAATCACCTGCGCACGGCGGGCGTCGCTGGCGTGCCCATTGACCAGATATACGTCAGCCTGGGCATCGGCACCGGCCCCGCCGAGCGCCTGGAGAAGTACGGCTCCGACCACTTCGCCTACACCGCGACCGTGCAGTTCTGAGCCCCGCTCACGGCCGCGTCAAGGCGCCTTGCGCTGCTGGCTCACGAGCCAGTTCTGCGCGTCGGAGCGGCTCCAGAACGAATCCCAGCCGCTGTGCCCGCCGCTGGGATTCACGGTGAGGAGGAACTCGCCGCTGTAACCAGGGCACTGCCGCAGCAGCGTCTGGAACCCCGTGGTGGCATTGGTCCACCGGTGGACGGAGAAGGTGCCATCGTCCGCATTGCCAGAGGCCCACATGGGGAAGTCATCGAGCTCGCACACGTCCGCGGGCGTGGGCGGGAAGTAGGCAATGGGCATCCCCCCGGCATACGTCGAGCGATACTTCTTCATCTGATCATTCACTCCGCTCCCGCCCGAGGACAAGCCCGTCATCGTCACCCGGTCCGGGTCGATTTCGTACTCGCTCAGCGCCTGCTGGACGAGGGTGTGCGTGGCGTCCACCTGCCACCAGGTGTCCAGCGGGGCGCCCACGCGAGGGCCGTTGGGCGCGATGACGACGCCAGGGAACGTGTCGACCAGCGGCTTGCCGGGCGTGAGCTGCCGGATGAAGCCCTCTGGATTCGCGCCCACCTGGGTGTGGTCTCCGTTGAGCGTGGAGCCGCCTCGGCCATGCAGGGAGAGCACGAGGGGATACTTCTTGCCGGGCCTGGTGCCGTAGTCCTTGGGCAGGAAGACGGCGGTGTCATAACGCCCGCCGCGATTCCACACGTGCAGCTTCCCCGCGCGCGGGTCCGGTGGCGCGCTCTCCGGGTGAACGATGACGCGCACGATGTCCGAGCCGGTCGCCCCCTGATTGTCCGTGGCGGTGAGCCGGAAGACGTACACCCCCGCGACCAGGTTGCTGGCGGTGGCCGAGGGCGAGGTGGCGCCCGTCAGCGTGGCCGGAGACGGCCCCGAGACCTGGTCCCAGAGGTAGTGGGTGACGGTGCCATCGCCATCGCTGGCCGAGCCCTGGAGCGGCACCGAGCTGGCGGGCAGCGCAATGGTCGTTTCGTTGCCCGCGAAGACCCAGGGAGGCTGGTTCGAGAGCACGGAGCCGAAGACCTGAATCTCACGGACGCGGCACAGGTTGTCATTCATCGCGAGCTTGCACTGAAGCCGCACGTACCGGGCATTCACGGGTTGCGCGAAGGTGAGCGTCCGGACGTTCTCGGTGTTCCCGGTGATGGCGCCACCCGGGACGACCTGATGGCTCGCGGTGTTGCTCGTCCGGGACATCACGTCGAAGTCGACCATCCGCCCGTAATTGCTATCCCGGCTGACGTACAGGGTGATGCTCTGCACGCCATGCACGGCCTGAAGGTCCACCTCAATCCACTCAGGATTCGAGGGAAGGGGCGAGACCGCCGAGGACCAACGGTCCGACGTGTTGATGATGCCGTTGAAGGCCTTCTCCGGCCCAAACTGCGTGGGATAGCCGATGGCGTGTATCGAAGACGCCGATGAAGGCTTTCCAAGGGCGACGTTGGTCGCTTGCGCCTGGGCGGGAACAGCGAGTGACAAGGATAGGAAGCACAGGGCTTCCGTCAGGGTGCGGAGACTCCAGCGCATGACTCACCTTCCGTTGAGAGGGACGCCGAGTGTGACAGCATGGAGACGTCATTTCATGCAAAACTAGAAAAACCGCTTTATCATGCGCCGCGACCGCCCCGGTGTGACGTCCCGACGCTTCGATTCCGAGGTAGGCTGACACCATGGTTCCGCTGACCGACCGGACTTCGCTGCCCCAGGAAGCGCGCTCCGCCCTGGAAAAGGAGCTGGCGTCCCTCACGCTGCTCCAGGACGTGGTGCGCTGGGGCTTCGCGAGCTCACCGCCGCGCGATGTCACGGAGGTCATCGTCCAGGACGAGTTCACCCACGACGTGGTGATGCCGTGGATGGAAGGCAGCTACCTGGTCTTCGACACGACTTGACTGGGCGGAGTCACTTCGGTCTCCGTGTGGGACCACCGACCCAGCGCAGATGAACTCCTCGACGCCCGGCTTGCATCCGGCTGGGCGCCGACGCCGACGAGCACCGTCGACGGCGACGTCATCATGGGCCATGCCGCGTGCAGAGTGCCGCGACAGCGGGCCTGACGCTGGCGGCCTCCAGCGAACATGCCCATCCGGAAATCAGCCGAGCGTTCCAACGTCGCGCCACCACATCGTGTGGAAGGCGCGGCACCAGCCCCCAGGAGGAGCATCCGTGCCCGCAGCGACCATCCCCACCGTTGAGACCGAGCGCCTCGTGATGAAGGGTCACAGCCTCGAGGACTACGAGGAGTGCCTCGCGATGTGGAGTGACTCCGCGGTGGTGCGCTACATCAGCGGCAAGCCGTCCACACGCGAAGAGATGTGGTCGCGGCTCCTGCGTTACGTGGGCCATTGGGACCTGCTGGGCTTTGGCTTCTGGGTGGTGCGTGAGAAGGCGACGGGTCGCCTCGTGGGCGAGGTGGGCCTGGGCGACTTCCACCGCGACATGCAGCCGCCCCTGGGCGCCGGGCCCGAGGCAGGCTGGGTGCTCGCCCCCGGGTTCCATGGCAAGGGGTACGCCACCGAGGCGGTCCGCGCGGCCCTGGCCTGGGCGGATGCCCGGCTCAGCCCTGAGCGCGTGGTGTGCATCATCGCGCCCGAGAATGCGGCGTCCATCCGCGTCGCCGGCAAGTGCGGCTTCCGGCAGACGGGACAGGGGAGCTACAAGGGAGAGCCCTCGCTCATGTTCGAGCGCCTGGCACCGGTGAAGCTGGGGGCTCGGTGATTCACGGGGAGACATGACCATGGCCACCACGAAGCACCCGACGCTCAAGCGCGCCATCCAGCCGATGCCCGCGAGTGTCCGGGCAGCGCTGGTGAAGCGCGGGCTCATGGAGGCCTACAAAGCGAGGCCTCCGTACCAGCAGAACGACTATCTCGGATGGATTGCGCGGGCCAGGCTCGAGGCGACGCGGCAGAAGCGGCTCGACCAGATGCTGGATGAACTGGACGGCGGGACGAAGTACATGAACATGGCGTGGTCTGGCGGGCGGAAGTAGAGCTGGGGTTCGCCACCGCGTCCTTCGAGCGGGCCTCTGGCGAGCCCCAACGTGTCTGAACGGCTCGCATGGCATCGGGGAATGCGGATGCGCCCATTGTCTGGGTCAGGTCACCTGGAAGATCCGCTGAACCCGATTTGATAGGCTGCCTGGAATGAGGCCTCGACTCGCGCTTCTCCTTGGAGTGGCCTCGGTTGCCCCTTGAAGACCGCGCAACGTGCTTCCGGCAACGGCAGACATCGGTAGACTGACGGTCATGAGAGCCCTCTCCACGATACTCGTCGCGGCAATCGCGCTCTGCCTGTGGCCGACGACAGCGGAGGCATGTGTTTGCGTCGCGGGCGGGGGTAACCTTCACCATGACCTCAAGGTGGCGCGTGAGCGCGCGAGCGCCATCTACCGGGCTCGCGTCATTCCGGTCCCCAGGGGTCCCTACCTGGGAACGGTGGACGTCGAGGTCCTGGAGGTCATCAAGGGCCCCGTCGTCACGGGCGAGAAGTTCAAGCTCCCCCAGGGTGGCGGTGGCGATTGCCGTGTCCGGTACCAGGGCGACGCGGTGTATCTCATCTACGCAGAACCCAAGGACCCCAGGTTGATCTGGCGCTGCTCCCGCACCCGTCCGATGCCCTCACTGGATGATGCGGAGTGGGTCTGGCTCACCACGGGGAAGCTCCCTTTCATTCCCGCCGTGGTCCAGCGCGAGTCCGTGTCCAGCGAGCCGTGCGCAGAAAACAAGAAGTGCGTGTCGAAGTGGGAGCCACCAGAAGCGCTCTCCGCGGACCAGTGCCATTGGCGAACCCCCGACCAGGCCCGTTGCACCTTCACCGGCACCCGGCGCCCTCTCCCAGAGAACGCACCGACGTCACCGCTGCTGGTCTGCCGGCCCGAAGCAGGACACGCGTCCAGATACGCCTGCACCGTCCAGAAGGCCCCGAACCCAACGCAGGCGGAATGAGCACCAGCGCCCACAGATGAACGCGCCGAGCCTTGAAACGCACCTCACGCCTTCGCGGGCGGTTTCGTCCCCGCGTCCTTCCCTTCATCCCGGCCGTGCACGGCCGCGGGCGGACTCGTGGCTTCCACGGCGGAGAAGGTCTCCAGCACCTTGTACGTGTGGCTGGAGCCACGCGGCACCAACCACGAGTCACCCGGGTTGAGCAGGATGACCTGTCCCTCGAGGTGCAGCTCCGCGCGGCCCTTCAGGACGAAGCCCACCGTTTCGTAGTCCCTCATGGTGGCGGGCGCCGGCTCTCCAGGCGGTTCGTCCTCCCACAGCCGCATCGCCAGGCGGACGCCAGACGCCAGGTACTTCTGCCCCATCTCGCCCTTGGGAGAGTGCCGACTCTCCACCTTCTTCACGCTGGTGTCGCCCATGCCTTCGTCTCCGTTGGATGGCGGCGGATGTGCCGCGCGTCTGCCGAGAAGGTAAGGAAGGCCTCCAGGTGCCGACGAGCACCCAGCACGGACCGCCAGCCCGGCGCACCAGGGGCCAGACATGCGAAGGCCCCGCCTCCCTGCTGGGAGACCGGGCCTCGGGCACACTCCAGGGTGGCCTGCGGGTGCTTCAGACGGCGCGGACGTTCTGCGCCTGCAGGCCCTTGGGGCCACGCGTGACCTCGAACTCCACCTGCTGCCCCTCCTGGAGGGTGCGGAAGCCATCCATGTTGATGGCGGAGTGGTGGCAGAACACGTCCTCACCGTTGTCCTGCGCGATGAAGCCGAACCCCTTGGCGTCGTTGAACCACTTCACGGTACCGATTGCCATGTGACCTTCTTCCTTCTGCTTCGAGGCCGCCGCCAAGGGCTGCCCGATCGACGTGTGCGGAGCGGACGCCGCCCCGGCCTCCTAACGACAGACTTCCTGGCGCCTCCTGTCCACCGGGCAACCGCCTTCCGGGCGGGCAGCCGTCCGCCAGCCGACACTCCACGCGCCCCCGCGCATCCCGCCAGGGCCGCGAGCCGTCGTCGTCCCCTCACTCCCCCACCCTTCCCCTGAGGCCGCCTTCACACTTCTTCACCGCGCGCGGGCGTGGCCTTCATACCCGCCCTCTACCTTCCCGCTCGTCACCACCAGCGCCGACCCCTCAGGGGACGGCCACATTGGGAGCGTGGAACCATGTTCGGGTTTTTCTTCGGAACCGCCTGCCTCGCCGGGCTCATCTACACGGTCCGTGGCGGGCGCCACGGGCACCACCGCGGAGGCCGCTGGAGCTCACGCGGTCGCCTCCGCTGGCTCTTCGAGCGGCTGGACACGTCGCCCGGCCAGGAGAAGGTCCTCCTCAAGGCCGCCGACGAGGTCCTGGAGTCCTTCGCCAAGGCGCGTGACGAGGTAGGCCCCAGCCGCACCGCCCTGGCCACCGCGCTGCGCGGTGAGCACTTCGACGGCGCCGCGCTGCGTGAGCTCTTCGCCCGCCACGATGTCGCCATCGACAACGTGCGCCGCACGGTGCAGGGCTCGCTCGCCCAGGTCCATGAAGCGCTGGACTCGCGGCAGCGCCGCGAGCTCGCGGACCTCCTCGAGCACGGCTTCGGCTCCGCCCATGGCTGGCACGGAGGCCCTGGCGGCTGGCATCGCCGCTGCTGCGGCCACGGCGGCTGGCGAGGCGGCGCCTTCGGCCACGGCGGCGGCCATCGCCACGGGGACAGCCCCTGGGGACGCGATGACGCGCGTGGCGTGTGAGCCCCGAACCGACACCCCTCTTCGTCGTCCTTGAAGGAGCGATTCCATGCGCCGCCGTCTGCTTATCGTCCTGCTCGCCCTGGGCACCGTCGGAGGCTATGCCTCCGGCTTCGCCAGCGTGGCCCGCCACCGCCATCACCTGCGCCACTGTCACCACGGCGCCTGGGAGCACGGCTGGAGCCCCCACGGCAGGTGGGAGCCTTCCGGCCAGCGAGGGGTGACTCCCCCGCCGGCGACCCGCGTGTCCATCCACACGGCCTCCCCCTGAAGTAGAAGGCGGTTCATGTCCACGCGCGTCCTGCTCATCGACGATGACACCCGGATGTACGAGCTGCTCGAGCAGTACCTCGGGCAGAACGGCCTCAGCGTCACCCACGCGGCGGATGGCGGCCGGGGGCTGGCGGCGCTGGAGGCCAGCGCCTTCGACGCGGTGCTGCTCGACGTGATGATGCCCGGCATGGACGGCCTGGAGGTCTGCAAGCGCATCCGCGGCAAGAGCCGCATCCCCGTCATCATGCTCACCGCGAAGGGCGACGAAACGGACCGCGTGGTGGGCCTGGAGCTGGGCGCGGACGACTACCTCCCCAAGCCCTTCAGTCCCCGCGAGCTGCTGGCGCGGCTGCGGGCCGTGCTCCGCCGCTCGCAGCCCTCGGTGGTGGCGGACCGGCTGGAGTCGGGCGGCGTGTCCATCGACGTGGCCGGGCGCGAGGTGCGCGTGGAGGAGCGCGCCGTGGAGTTGACGGGCCTGGAGTTCGACTTGCTCGTCGCGCTGGTGCGCAGGGCCGGACGCGTCATTCCGCGCGACGCTTTGCTGGGCGAGGCGGGCCGCAGTGACACGGTGGTGGGCGAGCGCACCGTGGACGTGCACATCTCCCATCTGCGGCAGAAGCTCGGTGACGTGGGCACCCGCCTCATCAAGACGGTGCGCGGCGTGGGCTACGTGTTCGCCAAGGAGGGCCCGTGAAGCGCGGCGGGCCCTGGGGCCACAAGCGCGGCTGGGGCGCGTGGGGCGACGCGCATGATTGCAGCCCCTGGGGACACCGGCATCCGCCGCACCGCTACTGGCACATGGGCCGGCTGGGCAGCTTCGTGCGCGCCCGGCTGCACCGGCGCCTGTTCATGTGGTTCGGCCTGTCCATCCTCGCCACCGGCGCCGTGGTGGCCACGGTGATGAGCCTGGTGGGCGGAGGCACCTGGAAACAGGAAGGCGAGCGCGTGCGCACCTTCGTGGGCCACCGCTTCGAGGAGGTCTGGGACGAGCCCGCCCGGCGGGACGCGCTGGTGGCGTCCATCGAGAAGGACTTGCAGGTGGGCGTGGAGCTGCGGGACGCATCCGGCGCGGTGCTGGCGCGGACCGAGGAGCCGTGCCGGAGGCCCGAGTTCAACCTGCCCGTGATTCGCGATGGCATCACCCTGGGCTCGGTGCGCGCGTGCTACGCCAGCTTCCGTCCGAAGAGCCCCCTGCGGATGGTGCTGCCCCTGGTGCTGTCGTGCATGGTGCTGTGGCTGGCCGCGGGGAAGCTCGCGCGGCGGCTCGCGCGGCCCATGGATGAGCTGGTGCGGGCCACGCGTGCGCTGGGCTCGGGCCGGCTGGACTCGCGCGCGGACATCGCGCCGCACGTCACGGGGGAGTTCGCCGTGCTGGCGGATGCCTTCAATGACATGGCGGGGCGCATCGAGAAGCAGGTGGCGGACCAGCGCGAGCTGCTCGCCGCCGTGTCCCATGAGCTGCGCACCCCGCTGGCCCGGATGCGCGTGCTGACGGAGCTGCTCCGCGACGGAGGCGGCAACCCGAAGACGCTGGACCAGGTGGACCGAGAGGTGGTGGAGCTGGATGCGCTGGTGGGTGAGCTGCTGGCCAGCTCCCGGCTGGACTTCGGCCAGCTCACCCCGCGGGTCCTCGATGGCCAGGCGCTGGCCACGCAGGCCCTGGAGCGCGCGGGCCTGGCGAACGCCCTGCTGGACGTGGAGGTGGAGCACGCGGGGCTCGTGGGAGACGCGACGCTGCTGGGCCGCGCCCTGGCCAACCTCCTGGAGAATGCGCGCAAGCACGGCACTGGCGCCGAGGCCCTGCGCATCCAGGAGCGAGGCGAGCACCTGGCCTTCTGCGTGGATGACCGGGGCCCCGGGCTTCAGCCCGGCGAGGACGAGCGCATCTTCCGGCCCTTCTACCGGAAGGACCACGGCACCGAGGCGCGCGAGGCGGGCTCCCTGGGCCTGGGGCTGGCCCTGGTCCAGCGCATCGCGCACGCCCACGGCGGAGACGTCTTCGCGGAGAACCGCCCCGGCGGCGGCGCACGGGTAGGCTTCACCGTGCGGAAGAACGGCCCTCCGGAGTCAGAGAGCCGCCCCGCCGCGTAGCGCCTTCCGTCACTTCCGCGCGGACGCGTCCTCCGTGGAGAAGGAGAACGCGGCCTCGGCCGGCGCGTCGTCCTTCACCGTGACTTCGGCCGTCTTCGTGCCCAGCGTCTCGTGCCAGGCCTCCACCGTGTACGTGCCCGCGGGCAGGCCTTCGATTGCGAATGCACCGTCCGCGCCCGTCGTCACGAAGTACGGATTCTCATTGCTGACGACGAAGGCGGACATCCACGGGTGCACGTCACACTTGAGCTTCAGCACGTCCGCGTCCGCGGGCAACGGCCGCTCCACCGGGGCGCCGGACGGCGGCTGCGCGACGTTGAACGCGGGCCTGGTGCCCACGATGCCGCGCACGTTGTGCAGCGTGCCGTCGCTGTTCTTGAACGCCACCTGCTGCCCCGCCATCGCGCCCTGCACGCGCGGAACGTAGGTGCACTTCGACTGGTCCACCACCACCGGCGTGGCGGGCGCGGGAGGCGCGCCGGGCACCTGGCCCTTCACGCGCACCAGCACGTTCTGGAGGTTGCCGTCCTTCACCACGACCGACGCATCCTTCGTCGCCATGCCCTCACACGCCGGGTCATTGCTCGCGGGGATGTCGGCGGCCTCGGGCGGCGTGCCGGTGAACTTCACCGTACCCTTCACCACGCCCTTGCCCGCTGGAGCCCCGGGCGCGGCGGCGGCACCTTCCGGCGCCTGGATGGGCGAGGCGGCGTGCGGCTCCTTCTTCGCCGCGGGCGCGGCGACGGGCGGCGCGGAGGCCGGCTCCTCCTTCTTGCAGGCAGAAAGGGACAGCAGCCCCGCGGTCCCCAGCAGCGTCAGGCCGAGCGTGCGCAGCGTCATCGTGCAATCTCCTCGGGAAGTCAGGTGATGCGTCTGCCCACCTCGTAGCGAAAGGGGCAGCGCATGTCCAACCCACCGGGACACCGCGAACGGCTGCGGTCTACTCCCGGCGGCTCACGCTGAAGGCCGCCAGCCCGACGAACACCGCGGCGAACGCCACCAGCACCGGCACTTCCAGCCCCGCCGAGGACGACGACGCGCCCAGCGCCACCGACGCCTCCGCGCCGTACAGCGCCCGCCGCACGCCCTCCACGGAGTAGCGCATCGGGTTGAGCCGCATCACCCAGGCCAGCCAGGTGTCCGCGCCCTTGAGCGGGAACACGGCGCCGGACAGCACCCACATGGGCAGCAGGGCGATGCTCATCACCGCGTGGTAGCCCGCACTGGAGCGCACCCACCACGCCAGCGACATGCCCATGCCCGTCAGCGCCAGCGCCGTCAGCACCATGACGGCCAGCAGCAATGGCACGTTCAGCGTGGCCGCGCTCACCCCCGCCAGCGGCGCCAGCAGCAGGAACAGCGACGCCTGCAGCAACGCGATGGCGGACGAGCCCAGCGACTTGCCCAGCACCACCGCCAGCCGCGAGCCCGGCCCGGCGAGCACCGCCTGGAGGAAGCCCTCCTTGCGGTCCTCGATGACGGTAATCGTCGCGAAGATGGCGCTGAACAGCAGCACCATGGTGACGACGCCCGGGAAGAAGAACTGCTGGTAGCCCAGGCCCTGCGCCCCCTCCACGCGGAAGGAGCCCGCGAAGCCGGAGCCGATGACGAACCAGAAGAGGACGGGCTGCGCGAGCGCCCCCACCACCCGGGAGGGCTGGCGGAAGAAGCGGACGATGTCGCGCATCATCAAAACCCGCACCGTCGCCCACTGGAGCGCGAGCGCTCCGGGCGGAGACGACACGGCCGGAGCCCCGGCGTTCATCGGTTCGGGGGCGGCGGACAGCTCGGCGCTCATCGACGTCTCCTCGGCGCGGGGTCTGCGGTGGGCACGTCCGCGCCCAGCGCGCGCCCCGTCAATTGGAGGAACACGTCCGCCAGCGTGGGCCGGCGCAGCGCCACGGAGGTCAGCCGCCCGGCGGGGAAGGCCTCCACCAGCCGGGGCACCAGCGCGTGGCCCTGCGGCGCCTCCACCTGCACCCGGCCCTCCACCACCTTCGCGTCCAGCTTCAGGCGCTCGCGCAGCTCGGCCGCCAGCGCCTCCGGCTCGGGCGCCTCCACGGAGAGGATGTCTCCGCCCATGCGCGAGGCCAGCGCCCGCGGCGTGTCACACGCCACCAGCTTGCCCGCGTCCAGCACCGCCAGCCGGTCGCAGACGTCGGCCTCGTCCGCGCGGTGCGTGGTGAGCAGCACCGTGAGGCCCTCGCTGTCGCGCAGCCGCTTCAGGTGCGCCCAGAAGGCGCGGAAGGCCGCCTCGTCCAGGCCCTGCGTGGGCTCGTCCATGAGCAGCACGCGCGGCTGGTGCACCAGGGCCCGCGCCAGCTCCAGGCGCCGGCGCATGCCCCCGGACCACGTGGACACCCGCTCGTCGCCTCGGTCGGCCAGGCCGATGAGCGACAGCATCGCCTCCACCCGCTCGCGGGCCCGCTCTCCGCCCAGGCCATACAGCCGGGCGCCGAGCAGCAGGTTCTCCCGCGCGGTCAGCAGGTCATCCAGGCTGCTGCGCTGGAAGATGATGCCCATCTGCCGGCGCAGCGACGGGTCGCTCAGCGACAGCTCCCGTCCCTCGAAGCGGACGAGCCCCGCGTCGGGCGACAGCAGCCCGGCCAGCACCTGGAACGTGGTGGACTTGCCCGCGCCGTTGGGGCCCAGCAGGCCCAGAATCTCCCCCGGGCGCACCGACAGGGACAGGCCGTCCACGGCCGTGCGCCCCTTGAAGCGGCGCGTGAGCCCCTCCAGCTGGAGCAGCGGTTGAGAGGTGGCAGTGGAAACCAGGACTTCGGGCATGAGCGGGCGTCCCCCGTGCGCCCCGGACGCTATTCGCGAGGAACTCGGTCCAGCGCCAGCGCGGCGAACAGGCCAGTGACGTAGATGAGTGAGAAGAAGAACGTCTGGCGGGCCCAGGTGTTTCCCAGCCGCCGGAAGAAGCCCCACGCCCCCAGGCCGAGGAAGCCCAGGCCCAGGAGCACCGCCGCGGCCAGGTACCACGCGCCGGCGATGTGGAGCTGGAAGGGCAGGAGCGTCATCGGAATCAGCGCCACCAGGTAGAGCACCACCTGCGCGCGGCTGGACTCGTCACCCCGCTCCAGCGGCACCGACTTGAGGCCCGCCGCCCGGTACTCCTCCTTGCGGAAGAGCGCGATGGCGATGAAGTGCGGCATCTGCCACAGGAACATGATGGCGAAGAGCGAGAAGCCCCCCGCGTCCAGCTGGTGGGTCACCGCCGTCCAGCCCATGAGCGGAGGCAGCGCGCCGGGCACCGCGCCCACCAGCATGGCCGCGGACGTGCGCGCCTTCAGCGGCGTGTAGGCCAGCACGTAGCTCAGCAGCGCCACCAGGCCCAGCGCGGCGGTGAGCACGTTGGCGCCCAGGGCCAGCGCCGGAAGCGACACGGCCGCCAGGGAGATGCCGAACCACAGCGCCACCGCCGGCTCCATGCGCCCGGAGGGCAGCGGCCGGTTGCGGGTGCGGTCCATGAACTGGTCGCTGTGCCGCTCCCAGTAGCAGTTGAGGGCATTGGCCGCGCCCACGGTTCCCGCCGTGGCCAGCAGCGTCACCAGCGCGTTGACGGCGCCCAGGTGGCCGGGCGCCAGCCACATGCCGCCCGCCGCGGTGACGAGCACCAGGGTGGAGAGGCGCGGCTTGGTGAGGGAGATCAGGTCGGACGCGACTGTCGGCAAGGACTCGGCACGCGCGTTCACACAGACTCCAAGAGGTAGGCACGACAGACACGCTGCCGGCGCGGTAACGGCCTTCCCCATACAGGCACCACCCGGGGGTGGGCAAGGACACGGCGCCCCTGGGAGGCTCCGGCGGACGGACGCCCGGCTGGCCCCCGTGAGTCACAGGGCGACACCGGACTCCCGCCACCCACCCAGGTGCGGCGGGGGGAGACAAACGCCTCCGGCATAGCGTCAGGGTGGAGGGGGCGGCAACCACGACAACGGGGCTGACCGCGCGTTCAACTGCCCGCGCGCATCAGCCCCGCTTGTCCGGCGCCTGGAAGGCCGCCGCGGTGCTTCAGCCGCCCGCCAGCGAGCGGGCCGCGGACGCGTGCTCGCCGCTCGGGTCGCGCTTCAGGTACTCCTGGGCAAGCATCTTCGCCTTGGCGCCCTGCTTCGAGTCCTTCGCCAGCAACGTGGCGTAGTGGAAGTAGGCGGGCGAGTACGCCTCGTCCGCGTTGAGGGCGCGCTGGTACGTCTCGTCCGCCTTCGCCGCGTCACCCTTGCTCTGGAACACGCGCCCCAGCTCGGTGAGCGCCATGGCCGCGCGGTCCGACTGCCCCAGGAACTCCTGGCTCGCCTTCTCCAACTGCTCCTGCGCCAGGTCCCACTTGGACCGCTCGCGGTAGATGGCGCCCATGGCCAGCCGGGCCTCCGGGTTCTTCGCCTTCGGGTCCTTCACCGCGCGCTGGTACTGGGCCAGGGCCTCATCCAGCTTGCCCTGACGGCGGTACGCGTTGCCCAGCATCACCACCAGCTTCGGGCTGTCACCCATCGTCTTGAGGGCCGTCTGGAGCGACTCGGCGGCTTCCTTCTCGCCGCCCTGCTTGCCCATGAGCGCCTTGGCCAGCTCGACGTAGAACTGGGCGCGCGAGGCGTCCATGCGGATGGCCTTGCGAATCTCCTCGACGGCCGCGTCGTAGTTGCCCTCCGCCAGCAGGCGGCGGCCCTTGATGAGGTGCAGCTCCGGGTTCTGCTTGTCGAGCGAGAAGCCGGTCTCCTCGCTCTTGAGCATCTCCGAGCGGGCCTTGTCCTTGTCCTGAGGGACGGCGGTGGCCTCGGCCAGCTTCTGCTGCATGTCCGGCTTCAGGTCCGTCATGGCCGCCGACACGCGGCTGATGAGCAGCGAGCGCGCCAGGTGCGCCGCGGCCAGCTGCCGCGGAGACGGCGGCGGGTCGGACTCCAGCAGCTTCTTGAGCATGGTGTGGGCCAGCCCGAAGTTGGGCGAGTCCTGCTCCAGCATCAGCAGGGAGCGGCCCAGCAGCGACTCCGGGTGGTCCTTCTCGTACCGGAGGGCGGAGTCGTAGTTCCGCCAGGCTGCGGCGTCCTGGCCCAGGCGGCGGTACACCGCGCCCAGGCTCGCGTAGGTGCGCGGGTCATCCGGAGACAGGCCCTGCGCGCGGTCCAGGCTGTCGCGGCTCCGGTCCAGGTCGCCCGCGTTCATCTGGATGAGGCCCAGCGTGAGGTACAGCAGCGAGCTGGAGCGGCCCTGCGCGTCCAGGCCCTTCACCTTCTCCTCCAACTGCCCCAGCGCGTCCTTGCCCTTGCCGCTGTAGGTCTGGATGAGCGCCTCGGACGCGATGAGGTGCGAGCTGAGCTCGCCGCTCTCCTTGCCCGCGGCCAGGTGCTCCTCGGCCTGGCGGCGAGCATCATCACCGCCGCCGTGCTCACCCCAGCGGATGGCCCAGGCGTAGGCGAGGTAGCCGTGCGCCACGGCGGAATCGGCGTCCACCTCCAGCGCCAGGTCCGCCGCCTCGACGGCCTTCTTGTAGCTGTCGAAGGAGTCGTGCTTGAGCAACTCGCTGGCCGCATCCAGGCTCTTCTTCAGCTCGCGGGACTTCGTGCGGGCGTTGGCCGAGTACCAGCCATAGCCGATGGCGAACAGCGGGATGGCCACCAGCAGGCCCAGCGTCACCATCTTGCTGCCGCCACTGCCACCCGACGAGGCGCGGCGGCGGGACACCGGCTCGTCGTCCTCGTCCTCATCCACCTCTTCCACGACGACCTGGGGCCGGCGCTGAGGGGGCGCGGAACGCGGCGCGGGGGCCTCCGCGCGCGCGGAGGGCGCGGGCTTCGCGGCCTGGGTGGCCGCGGGCTTCGCCGCCGGCGACTGCGTGCCCGCCGTGGACGCGACATTGGAGAGCGCGGCGGCGGACTGCTGGGTGGCGGACGGGCCCGGCGTCGCGGGCGCAACCGGAGCGGCGACCGGAGCCGGCGCGGCGGGCCGCGGCGGTTCAATCTTGTGCTGCTGGAGCAGCGTGACGGTGTCCGGGTCGCCCGGATCCACGGTGTAGGCCTTGAGGAGGTTCGCCTTGCCGGGCTCCGCTTCACCCGTCTTCAGCTGCAGCGCGCCGGCCATGCGCAACGCGGCCTTGTCGTCGGGCTGCACCTGAAGGGCGCCGAGCGCCTCTTCCAGCGCCTTCTTGTCCTTGCCCTGCTCCGCATAGACGCGGGCAAGCAGGAGGCGGGGGTCCGCCGCATTCGGGTGGGCCTTCACCCCCTTCTTGCAGACGACCATCGCCTCCATGAAGCGGCCCATGCTCAGGTACGCTTCAGCGAGGGGCTTGTAGGCCGCCGACGACGGGTCGGAGGCGAAAGCGTGTTCAAGCTTCGCGAGCTCGGCTGGGCTCAACGTCTTCGCAGGGGAGATAGACATTAACGGGGGGCAGCTTAACGGGCGGGAAGGATACGCCTGACAAGGGGGGTTTTTATGGCACCCGGTACGCAGCACGTCAATCGCCGGAATCCATGTTGGCAGCTTGCGCTTGACACCGTGAAGGGCCTCCGGTACTAGCCCATCCCACTTCGGCGGCCCCAAACCGCGGAGGCGCAGCAAGCAGTCCCGTCATGGGGGTGTAGCTCAGTTGGGAGAGCGTCGCGTTCGCAATGCGAAGGTCGTCGGTTCGATCCCGTCCACCTCCACCATGCAACAAACGAAGGGCCTCACGGGAAACCGTGAGGCCCTTTGCATTTGGGGCATCCCGGCGAACTGCCGAATTGCAAAGCATCCGGGCTTTGTTATCCGGTGCCGATGACCGACCAGCCCGCCTCTCTGTCGTTCTTCGCCCGCTTCTGGCTCGCCTGGCTGTGCTTCTGGCGCTGCCTCGTGTCCCGCGAGTTCGCGCAGGCCGTGCTGCCCACGAGCAAGGCCTACGACGCTGGCCAGCTCGCCCAGCTTCCTTCGGGCGGCCCCGCCCCCACCCCGCTTCCCAAGCAGGAAGAAGTCCGGCCCACGCCCCGTGCGCCCGAGCCGCCCCCTGCCCTTCCCCCCGAGCGCGAGCACGCCAGCGCCCTGTCCCTGCTGGGCATGCTCCAGCGCGAGGGCCGCTTCGTGGACTTCCTGCAGGAGAACGTCTCCGCCTTCTCCGACGCGGAGGTGGGCGCCGCGGCGCGCATCGTCCATGAGGGCTGCCGCAAGGTGGCCCAGACGTACCTGACGCTGGAGCGGGTGCTGCCCCAGTCGGAAGGAGACTCGGTGCCGGTGCCCGTCGGGTTCGACGCCCAGCGCATCCGCCTCACCGGCAACGTGGCGGGCCAGCCGCCCTACAACGGAGTCCTGCGTCACCACGGCTGGATGACGACGGCGGTGAAGCTGCCCACCGTCAGCCCGGCCATCGACCCGCGCGTGCTTGCTCCCGCGGAGGTCGAGCTTTCCTGAGCCGGCCACTACGGCCTCACAGCGCGAACAAACCCGCGTCTTCCAGGAGTTCTCGTCCGATATGGCCCGCTATTCCATTGGCATCGACCTGGGCACCACGCACTCCGCGGTGTCCTACTTCAACCTGGAGGAGGGCAAGGCTCGCGGCGGCGCGCAGTCCATGCTGCCCGTCCCCCAGTTGACCGCGCCCGGCACCGTCGAGGCCCGCCCGCTGCTCCCCTCCTTCCTCTATCTGCCCTCCGCGCAGGAGTTCCCCGCGGGCAGCCTGGCGCTGCCTTGGAAGCCGGAGGCCAGCATCCTCCTGGGTGAGTTCGCCCGCACGCACGGCGCCAAGGTGCCCACCCGGCTGGTGTCCTCCGCCAAGAGCTGGCTGTCCCACCCCGGCGTGGACCGGCGCGCGGCGCTGCTGCCGTGGCAGGCCCCTGAAGAGGTGCAGCGGGTGTCGCCGCTGGACGCGTCCGCGCGCTACCTCCGCCACCTCAAGGAGGCGTGGGACCACACCTTCGCCCGCGAGCGCGAGGAGTCCGGCAACGCCCTGTCCGAACAGGACGTCATCGTCACCGTCCCCGCCTCCTTCGACGCGGCGGCGCGCGACTTGACGCTGGAGGCCGCCAAGGCCGCGGGCATCCCCAACATCACCCTCCTGGAGGAGCCCCAGGCCGCGCTCTACGCGTGGCTGGAGGCCATGGGGGAGAACTTCCGCAGGCAGGTGCAGCCCGGCGAGGTCATCCTCGTGGTGGACGTGGGCGGCGGCACCTCCGACTTCTCCGTCATCACCGTGCGCGACAGCGCCGGGGATTTGGAGCTGCTGCGCGTGGCCGTGGGCGACCACATCCTGCTGGGTGGCGACAACATGGACCTGGCGCTGGCGCACACGCTGAACCAGCGGATGACGGCCGAGGGCAAGAAGCTGGACGCCTGGCAGTTCAACGCCCTCACCTACGGCTGCCGTCAGGCGAAGGAGGCGCTCTACGCCGACCCGTCCATGGAGCGCGCGCCCATCTCCATCCCCGGCCGGGGCTCGTCGCTCATCGGCGGCACGCTGCGCACGGAGCTGACGCGCGAGGAGCTGGAGCGCGTCCTCACCGACGGCTTCTTCCCCGTGACGCCCGTCACCGAGCTGCCGCGCACCGCGCGCCGCACCGGCCTGGCGCAGATGGCGCTGCCCTACGCCCAGGACGCCGGCGTGTCCCGGCACCTGGCGGCCTTCCTCACACGGCAGGCGCAGGCGCTGGCGACCAGCCCGGACGCGCCGGTGGACGTCAGCGGCAAGGCCTTCCTCCACCCCACGGCGGTGCTCTTCAACGGCGGCGTCTTCAAGGCCGGCCCGCTGAAGGCGCGCGTCATGGAGGTCCTCAACGGCTGGCTCACGGCGGATGGCGGCGAGCCCGCCAAGGAGCTGGAGGGCGCGGACCTGGACCTCGCGGTGGCGCGCGGCGCCGCCTATTACGGTTGGGTGCGCCAGGGCCACGGCCTGCGCATCCGCGGCGGCACGGCCCGCGCCTACTACGTGGGCGTGGAGACGGCGATGCCCGCGGTGCCCGGCATGGAGCCGCCCGTGAAGGCGCTCTGCGTGGCCCCCTTCGGCATGGAGGAAGGCACGCAGGCGGACGTCCCGCCCCAGGAGTTCGGGCTCGTCACCGGTGAGCCCACCAGCTTCCGCTTCTTCTCCTCGTCCCTGCGGCGCGACGACAAGGTGGGCGTCATGCTGGAGGACGTCGACACCGAGCTGGCCATCGGCGGGCTGGAGGAGCTGGCCCCCATCGAGACGACCATGCCCGGCCAGCCCTCCACCTTCAGTGACTTGACGCCCGTCAACCTCCAAGCGGCGGTGACGGAGGTGGGCACACTGGAGCTCCGGTGCCTGGAGAAGGAAGGCCCCGGACGCTGGAAGCTGGAGCTCAACGTCCGCATGAAGGAGTAGAAAGCCATCCGTCAATCGGAGGCGGCATGCGAATCGTTGGCATCGACCTGGGCACCACCCATTGCGCCGTGGCATCCGTGGACCCTTCGCGGGGCGCGGGTGCCCCCGTGGAGGACTTCGCCGTTCCGCAGCTCGTCCGCCAGGGCGAGGTGGCCCCGCGGGCCCTGTTGCCCTCCACCGTGTACGTGCCCGCCGGCCACGAGCTGGCGGAGGGTTCGCTCACGCTGCCCTGGGGGGATGACGGCGGTCCGTGGGTGGTGGGGGAGCTGGCGCGCTGGCAGGGCGCGCGCGTGCCGGGGCGGCTGGTGGCCAGCGCCAAGAGCTGGCTGTGCCACCCGGGCGTGGACCGCTCCGCGCCCATCCTCCCTTGGGGCGCGCCCGCGGACGTCCAGAAGCTGTCCCCGGTGGACGCCAGCGCCCTGCTGCTGACGCACATGGCCCGCGCGTGGGATTCCGCGCACCCGGACGCGCCCCTGTCGAAGCAGGAGGTGGTGATTACCGTCCCCGCATCCTTCGACGAAGCGGCCCGCGCCCTCACGGTGAGCGCGGCGCGCAAGGCCGGGCTGGAGAAGTTCACCCTGCTGGAGGAGCCGCAGGCGGCCTTCTACGACTACACCGCGCGCCACCGGGCGGACCTGGAGCAGACGCTCTCCCACGTCCGGCTGGTGCTGGTGGTGGACGTGGGCGGCGGCACCACGGACTTCACGCTGGTGCATGCGGGCGTGTCACCCGAAGGCCCCATGCTGCGGCGGCTGGCCGTGGGCGACCACCTGATGCTGGGCGGCGACAACATGGACGCCGCGCTGGCGCGCCGGGTGGAGGAGAAGCTCTCCACGGACGGCCGCCGCCTGTCCGCCACGCAGTGGACGCAGGCCATCCAGGCCGCGCGCACCGCGAAGGAGGCGCTGCTCGGGCTCGCCCCGCCGGAGAAGCACGGCGTGTCGCTGGTGAGTGGCGGCAGCAAGCTGCTGGGCGGCACCCTGTCCACGGACCTGTCGCGTGACGAGGCGCAGGCGCTGGTGCTGGACGGCTTCTTCCCCCTCACCGCACCCACCGACAGGCCGCGCCGCGCCGCGCGCATGGCGCTCCAGGAGCTGGGCCTGCCCTATGTGCAGGACGCGGCGGTGACGCGGCACCTGGCGGCCTTCCTCGCGCAGCACGCGGCGGCGGGCTTCGCGGCGCTGGGCGAGACGACGCCGGCGGAGGGCGCCCTGCCCCGGCCGGACGCCATCCTGCTCAACGGCGGCGTGTTCAACTCGCCCCAGCTTTCCGAGCGGCTGGTGGAGGCCCTCTCCGCGTGGTGGCCAGACGCGCCGCGCATTCCCCTGCTGCGGCACGAGTCCCTGGAGCTCGCGGTGGCCCGAGGCGCCGCGTACTACGGCCTGGTGCGGCGCGGCCACGGCCTGCGCATTGGCGGCGGCGCGGCGCGGGCCTACTACGTGGGCCTGCAGCGCGCGGCGGACAGCGCCGAGCAGCCCGCGCTGTGCCTCATCCCCCGCGGCTTCGAGGAAGGCCAGAAGGTGGACCTGGGCGAGCGCCCCTTCTCGCTCACCCTGGGTCGGCCGGTGCAGTTCCAGCTCTACTCCACCACCAGCGACCGCATCGACAAGCCCGGGGATTTGGTGCCGCTGGTGGAGGACCTCAAGCCCCTGCCGCCCATCCACACGCTGCTCAAGGGCGCCTCCAACAAGGTGGCCGAGGTGCCCGTGCACCTCCAGGCGGCGCTGACGGAGATTGGCACGCTGGAGCTGTACTGCGTGTCCAACGTCGCGGACGAGCGGTGGCGCCTGGAGTTCGAGCTGCGCGGCACCGGCGGCTCGCACGAGTTGACGGTCACCGAGTCCATGCCCGCGCGCTTCGTCGAGGCGAAGGACAACATCGAGCGCGTCTACGGCAACAAGCCGCTGCCCATTGGCCCCAAGGACGTGAAGCAGCTCGGGCGCACGCTGGAGAAGGCGCTGGGCGCGCGTGAGACGTGGCGCGTGCCGGTGCTGCGGGAGATGTGGAGCACCCTCTTCGCGGGCGCGAGCAAGCGCCGGCGCTCGGACGACCACGAGCGCGTCTTCTACAGCCTCACCGGCTTCAGCCTGCGGCCGGGCTTCGGCTACCCGCTGGACGGCTGGCGCGCGGAGCAGACCTTCGGCCTCTTCGACGCGCTGGTGCAGCACCACACGGACAAGGCGGTGTGGACGGAGTTCTGGGTGATGTGGCGCCGCATCGCGGGCGGACTGGACGAGTCGCGGCAGCAGAAGCTGTACGCGTACCTCCAGCCCCACCTGGCGCGGAAGGTGCCACCGGACGCGCCGCCGCCGGGGAAGCTCAAGGGCATCCAGCCCGAGGGCCTGGAGGAGATGGTCCGCACCGCGGCCTCGCTGGAGCACCTGCCACCGGGTGACAAGGCGGAGCTGGGCCGGTGGATTGCCGCGCGGCTGAAGGCCGAGGCGAAGTCCGGTGGCCCCTGGGCCTGGTCCCTGGGACGGCTGGGCGCGCGCGTGCCCCTGTACGGCAGCAGCCACAAGGTGGTGGACGTGGACACGGCCGAGGCCTGGCTCACGCTGCTGCTGGAGCTGGACTTGCGGAAGCTTGACGGCGCGTCCTTCGCGGCGGCGCAGCTCGCGCGGCTCACTGGAGACCGCACGCGCGACCTGGACCCGGAGCTGCGCGAGCGCACGGCCCAGGCCCTGCTGGCGGCGAAGGCCTCCGAAACGTGGGTGCGCATGGTGCGCGAAGTGGTGGCGCTGGAAGCCGCGGACGAGGCTCGCGCGCTCGGGGATACGCTCCCCGCCGGGCTGCGGCTCTCGTAGGTCTGGGAGGAACGCTCCCGCGGGAGTTGGACCAGGAAGGTCCAGCCCCCGGGGCCGGGACAGCGGGCGGTGGATCAGCCCTGCACGGCGGCGACAGGCTCGGCGGGGGCTTCACCCGCTTCGGGCCGCGCCGCGGCCGGCACCACCTGGAGCACCGGGGCCGCCTCTTCCACCGGCGCGGCGGCGGCGGTGTCCTTGCCCGCCTTGGGCTTCTTGCTGCCCGCGCCCGAGCGGCACGTGCGGCACCAAGGCTGATTCCGGATGGCGCCATCCGCCATCTTCCGCAGGCCGAACTGCGCCAGCGGCTTCAGCGTCCTGCACTTGATGCACATCAGCGAGATGAGCACCTCTTGACCATCCGCGTCGTAGACGGCGGATTTGCGACGCTTGCGCGGCTGGCCCTGCCCCGGTTCACGCTGCTTCGCCTTGTCAGGCGCAGGCGGCGCCATCATCGGGGTCACTTTGTAGAGCATGTCGGTTCCTCCAGCTCACGGGAGTCCACCCACGCAGGCCCTGGGCCACCTCGGAGTGGACACTCGCAGGGACTAGAGTAGGACCTCCGCTTCCCGTTGGAAACTGATCCCAGGCCGAAAAATCGGCCCCCGGCGCGATTTCAGTGTCCTTCCGCTGGGTTGGGTCATTTCGTTCAACCCCAGCGGATCAGCCGTCGTCCGAATTTTCAGCCGGGACTCTCTCAGCGCGCCACTGGCTGACACTTTGCTACACCCTTGTAGTGAACCCGCCCCAGCGCCGGGGCGTCCAGCGTGCCGCCTCGGGCCTTCCCGTAGGCGATGAGCGCTTCGCGCAGGTCGAGCCCGTTGACGGGGGCCATCTCGATGCGCTCCGGCGGCACGGTGCGCAGGAGGGGTTCCAGCCCGTCACCGCCCCGCGCCAGGAAGTCCGGGAGGGCCACCCGGTACAGCGTCCGGTCGTCGGACACGAGCGGCTGACCGCCGGCGAGGGCGACTCCCGAGAACCGCTCGTGCCCCGGGCAGCGCTCCAGCGTCACCTCGAGGCCGGAGACGGCGAAGATGGAGCCCAGGTCATTGCCATAGGCCAGCGACAGCAGCCGCGACAGCTCGGGGCCCGTCAGGGAGATGACGGCCACCGTGTTGTCGAAGGGCAGCGCCTCGAACACCTGACCGAACGTGAGCGGCCCCGCGGGGAGGTTCGCGCGGACACCGCCCGGGTTCATCAGCCCCACGTCCGCGTTGGCCGACGCACGCAGCACGTCCGCCACCAGGTTGCCCAGCGCGCCCTCCTCCGTGTAGCCGCGGACCAGGGGCGTGGCCGCCATGAGCCCCACCTGTCGATGCTGGGCCTCCCGCGCCAGCGCCAGCGCCGGCGCCAGCAGCGGCGCCACCTGCGCGTCGGGCACCACCGGCTCGGCCATGAACGACGCGGGCTCCAGGCGCACCTGGGGCGCGTCGCGCAGGCGACGGCCGTCGCAGGTTCCCCGGGTGGCGTCCACCTTCGCGCAGAGGGGAATGGCGGCCTGGATGCGGGTGCGCTCGGGCAGGACGCGGCGGCTGGCCGGGTCCACGAACAGCTCCACCACGCCCAGGGAGCGCGCCAGCCCCGTCGTCTCGATGATGGGCACCTGGGCGAAGAAGTGGCCCATCGTCTGGTGGGTGTGCCCCGCCACGACGGCGTCGAGCGTGCCCGGCGGCAGACGCTCCAGCATCGACAGAATCTCCGCGTCGCCCAGGTCGCAGCTCGACGTGTCGCGGGGGTTGCTCAAGTCCGCGCACTTGCCGCCCGCGTGCGCCACCGCCACCACCACCTCCGCGCCGCGCGCGCGCAGGGAGCGGGACGCCTCCAGCGCGGCGGGCGCCAGGGGCAGGAAGCGCAGGGACGTCACGTTGGCGGGGTTGGTGACCTTGGGGGTGTCCTCCGTGGAGAGCCCGATGAGGCCCACCTTCACGCCCTTCACCTCCAGCAGGGACGTGCCGTCATTGCCCGTCCAGGCGGGGGGCGCGCCGGTGGCGGCGTCGCGGAGGTTCGCCGACAACAGGGGGAAGCGCGCCTGGGCGATGCGCGCCTTGAGCGCCCCCAGCGCATCATCCCCGGGCCGCCGCGCCATGGAGCCCGGCCCCACGGGGCCATAGTCGAACTCGTGGTTGCCAATGGCGGCCGCGTCCACCCCCAGGTGGTTGTACACGTCGATGACGACGGCCCCCTCCGTGAGGTTGGAAGGCAGCGTGCCCTGGAACATGTCGCCCGCGTCCAGCAGCACCACGCCCCCCGGGTTGTCCGCGCGCAGCCGCGCCACGTAGGCCGCGAGCGTGGCGGCGCCGCCCTCCTCCACCACCTGGCCGTCCTTCAACGGCGTGCGGTGGGGCTCCACCTGTCCGTGGAAGTCGTTGATGCCCACCAGGGTGATGCGGATGGGCTCCGGAGGCGCGGCGCGAGGCCGGGCGCCAGCGCACGCGAGGGAGGCGCCGCACACCCACGCGAGGGCGATGAGTCGAAAGGAACGCATGATGGCGCGCACTTCAGCGCGGCGCGCGCCCGCTGGCAACGCGCTTCAGTCGCGGCGGCGGCGCCCCACCCGCACCAGCGCGAGCAACGCGAACGCCGCGGTGGCCGGCACGGAGGCCGAAGCACACGAGCAGCCGGAGTCACCCGGAGGCGAAACCCCCGGTGGAGGCAGCGGCCCCGGACCACCCGTGCCACCTCCGCCGTCCGTACCCGCGTCCGTGCCGCCGTCCGTCCCGCCATCCGAGTCGGACCGCGTGTCGATTCGCAGCGCGGGGTCGAAGGCCTCGGCGACCGCCGGCCAGCGCGCATACAGGAAGCGCTGGGGGCTGGAGAACGCATCACTGCCCACGAAGAGCCCTTCGGGGTAGGCCGTGCCCAGCGGCGACGCGGAGACGGCGAGGGCCACCGGGTCATTCGCCCGGATGACGCCCCCATCGTCGTCCGCCAGCCGGAACGCGCCCACGAAGGTCCTCGCGCGCCGCTCGTACACGGCGAACGCATCCGCGCCCGTGTCCGCGACCAGGAGGTACCCCTCCCCGCCGCGCGCGCGGTACAGCGCCACCCGGCCCACATTGTTGGAGAGCCCGCCCGTGCCCTGGATGGCGAGCTGCTGCCCGGTGACGTCCGCGTCGGCGGCCGCCGCGTAGCGCCACAGGCCCTGCCCCTGCTGGGTGACGAACAGGGAGTCCGACGCCTCGTCCACCGCCAGGCCCGCGATGGGCCCCGTCGTGGTGAGCGTGCGGACCAGGGTCGCCGTCACGCTCCCCGTGTCCCCGGCCAGCTCGTACTGCTGGAGCACGCCCGTGGACGTGCCCGCGAAGACATGGAACCGGCCCGAGTCCTCGTCTTGATGGAGCGCCACGGCGGAGAACTGCGTCCCCGTCACGAAGGCGCCTGCTCCGACGCGCACCACCCGGTCCGCGCGGTCGGGGTCCACCGTGTAGGCCACCAGCCCGTTGAGGTTGATGCTGGCCGCCACCGCCAGGGTCTGCTGCACCCCGGATAGCGGGAAGCCGTCGTGCACGGCCACGGCGGACATCGGGCCATCCGGGAGCTCCGCATCCAGTTGCTCGCCCCCCACGCCGAAGGTGACGAGGCCCGAGTTGGGGCTGTTGTAGGCGGTGAGGAACAGGCTGCTGCCGGGAGCGCCGGGACTCACCCAGAGGGCCACGTCCTGGAGCACTCCGCCAGTGATGGACGGGTCGGGCTCCGACTGCGACGTCGGCGGCACGACGACCTGCGCGGACACCGGAGTGCCCAGCAGCAACGCCGCCAGGGCCAGGGGGGTTGGGTTGCGCATGACCGCCTCGAGGTTGAGCGATTGGAACGTCCTAACTTGGCACGAGGCGTCAGGCTTTCAAGTGGGAAGCCTCCGGGAACGGTTGGCGACGGGTGACAGCGTCGGCTAGAAAGTGCGTCCTCCAGCCAACACAGAAGAGAACATGGCGATTAAGCGCGCACTCATCACCGGCATCACGGGGCAGGACGGCAGCTATCTCGCGGAGCTGCTCCTTTCGAAGGGCTATGAGGTGCACGGCATGGTGCGCCGCTCTTCGGAAGAGAAGTTCGAGCGCATCCAGCACCTGCACGGGAAGATTCAGCTCCACCAGGGCGACCTGCTGGACCAGTTCTCGCTGGCGGCGCTGCTGAGCCTGACGAAGCCCGATGAGGTCTACAACCTGGCGGCGCAGTCCTTCGTCCCCACCAGTTGGAACCAGCCGGTGCTCACCGGTGAGTTCACCGCGCTGGGCGTGACGAAGATGCTGGAGGCCATCCGCCACACCCGCCCGGAGGCGCGCTTCTACCAGGCGTCGTCCAGCGAGATGTTCGGCAAGGTGCTGGAGGTTCCGCAGACGGAGGACACGCCCTTCTATCCGCGCAGCCCGTACGGTGTGGCCAAGGCCTACGGCCACCACATCACGGTGAACTACCGCGAGTCCTTCAACCTGTTCGCGGTGAGCGGCATCCTCTTCAACCACGAGTCGCCGCGCCGGGGCCTGGAGTTCGTCACGCGCAAAGTCACCTACAACGTGGCGCGCATCAAGCTGGGCCTCCAGGAGAAGCTGCCCATGGGCAACCTGGACGCCAAGCGCGACTGGGGCTTCGCGGGCGACTACGTGGACGCCATGTGGCGGATGCTCCAGCAGCCGCAGGCCGAGGACTACGTGGTGGCCACCAACGAGACGCACACCGTGCGCGAGCTGGTGGAGATTGCCTTTGGCCGCGTGGGCCTGGACTGGGAGAAGCACGTCTTCATCGACCCGGCCTTCGTGCGCCCCGCGGAGGTGGACCTGCTCATCGGTGACCCGGCCAAGGCGAAGACGAAGCTGGGCTGGGAGCCCAAGGTGCGCTTCAAGGAGCTGGTGGAGATGATGGTGGACGCGGACCTGGAGCGCGTGAAGGCGGGGCAGCGGTAGATGCGCATCCTGGTAACAGGCGCGGATGGCTTCGTCGGTCGGCACCTGTGCGCCCTGCTGCGCGCCGCTGGTGACGAGGTGGTGGAGGCCCACGGGCCGCGCGGCGAGGGCATCAACAGCAACGCCCTGCACTTCGACGTGGCCAACGAGGCCTCGGTGAAGGCGGCGCTGGCCGAGGTGAAGCCCGAGGGTGTCATCCACCTGGCGGGCTTCAGCTCGGTCGCGAAGAGCCACCACAACCCGTCCCGGGTGTTCGCGGTGAACACCATGGGCGTGGTGCACCTGCTGACCGCGGTGCGCGAGAGCGTCCCGAAGGCGCGCGTGGTGCTGGTGGGCTCCGGCGAGGTGTACGGCCCGGTGCCCGAGGGCACGCGCGCCACCGAGGACACCCCGGCGGTGCCCCTGAGCCCCTACGCGGCCTCCAAGTCCGCGGCGGAGCTGGCCGCGGTGCAGTTCCACCGCAGCTACGGGCTGGAGGTCGTCATGGCGCGGCCCTTCAACCACCTGGGCGCGGGGCAAGACCCCACCTTCGTGGTGCCCTCGTTCGCGGCGCAGATTCGCGCCATTGGACTGGGCACGGTGGACCCGGTGCTGCGCACGGGCAACCTGGACGCGGTGCGCGACTTCTCCCACGTCCGCGACGTGGTGGAGGCCTACCGGCTGTTGCTCGACAAGGGCGAGCCGGGGCAGGCGTACAACATTGGCAGCGGCGAGGGCCGCACCATCCGCAGCCTGCTGGAGGAGATGCTGTCGCTGGCGGGCGTCGACGCGCGCATCGAGCTGGACCCCGCGCGCCTGCGGCCCTCCGACATCCCCAGCCTCGTCGGCGACCCCGACAAGCTGAAGGCGCTGGGCTGGGCCCCGAAGCTGACCGTGACGGACGCGCTGCGCGACGTGCTCGGCCCCCGCGTGCCCGGCGCGGCGTGAGTGGAGCGGCGGCGCGCGCGTATCCCCAGGACGCGCGCGCGTCGCGAAATGACGCCATGAGTGCGAGTGCGCAAGGACTCCGCGCGCAAGTGCTCGAAACTTGAAGGCGCGGTCGCCTTCCGGACAGTGGCACCGGGGTTGCTGAAGTGCCGTGGGGGGCGCCCGTTGGGGCGTCCTCGCGGCACGCCACCCACCTCCCGGAAAGTGCGCCATGTCCTCGCAGAAGTCGTGGAGCCTCCCGCGCGCCCGCGTGCGCGCGAGCGCCGGCCATTCCCGTCCCGCGCGCCACGTCGCCATCTCGGCGAGCCACGAGCTGTTCCCCTCCGAAGAAGCCGCGCTGGCGTGCATCGTCGAGAAGCGCGTCGTGGCCCACCGCCGGATGCGCGACCAGCATCACGGCCGGACGCTCCGCGCCCCCGTGCGCATCGCCGCGACGCGAATGGAGCGCACCCTGCAAGGTGGGGTCGACGACCTCAAGTTCCTCTACCCGCTGCTCGACAACATCCCCGCCATCGCCTTCCCCATCCTCCACTTCGCCACCTGCGGCGTGCAGGTCAGCGTCTATGGGCCGCCCGAGGTCGGCCAGGTGGTGGAGGTGCTTCGCGACTACCTCGTGTCCGCGAAGGTGCTCCCGGACGCCCAGCACCTGCTCTACGTGCCGGAGGACCCAAGGCATCTCTCCTTCTTCCACTCCATCCGAGGCGCTTCGGAGGCCCTGGGCGCCCAGGCGGAGGACACCCTCGTCTGGTCGGCGGGAGACATCGTGCTCGCCTACGACGTCTTCCCCTGGCTGATGGAGCCGGAGCTCGGGCCCCACGACCTCGTCCTCAACGTCGGCGCGAAGCAGCGCGTCTTCCCGGACGGGCAGCCCGAGCTGTTCCTCGGCAACTATTACGAGACGCTCATCCCTCGCGGCGGTGACGCGCGGGCGCTCGATGTGAAGGACCCGAACCTGCTCGGCTTCACGCGCGCGGGGCTGCGCGGCCTGTCCCGGCTGGATGACCTGCGCGGCGCGAAGGACTCCAGCGTCTACATGGACGTCTTCCTGCGCACCGCGTGGCGAGCCCTCGCGAGCGCCAGGGGGCGCGCCTGCCTGAGCACGCTCCACTACGGCCTCCGGCGCCAACGCGGCTCCCTGCCCCCGGGTGAGGGCCTGCGCCAGGACCACGCCAGTGACTTCGCGTCCGCGTTCTTCGGCGTCCGCGCGTGCCTCAAGGCGGACACCGTCGACCCGTTCGTGCTCAAGGACTGCGACAACCTGGAGGACCTGTTCGGCTTCTACCGGGGACTGCTCCAGGGCATCGTCGATGAGGGCGCGACGCGTGAGGAGGGCTACCACAAGCTCGCCCGCTACCATCCCCACGCGGAGCACCTGCTGGCGCTGTCCCGCCGCCTGGAGCCGCTGTGGCACGAGCTCCCCCTCTGGCGCCACTGGACCGAGCTCATCCGCGACAAGGTCGCCACCTGCAACCGCCGGCTGACGGAGGCCCTGCGCGACGAAGGCCTGCATGACGGCACGCCGCCCGTGCCGGAGTACTTCGCCGCCGACGGCACCTTCCAGCAGGCACCGGCCCCGGGCGACGACCTCCCCGGCACACGGGCCTTCCTCCGCGACGTCTACCTGCCCCGCTTCCAGCGAGGACGCGCCACCTTCCAGGCGGCGGTCCAGGGAGGCCTGTCATGACGGCCGCGAAGGCGCCTCCCCGCGAGCGCCGGTTGCCTCCCTTCCACGAGGCCCGGGTCCTGGTCGCCGGGGATGTGATGCTCGACCGCTCCTGGCATGGGGAGGCCACACGCATGTCTCCCGAGGCCCCCGTCCCCGTGGTGCTGGTGAACCGCGACGAGTCGCGCGCGGGAGGCGCGGCCAACGTGGCCGTGAATGCCGCGGCGCTGGGGGCAACGGTCAGCCTGCTCGGCGTCACCGGAGAGGACGCGGACGCAGCCGCGCTGGACGTACAACTCGCGGCAGCGGGCGTGCGCGCGGACCTGGTGCGGATGCGGAGCGCGAGGACCATCACCAAGCTGCGGGTGCTGGGAGGCCAGCAGCAGCTCCTGCGGATGGACTTCGAGGACGGCCTTCCGGGTAGCTGTGACGAGACGCTCCTGGAGCGGCTCCACCCCCGGCTCGCGCAGACGCGCGTCGTGGTGCTGTCCGACTACGGCAAGGGAACGCTGAAGGAGCCCTGGCGCTTCATTGAACGGGCCCGGGAGACGGGCCGCCTCACGCTGGTCGCGCCAAAGGGAACGGACTTCACCCGCTACCGGGGCGCCTCCGTCCTCGTCCCCAACCGGAGTGAGTTCGAGGCCGTGGCGGGCCGCTGCGCGGACGACGCCACGCTGGCCACTCGCGGGCTCGCGATGCTGCGAGCGCTGTCCCTGGACGCCCTGCTCATCACCCGCGGGGCCGAGGGCATGACGTTGCTGCGCGAAGGACACCCGCCCCTGCACGTGCCGGCGTCGGCCACGGAAGTACGGGACGTCACGGGCGCGGGGGACACCGTCATCGCGGTGCTGGCGGCGGCGCTCGCGGTGGACGTGCCGCTGCCGGAAGCCGTGGCCCTGGCCAGCGCCGCCGCGGGCATCGTCATTGGCAAGCGAGGCACCTGCGCGCTGTCGGTGACGGAGCTCGAACGCGCGCTGTCCGGCCCGGCTGAGCCACCGCGCGGCGTCGTCACCGAGGCACGGCTCGTGGACCTGGTCCGCGAGGCCAAGGCGCGGGGCGAGCGGGTGGCGCTGACGCTCGGGTGCTTCGACATCCTCCACGCCGGACACGTCACGTACCTGTCGCAGCTCGCGGACCTGGCGGACCGGGTCATCGTCGCCGTCAACGATGACGCCTCGGTGCGCCGGCTCAAGGGCCCCGCCCGGCCGCTCAACCCCGTGGAGCAGCGGATGCAGGTGCTCGCCGGGCTCGCGTCGGTGGACTGGGTGGTGCCCTTCACCGAGGACACGCCGGAGCGGCTGGTCTGCCGGGTCCTGCCAGACTTGCTCGTGAAGGGCGGCGACTACCGCCCCGAGCAGGTCCCCGGACAGCGCTGTGTCCGCGAAGCAGGCGGAGAGGTGCGCATCCTCGACTTCATGGAGGGGTGCTCCACCAGCGCCCTGGTGGCGCGCATCCACGAGCGCGGCGGAGCGAAGACGGCGGTCCCCGCGTCCCAGGAGCGAGGGTGAGCCATGGCCGGCCCCGCCCCCATCGAACAGGTGCGCGCCGACGTGGCCATCCTGGGGGGTGGCATCTGCGGCCTCTGGACGCTGGCGCACCTGCGCGCCCAGGGGTACGCCGCCATCCTGTGTGAGAGCGGCAAGCTGGGCCTGGGCCAGACGCTCCGCGCGCAGGGCATCATCCACGGAGGACTGAAATACGCCCTCGACGGCGCCTTCGGCGCGGCGAGCCAGGCCCTGACCGCCATGCCCGCCCGGTGGCGCGCATCCCTCCAGGGTGAGCGCGCCCCGGACCTGCGAGGCGCCCGCCTGCTGTCCCGGCACCAGTATCTGGTCGCCGGTCAGGGTTGGGGTTCGCGGCTGGCGGGGCTCTTCGCCAGCAAGCTGCTTCATGGACGCGTGGCGGCGCTCGACGCGGAGCAAATCCCGGCGCCCCTCGCCGTGGCGCTCGGCCCGTCCGCGCGGCCTGCCGTCTACCAGCTCGAGGAGCCGGTGGTGGACGTCCCGTCCGTGCTCGAGGCCCTGGCCCACGCGAACCAGGAGGCCCTGCTGGCCATCACCCCCGAGGCCACCCGCCTGCGGTACGCCGCCGGGCACTTCGCGGGCGTCGACGTCCAGGGCCCCAGCGGGCAGCGGCTGGAGGTCCTGTGTGAGCAGGTCGTGCTGTGCGCGGGCGCTGGGAATGAGGCCCTCGGGCGGCTGATGCCCACCGGCGCGGCCCCCATGCAGCGCCGGCCCCTGCGCATGGTGATGCTCCGGGGCGCGCTGCCAGACCTCTACGCGCATTGGCTGGGAGCAGGCACCACGCCACGCGTCACCGTCACCAGCCACCGCGACAGCGCGGGCCGCGCCGTCTGGTATCTGGGCGGCGCGCTGGCCGAAGCGGGCCTGGATTGTGAGCCACTCGCCCACGCACGCGCGGCACGGGACGCGCTGGCCACGCTGCTTCCGGGTGTGGACCTGTCCGCGTGCGCGCTGGCGGTCCTGGACGTGGAGCGCGCCGAGGGGCGGCAAGCCGCCGGGCTCCGGCCCGACGGGCCCGTGCTCCACCACGCGGACGGTGTCACGCAGCTCTGGCCCACCAAGCTGGCCTTCGCGCCGCTCGTGGCGGAGCAGGTGGCGGCCCGGCTCGCGCAGCGAGGCGTGCGCCCCGGCCACCAGCCCCTCCCCGATACGAGGCGCTGGCCACGTCCAGCCGTGGGCGTGCCGCCCTGGGACGAGGTGACGGCATGGCACTGACCCGGGCCTTCGTCCTCCTGGACCGTGACGGCACGCTCATCGAGGAGCGGGACTACCTGCGCGACCCGGACGGGCTGCGGCTGCTCCCCAACACTTTGGCCGCGCTGCGCCGGTTCCGTGCGTTGGGGCTGGGCCTGGTGCTCGTCACCAATCAATCCGGACTGGCCCGGGGCTACTTCGACCAGCAGGCCCTTGACGCGATTCATGAGCGGCTTCGGGCCTGGCTGGCACGAGACGGCCTGCACCTGGACGGCATCTACGTCTGCCCCCACCTGCCCGACGCGGGCTGCGCGTGCCGCAAGCCCAGGCCCGGGCTGGGGCTGCGGGCAGCGACGGAGCTGGGCATCGACCTGTCGCGCAGCTTCGTCATCGGGGACAAGCGCAGCGACATCGCCTGGGGCCTGCGCCTGGGCGCCAGAACCTTCCTGGTCCGCACGGGCCATGGCGTGGAGGAAGAGGGCGCACCCGGCGCCCGAGCCCACCACGTCGTCGACGACTTGCTTCACGCCTCGGAGTTCGTCCAACGGCACATTCACCAGCGGGGGAGGATGTAGATGGAGACAGCGCTGAAGGCAGTAGAGGACCGTAGCGAGCCGGGAACCCGCCTCGTCCGGCAGCACGTCCAGGGCAGCATCGACACGAAGCAGCGGCTGCTGGAGCATTGCGAGCAGGACATCCAGGCGGCGGCACACCTCTTGGCGCAGGCCCTGCAATCCGGCGGCAAGGTGCTGCTCTGTGGCAACGGCGGTAGCGCCGCGGACTGCCAGCACCTGGCCGCGGAGTTCGTCAGCGCGCTGAGCCATGACCTCGTGCGGCCGGGGCTGGCCGCCATCGCGCTGACGACGGACACCTCGCTCATCACCGCCCACGCGAACGACTTCGGCTTCAGCCACATCTTCGAACGTCAGGTCCAGGCACTGGGGCGCCCCGGTGACGTGCTGCTCGGCATCAGCACCAGCGGCGAGTCCGAGAACGTGGTCCGGGCCTTCCGCTGCGCGCGGCTGCTGGGCATCCGCACCCTGGCGCTCACCGGCAGCGGCGGCGGCAAGCTCCTGGGGCTGAGTGACGTCTGCATCCGGGTGCCCAGCGGCAACGTGCAGCACATCCAGGAGTGTCACATCACCCTGGCCCATGTCCTGTGCATGCTGGTGGAGCGGGAATGGGCGGTCCTCGCCGATGCCGGGACGGACTGGAGCGCTCGCCATGAGAAGTGACGCGGCGGGCGCCCACGTGGAGACGCGCACGTTGTGGCGGTTCCTGGCCGGAGACCTGCGGCCCGTCTGGACACGGCTGCTCGAAGGCGCGGTGGGGGCGCCCACCGCGCGCGCGGATGACCGGCTCGTCTACGGCGTCGTTGACGAGCTGCGCGAGCGCACGTCCGCGTTCCTGGCCAGGCGATACCCCGGCCTGCCCATCAACGAAGAGGGGGTGTCCCCATGGCCGCCCCAGGGTGACTGCTGCGTGGTCGACCTGGTGGACGGCACCAACAGCCTCCTCCTGGGCGCGCCCCTCTTCGGGCTGCAGTTCGCCAGCGTGGTGGGAGGCCGTGTCGAGGAGGCCGTCATCTTCCTGCCCACGGAAGAGCGGCTGGGCGGAGGGGGCCTCCATGTCAGCGGGCGCGGCCAGGGCGCCTTCGTCATCCTCCGGGGAGAGACGGCAATCCCACTGCGCGTCTCCTCCGTGGGGCAACTGGCGCGGGCCTCCATCGCCGTCGACGGGACGACGCCCACGGTGGGGCGGCTCTACCACCCGCCCCTGGTCGCCGGGGTGACGCGCATCCGGAACTTCGGCGCCTTCTGCTGGGCGGGGACGCGGCTGGCGCGCGGCCATCACCTGCCCGTCAGCATCGACGCCGTCCTGGCCATCGACAACAAGCCCTGGGACCACCTGCCCGCCATCGGCCTCATCGAGGAAGCCGGTGGACAGGTGACGTGCTTCGACGGCGCGCCCTGGTCGCTCACGCGCTGCACCGAGCTGCTCTTCTCCAATGGACACCTGCACGCCCCCCTCCTGAAGCACCTGGCGGACGCGGGCCTGGCACGGAGGGAGGCGTGATGGCGTCCACGGTCACCGTGCTGTGTGGTTGGCCCCTCTCCGGGAAGAGCGAGACGGCCGCCCTGCTGGGTCCGCCCCTGGGAGCGCATGTCATCGACATCGACGTGCTCGCCCGAGCGGGCATCGGTCCACCGGAGCCCGACTGGGAGGCCACGGAGGCGGGACGGCAGCGGAACCTGAACCGGATGACCATGGCCTACGAGCTGTTCCACCAGGCCGTGCGCATCCACCTGGAGGTCGCCCGGCCCCCGCGCTCGCTCGTCGCGGTCACCACCTACTCCCGGCCTTCGAGCTGGGAGTACCTCCTGCGCGTACTCGGGCCCCATGCGCAGACGCGGCTCAAGGTGCTCTGGCTCCGCCCCACGGACGATGCCCCGGAGGCCGTGCAAGGGCTGCTGAGTCAACGCGCCCGCGCCGGGTACTTCGGCGGCTGCACGACGCTGGAGGAGTACCTCGACGTGAAGGCGCGCTTCGTCCCTCCGCCCGTCCCCCACCAGGTCATCGAGACGTGGTTCCGCCATTCCCCTGAGGCCTGCGCCAGGCGCGCCCTCGAGTACGTCCTGGACGCCTAGGAGTCGCCATGCTCTTCCACCGACGCTTCGAGCACCGCTATCCGCGCATCGTCCGCGGGCGCGGCGCGTGGTTGTACGACGACGAGGGCAACGCCTGGTTGGACGCCGTGGGCGGCGCGGGCGTCGCCATCCTGGGACATGGCCTGGAGGAGCTGGCGCGGCAGGCCGCCGAGTCGATGCGGCACGTCAGCTACCTGCACGGCATGCAGTTCACCACGCCCGAGCTGGAGACCTACGGCGAGCGGCTGGTGGCCCTGGCCCCGGCCAACATCTCCCACGTCCTGCTCATGGGGAGCGGCTCCGACGCGGTGGAGACGGCCATCAAGCTCGCGTACCAGTTCCACCTGGGCAAGACGGGGAGCCCGCGCAAGCACAAGGTGATTGCCACCGAGCCGGGCTACCACGGCGCCACCGGCCTGGCCCTGGCCGTGACGGGAAAGCCGCGCGACCGGCTGCTGTTCGACGGGCTGCTGCGCGAGCAATGCTTCATCCCCGCGCCGGACGCCTACCGCCGGCCGGAGTCCGGCGAGGCCTGCGCCGAAGCGCTGGAACGGAAGCTCCTGGAAGAGGGCCCCGAGAACTGCCTGGCCTTCATCGTCGAGCCGGTGATTGGCGCCTCCATGGGCGTCAGCGTCCCGCCACCCGGCTACCTCCAGCGCGTCCGGGACATCTGCGACCGTTACGACGTCACCCTCATCTTCGACGAGGTGATGTGCGGCTTCGGCCGCTGCGGCACGTGGTTCGCGTCCGAGCACTCGGGCGTCCAGGCGGACATCATCGTCCAGGGAAAGGGGATGGCCGCGGGGCTGCTTCCGCTGTCCGCCGTCTATGCCAGCCGCGACATCGTGAACGGCATCCATCGGGATGGCGCCAACTTCGCCCACGGATTCACGTTCACCAACCACCCCTTCTCCGCGGCGGTGGGCCTGCGGGTGCTCGACGTCATCGAGCGGCAGGGATTGCTGGACAACGTCCAACGCCAGGGTGACGCCCTGCGCGCGAAGCTGCGGGAGCTGACCGCCTTCTCCTGGGTGGACGACGTGCGCGGCCTGGGCCTCTTCTGCGGCCTCGAGCTCGTCGCCGACAAGCGCACCCGCCGCGCCTTTCCCAGGACGGCGCGGCTGGCGGAGCAGGTGCTGCAACGGGCCATGCGGAGGGGAGGCAACTTCTACTTCTCCATTGGCTACCTGCCGGACGGCAGCGGCGACGCCATCCTGGTGATGCCGCCCTACACCGTCACCCCCGAGGAGCTGGACGCCATGGTCGCCGTGCTGCGCGACACGTTCGCGGAGCTGGACGCCGACGCCCAGGCCCTGGCTCGACAAGCCGCGTAGCCCCGGGAGCGAGCCACCATGGACATCCGGACCGACTGCCAGCACTTCAACGGCTACAAGCCCTGCGGCCCGCACAAGGCGCGGGGGACGCACTGCGACGGCTGCGCCGACTACCAGCCCGCCACCGGCAACGTGCTCATCATCAAGCTCCAGGCCGCGGGCGAGGTGGTGCGCAACACGCCGCTGCTCCACGCCATCCGCCAGCGGCACCCGGGGGCGCGCATCTTCTGGCTGACGCACTACCCGGAGCTGGTGCCCCGGCGAGAGGTCTTCAAGGTGCTGCGCTACGACCTCGCGGGCGTGACGACGGTGCTCGACCTGCGCTTCGACCTCGTGCTGTCCCTGGACAAGGACGTGGAGGCGTGCGCGCTGGCGAACCGCGTGGACGGCCGGGTGAAGAAGGGCTTCACGCAGAAGGACGGCGTCATCCTCCCCTTCGACGGGGACAGTCAGCGCAAGTGGCGCACGGGCGTCTTCGACGACTTGATGAAGGCGAACACCCGGCACTACGTCCAGGAGCTGTTCGACATCTGCGGCTTCGCCTTCCAGGGCGAGGAGTACATCCTGCCCGACTACACCCCGCCCCAGGTGGAGCTCGAGCCGGGCAAGCAGGTGGTGATGCTCAACACGGGCGCTGGGAGCCAATGGAAGCCTCGGCTCTACTCGGCCGCGAACTGGGCGACCCTGGCCAGGCGCTTGAAGGAGACGGGCCGCGAGGTCGTGCTCGTGGGCGGGCCCGACGAGCATGAGCGCAACCTGGAGATTTCGGCGCGGGCCGGCGTCCGTTACTTCGGCGTCCAGCCCTTCGACGGCTTCATCGGCTTGCTGAGCCTGGCCGACGTCGTGGTGACGTCGGTGACGTTCGCGTTCCACGCAGCAGTGGGGCTGCGCAAGCGCATCGTCCTGCTGAACAACACGTTCAACCGGCACGAGTTCTACATGTATGGCCGGGGCACGGTGCTCGAACCGGAGGTGCCCTGCCTCATGTGCTACAAGCAGGACTTCGATGCGGGCTGCGTCCAGCGTGACTGCATGGACCTGCTGTCCCCCGAGCAGATTCTCCGCGCCGTCGGAGAGGTCTGAACGTGGCGCCCGCCATGGCGAGTGCGTGAAGCGATGTCGCTCGCTTGCGCACCGTTCGCTCATCCCGAAACGAATGGATCTCCCAGGCCCCGACCGGAAAGGCACTCCGCGGCGCGGAGAACCTACTTGTCTTTCGGATAGGGCTTCAGACCCAGCAGTATTTCTGCCTTCGCGCTCAGGGGCTGCGCCATCAGCCGGGGTTCGGTGTATTGGGCAAGCTGAGCGCGGAGCAGCGAATAGACCGTTTCGCGATCCTGACTGGTATCGATATCAACGCATTTGCCTTTGCTCTTGAACAGCTCGACGGTAGGCAGCGTCTCGGTCTTGAAGGTATCGAACCTGACTTTCATGGCCTCGACGTTGTCGTCAGCCCGGCCGGAGTACTTCGCGCGGCCCAGAATACGCTGTTCAAGAACCTCAAACGGACACTCGAAGTACAGCATGGTGGGAAGTTCCGCTTCTCGGCCGAAGACTTCGTACCATGCCTCCAGATTGGACAACGAACGGGGAAAACCATCGATCAGGAAGTTTCTCTTGCCGGTGGCTCTGGTGGTCCGCTCCATGGCGTCTTTCAACAGACGTACCACAATGTCATTGGGCACCAGCTTCCCGGCGGCGATATACTCCTTGATGATATCAGTCGTCGGGCCGCCAGCTTCCTGCTCGGCGCGCAGCAGATCGCCAGTGGACAGGTGCGTCCAGCCCAGCTGAATCTCTGCCAGTTCACACATGGTGCCCTTGCCGGCACCGGGGCCACCCAGCACATAGACTACATTGGGTGGCGGGCAGGGTTCTCTCGGATCAACGTGGTGGATCACCACCTTGGGCGCGGGCGCGACACCCTTTTTGTATACACTCCACTCCCGGTCCGTGGGCGGCAGTTCGTCGTCGCAGGTGAATTCGTAGGCGAGATGACCATCGAGCCGACAGATGCGCCAGGACTTGTAGCTATTGGAGTAGGAAATGGCGGGGCTTCTGGCTGATTTGCCATCGGCGCGATCCCAGGCCTTCTTGCCATTCCAGTAACCCAGACTGGAAACGGTGCCTGACTCTGACTTGGCAGGCGGGGCTTCTGAAGGCACATAAAAACCATCAACTTCGGGCAGACCGGATCCGCTCACCTCAATGAATAGTGTATTGGGTTCGAGCTGTGTGTTTTCGGTCATAAGTCTCCTCGTTTCTGATTAACAGCGTTGGGAGTTGCACGCGCGTCGGCGCTCGAAGCAGCGACGACACTGCGAACGATCGCGTCCGGGGCCACGCCGCCCCAGAGGCCAACGGAGCAGAGCACCAGCGCGTCGCCCGGCTGGAGGCAACGCACCTCCGCGTCGACGGCGACCTCGGCGGCACCGTCGATGCAGCGGGTGAGCACGTTCTGGTACTGCTCGGCCGCCGCGCGCTGCTCGGGCGTGCCGGCCAAGCCCTGGCGTCGTAGCTCGGCAGCCTCGGAGTGGTCATGGGTCAAGCACTCCGCGGCACCGTCGCGAACAAGGTAGCAGCGGCTGTCGCCCACGCGAGCGACCACTGCCTGGCCGTGTCCGAGCGCCGCCGCGACGTCCTGGTTGCTTTCGCGGACCAATCCCCGGTCCGCCTGCGCCGCGAAGTCGAGCTGGTACATGCGCCCACATGTGAAGCAATTATGGATGAATGTCAAGTAATACTGGACAAGAGCCGCCCGAACTTTCATCGTCCACGCGCCCGTGCGGGCGGCCACGCCGCTTCGGGTTGCAAACGGAAAGGAAGTTTTTGGAGACTACAAGAGAATCAGCCGCAGAACCCCGAAACGCGGCAATGCGGGATACGCGAGCAATTGGGCGGCTTCGCATCACGCCCGCGGGCTTCGGCCTCATTCGAGTTGGCGAGGAGGACGTCTTCGTCGCCGCCGGCGCGCTCCGCGCTGCCCTCGACGAGGACCAGGTCGAGGTCGAGCTGACCGGCCGCAGTGAACGCGGACCGAAGGGACGCGTGGTGCGCGTGCTCGCACGTCAGGCGCGACGTCTCACGGGTGTCATCGAAGAGACCCTGTTCGCCGCGGACGACCCGCGCATCACGAGGCCTCTTCGCGTGGACGCTTCGGGCGCGACGGGCTCCCCTTCGTCGGTCGTCGTGGGCGTCGAGGTGCTCGTCGCTGTTGATCCCCGGCAGCCCGAGGTGCGGGTGGTCCGCGAGTTTGGCGCGCGCGGCGCGCCGAGCGTCGAGGAGGACGCGCTCCTCTGGCGCGAGGGACTCTCCGAGACGTTTCCCGACGACGTGCTCGCCGAGGCTTGTGCGGCAGCGTCCGCCGTCTACTCCGAGGCGGACGTCGCGAGGACCGACCTGCGCGGCGTCTCGTTCGTCACCGTCGATCCGGCGACCGCCGAGGACCATGACGACGCGCTATTCGCTCACCGCGGACGCGACGGCAGCGTTCGTGCCTTCGTCGCGATCGCGGACGTGAGCGCCTTCGTCCACGAGGGCAGTGCCCTCGACCGCGAGGCCCAGAGACGCGGGACGTCGCTCTACTTCCCCTCGCGCGTCGTGCCGATGCTGCCGCCCGCGCTCTCGAGCGACGCGGCGTCTCTGCTGCCCGACGTGGACCGCGCCGCGATGGTCCTCGAGGTTCGCTTCGACGCCTCGCTCGCGGTGACGGGCTCGCGCCTCGCCCCTGCGCTCATCCGGTCGCGCGCGAAGCTGACCTACGAGGACGCCGCCGAGGTACTCGAGACCCGAGGTGCCGGCGGCCCATCCGAGGCGCGTGCACACGCCGAGTCACTCTTCGTCCTCGACGAGCTTGCGCAACGTCTGCGTGAGCAACGACGCGCGCGCGGCGCTATCGCCGTGGAGACACCCGAGGTGCGGATCGACGTGGATCCCGCGAGCGGCCTGCCGACGCAGATCGCTCGCGCACCGTCCTCCCCCGGGCTCGCGCGGGCTCACCAGCTCGTGGAGGAGCTGATGCTGCTGGCCAACGAGACCGTGGCCGCGATGCTGAAGGAACGCCGAGCAGACGCGCTCTTCCGCGTTCACTCGGCACCGAGTGACGAGCGTGCCCTGCGGATCGTCGAGGCTGCGCGCCGTCAGGGAGTCGAGTTCGACGCGTCGCTGACGCTCGACGCAGCGGCGCTTCGGGACGTCATCAAGAATCTGCCCGACGCCAGAGTGCGGGACGAGCTCGCTGCGATGTTCCTCGACGCCATGCCCGGCGCCCTGTACGCGGCGCGGCGATACGATCACTTCGCCCTCGCATCGCGGCACTACGTGCACTTCACGTCGCCCATCCGTCGCTACGCTGACCTGACGATCCATCGCGCGATCCGCGCCACCCTGCTCGGACAGCCGCAGGCTTCTGGTTCGGTCGATCCCGAGACCGTCAACTCGACGCAGCAGCGAGCGCGGAGCATCCAGCGCGAGATCGGGGACCTCTACGCGGCGCTGCTCATGCAGTCGCGAAGGGGGGTCGAGTTCACCGGCACGGTGCTTCGGGTGATGAAGCAGCAGGTGCTCGTTGCACTCGACGCGCCGGCCGTCGTCGTCCGCTGCCCGCACCCCGAGAAGGTCGTCGCCGAGGGCGCGGAGGTGCGCCTGCGCGTCGCTGGCGTGTCGATCGCCCGTCGCACCGCCGAGGCCGTGCTCTTGCCGGAGTCTCGAGGATGAGCGTCAGCGCGGTCCACGATGCACGGGCGTCGTCTCCACAGGGATTTTCCATGGTGGTCAATGGGACGGAAGCAGCAAAGAGAGCGCACCTCGAGAAGGGCATCCAGAAGCTCGCAGCGGCGCTCGGTCAGTTGGAAGGCCGAGTGAGTCGCTATGCCCGAGATGTTGGCGACCAGAAGGCGCACATCCGGGAGAACAAGGGCGACATGGATCACATCGAGAAGATCGCGGCCAGGGAGTCCGCAGAAACGAAGACGCCGAGGTACTGAGCATCCAGGGCGTCGCTGGCTTGGGCAAGACGTCAATGTCGCTGCACCGGATCGCCTTTCTCCTCTACCGCTTCAAGGGGCTCGCCCGGCGAATCCAGGCGCAGGCGTCAACGGAATCTAGATGCCTGCAACATCAAGGAGCCGACGAAGCGCGGCTGCTCAATCCCCCCATTCCCCTTGATGGTTCGAAAATCCCGGAACGGAGTGACACTGACAGGCTTCGCGCCGCAGCGCGCCATGAGGGCCTCTCTGGACTTCTGGCCTTCGTCATCCTCAGTGGTTGATGCCAGAAATGCCTTCCAGGCTGCCACCGACCGCCACCGGGCATCGAGGCTCGCATGGAAGCTGGCATACAAGAATCCAGGACATCGGCTGACGTACTTGTCCACGCTGTCCGCGAGCCCTCGCAGCAGCTCGCTTTGCTGCTCCGGTTCGACCTCAAGTTCAATCACGACAGTGATCGGTCCGCCATCGAGCGCAGGTACTGCTTGCATGTGTTTGTCTCGTAGAATCGCGACAGGGTGGATAGCGTCGCTCGGGCCTGGCTGCGCGACTGCTTGCGCCTCAGGCTGCGGAATTCCCAGCGTTAACGCCTGGCACCATAACGCCCGCGGTTGACGACGCCAACCTGCAGTCTGCCGGAGCGCGCGTGGGCGGTTGCCGACCGAGGCCGACTTCGGCGTCCTCTTGCGAGCCTACCGCGAGCACGGCTTCGACGAGCGGGCCTCGCGCTCGCGAGTCTTCGTCCACGGCGCGCTGCACCATGGCGATCCGAACTACCCGCCCGCCTTCCATTGAACGCAGCAGGGGCGTGGTCTCCAACACCCGCCATCTGCGATAGCGCGCGGGCAGCCGCGCCTGACGCTCCCGCGCCAATCGGTCCCCCACTCGCCGGGTGACGGCTGCCGCCAGCGCGGCCTCTCCCGATGCATACACCTCATGACCCGCCCCAATGGCTACGTGCCGCACCCGCATGCGCTCCCCCTGTCCTGGGAAATTTCCCTTCACGAACCGTGCGCGCGCACCCTGTCTTTCGTTGCACGGGAAACCCCATACAGGAGGCGTTCCCGGAGAACGCGACTGCGTCCCCCGCGGACGCGCCCGTCATTCCATTCCAAGACTTCGCAGGCCCACGCCCCCAAGACAAACTACCACACACCCACGGTATGAGTCTTGCTCATGTCGGCGCCCCGGACCCCGAGGCACAGCCCCGGGCTCCGCATGCAACCACCCTTCACGAGGTCACCATGAATCAGCGCAGAATCTCCGTCCTGTTGTCTGGTGTTGGCCTGGCGCTATCCCTCGCCGGATGCGGCACGCCCGCGCAGGACACGCCCGCGGACACGACCCAGGAGACGCAGGCGTCGCTCGCCGGGCAGGTCTACAACGTCCTGGGCGACACGGCGTGCCCCACGGGCTACACGCTGGCCTCTCCCGAAGAGGCACGGGAGAACCAATCCACCCTGTGCGCCATGCTCGGCACGTGGGACATCGTGCGCCTGGCCAACGGCGGCTCCATGGATGGCGCGGGCTACGGCTGTGGCATTCGGACGGTGGATTCGCGCGGCATGGGTGAGAGTCTCTGCAAGCAGGTGCAACAGTTCACCGAGGTCACCGGCGACGGAACCTGTCCTGCGGGGCTCACGGTGGTCAGCCCGATGGTCGCCCGTGCCAGCCAGAGCGACATCTGCTCGCAGTTGGGCACCTGGGACATTGTCCGGCTGGCTGGCGGCGGCTCCATGGATGGCCCGGGCTACGGCTGCGGCATCCGTGACATCGACACGCGCCCGGTGGGGGAGACCCTCTGCGCGCAGCTGACGTTCGTCGCGGTCGTGGGAGACCAGCCGTGCGCCCCGGGGACGGCCCTGCTCGCGCCGACCGAGGCCGAGGCCCGTCAGAGCGAGGTCTGCGCGCTGCTGGGGACGTGGGACGTCGCGCGTCTGGCGGGTGGCGGCGCCATGGACGGCCCGGGCTACGGCTGCGGCATCCGCTACTGGGATACGCGCACCCTCGGAAACGCCCTCTGCCAGGCGCTCTAGTCACCGGCTGACAAGGCGGTGCCGGGGAACGCCCGCGGCGTCCCGGCATCGCCTCCCGCGCCCGCCATGCGCTTTCTTCATTGCTCGGATGTCCACGTCACCGCCGACTACCGGGCGCTGCCCCTGCGCCGGCTGGGCTGGCGACGCTGGCTGGCGCTGCCAGAGCTGCTGGCAGCGGGGCGGGCGCGCGCCTACGACGAAGCGCCTCGCACGATCTCCGCCATCGCGCTGGCCATGCCAGCACACGGCGCGCACCATCTCATTCTATCGGGAGACCTGACGGCCTGCGCGCTCGACCTCGAGTTCCAGGGGGCACAGGACGCGCTGGGAGCGCTGGCGGAGGACCGCGGCCGCTGCACCCTCATCCCCGGCAACCACGACGTGTACACACCGGGCAGCGTGCGAAGCAGGCGCTTCGAGCGCTACTTCGGGCACCTGCTGGAGAGCGACCTGCCCGAGCACCAGCGGGAGGGTGCGTTTCCCTTCGTCCGGCTCGTGGGCGCGGACGCCGCCATCGTGGGCCTCTGCTCGGCCCGGATGCCCCCGCTGCCGGGCATCTCTCGCGGTGTCATTGGCCCCGCGCAGTTGGACGGACTGGCGGCGATTGTCAGCGACGTCCGGCTCGCGAGCCGGGCCCTCCTCGTCGTCGTACACCACGCGCCCTTGAAGCCCCAAGGCACGGCGGCGCTGGGGATTGAGTGACGGCCCCGACCTCTGCAAGCTGCTCCGAGGGCCCCGCCACGCCATCTTGCACGGCCACATCCACCACCGCTTCCACCACCCAGCCACCGCCGAGCGCCCCCACGTATTCGGCGCCGGCTCCTCCACGCAGGCGGGCCGTGAAGGCTACTGGCTCGTCGACGTTGAGAGAGGGCAGGTGACGGGAGGGACGCTTCAGGTCCCCCCATTCCCCTGAAGGGCGGCCCAGGACTGAAGCCGCCGCTCCAGCGCCGTGTAGGTCCACAGGTCCGCCGGATTGTCGGGCCGCACCAGGGCCAGGTCCCGCTGAAGCGCCTCGCGCGCCTCGATGACGCCCCACTCCGACAGCACCCGCAGCGCCATCAGCGAGGGCTTGCGCGCCACCAGCGCGAGCAGCGAAGCCACGACACGGGGGCTTCGCTCGTCAGCCAGCCGCTGCACCGCCTCGTGCCGCGCTTCGGGCGTGGCGTCCGGTGCCTCCAGCGCCTCGGCCAGTGCGGTGAAGCGCGCATCGTCCAGCAGCGGGCGCGGGCCGGGCAGCGGCTCCCAGTGCTCCACGGTGACGTTCGTCCGGCCCACGCAGACGCACTCCCGGCGCACGCCGTCATCGCCGAGGAGGTCCATGATGCGATCTCTCGATGGCGTTCCGCCCACCAGCAGTTTCCCCGCACGCTCGGAAAGCGTGGGTGACACGCCGAGCACATGGACGCGCAGCACCGTGGCCTCGGCCGCGACACGCTGTTCGGTGGAGACGCGAGGCCACTTGAGGAAGACCTCCGCCATCCCTCGTTCATGGACGTACCAGCGGTACTCCAGCCACACGGCGCTGGGGCGGAGGGCGAAGCGGGCGTCTTCCTGCTCGCGGAGCCGGGGGGCGCCTTCCGCGAGCCCGGTGAAGCAGCGTTCCAGCAGAGCCAGGGCGTCGGAGAGCGTCATGCTGGTGGGGCAGTGTAGCGACGTTTGTCAGGTCGCCGGGCCCTCATCGTTAGTGTACAACAAACACCATTCCCGAGGTCGCCCATGAGTGAAGCAGGACAGCAGCGGTTCACCTTCTTCTGGCAGGCGCACTCCCCCTTCTCGCAGTGGCACCGCTCCGACTTCGTCGTGGACGGCGTGCGCTACGTGTGCGCTGAGCAGTACATGATGGCGGGCAAGGCGCGGCTCTTCGGTGACAACGAGGCGCTGGCGAGCATCCTGTCATCGAGGTCGCCCAAGACGCACAAGGCCCTGGGCCGCAAGGTCCGAGACTTCGACAACGTGCGCTGGGAGAAGGCGCGTGAGCGCATCGTCTACGAGGGCAACCGCGCGAAGTTCACCCAGAGCCCGGAGTTGCTGAAGGCGCTCCTGGACACCGCGGGCACGGAGTTGGTGGAAGCCAGCCCCATGGACCGCATCTGGGGTGTGGGGTTGGGTGCGGAGGACCCGCGCATCCATCACCCCGCGAAGTGGCGAGGACTGAATCTGCTGGGCAAGGTCCTCACGAAGCTGCGTGAGGACCTGCTGGCGGAGGGCGTCACCGAGGCGTCCCCCGCTGAAGCGTAGGGCTCAGAAGTCGTAACGCAGGGGCGCCTGGCCCGGCAGGACCAGGTTCACCGTGCCCGAGGTCTTCCCGAACTGCGCCCCGAAGCGCTGCGAAATCGAGGACACGTCGAAGCGAGGCGTGGCCCGCAGGAGCGCCTTGCACACGTCATTGTTCCCGTCATGCACCAGCACCAGGTTCGCCACCGGCGTCCCGTCCGCGCCCGGCTGAAGCGTTCCGTCCCAGGCCAGCGTGTACGTGTGCTCGGCGCAGCCTCCGCCATGCATCACGGCCAGCGACAGGATGCCTCCGTCCACCTGGGCGCTTCGGATGTTGATGAGGTCCTTTGGCTCGGGCTTGGGCTTCACCACCAACGGCTGGACGGCGGCCTTCGCCTCGCCGTCCTCGGCAGGCGGAGTCTCCGTGGCCGGCGTGTCCTCAGGGGCCGGCGTTGCCACTCCGGCGCTGGCTTCGGCCTCGGCGGGCGGCGGTTCCACCGAAGCCGTGCCCGTCTCCTGCCGGCTCGCGCAGCCCGCGAGCAGTCCGCACAACAGCACCCCACTCCAGACGAGCTTTCGCATACGTCTCCTTATCGCCGCAACGCGGCCTCGTACGCCGCCAAGGTGCCCTCGGCGGTCCGCTTCCAGGTGAACTTCGCGGCCTGCGCCCTTCCACGCTCCGCGAGCGCCCGCCGTTCCTCCGGCGAATGGAGCAGCCGGTCCAACGCCCTCGCGAGCCCGTTCGCATCGTCGGGCCCCACGCTCAGCGCGGCGTCGCCGCAGACCTCCGGCAGCGAGCCCGCGGTGGAGACGATGGTGGGCGTCCCCAGCCGCATCGCCTCCAGCGGAGGCAGCCCGAATCCCTCGTAGCGAGAGGGGAACACGAACACGGCCGCGCGGCGCATCAGCTCGTAGAACACGGCGTCGGACTGATAGCCGAGCGAGCGCACCTCGAACCCCTCCGTGCGCATCCGGGAGATGCGCGACTCCACGCGACCCGCGCCGAACCAGCTCTGCCCCGCCAGCACCAGCGAGACGGGCCGCCCCCGCAGTCGCAGCCGCTCCAACGCGTCCAGCACCAGGTCCACGTTCTTCCGCACGTCGAGCGAGCCCGCGTAGAGCACGTACTCCTTCGGCAGGGAGAGCGCGCGAAGGAAGTCCTTGCTGGTGTCATCCAGGGCGGGCGCATGGACGTGGTCCACGCCATTGGGCACCACCACCGTGCGCGGCGCTGCTTCCGGGTAGCGGGCCAGCAGGTCCTGCCGCGTGCGCTCGCTCACGCACACCACCTGGTCCGCCACCCGCAGGCTGCGCGACAGCCACAGGCGGAACTGCCAGCGGAACGCGGACGACACCGTCTCCGGCATCAGCAGCGGAATCAAGTCGTGCACCGTCAGCACGTACTTCATGCCAGGCGCGCGGAGGAGGGGCAGGTTGAAGTTGCCGTGTGCGTGGTACAGCGGCGCGTCCGAGCCCTGGAGCACGCGCGGCAGGCCTCCCAGCGTCCAGGCGGTGCGCCCGGCCTTCCCGCGAGGCGCCTCGCCAGAGGACTGCGCCCCCATGCGGATGAGCTGGACGCCGAGCGCCTCCAGGGCGGAGGCCAGGCAACGGGTGTACAGGCCGATGCCGGTGGTCGGCTCGTCCCAGAGTGTCGCGTCGAAGGCGATGGGTCTCATGGACACGGTGCGCCTCATACCACGAGCGTGTGATAGGCAGGACCCGCATGGCGATCCACCAGTTGATACCGAGCTTTGTCCCCGGCGACGCCACCGGGCAGGCCGCGCTGCACCTGCAGCTCCTGCTGCGCCGCATGGGGTACGCGGGCGCGCTGTACGCGGACGAGGTGGGCCCGGGGCTTGAAGGGCTGGCCAGCCCCGCGTCCGCGCTGCGTCCCGAGCCCGGTGACCTGGTCCTCTACCACCATGGCATCGCCTCTCCGCTCAGCAGCCGGTTGATGCACCTGCCCTGCCGTCGCGGCATCGTCTTCCACAACATCAGCCCCGCACGTTTCTACGAAGGGCTGCCGCTGGCGGACGCGCTGGTGGCGGGACGGGCCCAGCTCGCCGCGATGACCCCCTTCGCGGAGGTGGCCATCGGCGTGTCGGACTTCAACGCCGCCGAGCTGCGCGTCGCGGGCTACCGCAACGTCCATACGGTGCCCCTCTTCATCGAACCAGAGCGATTCTCCCGCGCCAGCGCGGACGCGAAGCTGCTCCAGCGGCTTCAGGGTCCAGGCCCCGTGCTGCTCGGCGTGAGCCGGGTCATGCCGCACAAGCGCTTCGAGGACCTGCTCGCGCTCCACCGCGAAGTGCTGCGGCTGCGGCCCCAGGCGCGTCTGTTGATGGTGGGCGGCTACGAGCCCGGCAGCCGGTACTTCCGCATGCTCCAACGCGAGGCGCGCGGCCTGCGCGGCGTGAGCTTCCTGGGACGCCTGAGCCACGCGCAGCTCGTGGCCGCGTACCGGTCCGCTTCCGTCTACGTCTCCATGAGCGAGCATGAGGGCTTCGGCGTCCCCCTCATCGAGGCCATGGCCGCCGAGGTCCCCGTACTGGCCTACGCGGCCGCCGCGGTGCCGGAGACGTTGGGCGGCGCGGGCGTGGCCTTTGACCAGAAGCGCTTCGCCTTCCTCGCGGAGCTGGCGGTGGACCTGAGCGAGGACTCGGCCCTGCGAGGCCCAGTCATCGCCGGACAGACGCGGCGGCTGGAGCACTTCTCCGCGCCTTCCGTGCAGACCGCCTTCACGAAGGCATTGGAGACGGTGCTGCCCCGCCCCGCGCCCAAGAAGCCCGGGAAGGTCCCCGAGCGTCCCCGCGTGGCGATGGTGGTGCAGCGCTACGGCGAGGTGACGGGCGGCGCGGAGAAGCTCGCCGCGCAGATGGCCGAACACCTCGCGCCGCACTGGGACCTCACCGTGCTGACGACCTGCGCGAAGAACCACCTCGAGTGGGACAACGCGTTCCCCCCCGGGCCCGACGTCGTGGACGGCATCAAGGTGCTGCGCTTCCCGTCCACGCGGGTGCGCAACATCCGAGGCTTCAACGGCCTGTCGCGGCAGGTGTTCGACCAGCGCAACGAGCGGCTGCGCGAAGAGCAGTGGGTGGCCGAGCAGGGCCCCATGTGCCCCGGCCTGCTGCACCACCTGTCCACCGAGCGCGACGCCTACGACGGCTATCTCTTCTTCACCTACCTCTATGCCCCCACGGTGTGGGGCCTGCCGCTGGTGGCGGACCGGGCCCTGCTGGTGCCCACCACGCATGACGAGGCCCCCATCCATTTCGGTGTGTACCGGGACGTCTTCGAGCGCCCGCGCGCCCTGCTCTGCCTCACGCCTGAGGAGCACACGCTCATCGAGAGGCTCTTCCCGAATCACGCGCCCACGCGGGTGGTGGGCGTGGGCGTGGACCGGCCTCGGGCGGATGGCGCGCGCTTCAAGGAGAAACACGGCCTCCACCGACACTACCTGCTCTACATCGGCCGTCAGGAGCCGGGCAAAGGCGTGCCAGAGCTGCTGGAGTACCACCAGGCCCTGAAGGAGCGGTTCGAGGACGCGCCGGACCTGGTGCTCGCGGGAGACACCAACATGGCGCTGTCCGGCGAGGGCGTGCGCTACCTGGGCCGCATCGACGAGCAGGACAAACACGACGCGCTGGCGGGGGCGTTGGCGGTGGTGGTGCCGTCCCGCTACGAGAGCCTGTCGCTGCTGACGCTGGAGTCCTTCGCCCAGGGCACGCCCGTGCTGGTGAACGGGCGCTCGGACGTGCTGGTGGGACAGGTGGAGCGCAGCGGCGCGGGCCGCGCGTACACGGACCTGGAGTCGTTCATCCAGGGCCTGCGCGAGGTGGGCTCGGAGCGTGGGCCCATGGGCAAGCGGGGCCTGGCGTACGTGAAGAAGCAGGGCTGGCCACAGGTGGTGGCGGCCTACCGGGAAGAAATGCAACGCATCCTCGAGGAGAAGCGCCAATGAAGTTACTGGGACGGGACATCCCCGCGCGGGAGCTGATTGCCCGCATCGAGGAGCGCCTGCGCACGCGCGGCCTCCCCACCTCCGAGGAAGTGGAGTTGCCTGCCGAAGGCGTGGAGCCCCGGGTGGAGCCGCTGACGTTCAACCTGCATGCGCTGGAGGAATACGCGGACGCCACGCGCGCCCTCCCCCTGCACACCCACCGGGGTGGCGTGGGGCAGGTCGTCCTGCTGGCCAAGTGGGCCTTCCGCAAGTCGTGCCAGGTGTTCATCAACGAAGCGCTCGGCAGGCAGCGCGTGTTCAATGGGCACGTGCGCGACTCCTACGCGCAGCTGTCCGCCGAGGTGCTCCGCCTGCGTCGCGAGGTGGAGGCGCTCCGGGCACGTCCAGCCCCCGCGGTTTCCGCTGCGGCGGTGCCACAGCAGGCGCGCGCAGAGCGGCGCGAGCACGAAGCGGCGCCATCCGCCGTGGCGCGGCCGGCGACCGCGGTCGACACCGTGCTGCCCAAGCCGCGTGCCCCCCAGACCCATCCACGGAAGCCAGCACGGCCGAAGCAGCCAGTGGGCGCGGCTTCTCCGGAAGGGGACTCGACCTCGGCGCCCCGTGCGCCGGCCGCGCGCGCGCAGGCACCGGTGCCCGCCGCCGGTGCGTTAGCCCCGAGCAAAACGGCCCGAGCGAAGAAGGCCGCGCCGGCCGCTCCCGCACGGCCCTCGGCGGAGCCTTCGCCGCGCCGGAACGCCTCCGGCCAGAAGAAGCGCCGCAACAAGAAGCCCCGCTGAGCACCACTCGATGAGGGGCACGGTGCGCGCGAGGCGGGAATCCGCCGACACCCTGCATTGACGGCTCATCCGCACCTGTGCTCAATCGAACGCGTGCATGTGCCCTCCGTCAGCGTCGTCATCCCCGCCTACAACGAGGGCCAGCGGCTGCCTCGCTTCGTCGCGGAGCTCACGCGCGTATTCCTCGAGCGGAGCGCCCCGCTGGTGGAGTTCGTCGTCGTCGACGATGGCAGCGCGCCCGAGCACGCCGAACTCCAGCGCGCCAGCGTAGAGGCGGCTCAGGCCCACCTCGCCAGCACGGGGGCACGGCACCAGTTCACCTACGTGGCGGCGCCTCGCAACCAGGGAAAGGGCTCGGCCATCCGGCTCGGCTGGCGTCACGCGTCAGCGGGTGTCACGTGGCTGGCCTTCCTGGACGCAGATGGCGCCATCAACGCCGAGGAGTTCCACCGGCTGGTGGAGCTGAGCGCCTCGGAGATGGCGCGGAACGTGGACGTCCTGGCCGGCTCGCGCATCCTCATGGCCGGACGCCGCGTCGTGCGCAGCCTCCACCGGCACCTCCAGGGTCGCGTCTTCGCCACGCTCACGGATGCGAACTTCAAGCTCCACTTCTACGACACCCAGTGCGGGGTGAAGTTCGTCCGCGCGGACCTGCTGCGGCCCCTCCTGGACGTGCTCCAGGAGCAGCGCTGGCTGCTGGACGTGGAGCTGCTGGTGCTGCTGAAGCGCCAGGGCGCGCGCTTCCTGGAGGTCCCCATCGACTGGGAGGACCTGGGGGGTTCCAAGGTCATCCCGGGGCTCGACGCGGCGCGCATGTTCTGGGGACTGCTGCAGCTGCGTCAGCGCCTGGAGCGTGTGTCCCTGCCTACCCACCGTGACGCGCTGCCCGAAGGCGAGCCTCACGTCCAGTGACAAGCCCGCTTGATTTCCGGACGGCACCCCGCGAAATAGGTCCCGCCTGGAAGCCGTTTCTCCAGGTTCCTCCCACACTGTTCGTGACATGCGCGCCTTGACTGACCTGCCCTCCGACCCCACCCCTCCTCTGACCCTGGGCCTGCCGGGCTTTGTCTTCGAGGACCTCTATCGCCCCACCGGGCTGCGCCGGCTGGCGGAGCGCTTCGACGCGCAGCTCGCCGAGGATGAGCCCGAGCTCTTCCAGGCCTTCGACGCGTACCGCAAGTCCGGCGGCAAGAGCGTCGGCGGCGCCGCGGAGTCGGACCTGCTCGTCCGCGTGTCGCGCCACGTGTCGCGCTTCGTCTCGCGCCTCTTCCGCGTGGAGCAGGAGCTGGAGCGCCTGTCCGGCCGCCTCAAGGGCGAGCTGCCGCTCTTCGACTTCAAGCGCGAGTTCATCACCCGCCGCGTCTTCAAGAAGGGCGCCGCGGACCGCCCGGCGCTGGCGGAGTTCCCCTCGCTGGACGCGCGCATGCGACTGATGCTCCAGCTGGGCTTCCCGGAGGCACTGGCCACCGGGGACCTGGAGCGGGGCCTGGCGGAGTCCGTCCTCTCGCTGATGGACCTGGAGCGCCTGTTCTCCAACGCGCTGCCCGCCGAGCGTCAGGGGGAGGCGGAGGCCCTGCGCGCCCGCTGGTCCGCGCTGCGCGAGGTGCTGCTGTCCACGCCCGAGGGCCAGGACGCCTTCGGCTCCAGCCTCGTCACGCAGGGCGATGACGCCGCGGAGCTCCAGTCCGTGCGCGCGCTGCTGTCGCTGGCGGACCGCTGGACGTACGCGCGGGCGCTGCACCCGGAGACGAAGGACATCTTCCACGCCTGGCCCACCCACCGGATTCCCAAGCCGCTGGTGTTCGACCAGCTCGTCCACCTCCAGCGTCCGGACAACGCGCTGCCCGAGGCCACCGAGGGCCTGGAGCACCACCTCCGCCACCGCGACGGGTTCAAGCTCACCGACCGCCGGGGCACCTCGCGCGACGTGATGAACGAGGTGGACTACTGCGTGCTCTGTCACGAGCGGCAGAAGGACTCGTGCACCAAGGGCTTCCCCGCCAAGGACCCGGTGGCCGAGGGACACCACTACAAGAAGAACCCGCTGGGCATCCCCCTCAACGGGTGCCCGCTCGACGAGCGCATCTCCGAGGCACACCTGCTCAAGCGGGAGGGCAACTCCGTGGCCGCGCTGGCCATGGTGACGCTCGACAACCCGATGTGCCCCGGCACCGGTCACCGCATCTGCAATGACTGCATGAAGGCCTGCATCTTCCAGAAGCAGGAGCCGGTGAACATCCCCCTGGCGGAGACGGCCACGCTCACGGACGTGCTGAACCTGCCGTGGGGCTTCGAAATCTACGGCCTGCTCACGCGGTGGAACCCGCTCAACGTCCGCCGCCCGTACGCGCTGCCCTACGTGGGCCGCAACGTGCTGGTGGTGGGCCTGGGCCCCGCCGGCTACACGCTGTCGCACTACCTGCTCAATGAGGGCTTCGGCGTCACGGGCATCGACGGCCTCAAGATTGAGCCCTTCCCCGACGCGCTCGTGGGCCGCAACGGCCACGCGCTCCAGCCCATCCGCGACTGGTCCGCGCTCACCAGCGAGCTGGACGAGCGCGTCCTGGAGGGCTTCGGCGGCGTGTCCGAGTACGGCATCACCGTGCGCTGGGACAAGAACTTCCTCACGCTCATCCACCTCACGCTGGCGCGCCGGGAGAGCTTCCGCATCCACGGCGGCGTGCGCTTCGGTGGCACCCTCACGGTGGAGGACGCGTGGGCGCTGGGCTTCGACCACATCGCCATCGCCGCCGGCGCGGGCCGCCCGACCATCATCGGGATGAAGAACAACCTCATCCGGGGCATCCGCAAGGCCAGTGACTTCCTGATGGCGCTCCAGCTCAGCGGCGCGTTCAAGAAGGACTCGCTGGCGAACCTCCAGGTGCAGTTGCCCGCCATCGTCATCGGCGGTGGCCTCACCGGCATCGACACCGCCACGGAGCTGATGGCGTACTACCCGGTGCAGGTGGAGAAGGCGCTCGCCCGCCACGAGAAGCTGGTGTCCCAGGTGGACGAGGAGGCCGTGCTGGCCCGGCTCGACGCGGAGGAGCGCGTCACCTACCAGACGTTCCTGGAGCACGGCCGCGCCGTGCGCGAGGAGCGCCAGAGGGCGAAGGACCTGGGCCGTGAGCCGGACTTCATCAAGCTGGTGCGCGCGTGGGGCGGCGTCAGCCTCGTCTACCGCCGCGGCCTCACCGAGTCCCCTGCCTACCGCCTCAACCATGAGGAAGTGACGAAGGCGCTGGAGGAAGGCATCCGCTTCATCGAGCGCATGAGCCCGGTGGAGGCCCTGCCGGACGCCTCCGGCGCGGTGCGCGCGCTGCGCTTCGAGCGCATGGTGACGGTGGACGGCAAGCTCAAGGGCAGCGGCCAGTTCTTCGAGCTGCCCGCGCGCACGGTGTGCGTCGCCGCCGGCACGTCCCCCAACGTCACGTACGAGAAGGAATACCCGGGCACCTTCCAGCTCGACGCGCGCGGCGAGTATTTCCAGAGCCACGAGCTGGTGGACACCGAAGGCGGCTTCTCGCTGGCGCCCGTGAAGGCAAAGGAGGACCCGGCGGCGAAGACAGGCTTCTTCACGTCGTACCAGCAGGACGGCCGCTTCATCTCCTTCTACGGCGACAACCACCCGACCTACGCGGGCAACGTGGTGAAGGCCATGGCCAGCGCGAAGGACGGCCACCCGCAGGTGGCGCGGCTGTACGCGAAGGAGGTGGCCGCGCTCGACTTCACCGACGAGGTGGCCCAGGCCGCGCGTGACGCGCGCCGCGCCGCGCACTTCGCGAAGCTGGACGAGGCGTTCACCGCCACGGTGGTGGCCGTCAACCGGCTGACGCCGACCATCGTCGAGGTGGTGGTGCGCGCGCCCTTCGCGGCCAGCCACTTCTCCCCCGGCCAGTTCTACCGGCTGCAGAACTTCGAGCGGAACGCGCCCGTGGTGGACGGCGTGCGCCTCACCATGGAGGGCCTGGCCCTCACCGGCGCCTGGGTGGACAAGGAGAAGGGGCTGATGGGCACCATCGTGCTGGAGATGGGCTCGTCCTCGCGCCTGTGCGCCGCGCTCAAGCCCGGTGAGCCCGTGGTGCTGATGGGCCCCACCGGCGCGCCCACGGAGATTGGCCACGACGAGACGGTGGTGCTCGTGGGCGGCGGCCTGGGCAACGCGGTGCTCTTCTCCATCGCCCGCTCGCTCAAGGCGGCCGGCTGCCGCGTCGTGTACTTCGCCGGCTACCGGCAGAAGTCGGACTCCTTCAAGCACGACGAAATCGAGGCCGGCACGGACCAGATTGTGTGGTCCGTGGACACCGGGGACACGATTGAGCCGCGCCGGCCGCAGGACTCGGCGTTCCGGGGCAACGTGGTGCAGGCGATGGTGGCCTACGCGGAGGGCAAGCTGGGCCCCGCGCCCGTCGTCTCCCTGGCGGACGTGGACCGCATCATCGCCATCGGCTCGGATGGAATGATGCGCGCGGTGGCCGAGGCCCGGCACGGCGTCCTCCAGCCGCACCTCAAGCCGGGACACGAGGCCATCGGCTCCATCAACTCGCCGATGCAGTGCATGATGAAGGAGATCTGCGCCCAGTGCCTCCAGCGACACGTGGACCCGGTGACGGGCAAGGAGACGTGGGTGTTCTCTTGCTACAACCAGGACCAGCGGCTGGACCAGGTGGACTTCGTCAACCTCCGGCAGCGCCTGCGCGGCAACACCATCATGGAGAAGGTCGCCGACGTCTACCTGGCGCAGCTCTTCAAGCAGGCCCCGCACCTCAAGCGCGTCTGAGGCGAGCGGGCCGTGCCCGTCTTCACCGGCGCGTGCCGGTGAAGACGCGAATCATCTCCTGATAGTTCTGGATGAGGTCTTCCTCGCGCGTCAGGACGACGTCGACGTTCGCATCGCCATGCGCTCTGCGGGCGTCGGCCAGCGTCTGGAAGGCCTCCACCTGGGCGCGCATCGACGCCACCTGGGGCGCCATGCCCTGCTGCTGCTCGGGCGGCAGCTTCGCCTGGAGCGCCTCCAGCTTCTTCAGCTCCTCTTCGTACTGGAGCGTGCGCCCCAGTTGCCGCTGGCTGATGACGGCGGTGACGACCTCGGCGATGCCGTTGACGTCCGCCTCGGAGAGCTGGGCCTCGCGGCGCGCCTCGGCCTCCGCCTTGGCCTTGGCCTCCACCACCTTCAAACCCTCGCGCGCGGCGGCCATGGCCTCCGGGGTGCCGGCGTCCACCAGCGCCCCCAGGTTCTGCAGGCCCTTCATCAGCGAGCCGTACACCTCCAGCATGCGCCGCTGGTAGCCCACGTACGCGTCCAGCTTCTCCTTCGTCACCGGGTAGGGGCCGGCCTCCACGACACTGTCGGGAGCGCTGGGAGCCTGCTCGCCCACCACCCCGGCGGGCGGCCCGGAGGCGTCCTCGGGTTTCTTGCAGGCCGAGAAGGCCACGAGCAGCCACAGTCCCCACAGCACCTTGCGCACGCGCGTTCCTCCAGACGGGACATGTCAGCCCCTCATGTATGCTTCGGCAACCTGGGCGGTGAGAGGCGTCCCGCCTCTGTCTGTCACGGTGGGGTTGTTCCGGCCACTGAACAATCGCCGCATTACCTTTGACCAACCCCGCCGCGCTCGTGTACGAACCGCGGTTCTGTCGAAAGCGGTGGAGGGAATTTGAGGCTTTTCCTGGTTAGGCACGCGGATGCGGACGCGGAGATCCCCGAGGGTCTCGGTGACGAGGCGCGCGCCCTCACCGCGAAGTCTCGCACCAGCACCGCCCAGCACTTCGCCTCGCTGACCGAGCGCATTGGTCCCGTGGGGCGCATCCTGACCAGCCCGCTGGTTCGCACGGTGCAGACGGCGCAGATCCTCTCCATCTCCGCCAGGTTCGAGGGCCCGCTGAAGGTGCATCGCTGCCTGCTGCCCGACATGCCCGTGGGCGCGGTGGAGCCGGTGCTCAGCGAGTACGCCGACGAGAACCTCGTCCTCGTGGGTCATCAGCCGTCCATGGGCGCCCTGGCGGCCCATCTGCTCGGCATGCAGTCCTTCCCCAAGCCCGTCAACCCGGGCACCGTCATCGGCCTGGAGCGCGCGGAGGGGGAGTCTTCACCGCCGTTCAAGTTCCTGTTCTACGCCGCCCCGGGTCAGCAGGTGCTCGACATCATCCAGTGAGGCCGTCGCGGCCATGATGGACGAAGCTCGCTACAACCAGTTGGTCTCCGCCGCGTTCAAGCGCATCCTCGTCGCGGCGGATGCCATTGACCCCGACATCCTGGAAGCCGACAGCACCGGCGACATGGTGACGCTCACCGCGGCCTCGCGGGAGAAGTGCATCGTCAACACCCAGCGCGCCGTGCGGCAGGTCTGGGTGGCGGGCCGCGGTCAGGGCATCCACTTCGACTACGACGCGGCCACCGGCACCTGGAAGGACGACAAGGGCCGGGGCCTGGAGTTGATGTCGTTCGTTGCGGACGTTGTCCGCGGCATCACCGGCGCGGACTTCGTCTACCCCGGCTGAGTCCTGCCGCTCGCGGCTTCCACCCAATCCCCACCCGCGGCCTGAGCGCGACGCAGGGCCTCACCGGCCTCCTTGAGGAGGCTGCCGAAGCTGACCTGAGCCAGCGCGCCCGCCACGGGTCCACGGCCCGGCGGGGGCTCGGAGACGGCGACGCCCACGGAGGCGCTGGCGCCCTCGAAGGCCGTCAGGGACTTGATGAGCTCGCGCAGGCGCTGCCCCACCACCAGCGCGCCGGAGCGAGGTGTGTGCGGCAGGAAGACGACGAAGCGGCTGTCCGAGAGGGGCACGGCGACGTCGATGTCGCGCACGCCGGACACGAGCAGGCCCAGGGCCTCGGCGAGCGCGAGCTTCCGCGCGGCGGGGGCCAGGGGCGCCGCCTTCTCCGCGAACTTGTCGATGTCCACCAGCAGCACGGCGATGGGGTAGCGGTAGCGCCGGCTGCGCTTCACCTCCATCAACATCAGCCGCTTGAGGAACTCGAAGTCCGGAGAGGAGCCGATCGCCGCCAGGTCGGACCGGCTGATGCGGCTGCCGCCCGGAACAGGCGTGGGAGCCAGCGCGGGGAAGGAGCCGGAGTGCCGGGCCCCCACCGAGGGAGGCGGAGCGCTGGCCGCTGGTGCCGCGGTGGAGGCGTCAGGCACGCTCGTGGATGCGGCGCCAGAGTCCGAGGGTTTCGCCGCCGAATCAGCCGCGGGCCTGTCGTCGGCCCCTTGTCCGGCGTCACCCTGCTCGTCGTCCACGGGCTCCGCGTGGAGCAGCGGGAGGTCGTCTTCCTCGGCAGCCTGCGTGGCCGAGGCAGGCGCAGCGCCCGCATCCAGGGCCGTGTTGCCCGCCCCGGCGGACGGCGACGTGATGGGCTCTTCGTCCAGCTCGGGTGGCAGTGACGCGGTCTCCGCGCCGCGGCCCTCGGGCGACGGTGCATCCGCCTGGTGCGGAGCTGGCGCCACCAGCGCCTGCGCGCTCCCGGCTTCCGATGCCTCCTCGTCGAGCGGCGGCGGAGGGGGCATGCCCCGCGCCTCCGCGCTCTCGATAGGCGCACCCACGTCGTCCAGCGGCGGCGGTGGCGGAACCATCCGCCCGCCCAACGCGCCCGGCAGCGGCGGAGGTCCGCCGTCGTGAGAGGCCCCACCGAACGGAGGGGGCGGCGGCCGTGGGCCCGCGGAGGCCACCCGCCGCAGCGCCTCCTCGCGTTGGACGAGCAGGGACACACACGTCAGCACCGTGGGGCGCTTCAGCGGCCCCACCAGGCACCCGTCCGCGCCCGCCTGGGCGGCGCGCGTGTCCGCCTGCTCCTCCTCCGGCGAGTACAACAGCAACACCGGCGCGGCGAGGCCTTCGGCCCGCATCCTCCGGCACAGCGCCTCACCGTCCAGGGCGCCCGTTCCGGACGCCAGCAGGACGGTGGGCGTGCGCTCCCGCACCGTGCGCAGCGCCTCGTCGACGCTGCTCACCCAGGACACTTCGTGACCGGCGGCCTCCAGGTAGCGGCGCAGCGCACCCGCCACCGGTGCGGAGGGCTCGGCGAGGACAATGGAGGACATCAAACCTCCATGACCTCCTTCTCCTTCTTCTTCACGATTTCATCCACCTGCGTGATGCCCGCGTCGGTCTGCTTCTGCACGACCTCGGTGATGCGCTTGTGGTCGTCCTCGGTGATCTTCTTGTCCTTCAGCTGCGTCTTCAGCGCCTCGTTCGCGTCGCGGCGGAGGTTGCGGATGGCGACCTTGAACTCCTCGCCCTTGTTCTTCACCTGCTTGGCGATGTCCTTGCGGCGCTCCTCGGTGAGCGGCGGGAAGGGCAGGCGAATCATCTCGCCGTCGTTCATCGGGTTGATGCCCAGGTTCGCCTCGCGCAGCGCCTTCTCGATGTCCTTGAGGACGCTCTTCTCCCACGGCTTGATGGTGATGAGCCGGGGCTCGGGCGCGTTCACGCTGGCCACGCCTGACAGCGGCGTCGGCGTGCCGTAGTAGTCCACCCGGACGCCATCCAGGATGGCGATGCTGGCGCGGCCCGTGCGGACCTTCGTCAGGTCCGTGCGCAGGCCCTCGAGCGACTTGTCGATACGGCCCTTCAGTTCGGCGACGACGTCTCCACTCATTGCGTTCTCTCCTTGAGTGCTTGCCGGTGAGTCTGGGCTCAGGCCCAGACCGTCTCGTTGCCACCCACCAACGTACCAATGTCCCCATCATCCAGCACCGCGCGGCGGATGTTGCCCTGCTGCGTCAGGTCGAAAACGATGATGGGCAGCTTGTTGTCCATGCACAGCGAGATGGCCGTGGAGTCCATGACGTTGAGATTCTGCTTCAACACGTCCATGTACGTCAGCGACCGGTAGCGCCGCGCGGTGGGGTCCTTCTTCGGGTCCGCGTTGTACACCCCGTCCACCTTGGTCGCCTTCAGGATGACCTGCGCGTTGATTTCCATGGCGCGCAGCGAGGCGGCGGTGTCGGTGGTGAAGTACGGGTTGCCGGTGCCCGCCGCGAAAATCACCACGCGGCCCTTCTCCAGGTGGCGCACCGCGCGCCGGCGGATGTACGGCTCGGCGATCTGCTCCATCTTGATGGCGGACAGCACGCGCGTGTGCAGGCCCTTCTTCTCCAGCGCGTCCTGCATGGCCATGGAGTTGATGCAGGTGGCCAGCATGCCCATGTAGTCGGCGCTGGCGCGGTCCATGCCCTCCGTGGCGCCCGCGACGCCGCGGAAGATGTTGCCGCCGCCAATCACCAGGGCGACCTCCACGCCGGCCTGCGCCACCTCGATGACTTCCTCGGCGATGCCCATCAGCGTGGGCGGATGGATGCCGTACTTCCCCTCCCCCATCAGGGCCTCGCCCGAGAGCTTGAGGAGAATGCGCTTATACGGGAGCGGCTTCTTCGTGTCGGAGGACATGCGCCACCGCTTCTATCCCCCGCTCCGCGAGGGATCAACGCTGGAGTCGGTGGGCCCGCCCGACATCGTCCGCTGGCGGTCGCACGGGGAGGGGCCAATCAGACCCGCAAAAGCGAGGGCCGCGTCGCCCGGACGCCCCGTGAGGGGTGGTTCCGGTGCGCGCGGCCCTTGTCAGCCCTGCGTCCAGGCTCGCGGCCCCATGGGGACCGCGGAGGCCTTACGCCTGGCCCAGCGTCTTGGCGACTTCGGCGGCGAGGTCGTCCTTCTTCTTCTCGATGCCCTCACCCACCTCGTAGCGGACGAAGCGGCGCACGGAGACCTTCTCGCCAATCTTCGCGGCGCGCTCGGAGATCATCTCGCCGACCTTCTTCTTGTCGTCCTTCACCCAGAGCTGGTCCACGAGGCACACGCCCTCGTAGTACTTCTCCATCTTCCCGACGAGGATCTTCTCCAGCATCGCCTCAGGCTTGCCCTGCTGCTTGAGGATGTCGCGCTGGATCTCCTTCTCCTTGTCCAGGTTGTCCGTGGGGACCTCTTCACGACGGACGAACTTGGGGCTGGCCGCAGCGACCTGCATGGCCACGTCCTTCACCAGCTCCTGGAAGTCGGGGTTGCGAGCGACGAAGTCCGTCTCGCAGTTCACCTCGACGATGACGCCGATGCGGCCACCGTGAACGTAGGTGCCGATGACGCCCTCGGCGGCAACGCGGCCTTCCTTGCCAGCGGCCTTGGCGATGCCCTTCTTGCGCAGCCACTCCTCGGCCTTGGCGAAGTCGCCACCGGACTCGGCGAGCGCCTTCTTGCAGTCCATCATGCCCGCGTTGGTCCGCTCGCGGAGCTCCTTCACCATCTGGGCGCTAACTTCGGCCATCGTCGTCTCCTGCCTCCGCCACTCCAGGGCGCACCGCGCCGGGCGAAGCATTGCAAGTTCAAGGGGATACTGCGGCACCAGGGAAACAGAGGCGGCCGGGGAGCTGGCCCGAACAGGCGCCACCCGGCCGCTTCGGCACTGACGTGAGAAAGGGACGGCTACTCGGCCGCCGGCTCGCTCGCGGGAGCAGCGGCCTCGGGAACAGCGGCCTCGGGGGCAGCGGCCTCGGGGGCAGCGGCGACAGGGGCAGCGGTCCTCATCTCAACGAGGGGGCCACGGCGGTCGCCACCACGGTCACCACCCCGGTGGTCGCGACGGTCGTCGCGGCGGTCACCACGGCGCGGGCCACGGCGGTCGTCGCGGCGGTCACCACGGTCATGGCCCTCGCGCTCCTCCTGCTCGTCGCGCTCGGCGGCGCCCGAGGCGCGGTAACGCGCGGCGCCCTCGATGCAGGACTCGGCGATCTTGGAGGTGAAGAGCTTGATGGAGCGGATGGCGTCGTCGTTGCCCGGGATGACGAAGTCGATGCCGTCCGGATCGCAGTTGGTGTCCACCAGGCCGATGACCGGGATGCCCAGGCGGCTCGCCTCGTGGATGGCGATGTGCTCCTTCTTCGGGTCGATGACGAAGACGCAGCGGGGCAGCTTCGACATCTCCTTCACGCCGCCCAGGTTCTTCTCCAGCTTCTCGCGCTCACGCTCGAGCAGGGCGACTTCCTTCTTGGGCAGGCGCTCGAAGGTGCCGTCCTCGGACATCTTCTCCAGCGTCTTCAGGCGGTCGATGCCCTGCTTGATGGTCTTGAAGTTGGTCAGCGTGCCACCCAGCCAGCGGCTGGTGACGAAGTACTGACCGGCGCGCGCGGCCTCCTCGCGGACCACGTCCTGCGCCTGCTTCTTGGTGCCGACGAAGAGCACCGAGCCACCGCGCGCGGTGATGTCCGCCACGAAGCGGAACGCCGAGCGGGCCATCACGACCGTCTTCTGCAGGTCGATGATGTAGATGCCGTTGCGGGCGCCGAAGATGAACGGCTTCATCTTCGGGTTCCAGCGCTTCGTCTGGTGGCCGAAGTGAACACCGGCCTCCAGGAGCTGCCTCATCGTGATGCCACCGGCGGCGGCCATCGCCTGCTGCTGCGTCTGCGTGTCCTGCGTTTCCATGTGTCTCTCCGGTTGTTCCGCCACGTTCGAGAAACCTTCCGGCCGAAACGACCACGGGGGAGTCCCTCTCCGAGGAGAGGCGCTCACCCACAGAGGCACCGGCGACCGGCACGAACGTGTGAGTAGTGGGTCCTGCCTGGGGTGGACGTCCCCCCGACCCCATCCCTTGGGGCGGGGGGTCCTTAACAGAACCCCTCCGGGCCGCGCAAGCTTCGCCGCACCGCCCGTCCGGGCAGGGACCGCGCCTGCCGCTCCCCTGCCCTCCTCCCGTCCCAGCGAGGCCCTCTTGCCCCGCCAGCACAGCACCGGCGCGGTGCCTCCTCAGGGGGTGGCGCCGCGCCGGCGTCCTGCATGGTGACTTGTCAGACAGCCCGCGTCCTAGACGCTGGCCTCCGAGGCGCCGTGGCACTTCTTGTACTTCCGGCCGCTGCCGCAGGGGCAGGGGTCGTTGCGGCCCACCGCCGGCTTGCTGGCCCCCGCCGGGCGAGCCGCCGCGGCCACCGAGCCCTCATCCAGCTTGCCGTCCGCCGTGGCGCGTCCCGCCACCGCCTTCTGCTGCTGCTGCGCGAGCTGGCGCTGGATGCGGGCGGCCTCCTCCGCCGCGCTGGAGGCGGAGCGGGGCTGCACGTGCATGAGCTGGGTGACGAACTGCGCCTTGATGGCGGAGAGCATCTGGATGAAGCCCTGGTAGCCCTCCTTCTTGTACTCCTGCTTCGGGTCCTTCTGGCCGTAGCCGCGCAGGCCAATGCCCTGGCGCAGGTGGTCCATGGCCAGCAGGTGGTCCTTCCAGAGCCGGTCGATGGTCGCCAGGTAGTTGTACTGGAGGAAGCGCATGAAGTTCTCGCCGAACTCCTCGTCGCGCGCCTGGAAGATCTTCTCCGCCGCCTTGTAGATGTGCTCCTGGAGCTCCTCGCGGTTGCCCACGCCCTCGAAGTTCATCTCGAGGTTGAAGGTCTCCTTCACGCCCTGCTGGAGCGCGGCCATGTCCCAGCCCTCCACGCCGCGGGTGGGCGCGTAGGTGTCGGTGAGGGACACGATGACGTCCTCCATCGAGTCCAGAATCAGCTCGCGGAAGTCCGCCCAGCTGACCGTCCGCTCGGAGCGCGTCTTGATGCGCGTCTTCGGGTCCTCGTCGTACTCCACCAGCGGCACGCCCGCGCCCGCGGCCAGCACCTGGCGGCGCAGCTTGTAGATGGTGCGGCGCTGCTGGTTCATCACGTCGTCGTACTCGAGGAGGTTCTTGCGGATGTCGAAGTTGTGGCCTTCGACCCGCTTCTGGGCGCCCTCAATGGCACGTGACAGCCACACGTGCTCGATGACCTCGCCCTCCTCCATGCCCAGCCGCTCCATCAGGCCCTGGATGCGCTCGGACCCGAAGATGCGCATCAGGTCGTCCTCCAGCGACAGGAAGAAGCGGCTGCCACCCGGGTCACCCTGGCGGCCGGCGCGGCCACGCAGCTGGTTGTCCACGCGGCGCGACTCGTGGCGCTCGGTGCCGATGATGAAGAGGCCGCCGGCGCCGTGGACCTCCTCGCGCTCCTTCTTCGTCTGCTCCTCGAGCTTCGCCTTGGTGTCGGCGAGCTTCTGCTCCCACGCCGCGAGCTCCGCCTCGTAGGCCGTCAGGTCCAGCGGCTGCCCGTCCGGGGCCGACGTGGGCGGCTCGGGCGGCGGGCCCATGGACGACTTGGCCAGGACCTCCGCGTTGCCGCCCAGGAGGATGTCCGTTCCACGGCCGGCCATGTTGGTGGAGATGGTGACGGCGCCCTTGCGGCCGGCCTGCGCGACGATGTCCGCCTCGCGCTGGTGCTGCTTGGCGTTGAGGACGTTGTGGGGGATTCCGCGCTTCTTGAGGAAGCTGGCCACCACCTCGCTCTTGGCGATGGACACCGTGCCCACGAGCACCGGCTGCCCCGCCTTGTGCAGCTCCTCGATTTCCGCCGCCACCGCCTCGAACTTCTCGCGCTCCGTCTTGTACACCACGTCCTGCAGGTCCTTGCGGATGGGCGGACGGTTGGTGGGGATGACGCGCACGTCGAGGTTGTAGATTTTGGCGAACTCCTCCGCCTCCGTGTCCGCCGTGCCCGTCATGCCGGCCAGCTTGGAGTACATGCGGAAGTAGTTCTGGAACGAGACGGTCGCGAGCGTCTGGTTCTCGTTCTCGATCTTCACGCCTTCCTTGGCCTCGATGGCCTGATGAAGGCCGTCCGACCAGCGGCGTCCCGGCATCTGGCGGCCGGTGAACTCGTCGACGATGACGACCTCGCCGTCCTTCACCACGTAGTCCTTGTCGCGCTTGTAGAGCGTGTGCGCGCGCAGGGCCTGATCCACGTGGTGCAGCATCTCGATTTCGCCCGGGTCGTAGAGGTTGCCCACGCCCAGCCGCTTCTGGAGCTTCTCGATGCCGTCATCCGTGAGCGACACGGAGCGGTGCTTCTCATCCAGGGTGTAGTCCTGGTCCGGCACCAGCCCGGGGATGACCTGGTCCACCCGGTAGTACTTGTCGGTGCTGTCCTCGGTGGGGCCGGAGATGATGAGCGGCGTGCGGGCCTCGTCGATGAGGATGGAGTCCACCTCGTCGACGATGGCGAAGTTCAGCTCGCGCTGGACGTAGTCCTGCAAGCGGAACTTCATGTTGTCGCGCAGGTAGTCGAAGCCGAACTCGTTGTTCTGCCCGTAGGTGATGTCCGAGCGGTACGACTCCTGCCGCTGCTTGTCGTTCAGCTCGTGCAGCACGCAGCCCGTCGTCATGCCCAGGAAGCGGTACACGCGGCCCATCCACTCCGCGTCGCGGCGGGCCAGGTAGTCGTTCACCGTGACGACGTGCACGCCCCGGCCGGACAGCGCGTTGAGGTAGGTGGGCAGCGTCGCCGTCAGCGTCTTGCCTTCACCGGTGCGCATCTCCGCGATGCAGCCCTCGTGGAGGAACATGCCGCCAATGAGCTGCACGTCGTAGTGACGCTGGCCGATGACGCGGCGCGCCGCCTCGCGGGTGATGGCAAAGGCCTCGAAGAGCAGGTCGTCCAGCGAACGACCGTTCTGGATCTCCTGCCGCATGCGGTTCGTCTCGGAGACGAAGTCCTCGTCCTTGAGGGCCCGCATACGGGTTTCCAGCTCATTGACCCGGGCGACCTTCGCGTGGCTCTTCTTGAGCTCACGCTCGTTCTTGGTCCCAATCAGTTTCTTCAGCGTCCATTCGATCATTCGGTCGGCTCTCTCGCCGGAGAATCCTCGAAGGACGGCGGCGAGTGAAGGGAAATCCCTGGAGGTGTAAGGGAGAAACTTATGGAAACCACGTGCGTCCGCCGAAACTTCCACTCGGCAGGCCGCCCACCACGCAGCGGCTCAGAGTAAAGCGGAACCCGGCCCACGCAATGTCCCCCACACGAAATCAACGCCGAGGCCCCTCCCGGCCTTCACGACGACCTCCCTCCCGTCACCCGGGGCGACCCGGACCGCCGGCCAACCGCCAGGGCCCTGCCCCCGGGGGCAAGCCCCCTGCACGCACCGCGCCGCCCGCTCCCAAAGTCCCTCCCCGGGCCAAGGTCCCCGCCATGCCCGCCCGGACGATGGCCGCCCGGCCCGGGCGCTGGCTGTGGACCTGCCGCGCGGGTTTCGAGGCCCACCTCTTCGAGGAGCTGGAGTGGGCCGGCGCCGGGCCCCGCCTGCTGGGCGAGGCCCTGGTGGAGAGTGACGCCGTCTCCGGCCCTCCGCCCGCCTTCGCGCGCGCGGGCTATCAGGTGGCCGCCACCCTGACGGCCAACAGCCCCGAAGCCATCGCCGAAGCCGCGGCCCGGGCCGTGCTGGCGCTTCCCGGGCGGGCGCCCTGGGCGGTGCAGGCCTTCACGCCCGACACCCCGCGTGGCAACGCCCTGGCGCCCGTGGCGGAGGCGCTGGAGTCCGCCGTGTGCGCCAGGCTGCCGCCAGGGCGCCGCGTCGAGGACGCTCAGCGGGCGCGCGAGGCCGGCGCCCTGCTGGTGTCCCTGTGCGTGGCGCCGGACGACGTGACGGTGGTGGGCGCCGTGCACGCGCGCGAGGCCGTGTCCCTGGCGGCGGGCGGACGCAGGCGCATGCGGCGGGCTGGAGACGCGCCGTCACGCGCGGCCATGAAGCTGGAGGAGGCCCTGGACGGACTGGCCTTCGAGCCCGGGCGCGGCGACGTGTGCGTGGACCTGGGCGCGGCGCCGGGCGGCTGGACGCAGCGACTGGTGAGCCGTGGCGCGAAGGTGGTGGCGGTGGACCCCGCGCGGCTGATGCCAGCGCTGACGGGGAACCCGCGCGTGAAGCACGTCCAGGAGAGCGCCTTCGCCTATGCGCCCGACGCGCCGGCGGACTGGCTCTTCTGCGACATGGCCTGGCGCCCCCTGGAAGTGGCGCAGCTGCTGGCCAAGTGGGGCCGCCGCGGCTGGGCGCAGCACCTGGTGGCCAACATCAAGCTGCCCATGAAGGACAAGAACCCCCTGCTGCTGCGGGTGCGCCACACGCTCGTCCAGGAGGGCGGCTGGGAGGGGCTCACCGTCCGCCAGCTCTACCATGACCGGGATGAGGTCACCGTCACCGCGCACAAGATGAAGTGAGGCCCTGCGCTCCGGCGGTGGACGCGCTACACAAGGAGCGCAATGCCCTACCCGCTCGACGACGCCACGGCCACCGCCCTCATCGCCCTCCACCCCTGGGTGCTCACCCGCAGCCCCCAGGCCCCGGTGCAGGCCGCCGTGGAGGTGCTCGTCCAGGCGGAGCAGGCCCGGCGCGGCCAGCCGGACGCGAAGACGGGCGCGCTCCAGGTGCCCGCGCTCACCCAGGGCAGTCTCCTCAAGGAGGAGTACGACGTGTCCACCCACGGCCATCATGACGGGTGGCGCGTGGGCGCCGTCATCGCGGACGTGCAGGGGATGATCAACGTCAACGCCCGCTTCGGCTTCCCCACCGGGGACGCGGTGCTGCGCGCCACCGTGGAGTCCCTCTGCGCGCAGTACCCTGGCGCGAAGGTGGTGCGCATCCACGCGGACGCCTTCGCCGCCCTGCTCGTGCCGACGTCGCAGCTCACGGTGGAGGAGCACCTCGCCGCCCCCACGCGTGAACGGCTGGCGCGGGACGTACGCCGGGTGCTGCCGCAGGAGACGCCCGACGCGGACGTGCCCTCGTGGACGGTGAGCCTGCTGGAGCTGACGGTGGACGCGCCTTCACACTGGCAGGTGCTGGGACCGCTGCTGTGGGCGGAGCTGGAGCGCACCCACGTCATGGAGCGCACCGGCCGCGCGCAGGGACTTCAGCGCAGGCGCATCCGGCTGGATGGCTCCATCCCAGGCCCCGCGACGCTCTGACGCCGTGAGGCAGCGCCGGGCCATCCTGGCTGGAACGGCGACTGCACGCGCGCCCGGAGCCCTTCGGGCTTCCACGGGAGCGCGTCCCTTTGCGTCCGCAGCGAGGCGCCTCGACGAACCACCGAGGCGTCATCCTCCGCGCGGACTACTCCTCGAGGATGAACTTGCGCGGGTTCTGCCCGATGCCGTTGACGCGGACCTCGTAGTGGAGGTGCGGGCCGGTGGAGCGGCCGGTGTTGCCGACGGCGGCGATGTGCATGCCGCGCTTCACCTTGTCGCCGGCCTTCACCAGCATCTTCGACAGGTGGCCGTAGCGCGTCTTGATGCCGTACCCATGGTCGATGACGAGCACGTTGCCGTAGCCGCCCTCGAGGCCCGCAAACACCACCGTGCCGTCCGACGGCGCGAAGACCTCCTTGCCGTGTGGCGCCGCGATGTCCATGCCGCCGTGCATGACACGGTCCGCGGTGTACGGGTCCAGGCGCGAGCCGAAATCGCTCGTCACCCAGCCGCGCGCGGGCCAGATGGACGGCGTGGAGGCCAGCAGCGACTTCTGGTCCTGGAAGTAGGCCTGCAGCTCCTGGAGGCTCTGCTCCTGGCGGGTGGCCTCCGCGCTCAGCCGGTCCAACCGGCCCATCAGCGCCTTGGGCGTCTCCGTGGAGGTCAGCTGCGTGAACTGCGTGTCGGTGGCCGGCGCGGACGTGCCCGCCTCGGGCTCCGTCGGGCCCATGGCCAGGTTGCGCTGCGGATCCGACAGCAGCGTCACCGCGCGCAGCTTCTGGTCGAAGCGCTCCACCCGGTCCAACGTGGAGCCGATGTGCTCGATGCGCTCACGCACCGACTTGAGCTGCGAGCGCAGCGTCAGGTTCTCTTCGCGAAGGATGCGGTTCTCGGAGGCGTCCGCGGCCACCTGGAAGTAGTGCACGCTCGCACCCACGCCCAGTCCCACCACGAGCATCAGTCCCATCCCCACCTGGGTGAAGAAGGACCGCTGGATGGTGTACCGCTTGACCGGAGCGTCGTGGTCCGGAATCACCATCAGTGTGAAGGACTTTTTCGCCACGGGACAGCTCCCCTGCTTGCGTGGGACTACTGGCGCAGCAAGCTAAGTCGCTTGCTCGCGCGCAACACCTCCCCCCGCCGCCTACCCCTCCCGCTTCGTCGCCCACCGGCATTTCGACTCGGCTGGAAACGTTGGGGCAGCTACCACTCAGATTCCAAGAGTGTCAAGGTCAACAGACCCGCAGGGAGGTCTGTCGGCCACGTCCAGACTCCTGGTGTGTCAGGCCTCTACTCGCACGACGATGACGGTGATGTTGTCGTCGCCGCCACGCTCGTTGGCGAAGTCGATGAGACGCTGGGGGACTTCTTCGAAGGTCCGCGACTTCACCACGCTCTCGTGGATCTCCCGGTCCTCCATCATGTTCGCGAGGCCATCCGAACAGAGGAGGAAGACGTCGCCGGGCTCTGACACCAGCCCCATGACGTCCACCTGCACCTCCTCCTCGAAGCCGACGGAGCGGGTGATGATGTTCTTGTAGCGGGAGTGCTTCGCCTCTTCCGGGGTAATCATCCCCGCCTTGATCTGCTCGTTGACCAGCGAGTGGTCCTCGGAGATCTGCTGGATGAGGTCGCCGCGGATGAGGTACGCGCGGCTGTCACCCACGTGGGCGAAGAAGACGTGCTCGTCGCGCACCACCAGGGAGATGACGGTGGTGCCCATGCCGGACAGCCGCGCGTCTTCCTGCGCGGCCGTGAAGATGGCCAGACAGGCCCGCTCCACGGCGGTGCGCAGCGCCTCCGGAATCGGAGAGTCCTGGAGGTTCGGGACGGAAAGGAAGGGGTTGTCCTTGCCCTCCCGCGCCCGGCGCATCTCCTTGTCGATGGTCTCCACCGCGATGCGGGACGCAGTACCGCCGCCCGCATGGCCGCCCATACCGTCGGCCACGACGTAGAGCTGGAGCTCATCATCAATGAGGAAGCTGTCCTCGTTGTGATTACGTTTACGCCCGACATCCGTCAGGCCGGCGGAGATTATTTTCAAGCGGGAGGCCGCGGTCTGCCCTGCGGTGCTGGACACACCCGGGATGCTATGTGAGGCCCAAGGATGGGGCAAGGACGCGGATGCACCTGACGCACTTCACGCAGTGCGTCGGAGCCGACCCCGGGGGCTCCCCTCCGGTCCGGACTCCCTGCGGGCCCGGGTCCCCAGCGCCCTGTTGGCCGAACGCACCAGGGCCTCCGCCGCTCCCAGGGCCTCACGCGTCACCTCCACGCCCGACATCATCCGTGCCAGCTCCCGGGTCCGCTCCGCCCCTGCCTCCAGCACCACCACCTCGGAGACAGTGCGCTCGCCCTTGAGGCCCTTGCGGATGAGCAGGTGTGCATCCGCATAGGCGGCCACCTGCGGCAGGTGGGTGATGCAGAGCACCTGACGGTGACTGCTCACGTCCTTGATCATCCGCCCCACCACGTCCGCGATGGCGCCACTGACGCCCGCGTCCGCTTCGTCCAGGATGTAGCACCCGCCCCCGTCGCTGTCGGCCAGGGCCTTCTTGAGCGCCAGCAGCAGCCGGCTCGCCTCGCCGCCAGAGGCCACCTTCGCCAGCGCGCGCGGCGGCTCGCCGGGGTTCGCGCTGAAGAAGAACTCCACGTCGTCCGCGCCGTCCGGGCGCAGCGACTCCGACGGCGTCACCCGCACCTCGAAGGCCGCCTTGCCCATGGCCAGCTGCCCCAGGCCCTCACGCACCTGCGCGGCGAACGTCACCGCGCAGGCCGTGCGCGCCCGTGTCAGCGCCGCGGCGGCCTTCCGGGCCCGCTCCTCCACCTTGCGGCGGTCGGCGGCCAGCTCCTCCAGGATTTCCTTCCGGTTCTCCAGCGTGCCCAGCTCCACCTCGAGCTCGCCCTGCTTCTTCAGCAGGCCCTCCAGGTGCGTGCCGTGCTTGCGGCACAGGCGCTTGAGCGCGTCCAGCCGCTCCTCCACGTCCGCCAGCCGCGAGGGGTCCGACTCCAGCCCCTCCACATAGCGGTTGAGCCGGCGCTGTGCCTCCTCCAGCTCCGACAGCGCGGTGCTCAGCGCCTGCGCCACCGGCGCCAGCGTGGCGTCACACTTCACGGATTCGTGCACCAGCCCCAGCGCGCGGCCCACCGTCTCCACGGCGGACTGCTCCTCACCGGCCACCAGCAGCTCCGCTTCCGCGGCGTGGCGCTTGAGCTTCTCCGCGCCGCCCAGCCGCTTGCGCTCCGCGTCCAGCCGCGCGTCCTCGCCGGCCTCCGGGTCCAGGCGCGTGATTTCGTCGAGCTGGAAGCGCAGGAACTCGGCGCGCTCGCGCACCTTGGCCTCGTCTCCGCCCAGTGCCTCCATGCGCGCGTCCACCTCGCGCAGGCCGGTGTACTCCCGGAAGTAGGCCGCCAACCCCTCCGCCAGGTTGCCGTACCGGTCCAGCAGCACCCGGTGCAGGCCCGAATCAAAGAGGCTGACGTGCTCGTGCTGGCCGGCGATGTCCACCGCCCCGCGCGTGAGCTTGCCCAGCACGCCCACTGTCACCAGCGAGCCGTTGACGTAGGCCTTGCCACGCCCGGTGCGTCCCAGCACCCGGCGCACGAGCACCTCATCCCCCAGGTCCGGCAGACCCAGCTCCTCCAGCCGGGTCTCCAACGCGGGAGTCCGCGCGAAGACGCCCTCCACGGACGCCTCCTCACAGCCGGCGCGAATGACATCCGCGTCGGCGCGCCCCCCGAGCAAAAGGCCCAGTGCATCCACGAGGATGGACTTGCCCGCACCTGTCTCACCCGTGAGGACGGTGAGGCCGGCTCCGAACGCCACCTCCACCTCCTCGATCACCGCCACGTTCGAAATCCGCAGACCCAGCAGCACGCGCGCCCTCCAATGTCCGTACGACGGCTCTGGTACCTGAACACCCTAGCAGGTCCGACTGACACTGCACAGGCGTTCGGGTTGAGCGCACGGATGGCGGGCCCCCAAGCTCGCAAGTCCTTAGATTTCCGTGAAGAGCTCCTGGATGTCCTGCTCCGTGAGCGTCCGGCCCAGCTCGTCCGTGTCCCCGCCGAGCACGCCAGCGGCCAGCTCGCGCTTGCGGCGCTGGAGGGCGAGGATCTTCTCCTCCACGGTGCCACGGGTAATCAGCTTGTAGCTGATGACGGCGCGCGTCTGGCCGATGCGGTGCGTCCGGTCCGTGGCCTGGTCCTCCACGGCGGGGTTCCACCACGGGTCGAAGTGGATGACGTAGTCGGCCGCGGTGAGGTTCAAGCCGGTGCCGCCCGCCTTGAGGGAGATGAAGAAGAGCGGCGGACCGTCCGGGTTGTTGTACTCGTCCACCTTGCCCATGCGGTCCTTGGTGCGACCGTCCAGGTAGAGGTAGCGCAGGCCCTTCTTGTCCGCCTCCTGCTTCAGCAGCTCCAGCATCTCCGTGAACTGACTGAAGACGAGCGCGCGGTGGCCTTCCGCCACCAGGTCCTCCACCAACTGGAGGAAGCGCTCCACCTTCGCGCTGGGCGGCATCAGGGTGCCGGGCGGCATCTTGAGCAGGCGTGGATCGCAGCACACCTGACGCAGGCGCATCAGCGCGGCCAGGATGGACACGCGGCTGCGCTTGAAGCCCACCTTCTCGATGCTCTCGTGCACCTTGCGGCGGCTCTCATCCAGCACCTCGCGATAGAGCGCGGCCTGACCGGGCTCCATCTCGCACCAGGCGACGCTCTCCGTCTTGGGCGGCAGGTCCTTGGCCACCTCCGTCTTCAGGCGACGCAGGATGAAGGGCTGGATGCGGCGGCGCAGCCGGTCCTTGGCGATGTTGTCGTTGGCCACCTGGATGGGCTGCTCGTAGCGGTCCCCGAAGCCCTCCGCGCTGCCGAGGAAGCCCGGCATCAGGAAGTCGAAGATGCTCCAGAGCTCCGACAGGCGGTTCTCCAGGGGCGTACCGGTGAGCGCCAGACGCGTCTCGCTGGGGAGCGCCTTGCACGCCTGCGCGGTGGCGCTGCCCGCGTTCTTGATGTTCTGCGCCTCGTCCAGAATGATGTAGCGGAAGCCCACCTGGGACAGCTGGTCCAGGTCACGGCGCACCAGCGCGTAGGACGTGAGGACCAGGTCCATGTCCTTCAGGTCCTCGGCCCGCTCCTTGCGGTCCTGACCGTGCCACACCATCGTCTTGAGGCCCGGCGTGAAGCGCTCGGCCTCGCGCTCCCAGTTGGCCAGCACGCTGGTGGGCGCCACCACGAGCGACGGCTTGCGCCCCTCTTCGTTGGCCACCTTCTGCATCAGGCTGAGCGACTGGATGGTCTTTCCCAGACCCATGTCGTCCGCGAGGATGCCGGACAGGCCGTGGCGGCGCAGGAACCAGAGCCAGGACAGGCCCGCCTCCTGGTAGTGGCGCAGCGTGGCCTGGAGCCCCTCGGGCACGGACACCTTCGGCACGCCGGCCGTCTCGCGCAGCTCCAGCATCGCCTGGCGCGCCTTGGCCTCCACCTCGGTGAACTCCCCCAGGTCCGCCAGCAGGTCCAACGCGACGGCCTGGTGCAGCGGCAGCCGCGTGCGCGAGCGGCCCGGCAGCGCGCCGGCTTCCTCGAGCAGGTCCGCCACGCGCTTGATTTCGACGGGGTCCGCCTCCGCGAAGCTCCCATCCTTCAGGGGGACGAAGCGGCGGCCGGAGTCCAGCCACATGCGCACCGCGCCCAGGTCCACGGCCTGGTCGTCGGTGACGAACTCCGCGTCCAAATCGAACCACTGCACGCCGCTCATGCCCACGCGGATGCGCGGCTTGAGATTGGGACGCAGGCGCACCTTGGGGGCCTGCACGCCAAAGCGCTCCCAGTCCTCGGGGAGCGAGGCCAGGCCCCGAGCCCAGAACTCCAGCGCGGTGTCGGCCGTGGCGTCGAAGACCTGCGCCTGCGGCTCGAAGCGCAGGCCCAGCTCCAACAGCAGCTTCCCCGCGCCGCGCTCCAGCTCCTCGCGACGCCGGTACAGCTTGCGGCTGTCCCCGCCCACGCCGCTGGCGTAGCCCAGGTGCGTGGCCGTGGGGGACACCGGCACCGTCGTGTGGCCGTACTTCGCGGCCAGCTGCACCTTCACGCGCTCGGGGTTGCCCTCCAACGTGAGCATGAAGCGAGGCTCCACGCTCTCGTCCACGTCGATGTCGTCCGCCTTCAGCGCCATGCGGAAGCGCGGCAGGTGCGCGGCGAAGAAGGTCAGCACCCGGTCCAGCTGCCCCGAGGGGAAGGACATGCTGGGCTCGAGCAGCCACTTGCGCAACAGCCGCGGCGGGAAGTCCGGCTCCACCGGGTGCAGGTTCTGCGCCTGGATGACCCAGGTGCGCCGGCCCGACAGGAGGATGACGTCCTTGAGCGCGTAGCTCGCGTTGTCCGGGAAGAGCAGCTCGATGCGCGCGGTGGCGCCGTCCGGGCGGGACTCCAGATGAATCTGGGGCCGCACCGGCACCTCGGTGTTGATGAGCGCCGTGCCACGGTAGATGACGCGGCGGTGGCGCAGGAGCTCCAGCGCCTCGCTCAGCTCCTCGTCGGACAGGACCAGGCGCGAGTCATAGCGGTGCTCGTGGCGCGACAGCAGTATGAAGACGCGCTCGTCCGCGGGGGAGATGCGGCCCCCCGTCTGCAGCAGGCGCTTGACGTGGATGGGCCCCTTCGTCTGCGCGTCCTGCCGGCGCACGTCGACAATCCACTGCCGGGTGCTGCCGTTCCCCGTGCTGGCGGCCGTGAGGCGGTAGAAGAATTCGTAGTCGGGCTGAGAAGACAGACCGAGCCAGCTCTCCACCTTGGCCAGGGCCGGGAGGCTGACCGGGTCGCCGCCCGACTGCATCGGCTCCACATGAGGCTCGTCATCGATGACGGCCTCCCTCGGTTCGGGAGCGGCGGCGACAGGCTCCGCCGGGCGAGGCGCGGGCGGTCCGGGCGGACGGAAGCGCGCGGCGTAGATGAGTGCCGCGGCCACCACGTGCTTGCAGTGGGGGCCTTCGGCATTCCACGACGGGCAGGTACAGGTCGACGTGGCTCGGCCGTTACCCAGATGCAGGGCCGTCTGATACCGCTCGCCGGACGAACCGGCGACCTGGGCGCTGATGCGGTCCCCTTCACGATTGAGGCCGAAGACGCGGCGCGACTCCGCCACCTCTCGCCCCTGCTTGAAGGTCGTGGGTTGAACTTCGGCCTTCAGGGCACGGAGCCACTGGGTGTCCTGAGGCGGGAGGATCTCTCGAATATCGGCGGTGGATTGCACGGCTGGCACAGGCCCCAGGCTCCAAATCGCCGGGGAACCCGTTGAACTACCACAGCAACGAGGCTCCCGGTCGCGGGAAAAATCAATGCGTCCGCCAGCAGAATCCGCCGCTGGCATCAAGCTGTGAGAGCATCAACCCCCGCCATGGCCCGGACCGTCCGCTTTCGCGCCTCCGAAACCCGCCCGCTCTTCGGGGAAGCGTCCGGCGCGCCGAGCCGACGCGCCGTCCCTCCCCCCAGAGGCGGGCCTCCCACCCGGGAGGCCCTTTCGCGCGACAAATGCCCCCAGCCGGAAGGGGGTTGTCGCCATGGCGACAGAGCAGGCGGCCGTCCGAGCCCCTCGCCTCCCGGTCCTCCCCTTCCCCGCCCCACCGCTTTTCCTCCCCCGCTGGAGCGCACGCCATGAACCTGCCCGTCCCGAGCCTGACCGACACCACCCTCGTCGCCGACCTGAAGGCCCGGCTCCGGGACGTGCCGGACTTCCCCAAGCCCGGCATCGTCTTCAAGGACATCACCCCCGTGCTGGCGGACCCGCGCCTGTTCGGCCGCGTCGTCAACGCCATGTCGGCGCCCTTCCGGGGGCAGCACATCACGAAGGTGGTGGGCGTGGAGGCCCGAGGCTTCCTGCTGGGCGCCCCCATCGCGCTGGCGCTCAACGCGGGCTTCGTGCCCGCGCGCAAGCCGGGGAAGCTGCCGCACCGCTCGGTGGTGGAGCGCTACTCGCTGGAGTACGGCTCCGACGGCGTGGAGATGCACGAGGACGCCATTCTCCAGGGCGAGCGCGTGCTAGTCGTGGATGACGTGCTGGCCACGGGAGGCACGGCGGAGGCCACCGCGAAGCTGGTGTCCCGGCTCGGCGGCGAGCTGGTGGGCTTCAGCTTCCTCCTCAGCCTGGACTTCCTCGAAGGCCCCAACCGGCTGGGGCGCGAGCGCGTGACGACGCTGCTGACCTTCTGAGCGGCGCTTGCGGACAGTGAAGCGCTCCGGCGTCTCCCGCCGGAGCGCGACGCCGCGCTGGGGCTACGGCATGGGCGGGGAGATGAGCGGCGAGCAACCAGGGTAAGCCGGCATGCAGTACGGGAGGTTCGGCCCGGGGCAACACACCTGCGAGCCGCTACACGTTCCGCTCGCCGAGCACTTCGGACGACAGGGCGCCGAGGTCTGGGTCCGGTATTCATAGACGCAGGTGCCGCCGTTGCCACAGAGCGAACCCGCGGGAGCCCCCGGCAGACAGAGGCTGATGGCGCCCTCCTGGACGCCCAGGTCCTCGGAGACGGCCGTCTCCAGCTCCGTCCCACCACAGCCCGCCAGCAGCACGGCGACCGCGAGTACACAACTCCCCATGAGCGACTTCAGTTGCATGCGAATGTCTCCTGCCGGGGTCATCCCGGGAAACGAAGCAGGATAATACGCGAAACATGAAATAGTTGAGACAGCGGCCCTCCGCCCGGCCGGAGCGGCCCCTGCCGTGTCGCCTGCTGACATGAGGACCGGGCCTGCGCACCCTCCGACGAGAACCAACCAACGCTTCCACGGAGGGGACGACATGCCGAAAGTACACACCCGCGGCGGCGCTCGCATCCGCTACGACGACGTGGGCCAGGGCGAGCCCGCGCTCCTCTTCATCCCAGGGTGGTGCACCACTCGGGCCAGCTTCCAGAAGCTGCTTCCCCGCTGCTCCGCCTTCCGGCGCGTCCTGTCCGTGGACCTCCGGGGGCACGGCGAGTCCGAGGGCGGGGGCACCGACTTCGATAGCGCCACGGTGCTGGAGGACCTGCTCGCGGTCGTGGAGGCCAGCGGCGCGCGGCACATCGTCCCCGTGGCCATGTCCCACGCGGGCTGGTGGGCGCTCGAGTTGCGGCGGGCGTTGGGCCCCGCGCGGGTGCCACGGATGGTGTTGCTGGACTGGATTGCCACGGATCCCACCCCAGCCTTCCTCCGCGCCGTGCGCGGGCTCCAGACGGAGCGCTGGCGCGAGGTGCGAGACAGCCTGCTCCGGAGCGGGCTGGAGGGGCTCGACGACGACGCCATCCGCCGCTTCGTGCGCGATGACATGGGCGCGTTCGACGAGGCCATGTGGGCCCGCGCCGGGCGGGAGATTGAAGCGGCCTACGCCCGCGAGCGCTCTCCGCTGCGAGCGCTCGCGGCGCTAGAGCCCATGCCGCTCACGATGCACCTGTATGCGCGGCCGGAGTCACACGACTACCTGGCGGCGCAGGTGGACTTCGGCGTGGAGCATCCGGGCTTCCACGTGCTGAAGCTCCCCGCCACCAGCCACTTCCCGGCGCTGGAGGTGCCGGACATGGTGGCCGCGGGCATCGAGGCGCTCGTCTCCGCGCGCGAGGTCCTCATCCACGCGGGCGCCGTTCCGGCCTGAGGCGGCGCGGGGCTACCGCAACCCCAGGGCTTCCTTCATGCCATCGGTGCGCTCCCGGGCGCGCCGCATGGCGATGCGCCGGAGTTCGGGGTCCACGGGTAGCGGCATCCACGCCAGGTACCGGGCACCGGAGCCGCCTTCTTTGGACTGCGTACTCGCGACGACCATCGTCCGGTGCTCGAAGGCTTCTTCCCAGGGGGCGCACTCCGACATGGAGAACTTCTGCACGGTGTCGTCCTTCGCCTGCGTCCAGGCAATGCAGGGGAATTCGGAGCAGTCCACCGCCACCACGTCGAGCCCCATCCCGCACTCGTTGGCGGCACGGAAGGCCACGCGCTCGAAGCCCTTGGGCGTGAAGGGCTCGGGCAGCTCGGGCGCGAAGGCGAGGGGCCGTTCTTCGGGCGCCGTGTCCTGCTCGGACTTGGGCTCGACCGAGGGAGGCGTGACCGGCTCCGGGAACCTGCGAAGCACGGTGGCTTCACGTGCCACCGTTGGCGCGGACGCGGACGCGTCCCGCTTCGGAGCCTCCGACGGACGAGGTGCGGGGCGCGCGGCGGGTGCGACAGCGGCGGAGGCCTGGACGACGGCTTCCCCGGCCGGCACGGTCGGCACCTGCGACGTGACGGAATCACTGCTGAACCAGACCCCGGCGGAGAATGCCAAGGCCACGACGAGCCCCAGGAGCGCGAAGCGAAGCAGGTTCACGGCCACACCTCATTCATCGAGAATGAACTTCACGGGGTGCCCCGCCGCGCCGAAGTAGCCCGCGGGCACGTCCTTGCCGGGAACGAGCGTGAGCGCCGCTCCTTTCTTCTTGAGGACCGCGCGCTTCAGGGACGTGGTCTTTCCCGGCAGCCCCACGGAGACCTCGTAGCTCCCAGAATCATTGCGAGTCGTCAGCACGCGCAACGTGCCCTTCCAGTCAGGCCAGCGCACATGGACCTCGTTTCCGGACTCGACGCGGAGGGCGGTTGTCCCCCGACCATCCTGCACCTTCAGGGCGACCATCTTCGCGTCGCAGGAAACAGGCGGGTCATTGGGGCCGCACGGCGGCGGCAGGGCCCAGGTGGCCCCCGGCACGCCCAGGCAGAGGCCCACCATGACTCCCGTCAGCATCACCCCGCGGCAGCGGCGGGCGGTTCGTGTCATGCGCCCCACGCTAGCAGCGCCTGGGGCTCCATCCACCTTCGTGGCGCTCGCCCCCAGGGGCAGGTGGGATTGACGCCCGGCCCCGTCCTGCTTATAGGTTGGTCAATCAACCAATAAACAGGTCGCCATGCCCCGCCCATCCAACACCGAGGAGCGCCGTCAGCAAATTGTCGCGGGCCTGCTGAAGGTCATGTCGGAGCGCGGCTACGAGCGCGCCTCCGTGGGTGAAATCGCGAAGGCGGCGGGGTTGAGCCCAGGGCTGGTGCACTACCACTTCAGCGACAAGCAGGAGATTCTCCTCACGCTGGTGGAGCAGCTCGCGGCGCGGGCGCGGCAGCGGGTGGCGGCGCGGCTGGAGCGGGTGAAGGGCCCGGACGCCCGAGCCCGCGTGGAGGCCTTCGTGGAGGCCTTCCTCGCCACGGGCGACGACGCGGCCCCGGCGGCCGTCGCCAGCTGGGTCACCATCAGCGCGGAGGCCATCCGTCAGCCCGAAGTCCAGGCCGTCTACGAGCAGGTGGTGCGCGCCGACCTGGAGCACCTGACGTCGCTCGTCGCCGCCGTGGTGGGGCGGCGCAAGGCGCCCGCGCTGGCCGCCGGGCTGTTCGCCGCCGTGCAGGGCTACTTCGTGCTCGCCGCCAGCGTCCCGGGGCTCGTTCCCGCGGGCTCCGCCGCCAGCACGGTGAAGCGCATGGCCGCGGGGCTGCTGGACTCGGCCGGCGCGAAGGAGGACGCATGAAGACGGCCACCAAGCTGGGGCTGCTCTCCAGCCTCTACCTGTCGCAGGGGCTTCCGTTCGGCTTCTTCACCCAGGCCCTGCCCGTGCTGCTGCGCCACCATGGCCTGTCGCTGCCCTCCATCGGCCTGGCGCACCTGCTGGCCCTGCCCTGGGCGCTCAAGTTCCTCTGGGCCCCGCCCATGGACCGGCACGGCTCGGCGAGGTGGGGCCGGCGGCGCGGCTACATCCTGCCGCTGCAGTGCCTGTCGTCGGGGCTCCTGCTCGCGCTCGCGCTCCCCGAAGGCGGCCTGGACACGCGGCTGCTGATGGCCGCGGTGCTGGGCATCAACCTCCTGGCCGCCACGCAGGACGTGGCCACGGACGGGCTGGCGGTGGAGCTGCTCGCGCCGGCCGAGCGCGGCTGGGGCAACGGCATCCAGGTGGCGGCCTACCGCGTCGGGATGATTTTGGGCGGAGGCGTGATGCTCGCCGTCTTCGACGCGGTGGGCTGGCGCCCCACGTTCCTCGCGCTGGGCGCGCTGCTGCTCCTGGCCACCGTGCCCATCGCCCGCTTCCGCGAGCCCCCCACCGCGCCGCCGCCCGCGCAGAGCCTGGGACTGCGGTGGTGGCTGAAGCGCCCAGGGGCTGGCGCGTGGCTCACGCTGCTCGTCGTCTACAAGGCGGGTGAAGCCCTGGCCACCGGGATGCTGCGCACCTTCCTGGTCGACGCGGGCCTGTCGCTGACGGCCATTGGGTGGATGCTCGGCGGCGTGGGCTTCACCGCGGGGCTCGTGGGCGCGCTGCTGGGCGGCGGCCTGGTGGTGCGGCTCGGGCGGCGACGGGCGCTGCTCGTCTTTGGCGTCCTCCAGGCCGGCGCGGTGCTGCTCTACGCCCTGGCGGCCCAGGGCCCCACGTCCCTGGCCCTGCTCACCCTCGTCTGCGGCGTCGAGCACGTGGCCAGCGGCATGGCCACCGCGGCCGTCTTCACCGCGATGATGGACGCCTGCCGTCCGGAGCACGCCGCCACGGACTACACCGTGCAGGCCTCCCTGGTGGTGCTGGCCACGGGCGCCGCCGCCGCGCTGAGTGGCTTCAGCGCCCAGGCCCTGGGCTACGCCGGCCACTTCATGCTGGCCGCGTTCCTGTGCGCGGCGGGCACGCTGTACGCCGCCCTCACCTTCCACCCGCCCCGGAGCCTGGCCTCCGAGGCCGCTCCCGAGGTGTCGTGATGACCATCGCCGTCTACGCCGGCAGCTTCGACCCCGTCACCGCCGGCCACATGTCCGTCGTCCGGCAGGCGGCCCGCCTCTTCGGCCACGTCGTCGTGGTGGTGGCCGTCAACCCGGACAAGGAGAGCCTGCTGTCCGCCGACGAGCGCGTGGCCCTCCTGCGCGAAGCCGTGGCGCATCATCCCAACGTCACCGTGGCCCGCACGCAGGGGCTCATCGTCGACTTCGCGCGGGACATCGGCGCCAGCGTCCTGCTGCGCGGCGTGCGCGGCGCCACGGACGCCCAGTTCGAGACGACGCTGGCGCAGAACAACCGCGCGCTGGCGCCCGAGCTGTCCACCCTCTTCCTTCCAGCCGAAGCCCACTTGGCCGAGGTGAGCAGCAGCGGACTCAAGGCGCGCGTGGCGCGCGGCGAGGACGTTTCCGCCTTCTGTCCACCGGCCGTCGCGGCGAAGCTTCGGGAGCGACTCGACCCTTCCCTCCGGAGCCTGCCTTGAGCCTGTCCTTCCTCACCCTTGGCATCGGCGACGCCTTCTCCGCCCTGCGCTATTCGTCCTGCTTCGCCGTGGAGGCGGAGGACCAGGTCCTGCTGGTGGACTGCCCGCACCCCATCCGGAAGATGATGCGCGAGGCGTCCGAGTCCTCCGGCGTGCCCCTGGACGCGGACCGCGTCAGCGCCGTGGCCCTCACCCACCTGCACGCGGACCACGCGTCGGGCCTGGAGAGCCTGGGCTACTTCTCCTTCTTCGTGCTGCAGCGGAAGCTGGAGGTGCTGGCCCACCCCGCCGTCGCGGACCGACTATGGGAAGGAAACCTGGCCGCGGGCATGGAGTGCCTCATCGAGCGGCGCGGGGAGCCGCCCAACGACAAGCACTTCGAGGACTACTTCGACCACACGCCGCTCTCCACGGAGACCGCCGTGCGGCACGGGCCCTTCCTCATCGAGAGCCGGATGACGTACCACCACGTCCCCACCACCGCGCTGCGCATCCACGCGGGGGGCCGCTGCCTGGGGTACAGCGCGGACACCGCCTACGACGAGGGCCTCATCGACTGGCTCTCCAAGGCGGACCTCATCATCCACGAGACGAACCATGGCGTGCACACCCCCTACGAGAAGCTGGCGGCGCTGCCCGCCGAGCTGCGCGCCCGGATGCGGCTCATCCACTACCCGGATGACTTCGACACCAGCGCGAGCGTCATCGAACCGCTCGCGCAGGGTCGGCGCTACAACGTCTGAGGCATGAACGAGCGCCCGGGAGACTCCACCCCGGGCGCCCGGTGCCGTCAGGCGCTACTGAGAGAAGATGACCAGCGAGTAGGGACCGATGGCGAACGACGCGTTGTGCGACAGGCCGTCCTTCGCGCCGCTGTAGGCCACGGTGTCAATCGACGCCGTGTTGCCGAAGTCGCCCGAGTACCCGTTCCAGTCGCTGTTGAAGCGCGTGTACCACATGCCCCCGCGCGGGAAGCCGATGTTGTAGCTGGGGAAGTACGTGCCGCTGAAGTTGGCGACGATGACGACGTCATCCCCCGGCCCGCCGCTCTCCCAGCGGTGGTACGCAATCACCTTGCCGCTGTTGTTGACGTGGTGGACGTTGACGTTGCCCCCGCGCAGGCCGCGCGTGTTGTTGAACCAGTTGCGGCGCAGGCGAATGAGGTCGCGGTACAGCGTCCGGATGCCGCCGTAGGTGCTGTTCTTGCCCCAGTCCACCGGGTCCGTGTCCTGGAAGTAGCCGTCCTCGAGGAACTCCTGGCCCTGGAAGATCATGGGGATGCCGGGCGAGGTGAAGACGACGCCCGCGGCCAGCGTGGAGCGCTTCTTGGCGGCCCAGCTGCCCGCGTTGCCCGGCCAGATCTCCTCCGGGACGCGCGCCTTGCCGTTGGCCACTTCGTCGTGGCTCTCCGAGTAGATGACGCGCGCGGTGTGCCGCCCGCTGTAGCGCTGGGTGATGGCGTTCTTCACCGAGTTCATGTCACGGCCGCTGTCGTTCGGCGCGATGACCGCCGCGCGGATGGCGTGCACGAAGTCGCCGCCCCACTGCGAGTCGAAGTCCGCGCCGCCCGAGGTGTCGGACGAGGAGCCGTTGGTGATGGAGTCACCGCCGCCGAAGTCCTCGGCGATGCTGATCTTCCAGGGCTGCGTGGAGTTGATCTCCCGGTTGATGGAGCGGAACACGCGCCACGCGTCGGGGATGGCGGTGGCGTCGCTGCCATTCTGCGTGCGCATGTACTTGGTGGCGTCCCAGCGCAGGCCGTCGCCACGGAAGTTGTGGAGCAGGTTCATCATCGAGTCGCGGATGTACGCGCGCACCTCGGGGCGGCCGTAGTCCGGACGCGTGTCCCCCCAGGGCGTGCTCTTGCGCGAGTCGTTGTAGAAGTACTCGCCGCCCGAGCCCAGGCAGTCACCGCTGTAGCACCACATGGGCAGGTCGCTGGGGCCGTAGTGGTTGTGCACCACGTCGAAGATGACGCCGATGCCGCGCAGGTGCGCCTCGTCCACGAAGCGCTTCATGTCGTTGGGGTGGCCGTAGGCGCTCTCCGGCGCGAACGGGAAGGCCGCGTTGTAGCCCCAGGAGAAGTCACCGGCGAACTCGTACGCGGGCATGACCTTGACCATGTTCGCGCCCAGGTCCCGGATGTGGTTGAGCCTGGCAATCGCGCTGTTCCAGTTGCCAGGGCCCCAGCCGGGCGAGTCATTGAACGTGCCGACGTGCAGCTCGTAGATGATCATCTCGTTGAAGGCCGGCGTGCTGAACTGCTGCGCGTTCCACCAGTACTCGCCGTGGTCGTAGATGATGCTGGAGCCGGTGGAGTTCTCCTGCCACGCCGAGCGGGGGTCCGCCCGCCACGCGTCGCTGCCCCACTGGTTGCGGGTGATGAACTTGTACTTCTGGCCCTTCACCGCGCCCGCGACGTCGCCGGAGAAGTTGCCGTTGAACTCGTTGCCCAGCTCAATCCAGGTGCCCCAGCCGTTGAAATCGCCGGAGACGAACACCCGGCTCGCCAGCGGTGCCCAGGTCCGGAACGTGGTGCCACCCGCATAGACGGTGGCGCCCATGCCGGGCCGCGTGGACGAGCTGAGCTGCTGGCTGATGACGGCCGTCTCTTCCGTCGAACCCTGCTGCGCTTCGAACGCGGACTCCCCGCAGCCGGCCACCAGACCGGCCAGCAGGAGCGCGCCCCACCTGTTGCAGTGCATCATGGATGACAACCTCCCTTGGTCAGGGAGCGTCCTAGCAACCGGCGTGAATTCAGCGCAAACGGGTCTGCCCGGAATCTGTAACTTTCCACCATACCGAGTCGCGTTGGATGTATCAGCGACCCACCCGGGCCGCTGTGTGACACGGCGCGTGAAGTCCCCGGTGCTCGCCATTGACGCCTGAGTGCGATACGCCCCGCACGTTGCGCCCCACCCAGGGAGCGCGCTGGGGAGAGCGACGCACGATGACGAAGAAGACCGCGCTGGCCCGACGTGAGGCCCTGCTCGCGTTGGCCGCCGTCCTTGCCAGCGGATGCGCCACGAGCGCCCCATCCCCTACACCCACGCAGCCCTCCGGCACGGTGCGCCTGACGCTCCTGCACCTGGCGGACGTCTACCAGGTGCAGGCCGTCGAGGGAGGACGGGGAGGCATGGCCCGCGCCGCCACGCTGCGCAAGCAGGTGCTTCGCGAGACGCCCCACGTCCTGACGCTGATGGGGGGCGACACGCTGTCTCCGTCCGTGGAGTCGCTGGTGGAGGTGGACGGCAAGGCGCTCAAGGGACGGCACATGGTGGACGCGTGGAATGCGTTCGGCCTGGACTACGCGGTGCTGGGCAACCACGAGTTCGACTTCGGCGACGACGTGCTGCGCGAGCGCATCCGCGAGTCCCGCTTCACGTGGCTTGGGGCCAACGTGAGGGACGCGAAGTCGGGGGGGCTCTTCGCGGGAGTGCAGGCCTCCGCGGTGCGCGAGCTGGGTGGCATCAAGCTGGGCCTCTTCGGCGTGGTGATCCAGGAGACGAAGGGCACCACCAAGGCCGGCAAGGACACGCTCTTCGGGGACGTCTGCGAGGCGGCCCAAGGCGCGGTGGCGAAGCTGCGCGAGGCCGGCGCCCAGGTGGTGGTGGCCCTCACCCACCTGACGGCGGACCAGGACCGGGCGCTCACCCGCTGCGTCAGGGTGGACGCGGTGCTGGGGGGGCATGACCACGAGGCGCTGGAGGACCGCGGCACGGGCACGCCCATCTTCAAGGTGGCGGCGGACGCGGTGGACCTGGGCCGGCTCACGCTGGACGTGGACGCGGCGACGGCCACGGTGCGCCAGGTGACGTGGCAGACGCTGCCGGTGACGCGCCAGGTGCCGGAGGACGCCGCCTTCAACGCGGCGATGCGGCCCTACGCCGCGCTGTTCAACCGGCTGTCCGAGCACGTGGGCCGCACCCCGGTGGCGCTGGAGGCGCGGTCCGCGCTGGTGCGCACGCAGGAGACGAACCTGGGCTCGTTCGTCGCGGATGCCTTCCGCGCGGCGGCCGGGGCGGACGTGGCGCTCATCAACGCCGGGGCGCTGCGCGCGGACGCGGTGCTGCCCGCGGGCGCTGTGACGCGGCGGGATTTGCACGCCATCCTGCCGTACGCGGATGAGCTGGTGGTGCTGGAGGTGAAGGGCGACACGCTGCGCGCGGCGCTGGAGAACGGCGTCAGCCTCAGCCGCGAGGACTCACGCCCGGGCCGCTTTCCGCAGGTGTCCGGGCTGGCGTTCACCTTCGATTCGGACCGGCCCGCCGGCCAGCGGGTGCTGGGCGTGAAGGTGGGCGGCAAGCCGCTGGACACCGCGGCCACGTACCGGCTGGCCACGCTGAGCTTCCTCGCCAGCGGCAAGGATGGCTACGACATGCTGAAGAACCAGCCGTCCACGCCGGCCAGGGTGACGGATAACTCGCCGCTGGACGTGCTGGCGGAGGCGTTCCGCACCGGCACGCCGTCGCCGCGGGCCCAGGCGGATGGCCGCATCTGCCGGCTTGGCACCGGCGCACTGGCGCCTGACGCGCGTCAGCCGCTCGCGCCGCTGAAGTAGGACGGAGCGCGGCGCTCAGGGCGCCGTCCAGCCTCGCACGCGATACACCGCGCGCCCCGCCAGCTCGCGCAGGGCGTCGGTGCTCAGGTTGAGCGCCCCTGCCCTGGGCAACCAGCTCATTCGCCGCAGCGGCGTCTTCGACGCCCGTGAGTCCACCGGCAACAGGTCCGGCCGCAGCCCCACCGCCGCGAAGCACCCCGCGGCGCGTGGCATGTGCGCGGCGCTCGTCACCAGCAGCAGGGACTTCCACCCGCGCTCCTGGATGATGCGCGCCGACTCCACCGCGTTCTCCCGCGTATTGCGGCTGCGCCCCTCCGTGACGATGCGTCCCTCCGGAATGCCCCACTGTTGGAGCTGCCGCAGCAGCACGTCCGCCTCCACCACCGCCTCGGGCCTCGGGTCCAGCGAACCGCCGGAGATGAGCACCTGCCGCGCCCGGCCCTCGCGCAGCAGCTCGAAGCCCCGCAGCACCCGCTCCACCGCCGCGTTGTACTCCGGCACGCCGGTGCGCTCCGTGGCGGCCGGGTCCAACCCTCCGCCCAAGACGATGACGGCGTCATACGGGGTGCCCGGCTGGAAGGTCCGCGCCGCCCCCGCCTCCGTCGCCCGCATCAGCCCCATGGCCACCGGCTCGATGGAGAAGGCGTACAGCACGCCCCCGCCCAGCACGCTCAGCACCCGCGACAGCCGCTCACGGCGCCGCCGCAGCCCCCAGGCCGCCAGCCACAGCAGCAGCGCCCAGGAGAGCGGCGCCAGCAGCAAGTCCAACACCTTCGACAGGAACAGGAACACGGCGCCCGGCGCCCCTCAGCGCTCGCCCCAGTGGAGCTTCTGCCGGAGGATGGAGAAGTAGGCCACCTTCGGGTTGCGCACCAGGTTCACCCGGTTGGGCGAGCGCACCACCTCGATGCAATCCCCGCCCTGCAGCCCGTGGCCCGTCTGGCCGTCAATGGTCAGGTACGTGTCCGCCGTCTCGCTGCGCAGCGTCACCCGGATGGTCCGGTCCGCCGGCACGACGATGGAGCGCTGCGTGAGCGCATGCGAGCAGATGGGCGACAGCACGGTGCAGTCCACGGACGGATGGACGATGGGCCCGCCCGCCGACAGCGAGTACGCCGTGGAGCCGGTGGGCGTGGCCAGGATGACGCCGTCCGACTTGTAGGTCGTAATCGGCACCCCGTCGATGGACGTCTCGTGGTCCGCGATGCGCGCCAGCGCGCCCTTGTTGATGACCACGTCGTTGAGGACCTCGTCCTCGATGAGCACCCTGCCGCCGCGCAGCAGCCGGCAGGTGAGCTTCATCCGGGAGTCCACCTGGGAGCGCCCCGCGAGCACCTGGTCCAGCATGGGGTACAGCTCTTCCACCGGGACTTCCGTCATGAAGCCCAGGCTGCCCAGGTTGACGCCCAGAATCGGAACCCCACGGCCGCCCAGCAGGCGCGCCGCGTAGATGAGCGTGCCGTCACCGCCCAGCACCACCATCAGGTCCGCCCGGGTCACCAGCTCCCGGTCATCCACCCGCGGCCAGCCCAGCTCATGGGCCAGCGAGCGGTCCGCCAGCACCGTCAGGTGGGGGTACCGCTCACGGATTTGAGCCGCGAGCGCTGCCGCCTCGGGCTTGTCCCTCTTCGCGACGATTGCCAGGGTCTGCACGCAACCCCGCCTTCTAGTCCAGGAGGGCCCCGGGCGGGCATGGGAAACGCCCGGGTGCCCGCCGGCCGACACACGTCAGGACGCGGCTTCCATCACCTCGCCGTCGTCCTGGGAGGCCACGCGGGGCTTCATGGACCTGCCGGCCACCTCGTACTGCTTGAGCAGACGGCGGAAGTTGGAGCGGTCCACGCCCGCCGCGCGCGCGGCGCTGGAGACGTTCTGGTTGTTCTTCTCCAGCAGCGCGGACAGGTACCGGCGCTCGAAGGCCCGCATCGCCAGGCGCTTGGCCTGGGCGTAGGGCAGGTGTGCCAGGCTGAACACCTCCACCGTGGAGTCCGGCTGGGGCGCGGACTGGAAGCCCGGCGGCAGGTCCTCCACGTCGATGACCTCGTTGCCCGTCAGCACCACCGCGCGCTCGATGACGTTCTCCAGTTCGCGCACGTTGCCCGTCCACCGGTTGCAGGTGAGGGCCTCCATGGCGCGCGGGGAGATGCCCGTCACCTTCTTGTCCGCCTTGGAGGCGTAGACCTTCAGGAAGTGGTGCGCCAGCAGGGGCACGTCCTCGGGCCTGTCCCTCAGGGGCGGCAGGTCGATGGTGATGACGTTGAGGCGGTAGAAGAGGTCCTCGCGGAACTTGCCCTGCTCCTTGGCGCGGGACAGGTCCACGTGGGTGGCGGCGATGACGCGCACGTCCACCTTCACCGGCTCGTTGGCGCCCACGCGTTTGACTTCGCCCTCCTGGAGCACGCGCAGCAGGCGGACCTGGGTGGCCGGGGGCACATCACCAATTTCATCCAGGAAGATGGTGCCGCCGTCGGCCGCCTCGAAGAGGCCCTTCTTGTTGCCGGTGGCGCCGGTGAAGCTGCCCTTCACGTGGCCGAAGAGCTCGCTCTCCAGCAGCGTCTCCGTCAGCGCCGAACAGTTGACGGCCACGAAGGGCTTGTCCTTGCGCGCGCTGCGGTAGTGGATGGCGCGGGCCACCAGCTCCTTGCCGGTGCCGCTCTCACCCTGGATGAGCACCGTGGCCGTGGAGTGGCTCACCGTCTCCACCAGCTTGAAGACGGAGCGCATCTGCGTGGACTGGCCGATGAGGTCCTCGAACTGGCTGCGGACCGTGAGGGCCTCCTCCAGCGCGCGGGTGCGGTCCTTGAGCGCCTTGCGCTCGGCCGCCTTGGCCACCGTGAGGCTGACCTCGTCGATGTTCTCGAAGGGCTTGGTGAGGTAGTCGTACGCGCCCGCCTTCACCGCCTCCACCGCCGTCTCCACGGTGGCGAAGGCCGTCATCATGATGACCTCCACGTCCGGCCGGTCCGCCTTGATGCCGCGCAAGAGGTCCATGCCGGACAGGTTGGGCATCTTGATGTCGAGGACGACCACGTCGATGGTGGGGTCCTTCGCCGCCGTCAGGCCCTCCACCGCGTCGTCAATGGCCACCACCGGGTGGCCCTCGCGCTGGAGAATCTGCGTCACGGCCTTGAGGACGACGGAGTCGTCATCCACGACGAGGACTTTGGCGCGCTTGACTTGGTTCACGGCAACCTCTCCAACTGCAGGGGGATGGGCAGAAAAACGGTGAAGCAGGAGCCTTGGCTGACCTGGGTGTCCACGTGGAAGCTGCCCCCGTGGTCCTGGACGATGCGGTAGGCGATGGAGAGCCCCAGGCCGGTGCCTTCACCCGGGGCCTTGGTGGTGAACGACGGCTCGAAGATGCGAGGCAGGTGCTTCTGCTCGATTCCCGTGCCGGTGTCCGTCACCGCGAAGAAGCAGCGGTCGCCTTCGCGACCCGTCTCCAGCTTCAGCTTGCCCTCACGCGTGGGCAGCGACTGGAGGCCGTTCTGCAGCAGGTTGAGCACCACCTGGGCGAGCTGGCCGGGATCGCCGTACACCTGGGGCAGGCCGTCCGCGAGCCCCAGCGACAGCTCCACCGTGGGCATGGACTTGAGCTGCGCGCGGAACAGCACCGCCGCGTCCTCCACGCACTTGGACAAGTCGAAGGGCCGCCGGTCCTCCACGCGGCTGTGGCGGCTGAACTTGAGCAGGCTCTCCACGATGCGCTTGCAGCGCAGCGCGCTCTCCTCGATGAGGCCCAGCGACTCCAGGTCCGCCTTGCTGCGGCCCGCGTCGCGCGACATCAGCTGCGCGAAGGCGAGGATGCCGCCCAGCGGGTTGTTGATTTCGTGCGCCACCCCGCCGGCGAGCTGGCCCACCGCGGCCATCTTCTCCGTCTCGATGAGCCGCCGCGTCATCGACTGCTCCTCGGTGACGTCCCGGTAGGTGCAGACGACGCGCTCGTCCCCCGCCATGGGGTAGGCGGCCACCACGAAGGTGCGCCCGCCCTGGCGGACCTCACCGCGCGCGCCCTTGCCGCTCTCCACCGCCGCCGGCAGCGGGCAGCCCGTGCAGGGCTCGTTGCGGCCGAAGAGGTAGCGGTAGCACGTGGTGTCGGAGGGAATCTCCTCGATGGAGCGCCCCGCCACGTCCGCGTACGCGAGGTTCGCCCGCCGCACCGCGAAGTCCCGCGCGCGCACCACGCACAGCGGCGTCTCCATGCAGTCGAAGGACAGCTCCCACTCGCGCTTGGCCTGGCTGAGCATGCGCGTGCGCTGGGCGACGCGCTCCTCCAGGTCCGCGTTGAGCAGCTTCAGCTCCGCGTTCTGCGCCTGCGTCACCGTGTACAGCCGCTCGTTCTCCGCCTGGAGCGCGTACTGCTCGAAGGCGCTCTTCACCGTCAACACCAGGTGGCTGTCGTTCCAGGGCTTGGAGATGAAGCGGAAGATTTCCGACCGGTTGATGGCCTCTTCGATGGCCTGCTGATCCGCCTGGCCCGTCAGCATGATGCGCTGGGCCCGCGGCTCCTGCTGCTTCACCCGGGTGAGGAAATCGACGCCATTCATCCCCGGCATGCGGAAATCGGAGATGACGACCTCGGGGTGGAACGCCTCCACCGCCCGCAAGCCCTGCTCGGCGTCCGTCGCCGTCTCGATGTCCCAGTCGCCGCGGCGCAGCACCCGGCGGATGGACTTGAGGATGTTCTCCTCGTCGTCGACCAGGAGCAGCCGCCCTCGTGGCGATTCGGCCGGCTGGCCGTGGACATGTGCGGCTTGAGAACCCATGAATTGTTTCCGCCTCTGGACAAGTGCAATGACCCTGCCAGCAGAAACTCCCTGCCCAACAGTCTGGAATCACGGGCCTTGACATTTCCCTGGCGCGAAACAACACCGAGTCACACTAGACCCATCCCCACCAAATGGGTCAATGTAGACCCCGGGTCTTTGACCCGGGCTAGGTTCCGAGCGGACCGACCGGGAGCTGGGGATGCAGGCAGATGCGATCCCTGCCATCCCGTTTGGCCTGGTAGAGGGCCTCGTCGGCCGTCAGGAGCAGCTGCTCCGGGGTGAGGACGGTGCGGTGGGGGAAGCAGGAAACCCCAAATGAGGCGGTGACTTGCAGGCCGTCCTCCACCTCCAGCCGCAGGGCCCGCAGCTCGCGGCGGACCCGCTCGGCGACGGTGAGCGCCCCGGTGAGGTGGGTGCGGGGCAGCAGCACCGCGAACTCCTCTCCGCCATAGCGGGCCACCAGGTCCGTCTCGCGCACGCCCCGGGTGAGCGCGGCGGCCACGTCGCGCAGCACGCCGTCGCCCGCGGAGTGGCCGTACTTGTCGTTGATTTCCTTGAAGTAATCCAAGTCCAGCAGGATGAGCGACAGGGCGTCGTCGTAGCGCTGGGCGCGGCGGAACTCCTCCCTCAGCCGCTCCTGGAAATGCCGGTGGTTGTGGACGCCCGTGAGGCCGTCCGTCGACGACAGCCGCTGCAGCTCGCTCACCTGGGCGGAGAGCGCCTCCATCCGGGTCTGCGCGGACAGGGCGCGATGCACCCGGGCCACCAGTTCATCCGGCGCCCATGGGTCAAAAACGACCTCGGCGCCGCGACGCAGGGCCTCCAGCCCGAGTTCCCTGGGCTCGGGTGGGGCCAGGAGCACCACGGGGGGACCCACCGGGCCTTCCCCGGGTATCAGGCGTTCGAGCAGGTCCAGGCTGGCCTGGGCGTCCTCGCCCGGGCAGAGCACCACCAGCGATACCTCCCGCGCCAACCTCGGCACCTCCGGGCCGTGGGCGGTGATTCGGAGGGCGAACTCCTCCGGGCCCAACGCGCGGGCCAACCGAGGCAACGTCGACTGCGAGTCGTCCACTACCAGCAGGGTGAAGGGCCTGGAGTTCACAGTGTCCCCGCAAAATGATGATTTCACGGTAGCACAGAAGTGCGACGGAGTGCGACCCCTGCCAATGGATAAAAACCGGATTCTCTGCTAGCGAGCCGCCAACTCCGCAGGTCCGTCCGCCGAGGTCGCCCGTGGCCCAATACCCGAGCATCAGCCTGTTCTTCCCCGCCTGGAACGAAGAGGACTACGTCGAGCGTGCCGTCAGCCGGGCGCTGGAGGTCCTGCCGGCGCTGACGGACGACTTCGAAATCATCGTCGTCAACGACGCGTCCACGGACCGTACCCGTGAGGTCTGCGAGGCGCTGGCCCTGAAGGTTCCCCAGCTGCGTGTCATCCACCACCCCGTGAATCTGAAGCTGGGTGGCGCCATGCGCACGGGGCTGGCGGCCTCGACGAAGGACATCGTCGTATACTCCGATGTGGACCTGCCCTGGGACATGCGCGAGCTGGAGCGGGCGCTGCACCTGATGTCGTACCTGGAGGCGGACATGATTTGCGCCTTCCGGTTCGACCGTACGAGCGAGGGCCCCAAGCGCATCGTCTACTCGTTCGTCTACAACATGCTCATCCGGTCGCTGTTCGACATCCAGATAAAGGACGTCAACTTCAGCTTCAAGGTGATGCACCGCCGCGTGCTGGAGGCCATGGAGTTGCACAGCCAGGGCTCGTTCATTGACGCGGAGCTCGTGGTGAAGGCCATCCGCCAGGGCTTCCGGGTGTTCCAGATGGGCGTGGACTACTTTCCGCGCACGCGCGGCGTGTCCACGCTGGCCTCGCCCTCCGTCATCGCGAAGATGGTGCGCGAGCTGATGCGGCTCTACCCGAAGATGCGCGCGCCGCAGCCGCCGGTACACCCGGTGCGCCTGCCGCCCTCCGTGCAGCAGCTCCACGCGGCGGCGCCGGCCCGCACGGCGCGCGGCTGAGCCCTTCGCATGACGCGCCCCCTCACGCGCCTGGTGGTGAACGCGGACGACCTGGGGCTCCACGCCTCACTGGACGCGGGCATCCTCCGCGCGCACCGCGACGGCATCGTCACCAGCGCCACGCTGCTGGCCACGGGCCCCACCGCGCCCGAGGCCGCCGCCCGCGCGAAGGAGGCGCGGCTCGCGGTGGGACTGCATCTGGCCCTCTCCTCGCGGCTGCCGCCCGCGGCGCCCGCGCATGAGGTGCCCACGGTGGCGCCGGACGGCCGGATGCGGGGCGGCTGGGCCGACTTCGCTCGCGCGTGGCTCACCGGACAGGTGCGCCGGGACGAGCTTGCGCGCGAGCTCTCCGCGCAGCTTCAGCGGGCCCGCGCGCTGGGCGTGACGGTGGACCACCTGGACGGGCACCAACACCTGCACCTGCTGCCCGGCGTGCGGCCCCTGGTGGAGTCCCTGGCCGCGCGCGAAGGGCTGCCCCTGCGCTGGCCGGACGCCCTCCCCCGCCCTCGCTGGTTGAGGACGCCTGGGCCTGCGTTGAAGGCCACGGTGCTGGCCGTGCTCGCGCGCGCCGCGCCTCGGGCGCCCCAGGGCGTGCGACGGGTGAGCGCGGGCGGCGTCTTCGAGGCGGGGATGCTGGACGAGGCCGCCCTGCTCGCGGTGGTGGACGCGCTGCCCGCGGGCGACTTCGAGCTGGGCTGCCACCCGGGTGAAGGCACGCCGCATGTTCCGGAGGACCCGGCGTGGCGCTACGGCTGGGAAGCGGAGCTGGCGGCGCTCACCAGCCCGCGGGTGAAGGCGCGGCTGCAGGAGCGCGGCGTCGAGCTTCACAGCTACGGCACGCTGTTCTCCGCCACGTAGAGGACATGCGGCGTGGTGTAGCCCTGGCCCAGGTCCACCACCTCGCGAACCTCGAAGCCCGCGTCCCTCAGGTAGCGCGTCAGCTCCTCTCGCGGCTTCAGCGCCATGCCGCCGCTGGCCTTCGTGCGGCCCAGCAGTGACACCATCACCCACTCCTGCGTCAGCGCCTTGCGGTGCTTCCAGGAGCCGTCCCCCTCCACCTCCTTGAGCAGCAGCCGCCCGCCGGGCTTCAGCAGGCCCCGCACGGTGGAGAGGAAACCGGGCCACTTCGACTCCGGCAGCAGGTACAGCACATCGCACACCACCGCCGCGTCGAAGCGACCCGAAGCCCCTCGGGCCAGCGTCTCCTCCACGGTGCCTTCCTCGATGCGCACGTTGGGCTGGCCCGCGAGCGCCCGCCGAGCCCAGGCCACCTTGCGCGAGTCCGGGTCCACGCCATGCACGATGCGGCCCGAGTCCTCCAGGGCCAGCAGCGCGGACAGCAGCCCATGCCCACAGCCGATGTCCGCCACGGTGCCGCCCGGCGTGCGCGCGGCCATGGCCAGCAGCGGCGCGGAGAAGGCCCGCGCGTGGACGTGGAAGCGCTCGGCGACGGGCAGCCCGTCGTAGCGAAGGAGGGCCTGTTCGAGGAGTGCGCTCATGAGACGTAGTAGTCCGCGCCGAAGGCCCACGAGAGGACGAGCAGCGACGCGGCGCCCACCGCCAGCGCCCCGCGCAGCAGCAAAGGCCGCTCGCGCAGCAGCATCGCCGCGGTGAGGAAGACGGGGAAGGCGGACAGCAGGTAGCGCCCCATGCCCATGAAGTCCTTGGTGGACCACGCGGGCAACCCGACGATGGCCAGGACGTAGACGGCGTAGCCCCACCCCAACAGCTTGCGCGTGGGCCACACCAACGCCAGCGCCAGCACCGTGAAGAAGGCGTGCGCGGCCAGCCGGAGGGCCTCGCGCTTGTCCTGCGGCGCCAGCACGACGCGCTCGAACCAGCTCACCTTCAGCCACGTGTGCCAGCCGGGAATCTGCTCCCAGCCGGGCGCGCCCTGCACCTTCACGAAGGCCACCGGGTCACCGAACTGGTGCCACAAGAAGAGCATGTACGCGCCGAAGCCCAGGCCCGACAGCACCGGCAGGAAGTCCACCGCGCTCCACTTCTCGCCTCGCGCGTGCTTCCACTCCAGCCGGCGCACCAGCAGGCCCAGCACCACCGCGGGCGCCACGGGCCGGGCCGCGGTGGCCACCGCCGCGACGAGGACGGCGGGCCCCAGGTGCCCTCGCTCCAGCAGCAGGAAGGCCGCAATCACCAGCAGGACGAACAGCGCGTCCGAATACATGGCGCCGTAGAAGTAGAGCGTGAAGGGGTAGCAGGCCATCAGCAGCCCGGCCTTCAGCGCCGTGTCTTCGTCCGTCAGCTTGCGCGCCCAGACGGTGAAGAGCACCAGCGCCAGCGGGCCGCACAGCAGCGTGATGAACACGCCGGACTGGTACACGTTGGGCCCCAGCGACTCCACCGCGCGGATGAGCAGCGGGTACAGCGGGAAGAACGCCACCGAGCTCTGCTGCCCCGGGACGAACTGGTAGCCCTCCTGCGCAATCCGCATGTACCAGCTGGAATCCCAGGCCACCCAGCCCATGGTGAAGTACTCGTCCAGCCGGACGACGGGGTTGCTGGGGTCCTTGTGGAAGAAGTGCCAGGCCCCGGCGGTGGCGGCCGCGCCACAGGCCACGACTGCCGACAGGACGACGAGGGCGATGGTGCGGGACGCGGAGCGTGCCATTCGGCCCGGGAGGCTCGGGCCAGAGACGGCCTCCGGTCAAGCCCGGGAGCCCCTGATACGTGGGACTCCCGGGTGCAGTCACTGGAATGGCTCAGCGCGGGTAGAACGTCTTGCCCGTCTTCACCATCTCCACCAGGTGCGGCGCGGGGGCGAAACGCTCCCCGAGCTTGTCGTGGTAGTGCTCCAGCTTGCGCAGCACCTCGGCGGGGCCGCGGCTGTCCACGTAGTGGAAGGGGCCACCGAGGAAGGGCGGGAAGCCCAGGCCGAAGATGGCGCCCACGTCGCCGTCACGCGCGCTGCGGAGGATGCCCTCGCCCAGGCAGCGGATGGCCTCGTTGACCATCTGCAGCACCACGCGCTCCGCCATCTCCGCGCGGTCGAAGGAGCGGCGCTCCGTGCCGTGTGGCAGCAGGGCGTAGATGGAGCTGTCCACCTCCTGCTTCTTGCCGTCCTCGTACACGTAGAAGCCCTTCTGCGTCTTGCGGCCCAGGCGGCCGTCGGCCACCACCTTCTCCAGGGCCTTGGGCGCCGCCATGCGCTTGCCGAAGGCGGCCTCCATGATGGGGCCCACCTTCTGCGCCACGTCGATGCCCACCTCGTCCAGGAGCGTAATCGGGCCCACGGGGAAGCCGAACTCGACCAGCGCGCGGTCCAGCTCCGCGATGTCCGCGCCTTCCGCCAGCAGATACGCCGCCTCGTTCATATACGGCGCGAGGATGCGCGAGGTGTAGAAGCCCGGCCCGTCGTTGACGACGATGACCGTCTTGCCCTGCTTGCGCCCCACCTCCACGCAGGTGGCCGTCACCCAGTCCGCGGTGCCCGCGTGGGTGATGACCTCCAGCAGCGGCATCTTGTGGACCGGGCTGAAGTAATGCATGCCAATGACTTGCGCCGGCCGGCGGCTGCCCTTGGCCAGCTCCGTAATCGGGATGCTGGAGGTGTTGGACGCGAAGATGGTCTGGTCGCCGGTGACGGCCTCCACCTCCGCGATGATGCGGTGCTTGAGCTTGAGGTCCTCGAACACCGCCTCGATGACCAGGTCCGCCGACTTGAAGCCGCTGTAGTCCGTGCCCGCCGTCACCAGGGCCGACTTCGCCGTGGCCTCGCGGCGGGTGAGGGAGCGGCGCTTCACGCGCTCATCCAGGATGGACTGCACCTGCTTCATCGCCCGGCCCACGCCCGCGTCGTCCTTGTCCTTCACGCGCACGGGCACGCCTTGCAGCACGCTGGTGACGTAGGCGATGCCGCCGCCCATCAGCCCGCCGCCCAGCACCGCCACCTTCTTCACCTCGCGCGGCTTCGCGCCCGGGTTGGAGGTGCCGTTCTCCTTCTTCAGCGCCGTGGTGGCGAAGAAGATTTCCACCAGTCGCTTGGAGACGTCCGACACCACCAGCTCGCCAAAGGCCTTCGCCTCCGCCTCCTGGCCCGCCTTGTGGCCCGACTCCAGGCCCACTCGCACAACTTGAAGCGCCTTTTCCGGCGCGGGGAACTTGCCGCGCGTCTTCTTCAGGAGCTGCTTGCGCGCCTGGTCGAAGAGGACCTTGCGGCCCAGCGGGTTGTCCTCCAGCGCCACCTCCGCCCACAGCTCCTTGTTCGCCAGCCCCTGGATGAAGCCCGCCAGCCCCTTCGCCTTGCCGCTCGCGGCCACGCCCTTGAAGCCCTGGCCGTGACGGCGGTCCACCTTCAGCTTCCCTTCGGCCAGCTCCTTCGCGCGCCGCACGGCGATGGCGCGGAGGATGGGCGCCGGCACCACTTCATCCACCACGCCCAGCTTCTTCGCCTTCGCGGGCTTGAGGCTCTTGCCGGTGAGGATGAGGTCCAGCGCCGCCTGCACGCCAATCAGCGCCGGCAGCCGCTGGGTACCGCCCGCGCCCGGAATCAGGCCCAGTTGCACCTCCGGCAGGCCCAGCGACGTCTTCGGGCTGTCGGTGGCGACGCGATAGTCACACGCCAGCGCCCACTCCAGGCCGCCGCCCAGACAGGCGCCGTGGATGGCCGCGACGACGGGCTTGGGGAAGGCGTCCAGCTTGTCGAAGCCCTCCTGTCCGTTGCGGCTGATGGCGGTGGCCTCCTCCGCCGTCTTGATGGTCTGCAGGAAGTCGATTTTCGCCCCGGCGACGAACGAGTCCTTCTTGCCGGACGTGAAGACGACGGCCTTCACCTCGGGCTCGCGCTCCGCGCGCGTCATGACGCGCAGGAAGGCCTCGCCCGTCTCCGGCGACAGCGTATTCACCGGGGAGTCCGGCAAATCGAAGGTGATGACGGCGACGCCGTCCTCCACCTGGTACGAGAAGCCCTGCTTCACCTCGAGCTCTTCCGCCTTGGTGGCCATCACGCACGCTCCAGGATGACGACGGCGCCCAGGCCGCCCGCCGCGCAGACGGTGCACATCACCGTGTTCTTGTTCCGACGCTTCAGCTCGTTGAGGGCCTGGGTGACGATGCGCGCCCCCGTGGCCCCGAAGGGATGGCCAATGGCGATGGAGCCGCCCGTCACGTTCAGCCGCTCGCGGTCGATTTCGCCCACCGGCGCGCTCCAGCCCGCCTTCTTCGCGAAGGCCGGGGACGCCAGCGCCTGGATGTTGCTGGCCACCTGCGCGGCGAAGGCCTCGTGCATCTCCACCAGGTCGATGTCCGAGAGCTTCATGCCCGAGCGCTTGAGCGCCGTGGGCACCGCGTAGGCCGGCCCCTGGAGCAGCTGGTCGCCCGGGTCCGTGGCCGCGTAGGCGTGGCTGCGCAGGAAGCCCAGCGGCTCGTAGCCCAGCGCGCGCGCCTTCTCCTCGCTCATCAGCAGCAGCGCCGCGGCGCCGTCCGTCAGCGGCGACGCGTTGCCCGCCGTAATCGTGCCGTACTTGCGGTCGAACGCCGGCCTGAGCTGCCCCAGCGCCTCCATGCTGGTGTCCTCACGGACGATGTTGTCGCGCTCGGCCGTCTTGTCGAACTTCGGCGGCACGACGACGTGCATGACCTCGTTGTCGAACAGGCCGTCCTTCCACGCCTTGGCCGCGTTGCGGTGCGAGTTGAAGGCGATGCGGTCCTGCTCCTCGCGGGAGATGCCGTTCTCCTTGGCCATCTTCTCCGCGCTCTCCCCCATCGTCATGCCGGTGGAGTACTCGGCGATGGCCGGGGGCACCGGCAGCAAGTCCTTGGCCTTGAGGCGCTGGAAGGGCTTGAGCTTGTCCGGCAGCGAGCGCCCCTTGGACGCCGCCACCAGCGCGTGGGCCAGCGGCCGGCTGGTGAAAATCGGCGCGTCCGACATGGACTCGGTGCCGCCGGCGATGATGACGTCCGCCTCGCCCATGGCAATCGCGTTGGCCGCCGTCGTCATCGCCTGGATGGACGTGGCGCACGCGCGCGACACCGTGAAGGCGTCAATCGTCTTCGGCAGCCCCGCCGCGATGACGACCTCGCGGGCAATGGACGGCGCCGTCAATGTGGGGATGACCTGACCGAACACCACTTGGTCGATGACGTTCGGGTCCAGGTCCGTCTTCTGGACCAGCTCCTGGACCACCAGGCGGCCCAAATCCAGCGCCGTCAGCGCCGAGAAGACGGAGCCCGCCTTGACGAACGGGGTCCGCAGGCCGCGGACGATGGCCACCCTTCGGGGGCCGTTGCGCTTCTCGCTTGCCATGTGTGCCTCACCTCCAGCGACGTCGGGAGGTGGGCATCTAACGAGCGGCAATGCGTCGCGTCAATCATCCGTTGATTCAAAAATCAATCGGTGGACACTCCCCGCGGGGCTGGCCGCGGGGGGTGAAAACGACCCTACGCCCCCAGCGTGCCCTGGCGCAGCGCCACGCCGTGGCGGTGGACGGCCTCCACCAGGAACTTCGCGGACTCGGGGTCGGTGGGCGGGAGGATGCCGTGGCCCAGGTTGAAGATGTGCCCCTGAGGGCCCGCGCGGCGGAGGATGTCCTGCACGCGGCCATCCAGCTCCTCCCGGGGGAGGAACAGGTGCAGCGGGTCCAGGTTGCCCTGCACCGCCACGTCCGGCCCCAGCACCTTCCGGCCCTCGTCCATGGGCAGCGTCCAGTCCAGGCCCACCACGTCCGCGCCGGTGCTCTTGAGCAGCGACAGGTGCGTGGACATGCCCACGCCGAAGACGATGACGGGCACGCCGGTGGCCTTCAGCTCGGACACCATGCGCTTGAGGTACGGCATGCAGAAGCGCTCGTAGTCCCACGGCGACAGCTCGCCGCCCCACGAGTCGAAAATCTGGACGATGCTCGCGCCCGCCTCCACCTGCATCTTCAGGTAGGGGATGAGCGTGTCGGTGAGCTTGCCGAAGAGGCGGTGCGCCAGCTCGGGCTGCTCGAACATCAGCCGCTTGATGAGGATGTAGCTCTTGGAGCCGCCCCCCTCCACCATGTACGCGGCCAGGGTGAAGGGCGCGCCCGCGAAGCCGATGACGGGCACGGAGTCATTGAGCGCCTTGCGCGTGCGGCGGATGGCCTCGGCCACGAAGCCGGTGCCCTCCACCGGGTCCGGCACGCCCAGCTTGTCGATGTCCGCCGCGGTGCGCACGGGATTGGGGAAGTGCGGCCCCTTGTCCCCCAGCTCCAGGGTGATGCCCATGGCCTCCACGGGGATGAGGATGTCGGAGAAGATGATGGCCGCGTCCACGCCCAGACGCGTCACCGGCTGCACCGTGACTTCCGCCGCCAGGTCCGGGTGCTTGCACAGGTCCAGGAAGGCGATGTTGCCGCGGATGGCCCGGTACTCGGGCAGGTAGCGGCCCGCCTGGCGCATCAGCCATACCGGCGTCGTGTCAGTGGGCTGGCGGCGCGCCGCGCGGAGGAGTCGGTCGTTCACTTCGGACCTCGGAGTGGGCCCCGCTCCAGGCGGGGCGAAGGGAAGCAGGTGCGGTCAGCGCCGGCTCCACGCCAGCGTCTGGCGCAGCGGTCCGGTGCCTTCGTCCACGAACAACAGGCGGTTGGCGCCGTCCTCCCAGTCGAGCGTGCCCTGGGAGCCGTCGCGCAGGAGCTTGTACTCGAAGACGGCGCCCACGGGCAGCGACAGCGCGAAGCCGTCAGGCCCTGGACGAAGCGAGCGCTCGGGCTTCCACCCGCCCAGCTCCGGCCCGCTGCCCACCAGCCGCACCGCCGGGTCCTCCACGGCCAGCTCCACCGTGCGCCGCGAGCCCATCCCCCGCCACCGCAGGCCCGCGAGCTTCGCCGCCGGGGCGAAGCCGCCCGCCGTCTGGGGCGTCAGCCGCGCCAGGGCCACCTCACCGGCGGGCACGCGCACGGAGCCCACATCCCCGGCGGCCAGCGGCGGCGCCAGGGCCAGCGGCTCCAGCTTCGAGCCAGCCAGCCCGTCCGGCAGCGGCACGTCCACGGCGCTGTCACGGGTATTCACGGCGATGACCACGGCCTCGTCGGCGGTGACGCGCGCGTAGGCGAAGAGGTCCTCCCGGGCGGCGAGCATCAACGTCTCGCCACGCTGGAGGGCCTCACTGCCCCGCCGCAACGCCAGCAGCCCGCCAATCCATGCGCGCAGCGGGTGGTTCGTGAAGCGCATGTCGCCCCGGTTCTCCGGCTCCTTCGCGCCCGTCAGGCCCTCCTCGGTGCCGTAGGTGAGCGCCGGCACGCCGCGCGCGGTGAGCTGCACCGCCAGCGCCCGCTTCACCCGCTCCACGTCACCGCCGCACTCGCTCATCACCCGCGGCAGGTCGTGGTTGTCCACCATCGTCACCAACGAGCCCGGCGCCGGGTACAGCCGGTCGTTGAAGAGGATGGCGCCCAGGTGCGACGGGGAGCGGTCCCGGCAGAAGACATCCACCAGCGCGAAGGCCAACGGGAAGTCGAACATCGTCCCGAAGCGGCCTTCCTTCATCGTGTCCGACAGCAGCACCGGGTCGCCGTCCAGCATCTCCCCCAGCAGCAGGAAGTCCGGCCCCGCGTGCTGGCGAAGGTCGTCGTTGTAGCGAGCCCAGAAGGAGGTGGGCATGTGCTTCACCGCGTCCAGCCGGAAGCCCGCGGGCTTGAGCACGTCCACCCACCGGCGCGAATGCGCCAGCAGGTGCGCGTACACCTCTTCCTTCTCCACGGCGAGGTCCGGCAGGCCGTGCACGTCCCCCATCACCAGCTCGCGCGAATCGCTCCAGTCCTTGATGGGGCCCTGGCCATGGAACCAGTCGGGCCGCTCACGCGACAGGCGCGTCTCCGGCCCCACGTGGTTGAGCACCACGTCCAGCACCAGCCGCATGTCCCGGCGCCGCAGCTCCGCCGACAGCGTCTTCAGCAGCGCCTCGTCTCCGAAGCGCGGCTCCACCCGGCCGAAGTCCTCCACCCAGTACCCGTGGAAGGCGCCGTACCCGTAGAACGTGTCGGTGCGCATCTGGAAGACGGGTGAAAGCCACACCGTGCGGACACCGAGCTGCCGCAGCCCGTCCAGCCGGTCAATGACACCTTGCAGGTCTCCGCCGTGAAAGGCCTGCGCGTCCTCCAGGTCCACCACGCCGTCGTTCTTCGGGTCTCCATTGGAGAAGCGGTCCACCATCACGAAGTAGACCGCGTCTCCCGCCGGCGGCTCCCACGAGCCCCGGTAGGGCTGGGGCGCGACCGGCGTGCTCTTGCCCGGCTCGATGCCCGGCCCGGCCGGCGCGTTGAGGCCCGGCACCGTGCCCGGGCCACCGTCCGTGTCCGGCACCAGGAAGGGCGAGGCCAGGAAGGAGTCGAACAGCGCGCCCGCCTGACTGGCGATTTGCGGGGCCACCTCCAGCTGCGCGTCGTCCTCGCGCTGCTGGTCGAACTGGAGCGCCGCGCCGTAGTCCTGGCTGACGACGGTGGGCGCCATGGCGGAGTCCGCGCGCGCGCCCGTGGTCCGCACCGAGATGTCCCACGAGAAGCGGCCACCCACCTGGCTGAAGAAGGTCACCCGCGTCTCCACCAGCAGGTGCAGCGGCGCCTCCGGCGTCAGCGCCTTCAGCATCTCGAAGCGGCGCTGCGAGTCGCGCACCTTCGCGAAGTAGGCGGCGTAGTCCGCGTAGGGCACCACCTCCGCGCGCAGGTTGCGTTTGGCCAGCGTCTCCGCGATGCGCTGCTTCAGTCCCTCCGGGACGTCCGCCACCACGCCGGCCCGCCTCGCGTCATCCCGCACGTAGGCCACGGCGACCACCGTGCCAATGGGCGCCAGGGGCGGCGGCGCCGCGCGGGGCAGACACGCCGCGAGCGTCACCGCGGCCAGCGCCGCCGTGAGGGAGACCACCACGCTCCATCGCCTTGTCAGAACCATCCTTCGGCCTCAATCGCGACCACCGAGTGCCAGTGACGCTCGGGGCCGACGTAAACGTTGTACTGGTCCAGGCTGTCCACGAAGGAGTTGCCGAACGCCGCGTGCTGGGTGGAGCGCTGGAGCCCGTACAGCAGCCGCAGGCTGGGGCGCGCGTAGATGCTGCGGCCCGTGGGGTTGAGCACCACGCCGGCCTTGAACTGCCAGGTGTCGCGCGTGTCGCTGTCACCGAACTCCAGGCCGCGCGCGTCCGCCATGCCGCCGGTGCTGGTGAACACCGAGTCCACGTGGTTGCGGTAGAGGTTGCCGTTCAGGCTCTTCTCGCGCGCGAGGCTGCTCTCCACCAGGAGGTGGACCCTGTCGGTGAGGAAGTACTGGAGGCGAAGCACCGTGGAGGCGATGACGCGGTTGTCCTCGCCCGCGAGGATCTCGTTGTCCTTGTTGAACGAGTAGCCGGCCCACACGCCCCAGAGCGCCTCCAGCTTGTCGGGGATGATGCGCAGGTAGGCCTCGTTGCCGAGGTTGGCGTCGTAGCGCTCGTCGGTCTGGTCCGTGACGAACACGGTCCAATCCCGGCCCCGGAAGTTCTCCGTGTAGAAGGGCTGGGGGTGGCGCTTCTCGAAGGTGAGGTACATGTTGCTCCACACCAGCGGCCCCACATTGCCGAAGCCCACGTAGCCCATGGCCCGGTACGACAGCGCGCTGCGCGCCTGGAGGTCCGGGACCAGGTCCTCCACGCCCGGGTTGGCCTCGAAGTAGCGCCGCACCACCTCGCGCCGCGCGAAGTCCTCGTAGTTGGTCCCGGGCGAAGCGTAGAGCGCGTTCCGGTTGCCGCGCACCGCGGGCTCGTAGCCCACCTGACCGCGGATACCCACCTCCAGGTGCCCGGGAATCAGCCGGTAGCGGAACGACGCGGCGCCCGTCAGCACCGTGTTGTAGTTCCGGGGCCGCAGCGTGTAGCCGCTGTCACCGACCGCCAGGAGGACGTCGTAGCGGTCGCCCTGGTACGTGCCGGACAGGCCCACCGTGTCCCAGAGCACCGTGCCGGGGCGCTGGTCGTAGACGTGCAGGTCGTTCCAGCGGTCCTCGAGCGTGCCCAGCTGCCACGTCACCCGGTCCAGCAGGATGTTGCCGGCGCGGACGAAGAGGTAGTCGGCGCTGAAGTTCACCAGCGAGCCGTTGCCGGGGTCCGCTGAACGGAACGACGTGCCGGAGATACGGGAGTGGACCTCGGCCCACACCTCATCGGACCCCGGCGTGGCCTGGAGCGCATCCAGCCGGAGGTTGAGCTCGCCGTAAGGGCTCTCATTGAGAAGCCGGCCGTAGAGCCAGTAATAGCCCAGCTGACCGGAGCCGCCCGAGAAGTCCGGGCGGGTCATGATGCGGAAGTAACCCGCGGCCCCGAAGCGATCTCGAGGAGCATCGGCCAGGGCAACGAGTGGGAGGAACGTCAACAGGAGGGCGCCGAGGCGCGCAGGCAGGACTCGCATGGGCGGGCCCTGCTTATAGCGCAACCTTGGCTGCCTGCCCTACTCCGCGCGCAGGACGACGATGGTTCTTTCCGGCATCCCATACGTCGGACCGTTCACGGGCGACGGGACATCCAGCCACGCGTTGCCCGTGGACCGGCTGTCCAGCCCCGCGGTCGTGAGATAGGCCGGACTGTCGAAGTACGCCTGCGTGTCGATGAGCCGCGTCCACTTGCGGCCTTCGGGCAGCGTGAACTCCACCGCGCGGGGCTCCATGTTGATGAGCACCAGCAGCTCCGGCCCGTAGGATGCGTCGTGGTAGTGAATCATCAATTGCTTGCTGTCCCACGCCGCCTCGGTGTTCTGGGCGCTCTTCCAGGCCAGCGGCGCGCCCGTGCCGTAGTCCTTCGGCGCGAAGGCGTAGGCGTGCTCCTTGCGCAGGCGGATGGCGGCCTTCACGAACTCGAACATGCGGTGGCGTTCGTCGCGCGCCAGGTACGCGCCCCACTGGTACCAGTTGAAGGCGTTGTCGGACAGCGTGGAGTAGGCGTTGTTGTTGCCCAGCTGCGTGCGCATCCACTCGTCGCCGCCGAGAATCATCGGCGTGCCGTGGCTGATCATCATCGACATGAAGGCATTGCGAATCATCTGCCGGCGCATGCTCTCCGCGCGCTCGTCCCCAATGGGCCCCCAGTTGCGGGAGCGGTTGTGCTCCTCGCCGCTGACCTTGTCGCAGAAGGGGCTGTTCGGGTTGTCACAGCACACCGGGTTCAGCGGACCGCAGCGGTTCTGCTTCTCCTCGTACGCGAACAGGTCGTACATCGTGAAGCCGTCGTGCACGGTGATGAAGTTCATGGAGTGATACGGGCGGCGGCCGTTGCGCTCGAACCACTCCTGGCTGCCGTACATCAGGAAGCCGCCGTCCACCGTGCCGGGCCGGCCACACAACGAACCCTCGTTGGAGTTGAGCTTCCAGCCGTCCTGGTTGATGAACGCGCGCCACCAGTCGCGGAAGCGGCCGTTCCACTCGTACCAGCCGTTGCCCGGCTGCGTCTTGGAGTTGGGGAACTCGCCCAGCGGCATGCAGTACCAGCCGCCCGCGCTCCAAGGCTCGGCGATGATGCGGGTGTTGTACTTCTGGAGCACCGGGTCGTCGATGACGTCCTGGAGCACGGTGTTGCGCGGGTCGTCCCAGCGGTTGTAGTCGCCGTCGCGCTCACCCAGGATGGGCGCCAGGTCGAAGCGGAAGCCGTCCACGTGGAGCTCCTCCACGTAGAAGCGCAGGCTGTCGATGATGAGCTTGCGCGTGGGCCGGTGGTTGGGCCGCATCTGGTTGCCGACGCCGGTGTTGTTCCAGTACGTGCGGCGGTCCGGGTTGAGCGCGTAGTACGCCTGGTTGTCGATGCCGCGGAACGAATAGAGGCCGGCCGTCTCCGCGGGGTCCAGGGACTCCAGCGGCTCGCCGGGCATGACGTCATCCGTCTCCAGCTTCTCGCGCCACAGGCCGCCTTCGCCGGTGTGGTTGTAGACGACGTCGACCAGCACCTCGATGCCGTGCTTGTGGAGCTGCTCCACCATCCACTTGAACTCGTTGATGACCTGGTGCGGCTCCTTGAAGGCCGCGTAGGACACCTCGGGCGCGAAGAAGTTGATGGTCTGGTAGCCCCAGTAGCCACCGTCCAGCGGCTTCTCGTGGATGGGCAGCAGCTCCACCGCGGTGATGCCCAGCTCGGCCAGGTAGGCCGCCTTCTCACCGAAGCCGCGGTAGGTGCCGGGGAAGCGCACGCCGCTGGCGGGGTCCGCCGTGAAGCCCTTTGCGTGGACCTCGTAGACGATGAGGTCCTGCCAGCCGTGGCCCTGCCAGTGCTCGTCCTGGCGGTTGGCGCGCCACTGCTGCTCCACCTCGCCCCACGCGTAGTCGCCGTCCTTGACGAGCACGCTCTTGGCGGAGGCCGCGTACGTCACCTCCGTGCGGGCAGGGCCACTGGCCGTGCTGCCCTTGCCCCAGTCGTGGTCACGGTGCAGGGCCTTGGAGTACGGGTCCGTCAGGAGCTTGTTCGGGTTGAAGCGGTTGCCGTAGACGTCCGCGTCCGCCTTGAAGCCGTGGATGGACCCGGGGAACCACCGCGGGTCGTATTCCCAGTTGGGGCCCCACGCGCGGAAGCCGTAGTGCTGCCCCGCGCCCACGCCTTCCACGTAGACGCTCCACACGTCGCCGTAGCGCGTCATCTCGTAGGTGCGCGCCGGGCGGTTGCTCTCCGGGTCCTCGAAGAGCAGCAGCTCCAGCCGGGTGGCGTTCTCCGAATACAGGGCGAAGTTCACGCCCTTGTCCACGTACGTGGGGCCAATCTGGCGAAGGGACTCGATGTCGTCCACCGAGTAGCTCGGGGCCCGAGCCTCACCGTGGTACAGCCGGACGTAGTCGCTCTCGCTACAGCCAGCGGCGAACAGGGCGGTGGACAGCACCGCGCCCACGAGACGGGACATTCTGGGAGTGCGCATCAGGTAGGCTGACCTCGAGGTCCGGACATGACTCTGCCCGGCAATAAAACCCCGCTTCCATAACAAGCGCCTTCCGTGGCTGACAAGGCAGGGCCCCGGCTTCGCATGGGGAGCGCCCTCCGTTCAGTGGTGCACACCCATGGATGACGCAGTGCGTGCAACCAAGGAGGTTTGAGGAAAAGACGAGCGTCCGGGTAAGGTGCGCGACCGTCTCCCCGTCAATTTCCGAGCACGACTTGTCCGAAGTCACCCTGAGTGGGATCAAGAAGTCGTTTGGCCAGAACCTCATCGTGAAGGGCGTGGACCTTCAGGTGGGCGAAGGTGAATTCCTGGTGATGGTCGGCCCCTCCGGGTGCGGGAAGACGACCCTGCTTCGGCTCATCGCGGGACTGGAACAGGTGGACGCGGGCGAGGTGCGCATCGGGGGCGCCCGGGTGAACGACGTGCCGCCGCGTGATCGCGACGTGGCGATGGTGTTCCAGTCCTACGCGCTCTACCCGCACATGACGGTGCGGGAGAACCTGGCCTTCGGCCTGACGCTCCGGAAGTTCCCCGCCGCGGAGATTGACGCGCGCGTGCAGGAGGTGGCCGGGATGCTGGAGCTGCGCCACCTGCTGGAGCGAAAGCCCAAGGCCCTGTCCGGCGGCCAGCGCCAGCGCGTGGCCATGGGACGCGCCATCGTCCGCAGGCCCAAGGTCTTCCTCTTCGACGAGCCCCTCTCCAACCTGGACACCGCGCTCCGCGTCCAGATGCGCGGCGAGCTGGCGCGGCTGCACCGCCGGCTGGGCGCGACGATGATCTACGTCACCCACGACCAGGTGGAGGCCATGACGCTGGCCACCCGCGTGGCCGTCTTCAATGGCGGGCTCCTCCAGCAGGTGGGACCGCCGCTGGAGCTCTACAACCGCCCCGCCAACCAGTTCGTCGCGGGGTTCCTCGGCTCGCCCGCCATGAACTTCCTGGAGGCGCGGCGCGAGGGGGCGCGGTTTACCGGCAAGGGCTTCACCCTGCCCTGTCCCGCGGACGTGCCCACCGAGCAAGCCACGGTGCTGCTCGGCCTGCGGCCCCAGGACCTGCGCGTGGTGGCCCAGGGGCCGCTCACCGGCACCGTGGACGCGGTGGAGCGCCTGGGCTTCGACGGGTACGCCTTCGTCACCACGGAGGCCGGACTGGTGGCCGCGCGCTTCGACAGGGGCGTCAACGTCGCGGTGGGTGACCAGGTGCATCTGGCCCCCATGGCGGACGCGCTGCACGTCTTCTCCCAGGACGGCGCGGTGGCGCTGCGCCATCCGGAGCAGCGCGCCCCGTTGGAGGTCGCGTCGTGAGCCGGTGGTTCGGGCTGGCGCTGCTCGCCACGGCGCTGAGCGCGCACGCGGCGCCGGAGACGGCGAAGCCGCTGAAGCTGTGGCACGCGTACCGCGGCGGCGAGGAGACGGCGCTCGTCCAGGCCACGGAGCTCTTCACCGCGAAGACGGGCGTCCAGGTGGAGCTGCTCGCCCTGCCCTACGACGCCTACGCGGCCAAGCTGACCAACGCCATTCCGCATGGCGTGGGCCCGGACGTCTTCATCTTCAACCACGAGCGGCTGCGCAACTTCCACGCGCAGCGCCTGGTGGCTCCCGCCAGCGGCCTGGCGCGCGACGACTATTTCCCCAACGCCATCGAGGCGCTGGAGGTGGATGGCCAGGTGTACGGCTATCCCATGTCGCTCAAGTCGCTGGCGCTGTACGTCAACACGAAGCTCGTGCCCCAGCCTCCGGAGACGACGGACGCGCTGCTGGCGATGCTGCCCGCGCTGTCGGACGCGGGCGAGGGCCGCTTCGGCATGGCCTACGAGAGTGGTGACTTCTACTTCCACGCGGGCTTCGTCTTCGGCTTCGGCGGCGAGCTGTTCGACGCCTCCGGCCGCGCGAGCTTCGACACGCAAGGCATGGCCCGCTCGCTGGCCTTCGTGAAGGACCTGCAGGACCGGCGCTTCATTCCCCAGGAGGCCTCGGGCGCGCTGGTGAAGAGCCTCTTCAACGACGGCCGCGCCGCCATGGTCATCAGCGGGCCCTGGTTCGCCGGGGAGATTGGCCCGGACGTGGACTACCGCGTGGTGGGGCTGCCGGTGGTGAGCGCCACGAACATCCCCATCCGCCCCTTCCTGGGCGTGGAGACGGCCTACGTGTCCTCGCGCTCCGCGCGCGCGGAGCAGGCCCAGGCGCTGGCGCGCTTCATCTCGCTGGGCGAGGCCTCGCGCGTGCGCGCCACGGTGGGCCGGCAGATTCCGGCGGACGTGGCCGCGTACCGCTTGCGCGAGGTGCGGGAGGACACGCTCATCTCCTCCTTCCGTGAGGCGGCCCGCCACGCGACGCCCATGCCCAACACGCTGGAGATGGCGCGCGTGTGGGAGCCCATGAAGCTGGCGCTGCGCGCCGTGCTCCAGGGCGGCACCGAGCCCCAGGACGCGGGCGCGCTGGCGGACCGGCGCTACCGCGCGCTGCACCGCGAGCGCCCGCCCGAGGCCAGCCCGCTGCCCTGGCTGGGATTGGTGGGCGCCATGGCGCTGGGCGGGTCCGTCTATGTGCTGCGGCGCCCGGCGGCGACGCTGCCCTTCAAGCGGCGGTATCCGGACGTGGCGCAGGCGGTGGCGTACATCACCCCCGCGGCGGCCGGGGTGGCGGTGCTGGTGTTCGTCCCCTTCGCGGTGGGCCTCAGCCTGTCCCTGTTCCACCACGAGGCAGGGGCGTACTCCTTCGTGGGCTTGGCCAACTTCGTGGACATCCTGGCCAGCCGCGGCTACAGCCTCACCGAGCCCCTGTCCTTCTACTTCACGCTGGCCGTGACGCTGCTGTGGGCGGTGGTCAACGTGGTGCTCCACGTCAGCATCGGCCTGTTCCTGGCGCTGCTGTTGAAGGATCCGCTGCTGAAGCTGCGGGGAGTCTACCGGGTGCTGCTCATCATCCCCTGGGCCGTGCCCAACTACATCACCGCGCTCATGTGGAAGGGCATGTTCCACCGGCAGTTCGGCGCCATAAACGGCCTGCTGGTGGCCCTGGATTTGGAGCCGGTGAGCTGGTTCACGCGCTTCTCCACGGCCTTCGCGGCCAACGTGGCCACCAACACCTGGCTGGGCTTCCCCTTCATGATGGTGGTGGCGCTGGGCGCGCTCCAGTCCATCCCCCAGGAGCTCTACGAGGCCGCGGAGGTGGACGGCGCGAGCAAGTGGACGCAGTTCCGCCGCATCACCCTGCCGCTGCTGAAGCCCGCCATGCTGCCGGCCGTCATCCTGGGCAGCGTGTGGACCTTCAACATGTTCAACATCATCTACCTGGTGTCCGGCGGTGAGCCGGGTGGCGGCACCGACATCCTGGTGTCCGAAGCCTACCGTTGGGCCTTCCAGCGCAACGAGCAGTACGGCTTCGCGGCGGCGTACTCGGTCCTCATCTTCGTGGTGTTGCTGGCCTGGTCCACCTTCACCAGGCGCCTGATGCGGTCGTCCTCGGAGGTGATGGGATGAACCGCCCCTCGCGCTTGAAGATGGCCGCCATCCACGCCGGGCTGACGCTGTTGTGCATGGCCACGCTCTACCCGGTGCTTTGGGTGGTGAAGATGGCGCTGTCGCCCACGGATGGACTGGCGCTCACCGCCAACCCCTTCCCCGACACCGTCACGCTGGAGCACTTCCGGCAGGTGCTCTCCGGCACGGACGCGGCGGGGCGGTGGGTGTTCGGTCGGCAGCTCCTGGCAAGCATCATCGTGGCCGGCGCCACCACGCTGGTGGGCCTGACGCTGGCGGTGTCCGCGGCCTACGCGCTGTCGCGCTTCCGCTTCCCCGGCAAGGAAGGTGGGATGCAGGCGCTGCTGGTGACGCAGATGTTCCCGGCGACGCTGATGATGGTGCCCATCTACAGCATCCTCCAGAAGCTGCACCTGCTGGACAGCCTCACGGGGCTCGTCCTCGTCTACGCCACCACCGCCCTGCCCTTCTGCATCTGGAACCTCAAGGGCTACTTCGACACGCTGCCGCGCGAGCTGGAAGAGGCGGCGGTGATGGACGGCGCCTCCACCTTCCAGGTGTTCGTGCGCGTGGTGCTCCCGCTGGCCCGGCCCGCGTTGGCCGTGACAGCGCTCTTCTCCTTCATGACGGCGTGGAACGAGTTCATCCTCGCCGCCACGCTGCTCAATGACCCGTCCCGCTTCACCCTGCCCGTCGCGCTCCAGCGCTTCGTCGGCGAGCACAAGGTGGAGTGGGGCAAGTTCGCCGCGGGCGCGCTCATCGTCTCCGCGCCGGTCATGGCTTTGTTCTTCGCTCTCCAGAAACACCTCGTCGGCGGGTTGACCGCTGGCGGCGTCAAGGGGTGATGTCGATGTCGTCTCGCTGCCTCCGTGCCCTCTTCCTCGTCCTGCCTCTGCTGGTCGTCGCCTGTGGCGATGACTCAGACGGAGGCCCTGCTCCCAGCGACAACGCGCCCATCGTGCGGGAGGTCCAGCCCTCGGGCGGCCCCGTCGCGGGAAACACCCTCATCAACGTCTACGGCTCCGGCTTCAAGGAAGGCGCGAAGCTGTACTTCGGCCAGCAGGAGGCCCTGCGGGTGGTGGTGGTCAACACCTACCGCATCTACGGCTACACCCCCACGGCCACTTCCGGCGTGGTGGACGTGCGCGTGGTGAACCCCGACAGCGCCCACGGCACCCTGGTGGGCGGCTTCACCTACGAAGGCGCGCCGTCGGCGAACATCGACCAGGCAGAGGTGCTCAACGGCAACGTGGACGCGGTCAGCAACGGCCAGCCGGTGGGCACCACCGTGCGCGGCGCCGTCACCGTGGCCGGCATCACCCGCGGCACGGGCCAGGGCGGCGGCATCCGCGCGCAGGTGGGCTTCGCCCCGGCGGACGCGGAGCTGCTCAACCCGGAAAGCTACACCTGGGAGGAGGCCACCTACGAGGCGGACTCCGACAGCCGCGAGGCGGACATCTACCAGGGCACCGTGCTGCTCCAGCCGGCCATTGGCGGGGAGAGCCGCGAGTGGGTCGTCACCATGCGCTTCTCCATCGACAACGGCGCCACGTGGGTGATGGCGGACGGCGATGGCAGCGCCAACGGCGTGTCGGAGGACATGCTGCGCCGGGTGTTCATCTCCCGGCCGCGCGTGGACTACTGCAAGCTGGGCCCGGACAACAACCGCGGGCCGCTCAACGTCTTCTACCGGCCGGGAGACACCACGCTCATCAAGGTGGCCGGCCAGGTATACGCGGCGGGCGTCACCCAGGGCAGCGGCGCGGGCTCGGGCCTGGTGGCGCAGCTCGGCTACGGCCCGGCGGACTCGGACCCGCGCACCGACGGCGGCTGGACGTGGGTGAACGCCACGTACAAGACGGACCACGGCAACAACGACGAGTGGGAAGCCGACCTGCCCAACCCGGGCACCTTGGGCACCTGGCGCGTCGCCTACCGTTTCAGCATCAGCGAGAACGCGTGGCGCTTCTGCGACGTGGACGGCGTCAACGACAGCACCGAGGGCGAGCTGACCTTCAGCCTGTCCAAGCTGGGCACGCTCACCGTGGGTGACGAGGCGCCGAAGCCGCCGGTGACGTGGTGCAAGATTGGCCTCGACCAGACGCCGCCCGAGGTCATCAACTACACGACGACGCAGACCTCGGGCCTGAAGACGGTGCACGCCCAGGTCAACCTGCCGGGCGTGACGGACAGGGAGGGCGCGGGGCCGGGCCTCGCGGGCCAGCTCGGCTGGGGCCCCGTGGGTGAGGACCCGCGCACCTCGCCGCTGTGGAACTGGTCGGCCCAGCTGACCTTCGACCAGGACAACTTCGAGGTCAACGACCAGTGGAAGGGCACGCTGCCCAACCCGGCCATCAACGGCGAGTACCGCTACGCGGTGCGCTTCAGCCACGACGGCGGCCCCATCCGCGTGTGCGACGGCAACGGCGTGGACGACGGCGGCCAGGACTTCGAGCTGGACCAGCTCGGCACGCTCAACGTGACGGGCCAGCCCGTCATCCCGCGCGTCATCGGCTACTGCAAGCTGGGGCCGGATGGGAACACCACCCCGGAGACGGTGACGTACACGACGACCACCACGGCCAGCCGCCGGGTAGAGGCGCAGGTGTACGTACAGGGCGTGACGAACGCGGCCGGCGAGGGCGAAGGCATCGTGGGTCAGTTGGGCTGGGGCCCCGCCGGAGAGAACCCGGCCACGTCCTCACAGTGGAGCTGGGCCACGGGCGGCGAATACGCGTCGGACCTCGGGAGCAATGACGTGTACGAGGCCACGCTGCCCAACCCGGGCACGGCGGGCAGCTACCGGTTCGCCTATCGCTTCCAGGTGAACGATGGCGCGTTCCTGCTGTGCGACGCGGACGGCAACAGCGGCGGGGCCACCGGCTTCGACGCCGCGCTGACGGGCACGCTCACGGTGACGGAGGCGCAGGCCATCAACGTCGTCAACTACTGCAAGCTGGGGCCGGACGGGAACAACACGCCGCAGTCGCTGGCGTACACCGCCGGTGAGGCGGCCAGCCACGTCATCGTCGCGTACGTGAACGTGGCGGGCATCACCGACACCACCACGGGCGAGGGCGCGGGCATCGTGGGCCAGCTCGGCTGGGGCCCCGCCGGTGAGGACCCGGCCACGTCCGGTGGGTGGGACTGGAGCACGACGGGCCAGTTCGCGGAGGACTTCTTCGGCAACGACCGGTACCAGGCCACGCTGCCCAACCCGGGCGTGGTGGGCGGCTACCGGTTCGCCTACCGCTTCCAGGTGAACGGCGGCGAGTTCCTCTACTGCGACGCGGACGGCAACAGCACCGGCCCGGACGGCTTCGACGCGGCGCTGACGGGCAGCCTGGCGGTGAGCGAAGACCCGGACCCCGAGCCCACGGATGCCTACTGCCGCCTCCAGAGCGTGAGCGGCACGACGGTGGGCAGCGGCGACACCGTCACCGTGGTGGGCCGGGTGCACATCCCGGGCGTCACCGCGGGCGAGGGCCCGGGCGCGAACGTCCAGGTGCAGGTCGGCGTGGGCGCGGCGGACGCCAACGCGTCCACCCAGGCGGCCACGTTCACCTGGAAGGCCGCGGAGTACGCCAGCGAGGCCGACGGCGAGGCGGACACGGATGAGTTCTCCACCACCGTGACGCCGGCCTACACCGGCGACCGCGCCGTCAGCCTGCGCTACTCCACCGACGGCACCACGTGGACGTACTGCGACAAGGACGGCAGCGACGTGGGCGGCTACACGCTGGGCCAGCAGCACGCCCTCACGGTGGGCAACCACGCGGGGATTGGCTACTGCAACCTCCAGTGGCCCTTTGAAATCGCGGCGGGCGCCGAAGGAGACCCGCGTATCGTCTACGGCCAGTTGTGGGCGGAAGGCGTCACGCCCGGAGGAGGCCAGGGCGCGGGCGTCGTCGCGGAGCTCGGCCATGGCCCCGCGAGCAGCGACCCGGGCGTCTCCGGCTGGACGTGGGTGGCGGCGACGTACCTCAGCGACGCGGGCGACAATGACCAGTACGCCGTGAGCCTGCCCACGGGCGTGCCGGCCGGGACGTCCTACACGTACCGCTACTCGCTCAACGGCGGGCCGTTCTGCTACGGCGACCGGAACGACCGGGGTGGCAGCACCAACGGCTTCAGCGGTGGGGACATCGGCACGGTCATCCCGTAGCCAGGCGGCTTTCAGGCTGGCCGCCCGGATGCCCACCAGGGCCCGGGCGGCCTCCTGGAATGATCGGGGCTGCCGAAGCGTATGCTTGACAGTGTTGGATGAGGCCGATAAAAGCCCGCCTCACCGAAGCGCGGCGGACGCCTGACGGGCGGATAGCTCAGCGGTAGAGCGGCGCCCTTACAAGGCGATGGTCACAGGTTCAATCCCTGTTCCGCCCACAGTTGTGCCGATGTGGGGAGTTAGTTCAGTTGGTTAGAACGCCGGCCTGTCACGCCGGAGGCCACGGGTTCAAGTCCCGTACTCCTCGCCAATAAGAAGGGCCCGGAATCGCAAGGTTCCGGGCTCTTCGCCTTTTAGTGAGAGGTTCGGTTTTCGGCCCTGCCGCTCGCGGTAACCGTCTGGGGAGTTAGTTCAGTTGGTTAGAACGCCGGCCTGTCACGCCGGAGGCCACGGGTTCAAGTCCCGTACTCCTCGCTCGACGAAGCCCAGCAATCCTACGGGGTTGCTGGGCTTTTGTTTTTCCTCCGTCCCGTCGTGCGCCCCCCATGTGCCCCTCCGGCGTTGCTAGCCCGGAACGGCGTGTGCCTGCGGCATGGGCCGGTCAAGCGCCTGCACCGCGCTCTCCCGCGCTTCGGGTGACAGGTGCGCGTACCGCATCGTCATGTCGATGGTGGCGTGCCCCATCAGTTCCTGGATGACCTTGAGGGGGATGCCCCGCATCGCAAGGTAGCGGCCGATGCGGGCAGGTCCACCGTCCGGCCCCGGCCTCCCTTGGGCAGTCCCGTCACCCCCTGCCAGATGGAACGGCGCACCTGGAGCTTGCCGCGCGGCAAGTCGAGGTCTCCCCACTGGAGCCCGATCAGCTCTCCGTGGCGAAGTCCCGTCTTGAGCGCCAACAGGAGCAGCGTCCGCCACTCTGGTTCCGCCGCGTCGATCAATCGCTCGGCTTCCTCGAAAGAGAGGAAGTCGAAAGCGGGCTTCGCCGTCTTGAACGCTTCACGCGCGGGACGTGTTGGAGCACGCCCTGTTCCTGGGCCAGTGCGAGCAACTTGTGCAGCACGGTCAGGACGTTGTTGACGGACTTGAGACTCAGGAGCTTCCCCCCGGCTCCCTTGCGTTTGCGCAGGGCATCCTGTGAGGGGGCGTCCTTCCTACCGGGAATGCCCGCTGGCTTCTTCCGCATCGCGGCCTTGAAGTCCTCGATTTCCGCTGGACCGATGGCATCAAGAGGCGTGTTCGCGAATACGGGGAGTAGGTGGTCATCAAGGATCTGCCGCTTGGTGACGACGCTGGAGTGCTTGTTGTTGTTCTCGCTGTACGTAATGAAGCGCGGGACGAACGCCCCGAAGGTGAATATGCGGCCCGGCTCGTTCTGCTTCTCCTTCCCGAAGGTTCACGTCTGCGTCGAAGGTCCGCCGCTGCAGCGTCGCCCAGTCCAGTCTCGGCCGCCGAGCGCGCGCCTCCTCCCGCTCCACCACGCCCCTGCCCCGACGGTGGACCCGACCTGGCCTCCCGTCTCCGGAGACGACGGCACGGGCCGCACCACCCGCGAACGCAGGGCCGCGTTCGGCGCGAAGGCCCCGTGAAACCTGGTCAGGTGCACGCCCCGCGGAGGCATCACCGCCAACAGCCGCTTCATCAGCGCCTCTGCGGTGAAGACCAGGACCTGCCCCTTCCTCGTGCGGTACTCGACGCGCCCGTCCTCCCTCCGGCGCCGGACCCCGTGCTCGCGGAGGCGCCCGTGCAGGGCCGCGGGGACGCCGCCACGGTCGCCTCGGAAGTTGCCTGCGTGCGGCCTTCCGCGGCGGAAGAAGCGGTCCCGCCGCCGCGGCGGCCGCGCGGCAAGGCTCGGGCGCAGGTTGCCCTCAAGCTCAGGTCGGCCCTTGACGTTTCGCGCGCCATCGACGCGCTCCGACAGTCGCTGCCCTGGCTGTCCGTTGAAGACGGTCTCTGGCTCGTGACGACCTTGTGCTTCTACGTCTCCGGGATGTGGCCCGCCGCGCACCCATCCAGGGCGGCAAGACAGGCCTGCGCGCACCCCGAACTGTGCGCGCTCGAGGTTGACGCTGAGCGAGCGCTCGCGCGAACCGTGTCGATCATGCTCACCGGGCTCGAGGCGAAGACCACATGAGCCAGCGGGCCAGCATGATCCCCGCGAGGACGCTCACCCGCGGTACGACGGTCCTTGCCGCCCCGCTCTTGCTGATCGCGGCGCATCACTTCGGGCTGTTGCAGCTCGTCTCCGAGCCAGAACAAGCCAGGCAGGCCATCCTCGGCCTCGGTGCGTTGGGACTTGTGGCCTTCGTCGTCGCGTACGCGTTCCTGCAGCCTCTCGGCGTCTCCGGAGTGGCCTTCGTTCTCGCCGCGCCACTCATCTGGCCCTGGCCCATCGCCTTCGCTGTCTCGATGTCAGGAACGCTCGCGGCGAGTGTCGTCGGATTCTCGTTGGCCAGGTTCGTCGCGCGCGACTGGATGACAAAGCGCATCCCTGCGCGCTTCCGCACGTACGAGGGCCCCCTGGCACGACGGGGGTTTGCGACGGTTGCCGCTCTCCGGCTCGTGTTCCTGATGATGCCGATGCTGCACGCGCTCTTCGGCATCTCAAGGGTGGGCTTCTGGACGCACCTCGGAGCATCAGCCGTCGGATACGTCGTTCCGCTGTTCGTGATCAGCTACTACGGGGACGAGGCCTTCGAGCTCTTGCGAGGGGCGCCACTGTCCGCATGGGCGGGACTCGCCGCGGCCGTCCTCGCCGTCGCCGTGGGTCGCCTCCTCATGCGTCGCCACGGTCGTCGCCGGCACGGCTCAGCCCCAGACATGACTCTCTCGAACTCAAAGGACGTGACCCCATGACGGAACAACGGCGGAGTCAGGGCCGGTTCGTCCTCCTCTTCGGTGCAACGGGTACGGCGGGCAGCGGCGTCCTCCAGGCGTGCCTCGAGGATCCAACGGTATCGGAGGTGCGCGCCATCACCCGGCGGCCATTGGGCGCTTCGCATCCCAAATTGCGCGAGGTGATCTGGAAGGACTTCGCTCACTTTGAAGGAATCGCAGAGGAGTTCAGAGGTGTGGACTGCTGCCTCTTCTGCCTTGGGACCTCGGCGCGCAATGTCGCGGGTGAGGACGCGTACCGCGAGATCCACGTCGCATATCCGCTCGCTGCTGCGCGCGCACTTCTGGCGGAGAGCCCCTCGGCGGCCTTCGTCTACCTCTCCGGCTTCTTGACGAAGCGGGGGTCGTGGATGATGTGGGCTCGGGTGAAGGCTGAAGCAGAGGACGCGCTCGCGACTCTGGGCTTTCTGCGCCACGCCAACGTGCGCCCCACCGGCGTTCTGCCCATGCACCCCGAGGGCGCGGAGCGTTGGCTCCTGGCGCCCCTCGCCAGGGTCTTCCCTTCGCTGACCATCGATCGGGTCGAACTGGGGAGGGCGATGCTCCGGCTTGGCCTGGACAACGCCTGGGACGGAAGCCACACACTCGAGAGCTCGGAACTCAAGGCAATCGCGCGGGGCGCTCCGCTTCCGGCAGCGACGAAGGGAGAACCCCATGCGTCGGCTTCGTAGCAGGGCGCAGGAGGCCCGCCTCAAGAGGGTGCAGGCGTCGCCGCGTTTCGCCGGCGGCCAGTTTCACAACACCGCCCCGGTCGACCAGGGCCTCAAAAAGGGGACACACCTCTCCACGACCCGGGAGTTCGTCTTCGGGCGGCAGCGGCGCGTCCCGAAGGCGACCTTTCCGCTCGTCGACCCGCGCGAGCCCTGGCAACGGCCGACTCAAAGCGGCCTACGCGTGACCTGGCTCGGCCACTCGACGACGCTGGTCGAGATCGACGGCTTCAGAGTGCTGACGGATCCCGTGTGGGGCGAGCGCGCCTCGCCTGTCGCCTTCGCAGGACCGAAGCGATTCCACCCCGCGCCTGTCTCGATCGAGCAACTCCCGCAGCTCGACGCGATCGTCATCTCCCACGACCACTATGATCACCTCGACCGTCCGAGCATCACGCGGCTCTTGGCACTCGGTGTGCCGTTCGTGACGTCGCTGGGTGTCGGCGCGCACCTGGAGGCTTGGGGCGTGCCGGCGGAGCGAATCTTCGAACTCGACTGGTGGGAGTCGATCGAATTGCGCGGGCTGACCATCACCGCTGCCCCCGCCCAGCACTTCTCCGGGCGCGGCCTCGGCGATCGCAACGCGACATCCTGGTCCTCCTTCGTGCTGTGCGGACCACGCCACACCGTGTTCTTCAGCGGCGACACAGGACTGACGGAGGAGTACCGCGAGATCCGGGAGCGCTTCGGTTCGTTCGACCTCATCATGCTCGAGGTCGGCGCCTGGGACCCTGCCTGGGACGACATCCACCTCGGCCCTGCGAACGCGCTACACGCGCACGCAATGCTTGGCGGCGGCGCGTTCCTCCCGGTGCATTGGGGAACGTTCAACCTCGGCCTGCACGCGTGGAACGAACCGGCAGAAGACCTCTTGAAGCTGCGGCCGTCCGACGCCCCGCTGATCATGCCGAGACTCGGGCAACCCGTTGAACCTCGTCACGTCGAGCTTATCGACCCGTGGTGGCGCGAGGTGGAGGAGACCGGGACGGCACCCTCCCCTGTCCGAGCTCCTCACCGCCAAGGTGAACCAGCACCGGTACGTGGTGGAGACCATCGTCTCCGCCGGTGAGCAGTACGGCTACGCGCTGGAGGCGGGCTCCAAGCCGGAGCTTCTGGCGGTGATGGCGCTCTTCGAGGACGAGGACGGCCTCATCATCTGCAACGGCTACAAGGACGAGGAGTACGTGGAGACCGCGCTCTACGCCTCCAAGCTCGGCCGCAACGTGGTCCTGGTCGAGCGCCGTCACCTCGCGACGTGCTGCGGATCGACGTGCCGCCGAGCTGAGGAAGAAGAAACCTGCTCTTCGTGAACCGGCGAATAGGAGGGATGGGGGCCCTGTTGAGGGGGAGGGAGGATGCAGAGGGGCCGAGGAGGGCCGCTGACGGGGCCGCCCGAGCGATGCTCCCGGCCGGTGGACAGGCCGCTTGAGCCCCCTTGGGGCACACGCCTGCCCAGGCCGCGCTCCCATCAGGTGCGTGGCAGGAGCCTGGGCCTGTTGGCTGTCTTGAGCCTCAACACCACGCGGCCTGGGCAGGGCCTGACCCGCCGGCGCGTTCGTGGTGGCGCGACGTGCGCGACGCCCGTCGGCGTCCGGCTCAGAGGGAGCGGAGAAACGCCATCAGCGCGGCGGCGTCCTCTGCCGACAGCGCGTCGAAGCGCACGCGGGCGCTCTCCGCCTCGCCGCCGTGCCACCGGATGGCCTCGAGCAGCGTCCGCGCCCGTCCGTCGTGAAGGAAGCGCGCATCCGGGCTCTCCTCCACGAGCCCCAGGCCCCACAGGGGCGGCGTCCGCCACTCCGCGGGTCCGGCGACGCCCTCTCCGAAGGGGTCGGCGAGGCCCGGCCCCATGTCGTGCAGGAGCAGGTCGGTGTAGGGCTGGAAGGTCACGCTCCGCAGCCGGGGCGTGGCGGCGTCCGCGGCCGTCACCAGCGTCTGCCGGTGACAGGATGCGCACCCCACGTGCTCGAAGAGGGCATGTCCCCGGCGAACGACCGGATCATCCTCGCTCCGGCGTGCGGCGGGGACGCCGAGCAGGCGCATGAACACGCTCACCGTTTCGAGGTCCCCGCGGGCGATCTCCGGCGAGCCGCCGTTGGGCATCGCCCGGCACGACGGCTGGAGCGCGGTGCAGTCGTCGGGGTGACCCGGAGAGGTGATCCCCAGGTCTCCCGCGAACGCCGCGGCGGTCTGGTCGTCGAGCGTGGCGTGCACCGCCTTCCACCCGAACCGACCGATTCCGCCGTCGTTCGGAAGTCGCGCCGCGCGGCCGGAGATCCCGTCGCCGTCGAGGTCCTGCGGGTCTTCGAGCGCGAGCAGGGTCTCGTCGCTCACCGCCTCCAGCAGGCCCATTCCCGCCAGGTGAGGCGAGAGCCGCGGCAGCGCGTGCGTGGTGGGCGCGAGCGGACCCCATGTGGCCTCGGGGGCGAGTTGGAAGGCGAGTGACCCGCCGTCGCTCTGCCACGTCACCCGTCCTTCGCCCGGGACGCCGGCGATGCCGAACGGCTGGAGCTGGCCGCCGTAGACCGGGTCCGGCCCCGAAGGTCCCGCGAGCCGGAAGAGGATGCCGATGTCGACCTCCCCGTCCGGGCGCAGTGCGCGGGGCCGTCCAGACGCGGGATGACACGCCACGCAGGAGGCCGCGTTCAGCAGTGGCCCGAGTCCGTCGAGGTTGGGGCGGGCACCGCTCGGCGCCGGCACCCAGTCCGCCACGAAGAACTCGCGGCCGAGCGAGAAGCCCGACTGCAGGACCTCGTCGATCGGGGCCGGGCTGAGAAATGGCCGCGTGCCGTGGCTCCCGAGGGTGAGGGGCCCGCCCACCGCGTTCGCATCCGGCATCGGCTCGCTCGGCGCGGGGATGCCCGCGTCCGGTGACGGCTCCACCGAAGCGTCCGGCAGCTCCACCGATGCGTCCGCGCCGCTCCCCGCATCCGGCGCTGGGAGCACCGACGCGTCCGGCTGCGAGCCGCCCGGGCCTCCACACCCTGCGACCCAGATCACCGACACCCACAGCAGCCGTTGCGCGACCCTCATGCCCGAGCTTCTATAAAATATGATATTGACTTGCAAATTCATTATCGACTACACCGCGCCACCATGAGAGCCTCGCTTCGGCCCCTCGCGCTTCTTGGCGCCCTGTTCCTGCTCGCGTGCCCTGTTCCCGTGGAGCCCCTGCCCGACCCGGTGCCTCCGGAGGGGCCGGGAGCGGTGGATGCGGGCGGCGAGGGGCAGGTGGACGCCGGCGTCGCCGCGAGGGCGCGCCTGGAGGTCCTCTCGCCGGTCACCGGCACCGTGTCCTTCGATCCGGCGCTGACCCTCGAGGTCCGGGTGCGAGACGGCGACGCGGACGGTCTGCGGGTGCAGGTGGACGAGGCCACGCCCCTCCTCATCGAAGAGGGCTTGGCGCAGGACGCCACGCGCTCCATCCCGCTGACCCTGGCGCTGGGGGTCAACCGCATCCACCTCGAGCTGCTTTCCGGCGGCGAGAAGGTCGATGACGCGGTGGTCGTCGTCTTCATCCAGGAGACCACCGTGCCGCTGCTCGAGGTGCTCTCTCCGCTGATGGGCGAGACGACGCTCCGCAGCCGCGTCGAGGTCGCGGGCCGCATCGTCTCCTCCCGCCCGATCACGCAGGCCTCCGTCACCCCCGCGGGCGGGCAGGCCGAAGCGCTGAACCTCGCTCCCGCCGTGGGCGGCTTCACCTTCACCGGCTCGGTGGCGCTGAACGTGGGCGAGAACACGCTGCGCTTCGAGGTGGCGGACGAGCGCGGCGGCGCGGCGGCGCACACCGTGACGGTGCAGCGCGCACAGGACACGGCGGCCCCGGCGCTCGCGGTGACCTTCCCGCGCGAAGGGCAGGCGGTGCGGACGCGCCAGGTGCAGATGCGCGGCACGACGAGCGACGACGCCGGGGCGGCCTCGGTGAAGGTCGCGCTCGGCACGCAGCAGGTGGCGGCGACGGTCGCGGCCGACGGGACGTGGACGGCGCTGCTCATGCTGGCGCCGGCGATGAACGAGGTCACGGTGACGGCCACCGACGACGCCGGCAACGCGGTGCAGACCACGCGGCAAATCTACTTCGGCCAGCGGCTCGCCTCGGGCGGGGCGCACGGCGGCGCTGTCACCTCCCAGGGAGGCATCGCGACCTGGGGGCGGAACAACCTCGGCCAGACGGGCCTCGACTACGTCTCCCACGAGAGCCGCGCCGCCTGGTGCGACCGCACCCTGACCAGCACCGGCGACATCACGCTGTGCAAGGCGACGACGCTGACGGCGATCCATGCCGTCTGTGACAACCCGTCCTTCCTCGTGCCCAAGCCGCCGGACTCGCCGGATGCGCAGGCCTGCCGCTCGGCGGTGACCAACCTGCGCGCCCAGGTGTGCGCCGCCGCCGGTGTCGGGGCACCCAACAACTGCGCCACGAGCGCCTCGGCGAACCTGTTCGCGGCGTGCGATGCTGCCTACGGGACCGGCACCTCCGCCGGCGCCGCCTGCAAGCAGGGACTGCTGTGCGACCCCGCGTACCCGGCCGGCAGCCCCGCGCACGCCCACTGCGTCTCGCTCGTCGACGGGGTGCCGCTCACCTTTCCCGCGCCCGCCACGCCGCACTCGCCCACGGCGGTGAGCGTGCCGGGCACGACCTTCGTGTCGCTCGCCTTCAACCAGAACGCGTCCAGCGCGCTCGATGCCGCCGGGCGAATCTGGTCGTGGGGCGACAACGGCTCGGGCCAGCTTTGCCTCGGCGACACGAACGGGCGCATCGCCCCGGCCCAGGTGGCGGACTTCGGCGCCGCCGACACGCAGGTAGTGGCGATCGCGCGGGGCTACGAGCATCTGCTCGCGCTCCGCTCCGACGGCACGGTCTGGTCGTGCGGCGCCAACGCCATCGGCCAGCTCGGCGACGGCACCTCCGGATCCGCCAACAACCGCAGCGCGCCCACCCCCGTCCAGGGCCTCCCCGCGAACGTCGTCCAGGTGTCCGCCGGCTCCGCCACCTCCTACGCACTGACCGCGGACGGCGTGGTGTGGGCATGGGGACGCAACCAGTACGGAAACCTCGGTAACGGGCAGGCGTCCGCTGCGTCGGCGGCGCATCCGCTCCCCGCGCAGGTGCCCGGGCTCACCGAGGTGGTGATGATCGCCAACGGCCGCGACCACGTGCTGGCGGCGAAGCGCGACGGCACGCTCTGGGCCTGGGGACTCAACGCCAGCAACCAGGTCGACGGCAGCGGCGGCAACGTGCTCTCGCCCGTCCGCATCCAGACCATCACCGACGCGCGCGCCGTCTACGCGAATGGCAACCAGGGCTTCTACGAGGACGCCCAGGGCCGGCTCTTCGGGTGGGGGCAGAACGGCAGCGGGAACCTTGGGATCCCCGAGAACGCGGATCAGCCGGTGCCCACCCTCCCGGTGTTCGGCATTCAAGACGTGCTCGACGTGGGCATCGGCGCGCTGCAGGGGTTCGCGATGCGCGGGAACCAGGTGTTCGCGTGGGGCTGGAGCTTCCACGGCTCGCTGGGGGCCGGCACCTCCGCGATTCACACCTGGCCCTACCGGACGCCGATCCTCGTCCAGATGCCGTGAGCCGGCGGGCCATGCAGGGCACTGAACTCTCGAACTCAACCGCGAAGAATCGAAGGTGAAGAGGTGAAGGCGATGTCGAAGAAGATGGCGACGAGGTGGCTGGTTGCGCTGACGCTGCTCGGGCTGACGGCGTGCGGCGGGAAGCTGGAGCGGGAGGCGGCGGAGACCTACGCGCGCATCGCGGAGGCGTCGTACGCGGATTCGCTCGCGGAAGCGAAGCGGCTGCAGACGGCGGTGGACGCCTTCGTGGCGGCGCCGGATGCGGCAGGGCTGACGGCGGCGCAGACGGCGTGGAAGGCGGCGCGCGAGCCGTACGGCCAGACGGAGGTGTTCCGCTTCTATGACGGCCCCATCGACGATCCGGAAAACGGACCGGAGGGGCTGATCAACGCGTGGCCGCTGGACGAGGCGTACATCGACTCGGTGCAGGGCGCGCCCGGCGCGGGCTTCATCAACGATCCTTCTGTCGCGCTGACGGCGGAGGCTGTGATGGCGCTCAACGAGAAGGAGGGCGAGGAGAACATCGCCACCGGCTACCACGCGATCGAGTTCATGCTCTGGGGCCAGGATCTCAGCGAGACCTCCGCCGGCACCCGCCCGCACACGGACTTCGTCAGCGCGGCGAACGCGGACCGGCGCAGGCAGTACCTCGGTATCCTCTCCGCGCTGATGGTGCAGCACCTCGAGGAGGTCCACGCGGCCTGGACAGACGGCGGCGACAACTACCGCGCGCAGTTCGTGGGTGCGAAGGGCCGCGCCTCGCTGGAGAAGATGCTCACCGGGATGATCGTCCTTTCCGGCTTCGAGCTCGCGGGGGAGCGGCTGCAGACCGCGCTCGACTCGGGCGACCAGGAGGACGAGCACTCGTGCTTCAGCGACAACACCCACCGGGACATGGTCCTCAACGCGAAGGGCGTGCAGAACGTGTGGCACGGCCGGTACGTGCGGACGGACGGCACCGTGATCGAAGGCACCGGCCTCAAGGCGGTGGTGGCGGACGAGGACGCGGCGCTGGCGGACGCGCTCACCGCGCAGATCGACCGCTCGGTGACCCTGGGCGAGGCGATCCAGGCGCCGTTCGACCGGGAGATCGCCACCGGAAACGCCGCGGGCCGCGCGCGGGTGCAGGCGATGATCGACTCGCTGAGGAAGCAAGAGGAGCTCCTCTTCGACGTCTTCAAGCGGTTCGGGCTCACCGTCTCCATCCCCGAGTAGGCGGAGAGGGACACGCACGCCATGCCGCCCCTGCACCGGATCGTCACCGCGGGCCTCGCGCTCTGCAACCTTGGATGTGGGCCGGAGCCGGCGGCGCTCGAGCCGGGCGAGCACCTGCCCGGCGGCGCCACCACGGTGGAGCTCCTCCTGGGCAGCAACGCGTTCACCTTCCCCGCGGCGAACATGACCTCGGAGCGCAAGGCGGCCTTCTTCTCCGGCAACAGCTTCTTCAACCAGGCGTGGGTCACCGCGCCGGCCTCCACCACGGCGCGGGACGGGCTTGGGCCCACGTTCAACGCGAACTCCTGCTCGGCCTGTCACTTCAAGGACGGCCGCGGCGAGCCGGGCGCGGATCCGGAGGCCCCGTCGGTGTCGCTGCTGCTGCGGATCGGACTCGGGGCCGATCCGGTGGACGGCGTAGTGCCCGATCCCGTGTACGGCGATCAGCTCCAGCCGCGCGCGACGGGGAAGGTGCCCGCCGAGGGCCGGATGCGGATCGAGTGGGAGGAGGTGGGAGGGCGGTACGCGGACGGCGAGCCCTACACGCTCGTCGTGCCGCGTCCGGCGGTGGTCGACCTCGCCTTCGGGCCCCTGTCGCCGGACGCGCAGCTCTCCGCGCGGGTGGCGCCGCAGATGATCGGGCTCGGGCTGCTCGAGGCCATCCCCGAGTCGAGGCTGCGGGAGCTCGCGGATCCGGAGGACCGGGACGGCGACGGCATCTCCGGCCGGGTGCAGTGGGTATGGGACGTGGGCGCGGGGACGCACCGGGCCGGGCGCTTCGGCTGGAAGGCCGAGCAGCCTTCGGTGAGGCAGCAGACGGCGGGGGCGCTGCTGGGCGATCTGGGGGTCACCTCGTCGCTCTTTCCGCGGCAGAACTGCCCACCGGCGCAGGAGGCGTGCCTGGCGGCGATCGGCGGCGGCGAGCCGGAGGCGGAGGACGGCACCCTGGACCGGATGACGTTCTATTCGCAGACGCTGGGGGTGCCGGCGCGGCGGGGCGCGGACGACCCGCGGGTGCTGGAGGGCAAGACGCTCTTCCGCGAGGCCGGCTGCGACCGCTGCCACGTCCCATCGCACCAGACGGAGACGCTGCCCGGGGTGGACGAGGTCGAGCACCAGCGCATCTGGCCCTACACCGACCTCATGCTCCACGACATGGGACCGGGGCTCGCGGACGGACGCGCCATCTTCGGCGCCAGCGGGCAGGAGTGGCGAACGCCGCCGCTGTGGGGGCTGGGGCTCGTCCCCACCGTCAACGGCCACGCGCGCCTGCTGCACGACGGCCGCGCGCGCGGCTTCGCGGAGGCCATCCTCTGGCACGGCGGCGAGGCCGAGGCCGCGCGGGAGGCCTTCCGGCACCTGTCGCGGGCGGACCGCGCGCGGCTGCTCGCGTTCCTGGAGTCCCTGTGAGGCTGCCCGTTCCCACGCCGTTGCTCTTCCCGCTGGCGTTGCCCGCGGCGCTCGTCGCCTCCTTTCTCGTCGCGGCCCCCGCGTGCTCCGGCGGCGGGGGCGCGACCGGCGCGTTCGACCGGCGGGCGGTGCTGCGCTCCGTCGCCGACCAGGTAGCGGTCCCCGGGTACCGCGCCTTCGCCGAGGCCGCGGGCCCCGTGCGCGACGCGGCGGCGGCGCTGTGCGCGGCGCCAGGCCCCGAAGCACTCGGAGAGGTCCGGGCGAAGTGGGACGCGGCGCGCGCCGCGCAGAAGCGGATGGAGGTCTTCGCCTTCGGTCCGGTGACGGAGCAGCCGTGGCGGCTGGGACCGCGGCTCGACTTCTGGCCGGTGCGCACCGAGGACGTGGAGAGGCTCCTCGGGGGGACGGCACCGTTGACGCGCGAGGCGGTGGCCGGGCTCGGCGCCCACCTCACCGGCATGCCGGTCCTGGAGTACCTGCTGTTCTCGCCCGCGGACGAGGCGGCGCTCCTGGCGGGACTCGGTGGCGACGCGCAGAGTACGCGGCGGTGCGAGTACCTCGCGGCGGTGGCGGCGAACGTGGCGGACGACGCGGACCGGCTCTGGCGCGCGTGGGCTCCGGAAGGGGACGACTACGCGGGCGCGTTCGCACGGTCGGGGGAGAGCGGCGGCGCGTTCCGGGACGAGGACGTGGCTTTCTCCGAGCTGGTGAACCGGACGGTGTTCACGGTGGAGAACGCACGCGAGATGAAGTTGAGCAAGCCGCAGGGCCGCGCCACCGGCTCCGGTCCGCGGCCGGCGCTGGTGGAGTCGCGCTTCAGCGACCGCTCGCTGCAGGACATGATCGACACGCTCGCGGGCATCGAGGCGGTGTACCGGGGCGCGCTGGAGGAGACGCCGAAGGCGGCCGGCCTGCGGGCGGGCATCCTCGTGCGGCGGCCGGACCTCGACGCCCGGTTCTTCGAGCAGCTCGCGGCCACGCGCGCCGCCCTCGAAGCGGTTCCTCCGCCGCTGCGGACCGCGCTCTCCGCGCATCCGGCGGAGGTCGAAGCCGCCTACGAGGCCGTGCTCGCGCTGCAGCGCTTTCTCGCGATCGAGATCTCGCAGGCGCTCTGGGTGACGGTGGCGTTCAATGATACGGACGGCGACTGAAGGAACGATCCCGCCGGGATCTCTGATCGCCTTCCGGATCCTCTTCGGCGGGGCGCTGTTCGTGGCCAGCGTGCGCTTCGTCGCCAGGGGCTGGGTCGACGAGCTCTACGCCGCGCCGCCGTTCCGCTTCCACTACCCGTTCTTCGCGTGGGTGCCCGAGCCTTCGCGTGAGGGGCTCAACGCGCTGTTCGCGGTCATGGCCGTGGCGGCGCTCGGGGTGGCGGCGGGCGCGCTCTACCGCGTCTGCGCCGCGGCCCTGTTCGTCTCCTTCACCTGGCTGGAGCTGCTGGACGTCTCCACCTACCTCAACCACTACTACCTGCTCAGCCTGCTCAGCCTGCTGCTCGTCTTCATGCCGCTGGGGAGCGCCGGATCCGTCGACGCATGGCTCTTCCCGAAGCGCCGGCGCGCGCGCCTCCCCGCGTGGTGCCTGAATCTGCTGCGCTTCCAGGTCGGCTGTGTCTACGTTTTCGCCGGCCTGGCGAAGCTCGACGCCGACTGGCTCCTGCACGCGCAGCCGTTGACCATCTGGCTGCCCGGGCGCTCGGGCCTCCCGGTGGTGGGGCCGCTGTTGGAGACGCAGCTCGCCGCCTACCTGGCGAGCTGGGCAGGTGCCCTCTTCGACCTGTCGGTGGTGCCGCTGCTTCTCCTCCGGCGGACCCGCGCGCTCGCGTACACCGCCGTCGTCGCGTTCCACCTCGTGACGGGGGTCCTCTTCCCCATCGGCATGTTCCCGTGGGTGATGATGATCAGCGCGACGCTGTTCTTCTCTCCGCGGTGGCCGGCCCGCGGCGCCCGTGCGCTCGGGCTCCCCAGGCTGCGCGGCTTCCTCTCGGGGTTCGGACGCACGGCGCTGCAGCCGGCGGGCAGAGGCGCCCTCCCGCGCTGGGGCAGGGCGCTCTTGGCGGTGTGGCTTCTCGTGCAGGTGGGGCTCCCGCTGCGGTTCGTGCTCTACCCGGGAAACACCCGCTGGACGGAGGAGGGCTTCCGCTTCGCCTGGCGGGTGATGCTGATCGAGAAGACCGGGCTCGTTCTCTACGACGTGACCGAGCCCTCGACCGGGCGTCGGTGGACGGTCAGCCCGCGGGAGGAGCTCACCCCGCTGCAGGTGAAGGCGCTCTCCACACAGCCGGATCTGATCCTCCAGTACGCGCAAGTCCTCGCGCGCCGCTACGAAGCGGAGCTCGGGAGCCCCGTCGAGGTGCGCGCGGACGCCTGGGCCTCGATGAACGGGCGGCCAGCGCAGCGGCTCATCGATCCGGCGGTGGATCTCGCACGGCAGCACGACGGGTTCGCGCCGAAGAGGTGGATCCTCCCGCTGCAGACGCAGACGAAGACACCAACGTCCGCAGCTACGGCGCCGGCAGCAGCACCTTGTCCACCACGAGGATGACGCCGTTGGCGGTGAAGAGGTCCGTCACCACCACCCTCCCGGTGGCGCCCGTGCCGTCGGTGAGGCGGACGCCGGCGGGGTCGGTCACCGCCTCCACGCGGAGCGACTCCCCGCTGAGCGCGGTGTCCACGTCGAGCGGCGCCTGGAGCGCGAGCGCGGTGGCCGCGTACGGCCGCGCGCGGGCTGCTGATCGCGCTGGCGCCCGGCGGCTGACGCGATGCCGCGCGCCGGCAACGCTTGCGGCCGCCGCGCGTTCGCGCGATAACGCCGCACGCCCCCCGGAACCGCCATGCTGCTGACCTCGCTGATCAACTTCGTCGGCGGCATCGCCCTGTTCCTGCTAGGCATGCGGCTGATGAGCGACGGCCTGAAGGTCGCCGCCGGCGGCGCGCTGCGCGAACTGCTGGCACGCGCCACCGGTTCGCGCCTGCGCGCACTGGCGACCGGTGTGCTGGTGACTGCGCTGGTGCAGTCGTCCAGCGCGGTGATCTTCGCCACGATCGGCTTCGTCAACGCCGGATTGCTGAACCTTGGACAGGCGGTCGGCGTGGTGTTCGGCGCCAACCTCGGCACCACGCTGACCTCGTGGATCGTGGCGCTGGTCGGCTTCGACATCGACCTCAAGGTGCTGGCGATGCCGGCGGTGGCCGTCGGCATGGCGCTGTGGCTGGCCGGACGCAGGCGCGGGCCGGCGCTGGGACAGGCGCTGGTGGGTTTCGGCGTGTTCTTCCTGGGGCTGGATGTGCTCAAGGGCGCGTTCGCGGACGTCGATCCCGCAGGCGTGATGGCCCTGGCCGATGCCGCGGGCAGCGGGCCCCTGCGGCTGCTGGTGTTCACCGTGGTCGGCATCGTACTCACGCTGCTGATGCAATCGTCCAGCGCCGCGCTGGCGGTGACGCTGACCGCCGCGGCCAGTGGCATGCTGCCGGCCAGTGCCGCCGCGGCGATGGTGGTTGGCGCCAACATCGGCACCACTTCGACCGCGGTGTTCGCCACGCTTGGCGCGACTGCAGCCGCACGGCGCACGGCCATCGCGCACGTGGTGTTCAACGTCGTCGCCGGCATCGCCGCCCTGCTCGCGCTGCCGTGGCTGCTGCAGGCGTCGATGGCGATCACCGGCGACACCGGCGGACGCCTGTCGACCACCCTGGCCGTGTTCCATACGCTGTCCAACCTGCTTGGGATCGCGTTGGTGCTGCCGTTCACCACGCGGCTGGTGGCGATGCTGGAACATCGCTTCGGCGCGCGCGAAGCCGCTGACCCGGCGATGCCGCGCTACCTGGACCGGAGTGCCGCGGCCACGCCGCGGCTGGCGATCGATGCGCTGGCGATGGAACTCGGGCGTCTGGCTGCGCTGGCCAGCGAGGCCGCGCTCGATGCGCGCAACGGCAAGGCGACGCCGGAACGCCACGCACGCCTGGCGCGGCAGGCCGCCGCCGTCGAACGACTGGGCCAGACCGCCATCGAGTTCGTCTCCAGGCTCGACAGCGGCGGCGACCCCGTGGTCGAGGATGGCCTGCCCGAAGCCGTGCGCGTGGTGCATGCCTGCAAGTCGCTGGCGGCACTGGCGCTGGAACTCGCCGACCGGCCGGCGGAACCGGCGGCATCCGCGCAACATGATTACGACGCCTTCGATGCCTGCGTCGAACGCGTGCTGGCACCTGCGCCGGACGAAACGATGGACGCGACCGGCCTCGACGAAACCGCGCTCGAACAGGCCTACGAACGCGCCAAGTCCGCGCTGCTGGTCGCCGGACGTCGCGGCGAGATCCCGGCCACGCAACTCGTCGGCCTGCTCGATCGCGCGAGCCTGCTGCGGCGGATGGGCCGTCAGGCCTTCGCCGGAGCACGCGGCCGGCGTGCGCTGCGGCTGGATGCGCCGGCACCGACGGCGGATACCGAAGCCGCCTGAGCAATTCGCCCAGTCCGCGGCGCATCACCTCCCCACCACGCTGTGCGCCACATCCGCTGCGACGTCACCGCATGGTCACTGCGCCGCGCGTAGGGTCGCAGGCCCGCGTGGAGCAAGATCATGCCCTACGACCGCCTCAGCGAACTGCCCGACAGCGTCCGCGACAACGTGCCCAGACATGCCCAGGAAATCTACAAGTAAGCCTTCAACAGCGGCGAATAGGAGGGATGGGGGCCCTGTTGAGGGGGAGGGAGGATGCAGAGGGGCCGAGGAGGGCCGCTGACGGGGCCGCCCGAGCGATGCTCCCGGCCGGTGGACAGGCCGCTTGAGCCCCCATGGGGCACACGCCTGCCCAGGCCGCGCTCCCATCAGGTGCGTGGCAGGAGCCTGGGCCTGTTGGCTGTCTTGAGCCTCAACACCACGCGGCCTGACACCTCCCGCGGTCAACGACCAGGCGAGTGCCTGGCGGCCGACGTCGGAGCGCCCTCCGCCCCATACCCGCCGAAGCGGTTGACCGGGCTCCACGCCGGCTCCAGCGCGGGCAGGGGCGCCATCAGCGGCGCGTACTCCTCCGCACCCCACACCACCCGTCCCGCGACCACCGTCAGCACCGCGCGGAGGTCCGGGATGCGCGCCTCCGGCACGGCGAAGTAGTCCGCGTCCAGGAGCGCGAAGTCGGCCAGCTGCCCCGGTGACAGGCGCCCCTTGGTGTCCTCCTCCCCGCTGAACCAGGCGCTGCCCACCGTGTACAGGCGCAGGGCCTCTTCACGCGTGAGGCGGCGCTCGGGGGGCACCACCTCCAGCCCGCCCACGGTGCGGCCGGACACGGCCCAGGCCAGGGCCACCCATGGGTTGTAGGTGTCCACGCGCGTCGCGTCCGTCCCCAGGCCCACGGGCACGCCCAGCTCCAGCATCGTGCGCAGCGGCGGCGCGTCCGCGGCGGCGGGGGCGCCGTAGCGCTCCGTGAAGTACTCCCCCTGCATCGCCATGCGGCTCTGCACCGCCACCCCGCCGCCCAGCGCCTGGATGCGCTTCAGCGTCTCCGGGGACGCCGTCTCCGCGTGGTCCACCGTCCAGCGCAGGCCGTCCAGCGGCGCGGCGCGGTCGACCTTCTCGATGACGTCCAGGAAGCGGCGGATGGACTCGTCATAGGTGCCGTGGATGCGGAAGGGCCAGCGGTGCTGGACGAGCAGTTGGATGACGGGCTCCAGCGCCGCCTCCATGCCGTGGCCCAGCTCCGGTCGCTCCTCCAGGAAGTTCTCGAAGTCGCCCGCCTCCCAGACGAGGTTCTCCCCGCCGCCCGCCATCAGGTATCCGTTGGGCGTGAGCAGGCCCTTCTTCGTGCCGGGCACCGTCATGCCCACCCAGCGCTGATAGTCCGAAAGCTCCCGGCCGCGTTGCTGCGCGAAGAGGTAGTAGGCGATGCGCAGCGTCAGCCCGTCCTGGTCCGCCAGCTCCTCGATGACGGAGTAGTCGTCCGGGAAGTTCTGCCCGCCGCCGCCAGCGTCGATGACGCTGGTGAGGCCGAAGCGGTTGTACTCGCGCAGGAAGTGCCGCGTGGAGAGGAGCTGCTGCGCGCGCGTCAGCTTCGGCGCGCGGGCCAGGGTGCTGTAGAGGATGAGCGCGTCGGGCTTCGCCAGGATGAGGCCGGTGGGCTGGCCGTCCGGGCCACGGACGATTTCCCCGCCGGGCGGGTTGGCCGTGGCCGCGTCCCAGCCCAGCGCCTTCACCGCCGCGCGGTTGAGCAGGGCCCGGGCGTAGAGGTGCAGCACGAAGGTGGGCGTGTCGCCGGTGGCGGCGTTGATTTCCTCCAGCGTGGGCATGCGCCGCTCGGCGAACTGGAACTCGCTCCAGCCGCCCACCACGCGCACCCACTCGCCCGGCGGCGTCACGCGGGCCTGCTCGCGCAGCATGTCCAGCGCCTGGTCCAGCCGCTTCACGCCGTCCCAGCGCAACTCCAGCGCGTAGTTGAGGCCGCCGCGGATGACGTGGTTGTGGCTGTCATTGAGGCCGGGGATGAGCCGGCGTCCGGCCGCGTCCAGCACGCGGGTGTCCGGCCCCACGTGGGCGCGGATGGCCTCGGTGGTGCCCACGGCGAGCACGCGCCCGTCCTTCACCGCCAGCGCCCGCGCCTCCGGGCGCTGCGAATCCAGCGTGGTGACGCGGGCATCCAGGACGACGAGGTCCGCGGTCGCGGCGTCCCCGGGCGGACGGACGGCGCGGGGTGAACACGCGGAGAGGGTGAGGAGGACGGCGGCGGTCAGGGACAGCAGGCGACGGACCTTCGGGAAGGACATGGAAGACGCTCGGGAGTCACGAGGAGGGGAGACGCGAAGCCCCTGGCGCCCACGAGGTGCTGCGAGTCGTGGGCGGCAGGGGCAGGGGACGACAGGGGACAGGCTTCAGTGCGCGTTCGCCGCCTTGCCACCCTCCTGCGCGTTGAACATCTCCTTGGCGTAGAAGATACCGGTGCCGTACGCGCCGCCGTGCTGCTTCGCGATGCCGGTGGTGGCCTCGTAGGTGGCGCCGCGGGCCCAGTCGCGCTGGTACTCGAGCAGCACCTGCATCCAGGTGACGGGAATCGCGCCGGCCTGCACCATTCGCTGCACCGCCATGTCATGCGCCTCCTTCGTCGTGCCGCCGGAGGCGTCCGTCACCACGTACACCTCGTAGCCTTCGTCAATGGCGCTCAGGGCCGGCATCACCACGCACACCTCGGTCCACAGGCCCGCCATCACCAGCTTCTTGCGGTTCGTCTTCTTCACCGCGGCGTGGAAGTTCACGTCCTCCCACGAATTCATCGTGGTGCGGTCAATGGGCTTCTGCTCCGGGAAGACGGCCTGGAGCTCCGGGAAGATGGGGCCGCTGAAGCTCTTCGCCGCCACCGTGGTGAGCACCGTGGGCACCTTGAAGGCCTTGGCCGCCTTCGCCAGCCCCACCGTGTTGTTGAGCAGCACCCCGCGGTCGATGTTGCCCACGGCGAAGGACATCTGCGGCTGATGGTCGATGAAGAGGACCGCCGAGTTCTGCGGCGTCAGCAGCCGCTTGCTGGGCTGGGCACCTTGCTTCGATTGCGCGACGGCCACGGCCGACAGCAGCACACCAGCGAGCAACACACTGCGGGGATTCAACGCGAACATGGGCGACTCCAGGACATGGGCAGCCAGCGCGGGCCGGCACGCGGCCTCGCCAGATGCGAGTGGAAGAACTGCGGGCTTGTGGAAATGGCACCCAGGCGAGCGCTTCCGCTGGGGACCGCGGTGCGCTGTGGCCGCCGCGATGAAAGGCACTATGCGGCCAGGCAGGGGCACGCACTAGCTGGGTGGCGGGTAACCGACTGTTCCAAGAGGCGTACCAATCCCCGCCGCTGTTGCGCCCGCTGTCGGCGGCGTCCGGGCTGGTACACTCCTCCCTCCACGGAGGCCCCGCTGGAGAGCCTGTCCATGACGACCCTTCGCAAGGTGATGCTCGTCGACGACGAAGATGACATCCGCACCATCGGCAACCTCAGCCTCGGCCGGGTGGGCGGCTGGCAGACGGTGCTGGCCGCCTCCGGCGCGGAGGCCCTGGAGAAGGCCCGCGCGGAGAAGCCAGACCTCACCCTGCTGGACGTGATGATGCCCGGCATGGATGGGCCCACCACCTTCGGCAAGCTGCGCGCGCAGGAGGCCACGGCGCATACGCCCATCATCTTCATGACGGCGAAAATCCAGAAGCAGGAGGTCGCCCGCTACCTGGAGCTGGGCGCGCTGGGCGTCATCGGGAAGCCCTTCGACCCCATGACGTTGCCCCAGGAGATTCGCAAGCTGGTGCCAGGATGAGCCAGGGGCTTCGCCTCTCACGCCGCTCGGGGGTGTTGGCAGCGGGCGCGCTGCTGCTCTTGTGCGGCCTGTTCGCGAATAGGAGGGATGGGGGCCCTGTTGAGGGGGAGGGAAGATGCAGAGGGGCCGAGGAGGGCCGCTGACGGGTCCGCCCGCGCGATGCTCCCGGCCGGTGGACAGGCCGCTTGCTTCTTCTTGGGACGCAGTGGTGGAAGCAAGAGGGCCACACGCCGCCAGAAGGCGTCCGGGACGAGTTCGCGAACCATGCCCCTCAACCTGGGGATGGCCCTTGCCAATGGCCAGCTCCCTGCAGCCTCGTCACCTCTTGCCGGAACCGCTCCAACTCCGCGTCCATGTCCACCTCCTCGTGTGTGGCGACAGGACGTCTCACGACTCGGTCGCGCGGGTCACGACGGGGGACGGCGAACTCTTGCGAAGATGCCAATCCCGTGTACCGGAAGGGGGTGGCCCTGCTCACGATGGAGAAGCTGCCCGAGGCGCGGCGCAGGCCTTCCAGGAGGCCAGCCGGCGGCAGCCCGAGGCCATCGACCCCAAGCACGCGCTCGCCCAGGTGCGGACGCTGGAGGGCCAGCACGCGGAGGCACTCGCGTTGCTGGAGGAGGTCCACCGCGCCGAGCCGCGAGCCCTTGAGCCCGTGCTCGACCTGTCCCGCCTGTACCTGGCCGAGGAGCGGTCGACCGAGGCGGAAGGTGTGCTCCGCGGGTTGACAGAGGCTTACCCGGAGGAGCCCCGGGTGAGCCTCAACCTCGCACTGGCCCTCTTCAAGCAGGGCCGCAAGCCGGATGCGCTGTCGTTCCTCGAACGCGTCAAGGCCAGCGGCGATGCGGGCATGGTGGAGCAGGCCCGGAAGCTGGAGGCGCAGATTCACGGCGCCCCCATGCGTCCGCCCATCATCCGGGGCTGAGCCTCGGAGAAAAGGAAGGGGCCGGATGCTCTCGCACCTGGCCCCTGGACTTGCATGGCGGCTCCCCGGCCTTGAGCCGGGGACCTGTTGGCGCTACTTCGAGCCGCCCTCTTCACCCACCGCCAGCGTGGTCATCGGCGGCGGCTTGATGCTACCGCCGGGAGGCTTGATACCGCCCTCCTCACCCACGGCCATGGTGGTCATCGGCGGAGGATTGGTGCCGCCACCGGGAGGCTTGATGCCACCCTCCTCACCCACGGCCATGGTGGTCATCGGCGGAGGCTTGGTGCCGCCACCAGGAGGCTTGATGCCACCCTCCTCACCCACCGCCAGCGTGGTCGTCGGCGGAGGCTTGGTGCCGCCACCAGGAGGCTTGATGCCACCCTCCTCACCCACCGCCAGCGTGGTCGTCGGCGGAGGCTTGGTGCCGCCACCGGGAGGCTTGATGCCACCCTCCTCACCCACCGCCAGCGTGGTCGTCGGCGGAGGCTTGGTGCCGCCACCGGGAGGCTTGATGCCACCCTCCTCGCCCACGGCCATGGTGGTCTTCGGCGGCGGCTTCATGCCACCCTCTTCCCCCATGGCCAGCGTCGTGTTGGTGTCAGGAGGCTTGGGCTTGGAGCCACCCTCCTCACCGAGCGCCTTCGTGGTGATGACACCGCCCGGCTTCGCCGGCGGACGGGGCGTTTCGTACCGGATGAACGACGGCCCCTTCGGAATCTTGGTCACGACATTCTCCCTGCGTGGATACCCGGATTGTCGACCGCCGGCCTTTGTAGTTGCCTGCAAAAAATAGCGAAACCTCCGGAAACTCCGGGCGACAGGGGCGGTCCTTGAGAATCGGCATCTTCGGTGACGGCAATGACCCGCAGTGCGCGGCGGTGGCGCACGAGGCAGGGGTCCTGGGCGCGGAAGCAGTCATCATCGACAGCGAGGCCCTGGAGCATGGCTGGCCGCTGTCCATGAAGGACGACGAGACGTACTACCTCGGGCAGCGCGTGGACGACGTGCGGGGCTTCTACCTGCGCTTCGTCCCCGCACCCTTCGTCCCGGCCCTGGAGCAGGACGGCGAGCTGGTGCTCTACGAGGACTGGCACCACCACTTCATGCAGACGCGCGAGCGTGCCTCGTACTTCGTGGCGTGGCTGCTGAAGCTGGCCCACCAGGGCGCCACGCTCGTCAACGGGCCGCACGCCGCCAGCGTCATGCAGTACAAGCCCTTCCAGCTCCACGCGCTGCGCAGCCTGGGCGCACGCGTGCCGCGCACGCTCATCTCCAATGACCCCGCCGCCATCCGCGCCTTCCACGCGGAGGTGAAGGACGTCATCTACAAACCCATCATGGGCGGTGCCGTCACGCGCGGCCTCGACGCCGAGGCACTGGAGCGGCTGGAGGACGTCACCGCCTCCCCCGTCATCTTCCAGGAGCGCGTGCGAGGGGACGACCTGCGCATCATGCTCGTGGGAGACGAGGTGGTGTCCTGCGTGGCGATTGAAACGCCCGAGCAGCACCTCGACTTCCGGGCGGACCCTGTCTACAGCGGGGGCGAGGCGAGCTATCGCGAGGTGCCGCTGCCCGAGCCGGTGAAGCGGTTCTGCCGTCAGGCGGCGCGCGCGTGCGGCCTCACCTTCGCCGGCATCGACATCAAGCACCACGGAGACGACTACGTCTTCCTCGAGCTCAACAGCTCGCCCATCTACCTGGACGTCGAGGTGAAGCTGGGCCACCGCATCAGCCACGCCATCGCGAAGGCCGTGGTGGAAGGCGCACGCGCGACGAAGTAGGCGCCGCCCTCTTTCCAGCCGCGCCTGCGCGCAGGTCCAAGGGGCCTCGTCGTAATAGCCCCAGTGGTTCAAGGAGCTGGCGCACTGCCCGGTGCTGCGGGATGTGGCCGACGTGGTGCTGACTGCGGCGCGCAAGGCTCTTGGCAGCAAGGCCCAGCGGTAGCCGGGGCGAAGTGCTGGGAGGGGCACTTCGCTTCTTTGTCCGCGGGCCCTGCGTGACGCGTTGCGGGGTCGGTGGTTTCCGCGGGTCAAGTCCCGAATCGTGTGGAGTGGGTCCGGGGGGCTCGCGACTCAGTCATCCCCGTTCAAAGGCGCAGCCGAAGCGGCCTCGGACGAGCACCCACGCTGATATGTCGCCAGCGCCTGCTTCAAGCGCCCCCGCTCTTCCTCGGGCCATTCCTTGGGAAACGTCGCCACCGCTTGTTGTTGGTCCGCGATGGCTTCGCGGCACTGGCCTCGATGGAAGGCCACTCGCGCCGACGTCTCGAGCGCGTAGGGATTCTGAGGCGCGAAGCGCCGCCCCACCTTCGCCAGGGGCTCTGCTTCCTCGTAATTCCCGTCCTCCGCTCGCAGCCACGCAAGCTCCGTCGCGGGCCACCAATACCTGGGCGACAGACGGTTCAGGGAGTGAAGAGCCTTTTCGTACTCCGGCTCCTCGGGTGCATGGATCGCCAGGAATCGCGCAAGATCAAGCCAGGCGCCCTCGCTGCCGGGGAACCTCGCGGCGCGTTCACGAAGCCACCGTAACTCCTCTTCCTTGGACAGGAGCCTCATCAGGTGCGTCGCCCTGAGATTGAATGTCATCGGAATTTCAATGGGATGCCCCGCCAGCTTCGCGGGCGCATAGACGTGCGTGCTCAGCGTCTTGATGAATGCCTCGGTCATTCCGTAGGGCGCCGCTTCCACCACGGTGAACCTTCGCATCCGGCCGTCCGTCCCAAGCCGGGCACGAACGGTCAACACGAACAGCGTCCTGGCGTTATCCGCGCTTCTCGTCAGCGTGGGCAGCCCGCCTGACACCCGTTTCGGCATCTGAATCTGCTCTCGGAGGTACGTGCAGGCCGCGGAGAGCTCCGCATCACACGCGGCGACGAGATTGAGCCATGCGGTCCGGACCTGCTCCGGGGAGGGTGTCCCCGACAGCACCTGCACTGCGTCCTGGAAGGCCACAGGTGCTTCTTCCGCGGCGAGCTCCAGGGCAGGAGTGGACTCATCGACATCTCGAAGAACGGGGACCTTGTCGGTCTCCCCAGGCGTTTGTGCGCGGTCCTGGTAGAGCCCCATGGAATAGGAGAGCTGGCCATGACTCGCGGGCAACGAGGGCACACCGGCATGACGGCAGCCGGTGGCCACGGGCAAGCCCACGGCGAGGAAGAGGAGAAGGCGTCTCATCGGTGAATGACGATACCGGCCTCCCCCACCGCGAGAAAGCACTCAAGTCGTCCTTACGGGCGGCTATTCGAGCGAGGGGGCAGCCAGTTCGGCGCCAGCGCGGTAATGCGCAGCGACTGGAGCACCACCATGCCAGCCACCTGCGCCGCCCTCGCGCCCAACGCCAGGCGGATGCCCAGCTCTCCACGCCGCTGCCCGACGATGACGGAGATGACGCCGTAGAGCCCCACCGCGCTGAGCAGCAGCGCCATCCCTCCCGCGATGCCAGGCAGGAACAAGGTGAAGGACGCCCGCGCCACGGACGGCGACTTCGCGACCACCCGCTCCATCGTCTGGACGTTGGCCAGCGGCACCGAGTCATCCAGCTCCGCCAGGATGCGCCGCACCCCGAGCGTGAGCGACTCCACCAAGCTTCTGAGCGAATCGGGCGGCACCTCAGAAAAGGATGTGGAGACGTGCCGGCCCTGCGCTTCGACTGAGAGCTCCAGTCACCCCGCGCCTCGAGCTGAGACGAGACTTTCAACCCGTGCCCCATCACGGGTGAGCCTACTCCTACTTGCCCGAACCCCGGGCCGACTGTCCTGGCGAGACCGCGAGCAGCCGCTCCACGACGTGGTGAGCAGCGAGGCGTCCTTCACCAGCAGCTCCTCAGGGCCTGCGACTGCTGCTGCCCCACAAGGGCGGTGTACTCATCGAGGGCGCGTGCTCTTGGGTTTGCCATGAGGGCGTCTTCCAGGGCGGCGTTGGGCGTGGCGGCTGACAGTGGACCTGGGGGAGCAGGCGGTCGGCCACGGGAACTCCGTCCTCAGGTTCAATGATGGGCACTTCAATCGCCTGGTGAACACCGCCCGCGATGAAAAGGCCACCCGCCCCTGGGTCGCGCGGTGATGAAGCCGTCGTGGAAGCGGCGCTCAGGCCAGGCGTGGGCTTCCGCCCCGAAGATGACGGCCCCATGCCGAGGCCCTACTCGGTCGGCCCCTTCTTCCGCTTCTTGGGGTTGGCCTCATCCCCCTCCTCCACGATGGGAGGCGGTGGCGGCACGTCGTCATCGAAAAGGTGCACTTCTTCATCCTCCTCGGCGTCCGCGGGCGACCCCATGAACTTGCGCTTCTTATGGCTCGACGGCGCAATCCGTTCCGCCGGGTCCATCTCCTGGGTGGCGTCGTCGTCCTCGTCGGCGAGGCTGGGCTTCTTGCGCTTGACTCCCCCGGAAGGAGTACCGCCATCGTCGGCGGACAGGAAGTCCAGGGACTGCGACGCCTCGATGCCCTGCATCGAGTCCTCGTCCTCGACGTGGACCTCCGCACAGCGCCTGCACAACGCCTCCAGGCGCTCGCGCAGGTAGTCCAGCGTCCGGGGCGCGTGCTCGTCGAGCTTCCCCAAGGCCGTGCCCAGGACGATGTCCCCCTCCTCGTCTCGTTCGAGCACGAGCCTGCGGTACTGGCCGCTCTCCACCTTCTGGGTGAGCACGGCCAGGTCCTCGTCGAGCATCGCCTTGTTCTTCTCGTAGTCCTTGTCCGACAGCAGCCCCGTCTCAGGCGAAGTCGCTCCGGAGAAGAGCAGCGTCCTCAAGGACACGACGTTCGGCTGCCCCAGCACGCTCGTGCTGGAGTCCTCTCCCATGGTGGCGGCCCGGTGCATCACGTCCGAGACCTCCTGCAGGTGGAGGTCCGACGGCTGCTGCCGCACCCCGGTGGGCACGAGCGCGTTCACCTGCGGGACGACCAGCACCGTGCCCAGGTGCTTGCCTGCCCAGGTGATGAGCGCGTCGATGCGCTTCGTCAGGTGCGCCCACGTCTTGGGCGCGTTCGTGGGCAGCGCGGCAACCCCCGTCCCGATGTCCACGCTGTCCAGCGCGTGGTTCCACGGCACCACCAGGGTGGTGTACTTGCCGCTCTGCAGGAGCTGGACGGCCTCGTCACAGTCCTGATCAATCGCCACCTGGTTCTTCGCGAGGTCCGTGTCCTGCATGCCCACGCCCGCGACCCAGCACGTGCGAATCCCCAGCGCGTTCGGGTTCATCCGGATGACGGCCTGCGTACTCTTCTGGAAGTATTTGTTCTTCTTCGCGACGTCGTTCTCCCCGAAGAGGAAGAGCGCGTGCGGGTGGTGGGCGGGCGTGTCGGACTTGAAGTAGTGCGTGTGCGTCCACTTGCACACGGGCCCCACGGTGGACGGATCCGACGTGGCCGTCTTCGTGGGCGCGGTCGCGGACTGCGGGGATTCGACCTTCATCGAGCCGGAGGGAGGCGCCTGCCCCTCGTCGCGGCGGCGGCGCGCGCTGAGCGCTTCCAGTTCGGCGGGGAAGGCCGAGGCCGCGGGAAGCGGCGCATCCGTGGGCCCCACCGCCTCGTAGTGCGCGTTGCCCAGGTTGGCCAGCCGCAGCAGAGGCCGCGCCGCGTGTCCCTCGGTGCGCGGCACGAAGTCCACCAGGTCCGTCCAGTACGAAGTCGCCCCCGTCCGGGCAAACATCTCGAAGCGCACCTGGAACAGGTGGGACGCCGCCGCCAGCGCCACGTGGTCGCCCCAAGCCCGGTCCCGGCTCATGGCCCGCAGGTACTGGCGCCAGGGGTCCACGCCCGCGACGCGGCGGTACGCGGGCTCGTGGGGCCAGGCCACGCGGTGCCAGTCGAGCAGCAACCCCATGTCCTGTCGGAACGTCGCCGCCGTCGCCGGCCCCACCAGCCCTCCACCGTCCAGCGACTGCCCGGCGAGCAGGTCCTCCAGGTGATTGACCACCGCCTGGCGCACCTCGCGGTGGTGCTCCTCCGTGCCGAAGAACAACTGGGACAGCGCGCGGAACAGACAGTCCCCTCCGCCCGCGTTGGGAACCCGCCCCTGGTGGATGGAGGCCAGGTGGGTGTCCAGCGAGATGCCGTTGCCGCCCCCCTTGTCCTTCCCCTTCTCCGACTTCAGCTCGGGCCGCCTGTCCCAGTACTCCTCCGGGTCGAAGCCCGCGCTCCGCAGCGCGGCGAACGTCTCCCGCCACTGCATGGCCTCCGCCACCAGCGCGTTGGAGCGGGCATGGTCCGAAGCGGGGACCCTCTCCGCGGCGTCCAGAATCGCGCTCAGCGCCTCCGTGGCCTCGTCATCCGCGGCGTGGGACTTCTGATAGGCGGCACACAGCGCCTCCAGCGCACCCAGCTCGGTGGACACCGTCTCGGTGGCGACCTCCACCTCCTCCACGACCAGCGCCTCCTCGCCGCTGTAGACGAGCCGCAGGTCGGAGACGAGCGGCATGTGGTCGCTCAGCTTCTTCGCGGCGGCCATGACCGCTTCCCAGCGCACGTCCTCCGAGCCCGTGAGCTTCACTCCCGGGGCGCGCAGGTTGTCGAAAATCCGCTCCTTCTCGGGCAGCTTCGCGTCCTCCAACTGGATGAGCCGCCAGAACGGCTGGAGGTGCTTGGGCAGCAGGTTGCCGTGGATGAAGAAGAGGCCCTTCTCCTGCTCGTCCGCGAGCACCATGGGAAACGGGATGACGTAGACCGACGACTGCTCCAGCAGCCAGCCATCCGTCCGCCGCGAGTACACGAGAATCTTGTCGAAGCCGCTCGCCCCGTAGCGCTGCTGCGGCGGGGTGATGAACGACTCGATGTGGGCCAGCACGTCCTCCGCGGCGGAGAGCACTGGCCGCAGCTCGCGGCCCTTTGACGTCTTGAGAGGGGCGAACTGCTCCGGCTTCACCTTGCTGTTGACGAAGCTCCGGAGCGTCTTGAGCGAGCCGTCTCCAAACGCCTTCTCGCTGTCCACGGCCCAGCTCCCGAACTTGCTCTTGGCGATGGTCGAGCGCTGCGGCGCCATGGCGTACAGGTGGCTCGCGTCCGCCTCGGGCCCCAGCAGCGTCTGGAAGAACTGGTGGAACGACAAGCGCTCCACGCAGGTTTCGATGTACGGCGTGCCATCCTTCGCGAGCTCGGCCTTGGGCCGGGCGGTGTCGATGTTCAGGTCCGAGAGCACCACGCCGAGCACCTTCTCCTGGCGCTCGTCCTTGCAGTACTGGAGGAAGGCGCGGAAGTCCGTGCCGCGCGCGTTCTTGTTGTGGTTTCCCGGCGCGGGGGGATGCCACGCCACCACGCTCACCTCGGGCGCGCTCTGCACCTGCGCCAGCCGCACCGGAATCCGGATGGGCTCCCGCTTGCTGTAGAGGCTCTTGACGGTGTCGACATCCATTGACGGGGATTCGCCCCCCTGCGAGCGCTTCGCCACGTAGGCGCTGAGGTACGAGATGGCCGCTTCGTCCACGTCCAGCTTGGACTTGCGCCACAAGACGCCGTACGCCTCATCCTGGGTGTAGAGCCCCTTGACGGGCTGGTCGGGCACCTCCGCGGGCCACGACGCATAGACCTCCTCACCACGCGCCTTGCACTGGTCGTTCAGCGCAATTCGGATGCGGATGAACTCGCTCAGGCCCGCGTGCGACGTCGGCGCGTCCTTCACCCCGTTCTTGCGCTCTTGATATTGCGCGAGCTTCTTCTCGTAGACGCGCTGCAGATGCGCGTCGTTGGAGCGGTGCAGGCTGTTCTCGAGGACGAGCTCCCGCCTGGCCGGGACCTTGTTGGCCTTCATGCCCGCGATGACCGCCAGGTAGCGGTGAAACAGGATGCCGCAGTGCTCGCGCAGCAGCGCCACGCCCAGCTTCGCCAGTTCGTCCCGTTTCCGCAGCTCCGCCGCCTCCGGCCCTCCCTTCTTCGCGTCCTTCTCCTGCGACGAGTAACGGCTCGCGTAGGGCTGGAGCCAATCGTAGTAGCCCTCCTCCACGAGCAGCCGCACGCAGAGCAGACAGTAGGCATCCAGCTTCGCCTGCTGCTTGCCAAACACGTCGATTGACGTCGCGACGAGCGCCTCGGGCGGCTCCTCGTCTTCTTCTTCGTCTTCTTCGTCGTCCGCGTCCTTCGCCGTCTTCGCCGGAGGCCTGCCGAAGCGCTTCACCAGGTCTGGCTCACATGCCCCCCAGGCCGCCTCGAGCCTGCCCTCGATGATGTCCAGCGTGTCGGTGCCCAGCTCCTTCGAGGTCTTGCTCCATTCGATATCGGAGGGGTCCCACGCCTCGGAGTCCGAGCCCTCCTCGTCTCGTGGCCAGAGGGTTCGCCGCACGAGCTCCGAGAAGTGCTTCGCCAGGTCGTTGAGGAGCGCCGCCTCCCGCGCCGCGATCTGACCGACCTCGGTGCCCGAGGCCTTCTTGATTTGGTAGCCCGTGGGCTCGACGAAAGCGGTCGCCAGTTGCATCAACACCGGCAGCTTCTTTCCGCTGCTCCCGCGGCCGGTGTTTTGCTTCATCTCGGTGGGCGGCTTGGGCTCCACCAGGCGAATGCCGCCCTTCTTCTTCAACTCCAGGATGGTGACGATGTCGGCGTTCGCCGTGCGGATGACATGGGCCAGGGCGTCAATGGTCCACTGTTCGCGCACCGGGAGCGTCCCGCTCGGGCCTCCGCCCAGGTCGGCGATGTTCCACAGGAGCATCCGCAGCGGGAAGCTCGGCGGAACCACGGGCTTGTCGGAGACGGTGGTCTCCGCGCCCAGCGGGACACAGCGCTCCTCGGCGACGTCGTCGCTCATCGTGTTGGACGGTGGCGGCTCTGGGGGCGTCAGGTCGTCCGTGGCCAGCGAGGCCCGGAGCGTCTCCTCACGCATCTCATCGCTGGAGAGCCGGTACGGCTCGTCGTCGTCCAGGAAGTCGTCCAGGACGTCGTCGTAGTCGCCGCTCTCCAGCCGCTCGACCTCTTCCTGGGAGGCCAGCAGGTCCTCATACGTCGCGTACTCCTCGAACTCGAAGTCCTCCTCCTCGACATCGGTCTCCATCGAGCCGAAGGAGGACTGCGTGCTGGAAGGCGCCGGAACGAGCACCGCGCCGCACTCCAGGCAGCGAGGTGGCGTCACGGACAGGTCGCGCATGGTGCCGGGCGCGCAGTTGGGGCACTGCATGGGAAAAGACCTCCGATGCTACGAGCGGTGCAACAGGCCCAGCGCGGCGCAGGTCGCCTCGTCGGCCTCTCCGCTCGGAGGCAGCCCGAGCGCGTACTGGAACCACTCCACGGCCAGGCGCGTCTTCGGGCCGACCTGGCCACGCTCGCCGCCACAGGAGAACCCCAGGTTCTCCAGCCGCTCCTGCAAGCCCTCCGGAGCGCTCGTCGCGCGCAGCGCCGCGAAGCGCAGCGTCACCTTGCGCTCGTCGTCGCGGCCGGGAGACACCGTCACCTCTCCACGCGCCGCGCGCGCGGGCAGCACCTGCGCCATGCGGCCCTCCGCGTCCGTCATGCCCTCACGCGCGGGCAGTTCCTCCTCGTCGTCCAGCCACACCTTCAACAGGTAGGGCTGGTGCGCGCGGGGGTGGTGCGTGCCGTCGCGCAGCACCACCACCAGGGACAGCGGCAGCCCGATGCGGTGAATCACATGCCGGAAGCCGGTCTCCACCGTCGTCCACTCGTGAGAGAACGGTCGCACCTCCACACGCGTCCCCGGCGCGGGGGCCACCTCCGGGGTGAGCGGCTGCCCCGTGCTCGCGTCGATGAGCCGCGAGGGACGCACCCCCAGCCTCGCCGCCAGTACCGCGAGCGACTCCGTCCCCTCGCACGTCCAGGACAGCGGCCTGGGCTGCGAGGCGGCGCCCCAGCGAGGCGCGGCGCCCGCGGCGCGCGGAGGCAGGGGGAGCCGGCCGAGCACCCGCCACAGCGCGGGCTCCACGTCGAGCAACCGGAAGCGGTAGCGCCCCTCCTCGAGCCCCTCGAACAGCGCGACGCCGTGCTCGTCGGTGCGCGTGCGCAGCGCCTCGTCCGCCGTCCCCCGCGCCAGCTCCACCGCCACGCCGGACAGCGGCGTTTCGCGGTCATCGACGACGACCACCTCCACCTGCCCCTTGCCCGCCTGCAATGGGCATGGAGCAACCGCAGGGTCCTGCCGTGAAGTCGAGGAAGGGGACATGAGGCCTCTCTGGGAGTGGGACGGTCAGCGGCCCTCGCCGGCCGTGGCGTGGCGGAGGCGGAAGGCCGCCTCCTTCCGCTCGTTCTGCGCCGCCACGTCCTCGCGGCGGCGGCGCTCACGCACCACGCGGTGCAGACGCGCGACAGGGTCCGAAACGGAGGCGTCATCCAGCCACGAACGCATCCACGCGTGGGGACGCTGCGACTCGAAGTCATCTCCCAGCGACTCGGCGAGCTGCACGTACACGCGCACGTCGTCGAGCGAGAAGATGCCCCGGTCCACCACCCTGCGCACCACCGGCCCGAGCCGCTCGCGGGTCCACGCGGGCTCCACCGCGGAGGGCTCCGCGAGGAGCGCCGTGACGAGCTGCGCGACGCGGCTGTCCATCGCGGCGCTGCGCAACGAACTCATCTGCGAATCGCGAATCCGCAACAACGTTGAAACCATCCCGATGAAGTGCCGCGGGATTATTTCCGGTTCACGCGAATCAAACAAGGTGCCACAACGTGCTCCGCCGCGAGCGCCAGGGGTTCCTGGAATTCATTGGATTCGCGCGCGGAATACCGGAGTTCGACACCGCGCGGAGCCCACGGCGAGGCATGAGACTGCGCCCAAATGTCCGGAGCGGGGGGCACGTCATTCGTGCCCCCCGCTCCTCACCTCAACGGCGGCTCACGCTCAGGCGCAGAACTGACCACCGCCCGAGGTGTGATAGATGCGCCGACCGGACGGGCAGCAGTAGATGGCCAGCGTCGAGGTGGGCGTCTGGACGCACATCGAGGCGCCCGAGACCGGGCTGAGGCTGCAGTACAGGCCAGACCCGCACACCGGCAGGTCCTGCTGCGCCACCCCACCCTCGTCGGAGACCTGCGGCGCCATGTCCAACGGCGCCTCCTCCTCCATGCCGCCCCCACAGCCCACCGCCACGACCGCCGCGGCAACGACAAACAGCTTCATCAGCGTCGACTTCATGTGAGTTCTCCCATCTCTGATTTGACTGGTCGCATCGCACGCCGCCGTCAAACACAGGCAGCCCCCCCATGCGATGATTGGAATTGTCGCGAGGCCGCGGCGCCTGGGCGAGTTAAGCCGGATTAAATCGCGCTAAACCGTCACGAAGACAAAGCCCTCGGCGGTCTCCAACCGGTAGCCAGGCGGCTCGAACACGATGCGGGCCTCCATTCCCTCCAGCAGGCCCCGCGCGTGGCTGACGTGGACGCGCAGCGCGTTGTCGTGGAGCCGCGGGTCGTAGTCCGCGTCCCACATCGCCCGGACGCAGTCCTCTTTCGACACGGCGCGGCCCGGCTGGCTGGCCAGCGCATACAGCAGCCTGCGCGGCAGCACCCGCCGCGCCAGGGACACGGTCCGCCCCGCCCCCCGGAGCTCGTGGCGCCGCCCATCCAGCACCACCACGCCCGCCGCTCCAGCGGCCCCGCCGTCGTCCACGGGCGCGCTGGCGCGGAGCGCCGCCCGGTCCGTGAAGACGTGGCTCGCCAGCGTGGGGACCACCTCCGGGTCCACCCCACCCTCCGCGGCGCTCCGGCTGGCGGACGCCAGCGCGTCGCGAGCCTCCACCTCACGCCCGTGCAGCCGGTGGAGACACGCGCGCGCCAGGTGGCTCAGCGCGCGCTCCAGCGCGAAGTCCGTCCCCTCCACCAGCGACTCCATCGACACGAGCAGGCCCAGCGCCAGCACCTCGTCGCCGCGCCGCGCGGCCTCCAGGGCCACCAGCGCCCGCTGCCGGGCCGCGACCCCTGGCCGGACCTCGCGCGGCTCCACCCGGGTGGGCCACGTCTCCACCGTCAGCACATCCATGCGCCGGGCCGACGCCACGGCCCGCGACATGCCCAGCACCCGCAGGCGGCGAATGTCTCCCTCCAGCGTCTCCAGCAGCGCCCTGGCCTCGGCGCACCGGCCCAGCTCCAGCAACACGCGGCCCGCGCCAGCGCGGCACAGCAGGGCGATGAACAGGTAGCCCCCCCGCTCCGCGCGGGCCTCCACCTTGCGCAGCGCCACGAGCGCGTCCCGGCGATGCCCTCGCTCCGCCAGCACCCACGCGGCGATGCAGTCCAGCTCCAGCGCCAGCCTGGGAGCGCCCAGGTCCTCCATGCGCGCCCAGGCCTCCGTGAGCGCCGACTCGGCCTCGGCGAAGCGACCCAGCCGGCTGAAGATGCCCGCGGACATGGCCGTCACCAGCGCCCCCCGCGAGTCGGCGCGCGCGTCCTCCAGCAGGACGATGCCACGCTCCACCGGCTCGGCCAGCTCGCTGTCGCGCCCGTCGAGCCAGAGCATCAACGCGCGTGCGTAGGCGCACCATCCCCGCGCCCGCCGGTCCTCCGAGGCCGCGGCGGCGCCGTCCAACAGCTCCAGCGCCTCGTCGATGCGGCCCTGGAAGTAGCGCAACGTCGCCCACGCCAGCAGTTGCTGGAAGAACACCTCCGCGCCGCCGGGGGCGGGCATGGCCTCCAACGTCCGCTCACACGCGTCCAGCTCCAGGGCGAAGAGGGCCGCCCGCACCAGCACCGCGCCCACCCCCTCGCGCAGGCCCGCATCCGCCCCCTGTGCCTCCAACGAAGCCTGGAGCGCGAGCAGCTCCGGGTAGGCACGGCGGACCTCCAGCAGCCGCACCAGGGCCCTTCCCCGCGCCAGCCGCGCGTCCAGGGTCAGCGCGTCGCCGGAGAGCGCATCCAGCCACGCCAGCAGCTCCCCCGCCGCCCCATGGCGCACCAGCAGCTCCGCGCTGGCCACGATAAAGGCCACGCGCTCCGCGGGCCGCCCCAGCGCCTGGAGGTGGCGGCTCATCGCGCGGACCCGGACCACCACGGGCACCTCCTCGCGCGGCAGCAGCTCCAGCAGGGCCACGTGCGCCGCGCGCACCTCCTCCGTGTCGAGCAGCGACACCAGGGCGTCCCGCACCAGGTCGTGCATGCCGTGGCGTCCGCGGGCGTCCAGCTCCACCAGCAGCCTGGCCCCCAGCCGCCGCAGCAGCTCGCCATGGTGCCCTTCCGGGAAGAGGCCCGACAGGACCTCCGCCGACAGGGGCGCCTCGCTCAGCGCCAGCACGGAGGCGAGCCGCCGCTCATCCGCGCTCAACTGAAGCAGCGCCTTGAGCACCGGCTCCTCTCCCTCCACGTCACCCGCGTGGGCCCGCCGCAGGTGGAACGGCAGCCCCCGGGAGCGGCGCCAGGCGTGCTCGAACCCCTCATGCGCGCCATACAGCGCGTCGAGCTGACGCCAGAGCGTGCGCGCCGCCGCCTCTGTCAGGCCATCCAGCCGCAGCTCGAAGCGGTCCGGGCTGGTGGCGCGCCGGGGAACGGCCTCGCGCGACGTGGCCAGCAGCGCCCCCCGCGTCAGCCGCCCGCCGAGCTCCTCCAGCAGCGCGGCGCGCTCCTCCGGCCGCAGCACCTGGAGGTCATCGACCACGCACAGCGCCTCGCTCGCGTCGGCCTGCCGTGCCAGGTCATCGAGGCGGGCTTCATCCGACAGCGCCTGCTGCACGGGGGCGTCCCGCAGCAGGCGCCGCAGGTCGTCCACCACCGTGCCCAGCGAGTCACCTGGACGCAGGCGCCGGTGGACCACCGTCCCCGGGTGCCGCGCCGCCACCGCGGCGGCCAACGCGGACTTCCCTGCCCCCGGCAGGCCATAGACGACACACGTCCGCACCCGCCGCAGCATCTCCCCCAGACGCCGGAGCTCGTGCGCACGCCCCACGAAGAGAGGAGGAGACACAGTCCCTTGGAGCAATGACGTGTGCATGTCGCTCGCATTCTATGGTTGCCCGTACTCCGCGCATGCCACGCGAAACCGTGTCACCCACCAGGTCCCCTGCCGAAGACCTGACGTGAAGCCCCCCCTCAAGGCGGCTCTTGACGTCAAGTGGACATGCTCCCGGAGATTCTTGATTCCAGAATCAACGCACGTTATGTCCGAAATCTCCGAAAGAGTCGCACCTGGGGGAGGGGCGCTGCCTCGTGACAGTCATGGCACCTGATTCCACTTCAGACACAACGTCCGTCGCCGCCAGCCAGGCCTGGCGGCCCAGCCCCTGGCGGAGCGGGGTCCAGCTCGTGGGATGCGTGGGCGCCTATGTCCTGCTCGCGGGGGCCAGCTATGTCGTCCTCGCCCAATCCCTGGCGGGCGGCGTGGCGCTGGCGGTGCTCGCGGGCGTCGTGCTGGTCCGGGTCTTCATCCTCCAGCACGACTGCGCCCACCGCTCGCTGTTCCAGCGTCCGGTGACGAATGACCGGGTGGGCGTGGTGCTGGGCATGCTGACGCTGGCGCCGCACGCGTACTGGCGGGCCATGCACCTGGTCCACCATGGCACCAGCGGCGACCTGGACCGGCGCGGCGTGGGCGACATCGTGACGATGACGACCCAGGAGTACCTGGCGCTCAAGCCCGCCCAGCGCCTGCGCTACCGGCTGTACCGGCACCCCGCCATCCTCCTGGGCGTGGGGCCCATCTTCCAGTTCCTGCTGCGCTTCCGCATGCCGGGCATCGTCCCGAAGGAGCGCGGGCCCGAGCGCCGCTCCATCCTGGTGACGAACCTGGCGCTGGTGGCCGTCCACCTCGCGTTCCTCGCGCTGGGTGACTGGCCCCGGTGGCTGGTGGTGCACCTCATCATCACCCAGGTGGCCGCGGGCCTGGGCATCTGGCTCTTCTTCGTGCAGCACCAGGTGGAGCGGCCCTATTGGGTTCCCCGGGCGCGGTGGTCCCTGAAGGGCTCGGCGCTCCAGGGCAGCAGTCATTTGGTGCTGCCGCGCGCCTTCGAGTGGCTCTTCGGCGCCATCAACCTGCACCACGTCCATCACCTGAAGCCCCAACTCCCCAACTACCTGCTGCGCGGCTACATGGAGCGGCACGGCCTGGTCGAAGAGGGCGTGCGGCTTGGCCTGCGTGAGTCGGTGCTCGCCTTCCGCCTCAAGGTGTACGACGAGGCCACCGGCAGGATGACGGGCTTTCCCCCTGTCCACGCGGGCCAGGCCAGGACACCGCTGGCCGCCCCGCCCTCCATCGAGCCGCCAGGTCAGCTGGGCCGCCTGCTGACCTTCCCCGGCGAGGAACGCTGAACATGCCTGATTACGTCCATGTCCTCCTTGGACTCGCGCTGGGGTACGTCATCTCCTCGTACGTCGAGTCCTTCATGCACGAGTACGTGTCCGACGCGCGCCCGAAGGCGGTGCGCTTCTGGAACCGCGCGCCGCGGCTGTTCCGGCCGATGATCAACACGCACTTCTCCCACCACACCATCCACCACGTGAGGACCTTCCGGAGCAGCCACGTGACGCAGTTCCGGAGCGAGGAGGAGAAGCAGAAGCTCACCGAGGAGCTGCTTCAGCGGGGCAAGCACGGCCGGACCATCATCAACGGCGCCTTCGCCACCCGGCTGCACGGCGAGGGCGTCTTCGTCTTCGTGGCCCCGCTGGTCATCTTCTTCCCGGTGTTCTACTTCACGCTCAAGCCCATTGCCTTCCTGGCCGGCTGCGTGACGCTGCTGCTGCCGCCCTTCATGAGCCACTTCGTCCACCCGTACCTGCACCTGCCCTTCGAGGAAGGACAGCGCACCGCGCCCCGGTGGCTGGCGTGGCTGCTGCGGACCCGCTACATGCGCGCCGTCTACCGCAACCACTTCCTGCACCACCGCTATGGCGGCGTGTCCAACTTCAACCTGGTGCTGGGGGCGGACATCGTGCGGCGGCGCACCCGCGCGCTGACGGAGAAGGACCTGGCCGTCATGGCCGAGGTGGGCATGCCGCTGCCCGAAGAGGCCCCCGCGCGGACCGTCCATGGCTGAGCCCACGAACGCCTTCCACGTCCCCTGGTGGCTGCGCTTCTCCCACGTGCAGACCGTCGTCCCGCACCTGGACCGGCGCCGTCACGACGTGCTCACCGAGCACGTCCGCCACGAGCTGGCGGACGGTGACTTCGTGGACGTGTACTGGCTGAACCGGACGCGGCCAGGGCCCTTGTTCATCCTGCTGCCCGGCATGCAGGGCACGCAGGACTCCACCTACGTCCGCAGCCTGCTGTCGGAGCTGTCCCTGCGCGGCCTGCGCGCGGCGGTGTTGTGCCACCGGGGCGGCGCCGTGCCCAACCGGCGGGCCCCCTTCTATCACGCGGGCTTCACCGACCACCTGGCCTGGCTGGTGGGCTTCATCCGTGAGCGGGAGCCCCACACGCCGCTCCATGGCGTGGGCTTCTCCCTGGGCGGCAGCATGTTGATTCGCTACCTGGCGGAGACGGGCCACGCCAGCCACCTGTCCGCCGCGGCGGCCGTGTCCCTGACGTTCTCCCTGGGCAGCACGGCCCGGCGGGCCTGCGAAGGCATCAACCAGCTCTACCAGCTCCGCGTGTTGAACTCGTACAAGCGCGTCGCGCGGCTCAAGGCCCACCTGCCGGAGTTCGCCTCACGCGTTGGGACGCTGAACGGGATGCGCAACATCCAGGCCTTCGACGAGGTCTTCACCGCGCCCCTCCACGGCTTCAAGGACGCGCCAGACTACTACGCGCGGTGCAGCAGCCAGCAGTTCCTGTCGGGCATCGAGGTGCCCTTCCTCATCCTCAACGCCGAGGACGACCCGCTCGTCGCCCGGGACACGCTCCCCGACGCGCGCGCGCTGCGGGAGCACGTGCGGCTGGAGCTGACGCCGCATGGCGGGCACCTGGGCTTCATGTATCAGCGTTCCTCCGGGCTGGGGTACTACCCGCCGGCCCGGCTCATCTCGTTCTTCCTGCAGGAGCCGTCCGAAGCACATGAATCTCTATCTCAGGATGTTGTGGGTCATGCTCTCCTCGCTCTGGAAGCCGGAGATGCGCGTGGACGCGCTGACGAGCACGCTGGAGCAGCGCGTCCTGCCCAATGACCTGGACCTGAACCTGCACATGAACAACGGACGGTTCCTCACCGTCTGCGACTTGAGCCGGGTCGACCTGTTCATCCGCACGGGCCTGCTGGCCCTCATGCTCAAGCAGAAGTGGGCGCCCATCATCGTGCGCCACACCATGGACTACAAAAAGCCGCTTCGCCCGTTCCAGAAGTACACCGTGTCCATGTCGATTACCCGCTGGGACGAGAAGTACTTCTATGCCACCCACCAGTTCCTCTCGCGAGGGAAGGTGGTGGCGGAGGGCGAGTCCACCGCGGTGCTGCTCGGGCGCGAGGGCGTCGTCCCTCCGGCGACGGTGCTCGAGGCCGTGACGGCCCGGCAGAACCGGACGGTGGCGGAGAGCCGCTGAGCGCCCCGGGCCTGGGCCCGCCTCACGCCCAGGCCTTGCGGACCTCCGCGTAGTAGTCGCGGAAGAAGGGCACCATGGCCGCGCGGTTGCTGTCGACGATGGCCAGGAGCTCCGGAGGCATGACGAACTCCTCCTCCCCCAGCGCGTCGTAGAGCGAGTCCAGCATCTGCTGGTAGAAGCGAGGGAAGGCGCGGTGCCAGCCCACCTTGGGCAGCCGGATGCCGTGCTCCCACCCCATGGCCAGGTAGTGCTTGAGCGCCTCCGCGCGCGCCTCCTTCAGCGTGTAGAGGGAGATGGGCTTGCGCTCCGGCGGGAAGTCCTCGGCCACCAGGCCGCTCTGCCCGCACACCCGCCGCGCCATGTGCTGCCCCAGCAGCGGGGAGAGGAACAGCCCGTCGCGGTACGTCCCCGTGAGCAGCCACAGTCCCTCCACGGACGTCGGTCCGATGAGCGGACACGTGTCCACGGTGACGGGCCGGTTTCCCGCCTGCCAGGCGACGAGCTGCGCGCCGCAGAGGTCCTGGTCAATCTGCTCCAGGACGCACTCCAGCAGGAAGTACATGTCGGCCGGCGTGGTGCGCAGCATCGGCCGCGCCATCAGGATGTTCGTCGCGCCGAAGTAGAGCTGGCCCTCCCCGCGGGGCATGCCATGAAGGCCACAGGCGAAGGCCCGGTTCGGCGTGCGCACCACGTGCTGGAGCGACGGCCGGGGCACCTGGAGCAGCAGTGACGTCCCGCCGCCGCTGAAGATGCGGGGGATGCGCCGCGCCAGCTCCGGCAGCTCGTCGAGCACCGCCTGCGTCCCCACGCCCATGGCGAGCACGACCTGCGCGGCGCTCAGCGCGCGGCCATCCTCCAGCCGCACGCCCGTCACGCGGCCCCCCTGGAGGTCCAGCGCCTTGACCGCGCCATCCACGACGGTCACCCGCGGCGACTGCTCCAGGGACAGGGTGAGCGCCCGCAGCAGGCGGCTCGCATCCACCGAGCCCTCGCGGGGCAGGAACAGCGCCTGCTTGGGCCGGCAGTCCTCCGCGGGATTCAGGCCCGGCACCTGGTTGGGGTCCAGCAGCTCGTGGGGCTCGTCCTCGTCCTTCACCGCCTGCTGGATGGCGATGAAGTTCTCGTCCTCAATCGTCCCGGACTTGGCGTTGCTGAAGACGATGGTGCCAGGGCGGACGTGGACGTGCGCGTCCTCGGGCAGCTCGCCATTGAGCTGCTCCAGCCACGAAGGCCAGAGGCGCGCGGCGAGCACGCCCTTGGCATGCTTCGCGCGGCCGGGCGCGGTGCGCAGCAAGGGCGCCGTCACCTCGCCGTAGCACCCCAGCATCGCCCCAGCGGCGGGAGAGGCGCCCGCGGGACGGCTGACAGGACCGACCACTGCGATGCGCAGCCGGGGGTCCACCCGCGTCAAGGCGCGCGCGGTCGCCAGGCCCAGCGCGCCGTTGCCCGCCACCACGATGTCATAGGTGTCCATTCGCTCGCTGCCCTCGGCGGCATGGGGATACGGCACAACGCCCGCCGTATCCGGCTCGATGGGAGCGCGGACACGGCGGGCAGACCCTCAGGACTTCAGACTGACCCTACGGCAGGTCAGTCCTCCTTCTTGGACGTGTCGTTGACGATGTAGGGCGGCCACCACTGGCGCTCCGCGCTGGACCCACACGTCACGCTCGGCTCCTGGAGCAGGTCCTTCTCGGCCACCAGGTTCTTCACGGTCTCCAGCCACTGCGATCCGTTGTTCATGCCACGTCTCCTTGCTGCCGTGTTGGCTCTATGAGGGTACTGCGTACTAGTGAGTCGAGCCCCGAACGCAACTGTCGGCGCGCTTCGTCCGGGGCCACTCTCGCGCCGACAACCTCGAGGTAGGCCCGCTCCATGTCGGAGTACGTCCTGCCGTCACTGAGCTCGAAAATCAGCCACGCATTCAGGTCCAGCCAGTGAATGCGCGGCGCGGCCGGTGAGAACACCATCAAGCACTCGCCCTGCTTCGACGGGCGGACCCGCAGCCCGTCCACCTTGCGGTAGGCGGCCCGCGCCTGCTCACGGGCTTGGGGTCTGGCGTCCTGGAGGAAGAGCTCGCGGTCCACGGGCGCCAGGGACTCGCGCTGCCACCGGACGAAGTCGCGTCCCTGAGGCGTGAGCAGATGCGCCCACTCCGTCAGCAACATCTCTCCCAGGAAGCGGGCCCGGTCCACCGAGCGGCCGTAGGGCGAAGCGCCGTCGTTGTTCACCACCGACGTCGCGTGCGGGCGCGAGACGTATGACGACGGGTCTCCGAAGCGCTCCGTCAGGGCGCGGTCCGCCGTGAGCGCGGCCGCCTTGAAGAGCGCCAGGTGGACGTACACGTGATAGGAGAACACCGCGCGCACGCTCGTCCACCGGATGTCACGCCAGGGGACCTGGACCGTCTCCTCCGGCTTCGCGATGAGCGCCACCGAGCGGGTCGCGTCGAAGAGCTTCATGTGAAGCCCCTCGTGCAGCAGACACCCGGCGATGTCCCAGGGGTTCCCGAGCTCCTCCAAGGCCAGGAAGATGGTGGAAGGCGTCAGGTCCCCGCCCGCGGCGGACAGGACGGTGCCGCCTTCGAGCTTCGCGCTGAGCAGCGCGATGGCGTCGACGTGCGTCAGGGCGCTCGCGCCCGAGTGCGGCAGCAGCAGGGAGAGCAGCTCGATGGAGTCATTGAGCGTCCGCTGCGCCTTGGCCTGCGGACTCAGGAGCGTCCCGCCGCTCTTGGACTTCGCGCCGAAGACACCGTCGAACGCCGCATGCAGCGCCCGCGAGTACGCGTCCGTGGGCTGGGCCACGTCCCACAGCCACTTGGGAACCGCCGAGCCCACCTGCCAGCGCGACGGCATGCGCGACTCGCACAGGCCCAGCGGCAGCGCCTCCAGCGCCCCCGGCAGCATCTCCTCCACCGGGTGGGGCGACGTCAGCCGCCCTGCCTCCAGGTCGGAGAAGGCCTGCTCCAGCGCCAGGCGCACGAGCGGGTCGAAGAAGACGCGGCGCGCCTCGGCATCACTGAGCGCCTCCACCGCGGCCACCGCGCGCGACAGCGAGGGCAGCCGCTCCGCGAAGAGCTCCACGCCGAAGCGGTAGCGGGTCAGCACCTTCGCCAGGATTCGCGGCGAGTCCCCGAACGCGGGGTGGCTCGACAACGCCCGGTCCGCCGTCTGGATGACGCCCAGGACGTTCGTCACGGCGCACCTCCCTCGGCGACCTGCTCAATCATCCCGCTCGACTCCAGGCCCCTGAGCGTGGGCGCCAGCTGCGCCCAGGCGCGCTCGGCCCCCAGCCCCAGCGTCGAGGTGTACGAGGAGAGCACCTCCTCCTCCGTCTTGCCGTCGCACAGCTCGAAGGCGAGCCAGGCCGACAGGTTCAGGGTGAGAATCTTCCGCGACGCCGGGTCCAGCGCGAACAGGACCTCCGAGGCCGGGGAGCGGCGCAACGAGAGGTTCCGCCCCTGCCGGTAACGCACCGACGACGGTGCCCGGCTGGAGCGGATCGGCGCCGGCGTGGAGGCCGCGGCGCGCGGAGCGACGTCGCTGCCAGTGACGCCGTCCACCAGGGGGCGAACCGTGTCCCAGAGCCACGCGACGAGCTCGCGCCCGTAGGGCGTCACCCGGGGCGACAGCGGGCCGGAGAGCTGCGCGTGCAGGTACGCCAGCCGCTCCTCGGCCCGGGAGTAGGGCTTGACGTCGTTCTTCACCACCGACATCGCGTGGGCCGGAGCGTCGTAGTCACGGGGGGCGCCGAACTCCGCGTAGCAGTCTGGCCCCAGGTGCTTCACCGCCTCGCGGAACACCTGCATGTGCGCGTACGCGTGGTAGGCGAAGACGCTGTTGGACAGGGCCGTCCGCCGTCCCCAGGGCAGCTCCACCGGGTCGTCATCCGTCACGATGGCGCCCGTGCGAATCAGGTCGGAGAGCTTGAGGTGAATGGCCTCATGCAGGATGTGGCCCGCCGTGTCCCACGGGTTCTCCAGCTCGTCCGGGTCGATGAAAATCATGCACGGCGTGCCGTCGCCCCCGGAGCCGGTGAGCATCCGGCCCCGTGGGCCCCGGATGTTCGCCACGGCGATGCAGTGCAGGTGCAGGAAGACGCTCTGCGCCATCTCCGGCACCAGCCGCCGTAGCAGCTCACAGGCCCGCTCCAGGCCCTCCACCATGCGCGGCGTCGGACGGATGATTTCGACGCTGCTCTGGGCCCCAGGCATGAACCCGGTGCGGATGCTGTCGCGCAGCAGGTCCCCGACCCGCGACGGCGTGTCCGGGAGGTCCCAGACCCACGTGCGGCCCGAAGGCCCCACCGCGAAGTCACGCCCCATCGCCTTGCGTGCGACGGACACGCCGCGGCCCTCCTCCAGCGAATCCAGCGCCTCGCCGAGCAGCGCCGGGAAGGTGTCACGCACCGCCCCCACCGGCCCCGTCGTCTCCAGCTTGCTGATGGCCGTCTCCAGCGCGGCGCGCACGAGCAGGTCACCGAACAAGACATTCACGGACGCGGTGTCCAGCGCCTCGATGCGCTCCGCCAGCGCTCGCAGCCGCGCGTCCTGGCGCGACAACACCTCCAGGACGAACTTGTAGCGCTCGATGACACGCAACACGATTTTCGACGAATCTCCAAACGGCACCTGTTGCTGGAACCGATGGTCGAGCTGCCGGATGACCTCAATCTGTCGCACGCTGCTCTCTCCTCGGATGACAGACTCATCAAAAATCAGCCATCCCGGCATAAACAGCATTTCGGAACTTCAAGCTATCAACCCACGCCCCCTGTCACAAGCACAAGACGCCAAGACAGCGCGCTGCCCTCGCTTTATTCCGCGTGCCAATCAGACAGCTCATTCTGGAAAGAGACTGTCTCAGCGCATCAATGAAGACGCGTTGCGTTGACTGGCCCTGCGCGGAACCGCCTGCCCGGTCATGTATGACCCGACAGCCCATGACGTGGGGGTGACAGCGACTCCGGTCCCCCTGAAGCGCGGTCCTCCCACAAGAATCCCAAAACCTCCTGGAATATCCTTCCGGTGTGGCTGCCAAATTCCCAGGCGGTGACACATCCATTATCAAACGGATGCTTGAGTCACCGGTGCAGTCGGAGCTTCCTGGACTAGACTGCGGTCACGTCCCGATGAACGGGACCGAACGCTGGAGACAACGATGCCGACCTGGATGCGGAGCGCGGGACTCGCGGTGGTGCTGTCGTGTGGGCTGTGGGGCTGTGGTGGCGTGCAAGCGCCGGAAGCGGAGGCCGCGCTCGACGAGACGAGCCAGGAGCTCATCATCCCTTGTAGCTTCGAAGATGACTCGGCCTGTCGCAACCGCCGGGACATGATTTGTGACTACAACCAGAGCTACTGCGTCTCCGTCTGCAGCGACGGCCGCGTGTGCCCCACCCACCGGTACTGCTGCAACTGAGGCCAGCCACCGCTTCCGCCTGACGGACAGGTGGCAACACCTGTCACCAGCTGAGGACGGCTGTCACCACCTGTCCGTCAGAAAATTGCGAGAGGGACATACGCCATCACCTCCTTCGCCCTGGAAGTCCTTGCACGCGCGCTGGCATGCCGCATGCTCATGCGGGCTCCACATCACGCCAGGGAATCCCTCTCACTCCCACGCGCAGGCGCTGTCCCCTGCCCTGGCGTTCGCTCTGCCGCGGGAACACCCCATCTACTTCCATGAACCGAATGTCTGATTGGCTTTCCACCGCGGCGATGTTCGCCGGCCTTGCCACCCTGACGGGCCTGCCGATGGCCGCCGAGGCCTCGAACGATGTTTCGCCGGAGATCGTCTCCGCGATGCGCCGGGACCTCGGCCTCACCGAGCAGCAGGTGCACCAGCGCCTGTCCTTCGAGGCGAAGGCGCCCGGGCTGGAGCAGACGATGCGTGAACAACTGGGCGACGCCTTCGGTGGCGCCTGGCTCGACTCGGAGGGCGGCCAGCTCATCGTCGGCGTCACCGACGAGTCCCGCCTCGCCAAGGCCCGGGTCGCCGGCGTGCGGGCCGTGCGCGTGGCGCGCAGCCTGGCGCGGCTGGAGCAGGTGAAGGCGGAGCTGGACCAGAACGTCCAGGCGCTCTCGCCCGCCATCCACTCCTGGTACGTCGACCTGCCGACGAACAGCGTCGTCGTCTACGTGGACGCCTCCAGCCAGACGAAGCTGCGCGCGGACGCCTTCATCGCGCGGAGCTCGGGCCTGAAGGACGACAGCCTCCGCGTGGTGGCTTCCAGCCATGCCCCCGAGCCCGCCTACGACTTGCGCGGCGGTGACCCGTACTACTTCAGCAACTACCGCTGTTCGGTGGGCTTCCCCGTCAACGGGGGGGGCTTCGTCACCGCCGGCCACTGCGGCGGCGCGGGCACGCCCACCACGGGGCACAACGGCGTGGCCCTGGGCACCATCCGTGGCTCCGTCTGGCCCGGCGCCGACTACGGCTGGGTGGCCACCAATGGCTCGTGGACGCCGCAGCCGTGGGTCAACAACTACAGCGGCGGCAACGTCACCGTGGCGGGCTCCCAGGAGGCGCCGGTGAATGCCTCCATCTGCCGCTCCGGCTACACCACCGGCTGGCGGTGCGGCGTGCTCCAGGCGAAGAACATCACCGTCAACTACTCCGTCGGGCCCGTGTACGGCCTCCACAGGACGAACGCCTGCGCGGCCGGCGGTGACTCCGGCGGCTCCGTCATCTCCGGCAACCAGGCCCAGGGCGTGACGTCCGGCGTGGCGGGCACGTGCTCCGATAGCAACCCGCAGACGTTCTACCAGCCCGTCAACCCCATCCTGGGCGCCTACGGCCTGACGCTCCGCACGACGGGCGGTGGCGGCGGCAGTGGACGGGCCTTCGTGTCGCGCCTCAACGGCAAGTGCATCGACGTGCCCAACTCCAACTTCTCCGACGGCGTGCAGCTCCAGATGTGGGACTGCAATGGCACGAACGCGCAGCGGTGGACGTTCGTCAACGGCACCGTGCAGGCGGGCGGCAAGTGCATGGACGTGGCCTGGGCCTCCACGGCCAACGGCGCGGCCATCCAGTTGGCCAACTGCAGCGGCAACCCGGCGCAGCAGTTCGTGCTGAGCGGCGCGGGTGACCTGGTCAGCGTGCACGCCAACAAGTGCGTGGACATCGTGAACCACAACACGGCCAGCGGCGCCCGGCTCATCATCTACGAGTGCACGGGCTACCCGAACCAGAAGTGGGAGCACCGCTAAACCCTCTGTCGCCTGAACGAGCGACCTCGGTGCCTGGAGGCGATTCAGGCACCGCGGGCCGCTCGGGCGTGACACGCTGAGGGCCTCCAGCGCGCCAGGGCCGGCCAGCCCAGGCGCGCCGTCTCACCGGAGGACATCCCCATGGCCCCCTCCCTGCTCCGCACGCCTCCCCTGCTGGTGCTCGTTCCGCTGCTCCTGGCGGCGGCGCCCCCGCCCAAGGCCCCGACGCCGCCTCGGCTGGAGGACGCGGTCCCCGACACCTTCACCGGCGTGGCGCGCGTGGTGGCCGTGGGCGACGTCCACGGCGACGTGGACGCCCTGAGGGAGGTGCTGCGGCTCGCCGGCCTCATCGACGCGAAGGACCGGTGGATTGGCGGCAAGACGCACCTGGTCCAGACGGGCGACGTGCCGGACCGGGGCGACCAGACGCGAGCGGCGTTCGAGTTGCTCATGCGGCTGGAGCAGGAAGCGCTCGCCGCGGGCGGACGGGTCCACGCCCTGCTCGGCAACCACGAGGCCATGAACATGCTGGGCGACGTGCGCTACGTCAGCCCCGGGGAGATGGCGTCGTTCGCGGACCTGAGCCCCGAACAGGACAGCGCCGACGCCCCGCCCGGCCTCAACGGGCACCGCGTCGCGTACAGCCTTCAGGGCCGCTACGGCCAGTGGCTGCGCAAGCACGCCGCGGTGGTGCGCATCAATGACACGCTCTTCGTGCACGGCGGCGTCGCGCCCGGCGTCCCCGGCGGCAACCTGGCCGAGCTCAACCGCTGGGTGCGCCAGGACTTCTTCCCCGACCATCCGCCCGGCGGCGCTCGGGACCCCCAAGGCCCCTTGTGGTTCCGAGGCTACGCGCTGGGCGAGCCGCGGGACGCCGAGTCCGCGCTGGACGCGGTGCTGAAGCGTTATGGCGCCAGGCGCATGGTCATGGGGCACACCACGAACCGCGACGGCAAGGTGAAGGTGCGGTTCAACGGCAAGGCGCTGCTCATCGACACCGGGCTGAGCACCGGGTACGGGCGGAACCTCGCGGCCCTGGAGCTTCGCGGCGGCAAGGTCAACGCCCTGTACCGCGAGGGCCCCGTCACGCTGGACACCGTGGAGCCCCCCGCCGCGCCGGCTCGTCCCGCGGCCCCGAAGCCTCGGAAGAAATGAGGGGCTGCGCAGGTGCGGCGGCGCGGCGTGCGGGCCGTTGCATTCGCCGAGGTGCCGTCTCTTCGCGCGGCGACCGGGTCCTCTTCCCGCCGCCCTGCCGTCCCGACTTCAGCCCCATTGCGCTGGCATGAAGCAAAGTCACGGCGCTGCTGCGCAAGTGGCGGCTGCGGACCCGCTCCTGGCTGCATCAGGCCACCCCGTCCGCCCTGGCGGCCATTCTTCCGCGCGATGCAGCCAGAGGGTTCGTCCACCGCGGCGACGCCGTCGCTCAGCTTTTTGAGCTGCGCCATGAGGCGAGGCGCCCCGATGGCCGGGGCGCACCTGGGCAGCTCGCTGTTCGGAAATGTCGGGAGATTTCGCGGCGCAAAACCCCCGACATTTCCGAACAGCGAGCTACGGGAGTGACTCCGGCCCCCCCGCGCGCATGCACTCCCACGCGAACCGCTGCGTCCTGCTGTCGCGCCTCCGCTGCGCCACTGCTGAGCCAATCATGATGGTTCCGTGAGGATTGCCCCGCCGCGGCTCCCTACCGTCGGAAAAGGACGGAGACGCGGGAGCGGCGCATGCGACGTGGCGGGGCATTCACGATTCTGGCCATTGGAGTCATCACGCTCCTCGTATGGGAAGCACACTCCACGACAAAGGCTGTCGACCGTGGCGCGAGGGCCGCCGCATCTTCGCGAGCCACGAACCGCATCGTGGGTGATGCCCACCGGAGCCTGATGGGCCTGGACACCCTCCCCCGGCCGGACTCGGGCCGGAGCCTTCGTGGCACCGTGGTGGATGAGCGAGGCTTGCCTCGCGCAGGTGTGCGCGTCTCCGCCGTGTTGAGGGAGCCGCCGTCCGTGTCCGAACTGCCATGTCCTGAAGGAACTCCGATAACCTGGGAGCCTCGCCGCGGGGAGGGGCCTGTCCGGCTCTTCTCGGATTGCACGTGGATGGGGCGGGAACTCCTGGTCGAGTGGATCTCATCCCGCACGGGGGAAGCCCCCATCCTCGCGGAAACGGTGACCACGGGAGACGGCACCTTCGTCCTGGAAGGACTCCCCGACGGCCTCCTGTCTGTCTGGGCCTTGAACGAGGCCGGCGCGGCCATGAAGCAAGGCCTCCTGGGGACACACGATGACCTACGGCTGGTGCTGTCCCCCGGCTTGCTCCTGGAAGGAATTGCCTCGGGAGCGGATGCACCGCTGCCGGGCACACGCCTCACCGTGCTCTCCGTGGCAACCGACCGCTACTTCGACGGCGTCGCGGGTCCCGAGGGCGAGTTTCGCATCGGTCCGCTGCCATACGGGCGCTACGTCCTCCTGGCGGCGCAGGACGGCTGGCGGCCGGACCTCATCCATTTGGATGAGGAGCACATCCTGCCGGAGGACGGTGTGCGCCTCACGCGCCCCCTGAAAATCATGGGCCGAGTCCTCGCCCTGGGGAATCCCGTCTCGGGAGCGAGAGTCGAGCTCACCTTCAGGGATGCTCGCGATGACAGCTCTCATCAGTTCGCCACGACCGATGCGACGGGACAGTTTCACTTCTCGGGACTCCCCAAGAGCATTCTCGAACTGGCGGCATTGCATGACGGAATGAGCGCGCATGAGCAAGTCATCCTGAACGAACGAATCGGCGCGGAGACCGTCCTGGAGCTGCGGCCCGCCCCTTATTTCGGAGGCATCGTCCAAGACGAGGCGCGTCAGCCCGTCCCAGGCGCCAGCGTCTCCGCCCTTATCACGCGGCATGGCAGCTCCAACCCAGACGTGAAGACGCGCCTGGATGGCCGCTTCCGTCTGGGCCCCTTGATCCCCGACATGAAGGACTTCATGGTGTCGGCGCCGGGGTACCTGGACACCCTCGTCAACCTGCGCTCCGCGGTGAATACGGCCTCGGCCACCATCACCCTCTTCCGCGCGATGACCATCACCGGCGTGGCAGTCGACGCCCACGGGTCGCCCGCCCCAGGTGTCGCGCTCACATTGAAGCGCGAATGCAATCCCGCGGCGCCGTACCATCGTCATGAGGCGACGACTGACGAGATGGGCCATTTCGAGCTGAAGGCATGTCGCCCAGGTGAGTGGGAGATCCAAGCCCGTGACGAGCGGTTCCTCCCCGAAGCCATTCCGGTGTACGCGCCCGGCAAAGCGCTGCGCCTCTCGTTGCGACAAGGCCCGACCCTGCGAGGCACCGTATCGGATGAACACGGCGCTCCCGTGCCCGAGGCGGTTGTCGACATCTCCGAGCGCAACGAGGAGGACCTGGCCAGCCGTCACGCATCTTCAGATGCCCAAGGCCGCTTCCAGCTCGGGGCCGTCCAGCCTGGACACTACGTGGTGCGGGCTCGAAAGGAGGTTCTGGGTGTCGTGCGGATGGTCTCCCAGGACCTCGAGCTGCGTGAAGGAACTCCGTCCCAGGTGGAGCTGCGCTTTCCCAGAGGCGTGACGGTGTCCGGCGTCGTGGTGACAGCGACTGGCAAGCCGCTGGAGGGCGCGGTTGTCCGAGCGTACCGGGCGTCGCCCGTCGCGGAGACGGAACCGCCCGCCCGCAGCATCCATCACGGCGGGCCCGGCGGCGCTCGCACAGGCGCGGATGGCCGGTTCGTCCTGCGGCATCTGTCCTCCGCCCCCCACGAAATCGAGGTCACGAAACCGGACCACACCTTCGTCCCAGCGCAATCCCTGGGAGGAACCACGGACCCGCACGATACGTTTCTCGTGAGCCCGGGGGAGCACCCCATCCGTCTCGTCATGCAACGAGACTCACGGGTCCGGGGAACGCTCCTGAGTGCCGAGGGAAGTCCCATCCCAGAGTTCACCCTCAACGGCACGCGGGTCCGCTCCGAGGACGGCGCATTCGAGTGGTCGACCGCGAGCTCCGGAACACTGACGCTGGCCTTTGACGCAGCAGGGGTGGCGCCGCGCGCCTTCACGGTGGAAGTCCCTCTTGAAGGCGACGTGGACCTGGGTGACCTCCACATGAGTCCGGGTCGCTCCGTCCAAGGCCGACTGCTGGACGCCGCGACCTCCGCGCCTATCGAGGGCGCGAGGCTGACGCTCTATTTCAGGGCCGGCACGGCAGGACACAAGAGCTTGCATGACAGCGTGGTGTCGAATCCCGATGGCACCTTCGCCTTGACGCATGTGAGTGAAGCGCCCTCGGAGCTCGTCGTCGACGCCGTGGGCTACCATCGCTACTCCGGCACCGTGACAGGAGGAGAGACTCCGCTGATTCGACTGGAGCCTGGCGTCGTCGCCGACGTGACAGTACGGGACCATCACGGCGCGCCTGTCGAGGCGACGCTCCATTTCTGGCGGGATGGTGCCCACCAGGCAGACATGCTCCTCGCCCGGAATGGAAAAGCAGTACATCCCGGCCTGGAGCCCGGCTTCTACACCGTCAGAGCCAGCGCGGCCTCGGCTGCGGACGGCGCCGCACCCCAGTTCGCGCCCCAGCGCGTCCACGTTCCCGACGGCGGGCGGCTGGCGATTGACTTCGTCGAGCAGACGACAGGCGCGACGGTCACCCTCCTCAACCCCAGCATCAGGAGCGTGTACCTCTCCTTGCACCCCGGGCGGATTCCCGCGCCGACCACCGAGGCCGCCGCTGAGTTCCTCGCAATAGAGCGGGGATTCATCCATTTCGACGAGGAAGACGCACCCTTGGCAGCGTACGAAGCGGCTGGTCGGACGACGCGCTTCCGCAATGTGCCTCCAGGTCCCGCCACCGTCTTCCTGCTGAGCGGCTACGTCCCCGTCCATTTCTACCGGGAGGAGTTGATGATTCCGGCCTCCGGGGAAATCGTTCACACGTTGGTTCCCAACTGGCAGCCACTGCCCTCTCCGGGGCAATGACGGGACGGCACAGGAACGATTACGATTTGCTTGGCTCACCAGTGCGCGGTTCGCGCCAGCGTGGGGCTGGCGCTGCGAATCACTGGCATTCCGCACAAGCACATTCCAGACAGTCACACTGAATCGAGCTCCTCAAAGACAACTCCCCATCCGCCTTCTGGGCGATTCTCCTTGAGGGCTGTCTTCACAGCCTCATCAATGACCAGCACATCGGGAGACTCCGCCAGCCTGAACATGTGCAAGCCACGCGACTTCATGCCATCCAACACGACGTCCTTGAATGCCACCAGCGAGACCTCGACACCTTCCGCGTCCGCCTCCATCAAGGTCTCGAACGAGGACTGCTGCATTTCGACAGCCTTTATCAGGCCGAGCACGTTGAATAGAAAGTATCCAGAGCGCTGTTTCTGGGTCTCTGGATTCATGAGAATGACAGGGAAGCACTGGAAGTTGTTGACGCCGGCGCCGCGCAGCACCTGGATGAAACGCTCACTGGCGAGAACAGCTCCGCCGCTCATGAAATGCTGGCAGGGTTCGTCATCAGGCGTATCCACTTCGTAGACCAGCCTGGGCAAGGTGTCCGCCTCAACCCATTTTCCCGCCATGATGCTCTCATCCGGCAACGTCGGGCCGGAGGTGATGCCATGGTCGAGGAAGTAGTCCTCGGACAACTGGTAGTACTTCATGCTCGTTCCCTCCCGCGGGGATGCGCGCGTGGGATGGAAAACCAATGTTGACTACCTCGCGGACGAGTTGAGCGAACTTCTACATGAGGGGGAGGAGCGACTCCTTTCGCATGCCGGCGAGGGTACCCTGAGGTATCCCCTCGCTCCATGAACGACTACGAGTTGATTGGCTCACCAGGGTGTGGTTCGGCCATCGTGGAGATGGCGCTGCGAATCACCGGCATTCCGCACCGGCTCACGGACCTGCCCTACCTGGAGCCGGGCCCCGGACGCGACCGGCTGTTGAAGCTCAACCCCCTGGGGCAGGTGCCCACCCTGGTCCTCCCCGATGGCACGGTGATGACGGAGAGCGCGGCCATCATCCTGCACCTGCACGACGCCTCACCCCAGAGCAGCCTGGCGCCAGCGCCCACGGCCCCCGAGCGCGTGCGCTTCCTCAACCTCCTGTTCCGCCTCGTGGGCGCGGTGTACCCGACGTTCACGTACGCAGACGACCCACCCAAGTGGACCCTGGCCGGCCCCGCCTCGGACCGACTGCACGACACCGTCATGGAGCGCCGCGCCACCCTCTGGCGCGAAATCGAGGCCCAGGTGGGCAAGCCCCACGTGCTCGGCGAGCGCTTCAGCGCGCTGGACCTCTACGTCACCGTGATGACGCACTGGCGGCCGGGCAAGGACTGGTTCGCCCAGCACTGCCCCACCCTGGTAGCGACCGCCAGGCGGGCCGAGGAGCATCCGCACGTCGCCGCGGTGCTGGGCCGTCACTTCAACTGACGCCTTCCGCCCGCTCCTGGCAGCAGGTGGGCTCCGCATCAGCCCACCCGATGCACCCCGGCGCTGTTACCGTCGCGCATCGCCCCCGGGCACATTGCGCCAATGACTCCAAATGAAGCCCTGACCGAAGTCCAAGCCCGCCGGGCCGCCGAGCGCACAGACGACACAATCAACGTCAACCGTTCGGACTCCGGCGCTGCATGGGGGAGGCCGTCGTGAAGGTCATGCGAATTGTCACCAACGTGGGCGTGTCTGCGCCAGCAACCGCCAGCCGCTTCTATCGGGACGTCCTCGGGCTCGACGTGTTGATGGATATGGGTTGGATTGCCACCTACGGCTCAAGCGAAACGATGACTGTGCAGGTCAGCTTCATGTCGCAAGGGGGCTCAGGCGCGCCAGTGCCAGACATGTCCATCGAGGTCGACGACCTCGATGCGGCCATCGCCCGGGTGAAGAAGGCGGGAATCCCAATCGAGTATGGCCCGGCTGACGAGCCTTGGGGTGTGCGCAGGTTCTTCGTGCGCGACCCCTTCGGACGGCTGGTGAACCTGCTCGCTCACAGCCCATGAGCGCCACCATGCCGCCAGAAGGGCGCGAAGTCCTGCACCGACCTCGTCCACGGGGAGGGCAGCCCTCCCGGCGGCCCGGGGTTCAGCCCTCTGCCTGCCCCGGGGTGTGGTCCGGGTCCGGGTAGGGGTGGGCACGGTGCGGCGCGTCCTCGTCGTCGCCCTCCGCGCTCCCCGGCGTGTGGCCCGGCTCTTCCTCCATGTAGCGGCCCTGTCGTTCCCGCGCGTCGTCTGGCGGCTCGGACAGCGGCCGCGGCGCTTCCACATCTGGCATGGCGATGTCCTCCTCTTGGAGAACATAGGCAGTCGCCAGTCCGTGGACGCCAGCCCCTGCCCCGGCGAGGCGGCCAGCAGGCAGGGGCTGGGGTGGGCTACGGCTGGGACATGGCCTGGATGGCGGACCGCGCCTGGCCCTCGTCGGCGGTGATGGAGACGACGAGCCGCTGCTGGCAGCCCTCGAACTCCTTCCGCAGGGACTCGGCCGTCACCGCCTGGAGCAGCGCGGGCCGGCCCGTCACCGTGTCCGGCTCGAAGCCACGGACGCGCGCGGTCAGCAGCGCGTTCACCCAGGCCTCCGAGCTGATGAAGGAGACCGCCTGAGCCGCCAGCATGCCCCTGCGGGCCCGCTCCAGCGTGGGCTCGGGCACTTCCTTCGCGAAGGACGCGAGAATCTGACGGACGGTGCTGATGCCTTCACCCATGCGCTGCGCATCCACCGCGCCCTCCAGCACCAGGTGGGCCGCGCCGCCGCGCCCCAACCAGGGCCGCGCGGAGAACCCGTACGTCGCGCCCCGGCGAGAGCGCATCTCCCCCGAGGCGTGGCCGTGGATCAGCTCCGCCATCAGGGCGTAGCGCGCCTCTGCTTCGGGCGTGGCCGTGGGCAGCCGGCAGGCCAACTGCACCTGGGCCTGGCTCGCACCGGGACGCGGCGTGAGCAGGGCCTTCGCGGCCGAAGCCGCCACCGGCAGCTCAGGCGAAGGCGGCGTGGCGACGGGCTTCGCCTTCCCCCGGCTCCAACCGCCGAGGTACTTGCGCGCCAGCCCCTCCACTTCCTTCACGTCGAACTCGCCGGCGATGACGACCACCGTGTTGGCCGGGCGGTACACGTCCTTCAGCCACGCCTCGGCTTCCGCCCAGGACACCTGGCCCAGGTCCGCGCCGGTCACCTCGCGCGCATAGGGATGCGTGCCGTACAGCGCCTTCAGGAGGTGCCGCTCGGCCAGGAGCTCCGGATTCGAGTCCACCGCCTGGCGCCAGGGCAGCACCTGCTCACGGTAGTAGCGCACCACGTCCTCGGAGGTGCGCGTGGAGTCGAGCTGCTCGGCCAGCATCGCCAGCATGTTGCCGACGTTGCCCGCCGTGCCGGAGAGGCCGACGCGCAGGTGGTCGCGCTGGAACGACGAGGTCGAATGCAGGCCCCAGTCACTGGGGCGTCCCTCGAACCAGGACTCCCGGAAAGAACCCCAGTTGGCCAGGTCCGCCACGCCCGGCTTCTCACCGTAGGACGAACCACCGCCCAGCGCCGCGCCGATGCGGACCACCGGAAGGCCCGGCCGCGGAGCGAGCAGCACCTCCATGCCATTGTCCAGCTTGAGCACCTGCACGGGCGAATCGAGCGCCGCCGTCATGGACGACGCCACCTGCTCGGCGGGCGAAGTCCAAGGCTCCTCGTCCGCGGACAGCGTGGCGGCCGCCGTCGCCGCGCCGGGCACCTCACCGGGACGGACGACAATCATTCGCACCCGGTCCCGCTGCAGCCACTGGTAGGAGAAGTCCGTCACCTTGCCGCCGACGAGCCCCATCAGCGCCACCTGCGAGCGGGTGTAGGAGCGAACGTCCTGCGTGAAGTGGGTGAGCAGCGCCCGGCGCTCGGTGCGGGACATGAGGTCCTCCGACTCCAGCACCATGCCCGTCACCACCTGCCGGCGCATCGCCTGGAAGTCGAACTCGCGGCCCAGCACGGAGCCGGGCTGAATCTCCTGCACCCACGCGTTCTGCACCTGGTCCAACACCTTCCCCGCCGAGCGCGCCGGATTGTCCCCCCGGCTGAGCCGCACCCGCACCACCAGCAGCGAGGCGCGCGTCCCCGGAATCAGGTTGGTGGAGATGTCCGCGATGTCGGCGTCATTGCGCACCGCGCCCCAGAGGTTCTGGCTGAAGCTGGCGCGAACGAAGTCCTGGACCGCGCTGGCCTCATCGAAGCCGCGCGGCAGCACCCAGGACAGATACACCTCCGGGGTGGGCACGGCGGCGGTGAAGACGGGCACCGACTTCTGGGCGGGCGTGGTGGCCGGGGCCGCGGGCTGCGCGGGCAGCCGCGCCTCCAGCGCCAGGGGCGCGCCCGTGCCCACCCAGGCCTCGGGCAGGTGGGTGCGGAGCGTGGCCTCCACGGCCGCCAGGTCCACGTCACCGGCGATGACCAGCGTGACGTTGTCGGGCCGGTAGTGCGCCCGGGCGAAGCGCTGCGCGTCCGACAGGCTGAGCGCGGACAGCGACTCGTGCGTCCCGGCGAGCGGACGCGCGTAGGCGTGGTCACCGGGGAAGGCCGCGGCGTTCATCCAACTGAAGACCTGCCCGACGTAGCCCGTCTCGTTGCGCTGGCGGAGCTCGTTGCGGACCACCTCGCGCTCCACCGCGAACACCTCCGGGCTCACGCCCGCGAGCGGCGCGGCCAGACGCTGGCCCTCCAGCTTCAGGAGGATGGGCAGGGCCTCCTTGGGGCCCAGCGTCTCGTAGGACGTGTAGTCCAGGCTGGTGGAGGCGTTGTAGAAGCCCGCGCCCGACGCCTCCAGGCGCCGCCACACCGAGGGCCCACCCGCGTGACGGGAACGGAAGGCCAGGTGCTCCACGACGTGCGCCAGGCCCTCCTTGCCACCCGGGTCACTGGAGCCCCCCGCGCCCACCACCGCGACCACCGCCACCACGGGGGAGCGAGCATCCTGCTCCACCACCACACGGAGCCCCGAGGGGAAGCGGAAGTCGCGCAGCGGGAAGGCCACGTCGCGCATGACGATTTGCCCACGCTGCGGCAGCGTGGCGCACGCGCTCAGCAGCAGCGCCAGGGCCATGACGGCGGCACGGGGCCGCCAGGAGGAAGGGAGGGAAACACGCGGGGGCAACATCCAGGCAGACTCCAAGGACGAACCCGGGAGCAGCACGCAGGGACACGCCCCACCGCCTCCCCCGAGCGGAAGTGATTCCTGACAGCGACGAGGCGAAGGCAATGCGCGAACCGCGCGGGCCCTGGACTCAAGGCCAGACGGACGGAATGCTCATACCATCCACGAGAAGACAGGCCAAGGGCCGGGACTCACAGGCGCGTTTGCGAAGTCCAGACACCTCCGCAAGCCTGGCCAACAAGGACCCGGAGGCTCAGCGGACCTGCGCTGGCGTATTCACAGACGCGGGCTTCGGCAGGTCCGCGTCCTTCAGCACCTTGCCTCGCGGCTGGCGCTCCGTCGCGTCCGTGTAGCCCCGGTCCACCAGCCCGCTCAAATCGAACGGCACGCCCCGGGTGCGCTCCAGCTTCTCCGCGCGCGCCTCCAGCGTCTTGGCGGCCACCTTCGCCTCGTACCCCACGCCCACCAGGATGCGGTTCGAACTCTGCGGCACGATGAACTCATACAACTGCGTGAAGGCCACCTGCCACGTGCGCACCATGGCGTCATAGTGACGGTTGGGCGGAAAGGCCCACACGTTGCCCACCACCGCGCCCTGGGGGCTCAGCTTCGCCCGCACCGCCTTCAGGAACTCCTGCGTGGCCAGGTGCTCGGGGATGCTGTCCGGGCCATAGGCATCCAGGAAGATGAGGTCATACGCGGGCCGCTCGGCTTCGATGAAGCGCCGGCCGTCTCCGACGTGCGCGCGCAGGAGCGCATCCTCCCGGAAGCCGAAGTAACGCCTGGCCACCGTCACCACGTCCGGGTCGATGTCCACCACGTCGATGTGCGCCCGCGGCACCACCTTGCGCAGGAACATGGGCATGGCCCCGCCGCCCAGGCCCACGACGAGGATGCGCCTGGGCTCGGGCACGTAGGTCAGCCCCACCATGGAGACCTGCGTGTACGGCAGCACCAGGTCCAGCGGCCTGCCCCGCCAGACCACGCTCTGCAGCGCGCCCGAGGCATCGAAGCCCAGATACCGGCGCCCCTCCTCGTCCTCCGTCACCGAGATGAGGGTGTAGGGCGATTGCTTCTCGTACAGGACCTTGCGGGACGCGGAGGCCGTACACGCCAGGACCACCAACCCCACCAGCAGCAGCCGCTGGCTCACACCGCGCATGTCCATCCCTCTCTGGTACAGAATACCAAAAAGACAGCATTTCTCTCAGGAAAAACAACAGGTTGACTCACACGGCGCCGAGGTTCACCTTGCCGCGCATGAGCCACGTCGAGGCGTCGCTGCCGGACCATGCCCGCGCCATCATCGCCGAGGAAGAGGCCCTGCTGGCCCGTGTTCAGTCCACGCTGGAAGCCGCGCGGCGCAAGTCCGCGCGCGGACAGGACGCGCAAGGACTTGTCGCCCAGTTGCAGGTGCTGCGGGACGAAGCCTCCACCGCGGCCGTGGCGGACCTGCCGCACCTCTTCGCGCAGATGAACCAGATGCGCTCCCTCATGGAGCGCCAGGAGGGCGTGAAGCTTCCGGACCCACAGGCCCCCTACTTCGCGCACCTGCGCCTCAATGGCGAAGGCGGTCCGCGCGACTACCTGCTGGGCCGCACCACGTTCGCGGACGTGGGCGCTGGGGTGCGGGTCATCGACTGGCGCTTCGCCCCCGTGGCCCGGGTCTTCTATTGCTACGAGGAAGGCGACGACTACGAGGAGTACTTCGGGGAGCGGCTCGCCGAGGGCAGCGTGGAGACGCGCCGGCTGGTCATCATCGAGCGCGGCGTGCTGACGCGCATCATCTCCGGCGCGCTGGTGCTGGAGCGCTCCGCTGACGGCGAATGGCGCGGCGTGAGCCGCGACTTCTCCACGCTCCAGTCGGGCGGCGCGGGGACTGCGGCGCGGCCGGAGTTCCTGGGCACTGGCAAGGGCGCGCGGCGCATCGAGGATGCCTTTGGCGTCACCGCCATGCTGGACGCCGAGCAGTACGAAGCCGTCAGCACCGGCCCCGACCGGCCGCTGCTGGTGCTGGGCAGCGCGGGCAGCGGAAAGACGACGGTGGCGCTGCACCGGCTGGCGAAGCTGGCCTTCGACGACCCGCGGACGTTCCCCCAGGCCCGCATGAAGCTCATCGTCCCGGAAGAAGGGCTGGCGCGCCTGTCCCGCCGGCTGCTGGCGCCGCTGGGCCTGGGCAACGTGGCCGTGCAGACGCGGGATGCCTGGCTGCTGGCCACCGCGCGCTCCGCCTTCAACGTGCCCGGCATCAAGCTGTGGAATGACACGCCGCCGCTGGTGTCCCGCCTCAAGCGCCACCCCACCCTGCGGCGCGCGCTGGCCGCCCGCGTGGGCGTGCCAAAGACAGACGCGGGCACCACCCTGGAGCGGCTGCGCACGCGGATGGCGGACGCGTACATGGACCGGCGCTTCCTGGAGAGCGTCGTCACGGCCGCCAAGGGCGAGCTTCCTCGCACCGCCATTGACGAGACGCTGGAGCACACGCGCCTCCAGCTCGCCACGCCGCTGTCCAAGGCGCTCAAGGACATCACCGACGCGGAGCGCCTCATCACCGTGGACGGGCGCTCCATCGAGGACGACACCCCGGACGCCATGGCCGGCACGGTGGACCTGGACGACCTGGCCGTCCTGATGTTCCTCAAGGCCCAGCACACCTCGCTGGGCCTGGAGCGGCTGGCGCACGTGGTGCTGGATGAGGCAGAGGACTTCTCCCTCTTCGAGCTCTTCGCCGTCCGCCAGTTGCTGGGCAAGGGCAAGAGCTGCACGCTCGCGGGCGACGAGATGCAGCAGACGGACGCGGGCTTCGCGGGCTGGCCCGCCGTCCTCAACGAGCTCGACATCCGGGACGCCGCCACCTGCCGGCTCCAGGTCTCCTACCGGTGTCCCCGGCCCGTGGTGGAGCTGGCGCGGCAGGTGCTGGGCGCGCAGGCCCCGGAGACCGCCGCCACCGGCCGCGCGGGCGCGCCCGTGGGCTTCCACCACTTCCCGGATGAGGCCCAGGCCCAGCTCTTCATCGGCGAGGCGCTCAGGGACCTCGTCGCCCGCGAGCCCCACGCCTCCGTGGGCGTCATCGCCAGCAGCCCGGAGTCCGCGCAGGCCATCTACCGCGTCGTCGCCGACCAGCCCTGGGCGCGGCTGGTGAGCGACGGCGAGTTCACCTTCGAGCCCGGCGTGGACGTCACCGACGTGGGCAGCGTGAAGGGCCTGGAGTTCGACTACGTCATCCTCCCGGACGCGACGGCGCGGGCCTACCCGGTGGACGACGAGTCACGCCGCCGCCTGCACGTGGCGGTGACGCGCACGTCCCATCAGCTCTGGGTGGTGTCCTCCGGCGTGCGCTCGCACCTCGTCACCCCGGCTGGCGCGGCAGCTCCACGGTGAAGGTGGAGCCCTGGCCGGGCACGCTCTCCACGACGATGCGGCCCTCCATGGCGTCCACAATCTGCTTCACAATCCACAAGCCCAGCCCCAGTCCGCCGTAGTGCCGCTCACTGGCCAGCCGCTCGAAGCGCTGGAAGAGCCGCGCGCGCCCCTCCGGCGGAATGCCCACGCCCTGGTCCTTCACCGACAGCCAGGCGCGTGACGCATCCGCCCCCACCCGCACTTCAATGGGGCGGCCCCGGCCGTACTTGATGGCGTTGGAGAGCAGGTTCTGCAGCACCTGCTCCAGCCGCAGCCGGTCCCAATGGCCGGTGGCGGCGCTCCCCGCGTCCAGCCTCAGCACGCAGCCCGCGCGCGCCAGGTCCTCAGTGAAGCGGGGCACCACCTCGCGGGTGAGCGCGGCCAGGTCCAGGTCCTCGCGCTCCAGCCGCAGCCGCCCCGCGGTGATGCGCGACACGTCCAGCAGCTCGCGCACCAGGCTCGACAGGCGGGCGACCTGCCGCTGCACCGCCACCACCTTCGTGGAGAGCGCCTCCGGTGACGTGGGGCCGCCGCTGGCGCGCGGCTCCATGTCGCGCCGCAGCGCCTGGATGTTGAGCATGAGCGAGGTCAGCGGCGTGTTGAGCTCGTGAGACGCCACGGACAGGAACGAGTCCCGGGCGCGCACGGCCTCCTGCGCCTCCGTGTAGAGGCGGCCGTTGTCCAGCGAGGTGGCGGCGCGGCGGGCCAGGTCCTCCGCCAGCCGCACGTCCGCCTCCGTGTACCTGCGCCGGGACTCCGAGTTGAGCAGCGTGAGCGCCCCCAACACCCGGCCCCGGCTGACGAGCGGGACGATGATGTACGCGCTGATGCCCAGCGCCTCCACGGCCCGCTGGTATGCCGGGTCGCCCCCCTGAGCGGCGGCGAGCATGGCGGGAAAGTCCGGGGTGAACTCCGTGACGCCGGTGCGCAGCACCTTGCCGATACCCGCCGCGTCCTCCAGGCGGATGGGATAGCGCGCCTGGAAGTCCTGCGCGGACGCCGCCAGCGCCTGCTTGGAGAAGGCCACGGCGGCGCGGCGCACCTGCCCGTCCGGCATGGGGAGGTCCACCGCGCAGGCGTCCGCCAGGATGGGGACGGCGAGGTGGGCCATGCGCTGCAGGATGAGGTCGTGCTCCAGGGACGACGCCAGCACCTCGCTGGCCTGGGCCAGGAAGGCGGCGTGCCGCTGCGCCCGGCGCATCTCGTCGTAGAGGGCCCGGAGCGTCGCCTCCTGCTTCTTCTCCGCGGTGATGTCCCGCGCGAACAGGAAGACGCGCTCATGGACGCGAAACAGCCGCTTCACGAACCAGCGGTCCTGGGACGCGGTGTGACATTCGAACTCCGCGGCTTCGCCCGTCCGGGCCACCTGGAGGAAGCGCTCCTGGAAGGAAGGCTCCGTCCACTCCGGGTGCAGCGCCCAGAGCCTCCGGCCGAGCAGCTCCTCACGCGGCTGCCCCAGGTGCCGCTCCAGGGAGGGATTCACATGGACACAGAGCGCGTCCAGCGAGCAGACCACGACCGCTTCCGGCATCTGGTCCAGCAGAGCGGTATCCAGCCCCGTGGCGTCCGACCCGCCGTGGCTGGCGCCACCAGGGTCCTGTCCAGTCGAAAGTGCGTCCGCGCGGTGGGTGTGAGAACGGGCCAAGGCGATGTACCAGCCGCTTAACATCTCCGCCGCGCCCACCCCACCGTCACGCGCCGGAATTCTGCACGGCAGCCAACATTCTCACCGCCCGGGGCAAACGCCCTCCCCCACCCCGCGGAGTCCCGGGCGCGCCCGCGGAGACACTGTCCGGAGGTGGACAGTCTCCTCGCCCGCCCGAAAGAGCGCTCAGGGCGACTGCTGGCCCTGGCGCCATGCCTCGCGGCGGCGCTCCTGGGCTTCCCGTCGGTCGAGCGCGTCCTGCTCCTGCCCTGGCAGCTCCGCCAGCCGCGTGCGGTGCATGTTGATGCTCAGCTCGTAGAGTCCCCGGTCCCGCTCCGGCAGCACGTCACCGAACTGGGTCAACACCTCGGTGGAGAAGGTGATGAAGTCCTCGGACACCTGCCGACGGTGGCCGTAGTACTCACGAATCTGCTCCACCGTGGCCTCGGCGGACAGCACCTTGCCGTAGAGCTCGTTCCAGCGGCGGGACTCCCCTTCGCGGCGCTCCAGCTCGGCCGGGTCCTGCGTGGGCGCGCCCATCCGCCAGTAGAGGTTGTCGGGCAGCTTCGCGCGAATCACCTGAAGGTCCACCGGGTGCACCTTGGGCGCGTTGTCGTCCGGCACTTCCTCGGGCGGCCGCGTCAGGTCCAACGGCGGCGGCGTGGCCCGCGGCGGAGGCGGCGGCGTGCGCGCCACGGCATGCGGCGCCCCGGGCGTGGCGGCCGTCTGGACGACGGCGGGCGCCTCCGGCGACACCGGCTCCGCGTCCTGGCGAAGCGCGTACACCAGCGCCGCCACCACGAGGCCCGTCGCCACGACGAGGCCGGGCAGGCCCTTCCTCCATGCATTCACGGCCATGCTGCTCCGAATACCGCGCACGGCGTGGGCGCGGCAACCTCCCACCGCGAATGGCGCAATGCATCACATCCGATGCCGCGATGCGTTGCCTCCTTGGCGCAATGCAGCACCTACGTCCCGCTCGGCGGCGACGTGAAACAACCACAATCCTCCTGACTCTGATGCAACGCTATTGTATACACAGGTTTTCCAACTAAACCTGGAGGTCCCCGAATGAAGAACCTGGTCCTGGCAGGACTCACGGCCGCCGCGCTCGTGCCCGCAGCCGCACGCGCGGAGGTGGTGATGTCCTCCATCGTCGACGTGCTGGTGGACGGTGGCAACAACTACAACTGGCAGAAGGTGGAGCTGCCGGGAACCAAGTGTGGCAATGGCTCCCAGTTCAAGTTCTGGGTGCACCGCACGGGTTCGCCCAACCTGATGTTCCTGTTCGAGGGCGGCGGCGCGTGCTGGGACTACGACACGTGTAGCGGCCGCGCGGGCCTGCTGGGCGCCGCCAACCCGAACGGCATCGCCGACAACTACATCACCCAGTTCACGGCCAAGTACGTGTCGCCGCTCGTCAACGGCGCGGACCCGGGCCTGCCGGGCCGCAGCAAGACGGACCTGGTGACGAAGAACTGGAACATCGTCTACGTGCCGTACTGCACCGGTGACGTGCACGTGGGCAACAACGCGGCCACCTACGTCGATTCGACGGGGCAGAACCCGCCGCTGACGTGGCACCACAACGGCTACGCCAACACGCTGGCGGTGGCGAACTACGCGAAGACGCAGTTCCCCAACGTCCAGAAGATGCTGATGACGGGCTACAGCGCGGGTGGCACGGCGACGGCGGCCGGCTACTACTTCGTGCGCAAGGCCATCAACCCGGCGCAGGGCTACCTGCTCAACGACTCCGGCCCCATCTTCCTGGCGCCCAACGCGAACTTCCGCTCGCGCGCGCTGCACGAGAAGATTCGCCAGTCGTGGAACCTGAACTCCGTCTTCTCGCTGCTGCCGGGCACGTTCAGCCAGAGCGACTTCGGCACCATCAACCGCATGGTGGCGCAGGAGTTCCCCAACGACCAGCTGGCCTACACGGGCTACTCGCGCGACTACAACTATTCGCGCTTCTCCTATGAGCGCTTCCACGCGCCCAACGACAAGGAGTCCGTGCTTGGCTACTGGAAGCAGGACCAGGACGCGCTGGTCACCGAGCTGAACAAGTACAACAACTTCAGCTACTTCATCCCGCACGAGCGCGCCATCAACTCCAGCCACTGCAGCACCATCATCACCTTCATCGGCGCGCACGCCTGCCAGCAGATGGAGAAGAAGCGCCACTGGTACGAGTACCTCGAGTTCCCGTGGAGCCAGACGTACAAGTGCTACAGCGAGTTCGTGGGCATGGACACGTTCCTGTCGCGGTGGATCAACGGCAACCAGCGCATCCGCATCTACGAGCCCGCCAACGGCTACAACGCCGAGGACCCGGGCATGCAGATTGTCGCGCCGCTCATCAACGGCGCGCTGGGCGGGTAGCCACCGTCTGACGCCGGGCCTGGCCCGGTGACGCCACACCTGGAGCGGGACGCCAGAGGATTGCTGGCGTCCCGCTTCGCCGTTTCAGGGGCCGGGCGAGTGGCGCCTCCCCCGCCGCTGGCCACGCGGCCCGCGGGGCGGTAGACGAAGCCACGTCATGGACAACCTCACCCACGGACTGCTCGGGCTCGCCATTGGCGCCATGCGCGGGCCCGACGTGCGCCCCGGCGCCCCGGAGCGCGCCTCCCCCACGGACCGCGCGGTGCTGGTGGCGTCGGTGCTCGCCGCGGAGCTGCCGGACCTGGACACCCTGCTGGCGCGCGGTGACGCGGTGACGGTGGCGCTCCAGGCCCACCGGGGGCTGTCCCACGCGCTCATCGCCGCGCCGCTGGTGGCGCTCACCGCCACGCTGGCCGCCCGCGCCTGCTTCCGCGGCGCGCGGCTGGCGCCCGTGTTCCTCACCAGCCTGGCCTCCGTCGTCTTCGCGCACCTGCTGCCCGACTTGTGGACGGGCTGGGGGACGCGGCTGCTGCTGCCCTTCTCCGACAGCCGCCTGAGCCTGGACTGGACGATGGTGGTGGACCCCTGGGTGACGCTGCCCCTGCTCGCCGGCGCGGTCCTGGCCTGGCGCCGGCGCGCGGCCTGGCGGCGGACGCTGCTGTGGAGCGCGGCGTGCTCCGCCGCGTACGTGGGCTTCCGCGTGGCCACCTGGGCCGTGCTGACGCAGCGGGTGGAGGCGGCCTACCCCGCCGCGCAGGCCGTGCGCGTCTTTCCCCAGCCCTTCTCCGTGAGCACGTGGCGCTACGTGGCCACGCTGCAAGGCGACGTCTTCGCCGCCGGAGCAGTCTCGCTGCTGGGCCCGCCCGCCGAGGCCCGGCGCGCGGAGGCTTTCGCAAGCACGTTGCCGGAGGACGTGCGGGCCGTGCCGACGGTGCGCGAGGCGCTCGCCTGGGCCCGCTTCCCGCTCGTGCAGTGGGAGCCGCTCGAGGACGGTGGCCGGAGGGTGCGCATCGCCGACCTGCGCTACCACCTGCGCGGCGAGCCGACGCTGGCCTTCGTCATCCACCTGGACGCGTCCAACGCCGTGACTCACGCCCAGTTGGAACGCGGAGGCAGCGCCAGCGAGCTGCTGCGCCGCTGGCGGGGCGAGGCCCCCCAGCCCACCACCGCGGCGCCCTGAAGCAACACGAAGGCCCCGGCGGAAGCACACCGCTTCCACCGGGGCCCGACTTCAAGCCCGAGCGCCGCTCAGGTGAGGCCCGGCAGCCCCCCCGTGTAGTCGGGGTGGCCGAACGTATTCACATTCACGCCGAAGGCCTGGGCAATGGAGACCAGCAGCTTGTTGTGCGCCACGGCGCCATTCAGCGGCGTGCCGGGGCCCGTCCAGCCGCCCAGCGGGTTGGAGCCCGCGGCGCGCACGCGCAGGAAGCGGCCCATGCGGAAGCGGCCACCCGCCCCGCCCGCGAGCACGGTGGGGACGCGCACGTTCATGTGGCCGGACGCGTCGCCCAGCTCGTTGCCCCAGTAGATGAGCGTGTTGTCCAGCGCGGTGCCGCTGCCCTCCGGGATGGCGGCCAGCTGCGTCATCAGGTAGGCGAGCTGCTCGGCGTACCACCGCTGCACCTGCACCATCTTCCCGCGGATGGTGGACCGCCGGGGCTCCTCCTGTACGTCGAGCAGGTGGGCGAGGTCGTTGTGGGTGTCCTCGTGGATGCCCAGCCAGGGCATGGACGGCCCCGGAATCGTCATGGTGACGACGCGTGTCAAATCACACGCGAAGGCGCGCGCGATGAGGTCCATGTGCAGCCGCGTCAGCGCCGGCATGTTGTTGAGGTTGCCCAGGCCGCCCAGGCCGTAGGACGGCGGCGCGGCGCCGCCAGCGCAAGCGGCCTCGCCGGACTGCTGCTTGGGGAGCGGCGTCGGGTCCATGGCCAGCGCCCCCAGCCGCCGCTCGATGTCGCGCAGCGCCTCCAGGTGCGTCTCCAGCTTCTGGCGCTCGGCGCCCGCCAGGCGGTTGCGCAGGCGCGTGGCGTCCTTCACCAGGAAGTCCAGCAGGCTCTTGCGGCGCGCCCGGTTGCGCTCCACCTCCGCCGGGTCCGCGGACGGCGTGGGCGCGTCGCCGAAGAGGCGCCGGTACACGTTGGCCGGGTCGCGCTCGAAGGGGACGCGCGAGCCGTTCGCCGTGAAGCTGATGCTGTTGTAGACGTGCTGGCCGCCGAACTGCTCCCAGGCGTTGAGCTGCAAAGAGCGGAAGCGCGTGCTACCGCCGATGTGGTTGCCCAGCACCTGGTCCAGCGAGGCGCTCTCCGGCAGGTGGTCCCCGCTGCCGGTGTTCACCTTGCTGCCGGTGAGGAACGTCACCGGGCCGCCTTCATGGCCCGTCAGGCCCTGCTCGTAGAGGACCTGGTAGTCCAGGCCGTCCAGCACCAGGAGCTTGTCCCGGTGCGGCTGGAGCGGCGCGAGCATGGAGTTGGGGAAGTCGAGCGTGAAGTTCGACTCCGAGCCCTGGGGATTCCAGAACTCCGGAAGGCAGCCGTGAGAGGTGAACAGGGCCACGAAGCGCAGCGGCGGCGCGGTGCCCTGGGCGTAGGCGTCCGTGGTGCCGAGCAGGTTGGCCAGGGGGAGCGCCGCCGTCGAGCCGGCCAGCGCCTGGAGCAGGGAGCGTCGGGAAAGTTCGCGGAGCATGGGGCTACTCGGGGGAAGAGGTACGCCGGTGGACGAAATAGGGGGAGCGCACGAGGCCGACGAGCGCATCACCCAGCCGCCACTCCGGGTTGGCCCGGAACATGGACCGCATGTCGGCCAGCATGTGCTCGTCGACGGGGGACTCGTCACGTCCCATGGCGAAGCGGAAGAGCTGGAGCGGCACGCAGTCCCCCACGTCATCGCTGGTCGCCAGCACGCGGGCCAGCGCCGCGGCGCCCGTGAAGGGGACGGTGCCATTGGCGAGCTCCACGGAGCCGGAGGCATCCACCGCCAGGCCGTTCTCCTCCGTGCGGTGCTTGCCCAGGCCGTCGAAGTCCTCGAAGCCGAAGCCGATGGGGTCCAGGGTCCGGTGGCAGCTCGCGCAGGTCGGGTTGTTGGTGTGGGCGGCGAAGCGCTCACGCGTGGTGCGGTCCAGCACCGGCTCCGGCGGGATGATGGAGATGGTGGCCGGCGGCGGCGGCACCTCGCGGCACAGCAGGCGGTGCAGGATGAACTTGCCGCGGCGGATGGGCGAGCTGGAGTCGAAGAGCGCGTAGGTGGCCAGCACGCTGGCGTGGGTGAGGATGCCCGCGCGCTCGGGCGGCAGCGGCAGCCGGCCCGGCGTACCGTCCGGCGTGGTGGGCTGGGAGCCGTAGAAGTACGCCATGCGCGCGTCGGCGTAGGTGTAGTCGGCGTTGAGCAGCTCGCGGACGGAGCCGTTGCGCTCCTTCAGGATGTGGTTGATGAAGTCCCGCGTCTCCGCCTTGCTGGAGGCCTTGAAGGCCTCGCTGAAGGCCGGGAACACCTGGTTGTTCTTGGTGAGGTTGGCCTGGCCCGTGAGGCCCATCCACTCCTCGACGAAGCGGAACAAGTGCCTCTGCGCCGCGGGCGTGGCCAGCAGCCGGCGGGCGTGCTTCTCGCGCTCGTCCGGAGAATCAAGCTGGCCCGCCTCCGCCGCCGCCATCAGCGCCGCGTCGGCGGGGCCCGCGGTGATGGTGAAGGCCAGCGCGGTGGCGACCTCATACGGCGTCAGCCGCACCACCTGGTTGGCGCCCGCGCCCTCCGCGCCCAGCTCGGTGCGGTACAGGAAGGACGCCGAGGAGAAGATGCCCTGGAGCACGACGCGCGCCGAGGTGGCCGGGTCCGTCCCCTTGCGCGCCTCCTGCCACAGCACCAGGAAGTCGGCGACCTCGTCATCGGTGACGGGCCGGCGGTTGGTGCGCGTGGCGATGCCGCGGATGAACTTCTCCGCGCACTCCAGCTCCGGCACGTCCGCCGCGCACGTCCAGTCCTCGCGCAGCTGAACCTTGCCGTACTCGGCGAGGTTGTTGGCGGCCACGTCAATCTGATCCGCCAGCAGGGACGTGACCTGCAGCCGGTCGTGGGTGGAGAACCCGAGGATGGTGTCCTCCGGCGCGAAGGCGTACGTCATCACCAGCGGCACCGTCGTGGGGAAGATGGCGTTGACGCTGTTGTCGTACTCCGCGCGCGTCATGCGCCGCACACGCGTCGCCGAGGCCTCGTCGACTTCAGGAGGTGTCCCTGACGAGGCCTTGCCGGGAGAGCACGACGCCGCTGACAACAGCAAGGCCGCGGAAACGGAGAAACGGAAGAGTCGCATACGCAAGGCACCCTCGAACCAGCCACTCCCAGATGGGCCCCCTCTGAAGTGCTGGCTGGCGGACGATTCTAACCGCTTCACCAACACGGTCCGTCACGATTCTAGCGCGGCGCTTCAAAGCCCCTGGACGTCCAGGCAAGCTGCGGGAATTGCGCTGGGATTGGCGCCGCGTAGCGGTGAATGCAAGGAATACATAAAATACTGGCCACACAACCACCTACGTTGACGCTGTTTGCCTTCTGGGTGCGGGAGGACTCCGGGTCTGCGGGCACACCGAGTTGACTTCACCGCGCGCGGCGCTCCACGCCGTTCGGCCCGGCCACCACCAGGTCCGTGGTGAGGTTGAGGAACAAACCGTGGCCCAGGATTCCCGCGCGCGCGCCCAGGCTCGCGGCCAGCGACGCGGGCGCGTCCATGGGACCGAAGGCACAGTCGAGCACGAGGTTGCCCTGGTCCGTGAGGAAGGGCTCGCCGCCGGCGGCGTGCCGGACGGAGACGCGCGCGCCGAGCGACTCGAGGAACCGCGCCTGAGAGCGCCAACCGAACGCCAGCACCTCCACCGGTACCGGCCCGTGCGTGCCCAGCACGGGGGACAGCTTTCCCGTGTCCACCACGATGACGACGCGCTGGCTTGCTTGCGCGACGATCTTCTCGCGCAGCAGCGCGCCACCTCCGCCCTTGATGAGGGACAGGTCCGGCGCCACTTCGTCCGCGCCGTCGATGGTGACGTCCAGCACGGGGTGCGCGTCCAGCGTCGTCACGGGCACGCCCCAGGAGCGCGCCAGCGCCTCCGTGGCGCGGGAGGTGGGCACGCCCACCACGTCCAACAGCCGCCCCTGCGCGCGCAGCGCGGCCAACCGCTGGACGGCGAAGGCCGCGGTGCTGCCCGTCCCCAGCCCCACCACCATGCCCGGCTGGAGGAAGCCGTCCACCGCCCATTCCGCGGCCGCTTGTTTGTAACGGGCCGTCGCCGCGCCGTCGTCCTGCTGGCTCATGACGGAAGCGTAGCGCGGCGGCGCGCGCGTTGGCCCAGGGCCCGCGCGCGGTGTCCCGTGCTGGACGGCGAACGGCTTGTCAGAGGCCCTTGGAGTCCCCTCGGGGCTCCCACGGCCCGGGCTCATCCGGCGACGTGGCGCCATCCAGGAAGCGGTACAGCACCGCGTCGTAGCCACCCGCGCTGGGGAAGCTGGACGCCTGCCCCAAGGTGTAGCCCACCAGATAGACGGCGCCGTCCCGCGAGGTGGCCACGCCCTGGCCCCGGTCCGCCGACGCGGAGCCCACCTGCCGGAAATCCAGCCATGTGCCGTGGCTGTCGTAGCTGGCCAGGAACATGTCGGTGCTCCCGAGCGACGGCTCGCCGCCCATGGCGCCGGAGGTGAATCCCGCCAGGTAGACACGGCCCTCCTTGCCCACCGCCACCGACTGCGCGTAGTCGGTGGTCGCCGTGCCAAGCTGCCGCGTCCAATGCCAATGGCCTTCGGTGTCGTACTTCACCAGCACGGCGTCATAGGCCCCCAGGCGGACGTTTCCCTCCAGCGCGCCCGACGTGTAGCCCGACACGTAGACGCCGCCATCGTCCGCCACCGCGACGCCGGTGCCGAACTCGTCATGAGAGGAGCCGAGCTGGCGAACCCACCGCGGCTCACCCAGGACGTTGTACTTCGTCAGGAACAGGTCCACCGTGTTGCCCGGGTTCGTCACGCCGTCGAGGCTGCCGAAGGTGTAGCCGGTGACGTAGACGTCCTCGTCGCGGCTCACGGCCACGCCCAGCGCCACGTCACTGCGCGCGGAGCCGAACTGCCGCAGCCAATAGGGATTGCCGCCCGTGTCGAACTTGGCCACCACCACGTCGTAGTTGCCCTGCGGGGCCGAGCCATCGAAGCGCCCCAGCGAGTAGCCGCTGACGAAGACGGCGTCTTGTGACGCCAGCCGCGTGGCGGCGATGCCCGTGGCGTAGTCATCCGTGGCGGTGCCGAACTGCCGGACCCACTGGAAGACGCCCTTCGCGTCGTACTTCGCCATGAACAAGTCCGTGCCGCCGGCGTTCTCGTAGAAGCTGAAGCTGCCCCACGTGTAGCCCGCGACGTAGACGTTGCCAGCCTCGTCCGCGGACACCGCGAGCGCACGGTCATTCGCGGACGTCCCCAGCTGCCGCGTCCACAGCAGCGCGCCCGCGGCGTCGTACTTCGATACGTAGGCGTCCTGCCCCCCCGCCGAGGGGTCCGCGCCGAGCCGCCCGCTGGTGTAGCCCGCCGTATAGACGGCGTCGCCCGAGGTGGTGACCGCCTGTGCCAGTTCGTCCTGCGGGCTGCCGGACTGGTGCACCCAACTGGTGACCTGTTGCAACGGAGGTGCCTTCGCGAGCGCGGCCCCGGGAAGACTCAGCAGCGCCCAGCCACCCAGGACTCCGCACGCGCTCCACCGCTGCCAACCACGAACCATGGGCGACTCCTCGGGATGAAAATCTCCGCCCGCACTCTACGCAGCCAGCAGGCGTTGAGAATCCCGAACGACGGCGTCCCTGAGAGGGAAATACGTGACGCGGCGTGTTGGCACCGCGTCACTTGAGACTGCGCGTGAAACACAAACCCGGCTACTCCGGATTAGACGTTCCAGGTCCCGCGAACCCCGAGCATGAGCAAGCCATGGGGGCCCTCCCCAAAGAAGTGCCCGGGCCTGTCTGAAAATTGCACAATGTCGGGCATGAACGTCACGTTGGAGCAGGCCCGCGCCCTGGACGCGCTTGCCCGCCACGGCACCTTCACCGCCGCGGCGGAGGCCCTGCGCAAGGGACACACGGCGGTGATGTACGCGCTGCGCACGCTCGAGGCGCAGACGGAGCTGACGCTGCTCGACCGGCGCGGCTACCGCACCCGGTTGACGCCCGCCGGGGAACGGATTCTGGAGCACTGCCGCAAGCTGCTGGTCGCCGAGCGCGAGCTGGAGGCCGCGTGCGCGGAGATTCGCGCCGGCTGGGAGCCCGCGCTGCGCATCGTCTTCGACGGCATCTTCCCCGCCGAGCCCTTGCTGCGCGTGGTGAAGGAGCTGCGCGCCGAGGGCGCCAGCACCCGCTTCCACGTCTCCGCGGAGTTCCTCTCCGGCGTGGAGGCGGCCTTCGCGCGCGAGGAGGCGGACCTGATGGTGACGCTGCTGCCGCCCACCGTGCCGGGCTTGCGCACATACCGCCTGCCGGAGCTCAAGGCCATCCTGGTGGCCCACCGGGGACATCCCCTGGCCCGGCGGCGGGGACCGTTGAAGGACGAGGACCTGGCCGAACACCTGGTGCTCACGGTGCGCGGCTCGGACCCGCGGCTTCAGCTCAGCACCGGCGCGCTGGAGACGCGCTCCACGGTGCACCTCAATGACTTCGCGGCGAAGAAGGCCGCCATCATGGAGGGCCTGGGCTTCGGGTGGCTGCCCGAATACATGGCCGCCCGCGAGCTGCGCCGGGGCGAGCTGAAGGCCCTGAAGCTGGCGGGCGACGCCACCCACGCGTTCCATCCCCAGCTCCACCACCGCGCGGGCACCACCCTGGGGCGGGCCGCCCGCCGTGTCGTGGAAGCGCTCACGGAGACGGAATCCACCTCCTGAGCGCGCCTGGAATCAGCGCTGGGTGCGCGTGCTAGTTTCGCGCACATCATGAAAGGCAGTGACCTCCGAGAAGGCGTCGTTCGCGTGTTGAGCAGGGATCGGCAGCGCGTGCTCGGAACAGGGTTCTTCGTCACCGAGCGCCTGGTGGTGACGTGCTGGCACGTGCTCGACACGCTCGGCGACGCCGAGCGCGACGCCATCTGCCTGGAGGTCCTGCGGAGCCACGAGAAGGCCTCGGCGCGGCTGCGGCTCGACGCATCGAGCCCGACGGAGGTGGCGGACCTCGCTGTGCTGGAGCTGACGCGCCCGCTCCGAGGGCCCTCCACGCCGCTCCCCCTGGGCAGCGCGGAGCGGAGCGCGGACCATCGCTTCGCCACGTTCGGATTTCCACGGGGCTTCGATGACACGGGCACCTGGGCCCGCGGCACCATCGGCTACGCGACGGGGGACGGCGACTTCCGCAAGCTGCTGCTGCACGGCTCGGACATCCGGGAGGGCTTCAGCGGCAGTCCCCTCTTCGATGAGCAGACGCGGCGCGTGGTGGGCGTGGTGCGCTTCAAAGCCGCGGTTTCGGAGGCGCGGGAGGCGTATGCGACGCCCACGGAGCAGCTGCTCGCGCGCTGTCCGGCGCTGCGTGCTTCCGAGGACTGCCCCTACCGGGACCTGGCGTCGTTCCGAGAATCGGACGCCCGGTTCTGGAAGGGACGCGGGCGGGTGCTGGACGAACAGCTGCTGCCGCTGCTCGCGAAGCTGCCCCGGTTCGTGGAGGTCTCCGGCCCGTCGGGCAGTGGCAAGTCGTCGCTGCTCCACGCGGGGCTGATTCCCGCGCTGCGGAATGGAGCGTCCATTCCGGGCAGCCAGCACTGGGACGTCCGGGCCCTGCGCCCGGGCCTGGAGCCGTTCGCCGCGCTGGCTGGCGCGGGCCTGCCCGCTGGAGAGGAGTTGGTGGGGCGCGTCCAGGCGTGGCGGGCCGCGAATCCGGAGCCAGGGAAGCGGCTGGTGCTGGTCATCGATCAGCTGGAGGACGTGCTCCTTCGGGGAAGCAGCGCGGAGCTGGCGCGGCATCAACGCTTCCTCCAGCAGCTCTCCGCGCTCGCTGACGCGTCGTTGCCAGTGACGTGCGTGGTGGCGCTGCGCGAGGGGTTCGACGCGGTGCTGTCGGAGCGCGCGCCCAGGCTGCGCTCCTTGCTCGGTGAGCACCGGGTGCAGGTGCCGTCGGTGCTGACGCCCTCGGAGCTTCGGGAAATCATCTCCGGTCCGGCCCGGGAGGTGGGCCTGCGCTTCGACCCGCCCGAGGTGGTGGACTCCATCGCCCTGGCCGCGCAGGAGGAGTTCCGCGTGGAGTCCGGCGCGGGCGCACGCGTCACCGTGCTCCCGTTGCTGGAGGTCGCGCTGACGCAGCTATGGCAGGCGTCGCGGGATGGCGCGATGACCCTGGAGGCCTTCAACGCCAGCGCGGGGCTGCTCGGCGCACTGGCGCGCTGGGCGGACAGTGTCTACGAACCGCTGACGCCCTCGGAGCGCCGCCTGGCGGACCGGCTGCTGCTGGAGCTGGTGCAGTTGGGTGAGGCGGACAGCGGCCTGGAGGACAAGGGACGCCGGGTGCCGCTGGAGGTGCTGCGCGGGCGGCTGGGTGAGCAGGCCGAGGTGGACGCGGTGCTCCAGGTGCTCGTCAACGGGCGGCTCCTGGTGACAGCCCAGGATGGCCATCAGCAGCGAGAGACGGTGGAGCTGATTCACGACGCGCTCCTCACGCACTGGCAACGCTTCGTGAAGCTGCGCACCGAGGACCGGGCCTTCCGGCGCTGGCACGAAGCCGTGCAGGCCGACGCGGAGCGGTGGTGGGAAGCGGAGCGCGCCCGGCAGCGCCAGGAAGCCGAGCACCGGCTGCCGCGAGGCGAGGCGCTCACCCGCGCGCAGGCGATGCTCGCCCTCCATGCGCACCAGACGAGCGCGCTGGCCCAACGGTACGTCCTGCGCGGCCAGGAAGCAGCGCGGCGGCGGCAAGGACGGGCACGACGAAACCTGTGGCTCGCCCTGGGCGCCTCCGTCAGCGCCCTGCTGGGCGTGAGCGGGTTCTACTTCCGGGCGGTGGCATCCGAGAAACAGGCCGTGGAAGCGAAGGATGCCGCCGAGCTTGCCGTGGCCGCCGAGGCAGCGACCTCGAAACGGCTCTCCCAGCAACTGCGCATCTCCGAAGCCGACGCCGTGGTGAGCCTGTCGCGCAGCCCCGGGCGCGAGGTGGAGGCACTTACCCGGGCCATCCAGCTCGCGGGAAGCCCCCAGGAAGGCCTGGACGCGGCCCAGGATGAAGTGACGGAAGCGCTGACCGAGTCCATCATCGCGTTCCTCTACTCCGCGCCCTTGTCCACGGAGCTCGAGGCGCGCACCGTCGGCGCGTTCTCGCCGGACTCACGGCATCTCGTCACTCGCGGCATCGTGCTGTCTCCGTCCATGCGGTTCGTCAGCCGGCTCTGGGACGTCCGCACCGCCCGCCTGCTGCGCGAGTTCGAGTCCGTCGACCTGTGCCCGGAAGGCGCGCCGATGGAGTGCATGCGTTCGCTGCACGCCGACGTTTCAGGCGTGGACACCCACGCCTTTGGCTTCTCACCTGGAGATGGAACGCTCTGGCTGGGGAGCCGCCAGGGTGCCCTGTTGCGGTGGAACGCTTCGGGCTCCGTGCCCTCCCTCCCGGAAGCCCACCAGGGCCAGGTCACCGCCATCTCGTTCTCGGAGCGCGGCGACCGCGTGTTGTCCGCCGGCCTCGACCGCACGGTGAAGCTCTGGGACGCGAACACCGGCCAGAAGCTGCGCGAGCTGACCTTCCAGGAGCCCTGTACCCAAGCCGTGTTGTCGGGCGACGCGCGTTACGCCTGGGTGGGCGGTGAAGAGACGACGTGCCTCTACGACCTGACCTCCGAGGCGCGCCGTATCCGGTGCATCACCACGCATGACCCGGGCCCTTCGGTCGCCTTCTCCCCTTCGAGCAAGCTGGCGGTGCTCGGCGATCGGCGCGGAGACGTGAGCCTCCACTTGATAGACGTGCCCTCGGGCAGGGACTTGCGCACCCTGACGAAACTCGAAGGGCACGCGCTCATGCCGTCCTTCGACGACGAATGCAGCCTCTGGGCCTTCGACGACGTCTTCTCCGCGGCGCTCGCCGTTCGCCTCTGTGACAAAGCCCCCGGCGCAGCCCAGGGCCGCGCGGAGCTCCCGCGGAGGCGACCCCGATGGACGCCCAACCCGCTCTTCGGACGCATCTTCGAAAATGGACGCCGCGTCGCCGAGTTCGCCGATGCGCTCTCCGGCGCGCACCCCTACATCCGGTTTCCCCAGGCCACCCAGCGCTGGATGTTCCGCAAGGGGCCCCTGGACTATCGGGCGGAACGCGCCCTGGTCGCGCCGGATGGACGCTCGCTGCTCGTCCAGGCCGATCCCGGCCTGACGCGAATGAGCCTCGATATCACCACCTGGGACGAATACGTGCCGGGCGGCTTCGCCGTGTCCGGGGACCTGCGCTGGATGGTGGTGCGGGAGCCACAAAGCGGCCAGCTCTCGCTCGTCGACAGGCGGACGGCCACCACGGCGGTGCTGGGAGACTGTGACGTCACCGGCATGCATCCGCCGCTGGAGGGCGCCTTTTCACGCGACGGTCAGTTCCTCGCCGTCCGCTGTGGCGTGAAGGTCCAGTTCTGGGATGTGAACCACGCGGCGCGTGGACCGCGTTCTCAGCCGCCGCCCATCGAAGCAGGCATCCACCTGACCTCGCTTCCTGCCCACTGGCACTGGCAGCACGCCACCGAGCGCGCCGTGGCCTCGCCGCGCACTCGCGCTCACCTCCGGCGGGATGGGGCGACTGGCGAGGACGGATGCCAGACAACGAAGACGTTCTCACCAAGCGCCCGCGTCGAGTTCTCCCCAGACGGCAAGCACTTCGCCATCGAGGATTCCCGCGCCGTCTACCTGGGCTCCACCGAGGCCTGCCGGCTCACGCACGAAGCGCCCCTGGCCACATCGCCGATGACGTCACACGGCGCCTCGTTCTCCCCAAATGGCGAGCGCTTCGTCACCCTCTCCAACGTGCCCGAGTCCTCCGCCCTCTGGGAGAGCGCCACGGGGAAGCGGCTGGCACCGCTGCCTACGAGCCAGGGAACCGCCGTCACCGCGTTCTCACCGGACTCGAAGTACTTCGCGGTGGCCAACCACCCCGACGTCTACTGGATGGGGCAGGCCTACCTCTTCGACGCCACAAACGGACGGCGGCAGCCCCTGGCGGCCATCGACGGGAAGGTCAAGGCGCTCTCCTTCTCGCCAGATACCTCCCGGCTCATCGCGGTGACGGACAACGCCATCCACCTCTTCGACCCGAAGACGGGCGCGCTCGTGCGCAGAATCAACCTGAGCACGAATACCCAGGTGCGGGTCCATCACGCACAGGAGCGCTTCGGTATCTCGGACATGTCGGGCAGGCTCCATTTCTGGCGGACCGCCGATGGTCGACACGTGGCCGAGTTGCATCATGGCGGCCCCTCCGGATTGGAGATGACGGCCGATGCGGCAGGCACGCGCGTCGCGTCCTTCGACTCGGACGGCGCCTATCTCTTCTCCCTCCGGATGGATGACCTGCTGCGACAGGCCTGCACGCTCATGCGCGGACGGCGCGAGTACGCACCGGTCCAGCCCATCTGCGACACCTCCCTTCTCCCAGCGGCACCCCTGGCGGGCCGCCCGACGCCGTGAGGCACGACGTCTCCATGAGCGCCACCGCGCAAGGCCGTGAGCCGTTGCACCGGGCACGCCGCACCCTCCGCGACCTGTCGAAGGTCCGCGAGGCGCTGCGCCCCAAGGGCGTGGAGGCGCTCGTCGCCACGCACTTCCCACCGTCCTGGCGCGTGCCCACCTCCGTCGTCGGCCAGGTGACTGTCGACTCGTTGCGCGACGAACTTCGTGCCCTGCTCACGACGGGCGCCCAGGTCCTCGCGCGGCTGGAGCACTCAGGAGAGGACACACCGCTGTCCGTCACCGAGCGGACGGCGCTGGAGACGGTCGTCGCCTTCTTCGGGCGCCCTGCCCTCGCCATCCGGAACGGCAGCTTCGGTGCGCCGCCCGTGGGGTGGGAGGTGCTGGAGCAGCACCGCGAGGACATCGAGCGGACCATCGACGCCACCGGGCGCATCGAACTGGCCGGAAGCGGCATGCTCGGCACGGGCTTCCTGGTGACCGATGAGCTGGTGATGACCAACCGTCACGTCGCGCAGCACTTCTGTCGGCAGGCGACGGACAGGTGGGTGCTGCGGCTCGGCGTGGTGCCTCGGGTGGACTGGCTGGGTGAGCACCAACGCGATGCCCAGGCCACCTTCCCCATCCAGGGTGTCGCGGCGATTCACACCGTGCATGACCTGGCGCTGCTGCGCCTGGGCGCTCCCACGGGAGCGGTGCTGCGTCCCGCGCCGCTGCGGCTCGCCACCCAGGCACCGGACGCGGCGGACTCCCGCGCCTTGTACTGCGTGGGCTACCCGATGAAGGACCACGGCCGGACGCCGCCCGAGGTGCTGCTGCGCATCTTCGAGGACGCCTTCGGCGTGAAGCGGCTCCAGCCGGGAGAGCTGCTCTCGCTGGACGCGGCCCGGCAGCAGCTCTCCCATGACTGCTCCACGCTGGGAGGCAGCTCCGGCTCCCCCATCGTGGACCTGGAGACGCACGCCGTGCTCGGCCTGCACTTCGGAGGCACCGGGCAGGAGAATCACGCCGTCGCGCTGTGGCAACTGGCGGACGACCCGCTGCTGAGCCGCGCGGGCGTCCGCTTCGCCAGGCCGTGAGGAACCGCTACTGCGCCACCACGCCGCAGTCGCCCGTCATGTTCGTGGCCGGCTGTCCATTCACCGTGTTGCCGGTGAAGACGTTGTCATGGGTGATGACCAGCTCGCCGGTGTTCGAGCCGCGGTTGCAGGTGATGACGCCTCCGGCCCCACCCCGGTTGTTCACGAAGCGGTTGCCTCGCATGATGACGGTCCGGGAGCCACCGATGTCCTCCAACTGCACGGCCGCGCCGGGGCCCAGCGGGATGAAGTTGCCGTCGAACACGTTGCCCTCCAGCAGGTCATTGTCCGGCTGGAAGTAGTGGATGGCGGCGCCACCGCCCAGGTCGAAGATGCCCTGCGGGTTCGGCCACGTGAGGATGGGCCGGTCCCAGAGGTCGCTCGTCAGCGAGCCACCGAAGGCCTCCACGAAGTTGCCCCGGAACGTGTTGTTGCGCAGCACCGTGTTGCGCCCGTGGGTGATGCACACCGCCCCGCCGCCGGCCATCGAAGAGGTGCCGGGCTGCGCGAAGCGGTCGATTTCGCGGATGCGGTTGTTCTCGAAGACGGTGTTCTCCACCCGCGAGCCGTCGGTGAACATCAGGTCCAACGCGCCGCAGTTGGCGGAGGACTCGTTGTCACGGAACACCGAGTCCGTAATCGTCACCGGCCCCGGGTAGTAGACCCACAGCGCGCCACGCGTCCAATCGCGGTCGCTGTTGTACTGATTCTTGCGCACCTTCTCGAAAATCATGTGCTCGAACACCGGGTCGCCCGAGCCCACCGAATTGGCGCCGTAGAAGTTCATCCCCCACCAGCCACGGGGATTGGTGGACGTCAGCAGCACGGGCGCCTCCGCCGTTCCCTGGACCTGGATGGCGCCGTACACGCGGACCTCCACGCGGCCCGCCTGGTGGTTCATCACGTTGTCGGGGGCGTCCGAATCCACGTCCCGCTCCGTCACCTCCGGCTGGCCCCGGAAGTCCAGGATGACGCCAGGCCCCACCGTCAACACCTGGCCCTGGGGGATGGTGACGACCCCGTTCGCATCGCCCACCACCCGGTACGGCGAGCCCCCCACCGTGAGCCGCCCCGTCAACGTCCCCCTGACAATCGTGCCGCCATCCTCGGGGACCTCGATGTCCGGCCCCGCGTCCGGCGTGCCCGCGTCGGTGCCGCTGTCCGGCGTGCCCGCGTCGGTGCCGCTGTCCGGCGTGCCCGCGTCACCATCACCGCCCGCGTCCGCACCGCCGTCCGTCACGCCCGCGTCGCCTCCGGGAGCGGGCCTGTCCTCCGGCCCCGACGAACAGGCGACAAGCACCAGGACCACGGGAAGCGCGAACAGCGAACGCGAGCGGCGGAAGGCTTTCATGTCCCTTGGCGCTAACACGCGCTGCTCACGGCTCGCAAACCGGGGCCGGACGACCCGGGGACTCACCGCTGGGACGGGCGCGGGTGCCCTGTTACAAGCGCGCGCATGGCGAAAGACGTCCTCGTACTCTCATACTCGGGCTGTGGCACCTGCAAGAAGGCGCTGAAGTGGTTGCAGGAGCAAGGTGTGGCCCACCAGGTGCGCCCCATCGTCGACCTGCCGCCCACCGTGACGGAGCTGAAGCAGTGGATTGCCCGCAGCGGTGTCTCTGTCCGCAAGTGGCTCAACACCAGCGGCCAGAGCTACCGCGCGCTCGGCAAGGCGAAGGTGGATGCCGCCAGCGACGCGGAGCTGGTCGAGTGGCTGGCCGCGGACGGAAAGCTGGTGAAGCGTCCCGTGCTCGTCACCGGCGACGCCGTCCTGGTGGGCTTCAAGCCCGAGGTCTACGAGCAGCACTTCGCCTCGCGCGGCTGAGCCCCGCCAGCAAGGCAGGCAACCTGACGAGCCCGCGGCCCGCCGCCTCTCGCCGGCCGGGGCGTCGAGTGAAGACCTCATGTCTTCATGGAGACTGGCTCACGACGTCCGCTCGGCGAGATTCTCCTGGAACGGGGAGTGCTCAACCGCGCCCAGCTCCGGGTGGGACTGGTGCATCACCATGAGGTGCATGTCCCGCTCGGGCGGGCGCTGGTGCGAGAGGGGCTCTGCTCCGAAGCCGACGTGCTTCGCGGACTCTCCGAGCAGCTCGGCGTGGACGCGGTGGACCTGGAACGCAGCCCACCCGACGCCGGGCTGCGGCACCACATCCCCGCTCGCCTGGCGCGCCAGTACCAGGTCGTCCCGCTGCGCGTTGAAAAGGTGCTGCTGGACCAGGGCGAGCGGGAAGTGCTCCACGTCGCGCTGCCCGCCCCCGTGTCGCTGGAGGCCGTGGACGCCGTTCGCGCCGTGTCCGGCATGCCGCGCGTCGAAGCGCACATCGCCTCGGACGCGGCGCTGACCCGCGCGCTGGCCCACCTCTATGGCATCAAGCCGCCCGCCGAGCCGCCCGCGCCCCCCACGCTCGCGCCCGGGGGGCCCCTGCTGCTCTACGGCTGGCCGCCCGTCACGGCGGTGCTCATCTCCCGGCTGCTGTCGAGGCACGGCTTCCCGGCCCGCACCGCCACCCCCTTGGAGGTGCTCCACACCGGGCCAGAGGACGTCGTGCTCGCGCCCCTCCAGGCCATGGAGGGCCTGCTGGCCGGGGAGGTCCACATCGAGGGCGCCCTCATCGTCCACGGCAGCGATGACGAGAACTTTGAACGGGCCCGCGAGCTCGGCGCACGCGGCTTCCTGGCCAGCCCCCGGGACGAGGAGCTCCTGCTGCGCGCCGTCCGCCGGCTGAGGCCCCACCCGGGCGCTCCCGACCCGGTCCCACACTCGCACTGAGCCCTACTTCAGCGCCCGATGGGCCACCTTCGCGCGCGGAGTAGGACGAAGACTCACCTGGTTCGAGAAAAATCCAGGCCTCGATTCTCAAAAAATAAAGGGGCCAAGCAACTGGGGAATGGGATCACGGAAAATGGGTACAGATGGCGTCCTGCCGGGCGCCCTGGAATCTCGCCGGAGCCCTCATGTCCCCCCGCATTGGCAACCGTCCGCAGCCGCTCCCGCCGCCGCCCCCGCCGCCGCCGGCTCGCGACACCCGGCCCCCGGCCCAGGGCGGACGCAACGGCCCGCGCGTCGACACCCAGGCTTCCGCATCCGGTTCGGTGGAGCAGCCGCGGCACAGCGCGCTGAGCGGTCAGTCCAGCTTCACGGCCGGCGGTGCCCGCACCGACGTGAGCGGCACCGGCCCCGGTGGCATCGACACGCGCGCCCACGTCCAGGGCCCCACGTTCACCGCGGATGCGCAGGTGGACGCGGACATCGGCCTGTCCGGCATCGACGTGAGCATCGACATCGACATCGAGGCCAACCTCATCGAGGCGGGCGCCGGGGCTTCCAAGACGGTCGAGTTCGAGATTGCCGGCGAGGAGTACTCCGTCGAGCTGGACCTGGAGGCGCTGGGCAGGATTGGCGCCGAGGGCAGCATCGAGCTGGACCTGCACGTGGGCACCGACGGCAACGTGTCCATCAACGCCGCGGCCTCCGGCTTCGCGGGTGCGCAGGCGAGCCTCACGGGCTCCATCGAGCTGAAGCACGAGGACAACACGCTCGCGTCCGGCAGCATCACCGCCAGCGCCAGCGCGGGTGTCAGCGGCGACGCGCACGCCAACATCGGCATCGACAACGGCAACCTGGAGTTCGACGTCGGCGTGGAGGCCACCGCGGGCCTGGGCCTGGGCGTGGAAATCGAGGGCTCCGTCAACCCCGGCAACGTGCTGAGGGCCGTGGGTGAGACGGCCGCCGCCGCCGGTGGCGAAGTGCTGGAGAACGTGGTCGACGGCGCCATCAACGCGGGCGGCGCGGTGGCCGACGCCGCGGGCGAGGTCTTCTCCAACGCGGCGGACGCCGTGACGGACTTCGCGGGCGACGTGGGCAACGGCATCAAGAATGCCTGGGAGTCGGTCTTCTAGAAGTACCCACCTGACGTCCCCACCGCTAGAATCGGTGCTCATGGCCGTCTCCAAACTGGCATCCTCCGCCGCGCGTCTCATGAAGCAGGGCCTGCTGAAGGAGGCGGCCCGTGAGTTCGAGCGCGCCCTTGAGCAGGACCCGAAGGATGCCAGCGCGCTGCTGGGGCTGGCCCGGTTGCGGCTGGCCCAGCACGACGAAACGGCGGCCCGCGAGGTGCTCCAGCGGCTGGTGGCGCTGCACCCCACCCACCCGGAGGCCCTGAGCCACCTGGCCCGGCTGGACGCGGAGAAGGGTGATGCGCGCCAGTTGGACCTGCTGGCCGCGCTCGCCGCGCAGCCCAAGGCGGGCTTCTTCGAGGTCATCAATCACGGCCGCGCCCTGCTGGGGCATGACCGGTACGCCGCCGCCATCCCGGCGCTGGAGCGCGCGCTGGCGCTGCAGCCCGGCAACGCCCAGACGCTGACGTACCTGGGCATGGCGCTCCAGGGTGACAAGCAACTGGACCGGGCGCTACGGCGCTATCAAGAAGCCGCGGAGGCCAGCAAGACGGAGCACCTGCCGCTCCAGCTCGCCGCGCGGGTGCAGCTCCTTCAAGGGCACGTGGGCGCGGCCATCGTCACGCTCCGGCAAGCCATCCTGCGCAGCCCCCGGGAGACGGCCCTCTTCCGGGAGTTCGCCTCACTGTGCTTGATGGCCGGCGCGCCCGAAGCGGCGATGCGCGCCGCCATCGAGCTGCGCCTCCAGCTCCCCGACAGCGCGGACGCCATCTACCTGCACGGCATCTCCGCCTTCGTGGCCGGCAAGGACGAGGAGGCGGACCGCATCCTCCGCGAGGCGCTGGCCAAGGCCCCGGAGTCCGTGCCCGTGCGCGTGGCGCTGGCCAAGGTGCGCCGCAAGCTGGGTGATGACGCGGAGGCCCAGAAGCTGCTGGAGGCCGCCGTGGCCTCGGACCCCTCCGAGGCCGGCGCCGCCAATGACCTGGCGGTGCTGCACCTGTCGCGCCCCAGTGGCGCCGCCGCCGCGCGCGCCGTGCTCACCGAGGCCTTGAAGCACCACCCGGATGACGCGGGCGTCCACCTCAACCTGGCGCTGGCCCTGGCCGACAGCGACAAGGCCCAGGCGCTCACGCACGCGCAGCGCGCCCAGGCGAGCACCCACCGCGACATCCGCGAGCAGGCCGAGCGGCTCGTCACCGCCCTGAGCCCGCGCTGACGCGGCCTTCGCCGCGCCGCTACCCCTGCTGGAGCAGGCCCAGCACGCCCAGCACCTCGGGGTACACCTTGTTGGCGAAGTAACGGCCGCCAGCGACGGTGAAGTGCACGCCGTCCGCCATGCGCAGGCGCATGGGCCTGCGGAAGCCATCCACCCGGGCCTGACGCAGCGCGCGCCCCTTCGCGTCGGTGAAGAAGGGGCGCGTGTCCAGGTGCACCGCGTCCTGCCGGGAGGAGATGACCTCTCGCTGGAGGGCGCGGATGATGCGCAGCTTCTGCTCGAAGCGCTTGAGCCCCGTGGTCGGCAGCTCCAGCCAGACAATCTTCCGGCCGGGCGAGGAGAGCACGGCCAGGAAGTCATTGATGCGCTCGCGGTAGGCGGCCTCCCACTCCGCCTGTCCCCAGCGGATGGCCTTGCCGCCCTGGGTGTCCTGGAGCGACTGCCCGTCGTTGCCCCCGAGGATGACGACGACGACGTCCGGCTGGTGCCGCTCCACCTCCTCGCGGCCCACGTCCATCCAGTCGAAGAAGTCCGGGCGCGCCAGTCCCGTGGAGGACTTGGCGCGGCGGGCCGACTGGATGCGCGGGTGCGCATCCAACTGGGCCTGAAGGTACTCCCCGAAGCCGGTGGCGATGAGGCTGTCCCCCAGCAGCAGCACCTTGTGCTTGCGCGCCACTTCGGGCGGCGGCGCAGGCAACGCCGGCGTCGCGGCGGGTGGCTCCGGTACCGCGGCGGGCAGCGGCACGGTAAAGGGCGGCACGGTGGAGGGCGACGGCGCCTGCACGGAAGCAGCGGGCGCGGGCATCGCGGAGACAACGAAGAGGGTGACGAGCAATCGCGTGAGGCGGTTCTGCATTGGCGCCCGAAAGGTAGCGAGCCCCGCGCCATCCGTACATCCCCCCTTTTCGGCTCGACCCGGCCCCGCACCGCCCCTGCCGGGCCGCGTCAGGCGGCGCTGGTCTCCACTTCGGGGTGCGCCGCCGCGTCCAGGGCCGCCAACCAGGGCCGCAGGAGCCCGGCGCACGCCTCCGGGTGCGTGAAGTAGGGCACATGCCCCGCGCCCCGCAGCAGGTGACGGGGCGTTCCCGGCGGTAGCGACGCGGCCAGGCGCTCCACCGTGGACGGAGGCACCAGCACGTCCCGCGTGCCCTGGATGCAGACGCAGGACACGGGCAGCCTGCGCAGCTCCGGCGGGGGCGCCTCGCCCCGGATGGCCAGGGCGCGATGCCACGTGGAGCTGCGCTCCAGCGCCGTGGTGGGGACGACCTCGGGCACCCGGGCGAAGGCCACCGGCGTCCAGGCCGCGAGCCCCGCCGCCACCGCGCCCGGCCGGGCCCACCGGGCAATGGGGCCCATCATCCCAATGGCGAGCCCGCGCACGCCCAGGTGCTCGGTGCGGGTGAATGCGCCCAGGAAGGCCACGCCTCGCGCCGCGCCGGCCGCCGCCAGGTGCGCGGCCACCATGCCCCCGAAGGAGCTGGCCACCACCGCGTCCACGTCCCCCACGGCCCGCAGCACCTGCCGCGCCAACGCGCCCGCGCCGCAGGCCGCCGCCTCGCCTTCGGGGTACTCCACCAGGATGGGACGGGCCCAGGGCAACAGTTGGTGGGCCAGCGCCTGGAAGCCGGAGCCACGCGCGCCCAGTCCGGGCAGCAGCAGCACCCGAGGCCCTCGCCCCCGCCCCCACTCCATCCACTGGACCTCTCGACGCATGCCACTCCTTCGCGGGACGCGGCGAGGAACACCGCCGGCGCGCCGGTTCTGCCCGGCCCGTCCGTCAGCATGCCCGGCGGGCGGGCCGCCGTGCCAGTGAGGCGCTCAGGCCCCCAGGGTGCGCAGCGCGGGGAGGCGGCCCAGGCCCAGGAAGGCGCGCGTGCGCTCGTGGCGTGGATGGGCGAGCACCCGGGCGGGCGGGCCCTCTTCGATGATGTGCCCGCCGTGCAACACCAGCACGCGCGAGGCCAGCTCGCGCGCGAAGCGCATCTCGTGCGTCACCGCCACCAGGGTGAGGCCGTCGGCGCGCAGCTGCTCCAACAAGTCAATCAGCGCCCCCACCCGCTCCGGGTCCAACGCGCTGGTGGGCTCGTCCATCAACAGCACCTCCGGCTCCATGGCCAGGGCCCGGGCGATGGCCACCCGCTGCTGCTCGCCGCCGGAGAGCTCGGAGGGATACGCGTCCTCGCGGTGGGACAGGCCGACCTTCGCCAGCAGCGCCCGGCCCCGCTCGGTGGCCTCCTGGCGGCCCACGCCCTTCACGTGCATGGGGGCCTCCGTCACGTTGCCCAGCGCCGTGCGGTGCGCGAACAGGTGCCACTGCTGGAAGACGAAGCCGACGCGGCGGCGGATGCGGCGCACCTTCTCGCCCTGCGCGCGGACGTCGCCCGGCGCCAGCGTGTCCGGGCCCACGCGCACCACACCCTCGTCGAAGGACTCCAGCCCGAGGATGGCCGCGCTGAGGGGGTCCAACCGGAGCACTCCGGCCAGCCCGTAGTAGAGGACGTAGAGCTGAAGCAACACCGGCGTGCCGCGAAGCAGCTCCACGTAGCCGGTGGACAGCCGCGCCGCCCAGCCAGGCCCGTACAGCCGCGTCAGCGCCAGCCCCACGCCCAGGGGAATGGCCAGCGCCATGGCGCCCACGGACACCAGCAGCGTCACGCCCGCGGCCTGGAGGAACAGCACCCACTGTCCCCAGCCCATGCGCGCCGTCCGCGTGGGCGCCAGCACCTCGCGCGTCTGGGCGTCCGTCCAGTCGACCATGCGCTGCTGCTCGGCGTTGTCGATGCCCCAGCGCTGGAAGATGGCGCGCAGCTCGCCGGAGCGAGCGATGTTCCCCAGCGCAGTGTCCAGCGCCTCCCGCAGGTCCTCCTCACCGGGCCGCACGGCGATGGCGTAGTAGCCTTCACCCACGTCGCCCACCACCCGGAGCCCTGGACGTGGCTGCCCGTAGCGCTGCGCGAGGAGGTCGTCCATCAACACGGCGCGCACCCGCCCCTGCTCCAGGTCGATGTAGGGCTCCTCCACGCCCTCGTAGGGCACCGCCTCCACGCCGCCGCGCTGGAGCAGCTCCCACGCCAGGGAGTTGGCCAGCGTCCCCACTCGCTGGGCCTTCAGCGCCTCCAGCCCGGTGACGGCCGCATCGCCCCGCCGCGCCAGCAAGCGCAGGTTGAAGACGTAGTAGGGCCGCGTGAAGAGGATGCGCCCGGCGCGCGCCGGCGTGACTTCGAGGCCGTTGAGCGCCACGTCGAACGAGCCGCGCTCCAGCGAGGGGACCAGGCTGGACCAGTCGTTCTGGACGAACCGGGCCCGAACACCCAACTCCCTCGCCAGGGCCTCCGCCAGCTCCACCTCGAAGCCCCGCATGCCCCCGGGGGCGTCCGGGTCCTCCATGGCGTAGGGCTCTCCACCCTGCGCATCCGCGCCCCATCGCAGCTCCCCCGTGCGGCGCACCCGCGCCAGTCCCGAGTCCTGCTCCGCGCCACACGCGCTCAGCAGCGCCAGCACGGAGGGCAGGAGGAATGAAGGCCTTCTTGCCTGGGACAGTGACGGGCTCCTTCGGGCGTGTGTGAGGCCCCCGCCATACGTCAGGAGCCGCCCCACCGCCAGCAGCCCCACGCGCGAGTGCATTGCTGGCGATGAAATGAACCCATGGCGCAATGTGATGAAGCAATCACACCCACCCTGTCGCAGGTGCGCACATGACCCGGCATTCATTTTCCAGATGCCGGGATTTTCCGGAGGTGCCCGGTCTAGAGTGCGCGCCCGAGGAGCGACGTTGTCATGGATGCGTTCAAGGTTCTGGTGGTCGACGATGAGCAGCCCATCGCACGCGCGCTGCAGCGACTGTTGAAGCGAGAGGGATTCGAGGTCCAGATTGCCTTCAATGGCAACGAGGCGCTGGAGCGGCTGGAAGGGTTCAGCCCGGACATCGTCCTGACGGATTTCCGGATGCCAGGAATGACGGGCAGCGAGCTGCTCCAGCGCCTCAAACGCACCCATCCGCTGGCCCTGCGCCTCATCATCTCCGGCTATGCGGACTTCAAGTCCGTGGTGGCCTCCGTGAACGAGGGCGAAATCTGCCGCTTCATCAGCAAGCCCTGGGACGACGCGGAGCTGGTGACGTACCTCAAGGGCCTGCTGCGGCACCGTGAGACGATGGCGTGCCTCTACGCGCCCTTCCGGGAAGCGCCGGACGGCGTGAACGCGGAGGTGGGCATGTCGGCCGCGTCCATGGTGCTCAAGGTGCAGGTGGCCGACCCGTCCTTCCCGGCGGACCAGGCCGTCTCGCTCATCGAGCGCTTCGCGGGCCTGCTGGCCAACGACAGCCTCAAGGTGGTGGGCGGCCTGCTCGAGCGCTACGGCGGGCGCCTGTCCTTCATGGCCGACGTCGGTGGCCCCCAGCGGCTCCGGCTGGAGGTGCCGGTGCCCACCCTGGAGACCGTCAACGCCCTCCGCCCTGGCGCGAGCGACGCCTGACAGCGCCGCGGTCCGCCTGACCTCCGCGCACCACACCCATCCGATAACGCACCGCGCCGTCCGATTTCACCGAAGGGAATCCCCTCGGCCCGTTCTCACCGTGCGCAGGGGGCAGCCCACCGGTGGAACGACACGAGAGCAGCACAACAGAGGGCCTCGCCAGACCGGGCGATGGGCACCGCCGTCAATTCGACGCGTTCGCGCGAGCACGGCGGCCGGCATTGGTGCGAATCGCCCGGCGCTTGTGCTCGGGTGGAGCCATCGACCCGGAGGACCTGGTGCAGGAGACGCTGGAGCGTGCCTACCGCCACTTCGACAAGCTGATGGCGGAGAACGCGGGAGCGGTGAGCGTCTGGTTGAGCACCACGATGAGCAACCGCTTCCTGGACCACTGCCGGCGGCGGCGCACCGAGGTCATGGGCGCGCCCATGCTGCGCCTGGTGCAGGACCTGGACGCCGCAGACGAAGCGGCGCCCCGGGAGCGGTGGGAGCGGGTGTCTCGCGACGAGTTCCAGCGGGCCATCGACCAGCTGCGCCCGCCGCACCTGCGGGACGCCTACCGGCTGCACGTCGCGGGGTTGCGGTACAGGGCCATTGCCCAGCAACTCCGCTCGACGGAAGGGACGGTGGGCCGGTGGCTCACGGAGGCGCGGCAGGCGCTGCGCGAGCTGTTGGGGGGCAACGACGCCTCGCACGAAGGCCTGGCTGAATCATGAGCAGCGTCTGTGACAACCTGGAGCGCTTCGTCGACGGGGAGATGCTCCCCGCGGACGCGGAGAACTTCCGCCACCACCTGGCCCGCTGCGCGGCGTGCGAGTCGCGGATGAGGGAGCTGCTCGCCCTGGAGCTGCTCGCCGACGACGCGCTGAACAGCCCCGGGCCGGAGCGGCTCGGCGCGCCTTCGCCCTGGCGGAACAAGTCCTGGCTGATGGTGGTGCCGCTCGCGCTGGCCGCGGGCCTGGCCGCGCTGGTGCTGGTGCCCCGGACGCTGCCCACGGGCTCCGCCCCCGAGCTCTGGCTGGCGGAGGCGGCCACCCGGCCCCTGGAAGTCCGCCTCACCCATCCCGGCGCGGACGGACACCGGCCCTACCAGGTGATGCGCAGCGGCACGGGCGCCCGGCCCCAGGCCCTGGCGCTGCGCGAGCTGGCCCGGCTGGAGGAAGCGGCGGACCACCGGGGCATCGCCTCGGCCTTCCTGCTGCGCGGGGACCTGGCCCAGGCGTCCGCGTTCCTCGACAAGCTGCCCGCCTCCGCCGACCTGGACACGGACCGCGCGGCCCTGGCGCTCCAGCAGGATGAACCGGAGAAGGCGCTCGTCCTGCTGGAGCGCGCGCTGAAGCGCAGGCCTCGCCATGCCCAGGCGCTCTGGAACCAGGCGCTGGCGCTCCAGCGGCTCGGCCTGTCCCTGCGCGCCGCGGAGTCCTTCGAGCAGGTGGCGAAGCTCGGAGAGCGCGGCTGGAGCGACGAGGCGGCCCAGCGCGCCCAGGCGCTGCGAAGCGCGGCGGAGCAGGAGCGGCGGGACTGGAAGGGCATGCGCCAGGACTGCCAGCGCATGGTGGAAGGCGGTGCGCCGCTCTCCACCGCGCAGGCGGAGGCCCTTCCGGGCATGGCGCGCGTGTGCCTCTACAACGCCCTGCGCGCCGCGGCCTCGCCCGAGCGCGTGGAGTCCCTGCGCCCCCTGGCGGTGGTGTTGGACGGCAAGGAGGACGGCACGCACCTGGAAGACGCCGTGCGCCGCACCGCGCGGCGGGACTTCTCCGCGCGCGCGCCCCTGGCCAGCGAGTACGCGCGCCTCACCCGGGGCGAGGTGAAGGGCCCCGCGCTGGAGTCCTTCCTGTCGCGGCTGCGCGAGGCCCGGCAGGAGGACTTGCTGCTGGGCGCGCTCGCCTACGCGGACCCGCGCCAGCTTTCGGACGAGTACCGGGCGCTCGCGTTGGAGACGAGGGACCCGTGGTTCGCGCTGCTGGCCGAGGAGCGGCAGGCCCGGGCGGACGCCCTGTCGGAGGCCCCACGGCACGCGCGGGAGCGGCTCCAGGCCGCGGTGAAGACGTGCACGGCCTCCGGGAAGCAGGCGTACCGCTGCATGTTGATGCAGCGGGAGCTGGGACTGGTGATGGCGCGGCTGCACCGCCCCGTCGACGCACGCGCCAGCTTCCTGGGCGCCCTGCGGGCCGCGCGCGACAGCCGGGAGTGGGGCTCTCAGCGGAACCTGCTCCAGGATTTGGGCCAGGTGGCCCGGACGCAGGGAGACCTGGTGCTGGCGCGGGCCTACGTCGAGGAGCTGCTGCTCCAGACGCCCGAGGGCTGCGCGGACTCCGAGGTGGCGCTCACCAGCCTGGCGCTCGCGCACCACCGCGCGCTGGACGTCGCGGGGGCGAGGGAGCTGCTGGACCGGGCCATTCAGTGCAGCCAGCGGCCCTCCATGGCGCGGCTGGCCCTGCTGGCCGACCTGGCCCGCACGCCCTTCCGCAAGCCGGAGGACGCGCGGCTGCTGGAGCAGGGACTGGAGGCGCTGCGCGGCTCGGGCACGCAGGACGCGGGGGACCTCGCGCTGCTGCGCCACATCGAGGGACGCTTCTACCTGGAGCAGGACGCGCGCCAGGGACAGGCGCTGCTGCGGCAGGCGCTGGCCGACGCCTCCAAGCTGCCGGCGGCGAACGTGAGCGCGCGCAAGGCGCGTGTCTACAGCTACACCTCCCTCATCCTCGACGCGGGCCGGACGGGCGAGCTGGCAAGGGGGCTGGACCTCTTCGCCGAGGAGCACGCCATGCCCGCGCCGGAGCGCTGCGTGCTGGGCGTCACGGTGGACGACGAGCGGACCTTCATCGTGGCCCGGGACGCGGAGGGACGCCTCCTGGGTCACCACGACACGGGCCGGACGGCGCCGCTGCTGGGCGTCGATGGCCTGGTGCCCGCCGCGGTGGTGAAGGCCCTGCGCGCCTGCCCCAGCGTGGACGTCCTCGCGCGTCCGCCGGTGCAGGGGCGCGCGGGGCTGCTGCCGTCCGACATCGCCTGGTCCTACCGGGTGGGCGGCCCGCACGGCACGCCGCGGCCCCCAGCGAAGGCCCAGCGGCTCATCGTGACGGACGTGCTGTCGCCCGCGTCGCTGCACCTGCCCGCGCTGCGCGCGTGGAACCCGGCCAGCGACCCGGACGAAGGGCTCACCCTGCTCCGCGGCGCCGCGGCCACGCCGCCGCGCGTCCTCGCCGCCATGCGGGACGCCACCGAGGTGCAGGTCCACGCGCACGGCATCATCGACCCGTCGGTGGCGGATGCCTCGGTCCTCGTGCTGTCACCGGAGGCCGCGGGCGGACGCTTCGCGCTCACCACCGGAGACTTGAAGGGACAGCGGCTGCGAGGCCGGCCGGTGGTGCTGCTCGCGGCCTGCTACGCGGGCCACACCAGCGCGTACCTGCATGAGAACTTCGGACTGCCGCTGGCCTTCATCGAATCCGGAGCGCGGGCCGTCCTCGCCGCCACGCAGGAGATTCCCGACGACGAGGCGCACGCCTTCTTCGAGCCCGTCCTGGCGCGGATTCGCGAAGGCGTCCCCGCGGCCGTGGCCCTGCGCGACGAGCGGCAGGCCTGGTCGCGGCGCCACGCCAGCGCGTGGGTCCAGCAGGTGCTCCTCTTCGAGTAGTCCCCTCCCCTCCATCGAGCGAGTTCATCCCATGAAGAAGTACCTCCTCCCCCTCTCGTGTCTGCTGCTGGCCTCCGCCTGCCAGCACACCGGCAACACGCCGGACTGGAACCCCGCGAAGGACATCCCCGCGGGCACCTATGTCCGCATCACCCTGCAAGACGTCCGAAATCCCGAACGGCGCTCCACCTACCTGGTGGATCCGCGCACGGACACCGTGGTGGAGCGACGGGATGGCAAGCGGGCCTACGCGGCGGAGGCTCCCCAGGCGCTCGAAAGCGAGGCCGCCGTCACCGCCACGCAGACCGCCCCCGCGCCCACCAACAGCGTCACCGTCGCCATGGCCGTCAATTGCCGAATCACCAAGATAGCGAAGGACGGCTGCGTGGACCTGGCCATCGACCCCAAGCATGAGACGTCCGGGGACCCGAACCCCATCAAGGAGGAGTCGCGGCGCATCGCCCTCACGGAGCGCTACGTGAAGCAGCTGGCTGTGAGCGTCTTGCAGACGGCGCGCCGCACCGGCGTCCGGGTGCAGGTGCCCGCGGGCAAGGCAGCGGCGCGATAACGGTCCGCGAGGACCTACCGCGCGTCCGCCCCCGAGGCGCCCTCGGGAGGCGGCGCGACCGGCGTGAGCCCCCCCAGCGTCTCCACGTAGGTGGCGGCCACGCGGAGGAAGCGCGCGCCCTTCACCCCGGTGAGGTACTGCCGCTTCATCGCGCGCGTCGCCCCCACGTAGAACATGGCGCGGCGGATGCGCTCGTTCTCCCGGGCCGAGCGCTCGCGGGCACCGGCCATCCACTGCTCCGCGGTGTCCAGCGCGTCCAGGCCCGCGAAGAAGACAATGGGGCATTCGTGCCCCTTGCAGGAGAACACCGTGGTGGCGCGTACGTGGTCCACGCCGCTGACGCGGAAGTCCGTCACGTTGCGCCCGCCCTTGCCGCCATAGGCCTCCGCGGGCACGCCCGCGCGCTTGAGCGCCTCCGTGTACTGGGACGGCATGACGGGGGCCACCACGAGGATGTCGCTGGGGTGGACGCCCTCCTCGCGGATGAGGCGGGCCACCTCCCGGGCCACCTGCCGCGCCTCACTGGCGCTGGAGGCGAAGCCGCGCACCTGGGGCAGCACGCCGCCGCGCTCGGTGGACTGCACGCGGAAGAGGCCCTCCAGCGTCTCCTCCGGAAGCCAGACGAGCCCCTCGCGCGCCAGCTCACCCACCTTCATGTATTCGCGCATGCCAGGCTCGGCGGCGTGGTGCTGGCGCAGCGGGTCCAGCACCACGTTGAAGGCCACGTCGAGGATGTCGCGGGTGGCGCGGAACGTCTCCTTGAGGACGCGAGTGCGGCCACGGAACGACAGCCCTTCGGGGAGCTGCTCCTTGAGCGCGTCGATGGGCACCTGGCCATAGACGTTCTGCGAGTCGTCCATGAAGAGCTGGAAGCAGCGCACCTCGCGCCCGTCCGGCAGCGTGTCCGGTCGCACCAGCGTGTGGAGCATGGCCAGCGCCTTGGCGTCCATGTCCTGCGCCTCGTCCACGAAGACGCCGTCGAAGGAGGCGGGGGCATGACGGCGCAGCGCGCCCACGTGCCGCACCGTCACCCGCGCGCGCAGCTCGCGCACCCGCAGGCGGCCCGCGCGCTGGGCCAGCGCCTCCACCAACAACTTGTCCACCAGCGGGGCCAGCGCCCGGTTGAAGAAGGACACCAGCACCTGCGCCTCGGCGTGCTCCAGCAGGTAGCGCGCCACCCAGTGCGCCAGCACGTACGTCTTGCCGCTGCCGGCCACGCCGCGCACCAGGTGGTGCCCGTCATCGAAGCGGCGCTCGAAGAGGGACACCTGTTCGTGCGTGAAGAGGGGCTGGCCGGGCCGCGCGCCTGAGATTTCCGCGCCCAGGTCCACCGGCACCGGCGGGGGTGGCGGCGGCGGCGCGCGCTGCGGCACGGGCAGCGGCTCCAGGCGCAGCGGCTCACCGGGGTGCACGCGCAGGCGCGGCAGCAGCGCCAGGAAGCGCTGGGGAATGGTGGCGGCGCGGGCCTCGTCGCGGGAGGCCAGCACCAGCAGGTAGTCCTTCGCGCGGCTGGCGGCCACGTTGAGCATGGGCACCAGCGTGTGGGGCGGAAAGGGCCTGCCCCCGGCGACGGTGTCCACCAGCACCACGTCGTACTGGGTGCCCTGCTGGCGGTGGATGGTGGACGCGCTGAAGACGTCCCCGCGCAGCCCCGCGGCGTTGCCCAGCCGGCGCAGCAGCGCGGCCTGCGCGCGGTAGGGCGTGACACACAGGACGCTGAGGCCCGAGCGCACCGCCTCGCGCGCCAGGGACACGGCGAGGTTGGCGGACAGCTCGCGCTGGTAGCCGGAGCCCGTCTCCCCGCGTCCGTGCGTGAGGCGCTTTGAATCTCGCGTGAGCCCGTCCAGCACCACCCAGCCCGCGCGCACCGAAGGGAACGAGGCCACCGGCGCGGGCCGCTCCGCGCGCTGCTTGACGACGTCGCCATCCTCCAGCGCGCCGCCGTAGCAGAAGTGGCTCACCACCTTCGCGATGTCAGGGTGCATGCGGTGCTGGGTGCGCAGCAGCAACACGTCCGCGCGCGCCGCGTCCTTCACCGCGTCTTCCAGGTGCGACAGCCCGCTGCCGCGGAGCCACTTCTGCGTGCCCTTGCCCGCGCCCTCCGCGGCGCGGCTCACCGGGCCAATCTGCTTCGGGTCACCCGCCAGCGTCACCCGCTCCGCCAACGGCCCCATCAACGCGGTGGCCGCGCGCGTCACCATGCCGGCCTCGTCCACCACCAGCCGCGCGAAGTGCCGCTTCCCCTCCAGCTCCGACACCAGACGCAACGCGCGGTGCACGGTGACCACCACCAGCGGGCAGTCCCCCTTCTCCACTTCCTTGAGCGTGGGGTCCTTCACCTTGCCGCGCAGCCCGCGCAGCTCCGCCTGGAGCCTGGCCAGCTCATGGGCGGGGCCGCCGCGCACCCGCTGGAGGATGAGCTCCCGCTCCCGCTCCTCGATGCTGGCGCGCAGCTTGCCGCCCTTGGTGTCCTCCAGCGTGACGGTGGGCAGCTTCACCAGCGCCTCGCTCGCGCCGGTGCCTCCCCGGAAGATGCTGCGCGCCAGGGGCCGCAGCGGGATGGGCTCGCGCTCCAGCAGCGCGCTGACGCGGAGGACCAACTCGTCCGCGGCGCGGTTGGTGGGCGCCACCGCGAGGATGCGCTCGCCAGGGAAGGCGCGCAGCGCCCGCGCGATGAGGTCCGCCACGGCCGTCGTCTTGCCCGTACCGGGAGGGCCCCAGATGCAGCCCCAGGGCTGGCGCCACAGCCGGTCGGCCGGAATCAGGGCCTCGTCCCGAGGCGTCAGGGCAACGGGAGGCGCCTCCCCGCAGGCGCGGCTCAGGGACTCGGTGAGGGCCTCCTGCCGCTCCTCGTAGGCGGAGGCCGCCGCGCACAGGGCCTCGGCGAAGTCATAGGGCCGGTAGCACCAGCGGTCCGCGGACAGCGCGCGGCGGTCCACGTCATCCCCGTGGCTGGGCGCGGCGAACACCCGCCCGGATTCGAAGTCCAGGTGGACCACGTCTCCGCCGAAGACGCACTCCTCTCCCAGGAAGCCGAGCACCGAGCCTCCCGACCAGTCCGGGTCCGCCGCCGGACGCGGGATGAGCGACAGCACCCCTGGCCCCTGGAGGCTGACCTCGCGCACGTCCTGCAGCAGCTGCGCGCGGTACTGGCTGCGCTCGGACAGCAGCGCCTCCCGCAGGTCCTCCGGCAGATACGCGGGCGGAGCCCAGAGCTCGCGGCGCTTCCCGCTGGCCACCGCGGCGCGCATCGCCTCGCGCTCGGTGGGGCTGACGTCCTCTGGCGCGGAGACATCGCGGGAAGGAACGTCCTCCCCGCCTTCCCGTCCTCGCGCCATCCGCGAGACGAGCAGCAGCGGGTTCGGCGCCCGGGCCACGTCCGCCTTCTCCTCGGTGGGCGCGGGGGCCTGGGGTGGCTCCACAGGCACGGCGTTCTCGGTGCGCCGCAGCGCCACGTCCTCTTCCCGAGGCGGCTCGGGTGCCTGGAACGCGTTGCGCCAGCGCGGCACGGCGCCTGCCCGCCGGGGCGGAGCGGCTTCGGGCGGCGGCGCATCGTCGTATTCGACGTGCAGCTCACCCATGGACGCAGGCGCCTGCGAGCCTTCATCCCCGGGCTCCGCCGCCTCGCCCGCACGTCCCGCCGGAGTCGCCCGCATCATCGGACGCGCGGCCTCCACGCCTCGCCGCGCACCGGCCCTGGGCCACCGGTGCCACGCGGGGCCGTTACCTCCGGCAGGGCTGGAGAAGACGCTGCGGCTGCCATGACGAACACTCGCGAAGCCTACACTTCATGACCTGCCCACCCGAACAGGTCGCCACATGTAAGAGGCCGGCCAAGGTAGGGGAGGCTTGGATCGCCGTCAATGCGCCACACCCAGGGTGCATGCGTGGTGGGTAGGAAGGCAGGCCGCCCCGGTGTACACCCTCTCCAGCCGGGCTTGCTTCCGCGTCCTCCCGATGTTGTGGGTGGAAGCCCCCCGCCCCCTCACCGACATGGCCTATTCGACGCGCTACGCCCATCCCTTCCTGCCCACCACCCGCGCCGACCTGCAGGCGCGCGGCTGGGAGCAGTGCGACATCATCATCGTGACGGGAGACGCGTACGTGGACCACCCGGCCTTCGGGCCGGTGCTCATCGCGCGCTTCCTGGAGGGCCGTGGCTTCAAGGTGGGCCTCCTCCCCCAGCCGGACTGGCACTCGGCCGAGCCCTTCAAGGCGCTGGGGCCGCCGCGCATGTTCTTCGGCGTGGCCGCGGGCAACCTGGACTCGATGCTCAACCGGCTGACGGCCCAGAAGAAGAACCGCTCGGAGGACCAGTACAGCCCCGGCGGGCAGACGAACTGCCGGCCGGACCGCGCCACCATCGTGTACGCGCAGCGCTGCCGTGAGGCCTACCCCGACGTCCCCATCATCCTGGGTGGCATCGAGGCCAGCCTCCGCCGCATCGCCCACTTCGACTACTGGAGCGAGAAGGTGCGCCGCTCCATCCTCTTCGACGCCAAGGCGGACCTGCTCGTCTTCGGCATGGGCGAGCGCCCCATCATGGAAGTCGCGGACCGCATGCGCCAGGGTGAGCGCATCCAGGACATCCGCGACGTGCGCGGCACCGCGTACACCATCAACGACGAGGAGATGCGCGCCCTGGAGGCGGACCCGGCCAGGCGCGCCGTGGACCGCAAGACGGTGGTGCTGCCGTCCTACGAGCAGGTCATCGAGGACAAGCGCGCCTTCGCGGTGATGAGCCGCGACTTCCAGATGGAGACCAACCCGGGCAACGCGCGCGCGCTGGCGCAGCGCCACGGCAACCGCGCCATCTACATGAACCCGCCCGCGCTCCCGCTGGAGGACGGCGTGGGCACCGCGGGCGCCGAAGGCAAGTCCGTGGCCATGGACGAGCTGTACGACTTGCCCTTCAACCGCGTGCCGCACCCGATGTACCAGGAGCGCATCCCCGCCTACGAGACGGTGAAGCACTCCATCGTGCTCATGCGCGGGTGCTTCGGCGGCTGCACCTTCTGCTCCATCACCGAGCACGAGGGCCGCGTCATCCAGAGCCGCTCCGCGGAGAGCGTGCTGCGCGAGGTCCGCGCCCTGCGCCGCATGGGCGACTTCCGGGGCACCATCACCGACCTGGGGGGCCCCACCGCCAACATGTACAAGCTCAAGTGCAAGAGCGAGGACATCGAGAAGCGGTGCCGCAAGCTGTCCTGCGTCCACCCGGGCGTGTGTGAGAACCTCCAGACGGACCACGGCCCGCTCATCAGCTTGATGCAGGACGTGCGCAAGGAGGACGGCGTCAAGCACGTCTTCATCGCCAGCGGCGTGCGGTACGACCTGGCGGAGCGCTCGCCGGAGTACGTGAAGGAGCTGGCCGCGCACCACGTGGGTGGGCAGCTCTCCGTGGCGCCGGAGCACGTCTCCCCGCGCGTGCTGGAGAAGATGAAGAAGCCCGGCATCGAGAGCTTCGAGCGCTTCCAGCAGATGTTCGCCTGCGCCAGCGAAGAGGCCGGCAAGGAGCAGTACGACATCCCGTACTTCATCAGCGGCCACCCGGGCTCCACGCTGGAGGACATGGTGGAGCTGGCGCTGTGGCTGAAGCAGAACGGGAAGCGGCCCCGGCAGGTGCAGGACTTCATCCCCACCCCCATGGCCATGGCCACCGCCATGTACTTCACGGGCCTGGACCCGCTGAAGATGGAGCCCGTCTACACGGCCCAGGGCCTGCGCGAGAAGCGGCTCCAGAAGGCGCTGCTGCTCTACTGGAACCCGGAGCAGTGGCCGCTGGCCCGCGAGGCGCTGACGCTGGCCGGCCGCGAGGACCTCATCGGCCGCGGGCCCCACGCGCTCGTCCCGCCGGAGTCGCCCGGGGAGGCCGCGCGACGGCAGCGCACCGAGCGCGACACCAACGCAGGTGCCTCCACGCCGCGTCGCGAGGCCGCGCCCCGTCCCGGCCCGAATGGAACCGCGCGGCGCCGTCCCGGTGGGCCTCGCGCCCGCTGAGCGCTCTGGGACACGGGAGCCCGAACGCGCGGTTTGAATAAACCGCCGCCCTTTTCGTCGGGCTCCCACCATGCTCAGCCTCCTCTCCGCGTTGTGGCTCGCCACGGCTCCCGTGCCGGCCCCGGAACAGCCCGTGGTTCGCCCCCCGCCTCCGCAGTGCGTGTTCTCCCAGGGACGCTCCGTGTGCGGCTACCAGTGCAAGCGCACCGCGACGCAGGCGGCCTGCGCCCGGACGCCCTATGGCATCTGTGAAATCCTGGTGGGGGGCGTCCATTGTTGGGACCCGCCCCGGGTCGCCATCCAGCACCCGCCCACCGCGAGCGCGAAGCCGGAGTGCAAGGAGAGCCGGGGCCAGGTGGCCTGCGGCTACAACTGCCGCCAGTTCAACGGCGAGGTGGCCTGCAACCGGACGCCGTATGGCGTGTGCTCCACGAACTTCAACACGCTGACCTGTTGGGATCCGCCGGACGCCGTCATCCACCAGTACGGCGCCCAGACGCCCGCGCCCCGCTGCCTCAACGCCTCCGAGGACCTGGCCTGCGGCTATGACTGCAAGGCCACGCGCACCGAGGTCCAGTGCGCCAACACGCCGGACGGCGTGTGCCGGCTCGACAACCAGCGCTTCAGTTGCTTCGACCCGCCGTCGCTGCTGCACTGCGACCACAGCGCGCCGCCGCCGTCCCGGCACTGAGGACACACGTCCAGCGCGTGTGGCTCGGCACGCGAGTCCTGCCCACGAAGAGAGGCCACGGCCCCCCTTTGCGGCGCTATACGGCTTCCGGATAGGGTGCGCCGCCTTTCGCAACATCGCGACACATCCAGGAGCACGAAGACGATGGCTAGGACGACCCAGGAGCAGACCCAGGAGCGCCACGCGTTTCTGCTCGACCTCTTCCGCCAGCAGCCGGACATCAGCAGCAAGGAAGCGCTGGAGTCCTTCAAGGAGAAGTTTGGCGGCACCATCAACATGAAGACGTTCAACCAGCTCCGCGAGCAGGCCGAGGACGAAGTCGCGTCGGCCGCCCCCGTCCCCGCGCCCGCCCCGGAAGTGGAGTCCGAGCCCGAGTCCGAGGAGACCGAGGCCACGGCGGATGACGCCGCGTCCCGGTTGAAGGCCGCCGCGTCCCCGGATGCCCTCAACGGCGCGCCCGCCTCCCCGGCCAAGAAGCCCAAGGCGAAGGGCAGCGGCCCGAAGAACATCTTCGTGGACGCGCCCAAGGAGCACCTCACGTTCCTGGAGGGCATCATCCAGCAGCTCCAGGAGGCCGGCGCCGCCAACATCCGCATCGACCACGCCACGGACCGGTGGATGGTCGTCGTGGTGGACTCGAAGTAGTCCGGAGTCCCCGAGCCCGCGCGCCCGTCACCTGACACTGGCGCGCGCGGGCCCGGCCCGCCTCGCGTTCCCGGTGGCCACCAGCACCCACGGTGTGGATGAATCGTGTGCGTGATGCGCACGCTCCTCACTGTCTCCGTCCTGCTGTTCGCCGCCGCCTGTTCCCACGCCAGCGCCACGCGCCCCGAATCTGCGGTGGAGCCCCCGGGTCCCCAGCCCCCCTTGCCCGGCGGGTGGACGTCTTCGCTGCACCGTGAGCACCCGCTCACCGGCCGCATCTGGGACGTGAAGGCCGCGCGCTTCGTGGACGCGGAGGCGCTGCGCGGCGCCCTCACCCAGGCCCGCTTCGTGGTGCTGGGCGAGCGCCATGACCAGCCCGACCACCACCAGCTCCAGGCGTGGCTCGTCCAGGCGCTGGCCACGGGAGGCCGAAAGCCCGCGCTGGCCTTCGAGATGCTGGATGTGGGGCAGCAGGCAGCGGTGGACGCAGCGCTGGCGCAGGCTCCGCGCGACGCGGAGGCGCTCGCGCTCGCCGTCGACTGGGCGGGCAGTGGCTGGCCGGACTGGAGCCTGTACCGGCCCATCTTCGCGGCCGGACTGGAGGCGGAGCTCCCCATCGTCGCCGCCAACCTGCCGCGCGCGCAGGTGCGTGATTTGGTGATGCGCGGTCCGGACGCGCTGGCCCTCGAGCTGCGCCAGCGCCTGTCCCTGGACACGCCGCTGCCGGAGGCCGTGGAGCAGGCGATGCGGCAGGAGCAGGACGAGGCCCACTGTGGCCACCTGCCCAAGGAGATGCTGGGTCCCATGGTGCAGGCCCAGCGCGCACGGGACGCGCACCTGGCGGACCGGCTGTCGAGCGCGGCGACGGACCAGGGCGGCGTGCTCATCACCGGCAATGGCCATGCCCGGACAGACCGGGGCGTCCCCGCGCAGCTCGCGGCCCGTGCGCCTGGCCTGGAGGTGCGCTCCGTGGGACTGCTGGAGGTCGACCCGAAGCTGCCCGAGCCGGAGGACTACGCGGCCTCCTTCGGCGCGCAATCCTTGCCCTTCGACTATGTCTGGTTCACCCCGGCGGTGCCCATGGAGGACCCGTGCGCGGCGCTCCTCAAGCGCCCCAAGAAATAACGCCCGGGGCGCATGGCGTGACATGGCCAACATGTCAGCGATTGGGCTATGTCGGCGCGCCTATGACGTCCTCGCTCCTCGCCGCCTCGCTCATCATCGCTCTGGGACAGAGCCCGGAGTCCGTCTCCACCGAGCCCGCTGCGCCAGCAGCGTCCTTCCTCCAGACGCGCCTGTCCTTCCTCGCGGGAGACACCGACTTCGGCGCCCCTGATGCCACCACGCGGTTCCACGTCGCGCTGGACGCGCGCACGGCGGAGCTGGCGTCCGGCCTGCGCGCCGAAGCAGGGCTGTCGTTGTTCATCAATCCGGTCGCCGTCTCCGGCGCCATTCTTCAGGACAACGCCAGCTTCTTCGGCCTCCGGTACCGGCCTTCCTCCTGGGCACCCGATGAGCGCCTGGCGTTGACGGTGTTCCCGGTGAGCGCCACCCGGCTGTACATGGGTCATGAGAACCCGGTGGCCTGGGCGCGCATCTCGTCCATGACGCGCACGGGAAATGACGGCGAACCCGCCCTGGAGCTGCGCCTGTCGCGGCGGAGATGGGATGCTTTCATCGCCGCAAAAATCCCCAGCCTGCAGAACGGCGTGACCCAGGAGTTGGAGCGGCGCCTCATGCTCCTGGTGGGTGCCGGGGTGAACCTCTCCCCGTCCTTGCGGGTGGAAGCGGGGGCCGCGAACCTCGACCTGGGCCCCGGGAGCCGGCCCTACATCAGCGGTGGGGAGGGCGACATCTACACGCGCGGCGTGTCCGGGCGAGTGATGTGGCGCCATGGCGTCCCCGTCGGAGCGAACGTCGACCTGGCGCTCTACGAGGGAGACCCGACCTTCTTCGAGCGCTTCTTCGCCCCCGACGTCTATCCCGGTGGCTTTGGAGCCCACGTCGCCCTGGAAGGCAGCTACGTCTCCCAGCAGCTCTTCGACAGTGATTCGACCGAGTGGGGGGCCATGCGAAAGCAGGCAGCGCACGCCGCGGCGCTGGTGACTCGGCTCAAGTGGGACCGGCTCCGGCTTCACGCGCTCGCGTACTACAGGACGCCCTCGTTCATGGTACTCGCGAACCCAGGCTTTCCGCTGGAGAGCACACTGTACGAACAGATGGAGTCCCTGGCCGAGCTGTCCGCGACGGTGGGGGCGGACTACTTCCTCCAAGACTGGGGGCTCACGCCCGGCTTCCTCGTCCGCGTCACCGCCCCGGCCACACTGAAGTCGCTGGTGCCGCAGCCGATGTGGCAGCGCAGCAACCCCCTCATCGTTCGGGGCACCACCTTGTATTCCTATCTGCCGGAGGGCGAAGAGCGGAGCCCCATCCTCACCGCGAAGGCCACCGCGCGGTGGGACCTGGGCGAGGTCGCGGGTGTCCTGGCCGAGCTCTTCTACACACGCGACCCGAACCAGACCACCTACGCGAATGACGACACGGGCGTAGCCGTGGTCGTCTGGGATTCGCAGGACATCGTGGGCGGCAACCTGCTGCTCCAGGTGCGCTTCTAGACCTGCGTTGGAAGGACCAAGACGCTACGCAGCGCGGCGCTCACCCCGAGCCTCATGCCGTGGGGACCGTCCCGCCATCGATGACGAACTCCGTCCCCGTCACCGAGCCCGCGCGTGGTGAGGCGACGAAGGCGATGAGGTCGGCCACCTCGCGAGGCTTCGCCGGACGCCCGACAGGGATGCCACCCAGCGACTTCATGACGATCTGCTTGCCGCCCTCGTAGTCGGTGGCCGCCTGCTTCGCCAGGCGCTCGACGAGGTGCACGGCGGCCTCTGTCTCGACCCAACCTGGCGAGACGCGCACCACGCGCACGCCTTGAGGCGTCACCTCTTTCGACAGCGCCTTGCTGTACGTGGAGAGCGCCGCCTTCGCCGCCGCGTACGCCGTCGTGGATTCGGGCAGCGGCAGCTCATGCTGAATCGAGGTGACGTGCACGATGACGCCGGAGCCCTGCGCGAGCATCGTCGGCAACAGCGCGCGGTCGAGCCGCACGGCGGGCATGAGGTTCAGGTTCAGCTCTTTCTGCCATTCGTCGTCCGTGAGGACGGCGAAGCCGCCGCCCGGGGCGGAGGAGCCTCCCAGCACATGCACGAGGATGTCGATGCCCCCGAGGTGCGCAATGGACTGCCGGGCGACCTCTGCGCAGCCCGTCGCCGTCGTCACGTCAGCCGCGACATAGTGGACGTCCTGCGTGTCGCTCGGCACCGTGCGCGCCGTGGCGACGACGCGGACGCCCGCCTCGACCAGCGCCGTGACGACAGCCGCCCCGACGCCTTTGGTCCCGCCCGTGACGAGCGCCCGTCGACCCTTCAATTCGAGGTCGAAGCTCATGAACCAATCTCCAAGCGCGTGATGAGGTGGCCAGCGACGGTGAACGCGAACCGAAGCTGCGCCGGGCTGCCAGGGAAGTTGCCGCTCACCTTCGCGGTCACTGTCGTGCGCGCTCCGGCAGTCTCCGCGGACAGTGGCTCGGTGGAGAAAGCGTACTTGGCCACCACAGCGACGTTCCACGCGGCAATGGCGGCGCGACCGCGATGCGCGTGTCCCTCGTCCAGGACGATGGCGTCGTCGGCGAAATACCGGGCGACGGCCCGCGGGTCGGTGGTCTCGCTCGCGAAGAAGCTCGCGATGGGCGCGAGCAGGTTCAAAGAAGCAGCGTGATTCGTTGGCATGGCCATATCAGTAAAAGCGCGGTATCTATTTCACAAGAACGCACGAAAAAGTGGGGTACATACCTTTGGGTAAGCATGACCAGCACACGCCCGTGACGGCGGCCAGCGGCATCGAGGGCGCCATCCAGATGCTCGAAGGCCGCTGGAAGCTGGTCATCCTCTTCCACCTCTTTGGCGGGAAGAAGCTGCGTTTCTCCGACCTTGAGCGCGCCATCCCCGCCATCTCGCAGAAGATGCTCATCCAGCAGCTCCGGCAGTTGGAGCAAGACGGCATCGTCACGCGCATCGTGCACGCCCAGGTACCACCGAAGGTCGAGTACCACCTGACCGACTGGGGCCAGTCTCTCTGTCCAGCCCTCGACGAATTGCTGACCTGGGCAGAAAGACGGCCCACGCTGAAGCGTAAAGGGCAGTCACCGAAGGAATAGGCGGCACTGCGCGAGCCGGCTGAAAGGGCGCCCGCCCAGCGCCTTCCTGCCCTCCAGGCCGCTCGGGAATCACGCCCCGTCGTTCAGGTCACCCGCCGCGCAACGTCGCCAGCGCTCGCAGGAAGTCCTCGGGCAATGGCGCCTCGACGCGGACGGGCTGGCCAGTATCGGGGCTGGGCAGCTCCAAGGTGAAGGCATGCAGCGCCTGCCGCCCCAGCGCCCGCGCCGCGGCGTGCGCGCGCGCCTCCGGCGGACCGTAGAGCGAATCCGCCAGCACGGGAAAGCCGGCCTCGGAGAGCTGCACGCGAATCTGGTGCGTGCGGCCCGTGTCCAACTCGACTTCCAGCAGCGCGGCATCCGCGAAGCGCTCGCGGACCTCGAAGGAGAGCGCGGCCCGGCGCGCGGAGGGCACGCGGGTGGTGAAGCGCCGAGGGTCCGCCGGGTCTCTGGCATAGGACCCCTCCAGACGTCCCCGCGACGGCGGCTGGCCCATCACCAGCGTCCAGTAGCGCTTGTCCACGCGCTTCTCCTGGAAGGAGCGAAGGAGCGCCGCGGCGGCTTCATCCGTGCGCGCGAAGGCCAGGCAGCCACTCGTCTCCCGGTCCAGGCGGTGCACCACCCCAGGCCAGGCCAGGCCCTCCACGTCGAAGGGCGGCCGCTGCGCGGCGAGCAGTCCCACCACGGAGGCCGCGCGCCCTTCCGGCTCCACCACGATGCCCGGAGGCTTGTTCACGATGACCAGGGCCGCGTCGTCATGAAGCACCGGCAGCAGCGGCCCTTCGGCGGAGGCCACCGGCGCGGCGCGAGGCTCCGGCCTGTCGAGCTCAATCTCCTCTCCGCCCCACAGCTTGCGCGTGGGCTGGCACTGCTTGCCCCGGATGCGGACCGCGCCCGAATCAATCAGGGCGCGGGCCCGCTCCAGGTTGAGGCCTGGGACCTGCTTCGACAGGAAGCGGTCGAGCCGCTCGCCAGCGGCCTCACGAGGAACCTGGACCTTCTGCTGTGCCATGCGCTCCCCGTCCCTCAACCCGGGGGACGAGTCAACGGCCTTGGGTGGAGTCCCCACCACGCCGCACGGGCGCATGTCTTGCGGACAGCGGGGACGGCCCGGAAGATGGCGGAGAATCGACCCGGTGCGCTCCCGTGAATCCGCCCTGCCCGTCATGTCATACGCCCCATCCAGGAGCCGAGGCGGGCCCGCGATACACCTGCGCCGCCTGCGGTGCGGACCTCACGCGAGGCGCGCAGACGCGAAGCCCTCCGCCGGAGCCGGACCTCACGGGTGAATCCCTGGGCGGCTTCCAGTTGAACGCCCGTCTGGGCCCCGACGACACGGGCTGGCTGTACACCGCGGAAGGCCATGTGGGCCCGTGCAGGGTGAAGGTGCTGGCTTCCGCGGTGACAGCGGCCCCGGAGGCGCGGGCGCGCTTCCACCGTGAGGCGGAGACCCTGCGGGGCCTCCGCCACCCGGGCATCGTCCGCGTCCTGGCGGTGGGCGAGGAGCGCGGCCACTGCTGGTACGCCCTGGAGCCCGTGATGGCGCCGGACTTGGAGACGCGGCTGAACCGGCTGAACGCCCTGCCCTGCCAAGAGGTGGAGCGACTGGCGCTGCGACTGCTCGATGCGCTCGGCGCCGCGCACGATGTGGGGCTCGTCCACGGAGACGTGCGGCCCCAGAACATCCTGCTCGCGAAGGACGGGGCGATGTTGACGAACTTCGGCCTGTCGCTCGTGCCCCCAGGTGCCCACGCCTACCAGGCCCCCGAACAACGCCAGTGGGGCCGCGCCGTCCCGCAGTCGGACCTGCATGCGCTGGGACACGTCCTGCACGAGGCCCTCACGGGAGGTCTGCCCGGGACGCAGCCGCTCCCCCACGGCGTGCCACGGCACCTGCGCCGGCTGCTGAAGAGCCTGCTCGCGGAAGCCATCCAGGACCGGCCCGACAGCGCCAGCTCCGCGCGGCGGCTGCTGACCCAGCGCGCGCCGCTGGGCCTCCTGGCCGTGGGCATCGCGGCGTTGCTGGCGCTGGTGATGTTCCTGCTGCTGCGCGCGGCGTGAGCGCCTCCCGCTCAGAGGCCCTGGAGCTGGTCGCTGGACATGCGGTGCTTGGGCTTGCGGCGGATGAAGCGGTTCGCGTCGCCGCGCCGGTAGCAGGTGATGAGGCGCTCCTCGTCGTTGAGCAGGACAATCCACCCACGCGCCTGCCGAGCCACCTCCAGGCTCCGCCAGGCCCGAGGCAGCTCCCGCTCCAGCACCGTGACGTGCGTCATGCCCGTCGCCCGGGTCCGGATGCCAAACTCCAGGATGAAGTCGAGCACCGCGTCACGAAGCTGCCGAAGCGAGCTGCGCTCGACGAAGTGACGCGTGGCGGAAAACCCAGGGGAGACGGGCGGACGGCAAACGGTCATGGCGTGGACCTCCTGTTGCCAGGAGGCCATTACACATGCCGTTCCACCGCTTCATTCCCGAGATTCCGCGCACTTGGTCCGCGCCAGCACGGCGGACGAATGACATTCCGTCAATTCCCGTGCAGGCGTGTGACACCCAGGCGCGGACGCTCCGGCGCCGGCCCTCCCTGGCCGCTCCGGACACATGGTGTAGAAGGCCCGCCATGCGTTCCGTGCCGAAGCCGTCCCCCGGTGAGTTGCTCAAGGATGCCACCCGCGCCTACGTGCGCGGATATCGCACGGCATCCCTCTGCGCCGGCATCACCCTGGGCGGCGTGCATCACGTCGAGGCGCTGCGAGGCAAGGGCGCGCCGCCCTCCGACAGCGCCCTCTTCGGGCTGGGCGAGCTGACCCCGGTCTTCACGGGAGCCCTCCTCGCGTTGCTCGTGGACCAGGGCAAGGCGCGGCTCGACATGCCCCTGTCCGAGGTGATTCCCCGGTCGCTGCTCGCGGATGCCACCGCGGGCAGCATCACCCTGGAGCAGTTGGCGACCCACACCTCGGGAATGCCCCACCTGCCGCCCAACCTGGAGCAGGGCGCCCAGACGATGGACGACCCCTTCGGCCACTACGATGCGAGGCTCTTCGGAGAGTTCCTCAGGACGTATCAGCCGCAGTGGCCGCCGCCGCGCCGCCATGCGCCCTCCATCCTGGGCATGGGCGTGCTGGGCCATGCCCTCTCCCGGCGCGCGGGGCTCAACTACGGACACGCGTTGAGGGACCTGCTCTTCAAGCCCCTGGGCATGGCCGACACCACGCTGCGCCTGTCGGAGGAACAGGCGCCGCGCCTGACGCCCGGCCACACCGCGCGAGGCCAACCGGTCCCCCCATGGACCTTCCCCGCACTGCCGGGAGCGGGCGCCGCCTACTCCACCGCGCCCGACCTGCTCCGCTTCCTCGACGCGAACCTCGGACGGGGCGACGCGGGCGTCGTGCGTGCCCTGCAATTGACACAGGTGCCGCGCGCGGAGGCGACCCCTGGGAAGGTGGGGCTCGGGTGGAGCGTCGCGCAGGTGCGTGGGCAGCCCGTGGTGTGGCGCGCCTCCGTCATCCGGGGCTACACCGGCTTCATCGGCTTCGCCGCAGGGGCGGACGCGGGCGTGGTGCTCCTGGCGAACCAGGGCTGGTCCTTCTTCTCCGCGCTCCGCGGGCGCATCCCCCTGCAAGCCCCAGGGCTCGAGCTGCTCTCCCGTCTCCTCCCCGGATGAGCGCGCCAGGGAGGCGCTGTCCGGCTCCGCGGGAGAGGAACCGGGGCGCGCGGGCTCAGGGCAGGCGGCGCAGGGGCAGCAGGGCCCGGAGATGCGCGTCCCGCAGGAAGAGTCCCGCCCAGGCGAAAACGCCCACGAGGACGGGGGCGATGAACGGCTCGGACAGACGCACGTGCGTCGCGGTGGCGCCGCCGAGGTAGCCCGTGACGAGGATGGCGCCCAACACGGCCGTCCGCGGCACCGCGTAGAGCAGCATGCAGAGGAGCTCGGTGATGCCAATGGCCAGCAACACCGCGCCAGGGTAGCCAGACTTCTCGAATCCCTGGATGGCTTCGGGTGACTGGCCCAGCTTCATCGACGCGCTGAAGGTCAGCATGGCGACGACGAGTCCGGTGAAGATGCGTCCCAGCCAGAGCATCCAGCCCTTGGCGGCGGGAGCGGCCTGCGTGGAGGCCGGGGAGACGGCGGCGGAGGAAGGGCTCGACATGAGAGAGACGTCCTGGGTGGAAGTGGGACCTGGAAGCCTCGCCGTTCTAACGGCCCCCCACTCTTCTCCACAAGGAATAGCGCGTGGAGTTGACGGAGCGGCGGGCCGCGCGCTCCAATGGCCATCACTGGGGGTCGTTCCATGACGGTGCTGAACGAATTGCGCAGGCGCATTGACTCACGCTTTCCACTCACCGCCTATGCGGACCCAGCGCCACGCGCATTCCAGCCCACCGCCCTGCTGGCGTTCGCCACCCGGGTGACGGATGCCTATGCGGCCGACGCCCGGCACCTCGATGAGGAATGCAGCGCCTCCTGGCGCGCGCTGCGGGCCCATGCCTTCGACGTCTACGAAGCCGTCCGGCCCTGTCTGTCCATTCGCTATTCGACGCGCACCGTCTACTCAGGCCCGGAGGACATCGTCGCGGACCTGAACCGCGGGCAGCTCGAAATCAACACCGAGCACTGCGAGCATCCCTTGTGGACGCCGGAAGAGAACTGCGTCTTCCGCATCGTTCATGACGTGATTCCGCATGCCATGTACGTGCGGCCCTTCTCGCTGGAAGGAGAAGTGCTCGCCTTCCATGACCACGTCCGCCGGGCACCCGCGGAGGCGAAGCTGGCGCTGTTCACGGAAATCTTCGGCTATGCCGCCATCCGCTACTCCACCGGCGTGTATCCCGAGACGCAGAAGTGCATTGTCTTCCCGGAGCTGCTCGCGGACTACGAAGCGGGCTTCCTCCCGACCACGGGCAACCCCTCCCCGTCCCCCGAGGCGTAAGCCCTTCGAACGTCAGCGCCGGGTCGTCTTCTTGCGTGCGGTCCGCGCCGCCGCCGTGTTGCGCACGAACTGCTTGCCACGCCGGGTCCCCTCGCGCTTCTTGCGCTCCGTCGCGCGCTTCTGTGCGGGGCTCAGCTGCGCCCAGGCTTGCTTGGGCAGGTAGCGGGACGTGGTGCCCCCCTTGCGCGCGCGGGCGTCACCTTCCTGCGTCTGCCATTCCTCCTGCGTCCAGGACGTGAGTGACTTCTGCGTTCCGCCACGGCCGCCCCGGTAGCCCCCACCGGCCTTCTTGTATTCGGCCGCCACGAGCTGCGCCTTGCGTGCGCTCCACTCCCCCGCCTCGCCCCCCTTGCTGCCTCGGAGGATGCGCGCCTTGATGCGCTCGCGCAGCGCCGGCTCCGTGTACCGGCCCGGGGAAGCCGCCTTCCGAGCGGTGGACCGGGAGGCCGTCCCCGTCTTTCGGGGGGTGATACGGCCACGCGACGACGTGCGGGCCGTCTTCGCGGCAGGGGTGCGTGAGCGCTTCCGGGTGGCCATGTCGTCCTCCTCGCGGGCCGGATACCCGCTCAGGGTGGGAGCGGCGCGCGCCATCCGCAAGCGAGGCGGCCCTTGGGTCCCCCGGCCGCCTCCAGGCAATGAGTCACCCGTGACACAGTGACTCAGGTCTTCACCCCGCAGCGGCCGCCAACGCACTGCAACATAGAGGACCACGACGCAAATCAATGCACCGCGTCGTGAACATTTGACGCAATACAGCAGAGGTATGTGACAACCGACCTCGCTCGTTTTGCTGATAATGCAGGAGGCGCCTTGATCTTGGTCTGTGATTGGCCTACGCGTTGATTCGCGGGTCAATCTGCAGTGGGCCCGTCCCCCGAACAGGAGCCCCTCCTCATGCGAAACGCTGTCCGGACACTGGTTCTGGCTGTCGCGGCACTCGGCTTGTGGGCGCAACCCGCGCTCGCGAACACGCAAACGAAGACCCGCTATCCCATCGTGCTGGCGCACGGCATGGCGGGCTTCGATTCGCTGTTTGGCGTCTACGACTACTTCTACGGCATTGGCTCCGACCTGCGCGCGGGCGGGGCGACGGTGTACGTGACGAGCGTTCCGCAGTTCAACACCACGGAGCAGCGCGGCGAGGCGCTGCTGGCGCAGGTGAAGGACATCGTCGCGCGCTCGGGCAAGGGCAAGGTCAACCTCATTGGCCACAGCCACGGCGGCATGGACGTGCGCTACGTGGCGGCGGTGCGCCCGGACCTGGTGGCGTCCGTGACGACGGTGGGCTCGCCGCACAAGGGGGCGGACCTGGCGGACTACCTGCGCGGCAACCTCCGGGGCGGCTCCTTCACGGAGAGCGTGCTGGCCTACTTCGCCAACAACCTGGGCACCGTCCTGGGGCTGCTGTCGGGCAAGACGAATCCGCAGGACGCCATTGGCGCGCTGGCGGCGCTGAGCAAGTCCGGCACGGCGGCGTTCAACCAGAAGTACCCGGCGGGCATCCCCTCCAGCAGCTGTGGCCAGGGCGCCGCGACGGGCACGCAGGGCCAGCGCTACTACTCCTGGTCCGGCACGGACCCCTTCACCAACCTGTTCGACGTGTCCGACTACCCGATGAAGCTGAGCTCGTTCTTCTACAGCGAGGCGAACGACGGACTGGTCGGCAGGTGCAGCTCGCACTTCGGCACGGTGCTGCGTGACAACTACGACATGAACCACCTGGACGAGGTGAACCAGGTGCTGGGCCTCACCGCCTTCTTCACCAACCCGAAGACGGTGTTCCGCAACCACGCCAACCGCCTGAAGGGGCTCGGCCTCTAAACGGCCGCGCGCGAAGGAACGCCATGAAGAGCCGCGCCGTCATTCCCGTAGCCGCGCTGTGCGCCCTGCTGGGTGCGGGCGTGTTCTCATGGTGGAAGGCCCGGGCGACGCCGATGCCGCCCGGGCCCGCTGTCACCGCTGTCGCGCCGCCGACGGCCTCCCCGCCGCGCGTGGGCGTGCCGGCGCCGCGACGCGCGGCGCCCACCGCGACGCCCGCAGCGGCCGCGTCCCCTGCCACCGCCCTGCCCCCCATGCCGGGCTCGCTCCAGGACACGGAGGAGGACGGCTCGGTGCAGGTGGATGCAACGGGCCACCTGGTGGTTTCGCCGGACCTGCGCCGCCTGTTCGACTACTACCTGTCCGCGATGGGCGAGGAGGCGCTGCCCGTCATCCGCGAGCGCATCCTCGCCTCGCTGCGAGCGAAGAACCTGCCAGCCGCGGCGATGGACGAGGCCGTGCGACTGCTGGATGACTACCTGGCGTATCGCGACGCGGCGCGCACGTTCGCGGCGAACCAACACGGCGCGGAGCTGGACCTGAGCGCGAGGCTGGAGTCCCTGCGCGAGCTGCGCCGCGAGCACCTGGGCGCCTGGGCGGACGGCCTCTTCGGTGACGAGGAGCGGGTGGACGCGGTGTCGGTGGAGCGGATGAAGCTCCAGCAGGACACCACGCTGACGCCCGAGGAGCGCGAGCGCCGCATCTCCGCGCTGGACGAGCAGCTCCCCGCGGACTACCGCGCCAGCCGCGACGAGGCGCTGCGCGCCTTGCAGCAGCAGACGGTGGAGCGGGAGTTGGTGGAGTCCGGAGCGACGGCCGAGGACCTGCGCCAGCACCGGCTGGCCACCGTGGGCCCGGAGGCCACCGAGCGGCTGGAGGCCATGGACCGCGAGGAGGCCGAGTGGGAGCGGCGGCTGGCGGAGTTCCGGGCCCGGAGAGAAGCCCTGGGCCAGTCGGAGCCGAACCCCGCCGCGCGCCAGGCCGCCGTGCAGCGGCTGCTGTTCGACTCCTTCACCCCGGAGGAGCGCCTGCGGGTGGAGGCCCTGGACGCCATCGACGCGGCGTCCGGAGCTCCCTGAGCCTCACAGCGCCGGGGCGTGAGCGAGCCGGTGCTCATTTCCCAGGGAAGGTGTCGTACTTCAGGAGGCCGTCGGCAATCTCGTAGTAGTCCCCCTTGCTGCCCGTGTAGACGTGCACTTTCTCGCGGATGCCGGTGGGTGCGTCGAGCGAGCCGGCGCACATCGATATCTTCGGCTCCGGAGCCTCATCGAACAGCACACTCGAGCCGCACTCGACGCAGAAGCCGCGGCGCACCGTGGGCGAGACGCTGTGCCACTTGAGCCCGCGCGCCTCCGTGAGCCGGAAGCCCTCCCGGTCCACGGCCGCGTAGGCCCCGACATGCCCGTGCCACTTGCGGCACTTCGAGCAATGGCAGTACGCAACCGCAGTCAGCGGCGCGCTCACCTCGTACCGTACCGCTCCGCAAAAGCAGCCACCCGTGTTCATGCGCACGTTCTACAACACGCCGCAGCGAACGAGCGCATGCAATCCATCAGCGAGGTTCAATCGTCATCATCGTCGTCATCGTAGTCCCCGCCCAGGAAGCCCGCGGCATGCTACGGCGACGGCACGTTGAAGGTGCAGGTCAGCTCACTGCCGTCCCTGTAATGATAGACATAGCGACCCGCGGCGAAGTCTTCATTCACCGCGTCAAAGGTCACCGAGCCCCCCCACCGGCATGCTCCGAGCCCCGGAAGGCGCGGGCGCCCGGCGCGCCGTGGGTGAGTTCGCGCGCGAATCCTGAGATAGTCGCGCCCGTATGAAAATCTGGGTCGATGCCGATGCCTGCCCGGGCCCTGTCCGGGACATCATCCTCCGTGCTGGCCAGCGCGTGAAGGTCCACTCCGTCTTCGTGGCCAACCGCGCGCTCTCCCTGCCCCGGCTGGCCTACGTCTCCAGCGTGCAGGTGGGCGCGGGCCTCGACGTCGCGGACCAGCACATCGCCCAGCAGGCGCAGCCGGGGGACCTGGCCGTCACCCAGGACATTCCGCTCGCCGCGCTGCTGGTGCCCAAGGGCGTCGTGGTGCTGGACCCGCGCGGAGAGGTCTTCACCGAGGAGAACGTCGCCGAGCGGCTCTCCGTCCGGAACTTCATGCAGGAGCTTCGGGAGAGCGGCGTGACGACCGGAGGCCCGGACGGCTACTCGGCGCAGGACCGGCAGCAGTTCGCCGCCGCCCTGGACCGGGAGCTGACTCGGCTGGTGAAGGCGGAGCCGAAGTAGAATTCGTCCAATCCCTCCGAGCGCGGCGGAGGCATCCTCCTGGCATCCACCCCCACCCAGGAAGGTGCTCCATGAACGACAAGAACCCGTCCTCCTCCGCCGCGACGCTCCCCGAGGGCCCCCGCCTCTCCCTGGCCCTGGTGACGAAGGACGCGCCCGCCGCGCTCGACTTCTACACACGGGCCTTCGGCGCACGGGAGAAGTACCGGCTCACCGAGCCGAGCGGGCGCGTGGGCCACGCGGAGATGGACCTGGGCGGCGTGACGCTGATGGTCGCGGACGAATACCCCGAGTACGGCATCGTGGGCCCCCAGAGCCGCGGGGGCACGACGTGCTCGCTGAACCTCCGGGTGGATGACGTGGACGCCGCCGCCCAGCGCGCCATCGACGCGGGCGCCACCCTGGAGCGCCCCATCCAGGACGAGTTCTACGGCGAACGCGCGGCCCACCTGAGAGATCCGTTCGGCCATCGCTGGGCCCTCAACGCCCGCATCGAGGAGGTCTCCCCCGAGGAGATGCAGCGCCGCTTCACGCGGATGTGCCAGGGCTGAAGCCCCGGCCACCGCCCGCACGGCCTTGCGCCGCCGGGACACGGCGTGCGCAAGCGGCCTGAACGGCGCGTGAGACTGTGGAGCCAGGAACGCCCGGCCCTGGCCCCCTGGCCGCGCCAGGGCTTCGGGATTAGCTGGAGGCCATGCCTACCCTCGTCCTCATCCGGCACGGCCAGTCGCTGTGGAATCAAGAGAACCGCTTCACCGGCCTCGTCGACGTCCCCCTCACCGACCAGGGCCGTCAGGAGGCGCGGCGCGCGGCGGAGGCGCTGCGCGGGATGAAGTTCGACGTCGCCTATACGTCGGCGCTCACCCGGGCGCAGGAGACGCTGTCCATCCTCCTGGACGCGCTGGGACAGCAGGTCCCCACCATCCGGGACGCAGCCCTCAACGAGCGCAGCTACGGCGACCTTCAGGGGCTCGACAAGGCGGATGCCGCGAAGCGCTGGGGGGACGCGCCAATCAAGGAGTGGCGCCGCTCCTTCGACGTGCCGCCGCCCAACGGTGAGTCCCTGGAGATGACGGCGAAGCGCGTGTTGCCCTTCTATGAGCGAGCCATCGCCGGGGACCTGCGCCAGGGGAAGAACGTGCTCGTCGTGGCCCACGGCAACTCCAACCGCGCCCTGGTCATGAAGCTGGACAAGCTCACGGGGGAGCAGGTCGTGGGGTTGGAGCTGGCCACCGGGGTGCCGCTCGTCTACGAGATGTCACCGGACGGTGAGGTACTGTCCAAGCGCACCGCGTCCCCCTGACTCCTGCGAAGGCACAGGGGGCTACGCTGCACGCCCTACCGTTTCCGGTTGAATGCAACCGGCCCCGGCGCGTCAGACTGTTCGAGCACACGAAAGGACGCTCCCCATGAAGGCCCTGATCACCTCCCTCGCTCTCCTCTTCGCCCTTCCCGCCCTGGATGCCCACGCCCAGGCGGACCTGCGCCGTCCGCCCCGCCCGCCGCCGGGCCAGCCGATGCCGGCGCCGCAGCCGCACCACCCGCCGCACCACTCCGGCGCCCAGGTGGTCGTGGACCGGCAGGAGCTGAATGTCCGCCTGGCCCGCCTGGAGCAGTTGCTGAAGGAGGCCGAGCAGCGGATGAACCGGCAGGAGCGCAACAAGTTCCGCGCCGCCAGGGAGACGCTGGACTCCGTGCAGGAGGTGGTGAAGCGGGCGCCGCTGCTGGCCACCGTCCTCCCGCCGCCCCCGCCGCCCCCGCCCCCGCAGCCGGTGGTGCGGCCCATCTCGGACAGCGAGCTGCGCCGCATCAATGACTCCATCTCCCGGCAGTCCTTCGCCGAGGACAAGATGCGCGTGCTCGTCTCGGCGGCCCAGCACCACTACTTCCTGGTCTCCCAGGTGGGGCAGTTGCTGAGCCACTTCCAGTTCACCCAGGACAAGCTGGCCGTGGTGCGCGAGCTGCGGCCGTACATCCTGGACCCGCGGAACGGCCACACGCTCTACAGCTACTTCTCCTTCTCCAGCGACAAGAAGCGGCTGGACGAGATTCTCGCGCAGCACTGAGCCGCGCGGGCTGTCAGACAGGCAGCAGACTCCGGGCGTCGCGGGAAGTGCTCCCGCGGCGCCCGTCGCGTTCTAGAACGAGCACACCGGTCCGCGCGGGAAGAGGCGGCCCGCCGGGATGGGCGTGAAGGCGCGCTCCATGGCCTCCGCGGCCTCCGCCAGCGAGCCATGCGACGCTTCGATTCGGGCGAAGCGCGTCCGCATCCGGTCCAGGATTTCCGCGGGCAACAGCCGCCGCGCCATGGGAAACACCTGCGCCTCCTCCACCCCGGTGTGCCCCCGGTACAGCCGCAGCCAGTCGTCGGCCGCGTCGAGCATGCGCACGGGGTCTGTCCCCCCGCCGCGCAGCATCGTCTCCGCCGCGCAGAGCATGGCCACCGCATGCTCGCTGCCGGTGCCGTGCTCGCCGGACACCTGGGCCAGCAGCCCGGGCGCCAGCGGCAGCCGGTGCGCCACCATCGTCTGGAAGAGCACCATCTCCTTCGCGTGGTGGCTGCCGTCCACGAAGGTGAGGAAGAAGTTCGCGGCGCGCAGGAACAGCGAGGCCGAGACGAACTCCCCTTCGCGGCCCTTCGTCACCGCCCGCTCCAGGACCGCCAGCACGCGCTGGATGTGGCGGTGCTCCTGGCTCAACACGTCCAATGCATTCATGACCGACCCCTTCACACCGTGCGGGAAAAGCGGGGGCGCTCCGTCCCCGCGAGATACGCGTCGAACACCATGGCCACGTTGCGGACGAAGAGCCGCCCCATGGGCGTCAGCTCCAACTGCGAGCCGGTGCGCGTCACCAGGCCGTCGTCCTCGAACGCGCGCAGCCGCTCCAGCTCCGGCGCGAAGTAGTCGGCGCCGTCCGCCCCCAAATCCACCCAGAAGTTGCACATGAGCCGGGTGATGACCGCGCGGCGCCGCTGGTCGTCCGCCGTCAGCGACAGGCCCCGCTCCGTGGCCAGACAGCCCTGGGAGATGCGCTCGTAGTAGCGCGGCAGCGCGCGGACGTTCTGCGCATACGCGCCGTCCACGTCGCTGATTCCGGTGCTGCCAATGGCCACCACGTCCGAGGCGGCCGTGACGGTGTAGCCCTGGAAGTTGCGGCCCAGCCGGCGCTCGGCCTGCGCGCGCGCCAGCTCGTCCTCGGGCACCGCGAAGTGGTCCATGCCAATGGGCCGGTAGCCCGCCGACACGAACGCCGCGTAGGCGGCGCGGAACAGCTCCAGCTTGGCGCGCCCGCTCGGAAGGGCCTCCGCCGGCATGCGCCGCTGGTGCTTCAACACGTCGGGCATGAACGCGAAGGAGTAGACGGCCAGCCGGTCCGGCCGCATCGCCAACACCGTGTCCAGCGTGCGGGCCCACCCTTCGGCGTCCTGGTGGGGCAGGCCGTAGATGAGGTCGAAGTTCACGCCCTTGAAGCCCAGCAGCCGCGCGTGCTCCAGCAGCGCCCGCGTCTCTTCCGGGGACTGGAGGCGGTTGGTGACCTGCTGCACGCGCGCATCGAAGTCCTGCAGGCCCATGGACACGCGGTTGAAGCCCAGGCTCCGCAGCAGCGTGAGCTGGCCGGGCGTCGTCACGGCCGGGTGGACTTCGATGGCCACCTCCGCGTCCGGCGCGATGCGAAAGCGACGGGTGAGCGCCGTCCACAGCCGCTCGAGCTGCCGCTCATCCAGGAAGGTGGGCGTGCCTCCGCCCCAGTGAATCTGGGACACGGAGCGCCGCGCGCCGAGCCGCTGCACCACCAGGTCCAGCTCCAGCTCCAGGTGGTCGAGGTACACGTCCGCGGCGGCCCTGTCCCGGCTGATGACGACGTTGCAGCCGCAGTACCAGCAGAGGCTGCGGCAGAAGGGCAGGTGCACGTAGAGCGACAGCGGCTCGGCGCGCTCCCGGGTGCCGGCATGCTCCAGCCGCTCCACCAGGTGCTCCGGACCGAAGTCCTGCCGCCACGCCGGCGCCGTGGGGTAGCTGGTGTAGCGAGGGCCGGAGACGTCATACCGGCACAGCAGGGCTTCGGGCGGCGTGGGGACTTCCTGGCGGGAGGACTCCATCTCACCGCTTCGCCATTCCAAGCCTCGTGCCAGGAGTTCCCTGGACGGACTTCGGGCGGCACATAGAACAAGGAGTGCAAACCTTGCGGCAGGGGCTGTGTCCAGTGCAAACGCTGCGGGGCAAGTCCCGAATCGTGTGTAGTGGGTTCGGTGGAGGGAGGCTCCTTGGCGGCATCATGCAGCGGCGGCGTTCATCCCGGGTCCAGCGCCCAGGTGCCATTTTCCCAGTGCGTCAGGGTCTGCTGAGCTTCAAGCGCCGCCAGCCCCCGGCCCCGCACGGCCTCCTCCAACACGGCCTTCGCCGCTGCTGTCCGATGTCGCAGCAGGAAAGCCGATGCCATCACTCTCACATCGGCGCGTGGGTGGGTGAACAACTCAGCCAGAGCATCTCTCCCAGCGTCCCCGTATGTGCATAGTTTATCGAATGCCTTGATGTACCGCTTCGCGTGACGATTTCCCTTGGCGGCACTCCCCTGAGCGATCTCCTCCGTCTGCGCGGCGACATTCTGGGCGAACTCCTCGACGAGTATTTCCAATTTCGTCATGGCCAGACCCCATTCACGACATTCTCGTGGGAGGCGCGTACCAGCCAGCCTTGCCGCGAAGCACGGAGCGTCAGGGGCACTCCAGCAGCAAGCGAGCCAGTGCCTCCTCGAATACTTCAGCGTCCACCTTCGCACAAGAAGCGCCGGGGTTTCTTGGCGTGGCCGATGGCCAGAGTCCACGCGGCCGCCCGCCGGACGCGGGTGGCCCCCATCTACCTCCACCCTCACGTCCTTGCGAATGCGCGCCACGTACTCGAAGCCCGCCCGCGCCAACACGGCATACAGTCGTTGGTCCGCGAAGCCCCGGTCCGCCAGACGCCTTCCAGCCGATGCAAAGCCTCACAAGCAGCCTCCCTCCCCAGCCATGACTGCTCTCGATGCGTACGCTTCAGTCAGCCTCCATATGACTGATGGCGGGCCCCAGGAACCGGGCCTCCATGCGCTTCACCTCCCCGGAGGCCGCGTCCGCCACCTCGACGGTGAAGTGGAACGGCAGCTCCGTGCCGCTCCGGTCCACGGTGATGAACAGCGGCACACGGAAGCTCTCCAGCGAGCCGAGCGTCACCTGCGCCTGCGGCAACACCACCTTCGCGGGCACGGGGCTGTCCACGCGAATGGTGAGCACCGTCTCGGAGGGGTTCTTGTTCACCAGGTGCAGCTCGAACTGGTTGCGCACCGTGCCCTGCTCGACAACGTAGGGCATGCCCTGAAAGCGCAGCAGGTTCGCCTCGAAGGGCACGCGCCGCACGAGGCTCAGCGTGAGGCCCACCACCGCCACCAGCATCAATGCGCCGTAGATGAACAGCCGGGGCCGGAGCACCCGCCGCGGCTGTCCGTCCAGGCCGTTGAGCGAGTCAAAACGGATGAGTCCTCGCGGCCGGCCCAGCTTGTCCATGACGCCGTCGCACGCATCCACGCACTGCGCGCACGCCAGGCAGTCCATCTGCAAGCCATTGCGGATGTCAATGCCCGTGGGGCACACGGCCACGCACCTGAAGCAGTCCACGCAGTCGCCGCGCGGAGGCGCCGTGGCGCCAGGAGGAACCTTGAGCAGCCGGCCCCGAGGCTCGCCGCGCAGCGTGTCATAGCCGATGATGAGCGAGTCCCGGTCCTGCATCGCGGACTGGAGCCGGCCATAGGGGCACACCACCACGCAGAGCTGCTCACGGAACCACGCGAAGTTGAAGTACAGCGCGCCCGTCACGACCATGGCCCAGGTGAAGGCCACTGGCGAGGCCACCGGGCCCTCGGACACCATCGCGACGAGCCCACCCGCCGAGACGAAGAGGCTCAGGGCCGCGTGCGAGATGAGCATCGACACGGCCGCGTACGCACCATGCTTGAGCACCGCCCGCACCACCCGCGCGGGTGTCCAGGGCTCCCGAGCCACCTTCAGCCGCCGCTCCCGAGGCCCATCGAAGAACCGTTCAATCGGGCGATAGAGCGCTTCCAGGAACACCGTCTGGGGACATGCCCAGCCGCACCACACGCGTCCCAGCCACGCGGTGAAGAACAGCAGGCCGAAGCCCACCGACGTCAGCAGGAACAGGACGCGCCAGAAGTCCTGCGCGTTGTACGTGCCACCGAACAGATAGAAGCGGCGCGCCGCCACGTCCAGGTGCACCGCCGGGTGGCCCCCCACCTCCACCAGTGGCAGGGCCAGATAGACGGCGATGAGGACCGCGAAGCCCACCCGCCGCCGGGTGATGAACCGGCCGCGCACGTCCGCCGGGTGGAGCGCCAGCCGCGAGCCATCCGCGTGGATGGACGTGAGCTGGTCGATACGCGGGCCATCCCGCCGCGGTTCCGCAGACATGGGCTGCCTTCCTCTCCGTGAGCTACGGCTGCTCGGGCTCGCCCTGCGGCGCCTTGCCGCCGGGCGCGTCGGTGCCCTTGAGCGTGAGCAGGTAGGCGGTGACGGCCTTGACGCGCTCGGCCCCCAAGGTGCGCTCCCACGCGGGCATGCCCTTGGCCACCACGCCGGCCGCCACGACCTTGTGGATGGCCATGGGGCCGCCACCGTGCATCCAGTACGCGTCCGTCAGGTTGGGACCGATGGAGCCCTGTCCCTGCGCGCCGTGACAGGCCGCGCAGTTCGCCTGGAACACCTGCTTGCCACGCTCCAGGGAGGCCGGGTCCTTGGCCAGCGCGAGCAGCATGTCGTCGGACGCCGGGGTGTTGCCCGACGCGCGCTTCACGACCTCCGCGGACTCGGCGGCGTACTCTCCGAGCTGTCCGGGCCCCGCCTCGGCGATGTGGTACCAGAACCAGTAGCCCGCGCTGAAGACAATGGACGTCCAGAGGATGAACAGCCACCAGTTGGGCAGGTGGTTGTCGTGCTCCTCGATGCCGTCATAGACGGAGTGCAACAGCGACTTGTCACTCATGGCCGGCCTCCCCCTGCTCGCTCAGCGGCATCCGCGCGAGCGCGTCGAAGTCCCCACTGCGCCGCGCCACGAACACCCAGGCGACGACGCCGAGGAACACCGCGATGAACAGGACCAGGGCGAAGAGGGGCAGCTCGGTGAGCGACATCCCCTGATAGAATTGCTTGTACATCAGCGGCCCTCCTCACTGGCGATGGTGGCGGCGGGCAGACGCGCCGCCGGCGCGGGCGACTTCTCCGGCGGCGCGGGCAGGTCCTGCGGCCCACGTCCCAGGCGCTGGAGGTAGGAGATGATGGCCACCATCTCCGAATCCCACGCCACCTGGACGCCCTGCGCCGCCAGGTCCGCGGTGATGCCCTCCGCCTGCGACTTCTGGCGCGCCTCGGCGCCGTCCACGTCCGCGTTGGAGTACGGAACGCCCAGCCGCTGCATCAGCGCGAGCTTCTTCGGCGCGTCCTTCACGACGATGCGCTGCTCGGCCAGCCACGGGTACGGCGGCATGTTGGAGCCGGGGCTCGTCGCCCTGGGGTCCATCATGTGCGTGTAGTGCCAGAGGTTCGGGTACTTGCCGCCCAGCCGGTGCAGGTCCGGGCCGGTGCGCTTGCTGCCCCACTGGAAGGGGTGGTCGTAGATGAACTCCTCCGCGCGGGACACGTCGCCGTAGCGCTGCGTCTCCGCCACGAAGGGGCGAATCATCTGCGAGTGGCAGGTGTAGCAGCCCTCGCGGACGTAGAGGTCGCGGCCCTGGAGCTCCAGCGGCGAGTACGGATCCTGCGCCTGACCGTGCGCCGGAACCGCCTGCTTGAGCATGATGGTGGGCAGCAGCTCCGCCACACCGCCAATCAGGATGGCGATGAGCGTGAGCACCGTGAAGGCCAGCGGCCGGCCCTCGATGAGGCCGAACCACGACGGCCGGCCCGCTTCACGGTCCCTGCGGGTGACAATCCAGGCGAACTCGCCCAGCGCGATGATGGCGCCCAGGAGCACCACCGCGCGCACCGGCTTCGCCCACCCGAGGAACATCGTCACGGTGAGGATGGCGATGGCGAACACCAGCGGCCGGCCGGTGACGACCTGCACCCAGCCGGGCGTCGGGGCCCTGGCGGGCACGGGCGCGGGGGCGGGCGGCTCCACGACGACGGTCGCCTCTCCGTCCACGGCCTTGCCGGCGCGGGCCGTCTTCCACAGGTTCCACGCCATCATGATGAAGCCCACCAGGTACATGGACCCGCCGACGAAGCGGACGATGTACATGGGCCGGATGGCCAGCAGCGTCTCCACGAAGTTCGGGTAGAGCAGCGTGCCGTCGGGGTTCGCCGCGCGCCACATGAGGCCCTGCGTGACGCCGCTGATCCACATGGAGACCATGTAGAGGAGGATGCCCACCGTCCCGAGCCAGAAGTGCGCGTCCGCCGCCTTGGGCGAGTGCAGCTTCGTGCCGTACAGCCTGGGCACCAGCCAGTAGAACATGCCGGCCGCCATGAAGCCGTTCCACCCCAGCGCGCCGCTGTGGACGTGGCCGACAATCCAGTCCGTGTAGTGGCCCAGCGCGCTCACCGACTTGATGGACAACAGCGGCCCCTCGAAGGTGGCCATGCCGTAGAAGGTGACGCCCGCGATGAGGAACTTGAGGACGGGGTCCTCGCGCAGCTTGTACCAGGCGCCCTTCAGCGTGAGCAGGCCGTTGAGCATGCCGCCCCACGACGGCGCCCAGAGCATGACGCTGAAAATCATGCCCAGCGACTGCGCCCAGTCCGGCAGCGCCGTGTAGAGCAGGTGGTGCGGGCCGGCCCAGATGTAGATGAAGACCAGGGCCCAGAAGTGGATGATGGACAGCCGGTACGAATACACCGGCCGCTCCGCCGCCTTGGGCAGGAAGTAATACATGATGCCCAGGATGGGCGTGGTGAGGAAGAAGGCGACGGCGTTGTGGCCGTACCACCACTGCACCAGCGCGTCCTGGACGCCCGCGAAGACGGAGTAGCTCTTCAGCCCCGACAGCGGCAGCGCCAGGCTGTTGACGATGTGCAGCACCGCCACCGTGACGATGGTCGCGATGTAGAACCAGATGGCGACGTAGAGGTTCTTCTCGTGGCGCCTGGCCAGCGTCCAGAAGAAGTTGATGGCGAAGACGACCCAGATGACGGCGATGGCCACGTCGATGGGCCACTCCAGCTCCGCGTACTCCTTGGAGGTGGTGATGCCCAGGGGCAGCGAAATCGCCGCCGCGACGATGATGAGCTGCCAGCCCCAGAAGTGGATTTTCGACAGCAGGTCCGACGCCATGCGCGTCTTCAACAGCCGCTGCGTGGAGTAGTAGATGCCCGCGAACATCATGTTGCCCACGAAGGCGAAGATGACCGCGTTCGTGTGCAGCGGACGCAAGCGGGAGTACGTCGTATAGGGGATGCCCAGGTTCGCCTGCCACCAGGCGAGCTGACTGGCCACCAGCGCCCCTACCGCCATGCCCACGATGCCGAACAGCACCGACGCGATGATGAAGCGCCGGACCGTGGTGTCGTCATAGATGATTCGTTGCTGATGCACGGCTTCACTCCTGGGAAGCGGAGGACGGGGGCTCGGGGGTACGCGGCGCCGGAGCGGCGCTGTCGTCCTCGAGCGGGAAGAGCGAGAGCCGGTCGGCGTGCTCGTGGTCGCGGTGGCGCACGCTGTAGACGAACAGCAGCACCGAGCTGGCGACGAGCATCAGGCTCACGAAGACCTGAAGGACGAGGACATTCATACCGGCACCTCCCGCAGCGGCGGCGTGGGCGTGGCGACGGCGCGCTCGCGTGAGGCGGACAGCCACCACACCGTGAAGAGCACGGTGGCCAGACTGGTCGCGGGCATGGCCACGGCGGCGCGCAGTGGCGTCATCCAACCGGCCAGGCACACAGAGACGGCGACCCCGTTGTAGCCCACCGCCAGGACCAGCAGCCGGCGCACCACCTGGCGCAGCCGGGCCGACCATCGCAGTGCCTCGCGGATGGCGCTCAGGCCTTCGCCCATGAGGAAGAAGTCGCTCTTGCCCGGTATCACCGGCCGGTCAATGGCGGGCGTTCCCGCGCAGAGGGCTCGCTCGAAGGCGAGGCTGTCGTTGACGCCGTCCCCCAGGTACAGCGTGTCCGCCGCGTCCAGCTTCGCGACAGCCTCGGCCTTGTCCTCCGGACGCTGGCCGCTCAGGGTGTGCTGGGTGGGAATGCCCAGCGCGGCGGCCATCTCACTCACGCGGCCCTGGCTGTCCCCGGAGATGAGCCACACCTCGCGGCCCTCGTCCTGGAGCGCCTGGACCTCGCGGCGCGCGTCGGGACGGACCGACTCCCGGAGCTGGAAGAAGGCCACCGGCACGCCGTCCCGCGTGAGCACCGGGCCCGCCGCGAGCCCCGAACCGGACAGGAGTACCTCCACTCGCGGCGCGTCCACCGTCCGCGCCTCGGTGGCCCAGTCCGCGCGGCCCAGCCGCCAGCGCACGCCGTCTCGATTCAACTCCAATCCCTGGCCCGCGAGCTCCGCCACACGCGCCTCCGGGTTGAAGCGCGCGCCCTCCCGGAGCAGCGCGGCGGCCAGGCACCGGCTGGCGGGGTGGTTGCTGCGCGACACCAGGTCGAAGGCCAGGTCTCGCGACGCGGGCGCCAACCCCGCCACGGCGGCGCGGTCCACCAGCTCCAGCCGCCCCAATGTCAGCGTCCCCGTCTTGTCGAAGAGCACCTTTCGCACGCGCGGCAGCCGGTCCAGCAGGTCCGTGCTCCGGATGAAGAATCCGCCGCGGCGCAGGCGCGCCTGGACCAGCTCGTAGGCCAGCGGCGTGGCGATGCCGATGGCGCACGGGCACGTCACCACCAGCAGCGCCACCGCCACCTCCAGCGCCTTGTCCGGCCCGGCGGGCCACCACAGCGCGAGCCCCAACGCGGAGACGAAGAGCACCGTGACGACCCAGCGGCGCGACACGCGGTCCCAGAAGCGGGTGTGCAGCGCATGTCCACCCGCCAAGGTGGGCGCGCGGCGCAGCAACGCCACCAGCGGCGAGTCGGTGAAGGCCTGCTTCGCCTGGACACGCATGGCCTCGCGCCCGGCGTTGAACGCGCCCGCGGGCAGCGCCCCCCCCTGCCCCACCGCGCGCTCGCCAGGCTCGCCCGTCATCCAATCCGTGGACACGCGGGCGCCCGAATCGAGCAGCACCGCGTCCACGGGCACCAGGTCCCCCGGCGCAATCACCAGCACGTCGCCGTCGGCCACCTCGGCGGCGCGCACGGTGGCGAGCCGTGCGCCCTCCTCCCTGCGCACGAAGAGCCCCTCCGCCCCGTCGTCATCCAGCAGGAAGCGCCGGTTGCGCTCCAGCACGCGCTGCTGGAGCCACCGCCCCACCAGCATCAGCGTGACAAACGTGTTGAGCGTGTCGAAGTACGCCAGGTCGCCGCGCCCTCCGCGCGCCTGCGCCAGCGACATGCCGAACACCAGCAGGATGCCCAGGGCGATGGGCAGGTCCAGGTGCAACACGCCGCGCCGCAAGCCTTGGAGCGCGGAGCGGAAGAAGGGCCAGCCGCCCACCACCACGACAGCCGACGACAGCCACAGGCTCAGCCGCGTGAAGAGGCGGAAGACGTCGCCGTCCTCCGGCGTGAGCCCCACATAGAAGCTCACCGAGAACAACATCACGTTCATCGACAGCGCGGCGCAGATGCCCAGCCGGATGGGCAGGTCCAGGCTCGCGCGCTCCGGGCGCTTGCGGCTGGGTCCGAAGCGGTAGCCAAAGCCCTCCACGTCGCGCAGGAACTCCGCCACATCGAAGGCGCCGCGCCGCCACAGCATCCGCGCCTTGCCCAGGGCCGGGTCCACCGTCAGGCCCGCCCCGCCCGGATGCCGGCGGAACAGCTCGTTCATCAGCCACACGCACGCGGCGCAGTGAATGCCCTGCACGTCCAGCTCGAGCGCACACAGGGGGCCCGGAATGGCCTCGGCGCGGCTGATGAGCGGCTCCAGCCACGCGAACGCGCGTTCCTTGCGTGGCTCAGGCGCCGGCGCCGTCTTTCCTTGCGCGAGCTGGTAGTAGCGCGTGAGCCCCTGCTCCACGAGCAGGCCGTGCACGGCCTCGCACCCCACGCAGCAGAAGTCGCGCGCCGCGCTCCCGGAGGGAACGGGACTGCCGCAGTGGAGACAGGCGGCTGGAGCAGGCTCCGATGGCGTGGAGGCAGGCATTCACGATGTCACCTTGCGAACGGCATGCCTGTTGCGATGCACCGCGTTCATGTCGCTCGAACCGGCCGCGCTCGCCTCGCTGCTGCACACCACCGGCCCCACCCCCACCGTCATCGCCGGAGCACTGGGCGCCTTCGTGGTGGGGCTCACGGGGAGCGTGCATTGCCTCCTCATGTGTGGACCGCTGGCCTGCGCGGGCCTGCCCGGCGCGCAAGGCCCGGAGCGGAGCAAGGCCGTCGCCGCCTACCAGGGAGCGCGCCTGGGCGCCTATGCCCTCGTGGGCGGCGCGCTGGGCATGATGGGCGGCGGCGTCACCCAGGCGCTGGCCGTCTCCACGCGGCCCTACCTGCCGTGGTTGATGGCCGCGGCCCTCATCGCGTCCGCGCTGGAGTTGGGGAAGCGCCTGCGCCCGCTGCCGGGCATGGCGAACCTCGCGCGGCGGGTGACGCGCTGGGGCGCAAAGTTTTCGTGGACGGGCCGCGCGAGCGCAATGGGTGCGGTGACGCCGCTGCTGCCCTGCGGTCTGCTCTACGGCGTCTTCGCGGTGGCGCTGGCCAGCGGCTCGTTCCCGGGCGGCGCGCTGGTGCTGGGCGCCTTCGCGCTCGGCGGCCTGCCTGCCCTGCTGGGCGCGCAGCTCCAGGCGGCCTTGTGGAAGCAGTGCCCGAAGCAGGTCTCGTTCGTGCTGCAACGGGCAGTGCCGCTGGTGGCGGCGGCGCTGCTCATCTACCGGGCAGTGAGCGTGAATCCCGGCGGCGCCAGTTGTCATTGAGCGAGGCGCATGCCCAGCTTGTGTCCGGGGGCACGCCCGACAGCCATCATGAAGCCAAGCCTCACACCCTTCGCTGAACGCCTGGCCACCAGCTACTGGCTCGTCCCAGGCCTCTGCGTGTTCGCCTCCATCGGCCTGTCGCAGCTCGCCGAGGCGATAGACGCCCGCCTGCCGCAGGACGAGCAGACCTGGTACCTCTTCCAGGGAGGCCCCGAGGGCGCGCGCTCCGTGCTCTCCGCGGTGGCCTCGTCGATGATGACGTTCGCCGGCCTCGTCTTCTCCGTCACCATCCTGGTGCTCCAGCAGGCCAGCAACCAGTTCTCGCCCCGAATCCTGCGCACCTTCCTCCGGGACCGGAAGAGCCAGCTGTCCCTCGGCATCTTCGTGGGGACCTTTGTCTACGCCCTGCTGGCGATGCGCAGCGTGCGGGGCACCTCGGAGAACCTGGACATCGAGAGCCACGTCCCGTCGCTCTCCGTCTGGCTCGCCGTCGTGTTCGTGCTGATCAGCGTGGGCACCTTCATCTTCTTCATCCACCACGTGGCCCAGTCCATCCGCGCCGTGGTCATCCTCGGGCGGATTCGCGACGAGACGTGCGAGACGCTGGAGCGCATGTACCCGGAGGGCGTCGGCCATGACGCCGCGGATGCCCCGCTGGAGCGCCCCCAGGGCATGCCCTCGCTCGTGGTGCCACATGCGGGCCGCTCCGGGGTGCTCGTCACCCTGGACGAGGAGCAGTTGTTGCGGTGCGCCCAGCGGGCCGATGTCACGATGGTGGTGGTGCCGATGATGGGCGACTTCGTGCCCCATGGCAGCGCGCTCTTCGAAGTGTGGGGTGATGCCGGGTCGCTCGACCTCGAGACCGCCCTGTCCTCGGTCCAGGTTGGCCGCGAGCGCACGCTCCAGCAGGACACGGCCTTCGGGTTCCGCCAGCTCGTCGACATCGCGGAGCGCGCCCTCTCTCCTGGCACCAACGACCCGTCCACGGCCGTCCAGGCCATTGACCAACTCCATGACCTGCTGCGCAGGCTGGTCTTCCGGCACTTCCCCAGCCTCCGCCGGCTGGACGACCAGGGCGTCCCGCGGCTCATCTGCCCGCGCCCTGACTTCAACGACTACGTGCGGCTATCGATGGATGAGATTCGCGAATATGGGGAGGGCTCCATCCAGGTGGCCCGCCGCCTGCGCTTCCTGCTGGAGGACCTGCTGCGCGTGGCGCCGGACTTCCGGCGCGAGGAGCTGGAGCGCCAGCGCGCGCTGCTCGACGCCAACGTCACCCGGGGCTTCGGGGATGCGCGGGTCGCGCAGGAGGCCCGGCGCGCCGGACCCCAGGGCCATGGGCCGCGCTGAGCCGGGCCACGGCGTCAGCGCAACGCGGCCACCGCCTCGAGCGCGGAGGGCTCACCCGCGACGAGCAGCGCGTCAGACGGGGTGAGCAGCCGGTCCGGGTCCGGCACCGGGAGCATGCGGTCCTGGAGCACGTCATGCACGGCCACCACATGCACGCGGTAGCGCTGCGGCAGGGCCAGTGCGCGCAGGCTCTTGCCATACCACTCCTCCGGCACGGGCATCTCCTGCAGCCCGAACTCCGGCCCCAGTTGCACGTACTGCAGGAGCCGGCCACTGGTGATGCGGCTAGCCAGCCCCAGGGCGCTCTCCCGCTCGGGGAAGATGCTCTCGGTGGCCCCCAGTGCGTCCGCGATGCGCGCGTGGTCATCCGAGCGGACCTTCACGTAGATGTCCTCGATGCCCGTGTCCCGCAGGGCGAGCAGCGCGAGGATGCTGGCCGAGAGGTCCTCTCCCGTGGAGACGATGGCGGCGTCCGCCCCCCGCGCGCCCACCTCCTCCAGCACCTGGCGCTGCGTGGCGTCTCCCACCATGGCCTTGGACACGCGCGAGCCCAGGGCGTCGACCACCGCCGGGCGTGGGTCGATGGCGATGACGTCATGCCCCTGCTCATGCAGGCGCACGGCGAGGACCGAGCCGAAGTTGCCCAGACCCACCACGATGATGCGCTTCATCCGTGCTCCTTAACCAACGATGAGGTCCTCTTGGGCGGGGCGCACGTGCCGCAGGTGCGTCCGGGCGCGCAGGCTGAGGGCCGCGAAGAAGGACAGCGGCCCCAGCCTCCCCACGAACATCAGCCCGATGACTTGCAGCTTGCCCGCCACGCTCAGGGAGGGCGACACGTCCATGGTCAGCCCCACCGTACAGAAGGCGCTGACCACCTCGAAGAACACGGGCAGGAAGCTGGCGCGCGCGGCCTGCACCGACTCCGCCCCGCGCGCCTCCGTGAAGCTGAGCACGAAGACGGCGGCGGTCATCAGCCCGAAGGCGATGAGGGCCAGCGACACGGTGCGCTCGATGGTGCCCTCCGGGATGGCGCGTCCATGCAGCTCCGCGTGCCGGCGGCCCCGGATGCGCGTGAAGGCGAGCGCGGCCAGCACCGCCAGCGTCGTCGTCTTCAGGCCTCCGGCCGTGGAGCCAGGGCTGCCGCCCACCACCATCAGCAGGATGGTGAAGAAGCCGCTCGCGTTGCTCACCTCGGAGTAGCTCACGCTGTTGAAGCCCGCCGTGCGCGCCGTGGCGGACATGAACCAGGCGTTGGCCACCCGGTCCACGTAGCCCAGGGGCGCCAGCGTCCCCCGCCACTCGAAGAGCGCGAAGAGCACGGTGCCGCCCACCAGCAACACCCCGGTGACGAGCAGCGCCGCGAAGGTGTGCACGCTCATCCGCCGCGAGCGCTGGTCCCGGCTGCGCCACCAGCGCAGCGCCTCCTCGCTGGACAGGTAGCCCAGGCTCCCCAGGATGATGAGGAGGGAGATGACCAGGAGCGTGAGGGGCGCCCGGTTGAAGCCCACCATCGAATCACTGAACGTGGAGAACCCGGCGTTGCAGAAGGCGCTGACCGAGTGGAAGACGGCGTGCCAGGCCGCCTCCTTCCAGCCGAACCGCGGCAGCCACAGCAGCCACAGCAGCAGCGCCCCCAGCGCCTCCACCCCCAGGGTGAAGCGGGCGACGCGCAGCGTCAGGGACAGCACATTCTCCCGGTGCGTGTAGTCAATGGGCGCGCCGACGATGACTTCACTGCGGAGGGACAGCCGCCGGCCCAACGCGCCGATGACGAGCGTGGTGAGGGTAATGAGCCCCAGTCCGCCCAACTGGATGAAGACGAGCAGCCACAGCTGCCCCCAGCGGGTGAAGGCCGTCGCGGGGTCCACCACGGAGAGCCCCGTCACGCACACCGCGCTGGTCATGGTGAAGAGCGCATCGAGGAAGCCCAGGCGCGGACCGGTATACAGCGCCGGGAGCAAGAGCAACCCCGCCGTCCCCACCGCGATGAGGACCGCGAAGGAGAGCGCCAGCAGCATCGCCGGAGAGATGGAGAACCAGCGCAGCCAGAGCCAACGGAAGGGGGAACGAAGGAATGAGTCCACGGAGCAATGCGGACCATCCTCCAAGTCGGAGGAATCCACCAGTTTCCCGCGCGCGGACCCAGGGCGGGCCGCGCGGCGGCCCTCACCCGCCGCGTCGCTTCGGGCCTCGCCGCCCGCTCGACGCCGCCGGCGCCTTCGGCAGGTGCCGCAGCCCCATCCACCCGAGCGCCGCGACGTGGCGCGCGACATGGTCAATGGAGAAGGAGCGCCCGTCCTCCGCCCACCACTGCCCCACCTGCGTCACCATGCCCACCAGCGCGTTCGCGTAGATGGGCGCGAGCTTGGGGTCGTAGCCGGCGTGCTCGAACTCGACCTTGAAGATGTCCGAGACCCGCAGCGCCAGGTCGTCGATGACGCGCGTCAGGCCCCGCCGTCCAGCCGCCAGCGGTGAGTCGCGCGTCATCACCGCGAAGCCCGCGGGCTCCGCCTTGGCGTACGTCATGAAGGCCAGCACCGCCCGCTCGAACCGCTCGCGGGGCGTGCCCGTGGCGATGCTCTCCGACACGCGCGTCACCAGGTCATCCATCTCCCGGTCCACGATGGCCGCGTAGAGCCCCTCCTTCGCGCCGAAGTGCTCGTAGACGATGGGCTTCGACACGCCCGCCTGATGGGCCACCTCCTCGATGGAGGTCGCCTCGTAGCCCTTCGAGGCGAACACGCCTCGCCCCACCGCCATCAACTGGGCCCGGCGGTCGGCACCCGACAGTCTCTTCTTCGTCGCCACGTTGACCTCGAACCTACCCAACAGTAACTTACCCGACCGTAACCTTCCAACTGGAAACTCTCCGGTGGAGTTGGAGCCCTTCATGTATCCCGTCTCTCGCCGAGCCGTCCTGCCCGACGCAGCCGCGCTCAACGTCCTCGCCATCCTCGAAGCGCGGGTCCGGTCTTGAGCGCCCAGGTCGCGGAGAAGCCGAAGCTGCGCGGCGTCCTGCATCAGTTCGCCGCCCCGGGGGCGCTGGGGGCGGGCCTGGTGCTCGTCTCGATGGCGCCGACGGACCGGGCCGCGGCCGCGGCCGCGGTGTTCGCCTTCAGCCTGGTGGTGTTGTTCGCGGTCAGCGCGACCTACCACCGGGTGAACTGGTCCACGCGTGGGAGGACATGGATGCGGCGCATGGACCACGCCTCCATCTTCATCCTCATCGCGGGCACCTACACGCCCGTCGCGCTGCTGGGCATCTCCGGGGCCGCGGGCGACGGCCTGCTGCTCCTCATCTGGGCGGGCGCGCTCGCCGGAGTCCTCCAATCGCTGTTCTGGATACAGGCGCCCAAGGTGGTGACGGCGGCGCTGGCCGTCGCGGTCGGCTGGACGCTGGTGCCCTACTTCGATGAAGCCCGGCAGGCCCTCTCGGGCAGCGACCTGACGCTCATCCTCGCGGGAGGCGTCGCCTACACGGCGGGCGCCATCGCGTATGCCCTGAAGCGGCCAAACCTCCTGCCCGGCGTCTTCGGCTACCACGAGGTGTTCCACGCCTTGACGCTGGTCGGCGCGGGGCTCCACTTCACCGTCGTCCTGAGGCTCGTCCGCGCCGCGACGGCGTAGGCAGAGCGACGCCAGGACAATGGCGTCGTCATCCAGCTCAACCCCGCGACGGCCGGGCCACGCAGGGACTCCGACGCCTGCGCCCGGTTCCTCGCGGGCCGGGCTTCACCGTCGGCACGGATGACGACCGGACCCTGGGGGACTCCGTCGTCGACGCGCCCCTGCGCAACCAGGCCCGCCTCCAGGACCGGGGGCGAGCTGGACACGCCCGCCGGAGGCCGCCGCGCGCGGCCCGAGGCCCCCGGCCACACGATGATGGCGCCGCTCCTGGCGGAGCCGGTGGACGGAGCGGCCTCAAACCACCCGTCAAAAGTAATTCACAATGTCACATGCGCTTGTTTCAAACGCGAAATGTAACTCGCGATGTCACATGCGCTTGTCTCAAACGCGAAATGTAACTCGCGATGTCACACGCATTTCCCACACCTCAAGAACCCATGGAGAGATACAGCTACGCAGACATGAGATAAATAAACCCGGGCTGTTGATACAGTGACTTCAACATGTATCATCCGTATCAAGCGTGAAGCCTCCGAGACGAGAGTTCGAGTGCAGCACCACGGTCGTCCATGAGGATCCACTTGTCAGGGATCACCGTGTCCACGGCGTTCGCATCATGCCAGGCGTCGTCTTCCTTGATCTGGTCCTCCGCGCCCTGAAAGCGCAGGGGCTCGATACGACCACGCTGGAGCTGCGAAACATCCTGTTCATCGAGCCCGTCGCCACAACGGAACGGTCCGGCAGGAGGATCCGCCTGTGTTTCACCTCCCTGGAGACCGGGGCGACGCATTGGCAGGTGGTGGCGACCAGTTGGCCCGTGTCCGCCACAGGTGAGTCCCTGGGAGCGCCGACCGAGAACTTCCGCTGCGAGGTCCACGTCGCCCACGCGCCTCTCGAAGGGCGGCTCGACGTCGCCCACCTGATGCGCCAGGCCGAGCGGATATCGGACGTGGATGACGCCTATGCGTATGCGCGCGGCGCGGCCATCGAGCACCTCGAGTTCATGAAGGGGCAGGGCCAGCTCTATTTCCATGAGCGCGAGGTGCTGGGGGCGCTGCACCTGAGCGCGGCCGCGCTCGAGCACCTGGAGGATTTCCACCTCCACCCCGTCTTCCTGGACAGCGCCACCCTGCTGCCGTTCCTCTACATGCAGCAGCGGCCAGAGCTGGCGCTACAGCCCTTCATTCCCATCCACATCGAGTCGTTCCGCGCGGGCCACGCGCCGGGTGAGCGCGTGTTCGTTCACGTGCGCCAGGACAGCACCGGGCTGGTGGCGGACGACCTCTTCCACAGTGACCTCGACTTCTACGCGGCCGATGGCCAGCGCATCGCGGCCCTGCGCAAGCTGTCCACCAAGCGCATCCGCTCCGAAGGCCTGATTTCGCGGCTGCAGGCGCCCCAGAGCAGGGAGCCCGCGCGGGCCGCCGAGGTGCAACCCGCCGCTCCCGCGCCCTCCGTGCTCGACTACCTGCGCGGCCTGCTCGCCACGGAGCTGCAGGTCGCCGCCAGCGCGCTCGACGACTCGGAGAACTTCTATTCGCAGGGACTGGACTCGGCGCACCTGCTGCGGCTCGTGCGGCGGCTCGAGCAGGAGCTCGACGTCAAGCTCTACCCCACGCTGCTGTTCGAGCACAGCACCCCGCGGGAGCTGGCGGACTACCTCGAAAAAAACCACGGAGCGCAGACGTCGAAGCGGCTCGCGTTGCCCGCGACACCGCGGGACGACTTGCCTCCGGCCCTGGCGGCGGCGCCCTCCCCCGCCCCCTCCGCTCGCGTTTCCCGGGACGAGCCCATCGCCATCATCGGGCTGGCGGGCCGTTACCCCCGGGCCGAGGACCTGGAGGCGTTCTGGGAGAACCTCCGCGCCGGGAAGGACTGCATCACCGAGGTTCCTCCGGAGCGCTGGGACCACGCGCCCTGGTTCGACCCGTCCACCAGCCGTCCGGGAACCACGCAGAGCCAGTGGGGGGGCTTCCTTCAAGGCATTGACCGGTTCGATGCCCGGCTCTTCAACCTGTCGCCGCGGGAGGCGGAGCTCATGGACCCGCAGGAGCGGCTGTTCCTGGAGACGGCCTGGCAGGTGCTCGAAGACGCGGGCTACGCGGGACGCGCCCTGCGCGGCCGCAAGGTGGGCGTGTTCGTGGGCGTGATGTGGGGGCAGTACGCGCTGCTCGGCCTGGAGGAAACCCTCCAGGGCAACCCGCTCTCGCCGTCCTCGTTCGCCGCCTCCATCGCCAACCGGGTCTCCTTCTTCTTTGACTTCCGTGGGCCCAGCCTGGCCCTGGATACGATGTGCTCTTCCTCGCTGACGGCGCTGCATCTGGCCTGCGAGAGCCTGCGGCGCGAGGAGTGCGAACAGGCGCTGGTTGGCGGCGTCAACCTCATGCTGCACCCCAGCAAGTACGTGCTCCTGAGCGAGCTCCGGATGCTTGCCCAGGATGGGCGGTGCCGCGCGTTTGGCGAGGGGGGCAGCGGCTACGTCCCAGGCGAGGGCGTGGGCGCCGTCCTGCTCAAGCCCCTGTCCCGGGCGGAGGCGGACGGGGATTACATCCACGGCGTCATCCGCGCGACCGTGGTCAACCACGGAGGCCGCGCCAACGGCTACACGGTGCCCGACCCCGACGCGCAGTCCACGCTCATCGCCGAGGCGCTGGAGCGCTCGGGCGTGGAGCCACAGACGCTCGGGTACATCGAGGCCCATGGGACGGGGACGAGCCTGGGCGACCCCATCGAGATTTCCGGCCTGGGCAAGGCCTTCCAGCGGAGGACGGCGCCGGGCTGGCGCTGCGCCATCGGCTCGGTGAAGTCGAACGTCGGGCACCTGGAGGCCGCCGCGGGCATGGCCGGGCTGACCAAGGTCCTGCTCCAGATGCGGCACCAGCAACTGGCCCCTTCGCTCCACGCGCAGCGGCTCAATGCCTTCATCGACTTCCAGGCCACGCCCTTCCGCGTGCAGCGGGAGCTGAGCGCCTGGCCCGCCCCCGCGGGCGTCGAGGGACACCGCATCCCCAGGCGGGCGGGGCTGAGCTCCTTTGGCGCAGGCGGCGCCAACGCCCACGTCATTGTCGAGGAGCACCTGCCGCGTCCGTCTCCTCCCGCGGCGCGTGAGCGCCCCCGGCTCGTGGTGCTGTCGGCGCGCGCGGAGGAGCAGCTCCGTCCGTACGCGGAGCGAATCCTCCGCTTCCTCGACCGGCAGGCCGCGCCGGAGGCGACGGGGCCCGCGGTGAGCCTTGCGCGGCTCGCCTACTCGCTCCAGACGCGCAATGAGGCCATGGCTGCGCGGCTGGCCCTGGTCGCCACCAGCCAGGACGACCTGCGTGAGCAGTTGCGGCGCTTCCTGGACGGACGGGCCCCTCCCGACAACTGCTTCCAGGGAAGGCTCCGGGCCGAACAGTCCCGGGTGAAGGTGTCACCCCAGGGTGAGGATGTCCCGGCGCTGAGAGCGCTGGCGGCGCGCTGGGTGGAGGGCGCGGACATCGACTGGGCGGAGCTCTATCCCGAGGGCGCGCCGGGCCGGGCCCCGCTGCCGACCTATCCCTTCGCCCACCGCTCGTACTGGCTTCCCAGGACGACGCCCGCGGCCACGACGCAGCCGGCGACGCGCCTGCATCCCTTGTTGGGACACAACACCTCCACGCTGGAGGCCGTGCGCTTCACCACGACCTTCCCGGCGACAACGCCGCTCCTCGCCGACCACCGCGTGGGTGGGCGAGAAGTCCTCCCTGGCGTCGCGTGCCTGGAGATGGCGCTGGGCGCGGCGCGGCTGGCCGGCGCCGGGCCTGTCAGCGCCCTGCGCGACATCACCTGGGCAAGTCCCGTGATGCTGGCGCCTGGGGCCGCGGCGCTCGAGGTCTCCCTCACGCTCCAGCAGGACGGCGGCCACATGGGCTTTCGTCTCGTCGGCGCGGACGGCACGCTCCACGCACAGGGGCGGCTGCAGCGCCAAGATGAAGCCACGCCGCAGCCGCCCCTCCGCCTGGAGCCCGAGGCCCTCCGGTCGCGCTGCCCGCGGGTGCTGTCCTCGCGGGACTGCTACGCGCTCCTGAGCACACATGGGCTTGAGTACGGCGAGAGCTTGCGCCCGCTTCAGCAGCTCCACGTGGGCCGGGACGAGGCGCTGGCCACGCTGCGGCAGCCTGGCGCCGCGGCCACGTCACCCGACGTCGTGCTCCCACCGGCCCTCCTCGACGGCGCGCTCCAGGCCGTGGTGGGCCTCCTGTCAGCCGGAGAGCAAGCGGGGGGCCCTGCGTCCTGGCTGCCCTTCTCCCTGGGCGCGGTCCACCTCCACCAACCCGTGCCCCTGGAGTGCCTCGTCCATGTCACGCGCACGGGGCGGCGCAAGGACGTGGAGACCTTCGACCTCTGCCTCACCGACGTGACGGGACAGGTGCTCGTCCGACTGGAGGACTTCCGCGTCCGGGAGGTCCCTGGGCAGAAGAAGCAGGCCCCCACCCGCGTCCTGGGCGAGCGCTGGGTGCCCGAGCCCCTGGAAGGCGCCGCCTCCGAGCCCGGGGGGCCGCTGCTGGTCTTCGACCACGACGCTCTTCTGCGCGATGCGCTCCGGCGCCTGGTCTCCGGGCCCGTGTTCCTCGTGAAGCCGGGGTCGGGCTTCCGTGCGGCCGGCGACGGCGTCTACGAAGTCGACCCCGCGCGGGTCGAGGACGCTGAGCGCCTGCTCCAGGCCCTCCGGCAGGAAGGGGGGCTCCCCGCCCGCGCCATCCACGCCTGGGCCCGTCACCCGCCCCTGGAGCTCACCGCACAGCACCTGGACACGGCGCTCGCGCAGGGCATCCACGCGCTGACGGCCTTCACCCAGGCCTGGCTGAAGGCACGGCCCGTGCCGTCCCTCCGGCTGCTGTGCGTCTACCAGGGGCCCGCGAGCGCCGCGCCCCAGCACGCCGCGCTCTCGGGGTTCTGCAAGTCCATCAACCGGGAGCACCGCGCGCTGCGCTACCGGACCGTGGAGCTGTCCCAGGCGCCAGCCGTCTCCGCGGCCCTGCTGCTCCAGGAGTTGTCACCTCCCGAGGCGCCGGATGACGAGGTCCGCATCAGCGCGGAGGGCCGCGCGCGGCTGTGCCGGACCCACCTGTCACCGCTCGCCGTCCCGGACGACGCGCCGCTCTTGAGGGAGCGTGGCGTCTACCTCATCACGGGAGGCCGCGGCGGGCTGGGCCTGCTCTTCGCGCGGTGGCTGGCCCGGCGGGTCCGGGCGCGGCTCGTGCTGGCCGGGCGCGCGCCCGAGGACGACACCGTGCGCGACCAGCTCCGGGAGCTGGCCAGCCTGGGCGCCGAGGCCGTGTACCGGCAGGCGGATGTCTCGCGGGCAGACGCGGTGGAGGCGCTGGTGGGCGAGGCCGTGGGCCGCTTCGGCGCCCTCCACGGCATCATCCACTCGGCGGGGGTGCTGCGCGACGCCATGGTCGCCCAGAAGCGCAGCGAGGACATCGCGGCGGTCCTCCAGCCCAAGCTCCTGGGCGCGCTCCACCTGGACGCGGCGACCCGGCACCTGCCGCTCGACTTCTTCGTCCTGTTCTCCTCCCTGGCGGGCGTCATCGGCAACGTGGGGCAGACGGACTACGCCTTCGCCAATCGCTTCCTCGACCACTTCGCCCGTGGGCGCCTGGAGCAGGTGCGGCGGGGCCAGCGCCACGGGCGCTCGTTGTCCATCACCTGGCCCCTGTGGCGCGAGGGCGGCATGCACGTGGACGCCCAGATTGAGGCGCACCTGCTGCACACGCTGGGCATGAAGCCACTGAGCACCCGCGAGGGGCTCGACTTCTTCGTGCGAGCACTGCACGCCACCGAGCCGGTGATGGCCATCGTCGAGGGCGACGTCGAGCGCATCGACCGCGCCTTCGAGGTGAGGACGGCGCCCGTCGCGCCGGACGTCACGAACGACCTCCTCGCGACCATCGCCGAGGTCCTCGAGGTGCGCCGGGAAGACGTGGACCTCGACGCGAGCCTCGAGGACCATGGCTTCGACGCGGCCTCCCTGGCCGAGCTCGCCGCCCGGCTGGCGCCACGGCTGACGCGCGCCCCGAGCCCGCGCGAGCTCGTTGAACACGCCTCCGTGCGCGCGCTCTGTCAGGCCCTGGCCCCAGCGGCCCCCTGCACGGCGCCCGCCCCGCCACTTCCCGCCACGCAGCCCCTCAGGGCGCCCCCTCCGCGCCCCACCGCGAACGCGGACCTGGGGAAGCAGGTGAGCGCCCTCGTGGTCGAGGCCGCGGCCTCCGTCCTCAAGATGAACGCCGCGGACGTGGAGCTCGACACGGACCTGCGGGACTTCGGCTTCGACTCCGTCTCCATCACCCAGCTCGCCGGCAGGCTGCGCGAACAGCTCGCCGTGGACCTCACGGCGTCGATGCTCTTCGAGCATGACCGGCTTGGCTCGCTCGTCGAGCACCTGCTCACCGAGCACGCCGCGGCGCTGACCGCGCGCTTCATGGCCGGGCGCCCACCCGAGGAGCCGCGCCCCACCCTGGAGCCCCGCACACCCGCTCCGGAGGCCCGCCCCCCCGAGCCCGCTCCGGCGCCACGCGCCCCCACGCCGGAGCGGCCCGCACCTGCTGCGCCCGCGCCCCGCGCCGCGCGCGCTGGGACGGAGCCCATCGCCATCATCGGCATGGGTGGCCTCTTCGCGCGCTCGCCCGACCTCGACACCTTCTGGCGGCACCTTGAGCAGGGCACCGACCTCATCGAGGAGGTTCCGCCGACGCGCTGGGACTGGCGCGCCCTTGAAGGCAATCCCCTGAGCGAACCGAATCGAACCCACATCAAGTGGGGGAGCTTCATCAACGAGGTGGAGCACTTCGACGCCGCCTTCTTCCGCATCACCCCCCGCGAAGCGGCGCTGATGGACCCCCAGCACCGCCTCTTCCTCCAGCTCGCATGGAACACCCTGGAGGACGCGGGCTACCGGCCCAGCTCGCTCGCGGGGACGAAGACGGGCGTGTTCGTGGGCATCGGCACGACCGACTACCACGACCTGCTCCGGGACTTCGGCGTCGCGGCGGACGCGCACACCGCCACGGGGAAGGCCCACTCCGTCCTTCCCAACCGGCTCTCCTTCCTGCTCGACCTGCACGGCCCCAGCCTCCCGGTGGAGACCGCCTGCTCCAGCTCCCTGGTCGCCATCCACCACGCCGTGCAGTCGCTGCGCTCGGGCCAGAGCGAGCTGGCGCTCGTCGGTGGCGTCAACCTCCTGCTCAGCCCGCACCTCTACTTCGCGTTCAGCCGCGCGGGCATGCTGGCCGAGGACGGCCGCTGCAAGACGTTCGACGCCCGCGCCAACGGCTACGTCCGGGGAGAAGGGCTCGGCGCGCTCCTCCTCAAGCCCCTGTCGCGCGCGGAGGCGGACGGGGACACCATCCACGCCGTCATCCGGGGCACGGCCATCAACCACGGTGGCCGGGCGCAGGCGCTGACGGCCCCCAACCCCACCGCCCAGGCGGAGCTGCTGGTGGCGGCCTACGAGGATGCCCAGGTCGACCCCGCCACGGTCGGCTACATCGAAGCGCACGGCACGGGCACGCGCCTGGGTGACCCCATCGAGGTCAATGGCCTGCGCATCGCCTTCGAGCGGCTCTCTCAGCGCTGGGACCGTCCGCCCTCCGCCCGGCCGCACTGCGCGCTCGGCTCGGTCAAGACGAACATCGGGCACCTGGAGACAGCCGCGGGCATCGCGGGGGTCCTCAAGGTGGTGCTGGCGCTGCGGCACCGCACCCTGCCCGCGAGCCTCCACTTCCAGACGCCCAACCCCGAGCTCCGGCTGGAGGGCGGCCCCTTCTACGTCAACGCGCACACCCGCCCCTGGCCCGCGCCCGGGGGCGAAGAGGCTTCACGCCGCGCTGGCGTGAGCTCCTTCGGCTTCGGTGGAACCAACGCGCACGTCGTCCTGGAAGAGTACCGGACTGCGGCGCCCTCACCCGAAGCCGTCACGGGCCCGCAGTTGGTGGTGCTGTCCGCACGGGAGCCCACCACGCTGCGCGCCGCCGCCAGCCGCTTGCGCGCCGCCCTGCGCCGCCCGGAGCCCCCGCGCCTGGAGGACGTGGCCTATACCCTCGCGGTGGGGCGCGAGGTCCTGGACGAGCGACTGGCCATCGTGGCGCACAGCCTCGACGAGCTCACCGCGCGGCTCGACGCCTGGCTGGAGCGTGGCGACACCACGCAGGTCCACGCCGGCCGCGCGGAGGCCACGCGATGGAATGACCTGCTGCTCGGAGGCACCGCCGGGGCCACCTTCCTGGAGGCCCTGATGTCGGGCGGCGAGTTGGAGCGGCTCGCCCGCCTCTGGGTGGGTGGGGCGCTCGACAACCTGTCGCGGCTCTTCCCTCGCCCGCGCCGCCGCGTGTCCCTGCCGGGCCATCCCTTCACCGGCTCCCGACACTGGCTGCTGCCCGCTCCCGCCGACCGGCTCTACGTGGAGCGCGCGGCATCGGAGCCCGCCCAGGTCATCGAAGCGGCACCGGCATACGTCCCCGGTCCGTTGGCAGGCGCGGCGCTCCAGGACGCGGCGCTCCACATCCTCACCCAGGCGCTGGCGACCACGGCCGGGCTGGACGCGGAGCACCTCCAGCCCACGGCCGACTTCGAGAGCTACGGGATGAACTCCATCCTCATCTCCGAGGTCCACCAGAAGCTGGAGCTCACGTTCGGCAAGCTCCCCATCACGCTGTTCTACAAGTACAAGAACCTCGCGGAGCTGGCCTCCTATCTGTGCGAGCAACACGCGGACGGCGTCCAGCGGCTCGTGGCCGAGCGGAACACGCCGCCCGCCGCGCCGCGGGTGACGGCTCCCGCGCCCCGGCGCGAGGTGCCCCGGCAGCAACCCGCGGCCAGTCCCGCGACGATGGACATCGCCGTCATCGGCATGAGCGGACGCTATCCCCAGGCGGAGGACCTGGAGCGCTTCTGGCGCAACCTGGAGGCGGGCCGCGACTGCATCGAGGAGATTCCGCCGGAGCGCTGGGACTACCGGCCGCTGTTCGACGCCTCTCGCCGTCAGCCCGGCTCCATCTACGCCCGGTGGGGCGGCTTCCTGGAAGGCGTGGACCGGTTCGACGCGGCCTTCTTCCAAATCTCCCCGCTGGTCGCTCGCTACATGGACCCGCAGGAGCGCCTCTTCTTGGAGACGGCCTGGGCCTGCCTGGAGGACGCGGGCTACACGCGGACGGGGCTGGCGAGGCCCGGCGCGGGCACCCCGCGCGCCCCCGTGGGCGTGTTCGTGGGCGTCACCTACAACGAGTACGCCCTGCTGGGCGCCCAGGAGTGGGCGCGCGGCCACCGCATCCCGCTCAACACGCAGACCTTCTCCATCGCCAACCGGGTCTCCTACGCGCTCAACCTGAGCGGCCCCAGCCTCACGGTGGACACGGCCTGTTCGTCATCGCTCAACGCGGTCCACCTCGCCTGCGAGAGCCTGCGCTCCGGCGCCTGCGAAGCGGCCATCGCCGGGGGCGTGAACCTGTCGCTGCACCCCAGCAAGTACGTGATGCTCTGCGCCAACCGCTTCGCGTCCAGCGACGGCCGCTGCCGCAGCTTCGCCGAGGGGGGCGACGGGTACGTCCCGGGCGAGGGCGTGGGCGCCGTGCTGCTCAAGCCCCTGGCGCTGGCACTCCGTGACGGCGACGTCATTCACGGCGTCATCAAGGGCAGCGCGAACAACCACGACGGGAAGACCCACGGCTACACCGTGCCCAACCCCGTGGCCCAGGCAGAGGTCATCCTCGAGGCCCTGCGGCGCGCGGACGTCGACGCCCGCACGCTCAGCTACGTGGAGGCGCACGGCACGGGGACCAGCCTGGGCGACCCCATCGAAGTCACCGGGCTGACGGACGCCTTCAGCCAGCACACGGGGGACAGGGGCTTCTGCGCCGTCGGCTCGGTCAAGGCCAGCATCGGCCACCTGGAGTCCGCCGCGGGCATCAGCCAGTTGCACAAGGTGCTGCTCCAGATGAAGCACCGCCGCCTGGCGCCCACCCTCATCCACGGAGACAAGCTCAACCCGCACATCGACTTCGCCAGCACGCCCTTCCACGTCCAGCGGAAGTCCACGCCCTGGCGCGCCCGGCCCGGCGAGCCCCTGCGCGCCGGCATCAGCAGCTTCGGCGCCGGCGGCGTCAACGTGCACCTCATCGTCGAGTCCTGGGAGGGCGCGCACGCTCCTCGCGCCAGCCGCCCTCCCCGTCCCGCCGTCATCGTGCTCTCCGCGCGCACCCCGGAGCGGCTGCGCGCGCGGGCCCGCCAGCTCCTCGACGCCCTCGACGCCCAGCACACCTGGGGAGCGGACGCGCTGGAGTCCCTCGCCTTCACGCTCCAGCGAGGGCGGGAGGCCATGGCCTCCCGGCTCGCCTTCGTGGCGGAGGACCTGGCCACCTGCCGCGAGCGACTGCGGACCTTCGCGGCGCAGGCGGCGGACCCCACGGCGCCGCGCGCGCCGGGCCTCTTCACGGCGACCGTCGCGGAGACGTCCCAGCCGGGCGTCTCCCCCACCGAGGCCGCGCTGCTGGAGCTCATGGGCCGGAACGAGCACGAGGCCATCGCGCGCGCCTGGGTCGAAGGAACGCCCTGGCCCTGGGAGGCCCTCTATCGGGAGCACCCGCCCCGCCGGGTGTCCCTGCCCACCTATCCCTTCGCGGGAGAGCGTTACTGGATAGAGAGCACGGAGCCGTCGCCGGACGTGTCCGCGCCGCCGCCCCCCACGCCCGCCCCTGAGTCACAGCCTCCTCCGGGCGCGACGATGCGGCAGCGCCTGCTGGCCGTCCCCGGTGCCGAGCGGCACGCGCTCCTCGTCCAGTTGCTCGGAGAGAGCGTGGCGCGAATCCTGGCCTATCCGCCGTCCACGCGGCCCTCCGCCGAAGAAGGCTTCTTCGACATGGGGATGGAGTCGGTCCAGGCCATGCAGTTCGTGGAGCACCTGGAGCGCGAGCTGGGCATGGACCTGTACCCCACGCTGGCCTTCGACCACCCCACCCTGCGGGCCCTTGCGGGGTTCCTGCTCGAACGGCTCCCCACCGAAGTCGAGCCCGCGCCCGTGCAACCTCGCGCGGCGCCAGAGGAGGTCGTCCTCGCTCGGCAGGTCTGGCGCGGGGCTCCCATCACCTCGTCCACGGAGGAGCCCCAGTCCCTGGGCGTCCTGCTCGTGGGGGGAGACGCGGCCCACGCCCAGGCCTTCCTCGCGCGGCTCCAGGCTCGGGGCCTCGCGGCGCCCGTGGTGCACGCGCGCCCGGGAGCAAACTTCTCGGAGGACGGCGCGGAGCCGACCCTGGACGTGTCGGACGCCCAGCAGGTGCGGCAGCTCCTCGCGTCCTTGGCACGGCGGGGCATCCAGCCCAGCCACGTCTTCCTCCTGACCGCGCTCGACGCGGCCTCCGCACAGGAGCCGCTTCACGGCTTCGCGCAGGTGCTGGGGCTCGCGCAGGGACTGCTCGCGCACAAGACGGAAGGCACCGTCCGCCTGGGCTACCTCCACGCCACGGTGGACGGGGTGCCCGCGCCGTCCCATGCCGCCATCGCGGGGTTCGCCCGCGCGCTCGGCCTGGAGACGCCGCGGCTGGTGCTCCAGACGGTGGCGCTGGAGCTTCGCGCGCCGTCCGAGGTCGCGCGCCTGGCGCTGGCCAACAGCACGCAGGGCGACCTCGAGGTCCGCTACATGGCGGGCCAGCGGCAGGTGCGCGGACTGGCGCCGCTCTCCGCCGATGCGACGCGGCCCTCTCCCCTGCGGCAGGGCGGGGCGTACCTCATCACGGGCGGCGCGGGCGGGCTGGGCCTGCTCCTGGCCGAGCACCTGGTCCGCACGCGGCAGGCGCGGGTCGCGCTCGTCGGCCGAAGCGAGCTGGACGAGGCCCGGCGGCAGCGGCTGGAGACCCTGAACGCGACTGGCGCGAAGGTGGTGTACGTGCGTGGCGACGTCGGCGAGCCGTCCTCCGCCGCGCGGGTCGTCCACGAGGCCCACGCGCAATTGGGCGCGTTGAACGGCATCATCCACGCGGCGGGGGCCACCCGTGACGCGCTCGTTCCGGCCAAGTCCAGGGAGCAGTTGGACGCGGTGCTGGCTCCCAAGGTGAGCGGGACGCTTTACCTGGACGAGGCCAGCCGCCACCTGCCGCTCGACTTCTTCGCCCTGTTCTCCTCGACGGCGGCCATCACCGGGAACGTGGGGCAGAGCGACTACGCCTTCGCCAACGCCTTCCTCGACGCCTTCGCCGACGAGCGTGAAGCGCGCCGGGCGCGCGGTGAGCGGCACGGACGCACGGTGTCGTTCAACTGGCCGCTGTGGGCCGAGGGCGGCATGCGCGTGGATGCGCAGACGCTGCGCTTCATGGAGCGGCGCGGGGGCCTCACGCCCCTGCCCTCCGCGCTGGGCTGGGAGACCTTCGAGCAGGGGCTGCGCCTGGAGGGCTCGCAGTGCGTCGTCTTCCACGGCGTCCGGGAGACCATCGTCCAGCGCTTCGGCATCGCCCCCTGCCCACCGCCGGAGCCCCCGCCAGCGCCCGCGCCCCAGGCACCGGCACGAGCGACCGAAGCGCGGCCCGCGCCCGCCACCCGTGACGTGGCCCGCGAGCCCATCGCCATCATCGGCATGGCCTGCCGCTTCCCCGGCGGGTGCGACAGCCCCGAGTCCCTGTGGCGCTTCCTGATGGACGGGGGGGACGCCATCGTCGACGTGCCCCGGGAGCGCTGGGACGCGGACGCCTTCTTCGACGCGGACCCCGACGCCCCCGGCGGCAGCTACGTGCGGCGGGGCGGCTTCCTGCGCGAGGCGCCGTCGCTCTTCGACGCGCGGCTCTTCGGCATCTCCCCCCGGGAGGCCAGCGACATGGACCCCCAGCAGCGCCTGCTGCTCGAGGTGTCCTGGGAGGCGCTGGAGCGGGCCGGGCTCGCCCCCGACAGCCTCGCGGGCCGGCCCGTGGGCGTCTTCGTGGGCATGGGCACCGCGGAGTACGGCCTGCTGCTGCGCGACGCGCGCCAGTTCGGCGCCTATACCGCCACGGGCATGGCGACCAACATCGCCTCGGGCCGCATCGCGCACCGGCTGGGGTTGCAGGGACCGGCCCTCACCGTGGACACGGCCTGCTCCTCGTCGCTCATGGCCGTCCACCTCGCGTGCGACAGCTTGCGCAAGGGCGAGTCCGAGGTGGCCCTGGCCGGCGGCGTCAACCTCCTGGTGTCGCCCTACCCGTTCGTCTCGCTGTGCCGGCTGCGGGCCCTGGCGCCAGATGGCCGCTGCAAGACGTTTGACGCCGCCGCGGACGGCTACGGCCGCGCCGAGGGCGGTGGCGTCGTCGTCCTCAAGCGGCTGGATGATGCGCTGCGGGACGGTGACCCGGTGCTCGCCGTGCTCCTGGGTTCGGCGGCCAACCACGACGGCGCCAGCAGCGGATTGACGGTCCCGAACGGGCTCGCGCAGCAGGCCCTGCTTCGCAAGGCGCTGGCCTCCGCGGGACGGGAGCCCGGGCAGGTCTCCTACGTGGAGGCCCATGGCACCGGGACGTCGCTGGGGGACCCCATCGAGATGCAGGCGCTGGGCGCCGTCTACGGCCAGCGGCCGGCGGACTCGGAGGCGTTCACGGTGGGCGCCGTCAAGGCCAACCTGGGACACCTCGAGGCCGCCGCCGGAATCGCCGGCCTCATCAAGACGGTGCTCTGCCTCCAACACCGGAGGATTCCGAAGCAGCCCCACCTCCGTCAGCTCAACCCGCTCCTCCGCCTGGAGCGCGCTCGGGCCCGGCTCCCGTGGGACACCCTGCCGTGGGAGGGCGAGGACCGGATGGCGGGCGTGAGCGCGTTCGGCTTCTCGGGCACCAACGTCCACGTCATCGTGGGCGAGCCCCCCGCTTCAACGTCCCGGCCAGCGCCCTCGCGCGAGCGGCCCGTGCACCTCCTGCCCCTCTCGGCCCGGGACGACACCGCGCTGCGTGCGCTGGCCCACGGCTGGCGCGCGCACCTGGCCAGCACGCCGGAGCCCGCGCTCGCCGCGACGTGCGCGGCCGCCATGGCCTCGCGCAGCCACCTGGAGCACCGCGCCGTGGTGGTGGCCGCGGATGGCGCGGCGCTGTCGGCCGGGCTCCAGGCGCTCGCCGAGGGACGTGAGGCCGAAGGACTTCGTCTGGGCATCGTCGAGCAGGGCGACGCCCCGCGCCTCGCGTTCGCCCTTCCCCATGGGGGCGAACTCGCCTCCACCGTCGCGGCGGTGTACCCGGTGGAGCCCGTCTTCGCGGCGGCCCATGACGCCGTGGGCGCGATGGCCGCGGAGCTGCTGGGCGGCGACGCGCGCGCCCTGGTGACGCGCGAGCTCACCGCCTTCCAGGCCCGGTTCGCCCTCCTCCGGCTCCTGGAGCACTGGGGCTACCGCCCGGACGCGCTGCTGGCGGATGGCGGGAGCATCTACCTCGCGGCCTGCGAGGCCGGGGTGATGGAGCTCCGGGACGCGCTGCGCTGCCTGCTGCGTGACCTGGGCCTGCACGCCCCCTTCCCGCTGGCGGCGGAGCGGCTGTCCGCGCCCCGCTGCCGCGTGCTGTCCACGCGGGCGCCAGCGTCCCTCGACGCGGAGGCGGCGACGCAGCCCGGCACCTGGAGCACGTCCCATGAGGCGACGGGCGACTGGCACGTCGCGCGCGCGGGACTCGACGACGCGGAGCACCGCCTCGTCGTGGCGCTGGGCGACACGGGCCAGCCCTGGCTCGACGCCACGTCGGCGCACGCGCCCTGGTGGGCGCTGCTGGACTGCGTGGCACGCCTCCATGCGCGCGGGCTCGCGCCGGAGCGCCGCACCTTCACCGAAGGGCTTCCCCGCCCGGAGCAGGTGCTGCCCACCTACCCGTTCCAGCGCAAGCCCTACTGGCTGCGGGACACGTCCCCCGTGGCGCCGGAGGCCCCCGCGACACACGACGTGTTCGACGGCGTGCCCGTGCCCTCCGCGCGTCCCGAGCGCGAGTTCACCTACCGCCTCAGCCACGCGCGGCTGCCGGACCTGGGCGACAACCATGGCATCGCCCACGTCGGGCACCTCCAGGAGCTGCTGACCCGCGCCGTGCGTCAGCACCTGGGCCTGCCCTCCTTCTCGTTGCGGGACGTGCGCTACCGGGTCGCGCTGCACGTCGAGCCCGGCGAGGAGCGCGAGCTGCGCCTCGTGGTGGAACCCCAGGAGGGCGAGCGCGCGCGGCTCCTGCTCCAAAGCCGTCCCTCTCCACAAGCCGAGTGGACGCTCCACATGCAGGCGGAGCTGGAGCGCGCGGCGGCCACACCGGAGACGCCATGGACCCGCCCCCACCTGGAGGGCGGCACGCGCTGGGAGGGCGCCACCTTCTACCAGCGGCTCTCCGAGCTGTCCTTCGACCTTGGAGAGAGCGTGAAGTGGGTGGACGCGGTGTGGTTCCGAGCCGGCGAGGCCGTGGCCCGGTTCCGCCCCCAGCCCCGCATGGCCGGCGTCGCCAGGGGCCTGGGCTTCCACCCGGGCGTCCTGGACGCGTGCGCCCAGCTCTGCGCCGTGGCGGGCGCCGAGTATCTCAAGGACCGGATGCGGTTCATGGTGGTGGGCTGGGAGTCCTTCCAGCTCCACCACGCCCCCGCGGACGACACGCTGTGGTGCCACCTCACCTTCCCGGAGCCGCCTGACGCGAGCGGCTGCCTCACCGGCCATCTCCGGCTCCTCGACGGCGCGGGGCGGCAGGTCGCCGAGGCCCGGGGGCACCGGGTGCGGCTGCTGGACGCCGCGCGGGTGGAGGCGCTCGAGAAGGCCCTCCAGGAGTCACCGTCGGCCGCGCCGCCCGCGGCGGCCACGCCCCTGGACGGACTGGACGCGGACGCCCGGCGCGCCTGGGTGACGCGGTTCTTGAGCGAGTGCGCCGCGCGGCTCCTCGACCTGGAGCCCGCGGCCCTTCCGGCGGGGCGCCCGCTGCGCGAGCTGGGCTTCGACTCCATCACCGGGCTGGCGCTACGGCGGGACATCGAGGAGCGACTGTCGCTGCGCGTCCCAGCGGAGCTGCTGCTCGAAGGGCCGAGCATCGAGCAGCTCAGCGCCACCCTGCTGAAGGACCTCGCGCCCGCCTCCGCCACGGCGGTGCTCCCGGCGACGGACGCGTGGTTCACCCACGTCGTGCGCCGCGCGAAGCCCGCCCTGCGCCTGTTCTGCTTCGCCTATGGCGGCGGCGGCGCCTCGCTCTACCGCGACTGGGGGCGGCTGCCCGAGCACGTCGAGGTGTGGCCGCTCCAGCTCCCGGGACGGGAGACGCGCATCCACGAGTCGCCCATCCACCAGCTCGACCTGCTGCTGCCGCGGCTCGTGGACGCGCTGCGGCCCCGGCTGGACCTGCCCTTCGCCTTCTACGGACACAGCCTCGGCGCGCTGCTGGCCTACCTCGTCGCGAGCCGGCTGCGCGCCCAGGGGCTGCCCCAGCCGCGCCACCTCCTCGTGGGCGGCGCCAGCGCGCCCTTCCTGGCGCCGGGCCCCTTCCTGGAGGACCTCCAGCGGCGCTTCCGGGCGGCGGGCTTCGACGGGATTCCCGCGCCCTCGACGCGGGAGCCGCTCGCGCCCCTGCTCGACATCGCCCTGCGCACGGCCGAGGGACGGGTGCTGGCGGACCAGGACGCCGACTTCGCCCGGGCCCTGCTGCCCATGATGCTCGCGGACCTGAAGCTGATGGAGGGCTACCGCTACCAGCCCGAGCCGCCCTTCGACTTCCCCATCACCGCCCTGCACGGCGCCGCCGATGACCGCATCACCGAGGACGCCGCCAGAGCCTGGCGGGCGCTCACCCAGGGCGGCTTCCAGTGCCAGGTGACCCCTGGCGACCACTTCTTCCTCCGCGCGGAGCAGGCCCAGGACTGGCTCCTGGAGCGGCTCGCCACCGCGCTCTGAACCTTCCATCCACCGAGCCTCACGCCACTCCCGGACGACGCCCATGCAACGCGCCCACCTCTTCGAGTTCAACGACCTGCCGTGGCTGCCCTCGCCGCTGCGGAAGACCATCCGGGAGTTCCTGCACCACATGTCGGTGCGGCTGCGGATGTACGACAGCGCCTTCGACCTGCTCGGCGAGCTGCTGCGGCAGCGCAAGCTCACCGCCATCCAGGCGCTGTGCGCGGGGGATGGTGGGCTGATGCTCGCGCTGTCCAGGCACCTGGGCCGGGAGGACGTCCGCATCCAGCTCTCGGACAAGTACCCGGCCGCGGAGCTGTACGCCGAAGTCGAGCGGGAGAGCGCGGGCCGCGTGGGCCACGTCTCGGAGTCGGTGGACGTGCTGGACGTGCCCGCGCACCTGGAGGGCCTGCGCCTCGTCGTCAACGCCGTGCACCACTTCCAGCCCGAGCAGGTGCGGGGCATCCTGACCGACGCGGTGGGCAAGCGGCAGCCCATCGTCTTCATGGAGCCCGTGCAGCGTGAGCCGCTCGCCATCCTGCGCTTCTGCGCGGCGACGCCGCTGCTGAGCGCGTGGCTGAGCCTGGGTGGCATCTGGCCGCTCAGCCTCCGGCGCACGCTGCTGGGCGTGGTGGTCCCCGTGGGCGCGTTCTGCTTCTTCGTCGACGGCGTCGTCTCGCACCTGCGCGCCTACCACCTCGACGAGTGGCGAGACCTCATCGCCCAGGTCGACGGCCATGAGCACTACGACTGGGACCTGCGCCAGGTGCCCGGCTTCATGGGCTCGCGCATCTCCTTCCTCGCGGGCCTGCCCAAGGCCCACCTCGCCCCGGAGCCCACGTGATGACGCGCTCGACCGATGTCCTGATTGTCGGGGCGGGCCCGGTGGGCCTGTGCCTCGCGCTGGCGCTCGACCAGCAAGCCATCCGGGTGCGCGTCATCGACAAGCAGCCCTCGTTCTCCGGCGAGTCCAAGGCCGTCACCCTCCAACCGAGGACGCTGGAAATCTTCCAGATGCTGGGCGTCGCGGACCGGCTGCTCCAGGCCGGCGTGGCCAACCCCGTCATGAACATGTACGCGGGCACCCAGCGCGCCACCGTGCTCCGCTATGACAGGCTGGAGAGCGAGTTCCCCTTCTACCTGCACCTGCACCAGGGACGCACGGAGCGGGAGCTGGTCCAGGCCCTGAGCGACCGGGGCGTCGTCGTGGAGCGCGACACGCGACTGGAGGACTTCCGCCAGGACGACTCGGGGGTGACGGCCCGGCTGGCGCGGGCCGGAGGGGTGACCGAGGAGGTCCAGGTCCCCTTCCTGGTGGGCTGCGACGGTGGCCACAGCCAGGTCCGCGCCGTGCTCGGCCTCCCCTTCACCGGGGCGCGCTACGACGACAACTGGATCATGACGGACGTGCGCATCCCCAACATGTCGCTGGCCCGCGACGAGCGCCACGGCTTCATCCTCGACCGGTTCCCCTTCGTGGTGCTGAACCTGGGTGACGATTACTACCGGCTCATCTCCGCGCGCCCGCCCGACTCGCCGCTCAAGGGACAGGCGCCCACGCTCGACGAGTTCCGCGCCATCATGACGCCGCTGGGGCTGGGCCACTGGAAGCTGGAGGACCCGCTCTGGCTCACCCAGTACCAGCCGAGCCAGCGGCTCGTGTCGCAATACCGGGTGGGGCGCGTCTTCGTGGCGGGCGACGCGGCCCACGTGAACACCCCCATCGCCGCCCAGGGCCTCAACACGGGGGTGCTGGACGCCATCAACCTGGCCTGGAAGCTCGCGCTCGCGGTGCGTGGCAAGGCGCGCGCGTGCCTGCTCGACAGCTACCATGGGGAGCGCCACCCCGCCGCCGTGTCGATGTTCGCGGAGAACGACCGGCTCACCCTGCTCGTCTTCGGGGCGAACCCCGTCCTCCGCTACCTCGCGCGCAAGCAACTGCGGCTGCTGAACCTGCCCGCGCTGAACCTGAAGAACGTCCTGAAGACCTCGCAGCTCGGCGTGCACTACCGCCGCGGCCCGGTGACGCAGGCGGCGGTGGACCCGCGAGGTGCCCGCGCGGCCCAAGCCGCGTTCAAGCGCGGTCAGGCCGAGCCCGGGGACCGCGTGCCCCACTTCCGCCTGGAGGCCGAGCACCCCACCTCCATCCACGCGGTGCTCCGGCCCGACCGCCACACCCTCCTCGTCCTGGGCGGCGAGCGCCCCGACCCGGACCGAATGCGCGCACTGGCACGCCATGCGCAGCAGCGGCATGGCGACCAGTTGCACATCCACTTCGTCCTCGGCGGACAGGCGGCCTCGGGCTTCGACCCCGCGAACCTGGGCAAGGCCTGGGCGGATGTCCGGCATCACGCCCACCGGGCGCTGGGCGCGAAGCGCGCGGGCGGCGTGCTGATTCGCCCCGATGCCCACATCGCCGCGCGCTTCGCCCTGGACGCACCCGAGAGCCTGGACGCCTATTTCCAGGCCCTCCTGTGCTGAAGGCCCCGCGCGGGGCCGCGCCTCAGGGCCCCGCGCGGAACCCCTGGAACCGCTGCTCCAGCCACTCCGCCGTCGCATCCATGAGCTTCACGGCCATCTCATCCACGTGGCGGTTGCGCCACGACGCCAGGGGCGTCCCCTGTACCCACTGATTGAAAGAGCCCAGCGCCGGCCCACAGTGGATTTGATAGTCCGTGCGCTGCTCCGGGCTGCCGCGCAGGGCCAGCCGGGAGGTGTGGACGAAGTACCAGCGGAAGACGAGGGCCATCTTCTGCCGCGGGTTGCGCTCGGCGCGCTCCACCACCTCCGGGGCGACGCGCAGGTAGTGCTGGCGCGTCTCCTCCCAGACCTCCTCGATGCCGCGGCGGAAGAACTTCGTCTCGAGCTGGCTCCGCGTCTGCGCGTCCAGCGCCTCCAGCGACGGGTGCTGCTGATAGAGCGCGTACAGCCGGTTGGCCCGGGCGGGGAAGAAGAGGCCCTTGCGCACCACCTGGACCTTGGCGCCCAGCTCGAACATGTCCCCGGCGGGCGCGCACGTCACATCCTGCACGTCCAGCGTCTCCAGCAGGTCCTTCACGGGCTCGCTGGTGCCGGCCTCCACGGAGCACTGGTTGATGGAGCCCGTAACGATGAAGTCCGCCCCCATGATGAAGGCCGCTGCCGCCGCCTGCGGCGTGCCGATGCCGCCCGCGGCGCCCACGCGGATCCGCGTGGCGTAGCCGTGCTCGGCCATCATCCGCTCTCTCAGGAGCCCCACCGCGGGCAGCAGCGCGCTGGCGACGCCCTGGTCCGTGTGGCCTCCGGAGTCGGACTCCACGCAGAGGTCCTCGGCCATGGGCATCGACCTGGCGAGCCGCGCCTCCTCCTCGGAGACCCGGCCAGCGCGCACCAGCGCCTCCAGGATGTCGGCGGGCGGAGGGCTCATGAAGGCCCTGGCGACCTCGGGCCGGGAGAGCTTGGCGATGAGCCGGTTCGGCGCCTCGATGCGGCCGTCCTCGCGCCGCCGCAGCCCGGTGACGCGGAAGCGGACCAGCGCCGGCGTGACGCGGATGAAGGCGGACGCCTCGACGTTGCGCACGCCCCGGCGCAGGAAGAGGTCCACCAGCTGCTCCTCCCGCTCCGGACGGTCGAGGCTGTGCAGCAGATTCACCCCGTAGGCCTCGCCCGGGCGCAGCGCGGCCTGGATGGCGAGGACCTCCTCATCGACGCGAGCGAGCGCCACGCCGCCGGTGCCGAAGAAGCCCAGCAGGCCCGCGCGCCCCATCCGCACCACCAGCTCGCGGGAGGAGATTCCCTTGTACATGGAGCCCGCGACGTAGGCGAGCCGCACGCCGTAGGTCTCCCGGAAGGCCCGGCTCCCCAGCGCCTGCGCGCGCACGGCGGCGGACGCGGGCGCGGCGGCGGGCACGGACTGAGGCGAGGGCTCACGCGGCGCCGGCGCCGGAACCTCCGCCACCGAGGGAGCAGCCGGCTTCGCTTCGCGGATGCGCCGCAGCAGCCCCGCGAGGACCTGGCCGTGCCCCACCTCCTCGAACGTCTGCTCCCCCAGGCCGAGCAGGTAGCGCACGCTCTGCGTCCACTTCACCGGCGAGTCGATCTGCCGCGCCAGCAGCTCCGGGAGCCGGGCCTCGTCGTAGGGACGCGCCTCCACGTTGGACACCACCGGGAAGCGCAAGGGCGCGAACGTGAACTCCCGCAGGAAGGCCGCGAAGGCCTCCCGCGCCGGGCGCATGTACCGCGAATGGAACGCCGCGCTCACCTTGAGCAGGACGACGTTGCCCCCCGCGGCGCGCAGCTCCGGCGCCACGCGCTCCAGGTCCTCCCGGGGCCCGGACAACACCTGCTGGCTGGGCGTGTTGTCGTTGGCCAGGTCCAGGCTGCTCACCCCCAGCCGCTCCAGCACCTCCGCGATGCGCTCGACGGACAGGCCCAGCACCGCGGCCATGCCACCGCCGCGCGCCTGTCCCATCAGCTCACCACGCCGGCGCACCAGGAGGACGCCCGTCCGGAAGTCGAAGGCGCCCGCGGCGAACAGCGCGTTGTACTCCCCCAGGCTGTGCCCCAGCGCGTGGTCCGGATCCCGGCCGTGCCGCTCCCGCTGCTCCAGCCACGACAGCGCGTTCACGACGAACAACGCGGGCTGGGTGTACTGCGTCTGGTCCAACCGTTCGTCCTGATACACCTCCGCCAGCCGGTACCCCAACACCTCGTCGGCCTGGGACAGCAAGGCCGGGTGCCGGGAAAGCAGCTCACGGCCCATCCCGCGCGCCTGAGAGCCCTGTCCGGGGAACATGTATGTCGTCATCGGCTTCACACCCCAACCCACGAGTCTGGATTTCAATCCTTGCAGTCAGACATTTCGTGTATCATGAAACACATCCATAAATCCAATCACGGACGCACCACGCGCCCCAACCCTCCACGCAACGGGAGAGCAACACCATGAGCGAAGCGCAGAAGCTGCACGTCAACATCCTGGCCCCTGAGTTCCACATCAATCCCTACCCCTTCTACAAGCAACTGCGTGAGCAGGAGCCTGTGTATTGGAGCGAGGAGACCCGCCACTGGCTCATCACGCGCCATGAGGACGTGCAGACGGCCCTGCGCGACGCGACCCGCTTCTCCAGCCAGAGCAGTGAGACGTTCGTGGTGCGGGACGACTTCATGCAGCACCTGCGCCCCATCATCACCCACTTCTCGATGTGGGCCGTGATGAAGGACAACCCCGAGCACAAGCGGCTGCGGGGGCTCATCAACCAGGCCTTCCGCCCGGAGAACGTCCGGGACATCCACCAGCGCGCCCGGCAGACCGCGGAGTGGCTGATTGACCAGGTGCATGACAAGGGCGAGATGGACTTCGTCAATGACTACGCATACGCGCTCCCCGCCCTGCTCTTCGCGGTGGAAATCCTGGGCATGGACCGCGGCGACCTGCCCACCTTCAAGCAGTGGAGCGTGGACCTGGCCCACGCCACGGGCCGCATCGACAACCTGGACATCATGCTGAAGGGCCAGGACGCGCTCCTGGGCATGACGGACTACATCACCCGCGCCATCAACGACCGCCTCGAGCGCCCGCGCGAGGACTTCATCTCCTACATGGTCAAGGCCTGGCGGGAGGAGAACAAGCTCACGCTGGAGGAGGTGGTGGCGCAGATGGTCCTCCTGCTCGCGGGCGGCCACACCACCACGCAGAACGTCATCAGCACCGGCCTGCTCGCGGTGTTCAAGCACCCCGAGCAGTGGGAGCGCCTGAAGCGCGACCCGCAAATCAACCGGGCCGCGGCCGAGGAGCTCTACCGCTTCACCTCCCCCGCCCAGGCGCCCACGCGCGTCGCTGCGTGCGACTTCGAGTTCGGCGGCAAGCAGATTTTGAAGGGCCAGGGCGTCATGCCCATGGTGGCCGCGGCCAACCGCGACCCCGCCGTCTTCGACCAGCCGGACACGCTGGACCTCAGCCGTGAGAAGAACCCGCACCTGGGCTTCGGCACGGGCATCCACGTCTGCCCGGGCGCCTTCCTCGCGCGCGCGGAGATTCCCGTCGCCTTCGAGACGCTCTTCCGCCGGATTCCCAACGTCCGGCCGAAGAGCGCCGCCGAGGACTGGAACATGAACCTCAGCTTCCGGGGCCTGTCCACGTTCCCCATCTGCTGGGACTGAGACGCCCGGCGCCTCCGCGTCAGCCCGTCGCGCCCAGCTCCAGGGCGACGAGCTGACGCCGGGGACGGGGCGCGCTTGCTGGGCGTGGCGCTGGCGCCGGCGCTGGCGCCTCGCGGCGGGAAGGCGCCTCCAGCCAGTAGCGCTCGCGCGAGAAGACCACGGGGGGGCGTGGCTCGCGCCGAGGCTGCTGCTGGGCGGGGGCCTCGCTCACGAGGACGTGGGCGTTGGTGCCCCCGAAGCCGAACGCGCTGACGCCCGCGCGGCGCACCCCCTCCAGGGGCTCCCACGGCCGGAGCACGGTGTTGGGGAAGAGCGGTGACGACTCGAAGCTGAAGCGCGGGTTGGGCGTCGCGCAGTGCAGCGTGGGCGGCAACTGCTGGTGGACCAGGGAGAGCACCACCTTGAGGAAGCCCGCGATGCCCGCGGCGCTCAGCAGGTGCCCGAAGTTGCTCTTGACGCTGCCCACGGCGCAGGTGCCCGGACGCGCGCCCGCCGGCGCGAGCACCTCCGTGAGCGCCTTGAGCTCAATGGGGTCCCCCAGCCGGGTCCCCGTGCCGTGCGCCTCCACGTAGCTCAGCGTCCGCGGGTCCACGCCTCCCCGGCGCAGCGCCTCCTCGATGACGGCGCGCTGCCCCGCGGGGTTGGGCGTGGTGATGCCCATGGTGTGTCCGTCGTTGTTGACGGCGGTCGCGTCGATGACGCCGTAGACGCGGTCCCCGTCGGCCAGGGCCTTGCGCAGGGGCTTGAGCAGGACCACGCCCGCGCCCTCTCCCGGGACGAACCCATCCGCCCGCTCGTCGAAGGTCTTGCACCTGCCGTCGAGCGACAGCGCGCGGCTCTCGCTGAGCGTGAGGTACACGCCTTCATCGAGCAGGATGTCCACCCCGCCGGCCAACGCCAGCTCCGACTCGCCGGAGTACAAGCTCTGGCAGGCCAGGTGGAGGCTCACCAGCGAGGACGAGCACGCGGTGTCCACCACGATGCCCGGCCCCTTCAGGTCGAGGAAGTGCGACACGTGCGCCGCGATGAAGTTCTGGCCTGAGCCGATGACGCCGTTGCGCGTCGGCGCGGGCATGCGCGCGGCATAGCCGCTCATGCGCGAGCCCACGAACACGCCCACCCGCCTGCCCGCGACCTCTTCCCGGGCATAGCCTGCGTGCTGCAGGCACTGGACGCTGACCTCCAGGAACTGACGCATCAACGGGTCCACGCAGGGCGCGTCCCCCTTCGCGATGTGGAAGTAGTCCGGATCGAAGTGCTCGATTCCCTGGAGGAAGCCTCCCCACTTGCCCACGCTCCGCCCGGGCCGGTGCGTGCTGGAGTAGAGGTCCTCCGTGCGCCAGCGTGAGGAGGGGACCTCGGTGATGTGGTCCAGGCCGTCACGGAGCGTGCGCCAGTACGCCTCCAGGCCGGAGGAGCCCGGGAAGTGGCACGCCATGCCAACCACCGCGATGGGCTCCACGCCCCCGGACTGGGCTCCGGGCTCCGCCAGGACGGCGGGCTCGGGGACACGCGGGGGAAGCGGCACCTCCGGTGGCCGGGCCGCCTCTTGCGCGGGCACCTGAGGACGAACTTCCGGAGTGACGCCCTCCGGGTTCGTCGCGACGCATACCGCCCGGATGGCCTCCGGATACGCGTCCACCAGCCGCTCCACCAGCGTCCTCACGGTCCGGTACTGGAGCGGCAACGAAGGGTCGACGTCCACGCCCAGCCAGTCCTCCAGCTTCGTCATCACCTCGATGAGGAGGATGGAGTCCAGGCCCAGCGTCTCGAAGTCGGCGTCCGCGCCGACCTGGTCGCGCGAGAGGCTCAGGACGTGCGCGAGCGTCTGCTGAAGCCACTGCTGGACCTCTTCGCGGAGCGCGTCGCCGGAGTTGCCTTGTGGCATGGGCGCCGCGACGGGCGCAGGCGCTGCGACAGACGCGGGCGACACAACGAGCGCAGGCCTCGTCACTGGGGCAGCCGAGACCTGGACCACGGCCGGGCTCACCCTGGACTCGGCGCGCACGAGGCGCGCAGGCAGGGGACGAACGCGCGGCTGAAGCAGCGCGTCGACGGCGAAGCGGGCGGGCTCGATGATGGCTGGCAGCACCACCGCTCGCTTGGAGGCGAGCGCCGCGTCCAGCAGCGCGAGCCCCTCCGAGGTGGAGTGAGCCGCGAGGCCGAGCGCACGATAGGCCGCGCTGCCCACCTCCCCCATGCCCACGTCCTTCCAGTTGGGCCAGATGATGGACTGGTAGGCGTCACGGCCCTGTGCGCGCCGGTGCTCGGACAGCAGGTCCATGAACGCATTGGCGGCCGAGTAGTCCACGATGCCGGCGGCCAACGAGGGCGCCACCCCAGAGACAGAAGAGAACAACACGAAGAAGTCGAGCGCGTCCCGGCGAAGCGCGCGCTCCAGGACGCGGAGCCCATCGACCTTCGGCTCCAGCACCCCACGGAGTTGGCTCAAGGGCTTGCTGCTGAACGAGGGCGGCTCGAAGAACACGGCGCCCGCGGAGTGGACACACCCACCGATGGGCCCGAGCGTCGCGCGCACGTCACCGAAGAACGACTCCAGCGCCGCCGCGTCCGTCAGCGAGCCGACGTGGACCCACACCTGGACGCCCTGTGAGAGCAAGGCCTGCAAGGGCGCGAGCCGCTCACGGAGGGACTCATCCGTGGAGGGATTCGCGAGGAGCCCGACCCACTCGTGCTGGGGCGGCAACGGCCGAACGCCCAGGAGCGCGAGCCGACGGGCGCCCCGGGCCACCAGGTGCTTCGCGACCTCCAGACCAATGCCACGCACCCCACCGGTGATGACATACGTCTTGTCAGCGGAGATGAGCGGCGCGGCTCCCGCCGTGTCCGTCAGCGGGCTCATGGAGAGGCAGTACCGCGCGCCGCTCCGGAGCGCGACCTCGCCTCGTGGGTCGTGGACCTCCAACTCCTGGCGAAGCAGTGACACGAGCGCTTCCGCGGACTCGGGCAGTTGCTCCACATCCACGGTGCGCGCCCGCAGTCCCGCGTACTCCGCGCCGAGCTTGCTCACCAGGGCGGCCATCAACCCGCCTCCCAGGTCCAGCGGACCGCTGGCCCTGAAGGGTCGGAGCCCTCGGGTGAAATGCAGCAACGGGAAGGACTCGCCTCGGCTCCGCTTCAGCAGCATCTGCAACAACCCGATGCGCCCGAGCGAGTCGAACCGGGAGCCCTCTTCCTCGTCCTCCTGCCGCGGCGCCGCGCGGAGGTCCGACAAGTCGATGATGCCCGCGAGCCGTCCGGGTCGCTGGCTCAGCTCCTCCCCGAGCCGGACGCCAGCCTCATACCGGTCGAAGTCCAGCAGGGCATGTGGCCCCGAGCGCCCGATACCGCAGCCCGCCACGAGGAACGCCTGGGGATTCCCAAGCGAGGCGAGCGCCTCACGGGCCAGGTCGAGGGTCTCCTCGTTCACCAGCACGACCAGGTTCCCGCTCAGGTCCACGGCCTCATCGACGAACTGCGCCTCCACGGCATGCCACTCCATCCCGAGCAGGAGCGCGTTCTCAGGGGCGCGCGGCGGCTCCGCCAATGCGTCCTCGGAGTTCCCACGCGCGGGGAGCGCCAACTCGACAGGTGACGTCGGCACGGAGGCGAGTGCCGGCACGACAGGCAGCGTCGAGACGACGGCTGGCACCGGCGCGGAGGAGCGCCCCAGTGGCGCACTCGCCACTGGCGCCAGGACGGGTGTCGGCAGTCGCGCCGGACGCGGCAGGTCCAACCAGCAGCGCTCGGTCGTGAACGGCTGGGTGGGCAACGCGACGCACCGGTAGACCCCCCGCGAGAACAAGAGGGAGCGGTCGACGTCCACTCCCAGCGCATGGAGCTCCGCCACGACCGTGAGCGTGTCGCGCCAATCAGCGCGGGAGCGCTCCGGCCCCAGCTCACGCAACATCCGCCCGCTCATCTCCCGCAGCGCCCGCCGGGACGCCGCAGAGAACGGGCCCCCCTCCCTCATCCCGGACGAACCGTCGAAGCGGCGCAGGAGTTCACACAGCTCCTGGAGGTCCGACGCCACGAAGGCGGCACGCCGCTCCAGCGAGCCACGGCCCCGGGCCAGGGTGAAGGCGACGTCGCCGGGATGAGGTGCATCGCCGCGCGCCAGGGCCTGACCGAGCCGCTCCGCCAGGTCCATCGCGAACTGCCGGAGCGCTTCGTCACTTCGCGCGGACAAGAAGAACAGGTAGGCCGGCCGCTCCGGCGCATCCACGCGAGGCGGAAGCGGGGGCGCCTCCTCCACGACGAGGTGACAATCCGTGCCCCCCATCCCAAAGGCGTTGATGGCGGCGCGGCGGGGTGCGCCCTCTTCGCTCACCCAGGGCCGCGACCGGGTGTTGACCTCGAAGGGCGTCGTCGTGAAGCGCTCGTGGTCGCCCGCCTCGTCCGCGTGAAGCGAGGGCGGCAATTGCTGATGCTCGAAGGCGAGGAGGACCTTGAGGAGCCCCGCCATGCCCGCGGCGGGCACGGCGTGCCCGACGTTCCCCTTGACGGAGCCGATGGCGCGGAAGCCCGCCCTCGGAGCCCGCTCATGGAACACTGCTCGAAGGGCCTCTAGCTCCTGGTCATCCTCGCCGCGGATGCCACTGCCGTGCGCCTCCACATAGGAAATCGTCTCGGGCTCGACGTCCGCCTGCTGTTGGACGTCGCGGATGAAGTCCGCCCAACCGGCGCCCAGCGCGTTCGTGACGAGAGCGCCTGGAAGCCGTCCGCTCTGGACGCTGCCGCTGCCCCGGATGACCCCGAGGATCCGATCCCCATCCGCCACGGCCCGCTCCAGCAGCTTGAGGACCACCACGCCGACACCCTCCGCGGGGACGAAGCCATCCGCCTCCAGGGAGAAGGGCCGGCACCGTCCACCCGGCGAGAGCAGGCCCACCTCGGCCGCCAGGCGATGGAACCGGGCGGTGGCCATGACGAAGACGCCTCCCGCCAGCGCCAGTTCGACGGAGCCTGACTGCAACTGCTGGCAGGCCAGGTGGATGGCGACAAGCGAGGACGCACAGGCCGCGTCCACGACGAGGCTCGCGCCCTGGACGCCGAGCATCCGCGACACCCGCGGCAGCACCATCGATGGGTCATTGCCCAGCAGGTGTTGCGCGTTCTCCACCAGCCCCCGCTCGTGCAGCCCGGGCAGGTAGTCCGAGGGGCGCATCCCGACGAAGAGACCTGCCTTGCCGCCGCCCTCCAGCACAGGGACGGAGTGCCCCGCGTCCTCGAGGGCCTTCCAGCAGTGCATGAGCACGAGGCGCTGCTGCGGATCCATCACCGCGGCGTCTTCCCTCGAGATGCCGAAGAAGCCCGGATCGAACCGGTCAACCTCGTCGAGGAACCCCGCCCGCGCGCTCGAAGCGGCGAACGGCGGGGCGCCCCACGTCCAGCGCTCCCGAGGCACCTCGGTCACCGAGTCGATACCCTGGCTCAGGTTGGCCCAGAAGGTCTCCAGGTCCTTCGCCCCTGGAAACCGCCCCGATGCACCAACGATGGCAACCGGACGACGCTCCCCCTCAGTCACTCCACCCACAGCGCTGCGGTACTCACCCACGAACAACCCCCATGCCCCGGTGAAATCCAGCCGAAATGTCAATTTTCGAGCATAGTGAACTCCATCTCCAACGTGCAATCCGTGGAAGCTCGAAGCTGCGCACCCACCCGGGCCCGGCATCAAGGCCCGGGGCTCAAACCACGAAGCGCTCAGGCTGGCTCGGGACGCGGCGTCACCGGATGGTCCTTCAGCCACTCCTGGCAGCGCTGGACGCGCGGGCTCCGGGACCTCCACAGCCACCCGTGGGCCCTTTACCGATGTCGCTCGTGGACCGGCTCGCCAAGACGCAAATCTGGAGTATCCGCATCCAGCTCGACCGCGCATGCACCGTCACCCAGTTCGTGGGGAGGCGGTGTTGCCGAGTCGAGTGACTCAGCAGTACGTCACGCAGAGGTGCGAGTTGCAGAGGTGCGAATTGCAGAGGTGCGAATTGCAGAGCCCATTGGGGCAGTTGGCGTCGGTATTACAGGCCCGGCCCGCGGAGGTTCCCCCCGAGCATGTCTTGCCACAGTTGGAGTCGATACTGCAGTGCTGGCCCGCCTGCAGGCCCCCCGAGCACGTCTTGCCACAGTTGGAGTCGATGCTGCAGTGCTGGCCCGCCTGCAGGCCCCCCGAGCACGTCTTGCCACAGTTGGAGTCGATGCTGCAGTGCTGGCCCGCCTGCAGGCCCCCTGAGCAGCGCTTGACGCATGCCTGAGCGGACACCTCGTCTCCTGCGCCGGGGCACTCCGCCCGACTCCGCGCCTCTTCTGATGCCGCTGCTTCCTCGTGTGTGACCGCCTCCAAGGCGTCCTCGCGCTGCACGGCGTCCGGCGAGCCACACGCAATCAGCGAGAGCGTCAGGCAAACAACGGGAATGAACCTCATGGGGATCTCCGAAGTCTAGATTCTTGCTTTGAGTGGGTTTAGTGGACTGCGCCGCTCAATTGCAAGTCACCCTTCAATCGGACAGCCTTTGAGGAATGTTGCACAAAGGCTGCGATGACTTTCGGAGTGCCTGGGCGTGCCGGGTTGCTTCCATCCATTGACGGCATGCAGGCGTCATCGGTTCGATGCCAGCGCCCTCACTGGGCAGGCGCCGCCCTTGAAATTGGCTTGCCAATGAATGGGCGTTGCCGCTGGCGCTTGCCTGCGCCTCCCTTTGAGCGTGTATTCACACCCTGCTGATAAAACAAGACAGTGATTCGCTGTCGCGTGTTGCCAGGCGTCGTGCGGCAGGCATGCTCCACGGAGTCTTCACTCCAGGCGCCAGACTGTGGCCATTTCTGCTCCCTCAAGCAGGTGCGGAGGTGGCGAGTGAGGGGCTTGAGGCAGCGGCCAGGAAGGAGCGGATGAAGGAGAGGACACCGCCCAAGAGCGCCAGGCCCCTGCCTCGCCCCGCCTGGGAAGGCGGCTGGGAGACCTGTCCCCACCGTGCGCTACGACGAAAGAGCCCACGACGCACCTGCTCGCCCCGAACACCGTGCGCCCCGTTGACGCCCCGTGCCGTCGCCGACCCGAGGCGTCCTGACTCAGGCCGGCTCGGGACGCAGCGTCACCGGATGCCCCTTCAGCCACTCCTGGCAGCGCTGGACACGCGCGGCGGCGACCGGCAGGCCCATGCTCAGCAGCAACGCGCGGTAGGACTCGAAGGACTCCGGCGTCCAGGCAGTGAGCGCCTTGAGGTCGGCCAGCGCCACCATCTCCTCGGGCGAGCGCCCTTCGGCTTCCTTCCGCGCCGTGAGCAGCGCGGCGAGCGTCATCCGCGCGGGCTCCGCCTCGAAGGCGATGGCGGCATCCATGAACGCCGTGCGGACGTCCTCATCCGCCGCCGCGGCCTTCGCCTTCGCGCGCAGCCGGTCCAGCAGCCCGGCGAGGAAGTCGTCGTCCAGCGCGCCCTTCACCGCCCGCATCAGCGCCGTCACCGCTTCCCTGCGCACCGCGGGCTCCGTGCCCGCGGGCAGGTTCTTCAGCGCCTGCATCAGCTCCCAGAGCGCGCAGGTGAGCCAGAGCTCCTCTTCGGGAGAGAAGACGGCCGGCGACGTCGACGCGCGCAGCCACGCCTCCACACGGGCGGCGCGCTCCTTGGCTTCGCGGGCGATGCGCTCGGCCAGCTCCGGGTCCTCCTGCACGTACTTGAGCAACGCGCCCACGTCACCGCCGCGCGCCTGCTGAAGCGCGGCCTTGGCCTCATCGGAGAGGGACTCCTCCTCCAGCCCCTTCACCAGCGCCTCGTACTTCTGGGACAGCTCCTTGTGCCTGGCGCTCCATTCACGGAACTGCACGTCGAAGACGACGTCCAGCACGGGGATGTCCTCCGGCCGGGCCTTGCCCATCCGCTTGGACGCGGAGGCCAGCAGCGTGCCCACGCCAATCGCCCTCCGGTCCTCGGCGGACAATCCAGGTGTGGACATCTTGGACATCAGCGCGGCGCCGAGCGCCTCCAGGAACGCGGGCGTCCCCAGCGCGCGCACCGTCCCCACCAGCAGCTCGCGCCGGGCGCTGGAGGCATCCTGGTCTGCGTTCTCGGACAGCCGGGCCAGCTCCTTCCCCACGTGCTCGGAGAACGCCTTCACGTCAAAGCGCAGGCTGGGCACCGGGCCCCAGTCCGTCAGCAACTCCGCCAGCCGCTCCAGGGCGCCTGACAGCTTGGACACATCGGGGTCGCCCAACACTTCCATCGCCGCTTCGAGGTCGGCCCTCGCGGACGAAGCCGGGGCGGCGGGAGGCGCGGCGCGAGCCCGGTCCTCGGAGGCATGGCAGACCTTGTACTTCTTGCCACTGCCACAGGGACACGGGTCGTTACGGCCGGGCTTCTTCGAGCTCAAGGGGTCCTCGGGGGTCGCGCGGGCGACAGGGAGAGTCCACGACGCCGCTAGGAGTAGGCATCCCCTTGTGCGCGAATCAAGCGCGCCTGCACCGAAAACGCCGAACTGCCCGTGCCGCGCGAATCAATCCACGCCCGCGTCGAAGGCAGCGCGCTCCTCCGCTGTGAGCGCCAGCGGCTGGGCACGGCCGCTCGCCTGCGCCTCGATGCCCGCCTCCAACACCGCCTGGACGGCCACGGCCTGGATGGGCGTCACGGGGTTGCGTGCGCCGCCCAGGAGCGCATCCCGGATGCCCGCGTAGTACTGCCGGTAGTCCCCTGCCGAAGCGACGGTGGGCGCGCCATGCTGCCCATGCAGCGAAGCGTCGTGCCAGGCGAGCCCTTCGGGTGGGCCGCCCATCACCAGACGAGGAACCTGTTGCTCCCTGCCCAACGTGAGCCACGAGCCCCGTGAGCCATGCACGGCGAAGCGAGGCGTCATCGCCGCGATGCTCATGGACGCCTGGAGCACCACCCGCCGCCGGGGATAGGCCAGCGTGTACTGGAACCAGTCATCCACGAAGGCGCCCTCGCGCAGGGCTTCGCGAGTACCGGCCACGGACTCAGGCAATCCAAACAGATGCAGCGCCTGGTCCACGAGGTGCGGCCCCAGGTCGAACCACACGCCCGCGCCCGGCACCACCTGTTCCCGCCACTGCTTGCGGACCTCCGGACGGAACCGGTCGAAGCGCGACTCGACATGCGCGACGTGGCCCAGCGTGCCCTCCGCGAGCAGCGCCTTCAGCGCCTGGAAGTCGGTGTCCCATCGCCGGTTGTGGAACACCGAGAGCAGCAGGCCACGCGACGCCGCCAGGGCCCGCAGCGCGCGGGCTTCGGCAAGGGTGATGGTGAAGGGCTTGTCGACGACGACGTGCTTCCCCGCCTTGAGCGCGGCCTCCGCCAATGGCGCGTGAAGGTCATTCGCCGTGGCGATGACGACCAGGTCCACGTCGGGGTGCGTCGCCCCGGCCTCATGCGAGTCGCAGCGGGTGACCTGCGGCAACGTGGAGCGCACCGCCTCTTCCTGGCGCGAGGCCACGACCTGGAGCACCAGCCCGTCCACGCCTTGAAGCAGCGGGGTGTGGATGTACCTGCCCGCGATGCCGAAGCCCAGCAAGGCCACTCGGAGGGGTGCGCGTCCAGGAGAGGAAAAGGCCATGGCGCACCCTACCGTGGAAAGGGCAACGCCGCCCGTCGAGGAGGACGGGCGGCGTCGCGGTCGGGAGCGGGCTTCCGGGGAGTCCTCGGCACCGAGGCTCCCACCGCTCCTTTTCTCTGAAACGGGCTCAGGTGTGGTGGTGCAGGCTCTCCACCAGGTACGGGTCACCCACCGGCAACATGGGCGTAGAGCGCACGGTGCGCGTCACCGCCAGCGTGAAGAGCGCGGCCATGCCCACGAAGCCGGCCAGTTCGAACACACCCACGGCCACGCCGTCCGGCTGAAGCCCGGGCACCACCATCAGGTACAGGTCCAACCAGCGCCCCACCAGGAGGATGGCCGCCACGCGCAGCAAGTGAGACGGATTGCGCTTCGCGGGCCTTGGCAATAGCAACACGAAGGGCAGCGCCCAGTTGAGGACGACGTTGGCGTAGAAGGCCACCGCCCACGTCCCGTGCAGCCGGGTGACGAAGTAGACCGTCTCCTCCGGGATGTTCGCGTACCAGATGAGCAGGTATTGCGAGAACCACAGGTAGGCCCACAACGTGGCGAAGGCAAACATCAACTTGCCCAAATCATGCAGGTGGCTGGTGTTGAGCTGCGGCAGCGCGCCCGCGCGGTGGAGCAGGATTGCCGCGATGGTCATGGCACACACCGTGGAGCTGAGCAGGCCCGCGAAGTTGTAGAGCGCGTAGATGGTGCTGAACCAGTGCGGCTCCAACGTCATCAGCCAGTCGAACGCGGCCAGGCAGAAGGTCAGCGCGAAGAGCACCAGGAACACCGCCGACACCTTCACGTTGCGCCCGGCCAGCTCCGGCGAGCGCTCCGCGTCCTGCCGCAGGGAGATGCGCCGCAACACCCACGTGAAGCCCACCCACACCGCCAGCACCACCCCCATGCGCGCCGCGAAGAAGGGCACGTTGAGGAAGGCGGCCTTCTCGTGCAGCAGGTGGTCCGTCTCCATGACACCCGGCTTCGCCCACGGGTACAGCGAGGACACGAAGGGCAGCAGCGCCAGAATCGTCACCGCGCCCCAGGGGACGTAGGCGGCGAAGGCCTCGGGGATGCGCTTGAACACGGTGAACCACCCCGCGTTCGCCACGTACATCAGCGCCAGGAACACCGCGCCGCCCAGGCCCAGGCACAGGAAGTAGAAGCCGCTGGTGAGCAGGCTCGTCAGGGCCCGCTCGCGCGCGATGGCCAGGCCCGCCACCAGGATGCCCAGGCCCACGCCGGCCAGCACCTGCGCCGCGCGGTGCACGGCGGGAGGAACCTCGAAGCCAGCCGCCGGAGCGGTGGTCACTTCATGCAGTCGAGCACTCATGGCACGTCCTTCCGCGCCGTCCGCGCGGGGTCCTGCAAGGTCCGGACGTAGTGGACAATCTTCCACCGGTCCTCCGGAGCCACCTGCGAGCCATGGGCCGGCATCAGGCCCTGCCCGTGGGTGATGATGTGGAACACCTGCCCGTCGGGGAGCAGCCGGGCGTGCTCCGCCAGCAGCGACGGCGGCATGGGGAAGCGCGCGGTGACGAGCCCGTCGCCCAGGCCCTCCGTGCCGTGACACGGCCCGCAGTAGCGCGAGAAGGTCACCTTTCCCCGCGCCAGCACCTCCGGAGAGGCCGGGTACGGATTCTGAAGCTCCCGCCCCGCGCGAGCAGCCTCCTCCGGCCCCGCGGCCAGGTGCAGCGGCTGGTGGCCTCGCGGCACCGTCCCCTTCACCGGCGCCAGCAACGTCTTGCCGTCCACGGTGACGGGGTTGGCCGCGAAGGTGTCGAACGGCACGGACGACACCATGTCCGGCGCGTATTCGAAGTTGGGCCGCGTCTCGTCCTGCTCGCAGCCCGTGACGGCCAGCCCCAGCACCACCGCGCCCACGTGAAGCCTCTTCACGACGCCACCTCCAGCAGGTCCGTCGCCACCGCGCCGTGGCGGCGCATCAGGTCCTCGGCCGCGTCCAGCTCCGAGGGGGCCTCGCGCGGCGCCACCGCGATGGCGAACCGGTCATCCGTGACACGCGGGAGCACCGGGCGGCGCCTCCCGGGGAAGAGCTTCGCCCGCACCAGGAAGGCCGCCACCGTCGCCAGCGCCGCGAACAGCACCGTCAGCTCGAAGGTCACGGGGATGAACGCGGGGAACGAGTTGAACGGCTTGCCGCCCACGTTGAGGGGCCAGCTCACCACGCTGGTGTAGTACTGGAGCGACAGCGCCAGCGTGCAGCCCAGGAGGCCCGCGCCGAAGCACACCCAGGTGAGGCGGCTGGGCTTGAGGCCCATGGCGTCATCCAGCCCGTGCACCGCGTACGGCGTGTACACGTCGTGGAGGACGAAGCCCGCCTCGCGCACCGCCCGGGTGGCGTCGAGCACCTGCGCCTCACTGTCGAAGTAGCCGATGAGAACCGGGGCGCTCATACGGGTGCATCCTTTCGAATGGCGATGGCCACGGGGTGCGCCTCCTCGGCGACCGGCTTCGCGGGCAGGTGCGGCTGGGCGTCATGGCCTTCGCGAGCGAAGCCCAGCACGCTCTTCACCTCGCCGATGGAGATGATGGGCAGCACGCGGACAAAGAGCAGGAACAGCGTGAAGAAGAGGCCGAAGGTCCCGATGAAGGTGCCCACCTCCACCATCGTCGGCGTGTACATGGCCCAGCTCGACGGCAGGAAGTCGCGGTGGAGGCTGGTGACGATGATGACGAAGCGCTCGAACCACATGCCCACGTTGATGACCAGCGACAGGACGAAGATGGCCACGGGCGAGGTGCGAACCTTCTTGAACCAGAAGAGGTGCGGCGACACCACGTTGCACGTCACCATGATCCAGTACGCCCAGGCGTAGGGCCCGAAGGCGCGGTTCATGAAGGCGAAGCGCTCGTAGGGGTTGCCCGAGTACCAGGCGATGAAGAACTCCGTCGCGTACGCCAGCGACACCAGGCCCCCCGTGACGATGATGATCTTCGTCATGTTCTCCAGGTGGCGCAGGGTGATGAGGTGCTCGTAGCCCAGCACCACGCGGGTGATGATCATCAGCGTCAGCACCATGGCGAAGCCGCTGAACACCGCGCCCGCGACGAAGTACGGCGGGAAGATGGTGGTGTGCCAGCCGGGGATGACCGACGTGGCGAAGTCCATGGAGACGATGGTGTGCACGCTGAGCACCAGCGGCGTCGCCAGGCCCGCCAGCAGCAGGTACACCGTCTCGTAGCGGCTCCATGTCCGGTGCGAGCCCGTCCACCCCAGCGACATCACCTTGAAGACGGCCTTGCGCAGCCCCGCCTTCGCCCTGTCGCGCACCGTGGCCAGGTCCGGAATCAGGCCCACGTACCAGAACACCGCGGACACGGTGAAGTACGTGGAGATGGCGAACACGTCCCACAAGAGCGGCGAGCGGAAGTTCACCCACAGGCTGCCGCGGTCGTTCGGATAGGGCAGCACCCAGAAGGCCAGCCACGGCCGCCCCAGGTGGATGATGGGATAGAGCGCCGCGCACATGACGGCGAACAGCGTCATCGCCTCCGCAGCTCGGTTGATGCTGGTGCGCCACTTCTGCCGGAAGAGGAAGAGGATGGCGGAGATGAGCGTGCCTGCGTGTCCAATGCCCACCCAGAACACGAAGTTGGTGATGTCGAAGCCCCAGCCGACGCTCTTGTTCAGGCCCCAGGTGCCGATGCCCGTGCCCACCTGGTAGGCGACGATGCCGGCGCCCGTTCCGAGCACCGACACCGCGATGCCAAAGGCCACCCACCACTTCCACGTAGGGGCCCGCTCCATGGGGGCGCAGATCTCCTCGGTGAGCTGGCCCAGGGAGCGCGGCTCGGTGACGAGCGGTTCACGCAGCGGGGACAGATGCGAGTTGCTCATGTGCCGCTTCCCGACCCGGTGTTCCGGATCTTCGTGAGGTAGGTGATGGACGACCCGATGTTCAGCTCCTCCAGCAACCGGAACGCGCGCCCGTCCTTCGCGAGCCGCGCCACCTGGCTGTCCGCGTCATTCACGTCGCCGAAGTGGATGGCCTTCGCCGGGCAGCTCTGCTGGCACGCCGTCTGGATGTCCCCGTCACGCAGCGGGCGGCCCTCCCGGTTCGCGGCGGCCTTGGACTCCTGGATGCGCTGCACGCACAGGGAACACTTCTCCATGACGCCCCGGCTGCGCACCACGACGTCCGGGTTGAGCACCATCCGCTCCAGCGGCTCGGCGTGCTCGTAGTCGAACCAGTTGAAGCGGCGGACCTTCGTGGGGCAGTTGTTGGCGCAGTACCGAGTCCCGACGCAGCGGTTGTAGACCTGCTGGTTGAGGCCCTCGCTGGAGTGCACCGTGGCCAGCACCGGGCACACCGTCTCGCACGGCGCGTTCTCACAGTGCTGGCACATCATCGGCTGGTGGACGACCTGGGGATTGGCCTCGTCACCCTGGTAGTACCGGTCGATGCGCATCCAGTGCATCTCCCGTCGGCGCAGCACCTCGTCGCGCCCCACGCTGGGGATGTTGTTCTCCGCCTGGCACGACACCACGCAAGCCGAGCACCCCGTGCAGGCGCTCAGGTCCACCGCCAGCGCCCAGCGGTGCCCCTTGTACTCGTGGCCCGACCACAGGGAGAGCGCGTGCCCTCCCCCGCCGTGCCCCGCCTGCACCTCGTTGCCCGCGCGCGGGTTGGCCAGGAAGGCCGCCAGCTCCGCCTCTCGCACGTGCGGCCGTCCCTCCAGCCGGTGGTGCGTCTGCGTCAGCGCCAGGGGCTGCTGCTCGCCCGTGGCCCGCACCGTGACGCCGGGCACCACGCGCCGCGCGCGCCCGTCCACCACCGCCGACAGCGGGTAGCCGTTGACGCCGATGCCGTCCGCGACGCGCCCGGCCTGCGTGCGGCCGTAGCCCACCGCCACCGCGATGACGGAGGGGTGCGTCCCCGCCTGCACCAGCACGGGCACCGACAGCGTCGCGCTCCCCGCCCGCACCTGGACGACGTCGCCGTCCTTCAGTCCCAGCGCCTTCGCGCGGGCCGGGGCGATGCACGCCGGGTTGCCCCACGTCACCTTGGTGATGGGGTCCGCCACCTCCTGGAGCCAGGCGTTGTTCGCGGGCGCGCCATCACGCAGCGCCACCGTGGGGTACAGCACCAGCTCCCACTCCGCGGCCTGGCGGGCCACGCCGGCCAGCGCCTCCGCCAGCCCGTCCTCGCGGAAGGCCGGTGCCTCCTCCGAAGCGGCGCTGAGCGTCACCACGCCCCGGCGGAGGGCATCGTCCCAGAAGGCGCTGAAGCCCTGCCCCAGGCCGCTCGCACGAGGGAAGACCTCCGCCTCCCAGCGCGCGCGGAGGAAGTCGTAGTGCGGCTGGGGCACGCCCGCCCACTGGAGCAGCGACTCCACCCCGCTGCGCGTCTCGTGCAGCGGCGCCACCGCGGGCTGGCGCAGGGACACGACGCCCCGGCGCACCTCCGCGTCGCCCCACGACTCCAGCGCGGTGGCCTCCGGTGCATGGAGCCCCACGTGCACGGCCGTCTCGTCCCGCCGGTCGCTGGTGGACAGCGTGAGCGGCACGCCCTTCAGCAGCGCCGCCAGCTCCGCGCCACGCGGGTCGCTGTAGACGGGATTGGCGCCCAGGAAGAGCACCGCGCCCACGGCGCCCGCGCGCAGCTCCGTCAACAGCGTCCCCAAGGGCAGCGCGTCCGCGTCCAGCACCGTGCCGTCCGCCAGCGACACCGTGCGGCCCTCGTTGCCCAGCAGCGCGTTGGCGGTGTTGGCCAGCACCTGCGTGGCCACGTCATCGCCGCCCGCCACCACCAGTGCGTCCTGGCGCTGGGCCCACAGCGCGTCCGCGAGCTCCACCCTCGCGGCCTCGTCCAGCGCGGGCGGCGGCAGCGACGGCAGTCCCGGCACCTGCCGGCCCGCCTTCACCGCCAGCCGCCGCACCAGGTCCGCCAGCACCAGCGCCAGGTCGGAAGGCGCCACCACGAAGCGGCGGTCCGAGGCGGCGCCGGTGAGCGTCATCACCGGCTCCACCTGGAAGTGCCGCGACATCGTCCGGCGCCGGGCCGCGTCGCGCGACTCCGCGTACTGCCGCGTGAAGGCCACGGGCGACACCCACGTCCCCAGGAAGTCCGCGCCGAAGCTGGCGATGACGGCGGCCTTGTCGAAGCGGTAGTCCGGCACGGCGCGCACGCCGTGCGTGACACGGTGGGCGTCGGCGATGGCGGACAGCTCGCCCAGGGCTTCGTCGCGTACGGTGCGCGCGGTGGGGTACGCGGCCAGGAAGCGCTTCACGGCCGCCTCCGCCGTGGGGCCCAGGTGCCAGGGCAACACCACGCGGATGCCCTTCCCCGCCTCGGTGGCCTCGCGCAGGGCCTGCGTGACTTCCGCGTCCAGGTCCGTCCAGGCAACGCGCGTGGCGCCGCGAGTGGGGTAGCGGGCGCGGCTCGCGTCGTAGAGCGACAGCACCGACGCCTGGCCCACCGCGCACACGCCGCCGCGCGACACGGGGTGTTCGTCGTTCCCCTCCACCTTGATGGGGCGGCCGTCGCGCGTCTTCAGCAGCAGGCCGCACCGGGCGCCGCACCCGTCGCAGGTGGACGCGTACCAGAGCGCCAACCCCGGCGTGACTTCATCCGGGCGCGCCACGTAGGGGATGATTTGCTGCACCGGCGCGCGCTGGCAGGCCACCATGGCCGCCGCGGCGCTCAGGCCCATCAGCTTGAAGAAGTCACGGCGGCTGTTCGCATCCGGCGGCGTGGCGGCGACGCCCACCGGCAGCGGCTCCGTGAACTCATCCTGTGGGAAGGCGCCAAGGTCGCCAGCGCGCTCCGCCAGGCTCTGCCAGTACTTGGGAAGTGGGTCGGACATGGATGGGACTCCTCAGCGGTGGCAGCTCGAACAGTCCGTGGGGGGCTGCAGGATTCGAGGGGCCTTCAGCGGCTCCGGCGCGGGCGCGCCGGACGACAGGGCCAACAGCTCTCCAGCGCGGGGCGCGGAGGGCGGCGGCGCGGACACCTGCTTCGCCGCCGTGTCGCGGTGACAGTCCAGGCACCAGCCCATCGTCATGCGCTCCTGCTGCTCCACGCGCACCATCTCCTGCACGGGCCCGTGGCACGTCTGGCACTCCAGGCCCGCGCCCACGTGGCTGGCGTGGTTGAAGTACGCGTGGTCCGGCAGGCGGTGGATGCGCACCCACGCCAGCGGCTTGTTCTCCGCCACCGCGGCCGCGACCTTCTTGATTTCGGACGAGTCCGTCTTCACCTGCGTGTGGCAGTTCATGCACACGCTGGTGGAGGGCACGCCGGCGTGGCGGCTCTTCTCCGCGCCCACGTGGCAGTACTGGCAATCCAGGCCGTACTGCCCGGCATGGACGGCGTGGGAGAAGGCCACGGGCTGCTCGGGCATGTAGCCCTGCTGGTTGTTCACCGGGCCGCTACAGCCCGCCAGGAAGAGCGCGGCCAGGGCGCGGAAGGGAAAGCGAGTCGAGGCGTCTTTCATGACGGGTGTGCCGCCGCGTCAGCGGGCGGTCTCCTCCCGAGGCGTGACGAGCAGGGGCGCGGTGACGGGCTCGGGCCGCGCGCGGATGAAGAGCGCCAGCGCCAGCACCACCATCCCGAACAAGGTGTGGAACTGGACGACGAAGGGCGCCTGCGCCAGCAGCGACGCGTCCGGCTGGAAGGCCAGCACCGAGCGCAGGTACGGCACCACCACATGGACGTACCAGGCCGAGCCCCAGCGCAGCGCCACCGCCAGGTAGAGGCCGGAGCACGACTGCAAGAGCAGCAACCCCAGCAGCGCGGCGGTGCGCCACTGCCCTTCCCGCGCGCGGCGCAGCGTCAGGCCCACCAGGCCCCAGGCGAGCAGCAGCGCGCCAATCAGGCTCACCGCCTCCAGCGTGAAGAGGCGTCCCGGCGACGCGTTGAAGGCCTGCATCACCCGCGGCGCCAGCAGCCCCAGCAGGTGGTTGAGGGCCACGACGACGCCCCCCGCCAGGATGGCCCGTCCCGAAGGCGTCCAGGGCGTGGGGGCGCTCGCGGGCGCGCGTGCCATCAGCCGGCGCGCCACGCCCGCCACGGCCGCGCCCGCCGCCACGTAGGGGATGGCGGAGAAGAGGGCTTCACTCACGGCTGACCTCGCTGGGTGCGGGCGTTGAAGGCAACGCCCATGAACCCGAGCACCGCGAGCATCCCGACGAGGCCCAGGTAGACAAAGTCCCTGTCCGCGCGAGGCTTGCTGCCGTCGCGCGACACGTCCGCGAGGTACGCCTTGAGGGCGTATTGCTCCTCCTCCTCCAGCGGGGCCTTGGCGTACAGCGCGGCCATCATCGGCGTGTCCAGCTTCGCCAGCAGGGGCCGCATGCCGCGCTCGCCCATGCGCGCGAAGGCGAAGGTGAGGTTGGGCCCCAGCGTGCCGCCGCCCGCCACGCCCAGCCCGCGCACGTCATGGCAGCCGAAGCAGGCGGGGCCGCCCTTCGCCAGGGCTTCGGTGCCCTCGAAGAGGCGGCGGCCTCGCGCAATCTCTTCCGACGTCGCGTCCGTGCCCGGCTTCGCCGCGGGCGATGGCTTGCAGCCGCCCAGTCCCTTCCGCGTGCAGTCGCGGAAGAAGGCGTAGAGGGCGCCGCGCTCCTCGGGGGAGAGCTGCTGGTCCGGCATGCGGATGCCGTTGAACTGCTTCAGCAGCGCGGTGGCCACCGGGTCGCCCTCGTCGATGACGGCGCCGGGGCTGGAGATGAAGCGATTGAGCCACGCCTCGTCGCGCCGCTCCATCACGCCGTGCAGGTCCGGCCCCACGCGGTCGCCCTCACCCACCGTGTGACAGGTGGCGCAGCGCTGCGTGAAGAGCGTGGCCCCTTGCGAGGCGCTCTGTGCTCCCGCCACCGGCGCCGCCACCAGCGCCAGCAGCGGAATGACGGGGACGAGCCCCCGCGTCAGGCGCGGTCGTCCTTCCTGGGCATGTGTCCGCATCGCCGCGTGCCCCTCCTCGAAGGGAGGCCGGGCTCACTGCCCGGCACGCGCGACACGAATTGCAATGCGAGGGCCAGAATGACGAAAGGCCAACACCCAGGCAGACATGCGTGGGAGTTGGCCTGGAGCGCGCAGCATTTGCGCCGCGCGCCGTGATTCAGCGCAGCATTTACCCCGCGCGGCTCACATCGCCGTCGTGGTGAAGACGCCACGGCCAATGGCCATGATGCCGCCGATGATGAAGACGATGGACACGACCACGCCCACCAGCGGCAGCACGAAGGCCGGCTGCGGCTTGCGGCGGTTGATGGACAGCGTCGCCTGCGCCACGCCGGCGGCGAGCACCATCATCACGATGTGCCCGATGAGCGCCGGGTAATAGAAGCGCGTCACCAGCACGCCGACGCCCAGCAGCACCTGGAGCTGGAGCAGCCCGGAGTAGGCCGAGCCCAGGATGCGCCCCAGCTTGTCGAAGGGCTTCCGGGTGGCGAGCCCGTAGGCGAAGTACGCGAGGGCCAGGATGCCAGCCAGCAGCACCAGATAGCGGAGCCCGGAGTGGGCGTAGAAGAGCATTCGGTCCATGGGCCTCGCTGCTTAGCAACGCGCGAGGCGCCGCGCACGTTTCAAGACGGGTCCGGCTTGGGCGTCTTCGCGGTGCTGGGGGGCAGCTCAGGCGGGGCGATGAGCTCCGCGGGAGGCAGCTCCCCCGTGAGGCTCTTGAGGAAGGCGACCAGGTCGTCCACCTCCGGGTCCGTCAGCGTGCGCGCCAGCTGGTGCTTCGCCATCAGCCGCACCATCCGCGGCAGCTCCACCACGCTGCCGTCGTGCAGGTACGGCCCCGTCTTGTCCACGTTGAGGAGCGTGGGCACGCGGAACTTGCCCCGGTCCTCCTCGTTCTTCGTGGCGTCGAAGCGGCCCGCGTCCTTCAGGCCCGGGTAGTCCTCGATGAGGCCCAGCTTCTGGAAGGAGGTGCCGCCCACGGCGGGGCCGTTGTGGCAGGTGGTGCACCCGGTGGTGGCGAAGAGCTGCAGGCCCCGCTGCTCCTGCTCGGTGAGCGCGTCGTGCTTGCCGCCCACGAAGGCGTCGAAGCGCGAGGTGGTGACGAGCTTGCGCTCGAAGGCGGCGATGGCGCGCGCGGCGTTGGCCATGCTCACCGGCTTCTTTTCACCCGGGAAGGCCTCGCGGAAGCGCTTCGTGTACTCCGGGATGGAGGTCAGCGTGGCCAGCACGCGCTTCTCATCCGGCATGGCCATCTCCACCGGATTGAGGATGGGGCCGGTGGCCTGCGCCTCCAGCGTGTCCGCGCGCCCGTCCCAGAACTGCGCGATGTGCCCGGCCGCGTTGTACACGGTGGGCGAGTTGCGCGTGCCCTTCAGCCCCTTGTGGCCGTCCGACAGCGCCTTGTTGTCCACGCCGAACGTCGTCAGGCCGTGGCAGGTGTTGCAGGACACGTCGTGGTTCTTCGACAGGCGCGGCTCGAAGTAGAGCATCCGCCCCAGCGCCACCTGCGCGTCGGTGTCCTCGGGCGGAGGCGGCGCGTCCTTGCGCCTGGGCAGCGGCTTGAAGAAGTGCGCGAGCTGCTCGGCCGTCATCGGCTTGGGCGCCGGCAGCGTCTGGGCTTCCAGCGCGGCCACGGGCGCCTCGGCGGGAGGCGGCGTGCGCTCGCACCCCGTGAGCGCACTGACGCCCAGCGCGGACAGCGACAGCAGCGAGACCCACCGGTTCTGAATCATGGAAGCCCTCCACGGCCGCTTCGTTAACGCGGCGCAAGCTACCAGCAAGCGGCCGCGGAGGAATGCCGCGTCGTGACATCCCCGCACGTCCGCTTTCCGGACCCATCAGCCACCGGGCCGCCTCCCCGCTCCGGGAGTACTCGAACGACCAGGGCCGCCTGCGGGAATCCCGACAGCGCGCTACCTCCCAGTCTCAGGCCGCCGTGCGTGCTTCGGCCAACAGGGCGCCTGTGCCTCAGGGCCGGGCGCGCGGCGCATCGAGCGGCATCAACGACACGACGGAGGACGGATGCGGGACGACAGCGGCGGTGGCCCGGCGGAGGACGTGGAGGTGCTCGTCTGCCGGAAGTGCCTGATGAAGGGCGGCGCCCGAGCCGGAGGCCTGGACCTGCCGCGCTGGCTCCAAGGCACGCTCACCGAACGCGGCCTGGGGGAGCGGGTCCGCGTGCGCCCCTCCGGCTGCATGAACCAGTGCCCGCGCGGCAAGGTCACCGTGCTCGTCTCCAGCGCCTCCGGCCGCGGCGGCGCCCTGGTGACGGTGGACCCGAGGCTGCATCGAGAGGAGCTGGTACAGCTCGTCGAACGCCAGGCGCGGGGCGAGCCCGCTCGGCAGGACCTTGTCCCCAGCGACGTGGAGGCGGAGCGTGACGGGGCGACGTAGCCGCGCCCGCGCCACCAGGGACGGCGTGTCGTCACGGCGGAAGACGAGCCGGTCCACCACGTACGACACCGCGAGCCCGGACGCCGTGCCCACCGCGTCCCACGTCAGGTCCTTCATCGAGAACGTCGTCCCGCGCCCCAGGTCGTAGAGCTCCTTGCCCACCCCCGCGCCCATCGCGAGCCCCGCGCCGGTGAGCCAGCGCGCGTGAGGGCTGTCGAAGACCAGCGCGCCACCGGCGTACCCCGCGCCCGCGAGCACGAAACACGCGGCGAAGTGCTTGGGCTTGTCCGGCCCCAACCACGCATCTCCAGACGCGGCGCGCGCGCCGAGAGGCGCCAGGAAGACAAGCAACAGCAGGCTGGGCAGCAGGGCATGCAGGCGCATGTCCTTCCCTGTAGCACCACACGACCCGTCAGGGTGCCCTGCCTCTGCGTGAAGGGGGGCGCTGGCGGCTTCATGCGTTTTCGAGACGTGGCCCGAGTCACGACCTATGCTGGGGACCTCGTGAGTCAACTCGGCCCTGCCTTCACGTTCCAGCGACGAGACCCCCGCCACCCCGGGCTCGACTGCGCGCGCGGGCTCGCGGTGATGGCGATGGTCATTGGCCACACGCTGGACGCGGTGTTGTCGCCAGCCGTGCGCGCGGACGTGTGGGTCCAGCACTACTGGACCTGCCGAGGCATTACCGCGCCCCTGTTCCTGATGGTCGCCGGGTGGGCGGTGGTCGCCGCGCTGGGTACGAAGCCCACGGCGGCCCGGGACACCTACGGCAAACGGGTGCGCCGCGCGCTGCTGCTCATCTTCCTGGGCTACCTCATGCACTGGCCCGGCTGGTCCACGGTCATCAAGCTGGGGCTGACCGAGGAGATGCTGACGAAGGTGTTCGTCTTCGACGCGCTCCAGTGCATCGGCTTCGCCCTCCTGGCGGGCGCCACGCTGCTGGCGGTGACGCCGGGGCGCTGGGGCCGCACCGTGATGCTGGTGGCGGTGGCGGTGGGCATTCCGCTGGTGAGCGTGAGCGTGCGGGCGATGAGCGAAGGCCTGCCCGGGCCGCTGACCCAGCTCATCGGCACGGGCGAAACCAGCCGCTTCGCCTTCTTCCCCTGGGCCAGCTACTTCTTCGCGGGCGCCGTGGCCGCGAGCCTGCTGGGCACCCTCCGCCCCGGCGTGCCCCAGGGGCTGGCGCTGCTGATACTGGGCAGCGGGCTCTTCTGGTTCATGCGCGCGCAGCCCCAGGACTGGGGCCCCGCCAGCGCGTGGCTGGTGGCCTACCGCGTGGGCCAGGGGATGATGGTGCTTGGCGCGGTCAACATCCTGCCGCGCAAGGTCAGCGGCCTGCTGGCGCCCCTGGGCCGCCTGTCGCTGTGGGTCTACGTACTGCACCTGCCCATCGTGTACGGCTGGTCCAGCTACGCGGGCCTGTCCAGCCGCGTGGGCCAGACGCTGACGCTTCCGGAGGGACTGGGCATCGGCGTGTCGCTGCTGGTGGCGTGCGCCCTGGTGGCCCGGCTCGGGACGTGGCTGAGGGACCAGGCCCGGCCGTGGCGCACCGGCTCCACCACGCTGGAGGCCAGCGTGGGCAGCCTGGGGCCGCGCGGGAGCTGACGTCCGGGCGGCGCGTCAGCTCCGCCTGGGCTCCTCCTCGGTGAACTCGGCGTCCACCTCCGACTGCGGGCCCTGGGGCCGGCGGGCCACGGTGTCGCCGGCGTCCGGCTCCAGGACTCCGGTCCGCGGCGAACGCGGCGCGGGGTCTCCGGGAAAGGGGCCGCCCACGGAGGCGTGGAAGCCGCCGCCGAAGGTCGTGACGTGCATCGAGCCGTCGCACACCTTGCGCTCCAGGGTGCGCCGCACGCGCGCGGAGATGAGGCGCCGCACGGGCGGCAGCAGGAGCAACAGCCCCACGACGTCGGTGATGACGCCGGGGATGACGAGCAGCACGCCGCCGGCCAGCACCAGCACGCCACTGAGGATGCCTTCCTCGGGCACCTGGCCGCGCGCCATGGACTCACGCCAGTGACGCAGCACCCGCCTGCCCTCCCCTCGGGAGAGCGCGGTGCCTACCAGGCCGGACACCAGCACCCAGGCCAGCGTGGGCATGGGCCCTATCTGCCGGCCAATGACCAGGAGCAGGTAGAGCTCGAGGAACGGCACCACGATGAGGGCGAGGAGGAGGGAGCGGAACACGCTCCCAAGGTAACCCTTCGAGAGGGGCCGTGCCCGTCTTCCGCCACCGCGTCAGCGCCCGCCGAGCTGGCCCACCAGGGAGTCCACCACCAGGTACAGGACCACGAAGATGCCCATGGCGATGAGGACCATGCGCGTGGAGAGCTGGAAGCCTCGGGAGCCCTCCGTCTCCAGCGCGTAGCTGCCCGCACCCATCGCGTCAGGCACGCCGGCCACCTCGCCCGCGTAGCGCGCCGTCCGGACGTACTGCTCCATCACCCCGGCGTCGTCCTTGCTGGTCAGCGCGCGGCCCAGCTGCGGGTCCACCAGCCGGACGCCGGCCTCGGAGGCCAGGGCCGCCGCGGCCTCCACGGCCTCGCGCATCAGGTCGGGGCGGTCCGACAGCGGCACGCGCAGCTCGGTGGCCACCACCTGGCCCCCCTCACGCAGCTCGCCGATGTCGACGTCGCCGTTCTTGAAGGACCACCTGCGCACACCATCCTGCCGAGCGACCACTCCTCGCTCGGAAAGGAGGGCATCCACCCGCGCTGCCTCGTAGGGCGAGCCCGGCGTCATCGTCTGGAGGAGCAACTCGTATCTCACGCGGGTTGCGAGTATACGCCGCGAACGCCATGTCCACCTCCTCCAAGCCCCCCTCCCCGCGCCGAAACGGCAATCGGCCCTCGGGCCCCCCTCCGCAGGGCCGGGGCCGTCCCCACGCCCGCCCCGAGAAGCCCGCCCCGGACCGCACCTCGCCGGAGCTGGGCCCGGACGGCCTCCCCCAGGTGTCGCTGGTGCGCCGCGGCGTGGAGCGCTGGCAGGCCGGCCACCCGTGGATCTACCGCGCGGACCTCAATGGAGACCCCGGGCTGCCCGGCGGCGAGGTGGTGCGCGTGACGGACACCCGGGGGTGGTTCCTGGGCAAGGCCTTCTATTCGAAGCACTCGAAGATTTCCCTGCGCTGGCTCTCCTTCGACGACGTCGCGGTGGACGCGGACTTCTTCCGTGAGCGGCTCCTGGCCGCGGACCGGCTGCGCCAGCTGGCCCTCCCGGGGGAGAAGACGTACCGGCTGGTGCATGGCGAGGCGGACGGCCTGCCCGGGCTCGTGGTGGACCGCTACGGCGACTACCTCAGCGCGCAGTTCCTGGTCCCCGCCATGGAGCAGCGCAAGGCGCTCATCGCCGACCTGCTCCAGGCGCAGTTCAACCCGCGCGGCATCATCAACCGCTCCGACGTGGGCGTGCGCAACCTGGAGGGCCTCACCCCGGAGAAGGGCGTGCTGCGCGGCGAGCACCCCGGCCCGGTGTCCTTCGACGAGGGCCTGGTGAAGATGCGCGCGGACCTGCTGGAGGGCCAGAAGACGGGCGCCTTCCTGGACCAGCGCGAGAATCACGTCATGGCCGCGCACTACGCCCACGGCGAGGCGCTGGACTGCTTCTCCTACGTCGGCGGCTTCGCGCTCCAGCTCGCCACGCGGGCCCGGCACGTCACGGCGATTGAAATCTCCGAGGCGGCCTCGGCGCAGCTTCGGGAGAACGCGGCGGCCAACAAGCTGAGCAACCTGGACGTGGTGGTGGCCAACGCCTTCGACTTCCTCCGCGACGCGGTGGACGACGGCAAGCACTTCGACACCATCGTCCTGGACCCGCCCTCCTTCGCGAAGAACAAGGACGCCATCCCCGCCGCGGTGCGCGGGTACAAGGAAATCAACCTCCGCGCCATGCAGTTGCTGCGGCCCGGCGGCATCCTCATCACCGCCAGCTGCACGTACCATGTGGACGAGCAGGCCTTCGAGGACATGCTCGCCTCCGCCGCCGCGGACGCCCGCCGCCGCGTGCAAATCATCGAGCGCCGCGGCGCCAGCCGGGACCACCCCGTGCTGCTCAACCTGCGTGAGACGCGCTACCTGAAGTGCTTCGTGCTCCGGGTGCTTTGAGGCCACGCCCATGCGGACGCGGGACTGGGACGACGAGGAGGACGACGCGCCCCTGGGGGGCACCCGCGAACGGGAGCGCGCGCTGAAGGAAGTGCGCGCCGTCTACCGCCAGGCGGACGCGGCCTACGCCCCCTACTCCTGCCCGGCCAGCGGCGAGTGCTGCCAGCTGGCCGTCACGAAGCGCCAGCCCTGGCTGTGGGAGCCCGAGTGGGAGCTGCTGTCCCGAGGGCGCCCGCTGCCGCCGCCTCGCGCGGACGGCGGCTGTCCCTACCTGGACGCCACGGGCCTGCGCTGCTCGGTGTACGCGGACCGGCCCTTCGGCTGCCGGACCTTCTTCTGCCAGCGCATCCAAGGCCCCACGCGGCAACCCGCGGAGACGGTGGCCACCCTGCTGGAGCGGCTGGAGCGTGTGTCCCAGCGCGTGGCCCCTTCGCTGAAGGCGCCGCGCCCCCTGTTGGACTGGCATGCGGAGGCCTGGCACGGGACCACGAAAGCTTGAATTGCATCTTTTCAATTCAAGCCTATGCAGGAATTCAAGGCGCGGACGTCCCGTTGATACACAGAAGTGATGAATCACGCATGACCCCAGGAGTGGGAATGACGCTGGGAGTGGTATGCCAGGGGTGGGGACTCTCACAGGCGAAGGACGCGGTACGGGTCCCCTGGCCTTCTGGAGTTCCATTGAAAACCCGGAAAGCGCCGAACCCTTCATCGTGATTTCTCCTCGCTGGCTCGTCGCACCGCAAGAATTCAAGGGAACGCTGTCCGCCGCGGAAGCGGCCGAAGCCATGGCTCGCGGCCTCCGCGAGTCCTCGCCGGAAGTGGTGCTGGACGTGGCGCCGCTCGCGGATGGTGGGCCGGGCACCGTGGAAGCGCTGCTGGCGGGCCTGCGTGGCGAGCGTCGTCAGCAGGTGGTGCGTGGGCCGCTGGGCGCGCCCGTGGAAGCGCACTGGGCCCTGGTGGAGGACGGACGCACCGCGGTGGTGGAGATGGCCGCCGCGTCCGGCCTGTCGCTGCTGGCGCCCGAGGCTCGCGAGGCCTTGAAGGCGTCCACCTACGGCACGGGCGAGCTGATGCACGCGGCGCTGGAGTCGGGCTGCGAGCGCCTCATCGTCTGCCTGGGCGGCAGCGCCACCACGGACGCGGGCACGGGGGCCCTCAGCGCCCTGGGCTTCCGCTTCCTGGACGCGCGGGGACAGCCGCTTGCCCCGGGAGGCGCGGCGCTGGCCCAGCTCGCCCGCGTGGACGCGAGTGGCCGGCATCCCCGCCTGGGCGCCGTGGAGTTGCTGGGCGCCACGGACGTCACGTCTCCCTTGTTGGGGCCAGACGGAGCCGCGCGGCTCTTCGGTCCGCAGAAGGGCGCGGACGCGGCCGGCGTGAAAGCCTTGGAGGCGGCGCTGGCACACGCGGCCACCGTGCTGGGGGACACGTCCGCGGGCTGGCCCGCCGCGGGCGCGGCGGGCGGCTTCGGCTTTGGCCTGCAGGCCCTCGCGGGCGCGCGACTGGTGCCCGGCTACGAGTTGGTGTCACGCGCGCTGGGCCTGGAGCGACGCGTGTTGATGGCGGACGTGGTGCTCACCGGCGAAGGCCGCTTCGACCGGCAGACGGCGCTGGGCAAAGGCCCGGGCGGCATCGCGCGGCTGGCCCGCGAGCAGGGCACGCCGGTGGTGCTCTTCGCCGGACAGGTGCAGCGGGATGAGGGCCTGGCGCTGGACCTCTTCCACGAGGTGGTGGAGCTGAGCGCCCACGCCCAGCCGGGCGAAGCGGCCTCGAAGGTGCTGTGCGAGGCCGCCGCGCGTTGGGCCGCCCAGCGCCTCAAGGGACGCTGAGCCGCGCCGTCACTTCGAGCCAGGCTTCGCCGGTGACGCGCCCGCCAGCTTCCAGTGCACCAGCGCGTCCTTCGTCCCGTCATACATGACGAGCGACGGCGCCCCACCCGTCCACAGCAGCGCCGCGCCCTTCTCCGGGACGGCGCCCAGCGCCAGGGGCGGCTTGAAGGCCGCGCCCACCTGCTGCACGTACAGGTGCGGGTTGCGGCCCGCGCTGTTCAGGACGCGGTAGTAGAGCCAGTCACCCTCGGGTGACAGCGAGCCCAGCGTCACCGATTCACCCGACGCATATCGCGCCAGCCGCACCGTCACCGCGGGCGCGCCTTCCCACGACACGCGCCAGATGCCGGGGTCCTCGGGCTTCTCCTTGCCCTCCTCCCGCTTCGGCGCCACATCACGGCCCAGGGCCACGAGCGCCACCGGCAACGAGGGATGCAGACGCAGCGACTGCACCGCGAGGCCATCCACCACCAGCTTGCGCAGCGCGAGCGCCAGCGGGTGCTCCGGCTGGGGTTTGGCCAAATCCGGCCCGTAGAGCTCCAGCGACGCGCCGGGCTTCTGCACCGCCACCAGCCCCGCGCCCGCGTCCCACTTCACCGCGCCGACGACGGAGCCCAGCTCCAGCGAGCCCTGCTGCACGCGCTTGTCGCCGTCCAGCCGCCAGGTGCGCAGCCGGAAGTCGATGCGGTCCTCGGTGACGTAGTGCGTGGTGTCCTCCAGCTCCACCGCCACCACCTGCGGCGAGTGGGAGACCCAGGCGCCGCGGCTGGCCACCTCTTCCAGACGCCCGGCCATGGACCACGTCTTGGCCAGCTGCCACTTGAGGTCGTACAGCACCAGCCGCCGCGTCTGGAGGTACGCCAGGTGCGTGGGTGACGGCGGCAGCATCGCGTGCAGCTCGCCCCCGGACACCTGCTCCAGGTACTCGTCGTCCACCTCGACGCGGCGCACCTCGGGGCCGGACAGCTCCAGCCGCCAGAGCTTGTCGTTCAGCGTGAGCACCGCCACCGAATCCGGCACGGGCGCCGGAAACACGAGCGCCACCTGGTTCCAGGGAAACGGCGAGGCCTGACGCACGGGCGCCGCGGGCGCGGGCAGCCCGGGCGTCAGCAGGAAGGGGTCCTTGTTGGGCTCCATGGGCGGGCGCTCCTACTTCGCCTTCGTGGTCGCGGAGAACAGCATGGGGCCACTGGCCAGCCCGCCCGCCTTGTCAATCTGCTCCAGCGGGTGCTGCAGGCGCATCAGCGTCGTGAAGTTGTCCTCGAGCTTGTCCACCGGAGCGCCCGTCACCTTGAGCTTCTCCTGGAGCGCCTTGAGGCCCTCCTTCATCTTCGGGGCGACCTCCATCATGCGGTAGTAGCGCATGGGATTGACGATGGCGAACTGGGTGAAGAGGTTCACCTGCGTCGGCAGCTCCTTCTGGATGAACTCCAGCCCACGAATCGTCCGGCTGTACCAGGCCGCGTACTCCACGGGCTCGGCGGTAATCATGTACCAGTCGGTGCCGAACATGACCTTCTTCAGCATCCACGGACTGGACTTGAGGATTTCAGCGAGCAGCTTCCACTTCTGCTTCTCCATCAAGTCCAGATAGGAGATGTCCGTGTAGAAGTTGGGGAACTCGTCGCACAGCTCGACGATGGAGCCAATCCAGCTCTTGTCGTATTGGACCTTCTGGCTGTCCTGCTTGACGGTGAGCCCCTTGCGGAAGTCCCAGAAGGTGCCATCGCTGGCGAAGTGCGCCAGACACAAGCGCAGGTTTGGGTTGTCATTGAGCACCGGGCGCCACGCCTCCGGGTGCACGTAGTTCTCGTAGAAGTAGCGCATCCGGCCCGGATTCAGCAGCTTCTCCTTGGCCTCGATGGCGTCCTCCACGCCGTTGCGCGCGCGGCGGAGCACCAGCGGGAGGTGGCTCTTCCAGCTCGCCTCCAGCTCCGTCACGTAGTCGCGCGCCTTGGTGATGTTCGCGTCCGCGGCGGCGATGGCCTCCTGCGAGGGCCAGTACTTGGGGTCCTTGCGGATGGCCTCGTCCGGCTCATGGTCCAGGTAGAAGCGCCGCTCGTGCGTGTAGAAGCCCGACGGCGTGCAGTGGGTCATCAGCGGGATGTCCTTCGACGCGCACTCGGAGAAGAACCAGCTCAGGATGTCCTTCGCCGGCGCGTGGCGCTCCTTCGGCATGTAGCCCTGCGGGCTGTACATCTTGAAGCCGATGTAGGGCGCGGCCTGGGAGGCCGTCACCACCTTCTTGAAGGGCGCGGCCTTGTCGCCGTTCTTGATGAAGCGGCGCGGCTCGAAGTGATACATCGGCAGCAGCCGGAAGGGGTGCTCCGCCGTCACCTGCTCGGTGTGCCGGAGCTGCCGGCTCCACGTCTCGTGGAGGTCCGCCTCGTCGGACTTCGCGACAATCTTCTCACCCAGGTCGTCGGACTTCGTGCGCCAGCGATAGGTAATGCCGGGCCCGGACTCCGTCTCCTCCTCGGTATAGATGGGGTCGCCCTGGTAGCCAGCCAGGTGGCAGTAGTCCATGTCCATGGTGAGGACGATGGACATGCCCATGTAGGAAGCGCTGGCCTCCGCGTGGCCCTGCGTGGACGCATAGGCCCGCAGGGGCGCGGGGATGGTGTACTCCTCCACGTTGCCCATGCCATCCGCGGCGTAGCCGGTCCGGTCCTGGGCGAGGCTGTCATTGGAGCGCACGGCCTCTTCGCCAATGCGGTGCGTGTCGCGGTGGGACACATCCCCGATGTCGGGCGCGAACGGGATTTTCGCCGCCCAGAAGCCCAGGCGGTTGATCTTCGTGCGGCTGGTGCCCGTGCCGATGAGGAAGCCCAGGCCCTTGTCCTTCATCATCTGCACCAGCGCGGGCATGGGCGTGCAGTTGCCGCTCATGATGTGCATGTGCGCGTCGAAGTGGACGGGCGGCAGGGTGAGCGGCGTCCCCGACGTGGCGATGAGGTTCTGCGGCCCGCCGGCCGTCACCTGGTTCTCCGGCATGTCCGGGATGATGACCCGGTCATCCGCCTTCACCTCATTGGCGCCGCGCGTGGCGCGCAGGCCTCCGTTGTCCGGATGCTCGTAGATGAGCTTCCATTCCTTGAACCCGTACTTCTGCGCGATTGAGTCGGGGGAGTCCCCGTCCTTGACGACGTACGTTTCCATCGCTGGCCTATCCGAAATGGCGCGTGTGCCCGCGCGGGCAGGTACGGCTCAGGAACCCTTGTTGATGCGGCCTGACATCTCCGGGAAGACGACGCGGTAGTCGCCGGGCGGGACCTTCTCCACCACGCCCTTCCCGCTCCCGTCCACGCGGCCCTTCTTGATGCTGCCGTCGGGCATGTGCAGCTCGAAAAGCTGGTCCTTGATGGGCTTGCCGTCCACGCCCTTGAGGTTGAACTCGACGTTGACGGGGTCCGGGTCCTTGAAGTGCTCCAGCGCCTTCGCCTCGCGCGAGTCGCTCTTGAGCGAACCGGCCGCCTCCATCTTCACCTTGCCGCCCTTGATCTTCACTTCCTTGCCGTCGACGGTGAGCGTCTTGAGGGCGAAGGTCACCTTGCCGGACTTCTCCATCTTCAAGATGAGGTTGTCCCCGACGAGCAGCGAGAAGGTGTCTGCCTTCAGCTCGAACTTCTTGGCCAGACCCGCCATGGCCTCGGTGACGTAGATGCCGGTGGTCTTCCCGATGTCCTCTTCCCAGTCCTTGCCGATGGTCAGCGTGAGCTGGCCCTTGGTGCGCAAGTCCCAGTCCGCGCCGACGTCCACCGTCTTGTCCTTGGCGACCGTCTCCTGCCGCGAGCCCAGCACGTGCTCGGTGTGCGCGGCGGCGACCTCGAGGCCGCGCGCGCCGCCGGTGGCCTCGTTGTAGGCCAGCGCCACGTTGACGCTGTAGACGCCGCCAATGGTGGTGGCCTTCGCGGCGCCCACGTTCTCCATGGCGCCCTGGAGCACCAGCGCGGTGAGGTTGCCTCCCACCGTCATCGTCTGGTTCCCCTCCACTTCCTCGTCGTGGGACAGCGTCGTCCGGGTGGAGCGGTTGCCCTGCACCAGCAGCGTCTGGTTCTGCTCGACGACGCCCACGTCGTCCAGGCCCACGCGCAGCTCCTGGTTGCCCTCCACCGTGCGCTCGCGGTCCTTCTTCACCAGCAGGTCCTCGAAGCCCGTCACCTGCTGGTCCTTGTCATTCTCCGTCAGCAGGTCCTCGTCCTTCTGCGCGTGGGTGAAGACCTCCTCCTGGCCCGCCGCGTCCTCGACGCGGACCTCGTTGAAGCCGTCGCTGCCCAGGCTGGAGGCGCTCTTGCGCGTCGACTTCGTCTTCTCCGCGGGCAGGCCATACGGCACCGTGTTGGTGCCGTTGTACACGGCCCCCGCCACCAGCGGCCGGTCCGGGTCGCCTTCCAGGAAGCGCACCACCACCTCCTGGCCAATTCGCGGCAGCCACACGTCACCCCACGCCGGGCCGCCCCACGGCTGGCCCACTCTCACCCAGCACGACGACTTCTCGTCGCGCTTGCCCTCCCGGTCCCAGTGGAACTGCACCTTGATGCGCCCGTGCGCGTCGGTGTGAATCTCCTCACCCGCGGGGCCCACCACCGTGGCCGTCTGCGGGCCCGCGAGCTGCGGCAGCGGCGTCAGGCGCCGGGGCCGGTAGGGCACCGCCTTGGGCAGCAGCTGGAACTGGTTGCGGTACAGGCCCTGAATCGCCTCGCTGCCCGCGCTGACGTCCGGCTGCGTGCCTGAATGCACCACCTCCGTCACCAGGTACTCACCCGCGAAGGTGCCGTCCTCCGGCGACTGCACCTCCAGCAGGTACCCGGGCGTCAGGCGCGGCGCCACGCCCTGTCCCATCAGCGTGCGCCCGCCCATGCTGGCCGCCTCCGTGCGCACGTTCGTCGCCGCCTTGCCCACGCCCGGCGCCACGTAGCCCGCCGGGTAGTCGTAGAGCTCCAGCTCCGTGACACCTTCGGGCGCCTGCGCCTTGCCGGAGATGTCCAGGCTGGGCTTCTCGAAGTCGTAGTCCTTCAGGTGCACGGCGCCGGGACGCAGCCGGTGCACCACCTCCAGCGCGGAGAGGTACTCGCCTTCCACCACCTCCTTGCCCAGGCTGGGACGCAGCGGCAGCTGCAGGCCCTGCGGCAGCGGCGCGTGCGTGCTGGGCTTGTCTCCCAGCACCAGCGTGTGCCCGTCCTCGGCGTGCTCGAAGAAGTAGAAGATGCCTTCCCACTCCATGAGGCGGCTGAGGAAGGCGAAGTCGCTCTCCCGGTACTGCACGCAGTACTCGCGGGGGGCGTAGCTGCCGGACAAGGCCAGCCGCGTCTTCACGCCCGCCTCTCCCAGGACGGCATTGAGGATGTCCGGCACGGACTTCTGCTGGAAGATTCGGCTGCGGTGGTGCTGGGTGAGCCGCCACAGCCGGGGCACCACGTGCGCCCGGTAGCGCCGGCGGCCCGTCTTCATGCCCAGCGACTCCACCTCGCGCACCCAGCCATGCACGTAGCGCGGCGCGCTGTCGCGGATGGCGAGCGTGAGCAGCGCGTCCTGCTCCAGCAGCTCGCTGGTGGCGATGGGCTCGCCATCCTTGGCGAAGAAGTCCACCCGGAAGTCGAACAGGTGGCTCAACGCCTCGGTGCCGGAAATGCCCGAGACACTCAGCGCATCAGCGCCGTGTGAGCCGAGCTGCACCGTGAACGCAGGCGGATTGAACTGAGCGGCCATGACTCCCCCTTCACCGACGCGGAGGTCCCCAGCCTCGCCGGGAACGAACGGGAGATTCTACCACACGCGGGGTACGTGGGCGCACTCGCTCGGAATGCCGCCCGGCTACCCCTCCAGCGGGTCCGAGGTCCGGACCACCCGCATCCCCGCCGCCTGGAAGTCCCGGAGGGCCTCCTTCGCCAGCCGGGGGAAGTCCAGCGAGGCGGGCAGCGGCTCCAGGGGGGGCGCCGGCACCGGACTCATGGCGTCCTCCAGGATGTGGATGCGGCCCATCCTCGAAGGGTCCGTCCGTTCGATGTGACGCCGCAGGTCCAGCAGCGTGTTCAGCACGCAGTGGGAGCTGGCCTGGCCGAACACATAGACGCGGTCGAAGGACATCAGGTGCTCGAAGAGGCGCGTATTGAAGGCCCCGACCTGCTGCCCCTTCACCTCCGTCACCTCGGGCGACAACACGGAGTAGTTCTCCGTGAGCGGGTGCTCCCCCTTCAGCTCGAAGTGCGTGGGCACGTCGCGCACCAGGGCGTGGAAGAGGCTCGCCTCGAAGACGGACGGCACCAGCGCGTGGCTCAGGCCGCCCAGCATCGCGTGGAAGGGCCAGACGGTGAGCACGTACCGGCCGCTGGCCTCCAGTTGCTCGCAGTAGGCCAGGCTCTCCTCGTGGGAGCGCGTGGCCCGCCACCGGCCGGAGCGCACGTCCGACGCGGTGATGGCCGTGAGCGGCGGCGGCGGCCGGCCCTCCGCGTCCCGCCACCAGGACGGATGGAACACGTGGTACGCCCGGTGGGTGTCCAGCGAGAACACCAGCTCCGTCACCCGGTCCAGGTTCGCGTAGAGCCAGCGCAGCGCGCGCTGGGTGTCCTCCACCGCGCCGGGCACGAAGAGGCTGGCGCCCGGCGTGCAGAAGGCCACCTGCACGTCGATGCCGAACGCGGCGATGCGCGTCGCGTCCTCGCGCGCGGGGCGGATGCGGTGCTCCGCCACGTAGCGGAGGGCCTCCTCCGCCACCTCCGCGCCACGCTCCAGGAAGAGCTGGCTGACGCGGGCGTCCTCGTGGAAGCGGGGAATGGGTAAGGGCATGTCGGCCTCAGCGCTGCTGCTGGGGAAAGTGGCGGCGGTGCAGCGCATCCACCAGCGCCTGCGTCGCGGCGGTGTAGGCCACGCGCGCCTCGGCCGCCTGCTCCCGCGCCCCCACCAGCGACGGAGTCTCCGGCGCGCTCTCCATGAGCGGGATGTAGCCGTCCGGGACGGGCTCGCCCACCTGGCCCACCAGCCCGATGGGCCCCGAGCCATGGCGGCGGCGGAAGAGGACGGGCTCGCCGGGGATGCTCTTCTTGCCCTCGGCCAGCTCGTTGCCGAACTTCATCACCGGCGTGTTGCCCGTGCGCGACAGCTTGTAGATGGCGGCGACCTTGTCCCGGGTGAGCGGGCAGTCCATCGTCCGCGCGACGATGTGGCCGCCGTAGCCGTAGAACTGGGCCGACGGCTCCCAGCCCACCTGCCGCCGCAGCTCCTCGAACTCTCGCGTGGCCTCCGCGTCCAGTCCGTCCTCCAGGATGTTGACGGGGCGAATCCCCAAATCCCGCGCCCGCGTCACCGCGTAGAGGTACTGGAGCTTCTTGTTGCCGGAGTCGAAGCGGATGGAGTCGTTGTTGCCGGGCTCCTCCTGGATGAGCTGGAAGGCCGCGGGGATTCCGGACGTGAGCGTGTCGAAGGTGTCCAGCAGGTAGCTGGAGCGCTGCGGTCGGCGCTCGCGCATGGCGCGGAACGCGGCCTCATCCGAGCCATAGCGCTGGATGTGCTCGTGCCCCATGGTGCCCACCGGGGCCATGCCCAGCTTCGCCGCCCCGTCCACGTTGGAGGTGCGCATGACGCCGGCGTCCTTGCAGCTTCGCAGCGCCAGCTCGTGCTGCTCCAGACAGGTGGCCGCGCGCAGGCCCACCTCGAAGATGCGGGACGGGTCCTCGACGATGTCCACCAGCTCCTTGACGGTGGCGAAGACGCGCCTGGCGTAGCCCTCAGCGTCCACGGTGATGGGCACCGCCTTCACACCCACCGCGTCGAGCGTCTCCAGCGCGATGGCCTTCTGCGCGTCGCACGTCACGGTGGCCAGCGCGCGGGCCAGCGCGTCCCGGTCCGACAACGCCAGGGTGGCCACCTGGATGCGGAAGTTGAGCTGGAGCAACAGCGGCTCCACCCAGGACACCAGGGCCGACGGGCCCGTCAGCGTGAGGATGGGCTCGCGCGGGTAGAAGAGCGCGCCCTTGGGGATGGCGCGGATGCTGAGCTTCTCACGGCGGAGGATGGCCGCCTTGAACCCCACGCCCATCTCATAGTCGTACCGGCCCAGGTAGTCGTAGTCCTCCGCCTTGGGCTCAGGGATGAGCGACTGGACGAAGGCCGCCACGTCGAGCGGCATCACCTGGAGCCCCCCCCGCCGGTGCGAGTAGTAGAACGTTTCCCGACGAAGCGGCCAGCCAGCCTCCGCCATGCTGAACTTGTAGCCATCCGTCGCGAGCAGCGAGGTCGACATCCTGGGGTCCTTCCTCCGATGTCGTGAAGAGTAAACGCGTCAGGGTTGCGTTTCCTAATCGCCCCTCGTGGATTCCCCGGGCATGACGTGAAAGCGGGGTTAAATGGAGGCGCATGTCCCGTGAGCCCACCAGACGCCTGCTGCCAGCGCTCGTCGCGAGCCTGGGCGTGCATGGGCTCCTGTGGCTGGCCCTGGAGGGCGGGGAGCCCGTCACGCGGCCACCTCCGCCTGACTTGCCACCGGCCCTTGAATGGGTCGACGTGGAGGTGGCGGAGGCCCCTCCGGAACCCGCCTCGCCGCCCAGGTCCACCGGCACTGCGCGGCTCAAGCGCGGCCCAGCGCCTGCCCACGCGAGCGCCCAGTCCGCCCACGACACGCCCGTCGCCCCCCAAGCGGACGCGCAGCCTGAACGTGACGCGGAGGTTCCTGACACGGCGCCGGCAAGCCGCCACTTCGAGGACGCGCCCCTGGCGGGCTCACCTCCCACGGACATTCCCCGCGCCAACGCCGCCCCAGGCTCGCGGCTGTTGCTCGCGGCCCGTCAGGTCACCGCGCTTTCAGGAGCGCACCCGGGTGTGGCGGCGGAGCTCGACGGCGGCGGCGTGGACCCGCATGCGCCGCCTTCGGCCCAGGCCCTGGTGGAAGAGCTGGTGTCCGAAAGCGTGGGCCGAGGCCGGGTGGAACGCGGGCTGGTGCACCCGTACTACGGACAGCTCGGCAAGGCGCTGATGAAGGCGTGGGACGCCGACCGCGCCGTGAAGGAGCACGGCCTCCAGGGCTACTTCGACATGGGCATGGAGCGAGGCCGCGCGTACTCGCGCATCTGGAGGGAGCGCGCGTCGGACTACGGCGCGTCGGGCTCGTTCGCCGCGAAGAATGGCCCGGGCGAGGACCGGCGCAGGCCGCTCAGCACGGCGGGAGACCCCACGCTCAATACCCGCCGCGAGCTGCGCCAGCAGATGCGCCAGGAGTTCCGCACCACGCGCCGTGCCCTCATCCGCGTCATCCAGGACACGAAGGGGAACCTCGTGGACGTGCACCTCCTGGAGCCCAGCCACGAGCCCCAGGTCGACAAGGAGGCCCTCAAGGACGTGCGCGCCATGGCGGAGAAGCTGCCCCCGCCGCCGGACGAGGCCGTGGGCGGCCGCTCGCGGCTCACCAGTGTCTGGGAGTTCGAGCTGCTCATCTCCATCAGCCCTCCCGTCCCCACCTTCAGCTTCGAGTTCGACGAAGCGCTCGGCTTCATCGACGCCCGCCTTCCGCTGGACCGCCGCATCTACAAGCGCGTGCGGCTGGTCGAGGTCCGCTGAGCCGGCTCAGGACGCGCGGGACTTGCGCGCCGTCTTCGCCTTGGCCTTCGCGGGCCTGGCGACCTTCGCCTCCACCGCCGCGCCACGCGCGCGGCCGGAGCGCGCCGTCGTGGTGCCCTGCGGGCCGTAGAGGCGCGCGTAGTCCTTCATGCTGCGCTTGATGACCTCGAGCGCCTCCGGCTGGTCGTAGACCTCGGCGATCTCCACGCTGCGCTTCCCCTCACCGGGAATCTGCTTGTAGGTGAGGAAGTAGTGCTTGAGGCGGTCGAGCAGCGCGCGCGGAAGCTGCGCGATGTGCTGCAGCTCGCCGTACACCAGGTCGGACTCCAGCACCGCGATGATTTTGTCGTCGGCCTCGTCGCCGTCGACCATGCGGAAGCCGCCGATGGGAATCGCGCGCACCAGCAGGTTGCCGCTGGAGATGACCTTCTCCGTCAGCACGCAGACGTCGATGGGGTCCCCATCGCCCTTGATGTCCTTCAGGCCCGTGCGCTCGGCGCAGCGCTTCGCCACCAGCTCGTCGCAGTACGTCCGCGGGATGAAGCCGTAGAGCGTGGGGCACTGGCTGCTGAAGCGCTGCGGGCGGTCCAGCTTGAGGATGCCGGACTCCTTGTCCAGCTCGTACTTCACCGCGTCCGTGGGGACGATTTCGATGTACGCGGTGACGATTTCGGGGGCGTCCTCACCCGGGGTGATGCCGTGCCACGGGTGCGCCTGGGAGGTGGTCTGGATTGGCTTCTTCATGGCGTGTCTCCAGCTGGCGCGTGAGCGCGTCGCGGTCCTGCATCGTCAATCCCTGGGTGGGAAGGGGCTTGCCCACCCTCCAGGCGCTTGCGAATCAAACGAACTCGTGGGCGGGGAAGAGGAGCACGTCCGAGATGCGCTGGACCCCGAGCAGCAGCATCAGGATTCTATCAAGCCCGACGGCGATGCCCGCCGAGGGTGGCATTCGCCCTACCGCGTCAAGGAACCGCTCGTCCAGAGGATACACGGCCCGGCCCAGCTGGCGCCTGAGCGCCTGTTCTTCTGTCAATCGCGCGCGCTGTTCCACGGGGTCCGTCAGCTCGGAGAACCCGTTCGCCAGCTCCAGCCCCTTGGCATACAGCTCCACCCGCTCCGCCACCGTGGTGTCACCGGGCTTCAGCCGGGAGAGCGCCGCCATGGACGCCGGGTACTCAATCAAGAAGGTGGGCCGCTCGTGGCCCAGGCCGGTCTCCACCTTCTGGAGGAAGAGGTGGAAGAAGACGTCGTCGAACGTCTCCGCGTCTCCGGTGCGCACCCCGGCCGCCTCCGCCGCCCGCTTCAACGACGGGCCGTCCGCGTGCTGGCGGAGGTCCACCCCGGTGGCGCGCAGCACCGCGTCACGCACCGTCAGGCGCTCGTAGGGGGTGCGCGTGAAGAAGGCCGGGTCCGCCCCGGGCTCCCCTTCCGTCGCGCCGCGGCCGGCCTCCGCCAGCGCCCCTTCCAGGTCATCCATGATGGCGTGGTAGTCCGCGTGGGGCCGGTAGAACTCCAGCATCGTGAATTCCGGATTGTGGGTCGGGGAGACCTCCCCATTCCGGAACACCTTGCACAGTTGGAACAACGGCCCGGCCCCATCCGCGAGCAGCCGCTTCATGGCGTACTCGGGGCTGGTGTGCAGATAGAGCGTCCGCGCGGAGCCCACGTCCGTCTCCGGGATGAAGCCGGCCTCGAACGGGTTGATGTGCGGCTCCATCCCCGGGGTGGGGATGAGCAGGGGCGTCTCCACCTCCAGATAGCCATGGGCGGCGAAGAAACGTCGCAGGGCGGAGTAGAGGGACTGGCGTCCCCGGGCGGCCCGCCATTGAGAAAGATTGGGCATGGGCAGCGCGCAAGTAACATGAGGAGCCACATGCACCCAAGGATTCCCCTGCTGCTGGCCTTCGCCTGCTGCCTCACTGCCTGCCCCAAGGGCCCGCCCGCTGATGGCCGGCAGGTCCTCTCCAAGCAGCAGCAGCTCGAGGCGGACGTCAGCGCCATGTCCTCGAAGGCTGAAACCCTCCTCGAAGCCCAGAGCCGCCTGGTGTGGGACTTCTGGACGGCGGGCCGCCACGTGGACGTCGCCGCCACCTACGCCGGACAGGAGGCGCTCTTCACCCTCGAGAACATCCGGAGAATCGACCGGCTGCGCCAGCTCACGGACGACGCCCGCGAGGTGCGCGCCCTCACCGCGCTGCACTCGCACTTCGCCGGCGAGTACCTGTCCCACGCGCTGGCCGAGTTCAACGACGCGGCCGCCAACCTGGAGGCGTCCCTCACCTTCCCCGTGGACGGGAAGGACGTGCGCTACCGGGACCTGGAGCGGCTGCTCGCCAACGAGCGCACGGTGGCGCGGCGCCGGGCCCTGTACGCCGCGGCCACGCCCGCGATTGAGCGGCTCAACCAGACGCTGCGCCGCCGCGAGGAGCGCGCGGAGGCGTTGGTGCGGGAGCTGGGCTTCGCCTCCTACGAGGCCTTTGGCAGCGAGCTGCGACAGGCGGACCTGGGACGGCTGAGCGTGCTGGCGGAGGAAATCCTCCAGGCCACGCAGGCCCCCTACCGCGTGGTGATGGAGCGGCTGAGCCAGCGCGAGCTGGGCATGCCGTTCAAGGACATCACCCGCGCGGACATCCCCCGCCTGTTCCGCTCGCGCGAGGTGGAGGACGCCTTCCCCAAGGGCGAGTCCCTGCTCAAGGCCCACGGGACGCTGTCCGGCATGGGCCTGGACCTGGGGGAGCTGTCCAACGTCACCATCGACGCGCGGGACGTGAAGGGCAAGAGCTCACGTCCCCTGGCGCTGGCGGTGCGCGTGCCCTCCGACGTGCGCATCTCCTTCAAGCCGGGCACGGGCGTGCTGCACCAGGCGCGCGTGCTCCACGAGTTCGGCCACGCGCTGCACGCGGCCTTCACCACGGAGACGCGCTTCGAGCTGGCGCGCCTGGGCAACCCCACCGTGGGCGAGGCCTACTCCGCCCTCTTCGAGGACCTGGCAGAGGACCCGGTGTGGCTGGAGGAGCACGCGGGCGTCAGCGGCGAGCAGCGCGCGCAGTACCTGGCCGCGTCCAGCGCGCACAAGCTGTACCTCATCCGCCATGCCGCGGGCCGGCTGCTCTACCAGTTGGAGCTGCACCGCCGCGTGGAGGCCGACCCGAAGGCGCTGTACCGCGAAGTCATGTCGCGCACCGACGACATCCCGATGACGGACGAGGACACCGAACGGTACCTCGTGGACCAGGAGGACTTCTTCCAGTCCGCGGACAGCTTCCGCGCGTGGTTCCTGGCGGGTCAGCTCCAGGCGCAGCTCAAGGCGCGCTTTGGCCCCGCGTGGTGGCGCACGTCGCAGGCGGGCGAGTTCCTCAAGACGCTGTGGGCCAAGGGCAACGGCCTGTCCGCGCGCGAGGTGGCCCAGGCCATTGGGGAGAAGGGCATCGAGCCGGACGTGCTGCTGCTGCGGCTGGGCACCACGCTCCAGGTGCCCATGAAGCTCAACCTCGAAGGCGTGGAGGACGCCATCCTCCCCGCCGCGCCCGGACTGGAGGACTTCACCCAGCCCCCGCCCGCGCCGGGGCTGGAGGACTTCAGCGCGCCCCCCGCCCCGCCCGCGCCGGCGCCCTAGAAAGGACCGAACGCCGCTTCCAGGTGCTGGCGCACGTGCGTGGGCCGCTGCGTGGCGTAGTCACGCATCGCGTCCACGTAGTAGCGCCACGACGCCAGGGACACCGGATAGCCCCAACGCTCGATGTGCGCGGGCATCTCCGCGGCGACCAGGTCGGTCAGCGACGCCAGGTGCGCCGTCACGCGCTCCTCGCGGAAGGTGTTGTCCAGGTGCCACAGGAAGCGCGACACGAAGCGGCTCTTGAAGTCCGCGTTCGTCATCAGCTTGCGGATGAGCAACACGGACCACTCCGGGAGCGATTCATCCGTCAGCACCCGGGCCAGTGCGTCGTAATCCGCGTCGCCCAGGAAGGCCCCGTCCAAGTCGTAGAGCAGCCAGCGCCAGCGGCCGTCCTTCGCGGCGGGCCCCTGGGCCTCTGGCTCCACGTAGCGCCAGAACTTGACGTTGTTCTGGGGCCAGTCGGGGTTCGCGAAGAAGATCTCCGCGATTTGATAGTCGATGAAGTCGTCCACATCCATCATCGACTCCACGTGGGCCAGGTTCTCCGGCAGCGAGAGGTCGTTGCTCCGGACGAAGTCCAGCAGCGCCAGGTAGTGCGACTCGTCGCCTTCCTCGCCGGTGTCGAGCACCCCGTTCAGCTCCAGGATGGCCACCTTCTTGCGGTCGATGCCGTGGCGCGACGCGAGGTAGTACTCGTCATACCGCTCGCGAAGCTCATGCAGGCCCCAGTACTCGCCGTTGAGGTACAGGACGGTGGGGCGGCAGGCCTGCAGGTGCAGCGCCGTCTCCCGCAGCAACTCCTGGAGCGCGCAGTCGCGAATCTTGGAGTACAGCAGGTCCTGGCCCGACGTGCGGACGATGAGCCGCGTGTACTCGTCCAGCGTCTCGTCGGGGAACACCGCCGCGCGGAACGTCTTCGGCCCGTAGTCCTCCTTCGCGTACAGGCGCAGGCTCTTGTGCGGCAGCGCCGCGCTGCCCGAGCCGTGGATGCGCACCCCCGCCCCCTGCGAAATCACCGGCTGGCCGTCCACCTCGAACCACTCCACGTGGAGGGGGCGCTCCCAGTCCTTGCCACTCTGGTGATAGTTGCCGTTGCCCCATATCCAGTCCGGCATGGGGTCCTCCGCGTGAATCCGCCCAGGGACGTAGATGCCGTGCTCGAAGCCGAAGAAGTGCTCCGCGTCCACCGTCAGGGACATCACCGGCAACGGACCATGTGAGCTGTCGATGAGATAGCTCCGCGTGCCGGAGGCGCCCACGGGCGTGGCGTCCTGGAACTGCTGGAACCGCACCACCGCGGCGCGGCCCACCGGCCCGCGGGGCGGCAGCCACCGCCAGTCCACCGGCGTCTCCGGAGGATTCGTGGGAATGCGTGACAGGGGCGCGGGCTCGCCCTCTGAGCGCATCAGCACCAGCGGCGAGGTGTAGCGGGGCGAGTCGGCTGTCGGCGTCGAACCATCCAGCGTGTAGCGCGTCGTCGCGGACTCGCTCGTGGGCAGCGTCAGCAGGGACGGTGCCTGATAGAGCGCGTGCGGCGTGTCGAAGTCCAACGGCTGGAGCGCCAGCGACGCGCGGGCCGGCGTGCCCGAACCGTCATGCGCCACCACGTCGATGGCGTGCATCCTCGCGGCGGGCAGCCATTGGATGCTCCACTGGTCACCGTGCACCTCGGCCCAGCCGAGCAGCACGCCGTCCACGTAGACTTCCACGGCCTTGATGTCACCTTGCCCCTGGATGGTGCCCCGCAGGAGCCTGGTCGCGTTGTCCATGCCGTCGATGGACACGTACGGAACGGACTGCTCTTCCCGCGGGCCTTCAATGGGCGCAGCCGGCGGAACATCCTCACGGCAGGCGACCAGTGAAACCGTGAGCGCCCACAGCACCGAGCGGGACCTGTAGCGAAACGTCCTCAATGCCTTGTCTCCCTGGGAACCAACGGCCAGCATGGCTGGCACGGGGACGTCCGGCCCGCGGGGACACACCCCTCCCGCGACACGTCCCATACGCGCCCGTGCACGGCGCACGCCTTCCGAGCCCCAGGTGAGGCGCCCCGAAACGCACACCGCACGACGACCGCGGCGCCCCCTGTGTAGCGCAGGGAACATTTGAGGTCCATCCCACCCCAGTGCACGTCGGGAAAAGTACGAGAGCCCCCGCCCGGTGTCGGACGGAGGCTCTGGGGACCGCTGGGGAACACGAAGGGCACTACAGGAGCTTCATCAGCTCCGCGCGCTTCGCGTTGTACTCCTCGTCACTGAGGACGCCCGCGTCCTTCAGCTCCTTGATTTCCTTCAGGCGCTGCGCGGGGCTGCGCGTGTCCGCCGGGGGCGCCGCGGGCGCGGGCTCCGGGGGCCGCTGCTGGTGCGGCTGCTGGTTCATGAACTGCTGGGCCATGCCGAAGCCCATGCCCATGCCCATGCCGCCCAGCGCGTTGCCCGCGCCGCCGCCGCCGTCACCGCCCTTGGCCATGCCCTCGGCCGCGCCGAGCATCGCCTGGCCCTGCGCGTACTGCTGGAAGCCGCCGGCCAGGCGCGAGTACGCCACGTCCTTGCCCAGCTTCTTCAGCGTCGCCTCGTCCTCCTCCTTGATGGAGACGTGGAAGTTGCCCATCCGCACCACGGTGAGGCCGTAGCCGTCCACGTGGGGCTTGAGCCCGGAGATGACCTCCGTCTCAATCTCCTCGGTGTACGCGCCGCTCGTCACGTCGAGCAGCGGCCAGCGCTTCTTGACGAGCAGCTCCGCGATGCGGTCGCGCGTCACCTTCAGCACCTGGTTCTTGAACCAGCCGAGCAGCTCTTCATTGCCGGTGCGGCCCATGCCCACCAGGCCCACCACCAGGCGCTCCGGGTCCGTCACGCGGATGGAGAAGTCGCCGTACACCATGGTGCCAATGCCCAGGCCCGTCTCCGGGTCGCGCACGTCACCGATGGGGCCGCCGAACTTCACGCCGGCGAACTCCCGCGTGGAGACGAAGAAGACTTCGGAGATGAAGAGGTTGCCGCCCGTGAAGCCTTCCATGAGGCGGGACAGGAACGGGATGTTGTTCGTGTCCAGCGAGTGACGGCCGGGCCCCAGCTTGCCCTCCACCTTGCCGTCCTTGACGAAGAGGGCGACCTCGTCCGCATCGACGGTGAGCTGGGTCAGCATCCGGACGTTGTTCTCCGGATACTTGTAGATGATGTCGCCCTTCGCTGAATCCGCCCGGGCGATGAAGTTGCGCTTCGCCTCACCCTTGATGCTGTCGAAGATACCCATTGCCGTCAGCGCCTCCGTGGCCGCATTGGCAGCCGGTCAACCCGCACCCGCCACCTCAACCCCATTTAAGAGCATGGCATCCAGGACGAAAGCGCGCGCGCTCACATCCCAGCACCTGCCCGCAACATGCCAGTTTCACTGGCGAAAGCCTAGCCGCTCGGCAGGCTGGATGCTCTGGAAAGCGGCGGCCGGCGGCCGCTAGCCCCAGCGGCTCACCAACCGCTCGCGGTCCAACAGGCGGATACTGGCCCACAGCAGGAGGGCGTCCAGCACCAGCACCACGGCGCCCTGGAGCAGGTAGTAGGCGAAGCCCGACTTGAGGACCCCCGCCACCTGGCCGCCCATCAGCCCCACCAGGGGCAGCAGCACCAGCGCGGCGAGCTGCTGGGCCATGCGCGCCTCGCTCACCCGCGCGGAGATGAGCACCGCCACCCCGTTGCCGAAGAAGGCGAACAATGGCGCGATGACGAACACGCCGAAGGTCCACATCGCGTTCGGCATCAGCGGCGCCTTCACCAGCGGCCACGCGGCGATGTCCACCCCCACGCAGAACACGATGAAGGCCGCCCACGTAATCGCCACGGCGGGCACCAGCGCCGCCAGACTCTTGCCCGCCACCAGCTCCGTCGCCGTCACCGGCGAGGCCAGCAGCGGCTCCAGCGTCCGCCGCTCCTTCTCCCCCGCCACGCTCTGGGACGCGATGAGGATGGGCACGAACACCGGCATCACCAGGAACATGCCGAACCAGTCGGAGAGCGTCTTGTCGATGAGGAAGCGCGCGGCGCTGGCGCCAAACGGCAGCGTCGGCTCATAGAAGAGCGCCACGCTGCGCAGGTCCGCGTCGTGGGGGGTGCGCACGTACGTCCACACCACGCCGATGGGCACCAGCACCATGACGACCGGCAGCACCGTCATGGACACCAGCAAGCCCACGTTCGTCCGCAGGTCCAGGAGGTCCTTCCAGAACACCGCCAGGGCCCGCTTCGGATGGAACGCCATGGGCTACCCCCTCCCCTCGCGCAGCAGCTCCAGGTAGACCTCTTCCAACGGGCGCTGCGTGGGCACCGCGCTGTGCACCCGCGCGCCCGCGCTCACCAGACACGCCACCACGTCGGGCGCGTGCGCGTCCTCCGCCAGCATGACGCGCAGGCGCGGCCCTTCAGCCAGCGCGCTGGGCGCGAAGGGCAACTGGGCCAGCGCGCCGCGAAAGCGCTCCGCCTCCCCCTCCACGCGCACCTCCAGCGCCTGCCCGGCGTGCCGCAGCTCGCGGATGGGACCCATGGCCAGCAGGCGGCGCTTCACCACCGCCACGCGCTCGCACAGGCGCTCCACCTCCGACAGGTTGTGCGAGCACAGGATGATGGTGCGCCCCTCCGACGCCAGCTCCGCCACGGCGTCGCGCACGGTGCGCGCGGACTCGGGGTCCAGGCCGCTGGTAGGCTCGTCCAGGAAGATGACCTTCGGGTCGTGCACCAGCGTCCGGACGATGGCCAGCTTCTGCCGCATGCCCTTGGAGAAGCCGCCCACCGGCTCCTGTTCACGCCCGCCCAACCCGAAGCGCTCCAGGTAGTGCCGGGCCCGGGGCCAGGCCGCGGCTTCATCCAGCTCATGCAGCTTCATGAAGAAGCGCAGGTTCTCCCGCGCGGTGAGCCTGTCATAGAGGCCGGGCTGCTCGGTGAGCAGGCCCACCACCTTGCGCAGCGGCTCGCCGTCCCCGTCCACACGGTGGCCCCACACGGTGGCCTCGCCCTCGGTGGGCCGCAGGAGCCCCGTGAGCATGCGCACCGTGGTCGTCTTCCCCGCGCCGTTGGGCCCCAGCAGGCCGAATACCTCGCCGGGCCGCACGTGGAAGGACAGCGCCTCCACGGCCACCCGGTCTCCGAAGCGCTTCCCCAGGCCCTGGACGTGGATGCCGCTCAATCGATGGTCACCAGGAGGAACTTGTTGTTGATGTCGCGGTCCACCGGCGTCACGACCTTGTCCGAGCCCACCGAGGTGCGCAGCAGGTTGAGCCGGTTGTGCTCCACCAGGGCCCACTCGCGACCCGGGCGCTGCGCCAGGGCGCGCATGCGCGCGTTGGCGTCCGACGCGCGGTACTGCTCCACCGTGTTCTGCGAGTAGAGCGTCTCGCCGCGCCAGTTCATCATGTACGCGACGATGGGCTCGCCCTCCTGACGCTGCGCGTAGTAGCGCCAGAAGAGGTCACGCTGCGTCCAGTGGTGGGACAGGTCCACCCAGTGGCTCCAGTTGAACCAGAGGGCCATGCCCGCCGCGAGCACCCAGAAGGTGCCGAACAGCATCGCCCGCGCCCGCATCAGCGCCGCCACCACCGCCATGCCGCCCGCCACCGCGAAGGTGAAGCCCAGCGACTTCTTGATGTTGACGGGCTCCGACAGCGCCTTGAGCAGCGAGTCCGCCGCCGCCGGCTGACGGAAGCCCCGCACCGCGAACGCGATGCCCACCACCGCCAGCACGCCGGCCAGCATCTGGAGCGCCGCGCGGCCCTCCGCCCCCGGCCGCATGGACTCCCACGCCAGGTAGCCAGCCACCACCAGCACCGCCACGCCCACCAGCGCCTTGGCGGACACCTGCGCCTGGGCGCTCACCGCGCCCAGCGTCGCCACGCCGCCCAGGAGCAGCATCAGCGCCACGGCGCGCGCGCTCGGCGTCGTCCGGGCCCGCCCCTTCGCGGAGAAGGCGTCGAAGGACAGGTAGACGCCGAAGGCCAGCAGCACCAGCGTCACCAAATCCCCTGTCCACAGCGGGCGCGACGTGAAGAACGCGATGGGCTTCGTCACCAGGTCCTGCGGATAGGGCCGGTCGTAGTTGTAGACGAACAAGTCGGTGAAGATCTTCGGGTTCTCCGCGAGGTTCTTCCCCACCAGGACGAAGAGCATGAAGCCGAAGATGAGGCTCACCGCGTGCGCGGAGATGCCCTCCTCCCACAGCCGGTCGATGAAGAGCGCCAGCAGGACGGCCACGCCCGGCAGCACCGGGAAGACGTAGTGGTGGAACTTGGTGGCGCTGGACGACAGCAGCCAGAAGGAGAAGGCCACCCACAGCACCGCGATGATGGCCAGGTGGTCCGCCGCCTTCTCCGAGCGCAGCCTCAGCCGCGCCACCACCGAGAAGGCGCCGGGCAGCAGCGCCACCCAGGGGAAGATGGCGAAGCCGCCCTGCTCGATGAAGTAGATGAACGTGCCGCCCGGCGTGGTGGTGTGCACGCCCGCCGTGAGGCGGTTGAGGTGGTCATGGACGAAGAAGCGGTACCAGAAGAGCTTTCCCTCGTCGTCCACGGAGCCGAAGAGGGACAACGTCAGGTACCAGGGGCCCGCCACCGCGAAGAACACCAGGATGCCCGTGCCCAGGTGCATCTTGAACATCTGCCCCCACAGCACGGGCATGGGCTGACGGCCCTCTCGCACGTCCTTGCGGAAGCGGGACTGGGTGAGCCACTTCAGGTGCGCGTCCAGGCTGTCGCTGTCCCAGGGGATGACGGACAGGGCCGCGTACAGCATCAGGATGACGGCGGGCAGGCCCACGCCCAGCAGGCCCTTGGCCAGCGCGGACAGGCCGGCGAAGAAATAGAAGCCGTACCACCAGGCGGCGCGGTGCTTCGTCGTCGCATCCAACTGACCGATGAGCGCGCACGCCATGGCGCAGATGAACGTCGTGACGAAGGGCGTGTCCGTCACCGTCTGCCGCGTGAGCAGGAAGTACAGCGGCATGGTGGCCAGCACGAAGCCGGTGGCCAGGCCCGCGCGCCGGGACACCACGCGCGCCACCGCCAGGGACAGCAGCGCCACCGCGGTGATGCTCTGGACCGCGAAGGGCATCCGCATGCCCCACTCCATGTAGCGGCCCAGCACCCCGCCAGGGTTCACCGCGCCCGCGGCGTTCATGCCCAGCGCCTGCATCCACATGGTGAGCGGCGGCTTGGAGAAGAACCACGAGCCTTCCCAGAAGGGATACACGTAGTCCTGGCGGACAATCATCATCCGCGCCACTTCGCCGTAGTGCGTCTCCCAGCAGTCCCAGAGGCCCACCGCGCCCAGGTAGGGAAGGAAGAGCAGGGCCGCGAAGCCCGCCGTGGCTGTCACGACGCGCAGGCTGAAGGACAGCTCCAGCCACCGCTTCGCCCACTTCGCCTGGAAGAAGTCCTTGCCGAGGATGGCCTCGGCGAAGGTCTGCTCCCGCTGCTGTTCGACTTCGCTCTCCACGGACTGAAGCTCCTTGAGTCGTTCCGGGCGGTGGGCGGCCCACCCTCGGCGGGACGCGGCGTTATATCCCCGCGGCCCCCTCCGGTCGACCACCGCAAGCCGCCTCTGCCGTGAGCCTGACGGTCCGCGCCCCCTTGCTCGCGCAGGCAGGGAACGAGGCCCTCGTCATTCAGTCGCCCACCGCCCCGCCCTCTTTCCAGGCCTGCTGCTGGACCCGGCGCGCGCGGAGACGGAGCGGGCGTGGTTCGGCGTGGGGCCCGGCGCTGGCTCACTGCGACGAAGAGGGCGTGAAGAGGCTGTTCACCGTGTTCACGACGGCGCCGGCCTGAGCGAGACCAGGGACGGGCAGCGCCGACACGACCGCGCTCGCCGAGTCGATGACCGCGTGCGTCTTCTGCGACTGCGTCGACGACGGGTTCGTGAAGACGTCCCGCGTGTTCGACAACGAGGACATCGCACCGACGACGTTCAGGCCCGGGACGAACTTGCCCAGCGTCTTCCCAACCAGCGTCGGGGGCAGCGCCGTGGGCACGGTGCCTCGCGACATCTGGCCGATGGCGCGGGCGCCCGTCTCGAAGGTGTCCGCCACGTTGATGGCGTTGTTCAGCGTGCCCGAGGTGCCGCCAATCGTGCTCACCACCTGCTGCGGCGTCCGCACCGGCTCCGACGCGCCGCCCTTGCTTCCCACGCTCTTCGCGACGTTCGCCTCGAGCGCCACCACGTTCATGGTCCGGTCCGCGACGTCAGCGAGCACGGGCCCCGGCTTGAAAGACGAAACGGTCGACTTGACTCCAGGAATCTGCGGCATGGTGTTCCCCCCTCTGCGTGTGATTGCGGCCCACATTGGGGTTATCGGTGGTGATTAGGCGGAGTTTCGCCCACACTTTCCGACGTGTTTTTCACCGCCGAGGGGACGCCTCCAGCACCGACCGGAGCGCGAGCTCCGCCGCGCGCAGCCGGGCATCCTGAGGGGCCACCCGGCGCGCTTCCACCAGGCGCTCCAGGGCCCGCGCGACGTCGCCGCGTGACAGCTCGCAGCGCACGCCCGCCTCCAGCGCGCCCGTGTCCCAGGGCCCGTACACCCGCGCCTCCGCGGCCGCGTGACACCCTTCCTCCACGCGTGACGCCTGCAGGAGCGCACGCGCCAGCTCCACGCGCGTCTCCACATGAGCGGGCGCCAGCCGCACGGACTCGCTCAACGGCGCCACCGCTTCCTTGGGGAGGCCCAGGCGGCGCAGCACCCCGCCCAATTCGCGCAGCGGTCCCGGCGCGCCCGGGACGAGCAGCGCTCGAGCCCGCGCCTCGCGCAGGACGGAGGGCTCGTCGAAGCGCAGCTCCGCCACCATCCGGTCCACCACCGCTCGGTAGGCGGGGTACGCCGCGGGCCAGGTGAACACCAACCGGTACACCCACTCCCCCCGTGGCACGAAGAGCGCCATCAGCTGAGTGGGCCCCCCTGGCCCCTCCAGCTCCGCATGCAGCCGCTGCGCGCTCCTCCCCCCCACGCGCGCCGCCACCGGCCCCGTCACCTTCAGCGTCCGCCCCTCGGGGCCCTGAGCGCCCTGCACCAACACGTCCTGCTGGAACTGCCGTGCCTGGACCGAGCCGTCTCCCGGCTCTCCCGTCTCAACGGCCTCCGCCGAGAAGGTCGCGCGGCCACGCCCGGGCAAGCCGTTGGAGAAGGCCCGCCGGCCATGCCCGTCCACGTCGCCCCGCCAGTCGCGCGGCAGCGCCACGGAGATGCCAAAGCCGTCATCCCGCTCCGTGCGCCAGGCGGAGCGCTCCGCCACCACGCCTCCCGCCAGCACCACCGCCACCACCACCATCCCCACCGGGCGCGGCCAGCCCGTGTCCGGGCGCCAGCGCGGCTCCAGGAAGACGCCGGCCAGCAGTCCCGCCAGCAGTCCCCCCAGGTGCCCCGCGTTGTCCACGCCCACCGACGTCCACCCCATCCAGAGGAAGACGAGCACCGTGGGCACCGCGGCCTCGCCGGACATCCACCGCGCCGGCAGCTTCGCCCGGTGACGCCGGCCCAGGACGAGCAGCGCCCCTACACAGGCGTACACGAGCCCGGAGGCCCCCACGCTCACCGCCCCGGAGCTGCCGAGCGAGCCCGTCATGGTGCCCAGCCCCGCCGCCACCAGCAGCGCCGCGTAGTCCCGGCGCCGGCACAGGCGCTCCAGGCCACTTCCGGCCGCCAGCAGCACCAGGACATTGAGGGCCAGGTGGAGGAAGTCCCGGTGCAGGAAGTTGGCGGTGACGAGCCGCCAGACCTGGCCCGCGTCCACCACCAGGGGCCCCGCCTTGGCACCCCACCGCAGCAGGGTGTCCAGCCCCACGGGCCCCGTCGCGCGCGCCGCGCCGTGGATGGCCACCAGCACGGTGGCCAGGATCAAGGTGAGCCAGGGCGCCCCCCCAAGTCGCACTCCACCGGCCGATTGACCGATGGACAACAGCCTCGCCTGCCCCTCTTCCTCGGGAGAAAGTCCTGTCTTTTGAGGGGGATACATGGCTTGTACAGGGAAAGGCCGTTCTGCTATGACTGTACGCGGATCGGACCCGTGCTGAAGCTCATCATCGAAGACGACGAGGGGCGCAAGACCGTTGTTCCCTTCGTGCGTGACGAGATCACCATCGGCCGTCAGGAGGGAAACACCATCCGCCTGACGGAACGAAATGTGTCTCGCCGTCACGCACGATTGGTGCGACTCAATGGCCACGTCGTAGTGGAAGACTTGGGGAGCTATAACGGCACCCGGATCAACGGCGAGCGAATCGCGGGTCAGTCGCCCCTGAAAGAGGGCGACCTGGTCCAGATTGGCGACTACGACCTCGCGCTCCAAGCCGAGGGCGCGGCCAACGCCGTAGGCCCCATCACCACCAAGGTGCCCACCCGCCGGCTGGAGCCCGAGCCGGAGGAGGACGACTCCGACGACGAGCCCGAGGAGAGCGACCACACCCCGCCCTCGCTCAGCGCCGCGGAGGCGCGCCGACACTCCACCTCCATCATCCGGTTGGATCAGGTGGAGGCGGAGCGGCCGCGCAAGGTGGTGGACGTGCCCGCCGAGGACGCGCCCCGCCTGCTCGTGCTGTCCCCGGACGAGCTCAAGGGTCAGGAGTTCGCCTGCATCCGCACGGAGCTGCGGATCGGCCGCACCGACGACAACGACATCACGTTGGATCATCGGTCGCTGTCGCGCACCCACGCCAAGCTCGTCCGCGAGGACGCCGGCGAGTGGCGCGTCATCGACATGCAGTCCGCCAACGGGATGACGGTCAACGGTGAGAGCTACGCGCAGGCCACGCTCGGCACCGGAGACATCATCGAGCTGGGACACGTGAGGCTGCGCTTCGTCAACGCCGGTGACGCGTCAGACGACGCGGCTTCGGGTGGCGACTCGCGCTCCAAGCTGCCCCTGGTGGCGGGCCTCGCGGCCCTGCTGCTCGGCGGCGGCGGCGGCGCCTTCTGGTACCTGAACCAGCAGGGCACCCAGCCGGCGGGGCCCCCCGTCATCGCGCAGACGCCCACGCCGCTGCCGGACGAGGAGCCGCGGCCGGCCATCGAGGACCCGCCCGCGGCCAACGTCCCCCCGCCCACGACGGCGGCGCAGACGCCTGAGACGCCGCCCCCCCCACGTGGCCCCTCCATGGAGGAGCAGCGCGCGGTCGCCGACAAGGCGATTGCGGCGCGTGACTTCGACGCGGCCGTGGAGGCGCTGGAGCGCATCAAGGATGCCAACGGCCAGCGCCCCCGTGACGTGGAGACCCGGCTCGACGAGGCGCGCGCCGAGCAGCTGATGAAGCGGCGGCTCGACGACGTCCGCACGGCCCTGGACGACGGCAAGCTGCCGGAGGCCGAGGAGGCCCTGCGCGAGAGCGCCGCCACCAAGGCGTTCGCCAAGGAGTACGCGGCGCTGAAGACGCAGGTCGCCGAGGCCACGAAGAAGGCGGCGCCGCCCGCCGCGGTCCCCACCTCCGGCACGGAGAAGGCGCCGTCCGCCGCGCAGTCCGCGGCGGCCAAGGCCCAGGCGGACGGCTTCGAGCACATCAAGGGCCTGCGCTACCGGCAGGCCATCGAGCAGCTGAACAAGTGCCTCGACCTGGAACCTGGCCGCGCCGAGTGCCACCTCTACCTCGGGTCCGCCTACGCGAATGACAACCAGCCCGAAAAGGGCGCGGTTCACTACAAGCGATTCCTGGAACTTGCGCCCAATCACGCGTACTACGAGCGCGTGAAGGGTTTGGTTGAGAGTTACGAGAATCCCAAGAAGTAGCGGTCTGCCGGAATCACCCTCGCCCCCCGAGGGTGTTCCGGTCCCATGGCACTGAACTGCAGCGAGGAGACGCTGTGCAGATTCGCATCCTGGTAGTTGATGATGAGCAGGACAACTGCGACTACCTCAAGCTGGTCCTGACCCGTGAAGGCTACGAGGTGGTGACCACGACGGACCCCACCCAGACGGTGGAAATCCTGCGGGGCTCCGACTTCCACCTCGTCATCCTCGACATGATGATGCCGCAGATGTCGGGCACCGAGGTGCTGGAGCTGATTCGCAAGTACGACACGGACGTGGCCGTCATCGTCGCCACCGCGTACCCCACGGTGGACACGGCGGTGGCCTCGCTCAAGGCGCAGGCCTCCGACTACGTCAAGAAGCCCATGGAGCCGGAGCAGTTCATCACCGCGGTCCGCAACGCCCTCCAGAAGAAGGGCTTGTCCCAGGACCCGGAGGCGGACCTGCACCGCGCCATTGGCCGCACCATCCGCGACGCACGCAAGACGCAGGAGCTCACGCTCAAGCAGCTGGCGCGGCGCACGGGCCTGTCGGTGTCGCTGCTGTCGCAGATTGAGCGCGCGGAGTCCTCCGCCTCCATCTCCTCGCTGTACAAGATTGCCTCGGCGCTGCAGCTGCGCATGGGCGAGCTCTTCGGCGACACCTGATGTCGCCGTGGCAGTCCCCCGCCGGCCGCCCTGACTAGCGGCCGGAGAAGCGGGGCGGGCGCTTTTCGAGGAAGGCCGCCCGCCCCTCCTTCGCGTCCTCGCTTCCGAAGGCCGCCGCGCGCAAGCCGCGTAGCCGCGCCCGGTCCGCCTCCTCCAGCGGGGCCCGCGCCAGGCGCCCGAAGGACTCCTTCATCCCCGACACCGCCAGCGGCGCATGGCTGGCCAGGGTGGCGCACAGCGCCAGCGCGCGCGCCTCCGCGTCCGCCAGGCAGTCATCCAGCAGCCCCCACTCCAGCGCCTCCCGCGCGCCCAGCTTCCGCGCCGCGAGGAAGAGCTGCTTGGCGCGCGCCACGCCCACCAGCCGCGCGGCCCGGGCCAGCCCCTCCGGGGAGTAGACGATGCCCAGCTTCGCGGGGGGCATGAGGAAGACGGCGTTGGGCGCGCCGATGCGGAAGTCACACGACGCCGCCAGGTCGAAGCCGGCGCCCACCGCCGGGCCCTCCACCAGCGCCACGCTGGGCGCGGGGTGGGACTCCAGCTTCAGCAGGCACTCCACCAGCAAGTCATCCGGCAGCCGCCCGTCCGCGCCTGGGGGGCCCAGGTGCGTCAAGTCATAGCCGGAGCAGAAGGCCCCGCCCGCGCCGCGCACCAGCAAGGCGCGCACGTGCGGGGTGGGCGCCAGCGCCGCGTCCAACCGCGCCAGGAGGCCGTCATCCAGCGCGTTGCGGCGGGCCGGGTTGGACAGCGTCAACACCCGGACCCCGTCGTCGCGGTCCTCGACGTTCAGCGAAGCGCCTGTCGCGACGACGGGCTCCACTGCTAGCCGAGCACCACGAGGACGTCGCCCTCGTTGACCGACTGCGCCTCCTTCACCCGAATCTCCTTCACCGTCCCGCCCTCCTCTGCCTCCACGGGCATCTCCATCTTCATGGACTCGAGGATGACGAGCGTGTCGCCCGCGTTGACCTGCTGGCCGACCTGAACCTCAATCTTCCACACCGTGCCGGTGATGTGCGCCGCGACGTCCGCCATGAATCCGTGCCTCCTCAGGGGTGGGTGGGGCTGGAGCGGGCCCCGCTACGCCGGCTTGGCGTGGTGCTCCAGGAAGTGCGTGTCCAGCTCGCCGGCCTGGAAGGCCGCATCCTGCACGATGCGCAGGTGGAGCGGGATGTTCGTCTTGATGCCTTCGATGCGGAACGCCTGGAGCGCCGCCACGGAGCGCTCAATCGCCTGCGCCCGCGTCTCACCGGTGACGATGAGCTTGGCAATCATCGGGTCGTAGTTGGGCGTGACGGTATTGCCCTCGCCGTAGCCCGCGTCCAGCCGGACGCCCTCGCCCGTGGGCGGCTGGAACACCTTCAGCGGCCCGGGGGACGGGAAGAACTTCACCGGGTCCTCGGCGTAGATGCGGAACTCCAGCGCCGCCCCGCGCCGCTTCACGTCCTGCTGCGTCACCGTGAGGCGCTCCCCCGCGGCGATGCGCAGCTGCCAGCCGATGAGGTCCAGCCCCGTGGTCAGCTCCGTCACCGGGTGCTCCACCTGGAGGCGGGCGTTCATCTCGATGAAGTAGACCTCACCCTCCGAGTACAGGAACTCCACCGTGCCGGCGTTGGCGTAGCCGAAGGCCTTCGCCGCGGCCACCGCGGCCGTGAAGAGCTTCTGCGCCAGCTCCGGGTTGCGCCCGTCCGCGAACAGCACGGAGGGGGCCTCCTCCACCACCTTCTGGTGGCGCCGCTGGATGGAGCACTCCCGCTCCAGGCAGTGGATGAGGTGGCCGTGCTGGTCCCCCAGAATCTGGACCTCGATGTGCCGCGGCGCCGGGAAGTAGCGCTCCACGTACACGCCTTCCTTGCCGAAGGCGGCCTTCGCCCGGTCCGTGCACTGGCGGTAGACCTTCTCCATCTCCGCCGGGCTCCTGGCCACCGCCATGCCAATGCCCCCGCCGCCGCTGGCCGCCTTGACGAGCACCGGGTAGCCGATGCGCTCGGCCTCCGCCAGCGCGCTGGCCACGTCGGGCACCACGTCCTCGCTGCCGGGCACCACGGGCACCCCCGCGGCGGACACCAGCCTGCGGGCCTGGCTCTTGTCCTTCATCCGCGCCATGGCCTCCGGCGGCGGGCCCACGAAGATGAGCCCCGCGTCCGCGCAGGCCTGGGCGAACTCGCCGTTCTCCGATAGGAAGCCGTACCCCGGGTGGATGGCCTGCGCGCCCGTCTGCTTCGCGGCCTCCAGGATGGCGGCGGTGTTGAGGTAGCTGTCCTTGGCCGGCGCGGGGCCGATGCGCACCGCCTCGTCGGCCTCCTTCACGAAGGGCAGCTCGGCGTCCGCGTCCGAATAGACGGCGACCGTCTTGAGCCCCATTCCCCGGGCCACCACGCCGATGCGGCGGGCGATTTCTCCCCGGTTGGCGATGAGCAGCTTCTGGAACATGGCGGAACCCCTGGGGTGCGGGTGCGAAAGGGCGGCGAACCTAACCCTCGCTCCCTCCCAAGACAAGGGTGCGGACGGACGTGCAACAGGTCCCTACAGTCCAGTAAATTTGCGGGTCTACGAGGCGGTGTCGTACCTTGTTCCCCGTGACGCCCCCCTCCTCTTCAAGCCCTGGCGGCGTGGTCAACCTGCACCACGCGCGGCGCGCCAAGCGCCTGGACCTCTACCGTGGCCGGCACACGGACCGCGTGCGCTTCGTGCGCACCACGCTGGAGGCGCTGACGCAGAGCGGAACCCTCTTCACCGAGGAGGGCACGCGCCGCGGCCTCTCCCTGCTGAAGGCGCTGCAACTGCTGCAGCGCGCCCACGCGCGCCTGGAGGAAGTGTCCGGCGACGGCGTGCTGCCCGCGGCCCGGCTCCCGGAGCGCGTGGACGCGCTCTATTCGGAAGTCGACGGCCTCTTCGCCCGCGCGGACACCCTGTCCGCCCGCGACGAAGCCAGCGTGGCCCAGCTTCCCGCTCGCTAAAGCCCCGCTTCCGCTTACGGCAGCTCCGTCTGGCCCTGCCGCCGCAGGAACGTCGGGATGTCGAACTGGTCCTCGTCCAGCGGCAGCGGCGCGTCCTTCACCACCGCGGTGCGGGCGCTCACGGCCTTGCTGCTCTCCACGGTGAGTTGGCGCGAGCCGCTGCCCTTGGTGGGCACCAGGCTGGCGACCTCCTCGCGCGCGTTGGCGAGCGCGGACTGCGCCGGACGCGACAGCGGCACCTGCACCACGGGCGTCACCGTGCGGACCTTGGGCGCGTCGCGGTGCACGAAGCCCGTGGCGATGATGGTGATCTTCACCTCGTCCGAGATGTTCTCGTCGATGAGCGAGCCGAAGATGATCTCCGCCTCGCTGTCGGCGGCGTCGTGCACCAGCGTCAGGGCCTCGTTGACCTCCTGCAGGGTCATGTCGCGGCCACCGGTGATGTTGATGAGCAGGCCCGTGGCGCCGTCGATGGAGACGTCCTCCAGCAGCGGACTGGCGATGGCCTGCTGCATGGCAATCAGCGCGCGCTTGTCACCCGTCGAGTGGCCCGTGCCCATGAGCGCGATGCCCTTGTCGCTCATGATGGTCTTCACGTCGGCGAAGTCGACGTTGATGTAGCCGTGGTACTGGATGAGGTCGCTGATGCCCTGCACGGCGTTCAGCAGGACCTCGTCCGCGCGCTTGAACGTCTCCAGCAGCGGCATCGGCTCGTTGGAGAGCGACAACAGGCGCTGGTTCGGGATGGTGATGAGCGTGTCCACCGCGGCCTTGAGCTCCACGATGCCCTGCTCGGCCTGCTTGCGGCGCTTGTTGCCTTCAAAGAGGAAGGGCTTGGTGACGACGCCCACCGTGAGGCAACCCAGACTCTTGGCGATGTCCGCGATGATGGGCGCGGCGCCCGTGCCGGTGCCGCCGCCCATGCCGGCGGTGACGAACACCATGTCGGCGCCCTCGAGCACCGCGGCAATCTGGTCGCGCGACTCCAGGGCGGCCTCGCGGCCCATCTCCGGGTTGGCGCCCGCTCCCAGGCCCTTCGTCAGCGTCTGGCCCAGCTGAAGCCGGGTGGGCGCCTTGCTCGCGGCGAGCGCCTGGACATCGGTGTTGGCGGCGATGAAGTCCACCCGGTCCAGCTTGGACAGAATCATCGTATTGACGGCGTTGCAGCCGGCCCCACCCGCCCCGACGACCCGAATCTTGGCGGCCTGCTTGTTCTGATCGAACTGGTCCATGGTGGTCCTCTCGCCCGGAGTCGCGCGATGCAGCGCGCGTGCTCCCAACCTCCTCAATCATCAGCAAGTCCCACGCTTTGGCAAGTATTCCGCTACGAGCCTGTAGCGGGATGCTGCGCGTCCGAGTCCTGACGCGCACTTACGCCAACGCAAGGACGTGCAGGCGTGCGACGCGGTGGGTGAACTTCGCCCCTTGACTCGCGCTCCACGGCACTGCGTAGCGGGTGGGACGCAGCATGCCCCAAAAAACGACGGGTGGCCCCGAAATCTCTTTCGGAGCCACCCGTGGATGAACGCACCCGGTGTGTTTCACCGGGTATTCAGGGCCCGTGCGTCAGCGCGCCTCGCGCTCCACTTCGACCTTCCCCACGCGGAGGATGGTGAAGCCTACGCGGCGGTTGTTCTCGCGGCCCTTCGCCGTCTTGTTGGTGTCCACCGGCTTCGCCTCGCCGTAGCCCACCGCCTCCATGCGGCCCTCGGCGATGCCGGCGTTCACCAGGAAGGCGCGCACGTTGTTCGCGCGGCGCTGGGACAGGTCCAGGTTCTTCGCGTCGTTGCCCTGGGCATCCGTGTGGCCCTCGATGCGGACCAGCTCCACCTGCGGGTTGGCGCGCAGCACCGCGGCCACCTGCTTCAGCAGCGGGAACGAGCGGGCCAGGATGACGTCCTTTCCAGTGGCGAAGTAGACCTTCTCCAGGATGACGATGCGCTCGCCGTCCACGAGCACCTTCACCTTGCCCTTGTCGGGGCAGCCGTCCTCGTCCTGGAAGCCGTTGATGGTCTCCGGCTCGTTCGGGCACTTGTCCTCGGTGTCGGGGATGCCGTCCCGGTCGTTGTCCGGGTCGGGGCAGCCGTCCTCGTCCTGGAAGCCGTCCTTGTCCTCCGGGGCGTTGGGGCAGCGGTCCTCCGGGTCCATGAGGCCGTCGCCATCCGTGTCCACCGGCGGCGGGGGCGGCGCCACGTCCAGGCAGCCCTCCGTGTCCTCGAAGCCGTTGAGCGTCTCCGGCTCGTTCGGGCACGCGTCCGCCGTGTCGGGGATGCCGTCCGCGTCATTGTCCGGGTCGGGGCAGCCGTCCTCGTCCTGGAAGCCGTCCTTGTCCTCGGGCTCCGTCGGGCAGGCGTCATGGATGTCGAGGATGCCGTCGCCGTCCGTGTCCACCGGCGCCGCCGGCTGCGGCTCGCGGGACGGCTCCGGGCTGTAGCTGAAGCCCGCGAGCAGCCGGAAGCCCGGCGTGCCGTAGCCGCGGGTGAGTCCCGGCCCACCGCCCACGTGCGCGGAGAAGCCGCCCAGCGCGCGGTACTTCAGCGCCGCCAGCAGCTCCAGCGGGCGCTCCTCGGTGTCCTGCTGCTCCAGGTTCACCGCGCCCACCACGGTGGCCGCGAGCGCCAGTGGCACCTCGCGCACCGTGAAGGGCAGCTCGGCGCCCATGCCGTAGGACACCGCGTTGCCCACGTTCAGGTTGCGCAGCTGCTGCATCTGCCGGAAGTCCACGCCCACGTTGGCGGCCAGGCGGAACCGCTCGCCGTATTCGGCCACCAGGCGCGGCTGCACGCCCACGCCCGAGCTCCCGAGGAAGTCGGAGCCGCCGCCCGTGGGCAGCACCACCGGCACCGTCAGGGCCAGGCCGAAGGAGCCCTCCTCCAGGAGGCGGGCCTTGGGCACCAGGCGCAGGTCCCCGATGCCGCCCGAGCCCACGCCCTGGGCGAAGGACGGGTCCACCATGGGCGCCGCCTGCGAACGCTGGAGCGTCACCGGCAGCAGCACGCCGAGCTCCAAGCGGTCGAAGAGGCCCACCGAGCCCATCAGGTCCACCCCCACCTGGCTGCGCACCAGCGCGGTGATGTACCGGCCCGAGCGCGGGTCCATGAAGTTGAGCGGCTTGTCCCCGTAGTTGACGGACACGCCCACGTTCCAACCCAGGTGGGAATGCACCTGGGCGCTCTGGACGCCCAGGATGTCCTTCGAGCTCGGCCCCGGCTTGTACTGCTGCACGTCGATGGACTGGGACGCGGACAGCGTGGGCACCTGCGCCACGGCCGGCCGCGACACCAGCAGCACCGCCAGCGCCAGCACGGCGGCGGCGGCCACAGGGGCCCCACCGGCCCGCCCCGCCGAGCGACGGAAGCGGCCCAGCAGGGGCAGTCCGAGCAGCAGCAGCGCCAGCGGAGCGAAGGTGCCCGCCCCACTCGTGCTGCACCCACGGCCGGAGATGACGAAGTCGTCGTTGCCGTCCAGCGGGTTGGTCCCACCGGAGACTTCCTCGCCGTCATTCACGCCGCCACTGTCCGTGTCGGCGTTGTTCGGGTCCGTCTCGCCGTTGTCGAAGGCGCCGTTGCGATTGGCGTCCTCCGCGCCGTCCAGCAGGCCGTCGCCGTCCGTGTCCGGGTCGAGCGGGTTGGTGGGGTTGGAGCCACGCACCTCCACGCCGTCCGACAGGCCGTCAGCGTCCGTGTCCGGGTTGTTCGGGTCCGTCTCCGTGGTGTCGACGCGGCCGTCGTGGTTGGCGTCCTCCTCGCCGTCCATCAGTCCGTCGCCGTCCGTGTCCGGGTTCTTCGGGTCGGTGGTGGTGGTCGGGTCCGCGTCCGGGCGGAAGTTGGGCGAGCTGCGGTCCGTGTCCGCGTGCGCGGTCTCCAGGGTGATGCCCGCCTCGGTGCCGTCCAGGATGCCGTCGTTGTCGCTGTCCGGGTCCAACGCGTCGATGAGGCCGTCACCATCCGTGTCGGTGATGCCGTCGAGGCCGTCGGGAATGCCGTCGTCGTCGCTGTCCGCGTCGTTGGGGTCCAGGCCGAGCTCCAGCTCCGTCGCGTCATCAATGCCGTCGCCGTCGGAGTCGACGTCGTCCGCGGGGTTGAGCGGATCCGTCTCGCCCGGGTCCACCCGGCCGTTGCGGTTGGCGTCCTCGATGCCGTCACGCACGCTGCCGCCGTCCGTGTCCGGGTTGAGCGGGTCCGTCACCGTCGTCGGGTCCGCGTCCGCCACGAAGCGCGTCATGTCCGTGCCCGTGCCCTGGGGCTCGGTGAGGCCCAGCTCCAGGCCGTCCGACAGCAGGTCGCCGTCCGTGTCCCCGTTGTTCGGGTCCGTCTCACCCTCGTCGACGATGCCGTTGTGGTTGGCGTCCTCGTTGCCGTCCAGGATGCCGTCGTCGTCCGTGTCGTCGTCGAGCGGGTCCGTCCCCGCGACATTCACCTCGATACCGTCCGGCAGGCCGTCACCGTCCGTGTCGGGATTGTTCGGGTCGGTGCCCAGCGCAATCTCCTCGGCGTCCGTCAGGCCGTCGTCATCCGAGTCGACCGCCACCGCCCAGGTGTAGGTCGCCGGCGTGTCATCCACGTTGCCCGCCGCATCCACCGCGCGAACGCTCAGCGTGTGGCTGCCTTCCGCCAGGCCCGTGAAGGTGACCGGGTCCGTGCACGGCACGTGCGCCGCGCCGTCCAGGCTGCACTCGTACGTCACCGGGGACTCGTCCGAGTCGAAGTCGAACGTCGCCGTGCTGGGCGCGTCCGTCAGCGGAGGGCCCGTGACGATGAGGGTGTCCGGCGCGGTGGTGTCCACCGTCCAGGTGTAGGTGGCCGGCGTCGGGTCCACGTTGCCGTCGCCATCGACGGCGCGGACCTCCAGCGTGTGCTCGCCGTCATCCAGGCCCGTGAAGTCAACGGGGTCCGTGCACGCCGTGAAGGGCGCGCCGTCCAGGCTGCACTCGTACGTCACCGGGGACTCGTCCGAGTCGAAGTCGAACGTCGCCGAGTCGCTGTTGGTGAGCGTGGGCGGCGTCGAGGTGAACGTCGTCTCCGGCGGCTCCGCGTCCACGATGAACGTGTGCGTCACCGTCGTGCTGGTGTTGCCCGCCTCGTCCTCCGCCGTGACGGACACCGTGTGGGGACCCTCCGACAGCGTGTCGCCCACGGGGAGGGACCAGTTGCCGGACGGGTCGGCCACCGCCGTGCCCACCGTGACGCCATCCACCACCACCGTCACGGTGCTGCCCGGCTCCGACGTACCGGAGTACGTCACCACCGGCACGTCGAGCACCGCGCCGTCCGCGGGCGTGGTGATGACCACCACCGGCGCCGCCGTGTCCACCGTCCAGGTGTGCTCGGCGGGCGTCGGGTCCACGTTGCCCGCCGCATCCACCGCGCGCACGAGCAGCGTCTGGTCGCCGTCCGGCAGCGGGCCGAACTGCGCCTGGGCCGGGCACGCCGTGAAGGGCGCACCGTTCAGCGAGCACTCGTACGTCACCGGAGACTCGTTCGAGGAGAAGACGAAGTCCGCGGTGGCCACGTTCGTCAGCACCGCCGGGCCACTGTCGATGGCGGTATCCGGCGCCGCCGTGTCCACCGTGAAGGTGGAGCTCGTCGGAGCGCTGGTGTTGCCCGCCTCATCCGTCGCCGTGACGGTGAGGGTGTACGTGTCGTCCGGCAACGTCACCGGCGGCGTGAAGGTCCAGTTGCCACCCGCGTCGACCGGGATGGGGCCGTAGGTCGTCCCATCCAGCGTCAGCGTCACGAACTCGGCGCCATCCGCCGTGCCGGTGATGGTCACCACCCCGTCATCCAGCACCGCGCCATTCGCGGGCGAGGTGATGAGCGGCGCCAGAGGTGGCGTGAGGTCCACCGTCCAGGTGTGCTCCGCGGGCGTCGGGTCCACATTCCCCGCGGTGTCCACCGCGCGCACCAGGAGCGTGTGCTCGCCTTCCGCGAAGCCGTCGAACGTCTCCGTGCACGGCACGTAGGCCGCGCCGTCCAGGCTGCACTCGTAGGTGGAGCCCGGCTCGGAGGCCGCGAACTCGAACGAGGCTGACGTCGCCGAGGTCACCGTCGGCGGGCCGCTCACCACGAGCGTGTCCGGCGGCGTCGTGTCCACCGTCCACGCGTACTGCGCGGGCGTCGGGTCCACGTTGCCCGCCGCGTCCACCGCGCGCACCAGGAGCAGGTGGTCCCCATCCGCCAGGCCCGTGAAGCTCGCCGGGTCGGTGCAGGCCACGTAGACGCCCCCATCCAGGCTGCACTCGTAGGCCACGCCGCCGCCCTCCGAGCGGAGGTCGAAGGTAGCGGACGTGTCCCGCGTCAGCAGCGCCGGACCGGAGTCGATGAACGTGTCGGGCGCAGACAGGTCGACGATGAACGTGCTCGTCACCGGCCCCGCCGAGTTGCCCGCGGGGTCCACGCTGATGATGCTCACCGTGTGAGGGCCCTCGTCGAGCGGCTCCGGCACGATGAAGGTCCAGTTGCCGTCCTCATCGACCAGGATGGGACCGTGCGTCGCACCACCGACATCCAGGTAGATGCTGCTGCCCGGCTCCCCCGTTCCCGTCAGCGTCGGCGTCGCGGTGGCGACCTCCTCCTGGTCCGCGGGCGAGTCGATGGTCGGCAGCGTCGGAGGCGTGAGGTCCACCGTCCACGCGTACTGAGCAGGCGTCGGGTCCACGTTGCCCGCCGCATCCACCGCGCGCACCGCCAGCGTCTGGTCGCCCTCGACCAGACCCGTGAACGTCTGCGGGTCCGTGCAGGCGGTGAAGGGCGCGCCGTTCAGCGAGCACTGGTACGTCACCGGGCTCTCGTTCGAGCTGAAGTCGAACGTGGCACTGGTGGCGTTCGTCACCGCCGGAGGCCCGCTCACGATGGTGGTGTCCGGCGCGGTGGCATCCACCGTCCACGTCCGGGTGGCGGGCGTCGGGTCCACGTTGCCCGCCGCGTCCACCGCGCGCACCGCCAACGTGTGCGAACCATCCGCCAGCCCCGTGAAGGTGACGGGGTCCGTGCAGGCCACGAACGGGCCGCCATCCAGCGAACACTGGTACGTCACCGGGCTCTCGTTCGAATCGAAGTCGAACGTCGCGCTGCTGGACGTCGTCGTCCCCGAAGGGCCGCTGACAATCGTCGTGTCCGGCGCCGTCGTGTCCACCGTCCACGCGTACGTCGCGGGCGTCGGGTCCACGTTGCCCGCCGCGTCCACCGCGCGCACCGCCAGCGTGTGATTGCCCTGGCTCAGCCCCGTGAACGTCCGCGGGTCGGTGCAGGCCACGAACGGACCGCCGTCCAGGGAGCACTGGTACGTCACCGGGCTCTCGTTCGAGCTGAAGTCGAACGTGGCACTGGTGGCGTTCGTCACCGCCGGAGGCCCGCTCACGATGGTGGTGTCCGGCGCGGTGGCATCCACCGTCCACGTCCGGGTGGCGGGCGTCGGGTCCACGTTGCCCGCCGCGTCCACCGCGCGCACCGCCAACGTGTGCGAACCATCCGCCAGCCCCGTGAAGGTGACGGGGTCCGTGCAGGCCACGAACGGGCCGCCATCCAGCGAACACTGGTACGTCACCGGGCTCTCGTTCGAATCGAAGTCGAACGTCGCGCTGCTGGACGTCGTCGTCCCCGAAGGGCCGCTGACAATCGTCGTGTCCGGCGCCGTCGTGTCCACCGTCCACGCGTACGTCGCGGGCGTCGGGTCCACGTTGCCCGCCGCGTCCACCGCGCGCACCGCCAGCGTGTGATTGCCCTGGCTCAGCCCCGTGAACGTCCGCGGGTCGGTGCAGGCCACGAACGGACCGCCGTCCAGGGAGCACTGGTACGTCACCGGGTTCTCATTCGAGCTGAAGTCGAACGTGGCGCTGGTGGAATTCGTCACCGCCGGAGGCCCACTCACGATGGTGGTGTCCGGAGGCGTGGTGTCGGAGACCACGGTGAAGGTGTTGGTGTTGCTCAGCACGGACGACACGCCCTGGAGCTGGGCGTAGGCATTCACCGTGTGCGAGCCGACGGCCAGGTCCACGGTCGGCGTGAAGCTGAAGTTCCCCGCGGCGTCCGCCGTCGCGCGGCCCACTTCGACGCCATCCACGAAGATGACCACCGTGGCGTTCGCGGGGGCCGTGCCGGTGATGGCCGGACGAACGCCCGTGGTAGAGCCGTTGGCCGGCGACACCACCACGGGGGCCGGCAGGTTCGCCGGGAAGGCGCCGGGAAGGGTGGTGACAACACCCGGGTTGCCAGGAGCGGCGCCATACGTGAGCCCGTCCGGAGCGCTTGCCGTCGGCTGCGTGCCCGCGGCGCCGCCGGTGACCACCGGAGCGCACGTTCCCGTCGCGGACTGCGTCAGCACCCGGCCGCCACCACCGCCGCCACCCGTGCCGTGCTCGGCGAAAATCGTGACACCGCCGTTGCCACCGCGGGCCGACACCTGGTTGGCCGCGCAGTTCAGGGCGCCAGTGACGCGCAGGTACACGGTGCCGCCAGCGCCCGCTCCGCCCGCTGCGTCATTTCCATCTCCCAGGGCGTTGCCGCCCGCCAGCCCGTTCGCCGAAACGCGACCAGCCCCCGACAGCGAGGCAGCGCGGATGAACACGAATCCGCCGCCCGCGCTCCCCGCGCCGGCCACGTCATCATTGCCATGTCCAGCGCCACCGCCACCGCCGAACAGCCCCTGGCTCACCGCATCGAAGTTCAGACCGGCGCCACCGAACCCACCCACCGTCCGAGAAACCGTAGGACCATCCTCCCCACTCCAGGTGCGCCCACCGATGCCACCTGCACCCGCGTTGCTGCCGCCACCACCGCCGGAGTTGTGGCAGACGCCGCCGCCACCCGCGTTGGCGATGTTGCCCCGGCCCGTCGTCACCTCCGCGAGGTCGAGCGGGAACGTGTCACCGCCAAACCGGGAAGGAACCAGGCCCTCTCCCTTCGACGCCCCGCCCGGCCACTCCTCATCCACACCCGTGCAGCCATCACCATCGCCGTTCCAGGCAAACGCGCCCCGGAAACCCCGGCCATCCGCGTGGATGGCACCCGCGTTGTTCACCGCGCCCTGCGACAGGAAGGCCACCACGCCGCCCGTCGTCCCATCCCACGGCGCCGCCACGATGCTGCCCGCGGCGTTCACCGTCACGCTGGTGTACTCGGGCACCCGAATCGCCTGCGTCCCGGTGGCTCCGAAGGCCACCGTGAGCGGCTGCGTGAAGTTGAGCCGCGTCGCCGTGAGGCTCTGAATCCGCGCGAACTCCCAGCGACCCACCGGGCCTCCCGCCAGGCTGATGGGCGCCTGACTCCCAGACGCGGGCGCCGCGAGCCCCGTGGTCTGGTGCACCATCACCAGGTTGCCCACCGCGAAGCCCGCGGTCGAGGCCACCGTCACGAAGCTCTGCCCCGCGGGCACGGCGGCTGTCACGCGCGTGTAGGTATTGATGGGCGTGTTGGCGGCGTTGATGGTCAGCGCGCCGACGGCCCCGCTCCCCAGGCCGACGTTGTCCACGGCGGCCATCGCCACCGGCCCAACCAACGCCGCGCACAGCAGCGCCAGGGGTGCGATGGCCAGGCCAAGGCGCCCTTGGAAAACCCGACTAAGCAAGGGGACGTAAAAGGTCGTTCGAGTCATAAACCTGGGGTCGTTGGGGGGTGTGGGCCCAGCGGCAAATGCCGCACATAGCAATCCGAGAGCCAGCCTCTGTCCAATCTACGACCCGCGGTATTCCGAGGATTTCAGCGCCCTGCTCAAGGGGTAGCGCCCGCCCCATCCGAACCACGGATCCAGTTTCCGGAAACTGGACCGGCTCGCGCCTCCAAGAGGGCAACCCACCAGGTCGGCTGACGCGTCAAACCCGGACGCTGACGCGTCAGCCAGGACGCAGGGCGTGGCCCAGGCCAACAAAAAAGGGCCCTCCTTTCGGAGAGCCCTTGGGCGACGCGGTGGGCGCTCGGCCCGGTGCGTTAGAAGATTTCCTCGAGCCACTCGCGCATGCGGCCCTTCACCTTCTTGTACACGTTCTCCTCGCGGATGCGGAACATGCGCCGGTCCAGGTGGCGGGCGCCGTAGACGACCAGGCCCACGCCGGTGGCGTACATGGGGCTCTTCACCACATCCACCAGACCGCCGATGCCACGCGGCATGCCGCGGCGAACGGGCAGGCCCAGGACTTCCTCGGCCAGCTCCGGCATGCCGGCCAGCAGCGTGGAGCCACCCGTAATCACCACGCCCGAGGCCAGCAGGTCCTCGTAGCCGCACTTCTGGATTTCGCGGTGCACGAGCTGGAAGATCTCCTCCACGCGCGGCTCCAGGATTTCGCAGAGAATCTGCCGCCCGAGCACGCGAGGCTGACGGCCCCCGACGCTGGGCACTTCAATGGTGTCGTCCTTGTTGATGAGCGACGACAGCGCGCAGCCGTACTTCTGCTTGATGCGCTCGGCCTCGTGCGCGGGCGTGCGCAGGCCAATGGCGATATCGCTGGTGAGGTTGTTGCCGCCCAGCGCAATCACCGCTGTGTGGACGATGGAGCCGCCTGAGAAGATGGCGATGTCCGTCGTGCCGCCGCCGATGTCGACGAGGCACACGCCCAGCTCCTTCTCATCCTCGCCCAGCACCGCCTCCGCGCTGGCCAGCGGCTGGAGGACGATGTCGGAGACGTTGAGCCCGGTGCGGTTGGCGCACTTGACGATGTTCTGCGCGCTGGACACCGCGCCCGTGACGATATGGACCTTGGCCTCCAGCCGGACGCCCGCCATGCCCAGGGGCTCCTTGATGCCACCCTGGTCGTCAATGATGAACTCCTGCGGGAGGACGTGGATGACCTCCCGGTCCAGCGGAATCGCCACGGCCTTGGCCGCGTCGATGACGCGGGCGATGTCCGCCTCGCGGACCTCCTTGTCCTTGACGGCGACGATGCCCTGGGAATTGAAGCCCTTGATGTGGCCTCCGGCGATGCCCGTGTAGACGTGGGAAATCTCCGCCCCCGCCATGAGCTCCGCTTCTTCCACCGCGCGGCGGATGGAAGAGACGGTCGCCTCGATGTTCACCACCACGCCCTTGCGCAGACCCTTCGACGGATGCGTACCGATGCCGATGATGTCGATGCCGCTGTCGGTCAGCTCTCCGACGATGGCGCAGATCTTCGTCGTGCCGATGTCGAGGCCGACGATGATCTCCCCCGACTTCTGCTTCGCCATGACAACCCTCCCAGGCCCCCCACTCTCGTGAAAGGGGCGCGTCCTCTTACCGCATCGAAGCCCCGCTCCTCTCGGACGCGGGGCTCGAAATCTTCACCGCCACCCAGCCGGGCCGGGCACGGTTATCCAGGTGAATGATCTCCGCTGCAAGCCCCCTCGCACCCAGTTCGCGCCGGACACGGGCAAGACGTTGCAGCTTGACCTCTGAATCTCCTTCGCCCAGGCGCACTTCCTGACCGGACGCCGTCACCAGCGCCAGGCTCTGCGCCTCCAGGCGGACCTCCGACAACTGTTCGGCCTTCTCGGGTGACAGCCGCGCGTACGCGCTCGCCACCGTCAACGCCGAACGGAGGCGCTCCCGCGCCGCCGCCGGGTCCGCCACATAACCTTCCCGGTCCAGGCCCGTCACCAGGGGCAAGTCCAGTCCGTCCCCGGGCGTCACCCGCTTGAAGGGCTCACCCTCTTCGTCCAGGACGTACAGCTCCCCCAGCACCGCCATGGCCACCGGCACGTGCTCCGTCACCTCCACCGACACGCGGTTGGGAAACCGGCGCGTCACCTCCACCGTGCGCAACCAGGGGTGCTGGTGCATGGCGCGCTCCAGCGCGTCCACGTCCAGCTTCCACAGATTCTGCCCCTTCGTCAGCGCCGCCAGCCGCAGCAGCTCCACCCGGGAGGCGCGCTGGAGACCGGAGAAGGACACCGCCTCCAGGTCGAAGCGCGGCGACGTCAGCGCCCACTCCCGCAGCGCCACCCCACCCCACACCAGCAGCCCGGTGCCCAGCGTCAACCCCAGCACCCTGAGCACGCCCGGCCCGTGCGAACGCACCGCGCCTCGGACCGCCTCTTTCTGCTGGGCGGCGTCCTGACGGCGGCGGTTCTTGGATTTTCCGAAGGCCATGGGGAGAAAAGGATTGACGCATGCTGTGCGCGGTTGGGGAGCCACGCCAGTTTTTGGCTACAGGCACGTCGCTGTAGCGCAAGCCGCCGCACAGGCGCTTCGGAAATTTTCGAGGGAGGCCGACGCCGAGTTGCGCCTGATCGAAAACCGGACGCTCAGGCCTTGAGACACGCGCCCAGCAACAGGCGCTCGCACAGGGCGGGGAAGTCGATGCCGCGCCCCGCGGCAATCTTGGGCAGCAGGCTGGTGGCCGTCATGCCTGGCAGCGTGTTCGTTTCCAGGAGGAACACCTCGCCCCCGTCGGTGACGATGACGTCCGACCGCGAGCCCCCGCTACAACCCAGGGCCTGGTGCGCGGCCAGGCACACCTCGTTCACGCGCGCATACTGTTCTGGAGGCAGGGGCGCGGGGAAGAGGTACTGCGTCCCGGTGCCGGCCTTGTACTTCGCGTCATAGTCGTAGAACTCGCGAGCGGCGCGGACCTCGATGACGCCCAGGGCCTCATCGTCCAACACCCCACCCTGCACTTCGCGTCCCTTGACGAACTGCTCCACCAGCAGGGTGCCCGCGTACTTCGCCGCGTCCGTCACGGCGGCCTCGTAGGCGTCCCGCGTCTTGCAGATGTGCACACCCACGCTGCTGCCTTCGCGGCTGGGCTTCACCACCACTGGAAACGGGAAGGGCAGGCTGTCCGCCGCCGCCAGCGCCGACGCGGCGTCTCGGAAGGAGCGGTACGCGGGCGTGGGGATGCCGTGGGCCACGAAGACCTGCTTGGCGTACACCTTGTCCATGCCCAGCGCGGAGGCCAGCACGCCGCTGCCGGTATAGGGAATGAAGAGCGACTCCAGCAGCCCCTGGAGGCAGCCGTCCTCGCCATAGCGCCCGTGGACGGCCAGCCACGCCACGTCCACCTGCTCCGCCGCCAGGCGCGCGGGCAAGTCCCGGCCCACGTCAAGCTCCACCACGGTGTAGCCCAGCCCGCGCAGCGCCCCGGAGACGGCCTCACCGGTGCGCAGGGACACGTCGCGCTCCGCGGACATTCCGCCCAACAGCACGCCGACACGCTTCTGCTTGAGCTCGTCCTTCGTGAAGGCACCGCGGTTCGGAGTCACGGGAAGTCTCCCAGGCGCTTGACTTCGGGTTTCATGTCGACGCCGGACTGCTCGCGCACCCGCTGCCGCATGAGGGTGACGAGTCCCAGCACGTTGCGGGCGGTGGCGCCGCCCAGGTTCACAATCCAGTTGGCGTGCAGGGTGGACACCTGCGCGCGCCCCAGCGAGTACCCTTTCAGGCCCGCCAGTTCAATCAGCCGCCCGGCATGGTCGCCTGGCGGGTTGGTGAAGACGCTGCCGAAGTTGGGCTGACTGAGCGGCTGTGTCCGCTTCCGGTAACCCAGGTCCGCGTCCATGACGGCCTTGGAGGCCACCACGTCCCCCTTGCGCAGCGCGAAACGCACCCGGGTGACGACGCCGCCCGGCGGCAATTCGGAGTGACGGTAGGCGTGCGGCACCTGCGCCTTCGTCAGCCACCCCACCCCGTCCGCCGTGGCCACCTCCACCGCCTCGATGACGCGGAAGGCCTCGCCATTCTTGGTGCCGGCGTTCATCGACACCGCGCCGCCCAGCGTGCCGGGGATGCCGGCCAGGAACTCCGCGCCCACCAGCGCGTGCGCCCGCATGACGTTGATGAGGCGGACGATGGCCGCCCCCGCGCCCAGCGTGAGCCGCCCTTCCTCGGGGCCCACGTCGGCCACCTCCGGGAAGAGGTCTCCGGGCAGCTTCAGCGTCAGGCCGGGCACCCCGCCGTCGCCCACCAGCGTGTTGGCGCCGCCGCCCAGAACCGAGACGGGGACGCCCTCTTCGCGCGCCAGCTTCAGCAAGGCCACCAGGGCGTCCGGCGAGCGCGGGCGCACCAGGGCTTCCGCGGCGCCGCCAGCCCGGACGCTGGTGAGCGGCGCCAGCGGTTCGCCCGCCTTCACCTCGCAGCCGCCCAGCGACTCCACGCGCGCCGCCAGCGCCGTCTTCACGCCCGCTTCCACCATGGCGCTAGTCCTTCGACAGGGGGGTGGTGCGCAGCAGTTCGAGCAGCTCCGGCCCCACGTGGGTGATGTCACCCGCGCCCAGCGTCAACACCAGGTCCCCCTCGCGCAGCCGCGGCAGCAGCGCCGCCGGCAGGTCCGTGCGCTTCTCCACGAAGGCGACGTCGCGGTGGCCGTGGGCGCGGATGGCGTCCGCCAGCGCGTCACCCGTGGCGCCCTCGATGCGCTCCTCGCCCGCCGCGTAGACGCTGGTGACGAAGAGCACGTCCGAGTCATTGAAGGAGGTGGTGAACTCCTTCATCAGGTCATGCGTGCGCGTGTAGCGGTGCGGCTGGAAGGCCACCACCACCCGGCGCCCGAAGGCCCGCCGCGCGCCGGCCAGCGTGGCCAGCACCTCCGTGGGGTGGTGCCCATAGTCGTCCACCACGGTGATGCCCTGGGCCTCGCCGCGCACGGTGAAGCGCCGCTGCACGCCGCCGAACTCGGCCAGCGATTCGCGCACCGTCTCCAGCGGGATGTCCATCTCCTCCGCCACGGCGATGACGGCCAGCGCGTTGAAGGCGTTGTGCGCGCCCACCATCCGCACGCGAAACTCGCCCAGCGCCTCTTCCCGGCGGTAGGCGTGGAAGCGCGTGGTGAAGCCGTCCAACTGGATGTGCTCCAGCCGGTAGTCCGCCATGTGCGAGCTGCCGTAGGTGACGAAGCGCTTCTCGATGCGCGGCAGCAGCGCCTGGACGTTGGGGTTGTCCAGGCACAGCACGTTGAGGCCGTAGAACGGCACCCGGTTGCAGAACTCCACGAAGGCGGACTGGAGCGTCTCCAGGTCGCCGTAGTGGTCCATGTGCTCCGGGTCGATGTTGGTGACGATGGCGATGGACGGGTGCAGGTGCAGGAAGCTGCCGTCGCTCTCGTCGGCCTCCACCACCATCAGCTCGCTCTTGCCCAGCTTGGCGTTGGAGTCGAGCACGTTCACCTTGCCGCCCACCACCGCCGTCGGGTCCAGCCCCGCAGCGCTCATCACGGTGGCCACCATGGACGTCGTCGTCGTCTTCCCGTGGCTGCCGGCCACGGCGACCGCGTACTTCAGCCGCATCAGCTCCGCGAGCATCTCCGCGCGGGGGATGACGGGAATCTTCCGCTGCCGGGCGGCCACCACCTCCGGGTTGTCCTTGCGCACCGCGGAGGAGATGACCACCACGTCCGCCTGGACCAGGTTCTGCGCGCGGTGGCCTTCGAAGAACGTGGCCCCCATGCGCGCCAGGCGCCGGGTGATGTCGCTCTCGCGCAGGTCCGAGCCGGACACCCGGTAGCCCATGTTCAGCAGCACCTCGGCGATGCCACTCATGCCGATACCACCGAGCCCCACGAAGTGGACCTGCGCCGCGTGGCGCGTCTTGAAGAGGCTGGGGGGCTTGTTGCGCGTCACGAATGGCTCCTGGGGGCCTTCTTCTCCGCTTCGATGGGGGTGCGCTCGCGGCCGTTGGGGCCCCACGTCTGGACCATCAGGTCCACGCACACGTCCGCCAGCTCCTTGGCGGCCTCGGGACGGCCCAGCAGGCCCGCCTTCTTCTCCATGCTCTTGAGGCGCTCGGGGTGGCTCTTCAGCTCACGCACCGTCTGCGCCAGCTTCTCCCCGGTGAGCTCCGACTCGCGGAACATCAGCGCCGCGCCCGCGTCCACCAGCGCCCGCGCGTTGACGGCCTGGTGGTCGTCCGTGGCGTGGGGGAAGGGAATCAGGAGGCTGGCCTTCTTGCAGACGGTCAGCTCCGCGAGCGTCGTCGCGCCAGCGCGACAGACGACGAGGTCCGCGCGGGCATAGGCGCTGGACATGTCGTCGATGAACTCCACCACCTCCGCCTGGAAGCCCTTGTCCGCGTAGCCCTTGCGCACCGACTCCAAATCATTCTTCCCCGTCTGGTGGACGAAGTGCAGGCTGTCCTTCAGGTCGCCCAGCGAGTCCAGCGCTTCGGTCATCCGCTGGTTGATGCCTCGCGCGCCCAGGCTGCCGCCGAAGACGAGCACGGAGAAGCGCTCGTGCGCGACGTGGCTGCGCAGGTAGTTGTCCATCAGCTTGCGGCGGATGGGGTTGCCGATGAGCTGGACCTTCTTCTCTGGGAAGAAGGCGCGCGCCTCCTCGAAGGCGATGAACACCACGCGGACAATCCGGCCCAGCACCTTGTTGGTGAAGCCGGGCAGCGCGTTCTGCTCCTGGATGGCGGTGGGGATGCCCATCAGCCACGCGGCCAGCACCACCGGGCCGCTGGCGTAGCCGCCCACGCCCACCACCACGTCCGGCTTCTGCCGGGCGAGGATGCGAAAGGACTCGATGAAGGCCAGCGGCAGCGCGAAGAGCGCCTTGAGCAGGGCCAGGAAGCCCTTGCCCTTGAGGCCCTGCACCTTCACCAGCTCCAGCGGATAGCCTTCCTTCGGCACCACGCGCGCCTCGATGCCACGCTCGGTGCCCACGAAGACGACCTCGTTGCGGTGATGCCGCGTCACCACCTCTTCCGCCAGGGCGATGCCCGGAAAGAGGTGTCCGCCCGTGCCCCCACCCGCGATGAGCACCTTCATCATGCCGCCACCTCCCGCATGTCGGTTCCCACCCGGCTGGACCTCGCGGCCCCCTGGGTGTTCGCGCTCAACGACAACAGCACTCCAGCCGCGCCCATCAGCACCACCAGCGATGAACCTCCGTACGACACGAAGGGCAGCGTCAGCCCCTTCGTCGGCAGCAACCCCATGGCCACGCACATGTTGACCGCGGCCTGGAACGCGATGATGGAGCTGATGCCCAGCCCCAGGTACGTGCCGAACGTCTCCCCCGCCGCCAGGCTGGCCCGGACGCCGCGCCACAGCACCACGCCGTACAGCACCACCAGCAGGCCCACGCCAATCAGGCCCGTCTCCTCGGCGATGATGGAGAAGATGAAGTCGGTGTGGGCTTCGGGCAGGAAGAAGAGCTTCTGCCGTCCGTCGCCCAGGCCCAGGCCGGCCACGCCGCCCGAGCCGATGGACATCAGGGATTCGGCCACCTGGTAGCCCACGTCATGCCGGTGCGCCCACGGGTCCAGGAAGGCCAGGATGCGCTTCATCCGGTACGGACTGGACGCGATGGCCACGTAGGCCAGGGGCAACGCCAGCAGCACCATGCCCACCAGGTAGCTCAGCTTCGCGCCGGCCGCGAACAGCAGCACGAAGAGCATGAACACCAGCAGCACGCTGCTGCCGAAGTCGGGCTGCATCATGCAAAGCAACACCAGGATGCCGCACAGCGCGAGGTGCGGCACGAAGCCCACGGAGAACTTCGCCACCTTCTCCCGCTTCTTCGCCAGCGAGTAGGACAGGTAGACGACCCAGGCGAACTTCGCCACCTCCGCCGGCTGCAGGCCAAAGCCCGGCAGGCGAATCCACCGCCGCGCGCCACCCGCCGTGCTGCCAATGCCGGGGATGTTCACCAGCACCAACAGGACGATGGCCGCCAGCAGCAGCGGATAGGCCCAGCGCGCCAGCCGGCGCCAGCCGACTTTCATGGCCATGGCCATGGCGCCCAGCCCCAGGCCCGCGGCGACGAGCTGACGCTTGAGGAAGTAGAGGCTGTCGCCCAGCTTGTCCTGCGCCAGCACCGCGCTGGCCGAGTACACCATCACCAGCCCGAAGCTCACGAGCCCCAGCACCGCGCAGAGCAGCACCGGGTCGAAGCGCACGAGGGCGGAGGACGGAGAAAAAGGGTTCTTCATACCGTCACAGCGCCTCCACCAGGCGCTTGAACGAATCGCCCCGGTCCTCGAAGTTCTTGAACTGGTCGAAGGACGCGCACGCGGGCGACAGCAGCACCGTGTCCCCCCGCTCCGCCAACTCCCGCGCCCGCGCCACCGCCCGGGCCAGGGTGCCGCACGCGTGGACCCGCGCCGCGCCGGCGTAGGCCCGGGCCAGCGTGTCCGCGTCGTCGCCGATGGTGAGCACGCCCTTCACCTTGCCCCGCCCCGCCTCCACCATGGGCGCGTACGACGCGCCCTTGCCCTTGCCGCCGACAATCAGCCACACGTCCCTGGAGAACGCGCGCAGCGCCACCAGCACCGACTCCACGTTGGTGGCCTTCGAGTCATTCACCCACTCGACGCCGTCCAGCACGCGCACGCTCTCCAGCCGGTGCGGCAGGCCCGGGTAGCCGTCCAGCCCCGCCTGCACCGCGCCGGAGGCCACGCCGCCCAGGCGCGCCAGCAGCGCCGCCGCCATCGCGTTCTGCGCGTTGTGGGCGCCGCGCAGCGCGCGGTTCATCAGCGTGTAGTGCTCGCCCAGGAAGTCCAGCCGGAAGCCGCCCGGCTCCGCCACCGCCAGGCCCGCCAGCGCCGGGGCGTCCGCCACGGGCGTGCCCATGAGGCTGAAGCCGTACACCGGCGCCTTCGCACCGCGCGCCAGGCCCAGCACGTCCGCGTCGTCCGCGTTCACCACCGCGAAGTCACCGGCCTGCTGCTGCTGGAAGATGCGCGCCTTCGCCTCGCCGTACGCCGCGTGGCTGGGGTAGCGGTCAATGTGGTCCGGCGTCAGGTTGAGGATGGCCGCGCCCCGGGGGCGCAGCGCGCGGATGCCCTCCAACTGATAGCTGGACAGCTCCACCACCAGCGCGTCCCAGTCGCCCGGGGACATGGCCGCCTCGCTGAAGGGCCGGCCCAGGTTTCCGCCCACGAAGGTCCGCTTGCCGCCGCTGGCGAAGAGCGTGCCCGTGAGCGCCGTGGTGGTGCTCTTGCCGTTGGTGCCGGTGATGCCGAACAGCGGCACGCCAGACAGCAGGCGGCCCGCCAGCTCGACCTCGCCCCACACCGAGACACCGGCCGCGCGCGCGGCCTGGATTTCCGGCAGCGCCAGCGGCACGCCCGGGCTCACCACCACCAGGTCCTGCGACGCGAGCAGCCCCGGCGGCGTGGGTCCGGACACCAGCGTGGCGCCCAGCGCCTTCACCTCGTGGGCCACCGCGCCCAGCGTGTCCTCCCCGCGTGCGTCCAGCGCCGTGACGTCCGCGCCCTGCTGACGCAGCAGGCGCAGCGCGGCCACGCCGCTCTTCGCGAGCCCGAACACCAGCACCTTCTGACCGGACAGCGCCAACGTCATGGCCGTGCCACCTCCGGGTTCAGCGGAGCTTCAGGGACAGGAGCGCCACGCCACCACAGAGGATGGAGACGATCCAGAAACGGACGATGATCTTCGGCTCGGCCATTCCCTTGAGCTCAAAGTGATGGTGCACCGGCGCCATCTTGAAGACGCGCTTGCCCGTCATCTTGAAGGACGTGACTTGAATCATCACGCTCAGGATTTCGGCGAAGAAGATGCCGTGGATGATGGCGGACACCACCTCGTTCTTGGACAGCACCGCCAGCCCGCCCAGCGCGCCACCCAGCGCCAGCGAGCCGATGTCGCCCATGAAGACGGAGGCCGGGTACGTGTTGAACCACAGGAAGGAGATGCCCGCGCCGACGATGGCCGCGCAGAACACCGCCAGCTCCGCGCCGCCCGGCACCTGGAGGATGCCCAGGTACTGGTACAGCGGCGTGGCCACCAGCTTCGACACGCCGCCCACCACCTCCGAATCCGCGATGCTCAGCGTGGTGCCCGCGACGTAGCAGAGCACCGCGAAGGTGATGCCGGACACGATGGTGGGGACGATGGCCAGCCCGTCCAGGCCGTCGGTGAGGTTCACCGCGTTGGACGTGCCCACGACGACAATCCACGCGAAGAAGACGTAGAACCAGCCCAGGTCCGGGTTGAACCAGCGCGTGGGGATGAAGGGCAGCGTCAGCCTGGTGTTGATGAGCAGCGTGGGCCCGAAGGAGCCGTCCGGCAGCGTCCACGTCGTCAGCAGGCCGAACACGGCGACGAGGAAGAAGAAGGTCTGCAGCACCATCTTCTTGCGCCCGGCAAGGCCCTTGGAGTTGCGCTTGGACAGCTTGAGCCAGTCATCCAGGAAGCCGATGAAGCCGTAGCCCAGCGTCAAGAGCAGCATCACCCACACCGCGCGACTCTTCAGGTCCGCGAACAGCAGCGTGCCCGCCGCGATGCACAGCAGGATGAGCGCGCCGCCCATGGTGGGCGTGCCCTTCTTCTTCTGGTGCGAATCCGGCGTGTCCTCGCGCACGTTGCTCTGGCCGTGCTGCTTCAGCCGCAGCCGGGCGATGAGCCTGGGCCCGATGAGCATGCCCAGGAGCAGCGCGAAGACGCCCGCGGCGATGATGCGGAAGGTGGGGTAGCGCAGGAAGTTGAGGACGCGCCCCGCCTCCGTGTTCTGGATGACCTCGTAGAGGAGGTACAGCACTAGTGATTTCCTCCGGGGACGGCCGTGCCCGTCAGGGCGGCCACCACCCGCTCCAGCCGCATGCCGCGGCTGCCCTTCACCAGCACCACGTCACCCTCGCGAAGCCGCGGCGCCAACCACGCCATCAGCGGCTCCACGTCGGTGAAGTGGGCGGCGGATTCACCCATGGAAGCGGCCTCCCACCCCTTCACGGAGCGGGGACCGAAAAATGCCGCCAGCGTCGCGTGCGAGGGGACCTGACCGCCCAGCCGCGCGTGCTCCTCGAGCTCGCCCGGCCCCAGCTCCAGCATGTCCCCCAGCACCACCACGGCCCGGCCACCCGCGGGCACCAGCGTGCCCAGCGTCTCCAGCGCGGCGTCCATGGAGGCCGGGTTGGCGTTGTAGGAGTCGTCGACGACCGTCACGCCGTGCTGCCCGTCCACCACGTTGAGGCGCCGCGAGTACGGCCGCGCCGACTCCAGGCCGCGCACGCACTCCTCCGGCGTGTAGCCCAGCGCCAGCGCCACCGCGAAGGCCGCCGTCGCGTTCTGCGCGTTGTGTGGCCCCACGAAGCGCAGCCGCACCGGCCACTCGCGGCCCAGGTGCCGCACCGTGGCCACCATGCCCTCACGGCCCAGCGTCTTCACGTCCACGAGCCGCACGTCCGCGTGCTCCGCCCGGCCGAACGTCAGCCGCTGCGCTCCGCTGCGCTCCGCCTGCGCGGGGATGAGCGCGTCGTCCACGTTCACCACGATGGTGGTGCCGTGCCCCATCTCCTGGAACAGCTCGCCCTCCGCCGCCGCCACGCCCTCCAGGCTGCCCAGCCCTTCCAGATGTTCGGGCTGGACCACCGTGATGACGCCCGCGTCCGGCTGGACGACGCGGGCCAGCCGCTCGATTTCCCCCGGCTGGTTCATCCCCACTTCGATGACCGCCGCGACGTGGCGCGGCTCCAGCCGGAAGAGCGTCAGCGGGACGCCAATCTCGTTGTTGAGGTTGCCCTCGGTCTTCAGCGCCGGCCCGCGCGTGGCCAGGATGGCGCCCACCATCTCCTTGGTGGTCGTCTTCCCGTTGGAGCCACCCACCGCGCACACCGGAATCCGGAAGCGCTGACGGTGGTGCCGTCCCAGCGCGCCCAGGGCCCGCAGGGTGTCATCGACTTCATAGAGCGTCAGCCCGGCGGGCAGCGCGGGCAGCGGGCGCCCGCGCGCCACCACCGCGCCGGCCGCCCCGCCCTTCGCCGCGGCGTCCACGAAGGCGTGGGCGTCGAAGCGCTCACCCACCAGGGCCACGAAGAGGCACCCGGGGGTGAGTGCCCGGGTGTCGGTACAGACGGCAGCGTAGGCGGCCCGGGCCGGGCCGCCACGCCGGGTCGCCCCGGTCGCCTGCACCACCTCTTCGTCGCTGAAGGAAGCTGCCATGGTGTGAGAGATGGGCGGGTCGACGGGGCTTGGGAGGCTCGGGCTCAGCCGGCGGTGCGGTTGGCCAGCGCCTTCGCGGCCACCTGCCGGTCGTCGAACGCGAGCTTCTCCGCGCCGACCTGCTGGTACGTCTCGTGGCCCTTCCCCGCGATGAGGACGACGTCGTCCGCGGACGCCAGGCTGATGGCCTGTTCAATCGCCGCGCGGCGGTCCGCATCGACCAGGTAGCCCTTCTCACCGCTCTTCGCCTTGCCCGCGGAGATGCGGCGCAGGCCGCCCTTCTCGATGCCCGCGGCCACCTGGGAGATGATCTCCTCGGGGTCCTCGGTGCGGGGGTTGTCGCTGGTGATGACGGCCAGGTCGGCGCCCTCACCCGCCACCGCGCCCATCAGCGGCCGCTTGCCCTTGTCGCGGTCCCCGCCGCAGCCGAACACCGCGATGACGCGGCCCTTGGCCAGCGAGCGCGCCGCCTCGATGGAGCGCTTGAGCGCGTCATCCGTGTGCGCGTAGTCCACCAGCACCGCGGGGGCGCCGGACGGACCGTAGTTCTCCACGCGCTCCATGCGGCCGGCGACCGGCATCATCCGCTCGATGCCTTCCTGCACGTCGCGCCGCGCGAAGCCCGCGCCCAGGCCCAGGCCCACCGCCAGGAGGATGTTCTCCAGGTTGTGGGGCCCCAGGAGCTTGCTCTTGAGCGGGATGTCACCCGCGGGCGTCTTCAGCACGCCCTTGATGCCCTGGAGCGAGAAGCTCACGTCGGCCACGGAAATCTCCCCGGAGCCCTGACGGCTGAACTTCCACGCCATGCGCTTCTGGCCACGCTGCTCGTTGTAGATGCGGCTGGCGTAGGTGTCGTCGCCGTTCACCACCGCCACGCCCGTGGCGGACAGGTTCTCCGAGAACAGCTTCCGCTTGGACTGGAAGTAATCCTCCATGTCCTTGTGGTAGTCGAGGTGGTCCCGGCTCAGGTTGGCGAAGCCCGCCGCCTTGAAGGTCAGCCCGTGCACGCGCTCCTGCGCGAGCGCATGGCTGGACACCTCCATGATGACCGTCTCCACGCCCGCCTCCACCATCTCCCGGAGGATGCGGTGCAGCTCCAGCGGATCCGGCGTGGTGTTGGCGCACTCCACCGTGCGGCCGGCGAACTTGTAGCCCAGCGTCCCGATGACGCCGGTGGCCGCGTACGCCGCGGTGCTCATGGCCTCCAGCAGATAGCTGGCCGTGGTCTTCCCGTTCGTCCCGGTGAGGCCCAGCAACGTCAGCTGGTCCGCCGGGCGGCCGTAGAAGTTGGCCGCGATGAGCGCCAGCGCCTTGCGGGCGCTGCCCACCTTGAAGAAGGGCACCTGCGAGGACGGCACCGGCTTCTCCGACACCACCGCCACGGCGCCACGGGACACGGCCTCACCGATGAACTGGGCCCCATCCTCCTTCGTGCCAGGAATGGCGACGAACAGGTCTCCCGGCTTCACGCGCCGCGAGTCCTGCGTCACCCCGGTGACGTCAACCGCGGAACGGCCGCCCGAGGTCTGCTCGGCACCACATCCTGCGAGGACATCCGTCAGCTTCATCTCTTCCCCTTCACACGCATTGCAAGAGCGGGGCCTGGAGCGGACGCGGCGTTATTGCCGCGCGGCGAGCTCCAGCGTCACCCGGGCCCCCTTCTCCACCAATGAGCCGGCGGGGGGGGTTTGAGATACCACGCGTCCACTGCCCAATACCTGTGGCTCCAGCGCCGCGGCGAGCAGCTTCACCACGGCCTCACGTCCTACTGCTCCCTGAAGGTCCGGCACACGTACCGTGCCGGGTTCAGGGGTCTCCGTCACCGCGTCCGCCAGCGCCGTCCGGGCGACTCCGGAGGCCTTCGCCCCCGGCTTCGCCGCGGCAGGCGCGGGTGACACGGCGGCCACGGCCACCTCGGGTGCCACCGTCCGGGACGGGGGCACGGCCAGGTGAGCCATGGCGGCGGTCGCAATCTCCTTGAAAGCAGGGGCAGCCACGGTCCCCCCGTATACGTCCGTCTTGGGTTCGTCCACTACGACAAGAATCACTGCTCGCGGAGACTCGGCCGGTACCACCCCGACAAAGGAGGCGATCCGCTTGTCCGAATACCCCCGCGCCACCGGGTCTGCCTTCTGCGCGGTGCCCGTCTTTCCGGCCACCCGGTAGTCCTCCATGGCGGCCTTGGTGGCCGTCCCTCCCTTGACCACCACGCTTTCGAGCATGCCCACGACCTGCCGGGCAACCTTCGCGGAGACCGCCCTGCGCAGCTCCGTGGGACGGTTTTCCAGCAGAACGACACCGTCCGGGTCCACCACCTTCGACACCAGATAGGGCCGCATCAGCACCCCATCGTTGGCCAGCGCACCATAGGCGGACGCGATCTGCACCGCCGTGGCCGTCATCCCCTGCCCGAAGGACTGGGTGGCCAGGGAGACCTCCGCCTTCGGGAACGGCAGGACGCCGCGCCCCTCGCCCGGCAGGGACAGGCCGGTGCGCTCGGCGAAGCCGAAGGCCTGGTAGCCCTTCACGAACTTCTCCCGCCCCAGCGCCTGGGCAATCTTCGCCATGCAGATGTTGGAGGACACCTGGAGGATGCCCTGCGGCGCGAGCCAGCCGTAGGAGTGGGTGTCGTTGATGGTGTGGCGGCCCACCCGCCAGGCGCCGTTCTCACAGAAGAAGAGGCTGTCGGCGGTGATGGCCTTCTCCTCCAGCGCCGTGGCCACCACGAAGGACTTCAGCGTGGAGCCCGGCTCGAAGGTGTCCAGGGCGGCGCGGTTGCGCATGCCCGAGCGCGTGCTGGACTCCGGCGTGTTGGGGTTGAAGCGCGGGTGGTTGGCCACGGCGAGCAGCTCGCCCGTGCGCGGGTCCAACACCACCGCCATGCCGGCCACCGCCCTGGCGTCCTCCACCGCGCGGCTGAGCGCCTTCTCCGCGACGTACTGGATGTGCCGGTCCAGCGTGAGGGTGACGGCGGCGCCCTGGCGCTGGAGCGGATCCAACGCGCCCTGCACCAGCAGCTTGCGGCCCTTGGCGTCACGGAAGCCGGACGTGGAGGAGTTCTGCCCGGACAGCTCGTCATGGAAGGCCAGCTCCAGGCCCTCCAGGCCGCGGCCGTCCATGCCCACAGTGCCCACCACGTGGGCGCCCAGCTCGCGCTGCGGGTAGAAGCGCTTGGGCTCCTTGGAGAAGCCCACGCCCGGCAGCGCCAGCGCCTTCACCGCGGCGACCTCGGCGGGCCTGGCCTGGCGCTTCACCCAGGCGAAGCGCCTGGCCCGGGCCAGGCGCGCGCCCAGCTCGTCCGGATCCATCTTCAGCGCCTTGGCCAGCGCCCGGGACGCGGCCTTCACGTCGGGCAGCATGGACGGGTCCACCCAGATGGAGTCCACCTCCACGCTCTGGGCCAGCGGCGTGCCGCGCCGGTCGAAGATGTCGCCCCGGCGGGCCGGAATCTCGATGTGCCGGACGTACTGGTCCTGCGCCATGCCGCGCAGCTTCTCCTGCTCGAAGACCTGGAGCTGCACCGCACGACCGAAGGCGACGCCGAGCAGCATCAGGAACAGCCCGAACAGCAGCCGTACCCGCAGCTTCAGCCACTTCGCGTTGGGCTCGGGAGCCCGCGCCGCCTTGAAGTCTCTCACCGCCCCGCTCCGGCGCGGCCCGCCACGCGGACGGTGGGCTGAGCGGCGTCTGGGGCTTGCGCGCGCGCCCCGCCGCCGCGCGCCGGCTTCTCCGCCGACAGCGACACCACGGCGCCGCCGCGCGGCATGGCCATGTTCAGCTGCTCGCGCGCCACGCGCTCCAGCCGGCCCGGCGACTTGAGCGTGGCCAGCTCCAGCTTCAGCCGGTCATTCTCACGCGTGAGGACGCGGCTCTCCGCCTCCTCGCGCGACAGGCGGTAGCCCATGTCCACCACCAGCACCCGGCTGCTGACGTGGAGGATGCCCACCGCCGCGAAGAGGGCGAAGAGGCACACGGCCGGCAGCAGGTGCAGCAGCACGCCGCCCACCGTCACGGAGGAACGCAGCGCCGACACCCGGGAGTGCACCTTGCTCATCGGAGTTTCTCCACCACGCGCAGATGCGCGCTGCGTGAACGGGGGTTGGCCTCGACCTCCGCCTCGGAGGCGGCCACGGCCTTCTTCGTCACCAGGGCGAAATCCCCCACCCCGCTGCACACGCACACCGGCAGGCCCGGCGGACAGGTGCAGCGCCCCGCGAGCGTGCGGAACGCCTCCTTCACCTTCCGGTCCTCCAGGGAGTGGAAGGCGATGACGGCGGCGCGGCCCCCCACCTTGAGGAGCCCGGGGATGGCGGCCAGCAGCGCGTCCAGCGCCTCCAGCTCACCGTTGACGGCCATGCGCAGCGCCTGGAAGGTCCGGGTGGCCACGTGGATGCGGTTGGGCCACGCCTTGCGCGGCACCGCCCGCTTCACGACCTCCGCGGCCTCCAGCGTGCGCGTGGGCAGCGCCTTCTTCAGCTCGCGGGCAATGGGCCGGGCGAAGGGCTCTTCACCGTAGTCCTTGAGGATGCGGACCAGCTCGCGCTCGTCCGTGGTGGCGATCAGCTCCGCCGCCGTCGGGCCGTCCGGCCCCATGCGCATGTCCAGCGGGCCATCCTTGGAGAAGGAGAAGCCGCGCTCGGCCACGTCCAGTTGGGGCGACGACACGCCCAGGTCCACCAGCACCCCCTCCACGGGCAGCAGGTCCGCGGCGACGCGGGGCAGCTCGGCGAAGTTGCCGGCGCGGCCCTGGAAGCGCGGGTTGGCGCCCAGGCGCGCGGTGGCCGCGGCGAGCGCCACCGGATCCCGGTCCACGCCGACCACCGTGGCGCCCGAGGCCAGCAGCGCCTCCGAGTGGCCACCGCCACCCAGCGTCCCGTCGATGATGACCTTCCCATCCGCCGGCCGAAGCAGCGCCACTGCTTCCCGCAGGAGGACGGTCTGGTGCTGGAAGTCCGAAGCCGTCACGGGCCGTCAGACGAAGGGTGCCCGCGCCAGCGCGAAGGCGGCTCGGGCATCGTTCATGTGCGGGTAGATTTCGAAGCAGTCGTGCGCGCCGGCCGCGCGGAAGATGGCGGCCAGGTACGGCGACAGCCCGGACAGCTTCACGTCCCCACCGGCGCGGCGGAAGACCTCCGTGCGCGCCATCAGCGGCTTGACGCCGCGGTAGTTCAGGTGCCCCACGTCCCCGAAGTCCAGCACCACCTGACGCGTGCCGCGCTGCAGCTTGCGGCCCAGGTCGTCGCACAGCTCGAGCAGGTCCTGCTCGCTCAGCTCGCCCTCCAGCATGAGCGTCTCGACACGGCCGGCGGCCATCGCCGCGCCCGCCAACCCTGGCCGAACCTCCAGAACCTGGTTCATACGCTTGCCACCCTCCCGGTACTTCGGGGTCCTGTCGACTTTCCCGTCATGCTTGCCGCAGCTCGGCGAGCACCTTCATCACGTCCGCGGAGGTCGCTTCCTGGCGCGCTTCTTCCTGCGCCTTCGCCCAGCCCTCGCGGCTCCACAGCTCGATGACCTTCACCATCCCCGCCCACACCACGTCCTTCTCCAGCCCCGCATAGGAGCGGAGCGTCGGAGGGATGAGCAGGCGCCCCAGCTTGTCCAGCGGGCACTCCTGCGCGCTGGCCACGTACAAGCGCATCAGCGTCTTCACCCCAGGCTCCATCGGGTTGCGCTTGGCGAGCGACAGCTCCAGCGCTTCCCACTCCCGCACCGGATAGGCGTGGAGGCATCTGTCGAGCGCCGTCGTGAGGATGAGCCTCTCGTCGTAGGCGCCCACCAGCGTGTCCCGGAGCTTCGCCGGGAGGCTCGTCCGCCCCTTCGCGTCGATCTGGTGCTCATAGACGCCTCGGAACACGCGGGACGATCCACCTTTTCAGCCCGATGAGGGATGTACCTCCACTCCTTCCCACTCCTTGCCACTTCCGGGCGGCATACATACGCGCCCCACCTGGGGGGGTCAAGAAACCGCAACAGGTTGAAACAGCGGTTTGTCCGCGCCCGACGTCCGGAAAGGTCGTCACACCTGGAAGGTCCAGTGGTTGGCGCCGTCCGACGCCCTACCTATTGCGCTGGGGTAAACTTGAGTTCCCCCCGGACCCAGGCGCAAAGTGTCAGCCGCGTGAACACGAACGTTCGGCTGAAGGTGGCTTACAAGACGCCGCAGACCCTGGTGGGGGAGTACACGCGCAGCGTCGGCATGGGGGGCGTCACCTTGGAGACGCGTCGCAGCCTGCCGCTGGGGACTCGCTTCACCTTTGAACTGCATGCGGGCGGCGTGCCCCGGCCCGTGGAAGTGCTGGGGGAGGTGGTCCAGGTCGTCCCGCACCAGGAGTCCCAGCGCTTCCTCCTCACCGTCCGCTACGGGGTCGGCGAGGACCGCAGCGCGCTGGACGCCGTCCTCCAGCGCATCTATGCCGCCGAGGAGCACGCCGGCCTGCGTCGCTTCCCACGGCTGCCCCTGTACCTGCGCGCCAGCGAGGCGGCGCCCCTGTCCCCGGGCTTCGTCGTCCGGGACATCTCCCGGGGCGGTGTGGGCCTGGAGGTGCAAGCCCCCGCCCTGCCGCGCCAGGTGAAGGTGGGCACGCCCTTCCTCCTGGAGCTGGACTTCCGGGAGGGGCCCATGCTGCTGCACGGCGAGGTGGTGTGGACCTCCACGGTGCCCCGGAAGAGCTCGGGGACGGTGACGCCGGGCTTCGGCGCCACCTTCGGCCGGCTCCGGCCGGACATGCAGCAGCGGCTGGACGGCCTGCTGTCCCTGGCGATGCTGCCGCCCGCCCCCTGGAAGGCCCGGGTGAGCTTCGGCATGGAGGCCGTCGCGCGGATGCCGTGACGGCCCGAAGGCCCCCGCGGGCTACACCGCGCCCAGGGGGTAGCCGCCCGCGGACTCCAGGGCCACCACCACCGTCTCCCGCAGCGCCGCCGGGTCATACGGCGTGAAGACGTCCAGCGTGCCCAGGCGCTTCAGCGCCTGGTCGAGCGCGTCCCCCTTCAGCGTGGCGCACAGCGCGCGGCGCGTCCTGTCGTAGGCGCGGGGGATGGCGTCCAGCGCGTAGAGCTGCGTCATCGCCACCCGCGCCGGCTCCAGCGCGCCGCCGTCCTTCGCGGCCTGGCGGGTGCGCGTCACCATGGAGTCCAGGGCGAAGGCGTCCATCACCACGTCCGACAGGGCCGCGAGCACCTCCTGGTGCTGCTCCAGCTCCGTGCCGAACGTCTCCGCCGCCAGGCGCAGGCCGTGGAGCGCCAGGTGCTTGGCGGCCTCGGCGGCGACCTCCTGCGGGGCCAGGGCATCCCGCGCGCGCGCGTGGGGCCGCTCGCCCCGGGACAGCGCCTCCGCCACGTCGCCGGCCATGGCGAACAGCGGCAGGTCGCCCTTCACCGCGCGCTTGAGGAGCATGCCGGTGATGAGCATGCGGTTGATTTCGTTGGTGCCCTCGAAGATGCGGTTGATGCGCGCGTCGCGGTACGCGCGCTCCACCGGGTACTCCTCGATGTAGCCCGCGCCACCGTGGAGCTGGACGGCGTCATCCACGAGGTGGCCCAGGGACTCCGAGCCGTGCACCTTCATGATGGAGGACTCGATGGCGTACTCCTCCACCGCCGCCAGGAGGCGCGCTTCAGAGTCCGGCGCGCGCGGGTCCCCCTGCCCCAGGCGCGCGTCCACGAGCCCCGCGGTGCGGTACGTCATGCTCTCCACCGCGTAGACGAGCGCGGCCATGCGGGCCAGCTTCTCGCGCGACAGCGGGAACTGGACGATGGGCGCGCCGAACTGCTTGCGCTCCTGCGTGAAGCGCAGCGCGTTCTGGAGCTGGAGCTTCATGCCCCCCAGCACGGCCGCGCCCAGCTTGAGGCGGCCGTAGTTGAGGATGTTGAAGGCAATCTTGTGGCCCTTGCCCACCTCGCCCAGCTGATTCTCCACCGGGACGCGCGCGTCCTCGAAGTAGAGCGGGCAGGTGGAGGAGCCGCGGATGCCCATCTTGTGCTCCTCCGGCCCCACGGTGAGGCCGGGCGTGTCCTTCTCCACGATGAAGCCGGTGAACCGGTCCCCGTCCACCTTGGCGAAGACGATGAACACGTCCGCGAAGGCCGCGTTGGTGATGTAGAGCTTGGAGCCGTTGAGAATCCAGTGCTTGCCGTCGGGGGACAGCACCGCCTTCGTCCTGGCGCCCAGCGCGTCGCTGCCGCTGCCCTGCTCCGTGAGCGCGTAGGCCGCCACCCACTCACCCGTGGCCAGCTTCGGCAGGTACTTCGCCTTCTGCTCGGCGTTGCCGAACCAGACGATGGGCAGCGTGCCGATGCCGGTGTGCGCGCCGAACGTCACCGACCACGAGCCGTTGAGGCTCATGGCCTCCGCCAGCAGCAGCGACGTCGTCTTGTCCAGGCCGGTGCCGCCGTAGGCCTCGGGGATGTCCACGCTCAAGAGGCCCAGCTCGCCCGCCTGGCGCAGCAACCGGCGCAAAAGCGCGTTGTCCTTGGCCTCGATGCGCTCGGCCAGGGGGAGGACCTGCTCCCGGGAGAACTGGAGCGCCGTCTGGAAGAAGAGGCGCTGCTCCTCCGTGAAGGTCTCCGGGGTGAGGATGCGGGCCGAGCCCACCTCCTCGAAGAGGAACGCGCCACCGGGCGCATGCCCCTGCTGCGAAGCGGCCTTGGATTCGGCATCCATGAACATCCCTCCAGCGGGCGAGCGCGCCCCGCCCTGGAGCCTGAATCTAAATCCTCCGGCGGGAAGTCGCCCGCGAAGACCCGGCGAGTCCGCGCCAGTCCACGCGAAGGGGCGAGCGGTGCCCTTCACGTCAGCCGAAGCAGGTCATCCTGGACACCACACACGCCAGGCTACGGACCGCCGCCTTCGTTGTCGGCCTTGGCCCGAGCCCGCTTGCCCCGCGCCACCTCGGTGGCGAGCGCCTCCAGGCGCGGTGTCCAGAACACGCGGAACTGCTCCAGCCACGCGTCGACCTGCTGAAGCGGCGCCGGGTCGACGCGATAGAGGCGGCGAGTCCCTTCCGCGCGCACCTCCGCGAAGCCGCTGTCGCGCAGCACCTTCAGGTGTTGGCTGACCGCCGGCTGGCTGATGCCGAACTCCGCCTGGATGGACTCGGTCACCTCGCCAGAGGGGCGTTCCCCCTCGGCCAGGAGCTCGAGGATCCGTCTGCGCACCGGATCACCCAGGACGTCGAAGGCATGCATCGTGGCTATCAGGTCCCCGGATGCCGCACGTCGGGCGGCGGCGCACCAGTATAGAAGGCCGTCGTCCGCGCCGCGCGTGCCTTCGCCGCCGCCGCGTCCTCTCCCCGCGCCACATCCGCCTGCCCCCAGCCCTCGCTGCTGGCCGTGATGAACACCTTGCCTTCATCCGACGTCGTCCAGGCCTCCACCGCCGCGCTGTCGACCGCGGCGCCGCCGGACTCCAAGTGCAGGCCCAGGCCCATCAACCCCAGCTCCCAGCCGACTCCGGTGGCGCCAGGGCCGTAGTCGTCCCAGAAGGGACTCACATGGGCCATGTGCTCCAGCCGCAGCCGGGCGCCACCGCCCGGCGACGCGGCCAGGATGACGTCCACCCAGCTGATTCCGCCCCCGAACTCCCACGTCAGCCCCAGGTGCCGCGGAGCCTCGCAGCGGGTGACCGTCCCGCTGGCATTGCCCTTGAGTTCGTAACGCCCACCGAGCTTCAGGTCGCCGGACACCGGAAGGAACCAGCGGGGGATGCGCTCGGGGTTGGTCAGCGCGTCCCAGAGGTCCTCCACCGTCGTGTCGTAGTCGCGCATGGCGACGACGACGCGCGCGGGCTTGCCCTCATGCTCACGGCTCTCCACCTCCCGCACGACGGCCCCCAGGTACCGCTGCACATCAATCATGTCGCCTCCAAATATAAGCATGAGCCTATATAAACGGCGACTTATTGAAGAAGTCAACGCTCAAGGCGATGACCCCGGGGCCCCGTGGGGCGTGGGATAGACGAAGCACAGGGTGTCGAACAGGGGCTCACCCGGCGCGGTGAAATTCGCGCCGAGCGCCCGCGCCGCCTGCGCCACCTCCATGCCGAACGAGGGCACGAGGCAGAGGTCCTCGGACGTCTTGAAGCGCCCCTTGAGCAGACCCAGGCCCCGGCGCAGCGTGACGATGTCCTGCCGCCCCGCCCGCACTGGCACCGAAGGACCGTTCGGGTCCGGGCCCGGCAGCTTGCCCACGCTGGTGGTCAGCTCGAAGCCGTCCGCGCGCATGATGATGCGCAGCTTGCCCGGCGCGACCTCCTGCAGCCACGCGCGGAAGCCCGCTTCGTCCCGTAGCACCACGGGATAGGCCACCGGCCCATCCGGGTGCGCCAGCCACACGGCCTCCGCCGAGTCCCGCAGCACGGTGAACAGCTCCGACGTCTGCACCAGGAAGGTGTCCGCGTCCGGCACCACCAACACCGTGTGCCCTTTCACGCGCTGCGCCAGCCGCGTGGCGTCATCCGGGCGCGCCGGCTCGAAGGTCTCCTCGCCCACGCGCACGCGCTCCCCCGCCAGCGCCACCCGGAGCGCGGAGGCTGGGAGCGGCTCGCCCTGGAGGGGGCCCGCAACGTCCCCTTCGGACCGCGACGCGGGGCGCGGCGCTTCCGGAGGCGCCGCGCCCGGCACGGCGAGCGAGGGCAAGGGCGCGGGCTTCAAGGACTTGAGCGGCTCGGCCGGCGGCTCCTCACGACAGCCGGCGGCCACCACGACAAGCAGCACCCCGGCGAGCGCCTGGGTGGCCGCGGAAGTGGCCGCCATCCAACGGCGCGGGTGATGACGCATCGGCACGTGGCGCGCGAAGCGGGCATCCTTCGGCGCCCGGCCCGGCACCCCGAACACCTCGGGCACCACCATGGCGGTGGCTGTCGCGAGACGTAGGAAGAGGCACACCCACCCTCCAATCACAATCAACGGATTTTTCCCGTCATGGCGTTTTACCTACCCCATGATACCTTCAGGCGCCCCTGCCAAGACAGCGCGGGCCCCCTTGGCGCAGCGGCCACCTGCACCCGAAGGAACCGGAACGAACGTGCAGCAGCCTTCCGAAGGGCTTCATTTCGGTAAATACAAGCTGCTCGAGCGCATCGCGACGGGCGGGATGGCGGAGATCTACCGCGCTCGGATGACAGCGGCGGCGGGTGTCACCAAACCGGTGGTCATCAAGAAAATCCTCCCGGGCTATGCGGGCAACAGCGCCTTCCTGTCGATGTTCGTCAACGAGGCCCGCATCGCCGCGGGGCTGAGCCACGGCAACATCGCCCAGGTCTTCGACTTTGGCGAGGTGGACGGCGAGTACTTCATCGCCATGGAGTGGGTGGACGGCCGCACCCTGTCGAGCGTCATGCGGCGCGCGCGGGAGAAGGGCATGTACACCCTGCCCCAGCCGCTGGCGCTGCTCATCGCCGTGGAGATGCTGGAGGGGCTGGCCTACGCGCACACGCGCCTGGATGAGCGCGGCCGGCCGCTCCACATCGTCCACCGCGACGTCAGCCCGCAGAACGTGCTGCTCAGCTACGAAGGCCAGGTGAAGCTGGTCGACTTCGGCATCGCGCGGGCGCGGCTGGCCGGCAGCGCCGAGCCGGTGGAGCACGACCTCAAGGGCAAGTACACCTACTTCGCGCCGGAGCAGGTCCGCGGGCGCGAGCCCGACGCGCGCTCGGACATCTTCGCCGCGGGCGTCGTCATCTACGAGATGCTGTGCGGCCGCCTCCCCTTCGAAGGGAAGATGCCGGACGTGCTGCGCAAGCTCGCCCTGGGGGACTTCCCGCGGCCCCGCGACCTCAACCCCGGCATCCCCACCGCGCTGGAGCGCATCCTGCTCACCGCGCTGGCCGTGGAGCGCGAGCAGCGCTACGCCACCGCGGAGGCCTTCGCCGAGGCCCTCACCCGCCACCTCCACACGGCCGCGCCCGACGTGTCCTCCAGCGCGCGCGCCCACTTCATGGGCTACCTCTTCGAATCGGAGCTGGTGGGCGAAGGCCGCCCCGTGCTGCTGCCCCGCGAGTTCCTGGCGCAGATGGCCCGGTGGACCCACTCCCCCTTGGAGCGCCGCGCCCTCCGGGAGATGGCGCCGCCCATCCGCGAGCCGGCCGCTGACGAGGAGGAGCGGACCCCCATCGCCGAGTTCGAGCCGCCTCCCACCCAGGCCTCCGCGCCCGTCGACGGGCGGCTGGAGCGCACCACGCAGCCGCTCCCCGCCCTCCTGCCCGGCCCGGGTGTCCCGCCCCTGGACGCGGCGGCATCGCGGACGATGGGCATGCCCCGGGCCGTCACCCTGGGCGCGCCCATCATCGTGGCGCTGATGGCCACGCTGGCCCTGCTGGTGTCGAACAGCACGGGCACCTTCTCCGTGGAGCTGAGCTCGTCGCCCCCGGGCGCCGCCATCCGGGTGAACGGCCAGCCGCAGACGGCGCGCACGCCCGCCCTGCTCACGCAGCTTCCCGCGGACGCGGAGCACCTGCTGGAGGTCCAGGTCCCGGGCATGGTGGCGTGGAGCCAGACGGTGCGGGCCGAGCGTGGCACCACCCTGGCCGTCCATGCCCGCCTGCTCCCCAAGCGGATTCTGGGCCCCGCCCAGCAGCCGCACCGCGCCGCGCCTCCTCAGGAGGTGCGGATGCCCGCCGAGCGGATGTCCCTGTCCAGCGTGGCGCACGCCTTCCGCGTGCCCTACCTCTCCACCGCGCAGATGCGGCTGGACCCGTCGCGCACCTACAGCGTCCGGGTGGAGGGCTGGGCTTCGCTGGGCCATGCCAGCCTGGTGGAGCACGCCGGCTACTTCCTGGAGGGGGACGCGCGGCTGGCGGCGCATGAGTCCTTCGGCGTGCTGGACGGCGAGGAGCGGCTGGTGCGCCACGCCTCGCGCCTCCATGTCTTCCTGCTGGACGCGAACCGGACGGACAACCACGGCACGCTGCTGGTCCGCGTGCGCGAATGGGACAACGACGGCCCCGTCACCACCTTGCGCGTGGACGCCCGGACGCACGCGGTGAAGCTGTCGCGCGCCGACCGCTTCCTGCTGAGCGGACTGGAGCCGGACACGCACTACGACGTCGTGCTGCGGGACACCGCCGAGTCCGCGCGCACACGGGGCTTCGACGGGGGGCCGGTGGGCCGCGTGCTGGGCCTGTACGGCGCCGGAGAGAGCCCGGAGAGCGCGGCCGGCCTGCTGACGCTGCTGGAGTTGGGCCGCCCCCTGCGCCTGCGGGGCGCCACCTGGCTTTTGCTCGCCTTCCCCGACGACCATCTGGCCGACAACACCGGCAGCCTGGTGCTCGAGGTATCGCCCGTGGCGGCGCCCGGCACCTCGCCCGCTCCCCCTCCGGGGTCTCCGACTCCCGCTCCCAACCGGTAACGGGCCGCTACAGCGGTGCAGCGACCTGTTGCCGAAAAGTTGATCACCGGAGGCTGCCCCCTACCCTGGGCGCCACGGAGGACTCACCATGAAGAAGCTGGTGGCGGTGGCCGTGTTCGGCCTGATGGGAACCCTGGGAATGGCCGCGCGCGTGGACGCCCGGCCGGGAGTGGACGGGATGGAGCCAACGGATGCGCAGGTCGAGGCGGCGCTGGACGCGGGGCAGAAGCGGGTGCTGGGCAACCTCCTCGGGGTTCAGCGCACGGACGCACGTCCGGCGGCAATCCACCGGTAAACTCGTGGCGTCCGACGTGGCTCGGTGCTAAGCCCGGGCCTGTTCCGACGTTCAGCCCACCAACCTCACCCGTGAGGGGGACATGCCTGAAGGGTCCGCGTCACTCCAGCTCGCGGTTGGCGACCGGGTCGTCTATCCGAACCAGGGGGTCTGCCGAGTCTCCGCCATCGATGTGAAGGAAGTGGCGGGACAGAAGCTCACCTTCGTCACGATGCGCCGCGAAGAAGATGGCGCCGTCGTGATGGTGCCCGAGGGCAAGGTGCTCTCCATCGGCGTGCGCAAGGTCGCATCCGCCGAGGACGTGGAGGCCATCTTCTCCTTCCTCCGCTCGGACAGCGACAAGGCCGACCTCGACTGGAAGCAGCGAGCCCGCACCAACCTGGACCGGATGACCCAAGGCGGCATCATGGGGCTGGCCGAGGTGGTGAAGGGGCTCCAGGTGCTCAGCGAGCTGCGTCCGCTGCCGACCAAGGAGCGCGAGCTCTACGACAATGCCCGGCACCTGCTGGTGACGGAGGTCGCCGCCGCGCTGGGCACCGCCGAGGTCAACGCCGAGGACGCCATCGACATCGTCCTCTTCCCGCCCGGCCGCGAGCGCCCCAAGCGCACCGCCGCCGAGTTCCAGCGCGAGGACGGCGACCTGGACCTGGACAGCGACCTGCTGGGCCTGGACAGCGACCTGGACCTGCCCTCCGACGAGGAGCCCGCCGAGCCGTCCGAGGAGGAGTCCAGCGAGGAAGGCGAGTCCGAGGAGGCCGAGTCCTCCGAGGAAGGCGCCCCCAAGAAGCGCGGCCGTCCGCCCAAGGCCAAGACGGAGGCGCCCGAGGGCGCCGAGCCCGCCGCTCCGAAGAAGCGCGGCCGTCCGCCCAAGCCCAAGCCGGAGGCCACGGCCGAGGGTGCAGAGCCCGCCGCTCCGAAGAAGCGCGGCCGTCCGCCCAAGCCCAAGCCGCCCGAGGCGGAAGGCGCCGCGCCCGCCGCGCCCAAGAAGCGCGGCCGTCCGCCCAAGGTCAAACCGCCCGAGGGTGAGAGCTGAAAGCCCCATGGACCGACGGGCCCCTGCACCTGGGGCCCTTCCGCCGAGGTGACGCCCCGTGATTCGCGTCGTGACGCTGGACCCCTTCGACGACAAGCAGCTCGCGAAGTTCAACCGCACGCTCTACACGGCGTTCGGCGTGGGCAGTGAGCACTCCGGCAGCGCGGAGGTGCCCGCGGGCATGTCCGAGCCGCTGGATGCGGAGAAGCTGATGGATGAGGTGCAGGGCATCCGTTCCTACAAGGACGACAAGGTGCTGCTCCTCACCACGCGCAAGCTGAAGGACCGCGAGCTCCCCAGCGGCGTGGCGCCCACGGCGGGCTTCGCGCGCCAGGGGAAGGACCGCGCCATCCTCACCATCGCGCCCCACAAGGATTTGGAGAGCGCCTTCAAGGCCGTCACCCGCCACGCGCTCCACCAGCTGGGCCACCTCTGGGAGCTGCACCACTGCCTGGACCCGCGCTGCTCGATGTACCCGCCCTGGACGCCGTCCTTCGCTCAGGGTGAAGCCATCTTCTGCACCTTCTGCCGCGAAAAGAGCGAGCAGAAGATTCGCCTTGCGAAGTCCTAGCCTCACGCGCGCGCTGCCCCTCGTGGAGCTGGGAGGCCTGCTCCTGGTCGCGCTCCTGTGCCTGCTCTTCCATCTGCGCCTGCCAGGCCGCCTCCCGTCGGAGGCGGACTACCGCGCGGTGGCGGGGCGCCTCCAGGCGGAAGCCCAGCCTGGTGACGCGGTGCTGCTCTTCCCCTGGTGGGCGGAGCGCGCACGCCTCTTCGTCCCTTCTTCGCTGCCGGTGTACGGCTACCTGGGCTCGGACCGGGACGACTTGTCCGCGCACCCGCGGGTCTGGGTGCTGGGCCAGCCGGAGCTGCCCCGCTCGGACGAGGCGGGATTCCTCGAAACCTTCCTGCACGGCCGCCGCGCGGTGGGCGCGACGTCGCGACATGGCACGCTGACGCTGGCGCTCCATGAGAATGGCCGGCACCGGCCCCGGCGCTTCACCGCCACGGAGGAATACGCGCGCGCCCGCGTGTACCTGGAGCAGCCGGACGGCACGCGCCGCGACTGCCCCTTCGACGGCAAGGCGCACCGCTGCCCCGGGCCCGCGCACCTGTACGTGGCGCCGGAGTGGCACGAAATCCTCTATGAGCCGCGGCGCTGTCTGTGGATGCACGCGCCGGGAGGCAAGCAGCGGCTGGTGGCGGAGCTGGACGGCGTGCCCGGTGGCCTGGGCCTGCGGCTGGAAGGCGGCATCATCTTCGAGCACGCCTTCCCCAAGGGCTCGCGCCTCTCCACCACGCACCTGGGCGTGGATGACGCGGCGAGCGGCGCGCGGCTCTTGTCGCTGGCGATACCGCCGGGCCTGGAGGGCGTGCAGAAGGCCGAGGTCCGGCTCCCCCAGGGCGCGCCACACACGGTGAAGGTCTGGGTGCAGGCGGACAACGCGGACCGGCGGCAGGTGTGCCTGGACGTGCTGGCCGTGGAGCCCGAAGTGGGAGTGCGGGGATGATGCGAGGACGCGCTCCCACGCGCGACGAGAAGTCCCTGGCCTGGGCGCTCTGGGTGCTGGCCTTCGCGGCGCTGTGGCTGACGGAGTCCGCGGTGGGCTACACGCGCGACGAAAGCGTCTACTTCATCGCGGCGGAGGGCTACGCGAGCTGGTTCCGGCAGCTCTTCCAGTCACCGGCCCGGGCGCTGACGGACGCGGCCATCGTGCGCGCGTGGGACTACAACCACGAGCACCCGGTGCTGATGAAGACGCTGTTCGGCCTGAGCCACCTGCTCTTCCACACGGGGCTGGGGTGGCTGCGGTCGGCGACGGCGTTCCGCCTCCCCGCCTTCGCCCTGGCGGCGCTGATTCCCGCGCTGTCCTTCCTGCTGGGCAGCGCCATGTACGGCCGCCTCGCGGGGCTGTTCGCCGCCTTCGCCTTCATGCTGGTGCCGCGGCAGTACTTCAACGCGGAGATGGCGTGCTTCGACGTCCCCGTGGCCGCCATGTGGCTGCTCGTCGTGTACTGCTTCTGGCGTGCCCTGGAGGACGCGCGCTGGGGGCTGTGGTGCGGCGTGGCCTTCGGGCTGGCGCTGGCCACCAAGCACAACGCGCTGTTCCTCCCCTTCGTGCTGACGCCCTTCGCGCTGTGGCGCGCCTACAGCGCCAGCGAGGGGCAGCCGGAGGCCCGCGCCTGGCTGGGCCGCTTCGTGGGCGTCTTCACGGCGGTGGCCGTGTTCTACGGCCTGCTGGTGCTGTCGCTGGGCGGCGGCGAGGGCTTCCAGCGGAAGTTCCTGCTGCTCAGCCCGCACACGCTGCTGTTCGCCGGGCTCGCGGTGGGCGGCGCCTGGGTGCTCAAGGGCGTGGACAAGGTGAACGCGCCGGTGACGCGCGCGCTGGTGCCCATCGCCGCCATGGCCGTGCTGGGGCCCGTCATCTTCTACCTGCACTGGCCCTACCTGTGGCACCAGCCGGTGGACCGCACCGCGTGGTACCTGGCCTTCCACGCGAAGCACAACCACTACGCCTGGTTCTACCTGAACCAACTGCTGCGCGAGCCGCCCTTCCCGCTCGCCTACGTCGTCGTGAAGACGGCGCTGACGGTGCCCACCAGCATCTTCGTCCCCATGGTGACGGGCCTGGCGGCGCTGGTGGCGCGCATGGTGCTGGGTGCCTTCGCGCGGACGCGCGCGTGGGTGGAGCGCCCGGTGACGATGACGGAGGCGCTGGTGTGCGTGAACGCGGTGACGTCCATCCTCATCATCAGCCACCCGCAGGTGCCGCACTTCGGCGGGGTGAAGCATTGGTTCCCGTCCATGGTGTTCCTGGGCATCCTCGCGGGCGCCGCGGTGGCCCGGGGCTGCACGGCGCTGTGGGAGCGGCTGAAGGCGAAGTGGCCCTCACTGCCCCAGGCCGCGGTGGCCGTGCCGGTGTTCGCCGTGCTGCTGGCCCCCGCGCTGGTGTACTCGGTGCGCGTGTTCCCCTACGGGACGGCGGCGTACTCGGAGCTGGCGGGAGGACTGCCGGGCGCGGCCACGCTGGGCATGCAGCGCCAGTTCTGGTCCAGCCACGTCACCGGCGTGCTGCCGTGGATCAACGCGAACGCGAAACGGGGCGCGCGCCTGTTCCTGCACGAGGTGCACGGCGGCTCGTTCCGCGACTACCAGCGCAATGGGATGCTGCGCCCCGACTTGCGCGCGGTGGGCAGCCCGGCGGACGCGGACATCGTCGCGTACCAGTACCACCAGGAGTTTCGCGAGCACGAGTTCCTCACGTGGCAGGCCTTCGGCACGCGCACGCCGGTGACGGGCCTCTACGTGGATGAGACGCCCCAGGTGGTCGTCTACGTCCGGCCAGAGACGCGGTAGTCCCTCGAAGGCCACCGCGCCCGTCCCGCGGAAAGGCTGCTCAGCGAGCAACAACGGGAGGACGACGTCTGTCATTGACCACTTCCCCTCCCCGCCGACGAGCCCGCACGGCCGCTGACTTGCTTTCTCAAGTCCTGTCGAATTCCCATCCCACGATGCGAATCCCACTCCATGCCCTCATCGCAGCGACGCTCGTGGCCTCCGCTTGTGGAGACGAAGCCCCATCCCAGGCGGTTCCCGGTTCAGACGAAGCCCTCGCTTCACGGGAGCAAGCGGCGTTCTCCGGCGTGAATGGCACCTACTGCCTGGTCAGCCCCTACAACTGCAAGCTGCAAGCGTCTGGTGGAAACCGCGTGCCCACCAACGCGCCCGAGGACGACAACTGGGGCCTGGTGACGGGCGTTCCCATCCGGGACGGCCACGGCACGGTGGTGGGCACCAACACGCGGACGAGCGCGGCCTTCAACCACGGCCAGACGCGCACCTTCGCGGGTGAGAAGCATGCCTTCGCGGTGTCGACGTCCAACTCCAGCGCCGGGTGGCTGCCCCTCTCCAGCATCCTGGGGAGGACGTCCTTCGAGCAGAAGGTCGGCCACGTCTCCGCGCTGGGCGCGGGCCTGGGCAAGCTGGGCTGCTACGCCGTGCGCGACTGGCACGACACCACGCTCGAATTCAAGAAGGTCGTCTACGACAGCACGGCGACGCACGAGCGCGCGGGCGACTACCTGCCGCTGGTGCGCGCCAATGGCCTGCGCTCGGCGAACCTGGTCTTCAACGTGCCGGGCTTCGCGCTGGGCGGCCCCGCGGTGGACCACTTCCCGGCGGGCACGAAGTTCCAGCGCCTGGACGTCCCCACCGAGCACGGCGTGCCGTCCATCGACATTCCCCTGTGGGTCCAGGACGGAGCGGGACGCTACCGCCAGCAGTCCGGCACCATGAAATTCCTCTACGGTTACGTCATCGCCGCCACGGGAACGAAGCGCAACGGGTGGATGGCCTACGACGGCCTCCAGGTCAGCTCCGGCTGCCCCTGAGCCCCGCCAGGAGCGCGCCCGCCTCGCGCGCGGAGGACATGACGCCGTGCGTACGTGCGTGCGCGCGTCCGCCGCGTCGAGGTGTGAACTGGCGGTCGTTGCGGCTGGCGCGACCTGTCACAGGACAACCCCTGACCTCCCCCCAGGACGAGGCTCCGAAGTAGGCTGGGGGTGGCAGGTGAAGGCGCTTCCACACCCCGGGAGGGACACATGAGGCGTTGGACTGGGTTGTTGGTGGTGGCCGCGCTGTGTGGCGCGGCTTGTGACGGGAAGAAGTCGACGGACAGGCCCACGCGGGCCCAGCTGCGAAAGACGGGGGGGGCCACGGTGGAGGTCATCCCCTCCGACGACCAGCTTCCCTACTGCATGCTGTACACGGTGTCCGAGAAGGGCGTCATCCGGCAGCTCACGCTGACGCGGGAGAACCGCTCCATCCGCTGTGATGCGAACAAGCCCGTGGCGCACACGAGCTTCCGCATCCCCGTGCAGGAGGGGAAGGTGCGCATGTACATCTTCTTCTCCGACGAACGCATCCCCGCGGGCCCGGTGGCGCAGCAGCTCTACGAGCTTCGCGGCCAGGAGCGCATCAACGCCACGGACCTGCGCCTGCCCGGCCGCGTGTTCGTGGAGACGCTGGAGTTCACCCCCGAGGAAGGCGGCACGCCCGTGACGGGCACCGTGGTGGGCGCGGGGGGAGACCCCGAACCAGAGGACACGGGCGCCCCGGTGCTGTCGGATGGCGGCACCGCGGGCGGCATGGGCGCCATGGACGACGCGCCCTGAGCCGTGAAGCGGTGCGCCGGGGGACGCCCCTCCCCCGGCGGGCGGCGGCTCAGTAGGCCTCGCGCGCCATGGCCAGCAGGTCCGCCTGCGACACCTTCCGCGGGTTGCTCAGGTGCGAGGCGTCCTGGAAGGCCTTCTGGGCGATTCGCTCCAGGTCCTTCTCCTGGACGCCCGCGTCGCGCAGCCGCGAGGGGATGCCCACCGCCGCGTTGAGCTTGCGCACCCGGTCGATGGCGTTGCCCGCGAGCACCTCTTCGCGCGACAGCGTCGTATCTCCCAGCGCCACAGCGACCCGGGCCAGCCGCGCCGTACAGACAGCGCGGTTGAACTCCATCACCACGGGCAGGACGATGGCGTTGGCCAGGCCGTGGTGCACGTTGGACACGGGCGTGAGCGCGTGGGCCAGCGCGTGGCAGGCGCCCAGGCCTTTCTGGAAGGCCATTGCGCCCTCCATCGCCGCCACCATCATGTCCGTGCGCGCGGCCAGGTCCTTGCCGTCGCGCACCGCCGTCTCCAGCGAGCGGCCCACGCGGTGGATGCCGTCGATGGCCACCGCGTCCGCCAGCGGGTGGAAGCCATTGGCCAGGTACGCCTCCAGGCAGTGGGTGAAGGCATCCATGCCAGTGGCCGCCGTGACGCCCGGCGGCAGCCCCAGCGTCAGCTCCGGGTCGCAGATGGCGGCGCGCGGCAGCAGGTGCGGACTGAAGATGACCGTCTTGCGGCCCGTGTCCTCCAGCGTCACCACGCCCGAGCGCCCCACCTCGGAGCCCGTGCCCGCGGTGGTGGGAATCGCGATGAGCGGCGGCAGGTCATCTCGCACGTACTGGTCGCCACCCTTCGCGTCGTCGTAGCGGCTGAGCGGCGGCTCGTGCGTGGTGAGGAGCTGAATCAGCTTGCCCGCGTCCAGGGCGCTGCCGCCGCCCAGCGCGACGATGCCGTCGCAGGCGTGGCTCCGGTACGCCTCCAGGCCCGCGAAGACGTCGCGCTCGGTGGGGTTGGGCTCCACGCGGTCGAAGACTTCGCAGGCAAGCCCCGCCGCCTTGAGCACGTCCGCCACGCGCGCGGCCAGCCCCGCCTTCACCACGCCCGCGTCCGTCACCAGCAGCGGACGCTGGATGCCCAGACGCTGGGCCTGCGCGGGCAGGCGCAGCAGCGCGCCGGCGCCGAAGACGATGCGCGTGGGCCACGCCATCTCGGTGACGCGCGGCTCGGAGGGAAGGTCGAACGGCTTCATGGCGGCTGCCTCGTTTGCGCTCATCAGATGAGCTCCAGGTAACGCTCCAACTCCCAGTTGGTGACGGCGCGCTCGTACTGACGCACCTCCCACTCGCGCGTGCGCACGAAGTGGTCCACGAAGCCGTCGCCCAGCAGCTCCCGCGCGCGCTCGCTGCCCTTCAGCAGCGCCACCGCGTCCTTGAGGCTGCGGGGCAAGGGCGGCGCGTCGTTCTTCGCGTAGGCGTTGGCCTCGCAGGGCGCGGGCGGCTCCACCTCGTTCTCGATGCCCCACAGGCCCGCGGCCAGGCTGACCGCCATGCCGATGTACGCGTTCATGTCCGCGCCCAGTTGCCGGTACTCCACGCGCATCGCCTTGGCGTTCTCACCGATGACACGGATGGCGGTGGTGCGGTTCTCCAGACCCCACGTCACGGTGGTGGGCGCCCAGGTGTTCTCCACGCTGCGCTTGTAGCTGTTGATGGTGGGCCAGTAGAGCGCGGTGAGCTCCGGCATCAGCGCCACCTGCCCGCCGATATAGTGGCGCAGCAGCTTGCTCATGCCGTGCGGCGCCTTCGCGTCGTGGAAGAGGTTGTGCGCCCCGTCCAAATCCCACAGCGACTGGTGGACGTGCCCCGAGCACCCCGGCAGCTTCGCGTTCACCTTCGCCATGAAGCACGCGGTGAGGCCGTGGCGAGCGCAAATCTCCTTCACCACCGTCTTGAAGAGCGCGGCCTTGTCCGCCGACTGCTCGATGTCGTCGTAGCGGATGGCCGCCTCGAAGACGCCCGGCCCCGTCTCCGTGTGGAAGCCCTCGATGCCCAGGCCGAAGGCGTTGCACCCGTCGATGAGCGCATGCACCAGCGGCGCGTTGAGCGACGTGCGCAGCCACGAATAGCCGAACATGCCCGGCGTCAGCGGCGTCAGGTCCTGGAAGCCCTTGTCCCGCAGGCTCTGCGGCTGCTCCTTGAAGATGAAGAACTCGTACTCCGCGCCGAAGCGCGGCAGGTACCCCAGCGCGCGCGCGCGGGCGGCCACCTTCTGGAGGAGCTGCCGGGGGCTCGCCTCGAACGGCGTGCCGTCGGGGTTCTCGAAGTCGAGCAGGAACGCCGCGGTGTCCGGCTCCCAGGGAATGACGCGGCCGGTGGACAGGTCCACCTTCGCGTGGGCATCCGGGTAGCCGGTGTGCCAGCCCGTCACCGCGGTGTTGTCGAGCAGGTCGTCGCTCAAGTCCCAGCCGAAGACGACGTCGCAGAAGCCCAGGCCGCCCTTGGCGGCGCTGAGGAACTTCTCCAGGGAGATGTACTTGCCGCGCCAGACGCCATCGACGTCCACCGCGCCCACCTTCACCTTCTGGATGCCCTTCTCGTCCAGCCACTGGCGCAGCGTGTCCACGCTCGCCGCGTCCCGCGCCGCCGGACCTCGCGCGGACGCACGCGACGCCTTGCCGCGAACCCGGCGGGCCATGGCAGGGTGGGTCAGGACCTTCGCCTTGGGTCGGGTCGGCATCGATTCAATCCCTTCTCTTGCTGGAAACGCCTGACGCCCAGGGCTCCACCCGCCGCCCGGCCATGCGCAGACTGGGGACGATGGATGAGCAGGTGAGCCAACGGGCGCCGGTCATGTGGATACCTCGAAGCACACGGGCGCGTTCCACTGCGACTGGCCAGGAACGGACACGCGGGGGCACGACACGGTAGGAATGGGAACGCAATGCGGCAACCTACGTCGGTGAAGAACGTCCTCTTGCTGAAAGCCGGTGACGCGGCCGCCTCGGTGCGCGTCTCCATCGGTGACTACGACCGGTGGTTTCTGCAAACCATTGGACATTCCGGCTACCGCTTCGACGTCGTCCCGGTGCACCAGGGCGCACCCCTGCCCACGCGCGCGGAGGGCTACGACGCGGTGATGATGACGGGCTCGCCGCTGTCGGTGACGGCGCCCGCGCCGTGGATGCGGCGCGCCGCGGACTTCATGGTGGAGGCCGGTGAGCGGGGCACGCCCGTGCTGGGCGTGTGCTTCGGTCAGCAGCTCCTGGCGCATGCGTATGGCGGCAGCGTCTCACGCAATCCCCAGGGGCGGGAGACGGGCAGCGTCGAGGTGACGCTCACCGAGGCCGGCAAGCAGGACCCGCTCTTCGACGGCGTGCCGGAGCGCTTCACCGTGCAGGCGACGCACGAGGACATCGTCTCGAACCTCCCCGACGGCGCGCGGGTGCTGGCGGGCAACGCGAACACGGCCGCGCAGGCGCTGGCCTTCCGCCCCAACGTGCGCGGCGTGCAGTTCCATCCGGAGGCCGGCGTGGACACCCTTCGCGCCGTCATCGAGGCCCGCCGGGAGGGCCTGGAGCGGGCCTCCGTGGCGCGCGGCGCCGCGCCCGGCGAACACGTCCGTCAGCTGCTGGCGGGCCTCACGCCCTCGCCCGCGGGCCGTAGAATCCTGCTGAACTTCCTCGAGCGCTTCTCCTGACCTGACAGAGGCCCCCCGTGTCCCGTCTCGCCCTGCCGACCCTGCTCCTCGCCCTGCTCACCACCGCGTGCTCGGAGGACTTGTGCACCCAGGCGCCCCGCTGTGACGGCACAGAAGCGCTCAACTGCGAGCCGGAGTGCACGGTGGGCCCGTGCTCCAGCGGCCCCCTCCTCCAGGAGTGCACCGAGCGCACGACGTGCACCGTCGTCCCCGGAGACCGCAACGACGCGCGCTTCTTCCGCTCTCGCGCCGTGTGCGCCGTCACCCTGGAGGCCTGCGACCCGGCGACCGCGGCCCCGCCGACCTGCGGGAGCGACCGCTTCGTCACCGGCTGCAGCGCCTACCGCCGCGATATCCGCGTGTCCTGCTCGCAGTCGGCGCTCTACTTCGCGCAGGTGCCCCCCTGCTGCCAGGGCGTGGGCCCGGACGACGGCGGCACCGACGCGGGCACGGGCGACGGCGGGATTTGAGGTAGAGAAGAAGCCATGGCGTCGCGCTGGGATTACCTCTTCGACCTCAAACCGGTTTCCCTGCTGGAGCACCTCCTGGAGGAGGTGGCGAAGCTGCTGCACAAGGACCTGCAGCAGTGGCCCCCCCCCGTCGAGGAGCTGGACCTGGACACCGGGGGCCACTTCGCGCCGCTCTTCACGGAGCCACGGCCCCGGCCGTCCCGCGCCGTCTACACGGAGGCCTTCCGGCTGGCCCAGTGGGAGCTGGCGCGAGAGACGGACGCCTACGACGAATACATGCGCAACAAGCGCTACCTGGAGCGGGGCCTGGTGCCGGACGACCGGCTGCCCCTGCTGCTGCTCAGCCGCTGGCTCACCGAGCAGATGCTGGGCCTGGGCGAGGCCACCGAGGGCCGCGTCAAACGCAAGCACATGCGCGACTGCCTGGAGCGGCTCCAGTCGAAGCTCAGCGTCTTCCCGGCGCCCAGCGCCTGAGCCGCCGCCGGGTGGCCCGGTGAAATGTTGAACGGGCACCATCCCCCTCCCAGGACGCGGGCGGGGCGCTCGCATGGCGGCCCTTGTCACCGGGAAGGCACTGCCGTAAGCCAGACGGCATGTCGCCGCAGCCTTCGGACTCCACCACTTCCGCCAACCGACGCAAGCGCCTGCTCCTCCTGGGCGCGCTGTGGCTGAGCATGGCGCTGGTCCTGCTGGCCTTCCGCTCGGTGGTGATGCCCTTCGCGGGCGCAGCGCTCATCGCCTACCTGGTGCAGCCGCTGGTGGGACGCATCTCCCGGGTGAAGGTGGCCGGCCGGCCGGTGCCGCGCTGGGCGGCGCTGCTGCTCATCTACGCCGGCTTCTTCGTGGGCGTGTACCTCTTCATCGTCGCGCTGGCGCCCCAGCTCTACCGCGAGCTGACGCGCGTCAGCCGTGAGGCGGTGACGTTCGCCAACACGCTCACCCCGGAGCACATCCAGGAGCTCGCGCAGCGCTCGGAGACGTGGCTCAGCACGCGGGGCATTCCGGTGGCGCTCTCCAACCGCGCGCTGGAGGGCGCGGACGCGGGGAGCAGCAACGGCACCTTCGGCTTCGCGTTGGACCTGGAGCAGTTCCTGGGGGACGCGGTGAAGCGCGTGTCCCTCCTGGTGCAGGAGAACCTGGGCGACATCGTCAACGTGTCCCGCAACATCGTCACCAGCGTGGCCGCGGGCGTCTTCATGCTCTTCTTCGTGCTGATGGTGGCCGCGTTCTTCTCCATCGACGCGCAGGCCATCCGCCACTACTTCGGCACGCTGATTCCGCCGGAGTACGCCACCGACGCGCGGCAGCTCCTGGAGCGCATCGACCGCTCGCTGTCCGGCGTGGTGCGCGGCCAGGTCACCATCTGCATCGTCAACGGCGTCCTGACGTTCATCGGCCTCTTGCTGTTCGGCGTGAAGTTCGCGTTCCTGCTGGCGACCATCGCCACCTTCTTCAGCCTCATCCCGATTTTCGGCACCATCCTCAGCTCGGTGCCCATCGTCCTCATCGCGCTGGCGGACGGCTTCCAGAAGGGGCTGGCGATTCTGGCGTGGATCATCGGCATCCACGCGCTGGAGGCCTACTTCCTCAACCCCAAAATCATGGGGCAGGCGGCGCACCTGCACCCCGTCATCGTCGCCTTCTCCCTCATCGCCGGAGAGCGGCTCTTCGGGCTGGTGGGCGCCCTCTTCGCGGTGCCCGTGGCGTCCGTCCTGGTGGCGTGCTTCGACTACGCGCGGCTCATGGCCCAGCCCGCGCCCGCGGTGGCCCTGGCCACGCCCGGCCCGCTGCCCGTCGAACGTCAGCCGCCCGCCGCCTGAGCCCTACTGACAGGCGGCGGCGCAGCGCGCTTCACGGCAGGTGGGGATGCAACGCCCGCAGTCGATGGAGCCCTCCGGGCAGCCACTGGTGCAGGGGGCGCCGCACGTCGGCCCTTCGTCCGCGTGCGTGACGGCGGTCCCCAGCCCACAACACGCGTTGGCCACGCAGTCGTCGTCCGAGTAACACGTCTGGTCGGACAACACCGGGGGCATGTCCCCCAGCGGCAGGTCCTCCAGGCCGTCACACCCCACTCCACCACCGCCCAGCGTCACCCCCAGCGCGAGGGTGAGCAGGCGGAAACGTCCGTGTCTGAGCAATGGACACTCCTTGCCCGGACACTCTCTACCGGTTCATCGACCCGAGGAAGTCCGCATTCGACGGGGTGGGCCGCATGTGTTTGAGCACGAACTCCATCGCGTCGATGGGGGTGAACGGGTGGAGCACCTGCCGCAGGGCGGTGATGCGCACCAGGTCGCCCGGGCCGAGCAGCAGCTCCTCCTTGCGCGTACCGGACTTGTTGATGTCCAGCGTCGGGAAGATGCGCTTCTCCATCAGCTTCCGGTCCAGGACGATTTCGGAGTTACCCGTGCCCTTGAACTCCTCGAAGATGACCTCGTCCATGCGGCTGCCGGTGTCGATGAGCGCGGTGCCGATGATGGTCAGCGACCCGCCCTCCTCGATGTTGCGCGCGGCGCCGAAGAAGCGCTTGGGCTTGTGGAGCGCGTTGGCGTCCACGCCGCCGGACAGAATCTTGCCGGACGCGGGCACCACCGTGTTGTAGGCGCGCGCCAGACGGGTGATGGAGTCCAGCAGGATGCAGACGTCGTACTTCTGCTCGACCAGGCGCTTGGCCTTGTCGATGACCATCTCCGCCACCTGCACGTGGCGCGTGGCGGGCTCGTCGAAGGTGGAGGACACCACCTCGCCGCGCACGTTGCGCTCCATGTCCGTCACCTCTTCCGGGCGCTCGTCCACGAGCAGCACGATGAGGTACACGTCCGGGTGGTTGCGGCTGATGGCGTGCGCGATGTTCTGCAGCAGCACCGTCTTGCCGGCCTTCGGCGGCGCCACGATGAGGCAGCGCTGGCCCAGGCCAATGGGGCAGAACATGTCGATGATGCGCGTGGTCATCTCCGACGCCTCGTGCTCCAGCTTGAGCTTGCGCGTCGGATAGAGCGGCGTGAGGTTGTCGAACAGGATGCGGTCGCGCGCCGCGTCCGACATCGGGTCCGCGAAGTTGACCTTGTCCACCTTCTGGAGCGCGAAGAAGCGCTCGCCCTCGCGGGGCTGGCGGATGGGGCCCGTCACCGTGTCGCCGGGGCGCAGGTTGAAGCGGCGCACCTGCGACGGGGACACGTAGATGTCGTCCGGGCTGGGCTGGTAGTCGCTGTCCGCGCTGCGCAGGAAGCCGAAGCCGTCGCTGAGCAGCTCCATCACGCCTTCCGCGTGGACCTCGAAGCGCTTGTCGGCGATGCCGCCCAGCAGCGCGAAGATGAGGTCCTGCTTCTTCAGGCCCTGGTACCCCTCGACGCCCACGTCCTGGGCCATCTTCGAGAGGTCGGTGATCTTCATCCGCTTCAGGTCATTGAGCTTGATGACCTGCATGGGCTCGCCGTCGCGGGTGACTTCCGTGATGGCGGGGGCCTCGGGCGGCTCCGGAGGAGGCGGCAGGGTGGCGGCCGGCTCTTCGGCCTCGCCGGAGATGCGGGCCTCCTGGAGGTCGTCGTCCCGCACCGGGCGGGAGATGGGGGTGAGCACCGGACGGGGCGGCTCGGCGGGGGCCTCCTCGGCCTCGGCGCCAGGCTCGTCGTCGCGGCGGGCAGCGCTGCGACGGGCGCGCGGGGCGGGCTTTTCGGCCTCGTCCCGCTCCACCGTCTTCGCTGCGCGCTTGCGGCGGGGCTTCTCCGTGTCCGCCTCGACGGCGACCTCGGTGTCAGCGGCCTTCTCTCTCGAAGTACGGGCTTTACGCATGTCTGTAACGCTTGGGGAGGAATGATGCGCCCGAGGACTCGGACAGGTGGAATGGCGGGGGGAGACGTCCGCGCAGCCCTCGGAAGCACCTTCCAGGAGGACGGCCCCGCCGGAATCCCAGGAAGGGACTGCGCGGGCGTGAGCCTTGTGGTTGGGAGAAGAGTCGGCGCCGTCGGATACGCCTGCGCCATGAACCGCGAGGGACGTTATTGACCCCCTCCTGGCCTGTCAAGGCATCTTGAGGGCCACGGTTGCGTCGCTTCCAGCTGAGCAACACGCCGCCCCCGGGCCCCCATTTCCAAGCCGGCCGTGCGGGCCTTCCGCAGTCCCCTGCCCCGGACTTGAGGCGCCGGCGGGCCTGCGGGCGACCGGACCTTGTCGGTCGGGAACCGTAGAGTGGCCGCCTTTCGAGGCACGCGCCGCCGCGCCGTGTTTTGGAGTAAGGACCGCGAACCGTGGACGACTTCCAGAAAGCCGCAGCCCGAGCCCGTGAGCTCCACCGTGAGCTGGCGCACCACAACTACCGTTACTACGTCCTCGACTCGCCCGAGGTCAGCGACGCGCGATACGACACGTTGATGCGCGAGTTGCAGGACCTGGAGGCGCGGCATCCGAGCCTCCAGACGCCAGACTCGCCCACCCAGCGCGTGGGCGGCGCGGCGGCCGAGGCGTTCGGCGAGGTGGTGCACCGGGCGCCCATGCTCTCGCTGGCCAACATCTTCGAGGACCAGGGCCTCATCGAGTTCGACGAGCGCATCCGCAAGCTGGTGGGGCTGCCCGCCGTCACCTATGTCTGTGAGCCCAAGCTGGACGGGCTCGCCATCGCGCTGCGCTACGAAAAGGGCGCCTTCGTCCAGGGCGCCACCCGGGGCGACGGCGCCACGGGAGAGGACGTCACCGGCAACCTGCGCACCATCCGCAGCCTGCCCATGTCGCTGTTCCCCCAGGACGGCGTGAAGGTGCCGGACGTGCTGGAGGTGCGGGGCGAGGTCTTCATCCGCAAGAAGGACTTCCAGAAGCTCAACGAGAAGCGCGAGGAGGAAGGCGAGCCGCTCTTCGCCAACCCGCGCAACGCCGCCGCCGGCAGCCTGCGCCAGTTGGACCCGCGCATGACGGCCGCGCGGCCCCTCTCCGTGTTCCTCTACGAATGCGTCCCGGGCGAAGGCGTTCCCGGCTTCAAGACGCACATCGAGAAGCTGGAGTACCTCAAGACGCTGGGCCTGCCCATCAACCAGTACCGCCGCGCCGACGGCCTGGAGGGCGTGCGCGAGGCCTATGACGCCTCCCTCAAGGGCCGCCACGAGCTGCCCTTCGAGGTGGACGGCATGGTGGTGAAGGTGGATGACGAGGACCAGCGCAAGCGCCTGGGCCAGGTCTCCAAGAGCCCCCGCTGGGCGGTGGCCTACAAGTTCCCGCCGGAGGAGGAGTCCACGGAGGTGATGGACATCGGCATCCAGGTGGGCCGCACGGGCGCGCTGACGCCGGTGGCGCACCTCAAGCCGGTGAAGGTGGGCGGCGTCACGGTGGCGCGCGCCACGCTGCACAACGAGGACGAGCTGCGCCGCAAGGACGTGCGCAAGGGCGACACCGTCTTCGTGCGCCGCGCCGGTGACGTGATTCCGGAAATCGTCTCCGTCGTGCTGTCCAGGCGCCCCGCGGACTCCGCCCCCTTCGAATTCCCCAAGCACTGCCCCGTCTGCGACGCGGTGGCGACGAAGGACGAGGACGGCGCCATCATCCGCTGCACGGGCGCCTCGTGCCCCGCACAACTGGTGGAGAAGATCCGCCACTTCGCCAGCCGCCTGGCCATGGACATCGAAGGGCTGGGCGACAAGCTGGCCGCGCAGCTGGTGGCCACCGGCAGGGTGAAGGCGTTCGCGGACCTCTACGCGCTCACCAAGGAGAACCTGCTGACGCTGGAGCGCATGGGCGACAAGAGCGCGGACAACCTCGTCGCGTCACTGGAGCGCTCCAAGCAGACCACGCAGCGCCGCTTCCTCTATGCCCTGGGCATCCGTCACGTCGGTGACGCCACCGCCAAGGCGCTGGCGGAGGCCTTCCCTCAGTCGGAGAAGCTCTTTGGTGCCAGCCTGGAGGACATCTCCCGGGTAAAGGACGTCGGTCCCATCATGGCCCAGGTCATCCACACCTTCTTCCAGGAGCCCCAGAACCAGGAGGCCATCCGCGCGCTGCTGGCGGCGGGTGTCACGCCCGCGGCGCCTCAGGTCGCCACGGGAGGCCCCTTCGTGGGCAAGTCGGTGGTGCTCACCGGCGCGATGACAGGTATGACGCGGGAGCAGGCCAAGGAAGAGGTCGAGCGCCGGGGCGGCAAGGTCGCCGGAAGTGTCTCGCGCAAGACCGATTTCGTCGTGGCCGGCGAGGATGCGGGCAGCAAGCTGAAGAAGGCCCAGGAACTCGGGGTAAGAATCCTGGACGAGCAGGCGTTCCTGCAGATGCTGCAGCCGAACGCCTAGAGGATGGGGCGGTCCATGAGTGGCACGCGGCGAGCCTCGCTGCGCATCGAAGGCAAGGTGCAGGGCGTGTTCTTCCGGGAGAGCGCCCGCGTTGAAGCGACACGCCTGGGTCTGACAGGCTGGGTGCGCAACCGGCCGGACGGGGCCGTGGAGGCCGTCGTGGAAGGGGAGCCCGCCGTGCTCGAGGAATTCATCCGCTGGTGTCATCACGGTCCGACGCAGGCCCGGGTTTCGGGCGTGCAGTGCACGGACGGCGAGGCCACCGGCGAGTTCAGTCAATTCAATGTGGAGCGCACGTCATGACGCCCTACGCGCTGGCCTCCCTTCCGGCCATGCTGGGCATCCGGGCCGGGTCCAAGGTCTCCGTCATCAACCCGCCGCGGGGCTTCGTGCAGAAGCTCAACCCGCTGCCGGATGGGGTGGAGTTCCTCATCACCGCGGTGACGGGCCTGGATGTCATCCTCTTCTTCACCCAGGACCCGCAGGAGCTGGTGCAGCGGCTGCCGGCCCTGGCCCGCGCCATGGCCCTCACCGGCGGCATCTGGGTGTGCTGGCCGGGAGGCGAAAACGCCCGCCGGGGCCTCACCGAGGACTTCGTCCGCCATGCGGCCCTGGACATCGGTCTGGTGGACAACAAAATCTGCACCATCGACGCCACCTGGACAGGTCTCCGGCTGGTGAGGCGGCCCCGAGGGCGACTGGACAAGCCAGGGGAGCGCAAGCAAGCCCCTGCCCAGGCCTGACGCCCTGCCGGGTTGCCGCCCGGCATCTGCCCGACAGTGGATGGATGCCGTTTCTCGGCTTTACACACCCGGGGGGCCGTGAAAAACTCCTCGTGTTTCTGGACGGTTGTGTGACGCCCCGCGTTGTCGGGGGTCAACGTCTGGTAGGGATTTTGACGGGTTGCGTTCCCGGCTCCTCTGGCCGCGTCAGCCGCACCGAGGCTCCAGTCGCCCCCCCAAGGTGGCCCACGATGGGCACCGACCGGGTGTGGATAGAAGAGCGGGCGGCACGCGCGTCGTGGGGAAGCTCGAACGCGTTGTGAAGACAAGGCCTCGCCCGGCACGGTGCCGGTCGCAATGCGGGGCGCCAATGAACTCGGAGGAGCAGGCGGTGGTCCCCTCGGTCCTCGACAGCGCGCCCCCAGCCGTGCCCGGCATGCCCGGGTCGGTGGCGCTCGCTGTAGGTCCGCCAGAGGCCGCCTCTCCCTTCGCAGCGCGCTCGGAGGCGCGGCGTCTCGCCGCCGCCCGTCCGGTGAGGTCCGCCCTACCGCGCGCGCCAGCAGGATTCATCCATGAGCAGCATCCTGGTCATCAACGCCGCGGGTCGAGAGACGCGCGTCGCGCTCGTCGAGGGCGGACACATCGCGGAGTTCTACCTCGAGCGTAAGAAGGACAAGGGCGTCGTCGGGAACATCTACAAGGGTCGCGTCGTCCGGGTGCTCCCCGGCATGCAGGCCGCCTTCGTGGACATTGGCCTGGAGAAGGCGGCGTTCCTCTATGTCAGTGACGTCGTCTACGACCCCGACTTCGCGCGCGCGCAGTTCGAGCTGACCGAAGGCGAACACGAGGATGCGCCGGACGTCCCGGACGAATCCGAGGCCGAGGCCGCGGAGGCCGCCGCCCGGCACGCGCCCCGTCACGTGGCGTCGGAGCCGGAGGACGCCCACGTCGAGCCCGCCGCGGCGTCCACCGAGTCGCTGCCGCGCGACACCGCCCTGGAGCTGGCCGCCAACGCCCCGTCTGTGACGCCGCCGGACGCGGAGACACCGGCGGCGCCCGCGGAGGAAGCGCCGGCAGCCGGGGCGGAGGCAGGGGTGGCCGCCGAGACGGCCGCGCAGCCCGTCACGCCCGAGCAGATTGTCGCGGTCGAGCCGTCCACGGCGACGCCCGTGGAGGCGGCGCCTGCACCGGTGAGTGGCGAGGCCGTGACCGCGCCATCCGCCGAGCCGCAGGTGACCGAGGCCGCCGTGGAGCCGGCCGCGCAGGTGGAGTCTCCCGAGGCGGCGCTGGCCGTGGCCGCGGCGTCCGAGCCCGCCGCGGTCGTGGTGGAGACGCCCGCTGAAGCGGCCGTGGAAGTGGCCGAGGGCGAGGCCACCAGCCTTCCCGTCGAGCCCCCTCCCCCCTCGGCCGCCGCGCTGGGAGACATCATCCCCTCGCCCGCCGCGGAGGGCGCCCAGGCGGCGAAGCCCTCCGAGGTCTCCGGCGAGCGCCGCACGCCGCGCGAGGCCCGTGAGGCGCGTGAGCCCCGGAGCCGGGAGAAGGAGCGCGGCGAGAAGGAAAAGGGCCGCAGGCCGCAGGAGGAGAAGCGCCGGGGCGACAAGCGCGACGACGACAAGGAGAAGGTCAAGCCGCGCCGCACCGACAAGATTGAGGACCTGCTGAAGGTGGGCCAGGAAGTCGTCGTCCAGATTTCCAAGGACCCCATCGGCACCAAGGGCGCGCGGCTCACCTCGCACATCTCCATCCCCGGCCGTCACCTGGTGTTCATGCCCACGGTGGACCACGTGGGCATCAGCCGCCGCATCTCCAACGAGAAGGAGCGCCGGCGTCTGCGTGAAGTCGTGGACCGCCTGCGCCCGCCCGGGACGGGCTTCATCGTCCGCACCGTCGCGGAGAACGTGCCGCAGGAGAAGCTCGAGAGCGACATCCGGTTCCTCATCGAGGTGTGGAACCAGGTGGTGCGCAAGAACGAGAAGCGCGGCGGCCCCGGCCTGCTGCACCCCGACCTGGACCTCATCCTGCGCGCCACGCGCGACCTCTTCGCGCACGACGTGGAGAAGCTCGTCGTCGATGACCGCGAGGAGTACGAGCGCATCCTCGGCTTCGTCACCGCGCAGGACCCCGCGCTGCGAGACAGGGTGGCGCTGCACGAGGGCGACGACACCGTCTTCGACGCGTACGGCATCGAGCAGGAGCTCCAGCGCGCCACCCAGCGCAAGGTGTGGCTGAAGAGCGGCGGCTACCTCATCATCGACCAGGCCGAGGCGCTCACCGCCATCGACGTCAACTCGGGCCGCTACGTCGGCAAGAAGAGCCTCGAGGAGACCATCACCAAGATCAACGTCGAGGCGGCCAAGGAGATTGTCTACCAGCTCCGGCTGCGCAACATCGGCGGCATCATCATCTGCGACTTCATCGACATGGAGAAGGCGCAGAACCGCGACAAGGTCTTCAAGGCGCTGCAGGAAGCGCTGGGTCGCGACAAGGCCAAGACGAACGTGCTGCGCATCTCCGAGCTGGGCCTCGTGGAGATGACGCGCAAGCGCGTGCGCGAGTCCATTGGCCGCATGCTCCACGAGGACTGCCCGTACTGCGACGGCAACGGCTTCGTGAAGACGGCCACCACCGTGGCCTACGAAATCTTCCGGGAGATTCGCCGCGAGGCGCCGGGCTACAAGGACTCCACGCTGGTCATCAACTGCAACGCGGAAGTGGCGCGCCTGCTCCAGGGCGAGGAGCGCAACGAGCTGCGGCACCTGATGGACCGGTACAACAAGTCCATCCAGGTCAAGGCGCAGCAGAACTACCACCGCGAGCAGTACGACATCTACGGACGCTCGGCCTCCGGCCCGGAGCACAAGGTGGCCTCGTCGCCCGGCTCGGGTGATGGCGAACTGGCCATGCAGCAGCGCAAGCCCGACAGCAATGGCGGAGGCTACGGCCGCCAGGAGCAGGGCCGCCGCGGCGGTGGTGGTGGCAGCGGCGGTGGCAGGGACCGGGGCGGTGAGCGCGGCGGCGAGCGCTCCGAGCGCGGTGAGCGCGGCGGAGACCGTCGCGAGGGCCGCCGCGAGGGTCGTGGGGGAGGAGAGCGTCCCCGGGGTGGCGAGCGGGGCGGTGAGCGCTCCGAGCGCGGCGGCGAACGCTCCGAGCGCGGTGGCGAGCGCTCCGAGCGCGGCGGCGAGCGCTCCGAGCGCGGCGGCGAGCGGGGTGAACGCTCCGAGCGCGGCGAGCGGCGTGGAGAGCGCGGCGGCTCGCAGAACGCGTCCGGTGGAGGCGAGAGCGCTGGTGGCTCGACGCCTCCGTCCTCGGGTGGTGGTTCGGAGCCTTCGGGCGGCACGACCTGAGTTCTCCTTCCGCCGAGTCAGTCGTCGGCGCCCTGCCCTCCCTGTGGATTCATGGACGGGGCTGGGAGCCGGCGGCGGGGCCTGGCGGAAGTCGCTGGCCGGTGCACACGAAGCCCCGCACCGTGTCGGCTTGTGTACGCTGGCCAGCTACCTCGAACCGGGGTGGGCTGGCCCTGGCGGCCGTGGATTCGCTAGCGTGAGCGTCTATGTCCCAAGGCGGCTCCCGCCTCACGGGCCAGCCATGTCACACGGATGATGTCCTCACGCTCCGAGCACGTATCGCCCCACCTGGGGCCACGCTCCCTCCGCCTTGGTCAGGCCCGCGCCTGGCGCGGCCGGGCCTCGTGAGGGAACTGGTGAAGCTGACGCCCCTGCCCTGGCTCCGTCACCTCCGTGAGCGGCTGTCCGCCCAGGCCACCCGGCTCTGGGCGCCCGTGCAGCACACGCCCGTGGGGCTGTTCGCGACGGACACCTTCCTGGCCGCGAAGACGGTGGCCCAGGGCTTCCGCGGGGAGAACCTCCGGCTCCGGGCCGCAGCGCTGACCTACGTCAGCATGTTCTCCCTGGTGCCCCTCCTGACGGTGGCGCTGGTGCTGCTGACCGCCTTCCACCAGGAGGAGTTCAAGGAGAAGCTGCGCTTCGTCGTCAGCGAGGTGCTCAACCCCGGGGTCCGCGGCAAGTCCTCCCAGTTCCTCGACCGCTTCCTGAACCCCACGCACACCGTCGCCATGGGCAGCGTGGGCTTCCTGGCGGTGCTGCTGTCCGCCGGCTCGCTGTTGCGGCAGCTCGACGGCGCCGTCAACGAGCTGTGGGGCATCCGGCGGCAGCGGCCGTGGCGCATCCGGCTGCTCATCTACTCGGGCCTCCTGCTCGTGGGGCCCTTCTTCCTCGCGCTGTCCTTCTCCGGAACGGGCAAGGTCCGCGTCTTCCTGCAGAGCCACGCGCCCTACGCCAACGCCTTCATCCTGCTGGGCACCACGCTCGTCACGGTGACGAGCCTCACGCTGCTCTACTACTGGACGCCCTATGCGCATGTCCGCGTCCGGTCCGCGCTCGCCGGAGGACTGGTGGCCGGCCTGGGGTGGACGTTCGCCAAGCAGGTGTACGCCGCGTTCGCGGAGCGCAGCTTCCAGTACAACCCCCTCTACGGCTCGCTTGGCGCGCTCCCGTTGTTCCTGGCCTGGGTCTACGTGAGCTGGCTGCTGGTGCTCTTTGGCGCCCGGCTCTCCTATGCCGTGGAACACACCGCCTTCCGGCACTCCCTCTTCGCCTTTGGGAGCCACCCGCGCGCGCACGAGCTGGTCGCCGCCCGCGTCGCCCAGGAGGCCACCCTGGCCTGGGTGGACGGACTGCAGCCTCCCTCGCCCCGTGAGCTGGCGACGCGGCTGCGCGTCCCCGAGTCGCTTGTCCACGAGGTCGTCGACCGCATGGTGGCCGCCGGGCTGCTGGAGCGCCTCCGCAAAGGGGGCCTGCGTCCCTCGAAGGACCCGGCTGCCCTCACGCTGGCGGACACCACGCTTGCCGTGCACGGTGTGATGCTCACCGGCGGCGCGGAGGGCTGGAGCGGGCCACGGGCGCTTGGCTTCGAACAGATGGAACCCCTCTTCCAGGCAGCTGACTGCGCCGGTGTCGACCTGCTACGTCGCACCCGATGGCTGGACCTGGTGGTGCCGCTCCGCCCAGGACTGGCCGAGCCAGCTCCCGCACCACCGCCCAGGGTGGCCGCGGGGGGAAATCCGTAGAGGTTCTGGGTGGTTGGAAGCTCACCCTGCTTGCACGAAGGAAGTGTTCTGTTATGTTTTCAGGATTCGACCACGGGCCAGAGCGCCCTGTTTCCAAGGGGTCACCGGGTTTGCGGGAGCGTCCGATGCTCAAGTCCGATCTGATCAACATCCTCGTGGCCAAGAGGGGCGTGACGCAGAAGCAGGCTGAGGCCACCGTCGAGACGATTTTCGAGTCGATGAAGGATGCCCTCTGCCGCGGAGAGAACATCGAGATTCGCGGGCTCGGTGCCTTTCACGTGAAGAACTACCAGGGCTACCAGGGCCGCAACCCGAAGACGGGTCAGGTCATCCCGGTGAAGCCCAAGCGCGGCCTGCTCTTCCGCACGGGCAAGGAGCTGCGCGACCGCGTCAACCGTCCGGCGCCTCAGCAGGCCCAGACGGAGCTGCCCTCGCTTCCCGAAAGCAAGGGACCGGGCAACACGGGAACGGGGCTCTAGGCCCACCTCCGTCAGCGCCCCACCGCCACCGGTGACAGCCGGCCGATGGGGCGAATCTGCAGGGCTCCGTCCAGCTCGCCATAGGTGAGCACCGCGACCTCCGGGAACGCGCCCTCGCACAGCCTGCGCAGGGGCCGCCGGACATCCGGAGCGGTGAGCAGCACGGCCCGTCCCTCGGTGGCCACCTGACGCACGCCTTCGAGGATTTCCGCCACCCGCTCCGGGTCGGGCGCCAGCCCTCGCGGGCCCATGCCGCGCAGCACCTCTTCCACCTCCGGGTCCACGAGGTACGCATACAGCGGCCCGGTGGGCGCGAACTTGTGGCTGAGGTAACGCCGCAGCGCCTGCCGGCAGCGCTCCGCGAGCGCGACGGCATCCCCTTCCGTCGTCGGCGACACCAGCGCCTCCAGGATGGCTCGCAAGTCCCGGATGCTGACGCCCTCTTGGAGCAGCTTGCGCAGCACGTCCGTGAGCAGCGGCAGCGGCACCTTCTGCAGCGCCTCCTTCACGAGCACGGGCGCCTGCGTCTCCAGTCCCTCCAGCAGTCCCTGGACGTCCTGCAGCCCCAGCAGGTCCGCGGCGCGGACCCGCAGGATGGCGCGCACGTGGTCCGCGACCAGCTCCCCCGGACGCCGCAGCGGCACTTGCGCCGTCTCCAGGAGGACGCGAGCCGACTCTGGAATGCGGCTGATGACCTTCCCACTCGAGGGCTCCGTCGCGGCCTCCGCGCTCACCTGAAGGAATGCCAGCTCGTCCGGAGGCGCCAGCGCGTAGAGCGCCTCGGGCAGCACCTGCCCTCCGCCCGCCGGGACTTCATCCACCAGGACGCGGTACTCACCCGGGCCCAGGTAGGCGGCCTGCGTGCGCACCCGGAGGCCTGGCACCCGAACCCCCAGCTCGAAGAACAGCTCATCCCGCACGCCGTTCAACGTCTTGTGGACGAAGGCGGAGCCCTCCGCTTCCGCCAGCACCGTCAGGTCCAGCGCCAGGTCCAGCGTGAGCGGGGAGACCCCCACGGGCGACGAGGCACTCTCCGGTGGCGCCCCCGCCGCGCCAGGCGCCACGCCTTCCGCGGGCGCGCCGGCCTTCTCTTCGACCTTCGAAACACCCGGCCGGCTCAGCACGTGGCCCAGCCCGCCCAGACCTCCCGCCAGCAGCAGGAACGTCACGTGCGGCATTCCCGGCATGAGGGCCAGCGCGACACACAGGCCCGCCACCACCCAGAGCGTCCGCGCCTCTCCGAAGAACTGGGCGCCAATCTCCGCCCCCAGCGTGTCGTCCTCCTTCTCCGAGGCGACCCGGGTGACGACGAGGCCCGCGGCCACGGCGATGCACAGCGAGGGGACCTGGGACACCAGCCCGTCACCAATCGCGATGAGCGCGAAGGTCGACGCCGCCTCGGCCAGGGGCATGCCGCCCTGCAGCACCCCAATGACGGTTCCTCCGAGCAGGTTCACCGCGACGATGACCAGGCCCGCAATCACGTCACCCTTCACGAACTTCATCGCGCCGTCCATGGCGCCGAACATCTGTGACTCGCGCTCCAGGTCACGCCGTCGACGTCGGGCTTGCGTCTGGTCGATGGCGCCCGCGCGCAGGTCCGCGTCGATGGACATCTGCTTGCCGGGCATCGCGTCCAGCGTGAACCTCGCGGACACCTCCGCCACACGCTCCGCGCCCTTGGTGACGACCAGCAACTGCACCAGCGTGAGGATGGCGAACACCACCGTGCCCACCACGTAGTCGCCTCGGACGACGAACTCGCCGAAGGCCTCGATGACGGCTCCCGCGTGCCCCTCCGCGAGCGCGAGCCGGGTGGAGGACACGTTGAGCGCCAGCCGGAACAGCGTGGTGAACAGCAACAGCGTGGGGAACGACGTCACCTGCAACGCGTCCCGAGCACGCAGCGCGGACACCAGCAGGGCCACCGCCGCCGCCAGGTTGACGGCGAGCCCCGCGTCCAGGAGCCACGCGGGCAAGGGGATGATGAGCGCGCCCAGAATCGCGGCCATGGCGACCGCCAGCACCACGTCCGAGGAGCTTCGGGCCTTCAGCAATACCTTCATGAGGGGGTTCATGACGTCTGTCTCCGTGGATGGCCGTCCAACTCCCGCGCTTCCATCGCCGTGCGCAGGACGACCGCCGCCGCCTGGTACAGCTCCTCCGGAATGGGCTCGCCCACGTCGTAGTGGATGAGGCTGCGTGCCAGGGGAATGTCCCGCACCACCGGAATGCCGAGCCGGCGTGCCTGCTCCCGCAGGGCGAGCGCATCCCCTTCCCGGGCCTTCGCCACGAGGTAGGGCGCCTCACATTCGTCGACGTCGTAGCGGAGCGCGACCGCGATGTGCGTGGGGTTGACGACCACGGCGGTCGCCTTTTGCACCCCACGTGCCGCACCGCCCTGCGCGAGCTGACGATGCAGGGCCTTCCGCTGGCCCTTGTGCCTCGGGTCGCCCTCGCTCTCCTTGTACTCGCGCTTCAGCTCCTCGCGAGTCATCATCAGGTCCTTGATGTGGCGCCGCCAGGCCAGCGCGTAGTCCCCCACGCCCAGCACCACCATCAGACAGGCCAGCCGGCTCGCGAGCCCGGACACGTGCGCGACCACCAGGCGCAGGCCCTCCGTACCACCCAGCCACGCGGTCTTCATCGCATCCGGGGCGGCCTCCTCCGAATCGCTCCAGACGAGCGCCCCTACGAGGCAGACAATCAGCAGCGTCTTCGCCAGCTCCACCCAGGGGCGCCAGCTGAAGAGCCGCTGCACGCCCGCCACGAGACTGATGCGCTCCAGCTTCGGCGCAACATGCTGGAGGTCGGCATCCAGGCCCACCGTGGCCACGGACACGAGCAACGCAGCGGCGAACGCGCCTCCCAGCACCGGGCCACAGAAGCGCGCGGCAATCCAGAGTCCTTCCTGCCACGCCCCAAGGTCCTGCTGTCCCAGGAAGAGGTGCTCGGCCCAGGCCTGGAGCCTCGCCATGCCCACAGGAGCGGCCGCCGTGAGCCCGAACAAGCCACCCGCCGTCACCGCGCTGGCGTTCAGCAAACGGCTGCGGGGAAGCTGTCCCTTGCGCCGTGCTTCACGAAGGCGCTTCGCGCTGGGCTTCTCCGACTTCTCCCCACTCACCGCGCCACCTCCCCCAGCAGCGACAGCGCGCCTTCCACGGACAGCACGCCCGCCAGCAGCCGCTCACACAGCACGCCCGTCCCCAGCCACAGCAAGGCGCCCCCGCCCAGAATCTTCAGCGGCGCCCCCACCTCCTGCAGATTCACCTGCGGCGCCGCTCGCGAGGCCATGCCCAGGAAACAGTCCACGGTCAGCACCGCCGCCGCGATGGGTGCCCCCACCGCCAGCCCCGTGGCCATGGCCGCGCCCGCCAGCAGGACGACCTGCAGCGTGGCCGCCTCGGTGGGAACGAAGGCGCCGAGCTTCACCACGCCGAACCCGCGCAGCACGCTGGAGGTGACGAGCGGCCACATGCCGCCAGAGACGACCAGCGCCACCAGCAGATGGTAGAGCCCCTCCCCTGCCGCGGACTCACGACTCCCCGCCAGGGGCAGGCTCGCCTCGGCGGAGGTGCCACGAAGCAGGTCGATGAAGCGGCCCCCCATGCGCGCGGCATCGAACGGGAGTGCCGCGACCAGCCCCACGGACGTGCCGTAGAGCAGCTCGCGAATCACCAGGCCTCCCAGGACCACCGAGGACGTCACGGGCGCCTCGAGTGCCACGCCCGCCTCCACCCGGAGGAAGAGCGACAGGGACAGCACCAAGGCCAGTCGGACCGTCGTCGGCGTGGCCTGCCCGCCCAGCAGCGGACACAGGAACGTCATGGGCAGCAGCCGCGCGGCACACAGCGCCACCACGACGATGTCCGGCCCCAGTGACTCGAGCCACGCGCGAAGCGGCTCCAGGTTCATGCCGCGACCTCGGAGATGAGCATCAGGAGCTGGTGGGTGAACCGCGTGAGCTGCCCGGCAATCCAGGGCCCGGCGAGGACCAGCGCCAGGACCGCCGCGCACAGCTTGGGCACCACCGACAGCGTGGACTCCTGAAGCTGGGTGGTGGCCTGGAAGAGGCTCGACAAGAACCCCACCACCAGGCTCGCGCCAATCGGCGGCAGCGACGCCATCACCATCAACAGCAGGGCCTCACGTCCCAGGGTGAGGAAGACGTCCTGAGTCATGGCGTCACCGGTAGCCGAGGATGAGGCCCCGCGCGAGCAGCGACCAGCCATCCACGGCGACGAAGAGGAGAATCTTGAAGGGCAGGCTCACCTGACTGGGTGACAGCGTCTGCATGCCCAACGCGAGCAGCACGTTGGCAATCACCATGTCCAGCACGAGGAACGGGAGGAAGACGAGGAAGCCAATCTGAAAGGCTTCCTTCAGCTCGGTGATGACGAAGGCCGGAATGACGACGAAGAGGTCCGTCTCCCGCACCGCGTCCATCTCCGCCACCGGCCGCAGCTCGCGCGCCAGGTCCACGAAGCGCGCTCGTTCCTCAGCGCTCCCGTGTTTGACAAGGAAGGCGCGCAGCGGCTCCGACACCCGGCTCGCCGCGGAGAGCATCTCCGCGCCGGAGCCCGACGCAACCTCGGCGTAGGCCACCTGCCCCGCGTCGTACATGCGCTCCATCACCGGGGCCATGATGTGCCCGGTGAGCACCGCCGCCAGGCCCGTCAGCACGATGGTGGGCGGCGCCTGCTGCGTGCCCATGGCCGAGCGGGCCAGCGACAACACGACGGCAATCTTCGAGAAGCTCGTCAGCATCAGCACCGCGAACGGCAGCAGTGACATCACCGCGAGCATGCCCATCATCGACAGGGGACTGCCCGCGTACGACATCCGCGCCAGCGAGCTCTCCGCCGCGGCGGCCACGGCGGGAACCAGCAGGAGCGCTCCCAGCAAGCCGTGGCTCATGGCCCCTCCCTCCTGCCCCGAATCGTGCGAGGCGTGGGCATGGGCCGCCGGGCCTGCGCCAGGACACGGCCGAACTCCGGCGCCGGTGATGCCGTCTCGCGAATCTCCGCGAACGCGTCACCAAAGGCCACCAGGTAGCCGCGCCCATCCACCTCCACGAGCGCCACACCACACCGCTGCGACAGCCCCGCTCGCGACACGACCGTCAGCCGTGGCGCCGTGGCTGCGCCCGTGACGACGGCGCCCCGCCGGTGCAACCACCACCCCAGCACGGCCAGCGCCACGACGCCCAGCAGCCACCGCGCGGCCACCGTGGTGGACACCCCAGCCACCGGGCCCAGCACCGCCAATCCGAGCACCAATGCCCCCGCCAACAGCAAGCGCGCGCGCGGCGAATGTACGAGACGCTGTGCATTCATGACGGGACTCACGGCAGCAACGCCAGGACGCGGGCGCCGACCTCGCCCTCGATTTCCACCAACTCGGCGCGGGCCACCGCGCGGTCTCCCACGCGCAGCACCACCGGCTCACTGGCGTTGATGTGCAGGGGGAGCAGCGCGCCCGGCTTGAGCGCCGCGAGCTCCGACAGGGGAATCATCACCCGCGTCAGCTCGATTTCCACATCCACGGGTAGCGGAGGCATGCCCTCCTCCTGCTTGTTCACGGCCACCATGTCCGACTCCTGGGGAATCCCGCGCCCCTGCGCGCGGGTCAGTGAAAAGCCCTCGGCGAGGAAGTCTCCCGAGAGCGCGAATCCGCGCGTCACCAGCCGCCCCGGCCCGAAGAGCTGGCCGGACTGCTTGCGCACGCCTTCGAAGACGACGACGTCCCCCTCCACGAGCGCGTCCACCGCGTTCGCGGGCAGCGGCGTCTGGCCTACGAGACACCGGGCCTCCAGCGAGGCGGCCAGCACCTCTGCCGAGATGCCCGACGCCCGCTCCACCGGAAGCGCCTGGAACACCGTCTGGACCACCTGTGCCGGCAGCAGCAGCCGCGCGCCCGCGCGCGACTCGGCCACCGTCACCATCAGCTCGATGCCCACCAGCGGCTCGCGTGGGTCCAGGCGCGCCACCACGTCCGACCTGGACATCGTCACGCCCGCGAGCCGCGGCCCCAGCCACGGAGCTGCCCCGCCCGCCGCCCGCACCGCGGAGAGCGCGACCAGCAGGACATAGGCCAGCGTCGCCTCTTCCAACCGGGCCAACTCCGTCACCACGCCGGGCCGCTGCCCCGCGCCAGCGATGCGCTCCAGCCCCATGAAAGCGAGCGCGGGCTCCAGCTCCAACACCGCCGTGCCCCCCACCGCCGACAGCTCCAGCAGCGCGAAAATCGCGGGCTCGCCCAGTCCGGCCGACGGTGAGACGACCGACTCCAGGATGCGGGCCTCCGCGTGCACCGAACAGCCGAGCTCGCGCGTCAGGGCCGTCGTCACCGCCTCTAGCGCACTCCGCCCGAGGCTCGCGGCCTGGGGCCGCTCCGCGAGCACGAGGTGCGCCCGAGTCAGCCGGCGCCTTCCCAAGCGGCGCAAGGGGCGGACCTTCCGGCTTGAGGCGTGTTCGATACGGGTCTTCATCCATGGCTCCGCTGCTGCATCGGGACGCACCCCACCTGTGCAGGCCCTCCGCCAGGGGCCGGGTTCGTGGAGTCGCGGGGTTGGGAGGGCATGGCATCCGCGCGCGGGACGCCGGGTACGCGGGCCGGGACGGCGCCGCGGACAGACTCAGCGCGTGGCCTCGCGAATCAGGCGCTCGGCCAGCGCCTCCAGCGCGGGAGGCGCCTCTGACGCCTGCGGCGCCAGACTCGCATCGGGAAACAAGGTCCGGTGGTACGGCGGCAGGCGCCGGAAGATTTCCCGGCGAAGCATGGGAGGCGCGTCAGTCATGAGGCGCCGCAACCGGGCAGCGGCATCAGCTCGCTCTCCGAACTCCACCGCCACCTTCGCCTGCCGCTGCGCGGAGGGCAGCGCGGACAGCCGCTGGAGGTGCTCCCGCGCACGGACCGCGGATTCCTCGCCCAGTTCGCCCAGCAAGGCGCCCGCCCGCTCCCGCCCCAGCACCCACGCGACGAGCGCGAGGCGTTCGAGTGGAATCGGCAAGGGGCCCACGAGACGGGGCACCTCCTCGGTCGGCGCGGCCGCCTTGACGGACGCGGAGCTCCGGCCGGGCCGGGGCTTGCGCCCCACGCGTGTCACCTCCATGCGTTCGCGCTCCATGGACCGTTCACGCCACCTTCCGCGCCGGTCCGGGTGACAACACGGGCCGCGCGGGTCCAGGCGACGCGGACGGAGTCGGCGGCCGGTCGCGGTAGTGCCGCATCCGGAGCGTCACCAGCACCAGCGCCACCGACAGGCCCGTCACCATGAGGCCCAGCACCGCCAGGAGGGCTCGCAGTCGGGTCAGCGGCGACACGCCCACCCCCGTCGGAGCCTCTACTCGGGTGGAGACCTCGTCCACCAACAGCGAGACGGCTTCCGGCGACAGGCCCTCCACCCCCCCCGAGAGGAGGACCTTCAACGTCTCGGAGGATTGCCGCACCCGTGCCGCATTGCCCGGCGCCACGCGAAGCATGGCCGACGCCTTGGATGGACCCGGGGCCTGTCCCACTCTCGGCGGCGCGGGCACCACCAGGTGGACGCGCGCCAGCAGCACCCCCTCCACCGACTGGAGCGTCTTCTCCAGGCTCCGCTCCATCACCCTCACGCGGCAGACGCTCTCCTCCAACGGCGTGCGCACCAGCCCGCCTCCGCCGAAGACGTCACACCCCACCTCCTCCTTCGGCCTGGGCAACCCGAGCTCCGACAGGATGCGGACCGCGTCCGAGGCGTGCTCATCCGCCACCTCGATGGACCACGCGGGCTTCTTGCCCGCCTCGGGGACCTTGCGCGCGTCGAGCCCTCGCTCGACGAGCACGGATTGAAGCTCGTTGGCCTGCCGCTCATCCAGGCCATGCTGGATGCGCTCGCGGCAGGCCGTGACGCTCACGAGCAGGAGGACGAAGACAGCGCGACGGAAAAGCGAATGCATCGGGTGCTCCTCAAACCTGGGTCTGGAGGACCTGCTTGACGCCGCCGGTCGCCTTCTCGACGACCTTGCCGGCGAGGTCGAGCTCCTGGCTCGCCCGGTAGACATGGGCCTGCAACGCGAGCAACTCCGCGGGCGTGAAGCTGCGGCCGGACTGCGCCAGCTGAAGGATGTGGTCCAACCGCTTCTGCGCCTGCCCCACCCTGTCCAGCACCTGCGCCGCCTGCTGCGCTCGCGCCGCCTGCACCGAGTCCACCCGGGTGCCCGGCTTCACGTCCGCGCAGCCCGGCGCGGCGGGGCCCACGCCCTCGGCCCGGGAGACACCCCGCGGCGCCGCCGTGGGCGCGGGCTTCGAAGGCCCCTCCGTGGCCACCGGAACCCCAGGGCTCTTCGCGGGCCCCGTCACCTCATCCAACACCTTGCTGAATCGCTCCCGGCTGGGCTCCACCGCGGGCGACGCGCCCACTCCTCCCACCGGCCCCAACGTGTCCATGGCCATGGCTGGTGTCGCTCCTCAGCGGATGTTGTTGATGGCCGCCTTCGCGGAGTCGTGGCGGACCTTCATGATGTTGGAGACGGCGGTGTGCTCGCGGCTCTCCTTCTGCATCTCGTTCTGGAGCTGCAGGTAGGCCATGTTGAACTTCTGGCCCTCCGCGGCGAGCACCTTCTGCGCCTCCAGCAGGTCCCACGCCTCCTGATTGCCCGCCGCGGCCCCCGCGCCCCCCGTCTCCGCCGTGGCGGGCATCCCCGCCGCCGACGCCTTGGGCGCCACCGCCGACACCACCGTCTTCATGCTCGAGACGGCCGCGCTGACGATGGGCCCCCCCGGAATCATGCCGCCCACCAGGCCCGCGCCCGAGCGCACCACCTCGTTCGCCGCGCGCGCCAGCACCGTGCCGAAGTCGTTCTGCGGCGTCTGACGCGGAACCGTATGGGTGATGGTCAGCGTGGGAATCCGACTGTCATTGGACACGGGCAGCCTCCTGCGGAGAGTTGCCCGGCCCCAGTTCAGCCGTCGTGCCAGCGCTAACCCCCGGCAATCCCAGGCGTTGAGCCGCCAGGGCGGGTCCGGAAGCGCTCCGCGGACCGGGAGGAGCGTCCGGGAGGCTGGACGGCGGCCGTGACTGGAAACTTGCGTCCGCTCCAGAGTGCCTCAGAGTTGTTGCACCCTGTTGTGTGGAGAAGAGGAGAACGCGGTGAGGACGACCGATGGCGGCCCCCAGATTGCCGAGCGCTTTCACCCGCGCGTCGACGCCAACCTCCCCGTGAAGGTGCTCCTCAAGGGACGCTCGGTGATGGTGCGCGCCCGGGACGTGTCCATGGCGGGCCTGTTCCTGATGGCCCACCCGGCCGACACCGCGCGGGAGCTCACCATCGCGGTGCCGCTGCCCGGAGAGCGGGAAATCATCACCACCTGCCAGATTCGCCGCCGCGAGGTGGACGGTGTGGCGCTGGAGTTCGGCGAGCTGGACTGGGACGACCTCATCGCCCTGGCGCGCTACCTCCACCCGCGCCTGCCCTGACTCAGGGCAGTTCCGGCTTCGGCCCCGCTTCGCGCAGCCGCTCCACCAGCGCCATCAGCTCGGCGCCGCGGAAGGGCTTGTGGATGTAGCCGTCCGCCCCCGCCTGGGTGGCGCTCTCCATGTCGGAGCGCTTCGCCTTCGCGGTGAGCATGTAGAGAGGCACCCCCGCGGTGGCCGGGTCCCCCTTGAGGATGCGGCACACGGAGATACCGTCCAGCTGCGGCAACACCACATCCATCAGGATGAGGTGGAACGTCTGGCTCTTGGCCAGCTTCAGGCCCTCCAGCCCCGTGGCGGCGCACACCACCTCCACGGTGCCGTCACTCAGCATGGAGCGCACCAGCTCCCGGATGACCGGCTCATCCTCGACGAGGAGGATGTGGAAGGGTGCCTGGGAATTGCCAGCCATGGTTCTCCGGACGAAACACGATGCCAGTGCCACCCGCCGCGCGCGGTATAGCCCTCCGGGGCGTAGCCGCACCAGGGAGGATGCAACGGATTGTGCAATGGCACCCACCTCCCCCATACGTAAGCCGGACACACACTGGATGCCTTGCTTTTCGATTAGGAGGGCTGACAGGCCGGCGTAGCCATGGTGGCTCACGGCCAGCCGACTTCCAGCAGTTGCTCCGCCTCTTCGAGGGAGAAGGCCAGGTAGGCCTCGTGCCCCACGTTCCGGCTGCTGCGCTGGAACCGCACCGCCGCCATGGCGGAGCGCCCCACCACGCGCACCACCCGGCGGAAGCCGCGGACCCGGGCCGCTTCAACGACGCGCTCAATCTGCCCAGAACCCGACTCTGGAAGCGCCGTCACGCCCGTCAGGTCAGACAGGATGTCGAGGCCCGGCCGGAGCCGCTCGAGCGCGCGCAGCGACGCATCGCCAATCTGGAGTGCTTCTTCCTCTGTGACGACACCCCAGAGGCGGATGACCAGCCGGTTCTTGCCAACGAGTGCCTCGACCGAAAACACAGGGCCACGACCTCCTGGCAATACCCGCCGTCCCTCCGGAGGCAGTCTACCCTCCAAATGGCGGACATTTCCAGGTTTTCGCGTCCCCACACTCCGCGCGCGACCTCAGATTTCGGCCACGCCTTCCCGCTCGGTCCAGCCCTCCAGGCCGTTGGGCAGACGGATGCGGACGAAGCGGCCCGTCTCTTCGAGCAGGCGCACCTTGAGGCCAGCGTGCACCTCGAAAATCGAGCGGGCGCCGGGCTGAGGCAGCTCGCGCGCCACCAGCGTGGGCGCCAGCACCACGGCCTCGTGCACCGTGGCCCCCACGTAGGCGTGCGTGGCCACCAGCAGCCCTGACGGGACCGCCACCGCGAAGAGCAGGACCGCCAGCACGCCCACCGCCGTGCGCCGGCCCCGCCCCAGCAACCGCCAGAGCAGCACGAGGACGAAGGCCGCCACCCAGGTGCCCAGGAAGGTCCACGCCACCACCGGGCCGTCCGTGGCCGCCGCGACGCGAGGCAGGAAGGCGTCCTCCGCGGTGGCGCCCACCACCTTGTCCACCTGACGCGCCCGGGCCACCGCGAGGTTGGCTGTCAAATCCGGAGCCTGGCCCCCTTCCTTCCGGGCCTGCTCGAGCGCCAGGACCGCGCGGCCCAGGTCGCCCTGCGCCAGGTGCGTGGTGCCCAGGTTGTAGAGCACGTCGGGGCCGCCCTGGCCGTTCGCCAGCAGCTTCTCGTAGCCCTCCTTGGCCGCCGCGTAGTCCTCGCGCGCGTAGGCCTCGTTGGCCTTGAGGAAGATGTCCTGCGCCTCTTCCGGCGTGTAGTAGCCGCTCACGCCCAGCCCTCCATGGCCGCCGCGGCGGCGTCCATCACCTTCTGTCGCTCGGCGGGATTTCCCCCGCCGCCGTAGCGCCCAAAGTCGCACGCCTCCAGCACGAAGAGCACCTTGGCGCGCCGCTCCGTGTCCGCGCCCGCCGCCGTCAGCTTCTCGGCGAGCACCTCACGGGTGAGGCCCACCACCGGCATCCCCAGCCGCGCCTCCAGGAAGCCGTGCAGCGCCTTCTCCACCTCGCCGTAGAAGGCCCCCACGTCCGCGCTGGACTGGAGCTTCTCCGCATCCGCCAGACGCTTGCGCGCGGCCTTCGCCTGCTGACGTCCACGCCCCGCTTCGGTGCGCAGCGCCAGCCGCCCGCGCACGCCGCCAATCAGCGCCACGCCCAGCAGCAGCCCCAGCGGCGCCAGCACCGCCGGGACGAAGAAGCCCCGCTGCCACACGGGCACGCCCGGCGCCTCGAAGCGCGCCTGGTAGCGCACCGGCCGCAAGCCTCCCGCCGTCAGCACGTTCTTCTGCTCGTTGGCCTGGTCCGACGAAGCCTGAGGCGACGCCGAGGCGATGGATGATGCGCCTCCCGCGCCCGCCTCCACCGTAATCGTCACCGGGTCGGTGCGCGCCACCTCATACTTGCGCGCGCGCGGGTCGAAGTAGGTGAACTCCAGCGCGGGCAGCGTGAAGCTGCCCGTGCGCTGTGGCATCACCAGGTACTCCATCACCCGCCGCCCCTGCACGCGGTGGCGCTGCGGCGACACTTTGTCCGTCGTGGTGGGGTCATAAATCTTGAGCGCGGCGGGGCCCTTCAGCGCGGGGGGCGTGACGTTCTTCACGTTCCCCACCCCTTCCAGGCTGACCTTCACCGTGACGGGCTGGCCCAGCTCCACGCGCGTCTGGGACACGTCCATGGACAGCCGCCAGTTGCCCACGTGCGCGTTGGGCATGTCCTGCGGCCCCCCGGGCGGCAGCGGCTTCACCTTCACCTTGAGCGCGTTGGACACCCGGTGCACGCGGTGGCCGGCGAAGAGGAAGCCGGTGGTGATGTCCGCCTCCGCGGCGGTGATGGGCAGCGTGCCGGACTTCACCGGGAAGATGGCGCGGCGGCGCAGCAGGTAGGCGCGGTACGGGATGCCGTCCACCACGCGCTGCTCGCCCGACAGTTGCGTGGGGCTCTCCACCTCTTCCGTCCAGAAGCCCTCCAGTTTGGGCATGGTGACGGCGTCCACGCTGGACAGGTCCACGCGCGAATAGATGTAGAGCGACAGCGTCACCTGCTCGCCCACGTACACGGTGTCCCGGTCCAGGCTGGCGCGCAGGAAGAGGTCGGAGTCCCCACGCGGAATCGTGGGCCGGTCCACCTCCGCCATGTCGCCGAAGGCCTCCTCCATCTGCTGCATCTGCGACTGGATGCTGGAGAAGGGGTCCGGCTGCCGGTCCCTCCCACGCCCCGCCTGCCCGGGCGGCGCTCCGCCCACCCGGCCGGCCTTGACCGTCAACTCCACGGGCTGCGTGCGGTACGTCTTGCCGCGCACCGTGATTTGCGACGGTGGGACCTTGAGCCGTCCCGCGCGGTTGGCCCGCATCACCAACACGTGCCGCGTGACGTCCTGGATGACGGCGGGGCCACCGCCCGACAGGGAGATGGAGCGCTGGCTGCTGCGCGAGCTGGAGAGGACGGAGAAGTCCTCCGACTCCGGCAGCTTCACCTGCGCGTTGGCGGGCGCGTCCACCACCACCACCGTGAGGCGGAAGGTGTCCTCGGTGCCCACCTCTGTACGGTCCGCCGTCTGGTAGAAATCGAGGTCGTCCGAGGCCGCCCACGCCGGCGCGGTGGCCAGCAGGGCGAACACGGCGAACACCACGCCGAGGGCGCTACCAGTCCTTCTCATTCGGCTTCCTCTGCTTCTTCTTCTGCTGGAACCGCCAGAGCTGGAGGTTCTTCTCATTCTGCTTCATCGCATCCAGCAGGCGCTCCGCCTCCTGCCGGTCCAGGTCCGACTCGCTGGAGCCACCGTCCGCCTCGGATTCCTCCGAGTCTTCTTCTCCCGCGCTGCCGCCGTCACTGCCACCGTCCTGGGGCTCCCCCTCTCCGTCGTCCTCTCCACCATCCGCGCCGCCGTCCGCGCCCCCGTCGCCCTTGTCCGGCGGGCCCTGGTCGCCGCCGTCCGCGCCGCCGTCGGAGCCGCCGTCGCTGCCCCCATCGCCGTCGCCGCCGTCCGCGCCGCCGTCCATGCCGCCATCGCTGGCGCCACCATCCGCGCCGCCGTCCGCGCCGCCGTCCGAGCCACCATCGGTGCCACCGTCCTGGGGCGTGCCGCCGTCGCCCTTCGTGCCGCCATCCTCGCCGGCATCCGGACGCCCACCGTCACTGCCGCCGTCGTTGCCACCGTCCGTGCCGCCATCCTGGCCCTTGTCCTGCGGCGGCGGCAGGTTGCGCAGCACCACCTCGTAGTTGTGACGGGCCTGCACGTCCTGCGGGTCCAGCGTGAGCGCGCGCCGGTAGGCCTTCAGCGCCTCCTGCCGGTCTCCGGTGGTCGCATGCAGGTTGCCCAGGTTGTACCAGGCCTTCTGCCGGAGGTCGGCGCGGTTGGACTCCGTCACCGACTGGAACAGCGCCTTCGCATCCGCGATGCGCCCCAGCTTGGCCATCGCGTCCGCGCGGTTGAAGTCCACCGTGACGTCGTTGGGGCGCTCCTTCTTCGCGGCCTCGAACGCCTCCAGCGCTTCGTCGAAGCGGCCCGCCGTGTACGCCTCGCGGCCCTGCTCCACCAGCGGGTGGTCCCGCTCCAGCGGCCCCGCGGCCCACACGGGCGACGGCAGCGCCAGAGACGTCACCAGGCCCCACGTCAACCACCGCGCCGCGCGCGTCCTCGCGGCGCTCATGGTGACGGCCTCCGGCGCGACGACGGCAGCAGCAACATGCCCAGCGCCAGCAAGGCCAGCCCCGGAATGGCGAACGACTGGAAGCGCTCGTCGTAGCGGACCGTCACCCGGCTCTCCAGCTCACTCTTCTGCATCTGGTCGATGCGCTCCACCACCTGCGACATGGCCACGCCACGGGGCTGGAAGTAGAAGGTGCCCCCGGTGGCCTCGGCGATGGCCGTCAGCCCCGCCCGGTCCAGCCGCGTAATCACCGTCTCCCCCGAAGCGTCCTTCTTGTAGTCCACGAACGCGCCGCGCCGGTCGAAGACGGGGATGGGCTCACCGGACTCCGAGCCCACACCCACCGCCAGCACCTGCACGCCCGCGTCCTTCAGCGCCTCGGTGGCCTCCCCCACGTCGCCCACCAGGTCCTCGCCGTCCGTCAGCAGGACGACCACGCGCTCCTTCGAGCCGCGGTCCGCGTTCTCCAGCACCTGCCGCGCCAGCCGCAGCGCCGCGCCCACGTTGGTGCCGCCCTGAGGCATCACCTCCGGGTCCACCGCGCGCAGGAACAGCTTCACCGCCGAGTAGTCCGACGTGAGCGGGGACTGGATGAACGCATCCCCCGCGAACACCACCAGGCCCACGCGGTCGCCCTTCAGCTCGTCCAGCAGCGTGGTCAGCTCCAGCTTCGCGCGCTCCAGGCGGCTGGGCTGGATGTCCCGCGCCAGCATGGACTTGGAGGCGTCCAGCGCCACCACCACGTCGATGCCACGCCGCTTCGTCAGCTCGCTCTTGGTGCCACACTGCGGCTGCGCCAGCGCGAAGCCGAAGAGCGCCAGCCCCAGGCCGTACAGCCCGCTCCGCGTGGCCGGACGCCACACCGACACGCCCGGCGTGAAGCGCTCCGCGTGGCGCTCATGCAGCAGCGCCCGCACGCGTGAGCGGCGCCGCAGCGCCCCCACCAGCGCGAGCAGGCCCAACGTCACGCCCACGAGCACCAGCAGCAGGAACAGGGGCTGCGCGAGCCCCGCCTGGTAACCGAGCACGGTGAAGCGCCAGGGTTCCACGGGCGTCACGGGAAGACCCTCAGGAAGGAGGCGCGCAGGAGCAACTCCAGCGCGGCGAGGCCGAAGGCGGCCAGGAGGAAGGGATGGAACTCCTCGCGGTAGGTGGCGCTGGCGCCGCCCTCCATCAGCTTCGAGCGCTCCAGCGAATCGAGCACCTTCTGGAGTCCCTCACGCAGTTGCTCCGGGTCCGTGGCGCGGTAGTACTCGCCGCCGGTGCGGTCCGCGATGTCCTGCATCAGCTCCGGGTTGATGGGAATCTCCGTGTCGCGCCACACGGTGTTGCCGAACAGGTCCGTGCCCTGCGGGAAGGGCACCTTGCCGCCCTTGCCCACCAGAATCGTATAGATGGGCACCCTCAGCGCCTGGGCCATGTTCGCCGAGTCCATGGGCGAAATCTTCCCGGAGTTGTTGTCGCCGTCGGTGATGAGCACCACCACCCGGCTCTTCGCCTCCGAGTCCCGCAGGCGGTTGAGGGACGTGGCCAGCGCGTCGCCAATGGCCGTGCCGTCCTCCAGCACGCGCGTGCGCAGCTGCTTCACCACTTCCTTCAGCACGCCGTAGTCCAGCGTCAGCGGCGCCTGCGTGTACGCCGCGCCCGCGAACACCACCAGGCCGATGCGGTCATTCACCCGGTTGGCGATGAACTCGCTCAGCACTTCCTTGGCGACGTGCATGCGGTTCTGCGGACGGAAGTCGCCGGCCTCCATCGACGTGGACAGGTCCAACGCCACCACGATGTCGATGCCCTCCACCGACAAGTCCCGCACGCGCGAGTCGCGCACCTGCGGCCGGGCGATGGCCAGCACCGCGGCCGTCACCGCCGCCACGCGAAGCAGCGGCAGCAGCGGCAGCAGATACGTGCGCAGGCCGCGGCCACTCCGGGCGAAGACATGCGCCGCGGAGAAGCGCAGCGTGGCGCGGGCGCGCCGCTCCCGCCAGGCCTGCCAGAGCAGCAGCGGCACGAGCAGCAGCCCCCAGAGCGCCTCGGGGTTATTGAACGCGGGGAGCGGCGGCATTGTCGGGAGCCTGGGGCGGCGGTGGCGGAACGTACGTCGTGTCGATGAGCGAGTAGCCGAAGGCCAGCGCGTCGCGGCAGGCGTCGGCCGAGGAATCCGCGCGCGCGTACTTCACCATGTCCGACTCGGACACGAAGCGCATCAGCTTGTCCTCTGGCAGGCCCGGCGTGGACATGCGCCGCAGCGACGCCATCAGCTCGGAGCTGGTGCACTCCAGCGCCTCGAAGCCGTAGCGCTCGCCCAGATAGCCACGGACGATTTCGGACAGCCGGAAGTAGAAGTCCTTCACCCGGCCGCGCGAGGGCAAATCCTCCGCCTTCAGCGCGTCCAGCGCCTTGCGGGTGCGCACGTCCAGGGGCAGCACCGGCACCACCTCCACGTGCCTGGGCCGGTTCCTCCACCAGCGGAAGAGCACCCACGCCAGCAGCGCCGCGGCCAGCGCGCCCAGCACCGTGAGCACCAGGCGCCACGAACGGATGGGCACCTCCTCCGGCGGCTTGTAGTCGAAGAGGTCCGCGCCCTGCCCGTCCGCGTCCGGTGGCAACGTGGACGTCACGTCCACCGCGCGGCCCGGCACCGTGAACGCCTTGGGCCCCTCCGGCGTGGCCACGTCGAAGGGCAGCGCCGGCACCGTCACCGAGCCCAGGGCGAAGGCGGACATCCGCACCCGGAAGGTGGTGGTCGCCGAGTCCGACCCGTCCTGGCGCTGGCGCGTCTGGTCCAGGAACTCGAAGTCCCCCGTCTCCTGGGGCACCTTCAGCTCATAGCGGTGGTCCTTCGGATGGGTGATGACCACCTCGTAGACGAAGGGGTCGCCAATGCGGACCTGCTGCGGCTCCAGCCGCACGGACAGGTGCTGGGGTTCGACCTGCTCCGTCGTCGCGGCCTCTGGAGCAGGGGCCTGGGCCCACGCCGGAGCCGCCAGCACGAGCCACACCGCCAGCAAGGAGATGCGCCGGTTCATGCCGCCATCCTCCGAGCCCGCGCGCGGAAGAAGTTCGCCAGCGCCTTGCCGTGGTCATCACCCGCGCGCAGCTCCACGTGGTCCAGTTCCAGCTTCTTGAACAGCTTGCGCCGCTCGTCGCGCGCGGCCTGCATGGCCCGGGCGAAGCGTCCCCGCACGCGCGGGTCGCTGGTGTCGACGACGAAGCGCTCGCCCGTCTCCGGGTCCTCCATGTCCACCAGCCCCAGCCGGGGGAAGGCCTCCTCCAACGGGTCCGCCACCACCACCGGCACCAGGTCGTGCTTGCGCCCCACCAGCCGCAGCGGCTTCTCGTAGTCGCGCGCCTGGAAGTCGGAGATGAGGAACGTCACCGCCTTCCGCTTCGCCACCCGCGTCAGGTAGTTGAGCCCCGCGGACAGGTCCGTCCCCCGCCCCTGCGGCTGGAACGTGAGGATGTCGCTCACCAGCCGCAGCACGTGCGTGCGGCCCTTGCGCGGCGGCACCACCTTCTCCACCCGGTCCGAGAAGAGGACCAGCCCCACCCTGTCATTGTTGGCGATGGCGCTGAACGCAATCTGCGCCGCCACCTCCGCGGCAATCTCCGACTTGGTGCGCTCGCGCGAGCCGAACTCCTTCGACGCGGAGACGTCCACCACCAGCATCACCGTCAGCTCGCGCTCCTCGGTGAAGACCTTGACGTAGGCCTCGTCCATGCGCGCGGTGACGTTCCAGTCGATGATGCGAATCTCGTCACCGGGCTGGTACTGGCGCACTTCGGAGAAGGCCATGCCCCGGCCCTTGAAGACCGAGTGGTACTGGCCGGCGAGCATGTCGGAGACCACCTTGCGGGTGCGAATCTCCAGCTTGCGGATGCGGCGGATGAGGTCCTTGGGAAGCACGGGGCGCCTGGCGGGCTCGGGGAGGAAGGGTCAGGGGACTTCGACGCGGTCGAACACACGCTGGATGATCTTCTCCGGCGTGAGGTCCTCGGCCTCCGCCTCGTACGTCATGGCGACGCGGTGGCGGAGCACGTCGAAGGCAATGGCCTTCACGTCTTCGGGCGTGACGAAGCCGCGGTGGCGCAGGAAGGCGTGCGCGCGCGCCGCCTGGGCCAGCGCGATGGTGGCGCGCGGCGAGGCGCCGAACTGGATGTAGTCCGCCAAATCCTTGAGGCCGTACTTGGCAGGCTCGCGCGTGGCGAACACCACGTTGAGGATGTACTCCTTCACCTTCTCGTCCATGTAGATGTGGTGGACGAGCTCGCGCGCACGGACCAGGTGCTGCAGGTCGATGACCCGCTGGGCGCGCGGCAACGAGCCTCCGGACATCCGGTCCATGATGACCTTCTCTTCATCACGCGTCGGGTAGCCCACCTTCACCTTGAGCATGAAGCGGTCCACCTGCGCCTCGGGCAGCGGGTAGGTGCCCTCTTGCTCGATGGGGTTCTGCGTCGCCAGCACCAGGAAGGGCGTGGGCAACGGGAAGGACTGGTCGCCGATGGTGACCTGGCGCTCGGCCATGGCCTCCAGGAGCGCGGACTGCACCTTCGCCGGGGCGCGGTTGATTTCGTCCGCGAGCACGATGTTGGCGAAGATGGGGCCCTTGCGAACGGTGAAGTTCGCCGCCTGCTGGTTGTAGATCATGGTGCCCACCACGTCCGCGGGCAGCAGGTCCGGGGTGAACTGGATGCGCATGAAGGTGGCGTTGAGCGAATCCGCCACGGTGCGCACCGTGAGCGTCTTGGCGAGGCCGGGCACGCCCTCCAGCAGCACGTGTCCGTTGCACAGCAGGCCAATGAGGATGCGCTCCAGCATGTAGCGCTGCCCGACGATGACCTTGCTGGTTTCCTGGTTGAGGACCTCGACGAAGCTGCTTTCCTGCTGCACGCGTTCGGTGAGCGCGCGAATGTCGGTGTTCATGTCGCCTCGTGTCGGACTGGCGGCGGGCAGCCTAGGGTTTACAGGGTATCCGGCTCAACACCGCTGAGGGCCGCGCATTCCAGTATGTTGCCCGCCCGTCCGCCCCTCCTGGAGTGTCTTCCCCATGTACCACTCACAGCCGCCACGCCAACCCCTGTTCCACTCCCGGCGGACGGCGGTGCCGAGGAAGCCGGCATGAGGGCCCCCTCGGTGGGGCCGGTGGAGGCCGCGCTGCTGGCCCAATTGGCCCCCGCGGTGGTCGCGACGGTTCACTGGTTGCCGGGCGGCGGGGCCCTCCGGGTCCTGGAGGCGGGCGCCGGCCCCACGGTGGTGCTGCTCCACGGGCGGGGCGGCGCGGCCTCCCAGTGGTTCACCTACCTGACGGTCCTGGCCCGAGGACACCGCGTGCTGGCGGTGGACCTGCCGGGCTTCGGCATGTCATCCCCCCCCGAAGGCCCGCTGGCCACCGGCGAGGACGCGGCGACCTTCTTCACCGCCCCCATCGAGGCGCTGCTGTCCCAGCTCGCCCCGGGCCCGGTGGCCGTGGTGGGCCACTCGCTGGGCGGGCTCGTGGCGCTGGAGCTCGCGCTGCGCGGCCAAGTGCCGGTGGAGCGGCTGGCCCTGATAGATGCCATGGGTCTGGGTCCGGAGATGGCGCGCAAGGCCCGCCTCTTCTTCCGCGCCGGCCCCGAACGGCTGGCGCGCTCGCTGGGGCCCTGGGCCTGGGCCCGGATGATGCCGCCGCCCCCGACGCCGCTGGGTGAGCGGCTGGGCGCCCTGGAGTACGAGCTGCTCGCCCGCCCGGGTGTCAGGCCCGACGCCACGCGGGCCTTCAACCGGCTCGTGCCCCTGGCCGGCCCTGTCTTCCACCGCATGGAGAAGCTCGAGGCCGTGACGGCGCCGGTGCTGCTCGTCTGGGGCGAGCGCGAGGACACCCTGCCCGTCTCCATCGCCGAGCAGGCGGCGCGGCGCCTCCCCCTGGCCCGGCTCCTGCGCCTGGACGCGGGCCACAGCCCCCACCAGGAGCATCCGGAGCGCGTGCTCCCCGAGCTGAAGGCGTTCCTCGCCGCGCCTCAAGAGCCCTGACGGGCGCACGGCAGACAGGCGCCCGACGGCGTCCAAAGGACACGGGCTGGTCCGGCGGTCGGAGCGCGTCCTGGAGGCGCTTGTCCTGGCCTTCCTGGATGGCAACCGTCCCGCCGTGTCCTCCACGGACACCGCCGCCAGGGAGGCTGCCATGAATCACAAGATGCACGCGCACCATGACCACGTCCACGCCAAGGGCTGTGGCCATCCCGCCATCCAGCACCAGGACCACGTGGACTATCTGCACGACGGGCACCTGCACCACCCGCACTCGGACCACACCGACGAGTGCACCCTCTCCGAGGACGCGCGCAACCCCGCGCAATGCACCCCGCAGCATGCCTGTGGTGCCCATGAAGCCACGCACCGCCACGGTCCCTCGTGTGGCCATGTGGCCGTGCCGCACGGGGACCACATGGACTATCTCGTGGACGGCCACCTGCATCACCCGCACGACGGCCACTGCGACGACCACGGCAAGGTGCAGGTCCTGAGCTGAAACGAAGGCATGGCGGAAGGCCTCTCCCCCGGGAGGCTCCGCCCGTCTTCTCGCTGGACAGCGGTGTGCCGTCTCAGGCCTGGGGCGGCGCGCCCTGCTGTACCTGGCGCTCCACCAACTGTTGGCGCACCTCGTTCATGTCGAGCGCGCGCACCTGGCGGATGAGGTCATCCAGCACATTGGCCGGCAACGCTCCCGCCTGTTCGAACAACATGATGCCGTCACGGAAGACCATCAGCGTGGGGATGGAGCGGATGGCGAAAGCCCCCGCGAGCTCCACCTCCGCGTCGGTGTCGAGCTTGCCGAAGACGAGGTCCGGATTCTTCGTGCTCGCCTGTTCGAACACAGGCCCGAAGGTGCGGCACGGTGCGCACCACTCGGCCCACCAGTCGAGGAGGACGATTCCCTCCTTCGAGACGATTTCCTTGAAGTTGGCTTTGGTGATGTCGATGGTTGCCATGCCCTGACACTGGGCCCTCCCCCCCGGAGGCGCCAGTGTCAGGAGGTGGCAAGCCGGGCTCCCCCCAGGGCCCGGCTCCCAGTCACCTTCAGCGCACCACGGCGGCCCATGACGGGTGGGCAGCCGGGACAGCGGGCGGACTCAGCCCCAGATGCTCGCCCGGCCCATGAACTGCGCCAGGTCCAGGCGGTTGGACTGCGTCTCGCGGCGGGGCGCCTTCGCCGTGAAGGACTCCAGGTCCTGGAGGCTGATGTGGACCTCCTTGCTGGACTTGGACTTGCTGGCGCCCTGGTCCACCGAGCGCAGCGCCGTGGGGTGGTTGATGAGGAACTGCGCCGCCTCCCGGAGCTCCTTCGGCGCGCCGCTGCTCGGGTCCGCCACGCGCTTGAGCTCCGACATGCCGATGTTGTTGTCCCCGGCGCCATTGCCGCTGGCGTTCATGCCCACGCCCTCGGCGAAGTGGAAGTGGTCCTTGAGCGTCTGGGCCGCCTTGTAGACGTCCATGGGCTGCTGGCGATTGGCGCCGAAGGGCGGGCGGGACTGAGGGCCGGACGAAGGGCCGCACAGGTCCAGCCGCGGCGGCAGGTTGGGACGGTGCGGGTTGGGCAGGCCGCCCGGGCCACCGACTCCGCCTCCGAAGCCTCCTCCGAAGCCGCCGCCGAAGCCTCCTCCGAACCCGGAGCCGCACAGCGGCGGACGCTGCGGGAGGACAGGCCGCTGCGGAGCCCCGCAGTCCGAGGCATTGCCCGCGCGCGCCTGGAGGTCCGCCTTGCTCAGGTGCACCTCGTTGTTGCCGCCATGGGCCTTGCTGGCGCCCTGGTCCAGCGAGCGCAGGGCGATGGGATGGTCGAGCACCCACTTCGCGGCGGCGCGGACCTCGGGAGGGAAGCCGCTGTTCGGGTCCGCCACGCGCTTGAGCTCCGACGTCCCGATGTTGTTGTCCCCGGCGCCCTTGCCGCTGGCGTTCATGCCCACGCCCTCGATGGCGTCGAAGTGCTTGAGCACCGTCTGCGCCGCCTTGGACGGGTCCATCGACTGGTAGGCCGCCTGGTAGCGGTCCGTGGGGCCGCAGCCGCGGGTGTTGCCGGAGAAGCCGTTGCACTGGATGGACTTCGCGATGGACAGGCTCATGGTCGTGACTCCTGATAGTGATTGCAACAATGGTTTGAATTGGGGGCAGGTGGCTGTTTCAACCGAAAGCCCCGCGCGCTGACTACATGAACATTCTCTGTCGGACATGCGCGGTGTTTCGTGCGGTGTTTTTATTTGTTTTCCGCGCGCACCCGAGGGGAACGGGCACAAATCAAAAACAAACAAGCCCACCCGCGAAGCGTCTGGCCATTCAAGGCAAGACATCGCGGGTGGGCGGTTCGGAGGTGTCGTTCTCGATGCGGAGCCAGGTCATTGCAGTCGGTGTGCCAGGGCCCTCCAGCGCCTCCGGTGCCGGGGCGAGGCGCGCGCGGCAGAGGAGGACGCCCGGAGTGGCGCTCCGGCGGGCCTGGTAACCGCGGTTGTCAGGTGGCAACAACAGTTGTCACCCCCCTCCCCCGCATGGGCGAGGTGGTAGCCTGCGCGCCGTGGTGAACCCAGGTGACATGGACACGGAGGTGGACGCGCTGGTCCAGACGGCGCCCGTCCCGGTGGCGCGGCGCGGCCCCTTGCGGTTGAAGCTGCTGGTGCTCTCCGGGGAGCAGGCGGGACACAGCCACGTCCTGCGCCCGGGGGTGGTCCGGCTCGGCACGTCCTCGACGTGCGACATCGTCTTGACGGACCGCGTCGTGTCCCGGCAGCACCTGCAGTTGGAGGTGACGGACGAGCGGGTGGTGGCCACGGACCTGGGCTCGCGCAACGGCTCCTTCCATGAAGGGGTGCGCTTCACCGCGCTGGAGGTGCGGCCCGGGGCGTCGCTGACGCTGGGCACCGTCGTGCTCAAGGTGGTGCCGGAGGATTCGCGGGAGCGGCCCATGCCGCTGTCCTCGCGGCGGAGCTTCGGCGCGCTCGTGGGTGCCAGCGGGAAGATGCGCGAGCTGTTCACCGTCCTGGAGCGGGTGGCCGCGGGCGGCGGGGACGTGCTCGTCCAGGGCGAGACGGGGACGGGCAAGGAGCTGTGCGCGGAGGCGCTCCACCAGGAAGGCCCGCGGGCCAGTGGGCCCTTCATCATCGTGGACATCGCCGGGATTCCGCCCTCCCTGATGGAGTCGGAGCTCTTCGGGCACGTGAAGGGCGCCTTCACGGGAGCCCACGGCGAGCGCGCCGGGGCCTTCGAGCGCGCCCAGGGGGGCACCGTCTTCCTGGATGAAATCGGCGAGCTGCCGCTGGAGCTGCAACCCCGGCTCCTGCGCGTGCTGGAGCGCCGGCAGGTGAAGCGCGTGGGCGCCAACGACTACCGCACGGTGGACATGCGCGTCGTCGCGGCCACGCACGTCGACCTGGAGCAGGCCGTGCAGGAGGGCCGGTTCCGCAAGGACCTCTATCACCGGCTGGCGGTGCTCAAGGTCGTCCCGCCGCCGCTGCGGGAGCGGGTGGACGACTTGCCGCTGCTCATCGACGCCATGCTGGAGCGGCTGAACCGTCCGCCCAGCGCGCTGTCCGAGCAGACGCGCGCGCTGCTGGCCCAGTACCCCTGGCCCGGCAACGTGCGCGAGCTGCGCAACGTGGTGGAGCAGGCCATCCACCTGGGCGAGGACACCCTGCCGCCCATGGAGGCCCGCTCGGGTTCGCCCCGGATGCCGCCAGCCGCGCTCGACGCGGAGCTGCCCTTCAAGGAGGCCAAGGAGCGGCTCATCGAAGTGTTCGAGCGGGACTACCTCCAGGGCCTCATCGCGCGCTGCGACCGGAACATCTCCCGCGCGGCCCGCGAGGCGGGCATCGCCCGGGTGTACCTGCGCAAGCTGCTCACGAAGCACGGGATGATGCTCGTGGACGACGACGACTCACGGGATTGAGGAAGACACGCCATGCGACCGCCCCTCCGCGCACGACCGCTCACGAAAGAGGCCTTCGCGCCATTCGGCGACGTCATCGGGCTGGAGCTCGCGGGCGGCAACAGCGCCAACCAGGGAACGGCCACGCGGTATGACAAGGTGGCGAACCTGACGGGCACGCGCCCCCAGGCAGCGCCCAACCTGGCGGTGTTCCGCTCCGTGGCGAAGTCCCTGCCCTTCGAGGTGCGCCTGCTGGAGCGCCACCCCTGCTCCACGCAGCTGTTCGTGGCGCTCGCGTGCCAGCGCTTCCTGGTCGTCGTGTGTCCGGACGATGCGCGCGGCGAGCCGGACCTGGACCGGCTGCAAGCCTTCGTGTGTGGCCCGGGCCAGGGCGTGAATTACCGCCCCGGCCAGTGGCACCACCCCATCATCGCGCTGGATGGCCCCGCGGACCTGCTGATGCTGGCCTGGGAGGACGGGACGCCCCTGGACTGCGAGGAGCGCCCCCTCACCACACCCGTGCTCGTCACCAGCGACTGAACAGCGCCTCCTGCTGGACGTCAGCGCACTTGGGGCTCGCGGCTGGACTCGCGCGTCGAGTGGATGCTCTGGAAGCCCGCGATGCACAGCTCGGCGCGCAGCGGCGCGGAGTTGTAGTACTGGCCCCCGTCATACGGCGTGTCGATGCCGTCGCGGCGGTCCGGGTGTGAGTAACCGGCGATGTGCATCATCTCGTGGATGAGCGTCTGGGCAATCTCCGTGTCCCCCTGCGGGAAGAGCACGCCGAAGTTGATCCACACATCATCTCCACCCAGTTCCGCCCGCGCGTTGATGCCTGCCTCGTTCGTACCCGTGTGGTGGATGGCCTTGCGGTAGGCATTGCGCAGCGCGGACTTCTCCAGGTTGGTCAGGTGGGTGCAGGTCTGGATGGCGTCCTGCGCGGCCTCGTGGCGTCGCAGCGTCCGGGCCCAGTTGGCGCCCGTGACGGTGGCGGCGTCGGAGCTGAAGCGGTCCTGCATGGCCAGCACGTCCGCGAGCACGTCCCGCGAGTCGGCGTAGCCCGCGTGGACGAGGTGCATGCCGTACACCTGCGTGCCGTTGTACGTGGCGGAGTGGAAGGTGGGCAGGCCCGCGGAGAAGCCGTTCGCGAAGGCGTAGTCGTTGGCGGCGCGCATCATCGCCCCGGCGTCATTCACGTTCGGGTAGCCAATGGCCCAGCCCGGGACGTCGCGGAACTCGACGACGCTGGGGTGGAGGAAGTTGATGCCGTACTCCACGATGGAGCCGTTGAGGCCCTGCTCGAACGCGGGCAGCGCGATGCCCAACCCGTGCGCGTTGCCGTAGTCCTGCGCGCGACGGAACAGCTCCGGGATGTTGCTCAGCGCCGTGTTGCCCAGCGCGGAGCGGGGCACCGCGAGGTAGTGCGCCAGGGTGCCCGGCTTGAGCAGGATGGTGCCACGCACCACGCCCGCGCCGTAGTTGGCCTCATGGAAGTTGCCGAAGCCCGCCGCGTAGCCATGAATGCCCGCGTAGCGGTTCGCGGTGCGAATCCGGAAGTCACTGGCCGTCTCCACCGCGGATGCGGTGGTGCCTACGGCCTCCTCGGGCAGCGACAAGTCCGCCATGGCGTTGGCGTCCATCATCTCGCCGCCGCAACCCAGCAACGCCATCGACGTGGAAATGCACACACCCAGGGAGAGACGCTTCATCATCGAGCGCACGGTTGAAACCTTTCTGTGGATTGGCGAGCGACGCGGTACGGGCCCCAGGCCCGTCCATCCGTCCGTCGCTCTCGAAGACAGATACGAAAGGCCCGGGATTTTCGGGTCATCCACCCACGACGATTTCGCCGGGCGAAGGCATGCCGATGGACGCGCCACCCCGCCGGACAGCTAGACTGCGCCCGTGTTGAAACCCTTGCTCGACCTTGACGCGACGCCGGAACGACTCCGGGCACTCGCGGACGCTGGCGTCCTGACGCCGACCACCCTGGAGCGCGCGCTACACCTGTCCGTGGCCACCCCGCCGCGGCAGGACTGGCGGCGCTTCCTGTCCACCACGCTGATGGGCCTGGGCGTGCTGCTGGTGCTCGCGGGCGTCATCTACTTCTTCGCGTACAACTGGGCGGACATGCACCGCTTCGCGAAGCTGGGCCTCATCGCGGCGGCCATCACCGGCGCGGCGGTGGGCGCATGGAGACAAGGCGCAACGCTGGGTGGTCAGCTGTCACTGTTCGCGGCCTCGGTGCTCGTGGGCGCGCTGCTGGCCGTGTACGGGCAGGCGTACCAAACGGGCGCGGACCCGTATGAGCTGTTCATCGGCTGGGCCGTGCTCATCCTGCCCTGGGTGGCCGCATCCCGCTTCGCGCCCCTGGGGCTGCTGGCGCTGGTGCTGGTCAACACCGGCATCATCCTCTTCTGGGACCAGGTGCTGGATACGGAGCCGGACCAGACGTACTGGCTGGCGGTGGTGCTGAGCGGGCTCAACGGCTTCACCTGGGCCACCTACGAGCACTTCGCCAACCTGCGCGTGTCCTGGCTCCAGGCGCGCTGGGTGCCCCGGGTGCTGGCGGTGATGGCGGTGGCCCCGGTGCTCGTTGCCTCCGTGCCATTCATCATGCACCCGTCGGGAGCCCCCGCCGGCGCCGTGGTGGCGCTCCTCCTGGTCCTGGCCTCGCTCGCGGCCGAGTACGCCCTGCACCGGCACCTGAAGGGCGAGCTGTTCATGCTCACGCTCGGCGCGGTGAGCGCGATGACGCTCCTGACCTCCGGCGCCGTCAGCGTCGTCTTCGACTCCTACCAGGACGTAGAGGTTTTGGGCCTCTTCGTGCTGCCGCTCTTCGTCATCGCCCAGGTGGCGCTCGCGGTGTGGTGGCTGCGGCACGAAGCCCGCGTCACCGGCGCCACGGAGGAGTCCTGACATGGCCCTGCGTCCCTCGTTGCAGGACGTGCTGAACGCGCTCCAGGCCGAAGGCCAGCTCGAGCCCGACGCCGTGGACCGCGCCCGCGTGGCCCTGGAGGCCCACCAGCGCCAGTCCGTGGCCGTGCCCTGGTTCGTGAAGGCCTTCGCCGGCGTCGGCGCCTGGCTGTCCGCCCTCTTCGTGCTGAGCTTCTTCGCCTGCGCGGGCCTCTGGGAGGAAGAGGTGGTGATGGGCGTGGTGGGCCTGGGCCTGTGCACGGGCGCGACGATGCTGCGGCGCACGGTGCGCGGCGTCTTCGTGGAGCAGCTCGCGCTGGCCCTGTGCCTGGCCGGCGCCGTCATGGCCTCCGCCAGCTTCGGCATCGAAACGAAGAGCGAGAACGTCGGCGCGGCGCTGGTGCTGGTCATCAGCGGCGTGCTGCTGTGTGTCTACCCGGACGCCATCCTCCGCTTCCTGAGCACGTTGGGGGTGGTGGGCGCGGCCGGGTTCCTCGCCTGGCACCTGGTGGGCGGCTTCGCGCTGGACCTGCTGATTCTGGGCTGCGCGGCGCTGATGCACTTCCTCTTCCTGGAGCAGGCCCGGCTGCGCCGGGGCAACACGGGCGAGCTGGTGGGGCCCGCGGCCTTCGCGCTCGCGTGCGCCATCCCCGGCGTGCTGCTGGCGCGCGGCATGCGGGACGTGGCCCGGCACCTCTTCGACACCGGCGCCGCGCTCCCGGATGCCGTGCTGACGCTGGGCCTGACGGCGCTGACGCTGTACACGGCGTGGCGCGTGCTGCGGGAGCTGGTACTGGAGCCCACCGGCGTGGCGGGCGCGGCGGTGTTCGCGGCGCTGACGCTGGTGGCCGTGCTCACGCCCCACACACCGGCGGTCATCACCGCCGCGGGCATGCTGGTGCTCGGCTTCCACCGGCGCAGCAGCGTGCTGCTGGGGCTGGCGGTGGCGTACCTGCTCGCGTCCGGCGGTTGGTACTACTACGACCTGGGCCTCACGCTGCTGGCCAAGTCGCTGGCGTTGATGGGCAGCGGCCTGGTGTTCCTGGGCCTGCGTTCGTTCCTGCTGCGGCGCTTCCCCGCCCCGGCGACGGAGGTGCGGTGATGTCGCGCACGGCGGTCATCTTCGGCGGGCTGGCCTTCGCGCTGCTCGTCCCCACGGGGCTCGTCATCCAGAAGGAGCACGTGCTGCGCTCGGGCACGCCGGTGCTGCTGGAGCTGGCCCCCGTCGACCCGCGCTCGCTGATTCAGGGCGACTACATGGTGCTGGACTACGCCATCAGCCGCGAGCGGAGCGCGAGCCCCACCCCCCCCGCGACCGACGGGAACCTGGTGCTACGACTGGACGCGAAGGGCGTGGGCACCTTCGTGCGCTTCGACACGCCCGACACGCCGCTGGCGCCCAGCGAGCTCAAGCTCCGCTACCGCCTGCGCAAGGGGCGCTACCGCCTGGGCGCGGAGGCCTTCTTCTTCCAGGAAGGCCACGCCGGCCGCTACGAGGGCGCCCGCTACGGCGAGCTGCGCGTGGCGGACAGCGGCTCCAGCGTGCTGGTGGGGCTACGGGACGCGCAGCGCCAGCCCCTCGGCCGCTGACGCCCCCCACTGTCGGACGCCGGTCCACTTCCCCACACTCGCCGCAAGTCGAGGAAAGGCCGGGGCTTGCTCTCCGCCAGCCTTTGGTGCATCATCATTTTGATTTCGATACTCAAAATCAAAATCAAGGATGACGACGATGCCCGGTCAGGGATGCGGCAAGACGGTGCTGGCGCGAGGTCCATGCGCGGAAGTGACGCAGTGCTCGTGCGGGCACATCCACCTGGCCATGGGGCCGGTGACGATTCGCGTAGAGGAGGAAGTCCTGCGCGCCATCGGGATGACGCTGGCGGAGGCGCTCCAGCAGTTGGGGACGCCGCTGGAGGCCTTGTCGAATGAGGACGCCGAGCCCCTGGCGATGAGTGCACTGGGCGGCGGGTGGAAGCAGTGAGCGCCACCGGCACGTTGCGGCTGCCGCGGACGGAGGTGTCCGCGCGCGTGAAGCGGTGGGTGGAGCCCCAGCACCCGGCGGCCACGCCGCTGGCCCAGGCCACCCCTCCGGCGCCCCTGTCCGAGCTGCTGGCGGAGGGCACGGCGAAGCTGGCCGAACAGGCGGAGCGCTCGCTGTTCATCCAGTCCCTCTTCTTCGACGCGTGGGACGGCGGCCTCTACGGCCAGTACGTCCGGGCACAGCACTACGTGAGCCACCTGCGGCAGCTCCACACGCTCTACACGGCGTTCGAAGCGGCGCTGCCCCACGTCATGAGCACCCCGCTCACCACCGCGCTGCTGCTGCCCGAGCTGCGGCTGACCTCCGCGCTGGAAGCGGACCTGACGTACTTCTGCGGCGAGTCCCGGACGGACACCTTCGCCTGCGTGGAGGCGCGGCTGCACGCCGAGCGCATCCGGGAGGTGTCCGAGGACGCCCCTCACCTGCTGGTGGCGCATGCCTACGCGCGCTGCGTGCTGGACGTCTTCAGCGGGCACCGCCGGGCGCGGCGAATCACGGACGCCTTCGAGCTGGCGGCAGGCCAGGGCACCACCTTCTACGGCACGGTGCCCGAAGCGGAGCTCGCGGCCTTCCGCGTCCGCTTCCACTCGCGCCTCGACGGGCTGGAGCTGGACGAGGACGAGGCGCGCGAGGTGGTGCAGGAGGCGCGCATGGCCTTCCGGCTCCACGCGCTCGTGTGTGACGAGCTGGCCCGGGGCGCCACGGGCATCGCCGCGGGCCCCCACGCCGACCCCCGGTAGTCTTCCGGGCGCCGAGGCGGCTCAGACGCCTTCGACCTCCGACAGCAAGTCGGAGAAGGGCGAGCTCTCCTCGCCCAGCGCCTTGTAGAGCGAGTCCACCTTCTCCAGCTCGCGCTTGAGCGCCTTGTGGTGGTTGCGGTTCTTCACCAGGCTCTCACGGCCCAGCAGCTTGAAGCCCTCGTCCCGCCCCACCTGGCGAATGGCCAGCCCCAGCACCATGCCGCGGAAGGCATCGGCCAGGTCCAAATCCAACGGGGCATTGCGGCGGCGCGCCTCCGCGACGAAGGCCTGCGCGGCCGCGCGCAGCGCCTCCGGCAGCGGCCGGGCACCGGGGGCCTGCTCGTAGTCGAGCGCCCGCGCGACGTGCTTCTCGTGCAGCACCAGCTCGCCCGTGGCGCCCGCGTGCTCCACCATGGCCAGCGTGTAGGCGCGGCGGACGATGTTGTCGAGCTGCCGCAGGTTCCCCGGCCAGGGGCTCCCCACCAGCAGCTGCTCCGCCTCCTTCATCAGCCGGGCGTGGCCGTCCGGCGAGCGCTCGCGGTGCCGGCGGTTCACCATGTACTGCGCCCACAGGGGGATTTCGTCCTGGCGCTCCTGCAGGGCCGGCATGCGCACCGGCAGCACGTTGACGCGGTAGTAGAGGTCCTCGCGGAAGCGGCCGGCGCGCACCTCCGCGTGCAGGTCCGCGTTGGTGCCGATGATGAAGCGCACGTCCGCCTGCCGCTCACCCGTGCCCTCGCCCAGCGGCCGGTAGCTGCGCGACTCCAGCAGGTGCAGCAGCCCCGCCTGGGCCTTGAGCGACAGCTTGTCGATTTCGTCGATGAACAGCGTGCCGCCGTCCGCGCGGGCCACGCTGCCGGGGGCATCCCGCACCGCGCCAGTGAAGGCGCCCTTCTTCCAGCCGAAGAGCTCCGCCATCTGGAGGTCCTCGGGCACCGTCACCAGGTCCAGCGTCTCGAAGGGCTTGCCGCGGCGGTTGGAGCGCTCATGGCACCAGCGCGCCAGCCGCGACTTGCCCGCGCCGGTGGCGCCGCTGATGAGGATGGTCTCATCCTGAAGCGCGAAGACGCGGAGGATGGGCAGCAGCTCCGCCATGGAGCGCCCAACCACCGGGAGGAACTCATCCACCTCCGGCCGGGCCACGGGCCGCTGCGGCAGCCGGGCCAGGTACGGCGCCGCCACGTCCGCCAGCAGTTGGAGCCGGTCCCCCGCGTCCAGCCAGACGAAGTCCTGCCCCATCGCCGCCAGGCAGTCCGCCTCCAGCGAAATCATGCCCTCGATGTCGCCGCCCGGCGTGCGCAGCGGAAGCACGCAGACGTGCGTCGCGTGACGGCCCAGGAAGCGCTGCCGGCTCTCATGGCTGTTGAAGCCCGCCAGGCTCGGGTCCCCCGTCACGGGGGCGTTGGGCGCATGGGGTTGCACCGTGCCGACATTCACGTCGATGGACACCGCGCACCGGTGCTCCACCACCGCGCGCCACGCCGTGGCGGACGTGAAGAAGGGGGTGCCCACACTGGCATCCGTAATCTCCGCTGCCCCTACCTCCAGCGCGGCCAGGCTGCGGTAGGCCGCTCCCGGGCGGAGGTGGACGATGCCGCGCAACACCCGGCCCCGGGCTGCGTACCGACTGGACGCAACGGCCTCCTGGGCGACGGCCTGCAGCCGCCGGAGCGTTGCGGCAGCCGCGGCCTCGAAGTCCCTGGCTCCCCGCAAATCCGTGAGGAGTTGCGCCATCTCGTCTTGCATCCACTCGCCTCCGTCCAGTGCCCTCCGACAGGAACCACATCAGGGGGACGGAGTGTAGCGGAGATGAAGAACGCGGAAGGAGCGGCCCCTCCTTCCGCGTTCCCGGAACGCCGATACTGCGGGGCAGCCCGGTCTCCCGAAGCGCCACGACATAACGCCATGCGCGTCCCGTGCCAGACGCGACATTCATGTGATTCCAGGGGGATGGGTGAACACAGCCACCCTGGAGGGGCCTGGTTTGCGTTCTAGCAGGACGCGCCGGCGTCCCATCAGAACGCAGGCCGTCCGAATTTCACCGCGAGTATCTCTTCCGCCCGTCTAAAACGTCCTCATCGTGAAACCTTGCGCGGTTTTCGGGGCGTCGAGGCCGTCGTGGGCGCTTTCCGCGCGGACGCAGCCCCGGGGTCCGGCTGGAGGACGAAGACGCGATCCAACCGGAGGCTCCCCCGCTCCACAGGTGCGTCGATGTCGTAGTCGAAGGTGTACCCGGCCAGCACCCGCATGCCCGCGTCGCGGAACAGCTTCGCCGCCTGGGCATTGCTGTAGGTGCGGAAGTGCCACTGGGTTTCGATGAGCCAGTCCTTGTCCGGCCCGGTGACACGCAGGCGGTTGCGCATGGGCGAGCGCCGCGCGCGCTGCTCCGGCAGGCCCTCGTTCGTGTTGCAGACGACGCGGTCCTCGCCCACCTGCCCCACCCAGCGCTCGTGTTCAGGCCGGGCGCGCGCGTAGTCCGTGAGGTGGAAGCCGAGCACGTAGATGCCGCCCGGCTTCAAGAGCCGCCGCGTCCCCTGCAGGTGCTGGCGCGCCGCGGCCTCGCTGTCCAGGTAGCGGAAGGTCGACACCAGGCAGTGCGCCACGTCCACCTGCCCCTCCAGCGACGGGTCGGCGAAGGACTCCATGCGTGACGGCCCCAGCTTCACGCGCCGCCGCTGCGCCGGCGTCAGGCGCTTGCGCGCATGGGCCAGCATCGCCTCGGAGATGTCATAGCCCACCACCCGCAGGCCCCGGCTCGACGCCTCCTCCACGAGCCGCCCCGCGCCGCAGGCGGGCTCGAGCCACAGCTTGCCGCCCGTGCCGAAGCGCTCGCTGAGCGTCTGGAGGAAGTCCACCTCGCGCACGGTGTCCGTGCCGAAGATGGCTTCGTAGTACTGCGGGTGTTCGTACCAGTCCGTGCGTTTTTCCATGAAGGGCGCTCAGTGCTCGGGGTGCCCTGGGTGTCCCATGAGGCGCGCGAGCAGGAACATCAGCAGCAGGCCCACGAAGAGCGCCAGCACGTTGCGGCCCGGCTGGTCCTTGCCGTGCCGATGCACGTGCGGCAGCAGGTCCGACACTGCGATGTAGAGGAACGTGCCGGCGGAGAAGGCCAGGGCCTTGGCCGCGAGGCTTTCGAACTGCAACATCGCGTCGAAGAGGAAGTAGAGCAGCGCGCCGGCCGGCACCATCATCCCGTACAGCGTGGACAGCGACAGGATGGAGACCCGCGAGCGCCCCTCCGTCTTGAGGATGGAGGCCAGCGACAGCGCGGAGGGCACCTTGTGCGCGACGATGGCCAGCATCGCCATGCCGCCCACGCCCTCCTCCACCGCCGAGCCCAGGGCAATGCCGTCAAACAACGTGTGCGTGGACAGCCCGAGGAAGGCGGTGAGCCCCAGCACGTGGCCCGGATGCACCACCTGCCCGGTGCCCGCCACGGTGTCTCCGTGGGAGAGGTCCTCGCCCGCATGCGCCACGAGGTAGCGCTCCAGCACCAGCAGGAAGGCGAAGCCCGCGGGCACCAGCGCGAAGGCCCACCACCCGCCTCCTGAGTACGCCTCCGGCAGCATGTGGAAGAAGGCGGCCCCCAGCATCACTCCCGCGGCGAAAGCCAGGAAGCGCACCAGATGGGTGGGCCGGTCGTTCAGGACGACGACCACCGCGCCAGCCAGCGCGCCGAGAACGATGATGAGGGAATACAGGGCCACCGTGGCCAGGACCGGCGACATGGGGCGCGCACCCTACATCAAAAAACCGAATCAGTAGCGCCGGAGCACCAACAACCCCACCCGCCCTGGTTTCACCTCCACGGGATGCTCGGTCGTCTGTCCCCAAGCCATCACACGCACGGTGTGGCTCCCGGCGGGCACGCGGAAGCGCGCCACCTGGAACTCCGCGGGCAGGGAGAGCCAGGAGCGCAGGTCTGGCGCATTCATCGCGTTGAGGACGAGGAAGGTCAGCACGCCCAGCTCATCGCTCTTCGTCAGCGCGCCCACGCCCGCCGCCACGCCCGCCTTCACCGCCACGCCCGCGAGCTGCTTCGCCAGCAGGCGGCCAATCCGGTCATCCAGGTGGACCACGGCCACGTCCGACAGGGACGTCACCGTCACCGCCTGCTTCGACTCGCCCTCCAAGGCCACACTCACCGGCGGAGCGAGTCCCCGCTTCCGGTAGACGGGGACTTCAATCAGGGCGCCGCCGCCGCCCGGGTCCCTGGAGTTGCGATGCTTCTCTGGAGACAGGCCCGCCTCCACCACGACGACGAGCTGCCCCTCGTCCGGCGCCAGCGGCGCATGCGGGACGTCCGGGTACTTCGCCAGCAACTCCGCGTACACGTCGTCGCGGCCCGCCCTCTTCGCCAGCCGCAGCAGGGGCTCCGCCAGCGCGTCCTTGCGGGGCGCGATTTCATAGGCCTTCGCGTAGTCGATGTACGCCGAATCCCAGTCCCGCTGGTCCTCCCGGATGACGCCGCCCAGGTAGCGCGCGATGGCGAGCTGCTCGTAGGGCTTCTTCTCCTCGGCGATCATCTTCTCCAGGCGCTCGTTGACCTGGCGGACCTCCACCATGGCGGCTTCGTCGTCGCCCAGCTCCACGTAGTTGAGCGCCTGGAGGACGGAAATCATCAGCTTCTCGAAGTCCTCCCCGCGGTAGGCGCGCTGGCGCTCGTTGGTGACGAGCGTCTTCGCTTCCTCGCCGACGAAGACACTGTCGAGCTGCTCGCTGAGCCGCTCCGCCTCCTCGAGCACGGCGTTGCTCTCCGCCCACTGCCCGGCGGCGTGCAGCACCATGCCCTTGTCCATCAGCACCAGCAGGCGATCCTGCTCGGGGCCCTCCTTCGTCGCGGCCTCCAGGGAGGACAGCGCGCGCGAATAGTCCCCCTGCTGGTACGCGGACCGCACGCCCCGGGTGCGCGCCACATAGTCACCCGCGCAGCCCGACGACAGGAGGAGCACGCTCGCGAGCGCGAGCGCGCCCCACCCGCGCAGGCGGAGCGGGCTGCGGGAGTGGATGGACATGGAAGGGTGCCGCCCGTTACCAGCTCACGCCGCGCTTCTCGAACTTCTTGCGGATCTGCTTCTCATCCGTCCACTCGATGAGGCCGGTCCGCACGTTGCTGAGCTTCGCGGTCATCTTGTAATAGACGAGCTTGTCGCGGCCGACCTCCTGGATGATGGAGGCGAGGTCGCCCGTCATCAGGAAGTCCACCGACGTCTGCTGCCCCGGGCCCTTGGCGGCGTTCGGGTCGACGTAGCCGGACTGCTGGTACTCGTACTCCTCCGCGATGTCCTGGCGCGCCTGCTGGTCCACCAGGGCGAAGCGGCCCGTCTGCGCCAGCGCCGTCTGAATCTTGTCGCCCAGCGAGCGCATGTCGATGTGCTCGGAGGTGCTGTTCTTCAGCTTGCCCACCAGGACGATGGGCAGCGAGCCGTCCGGCCGGGGCTGGGAGAAGCGCGCCGAGGTGGCGAGCGACTCCGCCATCTTCTTCGCGATGAGTTGCAGGTCGTTCTCGTTGAAGCGGTCCGACAGCATCTCGATGGTGTTCGGGTCCTCGTACGTGCCACGCGTGAAGGCGCGCGGGCCCGTGCAGGCGGACAGCGAAGCGGCGAGACAGGCGGACAGAAGCAGGCGGCGGGTGTTCATGGTGCGGGTCACTCCTAGTTCCATTCGCATTCGAAGCGGCTGCCTTCGAAGTTCCACTTGTAGGCGAGCACCGCGTCACGGCGGTACCCGGCCGTCAGGCGGCAGACGTTCTGCAGCGACGCACGGGGATAATCGAAGGTGTAGCGCTGCGCCCGCGACAGCTCCTGCGCGGTGAGCTGGGACGGGTGCGTGAGCGTGGGGCTGGCGCTGGCGACCACCAGCACGTGGTGCTTGCCGTAGGTGCGCAGCGGCACCTGACCCGCCAACTGGACGCGCCGCACGGTGCGCGCGACGAGGATGTCGCTGCGGTCCACCGTCGTCTCGTGACTGTTGCGGCGGCGCAGCAGCTCCGGGATGTTGGCGGTGAAGACGCGGGTGATGTCCCCGTCGTCCACGAAGAAGTAGAGGAACGCCTCGCGCGCGGTGCGGCTCTCCCCGGTGAAGTCCAGCGTCACCAACAGGTTCAACCCGCGGTTGGGCGCCAGGCCGTGCCGGGACACCGCGGCCAGCACGTCCTTGTCCACGCCGGCCTTCTTGAGCCGGATGAGGCCGTCCGCGCTGGCGTCGCAGGCGCAGCGGCGCTCTTCAATCATCTTCACGAGCTGGGCGGGCTCGAAGCCGGCCTGGGACAGCTTCGTCAGCTCCTCGTCGGTGAGCGGGAGCTGGTCGGAGCGCTCGTAGATGCGCGGGAGCTGGTTGGGGTCCCATTGGATGATGTTGTAGGTCTGCACGTCCCCGGCCGGGAACGGCAGGTTCACCTGCGGGCTTCCTCGGCCGGCAACGGAGACAGGCGCCTGGCTGGAGGTCAGCGCCAGCGTGGCGGCAAGCAGCTGGGCAATCATCTTGAAGCCTCCTTGCTAGAACTTGTAACCCACGGACATGCCCAGCCGGTGCGTGACGCCGCCACCGCCAATGGGGATGTCCGGGGTGTAGTTGAGGGCCATGAGGATGTTCTCCCGGTCACCCAGGAGGATTTCGGCACCCAGCTGCGGCGAGATGCCGAAGCGCAGGCCCTCTCCCTCCGGGATGACGATGGCGCCGGCCTTCAGGCCCGCGGTGAACACCAGCGGCCAGCCCCAGGTCCGGAAGCGCGGGCCCACCATGCCGACGAAGCGGCCCCCGTCGAACACGTAGGCGCCGCTCACGTCCAGCTGGTACCAGTCCGCGCCCCACAGCGACAGCGTGGCGCCCACGAACAGCGGCGGGCCTGAAGGCGCGCCCCGAGGCGGCTTGCGGGAGTTGATGGCCGCGCCCCAGTCGAGCTGGAGCGACACGCTCCGGCCGCCGGGGCCGCTGTAGCCGCCCTTGCCGTACTCGGACTCCTCTGGACCGTCCGTGCGGCCTCCGGATTGGGCACTGGCGGTCAGCGGCACGGTGGCGGCCAGCATCGCAAGGGCCCCACACAACCTGACATGACGCATCATCTCGAAGACTCCCCCGGGCGGTAGGTGCGAATTTCCAGCGCTGTGACGGCGCGGCGCGGCGACTATTCAAGACCCCGTGCCCCCAGGCAAGGGCTCACTGCGCCTGGGGGCAGCCAGCCCTCACGCCCGAGGCGGACTGGGCGGCGCATCCGGGGACGCGGACAGCCGCTCCGGCTCCGGCTCCGGTGGCGGGAAGGGCCGCGCCTCCGTGCGAGTGACGGGCAGCCACAGCGGATGGGCGCGCAGGAAGGCCACCAGCTTCTCGCGCACCAGGGCCCGCAGGTCGAAGAGCATGCTGAAGTCCGACACGCTGACCAGCGCGCGCACCGTGAGGGTCCGGTCCAGCACGTCCATGACGACCACCGACGCCACGCGGCCGTCCCACATGGATTTGCCCTCGTTCTCCAGGATGCGGCGCAGCTCCGCGCGCAGCGCGTCGATGTCCGTCTGGTAGTCCACCTGGAGGATGACGGGCCCCAGCATCTCCGGGTTCCCCTTGCTCCAGTTCTGGAAGGGCTTGTCCAGGAACTGAACGATGGGGATGACCAGCCGGCGCTGGTCCCACGTCCGCAGCACCACATAGGTGAGCGTGATTTTCTCCACCGTGCCGTATTCGCCCTCGGTGATGAGGGTGTCGCCAATGCTGATGGGCTGGGTGATGGAGAGCTGGATGCCGGCCAGCAGCGTGCCAATGGACTTCTGCGCCGCGAGGCCGAGCACCAGACCGGCGATGCCGGCGGAGGCCAGCAGCGACACGCCGACGTTGCGCACCACCTCGAACTGGATGAGCAGCAGCGCCGCGGCGATGACGTAGGTGGCCACCTCGAAGATGGCGCGGAGCACCACCAACTGCGTGCTCACGCTGCGCGCCCGGGTCGCGTCCTTCATCTCCGATGACAAGCGGCTCTGCACGAAGGCGACGGAGACGTGGAGGATGCGCAGGACGGCCCAGGCCAGCGCCACGACGCTCAGCGAGTAGGCGACCCGCATGAAGAAGCCCTGCGCCGGCCGCGGCAGCCGCAACAGCAGCGTGCCCACCGCCAGCAGCGCGGAGAAGGTGAGCAGCTTCACCGGCCCCTTCCCGGAGGAGACCACGTCTTCCTCCCAGGTGAACCGGGTCCACCGCGCCACCCGGCGAGCGAAGACCAGGACCAGGCGCTCCAGCAGCACCGCCAGGCCCAGGCTGCCCAGGACCATCACCAGCAGCCCCAGCCACTGCCAGGGCTCCAGCCCCAGCACCGTGTCCTTGAAGAAGAAGGCCGGCAGGAAGCCCACCAGCCGGGGGCCATACTCCGCAAAGAGCGGATCCGCCTGCCGCACCGTGGACTCGTTGAAGACCCAGACCAGTCCCCCTTCGGAGGGGACACGCTGGACGCGGATGGGGACGTTGTTCCCCTGCAACGGAATGGTGCCCAACTGGTCGTAGCGTTCGTCGGCCGGGTCGCCCTCCGGCGCCGTGCTCAGCGCGCCCACGTCCACGGGCAGCTTGCGGTCCAGCACGAACTTGAGCGCGCGAGCCAGTTGGACGCCCCGCTCCGCCTGCTGGGCGCGGGGGATGTAATCCAGGTCCAGGTAGTGCGCCGCCAGGGTGTAGTCCCCCCGGTGCGCGGCGGCCAGGAAGCCCTGCACGGCGGACTGCGGCGTCCTCCGGTCCACCGAGGGTGGAGGCGGACCGAGGCCCACGTTGAGCGCGGCGGCAGGAAGGCTCCACAGCAGCCCCAGTCCCAGGACGAGTGCTCTCAGGGTCCAACTGTCACGGTGCATCATGGCTGACTGCCATATCCCCTTTCGGGTGTCTCACTGGAAAGAAGTCGGCCCCGGCGCGCCCGGCGGCCGAGCGTGCGGCGATGGACATCCGAAATCCGGGAAACGCCGACCCCGGGAGCGCATGGGAAAGCGTTGGTGCGGCGCGTGGGGGTAGGATAGAAACGGCGTGAAGGAAGGTCGCCGTGTCCGAGAAGCGAAGAATCCTCCTGATTGACGACAGCGAGATTACGCTCGCGATGGAGAAGGCCGTGCTCGAGGCGCGCGGCTACGAGGTCATCGCCACCTCCACGCTCATGGAGTTCGAGAAGACGCTGCAGACCTGGCGCCCGGACCTCATCCTCACCGACATCCACATGCCCGAGGCCAAGGGCACGGATATCTGTCGCACGCTGAAGAACGAGTACGGCACGCAGGACATCCCCATCGTCCTCTTCTCCAGCCTCCCGGACGATGAGCTGTCCAAGCTGGCCGAGCAGGTGGGTGCCGACGGCTCCCTGTCCAAGGTGAACGGGCTGGAAGCCATGGGCGAGAAGATCGACGAGCTGGTGCAGAGCATCCTCTGGTGAAGCCCATGCGTGCCTTCCTCGCCGCGGCCCTGCTGGCCGCGTCGCTCGCTGGCTGCGCACGCAAGGACCCGCCCCCCACGCCCGCGGAAGCAGACGCTTCATCAGCCACCGCCGCCGCGAAGCCCGCCACGGCCGCCGGCCAGGGTCCGGGCGCCATCCTCTTCCTCTCCGCCGACACGCGCGGCTACCTGGGCCCGTGTGGCTGTAGCGAGAACATGCGGGGCGGCATCGCCCGCGCCGCCGCGCAGGTGCGGGCGGCGCGCGAGGGCCCGCTGCCCGTCCTCTATGTGGACGGCGGCAACAGCCTCTTCGGCGAGCAGCGGCTCAAGCCGGGACAGGTGCCCCAGGAGGAGCGCAAGGCGAAGGCGCTCGCGGACGCCATGCGGCACATGGGCCTGGCGGTGCGCGCCACCGGCCCGCTGGACGACACGCGGGGCGTGGACTTCCGCGAGGGCCTGGGGCTGCCGGAGCTGGCGCCGGGCGCGGTGAAGCTGCTGCCCGCGGGCGAACGGAAGGTGGGCGTGGTGGCGGCGACCACGGCCGCGCAGCTCGCCCAGGCCAGCGCCCAGGCCCGCGCGCGGGGCGCAGACTTCGTGGTGGGCCTGCTGGACGTCACGCTGGACGTGGCCCAGCAGGCGGTGGAGCAGCCGGGTTTGAAGGCCGACGTGGTGGTGGCCACCCGCACCGCCACCGAGTTCAGCGGCGAGCAGAACCGGCTGGTGCGGTCCGCGGTGCCGGTGGTGGCGCTGCAGAGCAAGGGCCGCTCGCTGCTGCGCGTGGACCTGGCCTATGCGCCCCAGCCCGGCCCCTTCGCGTTGCAGAAGGGTCAGGATGACCTGGAGCGCGAGGCCGCCGCGCTGGAGCAACGCACGGCGCTGCTGGACAAGGACATCAACCTCCCCGGCACGGACCCGAAGCTCAAGGCGCTCAAGCAGGGCAAGCGCGACGAGCTGGTGGCGCGCCGGCAGGCCCTGCTGAACGCGCCGCCCGTCGTCCCCGACGGCGTCAACGCCTTCACGCTGCGCTTCGTGCCGCTGGAGTCCAGCCTCCCCTCCGACGCGGAGGCGGTGGCGCTGGTGTCCGCCTATGACGCGGACGTAGGGAAGATGAACCTCGCCTGGGCGAAGGCGCATGGACAGGACTGCCCGCCTCCGGCGCCAGGCCGCGCGGGCTTCGTGGGCAACGCGCCTTGCCGCACCTGCCACGAGGATGCGTTCCCCGTCTGGGAGAAGTCCAAGCACCACCACGCCTGGGAGACGCTGGAGCAGGTGGGCAAGCAGTTCCACCTCAACTGCGTGGGGTGCCACGTCACCGGCTGGGAGCAACCCGGCGGCGTGTGCCGGCTGGACAAGGTGGCGGGCCGCGAGGACGTGGGCTGCGAGAGCTGCCACGGTCCGGGCTCGGAGCACGCGGACGCGCCTGGCACCGACAACATCATCGCCTCGCCGGACGAGCGCGTATGCGTCACCTGTCACAACCCGGAGAACTCGCCTCACTTCGATTTCGCGACGTACCTGCCGCGCATCGTGGGGCCGGGGCACGGGAAGCCCTAGTCATCCAGGAATCCAGGGGCTCGCCTGGTCGGCTGTGCCTGCCAGGCGTCCAGACAAGGAGCGCACACCGCGACTCCTTGTTTGACTGTCAAGGAAAAGGGCGATTACTTCCCGCTTTCGCCCGCCTCCGGGCGCCCGTTCCCGCGACTGTATGCTGCCTCTACCTCTGCTTCTGCTCGCCCTGGCCTCGGCTCCTGCCTCGGGGCCCACCCCACCGCCCGTGGGGCCTGTTCCCGCCAAGGTACAGGGGGTGGCATCCGATGGCGCGGCGGAGGCCGCGACCGATGAGGCCGATGAGCCCGCGCTGGAGCCGCTGGAGCCCGGCACGCCGATGGTGGCCGAGGACGCCTCCGAGCAAGGCGAGGCCACGCGCGACACCGTCGAATCCGAGTCCGCCGAGTTGGAGGAGCTGCGCGCCCTGGAGGGCGCCGCGCTGGACCCGGCGTCGCGGTCCACCGCCGAGGTGATGCAGTCGCTGCGGCGGCTCGGGCTCGCCAACCCGCTGCGGATGCGAATGCTGGACGCGCTCGACGAGCACACCTTCCGCGAGGACGAAGCGCTGCCGGAGATTCCGCTCATCACGGACCTGGCCACCTTCGACGTGCGGCAGATTCAGGACCGCTACGACATCCCGGTGGAGATGCAGCCGCTGGTGGCCCAGTACGTCCAGTTCTTCCAGGGCCCCGGCCGGCGCTGGTTCCGCAAGTGGATGTCGCGCGCGGCCCGGTACGTGCCGGTGATGCACCCCATCCTGGAGCAGTACGGCCTGCCGAAGGACACGGTGTACCTGGCGATGATTGAGAGCGGCTTCTCCGCGCATGCCTATTCGTGGGCGCACGCGGCGGGGCCGTGGCAGTTCATCTCCAGCACCGGCAAGCAGTACGGGCTGAAGCAGGACTTCTGGGTGGACGAGCGGAGGGACCCCATCAAGGCCACCCACGCCGCGGCGTCGTACCTGAAGGACCTGAAGCGAGAGCTGGGGCACTGGTACCTGGCGTGGGCCGGCTACAACACCGGCTCCGGGCGCGTCCGGCGGATGGTGGCGCGGCACGGGACGACGGACTTCTGGCTCCTGTCCGAAGAGCGCGGGCTGGCGAAGGAGACGAAGCACTACGTGCCCAAGCTGATTGCCGCGGCGCTGGTGGCCAAGCACCCGGCGGCGTTCGGCTTCAACGAGAACGAGTTCGACCCCGAGCCCGTGCTCGACTTCGACGAGGTGCAGCTCACCGACGCGGCGGACCTGGACGTCCTCGCCCGCGCGGCCGGCGTGTCCGTCAAGGTGGTGCAGGACCTCAACCCGGAGCTGAAGCGCTGGTGCACCCCGCCAGCGACGGCCAAGAAGCCCTACACGCTCCGGCTCCCCAAGGGAGCGGGGACGCAGTTCGCGGACAACTACAAGCGCATCAGCCCCGCGGAGCGGCTCACCTTCCGCATCCACAAGGTGAAGCGCGGCGACACCCTGTCTCAGATTGCGGAGAAGTACGGCACGGCGTCCGAGGCCATCCTCCAGATGAACCAGTTGAAGTCGGCCCACAGGTTGCGCGTGGGCGGGGAGCTGGTGATTCCGATTCCCGCCGGCACGCGCTCGGGCGGCGCGCTGGCGACGAAGGTGGCGCAGGCCCGCCGCAGCGGCGTCGTGGTGCGGCCCGAGGACGAGGTTCCGGCGGGCACGCCCAAGGGCCCGGTGGCCGCGGGTCCCGTGAAGAAGGAGACCATCAACGGGCGCACGCGCGTGACGTACGGCGTGATGTCCGGTGACAGCCTCTGGGTGATTGCGAACAAGTTCAACGTGTCGGTGGACTCGCTGAAGCAGTGGAACAACCTCAAGCGGCGCAACCCGACGCTGCAGGTGGGCTCCACGCTGTTCGTCTGGCCGGAGGGCACCACGGCCACCGCCAGCGTGCAGGAGCGCGGCGGCACGGTGCTGGCGAAGCACTCGGTGAGCGTCGCCAAGCCCGCGGGCAAGGCCGGCAAGGTCCACGCGCTGGTGGAGGGCGAGACGCTCTGGTCCATCGCGCAGCGCTACGGCGTCAGCGTGGACGACATCATGCGGTGGAACAAGATCAAGGACCACCGCACCATCCCCACGGGGAAGGTCCTGCTCCTCAGCGCGCCATAGCCTCCGGCGCGGAGGGACGGCGCGCACGGCGTCCTCACGGGCTGGCTTCGGGCGAGTGAATTGCACAGACGCGGAGGATGACCTCATCCATCTCGCCGACGAGCACTCGCCTTCCCGTCCTTCCACCTGACGTCACGGACGCGCCGCCTCCGGCTTCCCTTGGGGAGTCCACACGCGTCCAGCGCGCGGTGGATGCACGTCCACCGTCCGGGACACCCCTGCCCCCGGAGGGCGTGGACCGGCTCGCGCGCACCCCAGCGCCCCCTGCCAACGCGCGCTTCACCGGACTGCCCCAACTGGCGGACGTCGCGTCAGGGGCCCACGTCCTTGGCCCCGACAGCCAGGGCGAGGGCCTCCGCGCCGTACAGGCCGCCCTGCTCGACCTGGGCTTCGCCCTGCACGGCGGCGCGGACGGACGCCACGGCCCGCACACCGCCCGAGCGCTGCGGAACTTCCAGGTCCACGCCTCGCGCACCTTCCCCGCCGTCCGCCCCACGGGCGCGCTGGATGCCGCCACGCTGCGCGCGCTGGATGCGCTGGCTCCAGCGCCTGGGACGCGCGGACAGGCTCGGGGGCTGCCTTCCGCCTTCTTCGACGGACAGCAGGTCCGCGTGGTGGTGGCCCTCCGGGAGCACCGGACCTTCCTCTTCGACACCCGTGGGCAGCTCGTGGACATCTTCCCCAACGCCACGGGCGCCGCGGCCTCCCCGACCCGCGCCGGGCTCAAGGTGGTTCGCACGAAGTTGGATCAACTGGCCACCGAAGCGGCCGGCACGCGGCTGTGGAACGACCGCCACGTCTTCGGCGTGCGCATGCTCGACCTCTCCTGGGCGGATGGCCGGCACTCCGGTGAAGAGCTGCACGGAACGAACGCCCCCGCCCTCCTGGGCGCCGACGTCTCGCACGGCTGCATCCGCCACTCGAACGAGGCCGTGCGCGTGCTGCACGACGCGCTCTCCGTCGGAGACCGCGTGGCCGTCGTGGAGCACGTGGACGACCCGCACCTGGGCGCACCGCGCCCCGTGGCGTGAGCCCGGGCTTCGCGCTGAAGCGAGGCCCAGGCCGCGAAGCCCCGCGTCAGTTGCCGGGCGCGAAGCGGAACAGGCTGGCCGCGAAGTACAGGCTGTCGCGCTGGAAGACGCCCTCGCCCGGCGTGCCCTTCTCCAGCCTGTCCTGAACCCGCTTGGGCAGGTTGGCGTAGAGGTCCTGCCCCAGCAGCTCCTCGATGCGGTCCACGGGCACGCGGTGCGCGTCGAGCAGCGGAAGGATGTCCTCCTTCTTCGACGGCCCGTCCTTCGCGTTGGGCATCAGGTACGCGTACATGGTGAGGCTGCCGTTCGGCAGCTCGTGGAGGACCGTCTTGAAGTTGTGCGTGGGGATGGCGAGGCGGCGCTCCCCTGCCCCCGTCGTCTCCCGCTGCTCCGGAGGCACCGGCTGCCCCTGGTCATCCAGGTACAGGTTGCCGGTGAGGATGTACGCCTTGCCGCCCTGCGAGTTCACCAAGCCCGAAACGCCCTGCTCCAACGTGCGCCACACCTGCTGGTTGTGGTTGCCGTGCTGCGGGGCGATGTTGCTCATCTGGTGACTCTCGTTCATCGCCTCCTGCGTGGGCGAGTCCTCCGCCGGCTTCATGTGGCCGCGGTCGAAGCCCGTGTTCGTGTAGTCGGAGTCGGTGACGCCAGCGCGGCCCAGCACGGGGTCGCGCACGAAGGTGCTCTCCAGACGGCTCACGCCCGCGGGCGTCTCCTGGACGTCCGCCGCGGACAGCATGTAGCTCACGAAGGTGGGCACGTTGGCCCCCTGGTCCAGCGCCAGGCGCGCGTACTCCTTCACCAGGCTCAGGCCATTGGCGCCAGGCGCCCCCTCCGGACGCAGCGGATCCAGCTCACCGGCCGCTTCGGCCACGCGGCTCTGCAGCGCCGCCATCTGCTGGTCCGGCACCCAGCGGGTGTCCGCGTGCTTGCCGGCCTTCGAGGCCTGGATGAACGCGTCCAGCTCCTCCGCGCTGAGCTGGCCGTCGGCGTTGCCACCCAGCAGGTCCGCGCGCCGGGCCACCGTGGCCTGCCAGCCGCCCTCGAAGGCGTCCACGTCCACCGCGGTGCCATTCCCCTGCGCGAGCTTCGCGTCCAGCGCGGAGCGCTTCTGCTGAAGCGCGGTGGACGTCAGGTACTGCCCGTCCTCGGGCGCGGCCAGGTAGCGCTCCAACTCCGCCGCGGACACCGCCCCGTTGCCATTGCGCGACTTGACGCCGCTCGCGGCGTCCGCCGCGTTCATCAACCCCACCTGCCAGCTCTCATCCGTCCAGCCGAACTTCTCCTGGAGCTCGCCAATGGGCACCTCGCGGGCCGTCGAGCGTCTCCAGCTCCCTCCTGGCGTGGTGACGGCATTGAGGGGCGAAGCGGCCGATGCCGGGCGCGGGGGAACGACTCGCGTCGAGGTGGGTCGCAGCGTCATCCTGAATGTCCTCGGGGCCGACGAGGAGAAACACGAGGTGGGGCCCCGCCTCCCATCGTCGGCCGTTCGCCGCGCCAAGTTGCGTCACGGCTCCGTTTTCTTACGAAGAAAAAGAATCCAGGGGTCGCTTCGCACCTGGATACCCGCCTAACCCTTGTTTCCGGGGGCTTTTGACGGGCCCAGGGCCTCGGGGCCCGCCTTCTGGAGGGCCTGGACAATCCGAGCCTCGGCCTGGAGCCGCTCCACGTGCTCCGGGGACAGCCCGGCCTGCTCCGCCGACAGCGCCAGGGTGACGAGGAAGGCCTCGCTCACGAGCCCCTGGGCGGGCGTCGCGGGAGCCGCGGGCGTGAAGACGTGGGCACTGAGCACGGCCCCGGTGAAGGTGCGCACCTTCACCTGCCGGACGTCGGTGGCGCCCGCCATCGCCGACTCCAGGCGGACCAGCGCGTCCCAGGCGTCGGTGGGAACGCGGCGGAGCATGCCGGGGAGCTTGCGGCCCGGCGCATCCACCAGCCGGGCCACCTTCCCGCCCCAGGCCGCTGACGCCACGTCATAGACGACGTCCACGTCGAGCGCCTCGGCCAGCTCGCCCTCCAGCACGTCGGGGATGGGCGGGAGCCCCGGGAGGCGCTCGCGCGCAACCACCGGGGCCAGGTCGACCGAGTACGCGAACCAGGAGCGCGGAGCAGTGGGGCCAGCAGCCATGCCCCCAGTCTCAGCGGGCCGTGCGCCCAGGACAAGCGCCTGGGCGTGAGGCAGCCAAGGCTACTGCGACTCCAGCAGCGCCTTCAGCTCGCGCACGCGCCGGGTGATGTAGTCCCGGTCCAGTTGGCGGAAGGCCTCGGGCAGCAGCGCGCGGCTGGTGCACTCCTGCACCGCCACCAGGTTCTGCAGCTCGATTTCCAGCGGGTAGCTGGGGGGCACGAAGTCCGCGAGCACCGCGGCCAGGTCGTCCTTCGTCACCCCTTCGCGGCCCTCCGCCAGCGCGCGGAACTTCGAGCGCACCATGACGGCTTCGATGTCCGCGCCGCTGAAGGCGCGCACGCCCTCCGGAATCAGCGTGGAGAAGGACTCGACGCCGTCCACGGACACGCCCGTCTTCTTGGACATGACCTGGAACAGCTCGTCCCGCTCCGCGTCCGTCTGCGGGTAGAAGAGGGCCAGGTGCTCCTCCGCGCGCCCCTGCCGCTTGAGGTCGATGGGCAGCAGGTCCGGCCGCGCCGTCATCAGGAACCAGACAATCTTCCCGCGGTAGAACGTGTTGCCCATGAACGAGGCGATGGAGCCGAACACGCGGCTGCTCGTCCCGGAGTCCCCGCCGGAGTCGCGGTTGCCGAGGAACGTGTCCGCCTCGTCAATCATCACCGCCACCGGCCACAGGGCCTTGAGCAGGTTGAAGATCTTCTCGAGGTTCGCCTCGGTGACGCCCTGCCACTGGCTGCGGAAGTTGAGGAACTTCACCACGGGGATTCCAATCTCCCCGGCGAAGCAGCTCACCATGAACGTCTTGCCCGTGCCCACCGGCCCGGACAGCAGGTAGCCCATGGGCATGACCTCCAGGCGCCCCTTCTTCAGGGCCCCGGCGGCCTGCCGCAGCATCTGCTTGGCCTTGGCGTGTCCCGCCACCGCGTCCAGCGTGTGCACCGGCTCGATGAACTCCAGCAGGCCGTGGCACTCCGCCTGGATGATTTCGCGCTTCTTCTCCTTGAGGAGCTCGGAGGAGATGCGCACCTCGCGCTCGAGCGCCTCGATGAGCACGCGGTCCAGGTTGATGCGGGACAGGCCCGCCGTCATCTTCGCCAGGCCCGCCAGCGGCACGTCCGACACCGACTGGAGCCGCTTGCCCTCCAGCTTGTAGCGCACGTACTCCAGCCGCTCCTCCTCCGTGGGCAGGGGCAGCTCGATGGGCGCCACGTACGGGTTGCGGCTGATGCGCGGCGACACGTCCGCCAGGTTCTCCGCCAGCAGCACCACGGACACGTCGGCCGCGAGGAACTGCGGGTCATGCGCCCACTTGTCCAGCGTGGCCACCACGAAGCGGTCCTCGCTGGAGAGGTGGCTCATCTCTCCGCCGGGGACGAGCGTCTCCGCGAAGTCGATGATGAGCGCCAGCGAGCGGCCCTCGCTCAGGCGCATGCGCATGAAGTTCTCCAGAATCTGGAGCGCGCGGCCCGGATCGCGCGGCATGACCTTGGCGTAGTCGGTGCCGTACAGGGCGTCGTAGCCCGTCATGGCCCGCTGCAGGTCCTTCTGCGTCTCCGGCGTCGCGGAGCGGATGCCGGAAGAGCGGTCATAGAAGATGACGTGATCCCTGCCGCCGAAGAGCTCCTCGGAGAGGAACGTCTTGAGCGTGCCGAAGCCCCGGCCACCATCCTCCAGCTGCAGGGGCTGCAAATCCCTCACGGCGCCGTACAGCAGGAAGGCGCTCACCGTCTTCGTATAGTACTTCCGGGCCAACTGCTGGGCCCAGCGAGGGAGATCCGCCAGTGGATCCGCCTTGCTCACCTTGCGCACCTTGCTCACGAACTCCCGCCTCCTCTCGCGCTAACGGCAGCGCGGCTGCCGCTTGAGGGAAACGCTCGCCGTGGCCGGCTCATTGCCTGGCGCCGCGTCCGGGACGTCCACCTCAGCCTCGTTGTGGCACTTCAGCTTCAGGGTGAGCTGCCGCGCGCTGGGGGACACCTGCACGACGGCGGGCGTGGTGGCGCCCATGTCCTTGCCGTCCACGAAGATGGTGGCGCCGGCCGGCTTGGACTCCACCTTCACCGACACCCGCGTCACCAACGGCTCCAGCTTGAGCGACACCTCCACCGGTCCGCCGCCGGACACCGGCACCCGCTTGGACGCCGGCTTGTGGCCAGGCGCACTCACCTCCACCACCCACTCCGCCCCGTTGAGGGGCACATCCTTGATGTAGGCCGCCACCTTGCCCTGCTCGCGCACCACCCGGCCATCCACCTTCACCTCGGCCGTGGCGGGCTCCGTCGTGAGCACCAACGCCGCGGTGCGGACCAGGCTCTCCAGCACCGCCTGCACGGGCGTGACGTCCTTGCCCGCGGCGACCTCCACCGTCTTCGTGAAGGTGTTGTAGCCCTCCGCGCTCACCACCACCATGACCTTGCCGGCGGGCACCTCGCGCAGGAGCGTCGCGCTGCCACCCTCCAGGGGCACCAGCTGCGTGTCCAGGCGCACCTGCAGGCGGCCGCGGACCTCCGAGGGCACGCCCTGCAGGTCCACCAGCACGTAGCCCACACCGGGCCCCGACACCGCCCAGCCAATCAGCGCCAGCACGAGCACCGCGACCGCGCCAATGCCGCCGAAGAGCACCTTCCTCGGGATGGGCGCACGGCCGCCCACGGGCGGCATCGCGCCGGTGGGCCGCTCCGGGGCATCATCCACGTCGTCTTCATCATCGTACGCGGGGGCCACCGGCGCGGGCGGGGCCGCGGGCGGCGGCGGGCGCGGCGCGGCCTGCGAGCCGTCGAGCACCGGCACGTCCCGCGTCATCCGAGGCAGGCCCCCGCCCCGGCTCGCCCGAGGCGCGGGCCCCGCGTCCGAAGGCGACAGCGTGGGCACGGACATGGACGGCCGCACCACGGGGATGTTCGCGTGCGACAGCCGCGGCGGACCCACGGGGGGAGACAGGGGCGCGGGCGGCGGAATGACCGCCGTCCTGCCGCTGACGGGCTCGTCGTCGTCGCCCGGCGACGAAGGCACCTCCAGCGGGGTGATGGCGCGCCCGACGGCGGCCCCCGGCTGCGTCGTGGGCTCCGGCGCGTCCGCGAACTCGTGGTCGCTGGAGACGAGCTGCGTCGCCCCACCGCCGTCATCGTCGGCCGCGGGCGCGGCGGTGGCGGCCGTCAGCTTCGGCAGCGCGGCCAGCGTGGGGGAGCGGCGCACGCCCCCGGGCGACACCGCCGGCATGGAGCCCGTCATCCGGGGCTGCGGCGCCACCGGCTGAACCACCGGCACGGGCGCCGGCGCCGGCGCGGCGGGCATGATGGGGCTGTTGAAGGACGCGGCCTCCAGCGCGGCCTGCATGCCTTCGGGCGGCTTGATGTCCGCGTAGTCCAGCAGGCGCTGCTTCTCGCGCTCCACGTCCTCCGCGAACGTGGACTTCATGTACTGCGCCAGGTCCTTGCGGCTGAAGATGGTGTCGCTGGTGATGAGGAAGCGCTGCAGGTCGTCACCCAGCTCACTGGCGTACTGGTAGCGCTCGTCCACGTCCTTGGCCAACGCCTTGAGGACGATTCGCTCCAGCACCTCCGGGATGCGCCGGTTGTACGTGGTGGGCGACGGCACCTCCGCCTTGCGCACCTTCTCCAGCACGCTGAAGTCGCTGTCGCCCACGAAGAGGCGCTCACCGGTGAGCATCTCATAGAGGCACACGCCAATGGCGAACACGTCCGAGCGCCGGTCCAACGGCAGGCCGCGAATCTGCTCCGGGCTCATGTAGCCGAACTTGCCCTTGAGGATGCCGGCCTGCGTCTTGGTCGCCTTGCCAGCCGCCTTCGCGATGCCGAAGTCGATGACTTTGACCTCACCCTCATAGGAGATGAGGATGTTCTGCGGCGAGATGTCGCGGTGGACGATGTTCATGTCCCGCCCCATCCCGTCCTTCTTCCGGTGGGCGTAGTCCAGGCCTTCGCACATCTTGGACACGCAGTAGGCCACCAGCGGCACCGGAGCGGGCTCCCCCTTCTTCCGGCACCGGTCGAAGATGGCCCGCATGTCCTTGCCGGGGATGTACTCCATCGAGATGAAGTAGCTGCCGACGATGTTGCCCAGCTCGTAGATGGACGCGACGTTGGCGTGGGTCAGCTGGACGCTGATCTTCGCCTCGTCGATGAACATCGAGATGAACTCGTCGTCCTCCGCGATGTTGGGGAGGATGCGCTTGATGGCGACGAGCCGCTCGAAGCCGCTCGCGCCGAACTGCTTCCCGCGCCACACCTCCGCCATGCCGCCAATGTTGATGCGGTCCAGAAGGAGATATTTCCCAAACGGGATGGGCTGCCGCTTCGGTTGAGTGGTCGTCACGTGGGGGAGGGTCCGTTCTCGGCGAGCCTATCGATCGGGGCTCCAAAGGGTCAACCTCGTGAAAGCCCCGCCCAAACTGACCAGGGAGGCAGGCGGCGGATCAGGGTCCGGCCCGAGGAGAACCCGCGTCCGTGTCACCGGCGGGTGACGGTGGGGCGGCAAGGCTGTCGCGGAATGCGGTTCCTGGCTCCGCCTCATCGGGCGGAATGGGGCGGACCAGCAGGAAGCGCGCCTCGCCCGCGACGGACACGATGGCTGGCGAGCCGAAGCGCGCCTCGGCGGGGAGTCCCACCATCGTCACCCAGGCGCCCTGCCGCGCTGGCGCCACGCAGTAGAGCAGCGTCCCCGGACGCACACCGGGTGCGTCCTTCACGGGGCCCTCGCAGTCCTTTCGGACCTGGAGGGAGTACCCCGGAAGGGGCTCGCCGCGCACGAGGTATGGCGGCCGGCCCAGCTCCTCCAGCAGGGACTGGAGGAGGCGCGGGTCATCCGGCACCTCCAGCGCGGAGGTGCGCTCCTGCACGGATTGGTGGAAGCGCTGGAGCGCCATGGACGCGATGTCCGTGGACGTCAGCGGCGTGCGGCTCTCCGACAGCACGAGGTCCACGAAGAGCGCGCCCACCAGGACGATGGGCAGCAGCCGGTAGCCCTTGAAGCCCTCGTCCTTGCGCTGGAGCAGGCCCACGACGAACGCGAGCGCGGCCACCGCGGCCACGGCCAGCACCACGGCGGGCCGCTCCAGGGAGGGCACCGTCATGAAGGCGGACACGTCCGCGGTGCGGGCGCGCACGGCGTCGGAGAGGTCGCCACCGTAAATCCAGGCGATGGCCATCAAGCTCAGCGCGTTGCCAAGCAGCGTCTTGCGAGAAGGAAGTGTCATCCGGCGAGCGTGCGTGCGGGGTCGGTGGCGGCGGCGCGGCGGCTGGGGAAGTACGCGCCCGCGAGCGCGGCGACGAGACCCAGGACGACACCGCCGACCACCACCGGCCAGGGGAAGGAGAAGAAACTGTCGGGCTTGAAGGGGAAGTTGGGCAGGTAGCCCGCCGCCAGGCGGTTGACGCCCAGGGACAGCAGCAGCGCGGCGGTGGTCCCCGCGGCGCCGCCCGCGAGCCCCACCACGGCGGCCTCGGCCAGGACGATGGCGCGGATGTCCGCGCGTGAGGCCCCCACCGCCTGCATGACGCCAATCTCCCTGGCGCGCGCCCGGACGGAGGCGGACAACGCGTGGGCGATGTTCACCGCCGCGAGGATGCAGATGAGCAGGGACAGCAGCGCCAGCGCGGACGTGGTGAGCGCCACCGCCGCGCCCGAGTTCTCCGCCATGCGGCGCTCCTGGTCATCGATTTCCAGCCCCATGCCCTTCACCGCGTCCACGATGACGGGCACCTGCGACGGGTCCGTGGCGACCAACGTGACGCCGGAGTAGTTCTCCGCGTCCACGCCGAACGCACGGTTGAGGCGGACGGCCGCGTCCAGCGGAATGGTGATGCCGGCCAGCAGCGCCCGGTCGGACGCCCCCACCACCTGCGCCTGCCCGGGCTGCGTGGGCCCCGACGCGGACGCCGCGGCCACGTAGGAGCGGTTGAACTCCACCGGGAAGCCGAAGCCCACCAGCATGTTGGCGGAGAGCTGCGGCAGCTTGCGCGCCGGGGCGAACGTCTTGTTGTACAGCTCCAACAGCCGCGTGGACACGAGCGCCGGAATCGGCTGCCCCTCCCCCGCGTCCTTGAACTCGCCCAGTTGCACGTCGCCCCGCACCAGCGCCGGCTCCACGCCCAGGGCCAGCACCTCCATGCCCATGCGCAGCCGGCTGCCGAAGAAGACGCCGTCGTAGCGCGTCACCGCGGGCACGCGCACGTTCATCTTCCGGTAGGCGGCCTCCACGCCGGGCAGCGCGCGCAGGCGCTCCACCGTGGGCGCGTCCAGCTTGCCACCGCCCAGCAGCGAGCCCAGCGACACCGCCGGGGGCACCACGTCCACCAGCCGCGCGTCCGTGGGGAAGACCTTCTCCCGGATGACGGCGCCCACGCCCAGGCCCAGGCCCACGAAGAACACCAGCGCGCCCACGCCCATGGCCACGCCGAAGGCGGAGAAGAAGGCCCCCTTGCGCTCGCGGGCGAGGCTCAGCCGGACCAGCCGGGCCAGCGCGTCCAGCCTCATGGCGAACCTCCCGTGGCCACCTGGAGTCCCGCGCGCTCCTCCACGAGCTGCCCGTCCTTGAGCCGCAGCACCCGTCCGGCCACAGCGCTCATCCGTTCCTCATGGGTGACGCACAACACGGTGAGCCCTTCGCGGTGCAGCTCCTGGAACAAGGCGATGACGCCCGTGCCGGTGGCCGCGTCCAGGTTGCCCGTGGGCTCGTCACACAGCAGCAGGCGGGGCTTGCCGAACAGGGCGCGGGCAATGGCCACGCGCTGCCGCTCGCCGCCGGACAGGCGCACCGGCGCGCGGTCCTTCTTCGTGCCCAGGCCCACGCGCTCCAGCAGCGCCTCCGCGCGCGCGCGGGCATCCGGGGGCGCCGCGCCGAAGTGCGACGGCAACAGCACGTTCTCCACCGCGGAGAGGTTGGGGATGAGGTGGAAGGACTGGAAGACGAAGCCCACGTGCGTGTTGCGGAAGTGCGCCAGGGCCTTGTCGCCCAGGCCGCGCAGCGTCACGCCGCCCACGCGGAGGTCGCCGCGGTAGTCGACGTCCAGCCCGCCCAGCAGGTGCAGCAGCGTGGACTTCCCGCTGCCGGACGAGCCCACCACCGCGACGAACTCGCCCTCCGCCACGTCCAGCGACATGCCGTCGAGCACGCGCACCTGGGTGCCGTCACCATCCACGTACGTCTTCACGACGTCCCGGGCTTGAATCACGGCGCGGCCGACGGGCTGGAAGGAGCGGCGGCGGGCGCCAGGCGCAGGGACAGCTCCGCCTGGAGCGCCTTGCCCTTGCGGGACACGGCCAGCGTCACGGCGCGCAGGTCATCCACGGCCTCCAGCCAGCGCACGGTGGTGGCCTTGATGGCGAAGCCGCCAATGCCCCAGGCCTCCGACGGCAGGTTCTTCACCGCGTCCGACAGGCGCCGCAAATCCAGCACGGCGCTGAAGGCCGCGTCCTGGCCCGCGTCCTTCAGGTCCGCGGCCACCGGCCCGTCACCCGAGGGCTTCGCGAGCGAGGCCAGCGTGGACTCCAGCCGCGCCTTGGGCGAGGCCACCACCAGCCGCCCGCCAGGCGCGAGCGCGAAGTGCGCGCCTTCGCCCGCGCGATAGGTCGTGAGGTACACGCGCTGGCCGCTCAGCTCCGACGCCTCCACCTTCGCGCCGAAGTTCTCCGCGATGCGCGGCAGCTGCTCCAGCGTGGACTGCATCTTCGGAGCGTCCTCGGCGTCCGCGAGCGCCACCAGGTGGACGAAGCGGAAGGGGTTGGTGCGGCGCAAATCCAACGCCGGCATGCCCGCGCCCAGGTTCACCGTGGGCGACAGCGACAAGCCCAGCACCGTGCCCGGCTTGAGGTTGTCGAGCAGCTCGGTCTTCACGTTGAGGCCGCTGTTCTGCACCGCGCGGGTGAGATAGCCACCGGCCAGATAGGGCCACACACCGTCGAGGTGCGACGCGTCCCCGCGGAACCGGGCCACCAGGAAGCTGTCGGCGGGCAGCGGGGCCAGCAGCTCGCTCGCGGCGGGCGCCACCGCGTCCAGCGCCGCCAGGGACGCCTCGGTGTCCGGCCAGGGCGCGTCCGCGTTCAGCGTCACCGCGCGGTCGTCGATGCGGCCCGTGAGCGTGACGCCCTGGACGGTGCCCGGCGGCACGAGTCCGGCGCCGCCCGGGAGCCAGACGTGGAAGTCGCGCTGGGACGGGAGCCGTTGCAGCGACGCCGCCATCACCGGCTCCTTCGCGAGCGAGCGCTCCTCCGGCTGCGTGGCCAGCGTCCCCAGCGTGGCGGCGGTGGGCCCCGCGCCGAGCAGCGCGAAGCGCGTCCCCTTCACGAAGAAGATGCCCAGCGCGGGCGAGGCGCTGCCTGGACGGCTGAAGGTGACCAGGTCCCCGCCGTCCACGGAGGACTGCTTCTTGTCGGACGCGCCCAGGCGGCTGCGCGCGAAGTTGCCGAACGTCTCCTCGAGCTTGCCGGCGTCCTTGACCCCCACCACCGAGATGGCGCGGTTGCCCCCGAGGAACGCCGCGCCCGCGCCGAGGTCCGGCGCGATGCCGGCCGTCTCGAGCGCCTGCCGGCTGCGCAGGTCCACGCCAATCTGGCGCATCACCGCGGAGACGTAGCCCTCCGCAGTGGAGAAGTTCTGGAGCTGCGCGGCGAACGAGGCGGCCTTCAGCTTCTGGAAGCGGGCGAGCTTCTCACCCAGCCCCCCCAGGTCATTGATGACCACGGCAGCCTGCGCGTCGCGGGGCAGGTAGCGGGCCACACCCGCCGTCGCGGCCGGGGCGGCGGGGTCCGCGTCCTTGCCACAACGGGAGCAGCCCGCGACGGCGAGCACGAGGAGGAGGGACGGGAGCCAGACTCGGCGGAGCATGCGGGCACCTCAGGCTGCCTGGGGCGGAGAGTCAACCGATTCGTGGGGGCCCCAGCGCCAGTCCGGGAGCCCGGATGATGGGCAGGCGGCGCGTCACCGCCCGCCGCGAGCCCGGTCCCTCATTGATGCGTGAGCTCCGCCACCAGATAGCCCCCCTCATACGAAAAGGGCAGGACTTGGAGCGGCCGGACCTGGATTCGCGGGTTGCTGGTCACCGTCCAGACGTGGACGTCGATGTAGTAACGCGGACGGACCTTCGCGATGTAGTCCTCGATGGTCGACGGGTTCGTCAACCGGCTCCGCGCCGCGTCGTCGTTCGCGAGCCCATCGAGGTTGAGGACGTGGTCCGGCAACAGGAACCCCAGGGCACCACAACTGAAACAGGCGACGCGCTCACCGGGCTGCAGCTGAACGTTCTGCTTCAGCCAGAGGCCCGCGCGCAGCATGGTGTGTTGCCAGGTTCCGGCGCTCTGGTCGAACGTCGCGTAGGGCTTGAGTTGCCGGACCTTCTTGTAACCTTCGGGAATCCGCTGACCGAAGATCAGCAGGACTGCCAGGACCCCTACCACGGCCCCCGCGGACACGAGCGTGGTGCGCACCTCGAAGCCCTTTCGAGCGGTCACCATGACCACGAAGCGTTCGACCCGCCCCAGGCCCACCACCGCCGCCGCACCCAATGCGGCCGCGACGAGCACCGGCAAATCATACACATACCACATGTAATAGAAGAGTTCCCCTGGCCGGCGCATCGCGATGAGAATGCCCTGGATGGGATAGATCGCAATGATGCTCAGGGTGAGCACGGCGAGCAGCGAGACCACCAGCGTGTGTTGTGGCAACCGCAGCGAGCGCGCTCGGAACGCCTGCCGCAGGCCAGCACCACCAGCGCCCCCCAGCACCACGAGCGCCATCGCGGTGATGGCGGCCCACCTGGGTGTCGCAGGCGCATCCGGCAAGACGATGGCGCCGTCTCGCTGCGGAAGCCACATGCCCGGGTCCCCCACGGCGAACCCGAAGGTGGCCTTCATGTAGTCGCGGCCATGCGTAGCAAGCACACGCCAGGGACTGTCCACCGACTCGCCGAGCGTCTTCACACGCGCCGACATGGGCACGACATGCCCGAACGCAACCACCGCGTAGGCGCCCCAGAGAATCATCGGCATTGCAAACGCCAGGAAGAAAGCCCCTGGCTTCCGCCACCGGAAGAGCGCGATGAGTGTGACGAGCCCCACGCTCGCGAGCGTGGTCGGAAGGATGCGGCAGAGCAGCAACACGCCGACACCGGCACCGGTGAGGACGGAGAAAAGCCGGTGGCGCTTGGGAGTATCCTCCACATCCTGGGTGACGAGCAGAAGCACCCCTGCGAGCAGGCCTGCCGCGAGAACGTTCTCCTTGCAGGTCATCGCACTCAGAACAACCGTGCCTCGCGACAGGTAGAAGAGCCCTGCGCCCGCCGCGAGGGCATACTGGAGCCAGCGCCCCCACCGCGTGCGCGCATCCGCGGTGCGGAGTACGAGCAACGCAATCATCACCGCCGTGAGCGCGTGGAGCACGAGTCCCAGCTTCATCGTGCCGCGCAGGAATGACTCGAAGTCGGCGAAGAAGAATGCGTATGCAGTCAGGAGCACTTCATAGGCAGGCTGAAAACCATAGGTCGACGTCAGCCCGTCAAAAGTGAAGAACCCCTGTGTCTTGAAGCGAAACGCCGGCACCAGATAGTAGAAGCTGTCGTCCTGGATGGAGGCAGCGAGTTCGAAGTAGTCGCTCGTGCCGATGCGCTTGAACAGCCGGGGAAACATCCGGATGACCATCCAGACGACCACCGCGCTGACGGCCAGTCCCGGTCCCCAGGCCCGCAGGCGCTGGCGCGGCGAGTTCACATGGGTGGATGGTTCAGATGGAGTCATATCGGGCGGCGTTCTACCACCAGAGACGGCCCCCGCGCCCACGGGCTTCAACGCACCCGGCCGCCGTGGGGCAGCGGGCCTCGCGTCTCCTCGGAGAACTCGAGGAACTGCTCCATCTGCCGCACGGACTCCTCGGTGGCCTCCGCCTCCGCGCTCAGCATGGTGAGCTGGCGGTTGACGACCTCCGGGTCGCGGATGGCCACGGACTGCTCGTGCGTCAGCCGCATCAAATCTTCAATGCCCGCCAGCTGGTGGCTCACCACCTCGCGGCTCTCACCGGCCTGCTCGAAGCGCGCCAGCCGCTTGCGGAGGATGTCCACGCGGTTCTGCTTCACGTCCTTCAGCCGCGGGCTCGTCTCCCGCGCCAGGTCCGCCTCCAGCTCCGCCACCTCGCGCTGCAGGTGCTCGCGGTCGGAGCTGTTCAGGTACGTGCGGTACTGGTTCAGCGTGGAGATGAGCCGCAGGAAGGACGTCAGCAGCGCGTCCAGCCGGGGCTCGCTGTCCGCCTCCAGCACCTTGCCGCCCGGCAGCTTCCGGTAGTTGGCGAGGATCTTCTCCTTCAGCCCGACGAGCTGCTGGTAGTGCTCGCGCTGAGAGGGCGCCAGGTCCGCCTGGAGCGCGTCCAGCGCCTTGCGCGCCGCCTCCGGGTCGTCGAGCGTGTTCGCCCGCACCGCCCGCTGGAAGCGCTTCATGGACGACATGACGCCCAGGTAGAGGCCTTCCAGGCCCAGCGCCACCAGCATGGGCAGCGGCTCGCCCGTCATGGCCGCCGAGGCAGCCGCCGTGCCCAGCCCCACCAGGTTGGCGGGCATCATGAAGGCGGCCTTGATGTAGTTCGGCGACTTCGCCACGTCCGTCCTCCAGCGTCAGGGGCCGCGCGCCTCCGACACGTACTTCAAGGCCCCCAAATCCTTCGTGTCCTCCGCGGGAGGCACCGGAGGCCCTCGCTTCAACTTCTGGAAGAGCGCCGCGGCGCTCTGGAAGAGCTCGTCATAGGTGACGGGCGCCTCGCCGGAAAGCCCGAAGAAGGCCCGATTGTCCGCCAGCGTGGCCGGCGGCGCGCTCCGGATGGCTTCAATGGGGTCGCCCAGGTACGGCGCCACCTCGCCCAGCATCCGGGCCCCCGCCGTCGGGTCCTTCAACACGCTCTGCCCCGTGTCCAGGAGCCCCCGCAGCACCCGCCGCACCGCGTCCGGGTAGCGCGCGGCGAAGTCCCCCCGGGCCACCAGCACCGTGGCCACCAGGTGCGGCGCGTCCGCTGTCGTCGCCAGCACCGCGCCGCCCCGGTCCCGCGCCGCCAGCTCCACGTCCCCCCACAGCCCCACCACCGCGTCCGCCCGGCCCTCTCGCAGCGCCCGTCCCGCATCCAAGGTCGTGGGCAGCTCCACCCAGCGCACGTCCGTGATGCGCAGCCCCGCGCGCGACAGCAGCCACAGCGCGAAGTAGTGCGACGAGCCATACGGATACACGCCCAGGCGCTTGCCACGCAGGGAGGCGAGGTCCGGCACGCCCACCGCGGCCAGGGCCTCCTGCCCCCGGCTGCGCCCCACCAGCATCAGCGTGCGGGGCGCCGCGTCCCGCAGCGACGGGGCCCACGCGGCCAGCCGGTCCACGGACAGGGTGGCCATGTCCACGCCGCCGTTCTCCGCGCCAATGGCCAGCGCGTGCCGCAGGTCGTCTTCCTTCGCGAAGAGCACCGCCCGCGCGTCCAGCGCATAGGCCGTCTTCAGCAGCCCCTGCGCCGCGCCGGGCGGAGGCACCGGGTTGTCCAGGGTGGTGGCCCCGCCCGCCGCCACCAGCAGGCCCGCGGAGGCACCGCGCGGGCTGAAGCCGATGAGCACCGGCCTCAGGGGCACGGAGGCCACGTCCGCCACCGGGGCCGCCACGCCGGCCGGGAAGTCTCCCGGCGACAGGCGGACCGCCTCACGCGTGGACGGGAAGTACCGCTCCTGCAAGCGGTCCAGGTACCCCATGCGCGACGCGAGCGCGTAGCTCGCGCCGAGCACACAGAGGAACAGGAAGAGGAAGAGGCCTGGACCGCGGTGGAGCTTCATTCAAGACGGACTACTCGACGCCGACCTTCTTGCCGATGGTCTTCTCCGGACCGCTGCCCACCTCGGACACCGGCGCCGGGCTGCTGACGAGCCCCATCTCCATCTTGAACTGCTTCACCAGCTCGTCGGCCTGAATCTTCTCGGCCTCTTCCTCGATGTTCGCCGCGGTGTGGTCCACCGACTCGAGGGCCATCTGCATGCGGGCCTCGTTGATGGCGGACTTCTCCTGCACCTTGCGCAGCATCTCATCGTGGGTCGAATCGATGCCCGCCACGGTGAAGGACTCCATCGTGTCGGCCACCTTGGCCTGCCACTTGGCGCGGCGCGCCTCGCGGATGGCGTTCATGGCCTCCTGCGTCTTGCGCTCCTTCTCGCGCATGAACGCCTTCTTCACCGAAAGGGCCTTCTCGTACGCCTGGCGCGCGGTGGACAGCTGCTGCTCGTTGCGGGCCAGCGCGTCCCGCTCCATCTGGAGCTTGGAGGCGTACTGCGCGGCCAGGTCGTCACGGCCCGCCTGGATGCCGGCCTTCACCTTGGCGGTCAGCGAGCGCACGTCCTCCTGGTACTTGGCGTTCTCCTTCTCCAGCAGCGTCACGTTCGCCCGGACCATGGCGATGGACTCGTTCATCTTCGGGACCTGGTCGTTCAGGTCACGGACGTTCTGCTCGAGAATCAACTCCGGGTCCTCGATGGAGGAGACGAAGAACCCGGCGAAGCTACGCATTGCTCTCTTGAATCGTTGCCACATATCGGCGGTCTACCTCCGTCCAGACCTACTTGCAGCCACCTTACACGATTGCCAAGGCGAGCAAGCAGACACAGTCCCAATGTCTTCTCTGTCCCTACGCGCCTCTACCTAAGGCGATTGCGGCGGATACAAAAGCGTGACGTGGCGGATCCACGCCGGAAAATGGGGCCCGCCCGCGTTCCGCCCGCCCGTCCGTCCGCTTCCGCACGATAGGTGGCGGGGCTTGCAAGCAACGAAGGAAGCGGGGAAAACCCACGCCTCGTGACGTCTCCGCCTCCCGTGCCCGGCCCGCTCGAAGAGACGATGTCCCGGGCCATGGACGCCCAGCGGCGGAGTGTCGTCGGCGCGGGCGCGGCGGTGCGGCTCGCCGGCGCCGCCCTCTTCCTGACCATCAGCACCACGCTGTGGCTGGCCGGAGGCCGGGACTGGGGTGTGTACCCGCCCGCGCTGGGGCTCTACGCCTCGGTCGCCGGCGTGCTGTTCATGCTCCGCCAGCGGCGCGTGGCCCGGGGCCTGGGCGCGGTGCAGTCCCTGGTGGACGTGGGGCTCGTGTACTGGCTCCAGTCCACCGCCCTGCCCGTGTCGCCCTTTCCGGCGGGTGTCGCGGGCTTCAGCCTGGGCCTGTTCGCGCTCGTCGTCGCCCTGAGCGGGCTGGGCATGCGCGGCACCGTCGTCTACGGCACCGCGCTGCTGTCCGCCGTGGCCCAGGCGACGCTCATGCGGCAGGCGGACGTGGGCTGGGGCGCGGTGGCCATCGCCGTGGTGGCGCTGGTGCTGGTGGCCGTGGTGAGCCACTACGGCACCGGGCGGCTGCGCGGCCTGGCGGTGACGCTCTCCCGCCTGGAAGTGGACCGGGCGCTGGAGGCCCGCCGCTTCCAGGAAGTGGAGGAGGCACGCCGCACGATTGAGCGCATGCTCGCGGATGCCCAGGCCCAGAACGCCGAGCTGCAGCGGCTGCAACGGGACAAGGAGCAGCTGACCGAGTTCCTGGTCCATGACCTGCGCTCGCCCCTGTCGGCACTGACGCTGTCCTTGTCGTGGATGGAGCAGGAGGTGCCCCGGCAGGGCGGCCTCGGTGAGACTGTCCGCACGGGGCTGGCCGTCACCGCGCGGCTGGACCGGATGATTTCCGACCTCATGGACGTGCCCCGTCTGGAGGAAGGCCGGCTGGAGCCGCAGCGGGCCACCTTCCCGGCCACGCGCATCGTGGAGGACGTGCGCCGCTCCCTGGAGGGCGTGGCGCGCGCGCGCAAGCTCACCCTGGACGCGGAGGTCCCCGCGAGCATGGAGCTGGTGGGCGACGCCGACCTGCTGGTCCGCGTCCTGGAGAACCTCACCACCAACGCCCTGCGCTACGCCCCTTCGGGCGGGCGGGTGCGACTGGAGGCCGGCGCGGATGAGGGCGGCCGCTGGCTCGCGGTGCGCAACGACGGCCCGCCCATCTCCGAAGAGGCGCGCGGGCGCATCTTCGACAAGTACGGGCAGGCCGACGCGGAGCGGGACAGCCGCCGGGGCTACGGCCTGGGGCTCTACTTCTGCCGGCTCGCCGCGGAGGCCCACGGCGGGCGGTTGACGGTGGAGGACGCGCCCGGCTGGTCCACGTCCTTCGTGCTGCGGCTGCCGGCCTGAGCCTCAGCCGCTGCGCGCCTTCTTCTGGCGGCGCTTGAGGATGCGCGCCACCTGCGCGTTCGCGTTCGCCAGGACGGAGGCGGCGTCCAGCGTGGTGAGCACCCCATCGCGCAGCACCGGCTGGCCGTCGATGAAGACGTGCGCCACGTCGCTGCCCCGCGCGGAGTGCACCAGCGGCACCAGCACGTCCTCGGGCGTGGGGCCCGCGTGCAGGCCGCTGACGTCCACCACGGTGATGTCCGCGCGCTTGCCGGGCTCCAGCGAGCCCACCTCGTCCTCCAGACCCAGCGCCCGGGCGCCGTGCAGCGTGGCCATCTCCAGCACGCGCATGGGCGTCATCGCGCACGGCCCCACGCGCGGGTTGTGCATCACCGCGGCGAGCTTCATCTCGTAGAAGATGTCGAGCGTGTTGTTGCAGGGCGCGCCGTCCGCGCCCAGCGCCACCGCCACGCCGGCCTCCAGCAACTCCGGCACCTTGGCGATGCCCGAAGCCAGCTTGAGGTTGGAGCCGGGGCAGTGGCACACCACCGTGCGGGTGTCGCGCAGGAGGTCCTGCTCCTCCTGGGACAGCCACACGCAGTGGGCCATCGTCACGTGCGGGCCGGACATCCCCACCGTGTGGAAGAAGGCCACGTTGTCCTCGCCGCCGGTGTACTGGCGGACCGCGTCCGTCTCCTTCGCGTTCTCACTGGCGTGGGTGTGGATGCGCAGGCCGTGCTCCCTGGCCAGCCGCGCCACCTCGCGCAGCAGCGCCGGGGTGCAGGACAGCACGAAGCGCGGGGCGAAGGCGTAGCGCAGCCGGCCGTCGTGCGTGCCGTGCCAGCGCTCCTTCAGCGCCAGGCTCTCCCGCAGCGACGCCTCGGTGCTCTCGCGCAGGCCCGCGGGCACGCCCGCGCCCGCGTCCATCATCGCCTTGCCGCCCACCAGCCGGAAGCCGGAGTCCCGCGCCGACTCGAAGACGGCGTCGTAGTGGTACACGCTGCCCATGTCGAGCGCCGCCGTGGCGCCCGAGCGGATGAGCTCCGCGAAGGTCAGGTCCGCGGAGGCCCGCATGGACGCGGCGTCGTGCGCGGCCTCGAAGGGCCAGATGCGCTCGCGGAGCCAGTCCAGCAACTCCAGTCCATCCGCGCGACCGCGGAACAGCGTCTGACAGGCGTGGAGGTGGCCGTGGATGAGGCCCGGCAGCACCACCTTGCCCGTCACGTCCACCACCCGCCGGGTGCCACGGGGCTTGAGGCCTCGGCCCACCTTGGCGATGCGCCCATCCTGGACGAGGACGTCCGCATCCACGAGCACCTCGCGCTCGCGGTTCATCGTTACAACCGTGCCACCAGTCAGGAGCAAATCCACGGCGTGCTCAGGCTCTCTCTTTAGAGGAAGTCTTTGGTGAAGGCATGCGGCAGCAGCCCTCCCAGGGTGTAGCGCGCCTCGCCGCCCTTCGGCGTCCGGCTGCGCACGGGCAACTCCTGCCCGCCAAACTCGGCCATGACCTGGCGGCACATGCCACACGGTGGACAGGGCTCTGGGGTGTCCACGACGATGGCGACGGCCACCGGCTGGGTGTGCCCCTGGGCCACGCCCGCGGCGAAGGCATTGCGCTCCGCGCAGACGGTGAGCCCGTAGGTGGCGTTCTCCACGTTGCAGCCGGCCACCACGGCGCCGTCCGCATAGAGGACGGCGGCCCCCACGGGGAACCGTGAATAGGGCACGTGGGCGCGCGCGCGCACGCGCGCGGCTTCCTCGAACAGGCGCTCCCAGGGAACCTCGTCCGCCATGACGCCCTCCTACACGAAGCCGGATTGCGGTCCGTTACGAGCGGGCCGTACCGCGCTGCACGTCATCCAGGTGGCGCGCGATGGCCAGCTCGGACTCCACCGGCAGGTCCACGAAACGGACCCGCGCCGCCGGGCCGTTGGCGCCCTGCGCGGCGTGGAGCACCTCGCCCTTCGCCACCACCTCATCGGGGAGGATGGGCAGGTGGAAGCGGACTTCCACCCGCGTCCCCTGCTCCCACCCGGCGCCCTGCCAGGCGCAGCCGCCCAGGGACAGGTCTCCGTCATGCTGCTCGAAGTCCCCCGAGCTGTCCTCCCGGCGCACCTTCAGGCGCATGGGGACCCGGGGTGAGTCCCGTCGGTCCTCGGCCTTGTCGCTCATCGAGTCGTTCCTCTCGGCCATCGCCGTTACCTCCCTGCCGCTCATGCTCGCGCCACCGCCACGCATTGGAAACCCACGTCCCCGTGGGTCCTGGCCCGCGAGCCCATACCGTAGACGCGTGCCGCCGTCTCGTCCGAGGCGACGTCCACCCCTCCGACGACCGCCCTCCCCGCCTGGTCACGACGCCTCATCACCTGGGCATCATACGAGGGAACACCCGCGCGCGAGGCCGGGAATTTGGGGCCCCACCGTTCCAGGCCGGGCCATTTGGCGGATTGCCCGCACCCCACCGGGGGCCCGGCGCGGTGGCGTCCAGGCGGGGCGCTCAGGCCGGGACGCCCTGCTCCCGGGACGCCCACCAGTCCTCGCCGTAGCTGATGCAGAGCTGCTCGCCGGGGTGGATGTCCCGCAGCGCGTGGTAGCAGAAGACGTCCCGGGTCGCCTCGCGGTGATAGGACGTGTTGGGCTCGCGGGCGTGGTTGTAGATCATCCCATACCCCAGCACGAGCGCCACCCACTCTCCCTCCCGGGGCACCTCGTGCGCGGCCCACTGGAGCAGGAAGACGTAGTCCTGGAGCTGGGGGTTCTGGGTGAGGGCGCGCGGCAGCTTGAGGTAGTGGCATTCCTCGATGAGGTCGCCCGCCTTGATGAAGGCGTCGGTGAAGACGCCATAGCCCCACTCGCACGGCCGGACCTTCACGCCCGGATGGAGGTACAGCGCCGCGCCCTGGTTCATGGTCCCCTGCCCCGCATGGCTCAGGGCTGAAGGATGGCGCCTTCCCTATGCGGGGTGAAGCCAGAAGGTGCCGGCCGTGCCCCCCGGTGGCGGGCCGGGTCCGGGCCGCCTCTGGGCGGCGTCGCGTCAGGCCGCTAGAGTGCGCCGCCGAAGTCCCTCCCCGCCCGCCGTCCATTGCAACGCGCGCTGCGTGCGCGACGGCCTGCCTTTGCCTTGAAAACACCATGCTGCCCCAACTTGCCGTTCCTGAAACCGCCCCTGTCTGCCCTGACCATGCTGGTGAACCGTCCACGGGGACGTGTGAGCGGTGCGGCCGATTCCTCTGTCAGCAGTGCGCCCAACCGCAGGTGGGCGTCTGCGTCCCGTGTCACGCGAGGAAGCTCCAGTCGCTGCCCCACACTGCGGGCCGGGTGAAGTGGGCGCTGGGGGCCCTCTACTCCGGCGTCGCGGTGGCCGCGCTCACGGGGCTTCTCCACGTCTGGCTCTTCTTGAGCCTGGAGGACGGCATCACGCCATCGCAGCCGAACGCGGAGACCTTCGACACCCTGAATGCCCAACTCGTCCTGGCCAGCTCGGTCGTGAGCATCATCAGTGCCATCAGCATCCTCCGGTGGCAGTACCTGAGCGTGAAAGTCGCCCGGGCCACCGGCGTCAGTACCGAGGAGCCCCGCTGGGCCATGCTGGCCTGGTTCATCCCCATCTACAATCTGGTCAAACCGTATACGGTCGTACGCGACCTGTGGTTGAACCTGGGGGGAACCCCTGCCCGGAAGCCCCTGCTGATGGGGTGGTGGGCCGCCTGGCTCATCAGCAATGGTACGACGAAAGCCAGCGCGTCGGTGTTCAACATGGTTGAGAGCATTCCGAAGATCGTCCCCGTCGCGCTCATCGCCGGGATGATGGCGGAGGCCCTCAACGTCCTGGCGGCGGTGCTCTGCATCCACGTCATCAAGAGCATCGAATCGATGCTCGCGAGCCGCCGCGCGGGCCTGGACGGCATCGTCGCCCGAGTGGACACGCGCACCAGCGCCTGAGCACACGAAGCCCCACGCCATGCCACGGCATTGGCGGGGGCTGGCTCCAAGGTCACCCCATGGCGAGGCGCCCTACTCCACCCGCTCGCGGACGAGCGGCCGGGCCGCGGGGGCCGCGTCGCCGAACTGGTACGCGGCCAGGAGGCGCGCCTTCACGTTCTCCAGCGGGGCCGCGTCGTTGTAGTGCACGCGCACGACGGGCTCGCCCTGCTTCACGGACTCGCCCGTCTTCTTCAGCAGCGTGAAGCCCACGGCCGGGTCTATCTTGCTGTCCGTCCGCTGCCGGCCCGCGCCCAGCGCCACCGCCGCCAGGCCCACGCCCTCCGTGTCGATGCCGGTGACGAAGCCGTCCCGGGGCGCCACCACGTCCGCGGTGGACTTCGCCTGCGGCAGCAGCGAGTAGTCGTCGATGGCGCGCGGGTCACCGCCCTGCACCTGGACAATCTCCTTCAGCTTGCGCAACGCGCTGCCATCCTCCACCACCTTGCGCAGCTGCGCGCGCGCCTCCTCCACCGTGGCGGCCTTCTTGCCCAGCACCAGCATCTCCGCCGTGAGGGCGTACGTAATCTCGGTGTAGTCCTCCGGCGCGGTGCCGCGGAGCATGTCCACCGCCTCGATGACCTCCAGCGCGTTGCCCACCTTGCGGCCCAGCGGCTGGTCCATGTCGGTGAGCAGGGCCACGACCTTCTTCCCCATCTCCGCGCCCAGGCCAATCATCGTCTTCGCCAGCGTGCGCGCGTCCTCGTCGCGCTTCATGAAGGCGCCGCTGCCCACCTTCACGTCCAGCACCAGCGCGTCGATGCCCTCCGCCAGCTTCTTGCTCATGATGGAGGACGCAATCAGCGGGATGCAGTCCACCGTCGCCGTCACGTCCCGCAGCGCGTAGAGCTTCTTGTCCGCGGGGGCCACCTGCGCCGTCTGGCCAATCAGGCAGCAGTTCACCTCGCGCACCAGCCGCCGGTACTCCGACGTCGGCAGGTTGACGTTGAAGCCGGGGATGGACTCCAGCTTGTCCAGCGTCCCCCCCGTGTGCCCCAGGCCGCGGCCCGAAATCATGGGCACCGGGACGCCGCACGCGGCGGCCAGCGGCGCCAGGCTGAGGGAGACCTTGTCGCCCACCCCGCCCGTCGAATGCTTGTCCACCTTCACGCCCGGCGTGTCGGACAGGTCCAGGACCTCGCCGGACTCCAGCATGGCGCGGGCCCAGGCGCCCAGCTCCCGGGAGTCCATGCCCCGGAAGAAGACGGCCATGCACATGGCCGCCATCTGGTAGTCCGCCACCGTCCCCGCCGTATACGCCTCGATGAACGCACGGATGTCCGCCGGATCCAGCCGGCCGCCATCCCGCTTGGCCTTGATGAGCTCGTAGGGTTGCACGAGGCGAGCCCATAGCAGGAACCCACCCCTTCATGCACTCCGGGAAAGGGCGGGCATCTGGTAGATAAGCGCCTCATGATGCTCCGCCTCCACGTCCTCGCCCTCACCGCCCTCCTGTGCGCGTGCTCCAAGCAGAAGGAAGAAGCGCCTCCCTCCGGCGCCCAGGCCCCCGCCGCCGGGACGACGGAAAAGAAGGCCCTCCCCGTGGGGCTCGTCATCGACGTGGGCGGCCGCGGAGACCACTCCTTCAATGACGCGGCGCTTCGGGGCCTGGAGCTATGGGCCGCGGGCAAGCGCTACGAGGGCGGAAAGTACGTGGACGCCACGCCCGCCGAGGTGCGCCAGTCCCTGCCGCCCCACCTGGCGGCGGCCGCCGCCAGTTTCAAGTCCCTGGCCATCCAGCCCATCGTCCTGCAGAGCAAGGCCCAGGAGGACTACGTCCCCAACCTCCAGCTCCTGGTGGACCAGGGCGCCCGGCTCACCGTGGGCAACGGCTACATGCTGGCCAACGCGGTGCGCACCTCCGCCCAGGAGAACCCGAAGTCCCAGTTCCTGCTCATCGACAGCCAGGTGCTGGACGCGCAGGGCAAGGCGATGAAGCTGCCCAACGTGCGCACCGTCCTCTTCAAGGAGCAGGAGGGCAGCTTCCTCGTGGGCGCACTGGCCGGGCTGGTGACGAAGACGAACAAGGTGGGCTTCGTGGGTGGCATCGAGGTGCCCCTCATCCAGCGCTTCGAGGTGGGCTACCGCGCGGGCGTGAAGACGACCAACGCCCAGGCGGCCCAGGCGCTCATGTCCGTCTACACGGGCAGCTTCAACAACATGGCCGCCGGCAAGCAGGTGGCGCAGGACCTCATCTCCAAGGGCGCGGACGTCCTCTTCCACGCCGCGGGCGCGGACGGCATCGGCGTCATCCAGGCGGTGAAGGAGGCGCGCGCCGCGGGCAAGAGCGTGTACGCCATTGGCGTGGACTCCGACCAGTCGCACGTGGCGCCCGAGGCCATCCTCACGTCGATGATGAAGCACACCGACCTGGCCGTGTACCAGGCGGCGAAGGACCTGGTGGACGGCACGTTCTCCGCGGGTGAGCAGGTGCTCGGCCTCAAGGAGAACGGCGTGGGCATGGCCCAGGTGCGGGTGGACTTCCCCGGCAAGGCGGAGGCGCTCCAGAAGGTGGAGGCCCTGCGCCAGCGCATCGTCTCCGGGACGCTCCAAATCCCGGCCGTCCCGGCGGACCTCGCCTCCTTCCAGGCTGCCGCGCCCTGATTTCCCTCCGGAACATCCACAAGGCCTTCGGCACCTGCGTGTCGCTGGAGGACGCGTCGCTGGACGTCCGCCGTGGCGAGCTGCTCGCCGTGGTGGGTGAGAACGGCGCGGGCAAGTCCAGCCTGATGAACGTCCTCTACGGGCTCTACCAGCCGGACGCGGGCGTGCTGTCGCTGGACGGCCAGCCCGTGCGCTTCAAGAGCCCTCGGGACGCGATTGCGCGGGGCATTGGCATGGTGCACCAGCACTTCATGCTCGTGCCCACGCTGTCGGTGGCGGAGAACGTGGTGCTGGGCCGCGAGCCCACCCGCCACGGACTGCTGGACCTGGAGCGCGCGGTGCAGGAGGTGGCCGCCACCTGCGCCCGCTTCGGCTTCCAGTTGGAGCCCCGGGCGCGCGTGGACACGCTCAGCGTGGGCTCGCAGCAGAAGGTCGAAATCGTCAAGGCGCTGCACCGCGGCGCCCAGGTGCTCATCCTGGACGAGCCCACCGCCGTCCTCACGCCGCAGGAGTCCGATGAGCTGGCCCGGGTCATGCGCGGACTCGTCGCCCAGGGCCACACCGTGGTGCTCATCAGCCACAAGCTGAAAGAGGTGCTCGGCGTGGCGGACCGCATCGCCGTCATGCGCCGGGGCCGCTGCGTGGCGGAGGTCCGCGCCGCCGACACCACGGCTGAACAGCTCGCCGCGCTCATGATGGGCGAAGGCCCGCGCGCGCCCGCCGCCGCGCCCGCCACGGCCGTGTCCCAGGCGCCCGGCGAGCCGCTGCTGGACGTGCGCGGGCTCCAGGCCACTGGCGACAACGGGCGCCCTGCCCTGCGCGGCGTGGACCTGGAGGTGCGCGCGGGGGAAATCGTCGGCATCGCGGGCGTGGACGGCAACGGGCAGCGGGAGCTGGCGGAGGTCCTCACCGGCCTGCGCGCGCTGACCTCCGGGAGCGGCACGCTGCTGGGAGGCCCCTTGGGCGGCCTCACGCCGGCCCAGGCGCGGACGCGCGGCGTGGGACACATCCCGGAGGACCGGCACCACCGCGCGGTGGTGAAGGCGCTCAGCGTGGAGGAGAACGTGGCCCTGGGCCGGCACACGCGGCCGCCCTTCGCCAAGGGCCCGTGGATTGACTTCAAGGGCCGCCGCGAGCGCACGCGCGCGCTGACCGTGGCCTATGACGTGCGGCCGCCCGACCCGGAGGTCGCCCTGCGCGCCCTGTCCGGCGGCAACCAGCAGAAGGTGGTGGTGGCGCGCGAGCTGGATGCGCGGCCCCGGCTGCTGGTGGTGGTGCAGCCCACGCGCGGGCTGGACGTGGGCGCGGTGGCGCAGGTCCACGCGAAGCTGCGCGAGGCGCGCGACCAGGGCACGGGCGTGCTGCTGGTGTCACTGGATTTGGAAGAGGTGCTGGCCCTGTCGGACCGCGTCTATGTCTTCTTCGAGGGCCGCGTGACGGGCCACTTCCCGCGTCACGCGTTCGACGAGCGCGAGCTGGGCCGGCGCATGCTGGGCACCCCGGAGCCGGGCCATGCCTGAGCGCGCAAGACAGCTGCTGCCGTCGGTGCTCTCCGTGCTGCTCGCGCTGGGCGTGTGCTGGGTGCTCATCGCGCTCACCCTGGAGCCGGGCACCGCGACGGACGCCTATCTGCAGATGCTGTGGGGTGGCATCGGCAACTGGCCCGCGTACCTGGACGGCGCGGCGGCCACCGTCATCACCCGCCCGCTGGGCGAGTCCGCGATGAAGGCCGCGATTCTCACCCTCACCGGCCTGTCCGTGGCGGTGGCCTTCAAGGTCGGCTTGTTCAACATCGGCGCGCAGGGGCAGATGCTGCTGGGCGCGCTGGCCGCGGCCGTGGTGGGCGCCCAGGTGTCGCTGCCCGGCGCGCTGCACGTCCCGGCGGCCCTGCTGGGCGCGGCGCTCGCGGGCGCGGCGTGGGCGGGCATCGCCGGGCTCTTGCGCATCTACCGGGGCGTGCACGAGGTCATCTCCACCATCATGCTCAACTGGGTGGCGCTGAGCCTGGTGGACAACTGGCTGGTGGTGGGCCCGCTGCGCGGCGCGGCCGAAGGCGGCCAGTCCATCACCGGCACCGCCGAAATCCAGGCCACCGCCGTGCTGCCCCGGCTGCTGGGCGAAGGCTCGCGGCTCAACCTGGGCTTCCCGCTGGCGCTCGTCGCGGCGCTGGCGGTGTGGGTGTGGCTGACGCGCACGCGCTCCGGCTTCGAGACGCGCGCGGTGGGCCTGGGCGCAGAGGCCGCGCGCGCAGCGGGCATCCCCGTGGCCCGGCGCATGGGCCTGGCCATGGCGCTCGCGGGGGCCATGGCGGGGCTGGCGGGCGCGGTGCTGGTGCTGGGCACGGAGGGGCGCTACCCCGGAACGCTGGGCGCGCCCTACGGCTTCGACGGCATCGCCATCGCGCTCATCGGCAACAACCACCCGCTGGGCGCCACCGTGTCCGCGCTCTTCTTCGGCGTGCTGCGCGCGGGCGGAACGCGCATGCAGCTGCTCGGCGTGCACAAGAGCTTCCCCGAGCTCATCCAGGGCCTGGCGCTGCTCTTCGTCGCCGGCCGCATGGTGTGGCTGGCGGTGCTGCGCCGGCGGAGCGTGGCGCCCGCCGCGTCTACGGAGGTGCCCCGTGCTTGAGGTCCTCCACTCGCTGCTGTTCTCCACCCTGGACGCGGCGCCGGCGCTCATCTTCGCCGCATTGGGCGCGGTGCTCTCCGAGCGCGCGGGCGTGGTCGCCGTGGGCATGGAGGGGATGATGCGCGTGGGCGCCTTCTGCGCGGCGGTGGCGGCGCTGACGATGCCCACGCCCCTGGCCGTCGTCATGGGCATGCTCGCGGGCGCGGCCCTGGCCGGCGTGCATGGCTTCCTGAGCATCCGCTGGCGCTCCGACCAGGTGGTGTCCGGCATCGCCCTCAACCTGGTGGCCCTGGCCGGCGGCACCTTCCTGCTGGAGTCGCTCTATGGCCCCAACGGCACCCCGCCCATCCAGCAGCTCACCCGCTGGAACCTCCCCGGCTTCAGCTCCGTGCCGGTGCTGGGCGCGCTGTCCGGGCACTCGGCGCCCACGTACCTGGCGCTGCTCCTGCCCTTCGCCTTCCAGGGCCTGCTGACTCGCACGCCCCTGGGCCTGCGGCTGCGCGCGGTGGGCGACAAGCCCCAGGCCGTGGCCACCCTGGGCCTGTCGGTGCCGGGGCTGCGCTGGGGCGCGGTGCTGGGCAGCGGGCTCCTGGCGGGCCTGGGCGGCGCGGTGCTGTCCACCGCCGTGCTGGACCGATTCGAGCAGCACACCCCCGCGGGCCTGGGCTTCATGGCCCTGGCCGCCATGGTGTTCGGCCGGTGGACGCCCGTGGGCGCCTTCCTCGCCGCCACCTTCTTCGCCTTCGGTAACGCGCTGCGCATCGGCCTGGTGTCGAGCGCCCCCGGCCTGGTCGAGCTGATCCCCCAGGGCGTCCTCCTGGCCCTGCCCTATCTGCTCACCTTGGGGGTGCTGACCCTCCAGGGCCAGCGCAGCAGCGCCCCCGCCGCGCTCGGAACGCCCTACGAACAAGAGTCGCGCTGACGTTTTGCGCGCAACGAGGTCATTCAATACCCGGGTTGAAATCGATTTCAGGTCAGGTTGGACCCCTTCTTTCGTTGGCCAGATTCCAGTTGAGACAACTTTCTCCAGTGTCGCAACGATTCAACCCCCCGACGTTGCAGGGCTGCCACCGTTGGAGGTGCAATGGGCGATTCCGACGCGCCGGGACGAAGCGCGGCATGAGCCTCGCATAGACACATCGCGGTATCGGATCACGTACCGGACTGGACGCAGGCGCCCAGGGGGGGAGCTCCATCCAGGGCGAGAGAGGTCCGTAGGACGGCCTGGAACACCCGGGTGAAGGCTCACCTGGTCACCATGTAGGGGTGGCGTGATGCTGGAGACGACGGAGACCGGGACGTATCGGCCCCGGGTGCTGGCCGTGAACGTGGCGTCGGGTGGCATGGAGCGGCTGTGCTCCATCCTCGCGCCGGCGGGCTATGACGTGCTGAGGGCCAGCGGACTGGCGGCGGCGGCTCATCAGTCCGCGGACCTGGTGCTGCTCGACGTGGAGCGCCCCGGCACGGACGGCCTCGCGACGTACCGGCGCCTCCAGGACGCGCTGGGAAGCCCGGCCCTCCCCGTGCTCATGCTGACGCCCAGCGCGGACCGGGAGACGCGCCGCGAGGTGCTCGAGGCGGGCGTGGATGACCTGCTCATCACCGAGCCCCTGGACCCGCTGGAGCTGAAGGTCCGCATCCACACGCTGCTGGAGCTCAAGGCGCACCGCGAGCGCGGTGGCCAGCGCGCCGAAGCGCTGCAGGACCCGCGCGTCCGCTGGGTGGAGATGGAGCGGCTGGCCCGCGTGGGCACGCTGGCCGCGGACGTGGCGCAGAACCTGGGCCGCGTGGGCGAAGGACTCCAGCGGGCGCTGGAGCACGTGCGCGTGCGCGCGTCGCAGGGCCTGCCGCCGGACGCCGACGAGCTCAAGAAGCTGGGCGTGGCGGGCGAGCAGATGCGCCTGCACGGACAGCACCTGCTGTCGCTGGGCCCCACCAGCCCCAAGGACATCCAGCGCTTCGACCTGCGCGACCTCATCCCCGCGGTGGTGGAGCGGATGCGTGACGCCGGCCGCCTGGGCACCGCCGAGGTGCAGGTGCAGTTGCCGGACGAGGCCATCGCCGTCGTCTTCAACCGCCGCCAGTTGGAGCAGGTGGTGGTGGAGCTGCTGGCCAACGCGGTGGACGCGGTGGAGGACGTGACGGACCGCCCGCGGCGCATCCACGTGGGCGTGGAGCTGCCGGACATCTTCGGGGACTTCGGCCCGCGCCTGTACGTGAAGGACACAGGCATCGGCATCTTCGAGGACGAGCTGCAGGCCGTCTTCGAGCCCTACTACACGACGAAGGCGCCCGAGAAGGGCGCCGGGCTGGGCCTCACCGTCGCGCGCACCCTGGTGGAAGCCATGGGCGGCGCGGTGGCGGCGAAGAGCCGCGTCAACCTGGGCAGCACCTTCACGGTGGAGCTGCCCGAGCAGACGTCGTCCTGGTAGCTAGAAGCGGTAGGCGACGCCGAAGAGCGCCTCCAGCGTGAACTCGGTGTCGTCGATGTCCGGGATGACGCCGGGCCCTAGCCGGATGTTGAAGGTGACGCCCAGTTGGCGGTTGACGAAGTACTCCAGGCCGCCGCCCACGAGGATGGGGAACACCGGGCCGATTCCCTCGCCGAAGTAGACGTGGAAGGGGATGTCCAGGCCCAGGTTCACCATGACGGCGCTGCCGGCGGGGATGCCCACCACCAGCCCCACGGGCAGCGCCAGGCCCACGTCGGTGTCGCGGCGGTTGAAGTAGAAGAACGGGCCCGGCTGGAAGGTGAGCGCCAGGGAGAAGTTGCGCTCCTGGATGAGCTGCAGCCGCATCCACGCCTGGAGCTTGATGCCCGGGTCCGTGTAGCGGACCCAGCCCTCGCGGCCCCAGTTGAAGTTGAACTTGCCGCCAATGTCGAAGCGCTCCGAGCCGCCGTGCAGCAGGCCCAGGGAGATGCCGGGCCAGCCAATCTGGCCGTGAAAGGCGGTGTTGCCCCGTCCCAGCGTTTCACCGGCGAGGACGGACCAACCCTGTCCCCCGCGCTGCGCCAGCGCGGTGGCGGGGAGGGCCAGGAAGCAAGCGAGGAGGACTCCGGGGAGCAGTCGCTTCACACAGTACCTTTCTACGAAGGCCGCCTCGGGGGGCGGGCGGTGGGTGTGGTGCCGCGTCACTAGACTCACGCTGGCTGCCCGCGCTCACGCGCGAGGCCGAGGAAAGCATCAATGAAGCGGGCCAGCCGGGACTCGGCGCGCGCACGCGCCTGGGCCAGGGGCTCACCGTCGGTGAGCGTCTCCTTCAGCTCGAAGTAGTATTTGATCTTCGGCTCGGTGCCGGAGGGCCGCAGCGTGACGCGGCCGCCGCTCTCCAGCTCGAGCGCGACGACGTTGGACGGTGGCAGGCCCCGCTCGCCCTTCTTGTAGTCCCTCACGGCGCGGACGGCGTCACCGCCGATGTCCTTCGGCGGCGAGGCACGGAACGCGTCCATGATGCCGCGAATGATTTGCGCGCCCGCCGCGCCGGGGAACGTGAAGTTGCGCTGCGCGCCCACGTAGAGGCCATGCGCGCGCTGAATCTCCTCCAGGTAGCCCAGCACCGTGGCGCCGCGCGCCTGGCACCACGCCGCCAGGTCCGCCATGACGAGCGCCGAGCCCACGCCGTCCTTGTCCCGCGTCACCGTCCCCACCGTGTAGCCCAGCGCCTCCTCGTAACCGAAGACGAAGCGGGTGCCCTCGGCCTGCTCGCGCTCCAGCGCGCGGTTGGCGATCCACTTGAAGCCGGTGAGCACCTCGTCACACGCGGCGCCCAGCGAGCGCGCGATGTCACCCAACTGCGCCGAGGAGACGATGGTGGTGACGACGTGGGGCTTGCCCTGCTTCGCTCCCTGGGTGAGGACGTAGTGGCCCAGCAGCACGCCTACCTCGTTGCCCGTGAGCAGCCGCAGCGCGCCGTCCGCGTCGCGCGCCATGACGGCCAGCCGGTCCGCGTCCGGGTCATTGGCCAGCACCACGTCCGCCTTCACGCGCTCGGCGGTGGCGGTGGCCAGGTCCATGGCGCCCGGCTCCTCCGGGTTGGGGAAGCGCACGGTGGGGAAGCGGCCATCCGGCTGCTGCTGCTCGGCCACGGGGGTGACGCGCGGGAAGCCCGCCTCGCGCAAGGCGCGCACGGCCCAGACGCCGCCCACGCCGTGCATGGCGGTGTAGACGATGGACAGCGACTCGGAGCCCTTGCCCACCACGCGCAGCCCCAGGATGGCGCGCACGTAGGCGTCGCCGATGGCCGCGGGCAAGTCCCGCCACAGGCCCCTGGCGCGCGCATCCGCTGGCGTCAGCAGCGGCACGCGGTTGGCGGGCTCCACCCGGGCGATGGCGGAGGCGATGCCCGTGTCATGCGGCGGGATGATTTGCGCGCCGTTGCCCCAATAGACTTTGTAGCCGTTGTACTCGGGCGGGTTGTGGCTGGCCGTCACCATGACGGCCGCGGCGGCGTTGAGGTGCAGCGCGGCGAAGGCCACCAGCGGCGTGGGCACCGGCTCCGGGAAGACGTGGGCGGGGATGCCCTCGGCGGCCAGCACCGCGGCGGTGTCCTCGGCCAGCTCCACGCTCAGGTTGCGCGCGTCGCGGCCCACCACCACGCCCCGGGTGGCGACGTCCGGCACCTGCGCCTTGAGGTAGCGCGCCAGGCCCGCGGTGGTGCGGCGGATGACGGCGCGGTTCATCCGGTTGGGACCGGCGCCCAGCACGCCGCGCAGTCCCGCGGTGCCGAACTCCAGGTCCTGCGAGAAGCGGTCCTCCAGCTCCGCCCAGTCCGCCTCCGCGAGCAGCGCCGCCAGCTCCGCCGCGGTGGACGGGTCCGGGTCCGCCTGACGCCACGCCTCCGCCCGCTCCTTCAGTCCGGTGGTGTCCATGAGCCCTCGAAGCCTCGTCTAGCCGTTGAGGGCGCGCGACGCACACTGGCTCGCACGCCGGTTGTTCAGGTGTAATCGGTCAGCTTGCTGCGGGTGGCGCGGCCCTTGGGACCGTCCTTGTTGCCCTGGCACGTCACGCAGAACTCCGCGTAGGGCATGGCGCGCAGCCGGCCGAACGGAATCTCGTCGCCGCACTCCTCGCACTCACCGTAGCCATCCGGGTCCTCGCGCAGCTTGCCCAGCGCCTTGAGTACGCGGGCCAGCACGCCATCCATGTTCCGGTTCCGGTTGGAGGCGATGGCCTGCATCATCTCGTTGAGCGGCTGCTCGTCCTCGTCGCCGCCGATGCGCGCGTCATCGGTGCGGTTCGGCTCGATTCTCGACGGCGTCTTCTCCGTCAGCTCCGAATGGAGCGCGAGCAGCAGCGCCTTGAGTTCCTCTCGCTGTTTCGCGTTCACGGTGTCCGCCCCGGGTCAGTACTTCGCGGTGGAGGTCTGCCCGGAGACGATGGCCACCGACGCGGACGCACCCAGGCGGTTGGCCCCCGCGCGCAGCATCTTCAGCGCGTCCTCGGCGGAGCGGATGCCGCCCGACGCCTTCACGCCCACCGTGTCCCCCACCACCCGGCGCATCAGCGCCACGTCCGCCTCGGTGGCCCCGCCCGGACCGAAGCCCGTGGACGTCTTCACGAAGGCGGCGCCCGCGGCCTTGGAGAGCGAGCAGGCGATGACCTTCTCCTCGTCCGTCAGCAGGGACGTCTCCAGGATGACCTTCACCGGCACGGGCCGGCTGGCCTCCACCACGGCGGCGATGTCCTGGTGCACCAGCGCGTAGTCGTGCGCCTTGAGCGCGCCCACGTTCAGCACCATGTCGATTTCCCGCGCCCCGGCGCGAATGGACTCCCGGGCCTCGAAGGCCTTGGCGGACGGAAGCGAGGCGCCCAGCGGAAAGCCCACCACGGCGATGGGCAGCGTGGACGTGCCGGCCAGCACCCGCGCCGCGGTGGCCACGTGCGTGCTGTTCACGCAGACGGTGGCGAAGCCGTACTGGCGGGCCTCCTCGGCCACCTTCACCACGTCCTCGGCGCGAGCCTCGGGCTTGAGCAGCGTGTGGTCGATGTACGGCGCCAGGTCCGCGTGGGAGCGCACCGTGTCCAGGTCCACCCGGGCGGTGGACGGCCCCGACGCGGGAGCGCTGTCCCCAGGCGTCTGCCCCTCCTTCCACGCCTCGAGCCGGCGGCGCGCCTGGTTGGCGATGTCCTCGACGAAATGGAAGAGGTCTTCGGAGTCGGACATGCCCGGCCCCTTAGCCCACTTCCAGGCCCTCGGGAAGCGCTCGCAGGAGAAGCGCGCCTGCTCCGGGCCCCTGGGTGTCAGAGGGGGGAGCGGAGCGGTAGAGTCGGCCTCGTGATGTCCTTTGTCCGGTGGCTCGCACTCCTCGTCCTCCTCCTCGCCTCGACTCCGGGCCAGGCCCTGGCCCAAGCCGCCGGCCAGCCCCTCACGGTCCATTTCTTCGACGTGGGCCAGGGGGACGCCGCGCTCATCATCTCCCCCACCGGCAAGACGGTGCTCATCGACAGCGGCCCGCCCGACGCGCGGCACCGCCTGGAGCAGCGGCTGCGCGAGCTGGTGAAGGCGCCGCTGGACCTCGCCATCCTCACGCACCCCCACCTGGACCACCTGGGCGGCATGTCCTCCGCGCTGCGCTCGGTGGGGGCGCGCCGCTTCATGGACCCGGGCTTCGACCACCCGAGCGAGGCGTACCGCGACCTGCTCAACGTCGTGGGTGACGAGGTGGGCCAGGTGATGACGCCCGTGCCCAACCCGCAGGACCCGCGTTCGCTGGTCACCATTGGCCTGGGAGATGGCGCGGCGCTCACCGTGCTGTGGCCGCGCGTGCCAGAGGACCCCTTCCTCACGGGCACCCGCTCGGACCCGAACTCCAACTCCATCGTCGCCAAGCTGACCTACGGCAAGACAGCGTTCCTCTTCACCGGCGACGCAGAGCCGGACACCGAGGCCACGCTGCTGCGCAAGCCCATCGACCTCACCTCCACCGTGCTGAAGGTGGCCCACCACGGCGGTCGGCACTCGTCCACCGCGGGCTTCCTGGCCGCGGTGAAGCCCCAGGCCGCGGTCATCTCCGTGGGCGCGAAGAACGACTACGGCCACCCCACCCCGGCGGTGCTGGAGCGCCTGCGCGCGGTGAAGGCCACCGTGTTCCGCACCGACCAGGACGGCGAGGTGGTGGCGACCAGCGACGGCAACGTCGTCTCCCTGCGCGCGGAGAAACGCGCCGGAGCCTCGGAGCGGGTTCCCGGCGGCGTGAAGGTCGGCCCGGTGGCGCTGGGCCCCATCACCCGGGGAACGCGCCGGACCAGCACGCCCCGTGGGCGCGACGCCCCGCCCCCCCCGGCGGAGGCCCCCGGCACCGACACCACGCAACGCGGCACGGACGCGCCCCGATACTTCAGCCTCAAGGGCAGCAAGGTGTTTCACAAAGAGAGCTGCCGGACCCTGAAGCGCTCCAAGTCGAACCGCACCGCCTATTCGAGCCGCGCCGAAGCCGTGCGCGAGCGCCGCCCCGCCGAGGATTGCCATCCATGAGTTCCCGCCCGCGCCTCCTCCTCGCCGTTCTGCTGGCACTGGCGGCCTGCAAGGAACCGCCGCCTCCGCCGCAGCCGGTGGCGACGCGCCAGGCGGAGCGCCCCCGGCGCTACTTCGGGGGCACCCCGGACGGGAAGCTCCACGTCTACTTCTTCGACGTGGGCCAGGGTGACGCCGCGCTCATCGTGTCGCCGGATGGGTACACCGCGCTGGTGGACGCGGGCCCCGCCTCCTCGGCGGAGCACCTGGTGAACCGGCTGCCCGAGCTGCTCACGCAGCGGCTGGACCTGGTGGTGCTCACCCACCCGCACTCGGACCACCATGGCGCGCTGGAGCCGGTGCTGAAGCGCGTGGGCGCCCGGCAACTGCTGGAGCCGCAGCTGGGCGCCACGCCCAAGGCGTATGACACCCTGCTCGGCGACGTGGCCAGCCAGGGCGTGGAGTTCATCTCCCCGTCCCCCTCCCCCGCCACGCCCAACGCGCTCCAGCGGCTGCCCCTGGGCGCGGGCGTGTCCCTCACGGTGCTGTGGCCCCGCGCGCCCACCGAGCCGCTGCTCGACGTGCCCGAGGCGGCGCTGGAGGCGAACTCCGTCATCCTCCGGCTCACCTATGGGGACACCGCGGTGCTCTTCATGGCGGACGCGCATGCCCGGACGGTGGACCACCTGCTGGCGCGCAACGCCCCCATGCAGGCCACGCTGCTCAAGGTGGCCGCGCACGGCACCGAAGGGCCCACCTCCGCCGCCTTCCTGTCTGCCGTGGGGGCTCGCGCCGCCGTCATCTCCGCGGGCGAAGGCAACCTGATTGGCGCCCCCGCGCCAGTCACCCTCAAGCGCCTGGAGGCCACCGGCGCGCAGGTGTTCCGCACCGACATGCACGGCGAGGTGCAGGTGGTGAGCGACGGGAAGACGCTCGTCGTCACCCCGCAGCGGCTGTCCGCCGGCGTTCCGGAGGACACCCGCTACAGCTACCCGGGCCTGGGCACGCCCACGCCCCGGGACACCGCGCTCGCGGGGGATTCCCGGCGCTCGACGGACCGCTCCGGCACGCGTGACGCTTCGGGCAAGCAGCCCACGGGGAAGATGTACACCCTGAGCCTCGACGACCCGGCAGGCGACGGCGCGCCGCCCTCGAGCGCGGGCTCGCGCTCGCGTAGCGGAGCCTCTGGCTCAGGCGCCGTGAAGGTGGGGACCTACGTCGGCAGCAGCCGCAGCGACGTGTTCCACAAGCCCAGCTGCCGCAACGTCGTGAAGATCAAGTCATCGAACTTGGTGACCTTCTCCAGCCGGGAAGAGGCCTCGCGCGGACGGCGGCCTGCCCGGGACTGCAACCCCTGAGGAGCCACGACCCATGACGACCCGGGCCACGCTGGACCGCATCGAAGACGACCTCGCCGTGCTGGTGGTGGAGGGCCGTGAGGTGACGCGCCCCCTGAGCGAGCTGCCCGCCGGCCTTCGTGAGGGAGACGTGCTCGACCTCGACACCCTGAAGGTGGACCGGGAGGCCACCGAGGCCCTGCGCGAGGAGGTGCGCAGGGCCCGCGAGCAGGCGACCCGCGGCAAGAAGCCGCCGCCGGCCGGGAGCTTCGACCTCTAGACGGCTACATCGACTTGGAGAGGACCAGCGGAATCTCCAGGTCCACGTCCTCGCCGGCGAAGGCGGAGAAGACCATGCCCTTCGCGCGGTCGCGGATGCAGGTGCCCACGGGGCTGTTGCGGTTCAGGTCCTTGCGGTCGAGCGTGACCGCCGTCACCGTGCCCGAGCTGCCCACGGTGGCCGTCAGCGTCACCTTCCCGCCCTTGAAGGACGGGTTCTTCCGCAGCTCGGCCTCCACGCAGTCCCGGAAGGCGGGCTGCGTCTTCGCCAGCACGCGCTCCACCTCTTCGTCGGACGGGCCGCCGATCTCCTCGGTGTCGGCGGCGGCCACTTCCTCGCCGCCGCGCACCGCCGGGTCCACGTCCTTCTTGTCCGGGTCCACGTAGACGGCCTCCAGGGCCCCCTTGGACGGCGCCGCGGCGGCCTCCGGGTCCGCGACCGCGCCGGTGTCGGCGGGCGCGGCGGCCGGGCGCTTCTTGCCCTCGGCGGGCGGCTTGGGGGGCGCGGGCGGCGGCTCGCGGCCCATCAGCTTGTCGCGCAGCGCGCCCACGCCTTCCGACGAGAAGACGGGCTGCTCCACCGTGTTGCCGCTGGCGTCCACCGTCTGCACGCGCAGCGGCACCACGCCCAGCGTCTCCGACAGGACATACGCCAGGCCCAGCGGGACGATGAGCAGCAGCAACGCGAAGACGGCGTACTTCCAGGCGGGGTTGCGGCGGGTGACGCCCGACTTCTTGGCGAAGTGACGCGTGTCCTGCACGGCCTTGCCGTCGTCGTCATCCTCGTCGCCGCCCAGCGCGGCCCGCGGGTCGTCGCCGCCCAGCGCGCCGTCGTCGTCCTGGGGCTCCTCGTCGTCACCGCCGTCGCGGTTGCCCGGCAGGTCCAGGTCGGAGAACAGCGCGTCGTCCAGCGGCGCGGCGTTGGCGGACTGGGGCTGCTGCGCGCGGCGGGTCACCTGGGCCTGCTGCTGAGCCTGCGGCTGGGCGCGAGGCAGGGGGTCGCCATAGTAGGTGTTGTCCGGCGCTTCTTCCTCGTCCGGCCAGGGCTGCTCGGGCTCGGCGTGCCGCGGCTCGGGCTCCGGCTCGGGTTCCGGGATGAAGGCCTGCGGCTCCGGCTCCCGGCGGGCGGGCGCGCCGCGCGAGGGACGGGCGGGCTCGGACGGAGGCGGCGCCGCGATGGGGGGCGGCGGCGGGGGCGGCTCGGCGGCGGGCGGCGGCTCGAAGAGGCCGGCCAGCTCGGGGATGTCCGAACCGCGCTTCCAGTCCGCCATGCCCTGCTGCCAGAAGAAGCTGCGGCCATTCACGGTGCCGGTGGCCATCAGCTCACGGAGGGCGCCCTCGTCCAGCGGGCCCTCCTGCTTGTTGCGCACCATGACGAACCAGGGCGACCCGGTGGCCTTCATGGGCGCGGCGCGCGTGGGCTCATCATCCCAGGGCGTCTGCAGCGCGGCCGCGGGCGCCTTCGCCACCGGGGCGGCCGTGACGGGCGCGCTGATGACGGCCGCCGGGGCGGCGGCGGGCTCGGGCTCCGCCAGGGAGCGCTCCTGCGCGCGGATGCGTTCCACGTCCGCGAGGGACACCACGCGGGTGTTCTCCTCCTCGGCGGGCCCTTCGACGGTGATGACGTTCTGGCAGTTCTTGCAGCGGACCTTGACCGTCTTGCCGCGGACCTTTTCGTCCGCAATGGAATACCGCTTCTGGCAATTGTCGCAGGTAAAGTTCAAGAGGGGCGTCCAGCTTCCGGGGGAAAACGCGGTCGCGATGCTACCGCTAGAATTCTCCGGCGCAAACCACAGGTTGACTCTGTCTTGCGGCCCAACTATTGAGCCGCCCTCCCCCCTGTCTTCACTCGCCTTTTACACAAGGTGGCGAATGCCGGCGAAGGACCTCGGAACAAAACACGTCTGCTACAAGTGCCAGACGAAGTTCTACGACATGAAGAAGCCGGACCCGATCTGCCCGAAGTGTGGTGCGGATCAACGGGAAAGCCCGGCACTCAAGCCCCAACCGGAGGGAAGGCGTAGCCGTCTGGCAGCCGCCCCGAAGGTCATCGAGCCCATTGAGCCGGAGGAACCCGCCGGTCGCAATGAGGAGGACGAGGAGGAAGGACTCGACTCCTTCGATGATGACGAAGCAGCGGGAAGCGAATCCGAAGAGGACGAAGTCTAGGTCCGCGAGAAACGAGGGGCTCCACGGCGCAAGCCGGGAGCCCCTTCGCTTTTCAGGCCGTGGCGCTCGCGCCCGGACGACCTGGCTTCAGTTGGACGAGACGGGCGTCAGCTCCAGCAGCGCGCGGCGGAGCTGCTCGTACAGGGTCGGCCCCATCTCCTGCATGCCAATGGGCCGGACCGCCGCCTTGCGGGGCGCCTCCAGGCCACGCATGCCGCTGCTCGGGAGTGCTTGCTTCTTTGGCTGCTGCATGACTCGGCCCCCTCTTCTCGGACGTGACTTCCGCCGTCCGTATAACAATTTTTCTGCTGGAACGGAAACCCCAATCAATTCGCGGCTTCTCAACCTTTTAGACGGCGAGCGCCGGAATCCTTCATGGCGACGGACGGGCGGGCGACTTCAAGTCGGCCACCGGCCACTCCGCGTCCACCTGGACGCGCTCGCCGGCGCGAACCGTCACGGTGCGGGCTTCTTCCGGGAGCCGCTCGTGCCAGAGGACCAGGGTGTGGGTGCCCTCGGGGACCTCCAGTTGGAAGCGCCCGTCCGCGCCGCTGGTCGCGAAGTACCCGTGGTTGAAGGTGCGCACGCGCGCGCGCATCCACGGGTGGATGTCACAGTGGATGGGGACCTCGCCCGGCTCGGCGGGCAGCTGCCGCTTCACCGTCATGCCCTCCAGCGGCATGGCCACGTTGAAGAAGGCGCGGTTCGTGCCGGAGGCGGCGCGGACGTTGTGGACCAGCGGGTCCGAGTTGCGGATGACCAGGGTGCTTCCGGCGCGAGCGGCCAGCACGGGCGGGTCATAGATGCACTGCTTCTGGTCCAGCACGGGCTCCGGCGCGGCGCGCCGGGCCGCGGGCAGCGCGTGGCCGTCTCTCAGGGAAACCACGGTGTGGGCCAACGCGCCCTCACTGCCCACCCTGAGCGTGCGCTCCTCCGTCTCCTCGCCGCACACGGAGACGACGGTGCCCGTGGTGGGCTGCCGCGCGGGCGCTGGGGGCGTGCCGTCGAGACGGACGCGCCCCTCGATGGTGCCCCACTTCGTGTTCGTGGCGGCGGGCGCGGCGGCCGGCGCGGTGGTGGTGGGCTGCGGGGACGCGGGCTCCTTGCAAGCAGGAGCGAGCGCGCAGAGAACGACGACGAAGGATGGACGAAGCACGCGCTCCGGTCTAACGGGTGCGTGAAGCTGTTTCAAATGCGGCATGGCAGCGAGGGCCACGAGGGATGACTCATGGCCCATTTGGACGTTGGACCCTCATCATCCTTGTTGGTACAAGAGCTCGGCCGTTGCCGTACACGGTGCGGCCCTGTGGGAGGCAGCAACTTTGCGGGAGAAATTGAAAGCGCTGGCGGAGCTGCAGAATGTGGACCTCGAGGTCGCCTCGCTCCGGAAGGCCGCGGACGTTCACCCCCGTCAGATTGCCGAGTTGGAGCGGGAACTGGGTGTGGCCCGCAGTGCCATCGAGGCGGAGCGGGCGCGCGTCTCCGACATGGAGAAGCAGAAGGCCCAGCTCGAGCAGAACATCACGGACGAGAAGGACAAGGTGAAGAAGTGGGAGACGCGGCTCAGCGAGCAGCGCTCCACCCGCGAGTACTCCGCCCTGGCCCGTGAAATCGACATCGCCAAGAAGGCCAATCTGACGATGGCGGAGGAGCTGGCGGAGCTGACGAAGCAGCTCGGCGGCGCCCGCGAGGCCATCAAGGGCAAGGAGGCCGACTTCGCGACGAAGCAGCAGGGCCTCTCCGGCCGGATGACGGAGCTGCGCGGCAAGCTGGGCGAGGCCGAGTCCCAGGTGAAGGGGCTGGAAGGCCGCCGGGCCGAAGTGGCCTCGGCCGTGGATACCACCCTGCTGCGCCGCTACGAGGTGGTGCGCAAGAAGAAGCTGCCCGCCATGGTCGGCGTGGTGGCCGGCACCTGCCAGGGCTGCAACATGAACGTGCCCCCGCAGCTCTACAACCAGCTCCGCACCGGGCTGGGCACGGACGTCTGTCCTTCTTGCAACCGCATCATCTACGCGGTGGAAGCGCTGCAGGAAACCCCGGCGGCGGCGAAGTAGCGGCACGGCTTCGTGGACATGCCCGCGCCGTCCATCATCGACATCCTCCGCCACATCGCGCGTGAGGAGCCGTTGCAAGGGACGGTGCGAGAGTTCCGAGGCCTCACCCGGGAGCACCTCGGGCAGCTCATCGAGGAGGCCGCGCAGCGGCTCGGCGGGATGCCGCCGGCCTCCGCCGCGGCGACGAAGGGCACGCAGGAGCCGGCTGGGGCGGTGAGCCCGCCGGTGGACGCGGCGCCTGCTGCTGAGTCGCATCCGCGGCTGCGCGTCTACTCGGACGGCGCGGCCCGGGGCAATCCAGGGCCCGCGGGCGCGGGCGCGGTGCTGATGGACCCCGCGGGCAACGTGGTGGCCCGGCTGGGGCGGTTCCTGGGACATCAGACGAACAACAGCGCGGAGTACATGGGCCTCTTGCTGGGCCTGAAGCACGCGCAGTCCCTGGGCGCGCGCGAGCTGGACGTCTACGCGGACAGCGAGCTGCTGATTCGGCAGCTCGGCGGGCGCTACCAGGTGAAGAGCCCGACGTTGAAGCCGCTGTACGAAGAGGCGCGGAAGCTGCTCAAGGGCTTCACCAAGGTGAAGCTGCACCACGTCCCCCGCGCGCAGAACGCCGAGGCGGATGAGATGAGCAACCGCGCGATTGACGAGCGGATGTAGACCTTCCAGGGACGACATCGGTCGAAAGGCGCGGGCGTCAATCCCACACAATCTGGTCGAAGGCGGCGCGCAGCTTCGCGCCTCGGGCCGGGTGCAGGTGTGCGACCCAAGCGATGCGGCCCAGCAGGTGCGCGCGGAAGTCGGGATGGTCCTCGGTGTTCTGACTCTCGGGGCCTCGCGTGCGGCACAGGTGGAGAATGGCCTTCAGCCGCTCGTAGTCCGCGCGGCGGACGGAAGGATGCGCATTCACCACCACGCCCGCGAGCCGCTGCTGGGCGCTTCGGTGCATCACCCGCGTCTTCCCTGCGCGCGGCGTGAAGCCCTCATCGCGGAGAATCAGGCTCACGTACCGCAGCAACTTGTGCGTGCGCCGGGCCAAGGCGTCACCCCCCGAGAACGCCAGGTCATCCGCGTAGCGCGTGTACCGCGCGCCCATGGCAGCGGCGAGCGCCGACAGCCGGACATCGAGCCGGTACGCCGCGAGGTTGGCCAGCGCGGGCGACGTGGGCGCGCCCTGTGGCAGGTGACGCGATTCGAGCCTCCGCGCCAGACGCCAGCACGCGCTCGCCTCGGCGAGTGAATCCGGACGCCGCGCCTGCGACACCACCGCGCCAGGCGCGCGGTTCGTGCAGAGTCCCGCGAGCGCACGCACCACGCCATCCGGATACCCCGCCGTGCGGAACACCGCCCAGATTCGCGCGGGCCGTACGGAGAAGAAGAAGTCCTCCAGGTCCACCCGCACCACCACGGCCTGCCGGACGTGGGGCCCCGCGAAGCTGCGGACATTTCGGCCCGCGACGAAGCCATGCGCGGCGTCATGCGGCGGGATGTGGTCCAGGATGCCGTGGAGCACCTTGCGCTGTACCAGCGACAGGTCCAATCCCGGCCGCTCCAGCAGGCGCTCACCGCCGCTGCGCTTCGGAATCCAGGTGTACCGGTAGCGCCGCCAGCGCCCTGGTGGAGACGTGCGCTCGATGCCCGGCACATCCGCCAGCCAGTCCAACTGAGGCCCCGTCACGCCCAGCCACGCCGCGAGGTCGGCCTGGGTCGGCAGCTCAGGCACGGGCCACGGTTGCCGCGCCATCCGCGGCTCGGAGGCAATCCAGCGCACGATGCGCGCACGCGCCGACGGGTCCATGAAGCCCCGCGTGAACGCGGGGCGCGAAGCCAACAAGTCCCCGAGCAACTCCATCCGCGCATGCGGTGGACGCGGGAAGAAAATCACCGCGCTGCGCGCCAGGGACGACACCCACGGTGCTCGTCCTCCGACGACCTCCGTGCCCCTTTCAACGAGCCCCTTGAGCGTCCAGGGCCCGGCGAGGAACGCGGACGCGAGCGCCTGAGCCACGACGCGCCGCTCGCTCATCTTCCACACTCACGCCATGCGGCGGCGTGGCCCCACCTGTCGTGTCTTGCGTGGCCCGAACCGCGGCTTGCCGCGGAGACGGCCGCGCGTGACGGTGTGCTCCTGATGAGTTGTCCCCGGGGGTACCCCGGAGAGGCAGCGGACCGCAGCATCACGGACCGGCTACCCGCTGGGTCTCCAAGCCGCCGCATGGCCCACCGACGGTACACGTCGCCCTCTCAAAAGGAAACGCCGCGCGCGCACGCCCCTTGTGCCGTAGGCGAACGGTGATTGAGTTGCGCCCGTGACGGCTTCCACCGAGACACAGCGGGCCATTCAAGCAGTCTGGCGAATCGAGTCAGCCCGCCTCATCGCGGGGCTCACGCGAATGGTGCGCGACGTCGGCCGCGCGGAGGAGCTCGCCCAGGACGCGCTCGTCGCCGCGCTCGAGAAGTGGCCGGAGTCGGGCGTCCCGGACAACCCGGGCGCGTGGCTCATGGCCACCGCCAAGCGCCGCGCCATTGACGAGCTGCGCCGGGGCAAGCTCCTCGAGCGCAAGCATGAGGAGCTCGGTCACGAGCTGGAGTCGCTGCAAGGCATGGCCGCGCCGGACCTGGACGCCGCGCTCGACGACGTCGTGGGCGATGACCTGCTGCGGCTGATGTTCATCTCCTGCCACCCGGTGCTCTCCAAGGAGACGCGGGTGGCGCTCACGCTCCGGTTGCTCGGAGGCCTGACGACCGAGGAGATTGCCCGCGCCTTCCTCGTCCCCGTCCCCACCGTGGCCCAGCGCATCGTCCGCGCCAAGCGCACGCTCGCGGAGGCACGAGTCCCCTTCGAGGTCCCCGAAGGCGACGCGCTGGCCGCCCGCATGTCTACCGTGCTGGAGGTCATCTACCTCGTCTTCAACGAAGGCTACTCGGCGACGGCCGGCGACGACTGGATGCGGCCCGCGCTCTGCGAGGACGCCCTTCGCCTGGGCCGCATCCTGGCGGGGCTCGCGCCGAAGGAGCCGGAGGTCCATGGCCTCGTCGCGCTGATGGAGCTTCAGTCGTCACGCGCGCGGGCCCGCGTGGGGCCAAAGGGAGAGCCCGTGCTCCTGCTGGAGCAGAACCGAGGGCTCTGGGACCAGCTCCTCATCCGCCGGGGCCTCGCGGCGCTCGAACGCGCCGAGGCGCTGGGAGGCGCCCAGGGCCCATATGCGCTCCAGGCCGCCCTCGCCGCGTGCCACGCCCGGGCGCGCACGGCCGAGGCCACCGACTGGCCACGCATCGCCGCGCTCTACGACACGCTGGCCCAGGTCGTCCCCTCCCCTGTCGTGGAGCTCAATCGCGCGGTCGCCCATTCCATGGCGTTCGGCCCGGAGGCGGGCCTGGCCCTCGTGGACGCGCTGACCTCGGAGCCCTCGCTTCAGGGCTACCACCTCCTGCCCAGCGTCCGGGGAGACCTGCTCGGCAAGCTGGGGCGGATGGACGAGGCCCGCGCGGAGTTCGAGCAGGCCGCCGCCCTCACGGCGAACACGCGGGAGCGCGCGCTGCTCCTCGAACGGGCCGCCGCGTGCTCGCGCGGGACGGGGCGGCGTTCCTGACGGACGAGGGACGCCTCCCCACGCCCCGGAGTGGACCGCCCCTGCCCGGCTGTTGTAAGCGCTAGGTGCCGGAGCGGCCCGGGTGAACGCCGGCCACCGCAGTCATGGGTGGCGGGAGGAAAGTCCGAGCTCCAGAGGGCAGGGTGCTGGCTAACGGCCAGTCGAGGCGACTCGCAGGAAAGTGCCACAGAAAACAGACCGCCCGTTCCGCAAGGGGCGGGTAAGGGTGAAACGGTGCGGTAAGAGCGCACCGCGTCCGGGGTGACTCGGACGGCTCGGTAAACCCCACCTGGAGCAAGAGCCAATAGGAGCGCGTCCTCGCCGTCCGGAGGACAGGGATGGCCCGTCCCATGCGTTCGGGTTGCTCGCTGATGAGGCCCCTGGGCAACCAGGGCCCTAGATGAATGTTCACCGCCCATCCCGAAAGGGGTGGGGACAGAACTCGGCTTACACGGCCGCTCCGGCGTTTTCCCCTGCCCGTCCAGGCGCGACTCAGCGCGCCACGGGCACCTGGCCCAGCAGGACGCGGTCCTTGCCGTCGTTGCGCACGGCGTTCGGGTTGAGGATGCGCAGCCGGGAGTCCGTGCGCGGCTCCCAGAACCCCAGCCAGATGTTCAGCGCGCGGGCCGTCGAGCCGGGCGGCACGTAGATGGCGAACTCGTCCTTCACCGTCTCGCCGGGCTTCCACTGCGACGTGGGCAGCAGGCCGCCCGCGGGCTTGTGGTCCACGTTGATGCGCTCGGCGCGGCCGTCCGCGTCCTCCACGTGGACGAAGATGAGGTAGTCGTCGTCCATGGGCTGGAGCACCTTGAAGTAGAGCGCCACCTTCGCCTGGTCTCCGGCCTTCAGCCGGCCGGGCTCCACCGTGGCCCCCACCAGCTCCACCTTGCCTCCCAGGTTCGCACCGTTCTTCACGGACAGGGGCGGCACCTGGGTGACGGTGGCCGCGCGCCGCTCCTGCGCGCTGGCGCCGCCGGGCGCCTCCACGATGCAGGCGCTGCCGAGCAGCAGAAGCGACGGGAGCAGGACACAGGAGGGCTGGAGACGCATCACGACGGGGTTCTACCCGGCCACGGGCGCTGCATCCACCGGCGCGTTGGTGTATGCGAACCCGCGCACATGAAGACGCCCAACGCCCTCGACGCCCTGACCGCGCAGGTGCCGCCCGCCCCCCCTCCCGCTCCCACCCCGGGCGGGGGTTCCACGCAGCCGGGCACCGGCACGCCCCCCCCGGACAGCTCCCCCGCGGGCGACGTCGTGGGCATTGGCGCCGCCGCCCTCTTCGTCCTGCTGATGGTGCTGGCCGCCCGGAAGCTGTTCTTCCGCAAGCGCCCCGAGGAGAAGAAGCCCCCCACCGTCCCCTCCGCGGCCGAAAAGCCCGCCCTCCCCGCCGAGCAGCCCCGCCTGCGCGTGGAGCTGCCCCCCTCCGAGGCGGAGGCCGCCCGGCTCCGCGAGGCCGAGGAAGCCCGCCAGCGCGCCGAGGCCCTGGCCCGCCAGCGCGCCGAGGCCGCCCAGGCCGCCCGCGCCACCACGGACGCCGCCGAGCGCGCCCGGCTGGAGGAGGAGGCCCGCGCCCTCAAGGAGCGCGAGGAAGAGGAGAAGCGCGCCGAGTACCGCGCCAAGAAGGCCGCGGACGACGAGGCCCGGGAGCGCCGCAAGCGCGAGCAGGCCGAAGCCCAGCGGCTGATGGAAGAGGAGCGCGCCCGCGAGGCCGCCGCCGCCGAGGAGGCCCGCCGCGCCGAGGAGGCCGCCGCGCGCGCCAAGGTGGAGGCCGAGGCCGGCCGCACCCTGGCCCAGGGCCTGGACAAGACGCGGAACCAGGGCTTCATGGCCCGGCTCAACGGCCTGTTCGGCCAGCAGCGCCAGGTGGACGAGTCCGTCCTGGCGGAGCTGGAGGAAATCCTCTTCACCGCCGACATCGGCGTGCGCACCGCCAACCACCTGGTGGAGGTGGCCCGCGAGAAGCTCAAGCGCAACGAGCTGAAGGACCCCGAGCGCATCAAGGGCCTCATCCGCGACGAGGTCGCCCGCATCTGCGACTTGCCCGTCCCGCGCTCCCTGGAAGGCGGCGGCCCGCCGCACGTCGTCATGGTGGTGGGCGTCAACGGCGCCGGGAAGACGACGACCATCGGCAAGCTGGCCGCGAAGCTCACCAGCGAGGGCAAGAAGGTGGTGCTCGCCGCGGGTGACACCTTCCGCGCCGCCGCCACCGAGCAGCTGGACGTGTGGGCCGAGCGCGCCCAGGCCCAACTGGTGAAGGGCGCCGAGGGCACAGACCCCAGCGCCGTCATCTTCGAGGCCATCAAGAAGGCGAAGGAGGAAGGCGCGGACGTCATCATCGCGGACACCGCCGGCCGGCTCCACACCAAGGCCCCGCTGATGGAGGAGCTGAAGAAGGTGAAGCGCGTCATGGACAAGGCCCTGCCCGGCGCGCCGCACGAAGTGCTGCTGGTGCTGGACTCCACCAACGGCCAGAACGCGATTCAGCAGGCCAAGCAGTTCCACGAGGCCGTGGGCGTCAGCGCCATCGCCCTGACGAAGCTGGACGGCACCGCGAAGGGCGGCGTCGTCATTGGCATCTGCGACGAGCTCAAGCTCCCCGTCGTCTGGGTGGGCGTGGGCGAGAAGGTGGCCGACCTGCGCCGCTTCGAGCCCCGCGAGTTCGTCCGCGCCCTCTTCGACTGAGGGCCCGCGTCACTCCCCCATCAACCCGGGGATGAGCTGCTCCAGCAGCTCCTTCGACTGGGCGTCCATCTCCTGGAAGGCCTCGAAGCCCTGCAGGCCCTGGAGCGCCTCCAGGTCCATGCCGGGCAGCGACTGCAGGGCCTCCAGCCCCTCCAGGCCCTCGAAGCCGCCCAGCACCGACCCCAGACGGGGCTTGCCCAAATCCTCGTCGCCCTTCGCCTCCCGCCACCAGCGCGTGCGCAGCCGCTCCAGCGCGCTCGCGTTGGCGGGGCTCGCCTTCGCCAGCTCCTTCGTGAAGCAGTCCTTGCACGTCCACTTGAAGCGGTACGTATCCACGTAGGCGCGCAGGGCCTTGAGGAAGGCGGCGTCTCCCACCAGCTTCCGCGAGGCGTGGTGCAGCAGGGGCGCCTTGCCGTAGACGAGCGCGCCGTACTCCAGCTCATCCGCGAAGTGCCCCGTGGGCCGGTCCGCGCGGCCGTCCTTCCCGCCCGTCATCCGGTACAGGTGGTACTGCCCCACCAGCGTCTCCTGGCGCACCGACTCCGCCACCTTCTTGCCGTGCTTCCATTCGAGGTAGAGGAGCGCGGCGTACTGGGCCAGCGACTCGTCCACCACCGGCTCCAGGATGGGGTCCGAGCCCACGAGCCCCGCGAAGTACTGGTGCGCCACCTCGTGCGCCACGGTGAACTCCAGCGTGCGCTCCATGGCGCCGTTGAGCTGCCCCAGCACCCCGCCGCCACCCGCGCCCCCGCGCTGCCCCAACATGCCCAGCATCGCCTCCAGGTCCTCCATGCCCGGCATGCCGCCGCCCAGCATCTGGGAGGCCCCCGCCGCGCCGCGGTACAGCTGCGTCGCGATGGTGACCAGCCCTGGGAACTCCATGCCGCCCGCGCCTCCGGACAGTGGCGCCTGCACCACGCGGAAGTGCGTGTACGGCAGCGGCCCCAGCCGGCGCTCGAACTCCGCCAGCATCGACGTGGCGTGCTTCAACACGCGCTCGCCCGCGGCCTGGTCCGCCGCGGCGTAGTGGCTCTCCACCGTGACGCCATTCACCGTGGCGGTGGCGCTGGCGTAGCCCCGCGACACGAAGAGGGGAAAGTCGCGCACCGCGGCGGCGGCGAAGGCGTAGCGCACGCGCCCATCCCGCTCCGGGACTTCGCCCATGGGCACGCCCGTGGCGTGCACCGCCCAGCCCGTGGGCACGGTGACGGTGGCCAGCACGTGCGCTGGCTCGTAGAGGCCCAAGTCGCCAATCCCCTGCGGCCCCTCCCAGGGCTTGCCGTCCGCGCCCACCGGCGGCACCTGGGGCACCACGCCCACCAGGCTGATGAAGTCCGCCGTGGCGGAGAAGGCCCCGTGGTCGCCGCCCGAGGGACGCCCGCCCCCACCACCCATCAAACCGCCGAGGAGGCCGCCCGCGGCGCCCCCCGAGGGCGCGGCGGCGCGCGGCACCAGGCCCTCCACCGCGACGTCCAGCACCGCGGCGGCGCCCGGCGGCACGGGCTCGGACTCCAGCGACAGGCGATACAGCGTGGGCTCCGGCCGCTCCAGCGTGACGGGCCGGCCGCCCAGCTTCGCGTCCGACAGCGTCAACCGGCGGCCCTGCGCGTTGGGCGTCAGCCGCAGGTACAGCTCGGTGAGGGGGTGCTTCCGGGCCAGCACCTCCACCTGCACCCGGCCCTTCACCCCACGGGCCTCCGGGTCCACCTCCAGTTGCACGCGGTAGAGCGGCAGCTCCTCCAGGGGCCCCAGCGCCTTCGCGGCCCGCTCACGCTCCGCGGGCTTCAGGTGCTGGAGGCACAGCTGCACCTCGGGTGAGGCCGGGGGGTCCGCGGGCGCATTGCCCCACGCCAGCGTCCCGGAGAGCACACACCACAGCAGGCACCCATGGAGGAAGGTCCTCATGCGGCCATGCTAATTGACCCGGGTCACCCCTGCTCATCTACCCTGGACCTCCCATGCATTCTCGAACGCTCGTCATGGCCGCCGCCCTGGGGCTGATGGCCTGTGCGCGGCAGGTGCCCGCCTCGGCCACGCCCACCTCCACCTCGACCGAGCCCCGCGCCGTTCGGCTCCTGCTGGACACGCCCCCCCGGGAGACCCACACGCTCACCCAGCTGCGCGAGGACGTGGAGGTGGACGCCACCGAGGGTGAGCGCACGCCGCGCGTCGTCGCCACCGGTCAGACACCCACGCTGAGCCTGGGCGGACACCGGGCCCGCCTCTACGGCGACGCGAAGGGCACGCTCGGCATCTCCGTGGACAACTTCCTGCTGCTGGAGGTGCTGGACGCCCGTGGACAGGTGACCCGGCGCGCCACCGTGGGCTTCACCGAGGCGGTCCACATGGGCCGGGAGCTGGTGGACAGCGTGGGGCGCCGCGCCTTCACCTTCGAAGCGGGCGAGGTGGACATCACCCACCTGCTGCCCGACGCCGCCCCCTTCCAGGTCCGCGCGACCGCGCTGGACACCTGGGGCGTGGGACGGGTGAGCGACGTGTACCTGCTGCTCGCCCCGGGCAGCCGCTCCGACAGCGACGACCTGCGCGACCAGTAGCACCGTGGCGCCGTCCCGCCCACGTCGAGGGCGGGAGGCTTCACCGCCGCGTCAGAAGCGCAGCGCTCCGGCGGGCGCGGGCGCCTGAAGCCCCGCGCCTCCACCACGCACCGAGCGGATGCCGCCCAGCACCGCGTCACACCCGGCCGGGCCGCACACGTCCGTGGGGCTCAGCGGGCTGGCGCCACCGCCCTGCGTCGCCATCACCGCGCCCACCGTGCCGGCGGCCACCACCGCGCCAATGCCGGCCCACACGTACCAGCGGCCGTACCACGGCTTGGAGCCCTCCACCTCGGGCGTCTCCGGAGCCTCCGCGAACGACAGGCCCGGGGCCGGCTCGTCGTCGGGGTCCAGCTTGGAGGACGGCTCCAACACCGGGCTCTTCGGCACATCGGCGGTGGCCACGGACGTGTCCAGCAGGGGCCGCAGGTTGCCCGTCACCTCATAGTTCCGTCCCGCGAACACGGTGATGTTGTGCACGTCCGGCTTGAAGCCCGGCGCCCGGAACTCAACCTCGCGCGAGCCCGGACGCAGCAGCACGTTGGCCTGCGGCACGGCGCCCACCTTCTGCCCGTCCACCATCACCACCGCGTCCGCCACGTCCGCCGTCAGCGTGGCGAAGCCCATGGTGGCGTCCATGGACACCAGCACCTCCGCCTGCGTGCCCGCCTTCACGTCGATGCGCCGCGTGAAGTCGGCGTAACCCACCCGGCGCACCACCAGGTGGTGCTCGCCCGGGCGGACCTCCACCGGCACGATGGCCGAGGAGAGGACGCCGAACTCCTTCCCATCCACGAACAGCTTCGCGCCGCGCACGTTGCCCGTCATGCGGACGAGCACCTCCGTCTTCGCGGGCGTCAGCGGCGCCAGCAGCAGATCGTCCTGGGCCGCGGGCTTCTTCTTCCCCCTCGCGGGCGCCTTCGCGCGCACGGGCTTCTTGGCGGGTGCCTTCGCGGGCTTCTTCTTCACCACCTTGGGCTTGCCCGTCTTGGGCTTCGACGGCGTGGTGAGCGGCGCCAGGAAGTCATCCTGCGCGAGCGCGGCCGAAGGGGCGGCCAGGACAGTCACCAGGGCGAAGACGACGATGCGGTGGAGGCTCATGACGAACCGAAGGTTAGAGAGTCATCCCAAGGGAATCAAACAGAGTCCCAGGGCCTGTCGGATTGGGAGAATATCCGCCCCCATGCACCGCGTCCTGCCCACCCTGGCCCTCCACCTCAGCGTCCTCTCCCTCACAGCCTGCACCGCGAAGGCGCCGCCCAGGATAGTGCCCGTGCCCCCCGCGCCGCCCGCGGTGAAGATTCCCGCGGGCTGCGAGCAGAACCAGGGCGGCGAGTACCACCACGCGGGGAACCCCGCCTTCCGCTACTACGGTGACGATGACGGCAGCACACTCTCCCTCGCCGTCGTCCGCGCACATGACTCGGAAGCGGTGGACGCCCCGGACGCGGGCTCGCCGTCCATCGTCCTGCGGCGCACCCCCGCGGGCTTCGTGGGCGAAACGCGCGCCACCGGCTTCTCCGGCGCCGGGACGCCCTGCCCCGTCACCTTTCCGACAGAGGTGGTGCGATGCACGGACGCGGGCCTGACGCTGCGCTCGGCGACCAGCACCTCCATTGACGAGGACTGCCGCACGGCCCCCACGGGCGCCCCCAGCGTGCGGATGGAGCAGGTGCTGCTGCGGGGCCCGCCGGATGCGGGCAGTTCGCCGGACGCGGGCACGTAGAAACGCGAAAGGGGTGAGGCGGCGCGGTGCCAGCCTCACCCCCGTCTTCCCGAAGGAAGGACGCCGCTCAGGCCGCGCGGCGGGGCTGCTCGTCGGGGGTGTCCACCGCGGGGGTGGACTCCACCAGCTTCATCCGGCCGGACAGGCCCTGCAGCAGGCTGGAGCTGCCCACATACAGGAAGCCCGCCAGGAACAGGACGATGAAGGGCACCGACGTGTAGATGCGCGCGTCGATGGCGAACCACAGCGCGCCAGTGAAGTACGCGGCGAACAGCAGCTCCACCAGCGGCAGCAGCGTCTTGCTGCCCCGGTATGCCTTCTTGATGGTGACGGCCTTCTTGCCCTCGGCGCCCGTCTTCGGCGTGCGCGCGAAGCCGGACTGCTGGTTGAGCAGCGCCTCCGCCACGGCCTTGGCGTTGCTGATGGCCAGGCCGATGCCCAGGCTCATGAGGAAGGGCAGGTACTTCACCCGCTCCCACCCCTTGGCGCCGCGCTCACGCTGCGCCGCCACGTAGAAGAAGCAGACGCTGGCGGTGGCCGTGAGGAAGAAGGGCAGGTCCAGGAAGAGCGTGCCGTACAGGCCGTGCTGGAAGCGCACCACCATGCTGATGGGCATCAGCACCGACAGCAGCACCATCAACAGGTAGGCCATGTTGTTGGTGAGGTGGAAGAAGGCCTCGCGCTTCACGAGCAGCGGCAGGTCGCTCTTGAGGATGGTGGGCAGCAGCTTCTTCGCCGTCTGGATGGAGCCCTTGGCCCAGCGGTGCTGCTGGCTCTTGAAGGCGTTCATGTCCACCGGCACCTCGGCCGGGGAGATGACCTCCGGGAGGAACACGAACTGCCAGCCCTTGAGCTGGGCGCGGTAGCTCAGGTCCAGGTCCTCGGTGAGCGTGTCGTGCTGCCAGCCGCCCGCGTCGGAAATCGTGTCACGGCGCCAGATGCCCGCGGTGCCGTTGAAGTTGAAGAAGCAGCCAGAGCGGTTGCGGGCGGTGTGCTCGATGATGAAGTGCCCGTCCAGGAAGATGCTCTGGGCCTGCGTCAGCAGGGAGAACTCGCGGTTGAGGTGGCCCCAGCGCACCTGCACCATGCCCACCTTGTCGTCCGAGAAGAACGGCACGGTGCGCGTCAGGAAGTCCGGGCTGGGCACGAAGTCCGCGTCGAACACCGCCACGAACTGGCCCTTCGCCAGCTTCAGGCCGTTCTCCAGCGCCCCCGCCTTGAAGCCCTGGCGGTTGGTGCGGTGGATGTAGACGATGTCGTGGCCCTTCAGGCGCTGGCGCTCCACGCACGCACGGGCGATGCCGCACGTCTCGTCCGTCGAATCGTCCAGGACCTGGATTTCGAGCAGGTCGCGAGGGTAGTCGATGCGGCACACCGACTCCACCAGGCGCTCCACCACGTACATCTCATTGAAGATGGGGAGCTGGATGGTGACCTTGGGCAACGACTCCAGCGCGCCCTTCGGCGTCGGCAGCTTGAACTTGTGCCGGTAGTACAGGAACGCCATTCGGTACCTGTGCGAGCCATAGACTCCAAGCACGCCCAGGAGACTGAAATAAACGCCCAGAAAGATGATCTCGACGGTGGTCATCGGTGACGCTCAACCCCTGCCACAGCCCAGAGGGCCTGCGGTCCTTCCGTGCGGGTCGGCCCGGCTGATTCCGTCTCGCGCTTACCACCGCGAGATGGGTCGTCCAAGCCCCCACATCGTATGTACCCGAAATGACAAGGTTTTGACCTTCGGGGAGTGATCGGCGCCGGACAATAGGAACGCGTTCAAGGCCGTGTCAAACTATTCCCCGGAATTGAACGTTCCGTTCACGGGCACCTGACACCCTGCGTCACTCCCATCACACCCAGCTTGTGGCCCTGGCGCCGGGGTTGAAACGACGCCAGGGGTTGACCGACCTGAGGGGTCAGCTCACGGCCAGGAGCGGCGCGGCCCGGTCCGGCGGGGTCTCCACGGCGGGGGCTTCCAGGACTGCGGCCTCATCGCGGGTGGCGAGCGCCAGGATGCGCTCCGTCAGCGCGGCGAAGTCCAGCCCGGCCCTGGCGGCGATTTTCGGCAGCAGGCTGGTGGGGGTGAAGCCCGGCAGCGTGTTCACCTCCAGCACCACGTCGTTCTCCGTGTCCGAGCACAGCAGGTCCACCCGCGCCTGCCCGCGGCAGCCCAGCGCGCGGTAGGCCGCCAGCGCCAGCGCCTCCACGTTGGCCACGCGCGTGGGAGACAACCGGGGTGGGCAGAAGTACGCGGCCCCGCCCTTGTACTTGGCGTCGAAGTCGAAGCCGTCGCGCGGCGTGGCCACCTCGCAGCTGCCCAGCACCTGGCCGCCGAGGAGGCCCACCGTGACTTCACGGCCCGCCACGTAGCGCTCCACCAGGGCCTCGCCGCCGAACCGGCTGGCCTGCGCCACCGCGGACGCCAGCGCCTCCGGCTCACGCACCACGGCCAGCCCCACCGACGAGCCGCCGCACGCGGGCTTCACCACGCACGGGAAGCCCAGGTCGCCGTGCAGGGCCAGGGCGCGCCACGCGTCCTCGCGCGCCACCGTGTAGCCCTGGGGCGTGGCCAGGTTGTGCAGGCGGAAGAGCCGCTTGGCGAAGGGCTTGTTCATGGCCAGCGCCGACGCCAGCACGCCCGAGCCCGTGTACGGCAGCTCCAGCAGCTCCAGCAGGCCCTGCACCCGGCCGTCCTCGCCCATGCGCCCGTGCAGCGCGACGAAGGCCACGTCCAGTTCGGCCGCGCGCAGTGCCCGGTCCAGGCCCGGCCCCGCGAAGATGCGAGTCACCTGATGGCCTCGGGACTCGAGCGCCGCCACCACGGCCTCTCCCGTCTTGAGCGAAATCTCCCGCTCCTCGCCCCACCCGCCCATCAGCACTCCCACGCGCTTGCCCATGTCGATGTTGCCTCCTGGGCGGAGCACAGAGCACGGATGATGCCAGCCACGGGACGGCCTGGCGGAGCGGGACGGGCCCGTCGGAAATCACCTCGGAGGAGGGACTCCAGCCACGCCATGCCGACAGAGCAGGCGTGTCCTCCGGGCCGCGGCGTGGCCGGGGCGACACGGAACGGGCGGCGCACGTGGGGCCGCCCTGCTCCTACGCTCCGAGCTTCGAACCTGCGAGGACGCGGTCAGCCGGTCGGAAACTACGGCACCAGGATGGGCGCGGGCTCCAGGATGGGCCCTGGCTCCTCGATGGACCCCGTCATGACGCTTCCCGGCGCAGGGGAGCTCCCCGCGTCGGGGGCGTCGCCGGAGCCGGCATCGTCGGAGCCCGCATCGGAGCCAAGGCCGCCGTCGGTTCCCGAATCGGTGCCAAGACCGCCGTCGGTGCCCGAATCGGCGCCCCCGTCGGACGGCGCGGCGTCGTCGGAGACGCACGCGTTGTCGACGCAGGTGTAGCCCTCCAGGCACTGGTAGAGCTCATCGCAGGGCTGCCCTTCCTCGTCGAAGTCGACGAGGAGGCTGCACGCGGACAGCCCGGTGCCCAGGGCCATGAAAGCAACGAGGTTTCGCAAGGGACGGCGCATGGCTAGTAGTTCCGGAGATCGTCTTCGTCGAGTGCGGGCCGCTTCTTCTTCTCTTCCTGTCGCCGCCGCTCCTCCTGCCGCCGCCGCTCTTCCTCCTCGCGCTGCGCCGCGGCCTCCTCCTGCTTGCGCCGCTCCTCCAGCTCCTGGCGCTGGCGCTCCACCTCTTCACGGCGCTTGCGCAGCTCCTCCTCACGCTTCTGCGCCTCGGCGTCCTGCGCGCGCGTGTTGGACTGCGTCTGCGTGGAGGCGGGCACCGCCTGCGCGGGAGGCGGAGGCATGGGCAACGCCTCCTTCGCCGCGGCGGGCTCCGACGCCGGCGTGGCACGGGGCGCCTGGGAAGGCGACTTCGAGCCGCCGCCGCTGCCGCTGCCGCCCTTGGCGAAGGCCAGGTAGCCGCCCGCGCCCGCCGACGCGAGGCCCAGGAGGACGCCGAGGTCGGCCACCAGCGCGTATGACTTGCCCGTGCTCTTGATGTCCTGGGCACGGCTGCTGTTCTGCGCCGCGCGCTTGAAGTCATCCGACTTCGCGGAGGCCTCCATGCCGAAGTAGACGCCGCCAGCCAGCAGCGCCACGCCGGTGGCCATCAGCACGTAGCCCACGGTGCGGCGCGTGGTGCTGATGCCCCCCGCGAAGTGCGTCACCGGCTTGCCGCCCTGGCGCGGCGCATCCGCCGACACCAACTGCGCCAACAGCGCCTGCGAACCGTCCACCAGCCCCTCCCCGCGCGGCACCGTCCCCAGCGCGTAGGCTTGGTTGTGGCCATCCGCCACGTCCAGGCGCAGGCCCGTCACCTCCAACGGCGCCGTCCCAGCGCCGCCGCGCACCAGCAGCGCCAGCACCTGGGACACGCCCGCGAGCGTCCCCAATTCCCGCAGGGCCGCGTCGCGCTCCGGGCTCTCCGGCTTGCGCGCCGCCTGCTCGGTGAACGTCTGCAGGCCCTTCTGCGCCGCCACGGGGGCCAGCGTCAGGGTGACCTCGCCCTCGCGCTCCCGGCGCTGCGTCAGCGCGTAGCCCGGCGCCACCACCGTCACGTAGTGGTCGGCGGCCGTGAGGTCGGCGACCTCCACCGGCGAGATGCCCCGGAACTGGCCGTCCACGAACACCTGGGCCGGCACCTGCTCAGTGCTCACGCGCAGGCTCGCCTTGGCGCCGGTGAGCACCGCCTTGCGCTCCTTCTCCACGAAGGTCATCTCCTCCGGCGGGAAGAAGTTGGGCGAGAAGCGCGCCTCCGGGTTCAGCGCCAGCGCGGTGCGAATCTCCAGCTGCGCGGCGGTGTTCTCACCGTTGGCCACCTGCGACGCGGCCTTCAGCACCCGCGCGCGGCTCAGCTCGGTGAAGCGCTGGGAGAGGTCGGCTCCCTCGTAGCCGCGCACCGCCTTGTCGAAGTGCTCGAGCGCCTTCTCGGTGTCGAGCTCGTCGTAGGCGCGCTGGCCCGCCTTCATCGCCGCGGCGGCCTCCGCCTCACGGGCCTGGCGCTCGCGCTGCCCGTCCGCGTCCAGCGCGTCCGCCAGGCGCACCAGCTTCAGCCGCCCCGAGCGCGTCACCGCCACTTCCGCCTCGCGCGCCAGCCGGGCCGCGTCGCCACGGGCCGCCGCGTCCAGCGCGATGGCCACCACGGTGACCGTCGCCGCGTCGGCCGGCGCCTCCGCCGTCGCCGCGCTCAAGGCCCGGGGCACCAGCCGCGAGGACACCGGCGCCTGCGCCGCCGCGGGTCCCACGGCCAGCAGTCCCACCAGCCATCCACTCAACGCGGCGTGAACCGCTCGCACATTCGAAGGTCGCATCTCTCGTTCACCTTTGGCTCGTTGCGCATCAAACGGACTGCGCGGCGAAATGCAAGTGGGAAGGAGTCCTCAACGACCCGCTGCCCGGGCCGGAGCGCGCGCGGGAGCGGATGCCATGCCGTGGAGATAGTCCAGGGCGACCCTCAAGGGATAATCCTCCAGCTTCGCGGTGACGTCCCAGGGCTTGAGGTTCTCCGGCAGGCCTCGCGGCGCTGGCGCCGCGGGCTCGGCCGCGGCCGACGGCTCGGCGCGGAAGTGACGTTGCAGGTCCTTCTCCCGGACCACGTCGCGCGGCACCTTGCCTCCCGGCGTGTCGGGGACGAGGAAGTCCGGGGTGATGCCGCGCTCCTGGATGCTGCGGCCCTTGGGCGTGTAGTAGCGGGCAATCGTCAGCTTCAGCCCGGAGCCGTCCTCCAGTTCAATGACCGTCTGGACGCTGCCCTTGCCGAAGGTGGGTGTGCCCAGGATGCTCGCGCGGCCATGGTCCTGGAGCGCGCCCGCCACGATTTCGGACGCGGAGGCGCTGCCCGCGTTGACCAGCACCACGACGGGGTAGTCCGTCTCCGTGTCGCGGTCCTTGCTGCGCTCCACGGTGGCGCTCCGGCCATCCCGCCCCCGCGTGGAGACGATGGGCAGGTTGCCCGGCAGGAACCTGTCACTCACCGCCACCGCCTGGTCCAGCAGCCCGCCCGGGTTGTTGCGCAGGTCCAGCACCAGCCCGCGCAGCTCCTTGCCGCCGTTGAGCGCGCGCAGCCGCTCCAGCTCCTTGCGGAGGTCCAGGTCGGTGCGGTCCTGGAAGTTCTTCACCTTCACATGGGCGAGGCCGCCATGCAGCGCGCCCTCCACGGACACGATGCGGATGTGGTCCCGGATGATGGCGATTTCGCGCGGCGCGCTGAAGCCCTCGCGCATGATGGTCAGCAGCACGCGCCCGCCGGCGGGGCCGCGCATCTTCCGCAGCGCGCGCGCCACGTCCATGCCCTCGGTCCGCTCACCGTCGATGCCGACCAGCTCATCGCCGGCCTTGATGCCCGCGCGCGCCGCCGGGGTGTCGTCGATGGGCGCCACCACGACGATTCGCTCGCCCTTGCGCGCGATTTCGATGCCCAGGCCGCCCCACTCGCCCGAGGTGTCGATTTTCATCTCCCGGAACACGTCGGGCGGCAGGAACACCGTGTGCGGGTCCAACGTCTCCAGCATGCCCTGGATGGCGCCGTACATGAGCCGCTGGCGGTCCGGCGACTCCACGTAGTTGTTCTCCACGTAGGAGAGCACCCGCGCGAACACCTCCAGTTGCCGGTACGTGGCGGCGTCGCGCTCGGCCTGCTCCGCGCGGCCCGCATCCTTCCTGGGCGGCTCCGCGGCCTGCGCCCACGGAGCGCTCAGGAGGAGGAAGGCGGTCAGCGCCGCGCGCCATGGCTGGGAGGAACCCGTCACGTCGGTACGTCCTTTCCCGGGGCGGCCCCGGAAGGCTCGTACCAGTCTACCCGGCCCTCACAGCTCCGCCGAGTCGGCGAAGCGCACCAGGTGCGACACCAGCTCGTCCGGGCGCTCCAACTGCGGCACGTGCCCGAAGCCATCCACCACGCGCACCTGCGCATGGGCGGGCAGGTGGGCGCGGTACCAGTTCAGCGTCTCCGACGGCAGCAGCCGCTCACTGCCGCCCCACAGGAACAGCAGCGGCATGGCCAGGTTGCGCACCTGCTCCGGCTCCAGGCAGGCGCGCGTGGCCAGCGCCTCCGCGGTCAGCGCCCGCACCGTGGGTGTGTCGTAGAAGTGCCGCAGCTCGTAGGCGAACAGCAGCGCGGGCAGGGGCGGCCGGTGGAACAGGCGCCGCGTGAAGGCACGCGCCTCCGCGGGGGACTTCACGACGAACGAGTTGAGCAGCGCGGTGTTCTCCGCCTCCGGAAGCTGCGCGCCCGCGGGGGCCACCAGCGCCAGCGCGCGGACCCATTGGGGGTAGTCCGCCGCCAGGTTCACCGCCATGGCGCCCCCCAGTGAGTTGCCCACCACGAAGGCCGGCGCCTTCACCACCTCTTCCACATAGGTGCGCAGCACCTCGAACTGGTTGCGCACACACACCTCTCCGCCGCAGTACTCCACGGAGAAGCCGTGTCCCGGCAGGTCCGGGGCGTACACGCGGGAGAAGCGCTTCGCCATCCCGAAGAGCGTGCGTCCAAAGCCGTTGGCCGAGCCGCCCAAGCCGTGCACCAGCACCACCGGCGGCCCCTTGCCCTGGCCCTCCAACGCGTAGTGGTGCACCGTCTGACTGCCGACCTTCACCGACGTGGACTCGACACCCCGCGCCACCAGCATGTGCCGCAGCGCCTTTTGCATTCCGCCCATCAGGTCCATGCGCTCGCCTGCTCCTCGCAGAAGGATTTCACGACGATAACAACGTCCCCGAGATTTTGCCGCAACGCGTTAGGGACTGGGTGCCAGCCACGGGGCGGGGTCGACCGCCTGCCCGCTCTTGCGCACCTCGAAGTACAGGTAGGCGCCCTTGAGGGAGCCGGTGTCGCCCACCTCGCCCACCACGTCCCCGGGGAGCACCCTGCCGCCCAGCTCGGGGGTGATGGAGGCCAGGTGGGCCATGAGGGTGTGGTAGCCGTCGCCGTGGTCCAGGATGAGCAGGTTGCCGTAGCCGCGCAGGGCGCCGGCATAGGCGACGGTGCCCTCGGCCACGGCCCGCACCGGCGAGCCTGGGGCGGCGCGGATGTCCAGGCCCTTCTGGACGGTGACGGTGTTGAAGCGCGGGTTGACGACCTTGCCGAAGCCCACCTCCACGAGGCCTGACACGGGCCGGGGGAGCTTGCCGCGCAGCGCGCCGAAGCCGCTCGTAGCGGGCAGCTCCTTCAGGTCCAGCACCATGCGCGTCAGCTCCGCGTCGGCCTGCTCCAGCTCGCGCACCGCGCGCCGGGCCAGCTCCGCCTCGCCCGCGAGCGTGCCCACCACCTCCTCCAACCCTTCCTGCTGCAGGTGGGCCAGCCGCTCCTGCTCCTGGAGGAAGGCCATCCGCGCGGCGAGCGACGCCTGGAGCCGCTCCAGCTCGCGCGTCGCCTGACGCTGCAAGCGCGCCACGCGCTGCACGGTGCGCAGCAGCTCCAGGTCGCCGGACATGCTGGCCTCCAGCGCCCGGGCCCGCCACACCAGCGCGGCGAAGTCCTCGGCCGACAGCAGCACCTCCAGCGGGCGGCGGCGCATGAGGCGGTACAGCGTGCGCAGGCGCGGAGACAGCCGGCGCAGCTGCAGCGTCAGCGCCTCGGCCAGCACGGCCTGCTCGCGCTCGGCCAGCAGCACGCGACGGCGGAACACCGCCAGGTCGCCTTCCAGCGAGCGCACGCGCCGGCGGGAGAAGGCGGCCATCTCCTGCATCAGCTCCACGCCCTCCAGCACGGAGAGCTTCTTCGCCTCCACCAGGGCCAGCGTCGCGCGCTGCGCGCTCAGCCGCTCACGCACCGCGGCCTGTTCGGCCTCCTCGGCCGCCGTCGCCGGAGCCGCCGCCACGGCCGTCGAGGCCCACAGCCCGAGTGCCAGCAGGAGGCGCCAGCTCATACGCGGAGGAAGCGCCCCACGGCGACGAAGCTGCCGCCCAGTCCCAGGCCGCAGCCAGCGCACAGCAGCTCCAGCACCAGCCGCGGCTCCACCCACGGCGCCGCGACACCGGGCCCCAACAGGAAGGCGAAGAGCGCGCCCAGGGTCGGCCCCAGCACCCGGCCGAAGGCCCACAGCCCGAAGAGCGCCACCGCCGCGCCCAGCACGCCCTGGAGCAGGCCCTCCAGCAGGAAAGGCGCCTTGACGAAGCGGTCCGTGGCGCCCACCAGCTTCTGGATTTCAATCTCGCCGCGCCGCGAATAGATGGCCAGCTGCAGCGTCGCCGCCACGATGACCACGGTGGCGCCCAGCACCACCGCGAAGGCCACCAGCGAGCCGAAGCGCAGCGCCCGGGCAATGGCGGACAGCCGCTGCACCGCCGCCTCGCCATAGTCCACGCCCGCCACGCCGGGCGCCGCTCGCAGCGTCTTCGCCAGCGCCAGGAGCGCGTCCGGGTTGCGCCGCTCCGGCGGCACGCGCAGCTCCAGCGACACCGGCAGCGGGTTCTCCGGCAGCTCCGCCAGCGCCTCGCCCAAATCCCCCAGCTCCGAGCGCAGCCGCGACAGCGCGGCGTCCGGCGACACCAGCGTCACCTCACCGCCGCTGAGCGCCAGCACGAGGGAGCGCACCCCGTGGACCTCGTCCGCGTCCAGCTCGGGCGCCAGGTACACCGTCACCTCCACCTCGCCGCCGAGCGACGCCAGGAGGTTGTCCAGCACCCGCGCCGCGCCCCGGGCCATGCCCGCGGAGAACAGGGCGATGGCGATGGTCGTCACCGCGATGAAGTGCACGAAGGGCGAGTGCTTCAGCCCCACCGCCGCCGAGCGGCAGAAGTACGTCACCTTCGACAGCGCGCTCATACCACCATCCGGCGCGCCGCCTTGACGCCGTCCTCGTCGGACACAATCTGCCCGCGCTCCAGGCGCACGGTGCGCTTCTGGTAGCGCGACAGCAGCGTCGCGTCGTGCGTGGCCACCATCACCGTGGTGCCGCGCACGTTGACTTGCGTGAGCAGGTCCATGATTTCGACGGTGAGCGCCGGGTCCAGGTTGCCGGTGGGCTCGTCCGCCAGGAGGATGGTGGGGTCATTGACGAGCGCTCGCGCGATGACGACGCGCTGCTGCTCTCCACCCGACAGGCGCAGGGGATACGAGCTCGCCTTGTGCTCCAGCCCCACCAGCTTGAGCATGCGCCGCACCTTCTCGCGCGCCTCCGCGCGGGGCACGCCCAGCACGTCCAGCGTGAAGGACACGTTGTCCTCCACCGTCCGGTGCGGCAGCAGCTTGAAGTCCTGGAACACCACCCCGATGTTGCGCCGCAGGTACGGCACCGCGGACTCACGGATGCGGGCGATGTTGCGGCCGCCCACGAGAATCTGCCCCTTGGTGGCCTTCTCAGCGCAGAAGACGAGCTTCAGCAGCGTCGTCTTCCCCGCGCCTGAAGGGCCCGTGAGGAACACGAACTCGCCCTTCTCCACGTTGAGGTTGATGTCCGACAACACCGGTGGGTCGCCGGGGTACGCCTTGTATACGTGGAAGAACTGAATCATGGCGGCGGGCGGAAGACCGCCAACCTAGCACGCCCGGGCGGCCTCCCCCACGCACGCACCGCGAGAGGCGCTCCCGCCCGCTCGCCTGGGGCCGCGCGAAGCCCTGGCCCCAGGTCCGGAAGACCGCGCGGGTGGGCTACTGCTCGCCCTCGCCCGCCAGGTAGCTGAGGATGACCTCGTCGAGGCTCTTCTCCGAGATGAGGTCCTCGCCGAAGAGCGTCTCCACGCCAATCTCGTTGATCTTCGGCTTCTCCTTGAGGGCGCGCGCCGCGGCGACCTCCGGAGGCACCACGATGGGCGCGGGAACCGCCACGGGAGGCGGAGGTGGAGGCGGCCGCTGCGCCATGGACTGGCCGGGCTGCATCTTCACCTGCGCCGGGTCCGTGTCCGCCGCGAGCTGACCGGGCTGGTAGCTGCGGGCGATGGACTCGTAGCTGTCGTACACCCCGTTGATGAGGTTGCGCAGCATCTCCTTGTGCTGCTCCTCCATCAACTCACGCACCACCTCCGCGAGGTTCTCCGCGTTGAGGATGTCCGCGTAGGACGTCTTCTTCGACGCGAGGATGTTCCCGCCCACGAACAGGTGGGTGATGATGTGGGGGTTGTTGACGCCCGAGTCCTCGGTCTGGACGTGGTAGACCTTCCCCTTGTGCTTGATGTTGTGATTGAAGCCGGTGACGGCTTTTTCGAAGGTTTTCGTCATCGCCGAGGTCGCGGACCGTACCAGCCGCATCCGCACGACACAAGGTAAGCGTGACCTGCTCGCGTCCTTCGTGCACGCCCGACTCCCTGGCCCACCAACCGTGCAGGCCATGGCGATTGCCCGGCAGTTCCGTTGAAAAGCTGAAAGCGGCTGGGATACGTACAGGCTGACGGACGGGGTTCCCCATGCCCCCATCAACGGCCAGGACGCCCGGATGAAGACCCAAGCGATTGAAAAGAAGGTGCGTCAGCAAGACGCCCAGGTGCTGGCGCAGGGATACTCGCCCGCCATCCGCGCGATGGAGATCGCGGCCATCGTCTCCTTCATCTCCCTGGAGGTGGCGCTGGTGTACCGGCTGTGGGGCAACCCCTATGCGGGCACGTGGCTGCTGCTCAGCGCGGTGCTGCTGGGCTACCTCGCCGCGGACTTCGTCTCCGGCTTCGTCCACTGGATGGGCGACACGTGGGGCTCCACGGAGATGCCGCTCTTGGGCAAGGCGCTCATCCGTCCCTTCCGCGAGCACCACGTGGACGAGAAGGCCATCACCCGCCACGACTTCGTGGAGACCAACGGCAACAACTGCCTCATCTCCCTGCCGGTGGCCATCATGGCCCTGTGCATGCCCATGAGCGGACCGGGCTGGGTGTTCTGCGCGTCCTTCCTCGGCGCGATGATTTTCTGGGTGATGGCGACCAATCAGTTCCACAAGTGGTCGCACCTGGACTCGCCGCCCGCGCTCGTGGGCTTCCTCCAGCGCGTGCACCTCATCCTGCCCCCCGACCACCACCGCATCCACCACACCAAGCCGTACAACAAGTACTACTGCATCACCGTGGGCTGGATGAACAAGCCGCTGACGATGGTCCACTTCTTCCCCGCCGCCGAGCGCCTCATCACCTGGGCCACGGGCCTGCTGCCGCGCCAGGACGACATCGGCGCCGAGGCGGCGCGCGCCCTGGTGGTCGCCGAGGATGGCAACGAGGCCCCGGTGGTCCAGGCGGCCAAGGAGCTGCTCACCCAGGCCACCGCGCAGGAGAAGCCCGCCTCCACGCGGCCGTAGTCCCCTGTCAGAAGGACAGGTCCACCTGCTCCGCGGCGGTGATGGGCCGGCCCAGGAAACGGGCCCCCACCTCCATGAAGCGCTCCGGCACGTCGGTGACGTAGTACGCGTGCTCGGGCGTGCCTCGCGACGCCGGCGCCAGTCCGCCGCGCTCCGACAGCAGCGCGGCCACGGCGTCCGCGGTGGCCTCCGCCGAGTCCACCAGCGCCACCCGAGGCCCCACCACCTCCGCGATGACGCCCTTGAGCAGCGGGTAGTGCGTGCAGCCCAGCACCAGGGTGTCCACGCCGTCGCGGGTGAACTCGGCCAGGTAGTCGCGCGCCACCAGCAGGGGCACGTCGCCCGTGGTCCACCCCTCCTCCGCCAGCGGCACGAAGAGCGGACAGGCGCGGGCCTTCGCCCGCACCCGCGGGTCCGCGGACTCGAGCGCGCGCTGGTAGGCGCCCGAGCGGATGGTGCCGGGTGTGCCGATGATACCCACCCCGCCGCCCTGCGTGCGCGCCAGCGCCGCCCGCGCGCCGGGGAGGATGACGCCCACCACCGGCACCGGCAGCGCCGCCTCCAGCGCTGGCAGCGCCACCGCCGAGGCGGTGTTGCACGCCACCACCAGCAGCTTGATGCCGCGCTCCAGGAGGAACTCCGCGTTCTTCAGCGAGTAGCGCGTCACCACCTCGCCGGACTTGGTGCCGTAGGGCACCCGCGCGGTGTCCCCCAGGTACACCGTGCTCTCGTGGGGGAGCCGGGACATGAGGGCCTTGAGGACGGTGAGCCCTCCGACGCCCGAATCGAAGACACCAATGGGACTGTGGCTGCCTTGCCGCATGGAGCGTGTCCCTATCACGTTTGATGCCAGCGCCTGCTGAACGCACGAAGGGCCGGGATGCATCATCCCGGCCCTCCGCTCACTGCCCCGCCATCCTGCCGCGCTCAGTCCTCGATGAGGTACACCGGCAGCGAGGAGTTCGGGCCTGGAAATTCGTGGGCGACCACGTCGATGACGGGCGAGTTCTCCGGCGAGAAGTACTCGCGACCGTCGAGCGCGCTGGCGTACATCTCCACCACGTACCGGCCGGGCCGCAGGAACTGGTACACCACCACCGAGTTTTCGTTCGGGCCGTCGACACAGTCGTGCCAGTCGCCAACGTCGCCGTACACCAGCTCGCCCGTGTAGAGGTCGCGGAAGTTGATGCCCACTCGCCGCAGGCCCGCCTCGTAACAGGTCTGGCGGTGCCCGTACCGCGAGCGCAGCTCCCACCGCACGGAGGCCCCGCCAATGGCCCACAGCGAGGCCGTGTGGGAGGTCGGCTGGCCCGCCTGGGTGAGGATGTCGCCCCCGAAGTAGTACCAGGGCAGTCCGTTCCTATCGATGGCGACGAGCTCCAGGCCGTGGTAGCCCGGGTCCAGGTACGGCGTGCGGATCTGGTTGGCGGCGTGCCCCTCCCAGCACTCGAAGCGCGCCCAGTCACCGCCATCCACGCTCGCCTCGACGTGGGTAATCCCCGCCTGGTTGCAGTTGGGGCTGGGGCTGTAGCTGTTCGCCGGGAAGAGCCAGCTCAGGTAGGCGAAGGACGGCGGCAGGCCCACCGGGGTCAGGTCCACGTTCACCGTCACGTTGCCGTCCACGATGAAGGTTCCCTGCGTCTCATACAGCAGCTCGTTGGCGTAGCCGACGCCCTCCAGGCGGAACGAGTAGGTCCCCGGCGCGAAGCGGTGGAGGACGATGCCGTCGAAGCCGTTCGCCTGGCAGTCATAGCGGCCGTCGTTGGCCAGCAGCTCGCCGGGGATGATGACGTTGACGCCCCGGACCGCGCGGTCATCGTCGCAGCGCAGCCCGCCGAAGCTCCAGCGGAACGTCACATCCCCCTCGTAGCGGGGCACATCGCAGCACGGCTCATCATGGACGACACAGCCTGGGAGGATCGCAAACAAGCAGAGGAATGCGACCAGCAACCGGGAGTTCATGGGGCACCTGTCGGTGGGGTGGTGAGGTGTTCGGCCCGTTTCAGCTTCGTCCGACGGGCGGTGGCGGGAATTATTCACCGCCATGGGCAATCCAGCTCAAGCAACCAACCGTTTCCCCATTGTTTGACCCTGTCTTATCGGAGTGTTACGCGCTGCTCCCCATGACGCCCCACCTGCCCCTGGCGCTTGGCGCCATGAACTACGTGGAGATCATCCGCGACGCCTCCCTCATCGAGCTGGCGGTCCTCCTGCTCCTCATGGGGGTCTCCGTGGCCTCCTGGGCCCTCATCGCCATGAAGGCGTCCCAGCTCGCCAAGGCTCGCGCACAATCTCTCACCTTCCTCGACACCTTCTGGAAGGCCTCGCGCCTGGAGGCCATCTACCAGACGGCCCAGAAGCTGGACGGCTCGCCGCTGTCGAAGGTCTTCTGCGCTGGCTATGAGGAGCTGACCAAGCTGGCGCAAGCCAAGGAGGGCGGCACCGAAGGCGCCCTGGCCGAGCGGCTGGGCGGCATCGAAAACGTGGAGCGCGCGCTCCACCGGGCCTCCACGGCGCAAATCACCGAGCTGGAGAACCGGGTGTCCTTCCTGGGCACCGTGGGCGCGGCTTCGCCCTTCGTGGGCCTGTTCGGCACCGTCATCGGCATCCTGAGCGCGTTCAACCAGATTGCCGAGCAGGGCAACGCGACGCTGGCCACGGTGGCCGCGCCGGTGGGCAACGCGCTCTTCGCCACCGCCGCGGGCCTGTTCGCGGCGATTCCGGCGGTGGTCGCCTACAACTCGTTCGTCAGCCGCATCAAGGTGTTCGACACGGAGATGTCGAACTTCTCCGCGGACTTCCTCAACATCATCAAGCGTCACTTCTTCCGGTAGCCGGGGGCCACCATGGGAATGGGCGGAGGCAACCGCGGCGGTGGTCGCACCACGATGAGTGAAATCAACGTCACGCCCATGGTGGACGTGATGTTGGTGCTGCTCATCATCTTCATGGTGACGGCGCCCCTCATCCAGCAGGGCGTGAAGGTGAACCTGCCGGAGACCAAGGCCGCGCCGGTGGAGGCCACGGAGAAGAAGCTGGTCCTCTCCATCGACGCGGGGCGCAAGGTCTACATCGGTGACGCGGAGGTGGCGCTGGAGGAGTTGGAGCAGAAGCTCGCCGCCAACGCCAAGGCGCAGGCCGACAAGGAAGTCTATCTCCACGCGGACCGGGACGTGCCTTACGGGGTGGTGGTGGAGGTCATGGCCGCGGCGCAGCGCGCGGGCATCGGCAACGTGGGCATGATTACGGACCCGTCGACCGGGGGTCGGACGTCCAAGACTGGCAAAGGCAAGTCGAAGGAAGCGAAGCGCTAGCCCATGACGCCCTCCGCGGTCAGCCACAGCCTGCTCGTCACGCGCTCCACGCGGCTGTCGCGCTTCGTGGTGGTGTCCGTCGTGGGCCACATCCTGGTGCTGGTGGCGGCGGTCGCGTACGCGCGCTACACCGCCACGCCCAAGGTGGACCTGGACACCAAGCCCATCCGCGCCACGCTGGTGCGCCTGGGCAAGCCGCGCGACTCCAAGCTGCTGCCGCGCAAGGAGCAGTTGCCGCCGCCGCCCAAGAAGGTGGACGCGCCCAAGCCCGCTCCGGAGGCCCCGCCCCCGGAGCCCTCCCCCGCCAAGGTGGCGGTGCCCATCCCCGGTGTGCAGCCGGAGCCCTCCACGTCCAAGCCCACGCCGCAGAAGGGCGAGACGACGGGCGAGGACCGGCGCAAGCGGCTCTTCGGCGCCTTCGACAAGACGGCCAAGGCGGCCGAGCCCGAGGAGGCGGAGGGCGCCGAGGACGGCGACCCGGACGGCGACTCGGCCACCGCGGAAGGCGAGCGCTACTTCGGCCTGCTCCAGTCGCAGGTCCGCCGCCACTACAGCGTGGCGGACACCATCCCTGAATCCGAGCGGCTGCACCTCAAGGCCACGGTGGCGGTGCGCCTGGGCCGCACGGGTGAAGTGCTGGACGTGAATCTCACCAAGGCCAGTGGGAACGACCTCTTCGACTCGGCTGTCGTCACGGCCGTGCGCAAGGCCGCGCCCTTTTCTCCTCCGCCGGACCATCTCCGGGACGCCCTGCAGAAGAGCGGCGTCAACCTGGTGTTCAACGCCCTATGAAAGCCCTGCTCCTCTCCCTGCTGCTCCTCCCCGTCGCCGCGCTCGCGCAGGCGCCCACCATCGAAATCTCCGGCGCCAACTTCCGCCCGCTGCCGGTGGCGGTGCCCGTCCCCCTGACGCAGAACGACGGCGCGAAGGCGCTGGTGGCCCCCTTCGACGCGGCCTTCAGCTTCGACCTGGCCGCCTCCGGCATCCTCCAGGTGCTGGACCGCAAGGGCTTCACGGCGGACGCGAAGGAAGGCATGGCCGCGGCCAGCATCAACTTCAGCCGCTGGGCGGACGTGGGCGCGGAAGCGCTCGTGAAGGTGTCGCTGGCGCAGGACGGCGGCGTGCTGCGCGGAGAGCTGCGCCTGTTCAACGTGGGCACCGGCCGCGAGGACCTGAAGGTGTCCAAGGACGCGCCCGGCGACAGCGCCTCGCTGCTGGCGCACCGCCTTGCGGACGCGCTGTACCGGCACTTCACCAAGGAGCCCAGCCCCTTCCTTTCGCGCATCACCTACGTGCGCAAGGCGGGCGCCAACCGCGACGTGTACGTGGCGGACTGGGACGGCGGCAACGCCCGGGCGCTCACCAAGGGCGGCATCAACATCCTGCCCGCGCTGAGCCAGGACGGCTCGCGGGTCGCCTTCACCACGTACCGCAAGAATCGCCCGGACATCTACGTGCAGTCCCCCGGCGGTGAGGCGAAGGCCGTCGTCTCCGGCGGGCAGATGGCCACCGGCGCGGCCTTCTCTCCGGACGGCAAGCGCATCGCGTACTCACTGGCCGAGGGCGAGAGCGCCCAGGTGTACGTGGCCAACGCGGACGGCAGCGGCGCGCGCGCCCTCACCGACACGCCCTACGGCCTCAACACCAGCCCCACCTGGTCGCCGGACGGCAAGCGCATCGCCTTCGTGTCCAACCGGGGCGGCAGCCCGCAGGTCTACGTCATGAACGCGGACGGCACCGGCGTGCGCCGGCTCACCTTCCAGGGCAACTACAACCAGACGCCGGACTGGTCGCCGCGCGGGGACCTCATCGTCTTCACCGCTCGGGACGAGCGCAACGCCTTCGACCTCTTCACCATCAACGTCGAGACGGGCAAGGTGACGCGCCTCACGCAGGACCAGGGCAGCAACGAGGAGCCCGCCTTCTCTCCCAACGGGCGGCTCATCGTCTTCACGTCCACGCGCAACGGCGGCTCGCAGCTCCACGTCATGACGGCGGACGGCAACAACCAGCTGCCGCTGCGCGCCGAGAAGGGCGTCTACCAGACGCCGGACTGGTCGCCGCTGCCACAGGCGCAGTAGCCGTCCCTTGTGCCCGTGGGATGCCAGCAAGCGCCCCGCGCCCGGCACCAGGACGTCACGTTGACAGCCGGGGCGCGCTCGGGTCGAGTCCTCCCGCATGAGCGCGCCCTTTCGCAGCCACTGGAGCCTGGACCCCGAGGTCGTCTTCCTGAACCACGGCTCGTTCGGCGCCTGCCCGACGGCCGTCCTCCAGCGGCAGTCCGAGCTGCGCGCGCGCCTGGAGGCCGAGCCGGTGCGCTTCCTCCACCGCGAAATCGAGCCGCTGCTGGATGACGCCCGCGCCGCGCTCGCCACGTTCCTCGACGCGGACGCGGACGACCTGGGCTTCGTCCCCAACGCGACGGCGGGGGTGAACACCGTCCTGCGCTCGCTGCGCTTCGCCCCCGGCGACGAGCTGCTCACCACCGACCACGAGTACAACGCCAGCCGCAACGCGCTGGACTTCGTGGCCTCGCAGTGGGGCGCCAAGGTGGTGGTGGCGAAGCTGCCCTGGCCGGTGCCGTCCGCACAGTCGGTCGTGGACGCGGTGCTGCCCCACGTCACCCCGCGCACGCGCCTGTTCCTGGTGGACCACGTCTCCAGCCAGACGGCCCTCGTGCTGCCGCTGGCACAGCTCGTCACCGCCCTGCGCGAGCGCGGCGTGGAGACGCTGGTGGACGGCGCGCACGGGCCGGGCATGCTGCCGCTGTCACTGCGCGCGCTGGGCGCCGGCTACTACACGGGCAACTGCCACAAGTGGCTGTGCGCACCCAAGGGCGCCGCGTTCCTGCACGTCCGGCGCGACCTCCAGCCCGCAATCAAGCCCCTGTCCGTGAGCCACGGGCACAACTCCCGGCGGACGGACCGCTCCCGCTTCCGGCTGGACTTCGACTGGACGGGGACACACGACCCGTCGCCCATGCTCTGCGTGCCCGACGCGATTCGCTTCGTGGGCGGACTGCTCCCCGGCGGCTGGCCGGAGGTCATGGCGTCGAACCGGGCCAAGGTGCTGGCGGCGCGGCGCCTGCTGTGCGCGCGGCTGGGCACCCAGCCCACCTGCCCCGAGGACATGGTCGGCAGCATGGCCACGGTGACGCTGCCAGACGGCTTCCCCGAGGTCTCCCCGCCTCCGCTCTACGTGGACCCGCTCCATCTGCGCCTGTTCGACGAATACCGCATCGAGGCGCAAATCACCCCCTGGCCCCGGCCGCCGCACCGGCATGTGCGCCTGTCCGCGCAGCTCTACAACACCCCCGCTGACTACCAGGCCCTGGGTGACGCTTTGGAAGCGCTGCTGCGTTGAGTAGGCTGCCGCGCATGTCGCGCTTCGCCACCATCGACGTTGGAAGCAACTCCGTCCTCCTGCTCGTCGCGGAGCGCACCCCGGAGGGCCGCTTCGAGGCCGTGCGGGAGCGCGCGGAAATCACGCGCCTGGGCCGGGGCGTGGATGCGACGCGCAAGCTGTCCGCCGAAGGCCTGGAGGCGACGCTCCAGGTGCTGGAGTCCTTCGCTCGCGAGGCGCGAGAATTGGGCGCGGAGGGCATCGCCGTGTCCGCCACCAGCGCCGCGCGCGACGCGGAGAACGGCGCGGAGTTCCTCGCGGCGGCGAAGGCGCGGGCGGACGTGACGGTGGAAATCATCTCCGGCGCCATGGAGGCGGAGCTGTCCTTCGCCGCGGTGCACGCGGACTTCGCGGCGGACGCTGCGGGCCCCCTGCTGGTGCTCGACATCGGCGGCGGCTCCACGGAGTTCATCTACGGCAACCGCGGCGGCCACGTGGACTTCCGCCACAGCTTCGACGTGGGCGCGGTGCGCATGACGGAGCGCTTCGTCCGCTCGGACCCGATGACCTCCGAGGACCGCGCGCGCGTCGAAGCCCACCTGCGCGACACCTTCCGCGCCCTCCCCGTCCCGCCGCCCGGCGCGGCCCTGGTGGGCGTGGCGGGCACGGTGACGACGCTGTACGCCGTGCAGCACGCCATCCACCCCTACGTCGCGGCGCAGGTCCACGGCGGCACGCTGTCCGTGGGAGAGCTGTCCGCCCTGACGGACCGGCTGTGCGCCATGCCGCTGGAAGCGCGGCGCGCCCTGCCCGGCATGCAGCCCAAGCGCGCGGACGTCATCCCCGCGGGCGCCCTCATCCTGCTGGAGTCAGTGAAGGCGCTGGGACTGGAGGCCTGCCGAGTCAGTGACAGGGGCCTGCGCTGGGGCCTGCTCGCGCACCGCTTTGGAGCCGGAGCCACCTCTTCATGAACGCCCAACCCGTGGCCGCACCGGCCGCGTCCGCCGTGCCCGCCAGCAACGCGGGTTATGCGCTGTTCATCCTCACCCTCATCAACCTGGTCAACTACCTCGACCGCTACATCGTCGCGGTGGCGCTGCCGGGCATCCAGCAGGAATTCGGCATCAACGACACCCAGTCCGGCCTGCTGGGCACCATGTTCATCGTGGTGTTCATGCTGGCCTCGCCGCTGGGCGGGTTCCTCGGGGACCGCTACCCGCGGCGGCTGCTGGTGGCGGGGGGGGTGATTCTCTGGAGCCTGGCCACCGGGGCCAGCGGGCTGGCCACCTCGTTCGGCGCGCTGCTCCTGGCCCGCGCGGTGATTGGCATCGGCGAGGCCGGCTACGGCGCGGTGGCGCCCAGCATCATCTCCGACTTGTACCCGCGCACGCAGCGCACGCGGATGCTGGCGTTCTTCTACATCGCCATCCCCGTGGGCGCCGCCGCGGGCTACGGCCTGGGCGGGTGGCTGACGCAGGCGTACTCGTGGCACGTCGCCTTCTTCGCGGGGGGCGTGCCCGGGCTGATTCTGGGTGCCATGGCCTTCTTCATGCCGGAGCCCCAGCGCGGCGCCATGGACGGGCCGGACGCGCAGACGAAGATGCCCTTCATGGTGGGCCTGAAGGGGCTGGCGCGGAACTCGGCCTTCTGGGCGGTGACAGCCGGCTACACGCTGATGACGTTCTCCATTGGTGGCCTGGGCTTCTGGATGCCCACGTACCTGGTGCGCGAGCGCGGCATGGCGCAGGACAGCTCGGGCTTCATCTTCGGCGCGATTACGGCGGTGGCGGGCCTGCTGGGGACGGTGGCCGGCGGCTGGCTCGGCGACAAGCTGGACCGCAAGCGCGAGGGCGGCGGACTGTGGATGTCCGGCATTGGCCTGATGCTGGCGGCCCCGTGCATGTACCTGGCGGTGAACCTGGAGGCCGTGGGCCCCACCTTCGCGGCGATTGCCCTGGCGCAGTTCCTCATCTTCCTCAACAGCGGCCCCATCAACGCGGCCATCGTCAACTGCGTGCCGCCCGCGTTCCGCGCCTTCGCCATGGGCCTGAATGTGCTGTGCATCCACCTGCTGGGTGACGCGATTTCGCCCGCGCTCATCGGCAACATCGCGGACGCCTCCAGCCTGCACACCGCCATCGCGGTGAATGCCCTGCCCGTCCTCCTCGGCGGCTTCGCGCTGCTGCTGGGCGCCCGGCTGTTCCGTGAAGCGGTGCCCCTCGCGCGTCAGGGCTGAGCGGCGGCGTCCAGCCTCGGCCGGTATTCGTCGGCCAGGCGCTCCATCTCCAAGGCCAGCCGCTCGCCCTCCGCGAGCAGCAGGCCCTTGAGGCGCGCGCGGTTGCCCAGCGTGAAGAACACGCGGATGTCACGCTGGAGCGACTCCCAGCGCTCGGCGAAGTAGAGGGTGAACAGCGCCAGCGGCGGCACGGCGAGGAAGACGGCCACGGCCAGCAGCGCGCTCCCCCACACCACCGCCGCGGCCGTCAGCGCGCCCCACCACGCCAGCGCCACCACGAAGGCGGTGAGGAACTTCACCGTGGCCTGCACGTCCAGCTCGGCGTTGCGGCTGGCGAGCCGGGGCAATTGGTAGGGCAGCCAGAACAGGCCCAGCCCCAGGGCGAACAGCGGCAGGCCCAGCACCAGCGCCAGCACGTTCTTCACCACGAAGGGCCCCACGTTGCCCGGGCGGTACTCGAGCGCCAGGTCCTCCGGCCCCGCCGCCTGCACCAGCGCCATGCGGTGTCGGAAGGCGGCGAGCTGCGCGCGCAGGGACTCGAAGCGCTCCGGCTCCTGGGCGCGGAACAACTGCACGCCGCGCGCCCATAGGCGCAGGCGCTCCGCGTCGAGCGCCCCACCCTGCTTGAAGGCGAAGAGCTGCTCGGCCAGCTGCGCCAGCGGGAGGTCCGCCCACTGCTCCAGGTTGAGCGTCACCGCGCGCAGCCCGCTGGCGATGCGCTCGGTGAGCGCGCGGACGGCGTCGGGCTCCGCCGCGGCGTCCGCGGGCAGGAAGGCCTGCACGTCGATGGCGGGCCCCACGTCGATGAGCACCTCGCTGTGGAAGACGTGCTTCTCCGCGTAGGTGAGCCCCACGGGGACGATGCGCACCGGGGCCCCGGCCTTGGCCGCGCTCAGGGCGATGCGCGCCGCGCCCGTCTTTAGCTCGGCGAGCCCGGGCTCGGAGTGGCTCTTTCCCTCCGGGAAGATGGTGATGGCGCGCCCCTGCACCAGCGCGCCCTTCGCGGCGTCCAGCGTGCCCTCGTTGCCGCCCATCTTCGCCGGGTCATCCTGCTTCCGGTACACCGGCAGCGCGTCCAGCCCCTTCAGCAGCCAGCCGATGACGGGCATCCGGAACAGCGGCGCCTTCGCCAGGAACGTCACCTTGCGCCGCGTGAGGATGAACACCAGCGCCGGGTCGATGAGCCCGTTGGGATGATTGCCCACGAAGAGCACCGGGCCGTCCGGCTCCAGCGCCGGGGCATTCACCCTCACCCGGTAGAAGAGTCGGAGACACAGCGCCACCACCGCACGCACGCACGCGTAGAACACGGAGGGGACTGTACTCCACGTCTCAGGGATACCGGTCCACCACCTGGATGACGCCGGTGTTGTCCTGCACCACGGAGAAGCCCTTCATCGGGCTCGGGTAGGCAATCAGGCCCTCGCCGTCCCTGTCCCAGCGCGAATCCAGGAGGATGCCGCAGAAGGGCACCGACATCGCCCCGGACTCCGGCAGGAAGATGCGGTCATACCGGCCGAAGACGCGGTGCTTCGTCACGTACAGTCGGCCGCCGATGCGGGCGCCGGGGAGCTGCTGCTCTCCCTGCTCGCGCGGCAGCGCAATCACGAAGCTGTAGTTGTAGCGCGCCGGCCCCGGGTGGTCCTGGATGGCATCCACGATGACGGGGACCTTGTCCCCGGGCTTCAGGCCCAGGCGCTCCATCTGCAGCAAGGCGCCCCGGGGGCACGTCCCCTCCGGCGGCATCCACTTGGGCCGCGCCGGCCCCTGAGAGGACTCCGACGTGGTCCGGCAGCTCGCCAGGAGCAGGAGCCCAAGCCCTACCACCGTCCACCGCGGCCAGCGCATGCGCACCCTCGCCTCCCTCAGAACGTCCCGATGCTGAAGTGGAACTGCGTGGTGGCCTCGTTCACCGACTCGTCGGGGTCCAAATTGAAGCCCACGTCGAAGGCCAGCGGGCCCACGGGCGTCACGTAGCGCAGGCCCGCGCCCGCGGTGTAGCGCAGCCGGCCCGGGTCGAACTGCGTCCGGTCCAGCCACAGGTTGCCCGCCTCGAAGAAGAGCCCCAGGTCCACGGAGGCCAGGGCCGGCAGGCGCAGCTCGGCCTTGCCCAGGGTGAAGAGCTCGCCGCCCTGGCTCGCGGGGACCTGTCCGGCGAGCACGGCCTTCAGCTCGGCGGAGCACCCCGACGGCGAAATCAGCGCGCGGCAGTCGCGCAGCCGCTGCTGCAACGCGCCGCGGACGTCCTCCGGCAGCACGCCGTCCTCACGGAAGCCGCGCAGACTGGACGAGCCGCCCAGGTAGAACAGCTTCGAGCCAATGGCCTGCGCCTGCTCCTCCAGCGGGATGATGGTGCCCGCGCGCGCGGACAGCGCCACGCTCGCCCGGCGTCCCAGGGGGATGTAGCCACTGAGGCTGCCCGACAGCTTCACGCCGTCGATGGGATAGGGCTCCACGCGGTTGCCCGCCACGTCCGTGGGCCGCACGCTCAAGCCGCGGGTGAACTCCGCGCTGGAGACGAACACCACGCCCCGGCGCGGGTTGGCCGGGTCGTCCCGGAAGTCGAGCGTGGCGGAGGGCCGCAGCGAGTGCAGCGCGAAGTCACCGAACGGGTAGCGCAGCCGCTCCCGGTCGGCGCGGTTGAGCAGCTCCAGCACGCCCGCGCGCGAGCGCAGCCGGTTGTTCTCCACTTCGTAGGACAGCGACAGGTTGAGCCACGTCGCCGCGGCCCAGTCCATGGCGGCCGCCGCCGCGAACCGCGAGGACACGTAGGAAGGCCGGTGCACACGCTCGCCAATGAGGTCCAGACGGGCCCCCACCTGCAGCGGCAGCAGGAAGAACAGCCGGGGCTGCGCCAGCGCGAGGTTGCCCCGGCCCCCAAAGCCATTGAGCCCCTGGAGCTCCACGTCACAGCCCGGAGCAGGGCCACCGCCGGACACCGTCTGCTGACAGGCGATGCGCCGGTCCCGAGACAGCGCCTCCGCGCCCCAGCCCGCGTAGTTGATCTTCCCGCGCGCCAGCAAGCTGAGCCCCAGCCCGTCCAGGTTGCGGTAGGCCGTGTCGAGCGTGATGCGGGGACCATCCACCAGGAAGTAGCCGCCGGACACCTGGCCATCCAGCCGGGGCCGTTCCTGGACCGTCACCAGCACGTCCTTGGTGTCCTCGCGCCGGGTCGGGTCCGCCAGCGCGATGTCCACTTGCCGGAACACGCCCAGACGCGCGAGCCGGCGCTGGCCCTCCGTCAGCTCATCCAGCGCGACGGGCTTGCCCTCCTCCACCGCGAGGTTGGCCAGCACCAGGTCCGGGTCCGTGCGCGTCAGGCCCTGCACCAGAATCCTCCCCACCTTCACCTGCGGGCCCGCGTCCGCGCGGAAGGTGACGGTCGCCCGCGTCCCGTCCTCGCCCACGCCCGTCTCCGTGGTGACGCGCGCGAAGAGGTAGCCCTGCCGCCCCAGCTCCTGCTCCAGCGCCTGACGCGAGGACTCCACCGTGTCGAAGCTCAGCGGCGCGCCCTCGCGCATGCGCCGGCCCATGCCCCAGGCCGTCAGGCCCGGCGGCACCCCCTCGAAGTCCACCTTCACCAGGCGCGCTTGGGGGCCCTCCTCCACGTCGAAGTCCGCGACCGCTGTGCGCCCCACCACGTCCACCGTCAGGCCCCGGAACGCCACCACCGCGGAGAGGAAGCCCTGCTCGCGGTAGGCCTCGTTCATGGCCTCCACGGCCTCCAGCCACGCGTCCTCCACGTAAACGGTGGACGCCGGCGGCGGCGGCGCGACGCCCGGGAGCTCCGGGCCGTGGCGTCCCTCGGTGTTCAGCGGGTCGTCGAGCAACCGCAGGTCCAGCTCCGGCCGCGTCATGCCCGCCCGCACCCGCTCCGCGAGCAGCGCGCGCAGCGTCTCCACCGGCAGCCCGTGGTTGCCGTGGAAGCGCACGTCGGCCACGCGCAGCGGGTGCCCCTCCTCCACATCGAACACCAGCGCCGCCACCTCTGCATCCGGGCGCAGCACCTCACGGGGACGCACGCGCACGTCGTGGAAGCCGCGGTAGCGGTAGAAAGCCTCCATGCGCCGCGCGAGCCGGCCAGCGACGACCTCGTCCATGGGCTCCGAGACGTCGTGCGCCAGCACGCGCTCCAGCACGCCCGGCGGGAAGTGGCGGTTGCCGTGGAAGCGCACCACGTAGCGAGGCCCCGCCATCAGGGGCACCGCCACCGACGCGAAGCTGCCCTCCACCAGCACCGCCGGCGCCCCCACCTGCGCGCGCCAGTAGCCCTCGCCGCGCAGCAGCGCGCGCAGCTCCTCCAGTGAGCTGGACAGGCGCGCCCGGTCGAACACCTGCCCCGGCCGCAGCGCCAGCACCTCCAGCAACCGGGACAGCGGGAGGCCGGGGCTCCCGGAGAAGGTCACCTGCCGCACCCGCGTGGGCAGACCTTCGTCCACGGCGAGCACCACCGCGATGCCATCCGTCACCGGCTCCTGCGTCACGGAGACTCTCGTCGAGTCGTACCCCTTGCGCTGATACGCCTGGAGTACGGACGACACCGCGCCCTGCAGCTCCTCCGCGTCCAGCGGCCCGCCCTCCAGCAGGCTGCTGGCCTCCAGCAGCTCCCCGTCCGACAGCACGGCGTTGCCTTCGAAGCGCAGCCGCGCCAGCCGCGCCACGGGCGTGAGCTGGAACATCAGCCGCACCCCGCCTCGCACCGGCTCCGTGCGCGCCACCACGTCCGTGAAGCGGCCCGTGGCCCACAGCCGCTCCACCGAGCGCCGCACCGCGCCCGGTGTCAGCGTCTGCCCCTTGCGCACCGCCACCAGGTCGCTCAGGCCCTGCGCGTCGGCGCCTCCGGGCAGGTGCAGCTCCACGGCCGTGACTTCGGCGCCGAAGCCCGTGCCGGCGTCCGCCTGCGCGCGCGCCGCGCCCGGCACGAGGACGCAGAGCACCAGCGCCACCAGCGCGACGGCGCGGGCTACTCGACCTCCCAGCTCAGCTTCAGCTCGAGCCCGAGGTTTCCAAACGAGGCTTCGTTGTTCTCGTTGTCCCACTGGGCCTGTGCGGAGAGTCGGTCATCGAAACGGTACTCGGCCCGCGCCCGCGTGCCGCGCCCGCTCACGGGTTGCGTCATACCGATTTTAAGCTGCTCGCTCAGGAACTTCGACTCCAGTTGCGCGGTGGGCTCCGCTTGCCGGGTGGCGTCGTTGTAGGTGGTCGAAATCTGCAGGGACAAATCCCTCAACACCGGATTGCTGGGCAGGAAGCGCTGGAGCTGCCGGTCCAGGCCCGACACGTTGAAGAGGGCCTCGGCCGCCAGGCCGGCGCTCGCCGAAGCCGCGGTATCCTGGTCTGACGAGGTAAAACCCAAGGTGAGCAGCGAGACGATGTCGCCCTCCACCAGCGCGGGCTCCGAGGAGAGCAGAATCTGGGGGTCCGCTGGCTTGCCGAAGGCGTGCAGCTTCACCACGAACTCACGCACCTGCGTCTGCGCCTGGACCTCGAAGACGGGGTCGATTTGCGTGGCGTCCTGGAACTCGAGCCGCCCCTGACTGATGGTGAAGGGGTTGTTTCGGAAGAAGGCCTGGCTGCCCTCGGCCAGCTCCACCCGGCCCAGCAGCCCCGGCCGCAAATCGGTCCCCGTCAGCCGCACGTCCCCCAGCAGGCGGGCCTTCGCCAGGTTGTTGTCCACGCGGACGTCGCCGAAGTGGACATTCACGTCCCAGATGACCCAGGGCTTCGGTGGCTCACCGGACGCGGAGGAGGACGCGCCCGCCGCCAGGTGGGTGGTGCGCTTCTGCATCGTCTTCAGCAGCGCATCCACGTCCAGCGCCTTCTGGTAGCGCAACTTCACGATGTCCATGCCACCGGTGACGGTGAAGCCCTGGGGTGGACCAATCACCTGGAGCAGGCCGGAGAAGGTCGCGGGCAGGTCCTCCGTGAGCCGGTAGGGCACCTCGTCCAACTGGATGGTGAGCCCCAGCCGCTGCGGCAGGAAGCGCTCCAGCCGCACGTCGCCGCGCGCGGACACGCGGCCTTCATTAATCTGGCCCTGCAGGTGCTCCACCAGCACGCGCTGGCCCGTCAGCTCCACGCGCCCCGCCATGTTGCGCACCTGGACGGGCCAGTCCCGCAGCGCCAGCCGCATGTCGAACAGCTCCGCGGAGCCCACCACGGAGGGCTTCTCCAGCGTCCCGGAGGCCTCGGCGTCCACGGTGACGCGCCCGGAGGAGCGCTCCACCATGGCGGGCGTCAGCGACTCCAGCAGGCGCAAATCCAACCCGCCCCGCAGCGTCACATTCAGTCCGCGCGGGCTCATCCATCCGCCCAGCGACAGGTCCACGTGCTGCCCCGTGAAGCGGAAGGGCTGCACGTCCGTCCGCCCGGCCGCGTACGCCAGGACAATGGGGCCCGCGTTCTCCCCGCGCAGGTCGTCGCGGGAGAGGACCAGCCGCTCCACGGTGGCGTTCACCTGCGAGCCCGCGGGCTCCAGGAGCTGGCCCTTGGCGCTCATCGTGCCCGACAGGGCCCCGCTGACGCCCGCCCACAGCGGCGCGTCCGGCAGCAGCGGGCGAATCTCCGGCAGCGAGAACGAACCCTGGGCTTCATAGGGCCAGTTCTCCTGCACCTTCATGCGGATGCGGCCGGTGGCGTCCCGGAAGGGGTGGCCCCACACCTCGAAGTTCTTCCCCACCATGCGCCCGGTGAGGTCCATGGCGCCCAGGTTCCGCTCGGCGAAGGTGACGCGCGGCGCGCGCAGCGTGACGTCCACCACCGGCACGTCGGCGGTGCCCGACACGACGCCGTCCATCACCAGGGTGCCCTGCATGCCCATGCGCTCGGCGAGCTCCGGGTCCACCGCCTCGGCCAGCGACAGGCTGTCTCCGCCGAAGCGGTAGTCCAGCCCCCCCTCAAACGTGAAGGTGCCCTCCGCCCAGGTGCGGCCCAGCGGCCCCATGAGCGTGGTGCGCTCCAGCACCATCGCCTTGCCATCCACGAAGCGCAGCCGGGCCGCGCCGTCGCCCATGCGGCGCCCCAGGTAGGTGGTGTCCTTGACGTCGAACGCCACCAGCCCCTCCAGCTTCTCCACGGGGCTGTCCACCTCCACGCGGCCGGTGGCCGTTCCACCCAGCGTGCCCTGCACTACCGCGAGCGACGGACTCAGGCCCGCCACCACGTCCACCAGGTCCTCGGTGCGGCCCTGCGGGACGTTCACCTCCAGGCGCAGGTTGAGCAGCCGCCCGAAGGACACGCCCGCCTTGCCGTAGTACTGCGTGCGCCCCTTCTGGCCGGAGAAGGCGGGGAACGTGAGCATGCTGTCCTGGTAGGCCAGCTTCCCCTGCATCACCCCCAGCGACAGGTTCCAGAACTCGAAGTCGCGGAAGGACAGGCCGGCCGCCACCTTCACGTCCGCCGCGGGGCCCGTCACCGCGTACGTGGCGTGGCCCCGTCCGGCCCAGGGCAGGCCCGCGATGTGGCCGAAGTCCGCCAGGTCCACGTCGCCCTGCCCGTGGATGTCCAGGCCCAGCCCGCCCGCCAGCAGGAGCACCACGTCCCCCGTCACGCGCGAGTGGCCCACCTCCGCGTTGACGTGGCTGAAGGCCACGCGGTCCGCCTGGAGCTTCACCTGCGCCTGCGCGCGGGCCTTGTCGAACTCCAGAATCGTGAGCCCGTCCTTCGGCTGCGTGTCGAACGCATGCGTGGCCAGCACGAACTTCCCGGTCCGCAGGTCCAACGGGCCCGACAGGGAGAGGCGCGGCAGCAGGTTGCCGGACAGCCGGGCGTCCAGCGTGGCCGGGAAGTCCACCCAGGAGCCCTTCACGCCCGCCCGGTCCAGGATGCGGCCCAACGACGCGTCCTCCGTCGTCAGCGACACCTCCAGCGGGAAGTTCGGCGTGAGGCCCAGCCGCCCCGTCGCGCGCACCTCGCCCGTGCCCACCGGCAGCGTGAGCTCTTCCAGCCGGACGTCGTCCCCCGAGTACGACAGGCGCGCGTGGAGGTTCGTCGGGCCGAAGTTCCCGTAACCCAGGCTGTTGCCCGACAGCTCCAGCGACACCGCGGGGGACGCCACCTTCCCAGCGATGGACACACGCGACCAGAGGTGCCCCGTCGCCGGGCTGGGAATCAGCCGCGCCTGGTACAGCGCGCGCAGCGGGAGGAACACCTGTGCGTCCAGGGCCAGCCGCGGCGCGCACAGCGAATCCACGCGGCCTGACACCGTGGTGGTGATGTCGTCCAGCGACACCTCGGCGCGCTCCAGCTCCAGCAGGGCCTCGTCCGGGTCCAACGCGCCCGCCACCACGAGCTGCCCCAGCGCCAGCTCGCGTCCACCCGGGCCCAGGCGCACCCGGCCGCGCCGGGCCTCCACGTCCAGCTCGATGACGCCCCACTGCTCGTCCCAGCGGACGTCCAGTTCGTCCACCTCCACGCGCCGGCCCTCGGGCAGCGCCAGGCGCAGCTCCGCGCCGGAGATGTCGAGCTTCGCAATGCGCAGGTGCTCGAGCGGCTCCAGGAAGCAGAAGTCGGACTTGGGCTCGGACGGCGCGGGGGGCCGCGACAAATCCAGCGCCACACGGGGCCGTGTCGCCTTCACCTGGGCCAGCGTCAGCCGTCCCCGAAACGGCTGGAGGAAGCCGAGCTGCACCTCCGCCCTGTCCACGGCCACCAGCGGTGAGTCCGTGCCGGGGAGGAACAGCGAGAAGCCGTGCACCACCACGCGGGAGCCCAGCGGATCCAACTCGCAGCGGCCGAGCCCCACATCCAGGCCCAGCACATCCGGCAGGTGCCGGCGGCCCAGCGTGCACGCCACCTCCCAGGACTCCGGCATGCGCAACAGGAGCACGCTCCCCGACAAGACGAGGAGCACCAACAGCAGCGCCCTGCGCGCACCGTGGCGGCTCTGAGAGGACAAAGCCGCTACAGCTTACCCAGCCCTTCGAGGTAGCGGTCGATCTCCGCGAGGTCCACCTTGCTGCTCGCCGTCCTGGGGAGCGTCGACGACGGAGCGCTCGGCCGCTCGGCCGCTTGCCCGGCGGGCGTGTTCACCCCGAGCAGGCCCAGGTTCTTCCCGATGCGATGCACCAGCTCCGCGGACACCGTCTGCTCGCGCGCGAGGAAGGCCTCGAAGAGCGCGTTGTCGCACAGGGTGTTGATGACGCGGGGCGAGCCGGACGAGTGCTCGTGCACGGCCAGCAGCGCCTCCGGGCTGAAGGGCATGCGCGGGCAGCCCGCGAGCCGGAGGCGGTGCTTGACGTAGGCCTCGGTCGACTCGGCGGTGAAGGGCTCCAGCCGGTAGCGCATGGCCACCCGCTGCGCGAGCGGCGGGTCCAGCTTCAGGTTCTTTTCGATTTCCGGCAGGCCGAAGAAGACGAAGGAGATGAGCTTGCGCTCCGGCACTTCCAGGTTGAGCAGCCCCCGGAACTCCTCCATCAGCTCGCGCGTCTCCAGCATCTGCGCCTCGTCGATGAGGACGACGGCCTTCTTGCCGGACTCGTAGATTTGGAGCAGCCGCTGGTAGAGCTGCGACAGCAGCGCCAGCTTCTCCTGCGCCGGATTCTCCACGCCCAGCTGCAGCGCGATGCGGCGCAGCAACCAGTTGGCGGTGATGCCAGAGTGGATGATGACGAGCAGCGCGGCCTCGTACTCGGACTCCGGAAGCGAGTCGAGCATGCGGCGGGCCAGCGTCGTCTTTCCCGCGCCAATGTCACCGACGAGGATGGACAGGCCCTTCATGTAGCTCACCGCGTGCATCAGCCGGGTGAGCGCCTGCGAGTGCTGCGCCGAGTTGTAATAGAAGCGGCTGACGGGAGCGTTGGAGAAGGGCTCCTGGGTCAGCTCGAAGAAGTCCAGGTACGTAGTCATGGGCTCGCCGGACCTCGCGGGGTGCAACTACAGGTAGCCGACCTTGCGCGCCTTGGACGCGCCAGCCGCTGGTATCGGAGTCGTGGGCGCCGCGGCCCCCGCGGGTGCGGGCGGACTGCTGGTGGCCTTGGCCCCATTGCCAGAAGGCGTCGGGAGCGGATCCTCCACCGGCTCCACGGAAGCCGCAAGCCGGGACACATGCCCGGCGACCTCCCGGTACTTCCCGTCCATCGCGGCCACGCGCTGGTAGTGGAAGAGCGCCTTGCCCGCGTCACCCTGGGCCTCGTAGGCCGTCGCCAGCTCGAAGCCGAGCGCCTTGGCCGCCTCGCCGGTGGCGTGGGGGTTGGCCAGGCCCTCGCGGAAGACCTCCACGGCCGCCGCCGCGTCGCCGCGCAGCAACTGGAGCATGCCCATCATGGTGATGCAGTCCAGTTCGCGCTTGCCGCCCGCGCTGCCCTGGCGGGCCACGTCGAACTCGTGGAGCGCGTCGTCGAGCAGGCCCATTTCCTTGTACGCGATGCCCAGGTCGTAGTGCGTGTCCACGTCCTCGGGCTTCACCACCTTGGCCAGGCTCTTCTTGAACTCGGAGAAGACCTCCTCCACCGAGTACTGGAAGTCCTCTTCCGCCGGCAGCGAGGTGGCCCCAGCGTCGTCGCCCAGGTTGTCGATTTCCCCGGCCAGCTCCGCCGCGAGGTCGAACGCGTCGCGCTCGCCCGTGGTCGCCTCGGCTTCCTCGTAGCCGTCCGTGACGGGCTGCACGCTCGGGATGTGCGCTGGCTCCGCGGACGCCTCCTCATGCTCCGCGCCGCCTCCCGCCTCCGCCGCCTCCAGCCGCTCCATCAGCTCGGCTGCGCGCGCGTGGCCCGGGAAGGCAATCATCACCGTCTCGAGAATCTCGCGCGCCTCTTCCAGCAGGCCCTGGTCGAGGAAGAATGACGCCTCGTCGCACTCCTCCGCCGCGGGCTCTTCTTCTTCATCGGCGGCGGCCTCGACTTCGGGCTCAGGCTCGGGCTCCGGCTCGGCCGCGGGCTCCTCGTAGGTGACCGGCTCCGACAGCGCGTCCGCGGGCTCCTCGTAGGCGACCGGCTCGGACAGCTCGTCCGCGGCCAGGTCCGGCACGTCCTCCACGAAGGGCTCGTCGTCCACGGCCACGACGGCGTGCGAGGCCGTGGGCTCCTCGAACTCCATCGGGTCGCCCAGCGCCGGGGCCCCGAACGGGTCGTCGTCCAGGTCGGCGGCCGTCAACGGCGCGGCCCCCACGCGCGTGGGCGCATCCTCCAAATCCAGCGGAGGAGGCGCCTCGTCGTCCAGCGAGGGCACGTCCAGAGAGTCCAGCGTGGGAACCTGGAGCGTGTCCGGCGAGGCCTCGTCGAGCAGCGCCTGCGTGGGCGCGTGCATCTGCGTGGGCGGCGGCTCGTCGTCGTCCCCGAGCGACAGCGCCTCCATGGACGTGGCTTCGCCGTCGTCCACCAGCGACTCGTCGTCGAGCGAGTACGCCGCCGCTGCCGCCAGGTCATCATCGCTGGAGGCGACGAGCGGCTCGTCGTCGGTGACGCTGAGGCCCGGCTCGTCGGTCAGCGCGAACCGGTCGTCATCCGTCACCAGCGTCTCGTCCACTGACGCCGCCGCCAGGTCCTCTGGGTCTGGCGCGCCGTACACCTCGAACTCGCCCGAGGTGATGGCCTCGCCCACCAGCGCTTCCTCGCTGATGACGGTGGAGTCGCTGTCCTCCTCGATGACCTCGTCGGAGTCGCTCGAGGGCAGCGTGGTCAGCGCCAGCTCGTCACCGGGCGGGTGCAGGAGCGCGTCTTCCGGCGGCGGCGCGACGAGAATCTCGTCGTCGCTGGAGTCCACCAGGATGGCGTCCTCGCCCACCGACTCCACCACGGACACCGGCGGCGCGGCGACCACGGGCCCCGTCGTGCGCAGCACGGACAGGAACGCGGGCACCTCGGGATGGGCGGGGTTCTCCTGGAGGATGGTGGCCAGGTACGGCTGCGCGCGCTGCACGTCCGCCGTGCGCGTGCACAGGCGGAGCACGTTCAGCAGCTGCTCCGACGCCTGGGCCATGTTCCCGGACGCGACGTAGATTTGGTACGCCTTCTCGTGGGCGTCGAGGTTCTCCGGCTCGACGGAGAAGACCTTGCGCAGGTGCTCCAGCGCTTTGTCATGGAGCCCGTACTTGACGTAGACGTCCGTCTCCGTGAGCAGCTTGGCGAGCTGCTCGCGCCCCATCCCCGCTGGAGCGGGAGGCGCCACGGGCGCGGGCGCCGCCGCCGCGGGCTGGGGCGCGGGGCGCGGGGCGGGCTGAGGTGCCGCCGCGGGCTGGGGCGCCACTGGAGCGGGCTCGGGCGCGCGCCGCGCGACCAGGTCCGGGTCCTCGGGGTCCAGCACTTCAATCTGCGTCCAGACCGCCTCGGCCTCGGTGACGCGGCCGCGCTCCTGATGAATCTTGGCCAGCTCCTTGTAGACGGAGATGGTCTTCGACGTCTGGCCCAGGCCCTGGAACGCCTGCGCCAGCAGCGTGAGCGTCTCCACGTCGCGGCCATCGGCCTTGAAGCACACCTGCAGCTTCGCCAGCGCGCGCTTCTGGTCGCCGCGCTGCAGGTACGACGTGGCCAGCTCCTTCGACAGCGGGAGGTTGTCCGGCTCCAGCGCGGACAGCCGCTCGGCCACGCGGAGCCAGTCGTCCGCGCGGCTGTTGCGCTTGAGGTACTCGGCGGCGCGCTTGAACTCCTGGGCCGCCTCGCGCGCCATGTTCTCCCGCGCGTACAGCTCCGCCAGCTTGATCTTCGACGCCACGTTCTCCGGGTCGAGATCCACCATCTTCTTCAAGGTATCGAGCGACGACTTCGTGTCGCCCGCCTTGTCGTAGTGGTTGGCGACAATCTGGAAGTACGCCATCGCCTCGGACATCAGCCCGAGCTGCTGGTGAAGCTCCGCCAGCTTGAGGTTCACCTCCAGCAGGTTCGGATTGAGCTTGAGGACCTGCTTGTAGAGCGCGACGGCCTTGAGGAAGAAGCCGTCCGACGAGTAGCTCTCCGCGACCTTGGTGAAGAAGTGGGCGGCCTGCGGGTTGTCGTTCTTCTTCTGGTACAGCTCCCCCATCTTCTGGAGGACCCGGATGTCCTTCGGGTCGACCTCCAGGACCTTCTGGTACTCCTTGATGGCTTTGTCGTAGGCGCCCTTCGCGACGAGCTTCGCGGCGGCTTCGATGATCTTGTTCTTGTCCATCGAGCGGTGGGCTTCCAGCAGGCCGAAACCCCTTGAACTTCGCGGGTTTCCATCCTCAGCAAGGGGGAGTGTCGGAGGCTAACGGAAAGCTCCGACGCGGGTCAAGAAACGGCCCGGCTCCCCCCGGGGCCGGATCACCTGCTCGCGTGGCGGCCCGACAGGCGGGGATCCACACCAGGTGTATGGGTGCTACGGCGTCTCCTCGACGGCCTTCTTCAGCCGCCGGGAGCCCGTCTCGCTCGCGAGCAGACGCTCCACGAACCGGGTGTCGTAATTGCCCTCCTGGAAGGACTCTTCCGCGAGCGCGGCCCGGTGGAACGGGATGTTGGTGCGGATGCCTTCGACGACGTACTCGCCCAGGGCGCGCTGCATGCGGCGGATGGCCGTGGCCCGGTCCTCCGCGTGGACGATGAGCTTCGACAGCAGGCTGTCGTAGTACGGCAGCACCGTGTAGTTCTCGTAGGCGCCCGAGTCCACGCGAACCCCGTAGCCGCCCGGCACGCTGTAGCCCGTAATCTTCCCGGGCCAGGGGGCGAAGGTAATCGGGTCCTCGGCGTTGACCCGGCACTCGATGGCGTGGCCGCGAATCTGGATGTCCTCCTGCTTGAAGCGCAGGGGTTCCCCATAGGCCAGGCGGATCTGCTCGCTCACCAGGTCCACGCCCGTGACGAGCTCCGTCACCGGGTGCTCCACCTGGATGCGCGTGTTCATCTCCATGAAGTAGAACTCGCCGCGCTCGTCGAGCAGGTACTCGATGGTGCCCACGTTGTTGTACGCGAGCTTGCGCATCGCGTTCACGGACACCTCGCCCATGCGCTTGCGCAGCTCCGGCGTGAGCGCCGGGGACGGGCTCTCTTCAATGAGCTTCTGGTGCCGGCGCTGCACCGAGCACTCACGCTCGTTGAGGTGGACGATGTTGCCGTGCTCATCCGCCACAATCTGGATTTCGATGTGGCGCGGCTTCTCCACGTAGCGCTCGATGTAGAGGTCGCCGTTGGAGAACGACGCCACGGCCTCCGCCTGGGCGGTGGAGAAGGCCTGCGCCAGCGCGCCCGGCTCGCGGACGATCTTCATCCCCTTGCCGCCGCCACCGGCGGCGGCCTTGAGGATGACGGGGAAGCCAATCTCGCGAGCAAAGGCCTCCGCTTCACGCGGGTCCTTCACGGTGCCGGGGCTGCCGGGCAGCAGCGGGAGGCCCGCCTCGCGCGCGGCCTGACGGGCGCGCACCTTGTTGCCCATCATCCGGAGCATCTCCGGCCGGGGGCCAATGAAGCGGATCTTGCAGTTCTCGCAGACCTCCGCGAACTCGGCGTTCTCCGACAGGAAGCCGTAGCCCGGGTGGATGGCGTCCGCGCGGGTGATTTCGGCGGCGGACAGCAGCTGCGGGACGTTGAGGTAGCTCTCCTTGGACGCCGGCGGGCCGATGCACACCGCCTCGTCCGCGAAGCGGACATGGAGCGCGTTGGCGTCCGCCGTGGAGTGCACCGCGACCGTGGCGATGCCCAACTCCCGGCAGGCGCGGATGACCCGCAGGGCAATCTCCCCGCGGTTGGCGATCAGCACCTTCTTGAACACGTGGGTGTCTCCGTCAGGGCCGTCTTGAGGAGCGGCACGCCCGTGGGACACGGGCGGCGCGCGGGCCTCTTCGTCAGGCCACTTCGATGCGGAACAGCGCCTGGCCAAACTCCACCGGCCGGCCGTTCTCCACGAGGATCTCCGCCACCCGGCCGGACACCTCGGACTCAATCTCGTTCATCAGCTTCATCGCTTCGATGATGCAGAGCACCTGGCCCTTCTTCACCAGGGCGCCCACATCCACGAAGGGAGGCTGGTCCGGCGCCGGGGTCCGGTAGAACGTCCCCACGAAGGGGCTCGTCACCTGGTGGCCAGGCTTCTCCACCGGCTTCTCCGCGGCCTGAGCCGCCGCCGCGGCAGCAGCGGCCGGTGCCGGAGCGGCAACGCGAGGAGCGGCCGGGGCGGCGTACTCCCCCCCGGCGCTCGCGGCGACGGGAGACGGCGCGGCGTGGTGGACGATGGTCGTCTCGGGCCCCTGGCCGCGGCGGATGAAGAGCTTCTCCTCGCCGCGCTTCCAGACCAGCCTCGTGACGTCCGAGGACTCGAGAATCTCCACGATCTGCCGCAGGGCATCCACGTCCAGGGACGTGCCACCCGTGTCGGCCGTGCCGCTGGAGGCGGCTACCGTCCGCGCGGGCGCCTGGGCCCGGGTCGACTTGCGCTTCGTTGCCATAACTCGCGTCCCCTTCCCTCCGGCGTCGCTGCCGAGCTGCGAACTAACCCCTGGTGGCCACGCGCGTCAGGTACTTGCCGTCACGCGTATCAATCTTCAGCACGTCGCCCTCTTCGATGAAGAGCGGGACGTTGACGGAGTAGCCGGTCTCCAGGACGGCGGGCTTCAGCGCGCCGGAGACGGTGTCGCCGCGGATGCCCGGGTCACACTGGGTGACCTTGAGGTCCACGGAGTTCGGCAGCGTCACACCAATGGCCTTGCCATTGTAGAAGAGGACACTGACGTTGATGTTCTCCTTCAGGAAGTTCTTCGCCTCTCCGAGCACCTTCTCACCGAGGAAGGTCTGCTCGTAGTTGCGGGTGTCCATGAAGTAGAACTCCTCGCCCTGGACATAGAGGTACTGCATGTCCTTCTCCTCGATGTCGGGCTTGCCCACCTTCTCACCGGACTTCAGCGTGGGCTGGAGCACGCGGGCCGTCAGGAGGCTGCGAATCGTGGTGCGCACGAACGCGGAACCCTTGCCGGGCTTGACGTGCTGGAAATCGACGATTTCAAACGGCTCACCGTCGATTTCAATCTTCAGACCCTTGCGGAACTCGGACGTATCGATGACACCGGCCATGGGGACCGACTCCTTACAGACTCGCAGCAGCGAAAGCTTGAAAAGTCCGGGGTGTCTAGCCCATGCGCCCCTTCCATGGGAAGGGGAAAGCAGCGGCGGAAGCGTCGCCTGGATGACTGCTGGCCGGGGCGTCCGACTAGAGCTCGGCGCGCACCTTGGGTGCGGTGACGCGCAGCACGTAGCGGCCCTTGCCGAAGTTGCCGTCCGCGTGAAGGGCGAGCACCAGGAAGTAGTCCGGTGACACCAGCCGCATCACGGTCAGCACCTTCTCACTGTTGACGCTGACCTCGCTCACGGTGCCCGTCTTGAGGGTCTCCGCCGCGTTGCGCAGTTGGGTGAGGAGGTTGGCGTACTCCACCCAGGCGCCGTTGAGGTCCAGCTCGGCGCTCTCATCCTTCTGGAACGTGTCGACGGAGATGCCATCGAAGCCCATCACGCTGCACGCGAGGGCTCCGTCGACCTGGTTGACCACCGACTCGAGGTGCGTGCGGAAGGACATGGGTAGAGGCTCTTAGAAAGACGGCCGGGGCCCGGTCAAGGGCCCCGGCGGGCTTGGGAACAAGTTATTCCTCGATCTCTTCGCACGTCGGGGGGTAGCCATCCTGGCCACCAGGGCCGCCGCACGGGCCATTGAACTCAAGGATCGTCCCCTCCGGGCAGGTGAAACCGGAGTTGTAGACCGTCACGGGGTAGGCAATCTCGTTGGACTCCGCCTTCGCGCCAGTCGCGGTCTTTCCAGTCAGCCGGACCCGGACAGTGAACGAGGCTGAGCTTCCGGATCCTACCTGCGTCAACAGGGTCTCACGCGCATTGCCCCCCAGCAGATCAATGATGAGCATGCTGTTGGACGTGGAACTCGAAGGAATCGCGAAGTGAGTGGGGTAGGCCTCACTCTCCAGCGTCGGTCCCACGCCCTGGGTTTCGTAGGCCAGTTCGATGTGCGTGACATAGACCGCCGTGGCGTCACCCTCACCCGTGACAGGATTTTCCCCGACTTCCACCTCCGACAGAGTGAAGCCACTCCGCACGGAAAGTCCCGCCAAATAGCGGTTGGCGGTTGCAAGATCCACTGAGCCTCCACCACTGGCAGCCCCCGCCTGATTCACTGCGCATGACTCATCCGGGATGTAGGCGTTGAAGATCTGGATTGCGGGAGGATTGTCGACGCAGCCGGACATGACCAGAGCCAGCGGCACCGCGAGATAGAAGTTCTTCATGTGCGAACGTTCTCCTGCACGAGGACGACGATGGACCCCTATAGGGTCTGCGCGATGGTCTGCCGGTTGAGAATGCGAGGCGTGATGAAGATGAGCAGTTCCTGCCGGGTATCGGACTCCGTGTTGTTCTTGAAGAGCAACCCCAACACCGGAATCCTCGACAGGAACGGCACCGCGTTGACCTGCGTTGCGCCGCGGCGGACATAGATGCCGCCAATCACCGTCGTGTCGCCATCCTTCACGAGCACCTGGGTGTTGGCCTCCTTACGCTGGATGGAAGGCTGACCGTTGGCACCGGTGCTGGAGGGGTCCGGCTGGTTGTTGGACGCGTTGATGGACATCAACACGCTGCCGTCCTGGGTGATGTGCGGCGTCACCTCGAGAGACAGACGCGCCTCCACGAACGTTGTGTTCACACCCTGAGCGGACGTCTGGCTGAAGGGAATCGACACGCCCTGGCTGATACGCGCGGTGTTGTTGTCGAGCGTCGTCACCTTGGGCGCGGAAATAGTCTTTACCGTGCCTTCGTTCTCCGCTGCGGAGAGGCGCAAGTTGAGCTGCAGCGCGCCACCCGCCGAACCGAAGGTGAAGCCCATGGCGCCACCGATGCCCTGCCCCGTACCCACTGGGAGGTTCACCGCGAAGTTCGGGTTGTCCGGGAGGCCCGGAGCCGCTCCCGTCACACCGCCCGTCACGGCAAGGTTGTTCGGGAAGATCAGGCCCGTCGCATTGCCCGTCGCCTGTCCAGCACGCGCCTGACCGCCCCACTGAACACCGAGCGACCGGCTGAAGGTGGTGTTGGCTTCCACGATGCGGCTCTCAATGAGCACCTGCGGCGTCTGCGTATCCAGGCTGCGAACCAATGAACGCGCCCGCTCGGTGTTGGAGCGCACGTCCTTGACGATGAGGACGTTCGTACGCTGATCCACCGTGACCGAGCCCCGCTCGCTCAGTACGTCCTTCACGCGAGCGGCCATCTCCGAGGCCACAGCGTAGTTCACCGGGATGAGGTTGACCATCAGGTCCTCTTGCCGCTGGAGTGACGCCTTGCGCTCCTGGCGCAGACGGGCCTCCTCCTCCAACGTCTTCAGCGGCGCGATCCGGATGATGTTCCCGAACTCCTCCTTGCCCAGCGCCTTCGTGCGAAGCACGAGGTCCAGCGCCTGGTCCCAGGGAACATTCCGCAGCCGGATGGTCACGCGGCCGCTCACGTCGTCCGCCACCACGATGTTCTTCTTGGAGATCTCCGCGATGACGCGGAGGAGGTTCTGGATGTCGATGTCCTTGAACTCGAAGGACACCCGCTTCCCGCGATAGCGGGCCTGCTGCGGCGCGCCCTCGGCCGCGTAGGCAGACGCTTCGGTGGTGAAGCCGGCGGTCCGCTGAGCGACGGCGACCTCTTCCGTCTTCACGCCCTTGACGTCCAGGCGCCACGTCAGCGTGCTGCCGCTCTGGGACACCTTCTCCGTGATGGCCCCATCAGCGGCCACCACCAAGCGCACCTTGCCGCCATTCCCTGGCACGCTGAAGGCGCTGATCATCTTCACCGGCGTCTCCAGGGCGCTGGTGTCGAGGCTCCGCTCCAGCTTCTTTGGAAGCCGCGCGGATTCCAGGGTCAGCACGGCGCTGCGGGGATCCGGCCGGTCGACCTTCCACGCCGCCGTGCCGGACAGCTTCATCACGATGCGGCCACCCGCGCTGTTCTCCTCGAAGCGGACGTCCTTCACCTCCACCACCGAGGGGGCCTCGGCCTTCGCGGGGGCCTGGCGAAGTGGCTCGACCTCCGTCACGGACGCAACGACTTCCTGCGCTTCAGACGCCGGCGCGGCCTTGCGGGCCACGGCACCACCGAGCACGACCTCCAGCCCGCGGCTGGCACGGTCCACGCGATAGGCGGGCATCTTTCCGCGCACATCGAGCACCAACCGCACCTTGTCGGAGTGCGCGCCTACGCGCACCTCGCGCAGCGAGCCAGAGCCCACCCGCGGAGCCCGAGTCGCCAGCCCGACACCAAACAGGTCGACTGCCAACCGAGGCGGATCGGCGAGCTCCAGCACCTCATACCGGGCGATGTCGCCGTCGGCCCGGATGCGCAGTGTATCGTTCGCGAAGGACAGGGCGGTGATGCGCTGAGCCGGGTTCGCGACCTCGCGCTCGTCTGCCTCGGCAGCCACCACGTTCTCGGGCAGCGCGGCCTTGGCAGGCCCGGTATCGGCCTTCTTCGGTTCGGTGGAGCGCACGGCGACCGTCACCGGCGCGCTCGGCTTCGCCTCGCTCTGGACCGAAGCGGCGCCTGGCTTCGACGAAGCCTCAGCGCGTGCCGCCTCCGGAGGGGAGGCCACCGGCTGCGCTGCGCCGTCCACCGAGATCACCACCCGGTTGCCATCCGCGCGGACGTCATACTGAGACGCCTTGTCGAGCGCCAGGAGCACCCGGCCAACGCTCGCGCGCTCGTCCGAGAACTGCGATGCGACGACACCGGAGACCGGGCCCGAGCCATCGTGGTGGCCCTTGATCCCCGTCGCATCCGCCGACGAGAGGTCCACCACCAGGCGCTCCGGCCCACTCAGGCGGAACACGGTAAAGGTCGGTGGCCGGGTGCCGGTCACCACCACCTGGGCGCCCGAGCCCGTGCGGGACACATCCAGTCCCCGCAGCGTATTCAGCTCGGCGCCATGCACCCTGGCGCCCACAAGAACGACCGCCCACGCGGCCGCCAACATCCACTTGCCCCTCGTCACAGCGCTCTCCTCGAGCATGCGTCCCCTCAACAAGTTGGAAGCGGGCCACCGCCCGCGGGAGCGCCTTGGAGGGCGCTACTCTCCGAAATTCCTGCCCGTCATCATGTTGTAGGCGGGGTCCTTCTTCGCATCAGGCTTCAGCTGCAACATCACCGGATTCTTGATGATCTCGCCGTTGCCCGAGAACACCTCAGTGACAGTCACGGAATCACGGAGGATTTGCGTCACCTTGCCGCCCTGGCGCCCCATCCGGGTGTTGCGGCGCACGATGTGTCCCCGGCCAGCGGGGTCTTCGACCATGGCCATCGGACTCGCATCACCCGTGACGACCGCCACCAGCTTCAGCTGGTCCAGATCGAACGCGCAGAGCGGCTCGCTGCAGGCGGACACCGGATTGGCGTTCACCGGCCCCAGGTCTTCGATGGGGCTTCGGAACGGGTCTCGCTTGCCCACCGGGTTGTATGTGTAGGCGTAGGCCGGTGCGGTCTGGGCCACGGCCTCCACGGGAGCCTCCTTCATCGGCGCTGCCGCTGCCGCCTTGGGCTTCGCGGCCTTCGGCGCCGGGCTGGGCGTCTCGTCGCACGCGGCGAGCGCCAAGGCGAGCATCGCGGTGGTCATGGTGGCCTTGAACGTCTTCATCCTCAATCCCCTTGTCGCCCTACTTCTCGGGCGGATCAAGTTTCTTATTTCTTCGCCTTGGCGTTCTTGGTCTTCGCGTCCGCAGCGGGGAGGTTCTTCTGATCCACGAACCGGAACGTCGTCGCGAGGAAGCTGCTCTGAAGAACGACCTTCTCGTTCTTGAGCGTGGCTGAATCGAGCTTGATGTTGTTCACGTTGACGATGCGCCGCATGTTCGCCATCTCCTGAAGGAAGATGGCGATCTCATGGTAGTTGCCGCTCACCGTCATCTTGATGGGGATGCGCGCGAAGAACTCGCCCCCGCCCACGGACTCCTTGTCGGGCGTCACGCTGGAGATCTGCAGGCCGCTCTTCTTGCCAATGTCGTTGATCTGCGCGAGCAGCTCTTCGATGTCGCGCTGCTCGGGCAGCTCCGTCAGCGCCTCGGAGAGCTTCTGCTCGAGGACGTCCATCTCACGCCGGCGCTCGTTGAGGTTCTGGGCGATCTCGCTCTTGTCGGCCAGTTCCATGTCCAGCTTCCGGCGCTGCGCGACCTGCGCCTTGATGGCCTCCTCCGTCGGCTGGATGAGCATGAAGAAGTTGGCGACCGTGAGCACGACCACGACGGCGGCCAGGCCACCGAACTTGATGGCCGGTGGCGCCTTGACGAATTGATCCAGGTACTTGTCCATGGCGAACGGCCTTCTTCAGATGGCGTAGTTGGACTTCAGGGAGATCTTGAAGTCGACCAGCGCGGGTGCACCAGACTCGGTCGACTTGCCCTGCGTGGCGTTCTTCAAGTCGATGCCCGTGAAGAATGGAGTGACCTGCGCCTGGGGGAACTCTTCGATGGTCGCTTCCGCGGTCAACAACTCCACCCGAGACGTCTTGCTCTCGCGCCGCTCGTCGACCAACCGGCCCATCCCCTTAGGCGTCCAGACGACGCTGTTGAGCCCCCGCATGAACTCCGCGACCTCGTCATGGCTCACCGCGGAGCCATCGATGGACACAACGTCCTTTGCCTCGACGAACGACTTCACCCACACCTTCTTGGGTGTGGCCGAGGCGAGCGCATCCAGCATCCGAACGGGCCCGTTGCGCCCCTTGCGCAGCGAGTCCAGCACGGCCAGCTTCTTCTCGACCTCGGCCTTGCGGGTGTTGATGTTCTTCACCTCGCCGATGATCTTCTCCAACTCGGCGATCTTGGCCTTGGCCGTCGCGACGCCCTGGCGGTGCGACGCCAGCTCCGTGTCGCGGTTGTCGTACCAGGCGTAGTTGGCCACGGCAGCGCCAACCAGAACCACGGCGAAGAGGACCAGCACCTGCCGGCCCATCTCGCGCTTCTTCACCGCCCGGACGGGCAGCAGGTTGATGCGAATCATCATGTGCGTCGTCTCCAGTGGGGGGGTCCGGTCAGGCCAGCTTGTCGCCCGGGCGCCGCAGCGCCAGTCCCACTGCCACCGCGGCCATGGGCGCCACGTCCATGATGAACGCGGGGTCGAACTTCCGGTTGTCCACTTCGATTTTTCGGAAGGGGTTGAGGATCTCCACCGGCACGCCGGTGCGCGCTTCAATGGTCTTGAACAGCGCGGGAATCTTCGCCGTGCCACCCGACAGGTAGACCTTGCTGAAGTTCGAATCAGCGGCGGTGCCCGCGTAGAAGTCGAGTGAGCGCTGGATTTCGCCCGCGACCTGCTCCGCCACGCTGGAGAGCACGCGCTCCACGTCCTGCGGCACCACCGCGTCCGCGTCCGCGCCGTTGCCACCAATCTTCAGCGCCTCGGCCTCCTCGTAGGAGACGTTCAGCTGCTTCTGAATCTCCTCGGTGAACTGGTTGCCACCGATGGTGACGTCGCGGGTGAAGACCGTCGCGCCGCTGGAGATGATGTTGATGTTCACCACGGAGGCGCCCGCGTTGATGAGCACCACCGTCTCGCGGTCCGGCACGTCGTAATTGACGGAGAACATGTTCTGGACGGCGAAGGCGTCCACGTCCACCACCACCGGGGCCAGGCCGGCCTCGGAGACCACCGTGGTGTAGTCGTTGATCATGTCCTTCTTGGCCGCCACCAGCAGCACGTCCATCTGCCCCGTGGCGTCGTTGCCGCCGCCGTCGAGGATCTGCGTGTCGATGTTCACGTCCTTCACATCGAACGGGATGTACTGCTCCGCCTCCCACTGGATGCTCTCCTCGAGCTCGTCCTGGGACATGCGAGGCATCTGAATCTTCTTGATGATGACCGAGTGGCCGGAGACGCCAATGGCCACGTCCTTGCCCTTCACCTTCAGCTCGGACATCAGGTCCTGCACGGCCTGGACGATGGCCGTGGAGTTCATCAGCGCGCCGTCGACGATGGCCTCTGGAGGCAGCGGCTTCATCCCGAAGCTCTGCAGCGCGTAGATGACCTCGCCGCGCTTGCGCTGCTCCTTGAGCAGAATCATCTTGATGGACGTCGATCCGATATCCAGGCCGAGTACCAGTTTGCCCTTCGCCATGCTTGACTCCGTCGAGAGGCGGCCAGCGTAGCACTGGCCGTCAACCCCTCCTAAAAAGTGCCTGGAGCCCGCCTGCCCTCCGGACGGACGGGAGCCGCGCACCACATACTGCGCCGGGCCCCTCAACACCGTCGCGGAGGCCCGATTTTCCGGCCTCCGGCGCGTTCCGTCAAATGTCGGCCGCTCCGTCCGATTTCTGGACCAACCCCGCACCTCAGCCCCGCTCCGCCTCGGCATCCGGATCGATGCCGTACTCCTTGATTTTGTAGAGGAGCGCTCGGTGACTGATGTCCAGCAGCTCCGCCGCCCGCGTGCGGTTGCCCTTCGTCTTCCGCAGGGCGGCTCTGATGTAGGACTCCTCCAACTCTCGGATGGCGCGCTTGAGTGACAGGTCGCCACCATCCTGTAGCACCGGCCCCACCTGCGGCGTCGCACCTTGCTGTCCGGGTGGGGGAGCTGCCCACAGCCTTTCGGGCAGGTTCGCCGGCAGGATGAGCGCCTCGTCCGCCAGCAGGACGGCACGCTCCATGGCGTTCTCCAACTCGCGGACGTTTCCCGGCCACGCATAGGCCATCAGGAGCGCCTCGGCCTCCGAGGAGAGCCCCGCGACGGGAGGCTCCCGATTCAGCTCGCGGTTGAAGCGAGCGATGAAGGTCCGCGCCAACAGCGGCACGTCTTCCCGCCGCTCCCGCAGCGGCGGGACTCGGAGGTTCACGACGTTCAGGCGGTAGTACAAGTCCTCGCGGAACTCTCCCTTCGCCACCAGCCGGGACAGGTCCCGCAGCGTGGCGGCCACCACGCGCACGTTCACCTTCTCGACGCGGTTCTCCCCTACCGGGCGGATTTCCCCTTCCTGGAGGACGCGCAGCAGCTTCACCTGGGCGGACAGTGGCAGCTCTCCCACTTCGTCCAGGAAGAGCGTGCCGCCATCCGCCTCCGCGAAGAGGCCTCGCTTCGCGGTGCGCGCGTCCGTGAAGGCGCCCTTCGCGTGGCCGAACAGCTCGCTCTCGATGAGCCCGGAGGGAATGGCGCCGCAGTTGAGCGCCACGAAGGACATGGGTGCGCGAGGGCTGCGCACGTGCAGCTCCCGCGCGATGAGCTCCTTGCCCGTGCCGCTCTCGCCGCTGATGAGCACGGTCGTGTCGACGGGTGCGAGCCGGGCCACCTGGCGCAGCAGCGCGTGCAACGCGGGGCTCTCTCCGAGGATGTGGCCTTCGGGCGTGGAGGGGAGGCTCGCCTGCTTCAGGCGCCGGTTCTCACGGAGCAGCCGCTCACGCTCCTCCGCCTTGCGGAGGACGAAGACGATTTCATCCGGCTTGAAGGGCTTCTGGACGTAGTCGAACGCGCCAGCGGCGACGGCCTGGAGTGCCTGCTCCTGCGAGCCGTAGGCGCTCATCACCACCGCCGTCAGCGCGGGGTGCGCCGCAAGGGCCTCGCGCAGGACGGAGAGCCCATCCTTCTTCGGCATGCGCACGTCACAGAGCAGCACGTCGTAGTCACGCGCGTTGAGCTCCTTCAGCGCGTCCTCGCCGTCGGCCACCGCGCGCACTTCATAGCCATGGCCGGTCAGCACCAAGGTGAGGATGTGCCGGATGGAGGGCTCATCATCGGCGACGAGAATGGTGCGGAAGAGGGGCATGGCCGTCTTGACACATCATCGCGCACCCGCGAGTGCGCCGATAGCTTCCGCCCTGACGTCGCGCGCGTTTTCCTCAGGGTACGGGCAGCCGCACCGTGAAGCGGGCGCCGCCACCCGGAACATTCTCTGCTTCGAGCCGCCCTCCCATGACCTGCGCCAGCCGCTGGGACACCGCCAGTCCCAGTCCAGTTCCCTCGCGTCCCTTGGTCGTGAAGAAGGGCTCGAACAGGCGAGGCATCACGTCCTCGGGGATGCCGGTTCCACCATCCTCGACGACCAGGCGAGCCTCGTCCGAAACCTGCCGCGTGGCGACTCGCACGCGCCCCTGCCCGCCCATGGCCTGGGCGGCGTTCAGCAACAGGTTGATGACGATTTGCGAGAGCGGTCCTGGGTCCGCGCGTGCGAGCAGCCCTGGCTCCATCTCCAGCGCCACCGTCACGCCAGTCAGCTCAGGTGCGGCACGGACCAGGCGCACGCAGGTCTCCACCACCGCGCCCACTTCCACCGGGCCGAGTGAGGTGGTGCCAGGACGTCCCAGGTCGAGCAGGCCCCGGATGATGCGGTCGATGCGCTGGACCTCGTGGTCGATGCGATCCAGGAAGTCCTTCAGCTCGGGCGTGTCCGCCTGGGTCTGCGCCAGCGCCACGTAGCCGAGGATTCCCGCCAACGGATTCCCCACCTCGTGCGCGACGCCCGCGGCCAGTCTGCCCACCGTGGCGAGCCGCTCCGAGGCAACCAACTCCGTCTGCGTGCGCGCCAGCTGGGCATTGGATTCACGCAGGGATGCCATCTGCGCGCGCGTGAGCGCCTGCTCCTCGCGCAGTGCCTCCGCCATGCGCTGCAGGGCGCGCTGGATGCGCGACACCAATGTTCCGCCCGACGTCGGCACCAGGCGCGGCTCCAACTCCAAGCGACCGAACTGCTCGACCACCGCCTCGGTTCGGCGCAAGGGACGTCCCACCATCAGGTCCAGGACCACGTAGGCGAGCACCGTCAGCGCGACGAGGTCCAACCCCAGGACCCAGGGAAGAATGCTCCGGAGGCGAATCAGCGCCTCGTGCTCCGTGCTCCCTTCGGGCACCCACCGGCGGAGCGCGTCCAGCAGCCGAAGGAGCACCGGCTGGACGGACAACCAGGTGAGGCCTGTCGACACGGAGCCCAGCAGGAACGCGACGCTGGCAATCCGCCACTTCATCGCATCCCCGCCGTGCTCACGGCAGACCGCCCAGCATCATGGCGATGTCCGCGGGCAACACCCGTGACAGCCAGGGCCCCAGGAGCAGCAGTTCCAGCCCCGCGAGCGCCAGCCAGGGCCCGAAAGGAATGCTGGTGCGCTCCGGGACCCAGTCCTCCTCCTGGCCCTCCTCGTCCAAGGGCGCGTCGGGGATGGGCTGGACCAACAGGCACAGCGGCACCAGCACCAGTCGCTTCCAGAGCGGAAGTCCTGGCTGAGTGAACTCCCAGGTCATCGTGAGAGGAGCCGGCTCGCCCTCGGGCTCCTCGGGAGCATCCTCCGCGCGAGGGCCCGCCCGGCCCGTCAGCAGCAACATCAGGATGCCCACCACGGCGCCCTGCATGGACGCGAACAGCAACACGCCCAGCAGCGCGCGCCAGGACAGGAACGCTCCGAGCAGGGCCACGAGATACTTGTCCCCCGCCCCCAGCGCCTCGCGCTGGAACACCTTCCAGCCGATGTACTCCATCATCCGGAAGGTCAGGAATCCCACGGCCGCGCCAATCAGCGCGTCACGGAAGGCTTCCGTCCCCAGGGGGATGGCCAGGATGAGCCCCGCCAGCATGCCCGACACCGTCATGGACAGCGGCAGAATCCAATGGTCCAGGTCGATGAAGGCAAGTGGGACGAGGAAGGACACGAGCACCAACGCGGGCACCAGCTCGTACGTCCAACCGAAGCGTCGCAGGCACGCGAAGTACAGGAGCCCCGTCAGCAACTCCACCAACGGGTACCGCACGGAGATGGGGGTGCGGCACCCCCGGCAGCGCGCCCGCAGCGCCAGCCAGGACAACAGCGGGATGTTCTCGTACCAGGCCAGGACGTGCCCGCACTTGGGGCACCGCGAGCCCGGACGCACGATGCTCTGGTCCAGCGGCACCCGCGCGATGACGACGTTGAGGAAGCTGCCCACGCACAGGCCGAGCACGAACAGGAACACGGCGAAGAGGGGCCCGAAATATCCCGGGAGGGAGGAGTGCGTCACAGAGGACGCATCCTACCCGAGCTTCAGCGGAAGTCGCGCCGCTCGAACACGATTGAAGCCAGCACGCAGAAGAACGCCCCCCAGCCCAATGCATAGAGCGTGGCGGTCCCCAGCTCAACGGCCGTCACTTCAATGGCATAGGTGGCGCGTGGCCGGAAGTTGAACCGCTCCAGGTTGGGCAGCGCATAGTACGTGGCCTTGCTGACCCACTGGACGAAGTCGACCTGGGACTTCGCGCCCAGATTGTAGATGTCCGAGCAGAGGTGGCCCGCGAAGTAGAGCCCCGTCGTCACCAGGGCCGAGACGAGCTGGCTGGCGAAGGTGGACATCAGGAACCCCGCGCTGGTGAGGACGAACAGCTCCAGGTAGAGCCCCCACAATGCGGCCATCTGCGGCTGGGTGATGGGCGAGCGGTGCAGAACCAGCTCCACCCAGAACAGCAGTGTCATGGCCACCAGCAACACCCCCAGGGTGAGCATGTTGCCCGCGAGCCGCGCCAGCAGGAACCGGGTCCGGGACATTGGCTTGGAGACCATCAAGAAGATGGTCCGCCGCTCGATTTCACGGCTGATGAGGCCGGACGACAGGTAGATGGAGAGGAAGACGAGCAGCAGGCTCATCACCCCGAGCCCGAAGTCGGTCACCACCCTGTCGAAGGTGCTGACGGTGACCTCGGTGATGAGCGTGGTAGCGAAGAGCAGCAAGAGCGCGAAGGCAGCCACGAGCACCGTCACCCGGTTGCGGCGCGCCTCGCGGAATCCGTTCCACGCCATGGCGGCGAAGGCACCCATCACTGGATCTCCCCGCCCACCGTCTGTCCACCCGCCTGCTTCATCGCGTCCAGGAAGAGGTCCTCCAGCGAGAAACGCGCGGGCTGTACCCGGCTCACGCGCCCTCCCTTGTTGAGCACTGCCTGGAGCAGGCCGTGCGAGTCGGCGTCCGGTATGCGCAGCAAGACCCGGCTGTCCAACTGCTGCGCCTGCTCGTACGTGAATCCCAGCGATTGGAGCTGTTCCAGCGGAAGCCCGTGCACGACCATCTCCACGGAAGGCGCCTTCGCGGACACCAGTTCCTGCACGCTCCCTTCCTGAACGCGCCGCCCGCCGACCAGCACCACCACGCGGTCACAGAGCGACTCGACGTCGGAGATGATGTGCGTACAGAAGAGGATGGTCGTCCCCTTCTCCCGCTCAGCCAGGATGAGGTCGCGCATCTGCCTGCGACCCAGTGGATCCAAGCCGGAGGTAGGCTCATCCAGCACGAGCAGGCGCGGCCCGCTGATGAGCGCCTGGGCCAGCGCGGTGCGCTGCACCATGCCCTTGGAGTAGCGGCGAATCTGCAGGTCGGAGGCGCGGCCCATCCCCACCTCGCCGAGCACCCGCTCCACGCGCTGGTCGAGCTCATGGCCGCTCAGACCAAAGACGCGACCGGCCAGTGTCACGAACTCCCGACCGGTGAGGTATTCGTAGAGCGAGGGGTTCTCAGGAAGGAAGCCCACCTGCCGCCGGACATGGGGCCGGTCGGGAGGCTCGCCAAAGAGCAGTGCTTGGCCCTCGGAAGCCCGAACCAGGCCCATGAGAATCTTGATCGTGGTGGATTTGCCCGCGCCGTTTGGCCCTAGCAAGCCGTAGACCTGCCCAGGCGCGATCTCCAGATCCAGCCCCTGAAGCGCCTTCACCTGCTTGTTGAGGAAGAAGCCCACCCGATATGTCTTGGACAACCCTCGGATGGATACGGGAGGACTCGAGTCAGGTGTGGTCGAGGTCGTCACGGAGCCTCCTCCAACGCGTCGAGCTGAATGCCACCCGCTGCGAGATCTTCCTTCAACACATTCTTCTTGGCCTGGTCGTACATCTCCAACCTGTAGAGTCCCGAAGTGGAGCGTGCGCGTCCCCGCCTGTCGATGAAGAGCTGCCCCTCCAATGGGTCCACGGGCATGCTTTTCAAATAGCCCGCGTCGACCAAGGCAGGAACGGTCTTGGGCCGCTCTCCGTGCTCCCGCAGGTAGGCCCCGACGGCATCGTCAATCTGAGTCAGCACCCGCTCTCGCAGAAGCTCCTTGATGCGGTGCTCGTAGAACGCTCGCGACTCTTCGTCCTCCGCACTGTCATGCAGCATCTCCGCCATTTGCAGGCCCGTGTCGAAGTTGCCAGCCTGTGCATAAAGGCGGGTTGCAAGTTGCGGCAGATATCGTGGGGTATTGGGGAGTTTCGACAACCGCATGAGTAGGTCGGCAGCCGCCGTCCAATCCCGATCGTAGGTCATCTTGTTGTAGGCCAGTTGGAACAGGAGACGACGGTCATCCGGGAACTCGTCAATTCCCTTGGTGAGCAACCGGGATGACAGGTCCGTGTTCACCCACTGCTCCCGTCCCACGTTGAAGGGCGTGTTGATGGCCCCCCACTCGTAGACGTATCTGAACTTGGAATCCAAGTCCGTCGCCATATCCGAGTAGAAGTACACGTCCCTGTATTCGGTGTCTGTGTTGGCGCGGCCAACCTGCTGGATGGCCTGGAGCCAATAAAAGTCTGTGAGCAGCGGCTTCTGGGCCGCCCCAACGATTTCGAGAAGCTCCCTTCGGGGGAGAATCGGACCATCCTTCGTGCGAAGGGGCTTGGCCGGTTTCTCCGCCATCAACGCGATGGAGCACACAGCGAAGCACAGCGCAACAATCCGCATGAGCACCTTGAAGTTCCGGAACGGCAAAGGGCCACCTTCCGGCAGGAAGGCGGCCCAAAGAACAGTGGCTACGCCACCGCTCATTCCGCAGGACCAGAACTACTCGTCGCAGGCCACGTCGTTGCGATCATTGTACGGCGTACCGGAGGACACCGTGCCCTCCTCGGAGCACCCCGACAGCTCGCCCTCGCCCTCAAAGCCTGCGATCAGCCAGTTGTCCAGACCCAACTCATTATCAGCGTTCCCCGAGGCACCAGCCAGGAAGTTACAGTTCGGGCACTCCTCCTGAACACCCCACGTGGTAGTCCAGCCGCCAGCTGCCGCAGCGAAGTTGGCCGCCGCGAAGGTCGGCCGCTCCGCGGTTCCACCGAAGCGGAAGGAGTCATAGGAAATGGCGCCGATGCCCTCCGTATCGGAGATCGTGACGATTGCCGCGGTTCTCAGTTCGGGCACACCAAGCTCGCTGACGATGTACCCGTAGCGATTGCCACGCTCCGGCGCGAAGCCGATTTCGTTGGCGTAGTTGGAGTAGCGGTCCTTCTCAGAGAAGAACGACTTCTGCGCCGTGTACAGCGCCTTGAGGTTCGTCTTCGCCTCGGACTGCTTCGAGCGGGCCTGGAACTTGATGAAGTTCGGGATGGCGATGGCCGCCAGGATGCCGATGATGGCGACCACGATCATGAGCTCGATGAGCGTGAAGCCACGGTTGCGGGGGTTGAATCGCGAGACGCGCATGGGGGATCCTCAAGGAAGGTTGCAACGGGGGGCACTGCGCCCGCCGTGAACAATAGCACCGAGCATGCCAACCAGCGTCAAGCCGCCAAAGCCCTAGATTTTCAAAGCTTGGAGAAAGCCCCCGTGGCGGAGGGGTCCAGGGCTGACAAAATTCGGCAGTGACGCTGACGAGAACTGTCGATCAGCCTACGCATCCCCCGTTCCCCCTGGCTCCAGGTCATCGGTAAGCCCGTGCTTGGCCAGCCGATAGCGGAAGGACCGGAACGAAAGCCCCAGGAGTTCCGCGGCACGGGTCTTCACCCCACCGGCCTGCTTCATCGCCGCCATCAGGTAACGGCGCTCGCTGTCGTCGAGATGCCGCTCCAGGTTGAACCCCGCGCCCAGTCCCGGCTCGCCTCCCTCAGCGGTCCGGACCGCGGGGTCTGAATCACCCCGCACCGTCGGAGGAAGCGTGGACGGCCCCAGGAGGTCTGAATCAGAGAGGGTCGCGGCCCGCTCCACCATGTTCTGCAACTGCCGGACGTTGCCTGGGAACGGGTAGCGCTCCAGCAGCGAAAGCGTCTCAGGAGCGAAGCGCAGACCTGGCCGCCCCAACTCCTCCGACATCCGCGACAGGAAGTACTTCGCCAACAGCGAGATGTCGCCGGCGCGCTCACGCAGAGGCGGCAGTTCCACCGTAATCACGTTGAGCCGGTAGAAGAGGTCCTCACGGAAGCGACCGGCCTTCACCTCGGCTTCGAGCCGCCGATTGGTCGCCGCGATAACGCGCGCCTGAAACGGAATCTCCGCGGCGCTGCCCACCGGCTTCACCTTCCGCTCCTGGAGCACCCGGAGCAGCTTCACCTGTGTGGCGAGCGGCATCTCCCCGACTTCATCCAGCATGACGGTGCCGTCACCCGCCGCCACGAGGAGCCCCGAGCGGTCCGAGGTCGCCCCTGTGAAGGCCCCCTTCACATGCCCGAAGAGTTCGCTCTCCAGCGTGCCTTCATTGAGCGCGGCACAGTTGAAGGGCAGGAACGGCCGCGCGGCCCGGCTGCCGCGCATGTGGATGGCGCGTCCCACCAGTTCTTTTCCCGTGCCGCTCTCGCCCATGACCAACACGGTGCTCCGCCCGGAAGCCACCTTCTCCACCAGGGTCCAGACCGCTTGCATCCGAGCGCTCTGCCCCACGGCCCCATCCAGGCCAGGAAACAAGCGCGCTCTGAGGCCACTATTCTCCTGCCGGAGCGAGCGCTTCTCCAGGGCCTTCTGGACCAGCAGCCGCATCTCCTCGTTGTCGAAGGGCTTGCAGATGTAGTCGTAGGCGCCCTCGCGCATCGCCTCCACCGCTGCCGCAGGAGTGCCGTAGGCGGTGATGAGCACCACTTCCGGAGATGCGGGACGGGCCCGGGCGGCGCGCAGCACATCCAGGCCACTTCCCGTGCCCAACTTCAAATCGGAGATGACCAGGTCCACCCCGTCCTGGGCCAGCACGTCACACGCGCCCTTCACGCCCGCGACGCTCGTCACCGTGTATCCCTCTCGCTGGAGCAACAGCTCGAGGTACTCGCGCATGGACAGCTCGTCGTCGACCACGAGGATGTGGCCACGCGCCCCCAGGTCTCCTGCCGGAACCGACGTCACAGCGGCAACCCCACCATGAACTCAGTGCCCTCGTCGCGATTCGAGCGAACCTGGATGGAGCCACCATGGGCCCGGATGATGGAGTGCGCGGTGGACAGCCCCAGCCCCGTGCCGCCATCGCGTGTGGTGAAGAACGGCTCGAACAAGTGCCCCATCATCTCCTCCGAAATCCCTCCCCCCGAGTCCCAGATGCGGATTCTCGCCTCATTCTCGTCTCGCGTCAGCGCGACCTTTACGTGACCTCGCGGACCTGCTGCCTGGAAGCCGTTTCGCACCAGGTTGATGAGGACCTGCCGGAGCTGATCCGGGTCAACCGCGACCGCCACCGCATCAGGCGCGCTGACCTCCACCCGGACATCACGTGCCAGCGGGTCCACGCGGAGCATGTCCACGGTCTCCGTCACGAGCGTCGCGAGGGGAACCATCTGCAACACGGGCATCGGAGGCCGTGCGAAGCGCAGGAATTCCTCGACGAGCCTCGCCAACCGGTCCGACTCCCGCATCAGGATGTTGGTGAGCTTCTGTGAGACGCCGTCCTGCGCATCCTGCGCCAGCAACTGCGCCGAGCCGCGCATGGAGGCCAGTGGATTGCGCAATTCATGCGCCAGTTGAGCGGACAGCGCGCCCAGGCTCGCCAGCCGGTCCGCCCGCTTCAGGTCATTCTCCATCCGGCGGAGCTGCGTGAGGTCCTGGAAGACCATCAGCAAGGCCCCTGGCTCGCCATCCAGCGGCGTCACCGACAACCCCAGAATGCGCCGCTTCGACCCCTGCCCCACGACCAGCTCACTGCGAGGAGACCGCGGAGCCAGGCCCGATACTCCAGGCAGGAGCATTTCGACCTCTGTCCCGACGACGCTCGCAGTCTCCACTTGAAGGATGGCGCAGCCCGCGGGGTTGACGTACGTGATGCGGCGCTCCGCATCACACGTCGCAAGCCCCGAAGGCATGGAGGTGAGGATCTGCTGCTGAAGCCGCCCCAATCGGTGGAGGTCCGCTTCTCGAGCGGACAATGCGCCACCCGCCACGGAGAGCTGACGCGAAAGGTAGCCCGCGAGGACAGCGATGAGCCCCAAGGCGAGCGAGTTGCTTCCCAGGACGAACATCACCCGGGTCGGAGGAATCAGTCCTCCAGGAGCATTTCCCAGGAACCGAGTTCCCATCACCAGGGCGGCGAAGCACAGCGCGGACGCAGCGGCAGCCCAAAGGGCGCCACGCCGGTCCAATACGACGGCCGCGCCAATGACCGACAGGCTGTAGAGGAACGTCAGGGGCGAGTCCGCGCCGCCGCTGAGGTAGACCAGCCCGGTGGCGATGACCACGTCGCCAGCGACCTGCACCCAGGCATCGCTCAGCCCTCCACGCCCGCGCCGCAGCCTCAACCCCACCACCAGCGTCGAGACGTACGCGACGACGATGACCGCGAGCGACAGGGTATCAGCCCGGCTCAGGTCCTGAGAGGGCTGCAGGAGCAGCCGCGCGAGGGTGATGACGAGCGACAGGCTCGCGGCCACCGTGCGGAACAGCACCAGCCATACAAGCCGCGACCTCAGGGCGCCCCCCGCGAGCGGGCGCCCACCCACGACAACTCCGTTACTGGATGGCACCGGCAAGCGAGAAGATCGGCAGGTACATGCCGATGAGGAAGCCACCGACCACGCCGCCGAGGAACACCATCAGCACGGGCTCAATCATCGCCGTGAGGCTGTTGATGGCCGCGTCCACCTCGTCGTCGTAGAAGTCGGCGATCTTGTTGAGCATGGTGTCCATGGCGCCCGTCGCCTCACCCACGCCGATCATCTGCACCACCATGGACGGGAACACCTTCGTCTCCGCCAGGGGCCCCGCGATGTTCTTGCCCTCGGCGATCTTCCCGCGGACGTAGATGATTGCGTCTTCCACCGTCCGGTTACCGGCCGTCTTCGCGGTGACGTCCAGCGCGTCCAGGATGGGCACGCCGGAGGAGATCATGGTCCCCAGCGTGCGGGTGAACCGGGCCACGGCCACCTTACGGAGCACAGGCCCGAAGACGGGCATGAAGAGGAACACCTTGTCCCAGAACTTCCGGCCACGCGGCTGCCGGTAGCTCCACGTGAAGGACATCACCACCGCGGTAATCGACGCAGCCGCATGGAAGAAGTACTCCTGCGCCATGTGCGAGAAGTTCACGATCATCTGCGTCGGCCCTGGTAGCTCCGAGCCGAAGTCCGCGAACATCTTCTCGAAGACCGGTGTCACCTTCAGCAGGAGCACCGCCGTCACGCCAATGGCCACCAGGATGACGATGACCGGATAGGTCATCGCGCTCTTGACCTTGGACTTGAGCTTCTCGTTCTTCTCCCGGTACGCCGCGAGCCGGTTGAGGATGGCGTCGAGGATACCGCCCACCTCGCCCGCGGCGCAGAGCTGGACGTAGAGCTCGTCGAAGACCTTGGGGTGCTCCTTCAGCGCGTCCGCGAAGGTGCTGCCCTGCTCCACCTTGCCCTTGATGGCGAACAGCACCTTCTTGAAGGAAGGGTTGTCCATCTGGCTCGCGAGGATGTCGAGGCACTGCACCAGCGGGAGGCCGGCGTCGATCATCGTGGCGAACTGACGGGTGAAGACGAGGATGTCCTTGCCTTCGACGCCGCCCAGGCCAGGGATGGAGATGTCCCCATCCAGCAGGCCCTTCCTGCGCACCTTGACGGGGTTGAGGCCCAGGGACTTGAGGCGCGCGTTGACGGCCTCGACGTCCATCGCCTCCATCTCACCCTTTTTGGACTCCCCGCTCTTGGTCTTCGCCTCCCAGAGGAACTGGGCGGTGACCTTCTTGGGAGCTGATGCCGACTTCACTGCTGGGGCTGCCATGAGCTGGACCTCCGCGGGTGCCGCGCCACTCTAACCGCTGATCTCTGAATCCCGGAACTAACGACCACCCGCTCCCCCGCCTGGCCGCTGCATCCCGGGCAGCGTCCCACCGCCCGTGGCCAGGATGTTGCGCAGTTCATCAGGGTCCGTAGAACGCCCGAAGGCCTCGTCCTGGGTGATGAGCCGCCGCAGCAGCAGCGCCGCCAGGGCCTGGTTGAAGGTCTGCATGCCGAACTTCGCCTGACCGACCTGCATGGACGAATAGATCTGGTGGACCTTGTCCTCGCGGATGAGGTTCCGGATCGCGGGGTTGGGCACCATCACCTCCAGCGCCAGGATGCGGCCAGGGCCGCCCGCCTTCGACACCAGCGCCTGGCTCATGACCCCCTCCAGCACGAAGGACATCTGCGCGCGGACCTGCGGCTGCTGGTACGGCGGGAACACGTCCAGCACGCGGTTGATGGTCTGCACCGCGCTATTGGTGTGTAGCGTCGCGTAGCAGATGTGACCTGTCTCCGCGATGGTGAGCGCCGCCTCAATCGTCTCCAGGTCGCGGAGCTCACCGACGAGCACCACGTCCGGGTCCTGGCGGAGGATGTACTTGAGGGCCGTCTTGAAGTTCCGCGTGTCCGCCCCCACCTCTCGCTGATTCACGAGGCAGTTCTTGTGCGGGTGCAGGTACTCGATGGGGTCCTCGATGGTCATGATGTGCTCATGACGCTCGGTGTTGATCTTGTCGATCATCGAGGCCAGCGTGGTGGACTTGCCCGAGCCCGTGGGGCCCGTCACCAGGATGAGCCCGCGCGACTTCTTCACCAGCTCCGCCACCACCGGCGGCAGCCCCAGCTCCTGGAACGTCAGAATCTTGAAGGGAATGGTCCGGAACGCCGCGGCGACCGCGCCACGCTGCATGAAGATGTTGGCGCGGAAGCGCGACAGGCCCTTCACGCCGAAGGACAGGTCCAGCTCGTTGTCCTCTTCGAACTTGTGCTTCTGGGCGTCCGTGAGGATGGAGTAGCAGAGCTGCTTCGTCTCCACCGGAGTCAGCGGCGCCGTCTTCAAGGGGACGAGCTCGCCGTCGACGCGGAGCTGCGGCGGCGAGCCGGTGGTGATGTGGAGGTCGGAAGCGCCCTTCTCGACCATCGCCTTGAGGAGCTGGTGCAGGTTGGCCACGGGGGGGATGTCCTTCAGCGGGAGTGCGGTGGGGGAGGTTGATTAGAAGCGGTCCGGGGCGGTGTTTCCCACCACCTCTTCCAACGTGGTGGCGCCGTCCATCATCTTGCGAAGACCGCTCATGCGCAGGCTGCTCATGCCCAGGCGGATGGCCTCCTGCTTCAGCTCCGCGGCGGAGGCGCCGTTGATGACCAGCTCCTTGAGGCCATCCCAGAAGGGCATGACCTCGTAGATGGCCACGCGGCCCCGGTAGCCACGGTCGTTGCAGTCGCGGCAGCCGACCTTCTCGTACATCGTGAAGGTGCCAATCTTGTCCGGCGGAACACCCGCGTCGATGAGCGCCTGCTCGTCCACGTTCTCCGCCGGCTTCTTGCACGCCGGGCACAGCCGGCGCGCCAGACGCTGGGCGAGGATGAGGTTGAGCGACGCCGTCACGAGGAACGGCTCGATGCCCATGTTCAGCAGACGGCTCACCGTGCCCGGGGCGTCGTTGGTGTGCAGCGTGGAGAGCACCAGGTGGCCCGTGAGCGCCGCCTTCACGCCGATCTCCGCCGTCTCGAAGTCACGGATCTCACCAATCATGATGATGTCCGGGTCCTGGCGGAGGAAGGAGCGCAGCGCCGCGGCGAAGTTCAGGCCGATGTCGTCATGCATCTGCACCTGGTTGATGCCGGCGAAGTTGAACTCGACCGGGTCCTCCGCGGTGCAGATGTTGGTGTCCAGCCCGTTGAGGCTGGCGAGCGCCGAGTACAGCGTCGTCGTCTTGCCCGAGCCCGTGGGGCCCGTCACCAACACCATGCCGTAGGGCCGGTCGATGGCCTCCTTGAACCAGGCCAGCGGCTGCGCGTCGAAGCCCAGCTTCGTCATGTCCAGCTGGAGGTTGCTCTTGTCGAGCAGACGCATCACGACCTTCTCGCCGAAGAGCGTGGGACACACGCTCACGCGGAAGTCCATCTCCTTGCCGCCGCCCATCTTGATCTTGATGCGGCCGTCCTGCGGCAGGCGCCGCTCGGAGATGTCCAGCGAGGCCATGATCTTCAAACGCGACGTAATCGCGTTGCGCAGCTTCATCGGCGGGCGCATCACCTCGTACATCACACCGTCGATGCGGAAGCGGACGCGGAAGTCCTTCTCGTACGGCTCGACGTGGATGTCGGACGCGCGCTTCTTGATGGCGTCCATGAGGATGAGGTTCACCAGCTTGACCACAGGCGCGTCATCCGCGGCCTTGGCCATCTCATCGATATTCTCCGTCTCTTCCTTCGTGACCTCGATGTCGTCACCGACGTCGCCAACGATGTCCTCCAGCGACGGGCCCTTCTCCGCGTAGTAGCGCTCGATGGCCTCGCGGATGGAGACCTCCGAGGCGACCACCGTCTCGATGTTGTAGCCGGTGAGGAACTTCAGGTCGTCCACCGCGAAGATGTTGGACGGGTCGCACATGGCCACGATGAGCGACGGGCCCGCGCGGTTGACGGGCACCACCAGGTGCTTCTCCGCCACTTCCTTCGGCACCAGCTTGATGATGTCCGGCTCGACGTCGAAGTCCTTCAGGTTGATGGCCGGCACGCCGTACTGCTTGGAGAGGAAATCGGTCAGCTTCGACTCCTCGATGGCGCCCGTCTTGACGAGCGCGGTGCCGATGCGCGTGCCGTTCTTCTGCTGCTCTTCCTGGGCCTTGCGCAGCTGCTGCACGGAGATGAGGTTCTCGCGAACCAGCAGTTCACCGAGTCGACCGGACATTCGTTGATGCCTCTTCCTTGAAGAAGAAAGAAACGGGCGGGGGCCCGCCTCCGAGCTCAAAGACGCGGGAGCGGTGCCCGGGTGACTCACACCCCATGGCACGGTTCCTGATTGCGAATTAGAGGGGAGCGGCGCGCGCGCGTCAAGGCGCCCTCGCCTGCTCCCCTGCTCTCACAACCCATTGAACGGACACGGGAAAATTGCTCAACCCTCCGCGCGAGCAATCACGGCGCGCGCGGCCTCCACGTCACGCTTGATCTGCCCCGTCAACTCCCCCACCGAGCCGAACCGCTGCTCGGGGCGCAGGCGGTCGAGGAACTGCACGCGCAGCTCCTTGCCGTACAGGTCGCCGGTGAAGTCGAGCAGGTGCGCCTCGATCGTCACCTCCGTGCCGCCAAAGGTGGGCTTCACACCGATGTTCGCCGCGCCGCCATGCCAGGTGCCTTTTGACTCGCCCGGCAGTTGAACGCGGATGGCATAGACGCCCGGTGCGGGGCGCAGCTCGTTCTGCGTGTCCACGTTCGCCGTGGGGAAGCCAATGCCCCGTCCCCGCCCCGCGCCCGTCACCACCGTGCCGTCCAGGTCGAAGGGACGGCCCAGCAGGCGCCGCGCCGCGGACACGCGCCCCTCCAGGATGTACTCGCGCACGCGTGATGACGACGCCACCACGCCATCCACCGTGACGGGCGCAACCACGTGCACCGTCGCCCCGCGCCGGGACGCCGCCTCGCGCAGCGTCTCCACGGTGCCGCGCCGGGCAGCGCCGTAGGTGAAGTCGCTGCCCACCACGACGTGCGCGACGCCGAGCGCGTCGAAGAGCGCGGCCTCGAAGTCCGCGGGCGGCGTGCGCGCGTATTCGCGCGAGAAGGGCTGCACCACCGCCGCGTCCAGTCCGCACGCCTCGAACAGCTCCAGCTTGCGTGGCAGCAGGGTGATGAGCTTCGGCGCCAGCTCGGGCTGGAGCACCTTGCCCGGGTGGGGATTGAAGGTGAAGGCGGCGGCCCGCCCGTGGCGACGCGCCTCCGCGAAGAGGGCCTGATGGCCCACGTGCACACCGTCGAAGTTGCCCAGCGCGAGCGCCTGTCCGGCCAGCGCTCGGCCCGCGTCCGCCACCGCAGGGAAGACCTTCATGGGCTCCCGTATACTCCAGGCCTCGCGTTTTTCCCTGGCCAAACCCGTCGCCGCCATGGTTGGTGGCGCCCGCCCATGACCCGTCCTCGCCTGCTCCCCGAGCCCGTCGGCCTCAAGTTCGTCACGCTGGAGACCCCGCCGGACTGGGACGCCGAGTTCGGCTTCAGCGGACCGCTCGAGCTGGAGATCGGCTCCGGCGTCGGCGGCCACGCCCTGGAGTACTGCCGCCGCCACCCCGAGGTGCGCTTCGTCGCCTTCGAGTGGCGCAAGAAGTACGCGCGCGACACCCAGGACCGCGGCGACAAGGCGGGCCTGCGCAACCTGCGCGTCATCGAAGCGGATGCCCGCTCCATCGTGCCCCGCATCTTCGCGCCCGACTCGCTCGCCGCCATCCACCTCCAGTTCCCCGACCCCTGGTGGAAGCGCTCCCACGCCAAGCGCGCCGTGATTCAGCCCGCGTTCGCCGAGCTGCTGTACGGCAAGCTCGCACCGGGCGGACGCTTCGACATGCGCACCGACGTCCAGGACCGCGGCGTGACGATGCTCAGCATCCTGGAATCCGCTGGTTTCAAGAACCCCCTGGGTTCAGGCGTTTTCCATCCTTACGACCCGGAGGAGGTGCCCTCCACGCGGGAGCGCCGCTACCTGGCCAGCGGCGAGCCCGTGTACCGGGCGCGGCTACTGAAGCCTGCCTGACGTCGGTGCCACGGGCGGTCGCCGAGCCGCTTGCATCCCAGGCACGGGCCGTGAGAATGGCGGGCAACCCCGCACCGCGGGATGACCGCACCGGGGGCGAGACATTCATGGCGGATGGCGAACGGAAGAGGACGCTGGAGGTCGCCCGCCGTTCCCCGCCCTTAGGGGAACTCAGTGGCCGCGCGGTGCTCATCGTGGACGATGACCCGGTGCATGTCCGGCACGTGCGCGACGGCCTGGCCCCTCACGGCTACGTCTTCACCGAGGCGCATGACGGTGCCCAGGCGCTGTCCGCCATCCGGGAGTCCCGCCCCGACCTCATCCTCATGGACGTGGAGATGCCGGGGCTGGGCGGCGTGGAGGTGTGCCGCATCGTCAAGGCGAACGCGGGTGAGGACGGCTTCGGCTTCATCCCTGTGATTCTCATGACGGCCCGGCAGGCCGCGGGAAAGGTGGAGGGGCTGGAGCTGGGCGCGGATGACTACCTGGTGAAGCCCTTCGACATGCTCGAGCTGTCGGCCCGCGTGAAGTCCATGCTGCGGCTGAAGGCGCTGCAGGACGCGCTGGTGGAGAAGAACCGGGAGTTGGACCGCGCCAACAAGGAGCTGGCGGCGCGGCGCGAAGAGCTGCTGACGCTCACCCGCACGGATGCCCTCACCGGCCTGTCGAACCGGCGCGCCCTGGAGGAGCGGCTGAACGACGAGTTCGCCCGCGCTCGGCGTTATGGGGCGCCCCTGTCCCTGGTGATGCTGGACATCGACCACTTCAAGCGCATCAACGACAGCTTCGGGCACCCCTTCGGGGACCACGTGCTGAAGGCCGTGGCCCAGACGGCGCGGGCGCGGCTGCGGGAAGTGGACCTGCTGGCGCGTTACGGCGGCGAGGAGTTCATCGCCCTGCTCCCGGAGACGGGCCCCGCGGATGCGCTCCGGGTCTGCGAGCGGGTGCGCGACGCCATCGCCGCCCTGGAGCTAGAGCATGTGGGGGGGAGTGGCAAGCCGCAGTGCGTGCGGCTGACCGCGTCATTGGGCGTGGCCACGGTGCCGTCGGGCGACCTCCCGAGCGTGGAGGCGCTGCTGCGGGCCGCGGACGCCTGCCTCTATGCGGCCAAGGGAGCAGGCCGCAATCGCGTCCATCAGCACGCCGCGTGACATGTCCGAACCTCGGGCTTTCCCCCGGCGACGCTTTGACCTAAACCCCTGTCCCCATGCGTCTCTCCGCGACGATGCCCTGGCTGGTAGCGCTGGTCCTGCTGCTGGGCCTGGGTGGCTGCAACCGGCCGCGCTTCGGCACCCCGCAGGACGCCTACACGTCCTTCCACCGGCTGGTGAAGCGAGGGGAGCTGCAGCAGGCGTGGGGCGCGCTGTCCAAGCCCACCCAGGACGCGCTGGCGCAGCGGGCGCAGGTGGTGGGCGCGGCCTCCGGTGGTGAAGAAAAGCCGGAGCCCCTGGCCCTCTTCTTCGCGAATGTCCCTCCGCCTCCGGATGTTACGGAGGTCTCGCTGGTCCGGGAGGAGGGAGACGTGGCGACAGTGCTCGTGCGTGCGGGAGGCAGCTCCCACGAGGTCCGGATGGTCCGAGAGCCGTCCGGGTGGAAGGTCGATCTTTCAGCATCCCTCCAGCCGTGAAGCCGGGCATGCCCGGAAAACTCGCATCAGGTAACGTACGACTGTGAACGACAGGAAGACACGGCGGGTGATTCCCGCGGTCGAAGTCATCCGGCGCCCGGCGACGACGCCCGGCACTGCCGCCCCGACTCCGGCGCCCACGCCGCGCCCCACGCCCACCCCGCGCCCCACGGGCGTGGCGCCCACACCCCGGCCTGCTGCTGGCTCGGCGCCACTGCCGACGCCGCGTCCCACGCCCACGGGTAGCGCGCCGGCGGAAGCGCCAGCGACAGCGGCCCCCACGCCCCGCCCGACGACGGGCGTGACGCCTGGGGCTCGCCCGCTGACTCCACGCCCCTCGGGCCCTGGCACGGGTGCGCCTCCGGGTAGGGCCCCCGGTGGTGGGTTCGGCGGACGCCCCGGTGGCTTCCGGCCCTCCACGCCCCGGCCCCCCCCCACGCCCGAGCAGATTCAGGCGCTGGCGGTGCGCGAGCGCGTCCCCGCCCGCATCGCGAAGGGCGAGCTCGAAGGGAAGATGAAGTGCCGCATCTGGCGCAAGCTGCACGCCGAGGAGGCGAAGCGCTTCGACCAGGTGTACGAGCTGATGGGCCAGACACCCAGCCTGTCCCTGGGTGACGCCTTCGGCGTGCTCCAGAGCGGCATGACGGTGGCGGAGTTCATGGCCCGCAAGGAGCGCACCCAGCGCAAGGCGGCCATCAAGCAGGCCCGCGGCGAGGTCGAAAACGCCGTGGTCGCGGACTTCCTGGCCCGGCTCATCAGCGACAAGGCGGAGGTCTCCGTGGTGCTGGCGGAGCGCTCGCTGCTGGACACGCTGCTCGGCGAGGAGCCCATCGCCTTCACGCTGGAGCGCACGGGTCGCCTGGAGAAGCTCCAGGTGGTGCTGCTGGCCCGGCGCGGGGACTGGGAGCGGCTGCTGCCCGGACTGGAGCGCGATGCCAAGCTGACGCAGAAGCCGTCCGCGGTGGCGCGTCAGCCGGACAAGCGCCCCCATTCGGACCCGCGCGCCTTCCTGGACCACCTGGGGCAGACGGTGCGGATGGTGCTGCGCAACGGCATCACCCTCCAGCTTCCGCTGATACGCGTGGGCCGGTTCGACCTGCTGCTGGGCGAAGAGGGCCACGAAGTCTTCGTCCCGCTCCACGCCCTGCTGCGCTTCGAGCCCGTCACCTCCCCCTCCGAGAGCGCCCCCGCGGACGAGGCCTGAGGCCCATCCCCGCGGGGGGCGCGGCCCCTCACCGCCGAGACCTCCATGCGTCAGTTCATCTCCCGCATCATCAAGCCCTGGCTCGCCCTGGCCGCGACGGCCGCCCTGGTGGGCATCACCCAGCAGGGGTGCACGAAGGACGCCGACGCGGCGAAGGCCCCCGCCGTCCCCGAGAAGCGGGAGAACGGCGTGCGCGTCGTCGAGCTGTCCGTCACGGAGAAGGGCTACGAGCCCAGCCCGGTGAGCCTCAAGAAGGGTGAGCCGGTGAAGCTGGTGGTGACGCGCAAGACGGACCACACCTGCGCCACCGAGGTCGTCATGGACGGCTACGACATCAACACGCCGCTGCCGCTCGACCAGCCGGTGGAGATTGCCTTCACGCCGAAGGAGTCCGGCAAGCTGGTGTACGGCTGCGCCATGAACAAGATGATTTCCGGCGTTTTCATGGTCGACTGACGGACGCTGGCCGATTTCTGGGCAGCGCCGCCGGGAGGAGTAGTCTGCGCGGCCTGAATGGGCGGCGCGGCGGAGCTCTTCACCCGGCATGTCTTCCTCGACCTCGAAACCACGGGGCTGGACCCGCGTGTGGACGAGGTCATCGAGCTGGGCTGCATCTTCTTCGAGAACGGGCGCGAGGTGGAACGCTTCGCGCGCCTGTACTCGGCGTCGCGGCCCCTCCCCCTCACCATCCGGCGGCTGACGGGCCTGACGGACGCGGACCTCGAAGGGCATCCGCGCTTCGGCGCCGACATCGCCGAGCTTCGAGAGAAGCTCTCCGGCTGGACGGTGGTGGCGCACAACGCGCCCTTTGAAAAAGGCTTCCTGCCGGACCTGCTGGGGCCCATCCGCGCCCCGGTGCTCGACTCGTGCGAGCTGATGCACTACCTGCACCCGGAGCTGCCCAGCCACTCGCTGGAGTCGCTGCTGCGCTGGGGCGGACTGGCCCTGCGCCAGCCGCACCGCGCGGTATCGGACTGCGAGGCGGTGTACTCAGTGCTGGTGCACGCCATGGAGCGCTGCATCCGCGAGGGCCGTGGCGATGACGTGGTGGACCTGCTCGCCGCGTTGGATCCACGCAAGGGCGCGGAGCTGCGCCTGGCCATGGAGGGCGTGGGCCTGAAGGACGGCGCGAGCGGCGCGTTCGACTACGAGGAGTGGCCGCTGGTGGACCTGCTGTCGCGACTGGCCGCCGCGTGCCGCGCGGAGGCGGCGCCGCTGGCGCTGGAGGCGCAGGGCTTCCTTCGCGGGAAGCCGGAGCGGCGGCGTGCGGGGGGCGCCACGGCGCTGCCTGAGCCAGAGGCAGATGCCCCCGTGCTGCCGGTGCGTCCGGACGAGGTCTCCGCGCTGCTGGGCGCGAATGGCGCGCTGGAGCAGGCCGGTGAAGGGTTCCTGAGCCGGGCCGCGCAGCTCGACGTCGCGCAGGCGGTGGCGCGGGCGCTGTCGGACGGCGGGCAACTGGCGGTGGAAGCCGGCACGGGCACGGGCAAGTCGCTGGCGTACCTGGCTCCCGCGGCGCTCTTCGCGGCGCGCAACGGACGCAAGGTCGGCGTGGCGCCGCACACCAAGACGCTCCAGGACCAGCTCCTGGAGAAGGACCTGCCGCGGCTTCACCGGGCCACGAAAGGCGCCTTCGGCTACGCCCTGCTGAAGGGCCAGACGAACTACCTGTGTCGCCGCCGCGCGCTGGAGGCGACACGGGTGGAGCCCGGCATGGGGCACGCCGCGCGCGCGCCTCGGGCGTACCTGCGCGCGTACCTGCGCCGCAGCGGCGAGGGCGACCTGGACCGGCTGAGCCACTGGTTCCGCGAGCGCTTCCCGGTGCTGATGGCGTTGGTGCCCGCCGTGCGCTCCGAGGCGTCGACGACGCTGGGCGAGAAGTGCCCGCACTTCCACCGCTGCTTCTATCACTCGGCCGTGGCGCAGGCCCGTGAGGCGGACGTGCTGGTCATCAACCAGTCGCTCGCCTTCGCATGGCCCGCGCGCTACCCGAAGCTGGACCACCTGGTCCTCGACGAGGCGCACGAGGTGGAGGACGTCGCCACCACCGCGCTGGCGCTGGAGCTGTCGGACCTGGCCTTCCTCCGCCTCACCGAGCGGCTGCACGGAAGGGACGGACGACGCGGCCTGTTCGCCGAGCTGCGCAAGGCGCTGAGCGCTTCGCGCCGGACGGAGACACGGGCGCTGATGGGCGAGGTGGAGGATGGGCTCCGCCGGTTGCTCGACGACGCGCGCGACCTCGGCGCTCGCGTGACGGAGCTGTGTGAGCCCGCAGCCACCGCACTGGGCGAGGACCCGGACGAAGGCGCGTACTCTCCGGAGCTGCGCATCACCGCGACCGTGCGCGCCCTACCCGCCTGGGAGCCGGTGCGCGACGGACTGGAAGGCGTGCGCGGCGCGCTTCAGGCGCTGCATGTCCTGCTGTCCGTGCGTGTCCTGGCCGCGCTCCCCGAGCTGGCGGCTCGGCAACCCGCGCTGGAGCGGGAGCTGTCCGGCGCCACCACGGAGCTGGGCGAGCTCGCCGTGCTCGCGGGCGAGCTGTCCGGTGAAGCCGCGCCAGGACGGTGCTACGCGGCCACGGCGGAGCCGAAGCGGCAGCGGTGGAGCCTGAGCGCCCAGCCGGTGGATGTCTCCGCCTACGTGTCGAAGGACTTCGCGGAGAGCAAGCGCACCCTGGTACTCGCATCCGCCACGCTGGGCACTGGCGACGGCTTCCCCTTCGTCCTCCGTCGCCTGGGGCTCGACGGGCGCGGAGGCCGGCCCGCGCCCCGGCTGGTCCGCGCGGCCACGCCCTTCAAGCTGCAGGAGCAGGCGCTGGTCGTGCTCGTCACCGATGCGCCTCGTGCGCACGAGGAAGCCTTCATCGAGTGGGCCTCGCTCCGGATTTCGGGCCTGGCACAAACGATGGGCGGCCGGGTGCTGGGGCTGTTCGCGTCGACGCGCCGCATGGAGCGCGTGGGCACGAGCGTGCGCGGACGGCTGGACCCGCTGGGCATCGAGGTGCTGCGGCAGTCACGCGGGCACAGCCGCTCGCTGGCGGCACGGCAGGAGAAGGACACGGGCACCGTGCTGCTGGGGACCAAGAGCTTCTGGCAGGGCGTGGACATCCCCGGCCGCGGCGTCGGCTGCGTCTTCATCGACAAGCTGCCGCTGGAGCCCGCCATGCGTCCGCTGGTGGCCGCGCGCGAGGAGCCGCTGTCCCGGAACGGCGGCGAGTACATGGGCTTCCTCCACTACCGGTTGCCACGCGCCCTGCTGCAACTGCGCCAGGGCGTGGGCCGACTCATCCGGGCCACGACGGACCGGGGCGTGGTCATCATCTCGGACCCGGGGCACCCCAGTTACCGTGGCCACCTGATGAACGCGCTGGAGGGCTATCGCGTCGAGGCGCTCCCGTGGGCCCAGGCGCGCCTGCGCATCCACGCGATGCTGAAGGAGACGGGGCTCACCGTGGAGTCAGGACCCGCGCGGTCCTGGGGGTGAGCCCCGGAGCGGCTCAGTCCTCGAGCCGGGTGCGGTAGCGCGCATCCAGGGCGCGCAGCTCGTGGATGAGCTCGGGGGAGGCGCCCGAGTGCTCCGCGGCCAGGAGCGCGTTCGACAAGGTCCTCGCGTCCTCCTCATTCTGCTCGCGGAGGCGCTGCACCATCTTCCGCGTGGCCTCGAAGAGGTCCTGGAGGTCGTCGCCATCCCGGAGCCCGTGCTGGGGTGGGCGCAGCCGGCCGTCGTGGACCTCCTGCACCATGCGGCGGATGCGGAAGAGCGGGCCCGCCACCTTGTGCGTCACCACGATGGTCCCCAAGCCCACCACCGCGATGAAGGCCACCAGGAAGCCCCCCAGCGCCCACCAGGTGAGCTTCTGCTGCCGCTCCAGCTCCGCGCGTTGGGCGATGATGGCGGCGCGCTCGGCCTCGTAGGCCGCGTCGATGGCCCGTGCCTTCTCGCGGAAGCTCGCCTCGAACGTGGGGTCGTCCATCCGCGTCAGCAGCTCATTGGAGAGCGTGGCGCCAGACAGCTCGCGGCTCACCTCCGCCGCGCGGGAGCGGGCCTCCACCGCCGTCGCCGTCTCGCGCATGAGCGACCGCGCGCCTCTCACGAGGAACACGCCCAGCAGCGCCGACAGCACGAGCGTCACCGACACGATGTACGCCGTCAGCTTGAGCTGGAAGCCCGTTTCGAGGAGGAAGTTGCGCCAGCGCCGCTTGGGTGGCGTCAGGGGCGCCGTGGTCGTCGTCATGTCTCGCTGCTCCACTCGAAGGTCTCCGCCGCTTCCTCCACCGCGCGAGGTACCAGCGCCTTGAGGAGATCGCCAGGCTGAGCGCCCGCGGCATTCACTTCCACCTGCCCCATCAGCGACAGGTCCGGGTAGGTGAGGCACACCAGCGCCACCCTCAGCCCGCCGCTGTCCGTCGCATGAAGCTCCGGGGTGACGCGGTAGCCCCGCACCCGAAGCTTCTTCAGCGTGCCCTTCGCCGCCGCCTTCGTCTCCTTTGCGGGCGCGAGCTGGGCCCCGCTCCGCATCAGCCGCGAGCGCAGCCGCGCCTCCGTCGCCTTCACCAGGTCGGCGGGGAGCTTGCCCGTGCGGTCCTTGACCGCCTCGAGCTGCACGTAGAAGCGCGGCGGGCGGGACTGGTACTCCTTCAGGGTGACCACGGCCTCGCGCACCGCCGCCTGGACCGACGCGTCCGCGTCCGCCTTGTGGGCCTGGAGGCAGGCGAGCCCGTCGGGCTCCAGCAGCTTCGCCAGCCCCTTCGCCACGGCCGCGCGCACCAGCTCGCTCTCGTCCTTCAATCCGTTGCACAGCAGCGGCACGGCCTCCGGGTCCTCCGTGGCGCCGAGCACCAGCGCCGCCTGCGAGCGCGAGCGCGGGTCCTTGCTCTTCTGGAGCTGCTTGCCCAGGAAGGCAATACGGGAGCTGCCCTGGGCCAGGGCCGCGCAGGGCGCGAGGAGCAGCAGGACGAGGGCGGAGGAAAGCAGCTGCATGTGCAGAGAAGGAGTCCGGAGAGTCTAGCGCCGTCTGACGATTGCCGAACAGTTGCATGGCCTTGCACCTGGAAGACAGTGGGTCATGCCCACGCCCACCTTGGAGGGCCGACCCGCTTCTGTCAGTCCGGGTGTCTGTCCAGACCTGGGGATGCGCTGGGAAGGGCGCCCGATGCGGGGCCGTCACAGCGGCCCGGGCTCGGCCCCTGTGGCCCTACAACCGGTGCCTCCCGCCTCCGCCACCACAGCAGGACCGGCAGGAATCGAGCCATCCGCTCGGGGATGTGGCCTTCATGGGGTAATGTGCGCCTCTCCAGGAGGGCTCACCAGGTGTCTTTCACGTCCCGGTTGGAAGGTCTGCTCCAGAACGTGGGGTTGGGCGGTATCGTGGGTGAGGTGCGCGCGCGACTCGGGCTCAAGGAGTCCCGAGACACATCCGCGCCCCGGTCCTCGGACTTCCCCTCACCTCCTCCTCGTGGCGCCCCACAGCAGACCGTGGTCGAGCGCACGCCGCGTCCCAGGCCAGTCGTCTCCCAGCCGGCCGACGCGTCGGCACCGGAGCCGACCGAGGCAGAGCGCACCCCGCCGCGTGGTGCGGTAACCACCGACGCTGTCGCACCTTCGGCTGCCCAGGCCGCGACGCCAGAGCCTTCCCGAAAGGTGACGGCGAAGGAGCCTCGCACGGGGGCGAAAAAGAAGAAGCCCGCAGCACGGCAGGCGCAGAGCAACACGGGAGCCAAGTCGGAGAAGCGGACGGCCCGCCCGGCCACGAAGACGAAGAAGCGAGCGCGCCCCGATAAGAAGGCCGGTTCGCCCGCGACCGGAAATGGTGGCACCGCCGTGGACCAGTTGCTGTTCGCGTTGCGCAGCCATCCGCGGCAGCAGGATTTCATCTCGGCAGGCAAGCAGAAGGACCAGCTCGTGCGGTCGCTCATCCCCCTCTATCTCGCACGCTCGCTCGACGCGGAGCTGGAGGTGACGTCTGGGACAACGTCGCGATTCTGGGGGGAGCTGGGTGTCACCTACGCCGCGCCGAACGCGGCCAAGGCACTCCGCCTACACGGTGGTTACGCGCAGGACACCCAGAAGGGCAAAGCCATCACGGCCAGGGGCGTCCAGTACGTGGAAGAAATGCTGAGTCGTTTCGGGAACGCCTCTTCGGGCACCTGACTGGCGAGTGAATGACATGGACACCTGGGCGCGGCGGGCACCGCCGTCTGCGTTTCCTCCTCGACGGCACGCCCTGGCATTCACCACTCCGGAATTATTGATGCACCAAGTTGACTACAATCAGGTCACCCGCTGACGCATCCACTCCCGGCGCGCCCGCTACTCCTCGAAGCCCAGTTCTTTCAGATAGTCTGCGGACCGAGAATGGCCCAGAGCTGCGGCCAACCTGAGGTACCGAGCTGCGCGTGTCCTGGATTTGGGCACGCCATTGCCTTCCCCGTACATCTGTCCAAGGCTAAAGAGGGCACTAGCGTTACCTTGTTCTGCGGACTGTTGGTACCACCTGAGAGCCCCCAGTATGTCTGTAGAGCCCCCGACACCATTGAGACACATCCAACCCAGGACGCATTGGGCATCGGCATTTCCCGCATCGGCGGCCTTCTTGTAGATTTGAATGGCTCGTCCTAGATTCTTCCGGACGCCTCGGCCCTGCTCGTAGGCAAATGCGACGTAGAGGTGTCCCTCCGCCCGGGCGCACCCGGCAGGCACTTGAAGTCTGGTCGGAGAGAGTGTTAGGCGGGCCGCCAGCGACTCGTGGCCAGTCGTCAGAGCACCGCCTCGAGCGCATCCGAGAGGGCCAGCAGCAAGGCCAGCTTCCGCTTCTGGCGGCGGTCGGCGTGGTTTGCGTCACCGGCAACCCAGCCGGCGAGGCTCTCGAAGTCATCGCGGGTGCCGCTCAATTCGTAGTCCATGCCCTCGTCATCGAGCCCTTCGACTCGCTTCGCCGAGGCGAGCACTTCCTCGGAGCATGGGTAGTCGAGGTGCTTGAGCAGCGCGAGCGCGTCGGCGGAGATGTAGATGCGGAGCTTCCTCTGGTTCTTCGGCATGCCGTCCTCCGCCGAGAACCATACGAGAGGGCCACGCCTGCCTGCGAGGCGCGAGGGGCCTTGGCGCTCAGCGCGCAACTGCCGCCTTGCCGCGCACGGCTTCGGGATGCGAGCGCTTCCATTCTGTGGGCAGCAGCGCGGGCATGTCGCGGAGGCACAGCTTCTTGGTGGCCAGCCGGGGCAGGACGTCCGCCAGGTATGCGACGGGGTCTACCTCAGCCAGCTTGCAGCACCCCAGGAGGGTGTATGCGATGGCGGCGCGTTCGCCACCCGCGTCACTGCCGGCGAAGAGGAAGTTCTTCCTCGTCAGCGCGGTGCGGATGTGCAGGCGCTCCACGACGGTGTTGTCGATGGGGATGACGCCGTCTTCGAGGTAGCGTCGCAACGCCTGTTGATGATTGAGCAAGTACCGGATGGCCCGGCCCAGCGGAGAAGAGGGCGGCTCATTGGGTTGGTGGGCAATCGCCCAGGCAATGAGGTCGTCGTAGACGGGTTTGCTGCGCTCCTGCCGCCCTCGCCGGCGCTCGTCAATGGTACAGGCCTTGAGCCGTCGCTCGATGGCGAAGAGTCGCTTGAAGGCCGCCAGCGGCAGCGCGGCTCGCTTGTCGCCGCCGTCCAGGGCCTTCCGGAAGTAGCGCCTCGCGTGCGTGTTGCAGCCGCACTCCAGCAGGCCCGCCCGCTTGAAGGACGCGTCGAAGATGCCAGCCGCATCGGCCACCGTGCGGCCCTCTCGCAGCGCCAGCATCTGCGCGGGGCCCAGCTCCCCCTCGCGCTGGCCCTCCCGCTTTCCCGTCGAGTTGTACAGACACAGCGCGGTGTGCTGCGTGCCGCAGTCTTTCACGTCGGCGCCGACATAGCCCCAGATGGCGCCCAGGCGAATGCCCTTCGCATTCTTCGAGTCCAGCACCGGCAGCGACGTCGCATCCAGGTGCATCACCGTGGCGCCCAGCACCTTGGACATGGCCGCGCGCCACACTGGCCGGAGCGCCTCGGTCGCCCAGGCCACCTGGTCGGCGAGGGTGGAGAGGGCCACCTCGAGCCCCAGACGCTCGAAGCGCTCCACCTGCCGGCTCAGCGGCAACCCGTCGTAGTACTTCTCCACGAGAAGCTGGGCCACCAGCCTGGCGCCCATTCTCCCGCCGCTCACCACCTTCTCGCCCAGCGGGGCGCGGACCACCTCCGCCTCACACAGACGGCACGCGAGCTTCTCCCGCTTGTCCTGCCGGACGATGACCTCCGCCGGAATCAGGTCGATGACCTCCGTCACCTCGTGCCCGACGCACTCTCGCGCCTCTGCGCACCGCGGGCACGGACGCTGCGGTGCGGGCACCGGGATGACGTTCTCCACCCGGCGCAGATTCGTGGGAATGGGGCGGGGGGCGGGGCGCGTCCGCTTTGGCCGCGCTGGTTCCTCTTGCGGAGGCTCCTCGTCAATGCCGGACGAGCGGCGAAGCCTTGCATCCACTTCCGCCACGTCGCCATCGGAGTTCGCCGGCAGTCCGTCGAGGAGCAGCTTCAGCTGCGTGGTGGACACGCCCTCGCTCTTCTTGCCCTTCGTCTTGGCGTCCTGAAGCAGCCGCTCCAGCTCCGAGTTTCTCGACACCAGCCTGGCCACCAACGCCACCACCTCTTCGGTGCGGCCCTCGGCGAGGAGCGCTTTGAGCACCTCCAGCACCGGGCCTCGGCGCGGCTTCTTCGTCGTCTCGGAGGTGGGCGCGGTACCTGGCAAGGCGCGGGAAAGGTAACCAGCCGCCGTGCCCGCGCCACACCCTCGAAGGAGATTTTCTTCAGGCCGAGCGCAAGTGCCCCGGGGGCTCCCAGCGCTGCGACGTCCGCGCGCGCTGCACGTCGATGCCCTCGAGCAGCATCGCCAACTCATGCACGTCGAGTTCAATGCTGGTGGCGCCCAGGGCCACCTGGCTCGGAAAGGTGAAGGTGCCACGCTCGAGGCGCTTGTGTACGAGGGTGAAGCCGCCGCGCGTCCACAGCAAAAGCTTCACCTGGTTCTTCCGGCGGTTGAGGAAGACGAAGACGTGGCCGCTCAGTGGGTCCTTGGCCAGCACCTCGCGGACTTCGTTGCTCAAGCCATCGTGTCCTTCCGGCAGACGTGCGTGAAGGGCCCTGGTGCCCCCCGGTACCGTCCACGGCCCATTGGAGCGGACCGGGAGAGACACGGTGGCGAGAGGCAGTATAGCAGCGGAAGAGTTGGAGGCGTTGCGCGGGCGGGTGCAGCAGTGGCGGCTGACGCGTAGCCAGCAGGGACGGATGCCAGAGGCGCTGTGGAGGGAGGCGGTTTCGGCGGCGCAGCGCTACGGGGTGTCCCATGTCGCGCGCGCGTTGGGGGTGGGCCACGCCGGGCTGAAGGCCCGGACGTCGGCGGCGCACCCGCCGAAGCGTCAGGCCGGCGCGGCGAGCGGGCCGGACGGCTTCCTTGAGGTGAGCGCCGCGCAACTGCTGGGGCCGGCCCCGCCGCCAACCTCGTCATTGAGTACGTGGCTCGGGAGGGCAGCCGACTGACGCTCACCGTGCCCGCCTCGTGCCAGGGCTTCGACGTGCTGGCCCTGGTGGCCGCGCTGCGGGCCCATGATTCAAATCACTCCTCAAATGAGAGTGCTGGTGGCCATTGAGCCGGTGGACTTCCGCCGGGGCGTTGATGGGCTGGCGCAACAGTGCCGTGCGGCCCTCGCGGAAAACCCTTTCAGCGGAACGGTATTCGTCTTCCGTAACCGGCAGCGGACGGCGGTGAAGTTGCTCGTCTACGACGGGCAGGGCTTCTGGCTGTGTCACAAGCGCCTCTCCCAGGGGCGGTTTCGCTGGTGGCCCACGGCGAGTGAGGCGGCGGCCCCGCTGCGCGCCCACGAGTTGCAGGTGCTGCTGTGCGCGGGCGACGCTTCGGCCACGCAGGCCGCCCCTGAGTGGCGCCAGGTGGGCACGTAGGCCGCGTCGCCCTCCATGGGAGCGAGCCCGGACTCCCACGCCCCAGGCAGGCTTGCGCGCCACAAACCGGTTGTAGCGGGCATGGGCAAGAAGCAGCGCCAGCGGCTGGAGGTGAATCCGGCGGAGTTGGCAGTCATTGTCGAGCGGACGCGCGGGGCACTCAGCCAGGACGACTACGTGAAGCTGAAGGCCGCCATGGACACGCTGGCCTTCGTCACGGCGGAGTTGCAGGCGAAGGGGACGAGTCTCGAGCGGCTGCGCAGGCTTCTCTTCGGCGCGCCCACCGAGAAGACGGACGCGGTGCTGCGCAAGGCGGGACAGCCGGCTGGGCGCGTCCAGCACCAGGAGGAAAAGAAGGCCCCCGCCCCGGGGCACGGACGCACCGCGGCGGCGGCCTACACGGGCGCCAGCCGGAGAAGGTGGCGCACGCCTCGCTGCACGGTGGGGAGGTGTGCCAGGGCTGCTTGAAGGGCAAGGTGTACCCGCTGCAGGAGCCGTCCAAGCGGGTGCGGGTGAAGGGCATGGCCCCGCTGGTGGCCACCGTGTGGGAGTGCGAGAGGCTGCGCTGCAACCTGTGCGGAGAGGTGTACACCGCCCAGGCGCCCGAGGGCGTGGGCGAGGAGAAGTACGACGAGACGGCCGTGGCCATGACGGGGCTTCTCAAGTACGGCTGCGGGCTGCCCTTCCACCGCATTGAGAAACTCCAAGCAGGCGCTGGGATTCCCCTTCCGGCCGCCACCCAATGGGAGCTCGTCGAGGCCGCCGCCAGCAAGCTTCAGCCCGCCTTCGACGCGCTTGTCAACCAGGCGGCCCAGGCTCCGGTGCTCCACAATGACGACACCGTCATGAAGGTGCTGGCGCTGACGCGGGAGCAGGTGCAGGCGGCCGCCGCGGGGGCCCCGCTGAAGCGCACCGGCGTGCACACCTCGGGCCTGCTCGCCGTGGGCCAGGAGCACCCCATTGCCCTCTTCTTCACCGGACGCCAGCACGCCGGAGAAAATCTCGCGGACGTCCTTCAGCAGCGCGCCGCTGAACTCTCAACGCCCATTCAGATGAGCGACGCGCAGACGGCGAATGTGCCCGGGGAGTTCGCCACGCTGTGGGCCAACTGCCTGACGCATGCGCGGCGGGGCTTCGTCGACGTGGCCGCCGACTTCCCGGAGGAATGCACGCGCGTGCTGGAGGCCCTCCGGGAGGTGTACCGGGTGGACGCCGTCGCTCGGAAAGAGGGCCTGACGCCCGCGCAGCGGCTGGCGAGGCACCAGCGAGAAAGCCGCCCCGTCCTGGACGCACTCAAGGCGTGGCTGGAGGAGCAAGTCACCCAGCGCAAGGTGGAGCCCAACTCCGGGTTGGGCCAGGCCATTGCCTACCTGCGCAAGCACTGGGAGGAGCTGACCCTCTTCCTGCGCGAGGAGGGTGCCCCACTGGACAACAACGTATGCGAGCGGGCCCTGAAGAAAGTCATTCTTCACCGCAAGAATGCCCTCTTCTACCAGACGCTGAATGGCGCTCACGTGGGAGACGTCTTCATGAGTCTCATCCACACCGTGGAGTTGTGCGAGGGCAACCCCTTCAACTACCTGGTGGCGCTGCTTCGCCACCCGGAGGCGCTGGCGCAAGCCCCGGACGAGTGGATGCCCTGGAACTACCAGCAGGCACTGGCCGCGGCGGATGCGCCGCCGTCCGGGACCTGACTCACCCAGCCCCTGTCGCGAACGCCGGGCCGCCCATGCCCAGAAATCCGCGCGTCCGGGTGACCCTCAACGCAGGCGCAGCAGCGCTCCGCGCCTGCCCCCATTCTACTGGCCCCCGCCGGCACGCTCACGCACGCTTGCCGAAGGGACACGGTACAACGCCGCCACTAAAACCCCTCACAACCATGCCATCACCACTCCGTCTCCATCAAGTGCCGATTATAACCAACATCCACTCGCATTCCGTCTCCAGTAAACACGGAAACAAAATCACAGACACCATCGGTATACACCAACACATGATCCCTAGCCCTAACGTCAGCCGAGAACATAAAATCACCCTCCACCCCCTCAGCAACAAACACAAGAACCTCTCCTGGAACGAGAGTGTAGTCGGCAGCAAACGGCTCCAGCACAACCGTTTGTGGCTTACTCGATGAGTTAAAAAATGAAATCTTCTGCATCACGGACACGTCTTTTCCATTTCCGATATCATCCACCGCAAATAGTTAATCCTCGCATATAGAATATGATTCATGCTATTGCTAATTCTAGGCACCTGATCTGCATAATAATTAGCAACCACCTTAACAACCGAGAGGGTGATGCCTAGTTTTCGCATTTTATCCCAGTCCGGCCCCTTGCCTGGCCCCTTGGGTCCAGGCCACCCGACAGCGTCAGCGAACACTGCATTCGTAACCCCGGGTGGAAGTCCAGGCACCTGCGAGAACACAGCCTCAAGCTGCATAATGTCCGTTCCCGTCACACCATGGCTCGACATCGTCGATACCGCCCCAATCAGTCCAGCCCAGGTGCCCGCAGCCACGCCTTGCGCGGCCCGAGTCGCCGAAACAAGCTCAGTGAATCCGAGTTCCCACAACGAAACTTCAAGAGCGCTCAAGCCACTCGGGTCAATAAAGTTAACTGGGTCCCCACCGACATACGAATAAAGATTTGTATCTCCACCTCCGAAGAGAACTGGATCTTTGGTCGTCCACCGGCCGATCTCGGGGTCATAGTCGCGAGCCCCAAAGTGAACAAACCTCAAATGAGCATCATACAACCCGCCAGCAAAGACAAACGGCTGAAATCCAGGATTGGAGTCCGCAATAATCTTACCCCAAGCATCATATTCAAGCGACTGCACTACCGTACCATCCGCAACATCAACAACGAGACGAGGGCTTCCAATGCTATCCGAAAAAATACGATAAACCTCGCCATTTCTCATCATGTAGTCGGGAACATGGCCTCGAGTAGCGTAAACAAATCGACTCACCACCATCCCCGCCCCATTCAACTCCGCTACAATGCGCAACTGTCCGTCGAACAGAAAACCTTGAACAAGGACTCCGTTCACGCGTTTTCCTACGCGACGGCCATAGGGATCAACAACATACTCCAATTCCATCCCATCCGGCAAAACAGCACCAACAAGACTTCCCGTCGTGTCATACATATACTGAGTGACCTCGGCTCCTGCCGTCCTCGTTTTCAACTCCCCTCGGGCACCGTATGAATAGGTCGTCCCTCCCAGAGAGAGTAACCGGTCTTGGGCGTCATAAGTCGCGGTCGCAACCACTCCCACCTCTTCCATCGACGTACGATTGCCATTTAAGTCATACGAGTAGGCCGCGTAAGCAACTCCATCACGACTGACTGTCTCAAGACGCCCAGCCGAATCATAGGTATATCCCCAGGTCCGAGCAGAGCCTCCATGCATCGTCTCTGAACGCGTAGAAATGCGCCCCAATTCATCTCGAACAAGAGACTCGACATAAAGGGCTTGCGCTCCATACTTTGTTCCGCGACTGACAACCTCCCCGTACGAGTTGTACCCCTGGGTTGTTGACGTGCTTCCCAGAATTGTTCCGGACAGGAGTCCATTCAAAACATTGCGCGCAACAGTGAGTTCCCCAGCCGACAACAGAAGCCGGTCGCCGTCATAGACATACACAACAGGCGCCACCCCATCAACACTAACAGAGGCCACATCGAAGTTCGAGTTATAAGAATATCCGACACTGCCGGAAACACCGCCCCCCCACGCAACACTCGACACCAGTGTTCCATCATAATTAAAAGCGACGCTTGCACCATTGCCGCTGCTCGCCGCACCGTCAATGAGTCCAACGAGTTTCCCGGTGACAGGCGAATACTCAGCAGTAACGGTATGACGAGGTGTTGTTACCGAAGCGAATCGTCCACTGGCATCGTACGTAACCGCGACCGAGGTGCCGTCCGGATAGCTTGTCGATGTCAGCTCATCATCCAAATTATGTGTCGCCAACGTGCTGAGCGTACCCGTGCCAGTTGCCAGGGGCGGAGTGTAGACATCTTCCAAGCCGTTGGGTGTGTAGCCGAATATATGCGCAGGCTTCCCGGGGGGCTCTAATGACGTCAAATTCCCTGCGACATCATAGCCAAAGGAGACCGTTCGTGGGCCAGGTAGCGTAGTGCTTGTTATTCTTCCGGTGGCGTCCCGTGAAAAGCTAATCATTTGACCCGCTGAATTAGCGATGGATGCGAGTTCTCCCTTGGCAGCACCACTCAAGTGATAACTGAAGGCCCTGAGCCGGGAGCCCTGCGCAACTGACGCGAGCTGCCCATCAGGGTGATATACATACGAGATTGGTTCGATTCCCGGCACTTCAAGACGCGTGATGCGCCCTTGCTGATCCGTATCGGCGTAGACCTTCTTATTCATCGGACTGGTACGCGTAAACCGTCCTGTCGCCCTTGAGAATACTGTACTTGTAGTCTTCCCATTCAGACTGAAATTCCAAGTCGCACTACTATAGTCAAATGGATTGTCAACGTTGGCCCCCGTCGGGCGCGCTACGACATGACTGGCCGTTTCCACCCGCGTCAGACCCGACGGGAGCGTCGTCGTATGGCCCGCCACGAAAGGCGTGCTCATTCCAAAGCGAGGATCGTTGCCGTAGCGGACTGACTCCGTCGTACCATCTGGATATACGGTTGACGTAGATGCGTTGGAGCCAACGTTCGACTCGGTAAGAAACCCAGCAGGAGAAAGCATGGTGCGCCGCTGCTGCGACCCCACTCTTTCAGAAGTGTGCCGTGTGACGCGCCCCTCAGCCGTCGTCACGGAAACAGCGTAGCCATCCTTCCCTGAACCATACCCCGAGGCTGGCTTGGAGCGAGCGAGCGCCTTGAATCCTCCACCTGGATTCGTGTCCTTCACCAACCGCCCAGTCGAATCGTATTCGAAGATGTGCAAGCCATTTCGAGCGTCCGTCAGCGAGGTAAGCAGACCGCCCGCGCCATATCCCAAGACAATCGCTTCATTGTTGGGATTTTCGATTTGAGAGAGGAGTTCCTCCGACGAAACCAGCAACTCAGTCCGTTGACCACCTGGTGCCACAATTGCCGTCGGCCGTCCGTCAGGCTGGCGCTCGATTGTCGTGACTTGCGCATTGGCGTCCGTCAGGGAGACCAGTCTTCCCACAGAATCGTAGCCAAACGTAAGCAGCGTCGCTCCAGTCAGAGCATTGACAGTCCGGAGATGCCGCCCCCCAGCAAAAACATAAGCCTCACTCCCGTCCTCTGCTGGCACAAGGACTTCCCCCACTGCCAGTCCAGCATACGGCGTAACAACCTTGTAAATTGTGAAAGGCTGAACGAATCCAATATAGAGAGCCCCATTGCCATCAACGGCAATGCTGTACGGAGTACGAATTCTCGTCTGAACCGCATTGGCACCCGAGGGCGGATCTCCCGATGTCATGGCGCCAACTCCTGCGACCGTCGAAACGATACCATCGGGCCCGACACGGCGAACTCGAAACTGATCAGAAAAGTAGAGCGACCCATCCGGCCCAAGAGCCATCCCCCCCTGGTGGAGGCTGCCCGCCATACCAGCATTTATCGCTGGACCATCGTCGCCAGAGTACCCGTGAGTTGCATTGCCAACCACACTGCGCACGATACCGTCCGAATCAAGCTTCCGGATGCGGTATTCCGACGTTCCGCCAAAATACAGTGACCCGGCTGCGTCAAAACCCGCAGAAAGTGTTATTTGAGGCAGGCCGGTCTCCAAAGCGGGCACATCAGTCGCCACTCCGCCGTAGGTATCATGACCTACAACGGTCGTAATTATGCCTGCCGAATCCACTTTTCGGATCCGACGCCCCGATTGCCCCGAGTTGGCGCCCGTTGCAAAATAGACATCGCCATCCCGCGCAACTCTCAAGAACGAAACGTAACCAATCTTTGCCAGAAGAGCAGGACCGCCTTCTCCATTCGTCCCATTGGAAACGCCTGTTCCATCTCCCGCAAAGAGGTGGACAATGCCATCTGGTGCAACGCGGTAGATCCTGGAGCGCGCTGCGACGTAGTGACTACCATCCGGCCCCAAGGCATGCGCTGTGATTGACCCAAAACTGGTCTCAGTAGCAAGCGCTCCTGCACTACCATCCGAAACAGCACACCCCATCTGACAACCAATAACTGTATGGATGTACCCATCAGGCGTAATGCGCCGGACTAGTCCGCTATTCATTTCCAGCGCATAAAGAGAACCGTCCGAACCTGACACCAAGCGATGAAATCCAAAGTTTGAGTTAGCAGCCAACCCACCCTCGGTATAGGCCGTCCCCCTTCCTGCGACATATTGAAGAACTGCACCTATCGCCTTGGACGTCTGCCTCTCCCCATCTCCTCTATAGAGCAGCCCGCTCTTTGGTTCGAAGGAGTGATGGGCATTGAGCGTCCAGCCACCGAGCGCCTGAGCTAGCGTATTGTGGGCGACCAATTGCTTCGTCCAGCGACGCCACAGAATGAGTTCCAGCGTCTGTCGATTGCCAGTCGCGATGGCGCCGCCTCCACTGGAGCCGAAGCTGCGACCGCCCGACCGCGGGTCACGGTATACGCCCCGGTATGCGTAGCCTACTTCAACAAGAAAAGTCTGGGTTCCCTGGGGCATACGCCCCCACCTATCGAGCCCGTCCCACTGAAACGTGAAACTCCTGTTGGGAGTGCGTCCAAACCGATATCGCCACGTCCTGCCAGCGCCACTGATTTGGACGACGGCATAGTCTGCACTATCGGGCACGGTGGCCCCCGTTACCGGAATGACAAAACTATAACGACTGGTTCGTCCGGGCACACGGTCACTCTGATAATGCAACGAGTATGGCGTGCCCGTAACGGCCACAGCCTCCCCCAATGTTTGATTCTCACACTCAATAATGCTGCCCGACACCTTGCAGGAATTGGGCTCCGGCTCGTCAGCCTCCGGCTCTCTATTAGGCGGAGCCTCGGCGCCATCCGGAAATCCGAATGGCCAGTTACAATCCCAAGGCGTCAAATGCGTCAGCGGCACGCGCCAGAGCGACGTTCCGGGGGCATAGAGAATTGCCAAACGCTGCAACTCCTCCAGCGTAAACCCCAGAGAATTGAGGGACGGGCCTGTGTCCGACATTCCGTTCCCGGTAACGTCGACTTCAGCGATGCCATTCGAGATGCCGACAATCTTGATTACGCGACCATCGGCATCAGCTTTCCACTGGCCCACTTGCCTGTCGTAATAGCCAGTGGGCACTGCACCGCCGACGGGAAAGCCCAGGAAGTTGTCCAGGTAGAAGAAGACCGGCTGACTGAAGGACACCTGCGTCGCCCCGACAGCCAGCGCTTCGTCCAAGCTCCATTCAAGTGCGTATGTGTAGGCGCTCATCGGTGGCAATGTGCCCGGCATGGCCCGGGGACCGCCTTCACCAACGGTGTACTCCGTGGCCCGGACGGACATTGTCGAGAGCGGCTGAACCCCACCGCCAGGCAGCGTCATCGTTGCGCCGGTACCTGCGGGGACCAGGAGCGTGGCCTGCCGAGTGCCATCCACGTCCGTCACCGGATTGCCACGTGCCACCTGGAGCGTCGCGGCCGACGTACTGATAACTGTCACGGCGGTGTCGAGCGCAGTAAGAGCGACATCATCCACGCTCACCCACTCTCTCCATGGCGTCTGAATCGTGCGCTGAACCGGCAGGAGGTCTGCCTTCTCGAACTGCATGACAACGTGGCCGCCGCCATTGAGAGCGAACTCGTAGGAACCGTCGGCCCGGGTCAGCGTCTCGCCCCACTCAGGGTGCGCCAGGGCCGACACCTTCACCCCGGGCAACGGAGCGCCGACAGTGGTCAAGACCCGGCCGTAAGCGACAGCGACGCGTCGGCTGTCCATGGTGCCCGGCACGACGCCCGTTTGCGGCGGGTTGCTCCCCTCATAAAGGAAGGAAATCGAGTCTTCAAAATCCGTGGGAGTCCCCGTGTTCGCCAGCGGCGGAACGCCGGGCACTGAGGGGCCATCATCATGACTGAATGCCGCTGCTGGGATAATCTGCTGAGCTTGACCGGGGTACGCCCAGAATAGCTTTGCGTGCGCCAAGCCAGGACCTTCGAAATACTCCATGACAATGGGGTACGTCTGCCCGGCTACCAGCGAAGTCGTGCCCACCGATAGCGGATCGTTGTCATCTTCGAGCGTCCAGTTGTCGATGACATTCTGCCCGCCAATCCAAAGGCGTACGCCATCGTCAGTCGACGTGGTAAAAGTATACAGTCCTGTCGATGGCGCAGTCAGCGTTCCCGACCAGCGCACACTGAAGGTATCCGCGCTGGAGAGCGCGGTGCCAGATGGCATTCCGGAGCCCCAGAAGAAGTCCACCTGCGGATCAATGCGCGTAGTAACCAAGTCTTGCAGTGCATCATCATCGAAGTACTCAGCCCGGAGACCTGGCACCTGCAACGCTTGACTGCGAGCCGCCTTGGGTTCCGTCACGCTTCCGTCTGGCAACTCTTGACCGCAGCTTACAAACACCACGGCGAAGATGGCCGCGCTTGCAGCCCCCAACTTCTTCCACATCTTCCGCATAGACCCCGCCAGTCCCAGTACAGCCAGCATTCCCAGCACATCGCATTCACTGGCACAAACCGTCAAGTAGCCAACAGACCACCACGCAAATCGTTGCGTTGAGCAACCAATGGGCCAGCGCCTACTTGATGATCCCATCGAATATTCGTGAAGCGCGGTCGCACTCAAAGTCCCACCTGGAGTGCATTTCGCAATTCAGGTCGAATTCAGACCGTCCGCATTGGAGATGCACCGTCTTCGGATCTGGACAGGCCGTTCCTGGAAACCTACATGCGTCCCTGTTGAGTTCCTCGGCGCTCCCGGCTCCCCGGCGCCCCACGCGGCCTGCCCTGCTCCCCTGCCAGCCCTCCGTCCGGCTCAGCCCTGAACTCCCAGGGTCCTCCAGGCCCCCATGCAAGCTCCAAGAACTCCTGCGAAGCCGCCTCTTGTGGCATATACCCACACCATGCCTTCCGCCCTGACCGCCTCTGAGATCCGCGAGGCGTTCCTCAAGTTCTTCGAGGAGCGCGGCCACCGCCGTGTGGCGTCCTCCTCCCTGGTCCCCGCCAATGACCCGACGCTGATGTTCACCAACGCGGGCATGGTGCAGTTCAAGGACGTCTTCACCGGCCGTGAGACGCGCGACTACCGCCGCGCCACCACGTCGCAGAAGTGCGTGCGCGCCGGCGGCAAGCACAACGACCTCGACAACGTCGGCTTCACCGCCCGGCACCACACGTTCTTCGAGATGCTCGGGAACTTCTCCTTCGGCGACTACTTCAAGTCCGACGCCATCGCGTACGGCTGGGAGTTCGTCACCCGGACGCTCGGCCTGTCCACCGACCGGCTCGCCGTCACCGTGTTCAACGGCGAGGGCGGCACCCCCTGGGACGAAGAGGCCTACGAGCTCTGGAAGAAGCAGGGCGTCCCCGCCGAGCGCCTCTACAAACTCGGCCTCAAGGACAACTTCTGGGCCATGGGCGACACCGGCCCCTGCGGCCCCTGCTCCGAAATCCACTACCACCAGGGCGACGACATCCCCTGTGTCGAAGAGGCCGAGGGCAAGAAGTGTCTGGGCGTCGCCTGTGACTGCGACCGGTGGCTCGAAATCTGGAACCTCGTGTTCATGCAGTTCGAGCGCAAGGAGAAGGACGGCCCCCTCATCCCCCTGCCGAAGCCGTCCATCGACACCGGCGCGGGCTTGGAGCGCATCGCCTCCGTCGTCCAGGGCAAGCGGTCCAACTACGAGACGGACCTCTTCCAGAACATCCTCGCCACCGTCAGCGAGCTGTGCGGCAAGCCCTACTCGCAGGAGTCCGGCGCGTCCCAGCGCGTGGTCGCGGACCACGGCCGCGCGGCGGCGTTCCTCATCTCGGACGGCGTCCAGCCCTCCAACGAGGGCCGCGGCTACGTCCTGCGCCGCATCATGCGCCGCGCCATCCGGCACGGCACCCAGCTGGGCCTGGAGGACGTCTTCTTCTTCAAGGTCGTCGACCGCGTCATCGAGCTGATGGGCGACGCCTACCCCGAGCTCCGGGAGAGCCGCACCTTCGTCCTGGAGGTCTGCCGGCACGAGGAGACCAGCTTCCGTCAGACGCTCAGCCGCGGCCTCAAGCTCATCGAGGAGGAGCTGTCCGAACTGCAGAAGGCCGGCGGCAAGCAGCTCTCCGGCGACGTCGTCTTCCTGCTCCACGGCACCTACGGCTTCCCGTGGGACCTCACGCAGATCATCGCCCGCGAGCGCGGCTTCGACGTGGACCTGGTCCGCTTCGAGGAGCGCCTCAAGGAAGAGGCGGACAAGAACAAGTTCGCGGGCTCCGGCGACAAGGCCACGGGCGAGGTCTACCTGAAGCTGGCGGAGCGGCTCGGTCCCACCGAGTTCCTCGGCCACGACGGCGAGGGCCACGAGGGCGAGGGCAGCATCCGGGCCATCGTCAAGGACGGCGCCGAGGTCACCCAGGCCACCCAGGGCGACACGGTGGAGCTGGTCCTGGACCGCACGCCCTTCTACGGCGAGTCCGGCGGGCAGATGGGCGACACTGGCCGCGTCGTCGGCCACGGTGGCAAGGCGGTGGCGAAGGTCACCGACGCGCAGCGCCCCGTGCCGGGCCTCGTGGTCCACTCGGTGGAAGTCTCCGAGGGCACCTTCAAGGTCGGCGACATGGTCCAGGCCGGCGTGGACTCGGAGCGCCGCAAGTCCATCCGCGCGAACCACTCCGCGACGCACCTGCTCCACAAGGCGCTCAAGCTCGTGCTCGGGGAGCACGTGAAGCAGGCGGGCTCCGTCGTCGCGCCGGACTACCTGCGCTTCGACTTCGCGCACTTCTCGCCCGCCACGTCCGCGCAGCTCGAGCAGGTCGAGGACCTGGTCAACGGCTGGGTTCGCGACAACGCGGGGGCCGAGACGCGCATCATGAGCCTGGAGGACGCGAAGAAGTCCGGCGCCGTCGCCATGTTCGGCGAGAAGTACGGCGAGACGGTCCGCGTCGTCACCGTGCACCCCGAGTCCACCGAGCTGTGCGGCGGCACCCACGTGCGCCGCAGCGGTGACATCGGCCTGTTCAAGATTACCAGCGAGAGCGGCGTGGCGTCCGGCGTGCGCCGCATCGTCGCGCTGACGGGCATCGGCGCGCTCCAGCACGTCCGCGAGCAGGAGCACGAGCTGCGCAAGGTGGCCGAGCTGTTCAAGTCGAGCCCGAAGGAAGTCTCCAAGCGCGTCGAGGCGACCCAGAAGCGCGTGAAGGAGCTGGAGCGCAAGGTCGAGGAAGTCGCCGTCAAGGCGCAGGCGGCCAGCAGCAAGGACCTGCTGGAGCAGGCTCGCGAGGTGAATGGCATGAAGGTCCTGGCCACGAAGGTGGACGCGGCGGACGACAACGTCCTGCGCGGCATGGCGGACCAGCTCCGTGACCGCATCCGCTCGGGCGTCGTTGCCATCGGCGGCGAGAAGGACGGCCGGGCCATCATCCTGGTCGCGGCCACCAAGGACGTCGTGGCCAAGGGCATCAACGCCGGCGCGCTGGTGCGCGAGATGGCCAAGGAAGTCGGCGGCAAGGGCGGGGGCAAGGCGGAGATGGCCCAGGCCGGCGGCCCGGATGCCTCGAAGCTCCCCGCGGCGCTGGAGAAGCTGTACGAGCTGGTGAAGGGCATGGGCACCGCGTGATGAACCACCGGGCCTCTGCTTCCGTGGCGCTCCTGGCGGCCACCCTCGTTCTGGGTGGCTGCAAGGAGGAGTCCGCGCCTGACTACGCGGGCACGGGTGATGACCGGACGCTTCAGAAGCTCCGCCAGGAAGTGGACCGGGTGAACCAGGGAGGCCGTCCCTCCCAAGGCCCCGAGGCCACGCGAGGAGACCCGAACGCGAACCTCGCGGGCCTCGCCGCGGGCATCAACGTCCCCACCGAGCGCGCCTGGGAGCTCCCCTCCCCCAACGACGCCGTGCGCCTGGAGACCCTGTCCGTGAAGCTCACCGGACTGGAGGCGTCGCACTCGGTGACGGGCTCGGGGAAGGTGAGCCTGACCTCCGAGGACCTGTTCTTCCGCGTGCAGCTCATGACGCAGAACGTGGGCGGCGCGCCGCTCACCCTGGACCTGGACGGGGCGAAGCTCTTCGGGGCTGAAGGCCAGTCGTACGCCGTGGCCCGGGATGCCCAGGTCGTCGGGGGCACCCGCCCCCTTCGCCGCACCTGGGCTCCGGACGAGCGCACCGACGTGGTCCTCCTCTTCGAGCTTCCACCGGAGGCCCTTCGGGATGACGGGCTGCACCTGTTGCTTCAGGGCTCCGGGGGGGATGTGCGGATTCCGTTGAAATGAGCGGGACCGCGTCCAAGCTCCTCCCGCTTCGCATCCGCCTCCCGTACACGACGGAGGAGGAGTTCATCGACAAGTACGGCTCGAACGTGGCGCGCGGTGGCGTGTTCGTCGCCACGCGCGCCATGAAGCCCGAAGGCACCGGGCTGGCGTTCGAGTTCGTCCTGGCCGACGGGACACGGCTGCTTCGCGGCGAAGGCGTCGTCGTGAAGGCCCAGGTGGACGCGGTGGGCGGGCGTACCGGCATGACGGTGCGCTTCGTGAAACTGGACGCGGCGAGCAAGGCGCTCATCGACCGGGTGGTGGCGAAACGTACCGGTAGTGTGGAGCCACAAGCTCCCGCCCAAGTCCTGCCCCCTCCTCCGGCCCCTGCGCCCGCGCCACCTCCGGGACTCGTTCGCCGCGCACCCGGCGCGAAGGCTTCGAATGCGGTGCGGCCCGCGCGGGAGGATGCGCGCGTCGAAGGCACGACGGCTGGAGTTCCTGACGCGGTGACGGTTCCGGAACCCACGCACAGCTCCGAGGCTGCTACGGCGGATGATGACGCACGCTCGGAAGTACCGGACTCTGGCATTGCGGCTCCGTCCTCCGAGTTCGAGCAAGTGCCAGCTGCGCCTGCGTCCAGCACGGACGCGCATGCGGTGTCCGGTGAGGCGGACACGGGCTCACTTGAGGCCCCTGATTCAGGGGCTCCGAGCACGCGAGACGCCGACGCACGTCCGGGGCCAGTCGCTCCGCGCTTTGAAGCTGATTCGAGTGACGGGCTCGACTTCGCCATCACCGCGAGCCTCGCGTCGTCCGAGGATGCAGGTGGCAATGAGAACGCCGAAGCCGAGCCCACCGGCTCCGCGCTTCCTGCATCCCCGCCTGGTCCTGGTAGAACCGCGCCCGCCCCAACCCTGCCTGCGCCTGACGACTCCAAGCCCGTACATGGAACGGGTGACGACTCTGCGGATACAAAGCAGTTCGGTGCAGCAGCGAGCGATGGACCCGCCTCGGCAACGGAGCCCGCTACGGAAGGCGCCGTTGCCTCGACGAAGCACGACGAACCCGCTGCGCGCCTGCACGCGACCTCCACTCCGGCGACGGATGCAGATGCAGCGGCGCCCCACGGAGCTTCGGTCGCTCAGGCGAGCCCCCCAATCGTCGCGGAAGCTGGCACTTCCGCAACGAGGGAGCCCTCCGCGACGAGTCCGGCTACGGGCACCGCTCCCGCCAACGAAGCAGCCACGGAATCCTCGGCGCCGTCTGCAGCCACGAGTGCCGAGGGCTGCGATACATCCACGACTGAAACACTCGCAGAGACATCGACCACAAGCGCCGAGCCCGGCATTGACGCGGACAACAAAGCAGCCCCGGCATCCTCCGGAACGGCGCCCCCCGCGAGCGAAGAGCGCGATGCCGATGCAGGCGACGCATCACCGACTGCCACTTCGAGCCCAAGCGTCGAGTCCACCACCGAGGCAGGCCCCGTAGCAGCTCCGGTGGCTTCCGAGACGGCCGCGTTCCCTCGTGCAAAGCCCGACGCCGAAGCAGGCGACGCATCCACCACGAAGCCCTCCGCTGCGACGTCACCTCTGCGCGATGCGCCCGTCGCCGAGACAAGCAACGAAGCAGCTAGCGCGCCCCAAGCAGCAGCGCCGAGCACCGGAAAGAGTGGCCCGAGTGCCTCGTCCAATTCCACGACGACGACCAGCACGGATGCCCCCTCCGGCAGTGCCCCCGGCGAGGCATCATCCGCGCTGAGCACCGAGCACAGCGGCCCGGATGCCTCGTCCGAATCCAGCACGGATGACCACTCCGGCAGTGCTCCCGGCGAGGCATCATCCGCGCCGAACACCGAAACAAGTGGCCCGGATGCCTCGTCCGAATCCAGCACGGATGACCACTCCGGCAGCGCCCCCGGCGAGGCACCCTCCACACAGGCGGTGGCCGCGCGCCCGAGCGCACCTGACGTCGACAAGACGGCGCCCGACGCCCCGGAGGCGAAGCCCGCTGAGCCTTCGCAGGACGCCTCCGCATCACGTGACACTTCGGCCCAGGCACCAACCAGTGCAGCCCCCACGGTCGAGTCGAGTCCACCCCCAGCGCCGACACACGCGACCACCGAGCCGCCCGCTCCCGAAAGCACGCCTCCCAGCCCGGCCTCGGATGAAGCGTCTCTGTCCAACTCGGAAGCGAGCGCCGCGCCCACCGGGGCCGCCACGGAAGCAGCCCCAGCCCGTACCGAATCCGAGCCCACGCCCCCCGTCCCCCAGGACGCGGACGTGCCACGCAACCGCCGCCGTGCCCTGCTCGAAGTTCCCCTTCCTCAGCCGGCCTCGACGCCCGCGCTCCCCGAGGTCGTGCTGGGCATCGACCTGGGCACCTCCCATGCGCGCGTCGCCATCGTCCAGGACGGGATGCCCAAGCTCATCCCCCTCCCCGGCACCAACACCACGGACCTTCCCGCACTCATCGCTGTGAATGGTACCGGCGACCTCGTCGTCGGCGCCGCGGCTCAGACGGAAGGCCAACGCGCCCCCCGCCGTTCCATCTCCGGCCTCAAGCGACTGCTGGGCCTGAAGCCGCGTTCGCCTCAGCTCCGCTGGCTCGCCCCGTTGCTCCCCTACCCCGTCACCACCGACGCGAATGGGGACGCCGCCGTGGAGGTCCGGGGCCGCGTCATCTCGCCGACCCTCTTCACGGCCATGATGCTTCGCGAGCTGAAGCAGGCCGCCGCGGCGCACCTCGGCCGCAAGGCAACCCGCGCCGTCCTCTGCGCCCCCACGCATTACACCGACCGCCAGTGCGCGGCCCTTCGCGAAGCCGCCACGCTCGCGGGGCTCGATGCCCAGCGCATCCTCATCGCCCCCGCGGCGGCGGCGCTCGCGTATGCCCATGGCCGGGGGCTCGCGCGAAAGCGGGTGCTCGTCGTGGACCTGGGTGGCGGCGGGCTTCAGGTCTGCGTGGTGCAAGTCACAGGCGATGACCTCGAGGTCATCACCACCGGGGGCGACGCCACCCTCGGCGGCATGGACTTCGATGCACGCATCGCCGAAGCCATCGCCAGCGACCTCTCCGAACAAGGCGTGCCCAAGCCGGACCATCCCCTCGACTGGGCCCCCCTGCGCACCGCCGCCGAGTCCGCGAAGGTGGCCCTCTCCAGTCGGGAGCAGGTCGACGTCACCCTCCCCTCGGGCACCGTGCCCCCCCTCAACCGGGAGCGCGTGGAGGCCCTCACCGCCGACCTCGCTCAGCGCGTCACCACCGTGGTCCGCGACGTGCTCGAATCCAACGCGCTCTCCCCTCAGGGGCTGGACGCGGTGCTCCTCGTCGGCGGGCAGAGCGCCGCGCCCCTGGTCCGCCGCCGGCTCGAAGAGAGCCTAGGCGTGAGCGTGCGCGACGACGTGGACGCGCGGGGCAGCGTGGCCCTGGGTGCCGCGCTGCTTGGTCAGGGGCTCCTGCTCGCCGAGGCCGGAAAGCCCGCGGCCACCGTCTCAGAGGTGCTCTCCTCGCCGCTCTCCGTCGCCGAGCGCGGCGGCACCTTGCGCCGCGTCCTCGAACGGAACACCCGCCTGCCCGCCACCAAGACGCTGGTGCTTCCCACCGCGCCGGGGCCGCTCGAACTGGCCGTCTTCCAGGGGGCCGCCACGCAGGCCGCCGACGCCGAGTACCTTGGCCAGCTCACCCTCAACGTGGAGCGCGCGGGGGAGGTGGAGCTGCACCTCGCGCTCTCGGTGGATGGGGCCCTGTCGCTCGAAGCCACCCTGCCCGGCGTGAAGCGGCACGCGGTGTCCCTGGCCACGGAGCACCTGGACGACGCGGCCTTCGACGCGCTCATCGCCCGCTCGCCGCTCATCCCCGAGCCGGAGCGGCGCCAGGGTGGCGTGCTGTCCGGACTGAAGAAGCTCTTCGGCCGCCGCTGAGCTCCTCCTCGCCCGTCCGCGCACGAGTCACGGCGTCCTTCGCCCCGTGGGCCGATGCACCCGCGGCCATCCAGGCCACCGTGCGTCCCTGTGGCTCTCTCTGCAACCGTGGCGACAGATGGCCAGCTTTCCGGTGACTGTTTTCCCGGGGAGGAATGCGATGCGACGTTCGATTGTGGGTGGAGTCGCCACGGCGGCGCTGGGCATGGCGGGACCTGCCTTCGCCATCGAGGCACAGCAGGTGGGCGAGCGACTGCGCGTCAATGAGCAGCCGCTGGTGGGCGTCGACGTCCGGTTGGGGCTTGGCAACTTCACCGGAGACCTTGGCAGCAACACCAAGGTGGGCCCGCTCTTGGGCATCACCGCCAGCGCCTATCCCTGGCAGTACGGCGGCGTCGAGGTGGGCTACGAAGGCCAGCGCCTCCCCATTGATGACGCGCGCCTGCCCGACAACGGTGATGGCGAGGGCATCTGGCGCCACAACGCCACCCTGCTCGCCAAGGCGGGACCGCTCATCGACGAGAAGTGGCGCCCCTTCGTCGGCGCGGGCGTCGGACTGAGCTACCTCAACCCGTCGGACGGCGCGGACAACTTCTACAACAACGACTGGCAGACGGAGCTCCCGCTGGCCGCGGGCCTGGACTACCGCTTCGGCAACCTGGTGGCCGGCGCGCGCGCCACGTACCGGCTCGTCGGCGGGGAGGGCCTCGTCCAAAACCCCGTCACCAACGCTGACGAGAAGGGCAGCCTCTTCAACGGCAACGTGATGATTGGCGGGCAGTTCTAGCCCGCCCCCACGTCACAGGCCGAAGCCGTCCAGCAGCGCCTCGGGGCGGGGATTCTTCTCCCACGCCTCGAGCACCGCCACCGCGGGCGAGCGCCCCGACTCGGCCACCGCGTCCAGCGCGTCCAACAGGGGCGCATCCTGCGCATCCAGCCGCATCAGCCCCCGGCGGGAGATGGCCAACATTTCCGCCGCCAGGCGGTGCAGCTCCCGCGAACCCAGCCGGCCGCCCAGGCCCTCGCGCCGCGCCGTGTCATGGAAGGCCAGGTGCTCGGCGTAGGTCAGCTTCGGGAGCAGGCGCTCGGCCTCCTCCAGGGCGGTGGCGTCGTACAGGATGCCGCGCCAGAGGGCGGCCAGCGCCCCCGTCATCGCCGGACTCACGCAGTCCGCGCCGCGCACCTCGACCACCGTCTTCAGCCGCACCTCGGGGAAGAGCGTGGACAGGTGGTCCGTCCAGTCGTTCAGGTCGGGCGGCTTGCCCTCGAAGCCCTCCTTCATCAACTGCCGGAAGGACAGCTTCGGATACAGGTACTCGTTGTTGCGCCGCAGGAAGAGCAGCGGCGCGTCCAGCGCCCACTCCACATAGGCGCGGTACGAGAACGAGCCGTCGAAGAACGCGGGCAGGTAACCACAGCGCGTGGGGTCCACCTCGTCCCAGACGCGGTTGCGGAAGGACAGGTAACCCGACGGCTTGCCCTCCACCAACGGGCTGTTGGCGTACAGCGCGTTCATCAGCGGGGCGAGCCGCGCCACCACCACCGTCTTGCGGACACAGTCCGCCTCGTCCGCCCAGTCCAGGGACACCTGGCCGGTGGACGTCATCAACATCATGTTCAGCGCCAGCCGGCCGCGCTCCGGCAGCGTGCGGCGCATGATGAGGTAGCGCGTCTTCGGCATCCACGGCATCTGCGCCGTCGTGCCAAACGGGCGGTAGCCCAGGAAGACGAGCCGCAAGCCCAGTTCCTTCGCGGCGGAGGACACCTCCGACAGGTGCGTCAGGTTCTCCGCGTGCGCCTCGCGCGCGGTGACGAAGGGGCTCCCGGACAGCTCCACCTGGCCGCCAGGCTCCAGGGAGATGGTGGCGCCGCCGCGCTGCAGCGCGATGACGGGCGACTCCGGCGTCTCCCGGAACGGCGTGTAGCCCGCCGAGGCCACCCGGTGCAGCAGCGCGCCCACGCCCCGCTCACCTTCATAGGTGGGGGGCTCCGCGGCGCCGGCCGGGTAGAGGAACTTCTCATGCTCGAGCCCCAGACGGTGCATTCCACGGGGCTTCTCGGCGGCTCGGAATCCAGCCAACAGCATGTCGACGGAGGAGATGGGCTCTGAGGCCGCGCGCTTGAGGTCGAGTGACATGGGCGCGCCCTATATAACCTAGACCTTCAGACCCGCCCGGATTTGCGCACTGGCCCTTATGAGCCCACATTCCACCCTCCCCCCCATCTCTCCCCAACCCCGCCTGTCGGATTTCTTCCAGGGGATGGGCCTCCTCGGCCGGGCCGTCTCCCTCATCCTGCGCGACCGCCGGCTGTTCCTCCTGTCCGCCCTCTGTGCCGCCGTCACCGCCGCCGCCCTGGTGGGGCTCGTCTGGCTGTTGTGGCGCTACGCCCCCGGCGCCCTGGAATCCGTCTGGACCCGCCCGGAGAGCTGGTACGGCCGGGCCGCGTGGACCACGGTCCTGGTGTTGTCCGGCCTGGTGCTCTGGGTCGTGGGCGCCAACGTGCTGCCGCCGCTGCTGCTGGCCCCGCTTCAGGACCCCCTGTCCGAGCTGACCGAAGCGACCTGGGGTGGCGGCTCGGGCGCGTCCTTCACCGTGGCGGGTTTCCTCCGGGGGCTCGTCACCGGCATCGCCCATACGCTCGCGCGGCTGTTCTTCCTCCTCGCGGGCCTGGCCGTGCTCCTGCCCCTCCACCTGATACCGGGGGTGGGCAGCGTGCTGTGGACGGTCCTCGCCAGCCTGTACACCATGACGTGGATGGCGGGTGAGCACCTGGCCGCCCCCATGACGCGTCACCTGTATCCCTTCACCGAGGTGCGCCGGATGCTGCGTGAGCGCCGAGCGCTGTGCCTGGGCCTGGGCGCGGGCATCTACGTGCTGCTCTGGATCCCCATCCTCAACGCCTTCTTCCTGCCCGTGGCCATCGTCGCCGGCACCCTGCTCTATGGCGGGCTGCGCGAGGCCCGGCTGCTGGCGCCCCCTCCTGGAGAGCCCACTACCGCTGCGTTGAAATAAACGTCCGAGCCGGGTGTCCAAACGGGGGTACCGGGAACGCAATGCCCACCAGGGACGTTCTGCTTCACCAGCAGAGAGGCGATGCCTTGAAGCACCTGGAGCCCGTGATTAGGCTTGCCCGGCCGCTTACAGTGTTCGTCTACTCGGTATAACCGGTCGAAATCTCAAGGCTTCTCGCCACACCCGGGGTGCCGGACAGCGCCCCAGCTTGGATGAACCAAATGCCGCGTTTCCTCCGCCGCATCACAGCCGTTGCCGTGCTCCTCGGCGCCTGGGCCCTGGTGGGCAGTGACCGGGCTCCCTTGCCGCTGACCATGGGGGCAGCCGAGGCCGGGCCAGGCTCGTGGAACGGCAGCCTTCCCGCCGCCAAAGGAGAGAAGGCCCCGCACGACCTCAACAGCCTGCGCGTCCTGACGAAGGTCATCCTGTACGTGAAGGAGAACTACGTCGACCCGAAGCGGGTGAGGCCGAAGGAGATGATGATCGCCTCGCTGGAGTACGTCGAGAAGAGCGTCCCCGACGTGCTCGTGGATGGCAACGCGGAGACGGGCAAGCTCAACGTCAACGTGAACGGCAAGCAGCGCGAGTTCGACATCGCCCACGTGGACTCGCTGTGGAAGATGTCCTTCGCGCTCAAGGACGTCTTCGACTTCCTGTCGAAGAACATGCGGCCCATCGAGGACACGCGCGACGTGGAGTACGCGGCCGTCAACGGCATGCTGTCCACGTTGGATCCGCACTCGGTGCTGCTGCGCCCGGAGCTGTACCGGGAGATGAAGCTGTCCACCAAGGGTGAGTTCGGCGGCCTGGGCTTCGTCATCCAGATGCGCGAGGGCAACCTCACCGTGGTCAAGGTGATTCCGAAGACGCCCGCGCACCGCGCCGGCATCCAGAAGGATGACCGCATCAAGAAGATTGGCGAGGAGTCCACCGTCAACATGGACCTCAACGAGGCCGTGTCGAAGCTGCGCGGCCCGGTGGACAGCCGCATCACGATTACCGTGGAGCGCGACGGCTGGGACAAGGCCCGCATCATGACGCTCTCGCGCGCCATGATTTCCATCGAGAGCGTGCAGCACAAGATGCTCTCCAACAACGTGGGCTACATCCGCCTGAAGAACTTCCAGGGCAACACCACCCGCGACCTCGAGGCGGCGCTCACGCAGCTGCGCAAGCAGGCGGACGCGAAGGGCGGCTTCAAGGGCCTGGTGCTCGACATGCGCGGCAACCCGGGCGGCCTCCTGGAGCAGGCCATCCAGGTGTCCGACACGTTCCTGTCCAGCGGCACCATCGTCGCGACGGTGGGCCTGTCCGACAAGCTGCGCGAGGAGAAGCGCGCGCGCGCCATGGACGGCGAGGACAACTACCCCATCGCCGTGCTGGTCAACGCCGGCAGCGCCTCCGCGTCCGAAATCGTCGCCGGCGCGCTGAAGAACCTCGACCGCGCGACCATCATTGGCCGCCAGACGTTCGGCAAGGGCAGCGTGCAGGTGCTGTACGACTTCCCGGATGACAGCGCGCTGAAGCTGACCATCGCCAAGTACCTCACGCCGGGCGACGTCTCCATCCAGGAGGTCGGCATCGTCCCGGACATCCAGCTGGTCCCCACCCGCGCCACCGACGAGCGCGTGGACGTGTTCGCGCCGCGCCGCTCCATGGGCGAGGCCGACCTGGACCAGCACTTCGGAAACCCGGACTCCAGCACCGTCGCCAAGAAGCGCGAGGACGTGCTCAACCGCGAGAAGCCGCTGGAGAGCCTCAAGTACCTGAAGGTGGACGAGAAGCAGGCCCAGGCCGCCGCCCCGAAGGAAGAGAGCAAGAGCGCGCCGAAGACGGCCGCCAACGACAAGAAGCACGGGGAGAAGGACCCGCTGCTGGACGTGGACGTGGCCGGCATGGGTGAGGACCTGGACGACCAGCTCGACGCCGAGTCCCAGGAGGAGATCAAGGAGGACTTCGAGGTCAAGTTCGCCCGCGACTTCGTGCTGCGCGCTCCGGCCACCACGCGCAAGGAGCAGCTCAAGCAGGGCAAGGCGTTCATCCACCAGAAGCGCGCCGAGGAAGAGTCCCGCATCAACGCCGCCATCGCCGCGCTGGGCGTGGACTGGAGCGCGGGCCCCACGCCGAAGAACGTGCAGATGGCCGTGGCGCTGACGCCGGGCCCGGACGCGAAGATTGCCGCGGGCGAGGTGATGGAGATGGCGCTGACCGCGGAGAACCGCGGCACCGAGCCGCTCAAGCGCGTGCGCGCCTGGACGGAGAGCGACAACGCCTTCCTGGACCGCCGCGAGTTCCTCTTCGGCGCGCTGGCGCCGGGTGAGAAGAAGACGTGGAAGGTGAAGGTGCGCCTGCCCAAGGACCTCACCAGCCGCCGCGACGACGTGACGGTGCGCTTCTTCGATGACCACGGCGCCCTGCCGGAGACGCGGGTGGCCGAGCTCAACTTCGTGGAGCTGCCCCGCCCCGCCTTCGCCTTCAACTGGCAGGTCATCGACGACTGCGCCGCCTGCAACGGCGACGGCACCGTGCAGCGCGGGGAGTCGGTCGCCGTGCTGCTGGACGTGACGAACGCGGGCACCGGCACGGCGCTCGACTCGTTCACGCAAATCAAGAATGGCGGCGACGCCAACGTCTTCATCGAGAAGGGCCGCTTCAAGCTGGGCGAGCTGAAGCCCGGTGAGACGAAGACGGCGCGCTTCCAGTTGGAGGTGAAGAAGGGCTTCAAGGGCAACACCTTCCCGCTGAAGCTGGCCATCATCGACGAGCCGCTCGAGGAGTTCGTGATGGAGAAGCTGGAGCTGCCCGTCACCGACGCCGCGGTCGCCACGATGGAGCCGAAGAAGGGCTTTGTCCGCCTGGGCGACAAGGTGGACCTGTATGGCGCCCCCGCGCAGGGCGCGCGCGCGGTGGCGAAGCTGAGCGGGACGACGGTGCTGCCCGCCGAGGCGGTCACCAAGGGCTACTACCGCGTGGCGCTGGAGAAGGACCGCTTCGCCTTCGTGCGCAGCCAGGACGCGAAGGAGCTGAAGACGGGCAAGGCCACCGCGCCGAAGGCCACCCTGGTCACCAACCACCGCCCGCCCGACATCCGACTGGACGTGGATCCGGCCGCTGGCGGCCTGGTGGCCAACGGGGACAAGTTCACGCTCTCCGGCGTGGTGACGGACCCCCACGGGCTGCTGGACGTCTACGTGCTGGTGAACGACCAGAAGGTCTACTTCAAGGGCGTGGACCCCCAGGGCGCCGAGCCGAACACGCTGAAGTTCTCCACCGAGTTCGCGCTGAAGGAGGGCAACAACAACGTGCTGGTGGTGGCGCGCGAGGACAACGACTTCGCCAGCCGCCGCACGCTGGTCATCCGCCGCCGCCCGGCCGAGGTCGCCCAGAAGATGGCCACGCCCACCGGCAGCCCCTCCAGCAAGCCGCAGCCGCGGTAGGCGCCCCGCGCCCACCTGTGGCGCGCCGCCTCCTTCCGGGCGGCCTTTCCCGCGGGAGAGGCCGCCCGTTTTGTTGACGCTCGTCGCGGGCAGGCGTTAGCGTCCGGCGCGGTGGGCGCCTTACCGGCCGGTCGCGCGCCCTGGAGGCGGTGACTCGAATGCGGACGTTCAGTCGGTGGGTGGCCCTCGCGGCCTGGGCGTCAGGCGCGTCCGTTGTCGCTGCGCCCAATGACCTGCAGGTCGCACGGTTCGGCAACCCCACGGGCGACAACCCAGTGGCGTCCGCCGACGCGGATTTCCAGGCCTTCGCCCGCATCATGGGCGCGGCCATCACCTCCGTGAACCTGATGCCACCGGAGACGACAGGCCACTCGGCCTGGGCCGTCAACGCGGAGCTCTCCGTGGTGTCGCTGCCCGGCAGCGTGAACATCCCCACGCAGAACGACCAGCCCTCCACGGTGCTCATCCCCTCCTTCCACGCGCGCAAGGGCCTGCCCTTCTCGCTGGAGCTGGGCGGGCGCGTGGGCTGGGTGGAGAAGAGCAGCCAGGTGGTGGCCACCGGCGAGGTGAAGTGGGCCGCCAACGAGGGCTTCACCTACCTGCCCGACTTCGGCGTGCGCGGACACGTGACGAAGCTGTTCGGCGCCCGGGATCTGGGCCTCACCGTCATGGGCCTGGACTTCGGCGTGGGCAAGCAGTTCCCGCTGGGCGGCATGGTGACGCTGACGCCCTACGGCGGCCTGGACCTGGGCTTCGTCGGCGCGACGTCCAGCCGCATCGACTTCAACCCGGACCGCAGCTTCGACGACTCGACGGGTGACGACTCGCGTGAAGCGCTGGTCGACACGGCCGCGTACCGGAAGGTGTCCTTCGGCAGCAACATCAACCAGCGCATCTACGGCGGCGTGCGCTTCATCGGCGGCGTGCTCCAACTGGGCGCCGAGCTGTCGCTGACGCGCACCGGCAGCGTCTCCTACGAGGAGAACGGCGGCACCGTGGACCGGGGCCTGCCAGCCGTCTTCGCCTTCAACACCACGCTCGGCCTGGACTTCTGAGCGCTACGCGGCGGGGTGCAGGGCCTGACGGACCGCCCCCGGCCGGTTGGTGATGAGGTAGCTGACCCCCATCCGCTCCAGGACCTGGGCGCGCTGGGGGTCGTCCACCGTCCACGCCGCCACGCTCATCCCGGCCGCGCGCCAGGCGGCCACCCGCTCCGGGGTGCAGGCCTCGTGGAAGGGGTGGACCGAGTGTGACGACACGAGCGGGCTCACCCCGTAGGCCTGCAGGGCCCAGGACTTGTCCGGGTCGATGAGCAGCCCCCGGCGCAGCTCCGGCGCCGCGGCCGCCAGGCGGAAGAGACACAGCGGGTTGAAGCTGGAGATGACGGCCCGGCCCGACAGCCCGCGCCGGCGCACCAGCCGCGCCACCTGCTCCGCCAGGCCTCCGTCATCGGCGCGCTCGCACTTGAGCTCGATGTTGACCAGGAACTGCGGCGGCAGGGCCTCCAGCACCTCTTCCAGCAGCGGGATGCGGGCGGGCGCGAAGCCCAGCGGCGAGCCGACGTCGGCCCGCTGGAGCTTCCACCACGGGGTGAGGCGAACCTCCCACGGCAGCCGCGCGAGCCGCTCCAGGCGCTCGTCGTGACAGACGACGACCTCGCCCGAGCCGCAGCGCATGGCGTCCAGTTCCACACCATCCGCGCCTTGGCGGGCCGCCTCGGCGAAGGCTTCCAGGGTGTTCTCGGGGGCGTCGGCGCTGGCGCCACGGTGGGCAAGCAGGAGCATGCCCTCCAGTCTGCGCGGGTGGCCGCCGCCGTGCATCAGAAGTCCAACCGGGCGTGCGGCGGTGGACGCATGGCTTGCCTCCCCACGCCCTTTGCTGCACTGTGCCCTCATCATGCTGGGCCTCGGCCTCGGAGAAATCATCGTCCTCGGCTTCATCCTGCTGGTGGTCTTCTCGGCCGCCCGCATGGGTCAGCTCGGCAATGCCGTGGGCAAGTTCGTGTACTCGTTCCGCAAGGCGTCGCGCGGCGAGGACCTGGTGGATGCGAAGCCGCTGCCTCCGGGCCGCCGCAGCACCACCGACGCCGAGTTCACCGAGCCCGAGCAGCCGCGCCGCCGCTAGGCCTCTGCCCTCTCCAGGCTTCGCGGCCCGTCAGTCGTGCCCGCGATGTCCGGGGATGCGTGAGGCGGGCGCGAGCCCCAGCGCGGGCCCTGCCCCATGGCCTTCGGCGAGCAGCCTGGAGGCCTGGGCCCTCAGGGCGGGATGCAGGGCGGCGTTCGAGACGAGCTCCCTCAAGTCCGCGGTGTTGAGCAGCGGGACGATTTTCGCGCCCGTCTCCGGCGGCAGGTAGGGGTTGAAGACGAGCGCGCGCCGGATGGCGTGGCGCACGGACCAGCGCGGTGACTTCCAGATTTCGATGAGCGGCTCGGGCCGGGCCGGGCGGCGCGCGGCGATGCGGACCACCAGCTCCTCGGTGAGCCGGGGGTTGATGAGCACGTTGCGCAGGACGGTGGGATTGCTGACGGTGGCCAGGCGGGACAGGGTGTCCGGATCCCGCGTCAGGCGGGCCTGCTGCTTCAGGTGCCCGAGCGACTGGGAGAAGACGTTGGCGTCCGCGCGGGCGGCGGCGTCCGCGTCCATCTCCAGCTTCGCGGGGCCTTGGGCGAACAGGTCCGCCACGGTGTCGAGCGACTGGACGTGCGCGAGCCGCCGCAGCGACTCCACGTGGGGGATGTGCTCGGCCTCCTGCGCCAGCGCGGCCATGAAGTCCGACAACGCGCAGGAGGCGGGCCCCCACCCCGCGCGCGAGAGGGCGATGAGGTGGCCCACCAGCTCGTTGGAGTCGAGCGGATCCCTCCAGGCGAGCTCACGCGCGGCGGCCTTGCGACGGACCTCCGCCCCGCCGCTCAAGGCGTGGATGAAGCGCGCGACCCTCCGTGCATCCTCCTGCGTGGGCATGGTGGCTCACTCCGTCCGGGGGCCGGCCTCCGCCGTCTTGGAGCGCTCGGGCTCCAGTGTCACCTCCAGCCGGTAGCCCCCCGGGTCCGAGGGGTGCTCGGGGAAGATGACGACGAAGGGGGCCTTGGCGCCGGGCGCCACGGAGACGGCGGCCTCGTCGACGCGCTGGCGCAGGGCCACCGCCGCGTCGAGCGACCCCACGCCGTAGAGCTCCTCGGGCGTGGGCACCCCGCCCACGAGCGCCTCCGCGGAGGCCACGCGCTGGCTGCCGTCGTACAGCGCGGCCCGCACGCGGATGCGGGCGGCGGTGTCCGAACGGTTCGCCGCGTCCCCTCGGACGTAGAAGAGCGAGGGGCCCTCGCGCGTCTCGTACAGCCCGTTCGTCACATCCACGGCCACGAGCGGCTTCGGCGCGGGCATGAAGAGCGCGCGAAGGGAGTCCAGCGACAGGGCCGACACGTCCAGCCGGCCATCGCTCAGATACACCCGGCCGACCGTGCCCAGCACGGCCACCAGGGCCGCGGCCAACACGAAGTTGACGGTGACGCCCAGCGCCTTGCGAAGGCGGCTCGACGGGCGGCTCAGCGGGATGCCCACGTCCTCGGGACGCGCGGTGGGCTTGGCCACGGTGACCACGGGCTTCGCCGGCAGCCCGTCCATGTCCAGCACCTCGCGCTGGACGCCGCTGGGTGCCCCGACCCGGCCCAGGGTGACGCCAAAGGCCTCCGCGTCATCCAGGGTGGGGGGGACATCGCCAAGCAGGGAGGTGTCGGAGGCGTCCGGGGTCCCGAACAGCGCGGCGCGGCCCGTGTCCGTGGGCAGCAGGCCAGAATCCTCGCCCTGCCCGCCCACATCCGAGCCCAGGTCGAACAAGTCCCGGGGATTCGCGGAAGGCGGCATCGCGGCCGGCGCGTCGGCGTGGAGGTCGACGGACGCGAACGGGTCACTCCCGCCCGGAACAGGCCCGCTGCCGGGCGCGTCGGCGTGGAGGTCGATGGACGCGAACGGGTCGCTCCCGGCAGAAGGAGATGCGGCCTTGGAAGGCTTCGCGGGCCCCGAGGCGTGGAGGTCGACCGCCGCGAGAGGACTCCTTCCCGCTGAAGGCAACGCGGACTTCGCGGGCCCCGCGCCATGAATGTCGATGGATGCGAACGGGTCGCTGCCCACGGGCCGAGGCAGCCCGGGTGCCGCGGACGGAACCGCCGCATCGTCGATGTCGATGGACGCGAACGGGTCGTTCTCCACCGGTGGCGGCGCGCCTGTGGCCGTCGACGGCATCGCCGCCGCATCATCGATGTCGATGGACGCGAACGGATCGTCCCCATCATAAACGGGCGGCGCAGCGCCCGGGCGCACCGTCCCGAGCGCCGTGGCTCCCACGGGCGCGCCCGCTGGCGGCGGCGTCACCGCGCTTCGGCCGAGCGCCTTCGCGGACGCCGACGGCTCGGCGGGCGAAGACGGCCCCAGGAGCTCCGAGAACGGGTCGGCCACCGGCGGCGCGGCGTTTCGGCGAGCGCTCGCCGGGGACACGGGGGCTTCGGCAGCCTCGGGGACAGGAGGCACGGAGCGGTCCTCCATGCCAGCGGGGCCACCCGCACCTCGGGCCCCCGCCGCTCGCGCAGGTGCGCTCCCCGGACCGGGGGGCGCGGGCGCCGCGGCGGGTGGACGCCCTGGACGCTCAGTCCCAGGAACCACGAAGGCGCCCGGCGGTGGCGGGCGCCCCACCGGCGCTTCGGGCGGACGCGCGGCGGGAGGCAGCGGCAGCGACGTGATTCGCGTGGGCTCCCGAAAGACACCGTCTTCCGAGCCCAGGTCCCCGTCCATGCTGTTCCAGTTCGACGCATGGGGCGGGGGGCGTGCAGGCATCGGCCTGCTCGCCTCGACTCCCAGCTCGAAGTAGCCCGGCTTGGTGACGTCCACGGACGTGGGGTCTGGAGCGACCCCGAATTGAGCGAAAGGGTCCACCTGCCCGCCCGAGGAGGGGGCTGGCGGCTCGCCCGGAGGGCCGGCAGCGGCCTCGCGGGTGACCCGGAACGTGTTCTGGCATTTGGTGCAGCGGACCTTGACCCCCTTCTCGGTCACCTTCTCGTCGGGGATCTTGAACCGCGTCTGGCACCGCTCACACTTGACGATCATTCAGCAGGCCCGGCTGGAAGCACGAGTATAGGACGACGGGGTGGACACGGCGAGCCGGGTTCACGTTGCTTGCTCGCCCCCACCCCCTCTGCTACGAGAAACGCCCCTGCGAGACTCAGGCGGGGCACGTGGCTTGATGTCGAGCCCAAAAAGGGGCGGAGAGACACATGAGCGAGGCTGAGCAAGCAGACGCTCCCAGCAAGGAGCCGAAGATCATCAAGCGGTACACGAACCGGAAGCTCTACGACACCGTGGAGAGCCGGTACGTCACCCTTGATGAGATCGCAGCGATGATCAAGGAGGGCACCGAGGTACGGATTGTCGACAATCGTACCAAAGAGGACCTGACCTCCGTCACCCTCGCGCAGATCATCTTCGAAGAGGAGAAGAAGAAGAACCAGATGCCGCTGTCGGTGCTGCGGGAAATCATCCGCCACCCCGGCGAGTCCATCTCCGGGTTCATCCAGAAGGAGGTCTCCCCGCGAGTCGCCTCCATCCGCGAGGAGGCCGAGTCCCGACTCGACAAGCTCCTGCGCCGGGACGAGAACGCCCCCCGGGCAGAGGGTGAGCCCGAGGCCCCCGCCGCCACCACCGAGGACACCACCACCGCGGACGCCGCGGCCGCGGCAGCGGCAGGGCTCAGCCCGGCCGACCTGCTCAAGGCCAGCCAGCGCGCCTTCGAGGAGTGGCAGCGGCGAATCGACGAGCGCGTGAAGCACGTCGTGGAGAACCTCACCGGCAACCTGCCCGCGCTGGGCCGCGACATGGCTTCGCTCACCCAGCGCCTCGAGGAGCTGGAGAAGAAGCTGGAGCAGGCCGAGCAGCAGAAGAGCCCGCCGAAGCAGGAGTAGCCGCGCGGCGTCAGGCCTTCTGTGAGGCCCGCCTCCGCTTGGGGGCGGGCTCTCCGTGCAGCTCCGCGGCGATGGCGGCCAGCATCTGTGCGCCCCGGCTGCGCGGCGCGTACTCCCAGATGGTCTGCCCGTGGCTCTGGGCCTCGTCGACCTTCACGTCGTAGCCCAGCGGCGTGGCCGCCAGCGCGTCCGGGAAGTAGGCCTTCAGGCGCTCCAGAATCGCCGTGGCCAGCGCCGTCTTCCGGTATAGCGTGGGCACCACCTTCGTGACGCGAAGGTCCGGCCGCCCCTCCGCCTCGCCCACCTGGCGCACGGTGTCCGCCACCTCCGCGCAGCCGTCCAGCGCCAGGTACGTCAGCGCCACCGGCACCACCACCTCGGTGGCGGCCACCAGGATGTTGCGCGTGGTGGTCCCCATGGAGGGCGGCGCGTCGAAGACGATGGCGTCATAGCCCGCCGCGTCCGCCGCGCGCAGGCGGTCCGCCAGCCGGTGGGCCCGGCGTTCATCCGCGGCCACCACGACGGGAAAGTCCGCCATCTCCTTGTAGGCGGGCAGCACGTCCAGGCCCTCGAGGGCCGAGCGCTGGACGACGTCCTCGAAGCGCACCGACGCGTCCGTCAGCAGGTGGAACACGTTGCGAGGCAAGGTACGCACGTCCACGCCCAGGGCCTTGCCCGCGTGGCCCTGCGTGTCCAGGTCCACCAGCAGCACCCGCAGGCCGCGCTCCTTGGCCAGCCAGGCGGCGGTGTTCACCGCCAGGGTCGTCTTGCAGGTGCCGCCCTTCTCATTGATGAACGCGATGCGCCTCATGCCTGGGCACTCCTCACGCGCGGACTACTTCTTCGGGGACTTCGCCGCCAGCAGCGTGTCGACCTTGCCCTCGACGGACGAGAGCAGCCGCTCCAGGTCGTCCACCTTCGAACGAAGCTGCTCCAGGTCCGCGGTGGACGGCAGGTTCGCGGCGGACAGGGCCGTGCGCAGCGCGCTGTCCAGGGTGCCCTTCGCCGCCAGGGAGCGCGACACCAGCGTCTGCACCGCCGACACGAACTTCTCGTTCGACAGCAGCTGCTGCGCCAGCTTGCCGATGCGCTCCTCGCCCGTCTCCACGAGCTTCTTCATCACCGGGTTGTTCTTGAGCATGGAAACACGCGTCCTCGCGAGCAAAGCCCTGCCGGGCCGTCTGGAAGTCTTGAAGAAAACGCCGCACTCTGCGAGGGGGCAACGCGACGTGTCAAGCAGCGCAACAAGCCGAGGCCAAACGCGTTGACTCCCGTGAACACGATTCCTACGGTTCGCCGCTCTCATTCTATGGCCGGACTACTCGACAAGCGCCTGTGGATCGTCTCCGGCAAGGGCGGAGTCGGCAAGAGCACCGTCGCGGCGGCGCTGGCCCTGCGCTCGGCGCGGGCGGGCAAGCGCACCCTGGTGTGCGAAGTGAACACCCAGGAGCGCGTCAGCCGCTTCCTGGGGCGTCCCGAAGCCGGGCCCGAAGTGGCCCAGTTGGAGCAGAACCTCTGGGCCGTCAACGTGCGGCCCCAGGAGGCCATGCGCGAGTACGGCCTCATGGTTCTCCGCTTCGAGACCTTCTACAAGACGGTCTTCGAGAACCGGCTGGTGCGCCAGTTCCTCCGCTTCATCCCGTCCCTGCAGGAGCTGGTGCTGCTGGGGAAAATCATGTTCCACCTGCAGGAGAAGCTCCCGGACGGGCGCTGGCGGTTCGACACCGTCATCATGGACGCGCCGGCCACCGGCCACGCCATCTCCTTCCTCAGCGTGCCGCAGGTGCTGATTCAGACGGTGCCGCCGGGGCCCATGGCCCGCGAGGCCCAGAAGATGCGCGACCTCCTGGTGGACCCGGCGGTGACGGCCGCCGTGCTGGTGGCGCTCCCCGAGGAGATGCCGGTGAACGAGGCGCTGGAGCTGCACGCGGCGCTGCGAGACAAGGTGAGCCTGCGCACGCACGCGGCGGTGCTCAACCAGTCCTTCCCGGAGCGCTTCACCGAAGCGGACCTGGAGGCCCTGGGGGGCCATCCGGAGCTGCTCGCCGTGGCCCAGGCGCACCACGACCGCGCGGCGCAGGCGGTGCTCGCCGGGACGAAGCTGGAGCGCAACCTGCATGCGCCCGTCTACCCCGTCCCCCGGCTCTTCACGCCCGAGTTCGGGCGCAAGGCGATTGAACAGGTCATGGCGCACCTCGAACCTCTCGTGACGGGGGCGGCGTGAGCACGACGGCCCTGTCGCCCGCGCTTGCGGGCAAGCGCGTCCTCATCTGCGTGGGCTCCGGCGGCGTGGGCAAGACGACGGCGGCGGCCGCCCTGGCCCTGCGCGCGTCAGTGGATGGGCGCTCCAGCCTGGTGTGCACCATCGACCCGGCGCGGCGGCTGGCCAACTCGCTGGGCCTCACGGCGCTGGGCAACGCGGAGACGCCCGTCCCCGCCACCGCGCTGGAGCCGCTGGGCGTGAATCCCCGCGCGCCGCTGTACGCGATGATGCTGGACATGAAGCAGACGTGGGACGAGCTCATCACCCGCGTCGCCTCGCCCGAGCAGCGCGAGCGCATCCTGTCCAACCGCTTCTACCAGTCGCTCTCCACGGCCCTGGCGGGCAGCCAGGAATACATCTCCATGGAGAAGCTGTGGGAGCTGCGCCGCAGCAGCAACTACGAGCTCATCGTCCTGGACACGCCGCCCACCGCGCACGCGCTGGACTTCCTGGACGCGCCCAACCGGGTGCTGGACTTCCTGGACAATGACGCGGCGAAGTGGCTCCTCACCCCGGCGCTCAAGGCCGGCAAGCTGGGGATGTCCCTGTTCAACCGCGGCGGCTACGTCATGCGGGGCCTGGCCAGGTTCACCGGCACGGAGATGCTCCAGGAGCTCTCCAACTTCATGCTCGCCATCTCCTCGCTCAACGAGGGCTTTCGCGAGCGCGCCCGGGGCGTGCGCCAGTTGCTGGAGGACCCGAACACCGGCTTCGTGCTGGTGACGAGCCCCCACCCCGAGCGCATGGACGAGGCCATCCACTTCCACAAGATGCTCAAGCAGCACCGCATGGAGGTCGTGTCGCTGGTGGTCAACCGCGTGCACCCCATGCCCACGGAGGCGCTGTGGGCGGACGCGGCCACGCTGACGCCCAGCCGCCGCGCCAAGGTGGAAGAGACGCTGCGCGAGCAGCACATCATGGCCGAGCAGGACCACACCGGCATCGCCCAGCTCCAGGCCGCCTGTCCGGGGGTCCCCATCATCCAGGTGCCCCGCTTCGCGATGGATGTGCACGATATCTCCGCCCTGTGGCGTACCGGACGCTACCTGGTGGGCGACGAGACACTCGGCTGACCCCGGCCAGGGGCCCACATGCTTCGGGCCCGCCGCCGCGTTTCCCTGTTTCGCACGGTGCTTGTGCGAAAACGCCGCACTTCTTCAGTCCAGCCGTCCGCGGGAAGCAGGCGGCCGGGGAAGCGCGCGCGGGCCGGGCGCATTAAGCTGGCGTGCCCGGTGACGGGGCAGGGAACCCCGCGGCGCCCGGCGCTGTCCGGGAGGGGGAGCCGGTCCAGGAGGAGGATGTGGTGAACGGGAGAGCGCTGAAGCAGAAGCCTGTCAGCCGGTGGTGGTGGATGGCCGCGCTGGGCCTTGTCGTATCCGGGTGCCGGACGACGGGCTCCGTCGCGCGGGAGGAGCCACAGGCGAAGGCGCCCAAGCAGGAGCTCCACTTCGAAGCGGTGACGGTGACGGCGGACCTGGAGCTGGACAAGCTCAACGACGAGGAGCTCTTCGCGGGCGGCACGTCGGCCTTCGCCGCGAACGACTTCCAGCAGGCGGCCCGCTACTTCGGCCGGCTCGTGGACTTCTTCCCTGACAGCCGCCACCGCCGCGCGGCGCTCTACAACGCGGGCCTGGCTCACCAGCGCCTCAAGGAGTGGGAGGAGGCCGGCCACCGCTTCTCCGAATTGTCGGACCCGGCCAAGGGCCAGGGTGACGCGTTGGACGCGGCCTTCCGCGTGGCGGAGGTGGACTACCACCTGGAGCGCTACGAACAGGCTTCGAAGCTGCTGGGCATCATCGTCGCGCGCGAGGACCTCCCCCTCAACCGCCGCCTCGAAGCGCAGGTGCAGCAGGGCATCTGCCAGTTGGAGAGCGGCTCGCCGGAGACCGCCGAGGTCACCCTACGCAAGGCGCTCTCCACCTATGACGCCCTGGAGGACAAGGGCGAGGTGGATGACTACTTCCCCGCTCAGGCCCACTTCTTCATCGGCGAGCTGTACCGGCTCCACTACGACGGCGTGAAGCTGGACCCGGCGAAGGGCGCGGACACGCTCGCCCAGGACCTCAACTACAAGGCCGAGCTGCTCCTGTCCGCGCAGGGCCACTACCTGCGCTCCATCCGCGTGGGCAACGGCTACTGGGCCACCGCCGCGGGCACGCAGATTGGTTCGCTGTACGAGAACCTCTACGAGCACATGGTGAACTCGCCCGCCCCCGCGGAGCTGGATGCCAGCGAGGCCCAAATCTACCGGCAGGAGCTGCGGAAGAAGATTCGGGTGCTGCTCACCAAGTCCATCAACATCTACGAGCGCACGTTGGAGACGGCCGAGCGCATCGGCTCGCAGAGCACCTTCGTGGACCGCACGCGTGAGAGCCTGGCCAAGGTGAAGGCCCTGCTGCTGGCGGACGCGGAGGGCGAGCCCGCGTCGACGGCGTCTTCCTCCGAGGCCGAGCCCCATACCTGAGCGCGGTAGCCCCCCTGGCTGGGCAGGCCGGGGGCGCGCGGCGTAGCCTGGGGCTTCCATGGAGCCCCTCTTCACGCCCGAGCAACTGGCGGAGATTCACGCCTTCCACCGGCCCTATTACATCCGGGCCGCGGTGGGGCCATTCGCCAACCTGGCCCTGATGCTGCTCATGTTGGGTGTCCTCGTCCAACCGCTCCACCGCCTGGCCGTGGCGGCCGCCGCGGGCCTGGAGCGGCGGCTCGGCTTCCTCCGGACGGCGCCAGTCACCCGCGCCTTCTTCCGCGCCATGGAGCGGCTGTGGGGCGAGCCCGGCTGGGGCGCGGCGGTGCTCTTCGCCCTCTTCACGGACCTGGTCGTGTCGCTCATCTACCTGCCCGTGGACGTGTGGTTCAGCTACACGCTGGAGCACCGGCACGGCATGTCCACGCAGACGCCCGCCACCTTCGCCTACGACATGCTCAAGGCCCAGCTGCTGGCGTCCTCCGCCATCTGCGCGCTCGTCATCGGCATGTTCGGCCTGGCGCGCAAGCTGCGCCAATGGTGGCTGGTGCTGGGCGTGCCCGTGGCCCTGCTGCTCCTCGTCTCCGGGGCACTGGACCCGTACCGCAGCCGGCTCTTCTTCGACCAGAAGCCGCTGCCCGACGGCCCCCTGCGCACCCGCATCGTGGGCCTCATGGAGCAGGCGGACATCGCCTTCGCCGACGTCCTCGTGGAGGAGACCTCCGTCTCCTCGCGCCGGCTGCAGGCCTACTTCGCCGGGCAGGGCCCCACGCGCACCATCGTCCTCAATGACATCATCCTCAAGGAGCTCTCCGAGGACGAAGTGCTGGCCGCGGTGGCCCACGAAGCAGGCCATGTGAACGAGTCGAAGTGGCCCGCCCGCATCGCCTCATCGCTGGTGCTGGTGGCCCTGCTCTTCGCGCTCGACCGCCTCTTGCGACTGTCCGCGTCGCGGGGCTGGTTCGGCGCCCCCCACTTCGCGGACATCCGCAACCTGCCCCTCATCTCCCTGGTCTTCTTCCTCCTCGTGCTGACGGCCAGGCCCATTTCGGGCGCCTTCTCCCGGGAACGGGAGCGCGAGGCGGACCGCTATGCCCTGCGGCTCACGGGGGACGTGGACGCCTTCCGGCGCATGCTGGTGAAGGCCGCGCGCGTCAACAAGATGGACCCCGCGCCCCCCCGCTGGGTCGTCCTCAAGGGCATGAGCCATCCGCCCATCGGCGAACGGATTGCCTCGCTCCCCACGCCCTGAAACAGCGGTCGACAGGTGGGCGCTCCCCTCCTCTTCCGGCCACGCCTCTTCCCAGCGCCCACCCGCCGACTGCCTCCACCCCGCCGCTCCCCGACAGCCGGGTGGCCCTGCTCCCCCCGACTCCGGCGCTACGGCTGCGCGCTCTCCTTCAGCTTCTCCACCGCCATCAAGGTGATGGCCTTCACCAGCGCCCGCGCCCGGCGGCCTCCCGCCGTCTCGCCATGCGGGTCCGCCTCCACCGCGTTCGCCAAGTCCGTGAAGCCCTGGCGCTCGCCCCTGCGGAGGTAGAGCTCGCCACGGTTGGCCAGCGCCACCGGGTTGTCGGGCTCACGCTCCAGCGCGGCGCTGTACTCGGCGATGGCGTCGTCCAGCTTGCCCAGCTTCTGGTACACGGTGCCCAGCGCCGCCCGCGCCGCCGCGTCCTTCGGGTTTCCCTCCACCAGGCCTTCGAAGAGGATGCGGGCTTCCTCCAGACGTCCCGCCGCCGCCAGGTCACACCCCACCTGGGCAATGGCCTTCGCTTCCTCGAAGGTCATCCCCTCCACTTCGGCCCACGTCGCCTCGCCCCGGGCGAACGCCTTCAAGCCCTGCACCGCGCCGCGCTGCATCCGCATGGCCACCGCTCCCTCGTGTTTGATGATGCGTCCCATGACGGCTCAGGCGCTCCGCAGGTTGGAGATGGCCGTCTTCGCCATCTCGTGGAACTTCGAGGACATGTTGCTCATCAGGTCGAACATCGCCTTTCGCTTCTCCACCAGCCGCTGAAGGCGCAGCTCCAGCTCCTGCATGCTGCTCTCCAGCTTCGCGCCCGCCTTCCGGTCCGACTCCCCGGTGCCCAGCGAGGCCCGCTGGTCGCGCACGTTCGCCATCTGCTCCATCACGTCGAGAATCTCCTCGTCCGTGTCGCTGGAGATGGACATCAGGATGGCTTGAATCTTGTCCTCGATGCTCATGTTGGGGTTGTCGACGATGCCCCGCACGCTCGACGAAGCGCCGCCCACCGGCCGGCTCCCGCCAGCGCCGCTCGCGGGCGGCGTTCCGGAGGACGCCTGCGCCGCGTCCGCCTGGCGCAGCGCCGCCGTGACATCCGGCCGGCCCACGATGCCGTCCCGCGGACCCACGCCCGCGGCCATCTCCAGCCGGTCGTAGTAGGCGGGGTGGTCCTTGAAGAACTGCGCGGCGCGCTTCAGCGTCGACGATGCCGCCGGGCTGCTCAGGATGGCCTCCAGGTTGTCGCGCGTGAGCACGTTGTCCCGGGCCCCCACCGCGGTGTCGAAGGTGTCCCAGTTCGCGCTCAGCACGCGCAAGGCGTCGTGATACTCGTGGAAGTCCGGGTCCAGCGGGTTCGCCGTCGAGGTCGGCGGGCTGCCCGGCACAGGCGTGGAGCCACCGCCGCCGGACGTGCCGCCAGTGCCGGGCACCGGCGTGCCACCACCGCCGGGCGTGCATCCAGGCGCCGGAGGCGTCGCGCCACCGCTTCCAGGGCGCACGGGCCGGCCATACCGCGCGAACTCCGCGTCCACCGCCTTGAGCTCGCGCTGGAGGTCCTTCACCGAGAAGGTGTCGAGGTTGTACAGCGGCGAGAAGACGCCAATCCTCGCCAGCGGCCCCTGCCGGTCGAGCCGCTCGAAGAGGGCCGTGTTCTCCCCCATGAAGCGGGCCGCGTCCCGCAGCTGAGGTGACAGGCTGGAGTCCGTGGAGATGCGCTGCAGGTCCTTCTTCGACAGCGAGCCGCTCTTCGTGCCATCCAGCAGGTCCAGCTGCTGGAAGTTCGCCTCCAGCACCTTCAGGGCGTCCGCGTAGTCGAGCATCTTCGGGTCCAACGGACTGCTGCCCGGATTCAGGATGGGCGACGAGGACGCGGAGGGCGCGTAGCCGCTGCCGGCCTTCGAGCTGCCCGAGGAGGACGCGTGGTACTCCGTCTTCGCGGGCGGGTTCTTCGACAGCTCCTGCGCCACGCCCATGGCGCCGCTGGCAGCCAGCATGACGTTGCCCGTCGCGACCCCCGCCGCGGCCTTGATGGAGTTGGTGATGAGCGGCGGCAATCCCAGCGCGTTGCCCGCGAACTCCACCGCGGTGGACATGGGGCCAGCCAGCAGGTTGGCCGCACCTTTGAGGAAGTCGAGCATGAACCCTCTCGCGCGACGGGGTTGAAGTGGACGCCGCGCAGTCGTCCGCTGGATTGCAGCGGCGGTGCCGTCCGTGGGCGTGGGAGGCATCCAGCGAATTCCGGCGGTTAGCGCTCACCGAGGTGGGGGCACGTCCCCAGGCGCGGACGGAGCGGTCCACGACGAAGGATTGCGGTTAAGTTCCGCGGCATGCGCACCATGGGCCTGGACCTGGGCACCAAAACCATTGGAGTGGCCGTCTCGGATGGCCTGGGCCTCACGGCCCAAGGCGTCACCACCGTTCGCCGTACGTCGCTCAAGGCGGACCTCGCGGCGCTGGCCACCGTCGTGAGCGAACACGAGGTGACCCACGTCGTGCTGGGCCTGCCGCTCAACATGGACGGGAGCGAGGGCCCGCGCGCCGAGGCGTCCCGGAAGTTCGCGGACACCCTGACCCATTCGCTGGGGGTGACGGTGGAGCTATGGGACGAGCGGCTGTCGACCGTGGCCGCCACGCGGACCCTGCTCGAGGCGGACGTCAGCCGGGCCCGCCGCCGGGAGGTCATCGACCAGGTGGCGGCGCAGTTCATCCTCCAAGGGTGGCTGGATGCCCGCCGGCCGCCCGATACCGACTACCACCCCGACGACTACGACTCGGAGCCCTGAGCGGGCTGGAGGGCCCCTCCAGGTCCCCGCGCTACGGCTGACGCCGGTACACGTGGAGCGGCGCGGTGAAGCCATCCAGCTTCTGGTAGGCCACGCCGTCCAGCACCAGCGAGCGCTCCTCCAGCTTCACGCCCGCGTCCTTCGCCAGCGTTCCACCGTCGAAGCGGACCAGCACCTCCGGACGGGCCTCCCGCATGCGCTGGCGGAAGGTGTCCCAGCGCACGCGCGCCAGCCGCTCCTCGGGAAGGCCGGAGAAGAAGGCCAGCTGCAGGTCCATGTAGTTCGGGTCGATGTCGAGCGCGGCGGCCCCCCCCTTGGCGGCGACTTCCGCCTTCAGGAACTTCGCCACCTGCATCAGCGCCACGGGATTCGTGGACGTGGGGCTGATGGGGCGCATCGTGGCCTGCAGCGGCCCGTCGGCACGGAACGTATAGATGCCCATCGCCACCGGCACGGCCACGGCGACCAGCGCCGTCACGCCCGCCAGGGCCTTGCGCAGCACGGGGCCTCCACGCGCCCCCACCAGCCCGGCGAAGCCGAAGGCCACGAAGACGGGGACCAGCGCGACCTGCGTCACCGTGAAGCGGCCCAGCGGAACGAAGGTCAGCAGCACCGCCGCCCGGAATGTGAAGTAGGCAGCGGGAAGCACCGCCGCGGCCACCAGCCAGCGCGTGTCCGGACGCGAGCGCCACGCACGAACCATGCCCGTCATGCCCAGGAGCGCCACGAGGGGCGACAGCGTGAGCAGGGCGATGCCGGGCCAGAACCCCAGCTGCTGCAACCGCCAGCGTACGTTCAGCCCCTCCCCCAGGGACGACTTCACCCAGTTGCGGTGGAAGTCCTCCACCGCCACCACCGGGAAGAACGGGTTGCCGTGCATCAGCTCATTTCCCTGCATCCACAACAGGGGGAACGGCAGGCACACCAGGCCAAAGCCCACGGCCCGGGTCAGCGACACCACCTTGTCCTGGCTGCTGAAGCACAACGCCCCCGTGAGCAGCGGGATGTACATCCACGCGTCGTAGCGAAGCGCGCACGCCAGGTTGAGCATCAACGCCGCCTGGAACAGGGGCAGGAAGCGGTTCTCATCCACGCCTTCCGCGTACAGGGCGAAGGTGGCCAGCATGAAGAAGAGGGACACCGCCTCGCTGCAGGCCGTGGTGGAGAACTGCATGTGCATGCCCCACGCGGCGAAGGACAGGCCGGCCACCACGCCCGCGCGCCAGCCGAAGAGCCGGCGCGTCAGCGCGAACAGCGGCACCACCGACAGCACGCCGAACAGCAGGCTCACCACGCGGCCCGCGACCTCCCGGTCGAACACCGACAGCGCCGCGCCCACCAGGTACATGTGCAGCGGACCGAACTGGTAGGCCCCGTCCCCGTAAGCGGTGATGAAGTGCGGCGCCCGCAGCCAGCGCTCCGCCAACTCCGTGCGCACCACCGCGTCACCGAAGAGGTTCTCGTTGACGAAGAACACGCCCAGCCGCGGCACCAGGGCCGCCACCAGCAACAGCCCGACGAGCAGCCGGGTGCCTGGCTCGTGCTGAGGGGCAGGCACCGCCGACAGGCCAGGTGCGTGGGGAGGCGAAACGGAGAGGGGTGTGGGGGCAGTGGCCATGACGCGCGGCAGGATACGCAGGCACGGCCCAAAGCCAAGCCAACGCCCATTGTTCCCTTGCTCGGAGAGCGCGGCCGATTTCACGGTGCGCGAACCTGCTCCCCTTCCGATAGCCAGGGGGCTGCAATCGTTTCAGGGTGCGCTGGGGCCAGGGGGCTGCTGGACTCCAGCGTCACCCGCGTGCGGCGGACCACCTCCAGCCGCCGGGAGCCCCGCGCCCCCAGTTCGGCGCGTGACGTGTAGAGGACCTCCAGTCGCTCGGGGAACGGGCGGCTCAGGTCGAAACGCAGCTCGCCCTCGGCCTTGGGGGTTGGAGGGCCGTCCGCTCCCTGGGTTTGGAGGAAGAAGCGCACCCGGCCGCGGGCGCCATCCAGCTTCACCAACTCGTAGGTGACGACGGCCAGCCCTCCCTCCAGGGCTCGCGCCACGACCCAGCGCCCTCCCGCGCCCACGGGCGCTTCTGGAAACCGCGGGGTGACGAGCCAGTCCGAGGACAACGCCGCCCGCACCAGGGTGCTCAAGGCCGCGGAAGCCCCGGGCGCCAGTCGCAGCCACGCCTGAACCCGCGTCCCCCGGTCGGAAAGCACCACGGCTCCGTCCCGGCCACTCACCGCGCCCAATTCCTCCGCCAACCGCCACGCGGGCTCCATCCCCTCATCGTCCACGGCGCGGACCTCGGGACGCCCCACCCGCACGAGGTAACGCGCCTGCCCCCTCCCCGCCCCCGCCTGCCACTCCACGTACAGCGGCACCGAGACCTCGGGGCCGTACTCCGTTCGCAGCTCGCGGTCGGCCCCCACTCCCAGCACCGTCTCAACCTCGGGAGAAATCGACACCACCATGCCCTGGCCCCACCCTGGCCGCTGCGCCAACCGCAGCGCGCGGCGGGGTGCGCGCCCCGCATCGAGCAACGCCGTCGCCACCACGTCTCCCTCCGCATGAGGGACTGTTGCCTGGCCCCATGCGACGAGAAGACAGGTTGCGACAAGCAGGACGGGCATCAGCAGGCTCCTGGGAAGGACAGAAGCCGCGCCCCATTGCACACGCCATGCTCAGAGACCGTCCTCTCGTGCGCGCGCACGGCGCCGTCCAGAACGGGAGACCCCGCGAGTGAAGCAAGGGCTGCACCGCGCCGACGCCCCTGCGCCGTGCCGCGGTTCATCCCGTGCGAAGCGCGCCAGCGACGGGCTGCCTTCCCGCATGCCCCATACCCCTGGCATGGCGTGACTGTCGCGCCTCGCCGTGACGTGTGTGACGCGGCCACTCGCGGACGCGCGTTCGGCGCACCACGCGCCCCCTCCCGCACGGCCGCTCGCCTGCTTTCGCGCATGCGACGCCAGCCTCGTCCGTGAAGGCTCCGCGCCGACATGTGGAGTGAAAGGGCACGCTGCCCCACAACCCACCCGCGCATCGCCCCTGCCGTGCGCCGAGGAGATGACCGTTCAGGCGTTCACTACCCTTCGTGCAGCCGGTGTGCGCCTACCCCCGTGGGCGAGGACCCTTATAATCAAGAGGCCTTTTCACCCCGTGGAGGGGGTGCGCCTCCGGGCGTCCCACCCCTGACACGAGCGTAACGCGCGGTCCCACTCCGCGGCGGGGTCCCGAAGGGGCAGCAGGGCAGTCGTGCCTGGGACCTCGTCGGGGTGGGTGTGGAATGGCAGTCATGCCCTCCAGGTTGACCATTTTGGCCCCCTGTCGGCGCGGCTTTCCGCGTCCCCGGGTGGGCTCCGAGGGAGAGACATGAAGGACGCTGAGAAGGGTTCGTGGGTCTCCAGAATCGCCGCGTTGCAGGACGTGAAGACCTACGCGGAGCTCAACTGGGAAGGCTCGTTCGAGGAGTACCTCGAAATCGTCCGGCAGAACCCCAAGGTCACCCGCACCGCCTTCCAGAGGATCTACGACATGATCCTCAGCCACGGAAAGACGGAGTACATCGACAACAAGAAGAAGCTCATCCGCTACCACTTCTTCAGTGACGAGAAGTTCGGCGGCCGTGACGCCATCTTCGGGCTCGATGTCCCGCTCATGAAGCTGGTCAACGTCTTCAAGTCCGCCGCCCAGGGCTACGGCACCGAGAAGCGCGTCATCCTCCTCCACGGCCCCGTAGGTTCGTCCAAGTCCACCATCGCGCGCCTGCTGAAGAAGGGCACCGAGGACTACTCCAAGACGCCGGAGGGCGCCGCGTACACCTTCTCCTGGCTCACCGACAAGAAGGGCGCGGACGGCGTCCCGGTGAAGGAGAAGATGAAGTGCCCGATGAACGAGGAGCCGCTCAACCTCATCCCCCGGGAGTGGCGCGCCAAGGTCTACGCCGAGATCTCTCCGCCCGAGTCCGGCTACACCATTCCGGATGGCTCCGAGCTGTGCCCCGCCTGCCGCTTCGTCTTCAAGGAGCTGATGACGCAGTACCAGGGCGACTTCGCCAAGGTCATAGGCCACATCCGCGTCAACCGGCTCGTCTTCAGCGAGAAGGACCGCGTGGGCATCGGCACCTTCCAGCCCAAGGACGAGAAGAACCAGGACTCCACCGAGCTCACCGGTGACATCAACTACCGGAAGATCGCCGAGTACGGCTCCGACTCCGACCCGCGCGCCTTCAACTTCGACGGCGAGTTCAACATCGCCAACCGCGGCATCATCGAGTTCGTCGAGGTGCTCAAGCTGGACGTCGCGTTCCTCTACGACCTGCTCGGCGCGTCGCAGGAGCATAAAATCAAGCCGAAGAAGTTCCCGCAGACGGACATCGACGAGGTCATCCTCGGCCACACCAACGAGCCCGAGTACAAGAAGCTCGAGAACAACGAGTTCATGGAGGCCCTGAGAGATCGCACGGTGAAGATTGACGTCCCGTACATCACCAAGCTGTCCGAAGAGGTGAAGATCTACGAGAAGGACTTCAACTCCCGCGCCATCAAGGGCAAGCACATCGCGCCGCACACGCTGGAGATGGCCGCCATGTGGGCCGTGCTCACGCGCCTGGAGGAGCCCAAGAAGCACAACCTGTCACTGCTCCAGAAGCTCAAGCTCTACAACGGCAAGACGCTCCCGAACTTCACCGAGGACAACATCAAGGAGCTGCGCAAGGAGAGCAACCGCGAGGGCCTGGAGGGCATCTCCCCGCGCTACATCCAGGACAAAATCTCCAACGCCCTGGTGAGCGACAAGGGCGAGGGCTGCATCAACCCCTTCATGGTCCTCAACGAGCTGGAGGCCGGCCTCAAGACGCACTCCCTCATCAACAACGAGGACACGCGCAAGGGGATGAAGGAGCTGCTCACGTCCGTGAAGCAGGAGTACGAGGACATCGTCAAGAACGAGGTCCAGCGCGCCATCTCCGCGGACGAGGACGCCATCGCCAAGCTGTGCGGCAACTACATCGACAACATCAAGGCCTACACCCAGAAGGAGAAGGTCAAGAACAAGTACACCGGCCTCTACGAGGAACCCGATGAGCGGCTGATGCGGTCCATTGAAGAGAAGATCGACATCCCCGATACCCGCAAGGACGACTTCCGCCGCGAAATCATGAACTACATCGGCGCGCTCGCGGTGGAGGGGAAGACCTTCAACTACCGGACCAACGAGCGGCTCCACAAGTCGCTGGAGCTGAAGCTGTTCGAGGACCAGAAGGACAGCATCAAGCTCAAGAACCTGGTGTCCTCCGTCGTCGACAAGGAGACGCAGGAGAAGATCGACCTGGTGAAGGACCGGATGATGAAGAACTACGGCTACTGCGAGATCTGCTCCACGGACGTGCTGAACTTCGTGGCCAGCATCTTCGCCCGCGGCGACGCGAAGGAGTAACACCTAGAGAGGGGCGAGCCGCCGTGACCTTGAAGATCCACCAGGACCACTCCCGCTTCAAACAGATTGTCCGCGGGAAGATCAAAGCCAACCTGCGCAAGTACGTGCAGAAGGGCGAGATGGTTGGGAAGAAGGGGAAGGACGCCATCTCCATCCCCATCCCCTTCATCGACATCCCCCGCTTCAAGTACGGCCACAAGGAACAGGGTGGCGTCGGACAGGGTGACGGCGAGGTCGGCCAGCAGCTCGGCCCCGGGGCGGTGGAGCCCGGGGAGGGCAAGCAGGCTGGCCAGGGTGAAGGCGACCACGCCCTGGAGGTGGACGTCACGCTCGACGAGCTCGCCCAGATTCTGGGCGAGGAGCTGCAGCTGCCCCACATCGAGCGGCGGCAGAACGAGCGCATCATCACCCAGAAGATCCGCTACACCGGCGTCAACACCACCGGCCCGGAGTCGCTGCGGCACTTCAAGCGGACCTTCAAGCAGGCCCTGCGGCGGCAGATCGCCGCTGGCACGTATGACCCGGCGCGGCCCGTCATCATCCCCACGCGCGAGGACCGCCGCTACCGCAGCTACAAGCTCCAGGACCTGCCGGAGACGAACGCGGTCATCATCTACATGATGGACGTGTCCGGCTCCATGGGTGACGAGCAGAAGGAGATCGTCCGCATCGAGAGCTTCTGGCTCGATACGTGGCTGCGCCACCAATACAAGGGCCTGGAGGCGCGCTACATCATCCACGACGCGGTGGCGCGCGAGGTGGACCGCGACACGTTCTTCCACACCCGCGAGTCCGGCGGGACGATGATTTCCAGCGCCTACAAGCTCTGCCGGGACATCATCCTGGCGGACTACCCGAAGAGCGCGTGGAACATCTACCCGTTCCACTTCAGCGACGGGGACAACTGGAGCGCGGACGACACGCGGCAGTGCATTGAGATGCTGCGAAGCGACGTGCTGCCCAACGTCAACCAGTTCGCCTACGGCCAGGTGGAGTCTCCCTACGGCAGCGGCCAGTTCATCAAGGATTTGCGCGAGGCGGTGGGGGACACGCCCAACGTCGCGCTGAGCGAAATCGCGGACAAGGACGCCATCTACGCGTCCATCAAGGACTTCCTCGGCAAGGGCCGCTGACTTCAGCGGGCCTTTCCCACCGGAGCGACTGCCCGATGCCCAAGAGCCTCACCCCTCGCCTCGCCGCGCTCCGGGACGAAATCCATGGCTACGCCAAGGAGTTCGGCCTGGACTTCTTCGACACCCGCTTTGAAATGGTGTCCTACGACGAGATGAACATGGTGGCCGCCTACGGCGGCTTCCCTACCCGCTATCCCCACTGGCGCTGGGGGATGGAGTACGAGCAGCTCGCCAAGGGCTACGAGTACGGGCTGAGCAAAATCTACGAGCTCGTCATCAACAACGACCCTTGCTACGCCTACTTGATGGAGAGCAACCCGGAGGTGGACCAGAAGCTCGTCATGGCCCACGTCTACGGCCACTGCGACTTCTTCAAGAACAACTTCTCCTTCCGGCACACCAACCGCCGGATGATTGATGAGATGGCCAACCACGCCACGCGGGTGCGGCGCTGGGTGGACAAGATTGGCGTGGAGAAGGTCGAGGACTTCATCGACCGGACGCTGAGCCTGGAGAACCTCATCGACCAGCACGCGCCGCACATCCGGCGCAACCCGGACCCGAAGAAGGCCGAGGACGAGCTCAAGGCCAACGAGCGCGTGGAGGGCTTCAAGGTGGGCCGCGAGTACATGCGCGGCTACATCAACCCGTCCGAGTTCCTCGACTCCCAGCGCAAGAAGGTGGAGGACGAGAAGCAGCGCGCCAAGAACTTCCCCGAGCGCCCGCAGCGCGACGTGCTGCTCTTCCTCCTGGAGGAGGCGCCGCTGGAGCCGTGGGAGGCGGACATCCTCGCGATTCTGCGCGACGAGGCCTACTACTTCGCGCCCCAGGGCCAGACGAAGATCATGAACGAAGGGTGGGCCAGCTACTGGCACTCCACCATCATGACGCGCCGGGCCCTCAAGGACGACGAAATCATCGACTACGCGGACCACCACTCGGGCACCATGGGGACCCGCCCTGGCGCCATCAACCCGTACAAGCTGGGCATCGAGCTGTGGCGGGACATTGAAGAGCGGTGGAACAAGGGCCGCTTCGGCAAGGAGTGGGACGAGTGCGACGATTTGCGCGCGCGCCGCTCCTGGGACAAGAAGCTGGGTGCGGGCCGCGAGAAGATCTTCGAGGTCCGCAAGCACTACAACGACATCACCTTCATCGACACGTTCCTGACGCCCGAGTTCGCGATGGAGCAGAAGCTCTTCGTGTACGGCTTCAACGACAAGCGCAACTCGTGGGAGATTCTGGACCGCGAGTTCAAGAAGGTGAAGAACAAGCTCCTCCAGGGGCTCACCAACTTCGGCCAGCCCATCATCGAGGTAGTGGACGGCAACTTCGAGAACCGCAGCGAGCTCCTGCTGGCGCACCGCCACGACGGGCAGGACCTCAAGGGCGACTACGCGCGCGAGACGCTGCGCAACCTCCAGTCGCTCTGGCGCCGGCCCGTCAACATCCTCACGCGGTACGACAACAAGGGCGCCATGCTGCGCTTCGACGGGCAGACCCACTCCGAGCGGAAGGTGGAGCTCTGAGCGGCCCTGCCCTGGCGGCGCTCAAGCAGCCAGGCAGCCAGGCCTGAGAAATTTCCCGGTCCTCCGCTGGGCGAGCGCCAGGGTGTCCACTACACTCGGCCGCCGCCCCATGAGAATCGCTCCCCTGCTCTGCCTGGCCGCCGCGCTGCTGGCTTCGACGTCCGAAGCCGCCGTCCGTTACGTCATCAAGAACCGCCGTATCGAGCCGCGCCAGACGCTCGCGCAGGCGCTGCACGACGCGAAGCTCCCGGACGCGCAGGTGGCCGCCGTCATCTCCGCGCTGGAGGGCGTGTTCGACTTCCGCAAGTCGCGCGTGGGGGACCAGCTGCGGCTCGTCATGCGCGACGGGGAGCTGGACTTCTTCGACTACCGCCAGAGCATGGTGGACGAGTGGCAGGTCCGCCGCGACGGCGAGAAGTACGTGGGCAGCAAGCGCGCCATCGAGGTGGAGAAGCAGGTCGCCGTGGTGGCGCTGGAAATCCAGTCGTCGCTGTACGAGGCGGCGGTGGACGCCGGCGAGGACCCGGCCATCGGCATGGTGCTGGCGGACGTGTTCGCCTGGGACATCGACTTCTACCGGGACGTGCGCAAGGGCGACACGGCGCGCGCGCTGGTGGAGAAGTTCGTCTCCAAGGGCCGCCTGCTGCGCTACGGCGACGTGCTGGCGGCGACGTACGCGGGCGGACTGGTGGGCAACAAGAAGGTGTACCGCTACGTGCTCCCGGACGGGCAGCCCAACTACTTCAACGAGGAGGGCGCCAGCGCGAAGAAGACCTTCCTCAAGACGCCGCTGAAGTACGCCAACGTCACCAGCCGCTTCGGCTCGCGCTTCCACCCGGTGCTCAAGTACCTCAAGGCCCACAACGGCGTGGACTACGGCACCCCCATTGGCACCCCGGTGTGGGCGGTGGCGGACGGCACGGTGACGCAGGCGGGCTACGCGGGCGCCGCAGGCAACATGGTGGTCATCCGCCACGCCAACGGCTTCGAGACGCAGTACATGCACCTGTCGCGCTTCGGAGAAGGCGTCCGCGCGGGCACCCGCGTGCGGCAGAAGCAGATCATCGCGTACTCCGGCAACACCGGCCGCTCCACCGGGCCGCACCTGCACTTCGGCCTCAAGCGCAACGGCCGGTACACCAACCCGCTCAACCAGCAGTACCCCCGCGCGGACCCGCTGCCCAAGGAGCTGCTGCCGGACTTCCTCGCCAAGGCGCAGGAGCTGACGGGGCAGATGGAGGCCGTGTCCATGGCCGCCGTCGCCGGGCAAGCCGCGGCCATGCCGTGACGCGGGCCTACTCCCAGGTGATGACGTAGTCAGCGCCCGTCACGCCGCGAGGCGTGCCCACCACCCGGCTCTTGCAGCCGACGACGCTCAGCGCCTCCTGCAAGACGCCCTCGTGGTACTGCACCGGCTGCATGTCCCCGTGGAAGGCCAGGCGCACCTGCTTGTCTCCCAGCACGGCGAATTCGCGCCGGCCGTAGTTCACCAGCGTCGAGTACGCGGTGGGCGCGTGGGAGAGGAGCCGCTTGGGGTCGCCCTTGCCGATGAGCCGGTTGAGCGTCTGCCCCACCGTGGACTGGAAGAAGTGCGTGACGGCCGCCGCGCCGCAGGCCCGCACCGCGTCCTCCATGGAGCCGTAGACGGGCGTGAGCGCCTCCGACGTCGCGTACAAGAGGCGCAGGGCGTCCACGGCCGGATAGGAGAAGAAGTCCACCGGGGAGCGCTTGAAGAAGGGCTCACGCAGGCGCGTGGCCGCGTCCGCGCCCAGCTTCTTCTCCGTCAGGTTGAACACCGCGTTGAAGACGAGCCCGCGCACCGTGTCGTCGGGACGGATGATGGCCAACCGTTGTTCGAGGTCGTTCTGCGGAAAACCCATGGCGGATTGATTTCTACATCAATCCGTCTCCGGGTTGGCGCGCCATCCACCGACAGGCAGTCCGCCGCCCTTCCAGGTGAGCTGTCCCAGGGGGCCAGGCCGCGCTTTACCGGTGCGATGCGAGACACGGCTGCGCTAGCCTGACGCACCTTCGCGTACCCGGGAAAGCCCGGGGCCCGCGAAACCCTGAACCCGCAGCATCTACGTCCAGAGATACCCAGCGACATGGCCCCTCCTGCCTCCGCCTCCCAGCAGCCCCGCCCCGCCCAGCCGGCCCAGACCGAAGACAGCGGGCGCGTCGGGCACGACGCGGCCAGCCTGCGCCGTTCCTTCCTCGACCACGTGCGCTATTCGCGCGGAAAGAACTACGAGTCCTCCACCCCGCATGACCGCTTCATGGCGCTGTCGCTCGCGGTGCGGGACAGGCTGGCGGACCGGTGGGTGAAGACGTCGCGCACGTACTACGAAAAGGACGTCAAGCGCGCCTACTACCTGTCCGCGGAGTACCTGCTGGGTCGGGCCCTGGGCAACAACCTGCTGAACCTGGGGATGTACGAAGCGGCGGCCGAGTCGATGCAGGAGGTGGGGGTGGACCTCACCAACCTGCTGGAGATGGAGCCGGACGCGGGCCTGGGCAACGGCGGCCTGGGCCGCCTGGCCGCGTGTTTCATGGAGTCGCTGGCCACGCTGGCCTACCCCGGCATGGGGTACGGCATCCGCTACGAGTTCGGCATCTTCACGCAGGACATCGTCGACGGGTACCAGGTGGAGCGCGCCGACGAGTGGCTCAAGTTCGGCAACCCGTGGGAAATCGTCCGGCCGGAGAAGGCGGTGCCGGTGCGCTTCTTCGGGCGCGTGGAGCACCACCAGGGGCCGGATGGCCGCCCCGTGGCGCGCTGGGTGGGCGGCAAGACGGTGGTGGGCGTGCCGTATGACACGCCCATCGCGGGGTACCACAACAACACCGTCAACACGCTGCGGCTGTGGCAGGCGCGGGCGTCCGAGGAGTTCGACCTGCTGCTGTTCAACGCGGGCGACTACGAGCGCTCCGTCGTGGAGAAGAACGACTCGGAGGTCATCTCCAAGGTCCTCTACCCCAACGACGCGTTCCAGGCCGGCAAGGAGCTGCGGCTCAAGCAGCAGTACTTCTTCGTCGCGTGCTCCATCGCGGACATCGTCCGGCGCTACCTGAAGAACCACACCGACTTCCGGGACTTCTCCCGCAAGGCGGCCATCCAGCTCAACGACACGCACCCGGCCATTGGCGTGGCGGAGCTGATGCGCGTGCTGGTGGACGAGAAGCGCCTGCTCTGGGACGAGGCGTGGACGATTACCCAGGAGACGTTCGGCTACACCAACCACACGCTGCTGGCCGAGGCGATGGAGCGGTGGCCGGCGACGCTCTTCGAGCGGCTGCTGCCCCGCCACCTGGAAATCATCTACGAAATCAACACGCGCTTCCTGCGGCAGGTGCAGATTCGCTACCCGTACGACCAGGAGAAGATGCAGCGGATGAGCCTGGTGGAGGAAGGGGCCGAGAAGAAGATTCGCATGGCCCACCTCGCCGTCGTCGGCAGCCACAGCGTCAACGGCGTGGCGGCGCTGCACACCGACCTGCTGCGCCGGGACGTGCTGACGGACTTCGCGTCCATGCACCCGGAGCGGTTCAACAACAAGACGAACGGCGTGACGCCGCGCCGCTGGCTGGCGTGGTGCAACCCCCGCCTGTCCAAGCTGATTACGTCCCGCATCGGCGAGCGCTGGGCCACGGACCTGGACCAGCTCACGAAGCTGGAGGCGCACGCGGAGGACCCGGAGTTCCGCAAGGCCTTCCGCGACGTGAAGCGCGCCAACAAGGAAGATTTGGCCCGGCACATCCGGGACTTGCGCTGGGTGCAGCTCAATCCGGACGCCATCTTCGACGTCCAAATCAAGCGCCTGCATGAGTACAAGCGCCAGCTCCTCAACGCGCTGCACATCGTGGCGCTGTGGATGAAGGCGCGCAGGGACCCGTCCACCATCATCCACCGGCGGGCGTTCATCTTCGGCGCCAAGGCGGCGCCGGGCTACCACCTGGCGAAGCTGACCATCCGGCTCATCAACGGCATCGCCGAGGTGGTGAACAGTGACGCGGGCACCACGGGCCTGCAGGTGGTGTTCGCCCCCAACTACCGGGTGAGCCTGGCCGAGCGCATCATCCCCGCCGCCGACGTGTCCGAGCAGATCTCCACCGCGGGCATGGAGGCGTCCGGCACCGGCAACATGAAGCTGATGCTCAACGGCGCGCTGACGCTGGGCACGCTGGACGGCGCCAACGTGGAGATTCGCGACGCGGTGGGTGATGAGAACTTCTTCCTCTTCGGCCTCACGGCGGACGAGGTGATTGCCCGCAAGCGCGAGGGCTACCGCCCGCGCGACGTGTACGGCCAGCACCAGGAGCTGCGCGAGGCGCTGGACCTCATCTCCACCGGCTTCTTCTCCCCGGAGGACAAGCACCTCTTCAAGCCGCTGGTGGACAGCCTCCTGGAGGAGGACCGCTACCTCATGCTGGCGGACTTCCCGTCCTACATGGCGAAGCAGGAGGAGGTCGCGCACGCCTACAGGGACGCGGACGGCTGGGCGCGCAAGTGCATCATCAACGTGGCGCGCGGCGGCATCTTCTCCTCGGACCGGACCATCAAGCAGTACGCCGAGGAGATCTGGCGCATCCAGCAGACGCCGGTGGAGCCGTGAGCACAGGGCCCGCGACCCCTCCCCTCCTGGCCGGTGACGGCGCCGGAAGAGGCGGTGATGGCGGAGTTCACGCCAGACGCCCTGTACGAGACGTATGACGGAAAGCAGCGCCGGGGCCTCGCGCAGGTGCGTGAGGCCTTCGCGGCGCGGTTTCGCGGTGACTTCGGGCGCATCCGCTTCCTCACCAAGGACATGGTGGTGGATGCGCCCGCGGGCAAGGTGGCCCTGAGCTCAGGCTGGGACGGGCTCAGCGGCTCCAGCAGGCGCCGTAGGCCGTGCGTCCGCAGATGCGGTTCGCCACGCTCTGGCACTGGCCGTAGGCGACGCCACCGACGAAGGTCCAATCGGACGTGCTGGTGCACTTGAAGGTACACACGGCGCCCGGAGCGTAGCCCTCACAGATGGCCTGCTCCGCCGTGGTCAGCGTCGAACCGTCAGCATCCTCCAGCTCCGGCCCGCCGCACGCGCTGATGAGGAATCCGAGCGAAACGCTGGCAAACAAGGTCATCGCCTTCTTCATGGTGTCTTCCCTTTTTGAATGCCAGACATGAGGCCTGGCCCCAAGGGTCATACACTGACTTTAAGCAGAATAATCAGAATTACCGCAAAAGCCTAGTACCATACAATTTCGCTGTGCATCCGCGTTGTATGGGAAACATCCGTCGTGTCCGCGGCGATTCAGCGAACAGCCGAGTCCCCTTGTGCCGCGCGAGGGACTGGAGGGCGATTGGCCTTGGAGCCGCCACGTCCGAGGACTCGGCGGCATGAGCCTGCAAGCCAACCGAGTGCTGGGGACGAGTGCCGCCATCCTGGCCCTGCTCGTGGGATGGCGACTCATCCCCACGGGACAGACGTCTGGCGTGCCTCCCTCACCCGACACCGCGAGGGCCCAGGGCCGCGGCCTTCCCACACCCGTGGGCGCCCCGGCGAGCCGTCCGCCCATGCCAGGCGCCGTCAACGCAGCCGCCCCAGCGGCGGAGTCCCTGGACGCGGAGTGGGAGCTGCTGCGCCTCTCACTGCTCGAGCGCTTCGGCTCGCGGCTGCATGAACCGTCCGTCCAGCTCCGGATGCTGGAGCAGCTCATGCGGTATTTCCAGACGCGCTCGCCGGACCGGTGGCGAGAAGAACTCCAGACCTTCCTTCGCAAAGCCTTTCCCAGTCAGTACGAAGCGCTGGCCGCCCTGCTGCGCGACCGTCTGGACTACGAGAAGTGGGTGAAGGACAACGACGCCTACCTGCGCGGGTTGGACTCGAAGCAGCGGCGTTCCGCCGTCTGGGATGCGCGCAACCGGCTCTTCGGGGAGGAGACCGCGCAGCGCCTCTGGGCCTCGGAGCTGAAGCATCAGGCGCTGGTGGACGCGCTCCAGGTGATTGACGCGCGGCAGGACCTGCCCCTTCCGGAGAAGCTGGCTGCCTACAAGGCGCGGCTGGGGGAGGTCTACGGAGACGGGGCACCCGCGCAGCTCGCCCGGCATCCGCAGGAGACGATGAACCGCTTCCTGGCGCTGCCCTCCATCCAAAGCGAGCTGACGGGCATGACACCGGCCGAACGCGCGCGCAGCCTGTGGACCGTGCGCCAGGAGCTGGGGCTGGATGACGAAGCGCTGCGGCGCTGGGACGCGCTGGACCAGACGCGGGAGGCCCGCTGGGAGGCGGGCCTCCGCTACATGGCGGAGCGCACGGCGCTGGCACGGACGCTCTCCGGCGAGGCGCTGGAGGCCCGGCTCCAGGAGGTGCGTGCCCGATACTTCGGCGCCGAGGCGGACGTCATCGCCCAGGAGGAGGCCAGTGGCCTCTTCCGCTTCACGCGCCCCCGGCAGTGGGGGCGCAACTGAAGCGCGGACGGAACGTCACGCCGCCTGGTTGAGCCACTCCTCGTAGGCACGGAAGTCGTAGTCGCGCCCCAGGAAGGCATTCACCAGCCGGGCCGCGTCGTCGGAGCCCCCCGGCTCCAGCACCGCGCGCCGGTAGGCCTGGGCGGGCTCCGGGGCCAGCAGCCCCTTCTGCTGGAACACCGTGAACAGGTCCTTCGCGATGACGAGCGACCACATGTACGTGTAGTAGTTGGACGAGTACCCGTCGAGGTGGCCGAAGGAGAGGTGGAAGTAGGTGCCCTCCACGTACGGGAAGGGCGTGAACTTCCCCTGGAGCTCGCGCACGAGCGACACCGTGTCCACGCCCTCCGGCTTGCGCCGGTACAGCTCCAGGCTGAGCGCCGCGTAGAACATCTGCTGGCGCACCCACAGCCCCTTGCCGAACTCCTCCGCGCGGCGCATGCGCTCCACCACGTCCGCGGGGATGGGCTCGTTCGTCTGGTGGTGCCTGGCGAAGGTCTGGAGGCTGACGGTGTCACGCGCCCACTCCTCCAGCATCTGCGACGGCGCCTCCACGAAGTCCCACTCCGTGCGCACGCCGGACACGCCCGCCCAGCGCGTGTGGCCGCCGAAGATGTGGTGCAGCAGGTGGCCAAACTCGTGGAAGAAGGTCTCCACGTCGCTGTGCTGGAGCAGCGCGGGCTCCGCTCCGGGACGGGGGAAGTTGCAGACCAACACCCCTTCCGGCAGCCGCCGGCCCGACTTCCCGCTGGTCAGCGTGAACTGGGCCGCGTGCTTGTACTTGTCGTCGCGCGGGTGCATGTCCAGGTAGAAGCGCCCGCGCAGCGTGGTGCCCTCGAACACGTCGTAGGCCTCCACGTCCGGGTGCCACACCGGCGCGTCCGCGACGCGGCGGTAGGTGACGCCGAACAGGCGCGCCGTCAGGTCAAGCACGCCCTGCTTCACGCGCGTGTACTCATAGTAGGGCCGCACCACCTGCGAGTCGAAGGCGTACTGCTCCGCCTTCACGCGGTCCTCCAGGTACGCCTGGTCCCATGGGTTGACGCGCTCGGCGCCGGGCACGTCGCGGCGCTTGCGCTCCAGCAGCGTGGCGTAGTCGCGCTCCATGCGCGCGCCGGACGCTGCGGCGATCTTCTCGATGAAGTCCGAGGCGGCCCGCTCGTCCCGAATCATCTTGTCCTCGGTCGCGTAGGCCGCCCAGTTCCGGTAGCCCAGCAGCGTGGCCAGCTCGTTCCGGCGGGACACCATGCGCTGCAGGACGTCCGCGTTGGCGGGGTGGCCGCGCTGGCGGAAGACGCGCCACATCTGCTCGCGGGCCTGGGCATCCCGCGAGTACGTCATGAAGGGGACGATGTCCGGGTAGTCCGTGGTGATGCGCACCTTGCCGTCCGGACCGGGCGGGTGGGCGCGCACGTAGTCGTCGGGCAGCCCCTCCAGCGCGGACGGCGACAGCGCCTCCGTGCGCGTGTCCTGGCGGATGTTGCGGCTGAACTCCTGGCCGATGCGGACCAGCTCCTCCTGGAGCGCCTTCACCCGGGCGCGGGTGGCGTCATCCCGGTCCACGCCCGCGCGGCGGAACTCCCGCAGCACCTTCTCCATCCACTTGCGCGTGGCGGAGTCCTCGCCGGACAAATCCAGCGCGGCCAGCACGTCATAGACGCCCCGGTCCATGCGGATGTCGTTGCCGAGCGTCTCCAGGGCCTGCTCTGCGGCCTCGGCGGCCTCGCGCATGGCGGCGTCCGGGTGCGCATGTCGGGCGACGCTGGCGCGGGCCCCCGCGTCGTCGAGCGCGGCCGTGGCCTCGTCGTAGAGCTCCAGCACCTCGCGCGTGACGTAGGGGGGACGGAGGGCCTTGAGCTGGGCGATTCCCGCTCGGGCGGCGGCCATGGCCTCCTCACCGGCGCGCGTGAATTCGCCCGGTGGGCAGGTGACGAGGCGGGCGGCGTCGGGGACTTGGCTCTCTGACACAGTCTGCTCCTGGACGTGATGACGGCGAAGGTACGGCCGCAAAGGTAATGCGCCGGACGCCGGGGAGCAGCAGGGATTGGCGGCGGAAATACAAGAGGCCGCCCGGCGCATGCACGCCCGGCGGCCTCCGTGAGACACGCGGTGCTCGCGCCCGGCTACGGCTGTTCCGTCGGGCTCAGTGAGTTCTGTGGCTGACGGACGGCCCGGGTGACGAAGTCCGCGCTGTTGTTGTCCGAGTCCCAGCCGTTGCCGAAGGACGCGTCAGCGCCGCCCTCCGCCATGGTGGCGGAGGTCGAGGTGTCCAGGGCCTTCCGCTCCAAGCTGCCGCCCGTCGCGGGGTGAGAGGGCGCCGCGGTGCCTTCGGGCGAGTTCCCGGTGCCCCACGCCACCTTGTCCACCGCCACGTCATTGACGTTGGTCGTCAGGCCAGGACCGATGCGGATGTGGCCTCCGCCCGTCGTGGACGCCGATGCGTCGAACGAATAGGCCAGGTCCCGCGCCACGGAACCGCTGTAGTTGCTGCCCCCCAGGAGGAAGTACCCATGGGCGCGGATGACAGTCCCGGCGGGAATGGTGACGGTGCCGGCGCCAGCGTAAGCGGCTCCTGTCGCGGACTTGTACTGCACCTGCCAGTTGCTGATGTCCACGTCGGAGTCCGTCGGGTTGTAGAGCTCGATGAACTCATCGGTCGCCGCGGTCCCGGTTCCGTTGCCGCCGCTCACCTCGCTGATGACGACGTGGTTGGCCACGGGCGGCGGCGACACCACCGTCACCGTGCCGTAGTTACCCGTGCTCGCCTCCGCGACGACGCCGTCCTGGTCGCAGTACACCCACGCCTGGGCAGACTCGGGTCCCTGGGTAAAGCGATAGCGGAAGCCGTAGATGTAGCTGCCCGGCGCCGCGATGTTCAGCGGGGCCACCAGCTCATCGTTGTTGCCCGGCGTGGCGTACCCCGCGTTCGGCTGCGCCGGCACCCACGTCCACGACTCCGGTGAGGCCGCGTCGGCTCCGTAGCCCAGCTCCGCCACCAGGTGCGGGAAGCCGTCGTTGCCGTTCGTGTTCCGGGTGCTCACCTGGGGCTCGTAGAACTGGCTGTAGACGGCCTCCGCCTGGCCCGCCTGGATGGGCGTGGCGAAGGACTTCGGATACTGGATGGCGCAGTAGTCCACCGGGCCGGTGAGCTCCACGCCGCAGGACGCGTTGGCGCCGCCCGGCGTGCCCTGTCCGCCGCCCGAAAGCGGCGCCTCTGAATCACACCAGTACCAGGCGTGCTGGCTGGCCCGAGTCCCCACCACCACGGACGACAGGTTCATCGAGCGCCCCGTCGTCTGCGGGAAGGACGCCGAGTACGCCACGTCATCCACCACGGTGGCGCCCATCTCGACGAAGAGGTGCCCCGAATGGCCAAGCTCGAAGAGCGTGCTCCCGTAGCCGTACTGGGCCGCCACGCCGCCGTTGGTGGCCACCTCCGTGTTGTTCGCGAGGACGAAGGTGCCTCGCCCCGAAACGATGAGCGGCCGGTCCCCGGTCGTCAACACGCTGACGTCCGTCTCGCTGCCCGCGCCATCGTCGAAGCGGATGCGCAGGTTCGCGATGTCCCGCGGTCCGTCGACGGTGCTGGTCAGCTCGATGTATTCGGTGGTGTTCGCATCCGGGCGGTGCATCACCTCGCTGATGACCAACTCACCCGCCACGGGCGCGGGCGCCGTGGCACAGGTGCCCTCGAAGCAGACGCCGTCCTGGCCCGGACAGAGCTCCGAGGTGGGCGTGTACTCGCACTCCGCCAGGCCCGCCGTCACCACGCACGCCTCCGCGTAGGTGACACGCTGCACGCCATCCTCATCACATTCCGGCGCGAGCGGCGTGCAGACGACATCGCCGCAGGGCCCCGGCACCTCGATGGAGACGAACGCCACGGTGCTGCCGTTGTTCGCTCCGTCGAAGACGCGGAGCCCGAAGTACCCGGTGGCCGCCTGGGACGGCGGCAGGGCGTGAATCACTTCCTCCGCCTGCCCCGGCGCCCGTGGCGCCGCCGTGGGCACCTCGCTGGCCAGCGCGAAGCTCTGCGCGTCCATGGGCGCGGCGCTGTAGCGCAGCTCGTAGCGAGCGGCGTTGCCCACCACGCCGTTATCTCCCGTGGCCAGCCACGTCAGGCGGACCGTCGTGTTGTCCACCAGGCTGGCGCTCAGCACGGGCTCGGCGGGCGCGACGTCGTCGGTGATGGTGACCATCGTGTCGACGGAGGGCAGCGACGGCCCCTCCGTGGTCGCGGAGAGGACGAAGCTGCCCGCCTGGTCCACCGTGAGGTCGTTGAAGACGGCCACGCCCGCCACCGGCGCCACCGTCAACGTGCCGCCCAGCGTCACCCCCGGCGCCCCCACCAACTGGAGCGTCACCGACGGCGCCGTGACATTCGACACATTGCCGAACCCATCCTGCAGCGCCACCCGCGTCTCGGTCAGCGGCGCCAGGACGGTGCCCGGCTCCGGAGGAGCGACGAACACGAGCTGCACGGGCTCGCCCGCCTCCACGGTGAAGTCATACGTGTCGGCCACCGCGGCATCGCCGTCCGTGAACGTCACCGACTGCGCACCCGCCGTTTCAAAGGTGATGGTGAAGGTGTGCACGCCCTGGTCCGCCTCGGTGTACGTGTACGTCGACAGCGGCGCGGCGGCCGGGTCCGTGGACGTGGGCTCCACCGCCCCGTCGTACGCCGTCAGGACGTTGCCGAAGCGGTCCTGCGCGGTGACGGCGAAGGACTGGGGCTCGCCCGCCACAATGGGCTCCGTCGGCCCCACGACGGACAACGCCGCGAGGAGTCCAGGCTGCACCGTCACAGAGGCCATCCCCGTCAGCGTCGCCGTCAGGGTGTCCGTGACGACGAGCTGACCGCTGCCCACCGCGGCGAACGTCACATTGAAGAGGCGCTGGCCAGCGTCCGACTCGGTGAAGGTGTAGTCCGAAGGCACGGTGGCCTGGGCGTCCCCCGGAATCTCGAAGTGGACGGTGCCCCGGTAACCCGAGGCGAGGTTGCCGTGTGCATCCCGCACCGACACAGTGGCCGCCACGGGCTCGCCCGCGAGGGTCGTCGCGACGGCCAGCTCCACTGTCAACTGCGCGGCGGGGCCAGACAGGACCTGGGTGCTCACCGTCGCCGCCAGCCCCGCGTTGCCCGCATCCCGCACCGTCACCGAGCGCGCCCCGGAGGTCACCAGCGTCACCGGGAACGTGTGCTGCCCCGCGTCCTGCCCGGGAACGAAGGTGTAGTCCGTAGGCAGCGTCGCCTCCGGGTCATCTGACTCGAAGTGCACCGTACCCGTGTAGCCCGTGACGATGTTGCCGAAGCCATCTCGAGCGGTGACGGTGAGGCTCTGCGCCTCGCCGGCCGCCACTTCCGCGGGGAGCGCGCTCAGCGTCAACTCGGCGGCAGCCCCCGTGCTCACCTCCACCTCGAGCGTGTCGGTCAGCTCCGGCCGCGCCGTGTCCACCACGGTGACGCTCTGGGCGCCCGCGGTCAGCAGCGTCACGCCGCTGAAGGTCCGCTGCCCCGCATCCGCCGCGGTGAACGTGTGGTCGCCCGGCAGCTCCGCCTCGGCGTCGGTGGACGTGAATCGCACCGCGCCGGTGTAGCCCGTGGCCACGTTGTTGAAGGCGTCATGGGCCGTCACCACCACACTGCCCTCGGCGCCCGCGGCCACCGGTGAGACCAGGCCCGTGAGCGCCAATCGGACGGCGTCGCCCGGCTCAATCGTGAACGCGTCGCTGGGCTCCGGGTCCAGTCCCGTGGCCGACGCGATGAAGCGGTGCGTCCCCGCCTGCTCCACCACCACGCCCGAGAAGGTCGCCACGCCCGCGACCGCCGCCACCTGCAACGGCGTGAACCCGGGTTCATCCTCCAGCGTGAGCGTCACCGGCGACGTGGCCGTGGTGACGACCTGTCCGTCGCCATCCAGCAGCGAGACGCGGAGGTCCGGCTGCGTGTCGCCCGCGTCACCATCCACGGGCTGCTGGGAGAAGACGAGCCGCGTGACGCCCTGCACCTGCGTCTGCACCATCAAGCTGGCGGAGCGGACCGCGTTGCCCTGGTTGTCCGCCACGCGCAGCGCGACGTGGTAGTTCGTGCCAGGCTGAAGGCCCGTGAGGACGGCGGCCTCCTGTGTGCCAGCCTCCGCGGGCTCGCCCAGGCCGGCCACCGGCGTCGCCTGGTTGAAGTCCGCGTCCGTTTCAATGGGGCTCAGCGAGTAATGCAGGGCCTGCGACGCGGCCCGTCCCTGGTCGCCGTCATCACCCACGGCCGTCCAGGACACCGTGACGCCGTCGGGCGTGGCCGCGGTCGCGGCGAGGACAGGGATGGCGGGGTCCACGTCATCGATGATGTCGATGTCCGTGCTCGTGGCGGGTGTCAGTCCCTCCGCGGTGGCCTGGAGCTGGTAGCGCCCCTCCGTCTCCACGTGCACGTTGGAGAACGACGCCAGCCCCTCCACGGGCGCCACCTCGGTGACGCCGCGCAAGGGCACGCCGCCCGCGGACACCAGGGCCAGCGTCACCGAGGGCGCGCCCACGGGCGTCCGGTTGCCATGCGCGTCCTGGAGCACCACCTCCACGGCGGTCAGCGCGGCGCGCACGGACGCATGCGAGGGCACGCGCGCGAAGGCCAGCGCCGCGGTCCGGTCCGCCGTGACGCGCACGTCCTGGCGCCCCGCCAAACCCGCCTGCGCGGCGTCCTGCACGTCGACGCGCTGAGTGCCCGCCCGCCGCAGGGTGATGCCCGTGAAGCGGAAGCGGCCCGCGTTCGCCTCCGTGAAGGTGTGCCCGCCCGGCAGCGTGGCCGTGGCGTCCGAGGACTGCACGCTCAGCGTGCCGCGATAGCCACTGGCGACGTTGCCGAACGCGTCACGCACCGTCACCTCCGCATCATGCGAGGAGCCCGCGATGGCGTTCGGCGGCAGCCCCGTCACCTCGACGGTGGCGGCGGCGGCCGGCGTCACGTCGAACGAAGGACTGACGGCGCCCTCGACGCCGGTCGCCTCGGCCTTGAGCTGATAGCCCAGGCCCGCGCGCGTCAGCACCACTTCCTGGAAGCGGGCGACGCCGTCCACGGCCTGAGCCCGGAGCGAGCCTCCAAGGGACGCCCCACCCGGGCCGGCGGCCAGCGAGAGCGTCACCTCGCCCGTGATGGACGGAACCGGGCGGCCGTCGGCGTCCTGGAACTCGACGTCCAGTCCACCGATGGGTGCACCGGCCCGGGCCGACAGCGAGGACGCCGCGAAGGCCAGCCGCGAGGCCCGCGGCACGGTGAAGCCGACGACGGGACGCGAGCCCAGCACCACCGCGCCGCCCTCGGCATCCACCGAGGCCGTCACCCGCTTCGAGCCGCCTCGCGTGGACACCACGGACGCGGTCGCCACGCCCTGGGCGTTCGTCCGGTCCGCCGGCTGCGTCACGGTGTTCCCGTCGCCGGAGACCTCCACCCGCACCGTGCGGCCCTCCATGGGCGAGCCGTCCTTCTGCCGCACCGTCACGGTGATGGTGACCCGGTCCACGCCGTCCGCCAGCACCTGCTCCACCCGGTCCACCTGCACCGTGGAGAGCGCCGCGTCGGGCAGGGACTTCGCTGGTGGGGGGAACGGCGGCGTGGCGCTGTCACCACACCCCATCAGCGCAACGCCGAGGCACAGCACGCCCAACCCCAGCAACCGGGTGAGCGCGAGAGGACAACGGGACATGAGCGGCTCCGGGAACGAACGGACCCCGCACGGAAGAGAGCACTCGCGAGGTCCCAGTGCCTTCTACCAGACAAGTCCCTTCACCACGTAGACCCCCACCAGAGCTTTGCATCCCGGGTGGAACCCCACGGGGCTGTCGTGACCCATGTCCCGTCAGGCGCGGCCCGCTACATGCCGAGCGCGGCCATGAGCGCGCCGCCGCCCAGCAGGGACTGGCCGCCGTCGCAGACCATGATGGAGCCGGTGATGTAGGACGAGCCTTCCGACGCCAGGAAGAGCGCGAGCTGGGCGATGTCCTGCTTCTTCCCGAAGCGCTGGAGCGGCAGGGCCTGGGCGAGCTTGTCGCGGCCCTCGTCGCTGGGGGCGAGCCGGCGCATGCCCTCCGTGTCGTCGATGGGGCCGGGGGTAATCGAGTTGACGCGCACGCCGGAGCCCCCCCACTCGATGGCCAGCACGCGGGTGAGCATGTCCACGCCGGCCTTGGCGGCGCAGACATGGGCCTGCATGGCCATGGGGAGATAGGCCTGGGGCGCGGAGATGTTGATGAGGGACGCGCCCGGCTTGCGCAGGTGTTCGAAGGCGGCGCGGCTGATGTTGAAGGTGCCCAGCACGTCGATGTCCATGACGGCCTTGAAGCCGTTGGAGGACATGCCCAGCGCGGGCGCGGGGAAGTTGCCGGCGGCGCCGCACACGACGACGTCCAGCTCACCGTAGGCCTCGCGCACTGTCTGGAGGGCCTTCTCCACCGCGGCGAAGTCCCGGACGTCGGCGGCCACGCCCATGGCGGTGCCATGTGCCTGAAGCCCCTTCACCGCGGCCTCGAGCTTCTCCACGTTGCGGCCGTTGATGGCCACCTTGGCGCCCGCCTTCACGAAGGCCTCGGCGATGCCGAGGTTGATGCCACTGCTGCCGCCAGAAATGAACGCCACCTTGCCCGCGAGCAGCCCGTCCCGGAACACGCCATCAGCCATTTGGACCCGTCTCCTGTGGAAGCAACCGGGCGGGGACTTGAACAAACCTGCCGCACTGCGTCCATGACGTTCGCCGGGCCGACAGCGGAACCGGGGGCCGTATGTTAGAGGTCGCGCCATGACCCGCCGCCGCCCCGAAATCCTCGCCCCCGCTGGGGACCTCGACTCGATGAGGGCCGCGCTCGCCAGTGGCGCGGACGCCATCTATTTCGGGCTGGACGAAGGGTTCAACGCACGCGCCCGCGCGGAGAACTTCTCGCTCGCCACCCTGCCCGGGACGTTGGCGCTCGTACACCGCGCAGGCGCACGCGCCTATCTGACGCTGAACACCCTGGTCTTCGAGCCCGAGCTCCCGGTGGTGGAGGACATCCTGCGCCGCATCGCCGAAGCCGGCGTGGACGCGCTCATCGTCCAGGACCCCGCGATTGCGCTGGTGGCGCGCGCGGTGTGTCCGCAAATGGAGGTTCATGCCTCCACGCAGATGACGATTTCGAGCGCGGAGGGTGCGCGCTTCGCCAAGGGCCTGGGCGCCACGCGCGTGGTGGTGCCGCGCGAGCTGTCCGTGGCGGAGATTCGCCGGCTGGCGTCGGAGACGGACGTGGAGCTGGAGGTCTTCATCCACGGCGCGCTCTGCATGTCGTGGAGCGGCCAGTGCCTCACCAGCGAGGCGTGGGGCGGACGCTCCGCCAACCGCGGCCAGTGCGCGCAGTCGTGCCGGCTCCCCTACGACCTGGTGGTGGATGGCCAGACGCGGGAGCTGGGGGACGTGCAATACCTGCTCAGCCCCAAGGACCTCGCGGGGGTGATGGCGGTGCCGCAGTTGGTGGAGATTGGCGTCCACTCGCTGAAGATTGAGGGCCGGCAGAAGGGGCCGCAGTACGTCACCACGGCGGTGCAGGGCTACCGGCGCTGGGTGGATGGCGTGTCCGCGGGGACGCCGGACACGGGCGCGCTGCGCAACGATTTGGCGGACATGACGCTGTCGTACAGCCGGGGCTTCTCGCACGGCTTCTTCGCGGGCTCGGACCACCAGACGCTGGTGGAGGGGCGCTTCCCGAAGCACCGGGGCGCGTACCTGGGCCGCGTGGAGTCCGTGCACGGCCGCGACGTGCGCGTGGTGGACGACGTGGAGGGACGTCCGTGGACGGGCGGGCTGGTCCAGGACGACGCGCAGGCACGCCCGGATGCGCCCGTGGGCAAGGTGTCCTCTCCGCTGGAGACGGAGACACCGGTGGCGGCCGAGGTGTCGCCCCGCCCCGGCATGGGCGTGGTGTTCGACGACGGGCACCCCGAGGACAAGCACGAGCCCGGCGGCCCGCTGTTCCGCGTGGAGCGCAAGGGCCGCGGCTGGGTGCTGGGCTTCGGCAACCCGGGTCCGGACATGGGACGGGTGAAGCCGGGCCAGCGCGTCTGGATGACGAGCGACCCGTCCCTGGCGAAGCGCACCGAGGAGCTGCTGGGGCGCGGCGAGCCCGAAGGCCGCGTGCCCCTGGAGCTGACCGTGACAGGCGCCGCGGGGTCGCCGCTCACGGTGCTGGGCCGGGCGCGCGGTGGACACGTCTCCACGGTGTCCAGCGAGGTCGCGCTGGCCGAGGCGCGCGCGGGCGGCATCGACGAAGCCCTGCTGCGCGACAAGCTGGCGGCGCTGGGCGGGACGCCTTTCACGCTGACAGGGCTGGAGACGTCCGGGCTGGCGGCGGGGCTGCACCTGCCGGTGTCGGAGCTGAAGGCGCTGCGGCGCCGGCTGGTGGCGGAGTTGTCGGACGCCGTGGCGCGCGGTCCGGTGCGGACCGTGAACGCGGGCTCCACGCTGGAGCCCCTGCGCGCGTCGCTGCGTGAGCGCGTGCGGCCAGCACCCCGGGCGGTGGAGGACGTGCGCTTGCTGCCGCTGTGCCGCACGGACGAGCAGCTCGAAGCGGTGATTGCCGCGGGCCTCCCCGAGGTGGAGCTGGACTGGATGGAGCTGGTGGGCCTGCAGCGCGCGGTGGAGCGTGCGCGCGCGGCGGGGCTGCGCGTGACGATTGCCACGGTGCGCGTGCAGAAGCCGGGCGAGGAAGGCTACGACGCGCGCATCGCGAAGCTGAAGCCGGACGCGGTGCTGGTACGGCACTGGGGCGCGATGATGCACTTCCTGGAGCGGCCTCCCGCGCCCAGGGAGACGCGCCCTGCCCTGCACGCGGACTTCTCGCTCAACGTCACCAACTCCGTGACGGCGCTGCACCTGCTGGGGCTCGGGCTGGACACGCTGACCTTCGCCCATGACCTGGACGCGGTGCAGCTCGGGGCCATGCTGGAGCACCTGCCCGCGGAGCGCTTCACGGTGACGGTGCATCACCACATCTCCACGTTCCACACCGAGCACTGCGTGTATTCCCACACGCTGTCTCACGGCCGTGACTACCGGAGCTGTGGGCGGCCGTGTGAGAAGCACCGGGTGTCGCTGCGAGACCACAAGGGGCTGGAGCACCCGGTGGTGGTGGACGTGGGGTGCCGGAACACGGTGTTCAACGCGCAGGCGCAGAGCGCGGCGTCGCTGGTGCCGTCGCTGCTCGCGCGGGGCGTGCGGCGCTTCCGGGTGGAGTTCGTGCGCGAGTCTCGCGAGGAGGCCTCGCGCGTGCTCTCCGCGTACCAGGAGCTGCTGGCGGGCCGAATCTCCCCCGCCGAAGCAGTGCGCCGCGCGGCGGTGCATGAGCAGTTCGGTGTGACGAAGGGCACGATGAAGGTGCTCAACCCCACCTCCACCGTGCAGCGCTGACGCGGAGGCCCGCCGCGCTCAGCGGGAGCGCGAGGGCACGGCGCGGCGTGAGAAGCGCAGGACGGCGCGGAAGACATCCTCCGTGGCGTCCGCGTCCATCCCCTGCGCCTCGGCCCACTGGCGCCGAGTCTCCAGCAGGCTCGCCTCGCGCTCCGCGTCTGGCAGCGGGAGTCCGTGCTCGGACTTCAGGTGGGCGGCTTGCTGGATGAGCTGGGCGCGACGATTCAGGAGCTGCACCAGCTCCTGGTCCAACGCATCCACGCGCTCCCGGACCTCCGTCAACCCGGGCGGCGCGGCGACAGGCTCCGGCGCGCCCGAGCGCCCTGAATCACAGCCCAGGTGGAGCTGCGTGAGGGCGTCCAGCAACCGCACCCGCGCGTCCCGCGCGTAGGGGTTCTCCGACTGCACGACGCCGAAGAGGTGGGGCACCTCCAGCCGTGCGTACTCCTCCAAGCGGGCTACCGGCTGGAAGCTGGGCGGCGCGAAGGGCAGGTCCTTTCCGGCCTCCGCCTTGAGCAGTCCGTGGGCCAGGAAGAAGGTGAGCACGTGGGTGCGCGCCATCAGCGCGTCGTGTGCGTCCGGCGACAGCTCCGTCACCTCGCAGCCGATGCGCTCGAACAGCGTGCGGGCCTTTCGCCCGGCCTCCGGGTGCAGCGCGTTCGGACACACCACCGTCCGGCGCGGCAGGTCGCCCCTGGCCAGGCTGGCCGGACCGAACAGCGGATGCGTGCCCGCCCAGGGGATGTCCCGCCCCAGCACCGAGGCGAGCACCTGCACGGGCCTCACCTTGACGCTGCCGACGTCGAGCACCGTCTGCGTTGGCGACAAGTGCGGCCGAAGCGCCTCCAGCACCGAGCGCATGGCGGACACGGGCATGGCCAGCACCACGAGTCCAGCGCCCTCAACGGCCTGGGCCAGCGTCGAGGCCCTCAGCGCCGCGGGAACGTCAGCCTGTCCCGGCTCGAACACCCGATGCCGGAGGCCCGCTCCCAGCAGGAGGCCAGACAAGGCACGGCCAAAGCGGCCGTACCCCAGCAGCGCGATGCTCTCCGTCATGTCGCCGGACTCCGAATCCAAGGTGTTCATGGAATTCTCGCATCGGCGGCATGCGAGGCGAAAGCCCCTCGGGAGGGGTGCTCAGCGCCCCTGGAAGTGAGGGGGGCGGCGTTCCGCGAATGCGGAAAAGGCTTCGGCGAGGTCATGGGATTGGAGGAACGCGGAGTTCCACACCGCCACATAACGCAGGCCATCCGCGATGGATTTGTCCGCGCAGTACTCCATGACCTGCTTGGCGCCCTGGACGACGAGCGGGGGATTCTCGGCGATGCGCCTCGCGGTCGCCCGGGCCTCCTCCAGCAGGGCCTCCGGCGTGGGGAACACCTCGTTCACCAGCCCCATGCGCAGCGCGCGCGCCGCGTCCACGTCACCGCCAGTGTAGGCCAACTCGCGTGTGTGGCCCTCGCCGATGATGCGCGGCAGGCGTTGGAGCGCGCCCAGGTCGGCGACGATGCCCACCTTCACCTCGCGCAGGGAGAACTTCGCGTCCTGGGAGCAGTACCGGAAGTCACACGCGGCGATGAGGTCCATGCCGCCGCCGATGCACCAGCCGTGCACCGCGGCGATGACGGGCTTGCGGCAACGGGCCAGGCCCTCGGTGGCCTGCTGCATGTCGCCAATCAGCGACAGCAACTTCAAGCGCTCCAGGGCCAGGTTGCTTTCGCCGGTGAGCAGCGGCCCCAGGGACTCCATCATCCCCATGAGGTCCAGGCCGAAGGTGAAGTGCTTGCCCTCGCCGCGAACCAGCACGACGCGGACGGCGTCATCCGCATCCAGCGCGCGGATGGCCTCGGGCATCTCCCGCCAGAAGTCGGGCCCCATGGCGTTGCCCTTGCCGGGGCCGGTGAGCACCAGCTCGGCGACGCCTTCGTTCTTCTCGATGCGCAGCGACTTGTAGGTCCCGTCCATTCAGCGCAGCCCTCCGACTCAAGACGTCAGCCGAACTCCACCACGCGCATGCCGAACAGGCGGTCCACCGCGAGGAGCAGGTCGTCATTCACCTGCACCTTGATGGACGTGTTGCCGATGAGCGCCTCGCCCTCACCCTTGAAGAGCACGCTCACCGCCACGGGCGTGGCGCCGGCGTACTTCTTCGCCAGCTCGTGCAGCTTCGCCACCCGCTCCTCCGTGAGCAGGTCCGCCGGCACGCGCAGCTCCAGGCGCTTGGTGCGCTTCTCACGCACCGCCTTGAGGCTCTGGATGTCGTCGACGATGAGCTCCGGCGTCGGCGAGTCCTCGTCACGCTGGCTGATCTGCACCGTGCCGGACACCAGGATGGGGTCGTCCGACTTGAGCAGGTGCTCCCAGTTCTCGAAGCCCGGCTTGGGGCCCTGCTTCGCCCACTTGCCGTCCCGGCCCATCACGTTGCGCGTGCCGTCCTTGCCCGGGAAGCACACCAGCTCGATGGAGCCGGACAGGTCCTCAATCGTCACCCACGCCATGCGCTTGCCCGTCTTCGTGGGCCGCTCGCGCAGCACCGTGACGATGCCCGCCACCGTGAGCTTGTCGTCCCGGCGCGCGCGCTGCACCGCCGTAATCGGCCGCGCGTAGCGCTTCAGCTCCTTGTCGTACTGGTGCAGCGGATGGCCGGACACGTAGAAGCCAATGGCTTCCTTCTCCAGCGACAGCCGCTCCTTCTCCGACCAGTCCTCCACCTCGACGTAGTCGTCCTTCAGCGCGCCGCCTCCGCCGTTCGAGGACGGGCCGGCCAGCATGCCGAACAGCGAGCTCTGCCCGGCCGCCTTGTCCTTCTGGCTGGCCGAGCCGCGGTTCATCGCCTTCTCGATGGTGTCGAAAATCTGCCGGCGCGAGCGCTTCTCGAAGTCGAAGGCCCCCGCCTTCACCAGCGCCTCCATCACCTTCCGGTTCACCTTCCGGCTGTCCACGCGCTCGCAGAAGTCGAACAGGCTCTTGAAGGGGCCGTCCTTGCGCGCCTCCAGGATGGACTCGATGGCGCCCTCGCCCACGCCCTTGATGGCACCCAGGCCGAAGCGAATCTTCCCGCTCACCGCGCCGAACTCCATGTCGGACTGATTCACGTCCGGCGGCAGCACCTCGAGGCCCGACTCGCGCGCCTCGCCGATGTGCTTCACCACCTTGTCCGTGTTGTCCTTCTCGCTGGAGAGAAGGGCCGCCATGAACTCGCAGGGGAAGTGCGCCTTCAGCCAGGCCGTGTGGATGGTGACCAGGCCGTAGGCCGCCGAGTGGCTCTTGTTGAAGCCGTACTCGGCGAACTTCTCCATCAGGTCGAAGATTTCACCGGCGACCTTGAGGTCGACGTTGTTCTTCGCGCAGCCCTCGAGGAAGCCGGCCCGCTCGGCCTGCATGACCTCGGCCTTCTTCTTGCCCATGGCGCGGCGAAGCAGGTCCGCGCGGCCCAGGGTGTAGCCACCCAGGACCTGCGAAATCTGCATCACCTGCTCCTGGTACACGATGACGCCGTAGGTGTCCTTGAGCACCGGCTCCAGCGCTGGGTGCGGGTACGACACCTTCTCCCGGCCGTGCTTGCGGTTGATGAAGACGTCCACCATGCCGGAGTCCAGCGGACCGGGGCGGTAGAGCGCGCCGGCGGCGATGACGTCTTCGAAGCAGTTCGGCTTGAGCTTCACGACCATTTCCGTGAAGCCGCTGGACTCCATCTGGAAGACGCCGGCCGTGTCGCCCTTGGCCATCAACTCCCACGTCTTCTCGTCGTTGAGCGGAATCTCGTGCCGCGGGATGTCCTTGTCGTGGTTGCGCTTCACCAGATTCAGCGCGTGCTGAATCACCGTGAGCGTCTTCAGCCCGAGGAAGTCGAACTTCACCAGGCCGGCCGCCTCCACCTCGTCCTTGGCGAACTGGGTGATGAGCGTCTTCTCACCCGGCGGCTGGTAGACGGGCACGAACTCCCAGAGCGGCTTGTCGGCAATCACCACGCCGGCGGCGTGCATGCCGGGCTGGCGGTGCAGGCCCTCCAGCGCGAGCGCGATTTCGAGCACGTCCTTGGTGGTGACGGGCTTGCCTTCCACCTCGCCGAGGTTGGTGGGCGTCTCCATCATCTCCTTGAGGCGAGGCTCCATCTCGATGGCCTCCTTCAAGGTGATGTTGAGCACCTCCGGCACCAGCTTCGCGATGCGGTCACCTTCACTGAAGGGCAGCGCGAACACGCGGCACACGTCGCGCAGCACGCTCTTCGCCTTCAGCGAGCCGAAGGTGATGATCTGCCCCACGTTCATCTCGCCGTACTTCCGGCCGACGTACTGGATGACCTCGTCCCGGCGGTCCTGGCAGAAGTCGATATCGAAGTCGGGCATCGACACGCGCTCCGGGTTCAGGAAGCGCTCGAACAGGAGGTTGTACGGGATGGGGTCCACGTCGGTGATGCGCAGCGCGTAGGCCACGAGGCTGCCGGCGCCGGAGCCACGGCCCGGGCCCACCGGGATGTTCATCTTCTTCGCCCAGTTGATGAAGTCCTGGACGATGAGGAAGTAGCCGCTGAACCCCATCTTCTGGATGACGCCCAGTTCCAGCGACAGGCGCGCCTGGTACTGCTCGCGGTCGATGGGATAGGTGACGGTGGCCGCCAGCTCCTTGAAGCGCTCGCGCAGGCCCTCATACGCCAGCTCCGCCATGAAGCTGTCCGGCGTGTGGCTTTCGGGCACCTTGAAGGTGGGCAGCATCGGCTTGCCCAGCTTGAGCTCCAGGTTGCACTGCTCGGCGATGCGCTGGGTGTTGTGGACCGCCTCGGGGATGTCCTTGAAGAACTCCAGCATCTCCGTGGGGCTGGTGACGTAGAGCTTGTCCGTGGAGTGCTTCATGCGCTTGCCGTCCGCCAGCGTCTTGCCGCTGGCGATGCACATGAGCAGCTCGTGGGCGCGCGCGTCCTCGCGCTTGATGTAGTGCGCGTCCGCGGTGGCGCACAGCGGGATGTCCAAATCACGCGAGAGCTGCTTGAGGTTCTCGTTCGCCTTGTCCTGCTCCGGCATCCCGTTGGACTGCACCTCCAGGAAGAAGTGCCCCGGGTCGAAGATATCCTTGTACTCCTGCGCCGCGCGCCGGGCGTGGTCCATGTCACCGCGGAAGCACGCGCTGGTGACTTCCCCGCCCAGGCACGCGGTGAGCGCGAAGAGGCCCTTGCTGTGCTCGGCGAGCACCTTCTTGTCGATGCGCGGGTGGTAGTAGAACCCGTGCATGTACGCGGTGGAGGAGAGGTAGCGCAGGTTGGCGTAGCCCTCCGCGTTCTTCGCCACCAGGATGAGGTGGTGGGAGACCTTCTCGGAGCGGTCCTCACGCCCCTTGGGTCCGGCGACGTAGGCCTCCATGCCCAGAATCGGCTTGATGCCGGCGTCCTTCGCCTTCTTGTAGAAGTCGATGGCGCCGAACATGTTGCCGTGGTCCGTCACGGCAACGCTGCTCATCCCCTTCTCCTTCACCGTCTTGATGAGGTCCTTCATCCGGATCGCCCCATCGAGGAGCGAGTAGAGGGTGTGCAGGTGGAGGTGGGTGAAGGACATAAGCGCGTTCCGCTCCTGGAGGCCGGGGGGCCGCCGAACACTAGAGCCCAGCTCCCCTGCTCGCCAGTCCAGTGTTGTTCCTGGCCCGGTGAGCATACGGGCGGCTTCATACTTCTTCACGCCTCGTACAAGCCCCTGCAATGGCGGGCCGGCACATTGCCCTGCGTCGCCGCGAGTCGTGGCGACGTCTCGTGGAGCCATCCCGCGCTCCACCCAGGAGAGAACGCCATGATGAAGAGGTTCGCCGTCGTCGGCTCCGCGATGCTCGCCGTCGCCCTGCTCAGCGGCTTCGCGCTGCGGGGAGGCCCCCGCTGGGGCAAGGACCCGGAGCGCGTGAAGCAGCTCGTGACGTGGAAGCTCGACGACAAGCTGGACACCCTGGACGCCACCGATTCACAGCGCCAGTCCATCCACGCCGTGAAGGAGCGACTGTTCTCCGACGGAATGCAGCTGATGAAGGAGCACCGCGCGGTGCGCGAGGAGGCCTTCCAGCAGCTCTCTTCGGACACGCCGGACCGGCAGCAGCTCCACGCCCTGGTGGACGCGCGCATCGAGGCCATGCGCGCCTTTGCTCACCAGGCGACAGACGCCGCCCTGGAGGTCCACGGCACCCTGACGCCGCGGCAGCGCCAGGAGCTGGCCGAGCAGTTCCGCCAGCACGTAGGCCCATAGCCCGCGCGCACGCCACCGTGGCGTCAGGACAGGTGGGGTGTGTGCTTGCGGGAAAGGGTGGGCGGGGCGGCGGCGCACGGCTAGTTTAGATGCGTGAATTACACCGACTACGCAAAGCGGATCCGCGCCCACGCCCACGTCGCGGACGTGTCCGAATACGGCCGCGTGACGGAGGGGGACCAGGACTACTCCCTCCTCCGGCTCGTCGTCCCGGGAGAGCGTTGGCTGGTCATCACCTCCGGCTTCCACGGAGAGGAGCCCGCCGGCCCGCTCACGCTGGCCGAGCACTTCCCGGCGGTGGCGGCGTACGCGGTGGAGCGCGGCGTGGGGCTGCGCGTCTACCCCTGCATCAACCCGTCCGGCTTCGAGGCGGGCACGCGCTACAACCGCAGCGGCGAGAAGCCCAACAACGACTTCCTCCGCTACGAAATCGCCCCCGGGGAGTGGGTGGGCGAACTGAACGTCGCGCGGCCCATCCTCCGCTGGGCGCTCCATGACGGGGGCCCCAAGGAGACGCGCGCGATACGCAGCGAGCTGGCGCGCTACGCCGCGCCGGCCGCCGCGCTCGACATCCACCAGGACGACTACCTGGGCGGGGCGTCGACGTACGCGTACACCTTCGGAGACAAGGCCGCCTACCGCCCGCTGGTGGAGGCCAGCGCGAAGCACGTCGCGGTGGTGCGCAGCCAGAAGGTGGACGACCACAGCATCACCGACGCGGACGGCCTCATCGAGTACCACGACGGCAGCGTCACCGACTGGTACTCGCGCCAGGGCGTGCCCTACACGGCCGCGCTGGAGACGACGACGCCGACGCCGCGGGACGTCTGCGACGCCGTGAACCTCATCTGGATTCGCGGCTTCATCGACCTGGCGGCGCGCGGCGGCTGACGGCGGCGCACCGGACGCAGCGGCGGGCTACGGCGAGCGCGCGTTGCCCACCCGCCGCGACCACAGCGTGAGGAGGTTGCGGACCACCGCGCCCTCGGGGACCTCCGCGCCGTCCGGCACGTCCACCTGGAGGCCGCGCGCGGCCAGCGGGTGGAAGGGGCCGTGCTCGCCGGGCGACGTCAGCGGCACGGAGGCATCCGCGGGGCGGAAGCCGAAGGCCAGCGCGCGCTGCTGCACCGGCCGGCTGTGCAGATGCCGCAGCCACTCCAGCGCGGCCTCACGCTGGTGGGGCAGCACCCAGTCCCCTTCCAGCACCGCCGCCGGATGGTCGCTCCAGGACGTGAGCGTCGGGTACAGGACCTTCAGCGCCCCCCACTTCCCCGGGGACTGGGAGAGCTGGGAGATGGCCAGATTCTCGTACACCACGGCGATGTCGTAGCGGGACGGGCCGAAGCGGACCATGTCCGCCATCAGCGCGCCCGTGGACCGCTCGAAGCGGCCCGCGCCCCGCTCCAACTGGCTCAGCCACGTCTGGAACCGCGGCTCCAGCAGGTCGGCCACCGTCAACCCGCGCTGCTTGCCGTAGAACTCCAGCGCCGCCAGCAGCAGCGCCTGGAGCCCGGAGTTGGAGCGCGTGGGGTCCGTGTGGCCCAGCTTCACGAAGCCCCACTCCGGCTGGCCGCCCACCGCGGGCCAGCCCTGGTCGCTGGCCACCGCGTCGTGGATGACCTTCCAGGACACCGCGCCCCCGCCGCTGGCGCGCTGGAGCACCTCCGCCCGGTCCTCCCACGCCACGAAGACGAGCGGCGTCTTCACCAACGGCCGCGGCGCCGCGGCGCCCTCCGAGGCGAACAGCGGCGGGCGCGTGGCGTCCGTGGCCCAGTCCGACTCCAGCATCCGCAGGACCGCGCTGTCAGCAGGGCTCCACACGGTGGGCCGCTCACGGCCTTCGAGGATGGCCCGCGCGGCCTCCAGCGAGCCCCGGCCCACCAGATTCACCCGGATGAGCGGGTGCGCCTTCTGGAAGGCCGCCGCCGCCTCCTCCACCCACGCCTGCTTCTCCGTGCTGTAGAGGAACGTGATTTCCGTCCGCACCGCGCGGGTGGCCACGGGCGCCCGCGCCGCCGGACGCGCCTCCGCCGTGCCGCGCTCCGCGGCGCGCCGCGAGGACAGGTAGAGGGCCCCCCCCAACGCCGTGAACACCCCGATGATGATGAGGACCGCGGGCTTCATGTACCGGCTCACACTTCTGGGAACAGGTGCTCGGCTCCTGGGCAGCCTTGTAGGCAACCTCCGTGACGCCGTACAGGGGAGGCCCGTCCGCCTCGGAATCCGGGCCTGCCCCGAAGCGTCCGCTTCCGCACGTTTGTTTGAACACAAATGACATGCCAGAATGGGGGGATGACGGCAAACATTCGGAAGCTCGTGCTTGCGGGCCTGGGCACGGCATTGAGCGCGTGCGCGACCAAGCCCGCTCCTCCGGTGGAGCATTTTTCGCTCGGCATGTCCCGAGCGGACTACCGGGATTACAAGAAGGCGAAGGCGGACCCCTGTGCGTCCTCGGAGCCGCGGTGGCTGGCGGACGAGCTGACGACGGTGAACGGCGCGATGGCGCGCTTCCTCCGGGAGACGGAGCAGGTCTCCAAGCTGGACGCGCCGGACCACGCGCGGCAACTGGCGATGATGCGGGAGGCCACCACGTCACTTCCGCCCCTCATGGAGGTGCACCGCTACACGCTGAACCGGTTGAAGGAGTGCAGCTTCCGCGACATCGGGGCCTTCCCGGAGATTGTCCGGCGTGGCAACGAGCTGCTGCCGGAGGTGGAAGCCCGGTTGGAAGAGGGCCCCAAGGTGCTGGCGGCGGTGGCGCTGAAGGATGCCCGCCGGCGGTGGCGCGCGGAGATGCCCGAGCGAGAGGAGACCGCCCGCCGCACCTGGTGCCCGCCCAAGCCCCAGGTGGGGCAGACGGACCTGTTCTACGCGCGGCAGGAGGTGGACGGCCGCAAGCTGTGGCGCTTCTGCGACGGACACCTGGTGGAGCAGCGCGCCAATGGTGAGCCCGTGCTCGTGCAGCCCGACAACCTGACGTGGCGCATGCGCCGGCGCATCAAGCCCCAGTCCTACCTGGATGCCGCGCGCGACTACCCGATGGCGGAGATGGACCGGCAGCCCGACAGCGTCCCGTCCTCGGGCAAGGGCGCCGCCAAGAAGTCGTCCGCGTCCAGCAGCGGCGGCCCGGGCTAGCTCACCGCTCCTCGCGGCGCCTCACGTCTCCAGCCGGGCCAACCGGCTGGCCAGGTGCGCGTCCTTCGAGGCCTCGACGGACCGGGCCCAGGTGGCCAGCGAGCCGCCGCTGGAGGACAGCTGCTCCTCCACGTGTGGCCGCAGGCGCGTCCACCGCTTGCTCCACCCCTCCTCGGTAGGCGCGCCCGTTTGACCGGGACGCTCCGCTAGCAGCATGCCCATGCGCAGCGCCAGCTCGGGCTGCCCCAGCGCCGACGCCTGCCGGGCCACGGCCGTCGCGGCGGGGACGGCGTCCGGCGCGGCGAGCCACACCTCGGCCGCGCGGGAGAAGGCCGCCACGTCCAGCTCGCCCAGCAACGCCAGCGCGTGCCGCAGCGGGAGCCGGCCATCCTTCCTGGGAGCGACGACGCGCTCCATCAGCGCGGTGAAGGTGCCCGCCAGCTCCGCGTGGGCCGCGGGGTCCGCGCCGCCCAGGGCCCGCAGCGCGCGCTTCGCACGCCGGGCCCGCGACGTCACCTCCCAGCTCCGCCACCCCAGTCGGGCGCGGAGCGCGGCCAGGGCCTCGGCGGCGGCCTTCAGCGAATCGGGCGTGGGCGTGGCCGCGGGCACGCGGCGGGGGAGCTCCGCCTTCTTCGGCGCGGGCGGCGGGGCGGGCGCGGCCTCGGCGGCGCCGCCCTCCGTCACCTCGCGGTACCCCTCGCGCAGCTTCTCAGCGACCTTCTTCTCGTACTCCTTCCGGGCGCCGGCTTCGTCCGCGAAAGCCTTCTCCCGCCGCTGACCGGCGGTGCCGATGCGGCCGTAGGTGACGATGAAGGTGTTGCCCTTGAGCTCCGGCTCCCAGAACTTGGAGCTGGAGCCTTCCACGAACTCGAACCTTCGCATGCCTCAAAGCATACGCGACGCCGTGCTCCGATGCTCCGCCTTCATCTCCCGGAGCCCTTCTTCACGGGAGCGGCGGCCCTCATACCCCAGCTCCCGGCGGGCCTTGTCGTCCCGCACCGTCACCTCGCGCCCCATGAGCAGCACCTCGGTGCGGGTGAGCGGAGGCCTGCCGCCCAGGCCGAAGGTGCCCCACAGCAAGTCGCCCACCGTGGCCACCGTCGCGGCCACACCGTATGGCAGGCTGCGCTCGCCCGCGTCCACGCCCTGCGTCGCGAGCATGGCGGTGATGAAGCCTCGGAACTCCACGGGCTCCCCATCCGTGAGGAAATAAGCCTCGCCGCCGCGGCCCTTCTCCGCCGCCAGCAGCATTCCCTCCACGCAGTTGGCCACGTGGCAGGTGGACGTCAGGTAACGGCCGCCGCCAAACCACCGGAAGCGCCCGGCACGCACAGCCTCCTGGAACTGCGGCAGCAGCGACGTGTCACCGGCGCCCCAGATGAAGCGGGGACGCACCACCACGGTGACGAAGTCCGGCGCATTCACGCTGAGCACCCGGCGCTCCGCCTCGCCCTTGGTGGAGGGGTAGTCGCCAATGGGGCGCTCGGGCAGGGGCATCGTCTCATCCACCCGCTCCAGGGGCGAGCCATCCACCAGCACCGCCTCCGTGCTGACGTGGACCAGCCGCTTGACGCCCGCGGCGCGCGCCGCCTCCAGCACCCGCTCCGTGCCGCGCACGTTCGTCTCGTAGAACTCGCTGCGCGCGCCCCAGCCCTTCACCACCGCGGCGCAATGGAAGACGGTGTCACAGCCCTCCATGCCCGCCTTCAACTTGTCCACGTCCGACAGGTCGCCCTCGAAGGGCTCCGCGCCGGACTCCGTCACCGAGGCCAGCGCCGCGGCGGAGCGCGCCAGGGCCCGGGCAGGCGTCCCGCGCACCTTCAGCGCGGCGAGGAGGTGCCTGCCCACGAAGCCTGAACCACCGGTGACGAATGCCCGCATTGATTGCACGCTCCTGTGAAGGACTGCTCGCGCTCCTAGCACTCCCACGCCGGGCCCGATAGAGCGCCCGGCCCGGTTCAGAACATGTCGCGCAGCGAAGGCGGCGCCCCGGCGAAGAGACTGCCCGCCGCGCGCACCGAGGCCTCATCGCCCACCAGCGCGCCCATGGCCCGCAGCGACTCCGCGGACAGGTGGCCGGTGTACAGCGGCGCCAACTCCCGCACGTGCAGCCGCAAGCCGCCGTCGCCGCCACGGCGGACGCGCGCCTGACCGTCAATGACTTCCAACACGAAGCGGCCCTGGTTCTCCGGGAAGAGGTCGTCCTCAAGGTCCAGATGGAGGGTGCCGGAGAGCCCCTCCGGCCAGCCACGCGCCTCCAGCGCGGAGGCCACGTCCAGCACCCGCACCATCCAGTGCATGTACAGCTTCACCGAGTACGTCTGCTCGCGAAGCAGCAGGAGCAGCGGGTCGTCCACGCCGCCGTACCAGAAGACGTCCGTGGCCAGGGAGCGGTGGTCCCCCAGGAAGCTCAGAATCCGCCGCGCCGCCGCGGGCGTATGGGCCACGACGTCGGAGAGGAACAGCTCCTGCTTGAAGTCCTTGAGCGGCCGGCGGATGACGTAGAGGTAGCCCTCCACACCGGCGCTGCCCTCCACCAGGTAGCCATGTGCCACCTCGCCGCGCAGGTTGCGGACGCGGCCCCAGGAGAAGTCCCCACGGTCCAGCCAGCCCGGCCGGTGACGCGCGTGGCGCTGGTAGCTCAGGACGACGGCCTGCGTGTCCTTCTCCTCGATGGGCCGGAGCGACAACGTCCGCTCACTGAAGTCCAGCGATGGGACCTGGATGCGAATCTCCTGCCGCGTGCCCGCGTGCTCGTAGCCCACGCGCCGGTAGAGCGGCTGCGTCGCGGGATAGAGCACCGACAGCGGGGCGCCCGTCGCGCGCGCCTCGCGCAGCAGGTGCCGCATCAGCCGCGTGGCGGTGCCGCGCCCCCGGTGGACGGGAGACACGCCCACGCCGCCCACGCCGATGACGGGCACGCTGCGTCCGCCGTACCACTGCCCCATGCGGATGAGCACGAGCGTGGCCGCCACCTCGCCGCCCTCGCGCAGCAACCGGAGGTCCGGCCGCGACGTCCGCTGCACCCAGGCGGCGCTGTCGGCGGGGGACATGGCATACGACTGCATCATGATGTCCGCGACGGCGGCCAGCTCACGTTCGTCTCGCGGCGGTCCGAAGTCGCCAGGCTGCGTCTCCACGCGCATCTCCGTTCCCCGATGGCGCCCGCACGGGCACCTCGGCCGACCCGCATTCTCGCGACGGCCCGGCCCGCCTGTCGAGCGACAAGCCACGGCCAGGCCCGTGCGCCCGCGCAGCAGGTGCGCCGTGAGGCTGCGCCTTTCGGACCCGGCGACCCGCCCCACCGCGTCCACCTGACACACGTGGCGGCTTCGTCACTCGAAGCAGACGCGGCTGGTATCCTCGCCGCCATGAAGCGCCCTCCCGAGCCCGACGCCCCCGTGATGCCGTCGCTGCTCGTCTTCGCCGTCGCGGTGCTCCTCTTCGGCTCCCCCCTGCGCCGGCTGTGGCTGGCGGAGGGCGCGCCGGGGTACCTGCCCTTCGCGGTGTGGCTGGGCGTCATCCTCCTGGGCGGCTGGGCGGCGCACCGAAGCGGTGGCCGATGACGCTCGAGCTTGGCTCGCTCGTCGCCGCGTCCGTCGCCTACCTGCTGGTCCTCTTCCTGGTGGCCTACGCGGCGGAGCGAGGCGCCATCCCCGCGCGCATCACCCAGCATCCGCTCGTCTACGCGCTGGCGCTGGGCGTGTACGCCACGTCGTGGTCCTACTTCGGCAGCGTGGGCTACGCGGCCCGGCACGGCTTCCGCTACCTGGGCATCTACCTGGGCGTCACCCTGGCGTGCCTGCTGATTCCCGTGCTGTGGCGCCCGCTGCTGCGCCTGACCCGCGAGCTGCAGCTCACCTCACTGGCGGACGTGCTGGCCTTCCGCTACCCGGGGCAGTCCACCGGCACGGCGGTGACGCTGTTCCTGCTGGCGGGCAGCCTGCCCTACCTGGCGCTCCAGGTGCGGGCCGTCGTGGAGTCCGCGCGCGTGCTCAGTCCGTCCGCGTCGCCCACGCTGGTGGGCCTGGGCTTCTGCGCGGTCCTCACCGTCTTCTCCGTCCTCTTCGGCGCCCGGCACCTCTCCCCGCGCGAGCGGCACGAAGGCCTGATGCTGGCCATCGCCTTCGAGTCCGCGGTGAAGCTCGTCGCCCTGGTGGCCGTGGGCGTCTGGGCGGTCTCCAACGTGTTCGGCGGCGTGGACGGACTGCGGGCCTGGGTGGACGCGCATCCAGAGGCCATCGAAGGGCTCCAGCGTCCGGCGCGGGAGGCCTCCTGGGCGCCGCTGCTGGTGCTGTCCTGCGCGGCCGCCTTCCTCACGCCTCGCAGCTACCACGTCGCCTTCACCGAGGCCCCGGAGCGAGAGGGGCTGGCCACCGCCACCTGGGCCTTCCCGCTGCTGCTGCTGGTGATGAACCTGGTCGTCCCCGTGGTGCTCTGGAGCGGCCAGGCGCTGGGGCTGCCCTGGCCCGCGGACTTCCACGTGCTGGCGGTGCCCGCGTCACGCGGCGCCACGTGGCTGGCGCTGGGTGCCTTCCTGGGCGGCGTCTCCGCGGCCAGCGCCATGGTCATCGTCACCACGCTGGCCCTGGCGCCCATGTGCCTCACGCACCTGGTGCTGCCGCTGGGCTATGCGCGCGGCCAGCCACGCCTGTACGGATGGCTGCTGTGGGCGCGCCGGCTGCTCATCGGCATCATCATCCTGGCCGGCTACGGCTTCCACTGGCTGCTGAACATCCGCGGCACGGGCCTGGTGGACCTGGGGCTGGTGTCCTTCGTCGCGGTGGCGCAGTTCATCCCGGGCGTGCTGGGGTTGCTGTTTTGGAAGCGGGGCACACGCGCCGGGCTGCTGACGGGCCTGGCGGTGGGCGCCAGCGCGTGGCTCCTAACGCTCGTAGTGCCCCTGTGGGCGTCGCCGGGCGTCGTCGCGTGGACGCACCGCATGGCGGCGCTGCTCGGCTTCCCCGTCGACGAGCCCTGGGGCTTCGCCACCTTCGCCTCGCTGACGCTCAACGGGCTGGCCTTCATCGGCGTTTCGCTGGCGACGCGCCAGTCCGCCGAGGAAGCAGAGGCCGCGCGGGCCTGCACACGCGAAGAGGCCGCGCCCGCCGCGGGCGGCGTGGTGGCGGGCTCGCCCGACGAGTTCCGCCGCAAGCTGGCCCCGCTGCTGGGTGAGGAGGCCGCGACGGCGGAGGTGGACCGGGCGCTGAAGTCCCTGTCGCTGCCGCCGGACGAGCGCCGGCCCTCCGAGCTGCGCCGCCTGCGCGACGGCGTGGAGCGAAACCTGTCGGGCCTGCTGGGCCCCGTGCTCGCGCGCATGACGGTGGAGGAGGCGCTGCGGCTGGAGCCCGGCGCGCGAACGGCCCTGGCCGAGCAGCTTCGCTTCGTCGAGGAGCGCCTCCGCGACGCGCGGGGCCCGCGAGGCCCGGTGCCCGCGCTGGAGGCCGTGCGCCGCTACCTGCGCCGCATCCTGGAGGACCTCCCGGTGGGTGTCTGCGCCGTGGGGCCGGATGGTGAGGTCGTCATCTGGAACGCGGCGCTCGAGCAGCTCTCCGGCGTGCCGGTGGACACCGTGCATGGCCATCCCCTGGAGGCCTTGCCCGCGCCCTGGGGCCCGCTGCTGTCCGGCTTCGCCAGCGGCGTGGACGGGGACACGGAGACGCGTGTCACCGTGGCGGGCGTCGAGCGCATCCTCCGGCTGCACCGCTCGCGGCTCTCTCCGGCTGAGCAGGGCACGGGCACGTCCGAGGGCATGGCGCTCCTGGTGGAGGACTTCACGGCGCGCAAGGCCGTGGACGCGCGCATGGCGCATCAGGACCGGCTGGCCTCGCTGGGCCGAGTGGCCGCGGGCGTGGCCCACGAGATTGGCAACCCGCTGACGGCCATCGCCAGCCTGACGCAGAACCTCAAGTACGAGTTGGAAGACCCGGCCGCGTTGCAGGAGCGCGCGGGGCTCATCCTCCAGCAGTGTCGGCGCATCGACGCCATCGTCCGGACGCTGGTGGGCTTCAGCCACGAAGGCACGGTGGGCGGACAGGCGCGGCCCTTCACGCGCGTCGCCGTGGCGCCGCTGCTGAGCGAAGCCGTGCAACTGGCGCGGCTGGCGCGCAAGCAGCGAGGGGTGCGCTTCGAGCATCGCTGTCCAGCGGGCCTGGAGGTGCTAGGCGACGCGCAGCGACTGGAGCAGGTGCTCGTCAATCTGCTGACCAACGCGATGGACGCCTCACCCGAGCACGGCGTGGTGGAGCTGGAGGCGGACATCGACGGTGGCGCGGTGCGCCTGCGCGTCATGGACCGGGGACACGGGATTCCCCCCGAGCTGGCGCAGCGCGTGTTCGAGCCCTTCTTCACCACGAAGGGCTCCGGCGAGGGAACGGGCCTGGGCCTGGCGCTCGCGGCGGGCATCGTCCGAGAGCACGGCGGCGCGATGCAGGTGGACAGGCGGCAGGGGGGAGGGACTAGCGTCGTGGTGAGCCTTCCGGAGCCACGCCGGATGGAAGCCAGCGTGAACCCCGAGCGGGAGGCCCCGGCATGAGCCGCATCCTGGTCATCGAAGACGAGCCCATCATCCGCACGGAGCTGCGCCGGCTGCTCGTACGCGCGGGGCATGACGTGTCCGAGGCGGGCTCCGTGCATGAGGCGTCGAGCGACTACGCCCTGGACTCGTTCGACCTGGTGCTGTCGGACCTGCGCCTGCCGGGCGCCCCGGGGACGGACATCATCGCCCTGTGTCCGGGGGTACCGGTGCTCATCATGACCAGCTACGCCACCGTGAAGTCGGCGGTGGACGCGATGAAGCTGGGCGCGGTGGACTACATCGCCAAGCCCTTCGACCACGACGAGCTGCTGATGCAGGTGGAGCGGGTGCTGCGCGAAGGGCTGCTGACGCGGCAGAACGCGGCGCTCAAGCGCGAGGTGGACCAGACGCACCCCGTCAGCGGAATGGTGGGGAGCAGCGCCGCGATGCGCGAGGTCTTCGAGCGCGTCCGCAAGGTGGCGCCCTCCCCCGCCACCGTGTTGGTCCTGGGCGAATCCGGCACGGGCAAGGAGCTGGTGGCGCGAGCCCTCCACGCCCAGAGTCCTCGGGCGGACGGGCCGCTGGTGGCGGTGAACTGCGCGGCCATTCCCGAAGGCCTGCTGGAGAGCGAGCTGTTCGGCCACGAGAAGGGTGCCTTCACCGGCGCCCAGGCCGCGCACCCGGGGCTCGTGGAGGCGGCGCACGGCGGCACCCTCTTCCTGGACGAGATTGGTGAGCTGCCCGCGCCCGCCCAGGCGCGCCTGTTGCGAATGCTCCAGGATGGCGAGGTGCGGCGAGTGGGCGCGACGCGGCCCCGCAAGGTGGACGTGCGCATCGTCGCCGCGACTCACCGCGATTTACCCCGCCGGGTGCAGGAGGGCTCCTTCCGCCAGGACCTCTACTTCCGCCTGCGCGTGGTGGAGATTCGCCTGCCGCCGCTGCGGGAGCGCACGGAGGACGTGCCCGCGCTGGCCAGACACCTGCTGGAGAAGGCCAGCCGCAAGGTCGGCCGTCCCACGGCGAGCCTGGCGCCCGAGGCCATGGATGCGCTCACCTCCCATCCCTGGCCGGGCAACGTGCGCGAGCTGGAGAACGCGCTGGAGCGCGCTGTCATCCTCGCGGATGGCCCGGTGGTGACAGCGGGGCTCCTGGCGCTGGAGCTGCCCGAAGCGGCGGACAGCTTCGGAGCCTCCGCCACCGAGGAAACCAGCGGCGCCGCACCGGACTCCATGGAGGAGTACTTCCGCCGCTTCGTCATGGAGCACCAGGAGCACATGGGCGAGACGGAGCTGGCGAAGCGCCTGGGCATCAGCCGCAAGGCCTTGTGGGAGAAGCGCCAGAAGCTGGGCATCCCTCGCACGCGCGCTTGAGGCACGGCGCCCGGGCGCCCGTCCACTGCCCTCCGGTGCAGGAGGCCCGTCCGCCATGGGCGACGCCCCGGCACGACGGAACGCCCGCCGCGCCCCATCGCTAGGATTCCCGCCAACACACCGCAGGGGGGAATTCATGGCAGACAGCGTGCCTGTGATTGGCAGTGGGGCTGGCAATCGCGCGGGGGAAGTCGTTGGCGTCATTCCTCGCGCGGAGTACGGGCGGATGGTGGTGCTCACCACGGTCATGCCCATGGCCGTCCTCACCTCGACGTGGTACCTGCCGCCGGGTTGGAACCTGCTCGGAACGGCCGCCATGCTCACCGGCTTCCTGCTGGTGTTGGGCAAGGCCATCGTGGGCGTGCCGCTGGCCCTGCTCATCAGTGAGCGCAACCTGATGAGTCTCTCCCGCTTCCAGGCGCTCGTGTGGACCGTGGTGGTGATGGCGGGCTACCTGACGATGACGCTCTCCCGCGTGAAGTCGGGCGCGTCAAACGCCGTGGGAGTCGACATCCCCCAGGAGCTCTGGATTGCCATGGGTATCTCCACCACCTCCCTGCTGGGCACACCGCTGGTGCTGGGAGGCAAGCGTGCGCGCAGCCCGGACGAGAAGCTGGTGCGGAACACCTCCGTCCAGCTCGCGGAGGCGACCGCGGACATCGACGCGCACCGGCAGGGCGTGCTCTACGCCAACGCGAACATGACGGACGCGCGCATGGCGGACATGTTCCAGGGAGACGAGGTGGGCAACACCGCGCACATCGACCTGGCCAAGGTGCAGATGTTCTATTTCACAATCATCGCAGCGGTGGGCTACTTCATGGATGTGGCCATGTCGGTGGCGCGCGGGACGACCAGCGCGATGCCCGCCCTGTCGCAAGGCATGCTCGCCCTGCTGGCCATCAGCCATGGTGGATACCTGCTAGGAAAGACAGGCGACCACTCCAACTCCAAGCAGACCTGACGCCGCGCGCGAAGCGCTACGACGCGGCGCATGAAGCGTTACCGCGGTAACGCGCACGTCACCTTCGGTAACGTCCTGACGCGCCGGGCCAACCTGCAACGTCTTGAATCTCCGGGCGCGGCGCGTTGGCAGACACGTTGCTCTGTGCTGGGGCATGCGCACTGCCCCCGCACGCATGCTGCCGTTCATGGCCGCGCTCGCGGTCCTGCTGTCAGCCACTCCGTCGAGCGCATTCAAGCTTCCCCTCAGCGAGGAGTCCTACCTCAACGTCGCCATCCTCCTGCAGCCGCAGCTCCAGCTTGTCGACGAGGGCGCGCCGTCCGGCGGGCCTGGCTCCGACATGTTCCTGCGGCGCACGCGCCTGCTCGTGTTCGGCAACATCACCAGGAAACTGTCGTTCTTCGCCGAGACGGACCAGCCCAACTTCGGCAAGAACGGCGACTGGAGCGGCGCCTTCTTCATCCAGGACGCGTTCATCTCCTACGAGGTGGCGGAGAAAATCTGGATTGACGTGGGCATGCTGCTGCCGCCGCTGACGCGCCATGTCCTCCAAGGCGCCATCGCGTTGCAGGCGGTGGACTACCACGCCAACCTGGTCCGCTGGACACCCGGCGTGGGCAAGGTGTGGCGGGACATCGGCGTGCAGGTCCGCGGCTTCGCCGGCCCCTTGGGCTTCCGGGCCGCCCTCTTCAATGGCGTCAACGGCAAGACGACGCCGGAGGGCACCGTGCTCAACCCGGACGATTTGCCTCGCGTCACGGCGATGGCGCGCTGGAACTTCTTCACGCGCGAGGAGGACCTCTTCTTCCAGGGCATCTACTTCGCCTCCGAGCCGCGCTTGTCGGTGGGCCTCGGCGCCGACTACCAGCCGAAAGCGGTGGCCACGGAGTCCGGGCTCCATGACTCGTTGGGCACGGCCGCGGACGTGTTCCTCGACGTGCCCCTGGCGAACGACCAGGAGTTCGTCTTCAACGCCACCCTCTTCCACTACCGCCAGGGCCTGGACAACCCGCGGAGCGGCACGGGCTTCTACGCGGAGACGGGCTGGCGCTTCGGCAAGCTCCAGCCGCTCATCTCCGGCGAGTACTTCAAGGCGCGCGTGGCCGGCCAGGACCAGGTCGCGCTCAAGCCCGGCTTCAACATCTGGTTCCAGAAGCACACGCTCAACCTCCGGACCGAGGTCGCCGTCGCGTGGACGGGTGACCTCGCCCAGGCCCGCGCCGCCGTGACGGGCACGAGCCAGCTGCAGCTCTTCTACTAACCCGCCTCCATTCCCAAGGATGCCGACGATGGCCCAGACGCAGGACGCGCTCATTCCCACGAAGGACGCCTTCAGCCGCAAAGCCCACGTGAAGAGCCTGGAGGACTACCAGCGCCTCTACCAGCGCAGCCTCCAGCAGCCCGAGGCCTTCTGGGGTGAGATGGCCAAGCAGCTCACCTGGTTCCACGAGCCAGACGCCATCATGGACCTGGACGCCGAGCAGGTGGACTTCGCCTGGTTCGGCGGCGGCAAGCTCAACGCGGCCTACAACTGCATCGACCGGCACGCCAAGGAGCGCCCCGGCAAGGTCGCCATCATCTGGGCGAAGAACGAGCCGGGCGAGTACGAGTCCATCACCTATCGCGACCTCCAGCACCACGTGGGCCGCGTGGCCAACGTGCTCAAGGCGCACGGCGTGCGCAAGGGCGACCGCGTCTGCATCTACCTGCCCATGGTGCCGGAGCTGGCCTACACCATGCTCGCGTGCGCGCGCATCGGCGCGGTGCACTCCGTGGTGTTCGCCGGCTTCTCGTCGGAGGCCCTGCGCGAGCGCATCCTCGACTGTGGCGCCAAGGTGCTCATCACCGCCAACGAAGGTCCGCGCGGTCCCAAGTTCGTGGCCACCAAGGCCATTGCCGACGAGGCCGTGGAGGGCCTGTCCCGGGTGGAGTCCATCCTGGTGGTGCGCCGCACGGGCAAGGAGGTGCCGATGCTCGCCGGCCGCGACTACTGGCTGGACGCGGAGATGGCGAAGCACCGCGGCGTCTGTCCCGCGGAGTGGATGGACGCCGAGGACCCGCTCTTCATCCTCTACACGTCCGGCTCCACGGGGAAGCCCAAGGGCGTGCTGCACACCACGGGCGGCTACCTCGTCTACGCGGCCACCACGTTCCGCTACGTCTTCGACATCCAGCCGGAGGACGTCTACTTCTGCGCGGCGGACCTGGGCTGGGTCACCGGCCACAGCTACATCCTCTACGGGCCGCTGATGACCGGCACCACCACGGTGATGTTCGAGTCCACGCCCACCTTCCCGGACGCGGGGCGGCTGTGGCGCGTGGTGGACGACCTGAAGGCCACCATCCTCTACACCGCGCCCACCGCGCTGCGCTCGCTCATCCGGGAGGGCGACGCGTGGGTGAAGAAGTCCTCGCGTCAGTCGCTGCGCCTGCTGGGCAGCGTGGGCGAGCCCATCAACCCGGAGGTGTGGCGCTGGTATCACGACGTCGTGGGCGACGGCCGCTGCCCGGTGGTGGACACGTGGTGGCAGACGGAGACGGGCGGCATCCTGATTGCGCCGCTGCCGGGGGCCACGCCCACCAAGCCGGGCTCCGCCACCCTGCCCTTCTTCGGCGTGGAGCCAGTGCTGGTGGACGACGAGGGCCGCGTCATCGAAGGCAACGGCGTCAGCGGCAACCTGTGCCTGGCGCGCTCGTGGCCGGGGCAGGCCCGCACGCTGTACGGCCACCACCAGCGCTTCAAGGAGACGTACTACGCGCGCTTCCCCAACCTGTACTTCACCGGTGACGGCTGCCGCCGCGACGAGGACGGGTACTACTGGATTACCGGCCGCGTGGATGACGTGCTCAACGTCTCCGGGCACCGCCTGGGCACCGCCGAGGTGGAGAGCGCGCTGGTGGCGCACGAGGCCGTCGCCGAGGCCGCGGTGGTGGGCTTCCCACATGAGCTCAAGGGCACGGGCGTGTGCGCGTTCGTCACGGTGAAGCCGGACTGGCAGGAGTCCGGCTCCGAGCAGATGGTGGGCGCGCTCAAGGAGCAGGTCCGGCATGTCATTGGCCCCATCGCCACGCCGGACCGGGTGGTGCTGGTCAACGGCCTGCCGAAGACGCGCTCCGGGAAGATTCTGCGCCGCATGCTCCGCAAGATTGCCTCGGGCGAGGTGGAGAACCTGGGTGACGCCAGCACCCTGGCGGACCCGTCGGTGCTCGACGAGCTGCTCGCGAAGGCCACCCCCACACAGGCGAAGCGCTGACCGGAGGAGACACCCCATGTCCACGAATCCGAACGAGGAAGCGCTGGAAGCACTCGCGGCGGCGCGCTGGCGCGTGGCCGGCGTGCTCACAGTGACGACGCTGGCGGCGTACCTGGGCTTCATCCTCCTGGTGGCCTTCGACAAGCCGCTCATGGGGCAGCAGCTCGTCCCGGGCCTGTCCGTTGGCATCCTGCTGGGCGCGCTGGTCATCGTCGCGGCCTGGGCGCTGACGGGCATCTACATGCTGTGGGCGAACGGGAAGTACGACCGCGCCCTGCACCAACTCCGCGGTGGAAAGTGAGGCAGGCATGAACCCGGCAGAAACGACGACGCAGCTCGGCCAGCCCAACGCCACGGCCATCCTGTTCTTCCTCCTCTTCGTGGGCATCACCCTGGCGATTACGTACTGGGCGGCGCGCAAGACGAAGACGACGTCGGAGTTCTTCGCCGCGGGCGGCGGCGTGAGCGCGGCGCAGAATGGCCTCGCGCTCGCGGGTGACTACATGAGCGCCGCCAGCTTCCTGGGCATCGCGGGTCTGGTGGCCACGTCCGGCTTCGACGGGCTCATCTACTCCGTGGGCTGGCTCGTCGGCTGGCCGGTCGTGACGTTCCTCATCGCCGAGCCCCTGCGCAACCTGGGCAAGTACACCTTCGCGGACGTGGTGGCCTACCGGCTGAAGCAGACGCCGGTGCGGCTGTCCGCGGCGGTGGGCACGCTCACCGTGGTCAGCTTCTACCTGATTGCGCAGATGGTGGGCGCCGGCAACCTCATCCACCTGCTGTTCGGCCTGTCCTACGAGATGGCGGTCGTCATCGTGGGCGCGGTGATGATTCTCTACGTGCTCTTCGGCGGGATGATCGCCACCACCTGGGTGCAAATCGTCAAGGCGGTGCTGCTGCTGGCGGGCGCCACGGGGCTCGCGGGCATGGTGCTGTCAAGGTTCGGCTTCAGCCCGCTGCGGCTCTTCAACGAGGCCGCCACCCGGTACGGCGCGGAGGTGCTGGCCCCTGGAAAGCTGGTGAGCAACCCGCTGGAGGCCATCTCCCTGGGCGTGGCGCTGATGTTCGGCACCGCGGGCCTGCCGCACATCCTGATGCGCTTCTACACGGTGCCGGACGCGAAGGCGGCGCGCAGCAGCGTCTTCTACGCCACGGGGCTCATCGGCTACTTCTACCTGGTGACGTTCATCCTGGGCTTCGGCGCGTCCGTGCTGGTGGGCCGTCAGGCGATTACCAGCGTGGACAAGGGCGGCAACATGGCGGCGCCCATGCTCGCCGAAGTCGTGGGGGGCACGGGCTTCCTGGGCTTCATCTCCGCCGTCGCCTTCGCCACGATTCTGGCGGTGGTGGCCGGCCTGACGCTGTCCGGCGCGGCGGCGCTGTCCCACGACTTGTGGTCCAGCGTGGTGCGCAAGGGCCAGGCCCCCGAGGCGGAGCAGCTCAAGGTGGCGCGGCTGGCCAGCCTCTTGCTGGGCGTGCTGGCCATCATCCTGGGCGTGGTCTTCAAGGGGCAGAACGTGGCCTTCATGGTGGGGCTGGCCTTCGCCATCGCGGCGAGCGCCAACTTCCCGGCGCTGCTCCTGTCCATGGCCTGGAAGAAGTTCACCACGAATGGCGCGGTGGCCAGCATGCTCACGGGCGCCTTCAGCTCCGTGCTCTTCATCTACCTGTCCCCCACGGTGCAGGTGGACCTCCTGGGCAACACGTCCGCGCTGTTCCCGCTGCGCAACCCGGGCGTCATCACCATCCCCCTGGCCTTCCTCGTGGGCGCCGCGGTGTCGCTGCTCTTCCCCGAGCACGCGTCCGCCGCCCGCTTCGCCGAGGTGAAGCACCGGATGCACGTGGGGGCGCCCCAGCCGGCCCCCGCGGTGGTCGCCGTGGGCTCGAAGCCGGAGGCTGGGCCGTCCCGCCCCGCCGCCAGCGAGGCCAAGGCCTGAGGACGGGCATTCCCCTGGGACACGGGTCGCCTACACTGGGCCCGTGTCCAGCGCCTCAGAGCAGGGCCCCTCCGAGGGCCTCCGCGGTCGGTTGCACGAAATCATCTTCGAGGCGGAGACGCCCGCGGGCAGGGCGTTCGACGTCGGCCTCCTGTGGGCCATCCTCTTCAGCATCATCGCGGTGATGCTGGAGAGCGTCGCCTCGGTGCGGACCCAGTACGGGAGCGTGCTGCTCGGCGTCGAGTGGTTCTTCACGGCCCTGTTCACCCTGGAGTACCTGCTCCGCCTCTTCTCCGTCAGCAAGCCGCTGCGCTACGCCCGCAGCTTCTTCGGGCTGGTGGACCTGCTGGCGCTCCTGCCCACGTTCCTGAGCGTGCTGATTCCCGGGGCGCAGTCCCTGCTGGTGATTCGGGTGCTGCGGCTGCTGCGCGTGTTCCGCGTGCTCAAGCTGACGCACCTGCTGGGGCAGGCGGAGGTGCTGCTCACCGCGCTGCGCGCCAGCCGGCCGAAAATCACCGTCTTCCTGGGCACGGTGCTGACCATCGTCGTCATCATGGGCGCACTGATGTACGTGGTGGAGGGCCAGGAGAACGGCTTCGACAGCATCCCCCGCGCCATGTACTGGGCCATCGTCACCGTGACGACGGTGGGCTTTGGCGACATCACGCCCAAGACGGTGCCCGGGCAGTTCATCGCGTCCATCCTGATGGTGATGGGCTACGGAATCATCGCGGTGCCCACGGGTATCGTCTCCGTGGAGCTGGCCGCCGCCACGCGGAACGCGGTGGACCACCGGGCGTGCCCCGCCTGTGGCCAGCAGGGGCATGACCTGGATGCCCGTTTCTGCAAGCACTGCGGGCACGGGCTCTAGGTCGCGAGCGGCGGGCATGGCTCCGCGGGGCGGGCCGGAGCCGCGAGGGCTTCATCCAGCTCATGAACAACCTGGGCCTGCCGAAGCCCAGGCTCATCGACGTGGCGGCTCCCGCCACGTTCGTTCATGGGCCAACCTGAAACAACAAGGCAGCGAGCCCCACGCAGACATCACACGCACCTGCGACTCCAGGGCAGGGATGGTGATGCCAAGCGCACAACTCGCTGAAACACCAAGTCTAAATGCGAGCCCCGGGCGTTCACTCCGCACCACGCTGAGTAGGATGCGGTTCCATGCCTCGCACCGCGCACAGGCCGCTGGAAGTGGATGAGGAGAAGCTCGTTCTTCAATTCCCCAGCCTGGACCGCAAGGCCGTGGGTGCTTTCTTCACGCCAGCACCGCTGGCGGAACGCACCCTCGCGCTCGCGCTCCAGCACGTGGGCGGAGGGCCCCTCACCGTCGTGGACCCCTCATGCGGCGCGGGCGCCTTCCTCACCGCCGCCTCGCGGCTGCGGCCCGGCGTCCGGCTCTGCGGCCTGGAGCTGGACCCCGAGGTCGCCCGTCTCTGCCAGGCCCGCGTGCCCGAGGCCACCGTGCGCGCCGGAGACGCGCTGCGCGACGGCCTGGCGCCCCTGCTCGCCACCACGCCGCCGGAGCACCAGGAGCTGTGGGTGGGCAACCCGCCCTACAACGGCACCTCCTCCGTGCTGAAGGACCCGGGCACCTATGCCCGGCTGCGCGCCCTGCTCCCCCTGGCGCTGATGCCCGGCACCAGCCTGCGCGACGACTTCGCCTTCTTCCTCCTGGTGGCCGCGCACCGGCTGGCCACCCGTCCCGGGGCGCTCGCCTTCATCACCCCGGCGAGCTTCCTGGACGCCTTCATGTACGCGCCGCTGCGCCAGTCACTGCTGGAGACGCTCTCCCTGCGCGAGGTGGTGGACCTGGGCCCCGGCGCCTTCGCGGGCACGCAGGTGCGGACCTGCATCACCGTGTGGAGCTCCCTCCCGGGCCCTCACCCCGCCCCACGCTTCGAGCGGCGTGGCCTCGGGCAACACTTCACCCCCGAGCCCCCCGAGTGGCGGCTCGCGCCCACCGCGCCCGAGGCCTCCGCCCTGGATGCCCGCTGGCGGCAGAGCGGTGAACCCCTGACGCGGCTCGTCCCCGTCAGCCTCCCCGGCGTGAAGACCCGCTTCGACGAGCTGCTGGTGGACGCGGACCCGGAGCGGCTCCTCACGCGCGTGAAGGACTTCGCAGCCACGACGGAAGAAGCCCTGCCCGACTTCGCGAAGGCCCATGGCCTGCCCGAAGAGTTGATGCCCAAGCTGCGCGCGCTGAAGGCCGGGCCGCCGCTGGAGGTGGACGCCAGCCACATACGGCCCTTCTATCGCTACGGCGGTGCCCGCCACCGCGGCTGCGTGCCGCCCGAGGCCCGCGCCTACTGCTACCTGGACCGGCGGCTCGTCCCCCGCGGCGACCACCGGCTGCGCGGTCCCTATGACCCGCACCTGGGCGCGGTGAAGCTGCTCTTCAACGTGCGCGAGCTGCCCCTGTCAGCCGCGCTGCTGGAGGACGAGGGCTGCGTGCATGACCATCGCCACGCGCGCTTCGCCCCGCTCTACGTGCCGCGGCGCCTGCGCGACGAGGGCCTGGGCCTCACCCGGTCCGTGAAGACACGGGACGAGTTGGGCCCGCTGGTGCCCAACCTCTCCCCCCGGGGCCTGGCCTGGGCCGAGCGCCTGGGCGGCCCCCTGCCCGCCTTCCAGGCGCTGGTCCGCTTCCTCAATGGGCCGGAGGTCCAGGCCATCTGGGCGCCCGCCTTCGGCGCCTCCCGCGTGGTGCCCGTGCCCCTCACGGAGGAGTGAGCGCTACCCGGCAGATGGCTCGGATGCCCGCTTGCTTTCCCCAGCGGCGGGCACGGGCAACCGCTAGTGTCCACCTTCGCTCCGTAGCGCATGACCTCAGGAGGAAGACACACCCATGAAGATTCGAGCCCTGCTCACCGCCGCCGCACTGACCGCCGCCCTCCCCGCCCTGGCGCAGGAGGACGCGGGCACGCCGCCGCCGGCGGCCAAGAAGACGCCGCCCAAGGGCCAGACGGCCAAGGCCCAGGTGAAGAACTCCGAGGGCCAGGACGTGGGCGAAATCACCCTGGAGCAGACCAAGCAAGGCCTCCTCATCAAGGGCAAGCTGAGCAACCTGCCCCCGGGACAGCACGCCTTCCACATCCACGAGGTGGGCAAGTGCGAGGCGCCCGCCTTCACCACGGCCGGCGGCCACTTCAACCCCAGCAAGAAGGCCCACGGACTGCTGGCGCCGAAGGGCAAGCACCACGGCGACCTGCCCAACCTCTACGTGGCGAGCGACGGCACGGTGCAGTTCGACATCTTTTCGCAGAACGGCCTCACCGTGAAGTCGCTGTTCGACAAGGACGGCTCCGCGGTGGTGGTGCACGCCAAGGAAGACGACTACCACACCGACCCGACGGGGGACGCGGGCGGCCGCATCGCCTGCGGCGTGGTGGAGAAGACGTAGTCCGCCCCACCCGTCAGCAACCGGGCCTCTCCCTGTCACCGGGAGAGGCCGCTGTCACACGTAGCCGAAGCGCCGGCGGGCGAACCACTCCGCGCCCAGCAGCGCGATGAGCGCCACCAGGTAGTACCAGCGGTCCCACAGCGGCTGATCCCTGGCGCGGCCCACCTCCACCACCGGCGGGTCCAGCAGCGGCACGTCCGGGAGGCCGTCCCGCGGTAGCTTGTACGACTTGCCGCCCGTCTCCTTCGCGATCTGCGCCATCAGCTCCGGCCGCACGGACGCGTCCGACAGCTCGGGCCCCACGGCGCGCACGGCCACCGCGTCCTCGCCCTTGCCCAGGTCCGTCTCGCCCTTCTTCGCGGAGGCCAGCAGCTTGTAGGGCCCGGGCGCGGGGGGCTCGAACTCCAGCCGCACCACGCCGTCCGTCCCCGTGGAACCCGTCTGCACCGCCACCGGCTTCTGCGTGGCGACGGAGAAGAGCTCCACCCGCACCTGCGCGTCCTGCGCCGGCTGGTAGTCCGCCATCCGCGCCTGCACCACGACGCCCACCGGCCGGCCCGGCTCCACGGACGGCGGGTCCGCCGTCACCTTCAGCGTCGTCAGGTCCGGGTCTCTCACCAGCCACCGCAGCGCATTGCCCCAGAAGCGGTCATACGCGCGGCTGGGCGAGCCATCCTTGTGCGCCGCGAAGGCCCAGTACCAGGAGGCGTCCGTGGCCATCACCAGCGAGCGCCCGCGGCCGTAGTCCCACACGGCCACCAGCGGCGCGTTCTTCCCGCCCACCGTCAGGTGCGGGTGGTCCAGCAGCACCGTGGCCCCCGGACGCGCCTGCGTCAGGTTGGCGCCAGGGATGGGCGGCAGCTCCGCCCACGCGGCCTCCGTGCTGGCGGCGCCCATGCCAATGCCCGTCACCGGGTGACGCAGGCCCTCGGGCGTCAGCCGCGGCTTGAAGGCGTCCAGGTTGGCGGGGCCCGCGGCGGCCACCGGCAGCGACTCCATCAACGTGGGCATGGTGGCGCGGCCTTCGCCCAGCACGCTGTCGCCGCCAATCATCACGAAGGCGCCGCCGTTGTGGACGTAGCGCTCCAGGTTGCGCTCGTACTCGGCGATGGAGAGCGACGGGTCCGAGTGCCCGAAGTTCTGGAAGATGACGACGTCGAAGGTGTCCAGCTTCGTGTCGAAAATCTCCTCCATGGGGAACGGGATGAGGGACAGCTCGCGCTGGTCGTTCACCACGCCCGGGTCGTCCGACTGCGTGCGCAGGATGTAGAAGGACACCAGGTCCACGTTGGCGTCCTGGCGCAGCAGGCCGCGCAGGTAGCGCTCGTCCCAGGAGGGCCGGCCCACCACCAGCAGCACGCGCACGCGGTCCCGAATCACCTTCAGCGTGAAGGAGCGGGTGTTGTTCTCCGCCACGGCCTCGCCCGGGAAGGTGGGCACCGTCATCGTGTAGACGAAGCGCCCCGTCTGGTCCGGCGTGAAGGTGAAGGCCACGGGCTTCACGTCGTCCGCGGACTCCATCCGCACCACCTTGCTGGCGACCGTCTTGCCTTCCTGGCTCAGCACCACGGGGATGTCCTGCCCCTCGAAGCCGCGGCCGTGAATCTCCACCTCCACGGTGAGCGAGTTACGGACGAAGGCGAAGTCATCCACCTTCAGCCCCTCCACGGCGACGTCCTTCAGCGTCTCCTGTCCCACGGTGAAGGTGGAGACGGGGACGTTCAGGTCCGCCAGCGCCGCGCGCGCCCGGCCCACCACGCCCGCCTTGAGCTCGGTGTTGTCCGCGCCGTCGCTGAACAGCAGCACCCCGGACAGCTTGCGCGAGCCCTGCCCCGCCCCCGCCGCGGCACGCACCGCCGCCAGCAGGTCCGTGGTGCCCGCGCGCGCGGGCGTCTTCAGCGTCTCTGGCGTCACCGGCGCCAGCTCCGGGTCGAAGCCGTACAGCTCCACCGTGAAGCGGTCCTGCAGCTCCGCCAGGCGCGGCGCTGCCCGCTCCAGGAAGTCCGCCACTTCCTCGGAGCGCGTGCGTCCGCCCACCTCCGCGGGGAAGCTCATGGACGCGGAGCGGTCCACCAGCACCGCGACGCGGTTCTTCATGCGCGCCACCTGCAGGTGGCGGATGCCGGGCTCCAGCAGGAAGAAGAGCGCGGCCAGGCCGGCTCCGACGCGCAGGGCCCAGAGGAGGACTCGGCGCCCGCGCGAGGGCTCACGGCGCACGCCCCAGGCGGCCAGCGCCACGCCCAGGACCAGCCCCAGGGCGAGCAGGACCAGCGCCCACGGTGGCAATGGCGAGAGGGTGACGAGCTTCCAGGCGTTGAACGTGGGGGAGTTCATCCAGGCTTTCGGCGGAGGGCCGGGGCTTCAGCGCCGCTTGTTGAGGATGAGCGGCAGGTGGACGGCATCGTCCTTGTAGTCCAGGCAGAGGGCATACATGCAGACGTTGATGCCCAGCCGCACCGCCAGCTCCCGCTGGGGCTCGCCACCCGGCGAGACGTCGAACTCGAAGTCACCCGACTCGTTGCGGCTCCACGCCCCGGCCAGGTCATTCTGCGAGTACAGCACCGCGGTGCGCTTGCCCAGGTTGCAGCCCATCAACTGGGGCTTGTTGAGCACCCGCCCGGGCGCCGCGTCCAGCAGGAAGAAGGACTTGAACACCACGTGCTTCGACGGCACGTCTGCCAGCGGGCTCTGGGGCAGCACCCGCGCCATCTCCCGGCGGAAGGACGCGTCGAAGCCGGCCCCGTCGCTGGCGTCGTTGGCGTCCGCGAGCATGAAGCCGCCGTACGTCAGGTAGCGGCGCAGGTTGGCCACCTCCGCATCCTCCAGCGGGGGAAACTCCCCCTCGCCGCCGAAGTAGAGGAACGGGTATTCGAAGAGGTCCGGCGAGCTGAGCGGAAACGGGCGCGCGTCCGGGACGACCTCCACGGAGGTGCGACGCTGGAGCTCCCAGGTGATGCGGCGCAGGCCGGACAGCCGCGTGTCCCAGCGGCCCTTGTGACGGGCCACGGCGGGGATGAAGCGGTTCTTCTCACCGAAGGCATGCGCCCGCCGGGCCAGCAGTGGGGCGAGCGCGGCGGTGCCGAGCAGGAGGTTTCGACGGGTCAGACGCCGCGCGGACATAGGGCGTATCTATATACCGTCGACGGGTATGCGCATTCCCCGGTATAGAACGGCGTCATGGCGAAAGGCGGACAGACGCCCCCGGCGCCCGGCTCGGCGGAGGCCCAGGCCGCCTGGGCTCGGAAGGAGGCGGGCGACGTGGCGGGTGCACGGCGCGACGCCGAGCGAATCCTCGCGGAAAGTCCGTCCGCCGAGGACCGCGCGGAGGCGGAGGAGTTGCTGCGGCGCACCGCCACCCCGCGCGCCCTGTACGGGTTCGCCCTGCTCGCCGCCACCGTCTTCGTGCTCCTGCTCGTACTCGCAATCGTCCGATACGCGTAAGCTTCGGCGGACCGCATCAAGGAGAAACTGCCATGGAAGGCCTCCTCCAGGCCCTCGGGGCGTACCAGACGTTCAATCCCACCGGCTGGGTCGCCATCTACCGGCTGCTGCCCATGTGGGCCGGCATCGTGTGCTGTGTCGCCGGCGTGACGCTGCTCGTCGCCGGTGGGGGCAAGCTTTTCCGCGTGCTCGCGGGCCCCATTGGCGCGGTGATGGGCCTGCTGTGGACGCCCGTGCTCGTCATGAAGCTGGGCCTGCCGGACGTGGCGAAGATGGCCACCATCGCCGCCGCGGTGCTGATGGCGCTGGGCTTCCTGCTCCCCACGGCCATCACCTTCCTGGGCGTGGGCGTGCCGCTGGGCCTGGTGGCCGGGCAGATCGCCGGGCAGCAGGACTTCCTGCTGGGCTTCGTGCCGGGCTTCATCATCGGTGGGCTGGCGGGCGCGATGCTGCAACGCCCGGTAGCCGCGGTGGTGGCCTCCGCGGTGGGTGCGTGGATGCTCGTCATCGGCGCGCTCGCGGCGCTGCACCAGGTGGGCGGCGTGGTGCAGGCGGTGGCCGCCAAGCCCTGGGGCGTCATCATCGCCGCGGGCCTCTTCGCGGTGGCCGGCGCGGTGTACCAGCTGGCCGTCCGGCCCTCTCCCGAGGAGGCGGACAAGCTTCGCGGGGAGCGAGAGCGCCTCAAGGTGCGGCAGGCGGAGCAACATGCGCTCGAAAAGCGGTGGGGGGTCAAGTAGCCCCCAGAGGCAGGTGGCCGTGCTTTACGTCCACCTGCCCGGGGCGTAGATTCCGCCGCCTTTCCCCCCGGAAGGATTGATGGGTCAGGCCAGGCGTCAGGAGAAGCAGCACGAGTCCCCCAAGGAGTCCGCTCCCCGGCAGGAGCCTCCCGCGAGCACCGCGTGGGTGAAGCCGACGGGACTGACTCGCAAGGGGTGGGCCGTGCTCGTCGGCCTCATCCTCGTCATCCAGTTCCCCCTCATCCACTACGCGCTGCTGCGCGGCCAGCCGGACGCGCGGGCGACGGTGCCGTATTCCCAGGACTTCTCCGACGCGGGCGTCGTGGAGCGTGACTTCTTCTCCACGGGGGGCTACTGGCGCGTGCTTCAGGGCGAGCTGCTCGCCCCCGGCGTGAAGAACAACCCGCTGTGGCTCCAGGCCGCGCTGCCGGAGGACGTCGCCGTGGAGTTCGACGTCCGCTCGGAGCTGCCCGCCGGGGACATCCGGGTGGAGCTCTTCGGCAACGGCAGGGACCCCGCCTCCGGATACGTGCTGGTGCAGGGCGGCTGGAACAACGCCCTGTCCGTCATTGGCCGGCGCGACATGAACGCGCCCTCCCTGGACGCCCTCCGGCGCCGGGCCGCGCGCGGAGGCCAGGAGAACGTGGACCTGAAGGCCAGCGGCGCCTTCAAGGAGGACACCAAGGTCCGGGTGGAGCTGCGAGGCCAGCCGGTGCAGGCGGGCCGCACGTACCACTGGCGCATCGAGCGCCGCGGCACGCTGCTGCGCTGGTTCGTCGACGGCGAGCTGATGCTGGAGCTGGACGACCCCTTCCCGCTCAAGGGCCCGGGGCAGGACCGGCTGGGCCTGTCCGGCTTCGAGTCCCAGATTTTCTACGACAACCTGCGGGTGGACACGCCGGACCGGCTGCCCTTCACGGCGGCGCCGCGCGCGCCCACGCCCCCCCCCGGCCCCTACGCGGACGACTTCAACCGCGACACGCTGGGTGACGCGTGGAACGCCACCCACCCTGACGCGGTGAAGCTGGTGGACGGGGCGCTGGTGGTGGAGCTGATGCACAACCGGCCGGTGTGGCTGAAGCAGCCCATCCCCACCAACGCCACCATTGAGTTCGACGCCTGGACGGACAACCCGGAGGGCGACATCAAGGTGGAGGTGTGGGGCGACGGGCGCTCGTTCTACGCGGGCGACCTGCGGCTGCAGTACACCGCCACCGGGTACGTCATCATCTTCGGTGGCTGGCGCAACACCCAGTCCGCCATCGCCCGGCAGAACGAGCACGCGAATGACCGGGCGGTGCGCGACGGCGCCGCGGTGGTGCCCGGCAAGCGACACCACATCAAGATTACCCGCAACGGCGGCACCCTGGCGTGGGAGCTGGATGGCCAGCCCTACCTGACGCTCAAGGACCCCGTCCCGCTGGAGGGCCCGCGCAATCAGTACTTCGGCTTCTCCGGCTGGAAGAACCGGGTCCACTTCGACAACTTGACGATTCAGCCGCTCGCCCCCTAGCGGTGAAGGACAATCCCACGTGCGCAGAGTAGGCATCTTCGGCTGGGGCGTTGTCGCCCCCCGGTCCAGGAACATCGAGGCGTTCGAGCGCAACCTCTCGTCGTCCGAAAGCTGGCTGTCCCCCTTCAACGGCTTCGGCCCCGACAACTTCCTCGTCGGCATGCCGGAGTTCGAGCTGGCCGACTACAAGCCGTGGATTGACGCGCGCTTCCCGGGCAGCCGCTTCTCGCAGCTCGAGCGGAAGATGGGCCAGCCGACGCAGTTCGCCATTGGCGCCTTCATCCAGTCCCTGGCGCAGAACCCGGGTTTGGAGCAGGAGCTGCAGGCGCTGGGGCCCCGCGCGCACGTCTACGTGGGCACCGGCCTGGGCGATCTGCCCACCATCCGCTCCATCTCCCTGGACCTGTACCGCGCCCAGCGCCGGTGGGACCGCTTCTGGTCCGCGCCGGAGCGCAACAGCGCCCTGCGGAAGTGGAAAGAGACGCAGGAGCCGCTGCCCGGCCTGCCGCCGGAGCCGTCCACGGTGGACGACACCGCGCGCGACGAGGCCGAGGACGCGTGGTGGCACTTCTGGGCGGGCCGCTCGCCGGAGCTGCGCGAGTACCTGGAGGAGCTGCGCGAAATCGAAGCCATTGGCGTGCCCGAGGACGGCGACGTGGAGTCCGCCAAGCTGGCCGTCATCAAGGAGAAGCGCACGCGCAACGCCCGGCTCCAGAAGAAGTGGATGTCGCCGGAGCCGCCGTGGAACGCCGTGTCCTCCAACGTGCTGTGGAACATCCACAACACGCCGGCCTCGCAGATTTCGATGATGGGCCGCATCAATGGCATGACGTTCGCCCCGGTGGCCGCGTGCTCGTCGTTCGGCTACGGGCTGCGGCTGGCCATCAACGCCATTCAGCTGGGCCAGGCGAAGGCCGTCGTCATGGGCATGACGGACCCGCCGCCCATGCCGCTCACGGTGGGCGGCTTCTACAACGCCCGCGTCATCTCCGCGGACGCCGCCCTGTCCAAGCCGCTCACCGCGCTGCGCGGCACGCACGTCGCGGGGGGCTCGGTGGTGTGGGTGCTGGGTGACTTGGAGCACTTCACGGCCAAGGGCTTCAAGCCGCTGGGGATGGAGCCCATCGCGGTGGGCGTCACCGCGGACGCCGACCACATCATCACCCCGTCCAAGGAAGGCCCCACGCTGGCCATCCGAGAGGCCCTGGCCGAGTCCGGCTGCGCCCCGGAGGACGTGGGCAGCTGGGACTTGCACGCCACCGCCACGCCGGGTGACTACCTGGAGGTCCAGAACCTGCGCGACGTGCTGCCCGAGCAAGTTCTCATCACCGCGCGCAAGGGAACCTTCGGCCACGGCATGTCCGCAGGCGGCGGCTGGGAGCTGACGGCGCAGTACCTGGGCTACGGCCAGGGCCGGGTGTTCCCCACGCCGCTGAAGGAAGCGGAGCTCAACAAGCAGATTTCCCGCGTCCACGGCCGCTACGTCTTCGACGAAGCCGTCGACGCGCCCGCGGGCTGCGCGGGCAAGCTGTCCATGGGCGTGGGCGGCATCAACGCCTGCGTCATCTCCCGCCCCTGGTCGAAGTAGGGGCGGGGCCCGCCGCGGGACTCAGGGGTGCGCGGCCAGCGCGTCCGCGTCGAGGCGCGCGGCCGCCTCCGGGTCACTGCGGCGGAGAATCTCCAGCTCGATTTCCAGGTCCCGGAAGTAGTTCTGCCGCGTGGGGAGGACGCCGCTGGCCTGGCTGCTGTTGACGGCCTGGGCGTAGTCCTCGTCCGTCTTGATTTCCCTGTCCACGTAACCCACGCCAATGGACTGGGTGACGCGGTCTCCGCGCATCACCCGCAGGGCCGTGCCGCCGGTGGTGAGCACGATGCCCTGCACCAGGAAGCGGGACGCCGTGCCCGGGCCCAGGCTACCGCCGCCAGAGTCCAGCCACTCCGTCTCCAGGACGTAGCGGCCGGGCATCTCCTTCCAGGAGTAGCCGTGGCTGCGCAGCACCTCCTGGACGTGGGGCCACAGCTCCGCCAACTCCTGGCGGTAGACGTGGTCGGCCGCCTTGTCGCGCACGTAGCTCTTGCGCAGGGAGCCGGAACAACCCGTGAGCGTCAGCAACGTGGCGACGACGAGACACACTCCCGCGAGGCGGGTGGAGCGGTGCATGAGGGGTCCCCTGAAGGTGCGAGGAGAACGGCCGGACGCCCCCAGCATATCGCCAGTGCCCGGCCAGATGCCCCGCCCCCGCCCCCCGCCGTCAGGCCTTGGGACTGGCCACCAGGTCGAAGTCCGGGATGTGTTCACGCATGAACTCACGCATCCGGTTGATGAGGGCCGCCTCGATTTGCCGGGCCCGCTCCCGGCTGACGCCGTACTTGTCGCCAATGTCCTGAAGCGTCAGGGGCTCGTCGGAGACGAGGCGGCTCTCGAAGATGAAGCGCTCCTTGCCCTCCAGCGTCCGGGCGAACTCGGACAGCTTCTCCCGGAAGAGGGCCTTGAGCTGCTCGGCGCCCAGGCGCTCGTCCGCCGGGATGGAGTTGGACGGCAGGTAGCGGTCCGCCCGGGTGGTCCGCGAGTCATCGTCGTTGCCCAGGGGCGCGTCGAGCGACATCTCGTCGTGCCCCAGCCGCTGGTCCATCTCCATCACGTCCTGCTCGGTGACGTTCAGCCGCTCGGCGAGCAGCTTGGGGCTGGCCTCGAAGCCCTGCGCGACGAGCCGCTCCTGCTCCTGGCGCAGCTTGAAGAAGAGCTTCCGCTGGGCCTCGGTGGTCCCCAGCTTCACCATCTTCCAGTTGTCCATGATGTAGCGGAGGATGTACGCGCGAATCCACCAGGCGGCGTAGCTGCTCAGCTTCACGCCGCGCTCGGGGTCATACTTCTTCACCGCCTGCATCAGCCCGATGTTGCCCTCCTGGACCAGGTCCAGCAGGGACAGCGGGTTGCGGTGGTACTCGTGGGCCAGCTTGACCACGAGGCGCAGGTTGGACGCCACCAGCCGGTAGGCGGCGTTCACATCCCCGGATTCCTTGTAGTACCGGGACAGCTCGAGCTCCTCCTCCCGTGTCAGGAGGGGATGGCGATGCACCTCGGCCATGTAGGCTTGGAGGGGGTCCCTGGGCGTGAGCGCCGCCTCCTCCGCGCGGATGAGCGCCCTGGGGGGCGCCACGAGGGGGCCCAGGTCGGCCTCCGGTTCGACCTCCGCCAGCTCCGCCGCGTCCGGCTCCAGGGAATCCGGGTCCGTTTGAGCCTCGACCTCCGCCCCGTCCACCTCGGCGTCCGCGACGTCGCCAGCCCCGGGCGAGGCCGGCCGTTTCACGCGGGGGCGGGGGGACGTCCCTTTGGTTCTTTTCCTCCCATTCGCCATGGGGGCTCCATACAGCAAAGTGCCGCGATTGTTGCCACAGGGTAATGCAGGGGCTATGCCCATGCCCGATGAGCGACATCCAAGAGCCAAACGTGCCGGGGAGTCCGGCGCCTGACGAAGCCCCGACGCGTCCCGCCGAGTACATCGCGGACATCGGCTTCGACGACATGAACCTGTCAGAGCCCATCCGCCTTGCCTTGGCGGAGGTCGGCTATACCAACCCCACCCCCGTCCAGGCCCGCGCCTTCAAGCCCGCCATGGAGGGAAAAGACCTCATCGTCCGCAGCAAGACGGGCACCGGGAAGACGGCCGCGTTCGGCCTGCCCCTGCTGGAGAAGATTCCCGCCGACGAGCGCCGCGTCCGCGCGCTCATCCTCTGTCCCACCCGCGAGCTGGCCCTGCAGGTCGCGGACGAGCTGAGGTCGCTCGGCAAGCACAAGGGCCTGAAGGTCGCGGCCATCTACGGCGGCGCCTCCATGAAGCAGCAGGAGGACGCGCTGGAGGATGGCACCCCCATCATCGTCGGCACGCCGGGCCGCGTGTTCGACCACATCAACCGCGGCAACCTGAAGCTGGACGCGTGTGACCACGCCGTCCTGGATGAAGCGGATGAGATGCTCAACCAGGGCTTCTACGAGGAAGTCACGCGCATCCTCGACCGCCTTCCCAAGACGCGCCAGGTGCTGCTCTTCAGCGCCACCGTCCCCACGGACATCCAGAACCTCATCGCGCGCTACACGACGAACGCGGAGACGCTGCTGCTGTCAGGCGACGTCTTCACGGTGGAGCACATCCACCACATCCGCTACAACGTGTCGGACGCCTTCCCCAAGCCGCGCAACCTCATCTACGTGCTGGAGAAGGAAGAGCCGCAGAACGCCATCATCTTCTGCAACACGCGGGATGACACGGCGCTGGTGACGGCGGTGCTCAACCGCAACGGCTTCGACGCGGAGCTGCTCAATGGCGACCTGCCGCAGAAGGAGCGCGAGCGGGTCATGGGCAAGGTGAAGCGCGGCGAGGTGGCCTTCATGGTCGCCACGGACATCGCGGCGCGCGGCATCGACATCTCCGGCCTGGAGTACGTCATCAACTACTCGCTGCCGGAGGACCCGGCGGTGTACCTGCACCGCGTGGGCCGCACCGGCCGCATCGGCAACAAGGGCACCGCCATCAACCTCTTCTCCGGGCGCGAGCTGGCCACGTACACCGTGCTGGAGAAGAAGTACGGCATCAACTTCGACAACCGCGAGATGCCGGCCCCGGAAGAGGCCATGCGCCTGTGGACGGAGCGCCACGTGCGCGAAATCCAGGAGGCCGCGGGCGGCTCCGTCTTCGAGGGCTTCCTGCCGCTGGCCGCGCAGCTCAAGCCCCGCGCGGACGCCGACGACCTCATCGCCTTCCTGCTGAAGTACTTCTTCAGCCACCTGCGCATGGAGAAGGCCGCCGCGGCGATGGCGGCGGAGGGGCGTGAGCCTCCGCAGGAGCGCAAGTTCGAGAGCCGCGAGAGCGGCCGACGCGAGCGCGGCGAGCGCAAGGAGCGTGGCGGTGAGCGCCGGGAGCGTGAGCGCGATGACCGGCGCGAGAAGCGCGTCGAGCCCTCCGAGCGCGAGCGTCGGCCCCGCCGTGACGACGCGCGGCGCGAGAGTGTCCGCGGCGGCGGCGAGAGTGTCCGCGGCGCGGCGGCGCTGGAGGCCGGTCCGGGCGAGGCGAAGCTGTGGGTGAACCTGGGCACCGCGGATGGCCTGGGGCCGGGCAGCATCGCCACGGCGCTGGAAGACGCGGGCGCCCCGGTGGGCAAGGTGGTGCGCGCCGAGCTGCGCCCCACCTTCGCCTATGTCTTCGTGGCGGAGGAGGACTCCGCCGCCTTTGAGACCATCAACGGCAAGCAGCACGGCACCAAGACGCTGCGCGTGGAGAAGAGCAAGCCGCGCACGGAGCGTGACGCCGCGCCCCGCCCGCCCCCGTCCCCGGACGCGGGCCCCGGCGAGGCGAAGCTGTGGATCAACCTGGGCATGGACGACGGCATGGACGAGGCGAAGCTGCCCGCCGCGCTGGAGGCCGCGGGCGCTCCGGCCGGCAAGGTGCTGCGCACCCTGCTGCGCCCCACCTACGGCTACGCCTACGTGGCCGAGGACGACGCGCCCGGCTTCGAGGCCGTCAACGGCAAGCCCCACGGCGAGAAGGCGCTGAAGGTGGAGCGTCACCGTCCGCGTGGCGCGCGCCCGGAGCGCCGTCCCCGCACGGAGGCCCTGCCGGAGGTTCCCGGCCAGACGCGCCTGTGGGTGGGCCTGGGCAAGCAGGACGGGCTGGACGAGGCGGGCGTCGCCGCCGCGCTGGAGGCCGCGGGCGCTCCGGCCGGCAAGGTGCTGCGCACGGACCTGCGCCCCACCTACGCGTACGTCTTCGTCGCCGACGAGGACGTCGCGGCCTTCGAGACCACGCACGGCAAGCCCCACGGCGAGCGCACGCTCAAGGTGGAGCAGGCCAAGCGGAAGTAGTCCCTCAGGTGCCGCCAGTCCCTGGACTGGCGGCCTTCCTGCGCCGCTCGCGGTGGTAGTGCGCGGCGCACAGGCTCCGGGCGAGCACCGGCTTCTCGCAGCCGGGCTCGCCGCAGCGGGCGGGCTCCGGCCGGACGACCTGGAGGTCCTCCGTTGCTGGCGCGGGCGCGGGCGCGTTGAACATCACCTCCGCCACCGACAGCAGCCGGTCCACGTCCACGCGGGACAGGCCACGCCCCTGGACGAAGGCCTCCAGCCGGTGGACCCCCGCATCCTTCGTGTCCTCCAGCCGCAAGAGCTCCCACAGCGGGAGCTGGAGCGCGGCGGCCACCTGGAGCAGCGTCTCATAGCTGGGGCTGCGCTCGCCCCGCTCCAGCAGGGACGCGAAGGACACGGAGATGCCGCAGCGGGCGGCGAGGTCCTCCTGGGTGAGGCCCCGCCGCTCCCGCAGTGCCCGGATGCGCCGGGCCAGTCCCTGGAGGTGTCCACTCACGGTGGAAGCGTCCGGCGGTTCGGGCGGCATGGCAGTTTCCTATGGTAGCGCACCCCTTCTGTTAAGGTCGCGCGCGCCGCCATCCAGGAGCATGCCGACACATGAGCGCCGTCGAGGGTACCAACTACTACTTCCGCAAAGCCGCGCGGATCATGGACGTGGGCACCCCCATCGAAACGCTGCTCGCCACGCCGCTGCGCGAGGTGAAGGTCCAGGTCTCCATCGAAATGGACTCCGGGGAGATTCGCACCTTCCTCGGCTACCGGATTCAGCACGACAACAGCCGCGGCCCCATGAAGGGCGGCCTGCGCTACCACCCAATGCTGGACCAGGACGAGTGCGCGTCGCTCGCCTCGTTGATGACGTGGAAGACGGCCGTGGTGAATGTCCCCTACGGCGGCGCCAAGGGCGGCATCGCCTGCGACCCGTCCCAGCTGAGCATCAAGGAGCTGGAGCGCCTCACCCGGAAGTTCGTAGACCAGGTGCAGGACGTCATCGGCCCCACGCGCGACATCCCCGCGCCCGACGTCAACACCAACCCCCAGGTGATGGCGTGGATCATGGACCAGTATTCGCGCTACCACGGCCACTCGCCCGCGGTGGTGACGGGCAAGCCGCTGGAGCTGTACGGCTCCAAGGGCCGCGAGGCCGCCACCGGCCGCGGGCTGCTCTACGTGGCGCGTGAAATCCTGAGAGATTTGGGCATGCCGGTGAAGGGCACGCGCTTCGCGCTCCAGGGCTTCGGCAACGTGGGCAGCCACACCGCGCAGCTCCTCTGGGAGGACGGCGGCGTGGTGGTGGCCGTGTCGGACGCGCTGGGCGGCGTGCGCAACCCGCAGGGCCTGGACGTCCCGTCCCTCTTCGAGCACGTGAAGCGCACCGGCACGGTGACGGGCTTCGGCGGCGGTGCTTCGTGCAGCAACGAGGACGTGCTGGGCGCGGACTGTGAGGTCCTCATCCCCGCGGCGCTGGGCCACGTGCTCACCCGGGAGAGCGCCCACGCGGTGCGCGCCCGGCTCATCATCGAAGGCGCCAACAGCCCCACGCAGCCGGAGGCCGACGAGGTGTTCGAGAAGCGCGGCATCTTCGTGGTGCCGGACGTGCTGGCCAGCGCCGGCGGCGTGACGGTGAGCTACTTCGAGTGGGTGCAGAACCTCCAGCACCTGTCGTGGGAAGAGGACCGCGTCAACGCGGAGCTGGAGAAGTCCATGAAGGAGGCCTACGAGCGCGTGGCGCAGGTGGCGCGCTCCCGGAAGGTCTCCATGCGGACGGCCGCGTACATCCTGGCGATTGGCCGGGTGGGCAAGGCCACCGTGCTGCGCGGCATCTGACGCGGCCCGCCGTGTCATGCCCTGGACGTGGCGCGGCGCGGCAGACAGGCGGCGGAGCGCGCTCTCTCCTCGTGTCTCTTCCGCCCGGGGCTCGCATCCGATAGAGGCGCGCCCATGGTCACCCTTGAGGACATCCAGGCCGCGCGCGAGCGCCTCCGCTCGGCCATTCGCCCCACGCCGTGCCCGCAGTCGGACTACTTCACGGAGCGGACGGAGTGCGCCGCGGTGTACTTCAAGCTGGAGAACCTCCAGCGCACCGGGGCCTTCAAGGAGCGCGGCGCCCTCAACAAGCTGCTGACGCTGACCGAGGACGAGCGTCGCCGGGGCGTCATCGCCGCGTCGGCCGGCAACCACGCGCAGGGCGTGGCGTACCACGCGCGGCGGCTGGGCGTGAACGCCACCATCGTCATGCCGGAGCGCACCCCGCTCATCAAGGTGTCGCGCACGCGGGATGACTACGGCGCGCGCGTGGTGCTCAAGGGCACCAACTACGACGAGGCCTACGCGGAGGCGCTGCGCATCCAGAAGGCGGAGGACCGCGTCTTCATCCACCCCTTCAATGACGCGCACGTCATCGCCGGCCAGGGCACCATTGGGCTGGAGCTGCTGGAGCAGTGCCCCGACCTGGAGGTGGTGCTCGTCCCCATTGGGGGCGGCGGGCTCATCTCCGGCATCGCGTGCGCGCTGAAGGAGACGCGGCCCGACATCCGCGTGGTGGGCGTGCAGGCGGAGACCATCGCCAGCATGAAGGCGTCGGTGGAGGCGGGCGAGCGCGTGCTGCTGGCCGCCGCGGGCACCACCATCGCGGATGGCATCGCCGTCAAGCGCGTGGGAGACCTCACCTTCCCCATGGTGCAGAAGTACGTGGACGAGGTGGTGGCGGTGGACGAGGAGGAGATTGCCGCCGCCATCCTCACCCTGCTGGAGCAGGAGAAGAGCGTGGTGGAGGGCGCCGGCGCGGTGGGCGTGGCGGCGCTGCTCCGCGGTGACGTTCCCGCCGCGCGGGGCCGGCGCACCGCCATCATCCTCAGCGGCGGCAACATCGACATGAACGTCATCAGCCGCATCATCGAGCGCGGCCTGGTGAAGGCCGGCCGTCTGGTGCAGTTGGAGGTCCGGCTGCCGGACCGGCCCGGCATGCTGGCGAAGCTCACCACGCAGGTGGCGGACCTGCGCGCCAATGTCGTGGAGATCCACCACGAGCGCGCCTTCTCCAAGGCGGGCCTGGGGGAGACCCTGGTGGAGGTGACGCTGGAGACCACCGGGCCCGCGCAAATCGAGGAGCTGGAGCGCGCGCTCCACCGGCTGGGCTGGCAGGTGGCCCGCAAGTGACAGCCGTCCGGGGCAGGGCCTTGCGCCCTTGCGCCCGTGTCCGGCGATACTCAGGGCATGAGCCCCGCCGCCCTGCTCTCCGCCCTGCTGCTGACCGCCGCCCCTGCCTCTCCCGGACAGAAGGCGAAGTCGCTCGCCGCCAGCCGCGCCTGGGAGGAGCTGTATCTGGCCTTCTCGGCCGGCGAGGCGTCGGACGTGCCCGCCGCGCAGCGGGGCACCGTCGCCACCGCGCTCCAGAAGGGCTGCGAGGCGTTGAGGGACGAAGACCCGGTGATGGCGTACTCGCTGGGCGAGCGCGCCGTTGTCTACGGAGAGTCCGCGGGCGCGCTGCGGTGCCTGGCCCGGACCGCGCGGAAGACGGACCAGCGGGCCGCCGCGGAGGCCGCCCTGCGCAAGGGGCTGGCCCAGTACCCCAAGGACGGCGCCTTCGGCCTGGAGCTGGGGCGGCTGCTGATGGAGGAGCAGGACGCGGCGGGCGCAGTGGCCGCGCTGGAGAAGGTGCCGACGAAGTCGAAGGAGGCCGCGGAGGCGAAGCGGCTGCTCGTGCAGGCCCGCGCCAAGACGACGGAGGAGACCGCCGCGCGGCGGGAGGCGGAGCGCCTGGAGCTGCGGATGAACGGCGCCACGAGCGGGAGGCCCACCGTCATGGTCGAAGCCCAGCCCGCGGTGGCCGGCCAGGGCCGGGGCTCCACGCGCTCGGCCAGCCTCAACTACGAGTCGGGCACCGGCGCGGACGGCATGCGGACGCGCTCCAACAGCCGCTTCGTCATCAAGTACTTCAACAACCAGCGCGACTTCGGCCAGCGCGCGGAGTACGAGGGCCGCATCGTCGCCGCGCTGGACGAGGCCTACGACTTCACCCGCAGCATGCTGGGCGAGGTGCGACAGGCGCCGGTGGACATCATCCTCTACACGCTCGCGGAGTTCCAGACGCACTTCGGCGCGGCGAGGGCGCGAGCGGTCGCCGGGCTCTATTCCGACAACGCCATCCGCATCAACGACGCCGCGGAGCTCACACAGCAGACCAAGGCCACCCTGGTCCACGAGTACGTCCACGCCGCGTTGGATGACTTCTGCGGCGGCTACGGCAACAACCTCCCCATCTGGCTCAACGAGGGACTGGCCGAATACGTCGAGTGGCGCTACCTGGGTGTCGAGGACCCCCAGCGGTCGGTCCGGAACTACATGGCCCAGGCCGCCAAGGCGAACGCCCTGCCCAAGCTGGCGCAGATGGAGGGCTCGTCCCTCATCATGCAGCGGAATCCGACGGTCGCCTATGCCACCTCCGCCGTGGCGGTCCGCGAGCTGGTGAAGCGGGGCGGCACGGGCCGGTTCCTCACGATGGTCCGCGAGGTGGGACAGGGAAGACCCATCGACGAGGCCCTGTCGGACCACTACGGCGAGACGCGGGCGAGCCTCGACGAGGACGTCCGGGCCGCTCTCCAGTAGGGGAGGCTGGCAGCCAGGCCCGGGCCAATTGGTTTACCCGTTCCCGGGAGTCCCCTAGACTCGCAGCCCCCTCTATTTACGCTGCGACAGAAGCTCGGCGGTACGCTGTCCGCAGCAAGGTGACGGATGTCGGACACGCGCGCAGCGATGAGAGAATTCCGTTTCCTCGATGAGAAGCGGAAGCTGGGAAGCCTGTCTCCGGTGGAGGAGGCTCGCTGGAACGAGCTGCGCGCACAGTTGGGCGTGGATGACGCGCCAGCCGCGGACGCCGCCGCCTGGCAGCAGCAGGCCGCGCCCCAGGGCTACTACGCCGCGGACGGCCAGTGGTACCCCTACCCCGCCGGCTACGAGCAGCAGCCCCAGGGCTACTACGCCGCGGACGGCCAGTGGTACCCCTACCCCGCCGGCTATGAGCAGCAGCCCCAGGGCTACTACGCGGCTGATGGCCAGTGGTACCCCTACCCCGCCGGCTACGACCCGAACCAGGGGTACGACCCGAACGCTCAGGCGTATGCGCAGCAGGGCTACGACCCGAACGCGCAGGCGTATGCGCAGCAGGCGTATGACCCGAACGCTCAGGCGTATGCGCAGCAGGCGTATGACCCGAACGCGCAGGCGTATGCGCAGCAAGCGTATGACCCGAACGCTCAGGCGTATGCGCAGCAGGCGTATGACCCGAACGCTCAGGCGTATGCGCAGCAGGCGTATGACCCGAACGCTCAGGCGTATGACCCGAATGCGCAGGCTTACGCGCAGCAAGGGTACGATCCGAACGCTCAGGCGTATGCGCAGCAGGCGTATGACCCGAATGCGCAGGCTTACGCGCAGCAGGGCTACGACCCGAACGCGCAGGCTTACGCGCAGCAGGCGCATGACCCGCATTCGGGCTACGCCCAAGGCGCTGCCGAAGCGTGGCAGGAGGATCCGCAGGCCCATGCCGCGGAGTCCGTGCAGCAGCCCTACCCCACAGCTCCCGCGCCCCAGCCGGCTGTCGAGCCAGACCACATCAGCCTATCTGACGACATCGACATTCCCGCGCTGAGCGAGCCCGCGCCGTGGATGACGCCGGGCGCCGGTGGCCAGGCGCAGAGCGCGCTGAGTGATGAGCAGGAACCCTCCATCGAGGCGACGCCCGCCGACGAGGAACCGGCGGCGGATGATCCGTCTGCGTCGTTCGCGGACGTCACCGAGGACCTCCAGCAGGATGCTCAGCCCGAGTTCGAGGAGGCGCAGCCGGAAGCCCTGAACGTGGCGGAGGATGACTTCTCGGAGGTGGGCACGGACACCCCGGCGGTGACCGCCAGCGCCGAGCCCGAGACCTCCCTGGAGGCGTCGTTCGCCGACATGTCGATGGAGGTCGAGTCGGCACCAGAGGCGCCCACGGGCGACGCCCTACCCTCGTCGGAAGTGGAGGTCCCCTCCTCCGAGGTCGAGTTGCTGGACGGCACCGCCGACAGCGAGCCTGTCCTGGCACACGAGCAGTCTCCCGCCGCCATCGATGATGCGTGGGCCTCCGCGCCGCTCGCCGTCGAGTCTGAGCACGTGGACGTCGCCGATGCGGGCGACATCATCGACGTTGCCGCCATGGCGGAGCCGGAGGCGGCGGACTCCGAAATCGCGCTCGAAGATTCCGACATGGTCGAAGCGTCGGAGGCGGGTACGACGGAGGCGTGGGACGCGGGCACGACGACCGACGTGACGGCTGACCACGGCGCGACGGATTTCAGCGCGGGCGATACTTACGAGGCACAGCCCGCCGAGATTGCGCTCGATGCAGCCGACGTGAGCGACGAGGCGGTTGAGCACGCCCCGGAGACGGCGCTCGACGCGGCTGCCGGGACTGCAACGGGCGACGACAACGCGCCCGCCGAAATCGCGCTCGACGCTTCCGATGTCGCCGTGGCGGAGGCCGCTCCCGAGACGGCGCTCGCGGCGGCAGACGCCAGCGATGCCGCGACGGCGGAGGCCTACCCCGCGACGGACTTCGCGACGGCGGAGGCCTACCCTGCGACGGACTTCGCGACGGCGGAGACCTACCCTGCGACCGACTTCGCGACGGCCGACGTCAGCGATGCCGCGACGGCGGAGGCCTATCCCGAGGTGGCGCTGACCCCCTCCGAGACAGGCGGCACGACCGCAGCCGCTCCCGAGTTTGCGCGCTCGGCTTCGGATGTCGTCGAAACGTCCGCGCCCGAGCCTGAGTTGACGGCCGCGGATGCCGACAGCGAAGTCGTCGCCGAGGCCGCGCCCTCCGACACCTACGGCAGCGAAGCCGCCTCGTTCGAGCCCTACGCAGAGACTGCATTCAGCGGAGGCGACGCGACCGCCGCTGGCGAGCCGTACACCGAAGCCGTGCTCGACACCCCGGAGGTCAGCGACACGGCCGTGAGCGACCACGCGTTCACGACGTCCGAAGCGAGCGAGTCGGCCACAGCCGAGGCGTATCCGGAAGTGGCACTCGACGCCGCCGACGTCAGTGACACGGCGCTGGCATCCAACGAATGGGGCAGCACGGACGCGGCCGAAGACTTCGCGACAATGGAGCATGCGGCCTCCGACGTCAGCGAAGTGGCTGTCATCGAGACGGCTCACGGCACCTACGAAAACTCGGACGAAGCCTCTACCGGTTCGGAGCTCGTCCTCGACGCAGCCGAGATGAGCGAGCCCGAAATCGCTCTCGATGCGTCTGATGTCGCCGAATCGGCTTCTGCCCATTCGCCCTCCGAAATCACGCTCGACGCCACGGACGTCGCCGAGTCCGCTCCCATCGAGTCGGCCGCGGAGATTTCCCTGGAGGCCTCCGACGTCGCCGAGCCGCAGTCGGCCGAAATCGCGCTCGATGCCTCTGAGGTGAGCGAAGCGTCTCCCGCGCAGGAGGGAAGCGTCCCGACGCTGGAGCTCAACGCGGCCGAGGTTGCGTCCGACGAGCCCTCGCTCGATGTCATCGATGTCGAGTCCGCGCCCGGATACGCAGAGGAAGAAGCATCGTTCCAGGCCGCGGATGCCGGGAGCGAGCAGCCCACGCTCGAGGTCATCGACGTCGATACGGAGGCCGCTGCTCCCGAAGTGGACTTCCCGCAGGGGGCTGCGCCCTTCGCGGCGTCGGATGTCCCGTCGCTCGAGATTCGGCCGGTTCAGGTGGGTCCGGACCTCCACGCGGAAACGCTCGAGGTGGAGGGAGAGCCGCCGCATGCGTCCGCAGGGCACTCCGCGCGCACGCCTTCCTCCGAGGAGATGTTCGACCTGAGCGGGAACCCCGAAGAGGCCGTGCCTCTCGCGGCGGCGAACGAGTTCCTGGCCCACGGCCACTTCGCGCCGACTGATGAGCGCGGTGTGGCGACGGCGGAGGGTGACGCGGGCACCATCGAGCTGCAGCCTGAATGGGCCTCCACTTCCGAGCCGCCCGCTGTGGAAGCGGCGCAGACGGAATGGGCCCCTTCTGGTGAGCAGGCCGCTTCCAGCGATGCGTATGCAGGCTGGGAGGATCCTGTTTCGGAAACCGTCGAACTCCAGGCGGAGTGGGCGGAGCCGACCGCCGAGGAAGGCCAGACCCAGTGGGCCACGGCTGAAGCGTCTCCGAGCGAGAGCTGGAACACGGCGTCGACTGAAGCAGCGCCCGTGGAAGTCCAGGCCGAGTGGGCCGAGGCTTCTGAGGCCGCGCCCGCTGAGGTTCAGGCCGATGGGTCAGCCCCTCCGTCCGAAGCAGCGCCGGTGGAAGTACAAGCCGAGTGGGCCAATCCCGCCCAGGCGACCGAGGTCCAGGCCGGATGGGCTGCGCCTGAAACCGGTGACGCCACCACGGATGCCCAGGCAGGTTGGACGACGCCGGGCGCCGAGGCCGCGCAGTCCGAGTGGGCCACGCCTGTCGAAGAGGTCGCCGCACAGCCCGAGTGGGCCACGACGCCTGCGGCGGAAGCCGCGCAGACCGACTGGGGCGCTCCCGCTACGGAAAACGCCGGGCAGCCTGAGTGGGCTACGCCTGCGACCGAAGCCGCTCCCGGTGAAGATGCTCAGCCCGAGTGGGCTTCGCCCGAGAGCGAGGAAGTCCAGGCTGAGTGGGCTGCGCCTGCGACCGATGGAGCCCAGGCTGAGTGGGCTGCGCCCGCGACCGATGTGGCGCAGACCGACTGGGCCGCGGCACCCGCGGAAGCCGCGCAGCCGGAGTGGGCTTCGCCCGCGGCTGAAGAAGAGGTCCAAGGCGAGTGGGCGACGCCCGCTGCCGAAGCCGTCGCACCGTCGGAATGGGCCTCGCCCACGACGGAAGAGGCTCAAGGCGAGTGGGCGACGCCTGCAGCCGAGACCGCCGCCTCGTCGGAGTGGGCTTCGCCCGCCACCGAGGAAGTCCAGGCCGAGTGGGCGACTCCAGAGGAAAGCGCCGCACCGTCGTCGGAGTGGGCTTCGCCCGCCACCGAGGAAGCCCAGGCCGAGTGGGCCACGCCTTCGGCCGAAGCCGCCGCATCGTCGGAGTGGGCTTCGCCCGCCACCGAGGAAGCCCAAGCCGAGTGGGCGACTCCCGAGGAAGGCGCTGCACCGTCGTCGGAGTGGGCTTCGCCCGCCACCGAGGAAGCCCAGGCCGAGTGGGCCACGCCTTCGGCCGAAGCCGCCGCATCGTCGGAGTGGGCTTCGCCCGAGAGCGAGGAAGTCCAGGCCGAGTGGGCCACTCCCGAGGAAGGCGCCGCACCGGCGTCGGAATGGGCCTCGCCCACCACCGAGGAAGGCCAGTCCGAGTGGGCCACACCCGCCACCGAAACCGTCGCACCGGCATCGGAATGGGCTTCGCCCGCCACCGAGGAAGTCCAGGCCGAGTGGGCCACGCCCGCCACCGAAACCGCCGCCCAGCCGGAGTGGGCCACGTCTACGCCCGAAGCCGCCCAGAACGCCTGGGCCGCCCCCGCGGAAGGCGCGCAGGCCGAGTGGGCGACTCCCGAAGCAGAGGAGGTCCAGGCCGAGTGGGCCGCCGCTCCGGTGGAGGATGCTCAGCCGGAGTGGGCAACGCCCACGGAAGCCCCCCACGCGGAGTGGTCCACGCCCGCCACCGAGGAGGTCCAGGCCGAGTGGGCGGAACCCATCGAGGAAGCCGCTCCGGCCGCCGAATGGGCCTCAACGAGCGCACCTGCCGCCTCGCAATGGGACACGTCCGCCGACACCGTCCCCGCGGCCTCGGAATGGAACGCGCCCACAGGTGACGCGCCTGCCAGCGAGTGGGCGTCCCCCTCCCCGGACACGGCGAGCGCGGATGGGTTCACGACCCACCACGACACCGGCGCGGCCCGGGACGCCTCCGCCACCACCGAGTGGTCCTCGGAGCAGACGGCGAACTGGAACGAAGCGCCCGCCGAAGAGGTCTCCCTCGCGGACACGGCCACGCCCGCCTCGGCGGAGTGGAATGACGCCTCCGTGGACGTGGAGCCCGTCATGGAGGAGGCCGAGCCCATTGAAGAGGCTTCCGAGTGGGAGGCCGAGCCCATGCAGGACAGCGCGCCCGTGACGTCGCAGTGGGCCGCCGCCAGCACGGACAGCCCCTTCGGCGCGCAGGCGCAGGACTTCACCGAGGCCACGCCCATCGAGGAAGAAGAAGTCTCGATGGAACTCGAGCAGGAGGTCTCCGAAATCGACGTCGAGGAAGAAGCCGTGGTGCCGCCGCCCGCCCCCATGGCCGCCATCCCTGTCGTCGCGCCGGCACCCGCGCACTTCGCCCAGGCGGCCTCACTGGCCACCGCCGCGCAGCCGCAGCACACCGCCGTCGTCATGCCGGCCGCGCCCGCCAACCGCATCGCCGTGGAGCGTGAGCCGCTCTTCGACGACACCGCCATCGTCGGAGGCACGGCCCTCACCTCCTTCGTCGAAGGCGAGCACCGCGTCATCATCCACACCGTCGAAGGCCAGGTGAAGCGCGGCACCATCCGCGACGCGGACCTACTCGACGAGGTCATCTCCCTGGAGCAGCAGAGCGGCTTCGCCGCCGAGCAGATTCAGGGCAAGCGCGTGAAGGCCATCTTCTTCATGCTCGCCGCCGGTGCGCGTCAGCCGCAGGCGGAGGGTCAGAAGATTCGGGTCACCTTCAACGACGGACGTCAGGTCGCGGGCTTCTCCCAGGACTTCCAGGGCAGCACGCCGGGCTTCTTCGTCATCCCCGCCGACCAGCGCACCAACACCGCGCGCATCTTCATCTACCGCTCCAGCGTGCAGGCGGTGGCCGAGGGCTGAGCGGACGCGTCCGACGAAGGACGGGCGAGGCCACCGTGCCCCGCAAATGAAAGAGGGGCCCCCACCACCGTGGGAGGCCCCTCCGTCATTTCAGGAGAAACGAAGGACTACTTCTTGTCCGTCGCGGCCGGGGCGCCGGCGTCCGCCTGCTTCACCAGCGACAGGTCCAGGTTCACGGTGACTTCCTCACCCACCGCGACGCCGCCCGTCTCCAGCGCCTGGTTGTAGGCCAGGCCGAAGTCCTTGCGGTTCAGCTTGGTGGTCGCCGTCACGCCCGTGCGGGTGTTGCCCCAGGGGTCCTTGGACTCCTTCGACGGGCCCGTGACGTCCAGGACGACGGGCTTGGTGACGCCGTGCATGGTCAGGTCGCCGGTGACCTTCAGCTTGCCCTGGCCCGCCTTCTGGATCTTGGTGGACTTGAAGGTGATCTCCGGGAACTTGGCCGTGTCGAAGAAGTCAGGAGCCTTCAGGTGCGCATCGCGCTTGGCGTTGCCGGTGTTGACGGTGGTCGCGTCCAGCACGGCCTCGACCTTGGACTTGGTGATGTCCTTGTCATCCAGGTTCACCGTGCCGCTCTTCACGTTGAACGAGCCGGTGACGTTGGACACCATCATGTGACGGACGGAGAAGCCGGCGCTGGAGTGCGAGTCATCCACATTCCAGTTGGAGGCCAGCGCGAGGGACGGGAGGGCGAAAAACAGGGCAACGGCGCTCTTCATGGACGTCTTCATCGGGGGTGTGCTCCTGGGAGATACAGCGAAGTCAGGCGCGCAGCGCGAAGCTGCGCATGGACAAGGTTCCGTGATGGAAGCCCTCGAATACGGGGGTGAGGCGGTCCTCGGGGAGGGCAGCTCCGAGGACGAAATAGAGCGGCATCAAATGTTCGGCCCTTGGATGCGCGAGCCGCGCGTTCGGTGCCTCCAACCAGGCTTGAAGGCCATTGAAGTCTCGCGCCTCCAGCTTCCGCGCAATCCACGCATCGAAGGCCGCGGCCCACGGCTCGACGGACGCCGCCTTCTCATGGAAGTTCAGCCGGCGCAGGTTGTGGACGATGCCGCCACTGCCCATCAGCAGCACGCCCTGCGCGCGCAGCGGCCGGAGCAGCTCGCCCATCCGCGCGATGTCCGCGGGGCTCGCGCCCAGCGGCATGGAGACCTGGACGACGGGGAGCTTCGCCTCCGGGAAGGCATGCAGCAGCGGCACCCACGCGCCGTGGTCCCAGCCACGCTCCGCGTCGGCCACGGTGGGCAACCCGCCCGCCTTCAGCCGGGCCACCACGTCCTCGGCCAGTGACGGCGCACCCGGCGCGCCGTAGCGCAGCCGAAAGAGCGCATCGGGAAAGCCATGAAAGTCATGGATGAGGGGCGGCTGCGCGCTGGCGGTGACGCGAACCTCGCCGGGCGTTTCCCAATGGGCGGACACCACCACCAGGGCCCGCGCCTGGGCCTCGCCGCCAAAGCGCCGCAGCGCTTGCGGATAGGCATCCGCGTCCAGGGCCACCATCGGTGAGCCATGGGAGATGAACGCCGCGGGGGCCACGGCCTGGCCGCCGCCAGGGCCACCCGTCCCCAACATGCCCGCCACCCCGGCCGCCGCCGCGCCTTGAAGCACCCCGCGTCTGTCGAGTTCGTCGCCCATGACGGCCGCTTTCTAATGCAACCGGAGGACCACGACACCCCAAACTCCAACCTATTGGATTTGCTCCACTCCGAAAACCCTCCGTGCAACGGGGCTCTCAAAACGATAGAGACTCAACTCATTCTGGAAGGAGCCGTACAGCGTGGGTGGCCGTTTCGAGCTGGACTTGAGTGAGCTGCTGTCCTTCGAGCCGGGGGGCGGGCTCATCCACTTCGGGGACCAGCGCGTGCTGCTGATGGACCCGGTGGCGCTGGGGCTGCTTCGCAAGGAGCTCATCGGGTTGATGGGGATGACGGCGGCGCGCGGCACCTTCACGCGCCTGGGCTACGCGCACGGCTGGCGCACGGCCGAGGCGATGAAGGGCGCGGTGCCCTGGCAGGACGAATCCCTGTGGCGCCGTGCCGGAGGGCGGCTGCACACCCTCCAGGGGCAGGTCCGGGTGGAGCCCGTCCAGCGCCGCGCGGACGAGGGCCCGGAGCCCTTCGCCGAAGCGCAGTGGCGCGACTCCTATGAAGCCGAGCAGCACCTGCTGCACCTGGGCCAGTCCGACCAGCCGGTGTGCTGGAGCCTCACCGGCTTCGCGTCCGGCTACATGAGCTACGTCAACGGCAAGCCCATCTACGGCACGGAGCTGCGCTGCGTGGGCAAGGGCGACGCGGCCTGCCACTACGTGGGCCGGCCCGCCGAGGAGTGGAGCACCGAGTGCACGGAGGTGCTGCGCCTCTATGAGACGCAGTGCATGGAGGGCATGCTGGCGCAGGTGACGGAGGCGCTGCGGCAGGCGGAGCGCAAGCTGCGCGCGAAGCGACAGTCGCTGGCGCGCGCGGGCGTGACGGAGGACCCGGCGGGCATGGTGGCGCGCTCGGAGGCGATGCAGCGCATCATCAACCTGGCGCGCAGGGGAGCGAAGGTGGACTCCACGGTGCTCGTCACGGGGGAGAGCGGCGTGGGCAAGGAGCGCATCGCCCGCCTCATCCATGACGAGTCCGGCCGCGCGCACAAGGCCTTCGTCGCCGTCAACTGCGCCGCCGTCACGGAGAGCCTGCTGGAGAGCGAGCTGTTCGGCCACGCGAGAGGCGCCTTCACCGGCGCCACCCACGACAGGGCCGGCCTCTTCGAAGCGGCCCATGGCGGCACCCTCTTCCTGGATGAAGTGGGCGAGGTGCCCCCGTCCATGCAGGCCAAGCTGCTGCGCGTGCTGCAGGAGCGCGAGGTGCGCCGCGTGGGCGAGAATGCCAGCCGCAAGGTGGACGTGCGGCTGGTGGCCGCCACCAACCGCGAGCTCGCGGAGGAGGTCCGCCAGGGGCGCTTCCGCCAGGACCTCTACTACCGGCTGCGCGTCATCGAGCTGAAGATTCCGCCGCTGCGTGAGCGCCGCGACGACGTGCTCCCCCTGGCGCGGCTGCTGCTCGCCGAGGCCGCGGAGCGCCTGGGCCGCAGGGTGTCGGGCCTGTCCCCGGACGCGGCGGACCAGCTGCTGCGCTACGCGTGGCCCGGCAACGTGCGGGAGCTGGGCAACGCCGTGGAGCGCGCGGTGGCGCTGTGCGAGGGCACCCGGGTGGAGCGGGACGACTTGCCGGAGGAGGTCCGCGCCGCGCCCCCCAGCCTGGTACCCACCGGCAATCCACAGCGGCTGGAGGACATGGAGAAGCACTACATCCTGGCGGTGCTGGCGCAGAACGGCGGCAACCGCGCGCGCACCGCCGAGCAGCTCGACATCGGCGTGGCGACGCTCTACCGCAAGCTCAAGCAGTACGGCCACCCGGAGGCGGCCCACTGAGGCGCAAAGAGCCCGGCGTCAGTTGAGGTACTGGTCCCGGTCCGGCCGGTCCTTCGGCCGCACCACCTGCAGGTGCTTGGAGCGGCCCTTCAACTGGCGCTGCAGCCGCCAGTGCTGCAGGTGGAGCCACAGCCTGCGCGGGCTGGCGCCACGCACGTAGGCGAACGCCATGCACAAGCCCAGCAGGTCCGGCACCTGCGTCTGCCAGCCGCTGGTGATGGCCGACAGCACGACGAAGCCCGCGCCGACGCCCGCCAGGGCGTTGCCCGACAGTGGCAGGCCCCAGAAGTTCGTCTGCCCCCGGCCAATGGTGAGTCCGTAGGACACCCACAGCACCGACGTCATGACGTTGCCGCCCGCGTACGCCTGCACCGTCGCGCCAGGCACCAGCATGGCCAGCAGCGAGGTGATGAGGCCCGCGCTCACCGCGATGCCCAACGCCACCATCAGCAGGCGCCTGCCGCCCCAGATGGACTCCAGGTAGCCGCCAATGGACCAGGTGATGATGGCGCCGAAGATGATGCCGATGGGACTGGACTCAATGAAGGCGTACGTCAGCGGCTGCCACAGGAAGAGCCTCCCGAACACCAGGTCCGGGAACAGCAGCAGCAAGCCACCCGACTGCGACTTCGTGAGGTGGAACATCACGGAGCCCGCCACCAGCGCCACCGCCAACTTGGCCGCCGTGGTCTCCAGGCCGGGCAGTCCCATGCCGCCGCCCCCGCCTCCGAAGCCCCTCATCGGTCGCATTCAGTACACCATCCTCTCGTTGCCCAGAGCCGTCCAAAGGTGGTGGAACATCGCTCGCTTCGCAACCCCAAATGACGAAGGGCGCCCATCCCCGACACCGGGGAGAGCGCCCTCGAACACCCACGCCTCGTCAACCGCCGCGCGGCCGATCAGGCCTTCGGCTTGTAGAAGAGCGTGATGGTCAAGCAGTGGAACTCCTTGTCGGAGGACTGCGTCACCACCCTGTCGACCACCTCGAGGTTGGAGTTCTCCTTGAGCCACTTGGTGATGTTCTCACCCATGTTCTCGCGGTCACGCGCGAGCGTGGTGGAGAACACCTTGACGCCCGTGAAGCTGATAACGCCCATTCCGACCCTCGTCATAAACCAGGAGATTCTGGACGTTTACCCCGAGACGATTCCGCTATCAAGAATCGGGCCCGACAATCCGGCCCTGGCGTGTCCTGGGCGCCCCACCCGAGGGGTCTGCTCCCGGGCCTCGCACGGAGCGCGCGGGCCCGGGGGCTGGAGCTTCACCGGCTGCTGGCGGCCTTGCGCGACAGGCAGGTGACCTCGTCCTTGCAGGCCGGGCCAATGCCCTCGGGGTGTGCCGTCAGGGGCGTCTTGTCGCTCTCCTCCACGCCACACACCACGCACTTGCGCTTGCGGTTGCGACGCTCGGCGCGGCGCTGCTCCGCGATGGCCTTGGCCCGCTCACGCGCCGTCTTCGCGTCCACCTCGTTGCTCATCTCGCGTCCTGGTTGGAGGTCCTGTGCCATCAGAGCGCCTCGACGAGCACCGCGATGCCCTGGCCGCCACCGATGCAAGCGGACCCGATACCATAGCGGGCACCGCGGCGCTTCAGCTCGTACACCAGCGTGGTGGTGATGCGCGCGCCCGACGCGCCCAGCGGGTGCCCCACGGCGATGGCGCCGCCGTTGACGTTGGTGCGCTCGCGGGGCAGGCCCAGCTCCTTCTCCACCGCCAGGTACTGCGGCGCGAAGGCCTCGTTGACCTCGAAGAGGTCAATGTCCGACAGCTGACACTGGGCGCGCGCCAGCAGCTGGCGGATGGCCGGCGCCGGGCCGATGCCCATGATTTTCGGGTCGCACCCGGAGACGCCCCAGTTGACGAGCCGGGCAATGGGCTGCAGGCCGTGCTGCTTCACGAAGCTGCCGGTGGCCATCACCATGGAGCCGGCGCCGTCGCAGATACCGCTGGCCGCGCCCGCGTGCACCACGCCGTCCTTCTTGAAGACCTTGGGCAGCTTGCGCAGGCTCTCCACCGTCGTCTCCGGGCGGTTGTGCTCGTCCCGGGACACCACCGTCTCACCCTTCTTCGTCTTCAGCGTGACGGGGGCGATTTCATCCTGGAAGCGGCCCGCCTCCTGCGCGGCGGCGAAGCGCTTCTGGGTGAGGACGGCGTAGTCATCCACCTGCTCCTGCGTGAGCGAGTAGTCCACCGCGAGCTGCTCGGCGGTGAGCGCCATGGCCTGGCCCGTGTAGCTGTCGGTGAGGGCCGTCCACAACATGTCCTCCAGGCTGCCCTTGCCCAGCGGCAGGCCCCAGCGGGCGCCGCGGATGACGTGGGGCGCCTGGCTCATGGACTCGGTGCCACCGGCCAGCACGACGGAGGCCTGCTCGGTGAGCATCAGCTCCGCCGCCGTGACGAAGGCCTGGAAGCCGGAGCCGCACAGCCGGTTGACGCCCAGCGCGGGCACGGGGACGGGCACGCCGGTGCGCAGCCCCACGTGGCGCGGCAGGTAGATGGCGTCCGCGCTGGTCTGCACCACGTTGCCGTAGACGACGTGCTGGACGTCTTCCGGAGACACCTTCGCCTGGGCCAGCGCGGCCTTCGCCGACTCCACGGCGAGGTCGGTGGCGCTGAGGTCCTTCAGGCTTCCCCCGTAGGTACCGAACGGGGTGCGCTTGCCGGACAGGAAGTAGATTTCCTCGTTCTTGGACACGCTCTTCATGGTGTCGTCTACCTACTCTCATGGGGCGCGCGGTGCACGCGCGCCGTGACGTCGTGACGTGTGGGACGGGCGGCCCTAGGGCGCGCGCTGCCCGAAAAAAGCGCTGGCGACGATGGCAAGCGCGATGACGGTCCACAACAAACCTTGAAGGTTCTGTTTCCGGATTTCCTTGCGGCCGAGCCCCTGGTACCAGGAACGCCCGGCGGCCACCCGGCCTTCCCAGGTGAACTCCCCCGCGGGCCGCAGCCCGTCCAGGCGGCGCAGGTGCGCGCGCAGCAGGCGGTCCGGGGGAGCGTCCTCCAGTGAACCCGTCAGGTAGACGCCGGGGACCTCCAGCGCCGGGCGCCGGTAGTCCGCGGTGATGACGAAGCCCCCGGAGGCCAGGGGGGTGAGGAGGTACAGCCGGGGCACGCCGCCCTGCCCCGTATGGAGCGTGGCGAAGACGCGCTCACCCGGATGGGCCCAATCGTAGGAGCGCGTGGCGCGCTGGAGGCGCGGCTTCTCCTCGTGGCTGCCCAGCGGCACGAAGCCCAGCGCCTGGAGCTGGTTGGCGCGCCCCGACAGCTCCAGGGGCAAATCCATCTGGTCCGCGGGCGCCTCGGGCTCCACCCGCACGCTGGACGGGAAGAGGAAGAGGATGCCGCGCCACAGATTCATGGACAGCAGCACGAGCGCCAGCACCAGGCCGGCGACGACGATGCCCAGCTCGGCGAGGACATTCATGAGGGGACGACCTCCAGGTGCATCGCCCCGCGCGCCACGGGCGCGAGGAGCCGGATGAGGGAGGTCAACAAGGCGGGCCGACCGGAGACCATGGCTCCGGGACCCTAGCGGAAAGCGGCGCCCGCGTGCGCTGGGTTCAGCGCCGGGACGCGCTGGCCGGCAGCGTGCGCCAGCGCTCGACGTCCGCCGGGGTGAGCGGGTCCTCGCCGCGCAGGAACCGCTCCAGGTGGCCCAGCGAGTCCACGCCGAAGAACAGCTCGTCGTCCACCAGGTAGGTGGGCACGCCAAACGCCCCGGCGGCCACCGCCGCCTCGGTGTTGCGGCGGACCCGGTCCTTCACCTCCTGCGTCTGGGCCGCCGCGAGCAGCGCCTGGGCGTCCAGCCCCGCGGCCTGAATCGCCGCGCCCACGGCCTCGGGCGACTCCGCGCCCTTCCCGCCGCCCCAGGCGGAGGCATACAGCGCGCTCACCAGCCGGCCCCGGGCCTCCACGTCCTCCACGGCCGCCGTCACGCGCAGCGCGAGCAGCGGATTGAAGGGGTGCGTCGGCGGCGGCGCGAAGGGCACGCCGAAGTCATGGGCGATGCGGAAGGTCTGCTTGAAGACGTAGCCGCGCTTGGCCGCGACCTCCGCGGGGCCGAGGTTTCCCGTCGCGTTGAGCACCCCCGCCAGCAGCACGGGCACCGGCTCCACGACGCGGCCATGGCGCGCGGCGAGCGCCGGCAGGCGCGTCCAGGCCAGGTAGGCATACGGCGAGATGAAATCCAGCAGGAAGCGCAGTGGGGTGTGGGCCATGGCCCGAGTCTAACGCCCCACGTCCGGGCTGGGAGGACACAGTCCCGTCGACGCTCCAGCGGTACATCAGGCGCTCTGACGCAGCGCCCCGGCCCGGCGCTGGAGCGCGCCCCGCAGGGAGCTGGCCAGGGCCAGCAGGCTGGAGGCCCGGGCATCCGTGAAGGCCGCCTCGGCCGCCTCCAACGCCACCACCGAGGACTCCGCGTCCCGCGCGCGCTCCGCGAGCGACAGGCGCACCAGCCCCACCTGGAGCACGTTGCCCGTCAGCTCCGCCAGCGCGAGCGCCCTGCGCAGGTGCGCCAGGCCCTCCTCACCGGGCAGCAGCGCCGCCAGCGCCCGGCGGGAGAGGATTTCGTCCCACGGGTTGGCCAGCACCGGGTCCGTGGCCCGCGCCAGCGCCGCCTCCGCCGCGTCCTCCGCCGCCACCAGGTTGCCCTGCTCCCGTTCGAAGCGGGACTGGTAGACGCGCAGCAGCGTCTCCATGCGGACGCCGCCCTCCCGCGCGGCGGCCAGGGCCGCGGGGAGGGAGCGGCGCGCCGCCCCCGCATCCTCGAAGAGCACGTCGCGGCAGGCCTGGTACACCCGCAGGTGACACTGGAGCCACCGGTCCTCCGGCAGCACCCGCGCCAGCGCCTCGGCGCGGGCCACCACCGCGGCCACGTGCTCGTGCTCGCCGCGCTCCAGGTAGTACGGCGGCGTGAAGAGGGCCAGGTTGCGCTCCATCAACCGGGGGTTGCCCAGCCGCCGCACCAGCTCCGTCTTCTCCGTGAAGGCCGGGACGAACGCCGCGCCGTCGCCCGTGAAGGCCGCGCGCGTCACCACCGAGAACAGATGGAAGCCGCGCACGTCCGTGAACCCATGGGCCTCCGCCACGGCGTACCCGTCGCGGAGCGCCTGCGCGTCCAGCGGCTCGCCGCGCAGCGCCAGGTTCAGGTTCATCGTGAAGCCGCCCATGCCCAGCGCCCACGCCAGGCGCTTGGGCAGCCGGCCCGTCACCTCGCACAGCCCGCGCAGCCGCTTCAGGTGCTCGTACTGCGTCTCCAGCACGCCGGCGAAGCGGCCCGTGTAGGCGCACAGCTGCGCGGGCGCCAGCTGCGCCGCGGCGCGATAGGGCGACACCTCGGGTTGCTCGGCCCGCACGCGCTCCAGCAGCGCCGTCAACTCCTCCGTGCGCCCCACGCTGGCCAGCGCCATGGCCTGGAGGATGCGCAGCTCGGCCTGCTTCCAGAAGACATCCGCGGTGCTGGCGAACGCATCCGCCTCGCGCTCGCGGAACAGCGCCTTCAGGCGCGCGGGGCGCTCCGCTTCCGGCGCGGCGCACGCGGCCTCCAGCGCGGCCACCGCCTGCGTCCGCCCGTCCTCCAGGTCCACCGTGGAGGCCCAGTGCTCACTCAGCTTCCGCGCGAAGACGAGCGAGGTGGGCGGGTCGCTCGAATAGCCCACCTCCACCATCGTCACCCAGATGCGCAGCAGCAGCCTGTCTCGGCCCGGGAAGTCCGGCGCGGCCTCCAGCAGCATCGCCGCTTCCTTCAGCAGCAGCGTCGCCTCCAGCAGCGCCTGCGCCTCGATGGCGGCCCGGCCCGCGTCCAGCAGCGGGCCAATGGCCAGCTCCGGCTCCGACGAGCGCAGGTAGTGCCACCCCACCGTGCGCGACAGCTCTGGCCGCGACGAGTGCAGCGTCTGCAGCGCCACCGCCACGCGGCCATGCGCCACGCGCCGCGCCTCCTCGGGCGTGCTGTCGTAGACGGCCTGGTGCACGGTGTCGTGCGTGAAGACGTAGCGGCCCTCCGCCTCCTGGAGGAACTGCCGCTCCACGATGCCGTCCAGCACCGCGAACAGCTCGGACTCGGGCAGCTCCGCCAGCGCGCGGAGCATGGGCAGCTCCAGGCTGCGGCCCGCGGGCGCCAGCTGGCGCAGCAGCGACACCTGCTCGGCGGGAGCGCTGCCCAGGCGCGCGAGCACCGCGTCGTGGATGCTGGCGGGCAGCGGCCGCGTGTCCAGTCCCTCGACGGCGTTCCACCGGCCGCCCACCCGCGTCAGCGCGCCCTCCTCCACCAGCGCGCGCAGGCACTCGGTGGCGAAGAAGGCGTTGCCGCCCGTCGTCTCATGCAGCCGCGTGACGAAGGCCTGGGGCACGGCCAGCCCCGGCAGCGCCAGCTCCACCAGCGTGCGCACGTGCTCGGCGGCCAGCGGCTCCAGGTCCATGCGGGTGGTGATTTTCTCGTCCACCGTCTGGAAGGCCAGGCTCAGGCGGCTCAGCTCGCCGCTCCGGAACGTGCCCACCACCATGCCGCGCGTGCCGTACAGCGCGCGGATGAGGACGTTGAGCACCTCCAGCGTGGCGCTGTCGGCCCACTGCAAGTCCTCGAAGCACAGCACCAGCGTCATCCGCCGGCCCAGCGCCTGCACCCACTCCGCCAGCGCGCCGAAGAAGGCCAGCTTCTCCTCGCCCGCCACCGGGTGCGCTTCGCCCGCGTCCGGCGTCAGCCCCGGGAGCAGCTGGTGCAGCTTCGGCCCCAGGCGGTCCATCATCTCCGAGGGCGTGAGCGGCACCAGGCAGCGCACTGCCTGGACGATGGGCGTCAGCGGCGCCTGCCCCTCCGCGCGGCACTGGCCCCGGCCGAAGGGCAGCTCCGCCAGCTTCGCCTGGAGCTCGAACTCCTGGAGCAACCGCGTCTTGCCCACGCCCGCGGGCGCGCCGATGAGCACCGCGCGGGACTGGCCCCAGTCCGCCTCGGCCAGGCCGTTCATCAGCGCCTCCAGCTCCGCGGCGCGGCCCACCACCTCCGGCACGTGCAGGTAGCTGGCGCGCGCCGACAGCGGCTCCTCCGGCATCGGCTCGCTGCTGGCGTGGCAGAGCGCCTCCATCAGCTCGCTGGCGTCCTGGAAGCGCTCGCGCGGGTCCTTCGCCAGCAGCAGGAGGATGATTTCCTCCAGCTGTGGATCCACCGGACAAATCGTGGACGGCTTCGGCGGCGGCCGCGTCAGGTGGTCCGCCAGCAGCGCCGCCGGGGTGTTGCGCTTGAAGGGCAGCCGGCGCGTGGCCAGGTAGTAGGCCATGACGCCCAGCGAATAGAGGTCCGCGCGCCCGTCGATGCTCGCGCCGCGCTGCCACTCCGGCGCCAGGTACTCCAGCGTGCCCTTGAGCCGGCCGGGGCTGGGCGTGCCCAACTGGTGCATGACGCCGAAGTCCATCAGCTTCACCGCGCCCGCGCTGGTGATGCGGATGTTGCTGGCCTTGATGTCGCAGTGCACGTACAGCCGCGCGTGAAGGAAGGCCAGGACCTGGGACATCTGGATGAGCACGCGGTACAGCGTGCGCGTGTCCAGCGGCGACTCACGCCCCAGCGAGCTCAGGTCCTGCCCGTCCACCACCTCCATGGTGATGAAGCGGTTGCCGGCCTCCGTCATGCCCCAGTCGAAGACCTTGAGCGTGCCGGGGTGCTGGAGCTTCTTCATGGCGAAGAACTCGTGCCGGAACATCAGCACCAGTTCCTCCGTCTTGCCCGCCGTCAGGCCCGCCGGAACCTGCATCTCCTTGAGCGCCACCCGGCGGTGCTCATGCAGGTCCGTGGCCAGCCAGATGCGGCCCATGCCGCCCTCGCCCAGCAGCCCTTCGACCCGGTAGCGCCCCGTCACCACCATGCCCACGGCCAACGAGCGGCGCTCCCCGGCGCGCGCTCCCGGCAGGGTGATGGGCGTGCGGATGCGGTCCCCCCACGAACTTGGAGGACGGCTGCGCTCGTCCAGGACGGCTGTCTTCTCCTCGTCGCTCACGAAGGGGAACCGGCGGGGTCAGCGAAATGCAGAAGTTCATGGGATATCACGTTTCCTTGCGACAGGCACACCTCATCGGTGCCGTGTCGGCGTTGAGTGGCGCACCGCGCGTGAGGCCCCGGCGGCGAGCACCTGACAACACGGCCCCCGACTGGACGGCCGCCTGGCCGCCCTGCCCGAAGCCCTGGACGCGTGGGTGCACACAAAGACGGCTGGAACCCAGGGGCGCTGCGCACCCCCTCTTGCCCCGGCTGGCGCGTGGGGTGATGCTGGGCTTTTCGCCGGGGGAGCGCGTGTGCACCGGGCACCGCCGGGCGGCTGCCTCCCTGAGAGTCGGGGTGTCGTGAAGCCGAAGGTCCTCATCGTCGAGAACTCATGGACGATGCGGGAGACGCTCCGTCTCCTGCTCTCCGGCGAGTTTGACTGCGTCACGGCGGCCAACGGCGAGTCGGGGCTTCAGCAGGCCCTGTCGCACCCGCCCGATGTGCTCATCTCCGATGTGAACATGGACGGAATGGACGGCTACGCGCTGTGTGGCCACTTCCGCGCCGAGCCCACGCTCAAGCACATCCCCGTCATCTTCGTCAGCGGCTATGCGCCTCGCACGGAAGGGCCCGTGGACCAGCCCGTCCCGGACGCGTACCTCGTCAAGCCGGTGAAGCCGCCCGTGCTCATCGCCCAGCTTCACGCGCTGCTGGCCCGCGCGGAGGCCGTCACTCCGGCCGCGCCCACCATCCAGCCCGCGTGGAAGAGCTGAGGCCGCTCACCCCGCGGCTCGACGCGGCACGCAGGACGTGCCGCTCCAGCGGAAGGCGTGCCGTGGCTCAGCTCCCCCGGTACGTGGAGTAGCCGAAGGGGCTCAGCAGCAATGGGACGTGGTAGTGCTCGTCCGGCGCGGTGAGCTCGAACACCACCGTCACGGACGGATAGAAGCCGCGCACGCCGAGCGCCCGGAAGTACGCCCCGGTGTCGAAGGCCATCCGGTAGATGCCCGGCTCCACGCGCGCGCCCTGGGGCAGGAAGTCGCGCACGCGGCCGTCGTCATTGGTGACGCCGCGAGCCAGCGGCTTCCATTCGCCCGAGTCGCCTTGCAGCTCCAGGGTGATGGGAACACCGGACGCCGGCCGGCCCCGGTTCGTGTCGAGGACGTGAGTGGACAGGGTGCTCATGGCGCCAGCAGCTTCTCCAGTCGGATGCGGGTGATTTTCGCCTGCTCACCGGCCGCGATGCGCAGCTCCTCGTCCGGTGCGTTGTCCAGCCGCTCGCGCAAGAGCTCCAGCATCTCCGCCGCGCTCTTGCCCGTGGCGCATACCAGGAAGATGAAACCGAAGCGCTGCTCGTAGGCGGCGTTGCCTTCCGCCAGCCCTTGCAGCACCGCCTCGTCCGCGCCCCGCACCCCGCCCTGCTCCTGCGAGGACCATGAGGCGGTGGACGCGAACTTCGCACGCAGCTGGGACACATCTCCGATGCGCGGGTGATGCGTCATGGCCTCGCGCCAGTCGTCCGGCCCTGTCTGCTTCCAGAGCCACGCCGACTCCGAGAACAAATGCTCCTCGTCTCGAAAGGGCCGCGAGCGCACCATGCCGTCCGCCCAGCGGGACGCCCCGCAGCAGCGCATCAGCTCCGCGCGCGCCTCCGACGGCAACATGGCGTTGAGCCGTGTCAGTCCGCTGCTCATGCCGGCCGCCCGTGGACCCGCAGCCGGCTGACGCCGCCGTCGGGGTGGATTTTCAGACGCACGTGGGTGAAGGGCCCCTTCGCCGCCAGCTCCGCCTCATAGAAGTGGCGGTGGTGCGCCTGGAGCTTCGTGCGCGGCAGCAGCTCCGTCCACGCGAGGTCATGCGCGTTGGCGAAGTCCACCACCGGCTCGCGCAGGTAGCAGCCTTCAATGGAACAGGAGTCCGGGTAGTTGCCCTTGAAGAAGGCCGTGTCCACCTCCACCCGCTCCACGGTGCCCGGGACGGCGAGCTTCACCACAATCCAGTCGAAGCCCGGCAGCACGCGCTTGCGCCGCGTCTCCCAGCCCTCGCCCATGTTGGCGGCGCGCCCCGGGAGGATGAGGTTGTCCTTGGGGCCGAAGAAGGAGTCGTTGCACGCCACCACCGTGCCGCCATGCTCCGCCGCCGCCAGGTCCACCGTGCCGCCGGCGTGGGACAGGCGCGCGAAGTCCGGACGCACCTCGCCATGGACGCGGAAGCGGGCCACGCCGCCATCCGGGAAGATGTTGAGCCGCAGGTGCGTCCACCGCTTGTCGCTGGCGATGGGGAACAGGTTGCGCGTGCCGCCCTGCAGCTTGAGCTGCGGGAGGATGGGCGTCCAGGTCGCCTCGGCCAGGGCCTCGGGCGTGGGCGAGCCCTCCACCTCCAGCGCGTCCACCGACGCGTACTCGGGGAAGTTGCCGAGGAAGTGGTTGGTGTCGATGTCCACGCCGCGCACCACGCCCGGCAGGCCGAGCTTGAGGATGCACCAGTCGTGGCCCGGCACGCGCTTGCGGCGCGACTCCCAGCCGTCCATCCACTTGCCATTCTCCGTGAACTTGCCGGGGATGAAGATGCCCCGGCCGGGCTTCAGCAGGTTCTCCTTCCCCGCGAAGAACTCATCGCTGGCCAGCAGCGCCTGTCCGCCCACGTTCTCCGCGGCCAGGTCGATGAATTCGGTGAAGGCAATCCGCAGCTTTCCCTCTTCGGGTGCGTGCATGGTGTGTGTCTCCCAAGTGCTTCAAGCAGCGGCGCGCGGCCCCACGGGGCGGCGCACCCAGAGTCCCGACGGGCGCGGCATCGGCTGGCCGCGCTCGAAAACCTTCGTCCCTCGCAGGAACGTCATCTCCACCACGCCCGTCAACGTCCTGCCCGCGTACGGCGTCAGCGGATGACGGTGTAGCAGGCGCTGTGGCTCCACGGCGAATGAAGCGTCCGGGTCGAACACCACCAGGTCCGCGTCCGCGCCGGGCGCCAGCGTCCCCTTGACGCCCGCGAGGCCCACCAGCCGCGCGGGGGCTTCGCACATCCAGCGCACCAGTGACTCCAGCCCCAGGCCGCGCCGCTTCGCCTCCGTCCACACCGCTGGGAGGCTGAGCTGCAACGACGCGATGCCGCCCCAGGCCGCGCCGAAGTCGCCGCGCTCCAGGTGCTTCAGCGCTGGCGTGCAGGGCGAGTGGTCCGACACCACCAGCTCGATGTCCCCCCGCGCCAGCCCGGCCCACAGCCGCTCGCGGTTCTCCGCTTCACGGATGGGCGGCGCGCACTTGAAGTGGGTCGCGCCGTCCTCAATCTCCTCCGCCGTGAAGCTCAGGTAGTGCGGACACGTCTCCACCGACACATCCAGGCCCTCGCGCCGGGCCTCGCGCAGCACGGGCAGCGCCTCCGCGGAGGACAGGTGGACGATGTGCACGCGGCAGCGGTGCGCGCGCGCCAGCTCCACCATCATCTGAATGGCCTCGTTCTCCCAGCGCTTCGGTCGGGACTCCAGGTAGCCGCGGTACGTGCGGGCGTCCCCACCGGGTGTCAGGCCCTCCACCGGGGACTCCAGCTCCGCGTGGACGATGAGCGGGATGCCCCTGCGCGCGAGGATGGGCATGGCCACGTCGAGCACCTCGCGCGTCGCATGCGGAAACTCGTCCACGCCAGAGGGGCACAGGAAGCACTTGAAGCCGGAGATGCCCGCGTCGATGAGCGCCTCCAGCTCGCCCGCGTTGCCCGGAATGACGCCGCCCCAGAAGGCGTGGTCCACCTGGCAGCGCCCGTGGGCCGCCTCGGCCTTCAGCTTCAGCGCCGCCAGCGTGGTGGTGGGCGGCAGCGAGTTGAGCGGCATGTCCACCACCGTGGTGATGCCCCCCGCCGCCGCCGCGCGCGTGGCCGTCTCGAAGCCCTCCCATTCGGTGCGGCCGGGCTCGTTGATGTGCGCGTGGCTGTCCACCACGCCGGGCATCACCACCTTGTCGCCCACGTCCACCACCGGCAGTCCCGCGGGGACCTCCGCGTGAGACACCACCGCGGCCACCTTGCCGCCACGCACCACGACCGCCGCCTCGCGCACGCCTTCGCCTGTGACGACGCGCTGGCCGCGCACCACGAACTGCGCTCCACTCATGGCTCGAATTCCTTCTCGTCGTATCCCGCCAGGGACTCGAAGAACGCGTCCCGGTCATCCACGTAGAGCTGCCGCGTCACCCCGGACACGAGCCGGGGCAGGCCGTACTTCATGCCGGAGATGCTCGCGCCCCCGAAGCCCAGCGAGAGCAGACAGCCAAAGGTGAAGTTGAAGATGCCCTGGAGCCAGGGCGCCTGCCCCGGGTGCTTCTCCTGAAGCTCGAAGTGCGCGCCCAGGTACGGGTGCCGCTGCAGGTCCGCGTGCGACTGCCCCTCGGGCGGGGTGTACCGGTCCTTCCACAGGGCGATGTCGCCGTGGAGGCCCGCCAGCTCCGGGCGCAGCGACAGGTCCGTCACCGTGCCGCTGCCGATGATGAGCTTGTCGAACAGGAACTGCCCGTGAGGCGTGGTGACGCGCACCTGCCCGTCCACCTCCTCCGCGCCGAGCCAGGGACTGCCGCCGTGCAGGTGGAACTGGGGAAAGGCCCGCGCCCGGCTGAAGGTGTCCGACGGTGGCAGTTGCCCCATCTCGATGATGCGGTGGATGAAGCGCCAGCGGTCCGCGTCCGGCAGGTCCGCGTGGTGCTTGAGGAAGCCCACGAACTCCGCCCAGCGGTAGGGATTCACGTTGGGCAGCGTCTTGCGCCGGTAGAAGAGGTGGACCTCGGCCGCGCCGTGCTCCAGCGCCACGGCGGCGTTGTCGAACGCGGACGCGCCGGCGCCGAGCACGCCCACCCGCTTGCCCCGCAGGGCCTCGAAGTCGATGGCGTCGCGCGTGTGGGCGTACAGCTCGCGCCGCAGCCCGGCCACCACGGACGGCACCTCCCAGCGCCCGGAGCCGTCGATGCCCGTGGCCAGCACCACCTTGCGCGCATGGACCACGTCCGTGGTGCCCTGGCTCGCGTCGATGAGCGGGACGGCGAAGCAGTCCTCCTCCGCGCTCCAGGCGATGGCCCCCGCGCGCGTGCCACACCGCACGGGGATTTCGAGCGTGCGGCGGTACCAGTCGAGGTAGTCCGCCCACATTTCCTTGGGGATTCGGACCACCGCCTCCCACGAGCCTTCGCCGTGCTGCGCCTCGTACCAGGACTGGAAGCAGAGGTTGGGCAGGTTGTGGTCCGGGCCCGTCAGGTGCTTGGGCGTGCGCAGCGTGTGCATGCGGGCGAAGGTCTTCCACGGCCCGGCGAGGCCCTGCTCGCAGTCATCCACCACGAGCAGGTTCGTGACGCGCTCACGCATCAACCCGAAGGCGGCGGTGAGCCCGCTCTGCCCACCACCAATGACGAGCACGTCCAGCACGGCCTGCCCGTCCCGGGTGCGACGCGGCAGCACCCACGGTCTGCGTGGGTACTCCAACTGCGCCAGGTCCTTCCGGATTCGAGCCTCCAGCGCGGTGAGAGCAGGGGCGGAGGGCGACTCGGCGGGGCTCGAGGGGACGCGCATGGTCCACATCGTACCCGCGCACCGCGTCAGCGAGCCAACACGCCCCGGATTGAGGGGGAATTGTCCGAAACCTCAAGGGTTCACTGGAGGTTGCGCCACCTTCCACGCTTCCCCCGCTGGGCTGCTTGGCTATGCTGCGCGCCCTTCGTTTCCGCCCGAGGTGAATCCGCGTGATCAACGCCCATACCCGCGTCCCGCCGCCGAAGAACGAGCCTGTCCTCTCCTATGCGCCCGGCACGGCCGAGCGCCGGGAGGTGCAAGCCGAGCTCAAGCGCATGGCCGGTGAGCAGCTCGACATCCCCGTCATCATCGGCGGCAAGCACCTGCGCACCGGCAAGACGGACACGGTGCGCATGCCGCACAACCACCAGCACGTGCTGGCCACGCTGCACGAGGCGGACGCCAGCCACGCGGAGCAGGCCATCCAGGCCGCGCTGGCCGTCAAGGACGACTGGGCGCGCATGCCCTTCCAGTCGCGCGCCGCCATCTTCCTGCGCGCCGCGGAGCTGCTCGCCTCGCGCTACCGCCCCATCCTCAACGCCGCCACCATGCTGGGGCAGGGCAAGACGGTCCACCAGGCGGAGATTGACGCCGCTTGCGAAGCCATCGACTTCATCCGCTTCAACGTCGCGTTCGCCGAGCAGATTCTCAGCTGGCAGCCGGAGGCCGCGCACCAGACGTGGAACATGACGGACTACCGCCCGCTGGACGGCTTCGTCTTCGCGGTGGCGCCGTTCAACTTCACGGCCATTGCCCTCAACCTGGCCACCGCGCCGGCGCTGATGGGCAACGTGGTGCTCTTCAAGCCGTCGTCCACCGCGGCCCTGAGCGCCTGGTACATCATGGAGCTGCTGCGCGAGGCGGGCCTGCCCGACGGCGTCATCAACATGCTCCCGGGTGACGGCCCCACGGTGGGCAACCCGGTGCTGGCCAGTCCGCACCTGGGCGGCATCCACTTCACCGGCTCCACGCCGACGTTCAACGCCATGTGGCGCACGGTGGGGGAGAACATCTCCCGCTACAAGCAGTACCCCCGCATCGTCGGCGAGACGGGCGGCAAGGACTTCATCGTCGCCCACCCGTCCGCGGCGGACGACCTGGAGGCGCTCGCGGTGGCCATCGTCCGCGGCGGCTTCGAGTACCAGGGTCAGAAGTGCTCCGCGGCCAGCCGCGTCTTCATCCCCGAGTCCCTGTGGCCCAAGCTGAAGCCGCGCCTCCAGGCGCTCATCAGCGAGGTCCGCATGGGGGACGTGTCGGACTTCCGCAACTTCATGGGCGCCGTCATCGACGAGAAGTCCTTCAAGAAGGTCTCCTCGTACATCGACCTGGCCAAGAGCGACAGCGGGGCCAGCATCGTCGCCGGCGGCGAGGTGGACCGGAAGCAGGGCTGGTTCGTGAAGCCCACGCTGGTGCAGCTCGACAGCCCCTCCCACCGCATCCTCCGCGAGGAGATCTTCGCGCCGCTGGTGGGCCTGCACGTCTACCCGGATGCGAAGTACGAGGAGACGCTGCGCGAGGTCGACCAGGCCGCCGCCTACGCCCTCACCGGCGCGGTGTTCGCCCGGGACAGGAAGGCCATCGACACGGCGCTGCGCGAGCTGCGCCACGCGGCGGGCAACTTCTACATCAACGACAAGCCCACCGGCGCCGTCGTGGGCCAGCAGCCCTTCGGCGGTGGCCGCGCGTCCGGCACCAACGACAAGGCGGGCTCTGCCCTCAACCTGGTGCGGTGGACCAGCCCCCGCACCATCAAGGAGACCTTCGTCCCGGCCGTGAAGGTGCCCTACCCCTTCATGGACAACGACCCCAACGAAGGCGCCCTCTGAGGCACGTATGAACGGTCCGTCCCCCGGCATCGCAGGACTGGACACGTACGCGCTGGTGGACGGCGGGTGCCGCGTGGAGGTCATTCCTTCACGCGGGGCCCTCGTCAGCCGGATGTGCGTGGACGGTGACGAACTGCTGTACCTCGACGAGGCCACCGTCGCGGACCCGGCGAAGAACGTGCGCGGGGGCATCCCCGTGCTGTTCCCCAACGCCGGGCCGCTGCCGGGGGACACCTACTCCGTAAGCGGTCAGCAGTACACGCTGCCGCAGCACGGCTTCGCGCGGAGGCTGCCGTGGACGGTGCGGCAGGCTGACGCAGCACGGCTGGTGGTGGAGCTGTCCTCCAACGAGGAGACGCTGCGCCACTTCCCATGGCGGTTCGACGCGCGGCTGACCTTCTCGCTGGTCGGCCAACGGCTGACGCTGGAGAGCGAGTTCGAGAACCAGGACACGCGGCCCATGCCGCTGCACCTGGGCTTCCATCCGTACTTCCGCGTGCCGGACGCGGCGAAGGCGCAGGCGGGCGTGGACACGGACGCCGCGCGCGCGTGGGACAACTGGCGCGGTCAGGACGTGGCCGTCACCGGGCTGGACCTCACCGAGGAGGAAGTGGACCTTCACCTGAAGGACCACTCGAAGCCGGGCACGACGCTGGCGCGGGGCCCCGGGCTCGCGCCCATCCGCCTGTCGTGGAGCCCCGAGTACCGCGTGCTCGTCGTGTGGACGCTGCGCGGGAAGGACTTCGTCTGCGTGGAGCCGTGGACCGCCGCCAAGGGTGCGCTGGCCACGGGCGAAGGGCTGCCGCATGTCCAGCCCGGCGCGCGGGCGTCGCTTCGGTTCGATATCCAGGGCTGAGCGGCAGGCCCCGGAGCCTCCCGGGGCGACTCCTGCACCTCGCTGTTCGGAAATGTCGGGACATTTGCCGCACAAAACCCCCGACATTCCCGAACAGCGAGCTCATGGTCCCCTCCCGGGCCGGGCCCCCTCCCCCGTCAGCGAGAGCAACTCACCTCGCAGCCAGCGGTTGCGCGGGTCCGCATCCGTCTGCCGGTGCCAGTAGAGGTGGAGTTCCAGCGGGGGCAGTGACAGCGGCATCGGCAGGAGGTGGTTGCCCAGCAGCGCATGCAGCGCCGCCGCGCGCCGCCTCGCCATCGTCAGCAGCAAGTCGGAGTCCGCGACGAGCTTGAACGCGGCCTCGTAGTGCTGGCAACGGACGACGACGTCACGCTGGTAGCCCAGGCGGCTGAGCACCAGGTCCTCCACGGCCAGCCCGGTGCGACGCGAGGACACGGTGACGTGCCGGGCCGCCATGTACTTCGCCACGTCCAGCCTGCGCCGGCTTCGGCTCACCACGCAGAAGGTGTCTTGCAACAAGGCCGTGCGCTTCAGCTCCGCGCCGGTCTGCTGCTCCACGTCGATGGAGAGGTCGACCCGCCCCGACGCCAGGTCCCGCTCCAGCCGCGCCCGGTCGAGCCGGACGCTGGAGATACGGACCTCCGGCGCGTGCGCCCGCAGCCGAGCCACGAGCCGCGGGAGAATCGACGGCTCCAGCACGTCATTCATCGCCACCGTGAACTGGCCCACGTCCCGGCGCGGGTCGAAGCCGCGTCCGCGATGAACCGCCTGCTCGAACAGCGCCAGCGCCTCCCGAATCTCCGGCGCCAGGCGCTCCGCGAACGCCGTGGGCGCCACGCCGCGCCCCTCGCGGACGAACAGCGGCTCGCCCAGTTGCTCACGCAGGCGGGCCAGCGCATGGCTCACCGCCGACTGACTGAGGAACAGGACCTCCGCCGCGCGCGTCAGGTTCCGCTCCCGGAGCACCACGTCGAAGACCCGGAAGAGGTTGAGGTCCAGCCGGGCCAGCCGCGCCGAATCCTGAACAGGGTTCATGATGACACATGACCAATATTCACTGGATGCATCAAGGCCCGGTGCGCAGGATGACGCCCATGGACTTCGAGCCCAGCCAGCGAGGCAAGGACTACCTGGAGCGTGTGAAGCGCTTCATGAGCGAGCACATCCTCCCTGCGGAGAGCCGCTACCACGAGGAGCTCCGAGCCACCGCGCAGGGCGGCGACTGGAAGACGTGGCGCGTGCCGCCCGTCATGGAGGAGCTCAAGACCCAGGCGAAGGCCCAGGGCCTGTGGAACCTGTTCCTCCCGGACGCGAAGCTCGGCGCCGGGCTCAGCACGCTGGAGTACGCCCCCATCGCCGAGGAGACGGGCCGCAGCTTCATCGCCCCCGAGGTCTTCAACTGCAGCGCCCCGGACACCGGCAACATGGAGGTGCTCTGGAAGTACGGCTCCGAGGCGCAGCAGGAGCACTGGCTGAAGCCGCTGCTGGCCGGGGACATCCGCTCGGTGTTCTGCATGACGGAGCCGGACGTGGCCTCGTCCGATGCCACCAACATGGCGGCCACCGCCATCGTCGACGGCGACGACATGGTCCTCAACGGCAGCAAGTGGTGGTCCAGCGGCCTGGGGCACCCCAGCGCGAAGGTGGTCATCTTCATGGCCCGCACGCCCGACACCGGCGGGGACCGGCACCACCAGCACTCCATGGTGCTGGTACCGCTGGACACGCCGGGCGTGAGCATCCGCCGCATGCTGCCCGTGTACGGCGACTACGACGCGCCCCACGGCCACGGCGAGGTGCACTTCGACAACGTGCGCGTGCCACGCGACAACGTCATCGCCGGACCGGGGATGGGCTTCGAGATTGCCCAGGGTCGGCTCGGACCGGGGCGCATCCACCACTGCATGCGCTGCATCGGCGCGGCGGAGCGTTCTCTGGAGCTGATGATTGACCGGGGCATGAAGCGCACGGCCTTCGGGAAACCGCTCCTCAACCTGGGTGGAAACCGCGAGAAGGTGGCCGAGGCGCGCATCGCCATCGACCAGGCTCGGCTGCTGACGCTCTACGCGGCCTGGAAGATGGACCAGGTGGGGGCGCTCGGTGCCATGACGGAGATTTCCGCCATCAAGGTCGTCGCGCCCAATGTCCTCCAGAAGGTGGTGGATGACGCCATCCAGCTTCACGGCGGCGCGGGCGTGTCCCAAGATACGCCGCTGGCGGGCTTCTTCGCCCAGGCGCGCAGCCTGCGCCTCGCGGATGGCCCGGACGAAGTACACAAGGGACTCATCGCCCGCCTCGAGCTGTCGAAGCGGGGCTTCTCCCGGAGCTGACGGCCATGGCGACTCAACGCATCTTCATCACCGGTGGTGCCAGCGGACTTGGCAAGGCCATCGCCCTGCGCTTCGCTCGCGCCGGCTGGAAGGTCTGCATCGGCGACGTCAACGACGCCCGAGGCGAGGAGGCCTTGAAGGAGCTCTCCGCCCTGGCGCCCCAGGCCCATCACCTGCGCTGTGACGTGCGGCGCGAAGAGGACCTGCGCGAGGCCCTGGACTGGCTCACGGCCCAGTGGGGCGGCGTGGACGTGGTCATCAACAACGCCGGAGTCGCACAGGCGGGCGCCATCGAGGACGTGTCGCTTGACGACTGGCAGTGGATCATCGACATCAACCTGCTGGGCGTCGTGCGGGGGTGCAAGGTGTTCACCCCCGCCTTCAAGAAGCAGGGCCACGGCCACATCGTCAACGTGGCGTCCATGGCGGGGCTGCTCGATGTACCGCTGATGAGCAGCTACAACGCGACCAAGGCCGCCGTCGTGTCGCTGTCCGAGACGCTGCACAACGAACTGGCGGAGTACGGCATCGGCGTCAGCGTCGTGTGCCCGTCCTTCTTCAAGACGAACCTGGGTGACTCGCTGCGCACCACGGACCCGAAGCTGGGGGCCACCATGGCGCGGCTGCTGGAGCGCTCCGCCATCACCGCGGAGGACATCGCCAACGACGTGTTCGACGCGGTGGCCGAGCGCGGCTTCTACGTCCTGCCCCACGCGGAGGGCCGCAGGGCCTGGCGGCTGAAGCGCCTGCTGCCGCGTGAGCTCTATTCGTGGATGCTGCGCCGGAACACGCGAGGCATGCGCTCCGGCTCGCGGCCGAAGCCGAGCTGAGTTGAGCTAGGAACGAGCCCACCGATGCCACCGACCGCGACCATCGACCCCGCAGGTGCCGTGCGCCCGGGCGAGGAGCTGGACCTCCCCGCCGTGGAGGCCTGGCTCAAGGCCCAGGTGCCCACGTTGGAGGGCTCGCCGGAGGTCACGCAGTACGCGGGCGGCGCCTCCAACTGGACGTACCGGCTGAAGTACGCCAACCGGGACCTCATCCTGCGCCGCCCTCCCGCGGGGACGAAGGCGAAGTCCGCGCACGACATGGCCCGGGAGTACACGGTGCAGCAGGCGCTGAAGCCGGCCTATCCCGTCGTCCCCACCATGGTGGGCCTGTGCCAGGACCCGGCCGTGCTGGGCTCCGACTTCTACGTCATGGAGCGCATCGAGGGGCTCATCCCGCGCAAGCACCTGCCCCGGGGACTGGCGCTGGACGCGAAGCAGACGCGGGCGCTGTGCCTCAACGTCGTCTCCAAGCTCGTGGAGTTGCACGCCGTGGACCCGGCGGCGGTGGGCCTGACGTCACTGGGCAAGGGGCCGGGCTATCCCACGCGGCAGGTGGAGGGCTGGTCGGCGCGCTACGAGAAGGCACGGACGTGGAACGTCGCCGGCTTCCGCTACGTGCGCGACTGGCTCAAGGCGAACACGCCCGCGGACATCGCCACCTGCGTCATCCACAACGACTGGCGCTTCGACAACGTGGTGCTCGCCCCGGAGGAGCCCACGCGCATCATCGGCGTGCTCGACTGGGAGATGGCCACCCTGGGCGACCCGCTGATGGACCTGGGCAGCGCGCTGGCCTACTGGGTCCACGCCGACGACGACTTCCTGCTGCGCTCCACGCGGCGCCAGCCCACGCACCTGCCCGGCATGCTCCGGCGTGAAGAAGTCGTTGAGTACTACCTGGACCAGACGAAGCTGAAGCCCGCCAACTGGACCTTCTACGAGGTGTTCGGCCTCTTCCGGCTCGCCGTCATCGCCCAGCAAATCTACTACCGCTACCACCACCAGCAGACGCGCAACCCCGCGTTCAAGAACTTCTGGGTGCTGGTCAACTACCTGGGCTGGCGCTGCCACCGGCTCATCCGCAAGGGGGCGCGCTGATGGGCGTGGTGTATCTGGTCCGGCACGGCCAGGCCTCATTCGGCGCGGCGAACTACGACCAGCTCTCGGAGACGGGGCTCGTCCAGGCCCGGGTGCTGGGTGAGACCCTTCGCGAGCGGCTGCCCCGCGTGGACGCCGTCGTCACCGGCACCATGGCGCGGCACCGGCAGACGGCGGAGGCGTGTCTCGCCGCGCTCGGCCGCGGCGCCGTGGCCGAGCAGACTGCGGGCTTCAACGAGTTCGACCACGAGGAAATCGTCACCCGGCACACGCCGCGCTACGCGGACCCGGCCGTGCTGCGAGCGGAGCTGTCCCAGGCGGAGTCGCCCCGGCGCGCCTACCAGGCGCTCTTCACCGACGCGGTGGCCCGCTGGGTGGCCGGCCAGCACGACGCGGAGTACACCGAGCCCTGGTCCGCCTTCGGCGAGCGGTGCCGCCGCGCGATGGACGCCCTCATCCAGGAACTGGGCGCGTCGAAGAACGCGCTCGTCTTCACCTCTGGAGGCACCATCACCGCCATCTGCCAGGAGCTGCTCCGCATCCCCGACGAGCACGCCTTCCGCCTCAACCTGACGCTGGCGAACTGCGGCCTCACCAAGGTCATCTACAGCGAGCGCGGCCGCTACCTGTCCACGCTCAACGAGCACAGCCACTTCGAGGGCGCCCAGCGCGGACTGCTCACCTACCGCTGAGCGGCCAGCCTCACACTGGGTCAATGTCATACTGCGCATCCCATGGTGATGTCTTGCTTGACCCTGACGGGCCGCGCGCAGGCTTTTGCTATTTCCGGAAGATAATGAATTACGCGCCTTGAAACGAGCGCATCGTCCTCCGTGAGTCCCGGGGGGATGGGATGGCAAGCGTCGCGCCTGCTAGGCTGCTGCCCATCTTCACATGCCCATCACGCTCTTTGCCGCGGCGACGGACGGTGGCCTGTCGCCTGGCACCCTCATCTGGACTTTCGTCATTCTCATCAGCCTCCTGAAGCACCGGGAGGCCCTCCAGGACGCAGCCACGAACCGCAAGGCGATCTATTCGCTGGTGGTCGTGGAGGTTGCCGCGCTGGTCGTCCTCGTCGCGCGCTTGCTCAAGCCCGTGCTCGACGGCCCCCTTGCGGCAATCGTGGCGCCGCTGGTCGGATTCATCCTCTTGTTGCTGGGATTGTTCCTCGCCGTGACCGGCCTGCTGGAGCTCCGCTCCGAATCGGCACGGTGGCAGAAGGGTCGCTCGCACGCGTGGTGGGCCGTTGGGCTCTCCGTCTTCATCCTGGGCGCCATGGGCTTCGGCTTCGTCAGCGCCGTCTCGCGCCAGCATGAAGTCCCGGAGCAGTACCGGGCGGAGAAGCCCGACGAAGGCATCCGCGACGAGGAGCTGAACTATGCCTTCCAGCATCCGGGCAAACCCTGGACGACGATGAACGCCCAACGCCTCAACGCAGCCGCGAAGTTCGCCATGGCCCGGGGAGGCAAGCTCCAGATGTTCTTCATCATCGTCCCGGAGCAGTTCTCGCGCGGAGACTTCACCCCTGGGGAGGAAGGCACGGAACTGCTCGCGGACATCGTGACCGCCAACCTAGAGAGCGGCCTGAGCACGGTCGAAACACTGTCGCGCGAACCGCATGCCATTGGAGAACTGAAGGGCATCCGACTGCGCTCCCGCGCCCACCACGCGAAGATACCGCTGAGCTACGTGCACTGGGTCTACACGCACGAAGAGCACGCCTATCAGCTCATGGTGTGGGGAAATACCCAGTCGGAGAAGGAGATTTTCGAGGAAGCAGACCGTCTGTTCTCACGCTTCTCCCTGGTGGACCCCCAGCGGAAGGCCACGGATTCCGCCGCCCCCGCTGGCCCGCTGACGGCGCGCTCCACGGAGTATGGCTATTCCGTCGAGCTGGACGGACGGCTCTGGGCACGGCCAAGCAACCTTGGGACCGCGTATCCCATGGTTGACTTCGGCGCGGTCAGTGACAGTGCCGGCCTGGTGTTGGTTCCCATCTGGCTCTTCGGGGAGGACCCCTCTCCGGACGCGCTGACGCACGGCCTGATGAGCACCCTTGACGTCGACTCTCACACCACCACGTTCCGCAGTACCCGCGAGGTCACCGCGGGCAACCTGTCGGGCCGGGCCCTCACCTACGAAACGCCCGACGAAAACGGCGATATCGACGCGTCCGAGCTGCGTGTATTCCGGGATGGCGACATGGCGTACCTGCTCGCCGCGTGGTGGCCCAGGAATCAACCCACGCTGGGCCCACGGGTCAGCGCGGCGATGGACGCCTTCAAGTTCAGCGCACCCTCGGCAGCGCCCGTCTCCGCGGCTGTGGGCAAGTCCTCCGCGTCAACCCATGCGAGGGTGTTCAGCAACATCGCGCTTCACTACACCTCCCGGAGGGACTTCGCCGCGGCGCTCACGTGGTTCAAGCGTGCCTTCGACGTGGCGCCCGGGGACCCGCTGTTGCTCCTCAACGCCGTGGCCGGGCACGTCAGCACCGAGCAATACGAAGAAGGGCTCGCGCTCCTCAACGCCCACTCGAAGCGGTTCCGGGGGGAACCACGGCTGGAGGCTTGGCGAGCCTATCTGCTCGTGCGCACCGGCCGCGAAGCCGAGGGCTTCCGCGTCTACGCCTCGCTCTTCCCGTCCCGATTCACCAACGAGCCCCACCTGGAGCGGTATCTCGCCCTGCTCCAGGAGAAGGGCCGTGTCGCGCAGGCGCTCCAAGTCATCCAACGCTACCGGAAGCGAGCCGACTCGACGAACGCCACGCTCATCCATGCGGGCATCCTGCGGAGCAAGGGCGTCCCCGCGCAGGCCGCAACCCTCCTGAAGCAGCGCCAGAAACGTGAGGGCTACGCCCTGGAGTTGTCCGAAGCCCTGGCGGACACGTGGCTGGAGGCCAAGAAGCCCCAGCTCGCCTTGGAAGTCGCCAAGGAGATGGTGAGCAAGTCAGCAAAGTCGCCCAGGAGCTACCGGGTCCAGGCCAGCGCGGAGTACGCGCTCAAGCGCTACGCGGAGGCCAAGTCCTCCCTGGAGAAGGCGCTCGAACTGGAGCCCTCTTCCGAGGGCACGCGCCAGTTGCTCGATCATGTGTCCGGCATGCTGGGCCAAGGGGTCAACTCGGTGCTCAAGACGCCCATCGAGGAAGTCGCGATGCCACCAGACCTGGTTGCCCGGCGGGACAAGCCCGCCAAGGCGACGGGCCACAATGGCCAGTACCTCCTGCGGGCCACCGCCATCTCGTTCGTGAAGGGCAAGGAGTTGCGCACCACGGACCTGCGCCGGGTCCAAGTGCACAACGCGGCAGGCGTGGAGCGCTACAACACCTTCGAGTTCGAACTCGACCCGCTGTTCGAGGAGATTTTCGTCAACCGGGTGGAAGTCCGGGATGAGAGCGGCCGCGTGGTGGCCAAGGGCACGGTGGAGGACTGCTATGTCTCCGACAAGGCCTCCTCGCAGATGGGAACCCAGCGCCGCACCCTGGTGGTACCCGTGCCGGGGCTAAAGCCTGGGCACACCGTGGAGGTGGTGGTCACCCGGCGCGACATCACGCCACCGCAGTCCCCGCGCTTCCTCGAGCATGACTTCTCATCGAGCGTGCCCGCGTCACGCGCCGTGCTCCACGTCCGCGGCGACGTGGACGCGATGCAGTGGCGGGCCTCTCCCGGCATCAAGCCCCTCCAGGCGCCCGGGACGTGGACCTTTGTCATCGAGCAGCCCGCCATCTACCGCGACGAGGGCATGCAGCCCGACTACCAGGAGTTTCTGCCCATGGCGTGGCTGGCCCCCGTCGGCAAGACGTGGGAGGCCGAGGGAACCGACTACCTGGACTCCATTGCGACGCAGCTCGTGCCAGCGGCCAGCATGAAATCCCTGGCCGCTAAGGCGGGCGGAACAGTCAGGGATGAGGCAGCACGCGCCGCCGTCCTGGCCCGGTGGGTCCAGAAGAGCCTGACCTATCGAGGCATCCTCTTTGGCGCCCGGGCCCGCATTCCGCACGCCGTGGATGAAATCGTCAGCAGCCGCACCGGCGACTGCAAGGACCACTCCCTCCTGCTGCACCAGTTGCTCGGCGCCGCCGGGATTCCGTCGCAACTGGCGCTCGTGAGGACGGGAGGGCCCATCGTCTCGGATACGCCTGCCTTGGACCAGTTCGACCACATGGTCGTCTACCTCCCAACGGTGGGCGGGGGCACCTTCGTGGATGTGACGAACAAGTCCACCGCGCCCCTACGCAGCGGGGCGATGGGGCTGAGCGGCCGGGAAGCGTTGGTGTTGGATGCCACGAAGTCCCGGCTCGTGCGCATTCCTGAGCCCCCCGAGAGCAACGTCCGCGCCGAACGCCACGTCCGCCTGCAGGGGACGGTGCTGCGCGTGAAGGAGCAGGTGACGCTGACAGGAGCCCATGCCTCCGCCCTGCGCTACTACCTCTCCGACGAAGAGCCCTCCGAGCGCGCGGAGCTGTTGGCCTCCATGCTGGGAGGCACCCAGGCAGGCGTGAGCGTCACCACCCTGGAGGTCCCCGACCTGGATGAGCCCGAGCGCCCGCTGACCTTGAAAATCGAGTATGTCATGCGCGGCCGCTTCGCCTCCGCGGGCGGCGGTATCGTGGGGCAGCTGCCCTCGCCCTGGGAGCACAACTTCCTGAGCCTCCGGGAGACGGAGCGGCGCGACGCTCCCATTACAATGAGAACGCCCCTCGTCATCGAGAGCGTGACCCATTTCGAGGCACCCGCGGGCCAGGCCTTCACGGCGCAGGAACTGGAGGAGCGCTCCGACACCACGGCCTATGCGGAGTGGAAGCTGGCCTCCCGCATGACAGACGGTGCGCTCACGCGCGACTTCCGCATCAGACGGGCGCACGGGCGCTACGAGGCATCGAAGTACGTGGAGTACAAGGAAGCAATGCAGGCCGCGCTCGACGCCTTGGAGCAACGCGTCTCATTGCGCGGGCCCGCGTCCGCGGAGGTCCAGGAGTAGACCGTGGGTCAAGCGGCGGAAATCCGAACGGGACTCCCTGCCGCCTGAGCCCCAGGAGTCAGGCACCTTGTCGGATGCCCTCCGCCTGGGTGGGCGCGTCGTCCGCCCCGGTGTACCGCAGGTCCTCCCACGCCAGCATCGCCCGCTTACGGGAGGCGCCCCAGCGGTACTCCCCGAAGACGCCCGTCTTGCGCAGCACGCGGTGGCAGGGAATCAAGAGCCCCACGGGATTCTCGCCCACCGCCGAGCCCACCGCGCGCATCGCCTTGGGCTTGCCGATGGCGCGCGCGAGGTCCTCGTACGTCGTCACCTTGCCCGACGGCACACGCAGCAGCGCCTGCCACACCTGCACCTGGAAGGGCGTGCCCCGCACCAGCACCGACAAGGGGCTCGACTCCGAGCCACCGTGCTCCGCCTGGAAGATGCGCTCCAGCCACGGCGCCGTGTCCTCGGCGGACGCCACGAACGTGGCACGCGGCCACTGCTTGCGCAGCGAGGCGAGCGCCTCCTCCTCTGATTCACCCGCGAGGAAGTGCAGGCCACAGATTCCACGCGCACAGACGGCGAGCAGACACGCGCCGAAGGGTGACAGGTGGACGCCATGGCGCACGGTGAGCCCTTCGCCGCCCAGCTTGTATTCCCCCGGCGTCATCGACGTCAGCGTCACGAAGAGCTCATGCAGCCGGCCGGTGCCCGACAAGCCCACCTCCAGCGACGTCTCCAGCACGCTGCGACGCTCGTCGAGCAGGCGCCGGGCCGAGCTCAGCGTGTGTACCTGGATGAAGCGCTTGGGGCTGATGCCCGCCCAGCGCGAGAAGAGCCGCTGGAAGTGGAACGTGCTCAGTCCCACGTGCGCGGCCACGTCGTCCAGTGACGGCTGCTCGCGGGCATGTGCGTCGAGATAGAGGATGGCCTGTTCGATGCGGGCGTAGTCGCTGGATGCCATGCCGATGCTCCTGGGATGCGCTTCGCGAAAACGTATGTCCGCCAACACATCCTGGAGCAATCCGGTTCTTGCGCTGTCCTCGCGCGCCGGGCGCGCGTTGACATGAGGCGTCATTGTGCAACAACCGAACGCTCCATCCCGCATACCGCCACAGGAAAGGAGCGCCATGCTTCCAGAAGAAGACTTCCTGGCCGCGGAGGAGGCGCTGAGACAGGCCATGCTCTTGAGCGATGTCGCCGCGCTCGACGCCCTCCTCTCCGACGACCTCCTCTTCGTCAGCCACGCCGGCCAAATCCTCGACAAGGACGCCGACCTGGAAGCGCATCGCTCGGGGGCCCTGCGCCTCACCCGGGTGGACTTCACCGACCCACACTTCCGCTACCTCTCCGCGGGCGCCGTGGTCGTCGTCCATGCCGCGCTATCCGGTGAGTTCCAGGGCGCCCCCTTCGAAGGGAACTTCCGTTACACGCGCGTGTGGCAGGTCGTGGACGACGCGCCCCAGGTCGTCGCGGCCCAGTGCACGGCGGTGGGCTGACTTGACTCCCGACAGACGAGCGCTTATCCGTAACCGCCAATGACGTCGCCAAGCGCCATGTGTCGAATGTCGATGCCGGGTGGGCTCTCGCCCTCCAGGTTCGGCTGACGTCCGTCCGCCCCTGGTGAGCCACCGAGCCCATCCACCCGCGAGGGTTGGTGGGCTTCGTCGTTTCTGGACGCGCGCCGACCTCTCCCAGCCCTCCGCGTCCTGGAGGGCCCCCTTCCGCATCACCTCCGGAGAGTTCCCGTGCCCACAGCGCACCTCACGTCCGCCCCGCGCCTCTTCGACGTCTCCCTGCCCGACTTGACGCTGGAGGCGGGCGCCCGAATCACGAACCACCTCGTGCGAGGCTGGTGGTGGGGCCCCGAGGAGGACGTCCCCTGGCTCGAGTCGCGCGCGCGCGTCCTCTCCGAGGCCGAAGCGCAGGCGAGCGCGCTGCGCGTCGTCCGCCGCACCGTGGCCGAACAGCAGGCGCTCGCGGCCGAGGCACGCCACCGGGGCCCAGCACGAGCTCCCACGTCCGTCCCCACGGTGCTGCTGGTCCACGCGCTCACCGGAGACATGCGCGCGGGCGGCACGGGCGGCTGGTGGGAGCCGCTCATCGGCCCACGGCGTGCGCTGGACCCATCCCGCGTGCGGCTCCTGTGCTTCAACAACCTGGGCTCCTGCTACGGCACCACGGGCCCCGCCGACGAGGGCTTCCCTCCGCGGACGGACGACGCGCGCTTCGGCCCACCGCTCCCGCTGCCCAAGGGCGACCTGCGCCAGGACGAGCAACGCCTGCCCGCCACCGTCACGCCGTGGGACCAGGCCCGGAGCATCCTGCTGGCCATGGACGCGCTGGGCCTGGACGAAGTGGCGCTCGTCACCGGCGGCTCACTGGGCGGCATGGTGGTGCTCTGCCTCGCGGCGCTGGCGCCGGAGCGCTTCGCCCGCATGGCGCCCATCGCCACCACGGAGTCCGCCTCCGCGTGGGTGGTGGGCCTCAACCACGTGGCGCGGCAGGCCCTGCTGATGGACCCGGGCTTCCCTGAGTCGCCTCGCCGGGGCCTGGAGTTGGCCCGGCAGCTCGCGATGCTCACCTACCGCGCGGAGCCCGGCCTGGACGCGCTCCAGGGCCGCCCCTCGGCGTGGTCCTCACGCGCGCTGTACCCCATGCACAGCTACCTGGAGTACCAGGGCCAGAAGCTGGCGAGCCGCTTCGATGCGCGCGCGTACCTGGCGCAGCTGGGCGCCATGGACCACCACGACGTGTCACGCTTCCCGGGAGGTGGCCTGGCCCGCATCCGCGCGAGCGCGCTGTGCGTGGGCATCGACACCGACCAGCTCTTCTTCCCCAGCCACATGGCGGCGCTGGCCCGGCGGCTGCGCGAGCACGGCCTCCACGCCGAGCACGCCACGCTGTCCAGTCAGCATGGGCACGACGGCTTCCTGCTGGAGTGGGACGCCATGGCCGTCCTGCTCGCGCGGGCGCTCGCCCTGCCCACCGCCAGGGCCCCGGCGCACGCCTTCTCGCGCTGGCCGGAGGCGCGCCCGGCCCTCAGCCCACCTTGCGGGACGAAGGCGTGACCACGGCCACCGCTTCGTGCTGGGACCACAGGGGCGGCTCGGCCTCGTGGGTGAAGGCGCGCAGCCGCCGGTACTCCGGATAGGACGCCTGGAGCGACAGCACGTCTCCAGACCGGATGACCTCATCCCCCCGCGGGTGGAGCTGCTCCTCGCCATTGCGTTGCAGCGACAACGTCAGGCAGCCGAACCGGTCCCTCACCTCGGAGATGGTGAGGCTCGGCAGGCCCAGGCGCGCCTCGAACAGCGAGACGACCATCAGGTGCTTCGCCAGGTGGAACGAGTGGACGATGCGCGGGTCCATGGCCGCCAGCGCCATGGCCGGGGCCGCCAGCGACGAGCTGGAGAGCGCCTCCGCCTTGAACGTCTCCCGCACCTTGCCGCTCAGGTCGTCATCGAACAGGCGGATGACCACGCGGATGTTCGGGTTGAGCTTGCGTGCGTCCAGGGCGATGTTGAGGTTGGCCAGGTCATCATCCGTGGCGCAGACGATGGCGGACGCGTCCTTCACGTTGGTGCGAGGCAGGCACAGCGGGCTGCGCGTGTCGTCGATGAGCAGCGGCACCCGCTCGTCGCGCAGCGCGGACACGAAGGCCGCGTCCTCGCGCTTCTCCACCACCACCACGTCCTTGCCCATCTCCCGCAGCTGCGTCACCACGCGGTAGCCCACCCGCCCCGCCCCACACACCACGACGTGGCCCTTCATCGTCTCGGAGACCACTTCAATCCACTCCTTGTCGTTCTTGTGCCGGGCGAAGAACAGGTAGGCGAAGCGCACCACGCCGTCCGCGACCAGCGCAATGCCCGAAGGCGGAATCACCAGGTTGAGCAGCTCCACCAGCCAGTCGTCCACATAGGGCAGCGACGGCTGGCCGTAGAGCAGGAAGTACGTGTGGTGCAGCGCCTCGCCGAAGTCGATGCGGTCGCCGTCCGGCCCCCGGAAGCGCCAGTGGAAGAGCAGCGGCCCGCCCAGGAACAACACGGCGGACAGCATTAGCGTGGTGCGAAAGCGCCGCACCAGCGCCCGCAGGTAGCGCAGATTGGCCCGGAAGTGCCGGCGGGAGGGCTTCATGGAGGCTCCTCGACTACGACGCCGGGGTGATGTCCGTCTCCGCCGAGCCCCGCGCGCGACGCCGCTCCACCATCCACACCAACAGCACGCCCAGCTCGTAGCAGAGCAGCATGGGGCCCGCCATCAGCGACAGGTTCACCACGTCTCCCGTGGGAGTGATGATGGCCGCCGCGATGAGGCACACCACGAAGGCATGGCGTTGGTACTTGAAGAGCCAGGACGACTTCACCACGCCCACCACGCCCAGCAAGGCCATGACGAGCGGCAGCTCGAAGATGATGCCGAAGGCCAGGATGAGCAGCAGCACCAGCGAGAGCTGCTCGTGCATGGACAACATGGGCCGCGTCCACCGCGCCGCCTCGTGCGCCGCGTGCGCCGTGGCCAGCTCCTTCTCCAGCCGCCACAGCCCCGCCAGCTCCTCGGTGCGCGCGGGGGCGATGTCCGCCAGCCGGCTCGCCGAGCGGTCCATGGCCGCCGCCGCCGCCGCGAAGTCCTTGTTCCCGTAGGCCGTCACGGCCTCCATGCGCTGCTCCACCGCCTGCCGCAGCACGCCGCGGGACTGCGCGCCGTAGCCCACCGACGCCGCGTCCAGGAGCCGCCCCAGGCCCTCCAGCCGCCCCGTCATCTCCACGCTGGCGGCGGGCGCGGCCTCCGGCGCGGGCGCCTGCCCCTCGCCCTCCGCGCGAAGCTGGGTGCTCGTCTCCTTCGCGATGCGCCCCGCCTCCTCCACTTCACCCAGGCGCAGGAAGCGCAAGGCGTCGTCCGCGCGCAGCCGGGCCGTGTCCAGGCGCTGCTCCAGCGCGAGCGTCTCCTCCTCGTTGAGGAGGAAGGTGAACATGGAGGGCAGCACCGCGAAGTAGCAGAAGGCGGCGCCGAGGAGGAAGGCGATGGAGCCGAACGCCACGAAGGGCGCGGCGAAGCGGCGCTCCTCCGGATACAGGCCGGGCGAGACGAAGCCCCAGATCTGCATCAGGATGACGGGCGTGGTGAGGAAGATGCCGCAGTACACGCCCACCTTCATCAAGACGTTCAGCTCTTCGATGCCGGACGTGTAGATGAGCGAGCGATTCTCGGGCGGCAGCGCGTCCAGCACCGGCTGCATCAGCAGGCCGAAAATCGGCTTGGCGAAGACGAGCGAAATCGCCCCCAGGACGAGCACCGCGAGGGTGCACCGCACGAGGCGCGAGCGGAGCTCCGTCAGGTGGTCCGACAGACTCATGCGCAGCTCGGAGTCGGCGCCGGGGTTGATGGGCGGGGGGCTCACGGCTCAGCTCCGTTTCGGGGCGTTGCGCGCCACCGTCCCCGGGATGGGAGACAGCGTGGGCGAGGTGGCGGAAGAAGCAGCGGGCTCGGGCGACGGCTCGGCGGCGGGCTCCGCGCCCGGCTCCCCCGTCTGCACGTCCGCGGTGGACACCTCGCGAGGCCCCTGCCCGTCCAGCTCCAGCACCTGCGCGGACGACGAGGGCTGAGGGGGCGCCGCATCGGCCGGAGGCGCCGCGCCCTCCGTGGCGGGAGGCAGGCTGGCCTCGGGCCCACCCACGACCTGCGGCGGCTGGGGCGCGAAGCGCGTCCCGGGCCTCACGGGCGCGGTGGGAGGCTCTCCGATTTCCTGGTCCATGGCGTAGAACTCGCGCTCCACGACGTTGCGGACCTCATCCGTCTGGCGGCGGAACTCGCGCAGGAACTTGCCGATGCCGCGCGCGAGCTCGGGCAGCCGCTGCGGCCCGAGAATGAGCAGCGCGGCCACCAGGATGAACACCATTTCGCCTGCGCCGATGTTGAACATTTTTCCTGACGCGCTCCCCGGAGCAGCCCGGTTTATCGCGCCCCGAGGAGGCAGGCGCAACCGTTCGTCGCGCCAAAGCATCCGCCCGCCCCCCGGAATGGGCGGCAGGCAACCCGAAGGCGCCCTTTCATACTACGCGCGAGGATCCACCCCGGGCGAGAGCGGAACCGCCATTCCTCGCGAGGGAGCCACCGCCAACGCCCGCGCCTGCTCCCGGCTCTGCACCCGCCGCTCCACCACCCACAGCAAGACGGGCAGCAACAGCGTCAGGACCATGGACACTCCAGCCATTTGAGGGATGCCGCCCAGGGTGCCGTCTGGCAGGTCCGTCAGCAGCCGAGCGCTGAGGAAGGCCCCCACGGCGGCGGCCATGTGCTGGACGGCGGACTGGAGGGACATGAACCGCGCGCGCACCGGGTTGTCCGGCACCCGCGACGTCAGCGTGTTGTACGCGACGTTGCGCGTCCCCATGGCGACCATGAAGAGCGTGAAGATGACGGGCACGGGCATCCAGCGCGGCAGGTGGACGAAGCCCACGTAGGTGGACAGCAGCACCAGCGTGGAGCCCACCGTGCCCACCACGAAGGCGCCGTACCGGTCCACCATGGGCCCCGCCACCCGCAGCGTCGCGAAGCTGGCGATGCCGCCAATGAAGTACGGCAGCCAGAGCAGCTCGCGCGGATAGCCCACGTTCTGCTGCAGATAGGCGGACAGGTTGGGGATGAGGACGAAGCCCGCCATCATCACCAACGCCGTCATCACATACGACAGTTGGATGTCCCGGTTGCCCAACAGCTCGAGCACGCTGGCCTGCTGGCGGGGCCCCGCGTCCAGATGGCCGCGCACCGGTGGCAGGAAGAAGATGGCGCCCAGCACCACCAGCAGGCCCATGGCGGCCACCGCGAAGAAGGGCACGCGCCAGCCGCCGAACTCGGCCAGCTTCAGCGCCATGGGCACGCCCGCCACCGAGGCCACGGAGAAGGCCCCCATCACCGCGCCCAGCGCCCGGCCGCGCCGCTCCACGGGGACCAGGTCCGCGATGATGGACAGCGACAGCGACGTGGCCGGCCCGCCGAAGATGCCCGCCACCACGCGCGCCAGCAGCAGCGTGGACATCCCCGTGGCGAAGCCGCCCGCCGCCGTGGCCACCACCAGGCCCAGCATGGACACCGCCAGCGCCTTGCGCCGGTCGAAGCGGTCCAGGAAGTAGCCACCGGCCAGCCCCGCCACGCTGGCGGCCGCCGTGTACGCGCCGCCAATGACGCCGATGTGCGACGACGCGATGCCCAGCCCCTTCGCGAAGTCCGGGCCCAGCGGCATCACCATCACGAAGTCCAGGATGTTGACGAACTGGACCGCGCCGATGAGGGCCACCACGGCGCGCTCGGAGACCTGTCGTTGTGTCGGCATGAAGACGTGTCTACACCCGGAAGCGGCGGACCTCCGCACGGAGGATTTCCGCCTGCCGCTGGAGGTTGTCGATGGCCTCCTCCAGTTGCTTCACGGAGCGTGTCTGGTGCTCGGACACGCCCTTGATGGTCTCCACCGCCTTGAGCACCTGCTCGCTGCCCTTGGTCTGCTCCTTCTGGGCGCGGTTCAGGTGGGTGACCATCTCGTTGATGCTCTCGATGGAGCGGGTAATCTGCTTGCTGCCGTGCGCCTGCTCCTGGCTGCTGCGCTGCACGTGGGCGGTGAGCGTCTTCATCTTCTCCGCGCTCTTCATGATCTGCTCGCCGCCGCGGGCCTGCTCGTTGGAGGCCTTGGAGATTTGCTGCACCGTGTCGCTGATGCGGTGGATGGAGGCCGTCACCTGCTTGCTGCCGCGCGCCTGCTCCACGGTGGCCCGGGCAATGGCCTTCACCATCTGCGTGGACTTCTGGGTGCTGTCGTTGATTTTGCGCAGCGCCCCTTCCGCCTCCCGGCCCAACTGCACGCCCTCCTCCACGCTGCGCACGCCCTGGTTCATCACCACCACGGCGTTGCGGCTCTCCTCCTGGATGCTGCGGATGAGCTCGGCAATCTCCTTCGTGGACGCGCCGGTGCGCTCGGCCAGGTCCTTGATTTCCTCCGCCACCACCGCGAAGCCCTTGCCGTGCTCCCCCGCCTGCGCGGCGATGATGGCCGCGTTGAGGGCCAGCAGGTTCGTCTGCTCCGCCACGTCGTCGATGACGTTGAGGATGTTGCCAATCTCGGAGATGCGCCGGCCCAGGCTTTCAATGACGCTGGCGGCGCTGCGGCTCGTGTCCTTGATGCGGTCGATGCCGGAGAGCGTCTTGCGCAGCGCCTCCACGCCCGTCTGCGCGTCGTCGAAGACCTGCTCGGACAGGCGGGCCGTCTCCTTCGCGTTGGCCTCCACCTGGCCGATGGCGGCGTCCATCTCACTGATGGCCGAGGACGTCTCCTCCGTGGAGGCGGACAGCTCCTGGATGTTGGTGGCCACCTCCTTGATGGAGAACGTCATCTGTTCGATGGCGCTGGTCGTCTCCTCCACGCTGGCGGCCATGGCCTGGACGTTCTCCGCGACCTCGTCGTTGGTGGCGGCCATCTCCATGATGGAGGAGCTGCTCTCCTCGGCGCTCTGGTAGAGGACCTCCACGTTCTCCGCGATGCCGCGCAGCGAGGCCATCATCTCCACCATGGAGGAGGACGTCTCCTCCACGCGCGCCTGCACCGTGCCCGCGCCGGACGACACCGTGGTGCCGGTGCGGTGAATCTGCTCCACCACGCCCGCCACCACGTCCGACACGCCGCGCACCCGGCCCAGCGTGTCGCGCCAGCTCTGGGCGATGCGGTTGAGCGCCTCGGCGAGCTGGCCCAGCTCGTCCTGCGTCCCCACGTCCACGCGGCCGGTGAGGTCCGCCTCCGCCAGCCGCCGGGCCATGCCCATCATCGCGTCCAGCGGCACCAGGATGAAGGCGCGGGAAATGAAGAACGCCACCAGCAGGAACAGGCCCAGGCCCAGGCCGAACGCGAGCAGCACCAGCTGGCGCAGCTCGTTGACGACCGCGTCCAGCCCGGCGTTGTCGAGCACCAGCAGCACCTGCCCCACCACGCCGCCCGACAGCGTCACCGGGCGCGCCACGGAGCGGTCGCCGCTGGCGAAGCGGAAGCCATTCAGCGGCCGGCCCTGCCGGGCCTTCAGCTCCGCATGGAACCACGCGGGCGGCTCGGCCGGGTGGGTGGCCAGCACCTGGCCCTCGCTGGAGAGGACGGCCAGCACCCTGAAGTCGTCGTCGCCCGCGCGCAGCCGCTCCAGGCTGTCGGGCAGGGCCGCGGCGGGCTGGCTCGTGAGCATGCTGACGGCCTGGCTGGCACGGGCCTCTCCCCGCGTCTGCAGGCGCTGCTCCAGGTGGGCCTCCACGCGCGAGGGTACGACGAAGAAGAGCGTCCCCAGGATGAGGGCGAGGACGAGCGCGAAGGAGCCCAGCAGCAGGCTGCGCAGGCCGGGTTTCTTGAACCGGAGAGCCAAGACGAGGCACTGTAGGGAGGGAAACACCGGCAGGGCAAGAACAGGGCGCCGGCGCGGCCTGTCCCCCAGGGGTGCTGACTTCCCGCCTGGCGGATGCGTAAGGTCTTCCCGATGTCCTCCACCCTGCTCCTGACGGACCCGCTCTTCTTCCAGCACGACCCCGGACAGGGCCACCCGGAGTCGCCCTCCCGGCTGCGCCGCATCCTCGGGGTGCTGGCCAGCGCGCCGGTGAAGGGCACGGTGATGACCGCCCCGCGCTCCGCCACGGAGGCGGAGCTGGCGTCGGTCCACACGCCGGAGCTGCTGGCGTACCTGGCGAGCCTGAGCGGGCACGCCTCGCAGCTGGACCCAGACACCCATGTGTCGCCGGACAGCATCGACGCGGCCCGTCTTGCGGCGGGCGCCTCCGTGCAGGCGGTGGAGGCGGTGATGAAGGGCGAGGCCCGCAACGCCTTCGCGCTGGTGCGCCCGCCCGGGCACCACGCCGAGCCCGACAAGGCCATGGGCTTCTGTCTGTACAACAACGCGGCCATCGCCGCGGAGGCGGGCCGGAGGCTGGGCGCCGAGCGCGTGCTGGTGCTCGACTGGGACGTGCACCACGGCAACGGGACGCAGGCGGCGTTCTGGTCGCGCCGGGACGTCATGTACCAGTCGGTGCACCAGTTCCCCTACTACCCGGGCACGGGCGCGGCCCAGGAGACGGGCAAGGGCGAGGGCGAGGGCTACACCGTCAACGTGGGCCTGCCGGGCGGCAACTCGGACGCGGACTACGGGATGATTTTCGAGGAGCTGCTGCTGCCCGTGGCGGAGGCGTACCGGCCCCAGCTCATCCTCGTCTCCGCGGGCTTCGACTCGCACCAGCACGACCCGATTGGCGGCATGGACGTCAGCGAGCGCGGGTTCGCGGCCATGTGCTCGGCGATGAAGTCCCTGGCCGACAGCGTGTGTCAGGGCCGGCTGGTGCTGCTGCTGGAGGGCGGCTACTCGCTGGAGGGCTTGTCCCAGTCCGTGCATGCCTGCGTGGAGGTGCTCGCCGGGCGCAAGGACAGCTTCCCCACGGGTGACACCCACGCGGACGCGAAGGCCGCGCTGCGGGTGAGCCGCGAGGCGCTGCGGCCGTACTGGCCCCGCGTGTAGAGCGTTGGCTGGATGGCGCGCCGCGTCTCGCGCCGCTGTTCTTCCCCTGGCAACCGTGCAAGAAGCCCGGCAGCACGCGGGAGGACTGCATGGTGGAGTTGAGCTACCGGACGGCGTTGGTGACGGGTGCATCCAGCGGCCTGGGGCGCGGGCTGGCGCTGTGGCTCGCCAAGCGGGGCGTCCGCGTGTTCGCCGCCGGACGCCGCCTGCCGCAGCTCCATGCCCTGCGGGACGAGGCCCAGGCGGCCGGCGTCACCGTGGAGCCCGTGGCGCTGGACGTCACCCAGGCGGACGCCACCCTGGAGCGCATCCGCGCGCTGGACGCGGAGGCGGGCGGGCTGGACCTGGTGGTGGCCAACGCGGGCATCGGCGGCACGACGAACGCGAAGCGCCTGCCATGGGAGCGCGTGCGCGGCATCATCGACACCAACGTCACCGGCGCCGCCGCCACGCTGAGCGCCGTGCTGCCCCAGATGGTGGAGCGCCAGCGCGGGCACCTGGTGGGCGTCTCCAGCCTCGCGGGCTTCCGGGGGCTGGCCGGCCACGCGGCCTACTCCGCGTCCAAGGCCTTCCTGTCCACCTTCATGGAGAGCCTGCGCGTGGACCTGCGCGGCACCGGCGTGCGCGTCACCTGCATCTACCCCGGCTTCGTGAAAAGCGAGCTGACGGCCACCAACCCCTTCCCCATGCCCTTCCTCATGGAGACGCATGACGCGGTGGAGCTGATGGGCAAGGGCATCGTCCGGGGCGACGCGGAGGTGTCCTTCCCCTGGCAGCTCGCGGTGCCCACGCGCCTGGCAAAGGTGCTGCCCAACCCCCTCTTCGACGCGGCCGCGCGGCGGCTGCGCTGACCTTCCCCTTCCCACGGAGACGCCCGGTGATGACGCCACAGCCCTTCGCCCACCGCTTCAGCCTGCTGGCCGAGCAGCGCTCGCCGTTCTGCCTTGGCATCGACCCGTCAAGAGACTTGCTGGCGCGCTGGGGCCTGCCCGACAACGCCCAGGGCCTGCGCGACTTCTGCGAGCGCGTGGCCGACGCGGCGGGGAGCACCGTCGCGGTGGTGAAGCCGCAGAGCGCCTTCTTCGAGCGCCACGGCCCCGCGGGCCTCCAGGTCCTCCAGGAGCTGCTGCGCCGCTTCAAGTCCGTGGGCACCCTCACGCTGCTGGACGTGAAGCGCGGGGACATCGGCTCCACCATGGAGGCCTACGCCGAGACAGTCTTCGGCGAGGGCAGCGCCTACGAAGCGGACGCGGCCACCTTCACCGCCTACCTGGGCCTGGGCGCGCTGCGAAAGACGCTGGAGCGGGCGCGCGCGTCCGGCGCCGCCGCCTTCGTGGTGGTGCGCTCCTCCAACCCGGAGGGCACCTCACTCCAGTCGTCGCGCGGCGAGGACGGCCGCACCGTGGCGGAGTCCCTGGCGGACGGCCTGCGCGCCTTCAACGAGCAGCCCGGCCAGGACGCGGCGCCGGTGGCGGGCGCCGTCATGGGCGCCACCCTCCCTGATTCGGACCGCGGCGTCATCGAGCGGCTCGGCGGCGCGCTGCTGCTCACGCCCGGCATCGGCGCGCAGGGCGCCGGCTTCGACGACTTGAAGCGCCTGTTCGCCGGGCGCGAGGCGCAGGTCATCCCCACCGCCACGCGCTCGGTGCTGGAGGCGGGGCCGGACACCGCCGCCCTGCGCCAGGCGCTGGAGCGGCACCTGGCGCCGGCGCGCGCCTTCCGCGCTACTGCGCGCCCATCATGAACTGGTCCACGTCGACCGTGTTCTTGTCGGGCACCGCGTCCTTCGGCTCGGTGCCCTTCTTGAAGAACATCAGCTCCGAATCCCGGGCGCCCGCTGGGGCAATCTTCCCCGTCTTCTTGTCGATGTGGAGCCGCACCAGGCTCATGGACTGCCACGGGAAGAACTCGGACTGCTTCCGGTCCCCCAGCGCGCTCTTCATGTAGTTGAGCCAGATGGGGAGCGCGGCGCGGCCGCCCGTCTCGTAGCGGCCCAGCGGATGCGGGTTCAAGTCGTAGCCCACCCACGCCACCGTCACCAGGTCGCGGGTGTAGCCGGCGAACCACGCGTCGAAGGAGTCGTTGGTGGTGCCCGTCTTCCCCGCCGCCGGCTTGCCCAGGCGCTGCGCCGGACCGCCGGTGCCCTGGAGCACCACGCCGCGCAGCAGGTGCGTGAGGATGAAGCCGGCCTCCGGGCTCATCACCTGCTCGCCCGGCTCGAAGAGGCGCGCGTAGCCAGCGGCCACGCGGTCCTGCAGGGGCGCCCACGCGTCGTCGAAGGCCGTGTGGTCCTCCAGCGTGCGGCCCCAGCGGTCCTCAATCTTGCGGATGAAGTACGTGGGCTTCTTGCGGCCGTAGCGGTTGAAGGTGGCGTAGGCGTTGGCCAGGTCCACCGGGTACACGCACGAGGAGCCCAGCGCCGCGGAGAAGTCCATGTTCATGGGCGTGGTGATGCCGAGCTTCGTGCTCCACTCGGCCATGTTCTTCACGCCCACCGCGCCAAACGTCTTCACCGCGGGCACGTTCAGCGAGTTGACCAGCGAGGTGCGCAGCAGCACCTCGCCTTCGAACTTGTCGCTGTAGTTGGCCGGCTTCCACGACACCTTGGTGTCCGGGTCGTGCTCGACGATGGGCGAGTCCACCAGCACGGTGGCCTCCGTCCAGTCCAACTGCTCCAGCGCCGCCGAGTACACGAAGGGCTTGAAGGAGCTGCCCGGCTGACGGCACGCCTGGAAGGCGCGGTTGAACTCGTTGTCGTCGAAGTCGTAGCCGCCCACCATCGCGGTGAGGTACTGGCGGTGGGGGTCGATGGAGACGAGCGCGCTCTGCGCTTCGGGCGTCTGCTCCAGGCGGAAGAGCTTCACGCCCTCGCTGGGGATTTCGTCCGCGAGCTTCTTGTCCCACTGCTCCTTGTCGTCCGTCAGGTCCTTCTTCGTCACGTGGCGAACCACGATGACGTCGCCCTCGGAGATGGCCCGCCTCACCGAGGAAATCATCATCGCCGGGTAGTAGCCCTCCGGGTTCACCTTGCGCGCCCAGCGCATGCCCAACAGCGGCAGCCGGCCGGCGTGCCCGCCCACCTGCACGTCCGCGCCCTTGCCGTCCCCGTCAATGGACGTGACGACGGCGACGTAGAGCCGGTTCTCCACCAGCGCCTGTGAGCCCATGAGCTTCGTCGAGCGGTCGATGAAGGCGCGGATGGCCTCCTTCGACGCGAGCTGCTCCACCGGACCGCGCCAGCCCTGGCGCTTGTCCACCGACAGCAGGCCGTGGAGCACCGCGTCCTGCGCGGCGCGCTGGCGCTCGCTGTCCATGGTGGTGAAGACCTTGAGGCCGGCCTTGAGCAGCACGGGGTTGCCGTACCGGTCCACCACGTCCTTGCGCACCTGCTCCACGAAGTACGGCGCGAACTCGTGGAACACGTCCTCCACCGGGTACACCTTCACCTCTTCGGCGTTGGCGGTGTCGTGCTCCTCCTGCGAAATCATGCCCTCCACCAGCATGCGGCGCAGCACGTAGGAGCGGCGCTTGCGGGCCGCCTCCGGGCGCAGGAAGGGCGAGTAGCGGCTGGGCGCCTGCGGGAGGCCCGCGATGAGCGTCATCTCGCCCAGCGTCAGGTCGCGCACGTCCTTGCGGTAGTAGTTCTCCGCGGCGCTCTGCACGCCGTAGCTGTGGTGCCCGAGGAAGACGTTGTTGAGGTAGAGGTAGAGAATCTCCTCCTTCGTCAGCGACTCCTCCAGGCGCCGGGCGAGGATGGCCTCGCGAATCTTGCGGGTGATGGTCTTCGCGGTGGCGGACTTGTAGCCCTCCGCGGAGATGAGCACCGCCTTCGCGGTCTGCTGCGTCAGCGTGGAGCCCCCCTGGATGCCGCCCGAGCGCAGGCCCAGCTTGGAGCCCACCGTCTTGAAGCCGGCGCGCGCGGTGCCCAGCACGTCCACGCCGAAGTGGTCGAAGAAGCTGGAGTCCTCCGACGCGATGAAGGCCTGCACCAGGCGCTTCGGAATCCGCTCGTAGGGCACCACCTTTCGGCGCTCCTCGTAGAACTCGCCGGCGAGCACCGCGTCGTCCGTGTAGACCTCGGTGACGATGGGCGGCCAGTACTCGTCCACCTTGGGGATGGCGGGCAGTCCCTCCGCGTACACGTAGTACACGGTCGTCACGGCAATCACGGCGGCCGTGGCCCCCGTCAGCGCCAGCCATCCCGCGGACTTCAGGAGGAACTTCCACCAGCGCTTGGAGGGGACGCCGTCGAGCACCAGCTTCGAGCGGCTGCGGTCAGCGGATTTAGGGTCGGACATACGCGTTTCTTTTGTGCCTCGCGGGCGTCAGGGCACCAATGCGGCCCGCTTGAGCACATCTCGGAGCTCGACGGCGAGGGGGGCCTCGACGACCACCTTCGCGCCGCCTTCGGGATGCGGGAATTCGATGCGCTCGGCGTGCAGGAACAACCTTTTGAGCCCCCAGCGCGCCCGCACGTCGCGGTTGAAGGCGAAGTCACCGTACTTCCTGTCCCCAGCCACCGGATGTCCGATGGCGGCCAGATGCCTTCTTATCTGATGCGTGCGCCCGGTCTCGATGGCGCAGGACAGGAGCGCCGCCTCGCCCGACTGCTTCACGACCTTCCACCGGGTGACGGCCGCCTGCATGTTCACCCCCCGACGGGCCTTGGACTCGGCCGTCTGTTGGTGTTCCGACAAGGGCAGGTCGATGACCCCGGAGTCCCGTGGCATCTTCCCCTTCACCAGGGTGAGATAGCGCTTGCGGGACAGGCCGTGGGTGAAGACCTCGGTGAAGTGCACCATGGCCGGGCGCCGCTTGGCCACCAGGATGACGCCGGAGGTCTCCCGGTCCAGCCGGTGTGCGGGGGACGCCGCGAAGTCGTTGCGGACGGCCTTGGGCCCCAGATACGCGCGCACGTAGTCCACCAGCGTCCCGCCGGTGATGCCGCTGCCGGTATGGACGGCCATTCCGCTGGGCTTGTCCACGGCCATGAGCCAGTCGTCCTCTCGAAGGATGACCAACCGGCTGGGGTCCACCGGTGGTGGAGGCGGGTCCACTTTCGGACGTTCCGCCCCCACGAGCTGTTGCTCGTCGCCGCGGATGGTGAGCACGTCTCCTTCGGACAGCAACTGCTCGGGTTGCGCACGCTTCCCGTTCACTCGCACCTTCTTGGTGCGAATCATTTTGAAGAGGTGGCTCACCGGAACATTGGGGAGCCGTTTGCGCAGGTGCTTGTCCAGCCGCATCCCGGCGGTGTCGGCTTCGATTCGGTACTCGATCATTTGTGCTGGCGCATGGACCAGACCATACGAATAATCCCCGGTCCATGGCGAAAGCCCCCAGTATCGAGAAGCTTCTCCAGAGTGGCTCGGCGGAATGGAACCGGATGCGCAAGTCCGGCCAGGTCGCCACCGACCATACCGGCGCCACCTTCACTCAACTGTTCTCCGCCAACACGGACCTGTCCGGGCTGGGCCTCATCGGCTCGGAATGGGACCGGTGCGACCTGTCCAAGGTCAACTTCCGGGACGCGGACCTTTCCAATGCCTACTTTCACGGCGGCCGGCTCCAGGACTGCGACTTCCGGGGTGCGAACCTCGAAGGCGCGACGTTCGAAAAGCTGAAGCTGCTGCGGTGCGACTTCACGGGCGCCAAGGGACTCGACGACGTCGAGCTGGACGACGTGGACATGGACCGCGTCGTCGGTCTGGACGGCGAGGAGGCCCCGCCGCCTCCGCCGCCCCCCGCCCAGGGCATCACCGCCTTCACCCGTGAGCAGCGGGAGAAGGCGCTGGGCGCGCAGGCCGCCGCGGCGCTCCAGGGTGAGCCCGTGGGCGACGAGCTGCCGCCCTTCCGGCCCCAGGACCCTCCCGGCTCGCTCTTCTTCCGGGCGCTGAAGCGGATGGGCGTGCCCCCGCTGTGGGTGCTGGACGTGCCCGGCCTGCGCCCGCTCCTGCCGCAGCGGCTGCCCCCGGGCAGCTCGCTGGAGACGCTCTACCGCGAGGCGGTGAAGACGCGGCTGGAGAACAAGAAGCCCGCGGCCGACCCGGCGGTGGTGGACCGCGCGCAGAAGGCGCTCCGCATGGGCGCCAAGGACGCCCCGGTGGCGGCCATGTACCTGCGCGAGGTGGGCGTGCTGCCCCTGTTCCGCTTCGCCGCGGCCCAGGTGCTGAAGGGTGCGCTGCGGGAAGAGGTGGACGTGGATGACCTGACGGGCGCCATCGACCCCCGCACCACGGGCGCGCTGCTGGAGCTGCGCTTGACGCACGAAGTCGTGGAGCACCTGCAGGAGGCGCGGCGCCGGCTGGCGGCCACGCAGCTCTACACGTCGCTCTTGGAGGCGGGCTTCAACCCGGAGAACAACTGGGACGAGGCGCTGGAGTCGAGCGACGCGTCGCTGGAGCTGGCGCACCTGGCCACGGGTGAGGACCGCAATGCCCTGCTGGAGGGCTTCCAGGTCTTCGCGGCGCTGCCGGACGAGGCCCGGCTGCGGCGGCTGGCCTACCTGGCCGAGTCCGTCACCCACCTGGAGCTGGTGAGCCGGCTGCCGGAGGGCATGGAGCCGTCGTGGCTCACGGGCCCCGAGACGCGCGAGTGCCACGAGCGGGAGATGACGTACGTCCAGTCGCTGAAGGCGGAGGAGATTCCGTCCAAGGTGGCGGCGCTGGCGAAGGAAGAGCTGGGCGTTCCCGAGGGCGAGGTTCCCGAGGAGAGCGACGGCGACCTCTTCGTCCACCTGCGCTGTGACGTGTGCGGCAAGGAGAAGCTCATCGTCCAATCACCGGAGGAGTAGCCGTCCGGTGCAGGTCGAGGCCCGCGGGGCCGCGGGGTCCGGGATGCGCTCCCGGACCTGGCGGCCCCGGGGTGTTTCTGGCGCGAGGGCTCGCGGGGCTACGCGCCGGACGAAGGCAGCACGTACGTCACGGGACTGGGCAGCACCACCCTCACGGTGTCCCCCGCGCGGATGATGCCGGGGCGCTCCACCCAGGCCACCAGTCCCCGGCGTTGCCACGCCGCCTTCACGAAGCGGCTCGCCAGCTTCTGCACGTCCGGATGATGCGCCTCGATGACGCGCCCCGGGCCTGTGCAGGGCTCGTTCTCCCCTTCCACCACCAGCGTCGCGTCCTCTGGGAAGAACAGCCGTGTGCCCGGAGGCAGGTGCGTCAGCCGCGGCACGCCCGCCACCTCCAGGTTCGCGCCCAGCCATGACGCCAGCACGCGCGGAATGCCGAGCGTCTGCGCGACCTCGGCCAGCTCCTCCGTCGACACCAGGGAGAGCTGCCGCGTGTTGCGGATGAGCGTCCCCTTGGGGAACCACGGCGTGCGCACGTCCGCCGCTCGCGTCAGGCCCGCGTGGCGGTCGCCCTCCAAGCCCTCGAAGGACACCCGCGCCTCGGGCAGCTCCTTCGTGACGAAGCTCTTGCGCTCGGTACACACGAGGACGCGCACGGTGCGTCCTTCACACTGCGGCGTCTTGCGGGCCATGGCCGTCCTTCTAACGCGCCCCCACGCCGCCTGTCAGAACAACCCGAGCTGCTGCGGCTTCCCGCCCAGCGGGCGCGCGTCCATCCCCGCGTCGCGCAGCGCCTGCGCCAGCTCCTCCGCGAAGCCGTGGCACGTCAGCACCTCCCGCGCCCCCGTGGACTTCGCGTAGGACACCAGCCCGGGGAAGTCCGCGTGGTCCGACAGTGGGAAGGCCACGTCCGCGCCGTACCGCCGCACCGCGCCCCGGTCCACCGCCCACCCCGTCAGCACCGCCGTCGCCCGAGGCCACAGCGGCGCCAGCGCCCCACCCCGCGCCTGGTGCGGCGGGAAGAAGAGCACCTCACCCGGCTCCACCCTGCCGTCGTAGCAGCGCAGGTTTTCAATCGGCACGCCCAGCTCCGCGTAGAGCTGCGCCACTTCATAAATGGAGGAGTGCGCCACCAGCGGGAAGCCGCGCCCCGCCAGGTGCTTCATCGCCTCCTGGCTCTTGCCCAGCGGATAGCCCAGCAGCACCGGCACCGCGCCGCGCTCCAACTGCATCCGCAGCCACGTCTCCACCTGCCCCAGCACCTCCGGACGCGGCGGGAAGCGGTAGCGCGGATGGCCGAAGGTGGACTCGATGACGAGCGTGTCGCACTCCGCCACCTCCGTCGCCTCGGCGGTGAGCGATGGCGCCACGTTGAGGTCCCCGGTGTAGACGATGCGGCGCCCATCCGGACGCGTCACGCGGAGCTGCGCGCTGCCCAGGATGTGCCCCGCCGGCAGCAACTCCAGCACCAGCGGCCCCAGCTCGAAGGGCTGCCGGAAGGGGACCTCGCGCGGCTCACGCACCGGCCCCAGGCGGTGCGTCATGAAGCGCAGCGTCGCCGCCGTGGCGATGGTGCTCTCGTGCCGGGCAATGTGGTCCGAATGCCCGTGACTCACGAAGCACAGCGGCGACTTGCGCTTCGCATCCAGGGACAGGGGGGTGCCCGTCAGGTGCATCCCGTTTCGCCGCAGCTCCACACTCATGGGAAGGGCCCCGGGTATAGCGCGTCCACCCGCCGGTGGCCGCCTTCACTTCACCGCCCTGCCCGCCCGGCTGGTGGACAGGCCCGGCGTGGCCGCACGCACGCCCCGCGACGGGGCCGCTACAGCGCCGGTGCCCGCGCGCGCCACCACACCCAGGCCGCCGCGCCCACCTCCGACATCAACACGCCCGACAGGATGAGCGCGCCGCCCAGCCACTCGCGAGGCCCGAGCGTCTCGTAGCCCAGCAGCACCGAGTACAGCGCTGCGAACACCGACTCCAGCGAGTAGATGAGCGCCGCGCGCACCGCCGTGGTGCGTGCCTGCCCCCACGTCTGGACGCTGATGGCCAGCGCGCTGGCGAACACGCCGCAGACGAGCACCGCCCCCACGAAGGACGGATGCCACGCCACGCGCCGCTCCACGAAGGGCAGGCACAGCGCGGACAGCAGCGCCACCGTCCAGAGCTGCACCGCCACCAGCCCCATCACCCCTTGCTTCGGCGCATGCCGCTCCGTCATGAGGATGTGGCACGCGTAGGCCACCGCGCAGCCCAGCGACAGCACGTCTCCGGACGACAGGCCGCCACTGCCCAGCCCCACGTCCGGCTGCGTGAAGAGGTAGAGCCCCACCGCCGCCAGGCCCACCCCCAGGAGCGAGGTGAACTTCGGCGCCTTCCGGTAGAGCACCAGCGACAGCAGCGGCACCAGCAGCACGCACAGCCCGGTGATGAACGCCGAGCGCGAAGGCGTGGTCGTGGTGAGCCCCACCGTCTGCAGGGAGAAGCCCAGGAAGAGGAAGGTCCCCAGCATCGTGCCGCTGCGCAGGTTGCGCGCCGTCAGCACCTGCCGTCCCGCCAGGGCGCTCAGCACCACCGCGCCCACGAGGAAGCGCAGCGTGAGGAAGCTGAAGGGGTCGCCGTGCCCGAGCGCGTCCTTCACCACCACGAAGGTGATGCCCCAGAACGAGGTGATGAGCGCCAGCGCCCCATCCGCCCGAAGCCGCTGCGACCGCGACGGAGGCTCCGTGGCGCCCCCCAGCATGTCGGACGTCGAGGTGCTCATGTCGCGAGGGTCCACCGGAGAGGATGACGCCGGGCTCGCCAGGTGACGTCACGCGGCGGCCACGGCCGCGGGCTTTCTGACGCAGCCTGGGCGGCCACGCAACCCTCCCCGAGCGCGCCTACAGGGCGCGCTCGACGACGACCAGCCGCTTGGAGCGGCCCGTGGCATCCCAGGCCTCGTTGGCCTGCTGGGTCAGCGTGGCGTCCGCTCGCCGGAACGCCAGCCGCTCGAACGTGCGCAGCGACGCCATGTTGTCGTCGTCCACGTCCGCGAAGACGTGCGACTGCCCCTGGCGCCGGGCCTCGTCCAGCAGGCACTCCAGCAGCCCCGTGGCCACGCCCATGCGCCGCACGCGGGGCGCCACCACCAGGGAGCGCACCCAGACGCCCTCCAGTTGCAAGCCCTCCTGCCGGTAGGAGTCCACCCAGGCGAAGCCGTGCATCCGTCCCTGCGCGTCGAAGGCGCCCGCCGCGGCCCCCTGACGCCCCGCGTCCGGCAGGCCCCAGCGCTCGCGGAGCTGACGGCGCAGAAAGCCCGGAGAGACCACCAGCCGCTCACTGGCATAGGCCAGGAGCGGGTCCAGGTCTCCGGCCGTCAGGAGCCGCACCTCCAACGGCCCCACCAGGCGGTGACGAAGCGGCAGCGACCATCCGGCGAAGAGGAAGTCCCACACGCCCCGAGACACTAGCCGGGTCCGGGGCCAGGCCCATGCCGTGGACGCGGCCTTCTGCGCCAGCCGCAGCGCCGGGCGCAGCGGACTGGGCAGTGGAACCACCCAGCGCCCCCTGCGGATGGCCACCACCCGGCCCAGCGTCACGCCGCCCGGAGCGTCCTGGCGCCCCAGCAGCGAGGCCGTCCGCCATGGCCGCGTGGACACCACCACGTGCGCCACCAGCTCGCGCCCCTGCCGCATCAGCGCGACGTCCCCGGCCGCCAGCGAGCCCGGGCCACAGCGCATCACCCGCACCGAGTCCCCTGCCCGCAGCAGCGGAAACAGGCTTCGCCCCGCGCCACGCACCCACAGCCGGTGCCCCGGAGGCAAGGCCTCCAGCACGTCCAACAACACCTCTGCGGAGGAGGCTCGCGAAGGCACACGCGAAATCTACCTGTTGCCCGGTACACACACCAACCGCTGGCGGTGCCGGACGGCTTCCGCGTGTTCCCCGGGAGCCTCGGGAGCGAATAAGAGGAGGCCGCGCGCGAAGCGGGAGGAGGCGGCCATGGACACGGCACTGGAAGGTTCAATGGCGCCCCGGCCCGGCGGGTGGAGTCGCCACTGGCGCTGGGTCCTTCCGCTGGGGTGCCTGGGGATGCTCGCCTCGTGCGTCGGCCTGGGCGTGCTGGCCACGTACCTGGGCTTCTCCTCCCTGGGCCAGTCCGACGCGCACCAGGAAGCGGTGGCCATCGCCAGCGGCGACGCGTGGGTGCTGCGCGCGCTGGGCACGCCCATCGAAAGTGGCCTGCCCCGGCGCAGCTCCGTGCAGCGCCGCAACGGTGTCTCTCGCGCGCAGTTCTCCCTCCCGCTCGAGGGGCCCGACGGCAAGGGCACGCTGCACGCGCAGGGTGAGAAACGCGGAGACGGCCCCTGGCAGTTCAACCACCTCATCGTCGCCGTTGGCGACGGGACGCTCATCGACCTGCTCCGCGCCGAACCGCTCAAGCGCCCCGAGCTGCCGCTGCCCGCCGAGCCGCCCTACGCGGACGAGGCCCCGGAGCCCGAAGAGGAAGCAGCGCCGCGCGACGCGGGCCGCGACATCGAGCTGTGAGTCGCGAAAAGCGAAGGGGCGGCGCGGGGAGGTCCCCACGTCGCCCCTTGAGTCAGGACACGTCCGTGCCCTTCGGCGCTACTTCAGCTTCGCCAGCTCCGCGCGCAGCTCGGGCAGCACCTTGAAGAGGTCCGCCACCATGCCGTAGTCCGCCACCTGGAAGATGGGGGCCTCGGGGTCCTTGTTGATGGCGACGATGGTCTTCGAGCTCTTCATGCCCGCCAGGTGCTGGATGGCGCCGCTGATGCCCGCCGCGATGTAGAGCGACGGCGCCACCACCTTGCCCGTCTGGCCGACCTGCAAGTCATTGGGAACCCAACCCGCGTCGCACACCGCGCGGGACGCGCCCACCGCGGCGCCCAGGTCGTCCGCCAGGCCTTCAATCTCCTTGAAGTCGCCCTTGGTGCCGCGGCCACCGGAGACGACAACGCGCGCCTCGGTCAGCTCGGGCCGCGCGCTCTTCACTTCCTTGAAGTCGACGAACTTCGTCTTGGAGGCCTCGACCTTCGGGCTGAAGGTCTTCACCTCGGCGGCGCCCTGACCGCCAGCGGCGGCGGGGAACTCGGTGGCGCGCAGGGTGAGCACCTTCACCGGCGTGGTGAGCTTCACGTCGGCGAAGACGTTGCCGGCCCACATGGGACGGGTGAAGGAGAGGTCCGCGCCGCTGCCGTTGATGGCCATGACGTCGGTGGCCATGGCGGCGCGCAGGCGGCCGGCCACGCGGGGCAGCAGGTCCTTGCCCTGCGCGGTGGACGCCATGCCGATGTAGTCCGCCTTCAGCTCCTGGGCCAGGGCGGCGATGGCGGGCGCGTAGGTCTCCGCCAAGTAGTGCTCCAGCTCGGCGGCGGCGCCCAGGTGCACGGCCTTCGCGCCGTAACCCTTGAGCTCGTCGGCGACCTTCGCGGGGTCCTTGCCCACCAGGGCGATGTGCAGCTCACCACCGGCCTTCTCCGCGAGCTGCTTGCCGGCGGAGATGGCGTTGAGGGTGGCCTTGCGGAGGTTCCCGTCCGGCTGCTGCTCGGCGACAATGAGAACGATTGGCATTTGGATGACTCCGTAGAGAGTGTGCGGGAAAGCTGCTCAGACGACCTTCGCCTCGTTGTGCAGCTTCTCGACCAGGGCAGGGACGTCCGCGACCTTGATGCCGGCCTTGCGCGCCGGGGGGGCGGACATCTTCAGCACCTGGATGGCGGGGGTGACGTCCACGCTCAGCTTGGCCGGCGTCAGCTCCTCGATGGGCTTGCTCTTCGCCTTCATGATGCCCGGGAGGCTGGCGTAGCGCGGCTGGTTGAGGCGCAGGTCCGTGGTGACGACGGCGGGCAGCTGGCACTCCACCGTGGCGAGCCCGTTGTCGACCTCGCGAATCACCTGCACGCTCTTCTTGTCGGCGGAGACGACGATGGCGGGGACCTTGTTCTTCTCCTGCTCGCTCTCCATGGACTCCACCTTGGAGGCGAACGTGGCCTGGCCCCAGCCGAGGAACTCGGCGAGGTACTGGCCCACCTGGTTCTGGTCATCGTCGATGGACTGCTTGCCGAGGATGACGAGGTCCGGCTGCTCCTTCTCCACGACCTTCTGGAGCAGGGCCGCGATGCCGAGCTGGTCCACCGGGCCGGTGTGGTTCACCCACACGGCGCGGTGCGCGCCCATGGCCAGGGCGTGCCGGAGCTGCTCCTGCACCTCCTTGCCACCGACGGACACCACCACGACTTCGCCCTGGTGCTTCGCGACGAGCCGGAGTCCTTCTTCGACGCCGATTTCATCGAAGGGGTTGATCTTGTACTTCAGCCCCTCCAGAACGATGCCCGAGCCATCCGGCTTGACCTTGATCTTCGACTCGGGGTCTTCCACGCGCTTGGCGGTGACGAGGATCTTCACGGCGGTGCTTCTCCTTACGGGGAGGAGTTTGAAATCTGGGAGAACAGCCTGGGTTAATAGGCACTGGCGCGTCGCGGCGGCAATGGGAAACGGCCGCCGGACGCGGTGCCGCGGCGCTACTTGAACAGTTCCCGCGCGATGACGAGCCGCTGGACCTGGCTGGTGCCCTCGTAGACCTGGATGAGCTTGGCGTCGCGCATCAGCTTCTCCACGGGGTACTCCTTGATGTAGCCGTAGCCGCCGTACACCTGCACGGCGTCGGTGGCGACCTTCATGGCCATGTCCGCGGCGAAGCACTTGGCGTAGCTGGACTGGAGGGAGTTGCGCTTGCCCTCGTCCAGCAGCCACGCGCTCTCGTAGGTGAGCATGCGCGCCGCGTGGGTGTTCATGGCCATGTCGGCAATCATGAACTGGATGGCCTGGTGCTCGATGATGGGCTTGCCGAAGGTGCGGCGCTGGGTGGAGTACTCCATGGAGTGCTCCAGCGCGGCGCGGGCGATGCCCACGGAGAACATGGCCGTCAGGGGGCGGCTGTTGTCCAGCGTGGCCATGGCGATGGCGAAGCCCTGCCCCTCTTCACCAATGCGGTTGGCCACCGGGACGCGCACGTCCTCGAACGTCAGCGACACCGTCTCGCTGGCGCGCTGGCCCATCTTGTTCTCGTGCTTGCTGACAGACAGCCCCTCGGGGCGGCCCTCCACCACGAAGCAGGTGATGCCCTTGTGCTTCTTGCCCTTGTCCACCGAGGCGAACACCGTGTACTGGCTCGCCTGGCCGCCGTTGGTGATGAAGCACTTGGCGCCGTTGAGGACGTAGTGGTCTCCGTCCAGCCGCGCCGTGGTCTGCATGTTGGCCACGTCACTGCCGGCCTCGGGCTCCGTGAGGCAGAACGAGGAGAACTTCAGCTTCTCCGTGAAGGGCGTGAGCAGCCGCTTCTTCTGCTCATCCGTCGCGTGGAGGATGATGGGCAGGTTGGCCAGGTCATTGGCGATGATGGACGTCGCCACGCCCGCACAGCCCCAGCTCAGCTCCTCGGCGACCAGGGTCTGCTCCAGGTGCGACAGGCCCACGCCACCGTACTCGGTGGGAATCGCCATGTTGAGCAGCCCCAGCTCCCACGCGGTCGTCAGCAAATCGAGTGGGAAGGTGGCCGTCTCGTCGTAGTGGGCGGCCTTCGGACGCACGACTTCGCGGGCGAACTTGCGGGCCGCGTCCTGCAGCGCGCGCTGGGCGTCGGTGAGCTGGAATTCCATGGGGACCTCGTGACGGGTTCGGCTCGTTGACTCGGGAGTCAACGAATACATGCCGCGGCGCGAAATCGCCAGTGCAACCCACCGGGAAGCGGAGGAGGACCGGGTCCATCTTCTCAAAAAAACAGGCCCCAACCCCGCATGGGGATTGGAGCCCAGGAAGCTGCTTAAAGTCCGAATTTCCCGAGGGACTACTGGGCCGCGGGCGGCTTGGTGGCCTTGGGGACCTTCTCCCAGTCGGCCAGGAACTTCTTGATGCCGGCGTCGGTGAGCGGGTGGTTCGCCAGCTGGGTGATGACGTTGTAGGGCAGCGTGGCCACGTCCGCGCCCAGGCGCGCGGCCTGGAGCACGTGCACGGGGTTGCGCACGCTGGCCACCAGCACCTGCGTGTTGAAGTACTCGTAGTTCCGGAAGATTTCCAGGATGTGGGAGATGAGCTCCATGCCGTCCTGGGAGATGTCATCCAGCCGGCCCACGAAGGGCGACACGTAGGTGGCGCCGGCCTTGGCACACAGCAGGGCCTGGTTGGCGGAGAAGCACAGCGTGACGTTGGTGCGGATGCCCTCGGCGGTCAGCGCCTTGGTGGCCTTCATGCCCTCCACGCCCATGGGAATCTTCACCACGACGTTGTCGTGAATCTTCGCCAGGGAGCGGCCTTCCTTGATGAGCTCGTCCGCGTCCATGGACACACATTCGGCGCTGATGGGACCGTCCACGATGGAGCAGATTTCGCGGATGGTCTCCTCCAGGCCCCGGCCCACCTTGGCGAGCAGGGACGGGTTGGTCGTCACCCCGTCCACGCAGCCCATGGCGTGGGCCTTGCGAATCTCCTCCACGTCGGCGCTGTCGATGAAGAACTTCATCTCGTCCCTCTCTTGAAGGTGGAATGTGCCCCGGCCAAAGGAGGCCGGGCGAGCAGGCGCGTAACCGATGCCCCCCCATGCGTCAAGGGTGGCCACCGCCGGGGGGCGGAGGTAGAAGGCCGGACACTGAACATGGCCCGCCCTTCCCGCTCCGTCGCCAAGAAGCCCCGCCTGCGCGCCCTCCCCGGCCGTCCCGCCCAGGCGCCTGCCGTCCTCCCTGACGCGGAGGCCACGCTCGCCTACGCGCGGAGCGTGCTGGAGGCCGAGGCCCGCGCCATCCTCGGCGTGACGGAGCGTCTGGGAGCCGACTTCCTGCGCGCCGTGCAGTTGGTGCGCGACTGCGCGGGCCAGGTCATCGTCACCGGCATGGGCAAGGCGGGCCACATTGGCCAGAAGCTGTCCGCCACCCTGGCCTCCACTGGCATCCGCTCCGTGTACCTCCACCCCGCGGAGGCCGTGCACGGAGACCTGGGCCGCGTGGGCCGGGGCGACGTCATCCTCGCGCTGTCCAACAGCGGCTCCACGGAGGAGCTGATTCGCCTGCTCCCCTCCTTCAAGCGGATGGAGACGCCCGTCATCGCCCTCACCGGTGACGCGAAGAGCCCGCTGGGCCGGGGCGCGGACGTGGTGCTGGACATCGGCGCCATCGCGGAGGCGTGCCCCATGGGCCTCGTGCCCACGGCCTCCACCGCCGCGCTGCACGCGATGGGCGATGCGCTGGCGATGACGGTGCTGCGCTCGCGGCCCTTCGGTACGGAGGACTACGCGCTGCTGCACCCGGGCGGGAAGCTGGGGCGCTCCGTGCAGCGCGTCTTCGAGCTGATGCGGACCGGCAACGCCAACCCGCTGGTGCGCGACACCTCGCCGCTGTCCGCGGTGGTGGCGGTGATGACGAAGACGCCGGGCCGGCCGGGCGCCGCGTGCGTGGTGGACAAGTCCGGGAAGCTGGTGGGCATCTTCACCGACGGCGACTTGCGCCGCCGCGTGGAGGCGGGCCTCACCGACTTCACCGTGCCCGTGCGCGAGCTGATGGGGAAGAACCCGCGCTGCGTGACGCCGGAGACGCTGGTGCTGGCCGCGGCCACGCAGATGCGCGAGCTGCGCGTGGACCAGCTCCCCGTGGTGGACGTGGAGGGCCGCGCCGTGGGCCTGCTCGACGTGCAGGACCTGCTGGCCGCGAAGTTCGTCTGAGGCGTGCCGCCGCTCGTCAAGGGGCGAAGTCTCTTCCAGAAAAATGTCCCACGCGGTGACGCCTATGCGTCTCGCCTCGCGGGGCCCCACCCCTTCGGACGCCCCGACCGGGCGACACTGGCCGGGGGGCTGGCCAGGGGCCCCGCATGAGGGGCATCCGTGCGCGAGCCGGAAGACGACGTCGGGCAGACCGAGGGGTACTACCGCCGCTACAGTGAGCCCGTATACCGGCGCTGTCAGCGGCTGCTCAACGACGACGCGCTGGCCTGGGACACCACGCAGGAGGTGTTCCTGCGGGTCCATGCGAACCTGAAGCAGGTGCGCGATGCGAACTCGCCGCTGTCCTGGATGTTGACGTTGGCGGACCGGCAGTGCTTCTCGCTGCTGCGACGCCGCCGCACCGAGGCCACCAGCGCCCTCACCTTGCGCGCCCCGCTGTGGGATGTCGCCCCCCAGGACGCAACCATGGAGCGGCTCCTGGTGGAAGCGGACCTGATGCGGCACGTCCTCGCCCATTGCCCGGAAGACGTCCAGCGCGTCGTCGCGCACCGGTTCCTCGACGAACTCGAACAGGAACAAATCGCCGTGTTGCTCGACGTGTCGCGCAAGACGGTGCAGCGAAAGCTCCAGGCCTTCTTCGATACCGCGCGGCGCCTCCTCGATGTCCCCGCGAGCCCCGTTGCGCGGAAAGGAACCGCATCCCCATGAGGCCCCCTTCCCACCCTCGCTTTCCATGCGTGCCGGACCTGCTCATCGAGCGCTATCTCTGCGGAGAGTTGTCCGCCGAGGACGCGCACCGCGTGGAGGACGCGGCTCAAGCATCGCCTGAGCTGGCCGCGCATCTGCGCGACCGCCAAGCGGCACGAAGCGCCTTCGCCGCCACGCATCCCTTCAGCACCATCCGGACACGGCTCGCGCCGCGACCGGCTGGTGCGCTGCGTTGGCAGTGGGCGTACCGCTGGGCCCTGCCCGCCTTCGCGGTGTGCGCCCTGATGGTCCTGGAGGTGCAGCGTTGGAAGCCTCCGACGGACGAGGGCGAACAGGTACGTGTCCGAGGAGGGCTGACGGCGCGGCTCCTCGTCAAACGCGGCGAGGCCGTCTTCGAGCAGGCGCCTGGCGTGGTCCTTCGTCCTGGAGACCGGGTGAGAGTCGAAGTGGAGGATGTGGAAGGCGGCTGGCTGTATGTGCTGGCCCTGAGCGACCACGGCCGCCTGACGCCGCTGCATGGATTCCCCCAGACGGGCGGCACGGTACGAATGGCGCCGGGACGCCTGGTGCTCCCCGGCAGCCTGGAACTGGACGCCGCCCCGGAGCGAGAGGCCCTGGTGATGGTGCTCACCCCCACCACCGCCGACGCGCCCTCGGCGGAAGCGGTCCTGGATTGGCTGGAGCGGGCAGCGGAGGGGATGGACTTCCCCCCTCGGCCCGCGCCGCTTCCCTCGACGCGGTACATCGTTCGTGAGCTTCCCAAGGAGCAGCCATGAGCGCACGGCAGGGTGAGGCCCCAACGCACGTGGCAGGCCTCCGGCCCCCGAGCACAGCGGCACTGAAAGTGCTCACCGGTCTTTCCCTCACGGGAATGCTCCTGGCGGCGTGGCCCGCGGTAGCGGAGAGTCGCTTCGCGCTCAGCGTGGGCCACAACCTCGGCCGGGACACCGATGAGCCCCTTCGCTGGGCGGAGCGGGACGCCGAACGGCTGGATGCACTCCTGGGGCAGCTTGGCGGCGTGCCCGAGGACCGCCGCATCCTCCTCAAAGGGGAAGGCCCCGGCAGTGTACGGTTCGCCTTGGCACGGATGCGGGGACGTATCGAGGAGGCGCGCCGGGCGGGAGAGCGCACGCTGCTGTTCTTCTACTACTCGGGGCATGGAGACGACGCTGCGCTTCGCATGGGAGGCGAGGCCTTCGCGCTCGCCGAACTGCAGCGGCTGCTAGCTGAGGTTCCATCCACCGTCACCGTGGCCGTCCTCGACGCCTGCCACAGTGGAGCAATGGTGCGTGGGCGATCCAAGGGGATCAAGTCCGCGCCCGCCTTCGACATCTCCTTCGTGCGGCAGGTGGGCCCATCGGGAAAGGTGCTCATCACCTCTGCGGGCGCGCACGAAGTCGCCCAGGAATCCGACAGCCTTCAGGGTTCCTACTTCTCGCACCACCTGATTTCGGGACTGAGAGGCGCCGCGGACGTGGACGGTGACGGGCGTGTGAGCCTCACCGAGGCCTATGGCCACGTCTACCATCGCACGCTCGCTGCCTCGCATGGCTCCAGCGCAGCGGTCCAGCACCCAGAACTATCCAGCCAGCTGGCGGGAGAAGGCGACCTGTTCATCACCACCCTGGAACGGGCGCAGGCGCAGTTGGAGCTCCCCGCCGCGCTGGGAGACAGCGTGGTGCTGGTCGACGAGCGCACGCTCCAGGTGATGGCGGAAGTGGAACCCCGGCCGCAGGCCTCGGTGCGGCTGGCGCTGCCCTCCGGCCGCTACCGCATCCAGGTCAGGCGAGGCGCGCAGGTGCTCTTTGGCAAAGTCTACCTTCCCTGGGGCAGCCACCACCGCCTGAACGCCGCATCGCTCGAAGTGCGCACGCTCGCGCTGCACCAGCGAAAAGGCGCACTCCTGCAGGACGATGGCTGGCGGCTTCAAGTCGGACTGGGCGTTGGCAGGTCTTCCACCCAGGTGGGCGGGTGGGGACCGCAAGCGGGCGTGTACCTCACGAGAGAGACGTCCTCGGGCACCAGGTCAGGGCTCTCCGTCACCGGCGGGCTGACGCTCGGAGGACATCGCGGCACCACGCCCCTGCTCCAGATGGCCCATGCCGAGCTGGGATTGTGGGGCGGCGTCGGCCTGGCACGTGCCATGGGCTCCTTCTGGACCAGCGTGCATGTCGGCGGAGGCGCCATCGGAGTGCTTCAGCGCGCAACCAGTCTTGAGGCGGCACAACGACAAAGGTTGAACCTACCTGCCGCACGAATGCGCGTGGGCGCGGGCGCAGCCACCTTCGCCGCACTCTCCACCGAGGTTCCCCTCGGCGCACACGCCGGGCTCTTCGTGCGGCTCGGCGGATGGGTGGCCTTGATGAAGGCGGACGCACAGCTGCGCGTGCAGGCAACGCCCAGCCTGTTATTTGGGAGCACCTGGAGTCATTGAAGGATGTCCCACGCAGTCCACACCCCGCGTCTCCCTTCCTGCAACCCAAGAGGCCCTCGCGAGCAGCAAGCGTTCCGCGAGCCCTCCACACACAAGGATGGGTGACATGGCGCATCGGAAGGCACACGCAACACTCGGAACCGGGCTGCTCACGCTGGCCCTCGCTGGCTGCGGAGGACTCTTGGGAGACGAAGCCGAGGACCAGGCCCTGTTCACGGTGGAGGGCGCGCTCCTCGGCACCGAATCACTCGACGAGGCACGCGGCAAGAAGCTGCGGGCGGGCCTCTACTGGGAACACTGGCCCGAGGCGACGCTCCAGTGCATGTTGGAGAATCCCTTCCACATCGCGGTGGGCAAATGCCAGCGGGTGAGCCCCAGGAAGTCCTTCGAGCGGCGCATCGTCGACGTCAAGGTGAACGGGCGCTTCCCCAACACCTTCAGCATGCCCGTGCATCGGCTGCCCGAGCCCGGCGTTCTGCATGGCGAGGAAGGCTCGAAGCTGGGTGTCGCATACCTGCTCGCCTACGTGGACGGCAATGACAACGGCGAGCTCGACCGCGTCAGTCTGACGGCAACGTCCAGCCCCGACCTCGTCGTCGGGCATCAGGAAGGGTACGACCGGGGTGCAACGGAGTACCACGCGGTGGTGTACCGCGAGGGCGCGCTGCATCCGCTCTATGAAAAGCTTTTCGGCGAATGCCCGATTCCCCCGCAGGGCTACTCCTTGGTGACCTACCGATACGGGACTGACCCGAGCCTTCCTGATGGATACCAGACCTTCGAGGGGTGCTTCCTGACGGAGCGCCGCGTGACGATGAACGTCGCCATCCTCACGGATGGCCGCTTCAAGGAGATGGCCTGCGAGCAGCCCAGCTCGATGATGTACGCCAAGCTTGAACGTGCGACCACCGCCGGCCCGCCGCCTGCGGGCAGCACCCAGCAGTGCCGGCGCGATACAATCGTCTACAACCGGGACGAAACGCTCGTGGTCAACAAGCACCCGGAGCGGTTCTGCAGCAAGGCCAACACCGAGGTCTATGCGCTGAAGGACTACTGGAACGACACCTGGGATGACCGGGCCACTCCACCGGCGTGGTGGCCCTGCGAACTCCCGGCCCTGCCCTGACACAACACAACGGCAGAGGGGCCCGGGCCAACATGCGCCGGCGCCCCTGCTGACCGCGGCTACTTCCCCAGCTTCGCCTGCAGGCTGGCCTTGTTGGGATATTCCGGCGCGTCCGTGGCGAGCTTCTCCCAGAGCGCCTTGGCGCCCTTGTCGTCGCCCTTGGCCTTGAGCGTGTCGCCCAGCTTCTCCACGGAGTGCGGGTCGCTCTGCACGGCTACGCCCCACACGCGCGCCGCCATGGGGCGCTCCAGGCCCACCAGGGCCCAGGCCATGCCCGCCTTCGCGCGCCCGTTCTCCGGCTGGAAGGGCACCACGCGGGTGTAGTTGGCGAGCGCCTCCTGGTAGCGGCCCTTCGCCAGGTGCTCCTCGCCCTCGTCCACCAGCTTCGCCAGGCCCTGCTCCAGCTCCGGCGTGCGCTCGGTGTTCTTCACCGCGTCCACCATCTCCTGCGACAGCGGCCGGGGCGCATCCGGCGCGGCGGCCGCGGGCGCCTGCGACAGGCGGATGCGGCGGTCCTCCGCGCGCGAGGCGAGCAGCTGCTTGCGGCCGCCCGCCTTCACCGTCTCCTCCACCAGCGCCACCATCCGCTTCGCCATGGGCGCGCGGAACGAGTCGGGGTACGTGGTGGCGACCGCCTCGAAGCCCTCGCCCGCCTGCTTCAGCGCCGCCACGTCGTCGCCCTTCGTCTCGAAGAGCAGCGCCGCGCGCGCGTAGAGGGCGTCCTCGTGCCGGGGCTCCACCTCCAGCACGGCCTCATAGGCCACCAGCGCCTTGCCGCTGTCGTTGGACAGGTAGAGCGCGTTGGCCTGCATCACCGCCACGTCCAGCACCGGCGCCAGCGCCGCGCGCGCACAGGCCACAGCGCCCGCGGTGTCACCCTTCTTCGCGCGCGCCTGCGCGGCCGCGGCCATGTCCTCCACCGGCATGTTCGGGGTGAAGCCGCAGCCCGCCGCCTCTGGGGTGGGTATCGCGGCCTTGCCCAGCTTCTTGCGCTGCGCCAGGAACAGCTCCCGCGTGGGCTGCGCGCGCGCCAGGGCCTGCTGGAGGTACGTACTGGCCTCCGCGTTGCGGCCGTTCACGTAGTACAGGCGGCCCAGCGACGCGGCGATTTCGAAGGTCTTCTCCCGGTCCGCCAACCCCTCCGTGGAGTCGAGCTGGCGCAGCAGCTCCTCCGCGGACGGCGGCGCCCGGCCCGTGCCCGACATGGGCGGGTGGCCCGGGGGGAGCTGCTCCGGGTTGATGCTGGGAGCCACGCCCTCCGTCGGCGGGTGGCCCTCCGGCATGCCCGCGGTGGCGGGCGAGGCCGTGGTCCCCGGGGGGATGACCGGGTGATTGGGAGGCAGCGTCGAGGGCTCGGCGGTCAACAGCGCCGCGGTGGCCAGGGCCAGGGACAGGTTCATGTGTCGTTGCTCGAGTAGCTCGCTTCGGGCCACCACGTGGCCTCGCTCCTGCGGACATCCTGCGGGGCGAGTTTCCCGAGGAGCTCCTTCACCGGCATCCCCAGTACCGGATGACGCAGGTGAGGCGCCAGTTCCACGAGCGGCTCCAGGGCGAAGCGGCGCTTGTGCAGCTCCAGGTGGGGCACCTGGAGCGTGGGGTCGGCCACCACCTGTCCCTCCCAGAAGAGGATGTCCAGGTCGATGGTGCGCGGGCCCCAGCGCACGTCCCGGCGGCGGCCCAAATCTCTCTCAATCTGCTGAAGGATGCAGAGCAGCCGCTGCGGCGGAAGACCACACTCCAGGGCCACCACCGCGTTGAGGAAGCGCGGCTGCGGAGGCCCCACGGGGGCGCTGTCGAAGAGCGAGGAGCAGTGGAGCACCGCCACCGCGTCAATGCGGGACAGCGCGGACAGGGCGGCGACGAGGTGATTCTCGCGCTCTCCCTCATTGGAACCCAACCCGACGTAGACGGTGTCGCTCACGGCTCCAGCTCAACAGGGTTCACCAGGGTTCCGATTCCCTCCAGCTCCACCTCCACCGTGTCCCCGGCCGACAGCTTCCCCACGCCCGACGGCGTCCCGGTGCTGATGATGTCCCCGGGCAGCAGCGTCATGATGTGGGAGATGAACGACACCAGGCGCGCGGGGCTGAAAATCATGTCGGACGTGCGGCTGTCCTGGCGCACCTGCCCGTTCACCCGGCACACAATCTGGAGGTCGTCGGGGGACAGGCCCGTCACCGCCCACGGCCCCGCGCACGCGAAGGTGTCGTAGCCCTTGGCGCGGGTGTGCTGAATCTCGCGGCGCTGGACGTCGCGCGCCGTCACGTCGTTGAAGCAGGTGAGGCCCCAGATGGCGCGCGCGGCGGTGGACGCGTCGGCGTTCTTCAGCTTCTCGCCGATGACGAGCGCCAGCTCCGCCTCGTAGTGGACCTCCTGGCTCGCCTTGGGGATGCGGATGGGCGAGCCCGTGCCGTTGAGCGCCGTGGAGGGCTTGGTGAAGATGAGCGGCTCGGGCGGCACCGGCTTGCCCATCTCCTCCGCGTGCTTGCGGTAGTTCTGGCCGATGCAGACCACCTTGGACGCGTCCGAGGGCACCAGCAGCGTCAGCGAGGACAGCGAGCGGTGGATGCCCGTCTCCTTCGCGCCGGCCCAGGGCGCGGCGGTGAGGACCGCCACCTCGGAGCCCTCCACCCGGCCGTGGTGCGCACGGCCCTCGTGCAGGAAGCGGCAGTAGCGCGCGGTCGTCATGAAGTCCTCTGGAAGCCGAGCACGTCGGCCATGTCATGGAGACCCGGCGCGCGCCCCGCCACCCAGCGCGCGGCCCTCAGCGCGCCAGCGGCGAACGGGTCTCGGTTGGTGGCGCGGTGCGTGAGCTCGATGCGCTCACCTTCGCCAAGGAAGTACACGGTGTGCTCGCCCACCACGTCGCCGCCGCGGAGCGTCTGCACGCCAATCTCGCGCGCGGGCCGCGCACCCAACTGCCCATGCCGCGCGAAGGTGAGGTCCTCCCGGGTGCGCCCCAAGGCCTCCGCCAGCACGTCCGCCAGCCGCAGCGCGGTGCCGCTGGGCGCGTCCTTCTTCATGCGGTGGTGCGCCTCCAGGACCTCCACGTCGAAGCCCGGCCCCAGCACCCGCGCCAGCTCCGCGGCCATGCGGATGACCAGGTTGACGCCCACCGACATGTTCGGCGCGGCGACGATGGGCACCTTCTCCGCGCTCTGGGCCAGTGCCGCGGACGCCTCCGGCGTGAAGCCGGTGGAGCCCACCACCAAAGCCACGCCGCGCGCGGCGCACACCTGCGCGTGCGCCACGCTCAGCTCCGCGCTGGTGAAGTCGATGACGACGTCCGCCCGCGCGGCGTCCAGCGCCCGCTCCAGGCTGTCCACCACCGTCACGTCCACCGGGCCCAGCCGCGTGGCCACCCCGGCGTCCTGGCCCACCGAGGCGCTGCCCGGCCGCGCCGTGCCGCCCACCACCCGCAGGTCTCCCGAGTCGCGCGCCAGGCGAAGCAACGTGCTGCCCATGCGGCCAGTGATGCCGGTGATGACGGTGCGAATCATGTCTGCCGCGCTCCAGGTAACGGCGGGGTGCGAGAAAGCTCAGCCCGTGAGCAGGCCCAACTGGCGCAGGGTGTCGCGAAGCTTCGCGGCGTTGGGCTCGGTCATCTGCACCAGGGGCAACCGCACTTCGGGCCCGAACAATCCCATCACGTGCAATCCCCACTTCACGGGCGCGGGGCTGGCCTCGATGAAGAGCAGCCGATGCAGCTCGTTCATCCGCACCTGGAGGTCGCGCGCCACGGCGATATTCCCCGCGAGCGCCGCCGCCACCAGGTCCGCCATCATCCGCGGCGCCACGTTGGAGGACACGGAGATGACGCCCTTGCCGCCGCAGGCGATGAAGGGCAGCACCGTGAAGTCGTCACCGGACAGGAGCGTCATCCGGTCACCGCACTTCTCCAGGATGTCGATGGCCCGCGGCATGCTGCCGGTGGCCTCCTTGAGCGCCACCACCTCCGGGATGTCACACAGCCGCAGCACGGTGTCGGGCAGCAGGTCCACGCCCGTCCGGCCCGGCACGTTGTAGGCGATGATGGGGAAGCCCGGGTGCGCCTTGGCCACCGCGCGGTAGTGCTCCAGCAAGCCCGCCTGCGTGGGCTTGTTGTAGTAGGGCGTGACGATGAGCGTGCCGTCCGCGCCCGCCTCGCGCACGCGGCGCACGCCCTCGATGGTCTCCGCGGTGCTGTTGGAGCCGGCGCCGCCCACCACCGTCACGCGGCCCTTCGCCTCCTCCACCACCACCTTCACCGCGCGGGCCCGCTCGTCGGCCGTCATCGTCACGGCCTCGCCCGTGGTGCCCATGGGGACCAACACGCGGGTGCCCCCCTCAATCTGCTGGCGGACCAGCGCCCGGTAGGCGGGCTCGTCGAGCGCTCCGTCGCGGAACGGAGTGGCCAGCGCCGTCATGGAGCCTTCGAAGGTCTTCATGCCGGCGCTTATACGTTCAGGCCCGCTCGCCGCGCCAGAGTTCCTCGATGCGCTCGCGCTCCCGGACCACGCGCCACGCCTCACCGTCCACCAGCACCTCGGCCGGGCGTGGCCGGGAATTATAGGTGGACGACATACTCATGCCGTACGCGCCCGCGCTCATGAAGGCGAACAACTCGCCTGCCTGCGGGAGCACCAGGGAGCGTGCCTTCGCCAGCACGTCGGTGGATTCACACACCGGCCCCACCACGTCTACCTCCACCGCCTTGCCCCGCCGCTTCACCAGGGGCTGAAAGCCGTGGTGCGCCTCATAGAGCGCGGGGCGCAGCAAGTCGTTCATCCCCGCGTCCACCACCACGAAGTGCCGCGCCGGCGTCTTCTTCCGGTACAGCACGCGCGTGAGCAGCACGCCCGCGTTGCCCACCAGCGCCCGGCCCGGCTCCAGGATGAGCGTGGCCCCGGTGGTGCCCGCCGCGGCAATCACGGTGCGGGCGTACTCGTCCGGAGACGGAGGCGTCTCGTCCGAATAGGTGATGCCCAGCCCGCCGCCCACGTCCAGGTACGCCAGCGGGTGGCCCTGCGCCTTGAGCGCGGAGTACAGGCCCGCCACCTTGGACAAGGCCGCGCGCATGGGCGCCGTCTGGGTGAGCTGCGAGCCGATGTGGCAATCCAGCCCGGCGGCCAGCAGGCCCTTCATCTTCTTCGCGCGCGCGTAGAGGGCCACCGCCTCCTCGAACGGCACGCCGAACTTCGACGTCTTCAACCCGGTGGAGATGTAACGGTGCGTGCGCGCATCCACGTCCGGATTCACGCGCAGGGCGAAGGGCGCGCGGCGGCCCAGGCGGCGGCCCACGGCGTCCAGCGCCTCCAGCTCCTCGGCGCTCTCCACGTTGAAGAGGAGGATGCCCGCGGCCAGCGCCGCCTCCATCTCCTCCTGCGTCTTGCCCACGCCAGCGAACACCGTCTTCGCGGCATCCCCGCCCGCGTGCCGCACCCGGGCCAGCTCGCCGCCGGAGACGATGTCGAACCCGCCGCCGCGCTCGGCGATGAGCCGGAGGATGGCCAGGTTCGAGTTGGCCTTCACCGAGTAGCAGATGAGGTGCGGCCGGTCTCCGAAGGCCTCCGTCACCACCCGGACGTGCCGGGTGAGCGTGGCGGTGGAGTACACGTAGGTGGGCGTGCCCACGGACTCGGCGATGGCCGCCAGCGGCACCTCTTCCGCGTGGAGCACGCCCTTGCGATAGGTGAAGTGATTCACGGGGCTCCCGCGTCCTCGGACGTCGGCGGTGACAGCGGCGTCTCCACCCCGGTCTCCGGCGTGGGAGACAGGGTGGGCCCTGATGGCTCCAGAGGCCCTCGCTCCGACTCGGGCGGCGGCGGCTGCGTCTGGGTCGCGGGCGCTGGCGGCGGCCCGGGTGGCCGAGGCGGCCCCTTGATGCCACACGCCGCCAGCGTCAGTGACACGCTGGCGGCCACGCACAGCGCCGCGAGGACCTGGCGCATGGCTAGAACTGCATCCCCAGCCACGCGCGGATGGTCTGCGGCGTGTCCAGGTCGTTGCGCAGCGTCGCGTCGAACTCCTGCAGGCCGCTCATCGGGAACAGGATGCCGTAGGCGAGGCCGGCGATGAACCCGTCCTCCGTCTTGTAGTCCGCGCCCACGTTGACCTCCAGGCCCAGCGCCTTGCTCGTGAAGGACGGCGTGGACTGCGCGTACATGGCCTGCGAGTAGATGACGCGGCCGTAGAGGTCGAAGCCCTCGGTGATGGTGTACTTCGCCGACGGGCGGACGTAGAACGCGTCCGTCACCCCGACCAGCAGCTCGCGCCACAGGATGAGGTCGATGCGGTAGTCGCGGTTGAAGCGGAAGTTGCGGATGGCGTTGTCCGAGCAGCCGCCCACGTCACAGGCGTACTGCGGGCCCTCGAAGTCACCCGGCACCGTCTGGCCGTTGGTGCCCGAGCCCGGACGGCCCGGCTGGTTTCCGAAGCCCGCCGCCTTGTCGCCGGAGGCGAAGCCCAGCTCCATGTTCAGCGACAGCTTCTGGTTCAGCAGCCGCAGCTCGCCCTGCGCCACGCCGCCGAACTGGGCCACGGTGAGGCTCTGGTTGCGCGTGGGGTCGTTGATGCCGCCCACGTCCAGCGCGCGGTTGCCGATGCGGCCCAGCTGGGCGGCGACCTCGAACTCCAGCCGCCAGTTCTTCTCCTCGTACTTGAGCCACAGGTCCGGCACGTACAGCGACGCGTCCCGCGGGATGAAGCCGGTGCCCGGGCCGTTCGTGGTGGAGCCGTCGTACTCCCACTTCTGGGTGCGGTAGGTGAAGTGCAGGCCGTACTGGAGCACGCCCTGGTTGTTGTCCAGCTTGGAGCGGATGACCTGGTCGGTGTCCCGGCGCGCGATGGCAATCACCCAGCTGTGCGAGTCATCGGACTGGGTCAGGTCGATGGGCTCGCCCACGGTGCCGCGCGTGTCGGTGACGCCCTCATCGTTGAAGTCCAGCATCGGCGTCACGTACCAGCCCTCGAAGGGGTTGGTGACGAACTGGACGCGGTCCACGGTGTCGCCGAAGTCGCAGTCGAAGCAGGTGCCGTCGTTGCGCAGCATGCCCAGGCCCCACTGGCTGCCCATGCGGCCGAAGCGCAGGATGCCCACCGGCGTCTTCACCTCGCCGTAGGCGCGGCGCAGCTTGATGGAGTCCTGGAGCGCGTCCGCCAGCGGGTCCTGGCTCTCCGAGAAGATGCCGAAGAGGTTGCGCGTGTTTCCGGGCAGCAGCGTGTCCGGCATGGCGCCCATGATGAAGTTGTCCAGGCCGAGGACCTCCATCTTCAACGCCACCTGCTCGGAGATGTTGAAGGTGGGCTCCAGGCGCACGCGCATGGTGGCGAAGGACTGGGTGTTCTCCTGCGCGCTGCGCGGCGAGCGCGGGAAGAGCTCCCGGCCCGGCACCTTGCCCAGGTCGAACTTGTAGAAGAGCGTGGGGCGGACGCGGAAGTAGCCGTCGAGCGTGAAGACCTCGAGCTTGCGCTTCTCCTCCGGGAACTCCTCGGCCCACGCGTCCGTGGCGCCAATGGACTGCTTGGCGGCCTCGGCGCGAATCTCCTCGCGCAGCTCCTCCTTCAGCGCTTCCAGGTCGTCACGGCTGACGCCCTCGCGAGTGGGGGCCACGGGCGCGGGCTCCGCGGGAACAGGCTCCGCGGGGGCGGCGGGAGCAGCGGGTGCGGCTTCCGCGGGCGCGGGCGGGCTACCCTCGGGCACCGGCGTCTGAGCGGTGGCCGTGGACGAAGCGACGAGTAGCGCCGCCAGCAGGGCGTGAGACATGGGCAACGATCTCCAGGGCCACCTGGGGCGGCCGGGTCTGAAAGGCGGGCGATTCAAGCGACGGGACCAAGGGGTGTCAACGCTTACCAGGGCGGGTCTTCGCGCCGTCAACGGCTGGCGCCTCCGCCTCACGACGGCGTCCGTCCCCCGGCTGGCACCGGGGGCAGAAGTGGGTGGTACGGCCTCCCTGGGTGAAGGACTCGACCCGGGTGTCGCACTGAGAGCATGGGCCCCCCGCGCGTCCGTATACCCGGAATGGATTCTCCGAGCGCCCCTCCTCCAGGTACACCGGCTCCTCCCCCTCCTGCTCCTTGAGGCCGAAGTCGATGGCGGCGCGGATGGCCTGGACCAGGCGCTTCCACTCGTCCGGCGTCAGGGAGCCGGGCTGGCGCGCTGGGTGAAGGCCCGCGCGGAAGAGCGCCTCGGCGGCGTGGATGTTGCCCAGGCCGGAGATGCGCTCCTGGTCCATCAGCGCCACCTTCAGCTCCTTCCGGGAGGAGCCCACGGCCTGCTGGAGCTGCCCCGCGGTGAGGCCATCCGCCAGCGGATCCCTCCCCAGGATTCGCACCGCGTCCAGCTCCCGCAGGCGCGCGGCGGGTGCCGGCTCCAGGCGGCCGAACATCCGTGGATCGGAGAAGTGGATGACCTGGCCGTCGTCCAGGTGGAACCGGGCGCGGCTGTAGGGCTCCACTTGCGCCTCGGTGCGGCGGACGAACTTGCCCGTCATCCCCAGGTGCCCCATCAGCCCCTTGCCGCCCTCGAAGGCGAAGAGCAGGTACTTGCCCCGGCGGACCAGCGACTCCAACCGGCCGGTCAGCGCGTCGAACTGCTGGCGCTCGGCGCCTCGGAAGATGCGGGTGTTCTCCGACTCGGAACGCACGAGGCGCCGGTCGCTGAACCAGCGCACCAGGTTGCGCCGCGCGATTTCGACTTCGGGAAGTTCTGGCATCCTGCCGGGGCACATACACCGCCGGGCGGCCTCACGCACCGCCTACCTGCCGGGCAGCGAACACTGGCGCGGTGGCGGCGCGAAGGCCGGATGCCTGGCGGCTTGCACCACGCGGCCCTTGAAGGCAGGTGCCGATGTGGGCCACCGTGCCGCCTCCCGCGGAGCGACGCGGCGTAGACCTCTGGAAAGAAAGGCAGCACTCGGCATGCAGCGCATCCTCGTGGCGGTACTGGGAGTCACCCTGGCATTGGGCCTGTCGACGGGCTGCGCCAAGCAGCGCATCACCGCCGAGAAGGCAGTGGCCCGCACCCTCATCTCCGACGAGCAGGAAGAGCAGCTCGGCAAGCAGGTCAAGGCGGAGCTGGAGACGAAGGAGAAGATCAAGTACGTGGAGGACGCGGCCGTCGTCGACTACGTGCGCGGCATCTCCGCCAGCATCCTGAACCAGGCCTCCAAGGACCGGCCCGGGGTGAAGTGGAAGATCCACGTCATCGACGACCCGAAGATGGTCAACGCCTTCGCCACGCCCGGCGGCTATCTGTACGTCTACACGGGCCTCATCCTGGCCGCGGACACCGAGGCGGAGCTGGCCGGCGTCATGGCGCACGAGGCGGGCCACGTCGTGGGCCGTCACTCCGCGCGCGCCATGGTCAACCAGATGGGCCTGCAGGCCATCACCCAGGCGGCGCTGGGGCAGAACCCGGGCACCGTGGCGCAGATCGCCGCGCAACTGGTGAGCGGCGGCACGATGCTGGCGCATGGCCGCAGCGAGGAGATTGAAGCCGACGAGTACGGCGCTCGCTACGCCTCCGGCGCGGGTTATGACCCGCGGGGCCTCATCACCTTCTTCGAGAAGCTCCAGAAGGCGCAGGGCGACACGCCCGCGCTGATGAAGTGGCTGAGCACGCACCCCACCAACCGGGACCGCATCACGAACATCCAGAAGATCATCTCCCAGAAGAACCTGCGGGGCAGCAACAACGCCCCGGGGGGGCTGCCCGCCATCAAGCAGGCCCTGGGCGGCAAGTAGTCCCCAGCCTTCAGCGCGGCGTGGAGGAGCGGGCGTCCTCCTCCACGGTGGGCTCGGGCTCCTGGCCCCGGGCCACGCGCCGCCGCCAACGGAAGCGCGCCAGCTTCGAGCGCAGGGCGCTGCTGGCGCTCTTGGCCGCGCCGGGCGTCTTCAGGGGCGGCTCCAGCGGCGCGGGCTCCCCGAAGCAACGGGCGCCCTTCGACTTCCCGTCCACCGAGGCGTGCTCGAGGATGGCGTTGATTTCGCCTCCGACGATGAAGATGAGCCCGGAGAGGTAGAGCCACAGCAGCAGCACCATCACCCCACCGATGGAGCCGTAGGTGACGTTGTACTTGCCGAAGTGCTCCACGTACTGCGTGAAGCCCCAGGTACACATCAGCCACAGGCCCGTGCTCAGGACGGCCCCGGGGATGATGTACTTGAAGCGCTGCTTCACGTCAGGCAGCAGGTAGTAGCAGCACGCCAGCACCAGCATCACCAGGGACGCGGTGAAGGGCCAGCGCAGCCAGGACCACACGAGGTGGAAGGCGTCCACGAACTGGAGCATCCCCGCCAGCCCCAGCCCCAGCCGCCCGCCGAGCAGGAACACGGCGAAGGACAGCGGGATGAACAGCGAGCCCATCAGCGTCACCAGCATCGCCAGGCCCTCCGTCTTCCAGAGCGCCCGGGACTCGGCGACGTCGTACGCCAGGTTGAGCGCGGTGCGCAGCGAGTTCACGCCGCGCGAGGCGGACCACAGCGTGATGACCAGGCCGGCCGTCAGCAGCTTGGGCTGGGGCTGGTTGACCAGGGACTGCAGGTGCCCGGTGATGAGCCCCAGCGCGTCACCCGGCACCAGCGGACGGATGCGGGCCATCATCGCGTCCACCGCGCCCGGGGCGATTGGCAGGTACGCCACCAGCGTGACGAGGAAGAAGAGGAAGGGGAACAGCGAGAACAGCAGGTAGTACGACAACTGCGCCGCGATGTCGGTGACGCTGTCCTCCTGGAACTCCTTCACGAAGCGGCGGCTGAACTCGCGCCAGGACAGGTACTTGAGTCTGGGCAACCCCATGCTCGTCTCCTCGCACCGAGTCATACAGGGGCCCCGAAGGTGAAAACCAGAGCGCGCTTTGGCAGCAGGCGGCCGGGCGAGCGCGCGTCGTGTGGCTCGACCGAATGGCTGGGTGAAGTGTCGTCAGGCGACGTTGGGCGGGAGGTATCTGCCCAGCAGTGGACGGAGGCGTCCGCGCACCTCGTCAGGGATGCGGGTGCGCTCGGTGCCAATGGCCAGGGCCAGCGCGGTGTCGCAGCGGCAGGTGGCGCGGGCCTCTCCGATGCGAGGCAGCGCGCGGCGGATGAGCGCGGCGCCGCTGGCGGTGACGGCCTTGCGGTTGTGGGAGATCTGCGCCAGCAGGTCGTCATGCGCCTGCCCCGGCGCGCGCGGCTGCCACGAGTCATAGTCCGTGGGCAGGGCCACCAGGGCGTAGTGGAGCTCCGCCTCGCGGGCGAGCCGGGCCTCGGGCATGCCCGTCATGCCCACCAGGTCCCCGCCCCATGTGCGGTAGAGCATGCTCTCCGCGCGGGTGCTGAGGGACGGCCCTTCGATGCAGACGTAGGTGGCCTCGGTGTGCACGGCCGGTCCCAGCGGGTCCCTGGCGTGCTCGAGCACCTGGCGCAGGGTGCCGCAGAAGGGATTGCCCAGGTCCACGTGGACGGCCACGTCGTCGTAGAAGGTGCAGGGACGGCGGTAGGTGCGGTCGATGACCTGGTCTGGCAGGGCGAGCTGGAGCGGCTGGATGTGCTCGCGCAGGCTGCCCACGGTGCCAGTGGCGAGGACGTGGGTGACGCCCAGGACCTTCAGCGCGTACATGTTGGCGCGGTAGGGCGCGCGGGTGGCGTTGTAGACGTGGCCGGCGCCGTGGCGGGCGACGAAGGCGACAAAGACGCCGTTGAGCTCGGTGGTGACGATGGGACCCGCGTGAGGACCGAAGGGTGTCTCCAAGATGTGGGAGTCGCCCTTGCCGGGGATGCCCAGGGCCTGGGCCAACCCGGGGCTCCCGATGATGCCCACCCTGACAGCCATGTGCCTCCTCGTGGCGCGACCATCGCGCCAGGGGACCATAACGCGCCCCCCTGGCGCCGGAACCCCAGAAGACTGGTAGTTTTCGTAATCGCCATGCGAGCCCTCCTGATTCTTGGCCTGACCCTCGCCGCCGGCCCCGCCGCGGCCGCCGTCCCTTCTGGCTGCCAGGAGGACTACGCGACCTGCAAGGAGGACTGCTCCATCGAGTTCGGAGGCAGCGGGCGCACCATCAAGCAGCTCACCCACTGTCTGGCCGAATGTCAGGAGGGCGTGGGCCTGTGTGCGGACCGGCACTCGTCGCTGAAGGGCATGCCGGCTGGAGTGGTGGCGGATCCGCCGAAGCGGCGGAAGGGGAAGAAGCTGACCCGCGAGGAGGACCCGTTCGGCGACGGGGACGCGCGGCCCACGCGCAAGCGCAGCAGCCGCGAGGACGACCCGTTCGGGGATGAGAAGCCAGCCGGCCGGCGGGACGGCTACCGCGCGTCGGAGTCCTCCGCGGCGGCGGAGCCTTCGCGCCGCGCGCCGGAGCCTGTTCCCCCGCCGCCGCCGTCCTCCGGTGTCGCGGTGGAGGCCACGCGGACAGGCGTGTACCGGGCGAGTGAGTCGGCTCCACCGCCGTCCCCGACTCCCGCATCGGCCCCCGCGGACCCGACGTCACTGGGTGACCTGGACTCGCCGGATGACGAGCCCACGGCGGCGCCCGCGCCTGCGTCGGCCGCGCCCGAGCCGGTGAAACCCACCCCGCCTGCCGTCTCCGCGAGCCCGGCGAAGAAGGACCCGCTACTCGACGAAGACGTGTCCGACGCTCCGCCTCCGGCCGTGAAGAAGCCCGCGCCCAGCAAGCCGGCGCTGCCCCCCGAGCCTGGGTACGACATCTCCGACTGGGACCCGAACGGGGATTGAGGCGCGCTACGACGCTCCAGTTCCACTCTCGACGTCGAGGATGGCCCGCCAGAGCGCGAACGGGGAGATACCCACGTAGCCGCTCTCCTGGCCGTCGTTGCACTCAATGACAATCCACCGGCCCGATACCTCCTGGGCCACGTCCACCACGAGAAAGGGCACGTCCAGCCGACGTGCCACCTCACGCCCGAGCCCGAGCGCCTCGTGCTGCTCTTCCGGCGTCAAGGTGTACGGAGTGCCCTGCCACCAGTAGGGCCCCCACGCCGCCAACTGGCCCTTCCACCAGAAGGTGCGGAATTCGAAGGAGCTGGGGATGCGGTCCGGCGCGCCCTCTTCGACTCTGCGCAAGGGCCTCAACTCCCGGCACACCACTCGCTGCCAGTGCAGGATGGGGTCCTCTGCGTAGGCCTGCATCGCCTGGCGGAACTGCTCGGGCCCTTCAACGCGCCTTCCGGAACGTCAGGTTGATGCGATGCCCACCCACCTGCGGATGGTGGCCCGGCTTGAGCGGCATGACGCCGTGGTAGCGCAGGCGGGCTGGCCCGCCCCAGACGACCACGTCGCCGTGACTCAGGCGCACCCGCGCCGACGGGTCCGCTCGCTCCGCCCCACCGAAGAGGAACACCGCCGGGAGCCCCAGTGAGACGGAGACGATGGGCGCGGTGAAATCACGCTCGTCCTTGTCCTGGTGCAGCGACATCTTCGCCCCGGGCTCGTAGCGATTCACCAGGCACGCATCGGGCGTGAACCCATCAAAGCCGGCCTTCGCGGCGGCCAGTTGCGCGAGCCGCAGGAAGACGGCCGGCATCTCCGGCCAAGGCCGCCCATGCAACGGGTCCACCGTGGCATAGCGGTACCCCGTCCGGTCCGTCACCCAGCCCCACGCCCCGCAGCTCGTCATCGCCACCGACATGCGGAACCCGCCCGGCGTCTCCATGTGGCGGAAGGGCGAAGCGAGCGCGACGTCATGGACCGCGCTCAGCAACTCCGCGTCCTGGGTCAGCGCGAAGCCCCGAAGCACCCTGGCACCGGGGCCCAGCGACTCCTCGCGAGGACCGGTGCCACCCAGGCCGTCGAACAGGTCCATCGTCATGCGCGCGCCTCAAGTCGCATCATGGAAGATGACACCCACCGTGTGACGCTGTCCCGAGCGGATGCGGCTGACGCCGTGCCGGAGGTTGACCCGGTACACGCCTCGCGTGCCCTGCACCGGGCGGTGATGGACGGCGAACACCACGGCGTCTCCCTGGCGCAGCGGGACGACCTCCGCGCGTGATTGCATGCGCGGACGCTGCTCGGTGAGGACGAACTCGCCTCCCGTGAAGTCCCGTCCGGGCTCCGACAGCAGAATCGCCACCTGGAGCGGGAAGACGTGCGCCCCATAGCGGTCCTGGTGCAGGCAGTTGTAGTCGTCCGCCGCGTACCGCAACAGCAGCGGCGTGGGCCGCACCTGCCCCGCCGCGTGGCAGCGTTCGAGGTACGCCGCATGGGACTCCGGGTACCGCAGCTCGATGCCCATGGCGGTGTTCCAGCGGTTCGCAATCGGCGCGAGCCGGGGGTACAGCGCCTCGCGCAGCCCGGCGACCACGTCCGGCAGCGGGTACTCGAAGTACTTGTACTCCCCTCTTCCGAAGCCGTGCCGCGCCATCACCACGCGGCTGCGGAACACGGCGTCTTCCGGGTACAGCGCCGCCAGGGCATCACACTCGGCCGGCGTGACGAGCCGCTCCAACGTCGCGCAGCCTCGCGCGTCCAGCTCCTCCGAAATCCGTGCCCAATCGACGTCGGCCACCCGCTCCGAGACATGCATGACTGGAAACTAAAGGGCGGAGACGGGCCTGGCACTCCGAGTCTTGCGGCTATCCGACGCTCGATGAGGCGGGAGGCTGCTCTGGCGCGGCCGGCGCCACGGCGGGAGGCCGGACGTGCGCCGCCTGCGTCAGCCGCACCCCCAGGAGCACGAGCACACCGCCCACCGCGACCTCCCATTGCAGCGCCTCGTCCAGGAGGGCCCAGGCGGCGACCGCGGTCGCCGCGGGCTGGAAGTTGGAGAACACGGCCACCTTCGACGCGGGCACCCTCGACAGCGCGAAGTACCAGAGCAGGTACGCCACCACCGACGTCAGCAGGCCCAGGTAGACGATGGAGTACCGGGCCGCGGGGCTCGCCGCGAGCACCGCGTCCGGCTTCGCGAAGAACGGCGCCATCAGCAGCATCATCAACGTGGAGACCACCATGCTCCACGCCGTCGCGCGAATCGGTCCGTGGATGGCGACGAACGGCTTGCCCTCCGTCGTGTACACCACCCACGACATCATCGCGCCCAGGATGAGCAGGTCTCCCATCAACGAGCCGCTCGCATCCGCCAGCCCGCGCCCCAACAGCAACACCACCACGCCCACGAACGCCGTGACGATGCCGCCCATCGCCCGGAGCGAGGCCCGCTCATGCCCTCGTCCCAGGCTGAGCAGGTACACACCCAGCGGCGTCAGCGCGTAGAGCAGCGCCGCGTGCGCCGCCGTCGACTGGGCCAGTCCATGGAAGAAGAACACCTGGTTCACCGGCCCCGCCAGCAGGCCCAGCAGCAGCACCCGCCCCCACTCGCTGCGCGGCGGCAGCCGGGGCCCGGGCAGGAACCACAGCAGCAACACGAACACCGAGCCGCTCAACACGAAGCGCCACAGCACCACCGTGAGCGGCGGCAGTTCCGACATCGCGCGCTTGCCCGCCAGGTACGTCCCCGCGCTGATGAGGACCTGGAGGATGAGCCCGGCGTAGACCGGGCCCAGGGGCTGCGGAGAGGTGGACGTCAGGGGTCGAGCTGATGGAGCGCCCATTGCGCGGCGGTACGTACCAATTCGCTCGAATCGCCGCAGAGCTTTTCAAGCAACGGTTTCGCATCCGCCTGCTTCGCCACCCCCAACGCATACACGGCGTTGCGGCGCAGCCCGTCGTAGCGTGCGCGCGCCAGCGCGGTGCCAGGTATCAGGTGCTCATACTGTTCCAGTGTGAGTCCCGCGAGCTCGCGTACACCCAACTCCGCCACCGCTCGGGGCGCGAAGCGCGGGTGCTCGGCGAACACCGGCCGGCGGTTCAGCGGACACACCTGCTGGCAGATGTCGCAGCCGAAAATCAGGTTGTCGAACTTGAGCCGGAACGCCTCCGGCACCTGCTGCTCGCGGTTCTCGATGGTCTGGTAGGACAGGCACGCGCGCGCGTCCACGCGGCCGTTGCCCACCAGGGCGCCCGTGGGGCAGGACATGAGGCAGCGGCGGCACGCGCCACACCGGTCCGCCGCGGGACCGTTGCCATAGTCGTCGACCTCCGCATCCACCACGAGCGTGGCCAGCAGCACCCACGAGCCATAGGGCTCGGTGATGAAGCAGCCGTTCTTCCCCACGTAGCCAAGCCCCGCGCGCGCCGCCCACACCTTCTCCATCAACGGGCCACTGTCCACGCCGCCGTAGGTGCCTAGCCCCGGGTACATCACGTTGAGCGCCTTTCGGAACGCCTTCATCCGGTCGCGCAGCGTGGAGTGGTAGTCACGCCCCCGGGCGTACCGCGCGATGGGGGAGTCCACCGTCTCCGCGTCGTCGCGCCAGTAGTTGTTCGCGAAGGAGATGACCGTCTTCGCGCCCGGTAGCAGGACCGAGACGTCCAGCCGCTCGGCGGCCCGCTCGCCCATCCAATCCATGTCCGCCGCGTAGCCCGCCGCCACCCACGACAGCAGGAAGTCGGGCGGAATGGGCTCGGCGCGCGCGAACCCCACCAGGTCGAAGCCAACCGAGCTGGCGAGGTCACGCAGATGGGCGGTGGGCAGCATGCTCACAGGGGCGCGTCCGACGACTTGGAGGGCTTCGCCGGAATCCACTTCACGTCTTCCACGCTCGCGCGGTGGTTGACCACGCGCGCCAGGACGAAGAGCAGGTCGGAGAGCCTGTTGAGATAGACGACCACCGCCTTCGGAATCTTCCCTTCGCGCAGCAGCGGCACCGTGCGGCGCTCGGCGCGGCGGCAGACGGTGCGCGCCAGGTGCAGCGCGCTCGCGGCCTGCGTGCCTCCGGGCAGGATGAAGTGGGTCATCGGAGCCAGCTCCGCATCGAAGCCGTCGATGGCGCGCTCCATGTCCTCGGCCCACTCGGCCTTCAGCTCGGGGATGTGCGCCGAGGCCTTCGTGCCCTCGGGCGTGGCCAGCACCGCGCCCACCGTGAAGAGCTGGTCCTGGAGCCGGTGGAGCAGCGCGTCCACGTCCGTGGGCCCCGCGAAGCTCCGCACGAGGCCGAGGGTCGCGTTCAGCTCGTCCACCTCGCCATAGGCGTCCACACGCATGTCGTCCTTCGCGACGCGTCCGCCACCGAACAGACCGGTCTCTCCGGCATCGCCGCTCTTCGTGTAGATTTTCATGCCCCGGCTTCTAACGGTGCGTCGCGACTGGCGTCCATGAGAAGCCGCACCTCGAGGTCCGTCCCGGACGGAGTCCACTCGTGGCACGCGACCCTTGTGTCCAGCGTGGACACGATCGTACATGGGCCCCATGCAGCCCTATCTGTCCCTGCTCGACCACGTCCTGCACCACGGGGTGAAGAAGGGCGACCGTACCGGCACGGGGACGCTCAGCGTCTTCGGGCCCCAGCTCCGGTTCGACCTCACGCAAGGCTTCCCGCTCCTCACCACGAAGAAGCTGCACACGAAGTCCATCCTCCACGAACTGCTGTGGATGCTCGCGGGGGACACCAACGTGCGCACGCTCCAGGCCCAGGGCGTCACCATCTGGGACGAGTGGGCCAACGCCGACGGCAACCTGGGCCCCGTGTACGGGCATCAGTGGCGCTCGTGGACGGCGCCCAACGGTGAGCACATCGACCAGATGAAGGCGCTGGTGGAGGGGCTGAAGAAGAACCCCGACTCGCGCCGCCACATCATCAGCGCGTGGAACGTGGCGGACCTGCCGTCCATGAAGCTGCCGCCCTGCCACGTCCTCTTCCAGTTCTACGTGGCCAACGGCCGGCTGTCCTGCCAGCTCTATCAGCGCAGCGCGGACCTCTTCCTGGGGCTGCCCTTCAACATCGCCTCGTACTCGCTGCTGACGATGATGGTGGCGCAGGTGACGGGCCTGCAGGCGCACGAGTTCATCCACACCGTGGGCGACGCGCACCTGTACCTGAACCACGTCGAGCAGGCGAAGGCGCAGCTGTCGCGCGAGCCGCGCCCCCTGCCGCGCATGCGCCTCAACCCCGAGGTGACGGACCTCTTCGCCTTCAAGTACGAAGACTTCACGCTCGAAGGCTACGAGCCGCACCCCGCCATCAAGGCGCCCGTGGCCGTATGAAGCTGTCCGCCATCGTCGCCATGGCGGCGAACCGCGTCATCGGCGCGGGCAACCAGCTCCCGTGGCGGCTGCCCGCGGACCTCGCGCGCTTCAAGCGCATCACCATGGGTCACACCCTGGTGATGGGGCGCAAGACGTACGAGTCCATCGGCCGCCCACTGCCGGGCCGCACCTTCATCGTCGTCACCCGTCAGCGCGACTTCGCGCCCCCGGGCGTCCAGGTGGCGCACTCCGTGGACGAAGCGCTCTGCCTGGCGGAAGCCAGCGGCGACCCGGAGGTCTTCATCGCCGGGGGCGCGGACCTCTACGCCCAGACGATGGACCGCGTGCAGCGCCTCTACCTCACGCACATCGCCCGGGACTTCCCCGGTGACACCCGGTTCCCCGACGTGGACCTGTCGGGGTGGACGTGCGTCGAAGAGGAAGCACATCCCGACGCCGAGCCACCCCACACCTTCCGCACCTACGAGCGCTGACGCCCCCCTTCGCCCGGCGGCGGCTACATGCATGCCCGGGCGAGGGCACGCGCCCACATTCCTTCCCTCAAACGTTAAGCGCACAATCCGGACTTCACCCGTCAGTCCCAAGGAGCTCCGGATGAGCAAGACGTGGATGCGAGGACTTGGATTGGTTGCGGCCGTGGTGATGATGGCCTGTGGCGGCCCCGTGGAAGAAGCCCCCGTGGAGGAAACGGGCAGCGCCGAGCAGGAACTGCGCATGTGTGACCTGCAGGGCCGGTGTGCCGCCAACGAGGTCTGCGTGGGCGGCCCCGGTGGCACCTGTTACCCATGCAACCGCTTCCCGCAGTACTGCGACATCGTCATCGAATAGCGCGCAGGTGAAGCACCTTGAGGCGCCCGGCCATCCATCCGGCCGGGGGCCTCCCGTCCCGTCGCGTGGCACCTCCCGACGCCATGCACACCTCCACGGGATGCAGACCACCCTTCTGTCTCGTCCCATCGAAGTGCCTTGGCGGACCGCGGCCCTCTCCAGCGCCGCCGTGCTCACGGCTTCCAACGTGGCCGCGCTCGTGGCCAGCCTTCGGCTTGCTCCCTTGCTGCGCCACCGCCTGAGGCCGCGGCCTCGTGCCCTCCCCGCCCTGGCCGTCGGGGCCACCGCGCTGGGAGCGCTCGCCATCGGAGCGCTCAGCATCGGCACCCTGGCCATCCGCGCCCTGACCATTGGCAAGCTGCGGGGTGACGACTGGCAGGTGGACTCACTCCGCGTGGGCTCCCTCCAGGTCGTGGAGACGATTGGACCTTCGGGCTACTCCGACGTGAGCGCGACCTGACTCCGGCTGATTTTGAAGTTGCTTCGCAAGATTGAAAGGTCACCACCCCACTGGTAGAGGGGGTGGCATGACTCGCGCCGCCTCGCTGCTGGTGTTCCTCCTGCTTGCCCTGCCTGTGGCGTCCCGCGCGGACGACGGCGCCTCCGAGGAACGCACCTGGCACCGGCTCATCGGCATCCTCCAGTACCTGGAAGCGGACTATCCGCTCGCCATCGAGTCGCAGTCCGCGTTCGAGATGGAGGAGCAGAAGAGCTTCGCGGCGGAGGCGGTGGACGCGGCGCGCGGACTGGGCCCCGCCGCGGCGGCCTTCCTGCCGCGCGTGGAGGCCATCCAGGCCCGCGTGGACAAGGGCGAGGACCCTGACGGCGTCAGCCGCGACTGCGGTGAGCTGGTGGAGAACCTCGTCACGGCCGGAGGGCTGGCCCGCAGTCCGCGCCGCCCGCCGGACCTGGCGCTGGGCCAGTCGCTGTTCGCCACCAACTGCGCCGCGTGCCATGGCGCGGACGGCAGCGCGAACGTGGCCATCGCCGCCAACATGGAGCCGGCGCCCGCCAACTTCCAGGACGCGGAGCTGATGGAAGGCCTCACGCCGTACAAGGCCTTCAACACCACCAGCTTCGGCGTGCCGGGCACCGCGATGCCGGCCTACCCCACCCTGTCCGAGGAGGAGCGCTGGTCGCTGGCCTTCTACGTCTTCACCATGCGCCTGCCCGAGTGCGAGGGCACGCCGCCGCGCATCTCCCTGGAGCGGCTGGCCAACGCCACCGACGCGGACCTGGTGAAGGAGTTCGGCCAGGAGCACCTGGCCTGTCTGCGCCGGAAGATGCTGGACGCGGACGAGGAGCGCTTGCTGCTCGCCGCCCGGGAGAACGTGCAGCAGGCCATGCGCCTGGGCGCCGCGGGTGACATCGCGGGCGCGAAGGGGGCGCTGCTGGACGGCTACCTCAACGGCGTGGAGCCGGTGGAGCCCAAGCTCAGCGCGCGCGACTCGGCGCTGACGCTGAAAATCGAGCAGGGCTTCCTCAAGGCCCGCATGGCGGCGGAGCGCGGCAGCCCGCACCTCCAGGACGAGGGCCGGGAGCTGCTGGCGCTGCTGGACCAGGCGCGGCGTGACTCGGGCACCACCGCGAGCCTGCTGTCCACGATGTGGCTGACGCTGCTCATCCTGCTGCGCGAGGGCTTCGAGGCGACCATCATCGTCGCGGCGCTGCTGGCCGCGCTGCGGAAGATGAAGGCCACCGAGCACGTACGTGTGGTGCACTTCGGATGGATTTCCGCGCTCATCGTCGGCGCGCTGTCCTACGTGCTCGGCCGCCACCTGCTGGCCGGTGCCCAGCGCGAGTGGCTGGAAGGCATCGCCGCGCTCGTGGCGGTGGCCATGCTGCTGTACGCGGCGCTGTGGCTCAACGCCCGCTCCAACATCAGCCAGTTCATGGGCGAGCTGCGCGAGAAGATGCAGGGCGCGCTGGGCCGCGGCAGCATGCCAGGCCTGTTCCTCATCGCCTTCACCGCCGTACTGCGCGAGAGCTTCGAGACGGCCATCTTCCTCCAGGGGCTCGCGCTGGACTCGCCGGAGGGCGTGGCCTGGGGCGCGCTCGCGGGCGCGGTGGCCATGGCGGCCCTGGTCCTCTTCATCAACCGACTGGGGTACCGCCTGCCGATGAAGACGCTCTTCAACGCGTCCACCGTCATCCTGGTCCTCACCGCGGTGATGCTGCTGGGCAAGGGCCTGCACTCGCTGCAGGAAGTCGGTGCGCTGCCGCTGGCGCCCGTGCCCTTCGTCACCGTGGACATGCTGGGCATCTATCCGGACGCGCTCTCGCTCGTTCCCCAGCTCCTGCTGGGCGCCGTCCCGCTGGCGCTCGTCCTGCTGCGCCGCAAGGGCCGTGCCCAGCCTGTCTCCGAGGCCTCCGCGGGTTAGGCGACGCGCGCCCGTCGTTGCGGTAGCGTGTCCCTGGTGAAGGTTTCGCGAGCGCACTCCATCGGGTTGGCCCTGCTGGTCCTCTCCTCGGGCCAGAGCGCCGCCTGGGCACAGGAGCCCCCCACGAGCGAGCCCGCCCGGGCGCCCGCCTCCGAGCTGACGCCGCCGCCCCTGGTTCCAGCCCCGGTCGGCTGGGACGCGCCGACGCGCAGCGACGTCGACGCGGAGGGAGCCTCCCGCCCGAGCCAGGAGGCGGAGGGCACGACCTCCGTCAACGAACAGGCCCTTCCTGGCAAGGCCCGCGCCCGCCCCGCGGACCCCGTGCCACGGGTGGCGGTGGAGTTCGTGGCCGGCGCCGGTGGCGGCCTCATCGCGGGCACCGTGGGCATGCTCACCGGCTTCATCGTGGGTGCGTCCACGGTGGGCTGCGACGAGTGCAGCATCGTCGCGGGCGTCGGTGGCATCACCGGCGTGGTGGTAGGAATCCCCGCCGGGACGTGGCTGGGCGGCAGGCTCATGGGCGGCCGGGGCACCCTCCTCGCCACCGCGGGTGGCAGCCTCGTGGGCTGGGGTGGTGCGCTGATTGGCTCCGCGCTGCTGGGCATCGGAGACAACGAACCCGGCGGCGCGGTGTTCCTGCTGCTGCTTCCCGTGGTGGGCGCCGTCGCGGGGTATGAGCTCTCATCTCCGGAAGAGGAGCGCCCCGCGCTCACCCGCAAGGCCCCGAGCACGTTCCAGGTGGTCCCCGTCGCGGGGCTGGGTGAACGCGGGCCGCGCCTGGGCCTCGCCGGCAGCTTCTGAGGCGAGTCCCCCGGGGCCAGCGGCGCGGCGCCTCGAGCCGCCGCGCGCCGTCCGTTCAGCGCGAAACCCGTCACGGAGGCGATGGCATCCGTGCCCGAGCCGTGCTCTCACTCCGGGCATCAGCGCCCATGCTCTCCCATCCGAACCGCCCCCTCCTGCTGACGCTCCTGCTGCCCGCCCTCGCGCTCGCCCAGCCGACGGCTGACGCGCCGCGGAGGCCAGAGCCCGTGACGCCCACGCAGCAGCGGCCCGCGGTGGGCCGTCCGTCACCGGCCTCCAGGCCACCGGCCGCTCCCCGGTTGCATCCGCCCCGGGATGCGCCGTTCCCGCTGGGCGCGCGCCTCGTGGGCGAAGCGGTGGGCGGCGCGCTGATTGGCGCCTCCGGCCTCGCGGTGACCTTCCTCGGAGGCGTCCTCGTGGCGGACCGGGTGTCCTGTGGCTACAGCGAGTGCAGGTCCGGGAGGAACCTCAGCCTCATCAGCGCCTCGCTGGGGATGGGGCTCGGCGCGGCGTCAGGCGTGTACCTGGGAGGCTCGCTGATGGATGCACGCGGCGGCTTCCTGCCCACGCTGCTGGGCGGACTGGTGGGAACGGCCGCGCCATTGGCCGTCGTGGCGCTGTCGGACGAAGCATCCTGGGCGGCCCTCACCGCCACCTTCGCCGTGCCCGTGGCGACGTCCATCCTCGCGTTCGAGCTATCCCACGGCGCCCACCAGCGGCGGCGCCAGCAGGGGCGCCCCGTGGTGGTGGTGCCCACGGCGAGCCTGACCCCGGGAGGCGGGGCGCTGGGGCTCGCCGGCCGCTTCTAAACGGCCGAACGCGATGCTCTAACGACCTCAGGCGGTACGCCGGAGGTCGCCCCAACGCAGCAGCGGCTGGCGCTGCCGACGACTCAACCAGAGCCCAGCCTTGCCCTTGGGCAGGGCTGCCTCGAATCACGAACCTTGGCTTAGACTGAAGCGATGTGGCGCCGTCATCCCCAGTGGCTCGATGCGGGCGAACCCGACGGAGATCCGCTCGGGGCGCCGATGCTGTGGCCCGACGGGCGTCACATCGCCGCGAACGGGCTCGGGCGCATCTTCCTCTGGAGTCTGGCGACCGGGGAGTGCACGCGGGTCCTGAAGACGGACGCCATCTGTCGGAATGGAGAGCCCTGGTTCCGGCTGGCGGGTGAAGCCGAGCTGGGCCGCGTGCTCGAGGCACACAAAATCCGCGGCCTGGCCGTCTGGGACTCCAAGGACTGGCGACGCGTGCAGACCTTCGAGGGCCACGGAGAGGAGGTCCAGGCCGCCGCGGTCGTCAGCGAGGACCGCGTCGTCTCCATCAGCGCCGACAGCAGCGCGCGGCTGTGGGACGCATGGACGGGCGAGAACCTGCGCACGCTGTGGACCGGACCGCTCTACGCGCTCGCGCATGCGCCCGCCCAGGGCCTCGTCGCCGTGGGCGGAAGCAACGGCGCCGTGCACCTGCTCGAAGACCTCACGCTCAACGTCCGCGCCCTCTTCCACCTGAGCATGGCCACCGCGCGCCATGAGCCCCTCGGCGAAGAGCGCAAGAAGCAGCTCGGCATCGTGTGGAACCGCCCATCGAACACCCTCCGGGCGCTGGCCTGGCACCCCGACGGAGAGCACCTCCTCTGCGGGTCCTGGGACTTCGTGGCCCGCATGTTCCACAGCCGCACCGGCCGCGTCGTGCGGCAATGGCAGGGCCATGCGCACTGGGTGGACTTCGTCGCGGTGGAGCCCACGCTCGGGCTGCTGTGCACCGGGAGCTCCGATGGCACCGTGCGCATCTGGTCGCTCGACTCCACCGAGTGCCTCGCCGTGCACGACGTCGGCCACGCTGACCTGGGCGGCCTGCTGGTGCACGACCGGACGCTCTACGTGACGTGTCAGCGAGAGCTGTTGTCAGTGCCTCTGGACTAAACCATCGTTCAGGCGCGGAAGTAATGGAGCGACTCCTCGCGCACGAGGCCCTCCTCCACCAGCTTCTCCAGGGTGGCCAGCGCGCTGCGCTCCGCGATGGGGTGCAGCAGCGGCGGCGTGTCCGCGTAGGCCAGGGACACCACCTGCGCCAGCGTGGCGCCGTTGGGCGGCACGGCCTGGAGGATGAGCGCCTCCCGCGCCGCCCGGTGGTCCAGGTACTCCTGGAGCTTCGCGGGCCCGTCCGGAATCGGCGAGCCGTGCGCCGGGTACAGCGTGCTCACGGGCCAGTCCCGCAGCCGCGAGAGCTGCGTCAGGTAGTCCCGCATGTGCCCTTCCGGAGGGTCGATGACGATGGTCCCCACGCCGGCCACCATGTCCCCCACCACCGCCGAGCGGCTGCGCTCGTCCACGAGGCACACGTGCCCCTGCGCATGTCCCGGCGTGTGCAGCACGCGCCAGCGCTGCGGCACCTCGCCCGCCAGCGCCAGCACGTCGCCATCCTCCAGCAGCCGCTCCACCGGGAAGTCCAGCCGGTCCGCCGTGCGCGCGTGGCACCACAGCGGGATGCCCAGGCGCTCCTTCACCGCGCGCGCGCCGCCCACGTGGTCACCGTGGTGGTGGGTGAGCACCACCGCCACCGGCCGCAGTCCCTCCGCCTTCAGGCCCGACACCAGCGACAGCAGCTTCGCGTACTGCTTCACGTCCGCGGCGCCCGGGTCCACGATGAGCAGCTCGCCATTGCCCAGCACATACGCGTTGGTGTGCGCGGCGGGCGGCAGCGTGGGCGTCTCCAGCGCCACCACGCGCACGCCCTGCTGGAACTCGATGCGCTGTGAGACGTAGCCCGGGCAGAACGGAGGCGTCGCCAGGCGCGCCAGGACGTCGGACGCATCCGTGAAGGCGCGCAGCACCTGGAAGGCATGCACCGCGGGCGGGTGCAGCAGCGCCGAGCCATCTCCCCACCGCGCCAGGGCCTCAGCGGGCCTCACCCAGGCGCCCTCGGCGAGCTCGCCAGGCCACCACTCCGCGCGCGCGTGGGCGGGCAGCTCCACCAGGTAGAAGCGCGTATCGAAGCGCACGGGCAGCGACGGCGGCGTCACCCACCGGCCCGCGGCGCGGAAGTCGTCCGCGTTCAGCGACAGCCCCTCCGCCTTCAGCAGCGCGCCCCACCCCAGCGCCCCGTCCAGGAGCGCCTTGCGCAGCGACTCCACCTTCGCGGGGGACAGCGCCTGTGCGCCGTGGGCCACCAGCACGCCCGTCTCCTCGAAGAGCTCGCGCGCCGCGGCCGAGCGCAGCGCCGCCTCCTCTCCGCTGGCGCCCGCCACCGGCACGTCCGCGTCGGCCGCGTCCAGCTTGCCCCCGGGAAAGGCATAGAAGCCGCCCGCGAAGCGGAGCGCCTTGCCGCGCTTCACCCAGAAGACCTCCACGCCCTCCCCCGCGCGCCGGTACAGCAGCGCCACGGAAGAAGGGCGTGCCTCCACCGGACTGTGGGCCAGCAGGTCCAGGCCCAGGCCCAGACTGGGAAGACGCTCGCTCATGATTCCACCGCCTGGCCAAGCAGCCGGCCCATCAACGCATGCGCCTTGTCCGCCTGGTCTGGCCGGACGTACAGCCGGACCAGCCGCACCGCGCCGCTGTAGCGTTGATACAGCGGCGTGTAGCGCGCCACCTCCGTCAGCCGGCCGGTGGACGCGTCGATGATGTACAGGCTCGGCCCCTGGCCAGACGGCCCGGAGGTGTACTTGCTGAGCACATTCTGGGATTCGACGACGTAGTGGTCGAACTTGTGGGACACCAGCGCGCTGCGCAGCACGTCCAAATCGTAGCCCGTGTCCCGCTCCGTGAACTGCGCCAGCAGTTTGTAGCCCTTCCGCTGGCTGATGCGCTGGGCCCACGGATTCCTGGAGCGGCGCAGCGTGTACCAGAGCGCCGAATCGTCACAGAGCAGGAACTCTTCCGGATCCGAAGGAATCTCGAACTCGCCGGGCGACTCCTCGTAGTAGCGCCGCAGCATGTAGTCGAAGTTCACCGAGGTGTGGTGCAGGTACACCGACACGAACATGTGATAGCGGCTGAGGAGGAAGTCCTCGAAGGCGAAGGCCGCCGCCCGGCTGAGGGCGAGGTAGGCCCGCCCGTCCTTCATCGCGGGGTTGAGGTTGCTGACAATCCAATCCATGTCGTACCGGCCATAGTTGACTCCCGTGTAGAAGGAGTCGCGCAGCAGGTAGTCCATGCGGTCCGCGTCCAGCTCGCCGGAGACGATGGCGCGCAGCAGCGGCGTCCAGTCCACGCCCTGGTGCGTGAAGCCCGGGTCCTTCGGCGGCTTCGCGCCCGACACCAGCGCCACCGCCGCCATGGGCGTAATCCCCAGGTCGCCGAAATGTTTCTCGATGATGGGCGTCAGCGAGCTGTCGAGGAGGATTTTCGCCGTGTAGTCCTCATGCGTGGCCTGCTCCCCCTCCGCGGCGCCGTCCAGCCACGACGGCAGACGCAGGAGCGAGCGCTTCGGAGCGATGCGCTCCGAGGCATGCGACAGCGGCATGTGCCCCAGGTCATGGCAGAGGACCGCCAGCCGCACCGCCGCGCAGAAGCGCTCCCGCACCTCCTCCGGCAGCGACGACTGGGCGGCCACCGCGCCGAACACGCGCGAGGCGACATGCATGGCGCCCAGGGAATGGATGTGCCGCGTGTGCGTGGCCCCGGGAAAGGCCAGGTCCCCGAAGCCGAGCTGCCGGACATAGCGCAGCCGCTGGTAGTGCCGGCTGTCGATGACGGCCTTCTCGGCGTCACTGACCGGGATGGTGCCGTGGATGGGGTCACGGATGCGCATGATTCCCTTTCCATACTCCTGGATACCCCCTCGGGAGGTCATCAAACGTACCGCGAACCTCTCCGGGGGGCAGCCGACCTCACGTGCGGACTGTGATGGCGGAAGGGGACGTGGTAACCCTCCGGCACCACCGAATGCACATCATCCTGCTGCACAACCGCGACCACGACCTCCTCGAGGACGACCCTGGGCGGGAGGCCCGGGAGGATGTGGTCCGTGTCGTCTCCTCCATGGCGGACGCCCTCAACCAGGGCGACACCCTGGCCGAACCGCTCGCCATCGAAGGCGACCGGCTCGACTTCGTGGACATCCTGCGCCGGTGTCAGCCGGACCTGGTCGTCAACCTCTGCGAGTCGTTGGCGGCTGACAGCCGCGGAGAGATGGCCGTCCCCTGTCTGCTGGACGCGCTGGGGCTGGCCTACACGGGCTCGTCCGCGCTGTCCCTGGGCCTGGCGCTGCACAAGCCCAAGGCGAAGGAAGTGCTCACCGCGCGCGGCGTGTCCACCCCGCCCTTCCGCGTGGTGGAGCGACTGGAGGATGCGCTGGCGGTGGACCTGCCCTGGCCGCTCATCGTCAAGCCCGCGCGCGAGGACGCCAGCATGGGCGTGACGTCGGAGTCCGTGGTGCACGAGCGCGCCGCGCTGGTCCGCGCCTGTGACGCGGTGCTCCGCGAGTTTCATCAGCCGGCCCTGGTGGAGCAGTTCATCCCCGGGCGGGAAATCTATGTGCCGCTGCTCGGCAACCAGCCGCGCCAGGCGCTGCCCCTGACGGAAATCGTCTTCGGCAGTACGTTCGAGGACAGACCCAACATCGTCTCCTACAACGCCAAGTGGGAGGCGGCGTCGGCGGAGTACCGGGACACCACCAGCGGATTGTGCCGGTTGGACGGGAAGCTGGAAGCCCGTTGCGTGCAGGTCGCGCTGGAAGCCTTTGCAGCACTGGACTGCCAGGACTATGGACGGGTCGACCTCCGGGTATCCCCGGAGGGCGTGCCCTACGTCATCGACATCAACCCCAACTGCGACCTTCATCCGAGCGCGGGGTTCGCCAAGGCCGCCCTGGCCACCGGGATGGATTACCCGGCCCTGGCGTCCCGGCTCGTGGAGGTCGCGCTCGAGAGAGCACATGGACATCCGTCCCATCGAAGAAAAGGACAGGGCGCCAATCGCCGCCCTGATTCGAAAGATCGAAACCTTCTCGCCGCAGGAGGTTGAGGTCGCCACCGAGCTGGCGAACACCACGCTCACCGCGGGCAACACGGACTACGCCATCATCGTCGCGGACCGCGGCGGGGAGCTCGTGGGGTACGTCTGCTACGGCCCCACGCCGATGACGGAGGACACCTATGACTTGTACTGGATTGCGTCCGCACCGGAAGTTCGCGGTCAGGGCGTAGGCGCGGCGCTGGTGTCCGCCATGGAGGGTGATTTGCGCCGCCGCAACGGGCGCCTCATCCGCGTGGAGACGAGCGCCACCGAGGCCTACGGCCCCACGCGCGGCTTCTACGCTTCCATGAAGTACGGCGAGGAGGCCCGCATCCGGGACTTCTACAAGGTGGGGGACGACCTCATCATCCTCACCAAGCGGCTGTAGTCCCCGCGCCGCCAGGCCGGGCGGGTGAAGACAACGGGCCCTTCCCTCGTTAGAAGGGGCACGATGACTCGCACGCACCGACCGACCTTGTTGGCCCTCGTGTCCCTGTGCGCCCTGCTGGTGGGCGCACCGTCCGCGCTCGCGAGGGCGCCCGCCCCGGCAGTCAAGGCCGCTGCCGCACAGGCGCCCGTCTCCGACGTGGTGAAGGCCGCCCGCCCCAAGGGCGGCGAGTACTTCGGCCTGTACCTCATGGACAAGAAGGTCGGCTGGCTCTTCACCGACCTGGAAGTCCTGCCGGGCCAGCCCGCGCGGGTGAAGACGACCAACCAGCTCGTCTTCAAGGCGATGGTGGGCTCGCGCGTGTCGGAGCGCATGCATGACGAGGAGCGCATCTACGAAGCGAAGCCCGGCGGGCGCCTGCTGTCCTTCGTGGTGAAGCAGACGGGTGACGGCGGCACGCAGACGCTGGAGGGCACGGCCACCGCGGACGGCGTGCAGGTGGTGCGCAAGCGCCCGGGCCGCCCCGACGAGACGCTGCCCAGGCTGCCGCCCACGAAGGAGCGGGTGGAGGACGCCGACCCGCCGCGCGTGGCGCTGCTGCGCAAGGCGAAGGTGACGGGCTTCTCGCTGGATGGAATGGACCTGGAGTCCTACGGCCTCTCCACCACCGTGGAGCCCGAGGAGCAGCGGACCATCAACGGCGTGCGGGTGAAGCTGGGCAAGGCCGTCACCGTGTCGGAGAAGGAGAAGGTCCCCGTCGTCTCGTACGTCACCCAGCGCGGGGAGATGGTGCTGGTGGACTACGGCACGACGATGCAGGCCCGGAAGGAGACGGAGGCCGTCGCGAAGCGGCTGGACCTGGTGGAAGTCTTTGGCCTCACCCGCGTGGTGCTGCCCAAGCCGCTGCCCGACTCCGCGCGCACCGTGCCCGGCCACGTCACGCTGGTGGTGCAGGGCCTGCCCGCGAAGTTCCAGGAGCAGACGTACCGGCAGCAGTTCAAGCCGCTGCCGGACGGCAGCGTGGAGGTGACGCTGTCCGCCGCCGCGCCCAAGGCGCGCAAGCCCCTGCCGCTGAAGGACCCGGAGGGCGGCGAGAATCTCAAGTCCACGCTCGTCGTGGAGAGCGACGCGCCGGCCATCCGCGCGCTGGCGAAGCAGCTCGTGGGGACGGAGAAGGACGCGTACCGCATCGCCCAGAAGGTGAACACCTGGGTGTACTCCAACCTGGAGAAGGACTACGGCGCCAGCGCGGACCGGGCCACGGACGTGCTGAGCCAGAAGAAGGGCGACTGCACGGAGCACTCGCTGCTGTCGGTGGCGCTGCTGCGCGCGGCGGGGGTGCCCGCCCGGCGCGTGGACGGCGTCATCTACATGGTGAACCAGGACGGCGTGCCCGCCCTCTACTGGCACGAGTGGGTGGAGGCCTTCGTGGGCGAGTGGACCCAGTTGGACCCCACCTTCAACCAGGTGGTGGCGGACGCCACGCACTTCGCCTTCGGCAAGGAAGGCAACGCCGAAATCACGCCGCTCATCGGCGCGCTGAAGGTGACGGCCGTCAAGTGACGCGGGCCGCGCCGGCCCCTGCTCAGGGGCCGGTGAGCGCCGCCAGCCGCTGGGCGAGCACGTCCGGCTCGGTGACGGGCAGCTCGCAGACGAAGCCCCGGCACAGGTAGGCGGCGCCCCGCCCCTTCACCGGCTCGCGTCCCTCGAAAGTCCCCTGCAGCAACGCGGGCACGGGCTGTCCCGGTGCCTTCCAGGCCAGCGCCACGGTGGGCGCGAAGGCACGGTCCATGGCGGCCCGCAGCGGCGCCACGTCGTCGGACGCGCCCGCGACGGTGACGGACGCCGCGCCCTCCAGCAGCGCGTCCGCCGCCAGGCCCAGGTAGCCATAGCCCATGGCGTTGCGCACGAGCCCGTCGTGCATCCGCGCCACGTAGCGCTCCGGCAGCTCCAGGTGCCGCTTGTCTCCCGTGAGCGCCGCCAGCTCCACCTGCGCCTCCGTCAGCGTGGAGGCGCCGGACGGGAAGGCGTTGTCGAAGAGGCCATACGTCGCCACCACCAGGTCCTTCTGCCCCCGAGGCGCGGTGAGGTACGCCGCCTTCTCCGCGTCCCAGAAGAGGTCCACGGCCCGGCGCACCAGCGCGTCCGCGGCCTCCAGGTACTTCACGTCGAAGGTGGCCTGGTAGAGCGCGGTGAGGCCCGAGGCCAGGTCGCCGTAGTCCTCCAGGAAGCCGTCGATGCGCGCCTGTCCCTCCTGGTACGAGCGCGCCAGCCGCGCCCCATCCCACGCCTTCTCCAGCACGAAGTCCGCGGCGTCCGCCGCCCACTTCGCCCACTCCGGCCGGCCGAAGACCCGCGAGGCCAGCGCGAGCCCGCGAATCATGAGCCCGTTCCATCCCGACAGCAGCTTGTCGTCCCGGCCCGGCTTCACCCGCCGCTCCCGCACGTCGAAGAGCGTCTGCTTCGCCGCGGCCAGCTCGCGCTCCACGGTGTCTTCGGAGGCGCCGCGCTCGCGCGCCAGCTCCGACACGGGCACCACCACCTCCAGCACCGTGGCGCCGTGCTCGAAGTTGCCGCCGGGTTTGATTCCGAAGTGGCGCAGCACCCGCTCCGCCTGCGCTTCCGACAAGGCCGCGCGGACCTCCTCCGGGCGCCAGACGAAGAACTTCCCCTCTTCGCCCTCGCTGTCCGCGTCCTGCGCCGCGTAGAAGCCGCCGCCCGCGTCGGTCATCTCGCGGCGCACGTAGGCCACCGTCTCCTCCACCACCTTGCGCCACAGCGGGCGCGGCTCCACCTGCTGCGCCTGCGCGTAGAGGTGCAGGAGCTGCGCGTTGTCGTAGAGCATCTTCTCGAAGTGGGGCACCAGCCAGCGCTCGTCCACCGAGTACCGGTGGAAGCCGCCCCCCAACTGGTCATAGAGGCCGCCCAGGGCCATGCGCTCCAACGTCAGGAACACCGCGTCCTTCAACGGCGCGCCCCCGCCTCTTCGCCACGCGCGCAGCATCAGCGCGAGGTTCATCGGGTTGGGGAACTTGGGCGCGCCGCCGAAGCCCCCGTGGACCGCGTCCACCTGCTTCGCCATGCGCTGGCCCATGCCCACCACGTCCGCCGCCGTCAGGACCGCGGGCGCGGCCTCCAGCCCGTAGGTGGCCAGCTCGCCGAGCCCCTCCTCGAACTGGGCCGCCTGCCCCTGCACCTCGTCCTGCTTGTTCTCCCACGCGTCCCGCAGCGCCATCAGCAGCCGGGGGAAGCCCGGGCGGCCGTAGCGGTCCTGCGGTGGGAAGTAGGTGCCGCCGTAGAAGGGCTTCAGGTCCGGCGTGAGGAACACCGTGAGGGGCCAGCCGCCGCCCTGCCCCATGAGCTGCACCACGCCTTGATAAAGCTGGTCCAGGTCCGGCCGCTCCTCGCGGTCCACCTTGATGTTGATGAAGCCCTCGTTCATCACCCGGGCCGTCTCGGGCGACTCGAACGACTCGTGCGCCATGACGTGGCACCAGTGGCAGGCGGAGTAGCCCACGGACAGGAGGATGGGCTTGTTCTCCGCCTTCGCCTTCGCGAGCGCCTCCGCCCCCCAGGGGAACCAGTCCACGGGGTTGTGCGCGTGTTGGCGCAGATACGGAGAGGGTTCCCGGGCCAGACGATTGGAAGTGTCAGCTGACGGAGGGGGCGTGGCCATCGGGGCTCCAGGAAGGGGAATGGCTGTCGAGATACGAACCTGCGTGAGGGCGGGCAAGCCGAAAGCACTGGAGGGATGCTGGTCAACAGCGGGGCAGGCCGGGTAGGTCGCCGCCGTGTCTCCGCCGCCTCCCGTTGTCTCGCGTCCCGCCTCGCCGGGCCTCCGTCTGAAGACCTGCGTGGCGCTGCTCGGCGTGGCGATGGGGGCGCGGCTCGCCCTGGTGCTGGGCACGGACGTCTACTTCGACACTGCCTATTACTGGCAATGGGCCCGCAAGCTCGACTGGGGCTACTTCGACCACCCGCCCTTGGTGGCGTGGCACATCGCGCTGCTGGGCATCGAAGGTACGGCGATGCTGTGCGGCGTGGGGACGGTGGCCGCCGTGTGGCGACTGGCGCGCGACGTCCACGGTGACGCGGCGACGGCCTGGCGGGCAGCGGCGCTGTGGAGCGTCGTCCCCGCGGGCGCGGTGGCGGGTGTGTGGCCCACGCCCGACTCGCCCCTGCTCCTGTTCTGGACGCTGGCCCTGTGGGCCCTGTGGCGGGAGCGCTGGGCCCTGGCGGGACTGGTTGGAGGGTGCGCCCTGCTGTCGAAGTACCCGGCCGTGCTGCTGGGTGTGGCGTTCCTCATCGCCACGGTGCGGGCGCGGCGCATGCCCTGGGGGGCGTGGCGCACGGCGACGCTGGCGGGCGCCTGCTTCGCGCCGGTGGTGTTCTGGAACGCGGGCCATGACTGGGTGGGCTTCACCTTTCAGCTCAGCCATGGCCTGGGCCGCGGCTGGCGCAGCGGTTGGAGCACCTTCGGCGAGTTCCTCGCGGGACAGCTCGCCATGGGAGGACCGGTGCTCTTTCCCCTCGCGCTGGTGTACGGCGTGCGCGGTCCGCGCGAGCACTTCCTGCTGCGCATGGCGGCCTGCATTCCCCTGCTCTTCTTCGGCTACGCGTCGCTGCGCACCCGGGGCGAGGCCAACTGGCCGTCCGCGGCGTACATCGCGGCCTGCGTGGGCGTGGCGGGGATGCGGCCTCTCTGGCAGCGCGCGGCGGCGTTCAGCGGGCTGGCGGTGGTGCTGGTGGTGGGCTCGCACCTGCTCTTCCCCGTGCTCCACTTCCGCCGGGACACGGCGCTGTGGCGGACGCACGGCTGGAGCGTGCTGCGCGAGCTGGCCACGCCGCAGCGGCTGTTCCCGGGCCTGTCGCCCGATAGCGTGGCCGCCGTGTACGCGCCCAACTACCAACTGGCGTCCCAGGTGGCCTTCTACGCGCGGCGGCGCACGAAGACGGGGGCGCCGGCGCGCTTCAGTCAGTACGACCTCTGGTCCGGCCCGGACGTGACGCCCGGGCACGACGCGCTGTGGGTGAGCGAAGGCGGACCGCTGCCTCCCGAGGACCTGGTCTCTCGCTTCACCACGCTGGAAGGCCCCGTGGAGCTCATCGGCGACTTCCGTGGACGCAGGCTGCACACATTTCAGGTGTGGCGGCTGCGCGCGCGAAGGCCCTGACCTCCGACAAACGGGTACTGGACCTACCTCTGGCGCCGCAGTGCCAAGCCGGGCGCGACTTCAGTCGGCGACGCTTCCGGGTGTGAGCTGAGCAACAGGCGCCGCCGCCACAGACTGCCCCTGCGCCAACGGTACAACCAGGAAATCGTTGGGCGAGAGGATGCGCAACTTACCGAACGTCGCCCCCACGGAGTTCGCCTTCAGCGCGGTGAAGTCGGCGTCGTACGTGATGAGGGCATCGGCTCGGCCTCGGGCGGCGCACCCCATGATGAGCGTGTCGAACTTCATCGCCGCCTTGGTGACGCCCGACTGTTGCTGCGACTTCTTCATCGCCGGCAAGGGAAGCGCGGCGGCAACAAGCTGCGCGGCCCGAGCATCGAAGGCGATGTACTCAACGTTGTGCACGGCGGGCGCTGCGCCCCCGTGGCGAAGAAACTCGGCGAGCGTGGGGGCCGCGATGAGGATTTCCTTCTTGTGCCGAACAAGGGCATCCCAGAGGGCTTTTGAGGGAACCTCATGTGCCCGCCCCGTGGGCTGGTCGAACACGAAATAGAGGATGTTCGTGTCGAGCATGACGCGGTTGGGCAACCTGGAAGGGTCAATCACGCCCCAACTCCTCGTGGAGCTCTTCCAGCGTCAGGCCCGAGCGCGGCCCCATGCCCTCGCGAAGCGCTTCCTCCCATGCCGCGGTCGGGTCTCCATCAGACACAGGCTCGAAGTCCAGGAGGTTGCCGTCCGCGATGTGCCCCTCTTCGTCCCGAAACACACGCGCGTCGATGTCGACTTCCTTGTAGAGAAAGGGAGCAATCCTCGTCGCGAGTTCTTTCTCGAGGGTGAGCGTCATCTCCTTGTCTTCAATCCGGGTCATGAGACGCACCGTGGGCTTCTTGCCACCAACGCGCGTCACGATGGCGCGTCCGCTGAATGACTCGGCCACGGGCGTGAACTCGGCCACGGGCGTATCGAAGTGAAGGATGACGGGCTGCCAGTGACCAACCTGCGCGGATGAGCGCAGGATGGTTTGGGGGAATTCGCGGACTTGCCTCTGGAACTTCGAGAGGGGCGTCCTGATGGCGTTGGGGATTTCCAACTGGTTCGCCAGCATCGCGCTGATGTCGAGCACTCCGGCCTGGGCAGCGCCCGGGTTGGAGGGAGCGGCCCCAAATCGAAGACACTTCTCCTCGACTTCGAGCCCATGGAACGTCAATTCGGTGCCGCGCGCCTTAGCCACTTTCCGAATGAGGCCCAGATAGGTCACGAAGAGATTCAGCGCCGCCTCGGCGTCGACGGTGGCCTTGTGGACTTCGGGCCCATCAATCTCGAACGTGAGGTTCTCGTCGCTCATCCGCGCCTCCGACTTGGAATGACCGCATGCAGGTAGGCACTTCCCGGCCGGTTGGGGAGTTGACAGGTGTACTACATCCGTCGAGTGCCATGGGAGGGGGCAACAACCGGGTCCTTGTCCGACTTCCCTGAGGAGCGTCAAGGAAGCCGGCGGTGACGCGCCCGGAACAGCGCGTCGTACAGGCCCAGGAAGAGGTGCCCGCCCAGCGCCAGGCCCTGCTCAATCTCGGCCGCCCCGGCCTCCGTCTCGTAGGGCGCATCGAGCTGCCGGTAGAAGCCCTCCGCGTGCGCCTCGTCGAGGTCCGCGTGCGTGGGGTAGTGCACCACCTCGCCGGGCTGGAGCCAGCCCCGCGCGACGATGCCGCGTCCCAACTCCAGGGAGATGCCGCTGAACAGGTCCTCGATGATGCCGAACACGGCGAGCCCGGTGAGCGGCCCCTCGAACGCGGCGATGCCCGTGAGCGCCACGTTGAAGGCACGCACCTCTGGCCACGTCACGTGCTGCTCCACGCGAGCCGCCTCAACGCCCAGGCGAGAGAGGAGCAAGTGGAACGTACGCTCGTGCCCGTGGGCCAGCGTGCCGCGGCCGTGCTCGTCGAAGATGTTCTCCACCAGCGGCAGCCGCTGGTGGGGATGCGGCAGACGGCTGACGAGCATCGCCATGGGCCTGGAGAAGTGCGCCACCGCGGAGAAGAACTGGAGCTGCGTCTCGGCGAAGTCCTCCCGCGCGAAGGTGCCGTCTCTCAGTGCGCGCAGGTAGGGCGCGTCCAGCACGGCCCACGCCGCCTTGAGTCCGGCGATGTGCTGACGCAGCTTCAGATTTCGGACGTGGGAAGGTGCACCCATGCTGGCGACCTGACGGGAAAGGAGAGGTCCAGAGAATAGACGGTGCACACCGAATCCGGCGCGATGCCCGCCTCACGCAGCCAGTGGACATGGTCCTCCAGCCGCTCGTCGATGCTGAAACAGGTGAGCGCCTCGCCCCCGAGCGCCGCCAATTCCACGCCACAGGTACGAAGGTACTCGCCCCAACCGTGTGTCCAGGCTTCGGGCGGCGCCGCCAGGTGGACCAGGGGCCACGGGCGACCCGTGGACAGCCGCTGAAGGTCCTTGTCCCCTGCCGTGGTGCACCACCCCGCCCCTTCCAGTTTCCTGGCGTGCGCGGGCCCCAGGCGGAGCCCCACGCCCGTGGGACGCGGGGGCGCACGCCGGGTCTCCAGCGCCTCGAGCCGCGAGGGCGGTACGAAGTAGAGCGCGAGCCGGCTCGCCGGCCGCCCCATGCGCAGCGGGTTCCAACCTCGGGCGATGCGCATCACGTCGCCCCGGGCGCCGCGCATCGCCGCGCCGTAGAGGAAACGAATCCGGCGCAGCGGGGGAATGAGGAAGAGGTGCTTGAGGCCCTGAAGCAGGAGCTTCGTGGCGAGGCCGGAGCCCCGCGCGTGCTTCGCCAGCTTGAGGTCGCAGATGTAGAGCGCGTCCACCTTCCGCGTCCCATGCCACACCGGACGCAAGACGCCCGTCACGGAGCCGAGCAGGTCGTCGCCACGGAGCGCCAGCAGGAAGTACGCCTCGCCCATGGAGGAGAAGAACGAGTGGTACCCGGGCCCATGGTCGATGAAGAAATGGTCGGCCCCATCCGCGAGCGGATAGAGGATGTCACGCTCCAGCAGGCGCAGCCGCTCGACATAGGGCCCGATCGTGTCGGGCCGAGCAACGATGAAGCGCACGTCACTCATGGGCTGGCTGGCACGCGGAAGCCGACCTCGATGCGCTCGTAGAACAGGCTCCTGTCCCTGGCGAGCAGCTCCGCGCCGAGCGCGTCATCGAACTCGAAGGCAGGCTGGAAGAAGCGGCGAAGGTCCCGGCGGTTGTTGAGCTGGCGGATGAGGACGGCGCAGCCGGGCCGCGCCTCCCGCGCGAGCAACCCCGCCCACTCCGCCACGAGCGCGTCCTCCGACCAGTCGAAGATGTTGGAGAGCGAGATGACGTCGAAGCGGTCCAGGCGCGGCACCTCCGGCAACGAGCCCTGGACGAGCGTCAGCGTCAGCGGGCCTTCGGCCTGGAGATACTCGGGAGCATCCTCACGCAGGTACCCGCCGAGCAGCACGTGCTGGAGGAAGGGATTTCGAGGCGCATCCTCCCGCTGGAGCCCGCGTTCGAAGACCGCCTGGAAATAGCCAGGATACGAGCCGGGCTCCGCGTGTTGAGTCGCAGCGGGCCCGAACATGGTGTTCAGCAGCGGCGCCGCCAGGGCCAGCTCGAAGGCCACGGGCCAGTAGGGCGAAGCGAACCAGCGGCCACAGGCCTCCCGGCGTTGTGCGGCCGGGGTGGCCGGCGCGAAGAAGGCGGCGAGCTCGTGCGCGGGCGCGACGAACTCCTCGATGAACCGGCGCAGCGTGCGGAAGAGCCCCTCGAAGTCGCCGCGCTGATTCAGGGCCGCAGTGTCCTCCGCTTCCACGCTGTAGCGGGCCAGCGGAAGGCGGCCGAGCCCCTCCGCCTTCTCCCGGACATGCGCGAGCTGACGGGGGTTGAAGTCGAAGCCCACCAGCTCAAGCGCTGGATGGCGCCACGCCAGGGTGAGGAGCGTGCAGCCTCCCGAGGCCACCGTGAGCACGGCCCGCGCCCGCGTGCGCTCGACGAGCGCCAGCTCCAGCGCGGCATCCTCCCGGACCACGGCGAACTTCAAGCGATGGGGCGGCGTCGAAACCAGGACAGGTTCCATGGCATGGTTCTACCTCGGAACCACCATGCCGCTCGCGACAGAATCCCTCACCCCTTCGCAGTTGCGTGAACTGGAGCAGGTCGATGCGCGGCACGTTCCGCGGCTCGTCGTGTTCCTCGTGCTCTACCTGGGCGCGGCGGCGCTGTCCGTAGTGCTCGCGGCGCGGGACGCCACCGGGTCCGTGTGGCTCGCTCGCGCCCCGCTGTACCTCATCGCCGCGGCGTCATTGCATGGCATCAGCCTGTTCACCCACGAGGCCGTCCACGGTGGCCTCGCGCGGTGGCCCTGGCTGAACCGGCTGGGTGGCATCGCCTGCGCGCTCCCGGTGTTGCAGAACTACGCGGCCTACAAGGTGCTGCATCTGAAGCACCATGCCGACCTGGGCGGAGGGAAGGACCCGGACCACTACGCCAACTACACGGGCCGGCGGTGGCTGGAGTTGCTGATGCATGTGGGCCGGCTGCTGCTGGGGTACCCCGCGTACATCACGATGATTCCCATCCTGGGCTGGCGACAAGGAACGACCGCCGAGCGGCGATGGGTGCTGCTCGAAGTGGCGCTGGCCGGCGCTGGCCTGACAGCCGCGGTCATCTTCATCCCCGGACAAGTGCTCCTCCATGCCTGGGCGATTCCGATGCTCCTCCTCAACACCCTGGTCAACGTCCGGGGCATGAGCCAGCACACCTTCCTGCCGGAGAGCACGCACCCGGTCCGGGGCTCCCGGACCATCCTGTCGAACCCGGTGACGCGCTTCTTCATGTGCAACGAGAACTACCACCTGGAGCACCACCTGTACCCCCGCGTGCCCTGGTACAACCTGCCCGCGCTGCACCGGACGCTGCGCGCGGACCTCGTCGCGCAGGGGGCCCCCTTCATCCCGTCCTACTTCTCGTTCGTGCGCGGCGTCCTCTCCGGTTCGCTCATCCGAGGGGCGAAGCCCGCCACGCCGGATGCCTGAGCGGCTGTACCCGCACGAAGTGCTATTGGCGGCGTTCGGCATCCTTCTCTCGACGGCGCTGGTGTTCGTCGCGGGAAGCTCCGCGGCCGTCACCGTGCAGGCTGTTGGCGGCACGGTGCTGTTCATGGGCAGCGTGGCGCTGCTGGCGCGACTGGACGCGGTGGCCCATGTCTTCCGGGCACGGCTGCTGCTCGCCTACCTCGCGACGTTCTTCTTCTATGCCTCCGTGAAGCAGGCCGTCCCCGCGCTGGGGCTCGTGACGCGTGACGCGTGGCTCCTGTCCGCCGACGTGTTCCTGTTTGGCATCACCCCGGCCGCGTGGCTCCAGCGGTGGAGCACGCCCTGGGTCAACGAGTTCTTCAGTGCCAGCTATCTGGCGTTCCACGGCTACCTGCACCTCGCCATGGCCTGGGCGCTGGTAGGGCCACGGGCGCGAGCGGAGCGCTTCTTCGTCGATGTCTTTTCCGCCTATGTCCCGGGCATCGCCGGCTACTACCTGATGCCCGCCCTCGGGCCCGTGGCCGCCTGGCCGGAGCTGTTCACCGTCCCCGTCGAAGGCGGATGGTTCACGCAACTGAATGCCGTCGTCGTGGCGAGCGGCTCGTCCACCTACGACCTCTTCCCCAGCCTGCACACGTACATCACGCTGGTGCTGCTCGAACACGACCGGCGCCAGCACCCGTGGCGCTTCCGTCTGATGGTGCCCGTCGCCGTGGCCATCCTCATGTCCACGCTGGTGCTGCGTTATCACTATGCCGTGGACCTGCTGGCGGGCGCCGCGTGGTTCATGGCGTTCCGCGCCTGCTTCCCCCGCGTCCAGCACGCCACGGCAACCACCGTGCGAACCCACTTCAAGCGCGTTTGAGGCGTCATTCCAGCTCGCGCGGCGCGGCGCTTGTCCGCAGCGCGCCCGGGAGCCGCCACGCCACCACCAGGGTGACGAGCGTTCCACCCGCGCCCACCACCAGCAGCGTCACCGGCGCGGACGTCGCATCCAGCAACAATCCCCCGGCGACGTAGGACAGCCCCGCGGCCACGCCAATGGCTCCGTAGAAGTTGCCGAACACCCGGCCCCGCATCCCAACCGGCACCCAGCGCTGGATGAGCGTGTGACTGGCCACGTCCATGGCGGCGATGCCCACACCGCGCACGGCCTGCATCGCGAACGCGGCGGAGACGGCCCAGGCCAACCCGGTCAGCAGGTTGCCCACGCTGCTCACCGCGAAGCCCAGCACCAACATCACCGGCATCGCCGCCTGCGCGCCCAGCCGCGCCATCAGCGCGTAGCCCGCGACCAGGCCCAGCCCCACCGCGCCCAGCAGCAACCCCACCGCCGAGTCCCCCGCCTGAAACGTGTCCTTCGCGAGCAGCACCAGCGCCACGTCATCCACGCCGTTGAAGGCCACCACGGCGCAGAAGCCCAGCGCGACGACGCGGGCCACTCGGGCCCGCCAGAGATAGACGAGCCCATCCCGTGCCTGACGGAACAACGACACAGGCGGCGCGGCGCCGTCATGCGCGGGCGGCACGGACGGCAGCGCCGCCAACAAGCCCGCTGACAGGAAGAAGGACGCCGCGTCGACCAGCAGCACGCCCTGGAGCCCCACGAGCGGAAACATCGCCGCCGCGAGCAGTGGCCCCAGCGCCTCGCCGGCCTGCGTCCCAAAGCCCACGCTGGCGTTGGCCGACTCCAGGTCCTCGCTCCGCACCAAGGCGGGCACCACCGCCCGGGAGGCGGGCTGGAACACCTGTCCGGCAATCGCCCGCGCGGCGACCAGGGCCAGCAGCACCGGCAGCGGCGGCATCGTGAGCGCGATGAGCGCCAGGAGCGCCCCCTGGAGCAGCTCGCAGGCAATCAGCGGACAGGCGGGCACCTGGCCCGGTCCGCCCAACGCCGGCACGCAACGATATACAGGTGGGCTCCCGCCGTTCCTCCCCGGGCAAACGCGCGCCCCACACCCCGGAAGAGAGCACCGGCATGACGATGCCCCAGCCTGAAACGACGAAGCCTGGAACGCCGCCCACGCCCACGCTCGCCACGTGGCTGCTCGCGGCGGCCTGTGCCTTCCACACGGCCTGTGGGGACGACCCGCCCCAGCCCCCCACCGAGCAGCCTCCGCCCCAGGCCCTGGACTGGTGCCCCCGCGTCACGCCTGGCCCCAGCGGGACGTCCTCGGCCGCCCTGGCGATGTCCAACGCCCACGCCCTGGTCCGCTTCTTCAGCCCCGGCAGCCACTACCGGGAAATCGACGCCGCGCTCGCTGGCGCGATGGAGGGGTCCACCGTCGACTGGAACGGCGTGGCGCGGGCCTACGCGGAGGCACTCGATTCGGTCTGCGTCCACGAGGCCACCGCCTCCGCGGACCTTCCCATGGTCCAGGTCGAGCAGCACGACGCCGTCGCCGTCATCCGTCCCGGCACGGGTGAGCCCGTCCTCCCAGAGGGCACGCGGGCCGTCGCCATCGACCTGCGCGGCCTGCCCGACGCCCCGGGGCTGGAAGAGGCCCTGGCCCGCGCCATCTCCGTCGCCAGCAGTCAGCCAGTGCCACGCGTCTCCGCGCGCGTGCGCGTCAACGACGGCATGACGGACGAATACAGCGCCCAGAGTTTCTACAGCAACACCACGGACCTCCTGGCCGCGCCGGACCACCCCGCCTCGGGAGCGGTGGACCTGCCGGTGGCGCTGCTCACGGGCCCCACGCTGCCGCCCGCGGCGGCGCGCTTCGTGGTCGACCTGCGCACGGCGCGGCGAGCCTGGCTGTGGGGTGAGCCCGTCGCGACCGCCGTCGCCGAGTCGCGCTGGGCTCCCCTGGCGGCCCAGGGCCTGTCGATTCGCACGTCGCGGCTCGAGGACAGCACCGGCCCGCTTCCCGACCAACTCCCCGCGGACCGGGCGCTGGCCGGCGCCCTGGCCGACAGCTTGAGCGAGCTTCCCGCGCTCGGGATGCCTGCCGCCCTGGACCGGAGCGCCGCGGTCGCTCGCACGGGCATGACACAGCGCCAGCGCCCGACGGGTACGACGGCACAGGTGGCGCAGACGGCCGGCATCGCGCGCGCGTCGCTCCTCATCACCCACGGCGCCGTGCGGCGCTTCTTCCCCTACTTCCATGTGGTGGGGGACGGCATCGACGCGCGGCTGGAGGAGACGCTGGCCGCGGTGGACGCCGCGCCCGTGAGCCAACTCCAGACACTTCAACTCCTGCGCCGCTTCGGCGCCGTGCTCCAGGACGGGCACGTCTTCGTCTCCGCGTCACCGTCTCCCTTCATCGGCGACCTCCCCGCGCTGCTGGAGGAGGTCGCCGGAGGGGACGTGGTGGTCCGCCGCTCGCTCGTCCCGGAGCTCCAGGCGGGCGACACCCTGGTGCGCGTTGGCGACCGCTCCACGGCGGAGTGGTACGCGGAAGAGCTCTCCCGAACGTCCGCCGCCACCCACGGCTACCGGCACGCCCTGGCCACGCGAAGGCTGCTTCAGCTGACAGGGCCCCTGTCGCTCGTGATGCGCGCCATGGATGGCACCGAGCGCACCGTGCAGGCCCGGCCTTGGACTGGCGCCAACCTTGGCGCGGCGCTCGGCTACTCCTCCTCGCGACGCGCCAGCGGCTGGCTGGGCGACGTGGGCGCGCCGACGCTCTACTACATCACCATGAGCAGCGACGTGACGACGGACCTGGGCGCCGCCCTCCAGCACCTCGACACCGCGTCAGCCGCCCAGGGGCTCATCGTGGACATGCGCGGCTACCCCGGCTTCAGCCACTACGACTTCACCCGGCATCTCATCCAAGGCCCCTACGTCAGCCCCCTCTTCCGCGTGGGCCGCTGGACGGGCCCGGACACGCATGAAGTGCGCGAGACTCAACACGCCTTCACCGGAAGCACGACGCGCGCATACACGGGGCCCATGGTGCTGCTCGTGGGGCCACGCTCGGTGTCCGCGGCGGAGAACTTCTCCACCATGCTGGTCGGCGCGAACCGCGTCCGGGTGGTGGGGCAGCGCAGCGCGGGCACCAACGGCAACATCACCCACCTGACGCTCCCCGGCGGCTTCCGGTTCATGTACACCGGAATGGAAGTTCTTCGTCCCGACCGCTCCACATTCCATGGCGTGGGAATTGTCCCGGATGAAGAGATTGTACCCACCACGGAAGACTTCGCGGCGGGCAGAGACGCGGTGCTCTTGAAGGCCATCGACGTGCTCCAGGCACACGAATAGACGCTTGCCCGCGCGTGAAGCGGCAGGATGGCGCTCCTCACCCCGTGGAAAGGAGCAGTCATGAACGCACGTTTTCTTGCTGTCGCTGTCCTGGGTGCCGCGATGTTCACCGGCTGTGGTGCGCCGGAGACCACCCCTGAGACGCCCGCTGGTGAAGGCGTTGTCATCCCGCCGGTGGAGACGCAGGGAGGGTCCTCCACCGTCACCGCCGCCGCGTACTGCGACGACGTGGCGACGTGGAACACCGCGTGGACGGCACTGGAAGACCAGGTGCTCGTGCTCGTCAACCAGCGCCGCGCCGCCGGAGCCGTCTGTGGCGGCGTGGCCAAACCGCCCGCGCCCCCGCTCAGCAACAACGCCCAGTTGCGGTGTGCGGCGCGCAAGCACTCCAAGGACATGGGCACCAACAACTTCATGAGCCACACGGGCTCGGACGGCTCCACGCCCTGGCAGCGGATGAACCAGGCGGGCTACACGTACCGAAACGCCGCGGAGAACGTCGCGGCCGGCTACTCCACGGCCCTGGCCGTGGTGAACGGCTGGATGAGCAGCACCGGGCACTGCAACAACATCATGAACCCGGCGCTCCTCGACCTCGGCGTCGGCTACTTCAACGCGCCGAGCAGCACGTACCGGCACTACTGGACGCAGGCCTTCGGCCGGCAGTAACACCGGGCTAGAGTGTGTGGCGGCCGGGCGCTCATCCAGGGCGCCCGGCTCGCCTCGCTCGTCATGGACCTCCTCCTGCTTTTCGTCGGTCTCATCAAGGTGGTGTTCGGCGGCCTCGTCGCCGCGCTGGGCATCTGGCTCGCGCTGCGCGGCCTGAGCCGCATCCTCGGCGCCAACCCCACGGAGGAGCTGCGCCAGGGCAACGTCGCCGCCTGCCTCGTCCACGCCGCCAGCCTGGTGTCGCTGGGCCTGCTGGTGCAGCACGCGGTGCAGGCCACGTCGGACGCGCTGGACCTCACCGTGCAGAATTCGACCCTGCAGCTGCTGGTCGTGGGCCGGCTGGTCGCGGTGGCCGTCCTGCACGTGGGGCTGTCACTGGGCGTGGGCGTCACGGTGCTCGGCACGGGCGTGCTGCTGTTCGACCGGATGACGCCGGGCATCGACGAGCTGGCGGAGGTGCGCAAGGGCAACGTCGCGGCGGCGCTCATCCTCTGCGCCATCCTGCTGGTGCTGGCGCTGCTGACCGCCCCGGGACTCCAGGCGGCGCTCAACGGACTCATCCCCTTTCCCCAGCTCCCTGAAGGGGCGCTGCGCGCGCCCGCGTGAAGACGTTCTTCAAGTGGATGCTCGGCGTGGTGGGCCTCGCCAGCTGCTTCTGCTGCTGCGGCCTGGGTACGCTGGGCCATCTGGCGGGCATGGACATCGCGCCCCCCGAGCCCGGCCGTCCCAGCGGCGCCCGCGCGGTGGACTTGGGTCTGGTGCTGCTGCCACCGAGCACCTCGCCGCAGCGGGCTCGGGACTACGACTGGCGGGCGGACAGCATCCAGCCCCCCGAGCACCACGTCTCCTACGGCCTGGGGACGGCGCTTGTCCAGACGCTGGCGGATGAACACGCGGCGCTGGGCCGCCGGCTGCACTACCGCTCACTGGGCAGGGAGCGCTTCTCGTTCAACGCACCGCCCGGCTGTAGCGCCGACCTGCGCTGCATCTACGAGGAGCTGATGCGCACCAACGCCGAGCCCGTGCGGAGGCTGGGTGACACGTTCGTCGCCTCCATCCGCGAGCGGAGGCTGGACGCCGCGCAGGCCACGCAGCTCATCCTCGGCTTCGTGCAGCGCATCGACTACGAGCTGCCGGCGCACGACGCCTTCGGCATCGTCCCGCCGGCGCTGGTCCCCGCGGAGAACCGCGGCGACTGCGACTCCAAGGCGGTGCTCGCGGTGATGCTGCTGCGGCAGGCGGGCGTCGACGCGGTGGTGCTGTACTCCGACCCGCTGTCCCACGCGGCGGTGGGCGTGGGGCTGCCCGGCAAGGGCACGGCGCTGCGCTACGCCGGGCGCAGCTACCAGTACGCGGAGGTCACCGCCCAGGGCTGGCCGCTGGGCATGATTCCGCCCCAATACGACAAGCTTCGGCTGTGGAAGGTGCTGCCCCTGAGCGGGGGTCCGGACACGGCGGGCTGACGCCCCTGGGCCTCAGTCCACCTCGGCGCCTGGCGCCGCGAGCAGGCCCCGCACCAGGTGCGCGTAGGCCTCCTTCATCGGCAGCTCGGAGTCCACCTTGAGCCGCCGCCGGAGTGTCTGGGTCCGCCGGCCATCCCGAGGGTCCACGCCCTCCTTCTGGTACGCCTCCCACCACACCCCGCTTCCACGCCGCTGCCACAGGGGCACGTCGTTGAAGTTGAGGCCTCGCTGGAAGAGCAGCTCGTTCTTGTAGCTCACGGGCTTGCCGTCCAGCTCACGGGTGGCCTGCGCCGCGCTCCGGCCCTCCTTGCGCAGCATCCAGTAGCACCAGCCATGCAGCGAACACCGGCTGCCGTCCGCTTGCCGCCAGAGGAAGTAGTCCAGCACCGCGCGCTCCGAGGCCCCCAGCCAGGCGCGGCCGTCGAACACCGCCGGGACACTTGCGGCGTGTGTGAAGGTGGCGCTGGCCAGGCCCGCCGCCAGGGACACCACCTTCTCGACGGAGCGGTCGAAGAGCGTCCAGTCCGGCCGGAAGAGAACGGAGATTTCGTCGCTCTGCGTGTAGGCGTAGACGCCTTGAAGTTCCTCCAGCATCTCGCTGGCGGTGCGCACCATGAACTGGTGGAACACCGGGTCGAAGGGCTTCTCGTAGCGGGCCTCGGTGAAGCGCGAGAAGCCCCGCCCATCCACGCGCAGCACCACCCAGGCGCCCGGCAGCATGCGCTGGTTGTGGAACACCTCGCCCTGCCTTGCGCGCGCCGCCAGTTCCTCAGGATCCATCGGGCTCCTCCCTCCAGGGTTGGACGCGAATGCCACCGCCGGCGGCCAGCGTCACGTAGAACAGTGCGTCGAAGCCCTCATCGAGCCGGGGCCGCTCGAGCTGCTTCACGGTGACGCGCAACGCCACCTCCGGCACCCGGGCGCGCCCGTCACGCAAGGCATTGCGCGCCAGGCAGTCCTCCAGCTTCGACGCGAAGTAATAGCCCGTGACTCGAGCCTGGTACTCGCGCCCCAGGGCGATGAGGGGCGCGCGCACGTCCGCGGAGGGATTGGTGTTGTCCACCACCACCGACCGGCCCGCCGCCAGCGCCTCGGCGATGTACCGGCGCTGGCGGGCCTCCTTGCGAACCGCGTGAGGCCACAGGTCCTTGCTGACGTGCGTGTGCGTAGCCGCGAAACGCTGTCGGTAGAGGCTGCTCTTGCCCGAGCCCTGCAAGCCAACGAAGAGAACCAGGTCCATGACGTGCGGCTCCGGACGCCTCCCCGTGAGAGGGCCTGACAGTGCCGGCCCCAGCCATAACGCTGCCACGCGAAAAAGACAGTCAACCCGACACATCTGTCGCGTCCGGAGTGTCGGCAGAACATCACGAATGCCTGTCATTCCAATGAACTCCCAGACTTGGGCATGCGTTGACACACTCGTCTTAAGCAGACTAACAAGCACATCTAGCTTTTCGAGGATTCTTGCGTTGTGCAGCACGGAAGTCCCTCTCAAGGAGACACCGCCATGCGTCTGCCGTCCTCGTTGTCCCCGCTGTCCCTCCTGGCCCTCGGTTGGGGCCTCTCCGCGCCCGTCACGGCGCTCGCCGCGAACACGCCGGACCTGCGCCCCGGCGTCATCCGGAGCACCGCGGCGCTGGGCCCCGCCCGGGTCCTCACCGGCGCCGAGGTCGAGAAGGCGCGCCTCGCCACGGGCATCGACCGCGCGGCGAGTGGCATGTATGCCCTTGCCACGGGCGCCGGGCACGTCTTCCACCGGACGGCCCAGCCCATCCATGCGCTGAAGACGCTCGACGTGCCGCGCGCGTCCGTCCAGCTCCACACCTGGCAGGAGGAGACGGCGGACGGCAGGCGCCAGGACTACTTCGCCTACAGCCAGGGCGGCGTGGCGCTGCTGGGCCGCGTGCAGGCGACGGAGTACCTGGTGCGGCTGGAGCACGCGCGGTTCGACCCGCTGAAGGGCGCGCAGCCCCTGGTCGCGGGCCTGCTCACCGCGGACGCCAGCAACACCCTGCACCTGGTGCAGTTCCATGCCACGCCCCTGCCGGAGTACCGCGACGCCATCACGGCCGCGGGCGGCAAGGTGCTGCGCTTCCTCACGGACCACACGTTCCTCGTGGAGATGAACGCCGGCACGCACAAGCGCGTCGCCGGGCTGCCCTATGTCCGCTGGGTGGGCGCATACCATCCGGAGTACCGGGTGGAGGGCGTGCTGCGCGAGTCCCTCCAGGGCCGCGCGCTGAAGCTGGAGCCGCAGCGCTACTCCATCATGGTGGGCGAGCGCGGCGCGGCGCGGCAGGGCGAGGTCGCCTCGCTGGTCCGCGCGCTGGGCGGCACGGTGGAGCTCATTGAAGCGGGCGGCCTGCGCGTGGAGGCCACCCTCACCCAGTCGCAGTTGGAGCGGCTGGTGCGCTCCAACGCCGTGCAGTACGTGGACCGCTGGGGCGGTCCGGGTGAGCTCGACAACAACAACGTCCGTCAGGTGGGCGGCGCGACCTACCTGGAGGACCTGGAGGGCTTCACGGGCCAGGGGGTGCGCGGCGAAATCTTCGACACCGAGCTGCGCACCACGCACCAGGAGTGGGCGACGGCGCCCCTCATCCACAGCACGAGCACCACGGGCAGCTTCCACGGCAGCGCCTGCTACAGCATCAACTTCGCCCGAGGCGTGGATGCGAACGCCCGCGGCCTGCTTCCCTCCGGCCAGGGCATCTTCTACCGCTACAACGAGTCCTCCCAGTTCGGCGGCCCCAAGTCCCGCTACGACATCAACCGGGAGCTCATCGACCCGGCCGGGCCGTACCGCGCCGTGTTCCAGACATCCAGCGTGGGCAGCGCGCAGGTGACGGGCTACACCACCATCTCCGCGGAGGTGGATGACTACCTGTTCCAGTACCCCATCCTCAGCACGCAGTCGCAGAGCAACACCGGCAACCAGAACTCGCGGCCACAGGCGTGGGCGAAGAACATCGTGTCCGTGGGTGGCATGTACCACTACGACAATGCCAACCGCGCGGATGACCGGTGGAACGGCGGCGCCAGCGTGGGACCGGCTGCGGACGGCCGCCTCAAGCCGGACCTGTCGTACTACTACGACTCCATCCGCTCCGCGTCGAACTCCAGCAACACGGCCTACACCAACTTCGGTGGCACCAGCGCGGCCACGCCGCAGACGGCGGGGCACTTCGGCCTGCTGTTCCAGATGTGGCACGAGGGCGTCTGGGCGGGCTTCGGTGGTGGCGCGGATGTCTTCGCCAGCCGTCCGAAGATGGCCACGGCGAAGGCGCTGATGATCAACATGGCGCACCGCTACAACTGGCTCGCGGGTGGCTCCAACGGCGACCTGACGCGCGCGCGGCAGGGCTGGGGCACCGCGGACGTGAAGCGCCTGTATGACCGCGCCGCCGTGACGAGCATCATCAACGAGACGGACCGGCTGCTCCCGCTCGGCACGAACACGTACCGCGTCGCCGTGCCCGCCGGACAGAAGGAGCTCAACGTCACCATGGTCTACACCGACCCCGCCGGCACGGTGGGCGCGGCGCAGGCGCGCATCAATGACCTGTCGCTGCGCGTGACGTCTCCCTCCGGCGTCGTCTACTGGGGCAACAATGGCCTGACGGCGAGCAACGTCTCCACGTCGGGCGGCGTGTCGAACACGGTGGACACGGTGGAGAACGTGTTCCTCCTCGAACCCGCCGCGGGCACGTGGACCGTGGAGGTGATTGCCGACGAAATCGTCGAGGACGCGGACCTGACGACGCGCGTGGTGGACGCGAACTACGCCCTGGTCGTGAGCGGCGGCAAGATTCAGTAGGCCTGGGTTGAGCTGAAGCAGGCGCCGGGCCGGTGCTCCCTTCGCGGGAGTGCTGGCCCTGGCCCTGCCCCAATGGCATGACAGGCCCATGCCCCGTGACGTCTCCTTCTTCGACCAGCTCGGCGCGCTCCTCGCCCAGGAGCGCGAGGCCGAGAAAGCCCGCCTGGCCGCGCTCGCCCAGAGCCTCTCGCTGCATGAGCGCGAGGAGCACGGCCTGTCCGTCCTGGACCTGGAGTCCATCGAGGAGGAGGTCGGCCTGGGAGGCCGCTTCCTCGTCACCCTGGGCCGCGCGGACCGCCGCCCCCTGCCCACCCGCCTGCACAACGGCGACCTGGTGGCCGTGCTGCCCCGCCGCGCGGAGGTGAAGGAGCCCGCCCGCGCGCTCATCTCCCGCGCCACCGCCACGCGCATCCAGCTCGCCTTCGACCGCTCCCCGCCGCCCTACGTCCACGAGGGCCTGTTGCGCCTGGACGTCGTCCCCAACGACGTCACCTACGACAGGCTGCGCGCCGGGCTCCAGCGCATCAAGGCCCTGGACAAGGGCGCAGAGCGGCACAAGCGCGAGGTCGTGCTGGGCAACGAGCCGCCCCGCTTCGACAAGCCCCGCGAGTTCGAGCCCACCCGCCCCCTCAACCCCGAGCAGCAGGACGCCACCGCGCGCGCGCTCGCCGCCGAGGACTTCTTCCTGGTCCACGGCCCCCCGGGCACCGGCAAGTCCACCGTGCTGGCCGAGGTCGCCGCCCAGGCCGTGGCGGACGGCAAGCGCCTGCTCTGCACCGCCGCCAGCAACGCCGCCGTGGACCACCTGTTGGACCTGTGCCTGGACAAGGGCCTGCGCGCCATCCGCGTGGGCCACCCCGCCCGCGTGGCCGCGCGGCTCCAGGAGCACACCCTGGACATCGTCGTGGAGTCCCACCCGGACCGCGCCGTGTCCCGCGACCTCTTCGACGAGGCCTTCTCCCTGCTCGGCTACGCGCGCCGCCAGCGCAACCAGGGCCGCAGCCGCGCGCGCTTCGCCAACGCCCGCGCGTCCACCTCCGAGGCCAAGGGCATGCTCGACGAGGCCCGCGCCCTGGAGCGCAAGGCCGTGAAGTCCGTGCTCGCCAACGCGGACGTCATCTGCGTGACGCTCTCCAGCCTCGACTCCAGCGTGCTCTCTGGACAGCAGTTCGACCTGGCGCTGCTCGATGAAGCCACGCAGGCCACCGAGCCGTTGGCGCTGCTCTGCTTCCTGCGCGCGCCCCGCGTCATCCTCGCCGGCGACCCGCAGCAGCTCCCGCCCACCGTCCTCTCCCAGGAGGCCGCGAAGGCCGGCCTGGGCGTGAGCCTCTTCGAGCGCCTGCTCAAGGACCACGGCGAGGGCGTCAAACGCATGCTGCGCGAACAGTACCGGATGAACGCCCGCATCATGGACTTCCCCTCGCGGGAGATGTACGGCGGCGAGCTGCGCGCCCACCCCTCCATCGCGGACCGCACGCTGGACGCCGTCCTCACGCCCGGCGCGGACGTGGACGCGCCCCCCGTGCTCTACCTGGACACCGCCGGCAAGGGCTTCGACGAAGAAGTCGAGCCCACCACGCGAAGCCTCTTCAACCCCGGCGAGGCCGGCCTGGTGGAGGCCCGCGTGCGCGCCCTGCTCGCCGCCGGCCTGTCGCCCCGCGAGCTGGCGGTGATTACGCCCTACAGCGCCCAGGCCCATCAGCTCCGCGAACGCCTCGAGGCGCTCAGCCCCGAGGTGGAGGTCGACACCGTCGACGCGTTCCAGGGCCGGGAGAAGGACGCCGTCATCGTCTCCCTCACCCGCTCCAACAGCGAAGGACAGCTCGGCTTCCTCACGGACCTGCGCCGCATGAACGTGGCCCTCACCCGCGCCCGCCGCCACCTCTTCGTCGTGGGCGACTCCGCCACCCTCAGCGCTCACCCCTTCTACGCCCGCTTCGTCGAGGGCACCCAGTCCACCGGCGGCTACCGCTCCGCCTGGGAGTGGCCCGACGCCCAGGACCCCTGACACCTCGGGTTGTAACAGGGTAAAGGCAGACCCGCCCTGGGGCACTACGCAATCAATGCGAGGCTTTCCGGCCAAATTTGTCGCAACTGTGCACAATTTTTGTCACCCCGCTCGACAGGCGGAGTGGGGCGGTGCCGGAAATTCGGGGCCTTGAGGCCTCTCCACCAGTGCGGCATGAAACATGCTCTTCCCCGCGGCGGGGAGGAACCGCCACATGTCCCAGCAGGCGAATGTCACGAAGGAAAACGACGTCTGGGTTCTCCGTATCGAGAAGGACAACGGCAAGCAGCAGGAGTACCGCTGCGCCACCGAGAATCAGGCGCGCCAGCTCGCGATGATTCTCTCCCGGCCCGACACGGGGGGGCCGCCGCGGCCGCCCCCTGGGCCCCGCTGAACGCGCGCGCCGCGTCCGGGCGTGGATGACGGTTCTCCCGAGCGCGTGAACCGGGTAAGGCACGGGGCAGGAGGCTCCCGTGTCCAACGCGCTCGAATCCCTCACTGTTGATGCCGAAGGCCTGGCGCTGCATGTCCGGCAGCGCCCCGCGCCCGACGCGCCCGTCGTGCTCTTCCTGCATGGCTGGCTGGACCATTCCCACAGCTTCGACGCCCTCCTCCCGCACCTGCCCCCAACGTGGCGGCTGGTGCTGCTCGACTTTCGGGGCATGGGCCGCAGCGCCCACGTGGGTCCCGGCGCCACCTACCAGTTCAGCGACTACGCGCTCGACGTGGAGGCCACGTTGGACGGGCTGGGCCTGGACGCGGTGCATCTGGTGGGGCACTCGCTGGGCGGCATTGTCTCCCAGGCCTACGCCGCCGCCCGCCCCAAGCGCGTGAAGAGCGTGACGCTCATCGAAAGCCTGGGCCCCGCTGGAGGGCCCGCGGAAGGGGCCCTGGGCCGGCTGCGCAGCGCCCTGGATGACGCGCGCCGCCCGCCCAACCGCAAGCGCTACCCCACCGTGGAGGCCGCCGCAGCGCGGCTGCTGGAGAACAGCCCCACGCTGACGCAAGACGCGGCGCTGCACCTCGCCCGGCACGGGACAAAGCCCTCCGAAGGCGGCTTCGCCTTCACCTTCGACCCGCGCCACCGCCGCCGCTTCGGCATGGGTTACGACGAGGCCCAATGGATGGCGCTCCAGGCCGGAATCACCTGCCCGCTGCAGCTCATCCTCGCCACCGACGGGCTGCGCCACGACGAAGCCCTCATGCGCAACCGTACGCAGGCGCTCCAAACCCTCGCCCAGCCACCGCTGCACCTCCCTGGCGGGCACCACGTCCACATGGAGCAGCCCGAAATGGTCGCGGAGGCGCTCATTCGTTTCATCCGCTGACACCCGCCTACATGCCCTCACCGACAGAAGGACGGGAAAGTCTTTCACCCTCCAGAGCATCGCCCTTCCTCTTTGCCCACCTGACGACACCCACATCCCGCCAACCTCCTGAAATCAGGAGGACGCCCCCTTGCCCTCTGGGTTGGTACGCAAATTGATTAGGGAGCAGGCGGCGGATCACGCATCGGGCCCAGCCGGTGGGTGTGGGGAGAAGGGTGGGGAGCGGGAGATGAGGATGGGGCTGACAGGGCGTAGGCTCACACTGGCGTTGCTCGTAACCGTCGGGACGGCGTGCCACGAGGGGGTGGAGACCCGCGCGGTGCAGGCCACCGCGGTGGTGGACACGGACCTCCTCGACTTTGGCGACGTGCCCGTGGGCGAGTGGAGGGAGCGGGAGGTCCGCATCCGCAACGTCGGGTACGTGCCCTTCTCCGCCTTGGACGCGCTGGGACTGGCCAACAACCCCTCCTATGAAGTGGAGCTGGGCGAAGGCGGCGAGCGGGTGATGCCGGGCGAGTCCCACGTGGTGCACGTCCGCTTCCACCCGCTCACCGAAGGCCTGGCGACGGAGACGGTGCACGTCACGACGGACGCCAACCAGGGCGCGGAGGCCCAGGTGCAGGTGATGGGCATGGGCACGCCGACGCAAATCGGCGTGGAGCCGCCCTTCCTGGACTACGAGACGCTCGAGGTGGACAGCGAGCGGACGCTGGAGGTCACGGTGACGAACCCCGTGGACCTGCCGCTGACGCTGTCGGTGGCGGGCGCGCACGCGGACCCCTTCACCGCGGACACCATCACCATTCCCCCGCTGTCGTCGCGCAAGGTGAGCACCCGGTACCTGCCCCGCGCGCTGGGGAACATGGGCGCGCGCCTGGAGATTCTCTCCTGCGAGGGCTGCACGCCGTCCACCGTGGAGCTGAAGGGCAACTCGGTGGCCTCCGCCTTCGTGTTCGACCCGGCGCCCGTCCCCTTCGACTTGATTCCGGTGCATGAGCGCACGCAGTCATACACACGCGCGCGCAACATCACCTGGCGCCCCGTCACCGTCGAGCGGCTGGTGACCAGCGACCATGCCTTCGTGCCGATTTCCCGACCGGAGGGCTCCTCCGTCGGGCCGGGCGAAGTCGTCGAGATGCAGATGGAGTTCGCGGCGCGCTTCTCCGGCCCCAACGTGGGCGACCTCACGGTGCATTACACGTCCGACAAGGCGCGCGCGTCGCAGGTGATTCTGGACGCGCGCGGCGGCCGGCCCACGCTGGCGGTGACGCCGGTGTCGCTGGACTTCGGCGAGGTGCCGGTGGGCGGCAAGGTGGAGCGCGTCGTCCGCATCACCAACGCGGGCACCAACGGCAACCTCCAGTTCGTCGGCGTGGCGGCCGGCGGTGACAGCCCGCAGTTCAGCGTGGACGTGCCCACGCGCGGCGCCGAGGCCTATCCGTGGAGCGGCGGCGTCTGGCCCGTGCTGGAGACGACGCCCGGGCTGCCCATTGCCCCCGGCGCCGACGCGCTGGAGCTGAAGGTCTACTTCGAACCCACCGCGGCGGGCACGTGGACGGCGGCGCTGCGCGTGCGCTCGGATGACCTGTTCAACCCGGAGCGCGAAATCATCCTCACCGGCCGCTCGCGCGCCACCGCGCCATGTGTGTACGAACTGGTGCCGCAGCCGGTGATGGACTTCGGCAACGTGACGCCGGGCCGGGGCGCGGTGCTGGGCTTCCAGTTCCGCAACCCGGGCAGCGCCGAGTGCGCCGTGAAGGACATCCACATCAGCAACGACGGCGGCGGCGTCTTCTCCATGCCGGGCGGCCGGCTCACCGGCGGCGTGGTGCAGTACGACACGGGCTTCGGCGCCATGGTGGCCTTCCGGCCGCAGGCGGAGGGCGACTTCACCGGCGAGCTGCAGCTGACGGTGAGCAACCCGGCCGCGCCCACGGTGCGGCTGCCCCTCAAGGGCGTGTCCCGGCCAAGCTGCCTGGTGGCGACGCCGTCCTTCGTGGACTTCGGCCCCATCCGCTACGACTGCGCCGCGGCGCCCCGCAAGACGTACGTGGCCAACCGGTGCAGCAGCCCCATCACCGTGACGGGCGCGGACATCGGCAACGGCACCAGCAACCAGTTCTCACTGGTGACGCCCATGACGGCGCCCGTCACCCTGGCGCCGGGCGAGGGCTTCGAGCTGGAGGTCGGCTACGCGCGCAACGTGCACGGCCAGCACTTCAGCCCGCTGTACCTGCGCACGCCCAATGAGCCTTCACCCTTCCTCGTGCCGCTGCTGGCGGAGACGAACCACGAGGGCATCCAGGTGGACCGCTACACGCAGGGCACCGACAGCCAGCTGGACGTCCTCTTCGTGGTGTCCAACACCACCACCATGCAGCCGTACCAGGACCGGCTGAAGGCGGCGATTCCGCAGTGGCTGCAGACGGCCCAGACGAACGGCGTGGACGTGCGCGTGGGCGTCACCAGCACGGGCCTGGTGGCCCGGGGCCCGCAGTGCGGCGGCGGCGCCAACGGCGGCGAGGCCGGGCGCCTCTTCCCGGTGGACGGCAGCCGGCCCCGCGTGGTGTCCAGCACCAGCGCCACCGCGGCCGAGGACCTCCAGGCCAACCTGGGCGTGGGCATGTGCCACAACCTGGTGCAGGGCCTGGAGACGATGCGCCAGGCGCTCTCCGCGCCCCTGTCCGAGCAGATGGACGATTCGCGCACCCCGCAGCCCAATGACGGCAACTCCGGCTTCGTCCGCGCGGCGGCCCGCATGGCGGTGGTGGTCCTGGCCGACGAGGACGACAACTCCGGCTTCGGTCCGGAGAGCTACATCCAGTTCCTCCAGACGCTGAAGGGCACGGGCATGTCCCACCGCAGCCAGCTCTACGGCCTGGTGCCCACCGACTCCGGGTGCGCCACCGCGGGCAGCGGCTCGGACCGCTTCACCGCCGTGGCCAACGGCACGGGGGGCCAGGTGGCCAACATCTGCGCCCAGAACTACGACGGGCTGCTGGAGCAGGTCATCCAACACGCCGGGGAGCCGCAGGCGGACTTCCCGCTCACCGCGGCGCCCACGGGCCTGGGAGAGATGGGCGTGCGCGTCCAGGGCCAGCCGGTGCCCGCGACGCAGTGGGTCTACGACGCGGAGCAGAACGCCATCGTCTTCCAGCCCGGGGCCATCCCCCTGGCCGGCCAGTCGGTGGAGGTCCGCTACCGCAGCGTCTGCGCGGCCCCGTAGGCCCGGCGGGGAGGTCCGGAGCACCCCGGACAAAACATGGAAGTCCAGGTGTTACAGGAAATGATGCGCCGTGGACTTCCGTGCTCCCACCCGGCGCGGCTATCGTGGCGGACGTCGTGGAAACATTCGGCCGCTACGAGCTGCTTCGGAAACTCGCCATTGGCGGCATGGGCGCCGTCTACCTCGCCCGGCAGAAGGGGCCGGTGGGGTTCCAGAAGCTGCTGGTGGTGAAGCGGCTGTTGCCCCACCTGTCCGAGGACGACGAGTTCATCGACATGTTCCTGGACGAGGGGCGCATCGCCGCGCACCTCAACCACCCCAACATCGCGCAAATCTACGATTTGGGAGACGTGGACGGGCAGTACTTCATCGCCATGGAGTACGTGCATGGGGAGGCCGTGGGCCCCCTGGGCGCCCGGGCCCAGCAGCACGGCATCACGATTCCCCTGGGGCTCAAGTGCCGCATCATCGCGGACGCCGCCGCCGGCCTCGACGCGGCCCACAACGCGCGCAGCCCTTCGGGCCGGAAGCTGGCGCTGATTCACCGGGACGTGTCCCCGCAGAACGTGCTGGTGGGCTTCAACGGCGGCGTGAAGCTCATCGACTTCGGCGTGGCCAAGGCGTCCGGGAAGCTGTCCCAGACGATTGTCGGCACCATCAAGGGCAAGCACGCGTACATGTCCCCGGAGCAGGCCCGGGGTGAGCCGCTGGACTCGCGCTCGGACGTGTTCGGCCTGGGGACGGTGTTCTACGAGCTGCTGACGCAGCAGCGCCTCTTCAAGCGCGAGACGGAGCTGGCCACGCTCAAGGCGGTGGTGGGCACGAAGATTGTCCCCCCGTCGGAGGTGGTGCCGGAGATTCCCAAGGCGCTGGACGCCATCGTCTTCAAGGCGCTGGCGCGCAAGCGGGATGAACGCTTCTCCACGGCGGGAGAGCTGCAGCTCGCGTTGGAGGAGTTCCTCCTCACCCAGAAGCTGCACGCGACGACGGCGCACCTGGCGGCCTTCATGCGGGGCATGTACGCGGAGGAGCTGGAAGAGGACCGCTTCGCCACCGAGCCCACCGTCATCAACTTCGACCCGCGTCAGGCGGCCAGGGCCCAGGCGCGGCCCGCCGCCCCGGCCCGTCCGCCGGCCGCCGCGCCGGGTGCGAAACCCACCCCGGCGAAGCGGCCTCCACCGAAGGGCCCCGGCGGACAGGGCGACGGCGGCAAGTAGCCCGCGGGCTAGAAGCGCTTCCCGTCCACCTTCATCACCGGCAGGCCGTCCAGCTCGATGCCGTCCAGGCAGCGGACGTTGATGGCGCGCATCTCCTTGCCGTCCGGCATCGTGCCCTTGCCGAAGGAGCGGACCCCACACGTGCCACAGAACAGGTGGTGGATGGCCTTCTTGCCGAACTGGTAGTCGGTGACGTGCTCGGCCCCCTTCTGGAGGTTGAACTGCTCCGCGGGAGCGGCACGAAACGATGACGCCTGGCAGGTGTGGCTACAGGCTGGCCAGCGCCACGCGGTACAGCGCGCGGTAGCCCATGCGCGGCGCGGCTTCGAAGCGCTCCGCGTTGAAGATGTCCTTCAGCAGCGCCTGCCCGTCTGGCGACGACTGGAGGCTCAGCAGCGTGGACTCCAGCGAGCTCACCAGCTGCGGCTGCAGCCCCATGGCCACGGGGACACCGTCGTTGGGGGCCTCGTCGGTGTACGCAATCAGCTCGAAGCGCCGGCCCGCGCCCGCGCCCAGCACGTCCTCCACGCCGGTGGCGAATGTCAGCCCCGTGGACGCCGGCGGGCAGAAGACGCTGGTGACGTCCGCCTTGCCGTCCAGCACCGACTCCAGCGCGCCCTGGTACGAGCCGGCGAAGTGCTGCGCGAAGAAGGCCCGCGTCGGCTCCAGGCCCTGCGTCTTGAGGTAGGCGGTGGGCAGCAGGTAGCCCGCCACCGAATCCCGGTCCACCCACGCGGCGGAGGTGCCCTTCAGCCGCTCCACCGTCAGCCCCGCGCCCGCCCGGCACACCAGGGCGGACCGGTAGGAAGACATGCCCCGGCGCACGCCCCGCACCACCACGCGCACGCCCATGGCCTCCATGCGCGCGCAGACGAAGGGCGGGGCCCAGGCCGCGTCCGCGCGGCCGGAGAGCAAATCCTTGGCGAGCGTCTCGTAGCTGGACGCGACGCTCACCTCCACCAGCTTGCCCAGGGCTCGCTGGAGGAACGAGGCCAGGCGGTCTGCGCGCTCTCGCGCCGTCTCGCTGCCCAGGGAGGGGGGCAGCCCGAACCGGAAGGAATGCCGGGGCGTCGAGGGGGCTTGCAGGGTCATACGACCCCCTAACTACCCCTCCCTGCCCAGGCGCGCCACTTCATCGTCGGCCAGGCCGAAGGTGGCCTGGAGCATATCCAGGATTCGCTGCTCGGGATGGCTCGGGGCGCCCCCCGCGTGGGCAATCTTGGTGGCCAGCCGGAAGGCCTTCACCCGCTGGGTGTGCGTCGTCAGGCCGTGGGCCAGCACCTGGAGCCGCTGGGGCAGGCCCTCGGCGGCCAGGGCCGACACGGACTCACTGACGAAGCTCTGGGCGCGCTCGGGGCTGACGTTCTCGAAGAGGGGGTCCGCCGCGAAGCTCTCCACCAGCGCCCGGGCCTCCGCCTCCTGGAGCTTCCCGTCCGCGGCGCTCACCAGCACCATGACCTCCGCGAACAGCCGCTCCAGCGGCTCGCCCAGCGCCTCCGCCAGGCTGCCGCCGTTCTCGATGACGTCGATGATTTGCGCCACCTCGTCCTCGGAGATGCCCAGCGCGGCCTGGAACGTCTTGAGCAGGCCCAGCTCGTCCCGCGTGGCGCGCTGGTCCGCCAGGGCCACCGCCGCCGCCAGCCCGAAGGCCAGCATCCGGTTCTTGTGGTCCGGCAGCCGGCGCCGCAGCGACGCGAGCACGTCCTCCAGGTTCCGGGCCTCCGACAGCCGCGCGGCGCTGGTCTCCACCAGGGCGTTGAGCTCGTCGGGGCGGGTGCCCTCGAACTCCGGGCGCTCCAGCACGCGGCTGAGGAGCGTCTGCATCTCCCGCTGCGAGACGCGCCCGTCGGCCATCGCGGCCAGCAGCATCGCCTCCACCAGTGCGCCGTTGCGGTCGTTCCGCGCCTTCACTGCCTGCTCTCGAGCCATGGGCTGGCGCTCCCTTGCGTGTCCTTCGGTTCGGTCGTCGTCGCCCCTTCCTCGCTGGCGTGCAGCGGGTCGGGGTTGAGCGTCTTGTCCAGCAAATGGCTGGGCCGCACGTTCGCCATGGCGTTGAGGACGCTCTGGCGGACGTTGGGAATCTCCTTGCCCAGCTCCTCCATCAGCCGCTGCATCCGCTTGCGCTGGAGGTTCTCCTGCGTGCCGCACAAATCGCACGGGATGATGGGGAAGGCCATCAACTCCGCGAACTTCGCGATGTCCTTCTCCGGCGCGTAGCACAGCGGGCGGATGACCACGTTGCGCCCGTCATCGCTGCGCAAGAGCGGCGGCATCGCCTTGATGGAGCCGGCGAAGAAGAGGTTGAGCAGCAGCGTGTGGATGAGGTCGTCGCGGTGGTGGCCCAGGGCAATCTTGGTGCACCCCAGCTCCACCGCCGCCGTATAGAGGATGCCGCGCCGCATGCGCGAGCACACCGAGCACTGCGTCTTCCCCGGAGGCGTCTTCTCCAGGACGATGCTGTAGGTGTCCTCCTTCAACAGCTTGTACGAGTAGCCCTCACGCTGGAAGTACGCCTCCAGCTTGTCCGCCGGGAAGCCGGGGTGACCCTGGTCCAGGTTCACCGCCAGCAACTCGAACTTCACGGGTGCGCGGCGCTGGAGCTCCCGCAGGAGGTGCAGCATCGTGTAGGAGTCCTTGCCTCCGGACACGCCCACCATGATGCGGTCCCCGTCCTCAATGAGGCGGTGGTCCGCGATGGCTCGGCCCATGTGGCCAAGCAAACTCTTTTCCAGGCGCTGGACGTCGTTCATCGGCGCGGCCATCCTAGCGGCGGCCCGGGAAAAAACACCTCAATCCCAAGGCCCGGTCCGCTAGCCTGCCCCCCGCAATGCCGACCTACCCGCAAGGTGCCGTTGACGTAGTAGATGCCTCTGGAGAAGAGCGAGCGACGCGCACGCTGGAAGCCGCGCGTGAAATCGCCGTGGACCTGGAGGCGGACTCCATGCACGCCTTCCGCGCCCGGCTGTGCTTCCTCCAACTCGCCACCGACGACCAGGTCTTCCTGTTGGACACGCTCCAGCCGGGCGTGGTGCCGGGCATGCTCGCCCCGCTGATGGCCGACCCGGCGCGCACCAAGTTCTTCCACGCCGCCCAGGGCGACCTCCAGTTCCTCGCCGAGGTGGGCGTCCGGGTGCAGGGCCTCTTCGACACCCACCGGGCGGCCACCCTGCTGGGGTGGCCCAAGGTGGGCCTGGCCGACCTCGCCCGGGAACGGCTGGGCGTGGAGCTGCCGAAGGAGCACCAGCAGTCGGACTTCTCCATCCGCCCCCTGCCCCCGGGCATGCGGGAGTACATCGCCAACGACGTGCGCTACCTGTGCGAGCTGGGCCGCCAGGTGCGCGACGCCTGCCGCGAGGCCGACATCCTGGAGGAGGTCCTCCTGGACTGCGACCGCCTGTGCGACGAGGCCGTGGCGCGCCCCGACGTGGGCGCGGACTTCAAGCCCAAGCTGCCCCGCGCCGGGCTGAACCCCACGCAGCTGACGCTGGCCCACGCCATTGCCCACGCCCTGCACCGCAAGCGGCTGGAGTGGGCGGAGCAGGACAACGTCCCCATGGGGCGGATGCTCTCCAACATGGCGCTGGGTGACATCGCGGTGAAGCTGCCCACCAACCCCAAGGAGCTGGCGCGCATGGCCGGCGTGCGGGGCTCCTTCATCCGCACGCACGGGGAGGAGCTCCTGGCCATGGTGCGAGAGCTGCTGGAGAAGTCGCGCCGGGGCGAGCTGGCCCCGGAGCGCGAGCCCAAGGGCCCCAAGGACGCCAACAAGCGCAAGCGCGAGGAGGCCCTCAAGCTCTTCCGCGTGGAGAAGGCCACCGAGCGAAAGGTGACGCCCAGCGTGGTGCTGACCAATCCGCTGATGGAAGCGCTGGCCTCGCAGCCCCCGAAGGACGTGGAGGCGCTGGCGCACGTGCCCTACTTTGGGGAGAAGCGGGCCCGGCTGTACGGCCCCTCCCTCGTGGAGCTGCTGGCCACCTACCCCGTCCTCAACGCCTGACGTGACGTCGGGGCCGCGACCTGCTCGCGGCCCTGACGCCCGTCATGGAGAATGTCCGCCCGCGCGCCCCCTTCGTGCCGCGGCTGGAGCTGCTCCCGGTGCAGTGCCGACACTTCATCCTCCCGCTGCTCGTCCTCTGCCTCGGCGCCTGTGCGGGCTCGCGGCCCCCGCCAGCCGTCACGCCGTCCGATCCTGTCCGCCCTGTCGCGCAGGCCGTGACACCCGAGGAGGAGGCCCCCGTCCTCACCCCACCGGGCCTGCGGCTGTCCCCGGCCGCGCGGCCCGTGCGGCAGACGGTGACGCTGGAGCTGGACCCGCGGCGGGAGCTGTTCAGCGGGACGACGGACATCGAAATCGAGCTGCCCCAGGCCACGCACCAGGTGTGGCTGCACGGGGAGGAGCTCTCCGTGAAGGACGCGGCCTTCATCGTGGCCGGCGCGCGGGTGAGGACGTCCACGCTGCCCGTTGGCGACACGCTCGTCTTCCTCCCGCGTGAGGCGGTGGGCCCCGGCACCGTCACCCTGCGCGTGGCGTACACGGGCCGGGCGCGTGCCCGGGAGAGCTCGGGCGTCTACCGCGAGCTGGACGCGGGGCGCTGGTACGCGATGACGCAGTTCCAGCCGCTGGCCGCGCGGCGCGCCTTCCCCTGCTTCGACGAGCCCGCGTACAAGATTCCCTGGCGGCTCACCCTGCGCGTGCGCGAGGAGGACGGCGCCTTCGCCAACTCACCGGTGGAGGCGGAGACGCACGGGCCGGATGGCTGGAAGACGGTGCGCTTCCAGACGACGCCCCCGCTGCCCTCCTACCTGGTCGCCTTCGCGGTGGGGCCCTTCCAGGCCGTGGACGCGGGCGTCGCGGGCCAGCGCCGCGTGCCAGTGCGGATGCTGGTGCCCCAGGGCCGCGCCGCGGAGACGGCCTGGGCCGCGCGGGCCACGCCCCCGCTGCTGGAGCAGTTGGAGACGTGGTTCGGCACGCCCTACCCCTACGCGAAGCTGGACGTGCTGGCCCTGCCCGGCACGCAGGGGGGCGCCATGGAGCACCCGGGCCTCATCACCTTCAGCGCCCCGCTCATGCTGGGCCCCGTGGAGGGGGACTCCCTGTGGCGTCAGCGCTACTTCGCGTTGACGCAGGCGCACGAGCTGGCCCACCAGTGGTTCGGCAACCTCGTCACGCCCGCGTGGTGGGAGGACTTGTGGCTCAACGAGTCCTTCGCGGACTGGCTCGCCTACAAAGTCGTCACGCAGTGGAAGCCCGAATGGCGTGGTGACGTGCGCCGCGTGGAGGCGCGAGGCGATGCCCTGGTGGAGGACCGGCTCGTCAGCGCGCGCAGTGTCCGGCAGCCCATCGCAGTGCCAGGCGACGTCCACTCCGCCTTTGACGGCATCACCTACAACAAGGGCGCCGCGGTGCTGGCCATGTTCGAGTCCTGGGTGGGCCCCGACGCCTTCCAGCAAGGCGTGCGGCACTACCTGGACACCCACGCGAGGGGCACCGCCACCACCTCGGACTTCTTCGAAGCCCTCACCCTGGCCACCGGCAAGGACGTGGCGCCCGCCTTCTCCTCCTTCCTGGACCAGCCGGGCGCGCCGCGCGTCGCCGTGACGCTGGAGTGCCCCAGGGAGGGGACACCCCGGCTGGCCCTGGAGCAGCGGCGCTATCTCCCCCTGGGCTCACCGGGCGGACGCGGCGAGGCGCAGGTGTGGCGGGTGCCGGTGTGCGTGCGCTACGCCGCCGGGGGCACGGAGGGCCGCGCCTGCACGGTGCTCTCGGAGTCCACGGGCACGCTGCCTCTGGATGGCGCGAAGGTCTGCCCGGCCTGGGTCCACCCCAACGCGGAAGGCCGCGGCTACTACCACGCGCTGCTGCGCGGTGACGCGCTGGAGCGGCTGACGCGGCAGGGAGGCAGGGGACTCAGCGTCGCCGAGCGCCGGGTCCTGCTGGATGACGCCGAGGCCCTGGTGGCCAGTGGCGACCTGGACGTGGCGCGGGCCCTGACGCTGGCCACGCGCCTGCTGCGCGCGGACGACCCGGACCTCGTCATGGGCGCGGCGGCCCTGGTCGCCAGCGTGCGGGATGACTTCGTCCCGCGTTCCGCGTGGCCGAACCGGGCGCGCTTCGTTCGCGGCCTCTTTGGGGGACAGGCGCGCCAGTTGGGCTTCGTGCCGCGCCCGGGCGAAAGCGACGACGTGCGCATGCTGCGGCCCCGGCTGGTGTGGATGGTGGCCCAGTCCGGCGAGGACGCCCTCCTGCGCACGGAGGCCCGGAAGCTGGCGCTGCGGTGGCTGGACGACCGGCGCACACTTCCCATGGACGCGGCCCAGGGCGTGCTGGGCACCGCCGCTGCCTCAGGGGACGCGGCCTTGCACCAGCGCATGCTCGAAGCCCTGCGCACCACCACGGAGCGCCGTGAGCGGGACCTGCTCTTCGCCGCGTTGGGGGGCTTCCAGGAGGCCGTGCTCGCCAGCGCCAGCCGGGCCCTGCTGCTGGCGCCGGAGGTGGACACGCGCGAGGCCCTGCCCATCCTCTTCCGGCAGCTCGAAGAGCCGTCCACCCGCGCGGGCGCGTTCGACTTCCTGCGCGAACACTTCGAGACGCTCCGGGAGCGGCTGCCTCGGGACATCGCGCCCTGGCTGCTGGGCACCGGCGGATTCTTCTGCGACGCCGAGCACCGCGCGCGATTCGAAACCTTCTTCGCGCCCTACGCGCCCACCTTTGAAGGGGGTGAGCGCGCCCTGGCGCAGGCGCTGGAGCGCGTGGACTTGTGCATCACCCAGCGCGAGGCCCTGCGCCCCGGCCTGGAGCGCTTCCTGCGCCGCTACTGACGTCAGCGCTTGCGCGCGAGCATCATCCCATCCCGCACCGTCAGCAGAACGTGCTCCACGCGAGGGTCCGCCGAGACCTTCGCGTTGAAGTCGACAATCGCATGGTCATTGGGGGCCTCCGGCTGGAGCACCCGGCCCGACCACAGGACGTTGTCCGCGATGATGAGCCCGCCCGGCCGCAGCAACGGCAACACCGCGTCCCAGTAGGCGGCATAGCTCGGCTTGTCCGCGTCGATGAACGCCAGGTCGAACGGCCCCTGGAGCGTCTTCAGGGTGTCCAGCGCCGGCCCCATGCGCAGGTCGATTTTCCGTCCATGCGGACTGCGAAGGAAGAAGGCGCGTGCCACGTCAGTGGCCTCCGGGTTGACGTCGCAGGTGATGAGCGCCCCGTCATCCGGGAGCGCTTCCGCCATCATCAAGGCCGAGTAGCCGGTGAAGGTCCCGATTTCCAACACCCGCCGCGCACCCGTCAGGGCGACCAGCATGCGCAGGAAGGTGCCTTCGACGGACCCGACCTGCATGTGGGGGGAGGACATCCGCGCATACGTGACATCACGGAGTTCACCAAAGAGGGGCGCGGGTGCCGTGGTGTGAGCGTCCGCGTACGCCTCGACTTCGGGAGGAACGAGGGTGAGCTTGGGCATGTCCCATCGATTAGCACGTACCGCGGGGCCCCCACTTCAGGTTGCCGTCAGACGCCTCGTGCATAACTTTGTCGTCGCTTTGGATGGAGGAGGTCTCGATGCTGGCAGCCAGAATCGGTGGTGCGCACGCGGATGTGTCCCGGTGCATCGCCGCGAGCCTCCAGTGTCAGGTTTCCTGCGAAGAGGGCATGGCCCGCCGGGTGGCGCGTGGGGAGCCGCTGTCCGGCGAGGTGGTACGCCTGCTTCGCCAGTGCGCCGAGCTGTGCGAACTCAATGCCCGTGCGCTCCAGAAGGAGAGCCGGCTGGCCCGCCGCACCGCGAGCCTGTGCTTCGACCTGGCCAACTTGGTGGCCCGGGCCGCGTGGCTGGACGCGGAGGACCGGGCTTCCTACACGCTCGCGCGGGATGCGCTGCAGTTGGCCCGCGCGTGCAGGCCCCTGCTCTTCGCCTGAGTCAGAAGCGCAGGTGCGGGCTGAGCACCAGCGTGGGGCCCGCGCCTGTACAGATTGTGTCCGCGGGCTTCGTGTTGATGTCGCAGCGCTGGTAGTAGCCCGCCAGGGTGACGCCCAGGGGGCCATGGATGCGGACGTCCATTCCAGCACCCGCGGCCAGCGCGAGATGCGTGTTGGTGTACAGGCGCGGACCCACGGCATCTGAATCAATCTTGGTGGAGGTGCTTCGCCCCACGCGAAGCGCCACCCAGGGCGACACACTCCGCTCCCGCAGGAAGCGGTAGCGCGCCTCTCCGGCAAGGCCCCAGAATGCGCCCCGCGGATACTGTCGGAGTTCGCGCCCCCCGGGCTCCCCATTGTCCAGGTCCGCCGCGAGGGACGTCTTGAAGATGCGGCCCCACTGCAGCGTCAGACCGACCTCCAAATCGAGCGGGGTCACCACGAGCAACTGCGCGCTCAGGAGGCCACCGCGACTGGCAGCGTTTCTGCCGGCGAAGAGGCCTCCGCCGCCGGAGAGCAGAACGCCCCACCCCGGCGGCGACGGTGCCTCCGACTTCGCAATACCAGGCATCAGCAGGCTGAGCACCAGGACAGACGTCATCAGGCGGGCAGGCATCAATGACTTCCTCACGAGCGCACGCGCCGGCCCGGGTGCTGTCGTGAATATAGCGGTCGGCGCAGCCAAATGGCAGACGATTTGGCGGTCCCCCTGGACGTCCGGCCTCCGGTTACTCGAAATTCGAGGACCGTTCCCGCGCGCAGCCGCAGGTGCGGTCAAGCGGCCTGCTGGACAGGAATCCCAGACAGCAGCTCATTGAGCGCATCAACTTGTTGCTGCTCATGGCCCGGCTGAGCCTGGACGATGTCGATGGCGCGCTGAAGCACGCGCCTCGCCGCCTCGGGAGCGTCATGCTGGGCATGGAGGCGGGACAGCTCCACGAGCTGCGGCACCAGGTACGGATCCTGCGCTCCCGCCGCCTGCTCCAGTTGCACCAGGGACTCCTGGAGCAGCGCATAGGCATCCGCGTGGTTGCGCTCCTTCAAATCGAACGCGGAGCTTTGCAGGACGATGGCGCCCGCGAGCCGGTCCCGCTCCTCGTCCGTCACGGCCACGGGCGCCGGTGCCTGATAACCCCGCTCGAGGAGCGTGCTGTCGAGCTCCTCCAGGACCTTGCCTCCCAGCTCGGCGGCGAGCGCCGCGGGGTCCGCGAACAGACTCAGCGCCGGCTCGCGCTCCTCGGGACGCTGCCCCGGAATGCCCGCGACCCGTGCGACGCGCTCTGTCGGAGGCGGATGCGAGTCATAGGCATCCACGGGCCGGGAGAACAGCTCCTCCCGGATGAGCGACTGGAGCACCGGGGGCGTGTTCAGCGCGACCGTGTCCACGGTGCGGAACAGGTCCTTCGTGGGCCGGCCAGCCTCGCGCAGTCGGAGCGCGACGACGATGCCCCGGTCATAGGCAGCACTGTTCTCCACCACCTTCGACAGCGCCGCGCCGAAGGCGTCGCCGCCGTACGCGAGCGCGGAGACACGGTCCGCCAGCAACTCCCGGCGGCGCCCATGACCGGCGGTGATGCGCAGGTAGACGAAGAAGTACGCGCGCAGGAACCAGCCCACCGGATTGAGGTTGCCACCTCCCATGGAAAAGATGCTCTGGATGACCTGGATGACCTGCGTCTGGATGCGCGAGATGATGGGCGTCAGGCGCGTCTCGCCATGCGAGAAGTGTCCGTACTCGTGCGCGAGGATGGACTTCAGCTCCGTCACGGTCAGGCCGCGCATCGCACCGAGCCCCAGATGAAGGATGCGCTCGCCGCGTCCCATCAGCACCCGGAACCGGCCGCCCGTCTCCCGCACGCCAATCCCTGTACCGGCGTCGACCAGGACGCGGTCCACCTTGCGCGACTTCGCGACGTCCGCCACCTCCTCCAGGGCCTTGAACAAGGCGGGAGCCTCCGAGACGGCGAGCTCCCTGCCCTCCTCGCCCTGCTCGGGGCTGGTGAACAGGCCTCGGAGGATGGCGAAGAGCCCCCCAAAACCAATCACGCCGATGACGACAATCAGCTTCACGGGGATGGCAGGCAGCATGAACACCAGCAGCAGCACGCCGCCAGCGATGGACACCGTCAACAGCAGCAGCATCGGAACGGACACGTAGAACAGCAGCGATGCGAACCACAGCACCGCGCCATAGAACCGGTCCACCCAGCGCTCCTGGCTCGTCTGCTCCGCACGCAGCAAGTGGAGGTTGTCCGACTGGAGCTGGCCCAGTTGCACCTTCGAGAGGACGAGCCCCGCGCCCCACGAGAACAGCAGCGCCACCCCCAGGAACAGCGCCATCCCCAGCGGTACCTGCCAGGCGCGCCGCATCCAGAGCTGCCGCGACACGGCTTCCTCGATGGCGGTGATGAACGGGCTGGGCGCTGCGCCCAGCTCGCGCGCGCGATCGACCGCTTCCATCGCCTCATCCGGCGCTTCCGTTTCGGCCAGCGCCGCGCCCAGGGCCAGCTGCGACATGGGCGCGCCCGGCGCGAGCTCCACCATGCGCCGCGCATGCTTCAGCGCGACATCGCCCTGCCCGCGCTTCATGTGGAGAATCCACAACTGCTGGTGCGCCTGGAAGTCATCCGGCCATTGCTGGAGGGCCCTGTTCAGGAGCGGCTGCGCCTCGGCGAGCTGCTCCTGCTGAATCCGGATGGCGCCCAACGTGCTCAGCACGTCCGCCCGGCGCGGGCCGTCGATGCCCTGCTCCAGCGCGAGGTTCAGGTACTTCACGGCGTCGGCGAAGTTCTCGAGCGTGAAGTAGTACCGCCCCGCGAGACGCGAGACGCGGGGATTGCCCGCGGCCTCCTTCAGGAGACGCTCGATGGCCGGCGCCGCATCAGCGGGGGTCGCGCCGTGCGCGGCCTCGAACGCCGAGTCATAGACGGTCTCAAGTTCCTCGGTGAACGGGAAGAGTTCGGGCGCTTTCTGCTCCGAGTTGGGAGCTTGAAAGGCGAAAAACAGAGTCAGTACGAGCGCGTGCATGCAACCCCCGACGGTGTCTTGCGTTCCAGCATGACGGGTGACGGCGCCACCGATGCCACCCGGCAGCGCGCCCAGCGTCATGACCGACGGGGCGCGGGAGGAGAGTCGCTCCTTCCGCGCCCCGGTCTCACGAACCAGCGTTCAAGCTGACGCCGGGACTACAGGTTCAGCAGACGCGCCTGGAATCCATTGCTCCCCGTCGAGGTGAGCAGCACCAGCTGGCCGTTGTGCACGAAGACCCGCTGGGCCGTTCCCGGGTAGTACGCGGCCGAGAGGATGTCGAACTGGCGGCTGAGCACCCGCAGCTGCGTCCTGTCTCCCACCGTGTCGATGAGGTAGAGGCGCTCACCGTGGAAGGCGATGTCCACGAACGACAGGCCGATGCTGGTGCGGTACGTCAGGTCCGCCGTGTTGAAGAGGAGACCACTCCCCGTCACGACCGCGGAGCCATCCGGCCACAGCCGCAGTGGCGCCCTCAGGTTGTAGGCACCATGGTAGGGCGAGTCGATTTCAGCGCCCAGCGTACCCGCCTCCATATCCACCTGCACCCGGTTCAGGTCCTGTGGCGAGACGCCGCTATCGGCGAAGTAGATGGTGTTGTTCGCCTCCGAGAACAGCAGGTTCACCGCGCTGTTCCTCCAGTCCACCGCCGCGACCCGAGCGCCCGTGGCCCGCTGATAGAGCGCATGCGTCCCCCAGGCCCCGGAGCCATCAATGGTAAACAGGTAGCGGTCCGCCACCACCATGCGAGACACCGACGCAGGCGCCGCGGCGAAGAAGCGGGCCGTGCCACCCTCCGTCGAAGTGAAGGCGTCGATGCGCCCACCCGTGTAGGCCAGGTATGCGGTCTGGCCGTCCGGAGCGACCGCCATCGAGGTCGCATCACCCGTCCCGACGTGAGCGGACAGGAAGCTCCGGGTCGTCAGGTCGAGTCGACGGATGCGATCCGCGTTGCCGTCCAGGAAGTGGATGACGCCATCGCCCGTCAGCGTCGCGTCCTGGTAGGTGAAGGCGAACGCGGCCCCGCCCAGCACGACGCCCGCATCCGGGTCCACGCCGCCATCACTGCCACCATCCGGCGTGGGCTCCCCCGTCTCCAGGTGCCCCGAGATGTCGATGCCACCCGTGGTGGCGCCCGGGCAGTTGACCGGGTTGCGCTGCAGCACGAGGCTCGCCGAAACCACCTCGCCGGCCACGACGTCGACCACAGCGCTGCCCGCGTACACCTCCAGCATGGACGCGTTATACGCAATCACACGCACTGCCCGACCGGTTCCCGCAGGCACCTCGGACACCTGTCCCCGGATGGCCGTGCCGTCCACTTGAAGCGGAACAGGCCCGATGACCGACATGCCCAGGCCGGAAACAACGGCATCGGCGGACACGACGCCGCAGACATCCCCCGCCAGGGAGATTTCCATCCGGACGGACTCGGTTTCACCCGCGTTCCCGGACAGTCCCTCGCTGTTGCACGCCGCCACCAGCGCGCCGACCGCCCACATCAGCCCAACTCGACTCAGGATTCTCATGAATGTTCCCCCTCCGCGCGGGTCCAATACGACAAGTGCGGTTCCCGCGCAATGCATTGCAAACGTGGACTCGGAACTCCCGTGCCCACGACCACGCAATGACGGCAGACCTCGCAAAGCCTGACAGGCCCACTGAATTCGCGGCGACTGCCGATGCGCCGGACGGAGTAAGGCGTTCCACGCATCAGCGATGGGCCACAGCGACCTCAGGCACACCTTTATGCATGTCTATACATGCATTTTGGAGACATGCCCCCGCACGCCAGGCCCCGCGAAGCCGCCGGCAATGATTCGCACCGCCAACCTCTACTCCCAATCCTTCGCGATATCCGCCTGCGTCAGCACAGCAGGTTTGCCTTGCGCGCCCTCAAGCGCTCAAAGCGAGACACCGTAGAGCGCGCCGTACTTCTCCTTCAGGTACGCCAGGAAGTCCGTGTCCGTGAGGCCCTGCCCCGTCACCTGCTTCACGCGCTCCTCCGCGGAGAGGCGGAAGCCGTGCTGGTGCACGTGCGTGCGCAGCCAGTCACGCAGGGGCAGCAGCTCGCCCCGGCCCAGGTGCTCCTCCAGCTCCGGCAGGTCGCGCTTCGCGGCGCGGTAGAGCGACGCCGCGTACAGGTTGCCCAGCGAATACGTGGGGAAGTAGCCCAGCTCGCCCCAGGCCCAGTGGATGTCCTGGAGCACGCCTTGCGTGTCGTCCGGCGGCGTGATGCCCAGGTACGTCTCCATTCGCGCGCTCCACGCGGCGGGCAGGTCCTCCACCGGCAGCGCGTCCCGCACCAGCAACAGCTCCAGCTCGTAGCGCAGCGCGATGTGGAGGTTGTACGTCACCTCGTCCGACTCGATGCGGATGAGCGACGGCCCCACCGCGTTCACCGCGCCGTGGAAGGTCTCCACGTCGGTGCCGGACAGGGCCTCCGGGAAGGCGGCGCGCAGCGCGGGGAAGTAGTGCCGCCAGAAAGGCAGGCTCCGGCCCACCATGTTCTCCCACAGGCGTGACTGCGACTCGTGCAGCCCCATGGAAGGCGCGGCGGCCAGGGGCGTGCGGTGGAGCTCCGGCGCGAAGCCCTGCTCATACAAACCATGGCCCGCTTCATGAATGGTGCTGAAGATGGCTGGGAATGGCGTGGCCGTGTCCACGTGCGTGGTGAGCCGCACGTCCAACGGGTGCGTGCCCCCGGTGAAGGGGTGGATGCTCAGGTCCTGCCGGCCCGCGTCCAGGTCGAACCCGATGTCCTTCAACAGCCGCAGGGTGAAGGCCCACTGCGCGTCCTTGTCGTAGTGACGGCCCAGCAGGAAGGGCGCCACCGGCCGGCGCACCGCGGTGAGCTTGCCCACCATGGGGATGAGGTGCTCGCGCAGGGCGGACAGCACCGGCGTCAGGCGCGCCACGCGCATGCCCGGCTCATGGCCTTCCAGCAGCGCGTCATAGCGCTCTCCGTCATGGCCATACGCATCCGCCTGCTCCCGGCGCAGCGACAGCAGGCGCTGGAGCGCGGGCTGGAAGACGCTGAAGCGCCTTGTCTGCCGGGCTTCCCGCCAGGCGGGGATGGCATCGCTGATGGCCCCCGCGAGCGCCCGCACCAGGGGCGCCGGGACGCGCACCTCCCGCTCCCGCTCCCGCGTCAGCACCGTCACCATGGCCCTGGCGTCGTCGGACAGGTCCGCCCGCGAGGCGGCCTGGGCCAGGGCGTCCCCCAGCCGGGGGTCCACCAGGCGCTCGTGGTGCAGCCCCTGCAGGGTGGAGAGCTGATGGGAGCGCGCGGGGCCGGCCTTGGTGGGCAGGTACGTCTCCATGTCCCAGGTGGCCAGGCCGATGAGGCCCTGAAGGTCGCGAAGCTCCTGCATCCGGGTCAGCAGCCAGGTATCCATGCCCGGATTCATAGCCCGCTTCGCGGCGCACTATCGCGAAAGACGCAGTCGGGGGTATGAGGGCTGCGCGATGGCCAACGTCATTCAGTTCTTCATGTCCCCCGAGGACGAAGTCGCCTTCTTCCGCTTCCTGGAGCGCTTCGTCCTGGAGGTGTACCCCCGGCGCGTCCCACAGGATTGGGAGACCTTCCGCGCGAACATGGAGAACCTGGAGCGGATCCCCCCGGAGGACCTCTACATGGTGGCCTCGGAGCTGGGTCCGGCCATCGTCGACAAGGTGAAGCGGGGCCCGGACAAGGGCTACTGGCGCATCGACGAGGTGCGCTCGCCCGTCATCTTCATGGAGCGCTGCCGCCCCAACGAAGAGGGCGAGCTGCTCAGCGGGAAGATGTGGGCGGAGCTGGACATCACCGCGCAGACGGGCCGGAAGAACGCGGCGCCCGACAAGTTCCGGCGGCTGTTCCTGGAGGTCGAGGAGTACATCAAGAAGACGTGCCGCCGAAGCGAGCCCAAGGGCTTCTACGTGGGCCCCAAGACGGCGCGGCTCTGCAAGGAAGGGCTCGTGCTGCGCGACTCCGCCTTCCGCGGCGGCACGGTGGCGCCCTACAAGTAGCCGCGGCGCCTCAGCGCAGGGCCACGGGCAGGGTGAAGAAGAAGGTGCTCCCCTGCCCCTCGCGGCTCTCCACGTTGAGCGTCCCGCCGTGCGCGGCCACCAGGCTCCAGGCGATGCTCAGCCCCAGCCCCGTGCCGCGTCCCGGTGAATGGCTGGCCCGCCAGAAGCGCTCGAAGAGGTGCGGCGCGTCCTCGGCGGGGATGCCGGGTCCGGAGTCCTTCACTGAGACGCACACCTGCTCCCCCTCCACCAGGCCAGCCCGCACTTCGATGGCGCCGCCGGGGGGCGTGAACTTGATGGCGTTGCTCACCAGGTTGGCCAGCACCTGCAGGATGCGCTCGCGGTCGGCGAGCACCGGCGGCAACCCCGGCGCCAGCGCCACCGTCAGGCGTTGCCCCTTCTCCAGCGCGAGCGGCCGGAGCACCTCCAGCGACTGCGCCAGCAAGGCGTCCACCGGCAAGGGCTGGAGCAACAGCGGAATGGGCATCCCGCGCAGGCGCGCCCGGTCCAGCAGGTTGCCGATGAGGCTGCTCATCTGCTGCTCGGCGAGGACGATGTTCTCCAGGTAGCGGCGCCGCCGGTGTTCCTTCTCCGGCGCCGTGCCCGCATTCAGAATCATCTCCGCGTTCATCCGCACCGCGAGCAGCGGCGTCTTGATGTCATGGGAGACGACGGTGAGCAGCTCGTCACGCCAGCGCACCGCCTCCTGGGCCTGAAGGAACAGCGCCTCCGCGCGCTCCCGCAGGCGAACCTCCCGGCGCAGGACATGCTCCCTGGACAAGGCCACGGCCAGCAGGTTCGCCACCGCGTCCAGCAGCGACAGCCCGTCCTCCCCGAGCTCCACCGACTCCACGTGGAGCACCCCCAGGACGCCGTCCTTCGCCACCAGTGGCAGGGGGACTGTCCCCGGAACCTGGGCCGTTCCCCCTTCGAACACACCTCCGCTGGCGTCACACCCTTGCGGCGCGACGCGCTCCAGGCCCACGAGGTACGCGTACGCGGCGGCGGCATGCGCCACGGCGTGGGACGGAGGGGACTCCGCGCCCGCGGACGGATGCCACGCCAGCAGCCAGGGTCGCTCCGGAACGGGCACCCCGGACGCGTCCACCCCCTCCAGCAGGAGCGCGGCGCGGACCGGCAGCCATCGGGAAAGGCGGTCCACCAGCGCGGGAAAGCTGGCCGCGACGCCATCAGAACCGCAGAGCAGCTGCCCCACCTCGTGGAGCCGCGCCAGATGGCGGCGGGCCTGTTCCCGCCTTCGCCAGGCGCGACGGGGCCGCCGGCGGGAGGCAGGGACCTCCGGGTGGGCGGAGTCATCCCCCGCCGGACGCTCCACGGCCAGCAGCGCCTCACGGAGCGAGGCGGAGAGGACCTCGCCCATCAGCGCCTTGAGGACGCGCAGCCACTCCTCGACCAGGACCACCAGCGACGCCTCCAGCCGCTCCAGTTCGAGCTCCGCCACGACCGGATGCAGCCCCTCGAAGCGAAGGCCCTCCGGCGTGACGGCGAGCACCGACAGGTGCGGATGGGCCTGGACCACCCGGTGGAGCACCCGCTCCAGGATGACCACCAGGGTGACCTCACCCAGGGCCAGACGGCCACGGCGCCACAGCGCCTGGAAGCCTCGCTCGAACAAGTCCAGCAGCGCGGGAGGGGAAGGGTGCGGCAACTGGCGCTGGCGCCAGGCACGCACGGACTCGTGAGGTGGGGGGTGCCGCTCAGACATGCAGTGGGCCGGCGGAGGGGCTTGGGACGGCCCGGCTCAGGTGCCCGGCGCCAGGACCGTGGCCTGCCGGAGCTGCGGGGCCTCGGAGACGAACTTCAGCTCCGGGTGCTTGTCCTCGGCGTGCTGGAGCGCCCAGTCATCCCGGAACAGCACCAGGGGCAAGCCGTCCCGGTCCTGCACCGTCTGGCGGTTGCCTTCCCAGTCGAACGCCTTCGGGTCGAAGTTGGCGCCCACCACCCAGCGCGCATGACTGAAGGGCAGCCGGTCGAGGGCAATCTTCGCGCCGTACTCGTGCTCCAGGCGGTACTGGAGGACCTCGAACTGGAGCGCGCCCACCACGCCGACAATGGGGTCCTTCATGCCCATCTGCAGCTGCTGGAAGACTTGGACCGTGCCCTCCTCGGAGAGCTGCTCCAGGCCCTTCTCCATCTGCTTGCGGCGGAGCGGATCCTTGCTGCGGACGACGGCGAAGAACTCCGGGCTGAAGCGCGGCACGCCCTCGAACTCCACGCCGGTGCCCTCCGCCAGCGTGTCGCCGATGCGGTACTGCCCCGGGTCGAACAGGCCGATGACGTCCCCAGGCCACGCGTCCTCGATGGAGGTGCGCTCGGCGGCCATGAACTGGCTCGGCTTGGCCAGCCGGACTTCCTTGCCCAGGCGCGAGTGGAAGGCGCTCATGCCCTTCACGTACCGGCCGCTCACCACGCGCATGAACGCGATGCGGTCGCGGTGCGCGGGGTCCATGTTCGCCTGAATCTTGAAGACGAAGCCGGCGAACTTCGGGTGGGTGGGCTCGCGCGGCCCCTGCGTCGTCGAGCGCGACGTGGGCGCGGGGGCCAGGTCCAGGAAGGCATCCAGGAACGGGCGCACGCCGAAGTTGGTCATCGCGCTGCCGAAGAACATGGGCGTCAGCTGCCCCGTGTCGCTCTTCTCGCGGGTGAACTCGTCACCGCCAATGTCCAGCAGCTCGATTTCCTCATGCAGCTTCGCCAGCTCCGACTCGGTGAGGACCGACTTGATTTCCTCCGAGTCGATGGAGACCGAGCGCTCGCCCACCTCGGACTCGCCGTGGGAGCCCTCGGCGGAGAAGACGTGGACGACGCGGGCCTGCCTGTCATAGACGCCGCGGAAGTCCGGGCCCATGCCAATGGGCCAGTTCATCGGGTAGGAGCGGATGCCGAGCACCTGCTCCAGCTCGTTCATCAAGTCCAGCGGCTCGCGGCCGTAGCGGTCCAGCTTGTTGACGAAGGTGAAGATGGGGATGTTCCGCAGGCGGCAGACCTTGAAGAGCTTCTTGGTCTGCGGCTCCACACCCTTGGCGGCGTCGATGAGCATCACCGCCGCGTCCGCCGCGGCCAGGGTGCGGTAGGTGTCCTCGGAGAAGTCCTGGTGACCCGGCGTGTCCAGCAGGTTCACCGCGTGGTCGCGGTAGGAGAACTGGAGGACGGAGGAGGTGACGGAGATGCCGCGCTCCTTCTCCAGCTCCATCCAGTCGGACGTGGCATGCCGCCGGGCCCGCTTGGCCTTCACGCTGCCGGCCAGGTGGATGGCGCCACCGTAGAGCAGCAGCTTCTCGGTGAGGGTCGTCTTGCCCGCGTCGGGGTGGGAGATGATCGCGAAGGTGCGCCGCCGGGCGACCTCCCTTTGGAGCTCGTTCGTCATGACCCGGGGCCAACTATCACGGGCGGTGTTTCCTTGCAGCTTGCAAGCGGCGCTTGCCGCCCGGCCGGGGCTCCATGCGAGGCTGCCGACCCCCACCTACCCTTGGAGACCCCATGAAGCGCACCCAGCATTCCACTGGAACCCCGTGGGAGCCGCAGGTGGGCTACTCGCGCGCGGTGCGTGTGGGCCCCTTCGTCTCCGTGTCCGGGACGACGGCCACCGACGCCCAGGGGAACATCGTGGGCGTGGGGGACGCCTACCAGCAGGCCCGGCAGGCGCTCCAGAACATCCAGGCCGCCCTGGAGGCCCTGGGCGCCCGGCTGGAGGACGTGGTGCGCACGCGCATGTACGTCGTGGACATCCAGCAGTGGGAGGCGGTGGGCCGGGCGCATGGGGAGCTCTTCGCCCACATCCGCCCCGCCACGTCGATGGTGGAGGTCCGCCGCCTCATCTCCCCCGAAATCCTGGTGGAGATTGAAGCGGACGCCGTCGTCGCGGATGGCGGCTGAAGGTGCGCTCCACAGTCCCTCAACACTTCTCCCGCAAGGTGGGGCCCTCCACTCAGCCACCTGGGGCCCCGTGTCCATGAACCCGTCGGCGCGCATCCTGGTCGTGGAGGACGATGCCCCCATCGCCGCGGGCATCGTGCGTGGCCTGAAGCTCGCGGGCTTCCAGGTGGCGCTCGCCACGGACGGTGTGCTCGTGCTCGAAATGGCCGAGCGCGAGCACCCCGACCTGGTGGTGCTGGACCTCAACCTGCCGGGACAGGACGGCTTCGAGTTGCTGGAAGCCTGGCGCTTCCGGCTCCGTGTCCCCGTCATCGTCCTCACCGCGAGGCAGGAGCTGGAAGCCCGGCTGCGCTCCTTCGGACTGGGGGCGGTGGACTACCTCCCCAAGCCCTTCTGGATGGAGGAGCTGGTCGCCCGCATCCGCACACGGCTGCTGCTGCAGGAGGAGCGCCCGCGACGCGTGCTCCAATGGGACGACGTGAGCCTGGACCTCGACGCCCGCGAGGCGAGCCGCGAAGGCACGGGTGCCCTGCCCTTCACGCGCCACGAGTTCGACGTGCTCGCCTATCTCGCGGAGCGCCCGGGACGGGCCCTGACACGCGCCCAGATTGCCCAGCACGCGCTGCCGCCCAGCGAGGAGCGCGATGACCGGACCGTGGACTCTCACATCGCGCGCATCCGCAAGAAGCTGGGGCCGGCGGGCGCGTGCATCCAGACGTCCTGGGGGATTGGCTACCGGTTCGTCCCCGACGAGGAGCCGCGTTGAGGCTGCGCAACCGCCTGGCCCAACGCATCCTCGTGGCCTCGGCGCTCGTGGGCCTGCTGGGGACGCTGGGAGCGTCCGTCCTCGCGATTGTCCTGGGCGTGGATGCCGCGCTGGCGCATGGCGTGCGGATGTCCGCGGCGCTTGTGCTCGCGCCCCGGGCTTCGGAGTGCCGGACGACGCCGGGATGGCGCTTCCGGAGTCCGGACGGCGTGGAGGTGGAGGCGTATGACCTGGCCCAGGTGGGGGCGGGCTCGCCCGGCGCACGGCCCGACCCCAAGCTGCTCGCGAGGGTTGCGCGAGGCGAGCGTGAGCCCTCCACCTTCTACCTCCCGCTCTTCCATCCGGACTCCGCGTGGGCGGGGGCCTCCTTGCTGAAGCTCGCGGAGGCGGGGCCCTGCAGCCTCCTGGAGTTCCGCTGGCCCATCATGCACGAGCGCGCCACGGTGGGCGGGTGGGTCCTCGTGTCCGCCGTCCTCTTCACGATGCTGGCGGCGACGCTGTCCACCTTCGTCGTCGTCCATCCCCTCCTCCAACGCCTGCGCGGTCTGCATCGGGCGGCGGGGATGCTCGGGGCGCCCCGGTATCGCTCCGCGGCGGATGGCCAGGACGACGAGCTGGGCGAGCTGTCACGCGTGCTCGACGCCACCCATGCCCGTGTCCAGGAGGACGCCACCCGCATCGAGGCCCAGAAACACGCGCTGGAGCGGCACCTGGCGGACGTCGCGCATGACTTGAAGACGCCCATCGCCTCGCTCCAGTTGTCGCTGGAGCTGGCCTCGACGACGCCCGCCGACCCGAACGCGGCGCTCCTCCGCCAGGGCATCGAGGACACCGTCTACCTCACCTCCCTGGTGGACAACCTCCACCTCGCCTGCCAGCTCGGAGAGGGCATCGACCCGACGGCGGGCGACCCGCGCGTGGAGCTGGGCCAGACGGTGGAGCGCGTGGTGCGCAGGCTCCAGCAGCTCGCGCGGTTGCTGGGGTTGACCGTGGAGTGCTCGCGGCCCGACGAGGCGCTCTGGGTGCGCTGCAATCCCACGATGCTGGAGCAGGCCCTGGGCAACCTGCTCCACAACGCCGTCACGCACGGCGAGGCGGGGGGCCACGTCGTGGCCGTCCTGGAGGATGCGGCCCCCGGGCGCTTCCGGCTCACCGTGCTCGACGACGGCCCAGGCCTCTCGTCCGAGGAGCTCCAGCGCCTGGGCGAGCGCGGGTTTCGCACGCAGGCCACGCGGCGGCGGGCGACCCGGGGCAGCGGGCTTGGCCTGTCCATCGTCCGCGAGCTGTGCCACCACGTCGGCTTCTCGCTCGACTTCGAGCCCAATGTGCCCAGGGGCTTGAAGGTGGTCATCGAGGGTCCTCGCGCCTCCGCGAGCGAGCCACGCTGAGCGCCGCTGCCGAGAGGACGGGCGGCGAAGTGGCCGCCTTGTCGGCTGCCCGCCGAGCCCGGTGCCACGGCGCGACAGGGTGGCCGCCGTCTCCGACGCGCCCCACCTTGAAGGCAGCCATGGGCGTTGCCTGGAAGGACAACATCGACGTCGCGGATGCGCTGGAGCGCGTCGCGGACCTGCTGGAGGAGCAGGACGCGATGCCCTTCCGGGTCGGCGCCTACCGGAAGGCCGCGGACACCATCGCGCAGTGGCCTCAACCCGTGGCGGAGCTGCTGGCCGAGGAAGGTGAAGCGGGGCTGCGCAAGCTCCCCGGCGTGGGGAAGAGCATCGCCGCGGCGATGACGGAGCTGATTCGCACCGGGCAGCTCTCCCTGCTCCAGCGGCTGGAGACGGACCACTCTCCAGAGCAGCTCCTGGCCAGCGTGCCGGGCATTGGCGCGGAGCTGGCCCGCCGCATCCATGACGAGCTGGGCGTGCGGTCGCTGGAGGAGCTGGAGCAGGCGGCCCATGACGGACGCCTGGAGCGCGTGGAGGGCTTCGGCCCCCGGCGCGGCGAACAGGTGCGCGAGCTGCTGGGCGCGAGGCTTGGCAGGGAGCGGCGCGGCGCTGCACGGCGGAGCGAGGGGCGGGATGAAGGCCCCCGGCCAGACGTGGGCGTGCTGCTCCAGGTGGACGAGGAGTACCGGCGGCGCGCGGACGCGGGCGAGCTGCGACGGATTGCACCGCGCCGGTTCAACCCTTCCGGAGAAGCGTGGCTGCCCGTGCTCCGCAAGAAGCTGGAGGGGTGGAACTTCCGCGCGCTCTTCTCCAACACCGCGCTGGCCCACCAGCAGAACGCCACCCAAGACTGGGTGGTGCTCTACTTCGACCAGGACGGCGACGAGGGCCAATGCACCGTCGTCACCGCGCATGGCGGTCCGCTCGACAGTCGGCGCGTGGTGCGCGGACGCGAGGTGGAGTGCCTGGCCTACTACGGCGTGGAGTCCGAGGAGGTCGAAGCCCCGCGGCCCGGGGCCTGACCCACCGGCGCGTCAATCGTGCAGGGCGATGTAGTGGATGAGGGCGGCGTAGAACTCCGGCTCATCGAAGGTATCCGGCCCGACGCCCACGACGTCCACATGGTCCTGAGGCACCACGCTGGACATGGACGTGCTCTGCAGCCGCGATGGCGCGTTCAAGGCATTGAGCACCGGAATGGACGTGTCGTCCGTCACCGAGTCAAAGCCGAAGAAGGCGTCGTGGTAGCGCAGCCGGCGCCCCATCTGCTGCGAGCTGATGCCCACCATGCCATCGTCATCCGCCTCGTCGCGCACGCCGTCACCGCAGCCCGCCGCGCCGTCGTTGTCCCCATCCCCCGCGCAGTAGCCGTTGCCGTCGATGTCGAAGAGGAACTCCTTCATCAGGTACAGCGCCGGATTCACGTTCACTCCGTGCTGCGCGGTGACGAGGGACACGTAGCGCTCCGCGTAGCTGCTGCTCACGGGATACTTCTCGTTGAAGGCCTTCATGCCCGTGACGACACCATCCGAGGGTGAATAGTCATTGAAGACGAGCTGCTTCGCCGCCGCATAGGCGTCGTTGCCCGGCGCATGGACGGAGTCCCCGTAGTAGCGCGCCAGCGCCGCGATGACGCTGGTGACGCCCGGCTTCTGGTCGAGGATGTACTTCGCCACGGGCGATCCCCGGTGCGGCGAAGACACACTGACCAGCACCGCCACCGACGTGACGCCGCGCCGCTCTCGCAGCACGCGCGCCGCCTTCCGCGCGTCGATGCCTCCCTGGGAGTGGCCGACGATGCTCACCTTTGAGACACCCGCCGTCGCCATGAAGCCCTCGATGTCGTCCGCCAGCTCCAACCCGCGGACCTCCGAGGACTGAAACGCCGCCACATGGGCAATGAAGGCGCGCTGTCCCGGGTCGAGGTCGCTGTTGCAGTTCGTGTCGAAGCGCGATTCACACGGCTCGCCCACGAAGGTGCCGAAGTCGTTCCCCCAGTAGTCGTAGCCGAGCAGGTCATCGAACCCGCCCATGCCGTGCGCGAACACCACGGGGTATTGCGTCTTCGCCGCGCCCGCCCAGGACGCTGGGGCCCCGCCCAGCACTCCGGCGAGCAACCCCGTCATGACCACCGCTTGAAACCGTTTCATGCGCCCCCCTCGGATGCACCGCTGGGAGGATTGGAGCAGGGGAGCCGCGGCTCGAGTCACCCGAAAGCGCGCCGCCATCACCCAGGCGACACCCCAGCGCTCGAGCTGTCTTGCGGGCCGCATCCGAAAGCCCGCCCCGGTGACACAAGCCCCCGGGGCGGGACGTGGACTCAGGGCGCGGGCGAGTACAGCCCGGCGGCGGACAGCGAGCCGCTGGGGCTCAGACCGCCCGACACCAGCACGCGGACAGAGCCCACCAGCGTCACCACGCCCGCGCTGGTGAGCGCCGTGGGCAACGTTCCAGCGCCGTGCCACTGGCCGCTGGCCGGGTCATACACCTCGGCCGAGGCCAGCAAGCCCACGGTGCCACCTCCGTCACCGCCCAGCACCAGCACGCGGCCGGAGGGCAGCAGCGTGGACATCGGTCCGTAGCGGGAGTGCTGCATCGACGTGAGCGAGGTCCAGGTGCCCGTCGCCGGGTCATAGAGCTCCGCCGTGGCGAGCGCCCCCCGCGCGCCCCAGCCTCCGGTCACCAGCACCTTGCCCGACGGCAGCGCCACCGCCGTGTGCCCATATCGCGGCCCGGACAGGGAGCCGGTGAGCGTCCACTGCCCCGTGGACACGTCATAAATCTCCGCCGAGGACGTGTCTCCATTCTGCGTGTTGCCTCCCACCACCAGCACCTTGCCGGACGGCAGCGACGTCGCCGTGTGGTACTGCCGCTGGCGGCTCATCACCCCGGTGGCGGTCCACGTTCCGGTCGCTCCGTCATACAGCTCCGCGGTGGCCAGCATGCCGGAGAAGCTGGAGCTCCTCCGCCCGCCCGCCACCAGGACCTTGCCGTCGGGGAGCAGCGTCGCGGTGTGGCGCGCGCGCGGCGCCGCCAGCACCCCCGTGGCGGTCCACGTGCCCGTGGCCGCGTCATAGAGCTCCGCCGAGGACAGATAGCTGGACGACGTGCTCTGGCCTCCCGCGACCAGCACCTTTCCATCCCGCAGCAACGTCGCGGTGTGGAGGTAGCGCGCGGTGAGCAGCGCGCCCGTCTGCAGCCAGTGGCCCGTGGCTTCGGAGTAGCGCTCCGCGCCCGTCAGGGCCGTGCTGCCATTCGCGGTGCCACCCGCCGCGAGGACCTCGCCCGAAGACAACACCGTCAATGAATGATGATACCGCGCGGACAGCATGGCATTCGCCGCGCGCCAGGGGAGCGTGGACGGAAGGTAGCGCTCGGCGGAAGCGGTGCGCAGGACGCCGTCCGGGCTGCCTCCCGCGACCAGCACCTCCCCCGTGCCCAGCAGCGCGGCGGTATGGCCCAGCCGGCTGGTGGCCATCGACGCCGTGGAGGTCCAGAGCGCGTTGACGGGGTCATACAGCGCCGCGCTCTGGAGATAGGGCTCGCTGCCATCCGAGCCACCCGTGATGAACACCTCGCCGGAGTGCAGCACCGTCGCGGTGTGGTGTGCGCGCTCGACGGGCATCAGGTTCCCCGCGGGACCCCAGACACCCGTCTCCACGTGGTACAGCTCCGCGCTGCGCGTCGCGGCGATGTCGTCCACCAGCCCGCCGGACACCAGCACCTTGCCATTCAGCAACGCCGTCGAAGCATGCCCCGTGCGCGGCGAGCTCATGGCGGCGGTGGAGGACCAGGTCCCCGTGGCGGGGTCATAGAGCTCCGCGGTCCGGAGGACGGTGCCCCACGAGCTGGAGCGCCCGCCCGACACCAGCACCTTGCCATCCGCCAGCAGCGTCGCCGCGTGTCCCATGCGCGGTACGCGCATGCTGTGGGTGGCGCTCCAGGTCCCCGTGTCGGCGTCATACAGACGCGCCGTCATCAACGCGGTTCCGTTGCCGTCCTCGCCGCCCATCACCAGCACCTGGCCGTTGAGCAGCAACGTGGCGGTGTGTCCCGAGCGAAGGGAGTCCAGGCTGCCGGTGGTTGACCAGGTTCCCGTGGCCACGTCGTACAGCTCCGCGGTGCCGGTGTTCGCCGCGGCGACATCACCGCCCACCACCAGCACCTTACCATTGGGCAGCAGCGTCGCGGTGTGACGCCGGCGGATGACAGTCATGTTCCCCGCGCTGAGCCACCGCGCGGTCGCCACGTCGTATTGCTCGGCGCTCGTGGAGGACTGGCCACCCGTGACGAGCACCCGGCCATTGGGCAACACCGTGGCCGTATGGTCCAGGCGCTGGGTGGACATGCTGGGGGTGCCCACCCAACTGACGGATGCGAGCTCGGCGTCCTGGGTCCCTGGCGCATTCAGCGCGTCTGCAAAATCCTCGTGTGAGCATCCCGCGAACACGAGCGTCATCAAGAGCGCGGCCTTGCGGCCGAACCCGACAGGTTCAAACATGAGTGGGGGTCCTTTTTGTTTCGGGGGGATGCGCGGAAGGACCGCGCCCGGCGCCTTTACCCCAGCCCTGCACGGGCGGACCATCGCAGCACTCAAAACTGAACACATGAAATACATGGGGCCTTGGGCACCCACCGTGCGGGGTGACTGCCAAAGACCGCCGCGTCAGCTGCTGGCCGACGTGTACCGGCGGATGGAGCGCAGCCACACCTGACGCGAGCCCCAGGCGAAGAGCCCCGCGCCCACCACCGCGCCCACCAGCGACTGGGGCGGCAGCCGGCCCAGCATGGCCTGCGCCGGGAAGGTCGTCATCAGCGCCAGCGGGATGACATACGTGAACACCATCGTCAGGACGCCGCGCCCCACGCCCTGGAACACGGAGGACGGCCAGCGCGCGAAGTCGAAGATGGAGGTGAACAGGTACGTCAGGTTGTCCACCCGCACCACGAAGAACGCCGCGCTCACCGTCAGAATCCACAGCGAGTAGAGCAAGAGCGTGCTCGTCCCCAGCAGCAGCACGGAGGCCAGCAGCCCCGTCACCGACGGCCACCGTCCCAGGTGCATGAAGGCGTAGACGAACAGCCCGACGCCCGTCAGCACGTTGAAGGCCCGCCACGGCTGGAAGCGCTGCGTGGACACCAGGAACTGCGCGTCCGCCGGCTTGAGCAGCACGAAGTCCAGCGTGCCCTTGCGGATGTGCTCCACCACGCCCGTGAGGCTGGGGTTGATGGCGCCCTCCAGGATGCCCTGCAGCAACGTGAACCAGCCCACCACCAGCAGGGCCTCGCCGAAGCTCCAGCCTTCGAGGTTGGGCCGCTCGCTGTAGACGACGAACAGCGGCGCCAGCGCCGTGAAGGTCCAGAAGAGGGACGTCAGCCCCTCCGTGAAGAAGTCCGCGCGGTACTGCAGGGACAGCAGCCCCGACGCCTTGAGTTGAATGCCCAGCAGCCGCAGATAGCGCTTCACCTTCACGTCAGCCCCCGAACGCCGCGAAGCGCCGCACGCCCTGCTTCCACGCCACCGCCGCCAACGCGCCCAGCACCGCCACCCAGGCCCACTGGGCCGCCAGCAGCCGCAGGGACTCCTCCCAGCCATAGTCCGCCGTGAGCATCTCCACCGGGACGCCAATCTGATAGCGGAAGGGCAACCAGTCGATGACGGTGCGCAGCGTGGGCGGCAGCAGCTCCACCGGGTACATGTAGCCGGAGCACACGAAGAAGAGCACCAGCCACACCTCCAGCACCTTCTGGCTGCTCTCCAGGAAGAAGCACAGCGCGCCAATGGCCACGTTGGCCAGGAAGGCCACGGCCCACCCGCCAATCACCGCCAGCACGAAGCAGCCCCACTGCCACGCGTGCTGGGGCACCGCCTTCTGCCCCACCAGCGCCACGCTCAGCAGAATCACCGGCACCGCGACCATCAACCGCATGGGGAAGGCGGCGATGCTCTCCACCGCGTAGGCCCACAGCGGGGAGATGGGACGAAGCAGGCGCATGGCCAGCGTCCCCTGCTTCACCTCCCAGTTGATGAGCCACGCCGCCCACGACGTAGCGAGCTGCCGCACCGCGAAGGTGGCCAGGAAGTAGCTGATGAAGTCCGCCTCGCCGAAGCGCCCCACGGGCGCCTCACGCGACACCGCCATCCACAGCACCATGTTGACCAGCGGCATGGTGGTGGACAGCACCCAGATGAGCATCTCCGCGCGGTAGGCCACCGCCTCCGCGAACCCCACCCGCAGCAGCGTGGGAAAGGCGCGCAGCGTCGTCCTGGCGCTCATGCGGGCACCGGCTCCGACGCCGCCGTCCGGCGCGCCTTTGACTCCGCGAACAGCTCGCTCATCACCTCTTCCAGCGGCGCGTTCTCCACCGTGAGGTCCATCACCGGCAGCGTGGACAGCGCGCGGGTGACGGTGGCGTTGACCGCCTCCTGCTGGACCTGGAGCACCGCCCTGCCGGACTCGTGCGTCACCACTCGGCCCAGCGAAGCCAGGCGCGCGGCGTCCACGTCCTCGGACAGGCGCAGCACCACGCGCTTCTCCGGCCGCACGCGCTGCACCAGCGCGTCCAGGCCGCCGTCGTAGGACAAGAGGCCCTTGTCGATGACGATGACGCGGGGGCACAGCGCCGCCACGTCGTCCATGTAGTGGCTGGTGAGGATGAGCGTGGCGCCGTACTTCTCGTTGTACTCCTTGATGAACGTCCGCATGGTGGCCTGCATGGCCACGTCCAGGCCGATGGTCGGCTCGTCCAGGAAGAGCACCCGCGGCTGGTGGATGAGCGCCGCGGCCAGCTCACACTTCATCCGCTCCCCCAGCGACAGCTGCCGGGTGGGCTTGCCGATGAGGTCCCCGATTTCCAGGAGCTCAATCAGGTCCGAAATCGTCTTCTTGTACTGGGCCTGGGGCACGTCGTAGATGGCGCGGTTGAGTTCGAAGGTCTCCGCCGGAGGCAGGTCCCACAGGAGCTGCTGTTTCTGCCCCATGACGAGCATGATTTTCTTGAGGAAGGCCTCCTCCCGCTTCTGCGGGACGTGGCCGTCCACCGTCACCTCGCCGTCGGAGGGATGGAGCAGGCCGGAGAGGACCTTGAGCGTCGTCGTCTTCCCGGCGCCATTGGGGCCCAGGAAGCCCACCCGCTCCCCAGGGCGGATGTCGAAGGAAATCCCATCCACGGCCTTCACCGTGGTGTAGCTACGGTGGACGAGCGAGCGGAGGGCCGCCTTCAAGCCCGGCGGGCGTTTATGGACCTGGTAGTGCTTGCGAAGGCCGCGAACGGAAATCATGTGCGACCAGGGTTTAACGCGGTCTCCCCCTCCATGGCGATCTCACCGTTGACGCCTTGGCGGGACGACAATGGGTTGGCAACGGCCGCGGCGGGACGCGGCCTCACAGGTGAAGGCTGGGCCAGATGAGCAACGCATACAGCAAGGACCTGGAGCGATGGATGCCGCGGCTCATCGCCGTCTGGCGCGCGTCACGCGGCCGGGGCGGTGGCGGCGCCCCGGAGACGCGCCTGACGCCCCAGGAGGTGAAGGAGGTGGCGGCGGGTGTCCGCCAGCTCTCCCTGGGCCTCACGCGGGAGCGGCAGCTCGCCGGCGCGCGGTACATGGACGACCCGAAGCTCCTGGGTGCCTACCTCCTCTTCTACTGGCCGGTGTCGTATGCCCAGGCCCGGCAGGTGCTCGGCGAGCTGCCGAGCCGCCCCCGGCAGGTGTTGGATTTGGGCAGCGGCCCGGGCCCGGTGGCCTTCGCCGCCCTGGACGCGGGCGGGGGGCAGGTCACCGCCGCCGACCGCAGCAAGGCCGCCCTCACCCTGGCGCGCAACCTGGCCGCCGAGGCCGGTGAGGCCCTGGCCACCCGCGACTGGGACCCGACGAAGAAGGGCGCCACGCTGCCCGACGGCCAGTTCGACCTGATTACGATGGGCCACGTCGTCAACGAGCTGTACGGCACGGGCGAGGCGGCCACGGCCCCCCGCGCCGCGCTGCTGGAGACGATTCTGGCGAAGGTGAAGCGCGGCGGCAGCCTGCTGGTGATGGAGCCCGCGCTGCGCGAGACGAGCCGCGGCCTCTTGCACGTGCGCGACGCCATGGTGGCCAAGGGCTACGCCGTCCGCGCGCCGTGCATGTACCGCGGCCCCTGCCCCGCCCTGGTGAAGGAGACGGACTGGTGCCACGCGGAGCGCGCCTGGCCCATGCCTCGGGTGGTGGAGGAGCTGGCGCGCGCGGCGAGCCTGCACAAGGAGTCGCTGAAGATGAGCTACCTGGTGCTGGCCCCCAAGGACGAGGCCTGGCCGGAGCTGACGCCCGGGCGCCTGTTCCGCATCGTCTCCGAGCCCCTGGAGGGCAAGGGCCGGCACCGCTACATCGGCTGTGGCCCCGAGGGCCGCGTGGGCCTGGCGATGCAGGAGCGCCACCGCAACGAGCGCAATGAGCGCTTCCTCAAGCTGAACCGGGGCGACGTCATCTCCGTGACGGAGACGGAGCCCAAGGGTGACGGGCTCGCGCTCGACGAGCGCACCGAGGTGCGGGTGGTGGCCCCCGCGGGCAAGGGCGTGCCGCCCCCGCCGCCGAAGGAGGACGCGCCTTCAAGCCCGGGAACCGGCCCGCGCCCCCCTGCGTGAAGCACCCGGCCCCTGACGCCCCGGGGCCGGAAAGACGGACGGCCCGGCTCAGTGCCGGAGAAGGGCATGACGTCCCGTGAGGACGTCGCGCATGTGGCGGAAGGCCTTCACGCCGTCCTTCATGGCGCCCACCGCGCCCTGCGCGAGGACGGTGGCCTGCACGCGAACCAGCCGCAGCCGGCGCGGCGCGGGCACCGGGTGGGACGCGGTCATGGGACGGATGAGCGAGGCGATGTTCATGGCGTGCTCCGTGGGGTGTGGGAGACAGCCGGCAGTCTCCACCCCGTCCGCGAAGTCCACGTCGCGGCGCGGTGAACTCGCCGTCACATCGTCCGTGGCCTGCCTGACAGAGCGCTGCCCTGGCAGGGAGCGCGCCGCCCATTCCAGACATCCCGCCACCGGAGGACGGCAGGCCCAGGCGGGAGGCCCTGTTAGGGTCAGCCGCACCCACCGCTACGGAAGGCCTGCCCGTGCCCGTGTCCCACCGGCCGCTGCGTTCGCTGTACCCGCCCCTGGAGCCCTACCGCACCGGCCGCCTGCGCGTCTCCGGCGGGCATGAGGTGTACTTCGAGGAGAGTGGCAATCCGGAAGGCAAGCCGGTGCTCTTCGTCCACGGGGGCCCTGGCGGAGGAACGGACCCGCGCCAGCGCCGCTTCTTCGACCCGACCGCGTACCGCATCATCCTGTTCGACCAGCGCGGCTGCGGACGCAGCACGCCGCACGCCAGCCTGGAGGAGAACACCACCTGGGACCTGGTGGCCGACATGGAGCGGCTGCGCGAGTTCCTGGACATCTCCCGGTGGCAGCTCTTCGGTGGCTCATGGGGCAGCACCCTGTCCCTGGCCTATGCCCAGACGCACCCCGAGCGCGTCTCGGAGCTGGTGCTGCGCGGCATCTTCCTGCTGCGCAAGCAGGAGATTGACTGGTTCTACCAGCGAGGCGCCAGCGCCCTCTTCCCGGATGCCTGGGAGTACTACCTGGAGCCCATTCCTCCCGCGGAGCACGGCGATTTGCTGGCGGCCTACCACCGCCGGCTGATGGGCCCCGACGTGAAGGCGCAGCAGGAGGCGGCGCGCGCGTGGAGCGTGTGGGAGGGCCGCACCAGTTGCCTGTACCCCAACGCGGAGCTGGTGGCGCGCAACAGCGCGGACACCTTCGCGCTCGCCTTCGCCCGCATCGAATGCCACTACTTCATCAACCGGGGCTTCCTGCGCAGCGACACGCAGCTGCTCGACGACGTGCACCGCATCCGCCACATCCCCGCCGTCATCGTCCAGGGGCGCTATGACGTGGTGTGCCCGCCGGAGAGCGCCTGGGCGCTGCACAAGGCCTGGCCGGAGGCGGCGTTCGTCATGGTGTCCGACGCGGGGCACTCCGCCAACGAGCCGGGCAACACCTCCGCGCTGGTGGAAGCCACCGACCGCTTCCGCGGGCGCTGAACCTCACGTCAGCGCCGGAACGTCCGCCGTGTCGCGCTCCGCGTCCACGCGGCGGAAATAGAGGATGACCCAGAGGCTGGCCAGCGCGGCCAGCGTCACCATGCCTTCGGCCGCGAACGCCCCGGCCTGCGTTCCCCACGCCGCGGTGGCCTGCTTCCCCACCACCACCGTCAGCGCGTTGAAGAAGGCGTGGGCGCCCACCGCGAGCCAGTACCACTTCACCTCGTCGCGGATGAAGCGCTGGAGCACCACCACCGACAGCGCGATGTGCACCGCCATGGCGCCCAGCCGCTCGTAGGCCCCCAGCAGCGGCATCCACCAGTCCAGCGCGGCGATGGCTGCCTTGGCCTCCACCACCTGCGCCACCTGCTCCGGCTTCAGCGGCAGGGTGGACGCGTCCACCGAGGACAGGGCGATGACGTTGACGAGCCCCAGCGCCGCCAGTCCGCCCACCAGCAGCGCCGACTCCAGGCCGCCGTGGCCCACGCCGAAGCCCACCGCGTCGCGCCAGCGGCGGAAGTCCTTCAGCGGCTTGCGGAAGGTCCACAGCCGCGCCGTCTCCTCGAAGAGGCCCGCGGTGAGGGACAGCACGGCAATCCAGACGCCCAGGAGCACCGAGGACGTCTTCAGCGCGTCGCGCATGAAGTACTGCGCCACCTGCACCAGGGGCACCCGGGTGAGCAGCTGCGACAGCGCGAACGCCGCCGCGCCCCAGCCCACCACCTTCCAGGCCACGCCCAGCCGCCGTCGTGCCCACAGCACCATGCCCACCGGCATCAGCACGTCGAAGGCGATGGCCACCGCGTAGCTGGCGACCAGCCTCGTATCCACAGCGTCCAAGCGGTCTCTCCCCTTCCAGGAAGCGCGGGTTCCTGGCTCCCAGCGTCGACGATACCAGCGAAGCGCCGGCCTCATCCCGCAAGGCACTCAACCCTTCCGCGCGCTCAGGGCCTCGGCCAGCTCCGCATAGAGGTGGATGGCGCTGCGGATGGACTTCTCCCAGTCGCCCAGGTGCAGGCTCTCGTTCTCCGAATGGGCATACGTGTACGGGTCCTCCACGCCGATGAGCAGCGCGGGCACGCCGCCCAGCTCCTTCGCGAAGGGCTCCACGAAGGGAATGGAGGCGCCGCAGCCAATGGCGACCGCCTTCGTGCCGTAGCCCTTCTCCAGCGCGCGGAAGGCCGCCTGGAACGCGGGGTGGGACGGGTCCGTGTACCACCAGCCGGACGCGCCCTCCGTGTCGAAGTGGACCTCCAGCCCCCATGGGCAGACGTTGCGCAGGTGCTCCTTCAGGCGCTGCTCCACGTCGCGCGCCTCCAGGTCCGGGACGATGCGGATGCCCACCCGCGCCCAGGCCGAATCACAGATGATGTTGCGCGCGTCCTTGCGGCTGCTGGCCTGGATGGCGTTGATGGCGATGCTCGGCTGGCGCCAGTTCAGCTCCCACGGATGCGCCCCGCCCCCCAGCACCTGCGCGCCCGGCAACAGGCCGGACTGCGCGCGGAAGTGCGCCTCGTCTCCGGGCAGGGACTGGATGCTCTGACGCTCCGCGTCCGTCAGCGGCTTCACGCGCTCGCGGATTCCTTCGACGGCGATGGAGCCATCCGCGTGCGTCAGCGTGGCCAGCATGCGGCACAGCGCCATGACGGGGTCCGGCACCGGCCCACCCCACATGCCCGAGTGCACCGCCTGTCGCAGCGCCCGCACCTCCACGTCCACGGTGACGAGCCCGCGCAGCGCGGTGGTGATGGACGGCAGGCCGGTGTCGAAGTTGGACGTGTCGGTGAGGACGATGGCGTCCGCCTTCAGCAGCGCCGCGTGCTTCTGGAGGAAGGCGCCCAGGAAGTTGCTGCCAATCTCCTCCTCGCCCTCGATGATGACCTTCACGTTGAGCGGCAACGCCCCCGCGCCCTTCAGCCACGACTCCACCGCGGACGTGTGCACGACGATGCCCGCCTTGTCGTCCGCCGAGCCGCGGCCGTACAGCCGGCCATCACGCTCCACCGGTTCGAATGGAGGGCTCTTCCACGCCGCCGCGTCACCCGCGGGCTGCACGTCATGGTGCGCGTAGAGCAGCAACGTGGGCTTGCCGGGCGCCTTGAGCACCTCGCCGTAGACGTAGGGGTGCGTGCCCTCGATTTCGAGTAGCTGAACGTTTTCAAAACCACGGTCTTTCAGCAGCCGCGCGGTCGCTTCCGCGCTGCGACGTACCTGCGTCGCATCGAAGCCAGGAAATGAGACGCTGGGAATGCGGACGAGGGACTTGAGGTCCTCCAGGTACGTCTGCTTCTTCGACTCGAAGTGTGAGAGAGCGTTGTCGGTGGACATGCGCACCCCTTAACCCAAAAAGACGGGCAGGCGTGCCATGTCCCCGCGCGGATGTTGCGCGGTCCAAGTATCATCCATGGCCATGTCCGACACCCCGACCCTGCTGCTCGTCGATGACGACAGTTTCGTGCGCCGTATCCTCAAGGACGTCATCGCCGACACGGGCATCGAGCTGCGGCTGCTCGAGGCCGCGGACGGCGAGGAAGGATTGGCCGTGGCCGCGCGGGAGCAGCCCGCGGTGATGTTCCTGGACCTGTTCATGCCGAAGAAGAGTGGACTGGAGGTCCTGGGCGCCATCAAGACGGTGTCGCCCACCACGCGTGTGTTGGTCATCAGCAGCATGGACGCGGAGCCCGTCGTGGAGCAGGCCATGGCGGCAGGCGCCGTGGGCTTCGTGGGCAAGCCCTTCCATCCGCTAGAGATCGCCTCGGCAGTGCGCCAGGCGCTGGCTCACTGACCCCCGGGGTGTCTGCGTGTCGTCTTCTGCTGTCGGTTACTGGGTCGCGGACAATCTCGGACGTGTGCTGGGGCCCCTGGCGCTCCAGGCCTTGCGGGAGCTGATTTCCTCCGGACGCTTGAAGGCCGCGGTGCGCGCCTCGCGGGATGGGACGAACTGGGTCGCCCTGCCGGAGCTGCCCGAACTGCGCGACTTGTTCGCCAGCGAGCGGCCCTCGCCCTCCCTGGAGCTGCAGCAAGCCGAGCGCCTGCGCGCGCAGATGCGCGCCATGCAGAGCCTGCCAGCCCATGAAGTCTTTGGCCTCAAGCCCACCGCCAACCTGGATGAGCTGCGCCTGGCCTATTTCCGCATGGCCAAGCGCTTCACGCCGGACCACGTGTCGCCGGACACGCATCCGGAGCTGAAGAAGGTGTCGGCGGAAATCTTCGACTTCCTGTCGCGCCGCATGCGCGAAGCGGAGGCCACCTGGACGCAGGCGGCGCAGGCCCCCCGCCCGCCGCCGCCCGTCGTGCCCGCCGCGCCGCCCCGGCCCCCGCCGGTGGTGCACGCGGCCCCCTCGGCGGTGCGAGCGCCCGTCGTGCCCGCCGCTCCACCGCCGCGCGCCGTGCAGGCCGCGCCGGTGATGGCGCGGGCCCCCCTTGCCCCGCCGCCGCCCGCCCCGCCGCCGCCATCTCCACCGCCGCCCGCGCCAGCCATGCGCCGGGCCGCGGCGGCGCCCACCTATTCCAGCGCGGAGTTCGTCGGCCTGGAGCGGCGTTCGGACGACCGCATCCACGCGGACGTGAAGGTGACGCTGCAGAACGCGGGCATCTTCACCGACCACCGCATCATCAACCTGTCATCGGGCGGACTGTTCATCGCCACGGACAAGCCGCTGCGGCTGGGGACGCTGGTGGAGCTCACCTTGCGCTTCGATGAGCCGCCCCGGGTGCTGACGCTCCGCAGCTCCGTCATCTGGGAGAACTCGCTGGAGGACGGAAAGAACCCGCGCGGCTACGGGTTGCGACTGAGCCACCTTCGCCAGGAGGAGAAGGAGTTCGTGCAGCAGTATCTGGCTCGCGCGAAGGACCTGAAGAAGAAGCCCTGACACCAGGCGCTACAGCATCTGTCCCAGGAAGACGGCGCCCATCATCACGAAGGCCGCCATCACGGCCATGACAGCCTTCAACTCCAAGTCATCGCGGTCCATCAGGTTCATGAAGTTCATCGTCGTTCCCTCCGAGTGTTGCCCCTCGCCCTTCCATACGGGGTGCGGGAGAACCCATTGCGTCCGCCGCCGCCGGCTCCGCTGAAGTTCCCTTGCGGACGGTGCGGTGGACTCAGAGGATGACCGCCGTGTCCACCGCCTCCGCCGAATACCGGCTGTTCGAAGCGATGCCCCTCCCCACCGCGCTCATCCGCGGCGAACAGGTGCTACGGGTCAACGCGGCGCTCGCTACCCTGCTGGGCGTTCCGGCGGCGGAGCTGGAAGCCCTCTCGCTCTCCGAGAGCATCCGCCGCTTCGTGCCCGAGGAGCGCGGCTGGGTGGAGCCGCTGTACGAATCCCTCATCCGGGGTGGGCCGCTGCCAGAAGGCCCCGTGTGGGTGCGCGTCCAGCCGGTGAACGGCCCCCAGCGCACATTGGCCCTGAGGCACGCGCCCGGAGCGCACCCGGACGAGCGGGTGGTGGTGATGATGGAGGCGGAAGCGGAGGACTCGGTGCGGCGCCTCACGGAGGCGTTGGTGGCGGCCGCCGCGACGATGCTGCGCTGCCGCGACGAGCGCTCGGTGCTGGAGACGGCCGTGGACGCCATCTTCCGCCAGGGCTTCTCCGTGTCCGTCATCTCCGTGGACGGCGACGCCTTCCGGTACGGGCCCCTGCGGCAGAGCCCCTTCATCGTGGCCGAGGCCGAGCAGCTCTACGGCATGCCCCTGGCGGACGTGCGCATTCCGAGCGCCGCGCTGCCGCACTTCCTGGAGGTGCTCGAGCGGCGCAAGGCGGCCTTCCACCACGACATGCTCGGCGTGACGCGCTTCCCGCCTCCCGCCAACGGGGGGAGCCCCGTGTGCCAGCTGCATCCGCCGGACCTGCGCGGGCTGGACGCGCCCATCCTCGTGGACGGGCATCCGTTCGGCGTGCTCTCCGTGCAGGGCCCCGCCCTCACCCCCGCGGGCGCCAGCACGCTGGAGCTGTTCGCGCAGTTGGTCGGCGGCGCGCTGGAGAACGTGCGCCACCACCAGACGTCCGCGGTGCGGCTGGAGGAAGTGTCCCGGCTCCAGGACGAGCTGGTCGCGCGCGAGCGGCTGGAGGTGCTGGGCGAGGCCGCGGGCGTCGTGGCCCACGAGGTCCGCAACCCTCTGGGCGCCATCCTCAACGCGGTCGCGGTGCTGCGCCGCGAGGCCCACCTGGGGCCCACGGGACAGGCCGCGGTGGGCATGCTGGAGGAGGAGGCCATCCGGCTGGAGGACATCGTCCGGGACTTGCTGGACGTGGTGCGTCCGCTGGAGCCGCGCCCCCGCCCCGTGCAACTGGGCGAGCTGGTGCGCCGCGCGCTGGGGCAGATGCATGGCCCGCCGGACGCGCCCACGCTGCGCTTCAGCGTGGACGAGGCCGCGGAGACGCCCTCGCTCGAAGGCGACGAGACGCTGCTTCAACTGGCGGTGACGCACCTGGTGCGCAACGCCGTCCAGGCCTCACCCGAGGGCGGCAAGGTGCGGTTGACGGTGGAGCCCGCGGACGGCGGCGTGCGCCTGGTGGTGGAGGACGAAGGGCCCGGCATTCCCGACGTGGACCCGCAGCGCGTCTTCCAGCCCTTCTTCCTCACCCGCGCCAATGGACGGGGCCTGGGGCTGGCCATCGTCCAGCGCGTGGTGCTGGCACACGAGGGCAGCGTGCGCGCCAGCAGCCGGCCTCGCGGCGGCGCTCGCTTCGAGCTGTGGCTGCCGCGAGCGCCTAGCCGTATGTCTCCCGTTTGATTCGCTTGTCCTCGATGCCCAGCGCGTGGAGGTGGCCCAGCACCGTCTCCATGAAGCGCGGCGTGGAGGGCGTGCGGGTCTCCAGCGCCTTGCGCCGGTCCCACGGCGTAATCGCCGGGCCGCAGGCGTACACCAGGCATGTGTCCCGGTCCTGAATCAGCTCCTCCAGCAGGGCCTGGTGGATGCGGCCCTTCCGCACGGCGGCGCCGAAGCGGGACTCGTCCGTCTCTCGGGTGAGCGTGTGCACCACGCGCACGCGGCCGGGGTGCTGGCGCTCCAGGGCGGCCAGCTCGTCGCCGAACAGCACATCCCCCCACGTCTTGCTGGAGAAGAGGAAGGTGTGGCGCAGCTTCAGCCCCCGGTGGAGCGCGTCCTTGAGGATGGCGAAGTTGGGCACCGCGCCGGAGCCTGCCACCAGGTGGACGACGTGCTCCGTGCGCGTCTCCACGTCCTCCGGCAGCACGTAGGGCCCCATGAAGGCCATCACCTTCATCCGCGCGCCGGTGAGCCGGCCATGCACGAGGTAGGGCGACAAGAGCGGCGGGTAGCGGGTGAGGCCGGGGATGAACTCCTCGTCCTTCACGGTGATGGCCACCAGCGGCTCGTGTGGCGCGGAGGCGAGCGAATAGGAGCGCTGCGGCTCCTTCCGCCCCTTCTGCGCCTGGAGGTAGGCCGACAGGCGGCCCAGGGCTGGGAACTGGTGCGGGTCGATGTTGAGGAACTGCCCGGCCTTGTAGTCCAGCGGGACTCCGCCGAAATCCAGGAACAGCGTCGCCGTGTCGTGCGTGTCCATCCGCACATGGTCGACGGTGACCTCGTATTCCACGGGCTTCCTGGCGCGCGACGCGCGGGCTTCGACCAGACTCATGCGCCCTCCCATAACCAACCCGCATGGAGGGTGGGAAGAGGGGAAGGAAAAACCGTCCCGCCCCCCAGTCCCACATGAGCGTTGGCTGTACGACGGGCCGCCCGGCAGGCGAGGCGCCGGGACAAGAGAGGGGCTGACGCGCGACACTGGTTGGAACTACATCTGCGGGTGGAACGTTCAGAGGCGACCGACACGTGCTGCGCATTCTCTTCTTCCTGATGTCCAAGCTGCCGGAAGGCGCCCGCCAGCAGGTGGTCCGCGCGTTGATGGACGGCGTCTGGGACACCCTGGCGAACGAGAAGGTCCTGGGGCGGGAGAACATCCCGGACCAACCCTGTCTCTTTCTCTGCAACCACCTGTCCAACGCGGACGGCTTCACGCTGGACCGGGCCTTCCGGCCGCGCAAGGTCGTCTTCCTGGCCGGGGTGAAGCTGAAGAGCACGGTGATGACGCGCCTGGCCGCGGAGACGATGGAGACCATCGCCATCAAGCCCAACTCGCCCGACATCGAGGCGATGCGGCGGGCGCTGGACACGCTCAAGGCCGGCAAGTCGGTGCTCATCTTCCCGGAGGGCGCGCGCAGCCGCACGGGCACGCTCACCCAGGCGAAGAAGGGCCTGTCGCTGATAGCCAAACGCGCGGGCGTGCCGGTGGTGCCGGTGGCGCTGCAGGGCACGGAGAAGCTGATGCCCATCAACGACTCGGACATGGGCGGCGAGCGGCTCTTCAACGCCGACGTCTTCGTGCGCTTCGGCCCGCCCTTCCGCGTGGAGGCGCTGGAGGTCGAGGTGGCGGGCGCCGAGGACCCGCGACAGGCGCTGGTGGATGCGATGATGCGCCGGGTGGCGGAGCTGCTGCCGCCCGAGTACCGCGGCTTCTACGCGGAGGCCCCCGCGCAGCCGGCTCCGGCCCCGGACTGGGAGCGGCCTTCCGCGCCCGCGTCCTGAATGAAGCATTGCGGCGCGCGCCGGGACGCGGACAATGGACGCTCCCGTGACACGCGCCCGCACCGACGAACAGCTCTTTGTCTCCACCCTCCCCGGCCTGGAGCCCGCCCTGGAGGCAGAGGCCTCCGCGCTGGGCTGGAGGCCCCGCCGCGTGGACGGTGGCGTGGAGTTGGAAGGCCCGGCCGGCCTGCACCAGGACGCCAACCTGCGCCTTCGCTGCGCCAGCCGGGTGCTGCTGCGCGTGGGTACCTTCCGCGCGGGTGACTCCGACACCCTTTCGGACCGGCTGGCCGAGTTGGACTTGTCTCATGTCTGGGATGGGCGCTCGCCCCCGAAGCTGTCGGTGAGCCTGACCCGCTCCCCCGTGCCAGGCGCCGACGTGGTGCTCTCCGCGGCGGCGTATGCGTGGAACGTGCCCTCGGTGGAGCGCGCGGGGCCGCTCGATGAAGAGGGCGGAGGCCCGGGCCTGACGTTGCTGGTGCGGGTGGAGGGTGACGCGTTCACCGTGAGCGCCGACACCAGCGGGGATGCGCTACACCGCCGCGGCTACCGCCAGGAAGTGAGCCGCGCGCCCCTGCGTGAGACGCTGGCGGCGGGCATCCTCCGGCTGGCGGGCTACGACGGCACACAGCCCCTGGTGGACCCGATGTGCGGCTCGGGCACCTTCCTGGTGGAGGCCGCGTGGATGGCCATGCGCCGGGCGCCGGGGCTGCTGCGCGCCTTCGCCTTCGAGTCCTTCCCCTCCTTCGATGCCCAGGCCTGGGCCGGGCGCAAGGCGCGCGCGGAGGCGGACGCGCTGCCCGCGCCAGGAGCGGCGCTTCATGGCTACGACCTCAACGCGGGCTCGCTGGGGACGGCGCGTCGCAATGCCCGGCGCGCGGGGGTGACGCTCGCGCTGGAGCGGCAGGACGCGCGGACGCTGAAGGCGCCCGTGGAGGGCCCGGGGCTGGTGGTGGTGAATCCGCCCTACGGCAAGCGCGTGGGCGAAGCCGAGGACCTGCCCGCGCTGTACCGGGCCCTGGGGAACACGCTGCGCCAGGGCTTCGCGGGGTGGCGCGCGGCGGTCATCCTTCCGGATGAGGCGGCGCTGCTGAAGGCGCTGGGGCTGACGGGGGCGACGAGCCTTCCGGTGCGCAACGGCGGGCTCAAGTGCAGGCTGCTGCTGTCGGGACGGGGGGCGACGTGAGGACCAGGCTGCCGCCACGGCGCGAGGGGTGGAACGCCCATGAAGACGGCCGTCCGGATGCGCCGCGCCGCCGTGCCGTGGTAACGCGGGCCTGTGGAAACGTGGTTCACGCCCTTCGAGCCGAAGCCCCTCGCGGACGAGCTCCCCGGGAGCTTCCCAAACCCCTTCGATGAGGGCGCGCCCCACGCGCTGGCCCGCCGGGCGGCGGAGTGGCTCCAGCGAGAGCTCCGGGCAGGCCATGGCGCGCCTGGACTCGCGGCCTCGTGCCTCGACACGTCCGAGGGTGGAAAGATGTTCGGCGTCCTCGTGGTCCAGGCGCCTGACGGACGCGTCGGCTTCCTCCGCGCCTTCTCGGGCATGCTGTGCGGGCGGTGGGACCTCCCCGGCTTCGTGCCGCCCCTCTTCGACCGTGACGAGCGCGAGCGGCTGGAGCCCGCGGGCGACGCCCTGGTCAAGCGCCTGATGGCCCGTGAGGCGTCCTTCCGCCAGTCCCCCGAGCGCGCCTCCATCCTGACCGCGCACGACGCGTTGCAAGCGCGCCACACCGAGGCCCGCGCGGCGCTGCGCGCCACACACGACGCCCGGAAGAAGCAGCGTCATGCGAGGCGCGCGGAGGTCATGGCCTCCGACGCACTGAGTGAGGAGGCGAAGCGGGCGGCGCTGCATGCGCTCGACCAGGACAGCCGGGGGGACAAAGCGGAGCTGCGCGGACTGGACGCGGAACATGACGAGGCGCAGCGGGCGCTCGCGCCCCGGCGGGCCCGCATGGAGCGGCGGCTTCGCGCCATGGAGCGACTGCGGCGCATCGTCTGCCGCGCGCTGATGAAGCGCCTGCACGACACCTACGTGGTGCCCAACGCACGAGGAGAACACCGTCACCTGCGCGGCCTCTACGCCGGTGGCGAGCCCCCATCAGGCGCGGCGGACTGCGCCGGGCCCAAGCTCCTGGCGCGGGCCCTCACCCAGGGCTTCCGTCCGCTCGCGCTCGCCGAGTTCTGGTGGGGGGCTCCTCCTCCCGCGGGAGGCCGGGCCGCCGGCGCGTACTACCCCGCTTGCAAGGACAAGTGCGGGCCGCTGCTGCCGTACATGCTGGACGGCCTCCCCGTCTCCGCGCCCCAGCCCTTCGCGGTGCCCGTGCTGTCGTCACGAGGGCTGCCCATCGTCTTCGAGGACGAATGGCTCGTGGTGGTGGACAAGCCGGAGGGCCTGCTCTCCGTGCCCGCGAAGGACGTCTCGGTGGAGGACTCGGTGCTGGCCCGGCTGCGCGCGCGGTCTGCGGAAGCGGCGGGGATGATGCTCGCGCACCGGCTCGACCTGGACACGTCGGGGCTGCTCGTCGCGGCCAAGGACGCGCGCACCTACGCGGCCTTGCAGCGCCAGTTCGCCGGGCGCGAGGTGCACAAGCGCTACGTGGCCTGGGTCGACGGCAACGTCCGGGGCGAGCGCGGCACCATCGACTTTCCCATGCGCGTGGACCTGGACGACCGGCCCCGGCAGATTCACGACCCCGTGCACGGCAAGCCCGCGGTGACGGAGTGGCATGTCCTTGAACGCAGCCACGGCCGCACGAAGGTGGCCCTCTTCCCGCTCACCGGCAGGACACACCAACTGCGCGTCCACGCGGCCCATCCGCTCGGCCTGGGCGCCCCCATTGTTGGCGACCGCCTCTACGGCCATCCAGGGCCCCGGCTGCACCTGCATGCGGAGGCCCTGTCGTTCCAGCACCCTGTCACGGGACAGCGCATCACGCTGGAGCGGCCGGCGCCCTTCTGACCTCGGGCGTCTCGACCGCCAGCCTCGCGCTCCGTGGAGTCACCGCGACGCGGTGCGGCTCACGCGCCGGAGACGTCCGAAGCCTCCACCGGCTCGGAGGCCTCAGGGGCCTCCGGCTCCGGCGCGGAGACAGGCTCCACGGCCGCCGCCGCGGGCTTCACGCCCAGCTCGCGCGTCAGCTTGGGATTCACGCCCGTCTCCGCCAGCAGCCGCTCCAGTTGCACGCGCGCGCGCCGGTTCTCCCGGTGCACGCGGCGCCCCAGAATCAGCTCGTTCTTCAGCGAGTGCTCCCAGCCCGTCAGCTCCGTCACCGTCACCTGGTAGCCGAAGGCCTCCAGCGTCAGCGCGCGGATGACGTTCGTCAGGTGCGAGCCGAACTCGCGCCGGTGCCAGGCGTGCGCGTACAGCAGCGACATGCTGCCGCTGCTGGCCACGACGGGGCGCTTCTCCTTGAGCTGCGCGGCCACCTCCGCCTGGCAGCACGGCACCACCGCGACGTGGTCCGCGCCATGGCGGATGGCCGCGACGAGCGCATCATCCGTGGCCGTGTCACACGCGTGCAGCGCCATCAGCAGGTGGATGCGCTCCGGGTACCGCGCCGTGTCGATGTGCGCCGTCTGGAACTGCATCCGCGTGAAGCCCAGCCGCTGGGCGCGGCCCTGGGCCCGCTCCGTCAGGTCCGGCCGACCTTCAATGGACAGCAGCGTGCCGCTGGCGGCGCCCTTGAGGAACAGCTCGTAGAGGACGAAGCCCAGGTAGGCGTTGCCGCTGCCCGCGTCCACCAGCACCGTGTCCGGGTGGCGCGCCTGGACATCCTCCACGGCGGGGCGCAGCAGGCCCATCAGGTGGTTCACCTGCTTGAGCTTGCGCAGCGCGTCCGCGTTGAGGTGCCCCTCGCGCGTGAGCAGGTGCAGCTCGCGCAGCAGCGCGGGGGACTGGTCCGGCAGCAGCTCCCGCCGGACCTGCGAGGCCTTGACGTTGCGCCTCAGACGGACACCACTTCGAGGACCTCGGGAATCATCTCCCGCAGGCGCCCCTCGATGCCCATCTTCAGCGTCGCCGTGGACGACGGGCAGCCCGCGCACGAGCCCTTCATGTGCAGGTAGACGATGCCGTCCTCGAAGCGGTCCAGGGTGATGTCACCACCGTCCATGGCCACCGCCGGGCGGATTTCGCTGTCCAGGATGTCCTGGATGCGCCCCTCCACCGTGCCACCACCGGCCTGTCCCGCCGACTCGCGGGCCGCCGCCAGCGCCGCCTCGTCCACCACCGGCTCGTTGGCCGTCAGGTGGGTGTCCAACGTGGACATGACCTCGTCATTGAGTTCGTCCCACTCGCCCTCTTCCCCCTTCGTCACCGTCACGAAGTTGGTGCCAATCATCACCGCCGTGACGCCGCGCACGTCCATCAGCTTGCGCGCCAACGGGGACTTCGCCTGGGCGTCCTCGGGGTTCGTGAAGTTCACCGCCCCGCCGGCCAACAACCGCCGGTCCACCACGTACTTCAGCGTGCTGGGGTTCGGGGTCCACTCGAGCTGGATGTTCACCGACATTCAATTCTCCTTGGACGACTCCTCTAAGGCGCTCGCGGCCCCATAGCAACCCGGCTCGCGGACTGGCAATCGCCCCCGCGCCTCCACTCCACTCCGGAATCAATCCGTAATTCAAGCAATACATGAACTCATAGTGGATTCTGCGTAGACTGAGGGCATGCCTCTTCCACGGCCCCACGCGCCCGCCAGCGTGTCCGAGGGGTTGTTCGCGCGGGGGCTCCAGCGGCCTCGAATCCTCGTGGAGGAGCGCAGCAGCGGGGGGTAGCGTCTGTTCGTGCGCTGGTAGCCCGCCAGCCCTGCCCCGGAGCCCCGCGTGTCCTACCCGCCCAGACTCGCCCACCTCGCCACCCGCGCCGTGGTGGTGGCGAAGCTCGTCCCCACCTACGCGCAGGCCCACGCCATTGATGAGGAAGAAGCGGCGCAGCGGCTGTCCAGCGCGCTCTCCGGACGGATGCTGCCCGCGCTGCTGGACGCCGCGTGGACCGCCATGCGCGGCAAGGCGAAGCGGCTCACCGACGACGGGCTGGTGGAGAAGGTGGCCGCCACCCTGAGTGAGCGGCCCCAGCGGCCGGGACGCATCGCCCCCGTGGGCCCCGCGCTCAGCGCCTTCTTCATCCTGGTGGACCTGGAGGTGGGCACCGCGGGTGACGCCGCGCGGCGGGTCATGGAATCGGACGAGGGCCGCCGCCGGGGGGAGGAAGGACTGGCGGAAGCCGGACGCTTCCTCGCCGCGGAGCTGACTCGCGGGAAGTAGCGCCCGGACAGGCGTGGCAGCAGCGGGTACGCATCGTTATAGGCTCGCCCTGGCCCAGGCTCCGACGATGTCGACACCGCTCCCCACCACGCTGCGCATCCTGCGCGCCCTCACCGACGTCCCCCGCGCCACGTGGGACGCGCTGGTGGACGCACGGGCCACGCCGTTCCTGGAGTGGACGTTCCTCGCCGCGCTGGAGGAGAGCGGCTGCGCGGTGCCGGCGCGGGGCTGGCACCCCCGGCACCTGACGCTCTGGCGCGGCTCGCGCCTGGTGGCCGCCGCGCCCGCCTATCTCAAGGACGACAGCGACGGGGAGTTCGTCTTTGACAGCCCCTGGGCCACCGCCGCCGAGCGCGCCGGCCTGCGCTACTACCCGAAGCTCGTGCTCGCCGTCCCCTTCACCCCCGCCACCGGGCGCCGCGTGCTGGTGGCCCCGGGCGAGGACCGCGCCGCGCGCGAGGCGGAGCTGTACGCCGCCGCCCAGGAGTTCGCCCGCGCCGAGCGCCTGTCCGGCGTCCACGTCCTGTTCTCCACCGAGGAGGAGCTGCCCGTCCTGGAGGCCCAGGGCTTCGCCGTGCGGCTGGGCGTGCAGTACCACTGGCGTAACCGGGGCTACCGGACGCTGGAGGACTTCCTCGCCCGCTTCCACGCCAAGCGCCGCAACCAGCTGCGCCGGGAGCTGCGGGCATTGACTGAGCACGGCATCGAGGTCCGCACCCTGCGCGGGGAGGCGCTGGCGGACGTGGACGCGGACACCGTCCACCGCCTGTACGCCGCCACGGTGGACAAGTATCCGTGGGGCCAGCGCTTCCTCACCCCGGACTTCTTCGCGCGCATGCTCGCCCGCTTCCGGCACCGCTGCGAGTGGGTGGAGGCCCGCCGGGAAGGCCGGCTGGTGGCCGGTGCCTTCAACTTCAGGGGTGCCAACGTTCTGTATGGCCGTTATTGGGGCTGCTTCGAGGAGCACCCCTTCCTTCACTTCAACGTCTGCCTGTACCACCCACTCTCGGAGGGCATCACCTCCGGGATGGAGCGCTTCGAGCCGGGCGCGGGGGGAGAGCACAAGCTCACCCGGGGCTTCGAGCCACACCTCACGTACAGTGCGCACCTGCTCCTCCACCCGGGCATGGACAAGGCCGTGCGCGGCTTCCTGGCCCACGAGCGGGCAGCCGTCGAAGGAGGCCTGCCCCAGTGGCGGGCGGAGACTGGTTTCAAGGAGGGGGACTGAAAATCCCCCGCCCGTTCAGCAAAGGGAGTCCGAACGACTTATGGCGCAGAAGCATGAGCACGACACCTCCGTCATCACGGAGTCCGCCCCCAAGCAGAAGCTCAAGAAACCGCCGCTCTACAAGGTGCTCCTGCACAACGACAACTACACGACCCGGGAGTTCGTCGTGGCCGTGCTCAAGGAGGTCTTCCACAAGTCGGAGACGGATGCCGTGCAGATCATGCTGCACGTTCATTACAACGGTGTCGGGGTGGCCGGCGTTTATACGTACGACGTCGCCGAAACGAAGATTCAGACGGTGGAGGCCGCGGCGCAGGAGAACGACATGCCGCTGCGGCTCTCCATGGAACCCGAGGAAGGTTGAAACGTGGCAGGACCGCTGATTGCCAAAGAGTTGCAGGCCAGCTTCCGCACCGCCCTGGACGAGGCGCGGAAGATGCGCCACGAGTACCTGACGCTGGAGCACCTGCTCCTGGCGCTCACCCGGGACGCGCGCACGCGCGAGGTCTTGAAGGGGTGCGGCGCCAACGTGAAGCAACTCCAGGAGCGCCTGGTCTCCTTCCTGGAGGAGACGGTTGAACGCCTGCCGGAGGGCGTGGACGCAGAGCCGCAGCAGACCATCGGCGTGGAGCGGGTGCTCCACCGCGCCGCCATGCACGCGCTGTCCGCCGAGCAGAAGCTCATCGACGGTGGAGACGTGCTGGTGGCCCTCTTCCGCGAGGACGAGAGCCACGCGCTCTACCTGCTCCAGCAGGAGGGCGTCACCCGGCTGGACCTGCTCAACTACATCTCCCACGGCGTCACCAAGGACGGCGAGGGTGAGGGTGAAGGCGAGGAGAGCGCCGGCCACGCCGCCCCCATGGGCGACGACGACGAGGCAGAGGCCCCGAAGAAGAGCCCGCTCGAGGCCTACACGGTGCAGCTCAACATCGAGGCCCAGGAGGGGCGCATCGACCCGCTCATCGGCCGAGAGAAGGAGCTGGAGCGCACCATCCAGGTGCTCTGCCGCCGCCGGAAGAACAACCCGCTCTACGTGGGTGAGGCGGGCGTGGGCAAGACGGCCATCGCGGAAGGGCTGGCGCTGCACATCCACGAAGGCCGCGTGCCGGAGGTGCTGAAGGACGCCGTCGTCTACTCGCTGGACATGGGCGCGCTCTTGGCGGGCACCAAGTTTCGCGGCCAGTTCGAGGAGCGGCTCAAGGGCGTGCTCAAGGCCCTGAAGGAGCAGCCCAACGCCATCCTCTTCATCGACGAAATCCACACCATCGTCGGCGCGGGCGCCACCAGTGGCGGCTCCATGGACGCGTCCAACCTGCTCAAGCCCGCGCTGGCCAGCGGGCGGCTGCGCTGCATCGGGTCGACGACATACCAGGAGTACAAGTCCGCCTTCGAGCGCGACCGGGCCCTGTCCCGCCGCTTCCAGAAGGTGGAGGTGAGCGAGCCCTCCGTCGAGGACACCATCCTCATCCTGGAGGGGCTGAAGAGCCGCTACGAGGAGCACCACGGGGTGAAGTACCAGCCCGAGGCCATCCGCGCGGCGGCGGAGCTGTCCGCCAAGCACATCAACGACCGGTTCCTGCCGGACAAGGCCATCGACGTCATCGACGAGACGGGCTCGGCCGAGCGGCTCAAGCCGGAGGGCCAGCGCTCCAACACCGTCAGCGGCGCGGACGTGGAGGCCGTCGTCGCGAAGATGGCGCGCATCCCCGCCAAGAGCGTGTCCGCCAGCGAGGGCGTGCAGCTCCAGAGCCTGGAGAAGGACCTCCAGGGCGTCATCTTCGGGCAGGATTCGGCCATCAAGGACCTGGTCAGCGCCATCATGCTGGCCCGCTCCGGCCTGCGCGCGCCGGAGAAGCCCATTGGCTCGTTCCTCTTCTCCGGCCCCACGGGCGTGGGCAAGACGGAGCTGGCCAAGCAGCTGGCGCAGTCGCTGGGCGTGGAGTTCCTGCGCTACGACATGAGCGAGTACTCGGAGAAGCACACGGTGAGCCGGCTCATCGGCGCGCCGCCGGGCTACGTCGGCTTCGACCAGGGCGGCCTGCTCACGGACGCCGTGCGCAAGCACCCCTACGCGGTGGTGGTGCTGGATGAAATCGAGAAGGCCCACCCGGACCTCTTCAACATCCTGCTCCAGGTGATGGACCACGCGACGCTGACGGACAACAACGGCCGCAAGGCCGACTTCCGCAACATCGTCCTCATCCTCACCACCAACGCGGGCGCCCAGGAGATGAGCACCAAGGCCATTGGCTTCGGCGACCTCGCCAAGCCCGTGGACGCCAGCCGCGCGAAGAAGGCGATTGAGCGCACCTTCACGCCGGAGTTCCGCAACCGCCTGGACGGGTGGATTCTCTTCTCCGGCCTGCCGCCCGAGGTCATCCTCAAGGTGGTGGACAAGGAAGTGCGCCTGCTCCAGAAGATGCTGGACGAGAAGAAGGTGAAGCTGGAGCTGACGCCCGCCGCCCGCGCGTGGCTGGCCGAGCACGGCTACGACCCGGCCTTCGGCGCGCGGCCGATGGCCCGGCTGGTGGACAACTCGCTGAAGAAGCCGCTCGCCGAGGCGCTCCTCTTCGGGGACCTGAAGCATGGCGGCACCGCCCACTACGACGTGGACGGCGAAAGCCTCAAGCTGCGCACGCAGCCCGCCGCCGCCGCCGTGGCGTAGCGTCTGGCCGCGCCAGCGGCTGACATGACAAGGCCCCGGTCCCCTTCCCGAGGGAGCCGGGGCCTTCGTCCGTCCGGAGCGCTACTCGACGCGGTAGCTCTTCACCGCGCTGGAGAGCTGCTCGGAGACGATTTGCAGCGTGGTGGCGGCCTCGCCGGTGGAGCCGATGCGGGCCACCGTCTCATCCATCATCTTGGACAAGTCGTTCACCGCCAGGGTGATTTGGTTGATGCCCACGTTCTGCTGGCTGACGGCGGCGGCAATCTGCCGGACGGCGGCGGCGTTGTCCTGGACGATGGAGGACAGCTCCCGCAGGTTCTGCCCGCTGGTGCGCACCTGGGCCAGGCTCGACTCCATGCGCTCAGCGCCGCGCTCCGTGATTCGCACCGCCAACGCCACCTGGCTGGCGATGTCGTCCAGCAGCTCGCGCACGCGCGTGGTAGCTTCGATGGACTGGTCCGCCAGGGCGCGGATTTCCCGCGCCACCACGCCAAAGCCCTTGCCGTGCTCGCCGGAGCGGACGGACTCGATGGCGGCGTTGAGCGCCAGCATGTTGGACTGGTCCGCCAGGTCCTTCACCGTCTGGGTGATTCCGCCAATCTGCTGCGTGCGCTCGCCCAGCTCGACGATTTTCTGGGCAATCTCCCCCACCTGGGCGCGGATGTCGTTGAGCCCCGCCATGGTGAGCTCAATCGACGCCTCGCCGGACTTGGCCAGCGTGTCGGCGCGCTCGGCCACCGACAGCACGCTCTCCGCCTTCTGCGCGGCCAGCATGGAGGTCTGCTTGATTTCCTGCGCCGTCACCTGCGTCTCCTGCAGCGCCGCGGCCTGCCGGGAGATGGTCTGCGCCTGCTCCGTGGAAGACGAATTCAAGTGCTCGGTGGACTGGGTGAGCGCCACGGCCGCCTGCTGGAGGTTGACAGTCACCTCGCGCAGCCGCGCCACCATCTGAGAGAAGGAGCTGGCCAGCCGGCCCACCTCGTCGCCGCTCTTCACCTGGATGGGGCGCGTCAAGTCGCCGGACTCCACGATGTGGCCGGCCACCTCCGTCAGGCTCTTCAGCGGCCCGACGATGCTGCGGCCGAACAGCGCGGACACCGCCACGCCCAGGGCCACCAGCAGCGCCGCGAAGCCCACCATCCGCACCCGCAGCGCGGACACCAGCCCGTCAATGTGGTCCCTGGACACGCCCACGTGCACCGAGCCCAGCCGGCCACCGGCCACCGGCGCCACCACGTCCATGGCGCGCAGGCGGCGGCCCCCGGCGTCCGCTTCCAGCACCGCGCCCGCGCCCGCGGTGGCGACCGCCTCCTTCAGCGCGTCCGGGAAGCCGTCCGGGAAGGTGTGGGCCACCACGTTGCCAGCCGAGTCTTGGATGAAGGCATAGGCCAGGTCCGAGTGGCCCACGCTGGCGTCCAGCATGGGCTGGAGCGCGCTGGCGCCCGTCGCCACGCCCTGCTCCGCCGCCACCGCCAGCCCGCGGGCCACGTGCCGCCCCGCCCCCAGGTAGCTGTCCGCCAGGTCGCTCTCCAGCCGCCGCGTGGCGATGCCGGTGAGCAGGGTGGCCACCGTCGCGCTGATGAGCGCCGTGACGAGCACGAACTTCGGCGCCAGCCCCAGCGACTGGCGGAACTGCTGCGACCACTGGGAGGCGAAGGATTGTTGCGGGAGGCTCACGGAATCACCGCCGGGGAAACGACGTCAGCACGGCACCCGCGCGGAGGCGGGCAGGCGAAACAAGCACGGGAGGGGCTCACCGGGTGGGACCTCCCTCGGGGCGTCCGCCCCGGAAGGGGGCGAAGGTACAGCTCTGGAGGATGAGCTCCGGCAGCGAGGCCAGGGGCACGCCCTGGTCGGTGGCCTTCACATCCAGCGCGGCGCGCGGCATGCCGAAGACGACCGACGACGCCTCGTCCTGGGAGAAGGTGACGCCGCCCGCCCTGCGGATGGCCAGGAGGCCCCGCGCGCCGTCCTCGCCCATGCCGGTGAGCACCACCCCGCCGCTGCGCCGGCCAAAGGCGGAGGCCAGCGACGTCAGCATCACATCCCCGCTGGGGCACGGTCCGCCCCGGCTGGGCTGCAGGCGCGCCAGCCCGGCCTCGTCCACCAGCAAGTCGTTCCCGTCCAGCGGGAAGTACACGCGGCCCGGCTCCAGCCGCTCGCCGTCCCTGGCGATGGCCACCTGCAGCGGCGTCACCTGGGACAGCCAGCGCACCATGCCCTGGGTGAAGCCCACGGTGATGTGCTGGGCGATGAGCAGCGGCACCGGCAGCGAGCGCGGCAGCTTGGACAGCACGTCCGCCAGCGCGGGCGGCCCGCCCGTGGAGGCCACCACGCCGAAGATGTCCACCCGCGCGCCGGTGGGCGGCGGCGGCGCGGTGGCCGCGCGCGGCCGGCGGGAGATGACGGGCACCTCCGCCATCAGGCACACCGAGTGCGCCAGCTCCTTGCCCCAGCGGCGCAGCTCCTCCGCGTTCGTCACGTTGGGCTTGCCGATGAGCTCCAGCGCGCCGGCGCTCATCGCCTGGAAGCCCAGGTCCACGCCGCGCTGCTCCGCCACCGCGCTCACCACGAGGATGCGCGCGGGGGACTGGGACATGATGGCGGCGATGGCCCCCGGTCCATCCAGGCCGGGCAGCAGCAGGTCCATGGTGATGACATCGGGGCGCAAGAGGCGCGCCAGCTGCACGGCGCGGTTGCCGTCTCCCGCGCGGCCCACGACTTCGATGCGCGGCTCCTCCGTGAGGAGGGCCGTCAGCATGTTCGCCATGGTGGGCGAGTCGTCCACCACGAGGACCCGGATGGGCCGCTTGTCGCTCACGCGCGACTCCCCCGGCGGCTCATGACGTCCAGCACCTCCGCCAGCAGCCGGCCCGCGGCGCACTCGCGCTTGCTGAGGTAGCCGTCCGCGCCCGCCTTCAGGCCCCGCTCACGCGCCACCGCGCTGTCATGCGCGGAGACGAGGATGACGGGCAGCGACGCCGTCTCCGGGCGCTCACGCAGCTTCGCGATGAGCTGGATGCCGTCCATCTCCTCCATGTCCAGGTCGCAGATGACGACGTCGTAGGTGTCCGACTGGAGCCGGTCCAGGCCCCGGGCCCCGCTGGCCGCCAGGTGCACCGTGAAGCCGCCCGCCTCCAGCATGGCCCGGTGCAGCGCCCGCGCGGTCAGCGAGTCGTCCACCACCAGCGCGCGCCGCTGCGCCGACACCTGCGCCTGCACCGTCTCCGTCACCAGCCAGTCCGGGCGGCAGATGAGCAGCAGCTCACCGCGGCTGAGCGTGGCCGCGCCCTGCCAGGCCGGCACGTCGCGCACCTCCGAGGGCAGCGGGCGGATGACCAAATCTCTGTCCCCCACCACCGCGTCCACCACCAGCGCCACGCGCTTGCCACCGCTCTGGACAATGAGCAGCGGCTGCCCTTCGGCCGGCGGCGCCAGGGCGCGCAGGCCCAGCCGCGCCCCCAGGTCCACCACCGACAACAGCTGCCCCTGGTACTCCAGGTGCGCCCGGCGCTTGCCCAGGCGCAGCGACTCCGCGCGCGCCAGCTGCGTGGCCTCCACCGCCAGCATCGGCAGGCCCACCAGCTGCTCCAGCACGCGCACCACCAGCACCGGGGAGCTGCCCAGGTCCGTGGGCAGCGTCAGCATGAAGCGCGTGCCCTGCCCCGGCGTGCTCGCCACCTCGATGCGGCCCTGCAGCCCCTCCACCGACGCGCGCACCGCGTCCAGCCCCACGCCGCGGCCGGACGTGTCCGTCACGTCCGTGCGGGTGCTGAAGCCGGGCCGGAAGATGAGGTCCCGCAGCTGGTTCTCGTTGAGGCGCGCCGTCTCCTCCGGCGTGACGACGCCGCGCTGCTCGGCCAGGCGGCGCACCACCTCCACGTCGATGCCGGCACCATCGTCGGACGCCTCCAGGTAGAGCAGGTTGCCCTGCTGCTCCACGCGCAGGGTGAGCGCGCCCTCGTGGTGCTTGCCCGCGCGCTCGCGGTCCGCCGGCAGCTCCAGCCCGTGGTCCACGGCGTTGCGCAGCAGGTGCACCAGCGCGCCCTGCAGCTTCTCCAGCAGGCGCCGGTCCAGTGACACCTCCGCGCCCACCACCGACAGCCGCGCCTCCTTGCCCAGCTGGCGGGACAGGTCGCGCACCATGCGCTGGAGCGGGTCCAGGATGGTGCGCACCGGGCGCGTGGTGATGGCCTTGAGGCCGTCCTCCAGCGCGTCGACGATGTCACTCGTCTCCTCGCCGTCGGTGCGCAGCGAGCGCGCGGTGCCGGACAGCGCCGTGCGCGCCTCCGCCGTCTCCGCCAGCAGCCCCTCCTTCGCGAGCAGCACGGCCACCCGCTCCAGCTCGCGGCCCCGCTCCTCCACGCGCAGGCGCACCTCGCGCAGGCGCTCCACCTCGCGCATCAGCGACGTCACCTGCCACGACGACACCCGCCAGCCCGCGTCCGCGGACTCCGGCAGCGCGTCTGGCACGGACACGGGCTCCGCGGGCGCGGCCGGCGCGGCGACGGCGGCCTCCGCCCCGGAGGCGGCGACCATGGCCGCGGCCTCGTCGGGCGGCGGCGCGTCCGCCACCAGCTGCGCCAGGGCGGCGGCCGGGTCTGGCAGCGCGTCCCCACGCCCATCCGCGTGGGCCTGCGCGCGGAGCAGGAAGAGGTCCAGGCCGTGGAGCAGGATGTCCACCACCGACCGCGGCATCTTCCGCGGGTGGGCCTTCAGCGGGGCGAGCGCGTCCTCCAGCTTGTGGGCGATGTCGCTCAGGTCCTGCATGCCCAGCGAGGCGGCGCTCCCCTTCAGGGTGTGCAGGTGACGGCCCAGCCGGATGTAGAGCCTGGTGAGGGCGTCCATCTCCAGGCCCTCGCGCTCCAGCTCCAGCAGGTCCATGGTGACCTTCTGGACCACTTCCTGGGCCTCGACGGCGAAGCCCGCGACGAGCCCCTGCAGCATCGGATCAACGGGCATGACGGGCTCCCGTGCCGCGCGTGGCGGAGAACAGTCGCTTCAGGTCGATGAGGTGGATGAGCTGCCGGTCCTGCGTGAAGACCTCCATCACCGCCCCCTCCGCGCGCGCCCGCGCGGCCTCCACCGCGCTCATGGGCAGCGTGGTGGGCCGGGGGATGGCCTCGCAGTCCAGCGCGCACAGCTCGCCGTCTCCGCGGTCCACCACCAGCAGCACCGCCGGGTCCTGCCGCCAGCCGTGGCCGCCCAGCAGCGACGCCAGGCTGAGCGCGGCCAGCACCTGGCCCTGGAAGCGCAGCACCCCGACGACGTGCGGCGCCGACAGCGGCACCGGCGACACCATCTTCAGGGGCAGCGCGGCGCGCAGCGACTCCAGGGAGAGCGCGTAGCGCTCCTCACCGAGGGGAAACTCGGCAATCCAGTGGACCGCCTCCTCGACGGTGTTCTCCCCCTGCTCTCGCAGGCGGGACGCGCGCCGCTCCAACAGCTCGCGCGCCTCGGCCTCCTGGGCCTCTTCCAACGTCCGCGGGGTGACCTTCATTCGAGCGCGCCCTGGTTGAGGTAGGCGTCAGCGGACGCCTGGTAGAAACGCGCGGGCAGGGCCTCTGGCCCCTCCACGAGTTGGTCGGGTGGAAGCCGCTCGGCGCGCGAGCGCAGGGTGCGCATCAGCGGCACCGCGCCCTCCCGCGCCCCGGAGCGCTCCCGCAGCAGGGCCAGCTCCAGCAGCCCCGGCAGATAGTCCGGCGCCTGGCGGACCAGGGCCTCCAGCACGGAGGACGCGCCCGCCTCGTCGCCTTCCTCGATGCGCTCCAGCGCGTTCAGGTGCAGCCGCGTGGGCGGCGGCGGCGCCACGGGCACCTCGCGCGCCGGCGCGGGCATCAGCGGCGCCACCGGACGGCGGGACGGCGCCGCCACCGGATGGGCGCGGGCGGCGGCGCGCGACGCGGCGGAGGCGCGGGCGTTCAGCTCCTCCGGCGTGAGGAGGCGGAAGGCCTGCAGCTCCGGCGGCCCCTCGCGGACCATGCCCGCGGGGACGCGGTCCACCTCCACGGCGCCCAGGAACAACCAGCCGCCGGGGTTGAGCGTGCGCGACAGGAGGGAGATGGCCGCGTCACGCGCGGCGGGAGTGAAGTAGGTCAGCACGTTGCGGCAGAGGATGAAGTCGAAGCGGCCGAAGCGCTCGGGCAGCGGCGCCAGCAGGTTCGCCTGGGCGAAGGTGGTGATGCGGCGGACAGGGGGAAGGATGGCGACCTCGCGCTCGCCCGTCTCCGAGTAGAGCGGGAAGAGGCGCGGCGCGGACTCGCGGCGGGACCACGTCCCGTAGGTGGCGCGGCGCGCCGCCTCCAGGCTGGCCTCGTGGAGGTCCGTGCCCAGCACCTCCACCGGAAAGCCGTGCGGCAAAGACGCCTGGAGACACGCGGCCAGCGAATACGCCTCCTCGCCGGACGCGCAGCCCGCGCTCCAGCCCCGCAGGGCCAGGGCGCCACGCTGGAGCGCCGCGGGCACGGCCGCGTGGGAGATGAAGCGGAAGTGCTCCGGGTGGCGGAAGAAGTACGTCTCCCCCACCAGGACGGCCTTCACCAGCGCGGTGCCCAGGTGGGAGACGGGGTGGAGCAGCTCGCCCAGCAGGTCGGGCGCGGTGCGCCCGCGGGTCAGCTCCGCGCGGACGACGCGCTCCACCGCCTCGGCGGCGATGGCGTCATTGCGAAAGCCAGTGATGCTGGCCACCACCTCCCGCGCGCGGGCCAGCAGCCGCGGGTCGAGCGCTCCGCTCATGCGTTCCGCCCGGCCTCCGCGGCCTCGAGCATCGCGGGCAGCTCCCGCAGGAGCCCCCGCGCGATGAATACCCGCGGATCCAGGATGGGCAGCGAGCGCCCTCCCGACCGCAGCATGCCGATGAGCCCATCGCGCAGCGGACCATGGTCGGCGCCGCCCACGCGCTCGCGCCGGTCGATGTCCGCCGCCGCGTACTCCTCGGGGTCCTTCACCGTGTCCACGGCGAGCGCCAGCGACACGCCCTCCGCCTCGATGACGACGAGCATGCGCTCCACGCGCGTCAGCTTGTGCTCCACGCTCAGCCGGCGCGCCACGTCCAGCACGCACAGCGCCGCGCCCCGCACCTCCACGTACTCGCGCAGGTACGCCGGCCCGGTGGGCAGCGGCCGGGTCGCCGGGTGCAGCAGCACCTCCCGCACCGCGTCCAGCGGAATGGCGAACTCCAGCTCGCCCACCGTCACGCGCAGCACCAGCAGCGAGCCCGTGCGCGCCCGCTGCCGCGCGCTCGTCATGGCCTCGCCCACCGTCTGCAGCAGCTCCGCCGCGCGGAACGGCTTGGCCAGGAAGGCCTCCGCGCCCAGCCCCAGGCACGCCTCCGCGCGGGACTTCTCCGAGGAGATGATGATGACGGGGATGTCGGCCGTGGCCGGATCCGCCTTCATCCGCTGGAGGACCTCGTCGCCGTCCATCTCCGGCATGGACAAGTCGAGCAACACCGCCACCGGACGCAGGCGCCCCACCTTCTCCAGGGCCTCGCGGCCGTTGCTGGCGGTGTGGATGGTGTAGTGGCCGGAGAGGATGGCCCGCTCCAGCGCGAGAATCGCATCACTGTCGTCGACGAGCAGCAGGGACGGCAGGCTCACGGCGGTCAGGCCTTCGCGAGGAACTGGCGGACCGTTTCCGTCAGCTCGTGGTGGGACACCGGCTTCTGGATGAAGGCGTTGGCGCCGGCCTCGGTGCCACGCTGACGCAGGTCCACGTTCTTCTCCGCCGTCAGCAGCAGGATGGGCACCGAGCGCACCTGCGGCATCGCGCTGGCGCGCACCTCCTTGACGAAGGTGATGCCGTCCATCCCCGGCATGTTGATGTCCGCGATGACGAGGCTCACCGGCACCAGCCGGAGAATCTGCAGCCCCCGGGTCGCATCGTCGGCTTCGAGCGTCGAGACCTTGAGGTTCATCAGGTAGATCTTGACGATGTTGCGAACCGTCGGGCTGTCGTCCACCAGCAAGACGTTGGTGCTGTGGGTGCTCACTGTGCGGCGGCTCCTGCGCAGGCCCCGCGACGCGCGGAGAGCCCTGCGAAACGTTCACGACTCTACCGTGAGGGCGCTCACGTGAGAACAGGGGGCGGTCCGGCCCGGCATCCGTCCGGGCAGGCAGGTGTCGGATGACCTCAGGGCGCCTCCCCCTGGGTCCAGATGCTCCCGGGGGGGACTACTCGCCGGCCGGCTTGGGCGGGAGCTCGTCCGCGTCCGGCGTCGCCGGAGGGGCGCCAATGGCGTGGTAGCCACCGTCCACGTGGATCATTTCGCCGGTGGTGGAGGGCAGCCAGTCCGACAGCAGAGCACATGCGGTGCGGGCCACCAGGTCGTGGCTGTCCTTGGAGCTCCAGCCCAGGGGGGCCTGCTGGCTCCAGCCACGCTCCAGGGCCTTGAAGCCTGGAATTCCCTTCGCGGCGATGGTGGCCAGCGGCCCGGCGGCCAGCGCGTTGACGCGGATGCCCTTGGGGCCCAGATCGCGCGCCAGATAGCGCACCGTGGACTCCAGCGCCGCCTTGCACACCCCCATCCAGTCGTAGATGGGCCAGGCGACGCGGTTGTCGAAGTCCAGCGTGACGATGGAACCGCCCTGCGTCATCAGCGGCAGGCACGCCACCGACAGCTCCTTCAGCGAGAAGGTGGAGATGCGGAACGCCGTCTGCACGCTCTCCCACGGGGTGTTGAGGAAGTTGCCACCCAAAGCATCCTCGGGCGCGTAGGCGATGGAGTGCAACACACCGTCCACCCGGTCCCAACGCTGGCGCAAAGCGTCCGTGAGCGCGGGGAAGTGGGCGGAGTTGGAGACGTCCAGTTCCAGCACCTCCAGCCCCGGCTTGAGGCGCCTGGCGCTCCGCTCGGTGAGGGACCTGGCCCGACCGAAGCCGGTGAGGAGGACCTCGGCGCCCTGTGCCAGCGCGTGCTCGGCGATGCCGTAGGCCAGGGACTGAGGCGTGAGCACTCCGGTGATGAGCAGCTTCTTGCCTTGGAGCAGCATGGAGACAGCCTCGTTGCGGAAAGGGGAGACAGGAAACGCGTTCTCTACCATTCCTTCTGGATGGAACGGTTGAAGTTGCGCTCACCCGGGGCATGAATCCACCTGCTCCACGGCAAGGGGTGCGGCTTATCGGGCAGCGGGCCGGCGCTACAAAAGTTGCTGCGAAAACCCCCCAACGGGGCGCCCATCCAGTAAAAGACGACACCGCCATGGCGAATTTCCAGGACACGTTCCTTTCCGGCGCCAACATCGACTTCATCGAGGGCCTCTACGCCCGTTATCTGGAGGACCCCGCCAGCGTGGATGCGAGCTGGCGGGAGGTCTTCGACCGCAGCAACGGCGCCGGCCGACCCATCTTCAGCACCCGGCTGCTGGAGCCGGTACCGGCTCCAGCGGCGACCCAGGGCGGCGGCAAGGGCGCCGCGGCGAAGGCCCAGCCCGCGGCGGCGGCGCAGGCCGCCCCGGTGGCCGCGCCCGGTCAGACGGCCCAGGACATCTCGCTGCAGGCGCGCGTGGACCACGTCATCTTCGCCTTCCGCCTGCGCGGCCACCTGCGCGCGAAGCTGGATCCGCTCGGCCGTCCGCGCCCGGCGCTGGAGCACGTGGCGGACGTGGCCCTGGTGGATGACAGCCACTTCACGGACGCCGAGGCCGAGCAGCGCGTGGAGACCAACGGCGTGTTCGGCGAGCAGCGCGTGCGCCTGGCGGACCTGCTGGCGCGCCTGCGCCGCACGTACACGGACACCATCGGCGTCGAGTACATGCACATGCTCGACAGCCAGCGCCGCCGCTGGCTGATGCACCGGATGGAGTCCAACGAGAACCGCACCGACCTCTCCCCGGACGAGTGCCGGCACATCCTCACCAAGCTGTCCTACGCGGAGGGCTTCGAGCACTTCCTCCACACCAAGTACGTGGGCGCCAAGCGCTTCAGCCTGGACGGCGGCGAGGCGCTCATCCCCATGCTGGACGCGCTGGGCGAAGTGGCCACCGGCATGAACCTGAAGGAAATCGTCATCGGCATGGCCCACCGCGGCCGCCTCAACGTGCTGACGAACATCCTGGGCAAGCAGCCGGATCAGATCTTCAGCGAGTTCGACGGGCCCCGCAACCCGCAGGCCTACCTGGGCCGCGGCGACGTGAAGTACCACATGGGTTTCTCGTCGGACCACACCACGCGCCAGGGCCGCAAGCTGCACCTGTCGCTGGCCTTCAACCCCAGCCACCTGGAAGCGGTGGACCCGGTGGTGGAGGGCCGCGTGCGCGCCAAGCAGGACCGCGCCGGCGACACCGAGCGCACCAGCGTGATGCCGCTGCTCATCCACGGCGACGCGGCCTTCATCGGCCAGGGCGTCGTGCCGGAGACGCTCAACCTGTCCGGTCTCAAGGGCTACACCACGGGCGGCACGGTCCACGTCGTCATCAACAACCAGGTCGGCTTCACCACCGACCCGCATGACTCGCGCTCGTCCCTCTACGCCACCGCCATCGCGCAGATGCTGGACATCCCCATCTTCCACGTGAACGGGGATGATCCAGAGGCCTGCGTCCACATCGCGAAGCTGGTGGCCGAGTACCGCCAGACGTTCAAGACGGACGTCGTCATCGACCTGGTCTGCTACCGCCGCTACGGCCACAACGAGGGTGACGAGCCCGCCTTCACGCAGCCGGCGATGTACGACATCATCCGCAAGCACCCGACGGTGCGCACGCGCTACGCGGCGAAGCTGGCGGAGCAGGGCAAGATTCCGGCCGAGGAGTCCGAGGCCATCAAGCAGAAGTGCCAGCAGGACTTCGACGCGGCGCTCACCCGCGCGCGCCAGGAGAGCCAGTTCAAGGAGCCCAGCGCGCTGGAGGGCCTGTGGAAGCCCTACCAGGGCGGCTCGCTGAAGAGCGCGGCGGACGTGTCCACCGCGGTGGACAAGCAGGTGCTGTGCGATGCGCTGCGCAAGCTGTCCACGCTGCCGGAGGGCTTCAACGTCCACCGCGACGTGGAGCGCACGGTCATCAAGAAGCGCCTGGGCATGCTGGACAGCGGCGAGCTGCAGTGGAGCGAGGGCGAGTCGCTGGCCTACGCCACGCTGCTCTCCGAGGGCTACAACATCCGCATCACCGGCCAGGACAGCGAGCGCGGCACCTTCAGCCACCGCCACGCGGTGGTGCATGACGTGAAGACGGGCGAGAAGTTCGTCCCGCTGCGCCAGTTCGTCAGCGGCAAGGGAAAGAACGGCTTCCACGTCTACAACAGCCCGCTGTCGGAGATGGGCGTGCTCGGCTTCGAGTACGGCTACAGCCTGGACGTGCCGGACGGCCTGACGGTTTGGGAAGCGCAGTTCGGCGACTTCGGCAACGGCGCGCAGATCATCATCGACCAGTTCATCGCCGCCGGTGAGAGCAAGTGGCGCCGCCTCAGCGGCCTCACCCTGCTGCTGCCGCACGGCTACGAAGGCCAGGGCCCGGAGCACTCCAGCGCGCGCCTGGAGCGCTTCCTGAACCTGTGCGCCGAGGACAACATCCAGGTCTGCTACCCCACCACGCCCGCGCAGATCTTCCACCTGCTGCGCCGCCAGGTGCTGCGCCCGGTGCGCAAGCCGCTGGTCATCATGTCGCCCAAGAGCCTGCTGCGCCGGCCGGAGGCCACCAGCAAGGTGGACGAGCTGGCCACGGGCACCTTCCAGGAAGTCATCCTGGACCGGGTGGACCCGGCGGGCGTGACGCGGCTGCTCTTGTGCAGCGGCAAGGTGTACTACGACTTGGTAAAGGCGCGGGACGAGCGCAAGGACGAAAGCATCGCCATCGTCCGGCTGGAGCAGCTCTACCCGTTCGCCGCTGACGTGCTTTCGGGGCTCATCGCGAAGATGCCGAAGCTGGCCGAGCTGCTGTGGGTGCAGGAAGAGCCGCGCAACGCCGGCGCGTGGCACTTCATGTTCCCCCGCCTGCACGACCTGGCCTCCACGCAGTCGAAGCAGCAGGTGAAGATCGGCTACATCGGTCGCGCCGAAGCCGCCAGCCCCGCCACGGGCTTCCCCAAGACACACGAATACGAGCAGCAGCTCATCATCGAGGAAGCCATCCTCCGAGGGACCAAGCATGGCCGTTGAAATCAAGGTGCCCCCCCTGGGCGAATCCATCACCGAAGCCGTCGTCGGCAAGTGGAACAAGAAGCAAGGCGAGGCCGTCAGCGCCGACGAGCCGCTCGTCGTCCTGGAGACCGACAAGGTCACCATTGACGTTCCGGCCCCGTCCGCGGGCTCGCTGTCCAGCATCGCCTTCCAGGAGGGCGACAAGGTCCGCGTGGGCGAGGTGCTGGGCCTCATCGAGGCGGGCGCCGGCGCTCCCGCCGCCAGTCCCGCCGCCGCGGCTCCGGCTGCCGCCCCCGCTCCCGCCGCCGCGGAGGCGCCCGCCGCGTCCGATGCGCGCGCCACGCCCACCGCGCGCAAGGTGGCCGAGGAGAACCGGGTGGACCTCTCCCAGGTGAAGGGCAGCGGCGCCGGTGGCCGCGTGCACAAGGACGACGTGCTGGGTCAGCTCAACCGCCCGGCCGCGCCCGCCCAGGCCCCCGCCGCCCCGGCGCAGCCCACCGGTCCCCGCCCGAACGCCGCCCGCGAGGAGCGCGTGCGGATGACGCCGCTGCGCAAGCGCGTGGCCGAGCGCCTCATCCAGGCCCAGTCCACCGCCGCCATGCTCACCACCTTCAATGAGGTGGACATGGGCGAGGTGATGGCCCTGCGCAAGAAGTACAACGACAAGTTCCAGCAGAAGCACGGCGTGAAGCTCGGCTTCATGAGCTTCTTCCTCCGCGCCTCCGTCGAGGCCCTCAAGGCCTTCCCGCAAATCAACGCGGAGATTGACGGCGAGGACGTCATCTTCAAGCACTACTACGACATCGGCGTGGCCGTCAGCGGCAGCCGCGGTCTGGTGGTGCCGGTGGTGCGCAACGCGGACAAGCAGGGCCTGGCGGAGCTGGAGAAGTCCGTGGGCGAGCTGGGCACCAAGGCGCGCAATGACAAGCTGGCCCTGGCCGACCTCCAGGGTGGCACCTTCACCATCACCAACGGCGGCATCTTCGGCTCCATGCTGTCCACGCCCATCCTCAACCCGCCGCAGACGGGCATCCTGGGCATGCACAACATCGTCGAGCGCCCCGTGGCCCGCGACGGCCAGGTCGTGATTCGGCCCATCATGTTCGTCGCGCTCACCTACGACCACCGGCTGGTCGACGGCCGCGAGGCCGTGCAGTTCCTGGTGCGCGTGAAGGAGTGCATCGAGGACCCGGAGCGGCTGCTCCTGGACGTCTGACGTCAGGCCCGGCAGCCGGGCAAGACTTTCATTCCGGGCGGCCGGCTGGACTTCCAGCCGGCCGTTTCACTACAACTGGGAGTGTCTCCCGGTTGTCGGGGGGCGGGAAGAACGGGCGGCTCTCCTCGCGCCGCCCCGCAAGACTGAAGGACGTGCAATGGCAACCGGTACCGTGAAGTGGTTCAACGACGCGAAGGGCTTTGGCTTCCTCACCCAGGACGGCGGTGGTGAGGACGTGTTCTGCCACCACACCGCCATCAACATGGATGGCTTCCGCACCCTCCAGGAGGGGCAGAAGGTGGAGTTCGAGGTCACCCGTGGCCCCAAGGGCCTGCAGGCGCAGAACGTCCGCGCCGCCAGCTAGCGCGTCCGTCAGCCACTCCGTCCGGACTGGCCGATGACAAGAGGCCCGGCCCCACCACCTGGGGACCGGGCCTCTGTTTATTCCGAGCCCCGGGGGGCCGCGCGGCCTACAGGTGGCGCTTGAAGTGGTCCATGACGCGCTCCCACTGGCGCTCGGTGACGAGCGGGTCGGGCACCATGTGCGTCAGGCCGCTCAGCGGCAGCAAGTCGTGCGGCTTGCCGGCGCGGAAGAGCGCGTCACTCAGCTTCAGCGTGTGGAAGAAGTAGACGTTGTCGTCCGCGGTGCCGTGGATGAGCAGCAGCTTGCCCATGGGCTTGTCCTGCTTCGCGTACGTCAGGAGCGAGCTCTTCTCGTAGGCCTCCGGGCGCTGCTGCGGCACGCCCAGGTAGCGCTCGGTGTAGTGGGTGTCGTAGTCCAGCCAGTCCACCACCGGGGCGCCGGCCACGCCGGCCTTGAAGACGTCCGGGCGCTTGAGCACGGCCAGCGCGGACATGTACCCGCCGAAGCTCCAGCCGGAGATGCCCACGCGGGACAAATCAAGCTCCGGGACTTCCTTGGCCAGCGCCTGGAGCGCGGCGACCTGGTCCTCCAGCGTGACGCCGGAGAAGTCGCCCTTCACCTCGCGCTCCCACTTCGCGCCGCGCAGCGGGGTGCCGCGGCCGTCAATCTTCACCACGAGGAAGCCCTGGTCCGCCACCCACTGCGACATCAGGTGCGCGGCCATGCTCTGGTGGACCACGGTGGTGGTGGGGCCGCCGTACACCTCGACGATGACGGGCAGCTTCTTTCCGGGCTTGAAGTCGCGCGGGCGCACCAGGGACGTCCAGAAGCGCTCGGGGCCCACCTGCCGCTGCTCCACGCTGGGCGTGTAGGGCGGCTCCTGCGCCACCGAGGGCAGCTCGCCCACGCGCGTGCCGTCCGCGCGCACCACCAGCACCTTGGGCATGGCCTTGAGGCCCTGCCCATGCACCACCGCCAGCCCGCCGCTCTTGGACACCGCGCCCGACTCGATGTCGAGCCCCGCCGTCACCTTCTCAGGGGCGCCGCCAGCCTTCACGCGCCACAGGTGGCTCTGCGTGGGGTTGGGGCCGCCGTTGAAGTAGAGCGTGCCGTCCTGGTGGAGGTAGCGCGCCAGCGAGCGGAAGCCCGCGGCCGGCTTCACCACGGTGCGCGCCAGCGAGCCGTCCGCCTTGCGCAGCTCCACCTCCGGGCCGCCGTTGCGCTCGGTGTACCAGAGGAAGCCGCTGCCATCCTCCAGCCACAGCGGGAAGGCCTGCTCCAGGTTGAGCCAGGCGTCGTCCTTCTCCGTCAGCAGCTCCCGCGACTTGCCCGTGCGCGGGTCCACCGCGAGCAGTTGCTGCTCCGTCTGCTCCCGGTTCTGCACCAGCACGGTGAGCGGGCCGCCCTTGGGCCACGTCACGGTGGCCAGGTACGGGTACTTCGCCGCGTCCCACTTCGCCCACACGGTGCGCCCGCCGGTGACGGGGGTGATGCCCAGCCGCACCTTCGCGTTGGCCTTGCCGGGGCGCGGGTACGCGAAGTCCTCGCCGCCGCGCTCGGGGTGCATGACGTCGACGATGGTGAGCTTCTCCACGTCCGTCGTGTCCGCCTCCGTGTACGCGACGGACTTCGCGTCCGGGCTCCACCAGTAGCCGGTGAAGCGCCCCATCTCCTCCTGGGCGACGAACTCGGCCACGCCGTGCGACTTCGCCTCGGTGCCGCCCTTGGTGACGCGCTGCTCGCGGTTGGCGGCCACGTCGATGCGGTACACGTCGTGCTCCCGCACGTAGGCCACCTGCTTGCCGTCCGGGGAGAAGCGCGGGTCCAACGTGCCGGGGCCCGTCTTCAGCTCCGTCACCTTGCCGCTGGCGCGCTCCACCACGTAGAGGCGGCCGGACAGGGGCACCAGCAGGCGGTTGCCGTCCTCGGACACCTGGTAGCTGGTGAAGCCCCGGGCGCTGACGCGCATGCGCTCACGGCGGGCCTTCTCCTCGGGGGTGAGCGTCTCCTCGGCGCCCTGGAGGATGGCCTCGGGGGTGAGCAGCTCCCGCGTCTGCCCGCTCTCCACGTCGAACGCGTAGAGCGTCTGCACGTTGGACGTGGGCTGGGTGCGCAGGAAGAGGACGCTCTTCTCGTCGGGGGAGATGCGCACGCCGCCGGGCCGGCCGCTCATGAAGCGGCGCGTCTCCGAGAACTGGCGCAGGAAGGGGTCTTGCTTCCGCTGCGACTGGGACATGGTCAGGGGCTTGAGTTCCTGGGCGGAGGACGAAGCGCTCGCTAGCAGGAGCGCGGCGGTGAGGACGTGGCGCATGCGTCGTCGAGTCCCCGCGGGGAGGGCGGGGCTCCTTTCGTGGAAAGGTGCGCGGAGCAGCCTACACTCGGCGGCCTCGCGGCCGGAGCAAACGCCTGGGCTGCTGGAGGATTCCCGACGCCATGGAAACGGAAGACGACGCCCCGCGGCACCTGCGCCTGGCCGGAGTCATCCGGCTGGGCCTGGGCGGCGGGCGGGGCCCCAAGGACGCCTACGTGTTCGACCCGCACCGGCTCGCCCTCCCCGCCTGGGCCTGCGCCCTGGGTGACGCGGAGGGCCCCGCCCTGCTGGTGACGCTGGACCGGCACCTGGACACCGTGGTGCCCCGGGCCCCCGCGGCCGTGCCGGACCGGGCGGCCGGGCTGCGCGCGCTGGACGAACACGCCCGCTGGGCGCTGGACGTGCGCAACTACGACCACATCCTCGCGGCCATGGAGGCGGGCCTGGTGGGAGACGCGCTGCTGATTGCCCGCGCCCGCCCCCGTGGCGCCTTCACGGAGGACACCTACATGGACAGCCGGGGCCGGCCCCACCGGCTGGTGGCCGTGTCCACCGTGGACCGGGCCGCGGAGGCCTACAGCCGCCCCGCCCCCGGCGACGCCGTGCGCGACGTGCTGGACGCGGCCGGCCGGGTGCTGCTGGACGTGGACCTGGACTGCTTCACGTCCCTGAGCGACGCGGACCCGACGACGGTGCTCCCCTGGCCCCGGCAGGTGATTCGCGAGTTCCTGCTGCCAGAAGACTCGGAGCCCTTCTGGGACGCGGTGCTGAAGAAGACGGTGGCGCTGACGCTGGCGCGCGAGCCCCACCACTGCGGCGGGCTGCTCGCGTCCGGGGACTTGTTCCGGGACGCGGCCCAGGTGCTGTTCCGGGAGCTCCTACACACCGAGCCCCCGTGAGCCACGCCGTCCGCTACAGCGGCGTCTCCATGAAGTTGGGCCGCACGTCCGTCATCTGTCCGCCCGCGAAGGAGAAGCGGCTGCCCACCGGCGGCCGGGCGTCATTGAGCACGTAGCCGAAGTCCACGCGGAAGGGCAGGACGTTGAACTGTGGGAAGAGCAGCCGCAGACCCATGCCCACCGTGTGCACCATGGCGGGCCGGTCATTGAAGGCGCTGCCCGAGTCCCAGAAGAGCACGCCGCCCAGGTGCACCGTCTTCACGACGATGGGGCGGCTTCGGTACTCCAGGTTGAAAAGCAGGAGCCGCCGGCCGGAGTACGCATCCGCGCCCGCGCCGCGCAGGCCGTTGGCGCCGCCCAGCAGGTGGATGCGGTCGAACAAGTCGTCGATGTTCACGTCCAGCAGCCCGCGCGCCACGAAGCGCCCGCCCAGCACCTTGGGCGACACCTCCATCAGCTCCGCCGCCCAGCGCCGGTTGGTCCACGCTCCCCCAGGCCCCAGCGGCCGGCGGACGGCGCCCGACATGGACGCGGTGGTGAGCGTGTCCCCCAGCCGCAGGCGGTAGCGCAGCGCCAGCCCGCCCTCCACGAAGTGGCTCTGCTCGCCGAACACGGGCGGCGCGTAGCGCAGGGTGGCCGCCAGCCAGTGCCCCATCTGGAAGTCCTCGGCCAGGACGTACGAGTCCACGTCCCGGAGCACCTCGTAGCGCGCGTCGAAGGCGCGCAGGCTGAGGCCCACGTAGCCGGCGTCCTCGGCGCGCGGCAGGTAGTTGCGGTTGAACCACTCCGACTGCTCCGGAGACAGGCCGGACGCCAGCGGCGCGCCGTAGGCGTAGTGGTAGGCCCCCACCGTGCCGCCCACGTTCCACTTGTAGCGGGTGCCCAGCGAGCGCGTGTACGAGACGCCGCCCACCACCTCTTCGGTCCGGTAGACGTAGGGCACCGCGGGCCCGCCGGGGAAGGGCAACTGCCAGATGGACGCGCCCCGGTAGACGCGCTGGGTCTCCACGTTCCAGGCCACGGAGGCGCTGGCGCTCCACGGCGTGGACAGCGAATACAACGGCCGGCTCACCGCGAGGCTGCCGCGCGAGCCCTCCGTCTTGCCCGTCTCCCGCCCCTGGATGACGGCGATGGACTCACTCAGCGACCAGCGGCTGCCCAGCACGCGCGGGTCGGTGTAGCTCTGCCCCAGGCTGAGGGTGTCCTGCCGCAGCACGAAGTCCACGGCGATGCGCTTGCCGCGCCCCAGGAAGTTCTGCTCCGTGCCCTGCAGCTTCAGATACTGGAGCAGCGAGCCCACCGCCGCGAAGTCACTGTTGAGCCGCAGCGACCAGATGTCCTTGGTGACGGCCATCAACGCCACCGAGCCCGGCGCGCGGCCCTTCACCGCCACCAGGCGGACCATGGAGAACAGGCGCAGCCCGCGCAGGTTGCGCGCCGTCTCCTGGGCGAGCGCGTCCGAGTACGGCGCCCCCACCTGGAGCAGCACCTCGCGCCGGACGACGTCGTCCCGCGTCCGGGCATGGAAGATGTTGAGGAAGTCCGGGAAGGGGTCGATTTCGGCCACCACGTCCTCGGTGGCCACCAACACCTCTTCCAGAAGCTTGCCCTCCGGCGCCGGCTCCAGCACCCGTCCGTGCCGGGCCAGGGCCTCTTCAATCAGCGCGTCCTCGTAGTTCTCGACGGCCGACTCGGGCCCCTCCGCCGGCGCGTCAGACGGGGAAGGCGCGGCCGCGAGAGACATGGCAACGAGCAGCGCAGGCAGCGAAAGCGGCACGCAAGGCATCCTGTCATGAGCCGCGCCATTGCCCCCTGGACAATGCCGCGCTCTGTTACATCGCGGGATTTCCCGCTTTCACGGTCGCGTCAAAAATATACACGGGGGAAGCAACCGCGAAGTCCACTCGGTGGATAATGACGGCATGACCAGCGTCGTCGGCCCCCGCCGCTCGCCCCTCTTCGCTCGCCCGACCACCGAAACCGCCCGTGAGACGGCGTCCGCACCCCGGACGACCTCCTCCGCGGCCACCAGCTCGTTCCAGCCCGCGCGGCCGGGACTCGAGGGCACGACGCCCTCGATGCTGACGAAGCTCGGCGCGGTCTTCGTTCCCCAGACGCCCACCGCGACGCAGGCGGCGGCCTCCCACCTGAAGGCCGCGGTCGGCACACGGGCGGCGGCGCTGGTCCACAGCACGACGCCCAACGCCGACATCAAGGACCACACCACCATCGAGAGCACCCTCGACGTCCCCGAGGACGCCACGGTGGAGTCGCTCACGCTCAGCCTGGACATCGAACACACCTACCGGGGCGACCTGAAGGTGACGCTGACCTCGCCGTCCGGCAAGAGCGCGGTGGTGTCGGACCGCAAGGGCGGTTCGGCGGATGACCTGACGGGCGCCTTTGACTTGTCCGCGTTCAAGGACGAGCCCACGAAGGGCACCTGGACGCTGGAGGTGCAGGACGCGGCGCGCGGCGACACCGGCACGCTGAAGTCGTGGGGCCTGGACATCACCCCAAAGACGCCGGTGACGGAGCCTGAGGAGCCGGAAGAGCCCGACGACGGCCTCTTCGAGGGCCTGCGCGACGGCGCGCTGCTGGACGCGCTCCAGGACTACTCCTCCGGCAAGCGGACGGTCAGCTACAACGAGGCCCGCCGGCTGATGTTCTCCAGCCTGGACGTGAACGAGAGCGGCAACGTCGTCTGCGTGTACACGGGCGCCGAAGTCAAGGGCGGCAAGATTCCCAACAACTCGGTGATGAACACCGAGCACACCTGGCCGCAGTCGAAGGGCGCCACGGGCTCGGCGAAGAGCGACCTGCACCACCTCTACCCCACCGACAGCAAGGCCAACTCCCGGCGCGGCAGCTTCCCGTTCGGGGTGGTGGTGAACGAGCGGTGGAGCCAGAACGGCGCGAAGTTCGGCACCGACGCCCGGGGCAACATGGTGTTCGAGCCGCCCGACTCCCACAAGGGCAACGTGGCGCGGGCGATGTTCTACTTCTCCGCCACCTACAACAAGTCCATCTCCAACGACGAGGAGGCGGTGCTCAAGGCGTGGAACAAGCTCGACACGGTGGACTCCGCCGAAATCGAGCGCAACCGCCGCATCGCCAACATCCAGGGCAACTCCAACGCCTTCGTTGAAGACGCGGCGCTGGCCGACCGCATCAAGGACTTCTAGGCCCCCGCGGAGCGCAGCTCCCCATCGCGCAGGGGCGGCAGCTTCTCGCCCCGCGCCACCGCCGCGACGATTCGCGCCAGTCGGTCCACGCCGTCCGACAGGGCGGCCGGTCCCGGCTGGAGGATGAGCGAGCTCTTCACCTCATAGAGCTGGTCCTCCACCACCGCCCGCACCTGGCTCCACCCGGGGCGGGCGACGATTTTCTCCCGCTTCGCCTTGCGCCCGCACCAGCTGGCGATGACGCCCTCCGGGTCGCGCCGCGCCACCTCCTCCGGCGCGAAGATGCGGCCCTGCGCCCCCTGCGACGCGCGCGACTCCCGGCACACGTCCACGCCGCCCACCAGCTCCACCAGCTCCGAACACCAGCGGATGCCGGAGATGAGCGGCTCGTGCCACTCCTCGAAGAAGATGCGCGGCCGGCGTGGCAGCGACTCCGCCGCGTCCGCGTGCCGCTCCAGGTTCGCGGTGAGCTCGGCGGCCAGCGCCTCCGCGGCCTCGGGCCGTCCCACCAGCGCGCCCGTCAGCCGCACCGACTGGAGGATTTCAGCGAGCGAGCGCTGGTTGAACAGGTAGACGGGCACGCCCCGCTTCGCCAGCTCGCGGCCGATGTCCGCCTGCAAGTCGGAGAAGCCCAGCACCAGGTCTGGCTTCAGCTCCAGGATGCGCTCGAAGTTCGCGTCCAGGAACGAGCTGACCCGCGGCTTCTTGCGCGCCTGGGGCGGGCGCACGGTGAAGCCGGACACGCCCACCACCAGGTCCTCCGCGCCCAGGCGGTAGAGCACCTCCGTCGTCTCCTCGGTGAGGCACACGACGCGGCGGGGATAGGGCGGCGCACCGGAGAGCAGCTCGGACAGGCGGGCATTCATGCGAGGCCGCACCCTAACGCGGCCACCGCCGCGCTACGTGTCCGTAGCATCCGGCAGCGCGCGGGGGCCGGGCTTTCACCGGACTCCCCGTCACGCCACGTCTCACGTGTGTCACCTGTGAAACGTTGTCGCGCCCGAGCCGGATTCTCGGCCGGTGGCGCACTGCGCCAACCCGGCAGGTCGCTTGGGAGGTGGAGGATTGCAGTGCTAGCATCTGCCCTCATGTTCGACCGGCGTGTCACGTGCCTCACCGGTCGGTGGGGGCAGTCATGATGGAGAGCAACGCCCCGACGAATGGCGCCCCACCCGACGTCGCGGACCCCATGCTGGGCCGGGTCCTGAACGAGCGCTTCCGCATCCTGGAGACGCTCGGCGTCGGAGGCATGGGCCGCGTCTACAAGGCCGTGCAGTCACCGCTGGACCGGCTGGTGGCGCTCAAGGTGCTCAACCCCCAGTACGGCGAGGGCAAGGACCCGGGCTTCCAGAAGCGCTTCTTCCTGGAGGCCAGCGTCACCTCGAAGCTGCGCCACCCGAACACCGTCACCGTCATCGACTACGGCAAGACGGACGACGGCATCTACTACATCGCCATGGAGTACCTGGAGGGGCTGACGCTGGGCCAGCTCCTCACGCAGGTGGGCCCGCTGCCGTGGCCGCGCGCGCTCAACATCACCCAGCAGATCGCCCGCTCGCTGCGCGAGGCGCACAAGGTCGGCCTCATCCACCGCGACCTCAAGCCCGCCAACGTCATGGTCCTCAACCAGGAGACGGACCACGACGTGGTGAAGGTGCTCGACTTCGGCCTGGTGAAGTCCTTCATCGGCGACGCGGCGCCCGTGCCGCAGGACACGTCCATCACCCAGGCGGGCATCATCCTGGGCTCGCCGCAGTACATGGCGCCGGAGCAGGCGCGCAACATCGCCGACCCGCGCAGTGACGTGTACAGCCTGGGCGTGGTGCTCTACCAGATGCTGATGGGGCGGCCGCCCTTCCTGGCCGCGCAGAGCATCGACGTCATCGTCATGCACATCAACGAATTGCCGCCCGCCTTCGGCTCGCTCTACCCCAACCATGGCATCCCCGGAGAGGTGGAGGCCCTGGTGATGAAGTGCCTGGCCAAGACGCCACCGGAGCGCTACCAGTCCATGGACGAGGTGATGGAGGCCATGCGCCGCACCCTGTCCACGGTGGGCGTCAGCGGCGCCTTCAGTGGCGCGCGCTTCGCCGGCGTCGGCGGCGCCAGTGGCAGCGGCCCCATCAGCGGTCCCCACGGCGCGGCGGGCTCCGGTCCCGCCACCGTGGCGCTGGACATCTCCGTGGAGGAGGCGCCCGGCAAAGGTGGCCGCAAGCCGCTGGGCCTGCTCCTGGGCGGCGGCGCGCTGCTGGTGGGCCTGGGCGCGGCCCTGATGGTGGCGCTGCGCCCCACCCCGCCCGCCGAACCCGCCGTCACACCGCCACCGCCCGCCACCGCCCAGGCCGTGCCCGAAGCCAACGTGCCCGAGGCCGCCAGCCCGCCCGAGGCGTCCGCGATGGGCGCGTCCGACGAGGAGCTGGCCCTGGCGCCGCTGACGCGGCCGACCGTGGAGCCGGTGCGCTTCCTCATCGTCAGCGACCCCATGGGCGCGCGCGTGACGTACCAGGGGAAGGACCTGGGCGAGACGCCCCTGAACCTCGAGGTGGCTCCGGATGCGAGCGGCGTGGCGGAAGCGGCGCTGACCTTCACCCTGGACGGCTACCAGCGCGCCCGCGCCGTCGCCAAGGGCGCGGGCCCCGAGGAGCGCTTCACGCAGAAGCTCCAGCTCAAGAAGAAGGCGAGCACGCGGCCCGGAAAGGCCCCAGACTCGTCGCCCTACAAGGACGACCCGTACTAGTGAAAACCCTGACAGCCCTCAAACGAGCGGGCCTCCTCGCGATGTGTCTGTGCGCGGGGGAGGCCCTGGCGGACGCCCGCCTTGAGGCTCGCCGCCACTTCCGCAGCGGCATGAGCCTCATCGCCCAGAAGCAGTACGACGCGGGCATCGCCGAGCTCGAAGCCGCCTACGCCATCAAGCCGCACCCCAACGTGCTCTTCAACATCGCCCGCGCCTACCAGGACTCGGCCCGGCCGAGGGAGGCGCTGGAGGTGTACCAGCGCTACCTGGCCAGCAATCCGCCGGACGCGGCCTCCGTGCTGCCCATGGTGGCCTCGCTGGAGGAGCAACTGAAGGCCGAGGAGACGCAGGCCGCCGCCGCGCAGGACCCGTCGTCGCTGCCCATGCCGCCGCCCCCCGCGGGCATGCAGTCCCAGCAGCAGCTCAGCGCGCTGCTGGAGCGGCTGGAGAAGGCCATTGAGCGGGCCGAGGCCATGCCCGTGGGGAGCGCCACCATTCCGGGACTGACGCCCACCGGCGCCGCCCCCGCCAGCGCGGACGACGCGGCCGGCGGCGTGGACCTGGGCGCGGTGCCCTACGAGGAGCGCGTGGTGACGGCGAGCCGCCGCGCGCAGTCCTCGCTGGACGCGCCCAACGCAACCACCGTCATCACCGCCGAGGACATCCGCCTGTCGGGCGCCACGTCGCTGCCGGAGCTGCTGCGGCGCGTGCCCGGCGCGGACGTCATGGCCCTGGGCGTGGGCAGCGCCAACGTGTCGCTGCGCGGCTTCAACCAGCGCATCGCCAACAAGGTGCTGGTGCTGGTGGACGGCCGCACGGAGTACCAGGACTTCCTGGGCCTCACCATCTGGTCCTCCATCCCCATCGGCCTGGAGGAGATTGAGCGCATCGAGGTCATCCGCGGCCCGGGCAGCGCGCTGTACGGCGCCAACGCCATGCTGGGCGTGGTCAATATCATCACCCGCGCGCCCGGCACCGGACCTCGCGCGCGGTTCAACGTCACCGGCGGCACCGGCAACACCGCCGCGGGCTCCTTCGTCAGCCATGGCGGTTCGGGCGCGATGCGCTACCGGGCGGCGGCGGGCTATTCGCAGACGGACAAGTGGAGCCGGGACTACGCCAGCGGCCTGCCGGACGTGACGCTGCGCGGCCCCGACCCGGACCTGGGCGCCCGCGGCGCGCGCGCGTCACTGTCCGCCGTGTACACCTTCGCCGAGGGGCGCCAGGTGGGCCTGTCCGGCGGCGTGAATCGCTTCACCACGGAAATCTATCCGCCGGGCCTCTTGCGCAACTACTTCATCGACGGCGTCAACGCCTTCGCCAAGGGCGACGTGGAGCTGGGGCCGCTGAAGCTGAAGACGTTCTGGAACCACATCTCCAGCGACGCGGGCCCGCAGTATGAAGCCACCGGCCAGCGCTCGCTGGTGACGTCGCTCAGCTCCAACCTCTTCAACGCGGAGCTGCTCTTCGCGCGCGACTTCGAGCTCGCGGGCACGCACCAGCTCAACATCGGCGTGGAGGGCCGGCTCAAGCGCGTGGACTGGGGAGACTACCTGGGGCCGCTGCGCGAGCAGGTGCACGCGGCCTTCTTCGTCCAGGACGAGTGGCGCATCGTGGAGCCGCTGGCGCTGGTGGCCAGCTACCGCGTGGACCGGCACCCGCTGCTCAACCTGGGCAGCCCGGGCCTGGCGCACTCGCCGCGCATCTCCGCGCTGTTCAAGCCCTTTGAAAACCACGCCTTCCGCGCGAGCGCGGCCTCCGCCTTCCGCGAGCCCACGTTCCTGGAGAGCTACACGCAATTGACGGTGCCCGTGCCAGGCATCAACGGCGTGAGCACGCTCACCACCGGCAACACGCAGCTGCGCCCCGAGCGCCTCACCGCCTTCGAGCTGGGCTGGCGCGGCGAGTCCCCGGAGCTGGGCATGGACCTGGACGTGGCCGTGTACCAGAACCGGGTGAGGGACCTCATTGGCCTGTCCGGGGTGACGCGGCTGCCGCCAGGCCAGTCGTACGACGCGGGCACCGGTTCGTACCTGCTGGGCAGCTCGTCCTTCCAGAACGAGGACGCCGTCTACACCGCGCGGGGCGCCGAGGCCGGCGTCACCCTGGCGCCGGTGGACGGCCTGGGCCTGAAGTTGAGCGCGTCGCTGCAGGACGTGACGTCGGACCGCGAGTCGACGGCCGAGTGTGGCCCGTGCAACCAGGCGCCGCAGTTCCGGCTGTACGGCGGCCTCACCTACCGTTCGCGCGCGGACCTGGAGTTCGGCGTGGACGCGGCCTACACCTCCGCCGCCACGTGGATTGAGCGCGAGCCCGCCGCCGCGGACCCCACGCGCATCGACCTGGTGTCCAACCCGCTGCGCGCCTACACCGTGGTGAACGCGCGCGTGGGCTACATGGCCGTCAAGGACACCGTCACCGTCGCGCTGGTGGGCAGCCACCTGGGCGGCGCGCATTCGCAGCACCCCTTCGGCAATCGCATCGAGCGGCGCGTCTACGCGACCCTGACGGTGACTCCATGAGCCGCCCCACCCTGTCCTCCTGGAAGCGGGCCGCAGGTGGCCTCGCCCTCGCGTCCGTGCTCGGGCTCGGCTGTGATTCACCGCCCGTGGTGCCCACCGCCGACGTGCGGCAGAACACGCGCACCGCGCGCATCGACGGCCACCTGGTGGTGCAGTCACGCGCGCGTGGCAACGCGGTGGTGTTCCTCTACGACGCGGACCGGCCCCCGCCGCCGCAGGGCACCGGCCGCCCCATCACCTTCACCGTCGTCTCCGCCGAGCAGCTCTTCGGCCCGGCGCTGGCGGGTGACACGCCCGGCCCCTTCGTCGCGCCCTTCAGCTTCAGCCTGGTGCCCGCGGGCCGCTACCTGCTCCGCGGCTTCATCGACGTGAACGGCTGCGGCCCGGCCGCGGACGCCTCCTGCCGCCGCTCCGACTTCAACCCCTGGTACGGCGTCACCAGCGAGCCCAACGCGGGCGACGTGGGCGGCGCGGCGGTGGACACCACTGGCAGGCCGCTCACGGTGGAGGTCGTCGTGGACGCAAACGGCCAGCCGCAGCCCGTCAGCGGCGTGGCGGTGAGCTTCTCCGACACCGCGCGCGTGACACGGGACCGGCCCACGTTCCAGGTGGTGCAGGGCGACGGGCAGCTGGGCAGCGCGCAGAAGCTGCTGCGCCTCCAGCCGCTGTCGCTCCACGACGGCGCGGTGGACCAGCGCCCGGACGGCTTCGCCGTCAGCTACGTGGACGCCAACCACGACGGTGTTCCCGACGACGCCAACCAGGACGGCGTCCCCGACCTCTGGCCGCGCGTGGTGGTGCGCAAGCTGGCGGACGACGCCAGCAACCTGGTGGACGAGAACGACCTGGACCGCGATGGCGTCCCGGACGCGCTGGGTGTGGACTACGCACGCGCGGACACCGGCGCCCTGGACGGCCAGCCGGACGTCGTCGTGCTCGCCGCGGGGCTCGTCCCGGACGGCCCCATCGCCGCGCTCACCGACGAAAATGGCAACCCGCGCATGGAGGGCGCCATCGTTCCGGAGCTGCAGGTGGTGGTGCGGCCCCAGGCACTGGACGTCCGGGTGCCCGAGAACCCAGTGCCGCTGCTGGCGCTGCCCCGAGGTCGCTACGCGGTGGTGTTGATCCAACCCAGTGGCCAGACATGGCGTGTGCCCAATGAACTGGCGCCCACCCTGGCGTCTGGACTGGGGCTTCCCGCGGTGGAAAGTCAGGCTTTCTTCCTGGAGGTTCCCTGAGGGTTGGTGCTTTGACTTCGGAGGCTCCATCCGCCAACATGATTTCTGTTCCCCGGGGAACTGCCCCACTTGAGGTTGATGATCCGATGAAGGCCGGAACCCTCCCCGAGCCCCTCCCCCTCCGCAGCACGACGGAGACGACCCGCCCCCTGGGCGCACGCCCCGCCGCGGGCACCACTCCGCAGCGCGTGCTGTTGGTGGATGACAGCCGCTCCATTCGCACGCTGCTGAAGATTTATTTGATGGCTCGCAACTTCGAGTTCCTCGAAGCCGAATCCGCCGAGGAAGGCCTCAAGGTGTCGGAGGCGGAGCCGGTGGACCTGGTCCTCACGGACTTCCACATGGATGGGATGAACGGCGCGGACTTCGCCGCGCAGATTCGCGCCAGCGCCAACCCGAGGCTGGCCAAGGTGCCCATCCTGATGATGACGGGCGACCCGAACGTGGCGGAGGTGCGCGCGCTGGGGCAGAAGGCCGGCATCAGCGCCTTCGTCCGCAAGCCGGTGAGCTGCGCGCAGCTCATGACGCTGGTGGACACCATCCTCCCGCTGCCACGCAAGTAGCGCGCCGCTGGGCCGCGTCACTCACGCCGGGTTCCGGGCCGCAGCGGCGGCGCGGGCTCGGCGTTTTCGCAGGGCCTCACCGACGCGGATGGCCAGCAGCAGCGCCAGCACCGCGCCGTAGATGAGCGGCTCGGTGACGTCCTTCTTCACGCGCCACACGAAGTGCACCACGCCCAGCGCCGCGGCCGCGTAGGCCAGCCGGTGCAGCCGCTGCCAGCGCGGAAACCCCAGCCGCCGCACCCACCGCTGGGTGGACGTCACGGCCAGGGGCACCAGCAGCACCAGCGCGGCGAAGCCCACGGTGATGAAGGGGCGCTCGGTGACATCCGCCCACAGCGTGCCCCACGCCAGCCCCTGGTCCAGCACCGCGTACACGAGGAAGTGCGCCGCCGCGTAGGTGAAGGCCAGCAGGCCCAACGTGCGGCGCACGCGCGCGGGCCACGTCCACCCCGCCACCAGCCGCAGCGGCGTGCACGCCAGCGAGGCCAGCAGCAGCACCAGCGCCAGCAGCCCCGTCTGGTGGAGCGCGGCTTCAATCGCGTTGGGCCCCAACTCCCCCCCAGGGCCCTGGACGGCGAGCATCAGCAGCGGCGACAGGCCACCCGCGACGAGCGCGGGGTTGAGCCAGGGATACGGAGACGAGGCCATGGCGCGGAAGACTCAGTAGAACCGGCGCAGGTCCATGCCGGTGTAGAGGTGGGCCACCTGCTCCGCGTAGCCATTGAAGGGCAGCGTGGGGCGGCGCTCGAAGTCGCCGATGCGGCGCTCGCTGGCCTGGCTCCAGCGCGGATGGGACACGGCGGGATTCACGTTGGCGTAGAAGCCGTACTCGCGCGGCGCGGACAGCCGCCACGTCGTCATGGGCTCCTCCCGCGTGAGGCTGATGCGGACAATGGACTTGATGCCCTTGAAGCCATACTTCCACGGCACCACCAGCCGCAGCGGCGCGCCGTTCTGATTGGGCAGCTGCCGGCCATAGAGCCCCGTGGCCAGGAGCGTGAGCGGGTTCATCGCCTCGTCCAGGCGCAGCCCTTCCGTGTAGGGCCAGTCCAGCAGCGCGCGGCGCTGACCCGGCATCTGCTCCGGGTCCAGCAGCGTGGTGAAGGCGACGTACTTCGCCTGGCGGGTGGGCTCCACGCGCTGGAGCAGCGCCGCCAGCGGGAAGCCCAGCCACGGAATCACCATGGACCAGGCTTCCACGCAGCGCATGCGGTAGACGCGCTCCTCCAGGGAGAACCAGGACGTGAGCTGCTCAACGTCCACCGTCTGGGGCTTGTGCACCTCGCCGTCGATGACGACGCTCCACGGCTTGGGCTTCAGCGTGTGCGCGAAGCGGGCTGGGTCGTTCTTGTCGAAGCCGAACTCGTAGAAGTTGTTGTAGGTGGTGACGTCCTCGTAGGGCGTGCGCGGCTCGTCCGTGTCGAAGGGGCCCATCGCCTTCGCCACCGGCTGCTCCACCAGGCCCGCGTCCGGGACGAAGCGGTCCATGGGGCGCGTCTGCTTGCGGCCCAGCAGGTGCAGCCCTCCGGCGACGGCGACGGCCGTGCCCGCGAAGAGGCCCGCGTTCTTCAGCAGCTCGCGCCGGCGCAGGTACGTCTTCTCGGGGGTGACTTCGGAGCTGGGCGGCTCGGCGGGCGGCTTGTCACGCATGGCCCCTGTATAACGGCCCAGGCCGCCCGTGCGTTACCGGGCAGTGCCTTCCTGTCCCGGGAGCGTCCCGGCGCCCTGCGTCAGCGCGGCCTCGCGGGCACGGGCGTCCTTCAAGCGCCACAGCCGCCACCAGGGCGTGCCCGGGGACTCGTGGTGCTCCCAGTGGTAGCCGAAGAAGAAGCACGACAGCAGGGCCCACAGGTGGTTGCGCGGCAGGGTGCGCGCGTGGTGCGGGGCCATGTCCGGCGTCTCCGGGCGCCGGTGGGGCAGGTAGGTGCCGAAGTAGAAGAGCTGCAACGTGCCCAGCACCGAGGGCAGCACCCAGAAGGCGAGGATGTGCGGCTGGGAGACGCCCAGGAAGAGCAGCACGTTGAACTTGGCCGCCATCACCCCAAGCTGGGGCAGCGTGGTGTAGCGGGCCATGAAGGTGCCCAGCCACGGCCAGAAGGACTGGCTCCGGGTGGAGAAGTCCGGGTCCTCCTCGCTCGTGGGCCGGGCATGGTGGGCGCGGTGGTTCACCACCAGCCGCCGGTAGGACAGCCCCGCGAAGAGGAAGCAGGCGACCGTGCCCACGGACTCGTTCACCCAGCGCTGGCCAGACACCGTGCCGTGCATGGCGTCGTGGCCGGTGATGAAGAGCCCCGTGCACAGCCAGGCCTGGAGGGCGACGTGCAGCCAGGTGAGCGGCTCCACCCACGGCAGCTCCGCCCGGGTCAGCGCCCAGGCCAGGTGCCCGCTCCACGCGCCCATGACGATGAGCGCGATGACAACGCCCCAGGGACCGGGCGGCGCTGGACGGAGTTGGCGGGCGGAAGTCTCCATCTCTCCTGCTTTCTGGCCATCGCCAGCCCGCCGCGCATGGGAAACGCCCAGGCGGCGGGGCGGGGCAGCGGACCGGTGGTTACTTCTTCACGTCGCGGACCAGCTCCTCCGCGGTGACGTAGCGCGGGGCGATGTCCACCGGCACGTCCTTGAGGCGCTCCAGCACGCGCTGCACGGGCGGGCGCACCACGCCGTGCTTCGCCAGCAGGGCCTCGGCGGCCTTCCGGTCGCCGCGGCCCTGAATCTCCATGAGCCGCTTCGTCAGCGAGGTGACGGCCTGCTTCATCTTCGCCGGCACCACGGAGAAGGTGCCGTCCGCGTTCACCTTCACCGCGCCGGTGTCCAGGAAGTGGTTGAGCTGCACGGCGATGCCCTTGCCGTGCGCCTCGTCCACGCCGAAGCGGATGGAGCGGAACGCGGAGGCCAGGAACGTCGTGTACATGGTGCGCTCCAGCGACTTGTCGATGACGCCGGTGTCCACCAGGCGCTGGAGCGCCCACAGGCCGGAGATGTCCGCCTTCGCCTCTTCGATGGCGCTGGAGGCCGCCTGGAGCTCCTTGCGCACGGTGGTGGCCTTGCCGCCCACGGTGATGTTGCTGGGCCCCAGGCCGTGCATCAGCTCGTGCATCAGGATGTGCGTGAAGAAGGCCTCGAAGGAGACGTCCTTCTGGTCCGCCGGGGTGAGGGCCACCTTGGCGATGGGCAGCAGCACGCGCTCGAACTTGGCCTCCTGCACGTTCTTCAGCATCACGCGCTTGGAGCCCATCTTCTCCGACACCCGCTCGTCGTTGGGCAGGTTGAAGGCGGCCGTCTGCACGCCCCGGTTGCCGTCACCGGAGGAGAACAGGCTGTTGATGACGCGGATGGGCGCCAGCGCCCCCAGCTTCGGGTTGCGCAGCTTCGGGTCGATGGGGAGGTGGTCCTCCAGCCCCTGGAGCTGCCCGCTGAACTTCGCCAGCTTCTGCGTCTCCGCGTCGTCGCGCAGGCCCACGAAGGCCTCGAAGGCGGCCTTGTAGTTGAACCACTCGTCCTCGTAGACCTCGTAGGGCCCGATGGTGGGCTCGATGCTGGCGTCCAGCTTCATCCACGCCACCTCGCTGGCGTAGTAGTCGTTGGACAGGAACGCGTCCGCGCGCGAGGTGAGGAACGCCTTCAGCGTGGGCTGCTGGGTGAGCGCCGCGGCCTCGCGCAAGAGCGCCGCGGCCTGGGCCAGCTCACCCTGGTACTCCACGCTGTAGGGCACGGTGATGAAGCCGCCGTCCGTGCCGCGGCGGATGGTGGTGTAGAAGCCGGTGGCCTCCTTCTGCCGCGCCTCGGGCAGCGACTTCACCCACGCCTCCACCTGCGCCTGGGTGGCGCCGGCAGGGTAGAAGTTGGCGGACGCGGGCTTGGCCGGCACGCCCGGGATGAAGGGCCGCGCCTCGTCGAGGCTGTTCCAGGGCCCCTTGTCCAAAAGAAACGCCTGCAGCCGCGCGCGGCCCAGCGGCGTCGTGTCCTGGACCAGGTCCAGCAGCAGCGGCTCGTTGCCCGCCCACCGCTGACGCAGGAAGAGCGCGTCCATCAGCTTCGAGGCCTGGACGATGCGGGCCAGGGCGCGGCGCTCGAACTCCGGCAGCGCCTTCAGGTCCACCCGGAGCTCCACCGGGGCGAAGCGCGCCGTCAGGCGCTGGAGCTCCGCGGCATCCGGGAAACGGGCGGGGGGCGTCTTCTCCGCGGCGGCGGCGGCGCTCGACAGCAGCGCCGCGCCGAGCAGGGACAGGAGGGTACGGTTCATGTCCCTTCCCTACTCCAACCCAGGCCCCCCTCCCAACGTTCCGCACACCTGGAAACCCAACGTCCGACACTTCCCCGCCATTCGCGCACACCCGGAAGTCGGGGGCCCATGCCACCATGCGCGGTGGCAGCCGCCGTGCTCCCTCCTACCTCCGAGGCCCTCGATGACGCCCGCATTCCACGCCCCCGCCGTGTCCCCCCTCCGCTGGAAGGCCCTGCTGGGCGCGCTGGCCGCGCTGGCCCTGGGCTTCGTCGCCACCCCAGCCCAGGCCGGCGAGGAAATCCGGGTCCAGAAGGCGGTCAGCACCGTGAGCTCGCGCTACGGCCAGAGCTGGCAGGACGTCTCCATCACCCTGCTGGTGCAGAACCTCGCCTACCACAAGGAGGTCTCCGTCAGCATGAAGCAGCCGGATGGCACCTGGGCGGACCTGGCCGCCTCCTACGTGGGGCCCGCGGGCAGCGGCGCCTCCGGGCATGAAATCTGGAAGGTGACGCGCATGTACGCCAGCTGGGGCGTGGACCCGCAGCCCTCGCGCGACCTGGAGTTCGTGGCCAAATACACCGTGGCGGGCCAGACGTACTGGGACACCCATCAATGGAACCACCACCACGTGGGCCGCGGTGACGGGCCCTACCAGCCCTACGACCCGGTGCTGGTGGCCGCCAGCTTCTGGCGGGACAATGGCGACCTGGACGTCAGCATCGACGTGAAGAACCTGGACTACGCCAAGAACGTGACGGTGGTGTACTCCACGGACGGCTGGGCCACCGCGCACGAGGCGCCCGCGTCCTACGTCTCCGGCTACACCTTCGGGTACGCCTACATCTCCAGCCCCAACGTGCAGGGCGTGGAGCGCTGGCAGGCCCACATCCCCGCCCTCCCCGGCAACGTGGTGCTCTTCGCCGTGCGCTACGAGGTCGCCGGCCAGACGTACTGGGACAACAACTTCGGCGTGGACCACCAGCACACCCGGCCCTGAGCGGGCGGGCGGACGCTCTGGACTCGACAAGCGGCTTTCCATGGTTAAGGGAGAGCGACGCTGGCGCCCCACCGGGCGCCCCGGAGGCCCCTGTCACCATGACCGTCGAAAACGCCCCTCAGCGGGAGACCCACGCCTTCCAGGCGGAAATCAACCAGCTCCTCAGCCTGGTCATCAATTCGCTCTACAGCCACAAGGAGATTTTTCTCCGCGAGCTGGTGTCCAACGCGTCGGACGCGCTCGACAAGCTCCGGTTCCGCGCGATTACGGAGCCGGAGCTGCTGGCGGACGAGCCGTCCCTGGAGCTGCGCCTCATCCCCGACGAGGCGAAGGGCACCCTCACCATCGAGGACACCGGCATCGGCATGTCCCATGACGAGCTGGTGAAGAACCTGGGCACCATCGCCCACTCCGGCTCGCGTGAGTTCATCGAGGCGCTGGCGCAGAAGGGACAGAAGGACATGCAGCTCATCGGCCAGTTCGGCGTGGGCTTCTACAGCGCCTATCTGGTCGCGGACCGGGTGGAGGTGGTCAGCCGCGCCGCCGGCCAGGGACAGTCCGCCTGGCGGTGGACGTCGGAGGCGAAGGGCTCCTTCACGGTGGAGCCCGCCGAGCGCGCCTCGCGTGGCACCTCCATCACCCTGCACCTGAAGGAGGACCAGAAGGAGTTCCTGGGCGAGTGGCGGCTGCGCTCGCTGATTACCCAGTACTCCGACTACGTGGGCCACCCCATCAAGCTCCAGGTGAGCAAGACGACGGGGACGGGCGACGAGGCGAAGACGGAGACGTCGCTGGAAGTGGTCAACAAGGCCAGCGCCCTGTGGCAGCGCGCGAAGTCCGAAATCACGGACGAGCAGTACCAGGAGTTCTACAAGCACCTGACGCACGACTGGGAGGCGCCGCTGGCGTGGACGCACTTCAAGGCGGACGGCAACACCCAGTTCACCGGCCTGCTCTTCGTGCCCAAGCAGCCTCCGTTCGACCTGGACGCGCAGCAGCAGCGCGGGGTGCGGCTGTTCGTCAAGCGCGTGTTCATCATGGACCGCTGCGAGGAGCTGGTGCCGCAGTGGCTGCGCTTCGTGCGCGGCGTCATCGACTCGGATGACCTGCCGCTGAACGTGTCGCGCGAGCTGCTCCAGGACTCGCAGGTGGTGCGCGCCATCCGCAAGCACGTGGTGAAGAAGTCGGTGGACCTGCTGGAGAAGCTGGCCAAGGACAAGCCGGACGACTACCTCACCTTCTGGAAGGCCTTTGGCACGGTGCTGAAGGAGGGCCTGGCCACGGAGGCCGAGCAGAAGGACAAGCTGGGCGGCCTGCTGCGCTACGAGAGCTCGCGCGATGAGGGCCTGACGTCCCTGGCGGACTACGTGGGCCGCATGAAGGAAGGCCAGGAGGCCATCTATTACGTCTACGGCGAGTCCCGGAAGGCGGTGGCGGACAGCCCCCACCTGGAGGCGCTGAAGCAGCGCGGCTTCGAGGTCCTCTACATGACGGACCCGGTGGACGAGTGGGCCGCGCAGGGCCTGCGCGAGTTCCAGGGCAAGCCGCTGGTGTCCGCGCTCCAGGCGGACCTGAAGCTCCAGTCCACGGACGAGCAGAAGAAGGCGCAGGAGCAGCACGCCGAAGGCCTGAAGACGCTCACGGAGAAGATGAAGGACGTGCTCCAGGAGTCCGTGCGCGAGGTGCGCGTGTCGGACCGCCTGACGGACTCGCCCGTGTGCCTCGTCGTGCCGGAGGGCGGCTCGCCGGCCTACCTGGAGCGCCTGCTCCAGCAGCGCGGCCGGGGCATGGGCGCGCCGCGCGTGAAGCGCATCCTGGAAGTGAATCCGAAGCACCCCGTCATCGAGCACCTGAAGTCCGTGCATGACCGCGACCCGGCCGCGACCCAGGTGGCGGAGTGGATTGAGCTGCTCCACGACCAGGCGCTGCTCACCGAGGGCAGCACCATCGCCGACCCCAACCGCTTCGCCCGCCGCATGACGGGGCTCCTGACGCAGGTGGCGGCCCTGGCGGCGGCGCCCGCCCCGGCCTCGCCCCCGCCGGCGAGCTGAGACGCAGTCCCCGGCGCCCCCCTCCTTCTTCACGGGGGGCGCCCCCGGTCCGAGCGAGCCCCCGGTGCGCCTGGCTGCTCCGGCGCGCCTCGCACGGGGGCATTCCCGACCCCGGACGGGGGGTTCGGCTTCTCCTGGGCGCGTCGGCTATGGTCGCTCGGAATATCGAGGGGAGTCCGACGACATGAAGCGAGTGGTTCTGGGGTTGTTCGCAGCCGTGGTCCTCAGTGCGTGCGCAGCGCACGAAAAGACGGGGGACCGCGCCGCGGCCATGGGGGATTGGAAGTCCGCGTATGCGTCCTACCGGCAAGCGCTGGCGAGCGAGCCGGACAGCCCCGAAATCAAGCTCAAGTTCGACGCGGCCCGCGCCAAGGCGCTCCAGGATGCGCAGCAGCGGGCGCAGACGTGCGCGCAGGTGAATGACTGGGGCTGCGCGCTCGCCGAGTCCGACTTCGCGCTGTCGGTGGAGCCGGGCAACGCGGAGATTGCCTCGTTCCGCGCGAACGCCGCGCAGCAGGTGGCGATGGGCCAGTTGGACACGGCCGTCGAGCAGGCGCAGCAGGGGCAGTACGCGGAGGCCGCCTCGCTGATGGACCGGGCGCTGCAGTTGTCCCCGGCGCCCGAGGTGAAGACGCACGCGGAGGACGTGCGGAGCATCATCATCACCCAGGGGCGTGCCCAGGCGGACCGGCACCTGCATGAGGGCAACTTCATCGCGGCCCACGAGCTGGCGCAGCTGGTGCTGCGGCTGGACGGCTCCGCGTCGGCGTGGGCGCAGAACATCGCCGCGGAGTACGAGCACTTCATCACCGAGGAGGTCGAGCGGCTGTCGCGCGAGGGTGACGCCGCGCGGGCGCAGCACGACTGGGTGCGCGCGCAGCAGCGCTACGGCGCCGCGCTGAGCCTGCGGCAGGGAGGCCGGGCCGCGCCGCTGGAGGACTACGCGCGCCACATGGCCCTCGCCGACCAGCGAATCGCGGGCCGGGACTGGAACGGAGCGGCGGAGGCCTACCATGTGGCGCTGCGCACGGGTCAGGACGACGGCTACGCCAACCACCAGTTGGAGCGGGTGCAGCTGCGGCCCTACCGCGTCGTGCTGCGCTCGGTGCTGGTGACGCCGGTCCGGCCGGATGGCCGGGCGTGGGTGGGCACGTCGAACGACATCTTCACGCGGCTGGCCAACCGGTTGACCCAGATGGCGCGGCAGAGTGGGATGTCGGGGCTGGTGAAGGACCTGGCCATGAGCATCCCGCATGAGAACCGCCCGCGGCTGCGCGTCGAGGTCCTCCATCCGGATGGCATGCACCTGACGACGCTCGGGCGTGACGGCATCTACACGGCGTATGACGCGGAGTTCGTCGCGGTCGCCAATGCCTTCGACGAACGGCGGGTCGGCTTCCAGGTGTACATGGACGGGCCGAACGGGAGCGAGCTGCTCGGCTCGGTGGACGTGCCCATGCGCGAGCTGGTGGAGCACCGCGAGGTGTCGCTGGAGGGCCGCTCGGTCATCGCGCTGACGCTGAGCACCGGTGGTGATGGCCGTCAGCCGGGACCGTACGCCGGCATGGCGCGCGTGCTGCCCGCGCCGCCTCCCGGCGCACAGCCTCCCGGTGCGCGGCCTCCGCCGCCGGGCCGCGGCCAAGTCGCCTCGCCGACTCACTGACGCCCCACGGGGCCGGGAACACGGCTTCCGGCTTCCAACACGGCTGCACCACGCCCGGAGCACCGTTCCGGGCGTGGACAGCCCCAGACGCGCCCCATCAGCGCGGCAAGCGGAGCCGGAACGTGGAGCCCGTGCCGACGGCGCTCTCCACCTCGATGTCTCCCCCGTGCGCCCGGGCAATCCGGCGAGACACGGAGAGTCCCAGGCCCACGCCTGGGATGTCCTTCGCCGCGGACCCGCTGCGCTTGAAGGGCTCGAAGAGGGTGTCCAGGTCTCCAGGCGGAATCCCCACGCCTTCATCCGCCACGGACACCGCCACCTCGCGCTCCGAGGACTCCAGCCGCAGCGACACCACCCCGCCCTTGGGCGAGTACTTGATGGCGTTGCTCACCAGGTTGGTGAGCACCTGCGCCAGCCGCGTCGAATCACACCGCCAGGGCACGGGCGAGTCCGGCACGGAGTACTCCAGCCGGTGCTGCTCGCTGGACGGCCGGTGGAGCTCCACCACCTCCTCCACCAGCCCGCGCAAATCACACTCCTCCAGCCGCAGCTCCAGGTTCCCTGCCTCGATGCGTGTCCTGTCCAGCAGGTCGCCCACCATGCGCTCCAGCCGGTCCACCTGGTTGGAGATGCGCACCAGCGACTCCCGCACCTTCTCCGGCGGAGGCGCCGTCTTGGCCCGCAGCAGCATCTGCGCCGACAGCTTCAGCGCGTTGAGCGGCGTGCGCAGGTCGTGCGCCACGCCCGCGAGGAACTGGAGCTGCCGCGCGTCCTGACTGGTGACGGTCTCCGCCATGTCGTTGAACTCCGCGCCAATCTCCTGGAGCTCTGGCGGCCCCGCGCGCGCCACCCGGGATTCTCGCCGCCCTGACTTGAACGCACTCAACGCGCGGCGGATGGCCACCAGTGGCCGGTAGATGCGCGTCTGCGCGATGGCGAGAAACAGCACCACGCCCGTCAGCACCGACACCGCGAGCAACGTTCCAATGAAGCGCCCTGTCCTGCGCACGGCGGTCGCCTCGTCGCGAGCGGCGCGCGCCCGCGCGATGCTGGAGTCCATCACCGCCCGCGTCGCATCCACCGCCTGCGCCAACCGGAGCCGCCGGTCCGGCTCCGGCGCATTGAGATAAGCCTCGACGCCCGCGCGGGAGGCCGCCACCAGCCCGCGCTCCGCCTCCGTCTCCGTGTACAGCTCGACGTGGGCCAACCGCTCCGGCACCTCGCGCACCAGCGCGTCCACCCCCCCGGGCGGCCCCATGTCCGCGGGGCCGATTCCTTCCACTTCGTGGGCGTACTGGAGCAGCAGCAGGGTGATTTCCAGCTCGGCCGCCGCGCGCACCCGCTCCGCCGCGTCGATGAGGCTGGTGGTCTGCCGCTGCAGCAGGGTGGTCATCCAGAAGAGCCCACCCGCGGACCCCAGCCCCAGAACCGCAAGGAGTACCGCTCCAAGGGTGAGGAAGGTCCGCAGCCGCATCACGCCCTCCAGGGGAAAGCCCCACCCTACCCGATGCGTGGCGTGAACGGGCAGCCCAACCCGCCCCTCGCGCGCGGCGTCCATTCCCCGCGCCGCAACCGCCCTCCCCGGGATGTGCACTGCTTCACGGCATGGCAACCCGGTGGCGGGCTATCGCCGCGCCAGGCCACATCTCCTCCGGGCCTGGACATGCGTGCGCTACGCTGCGGAGTCCACCGTCTTCCGGGAGGAGCAGGCGCCATGAGCTTCACCTTGAACGTCAACGGCCGCGAGCACGCCGTCGACGCGCCCGAGGACACGCCCCTCCTCTACATCCTGCGCGATGAGCTGGGACTTCACGGGGCCCGGTATGGCTGCGGCGTGGGCCAGTGCGGCGCATGTACGGTGCTGAGCAACGGCTCGCCGCTGCGCGCCTGCGTCGTGCCGGCGGCCACCCTGAGCGGCCGGAACCTCACCACCGTGGAGGGCTTGCGCGCGCCGGATGGGACGCCGCATCCGCTCCACAGCGCCTTCGTGGCCGAGCAGGCCGGCCAGTGCGCCTACTGCATCCCCGGCATGGTGGTGACGGCGGCGGCGCTGCTGAAGGAGAAGCCCCGGCCCACCGAGGCGGAGATTCGCGCGGCGCTGGATGCCAACCTGTGCCGGTGCGGCTCACACAACCGCATCGTCCGAGCCATTCAGCGCGCCGCGGAGGCGCTGGCACGATGAGCCTCCGCCCGAGCCGCCGCGAGGTGCTCCAGGGCGCCCTGGTGCTGGCCTTCGCCCTCACGGGCCCACGCGCCCTGGGCGCGGCACCGGCAACCACCGGACTCCCCGGGAGCCTGCGGCGCACCCGCGGCCTCGACGCGTGGCTGCGCATCGGCGCGGACGGCGTCGTCACGCTGAAGACGGGGAAGGTGGAGCTGGGCCAGGGCATCCTGACGGCGCTCGGGCAACTGTGCGCGGACGAGCTGGGCGTCAGCCTCTCACGGCTGACCTTCATCTCCGGCGACACCGAGCTGTCGCCCTACGAAGGCACCACCGCCGGCAGCAACTCCGTCTCCCAGAGCGGCGCCGCGATACGCCATGCGTCCGCCGAGGTTCGCGCCATCCTGCTGGACATGGCCAGCAAGCACCTGGGCGTCCCGGTGGAGCACCTGCGCGTCCGGGACGGCACCATCCGAGTGGGCGGCGGGAAGGGCGCCTCCATCACGTACTGGAGCCTCGTCGGCGGGAAGGCGCTGAACCGGGAGGCGACGGGCACGGTGAAGCCCAAGCCGCCCATCGAGCGCCATCATGCGGGCCGCTCGGTTCCGCGCGTGGACCTGCCGGGCAAGATTTCCGGCGAGGCGAGCTTCGTGCACGACCTCCGGCCCGCCAACCTGGTGCATGGCCGCATCATCCGCGCGCCGTCCCAGGGCGCCTCGCTCACGGAGGTGGATGCCTCGCGGGTGGAGCAACTGCCAGGCGTCCGGAAGGTGGTGCGTGACGGAGACTTCCTGGGCGTCATCGCCACGAAGGAGTGGCAGGCCATCCAGGCCGCGGCGGCGCTCGCGCAAAGCGCCCGCTGGCGCGAACAGGCCACCCTGCCTCCGGACCCGTACACCTGGCTGCTGGAGCAACCCAGCCAGGACAGCGTCATCGAGGACACGGTGCGGCCCACCGACGTCGCGCCCACGCGCACCTTGGAGGCGCGCTACCTGCGGCCGTACCAGATGCACGGCGCCATTGGCCCGTCCTGCGCGGTGGCGGAGTGGGACGGCGAGCGCCTCACGCTGCACACCCACAGCCAGAGTGTCTTCGAGACGAGCGCGGCCATCGCGAGGATGCTCCGCCTCCCCGTGGACCGGGTCCACGGCAAGCACCTGCCCGGCTCCGGCTGCTACGGCCACAATGGCGCGGACGACGTCGCCGCCGACGCGGCGCTGCTCGCGCGCGCCCTTCCCGGCCACGCGGTGCGCGTGCAGTGGTCCCGAGAGGACGAGCACGCCTGCGAGCCGTATGGCTCCGCGATGGTGATGCAGGCGCGCGCGGGCGTGGACGCGGAAGGCAACGTGCTGGACTGGGACTATGCGCTCTGGTCCACGCCCCACGGCACCCGGCCTGGAGGCCACCCCGGCAATCTGCTGGCGGGGCGCTCGCTCTCGGCGCCCTTCCGCATGCCCATCCCCGGGAATGGCGGGCCTCCGAACTACGCCGCGGACCGGAACGCCATTCCGCTCTACGACTTCCCCGGCCGGAAGGTGACGACCCATCTCGTCACCCGAATGCCCTTGCGCGTCTCCTCGCTTCGGGGCCTGGGGGCCTACGGCAACGTCTTCGCCATCGAGTCCTTCATGGATGAGCTGGCCCACGCCGCGAAGGTGGACCCGGTGGCCTTCCGGCTCCGGCAGCTCCACGACGCGCGCGCGAAGGCCGTCATCCAGAAAGCGGCGGAGCGCTTCGGCTGGAACGCCGCCCCCCGGCCCCAGGGCCATGGGCGCGGCATCGGCTTCGCGCGCTACAAGAACCTCGCGAGCTACTGCGCCGTCTGCATCGAGGTGCGCGTCGACCCTGGAAATCATGCCATCCAGGTGCTGCGCGCGGTCCTGGCCGCCGACGCGGGCGAGGTCGTCAACCCGGACGGGCTCACCAACCAGCTCGAGGGCGGGCTCATCCAGTCGCTGAGCTGGAGCCTGAAGGAGGCGGTCCGCTACGACGCCCAGCGCGTCACCTCGCGAGACTGGGGCACGTACCCCATCCTCACCTTCTCCGAAGTCCCGCCCGTGGAGGTCGCGCTCATCGAGCGCCCTGGGGAGCCCCTCCTGGGCGTGGGCGAGGCCTCCCAGGGCCCCACTTCGGCGGCCCTGGCCAATGCCATCTTCGACGCCACGGGGGCCCGGCTCAGAGCGCTGCCGCTGACGCCAGAGCGGCTGGCGGCGGCGCTCCAGGCGCGCTGAGACGGCACCAAGGAGGCAAGCCCAGGCATGGTCCGCGCGCATGTCGACAACGCTCGACGGAGGCCGCGCGCCATGTGAATGTGCCGTCCAAAGCTGAAGGGTGCGGCGATGCACGCCGCAGGAACATGGATGGTCGGGCCGCCATCCCAGCCGGCAACACCGCCGACAGGGTCCGCGTATGTCGACCGCCACGCCACCGGGGCAAGCCCCCCTTCCGCCCGAAGCCTGGGCCCCCCTGCATCGCCTCTCGCGGCTCGCGAGCCGGCCGCTGGAGCGCTTCCTCCACATCGAGGCGGCCAGCGGCATCCTGCTCCTCGTGGCGGCGGCCATCGCGCTCCTGTGGGCAAACTCGCCCTGGGCGGCGAGCTACGCGCACTTCTGGCACACGCCGCTCGGCATGCGCGTGGGCGACTTCACGTTCGAGCGCAGCCTCGAATGGGTCGTCAACGACGGGTTGATGGCCATCTTCTTCTTCGTCGTGGGCATGGAGATTCGCCGCGAGGTCCATCAGGGCGAGCTGTCTGAATTGCGGCGCGCCGCGCTCCCCGCCGCGGCGGCGCTGGGGGGCATGGTCGTGCCGGCGGGCCTGTACCTCCTCCTGGGGGGCGCCCCGGCCACCCGCTCGGGATGGGGCGTCCCCATGGCGACGGACATCGCGTTCGCGGTGGGCATCCTCACGCTCCTCGGGAGCCGGGTGCCCCCCGCCCTGCGCGTGCTCCTGCTCGCGCTCGCCGTCATCGACGACCTGGGCGCCATCATCGTCATCGCGCTGTTCTACTCGTCGGGAGTGGCCATCACGGGCCTCATCGTCGCGGCCCTGGGAATCCTGGGGGTCTTCGCGATGCAGCGCTTCGGCGTGCGCTCGAAGTGGGCCTACCTCGTCCCGGCGTTCGTCGCCTGGGCGGGCGTCTACTCCGCGGGAATTCATCCGACCATCGCAGGCGTCATCATCGGGCTCATCACGCCGGTGCGCGCCTGGCTCGGCACCGAGGGCTTCGTCACCGGCGCGCGGAGCGAAATCGAACACATCGCCCAGGCGCAGCCGGGCACGCTCTCCTCCCATCACCTGTCCGCGACGTTGCGCCGCGTGGACGCCGCGCGACGCGAGGCCATGTCGCCGTCGGAGAGCCTGATTGCCACCCTGCATCCGTGGGTGGCGTTCGGCATCATGCCGGTGTTCGCGCTCGCGAACGCGGGCGTGACGATTTCGAGTGAGCCGCTCGATGCGGTCTCGTGGACCGTGGTCGCCGCGACGGCCACCGGACTCCTGGTGGGCAAGCCCCTGGGGGTGATTGGGGCCTGCTGGCTGGCGCTGCGCTTGCGGCTGGCGACGTTGCCGCGCGGCCTGAGCATCCGAGACTTGCTGGTGCTGGGGTGCACCGCGGGCATCGGCTTCACCATGGCCCTGTTCATCGCGCAGCTGGCCTTCACGGACGCGAAGCTGCTCGCCGCCGCGAAGCTGGGCGTGCTGGGCGCGAGCGGTGCCGCGGCGGGCCTGGCGCTCCTCCTGGGCCGGCTGCTCCTCAGTACCGCGTCGAGGCCCGGCGCCGCGACGTCCGTGGAGGAGGCGGAGCGCTCGACGGTGATGTGACGGGCTCCGCTGGTGACGGGCCCGAGCCGCCCAGCCGTTCACTCAAGAAGTCGACGAACACGCGCGTCTTCATCGGCAGGAAGCGCGCGTGCGGGTACACGGCCCAGACCCAGCTGTCTGCCACGCGCCACGACGCCAGCACCTCGACCAGGCGGCCCGCTTCCAGGTCCGCCCCCATCACGAAGTCCGCGAGCAGCGTGATGCCGCAACCGCCGAGCGCCGCCTGCCGGAGCGCCTCGGCGTTGTCGACGCGGAGGAGCGGCTCCACTGCCACCTGGGTCCGCCGCCCGCCCCGCGTCAGGACCCAGGGGACCTCCTTCATCTGCGGCGCGAACTGGAGGCAGGCATGCCCACGAAGGTCCGCAGGCGTGCGCGGCGTCCCCTTGCGTCGCAGGTATTCGGGTGACGCGCACAGGCGGCGGCGGTTCAGCGCCAGGCGGCGTGCCACGTAGTCGCCGCTGCGCAGGTCGCCAATCCGCACGCCCACGTCGATGCGTTGTTCGACGAGGTCGATGTAGCGGTCCTCCATCGTCACTTCCAGGCGGAGCAACGGATAGCGGCGCATGAACTCCGGCAGCAAGGGCGAGACGCGCAGCTGGCCATAGAGGTTGGGCAGCGACACGCGCAGCAGGCCGCGAGGCTGCGCGGAGAACGCGGACACCGCCGCGTCGGCCTCATCGGCGCGAGCCAGCACATCGAGACAGCGCTCCAGGTACAACGCGCCCACCTCGGTGAGCGCGACACGCCGGGTGGTCCGCTGCAACAGCCGGCAGCCCAGCGCCCGCTCCAGCTGCGCGATGCGGCGACTGAGCGCGGAGGCGCTGAGGCCCAGCTCGTCCGCGGCGGCGACGAAGCTGTGCCGGGTGGCGACGGCGACGAAGGCGCGCATGCCGCCGAGGCGATCGGTATCGAGCATCGGCATTGCTGCACCGTACGCAACATCCTGGTGCGTTTCATCCCGATTGTGCCGGAGCCCTCAGCGGGTCAGCTTTCCGTTTTCGGTTCCAACGAGGAGCTTCGCGCCATGCCCGATTCGCCCCTTCTCCCTCGTGACAACGCCCGGCACCGCCTGCGCGCCTCCGGACTCGCCTTCCTCCTGTGCTCGACCCTGGCTCAGGCCGCACCGCCCGCGAACGAGGACACGGTTCACCAGCTCGCCCCCGCGGCCGGCTTCATGGCGGGCGTGCATGAAGGCCCGACCCGCTTCGGCGACCTGCTCCGGCTCGGGGACTTCGGCACGGGCGCGCTCAGCCCCACGGATGGGGAGGTCATCATCCTCGACGGCGTCGTGTGGCACGCCGACGTCACCGGGAAGCTGCGGCGCCTGCCCGACGATGCGCGAACGTCCTTCGCCACCCTCAAGCGGTTCGTCCCGGACAGGCAGCTCACACTCCCCGCCGTCGCGGACTTCAGCGCCTTCGCGAGGGCGCTCGATGCGCGGCTCGGTTCGCGCAACCACTTCCATGCCGTGCGCATCGACGGCCGCTTCCAGCACGTGAAGCTGCGCAGTGTGCCGCGCCAGAAGCCGCCCTACCCCAGCATGAAGGCCCTGCTTTCACAGCAGCGCGTCTACGACGCCCGTGACGTCACGGGGACGCTGGTGGGTTTCCGATTTCCCACCTATGTCGCTGGAGTCATCATCCCCGGCTGGCACTTCCACTTCGTGGACGCGGACCGGAAGCTGGGGGGCCATGTCCTGGACCTGCGCGCCAGCGCGCTCACCGCCCAGTTCGACAGCAGCCGGTCCCTGTCGCTGGTGTTGCCAGACGACCCGCTGTTCAACGCGGCGCCCATCGACGACGCGACAACCGCGCCCGCGGCGGCAGGCCCCGGAGCCCCCTGACGCCTCCTGGCCACACATCCAGGGCTCGGGCACCATCCCGGTCACGGGCCTCGAGGGCTCGTCGAACCCTGCGGGAGCAAGTGATGCGGACATCGATGAAGTGTGTGGGGCTGCTGTTGCTCGTCCTGGGGTGCGCATGCGCGAGCACCCGGCCCGCGGTGGTCGAGCCCTTGCCTCCCCACCAGATGTTCACGCTCGACTCCGCGAAGCTGAAGGAGGCCCGCCACATCACCGTCTACCTGCCGCCAGGCTACACGGCGGCGGCGGACGCCCGCTTCCCGGTGCTCTACATGCCCGATGGCGGCCTGAAGGAGGACTTCCCGCACCTGGCCACCACCGTCGACATGGCCATCCGCGCGGGCGAGCTGCGGCCCCTCATCATCGTGGGCATCGAAAACACCGTGCGACGGCGGGACATGACGGGCCCGACCACGGTGGCGACGGACCTGGAGGTCGCCCCTGTCACGGGAGGCTCGGCGGCGTTCCGAGCCTTCATCCACGAAGAGCTGATGCCGGAGGTGGAGCGCCGCTACCGGGTGACGCAGGAGCGGGCCATCATCGGCGAGTCGCTCGCGGGCTACTTCATCGTGGAGACGTTCTTCCTCCAGCCGGACCTGTTCGACACCTACCTCGCGCTGAGCCCCAGCCTGTGGTGGAACGCGGAGTCGTTGGTGAAGGGGGCGGGTGAATGGTTCGCGGCACGGCCGGACCTGCGTGCGGGACTTTATGTGTCCTCCTCCAATGAAACGGACGACATCGTCCCCGCCGTGGCGAGGCTCCAGGAGGTCCTCCGCGCCAGCGCTCCCGCGGGGCTGAAGTGGGAAGTCGAACCCCGGCCCGACTTGCGCCACGACAACATCTACCGGAAGAGCTCGCCCAGCGTGCTGCGCAAGTGGCTGCCCCCCGTGGTGGCCGCCGAAAGCGCGCCCTGACGCAGCGCCCTCACGGCCGCTCCCGCGACGTCATCGCTCAGACGTCCGCCGAGCCGACAGCCGTGCCGCGCCGATGCTCGGTGGGCGTCGTCCCCGTCCAGCGCCGGAAGGCCCGGTGGAAGGCGCTCGCCTCGGAGAACCCCAGGAGGTAGGCCACCTCGGGAATCGCCAACCTGCGCTCTTCGAGGTACCGCAGGGCCAGCTCCCTCCGGAGGGTGTCGACCACTTCCTGGAGGGACGCCCCCTCGTCCCGCATCCGCCGGTTCAGGGTCCGGACGCTCATGTGAAGTCGCTTCGCGATGGCCTCGTTCGTCGCGCCACCGCTCGCGAGCCCCTCCGCGGCATGCGCCCGGACGCGCTCCACGAAGCCTTCCACCTGTGGGAGCCTCGCGAGCAACTCCCGCGTGTGGCGCTCGAGCACCGCGGACAAGCCCGAGTCGGCCTTCAGCAACGGCAACTCCATCGCCGCCTGTGCCACCGACACGCCGTTGAACGGCTGCTCGAAGCGGAGCTCGCAGCGGAAGATGCGGCGGTGCTCGGAGATGTCGGCCGGGGCCGCGTGGTGGAAGGAGACGACCACCGGCACCAGGTCAACGCCCGTGGCCTGCCGGGACGCCACCAACAAGGCCGTCATGATGAACTCGGCGACCTGCCGTGGCAGCGGCGGCATCGACGGAGGCAGCGCATGCGACAGGTGGGCCTGCCCTCCAGACACCGTCAGCCGCACCTGGGCCGCGTCGTGCAGCAGGCGGTAGTAGCGCGTCAGCCGTCCCCAGGCTTCGCCCAGCGTCGCGCTGCTGCGCAGCGTGTAGTCGAGCACGTCGAAGGCACCGGGCCGCACGGCTTCCGCCGCGTGGATGCCCAGCGCGTCGTCTCGGCTCAGCATCACCGCGCGGTGCCACACCTCGAGCGCGACCTCATGAGGCAGGCGCGCGTCGGCGTCTTCCAGGAGTGAGCGAGGGACGCTGGCTTCCCCCAGCAACGCCTCGACGTCCACGCCCAGGGCCATGAGCCAGCCGATGGCGGGAAGGACCGTCCGGCCCGACACCGTCGCTCCACTTCGCGTCGCAGGGCCGCGCATTGCGCCGCAACCCTGACCTCCGGTGGCGAGGAGAGTCAACGGATTTGGCAGGCCGCGTCACCGCCCGAACGCCGCGCCAGCCCTATGCATTCGGCACGAACGGCAGCAGCACCACTTCACGGAGTTCCACATGCGTCGCGCTCGAATGATTCTCCGCTCCCTCGCCAGTGCTTGCGCGCTCCTCGCAGGCACCGCCCATGCGGCGCCCACCGTGGAGCTGGAGACGGACCCCGTCGCCCTGTTCCTGAAGGGCGGCTCTGGCCACGTGGCACTCGCATTCGACCACGTGCGCTTCAACCTGGGTGTCTTCGGCGTCCGGGTCCCCAAGTTCTTCCACGGCAACGACGGGTGGACGCAGTCCACACTGGGCGTGAGCGCCAAGTTCGACTACTTCGGCTCGGACGTGCGGGGGCTTTTCGCGGGACTGGAGCTGAATGTCGCGCGCAGCCGCTTCACGCTGGACGAGACGGGGCAGCACGTCAGGGGCCTCGACGTCTCGGTGGGCCCGCGCATCGGCTACCGGTTCGCGGTGACGGACCACCTCTACATCACGCCCTGGGTGGGCGTGTCCTACTCGCTGTACCAGGACGAAGCGGTCATCGACGGCCGTGCGTTCGAGCTGTCGCCGTTCGGGTTCTTCCCCACGGTGCACCTCGGCTACCGGTTCTGACCCACCGTGCCCGCGCGCCGCGCGGAAGCCCTGAGCATCCACGCGGCACGCCACGTCCGCTGGCTACTGCGGAGGCATCTGGTTCGGGTCCATCCAGGCCACCTCCCAGTGGTGGCCGTCCGGGTCGTAGAAGCTCCCGCCGTACATGAAGCCCAGGTCCATGGCGTCCGCGGCGCGAGAACCCCCATTCGCCAGCGCGGTCTTCACCAGCTCATCGACCTCCTCGCGGCTGTTGGCGGACAGCGCATAGGTGCCGGCGGTGCTCTGCGTCGCGTCGTGCAGGGGCTTCTTGATGAAGTCCTTGAAGCGGGTATGCGTGAGGAGCATCACGAACGCGTCCTCGCCCACCACCATGCAGGTGGCGTGCTCGTCGGTGAAGTCCTTGTTGAACTCGAAGCCCAGCTTCGTGAAGAAGTCCACTGACCGCTTCAAGTCGGCCACCGGCAGGTTGAGGAAGAGCTTACGGGGACGGCTGACCTTCATGTTCGCCTCCAGGGCGGGTGGGTTACGAAGGCTTTGACTCCAGCGGCGGACCGGAATCATCGGTCCTTTTTCAGAAAGATCTTCCGCGCCCCGCCTACCGAGGGAGCTCCTCGGGGAGGCCGAACCGTGGGAACAACGCCTCCGTATCGAGGAAGTGGGTCATCGCCGCGATGCGCCCACCGGACAGCTCCAGGACGATGAGCGACCACGGCTTGAAGGGCCCGCTGTCACTGCTCGCGTGGTACTGGCCGTAGGCCGGTGAGCCACAGGCCTCGGTCCGCACCAGCCGGGAGTCCCTGCAGACCGCCCCCCGCCCGAGGAACCAGCCGCGGATGGACTCGTGCCCCTGGAGCCACAGCGCGTAGGGGGGCATGGACAGGGTGACTTCCTCGTGGAGGATCGCCGTGAAGGCGTCCATGTCATAGCGCTCGAACGCTTCCACGTAACGGTTCAGCAACGCGGCCTGCGCGTCAGACTGAGGCACTCGGAAGTCGGAGTCCTCCAGCCCCAGCTCCGACACGGTCGCCCGGGCACGCTGGAGCGCACTGTTGACCGAGGCCACCGACGTCTCCAGCGTCTGGGCGACCTCCGTGGCAGGCCAGCCCAGGACCTCGGCCAGCAGCAGCACCGCGCGCTGCTTGGGGGGCAGGTGTTGGAGCGCCGCGAGGAACGCCAGCCGGATGCTCTGGCGCAGCGACACCTGCTCGGAGGGGTCCACGTCCGAGGGCACGGCCAGCGCGTCCGGAATGGGCTCAATCCAGCTGTTCGCCGGCAGCGGCGTCAACGGCCCGTCGATGGAGTACGCGGGCCCCAGCGCCATCGGCCGCGCGCGGCGCCCGCTCGCTGACAAGGCGTCCAGGCACACGCGGGTGGCGATGGAGTACAGCCAGGTGCGTGGAGACGCACGGCCCTCGAACCGGTCCATCGCGCGCCAGGCACGCACCATCGTCTCCTGGACGGCGTCGTCCGCCTCCGAGACAGAACCCAGCATGCGATAGCAATGGCCGATGAGCGCCGCGCGGTGCTCCTCGAAGCCGAATGCCTGCTTCCCAGAATCCGGAAGGTCCCTCATCAATGGGCTGTCTATCAGGCCCGTCAGGTCGTGTCAGGGGCTCGGGCAGGCAGCTCCCGTGTCAATCCATGCGCGGATGAGCTCACCAAACGCACGCTGAGTGCCCGGCACGGGCTCCAGACCAGCGCCCGGGTCCCAACCCCACCCCACCAGGACGTCTTCGGCCATGTGGTGCTGCAGCGCCTCCAGGGACTTCCCGCCGTTCCGCGCGGGGTCCTTGAGCTGCTCGCAAATCTTCCCCAGGGGCACGCCCACCCATGCCATCTCCGCTGGCGCCAGGGCCCACTTCGGATTGCCAGGCATGCTCCGCAGCGTCGTGCCCACCAGCGGCGTGTTGCGCGCCTGGTGGCACGAGGTGCAGGGCAGCCCGGGGGTGCCATGTCCCGTGGGCCCGCCCGTCACGGCGGGCACGTGCCGACGCTGCTCCATGCCCTGCAGGGGTACACCATCGGCCGGGTGGCAGTTGACGCAGCGCGGGTGCGCTATCACACGCCCCGCCTCGACGAAGAGCGCGGCGGAGCGCTGCTTCTCATCCGTGATGGCGGCGAACGCGGACACGGGCTGGAGTGACGGCCCCGCGTCCCGCGCCTGCGCCGCCTGCGTTCCCGAGGCCTCCGGTGCGCTCTTGGTGGACTTGCAGGCCACCGCCGAGAGGACGGCGCCCAACACGATGACGGAGCGCCCCGGGTGTCTCATTCGCGTTCCAACTCTCTCATGACAGCCTCCGCGGCGCGGCGGCCCGACACCAGCGCGCCGTCGATGGAGGCATTGTCACGGTGGTCTCCACACACGAACAGCCCCGGTGACAGCCGCACCGGCCGGTGCGGCGGCTCCAGCACCTCCGGAGGCTGCGCGGGCAGCGCGAGCGGAAGCGCGTAGGTGCGCAGATGCCGCCAGGCGGACACGGCCGGACCGAACCAGTCCGTCAGCTCCGCGAGCACCTCGGCGCGCAGCGTGTCCAGGTCCGGCGTGGCGCCGACCACGGACACGGACACGAGCGCCTGGCCCCGCGGCGCATACGCCGGTGACACCTCGCTCATCACCGCCACGTTGTTCACCCGGCCCCGGCCCTCGCCATTGAGCAGCAGCCACGGCCCCTCCACGGGCGGCTCCGGCGCGGCGAAGTAGAGGCACGTCACCCGGTTCATCACCGGTGGCACCATGCCCGGCAGCAGCCCCACCGCGCTCGCCGGGTCCGTGGCCACCACCACCGCCCTGGCGCCAATCAGCTCTCCGTCCGCCAGCCGCACGCGGTGTCCCCACACTTCCGCCACCGGCGCGCGCATCCGCAGCACGCCCGGCGGAAGGCGCGCCGACAGCTGCTCCGGAATGGCGCCCATCCCCGCCTCCGGCACCGCCGCGTACCCGGACGAGAACATGCGGAAGACGAACTCCAGGAAGCGGCTGGACGTGGTCAGCTCCCGCTCCAGGAAGATGCCCGCGAAGAAGGGGCGCAGGAACGACTCCCGCAGGGCCTGCGTGAAGCCCAGCTCGTCCAGATAGCGCCGCGAGGTGCGAGACGGCCGCTGCCACACGTCCTCCACTTCACCGGAGAGCGCCAACTGCCGCAGCTCCAGGATGCGCAGCTTGTCCCCGAACGTCCCCACGGGAGCGAACAGGTGCGCCAGCGCCTCCACGGGGCGGCGCAGCGGGTCCGCCACAGTGTGCAGCTTGCCACCCCGCCACACCTTGGCGCCGGGGATGAACCTGCGCAGCGACAGCGCCCCCAGGTCCAACGTGCGCCGGCCTTCCGGATAGGCCGACAGGTACACCTGGAAGCCTCTGTCTAGCAGGAAGCCCTCATGGACATCCGTGCGCACCCTGCCCCCCGGTGCGTCACTCCCCTCCAGCACCAGCACCTTCACCCGTGAGGCGACGAGCGCCCGCGCGCACGCCAGCCCCGCGAGACCCGCACCGACGACGATGACCTCCGGAGTCGACACGCACGCGCCTCCACACTTCCTGCTCAAGAAAAGCGTCCACGCTCGCTTGATAAGCGTGGGAGGCGCAAGGGAGACTCGGAGGCGGTTGCGGGCAACCGACACTTGATGCAGAAACACCGGCTGTTGCCCCTCACCCCCGTCTCACCCGGCGCCGGAATGCTCCCGGCCCACCAACACCCCTCGGAGCGAGAGAAAGCAGGCAGCCCCATGTTGATCGTGATGCGACCCGACGCGACGGCCCAGGACATCGAGCGTGTGAACGACGAGATCCGCCGCCGTGGCTGGCAACCGCACGCGATTCCAGGGGGCACCCGCACGGCCGTTGGCATCACCGGGAACCCGGGCGCGGTGGAACCAGAGCCCTTCCGCGTGCTCCCTGGCGTCGCTGACGCCGTGGCCATCTCCCAGCCGTTCAAGCTCGTCAGCCGCGAGGTGAAGCCGGACGACACGCAGCTGCGCATCGGCGACCTGACGATTGGCGGCTCGGCCTTCCACGTCATCGCCGGTCCGTGCTCGGTGGAGTCGCGCGAGCAGATCCTCTCCACCGCCCACGCGGTGAAGAAGGCGGGCGCCACCATGCTGCGCGGCGGCGCGTTCAAGCCGCGCACCAGCCCCTATGAGTTCCAGGGCCTCAAGGGCGACGGCCTGGCGCTGCTGGCCGAGGCGCGCCAGGAGACGGGCCTGCTCGTCACCACCGAGGTGAAGGACACCGCGACGCTCCAGGCCGTCGCCGACGCCACGGACATCCTCCAGATTGGCGCGCGCAACATGCAGAACTTCAGCCTGCTGGAGGCCGTGGGCGACCTGCGCAAGCCGGTGATGCTCAAGCGCGGCATGAGCGCCACCATCAAGGAGCTGCTGATGGCGGCCGAGTACATCGTCGCCCGCGGCAACACGCAGGTCATCCTCTGCGAGCGCGGCATCCGCACCTTCGAGACGATGACGCGCAACACGCTGGACCTCAACGCGGTGCCCATGCTGAAGGCGCTCTCGCACCTGCCCGTCTTCGTGGACCCGTCGCACGGCATCGGCGTGCGCAAGGCGGTGCCGGCGATGATGCGCGCGGCGACGGCGGTGGGGGCGGACGGCATCATCGTCGAGGTGCACCCCGACCCGCCGCGCGCGAAGTCGGACGGTGCCCAGTCCCTGGACTTCTCCGAGTTCGAGAAGTCCATGAACGAGGTTCGCGCCATCGCCCAGGCGATGGGCCGCGAAGTCGTCCGTCTGGGATAGGCCATGACCCTCAAGGAAGCGCTGGGCAAGGTGGTGGGCCGGCGCGACCTCACCCGCGAGGAGATGACCCGCGTCATGGGTCTGATGCTCGCCGGGGAGGCTTCGCCTGCCCAGGTTGGCGCGCTGGCGACGGCGCTGAAGATGAAGGGTGAGACGGAGGATGAAATCCTCGGCGCGGCGGAGGCCATGCGGGCCTGCGCGGCGAAGCTGTCCCCGCGCGCCGACGTGGTGCTCGACACCTGCGGCACCGGCGGCGACGGCGCGCACACCTTCAACATCTCCACCGCGGTGGCCTTCGTGGCCGCCGGGGCGGGCGTGACGGTGGCCAAGCACGGCAACCGCGCGGTCTCCAGCCGCTGCGGCAGCGCGGACGTGCTGGCGGCGCTGGGCGTCTCCATGGAGCGTCCGCACGAACGCGTGGCGCGGGACATCGACGAGCACGGCGTGGGGTTCCTCTTCGCGCCCTCCCACCACGGGGCCCTGCGGCACGTGGCGCAGGCGCGGCGGGACATGGGGTTCCACAGCGTGTTCAACCTGCTGGGGCCGCTGACGAACCCGGCGGGCGCGCGCTACCAGCTCCTGGGGACGTTCGACGGCAAGCGCGTGGAGCAGACGGCGCGCGTGCTGGGCCGGCTCGGCAGCCGCCGCGCGTGGGTGGTGCATGGCCATGACGGGCTGGATGAGGTCTCCCCGTGCGGCGCCACGGAGGTCGCGGAGCTGCGCGAGGACGGCACGGTCCACACCTTCACGGTGTCGCCCCAGGACGCGGGGCTGGACGTGGTGCCTCGCGAGGCCATCGCGGGTGGCGACGCGGAGGAGAACGCCCAGCGGCTGCGCGCGCTGCTGGACGGCGAGCGCTCCGGATTGCGCACGGCGGTGCTGCTCAACGCGGCGGCGGCGCTCGTCGTCGTGGGGCTCGCGGCGGACCTGCGTGACGGCGTGCGCAAGGCGGAGCACGCCATCGACTCGGGCGCGGCCCGGAACAAGCTGGCGGCCCTCATCGAGGGGGGCTTGTCATGAGCCAGGCAGGAACGTTGGACCGCATCATGGCGCGCAAACGCCAGGAGCTCGCGGCGCGGCCGCCCATGGCGCCTCGCGCCCGGCCCACGCCCCGCGACTTCGCCCAGGGGCTGGTGACCCACCGCTCCGGGCGGCCGCTGAGCGTCATCGCGGAGGTGAAACGCAAGAGCCCTTCGGGCGGGGACTTCCCCCACGCCGACGTGGTGGCGGTGGCCCGGGCCTATGAGGCCGCGGGCGCCAGCGCCATCAGCGTGCTGACGGATGGGCCGGACTTCGGCGGCGGCCTGGAGGACCTCGTGGCCGTGCGGGCGGCGGTGTCGCTGCCCGTGCTGCGCAAGGACTTCCTCGTGGCGGCGCGCGAGGTGGAGGAGAGCGCGCTGTGGGGCGCGGACGCGGTGCTGCTCATCGCCGACGCGCTGGAGGATGGCGAGCTGCGGGAGATGGTCGCCACGGCGAAAGCGGTGGGCGTGGCCGCGCTGGTGGAGGCCCACACGGAGGCGCACGCCGAGCGCGCGCTGGCCGCGGGCGCCAGGCTGGTGGGCATCAACAACCGCGACCTCGCCACGCTGAAGACGGACACGGGCACGGCGCTGCGGGTGATGCCGAAGCTGCGCTCCCGGGCCCGCGTGCTGGTGGCGGAGAGCGGCCTCAAGTCCCTGGCGGACCTGGAGGCGGCGCGGGAAGCGGGCGCGGACGCTGTCCTGGTGGGCGAGTCCCTGCTTCGAGCGCCCGACCCCGGACACGCGCTGCGGCGGCTGCTCGGGGTGGAGGACGCGGCGCCATGAGCGTCCGCGTGAAGGTGTGCGGCGTCACGCGCCTGTCCGACGCGCGGGCCGCGTGGGAGGCGGGCGTGGACGCGCTGGGCCTCAACTTCTACCCGAAGTCCCCCCGCTGCCTGGACCTCCCCACGGCGGCGGCCCTGGCGCGCACGCGGCCGCCCCTGGGCACGGTGCTGGGGGTGTTCGTCAACGCGGCGCCGGACACCATCCGGGAGGCGGTGCGCGCCTGTGGCCTCACGGCCGTGCAGCTCCATGGGGACGAGCCCCCGGAGGCCTGCTCGGGGTACGGCGTGCCCGTCATCAAGGCGCTGCGAGTCACGGGGCCGGAAGACGTGGCCCGGGCCCAGGCGTATGTGGGCGTAGGGGACGTCGCGGGGCTGCTGCTGGACGGCGCGGCGCCGGGCTATGGCGGCGGCGGCGTGGGCTTCGACTGGTCGCTCGTCGCGGGGCTGGCGGGCAGTGGCGTGCCCGTGCTGGTGGCGGGAGGCCTGCGGCCCTCCAACGTGGCCGACGCGGTGCGCGCGACGCGGCCGTACGGCGTGGATGTGGCCAGCGGCGTGGAGTCCGCCCCTGGCATCAAGGACGTGGAAGCGGTGCGCGCCTTCGTGCGCGCCGCGAAGTCCATCAACCTCTGGGAGTGACAGACATGACGACGGAGACTGTCGCCGGCCGCTTCGGGCGCTACGGCGGACGCTACGTTCCGGAGACGCTGGTCCCCGCGCTGCAGGAGCTGGAAGAGGCCTATGCCGCGGCGAGCGCGGACCCGGCCTTCGGCGAGGAGGTCGCCCGCGTGCTGCGTGAGTACGTGGGCCGCCCCACCACGCTGACGCCCGCCCGGCGCCTCACGCAGGCCTGGGGCGGCGCGAACGTGTGGCTCAAGCGCGAGGACCTGGCGCACACCGGCGCGCACAAAATCAACAACACCGTGGGGCAGGTGCTGCTCGCGAAGCGGATGGGCAAGCAGCGCATCATCGCGGAGACGGGCGCGGGCCAGCACGGCGTGGCCACCGCCACCGCGTGCGCCCTCTTCGGTCTGCCCTGCGAGGTGTACATGGGCGCGCTGGACGTGGAGCGGCAGGCGCTCAACGTCTTCCGCATGCGCGCGCTGGGCGCGGTGGTGCGGCCGGTGGAGTCCGGCTCGCGCACGCTGAAGGACGCGATGAACGAGGCCATGCGCACCTGGGTGTCGCAGGTGTCGGACACGCACTACGTCATCGGCAGCGCGGCGGGGCCGCATCCCTATCCCACGGTGGTGCGCGACTTCCAGGCCGTCATCGGCCGCGAGCTGCGGACGCAGGCCCAGGCTGCCTTCGGCGGCCTGCCGGACGCCATCATCGCGTGCGTGGGCGGTGGCTCGAATGCCATTGGCGTGCTGCACCCGTTCATCGGTGACGCCAGCGTGCGGCTGGTGGGCGTGGAGGCGGGAGGCCACGGCCTGGAGACGAAGCAGCACGGCGCGTCGCTGACGCTGGGGACGGAGGGCGTGCTGCACGGCTCGCGCTCGCTGGTGCTCCAGGACGAGGACGGCCAGATTCAGGAGGCGCACAGCATCTCCGCCGGTCTGGACTATCCGGGCGTGGGCCCGGAGCTGGCGCACCTGGCGAAGACGGGGCGCATGGAGGTCCGCGTCGCCACGGACGACGAGGCGCTGGCGGCCTTCTACGAGGTGGCGCGCCTGGAGGGCATCCTCCCCGCGCTGGAGACGTCCCACGCCTTCGCGCGCGGCCGGGAGCTGGCGCGCGAGCTGGGGGCGGGCAAGCACCTGGTCATCAACTGCTCGGGCCGCGGCGACAAGGACGTGGCCACGATTTCCGCGCGGGGCGTGCCTCCGCCGGTGGGGGTGAAGGCGTGAGCGACGAGATTGCACAGGCCTTCGCCCAGGCGAAGGCGCGAGGCGAAGGCGTGCTGGTGGCCTACGCCATGGCGGGCGACCCGGACCTGCCCCGCTCGGTGGACGTGTTCGCCGCGCTGGTGGAGGGCGGCGCGGACGTGCTGGAGCTGGGCGTGGCGTTCAGCGACCCCATCGCCGACGGCCCCGTCATCCAGGGCGCGGCGGAGCGGGCGCTCAAGGCCGGCTCCACGCTCAAGCGCGTGCTGGACCAGGTGGTGCCCGCGGTGCGCCAGCGCTGCCCCCAGACGCCGTTGGTCATCATGACGTACGTCAACGTCATCATGGCCATGGGCGAGGCGCGCTACGCGAAGCTCGCCCGCGAGCGCGGCGTATCGGGGACCATCCTCCCGGACCTGCCCCCCGAGGAGAGCGCCAGCCTGCGCGCCACGTTCGACGCGGAGGGCCTCGACTTGATTCCCCTGTGCGCGCCCACCACGCCCCCTGCGCGGGCGCGGGCCATCGCGAAGGAAGGCCGTGGCTTTGTCTATTGTGTGTCCGTGTCCGGCGTGACGGGCATGCGCGCGGAGCTGCCGCCGGACCTGTCACAGCGGTTGGAGTTGGTGCGAAGCGCCGCGCCCGTCCCCGTGGTGGCGGGCTTTGGCATCTCCACGGCGGAGCAGGCACGCACCCTGTCTGCCCATGCGGATGGCGTGGTGGTGGGCAGCGCGCTGGTGCGTGCCGCGCACACAGAAGGCCCCGCCGCGGCGAAGGCGCTCTGCGCCGACATCAAGCGCGGACTGCGCCGCTGAGGCCCAGCCGCTCCTCCCCAGCTTAATTCGATTTTCGGGAATAATTCGCCATCCCTATAAACACTCCGGAGCGCCCTGGACACCCGCATCGAGCGGGCTCGTACGCGGCGCCATCCATCCGGAGGCAATATGTTGCAACGGCGAAGGCCGTCTTGGAGCGGTGCGTTCCTGCTGACAGCGGGGCTGCTGGCAGGGACGGGCTGTGGGGGCGACGCAGCTCCCACCGAGCCTGTACCCACAAGAAGTCAGTCCCAGCGCCAGGGCTTTGGCCCCGACCTGGTGATACGGGAGCTACGGGGCCCCGCGAGCGTTCGGTTCGGGGAGACGTTCACCGCCACGGTGCGGGTCTGCAACGACGGGACAGCGCTCGCCCAGGGGCCCTTCGGCGCGCTCGAGCTGGGCCTCTACCTCTCCACGGACGACACCCTGTCCTGGCCCGACCCGGGCCTGCCGCCGCCCCTGGACCAGGTGCTCGTCGCCACGGTCCAGATGAACGCGCTGGAGGCGGGGCAGTGTGAGACGCGTGGCCTCACCGGGTACGCCACGCCGCCCGCGCAGAGCCAGGGGGACGGCGCCTACCACCTGGGCGCCATCATCGACGTGCAGCAGACCGTCGTCGAGCTGGACGAAGCCAACAACGTCGGCGTGACAGTGCTGGGCGTGGGGACGCGGCCGGACCTCGTCGTCACGGAGGTCCACGCGCCCGCCAGTGCCCGAAGCGGCCAGAGCATCACGTCGACCGTCAAGGTGTGCAACCAAGGCACGACGATGTCGGAGCAGGGGTCCGTGGACCTCTATCTCTCCTCGGATGACACCCTGTCCTGGCCCGACCCGAACCTGCCGCCCACCTCGGGCCAGCTGCTGATTGGCTCGTTCCCCATGCCGGAGCTGCCCCAGGGCCGGTGCACCCTCCGCGAGGTGTCCTCCCTGGTGACGCTGCCGCCCGGCGCCTCACCCGGGCAGCCGCTCTACCTGGGCGTCATCGCCGACGCCCAGCAGAGCACCTCGGAGCTGCGCGAGGACAACAACATCACCGTCAGCGCCCCCATCGGCGTGGGGGACGCGCCGGACCTCGTCGTCACGGAGGTCCACGCGCCCGCCAACACCGGGGGTAGCCACCCGCTCATCGCCACCGTGAGGGTTTGCAACCAGGGCACCCAGCCCGCGCCCACCAGCGCCGTCGAGCTGCACCTCTCCCTGGATGGCGCCTTCGCCATGCCCGGCGCTGGCACGCCGCCTCCACCGGGACAGGCGATGGTGGGCCAGACGGGCCTGCCTCCGCTGGGCCCTGGCCACTGCGCCACACGCGACGTGCTGGGTGATGCGGCCCCGCCCCCTGGCGGCCCTCTCGACAGGGTCGTCTTCCTGGCAGCCATCGTCGATGCCGCGCAGAGCGTCCCGGAGCTTCGCGAGGACAACAACGTCTTCGTGAAGGGAGCCATCGGCGTGGGGCAAGCGCCCGACCTCGTCGTCACCGCGATAACGGCCCCCCCGAGCTTGAGCCCCTGGAGCTCCGCCAACGTCTCCGTCACCGTCTGCAACGAGGGCATGAACTCGACCTCCATGGTCGACGTCGAGCTGTTCCTCTCCATGGTGCCGACGCTGGACCTGCGGTCCTATATGTACAGCCAACATGGCACCCAGGCCTCGATCGGCTCGCTGACCCTCCCCGGCCTGGACGCGGCCCAATGCGTCACTGGCGACGTCGTCATCAGCGCGGGCCGGCCCCACGACGCGCCCCCTGGAATGGAGTCCTTCTATCTGGGCGCCATCGTCGACCCGACGTCGAACGTCCAGGAGCTGCGAGAGGACAACAACACCTTCGTCGCCAGCCGCATCGGCGTGGGCGAGCGCCCGGACCTGGTCATCACCTCGCTGAAGGGTCCCGCCAACGTCGGGCACGCCCCCTTCCCCGTCACCGCGACGGTCTGCAACCAGGGCACCCAGGGCAGCTCCTCCGACATGCTGGAGCTTTACCTCTCCACGAGCGAATTCCTGAATGCGCCAACTCCAGAGGGCGGTCCCACATTCGAGCCGTTCATGCGCGCCCCCATTGGAATGCTCACGCTCCCGCCGCTGGACCCCGGCGAGTGCAGGGCGCTCTCCACGACCGCTCTGGCTCAGGTCCCTGGCGGGAGCTGGAACACGGCCTACTTCCTCGGGGGCATCGTCGACCCGTGGTCCGCGGTGCAGGAGCTGCGCGAGGACAACAACACCTTCATCGGCGGCGTCATCGGCGTGGGTGAAGGTCCCGACCTCGTCGTCACCGCCGTCACCGGCCCGGCCAGTGTGCGGAGGAACGAGCATTTCTCATCGGCCCTCACGGTCTGCAATCAGGGCACCGCGCAGTCCAGCCCCAGCCAGGCACAAGTGTTCCTCTCCACCGAAGCCAGCCTCGTCTTGCCGGACTGGAACAACTCAGGTGCCCCGCTCCCGGAGAGCCAGACACCCGCCGGTGAGCTGAGCATTCCCTCCTTGAGCGTCGGCCAATGTTTCACGGGCAATGCCCTCGGCACGCCCTACCTCCCGCCCGCCGTTCCAGGCGAAGCCTTCCACCTGGGCGCCATCGTTGACGTGTGGAGAGACGTCAATGAGCTTCGAGAGGAGAACAACACCTTCGTGAGTGGCCGCATCGGCGTGGGTGACGGCCCCGACCTCATCGTCACCGCGCTCACCAGCCCCGCGAGCGTGCAGCCCCATGACGCGTTCACCGCCACCGTCACCGTCTGCAACCAGGGTACTGCCTACTCGAGTTCCTCGGACCTGGAGCTGCACTTCTCCACGAAGGCAAGCCTGGACATGCCCAGGTGGAATGGCCCCGGCGCCCCCTTCCCGGATACGCAGGCCCATGCCGGAATGATGCCGGTCCCTCATCTGGAAGCGGGACAGTGCGTCACGCAAGAGGTCCTGGGCTATGCGCAGCGGCCTCCAGCGGCGACGCCCAACCAACCGCTCTACCTGGGCGCCTTCATCGACGGATGGGACAACACGGATGAGCTGCGCGAGGACAACAACACCTTCGTGAGCGGTCTCGTGGGCGTAGGCTACGGGCCCGACCTCGTCGTCACCGCGATACAGGCCCCCGCCAGCGTGTTGCCCAATGACACGTTCCACGCGACCGTCACGGTGTGCAACCAGGGCACGCAATCCTCGACCAGCAACTCCGTGGAGGTGCACCTCTCCTCGGTGCCGGAGGTGGTCATGCCCCGGTGGAACGGGCCGGGCAATCCCCTGCCGGCCACGCAACAGCCTGTCGGTAGCATGAGCGTGCCCTCGTTGAACGCCGGCAGGTGCTTCACGGGGAGCGCCTTCGCCACGGCCAACCGGCCTCCAGCGGCGACGCCCGGCCAGCCGCTCTACCTGGGCGCCCTCATCGACATGAACCTCTCCGAGCAGGAGCTGCGTGAGGACAACAACGTCTTCGTCAGCGGCCGCATCAGCGTGGGGGAGGGCCCCGACCTGGTCATCACCTCCGTCACCGGCCCCGCGAGCGTGGAGGACCACGGCGCGTTCACCGCCGCCGTCTCGGTCTGCAATCAGGGAACGAGCACGTCGTCGTCAACCCTGGTGGAGGTCTACCTCTCCACGGAAGCCACCCTGCACATGCCGCAGTGGAGTGGTCCGGGCCAGCCGATGCCGGACACCCAGCGACTCATTGGCGGGCTGAGCCTTCCGCCCCTGCAAGTGGACGACTGCATGACCCTGAACGTCCCCTCCTGGGCGCAGCGCCCTCCGGCGACGGTGGCGGACGGGCCGCTCTATCTGGGTGCCACCGTCGGCGCACATGCACCGCACGACGAGCTGCGCGGAGACAACAACACCTTCGTGGGCGGCCTCATCGGCGTGGGGTACGGCCCGGACCTCGTCATCACCGCCGTGAGCGCACCGGCGAGCGTGCCGTCCAATGGCACCTTCACCGCCATCGTGACAGTCTGTAATCAGGGGACGCAGTACTCGAACGGCACGTCCCTGGAGCTGTTCTTCTCCACGCAGGCGCGGGTCGTCATGCCCCAGTGGAATGGCCCGGGAATGCCCTACCCGAACACCCAGATGCCCATTGGCTACGTCAACGTGCAGCCCATGAACCCAGGGCAGTGCGTCACGGAGCCCGCCTCAGCCTGGGTGGCGCTGCCCCCCGAGGCGTCGCCCAATCACCCCCTGTACCTGGGCGCCGCTGTCGACACCTCGCAGATGGAGGCGGAGCTGCGCGAGGACAACAACACCTTCGTGAGCGGACTCATGGGCGTGGGCGACCGGCCCGACCTGGTCATCACCTCCATCTCCGGCCCCACCTCCGTGAGGACAGGCAGCACCTTCACCGCCACCGTGCGCGTGTGCAACCAGGGCACCTTCTCCACCAGCGGCTACACGGACGTGGAGCTGTACCTATCGAGCAGCAACACGCTCGATCTCCCACCTCAAGGCGGACCGGGAGGCCCCTCCGAATCTCAGACGGCCATCGGCGCCGTTCAGGTCCACGCACTGGACGCCGGGCAGTGCGTCACGCGCAATGCCTCGGTGACGGCCTACACGCCTCCGGATTCGGGCCCCACCGGGTTCTTCTACCTGGGCGGCATCGCCGACCCCTGGAATCACCAGGAGGAGCTGCGCGAGGACAACAACGCCCGCGCGGACCGGCTCATCATCGTGACGCCGTAGTCACTGTCTGAGAACAGGCCCGGCCGGGCGCACCGCCGTCCGGCCGGGCATCCTGCAACCCTGAACGAATGCCAGCCGTCCTCCTGTAATTTCTACACAGCCGCGACGGCGCGCGCCGCTCCGGAGTCACCGCCTCCTGCCCTCGCGTGCCACCCGGCGGACATAAAACAGACCTCCAGGCCATCCTCTCGCCCTCCTGATGGCATTGACAGACAACGCCACTCAACACCGCGGCCATGAAGCTTCCATCCCAATCCAGGTGGGCTCCGGCCCTGCTCGTGGCGCTGGGGACGACAGGCGCCTGCGACAGCAGCGAGGACGATTTGGTGCGGGCGTTGGGCGACCCCGTGCTGGACGCCTTCGAGCTCCGCCTGCGGGGCCAGGACGCGGCACGGTACGAGAAGGTCCTGCTGGGCATGGGACAGGTGGAGGTCACGTCCTTCGGCGAGCCCGTCCGCTTCGAGCCCTCGCCCAACGCACGCGCCATGGACCTGTCGGACACGAACCACGCCCACCTGCTGGGGCGCTTCTTCCTGCCCAGGTACGTGAAGCAGGTGGACATCACCGTGCGCCTGGACGACGTGGGCGCGTTCAAGGAAGACAGCCTGGCGGGGCTCGTCAACGCCCAGGCCGGAACCATCCAGTTTTCGACCACGCGCGGCGCCCTGGAGCAGCGCTCACGCGTCGTCATCCACCTGCACCTGAAGGACAGCCTCTTCGAGTTTAGGGGCGGAAAGACGCTCCTGCCGTCGACATCCATCGCCCACTGAAAGTCCCGGCGCCCCGAGGCCCCTCTGGCTTTCACCTGCGCGCGCGCCCGGGCCCTGCCAGAATGCGCACCATGAAGACCCCCGGGAAACAGGTGGTGCTCGTCCGGCACGGTGAGACGGAGTGGAGCCACAATGGCCGGCACACAGGGCGGACGGACATTCCGCTCCTGGACGCCGGAAGGGAGATGGGCCGCCTTCTGGGCGCGCCGCTGAAGGCCTGGCGCTTCGACGCCGTCTACACCAGCCCGCTGAGCCGCGCGGCGGACACCTGCGCGCTCGCTGGTTACGGCGACCTGGCCCAGCCGCGCGAGGACCTCATGGAGTGGGACTACGGCGACTATGAGGGACGCACCAGCGCGGAGATTCGCGCGGAGCGGCCCGACTGGACCATTTGGAAGAGCGGCGTCCCCAACGGAGAGACGGCGGCGCAGGTGGCCACGCGCGTGGACAGCGTCATCTCCGACGCGCTCCGGACGGACGGGGACGTGCTCATCTTCGCCCACGGGCACCTGCTCCGCGTGCTCGCGGCGCGGTGGCTGGGCCTGCCCCCGTGGGAAGGCCGCCTCTTCCTGCTGAGCACCGCGTCCATCAGCGTGCTCGGCCATGACGGCGACAGGCGCCGCCCGGCCATCGTGTCGTGGAACGACACCACGCACCTGCGCGCTTGAGCTACAGCCGCCCCTCCAGGAAGTTGCGCACCAGCGCCGGCCCATCCGGCGTGAGCACGCTCTCTGGATGGAACTGAACGCCCACCACGGGCCGCTCGCGGTGGCGCAGCGCCATGATGAGGCCATCCTGGCTCCACGCGGTGGCCTCCAGTTCGGCGGGCAGGGACGGCGCCTCCACGATGAGCGAGTGGTAGCGCGCCGCCGCGAAGCCCGCGCTGAGCCCAGCGAAGAGGCCCGTGCCGCCATGCTGGATGTGCGCCGCCTTGCCGTGCACCGGCTCTGGCGCGCGCACCACCTTGCCTCCGAAGGCCGCGCCAATGGACTGGTGCCCCAGGCACACGCCCAGCACTGGCACGCGTGACTGGGCAATGGCCGCCACGCTGACGCCCGCCTCGTGCGGCGTGCAGGGCCCCGGCGAAATCACCAGGTGGGATGCGCCCGAGGCCGCCACGCCTTGCGCATCCAGGTCGTCGTTGCGCACCACCTTCACCTCGGCCCCCAGCGTGTACAGGAGCTGCACGAGGTTGAAGGTGAAGGAGTCGTAGTTGTCGATGACCAGAATCACCGGCCACCTCCCTCGCGCGCCAGCCGCAGCGCGGCGGCCATGGCGCCCGCCTTGGCCTCCGTCTCGTCCGCTTCCTTCGACGGCACGGAGTCCGCGACCACTCCCGCGCCCGCGGTCCACATCGTCCGGTCTCCGTCCACGAAGAAGGTGCGCAGCGCAATCGCCACATCCAGCGTGCCGCAGAAGGACAGGTAGCCCACCGCGCCCGAGTAGGGCCCGCGCCGCTGGACCTCCAGCTCGTCGATGATTTGCATCGCGCGAATCTTGGGCGCGCCTGACACAGTGCCCGCGGGGAAGGTGCTGGCCAGCGCGTCCAGCGCGTCATACTTCGCGTCGAGCTTGCCGCGCACCTGCGACACGATGTGCATCACGTGGCTGTAGCGCTCGATGAGCATCATGTCCTCGACGCGCACCGAGCCAGGCGCCGCCACGCGGCCCACGTCGTTGCGCCCCAGGTCCACCAGCATGATGTGCTCGGCGCGCTCCTTCTCGTCCGCGAGCAGCTCCTTCTCCAGGGCCAGGTCCTCGGCCTCGGACGCGCCGCGCCGCCGGGTGCCGGCGATGGGCCGCACCACCACGTCCCCGTCACGCACCTGCACCAGCAGCTCCGGCGATGCGCCCACCAACGCGCGGGCCTCGCCCAGCGCCACCAGGAAGAGGTACGGCGACGGATTCACCCGCCGCAGCGCGCGGTAGAGCGACAGCGGCGGCGGCGCGCCCCGGGACTCGAAGCGGCGCGCGAGCACGACCTGGAAGATGTCTCCGGCGCGGATGTACTCCTGCGCCCGAGCCACCGCCGCCTCATACCCCGCGCGCTCCCAGCACGCGGCGGGCGCCACGTCCCCACGCATGCGCGGCGCGGGCGCGTAGGCCTCCGGAGGCAGCGGCTTCAGCAGCCGGTCCGCCATGGACTGCGCGCGCGCCTCCGCGTCCTTCAACGCGGCGGCCACGCTGCCGTGCAGCGACGGCCGGGCAATGGCGGTGGCCTTGAGCGTCCCGGTGCGGGTGTCGTGCGTGACGAAGTCCTCGCACACCAGCCACTCCGAGTCCGGGAAGGAGAGGTCGCTGGGGTGCCGGTCCGGCACCGTGGGCTCCAGCCACGAGAAGCAGTTGTAGCCCATGTACCCCACGAGCCCGCCCAGGAAGGGCGCTTCACCGGGGAGCCGCGCCACGGCCAGCTCGCGCCAGAGCTGGCGCAGCACGTCCAGGGGCTTGCCGTCCCGACGCTCCTCGTTCGAGCCCCGCCACAAGGTGGCGCCGCCGCGGTCCAGCCGCACGCGGCCCGCGGGCTCCGCGCCAATGTGGCTGTAGCGGCCGAACCGCTCGCCGCCGTAGCACGACTCGAGGATGAAGCCGCGCGAACCACCGCCCAGCTTCAGGTAGGCCGACAGCGGCGTGTCGAGGTCCGCCGGCAGCTCCACCGACACCGGCACCGCCTCGCCCTGCTCCGCGCGCTGCCGGTAGGCTGACTTCCGCTCCTGTGCATCCATCGTCGTTGACTCGCTTCCCACCGCGCATCACGGCAGGGGGGAACTGGGGTTATCCCCCGTCCAGGGGGAGTCCTCCAAGCGGTCCGATATTCCTCTGCATGCGTCGCGCAAGCCCCCGGGCCAGCGGGTGCCCGGGGAGCAGCCCGGGGAGCTCCCGCCGGTGAGGCGAAGTCCCACCCAGGGTGGTCCGGCTCCGAGCCCCTCGCTATCTGAATGGGACTTTGAGTGCCGCTCCTTCCGCTCCATTGATGACGGTGACGCCTCAGGGGCTCTACTGCGTTCCCGGCGGCTTCCACGTCGACCCCTGGCGTCCGGTGGACCGGGCGCTCATCACCCACGCGCATGGTGACCACGCTCGCGGTGGCAGCCGCCATTATCTGGGCGCTCGGGCAGGCAAGGGACTGCTGCACCGGAGATTGGGCGCGGACGCCACCATCGACACGCTCGACTACGGCGAACGGTTGAGCATCAACGGCGTCACCATCAGCTTCCATCCCGCGGGCCACGTGCTGGGCAGCGCGCAGGTGCGCGTGGAGCACGGCGGGGAGACGTGGGTCGTGTCCGGTGACTACAAGCGCGCGCCGGACCCTACGTGCGCGCCCTTCGAGGTCGTCCCCTGCAACACCTTCATCACCGAGGCGACGTTCGGCCTGCCCATCTTCCGCTGGGACGCGACGGAGCAGGTGGCCGAGGACATCCTGCGGTGGTGGGACGCCAACCGCGCGCTGGGCGGCCGCGCGGCGGTGCTGTTCTGCTACGCGCTGGGCAAGGCGCAGCGGCTGCTCGCGGAGCTGGCGAAGCGGACGGACCGCACCGTGTTCGTCCACGGCGCCCTGCACGCCCTGGTGGACGTGTACCGGGACGCGGGCGTCCGCATGCTGCCCACGCGAGTGGTGTCCGAGGTGGAGAAGGGCACTTCGTTCGCGGGAGCGCTGGTATTGGCGCCGCCGAGCGCGAGCGGCTCCACGTGGATGCGCCGCTTCGGTGACTACGAGACGGGCTTCGCGTCCGGCTGGATGCGCATTCGCGGCAACCGCCGCCGCCGGGGCTTCGACCGCGGCTTCGTGCTGTCGGACCACGCGGACTGGCCGGACCTGCTGCGCACGGTGAAGGACACCCAGGCGGAGCGCGTGCTGGTGACGCACGGCTACACCGAGCCGCTGGCCCACTACCTGCGCGAACAGGGCGTGGACGCCGCGCCCCTGGCCACGCCCTTCGAAGGCGAAGCGGAGGATTGACGCGTGCGGCGACTGGCGGACCTCTACGAAGCGCTGGACCAGACCACGTCCACCAACGCCAAGGTGGAAGCGCTCGCGCGCTACTTCCAGGAAGCGCCCCCGGAGGACGCGGCGTGGGCGCTCTACTTCCTCACGGGCCAGAAGCTGAAGCGGCTGATTCCCACGAAGCTGCTGGTGGGGTGGACACAGGAGCTGACGGGCATCCCCGGCTGGCTCTTCGAGGAGGTCTACGCCTCCGTGGGCGACCTGGCGGAGGTGATTGCCCTGCTGCTGGACGCACGCGAGCGCCCGGCACGGACCGAGGAGCTGCCCCTGTCCACCTGGCTGGAGCAACGCCTGTTGCCGCTGCGGCGACTGGATGCCGCCGGGCAACGCGAGCAGGTGGTGTCCTGGTGGCACGCCATGCCCCGGCGCGAGCTGTTCCTGCTCAACAAGATGCTCACCGGCGAGCTGCGCGTGGGCGTTTCCTCCACGCTGGTGGTCCGCGCGGTGGCGCAGGTGGCGGGCCTGCCCGCGCCCAGCGTGGCGCACCGGCTGATGGGGACGTGGACGCCCTCACCCACCTTCTTCCGGCAGCTCGTGTCCCAGGACGTGTCGGACGGCGACAGCTCCCGGCCCTACCCCTTCTATCTCGCGTCACCGCTGGAGCAGCCACCCGGAGACCTGGGCGACCGGGCGGAGTGGCTGGTGGAGTGGAAGTGGGACGGCATCCGGGGCCAGCTCATCCGCCGCAAGGGCCGCGTGCACCTGTGGAGCCGGGGCGAGGAGCTCATCACCGAGCGCTTCCCCGAAATCGCGGACGCCGCGGTGGCGCTGCCCGAAGGCACGGTGCTGGACGGCGAGGTGCTGGCCTACGCGGACGGAACGCCCCTGCCCTTCGCCTTGCTCCAGCGGCGCATCGGCCGGCAGAAGCTGACGCCCAAGGTGCTGGCCGAAGCCCCCGCGGCCTTCATCGCCTATGACGTGCTGGAGCTGGGAGGCGAGGACCTCCGGAGCCAGCCGCTGCGCGAGCGGCGCGCGAAGCTGGAGGCGCTGTTGGAGGACGTGCCGCGGCTGCCTGTCTCCCCCGTCGTGCAAGCGGCCACCTGGGAGGACCTGGCCACCGCGCGGGGCGAGGCGCGAGCGCGCAACGTCGAGGGCTTCATGCTCAAGCGCCTGGAGTCGCCGTACCTCACCGGGCGCAAGCGGGGCGACTGGTGGAAGTGGAAGATTGACCCGTTCACGGTGGACGCGGTGCTGCTGTACGCGCATCCGGGCCACGGCCGGCGCTCGTCGCTGTACACCGACTACACCTTCGCGGTGTGGAACGGCACGGAGCTCCAGCCGGTGACGAAGGCGTACTCCGGCCTGACGGACGCGGAGATTGGCCGGCTGGACCGGTGGATTCGCGCGCACACGCGGGAGAAGTACGGCCCGGTGCGCTCGGTGGAGCCTGAACAGGTCTTCGAGCTGCACTTCGAGGGCATCCAGTCCTCGCCGCGCCACAAGTCGGGCGTCGCGCTGCGCTTCCCCCGAATCGCCCGCTGGCGGACGGACAAGAAGCCGCGGGACGCGGACACGCTGGACTCGCTCAAGGAGCTGCTCCGTGCCAGCGGGTAGGCCTCGCGCGCTGCGGGCGCGGATTGCCGCCAGTCGCAAGGCCCTGCGCGGCTGGTTCCGCGCGAAGGGGTGGACGCCCTACCCGTTTCAAGAAGAAGCCTGGGCCGCCCACGCGCGCGGCGAGAGCGGGCTCATCCACGTCCCCACCGGCGCGGGCAAGACGTACGCGGCCTACCTGGGGCCGCTCGCGGACGTCGCGGCGCAGGGACAGCCCGGGCTCCAGCTCCTCTACGTGACGCCGCTGCGCGCGGTGTCCCGGGACGTGGAGAAGGCGCTGCGGGAGCCGCTCACCGTGCTGGACGCGGACATCACCGTGGAGAGCCGCACCGGCGACACGTCCTCCTCGGTGCGCCAGCGTCAGCGGGAGCGGCTGCCGCAGGTGCTCATCACCACGCCAGAGTCGCTGTGCGTCCTGCTCACGCATGAGCGGGCCCCCGAGCTGTTCGCGTCGCTGCGCTCCGTCATCGTGGACGAGTGGCACGAGCTGCTCGGCTCGAAGCGGGGTTCGCAATTGGAGCTGGCGCTGGCCCGCCTGCGCCACTTCGCCCCCGGCCTGCGCACCTGGGCGCTGTCCGCCACGCTGGCCAACCTGAAAGAGGCCGCCCGTCACGCCGTGGGCACCGGCCAGACGCCCACGCTTGTGAGCGCGGCGCTGGAGCGGCCCGTCGTCGTGGAGACGCTGCTGCCCGAGTCCGTGGATGCGTTCCCCTGGGCGGGCCACCTGGGCTTCTCCATGCTGGCCCGCGTGGGCGCGTGGCTGGACCCGGAGCGCTCCACGCTCATCTTCACCAACACGCGCTCCCAGGCCGAGCGCTGGTTCGAGGGCCTGCGCTTCGCCCGTCCAGAGTGGGAGCACCTCATCGCGCTCCACCATGGCTCCATCGACCGCGACGAGCGCGAGCGCGTGGAGAGCGGCCTCAAGGAAGGCTCGCTGCGCATCGTGGTGTGCACCTCGTCGCTGGATTTGGGCGTGGACTTCGGCCCGGTGGAGCGCGTGGTGCAGGTGGGCAGCCCCAAGGGCATTGGCCGGACGATGCAGCGCGCGGGCCGCGGCGCCCACCGTCCGGGCGCCACCTGTCACATCCTCTTCGTCCCCACGCACGCGCTGGAGCTGGTGGAGATGGCCGCCGCCAAGGACGCGCTCCTGCGCCGCGAGGTGGAGGCCCGCACACCTCCGAGCAAGCCGCTGGACGTCCTGGCGCAGCACCTGGTGACGTGCGCGCTGGGCGGCGGCTTCACGCCCGATGCCCTGCGCGACGAAGTGCGCACCGCGGCGGCCTTCGCCAGCCTCACCGACGAGGCGTTCGCGTGGGCCCTGTCCCTGGTCCGAGAGGGCAGCCCCACGCTGCGCGCCTACCCGGAGTTCCGCCGCGTGGTGGAGCACGAGGGCCGCTGCGTCGTCGCGGACGCGCGCGTGGCCCGCATGCACCGCATCAACATCGGCACCATCACCTCCGACGCCGTGGTGCAGCTGCGCTACTGGAGCGGCGGGCGCCTGGGCAGCGTGGAGGAGTCCTACGTCAGCCGCCTCAAGCCGGGCGACACCTTCATCTTCGCGGGGAAGAAGCTGGAGTTCAGCCGCCTCCAGGACATGACCGCATACGTGCGGCCCGCGAAGACGAAGGTCACCCAGACGCCGCGCTGGGGCGGCAGCCGCCTGCCCTTGTCCAGCTCACTGGCCGCCGCCGTGCGGCGCACGCTGGACACCGCGCGCCATGGCGACGTCACCTCGGACGAGCTGGCCGCGGCCTGGCCCGTGCTGGACGCGCAGGCCCGCCTGTCCCGCATTCCCGCGGCGGACCTCCTCCTCGCGGAGACGTGCCAGACGCGCGACGGCCACCACCTCTTCCTCTATCCCTTCGAGGGGCGCCTGGTGCATGAGGGACTGGCCGCGCTGCTGGCGCTGCGGCTGACGCGCCTGCGCAAGGCCACCTTCACCCTGTCGGTGAATGACTACGGCCTGGAGCTGCTCACGCCCACGCCCTTCCCCTTCGAGGAGGCGCTGCGCCCCGCCCTCTTCACTCGCGAGCGGCTGGAGGCGGACGTCCTGGAGAGCGTCAACGTCGGCGAGCTGTCGAAGCGCCAGTTCCGCGACATCGCCCGCATCGCCGGGCTGGTGCTGCCGGGCCTGCCCGGCGCGCGCAAGTCCTCGCGACAGGTCCAGGCCAGCGCGTCGCTGCTGCACGACGTCTTCATCAAATACGACCCGGACAACCTCCTGCTCGTCCAGGCACGCCGGGAGGTGCTGGAGCAACAGTTCGAGGAGGGGCGCCTGGAGCGGACCCTGGAGCGGCTTCAGGCCGCGCCCCTGGAGCTCATCCAGGTCCGCCGGCCCACGCCGCTCGGCTTCCCGCTCGTCGTCGAGCGCATCAGCGCGAGCCTGTCCAGCGAGTCCCTGCTGGAGCGGGTGGAGCGCTTGAAGGAGCGATGGACTCGCGAAGATGCCAGGTCCGCATAGCGGGCGCCCTGCTGGAGCTGCTCCCGGAGCGCGCCCTGTACTGGCCCGACACCGGCACCCTGGCCGTGGCGGACCTGCACTGGGGCAAGACGGAGAGCTTCCAGCAGCACGGCATCCCCCTGCCCACCGGCGTGCTGGAGGACGACCTGGCCCGCCTGTCCGCGGCGCTCACCTCCACCGGTGCCCGCCGCCTGCTCCTGCTGGGCGACCTCATCCACTCCCGCCAGGGACTCACCCCCGCCGTGGTCGAACGGCTGGCCGTGTGGCGGGAGTTCCACGCCTCCGTGGCGTGCGTCCTGGTGAGGGGCAACCATGACCGGCACGTGAAGACGCTGCCCGAGCGCTGGCGCCTGGACGTCCGCGAGGCCTCCATCGACGAAGGCCCCTTCCACTTCGCCCACCACCCGGAGCCCGTGTCCGGCCGTTATGTCTGGGCAGGTCACCTCCACCCCATGGTGCGGCTGGGTGGAAAGAGCGACACACTGCGACTTCCCTGCTTTCAGGTGGGACGCGGCGTGGGCGTACTCCCGGCCTTCAGCGCCTTCACCGGTGGACTCAACGTCTCCCGCCGCGCGGGCGATCGCATCTTCGCCGTCGCCGGCACCGCAGTCGTCGAGGTGTAGGATGAGCTACGCCAAGCGTCGCAAGATACTGGGTATCATCGAAACGGATAATACCTTCGAGCGCGCCGACCACCGGGGCCGCGAGGCGTGGCTCGGCAAGTGCTTGCACTGCAACGCGCACTTATGGGTCGGCTTGGATGGCGAGCCGATCAGCCGCGCCACCATCGAGCACATCCTCCCGAAGACGGCCGGGGGCACCGAGGCGCTGACCAACCTGGGGCTGGCCTGCGCACGGTGCAACCAAGGCAAGGGCTCCCGGCATGACGCCCGTTATCACCGGGACGCACGCGCCCGGGAGCTGGTGGAACGGCTGCTGGCCCGGCGCCTCGCGCGCTGGCGAAAGCGGGAGACCGACGAAGAGCCGTGAAACACCCGGAGTGATCCACCCCGGCGGGTGCTTTGCTCAATCACCCCTACCTCCCGCCAGAAGAGAGATTCATCACCGCGCGACGGCGACTTTCCGCCCTCGCACGTGGAAGTGGTATCCCCGCACCGCCACATCTGAATGGTTGACACTGCCGTGTCGATGCCCGATGGTCCCGCGCCGCATTAGGGCAGGGAGAGAAGGAGGGCCCCGCCCACGGCATTACTAATAGAGGTCTCGTTGGACGTGTCCGCTTCGCCTTCAGTGCGCCAGGAGCCACCGCCCACCCGCCCCGTTGGGGCCGGGAACGCCCCTCCGCTCCCCGTGCCCGGCAACGCCCACGCCTCGCCTTTCGTTCCCGTCACCGCTTCTTTCGAAGCCCCCTTGCCCATGGTCCTGGTATGAGCGGCCCTCTCTTCCCACGTTGGACGAACACGGTGTCGCGGCTGTCAGCCGCGGCGCTCCTTGCCGTGCCCGCCATCGGCATCGGCGGTCTCATGGCCTACGTGCGCTCGCCGTACGTCACTGGCCAGCAGCGGCCCGTTGAACAGCCGATCGAGTTCGATCACCGCCACCACGCGGGTGATGAGCAGATTGACTGTCGGTACTGCCACTGGACGGTCGAGGAGTCGCCCTCCGCGGGCATCCCCTCCACCACGGTGTGCATGTCCTGCCACGCGCAGGTCTGGAACAAGAGCCCGTACCTCACCGAGGTCCGCAAGGCGTTCTTCTCCGACCAGCCCATCCCCTGGGTCCGCGTGCACAACCTGCCGGACTTCGTCTACTTCAACCACTCCATCCACGTGGCCAAGGGCGTTGGCTGCGCCACCTGCCATGGCCGCGTCGACCAGATGGCCGCCGTGGAGCAGGCCGCGCCGCTCACCATGGCCTGGTGCCTGGATTGCCACCGCAATCCGGAGCCCCACCTGCGTCCGGCGGAGTTCATCACGTCCATGACGTGGACCCCGCCCGAAGACAAGGCCAAGGCCGCTGAGCTTGGCCGCCAGTTGGCAGAAGCGTACGACGTCCACTCGCGCGAGAGCTGCTCCACATGCCACCGATGAACACGAAGCGCGACGGCGCCCCGTCGCAGGACACCCCCTCCTCCTTCGCGCTCCCGGTCGTCACGGACCGGCCCGCCGCCGCGTCCGACGTTGTCGGCGAGGCGCTCGAGCACGCCGCCGCCAACGCCTCCTCCTCCGAGCCCGGCTATGGCCAGACGTACTGGCGCAGCCTGGAGGAGAAGCTCGGCGCGCCCGCCTACCTGGAAGAGACGCGGCCGGAGTTCCCCGCCGGCGCGGACCTGGCGCCCACCGGCTTCGCCCGCCGCGAGTTCATGCACCTGCTGGGCGCCTCGCTGGCCCTGGCCGGCGCCACGGCGTGCAGCACCCGTCCGGTGGATGAGCGCCTCCTGCCGTACACCAAGACGCCTCCCGAGCTCGTCCCGGGCAACCCCCTCCACTACGCGTCCGGCATGACGCTGGCCGGCCACACCTCCGGTCTGCTCATCACCGCCCGCGAGGGTCGCCCCGTGAAGATCGAGGGCAACCCGGACCACCCGGTCAACCAGGGCGCCGCCGGCCCCTGGGAGCAGGCGTTCCTGCTGTCCCTGTACGACCCGAGCCGCGCCCGCGTGCTCCGTCAGGGCAAGAGCCCCCGCGCCCTGCGCACCCTGCGCGAGGAGCTGGTCAACCGCGCCAACAAGGCCTCCGCCGGTGACGGTGGCAGCCGCGTGCGCTTCCTGTCCGAGCCCGGCAATTCGCCGCTGACCGGCGACCTGCGCAACCGCATCCTGAAGAAGCTGCCGAACGCGCGCTTCCACAGCTACACCGCGCAGACGCACGACACGCAGGCCGAGGCGACCCGCGCGCTCTTCGGCGGCCAGGCCGTCACGCCCATCTACGACTTCGCCCAGGCGGACATCGTCCTGGCGCTGGACGCGGACTTCCTGGAGAGCCGCCCGGAGAACCTGGCCTACGCGCGCCAGTTCGCCAATCGCCGCGACCCGAACAGCGGTCCGCTCAACCGGCTCTACGTGGCCGAGGCCCGCTTCTCCATCACCGGCGGCATGGCCGACCACCGCCTGCGCGTGAAGTCGCAGGAAGTGCTCGCGGTCGCCGCCGCGGTGGCGCAGGCCGTGGGCGGCCCCGCCGCCTCGCTGGCTGGCGCCGCCGCCAACAAGGCGTCGCTGAAGGCGGACCACGACAAGTGGGTGCAGGCGGTCGTCGCGGACCTGCGCGCCGCGCGTCCTGGCCGCAGCCTGGTGGTCGCGGGTGAGCGTCAGCCGGCCGCGGTCCACGCGCTGGCCCACGCCATCAACGCCGCGCTGGGCAACACCGGCACCACGGTGAAGTACGTGCAGTCGTCCATCGCGGAGCAGGAGGGCCTGAGCCAGGTCCGCGCGCTGGTGGAGGACCTCACCGCCGGCCGCGTGGACACGCTGGTCATCACCAGCTGGAACCCGGTGTTCTCGGTTCCGGCGGACACGGGTCTGAAGGAGCTGCTGGACCCGGCGACCAACCCCAACCGTGGCAACCTCACCGTCCTCTACACGGGCCTCTACGAGGACGAGACCAGCCAGTACGCCGACTGGTTCGTCCCCGCGGCGCACCCGCTGGAGACGTGGAGCGACGGCCGCTCGTTCGACGGCACCGTGGCCATTGCCCAGCCGCTCATCCAGCCGCTCTACAACGGCGTGGCGGAGTCCGAGCTGCTGGCGATGTTCCTCGACGAGCCCTACCGCCCCGCGTACCAGATGCTGCGCGACTACTGGCAGGGTCAGGCCGAGGGCCAGGGTGACTTCGAGGCCCGCTGGGAGAGCTGGGTCTCCGACGGCGCCATCCCCGGCACGCAGGCCGCCCCGGTGCAAGGCGCTCCGGACTTCGGCGCAGCCTCCGCGCTGGTGACGGGCTACGCGGCCCCCGCCGCGGGCGAGCTCGAGATCAACTTCGTCTACGACTACAAGATCTTCGACGGCCGCTTCGGCAACAACTCGTGGCTGCAGGAGCTCCCGGACCCCATCACCAAGATGACCTGGGACAACGCCGCGCTGCTGAGCCCGGAGACCGCCAAGGGCCTGGGCCTGGAGCCCGGTGACCTGGCGGAGCTGAGCTACGGCGGGCGCAAGCTGACCGTGCCGGTGTGGATTACGCCGGGCCACGCCAACGACACCGTGACGATGTCGCTGGGCTACGGCCGTGACGGCCTGCACGAGCAGGTGGCCAAGGCGGTGGGCTTCAACGCCAACGCCGTGCGCACCCTGAAGGCCCCCTGGTTCGACGGCGGCGCCACGCTCACCAAGGTGCGCGGCAGCTACAAGTTCAGCCTGACCCAGACGCACTGGCGGATGGAGAACCGCCCGCTGGCGCTGGACATGCCGCTGTCCGAGCTGAAGAACCCGTCCACCGCGACCCAGCACACGCTCCACCGCGTCAAGGGCGAGCTGAAGTTCAAAGTCCAGGACAACCTGCCGCCCTTCAACTACGACAAGGGCCCCGACAACCCCCAGGGCTACAAGTGGGGCATGGCCATCGACCTGTCGCGCTGCACCGGCTGCAGCGCGTGCGTGATTGCCTGCCAGGCGGAGAACAACATCCCCGTCGTGGGCAAGCAGCAGGTCTCCGTCAGCCGTGAGATGCAGTGGCTGCGCATCGACCGCTACTTCGAGGGCAGCGAGAGCGACCCCCGGATGGTCATGCAGCCCGTCATGTGCGTGCACTGCGAGAAGGCCCCCTGCGAGTACGTCTGCCCGGTGAACGCCACCGTGCACTCGGACGAGGGCCTCAACGACATGGTGTACAACCGCTGCGTCGGCACCCGGTACTGCTCGAACAACTGCCCGTACAAGGTGCGCCGGTTCAACTACCTGCACTACACGGCGGACAAGACGGCCACCGAGAAGATGCTGATGAACCCGGACGTCACCGTCCGCAACCGCGGCGTGATGGAGAAGTGCACGTACTGCGTCCAGCGCATCGAGCGCACGCGCATCGAAGCCCGCGTGGAGAAGCGCCTCATCAACGAGAAGGAACTGCAGACGGCCTGCCAGCAGACCTGCCCCACGCAGGCCATCACCTTCGGCTCCCTCAACGACCCGCGGCAGCGCGTCACGCAGCTCCACGAAGATGAGCGCGCGTACAAGCTGCTCCACGAGCTGGGCACCCGCCCGCGCACCGCGCACCTCATCCGCGTCCGAAATCCCAACCCCGCCCTCGAGCCCGCCGCGACCGCCGCCGCGAACCAAGGGAGCCACTGAGCCATGGCTGAAACTGCTGCCAACGCCGCCCTCGATCCGCTCGAGCCGCGGCCCCTCGTCGCGCCGCACCATGACGACGCGTCCCTGAACGAGACGCTGCTGGACCATGTCTGGCGCAAGCCGGGCAAGGGCTGGTTCATGCTCTTCGGCCTGTCGCTCAGCGCGCTGGGCCTGCTCGTCATCGGTGTCACCTACACGCTGGCCCGCGGTATCGGCGTGTGGGGCAACAACCAGCCCGTCGGCTGGGCGTTCGACATCATCAACTTCGTCTGGTGGGTCGGTATCGGCCACGCCGGTACGCTCATCTCCGCCATCCTCCTGCTCTTCCAGCAGAAGTGGCGCACGAGCATCAACCGGTTCGCCGAAGCCATGACGCTGTTCGCCGTCATGTGCGCCGGCCTGTTCCCCCTGCTGCACACCGGCCGTCCCTGGTTCGCCTTCTGGCTGTTCCCCTACCCCAGCACCCTGGGCGCGTGGCCGCAGTTCCGCTCGCCGCTGGTGTGGGACGTGTTCGCCATCTCCACGTACCTCACGGTGTCCGCGCTCTTCTGGTTCGTGGGCCTCATCCCGGACCTGGCGGCGCTGCGTGATTCGTCCAAGACGAAGCTGCAGCGGACCATTTACGGCCTGTTCGCGCTCGGCTGGCGCGGCTCCGGCCGGCACTGGCACAACTACAAGATTGCGTACCTGCTGCTGGCCGGCCTCTCCACGCCGCTGGTGGTGTCGGTGCACACCATCGTTTCGTTCGACTTCGCCGTCTCCCTGCTGCCCGGCTGGCACACCACCGTCTTCCCGCCCTACTTCGTGGCCGGCGCCGTGTTCAGCGGCTTCGCGATGGTCATCACGCTCATCGTCCCGGCGCGCAAGTACCTGGGCCTGCGGGACGTGATTACGGACCGGCACCTGGAGAACATGAACAAGGTCATCCTGGCGACGGGCCTGCTCGTCTCCTACGGGTACCTGATGGAGCACTTCATCGCCTGGTACTCGCAGAACCAGTATGAAATCTGGACCTTCTACGTGAACCGCGCCACCGGCCCCTACGCCGGGGTGTACTGGCTGATGATTGCGTGCAACGTCATCACCCCGAACATCTTCTGGTTCAAGAAGGCCCGCACCAACATCGCCATCATGTGGGTCGCGTCCATCGCGGTGAACATCGGCATGTGGTGTGAGCGGTTCATCATCATCGTCACCTCGCTGAGCCAGGACTTCCTGCCGTCCTCATGGGGCATCTACACGCCGACGTGGGTCGACTGGTGCATCTACGTGGGCACCCTGGGCCTGTTCGGCACGTTGTTCCTCCTCTTCCTGAAGTTCGTGCCCGCGGTCGCCATCAGCGAGGTGAAGGAGCTGCAGTTGGAGCTCAAGCACGCCGCTCACGCCCACCACGGCGCCGACTCCCACGGAGCGCACTAGAGCCATGGAAGCCACCGTTCTCGAATCCTGGGTCCTGGCCGAGTTCCCGACGCCGGACGCCCTCGTGGTTGCCACCCGCCAGATGCGGGAGAAGGGCTTCGAGGGAATGGACACCTACTCTCCGTACCCGCTGCACGGCGGCTCGGAGGCCCTGGGCCTGCCGCCCTCGCGCGTGCCCTTCATCGCCCTGTGCGGCGGCCTGACGGGCGTGGCCACGGCGCTGGCCATGCAGACGTGGATGAACACCATCGACTACCCGCTCAACATCGGCGGCCGTCCGCTGCTGTCGCTGCCGGCGTGGGTGCCCATCACGTTCGAGCTGGGGGTGCTGTTCGCCGCCTTCGGCATCTTCTTCGGTCTGCTGGGGCTCAGCCGCCTGCCCCAGCCGTACCACCCCGTCTTCGAGTCCGAGGAGTTCCGCACCGCCTCCACGCACGGCTACTGGCTGAGCGTTCCCCAGGCGACGGGCACGGACGCGGCGCCGGTCATGGATCAGCTCAAGGCCCTGGGCGCGACCCAGGTGACCTTCGTCACGGGAGAGAAGGAATGAGGTGGCTCATCCCCGCCGCCGGACTCGCCGCGCTCACGGGCTGCAACGTCAGCTCGGAGTTCCTCCAGCGCATGGAGCACCAGGCGAAGTACGAGTACTACGAGGCGTCCACCTTCTGGGCGGACGGCCGCGCCATGCGCACGCCCCCCGCGGGCACGGTGCCGCGTGAGCGCTTCGCCGGGCTCCCCGAGCTCAAGGACCCCGCCCAGCGTCAGGTGGCCCTCACGGGCCGCAGCGACGGCCAGCCGGTGGCCCACCTGCCCGTCACGGTGGACCAGAACCTGCTGACCCTGGGTCAGAAGAAGTACAACATCGTCTGCTCGCAGTGTCACGGCGTGCTGGGCGATGGAAACAGCATTGTCGCGGAGAACATGGGCCTGCGCCTGCCGCCCTCGCTGCTGGACCTGGAGAGCAAGCCGGACGGCCACTTCTACATGGCCATCAACGAGGGCTACGGCGTGATGCCGTCCTTCTCCGGTGAGCTCGACCTGCGCGAGCGCTGGGCCGTGGTCGCCTACGTCCGCGCGCTCCAGACGGCCCGCAATACCCGCACGGACGGCCAGCAGCCCGTTCCGCAGGAGAACCGATGAGCCCCCCCGTCACCAACTCGCACACGGGCTTCGAGCCCTACAACGGCACGCCGACTCTGATGGTGCCCGCGTTCGCCGTGGGCGTGCTCGGCTTGCTGGCCACGCTGGGTGGCTTCTTCGCCACCGGCGCCAAGGGTGAGACGGCCCACGCCTACCTGATTGGCTTCACCTACTGGGTGGGCATCAGCGTCGCCTTCCTCATCATGCAGGCCATCTTCCACACGGCGAAGGCCAAGTGGCTCATCGTGCTGCGCCGGACGATGGAGACGGCCTCCGCGGTGATTCCGGTGTTCTTCGTGCTGGCCCTGCCGCTGCTGGCCATGGCCGCCTACCTCTACCCCTGGTGGCCCGGCTCCGAGCTGACGAAGGGCTACTCCGGCCTGGAGCTGGAGCACCTGAGCCACAAGCAGCATGGCTACCTGAACAACCACCTGCCCATTGGCATCGGCGTCCGCCACATCATCTACTTCGGCCTGTGGACGTTCGCGGCCTGGCGGCTGCGGACCTGGAGCCTGAAGCAGGACACGGTGGGCGGGCTGGACTTCACGGTGAAGCAGCGGAAGTTCTCCCCGGGTGTGCTGCCTTTCCTTGCACTCACCATCACGTTCGCTTCTTTCGACTGGCTGATGAGCCTCACGCCGCTCTGGCAGTCGACCATCTTCGGCGTCTATTACTTCGCCGGAAGCTTCCTGGCGGCCTTCTGCATCCTGACCATCGTCACGGTGAACGCTCAGGGCAAGGACCTCTACGGCAGCGTCGTGAAGCTGGACCACTTCCACAACCTGGGCAAGCTGATGCTCGCCTTCACCGCGTTCTGGGCCTACATCGCCTTCTCCCAGTTCATGCTGGTGTGGATCGCGAACATCCCGGAAGAGGCGCCCTGGTACGGCCTGCGCATCTTCGGTGCGTGGCGGCCGCTCTCCATCGCCCTGTTCTTCCTGCACTTCCTGCTGCCCTTCTTCATCCTGCTGTCGCGCAACCTGAAGCTGCAGCCCCGGAAGCTGGCGGTGGTGGCGGTGTACCTGCTCGTCATCCACGCGGTGGACCTGTACTGGCTGGTGTGGCCGGCCCTGACGGGTGACGCGGGCCCGACGTTCCACTGGTCGCTGCTCACGGCCTTCTTCGGGGTGGGCGGCATCGCGGTGGGCACGGCCCTCCTCCTGGCGCGTGGCCAGTACACGCTGACGGTGAAGGACCCCTACATCGCCGAGTCCTTGAGGTACGTGCAGCCATGAAGAAGACCCAAGTGGAGCTCGAGTCGCGCGTCATCGTCGGCGCGCACGGTGTGGCGGCCGAAGAAGACCACCTGGTCATGGGCAAGGTGGTGGGCATCGGCGTGGGTTCGCTCGTCATCTTCGCGGTGGGCATCGTCTGGGCCTACTACATCCAGGTCCGGACCATGGCCGACATCCAGCCGGACGGTCCGCCGCCGCGTCCCGCGGCCATGGGCCAGTACGAGGTGGGCATCGTCAACCAGCGCCTGTTCGAGCAGGACTGGCACGCCGAGGACAAGCTCAGCGCCCAGGACCAGGCGCTGCGCGCCGGCTGGGGTGACCAGCCGGGGGTGAAGCAGCACCCCGCCATCGACGCCGCGATGAAGACGGTCATCGAGCAGAAGCGCAACCCGCCCCCGCCCCCTGCCCCCACGCCCGCTCCGGAGACGGCTCCCGCCCCGGAGACGGCTCCCGGGCAGACGCCTCCGTCGCCGCAGCAGTAGCCATCACCGCTCCCCTGTCGTAAGAGCCGTCCTGCAATGATGTCCACCTGCTCCTACATCCTTCCGCGCGCCTGCCGCGCGGGCTTGCTCGCCGCGGCGGCGCTGGTGCTGGCCGTCGCGGTGCCGGCCTCCGCCATGCCGGGTGCCGGGAAGACGCCCCGGGCCATCCTGGAGGCGCAGCGGGACCTGCCGCCCCCCATCCAGGGTGTGGACGTGCAGGAGCACCTGGGGGAGCTGGTGCCCATGGACACCCGCTTCCTCGACGCCTCCGGGCGCGAGGTGCGCCTGGGCGACGTGGTGCCGAAGTCGCTGCCCACGCTGCTGACGCTCGTCTATTACAACTGCCCCATGCTCTGTAACCTGGTGCTCAACGCCCAGGTGCAGTCCATGAAGGAGCTCGGGCTCGAGCTGGGCAAGGACTACGAAGCCGTCACCGTCAGCATCGACCCGGACGACACCCCGGCCCAGAGCCTGGAGCGGCGGCGGCGGCACCTGCAGTCCATGGGCAAGCCGGAGACGGCCCCCTGGCACTTCTTGACGGGGACGGACGCGGAGATTCGCCGGCTCGCGGACGCCCTGGGCTTCAAATACACCTACGACGAGAGCACGAAGCAGTACGCCCACGCGGCCGTGGTGCACGTGCTCACGCCGGAGGGCAGCATCTCCCGGTATCTCTACGGGACGACGTTTCCTCCCTCGGACATGAAGCTGGCGTTGCTGGAGGCGGCCAATGGCCGCGTGGGTACCAGCTTCGATCAGATCATCCTGTCCTGCTTCAAGTATGACACCGCCAGTCGGCGGTATGGCTTCTACATCTTCGGGTTCATCCGCCTGGGCGGCATTGCCGTGTTCTGCGCCCTGGCGACGATGCTGATCTTTTTCTGGAGGCGCGAGCTGAAGAAAGGCGCGGCGGCATGAGCGAGCTTCTCAACGATATCCTGTTCCTCCCGGAGGCCGCGTCCACGTTCGCGGAGCGCATCGACACGCTGCATCACTTCGTCGTGGGTACGACGATGGTGATGTCGACGGCGGTCGGTCTGGCGGCCCTGTTCTTCTTCTTCCGTTACCGCCGCCGCCTCCCGGCGCAGGCGACGGAGTACGTCGTCCCCACCCTGAAGACGGAGTTCCTCTTCGTCTCCGTTCCCCTCGTGTTCTTCCTGGCCTGGTTCGGTATCGGGTTCCGGGACTTCACGTGGGTCACCACGCCGCCCAAGGACGCGATGGACGTCTACGTCATGGGCAAGCAGTGGATGTGGAAGTTCTCCTACCCGGAGGGCCCCAACGGGGTGAACGTGCTGCACGTGCCGGCCAACCGCCCGGTGCGGCTGCTCATCACCTCGCGTGACGTGCTGCACTCCTTCTACGTGCCGGCCTTCCGCATCAAGATGGATGCGCTGCCGGGCCGCTACACGCAGATCTGGTTCGAGGCGACCAAGCCGGGCACGTACCAGGTGCTGTGCACCGAGTACTGCGGCCTGTCGCATTCGAAGATGCTGGCCGAGGTCGTCGTGCTCCCGCAGGAGGAGTACGAGAACTGGATCCAGGAGCAGCGCCGCGGCCGCCTGCAGGACCGTCAGGACGCGCTGGCGGACAACTCCCTGGTGCCGCCGGTGGCGCGCATGGTGGAGCAGGGCCAGGTGCTCGCGGGCACGCAGGGCTGCCTCAAGTGCCACTCGGTGGACGGCTCGCAGCACATCGGCCCCACCTTCCTGGGCATGTATGACCGCGTGGAGCAGCTCGAGGACGGCCAGAGCATCCGCGTGGACGAGGCCTATATCACCCAGTCGATGATGGACCCGGGCGCCCACCTGGTGGCGGGCTACCAGAACGTGATGCCGACCTACCAGGGCAAGCTGCAGGGCCCGGAGACGGCCGCCATCGTCGAGTACATCAAGTCGCTTCGCACTCCGAACGTCCGCGAGGGCGCCTCCGAGGGACCCGCCTATGACGCCATCCAGTAGCATCGCAGCCCCGGGCGCCACCCCCGCGCCCGAGGAGCATCACGACCATCACCCGAACTACCTGGTCGACGGCACCACCATCAAGTCGTGGCTGCTGACGGTCGACCACAAGCGTATCGGGCTCATGTTCCTGTTCTGGGTCCTGCTGTTCTTCCTGGTGGGCGGCATCTTCGCGCTGCTCATCCGGGTGGAGCTCTTGACGCCGGGCCCGACCATCATGGACGCGATGACGTACAACCGTACGTTCACGCTCCATGGCCTGGTCATGATCTTCCTGTTCATGATTCCGGCCATCCCCGCCGTCTTCGGCAACTTCATGTTGCCGCTGATGCTGGGCGCCAAGGACGTGGCCTTCCCCCGGCTGAACCTGCTGTCGCTCTACATCTACCTGGCCGGCGCGATGTTGGCGCTGTGGGGCATGCTCAACGGCGGCCTGGACACGGGCTGGACGTTCTACACCCCGTACAGCGCGCACACGACGACCACGGTGGCGCCGGTGCTGTTCGGCGCGTTCATCATCGGGTTCAGCTCCATCGTCACGGGCATCAACTTCATCGTGACGTGCCACACCATGCGGGCGCCGGGCATCACCTGGTTCAAGATGCCGCTGTTCGTGTGGGCCATCTACGCCACCAGCTGCATCCAGGTGCTGGCCACGCCCGTCATCGGTCTGCTGCTGTGCCTGGTGACGGTGGAGAACCTGTTCGGGTTCGGTATGTTCGACCCGGCCCGCGGCGGTGACCCGGTGCTCTTCCAGCACCTGTTCTGGTTCTACAGCCACCCGGCCGTGTACATCATGGTGCTCCCCGCCTTCGGGGTGATGAGCGAGGTCGTCGCGACCTACAGCCGGAAGAATATCTTCGGCTACCGCGCGGTGGCGTACTCCAGCCTGGGCATCGCCTTCGTCGGCTTCTTCGCCTGGGGCCACCACATGTTCGTGTCCGGCCAGTCCACCTTCACGGGTGGTCTGTTCGGCGTGCTGACCATGCTGGTGGGCGTGTTCACCGCCATCAAGGTCTTCAACTGGGTGGGCACCGTCTACAAGGGCGCGGTCGACTTCAGGACGCCCTTCGCCTACTTCTGCGGCTTCCTGTTCTTCACCGTGTTCGGTGGCATGACGGGCATCGCGCTGGGCACGGTGTCGCTGGACGTCCCGTGGCACGACACCTACTTCGTGGTGGCGCACTTCCACTTCATCATGGTGGGCGCGACCATCATGGCCTTCCTGGCCGCCCTCCATTACTGGTTCCCGAAGATGTTCGGGCGCACGTACCACGAGGGGTGGGGCCTGGTGTCCGCGGCGCTCATCATCCTGGGCTTCAACGCCACGTTCATCCCCCAGTTCCTCCTGGGCAACAACGGCATGCCGCGCCGCTACTACGAGTACCCGGAGCGCTTCCAGGCGCTGAACGTGGCCTCCACGGCGGGCGCGTCCCTGCTGGCGTTCGGGTTCATCATCATCGCGATGTACCTGACGTACGCCCTGGTCTACGGCAAGGCGTCCGGAAAGAATCCGTGGCGCAGCAAGGGCTACGAGTGGATGTCCGAGTCGCCGCCGCCGACCCACAACTTCGTGGGGCCGCAGCCGGTGTTCCCGGAGGAGCCCCACTTCTACGTGGACCCCAAGAAGGCCGAGGTGCCCGATGCAGTCTAGCTCTCACGCCGCCGGGGGCGCCGCCCTGCCCGTCCCCCGGCTCGCCGGCCACTTCGCGTCGCTGGAGGTGCAGAACCACGCCGCGCGCCTGGGCATGTGGCTGTTCCTGGCGACGGAAATCCTGCTCTTCGCCGGCCTCTTCATCTGCTACGGCGTCTACCGCTTCCTCTTCCCGGAGGCGTGGGCCGCCGCCAGCCGAAGCCTGGACCTGACGCTGGGCACCATCAACACGGTGGTGCTCATCACCTCCTCGCTCACCGCGGCGCTCGCGGTGCATTACGCGAAGGAGGGGAAGAACAAGATGGTCGCGGTGCAGATTGCCCTCACCCTGGTGATGGCCGTCGGCTTCCTCGTCATCAAGTACTTCGAGTACCACCACAAGTTCGAGATTGGCACGCTGCCGGGCCGCTTCTACTCGTATGAGGGCATCCAGCTTCCGGGCGTGCCCCTGTACTTCACGGTCTACTTCTGCTCGACGGCCCTGCACGGTCTGCACGTCGTCATCGGCATGATCGTGCTGGCCTTCTCCATGGTCCGCGCGCTGAAGAAGGCCGACTTCGGGCCGAACAACTACACGATGGTCGAGCTGGGCAGCATGTACTGGCACCTCGTCGACCTGGTGTGGATCTTCCTCTTCCCGATGCTGTACCTCGTTTGAAGGGTTCCTCCACCATGGGCATTGCCAACGAATCCCGGGAAGAAGAACAGAACATGCGCGAGGAGCACCACGGAGCGGGCCGTTACTGGCTCATCTGGGGCCTGCTGCTGGTGTTGACGGTCGTCACGGTCCTCACCGGCCGCATCCACATCCCCACGTGGGGCCTGGTGCTGGCGCTCGTCATCGCCTCCACCAAGGGCACGCTGGTGCTGCTGTACTTCATGCACCTGATTGACCACCGCGGCGCCAACCGGCTGGTCTTCGCCGTCTCCATCCTCTTCGTGCTGCTGATGCTCGCCATTCCGCTGGTGGACCTGGGCACCCGCTACCGCGGCGCCACGCCTCCGGGCTCGACGTACAGCGACCTGCAGGCGCTCGACATCGGCGCGGACGCGCAGGAAGGCCGCTACGGCGGCGGCATCCGCAAGGAAGGGAAGATGGGCGAGGAGTCCGGCGCGCCCAAGCAGTAAGGCAGCCGGGGCGGCCCACCGCCACACGCACGCGGCGCCGAGGGACTTCCCCGGCGCCGCGTTGCTTTTGCGGGCTACAGCAGCACTTCGAAGTTCAGCGCCAGCGCGGTGTCCGTGGACACCTTGCCCGGAGGTGGCGCGCTGTCGTGCCTCACCACGAAGCTGGTGCCCAGCGACAGCTTCTTGGTGAGCCCCACGGAGAGCTGCGTCTGGCTGTTGAACAGCATGCGCGAGTCGCCGATGACGCTCACCAGCACCTCCACGTCCTCCTTGAAGGTGACGTTCTGCGCCAGGCCGTAGCGGAACACCGCGCCGAAGCGGGGGCCGCCCAGGTCGACGTTCGGCAGGTCCATCCGCGTGGGGTAGTACTGGAAGCGCGTCTCGTGGGCGTAGCGGAAGGCGGCGTCCGTGCGGAGGTAGGACTCGCGGCCCTTCTCCTTCTTCTCATCCCACCACAGCACGCCCAGACCGCCTTCGCCGAAGGTGCGCGACTCCATGCTCTTCACGTGGTCCGTCTCCGCGCCCGCCAGCAGGTAGCCACTGATGACCTCGGTGAAGCGACGGTCGCCGCGCAGCTCCAGGCCCGCGTTGAACGCCACCACCTGGGACAGGGCATCCTCCCCCGTGACTTCGGGCGGACGGCTGCGGCCATAGGAGCCGTAGGACCTGACGGCGTAAATCCAGTTGTCCGTCGTGCGCTGGGCGCTGGCCAGGCCGCTCACCGTCAGGGTGGAGGCGTTGCCCGTCAGCGAGATGAGGCCCATGCCGACGGTGACGTCCCACACGCCCGGCTTCTTGTCGGTGGCGGGCGCGGGGGCCGGGGCCGGGGGCGGAGCGGTGGCGGTGGCAACGCGCTCGGCGGCCTCGGCGGCGCGGACGCTGGCCTCGGCGGCGCGCTCGGCGGCGAGGGCGGCGCGCTCGGCGGCGGCGGCGGCGCGCTCCTCCACGCTGAGGGGCGCGGCGGACGCGGCCTCGGCGGCGGGCGCCGGCGGCGTGGAGGGAGCGGGCGCAGGCGTCTGGGCCTGCAGGGACGTGGCAATCAAGAAGGCAGCGGAAAGCATCGAATCTCCAGGTCAACGGCGCCGGCGAAAAGCCTGGCGCCTTCCTGCTTCAAAGGCCCTCCGCGCTTCAATGGCTTAATGGTCAAATTCGGACACGTCCCGCGCCGCCGCACAGGGTGGGTCCGTTCCCACCGCCTCTCAGGTGGCGCTTGAAAGAAAAAGCCCCATGCCCCTGCGCCCCGCACCGCTCCTGCTGCTCTGCGCCCTGCTCGTCCCCGCCGCGGCCCCCGCCCAGCGCGTCACCGTCCCGGTGGACGTGGGGGTGGGGCCCGCGGCCTTCGCCTTCTTCGGCCCCGTGTTCGACGACCAGCCCATCCACACCGGGCTGAAGCTCTCCGTGGAGGCGGTGCTGGACAAGGAGTGGCTGAAGAAGAACCAGCGCCGCGTGCCCCCGCGCTACCGCAAGTACGCCAAGAGCCTGGATGAAGTCCGCATCTCCCCGTCCATCCTCATCCCGGACGCGCTCATCATCTCCCCCAAGCTGCGCGACACCGGGATGTATGGCGCCACCTGGAAGCCGCTGTCACTGGGGGTGCCGCTGACGTCCAGTCCGGCGCGGCTGTCGCTCGGCGCGGGGCTGCTGCTCACGTACGTCTACATGCACTCGGACACGCTGCCCGACACGCACTTCGTGCGGCCCGGCGCGGAGGTGGGCATCGACCTGGAGCTCCCGCTCTCCAAGAGCTTCCTGCTGGGCGTGGGCTGGGAGTCCGCGTTCTACGTCCCGCAGGAGTTGGGAGGCCTGGGTCTGCCCGAGCGCCTGAGCGAGGGCATCTTCCACGTGGGACAGGTCTACCTTCAGCTCCACTTCCGCTTCCCCTACACGGTGCGCCTGTAAGGCGGAGGGCAGGCGGGCCTCACGGGTCCTCCAGGGCTGCTGCGAAGCGCCGCGCGCGCGGCTACCCTGCTCCGCCATGCATCTGGTCGTCGCCAACGAAGCACAGCAGGCCGAAAGAGACCGCCACACCTACGCCGCCTGGGGCTCGCCGCTCACCGTCGAGCAGTTCCTCGAACGGGAGCAGCGGCTGCGCGCCCACGCCTGGAGCCGGGACACCCTGCGCACCTGGCTGCTGTGCGACGACGCCGGCCGCGTGCTCACCTCGTGCGAGACGTTCCGCACCCCCAGCTACCTGCGCGGCCCCGGCTGTCGGACGACGCGCGGCGACAGCTTCGTCATCGCCAGCGTCTTCACCGAGCCGGCGCTGCGCGGGCACGGCCATGCCACGCGGCTGATGGACCGGGTGGCCGCGGAGCTGGAGCGCACGGAGCCGGACGCCCAGGCCGCCGTGCTCTACTCCGACGTGGGCGCCCGCATCTACCGGCGCTCCGGCTACCAGGAGGTCCCCGCCTGGGACTGGCACCTGCCGGTGGGCAATGGGCCCGTGACGCGCAAGGTGGACGCGCTGCTGGAGGACGCGGACGTGCCCTCGGCGCTCGAGCGGATGTGGAGGCCGGAGGTGCCCTTCTACCTGTGGCCGGACGCCACGCAGGTGGACTGGCACCTGGAGCGCGAGCGCATCTACGCGGAGCTGCTGCGCCGCCCTCGTCCCCGGGCCTGCGGCGCGGTGGTGGGCGCGTCCACGGCGCTGTGGGCGATGGTGGCCCGCCACGGCGAGCTGGTGGTGCTGATGCTGGACGCGCGCTCCGAGGACGACGCCGCCGCGCTGCTGGAGGCCGCGGGGGCCCAGGCGCACAAGGCCGGGCTGTCCAAGGTGGTGCTGTGGGAGGAGCCGGGCACCATGCCGTGGGTGGCCCGGCTGCCCGAGGCCAGCCGCGAGGCCCGGGACGGCTCGCTGCCCATGGTGCGGCCCCTGCGCGAGGGTCTGCCCGCCGCCGTGGACATCCCCTTCGCTCGCGCGCTGTGGGCGTGAGCGTCCGGCTAGGATGCGCGCATGGCCCGCAGAACCCGCATCATCGAGGGCACGTGGAACTGCACCTCGTGTGACACGAAGTCGATTCGCGCCCGGCACAAGCGCTGCCCCCAGTGCAACAACCCGCGCGAGCTGACGGGCAAGGAGTCGGAGTTCGACTTCGGCGGCGTGGACGCGGCCAGCGGGAAGTCGCTGCGCGAGGGCGTCACCGACGCGTCAGCGTTGGAGCAGGCCAAGGCGGGGGAGGACTGGTTCTGCGCCTTCTGCGGCGCGGCCACCCGGGGCGACACGACGCGCTGCAAGCACTGCGGCGCCGAGCGCACCGACGACGCGAAGGCCGCCCCACGCCAGGCCTTTGACGAGCCGCCACCAGCGCCGCCGCCACGTCCCGCGAAGCCGAAGCGCACGGCGCGGATGCGCCTGGCGCTGGGCGCGCTGTTCCTCTGCTGCCTGGGTGCCGGCGCCTTCGGCCTCTGGGCCAACACGACGCATGAGCTCCCCGGCGAGGTGACGGGCACGGCCTGGAAGCGCACCGTGGTGCAGGAGCGCTTCACCCGGGTGACGAAGCGGGGGTGGCACGACGAGCTGCGCGCCGTCGCGCCGCGCATGCCCGTCAACGGCGCCGGCGAAGTGGCGGGCGTGGCCAACATCCGCGACTGCGTGTCCATCCAACGAGGCACCCGCCGCGTCCCCGACGGCACGGAGCGGGTGTGCCGGACGAAGTCGCGCAAGGTGGCCTGCGGCTCGGAGGAGAAGTGCCGCCGCAGGGACCTGGGCAACGGCTTCATGGAAGAGGTGTGCGAGGACGTGACGAGGTACTGCCGCGAGTCCTACGAGGACTGCCAGAACGAGACGCGCTACCGCCGGGAGCCCGTGTACGCCGACCAGTGCACCTACGACACCCATGCGTGGAAGCCGCTGACGCGCCGGGAGGCGTCCGGCACCGACGATGCGCCGCGCTGGCCCGAGCTGGCCGTGGGCGCCGAGGACCGGCTGCGCCGCGAGGAGACGTACACGGTGCGGCTGCGCTACGAGGACGACGGCGCCCAGGAGCACGTGCTGGAGCCGCGGGGTGAGCGGGCGTTCCTCGCCTGGAAGAAGGGCCAGGGCGCGCGCCTCACCGTGACGAACCTGGGCACGGTGAAGGCGGTCGTGCCCCGGTGAGTGACGCCGCCTCCAAGCCCGTGGAGTGCACGCGCTGCGGCGCCTGCTGCGTGGCGCCCGACATCGCCGCGCTGGACAAGCCGCTGGGCCTGCGCTGCCCGCACCTGAAGGAGGACAACCTCTGCGACGTGTACGAGGAGCGGCCCGCCATCTGCCGCGACTACCAGGCGGATGAACTCTGCGCCCTCATCGAGGCGCCCACGCTGGACGAGCGCGTGGAGAAGTACCTGGGCCTCTTCGGGCTCCAGTCGGAGGCCCGGGCCTCGCGCGAGCAGGGCTGCGCGTCCATGCGCATGGCCCGCCGCCTGGCCAGCCTGCCCCGCCCTGGCGGCGCGAAGGACTGAGAGCGCCTGGTGGCAAGAGCGCTTGTCGTCCCCGCGCACGGGCGTTATCCCCCGGCCGTGCGATTCCAGCCCACCCAGCCCTTCGTGCCCGCGCCCGGCCTGGCGAATGAGCACGCGCAGACCATCTACGCCTCGCTCGTGCGCCCCACCCGCGTGCCCGCGCTGCGGCGCGAGCGCCTGGAGCTGCCGGACGGCGACTTCGTCGACCTGGACACCTTCGACGGCGCGGCGGGCGCGCCACACGTCGTGGCGCTGCACGGCCTGGAGGGCTCGTCCCGCGCGGGCTACGTCACCGCCATCCTCCGAGGTGCGCGGACGCGCGGCTGGGGCGCCACCGCGCTCAACTTCCGCTCATGCAGCGGCGAGCCCAACCGGCTGGCGCGCTCGTACCACTCGGGCGACATCGATGACGCGCTCCGGGTGCTGAACGAGACGCGCGCCCGCGTCACCGGCCCGCTGTTCGCGGTGGGCTTCTCCCTGGGCGCCAACGTGCTGTGCCGGCTGCTGGAGTCGCTGGGCGACGACGCGCCCGTGGAGGCCGCCGCGTCCGTCAGCGCGCCGTATGACTTGAGCGCCTGCTGCCGCAAGCTCGACACGGGCGGCCCCTTCCACCGGCTGTACCGCGAGCGCTTCCTGCGGACGCTGAAGCAGAAGGCGCGCGACAAGCTGCGCCACTTCCCGACCGCCTTCGACGGCCGGGCCATGGAGGCGTCGCGCACCATCCGCGCCTTCGACGACGCCGTCACCTCCGCGCTGCACGGCTTCCGCGACGCCGCCCACTACTACGCGGAGTCCTCCGCCGGGCCCCGGCTGCACGCCATCCGCAGGCCCACGCTGCTGCTGAGCGCCGCGGACGACCCGATGCTGGAGATGCCCGTCATCCCGCCCGCCGCCGCCGACAATCCCCACCTGAGCGTCGTGGTGACGGAGCACGGTGGTCACGTCGGCTTCGTCGGAGGCCAGGTGCATAGGCCCCACTTCTGGGCCGAGGCGCAGGTGCTGGCCTTCTTCGACGCGGTGCTGTCCTAAGCCGCGCGCGGCCTGAGGCAGCGGCCTCGGCTCAGCCGAAGGACAACAGGATGCCGAGCTTCGCGGTGGGCTCGATGTTGCTCAGGCTCCAGCCGTGGAAGTTCGCGGGCTCCAGCGCGGCGCGGAACTGCTCGTCCACGCCGACGATGCCAGGGCTGTAGAGCCGCATGATGCTGAAGCCGCCGCGCACGAAGAAGGTCAGCCGCTTCGGGGCCTGCCATTCGAAGCCCAGCAGGGCGCTCGCGTAGGAGTAGCCCACGCGCTCCAGCGAATGGATGGGCATCTGCGTGCGGTCCACGATGCGCCGCTCCAGGCCCGCACCATTCGCGGGCCGCGCATGCCCCGCCTCCAGCGTCAGCGCGGGCGTCAGGCTGCCCTTCCAGGGCAGCAACGTGAGGCCCACGCGCGCTCCGGGACGGACCCCATTGTGCGTGCCGCCCACGTGGAGCCGGAGCATTCGCATGGGCCGGAAGGAGAGCGACAGGCCCGCGCCCTCGGGGGCGCTGGCGTCCAGCATCAAGCCGAACGGCGCCAGCCGCTCCGGGTCCTGGGTGCCGCGCCGCTGGAGCCCCGAAGCCGCCGCTGTCTGCGCCGTCAGCAGCACCCCGACCACTGCCAGCGCGGATACCACCCCCATGCCCTGCCTCCCGTGACGCATGCCCCGTCCCGCCCGTCCTCCCACCCCGCCGCTGTGACGGGCCTCTCGGGTGAAGCTATTGCTCACTGGCCACCCTGCATCCACGTCCCTGAAATGTCCTGACTGCCCGCCTGGTCAGCGCTGGGCGGGAGCCTTGCTCCACCGCCGCGCCGGGACCGCGAGCGAGCAAAAAGGCGCGACGGGCTCCGGGAGGCCCCCACCTCACCGGAACCCGCGCCCCTTTTCGCCATGCCGTCGAGAACCCGCCGCGCTCCGCCCCCACGAAGCACCGCGGCCCCATCCGTCACGCCCCCCGTCCTGCCTGATGGTGCGAACCCGCCGCGCTCCGCCCCCACGAAGCGCGGCGGGTCCACCCCTCCCCAGTCCTGCTCCCTGTCCCGACTCGAACCAGGCCCTGCCGTCACGTCCGCCGCCGCCCTCGTCCCCCAACGAAGCGCCGGCAACCCGCGCCGTCCTTCGCCCCCACCCCACCAAGGCCCGCCTCCCCACTCCAGGCGCCGCCCCAGCTCCGTCCCCGCCCTCGCAACCCGCGACCCGCACCGACTTCCCACACCCGCCAACCATCCCCATCCGCCGGCCCGCGTCGCACCGTGCCCAACCCCATAGCATTCACCGTGCCATGCCAGCCGGAGGACGAAATGCCAATTGTTTCAGAGGCTTACGAAGGAATGGCACCCAGGGGCGGGCGCGGAGCCGGGCGGCGGCCGGAAAAAACTACGCTCGCGGGCCGAACGCGCCGTCCCGCCGTACCGGTCCACTGTCGCAGCGACGACGAAGCCCTTCAGGCGCGCCCGACAGGTGGGCGCCACAGCCGGAGCGAGTCCTGGGCAAGCAGCTCGTGCAGGGCCTGCTGAAGCGAGACGAGCATCTGATGGAGAGACTCGGCGGTGTCACCGGGGGCTTCGAGCACCCGCTCGTGCCGCCCGTCGAAGATGCGCAGCCTGCCAGGGACGAGCGCGATGACGGGAAGCGTCGGGTGACGTTTGCGGAGCAGGCCCAGGAAGAGCGGGTGGTCCTCATCCGGGCGGCGCACGTCCACCACCACCAGCGCGGGGGGCCGGGACGTCAGCGAGGAGAAGGCGTCGTCCGCATCCCCGGTGACCGAGATGGCCAGGTCCGGCGCCTCGAGGATGCGCCGCAGCAGCTCGCGCGAAGGCGCATGAGGACTGACGATGAGGACCCGGCGCATCTCGAGGCTGAATCTAGCCCTTCCAGACGGCGATGGCGGCCCCCATGAAGGCGAGGCTGGAGCCCAGCACCCGGGGGAGCGTCGCGGGGCGGCCCTCCACCATCGCATCCCACACGAGGCTGGTGAGGAGCTGCGCCGCCATCAGCAGCAGGGCGGACTGCACCGCGCCCAGGCGGCTCATGGCCCAGGGCATGCCCAGCACGATGATGACGCCGCACAGGCCCGGCACCAGGTGCCAGGGCGAAAAGCCACTCAAGCGACCCTGCCCCGCCGCGGCCTCCGGCCAGAGCCCCGGCACCGCGCGCACGGCGAGGTACACCGCGAAGGTGGCCGCCGTCGCCACCACCATGTTCAGGAGCACGGCGCTCATCAGGCCCCACTGGCCCGCGAAGCGGCGGTTGAGACCGGCCTGGGCTACGACTGCCAGGCCACACAGCATGGGAACGAGCGTGATGAAGCGCATGCGGCGCGCTGGGTACCGTGAACAGCGCCCCCCTGCAAGCCTACCCCCCACGTCCCCGATGAGGCTGGCGAAACCCAGGATGACCGGATAGGTCCCTTCACGCCGATGCCGCCGCCCACTGAGCTCCACTTCGACTGCGGCACCCTGGTCGCGCCCACGCTGCCAGAGGATGCCCGCCTGCGGACCCTCTTCCAGAAGGACGGACGCACTGGCGTCTACCGCGCGCCCGCCAGGCACTACCGCGACGCGGTGCTGCGGCTGCGGGAGCTGGGCCTCCCCTACGAGGACAAGGCGAAGCGCTTCGAGCCGCTGGAGCTCCCGCTCACCTCGCCCATCCAACCCTTTCCGCATCAACAGCAGGCGCTGGAGGCGTGGACACGCGCGGGCGGACGCGGCCTGGTGGAGCTGCCCACGGGCGCGGGCAAGACGCTGCTGGCGGTGCTCGCCATCGCCCACGTGAAGCGGCCCACGCTGGTGGTGGTGCCCACGCTGGACTTGATGACGCAGTGGCAGGGCGTGCTGGCGCGCCACTTCTCCGTGCCGGTGGGCCTGCTGGGCGGCGGCGTGAATGACCGGCAGTCGCTGACGGTGACGACGTACGACTCGGCGGCGATGCAGACGGAGTTCCACGGCAACCGCTTCGGCCTGCTGGTGTGTGACGAGTGCCACCACCTGCCCGCGCCCAGCTACCGCTTCATCGCGGAGGGCTCGCTGGCGCCGTACCGGCTGGGCCTCACCGCGACGCTGGAGCGCGCGGATGGTGGCGAGCGCGTCTGCGAGGAGCTGCTGGGCCCCCGCGTGCACCGCTCGGACATCCGGGAGCTGCAGGGTGAATACCTGGCGCCCTATGAGGTGAAGCGGGTGGAGGTCCCCCTGACGCCCGACGAGAAGGCGCGCTACGACACGGCGCGCGCGCTGTACCTGGGCTTCGTGCGCAGGCTGGCCGTGCCGCTCTCCGCGCCGGACGGGTGGGCGCGCTTCCTGGCGCAGAGCCAGCGCAGCGACGAGGGCCGCGCGGCGTACCGCGCCTACCGCGAGCAGCGGCGGATTGCCCTCACGTCCAGCGGCAAGCAGGAGGTGCTGTGGCGCATCCTCCTGGAGCACCGGGACGACCGGGTCCTCGTGTTCACCGACGACAATGAGACGGTGTACACGCTGGCGCGCCGCTTCCTGCTGCCCGCGCTGACGCACCACACGCCGGTGCCGGAGCGCAAGGCGTTGCTGGCGGCCTTCGCGTCCGGGGAGCTGCCGGTGCTGCTGACCTCGCGCGTGCTGAACGAAGGCGTGGACGTGCCCGAGGCGCGCGTGGGCGTGGTGCTCAGCGGCAGCGCGAGCGTGCGCGAGCACGTGCAGCGGCTGGGGCGCATCCTCCGCAAGCGGCCGGGGAAGCGCGCCCTGCTGTACGAGGTGTGCTCCGCGCAGACGGCGGAGAGCAGCATCAGCGAGCGGCGACGCCAGCACGGCGCCTATCAGGAGGGTGGCTGAGATGCTGACGCGCGAGCTGCTCAACTTCCGCGTGCGCCAGGGCGTGCTCCGCCCCGTCTTCGTGAAGCGCGATGACGCGGAGCTGCTGACCTTCGCCCAGGAACTGCTCGCGGAGGTGGAAGCGTCGCGCGGCGGCCAGCGCGACGACATCGAGGAGTCACTGGGCTTGAAGGCCGGCGCCTTCACCAGGCCCAAGGTGGCGCGCGGCCTGGTGAAGCTGGTGCAGGACCGGCTCCTCTTCGACGAGCCCGCGCCCGGCGTGACGGAGGCCCGCTGGGAGCGAATCAAGGCGGCGGGACACGTCCTGCGCGCCCTGCCGCCCGACGCCTCGGTCGAGGACTTCGAGGCGCGGCTGGCCCAGACGCTGCCTACCCCCCTGGCCGAGGCCCGCGAGGCGCTGTACTCGGACCTGCCCGGCCACCGCCGGCTGGTGGGCTGGGACGGTGAGGGGCTGGACGCCCAGGACCTGGTGGACCGCTACAACCTGGCGCTGGCGCAGGGCCCCCTGCTGTCCGCGCGGCGCCTCCGCCTGCGCGCCCAGGCGCCGGACCTGCTGCGCGTGCGCAAGGTGCTCCGGTGGCTCAAGTTCTGCCGCCTGGTGGCCGAGGTGTGGCGCGACGACGACAACTGGGCGCTCGACGTGGAGGGCCCCGGAGCGATGCTGGCGCTCCAGAAGAAGTACGGCCTGCAGCTGGCGACCTTCCTGTCCGTCGTGCCGGTGCTGGAGCGCTGGGAGCTGACCGCCACCGTGGAGCCTTCACGGCGGCAGGCCACGCTGATGCTCAGCCACAAGGACCCGCTGCGCTCGCCCCTACCCGCCGCGCTGGGTCACATCCCTCCGGAGGTGGCCTCGCTCGCGGAGGGCTTCGCGGATGACGCGTGGGAGCTGGACCTGACGCCCCTGCCCCGGCACGTGGGCGCCTCCGGGCTGTGCGTGCCGGACCTCACCTTCCGCCACCGCGCGTCCAGGAGAGAGGTCGCGCTGGAGCTCTTCCACGCGTGGCACGCGGCGCCCCTGGCCCGGCGGCTGACGGAGCTGCGCTCGCGGCCGGACGCGGGCCTGCTGCTGGGCGTGGACCGGGCGCTGGCCAGGGAGGCCGTGGAGCGAGCGGCGCTGGAGGCCCACCCGCAGGTGGTGCTCTTCAACGGCTTCCCCTCCGCGCGCAAGCTGCGGGAGCGCCTGGCGAAGCTGGAGCCCGGACGGTGAGCGGCGCGTCAGCCGCGCGGCTTGAACTGCGCCGCGAGCACGCTGAGGATTCGGATGGACGTCCGGTCCAACTGTTTGGCCCGGCGCATGAGCCGCCGCAGCTCGGCGGACTCGCCGTAGTCGCTGGGCGGCTCGGCGGCCCACTTCACCTCCTGCACCGGCTTGAGGCCCAGCGCCTCGTCCGCGGAGATGGAGAGCACCGTGCACAACCTGCGGAACGTCTGGATGCTCGGCAGCATGTGGCCGCGCTCGAGCCGGCCATAGACTTCGCTCGCGATGCCAATCCGCTCCGCCACGTCGGCCTGCGTCAGGTTCAGGCGGGTCCGAGCAAGGCGAGCCGCTCCGCCAAGGCGGGATGCGAGAGTCTTTTCCATGGGGTCGTTAACCTGGCGGGTCCGCCCATGTCGATATGACTTGAGAGGTTGGCATCCAAGAACTTCCTGAGTAGTCTTGTAGGTAGGCAACCTCGTGCGTTTGGCCAACCACACAGGTCTCACCCTGCTGGCGCGAAGAACATGCTGACCTTCTTGTTCGTGGATGAAGACCCACGTTCACTCGCGGCGCTGCGGCGCCTCGTGAGGGATTTGCCCGGCGGCAAGCGCTTCGCCCATTGCATGGAGGAAGCCCTCGCGCTGGTGAAGGAAGAGGCGCCGTCCGTGGTGGTGACGGGCGAGCTGCTCCCGGACGGGGACGGGCTGGGCCTGCTGGAGCAGGTGCGCGCGCGCCACCCACGCACCGCCTGCGCGCTGCATGCGGTGATGCCGCCCCTGGCGCGGGACATCACCTGGATGGACCGCGCCGCGCCGCCCTGGGAGGTGCATGCCCTGCTGCGAATGCTGGGCATCGGTGCGACATCCGCGGGAAGCCCGCGTTAAGGTGCCCCCCTGGACGCGCCATGAAGCTCTACGCCATCAGCGACCTGCACCTGCGCCACAACGACAACCGCCTGGCGCTCCAGGCGCTTCCGGCCCACCCGGAGGACTGGCTCATCGTCGCGGGGGACGTGGGCGAGACGCTGTCGGAGATGGAGCTCATGCTGAGCACCCTCACCCAGCGCTTCCGGCAGGTCATCTGGGTGCCCGGCAACCACGAGCTGTGGACCCTGCCGTCGGAGCAGCCGCAGCTGAAGGGCGAGGCGCGCTACCAGCGGCTGGTGAGCCTGTGCCGCGGCTACGGCGCCCTCACGCCGGAGGACCCCTACCCCCGCTGGCCCGGCCCTGGCCCCGAGCGCGTCATCGTCCCCATGTTCCTGGGCTACGACTACACGTTCCGCCCGGACCATGTGCCCGCGGACAAGGCGCTGGAGTGGGCCTGGGAGGATGACCTGCTGTGCACCGACGAGGTGCTGCTGCACCCCGAGCCCCACGCCAGCCGCTCCGCCTGGTGCGCCGCGCGCGTCGAATCCACGCGGGCCCGGCTGGACGCCCTGCCCCCGGGCTGCGCCACCGTCCTCATCAACCACTACCCGCTGCGCCACGAGCACGTGCGGCTGCCGCGCATCCCCCGCTTCTCCATCTGGTGCGGGACGAAGCAGACCGAGGACTGGCACACCCGCTACCGCGCGGAGGTCGTCGTCACCGGCCACCTCCACATGCCCGCGACGCTGTGGCGTGACGGCGTGCGCTTCGAAGAGGTGTCGCTGGGCTACCCCATGCAGTGGAAGTACCGGGGCGTGCACGCGTGGGACAGCTGCCTGCGCGTCATCCTGCCCGGCCCCACGCCGTAGAAAATGCGAAGCCCCGGGCGCCGCGTGAAGCGGAGCACCCGGGGCCTCATCGGCGCGGACAAGGGCCGCGCCGTCACTTCAAGCTACTTGGTCTGCGGCTCGAGGAAGGAGCCGATGAGGACGATGCCCTCGTAGCCATCCTTCGCGCCGTAGACCTCGATGTAGTAGCGGCCGGCCGGCGCGTTGATGAGGTTGCACTTCTCCGACTGGTGGTCCTTCACGCTGCGGCAGTCGTAGTCCGCGTGCGTCGGGGCCCCGCCGCGCTTGACGTAGAGGTCGGGGTTGCCCTTGCCCTCGCCCGTCTGGATGTAGATGTTGTTCTTCCCCTGGCCCGGGCGACGCTCCGGCACGTCGAGGATGAACACCTGCGAGGAGCCCGCCGCGCCCGTGAGGTTCTCCACGGCGATGCCGCTCTCGATGGGGACGAAGCCCCCCTCCCAGGTCACCGTCAGGGTGGCGCCGGAGTACGCGCGGTAGCCGTTCAGCATCGCGTACCACTTGCCGTGCTGCGGCGACGGGAAGTTGCAGACCTCGTTGTTGCCACCGGCGTACGGGCGGCAATCGTACAGCGCGGTGGTGGGCGCGCTGTTGTAGCGGACGTACAGGTCCGCGTCACCCGTGCCACCCGACAGGGTGAACTTCAGGTTGTAGGCGCCTTCCGGAATCGTGACCTCGAAGTACTTCTTCTCGTTGGCGCCACCCGACACGACGATGGGCTCGTCCTTCACGATGGGGTCCGTCGGCGGCGGAGGAACCGGGACGCTGACGCCCACGGCCTTCCACGCGTTCGACACCGACTCGATGGTGGCGGCGTCGTAGCCGAGCTCCAGCGCGGCCTCTTCGGTGATCGCCTTGGCGGCCTCGAAGTTGGACGTCGGCACCATCAACGTGTTGGCCTTGTAGAAAATCTGCGCGGCCTTCTCGATGCCGATGCCCGCCACCACGATGGGGCTCTTGCCACGCGGGTGCGTGCCACCCTGCGACAGGAGGTAGAACGCCAGGTTGGAGATACCAGAGCTGTAGTGCACGCCGGTGCCGGGCACGTAGTTGTGGTAGTGGTCCAGCGAGTCGCCGTCCAGCGCCGGGTCGTTCATGTAGCGCAGGGCGTCGTTCGGGATGGACGGGGTCCACACGTCGTCGCCAATCAGCCAGTGACGCGGGGAGACCTCGTCCGCGCCGTCGCCGTACCACTCGCACACCGCGCCGAACACGTCGGACATCGACTCGTTCAGGCCGCCGGACTCACCCGAGTAGATGAGGTCCGACTCGTTGTCCGTCACGGCGTGGGTCAGCTCGTGCGCCGTCACGTCCAGCGAGTTGGCCAGGTTGGTGGCCGTCACGCCGTCGCCATCGCCGTACACCATCTGGGTACCGTCCCAGAAGGCGTTCACGTAGTTGACGCGGTGGTGCACCGTGCTGATGAGCGTGGCGCCCGCGTCGTTGATGGAGTCGCGACCGAACAGGGTGCTGTAGCAGTCGTAGACGGTGCCCAGGTGGTCGTAGTTGGTGTTGACCACGGGGTCCGCCACCGGCGCCTGGCCCTCGGTGCGCGCGACCGCGCCCGGCAGGGTGGTGGTGTTGTTGCCGTCGTGGAGGCGGCGGTCGAGCGCTTCCTTGATTTGCGGGATGCGCAGCATCACATCGGCGTTGCGCGCGTCCACCAGGACCCAGTCGCGCACAGGCGTTCCGTCCGCCTTGTTGCCGTGCTGGACGACCTTGTACATCAGGCGCAGCTCGTCATCGATGCGCCAGTACACCAGCTCCGGGTTCTTGTCGGTGACCCAGCCCGCGAGCGTCTCGCGGTCGGAGTCCACCGAGGACGTGGCAATCTCACCCGCGATGGCCGGCTTCAGCTCGGCGCGCAGGTCGCCGCGGACGTTGGTGTTCGCCGCGAACACCTTGCCGTTGCGCGCGTGCACGCGCAGCTCGCCGCCCAGCACCGGGATGTTGTTGTGCTTCACCGCATAGCGGTAGTGGACGTCACCCTGCTTGTCCGTCTGCGCCTTCTTGAAGACCAGGTTGGCCGGGTCCAGGCGGAACATCGGCGCCAGGGTGTCGATGACCGGCGCCAGCGCGGCGGCGTTGAGCGCCTTGGGGCCCGCGGCGGGAATCTCCGGCAGGGGAATCGACAGACCGGTGACGAACTTCGCCACCTTCTGGCTGTCCGTCAGGATGACCTTCGCGCCATTCTCCAGCGTCGCCGCCTTCGCGGCATCCGTAGGCTTGTCGGCCTCGGGGGCAGGGGTGGACTCATTGCAACCGACGACGACAGACAGCGCCGCGATACCAAGCGCTCCGCGCACTCTCTTCTGCACCATGTAATCCTCCTAAGTGGAAAGATTAGGAAGCACGATGCCACAGGGATGACACGAATTTCAAGGTTGCGCGATTATTTCAGCTATTATCCACTTCTAAGATTTCAGGCCAATCACGATTAATCCTTTAGTTTCATGGACTTACAGGGTCTACTGGCAATGCGGGCCACCTGGCACATGACGTGACGGGTCATCCAAGCAGGCCTCGGTTTTCCACGAGTCGCGTGAACTCCGTACCGAACCGCGGGTCCGCCCGCGCGCGTACGGCAACACTGGCATCGTCGTGGCTGGCCACTACGCTGCCTGTCCGGGAGGCAACGATGCGCGCATTGCAGCTACAGCGGCTGGACGGCCCTGACGGGCTCGAACTGGTGGACGTGCCCGAGCCCGAGGCGGGGGACTCGGTGCTCATCGACGTGGTGGCGGCCGGGGTGAGCTTTCCGGACCTGCTGCTCACCCGGGGGCAGTACCAGCTCAAGCCCGCCCTGCCCTTCATCCCGGGCGTGGAGGTGGCGGGGGTGGTGCGGCGGGCGCCGGCGGGCGCGGCGGTGAAGCCCGGGCAGCGGGTGATGGCCTTCAGCTTCGGGCTGGGCGGCTTCGCGGAGGTGGCTGCGATTCAGCCGGAGATGGTGTTCCCCATCCCCGCGGCTTGGAGCTTCGAGGCGGCCGCGGGCGTGGTGATGAACTACCACACGGCGCACTTCGCGCTGCACCGGCGAGGCCGGCTCAAGGCGGAGGAGTGGGTCGTGGTCCATGGCGCCGCGGGCGGCGTGGGCACGGCGGCGGTGCAGGTGGCGCGCGGCGCGCAGGCGCGCGTCATCGCCGTGGTGAGCGACGAGCGCAAGGCGGACGTCGCCCGGCGGGCCGGCGCGCATGAGGTGCTGCTGTCGACCGGAGATTGGCTCTCCCAGGTGCGGGAGAAGACGGGCGGACTGGGCGCCAACGTGGTGGTGGACCCGGTGGGCGGCGACGTCTTCGACAAGAGCCTCAAGTGCCTGGCGCCCGAAGGCCGGCTGCTGGTGGTGGGCTTCGCGAGCGGGCGCATCCCCGAGGTCCAGGTGAACCGGCTCCTGCTGCGCAACATCGACGTGGTCGGCGTGGCCTGGGGCGGCTTCCTCCTGCACGAGCCGTCCCTGACGCCCACCATCGCCAAGGACCTGGAGGCCATGGCGGAGCGCGGGGTGCTCACGCCCGTCGTGGGCCCGGTGTTCCCGTTGGAGCAGGGCGCGCAGGCCCTGCGCGAGCTCGATGCACGGCGCGCCACGGGCAAGGTGGTGCTGCGCATGCGCGAAGGCTGACCTGGCGGGCGCTCCCGGTGAAGCGCGGCCCACCCCGCGTGGGTCAGCGAAGCTCGGGGACCTCGCGCTCCAGCGTCTCCGCCGCGCGCGCGTCCTTGGGCAGGCCGAAGCGCTGGCGCGAGCACGCCAGCAACTGCCCCGCATAGACGGTGTCCTCGAGCGCCTCCTGGAAGCGGCCCACCCGCGCCAGCGTGCGTGCCCGCTCGTCCACCAGCCGGGCCAGGATACGGGCCTGCTCCGCGTGTGAGAACAGGCGGACCACGGAGCGCGCGTCGAAGCACACCAGCGTGTCGAACTCCATGCCCAGCGTGGCCGTGCAGGCCTCGCGGATGTGCAGGAGGCTCGTGTCCAGGGCCGCCTCCGCCCGCGCCCGGGCGATGTCCGGAGCCAGGCGGCCGAGTTCACGCACGGCATTCAGGGTGAAGGCGTAACGCAGGACGGGCATGCGGATGGGAACTACACCCCAGCCGCGGGGATTCATCCAGTCACCACGTGTGTCGAGTGCCGCACCCAGGCCCACCTTGAGGCCCCGACGCGAAAGAACGTCACTGGCCGGGATGGAATGGCGCCGACTACAGTTTCCCGTCGCGTTCCAGTCACCCCCCGCCAAGGACGACGAGACATGAAGGACCTGGACGCCATCCTCCGCGCGCGGGCGCAAGCTCGCGGCCCCCTGGTCCTGGCCACGGTGGTCGAGGTGTCGGGCTCCGCCTACCGGCGGCCAGGTGCGCGGATGTTGATGAGCGAGGACGGATGGCTCGCGGGCGGCATCAGCGGTGGCTGCCTGGAGGCCGACGTCGTCCGCAAGGCCTTCTTCTGGACCACCACCGGGCCTCGCCTGCTGCGCTACGACTCCACCAGCGACACTGCGGAGGACGAAGGGGCCTTCTCCTTCGCGCTGGGCTGCAACGGCGTGGTGGACGTGCTGCTGGAGCGCTGGGAGGCGGGCGCGGGCGAGGCCCTCACCTTCGCCGCCGAGGCGCGGGAAGCGGGACGCCGGGCGGTGGTGGTGACGGTGTACCGGGGCCCCGCGAGCGCCGTGGGCTTCCGGTGGATGCTCCGCGATGACGGCACCGAAGCGGGACACCTGTCCGGCGCGCTGAAAGACGCCGTGCGTGAAGCGGCGCGCGAGGCGCTGGTGGCGGGCCGGACGTGGAGCGGCCCCTGCGGCGGCGCGGACGTGCTGGTGGAAGTCGTGGAGCCGCCCCACCCCCTGGTGCTCTTCGGCAGTGGCTTCGACGTGGCCCCGGTGGTGAACCAGGCCGCGGCCCTGGGCTGGCACGTCACGGTGGTGGCGGACCGGCCCGCGCAGGCCCTGCGGCGCCGCTTTCCCCAGGCCCACGCGGTGGTGTCGGCGAAGGCCCCGGACGCTCCCGGCGCGCTGCCCCTGTCACCCCGCACGCTGGCCGTGCTGATGACGCACAGCCTGCCGCAGGACCGCGAGCTGCTGGCGCGGCTGCTCCCAGGGCCCCTGCGCTACCTGGGCGTGCTGGGACCTCGCTCGCGCACGGACCGGCTGCTCGCGGAGCTGCCCTCCGCGCCCACCGACGCGCACCTGGAGAAGCTGCACGCGCCCGTGGGCCTGGACCTGGGCGCGGAAGGCGCGGAGGAGATTGCCCTGTCCATCATCGCCGAGCTTCAAGCGGTGGTCGCCGGACGCCAGGGCGGCAAGCTTCGCGAGCGGCGCGCGCCCATCCACACCGCCGCGCCCCCACCGGTGCGGAGGCTCGCGTGACGGTGGGCGTGGTGCTGCTGGCCGCGGGCGGCTCCTCGCGGCTGGGCCACCCCAAGCAGTTGGTGCGCTACCAGGGCACGACGCTGGTGCGGCGCGCCGCCGAGGCCGCGGCGTCCCTGCGGTGCGGCCCCGTGGTGGTGGTGCTGGGCGCGTCGCGGGATGCGGTGGCAGCGGAGCTGACGGGCCTCGCCGTGCGCACCGTGGACCATGCGGGCTGGGCCGCGGGCCCTGGAGGCTCGCTGCGCGTGGGGCTCGGCGCGCTGCGGGAGACGGAGCCACCGGCGCTGGACGCCGTGCTCGTGCTGCTGTGCGACCAACTCCGCGTGGAGGCCGCACACTTGAGTGCGCTGCTGGAGACCTTCGAACGGACTCGCGCGTCCGTGGTGGCCTCCGCCTACGAGGACACCCGGGGCGTCCCCGCCCTCTTCGCGCGCGCCGTCTTCCCGGAGCTGGAGGCGCTGAGCCCGGCCCAGGGCGCGCGCGGCGTGATTGCGCGCGTGCCCTCGCGCGTGGTGGACGTCCCGCTGCCCGGCGGTGGTGAAGACGTGGACACGCCCGAGGATGTCTCGCGGCTGACGTGAGCCGAAGCCTCATCCGTCGCGTCGCGGATACGCGCATCGGCCCCGAGGCGCGCCCTCTGGGACGGCAGTGCGTATTGCCACCACCACGCACCGCGCCCCACCTTCTGCGCGCAGGACTTTCAGCAAAGGGGGGCTCATGTCCAGACTCAGGTTCCCGGCGGCGCTGGCCGCCTCGGCGGTGATGTGTTTGTCGGTCGGCTGCTCCAGAAACGCCAAGACATCCCAGGGCGGGATGCCACCCACGGCGCAGCAGATGCCACAGCAGGACGAAGGCCTGCCGCCCGACGCGCAGGCGGAGATGAAGCGGGACTGCCCCATGGACGTGTCCGGCGCACAGGCGCGCGCGGAGGACATCCCGGAGGGCGTGGCCCTCATCATCGTCACGCCCGAAACCGACAGGGTGGCGGACCTCCAGCAGCGCAGCCGGAGGATGATGCAGTTCCAGCAGGAGCGCGGCACGGGCGGCAGCGGCATGGCCCAGCCACCGGGCGTCGACTACGACGAGATGGGCGGCCGCGAGGAGCCGGGCTCCGCGGGCGCGCCGTCGGTGCCGTCCATCGCCAGCGTGCACGACTCTCCGGAGGGCGTCGTCATCGTCTACACCGCCGTCGACCCGGCCCGGCAGGACAAGCTGAGCTCCGAAATCCACCGGAACGCGGAGTACCTGGCCACGGGCAAGTGCCCGGGGATGGCGGCGGACTGAACACGGCCTGAGGCCAGCGCCCCAGGTCCCGCCCCCCCCACGTCGTCCAGGTGGGCCAGGCGCTGGCTTCATCCCCCGAAGACGCCCGCCGTCACGCCAGTGGCGGCAGGTGCGTCAGGAGCCGCTGCAGGTCCGGCTGCAGCTCGTCCGGCGAGGCGCTCGCGAGCACGTCCACCGGATGCGTGCCCCAGGTGACGGCGTAGGTCCGCAGCCCCGCAGCCTGTCCCGCGCGCAAGTCCAGCGCGGTGTCCCCCACCATCCACAGCCCGCCCGTGCCCAGCGCCGCCAGGGCGTGGTGGATGACGTCGGGCGCGGGCTTGTGCGCGAAGCCCTCAGTGCCCTGGACGTGGTGGAGCAGCGGGCCCAGGCCCATGGCGTCCACGAACTTGCGCGCCATGTCGGGGCGCTTGGTGGTGGCCACCGCCAGCAGGTAGCCCCGCTCGCGCAGCGCGCGCAGCACCTCCACCACGCCCGGATAGGGCCGCGAGCGCCGGTGGAAGTGGAGCGGGTAGTGCTCACGGTACGCCACGCACAACGCGGGGACGTGGTCCGGCGCGAACTGGCTGTACATCCAGTCCAGCGGGTGGCCGATGAGCGCGCGCACCTGCTCATACGTCGGCGCTGGAAGCCCCAGGTGCCCGAAGGCATGGAGGAAGCTGTCGATGATGTCCGGCAGCGAGTCCACCAGCGTGCCGTCGAGGTCGAAGAGGATGCCGCGAGAAGAGGAAGCGCTCACGCACCTTCCATACCCCCTCTCGTGTCCCCTGTCCTCCCTCCGGGCTCAGGGCGAGGCGCGCTCCGCCGGAGCCGCGGGCGCCTGCTCCAGGACGCACAGCCACAGCCGCTCCTCCTGCACGCAGCGCGTCCCGCGAATGGCGCGGAACTCGTGGAGCCGCTGCGGAATGGAGAGGTAGACGGCCTCCGGGTCGAGCCTGCCCGCCCGGATATCGTCGTCGAGCCCCAGACAGTAGGGCTGCGCGCGCGCGTCATCCAGCCGCGCGACGTAGCCGCTGTTGAAGGTGAGCCCCAGCAGGTAGGCGCGGTAGGCCCAACGGTGGAAGTCCATGGGCCCGGCGCGGCAGCCCCGCCCGGAGCCGTCATGCATCTGCGGTGGGTAGAGCACCAGGTGCCTGCGCCCCACGGCGGCCTCGCGAAGCGCCTGGGACGGCTGCGTGTTCCAGGCCGGCCCCTCCTTCGCCTGATGGCCCCGCCCCAGGTTCACATCGAAGGCTTGCAGCGCCAGCGCCAGCGCCAGCAGCGACGGCGCCACCGTGGGCCGGGGCAGGCGGATGAGCGCGAGCGCGGAGCCCAGCGCCAGCAGGTAGTACAGCGGCCACACGAAGCGGCCGGAGGAACGGAAGGGCTCCACCCATCGCATCACCGGCGCGTAGAGGCCCGACAGGTCCGCGATGAGCTCGCCTCGCAGGGTGACGCGCGAGGACAGCGCGAAGAAGCCCAGGCCCAGCGCCACCAGCCCCACCGGCGCCAGCCTGCGCCAATGCCGCGCGACGAGCGGCGCGTCCCGCACCAGCAGGATGAGCGCGGCCCAGAGCGCGAAGAGCACGCCCAGCCCCAGGTAGCCGAAGCCCTCGTACTGGGCGCCCTGTCTCGGCAGAGAGTCCAGGAAGCGCGACCAGGAGTCCCGGTAGCCCATTGGATTGACGAACGTCAGGAGGTCCGCGGAGAACCCACCGAAGGCGCCGGCGCCCAGGGTGCGCACCGTGCCGAGGTAGCCCAGCACGTAGAACAGCGCCAGCACCACGCCCACGTTCACCCCGGCGCCCAGCAGGGGCCACCGCCAGGGCAGCTTCCGCTCCAGCGCGGTCCGCGCGCACAGCGCCAACGCGAGCGCCAGCACCATGGCGGTCACCACGGGGTGCACGCCCGCGGCGAACACGCACAGCGCCAGCGCGATGCCCAGCGCCTGCTTCGCCTCGCGCGCGTCCCGCTGCGGGAGCAGGTTCAGCCCCACCAGCAGCACGAGGGTCCAGTGCGCGCACAGCGCCTCGTGCGCCATGCTCATGCGCGCCAGCAGCGTGGGCGACAGCACGAGCAGCGCGCCCACCAGCCACTGCTGCGGCACCGTCGCGCCCATCCGCCGCGCCACCCACGCGGACGCGGCGCCCTGGAGCACCAGGCACATGCACATCCACGGACCGATGTACTGGAAGTCGGCGGGCAGCAGGCCGGAGAACGGCCGCAGCACCAACGCCACCCAGGGGATGGCGTCCATGTAGCCGAGCGTCGTCCCGAGCGGATGCAGGTAGCCGTCGATGGCGCCCAGCGGGAAGCGGAGCGGTTCGTTGCGGAAGAACAGCCAGCCCAGCAGGTGCTGGCTGAAGTCGTCACGGATGAGCCACGACAGGCGCGTGGGATTCAGCGCCGCCGGCCCGTAGATGGCCAGGAACGCCAGCAGCCCCACCCCGCCGGCCCCGAGCGGGCCCGCGTTCGCCATGACGAACGATGCGAGCGTGTCCAGGATGCGCCGCGGCCGCTCGGGCAGCAGGGCGGGCGTCATGAACGGCACTCACGCGAGGCGACGGAGACGAAGGTGACGCGCGCTTCGGGCATGGGAGCGCCGCTTGAAGCACAGCCGTTTCAGGGGCGTCAAGCGGCCCCGACGCAGACAGGGGCGCCCCTGCCCTCCACCTCCACGGCCTCCACGTCCTCGGGCTCCGAGGTGAGCCGCCACAGGGCGCCCTCCAGGAACCCCAGCGCGCCACGCAGGTCCGACGAGGCGGCCTCCGGAGGGGCGCTCCGGGCCCGCGCGATGCGCTGGCGCGCCGACGCGAAGGCCCGCTGCGCCCGCGCGACGTCGTCCCAGGCGGCCCGCGCCTCCGCCAGGTCCACCGCCGCGCGAAGCAGCGCGGCCAGCTCGCGCAGCACCGGGTCATCCCGCAGCTCCGGCGCGCCCTCCAGCACGACGAAGCTCGCCTCCGCCGCCGCGGCGTCTCCCATGCACGCCTCCACCACGGCCCGGTACACCGCGAAGCGCAGCACCTGCCCCCGCGACACGCGGCCCAGGCCGGACACCGCCTCCGACAGCCGGGCCCAGGCGTCGCTCCACGCCCCCAGGGCCAGCTCCGCGCGCCCCAGCTCGCCCAGCGCGGTGCCCTCCAAGAGCCGCTGCCCCAACTGCCGGCCGATGCGCGCCGCGGCCAGCAGGTGCGCGCGCGCCTCCTGCGGCCGTCCTTCCTCCAGCAGGTAGCAGCCCAGGTTGAGGCGAGCCAGCGCGTGCCCCGCCCTGTCGCCCACGCTGGCCGAGCGCGCCATCGCCTCCTCCAGCAGGCGCATCGCCTCGCTCGTGCGCCCCATCTCCCCGATGGCCACCGCGCAGTTGGACAGGAAGCCCACCTCGAACGTCACGTCCCCCACGCCGTGGAAGAGCGCCTGCGCCGCGCGCAGGTGGGGGATGGCCGCCTCCGCGCCGCGGCGCGCCTGCTCCACCAGCCCCAGGTTGCCCACGGTGTAGGCGTCCAGCCAGCGGTCGCCCTCCGACGACAACAGCCGCGCCTCGCGCACCAGCTCCCAGGCCTGGGACAGCGCGCCTTCGTGACGGGCCACAATCGACAGGTCCACCAGCACGCGCTTCTCGCCCGCCACCGCGCCCAACACCCGCAGCGACGCGCGCGCGCACTCCAGATTCCCGCGGGCCGCTATCAGGTCGCCCGCCTCCAGGAACACGCGGCCACGCACCGCCACGGCCTCGGCCACCCGCCTGGGCGCGCCCGTCACCCGGTCCGCCAGCGCCAGCGCCGCGTCCAGCCGTTCGAGCAGCAGGCGCACCGGGCCCCGCGTCACCACCTCCGGCTCCAGCGCCACCAGCGCCTCCAGCGCCCGCTCCACCGAGCGCGACGTCGCGGGCGTCACGGCCAGGGCGTTGTCACACGCCGCCAGGAGGTTCTCCCGCTCCAGCGCCAGCCACCGCAATGCCTCCGCGCCGCCCTGGCTGCGCACCTGTGCGCGCAGGCCGCGGGCCAGCGACAGGTACCAATCCGCGTGCCGCTCCGCCAACGCGGCCGCGTCTGCCACGCCCTCCTCGGCCAACCGGGCCGCGGCGTACTGACGGATGCTCTCGTACTGGCCCAGCCGGGAGTCACCGCCGGGCAGCTCCGCCTCCAGCACGCGCAGCAGCGACTTGGCGCGCAGCGACTGGAGCACGTCCAGCACGGCGGGCCCGTCCGGGGGCAGCCCCAGCACCGCTTCGGCCGCCTCCAGCGTGAAGCCGCCACGGAACACCGAGCAGCGCGCCAGCGCGGCCCGCTCCTCCGGCTCCAGCAGGTTCCAGGACCAGTCGATGGCCCCTCTCAGCGTCGCCTGTCGCGCGCAGCCGTCACGCCGTCCCGTGCGCAGGAGCTCGAAGCGACGCGTGAGCCGCTCCCGAAGCTGGCTCACGCTCAACAGCGCCATGCGCGCGGCGGCCAGCTCGATGGCCAGGGCGATTCCATCCAGCTGCCGCACGATGTCCGCGACCATCGGCGCCTCGCCGGCCGTCAGCTCGAAGTGGCCTCGGGCCTCACGCGCTCGCTGCGCGAACAGGCGCACCGCGTCCGAACGGACCAGCTCCTCCAGCCGGGACTCACCTTCCTCCGGCACGGAGAGCGGCGCCAGGTCCAGCAGCCGCTCACCGGGGAGCCCCAGGGCCTCGCGCGACGTCGCCAGGAAGCGCGCGCCAGGCGCCAGTTGGAGCCAGCGCCCCAACGTGGCGGGCAGGTGCTGCACGGCCTGCTCCAGGTTGTCGAGGATGAGCAGCACGTCACCACAGTCGTTCAGCGCGCGCCCCAGCCGCTCCGCCGGCTCCGTCGGGTCTCCGTCCGCGCGCAGGGGGATGCCCAGCGCATGGCCCACCGACAGGCAGAGCGCCTCCGCCGTCTGGACCTCGGCCAGCTCGCACAGCCACACCCCGCCCTCCCAGTCCCCCGACTCCAGCTCCAGCGCGCCAAAGGACGTGGCCAGCCGCGTCTTTCCCATGCCGCCGGGCCCCAGCAGCGTGACGAGCCGCGTGCCGTCCGCGAACTCGCGGCGGAGCCACCCGAGCTCCATGCTCCGCCCCACCAGTCCGGCCTGGAGCACGGGCACATTCCCCTGTCTGTCTCTGGGCGCTCGTGGAACGCCGAAGCGCCGCTCCGACAGGTGCGCGGGCAGCACCTCCACCAAGGCCACGGCATCATCAATGCCCTTCAGCCGGAACGCGCCCAGGGGACGCACCGCGGGCCGGCCCAGCGCCTCCAGCACCTGCGCGGCCTGCGCCCAGGCGCCGCCACTCACCAGGACCTGACCGCCATGGCCCGCGGCCGCCACGCGCGCCGCCACGTTCACCATGCGGCCCAGGTAGTCCGTCCGGCCGGTGCGCGCGTCCACGCGGCACTCCGGCTCGCCCACGTGTACGCCCATGCGGACCCGCAGGCCCCGGAACAGCAGCCCTCCGGGCCCCACCTCTTCGGCGGCCTCGGGCTGGGAGAGGATGTCCACCGGCCAGGGCGCGCGCAGCAGCACGTCCTGCGCCTCCAGACACCACGCCAGCGCCTCCATCACCGAGGGGAACGCAATCATGAAGGAGTCCCCCTGCGTCTTCACCTCGTAGCCGGTGCCGCCGGCCAGCAGGGAGCGCAGGGCGCGGTCATGCACCTCCAGCGCGTCACGCATGCCCGCGCCACACCGCTCCCACAGCCGCGTGGAGCCCTGCACGTCGGTGAACACCAGCGCCACCGAGCCCTCGGGAGGCGTCGCGGAGAACGGCTGGGCGTCCTCACCGGGCAGTGCCCTCAGCATGCCCGCCGAGGAGCCTGCCAACCTTCTGGAGGACACATCACCCATCGCACGCTCCTGCGATGACACCACGCGGAGGCGATGACACCACGCGGAACGAACACCGCCCATGCGTGACGGGCACATGCTCCGGGCCTCAACACAGACAGCATCCGGCACGCGACGCTCGCGCGCGGACCCGTCCACAACGCCACGCCGCCCTCGCCCCCGGAGGCACCGCCGGTGTGAACCCCGTGCCCACCTCCGGCCCGCCTCGACTGTCCGCGACTGCAAACATTGCCCGTGGGTACGGGTTGCCCGCATGCGTCCCCGGTGCAATTTTTCGCGCCCGCCACCCTTCACCCGGCCCGCACTCCTCGGGGTGGCCCCGCCGGGACACTCGCACCGCGAGCCGTCCGGCGACCTGGACCCACTGGGGAGTCGATGAAAAAGCCACTGTCTCCGAAGACGTTTCCGATGCTCGCCCTGACGATGTTTGGCATTGCGGGCTGCGAGCCGCTGCCACCCGACGCCGCGTCTCCGACCGGCGCGCTGACGCAGCCACAGGAGTCCATCAACGGGCTGTCTTTCAATGGCCTGTCCTTCAACGGGCTGTCCTTCAATGGCCTGTCCTTCAACGGGCTGACCTTCAATGGCCTGTCGTCGGAGGCCTTCAACACCTGGTTCCAGGCCGACCCCTCCCTGGCCGACATGGCGATGCGCTACGTGGTCCGCTGCGCCGTGCCAGCGGGGCAGACGCGCACCTACACGGCCCCCGCGCTGGAGCAGTCGTACACCTGGGAGGGCGGCCTGGGACTGGCGCCGGACTGGGCCGGTGGGAGCGCGGCCACGCTCGCCGAACAGCAGGTCGTCTCCGCGTGCCTGGCAGCCCACGTCAACCGGATGGGAGAGGAGCTGCTCATCTCCCTCCTCGGCCTGGACGGCGCGGGGGCCGTCATTCCCTACACGGCGCAGGAGCTCGCCACGCACGCCCGGCAGGAGTCGTGTTTCTTCGGCAACCTCTTCAATTCCGAGGGCATCCACGTGGGCGCGGACCGCGCTCCGCTGGGGCCCCAGGAGAGCACCTCGCGCGCCTGCGCGGGCCTGCTCCACGACGGCACGGAGGCGCTCGTGCCCTGCGCGCCCATGGTGTACGTGGGCGCCTGCGCGTCCCACTGCACGCTGGACGCGAGCGGCCTCTACTACGAGACGTGCACGCTCGGCGGAATCACCTACCGCCCCCTCACCACGCGGCTGTCCCCCGCGAATGTGAATCAATGTGGGGACGGCGTGTGCCAGGCCACGGAGCAATGTGGCACCTCCGACCGGTACGACAGCTGCGCACAGGACTGCGGCCCCTGCCCGTGAGGTGAGCCCCGCGAGCGTCCGCTGTCAGACGCTTTTCGCGCGCGCGTGACGGAATGGATTGGAAGGCGCATGGGCGTGGCTACTTCCCTCTCCCATGCACCCAACCCCGTCCCGTCCCATCCCCCTGGCCCTGCCCCGCGCGCTGCTCGTCGCGAGCGTGCTGCTGGCCTCGACGTCCCACGCCCAGACCACGCCGCTGGAGGACAACAACCGCATCACCGCGGGCTACATCGAGCTGGCCTATGAAGTCGGCGGGCTGTTGGACCCCACCCTCACCCCGGGTGGCACCAGCGCCGTGCGGCCCAACTGGTTCGTCTTCGCGCCGCATGCCTCGCGCACCGGCGGCGAAGGCCTCCTGGGCGCGTCACTGGCCCGGAGCATCATCCGCGCGGCCCGCGGCCAGCCCTCCCTGTCGCTTCAGCAGGCGCTGGGGCGCGTGGGCCTCACGGGCACCCTGCATCTGTCCGTCGAGCAACTGGGCCTTCAACTGGTGCTGTCGGGCCTGCCCTTCGACGTGGCGGCCTCCCTCGCCTCGCTCACCACGGCGCTGAACGGCGCCGCCCTGCTGGACCCGCGCACGCTCTTCACCACCACGGCGCGCTTCGCCGCGCTCTACGCGAGCGCACCCGGCGTGCTCCCGCTCGACAAGGCGGAGCGCATCGTGGACACGCTGGAGCGCACGCTCAACGAGAGCAACCTCGCCATCTTCACGGACATCGGCGGCTCGGGGCGCCTCTACCTGGACTGGCGCGCGGGGGCCGGCGTGGTGACGCCCGAGCGCGTGCTGACGGAGTTCACGCTGGTGGACGCGGTGCCCGCCCAGTCCCGGCAGGCCTATGACTACGCGCTCGCGCACGCCTTCGACACGCCGCGCCCGTTCGAATTCGACACCCTCTTCCCTGACATGCACTGGAAGAGCCTGCTGGTGGCGGCCTTCGCGCTGTACGAAGAGGCCCGCCTGGCGCCCACGCCGGCCGCGCGCGACGCGCTGATTGCCATGGGCAACAACTACATCGCCTGGCGCGAGCAGCACGACATGGCCCAGCCTGTCTTCTCCCCCGCCGTCCAGCGGCCGGACGAGGTGTCGCGCGTCGAGCTGCTGCGCGCCATCACCCCGCTGCTGTCCACGGACTTCGGGACGATGACGTGGACGTACGCGGACTTCGCCTACAGCCAGCCGGACCGCGACGGCAACCCGCTCACCTCGCCGCCCACTGAGTACAACTGGGCCCACTTCTGGGACCGCTGGACGGGCATTCTCTTCGCGTTCGATGCGGCCTATCTTCAGCCCACGGCGCTCTGGGTCATGCCTGAACCCCTGGTGGACCCCACGGCGGCAGCGAACGGAGGCTGAGCGCGAATGGGTGAGTCGGGGCGGCCTGGGGGGGGCCGGAAACGGGGACGCGGGCACCGGCGCCGTGAGCCTCCTGACACGCCAGGGGGCCCTGCGAGCGCCGGGCCGGGCGGCTTGACGCCTCCGGATGGCCGGGAGACCCTTCCAGCCCCCATGAGACTCGCTCCGTCCTCCGAGCCCGTTCGTCCCTTGGAGCCTCGCCCCGCCGTCACCACCACCGAGCTGCCCTCTCACGCCGCCGACGAGGTCAGCCTGTCCGATGAGGCCCGGTTGTGTGTGCTGCGGGAGATGATGGGCGAGGCCTTCTTCACGCTCGACGCCCACGGCTGCGTCCGCGAGCTGAACGCGCGCGCCGCCGCCCTGCTGGGTGTGCCGGCCGAGCAGGTGCGCGGCCAGGAGCCCTGGCTTGCCCAGCCCGGGCTTTCGGGCACGGTGCTGCACGAGCGGCTGATGACGGCGTTGACTGCACGCGAGGGCGGCCGCTTCCTGGCCGAGCTGCCGTCGCGGACCTGGCTGGAGGTGACGGTCCGCGTGGTGGGTGAGGAGACGTGGGTGCTGGCCGCGGACATCACCCAGCGCCAGCACGCGGAGAATGAAGTGGCGCGCACCGAGGAGCGCTTCCGCCAGCTGGGCGAGCGCTTCCAGGTAGCGCTCGACTCCGCGCAGATGGCCGTGTGGGAGACGAACCTCGTCACCGGCCAGGTGTTCCGCTCCGAGGCCCATGACCGGCTCTACGGCTACGCCGAGCCGCAGGCGGAGTGGACGCACGAGAAGTTCCTCGCCTCCATCCACCCGGACGACCGCGCGGAGGTGGAGGCCCAGGTGTCCTCCCTCTTCACCCGGCACGTGGACGCCTACACGTCCACCTTCCGCACCCGCTGGCCGGACGGGAGCTGGCGTTGGCTCACCAGCCGGGCGTCGGTGATTCGCGATGCCTCCGGCAACGTCGCGGTGGTGCGCGGGGCCATCCTGGACATCACCGCGCTGAAGGAGACGGAGGCCGCGCTGCAGCAGGCGGTGCGCACGCGGGATGACTTCCTCTCCATGGCCAGCCACGAGCTGCGCACACCGCTGACGTCCCTGCGACTCCAGTTGCAGCTGCTGCGGCGCCTGGGCGACTCCACGCCTGGCGCGACGCTCGGCTCGGACAAGGTCGCGGGGAAGCTGGACAACACGGAGCGCCAGCTGCGCAGGCTGGGCGCGCTGGTGGACAACCTGCTGGACGTCAGCCGCATCCAGACGGGGAAGCTGGACTTCCAGTTCGCCGACGGGGACCTGGCCGGCGTGGTGTCGGACGTCGTGTCCCGCTTCACCGAGGAGGCGCGTCTGGCGGGCGTGCTCCTTGATTCGCATGTGGACGCGCCGGCCCCGTGCCGCTTCGACCGGCTGCGCATGGAGCAGGTGGTGAGCAACCTGCTCACCAACGCCTTCCGCTACGGCGCGGGCAAGCCGGTGAAGGTGTCGCTGACGCACGCACCGGACACGATGCGGCTGGTGGTGCAGGACAGCGGACCGGGCATCCCCGCCGCGGACAGGGACCGGGTCTTCGAGCGCTTCACCCAGGGCGACAACGCCCAGCGGCGCGGGGGCCTGGGGCTGGGGCTCCACATCGTCCGGCAAATCATCGAGGCGCACGGCGGGCGCGTCCACGTGGAGGAGGCGCCCGGAGGCGGCGCCGCCTTCGTGGTGGAGCTGCCACGGTAGGGCAGGTGCGGCATCCACTCATGGACACATGCGGGGCGCCGCCCACGCGGTGACACCCGGCCCTTCCTCCGATTTCTTACACCTTGACGCCTTTCGTGAAGGACCTGGCGCCATCAGTGAATCGGGGTTCGCCGAAGGCGTGCATCATGTCATGCCGGTTCGGCGTCCAGCGGGTGTGGGTTCGTTGCCCGTCATGACCGTTCCGTCAGGAGGCGCCCCGATGTGGATTGAGAGCATCATCATGCCGCGCGAGGACGACTCGGAGCCCTACGTCCCCGCGCCGCGGAGGGACCGGCGCGGCGGGCTCGCGGCGGCGTTGGAGGAGAGCCACCAGCTGCGCGACACGGTGCAGCGCTTCGTGAGCGCCCACGACTTGTCGGACGGCGTGAGGTGGCTCAGCGAGCCCGGCCTCCTGCCCGTCATCACCATCCACTGCACGGACTTCGCGCTGGCGAAGCTGCGCGAAGCCGCGGACTTCGTGGTGGGCAGCGCGGCGCCCATCGACGTCTACCCCGCGCTGGTCGGCACGCAGGGCCAGGTGGCCCCCGAGGCCCTGCTCACCTCGGCCATGCCCCACCTGCAGCGGCGCGTGTAGGGCCCGCTTCACGGCGTGGGGATGCGCCGGTAGCGCGCCGCGAAGAGCTGGTAGACGGCGTAGGCCACCAGCCCCAACGCCACCAGGCCCAGCAGCCAGGGGCCGAAGGGCTGACGCGCCAACGTGCCCAGCGCCTCGCCCAGGCCACCCGCCTCTCCCGGGTCCGCGCGCAGCGCCGCCTGGATGAAGAACGAGCCCACCAGCAGGAACACCACGCCGCGGGCCGCGACGCCGGCCTTGCAGATGCGCTCCACCTCGGTCCGCCGGCGCGCCGCCAATCCGGACAGGGACAGCTTCTCCAGCATGCGCCCCTTCCAGGCCCGGTGGAGCTGGTACCCGGCGAACCCCATCACCCCCAGCCCCACCAGGACGACCAGGACCTGGCCAAAGGGCTGGGACATCAACCTGGCGGTGAGCCCCTGATTGCCGCCGCCACCACCGCCACCCTGGCCGCGCAGGAGGTTGAAGGCCGTGAGCGCGAGGCTGGCGTGAATCACGCCGCTGCCCGCCATGCCCACGCGCGCCGCGATGCCCTTTCCGGAGCGGCCCTTGTCTTCCAGGTCCCAGGCGGCCTGGGCGAAGCGCCACAGCGCGAAGGCCACCAGTCCCACCCCCAGCAGCACCAGCAGCACCGAGCCGAAGGGCTGGCGCGCCACCTCCTCCACGGCGCCATGGGTGTCCGTCGCCTGGCCTCCTTCACCCGCGGCCAGCATCAATGCCAGCACCCCAATCACCGCGTAGACGGCCCCGCGCGCGGCGTAGCCCACGCGGGCCGCCCACTCCACGCCGCTCCGGCTCGCGTCCTGCCCCGCCCGGGCCGCCCGCTGGAGGTCGGGCCGGCGCCATGTCCCCGTCGCCATGTGTCCTCGTTCCTTTCCGGTGCTCCTGCCACATCCGAGGGGGGAACGATGCACATGGACGCGGCGGCCCCCAACGGGCGCTCGCTCGGCTGCCCGCTCAGGACACTGGGGTGGCTTGTGCGCTTCATCCAGCCACCTTGAAGGGCACGGCCAGGCAGCCCGTCAGGAGGGCCGCGGGGCCATGCCACTTCCGCGCATCAGTCGCAGCCGACGCGTTGTGTGCTCACCACGACGTTGTCAATCCACGTCTCGGAGCCGGACGCGCCCAGCGGGTGGACGAAGCCGTAGCCCACGGAGAAGTTGTTGAAGGCGCGCATGCCGATGTGGGTGAAGTCGTGCGCCAGCGTTCCGTCCACGTAGACGCGCGTGTTGCCGTGCGTGCTCGACGTGCTGTCGCGGCGGACCTCCCACTCCAGGCACACCCAGCGCCCCGCCTCCATGCCCAGCTGGACGGGCTCGGGCTGGCGGTTCCAGCCCTGCCCTTCGCGGAAGGACCAGTCATCCAGCGCGAAGCCGCTGTCCTGCATCACCTGGAGCTCGAAGCCGCCGAAGTCCGCGTCGAAGTTGGACAGGACGAAGAAGGTCCCCATCTGCCCGAACACCCCTGGCAGCGAGCGCATGTAGACGTGCGCGCGCACGAAGAGCCGGGTCTTGAAGGCCGGGATGCGCTGCTGCCACTGCGCGATGGCCTTGCCGGCCTGCTGCCGCTCGTCGTGTCCATCCTCGGTGAGGACGTGCAGCGCGCCCGGGCCGTTGCGCGTCCGCGTGCTGTCCACCTGGATGGAGGCGTTCTCCGCGCTGGCCGTCCATCCGCTGGTGTCGTTGCCGCTGTCGAACAGCTCGCAGAGCAGCGCGTTGGAGGGACAGGTGCCGGGCTCGGTGCTGGGCCCCGGGTTGTCGTCGCCCGCGTCGGTGCCGGAGTCCGTCCCCGCGTCGGTGCCCGCGTCAGTGCCGGGAGGGTTGTCGTCACCCTCGTCCGAGCACGCCGGCAACACGCCCAGGGACAGGACCGCGAGAGGGAGCAGGAGAGACGGCTTGAGACGCATAGGTTCAGGTATCCGGACAGGCCCGCGGGGCCGGGCATGCGCTGAGGGGACGCGGTCGGGCGGGCTCCCCGGACCGGTGCCGACCTTCGCGAATCCCTATCACCCACAGTGCCCGCGGGTCACCTGGGCAGGGCGGACCCAGGGGGCGGGCCCGACCTGCATCCGAATTCATGGCGGACGGCGTCGGAGTCGTGCAGGAATCCGCGCCATGAAACTCTTCTACGCTCCCGGCGCCTGCTCGCTGTCGCCCCACATCATCCTTCGCGAGGGCGGCTTCTCCTTCACCACCGAGAAGGTGGACATCCGCGCCAAGAAGACGGCGGCGGGCGAGGACTTCGTCACCATCAACCCCAAGGGCTACGTCCCGGCGCTCCAGTTGGATGACGGCAGCCTGCTGACGGAGGGCCCCGCCATCGTCCAGTTCCTCGCCGACCAGGTCCCCGACAAGAAGCTGGCCCCGGCCAACGGCACGCTGGAGCGCTACCGCCTCCAGGAGATGCTCAACTTCATCTCCACCGAGATTCACAAGGGCTTCAGCCCCCTCTTCAACCCGGCGTTCCCGGATGAAGGCAAGCGGCTGACGCGTGAGCGGCTCGCGCTGCGCCTGGGCGTGCTGGAGGCGGTGGTGGCGAAGCAGCCGTACCTGCTGGGCGACCAGTTCACCGTGGCGGACGCGTACCTCTTCACGACGCTCAACTGGGTTGGGCACACGAAGGTGGACCTGGAGCCCTTCCCCGGGCTGCGCGCCTACCACGCTCGCGTGGCCGACCGGCCTTCCGTGCAGGAGGCCCTGAAGGCGGAAGGCCTCGCGAAGTGACGGCGGCTTTCGTCAAGCTGCTCGTCACGGACAGTGCGCGCTCGGTGGCCTTCTATGAGGCGCTGGGCTTCGAGCGTGTGAGCGCCGAGCCCCCCTTCGTCCACCTCCGGTGGGCGGAGGCCCTGGACGTCTACCTCGTCACGCCGCCGCCGCAGTTGAAGCTGGAAGGGCGGCGCGGCACGGGCGTGCTCGTCGGCCTCCGCGCCGAGGCGCCTCACAGCGTGGACGAGGTGCTCCTGCGGGCTCAAGCGCAGGGCGCCGCCGTGGATGGCCCCGCGGTGCAGCCCTGGTTCACCCGGGAGCTCATCGTCACCGACCCGGACGGCTACCGGCTGAACTTCATCGAGCCGGCGTAGCCAGGCTTCACCACGGGACAGGGTGAGCGGCCTCCACCCGAGGCTGCCCGCCCACCGAGGCGGCTCGGGCGAGGCGGCCGGCGTGCGCCACACCGTGGGCCTCGCACGCGGTACGGTGCGGGCCGCCTGCCTCATGGAACCCCGCGTCGCCGCCCTCTTCGCCCACGTCCGCGAGCACGCCGAGAACCGTCCTGGCGTCTACCGGATGCTGGGGCCTTCGGATGAAGTGCTCTACGTGGGCAAGTCCGTGCGGGTGCGCACGCGGCTCTTGTCGTACTTCCGCGCGGAGGCGCACGAGAAGGCGGCGGAGATCATCGCCCACGCGCACCGCATCGTCTGGGAGTACACGCCCAGCGAGTTCGCGGCGCTGCTGCTCGAGTTCCGCCTCATCAAGTCCCAGCGCCCCCTCTACAACGTGGAGCACAAGCGGGACCGGGGCCACTGCTTCATCCACCTGACGCGCGAGCCCGTCGCCCGGCTGCGCGTGGTGGGTCAGGCCACCGGCGAGCGCGGCGACTACTACGGGCCCTTCCACGGCCGGAGCGCCGTGTCCGACGTGGTGCGCGCGGTGAGTGACTTGCTGGAGCTGCGGGACTGCGCGGCGGACACGCCCATGCGCCTGGCGGACCAGGGCCAGCTCTTCCCGTTGAAGCAGGAGCCGCTGTGCATGCGCGGGCAGCTCTCACGCTGCCTGGCGCCCTGTGCCGGCGGCTGTACGCATGCGGAGTACGACGCGCGCGTCGCCCAGGCCCGCGCCTTCCTCGAAGGCACGTCCGACACGCCGCTGACGCTGCTGCGCGAGCGCATGGCGCTGGCGGCGCGCAGGCTCCAGTTCGAATACGCCGCGGAGCTGCGGGACAGGGCGGAGCGGCTGGAGCTGATGCGCGGCTGGGTGGTGGAGCTGAGCCAGATGCTCAGGCGCCTCTCCTTCGTCTACACGGTGCCTGGCCATGGCGGTGAGGACCGCGTCTACGTGGTGCGCCGGGGCAGCGTGCGCGCGGAGCTGCCCGCGCCCGTCACGATTGAGCAACACCAGGCGCTGGAGGCCCAGGCCCGTGAAATCCTCGAGCGGCCCGAGCCTGAGACGCTGGGCTTCCGCGCGCATGAAGCGCAGGAGGTGATGCTCATCGCCCGCTGGTTCCGCCTGCACCCGGAGGAGCTGAACGAAGGGCCCTGCCAGCCGGCCATCCGCGTCCGTTCAACGTGATGGAGAAAAGTGGCGCAGAATCAAGGACCTGAGTGCAGCCGAGCAGGCAGGTCCGCCGAAACAGGGTGGCCAGGAACATTCTTCCGGCATGAAGGAGAACACGCCGAGGACGCAGGTGGCGGAGGTACTCCGAGCGCTGGAGTCGGCCGAGGACATCCTGGAGGCGGCGCGGCGGTTGGGCGCGTTACAGCGCCAGCGCAAGGTGGCCCTGGTGGCGTCCACGGTGGCCGAGGTGACGCCGCGGCCCGGCACACAGACAACGGCCTTCGCCAACGACATCGCGCTCACCAGACAGACGCTGCCGCCCAGCGCCTTCTTTGAGCGATTCAACCACGCCTTTGATCAAATGAGTTGGGGGCACCCACTCCTTCGCCTTGCGCACCTCCCCTCCGGCACTTTCGACGTGCACGACGCCACGAAAGCGAATGAGGTAGCCGAAGCTGAGTCTGTCCAGCAATTCATACAGGGCGACGTCTCCGAATCCTCGGTCCGCGAGCACCGTCACCTCCACGTCGGAGGGCAGCACCTGGTGCAACCGCTCCAGCAACGCGTCCTCATGGGCTTGCGCTGCCCGGCCAACTCGCTCTTGGGCACCGTCTTCCACAGCAACGGCGTGGCGCGGCCGTGCCGGGTGACAAGCTGGATGGCGACCGTGGTGTGGTCGTCCGACTCGAAGTCCGTCCAGTCGATGGTGACTGTCACCGCTTTGTGTTCGGCCACCACGAAAGGCACCCACCGCGCGAACAACCGCCACACGTCGACGCCAGAGTTGGACAGCAACCGGTCCACCTGCTTGATGGCGTGCTTGCCTTCCAACCCCCGCGCCTGGGAGAGCGCCAGTCCGATGGCCCTCACCGAGAGGCTGGCGGCGTGCACGGCGCCCAAGGTGGCATTGGCCAGCGCCAGCACACGCTTGGCATGGGTGTCCGGGCCGACGGCTTCCTCAATGAACCGATGCACCTCGGCGTGCGTGATGGATTTCGACATGCTCCGCACGCGGAAGGAGAGCCTCTGGCGCTGAAAAGAGCGCGCCTCACTGCTGCTTCCCTCGCTGCTCCGGCCCCATTCAACCGCTGGGGACGGCCCTTGACGCTCGGCTCCAATGAGGGGACGACTCAGACGGGAGACCCGTCGGCCAAGTCTCGCATAGAGCCTGTCTGCCAGGAAGCACTGCTGATGCCGCCTTGACGCGCTCGTGACGCGGCGACCGGCTTTGGGATTGGCACAGGTATCTGTTAGAGTCTGGATACGGCACTCGGCGGCGCTTCCTTGAGGTTGTCATTGATGAATCCGGTGCGGAATTTTCCATTTACCCATGAAATGATCGCTGCTCTGGATCCTCTAGATGCGGTGGCGACCCTGCAGCGCCTTCCGGAGCTGAATCAGCGGAGCGATGTGAGAGGGGTTCTGGGGCTGCTCCAGGGAATCCTCCCGAAGTTGGGGCTCGTCGAGCGGTGGGATTTTCCGGTGGCAGCGGCAGCCATGCGTGACATTGGCTTCTTCCTGGGTTCGCTCAAAAGGCATGGGCATGAGCCGGTCGAGGTGGTTCCCGGCCTGGAGCCCATCCTGCTGGCGCTCGCCCGGACGACACAGCTCCCTCCCCGGGAGACCCTGCTCCACGTGACGGTCTGGAACCCCTCCGCGGAGGGCCTGGAGCGCCGGTACACCTGTTGCCGCGACGAGGTCCACCTGCTGGAGAGTGTCAGGATTTCCATGGCGGCGCTGGAGTCGGCGCTTCACCGCACGGTGGAACTGTACGACGTGCCGCTGGACTCCACCTTGTTCGCTCCGATGTGTGAGGACATCGCAGACCAGCTCAGGAAGATGGTGGATTCCATCGTCTACGCATACCGCAACATCTCACCCCGCACCTTCATGCAGGAGCTCAGGCCCTACTACGAGCCTATCCGCGTGGGAGGCCAGTCATACCTGGGGCCTGGCGCCGTGGAGATGCCACTCTTCGTGCTGGAGCATGTCCTGTGGGGCTCGCGTTCGGAGCACCAGGGCTACAAGGACTTCAAGGAGACGTATGTGCCCTACGTGCTTCCCCAGTTCCGGGCGGTCTACGGCCGGTTCTCAGGGCAGCCCTCTCTGCTCGATCGGGTGCTGGACGAGGCGGGCGCATCCGAACTCCTGACGGAAAACCACCGGCGCGGTCTGAAGTCCCTCGACAGGATATTCGAGGTGCTGTTGCGCTTTCGTGCACCCCACGTGAAGTTGGCGGAACAGGCCTACTTGGCCGAGCGCGAGGCGCACGCCGTGGGAAGCGGAGGCTACGCGCCCGGCATGCTCGATGAACTCCTTGCGCTGACCCGGGAGGCCCGGCTGCGTCTGGCCCCGGTTTCGCGTGCTCCCGCCGTGGGCGAGGAGCCGCTCTGGACGCGCAACGCGAGGTGAGCCCACGGAGGTCACCCCTCATCAGTTCGACGTCCCACCTCAGGGAGAAATACGTCCATGAAGCCGACGGTCAATGCGAGTCACGACAGCCATCATTTCGATGTCATCATCCTGGGCTCGGGAATGTCGGGCAGTCAGATGGGAGCCATCCTCGCCCGGCAGGGCTTCCGGGTCCTGATTGTCGAGGAGGCATCCCATCCCCGCTTCACGATTGGCGAGTCCTCCATCCCCGAAACGTCGTTGATGAACCGCATCATCGCGGACCGCTATGGCGTCCCGGAGATCAACGACATCACCTCGTTCTATTCCGCCTTCAAGAAGGTGTCGTCGAGCACCGGCATCAAGCGCAACTTTGGCTTCGTCTTCCACAAGCCCGGCGAGGAGCACGATCCCACGCAGTTCACCCAGTGCGTCATCCCGGAGTTGCCCTGGGGGCCGGAGAGCCACTTCTACCGGCAGGACGTGGATGCCTATCTGATGCACGCGGCAATTCGCCATGGGTGCACGGTCAAGCAGAAGACCACCATCAAGGACTACGAGCTGGGGAAGACGGGCGTGGCCGTCACCAGCACCCAGGGCGAGCGCTTCACGGGCCGCTACATGATTGACTGTGGTGGCCCCCGGGCTCCGCTGGCGATGAAGTTCGGCCTCCGGGAAGAGCCCTGCCGCTACAAGACGCACTCGCGCACGCTCTACACGCACATGGTGGGGGTCAAACCCTTCGACGACATCTTCAAGCCCAAGGGGCAGCGGTGGCGGTGGCACGAGGGCACGCTGCACCACATGTTCCACGGGGGTTGGATGTGGGTGATTCCGTTCAACAACCACTCGCGCGCGACGAATGAGCTCGTCAGCGTGGGCCTGCAGTTGGATCCCCGCATCCACCCGAAGACGGATATTCCGGCGCAGCAGGAGTTCGACGAGTTCCTCGCGCGCTTCCCGACCATCGCCGCGCAGTTCAAGGACGCGAAGCCCGTGCGCGACTGGGTGAAGACGGACCGGTTGCAGTACTCGTCCAAGAGTACCGTGGGGGACCGCTACTGTTTGATGCTCCACGCGGCGGGTTTCATTGATCCGCTCTTCTCGCGGGGGCTCGAAAACACGTCCGTGACCATCCATGCCCTCGCGGCGCGCCTCATCAAGGCGCTGCGCGATGACGACTTCTCTCCGGAGCGCTTCGAGTACATCGACCGCTTGCAGCAGAAGCTCCTGGAGCACAACGACGACTTCGTGAGCTGCTGCTACACGGCCTTCTCCGACTTCGAGCTCTGGGACGCCTTCCATCGTCTGTGGGCCGTGGGCACGATGCTCGGACAGTTCCGGCTGATACAGGCCCATGCTCGGTTCAAGGTGGACCGGAACGAGGCCCACCTGGACCACCTGGACGACAACCCGCCCCACCTGGGCTACCTGTGCGCGGACATGGACGAGTACTGCCGTCTGTTCGACGCGGCGAAGGCGGAGGTGGACGCCGTCACGGAGAAGCGCAAGTCCCCGAAGGAGGCCGCGGTCCGCATCCATGAGCTGATTGAACAGCAGGAGTTCGCGCGGCCGCTCTTCAGCTTCGGCTACTGCATCACCGGCGCCAACCGGCACCTCAACAACTCCAAGTACAGCCTCGTGCCCGCGTTGCGGCTGCTGAACTGGACCCAGACGGGCGCTCCTCCCGAGGTCAAGAAGTACTTCGATTACAACCCCATGTTCTCGTTGCTGAAGTCGTACGTCGGGAGCCGGCTGGAACTCGCGCTGAAGTAGGCGGTCGCGCAGCCGGCCCCTGGGGCGGGCAGGCCCATCACGAACTCGCAGGAGTGGCACGCATGAGTGGCGACATCCACCAGGAGCAGGAACGCATCAGGCAACCCTCTGGGGCGAACGACATCACGACCCAGCTCGCGGCGAGTTGGTATGTCGCCATGAGGTCGGACGCGTTGAAGGACAAGCCTGTCGCCATCAAGCTCTTCGGGCAGCCGCTGGTGGCCTGGCGCAATGGGGCCGGCCAGCCGGTCATCATGGAGCGCTACTGCTCGCACCTCGGCGCGAGTCTCGCGAAGGGCAGGGTGGTGGAGGGGTGCATTCAATGCCCCTTCCACCACTGGCGCTATGACAGTACGGGGGCCTGCAGCTATGTGCCGGGACACAGCACGGCGGTGCCCCGGCTGGAGCCCATTCCTCCCACGGCCCGCCAGTCCGTCTACGCCACGGCGGAGAGGTATGGCTTCGTCTGGGTCTGGTACGGCACCCAGGCCCCCCTGTTCCCATTGCCAGAGATGCCGGAGGCGGAGAGCCCCCGGAATCACCTGTGTCTGCGCTTCGCCTATGACACTCGGACGTCGGTGCTGCGCATCGTCGAGAACTTCTACGACGCCCAACACGCGGCTCCGGTGCATCAACTGCCCATCTCTGCCTTCGAACTGAAGCTCCTCGACGAGTCGAGCCCTCCTCCGGGACAGGAGGTGCTGGCCCGGGAGGGGGCCTGGTTTGGCGCGGGCATCGAGTTCCAGGTCGAGCGCTACTTCGGGCCCGTGGGAATCGTCTCCCGGGCGCTGGGCTTGAGCATGAGCAGGATGCAACTGCATTTTGATGGCTACCCCGGTGGCTGCCTCATGACGGTCAGCCTCGATGGCGACATGAAATACAGGCTGCTCCAGTGCGTCACGCCCGTGGACAAGGACGAGACCGTCATGCACATGTTCCTCGCCATCAAGAAGGGCGAGGGGGTGGTGGGCAGCGCGGCCAACTTCATCCTCTTTGGCCTGCAGACCTGGGCGGCCGCCGGCTACGATGTGGCCATCTGGAACAGCATGAAGTCGGATGGGGGCGGGGCCTTCTGCAAGTACGACCAGCTCGTCTTGAAGTACCGCGCTTTCTACCGGCGCTGGGTGAACAAGGTCGCCCTGGATCACCCGGGCCGCATGAGGGACAGCCGTGCGGACTCAAGGACTGGCACACACGGCTAGCCTCGATGCGCGGGCCTGCCCGCTACCGGCTGGCCTCCCTGGTTCGCTCCCCCCGCGCGTACAGCGCGGTCAGGTAGTCGTACTGGGAGGGCAGCCGCGACATCATCTGGGCAGTCTTTTTCCGGATGTCGTCGAACATCCGCTCCCCTTCCATCAGGATGTCGGGGCGGTGGTGGAGCAACGGCATGGGTTGCCGTGGCAGGTAGCCCACCCCGGCGAAGATTGATTGGAAGTTGCTGTTGGTCCAGAACCTGTCGAAGCCCGCCTCGAAGGAGGAGTAGAGCGCCTCGTTCGAGTGGTAGCTCTTGCGGATGGGAATGCCCGCCCGCTGAAGCTCAAGGACTTCCTTGAGGGTGTCGGGCAGCTTGAGCTCGTTCTGGTTGGCCCTCCAGTAGGGCGTGTCGGTGCGCGGTGACGTGCAGAAGTGCAGCACGATGAAGTCGCGCACGTCATCCACCATGAAGGACACGCGTTCGTTGAACTTGTCTCTCAGGGCCGGTTCAATCTGCTTGTTCGGGAAGCACGCCACGAGTTGGTAGAGCGCGGCGTACACGAAGTAGAGGCCCGTGGACTCCAGCGGTTCAAGGAAGCTGCTGGCCAGTCCGAAGCTCACGCAATTCTTCACCCAGGAGCGGCGGCGCCTGCCGGAGATGAACCGGATGTGGCGCGCGTCCAGGGCGTCCGCTTTCTTTCCAAACCAGGAGCGCAGCTCGCGTTCGGCGTCCTCGGCGGTCTGGAAGGCGCTGGAGTAGACGTACCCGTTGCCCGAGCGGCCGTAGAGGGGAATCTCCCACGTCCACCCGGAGCTGAAGGCGGTCGCGGTCGTGTAGGGGCGGATGCCTTCCTCCGTCGGGTCCGAGGGGACGTTGAGGGCGACGGCGCGATCCGTGAGCAGGCAGTCGTGGAAGGTGATTTTCGGCTCGCCCAGGGCCTTTTCGATGAGCAGGCCCGCGAAGCCGCTGCAATCGATGTAGAGGTCCGCCTCGTAGAGTCGCCCGCTGGCGCCCCGCAGGGCCTTGATGCTTCCTCCCTCGTCGAGCTGGGTTTCGACGATGTCGTCGCTGATGTAGGTGAGGTTTCGCTCAATGGACCACTTCTTCAGGTAATTGGCCATCAACAGCGCGTCGAAGTGGTAGGCGTAATGAACGGCCTTGGTGCCATCCATGTACCGGGGCGACTTCTGGGCGTCACAGATGGGAGAGGTGGGGTAGCAGGTGTACTCCATGGGCTCGGCGAAGCCACGCTGTTGATGGCTGTACATCCAGATGTGGGAGAGCGGCACTCCCTTCACCTGGGGCATCTCACCGAAGTTGTGATAGTAGTGATCGCCCCCCTGCGAGGCCGGCTTCTTCCAGTTCTGGAATCGGATGCCCAGCTTGTAGGTGGCTTTGCATTCGGCCATCCATTCCTCTTCTGGAATCTCCAGGAAGTCGAACAGTTCCTCCTTGATGGTGGGAATGGTGGCCTCGCCAACGCCAATCCTGGGGATGTTGGGCGATTCGACCAGGGTGATGTCGACGTTGAAGTTCAAGGCCTTGTTCAGGTAGGCGGCCGCCATCCATCCCGAGCTTCCGCCGCCGACGATGATGATCTTCCTGACCCTGTTGTCACTTTCAGGTGTGCTCTGGTCCATGGCTTTCCCTTGGGCTGTGTCACGTGAGGAATAGACTGGGAGCGAGCGCGACTGGTGCGTCGGCTCGATGAGAGGCCCCGCCCGTCCCTCAGGAGGCAGGAGTCAATCATATTTCCCTTTCTCCTGTCCCTACCCAAGATTCGGTCGCTGCGTCATGCGCGCGTCAATGCTGCTGCAAACCGGTTGTCGTGACGGGTGGACGAATCTCCAGACATGTATGTCTACCACAGATTCGGATCCAGAGATGGGAGTGCGTGATGGCATGGGCGGGCTTGCGGAAAGAGACTCCAAGGATGAAGGAGCCTCGAGGCACGCTGGGATAGACGGGGGCGGAGGTCTGAGCCATCCCCTCAAATGAAACCGAGCGTTTCTTGGAAAACCCGATGGCCGTGAAGGAGTTCGGCGAAGCACTCGACGAGAGGCCGTAGGCGCTCCTCCTTCATCATGGGAATGGCCTGGTAATACATGCAGCCCTGACGGAAGAGCGAGTAGGTGCGCGTCTTGACGGTGTTGGCCTTCAAGCCCTTCTCCATACCGAGACTCTCCCCGGCGGCGCCCAGCAGCGTCAGCAGCACCTGGGCCAGGGCGCTCACCAGCAGCAACCTGTCCCTGCGCTCGGGACTCTTCACGCGCACCGTGGACGGCCCCATCCCGAATCTCAAGTCCTTGACGTCACGGAACGTCTCCTCGCACGAGAAGCGCTGAGAGTAGAGGTCCACCACCTGGCGCGCGCTGGCGCTGTCCAGACTGGTGGCCAGACACCAAGGCTCCTTCATGCCCTTCTGGTGCACCAGCACCACCGCGGGAACCGATGTCCGGCCCGCGGTGACGCGCACGTCCGTCAGTTTCTTGGCGTGGCCACTGGCAGGAATCCACTTGACCGCCAGCTTCCACACGTCCACCGCGTCATTGGACAGCAGGCGGTCCACTTGCTTGATGCCGTGCTTCTGCACGCCGCCTCGGGCCCATGCCAGCGCCTGGCCTATGGCGTGCACCGACAAGGATGCGGCGTGCACCACTCCCAACGTCGCACGCGACAGCGACAGCACCCGCTTGGCGTGCAGGTCCTCCTCAAACAAGTTCTCCAGGAACGCCCGCACCTGCTCTTCGTTGATGGCCACCTTGCGTACCAGCATGGCCTCTCCTCCTGTACCCCACCACTCCGCTTCGCACGGAGCTGTCAGGTAGGCGCCTGGCGATCCACTCGCTTAAATGCGGGGATCGCTCAGGGGATGAGTCCCATCGGACGGCGGAACTTCTCGGCGCCGCCTCATCCCCGGCGGTCACCAACTCATACGCAACGCTCGTCCTCACAGGCTGCGACGACTTCCCGAATCACACTTCGCGGGAGGTTGGGACGACCGATCGAGACGTCGTCTTCATCGCCCGGCACCGCGTTCGCCGCCCGGACGAACAAACAGACATGCTCGCGCATCTCCGCGGACGCGCCAGCCAGCACTGCATCTATCGTATTCGACATGCACAGCAGAGCGACTTCACGCGCAGCCATCTGCTTACTGAGCATTCCGAGAGAGCATTCAAACTCAATGGCTCCGACCTCCTCGACAATCGAAACGATCCGCTGCGCCAATCCAGTGCGCGAAGAACGGTTCGTCGCGAATTCGACCTCATGTCGACCATCCCCCAACCTCCGCAGCTCGGAGTAAGTCACACCGTAGAAATCCTCGCCCGGCCACACCTCGGACAGCTCGCCCGATTGTCCGGAGTGACCGCGCATCACCAGGAGACGACCCGACTGGGTCCGAATGAACAATGCCGTCATCCAACACCCTCCCAGCAGCACACACACAACCCCGTCGGCAGAAACTCAAGAAGCCCCGCGTTCAACCATGCTCGACGTCTGGCGCGAACAAGAACCCGGTTGAGCGGAGGAGTTGAAGCGCATCGGCTGAATCCTCTCACGCGGCATCTACATCCTTGTCCACTGGGGCCTTCGCCGCGACCGGCCGGATGCTGAACGGCACGTCGACGTAGGAGTCGATGGTGTTCAGCACCCGGGCCATGAGCGTCGGCCGCTCTCCCCGAGCCATGGCCAGCCGCATCTGGGCCTGATGCCAGGCCGTGACGTAGCGGAGCTTTGGCGGGGTGAGGTGGATTCCCCGACGCATCGAGCCCTTCAGGAGCCTCCACGTGAGCCGCTGTCCCGGCCCCCAAGGCAGCCTGTACGCCTCGCGCCAGCGCTCCGGTAGGAGGCCGGCGGTGAGCACCTCATCGAACTGTCCCTGGGTGAACGGCGAATTGAAGAGCAGGCCCGCCAGCTCAAGCGCCGTGTCTCCCACGCGCAGCCGCTGCCCCACCAGCTCTCCGTTGTACCACTCGTAGAAGGCCTCGAGCGTGGGCGGCACCTGCTCCGGCGGGATCCCGAAGTACGCCGCGGCGCGCAGCGTCTCCTGATAGTAGCGGCGCTTCTCCTCGACGCTGAGCGGCCGCACGAAGGTGTCGAAGACCCGCATGGCGGTGTCGATGAGGGTGGCGTGCACCCAACGCAGCAGCGAAGGATCGTTCGCGCGATAGGTGCCGGAGCCCTGCGGGCCGGCGCCGTCCGGAAGTGCGCCGTAGACGCGGCTGTGCACGCTGTGGATCCGCTTCGCGGCGCCCGTCGCTTCCGAGAGGCCACCAAACGTGAGCTGGTACATCGCCGTATAGGTGCGTCGTGCACGGCCGAGCAGGTCATTCCGGAAGTTGCTGTTCTGGGAGATACCGTAGGCCACTGCCGGATGGGCGAGCTGCAGCAGGATGGCGCGCAGTCCGCCGAGGAGGACCACCGGCTCGCGATAGAGCACCCAGGTCACGCTGTCGGGGCCGTAAACGCCCTCGACCTCGCCTGGCGCGTGTTCTCGCATGTAGTCGAGACACCTGCGGAAACGCTCGCGGTCCTGGTTGAGCTGCTGTTCCACTTCCGGAGGGGGCGGCCACCGCCTCGGGTTCGTATGCGTATTCATGAATCCATCCCCATCATGCGAGTCACGCCCGTCACTTCTCTAGCAGGTCGGCCCCTATCACGTCCGCGCCAGCGCGCCATCCCCCCGGCGACACCGGAGTAGCGACTGGGCAAAGGGTCTTGCCGATGGTGGAGTTGGCGTCGTCCAGGGTTTCTTGAGGGTCCAGCGCTTCACGGCGGCGTCGTAGACCTTGACCGGGGAGCCGACCTCCCGGCCGCCACCGCGTCCGTCTTACCCGCTACCACACGTCTCCGGGTGCAAGCCTGCCTGTGACATGGCAACTCTCGCTCCAGGCCACATCCACCATGGCCATGCACCGCTGCAGGGGCAGCAAGCAGCCGCTCTTGCGCCCAACTGAAGCAGCAGTTGGCACCGCCTCATTTCAGTCGCTACCTATCTTTCCGAACGAAGGTGGGCGCATGCCCAACACACGAGCGTCGACCCAAGGTCGCCTGCCTCCTGGACATTACTCTTCCTGTAGCGGGTGTTCCAAGCTATAGCGGGTATTCCAAGGACGGGGGGACTTCTCCATGGCCGCAAAGGACAAGAAATCGCAACCTGAGCGTGACGACACAGACAAGAGCCTGCGCTTCGAGCGGGAGCGGTCTGATGACGAATACAGCAACAGGCAGGCATCGATTGAGGAGGAGGCAGATGCTGCCGTCCAAAAGGCCCGGGGAAGGGCTGACGAAGTCTTACGAGAGAGCCGCCAGAACGCAGATGCGCGGATGGCCCATGGCCAGGCATCCGCCCAGGCGCGTCAGAGCATTTCGCGGGAGCGGGCACATGAGGACGTAGCCTTGCTAGGAGAGCGTGCGACCGCTGATGGCGAACTGCGAGACGAACGCGCGGAGCGCCAGCGCGCCTTGGCTGCCCTCCTTCAGACGGAACGAGAGGCGACCAACTCTCGGCTGCTGATTGAGCGGGCCAGCGCCGATGACGGACTGGCGGCGCGGGACCGGTTCATGGCGATGGTCAGCCACGACTCGCGTGCGCTCCTCGGGGGCATCGCGTTGCAGGCTTCCATGCTCAAGCGGGATGCTGCCGAAACCGAGGCGGGCGGGAAGGCCCTCCAAGCCGCTGTGAAAATCCAGCGCTTCACCGCGCGGCTGACCCGGCTGATTGACGACTTGCTGGATTTGGTCAGCATCGAGGCGGGCGTACTCCGCGTCGACCCCACGCTACAGGATGCGACCGCGACCGTGCGGGAGTCGCTCGAGGCGTTTCAGCCTCTGGCCTCCGTGCAAAATCTCTCGCTTGATATGGAGATACGCGGAGACTCGCTGATGGCGAAGCTTGACCATGAGCGCATCCTTCAGGTGCTCGCCAACCTGTTGACCAATGCCATCAAGTTCACTCCGGCAGGAGGTGGTATTTCTCTTCGACTAGAGCCGGTGGGCCAGGACGTTCGCTTCTCGGTGGTGGACACCGGATCTGGAATTCCGCGCCATCAACTGGAGGAGGTGTTCCAGCGGTTCTGGCAAGCCCGCAGCGAAGACCGCAGAGGATTGGGGCTCGGTCTCTCCATCTCCAAGGGCATTGTTGAAGCGCACGGTGGGCGGATCTGGGCTGAGAGTCAGCCTGGAAAGGGCAGTACTTTCTCGTTCACGCTGCCGGGTGCTTTTGCCTCACCCACATAGGGGCCACTTCAAGGCGGACCGCGACGGAGGCGCGCGCGCTTTCCGGGCACGCGACGGGCCGCTGGAGGAGCCACGGCAACCCTCTCCGCTCTTTCCACTGCCAGCAGATGCCAGACCCCGGGTGTTGCCGCAAGCCCCCCCGGTCGTGCTCCACCATCACCCGTTTCGCTCCATGAACGGGAGGGCGGAGAGATGCACACGGACGTGGTGACGCAGCACACAGTGGTGATTGCGGGAGGGGGCCCGACCGGGCTGATGCTGGCGGCGGAGCTGGCGTTGGCGCAGGTGGACGTGGCCATCGTCGAGCGGCGCGCCAGCCAGGAGGTCGCCGGCTCGCGCTCGCGCGGCCTGCACGCGCGCAGCCTGGAGGTGCTCGACCAGCGCGGGGTCGTCGAGCGCTTCGTCTCGCAAGGGCAAGCGGTCCAGAACGTCGCGTTCGGGCAGGCGCCTCTGGACCTCAGCGACTTCCCGACGCGTCACAACCATGGGCTCGCGCTCTTGCAGGAGCGCTTCGAGCGCATCCTGGCGGAGTGGGTGGGTGAGCTGGCGGTGCCCATCTACCGTGGGTGCGAGGTGACGGGCTTCGCGCAGGACGATACCGGCGTCGACGTCGAGCTGTCCGACGGCCGTGCGTTGCGGGCGAAGTATCTCGTCGGGTGCGACGGGGGCCGCAGCCTCGTCCGCAAGGCGGCAGGCATCGAGTTCCCGGGGTGGGACGCGTCCATCAGCTACCTCATCGCCGAGGTCGAGATGACCGAAGCGCCCGCGTTCGGCATCCGCCGGGACGAGAAGGGCACCTACGCCATGGGCCCGCTGGAGGACGGGCGCGTGGGCGTCGTGCTGAGAGAGGAGCGGGTCGGCACGGGCGACGCGCCGACCCTCGAGGGGCTGCGCGAGGGGCTCGTCGCGCTCTACGGGACGGACTACGGCCTGCGCGGCGCCTCGTCCCTCTCGAGGTTCACCGACATGACGCGGCAGGCGGCGTCCTACCGGGAGCGGCGGGTGCTCCTGGCCGGCGACGCGGCCCACGTGCACTCGCCGATGGGAGGACAGGGGCTCAACCTTGGCGTGCAGGATGCCGTGAACCTGGGGTGGAAGCTGGCCCAGGTCGTGCGCGGCGTCTCGCCGGAGGACCTGCTCGACACGTACCAGGCCGAGCGGCACCCCGTCGCGGCCCGTGCGCTGCGGAAGACGATGGCGCAGACCGCGCTGAGCCGCGGTGACGCGCGGATGGACGCCGTGCGCGAGACGCTGGCGGAGTTGCTGCGGATGGACGAGCCACGCAAGCAGTACGCGGCGATGATGTCGGGGCTGGACGTCCACTACGACCTGGGCAATGGACACCCGCTGCTCGGGCGCCGCATGCCGGACCTCGACCTGGTCACCGCCGACGGCCCGCGGCGCGTATTCCACCTGTTGCACGACGCGCGGCCGGTGCTGCTCAACCTGGGCGAGCCCGGCACGCTCGACGTCACGCCCTGGGAGGACCGGGTTCGGCGGGTCGCTGCTCGCTACACGGGGGAGTGGGAGCTCCCGGTGCTCGGCGCGGTCACCGCGCCCGTTGCGGTGCTGATTCGACCGGACGGACACGTCGCGTGGGTCGGGGAGGGCACGGACCAGGGGCTGCGTGAGGCGCTGACCCGATGGTTCGGTCCGCCGCGTGCGACGTAACGCGTTTCGCCTGCCACCGCGGACAAGCGATTCCCTGCTGCCACCACGGTGGCAACAGGGTGGCGGTACTTCATGCGTCTCACCTCAACTGGAGACGCACACGATGTTCACTCTTTCGATCAACTGGCTCGCGGTTCTTCTCTCGGCCGTGGCGCTGCAGATGCTCGGCGCGGCGTGGTTCATGGGTGTCATCCCGAAGCCGTATGCGCTGGCGCTCGAGCGCACCGACCTCGTGGGCCGTAAGCCGGAGCCGATCTTCATCGCAGGGCCCTTGCTCTGCGGACTCGTGGTGACGATGGCGAACGCGATTCTGCTGCGTTCGTTTCACATCGACTCGATGTCGAATGCGCTCGTGTTCGGAGCCATCAGCGGAATCGGCTATCTCGTCGCCACGGTGTTCAACGTGGCCATCAACCCGAACATCCCGCGGCCGGTTCTGTACGGTGCCATCAACGCTCCCTACTTCCTGCTCAGCAACCTCGTGAGCTGCGCTATCCTTACCGCGATGGCATAGGGCAGAGGACCCATGCGACGCGCTGACCGGTTGTTCGAGATTCTGCAGGTGCTGCGGCGGGCAAGGGGGCCGATGACGGCCAGCGCGATCGCCGAGCAGCTCGAGACGAGTCAGCGCACGGTGTACCGGGACCTCGCGGCGTTGATGGCGCGTCGCGTGCCGATTCGAGGAGAAGCGGGTGTCGGCTACGTGCTCGAGCGCGGCTTCGACCTGCCGCCGTTGATGCTAACGCCGAGCGAAATCGAGGCGGTGGTGCTCGGCGCACAGTGGGTGGCGGCCAACGCAGACAAGACGTTGTCGGCAGCAGCGGGGGATGTATTGGCGAAGGTCGCCGCCATCGTACCGAAGCACCTGCGCGAGCTGGTCGACGACCCGGTGGTGGGCACTCCGCCGGCGAAGCAGCGGCATCCGGACGGAACCGTCGACCTGAGCCGACTGCGTGAGTGGTCGCGTAAGCAATTGAAGCTCCACATCCACTACGCCGATGCGGAAGGCACAGCGAGCAAGCGTACCGTCTGGCCGATTCTCGTGGGCTACGTGACCGGCGTTCGCGTGTTGATCGCATGGTGTGAGCTGCGTCGGGACTTTCGGATCTTCAGGACGGAGCGACTGCTCAGCGTGGAGTTCCTCGACGCGCCCTACCCCGAGCGCCGTTCTGCATTGCGCCGACGCTGGGAAGCCCAGCTGAGCCACACGAAGTAGCCTGGACCGGGGGGCACACGTCCCCCGATGGCAGGAAGCGCCGCTCGAGCTGCACCGTGTGGATTGCCCTGATGGCCACGCAACTGCTGGCAGCGCCAGAATGTCTTGAGCAGGATTGACACTCGAATACCCTGCCGTTCTTATTCGAGGATGCTCGTCATCCGACACGCGCAACTGGAGGCCCTTGACGCACCAGCTCAAGAGCACTTCATCGAGGAAATCCTCAGCGCCCTCCCCGAGGTCTTCCCCGGGGATGCGCGGGTCCTCGAGCGCCAACCGATGCGCGCGCTCATCGAGGATGGCATTGCCCGCGCGAGCCGCCTCGGGCTCACGGGAGGCGGTGAGGTCTCCCGCTACGTCTTCCTGCTGCACGAACTGGGCCCCGGCTTCGAGGACGCGGCCAGGACGCGTTGGATGGGCCGCCTCCTGCGCGACCCCGAGCTCCCGCCCTCCGTGCGGATGGATGCTGTCTATGCACGGCTGGAGGCCTCCTCCGGCAAGGGGCTCCCGTGAACTTCGAGGCCGCCAAACGTGTGGCGCAGCGGGCCGCGAAGCGGTTCCTGGGGCAAGCGGTCATGCCCTGCCCCTTCATGAAAACGGGGCTGCTGCTCATCGTGTACCGGGAGGACGACGGCGAGGGCATCCAGGGCGCGTCCGGAGCCATCTCAGGGATTGGGCGGATGTACACGGAGGAGCGGGTCGGCAAGAAGAAGCCGCCCCGCTACCGCCGCTCCGACGTCCGCATCGACCGGCAGGAGCCCACCGACGCGGATGGAATCGCCCGCTTCCTGCCCTGCAACCCAGGGGAGTACCACGTCACCGCCGTCGGGCTGCCGGACCCGGAGGGTATCTTCGGGAAGCCCGCGGAGGAGCTCCTGCGGGTCCCCGCGCAGGAGTGCCCGGTGCGCGTGATTCCCGTGCCCGTCCTGGCCAGGCCCGAGGTCCTGCTGCGCCTCAAGCACGATGACGCCGGGGTGCCCGGCGTTCGCGTCCAGCTCGGCGACCTGGAGTTCGAGCACCCCACCGACGGTGACGGACGCGCCCGGTGGCAAGGCGAGCCGCTGGAACCCAAGGCCTACTCCCTCACGCTCACCTTCGGCGACAACGCGCCACACCGGCTCTTCGACCCCGCGAAGCAGCTCCTGGATGCGGCCACCGTCGAGCTGCCGCGCGGCGCGCACTGCTTCACCTTCTACGTGGAGCGGCTCTCGTGGCTCACGTTCGACGTGGTGCATGACGTGCCGGGCGCCGACACCCAGCGGCTCGACCAGGCCCGGCTCACCGTCCAATGGCCAGAGGGCGCGGACCCGAAGACCTTCGAGACCGCGGGCGAGCCCATGAAGATAGACGACATCCCCCAGGCCAGCGGCCCCGCGACGCGGTGCGAGGTGGTCTCACTCGAGCTCCCGGACGACGGCGAGCCCGAGGTGTACGAGTTCGTGGAAATGACCACGGCGTGAGGTGAGGCGGTCATGAGCAAGGTCTTCGATGCACGCGCCCCCAAGCATGAGCTCCCGCTCGGAAAGAAGACGCTCGGCGCGCTTCTCGACGAGCATGACCTCACGGGAAAGCTCGATGAGGTCGCCCTCTACAACTGGGGCACCCGCGTCCCGGCGGAGATCAACCGCGCGCTCGTCGAGCTCGTGGGCTGCGCCAAGGTGGACGCCGACCCGCTCCAGTCCGAGCTTGACCCGGACCTCGGCACGACGAAGGTCATCTACAAGCCCGTGCCGTGGCAGCCCGCGCCCGCGCTGGAGCTGGAGAAGGCGCACACCATCAAGGTCAAGCGCAGGCGCCCCGTCCCCGCCGTCTCCATCACCCAGCTCACCCGCTGGTTCAAGCCCGGCACGGACACCTGTGAGGTCGAGTATCAGCTCGAGGGCGTGTCGGCCCGCGCGAGCAAGGTCGACTTCGAGGTCCACGCGACGCGGTACTACGACGTCCGCCGCTCCGACCCCGTGGTGATGACCCAGCCGAAGGAGTGGGTGGAGGTGCCCTGCGATACCCTGGACGAGCCGGGCACCACGCACCTCTTCCAGCGGCGGAGCTTCCAGGTGGTCGTGGACAAGCGCCCGCCCGCCGACGCCCAGCAGGCCCCTGACTGGCAGGGGAAGAGCGAAGCGACGAAGGGCGTCCTGCGAAAGGCGGGCGTGTCCGACGTCTACGTCGGCCCGGGCCCGGCCCCGTACAACGTGCTCGTCCGCTACTACCAGGACGACGCGGACGACAAGGCGCGGCTCCTCATCGAGCCGTGGAGCCCGCGCTGGAAGCACGAACCCACCGCGCCGCTCGACGACGCCTCCCTCATCGTCAAGTGGACGCTCGATGGCGACAACGACAAGCTCGTCCGCGGGCAGCTCAGCATCTGGGACAAGGACGACCAGCGCGTCTTCTTCGCGCCGCTCTCCGAGGACACGCTCCGGACACAGCGGCAGTACGACCTGCTGAACGACCCGCGCAAGCGGTGGGACCGGTCCGAAGTCGACCGCGCCAGGATGCCCTACCGCGTGCAACTCCAAGCGCACAGCGGAGAGGACGAGGAGCTGGGGCTGGCCGTCGCGGTGATGCCCACACTGGTGCGCGCCTTCAACTACCAGCAGGTGCAGTTCGTCGCGTTCAACGTCAAGCCGGGCACCCAGGCGGGCGCGTACCTCGGGGACGTCGACGACGACACCGACATCACCACGCGCTGCGACGCCATGAAGGAGGCCATCCAGCTCGCCGCGCCGAACGTCGACCCCTCGGAGGACGTCCTCAAGGTCTTCATGGCGCCCGAGTTCTATTTCCGCGGACAGAAGGGCGGCTACCCGGTCGAGAAGCTCTCATCCATCGTCCACACGATGCGAGAGGAGACGGACAAGGTCGACTACGCCGACTGGCTCTTCGTCTTCGGCACCGCCATCGGATACCTGCCGCACGGCGAGCCGGGCGGCCCTCGGCTCGCCCACAAGGACCCCGTGAAGCACGCGGTGACGGTCTCCGAAGTCGACGAGACGGGCGCCGACACCGTGCTCACCGTCATCGGCGCGGCGACGAAGCCAGACCCGGCGTGGGAGGTCGAGCAGGGCCTCGTCACGGCGGCCATCCAGGCCGTCGTGGATGACGGGCTCAACCAATACAAGCTCACGCTCCAGGGCAAGCCCGCCCTGATTCCGGCGCCGGCGGTGCTCGCCCAGCCCCGGGTGTGGATTGAGTCGAGCGACCCGACACCTCCCAAGACGAAGCTGGTCGTCGCCTCCAGGGTCTGCGATTGGATTCAGAACAACGTCGCTCCCACGGCGCGCTGGAGCATCACGGACGCGGCGGGCACCGATGACGACATTGAGACCTGCACACAGCTCGCGCCGGGGCGATACGAGCTCACGCTCGCGGGCAACAAGCTGTTCGTCGCGGGCAAGGCGGAGCTCCTCGAGCCGCAGGCCACGGAGGTGTTCAACGTGGCCCTCCTGCAGAAGGGCTGGCCGGCGCCCCACGTCGGGGAAAGAGGGCTGAAGAGCGCCGTGGTCGACAAGGAGAACATCTCCTGGATCGACTTCCTCGGGCCGAACTTCGCCAATGCCAACTTCAACACCGTGGACGGGAGCGGCCGGCTCATCCAGATTCACAACGACCCCAACCGCCTCGCCCTGCCTACGAGCGGCTCCCGGGACACGCTGGGGGCCAGGCCCAACGTGAACACGGAGGTCACCACCTCCGGGCTCGGAGGGGGCTCCGTGGTGACCATCGACGGCGTCACCTTCGGCATCGAGGTGTGCCTCGACCACAACAAGAGCAAGCTCCACGACTTCTACACGAACCGCGCGGTGCAAGACGAGCCGAAGGTCCAGGTCCACCTCATCCCCTCGTGGGGCAGCTCCATTGGCGGCGGCGCGGTGTGCGCCCCCGCTCCCAATGGCCCCGTCCTCAACGTCGACGGCGCGAGGTGTGACTCGACGGCGCGCATCCACGATGGACAGCTCTACTGCGATGACCATCCCGACAATTACTCCGGTGTCGCGGGATACTGTCAGCGGGTCACCGAGACACGGTGGTGCGGGACCTGCGGCGCGACCCGGTCGGCGACGGGCGCCTGCTCACGGTGCGCGAACCCGGTGACGACCTATCACAAGTGCGCGCACCCGAAGCTCCAGCTCTACTGGGTGTGCCAGTCCTGTTCGGGCGCGTACCCCTGTGTGACCCACCCCTTGGCGCCAGCCGTTCCCAGGCCGGTGGTCGTCTGCGCGAACACCGCCTGCAACCAGCCCCACTGGGGAGCTCCGGCGGCCCCCATGTGCGCCACCTGTGGTGGAGCGCCGAACACGGCCCAGTACGTCTCCGTATGCGGCTGCGGAGCGTTCGCTCCGTGCATCAATCACGCGGGCCCCTACCCCCGCTGGCTCCAGAGTACGTGCGCCATGGGGCATGCGCCGTCGTGGACCCCCGTCCCCCCGGTGAACCTCGCGTGCGGCTGCGGCTGGAATCAGCCGCCCGCGCTCTGCGAGTTCATGTACGCCACGCCAGGGCCCTGTCCGCAGCACCCCACGCTCGCCCCTCAACCCTGGCGCTGCCCGAAGCCCTTCGCGCCCATCGGGTCGCTCCTCACCGTCGCGAGCGGCCCCACGCCCGTCCCCCTCAGCGAAGACGCCAACTACTTCGAGGAGAAGGGGCACGTGGTCGTCTACAACGCCACCCCAATCCCCCCGGTGGACTTCGTGCCCTGAGCGACGATGACCGCGCAGCCTCCAGTCAGGTGGAGCGCTCCGCGGCACCAGGAGAAGCCGCGGCGCCTCTGGCGCGTCCACCTGCCGCGCCGCGACACACACTCGGAGTTCTCGTCTTCTCACGACCTTGGAATGGGGCGCAACTTCCGGCGCCACGCCCCGACAATGGAGGCAAGCCTCCCCGATCCTCAGCTCGGCTCCCCCTCCCGAGGTCCTCCATGGTCCAGGTCACACGTCCCTCCAGCCTCACGCCCTCCACGCGGACGCGGGCCACGCCGGAGGCGCCTGTCCCGGCCAAGGCCGCGCAGGGCATCAACGCCGTGGTGGAGGGCGACAGCTTCACGGCGAGCCCCCCGGCGGCAATGCAGCGGTCGAACGCGCTGGCGCAGGCCAACGCCCTGCGCCTCCCCATTCCCTGGCCTGGGAAGGGCGAGGCGGACAAGATTGGCTGGATTCAGAAGGCGTATCCGCCCGCCAAGGACTCCACGGCGGAGTTCACGAAGCTCAACCAGGCCGTGCGCGCGGGCAAGGACGTGCTGCCCGCCGAGGCCAAGGACTGCGTGTACCTGGCGGTGGGCGGACTGCTCTCCGAAGCGGCGCCCAAGCAGCTCTACTTCGACCGGAACCTGGACGCGCTGGAAGCCCAGGGCCTCCAGGTCGGCCGCGTCCCCGTGGACACGGACATGGGCGTGGAGAACAACGCGGCCATCGTCCGCCAGGCGGTGCTCGACGCCGCGAAGGACGGCAAGCAGGTGGTGCTCATCGGTCACAGCAAGGGCGGCCTGGACTCCGCGGCGGCCCTGGCCATGTACCCGGAACTCCAGGAGCACGTGCGCGCCCTGGTCACCCTCCAGTCGCCGTACGGGGGTTCGCCCATGGCGCAGGACCTGCTGGACAACCCGCTCGTGCGCTACGGCGTGGGCGGCGCCATCGAGGCCCTGGGCGGCAGCATCCAGGCCGGAGAGGACCTGACCTACGACTCGCGCAAGGCGTTCCTGGCCAGGCACCCGATGCCCCCGGGCATCCCCACCGTGTGCATGGCCTCCACCACCTCGAACCCCACCTCGCCGCTGTTCGCCGCAGAGGGCTACATGCAGCAGCGCTACGGCGTGAAGTCCGACGGCCTGGTGCTCCCGCAGGACGCGTTCATCCCCGGCTCCAAGTCCGTGACGCTGTCCGGCCTGGACCACCTGGACGCCACCGGCACCACGCTGAACCCGTTCAAGCCCTACCAGCCCGAGGACCTGACCCTCTCGCTGGTCGCCATGGCGCTGAACATGCCCAAGGAGCGCTGAGCGGCGGCTCCGAAGCGCGGGGGTGAGCGCGCTTCGGAGCGCGTCGTGTCAGTTGGGGACGTCGAGCTGTCCGACGTCGTTGTCGCCCCAGCAGCTCAGCGCTCCCGACGTGCTGAGCGCGCAGGTGTGCTGGTAGCCCGTGGCGACCTGCGTGAACGAGCCTTGGGGAACGGCGAGCATCTCCGGGTACATGGACCCATTGCCCCAGCACGCCACCTGGCTGTCGGTCTTCACACCGCAGTGGGTCGCGTACCCGGCGGCGACCTGCGTGAACGGCCATGAAGGGTCGTCGAGCTGGCCGATGTCCTGGCCCCAGCACTCGACGGTGCCATTGCTCCGCCTTCCGCAGCTCGTCGTGTAGTTGGCGCTGAGCTCCACGAAGGTGCCGGAGGGCGGGGTGGCCTGCCCCGAGCCGTTGTCGCCCCAACAGGCCAGGGTGCCATTGGTCCGCAGCGCGCACGAGTGGTAGCCGCCCGCGGACACCTGCGTGAAGAGCCCCGTCGGGGCGGTGCCATTCATCATCCCCCAGCAGGCGATGGTGCCGACCGACGTCACGGCGCAGCCGTGGGTGGTTCCCGCGCTGAGGGACGTGAAGGGGCCCGAGAAGAAGCTGGGGGCCTGCCCGTACACGTTGCTACCCCAGCACTGGATGTTGCCGTCGGCGCGCAGGCCGCAGTTGAAGTCGAAGCCGGCGCTGACCTGCGTGAAGGGGCCCTGGACGAAGGCGGGCGCCTGGTTCCACCAGTTATCGCCCCAGCACTGGATGTTGCCGTCGGCGCGCAGGCCGCAGGTGTGGTAGCCGCCCGCGCTCACCGCGCTCCAGGACGTCCCACCGGAGCACGAGCTCCCCTGGGAGACCCAGCCGCTCTCCTCGCAGGTATACGACTGGAAGTCGTCGAGGCAGACGGGCTCGCCACACATGTCGATGGTGACGGGATGGCCCTGGGCGTTGGTTCCGGTGCACGAGCACTCCTCGGGAGGCGCGCCGCACGAGACGCCCTGCGCGGTCCAGCCCGTCGTCCCACAGGCGTAGTACTGGAAGTCGGCGCCGCAGACCTGCTCACCGCACGAGTCGACCGTGACGGTGTGGCCCAGGAAGTCGGTGCCGGTGCACGAGCAGTCGCTCCCCGGGTCTCCACAGGCGCCCCCCTCGGAGGACCAGCCGCCCGGCTGGCAGGAGTACCACTGGAAGTCGGCGCCACAGACGGGCTCGCCACACGTGTGCGAGGTGACGGGGTTGCCCTGGTGGTCCGTGCCGTTGGGGCAGTAGCAGGGGGGCTCGGGCGGCTCGCACTCGTCGCGCTCCCAGACGATGAAGTCGCGCAGGCCGATGGGGTCCTGCGCGTGCGGCCGCAGGACGTCGAGCTGGAAGGTGCAGTAGTCCGTGTTGCCGAGGAAGGAGGAGATGGACACCGCCTCCCCCGCGGTGAAGGTCGCCAGCAGCACCCCTCCGTTGGTGTCGCCGTCACACGAGTACCCGCTGCCCGAGGTCTTCCCGGCACAGCCGTAGACGACGACGCGGCTCCCCGGGTCCGCGGGATCATTGCAGACGCCGTCGGTCCAGCCCGAGTAGCACACCCCCTCGCACTGGGGTGTGGGGCTGCTGCCCGTGTAGCCCCAGGGGAGCGGCGCCGGGCTGCCGCAGAGGACCGTCACATGGCCCGTGCTGGAGGCGTGGCCCACGGACGGGAGGAGCAGCGTGGCCACGATGGCGGCGGTCAGGGCCAGGGTTGCGGCGAGTGGCGGGGTGGCCCCAGGCTCCGGATGGGCGGGGTGGGACATGGATGTCATTCGGCGGACGGACATGGGTTCTCCTGGGCTCATCGGTTCGAGCCTCATGGGGAGTGACAGGCGGTCCCGCCAGTCGTCGCATCAAAGTGTGGAAGGAGCGCTGGATGAGCGGTCCCACGGAAGAGGTCGAGCGGCGCTGCCTGGGAGAGAACACCCTGGATGGGTTGAGTCGCGGGCTCTTGACTCCCGAGGAGCGTGAGGCCGCCGCGCGCCACCTCGACGGGTGCGACGACTGCCGGCGGCTCTTGGCCGCGCTGGGGCAGGCGATGAGCCCCCCTGGCACCGCGACACCACGCACGGACTCCGCCAGGGCGCCGGTGGAGGCCAGGCCGCGCCTCGCTTCGGGTGAGCGCATCGGGCGCTACACCGTGCTCCACCTGGTCGGCGCGGGCGGAATGGGCGTCGTCTACGCGGCGTATGACCCGGAGCTCGACCGCCGCGTCGCGCTGAAGCTGGTCCACGACGAGGTGCTCCCCGCGGCCTCGCGGGAGGAGGCGGCCTCGCGGCTGCTCCGGGAGGCGCAGGCGCTGGCCCGGCTCTCCCATCCGCACGTCATCACCGTGTTCGATGGGGGGCGCTTCGACGGGCAGGTCTTCCTGGCCATGGAGTTCATGGAGGGCGGCACGCTGGGGCAATGGTTGCGCGCGGAGCCACGCTCGGCGGACGAGGTCCTGGCGATGTTCCTCGACGCCGGACGGGGGCTCGCGGCGGCCCATCGCGCCGGGCTCGTGCACCGCGACTTCAAGCCGGACAACGTCCTGGTGGGCCGGGATGGACGGGTGCGGGTGACGGACTTCGGGCTCGCGAGGATGGCCCTCCCAGGGGAGCCGCCATCCGGTGACGTGGCGTTGTCTCCGCGCGCGCTGCCCGCTGGCGCGGAGGCCCGGACCCAGACGGGAGGGCGGCTCGGGACGCCAGTCTATATGGCGCCCGAGCTGTGGCGCGGCGCCCCGGCGGATGCGCGCAGCGATCAATTCGCGTTCTGCGTGGCCTTCTACGAGGCGCTCCAGGGCGAGCGCCCCTTCACGGTGGAGGAACTGGCGGACGGAGGAAGGTGGCCCGGAGGACGCGAGTTGCCACGGGCCGGTCGCATCCCTCCAAGGTGGCGACGGAGTCTGACGCGCGGCCTGTCGGCACGGCCCGAGGAGCGCTTCCCCTCCCTGGCCGCGCTGCTCGACGCGCTCGAGCGCGGGCATGCGTCGCGGCGCAAGCGGCGCCAGAGGGCGCTGGCGCTTCTTGGCGGGGTGGGGTTGCTCGCGGCGGGCTTCGGGCTCTTCGGCGGGAGGGAGCGCGCCAGGGACGTGTGCGCCGGAGCCCGGGAGCGGCTCGCCGGCGCCTGGGACGAGGCCCGCAAGCGCGAGATACACGCCGCCTTCCTCGCGACCGGTTCGCCGCATGCCCCGGCCGCCTGGTCCGGGACGGAGCTCCTCGTGGACCGCTTCGCGAACGCGTGGGTCCAGATGCGCACCGACGCGTGCGAGGCCACGCATGTGCGCGGCGAACAGTCCGGGGAGCTCCTGGACCTGCGCATGGCCTGCCTCGCGCAGCGCCGCGAGTCGCTGCGCGCGCTGTCCCAGGTGCTGGGCTCCGCGGACACGGGCGTCGTGGAGCGGGCCGTGGAGGCGGCGGGGCAGCTCCCCTCGCTCGAAGGGTGCGCTTCGACGGAGGCGCTCATGGCGCCCTTGCGCCCGCCCCAGGACGCGGCGACCCGGGCGAGCATCGACCAGGTCCGCTCACGGCTCGCCGATGCGAAGGCGTTGCTGTCGGCGGGGCGGTATGCGCCCAGCCGCGCGCTGACGGAGTCGGCCGTCGAAGCGTCGAGCGCCCTGGCCTACAAGCCACTCGAAGCCGAGGCGCTCCTGGCCCTCGGCCTCGCGCACGAGCGGCTCGAGGAGACCGCCCCGGCGGAGCAGGCGCTCGAGCGGGCCCTGGTGGCCGCGGAGGCGGGCGGCCACGTGGAGGTCTCCGCCAGGACGGCCTGCATGCTGGCGCTGGTCCAGGGGCTGCGCCAGCGCCGACATGCGCAGGGACACTTCTGGGGGGCGTTCTGTGGAGCGCTGCTGGAGCGCCTCGGGCCGGCGCCGGAGCTCTCTGCGGAGCGGCTGTTCGTCCTGGGCAACCTCTTGAACGACGAGGGACACACGACCGAGGCCCTCCCGCTCCTCGAAGAGGCGCTCGCGCTCCAGGAGCGGGTCCTGGGCCCCGAGCACCTCAATGTCGCGAGGACGCTGGGGCGCCTGGCTTTCGTGCTCGCGGCGCTCGAACGCCCCTCGGAGGCGCTCGCGCACGCACAGCGCGCCCTCGCCATCCAGGAGAAGCTGCTGGGCCCTCATCATCCGCAGTGTGTGACGTCGCTGCACGCCATCGCGTTCGTCCTGTCGGTCATCGGCAGGCTCCCCGAGGCACTTCCCCACGCGGCGCGGGCCCTGGCCATCGAGGAGCGGGCGCTTGGCCCGGAGCACCCGGCCATCTTGAAGTCGCTCATCATCCTCTCGAACGTCCAGAGCGAGGCCGCGGACGCCGTCCCGCTGCTGGAGCGAGCCCTGGCGCTCCACCAGCAGTCCTCCCAGGGGGATGAGCCCGACAGGGTCTTCATCCTGAAGAACCTCGCCGTCAACCACGGCCTGCTCGGGCACGCCGTGGAGCAGCTCGACTACGCGCGCCAGTCGTTGGCGCTCGAGCAGAAGGTCCTGGCCCCGGATGCCCCGGAGTTGGGGCACTCGTTCTTGTTGATGGGACAGGCGCATGAGCGGCTCGGCGCACCCGCCAAGGCCCTGCCGCTCCTGGAGCGGGCGCTGGCCATCGCCGAGTCACGTCCCCTCACGAGCGCGACCGCCAGCGGGCGGGAGGTGCGGGTGGAGATTCGCAAGGCCCTGGCGGAGACCCTCTGGGCCCTGCGTCGCGAGCACGGGAAGGCGCGTTCCCTGGTGACGGGCGCGCTCGAGCTGGCGCGCGGAGGAAGCGGCGAAGTCGTGAAGGAGGTCCCCGTGCTGGAGCGGTGGCTGTCCGCGCATCCGCTCCCGCGGTGAGGGTGCTATCCTCCGGGTCCGGGAGCGCTCTTCGACTCACGCTCCCGGGAAGAGGCCATGGCGGGTGGGCGAGACGCGATGGAGCGAGCGCTGGCGCGGCTCTTTCAGGACGGGCGAGCGGCCTGGCCGTCGCTGCCGCTCTCATCCGAGGCGTTCGCGCGGCATGTCTCTCGCCACGTCCCCGAGCGGCGCAGCCCCGAGGAATACCTGGCGGGGTTGCATGGAGCGGACCTCTACCTGGCCTGTGCCTGTACCGAAGGGGTTCGTGGCGCGGTCGCCTCGTTCCAGGAGCGCCACGGAGCCACAGCCCTGGCCGCGCTGCGTGGCCGGAATGTCCCGCCGGACGCGCGCGACGAGCTGATGCAGGACTTCTGGGAGAAGCTCCTCGTGGGACAGAAGGGCGCGCTGGCGAAGGTCGGCGACTACTCGGGGCGAGGGCCGCTCGGGGGATGGGTGCGGGTGGCGGCGGTCCGCGCGGCGCTCAACTTCCTCGAGCAGCAGCGGGGAGACCCGTTGCGGCTGGGCGATGCCGTGGACGAGGTCCGCGAGCCCGCCACCGCGGATCCGGAGCTCGCCTTCCTCAAGTCGCATTACCGGGACGAAGTCTGTCGGGCGTTGAAGGATGCGCTGGCGGGGCTCGACGCCGATGAGCGCAACGTCCTGCGGTTGCACTTCCTGGACGGGCTGAGCACCGAGCGGATCGCCGCCGTCTACGGCGTCCATCGCGCCACGGTGGCGCGCTGGGTGTCCCGAGGCCGGGAGGCGCTCCTGAGAGGCACGCATCAGTTGCTCACGGAGCGGCTGCGCATCGGAAGAGGAGAGGTGGAGAGCCTCATCGGAATTGTCCAGAGCCAGCTTGGCCTGTCCCTGAGCAGCATCTTCCGGGTGGGGGACCGGTGAGCGGGCCGCGCCTGGCGCGCGCTCGTCGGCCAGCGGCCGAGCGCGAGCGCCACGCGGGGGCTGAATCCGCGTGCCGAGAACGAGTTCGCGCGGAGCGTTGGAGCACAACGCGCCCGACGTGGACGCCACCGACGTTCCCGACCTGCCCACGCCCTCCCACTGTGACGTGGTGGTTTGTACGTACGGCATGGACAAGCACCAACGCCCTGCTCCAGTGTGCGCGGCACCAACGCTCCGGACGCGGGGAACAAGGCATGAAGACGAAGCTCGCCGCGGTGACACTGGCTGCATCCCTGCTCGCGTCCTCCGCCGCGTGGGCAGCGGTGACGGTGCGCTACCACAACCGCGACGCACGCGACCACACGTGGCCCGTGGTGTGCAGCGGCGTGAAGACGTCGGTGACGTTCGGCAAGAGCCAGACGGCCTCCGTCACCATCCAGGGCTCCGGGCCCTGCGCCGTGAAGACGGACACGGGCACCGTGGTCCTCAAGGGCGGCGAAGACCTTGAAATCAAGGACGGCCGCATCCAGGTGAAGTGAGCCCCCGCCTGCCAGGAAGCCGCTACTTAGACTAAATCCGGACCATTTTAACCTACTCCGGAACAAAATAAGACCACCCCAGATTGAATCTAGCTCCAACTCGCCCCATACTGCATTGCGTCAGTCTTCCAGGTGGAGGCGCAATGAAGAAGTGGTTGGCGATGGCCCTTCTGGTGGGTGTGGGTGTGGCGGGGTTGCTGGTCGAGCCGGCGGCGCAGGTGAAGCAAGGGGGCCCCATCAACACGGCGGACACGGCGTGGATTCTCACGGCCACCGCGCTGGTGCTGCTGATGACGCCGGGCCTGTCCTTCTTCTACGGCGGCATGGTGCGGCTGAAGAACGTGGTGTCCACGCTGCTGCAGAGCTACATCGCCATGGCGGTCATCAGCCTGCTCTGGGTGGTGGTGGGCTTCAGCCTGTGCTTCGGCGACAGCTTCCATGGGCTCATCGGCGACCCTCGGACCTTCTTCATGTTCAGCGGCGTGGGCGGTGAGACGCACCCGGACCTGGCGCCCACCATCCCCTTGATGCTGTTCGCGCTGTTCCAGCTCAAGTTCGCCATCATCACCCCGGCGCTCATCACCGGCGCGTTCGCGGAGCGCGTGCGCTTCAAGGCGTACGTGCTCTTCATGGTGCTCTTCACGCTCGTCATCTACGCGCCGCTGGCGCACTGGACGTGGCACCCGGAGGGCTTCCTCCGGCAGTGGGGCGTGCTCGACTTCGCGGGCGGCACGGTGGTGCACATGTCCGCGGGCTTCGCGGCGTTGGCCGGCGCGCTGGTGCTGGGCCGCCGCAAGGTGCACGTGGAGAACATGGCGCACACGCCCGCCAACATCCCCTTCGTCATGCTGGGCACGGGCATGCTGTGGTTCGGCTGGTTCGGCTTCAACGCGGGCTCGGCGCTGTCGGCCTCGTCGCTGGCCACGCTGGCCTTCGCCACCACCAACACGGCGTCCGCGGCGGCGATGCTGGGGTGGATTGCCTTCGACTGGCTGCGCGGCCGCAAGCCCAGCGCCATGGGCGCGTGCATCGGCGCGGTGGTGGGCCTGGTGGCGGTGACGCCCGCGGCCGGCTTCATCACCGTGGGGCAGAGCCTCGTCGTGGGGCTCGTCGCCAGCTTCGTGAGCAACGCGGCGGTGCACTTCAAGAACCGCACCTCCGTCGACGACACGCTGGACGTCTTCCCCTGCCACGGCCTGGGCGGCGTGGTGGGCATGGTGCTGACGGGCGTGCTCGCCAAGGACGTGGGCCTCATCCACGGCGAGACGCGCACCTTCCTGATGCACATGCTGGCGCTGGTGCTGGTGTCGGTGTTCTCCTTCGCCGGCTCGTTCCTGCTCTACAAGGTGGTGGACCGCATCGTCCCGCTGCGCGTCACCCGTGAGCACGAGGAAGAAGGCCTGGACCTGAGCCAGCACGGAGAGACGGTGGGCGAGTCCATCATCGCCCCCGTGCCGCAGCCCGCGCTCACCTCGACGACGGCGGTCGCCACCGAGCCGGCGCCGGACGCCTCCCGCGTGCCGCAGCCCGCCTGAGCCTCACCCAGGGCCCGTGTCTCGCGTGCCGCCGCTCGGAGCCCCGGGCGGCGGGCGTGTCTTCCGGCCTGGCGGTCCTGGCCTCCGGCATACGCCCGCCTCCCTGGCAGGCTGCCGGTGGGACGCCCCCGCCGCAGGCCATGACCTGCCTGGGTGTTCCGTGACATCAGGAGGGTTGCCTCAGGGGGGGGTGGGAGGATGGAATGGGCGAAGTTCCCCGGAATGCCCTGCCTGAGAGTCCCAGCCCCATGACCCAACCCGCTGACGGTGACCTCCGCATTGATGAGGTCCTGCGGAATACGTACAGGATTGTCTCCCTGCTGGGGCGGGGAGGAATGGGCTCGGTGTACCTGGCCCAGCACCTGCGGCTCCCCGGCAAGCAGGTGGCGGTCAAGGTGCTGCGTGGCGGCGACCACCTGACGCCCGAAATCTTCGCGCGCTTCCGCCGGGAGGCGGAGATTGCCTCGCGGCTGGGCCACCCCAACATCGTCGAGGTGCACGACTACGACACCCTGGAGAACGGCAACCCGTTCCTGGTGCTGGAGTACCTGCGCGGCGAGAGCCTCCAGGAGCGGCTGGAGCGCGGGCGCCTGCCCATGGAGGACGTGGTCTCCTTCACCCGGCAGATGGGCTCCGCGCTCCAGGCGGCGCACGGCGCCGGCGTCATCCACCGTGATTTGAAGCCGGCCAACGTGTTCCTGGTGCCCACCGACTCCGGCGGCGTGGTGGGCGAGCGCGTGAAGCTGCTCGACTTCGGCATCTCCAAGGTCCTCAGCTCCACGACGGTGCAGACGCAGGAGGCGACCATCATCGGGACGCCTCAGTACATGTCGCCCGAGCAGGCCCAGGGGAAGAACCGGGACATCGACGCGCGCACGGATGTGTTCTCGCTGGGGTGCATCGTCTACGAGATGATGGCCGGCAAGCCCGTGTTCGGCTCGGGCAGCCTCGCGCAGATGATCTTCCGCGTCGTCTATGAGCCGCCCGAGCCCCTGGCCCCGCTCTGTCCCGAGGCCACGCCGGAGGCCATCGCCGCGGTGATGCGCGCGCTCGCCAAGAGCGCGGATGAGCGCTACCCGGACGTCTCCTCCTTCATCGAGGACCTGACGGGCACGCCGCTGCACTCGCTGTCCACCGCGGTGGGAAACCAGCCCGCCCCGCGCCCCCAGGCCCCGGTGTCCGGAATCGCCCTGCCCTCCGAGGGCCCGGCCTCGCTGTCCGCCACCGTCCCGCCCGGGAGCCTCCGGGTGGCGCCGGACACGGGCCGCGAGGGCTTCGACTCCACGATGGCGCCCGGCACCGGCCAGCAGGGCTTCAATCCGTCCGCCACGGGGCAGATGGGCATGGCGCAGCCGGCCGCCGCATCGCTCGTCGACCCGCCTGGCCTGGAGCCCACGCTCATCTCGAAGCAGGTCCCGGCCCTTCCCGTGCCGGAGCGTCCCGCCCAGCCGCACACGTCCGTGAGCGTCCCCGTGCCCATCCCGGGCGCCGCCGAGGCCCACGCCGCCGCGGCGCTGGTGTCCGCCCCGTCGTCGCCGGCCTCGTCGCCCCCCGCTGCGAAGGGCCGCGGCACCTTCATCGGCGCCACCGCGGCGGTCCTGCTGGCCTCCAGCGTGGGACTCGTCTGGATGATGAAGGGTGGCGCCTCCGGCACGGGTTCGCCCACGACGCCCGTGGCGGACACCCGCGTACCCCAGGACGCGCAGCAGGCCCACGGCACCGAGCAAGCCAACGGCACCGAGCAGGCCAACGGCACCGAGCAGGCCAACGGCACACAGACTCCGCCGGACGCAGGCGCCCCGCAGCAGGGGGTCGTGGCCACCAACACCCCGCCCGACAAGCCGCCTTCGCGCCCGGTGACGCGCCCCGAGCCCAAGGAAGCGCTCCCCGAGCAGGTCCGCAAGCTGCTCAAGGACGGAGAGAGCGCGCTGGCCTCCGGTGACGCCAGCCGCGCCATCGCGCTGGCCCGCAGCAGCCAGCGCGCGAAGCGCTCCATGGCGGCGTATTCGCTGCTCACCCGCGCCTACTGCCAGCAGAAGGACCTGGGCGGTGCGGTGAGCGAGTGGCCGAAGGTCGCGTCAGCGGAGCGTGCCAAGGTCAAGAAGTTCTGCCAGAAGCACGACATCGAGCTCTGAAACAGCGGGCCATCCAGGTAGGGGGGCTCTCATGCAACACGAGGTGATTCGCTTGAGAAACATGGTCGCAGTGATTGTCGCGGCAGTCGCGCTGGGGGCGTCGCAGGCCCTGGCCGCCGCGCCCGTGGAAGCTGGCAAGGTGTACTCCGGCACGGAGGGCGAAGAGGTGGCCGTGGTGCCGCTCACGCCTCGTTCCGACAAGAAGTTCATCCTGCGCGTGAAGGGCACGGGCTCGGAGTTCGACGGCCTGGTGTTCCCCTACGAGCAGAACGACTGGAGCACCCGCAGCACCGAGCAGTTCAACTACAGCACCCAGTGGCACGGCCGGAAGTACACGGCCCTGCACGTGCGGGACACGAAGTACGAGCTCTACGTGCCCGGCCGCCAGCGCTCCATCCGCCTGACCTACGACGAGAAGAAGACCGCCGCGTTGAAGCCGGAGGAGGTCTACGCGCAGCACCAGAAGCAGATGAAGGACGGCACCCTGACGAAGCTGATGGCCTTCGACCGCAAGGGCGAGGAGTCCGGCCACGACAAGGAGTATGCCGCCACCCTCCAGGAGATGAACAACGCGTGTGGCACGTCCGTGGCCGCCCGCATCGACTGGAGCAGCGTCAACGAGGACCTGCTCAAGGAGCTGAGCATCGCCAGCTACTGTGGCACGCCGCTGACCAGCCTCAAGGAGCTGTGCACCGCGTCCGCCATCGCGAAGCAGACCATCCAGGAGAAGGTGAAGCAGGTGAGCTGCCGCTTCGGCTCCGCGCTGGAGCCCAAGCTCGAAGCGGACCGCGTCATCTGGACGACGACCCGGGACGCCAGCAATCAGGACAAGTTCGCCACCAAGTTCTTCAAGCAGCACCTGTAGCCGGAGCCTTCACGATGCGATTCCAGCGTTTCGCCTTCGCGGCGATGTCGTTCGCGTGTACGGCCGCCATGGCGGCCGAGCCCATCAAGCCCCCCTGGGGCAAGGAGTCGAACCTCGGCGAGAAGATGATGTTGGAGGCCACGTCGGTGTGCACCGACGGCAAGGGCCACTACGTCGCGCTCACGCCCGACGACGAGGACACCAACGCCGTCCTCTACTACGGCGATGAGAAGCAGTTCGTCCAGGTGCCCCACCCCGGTCCCTACACGTCGCCCACGTCCTTCCTGGACCCGCGCTTCTTCAACAAGGGCGCGAACCCCAGCTTCCGCGGCATCGACTGGCGGGTGATGTCGAGCGTGGAGATGGACCGCAAGGAGCGCACCTGCTCCCTGGCGTGCGGGGAGAAGAAGATTCCCCTCACCATGCTGGACGGAGAGCCGGCCGCGGAGCTGCTGCGCAAGGCCACCTTCCAGCCCAACCCGCAGAAGTTCGTGCCCTACGCGCTGCTGCGCGACACCAAGGGCGTCTACTACTTCGTGGACCGCGGCTTCCATGAGGCCCAGAAGAAGAGCTACCGCGTCTTCATCGGGCCCCGTGGCAACCTGAAGTCCCAGAAGATGACCAACGTCATCTCCGACTCCGAAGGCGAGATCTTCTCCACCAAGCGCGGTGACCTCCGCTTGCTGCTCGACAAGGCGAAGCCCGCCCTGTGGATTGAAAACACCAAGCGCCGCCTGGAGCTGCGCCAGGTGCCCGTGGATGAGAACCTGCCGCTCATCTACAACGAGCTCGGTGTGTACGAAGGCGCCCGCCTGGGCACGCCCTGCGACGACCAGTAGCCGTCCGTCAACACCAGGGCCGGGAGCCGGCGTCCCACGGACGTCCTCCCGGCCCTTCGTGTCTCCAGCGTCAGCGGCTCACGGCCGCGGCAGCGACGCCGTCAACCGCGCCACGCTCGTTTTCAGCTCCGCCAGCTCCGCCTTGAGCGCGTCGAGCTCGGCGCTCTTCGCGTGCAGCTCCCGCGTCCGCCGCTCCAGCGCCTGGATGGCGGCCATGTTCACCCCGTCGATGTCGAGCATGCCGATGCTGGTGTCATCGGTCCCCAGGCCAAACGCGGCGCGGAAGTCCTGCGCCACGGGCCCCAGGTGCCGCACCTGCCGGTCCTCGCCCTTGTAGCGCCAGGAGGCCACGGGCAGCTTCGCCACCTTCGCCAGGAGGGCCTCCCCGTCGACGTGCCGGAAGTCCTCCTTCATGTCGCGGTCCGACGTGCAGGTGAACACCCCTGAGTTCGCCGGCAGGTCACACCCCGTCCCCAGGTCGGCGCGGGTCCTCAGGCGGACGCCCCCCGCCGCGCGCACCATGAACTGGTTGTCCGCGGTGCTGGTCGCGGTGGTGGTGGTCGACGCGTCGCCCCAGATGAACGAGCCCCTGCGGCCCTCCGTGGACACGCGATTGCCCAGCGCGACGCTGTAGTCCCCCGTTGCCTGGGCGCGGTACCCGATGGCCACGCTCCCCTGCCCCATCGCGCTATTGGTGTACCCCAGGGCCGTGGAGCCAAAGCCGCTCGCGGTGCTGGACGCGCCACTGGCGAAGCTCGCCGTTCCCGTCGCCTGAGTGGCCGAGCCGAAGCACACGGCCACCGTGCCGCTGGCCACGCACTGGTCCCCGAAGGCGAACGTGCCATACGCGCTGGCCTGGGTCCGGTTTCCGCCCGCCCACGAGTATTGCCCCACGTTGGCGTCGTCCCACTCATCCGTCATCACGGTGCCCGCGCGGAACGCTCCGCGTGACGGGGCCCACATGAGCCGCGTGCCACCGCCGCTGGTCGTCAGCGCCCCGTGCTCCGCGAACTCGCCGCGCGCCAGCAGTCCGCCGCCGGAATCCACCGTGAAGAGCGGCAAGGCGTCCCAGACCGGCTGGGCGCCGCTCGTGTTCGTGACACGGAGCAGCGGGACGGGAGACGCGACAGGCGCCGCCGCGTCGACGAACAGGCCGGACCGCGTGCTGGCCGTGCCCGCGAGCGACAGCGAGGCGTCCTGGGGCTGCGTCCCATTCTGGATGTAGCTCCCATTGCCCGGCAGCGGCGCACGCGCGTCGCTCAAGCGGGGGTCGCTCCCCTCCACAACGGTCCCCGGCCCCGCGCCATACGCGACGCTGACGACGTTGTTGTCGTCCAACCGGAGCCCCGAACCCACCTCCCAACTTTGGGCGGGTGGCCCCTCCGAACCACACCCCACGGCAGTCAGCATGATGCAGCTCAGCGCGGCGACCCGTCGTCTACGGTTCATGTCCTCTCCCGGTGTGGGCTCTGGGTATAAAACGACTTCATCCTGAGTCCTTCGCGAAAAGGGCCATACTTCCCAGGGGGATTCCGGGAGGCACGAGCGCTTCCAGGTCAGCCTGGACGAACTCGTCGAGGCCGTGCGCGAGCACCGCGTCTCGTTGGATGTCCAATGACGTTCATCCGTCGACGCGGTGACATGCGCGTCGGCGGGGGGACACTGGGACGGAAGTGGAAACGTGGCATGTTGCGCTCGCCATGGCCGTCAGCGTCTTCGACCTCTTCAAGATTGGTATCGGACCCTCCAGCTCGCACACCGTCGGGCCCATGCGAGCGGCGCGCACGTTCGCCCGGAAGTTGGCGGACACAGGCGTCTTGGAGCGGCTCACCCGGCTCAAGGTGGAGCTGTTCGGCTCGCTGGGCGCGACGGGCAAGGGCCACGGCAGCGACAAGGCCGTGGTGCTGGGCCTGATGGGCGAGACGCCGGAGGCCGTGGACGTGGAGGCCGTGCCCGCCATGATTTCCCGCTGGCGCGCGGAGGGCCGCGTGACGCTGCTCGGCCAGCGCGAGGTGACGTTCCGTGACGGCGAGCACCTGGTCATGCACCGCCGCCGCTCGCTGCCCTTCCACCCCAACGGCATGCGCTTCACCGCCTGCGGCGAAGACGGAGCGGAGCTGGCATCGGTCGTCTACTACTCCGTGGGCGGCGGCTTCATCGTCGACGAGTCCGCCGCCGCGGCGGGCAAGGACCCGCTGAGTAAGGACGCCACGCCGCTGCCCTTCCCCTTCCAGTCCGCCGCCGCGCTGCTGGCCCACTGCGAGCGCGAGCGCATGAGCTTCAGCTCGCTCATGCTCGCCAACGAGAAGACCTGGCGCGACGAGGCGGAGATTCGCGCCGGGCTGCTGCGCATCTGGGACGTGATGCAGGCCAGCGTGCGCCGAGGCTGCACCAGCGGCGGCATCCTCCCCGGTGGCCTCAAGGTGGAGCGCCGCGCCGCGGGCATGTACCAGAAGCTCATCAGCCGCCCCGAGGCCGGCCTCACCAACCCGCTGACCGTGCTGGACTGGGTGAACCTCTACGCCCTGGCCGTCAACGAGGAGAACGCGGCGGGAGGCCGCGTCGTCACCGCGCCCACCAACGGCGCCGCCGGCATCATCCCCGCCGTCCTGCACTACTACTGGCGCTTCGTGCCCGGCGCGAACGAGGACGGCGTGGTGCGCTTCCTCCTCACCGCCGGCGCCATTGGCGTGCTGTACAAGGAGAACGCCTCCATCAGCGGCGCGGAGGTGGGCTGCCAGGGTGAGGTCGGCAGCGCCTGCTCCATGGCCGCGGGGGCGCTCACGGAGGTCTTGGGCGGCACCCCGCTCCAGGTGGAGAACGCGGCGGAGATCGCCATGGAGCACAACCTGGGCCTCACCTGCGACCCCATTGGCGGGCTGGTGCAGGTGCCCTGCATCGAACGCAACGCCATGGCCTCCGTGAAGGCCATCAACGCCACGCGCATGGCCCTCTCTGGCGACGGGCGGCACTTCGTCAGCCTGGACAAGGTCATCCGGACGATGCGCGACACCGGCCGCGACATGAAGGACAAGTACAAGGAGACGTCGCGAGGAGGGCTGGCCGCCAACGTGCTGGAGGTGGCCAACCTGAGCGTGGGCCTCCCGGAGTGCTGAGCCGCCAGCCATCTCCGTCGTAGTCGCTACGCTGTGCGTGGGTTGCGCGGAGCGCCGGACACGCTTTAAGACGCGCGCCAGGAGCGCGGCCATCCCAGGCCGGCTCGTGAGGACCCACGCCCCATGCTCAAGAAGATTCTCGCCGGCCTCGCCGCCGCCATCCTGCTGTTCGTCGGCGTCGTCGTCACCCGCCCCGACACGTTCACCTATCAGCGCACCGCGGTGCTCCCCGTGTCCTCGGACATCGCCTTCGCGCTGGTGAATGACTTCCACCGCTGGACCGATTGGTCCCCCTGGGACGGCCTGGACCCCCAGCAGCAGCGCACCTACTCCGGCCCGGAGTCAGGCACCGGCGCGGGCTACGCCTGGGTGGGCAACGACCAGGTCGGCGAGGGCCGGATGACCATCACCGACAGCAAGGCCAACGAGCAGGTCACCATCAAGCTGGAGTTCATCAAGCCCTTCGAGTCCACCAACACCACCACCTTCACCTTCAGCGCCGCCGAGGGCGGCACCCAGGTCGTCTGGGCCATGTCCGGCGAGAACAACTTCGTGAGCAAGGCCATGTCCCTGTTCATGGACATGGACGCCATGATTGGGAAGGACTTCGAGAAGGGCCTGGCGACCCTGAAGGACGTCGCCGTGGCCGACGCGAAGAAGCACGCGGAGTCCGTGGCCGCGCCCGCCGTGCCGTGATGCCCGCCTGACGCCATGAGGTCCGAGCGCGCGGTGGTGGACACTGCCACGCGCGCGAGTGCCGACTCGCCGACGTCCCCCAAAGCCTCGTGGCCCGGGGAGGCCCCCACCAGCGTAGACGGCGCCTTCACCTCTCTCGTTGGCGACAGGCCCCCATGAAACTGCGCAAGCCCTCGGCGAAGAGCCGGCCCACCACGCTCAAGAGCGAAAGCCTCGAACCCCACCGCATGCACGCGGAGGGGAAGGTCCTCACCACGGACCAGGGCATTCCCATCTCGGACACGGACAACTCGCTGAAGGCTGGCATCCGCGGCCCCACGCTCCTGGAGGACTTCCACTTCCGGGAGAAGATGATGCGCTTCGACCACGAGCGCATCCCGGAGCGCGCCGTCCACGCGCGCGGCGCGGGCGCCCACGGCTACTTCCAAGTCTATAAGTCGCTGGAGAAGGTCACCCAGGCCCGCTTCCTCACCGACCCGTCGCTGCGCACGCCGGTGTTCGTGCGCTTCTCCACCGTGGGCGGCTCGCGTGGCTCGGCGGACACCGTGCGTGACGTGCGCGGCTTCGCCACCAAGTTCTATACGGAGGAAGGCAACTTCGACCTGGTGGGCAACAACATGCCCGTCTTCTTCATCCAGGACGGCATCAAGTTCCCGGACTTCGTCCACGCCGTCAAACCCGAGCCGCACAACGAAATCCCCCAGGCGTCCTCGGCGCATGACTCGCTCTGGGACTTCGTCTCGCTCGTCCCCGAGACGACGCACATGGTGATGTGGCTGATGTCGGACCGCGCCATTCCGCGCAGCTTCCGGATGATGGAGGGCTTCGGCGTCCACACCTTCCGGCTGGTCAACGCGGCCGGCAAGGCGAACCTCGTCAAGTTCCACTGGAAGCCGCTGCTGGGCAACCACGCGCTCGTGTGGGACGAGGCCCAGAAGCTGTCCGGCAAGGACCCGGACTTCCACCGCCGCGACCTCTGGGAGTCCATTGAGCGCGGGGACTTCCCCGAGTACGAGCTGGGGCTGCAAATCATCCCCGAAGGCGACGAGCTCAAGTACGGCTTCGATTTGCTGGACGCCACCAAGCTGCTCCCCGAGGAGCTGGTGCCGGTCCAGCGCGTGGGCAAGCTGACGCTCAACCGCAACCCGGACAACTTCTTCGCGGAGACGGAGCAGGTCGCCTTCTGCGTGGCCAACATCGTCCCCGGCATCGACTTCACCAATGACCCGCTGATGCAGGCGCGGCTCTTCTCGTACCTGGACACGCAGCTCACGCGGCTGGGCGGCCCCAACTTCGCGGAGCTGCCCATCAACAAGCCGGTGTGCCCCGTCACCAACCACCAGCAGGACGGCTTCGGGCGGCAGACGATTCCCACGTCCCGCGCCAACTACCATCCCAACTCCCTGGGCGGCGGCTGCCCGGTGCTGGCCAACCCCGCGAGCGCCTTCCGCCACTTTCAGGAGCGCGTGGAGGGCCACAAGATTCGCGCGCGCAGCGGCAGCTTCAGCGACCACTTCAGCCAGGCCACCCTCTTCTACAAGAGCCTGTCGAAGCCGGAGCGGGAGCACCTGGTGGCCGCGCTCGAGTTCGAGGTTGGCAAGGTGGAGCGCGTGGAGATTCGCGAGCGCGTGGTGAACCAGATTCTGGTGAACGTGGACCCGGAGCTGGCCGTGCGCGTGGCGCGCGCCGCGGGCGTCACGCCGCCCAAGCCCACCAGGCCCCCCAAGCCGTCCAAGGCCCCGGGCCAGAAGGCGGCGCTCTCGGTGGAGACGTCCCCGGCGCTGAGCATGGAGCGCTCGCCGCATGACTCCATCCGCACGCGCAAAATCGCGGCGCTGGTGTCGGACGGGTTCTCCGGCAAGGAGCTGGACGGCGTGCGCAAGGCGCTGGAGGAGCGCGGCGCGACGCTGGAGGTGGTGGGCCCCACGCTGAGCCCGGTGACGAGCCAGGAAGGCCGGGAGGAGCGGCCCCTGCGGACCTTCTCCACCGCGTCCTCGGTGATGTACGACGCCGTCTACGTGCCCGGCGGCGAGCGGAGCGTCGCGGCCCTGCGGCGCGTGCCACTGGCGGTGGACTTCGTGCGCGAGGCCTACGTGCACTGCAAGGCGCTGGCGCTCTCCGCGGACGCCAACACCCTTTTGGACGCCGCGGGCGTGCGCGACCTGGAGGCGCCTCCAGCCAAGGGCCTGGACGCCACGCGCGGCGTCGTCCGCAGCGCGAAGGCGGAGACGAAGGGCTTCGGCCAGCTCTTCGCCGAGTCCATCGCCCGCCGCCACTGGGAGCGTGAGGCCCCGCCCCCGGCGTAGCTCAGCCGCCCGCCCCCATCCGCCCCGCGAGCAGGCCCAGCACGAAGGCCAGCATGGCCAGCAGTCCCGCCCAGAGGGGCGGGACGCCCTTCGCGCGGGCGGAGGCGGAAGGGCCCGCGACGCGCACCGCGCCCGCTTCCTCGGGGACGATGACGCGGACCTTGATGACGGCCTGGATGAGCACCGCCTCGACGTCTGAGAGGAAGCGCTCGTACTCCTCGGCCCGCAGCTCCAGCGGCTCGCCGTGCTGGAGCGCGTACCGCTTCGCCACCGCCTCGAAGTTGCGGAGCTGGGCCTCCCGCTTGGACACGTCCACCCAGCCGCACGTCAGCGAGGTGCCCACGCCCTTGCGAGGCACCAGGGAGATGGCCTGCCGCGCCAGCTTCCCGCCCGCGGTGCTGGGCCCCTCCGGCTCGTCGATGCGCAGCACCCGGTGAGGGCCCCGGCCATACATCTTCGTCGACAGCGCGTCGCGGAGCTGCTCGGCCAGCAGCGCCGAGTGGTTCGCGAACATCGTCCGCAGCGCGGGCGCCTCCTCCTCGGCGGCCACCACCTTCGCGCCCAGGGGCTCCAGCGGGCTCAGGCGCACCACGCCCACGCTGGCGGGGGCCGCGCTGGCCTTCAGCGGGCTGGCGCGCTTCTCCGGGGCCTTCGTCGCCGGGCTCCCGCGCGGCCTGGGGGGCTTCGGAGGCATGACGTCCGTGTGGACCTCGGTGGAGCGCGGCGCTGGCGGCTCGGTCCGCGCGCTCCCGGCGACGCTGCCCGAGCGGCCCGCCCGGGCGGGTGGGACGGGCTCCATCCGCGTCTCCAGCGCGGGAGGCTCCAAGGGGGGCAGGTCCTCCTCCGGGGAGAAGGACGCCACGGGGCCCATGCGCGTCTCCTCGGTGAGCGGCTCCACCGGGCCCATGCGCGTCTCCTCGAAGCGGGGCTCCACGGGCCCCAGGCGCGTCTCCTCGGGGCGCGTGAGGAGCGGAATGTCCCGCGTCGCGTCCTCGTCCTCCTCCGGCGCGATGCGTGGCTCCTCGGAACGCCCCGGGCGACCGGGCCGCCTCTTCCCGTCAGACATGTCCGTCCCTCTCCCGGACGAGCATACTGCAAGGCCGGGCCGGCGCCCCTTCCCGGACGCCTCCCGACCTTCACCGCCCTGGGCGCCGCGGACTCAGGCCGCCGTGGCCGGGGCCGGCGTCTCGCCGCGCGGCAGGACGGCCTGCATCACCAGGCTCAGCACCACCACCAGCGTGCAGCCGATGACGTTGAACCAGAGGTAGCCCACGTCGGAGAGGAAGAAGAGGGCAATCACCGACGCCTGGGAGATGACGGCCGCCGCGAACACGGCGTGGCCGCGCACCTGTTTCACGAAGAAGGCCACCAGGAAGATGCCCAGCACCGTCCCGTAGAAGATGGAGCCCAGGATGTTGATGGCCTGGATGAGGTTGTCCAGGAGCGACGCGAAGGTCGCGAAGGCCACCGCGACCAGTCCCCAGAACACGGTGAACAGCTTGGACGCCACCAGCACGTGCCGGTCCGAGGCGCCGGGCTGGAACACCCGCCGGTAGAAGTCCACCGTCGTGGTCGTCCCCAGCGCCGTCAGCTCGCTGGCGATGGAGCTCATGGCCGCGGACAGGATGACGGCGATGAGCAACCCGAACAGCCCGCTGGGCAACCAGCGCTTCACGAAGGCGATGAAGATGTAGTCCGAGTCCTTCGTCTCCGCGCCCGGGAGCGCGCGCGCCACCATGTCCTTGGCCTCCTGCCGGACCGCGCTCGCCTGCTGCGCCGCGCCCTGGAGCAGCGCCCGCGACGCCTCGCCGGCCGCCACGTCGCCCGACTCGACGGCGGACAGATAGCGCTCCACCTCCACGCGCTTGCCGGACTGGACCTGCTCCCACTTCGTCTCCAGCGCGGCGTACTCGGCCGCCTGCGCCGTGCCCTGCACGCGGGTGCGCAGCGTCTCGTTGAAGAGCAGCGGCGGCGTGCTGAACTGGTAGAAGACGAAGACGAGAATCCCGACGAAGAGGATGAGGAACTGCATCGGGATTTTCAGCACGCCGTTGAAGAGCAGCCCCAGCCGGCTCTCGGCGATGGAGCGGCCCGTCAGGTAGCGGCCCACCTGGGACTGGTCCGTGCCGAAGTACGACAGTGACAGGAACAGCCCGCCCGTGATGCCGGACCAGAAGTTGTAGCGGTCCTGCATGTCGAAGTCGAAGCTCACCAGGTTCATCCGGCCGAACGCGCCCGCGACGTCCACCGCCTTGCCGAACGACACATGCTCCGGCAAGCGCCAGAGGATGACCGCGGCGGCCACCACCATGCCGCCCATCATCACCACCATCTGCTGCTTCTGCGTCTGGCTCACCGCCTTGGAGCCGCCCGTCACCGTGTAGAGGATGACGAGCGCGCCCATGGCGATGACCGTGGGCTCCAGCGGCCAGCCGAGGATGGTGGAGAGGATGATGGCCGGCGCGTAGATGGTGATGCCCGCGGCCAGCCCGCGCTGGATGAGGAAGAGGAAGGCGCCCAGCAGCCGCGTCTTCAGGTCGAACCGCGACTCCAGGTATTCGTACGCGGTGATGACGTTCAGCCGGTAGTAGATGGGCACGAAGACGGCGCTGATGATGACCATCGCGATCGGCAGTCCGAAGTAGAACTGCACGAAGCGCATTCCGTCCTCGTAGGCCTGCCCGGGGACGGAGAGGAAGGTGACGGCGCTGGCCTGCGTGGCCATGACGCCCAGGCCAATGGTGGGCCACTTCAGCTCACGGCCGCCGCGCAGGTACTCGTCGCTGGTGGATGTCCCTCGGGACTTCCAGAGGCCCCACGCCACGATGGACGCAATCGTCCCGCCCAGGACGAGCCAGTCGAGCCCCGTCACGCGTACACCTCGGTGACCACCCAGAACAGGGCGACGAACAGGACGAAGGTGCCCAGCACCAGGAGGTAGATGTTGCGCCACGAGCCCAGCAGCGGCGGCGCGTCATCGAGCTCGGGCCGGTGCGCGGGGGCGTCGCCGACGGGCTCACGAGGGGTCAGGTTGGGGGCGGTGCTCATTGAGAGAGGATGTTGGCTAGCAGGCGATAGGCGCCGGGGACCCCGGCGGGGAGCTGACGGAAGAAAGCGAGGCCCGTGTAGACGAACGTGCCCTTGCCGTGGCGGGCGACCAGCAGCGAGCCCTGGAGCGGCGCCTCGCCGGCGTCGTGCATGGCGAAGACAGGCTGGTAGCGAGCGTCCCACGACGACGCGAAGTAGAGGCCGCGCTCCTGCACCCAGCCCTCGAAGTCCGCGGCCGTCAGCGCATTGGGCGCGCGCAGCAGCGGCTCATCGGCGCGCAGCGGCGTCATCACCGCCGCCTCATGCGTCACGCGCTCGCGGCCAAGCTCCAGCGGATAGGGCCCGACGAAGGACGTGAGTGGCCCCACGCGGCTGTTGGTGTTGTACTGGACCACCAGCCGCCCGCCGCCTTCCACGTACTGGAGCAGCCGCTCCCGGTGGACGATGAGGTGCGGGTTGGCGTTGAAGGCGCGCACGCCCACGAGGATGGCGTCGAAGCGCTCCAGCTTCTCCCGGGCCAGCCGCTCCTCGGGGAGCAGCGTCACCTCGTAGCCCACCGCGCTCAGGCTCTCCGCGACGCGGTCGCCCGGCCCGGGGATGTAGCCGATGCGCTTGCCCTTCATGGCCAGGGAGAGCGGCACCACCGTGGCCGTGGAGGGCTGGCGCACCGTCAGCGGCGGAATGTGGGGATAGGACACGGAGCGGGCACGCCAGGACCAGGCGCGGTCCCCCACGTCGACCTCCACGGAGAGGTCACCCTTCTGGGTCGCCCCCCGAGGCGGCGTCACCTGGAAGGTGAGGGTGCGCTCGTCTCCGCGCGCCGCGAGCTTGAACTCGACCGACGCGGGCTCCACGCGCCAGCCGGGCGGCGCCACCACCCGCACCGTGCCCGGCACCTGGTCCATCCCCGCGGCCAGCACCACCGGCACGGCGCGGGGCTCGCCGTTGGGGAACATGAGCACGTCCTGCGCCAGCGTGGCGGTGACGGGCGGGACGACCTCGAAGTCACAGTAGAGCTCGCCGCGCACCGGGTCCGTCCAGACGTAGACCACCGGACGCACCGCGCGGAAGCGCCGGCCCGCGACCTGGTATTCGAACGCCACCGACAGCGCGGGGACGCCCTCCGGCTGGCCGGTGAGCGCGCGGTCCTCGCCCTCGAGCGTGTAGAGCCCCCCGGTGACGGGCTCGCGGAGCCAGTAGGGCGTGGAGATGGGCGCCGTCACCGGCAGCGTCACCGTGCGCGACAGCTTCATGGGCACGTTCGCGCCCAGCGCCTTCCCCACGGCCTCGGGCTTCTCGCCCGGCAGCGTCAGCCCCACCCACTCGACGGCGGCGGGCGAGCGGTTCAGCGCCACCACGTCCAACGCCACCGGCAGCCCCGGGATGCCCATGGGCGCGGCGGCGCGCACCTCCAGGAACAGGCCCGCGCAGGCGGCGATGAGCGCCTCCGTCTCACGCAGCTTGGGCGCCTTCCACGGGTGGGTGTCCGGCAGCGCGGTCAGCGCCTCGTGGACGCGGACGAGCGCGGGCAGGGCGCGGTGAGGGGCGCGCGCGTCGAACGCCTTCGTCGCGGCGGCCACCGCGCGGGACACCGCGGCGGAGTCCTTCCAGCGCTTCCAGGAGAAGTCGAGCCCCTCGAACACGTCGCGCTTCGGGAGCGTCCCCGCCAGCGGCGTGAAGTACTCCGCGCTGGGGCCCCGGTCCGCGGCCTGGCCGAAGCCCTGGCTCTTGTGCTGGCTGCGGCTCTCCGCGGCCACCTCGCCCCACGAACGCCCGAGCAACGCGTCGTAGCCGCCCACCTCCAGCTTCACGTAGCGGGACAGGTCCTCGTCGGGCTTGAACCACCACGAGGAGGCGTTCTGCAGCAGGCGGTCCGCCTTCCACGGCTTCACCTCGGAGAGCTGCTCCGGGAAGCGCTTCGGGTCGGCGGCGGCGATGAAGGCCTCCGCCGCCAGCAGCGCGGAGGCCGTGTGGTGGCCGTGGTTCGGCGGCTTCGTGGTGAAGCGGGTGATGATGACGTCCGGCTGGAAGCGGCGGATGGCGAGCACCACGTCCGCCAGCACCGCTTCATGTCCCCAGATGCGCAGCGCCTCTTCCGCGCTCTTCGAGTAGCCGAAGTCCCGCGCCCGCGTGAAGAACTGCTCCGCGCCGTCCACGCTCCGCGCGGCGAGCAGCTCGTGCGTGCGGATGAGCCCCAACAGGGCGTCCTGCTCGGTGCCGATGAGGTTCTGCCCACCATCGCCGCGCGTCACGGACAGGTACCCCGCGCGCAGGCCACGTTCTCCCACCAGCCACGCGAGCAAGCGCGTGTTCTCGTCGTCCGGGTGGGCCGCGACATAGAGCACGCTGCCCGTCACGCCGAGCCGCTTCAGGCCCGCCGCGATTTCACCCGCATGGAGCTGCCGGGGAGGCCGCGCCACCGCCGTCGACCCGATTCCAAGGCTCATGGCCAGTGTCATTCCGAGGAGCAGGTTCCGCATTCGGGCGGACCCTATAACAGGCCTCTTCCTCGCGCGCGGCTCACGTTCGCTCCGGGATGACACCCGCCGCCACGGCCGCACACGACGTGCGAGCATGCACTTCCGGTGGCGCGCCCGCCGTGACCTGTTATCACGACATGCCGTGACGTCCTCGTTCTCGACCGCGTGGCTTCGCGGAGATGCGTCCGCGCTCTCCTTCCTTCCCGACGACTATCGACACCGTGAAGCGCGCGCGCGGGCCGTGGCCGCCGCCGCGTCGCGCACGGTGTCGCCCGCGCTGATGGACGTCCTCGCCGCGCAGAACGCGCGCCTCGCGCCCAGTGCCGCCCGGGAGCGAAACCTCGCGCTGCTCGCGCGGCCCGGCACCGTGGCGGTGGTGACGGGGCAGCAGATGGGCCTCTTCCTGGGCCCGCTGTACACGCTCTACAAGGCGGCGTCCGCCATCGTCACGGCGCGCGCGCTTCGGGAAGAAACCGGCCGGCCCTGTGTTCCCGTCTTCTGGCTCCAGACGGAGGACCACGACCTCCCGGAGATTGACCACTGTGTCCTCCCACGCCCGGCCGGAGGGCCCTGTCGCCTGGCGCTCGAGCTTCCGGATGCAGCAGCGTCTCGAGCGCCCATCGCCCATCGCCACCTGGGACCGAGCGTCCTCCCCGCCCTGGCCACCCTCCGCGCCGAGCTGGAAGCAGAACCCCACGCGGAGGAGTTCCTCACCCTGCTGGAGCGGGCCTACCGTCCCGAAGCCACGCTCGCGGGCGCCTTCACCGACGTGCTGTCGTCCCTCTTCGCAGACGAGGGACTCGTCTTCCTCGACCCGCGAGACGCACGGCTGGCGCCGCTGGCCGCGCCCGTGCATCGCTTCGCCCTCCAGGAAGCGGAGGCACTCTCCTCCGTGCTCGCGGCCCGCGCGGAGGCGCTCACCCGCGCGGGCTACACGGTGCAGGTCCACGTCCGCCCGGGCTCGCCGCTCAGCTTCTTCTCTCCGGATGCGCTCGATGGCCCGCGCTACCGGCTGGACCCGGTGGAAGCGGGCGCCTGGAGTCTGGTGGGCCACCCGGAGCAAAGCGCCATCACCCAGGACGCGCTGCACGCGGCCCTGGAGCGAGAGCCGCTGCGCTTCACCACGTCCGCGCTGCTGCGTCCTCTCCTCCAGGACACCTGGCTCCCCACGGCCGCGTATGTCGGTGGCCCGGGCGAGCTGGCCTACTTCGCGCAACTGGCGCCGCTGTACGCCCACGCGGGCCGGCCGATGCCGCTCGCCATTCCCCGGGCCCGCTTCCGCGTGCTCGATGACCGCGCGCGCCGGTGGCTGGGCAAGGTGGGGCTCCAGCCCGATGAGGTGAACGTGCCGCGCGACACGCTGCTCACGCGGCTGGCCACGCGTGATGCACCGGAGTCGCTGGAGACGCCCGAGGCCCTGGAGGCCCGCCTCTTCGGCGCGTTCTCCTCCGAGCTGGAGCGCGTCGCCGGACAGGTGTCGGCGGTGGACGCGAACCTCCAGGACGCGCTGCGCCGCACCCAGGGCACGGTGCGGGTCGCGGTGTCCCGGCTGACGGGCCGCTACCGCCGCGCGCTCGCCCGGCGCGATGCCACGGCGGCCGAACAGGTGGACCGCCTGCGCACCTTCCTCTTCCCGGAGGACGCGCCCCAGGAGCGCGTCCTCGGGCTGCCCTACTTCGCCTGCCGCATCGGGACGCGCGCCTTCACCCGGTTGGTGCTGGACGCGTGTGTCCCCTTCTCCGGTGACTCGAAGGACCTGACGCCATGAGCGCGAATGGCACCGCCTACGGCATCGACGTGCTCGCCTTCGGCCCCCACCCGGATGACGTGGAGCTGTTCTGCGGCGGGCTGCTGGCGAGCATGGCCACCCGTGGCTACCGCACCGGCATCGTCGACCTGACGCGCGGCGAGAAGAGCTCGCGCGGCACGCTCCAGTCCCGCGCGGAGGAGACGGAGGCCGCCACCCGCGCGCTGGGCCTGGCCCACCGGGAGAACCTGGAGCTGCCCGACGGCTGGCTCAATCCGTGGGCGGGCTTCGACACGCCCGAGCCCGAGCGCGCCCGCACCGCCGCCGTGGCCCGCGTGGTGGAGGCGCTGCGCCGCCTGCGTCCGGAGCTCGTCGTGGTGCCGTGGGAGCAGGAGCGGCACCCGGACCACGAGGCGGCCAGTGCGCTGGTGACGCGCGCCCTCTTCTTCGCGGGCGTGCGCAAGTTCGACGCGGAGCCCGCCGCGGAGCCCTTCACGCCGCGGCAGGTCCTCTACTACCCGCTGCGGCACCTGGCCGAGCCCAGCGTCGTCGTGGACGTCTCCGCCGTCTACGAGCGCAAGCTGGCGGCGGTGCACTGCTACGCCAGTCAGGTGCAGCCCCGCCCGGACGCACCGCCCACGCTGGTGGGTTCACCGCTGTCGCTGTCGTCGCTGGAGGCCAGGGATCGCTTCTATGGCGCGCGGATTGGCGTCACCCACGGCGAGCCCTACGTCCTCCGCGAGACGCTGGGACTGGCCGACCCGCTCGACCACTTCCGCAGGAATAGCTTCGCCCGGCCCCTGTTCTTCCCGGCGCGCCCATGAACGCCCCGCTCAACGTGGCCATCACCTGCTTTCCGACCTTCGGTGGCAGCGGCATGGTCGCCACGGAGATTGGCCTCGCGATGGCGGACCGGGGCCACCGCGTCCACTTCATCGCCCGGGACTTGCCGGTACGCCTCCATGGCGCGAACCGGAAGGTCGTCTTCCACGAGGTGACGGAGAGCGACTACCCGGCGCTCCAGCAGTCCAGCACCTATCCCATCGCGCTGGCGTCCAAGATGATTGAGGTCGCCAGCTACGAGCGCCTGGACATCCTGCACGTCCACTACGCGGTGCCGCACGCCACCGCCGCGTGGATGGCGCGCGAGGTGCTGGGCCACAGGGCGCCGCGCGTCGTCACCACGCTGCACGGGACGGACACCACGCTGGTGGGAATCGACCCCAGCTACCTGCCGATTACGCGCTTCTCCATCATGCGCAGCGACGCGGTGACGGTGCCGTCCGCCTACCTGCGCCGCGCGACGTGGCGGGGCTTCGACATCCCAGAGAGCGTCCCCATCGACGTCATCACCAACTTCGTGGACACCGCGCGTTATGCACCGGTGAGAGACCGCGCCTGCCTGCGCGCGCTCTTCCCGGCCCTGCGCGACCACGAGCCGGTGCTCGTCCACGTCTCCAACTTCCGGCCGGTGAAGCGCATCACCGACGTGGCCGCCATCTTCACCGAGGTCCACCGCCACCGCCCCTGCCGGATGGTGATGGTGGGAGACGGCCCGGAGCGCTCGCCCGTGGAGCGGATGCTGCGGGAGAAGGGCCTGGAGGGCCGCGTCGCGTTCCTCGGCAAGCAGGACCGCTTCGAGGAGCTGCTCGCCGCCTCCGACGTCTTCCTGCTCCCCAGCGAGCAGGAGAGCTTCGGGCTCGCCGCGCTGGAGGCGCTGAGCTGCGGCATCCCCGTGGTGGCCAGCGACCTGGGCGGAATCCCGGAGCTCGTCACGCACGGCGAGACAGGCTTCCTGGCGCCGCTGGGCGACGTCCCGGCCATGGCCCGGCACGTGCTCACGCTGGTCGAGGACGCGGAGCGCTGGCAGGGCTTCTCACAACGCGCGCGGGCGCGAGTCCTGGAGCGCTTCCAGAAGGAGCCCGCCGTCGACCGCTACGAGGCGCTCTACCGCCGGCTCCTGACGGGGCCCCTCCGTCGTTGAGGAGCCCCGGGAGCGCAGCGGGCTACTTCTTGTTCTTCCACTCCGCCAGCGCCTTGGAGACCCGGTCACGGTAGGGGAAGTTCTTGTCCTTCTGCCCCAGGTCCCACGCGGCCTGCGCGGCCTTGCGGGCCTCCGTGTACTTGCCCATGCGCGACAGGACGTCCGCGCGAATCCAGTGGGTGTACCAGGTGGCGTTGGCGGCCACGGCCGCGTCGGCGTGCTTCAGCGCGGCGGCGTAGTCCTTGCTGTTCTCCGCCACGTAGGAGGCCGCGCTCGCGTGCATGCTGGCCGTGCTCTTCTCCGCCTGCTCGAGGTTGGCCTTCGCGAGGGCCGCCGTGTCCACGGTGATGGGCACGGAGACGCGCAGCTGCTCCCACTCCAGGTCCAGTCGCGTGCCGGTGTCCGTGGTGTCGGTGAAGAGGTACGTCAGGCGCTCGCGCGCCGGAATCGCCGTGGTGGTGGCGTTCACCGAGGCCACGTCCTTGGAGGCGTCATAGGGCGCGCCGCCCCGCCACAGGCCCAGGTCCGAGTTCAGCATCACCTTCCAGCCCTTCTGCGAGGGCAGGCTGACGATGGCGTAGGAGCCCGCCGGGACGGCCTTGCCGCCGAAGGTGACGGGGTGGCTGAAGGTAATCTTCGTCGCCGCGTTGGCGCCGCTGCGCCACGCTTTGTCGTTGGGGACCAGCTCTCCCCAGACCTTCCGGCCCTTCACGGCGGGGCTGGAATATTCGACGGAAATCTCCGAGACGCCCACCTCCTGCATCACCTTCGCCGCGGGGCTGGGGGCCGGCAGCTTGAGTTGCGCCAGCGCGGGCATCGCCGACAGGGTCATGAGCGCGGAGGCCATACAGCCGAGAAGCTGGTTCTTCATCGTCCTCACTTCATCCTTTCCGACCCGGGAAGGGTCGCAGAGCCGGTGGAGTGTATAGACGAGGTCTGGCTCCACCTCACGTTCCACCTTGGCCCGCACCGCGTCATGCGGCTTTCGGCCAGGGAGGGGCTCGGGCGCCCTCTACATACGAAGGGAGGTGGACATTCCGTGACATTGCGTGGTTCCTCCACGCGCCCACCCTGGCCATGCTGCGCGCCGAGGAGACCCATGAAGCTCACGCGGCTCGAGGTCCACCACTACCGGAACGTCGCCCCTGGCACCTCGCTGGTGTTCAGCCCGTCGCACAACCTGGTGCTGGGAGAGAACGGCACCGGCAGGACGACGCTCCTGGAGCTCATCTCCACGGTGCTGGGGTCGGACTTCTCCGGCCTCCTCCACGAGCCGTTCGCGCTGGAGTATGAACTGGCGTTCCCGGGCATGAAGCTGCACGTCTTCGTCCGGAACGAGCAGAACGCGCCGGCGCCGGACGCGGAGGCGCCGCCGCGAAAGGGCGCCGCGCTGATGACGCTGCGCACGCCGGCGCTGGAGTCCTCGCTGCACCCGCGCATCGAGGTGGACGTTCGGTTCCATTCACCGTCGGCCAGGTTGGTGATGCGCGCGGACGCGGCGGGCATGGACTGCAAGGTGGACGGCGAGGCGGTGTGGTCGCGGAGCATGCACTGGTCGCTGCTGGACCGGTCGGTGTGGACGCTGCTGTTCATGACGGCGCAGTACATCGACGCGGGGATGAAAGACCGGCTCAAGGAGCTGCTGCGCCGTACCTTCTTGCTGGCGCCGCAGCGGTTCGATGAGGCGCTGGGGATGTTCGAGCGCATCGGCGCCATCCGCTACGCCATGGAGGTGCGGGACGGCGAAGTGTTCCCGCTGGGGCTGATGGCGCTGCCCACGTGGATGCCGGGGTGGCTGCGTGAGCGGATGGAGCAGCCGTCGGTCACGGACGTGCTGGAGCTGACCCACGACGCGCGAGAAGGCAGCTTCCTGGCGAAGTTCGTGGCGCTGGCGGGCTTCGAGGCGGGCCGCTTCCGAGTGGAGGTGCTGGAGAAGCGCTCGTTCGAGAACGGAGGGCGCGTGGGCTTTGGGGGCTTCGGCTTCGAGTTCACACGGCGCGACGGCCGGGTGATGACGCATGAGGCGCTGGGCTTCGGGCAGAAGCGGCTGCTGTCGCTGCTGTACTACCTGGATGTGAACGAGGACTTCGCCATCGCGGATGAGCTGGCGAATGGCCTGCACCCGCGCTGGGTGGAGGCGTGCATGCGGGCGCTGGGGGCGCGGCAGGTGTTCCTCACCAGCCAGAATCCGCTCCTCTTCGAGCACACGCTGTTCCCGTCGGCCGAGGTCCTGCGGGCCTCGCTGCTGTTGTGTGGCAACACCCAAGAGGACGGACCGGAGCGCATCGCGTGGAGGAACCCCACGCACGAGGCCGCGGGCCGGCTCTTCGACGCGCACGGGCTGGGCGCTCACCCGCTGGCGGAGCTGCTGCGCCAGCAGGCGCTCTGGTGAGCCATCACGCCCGAGCACAGGCTCCGATGCGGGGCATACCGACTAGCTTGCCCGTGCATAGCGTCCCGGAGACTGGCCCACACGTCGACTGAACGCCGTGCTGAAGGTGCTCGCCGAGCTGTACCCGACGCGCTCGGCGACCTCGGCGATGGCGAGCTCCCGGCGGCGAAGCAGCCCCCTCGCGACGGCCATCCGCCAGTCCAGCAGGTACTCCATCGGGGGCAGCCCCACGGTGCGCGTGAAGCGCTCAAAAAACGCCGAGCGCGAGAGCGCCGCGCTCTTCGCGAGCTGTGCCACCGTCCACTGCCGCGTGAGGTGGCCGTGCATCTGCCGTATCGCGGGTGCGAGCCGCGCATCCGCCAGGCCGCGCAGGAGCCCCGGGGGCGCGTCGTCGCTCGATGTCGACCGCAGCGCCTCGATGAGCAGCAGCTCCACGAGGCGCGAGAGCACGAGGTCGCGGCCCGAGCGTTGCTCGCCCGTCTCGTCGCCGACGAGTCGCACCAGCACCGAAAGCCGCTCCACGCCTCGCACGTGCACCATGGCCGGAAGCAACGACACCATCAGGGCCGCGTCAGGGGAGTCGAAGATGAAGTATCCGCCGAGCAGACGCACGTCAGGACGGCCGCCACGCGTGCCGTGCCGCACCTCCCCCTTCGGCGCGGGCGTCGTCTTGGGATTGATTCGCTGGAGTGCCACCGGTTCGAAGCCGGACATGGCGAAGCCCGGCGTCGCCGGCAGGAGCACGAAATCGCCTGCCTCGAGCGTGATGGCGGGCTGGCCGTCGACAGCGAGTCGGCAGCGCCCTTCGAGCACGGCGCAGAAGCTCGGCTGGCCAAAGTCCGAGTAGCGAACACCCCAGCGGCCCGCGCCGCTGATGCCCTTTGAGAAGACGGCTCGGGGTTGAAGCAGGGCAATGACTTCCGAGAGAGGGTCGGTCATGGGTAGAGAGGTGGCGCGGTACTGTATGCCCGGACGCTCGCGAAAGAAATACGGACTGTACATGGTGGAGCGTCCTGTCGGCCGCAAGTACCTTGGGATTATCGACGCCGCGCGAATCGCGGCAATGCAAGGAGTCGACATGAAAGCAACGTACGGATTCCGGGCGCCAATGACTGCGCTCCCGGGGCGCGGTGATGAACTGGCGGCCCTGTTGCTCACCGCGACGAGCGGCACGGGCCCACGGGCGCAGGCGCTTCTCGCCCCGCTCGTCACTGGAGAGACTCGGCATCAGGACGAAGTGCCCCTCGGCGGCAAGCTCAACGTGGGAGGGTTGTCATGAAGACGGTGCTCATCACGGGTTGCTCCTCCGGCTACGGACTTGAGACCGCGCGCCATTTCCATGCGCAGGGCTGGAACGTGGTCGCGACCATGCGAACGCCACGCGAGGACGTCCTCCCCCGGTCGGAGCGGCTGCGCGTGGTGCCGCTCGACGTGACGAACCCCGAGAGCATCGCGGCGGCGCTGGAGGCGAGCGGCCCCATCGACGTGCTCGTCAACAACGCGGGCATCGGGCTCATGGGGGCCTTCGAGGCGACGCCGATGGCCACGGTGCGCGACGTGTTCGAGACCAACGTCTTCGGGGTGATGGCGATGACACAGGCGGTGCTGCCCCTGTTTCGCGCACGCAAGTCAGGAGTGGTCGTGAACGTGACGTCCAGCGCGACGCTGTCGCCGATGCCGCTGGTGGCGGTGTACACCGCGAGCAAGGTGGCCATCGAAGGGTTCACGGCGTCGCTCGCGTTCGAGCTCGAAGCCTTCAACCTGCGCGTGAAGCTCGTCGAGCCGGGCTATTGCCCGAGCACCCGTTTCACGAGCAACGGCGGCCCTCGCATGGAAGGGCTGTTTCCTGAGCCGTATGCGCCTTTCGCACAGCGCATCTTCGCTTCCTTCGGACAGCCGGCCGCGGTGACGCGCGAGTCCGACGTGGCCGAAGCGGTCTGGCTCGCCGCGAACGACACGTCGGAGCAGCTCCGTTTCCCCGCGGGTCCTGACGCCGTCGCGCTGGCTCGGTCTGCGTGAGCAGGTTCAACGATGCATGGACATCGCTCCGCGGGTTTCTGCTGCTCGGCGTTGGCTGGCGCTCCGAGCTCGCGCTTGGGAGTTGACCCGCTCCAACCAAGAGCACCGTAGGATCCGCCGAATCGGGCGTAAACGGCGCTCTATCCGCATGGCGATTGACCGCCTTAGATGCAACTCGGCTGCACAACTGCTCTGCCCGAGGAATGCATGTTCATACGTCCGTCCGCCTTCATGTTCGTCGCCATTGCCGGTCTGCTCGGATGTCGAGGCAGCGCTTCGAAGTGGCCGGAAGACCCCACGGCTGTCCCAATGGGCGGGCAGGCGCCTGCCGCTGCCCCCAGCGCTGTCGCTGCGGAAGCCTCGACCTCAACGGTCGAGTCCGCGCGGGTTGACTCCGCCAAGGCCCTGGCGGGGACGTGGACCTGCACCGGTTCGGTCCATGGGCCAGGTGGCGCGAGCCCCAGCGAGGTCACCCTGGATGTCAGGCCCGACCTCGACAAGACATGGCTGCGAACCGACTTCGCGGTGTTGTCCGGCGAGTACAAATACAAATTCACCTCGTACCGCACGTTCGACGCAGCATCGAGCAAGTGGGTGAATGTCATCGTCGACAACCTGGGCGGTCACGCCAAGGCTTTGTCCACGGATGGCATCACCTGGCTCGGGGAGTCGAGCGGCCCGATGGGCGAGATGAGAATCCGGGACACAGAGCATGTCGTTTCGCCAGGCATGATGAACATGCGTGGCCAGTACTCGCTGGATGGCCGGACCTGGAACACCGGGTACGATTTGTCCTGCAAGAAGTGAGAGTCGAGCACCTTGAACGCAGCCCCTCTCACGCGCCGCCGACACACCACCCCTCGAAGGACTCCCACCCTTCGGGAGGCGCTGGAACACCCAGCGCGGCCAAGCACTCGCGGGCCTGAGCGTTCCAACCGGGCTCCATGAGGATGCCGGGAGGAGCGCCTTCCAAAGATTCAGCGAGCGTCTGCACTTTGGGGGCTGCAGCCCGGAAGCGGTCCGCATCCAGACTCCCCTGCGCCGTCGCGCAGAAAGCAGTGAGCGCAGCCATACGGGACTGGAGCGCTGCACGGAGCTCCTCGGGCGAAGCCTGCGTGCACCACCTCGCATAGAGGCGAGGCGCAGCCAGCACCGTCAGCAAATTGAGCGCCTCTGCCACCAAGGCAGCATCCCGCGCCCACGAGGCATCAGCCACAGAACGGCCCCAGGCGAGCATTGAAGAGCAGCGTCTTGCCCGTGACGGAGTCACTGCTCATGCACGCGAAGGTTCCGCATGAGCTGTCGGCAACCACAAGACCCCGAGCATGCCGATTCGCATCACCAGTCTCGATAGCACCGTTCTCTCCTGCGATTGCACTTGTGCCACATTCAGGCACACGCTACCTGAACCCGGGGGGCCCCGTGGACAAACAAGGCCAGGAGGTTGACAAACCCTATGCCTTCGTTGCCGGACACCCGGTCGGCCAGCACCGCCAAATTTCATAGTGCAGTCGGACTGACGTACGCCAACAGCAGGCGCGACGAAGCAGCGCGTCACCGCGAACCTCAGGCGTCCAATGGAACCGGGGCAGGCCCAATTCCGCTCTGCTTTCTTCATTACACCAAACGGATGCGGATATCCCAAGCACGGCAACTCAACGAAGCCGCCCATGAAGTCAGACCCAGCAACGAACCAGGTCGACTCATTTCCCTTTTCCTTATTCTCAATTCCAGTTCAAAACTGGCGACCTCCCCCTACCCCGAGGCATCCCATGCGGAAGCTGTATGTCTTCGCTGTCCTGATGACCCTTGCCAGTTGCGGTCCAGGCTCCGAGCACGGGCAGGACCCGCTCATGCACACCCAGGAGCAGGCCGTCACGAGCGGCTGCTACGTCACAGTGTTCTGCTCCGACAACACCAGTCGCAGTTGCTCGGGCATGAGCACCTGCTCTGCCTCGCAGACCGGGAACCCTCCCAGCGTCACATGTGACGGGGTGTCGAGCTACTGTTCGCCGCCTTCGCCCACCAGTTGCACCATCGGCGGCGTGACGTACAGCGCCGGGACCGTCAACTCCAGCAACATCTGCCTGGAGTGCGACCCCGCGCGCAGCACCACAAGTTGGTCCAACCGGTACTCCTTTTGGCAGACCAACACCTGCAGGCCGCTTGGCCTCTGCGGCGGTGGCGCCTGCCTCGGGATGGCGTGCGACGAGAACGCGGACTGCCACTCTGAATGCCTGGATGGCCAGTTGGTGTGCGCGGGGCCATTCTGAGCATTGCGTGTCCAGAGTCATCGCGGTGAGCGCCTCTGGCCCGCCCTTCCGGCATGAAGCTCCACGCGCTTCGTGCCGGAGGGGAAGGAGGACCTGTCGCCCCGGACTCGCGGGGCAGACTCTTGAGCAACCGCGGAGGCTCACCCTGCTCAGCGCCGGCATGAACTCTCGTCCGGAGCGGCGCGAGCGCCCGCCTCGCACACTGCCACCCAGAGCAGGTGGCGAAGGTGGCACGCCTGTCCCGCCGCGCCACGCGTCACGCTCTTTCGGAAATGTCGATGGACCTGGGCCACGCCACCTCCCGTGGGCCCCGCTGCCCAGCGAGGACTTGAATGAGAGCGCATGCGGTCATCTGGCTGGTGCTGGCGCTTGCCGTCACGGGCTGTTCGACCACGCGCCTCGTGCGCCTGGAGACCAGGGAGGGACCTCCGCTGGTCCACACGCCGTTCACGGACGATGAGGCCGGGCCCGTGGAGCTGGACGAGGACGAGTTCGAGGCGGCCGTGGTGGAACTCGCCCGGGATGTGCGGCCCTTTTCCAATCCCCTGCGCGAGGCCCGCCGACGCTTCGGCGTTCCCGAGCGAAGCGGCGTATACCTGTACGAGGGGCGCGGCCCCCGGCTCATCCCCCAGAACGAAGAGAAGGACCCAGACGGCCTGCGTCTCCTGGGGGCCTACGCGGATGACGAACTGACGCGCGCCTATGGCCGCTGGTGCAAGCGTAAGTCGCAGCCCGGTGACTGCCTGCGCCTGCTGTCAGAAGGCCCGCTGCTGGCCAGCGACGGCAAGTACTCGCTGGCCATGGCCATCGCCATGGACTCGGTGTGGGAAGAGACGGCCGAGGCGCTGGAGGACATGGCCGACCCGCAGGCGCTGCTGGCGACGGTGAGTGCCTCCGTCAGCATGTACCTGCTCCTCTGGTCGCTCCCTGAACCGGTGAGCAAGGGGCTGGCAGCGCTGCTGACGGCCACGGCCATCGCCTACCTGGGCGTGGACACCGTGTGGCGCATTCTGGACGGGTGGGTGGCGCTGGTGCGTGAGGCGGACCGGGCCACCACCTTCGAGCAGCTCAGCGAGGCGGGCGAGGCGTACGGCGAAGTCCTCGGAGAGAACGCAGCACGCATCTTCGTCATGTTGGCCACGGCAGCACTCGGCAATACGGCGGGGCTCGCGGCGAAAGCACCGCGACTCCCGGGCTCGGCGCAGGCGTCCCTCGCGGTGGAGACGCAGGCGGGCTACCAGTACGTGGCCATCGGAAGCGTGGAGTCGGTGGCGATGGCGGCCGAGGGCTTCACCATCGCGCTGGCCCCCCACGCGGTCGCCATGGCGAACCAGGGGAGGAGCAGCGGGGGCTCAAGGGGAAAGAGCCAGAAGCACCACCTTGCCACGGACAAGAACAGTGTCTCCACCGCTCGTGGCGGGCCCTGGACGCCTGAGTTCAGAAGGATCTTCAGGAAGGCCGGAATGGAGTTGAAGGACCCTGAGAACATCGTTGATGTTCCTGGCCACAAGGGGCCTCATCCGCAGGATTACCACGAGGCGGTTTACGAGAGACTCTGGGATGCGACAAGAACGTGCCGCACCGTGGTTGCATGCCGTAAAACGCTAACGGCCGCACTCAAGGAGCTGGCCGAGGAAGTCGCGACGAAGGGAACGAGCCTCCACAGGCTCGTGACCCAGGGCAAGTAAGGTAGAGAGGAAGCCCACCATGCCCAAGCGCTACTTCAGGCTCAAAGAGGACATGCAAGCCGAGAACTGGGACCTGGGAGACCTCTTGAACGAGCAAGGTCAAGAGGTGGACGACCCCTACCTATTCGCGGCCGGACAGCCTGTCCGTGTTACGGGCCGTCTGACGATTCCCGTCGACGCGCCCGGGAGGCGGTTGGACTTCTGCATGGCGGGCATCGGCGCTGCACCTATCGTTCATGTCCGGGTAGCCACCCTCTTCGCGGAGCTGGCTCCCGACGACGTGCAACTCATCCCCGTGGACGTCCAGAGCCACCCGGACCAGTACCTCATCCTCGTGGCCACGAAGCGCATCCGCTGCATTGACGACAAGGCGTCAGAGGAGGTGCGCTACTGGAAGCCGGAGCACGGGCAGCCAGAGCGAATTGGCGACTACAAGTCCGTGATGGGGCTGCGCATCGACACCACGAAAGTCGGCGACGCCAAGGTCTTCCGCACGGAAGGCTGGGACATCGCCCTCATCGTCGCCGAGGAAATCAAACACGCCCTGGAGCGCCTCCAGGCCACCGGCGTGAAGTTCACGCCGGTGTAATCCTCACGAACTAGAACTGCCCCGCCCGAGCCTGGTCGAAGTCCACGCGGTGCTTCATGTACAGCGTGTCCAGCATGTGATTGCTGATGGGGTTCGCATTCCCATCCGTGAACCGGTGCACCACCGCGCCCTTGCCCGCGTCCTTCAGGAAGGCCGTCGGGTCCACGCTCCCGCCCAGGCCCGTGAGCGTGGGCACCGGGTCCGCGTTGTTGACGTAGTGCACGTACTTGGGCCCATCCACATACCGCGTGGACGCCGCGCCAAAGGTCTCCACGCTCAGCTTGCCCAGCGTCTGCTCCACCTGCGCCGGGGACATGCCGTCTTCGATGCGCAGCCGCTTCGCCACGTCATCCAGCGCCCGCGCGGTGATGAGGCCGCCCTGGCTGTACCCCATCAGGTGCACCTCACGGCCCGCCTTCAGCTCGCCGTAGAGCGTGTCCGCCAGCGTATCCACCGCGGGGTTGCGGCCCTTGTCCAGCTTGTCCCCCACACACTGCGCCAGGTCCGCCACCAGCCCCTGCGTCGCGTTGTGAATCCCCACCACCTTCGCGTCCGCCGTCTCCGCGATGGCCTGCATCTCACTCAGCTGGCCCGACGTCGGCGTCATGATGCCGTTGACGTAGAGAATCGTCTTCGACGGGTTCGGGTTGTCCAGCGGCGTCACGCCCGGGACATCCTTCAGCGGCGTGCCGGGCGGAAACGTCTGCCCCTTGGCGCCCACGAACTTCCCGTCATTCATCCGGTCCGGCTTCGCGTCCCCGCCGAAGAGGCGCTTCAGCTCGCTCACATGCGCGGCCTGGAAGACGTCCTTGCCCATCTCGATGAAGCGGGGCACGTCCGCGATGCCGCCCTTGATGGCCTCCACCACCCCGCCCAACAGGGCGTTCTTCGGAGCCGCCGTGGGCGCCTTCACAGTCGGAGGGGTGACGGCGCTGCGGCTGCGGTCGATGGTGCTCACGAGGACCTCCTGCCCGGTGGGGGACGGGTGTTCTCCTCATCTTCTCAAGGTTGCAGAGGGAAGTTGCGTCCTCCCCACCTCCCCCAGGTCGATCCACACAGAGGGCACGCGACGCATCGCATCAATGCGGCACGGGCGGTGAGGGCTCCTGTGAATCAGGGTCGTGGTGGTTCAGCGTCTGCTCCGCCTGCTCGCGATGGAGGCGCCGCGTGGCCGTCTCCTCTTCTTCCGTGCGCTGGCGCCGCTTCACCAGGCCCTGCGTCTCATCCACGAACCAGAACACCACCCGGAAGAACGCCGCGATGACGGTGATGAGCAGCGTGGACAGCACCCAGCTGAGCACGTAGCCGGGCCAGCCGCCCACCGTCACCCGGATGACGGCCGTCCCCGTGAGCGGCACCAGGATGAACGCCACGTAGTGCGACACGCAGTAGGGGCACGACACCAGGTAGCCCAGCCAGGAGTCCTTGCCCCCCAGCCGCGCGCGCATCGGCGCGAAGATGCGCTCCCGGGACAGCGTCTGCGACACGCCCATCACCACGGCGGAGACGGCGAAGAGCTGGAAGAGGTCCCCCATCCCATCAAGGTGGCGACGACGCACCGGGCACGACACAGCAGGCCTCCGTGAAGGGCCCCGCACGCCCGCTCCCACCTGCCTGCCCCCCCAGGCCAGGTGCCCCGTTGGCCAGTCAACGTTCGGAAAAGACTTCCGTGAGGCCGGCTGTAAAAACGACCGATTACCGCCCTTATGCATGGGTCAGCATGGATGCAAACCCCTGGATTCACTTAGAAACGATGGTGCCACCCTTTGGCACGCGGGTCGCAAAGGGCAACCCCCCGTAGCGTCATCGCGGTCCCCCAACCAGATCTCTTTTTCCCCGAGAGACACCATGCAGGCTTCCAACTCCTTCTCCTCCCCTGATTCGCTCTCCACCTACCTGTCGGAGATCAACCAGTACCCGCTGCTCACCCAGCCGAAGGAGCAGGAGCTGTCGAGGCGCTTCCGCGACGGAGACCTGGCCGCGGGCCACCAGCTGGTGACGGCGAACCTCCGCTTCGTGGTGAAGGTGGCCTACGAGTACCGCTCCTACGGCCTGAAGATGTCGGACCTCATCCAGGAGGCGAACATCGGCCTGATGAAGGCCGTGCAGAAGTTCGACCCGGACAAGGGCATCCGCCTCATCTCCTACGCCGTCTGGTGGATTCGCGCGTACATCCAGAACTGCATCCTCAAGAACTGGAGCCTGGTGAAGCTGGGCACCACGCAGGCGCAGCGCCGCCTCTTCTTCAGCCTGGCCCGCACGCGCCGCGAGCTGGAGAAGCTGGGCGCCGGCGACGCGAACGTCGTCAACGCCGAGGAGATTGCGCGCAAGCTGAACGTGAAGGCCTCCGAGGTGCGCGAGATGGAGCAGCGCATGGGCGGCCGGGACTTGTCCCTGGACGCGCCCATGGGCGAGGACGGCGACGCCACGCACCTGGACTTCGTGGAGTCCGAGTCCGCCTCCGCGGTGGACGAGGTCGCCGACCGGCAGCAGGCCAACCTCACCCGCGAGCTCGTGCAGCGCGCCCTGCGCCGGCTGGACCCGCGCGAGCGCTTCATCATCGAGCAGCGCGTCATGGGTGACGCGGAGATGACGCTCAGCGAGCTGGGCGAGCACTTCGGCTTCTCCCGCGAGCGCGCCCGTCAGTTGGAGATTCGCGCGAAGGACAAGCTCAAGCTCGCGCTGGCCACGCTGATGGCCGAGGCCGGCGTCGACGAGAGCACGCTCAACGCCTGAGCCTCACACCTTCCTGGGGAAGACGACGGCGCTCCAGCCCGGCCCGGCTGGAGCGCCGCCTCCCCGCACCGGCTCAGAGCTGCTCGAGCCGGAACTGCTGGCAATCGTTGTTGGACCACGCCCACTGCTGCACGGCCGCGCCGTCACCGCGGGCCCAGCAGTCCGCCACGTCCAGCACCTTCCCGCTGTGCCGCGCCTCCAGCCGGTGGAAGCCGTTGCCCAGGGAGACGGCGCGGAACTGCTGGTTGCCGCCGCCCGAATAGCTCCACTGCTGGAGCCGGGCACCGTCCGCCGTGCTCACGTCCCGCACGTCCAGGGCCTTCCCGCTGTGGCGGGACACGAAGCGCACGTAGCCGTTGTCGGTGGACTCCATCGCCCACTGCTGGCTGGCGCCGCCGTGGCAGGCCCACTGGTGGATGAGCGCGCCGTCGGCCGTGCTCGGTCCGTCGATGTCCACGCACTTGCCCGTCAGCTTGTTCACCAGCCGGTACACGTTGCCGCCGCCGGGCGTCTGCACCACCTGCGCGATAGCGCTCAGCAGTGACGTGGCGCCCTGCGTGTCCTGGGACAGCTCCCAAATCATCACCCCGCCGCCCTGCTGGAGCGCCAGGCGCGACTTCGCCTGGATGGTGGCGATGCCGTTGTACTGCACGTCCCCCACCCAGTCCTTGTAGGGCGCCTGGGAATCACGCCCCACCAGCTCCGCGTAGCTGACGTAGGACGACGGCGAACGGCCATAGAAGGGCACGCCCAGCGCCGCCTTCGCGCGCGGCAGCCCGCGGTTCACCCAGTAGTTGAGCGACTGCACCGCGAACTCATACGTCGAATGCGGATGGCCGCCGTCGTAGGCCATGATGTTCAGGAAGTCGAAGTCGCTGAACGTCGACGCGGGGATGCCCTCGCCGTAGTAGCCGTTGGCGATGACGGCCGCGGTGAGCAGCTTGCCCCGCGCACGGAGCGCCGCGCCCAGTTCCCGCACCAGCGCCGCGAAGTTCTGCGCCGACTGCCCCGGGTCCGGGTACTCCCAGTCCAGGTCCACGCCGTCCAACCCCGCCGCGTTGACGAAGCTGATGAGGTTGTTCACGAACGCGGTGCGCGTGGAGGCGTTGGCGGCCAACTGCTCGAAGCCGCTGTCGTCGCCGTTGTTCCAGCCGCCCACGGCGATGAGCACCTTCACGCCGCGCGCATGCGCCGTCTGCACCAGCGAGCGCAGCCGCGCGTCGTTGCTGCTCACCCCCGTGAGGCCGCCCTGCGCGGTGGGCAGCGCGAAGGCGTAGTTGATGTGCGTCAGCTTGTCGTACTGGAGGGCATTGATGTCCCCCGCCCACGTGGGCAGGTACCCCACCACGCGCGTCGCGAGGGCCGCCTGCTCGGCGCTCCCGGTGGGCGCTCCTTCTTGCGCCGCCTCATCCGGCGCGCCGGAGCAGGCCAGCAAAGTGGTGACACACAGGGCCGCGAAGGCCAGGGACTTGAGGAAAACACGCTCGTTTCGCATGACGTCTGGCGCCTTTCCTTTCCGGCTCACTGCCACTGGGAATAACGGACCCAGTCGACTTCCAGCGCGGGCGCCGTGTCGCGGATGTGGTTCAGCGTGGACTGCGGCACGCCGAAGTACGGCGTCGTCGCCCCGTTGACGCCGTGCGGATAGGTGCCGCCCACCGCCAGGTTCAGGATGATGAAGTAGGGGCGGTCATAGACCCAGCGGCCGTAGCGCTCGACCTCGGCGCGGGTCACCGTCTTCAGCAGCACGCCGTCGATGAACCACTTGATGTCCTGGGACGAGAACTCCGTGGCGTAGACGTGCCAGTCACTCACCGGCGAGCTCGGGAAGAACTGCTGGTTGATGGGCGTGTTGCCGGAGTACCCCGGCCCGTGCAGCGCGCCCGACGTCCAGTTCGCGTAGCCGACGTTCTCCATGATGTCGAGCTCACCGCACTCCGGCCAGCCGACCTGGTTGATGTTGTTGCCGAGCATCCAGAACGCCGGCCACAGCCCCGGGCCCACCGGCATTTTGATGCGCGCCTCCACCTTGCCGTGCCCGAACTCCCGCTTGCCCGCGCTCTCCAGGCGGCCCGACGTGAAGGGATAGCCGTTGTTCCACTCGTGCCGCGCGATGAGCTTCAGCGTCCCGTTGCTCACCTCGATGTTTCGCGGCGACGTCGTGTACTGCTGCTGCTCGCTGTTCACATGGACGCCGGTATTGGCGAACCAGTTGGCGGCGTTGATGCTGCTACCGTCGAAGTCGTCACGCCAGCGCTCCACCCAGCCGCCGCCGCCCCCGCCAATGACGCTGACGGAGAAGGACTCCCAGCACCCCGCCGACGCGCGGTTGGCGATGAGCTGCCCGCCCAGGTTCGTGTCCGCCGACACGAAGAGGTTGTTGCTGCGCGCCTTCAGGCCCACGGAGTCGCCGCCAAACTCCACCCACTCGAAGCGCTCCCAGTCCTGGACGCTGTTCCGGTTGGCGACGAGCTGTCCGCCCAGGTTGGTGTCCGCCGACACGTACAGCCCCGACGACACGGAGCGCAGCGCGACCAGGCCACCGCCCGCGTCCACCACCTGGAACTGCTCCCAGTCCTGCGCCGTGGCCCGGTTCGCCATCAGCGGCGTGTTCGCGAGGTTCTGGTCCGCGGACACGAACTGCTGCGTCGAGCAGGCCCTCAGCGTGACGCTCCGTCCAATGGGCGCCGCCAGCCCCTGCGCCCGCGACGCCACCTCTGGAGACCTCACCTCCGCGGAGCCCGCCTCCTCCGCCGGCGAACATGCCGCCAGCAGACCTCCCAGTCCCAACGCCAGCACCCAGCCACGTCCCACCACCACCGAGTGTCCCTGTGCCATTCGACGTGCCTCCTCACTCCCAAAGCGGGAAAGAGGGCGCCGGATATCACCAGGAAATCTTGAATTAAAGACAAATGGCGTTTTATGAAGACACGGCTCTTTTGCATGGAGCGGGACTGGGAAAGTCTGCTCCCGGTGCCCTCACTCCACCCGCTCGAAGCGGAGGTCGACGCGCCGGGCATCCGCGGCGGCGAAGGCGAGCAGCCGCGCGCCCTCGTCGCTCAGCGCGGCGCGGTCCTCACGCGACAGCCGCGCGAAGGGCGTGATGCACAAGGTCGCGGTGCCACGCGCACGTTCGATGCGCCAGGTTCCTTGAACGAAGCCATCGACGAGGAGGGTGGCGCGCACAATGCCGTTGCGGGTGAAGACCCGCTTGCGAGCGGCATCGGACAGGATGCGCGTGCGGTCCGCGTGGGCCAGCAGCGCGCTGTCGAACTCGGACAGGAAGCGGACGGGCGCGGGCGTGTCCGGGTCGGGCCTCCGGGCATCGGGGGTGTCGAACAGCTCCACGCCGTGCTCGTCACGGAAGGTGCGCAGCCCGGGCCTCAACCGCTCCAGGACAGCGCCCATGCGTGACAGGCCCGACCAGGCCTGCAAATCCCTGACGCTCGCGGGGCCGAACGCGGCGAGGTAGCGCGGCACCAGCGCGTCTGGCGGCGCGGCGGGCTCGAAGCGCTGGCCGAGCCAGGACTCAGCGGTGGCGTACACCATCCGCTCGCCATGGCCCCACGTTCCACAGGGCGGCACCACGACGAGCGGCTCCAGGCTCGAGAAGCCCATGCTCAGGGCGCTCGCATCATGGCCGGGCCACTGCTCCTGGAGCCGCTGGCCCAGCTCACCGCGGGGACTGGGACGGGCCTCCAGCAGCGCCCGCCCCCGCGCCACCAGCGCCTGGACGTCCACGCCCGCCAGCTGCTTGCCATGGGAGGAGTGCTTCAGCGCCCTGTCGAGCGCGGGTTGCAGCACGGGACGCAGCGCGAGGCAGTCGCGCGCGGTCACCAGGTGCAACGTCCCGCGCATCATCCCGGCGCGCACCACCTGGCGCTCGGTGATGAGCCGGGTCAGCGCCTCTTGCTGGAAGCCCTCCAGCCGCGTCCACAATCCACCGTAGGGAGGATGGGTGGCCTGGGCCTGGAGCCCCACCAGGTGCTCCAGTGCCTCCACCACGCCCGTGCGGAAGCGCTGCAACAGCCACTGCCGCTGGAGCAGGGCCCGGTTGAGGGCCCGCTGCCCCAGAACCTGGGCCGGCGGGCTCCGCCGCCGCGAGGAGACACGGGCAGGCGGCGCGCTTCCTGATTCCTTCGTGGGTGGGGGCACCGGACGCAGCACCCGCTCCTTCCGTGCCTTGCTGGGGCGCCCACGTTTGGCACCCGCGGGGACGAGCAGCGGCAACATCATCAAGAAGGGAATCATGTCGGTTGGCACCTGGGGGTGGGATGCGAACACCCCTGGGTTGGGAGAACCCAAGGGGCTTCGTGGACGCCATCCTGCGACCCGCCCCTGACAGTCCTATGTCAGGAATGTGCCACCCGCTGGACCCCGCTCAGCGCCGCGACAGGCCGTGGAGCGCCATCACGAGGTGCTCGAAAGTGCGCCCGGGTAGCAGGCGCTTCGACACCAGGCCGACGCGCTGCGACAGGTGCCCCACGGAGTAGCGCACGTCCACGCGCCGGCGCTCCACCAGGGACAGGAGCTTCCGGGCGACCTGCTCGGGAGGGACGCCCGCGCCCTCTGCTGACTCCACCAGGTCCATGACGCGCTCGAAGGCCTCCTGGTAGGCGGACCCGGGACCGGACTGACGGGCGCGCTGCCGGTACTCGCGCACGCGCGTGAGGACATCTCCGGGCTGCAGCAGCGTGGCCTCGATGCCGAAGGCGGCGACTTCCTGCCGGAGGCTCTCCGTCAGCCCCTCCAGGGCGAACTTGCTGGCGCTGTAGAGCCCCTGGAAGGGGAGCCCGGCGGCGCCGCCCATGGAGCTGATGTTGACGATGAGGCCCGACCGCTGCGCGCGCATCGTGGGCAGCACCGCCCGGCAGACGCGCAGCACGCCGAAGAAGTTGGTGTCCATCTGCCGCTGGGCCTCTTCAATGGACACATCCTCCACCGCGCCAGCCATCACGAAGCCCGCGCAGTTCACCACCACGTCGAGCCGGCCCTCGGCCGCGAGCACCGACGCCACCACGCGTTGAACGGAATCCTCATCCGTGACGTCCAAAACAGCCATCTGGTGGTGGGCACCCTCCGCGCGGGGATGGCGGCTGGTACCATGGACGGCGTGGCCATGCGCCCCCAGGAGCTCCGCGCAGGCCTGACCGATGCCAGAGGATGCGCCAGTGATGAGGACCACCTTGCGTCGCGACTTGCTCATGCGTTCTCCCACCCAGGCTCGTGACGAGCATCAACGTGGGAGCGCATCGTGAACCTCATCGAGCCCTTCGCCTACGCGGGCGCGGCGGTGGGCACCGTCATCGGGGCCGTCCTGGGCTTTCCCCATGGCCTGCTGTGGGGCCTGGCTGGCATGGCGGCGGGCCTCGTCGGCGGCGTGCTCGTGCTGTCTGTCGTCCTCTTCTTCCTGTTCCTGGCCGGGATGGCGCTGTTCGTCTGGCCGCGCGAACGGCTCAAGCAGCAACGGGGCCCGCGTCCCGGGACGGGTGATGCCCCGCGAGAAGACGACAGACACTGAGTGCCCCCAGCCCGCGGGGCGACGGGACGCATGCGGACCTCACTCCTTCCGCGCGCCCTTCCTGGCGCCGCCGCGCTCGGGCTTGCGGAGCTCCCGCTCCAGGGCATCCAGCCGGTCATTCCAGAAGCGCTCGTAGAAGCGCAGCCAGTCCGCCGCTCCGGCCAGCGGCGCCGGCGCGAGGCTGCACCGGTGCGTGCGCCCCTCCACCGACCTGTTCACCAGCCCCGCGCGCTCCAGCGTCTTGACGTGCTTGGAAGCACCCGCGAAGGACATGCTGAACGGCGCCGCCAGCTCGCCAATGCTCCGCGGCCCCGAGGACAGGCTGCGCAGCATCTCCCGCCGCGTCGGGTCGGAGAGCGCGTGGAAGACCGCGTCGAGCTGCTCGGAACGTTGCTGAACCATGGGGGTGACCATAACGACCTCCGCCCTAAATTAAACCACCCAGTTAAACAACATGCCAGCGGGGCTGACAGGCGAGCAGCGGCTGGAAGGCGCTCGCGGACCTACCCGCCCTTGGCGCGACGGCCGCGTCCCCAGGCCCGGGCCAGGAGCACCAGCGGGAGCAGGCCGGGGTTTCCGCCCCCTGCCGCCGCGCACCCTCCCCGCGCTGTTGCATCCCGCGGCGTGGAGCAGGGCAGCCACAGCCGGCACGCCGAGCCCGCCTTCACACACGGATGTTCACCCTGCGCGCTGGTGCAGGAAGGCCCGAAGTGGCCCGCCTCGAGCCCCGCCACCGCGCAGCTCCGGGTGCCGTCCTCCCGTGCGACACACGCCATGCCCACGGGGCAGTCCCCATGCGCACGGCACCGCTGCGCGCAGGCATCCTCGTCCAGGTCCACCGGCGTCCGGACGGGCGCGTCGTGAGCGGCGTCGTCAATGGCCGCCTGGATGAAATCCGCGTGTACGTCGACGCGGGTGTTCGTCCCCGTGGTGCAGGTGAGGTCGCCAAACGAGGTGACACCGACCCATCGTTCAAGGCCGTCCTGTTCAATGAACACCGGGCCGCCGCTGTCCCCGCCGCACGACATCGCTGGCGCCGCTTCGATGGAGAATGCGAACGCGTCAACCGAGGTGATTCGGGACAGGCCACCTCGGCGCAGGCCCGAGCCCCCCTCCCCGTCCATGCCGAAGCCCACCACCCGCGCCACCCGTCCCACGCCGTCAGCGGGAAACGCGCGCGCCTCCCAGGCCAGCGGCGCGACTGGCGCATCGCTGGCGAGCATCAACACGCCCACGTCATTCACGCCCGGCCGCCACGCGGGATGGAGCCGGCCCTCCACCACGCGGATGCGCTGCGCGGCGGAGGCGCGGGCTGTCTCGGCGGCGAACACCACCGAGAACACCCGCGGCGCCTCCGTGTTCTCCACGCAGTGCGCCGCCGTCAGCACCACGCGGGGCGCCACCAGCGTGCCCGTGCAGAGCACGCGAGCCGCCTCGTCAGGCTCACCACAGAAGGGGGAGACGGGCACGATGGCGGCCACCGCGGCGTAGCCCGGCTCGGCCGCGCCGCCCACCACGGCCCGCCGCGCCGGGGAGAGCGTCTCCGGGGAGACGGGGACGACAGAAGGACCACACGCGCCCGCCGCCAGCAGGAGTCCCACGGCGGCGGACGTGACGTCACTCGCTGTCGAAGTCGCCCTGCGGAACGTCCGTGGCGGCGCCCGCGGCGTCCCAGTACTTCCACTCACCCGTCTTCTCCCCCTTCTCGTACTGGCCCTGCACGGCCAGCGCGCCATTGGGGTGCCACTCCGTATAAGCGCCCTGCGAGCGATGTCCCGCCAGCGCCCCTTCCGCCCACTTCGAGCCGTCCGAGCGCCAGGCGGTCCACTTCACCGGACCGGCGCCGGGCGAATGGAGCTCCTCGCGGTTCTTCGGGCCCTCCTCATAGTAGAGGGTCCACAGGCCCTGCTTGAGCCCGCCGCGGTAGTCACCCTCGAACTGCTTCACGCCGTCCTCGAAGTAGGTGACCCAGCGGCCCTCCATCTTCCCGTCGACGTAGGCGCCCTCCGTCTTCAGCTTCCCGGTGGCGTGCCACTCCGCCCAACGGCCGTGCTTCTGGCCATCAGGCCGGGCGCACCACTGGAGGACGCCGTCGGGCGGCGCGCGGCCCTGGAGCCGCGCGCCATCGGGACAGGGCCCGGAAGCCCGGTTGCAGCCCAGGGCCATCCCGGCGACGAGCGCCAGCGCCACACCTGTCAGGACGCGCTTCTTCAACTGCAAGAGCCCACGCCGCTGCAGCTGCAGTTGTTGCGCGCGAACGAGTAGTCATCCGACGCCGCCGCGAAGCTGCCCAGGCCGTAGTCGTGCTTGGCGCAGTCCTGCGTATAGGCCGTGGTACCCACGCAGCGCGGCAGGCTGGTGACGCCGCAGCCCTGGCCGCAGCGGCCCTTGCAGCCGTTGCCCGAGCCACCGGTGCAGCCGCAGCCCCGGCCCGCCGTGCGGTAGTAGCCGGAGCCGATGTACTGACGGCTGCAGGTGCAGGAGAGGTGCACCCAGCCGCGCTCGGACACGTACTCGTACGCCGTGAGGACCTCGCCCACGGGGACAATCTGCATGAAGCTCGTCTGGCGCTCGGCGGCTTCCTCGACGCGGGTGCGGCCCTCCGCGGGGAGCGCGTGGGCGAGCCCCTCCAACAGCGACGCGAGCAGGTGCGAGTGGGACGCGTCCAGCGGGCTGCCCGACGGTGTGAATTGGCCCACGCCCTGGTTGAAGTCGATGTGGAACCCGATGACGGGGTCGCCAAAGTCGTACGTCACCTCGACGACGTTGGCCTGCGTCTCCACCGCGAGCATCCGCACCACCGCGCCCCCGGAGCCGTACGTGGCCTCCAGCGTCGTCGCGTCGTGCTGGAGGACCTGGAAGCCCTCCTGCGCAAGAGGCTGTCCGGACGGCGCATCGGAACAGCCCACCACGACAGCCAGCGACAGGGCACAGAGCAGCAGCCTTTTCATGTCTCTCTCGATTCCAGGGGCGTGGGAATTCTCAGCTCCCGAGAACCTAGAAAGATGCGCACATGGGCGTCAACAGGCCCACCCTGAAATTCAGAACATCCCCGTTTAGACTCAGCCACGGCGACGGACGCCGCCCCCAGGAGAGACCCGTGCCCCAGAGTCGCGCGACCTTGATGTGCCTTGCCGCCCTGCTGATGGGGGGCTGCGGTGGAGCCATGGACGAAGCCACGGCGGAGCCCGCCGCGACGGAGTCCACGTCCCAGGCCCTCTACCCGGAGTACGACCCGGACATCCACTGCCGGGTCCGGTCCAAGTACGTGTCCTGCGGCAGCGGGCCGGAGCACTTCGCCTTCTACAGCCCGGACTGGGGCTACTACATCGAACGCGACATCTGTGGGGGCAACTGGCCGCTCTGTCCGCAGCCCTGATTCACAGGACGGGCATCCCTGGCGCGGGCGGTGCTATCAAGCACCGCACCATGCCTGAAACGCCCCCTTCCCTGTTCGATGTGGTGCCCGCGGAGATGGACTTCCCTTCCGACGAGCGCCGCATCCAGGCCTTCTGGAAGGACCGCCGCATCTTCGAGCGCTCGCTCGAAACGCGTGAGGGTGCCCCCAGCTTCGTCTTCTACGAGGGCCCGCCGACCGCCAACGGCCTGCCGCACAACGGCCACGTCCTCACGCGCGTCATCAAGGACCTGTTCCCCCGCTACAAGACGATGACGGGCCACTACGTCCCCCGCAAGGCCGGCTGGGACACCCACGGCCTGCCCGTGGAGGTGGAGGTCGAGAAGGAGCTGCGCATCCACGGCAAGGCGGAGATTGAGCGCTACGGCGTGGAGCCCTTCACCGAGCGCTGCATCGAGTCCGTCTTCCGCTACACCTCCGAGTGGGAGCGGCTCACCGAGCGCATCGGCTTCTGGGTGGACCTGAACCAGGCCTACGTCACCTACCACCGGCAGTTCGTGGAGAGCGTGTGGTGGGCGCTGGCGGAGCTGCACCGCAAGGGTCTGCTGTACCAGGGCCACAAGGTGGTGTGGTGGTGGCCGCAGGGCGGCACCGCGCTGAGCGCCGCGGAGGTGGGCCTGGGCTACAAGACGGTGGACGACCCGAGCGTCTACGTCGCCTTCCCGCTGCGCGACGCGCCGGACACCGCGCTGGTGGTGTGGACGACCACGCCCTGGACGCTGCCGTCCAACATGTACGCGGCCGTCAACCCGGGCGTGGACTACGTCACCGTGGACGCGGGCGAGCGCAAGCTCATCGTCGCCGCGGCCCTGCGCGAGGCGCTGGCGAAGAAGCTCAAGCAGGAGCTGCCCGTGGTCGCCACGCAGAAGGGCAGCGCCCTGGTGGGCCAGCGCTACCAGCCGCCCTTCGAGCAGTACCACCAGCGCGCGGGCGACACGCGGCTGCCGCTGAAGGACGGCGGGGGGGACGCACAGGCCTGGCGCGTGCTGGGCGCGGACTTCGTGACGCTCGACAGCGGCACGGGCATCGTCCACATCGCCCCGGCCTTCGGCGAGGACGACTATGAGGCCTTTCGCAAGGACAAGGCCCGCTTCGCCCAGCCCGAAGCGCTGGAGCTGTTCTGCGCGGTGAAGCCGGACGGCACCTTCTCCGACGACGTGCCGCTCGTCGCGGGCCGCTTCGTGAAGGAGGCGGACAAGGACATCCAGCGCCACCTGAAGGAGCGCGGGCTCATCCTCCTCACGGAGCAGTACAAGCACGAGTACCCCTTCTGCTGGCGCGCGGACGACGACCCGCTCATCCAGTTCGCCCGGCCCGCCTGGTACATCCGAACCACGTCCGTGAAGGACGAGGCCATTGCCAACAACCGCGCCGTCAACTGGGTGCCCGAGCACATCAAGGAAGGCCGCTTCGGCGACTTCCTGGCCAACAACGTGGACTGGGCCCTGTCACGCGAGCGCTACTGGGGCACGCCGCTGCCGCTGTGGGTGCACTCGGAAACAGGTGAGGTGGAGGCCGTCCCCTCGCTCCAGGCGCTGCGCGAGAAGCCGGGCAACAACGTGGCCGCGGTGGAGGCGGAGCTGAACGCCTTCCTCGCGGGCAAGCCGCACGAGGCCAACGCCAGGCACCTCCTGGTCCACAAGCCGTGGATTGACAAGGTGACGTTCGAGAAGCCCGGCACCCCGGGGCGCTTCCAGCGCGTGCCCGAAGTCGTGGACGTGTGGTTCGACTCCGGCTGCATGCCCTTCGCGCAGTGGGGCTTCCCGCACGCGCCGGGCTCGCGGGAGATTTTCAACCGCGCCTTCCCCGCGGACTTCATCTCCGAAGCCATCGACCAGACGCGCGGCTGGTTCTACTCCCTGCTGATGGTGAGCACGCTCCTCTTCGACGAGGAGACGCAGGCGCGCATGGGCCTGTCGCCCCAGCGCGGCTGGCCGCAGCCGTACAAGAGCTGCATCGTGCTGGGCCACGTCTCCGACAAGGAGGGCCGCAAGGAGTCCAAGTCCAAGGGCAACTACACGCCGCCCGAAATCATCCTGGACGAAGTGCGCATGGACTTCGCCGTCCTCACGGCCGCGGAGGCCGGCGTGCCGGGTGAGCCGGGCGTGGCGCTCATCGCCCGCGAGGACCTGGAGGGCCTGGACCTCCAGGAGGGCGCCCAGGTGCGGCTCTTCCGCCCGGACCGTCCGGACGTGGCGCTCACGGCGACGGTGAAGGCGCACAAGAAGCTCAAGCGCCGCGTGCTGCTGCTGGCGCCCGCTGACGTGAAGTCGCTGGACGTGGCGCCCTCCGCGCGCGGCGCCAGCGTCATGCCGGTGGAGGTGCCCCGGCTGGCGCCCTCCGAACGCGTGGTGCTGAAGGACCCCGCCGCCAAGGCGCCGGGCGCGGACGCGTTCCGCTGGTTCTTCTACGCGGCGAGCCCCACCTGGTCCAACACGCGGCACTCGCTGAGCAACGTGCGGCTGCTCCAGAAGGACTTCCAGGTCAAGCTGCGCAACGTCTACGCGTTCTTCACCATCTACGCGAACATCGACGGCTTCAACCCCGCGGCCGGCAACACGGACGCGTCCGACGCGCCGTGGGAGGCCATCCGCCGCAGCCAGGGCTGGCGCGAGGTGAAGGCGCGGCCGGTGCTGGACCGCTGGATTCTGTCGGAGGTCCACCTCACCCTGCGCGACGTCACCCGCGCGCTGGACACCTACCAGGTCTACGACGCGGCCCAGCGGATGGTGGCGCTGGTGGACGCGCTGTCCAACTGGTACCTGCGCCGCAGCCGCTCGCGCTTCTGGGCGCCGGGCTTCGAGCAGGACAAGCAGGACGCGTACTTCACGCTCCACGAGGCGCTCACCACCATCGCCGCGCTGTCGGCGCCCTTCATCCCCTTCTTCGCCGACGAGATGTGGGGCAACCTGGTGCGAAAGCCCTGGCCCACCACGCAGCCGGAGAGCGTCCACCTGGCGCGCTTCCCCACGGTGGAGGCGGCCCTCATCGACGAGGGGCTCGCGGCGGAGATGGGCGCGGTGCGGGATTTGGTGTCCCTGGGCCTCAAGGTGCGCACGGACAACCGCCTCAAGGTGCGCCAGCCGCTGTCGCGCGCGGACGTCATCCTGGCGCGCAAGGAGCTGACGGACCGCGTGGCGGTGTACCGCGACCTCATCGCGGACGAGCTGAACGTCCACGACGTGCGCTTCGTGGAGCCGGGCAGCCCGGAGGCGGACGTGGTGCGCTTCCGCGTCCGGCCCAACCTGCGCGCGGTGGGCGGACGGCTGGGCCCCAAGCTGGCCCCGGTGCGCAAGGCCTTCGACACGGGCGACGGCGCCGCGCTGCACCGCGAGCTGCTCCAGACGGGCCGCGTGGCCCTGACGGTGGCCGGCGAGGACCTGGTCTTCACCGCCGAGGAGCTGGAGACGCTGGTGGAGGCCAACCCCGGCTACGCCGCCGCGGGCATGGGCGTGGGCGTGGTGGTGCTGCACACCGAGCTGACGGAAGGCCTGGTGGATGAGGGCCTGGTGCGCGAGCTGCTCGCCCGCGTGCAGGGCGCGCGCAAGGACCTGGAGCTGGGCTACGCGGACCGCATCCAGCTCTGGGTGGACGGCGACGCGCGCGTGAAGCGCGTGACGGACGAAGCGCGGGAGCTGATTGCGCGGGAGACGCTGGCCTCCAGCATCCTCGTGGGCCCCGAGGGCCTCACCGGCCAGGAAGAAGAGGTCAGCATCAATGGCCTGCCCGCGCGCCTCCGCGTGGAACGGGCCTGAGCCGCGAAAAAACGGGCTGCCTCATCCCCGCGATGAGGCAGCCCGCAAGGCACGGCACCCCGGCGCGGCCCCCCACGTGAAAAGGGGCCGTGCCGGCCTTCACTCAGTTCGCGGTGAAGGCTCAGCTTCGAGACTTTCAACATATACGGTTTTTGCTCGATTATCGAATCGTGAGACAGGCCGTCAATCAAGACCCGGGCGCCCTGCCTTGACCGGCCTGTCGCAATCCTCGATAAGCGGCTCGCGTCATAGTTGAGACTGAGACGCAAAACCAAAAACGGGATTGCGGATGTTCTCGGCATTCACCTCGCTCGCCCTGCTGCTCTCGGCGGCCCCCGCGGAGCCAGCACCCGCGGCGGCGCCCGCGCCCTCCGAAACCGCGCCCTCCCAGGTCCAGCCGCCCAGCCGCATCGACAGCGTCACCGTCCCCTATCCGGAGGTGGAGCTGGCGGCGGGGCGCCAGGCGGACGTGGTGCTGCGGCTCACCATCGACGAGCACGGCGTGGTGACGGAGTCGGAGGTGGTGCGGTCCGCGGGCGCGGCCTTCGACGAGGCGATTCGCACCGCCAGCCTCGCCTTCCGCTTCGAGCCCGCGCGCGTCGGCGGAGCAGCGGTCGCCTGCCAGATTGAGCTGGTCCACTCCTTCCGGTTGGAGCCGGCCACCGCGCCCGTCCCGTCAGCACCAGAGGCCGCGCCCACCGCCGAGCCACCGCCCGCGCAGGCGGAGGCGCCCGCCGCGCCGCCTCCTCCGGAAGAGAAGACGATGGAGACCACGGTGTCCGGCCGCTCGGAGGCGGAGCGGATGCGCCAGTCCGCGGAGGCGGTGCGCGTGGTCAGCACCACCCGCGCGCAGGCCCGCTCGGTGGACATGGGCCAGGTGCTGGCGGCGCAGGAGGGCGTGGAGGTGCGCCGCAGCGGCGGCCTGGGCAGCACCATCCGCTTCTCGCTGAACGGCCTCACCGACGACCAGATTCGCTTCTTCCTGGACGGCGTGCCGCTCGAGCTGTCCGGCTATCCCTTTGGCTTCGCCAACGTGCCGGTGAACCTGGTCGACTCGATTCAAATCTACCGAGGCGTGGTGCCCTCCCGCTTCGGCGCCGACGCGCTGGGCGGTGCCGTCAACCTCACCTCCGCGCCGCTTCAGGACGGCGCGCATGGCGCCGTGTCGCTCCAGGGTGGCGCCTTCGGGACGTACCGGCTGACGCTGGGCGGCAGCTACCGGCCCGCCGCTGGCGGCATCTACACCCGGGCCCACCTCTTCGCGGACACCACGCGGAACGACTACCGCGTGAATGTGGAGGCCTCCGACGACAGCGGGCAGCTTCGCCCTGTCACCGTCAGCCGCTTCCACGACGGCTACCAGGCGCTGGGCGGCGGGCTCGAGGCCGGCTTCGAACAGGTCGGCTGGGCGGACCGCGTCGCCCTGCGCGTCTTCGGCTCTGGCTACGACAAGGACCTCCAGCACAACCTGGTGATGAGCGGAGGCCCCTTCGGCGAGGCCCGCTACGGCGCCACCGCGCTCGGCACGCAGCTCCTCTACGAGAAGGCCCTCACCGGCGCGGTCCGCGTCGACGCGCTGGCCGGCTACGCGTGGCAGGCCTCCGACTTCCAGGACACGTCCCAGTGGGTCTACGACTGGTTCGGCAACCGGCTGCGCGAGCGCACCCAGCCGGGCGAGCTGGGCGGCGACGCCACCGACCAGACGCTCTGGCAGCAATCCTTCTATGGCCGCGCCAACGCGAGCTGGGCCCTGAGCCCGTCCCAGACGCTGCGGCTCGCCTTCGCCCCCACCCTCACCCGCCGCACCGGCGAGCAGCGGCGGCTGGCCAGCCCCATTGACCAGGACCCGCTCTCCGCGGACCGCGACCTCCTCACCGCCGTCACGGGCCTGGAGTACCAGCTCAACGCCTTCAACGACGCGCTGGAGCTGATTGTCTTCGCCAAGGACTACCTCTACGCGGCCAGGGCCCAGCAGCCGCAGCCCACCGGCGAGTGGCTCAGCAAGGACCGCGACCTGCACCAACTGGGCGGCGGCGCGGCCCTGCGGCTGCGCGTGAGCGAGCCCCTCTACGTCAAGGTCAGCTACGAGCGCGCCACGCGGCTGCCGCGGATGGACGAGCTGTTCGGCAACGGGGTCCTCATCCGGGAGAACCTCGACCTGGCGCCAGAGCGCAGCCACAACGTGAACGCCGGCCTGGCCACCGCGCCCTTGCGCACCCGGCTCGGCGTTTTCCGGGGGGAGCTGAACGGGTTCGCCCGGCTGGCGCGGGACCTCATCATGCTGGCGGGCAGGGACCGCGACTGGACGTTCCAGAACGTCTACGGCGCGCGGGCGCTGGGCCTGGAGGGGGCGACGGGCTGGAGCGCCCCTGGCGGCTGGCTGCACCTGGACGCCAACGCCACCGTCCAGGACCTCCGTAACGTGTCCAGCCAGGGCACCTTCGGCGCCTTCGAGGGACAGCGGCTGCCCAACCGGCCCTGGTTCTTCCTCAACGCCACCGCGCGCCTGTCCCTGCGAGGCGTGGCCACCGCGGAGGACGAGCTGTCCCCCTTCTGGACCGCGCGCTACGTCCACGGCTTCTATCGCTACTGGGGGGGCCTGGGCTCCGCGGAGACGAAGCAGACCATCGACAGCCAGTTCGCGCAGGCGGCGGGCGTTGGCTACAAGGTCCGCCTCAACGGCTTCTCCCTGGGGCTCACCACCGAGCTGGACAACCTCACCGACGCGAGGCTGTTCGACTTCTTCGGCGTCCAGCGGCCCGGCCGCTCGGGCTGGCTCAAGGCCACCGTGGAGTACTGAAGCACGGCGCCGCCCGCGTCACTCACGCGGGCGGCACCTGGCGCACCCTGCTCAGCGCACCTTCACGAACTGATAGGCCCAGCCCAGCGTCTCGAAGCGCTTCACCGCGGAGCCGTTGCTGTTCAGCTCCCACACGGACGTGGACGCGTAGTCCGCGGTGGGCAGCAGCAGGAAGGTCCGCCCTTCGATGGTGAAGGCGTAGTAGCCGCCCGCAATCCAATCCAGGCCCTGGATGGGCGCGCCCTCGCCCGTCTCCACGTTCACCTGCCACAGCTTCCAGTGCGTGCCGTTGGTGACGTCGGACGCCGTCGGCGTCGCGCCCAGCGTCGGGCTGTCGTCGTGGAAGGCCGCCACCACGCCCATGTTGTTGCCCAGGTAGCGGAACGCGGCCGTCTGCCGCCCGCCCACCATGGACGCCAGCGAGCGCGTCCAGTCCCCGTCGATGGCGCGCGCGTTCGCGTTGAAGCGCACCGCGCAGGTCTCCGGGGCGGTGTCGTCAATCACGGGCGCGCCCGCGCTGAACACCCAGTTGCTGAAGTAGATGTTGCCGTTCTCATCCTTCGTCGCCACGTCCAGGCCCGGGCACGGCGCCTCCACGAGCTCCACCAGGCTGTCGTCCGCGTGGGAGTAGACGGCAATCTGGGAGCTGGGGGAGAAGCGGTAGTAGTTGGCGTCCGTCCAGTAGAAGGGCTGGAACGAATAGCCGCCGTGCGCCACCACGCCCCGGTCGAAGCTGGCCTTCACCACCAGCCCGTCGCGCTCCGTCACCAGCCCCGGCGACTCCACCGGGCCGGAGATGGTCATCGCCTCCGGGTTCCACACGATGCGCCGGGACTCCTCCAGTTGCATGTACGCCGACGTCCCGTCCACGAAGTGGTTGAGGTACAGCGGCGCCGCCGTCAGCCCGTAGTTGGCGAAGCTGAGCTTCCCCGACTCCTGGAAGCGCCCGCTGTCGAACACCGAGTAGCGGGTGAGCTCGGGCGCCTCGCCCGCGCCGACGAAGAGCTTCCCGTCAACCGCGCCGATGGTCGCGAAGCCAGCGTGCTCGCTCGCCTGCTCCAGGTCGATGCTCGTCACGTCGAGCGAGTTGAACACGCTCACATACGTGGCCGAACCGGAGTCTCCGAAGACGGACGTGGCCAGGCTGTACACCGGACCGGTCTCCGTCTCGTCGGGGGTCACGTTCGGGTCCGAGTCCGACGAGCCGCACGCCGTCAACGAGGCGGCGAGGAACATGAGGGACGTGGTGGATGCAGTCGCCAGACGGCTGCGCGTGCGCATTGGATTCTCCATGAGGGGTACGGCGTGGTTTCAGGCAGGCACCGCGGCGGGCATCGGCGTCGGGGCCTGCTTCTGAAGGCGGGAGATGGCGTGGGCCGCGCCGGCCAGCAGCACCGCGAGCAGGCACAGGCCCACCTCGGTCGCGAGCACGAACGCGGAGCCCGGGGCGAAGGGGAGCCGCTGCATCCGGACCGCGTCGATGAAGGGCACGGCGAAGAGCCCCGCGCTGGCGAGGATGAGCAGGCGGCGCGCGTACACGCCGGGCGAGCCGCCCACCCACGCGCCTCCCACGCCCAGCGCCCAGGCCACGAAGAAGGCGGTGTGCTCCCAGCGGGGACGGTCCGCGAGCTCCGCGGGCACCAGCTGGTTCGCGATGAAGAGCACCGCCACCGCCACCGTGAGCCCGGCGCACACCCCCGCCGTCAGCTTCGCGAGCACGGCGTCGAAGCGGCTCTTCCCCTGCAGGCGCCGCCGCTCCAGCCAGAGCAGGTTGCCCGCCAGGATGCCGAACGCCATCAGCCAGGAGAGCAGCGCGTAGAGGACCTTGGCGGGGAAGCTGGCCCAGGTCGCGAAGTGCAGGCCGTACAGCGGGTCCATCACCTGCGTGTAGCGCGTGCCGCCGCCCGTCTCGCGCGACCAGAGGACGTCACCCTCGCGCGACACGCGCAGGTGCGTGAAAGCGTGCAGCGTGCCCTCCGCCTCGCCCGGCAGGTGGACGGTGCCGTTCGCGTCCCCCAGGTGGTCGAAGAAGAACCAGCTGTGCTCCGAGTGCGGGAAGCGCGCCTTGGCCAGCGCCAGCGCCCGGCTCAGGTCGGGAGGGCCGCCGGGCTGTCCGGAAGGAGCGAGCGGCGCGGGCCAGTCCACGGCCACCTCCATCGCCTTCGCGTCACCGTCGAGCGCGGACGACACCACCGCGGGCAGGTACCAGTCCGACAGGCAGAGGACTCCGCCGGTGAGGGCGAAGACGAACAGGAAGGGCGCGCTGATGACGCCAATCACCTTGTGCGCGTCCGACCACAGCGCCCGCCGCGACGACTCCGGGCGGAACTGCACCAGCTCCCGCACCAGCCGCCCCAACTGGATGAGCACGCCGGTGATGACGAGCAGCAGCAGCACACCGGAGGCGATTCCCGCCAGGTGCTTGCCGAAGGGCAGCGGCTCCAGGAAGTGCATCGCGTTGAGGAACTCGCCCAGGTCGCTGCGCTCGCCCAACTGCTGGCCAGACACCGGGTCCCACCAGGTGGAGCGGATGGGGCCTTCGGGCGTCATGCGCCACAGCCGCATCCACGGCTCATTGTCGGTGGGCAGGGAGATACCGAACCAGACGGGCTTCGCCGCGGTCTCCGCCTCCGCCAACCGCTGGGCCAACTGGACGGCCTGCGCCTCCGGCACCGAGATGGGCGCCCGGAACGTGGGCTCCTGCCACGGCGCCAGCTCCTCCGCGAAGAGCGCGAAGGAGCCCATGAAGAACAGCACGAAGAGGATGAGCGACGACAGCACGCCGGCCCAGGCGTGCGCGTCCCAGAGGATGGTGTACGAACGGGGAGACAGCTTCACGTGAGCACCAGGACGACCGACGACACCACCGCCACCACCGCCGAGCCCACCCAGGCCCGCGCGCCACTTCGGGCCAGCAGCGCCAGGCACGCCGCGGTGGCCATCGCTGGCAGCGCGACGAGGAACGCGAGCAGGTATCGGACATCGACGGACGCGGGCAGCACCGCCACCAGCGCCAGCGTCGCCAGCACCCCGGCCGCGGGCGCCACCGTCACCGCGGCGCTGATGCGAGCAGCGCCATGTTGATGCTTCTGGGCCATCAGCGTGTCCCCGCCCAGGCCAGCACCAGCCCCACCGCGCTGAGCGGCACCGCCCACCGCGTGGCGCGCGGCCACAGCGGCCCACACAGCGCGAGCACCGGCGTGGCCAGCATCACCACCACCGTGGCCGTCGTCAGCCCGACGCTCAACCCCTGCGCCTTCACGCTCACGGCCACGCCGGCCAGACATGCCACGGCGCCCACGGCGCGCACCCACCCCCGGTGACGCGTGAGGGCACTCTGGGGGGCGCGGGCCATTACCGACAGGAGCACAGCGAGGCCCAGCAGGATGAGCAGGGTCGAAACCGCCATGTTCTCCTCGGAGCAAGGACGCTATTGAGAATCACTCTCAATATCGGAACCAGACCCAATGAAACCCGGCCGCGCGATGAAGTCAAGGCAGGCGGTCAGACGGGAAACGCGTGCTGGCTCGGCATTTCACGCACAGCGGGACGGAGCCGCGCCAGGCTCCGTCCGCGCGGTGTCACGCTCAGTTGGGGCTGGCGGTGGGACGGACGATGATTTCGTTCACGTCCACGTCGGCGGGCTGCTCGATGGCGAAGGCGATGCTCCGGGCAATGGCCTCGGGTGGGATGGCGATTCGCCGGTACTCGCGCATGCCCTCGCGCGCGCCGGCGTCGGAGATGGAGTCCGCGAGCTCGGACGTCGTCACGCCCGGTGAAATGACGGTGACGCGGATGTCACCGCCGACCTCCTGGCGCAGGCCTTCGGAGATGGCGATGACGGCGTACTTGGTCGCGCAGTACACCGCGCCGGTGGGCACCACGGAGTGGCCGCCGATGGAGGAGAGGTTGATGAACTGACCGGAGCGCTGCGCCTGCATGATGGGCAGCCCCGCGGCGATGCCATGCAGGACGCCGCGGATGTTGACGTCAATCATGCGGTCCCACTCCTCGACCTTGAGCGCCTCCAGCTTCGACAGGGGCATGACGCCCGCGTTGTTGATGATGACGTCGAGCCGACCGTGCTCGGCGCGGGCGAAGCCCATGAAGGACTCGACGTCCGCGCGCTTCGTGACGTCCAGCGCCCGGTGGCGCGCGGAGCCTCCGTCCGCGCGGAGAGCCGACGCCAGGGCTTCGAGCCGGTCCGTCCGGCGCGCGCCCAGGACGACATGCGCGCCCTTGCTCGCGAGCAGGCGAGCCGTCGCCTCCCCGATTCCGCTGCTCGCCCCGGTGATGGCGATGACCTTCCCCTTGATTCCAGACATGTGGATGCGCCTCGTGACTGCGGAGTGGATGACCGCAATCTGCGCGCTCCCGCCGCTGGCGCAGTACTCCGATGCTGCCGGGTTCTTGCCCAATCCTGCACGAACCGGCGGATGACGCTGAACCGGAGGGCCGGGCCGCATACGCTTCTCCACCCGATGACGCCCTCCTCCACCTCCAAGCACTCGGCCGCGCTGGCGCGGTTGATTCAGAGGCACACGCCCGCGGATGGCATCCACGCGACCGCCATCGCGCAGGTCGTCCTGATTCGCGCCGCGCAGCCGAGCGAGCCCCTGCATGCCTTGCATGAACCTGCGCTCTGCATCGTCGCGCAGGGCCGCAAGCAGGTCATGCTCGCGAATGAAGTCTTTCACTACGGCCCGGAGCAGTGCCTGGTGGTGTCGGTGGACCTCCCCGTCACGGGCCAGGTCCTGGAGGCCACGCCCGAGGCGCCGTACCTGTGCCTCCGCGTGGACCTGGACCCGGGGCAGCTGGGCGCCTTGATGCTGGAGGCCGCGCTGGAGCCCACCGGAACCCCACCAGCCGGACCGGGCATGTCGCTCAGCCCGGCCGAGCCGGACCTGCTCGACGCGGCCACCCGGCTCGTGCGGCTCCTGGAGACGCCCCGGGACATCCCCTTCCTGGCGCCCCTCTTCATCCGGGAGCTCCTCTACCGACTGCTGTCGAGCGAGCACGGCGCGAGCCTGCGCCACATCGCCCTGGCCGGAGAGCGGCTCGACTCCGTCAACCGGGCCATCACCTGGCTCAAGCACCACTACGCGGAGCCGCTGCGCATCGAGCAGCTCGCGCGCGTGGCGCACATGAGCACGTCGGCGCTCCATCACCACTTCAAGCGCATCACCGCCATGAGCCCGCTCCAGTACCAAAAGCACCTGCGGCTCCAGGAGGCCCGGCGCCTCATGCTGGGGCAGGCGCTGGACGCAGCCTCGGCGGGGCACTCGGTGGGCTATGAGAGCCCCTCGCAGTTCAGCCGGGAGTACAGCCGGCTGTTTGGCGCGCCGCCCGCCCGGGACATCTCCCAGCTTCGGAGCACGCTCCAGGGGCAGGCTCGGGCACCTGCCCGGCAGGGCAATGCGTCAACTTGACGCACACCCCGCCTCCGACGCCGGGATATGACGTGCGGGTGTCCACCGCGCCGACTCACGCCGAGGCGCCGTCGCCTGACGTCCTGGCCTCGCCCCCGCGCCTGCCGCGCTCCGCCTTCCGGCGCTCCACCGCGGACATGGCGGCGCGGCTGTCCTCCAGCGACATCGCGCTCGGGTGGTTGGTCCGCCTGCGCTGGCACGCCGTCGCCGGACAAGCGCTGACGGTGGGCGTCGCCGTCCGGGTGCTGGGGCTGGCGCTGCCCGTGGCGCCGCTGCTGGCCCTGGTGGCCACGACGGCGGTGTCCAACCTGCTCCTCGCGCTCTGGCTCCGCCGCGAGCCCGAGGTCCGCCCCGGCCTGCTGGGCGCCGTGCTCGCGTTCGACACCGCGTTGCTGACGGGGCTGCTCGCGCTGTCCGGTGGCCCGGCCAACCCGTTCGCCATGCTGTATCTCGTCCACGTGACGCTGGCGGCCATCGTGCTGGGCCCCCGGTGGACGGTGCTCATCGCGCTGCTGTCGGTGCTGGGCTCCACCAGCCTCTTCGCCTTCCACGTCCCGCTGCCCGACACGGTGAGCGCGCCGGGCAGCCACGGCCTGGACTCACTCCACGTCGTGGGCATGTGGGTCGCCTTCACGCTGACGGCGCTCATCATCGCCTTCGTCGTCGCCCGCGTGGCCGCCGCGCTGAGAGACCGGCAGGCCGCGCTGGCGCGCACGCAGCGGCTGGCGGCGCGCGCGGAGAAGCTGGCGTCGCTGTCCACGCTCGCGGCCGGCGCGGCGCACGAGCTGGGCACGCCGCTGGGCACCATCGCCATCGCGGCCAATGAATTGGACACCCTCATCCTGGAGGCGCCCCAGGAAGCGCTGGAGGACGCCCGCCTCATCCGGGACGAGGTGGAGCGCTGCCGCGACATCCTGGAGCGCATGAGCGCCCGCACCGGACAGACGCTGGGCGAAGTGCCAGAGCGGACGACGCCAAGCGACGTGCTCGCGCGCCTCCGGGAACAACTGAGCACCGCGGACCAGGCGCGCCTCCAACTCGAGCCCGGCCCGGACGTGCCCTTCTGGTGCCCCGTGCGAGGACTGGTGCAGGTCCTGACGAACCTGGTACGCAACGGGCTGCATGCCAGCGAGGCCACCCAGGCGAGCGTCGTGGTGTCCGCGCACCGCGAGGTGGACCGCCTGCGCTTCATCGTGGAGGACCGGGGCACCGGCATCCCACGCGCGCTGCTGCCCCGGCTGGGCGAGCCCTTCTTCACCACCAAGCCCGCGGGCCAGGGCATGGGGCTGGGCCTGTTCCTCACCCAGACGTACGCCGAGCTGTGTGGAGGCCGCCTGGAGCTGAGCTCGGAGGAGGGACAGGGGACGCGCGTGACGCTGGAGCTGCCCTTGAGGAAGGAGTCGTCCGATGCCACCGGGTGAGGCCCCCGCCACGGTGCTCGTCACGGACGACGACGAGCGCTTCCGCGAGCGACTGGTGCGCGCCTTCGTGCGGCACGGCTTCCAGGCCCACGGCGCGGCCAGCGCGCAAGCGGCGCTCGAGGCCGCGCGGGCGTTGCGCCCGGGCTACGCCGTCGTCGACCTGCGCCTGCCCGACGGCTCCGGCCTGGAGCTGGTGCGCGAGCTGAAGGCCCTGGACGCGAGCATCACCGTCGTGGTGCTGACGGGCTACGGCAGCATCGCGACGGCGGTGGAGGCCGTGCGGCGAGGCGCCACGCACTACCTGGCCAAGCCCGCGGACGTGGACGACATCCTGCTCGCCTTCGCCGGCGCCACCCTCCCCTCCGGACAGGAGGCCGCGCTCACCCACGAGGTGCCCTCCCTGGCGCGCGCGGAGTGGGAGCACATCCAGCGCGTGCTCTCCGACTGCGGGGGCAACATCTCCCAGGCCGCCCGGCTGCTGCGCATCCAGCGGCGGAGCCTGCAACGCAAGCTGTCCAAGTATCCCGTTCCCAAGTGAGCGCCGCGGGGTGCGTCAGCAAGACGCACGAAGCGCGGCGCCCCCGCCGGTAGGGTGGAAGGTGTCAGGAGGTCCGATGTCCGCGCCACGCACGAGTGCGCTGCTGCTCATCATCATGGTGTCCGCCGGAGGCTGTACCAAGACGCCCACCGAGGCGGGCTGGAAGGAAGCCAACGGCGGCGTCCAGTGCCAGGAGCTCCAGCACCTGGCCTGCACTGGCCTCTACGGCGATGGCGGCACGGGGTGGGCGGCCCGGGCGATTCCTCCCGAGGTGCGCCCCTACGAGCCCGGCCTCCAGCTCTGGAGCGACGGCCTGGACAAGGCGCGCTTCATCTCCCTGCCGCCCGGTACGAAGGTGGACACGTCCAAGAGCGACGAGTGGCGCTTCCCCGTGGGCACGAAGCTCTGGAAGGAGTTCCGCTGGAAGGGGCGCCCCATCGAGACGCGCTTCCTCTGGAAGCGCCCGGACGGCGGCTGGCTGCGGACCACCTACCGCTGGAGCGACGACGGGAAGACGGCGCTCGAGTTGACCGACGGCGAGAAGGACGTGCCCGGCACGGAGGGCTACGAAATCCCCAGCCAGTTGGCCTGCCAGTCCTGTCACCGCGGGCGCGGCGACGAGGTGCTCGGCTTCGAGGCCGTCGCCCTGGCCCATGAAGGCGCGCGCGGGCTCACGCTGACGAAGCTGGTGGCGGAAGGGCGCTTGAGCCACCCACCCGCGAAGGTGCCTCGCATTCCCGGCACGCCGGTGGAGCAGGCCGCCCTGGGCTACCTGCACATGAACTGCGGCGTGTCGTGCCACAGCGCCAACCGCATGGCGCTGGGCAGCGGCTCCGGCCTGCACCTGCGCCTGGAGGCGGGCGAGCTCGGCTCCGTGCAGGAGACGGACACCTGGCGCACGTCCGTGAACGTGAAGGCGCTCATGCAGACGTCGGGCATGTTCGGGAAGCGCTCGCAGCGCGTCGCGCCAGGCGACGTCCAGCACAGCTCGCTGCTCCACCGCATGAGCCAGCGCGGGGACTTCATGCAGATGCCGCCGCTGGGCACCCGCGTGGTGGACGAGCAGGGCCGGGCGCTCATCCAGCGCTGGATTGAAGCGATGCCCGCGAAGAAGGAAGGGTAGGCACCATGCTCTACTCGGGGGTGTTGCTCCTCCACTCCTGGCTGCGCTGGGGGGTGGTGGTGCTGGGCGTGCTCGCGCTCGTGAGGGCGCTGGTGGGCTGGGCGAGAGGCCGTGACTGGACGGCCGGTGACCGGCGGCTCCAGCGCCTCTTCGTCTCCGCCTTCGACACCCAGATGCTGCTGGGGATGACGCTCTACTTCGCGCTCAGCCCCGTCACACCCCGGAGCCTGGACGCGCTGCGGATGAGCATGTCCGTTGGCCACCTGCGCTTCTTCGGCCTGGAGCACCCGCTGCTGATGCTCCTGGCCCTCACGGCCGCGCACGCCACCTCGGCGATGTCGCGGCGGGAGGCGCCCTCGCGGTCCAGACACCGCACCTGGGCGGTGGGGCTCCTGCTGGCCATGCTGTTCGTTGCCCTGGCCATCCCCTGGCCCGGCCTGTCCCACGGCCGGCCCTTGCTCCGGGGCCTCTAGCCTAGGCTTTCACCCATTTGCTCTGGAGCACGTCCCAGCTCATCTCCTTGCCCTTGAACGGCTCGGCCTGGTTGCTCGCGAAGCTGCCCGTCTCCTGCACGTTCGTGCAGCCAATGCCCTTCAGGTAGGCAACACAGTCCTTGGTGAACTGATTGGCCTGGTCGTGGTTGTGGGCTCCCATGGCGCCATACATCTTCGAGCTGCCAGGACCGTCGTAAGTGAAGTTCTGCACGTAGTACAAAGGCATGTCAGTCGCTCCCCTGAAGGCATTGGTTGCCTTCACGACTATCTCACTTTCCGTCTCTCCTGTGAAAGTGCGCCCGGAGTCATGTTCCGCCAGACACCGACCCTCCCGAAACAGGAATATTACGACAAGACAATAAAACAAATATTCCAAGAAACCGAGACAAGGAGCGCCCGATAACGCCATGGGGTGTCCCCCCGCGTTGTTTCCTCCTTCCTCGGTGAGAGATGAAAAAATCAATCCTCGCGCTCGCGACACTGACGCTGGCCGCGACCAGCGCCACGGCAACAGAGCGCATGAACCCCGCGGACCTTCGCCGCGTCACCAAGGCCCGCGAGAGCATCGCCCCCGCGGTCCAGAGAGAGTTCGGCCCCAAGGCCCGGTTCATCAACCTCTTCGGACAGGGCCCGGGAATGCTCGCGGGCATCGTCGCCGAAATCCCAACGCAGCCCCTGGGCACGGATGACCTGCCGCTGCTGGCCATCGTCCAGTACGACGAGACCACCGGCGCCGTGAAGGTCGTGGACCGCGAGTTCAAGTACCGCGAGGCGCGCACGGTGGGGCCCAACGTGGCGCTGCTGGACGGCGAGGGCAATCTGCGCCTGCGCGGCCCCGGCGTCCGCGAGAAGCTGCTGGCACAGGGGGTGGGCGGAGACCTGTTCCCGACAGCGAAGGGTGACGCGCTGGTGGCCACGCTGAAGGCCCGCGGGAACGAGGCGCACGAGACGTCCGTGGGCATCATCGACCTGAACGGCCGCGTGAAGGTGTTGGCGGACGGGCCTGGCGTGGACGCGACGCCCTCCATCTCTCCGGACGGAAAGACGGTGGTCTTCGTGTCCGGCAGGACCAGCGTGGCGTCGTTCTACGTCACGTCGGTGGAGGGTGAGGCCCCGCGGCAGCTCACCAATGTCGGCATGGAGAACTGGATGCTCTTCGAAGGGGTCCCCGCCCACTTCGTGCCCCCACCCGTCTCGAGCCACCACATGGAATGGCTCGGCCCTGACGTCCTTCGCTACAACGCCGGCGGCGGCGCGTTCTGGAAAATCAATGTACGCACGGGTCAGGCGGCTCCGGACCTGGGAGATACCCGATGATTCGCGCGCTGACACGGAAGCTCACCCTGGCGCTGGCCCTCACCCTGCTGGCGCTCCCCGCCGCGTCTCAGGCCCAGACGATGTTCCGCTTCCCCATCTCGATGCTCGGGGACCAGTGCGGCAACGGAGGCTGCGTCGTCAGTGCCTACAAGGACTACGGCGGCAGGGACTACGCGTGCGGCGGCGTGCGCTACAGCGGCCACACCGGCACGGACTACGCCCTGTCGGGTGGGTTCGGGAAGATGGACTACGGCGTCTGGGTCATGAACGCCGCCAGCGGCGTCATCGAGTCCTCGGTGGATGGCTACTACGACCGCTGCAACTACTGGAACCAGAGCAACCCCTACGCCGCCTGTGGCCTCTACACCGCCAACTACATGATCATGCGGCACGGCGACGGCTCCAAGACGCTGTACTGGCACCTGAAGAAGTTCACCCAGCAGTTCGCCCGGAACACCTCGCTCTCGTGTGCCTACTGGGTGGCCCAGGTGGGCTCGTCCGGCGCATCCACCGGACCGCACCTGCACTTCGAATACTGGGTGCCCGGCTACGGCACGGATGACCCCTACGGCGGCGCCTGCGGGACGCCCTTCACGCGCTGGACGTCGCAAGGCGCCTACCGCGGGCTGCCTGGCATCGCCTGTCAGTAACGCGCGGACAGGGGGCCCTGGCCGCACCAGGCCAGGGCTCCCTCCACCGGCGACTGCCGGGCGACGCGCTTCAGCCGGGTCGGCACCGGGCTCTCGCTCATCGTGAAGTAGCCGGCGCCGTCCGCCTGGCACTCGATGGCCTCGCCCTGCCCTTCCACCCAGGTGCACCAGGACCGCGTCAGGCCTTCAGCGCGGACACCAGGTCACCCGCGGCCAGCCGTGTAGCGGACTCCGCGGACGTGTGGAGGAAGCGCAGCGCATAACCCTCGCTGCCGGCAGGGAGCGCCGGGACGTCCGTCATCCCCGCGAAGAACGTGGGCGCCGTGCCGAGCGTGAAGGCGTGGGTGGTGGCATCCGCTTCAATGCCACGCAGCCTGCGCAGGAAGGCGGCGGTGTCCTCGCCCGGGGCCCGCTTCAGGACGGACACGGAGCCATCCCGGCGCCGGACCTGCACCGTGCGGCTGCGCGCGGCGGCGTGAAGGCAGGCCAGCTCCCAGAGCGTGGGGCGGGCGCCGGTGCCGAAATAGGCCAGGGTGTCCTTGCCAAGGTGCGCGAGCTCGCCCCGCGAGCGGCGCACGCTCTGGAAGCCATCCTCGGGAGGGACCTTCACATCCACCCACCGGAGCTGCTTCTCGACGAGGTCCATGACGAGCGGCACTGAAATCTGTCCGCTCCCTTGCAGGTCGAAGCGCTGCTCCACCGCGCGCGCATCGAAGTGCGGTCCGCCAGCTCCCTCCCGGACCATGAAGCCCGCGAATGCGGTCGAACGAGACGCTGTTGTAGGAGAACACCACCGGGATGGCGTAGCGAACGCCCTGCGCCAGCAGTCGCGGGGCATCGACATCCAGGAACTCGGCGCCTCCCATCGGCAGCGGCCCGGACGTGACGTCCCCCGAATGCACCGCGGCGTCGTCCGCCAGCCGCAGGTTGGTGAAGTCACACAGGTCCACCAACCACCAATCCTTGTCGTAGAAGGCCACCGACAAGTCCAGGTCCACCCGCGTCCCCTTGGGCTCCGTCCAATGGACGAAGAAGCGCAAAGTCTTCCCTTCCGGCAGCGGCAGCAGGCTTCCACGAGGAACCGCCACCAACGCCCGGGAGGCCGTCTTCTCCGCCAGCGGCACCAGCAGGTCGGCCAGGGCCTCGTCGAGCACCGCTTGAGGGAAGGTCGGCAGGGCTTCCGCCCGGCGCAGCAGCTCCCGCTCCAGCGGCGCCACCAGCTGGCCAATGACGTCACCGGGGAGCAAGGGGCGCCGGTCCTCCATGCCCCAGGCGTGGGTGGCCTCGCCCTTGGGAAAGAACACGCGCCTGGCGAACGGCTTGTGCCGCTGGCGCAGGTGCGCCGCGGCGGTGAGCAGCAGCGCGGGCGCGCCCCGAGGCAGCACCGCCTCGAGCGCCGCGAGCAGCTCCGGGTCGAGCGCGGCGGAGCCCGACTGGGCCACCGACAGGCGGCTCACATAATCCAACCGGCGCAGCAGCTCGCCGGGCCGCTGCCGCAGCAGCCGCAGCGCGCCGCGGACATCGCACGCGTCCAGCGCCGCCTCGACGTGCGAGGCCCAGGAGCGGAAGGAGAGGCGGACGCCTCCGTCGACCTCAAGCCTTTCAAAGTCCGCCGGATGCTCGCTGGCCAGCCCCAGCACGGCGGCTCCGAATGGTGTCTCCGGCGCCAACACCGTCTCACGCAAGACAGCGAACGCGAGCGCGACCTTCGGATGGCGCTGCCACTCCTCGAAGACATGCAGGAGCTTCGCCTGGGCCTTCCACAGGCCAGGGTGGCGCCGGAGGTCCTCGGTGAGGTTCAGCACGGAGCAGCCTTCCAGCATCCGCAGGACGGCGCGCCGCACCGGACGCGGAGGGCTCTTCAGTGGAATCCTGACGGTGAGGTCGGGGTTGCCGCCCGCCCACGCGACGAGCACCCGGAGCACATCCGTGGCGGTCTTCACGTGTGCCGCGGCGCTGGCCAGCACGTCTCCCGCCGTGTGGGCATCTTGAAGCAGGAGCCCCATGACGTGCGCCAGCGTCTCCTTCACCGGGATGCGCGGTGGGAGCCACCCCAGGATGCGCACCCCAAAGGACGAGACGAGCAGCTTCAGCAACATCACTTCGCCCGGACGCAGCACCGTGGACCGGGACACCAGGCGCCGCAGCACCTCACTCGCCGTGGCGTCCGGGTCGATGCCCAGCGACAGCCGCGTCAACCGACCGGCGGTCTGGCCATACACACTGCCGGCGGCCTTGTGCGCCGTGGGCTTGAGGAACGGCTCCGACGGTGACAAGCGGCTGTGACAACTGGGACACGCGCTGTAGTCGCTTCCGTCGTAACACCGCTCGCAGACCAGGTGGGCGCACGGCGACAGCGCATGCACCGTGTCCTGCGCGCCGCAGTGGATGCACGGCTGTTCGGGCGACTGGAACAACCAGCCCAGCATCCGTTGCACGTACAGCCGATGGGTGTCGTGCGGCACGCTCTCGGGGAAGTTCCGGAACAAGGGAACGAAGGGCCGGTTGGCCCCCAGGGCCGCCGCGCAGGTGTCGTAGACGAAGCGGCCGGAGGCCGCCATGACCTCGGTGGGCAGCGCGAGCAGCGCCGCCCGGAGCGGACCGTCCAGCGTGTAGCCCACCCCCGCGAGGTCCGCCTCCAAGGCCTCCATGCCCTGCTCCCGCGCCCGCGGGTCACCGCTGGGCGAGAGTCCGGAGGGGAGGAAGACCCGCCCCGTGGTCCGGAGCAGCAGCGCGGCGGTATCGCCCGTCACATCGAGCGAAGGGGCGCCCATGGTGACTCCAAGCGGGAGGAGAAAACGGGGCGGAGAGCGGATCCGCTACCTCTGGAGTGAGAAGGAAGCAAACCCAGGGCCGCCCCATGGGAAACCCTATCAGGGCCCGGAGGGGCGCCGCTATCGCTGAAACACGCGGGGCTCGCGCCGGAGCTGGACGCTCCGCCTACAAACTTCCCGGTGCACTTCACCCACGTCCATGAGGAGCGTCAGGCCCACGTGGACCTGGACCGGGCGGAGCCGTCAGACTGCGAGACATGAACCTCCCGCGAGCCGCCCTTCTCGTCCTGCTCCAGCCGCTGGCCGCCCAGGCCGCGGATTACCGCGTGGGCCCCGACCAGCAGTACACCCGCCTGGGTGACGTGCCCTGGGAGTCGCTCGAGCCCGGGGACACCGTCTTCGTCCACGCGCGGCCCACGCCCTACGCGGAGAAGTGGGTCCTGGGCCGCCGGGGCACGGCCGCCGCGCCCATCACCGTGCGCGGCGTGAAGGACGCACAGGGCAACCTGCCCGTCATCGTCGGAGAGAACGCCACCACGCGCACGCAGCTCAACTACTGGGGCGAGGAGCGCGGCATCCTGAAGATTGGCGGCTCCAACCAGCCCGCGGACACGATGCCCGCGCACCTGGTGGTGGAGAACCTCCACCTGCGCCGGGCACGCGGCGCCTTCACCGGCCGCAATGGCGCGTCCACCTACCTGGACAACGCCGCCGCCATCTTCATCGAGAAAGGCGAGCACATCACCATCCGGGGCTGCGTGCTCGAGGACAGTGGCAACGGCCTGTTCATCGCCAACCAGGCATCGAATGTCACCGTCGAGCACAGCCATCTCCTGGGCAACGGCAACTCCGGCAGCATCCTCGAGCACAACGCGTACACCGAGGCCCTGGGCATCACCTATCAGTTCAATCGCTTCGGTCCGCTCTGCGCCGGCTGCCAGGGCAACAACCTGAAGGACCGCTCGGCGGGCAGCGTCATCCGGTACAACTGGATTGAGGGCGGCAACCGGCAGCTCGACCTGGTGGACTCGTCCAGCGGCACGCTGCGCGCGGCGCCGTCGTATGCGCGGACGTTCGTCTACGGCAACGTCCTGCTGGAGCCCGAGGGTGCGGGCAACCGGCAAATCGTCCACTTCGGTGGCGACTCTGGCACCACGGCCAACTACCGGGGCACGCTCTACTTCTTCCACAACACCGTGGTGTCCAGCCGGACGGACCGGACCACGTTGTTGCGGCTGTCGCACCAGGACCAGACGGCGCACGTGACGAACAACGTGGTGCTGGTGGCCGCGGCCCATGGCAACACCCTGTCCCTCACGGACGCGGCGGGCACGCTCCGGCATGGCGGCAACTGGTACAAGCCCGGCTACGTGAGCACCTTCGGCACGCTCACCGGCGCCGTGGTGGATGCGGGAGGCAATCTCACCGGAGCCGACCCGGGGTTCATCGACCTCGCCGGACAGGACTTCCGCCTGGCCACCAGCTCCGCCCCGCGGAGTCAGGCGGTGGCGCTCCCCGCCGAGGCCAGCAGCGAACCCGTCACCCGGCAGTACGTGAAACACACCGCGAGTGAGCCGCGCACCCAGGTGAGCCCGGCACACATCGGCGCGTATGGGGATGCCTCCGCCCCGGGAACGGAGACGCCGGACGCGGGCACACCGACTGACGCGGGCACGGGCACGCCGACCGACGCGGGTACGGGCACGCCGGCCGACGCGGGTACGACGCCCCAGCAGCCGGATGACGAGGGCTCGGGAAGCTCGGGCGGCTGCGCGGCCTCTGGAGCCAGCCTCGCGGGCCCACTGGCCTTCGCGCTCCTCGGTGTCCTGGGACGCAGGCGGAAGCGGGACGCTCGACGCATCCTTCCCCTGCGCCGAGTAGCCCGTATGCTCAAGGCGTGAGGTGGATGCGTCAGGCAGGACAAGCGTGGGGCCTGGGTCCCTGGAGGCAGGAAACCGCCAGCCCCGTCCGGCGGAAACCGAAGGGGCCTTCGCGGGCGAGGCAGCTCCACCGGACCGTCGTGGCCCTGGGTCGCGTCTCCCGCGCCTTCGAGTTTCCCCGCACGATTCTGCACGTCGCGAAGTCCCCGAGTGGCCCCATCATCGTCAGTGAGGATGACGAGGGCCGCCGCTACCTCCAGTTCGGGTGGATTGGCGCCTTCCAGAGCGCGGTGTGGCCGGGCTTCCCCCTGCGCCTGGAGCTGGACTACACGCGAGCCGTCGCGGCGACGCTGGTCTTCGTGCCGGAGCCCTCGCGCATTCTCGTCGTGGGACTGGGAGGCGGCGCCATTCCCACCTTCCTCCGCGCGGTGCTCCCGCACGCGCACATCGACGCGGTGGAAATCCAGCCCCAGGTGCTGGACATGGCCCGGCGCTACTTCGACTTCCACGAAGACGAGGCCCTGCACGCCCATCTCACGGACGGACGGCGTTTCATCGAATCACCCGGGGCGCCGTATGACGTCATCATCCTGGATGCCTACGGCGCGCGCACCATCCCTCCGACGATGGCGACGCGGGAGTTCATGCAAGCCACACAGGCAAGGCTGACGCCGGACGGGGTGGTGGTGGGCAACGTGCTCCGGAAGACAGGCAGGCCCGGTTCGCTGATGGACCCACTGTGGAAAGCCAGCTTCCCCCAGCTCTATGCCTTCGACGTGAAGACGTCGGACAACCGCATCCTCGTGGGGCTGCCCCACGCGCACAGGCCCCTCCGGGCGGAGCTGCTGGCACGCGCCGGGCGGCTCGCGCGCGAGTGGGGCGTGCCCTTCAACCTCCGCGCGCGAGTGGCCCGGCGTGTGAGCCAAGGCCTCTCCCGGAAGACAGTCAAGACGCGATAGTCTTTACAGGCAGTCCCATGGCGCCAGCAGTCAATCTACTGACCCGCACCGTCATACGCGCGCTGCAGGCCCTGGATGTCAAGCTTCACCATGCCCAGCATGGCTTCCATGACCCTGCGCGCCTTCTCCGGGTCCTTGTCACTCAGCATCTTCCCCAGCACGGACGGGACGATTTGCCAGGACAGCCCGAAGCGGTCCTTGAGCCAGCCACACTGCTGCGTCTGCCCTCCGCCCTCCAGGAGCTTCGACCACAGCTCATCCACCTCTTCCTGCGTCTGACAGTCCACGAACAGGGAGATGGCCTCCGTGAACTTGAACTGAGGCCCCCCGTTCAAGGCCATGAACTGCTGCCCATGCAACTGGAAGGTGCCGGAGACGACGGGCGCGGCGTCCGAGCTCCCGGCGCGGTTGAGGCTGAGAATCTTCGAGTCCCTCTTGAAGACAGACACGTAGAACTTCATGGCTTCTTCCGCGTTGCCATCGAACCACAGGAAGGGCGTGATCTTCTGCATGGTGCGTTCTCCTCCGCTCAGGCCGCGCCCGGTGTCAGGCGCGCTCGGCTTGCAGTCGTGGAGCACGTAGTGAGGCCACGCCCAACCCGTCAAGTCGCGGGGTGACGTACCCGCTCCGCGACAGGCAGAACGGAAGGTTCCAGCGTCGAGCACCTGGAGCCCCCCCACGGCGCACAACTCACGCCTGCGACGCGGTTCGCGTTGCCCATCCTGCCGAGGAGCGGATAATCCGTTGAAAATGACTCACAGCGTCGGGGGCACGGCACGCGCCGTCCCGCCGCTCCTTTCGAACCGGAGTTCCTGGATGCAGTCACATCGCGCGGTATGGAGCAGGCGCCTGATACTCGTGGGGAGCGTCATCCTCCTGTCATGCGGGAAGGAGGGGTTGACGCCGCCCGGTGAGGCCGCACTGGCCTCCGCACGAGGCCAGGCCCTGTCCCAGTGGAAACAGGCCCCTTCCGCCACCACCGCCCTGGCGCTGGCGCAGGCCTCCTTCCCCGACCTCGGAACGCTCCCAGCGCCCGCGGCGCCCTCGGCCCGGCAGCTCGAGGCCCAGCTCGCGGATGACGGAGCGCTGACGCTGACCACGCGCGGCCTGAGCTTCCATGTCCGCCCGGCCGCCTCCGCCACGGGCGCGCTCCACCGTGAGCGCTTCGCCGCGTTCCACGGCGAGCGGCACCTCTGGTGGCCCGTGGGGAGCACGCAGACCACCGCCGAGGGCTGGCGCACCTCGCGGGTCGAGGAGGCCTGGATTCTGGACGCGCTGCCGGAGGCACGCGACGGCAAGCCGACGCACCGCGCCGAGTACACCGTCACGTTGCCGCCCTCCGTCCGGCGCATCCAGGACACGGGCGACGCCCTCCAGTTCCTCGATGAAGGCGCGCGCCCCGTGCTCCGCTTCCATCCCGCCGTGGTGCGCGACGCCAACGGCCAGTCCCGCGCGGGCCGCACGCGGCTCGCGGGTGGACGCGTGAATCCAAGCACCCGGGTGTTCGCCGTGGACGGCGCGCAGGTGCGCATCACGACCGAGGTCTCCCTCTCCGGGCTCACCGCGCCGCTCGTCGTCGACCCGGGCTGGTCCTCCACCGCCACCATGGCGACCGCCCGCGCGCAGCACACCGGCCTCCTGCTCGGCACCGGGGAGCTGCTGGTCGTCGGTGGCGTCAACCGCCTGGGCTTCGTGACTTCGTCCGAACGCTACGACCCCGACACCGACACCTGGAGCGCGGCGGCCGTCTCCGGGATTTCAGGCAACGTCACCATTTCCGCGCGCCTCTCCGATGGGCGGGCGCTCGTGATGACGGACGGTTCCACGTCGGGGCGCCTCTACGACCCCGCGACGGACACCTGGGCGGCCACGGGCCCCATGGCCGCGACCCGCTCCCTGCCCACCCTCACGCGGCTCGACTCCGGTCAGCTCCTCATCGCAGGCGGCGGCAACCTCGCGACGGCCGAACTGTACGACCCCGTGAGCAACACGTTCCTCCCGACCGGCGACTTGCCGAGGGTCCGGCGCGCCCACACCGCCACGTTGCTGCGGAGCGGACAGGTGCTCGCCGTGAGCGGCTTCAACAGCGTGGACGGCGAGGTCCCGGGCGCCGACCTCTACGACCCGGTGGCGGGGACGTGGACCGCCGCCGCCGCGCCCCTGGTCCCAAGGCACTACGCCACCGCCACCCTGCTCCCCGATGGCCGCGTCCTGCTCGTGGGTGGCTTCACCTCGACCGGCATCACCACGCATGCCGAGCTTTACGACCCGGTGGCCAACACCTGGACGGCCACGGGCGCCCTGAACTTCCCGCGCAACGGCCATACCGCATCACTGCTGCCCGACGGCCGGGTGCTCGTCATGGGCGGCTCCAACGCAGCGAGGGATACCCAACCGGTCTCCGAGCTCTACGACCCCGCCACCGGCACGTGGACCGCCACGACCTCCATGGTGATTGGCCGGGAGAACAGCACGGCGACCTTGCTCCCCTCCGGCAAGGTGCTCACCGCCGGGGGCTACAGCTCCAATCCGTCACTCACGTTCTACGCGGACACGGAGACCTATGACCCTGGCGTCCAGGCCTGGTCCGCGGCGGGGACCCTGGGCGGCCCCCGGGTTGACCCGCTGATGGCGCTGCTGCCCACCGGCCGCGTCCTCGTGGCGGGTGGCCGTGACGGAGCGGGCGCCGCGCTGGCGTCCGCTTCGCTGTATGACGGGACGACGAACGTATGGTCCGCGGCGGCGGGCCTCTCCACCGCGCGAGCGGATGCCACGGCGACGACGCTGGCTTCGGGCGAGGTGCTCGTCGTGGGCGGCGCGAACGCGGGCGGCACGCTGAACACGGCGGAGCGCTACACGCCCGCCACGGACACCTGGAGCCCCGCGGCGTCACTCGCCCGCGCGAGGCACCTGCACACCGCGACGCGCCTGCCGGATGGCCGGGTGCTCGTCGTCGGCGGGCAGGACGGCGCGGACGTGCTCGCCTCCACGGAGCTGTATGACCCGGCCACCCAGGCGTGGACCGCCGCGGCGTCCGTGGCCGCACCGCGCACCGCGCACGCCGCCGCCCTGCTTCCCGATGGACGGGTGCTCATCGCGGGAGGACGCGGCACAGGCGGAGCGACCCTCGCGGCGGCGGAGGTGTACAACCCCGCCACCAACACCTGGACCCCCGCCGGCGGGCTCGCCCAGGGGCGTGCGGACTTCACGCTGACGCTGCTGCCCTCCGGTGCACTCCTGGCGGCGGGCGGCGCCGCGGGAGGCGTGGGGCTCGCCACCACGGAGCGGTACTCGGCCGTCACGAACTCCTGGACGCCAGACAGCCCGCTGACACAAGCGCGCTGGCGCCACACCGCCACCCTGATGCCCTCCGGTACGCTCCTGGTCGCGGGCGGCCTGAGCGCGCCCGACACCTACGTGGCCTCGGCCGAGGCCTACGGCGCCCCCTCGCGGACCTGGACCCTCGTCAGCGCGCCAGACGTGCGCGGCGGAGCCACCGCCGTCGCGTTGCCCTCGGGGGAGGTCCTGCTCGCGGGAGGCACGGCCGTCACCACGGCCCAGCGCTACGACGACGTCCTCGCCCTCCCCGCCTGGCGGCCCGTCGTCACGGCGCCGGAGACGCTCTACCAGGCCTGCCCCGCCGTCATCGAAGGCCAGGGCTTCCGGGGCATCTCGGGCGCGTCCAGCGGCAGCTACCTGGACTCGCCGACGGACTTCCCCCTGGTGCGCCTGGGCGCCGCCGGGGGCGGCCGGCTCTGGACGCTCCCCGCCACGGACATGTCCGCCACGCGCGCGACGGTGCGGGTGCCCGCGGAGATGCTTCCGGGTCCGTATGCCCTGTCCCTCTTCGCCAACGCCATTCCGGGCGGACGCATGGTGATGGTGCGCGCCAACACCGCGCCCACCGCGGAGGCCGTACGCATCGCCACGATTTCCGGCCTCCCTCAAGACGTCACGCTCACCGCGACCGACCCGGACGCGGACCAGACGTTGACGTGGACCATCGTCACCCCGCCCCAGCATGGAACCCTGAGTGGCACGCCGCCGAACCTCCGGTACACGCCCAACCCGGGCTACGTGGGCGCCGACAGCTTCACCTACCGCGTCAGTGACTGCGGCCTGGACAGCAACGAGGCCTCGGTGGACGTCGAGGTGGAGCCAGCCGCGGTCCTGGCCATCACCTGCCCCGAGGACACCGTGCTGGAAGCAACGGGACCGGAGGGCGCCCCGGGCAGCTGGCCGCCCGCCACCGCGACTCCCGGGGACGGAGGGCCGGCTACCATCACCTATGACCCCGAGGAAGGCAGCACGCTGCCGCTGGGGACCACCACCGTCACCGCCACCGCGGAGGACGCCTCGGGCGCGCAGGCCACCTGCACGTTCCAGGTCGAGGTGCGGGACACCACCCCGCCCACGCTGACGTGCCCCTCCGACATCCGGACGACGTCCGATGATGCGTCGGGCACGGCGGTGACCTTCGACCTGCCCGAGGCCACGGACGGCGTCTCGACGCCCTCCGTCACGTCCTCGCCGGCGTCGGGGAGCACCTTCCGGCACGGCAACAACACCGTCACCGTCACCGCCACGGACGCCGCGGGCAATGAAGCCCGCTGCACGTTCCAGGTCACCGTCCAGGCAACGGTCATCTCCATCGCTGGAGGCGGCTGCCAGGCCTCTGGCGGCGGCGCTGCCTCGTCCCTGGCCCTCCTGGTGGTTCTGGCATCGTGGAGCGGCCTGCGTCGCCGCTCGCGTCACGCCTCGCACTGACCCGTACGTCACCCTCTTTCGCGAATGGACTTCACCTTGCGTACACAGGCTCGGAGCTGGGCGCTGGCAGCGCTCATCGCCTCAATCGCGCCCAATGCCCTGGCACAAAGCACCACGGGCGCAATCGTCCCCATTGACCTGGAGCGGCTTCGCTTCACCCCCGCGGCCACGGACTCGATGCTCGTGGACACGGGACACGTGCTCCCCCAGGGCGCCTACCGGCTGATGCTCATGGCCGGCTATGAGCGCGGCATCCTCCTGCTCAAGGGCAGCGATGGCCAGGAGCGCTCCATCATCGACTACCGCGTCTCCGGCTGGCTCGCGGGCGCCTGGTCGCCCGTCGACAACCTGGAGCTGTCCGCGCGGCTGCCCGTCATCATCCATCAGGGCGGCAGTGGCGCGGACTCGCTGGTGGGCATCTCCGCGCCGGACGCCTTCGGGCTCGGCACGCCGGAGCTGGGCGCCCGCTACGCGCTGCTGCGGCGCGAGGACGGCGACCCCGTCTTCCTCAGCCTGGGCCTGGACGTGGGGACGCCGGGTGGCACCGCGGATGCGTTCGGCCGGCAGCAGGGCTGGGCGGGTCTCCAGGTCGCGCCCCGCGTGGCCGTGAGCCGGGAGCTGGGCCCCGTGGTGCTCGGCGCCAGCGCCGGCGTGCGGCTCCGCTCCACGGAGAACGAGCCCGGTCGCGACTACGGCACGGAGCTGGAGCAGGGCATTGTCGTGGCCACGCGCGGCAAGGGCCTGCGCGCCGAAATCGCGCTGCAGGCCGCGGAGTCACTGGTGGAGCCGGACTTCGCGCTGGAGCTGCTGGGCGGCGTGCGGCTGCCCGTGGGCGGCGGCTTCGAGGCCTTCGCGGTGGCCGGACATGGCTTCACGGACATCCCGGGCACGCCATCCATCCGCGCGGCGGCGGGCATCGCCTGGGCCCATCAGCCGCCCGCTCAAGAGGACGTGTGCCGGAGCGGCCGGAGTCACACGCCGGAGCAGTGCCCCGCGCTGGATGACGACGGCGACACGGTGCCCAACGGGCAGGACCGCTGCCCGCTCGAGGCCGGCCCGCCTGAGAACGACGGCTGCCCGGACACCGACTCGGATGGCGACGGCGTCGTGGACCGCGAGGACGCGTGCCCGAACGAGGCCGGCCCGCCCGAGAACAAGGGCTGCCCGGACACCGACTCGGATGGTGACGGCGTCGTGGACCGCGAGGACGCATGCCCGAACGAGGCCGGTGTCGCCGCCCACCGTGGCTGCCCCGAGCCCAAGCCGGAGCCCGAGCCCCAGACGCCCGCCACCGAAGCGCCGACGCGGTTGCCCACCGAGCACCACGTCCAGTTCCGGGTGGGCCAGTCGACGCTCTCCGACGAGGAACTGCGGAACCTGGACGCCGTCGCGGACTACCTGAAGGCCAACCCGGGCGTATCCCTGCGCATCGAAGGGCACACCGACAGCACCGGCCCCGACGAGCTCAACCGCACGCTGAGCCAGGAGCGCGCGGACGCGGTGCGCACGTACCTCATTCAGCGCGGCGTCACGTCCTCGCGGCTGACGGCGAAGGGCTACGGGCCCGACCGCCCCCTCACCACCAACGACACGCCCGAGGGCCGCGGCACGAACCGCCGCGTGGAGTTCGTCACCGAGTCCGGAGGCGCGTCACCGGCGCGCTGAGCCCCCGCGCCAGGCTCGCGGCCAGGGTTTGGCGCGTTCGTTCAAGCCCGCCCTCCCCTGCGCTCCTACCCTGGTGATGAAGCTGTCACCAGGAGGAGCGACATGGGAGCACCCCCTTCGATTCGGACTCCAGCGTTTCGCGCTGGAGGGAACATGACGCGGCGCCTCGCCCAGCTCGCGCTCGCATGCTTCGCGGGCGCACTGGGCTGCGCCACCGCGCCGACGCACCAGGTCCTCTTTCCTTCCGCGGAGCGACAACCCCCGGAGGTCCATCCCCCCGGGAGCGTCCTCATGGTCCTCTCGGCCGCGCCGGAGCAGAAGCTCGCGAATGGAAGCACGCGCCAGACGGGCGTCTTCCTGAACGAGTTCTATGAGCCCTACCGCGCGCTCATCGACGCCGGCTACGACGTGGTGGTCGCGACCCCCGAGGGCCGCGCACCGGCGTTCGACCCCGAGGGCATGAACCCCACGTATTGGAAGGAGCACCCCGCGGCGCTCGCCGAAGCCCAGGCGCTCATCACGCAGCTTCCCCAGTTGCACACGCCGCTGAACCTGTCCGAGGTCCGCGCGCGCGCGGACGACTTCCAGGCGCTGCTCATCCCAGGAGGACAGGGCGTCATGGTGGACCTGCTCGAGGACGCGGACCTGCACGGCTTGCTCATCCGCTTCGGAGCCACGGACCGTCCCGTGGGGCTCGTCTGTCATGCCCCGGCGCTCCTCACGCGGCTGCCAAGGCAGCACAGCCCCTTCGCGGGCCGGAGCGTCACCTCGGTCTCCGGCTTCGAGGAGTGGTACATCGAAACCTTCGTCATGGACGCACGCGCCCAGGTTCGTGGGATTGGAGACCAGCTCGAAGACGCCGGCTACCGCCATGAGACGGCGCTTCCGGGCCGCTCCCGCGCCGTGCGGGATTGCAACCTGGTGACCAGCCAGAATCCATTCTCGGGTGCCGACTTCAACGTGCACTTCCTCGCCGCGCTGAGAGACTGGCGCAACGCGGGCCGGTGCGCCGTGGACACCAACGAGCCACCGCGCGCCTCGCGCTGACCAGGAGTGGCCGGACATGGGCGTGGACCAAGGCACCATGACGAGCCCGTCCTTGAACGCCCTGCTGAAGGCGGCCGTCGCGCGGACCTACCCGGAGATTCCAACCGAGGGGCGCGACAAGGTCACCGTCCTCCAGGCCGTCATGGATGCCCATGGTTGGCGACCCGTGCTGGAGCTCGGCCGCGAGCTGCGAGCCCTTGCGTCCCATCCCGTCCTCCGGGCGCTCGTCGCCGGGCCCACGCCCCGGCACGCCGTGGAGCGGTGGACCACCCTGGAGCGCTTCCTTCACTCCCGCCACCGCACGCAACTGCTCTCACACGACCTGGCCCGCGCCCAGATGACGTTGCGACATGTCGCCATCGACGGCGGGGCGATTCTCACCGTCAACGACCTGTTCATCTGGGGGGTGCTCGTCGCGCTCCTGGAGACCGCGGGCGTCACGGAGCTCTCCGTCACACTCGATTCCGGAGGCGAAGCGCCCATGGTCATTCATGGCCCCGCCCGGGTGGACGACACGCGAAGCCTGCCCGCCACGACGAACGTGGCGACGTTCCACTGGAGGCCTGGGAAGCCCCTCCACCTCCAGGTGCCTGCCGCGCCGCCCGAGGCTGCCCCCCGCGAGGTCCGCGAGCGGCTCGAACAGGTGATGCGGGACGACCTGCTGCACCCCTGGACGCTCGAGGAGACCGCGCAGCGGCTCGCCCTGTCCCGCCGCGGCCTCCAGCGCGCCTTGCAGCAGGAAGGGACCACCTTCTCGCAAACCCTTCAACGCGTCCGCGTCGGCGCGGCACACGCGCTGCTGGCGGATGCACGCCTGACGCTCACGGACGTCGCTTTCTGTACCGGGTTCTCCGACCAGGCCCACTTCTCGAGGACGTTCCGCAAGCACAACGACGTCCCGCCCTCCGCGCTGCGCGAGCTCGTGCTTACCCGCTCCGTCACGGCGAGTCGATCAAACAAATCCCCAGGGTGAAAACAACATTTTCTTGGAAATTCTCAACAGCCAAAAATCCCTGGAAGACCGTTCAGTCTGAAACTATAACGCCCCCCTGAGTTCAACGAGGGGCGTGCATGGGTACGGCGAAAAACAAGCAGCCATTTGAACTGCCAGACTTCTACGTTCCCTGGCCGGCGCGCTTGAATCCCAACCTTGAAGGCGCCCGGGTGCATTCGAAGGCCTGGGCGCGCGAGCTGGGAATCATTGGCCGCCCGAAGGATGGCAGCGCTCCGGAAATCTGGAGCGAAACGAAGTTCGATGCCATGGACTACGCCCTGCTCTGTGCCTACACGCATCCGGAGGCACCGGGCCCGGAGCTGGACCTCATCACCGACTGGTACGTCTGGGTCTTCTATTTCGATGACCACTTCCTGGAGCTCTTCAAGCGCTCCCAGGACCAGGTCGGCGCGAAGGCCTACCTGGACCGTCTGCCCTTGTTCATGCCGGTCGACCCGGCGACCACGCCTCCGCCCCCCACCAACCCGGTCGAGGCGGGGCTGCTGGACTTGTGGAACCGGACCGTCCCCAGCCGCTCCATGGCGTGGCGGCGCCGGTTCTTCGAGAGCACCAAGCACCTGCTGGACGAGTCGAGCTGGGAGCTGTCCAACATCAGCGACCGCCGCGTCTCCAACCCGATTGAGTACATCGAGATGCGCCGCAAGGTCGGCGGTGCCCCGTGGTCCGCGAACCTGGTGGAGCACGCCGTCTTCGCCGAAGTCCCGGACCGGGTCGCCGCCAGCCGCCCGATGCGGGTGCTGAAGGACACGTTCTCCGACGCGGTCCACCTGCGCAACGACTTGTTCTCCTACGAACGGGAGATTCTGGAGGAAGGCGAGCTCTCCAACGGCGTCCTGGTGATGGAGAAGTTCCTGGACATCTCCCCGCCCAGCGCCGCGCACCTCGTCAACGAGGTGCTCACCTCCCGGCTCCAGCAGTTCGAGAACACCGTCCTCACGGAGCTGCCGTCCCTGTTCGTCGAGTTCGGCCTGAACCCGGTGGAGCAGGCCCAGGTGCTCACCTACGTCCGGGGACTCCAGGACTGGCAGTCCGGCGGGCATGAGTGGCACATGCGCTCCAGCCGCTACATGAACAAGGGCTCCGGCGGCGCGGGCGGCTTCTTCCTGGGCCCCAACGGCCTGGGCACCTCCGCGGCGCGACTGCCGCAGTCGCCCACCGCCCTGGGGCTCACCCGCCTCAAGAGCTTCTCCCACGTGCCGTACCAGCCCGTGGGCCCGGTGAACCTGCCGAAGTTCTACATGCCGTACTCCACGAAGCCCAGCCCTCACCTGGACACCTCGCGGCGAGAATCCAAGGCGTGGGCGCGGCGGATGGGCATGCTGGATGTCCTCCCCGGGGTCCCCGGCGGCTACATCTGGGATGACCACAAGTTCGACGTGGCCGACGTAGCGCTCTGCGGCGCGTTGATTCATCCCCACGCCACCGAGGCGCAGCTCAACCTGTCCGCCTGCTGGCTCGTCTGGGGCACCTACGCCGACGACTACTTCCCGGCCTTCTACGGCCACACCAAGGACATGGCCGGCGCCAAGGTGTTCAACGCCCGGCTGGCGCTGTTCGTGCCGGAGGACGCCGGCGCGGTGGTTCCGCCCCCCACCAACCCGGTGGAGCGAGGGCTCGCGGACCTGTGGGCCCGCACCACCGAAGGCGTGACGCCCGACTCACGGCGCCTGTTCCGCAAGGCCATCCTGGACATGACGGAGAGCTGGCTGTGGGAGCTGGCCAATCAAATCCAGAACCGCATCCCGGACCCCATCGACTACGTGGAGATGCGGCGCCAGACGTTCGGCTCGGACCTCACCATGAGCCTGTCCCGCCTGGCGCATGGGGATGCGCTCGCGCCCGAAATCTTCCACACCCGGCCCATCCGCAGCCTGGAGAACGCCGCGGCGGATTACGCCTGCCTCACCAACGACGTCTTCTCCTACCAGAAGGAGATTGAGTTCGAAGGTGAGCTCAACAACGGCGTGCTCGTCGTGCAGCGCTTCCTGGACCTGGACCCGGCGCGGGCCGTCCTGGTCGTCAACGACTTGATGACCGCGCGGATGCGGCAGTTCGAATACATCATCGCCAACGAGCTGGAGCCGCTGGCGCGCAACTTCAACCTGGACGGCAAGGCCCAGGACAAGCTGAAGCAACACGTCCAGAAGCTGCAGTGGTGGATGAGCGGCGTGCTCATCTGGCACCAGACGGTGGACCGCTACAAGGAGTTCGAGCTGCGTGCGTCCCGCAAGCTGGGCCTGCGCGTCTCCTCGGGCCCCACCGGCCTGGGCACCTCCGCCGCACGCATCGCTTCGCTGTTCTCCAACCTGCGCTCCGGCGCCTGATCTTCCATCCCAATCGAAAGGCCAATCATGTCGAACATCATCAAGCCGGGCGGTGACTCCGAGAAGTCCCAGTTGAGCCTGGGTACGGCCGCGGCGCGCCAGCTGGCGACGACGACCAAGTCCGTTCCGCAGATGCAGGGCATCTCCTCGCGGTGGCTGCTCAAGCTGCTGCCCTGGGTGCAGGTGTCCGGTGGCGTGTACCGCGTCAACCGCCGGCTGAGCTACGCGGTGGGGGACGGCCGCGTGACGTTCACCACCTCCGGCGCCAAGGTGCAGGTCATCCCGCAGGAGCTGTGCGAGCTGCCCCTGCTGCGCAGCTACGACGACGTCGAGGTCCTGACGGCGCTGGCCAACCGCTTCGAGCAGAAGACGTACAAGGCCGGTGAGGTCATCACCGAGGTGGGCAAGGAGGCGGACTGCATCGTCCTCATCGCCCACGGCAAGGTGAACATGATTGGCGCCGGCAAGTACGGTGACACCACCGTGCTCGGCGTGCTGGCGGACGGCGACCACTACAGCTACGAGGCCCTGCTGGAGTCGCAGGACTACTGGAAGTTCACGGCCAAGGCCGTCACGGCGTCCACCGTGCTGGTGCTGCAGCAGTCCGACTTCGAGGCCGTGGTGGCCCAGTCGCCCTCGCTGAGCAAGCACATCGAGCGGTTCAAGGCCCGCGCGAAGAAGAAGCAGGACACCACGGGCCAGGCCGAAATCGAGCTGGCCGCGGGCCACACCGGCGAGCCGGTGCTGCCGGGCACCTACGTGGACTACGAGACGTCGCCCCGCGAGTACGAGCTGAGCGTGGCGCAGACGGTGCTCCAGATTCACACCCGCGTGGCGGACCTCTTCAACGAGCCCATGAACCAGACGGAGCAGCAGCTCCGGCTGACGGTGGAGGCGCTGAAGGAGCGCAAGGAGCACGAGCTCGTCAACAACCGCGAGTTCGGCCTGCTCCACAACGCCGACCTCAAGCAGCGCATCCACACCCGCAGCGGGCCGCCCACGCCCGACGACATGGACGAGCTGCTGGCCACCGTGTGGAAGGAGCCCTCCTTCTTCCTGGCCCACCCGCGCGCCATCGCCGCCTTCGGCCAGGAGTGCAGCCGCAAGGGCATCTACCCCACCAGCGTGGACTTCAACGGCAACATGGTGCCCGCCTGGCGCGGCGTCCCCATCTTCCCGTGCAGCAAGATTCCCGTCAGCGAGTCGCGCACCACGTCCATCATGCTGATGCGCGCGGGTGAGAAGAATCAGGGTGTCGTCGGCCTGCACCCCGGCACCATCCCCGACGAAATCGAGCCCGGCCTCAACGTCCGGTACATGGGCATCAACGAGAAGGCCATCATCAACTACCTGGTCACCAGCTACTTCTCCGCGGCCGTCCTCGTGCCCGACGCGCTGGGCATCCTGGAGAGCGTCGAAATCGGCCGTGGCGAATAGGCCTCCTTCCGCTCGGAGGACGTGAGGGAATCCACATGGCGAATTTCGTGAAGACGGGCGGCGACGACACCCCGCGGCTGAGCCTGGGCACGGCCGCGGCGCGCCAGCTGGCGACGACGACGAAGACTGTCCCGCAGATGCAGGGCATCACCCCTCGGTGGCTGCTGCGCATGCTGCCCTGGGTGGAGGTGACGGGCGGCACGTACCGGGTCAACCGGCGGCTGAGCTACGCGGTGGCGGATGACCGCCTCGTGTTCAGCAACCTCGGCGCGAAGGTGCAGATCATCCCGCAGGAGCTGCTCAAGCTGCCGCTGCTGCGGGGCCTGAGCGGCGACGACGAGGCGATTGCGGCCCTGGCCAGCCGGTTCACCCAGGCGGAGTACAAGGCGGGCGACGTCATCGCGGAGGAAGGCAAGCCCGCCGAGCACGTGTACCTGCTGGCCCACGGCAAGGCGCGCAAGCTCCGCGAAGGCCCGTATGGCGCGCCCGTCACCCTGGACGTGCTGGCGGACGGCGACCACTTCGGCGACCAGGCCGTGGCGGAGTCGGATGACGTCTGGACCTACACCGTCAAGGCCACCACGCCGTGCACGGTGATGTCCCTGCCGCAGCAGGTGTTCGAAGAGCTGATTGCCCGGTCCGCCACGCTGCGCGCCCAGGTAGAGCGGTACCGGGAGCGCCTGAAGAAGCCCCAGGACAAGCTGGGACAGGCCGCCATCCCCCTGGCCGCCGGCCACTCCGGTGAGCCGGACATCCAGGGCGGCTACGTGGACTACGAGCTGTCGCCCCGCGAGTACGAGCTGAGCGTGGCGCAGACGGTGCTCCGGGTCCACACGCGCGTCTCCGACGTGTTCAGCGACCCCATGGACCAGATGGAGCAGCAACTGCGGCTGACCATTGAAGCGCTGCGGGAGCGGCAGGAGCACGAGCTCATCAACAACCGGGACTTCGGCCTGCTCCACAACGCCGACCTCAAGCAGCGCCTCCACACCCGCAGCGGGCCGCCCACGCCCGATGACCTGGACGAGCTGCTCAGCCGGCGCCGCAAGTCGCGCTTCTTCCTGGCGCACCCGCGCACCATCGCGGCGTTCGGCCGGGAGTGCACTCGCCGGGGTGTCTATCCGACGCCCGTGGAAGTCCAGGGCACGCCGTGCATGGCCTGGCGCGGAGTCCCCCTGCTGCCGTGTGACAAGATTCCCATCACCGAGCAGCGCACCAGCTCCATCCTCGTGCTGCGCACCGGCCAGGAGGACCAGGGCGTCATTGGCCTGCGCCGCACCGGCCTGCCGGACGAAGTCGAGCCCGGCCTCTCCGTGCGCCGCATGGACGTCACGGACAAGGCCATCACGAACTACCTGGTCAGCACCTACTTCTCCGCGGCGCTGCTCATCCCCGATGCGCTGGGTGTGCTGGAGAATGTGGAGCTCGGCGTCTGATGTTTCAGAAGATGACACGGCGGGTCCGGGCGCGCTGCGCGGGACCCGCTGTGTCACCTGAAACATTCGCATGCAGCGAATTTCGGTCCAACAGGACTGAAGAATTTCAACATTGAAACATACGAAGACACCGTCCCCGCCCGGTTTGGCATGGACGTGACTTGGATGAGCCGTGATGGCGTGATTGTTTCCGCGCTCCCCTTCACCCCTGAGAGGTTCTCATCCATGCGGAACATCTTCGCCACGACAGCCGCCCTCGCCTCCCTCATGCTGATGGGCCCGGTGGCCTGTGGCAGCAGCACGCCCGAGCAGGCGCAGCCGACCGCCGAGCAGCAGCAGAGTCTGAAGGCCACGGGCACGGGCTGCAGCGCCGACTCCGAATGCGCCAGCGGCCTGTGCTGGACGGAGGCCGACTCGTACCCCACCTACAACCCGTATTGGATTCGCGCGGACAGCTGCACGGAGGAGTGCGGTGGCCCTGGCGACACGTACTGCCGTGAGCTCGCGGAGGAGTACAACGCGCCCTACCCCCAGAACGCCCGCTGCATCAGCGCCCGCGGCGTCTACGACAACAACCCGTACGACCACTCCGTCTACCTTTGCGACATGGTGGCCGTTGGCCTGGGCAAGGTCCACTGGGTGGAGTAACGCAGCAATCGCTGTCAGCCGCCTGGAGGGGCTCGCGCTCCAGGCGGCTGTTGCCTCCGCGTCCACCTGACCTCGGCCCTGTCCGGCGAGCCGGCGTCGAACACGCTGGAGCCCATGCCGCTCAACGACCGGCGTCAGCGATGACGCGCTCGATGAGCGCCAGCATCGCGGCGCGGTAGGCCTTGGCGTCCCCGCCGGTGCTGATGGCCAACGCGGCGCGGTCGAAGGCGGCGGACAGCAGGCTGGCGAGCGCGGGCACCAGCGGACCTTCCCCCAGCACGGCGGCGAGCCCTTCCCGCAGCGAGCCCGCCGCGGAGGCCTCATCGAGCGCCATCATCTCCGCATGGCCGAACACCGCCGGCCCATCCATGAGCAGCAAGCGTGTGCGGCCGGGAACGGCCATCGCGTCGAGATAGGCCAGGCTCCCAGCGATGAGCGCCTCACGCGCGCTCAGAGTCGGCGGCGTCGCCCGGTCAATGGCACGGCGCAGCTCGGCGAACTCCCGCTCGAGCACCGCCCGCAGCAGCGCCTGCTTGTCCTCGAAGTGGTGGTAGAGCGCCCCCCGCGTCACGGCGGCGGCGGCCACCACCTCCGGCGTCGACGTCTGCGCGTACCCCTTCTCCACGAACAGCGCCCGGCTCGCGCCCACGAGCGCCTGCCGCGTCGTCGCGCTGCGCTCATCGTTGCTTCTTCGCGCCTTCGTGTGCATACATACAGCCTGTATGTTACGTCGTCGAAAGACAAGCCCGAAGGAGAGAGGGAGCCCATGAAAATCACCAGTTACTACCCGGTCATCATGACAAACGACGTCGCGGGGACGGCGGCGTTCTACACGGCGCACTTCGGCTTCAGCCCGCGCTTCACCAGCGACTGGTACGTCCACCTCCAGTCGGACGATGTCGAGCATGTCGCGCTGGCCATCCTCGACGGACGGCACGAAACGGTGCCGGCGGTGGCCCGGGGCACGGTGGCGGGGACGATTCTCAACTTCGAGGTCGAGGACCCGGACGCCGTCTACCGGGACGTGCAGGCGGCTGGCCTGCCCATCCACCTCCCGCTGCGGGATGAGGCCTTCGGCCAGCGGCACTTCATCACCGCCGACCCCAACGGGGTGCTCATCGACGTCATCAAGCCCATTGCGCCGAGCGAGGACTTCGCGAAGCAGTACGAGGCCAGCGCGCTCCCCGTCGGGTGACGGCCGGGGCCGGAAGCCGTTGCGGAAGTCCATCCAAGCCTACTCGGCCTGGAGCGGCCCCCGGAACCCGCTCGGCTCCGCGCACACGGTGGTGTCCCCCGCGAGCATTCCCCTCGTGAAGAAGGGGGACTCGAAGAACACGTAGGGGTTGACGAGCTCGGGGCGACTCGCGACCTCCAGCCTCGCGGAGAGCTCGGGCGGCAGCGTGAAGTCCAGCGCGTGCAGGTTGTCCTCCAACTGCGCCAGCCTGCTCGCGCCGATGATGGTGGACACGACGCTGGGACGCGTCGCCACCCAATTGAGCGCCACCTGTGCGGGCGAGCGCGCCACCTCTTTCGCCACCGCGACAAGCGCCTCGAGGATGGGCCAGGGGCGCTCCTGCAGGAACTTGTCCGCCACGGGGTTTCCGCTGGCCAGCAGCGCATGGGCGCGCCCCTCGCCCTTCGGCTGGGCTCCCTCGCGGGTGTACCTCCCTGTGAGGAGTCCCCCGGCCAGGGGGCTCCAGGGAGTCAGGGCGGCTCCCAGCGCGAGCGCGGCGGGAAGGTGCTCGCGCTCGACATTGCGCTCCGCGAGCGAGTATTCCAGTTGCAATGCGGCGACCTTTTCCCAGCCGTTGCGCTCCGCCAGGGTTTGCGCGCGCGCGAAGTACCAGGCCGGCACGTCGGAGAAGCCGATGTAGCGCACCTTGCCCTCGCGCACGAGGCCGGTCAGCGTCCCCATCACCTCCTCCACGGGCGTCAGTCCGTCCCAGACGTGCAGCCAGTACACGTCCACGTAGTCCGTCTTGAGGCGGCGCAGCGAGCCTTCGAGCGCGGACAAGATGTGTTTGCGACTGTTTCCGCCAGCGTTCGGATCTCCCGGCGACACGTTGGCGGAGAACTTGGTGGCGATGACCGCCCGCTCCCTCCCGCCATGCTTCGCGAAGTAGTCGCCGATGATGCGCTCGCTGGAGCCGGAGGTGTACGCATCCGCCGTATCGAGGAAGTTGCCACCCGCCTCCAGATAGCGTGTCAGCAGGCGGTGCGCGTCCTCGCCGCGCATGCCCCAACCCCAATCTGTACCGAAGTTCATGGTGCCCAGCGCCAGCGGGCTCACCCGCAGGCCCGTTTGACCGAGCAGGTGGTACTTCGCCAAAGACTCAATCGTCCGCGTCGACATGGTGGTGCTCTCCATTCGTTGTGATGGGCCGTGCTCCCCATCGCCCTGCCAGGAATAGAGGCGCGCCCCCATGAAGGCAGCCCGCTTCTTGCGCCCGTTGACGCTCACCGGACGCGCAGGCCGGCGTGCGTGACGTTCTTGGGCGCAATCCCACGCATCGGCCCTCGCGCCCGGCGGGCCGCACATGGCCTCAGGCACGACAGCCACGGAAAGGCTGTGTTTCACGCAACCTCATCCAATGACCTCTCATGAAGTGAGAATGACGATTATTTCTCGGATTCACCACACCTGAGCATCCCCAAGCCACCACACAGAGTATGAGACGCTGGCAAAATCCACCCTCCGATTCCACTCTGAGCGCGGTGGCGAATCTCATCGAAAATACACACGCGATTGTTTATACGTGCACGCACTTTTGATGCAGTCCTGGAGGCTTCACTGAAGCGCTCGCACACCCGGGTATTTCCCACGCCGGTCCTGTACTGGCTCGCCGCTGGCTTCGCCCTGATTTACCTGGTGGCCGCGGCATTTCTCTCGTTCGGCAAGATTTACCTGCTCCCCCAGGACTTCATCCAAGGGCTCCTCCGCTACCAGGCCGCGCCCATCGTCCTGCTGGCGGGCATCCCCTGCGGCATCTACTTCATCTTCTGGCGGGCCAGCGACTTGTTCGCCTGGGTGTCCGCGCCGCCCACGCTGGTGGTGGATGAGGAGTGCCTGCGCGCGGGCGACACGCACATCGCGTGGCGGAACGTGAGCGCCATCATCACGGTGCAGAACCACGACCGGCTCATCCTGCGCCATCGTGGGGGCACCTACCGGCTGCGGCTGAACCTGTGGAGCGACGCGGACGAGCTGTACGGCCACGTGACGGACCACGTCGTCGAGGTGCTGCTGCAGGGCGTGCACCGGCAGGTCGACGCCGGCAAGGCGGTGCAGTTCGGGCCCCTGACGCTCAGCGGCGCCGGGCTGACGCACAAGAAGCGGCTGATGCGCTGGGATGACATTGAGAGCATCCGCTTCCAGGACGAGTTCGACGAAGGCGTGTCCACGCGCGAGCTGATCATCGCCGCCCAGGGCAAGCCGCTCAAGATTGACGAGGCCCGCATCGTCAACGCGCCCGTCCTCCTGGCCTACCTGTCGCAACGGCTGGCCGCCTGACTCCCCTTTCCCCTCACAGGTTACACGCCATGGAAATCTACAGCTCCTCGCAGAACAAGCAGAAGACGCAGAAGCCGCGCGAGGTCTACTACTCGCGCACGAAGCTCATCATCGGCGCGGTGATCTGGACGCTGGCCACGGCCTTTTTTGGCGCGCTCACCTCCCGGCTGACGGACAGCCTGGGCATCATGGCCCTCTGCGGGGCGATTACCCTTTGCATGCTCTGGATGCTCTACGGCTGCATCAGGCCGCTGGGCAACCTGGACAAGCCCGCGCTGATTATCGGCCGGGATGGCATCCGCTTCGAGGACGGCCTGCTGATTGAATGGGCCGACATGACCGAGAATACCTATGTCAGCCAGTCCTACATGGGCATTCCCACGATCAAGCTGATTCAAATCAAGACCACCCTGGAGAAGCCCAAGGTGAAGAAGATGCGGGTGGCGGCGCTCGACATCGACAGCGACGAGTACCTGGAGCTCTGCGACACCTACAGCCAGCACTCGGCGCTGGCCCCCGCCAGGGCGTAGCAAGAAACCTGGCACCGCGCCGGCATGAAGGCCGGCACGGTGCCATCAGGCCGTGAAGCGTTCGACGAGCAACGCCAGGCGCTGACGCAGCACGCGCGTCGTGGGCACGTCGGCCAGGAGCCCGTCGACGGCCAGCATGAACACCTCGGCGAGCGGCCTCGGCTTCAGAACGGCCTGCGTGTACTTGAGCCAGCGCCGACGGCGCCTCGCCTCGACCTCCGGCAACAGCCGCTCGCAGGCGGCGTAGAACTCGGACGCCATGGGCGCCCCCACCATCAGCGCCCATGGCTCCAGGAGGATGATTTCGTACACCTGGAGCAATTTGTCGCGCGCGGAGCCCGGTCCCGCCAGCACCTGCTCCACGCGGGGGTAGCGCGCCTCGAACAGGGATTCGAAGACGGCCGCGAAGATGTCCTCCTTGTTCTTGAACTTCAAATACAGGAGCGGCCGCGACAGGTTCGCCCGCTTCGCGATGTCATCCAGGGACGTCTTCGCGTAGCCGAAGCGCAGGAAGCACTCCAGGGCGGCATCGAGAATCGCCGCCCGGCGCAACGCATCACGCTCCTCGCGCCTGGTGCCCGCCATGCGGAACAAATTGACAAAAATGACCTATTTCGTCAATTCACCACCGCATAACGACGAGCGTGGGTGGACGGCATGACGTGGCGCAGAAGGCTGGCGTATGCGGCACTGGGGACGGCGGCGCTGCTGGCCCTGCTGCTGACGGTGGTCGCCATCGAGGCCTGGCCGGCGCTGGGGCAGGCCGCGGACGGCGCGCGGCGGGCACGCATGGAGCGCTCGCCCCAGTGGCGGGACGGCCACTTCGACAACCCGCAGCCCCTGCGCAATGACGCCTGGGGCTCCATCGCGAGCATGTTCAGCGCCAGCCCCGACGTGAGCCCCGCCCAGGGCGCGCTGCCGTCGGTGGCGCTGGAAGGGGGCGCGTTCAGCGCGCCGCCCGTTACCGGCCTTCGCGTCACCTGGTTCGGACACTCGACGTCGCTCGTGGAGCTGGACGGTCAGCGGATTCTCATCGACCCGGTGTGGAGCGAGCGCGCGTCCCCCTTGAGCTGGGTAGGACCGCGCCGCTGGTATGCCCCGCCCCTGGCGCTGACGGCGCTGCCCGCCGTTGACGCGGTCGCCATCTCCCATGACCACTACGACCACCTGGACCATCAAACGCTGCTGGCGATGAAGGACTGGGACACGTCCTTCATCGTGCCGCTCGGCGTCGGTGCGCACCTGGTGGGCTGGGGCATCCCCGAATCGCGCATCATCGAGCTCGACTGGTGGGAGCGCGCGCGCGTGGGGGCGCTGGAGGTCGTCTGCACGCCCGCCCGCCATGCCTCGGGCCGGACGGGCATCGACAAGGACGCGACGCTGTGGGCGGGCTTCGCGTTCCTGGGCCCCACGCACCGCGTGTACTATTCGGGCGACACGGGCCTGTTCCCCGCCATGAAGGACATTGGCGAGCGGCTGGGGCCCTTCGACCTGACGATGATTGAGGTGGGCCAGTACCACAGCGCGTGGCCCGACTGGCACATCGGCCCCGAGCAGGCCGTCACCGCGCACCAGTGGGTCCGGGGCCGCGTGCTGCTGCCGGTGCACTGGGGCCTGTTCACCCTCGCGCTCCACGGCTGGACGGAGCCCATTGAGCGCGTGCTCGCGGCGGGTGCGGCCACGGGGGTGAGTGTCATCGTCCCGAAGCCGGGTGAGCGCGTCGAGCCCGGTGCGCCGCACTCCCTTGAGCGCTGGTGGCCTTCCCTGCCGTGGAACACGGCGGCGCAGGACCCCATCGTCTCCACCCAGTTGGACTGACGTCCCTGCCGCCTGACTTCAGGAGCTCCTCAGTCAGAGCAACCGAGCGCACAACCCATGGCGGGCGGGGCGCCGCCGGTGGGCCATCAGCTCGAACAGGAGGATGCGCTGAACGAGCGTGACGCCCGCTCGCCGTCCGAGCTGGCGCCTGTCCGCCAGTCAGGCGCAGGTGCCCTTCCCAACGCCAGGAAGCACCTTGAGCGCGGGAGAGAGAGGGCGGATGAACCGACGACTCAGTGCGCTTGTCCGAAGAGACCCGGCCGAAGTCCAGGGCGCGTATTTCCTGCTGAAGGGCCTTTTGCCCTGGCTTCAGCCGAAGCGAGTCACGCGGCTCACCGGCCCCATCCGCGAGGGCTGGTTGATGAAGACGGTGGGCGGGCTCGCCGGCACGGTGGGCGCGACGCTCCTGTCCGCGCACCGCCATGGCCGCGTCACGCCGGAGCTTCGGAAGCTGGGCATCTGGAGCGCGCTCACGCTCCTGGTGGTCGACGTCTCCACGTATGCCACGAACCGGCAGCGGCGCTCCGCTGTCTTCCTGGCCGACGCGGCCGTCCAGGCCGCGCTGCTCGCGGCGCAGTGGCACGCGTGCAGCCGCATGCCAGTGGTCATCGACGCACGCGCCTCCGGCCTTCGCCACCCGTCGCGGTACGGCGCGGGCGAGCATGGCCGGTGGAACATCCTCCCTGGCGAGTCACGCGACGCGGCCGGCAATCGCGACATCGTCGCCGAAGGCTCCATGTCCTCCTTTCCCGCCAGCGACCCGCCTTCCTACATGGGCTGACGGCTTCGCCCTTGTGACGCGCGGGACGTGAGCGCGGGCTCAGCTCCGGATGGGCCAGGGCCTGTCGCGCAGCCCGGCCTCCCAGTTGTCGTGGCGGCCGTCCCAGTACATGACCTTGAGCTCACCGGGGTCGACGTCGTCCAGGCACTGGACGTTGACGGACCGGAACTCCCCACCGAGCTCCTCGACGAACCCGGCGGCGAAGCAATGGACGCCGCAGTGCTTGCAGAACGAGCGGTAGTTCGGGCTCGAGCCCTTCCGGAACTCCCCCAGGTGTTCAGCGCCCGCGGTGACGCGGAAGTCGCTCGGCTTCGGGTAGGCCTGCGCGCCACCCACCTTGGTGCAGATGGTGCAGTTGCAGCGGCTCACGGGCTCCGACAGGTCCATCTCTGCCTCGAAGCGCACTGCGCCACAAAGACATCCCCCGGTGTAGTGCTGCAGCTTGCTGTCCTTCGACATGACGGAATCTCCCTGAAGGGGTGAACCAACGCCCCCAGACCTAATCCGCCCGGATGACAGGGGTATGTCAGGTATCCGCCGGCCGCCCCGCTCCCGCTGCGCCTGCTTCGCGGAGCCCAGGTACCGGCGCGGACGGCCGAGTCCCCGAGTTTCGACCTCTTGCGTTACGGCCTCACAGACGCAGAGTTACTGGCAGTCGCAACCCAAGGTGGAATCCAGCCTGCCCGCTCGCCGCTGAAAGATGACACTTCCTACCTCGGCGTGGTAACCGGACTCTCCCCCTCGTTGGTGGTCAAACGGTGTGCGCTCACGCCCGGCCACCAGCCAGGGTGGTCGCTGTGCACCTCGTGGCCGCCCTGACTACCGCAGGAGAAACGAGACATGAGCGTCATGTCAAACGCAGCACTGGCTCTGTCCACAGGTCGCCGGTACCGTGCCTACACCACGCGACACCTGGACGAGCTGACGACTCGGGCCGGGCTCTCCACGGACGAACGGCTCGCGGTGCAGGCGGTGGCGCACGTGCTGCCCTTCCGGACCAACAGCTACGTCGTGGACGAGCTGATTGACTGGGACGCCGCGCCCGCCGACCCCATCTACCGGCTCGTCTTCCCGCAGGCGGACATGCTGCCCGCGGATGACGTGGCGCGCATGGCGGACCTGCTGCGCTCCGGTGCATCCACCCTGGAGCTGAACGCGGCCGCCAACCAGATTCGCGCGCGGCTCAATCCGCACCCCGCCGGGCAGATGGAGCTCAACGTCCCCAAGCTGGCCAACGAAGAGCCCGTCCCGGGCCTCCAGCACAAGTACAAGGAGACGGTGCTCATCTTCCCCAAGCAGGGCCAGACGTGCCACGCCTACTGCACGTACTGCTTCCGCTGGGCGCAGTTCGTCGGGGACGCGGACCTGAAGTTCGCCTCGCGGGAAATCGAGCCCCTGGTGAGCTACATCCGCGCGCACCCCGAGGTCACCAACGTGCTGTTCACCGGTGGCGACCCGATGATCATGACCGAGTCCGTGCTGGCCAGGTACATCGAGCCGCTGCTGGACATCGAGCACCTGGAGGCCATCCGCATCGGCACCAAGGCGCTGGCCTACTGGCCGCAGCGCTTCGTCACGGATTCGGACGCGGACGACATCCTGCGCCTGTTCGAGAAGGTGGTCGCCTCCGGCAAGAGCCTGGCCTTCATGGCGCACTTCTCTCATCCCAACGAGATGACGCCTGACATTGTGCAGGAGGCGGTGCGCCGCATCCGCGGCACCGGCGCGGTCATCCGCACCCAGGCGCCGCTCATCCGCACCATCAACGACACGCCGGACACCTGGGAGCGCATGTGGCGCACGCACCTGCGCCACGGCATGGTGCCGTATTACATGTTCGTCGAGCGAGACACGGGGCCGCAGGACTACTTCGCGGTGCCGCTCGCGGAGGCCTACGACATCTTCCGCAACGCCTACCAGCGCGTGTCCGGCCTGGCGCGCACGGTGCGCGGCCCGTCCATGTCCGCCACGCCCGGCAAGGTGTGCGTGGACGGCGTGGCGGAGATTGCCGGCGAGAAGGTCTTCGTCCTCCACTTCATCCAGGCGCGCGACCCGGAGCTCGTCGGCCGGCCCTTCTTCGCGAAGTACGACGAGAAGGCCTCCTGGCTGTTCGACCTCAAGCCCGCGCTGGGCGCCACCCACTTCCCGTGGGAGCAGCCGCCCGCGCAATCGTAGCCGCCACGCGGCGGGAGGCCCCAGTCGCGGGCCTTCCGCCTGGGGCGCACGGTGCATGGGGCTTGACGGCCGCCTGAGTGGCTCAGCCCCTGGGAGACGCCGCCGGCGTGCGCACGTGTTCGGGCCGCACGCCCATGCCCACCAGGCGCGCCGGAATGCGCCGCAGGAAGGGGACGTGCTGGACCAGCCACAGCGGCAAGGGAAGCGCGGTGGACGCCGCCGGGCTTCGCAGCGCGGGCCCGAGCAAGCGATTCTGGATGAAGACCTGGGCCCGCTGGGTGACACGCGTGGGCCACTCCCGGCGCTCCTGGACGCGCCGCAGGTCCATGGGCGTCACGTGCCGGGCGAGCAACGGCCCCGCGAGGATGTTGGCGGCGGCCACCGCGTCCTGCACCGCCAGGTTGATGCCCACGCCGCCCACGGGCGACATGGCGTGCGCCGCGTCGCCAATGCAGAGCAGGCCCGCCTGGTACCAGGTGCGCAGCCGGTCCACTCGCACGGTGAGCAGCTTCACGTCATTCCACGTCGCCAGCTCGTGGGTCCGGTCCGCCAGGAAGGGCGCCAGCCGGGCGAAGTCCTCGCGGAAGGACGCCAGCCCGGCCTCGCGCAAGGCGTCGAAGCTGCCCTTCGCGATGACGCGCCCGCACTGCCACGAGTCGCCCCGGTTGATGAGGATGAAAACCTGGCCCTGCTCGAAGCGGCCCATGGGGTCCTCGGGGTCTCCGGGCTTGCGCGTGGCGCGGAACCAGAGGACGTCCATGGGCGCGCCCAGGACCTCCACCTCCAGGCCGGCGCGCTGACGCACGACGGAGGTCCGGCCATCCGCCGCCACCACCAGCGACGCACGGACCTCCAGTGAGCCCTCTGGCGTCCGGGCCTGGACGCCGACGACACACCCCTCCTCACGCAACACGTCCGTCACTTCCGCGCACCGGCGCAGGTGGAACCCTGGGTACGCGGCGGCCTTCCGCGCGAGGAAGTCGAGCAGGTCCCACTGCGGCATGAACGCGATGTAACGCGCGCGCGTGGGCAGGTGAGAGAAGTCTCCGACGACCACGTCATGGGCACCGCGCTGGAAGCGCAACACCGGCGCCTTCTGATGCGGCAGGGCCAGCAGTTCGTCCAGCCACCCCAACTCGTGCATCAGCTCCAGGGTGGAGGGGTGGATGGTGTCGCCTCGGAAGTCACGCAGGAAGTCGGCGTGCTTCTCCAGCACCGTCACCTCCACGCCCGCGCGCGCCAACAACAGGCCCAGCATCATCCCCGCCGGCCCTCCTCCCACGACACAGCACTGCGTGGTGCGCACCTCGTCGGCCATGTGAGACCCCCGCCCTGTCAGCTCCAGGCAGCAACATTCTAGGAACGCCTCCCCCCGGAACGACCAGGCATTCCAGGAGCGGACGTATCTCCGTGACAGCATCGCGATTCAACAGGGGCGCCGCTCGGCGAACAAGAAATGGTTAAAGAAGTTTTCTGAATTTAGAGTGGAATTCTCGGGCGCCGACCGCTGGCTTGAAGCCCGGTGTGTCCGTCGTCTCGCCCAAGGGCCTCATCCACATGTCGCGTTTTCCCATTGTCTCAGTGCGCGCTCTTCGGGGCGCGCTGGTGGCATCCATTTGCCTTGCTTCAAGCGCCTTCGCCCAGGACCTCCGCGGGCCCCCGGCCCCGGTCTTCCTGAGTGGAGAGGACGCGCATTGGGGTTATTCATAGACGGTCAGCCCTCAGGACTGGGCCGAACTCCCGGGCAATGCGTTGTGCGCGGCGGGACTGGACCCGCGAAACCTGCCCAAGCACGCCGGTGAGCACAGCCAGCCCCTGGGTGCGCGCATCAACGCCAGCTCACTGCTGCCGTTCAACAAGGCGTTCTCCACGTACGCTGGCTCACTCACCACGCCCCCATGCACCGAGGGGCTCCAGTGGTATGTGATGAAGAACCCCATTGAGATGTCGGACTCGCAGATTGCCGCGTTCCAGCGTCTGCCCTACGTCAACCCGAACAACCGCCCGCTGCAGCCGCTGAACGGCCGCACCGTCAGCACGCAACGCGGACACTGCGGTCTCGGTGGACACGTCCCAGGCCGACATGTTCCGGACTGGGCGGTGTCGCGCGCGGCGATGAGGAATCACGGAAGCTGAGGACTCTCAGAATTCTTCCGAACCATGGGGAAGACGTTGCGGTCCTCTGGGAAGCCGGCTCCGTCTCGTTCGAGGGAAGTGTGGTACGAAATGCCCGTTCCCGCGAACCGGAGGATTGCTTTGACGTTGTTTCGAGTATGTCTGACTTCGCTGCTGATCTTCGTTGCCGCCTGTGGTGGTGATTCGGCTCCCGCTGTGGCTCCTGATGCCGGCCAGACGCGGCCGGACGCGGGCAATGAGACGCCGGACGCCGGCGAGGAAATCCCGGACGCGGGCAGCGAGACGCCGGACGCCGGCGAGGAAATCCCGGACGCGGGCAGCGAGACGCCGGACGCCGGCGAGGAAATCCCGGACGCGGGCAGTGAGACGCCGGACGCCGGCGAGGAAATCCCGGACGCGGGCAGTGAGACGCCGGACGCGGGCGTGGAGCCCGAGGTGAGCGTCATTGACAACTGGGGCTTTGAAGAGTGGCCCGGTGCGCTTCCGGAGCGGTGGTTCGGGAGCAAGTCGAACATCACGTCGGACAGCGTGCAGAAGGTGACGACGAACGCCTTCGAGGGCGTGAACGCGGTCCGGCTGACCAACACCTCGGGGACGCACCGGCGCTTCACCACCGGAGCGAAGTCCATGGCCGCGGGCCGCTACGCCTGCACCTTCCAGGCGCAAGGCACCGGCGACGTTCGAAACGCCTTCTTCGACGACGACTACTCCAGCTACTCGTCCTACACGGCCGTCGACAGCGCGACGTGGACGCAGGTGGCGTACAGCTTCAACCTCGCCAACGACGTCTTCGACACCTTCGAGCTCATCTTCAGCATCCGCAATACCCAGGGTGAGCATCTGCTCATCGATGACGTACGCTGCACGCGGGCCGCCGAGCCCTGTGACGCGGTCACCTGCGAGGCCTGGGAGCGCTGTGAGAACGCCACGGCGACCTGCGAGCCGCTCGCCGGCCGGTGCAACGATGCCGCGGACTGCAGCGAGTGGCAGGCCTGCGACGAGACGAACACGTGCGTGGTCGCCGCCGGCCGCTGCACGCGCCACGCGGACTGCGCGGGGACGCCGGAGACGCCGGTCTGCGATACGGCCAGCCACCTCTGCGTCGAGGGTGACCCTTGCGCCGGCGTCGTGTGCAACCACCCGGCGACGAGCTGCAACCCCACGAGCGGCGTGTGCGAGCTGTCCGCGGGGGCCTGCTTCACCACGTACGACTGCGTGGGTGAGCTGCCCGCCTGCGACACGGCGACCGGGCGCTGCGTGTCCGCCGACCACCCCGCGAACATCATCCGCAATGGTGGATTCGAAAGCTGGAACACCTACAACATCCCCTACCACGGGGACCATCTCATCCCTGACTACTGGTACGGGCTCGACAACGGCGTCGCCGACCCGGGCACGGAAATCAAGCCCTCGCGCCTCGTGCGCTACACGGCGGCGGTGCACGGCGGTTCGTCGGCGCTGCAGTTCGTGGTCCCCATCCAGGTCGCCGAGCGGTTCACGTTGGAGAAGTTCAACGTCCCCAGCGGCAACTACTCCTGCTCGTACCGGGTGCGGGGCCACGGCACCCTCCGGCATCGCAGCTACTCGAGCGCCGGATGGAGCCCGGCCACCGACTTCCTCACCGTGGACAGCGACGCGTGGCAGCCGGTGTTCTTCCGCATCACGGGCAACGTGCGTGACTGGCGGCTGTTCTTCTATCCGAGCCGCAGCGAGGCCGACCGCGACCACCTCCAGGTCGACGACGTCGTCTGCACGAAGGACTGACCCGGCTGGCGGAGGCGCCGAACACGGCCCTCCGCCCCCGCCCGGTGACTCAGGGCAGCGGCACCGGGATGGGACCCGAGCAGGACCAACGGTCGATGACGCCATCAGGGCCGAGCTGGCCGTTGGTGCTCTAGCCCCAGGGCTGGCCGCTAGCGTCCAGGCCCCCCGCGGACACCGTGCCGTCCGCGTTCGCCGCGAGGATGTGGTCGCGGCCGTTGGCGATATCCACCACGTCCGTCATGCCCGGCACCGGGGTGGGAAGCGGGTGGCTGGCACCGTCAGCCACGCCCGTGCCCAGGTTGCCGTAATCGTTGCGCCCCCACACCCAGACGGTGCCATCGCGCTTGAGCGCCGCCGAGTGCATGGAGCCGCCAGTCACCTTCACCACGTCCGTCAGGCCCGCCACCACCATGGGGTAGTCCCACGACTCAGTGGAGCCGTCGCCCAGCTGACCGTTCTGGTTGTTGCCGAAGGCGCGCACCGCGCCGCCCTCCATCAGCACCAGCGAGTGGCGGAAGCCCGGGCCCACCGCGACCGCGACTGACAGCCCCGGCACGCGCGTGGCGGCATAGCGAGGGGTGACGTCCGCCGGCGGTGAGCGCCATGGCGAAGTTCTGGTTGAAGGCGATGGAGGTCACCGACTCCAAACCCGGGACCGCCTGCGGGTTCTTCTGGTCCGTCGTCACATCCGCGCCCAGGTCGAGTTGACCACGGTTGTTGCGGCCCCACGTGTAGACGAGGCCGTTGCGCACCGTGCCGCTGTGCAGGCCGCCCGCGGACGCCACGCGCTTGTTGTCCGTGGCCACGGCCTCCCACGCGCACGCGGCGCACGGTGATGGCAAGGCCCTCATCCGGAGACACCACCTGCGCCTGGGGCGATTCTGCGTCCGGGACATAACGCACCGGCATCACGTGGGAGCCCTTGCCCCCGGACGGGTCCACCGCCCCCAGGCGCACCGTGTTGTCACCCTCGCGCGGGGTGAGGTCCACGGCGAACGTCCAGGCGCCGCTGACCGCGGTGACTTCCGCGGGAATGGCTTCGCCGTCGTTCAGCCGCGCGGTCAGGCCAGCCAGCGTCCCCAGCGCGTTCACCCAGCCGTCAGCCGGACCACGGCGTCATCCGACTCGAAGCCGGACACCGAGGCGGTCACCGTCATGCGAGGGGGTGTGGGAACACCAGGCGTGTTCACCACGTCCGACCCGCAGGAGGAAAAGCACAGGGCCACAAGCGCCAGGGCGCAGGCACGGAACTTCATGGAACGCCTTGGGATGGAAGCAGTGTCCCAAGAACTCCCAGCGCTGAGTATGGTGAGGGTGCAGGTCATTGCGCCACATGGCGGGTCCCCGGGCATCGATGGAGACCTGCACCAGCCCTTCGCTTGATGTTTCGGAGAATCGAGATGCTTGCCGTCACGGGAATTGGGATGGTTTCGGCGCTGGGGCACGGTGTGGTGGAGGGGTGCGCGGCCAGCAGGGCGGGCCTCGTCCGTATCGCGCCGCTCGAAGAACCGCGGTTATTCGATCCAGGGAACGGCACCGAACCCGCGAAGGGGCACTGCATCCCCTGGGTCACCGCGGGCTTCACCGGGCTGGGGCGGCTGACCGCGCTCGCAGTGGCAGGATTCGAGGACCTCGCCCTCAGTGCCGACACGAGCGACTTGTCCCGGAGCGCGCTGTACCTCGTCGTCCCCAGCGATTTCCACCGGCGGAGGGTGGAGGAACAAGGCCTCCTCGCGGAGGACCATGAAGCGCGACGTGAGGTCTACTTGAAGCGGCTACTCCCTGCCGTACTCAAGCACCTGAAACCGCGCGCTCCACCACCTCTCCAGCGTTTATACTTCGGAGAGGCCGGGCTCATCGACGCTCTGAAGGATGCCACCGCCTGTCTCCGCGCCAACCAGGTCGACCGCTGCATCATCGGAGCCGTGGACAGCCTTGTAGACCCGCAGGTGACGTGGGCCCTTGACCAGCTCGGACTTCTCAAGGGCCCCGAGCGCCCCACGGGCGTCCTCCCTGGAGAGGCCGCGGCGTTCGCGGTCCTCGAACTGCCCATATCGGCCGCCCGTCGGCAGGCGGGCATTGAAGCCCACCTCGAGGGTCCTCGGGCAGAGTCGGAGCCCTTCCATCGCCGCTCGCGGCAACCCGCCACGGGACAGGCGCTGTCCCGGTGCATCAGGGCGACCCTGGAGGCCCTTCCCGACAAAGGGAAGGACACCCGGTTGGTCATCGCAGGCCTGAATGGGGATGCCTACCGAGCGCAAGACTGGGGCACCGCACTCGTGAGACTCAGCGACCTGAGCCTGGGTGACGCACGTCAGTGGTATCCTGCCCAGAGTTTTGGGGAAATCGGTGCCGCGACGGGCCTCGTCGGACTCTGCATGGTTGTTCGAGCCTTCGCTCGCGGGTATGCCAGAACCTCCGGCGCCCTCGTGTGGACCGCTGGAGATGACGGGAGCCGGAGCGCCTTCTACGTCCGAGCTCCGGGCGGGTCATTGTTCATGGAGGCGAGGGAATAGAGATGGCAACAGGCAAACACGTCGCGCTCGTGAAACTCAAGGATCACAAGGCCGAGAAGGGATGTGTCAACAAGCATGAGGTCGTCTTCGACAGCCCGACCTATCCCAACTGCGCCTACAAGCCCAACGGATACAACGCCACCCTGAGCGAGTCCATCAAGGGGACTACGACCTCGAAGCGATCCCTGTACGAGTATGACTTCACGCAAGTCCATCCCGAGGGGACGCCTATCGACAGGAATCCACGGGCACGCCTGCCTCCCGAAATGGGCACCTTTTCATCCACGGGCCGACAGCCCAAGGCGGAAAAGGAACTAGGACTGCCCCGCAAGGTCCATCGGAACACTGACCCACGCCACAACGCGAAGGCATGGCACTTCGAAGGCAGCAACTACAAGGTCGGGCACCTTCCCTTCGGACATGAGTACCACCACATCATGCCGGAGGAGGCCATCTCCGAGGCCTTGACGGAGAAGGAGGCGGAGACCCTCCAGGCCGCCGACTACAACATCAACGCCGGCAAGAACATCATCATCCTGCCCATCACCCATGACGCCGCCTATGCGCTGATGCTGCCGAAGCACAAGGGCTGGCACCGCGCGTACAACCAGTCGTGCATCAACGTCCTCAACAGCTTCAAACAGTCGCTCTCCGAGGACGAAGAGGGCCACGAAATCACGGCGGCCAACGTGGGCGGGGTTCGTACCAAACTGGAGACCTGGGAAGACAACACCTACCGTGGCATCGTCGCCTCGGGAAAAGCGGCCGCACTGGCCCGGATGACTGCGGCCAAAATCAACGACGCCTTCAAAAGGTAGACAGGGTGGCGGGAACGAATATGGGAATGACTGGAACAAGCGACTTCTACATCCTGGAATGGCTGGTGCTCGACGGGTATTGCGCCATTTTCAGTATCCCGGAAGGCATGCCCAAGATTCACAAGCCCGCCCGAGGCATCCGCATGGGCGCCGAATATCCCGACGGGCTGCGGTTCAACATGACCAAGCAAGAACCGGGACTGAAGATTGCTGACGTCATCCCTAATGCCGTGAACTACTTCATGGTGTCGAAGCGCATGAAGGAACTCCTCGAGCAGCATTCCGGCGCGGAAATCGAGTTCCTCCGCTTCGTGCTGCTGAATCACCGTGGGCGGGTCGCGAGCGAGGACTGCTACATCGCGAACGTCGTCGGCATGCAGGACTGCGTGGACATGGAGAAGACAGAAGGCGACCTGGATCCGCTGAAGCCGGACCGCTTCATGTACCTGCGCCGCCTGCTACTGCAGGAGGACAAGGTGCCGCCTGGAGCAAAGCTCTTCCGCATCCCAGCAGCACCCCGGCTGATGATTGTCCGCAAGGACCTCAAGGAACAGCTTGAGAAGGACGGCGTCACGGGCATCACCTGGTATCCCATGGGCTCCGACGTGGACATCACGCTATGAGTCACGACGCCGTGGAGGTGGCCCGGTACAACATGTCCCTCACCCTCCGCGCCAGCCTGGAGGGGATGGCGCGCCAGGATGAGCATCAGGCCGACCACGTGGCCAACATCTGCGTGGCGTACCGGGTGCTTGGTATCTGCTCGCTGTTACAGACCGCGAACATCGACGAGTTCGCTGAGTTGCTCTGCAAGGCAGGCCAGGCCCGGCACCACCTTCTCACGCTCGCGCGGACTTGGCCGCTTCGGGCTGAGCGTCTTCTGGGAAGCGACAACGTTGGATTCAGCGACGCATTGACCGCGGGAGACATGGCCACCGCGCGAGCCATCGCGGGACTATCAGCGAGCCGCTACCAGGAGGGCCTGGAGTACGAAGAGGACTTTCTCTTCTCTCATTTCCTCCATCAGATGTTGGGTGTTCCCCGCAATACGGATGCGCTACACGAAGTGCTGGCACGTTGGGAGGCCGTACTGGAAGGAGGACTCGATCCCCGGCGCGAGGCCTGTCTCGCGCTGCTCCAAAAGGATGCCGATGGCTTCAGTGCCGCGTTCGAGGCACTCGTGATTGAGCGTAAGCGGGAGTTCAGCGAGTACCGTCGACGGCTCGACTTTGATGCGGAGGTAGGGGCCACGACGGGCCAACTCTATGTCGATGGGCTGGCCCTTTTGAGGGTCGCGGAGTGGGAAGGATTGCCGCCGTGCCCTCCCTTCGAATTCGCTCCCGCATTGGCCAGAGTGCCACCGAACACTCCACTGCCCCGCGCAGGTGCCTGGAAGGAATCGCTCAAATGAACGTGGAGGGGGATTTCGCCCACGAACTGGAGTGCGGGGTGCTGGCTCACCGGTTTGCGCGGGCGGGCGCCAGTTGGCATTGAAGACGACGTTGCAGTTGCCCGGGCCCACGTCGAGGACCACCACGAAGCGCGCCTGCATGCCGCCCCGACACTCCCGCCTGCCCGCCGCCGAACCCCACAGCGTCCTCGCCTGGAGCACGTCCTGGGCGACACATGCGTGTTACAGCCGAATCGGCGCTGTAGCTGCCACGGTGCATCATTTGCATCGGGGGTCCATGACAACTCAGCCCCGGGTCAGACAATGTCGCCTGCGTGTCTTTCGTTACCCATCTTCCGCATGCCCGTCTCTCGTGGTCTTGCAAGGGTGCCGTGGCGACAGACTTCCCCCTTGGAGTGGGCGACAGGCGTCCACCCGGCGTCACGGCTCGGTTCCCCACTGAGAAATGGAGTTCGTGATGAAACGCCCCCTCTTGAGCATGTTCGGGCTCGTCTGCGTCGTCTGCGCCACGGGTGCCCCCTCCGTCGCCGAGGCCCAGGTCCCGCCCCCGTCCTGGGTGCGCCAGCTCGGCGCCCAACATGATGAACTGGCCCACGCAGTGGCCGTCTCGGGCACGAGCGTCTACGTGGTGGGCCAGACGACCAGCCAGCTCGGTGCCGACCCACAAGCCGGCGGCCAGGACGCCTTCATCGCCCGGTACGACACCGCCGGCAACCTCCAGTGGGTCCGCCAGTTCGGGACCGCGCAGATGGACCGCGCCACCGCCGTGGCTACCGACGCGGCCGGCAACGTGTACGTGGCCGGCACCACCTTCGGCGGCCTCGACTTCTACACCAACGCGGGTGGCATCGATTACTTCATCGCCAAGTACGACGCCGCCGGCAACCGCCAATGGCTGAGCCAGAACGGCACGCAGATGGACGACTTCGCCACGGGCCTCGCCGTCGGCGCGCCCGACAAGCTCTTCTTCACCGGCTACACCGGCGGCAGCTTCGCCAACGGCGGCAACCCCAGCAACTACGACATCGTCGTCGCCCTCTATGACACTGCGGGCAACCCGTACTGGCTCCAGCAGTACGGCACTCCCGTGAGCGACCTGGCGCGCGGCATCGCCGTCACGCCCGCCCACGAGGTCTACGTCGTCGGCAACACCTACGGCAGCCTCGACGGCACCTCCACGCCGGTGAGCACCGACATCTTCCTGCTCAAGCTCGACCTCCTCGGCACCCAGCAGTGGGTCCGGCAAATCGACGCGGGCGAGCTCGATGACGCCAAGAGCGTCGCCGTGGGCCCCGACGGCGGCGTCTACCTCGCTGGCGAGACGTTCGGCAGCCTCGACGGCAACACCAACCACGGCACCGTCGACGTGCTGCTCGCCCGCTACGACAGCGCTGGCAACCGCCAGTGGAGCCGCATGCTCGGCGGCACGCAGACCGACTACGCGTTCGGGGTCTCCGTCACCGCGAACAACGTCGTGCAGCTCGTCGGCTACACCTCCGACGCGCTCGACGGCAACCCGCCTGCTGGCTCCTTCGACGCCTTCCTCACCCGCTACGACGCGCTCGGCACCAAGCTAGGCACCCGCACCCTGGGCACCCCGTTCCAGGACATCGCGCGCGGCGTGGCCGTGGACGCCGCCGGCAACGCCTATGTCGCCGGGCAGACCTTCGGAAGCCTGGGCGGCAACACCAGCGCTGGCGGCTACGACGCCTTCCTCGCCCGCTTCTGATTCGACGGGAATCCCAACCGGCCCTCCGCGCCCCCCACCCTGCCCGCCCCGTGCAGGGCCCGGGTCCGCCTCCCCCTGCCTGCCTCCAACCGCGACGGGAGGGCGTGTGGCAGCTCCGCCGTCGCCATGGCCCTCGTCCTCAAGGGAGCGCTCCGGTTGCGCCTCGCTCCGCCCGGACTCAAAACGTGAGGGGGCGGAGCGCAGGGGGGCCATCGCGAAGGGGAGCATCGTGGCTTGAGACAGGGGGAAACATGCGAGCAAGGCTCAACGCGCGGGCGGGCACCTGCCTCCTCGCAATGGTGCTGGGAGTGTGGGGCGGAGGGGCGTGGGCCGGAACGCCAGGGGCGCGGACGGTCGTCACGCTGGCCTTCGACGACGGACTCGAGGAGCAGCGACAGGTACTGGACATGCTTTCGGCCTCGGGGCTGAAGGCGACCTTCTTCATCATCAGCGGGCGGGTGGGCCAGTCGAGTTACATGAACCTCGATGACCTGCGCCGACTGGCCGCGGCCGGACACGACATCGAAGGACACACCCTGCAGCACGCGGAGTTGGCGACGCTGACGCCCGAGAACCAACGACTGGAGATTTGCGAGGACCGCCTGCGGCTGCTCAGTTGGGGCTTCTCGCCCACCACCCTCGCCTTCCCCTTCGGCTCGAACGATGCGGTGGTGAACCAGACGGCAGCGGCGTGCGGCTACAACTCCGCGCGCGACGTGCGGGGCCTGATGGACACCTGTGGTTCCTGCCCCGCGGCCGAGACAATCCCTCCCCTCGACCCCTACGAAATCCGCACGCCCGCCACGGTGACGCGCGACGACGGACTGGAGCAATTGCAGGCGTGGGTCACCACGACGGAAGCCGCGGGGGGCGGCTGGGTGGTCGTCATCTTCCACTTCGTGGAGCCGGACTGCACCAGACGCACCTATTGCGTGACGCCCGACGTCCTCCGGGCGTTCATGGGCTGGCTCTCGCAGCGGGCACCCATGGGAACAGAGGTGCGCACGATGCAGGACGTCCTGGGCGGCGCGGCGCAGCCCGCGGTGCACCCCGTGCCCCAGGCGCCCACGGACGCGCTGAAGAATCCCTCGCTCGAGGACGACGCGAACGGCGACGGCGTGCCCGACTGCTGGCAACTGGGCCCCGCCCACGGCGGCGTCGTGCGCGCCGAGCGCTCGGCCGAGGCGCACAGCGGCGCCTGGTCCTACCGGCTCGAGCGCGTGGACGCGTCCGGGGGCGTAGCATCCCTCCAGGTGCTGCGCGACGACGGCACCTGTGCCCCGGCCGTCACGCCGGGGCGCGGCTCGCGGGTGAGCGTCTGGTACCGCGCCAGCACCCCGCTGCACCTGGAAGCAGCCGTGAAGGGGGCGGATGGGACGTGGAAGGTGTGGGACCGCGGCCCGAGCCTGCCGCCCACGGAGGTTTGGACGGAGGCGTCGTGGGAGCTGCCCATCGCGCTGCCGGCCGACGCGTTCGGACTGAGCGTGGGCGTCGCCCTGGAAGGGGTCGGATGGGCGCTGGTGGACGACTTCGGGCTGGCGGACGCGGCGGTGCCCGCGGCGAGCTTGGTGCTGGACGCACCGACCGGCGGAGAGGACTTCGTCGTGGGTGAGGAGGTGGAGGTGAGGTGGTCCACGCTCGGCGACGTGCGGACGCTGGACGTGGCGTACCTCACCGAGGCGAGCGCCACCTGGGTGCCGGTAGCCACCTCGGTGGAGAACACGGGGCGGCTCATCTGGCGCGTGCCCGACGTGCCGAGCCGGGAGGCACTGCTGCGCGTCGCCAGCACCGCGGACGAGACGGTGTCGGGCGTGAGCGCGCCCTTCCGCATCCTGGCCGAAGCCACGCAGCCGGGCATCGCGGAGCCGCTTCCCGAGGAGCCGCCTGCCGAGGAGGTCCTTGATGACGGGCAGATGGAAGGCGCGAGCGGTGGTTGTGGGGGATGTGGAGGCGCGGGCACCGGTCAGTTGTTTCTCGCGGTGGCTGGCGGCCTCTTTGCCCTCTCGCGTTCGCGGGCGAGAAGGAGATTGGAGGCACCGCCAACGCGAGGTGGTCATCGCGCCCCGCACCCGTGCTCATCCCTGGGGCCTGGATGCTGTCCACATCGGCCTCGACACTCCGCGCGATGGCAGCAAGGCGCTCCCCCTGGAGGGGAAGAAGACGGCCAGAGTGGCGACTGAAGCGGCGGCGAAGACGGAACATCTCAGGTGCCGCGACGGGGGCTGAACGAGAACGTGAGCACGGAGGCCCTGGTGCGTGGGCAGCACGCCCAGGGCCTCCAGTACGCGGCGGACTCCTCCACCGTGGCGCGTAGGGGCGTGATGACTTTCGGCCGGTCCGCCGACGCCACGGCCCGCGGTTCGAACACTCGACTCGGCTTGCCCACGAACATTCCTTGACGGGAATATATCCCTCATGGAATATACACCCTCGTGATTGAGACCTTCACGGCGCTCGCCGACCCGAACCGCTTTCGCATCGTGGAATACCTGTTGGGGGGCGCTCGCTCGGTGGGTGCCATTGGGGAAGCGCTGCACCTGAACCAGCCGCAAGTGTCGAAGCACCTGCGCGTGCTGAAGGAGGCCCGGCTGGTGGACGTGGAGGCGCGCGCCCAGCAGCGCCTCTACGGGCTGCGGCCCGAGCCGCTGCGCGAGCTGAACGCGTGGCTGGAGCGCTACCGCGACATCTGGGACGAGCGGCTGGGACAGCTCGACTCGCTCCTTGAAGAACTCAAGACGCAGGACCTGGAAACAGCGCAGCGACATCCTCGAAAGAAGAAGGGATGAAGTGATGAGCCTTACGTCAGTGGAGTTGGAGTCGGACCGCACCATCGTCATTTCTCGCAAGTTCAATGCGCCCGCGCGCATCGTGTTCGACGCGTGGACTCGCGCGGACCTGGTGAAGCGCTGGTGGGCGCCGAAGGCCCTCGGCGTCACCATGGCGAGCTGCGAGGCGGACGTGCGCGTTGGCGGCGGCTACCGCTACGTGCTGCGCAATCCGGACGGCGGTGAGACGGCCTTCTCAGGCCAGTACACTGAAATCAATCCGCCCTCGCGGCTCGTGTACACGCAGGTCTTCGAGCCGATGGCGGACGCGGGTTCGGTCACCATCACCGTCACCTTCGACGAACGCGACGGAAAGACACACATGGTCTCGCGAGAGCTGTATCCGTCGAAGGAAGTGCGGGAGGCCGTCCTCGCGTCCGGCATGGAGCACGGCTTGCGCGAAACGATGGAGCAGCTCGACGCGCTCGTGTCGTCGCCGGGCCTCGACTGAGCCGGTGCACCGGCGCAGCGCTGGGCTGGCGCGTGAAGTGAGCATCACCCGCTTCAATGAACGTTACCGTGCAAGGCGCGCCAGGCACCAGACGCCGGGCCTCAGGCACTACGATGCGGCGGTCTGCTCCTCTTGCCGGATGTCGTCACCGCCCCGCCCTCTTCCCTCCATGCCAACCCTCCTGGCGCTACTGCACATCGTGGGCTGCGTGCTGCTCGCGGCCGTCTTCTTCGCTCCCGCTGGGGTGCCCACGCTCGTCCACCTGCTCAAGGGCATCCTGCGGGAATACAGCCTGGTGATGCTGTTGCCGGCGCTCCTCACGGCGCTGGTGGCCGTCTGGATTTCCCATGTGGACGTGTGGCGGTGGCTGCGCTGGGGGACGGCGGCATCCGCGCTGCTCGTCGGCATCCTCGCGGTGTGGCCCGCCGCCTCCGCGTGGCGGATGGCCAGGGCGGCTGACATTCCACTCAGCCTCCGTGAGTATCTCCGTCCCCTTGTCGGAGCCCGTCCCCTCCCGAGCCACACCGTTCGCTTCGCCGTGGTCGAGGGACGCGACCTGCACGCCGACGTCTTCCTTCCCGAGCCCTCCGCCTCCACGGCTCGCCCCGCCGTGCTCTACTTCCACGGAGGTGGCTGGCGTGGTGGAGAGCGCGGCTATGCCCGCGCCTGGGCCGACTTCCTCACCGCGCGGGGCTATGCGCTCATCTCATTCGACTACCGGCTCTTTCCCCCTGCCACCGGATTGAAGGCTCCGGGAGACGTCAAGTGTGGCATCCGCTGGGCCAGGGAGCACGCGGCCACCTACGGCATCGACCCGGACCGGCTCGTCCTCTTCGGTGAGTCCGCGGGCGGGCACCTCGCGACCCTGGCGGGGTACACCGAGGGAGCTGCGCGCCTCCCCTCCTCCTGCGCCCCCGGGGACACGTCGGTGGCGGCCATCATCAGCTTCTACGCGCCCAGCGACCTGGTGGCCTACGCCGCGAGCGCCCCTGCTCCGCTCGAGGGCTTCACGGGGGTGCCGCTGGAGGGCCACCGCGCGCTGTACGAGCTGCTCTCCCCCATCAATCATGTCGGGCCACGCTCCCCGCCCACACTCCTGCTCCATGGCGGGGCCGACAGCGTCGTGCCGCTCGGCGCCTCGCAAGCGATGGCCGCTCGACTGGCCCAGGCTGGCGTTTCCCACGCCCTCTTCACGCTGCCGTACGCGGAGCACGGCTTCGACATCTGGGATGGCGGCTTCGGCCGACAGCTCGCCCGGGCGCGGGTGGGGCGGTTCCTCCAGCAACACGCGCCCGTCGATTGAGGGCAACCCCTCGCGCGGCACGTGGGTAGGACGCAGTGGGGCGTGAATGAAATCCAGGTGCCCCCGTCATGAAGGACACAGAGCGAGGGGGCTGCGAGAGCGGCCCCTCCCCAGGGAGTCTCAACCAAGGAGAAGTCCCATGTTGGCAGTTCGGAGTAGCTCCGAGGGCGTTCGTGCGCGTGAGAACCGGTCGTCCGCGAAGGGCAAGGGCTGGGCGGCGCTCGCGCTGCTGCTCCTGCCGCTGACGGCGGCCGCGGGGCCGGGGCCGGGCTACCGCTGGGACGAGTCGCGCAATCGCCCCGGGCCCAACCGCTGCCGCGACAACGCGCAGTGCGATGGCGCACGCACGTGCAGCCCCGCGGGCTGGTGCCAGGGCGAGGCGCGTCGCACTCCGCCCCCGCCGCCTCCGGGCCGAGGCCCCGGCGGACAGGACTGGGGCAATGGCCGAGGTGAGACGCGCCCCCAGCGCAGCACCTTCATCCGCAGCAGGCTCGCGGGGCTCGTCATCGACATCGCGGGCGGCAACCGCGCGCCGGGGGCGGGGCTCATCGCCCACCCGGCCAAGTCCAACCGCGTGGGCAATGACAACCAGAAGTGGGAGCTGGTGCCCACTCGGGGCGGCTACCTCATCCGCAGCCGGCTCAACGGGCTCGTGCTCGACGTGGAGGGAGCCAACAAGGCCCAGGGGACCCGCGTCGTCACCTGGGAGGCCCATGGCCAGCCCAATCAGGTGTGGCAGCTGGTGCCCGGCCGCGTCCGCGGCACCTACTACATCCAGAGCCAGCTCAACGGCCTCGTGCTTGACATCGAGGGCGCCAAGACAGACGGCTCGGGGCGGCTCATCACCTTCCCCATGAAGCGCGACGGGACGGCGAACAACCAGCTCTGGCAGTTGGACATCTGACCCGATAACCACGGGGCGCATCAGACGACCGCGCAGGTGTGGCAGCCCCCGTGACCCAGTGCGCTACCGGGTCACGGGGGCTTCGTCGCTTCACGTCAGGAGTAGTCGCGAAGGGTGAGCTGGCGCTTGCCGCCGTCCTTCAACGTGAGCACCACCGTCTTGCCCGTGGCGCGATACCGCAATGGCGACGCGCCGGTTGGGGAAGTCCACGTCCACGACGAGCTGGTTGAAGGCCTCCTTGCCCAGGATGACGGGCAGCGGGTGGCCTATCAACCGTGCGACCTCGGACAGGTCGATGACAGCGACCGTCAGCCCCGTCAGTGTCAGGTTGCCCAGGGTGATGTCCACGCCGCCGGCGAGCTGGGCCTGTGCCTGCCCGCCACTTCCGACCGCCGCGAGCTGCCCCTGTGTCTTCAGTCCCAGCCCACGCGCGTAGGCCGTGTCGACCACCGTCATCTCGGCGCCACTGTCGAGAAGCACCTGCGTTGTCTGGCCGTTCGCGGAGTCCGGGTTGTCGGTGAGCACCTCCTCCAGAAAGGGCATGCGCACGCCCTGTACCTGACGCCAGTCTCTCATCCGTGCGAAGCGGGTGACGTTGTTCTCGCGGATGCGCAGGCCATGGAGGGCTCCGTCGGCCTCATTGAGAAACAAGTCGTAGAGGTCTTCATCGCCCGCGCGTCTCGAAGCCACGCTGGAGCGCCGTGAGGACTTCGTCCGGAGGCACGGGCCGGAAGGAGGGGGCTCGCCCTCCTCGACGAGCACCGCCCCCTTGTGTTCAGCCAAGGAGTGTCAGGACGCCTGGAGCAGACGCCATGCATGACCGTGCGTCCAGACAGGAGATGGATCCACCGGTACCGAGTCCCCTCCACGGATGTTTGGGCGCGGCGCCCTGCCCCGAGGCGCGGCATCACGAACAAGCGAGGCTCTTCGTCGACAGTTGGACCGTGAATATTCCACCCACAAGTGCGTCCAGGTGAGCCAGTCCGGGACTGACTCCCCGCACCACAGAAGGAAAAAGCTCGATGAACCCGATTGCTCGCGCAGTGCTTGCCTCATCCCTGTTCGCCGCGTCCTCCGCCTTCGCACAGGACGTCGAGATGAACATCCAAGCCGATGACATTGACATGCCGTCGACCCGCATCGTCGTGGAGGGCATGTCCCCGGATGGCGAGGCAGCGGGCGTCAACATGGAGATTCGCGGTGGAGGCGCCCGCATGGAAGTGAACGTGTCGGGCACCGGGACGCCACCGCCGCCGGAGCGACATGAGCGCAGAGAGCGTCGTGAGCGAGTCGCGCCGCGCGAGGAGTCCGTCCGGCATGTGCGGTACGACTCCGAGCCCGCCTTCCGCGATTGTGGAACGAACCAGGACCCGGGCTGCACCATGCAGCGCAACGGCCATTTCGCGATGGACGCGGAGACCTTCCGCGGCTTCATGCAGTCCCTCAAGAGCACCCACAACGAGCTGACGCGGGAGGACATGGTGGAGAAGGTGATGAAGCGGGCCTTCCTCACCGCGAAGCAGTTCGGCCTGGTCCTGGACCTGTTCCAGAACGAAATCACCCGCCTGGACGTGGCGAAGACGGCCGCGCCCCGCGTGGTGAACCCGCAGCACGCGCTGGGGTTCTCGTCCAAATGGAGCAACTCCATCTCCGCTGACGAGTACGTGGAGCTCATCACCGAGCAGTAATCCGCTGGAGGTCGCCCCAGCAGCCTCCGCGCGCCGCCGTATCCCTGCCTGCCCAGGCGCCCTGCTTCACTGGCCCCAGCCCAGAGGCCAGCGCAGCAACATCAGCCGCAAGGTGGGAGGGGGCCGCGGTGCATCCCCCTCCTGAGGCGGCCTGGCGGACCGGGATGGTGGCCCAACGCGCGTGCGTGGGGCCTGCTACCGTGCTCGCCATGATGCGGGACTCGCGACAGGCGGGCGGGATGGGGGCGCGGTCATGAGCGCGCAGCGAGAGGTCCGTGCCGACTTCGACCGTACCTCCATCGTGATGTATCAGGCTTATCCGGACGCCATCGCGGACGTGGCGGTGGCGCGGCAGAAGTTCGGTCCGCCCTTCTCCACCGGACGGATGACCTGGATAAAACCCAGCTTCCTCTGGCTCATGCATCGCTCCAACTGGGGGCGCAAGCGCGGGCAGGAGCGAACGCTCGCGGTGCGCATCCGGCGCAGTGACTGGGAGGCGGCCCTGGGACTCGGAGTCCTCACCGCCTATGAGCCGAAGGCCCACGGCTCATCGGAGGCGTGGCGCAAGGCCTTCGACGCCGCGCTTGTCCATGTCCAGTGGGACCCCGAGCGCACGCTGCGTGGCGCGGGACTGCCCCATGACAGCATCCAGGTGGGGCTGGGCCGCGCCATCATCCAGCGCTTCGTGGAGGACTGGATTGTCTCCATCACGGACTTGACGCCGCTCGTGCAGAAGCTGCGCAAGCACCTGGACGCCGGACGCGCGGAGCAGACCTCGCGACTGCTGCCCCCCGAGGCCATCTACCCCGTGCCGGCGGAGCTCGTCCGGCGGCTTGGGATGTGACAGGTGGGGGCGGGCCTTGTCCGCTCCCGCGACGGGGCCAGGAGCCCGCACGCCGCTGACACCGTCCGCCGGGCTGCGATGGGATGCCTGAGCCGGCGTGTGCACAGGGAAGGCTGCACCGCCTCTCCACCGGATTGGCGCACAGCATGTGGGCCCTCGGCACTCCTGGGCCTTCATGGTTCGCTCAAGTCGACCAGACAACGTTCCCGCGCGAGCGCGGGCCCCTGCGTGCCCAAGCGGAGCGGAAGCTTTCACGAAAGCTGTCGCCACGCCCAATCCATGCACAGCGACTGCAGACAACTGCATTCAAATACACGGGGCCAGTCTGAAAACTTTTCAGATAGTGGCATTCAACGATAGAGCAGCGCGGGCAAATATTGCATATCGCTCCTCGGAGCTCAGGTTGGTGAGTTCCATCACCAGGAGAAGCGTATGAAAGCACTGTCATTCGTGATGGTCGCGGGTCTTGTCATGGGTGCGCTCACGGGTTGTGGTGAGACGTCTTCGCCGGAGGCGGTCGCTGGCGAGCAGGGGCCGCGTTACGAGGCCACGCTGAGCGACGGGACGGCCGTGACGGTGCGGGACGCCTCGGGCGAGAGCAACGTGAGCGCCCAAGCCATCGAAGGAGAGCGCACCGTCACCGAGGCCGCGTGTTGGGTGACGCTGCAGTGGTGCAGCGAGCCGGGTACCGGCGACATCGTCTGCACCCAGAATGGAGGCTGCACCACCGCGCAGTTCATCGCAGCGTGCATCTCGCTGGCCCAGGATATCTGCGGAATCTGATACACCCATGGAGGCTCAGCGTCAGCCCGCGTCAGGGCTGGCGCTGTTGCCGCGGGCGGTGATTCCGTGGTGGATTCGATTCGGACTTCAGCTCACCCGAAGCGCGAGTCCAGCTTCGTGAGCTGGCTCGTGAAACCATCCTGCTGCATCTTCGTGAACTCTTCGCTGTGCATCGCGTCCAGCGTGACCACCATGCGAACGCGGTCGCCGCTCGGGAGGAAGTCCACGGCGATCTTGCTCTCGTAGGTCGCGACCCCGGGCAGAAAGTCGATGACGTTCGTGAGGACAAGTCGCGAATGTGGCGCCACCTCGGTGAAGTGGGAACGGGTCGCATGGGAGGTCGGCTGGCCCATTTGCTTCATCGCGGCAATCATCTCCGGCGAGTCAGCAATCATGTCGTACCGGAGGGTGCCGCCTACGCGTGCATCGAGTTCCTGAACCTCGGCACGGAAGCCCTGTGGCCCCCACCACGACTCGAAGCCCTCTTTCGTCGTCCAGAGCGCCCAGATGTCCTGGATTCCCGCCCGGTAGGTGCGCTCGATGACGACCTTCGCCTTCTCGTTGCTCATTTTCGCTGCCTCTTTCCTTCGACTCGCCGAGTCTGTTGTTGCTTTTTCTCCAGCGCGGCTCCGAAACGGTCGATTCGCGCCTCCCATAGTTGCCGGTACGGCGCGAGCCACCCGTCAAGGTCCTTGAACGGCTCCGGCTTCAAGGCGTAGAGGCGACGTTGCCCATCCGGCCGCATCGAGACGAAGCCCGATTCCGAAAGAATGCGCAGGTGCCGCGAGACACCGGACTGGTGGACTCCAGCCTTCTCGACGACGTCGCTGACCTGCTGCTCGCCATACCGAAGCGCCTCGACGATGCGACGGCGCGTCGGATCAGAGAGCACCTGAAAGACGTCAAGTTGCATGAAGGCGTATATACACGTCCATGCATATCTCAGTCAAGCTCGAACCCCGGCGCAGTCCCGGCGAGGCTCCGTTGCCCTCGTCGAGGTCCGCCCTCTCTGCCAACGTAAGCGAGATAGTCCGTACCCGGCAGTTTAGCACGCAGGGCGCGCCAGACAGGAACGAGGAGCCAGTGAGGGAAGAGGACATAGTGGAGGCTCCGGCACCCCGCCCCAACTTTCACCACCGAGGACTCCAGCTACCGAAACGTGCGGGCTCACTACGGTAGCGGTCCGACAAACGAGACTCCATCGGGTGTGAAGGCGGTTCAAGGAGCCTGACATCTGGGGTCACCAGGCGGCTTGATTTTGACGCCGGATTGCACTGAAAGCCAATGGATGACACCACTTCCAGGATGCACAGCCCTGGTTGCCACGCGCAATCGCTGGAATTTACTTGTCGGCCGGGCCTTGCCTTCCATCCGTCGGCAGACCCGCGCGGTCCGCGAGGTCGTCGTAGTCAACGACGGGACGCCATTCGAGGCCGAAAAGGAGGCGGCGCTGCGGCGGTTGCTTCATCCGCTACCGCTCGTCATGCTCGACAATCGAAGAACCCCGGGGGCTGCGGGTGCGTGGAACACCGGACTGGAGCATCTGCTCGCCTTGTCGCGAGCCGGGTTCGTTGCCCTCCTCGACGATGACGACAGCTGGGAGGCGTCGCACATCGAGGACAACCTCCGTGTTGCCGTGCGCGAGCGAGCTGACGTCGTCGTGTCCGGGCTCCGGCTGGTAGTGGATGGCCAGGAGCGGGAGCGCCCGCTGCCAGATGGGCTTCTCCCTGGCGACTTCCTCGTCGGAAATCCTGGGTGGCAGGGGTCCAATACTTTCGTGTCTCGCCGTCTGTGGGCGACGGTTCAGGGCTTTCGTGACGGACTTCGGAGCCTCAACGACAGGGACCTCGCCATCCGCCTGCTGCGAGTGCCGGGTAGCCGGGTTGCCTACACCAGTCGATGGACAGCGACCTGGTACCTGTCCACCCAGGGCGATTCGTTGTCGTCGCCGCGGTCACCAGCGAAGATCTCTGGCCTGCGCTGGTTCTGGCGGCTCTACGGTGGTGAGATGTCGCCGGTCCAGGCTGTGGCGTTCTTGTCGCGCGCTGAGAGCCTCTTCGGCGTGCGGCGCACTGAAATCGAAGCGGACGGGGAGGATGTGCCCCCGCATCAGCTGCCATGGGGGGATTTGCATGGGTTCGTCTGAGAGCAGCTTCGGCAGGCCGCCGCAGACATCAAACCGATGGCTGTTCCCGCTGCGGGCGTGGTATCGGGCGCGGGCATGGTGGCGCCACCAACGGGTGTCCCGTGGCCTCACGCGAGTGTTGGGACCTCAGTACCGCCGCAGCCTGGAGTTCATCGAGATAGACATCACCTATCTCTGCAATCTGAGCTGCTTCAACTGCAACCGCTCGGTGCGGCAGGCGCCAGAGGCGCTCCATCTCCCCCTTGAAGCCGTTACCGCGTTCGTCGAGCAATCCATTGCACGAAGGAAGCACTGGCGGCGCATCCGAGTGCTTGGCGGCGAGCCGACGCTCCATCCCGACTTCTTCGCCGTCATTGAGGAACTGCGTCGCTATCGCCAGTCGTATCCGGATTGCCTTATCGAGGTCGTGACCAACGGATATGGAGAGGCCGTCCGGTCGCGGCTCGCCCGGCTGCCAGCGGATATCTGGGTCGAGAACTCCGCCAAGACTGGCGAGGTGCAGCCGAGCTTCGGCCCCTTCAACCTTGCCCCGGTGGACGATGCCAGGTACCGGCACGCCGACTTCCGCAACGGATGTGCCATCATGCGGGATTGTGGGATGGGATTGACGCCGCTCGGCTACTTCCCGTGCGCCGTGGCGGGTGGGGTGGCCCGCATCACCGGCGAGGGCGGCGGCCGACGCGAGTTGCCCGCCGATGACGACGACATGATGGACCTCGTCGAGCGCAACTGCCGGCTGTGCGGACGCTTCCGCGACGGGCACTACGTGCCCACGAACCTCCGGCCAGCGTTGCTCGAGGAGCTGATGTCCCCGCACTGGCATTCGCTCTACCGAGCCTGGTGGCGGAAACACAGGCCTGGCCGACCACTGCCTGCCGCGCTCTCCGGCGAGGCCGTTGCAACAGCGCGCGAGTCGGAGGGCTCGCATCCCGAGAAGCCGTCATGAGGCCGGACCTCTCCGGGTTCGGGCACACACGGTTCGTGAGCGTTGCAGGAACCTCCGTGACCGCGGTCGCCAGCGAGCAGCATGTGTGGAACTCCGAGGTGGTGGTCATGGTCAACGTGCACAACCAAGCCGGGCCGCTCGCCGCATGCCTCGAATCCATCACGAGGCAGGAGCGCCCCGCCGGCGGACTGGGTGTCGTGGTGTTTGATGACGACTCAAGTGATGCCTGGGCGGCCACCGTCGGACGATTCTGGAAACGGCTCCCGCTCGTTGTCTGTCGCGCGCGATGCGGCGCTCCTAATCGAGCACGAAACGCGGTGCTCTCATTCGTCGACGAAGCGATGCGGAATACACGATGGGTCGCTCGCCTCGACGCGGACGACTGCTTCTCGACCGCGCGCTCCCTGGCCGCGGCGTGCGCGCAGGGCGACCACTGCGATGCACGCTGGGTCCTGGGAGGAAACCGGCTCATCCAAGAGGGACGGCTTCTCGAACGGGAGAACCCGGCGACGGAGGCGCTCCTTCGACCGGATTACGTGCTCTCCGTGCTGAAGTCCATGGCCAATGGCACCGCCGAGAATGAACTGCCCTCCTGCAACCTCCTGCTCCGTCCACGAACGGGCTGGCGCTACCCGGAGGTCGAGAGTGCGGAGGACCATTGGCTTGTCACGGACCTGCTGCTCAACCACACTGCTTCGGGCGCGGTGCTCACAGCCCCTCCCTACTGCGATTACAACCTGGGGGGCGCAGTAACGGCGGTGAACCGACGTTCGGAGCACTATGTCGCTTCGCGGAAGGCCCTGTTCGCGCAGGCACAGGTGTGGGTGGCGCGGCTGGGTGGTGGACGATGATTCTCGGGGAAGGACGAGAAGGAGTCGTCCGGCGCGTTGGCGACTACGTCGAGAAGCGATTTCACCGGGGCACCATCGACGCGGCGAAGGTGGACTGGTTTGGCGGAGCACTCCGAGGAACGATGCCCTTCATTCCCGAGCCGGAGTGGACCCTCTCCGACGAAACGTGGGTGCTGCGCTACCCCTGGTTTGAGACGCTCCCCGCCGAGGACTTTTCCCTGGACGAGGTCAGGGACTTTCTCCTCTTCTGCCTTGAAAAGAATCTTGTTTGCGCGAACATCAAGCGTGCGAACTTCCGCCAACGGCCAGGGGGTGGGCTGACGTTCATCGACATCGGCGTGTGGATTGTCCCAATGAACGTAGACTTCTTTCGCGACGCCGCAGCGCGAGCGTTCGCCCTTGCTGCGCTCGGGTGGACAGATGAGGAGCTTCGGCAGCGCAGCCAGGGATTGCGCGAGGACGGTGCGCTCACGAGCCTCCCCGGCTTCGCCGACTTCTACCGGAAACTGCTCACCGAGCATGCGTTCCGACAGTGGCGAACCGCGGAGCTGATGGAGCCGAGGCAGCTCGCGCCAGCCTCCGAGGTGACGCTCCTCATCAAGGCGTGCGCGATGGACGTAGCAGCGCTGCTCACCCAGGTGCGTCACATCGTCGGGCAGCTTGAGTCGCCGCGCCGCTTCGCGCGACGCGTCCTCCTGGTGGACCCATTCCCCGGACCGTTTCTGCGCGAGTACGCGCCGGGGGATCTTCCATGCCTTCTCTCCTCAGCGCAGCAACTTCAGCGAGAGGGGACCCTCGACGAAATTTGGATTGCGCCTCGGGAGCCAGGGCTCATCGCGGCGGTGAACGCGGCGTGGTTCGGCCTCGCGTGTGACACCACGCACTCCGCACACGGAGTCCCCATCACGCCACAGCTCTGGGGTTTCGACCAGGTACGGACCCGGTACGTACTCCAGTGCGACCTCGACGTGCTGGTCGGCCGGCGCGACTTCGACCATGACTACTTGGAGGAAATGCGGGTGGCCGCATCGCCGCAGGACGTCCTTGGCGTGGCGTTCAACATCCCCCAAACCGAAGGGATGACGTCTCAGCCGTACGATGCGTCCCCCGGCGCGTTTGTCCCCGAGGTGCGCTGCGGCCTGCTCGACCTGGAGCGGATTCGTGCATGCAGACCGCTTCCGAACGCGCTCGTTGATGGGCGTCTCGTGCGTTCCTGGTACCGCTCGCTCGAAGCGCATCAACAGCGGCATGGGTTGAGAACCCTTCGCGGCGGCGATGCACGGACCTTCTACGTCCACCCACCCAATGTTCTCAAGACGGATAAGGCGTTCCTCTCCCGCGCACGCGACCTGGTCGGCCAGGGACGGGTACCGGACGTGCAACGGGGCCAGTGGGACCTCACGGGGCTCACCAGCGACTGGGCCTACGCGCAGCGCCGCGAGTCCATCGTATTTCTCATCAAGGGGCGGGACGTGGGCCTGGCGCGGGTGCGGCGGTGTCTCAGGAGCCTCGCCATGCAGGAAGACTCGCGCTTCGGAATCATCCTCATCGACGACGCAAGTGAAGGGCTCTTTCCGTGGAAAATAGGCCACCTGCTCAAACCGTTCCTGGACCGATGCACCCTAGTGAGGCGCTCACAGAATGTGGGACGAATCCCCAACTTCCGGCTGGGCATCCGTGAGCTGTGTGTCAACCCCGAAGCGCTCGTGGTGGTGCTCGATATGGATGATGCGCTGCTGAGCCGCACTTGCGTTGGCCGACTGAGAGCCGAGTACGAGCGGGGCTGCGATGTCGTGTTGGCATCCATGTTCCGGCCGGACAAGCCGACGAAGCTCTACCACCCTGATTTTGTCGAGCCCCGGCGGTACTGGGGTGGCGAAGTATGGATTCACTTGCGCGCCTTCAGGAAGCGGCTCTTCGACGCCATCCCACTGGAGGACTTGCAAATCGACGGACGATGGATTGAGCAGTGCACCGATTACGCGACGATGCTTCCCATCGTCGAAGCATGTCGGAAGCCCATGTACATCCCGGAGTACCTCTACTTTCACGAACGTTCGACGCCTCCCACACCCGAGTTACGCGCGGTCAAAGACGACATCATCCGGCGCATTCTCGAGAAACGATGGTGAACGGCCTCATTTCAGAGAAGAGCTCGAATCCACCGGGTCGTCTTCGCCAAGCTTCCCTGTCGTCCGGAATCCCTCCAAGCTTAGAAATACACTCGCAAGGATTGCCATGGTGCTGCTGGACATCCTGGAAGAGCATCTGAATGAAGCCGCCTTCCAATGGGAACAGTGGGAGCGCGCCCTGATGGCGCCGGACTTCACCCTGGAGGAGACCGCAGCGGTGGAGGAGCGCCTGCGCGCCCATCTGGAGGGACTGGAGGACGAAAGCGCGGCCGAGGCGGTGCTACGTCCCGCCTTCGAGTCGGAGGAGTCTCCGCTCATCTTCGCAGCGGCGTATGCGCTGCTGGCGCAGGGCGAGGTGGACGAAGTACTGCTCCGGTTCCGGAGGGACGAGCCCGCAGCACGCGCCGGCATCCGCCGTGCGCTAGAACTGAGCGAGGCTCCCGGGCTGAGCGCACGTTTAACCGGCCTGCTGAAGCTGGAGGACCGCGACCTGCAGGTCCATGCACTGGAGACGCTGGCCTTCCGCAACGAGGTGTCACCGGAGGTGCTGGCGCGCTTCCTCGTCCATGAGGAGCCGCGTGCACGAGTCGCGGCCCTGCGCGGTGCCCTGCCGCTGCCAGAGGAGGCGGTACGAAGGTTGCTGCCTCCCCTGCTGGACTCCTCGCACCCCGCCATTCGCGCAGCCGCCATGGAAGCGGGGCTGATGTCCGGAGTGGGCCTGGCCTGGGATACCTGCCGCAAGACGGTGCGGTCTCGCTCCCCACTCAGCCCCGAGCCGCTGATACTGCTTGCCATGGGTGGCGACGACGAAGACGTTTCCCTTCTGGTGGAGCTGTTGGAAACGGCCGAATCGCGCCCGATGGTCCTCTGGGCCTTGGGTTTCAGCGGGCGGTTGGCAGCCATGGAAGCCTGCGTGAAATACCTCGCGGAGCCCTCGGTGGCGCAGTTGGCCGGAGAGGCCCTCTCAGCGATGACAGGTCTGCGGCTGGATGGTCCCTACGCCCTGCCTCCTGGAGAGCGTCCAGCAGGAGCGCCCCTGCCTCCCGATTTGCAGGAGGACCTGGACGCGAATCTGGTGCCGTCCCCCGAGGACGACCTGCCCTGGCCGCAGGTGGCCGCCATCACCCGTTGGTGGGATGGAGCCCGCGACCGCTTCGAAAAGGGAAAGCGCTACTTGCTGGGCCAGCCTTTCAGTGGCCCCGTACTGGTGGATGCGCTGGAGACCAGTCCCATGCGGCGCCGGCACATCCTGGCGCGAGAGCTGGCCATTCGCACTCGGGGCCAGCATGTCATCCCCACGCGCGCCTTCTTCCCCCGCCAGCGAGAGAGCCTCGCCAAGGTCCGAAGCGCCAACATTTCATTGAGAGGGAGTCCTTTCGCGCATACCGCGCGCTGAGGACAGCAGGGTCTGAGGCACCATGCCCGTCATCGACAACCTCACCTCCTTCGCGGCCACCGACTTCCTCTCCCTGACAAAGGAAGGCGAGGAGTGCCTTGTCATCGTCGTCGCAGGCAGCTTCGGCCTGCCCCGGCCAGGGCGGTCCTCGGGGGCAACGCTGGCGTTGTGTGACAAGCAACTCGCGCCGCCGCGAACCGACGCGTACTGGGGAGCGCCGGAGAAGTCGAGCCTCCGCTACGAAGTTCCGTCCGCGTATACGCGGACCGCCACCGACATCCTGCTGCATGGCCGGGCATGGGCCCCTGGGGGCCACAAGGTGACGCGAGCGCAGGTGACCGCACGGGTTGGGGCGATGGAGAAGCGGGCAATCGTCTCCGGCACGCGTGTCTGGTACCGAAGCCTTGTCGGGCTGAGCGCCTCGGACCCGCTGCCCTTCGAGTCCGTGCCGCTCCAGTACGAGTACAGCTTCGGCGGCAGCTCCGCGTCGAAGTACGAGGCTCACAACCCCGTGGGCCGGGGCTTCTACGAGAGCGCGAAGGAGGCACTCGACAAGCCCCTGCCCTCCATCGAGGAGCCCCGGGCCCTGATACGAAGCTGGACGGACAAGCCCCCGCCTTGCGGCTTCGGCCCGGTGGCGCGCCACTGGCAGCCTCGCCGCAGGTGGGCGGGGACATATGACGCAGCCTGGGTGGAGAAACGGGCGCCGCTCTGGCCACCGGACTTCGACGAGCGCTTCTTCCAGACCGCGCCGCAAGGGCTCCAGGCCACGCCCCACCTGCGAGGCGGAGAGTCGGTGGTGCTGGAAGGTGTTTCGCCCGACGGCCCCATCGCCTTCGCCATCCCCGTCTTCAGGCTGCTCGCCCGCTGCACCTTCGCCCGGCGACGCGAGAAACGGCGCATGACGCTCGACACCGTGTTGATGGAGCCCGAAGAGGGTCGGCTGGTCCTCACCTGGCGAGCCACGTTTCCAGCGCACCGGGAGCTGGCCACGCATGAGGTGACCACGGTACGGCTCCTGGAGCCCTGGGAGGATGCGCCGTGAGCGGAGCGCAGGTGGTGGGCCTCGGGCTGTGCACGCCAATTGGCACCTCACGGCACATGACGCTCGCGTCGCTGCGCGCGGGGCTCGTGCGCTTCGCGGAGACAGAGGTGCTGGACCAACTGGGGCACCCCGTGCGGGCGTCGCGGCTGGGACTCCTCGACACGGCCCTGTCGCGGACGGAGCGCATGGTGGCCCTCGCGCGACAGGCGCTCGCGGGCGTGCGGCACGTGCTGACGGCGCAGTCGCGGGAACCGGTGCCACTGTACCTTGGACTGCCGGAGACCGGCGTGGGGGCGGCGGTGGAGCAGGAGGCGCTCGTGGCAGCGCTGATGGCGGAAGCCGGTGAGCGGCTGAAGGTCGTGAAGGTGTACGCGACGGGGCGGGCCGCCTTCTTCGAGGCCCTGAGCTCGGCCCAGGCGGACCTGCGCACCGGGCGCGCTGGAGCGCTGGCGCTCGCGGGGGCGGTGGACTCCCTGGGTGATATGGCTTCCCTGGAAGCACTGGCGGCGGCGCGACTGCACCTGGGACGCCTGAATCCGGACGGAAGAATTCCCGGAGAGGCGGCGGGGTTCGTCGCCCTGGCCCGCCCGGGTGCTTCCAGGACGCTGGGGCTGGAGGCCATGGGAGTCCTGCTGGGCACGGCGCTCGCGGTGGAGCCCCGGCCCTTCACACGGCGGGAGCCCAGCCTGGCGGAGGGCCTGACGGAGGCACTCCGAGTCCTCCGGCGCGATGCGGTGGTGGGTGCACGCCGGGTGGACGGCGTCCTGGCCTGCCAACCGGCAGAATCCTTCTGGGGCACCGAATTCACCCGGGCGTACCTGCGCAATGCCGCGCTGATGCCCGAGCCCCTCCAAGTGGGTGTGGCGGGCGAAGGGCTGGGAGATGCCGGAGCAGGCGCGGGGCCTGCCATGATGGGCGTCGCACTACACCGGGCGAGGTGGCGAGAAGGCGGGCAGCGCAGGACGCTGGTCTACGGGTGTTCCGACGGCGGGCGGGTTGGCGCCTGCGTCGTGGAAATGATTCCGGAAGTCTGAGGAGGAACCATGAGCAAGGTCTTCGCCAATGGCCGCTCGATTCTGCACAAGGGCGCCGGCAATACGCATGTCTCGGCCGCGCCAGATGTCTGCAAGGTGCCGACCCCTGCTGGGCCCGTTCCCACGCCCTTCATCAACTCGGCCCAGGATTCGATGCTCGCGAAGGGGAGCAAGAAGACGACGATTGAAGGCAACCCGGTGGCGCTGACGAGCTCCGAGTTGAGCACCAGCTCTGGAGACGAACCCGGGACGGCCGGCGGCCTCATCTCCTCCAAGTTCAAGGGAAAGATGACCTGGGGCAGCGGCAGCACGGACGTGAAGGTCGAAGGCAAGGGCGTGGTGCGCTTCCTTGATCCGACGCTGCACAACGGCAACACCTTCAACACGTCGTTCATCGCCATGGGCAGCACGGGACTGGCCTACGGGGATGACACGCAGTGCACGGCCTGCAACAAGTCGGTGGACACGCACCGGGTCCTCGAAACGCCGGAAGTCGTGGGGCACGTGGAGAGGGTGTTCGTGGAGTTGATGAAGCGCTTCAACGCGCAGCGTCCGCACCTCGACAGGTACCTGCTGCTCAGGGAGAAGCGGAGCGCGGTGGAGCGCAGGTCCGTCGAGAAGGCCAAAGAGGCGGCGATTCCACTGGCTCCCAAGAAAAGCAGGGCGGGTGAGCTGCTCACCCAGCTCAAGTCGAAGGACGCGGCGAACAAGGGGGCCATCACCGCCGAACTCGGCCCGCTCCAGGCTGAAATCAGGGAGGCGGAAGAGAAGATCAAGAAGCAACGGGTGGAGGATCGCCAGGAGGTCCTGGCGATAGAGCAGGAGATGGCCAAGGCCAATGAGCAGCTCGAGAGCATGAAGCCCGTCCTGCGGCTGGACGACGCCTCCAAGACGTTCCTCAGCGGATACATGACGGGGGCGTGCATCTGTAAATGCCCCCAGAAGCCCAAGATGCTCGCGGCCTGCTCAGGTGATGTCGCCCCTGGCTTCAAGGACGCCGTGGCCGCCACGCCGTTCGAGCTGGTCGAGAGCTTCCAGAAAAGCGAAAGCCAGGCGAGGAAACTCGCTGAGAGCGGGCGTGAGAAGTGGGAGTGCGCCGCGCCCAAGCTCCTCCAAAAGGGCGGCGCCGCGGGACACAAGCTCCGCGCCATGTCGGAGCGCTATTTCTCTCCCATGAGGAGCCCCGAGACCGTGAGCGTGGAGTACAGCCGACAGGACGAGGGCGACGCGGAGCCACGCAAGGTCAAGCAGGCGTTCGGCCATGGAGAATCCGTTCCCTCCTGCAAGGAATGTCAGGTCCTGACCCCCGAAATGTTGTGTGACAACAGCAAGGAATGCGCCTGAGTCATGGACGAACTGCTAGCACTGCTCGGGCGCTACGCTCCCGGCCACAGCGGCCAAATCGAAGGCTACCCAGACTTTCTCGTGGACGAGTTGGAGGACGTCTTCGGTCGTCCGCTCCCAGCCGTCTACCGTCACTTCGCCGAGGTCTTTGGGACACGTGGAGGGCCGCTCCTGGCCCATGTGCGCTCCTTCGACCCCCTACTCGATGTCGCCGAACTCTATCGGGTCGCGCCCAAGGGGGAGCTGCCCCCCAGGCGCTTTCTCTTTATCTTGGGAGACCCCGACCCGCTGGCCCCCCATCATTACTGGCTCGATCTGGAGGCCCCTTCCGAGGAAGGCGACTGTCAGGTGGTGCGAATGCCCTTCGGCGCGGACGCATGGAAGACAAAGCTGCACCGGGAAGCCACCAGCCTCCGAGAGCTGCTCTTCCTCTGGGCCATGGAGCACGTCCATCTGCCGACCCTCCCCCATCAGGCCAGCTATGTGCGCCGGGAGGGACAATCGGCTCCCAGTGCCGAGGACCTCGCGCATCTCCTTGAGAAGATGGGCTTCGCCCGACTCCCCTATCCCCGATACAGCATGCTCTTCGAGCGGGAGGGAGCCGCGGCACGACTGTACCGCCCTCCTGACAGCCCCCACTTCAACCTTCGCATGGGCACGCAGCGTCCCGAGGAGCTGAAGCGATTCCAGATGCTCCTTGAAGACAACACGGACCTGGGGAAGTCCCTATTCTAGCCAAGAACATGGACCCGCAAGTCGGACGCGAAACTTGCTGCGGGCACCATGGGGGTTGGCTGCCCGCACTCGAGCAAGATAACGAAGGGCAACACGGAGGACCTGTTCCACCCCTGTGGTCGGGTAGCTGAGCGAGCCCCGCATTTGAGCAAGCGGAGCGCCAGCCGCCTACCTGACAGCTCCGTGCGGAGTGGAGTGTGAGGTGCAGGAGGAGAGGCCATGCTGGTGCGCAAGGGGGCCATCAACGAAGAGCAGGTGCAGGCGTTCCTGGAGAACTTGTTCGAGGAGGACCTGCACGCCAGGCGGGTGCTGTCGCATACGACGTTGGGCGTGGTGCACGCCGCGTCCTTGTCGGTGCACGCCATTGGCCAGGCCCTGGCATGGGCCCGAGGCGGCGTGCAGAAGCACGGCATCAAGCAGGTGGACCGGCTGCTGTCCAACGAGGCGGTGGACGTGTGGCAGCTGGCGGCCTCGTGGGTGCCGTACGTGCTGGCCGAGCGCACCCAAGGCGGTGGCGGCGCTGGACTGGACGGACTTCGAGGCGGATGACCACACCACGCAGGTGGCCAGCCTCGTCACCTCGCACGGGCGGCACCACGCCCCTGCTGTGGCTGACGCTGCAGAAGAGCGCCCTGGCCGGCAACCGGGCCCACGCGGAGGATGAGCTGCTGCTGCGGTTGAAGGAGTGGAAGCTTGTTGGCCTCGACTCGCACATGGAGGATGACGGCGGCCATCCTGTTCGCGTGGGTCGAGCATCTTCAGAACCGGGGCAGGCCCAAGGTGTGGCGGGGAGGGGCAGGTGGGGGAGCGCGGATGGGAGTACCGGCAGCGGCCCGCCTGGGCCCCTCTGCACCAGCCCACACCCTCAATGGGCCTGCCATCCGTCCTATACTTCGCTGGGCAGCTTCGCGAAACTGAGAGAAACCACGACCCTCAGCAGGTGGGTCACAGAGGGGGTCAAGTGAGCAGGACCGTCTTCACCAAGGTTGACAACACCCTGGGCAGTCTCATGGAGTCGATTGCACTGGGTAGAATCGGGCTGCCGGACATCCAGCGTCCCTTCGTGTGGAAGAACGCCAAGGTTCGCAACCTGTTCGACTCCATGTACCGGGGCTATCCCGTGGGCCACCTGCTCTTCTGGGAGAACGAGGCTGCGGGGAGCAAGGTCATTGGCACCGACGAGAAGCAGAAGATTCCCCGGTTGCTCATCGTGGATGGGCAGCAGCGGCTGACCTCGCTCTACGCCGTGGTGAAGGGCGTCCCGGTGGTGCGGGAGAACTACAAGCCGGAGAAGATCGAGATTGCCTTCAACCCGCTGGTGGAGAAGTTCGAGGTGGCGGATGCGGCCATCCGCCAGGACAAGGCCTTCATCCCCAACATCTCCATCCTCTGGGACAAGTCGACCGACATCTTTGAACTGGTCGAGACCTACCTGAAGGACCTCGCGACGGTACGGGAGGTGACGGCGCAGGAGCGGAGGCAGATCGGCAGTACCTTTTCCAAGCTGCAGAACCTGCTGAGCTTCCCTTTCACCACGCTGGAGTTGTCTTCGAGCCTCGACGAGGAGCAGGTCTCCGAGGTGTTCGTCCGCATCAACAGCGAGGGCAAGAAGCTCAACCAGGCGGACTTCATCCTGACGTTGATGTCCGTCTTCTGGGATGAGGGCCGAGGCCAACTGGAGACGTTCTGCCGCGAGGCCCGCACGCAGACCGCGGGCAAGCCCTCGCCGTTCAACCCATACATCCAGCCGGACCCCGACCAACTGCTGCGCGCCAGCGTGGGGCTCGGCTTCCGGCGCGCCCGGCTGAAGCACGTGTACTCCATCCTGCGGGGCAAGAACCTGGAGACGGGGGAGCTCAGCGCGGAGCGCCGTGACGCCCAGTTCCAGGTGCTGCGGCAGGCCCAGGCCCAGGTCCTGGACCTGGAGCACTGGCATGGCTTCCTGCGCGCCATCCAGCAGGCGGGCTTCCTCAACAAGGGGATGATCAGCTCCGAGAATGCCCTGCTCTTCGCCTACACCCTGTATCTGCTCGGGAAGACGGAGTACGGCGTCGAAGAGGAGCGGCTGCGGCGCTCGATTGCGCAGTGGTTCTTCATGAGCGCGCTGACGGGGCGGTACTCCGGCTCGCCAGAGTCAGCGATGGAGTTCGACCTGGCCCGGCTGCGCCAGGTGAAAGACTCGGACGCGTTTGTCGCCGTGCTGGCGGCCACCTGCAATGCCACCCTGACGAGTGACTACTGGAGCATCACCCTGCCGACGGACCTGGCCACCTCGGCGGCGCGCAGTCCGTCGATGTTCGCCTATTTCGCCTCCTTGAACCTCCATGCCGCAGACGTGCTCTTCTCGAGACAGAAGGTCAGCGAGTGGATGGACGCGGTGGTGACCCAGTCCGGCACCACGTCCCTGGAGCGCCAGCCCCTCTTCTCCAAGCGCCTCCTGGAGAGCCAGGGCATCGGCGACTCCCGGGAGACGTCCCAGATCGCCAACTTCACGGTGGTGGAGTGGGGGGAGAATGCGCAGCTCGCGAAGAGGTCACCGGAGGAGTACGTGCCGGTCCTGCGCAAGCCCTTCTCCTCCAAGGAACTGGAGCGGATGCACTACTGGCATGCGCTGCCGGATGGATGGGAGCGCATGGAATACCGCGAGTTCCTCCAGCAGCGCAGGGAGCTGATGGCGAAGGTGATTCGCGACGCCTACTCCCTGCTTGCGGGGAAGGACGGCGCCAGGCCGGAACCGGCGCTGAGCACCGGGGAGTTCATCAAGGGCGGGGAGTCCTCCAGCGTCGAGTTCAAGTCCACCCTGCGCGTGAACCTGCACACGGGCCAGGAAGATTCGAAGATGGTGCTCAGCGTGTTGAAGACCCTGGCGGCCTTCATCAACACGGGCGGTGGCACGCTGCTCATCGGAGTGGCTGATGACGGCACGCTGGTGGGGCTCGGACCCGACAAGTTCGAGAGCGAGGACAAGATGAGCCTGCGCCTGGTGGAGCTCATCAAGGACCGCATGGGGACCAGCCACATGATGTACATCCATCCCCGGTTCGATGACTACCAGGGGGGCCGCGTGCTGGCCGTGGATTGCCTGCCGGGGCGGTCTCCCATCTTCGTCAAGGACGGCAACGTGGAGCGCTTCTACGTTCGCGCGGGTCCCTCCTCCCAGGACCTGTCGGGGGCGAGAATGCATGCCTACATCCAGGAGCGGTTTCGGAGCTGAGCCGTCGATGCTGCCCGTCCAGGCCCGGGCAGCCCCGGCTCCGGGGGCGGGCGCCCTGAAGAGGGGCGGAGCCAGTGGAGTTGCCCCCGTCAAATCGGACAGCTCAGCGGTGAGCGTTAGCAGGACGGAACTCGCGGGGTGACTTCATCTTCAGCCCGCGGTGCGTGTCACGGCTGCGGCGCTACCCGGCGTCGACCGCGCTGGCCGCGTGGGCGGTGCTGGACGAGGCCCTGCCCTGGGAGAGCGCCGTGGGAGGCGCGCTGGTGCTGGCGGGCGGCTCACTCAGACGGTGAGGACGCAGCCGCCACCGGCGCCCCTCCCACCCGTGGAGGAGCGCCGGACAGACTGAGCCGCTACTGCGGATCCCACCCCGCGTTCACCGTCATCCGGTCCAGCGCGCGCACGGAGACGTAGGGGACGAAGCCCGCCGCGCGCGCGCGGGTATAGGCGTCCGCGATGTGCGCGGCCTGGACGGCGTAGTCGGTGGAGAGCACCAGCTTGCCGGCCGCGCGGACCCGGGCGGCGTTGGCCCGGTTCTCCTCGCACCAGCCCATGTCACACGGGCTGTCGTCGGACCAGTACATGTCCTCCATGCCCAGCCCGTCGATGGCGGGTAGGTAGGCGGGGTCATCCACCAGCTCCGGGGAGTTCTGGGGCATCACCTTGAAGGCCGGGTTGCGGGCCTTGGCGTACTGGTTGATGCGCGCCAGGAGGGCCACCATCTTCCGCGCGAGGTCGGCGCGGTTGGTGCCCGCGGCGTTCGCGGGAATCTCCTCGTACGTCACCACCATGTCCAGGTAGCACCCGGTGAAGCCCGCAGCGAGCGCCTGGTCGAGGCGGCCCTGGACGATGGGCCACCAGCGCTCGTCCCAGTACTTCACGTACTGCTCGTCGGGCCAGCCGCCCACGGGGCCGAGCTTCAAGTCCTCGGGCACCTGGGACCACTCGGGGCGGTACTCCTCGATGGCGCCAATCTCGAAGTACGCGAGCACCTGCTTGCCCTTGGCCTTGAGCGCGGTGATTTCGGCAGCGGTGAACCAGTCGTCGTAGCCGTCACGCGACAGGTCGACGATGGCGAGGTCGAACTTCGAGTTGGCGATGGTGTCCAGCTTCCCCTGGGGATAGTTCGTGAGCTGGTAGGTGAAGCTCTGGACGCCCTCCCACGACACGGGCGTGCCGGCGTCGGTCCCCGTTCCCGCGTCGGAGGAGGTGCCCGCGTCGCCAGGGGTGCCCGCGTCCGTGGGAGTCCCCGCGTCGCCGGGCGTGCCCGCGTCCGAGGCGGCGACCTGGATGCGCACCACGAGCAGGTCCAGCAGCGACGCATCCGCTGTGGACGTCGTGCGGTAGCGCAGCCTCACCGAGCCTCCGCTGACGAAGCGCTGGGGAGACGTCAGCGCGAGCGACGTGGCGGTCCACCTCCAGGACTGCGCGAAGGTGTTGTCGCCCACCAGCACCCAAGCGCCCGCCGCGTAGTCCCACGCCTCGAACAGCCAACGCATCTGCGACCTGGCGGGCCCTCGATAATTGATGCCCACCTCCGCGGCGATGACGTCGGCGGCGCCCACGTCCGCGGGGAGCGCGTACGTGCACGTGGCGGAGGTGCCGGGGAAGAACTCGACGTACTCCACCCAGCGGTCCTGCGTGCCCGACAACGTCTGCGTGTGCAGCCCCTGGACGGTCTGCCCCGAGCCGATGGCGCCGCTCGCGACCTGGAGGCTGGCGCACGTCAAGGTCCGGGCATCCGCGAGGCCCGCCGTGTCCCCGCTCCGCTCCGCGCTGTCCACGCTTGCGGAGGAACCACCACAGGCAAACAGCGCGATGCACCACAGACTCGTCCACCCGACTACCGCGACTCGCATGTGCGCTCCCTGTCGCCGGAGCCGGGCCCCGCCCTGAGGTCGATGCGCTCGGCGAACGTGGCGGGCTTTAGCGTCAGGCGCGCGGCAGCAGCAACGCGAAGTGGCGCGCGGCACGCGACATTCACCCATGTCCTGGAACATTCGTTCCTGTCTGGATGGGGCCTAGTCTCTGATGGAAATTTGAAGCCCGCATGATGAGGTGCGGTCCGTTCCCCTCGACGCCTCCATGAGCGAGGATCTCCGCCACATGCCATACGCGTTTGCCTTCGTTATGGGCGCAGCACTCCTGGCCTTTCTGGCGAAGACGCTCCAGGGACCTGGGCTGTTGCTGTTATGGCCCGCGGTGAGCTTCGTCCTCGTGGCACTCGCCTACGCAGGAGCCGGCCCGAAGTTCCTCGGAAAGCTCCCGAATGGACGGATGCAGCCCGGCGCGGTGCTCGCGCTCCTGCCATACCTGCTGCTCACGTGGGGAACCTGGCACCTGGTGAGGCTCGTCTCACGCGAGCGGCCCTATGACATGGTGGTACCGGGCGTCGTCGCGGGGCGCAGGCTCCTGCCTGGCGAGCTTCCCGCGGGGACCGCCGTCGTGCTCGACCTGACCGCCGAGTTCATCGAACCGGAAGGGATATGCGGGGCGTGCCGCTATGTGTCGCTGCCCATCCTGGATGCCTCGACACTTGCAGCCGGGAAGGCAGCACCGGTCCTCCGCGAACTGGCGACCCTCCCTGGCCCCTTTTACGTCCATTGCGCCCAGGGGCATGGACGTACCGGAATGATCGCGGCCGCGCTCCTCGTCGCCCGAGGCGATGCTCCAGACGGGCGGGAAGCCCTCGCGATGATTCAGCGCGTGCGCCCCGCAGTCCGGCTATCCACCGCACAGCAGCACGCGCTCGTGGAGCTGGCGGATGCGCTGCGACGCGATTCTCCGACTTGAAGCACGAAGCAGACCTCGCTGGCTCCAGGCCCGCCGCCCAGCACGAGGGCTCCCATTCCGCCGATACGTGCCAGTTGCCGCATCGACTGGAGCACCGCTGGCCCGCCAGCGACAGGGGGGAAGCACGCTCCCAGGTTCAAACGCGATGGCCACCGTCGGTGTCGTCGGTGTCCGCATGGACGCCTGCCCCGCCCATTCCGACGCCTCCAGCGCCGGCACCTCCTCCGCCCCCGGCACCGCCGCCCCCTCGTCCACCACCCTTGTCTCCGCCCTTGCCCCCTCCCCCGCCGCTGGGACGCAATGGGCCCTGGTCGGGAATCACGAGCCCGTGGGGAATGGGTTCCAGGTCGAGCGCCCGGCGGATGAAATCGCGCAGCGACACGACCAGCCGCGCGGTGCCGACCTTCCGCCCGGTAACCATGTCCGCGGCAGCCTCCGCGGCAAGGCGCACCTGCTCCTCGGTGCCGAGCAGCATCACATCCGACAGCGCCGCCTCGACCGCGTCGCGCGTGCGCCGACGGCGTTCGAGCCCCGGGTGGTCGAGCGGCGAAGCAAGCATGAGGCCTGGGTCGGGTTCCTGCTCGAGTGGCTCACCCGCCGCGAGCCGACGGCGCATGTCGCGCAGGTGGGTCGGGTCCACGACGAGTTCACCGGTGAAAGAGCCGCCGAGCGTCTTGTATGCGGAGATCAGCGTCTTCAGCCGCTCGTTGATCTGACGGTTCTCGCGTTCTCGTCGGCGCTGGACGGTCTGCATCACCAACAGGCGAATGCCGACAACGACCATCGACACCAGCACGAGGCTGGCCATCGTCGCCGCGAGGCCCCGCCAGGAAGTGAAGTCGAGAGAGCTCATCATCGGCGCGACGATAGCGCGTCCACCACACGATCGCCTTGACTCGCTCGCGTGGGCCGCTGCCCCGTCTTGCCGAAGAAGTGTTGTCGAACCCGGCTGGCGCATCCTCGCGCGTATCGAGCAGTGTGCCCCGGCGCCTCCGGAGTCGGCGCTGCGCCCCCCGACGTCAGCGCGCCCGCGCTCCGGCGGAAGGCTTCTTCGCGGCGGGCTTCTTCCTGGTCGAAGCGGCCTTCGCCTTCTTCGCGGCTGCCGGCTTCCCTTCTCCGCGCGTCGCCTTCGCCTTGGCTGACGCCTCCATCGCCTTTCGGGCCTCGGTCTTCTCACCTTTCCGCAGCGCGAGCGCTGCGGCGATCCACTCCGGTGCGTAGCTTGAAGTGCAACCCTTCGGAATCGGTCGCGGGTCCCAGCGACCGAGGCGCTCGCCGATGGCGATGGCCTCCGGGGTGTACGCAGGCAGGTGGAGGCCAATCCAGACCAGGCAGAAGTTGATGCCCTCCTTCACCCGGTACGGTGCGTTTGGGAGCTCACGCTCGATGCGCTTGAGCGTCGCGCCTACGTCGAGCTCCTTCTCGAGTCCTCGCGCGATGCGCCCGGCGAGGAGCTTCCATCCGGCGCGGCGCGGGAGTTCCTTGCTGCCGTCCATCCACTTCGCCTGGAGCCTCGGGGCAATGGGCGCATTCACGAGCACGCGACCGACGAGCTCGTCGACCAGGTTCGCGTTCGAGAGCGGCTCGAGGAGGCCGCGTGCCTCCTTCTCGGTGAGCTCCGCGGGATTGAGCAGCATGCACGCGAGGATGCGCGCATCGTGATTGCCAGTCCCCCACAACTCCAGTCCGAGCCCGTGGTTCGTCCCCAGCGTCGCGGCCAGGCCACGAAGCTTGCCGAGCAGCACGCCGAAGACGTTGTCGCTCACCCCGTCGCGCACGTAGCGCTGCCGCACCCTCTCGTCACCTTGGCTTTCGAGCTGCTTCATCACCTCGGACAGCATCATCGTTTTCGGCATGGAGAGCACTGCGGCGAGCGGTGGATTGAGAGCGGCCGAAGGGTGGCACGACAGGCGCCCTGGGTCGAGGACCGCATCCGCGTCGTGGATGAGTCGCAGCCGACTTCACTCCACCTTCTTGTCTGCCGTGGCCCTCTTCGCGCACGCTCACACTTCAAGCCCGCGAGGCCAGGCGGGCAAACTCTTCCAGCACACACGTGCTGGATTCATCCCGGGGTGGAACGTGGGACCGCGAGTACCTGCATGGGATCACGTCATCGCGATGGAACGGAGGATTTCTCCCGAGGGAGGGCTGGCCCTGCCCGGTGAGGACCGCGCGCAGGTTCAAGCCGTCGCACTGGAGGTGATGATTGCGGAGGCGGAGGTCTACACGTCCTTGCGCACGCCCGAGGGGCTGGCGTCGCTGCTGCGCGAGATTCGCCGTCGCGTCAGGGAGGCCGGCAAGCGGTACTCCAGCACGTTCGACGACGTGCATGACCTTCAGGAAGCAGGCGATGCCGCTGGTGCGCGGAAGGTGCTGGAGGAGTACATCGCCAGCGAAGCCATTCCCCGGTACCGGGAGTTGGCTGTGACGGAGCTGAAGCATCTGCAGTGAGGGACGCCATGTTGGAAGTGCCGGGTTGGGTCAAGGTCCTCAGCAAGCTGCTTCAGGCGGGGATGGCCGCGTGGGATGCCATCCAGAGCAAGGGCATCGACGGCAAGGAGGGAGCCGCCCTACGGCTGGCGACGGACCTGCTGGGAGACCTCGGAGGGAAGCGCTCCGGGGAGCCCACGAACATGACGGCTCTGCACTTCGGCATCGTCACGCAGTGCTTCGGCTACGCGCTTGGGCGTCAGTGGGCATTCAACAAGAAGTTGGCGCCGGCCGGGCTTCGGCTGTTCATGGACAAGGAGCAGCGGGAGCGGGCGGACGAAATTGAGCTTCGGATGAGGCTCGCCGCCAGCTCACTTCCAAAGTTCGGTGCCGCGCTTCAGCAGTCGGGGGACCTGCCCGCGAGCGTGGAAGTGGTGCGAGCAGCGGATGCGCTCTCGACCCCCTTGTCGACGCCCTACTACCAGGCGCTCTGGAGCTCCTTCACCCACCCGAAGCTGGATGAGGGCGACGAAGCGCGGGTTCCCCTCATTGACATGGAGAAGGGACGGCTGGGCTTCGAGCGCGACTTCCTGCTGGCCTATCAGCAGGCCCTGGCGTCCTCCGAAGGTCAGCGGCTCCAGCAGTATGTCGAGGGCGTGACGAGGGATTTCCGCGCGGGGACTCTGCGCGAGTTGCTGCTGCGGGACATGGCCGGGTGGGACGAGCGCCACACCTTCGGCAACCTGGAGCGGCACGACCGGCCGGAGGACGACCCCATTCCCTTCATGCCGCTGGGGAGGGTGTACGTCGAACCTGTCGCGCGCATGGTGACGAAGGCGCAGCAGGACGAGGACGCTCCGCGGGAACCGGTGCTCTCGCTCATCGAGCACTGGCTTCAGGGATCGGAGACGAACGTTGTCATTGTCCGGGCGGACTTCGGAATGGGGAAGTCGCTCACGGCACGGACCCTTGCGCAGCGTCGCGCGAGGCGGTTTCTGGATGCACGTACGCCATCTTCCAACGAGGAGATACCGGTCTTCATCCGGTGTGCCGAGGACCTGACCGAGGAGGGGTTCGATCTCGATGGGTTTGTACGGAGGGCATGGAAGCGTGAAGCCAGCGAGCTGGGACTTCGCCTGAAGCTCGATGACCCTGCCCTCGCTCCTCCAGGCCGCATGCAGCGAGCGCTCTTCATCCTTGATGGGTTGGACGAGGTCATTCTCGGGGAGCGGCGCCTGGAGTCATTCTTCCAGCGCATCAAGGATGAGGCCTCGGAGCAGCACCGGTTCATCATCTTCTCGCGTCCCGGCGCACTCCCGGGTGAGCGGGAGATGGAGCGCATTCCGGTGCTTGAAATACAGCCGTGGAATGAACCGCAGATTGCTGCCTGGCTCGATGCATGGCGTGGCCTGAATGGAGAAGCCGGCCCGACCCCTCCCGAACTGGAAGCGCGTCGACTGGGAGAACTGGCCACGACTCCCATTCTCCTCTTCATGATTGCGCAGACCTGGAGCGGCCAGTCCCGTGAGGCAAGCGCAAGCCGCTCAGCGTTGTACGAGGAGTTCTTCTGGCGGATTGCCAGGGGGAAGCATGAGGCGGACCGCAAGCTGCACCAGAATGTCTTCGATGCGTCCACGAAGCTGCATCGGCATCTGGTGCAGGGGGGATGGGTGGCGGAGGCAACCGAGCCGCCGGATGCCATGCTCTGGCTCATGGGACGTGTAGCATGGGAGGCCACGAAGCTCGACCAGCACCAGATGCTCGAGCCCCTGCGCAAGGCCGACGTGCTCACGAAGCACGGCATCACGAACCTGCTCATCAACGAACTGGGGATGGATGGCAGTGCCTCGGACACCGTTGAGGCCATCCAGGTCGGGCTGCTCCTGACACTCCAGGCCCACCTGCGCTCCGGGGCAGCAAGTCAGCTCCTCTTCGGCCACAAGTCCTTCAGGGAGTTCCTGGTGGCCCGCTACTGGGCGGACCGGATGAAGGCGCTTGCCCACGCGTCTTCTCGTGACTGGGAGGAAATCGAGTTCCCGTTACTGGGAGGGAGGCTGCTCAGTCGGGAGGACCGTGCGTTTGAATTCCTGCTGGAGATGCTGGACGGCGAACCGCACCCCAAGCGTGAGGCAGCCCCCTTCGGCCTAACCGAAGTCGAGCGCGGCTCCCTGCTCCAGTGGGCTCAGGATCGCTTCGAGTCGGAAGACTCCGAAGCGCCGATATCGTCAGCTCGCGGTGGGCGTAGCCGACCACCGTCGCTACGCGATGACAGGCGTCCCTGGCTGCGCGAAGCGGCGCTCGCAATTGGAAGCTCCCTCCGCGGCAGTCCCGGCATGAAGCAGCGTGACAAGCTGACCATGAGGTCGATGCTTGCCTGGTTCTGGCTGATGCGCATCGGCCCCATCATCGTCGCGCGCAAGGCGTACCTCATTGGGGCTTCGATGCCGAATCTGACCATTCGAGGCGCTGACTTCAGCGAGGCCAACCTGCAGGGGGCTGATTTCTCACAGACCGCCATGCAGCCGGGGCGTAACGCAAGTGAGGTCGTCCCCTTCTTCACGAGCTTTGCGAGAGCCACGCTCGATGGTGCTCGGCTGACGAACACGAACTTGTCTGGATGCCTTTTCGAAGGGGCCTCTTTACGGGAGGCCCTGCTCGTGGGAGCGGATATCCGCGGCTCGTTTTTCGCCAAGGCAATGCTGGATGGCGCGTCGATGGAACTCGTAAATGGGGATCACGCCACGTTCACTGAGGCGAACCTGACCGACGCCACACTGACGAAGGCGTCTTTCGTAAATGCGACCCTGAAGAAGGCCTCATTGGCCTCGGCCTGGTTGCATGGCACCAATTTCAAGGGAGCGGTGCTTGAAGGTGCCTCACTTCGCGATGCTCGTTACGACGACGAGACCATCTGGCCCGATGGGTTCGACCCCGTCGCCGCCGGGGCCATTCGAGACACAGCTTGAATCTCCTCAAGCGGGGGCGGAGCCGTGGCTGGAGGAGTCGAGACGAAGACGCACAGCATCGCGAAGCTGCTTGAGTTCATCCGAGCAGGGAAGGTGCGCATCCACGGCCACCCTGCTGCACAAGGCGAGCGTCCCGCTGGCCACCGTCACCGTGCAGCGCAATCCTGCGCCACTCCGACCCGTCCATCACCACGGAGGTGTACGGCCAGCTCGACTTCCATCCACCGCATGGCGCGGCTACGGAATAGCTGAAGCCGAGTTGGAGCCGATGCTTCAACGCTGCCGCAATAGCCGCGCACGCTCACGGACAGCTTCACGGTGGAGTTCGAGACGGACCTTCACCGCCGCTGAGCGAGCCGGGCGCTGATGCGCTCCTCGACCTGCTCCCAGGGAACCGTCTTCACGCGCCCGTCGAGCACCTCACGAGCCCGGCGCTCCAGTTCCGCGGACCACTCGGCCTGGGCCTCCGGGTCCTCGGCCCCTTCCTCCAAGCTGAGCAGGAGCTTGTGGGCAACCTCGGCGCGCTCCTCGGGAGGGAGCCGCAGCACATCCGAGAGGAGGGCTTCCTTGGTCGCCATGGAGCAGAAGTTCAAGCCCCGCCCCATGCACGGACAACGAATGCCCGGCCCGGACGGCGGGCAGAGGCGAGCCCCCGCCGCTTGCTGCTGGAGGGCGGCGTGGGAAAAACAAAAGCCCTGGAGCCTCGCTGTAAGTCAGCGAAACTCCAGGGCTTTTAATGGTCGGGGAGACAGGATTTGAACCTGCGACCCCTTGGTCCCGAACCAAGTGCTCTACCAGGCTGAGCCACTCCCCGATATGTCGCCTCGCCGGACGGTCCTTCTCGGGACCGGCGAAGTGCGGGCGGTAGTACCCGAGCCGCCCAGCCGAGTCAACGTCCTCGGATCACCTTTTCTTCCGCCCCTCCCCGCCCAGGGCGAGCGGGCGGCCGGGCCCTGCCCGGGTGACCGCCGACTCCGCTTCCCAAGGACAAGAATTTCCTGTACTCCCGGAGAGTTTACCCCCTGCGACATCCATGAGGCAGACTGCATTGTTGCACCGCGATGCCATGACGCCGCCCCCCGTCGTCCTCATCTCCGATGACGAGCCCCTCATCGTCTCCGCCCTCGCCCGCGAGGGGAAGCGCTCTGGGCTGAACTGCATCTCCGACACCACGTCCGAGCGCGTCCTGGAGCTCGCCCGCGAGCACCGGCCGGCCGTCATCATCCTGGACATCAACCAGCACCAGGACGGGCGCGACCTGCTCGCCCAGCTCAAGCAGGACCCCCACACCCGCGACTGCAAGGTCATCATCCTCAGCGCCGTCGAGGACCAGTTCACCCGCCACGTCTGCTTCGAGCTCGGCGCCGACGACTACGAGGTGAAGCCCTTCGACCCCACCTTCATGACCCGCGTCGCCCGGCTCGCCTCCTCCGTGGCGCGGCCTCGCACCTGACGTCCGCCGCGCCTCACGGGCGCAGCGAGCGGATGGCCTCCGCGTAGTCCTTCGCGCCGAAGACGTAGCTGCCCGCCACCAGCACCGTGGCCCCGGCCTCCACCACCCGCTTCGCCGTGGTGGCGTTGATGCCGCCGTCCACTTCGATGTCCACGTCCTTCAGCCCGCGCGCATCCAACATCCCGCGCAGCCGGCGCACCTTCTCCACCGTGGACTCGATGAACCCCTGCCCCCCGAAGCCCGGGTTCACGCTCATCAACAGCACCATGTCCACGTCGCCCAGCACCTCTTCAATGGCCGACAGCGGCGTGCCCGGGTTCAACACCACCGCCGGCTTCGCTCCCGCATTGCGAATCTGCTGAAGCGTCCGGTGCAGGTGCGGGCTGGCCTCCACGTGCACCGTCAGCACATCCGCCCCCGCCTTCGCGAAGGCCTCCACGTAACGCTCCGGCTCCACAATCATCAGGTGCACGTCCAGCGGCTTCGTCGCCACCCGCTTGATGGCCTCCACCACCACAGGCCCAATCGTGATGTTCGGCACAAACCTGCCATCCATGACATCTACGTGAACCCAGTCCGCACCAGCGGCTTCAATAGCGCGGACCTCTTCGGCCAAGCGGCCGAAGTCACAGGACAAAAGCGAAGGAGAGATGCGGACGGGGCGGCGGCTCATGCCGCGCTTCATAACCGCAACCCGCGCGTTGGCTAAGGCCGAACACAACGCGGCGACGCCCACCCGACAGCCAGTCACCTGCCAGGTGGCCCCCAAAGGGCAACGTGCTGTCTACCCATGATAGAACTTTGTAGCCCTTCGCGGCCCGCCGGCCGCTTTTCACGGAGCCGCTGGTGCTCGCTCAACCCGCCCCACTGCCCGAGCTGAACCGCCGCCTGGCGAAGCTCACGTCCATCCTGGATGTCGCGAAGGCCATGAGCGCCGAGCGCGACCTCGACCTGCTCCTGCCGCTCATCCTCTTCGAGGCCACCAAGGTGGTGGAGGCGGACCGCTGCTCGCTCTTCATCCTGGACCGCGAGCGCAACGAGCTGTGGAGCAAGGTGGCCCAGGGCTCCAAGAGCGAAATCCGCCTCCCGGTGGGCAGCGGCGTCGCCGGACAGGTGGCCCAGACGGGCGCCGTCATCAACATCCCCGACGCCTACGCCGACGCCCGCTTCAACCGCTCGTTCGACGTCTCCAGCGGCTATCAGACAAAGACAATCCTCTGCGTCCCCATGCGCGACGCCGGCGGCGAGGTGACGGGCGTCCTCCAGGCCCTCAACAAGCTGGACGGCGCCAGCTTCAACGCCGAGGACGAGGAGCTGCTGCTCGCCCTGGGCGCCCAGGCCGCGGGCGCCATCGAGAACGCCCTCCTCCACGAGGACATCAACCGCCTCTTCGAGGGCTTCGTCTCCGCCTCCGTCGTCGCCATCGAATCCAGAGACCCGACCACCGCTGGCCACTCCGGCCGCGTGGCCGACCTCACCGTGGCCCTGGCCCAGGCGCTGGAGCACCTGTCCACCGGCCCCTACGCCCACACGCGCTTCTCCGGCGGGGAGCTTCAGGAGCTGCGCTACGCCTCGCTGCTCCATGACTTCGGCAAGGTGGGCGTGCGCGAGCCCGTGCTGGTGAAGGCGGAGAAGCTCTACCCCCACGAGCTCGAAGGCCTGCGCGCCCGCTTCCAGCTCGCCCGCAAGGACTTGCAGTTGCAAAGCTACCGCCGCCGAATCGCGGCGGTGAAGCTGCGCGGCCACGCCAACCTGGCGGAAATCGAAGCAGAGGAGGAGGAGCGGCTCGCGCGCGAGTCGTGGCAGTTGGACGAGGTGCTGGAGTTCATCCTCTCCTGCAACCGCCCCACCGTGCTCGCGCAGGGCAACTTCGAGCGGCTCCACGAGCTGGGCGCGCTGCGCTTCCTGGATGCCCACGACAAGGCCCAGCCGCTGCTGCTGCCGGGGGAAATCCAGTCGCTCTCCATCGCCCGCGGCACGCTCTCTCCCGAGGAGCGCCGCGAAATCGAGAGCCACGTCGAGCACACCTACCGCTTCCTGTCCCAGATTCCGTGGACGCGCACGCTGCGCCGGGTGCCGGAGATTGCCTACGCCCACCACGAGAAGCTGGATGGCACCGGCTACCCGCGCGCGGAGAAGGCCATCCCCGTCCAGTCCCGGATGATGTCCATCTGCGACATCTACGACGCGCTCACCGCCAGCGACCGGCCCTACAAGAAGGCCGTACCGCACACGCTCGCGCTCGACATCCTCCGCCGCGAGTCCGACGCCGGGCAGCTGGACCCGGCGCTCTATGCCGTCTTCATCGAGGCCGACATCCCCCGGAAGGTCCTCCAGGGAATCAAGTAGCCGCTCAGCCCTGGATGGTGTGCAGGCGCAGGCTGTTGATCTTCCCCGGCTGACCGACTGGCGCGCCGAAGACGATGACGATGCGGTCGCCCTTGCGACCCAGGCCGCGCGCCAGGAGCTCCTCCTCCACGCGCTTCACCATGGCCTCCGTGTCCTGGATGGGCTCCAGCACGCGCGGCACCACGCCCCACACCAGCGCCAGCCGGCGGCGCACTTCCTGGTTGGGGCTGAAGGCGACAATCGGCACCGTGGGCCGGTAGTGCGACAGCAGGCGCGCCGTCACACCCGACAGCGTGAAGGCCGCGATCAGCGAGGCGTTGCTCGCCTTGGCCGCCTCGCACGCCACGCGCGCAATCACGTCCGGGAAGTGGTCGGGCAGCCCCAGCGGCGTCTCCAGCACGCGCATCAGCGAATGCGTGGTGCGGGCGGAGGACTCGGCCGCCAGGATGATGCGCTCCATCATCTGCACGGACTCAATGGGGAACTTCCCGCTGGCCGTCTCGCCCGACAGCATCACCGCGTCCGCGCCGTCGAACACGGCGTTGGCCACGTCGCTGGCCTCGGCGCGCGTGGGGCGCGGGTTGTCAATCATGGAGTTCAGCATCTGCGTGGCCACGATGACGGGCAGGCCGCGCAGGTTGGAGCGCCGGATGATGTCCTTCTGGACGGCCGGCACCTCCTCGGGGGGAATCTCCACGCCCAGGTCGCCGCGCGCGACCATGACACCGTCCGTCTTGTCCAGGATGGCGTCCAGCCGGGCAATGGCCTCCGGCTTCTCCAGCTTGGCGATGATGGGCACCGAGCGGCCCACCTCCGCCATGGCCTGGCGCGCGGTGTCGATGTCCGACGGCTGGCGCACGAAGGACAGCGCGATGAAGTCCACGCCGGCCTTGATGCCGAAGACGAGGTCCTCGCGGTCCTTCGGCGTCAGCGCATCCGCGCGCACCGCCACGCCGGGCAGGTTGATGCCCTTGTTGTTCTTCAGCGTGCCGCCGTGGATGACCTGCGTGCGGATGAGCTTCTGCTTGTCCGTCTCCAGGACCTTCAGCTCCAGCAGGCCGTCATCCAGGAGGATGCGGTCGCCCGGATTCACATCCGCGGCCAGGAACGGGTACGTGGTGGACACGATTTCATCCGTGCCCGGGACTGTCTCATCCGTGGTGATGTGGAAGGTGCCGCCCTCCTTCAGCTCGGTGCTGCCCTTCACGAACCGGCCGGTGCGAATCTTCGGGCCTTGCAGGTCCCCGAGGATGCCCACCGCCTTGCGGACCTTCAGCGACGCGGCGCGCAGCTTCGCGATGTTCTCCGCGTGCTGCTCGTGGCTGCCGTGGGAGAAGTTGAGGCGAGCCACGTCCATGCCGTTCTCCAGGAGCGCTTCGAGCATCTCCTGGCTCTGGCTGGCGGGACCGAGGGTGCAGACAATCTTCGCTCTTCGCATAGAGCCCGTGAGGATGGGTTTCCCTTACGGCAGCGTCAAGCACGCTGCATGGGCCGCTTCGCTCGGTAAAACGGTAAATGAGCCAGCGAACAGCGCTGCGGTCAGCCGCGAAGCAGCACGCCCAGGTTCTCCCGCTCCCAACGCAGTGCGGCGGCGTAATGCGGGAATGTTCTCTCGCGCTCGCGAAAGGCACGCGGGTGGTGCACACGACGGCCGCTTCGGCCCGTGCTCGGGAAGAGCTGGTGGAGCATCTCGTGGAAGACGATGAACTCCACGAAGTAGGAAGGCACCTCGGGGGTGTCCAGCGCCGGGTGGATGCGAATCTCACGCGTCTGGTGGTCGTAGACGCCCAGGCGGATGGACTTGCGACGGCGGCGCGGAGGCATGCGCCCCCAGCCAATCCGGGCCTGGATGAGGCCCTGGAAAAAATCGCGGTTGGTGGCGTCGTAAAGCGCCTGGAGGTCGAAACAGCGCCCGCGCGGGTTGAGGTCCGCGTCGGATTCGCGGCGCAGCTGGCGGATGCGCGGCTGCTGGCCGCGGATGTACTCGTCCAGGATGACGCCCGCGGCGCGGTGTCCCCGGCCCGCGTAGTCCGCCACCGCGCGCACCACCGGCTCCGGCGCGTCCAGGAACATGTGATGCAGCCGCAGCGCCAGCACCGCGGAGCCCCGGCGGAAGGACACCATGGTGGAGCGGTTGTCCGTCACCGACAGGCGCACCGGCATGCCCAGCTCCGCGCTCAGCCGCCACGCCAGTGACTCCGCCCGGGTCCACAGCTCCTCCCGCGTGGGCGGACGCGTGACGAGGCGGGGCGCCTCGTCGGGCAGGAGGTTGCGCTGCGGCATCGGCACGGGCGGTGCGACGGGCCGCGGCGCGGGCGCCCCGGACGCGGCAGGTCCCCCCTCGGGCCGGGCTCCGGCCGTTCCCTCCGCCGCGCGGCTGGCGGCGGAGAGGCCTCGAGGGAAAAGCGACGTCTGGCGAAATGGCTCGGGGGACACGCGGCTGCACATCGTACCCCGCACTTCCGGGGACTCAAGGGCGGCGGTCCCCTGCCCGCCTCCCCACCGTCAGCCCGTCAACCGCGCTCACACGCAGCGTCCACTACAGGAGGGAGAGGCAGGCGAGCGTACGACGCGTCCTCACGGAGCGGGCGGCTCCGCGTGCCGGGACTTGAGGAGCCGCTCCAGGCGCTCGGGCTCCATGCGCACCACGAAGGTCTTCTCGCGCGTGAAGGTCACCTGCCCCGGCGCGCCGCCCTTCACCTTGCGCACGAACTTCGCGGGCACGTAGCTCACCTCGCCGCGCGGCTCGCCCTTGGCCCCGGAGTGGTGCAGCGCCAGGTGCGCCGCGTCCAGCAGCACCTCCTGCGCCACCTCCTGCCCCTTCTCCAGCGGCAGCACCACGTGACTGCCGGGTACGCCGCGCGCGTGAAGCCACAGGTGCCAGGGCCTGGCCACCTTGAAGGTGAGCGCGTCGTTGTCCTCCGCGCCGCGCCCCACCCAGAGGCGCGCCCCGCCGTGGCCCACGTACTCCTTGAAGGGCCGGCCCTCCCGCGCGCCCTCGCCCCCACTGGGGAGCTGCAGCACCTCCGCCTGCGACAGCAGCGCGGCGTCCTCCATCCGCTCGAGCTGCGCGAGCGCCTCCTGCGCGTGCGCCACCTCGCGCGCCAGCTCCGCCTCGCGATGGCGCGCCTGCTCCACGCCCCGCAGCAGCCGCCGGTACTGGTGGAAGCGCCAGTCCGCCTCCTCCTTCGGGGTGCGCTTCGGGTCCAGCGTCACCCGGACCTCCTTCGCGCCCTCCTCTGTATAGGCGGTGAGCACCGCCTCGGTGGCGCCCCGCTTGAGGCGGTAGAGGTTCTGCGCCAGCAGCTCGCCCACTTCGCGGTGCTTCTCCGCGTCCGGCCCGCGGGCCGCCTCGGCGCGCACCTTCTCCAGCGTGCGGGAGGCGCGCTTGAGGCGCGCGCGGTACGGCTGCGCCAGGCGGCGGCGGATGGTCTCCGAGCGGCTGGCCCTGTCGCGCGCTCCGAGCAGGCGCTCCGCGGCCTGGGAATACGGCAGCGCATCCGCGTCCTGGGGCGCGAGCCGCGAGGCTTGGCTCCGGGCCTTCTCGCGGGCCTCGGGAGGCGGCGGCGCCGGTGGCGTCCACGCGGCGCCCGGATGCAGGCCCCGGCGCTGCGCGAAGCCCTCACCGGAGAGCATCAGCACGCGGCCGTTGTCGCTGAGCAGCAGCAGGCCCCCGGGCGCGCCCACCTCCAGGATCAGCCGCCTGCGGACGTCCTCGCGCTCGAAGTCGAAGGCCACCACGCGCTCTGCTTCCATGAAGCGGGCGCCCTGGAGCTTGAAGCCCGTCAATTCCTGGCGCAGCCACCGCTGGAAGGGGGCGGGCTCGCCCGGCGTGGGGAAGCGCTCCTCCGCCACGGACACCCGGGCCAGGTCACCCTCGGCGCACAGGCACAACAGGATGGAGCTGCCCGGGACGCGAAGCTCCACGTAGGCGAGCCTGGGAAGTGGACACCAGGCCTTCTGCGCCACCGCGCCGGTGAGGCGCTCCGCCACCTCCGTCACCACCTGCTCCAGCTCCACGGGACGCAGCGACATGGGGCACTCCGGGTCCTGAAAATGAAAACGGCCCGGCGGGTTTCGCCGAGCCGTTCACCGGACGTCAACTACCGTCCGCTCATGACGACGGGACTGCTCAGGACTCCGGGGTAACCGGGGCCGCCGCCGCCTTGGACTTGGTGGTGCGCTTGCGAGCCGGGGCCTTCTTGGCCGCCTTGCGGGTGGTCTTCTTGGCAGCCGCCTTCTTGGTCGCGGTCTTGCCGGCCGTCTTGCGAGCGGTCGTCTTCTTGGCCGACTTCGCCGACTTCGCCGCCTTCGCGGTCTTGGCAGCCTTCTTGGTCGCGGACTTCGCAGCGGTCTTCTTCTTAGCGGCCATCAGAATCCTCCGGTTCAGTGGTTGGCCCCAGTCAACCGAGGCCCTGCACTCTTCTTGATGGGAGTGAGTGCTTGAAGTGAATGGTACGGGCGACATGCCAGTGTGTCAACGCATGGTGATGTATTGCATCGCGTGCGAGGCCGATTTTTCGGCATCGAGCGCGTCCGGAGGTCCCGAACGCCACTTCGCGGACACTCGCGAGCGCATCCGAGGCGTCGCGCGCGAGGCCGAGTTTCCGGCGCCGGACACGTCCCGGCCAGTTTCGAGCCCGCCTTCGAGCACGGCGCCGGCGCGCGCCGCGGCGCATGCGCGCGAGCCACGCGGCGCTTTTCGCGCGTGGGGTGCGGCGTCTACGGTGCGCCACCACATGAGCGCCTCCGAGCAGACCTTCCCCGCGGACTTCACCTTCGGCGTCGCGACCGCCGCGTACCAGGTGGAGGGCGGCATCGAGAACGACTGGTCCGAGTGGGAGCGTGCCGGACGGCTGAAGGAGCCGGACGCGCGCTGCGGCCTCGCGGTGGACCACTGGAACCGCTACGAGGAGGACTACGCCCTGGCGCGGGCGGTGGGCGCCACCGCGTTCCGCATCTCCCTGGAGTGGGCGCGCGTCGAGCCGGAGCGCGGGCGCTTCGACGAGGCGGCGCTGGAGGCCTACCGGGAGCGGCTCCTGAAGATGAAGGCCCACGGCCTGCGGCCGGTGGTGACGCTCCACCACTTCACGCACCCCACCTGGTTCCACCGGGAGACGCCGTGGCACCAGCCGGCCAGCGTGGACGCCTTCCGCCGGTACGCGAAGCGGTGCGCGGCGCTGCTGGAGGGGCTGGACGCGCTGGTCATCTCCTTCAACGAGCCCATGGTGCTGCTGTTGGGGGGCTATCTGCAGGGCGCCATTCCTCCGGGCATCGCGGATGGCCCCACCACCATGCGGGCCATGGAGAACCTGGTGCGCGCTCATGTGGCCGCCCGAGAGGAGCTGTTGTCCCGGCTGGGCCGCGTGGAGCTGGGCATCTCCCAGAACATGCTCGCCTTCGCGCCGGACCGCTGGTGGCACCCGTTGGACCGCGCGCTGGTGAGGCTCGGGGCCCAGGCCTACAACCATGCGTTCCACGAGGCGCTGTCCACCGGCGAGCTGCGCGTCACCATGCCGGGCGTGGCCTCCACGCGCGCGGACATCCCCGGCGCGCGGGACTCCGTGGAGTTCATCGGGGTGAACTACTACACCCGCGCGCACCTGCGCTTCGTGCCGCGCCCGCCCTTCATCGAGTTCAAGTACCGGGACGTCCAGGGCCGGGGCCTCACCGACATCGGCTGGGAGGACTGGCCGGAGGGCTTCCTCCAGACGCTGCGCGACGTGAAGCGCTACGGCAAGCCGGTGTGGATTACGGAGAACGGCATCGACGACCGCGGCGGCGCCCGCCGGCCCCACTACCTCCACACCCACCTGGCCCAGGTGCTGGCGGCGCGCGCGCAGGGCGTGGACGTGCGCGGCTACCTCTATTGGAGCCTGCTCGACAACTTCGAGTGGCTGGAGGGCTGGGGCCCGCGCTTCGGCCTCTACCACGTCGACTTCGACACGCTCCGCCGCAGCCCCACCCCCGCGTGTGACTACTTCCGCGCCGTGGCCACCGAACGGAAGCTGGTGCCGCCGGACGCGGTCCGCCCCTCGGGCGCTTGAGCGGCGCGCCGCCCACGAAGAACACCGACTCCCTCCTTATATATAGAGCGCGGCGCCGCGCCCTCAGCCCAGGGCCGCGCGGTAGTCCACGTCCTGCTCTTCACCGGGGCCCGCGGCGTCCACCTGGGCCGCGGTGAAGAAGCGGCGCACGCAGTCCTCCACCGCTGACGGCACGTCCAGGCCGTTCACCTCCGCGCGGAAGGCCGCGGCGCCGTACAGGCCGTGGGCGTACCACGCCAGCTGCTTGCGGAAGGCGCGCACGGCGCCCAGCGGGTCCCCCATGAAGTCCAGGTGCGCCCGGAAGTGGGTGAGCACCAGCTCACAGCGCTCGCGCGGCGTGGCGGGCGGGCCCCCGAGCAGCTCGCGGAAGATCCACGGGTTGCCCAGCGCGGCGCGGCCAATCATCACGAAGTCGCAGCCGGTGCGCTCCAGCATGCGCGCCGCGTCCGCGGGCGTCTTCACGTCCCCGTTGCCGATGATGGGCAGCTCCGGGAAGTGGCGCTTGAGGTCGGCGATGACGCCCCAGTCCGCCTGCCCCGAATAGCCCTGCTCGCGCGTGCGGGGGTGGATGGCCAGCCCCGCACAGCCCGCCTCCTGGAGCGCGCCGGCCACCTGGAGGTAGTTCAGGCTGCGGGCGTCCCAGCCCGAGCGAATCTTGCAGGTGACGGGCAGGCCGGTGGCGTCGCGGATGCGCCGGACGATGTCCGCCGCGCGGGGCACGTCACAGAGCAGGCCGCTGCCCGCCCCGTTCTTCACCACCTTCTTCACCGGACAGCCCATGTTGATGTCGATGATTTGCGCGCCCGCCTCGCGCCCCACCACCGCGGCCCGGGCCATGGCGTCCGGCTCGCCGCCGTAGATTTGGAGCGAGTAGGGCCGCTCCACCTCGGCGTCGTAGCGCAGGTACTTCAACGTCCGCTGGTTGGCGCGCATCAGGCCCTGCGAGCTGACGAGTTCGGTGGGGCAGAGCGCCGCGCCAAGGCGGAAGGCGAGCACGCGGAAGGGCATCTCGCTCACCCCGGCCATGGGGGCCAGGATGTACGGATTGGGCAGGGTGTAGGGACCAAGCTGCGGCATGAGGGGCGGGGAACCTAGCGGATTCGCCAGGGACATGGAGGAGACGGTGCGCAAGTGCCTGCGCTCGGGGGTCCTAACGGTTAAGGTCCGTCCCCATGTTCCGCTTTCGGCTCGGGAGCATTCCCGTTGAAGTCCACCCCAGCCACCTGCTGGTGTCCGGCATGCTGGCCTGGAGCTCCGTCCCCGCGGCCCAGAACGGCTGGCCGTTCCGCCAGGTGGATGGGGCCCCCACCCTGGGCCACGCCAGCGCGATGGTCGTCTACATCCTGTCGTGGATGCTCATCGTCTTCGTGTCCGTGCTCATCCATGAGCTGGGGCACGCGCTGGCCAGCCGCCTGTTCGGCTACCGGCCGAGCATCGCGCTCGTCTGGATGGGTGGCCACACGCTCCCCACCGACGCGCCAGGGCCCCTGCCGTGGAAGCGGGACCTGCTCATCACCGCGGCCGGCCCCTTCTTCGGGCTGATGCTGGGGGTGACGAGCGGGGTGGGCTACGCCCTGCTCGAGGGCCGCTCGCCCGCGCTCGACTTCTTCCTGTTCACCTTCATGCTGGCCAACTTCTTCTGGGCGGTCCTCAACATGCTGCCCGTGCTCCCGTTGGACGGCGGGCGCATCACCACCACCCTGGCCACGCGGGTGTTCGGCCCCCGGCGCGGCTTCGTACTGGCGCAGGGCCTGGCCCTGCTGGTGTGCGTGGGCGCCGTGGTGTTCGGCCTGCGGTCGGGCTGGCTGCTGCTCACCCTCATCTTCGCCATGTACGGCATGCAGTCCTTCCGCGTGGTGGCGGAGGCGCTGCGCGGCGGACAGGCCCAGCGCGAGGCCACACTGGAAGGCCCCCTGGCGGAGACGCTGCGCGAGGCCCGGGCCGCGCTCGACGCGGGCCGCATGGACGAGGCGCGCCGGCTGGGCGCGTCCGTGCTGGAGGCCACCGAGGGCCTGACGCCGCCGCTGGCCAGCCATGCGCACCACCTGATGGGCTGGCTCGCCCTGAAGGAGGGCCAGGGTCGTCAGGCGCTGGACCACTTCTCGCAGGTGCAGGGCCTGCCCGTGGAGCCGCACGCGGTGGCGGCGTCCTTCTCCCTGGTGGGTGATGACGCCCGCGCGGTGGAGTGGTGGAAGCAGGCGTGGCAGGCCTCGTCGGACCGGACGGTGATGCACGAGTACGCCGGCACGCTCATCCGCATGGGCCGTGAGCCGGAGGCCCTGAAGCTGCCGGGCCTGGACCCGGAGGCGGCGTTCTCCTGCGCGGAGCGGGTGCTCTTCATCCGGGGGGCGTACTCGGAGGCCGCGGCCGTGGGCGAGGCGGCGCTGAAGCACGCGCCCAGCGCCACGCTGGCCTATGACGCGGCCTGCGCCCATGCCCGCGCGCGCAACGTGCCTGACGCGATGCGGCTCCTGCACCGCGCCACGGAGCTGGGCTTCACCGATGGGGCCTATGCCGCCTCGGACGAGGACCTGGCGCCGCTCCATGGGCACCCCGCATTCGAGGAGTGGTTGACGGAGCTGCGGCAATCCGCCGCCTCCTGACAGGGGGATGACAGGCGGGGGTGTTGATGCGGGGTGAGGCTGAGCAGGTTCCAGCTCGGCCACCCAGCGCACGAGGCTCCCTTGCAGACACCGTCTCCAGCCCTGTCCGCGGCGGAGGAGCGCCTGAACTGGCGCTCCTCCGTCCCCTTCTTCGCCGTCCACCTGATGTGCCTCTTCGTCTTCGCCGTCGGCGCGAAGCCGGTGGACGTGGCCGTGTGCGCCAGCCTCTACGTGGTGCGCATGTGGGGCATCACCGCGGGCTTCCACCGGTACTTCTCCCACCGGGCCTTCAAGACGGGGCGTGTCTTCCAGTTCATCATGGCCCTGGTGGGCAGCATGTCCGCGCAGAAGGGCGTGCTGTGGTGGGCGGCGCACCACCGCCACCACCACCGCTATTCGGACCAGGCGGAGGACATCCACTCGCCCCTGCAGAAGGGCTTCTGGTGGAGCCACGTGGGGTGGATTCTCTCCGACAAGTACAACGACACCCGCCTGGAGGGCATCAAGGACTTCGCCCGCTTCCCGGAGCTGGTGTGGCTCAACCGCTTCCACCTGGCGCCGCCCGTCCTGCTGGCCGTGGCCCTCTACGTCATCGGCGGCTTCTCCATGCTGGTGTGGGGCTTCTTCGTCAGCACCACCCTGCTGTGGCACGGCACCTTCACCATCAACTCGCTCAGCCACATCTTCGGCAAGCGCCGCTACAAGACGACGGACACCAGCCGGAACAACTGGCTGCTGGCGCTCGTCACCCTGGGCGAGGGGTGGCACAACAACCACCACTTCCATCAGAACACCGCCAACCAGGGCTGGTTCTGGTGGGAGGTGGACCTCAGCTACTACTCCCTGAGGGTGCTCTCCTGGTTCAAGGTGGTGGAGGGGCTGCGGCTCCCCTCCGAGGCCACGAAGTACGCGTTCCAGAAGTACACCGACGCGGAGCGCGCGGCGCTGGCGGCCCCCACCCGGTTCTGGGGCGCTTCGAGCGCGCGCGCCCAGTTCGTGGCCACCAAGGCCGCGGGGGATGCGGCCCGGGCCGCCAGTGACGCCGCGAAGGCCGCGGGCGACAAGGTGCGCGAGGCCCTGACGGCCGCCGCGGACCACCTGCCCACCTCCGCGCCGCCCTCCACCATGATGAAGCAGCGGTAGCCATTCGAAGCTGAAGCGAAACCACGACGCGCCTGTCATGGGCGCGACCCGACGGCTGGCCGCCCTGCGCACGTCCGCGTCACGAACCTTGAGCGGCGCCCATCCCACTGTTAGTGGGACCTGCAATGAGTGCAGGGGATGTACCCGCATCAAGCGCGGCGGCCCAGCGCGCAATCTGGACGCGGCTGCGCGCGGCGATGGGCCCCTTTGTCCACGCCGCGCTGAGAGCGTCCAACCGCTTGCGGCTGCCCGGCCCCTCCGTCCTACCGGTGGCGGGCGCGGTGGTCGGCCTGTACAGCGGGCTGGCGGCCGGCATCTTCTCCAACCTCATCGGGTTGGTGAGCGGGCTCACCTTCGGGGCGGCCTCGCTGAAGCACACGCTCCGCCAGGGCCAGTTCCAGTCGCTCATGGAGGCGTTCGCCGCGGCGCGCTGGCATCCGGAGTACGCCTTCATCGGCGTGCCCCTGGCATCCGGCGCGCTGCTGCTGGCGCGCATCATCGAGCCGGGCGGCCCCCGTGACGAGGTGAAGCGCCGGCTGCGCCTGCTGGCCCTGCTGACGCTGGGCGGGCTGTCGCTCTACTACCCGCTGGTGGCGCTGTCCGCGCTCAACAGCGTGTTCGGACACAGCCACAACCTGCCCGAGGCGCTGCCCCACCTGCCCTGGTGGATGATGCTGCTGGCGCCCACGCTGGGCGGCGTGGTGGTGGGCCGGCTGCTGCGGGACAGGCCCGAGACGCATGGCCACGGCGTCCCCGAGGTGGTGCGGGCGGTGAAGAGCGGCGCCAACGCCCTGCCGGCGGACCGGGGCCTGCTGAAGCTGGTGGCGTCCGCCATCACCATTGGCAGCGGCGGCTCGGCGGGGCGCGAGGGGCCCATCGTCTACGGCGGCGCGGCGTTCGCTTCCACCGTGGGCCGGGTGCTGGGCTTCAGCCGCAAGGAGCTGTCCATCCTGCTGGCGTGCGGCGCGGGCGCGGGCATCTCCGCGTCCTTCAACGCCCCCATCGCCGGCGCCGTGTTCGCGATGGAAATCATCCTTCGCGAGTTCGAGCTGCGCGTCTTCTCCCCCATCATCCTGGCCAGCGTGGCCGGCACCCTGGTGAGCCAGGGCGTCATGGGGGAGTCCGCCATGCTCCGGCAAATCCCCTACGAGCTGGTCAGCGGCGGCGAGGTGCTGGCCTACGCGGGCCTGGGCATCACCTGTGGGCTGTTGGCCTTCACCTTCGTCCAGCTGCTGCACGGCGTGGAGCACTTCTTCCACGGCCAGGGAAAAAGCCGGCTGTCCCCGTGGCTGGGCGGCAAGCCGCTCTCCCTGCGCGCGGGCCTGGGCGGCCTGTGCGCCGGCATCCTGGCCTTCGCCAGCCCCACCGTCTGGGGCAGCGGGCACGACTACATCAACCTGGCCGCGCTGGGCCGGCTGCCCTTCCTGTTCCTCATCACCGCGTGCCTGCTGAAGCTGGTGGCCACGGCCATCACCATCGGCTCGGGGGGCTCGGGCGGGACGTTCTTCCCGGCGGCGCTCATTGGCGCCATGGCGGGCGGCGCCTTCGGCACCCTGGTGCACTTCTTCTTCCCGGAGAGCACCGGCCCCAGCGGCGCGTATGCCCTGGTGGGCATGGGCGGCGCGGTGGCGGCGCTCACCCGCGGCCCGCTCACGGGCATGATGATGCTGTACGAGCTGAGCGGGAACCACGACATCATCCTGCCGCTGATGGTGACGTGCACCATCGCCTCCGCGCTCTGCCACTACCTCACCGAGCGGAAGACGCCGAAGGTCCAGAGCGACGCGGACCTGCTGGAGGCCACCCCGGTCCGCTCGCTGATGACCCACCTGACCCCCGTGCCCGCGGGCACGCCGCTGCGGGCGCTGACGGACCTGCTGCTCACCTCCGAGGCGGGCACCTTGCCCATCCTGGACACCGTGGGCCGCATCTACGGCACCGTGCAGGTGGAGCAGCTGCGCGAGGTGTGGCGCGACGAATCCGTGTACCCGCTGCTGGTGGCCAGCGACCTGGCGCGCAAGCTGCCCGCGCTGGCCCCTGACGCGAACCTGGCCCACGCCCTCCATGTCATGGACCACGAGGACGTGGACGCCCTGCCCGTCAGCGTCCCGGTGGGCAGCCCCACCTGCGGGCTGCTCACCCGCGCCGCGGTGCGCAGGTTCCTCTTCGCGCAGCATGCCCAGGCCCACGCGACGGGCGACTATCCCGTCAGCCCCACCGAGGCGAGCTGACGCCTCACCCGCTCAGTGCGTGGGGGTGCCCGCGGGAGTCAGCGCCTCCCGCGTGCCCATGAGGCTGGCGTAGACGGCGAGGTAGCGGCTGGCCATCCGCCGGGGCGTGTACGTCAGCGCCCAGGCCCGCGCGCGCAGGGCCAGCCGGGTGCGCAGCCCGGGGTCCTCGCGCAGCCGCTCCAGCGTCTCCACCAGGGCCTCCACGTCGTCCGGGGGCACGAAGCACGCGGCCCCATCTCCCCACACCTCGCGCAGCGCCGGAATGTCGCCCAGCACCAGCGCGCAGCCGGACAGGGCCGCCTCCAGCGCGGTGAGGCCAAAGGGCGCGTACCGGGCGGGCAGTACATAGATGGACGCGCGCGACATCCACTCCGCCAGGGCATGCGGCTCCAGGTGCCCCATCCACTGGAGGTGGCGCGGCTCCGCCTTCCGCTCGGAGGGATGGCGCGCGTCTCCCACGAGCCGCACCGGCCAGCCCAGGCGGGGCGCGGCGGCGTCCAGCACGGCGACGTTCTTCGCGGCGTCCCACGGACTGCCCACGCTGAGGATGAAGGGCTCCCGCTCCGAGCGAGGCGGCACCCGGTCCGCGCGCCGCGCGTGGGGGATGACCTCCGCGGCGGTCAGCGGGCCATAGTGCATGTGGAGGGACTCGAGCAGGTCCCGGCTCGGCGTCACCACCCGGCCCGCCGCGCGCAGGCCCGCGGTGACGGCCTCGCGATAGCGCGCATGGCGCGCGGGCGCGTCCTCGCCCTTCACCGCCCGCCACCACGACAGGCTGCACGCGTGCCCCACCACCAGGGGCGGGTGCAGCCACGGCAGCGTCCCGTGCACGTAGCCATTGAGGTGCACCACGTCCGGACGCACCCGGCGCTCCAGCGCCAGCAGCCAGTCGCCCGCCGAGCGCACGTCGTCCCACGGGTCCTCCATCCACTCCAGCCGGAAGCGCCCTTCCTCCACGGTGAGGTTGGGGAGGCCTCGCGCCTCCGCCCACTGCGCGCGGGTGAGCGGCGCCCCCATGGTCGCCAGCGTCACCTCCACCCCGTGCGGCGCGAGCGCCCGGGTCAGCTCCAGCGCGTACGTCCACACGTCGCCCACGGCGTCGGCCGTCATCAGCACCCGCCGCACCGTCCTGCTCGACGTGACGTCATTGCCCCGCGCATGCCCGCCACCGTGGGCTGGGACATGGGGCTCCTGGCCTTCCATTTCACTCGCCATGCGCATCCGCTGACTGTTCATGGTGTCCCCCGCCGAGCCCCGGACTCGTGGAGGGCAACGTAGGCCGAGCGCCTCCATGGGAGGATTGCCCCGCCGCGCCTCTTCCCTGCATGACACCTGATGGAGGGAGGGACGCGGAGACACCCTGGCCGACGGACGTCCAAAGGGTCATGCTGGGAACACGAGAGGCCCTCCATGGAGATTCTCCGAGCGACTCCGTCCGAGCACACGCTGCTTCGAAACCTCTACCCGCTCTACCTCCACGACTTGAGCGAGTTCGGCGTCGACTACGCCCTGGACGAGCAGGGTCGCTGGCGGCCGGACTTCCTGCCCACGTGGCTGGTCCCCACCCCCGAGGTCCACCCCCTGCTGCTGCGCTGGGAGGGCCGCGTCGTGGGCTTCGCCTTCGTGGGACAGACGCCCTTCCCCTACATGACGCCTGGACGCGACTTCCGGATGAGCGAGTTCTTCATCCTGCGAAATGAGCGGCGCCTCGGCCTGGGCCGGCTCGCGGCCAAGGCCGTGTTCGACCGCTTCCCAGGCATCTGGGAGCTGTCCCAGCTGCCGCGCAACCGCCCCGCCATCGCCTTCTGGCGCGGCGTCATCGACGAGTACACGGGGGGCGCCTTCGAGGACACCTTCATCGATGGCGCCCCCGCCCAGGTCTTCGACAGCCGGCGGCGCGTGGCGTCCGCGCAGGGACGGTCGCCGCGTTGACGCTACTTCGTGCCCGAATCCGGCGGCTTCGCGTCCGCGCCGGCCGGCTTGCGCAGCGGGCACGCGACAATCGCGCCGTGCGGGTTGATGGCGTCGCTGCCGGACTCGACCTTGAGAATCTTCAGGCCCTCGCCCACGACGAACGTGTACCGCTTCGGCGCCGACAGCAGCGGCATCTTCACGTCATAGGCGGAGACGACCTTGCCGTCCGGGTCGGGGATGAAGGGGAACGGCGCCTTCAGCTCGGCCTTGAAGCGCGTGAGCGTCTCCGCGTCATCCATGCTGATGGCCAGCACCTGCCCCTGCGCCTTCTCCACGTCCGCGTACCTGTCCCTGTACGCCTTGAGCTCGCGGGTGCAGCCTCCGGTGAAGGCCTTGGGGAAGAAGGCCAGGATGACGGGGCCCTTCTTCACCAGCTCCGACAACGTGTAGACGTTCCCCGCGGAGTCCTTCGCCGTGAAGTCCGGCGCCGTCTCTCCGGCCTGGGGAATGGCACCGCTGAAGAACCCCGCGACGAGCAATGGGACGAGCATGGGCGGGACTAGACAGGACATCCCGCCCCCGGAGCAAGCCAGCGGCGGGCTACTTCTTCGCCGCCTCCGCCATCCGCGCCCACACCGCCGACGCGGCCTCGCGGGCCTGCTCCGCCACCACGGTGGGGCTCACCGACAGCGGCCGGCGCGCCCACATGCGCCACACGCCATCCACCATCACCGCCTCCACGTGCCGGCTGCCCAGGCCGAACACCACGTGCCAGGCCAGGTTCTCCGCCGTCAGCGGCGTGGCCGGCAGGTAGTCCAGGATGAGCAGGTCCGCGAGCGAGCCCTCGCGCATGGGCCCCACCGGCACGTCGAAAACCTGCGACGCCAGGCGGTGCCCGTTGGCCAGGTAGCGCAGCACATCAATCGGCTGCCCCGCCTCGCGTGAGCGCAGGTACGCCGCCTGCGCCTCCGCGAACAGGTCCGCCGACACGCCATCCACGCCCAGCGTGGCCCGGGCCCCGAACTTCAGCGCCGGCGCGTAGCCCACCTCCAGCCCCTGGTTGGCGCGCGGCGTGTGCACCAGCCACGCGCCGGTGGCAATCACCTGCGCCAGGTCCGCCCAGTCCAGGTGGCCCACGTGCGCCAGCTGGCTCTTGGGCGACAGCAGGCCCGCGTCCAGCAACCGCGACACCGGCGAAGCCCCGTAGTTCTCGTTGGACAGGCGCTCATCGAGCGGGTCCTCCGCCAGCGGCAGGTGCAGGCCGCCATCGCCCAGCGCCTTCAGCGCCTCCGACAGGCCCGTCAGCGCGTCCGGCCCCAGCGTGAAGCACGGCGCCGCGCCCACCTGTCCCCGGAAGCGCCCCTTCGCCTTCTTCGCGAAGCTGACCGTCTCCTCCAGCCCCTCCTCGCGGCCGAGCGCCCCTTGCCGGTCCGACACCGCGTAGGCGAGCACGCCGCGCACGCCCACCTCATGGAGCCCGCGCGCCAGGCGCACCAGCGAGCCCGAAATCGCCTTGGGCGACGAGTGCAAATCGCACACGGTGGTGGTGCCGCACTGAAGCGCCTCCAGCCCTCCGGCACAGCCCGCCACCTGCACGGCGTCCAGGTCGAGCGCGTTCTCGTACGGCCAGGCCACCTGCTCGAGGATGTCCTGGTAGGTCTCCAGCGGCGGGCGGGGCATGCCACGGCCCAGCACCGCGTGCAGGCGGTGGTGCGCGCTCACCAGCCCCGGGAAGACGAGCTTGCCCGACAGCGCCACGACTTCGTCCTCCGCGCCAGGCGTCAGGTCCGGCCCGCGGGCGACGATTCGCTCTCCTTCGATGCGCAGGTCCACGCGCTCGACCAGCGCCGGCTCCAGTTCGACGACATAACCACCCTTGAGGACTGTGCCCAACCATCCCTCCGGCCGCAGCGCGTGCGTGTGTCTGGGCCACCTCCCGCCAGGCCCACGAGACAGGCAGGACGTTAACATCCCCGCTCCCTCGCGCGAGCGGGCAGGTAGCGGGCCCCCACCCGCCGTAATGGCCACAACACTGTGCGCGGAGGGGCGCCTACACATAGACTGCGCGCACTTTGGAGCTGGCGCAGAACCCCAATCAGGTGGGTCGCTACCGACTGTCCGCGCGCATCGCGACCGGCGGCATGGCGGAGGTGTACCTGGGCCGCCGCGTCGAGGACGACGGCAGCCGGGGGCCGGCGGTCGCGGTGAAGCGGTTGATGCCGCACCTCGCCTCGGACCGGCGCGTGGTGCAGATGTTCCTCAACGAGGCCCGCATCACCGCGCAGGTGCGACACCCCAACGTCGTCACCATCATCGAGCTGGGCATGGAGGGCACCGAGCCCTTCATCGCCATGGAGCTGCTGGAGGGGCGCTCGTTCGCCGAGCTGCGCCAGGAGGCCGCCGAGCACGGACACCGCGTGCCACTGGGCATCACCCTGCGCGTGCTGGTGGAGGCCTGCCGGGGCCTGGACGCGGCGCACCGCGCCGTGGATGAAGCGGGCCGGCCGCTGCGCATCGTCCACCGCGACTTCACGCCCGACAACATCCACGTGGGCGTGAATGGCGCGGTGAAGGTCATCGACTTCGGCATCGCCAAGGCGGACGCGCTGGGCTCGGGCACGGAGCCCGGCATCCTCAAGGGCAAGTTCTTCTACATGTCGCCGGAGATGATCGCCGGCAAGCCGGTGGACCACCGCGCCGACCTGTTCGCCGCGGGCGTCATGCTCTACGAGCAGCTCTGTGGCCGCCGGCCCTTCACCGGCCTGTCCGCCGACGAGGTGCTGGGCCGCATCGCGGAGGGACGCCCCAGGCCGCCCACCGCCTTCGACCCGTCCGTGCCCACCGCGCTGGAGCTGGTGTGCCTCACCGCCCTGGCCCGCGAGCCCGCCGCGCGCTTCGACAGCCTGGAGGCCTTCATCGCCGCCATCGAAGCGATTGGTGGCGCCGCGGAGATGGCCACGCCCGAGCAGCTGGCCGCCTACGTGGATTCAGTCTTCCCACCGGACCGCGACCCCAAGCGGCTGGCCCTGCGGCGCGCGCGGCTCGCGGACCCGTCTCACGGCAGTACGCCGACGCCCTACACCCGGCCCATCCTGGGCGGGGTCGACGCGCCCACCGCGTGGCCCCAGGTCTCCCGGACCACGAACCCCGACGCGGCGACGGTGGCGGGCGCCACGCGGAAGGCCCTCGCGGGCACGGCGGCATCCACCGCCCAGGATGAACACGCCACGAGCAGGCGACGCTCGCGATTGGTTCCACTCCTCGCGGGCGTGCTCGCGGTGGGCGCGGTGGGCGCGGGCGCGGCGTGGTTCCTCACGCGCCCCGCCGCGCCTCCCGCCGCGCGCCTGGCCCGGGCGGAGGCCGCCACCACGGCGGATACGAAGGTGGCGGCCCTGAAGGGACTGGCGTCCGATGACCGGGCGAGCGCGGAGGAGCTGAGCCGGGCCGGCGCGCTGCTGCTGGAAGCCGGCGCGCACGAGGAGGCGCTGGCCCTGGCGGAGGGCTTCGTGGCGCGCTTTCCCAAGGACCTCGAGGGGCACCTCATCGCCGCACGCGCCGCCACGGAGCTGCGACTGGGCAAGCGGGCCGAGCGCGCCCTCGAGGATGCCGCCGCGCTGGCCCCCAAGGACCTCCGCCCACCGCTGGCGCTGGCCGAGCTGCGCGAGCGCCAGGGGGACATCCCGGGCGCGCTGGCCGCGCTGGCCACGGTCCATGCCCGGAAGCCCGGCGCCTCCGACGTGACGCCGCGCTACGGCCTGCTGCTCTCGCAGAGCGGCCGGCTGGATGAGGCCGCCAGCGTGCTCTCCGCCTGGACGCGCTCCCACGATGACGCCGCGAGCCTCGCCGAGCTGGGCTTCGTGCGCTTCCGGCAGCAACGCGTGGACGAGGCCGCCGCCCTGCTCAAGCGCGCGCTTCGAAAGGCCCCCAAGCTCGCCGTGGCGCACTACTACCTGGGGGCCGTGCTCTTCCGGCAAGGCGACACCGCGGGCGCCGAGCGGGCCTACGTCGAAGCGGACCGGCTCGCCCCAGAGGACCCGCGGGCGCTGGCCTCCCGCTGCCAGCTCCACGCCCACACCGGCGACACCGCGGGTGTCACCGAGGTGAAGCGCGCCTTGTCCGAGCGCTTTCCGACGCGCGCGGAGGCCCTGGCCGCGGAGTGCGTCGCGGTGAAATGACGCCAACACTTCGTGCGTCACGGCCCGGGCCCATTAACTTCGGGGTCATGCGCTTTCGCGGAACTCGCCTCGCCCTGGGGGTCCTGCTCGCCGGTGTCACGGCGTGCTCGTCCTCGGATACTTCCCGTCGGCCCACCGAGGATGCCGGCAGCGCCCCTCCCACCGGAGAGGAGCCCACGGTGCCGGAGCGCACGGCCTGCACCGGCCTCACGGAGGGGCCTGGCACCTACGACTGGACGGTGGAGCACGACGGGCGCACCCGCCACTACCGCGTCCACGTTCCCCCCGGCTACGACGCCACCCGGCCCACCGCCGCCGTGGTGGCCTTCCACGGCTTCGGCTCCAACGAGGTGGAGATGGAGGGGCTGATGCGCCTGTCCACGCTGGCCGACACGGAGGGCTTCCTCGCCGTGTATCCCCGGGGCCTCAGCGCCTCGGAAATCAACAACAATGGGAGCGACGGCACCAGCCGGGGGTGGAACGCGGGCGCGTGCTGCGGCCCGGCGTGGACGGCCAAGGTGGATGACGTGGGCTTCGTGGACACGCTGCTGGCGGACCTGGACACGCGCGTGTGCGTGGACACGCGCCGGACCTTCGCCACCGGCTTCTCCAACGGTGGCTTCTTCTCGTACCAACTGGCCTGCCAGCGCGCGAGCCGCTTCGCCGCCGTCGCCCCCGTGGCGGGCATGGAGGGCGCCACGCCCTGCGACCCGTCACGCCCCGTGCCGGTGCTGCACCTGCACGGCACCGCCGACCCGGTCATCCGCTACCAGGGCGGCAGCAACCTGGGCCCCTTCGGCGGCACCTACCCGTCCGCCGAAGCCTCCGTGCGCCGCTGGGCCGAGCGCAACGGCTGCATGGGCCCCACCGTGGAGACGTACCAGCAGGGCGACAGCACCTGCACCGCCGCCACCGGGTGCAGCCCGGAGTCCGCCACCGCGTCGCTGTGCACGGTGCAGGGCGGCCAGCACACCTGGCCCGGCTTCACGGACTTCAACCACGGCGGCACGCCCCACCTGGACGCCACGCGGGAAGCCTGGAAGTTCTTCCAGACCCGCCCCCGGCCCTGAGCCCACCGCGAGGAGAGCCCCGCCATGCAGTCACGCGCCCTCATCATCAACGCCGACGACCTGGGCTACGACCCGGCCGTCACGCGCGGCATCCTCCGGTCCATGCGCGAGGGCGTCGTCTCGTCGGCCACCTTCATGGTGAACACGCCCTTCTCGGAGGCCGCCGCGCGCGAGGCCCGGGGGCTCGCCATCGGCCTGCACCTCAACCTCGCCCGGGGCACGCCCGTGTGGAGCGGCTTCCCGCGCGAATGGCTCGGAGAGGACGGCGGCTTCGTGGAGGCCCGCGCGGGGGCGCTGCCTGCGGACGTGGTGGAGGCGGAGGCCTTCGCCCAGCTCGCGCGGCTCGCGGGCCTGCTGGGCCAGCCGGCCACGCATGTGGACGTGCACAAGCACCTGCACCAACACGCGGGCGTCCTGGAGGGCCTGGCCCGGGCGGCGCGAAGCGTGGGCGTCCCGGTGCGCTCCATCCATGCGGAGATGCGGCGCACGCTGCGGGCCCGGGGCGTCGCCACCAACGCGCACTTCGTGGGCGACGCGGGCGCGGAGGCGTACTGGACGCTGGAGCGCTTCGCGTCGGAGCTCACCGCCCTGCCCAACGACGGCGTCATCGAGCTGATGTGCCACCCGGGCTACCGGCCGGAGACGCTGAAGAGCGGCTACGCGGCGCAGCGAGAGGTCGAGCTGGAGACCTTCCTCCACCCCCAGGCCCGCGAAGTGCTGGCCCGGGAGGGAATCGTCCCGGTGGACTTCCGAGTCCTCACGTCCGGGAGCTGAGCAAATCCAGTGGCGCCTCGGCCGAGGGCAGCCGCTCCACGCTGAGCGCGCTGCGCACCCGGGTCACCAGGTCCTCGGGCCGGTAGGGGCGTATACACAGCGACGTGCCCTCATGGGCCCACCAGGGCCGCTCGTCGCCGGCCAGCAGGATGGGCACCGGCCGCGCGCGCGGCAGCGTGGCGAAGGTCTCCAGGAAGACGCCTGTCGTTCCCTGCGTGGCGCTGGTGGACAGGACGATGAGGTCCACCGGCAGGTGCGTGGCCCGCCGCAGCGCCTCGGCCCCGTCGCGCGCGGTGAGCACCTCGAAGCCCTCGGAGAGCAGCACCTGCTCCGCCGCGGCCTCCTGGGCCTGGTCCTCGTCCAGCAGCAACAGCCGGTGGGGCAGCCGCTTCACGTCGTGCGCCGCCATGCGCGGCAGGCTCAGCGAGAAGGTGCTGCCCTGCCCCTCCGCGCTGCGCATCGACAGCGCGCCGCCGTGAAGCCGGGCGATGGAGTGGCTGATGAAGAGGCCCAGCCCCAGCCCGCCGAAGTTGCGGTGCGACACGTTCCGCGCCCGGTAGAAGCGCTGGAACACCTGCGACTGGTCCGCGCCCGGAATGCCGATGCCGTGGTCCTGGACGTGGATGCGCGCCTCGCCCTGGGAGCGCTCCACCGTCACGACGATGGGCTCCTCCGACGCGCTGTACTTGTGCGCGTTCTCCAGCAGGTTCACCAGCACCTGCTCCAGCCTGTCCCGGTCCCCGCGCACCCAGACGCGCTCGCGGGGCACCTCCACGGCGAAGGGCCGCTCGAAGGCCGCGCGGAAGTGGTCCACCACCTCCGCCACCAACTGCCCCACCTCCAGCGGCGCCAGGTCCAACGCCAGCCTCCCCGCGTCCAGGCGCGACGCGTCCAGCAGGTCCTCCACCAGCCCCACCAGCCGGTCCACCTGCCGCTTGGACTTGAGCACCGTGGACAGCTCCACCGGCTGGCCCGACGACAGGCGCCGCTCCATGGTGAAGAGGCCCAGCTTCAGCGGCGTGAGCGGCGTCTTCAGCTCGTGGCTGGCGATGGAGATGAACTCCTCGCGCACCTGGAGCGCCGCCTTGGCCTCGCGCAGCAGGCGCGCGTTCTCCACCGCCACCGCGAGCTGGTTCGCCGCGGCGCTCCACAAGTCCAGCTCCCGCACGGAGAAGGACGTGCCCGGCTCCTTGTAGAGCAGCAGCAGGCCCACCGTCCGGCGCGGCGCGCACAGCGGCACCGCGGCGAAGATGGAGCCCATGGAGTCCCCATAGCCCCGCTGGATGCCCAGCTGCGCCTGACGCAGCGCCAGCGCTTGCCGGAACGGGTCCGACTGGGAGTCGAAGACCGCCTCGGGGGACTCCGAGCCGGCCAGGTCCGACACCGCCACCCGGCGCAGGCTCCCGCCCTCCTCTTCGCAGAGATAGACTTCGGCGCGGCGCACGTGCGCGCAGCGGACCAGGGCCACCACGGCGGCGGCGCAGACGCTGTCCACCTCCAGCGTCTCGCCCACGGAGCGGGCAATCTCCTGCACCGCCTGGGAGAAGGCCCCCTCGTCGTCCACCCCCGAGGGCTCCACCACCAGCCAGGCGCCCGCCGCCTCGCCCGCCGAGGCGGGCTTCACCTGCACCCGGACCTGACGCAGCGCCCGGGTGATGACGTGGCCGGTATGGGATGCACCGTCCCGGATGGCGCGCTCCAGGGAGTCCAGGCTCCGGGTGCGCTCCAGGGCGTCCCGCAGGTCGCCCCCGGCGCGCAGCGCCACGCCCGTCTTGTGCGCGAAGCCTTCCTCGCACCACTGAACGCGCAGGTCCGGACCGACGCGAACCAGCGCCAGCGGCAGGCACGAGAATGCATCTTCGACGTCGGAGGGAAGCGGCATGTGCTCGGACGGGGCAAGAGACGCCCGTTGATTATGAGCCCGCGCCCACCCGGCAACCGGAGCCCCCCCAGGATTCCCCTCCGCTGAACGCCAGGCGCGTTGGCAGGCGGACATCGAAGGGAGGGATGACACGCGGCGTTGGTGTGGTAGACGACAGCGCCATGCCCTCGCAGCCGTCCAAGGAACTGCAGACCTTCCCCAACCCGGCCGCCGATCGCGACTACGAAATCGCGTTCGACGTCCCGGAGTTCACCTGTCTGTGCCCGCTCACCGGTCAGCCTGACTTCGCACGGTTCAAGATTACCTACGTGCCGGACCAGACCTGCATCGAGCTCAAGAGCCTCAAGCTCTACATGTGGGCGTACCGCAATGAGGGGGCCTTCCACGAGAAGGTCACCAACACCATCGCGGACGACATCATCCAGGCCATCCAGCCGCGCAAGCTCACCGTGGTGGGCGACTTCTTCGTGCGCGGCGGCATCGGCACCATCGTCACCGTCACGCACGACAAGTCCAAGCAGCAGGCCTGAGCCACCACCCGCCGGGCCTCAGCGGGTGAGCTGCTCCACCAGCGGCGCCCACTGGGCCTGGGTGAAGTAGAGCCCGGTGCCCGCCGCCGTCGTCAGCGCGATGGCGGCGGCCAGGGCCCACTTCAGCTTCCCGCCCTGGCGGGAGCGCCCCGTGTCGAAACCCTCCACCGCGGCGTCCAGCTCGTGCGGCCGCATGAGCTGCTGGGCCTCCGTCTCCGTCAGCTTCTGCCGGTGGCGCAGGAAGGCCACCAGCAGGGCCGCGTGGGACACCTGCACCTCCTGCGCGAGGAAGACGTCCAGCTCGCGGCGCATGGCGGCGGCGTCCGGGAAACGGTCCTCCGGCTTCACCTCCATGGCGCGCTGGATGATGCGCACCAGCGGCGCCGGGACGTTGGGCGCCACCTTGGAGAGCGGCGTGTACTTGCCGTCGCGAATCCTCGCGAAGACCTCGCCCGCCGTCTTGCCGTGGAAGGGGCGCGCGCCGGAGAGGGCCTCATAGAGCAGCACGCCGAGCGAGAAGATGTCGGTGCGGCCATCCACCGGCACCCCCGTCACCTGCTCCGGGGACATGTACGACGGCGTCCCCACCGCCATGCCCTGCTGGGTGAGCGCCTCCATACCCACGTCCTTGGCGATGCCGAAGTCCATCAGCTTCACCTCACCGGACTTGGTGAGCATGACGTTGGCGGGCTTGAGGTCGCGGTGGATGATGTGGCGGAAATGCGCGTGGTCCAGCGCGCTGGCGATGCGCGCGGCGATGACGCCGGTGACGTCCGCCGGCAGCGGGCCTTCCTTGATGAGCGTGTGGAGCGTGGGGCCGTCCACCAGCTCCATCACCATGAAGAGGCTCTCCGCCTTCTCCACCATGTCGTAGAGCGTCACGATGTTCTGGTGGCGGAAGGCCGCGAGCGCGAGCGCCTCGCGCCGGAAGCGCGACAACGTCTCCCGGTCACGCTGGCCGTCCGGGAGCAGTTCCTTGATGGCGACCTCGCGCTGCAGCATCTCGTGCAGGCCCCGGTACACCAGGGCCATGCCACCACGTCCCAGCTCTCCGAGTACGCGGTAGGCTCCAATCTTCCGATGACGAACGGGCTTCGCGGCAGGGGGCACGGCGCGCAGGCTACCGAAGCGGACGCACAGCGTCGATGGGGGGATGTGGCCGCGCGCCGCCGGGCCGGGTCCGAGCACGTATGTCCTGGCCCCGCCCGATGAAAGCCCGTCTCCTCCTCCCCGTTCTCGCGCTCTTCACCTTGAGTGGCTGCTTCCACCATCACCACTACGACTCGCGTCCGCCCAAGTCGAAGAAGTCCAAGCGGAACAGCAAGCACTGCCACCCGAGCCAGTACTGGGACGGCACCGAGTGCAAACACAAGGGCAAGGGCAAGGGCGCGCGCAAACACGACGGGCGATGACGGCACGCGGCAGGACGGCCCCCATGTCACGGTGAGGCTGTCCCGTCGAGACGCTGGGAGCGGTAGGGTGGAGGGCGCGCATGCGTGCCGAAGCCTCACCGCCGACGTTGACCGCTCCTGGCGTCCGCCTTCCCATTGACGAGGTCCGCGAGGAGCGCCTCACCCTGCTCGACGGCGGGGCAGAGGCGTACCCGCGGATGCTGGAGGCCATTGCCTCCGCGCAGGTGATGGTGCACCTGGAGGTCTACACCTTCGAGCGGGAAGGCATTGGCGCGCGGTTCCTCGACGCGCTGGTGGCGGCGGCGCACCGGGGTGTCGCGGTGAAGGTGGTGGTGGACGGTTGGGGCAGCATCGGCGCCAGCCGGTACCTCACACAGACGCTGAAGGCCGCGGGGGCGAAGGTGCGCGTGTACAACCCGCTCACCTCGCTGTGCACCGGCCGCGCGTGGCGCAACCACCGGAAGATTCTCCTCGTCGATGACTCCGTGGCGTTCCTGGGAGGCATCAACATCGGGGACGCATACGCGGCGAAGGGCGACGTGCTCGGCTGGGCGGACCTGGCGCTGGAGCTGCGTGGGGACATCTGCCGGCAATTGGGGGCCAGGCTGCACGCGGGGGCCTCCGCGCTGGAGTCGGGCGCGGTGAAGTTGTTCCTGTCCGGCGTCGCGGGAGGACACCGGCTGCGCAAGCGGTACCTCCAGGCGATTGACGGCGCGAAGCACGAGGTGGTGCTGGCGCACGCGTACTTCCTGCCGGACAAGGGCCTCATCCGGTCGCTCAAGCGCGCCTCGCGGCGGGGCGTGACGGTGCGACTGTTGCTGCCCGGGCGCAGCGACGTGGTGTTCGCGCGCGCGGCGACCATGCGGCTGTACCGCGACTTCCTGCGCGCCGGGGTGAGCATCCACGAGTGGACCGACTCCACGCTGCACGCGAAGGCGGCGCTGGTGGACGGGAGGAAGCTGCTGGTGGGCAGCTTCAATCTGGATCCGCTGTCGCTCGTGAACCTGGAGACGCTGGTGGAGGTGGAGGACCCCGGCGTGGCGGCGCAAGCGCAGCGGTGGCTCGACAAGCACCTGCTCGGCTCGCGGCGGGTGTACCTGGAGGACTGCGCGCGCTCCGGACTCCAGCAGTGGCTGCTGGACATCGTGGGGCTGACCGTCGCCCGCATCGCGGAGCGCTTCGCCAGCTTCATGGGCTGGCGGCGGAAGCGGTAGCGTGTCTCCTCGTGTGTGCGCGGCCCTCATGGCCACGCACGGGAGGGGACATGCCGCGACGTCCGTGGATGGCGCTGGTGCTCAGTGGACTGGTCGCCGGCTGCGCGGCGCGCCCGGAGCGCTACGGCTTCGATTCAGCGACCAGCGCGTGCCGGCGGAACCCGGCGGCGTGCGCGCGAATGGCGGGCGAGGAGGCCGTCCTGCCGGGCACCCGGGCCATGCGCGTGGCTGCCTCCATTGGCACCGCGGGCGACGCGGCGCTGCGGGTGCTGCGCGCCGAGGAGCGGGATGCCATTGAGGAGGCGCTGGAAGCCTGCGCGGACGATGCGCGTTCGACCGTGCTCATCGCTTTGCGCAACGGCAGGAACCCGACTCCGGAAGAATGCCGTGCGGAGGTCGCGGTGGATGCCCAGGGTCGCCCCATCACGCTGGCGATGAAGCTCGGCACGGAGATGCACAAGGTCGCGCTTCCGTGCGCCCACGAATGGCTGAACCAGTTCCGTCCAGGGGGCTTTCGCCTCGAACCCCGCTACCGCTACAACCCGGACTCAGGCAGATGGGAACCCATGCGGAACGAGGACGTGCGCACGCTGCTGAGACAGGGCCGGGGCAGTGAGCTCAAGGGGTCACTTGCCCCGGACGTCGTCATCCATACGGGGTCGGAGATGCAGGTCCTGGCCATCTATGACTTCAAGTTCCCCTGTGTCACGCCCACGCGTCCCTCAAGCTGGCCCCGGTACCCCAAAGGACATCCCCACGAGGGCCAACAGCAGGACGCGATGTACCAACGGGCACTGAAGCCCAAGCAGGCGCCCCTCCAAATCACACCGCGCCTGGGAGTCCTGCCATGAGCGCGCCCACGGGGCTCCATGCGAGCTTCTATCTGCCCCACGCCCATACCTCCGTGACGACCGCGGTACTGCATTCGCTGGACGTCTATCAACGTGCCGTGGGCCCATACGTCCTGACGTCGTACGCGGACGAGGAGGGCGAGTGGCAGCCCCTGGATTCACAGGGATGGGAGAAGGTCCATCAAGGCATGACGGATGCGCCATGGGCCAACGTCCATCTCTCCGGTGGCTCCCTGGAGGCGCCCTTCCGATTCGACTATCTGGGGCGAGAACGCGTCGACTCGTCCTTCGTGAACGGCCTCGGCGAAGTCAGCGCCGTGTCGTTCTGGTTCTCTACCAAGTACCTGGAACAGCACGGCCCCCAGCAGGTCAGAGACCTCTTGTTGGCCATTGCCGAGCCTCTCCCCTTTGCCTCAGGCAACGCGGGTCTGGCATTCAGCGGCTCACTCGACGTGGCGGCCATCCTCCGCCAAGTGCGTCGCGATTGCCTTCGATGCCCGGGGCTGGATGTCCTCCGGCCCGGCATGACCTCCCTTCGCATCGGCACGCGTGTCCGGGGGCCCTCCTGGCTCACCTTCCTGGGAGCGCCCGTGCTGAACCAACTTGGGGGCGCCGCCTCACTCCGCTCGCGGCTCCACGCGCCCCGCACCACCGTTCAGCCGATGGAAGGGGAACGCGCCGTGGTCACCCTGGGCCCTGGACCCGACGCAGGCGAAGACGAGCGCGGCGAGCAACCGTCCGGTTATCGGGAATTGGCGCGCATTCTGGAGCCCTGGACGATGTGGGGAGAGGGCGAGTCCATCCTGGGGCTCGACCCCGAAGCTGCACGCCGCTGGGAGCGCCGCTTCCTTGACTGAGCGACTGATACAGGGCTGTCACGCGCTGAAGCGAGGGGCCGGCCTTCCGGTGAGGTTCCCGCTGCGATTACCGCCAGGGCCCCGTACACTCCGGCCAGAACCGCACATGCCTCCTCGCCGCCCCCCTCAGCCCGTCCTCGCCGCCATTGACGTGGGCACCAACGCCGTCCGCCTGGAGCTGGCGCGGCCAGACGCCGACGGCGCGCTCGAAACCCTGCACCAGGAGCGCGACGCCATCCGCCCGGGGGAGGGCGTCTTCGCCACCGGCTCCATGCCGGAGGAGACGGCCGAGCGCCTGCTGGCCACCCTGCGCCGCTACGCCGCCCTCTGCCGCCGCCACAAGGCCCAGGTGCGCGCCGTGGCCACCAGCGCCCTGCGCGAGGCCAAGAACAGCGCCGACATCGTCCGCCGCGTGCGCGAGGAGGCCGGCCTCAACCTGGAGGTCGTCAGCGGCAAGGAAGAGGCCCGCCTCATCTGCCTGGGCGTGCTCCACCGCAAGCCGCCCCACACGCGCTCGCTGCTCATCGACATTGGCGGCGGCAGCACCGAGGTCGCCACCGCCACGGGCGAGAAGCCCGACAACCTCTGGAGCCTCGCGCTGGGCTCGGTGCGCCTCACCGAGGTCTTCGACGCCTCGCGCACCGTGCCGCCCAAGCAACTGCGCCTCATGCGCAGCTTCGTCGCGGACGTGCTGCAGAAGACGCTGCCCCCCACGGTGAACAACGTCCCTCGCGTGGCGCTCGGCTCGTCCGGCACCATCAGCGCCGTGGTGTCCTTCGCCGCCGCGGAGAGCAGCGGCAACGCCACCGTCCGTCAGCTCACGCAGACGGTGAACACCCTGGCGCAGATGCCCCCCGAGCGCCGCCGCAAGCGCTTCGACCCGCGCCGCGCGGACATCATCGTCTCCGGCGCCGTCATCCTGGAGGCCGTGGCCAAACACCTGGGCGTGGAGTCCGTCAGCGTCGTCAACCGCGGCCTGCGCGACGGCATCCTCGTGGACCTGCTCTACCGGCAGGACGAGCACCGCGAGGACCACAGCCTCGCGGACGCCGCCCTGGCCATGGGCCAGCGCTTCTACTTCGACGAGAAGCACGCCCGCCAGGTGGCCCGGCTGTCGCTCGCCCTGTTCGACAACCTGGCCGCCCTGCACCAGCTGCCCTTGTCGGTGCGCCCCTACCTGGAGGTCGCCGCCCTCCTCCACGACGTGGGCCACGCCGTCAGCTACGAGCGGCACCACAAGCACACGTACTACCTCATCCGCCACGCCGACCTGCCGGGCCTCGCCGACCGCGAGCGGGAGCTGGTGGCCCGCGTCGCCCGCTACCACCGGCGCAGCCCGCCGGAGCTGGCCCACTCCGGCATGGCGGGCCTCAACCCCGTCGAAGCGCGGACGGTGCGCAAGCTGGCCACCCTGCTGCGCGTGGCCAACTCGCTGGACGTCAGCCACCACCAGCCCATCAAGGACTTCAAGGCCACCAACGGCCGCGAGGGCGTGGCGCTGCACCTGCACACCCGGCACCCCGTGGACCTGGAGCTGTGGAACGCGGACCGCGAGGTCCTGAACTTCCGCCGCGTCTTCGGCAAGCGGCTCACCTTCCACGTCCACCACCCCTCCAGCAGCCGCTAGCCCCCGCTCCCCCGGCCACCCGGCGGAAGAGGGAGCGGCGCTCGCTTTGCCCTCACCCGGGGTGATGCCCAGGCTCCAAGTCACGCGGGTCTGCGTCCGCGCAGGCCCTTTTCGTCTTGGGGCCCCAAGGGGGCAGGAGCGCACGCAATGAAGGCTGTCGTTTTCCATGGGATTGGGGACATCCGGCTCGACGACGTGGAGGAGCCGCGAATCGAGAAGCCGACGGATGCCATCGTCCGCCTGACGGCGAGCGCCATCTGCGGCACGGACCTCCACATGATTCGCGGCACCATGCCGGGCATGAGGCCGGGCACCATCCTGGGCCACGAAGGCGTGGGCGTCATCGAGGCGCTGGGTGACGACGTCCGCAACCTCAACATCGGCGACCGGGTGGTCATCCCGTCCACCATCGCCTGTGGCAACTGCTCGTACTGCCGCGCCGGGTACCACGCGCAGTGCAACGACGCCAACCCCAACGGCCCCAGCGCGGGCACGGCCTTCTTCGGAGGTCCCCAGGAGACGGGCCCCTTCCAAGGCATGCAGGCGGAGAAGGTGCGGGTGCCCTTCGCCAACGTGGGCCTGGTGCGCATCCCCGAGGGCGTCAGCGACGAGCAGGCCATCCTCATCTCCGACATCTTCCCCACCGGCTACATGGGCGCGGAGCTGGCGGAAATCAAACCCGGTGACACCGTGGCGGTGTTCGGCTGCGGGCCCGTGGGCCTCTTCGCCATCGTCAGCGCGAAGCTGCTGGGCGCCGGCCGCGTCTTCGCCATCGACTGCCACGAGGACCGGCTGGAGCTGGCGCGGGCCCAGGGCGCCGAAATCATCAACTTCGAGGAGGAGGACCCGCTCGAGACGCTCAAGCGCCTCACCAACGGCATCGGCGTGGACCGCGCCATCGACGCGGTGGGCGTGGACGCCGTGCACCCGCACCACGGCCCCGGCGCGAAGAAGGCCCACCAGGAGAAGGCTGAGTTCAAACGCGAGGTGAAGGAGGCCGCCCCCAAGACGAACCCCAAGGGCGACAACTGGGTGCCCGGCGACGCGCCCGCGCAGGCCCTGATGTGGGCCGTGGAGGGCCTGGCCAAGGCCGGCACGCTGTCCATCATCGGCGTCTACCCGGCGCAGGTGCGCACGTTCCCCATTGGCATGGCGATGAACAAGAACCTCACGATGAAGATGGGCAACTGCAACCACCGCAAGTACATCCCCAAGCTGCTGGAGCTGGTGCGCACCGGCGTGGTGGACCCCACGGCCATCCTGTCCCACGTGGAGCCCATGAGCAGCGCCATTGACGCGTACCGCAACTTCGACGTGCGCAAGCCCGGCTGGGTGAAGGTGGAGCTGGAGCCCACGCAGCTCCAGTAGGCCTCACGCGTCCAGCAGCAGGCACGAGTCGCCGAACTCGTGCCCCAGGTAGCCGCGCGCCTCCGCGTGCGCGGCCACCTCCTGGAGCAGCGACAGCGGCGCGAAGGCCTGGAGCAACGCATGGTGGCTGCTGCCCGGCGCATGCACGCCGGTGAGCAGCCCGTGCACCAGCCGAGGGACGAAGCCCGGCCCCAGCAGCAGGTCCGTCACCTCCTCCCCCGCCACCAGCCCGCCGCCGTGCCGCGCCGCGCGGCCCTCCAGGGCTCGCACCACGGTGGTGCCCACCGCCACCACCCGTCCCCCGGAAGCCCGCGTGTGCAGGACGGCCTCCACCGTGGCGGCGGGGATGTCGGAGCGCTCGGGCCGGGGCAGCGCCGCGTCCAGCGCCGCGTCCCCCGTGGAGGACAGCCCCGCCGCGTGGGTGAGTGAGGCCAGCCGCACGCCCTGCCTCCGCAGCGTCAGCAGCACGCTCCAGGTGAGGGGCAGCCCCGCGGAGGGCGCCTCCACGGACCAGGGCCGCGCGCCATAGGCCGTCTGCACATGCCACAGCGACAGCGCCGCCTCCGTGTACGCGTACTGCACCGGACGCCCGCTCCGGTAGAGGCCGGACCAGAGCGCCGCCCCCGTCACGTCGAAGGCCACGCGCAGCAACCGGGGAGATGGTGGAAGCACCGCCACCACCCGCGCCTTCAGGCCTCCCACCACGAGCCCCGCGCCCACGGCCAGCACCGGCGGCGGTGGCCGGTCCTCCGTGCGCCGCCGCCAGTCCCCCGCGCCGAAGAGCACGCCGGTCCAGGTGCCGTCCGGCTCGCGCGACAACAGGCGCAGCTCGATTCGCTCTCCGGACTCCGTGCGCCCCGCCAGGGACGCGGGCAGCGTGGCGGCGTCGTTCACCACCAGCAGGTCCCCGGCGCGCAGCAGCGACGGGAGGTCCACCACGCGGGCGTCGCGGAGGCGGCGGGCGCGCGGCTCCACATGCAGCAGGCGCCCCTCCTCGGGGCGGTCCGCGGGCCAACGCGCGGGCTTCATGCGGCCTCCAGCTTCGCCGCCTCCAGGCGGGCTCCCGAGGGCAGCGACTCCGACCGCAGCGCCACCCACTCCACGAGCCGGGCCGCCACCGCCTCCGGGCGGCTCAACTGCGAGTAGTCCCCATCCGGCACCGCGTCGCGGTACATCCGCGTGTCCATCTCCCCCGGGTCCACCGAGACGAAGCGCACGCCCGTGCCCTCCAGCTCCGCGGCCCAGACGCGGCCCAGGTGCTCCAGCGCGGCCTTGGACACGCCATACGCGCCCCAGCGCGGATACGCGGACACCGCCGCGTCCGAGGTGAGGTGCAGGACCAGCCCCTTGCCCCGCACCGCCATGTTCCCAGCCACCGCCTTGGTGAGGCGGAAGGGGCCCACCACGTTGACCTCCAGCACGCGCTGCAGGTCCTCGCAGGCGGTGTCCAGCAGCAGCGGCAGCGGCGTGGGGCCCAGCGTGCTCGCGTTATGGACCAGCACGTCCAGGGGGCCCACCAGCGCGGTGGCCGCGCCCACCAGCGGGTAGATGGCCTCCTTGTCCCCCACGTCGCAGGCCAGCGCGTGGGCCTCCAGCCCTTCCTTTCGCAGCGCCGCCGCGGCGGCCTCCATCTCCGCGGCGTGGCGCGCCACGCCCACCACCCGCGCGCCTCGGCGAGCGAAGCCGTTCATCAGCGCCAGCCCCAGCCCTCGGCTCGCGCCCGTAATCAGGATGCTCTTGTCGATGCGATTCATTCGTGCGTCCTCCTTGCAACGGGAGATACACGCCGTTCGCCATTCTGTTGGCGCGCGGGCCAAGGGCTTGGCAGATTGCCAATCCATGAACGACGATGACCTGCCTGGCAGGCTGGCCCGCAACATCCGTTCCCTGCGCGAGACGCGAGGTGCCACACAGGCGCAGCTTTCCCGGCTGGCGGGCGTGCCACGCGCCACCTGGGCCCACCTGGAGTCCGGGGCCGCCAACCCGACGCTGTCCGTGCTGCACCGCGTGGCCGCCGCGCTCCAGGTGTCGCTGGAGGAGCTCATCGCCAAGCCCCGCGCCAGCGCCCGGCACTACCCGCGCGCCACCCTGCCCGTCCGGACGCGCGGTGGCGGCATGATGCGCAAGCTGTTGCCGGACCCGTTGCCCGGCATGGAGTTCGACCGCGTGGAGCTGCCGCCGCAGGTGCGCGTCACCGGCGTTCCCCACACCCCCGGCACCCGGGAGTACCTGACGTGTGAGACGGGGGAGCTGGTGCTCGTGGCCAGCGGGGAGCGCTTCCACCTCCAGCCCGGGGACGTGGTCGTCTTCCGGGGGGACCAGAAGCACTCGTACGAGAATCCTGGAGCACGGACGGCCGTGGGTTACTCGGTCGTCCTGCTGGCGCCCTCGATATGAGCGCGCCGGAAGCGCCCGCCCGGGGAGGTACACTGGGGCCCATGGCGCACCTCTCGCGAGTCCTCACCGTCGTCCTGGCCGCGGCGCTCGGCGCGCTGGGAGCCTGGGTGTTGATGAAGCCCGCGTCGCCGTCGCTGCCGGACACGCCTTCCGTCGTGCAGCAGATGCGGGACGTGGCCCGGCTGGAGACGCTGGAGGTCGCGCTCTACAAGAAGGTGTCCTTCACGCCGGAGCCCCAGGCCACGGATGCGCTCTGGAAGGACGTGCTGAACTGGGCGCGCTACGCGCTCCAGAATCCGCATGGCCGCGCCATTGTTTTCGCGAACGCGCACCTGGGCTTCGACTTCCAGCGCTTCGACCGCTCCCATCTCCAAGTCATGGGCACGCGCGTCTACGTGGTGCTGCCGCCCATGGAGGTGAAGGTGGCGCTGCGCCCGGGGGAGACGGAGGTCATCGACTCCAACCTGGACAGCGAGCAGACGGCGCAGTTGCTGGAGAAGGCCCGCGTCGCCTTCGAGCAGGAGGTCCGCGCGGACGGGCGACTCCAGCGGCGGGCGCGGGAGTCGGCGGAGCGCTCGCTGCGGGCGCTGCTGCTCACGCTGGGCTACCGCGAGGTGCTGTTCGTGGACCAGCTCCCCGCGGGCACGGCGGGCTGAGACCGGCTCACACCGCGGACAGGCCCGCTTCCGTCAGGCGGAAGGCGCCCGGGATTCCATCCGGCGAGGGCGCGAGCCGCGCCAGCGCCTCACACGCGGCGGCATCCGGCTCGCGGCAGACCAGCGCCAATTCCCGCCGTCCGAGGACCACGCGAAGGGGGCCCTCTCCCGCGAGCGCCGCCAGCTCCTTGCGCTGCGAAGGAAGGAGCAGCCGCGCGGCGTCGTGGCCGTCCCCCTCCGCCACGGCCCAGAGTCCGGAGAAGGCCTCCGCCAGCCGGACCTCTCCCTGGTCGACGAGCACGGGCCGCACCGGGGCCAGCCGCGAGGCGAGGTTGCGCCAGGCCGCCGCGTCCGCCGACTCCGGCGTGAGTCCCGCGGGGGCCAGAGCGGCTTCGGGCAGGTAGCGCACGAACTCCGCGTCCTCCAGCACGTAGAAGACGTCCAGGCCCGCGGGGCCGGGCCGGTGCAAGGCGCCCCCGGCGCGCGCCGCGAAGTCCGCTGGGCGCAGCACCGGACGCAGCCGCGCATCCAATGGCGCGACCTCCGCGCTCAGGCCCGAGGACAACCCGCCGAGCCGCGCCGCCAGGGCCTCCGCGTAGACGGTGAGCCCCTGCGTGCCCGAGGACGCCTGGTAGGCGGCGTACAGCGAGCCCACGTCCACGCGCCCGACGCCGCCCGTGGCGAGCTTCACGAGCAGGTCCTTCCCCTGCCGCCGGAACGCCACCCGGGCGCGGCCCAGCGCGGCGGTGAGCGCGGCGGTGAACTCCGGGCGCAGCACCTGCTCCTGGGGAGCGGGCGGAGGTGGCAGGTCCACGGACTCCAGCTCCTCCTTCAGCAGCCGCGCCTCGGCGTCGAAGGGGTCGCGGGCCAGCGCATCCGCGACGTAGGCGCGCGCCTTGTCCGCTTCACCGCGCCGCAGCCCCAGCACCGCGAGCACCTTGAGCACCTCGGGGTCTCCCGGAGACTGGGCCAGGATTTCGGTCAGCAGCCGCTCCGCGTCGCCGTGGCGCTCCAGCCCGAGCAGGGCCCGCGCCAGTCCCAGCCGCACGGGCAGGTCGCGAGGGAAGTCCCGCCGCAGGGTCTCCAGCAGGGGCAGCGCCTCACGCTCAGCGCCCGCGTTGATGAGGGCGTGCGCCAGGGCCAACCGCAAGGCGGAGTCGACGCCACGCTGCGCCTCGGCACGGAGCAAGGCCAGCTCCGCGTCGCTCAGAATCTCACCCGCCTCCACCTTGCGGCGGACGCGCTCCAGGTCCAGGGGGGCACTCACTGGCGGGAATCTAGTGCCCTCCCGTGGTCAGCCCAACTGCTGACAGCGCTGACCCGTGGAGGCGTCACCCGCCTCAGTGGCAAACCCCACGCGCTGACAACGCCCGCCCCTCAGTGCCTGCTTGGCTGCTGTGGCTCCTGCATCGACATGGGCCGGCCCATGCTCGCCGCGGGCGCCTCGTCCTCGAGCAGGCCGCGAATCATCTCGCGCAGCTCGGCGGAGTCCTCGTGGCCATGCGCGGAGACCGCGTGCGAGACGGCCGCCTGGAATACCTCGTCCTCCTCGCCCGAAATCGTCAGCGTGCAGTGGGTGTCACTGGGCGCCTTCCTGCAGTCCATCGTCTTGCGGGACATGGTGGTGTCTCCTCCTCCCTCACAGGTGGACACCACCGCCCCGCGCCACAAGGGAGGGACAGGCAGCCACGGCCTCGCCCGCGCCAGGACGGCACGCGAGCGAAGCCGCGTCAGGCGAAGCGACGGCTACTCCTTCGGCTTCGGCTCGCCGTGGGCGTAGATGTCGTAGCCGATGCCGCCCAGGCTCTCACGCTCCTGCGAGTCCTGGTCGAACTGCACGACCTCCAGGTGGTAGGGCTCGGGCGTGGCGGCGTCGTTCCGCTCGAAGCGCATCCGAACTTGGTGCTCCTCGCGGAAGCCCAGCGGCAGGTTGTGGAACACGCCCCCTTCCGGAGACACGACCTCGAACTCGCCCTCGCGCACCATCTTCAGGCCCTCCGCCTTGCCGCCCGCCTCCAGCCAGCGCTGGAACAGCTCCTCCGGCAGACGCACGACGACACGGCCGCCATGCACCGGGAAGGGCCGGTCCCTGTCCGCCTCCGGCACCCGCACCGCGAGCCGCAGCGCCCGGACCCGCTGGTGCACGTTGCGCACGATGAAGTGAATCTCCTCGCTGCCGGACTCCAGGTCCACGATGTTCACGTTGCGCCAGATGATGTTGTTGTTCTGACGGACGTTGGCGCCAATGTCCGTCGTCTCGGTGAACGACATCGGGTCGAACGCGGACTCCCAGCGCGCCACCAGGCAGTAGTGCCCCTCGCCGGGCAGGCCGCTCCACGGCGCCTGGACGACGTGCGTGTCCGGCGTGAAGCCGTTGACGGGCACGTCACCAAACTGCGTCCAGTCCGTGGGCCAGGACAGGCCGGTGGAGGCGTTGGCGTAGTACAGCTTGAGGCGCCCCGAGGCGCCCGGACGGGGTCCGCCGTGCAGCTTCACGTAGGCGTAGTTCGTCGCGCCCAGCTCGGGGTTCTGGTGGGCGTGGTGATTGGCGGGCAGCGCGCCGTCCGGGTTGCGCCGAATCCAGATGTACGGGCTGGCCCACATGTCCTGGCCCGCGGTGGCGGGGTCCGGCTCCAGGCCGGTGTCGGACCAGGTGTCGCGCATCCAGACGTCATACGGGTCCGGGCAGGTGGCGCTGCGCAGCGCGCACTGCGGGAGCAGCGCGCCCAGGTGGGAGATGATGGAGGTGATGGGCACGCCGCGGTTGGGGCAGTTGGCGCAGTGGTGCAGCGCGACGACGCGGTGGTCGGAGTTGGCGATGACGGGCGAGCCCGACGAGCCCCCCTGGGTGTCCGCGTAGTAGCCGATGTCCAGCGGGCCACCCGGCGAGCACGCGGGCCGGTTGAGGGCGAAGATTTCCGCGAAGCCCGAGGCGTCCGACGCGTGCGTGGAGTTGCGGGCGATGTGCTTGCCCCACGCGGCGGGGTGCTGGGGAATGTAGATGCGCTCATCCACCACCGCGGTGGTGTTGCGCAGCTGGAGGTAGCCGTAGGTGGCCGTGGGGTTGGTGGGCAGCCGGACCAGGGCGTAGTCCCGGGGGGCATTCACCGCGATGAGCGTGGAGCTCGTCGCCACCACCGTGCCCGGACAGCCGAACCAGCTGTTGCAGGCGGAGGTACAGGCGCCGCCCTCGGCCATGAACTCGAAGTCGGTGTTGAGCGCGTCCGAGGTGTTGGCGATGCAGTGCTCGTTGGTCATCACGTGACCCTGGTTGCCCACGAGCCAGCCCGTGCAGGCCCCGCTGCCGTTGATGAGCAGCCGGGCCACCGCGCGCGCGTGCTTGTACTGACGCGGATCCGACGTCTGGTAGCAGCGCGCGTTGCGCGAGTCGTCCGGACCGCAGAGCGCCTCGCTGTCCAGGTCCTCGCCCAGCGCCGCCAGGTTGGCGAAGCCGCGCGCGAACCGGTCGATGGTGTAGCCGGACTTCGCCTGGCCGCCCACGCTCCACAGCTCGACGATGGCGACGTCACCGGAGATGTGACCGCTCCAGAAGCCGCCCCGCACCGGCGCGTCGCCCTCGCCCTTGCCGAAGCCGTCGTAGCGGTACTCGCGCGAGCCGTCCGGCGCGCGGACGATGACGTAATCCCCCGGCGCGAGCGCGAACTGGCTGAAGTGCGGCGCGATGTACGTGGCGCCCGGGCTGCTGACGCGGTCCGTCCAGGCCAGCTCGGCCTGGGCGCGAACACCGTCCGGCCGCGCCGTGGGCTGACGCGACTTGAACGTGACGACGACGTCCTCGCCCACCTTCACGCGCCCCTGGGCATCCCGCTGCAGGGGAGGTTGTGACGTGCGGCCTTCGCAGACCGCGCTCTCTTCCGCCATGGCACCGCCGCCGGCCAGCAACATTCCGGCCAGCAACAGGCCTCTCAGCTTGATTCTCACGCAGAACCTCGTGGGGAGTGGCAACCGCCGGGGGGTGGACGCCCGAAGCAGGACCGCGGGCACCGACGGGCGGGCGGACCTGGAGCAAGCGACGAGCCACACTCACGGTTCTAGCCAGACAAGGAGATTGCAATGAGGGAGCACCTGCTCCCCTCGGACGCCAGAGATTCCCACCGGAACGGGCCTCGCGGTGTGACTCGCGCCGCAACACTTTGAGTGAAAACTGTAACGCCGCGGGCTACCGGCTCGCGCGAGGCGCCCCAGCGGCCTGTCCGCCGCGCTCAGGCGGGTGGCGCGGCACCCGGACTGTTCTCCAGAGCGCCGATGTCCGACTGCCCCAGGAAGTCATCCAGCGCGCCCACGTCGATGGGCTTGCGGAACACGGCGTCCACCAGCGCGAGGTTGGAGCGGTTCTGTCCGCGCACGTCCATGCCGGTGACGATGGCCAGCAGCGCTTGAGGGGACTTCTTGCGCAGCTCGCGCGCCAGCTCCCAGCCGCTCATCTCCGGCATCACCGCGTCCAGCAGCGCGGCGTCATAGCGGCGCCGGTCCCACATCCCCAGCGCCACCGCGGGGCTGTGGGCCACCTGCACCTCGTAGCCTTCCTCGCTCAGCACCTCCGCCATCATCCGCGCGTTGTCGAGGTCGTCGTCCACCACCAGCACGCTGCGCGTCTGCTGGAAGCGCCGGGGCGCCGCCGGCCGCAGCACCTCCGTGCGTGACGGCTCTGGACGTGGCGCGGAGGACGCGGCGCCAGCATGCACGCGCGGCAGACGCACCACGAAGGCCGTGCCCGTGCCCGAAGCCGGCACCTCCGCCGTCAGCTCGCCGCCCCAGCGCTCCACCTGTGCCCGCGCCACCGCCAGGAACAGGGACAGCTGCGGCGCGCCCGCGTCTCGGCGCAGCGGGTCGAACAGCCGCGCCAGCTCATCGGGCGCGTAGGGCGTGCCCTCATCCTCGATGCGCAGCGTCAGCCACGCGGCCCCGTCCGTGCGGGTGGAGACGTGCAGCCGGCCTCCGGCCTCCATCCGGTCGCGTGAGACGAGCAGCAGGTTCACCACCAGCTCGCGGAAGAAGCCCGTGTCCGCGTGCACGTTGCCGGCGTCGCCCAGGTCCAGGTCCACGTACACCGGGTGCTCGCGCTGCTCCAGCTCGCCGCGCGCCAGCTCCAGCGCCTCGCGCACCGTCTGGTCCACCGGGACGTCGGTGGGCTGCTCCTGGGTGCGCTGGATGTTGAACTCCTGGAGCCGGGCCACCAGCTCGCCAATCTGCTGCACCGTCTTGTCGAGCGCCTCCAGGTGCTCGGGCTTGAACTCGCGCTGCAGCAGCGTGATTCGCAGCCGCAGCACGTTGAGGAAGTTGTTGAGCGCGTGCGCCGCGCCGCTGGCGAGCTGTCCCAGCGCCTGCTGGCGGGTGCGCTGGAGCAGGCGTCCCTGGAGTTTGCGCAGCTCCCCGTGCGCGCTCTGGAGCGCCTTCGTCTTGTTCACCGCCTCCGTGCGGTCGGTGAAGGTCTGGATGGCGCCGGCCAGCTCGCCCTCCTCTTCCCAGACGGGCGTGGCGCTCAGCTCCAGCGTGGCGGTGTCGCCGCCGGGGCGCTCCACCACCATCATCACCCCGCGCACCGGCCCCTTCTCCTTGAGGGCCCGCAGGAAGGGCATGTCGGCCAGCTTGAAGGGCTCGCCCGTGAGGTGGCGCGCGTTCACCTGCGTCAGCACGGGGTTGATGGTGCTCGCCGCGCGCGCGCCCACCACCGCGCGCATGGGCACGCCCATGAGGCGGCTCACCGGCGGCGTGGCGAAGGAGACGGTGCCGTCCACCTCCGCCAGCATGATGCCCACGTCCACCTGGTTGAGCACCGACTCCATCACCGCCGCTTCGCGGAAGCGCACCTCCTCTGTCTTCAGGATGCGCGCGTAGGACGCCTGGGCCGCGGCGTCCGCCTCCCACACCAGCTCCGCCATGAGCACCGCGACATCCGGCTCGATGAGGCCCCCGTTGCGGCGCGCGTAGACGCGCAGCATCACCTCTTCCAGGGACTTGAACTCGCGCGTCAGGTCCTCGGGGTCGAAGTTCTGGCTGTAGCGGAAGGCGCCATGCGGACGAACCACCTCCGGCCAGAGGCGGACGGCGTCGTCGGGCCGGTCCCTGAGCAGGCGAGCCAGCTCGTCCAGCAGCCGGCGCAGCGGGGCGCGCAGGTCCCGTCCAGGGACCTCCACGTCGTACGTCTCGGCGCGCAGGCGCTTGGCCCACAGGCGGGTCAGGCGCTCGCGTTCCTCCTGGAGGAGGTTGGACAGGGCCTGGATGGGATTCACGTCGGGCACGTTCAAGTCAGCAAGCTGCTCACGCTCGCCCGCCGTGGCCACCCGTGGGCCCGCCCGCCTGACTGTCCTCAACGCCACACCTGCGTTGCAAACGCCCACTACCCAGCCCACCTTCCGGGGAAGGATGCCCGTGCGTGAACGTGACAAGAACGACGTGCTGGAGTCGCCCTGGCTGTCCCAGCAGGCCATGGCCCAGCTGTTCCGGGGGGAGCTGAGCCGCTCCGATACCTGGCGCACGCGCCTGGACACCACCACCAACTGGGCGCTCACGACGACGGCGGCGGTCATCTCCTTCGGCTTCGCGTCGACGCAGAGCTCACACGTCACCTTCCTGGTGGGCATCTGGATGGTGGTGTCGTTCCTCCTCATCGAGGCGCGGCGCTACCGCTACTACGACTTGTGGAACCGCCGGGTGCGCCTGCTGGAGGACGGCTGGTGGGCCCCCATGCTCCGGCGCGAGCCGGTGGACCCGGACGCCCTGCGCGAGCTGGCCCTGGAGCTGGAGCGGCCCCAAATCCAGCTGTCCCTCTTCTCCGCCATCTCCACGCGGCTCAACCGCGCCTACGGCCCCATCCTGATGGTCCTGATGGTGACGTGGTTCGTGAAGGTCTACAGCCACCCGAAGCCGCCCGTGGACCTCGACGAGTTCCTGGCCCGGGCCCGGGTGGCCTGGATTCCCGGCGAGGCGGTGACGGCCCTCCTGATGCTGCTCACCCTGACGGCGACCTACCTGTTCCTGTCGTCCTTCTTCATCCGAGCCCCCCTGGGCGAGCTGCGGACCCGGCCCCGGGGACGCCGTGCGGCCCTGTGGGAGTCCTTCTACCGGCCCTACGCCATCCACACCCGGCGCAAGCCCACCCGGCGCCCGCGACCGTCCTCCACGTCCGAGCACTGACACTTGGAGCGGAGGCCCTCCCGCCCGGAAGCTGGCCGGGTGGCCCTCCCAGGGTGTCCCCTCCTCATAGCCGCCATGCCTCCGGCTGAATCCCGGCCGTTTTCGTTCTTCCGACGCCAGGAAAATTGTGCTGTGAATCCGCACCCATGGCGAACACCCGCACTGTCACGATCATCAACGGCGATGGCATTGGCCCCGAAGTCATGGCGGCCACCGTTCGCGTCCTCGAGGCGCTCAAGGTCCCCCTCGACTTCGAGTACAAGGACGCAGGCACGGAGGTGGTGGCCAAGTACGGCACCAACCTGCCTCACGAGACGGTGGAGGCGGTGCTGCGCAGCGGCATCGCGCTCAAGGGCCCCACGGGCACGGTGGTGGGCGGTGGCCTCCCGTCGGCCAACGTGGGCCTGCGCAAGCGGCTGGACCTCTACTCGTCGCTGCGGCCGGTGAAGAGCGTGCCGAACGTGAAGACGCGCTACGAGGACGTGGACCTCATCGTGGTGCGTGAGAACACGGAGAGCCTCTACGCGGGCCTGGAGCACATCATCGTCCCGGGCGTGGTGGAGTCGCTGAAGATCATCACCGAGAAGGCCTCCACGCGGATTGCCCGCTTCGCCTTCGAGTACGCCCGCAAGCACGGCCGCAAGAAGGTCACCGCCGTGCACAAGGCGAACATCATGAAGTTGTCGGACGGCCTCTTCCTGGACTGCTGCCGCAAGGTGGGCCGTGAGTTCCCGGATGTCACCTACGAGGAAGTCATCATCGACAACCTCTGCATGCAGTTGGTGAAGGACCCGACCCGCTTCGACGTGCTGGTGGCGGAGAACTTCTACGGCGACGTGCTCAGTGACTTGTGCGCGGGCCTGGTGGGTGGCCTGGGCGTGGTGCCCGGCGCCAACATCGGCGAGCGCACCGCCGTCTTCGAGGCCGTGCACGGCACCGCCCCGGACATCGCGGGCAAGGGCATCGCGAACCCCACCGCGCTGATGATGTCCGCGGTGATGATGCTGGACTACCTGGACATGGCCGAGGCGGCGCGCCGCATGGAGAACGCCATCTGGAAGGTGTACAGCTCCGGCGAGGTCCGCACCGGGGACCTCGGTGGCAAGGCCAACACCCGCGAGTTCACCGACGCCATCATCGCCGCGCTGTAGTTCACACGGCACAGGCTGTGGCCACAGGCCCGGGACACCTTCACGGTGGCCCGGGCTTTTTCGTGTCCGAAGCTTCCGATTGAGGGGGCACTGGCGGAGGGTCAGCGGGTGACGGTGGCACCGGAGTAGCCGGCGCTTCGGGAGCGGATGACGAGGGCGACTCAGCCGGCACGGGTGCAGCGGGAGGTGACGCTTCTTGAGGCGGTAAAGCCGCAGGCTCCTCACCCGTTGGACTCGGGGCCTTCGCGACCACCTCGCCCTGGGCCGTCACCGCATAGACCTCCCACCAGTCGAGGACACGCCCGCTCGGACCGCCACAGCGGTCGAAGCGCTGGTCCACGACCACGAAGTACAAGCCTTGTGTCGGCCCTGCGAAGACGGACACATCCATGCCCTGCTCCGGGCTTGAGCATCCCGCGAAGAGGTTGGGAAACGGGTTGGTTCTCACCACCTCACGGATGGCGCCTGCCGCAGCAAGCGCGGCGCCGGCCTCCATGAGCTCGACAACAGTTCGAGTCGAATGCTCGTCAGGCCACGGGACCTCACCCTTCCAAGCCTTGATAGGTGCAGCGCACCCATGCAGCACCACGACCAGCCCTGTCACCGTCAGCGCCTTGCTCATTTCCCGCACCTAATCACGGAGTAACTGCAAACCCCCGCTACGACATTGGGGAACCACGTTCCGGAAGGGTGGGCGAGGCGGAGTTGGAGCGCAGATGCCCAGCGTGACCCAACGAGCCCTGGCCTCACTCCACTGCTGAACCTCTCCCGTGGGGAAGTAGCGAAGAAAGAGCCGCGTCCCATCCTGGCGCTCCGCCACCAATGCGGACGCCATCTCGATGACGGAGTCCTTGAAGACGGCGGGTGCGGGATTGCCAGGTATCAAGCGCACTTCCGCCATGGACACGAAGGGCTTGAACGCGTCCGTAGGCCACACGCTCAAGTCTTGCGACGAAGGTGCCGCAGCACACGGATGGTTATGGACGAAGCCCACGACCCACACCTGCGAAGATGGATAGTCCTCATCCTTCACCGCGAAGAACGGGCGACAGGAAGCATGGCTCCCTCTAACGGGCTCTGCCACACGCCAGGACAGGGAGTCACGACCGCCCGCCACATACACAGTCGAGCAATACTCCGTGGAGAGCCCGACCACGGGGCGGCGTGTTCCCGGGTCACACGCCGTCGCCCCAGGGAGCTTCAGCAGCGCCTCCGCCACATCGCGTAGGAGGCTTATCGGGATGGATGCATCCCCTGTAGGCATCTCCACAGACGGCACTTCCGACCATGGGCCTCTCGCAAACTCCGCTTCGGAAGCGGTCATCGAGATTGGCGTGGACGCGACGCAGCCGCCCAGGAGAAGGAGCGCGGCGCCGAGCTTGATGGTGCCGAAAAAGGCCATTGAAGGGGATTATAGACGAGATCGCGGAGACAACGTGGCCCTGCTCCAGACGCACTGCGGAAGAAGTACGAGGTCCGCCATTTCAATGTTGATGACGTCAGGCCCCCCTGCATGCGCGATCGGTTAGCGCGCGGCGGAGCCAAGGGCCTGCTCTCGCTTGCGTCGAGTACGCTCGCGGCGTTGGTTGCGTGAACGCACGGTGATGGTGGCAATGAGGATGATGCGCTCTTCGAGCTGGGCCAGGGTGACGCCGCGATTCATCATCATCGCGGAGAGGAGCAGCGGCGCGCATCGGGTCAATGCGAGGACGAGCGCGAGCTGGGTGGTGGCGTGAGGACCGTGCTTGTCCTCGAGTAACCGTTCAGGGGTGGTGTTGAGGCCGTCGTCGCGGTGTGCAACCCGTGGCGGATGCACACGAAAACCCCTGCGACGCTGGAATCGAAGATTGAACGACTGGTCCACGAGCACATGGTGGAGCAGCAACGCCTGGTGAAGGCGGCGGTGGAGCGAGCGTTCTCGGTGTTGGCTCCCGCGCCCTCCGTGGCGATGCAGCGGCGGGGGACGAGAATCCGACGCTCTTCAGGTGCCGTGGCCAACCTCGCGAAGCGGTTGCTCGAGGCGGTGCAGGCGTGTCCGGGCGAGACGATGACGGTCATCGCCGCGCACGTCGGAGAAAAGCCACGGGCGCTTCATCGGCCGATGATGCGTTTGAAGCAAGAGGGCCGCGTGCGCAGCGCAGGAGAGCGGAACGCGACGCGCTACTTCCCCATGGGCGGGAAGGCCACGTAGCGCTCAGGGCGCGGCGAAGAGCGAGGGCGGGGGCGCCCCCGTCCGGGCGGTGGTGCAGCAGGCCGTCAGGAATTCGAGCACGTTCTTTTCCTGCTTGCGGGCGGTGTGCGCCACCGTCATCACCCTTTCGGCGAAGAGGTTCCCCCGGGTGCTCTGCGTGCCGAAGCTTCGCTTGCGCCACAGGACGAAGGCGCGCAACTCGCGCTCCGCGTGGTTATTGGTGGGCTCGACTCCCTCCCTGTCGACGAAAGTCCACAGCGCCGCCCGGTGCTCGAGGATGTCCTCACAGGAGCCGGAGACGTGCGGCAGCCTCGCGGCCACCGCGCGCTCAAGCAGGGCCTCCACCTGGGCGCGTACCGGGGCCATGCGCCCTTGCAGCGTGTCCCGCTGCAATTCGCCGCTCCGGAGTCGCCCCCAGTAGTCGAAGAGGATGCCGATGTAGTCGAGGAACTCGCGCCCAATCGCTCCGGCTGGCCCGTCGCGCTCCGAGAAGGAAATGGCCTTCCTCAAGAGGTGGGCCCAGCACACCTGCCGCGCTTCCATGGCCCAGAAATTCAGCGCGGTGGCGCGGTCGCTCACGAGGACACCGAGCTTCAGGCCGAAGAGCGCTGCGAGCGTCCGCGACTTGCCGTCCGTCAGAATCTTGAAGACGGTGGCCATTGACGAGGCGATGGTCCACAGCGCGCGCGCCTGGCAACCCTCAAGCCACTGGGTGCCGTCCGTGTGCTTCACCGGCGCCGACAACACCTGGGCCCAGGCCTCGTCCACCGCGGGCTTCACCGCCTCGCTGACGCGCGCCTCGACGGCGCTCACCGCCCCCAGAGAAATGTCGATGCCCAGCACATCCCCCAGAAGCCTCACCGCCGAGCGCCGACTCAGGTGGTAGACGCCCGTCAAAAGGCCAACGACGGCCGATAGCCGCGGGCCGAAGGGCGACGCCGGAATCGGCGCGGTGCTTGCCCACGTCTCATGGTTGCACCTGGGGCACTCCACGCCATGGCGCACCCACTGCGTGACGTGGGCCTTGAGCGGCGGCAATTCCACGGATTGGTAGCGCCGCACCCGCGTGCCGCCTTCGGGCGAGAGGGGAGTCCAGCAATTCTCACACGCGGACGGGAAGAGGTGCTTGAACTCGCTCACCTTCTCCTCGGCAACCAGCGCGCGTGTCAGGCCTTTGTGTCCCGGCTGACCCCCGCGCTTCTTCCCACTCCCGCTCTGCTTGCGCCGCTCCGCCTTCTGCCCCGGAGTATCGCTCGACGGTGGCCGGTTCGAGTTGACCGAGTTCCGCCGCAACTGCTCCCGCAACTCCTGCACCAGTCGAGTCAGTTCCTCGACTTGACGCTCGAGCTCCGCGATGCGCGCATCCTTGGGGTCGACCTCGGCCACGACACGCCGTGTCCCATGCCCCACGCCGCGTTAGCGAGCGACGAGCCTACCGTCGGCTGCTGGCCTGCTCCTTCTTCAACCGCCCATCCCACCTGAACGCTTACGCTCGGAGGCCTTGCGCATCTCGTTCAGCAACGGCTCCAGGGCGTCCGGGACGGCGTGGAGGGGGAACGTCCGCGTGGCGATGTCCTCTCCGTCGGAGCTCTCACCCACCGACACCGTCTTCGTGTCGGGCGGCAACTCCGTGGTCACCGGAAGGGCGCTGAAGTCAATGTCGCCATGCAGTTGCTTCAGCCGCGCGTACGTCCCGGGGGACAGCTCGGCCTCGTAGTAGCCAATCTCCTGCCGCCCCAGGAAGTTGTTCGACAGGTCCACGGAGCCCTTGCCGGTCGGAGGAAACGCGGCGCCCAAGGAGCCATTCGGCAGGTCCATGAACAGCACCAGGTAACCCTTGCTCATCACGTCTCCTTCGCGCTGGAAATGACTGCCAGCGACAGGTCGCCCGTGGGACGACACGGGGCGCGACTCCCTCCGCGTGGCAGTGGGCGCGGCGCCCACCATCCGCTTCACCATCTACGCCTTGAATGCATCCGTGTACGACACTGCGTCCTGCCTGCTCTCGCCCCCCTGGGCGTTGTCAGCTCGGCAGGTCAGCCGAGGCGACAACTTCCCTGACACAGGGGGCTACGAGCGCTCCCCGGAGATCGGCGGGCGCGCAAGTGCCGTGAGGCCCCGCGCCGCTCGCAGGAACCTGCTCACCATCCCGTTGTCGCCCACTCCCTACAGGCGTCAGAGTCGCTCGCTCAAACCGCTACGCACGCCTCTTCATCCGAGCCGCTGTGTCCGCAACGACGCAGGTAGCAGCCCCGGGCGTGGTCAGCCGAACGAGCGGTCACCGGAACGCATCGACGATGGAGACAGCCGCCATGGAGCCATCGAGAATGGCCGTGCCCGGCTTTGACTCGGGCCGCTTCCGCAACTGGTCCTCACTCAGTCGTGCCACCGCGCAAATCGGCACCTTATCGCCGTCCGGCGGGTAGGCCTCGTAGTAGCGGATGACCACCTGCGGACCGCTCGTCCAAACTTGCCCGTACAAGCGAGTCGTCGTCTCGAGGATGCCCATATCGCGCATGAGGACGCTTTCGACCGGGCCATCGTAGAGGGTGATGCGGCGAGACCTCATCTGGTTCGCGTCGAGCTCCACCAACGAGGAATCCCCAACGCGCAGCCGCAAGATGCGCATCGTCTTCAGCGCCTCCTCCGAGCACTCTTGCAGCCCCGGAGTGCCGTCCGGGCGCAGCGCGACGCCTCCGGGCGTGGTGCAGCCGGAAGTCGTGGCGAGCAGGGCGGCAGTGATGCTCAGCAGAGCGGTGGTGCGCATGACCGGCATTTCTACTGCCGAATCAGGGTGCGATCCATCCTCACCATGACCTGCTGGTTTCCGTCGGACCGAAAAATCTGGAGGGCAAGGTCCACGAGTTGCCCGTCCTTTTCAAAGGCGCTCTTGTCCACCACGACCGCGATGGTTCCTGACTGCCCCTGGGCAATCGCGGAGCGAGTCATCCGAAGCGCGAAGGACTGCTTCGTGTAGCTGGTCAGGTCGCGCGTCAGGTAGGCCCCCGCGAACTCCCAGGTATCGCCATGGTTGGTGTTCTTGAGGGTGATGAGCGCTGCCGCTTTGCCGGGCCCTGAGAAGACCTCAACGAGCATTTCCATGTCCGGGTCCTTCGGGCGGGCCGCCATCACGAATCGAAAAGGCGTCTTCTTCGCGTGCCCGTTCGCAAGGAGCGTCGCGTAGGCGTGATCGACGGAGTTCTCTTCCTTGCGGTAGCGCTCATTCTCTTCAGCAAGCGTGTCGTTCTTCTTGAGTGCATCCATCAGGGCCGCATGCATGGCCGCATAGCTCTCCCTGTCTTTGAACACGTCGACCTGCTGGTCCAGAATCGGCGGCCACCCCCCGTCCCGCTTGTGCCAAGGTGGCCTCACGAGGAACGGGATTTCGGTCCCATCCGCCAGTGTCACGAGCAAGGGGATTCCTTCGTCCCTGTTGAGGTCCCGGATGGGCTCGAGGAGCACCTTGTTGCGGACCACCGCCAGCGGTTCGAGCCGCCCCTCCCAATCGCTCATCTTCGTCTTGTCAGCATCTACCAACTGCTCGAACCGCAGCGTCGTGACCATCTGCCCCTTCACATAGATAGGGCGAGTGCCGTCAGTCGGGTGCTCGGAGAGCATGATGAGACGCACAGAGGGCTTGTCACGCTCGTCGCTGGCATGAGCGACTGACGAGGCCGCGAGAACGAGAAGCAGGACAGCCCGGATGGGTAGGCGCGTTTGCATGTCCTTGCCAACGTAGCAGGAGGGGTTCGGAGCATCCAACCCTCGCGTGCCGCGCCTGCGGGGTGCTGTCCATCGCGCTGCTCGGACCACTCACGAGATGCCAGCGCGGTGAGGCGGCAAGCCCCAGGCGTAAGATCCCGCCAGCCACGCGCCACCTGGCACAGGGAATGGCCGACGTCGGAACGTGAGAGCAAGCCTGGGACGGGGGGGAAGAACCCGAGGAGCCCGCTCAGCCGACCGTGACCTTCCGCACGCCCCGAGCCTCCAGCAGCGCGGGCAGCCGCTCACGCTGGTCGCCCTGAAGCACCAGCGTGTCGTCCTCCACCACGCCGCCGCAGCCGAGCGAGTTCTTCAGCGCCTTGAGCCACACTTCGCGCTGAGCCGCGGGCAGCTCCAGGTGCTCCACCACCGTGACTTCCTTGCCGCCACGGCCCTTGCGCTCCATGCGCACCACGGCGCGCGCGGGGCCCTTGGGCTGCGCCTTCACAGGCGCCTGAGCCACGGGGACGGCGGGAGCCTGGGGCAAGGCCTCCCGCTGCACCGAGAGCGCGGCGAACGGATTGTTGAACGGAGCCGCCGGTGCCGCTGGCGGCTCACCCTTCTTGTCGCGCTTGCCCATGGTGCGGGTGCCGCGTCCTCAGTGGTTGTGGCCCGCGTGGTCGTCGTGGCCATGTCCACCGGCCGGGCGCGGGCGCGGCGGGGGCAGCACGTCGAAGGCGGGGGCGCTCGGGTTGCCGTCCGCCATCACCAGCGCGTAGATGAACGGCGCGGAGGGCATCACCTCGCGGCCATTCACCAGCACCAGCGGCGTCCCCTGGATGTGGTGGCGCAGGGCGTAGCGAGAGTCCTCTTGAAGCTTCGCCGTCGTCGCCGGGCTGTTCATGCACACCTCCAGCTGTGAGCGCGGCACCGAGCCGGACGACGCAATCTCCACCGCCCGCTCCGTGTCCAGCACGGCCTGCGCGGCGAACATCTTCTCCCGCAGCTCCCAGTAGTCCGGCGCGCCCTCCAGGCAGATCTGCGCACGGGCCGCCACGCAGCGCACGCTGGGCGCGTCCGGCCCACGGCGAGGAATCGCCGGGTTGCACGCCCCATCCAGCGGGAACTGGCGAGCCTCCAGCGACAGCTTCCCTTCCGGGACGCGCTTCTTCAGCGCGGCCAGCTCCTCCACCAGCATCTTGCAGTGGGGGCACTTGCTGTCCGTCCACTCGACAATCTTCACCGGCGCATCCACCGGCCCATAGCGATGACGCGCGGGCGACGCGGCGGGCTGCGGCGTCTCGCTGCGGTACGCGGCCAGCGAGTCCGAGATGAACTGCTGATGCTGCGGCGGCAACGAGCGCAGGAACTCCTCCAGCGACGCGGGCGGAGGCGGTGGCGTCTGCGGCGTCACCCCCGGCATCGGCGTGTTGGCCACCTGCGGCACGGGCGGCAGCAGCGCGGCACCGGACGCCTCCGACGCCTTGGGCGTGGCCCGGCCGGGGAGCAGCGCCGCCAGGAAGACCGCGGCCGTGACGCCCACCGTCCACTTCAGCGTGGCGCCCCACTCACCCGCGCCGGGCAGCAGCGGTCCGGGCAGGCCCTTCCAGGCCACGCCCGCGAAGGCCACCACCAGCGCATAGGTCGCCAGACACGTGGGGCACAGCGCGCCCGACTGCGCGCTGGCCACGACGAAGACGGCCACGGACACCAGGCCCGCGACGGCCACCAGCCGCAGCCCGTTGGCCGCCGGACGCACCGGCCGACCCGAGCGGGCCCACGTCAGGAACAGGGCGGACAGGCCCACCGCGACCAGGCCCCACACGAGCCCCAGGGCCGCCACGGGCAGGCCCACCAGGTCATGCACGCGGCTGGCGAAAGGGGAGTTCCACACCGTCTCGCAGTTCACCGTGTCGGAGACGCCGCACACGGTGGAGCCGCCACCGCGCAGGGTGAGCAGCTGCATCCACTGGAAGATGGCCAGGCCACTCTCCGCGAGGCCCAGGACCAGCAGCGCCAGCGCGCCACGGGTCGCCACGGGAGTGGGCGAAGGGGAAGACGTCGAGCTCATGCATGCTCCGGGGGCGGGGACATCAGAACGAGGAGGCGGGCGGCCTCGGGGCCGTCATTGGCGACGCCGTGCTCGGCGCCCGCGGGGGCGAAAATGGCGGCGCCAGGGCCGTGGACTTCTTCTTCGGCGCCCACACGGAAGCGGCAGCGCCCGTCGAGGACGACATACACCTTGTCCGACGCGGCGTGGCGGTGGGGCTTCTGGGCCTGCCCCGGCCGCAGGCAGTACACGTCCAGGAAGAACCGGCCGGACTGGAAGACGTTGTGCTTCAGGAGCTTCTCTGGCGAGAAGTCCTGGAAGGACGACAGGTGCTTCACATCCATCGTGGCATTCGCTCCTTCGCCTCTATATAGCGACGGACATGGAACCGCTGTCTCTGCATTTTCTTCACGAGAAGGCGGGCGCCCGCTTTGGCGCGGTGGGCGGCCGGGAAACCGTGGCCGGGTATGGAGACTCGGAGGAAGCGTACCGGGCGGCCAAGGCGTCCGTGGCCCTCCATGATGCCTCCTACCGCGAAACCCTCCGAATCACTGGAGAGGACCGGGCCTCTTTCCTACACGGGATGGTCACCCAGGAGGTGAACAACCTGCCCGTGGGCACCGCGGCCTATGCCGCCATGGTGACCGCCAAGGGGGCCATGGTGGCGGACGCCCGCATCCTCAAGCGGGAGGCGGACCTCCTCCTGGATGTGGAGCCCGGCACCGGCGCCAAGGTGCGGGAGTTCCTGGACAAATACCTCATTTCCGAGGACGCCGAGCTGCACGAGGCCACGGGGGAGCTGGCCCTGCTTCGGCTGCTCGGGCCCCGGACTGCGGACGTCCTGTCGGCCGCCCTGGGCAGCCCCCATGCGCCGCTGTCGCACCATGCCGCCCGCACGGGCACCCTGGCGGGCCAGGAGGTCTGGCTGCTGGGGAGCACCGCCATCGAGCCCCACGGCGTCGACGTGTGGGTGCCGCGCGCCGGGCTGGAGGCCGTCTGGCAGGCCCTGTCCAACGCGGGCGCCGCTCACGGGCTGAAGCCCCTGGGCTTCGAGGCCCTGGAGCTGCTCCGCGTGGAGGCCGGCGTGCCCCGGTACGGCCAGGACATGGTGGACACCACCATTCCGCTGGAGGCCAACCTGGCGAACGCCATCTCCTACAACAAGGGTTGCTACATCGGGCAGGAGGTCATCGCCCGCGCCACCTTCCGCGGCCACATGAACCGCAAGCTGACGGGGCTGCTGCTGGGCGACGCGGACGTGGCCCCCGGCACCGAGCTGCGGCGCGGGGAGAAGAAGGTGGGCTGGCTGACCAGCGTGGTGCAGTCGCCTGTCGCGGGGCAGCGGGTGGCCCTGGGCTACGTGCACCGGGACTCGCTGGAGCCGGGCACCGAGCTGACCCTGGCGGCGGGCCCCGCCACGGTGAAGGTGGCGTCCCTCCCCTTCTCCGCGTGAAACAGTCCCAGCATACTGGTGCGCCATGGCCCCTGGCTCACCGAGCACCCTGCTTCGCTCCCCGCTGCTGCTCGCGGCGCTGTCCCTCTTCCTGACGGGCTGCTTCAACGTCGAGCAGGACCTCTGGATTGAGCCAGGCGGTTCGGCGCGGCTGGTCGTCGACATGGGGATGCCCAAGTCATTGACGGCCCTGGCGCGGCTGGGCGGCGATTCGAACGCCAAGGAGGCGCTGCTCTCGAAGGCGCGCGAAGCCGAGCAGGCGCTGCGCCAGGACCCGGCAGTCTCCCAGGTGATGCTCCGGGACTACGAGAAGGACGGCCAGGTCCATCTCGTCTACGACGTGACGGTGAAGGACGTCACCCGGCTCCCGGAGCTCTACCGCCGCGCCGCCGACCAGCACGGCAAGGGCCAACCGTCGTCGCCGAAGGATGCGTGGGACGTCCGCATCGAGCGCCAGGGCGGGGACTACGTCTACACCCAGCGCTTCAACCCGGAGAAGGCCTTCGCCGCGCCGGCCGGCATCGGTGACGACGCCGCGGAGCAGGCCGCCCAGGAGCTGGCGAAGAGCATGGTGAAGGCCATGCTCGTCAACAACCGCCTCACCCTCCGCATCCACGGCCCTGGCATCGGCGAGACGAACGGCACGGTGAACGAGCAGAAGGACTCCGTGGAGTGGAAGCTCAACCTCGCGGAGCTGATGGACGCCCCCGCCGAGGGCCGCGAGCTCCGCGCCGTCATTCACGGCGGCGAGCCGCTCTGGCTGTGGCCGGCGGTGCTGGGCGTCCCCCTCGCGGTGCTGCTGCTGACGGTCGCCGCCGCCCGGAAGCGCCGGGGCGTCGCCACCCGATAGCGCGCCTCCCCTGGCACGCCTGTCATGGTGCCCCTGCCGTCGCTGTCCCTCCGCACCAGTCATTTCGAGGGCTTCTCGCTGGAACGGACCTTGCTGATGCAGGCGCCCGAGCATGCGCCCCACGTCTTCGCTGACATGGCTGTCCTTCATCACCGGCATGACGGTCATGGCGTCGGAGATGGCGGCGTCACGACTGATGGCGCCCTACTTCGGCAGCAGCACGCCCGTCTGGGCCGCGCTCATCTCCCTGGTCCCGGGTGGGCTCGCGGTGGGCGCGCGGTTGGGAGGCCGCGCGGCGGACCGCTCGGGGCGCCTGACGCCGCTGCTGAGCGCGCTCTGCCTCAGTGCGCTCGCCCTGGCCCTGCTGCCCTTCCTCGCGCGGGCGCTGCTTCCCGGCGCCACGGCCGCGATGTTGGGGGGACGCCCCGTGGAGGGATTGGGCCGCGTGGCCTTGCTGCTGGTGGTGGCGGTGCCGCCCCTGCTGGTGCTGGGCGCCGTGGGTCCCTACGTGCTGCGCGTGGGGCTGGCGGGCGTGGCGTCAGCGGGCGCGCATGCCGGACGGCTGTCTTCCGCGTCCACGGTGGGCAGCATCACCGGGACGCTGCTGGCGGCCTTCGTCGTGCTGCCGCTGCTGGGCACCGCGCGCACCATGGCGCTCTTCGCGGCGGCGCTGGGGCTCACGGCCTCCTGGCACCTGGGGTGGCGGTGGCGGCTGCCCGCGGTGGGCGTGCCCGTGGTGGCGCTGGCCTTGGGCGTCCACGCCCTGCCCCGCGGCCCCCAGGCCGTGGAGGTGGCCGAGTCCCCCTATGCCTTCATCCAGGTGATGAAGGACGAACACGGCACCCGCTCGCTCGTCTTCGATGAGGGCTACGCGGTGCAGAGCGTCCACCGGCCCGGCCTGCCGGTGCGCGGAGAGGTCTTCGGGCACTACCTGCTGGTCCCCGCCATGGCCCAGACAGCGCCACGAGCGCCCCGGGTGCTGGTCCTGGGTCTGGGCGCGGGCACGAGCGCCAGGGGCCTGCGAGAGACGTACCCGGGCGTGGAGGTGGTGGGCGTGGAGCTGGACGCGGAGGTGGTGCGGCTGGGCCGTGCGCACTTCGACCTGCCCTCCGAGGTGGAGGTCCACGTGGGAGACGCGCGCGCCTTCCTCACGCGCGACACCCGCCAGTACGACGTCATCCTGGTCGACGCGTTCCGCTTCCCATACGTCCCCTTCCACCTGACGACGCGCGAGTTCGCCTCCGCCGTGGCCGCGCGCCTGAAGCCCGGTGGCGTGGCCTGCTTCAACGTGGGGCGCTACGCGCAGGAGCGCGCGGTGGTGGAGGCCGTGGGCGCCACGCTGGCCACCGTCTTCCCAGAGGTCCGGGCCGCCGACGCGCGCAACCACAGCAACACGCTGCTCTTCGCCGGAGCCCCGGGGCTCGCGGAGCGGCTCGCGGAGCGCACCCCGTCACTACCCGCCTCGCTGCGCCCGCTGGCGGAGCGCGTGGCCGGAGAGCTGAAGCCGGTGCCCGCGGGTGCGCCGCTAACGGACGACCAGGCCCCGGTGGAGCTGCTCACGGACGCCATCCTCCTGCGGGCCCTGTCGAGCGGGAAGCGGCTCCAATGAAGCGCCTGCCCGGCATGCCGGAGTTCCTCGCGCCGCTGCCCCTGTGCGCGGTGGCGCTGATGGCGGTGAATGACCGCTGGCTCAAGCCCGCCTTCCACAACGCCCTCACCGGCAAGCTGTCCGACGTCGCCATCTGCTTCTTCCTGCCGCTCTACGTGTCCGCGCTGCTGGCGCTGGTGACGCGCTGGCCCAGGGCGCGCCGGGTGGCCGTGGGCGCGGCCTTCACCGCGTGCCTCTACACCGCGCTCAACGTCTCCCAGCCCGCCGCGGACCTCTTCTGTGAGCTGCTGCGGCCCCTGGGCGCGCCGCTCGGCATCCGGAGCTTCCGCGCCTGGGCCGACCCCACCGACCTCGTCACCTTGCCGCTCGTCTGGGTGGCGGTGCGCTACAGCCGCGCCACCCCCCGCGAACCGGCGCCCCTCCCCGCCTCGTCCCCCACTGGAGTCAACGCGTGAAAGTCATCCTGATGAACCTCGCGGCCACCGCCGCGCTCGCCACCACGGCGGTGCTGCTCGTCGCGGACTCGGGAGGGAAGGACTGCTACCAGCCCGCCCAGAGCGTCACCTTCGACGTGGGCCACAACACCTGCGGAGCGCCGGGCCTCCTCCAGGTGAGCACCCCTCAAGACGACTGCCGCCTGGACGTGGCGGTGGAGGAACGCACGGGACTGCCCACCAGGGGAGCTGTCTACGCGGGCACGGTGGACATCCTCCAGGGCGACAACTGGTATCTGGCGGATACGAACGTCGTCATCACCTTGAGCACCGACGGAGGAACCTCGCCAGCCGACGCGGGCAGCGGCGCGGCGGTCGAGGTCAACCGCGCGTGCGAGGTCCTGCGCGAGGGCGAGGTCCTCCGCCTGAAGTGCACCGCGCGCAGGGCGGACCTCGGCAACGAGCAGGTGCACGCCTGCGAGGCCGTGCTCACCCCGCGCTGAGCACCCCGGCGGCCAGTACCCACGCGCCGCCCAGCACCCACTCAGCGGCGGCCACGCCCGGACAGGCGTAGCCGCCACACACGCCTCAGGCGGGAACCGCGTCCGGCTGCCGGTCGGGCTGGGCGGCCTGGAAGGCGGGCAGCGCCTGGCACTCGGCTTCGATGCGCAGCAGCGTGGGGTACGCCGCCAGGTCCACGCCGAAGCGGCGCGCGCCGTAGAGCTGCGGCACCAGGCACACGTCCGCGAGCGACACCGCGTCCCCGACACAGAAGCGCCCCGCGGTGGACTGCACCGCCGCCTCCAGCGCCTCCAGCCCCCGCGCGTTCCAGTAGGCCGACCACGCCTTGTCGTCCGCGCCCAGCTCCTGCTTGAGGCGCTGCATCACGGACAGGTTCTGCAGGGGCTGGATGCCGGAGTTCACCAGCTCCGCCAGCATCCGGGACTGCGCCCGGAGGAACGCGTCCGCGGGCAGCAGCGCGGGCGCCGGGAAGCGCTCCTCCAGGTACTCCAGCACCGGCAGTGACTGGGAGAGCCTGCGCACCGAGCCATCCGCCTCCGTCCACTCCAGCGTGGGCAGCGTGCGCATGGGGTTGACCGCCCGGTACGCGGCGCCGTGCTGCTCGCCGCCGTCCTTCACCAGGTGCACCGGCACGTAGTCGAACTTCAGCCCCTTCAGGTGCAGGCCGATGCGCACCCGCCACGACGCGGACGAGCGCCAGTAGCTGTAGAGCCGAAGGCCCGTCATGGCACCTTCACCACCTTCTGGGCGATGCGGCCGAACACGCTGCGGCCTTCGGCATCCGTCATCTCGATGTCGATGGTGTCGCCCGGCTTCATGAAGGGCGTCTTCGACTCGCCCTGCTCAATCTTCTCAATCATCCGGCGCTCTGCGAGGCAGGAGATGCCGCGCTCGCGGTCCGCGTTGGACACCGTGCCGCTGCCCAGGATGGTGCCCGCCGTGTAGCTGCGCGTCTTGCACAGGTGCTGGATGAGGTCGAAGAAGGAGAAGTGCATCTCCGGCCCCGCGTCCGTGTCGCCCACCTGCTGCCCGTTGAGCACCGAGCGCAGCCGCAGGTGGATGCGGCCGTCGTGCCAGGCCGCGCCCAGCTCGTCCGGCGTCACCGCGAAGGGGCTGAACGCCGTGGCCGGCTTGCTCTGGAAGAAGCCGAAGCCCTTGGCCAGCTCGTTGGGGATGAGGTTGCGCAGGGACACGTCGTTGGCCAGCATCAGCAGCTTGACGTGCGGCGCCGCGCTCTCCGCCTTCGTGCCCTGGGGCGTGTCACCCAGGATGGCGCAGACCTCGGCTTCGAAGTCCAGGCCCCAGGCCTCGTCGGCCAGGGGGATGTCGGCGGTGGGCGCCAGGAAGTCCCCGGAGCCACCCTGGTACACCAGCGGGTCCGTCTTCAACGTCTCCGGCGGCTCGGCGCCGCGCGCCTTGCGCACCAGGATGACGTGGTTGAGGTACGCGCTGCCGTCCACCCATTCGTAGGCGCGCGGCAGGGGCGCGTGCAGGGCGCCGACGTCCAGCGGGCGGCTCTGCACCGTTCCCGCCTCCAATTGGGCGTCCAGCGCGCGCAGCTGCGGCTCCTTCGTCTCCCAGTCGTCCAGCGCGGCTTGCAGCGTGAGCGCCACGTTGGTGGCCAGCGCATAGGCTGAGTTGTCCCGCTTGACGACGATGAGGCGGCCGTCACGGGTTCCGTCCTTGAGCGTCGCGAGCTTCAATGCCGGGCTCCCCGGCGGCCCCTGAGGAAGAACGGCCGGGCCGCCTCGTGTGTCTGGGCTTTTCCGCCGGGGATTCCGGGGTGTCAAGCAAGACGGACACGCGCCGCGGGAGAAAAGCGAACGGCCGACACGTCGCGAAAAAAGAGCGCACGGGCGAAAACCGGCCGCCCGTGCGCTCCTTGCTGCGTCAGTCACTCACGCCCGGAGCGGATTCACGACCTCGGGGCAGTGCCAGTACGTGTACTCGCAGGCCTCCTGCTCGGCATCGCAGGGCACCTGGATGATGGTGATGGCCTCGCACGGATGGCGGGGCGCCTGGCCCGGGTGTCCACCCCTCGTGCGGCCTTCGTCGGGGAACGCGCCCTGGGTCTCCAGCGCGTCCTTCGCGTCTGGAGGTGGCGTCACCCCCGGCAGCAGGCCCGGGGCGGCGCCCAGCACCGCGCCCAGGACGTACAACTTCGTGTTCATGAAACCCCCTTGCCGGGTGCAGCCGCCGTCGCGCCCCTTCGGCGCGCCGGTACCGGAGCAGCGGCAGGGACGTCAGTACCAGGTGGGTCTGACATTTCCGGCCCTTCCGGACAGGGCCGGGAAGGCGCCGCCATCCGCCCCCCGCTCTAGACGTGTCACCGGCGGCGGCTAGGATGGCGCGCCCGCCCGGAGCCCGTCACCGTCATGCCATTCCAGATTACCGTTCACGCGCAGGACCGCATCCTCGAGGTTGTCTATCCCCCGCAAGTCACCACCGCGGACCTGGCCGAGTACCTGGCCGACGTGAAGAAGGCCATCAATGACCTGGACGGTGAGTGGTCCGCCCTGGTGGACCAGTCCCAGCTCCGGGTGATGCCCAGCGACGTGGTGACGGCCATGGCCAGCCTCAACGCCTTCGCCCAGCTCCACGGCATGAAACGCTCCGCCCGGGTCGTTACGGATGCCCCCTCCGGGCTCCAGGCCTGGCGGATGACGAAGCGCGCCATGCTGAGCATCCCCACCCGCACCTTCGAGACGCGGGGGGAGGCCCTCCAGTGGCTGCGCGACCCCGACGCGGACTGAGGCTCGCGGCGGCCTGTGCGCCTGCCGACAGCAGGAACGCCTTTTTTCACCTATATTGCGCTGGCTCACCCCTGACGGGGGTGGGCCTCACATCTCCCGTAGGAGTGGTTGTCTCATGCGTATCCCCCGGACCGACGCCCGCAGGAAGCTGCTCGGCGCGCTGTTGTGTACCTTCTCCGTCGCGGCCTGTGGGCCGGCCTCGGAGGGTGAGCCCGCTGGCAGCGGCTCCACCGAGCAGCCCGTCGTCTATGGCACCGACGACCGGATGGACGTGTACGCGCACCCCGACGCCACCCTGCGGCAGTACGCCATGCAGGCCAGCGCCGTCATGGTGGACCCGTACGAGATTGACGACTCGGACCCCAACAACGTCGTCTTCGACAGCATCACCCTGGGCGACTGGCTCAACCTCTGCCCGGGCCAGCGCTTCATCGACGACCCGTCGCCCGGCTACTGCTCGGGCACGCTCATCGACGACGACCTGCTGCTGACCGCCGGCCACTGTGTGACTGGCGCGGCCGACTGCCAGGACTTCAAGTGGGCCTTCAACTTCTATCGGCCCGGCGCGAACGCCCTGCAGACCATGACCACGCAGGACATCTTCAGCTGCAAGGAGATTGTCGTGCGACGCAACAACACCTCGAACGGCCGGACCCTGGACTACGCCATCATCCGCCTGGACCGCCCGGCGACGCCGCGCTTCACGCCCGCGCCCATCCGGGCGGGCAATACCGCCATGGCGGTGGGCGCCAACGTGGCCGTCATCGGCTCGGGCAGCGGCATCCCGCTCAAGATTGACTCGGGCGGCAGTGTGCGCAACGGCCGCGCCAGCACGCTGGACTACTTCGTCGCCACCACCGACACCTTCGCCGGCAACTCCGGCTCCGCCGTCTATGACATGACGGACCGCACCATCGCCGGCGTCCTGGTGCGTGGCGCCGACGACTACGTCACCCAGGGCAGCTGCCGCGTCGTGAACGTGTGCTCGGAGAGCGGGTGCAGCGGCGAGTCCATCACCTATGTCCACCCGGCCATCGAGGCGTTCTGCGCCGCCAACACCAGCGCCCGGCTGTGCAACACCACGCCGCCGCCGCCGACGTCCTTCGACTTCACGGCCAGCAACACCCAGAACGCCACCGTGAACACCACCCGCCACGCGGTGGAGCTCACCGCCGGCCAGAGCCTCACGGTGGGCACCTGCGGCCTGACGGGCGCCAGCTTCACCGGCGACACGTGGCTGCGCGTCAATGGCCCCAGCGGCATCGAGGTCGCCTCCAACGATGACGGCTGCGCCACGGGCCGCGGCTCCAACGTGACGTTCACCGCCGGCGCGGCCGGGACGTACGAAATCATCGCGGGCTGCTACGCGGATACCAGCTGCGGCGGCACGGTGACGTGGACCATCGGCACGGCGACCCCGCCAGCCACCTCCGGCACGTTCAGCTACAGCTCGGTCAACTCCAACAGCGCGCGGCAGAACACCACCCACGAGGACGTCACCCTCACGGCGGGCCAGCGCCTCGCCTTCGGCACCTGCAACGTGGCGGGCGCCTCCGGCACGGGTGACTCGTTCATCCGCCTGTACAACGCCGCCGGCACGCAGGTGAAGTTCAACGACGACGGCGCCGGGTGCGGCTCGCTGTCCCACGTCACCTATACGGTGCCGGCGGGCGCGGGCGGCACGTACCAGCTCCACGCGGGCTGCTACGGCAACACCAGTTGCAGCGGCACGGTGGGCTGGACCGTCCAGTAGTCACACGCCACGCAGCAGGTGGGCACCGCGGGGCGCGTCACTCTTCACGGAGTGGCCGCCCCGCTGGCGCGTCGGGCCGTCCACGGTCATTGCCCGCCGCGGCCCGCGCAGTGATGGACGGGCAGCAGGCAGGCCCCATCCCACCCTTGACAGCCCCGGAGTCCAGGTCTAACGCAAGGCGCCATGAGCACTCCCCAGTTCCCGCCCTCTCCGACGCGCGCCATCAGCAGTGACGGCCCCTTCCGAGCCCTGCTGCTGGAGAACATCCACCCGTCCGCGGGGGAGATGCTGGCCGCGGAGGGCTTCCAGGTGGAGCGCGCCTCGTCCGCCCTCAAGCCGGACGAGCTGGCGGAGCGGCTGAAGGGGGTGCACCTGTTGGGCATCCGCAGCAAGACGACGGTGCCGCTCGCGGCGCTGGCGCACGCGGAGAACCTGCTGGCCATTGGCGCCTTCTGCATCGGCACCAACCAGGTGGACCTGACGTCCGCCAACACGCACGGCATCCCCGTCTTCAACGCGCCGTTCAGCAACACGCGCAGCGTGGCGGAGATGGTGATTGCGGAAGTCATCATCCTGACGCGGCAGCTCTTCGACCGCAGCCGGGAGGTCCACGCGGGCCAGTGGCGCAAGGTGGCCACCGGCAGCCATGAGGTGCGCGGCAAGACGCTGGGCATCATTGGCTACGGCCACATCGGCTCGCAGCTGGGCATCATCGCCGAGGCGCTGGGCATGCGCGTCCTCTACTTCGACGTGATGACCAAGCTGCCAATGGGCAACGCGCAGCCGGCCGTCACGCTGGAGGAGCTGCTCGGCGCCTCCGACTTCGTCACCCTCCACGTGCCCGCGCTGCCCACCACGCACCTGATGATGGGCGCTGACCAGATTGCCCAGATGAAGAAGGGCGCCTGCCTCATCAACGCCAGCCGCGGCACGGTGGTGGACATCGACGCGCTGGCGCGGGCGCTCCAGTCCAGGCACCTGGGCGGGGCCGCGGTGGACGTCTACCCGGAGGAGCCGGAGAGCAACTCGGACGGCTTCGTCACCGCGCTCCAGGGTCTGCCCAACGTCGTCCTGACGCCGCACATCGGCGGGTCCACGGAAGAGGCCCAGGCCTCCATTGGCAAGGAGGTCGCCACCAGCCTGGTGAAGTACTTCAAGTCGGGCGCCAGCACGGGCGCGGTCAACTTCCCGCACATCGAGGCGCCGCTCATCCCGGGCACGCACCGCATCCTCAACGTGCACCGCAACATCCCGGGCGTGCTGCGCGACATCAACCGCATCGTCTCCGACCTCAACGCCAACATCCACGCCCAGGTGCTCAGCACGGACGCCAACATCGGCTACCTGCTGATGGACCTGGACCAGGACGTGTCCACCCCGGTGTGCGAGGCCATCGCCGGGCTGGAGACGGACATCAAGACGCGCATCCTGTCCTGACGTCCGGCGCCCTCAGGCATCCACGACCTTGCCCGGGTTGAGGATGCCTTGCGGGTCCAGCGCCCGCTTGAGGGTGCGCAGCAGGGCCAGCTCCGCCGGCGCGCGTGAGTAGCCCAGGTAGTCCTTCTTCAGCAGGCCGACGCCGTGCTCGGCGGAGATGCTTCCGCCGTGCTTGCGCACCAGCGAGAACATCGTGGGGTCCGCCTGCTTCGCGTGGGCCAGGAACTCCGCCTTGTCCATGGCGTCCGGCTTCATCACGTTGACGTGCAGGTTGCCGTCGCCAATGTGGCCGAAGAGGCAGATTTCCCAGCCCGGGTAACGCGCGCTGAAGAGGGCCTCCAGCTCCGCGCAGAAGGCCTCCAGCCCGGCCACCGGCAGGGAGATGTCGTTCTTGTGCGGCAGGCCGGTGGCGGAGAGGCTCTCACTGATGCCCTCGCGCAGCGCCCACAGCTCCGCCGCCTGCGCCGCGCCCTGGGCCTGGACGCCGTCCGTCACCAGCTCGCGCTCGAACAGCGAGCCCAGCCAGCCCTCCACCGCCGCGGCGTCCTTCGCCTCCGCCTCCAGCAGCACGTAGCACGCGCTGGGCGTCTCGAAGGGCGGGCGCAGCTTGCGGTGGCGGCCCAGGCGCGCCATGCACCTGTCGGTGAAGAACTCGTAGGCGGAGATGCTGAAGGCGCTCTGCCTGCGCGCGTCGCGGAACAGGCGCAGCACGGCCGCCACGTCCGGCACCGCGAAGAGGAACACGTCCTGCGGGCCGGGGAGCGGGGTGAGCTTGAGGGTGGCCTCGGTGATGACGCCCAGGGTGCCCTCGCTGCCGATGAAGAGCTGGCGCAAATCCGTGCCGGTGTTGTTCTTTTCCAGCGCGCCGTTGAGCTCCAGCACCTCCCCCTGCGCCGTGACGACCTGGAGCCCCAGCACCCACTGGCGCGTGAGGCCGTAGCGGATGACCTTCACCCCGCCCGCGTTGGTGGCGATGTTGCCGCCCACCGTGCTGGAGCCCTTGGAGGCGAAGTCCACGGGCCAGGTGAGGCCGTGCTCCGCGCAGTGGTGGTGGACGGCCTCCGTCACCGCGCCCGCCTGCACGCGCACCGTGTTGCCGAGCAGGTCCACCGGCCCCATCCGCGTCATGCGCTGGAGCGACAGGACGAGCTCGCCCCGGGCCGCCACCGCGCCGCCGGCAAGTCCCGTACGTCCGCCGGAGGGCACCACGGCGATGTGGTGCTGGTGGCACAGGGCCAGCAGCCGGGCGACCTCGTCCGTCGTCCGAGGGAGCGCCACCGCGGCGGGGGCCGGCGTGTAGACGCGCGTCCAGTCGCGGCCGTACTCCTGGAGGTCCCCTGGCTCCCGGGTGAGGAAGTCGGCGGGGAAGCCCTCGGTGATGGCCTGGAGGAAGTCGGCGGGGAGCGCGGCGGTGGACATGCCTCTAGGCGTATTGCAGCCTCACGGCGGTGACAAGGTGCAGCACGAGTTGGGTGTCACTCCGGACAGCACGACCCGTTCGCCACCCAAGAAAACGGGGCGGGTGCGTATAAGGCGTGGGCACAGGGCGGAAGTTCCGCCATCTCCCGTGCCCGCTTCGAGGAAAGCCCCCATGTTCCCGTCGTTCTCGCGTCTTGTCCGGACCGCTTCCGTTGTCGCTGCCCTGACCTTGGCCCCTTCCGCGATGGCGGAAGACGCCGAATACGGCACGTCCTACGTCTTCACGACAGTGGATGCAGTCATGGCCTACTCCCTCAGTGGCTTCGAAGTGACGGGAATCCTGGAGGGAGAGGCGACCCCCCGGACCATCAGCTTCTGGTCGGCAGTCGGGAACTACGAATCCCAGCAGGGCTTTGGCGCGCGGTGTGACCGGATGGCGCTGCTCCTGATGACCCGACCGGGGCGCTTCCACCTCACCGTCCGGATTCCTGCGTCCAACTACTCAGCCACCTGCAAGCTGACCCGCCTTCCCTGAACGCCCCACGGACACGCTGACGGAACGGACGGCTTCCATGGGGATGATTGGACGGACATGGCTGGCGTTGACGCTGGCCATGGTGACGTTGGCGGGCTGCGCGGATGGCGACAGCCCGGAGCAGGACTCGGACGGTGATGGTGTCGTCGACGCCCTGGACTGCGCGCCCGGCGATGGCACGCGCTGGCGGTTCCTGGCAGGCCATGTAGACGCGGACCTGGATGGCGTGGGCGCGGGCCCCTCCATCCAGAGCTGCGTGGGCCAGCGGCTCCCCGCGGGACTGAGCCCTCAAGGCGGTGACTGCGCGCCCGCCGATGCGTCCCGCTGGCGCGAGCAGACCGGGCTCTACCCCGATTTGGACGGCGACGGCGCGACCGGAGAGGGCCCGCTGGCGCTGTGCGTGGGCGACACGCTCGTGGGCTACCGCGCGGAGGCCGGCCCGCCGGACTGTGATGACCATGACGCCCGCGTCTCGGAAGCCACCTGGGCATGGCCGGACCCGGATGGCGACGGCGTGGGCAGCGGCGAGCCCGTGTCCCACTGCGCCGGCAGACGGCCGCCTCCAGGCCATGTGGCGGTGGACGGAGACTGCGCGCCCGACGATCTCCTTCGCGCCCATTGGCTCACGTACTCCCACCGGGACGCGGACGGGGACGGCTACACGGTGCCGGAGGAAGGCAGGCTGTGCGGCCTCGACCGGCTGCCCCAGGGCTATTCCCTGAGCGCCAACGGGCTGGACTGCGATGACGCGAACGCCGCGCGCTGGACGGAGCGCACCGTCTACGCGGACGCGGATGGAGACGGCTTCGGCAGCGGCGAGCCTCAGACGCAGTGCATGGGCCGCACGGCCCCACCCGGCTACGCCCTGGACGCGGAGGACTGCGCGCCGGAGGACCCCACGCGGTGGCAGTGGCGCGCGTATGCGCATCGGGACGCGGATGGCGACGGCGACACCGTCCCGGAGCAAGGCGTGGTGTGCAGCGGCACGCAGCTCCCCCAGGGCCACGCCGAATGGCCCACCCGGGACGACTGCGACGACCGCGACGCCAGCCGCATGGTGAGCTGGAGCGTGTTCCCGGACACGGATGGTGACGGCGCTGGCGCGGGCGCCCGGCAGAGCGTCTGCGCGGGCCGCTCGATGCCCCAGGGCTTCTCTGCGGTGGACACGGACTGTGACGCGGTGGATGCCTCGCGCTGGCAGGACCTGGCCTACGCGCATCGGGACGCGGATGGGGACGGCTTCACCCTGCCCGAAGCAGGCACGCTGTGCGCGGGTGCGACGCTTCCAGCCGGCTACGCCACCCTGCCCCGGGGGAGCGACTGCGACGACGCGGACCGGAGCGTCCACACCTCCGTCCAGGCGTGGACGGACGCGGACGGAGACGGCGTGGGCGCAGGGGACGCTGTCGCGCTGTGCACGGATGGCACGGTGCCCGCGCCGTGGTCGGCCCAGGGGACGGACTGCGCGGAGGAAGACGCGGCGCGCTGGCACCAGGTGGCCTACGCGCATGTGGACCGGGACGCGGATGGACACACCCAGCCCGAAGTAGGGGCCGTGTGCACCGGTACGTCACTGCCCCAGCCCTACTTCACCCAGGCCACCGGCAACGACTGCGATGACACGGACGCCGCGCGCTTCCGCTGGGTGGTGCTGTACCCCGACGCGGATGGCGACGGCGTGGGGACCTCGCCCCGCACGATTCCCTGCATCGGCGGACAGACGCCCGCTGGATTCTCTCTCAAGGGCGACGACGTGGACGACTCGGACGCGTCCATCCAGGAGGACCCCGAGGATGACCTGATGGTGGAGCTCATCCTCGACTAGACGCCGGCTGCTGGCAACGCCAGATGCAATTTGAATAACAGGGTGGGTCTGGAGCTGAGCGTCGGCAGCGCTGACGGCGGGCCGAGGGGACGGGCACTCGCGCCTCGGCGGAACGCGCAGTCTAGACTTCCTCGAATTTTGCTCCCGTGACCTGCGCACGCTCCAGGGCTGCCTTGATGTCCTCCGAGACGATGAGGGCCACTGTCCACCCCCAGGTGCGGAAGACCTTGGCGTCGCCCACCTTCGTGCGGTCAATCCGCATATCAACCACGTTTCGGTATTGGCCGAGCTTGTCCGGTCTCTCATCCTCTGGCAGCCAGAACTCCACTTCACTTGATGCATTGTCGTCAATGCACCGGACAACCTTCGTAGCAACGAGGATTTGATATTCGTCTGGGTATCCTTTGAGAGCTACAGGTATCATTTGCACATCATTGGGCGCCAGCTCCGCGAAGATGGCGGCCACCCTGACGTGGACAACGGGAGTCATGCCGACGCCTGCCATGCTGAAATCGCGCCGACACCCAGGCTCACGAATAGAGAGCGTCAGGCGGCCATCACCTCGGAAGGGCCGTCCAGAAGTAAACTCCCTGATGTCTTCCGGCTCCCGGCCCTGTCTGGTCAATGGTTCTCCCAGGTACCAGTTACCGGCCTGTACGTCTCCCTTGAGCCTGAAGTATCGAGAGTGATTCGACATGGTGAACTTCCTCACTGCGTCACTTGCCCTGAGTCAAAAGCCTGTGGATTTCCGTCCCTTGGGTCACGGCATCCTTGGCGAGCCTGCGAAGCTCAACCGTGAGGGCCTTGCGGCAATCTGCCACCTTCCGGCAGCTCCCCAACGCTTCGAGCAGCCGCTCCTGGACGCGTTCATGATACCGCTGCGGATGCGGCCCCTTGTGGCCGACGACTTCTACGATTCGACTCGTCGTGCAACCGGTGGTGTCCGCGAGCAAGCGCAGCGTCCCCACCCGGTAGCCAAACGCCGCACCTCCAGCGCCTCACCTCTGGAGCCGGATTAACTAGTATTTCAATAAATACGGGTTGCGCATGGCACCAGGGGGAGGAACACTCCGGCATGTCCGCCCCCCACGGAGAGACGCGTCGATGACAGCTCCCGTCCAGCTCGACGCGCCCGACATCCAGGACGTGGTGCGGAGCCGGACGTTGGGGCTGGCCACTGTCGGCACGGTGCTGGTGGTGGCGCACAACGCGCAGCCACCGGCCCCCGACGACTGGGCGCGCTACTGCGAGCTCATCGCCCGTCACCGGGACACGGCCACCGCGCAGCTCGTCCTGGCCGAAGGGCCCGGGCCCAGCGCCACCCAGCGGCAACAGGCGCTCAACCAGGTGCCCAAGGACTACGTCATTCCGCCCACGGCGGTGTTCACCGAGTCCTCGCTGGTCCGCGGCGTCGTGACGCTCTTCAACTGGTTCAGTCCCCGGGCCATGCGCGCCTTCGTCCCGGGGGACCTCCCGGGCGCCGCGCGGCACCTGGGCTTGAGCGAAGCGCAGGTGCGGCGGCTGGTGGACATTGGCGAGGCGGTGCGGCCGGCGCCGCGGTGACACGCACCGGCTACGGCCGGGTGCCCTGCTGGATGCGCAGCTCCCGGATGCCCTTGAGGATGCGGGGCGCCGTCAGCAGCATGTTCTGGTTGAGGAGCTCGCCCTCCACGGAGACGCAGCTCCCCGACACACAGGCTGTGTACGCGGGGCACGGTGACTCACACTGGAAGGACTCTGGCGACACCTGGCAGGTCTCCGAGCAGTAGCCGGAGAGGCAGGCCTCGTGCCGCATGCACGGCTGTCCATCCGGGAGCTGGCACAGCTTCGTCGCGCCACACTGCGTGGGCGACTGACATTCGGCGTTGCTGTCACAGCGTCCGTCATCGCGGTTGCACTTGCGCTCCGGGGTGCAGAAGAAGCTGGCGCAGTCGCGGTCATTCTCACAGGCCTCTTCCGGCTCGAGGAGACAGACGGACGAGCCCAGCACGTCGGCGCACGTCAGCGCGCCCGGGCAGTCCTCCGGAGAGGCGCAGTCCTTCCCCAGCGGCACCGTGCAGCCCACGCCGGGCTCACAGAAGCCGGTGATGCACTGGGAGCCCGCCTCGCAGGGCTGGCCTCGCGAGGCCAGGCACACGCCCCCGTCGCGCTGCTTCGCGCACGTCAGCCCCTTGCCACAATGCCCATCCGGACAGGGCGCCCCAGGGCCGGGCTGCCGCGCCCTGTCCGCGGCGAGCAGGGAGGCCAGCGTCCCGAGCAGGATGAACGTCCCCACCGCCACGACGGCCCAGTTCATGGGGAACGCCCTTTGGGCGGGCGGCGAGGAGACCACCTCGACGGTGACGGCGGGCCCCTGCGCGAACCGCGCGTCGGGAGCGTCGCGGTCCTCCACGCGCAGGTGGAAGGTGAAGTGGCCCGGTGGCGTCCCCGCTGGCACGCGGACCCGGACGACGACGCGCTGCGCGCCCGTCGGAGGAAAGTCGCGCTGGGGATCGCCTTCAAGGACGAGCCACTCGCGCCGGGCGCCTGCCTCAGGCACCACCGAGAGGCGCGCGCGCACGGGGGCACGCGAGGCGTTGATGACGTGGAGGACGGCCTCCCCCGCCCCCTTCGGGGACAGACGAAGGGTGTCCGTGACTGCGGAGACATCGAAGACGCGAGACATCGACCTGCTCTCTTGGAGGACCGTGCGGCATTGAGCGCGTCAGGCCAGCGCTCCCGCCTCAAGCCCGGCGGCCCCCCCGTCGCCCGGCCTGCCGCGAAAGGCTGTCCGTTCCATCATCCGCCTCGACGTCGCGTTCCTTCGCTGGCCACGGGAGGAGGCGCGCCGCGCTCCCAGGCCTCCGACGTGGCCGCCCAGAGGCCCCGAGCCGCCGGGCCCAGCGCATGGGCCGCGAACATCCCTGGCCCCACGCCCCACGCCTCAGTGCCCTCCGGCCCCGCGCCACACGCGTCGAGCGCGGCGGGGACAATGGACACCTGCCCTGAGTCCCACGCGTCGAGCACGGCGGAGACCGTCTCCTCCAGCCCCGCGCCCCACGCTTCGGAGACTCCGGGGATGGACGCCACGGGGCCCACGCGCCACGCATCAGGCGCACCGGAGGCGGACGCCTTCAGCCTCGCGCTCCACGCATCAGGGGAGGACGCCTCGGGCGCCATGCCCCATTCATCAATCCAGGACGTCTCCAGCGACCCGTGAGCAGGGTTCGGCGCGGTGACAGGTGACGGGTGGCGTTGCGGCATGTCACTCCTCCTTCAGCGGCAGGCGGATGAGCAGCGGCTGGGGCTCCGCCGCGAGCACCTCCGGGCCCAGTTCGAGCAGCTCACCCTTGGCGCGCACCTCCAGCCGCCCCAGCGTGGCCACGGGGGGGACGCTGGGAAAACGGAAGCAGCCCTTGGCATCCGTGCGCGTGGTGAGCTTCAGCGTGGGCAGCTCGACGAGCGCGCCCGGAATCGGCACGTCGCCCGGCCCGACGACACAGCCCAGCAGCGCCTCCGCGGGCGTCGGCGTGGCCAGGGGCGTGGCGGGGAAGAGCACCCGGTGGACGACGGGCATCGCGCGCTCCCGCCGCACCGGGACACGCAGGCGGAAGCAGGGACGCGGCGCGGTCCTCAGCCCGGCCCACACCGTGGTGGGCACCGGCGTGAGCTCCACCTCGAAGTCCGCCTCCTCCATGGCCGCGAAGACGAGCTCACCCAGCAGCCGGTGCGCCCGCTCCGGGGACTCCGCCCCGGCGGTAATGAGGTAGCAGACCGAAATCTGCAGCGGCACGCGCCCCCCGCCCCCACTCCGGAGCGGAGGCGCGGGCCCCAGCTCCAGCAGGTACAGGCAGACGCCTCGCTCGAGCGACTCGCGGTCCGGCACGCCCAGGAACACCTGGACATCGCCGGCGATGCGGCCCACCCACGCCTTCAAACGTTGATCGACTTCGTCGATCATCCGGACCCCCCGTCCTGGGCCGGTCGACTCGGGCCACTCGCAGCCCGGTGCTTTCCGGACTTGCAACGTGTCACCGGCTTCCAGGTGCTGGAATTGACCGGCGGGGCGGAGCGACGTCCGGCCTTCAACAACCCCCGGCAATGACAGGGGAAAAGAAGGCGCACAACTCCCGGACGGCTGAGACGGATAATTCCAGGACGCGCCACCCCCACGCGCACCGGGATTCCTCCACCATGGCCACGAAAGTCAGCGACAGCCCGCGTCCTCTCCCCTCCCTTGCGCCGCGCGCCACCGTGGCGAAGGACGCCCGGGCCTCCGAAGCCCCGGCGAAGCCCACCAGCGCGCCTCCCGGATGGAACGCGGACCGCTTCGAGTCGTCGGCCCGCGCGCCCCGGCCGCTCGTGTGCACCGTGCCCACACCGCCGCCCACCGCGCCGGTGGAGCCCGCGCCGGAGCCGGAGGTGGACAGCGTCGCGGTGGACTCGGACCCGATGACGCACATCGCGTACCTGTCCTCGGACGCGCTCCAGGGCCGCGACAGCCCGTCGGCCGGGCTGGACGCCGCGTCGCTGTACGTGCAGCAGCATGTGCAGAAGTACGGCCTCGTCGGCCCCAACACGAGCAACCCGGACAACACCTTCGAGCAGCGCTTCGACGTGTACTCGTTCGCGGGCCGGCCCGGGGTGCGCGGCGAGTCGGGCGAGCACGTCCACACGCCGAACACCTACGGACACGAGCTGTTCGAGGGCGGCTTCTACCTGGACGACAACATGCCCAAGGAGACGCTCGCGCTGCTCAACCAGAAGTACGAGAAGGCGATGGACGCGCGCGGCCTGCCCCTGACGCCGCCGCGCGAGGGCGCGCAGCGCGGCGTGGAGGAATTGCGCCAGCTGGCCTCCGCGTCCGGGCAGGCGGTGAACACCATGGCGCTGCTGGAGGGCTCGGGGCCGAACAAGGACGAGGTCATCGTGGTGATGGCGCACCTGGACCACGACGGCGTGGACCGGCGCGGCAACGTCCTCAACGGCGCGGACGACAACGCCTCCGGCAGCGCGGTGCTGATGGCGGCGGTGCCGGAGCTGGCGGAGGCGGCGAAGCGCGGCGAGTTGGACCGCTCCGTGCTCTTCCTGTGGACGGGCGCCGAGGAGAAAGGCCTGGTGGGCTCGCAGTACTTCGTGGACCACCCGATTCCGGGGCTCGGCATGGAGGAGATTGCCGGCGTCATCAACGTGGACATGGTGGGCCGCTGGGATGACCAGCGCCTGTCCGTGGTGGACACCAACTCCCGGGGCCAGCCCAACTACTTCCGGGAGGTGCTGGCGCAGGCGAACGCGAAGCTCGACGACCCGTTCGACCGCATCAACCAGGACATCAACGTGTTCCGCGACCGGCAGGACGGCGCGTCCTTCGGGCGCAAGGGCGAGGACGTCCTCTTCATGTTCGAAGGCCTGTCCAACCCCAACGGCGGCGGAGACCTCATCCCCGAGTACCACCGGGCCGACGACGACATCGACCTCATCCTCCGCGACAACGGCGGCGAGAAGCCGCGCCGCATCAAGGAGTTGATGGTCAACGTCATCGGGCTCGCCGCCAATCGGACGACAGAGCCCTGAATTACCGGCGGCCCTGGGCCGCCAATGTCGGATACCAGCGCGGAAGCGGCAGTCTCCCGCCGTCATTTTCCCTGACGCCGCTTCTTTTTCCGCCCGGTCGCGCGAATGATGGCCACCGGGCCGGAACACCCTGGAACACGACATGACGATGGCGACATCCTCGACGAGACGACGAAGGACCTTCCTCCTGGGGCGGCACGGCGCGGCGCTCGCGTGCGCCCTGGGCCTGGGGGCCGCGACACCGGCCCTGGCGCAGGAGGGGTCGGACACCCCCCACCGCTTCGGCCTCATGCTGGACGCGGGCGCGCCGCACGGCGTGGGCCTGTCCGCGGTGCTGCGGCCGCTGCCGTGGCTGCGTTTGCAAGCGGGCCCCACCACCAACACGCTCAGCTTCGGCTTGCGCGGCGGCTTGAGCATCCTGCCGATGCAGACCTTCCTGGCGCCGTCCTTCAACGTGGAGGCGGGGCACTACTTCGGCTCGGACTACAACGAGGTGGTGGACTGGCTGGGCGCGACACCGAGCCGGGCCAGCGCGGCCGTTCGCGACGTGACGTACAACTACGTCACCGGCAGCGTGGGCCTGGAGGTGGGCGCGGCCAGCCGCTTCAACTTCTTCCTGCACCTGGGCCTCAGCTACGTGGACATGGGCGTGGACGACGCGAGCGCCCTGCTCCAGGACGCCACGGATGACCCGGACGTCACGGCGAGGAACCTGTCCGTGCGCGCCACCATGCCCTCCGTGAAGCTGGGCTTCATCCTCTACCTCTTCTGAGCCAGGAGCTTCCAAACCATGCGAACGACTTCCTTCCGCATCCTGTTGCTCTCCAGCCTGGCGCTGCTCACCACCGGCTGCGACTCCCTCTTCTTCATCGAGGCCGAGGCCGAGGAGATCTGCAAGACGGAGCGCGACCTGTCCTTCCCCGCGGCGCTGCCGCTCACCGTCAACGTGGAGCGCAGCTTCACCTTCCCGCTGGGCGACTTCGCCGACCCGCTGCCCGAGGAGACGGACGTGGAGACGGAGCTTCGGCTGCGCCTCTTCGAGGTGACGGCCGACACGGACCTGAGCGGCGTGGAGCGCGCCAGCGTCTCCGTGCGCCAGCCGGGCTCCAACGACACCCACGTCATCGGTGAGTACACGCGCACCAGCACCGCGCCCACGCGCACGATTCAGCTCACCAGCACCGGCACGGTGGACCTCCTGGACCTGGCCCGGGAGCCCGAGCTCGAGTTCATCTTCGACGCCCGGGGCACGCTGCCCTCCGAGGACTGGTCCGCCGCGGTGCGCGCCTGCGCGGGCGTGAAGGCGCACGCCAACTACTTCGACCTGGTGTTCTGAGGCCGCCCGCCGCTAACGGAGCCCGGAAGCCGCTGGCGCGCGCTTCCGGGCCTCCACGGGCGCCGGCGGTTCGGCGGGCTGTTGGGACGCGGGCGGCTGCACGTTGAGGCACTCGCGCCGCGTGCCCAGGACCAGGTCGAAGAAGGGGTGCGTCACGCACCAGTTCGCGTTCTGGTCCTTGCCCATGTGGTGGTCGTAGTGCCACGGCAGGTGCTCACGCGCCCACGTCGGGTCCAGGTGCGCGCGCCGGTGGACGAAGTAGTAGTTCGCCGCGCAGGCCCACACCGTCCCCACGAAGAAGGGCGCCACCGGCAACAGCGGCGCGTGGGCCAGCGCCAGCACCGCCAGCCCCATCAGCTCCTTGCTCTGCGCCGACCAGCTCCACAGCGAGCGCATGTACTGGTCATCCACCATCTCGTGGCGCCGCGACTTCTGGTGGTGCTCATGCCAGTGGAAGCTCCAGAAGCTCTTCCGGTTCTTCCCCAGGCCGTGCAGGACCGACCTGTGAAGGACCCATTCACCGAAATTGGAGTAAACCCAGCCCAGGGGGATGCCGATCATGATCGCCTCCGGCGAAGCGCGTGGCCGACGCTTCGCTGCCCATAATGACTATCTGGTCACTCTTTTTCTACCGCGCAACGGACGGGAGCGCACGGCAATGGCGAGCCGGGATGGCACGCGGGCGGATGACGCCCAGGAGACGGACAAGCCGCCCGCCCGGCCTGGAGGCCGCCGCGAGGCCCACCGGCGGGAGCGGGCGCAGGCGCTGGAGGCCGCCGCGCTGAAGCTGTTCCTGGAGCGGGGCCTGGAGGGCGTCACCATTGACGACATCACCCAGGCGACCGGGGTGGCCAAGGGGACGTTCTACCGGTACTTCGACGACAAGGCGGCGCTGGTGGACGGCCTGCTGGAGCCGGTGCGCCGCGAGCTGCTGGCCGGGCTGGAGACGTGTGGCCACGCCCTGGCGGAGGCGCGCAACGTGGAGGCCATGTTCGACGCGTACCGCGCGGTGGCGGCGGTGATTGCCGGCGCGCTCCTCCAGTACCCGGGCGTGGTGCGGCTGTACCTCCAGGAGTCCCGGGGGCCTGCCGTGGGGGCGCGGACGAAGGTGGCGGAGCTGGCGCGGCTGGTGGCGCGTCACGCAGTGGACATCACGCAGAAGGCGCACACCAGCGGGCTGCTGCGCCCCATCCGTCCGGCGGTGAGCGGGCTGGCGGTGGTGGGCGCCGTGGAGCGGCTGCTGCTGGCGGTGCTGAGCGAGGAGGACATCGGCAACCCGCTGGAGCTGCCGGACGCGCTCACCACGCTGGTGCTGGACGGGCTGCGCCTGCCCCCGGGGGCCCGTCCCGGGCGCCGGAAGCTGGACGGGGGCCCCAAGCGCCCCTAAGGGTGGAGGGGTGGGACGCAAGCGGGCGGCACGGCGTGCGGGGATGACGGTGCCCGGTTGGGCGTGGTGGCTGCCGTGCGCGCTGGCCCCGGTGGTGCTGCTCAACGTCGCGGTGGCCTGGCTGGGCGGCAGCTTCGTGTCGCCGCTGTCCTTCTCCTTCCTGGAGGCCAAGGCGGGCGCGCTGCGCGCGTACCTGGAGCACCGGCCCTCGTGCCTGGTGGAGGGACACGCGCCGCTGGAGCCCGTCATCGACGCGGCGGAGCGCAAGCACCGCCTCCCGGTGGGGCTGCTGCGCGCGCTGGTGCAGGTGGAGTCGGAGACGCGCGTGCACCGCATCTCCCCGGCGGGCGCCATGGGGCCCGGACAGTTGATGCCCGGCACCGCCGCCATGCTGGGCGTGAAGGACCCGTTCGACCCGGCGCCGGCGATTGACGGCAGCGCGCGCTATCTGGCGCAGCAGCTGCGGCGCTTCGGTGACGTGCGGCTCGCGGTGGCCGCGTACAACGCGGGCCCAGGCGCGGTGAATGGCCGCGTGCCGCGCAATGGGGAGACGGAGTTCTACGTGCCCAAGGTGCTCGCGGCGTGGGCGCTGACGCGCCCGCCCCCGCCCCGGAAGGTGAAGCCCGTGGCCAGGCCGAAGCCCACGGCTCCGGCGCGCACGAAGGCCCCGGCCTCCGCGGCGAAGGAGCCGAAGAAGTCCGCGGCGCCCGTGGCGAACGGGCGGAGCTGAGCCGCGACGCGGCCGCCCCGGCGGCGGATTACTTCGCCGCCTCCGTGGGCACAGGCAGCGGCGCGCTTTCGAGCACGCGCTGCGCGGTGCGCGTCTGGCCGAACTCCGGCACCTCGTAAGCCGTGCCCTGGGAGTCGCGCGCCGCGTGACGCTTCAGCTCCGGCGCGTCTGGCACGTAGCCCACGCGCAGGCGCAGCGCCTTCACCGCGTCGAGCGGGAGCGTCTGCGCCGGCCCGGTGTCATACGGCGACACCGCCGTCAGCGGCAGCGGCAGCACCACGCGCCGGCGCACCGTCTGCCCCGCGTCCACGCGGTGCACGGCGGGCACCTCCGGCGCCTCCACGAGCAGGTTCTCCGGCAAGGGCAGGAGCATCCGCGACACCACCACCTCGCCGCCGCCGCCCAGCGCCACGTAGGCCTTCTCTGGCGCGAGCTGGCGCTGGCCAGAGGGGCTCTCGTCGTACAGGCCCTCCACGAGCCAGAGCGCCCGCGCGCCGCGGTTGTGCACCTCGTAGGAGAGCACCAGCGCCTCCGCGGTGCGCTCCACCGGCTTCACCTTCAGCTCCACGTCCGCCTCAGCCACGCGTGTCCTCCCGCTCTCCATGGGGCCCGCGGCTGCTCGAACACAGCCGAGCAGCAACACGGCGCCCAGGCTCCATCCTATCCACCCGGGCGCGCGCATGCGTCACCTTCGCCGGGGGCTCAGTAGCGCGGACGGGTCGGCAGGTTCAGCTCGTCGCGGAGGTCGTTCTCCGTGGAGCGGTCCGCCTCGATGCGGGGCGTGCTCGGGTCGCCGTCATGGTCATACGGCAGGCCCACCGTGGACTGCTCCACGTTGATGACGCCATCCGTCGAGCCAGGCGGCAGCGTGCCCGTGACGAAGTCCGAGGCGTGAATCAGCTCGTGGAAGAGGCCCACCACGGGCGGGCGGTTCATCCACTCCTCGCCGCCAATCGAGATGCGGGAGGGGTTGTAGTTCACCTGCGAGTCGGTGCCAGGGCCCGGCGTCCCATCCGCGCTCATGTAGCCGTCGTTGAAGTTCGTGGCGCCGGCCGTGTTGCCGCGGTTCGTCTCGCGGATGGTCGTCGAGCGGCCACTGCCATCCAGCCGGGCCAGCAGCGCCTGCCCTTCCGGCAGCGAGCGCAGCGCGTCCAAATCCGACTGCGTGCGCGCCGTGAAGTCCGCGCTGCCCGTCACCGACACGGAGCTGCCCAGCGTGTCCGCGCCGGACATGTCCACCACCTGCCGCGTGTCACCGCTCTCCAGGTTGCGCACGTCGTCGTCGTCCTGGACGTAGAGCTTGTCGTCGCCCGCGCCGCCGCGGATGGTGTCTCGGCCCAGGCCACCGGCAATCGCGTCATTGCCACGGCCGCCCACCAGCGCGTCGTCCCCACGGCCGCCGAGGACCTGGTCATCGCCGTCGCCACCCGACACGAAGTCATTGCCCGCGCCCCCGTCCAGGTAGTCACGCCCGGCGCCGCCGGACATGCGGTCCTCGCCGTCCAGGCCGTACATCACATCCCGGCCCGCGCCGCCGTACATCCGGTCATCCCCCGCGCCGCCGTCCAGGTAGTCGTCGCCGTCCGCGCCGCGCAGCACGTCGTTGCCCGCGCCGCCCCGGATGATGTCGGAGCCCGCGCCGCCGTCCAGCCTGTCATTGCCCGCGCCGCCCGTCAGCGTGTCATCGCCCGCGCCGCCTTCGATGCGGACGTCCTGGGTGACGCTGGCGTCCACGGTGATGGTGTCATTGCCGTCACCGCCCCGGATGATGGCCGTCCGCGCCTGCTCCGCGGTGAGCGTCACCGTGTTGCCGCCCGAGCGCACCTGGAGCCCGCCGTCCGCCGTCTGGGAGACGGTGGCCGTGTCGTTGCCACTGGAGAGGTCCACCACGGTGCGACCCGCCGCGTCGGTGGACACCGTGGGCGCCGCCGCCCGAGTCGTCGGGGGAAGCGTGCCCGACGCCAGGGCCTCCGGCCGCTGCCCCGCGCTCTCGATGAAGCCGCCCGCCTCCGACAGCACCGGCTTGCGCTGAGGGGCCGCCCCGCGCGGCGCGGCGTCGAAGCCGTCGCGGTAGCGCCCGGCGACCGCGTCCTTCACGGCGTTGCCCGAAGGCGCCGGCCTGGCCTCGGCGGGGGCCTTCTGCGCCACCTTGGGCTCCACCGTCCGAGTCTGGGAGGACGACGAGGGACGGGAACCGGCGCTTCCAATCGAGGACATGACGCTGCTCCAGGGGGAATGGAGGGCTGCGGGGCCCTGGGAGGACCCTCTCGAAGGTTATCGCACGTTCACTGCCTGAAGTTTCTTCAGGACAGCGCGCGGGCCGCCGCCGGGTCCAGCCACACCTCGACGTCCGGGTGGAGCTGGAGAAACGACGCGGGGCACCGGGAGGACACGGGGCCCTCCGCCATGCCCCGCACCGCCTCCGCCTTGGCCTCGCCGAAGGCCAGCAGCAGCGCCTGCCGTGCCTGGACGATGCTGGCCATGCCCAACGTGAGCGCCTCCATGGGCACACGCGGCGGCGGCCTCCCGCTCGGAATCGAAGACGCGGATGTGCATGGACCTGAAACATAGGCATGCGCCGGGTGCGCTTCCAGGCCGCGTGAAACATGACAGAGTCGGGGGCATGGACCCCTTTGTCAGTCTCGACGCGACGGCACAGGCGGAGCTCGTCCGGCGCCGGGAGGCCACGCCGCTCGAGCTCGTGGATGCGGCCATTGCCCGCATCGAGCGCCACAACCCGACACTCAACGCGGTCGTCCAGACGCAATTCGACCCGGCGCGCGAGCGGGCCCGGGGGACGCTGCCCCCGGGGCCCTTCACCGGCGTTCCCTTCCTGCTCCAGGACCTGCTCACGGCCCAGGAGGGGCAACCGCTCACCCACGGCTCGCGCTTCGGGAAGGACTCCGTTCCGGACCAGGACAGTGAGCTGGTGAAGCGCCACCGGCGCGGCGGCCTGGTGGTGCTGGGCAAGACGAACACGCCGGAGATGGGCCTGCTGCCCACCACGGAGGGTGAGCTGCACGGGCCCTGCCGCAACCCCTGGGACACCTCGCGCTCTCCGGGCGGAGCCAGCGGCGGCGCGGCGGCGGCGGTGGCCAGCGGCATGGTGCCCTTCGCCCATGCGACGGACAGCGGCGGCTCCATCCGCATCCCCGCCGCAGCCTGCGGCCTCTTCGGCCTCAAGCCCACCCGGGGCCGCAACCCCATGGGCGGCGACATCGCGGACGCCTACCACTGGCTCGTCACCGAGCACGCCCTCACCCGCTCCGTGCGAGACAGCGCGGCGCTGCTCGACGTCACCTGCGGCGCGGACGCCGGGACGCCGTACCAGGCCCCGGCCAAGGCCCGGCCCTATACCCAGGAGGTCAACACGCCCCCGGGCCGCCTGCGCATCCGCGTGGCCGTGCGCAACGCCATGGGCGCCGCCATCCACCCGGAGTGCCTGGCCGCCATCCACGCCGCGGCCCGGCTCCTGGAGGACCTGGGCCACATCGTGGACGAGGGCAGCCTGGAAGTGCCCGGTGATGACGCGGTGGGCCAACACTTCATCACCGTGTGGACCGCGGGCGTCGTCTTCGGCATCGACGCGCTGGCCGAGCGGCTGGGACGCAGCCCGGAGGCTTCGCACTTCGAGCCCTTCACCTGGGCCCTCTACCAATACGGCCTGGACCAGGGCCTGTCCGCCTATCTGCGCGCCAGCGCGGAGCTGCAGCGTCACAGCCGCGCGGCGCTCCGTCACTTCGACGACGTGGACGTCTGGCTGATGCCCACCCTCAACGAGCTCCCGCCGCCGCTGGGCAGCTTCGCCTCGCCACCGGGTGAGCCCCTGGCGCCGCTGCTCCGCGCGGCCGCCTTCGCCTCCTACTGCCCGCTGGCCAACACCGCGGGGCTGCCCGCCATGAGCGTGCCACTCCACTGGAGCGCGGACGGCCTGCCCGTGGGCGTTCAGTTCATGGGGCGCTTCGGGGATGAAGCCACCTTGTTCCGGCTCGCGGGCCAGTTGGAGGCGGCCCGCCCCTGGGCCCGGCGGCGTCCAGCGGTGTTCGGGTAGACGGCTGGAAGGTCCCCAGGTGAGCGCTCGGGCAAACTTGGACATCGCGTCTGGCGCCGGGCGCGATAGAACGTTTCTCCATGAAAGTCGCCGTGCTCACCGGCGGGGGCGACTGCCCCGGCCTGAACGCCGTCATCCGCGCCGTCGTCCGCCGCGCCAACGCCCACGGCTTCGAGATGATGGGCCTCCGCGATGGTTGGAAGGGGTTGTTGGAGGACAGCCACTTCCGCCTCACGCGTGAAACCACGTCTGGCATCCTCCACCGGGGCGGCACCATCCTCGGCACCTCGCGCGTCAACCCGTTCAAGGTCGAAAACGGGCTGGAGCGCGTCAAGCGCGCCATTGAACGCAACGGCATCCACGCCGTCATCGCCATTGGCGGTGAAGGCACGCTGTCGGCCGCCACGCGCATGTCGCAGGAAGGGCTGCGCATCGTCGGTGTGCCGAAGACCATCGACAACGACATCAACGCCACGGACTTCACCTTCGGCTTCGACACGGCCGTCTCCATCGCCACCGAGGCCATTGACCGGCTGCACTCCACCGCGGAGTCGCACAAGCGCGTCATCGTCTGCGAGGTGATGGGCCGTCACGTGGGCTGGATTGCCACCTACGCGGGCATCGCCGGCGGCGCGGACGTCATCCTGGTGCCGGAGATTCCCGCCGACCTGGCGAAGGTGGCCGAGCACATCCAGCGCCGCCACGCGGGCGGGCGCACCTTCTCCATCGTCGTGGTGGCGGAGGGCACGCGCATCAAGCTGTCCTCGGACCAGCAGGAGCAGCTCGTCACCAGCGGCGCGCTGGACGAGGCCGGCAGACCGCGGCTGGGCGGAGTGGGCACCATCCTGGCGCACGAAATCGAGCAGCGCACCGGCTTCGAGACGCGCGTGTCCGTGCTGGGCCACATCCAGCGTGGCGGCGCGCCCACCCCGCATGACCGCGTGCTGGCCACCCGCTACGGCGTCCACGCCTGCGACATGGTGGCCCGCGGCGAGTTCGGGAAGATGGCCGCGCTGCGAGGCAACGACATCATCAGCGTGGACCTGGCCGACGCCACCCGCGAGCTCAAGCGCGTCCCGCAGGAGTTCTTCGAGGTCGCCCAGGTCTTCTTCGGCTGACGCGACGCGGCATCCCGGAGCGTGGATGAAGCACGGGTCCGCGCTCCGCTAGCATCGGCCCTTCCTCACGCCGTCCACAAGGAAGGGTGCCGATGCTGCCAGGCCGCATGATGGATTTCCCGCTCACGCTGAGCCACTTGCTGGAGCGCGCGCGGACGTTCTACCCGCGCTCGGAAATCGTCAGCCGAAACCCGGACAAGTCGCTGCACCGCTACACGTACGCGGACTTCCACGCGCGCACGTGCCGGCTGGCCAACGCGCTGACGCGGCTGGGCGTGAAGGCGGGGGACCGGGTGGCCACGCTGAGCTGGAACCACTACCGGCACCTGGAGGTGTATTACGGCGTGCCGTGCATGGGCGCGGTGGTGCACACGCTCAACCTGCGCCTGCACCCCAATGACTTGGGCTACATCGCGCGGCACGCGGAAGACTCCGTGGTGGTGGTGGACCGCTCGCTGCTGCCGCTGTTCGAGAAGTTCAAGGACGCGGTGCCTGGCATCCGCCACGTCATCGTGGTGCCGGACACGGGCCCCGCGCCGGAGGGGACGCTGGACTACGAAGCGCTGCTGGCAGCCGAGTCCCCGGCCTTCGACTTCCCGCAGCTCGATGAGAACTCCGCGTCGATGCTCTGCTACACGTCGGGCACCACGGGCAATCCGAAGGGCGTGCTCTACAGCCACCGCTCCACCGTGCTGCACGCCCTGGCGTGTTGCATGACGGACGTGACGGGCATGCGCGAGGCGGACGCGGTGATGCCGGTGGTGCCCATGTTCCACGCCGCCGCGTGGGGGCTGGCCTTCGACGCCGTCCTCACGGGCGCGAAGCTGGTGTTCCCCGGGCCGCACCTGGACCCGACCTCCCTGCTGGACTTGATGGCCGCGGAGAAAGTCACCATGGCGGGCGGCGTGCCCACCATCTGGATTGGCATCCTTGCGTTGCTGGACCAGTCGCCGAACAAGTGGGACCTGAGCAGCATGCGGTCCATGCTGATTGGTGGCTCGGCGGCGCCTCCGTCGCTGATTGAGGGCTTCCAGCAGCGGCACGGACTGGAAGTGGTCCACGCGTGGGGCATGACGGAGATGAGCCCGGTGGGGACCATGGCGAAGCTCAAGGGGCCGCTGCGGCAGGCGACGCATGAGGTGAAGTCCTCGGCGCGGGCGTCGCAGGGGTTCGCGCTGCCCTTCGTGGAGACGCGCGTCGCCAGCGACGACGGCACGCTGCTGCCCTGGGATGGGGAGACGATGGGCGAGCTGGAAGTGCGTGGGCCCTGGGTCGCCTCGTCCTACTTCAGCGACGAGGGCGAGGACCGCTTCACGAAGGACGGCTGGTTCAAGACGGGCGACGTGGTGACCATCGACTCGCAGGGCTACGTGCGCATCTGCGACCGCAGCAAGGACGTCATCAAGTCGGGGGGTGAGTGGATTTCGTCCGTCGCGCTGGAGAACGCGCTGATGGCGCACCCGGCGGTGCTGGAGGCGGCCGTCTTCGCCGGGAAGCATCCGAAGTGGGATGAGCGCCCGCTGGCCGCGGTGGCACTGAAGGAAGGACAGCAGGTCACGAAGGACGAGCTGACCGCGCACCTGACCGGCCAGTTCGCGAAGATGTGGCTGCCGGACGACTATGTCTTCGTCCCGCAGGTGCCACGCACGTCCACCGGCAAGTTCCTCAAGACGAAGCTGCGTGAGGACTACGGCGACCACCTGCTCAAGAACCTGAAGCCGGACGCCGCGACGTAGGCCTGATGCGCGAGACGACGCGCTCGCCGAAGCCGCCTCGCGCATCCGCGGAGCCAGCGCCTGCCTGGGTGCTAGTTACCACCCAGGCAGATGCCGTCGCAGGTGACCTCCACCTGAGCGTCCGGGCGCAGGAACCGGTCCACCTGTTCGCGTCCGGCATCGTCCTGGCGCACGCCCTCGTGAACGGGATTGTCGGCGGCCGGCAGGTCCGCGAACGTTCCAGGCAGCGGCGGCCCCCGACAGACGGTGGACACTCCGCGGGGGAAGGACGCAGTCCGGCGCCAACTTCGTGCAACGCGGTTTAAGGTGCGGGCACCATGCCGTCCGTCAAGCAACTGCGCCCGTTCGCCCTGGCAACCCTGGAGGCCTTCCTCGAAGCATCCGGCCGCGTCGTGCTGGTCCAACAGCCTCCCGAGCCCGTCTTCCAACAGGTGGCCATGCGGCTCGGCGAGGCACGCACCGTGGGCATGGCCCACCGGACACGGCTCGTGGACCGGCTGCTCGTCATGCTCCGCGGGTTCGATACCCTGGAGGTCCACTTCCTCCGGCCGGAGGCGGAGGGACAGGCGTTCACGGTGGGGCGCATCGAAGGCTGCTCCCTGGTGGTGCCCGACCCATCCGTGTCCAAGCACCACGCGACGCTGAGGTGGCACCCCCAGGCCGGTGACTGCTCGGTACGTGACGTGGGCTCCATGAATGGCACCTGGGTCAACGCGTCCTCGCTGGGGCCGGACCAGGAGCCGATGCTCAACGACGGCGATGCCCTGGCCTTCGGCGATGCCCAGTTCCTCTACCTGCGCACGGAGACGCTCCACGCACACCTGCGGATGGCCAGCCCCAGCCGGGACTGATCGGTGAGGAATGGGACACCCACCCCAAGCGTAGAGGGGCCATCCAGGGAGCGGCCCGGCAGCAGACCTCTCCACCGCCTGATTGCCCACACGCCCGCCAGATGACTGCCCTGCCCCTGTCCTTCAGCCACTTCCTGCGGCGCATGTCGCCCGCCCCGGCTATGACTGCTCCCCTTCACGCCAAGGGAGCACCGTAAATGGGCAGGCTGCTGTTCCTCCTCGTCTTCAACGTCGGCGCCTGGGCCGTGCTCCGGTCCCTGTGGCCCGGCCTGCTCCGGAAGGGGCGCCTGGGCGTCTTCGCGCTGGGGACCTTCCTGTCCCTGGTGGCGTGGCTCTACTCCGCGGTGGCCGGACGGCACGCGCAGCTCCCCGTGGGGGATGCGGCCCTGCGCGTCTTCTCCGTGGGCTGGTCCGTCGCCATCATCATGATTGTCCTCATCGGCGCGCCCTTCCTCCTGCTGCGCAGGTGGCTGGACCGCCCCGCCCGCCAGGAGCCTCCCCGCACCGCGCCCCAGGCCACCCCCGCCCCACCGGTGAACCTGGCGCGCCGCAACCTGCTGACGAACGCTGGCCGCGCGGTGCCGCTGCTGGCGGCCGGGACGAGCTCGGTGGGGCTCGCCAACGGCTACACGCAGTTCTCCGTCCGCGAAGTCGACATCCACCTCCCTGGCCTGCCCCCGGCGATGGACGGGTTCCGCATCGGCCAGATTACGGACGTCCACGTCGGCACCTTCATCGACACCCAGTACCTGCAGAGCGCCGTGCAGGCGATGAACGACGCCAAGGTGGACCTCCAGGTGATGACGGGGGACCTCATCGACGACCTGGACCAGCTCGACGGCACCATGGCGGCGCTGTCGGAGTGCGAGGCCCGCCACGGCATGCTCGCCATCCTGGGCAACCACGAGCACTGGCGCGGCCTGGGGGCCATCCGCCAGGCCTACGCCGACGTGGAGGCGCGCGGCGGCCCCGTGCGCCTGCTGGTGGACGCGTCCCATGCCTTCGAGCACGCCGGCCAGCGCGTGCGCGTGGTGGGCGTGGACTACCCGATGTCCGGCCGCAGTCACCGCGTGAAGGCGGAGCGCATGCAGCAGTCCGCGGAAGCCAGCTTCCGGGACGTGGCGCCCGAAGAGGTGGTGCTGTGCCTGACGCACCACCCGGACTTCTTCCCGCTCGCGGCCGAGCGCGGCGCCCGGCTAACGCTGGCCGGCCACACCCACGGCGGACAGGTGGCCTTCCTGGGCGTCCCGGCCTTCTGGTTCGCCTTCAAGTACATGCTGGGCCGCTACCGCCAGGGCGACCACCAGCTCTACGTGTCCGGCGGAACGGGGCACTGGCTGCCCTTCCGCATCGGCGTGCCGACGGAGGTGACGGTCCTCACCCTTCGCGCGACGGGGGCGTCGGCTGCTGGCCGTACGTCTTGAACTTCTCCAGGACGCGCGCCATCTCCGCGCCGTCCAGCAACACCGGCTCGCCCACCTGGAGCGCCCGCCAGTACATGGCGGCCAGCGTCTCCACCTCCACGGCCAGCTTGAAGGCCGCCGGGAGGTCCCTCCCCAGGGCCACCATGCCGTGGTTCGCCATCAGGCAGGCCTTGCGGCCCTCCAGCGCGGCCAGCACGTGGGCCGCGAGCTCCGCCGTGCCGAACGTGGCGTAGGGCGCGCAGCGCACGTCCGTGCCGCCCGCCGCGGACACCATGTAGTGGAAGGCGGGAATGTCCCGGTGCAGGCACGCCAGCGTGGTGCAGAACATGGAGTGCGCATGCAGCACCGCGCCTACCTCCGGCCGCGCGGCCAGGATGTCCAAGTGGAGCTGCCACTCCGACGACGGACTCCGGCGGCCCTCGTGGCTGCCGTCGAAGCGCATCAGGACCAGGTCCTCCGGCACCAGCGCGTCGTAGTCCATGCCGGTGGGCGTCAGCAGGAAGCCGTCCTCCACGCGCACGCTCAGGTTGCCGGAGGTGCCCTGGTTGAGCGCGGACGCGTTCATCCGCCGCGCGGTGGCAATCATCGACTCGCGCAGGGCGAGGTGCTCGCACGCACCGCTCATTCCGCCCTCCCGCGCCGCTCCGGGAAGAGCGACAGCAGCCCTTCGTGCGAAGCCGGGCACACGCCGCGCTCGGTGATGAGCGCCGTCACCAGCCTCGCGGGCGTCACGTCGAAGGCGTAGTTGGCGGCGGGGCTCCCCTCGGGGGTAATCCGCACCGTGGCCACCTCGCCCGACGCCAACCGTCCGGTGACGTCGCTCAGCTCCGTGCCGTCGCGCTGTTCAATCGGAATCTCACGCACCCCGTCCCGCAGCGTCCAGTCGAGGGTGGGCGATGGCAGCGCCACGTAGAAGGGCACGCCGTTGTCCTTCGCCGCCAGCGCCTTGAGGTAGGTGCCAATCTTGTTCGCCACGTCACCCTGGGCCGTGGTGCGGTCCGTTCCGACGATGCACAGGTCCACGTGTCCGTGCTGCATCAGGTGGCCCCCCACGTTGTCCGCGATGACGGTGTGTGGGACGCCGTGCTGCCCCAGCTCCCAGGCCGTGAGCTGCGCGCCCTGGTTGCGCGGGCGCGTCTCGTCCACCCAGACATGCACGGGGAGGCCCGCGTCGTGCGCCTGGTAGATGGGCGAGAGCGCGGTGCCGAAGTCCACCGTGGCCAGCCAGCCGGCGTTGCAGTGCGTGAGCACCTCCAGCCGGCCCTGGCGGCCCTTGCGCGCCCAGGCCGCCTCCAGGAGCTTCAGGCCATGCGCACCGATGGCGCGGTTGATGGCCACGTCCTCGTCGCTGATGGCCTCGGCGCGGCGAAGCGCGGAAGCCACTCGCTCAGCGGGAGGCAGCGGCGCCAGGAGCTGGCGCATGTCGTCCAGGGCCCAGTGCAGATTCACGGCTGTGGGACGCGTGCCCCGCAGCACCGCGAGCGCGTGCTCCAGCGCGCCGTCCGAGGCCTCCGCGCGCATCGCCAGCCAGACGCCATAGGCCGCGGTGGCACCGATGAGCGGCGCTCCGCGCACCTGCATGCTCCGGATGGCATGGGCGGCTTCATCCAGCGTCGTCAACCGCACGGTGACGAGCGCATGCGGCAGCCGCGTCTGGTCAATGGCCTCCGCGGCCTGTGCGTCCGGCGCCAGCCAGAGGGAGCGCATCGGCTTGCCATGGACCTTCATCGGCGCAGCACCCGGCCCGCCACCGCGGACAGCTTCTCCACCATGCCAGCGTCCCAAGCCGTGGGCGCGGTGATGATGGCGTGGTCCAGCGCCTTGTGGCAGCCCTGGGCACAGGGGCCGGTGTGCGCCCCGAGCAGCGGCACTACATTCTTCACCAGCCCCTTCGCCTTGCCCGCGTTGCCCAGCAGCACGGAGACGACCTGGTCCACCGTGACGGCGTCATGGTCCGGATGCCAGCAGTCGAAGTCGGTGACCATGGCCACCGTCGCGTAGCAGAGCTCCGCCTCCCTCGCGAGCTTGGCCTCCGGCATGTTCGTCATGCCGATGACGTCACACCCCCAGCTCCGGTACAGGTGGCTCTCCGCGATGGAGGAGAACTGCGGTCCCTCCATGGCCAGGTACGTGCCGCCCCGCCGCGCGACGACGCCCAGGCCCTCGCACGCGGAAATCACCGCGTCCCCCAGCCGCGAGCACACCGGCTTCGCCATGGAGACGTGCGCCACCAGCCCCGTGCCGAAGAAGCTCTTGTCCCGGGCGAAGGTCCGGTCGATGAACTGGTCCACGACGACGAAGGTGCCTGGTGGGTATTCCTCGCGCAGGCCCCCCACGGCGGACAGCGACAGCAGGTCCGTCACCCCGCTGCGCTTGAGCGCGTCGATGTTCGCGCGGAAGTTGATGTCCGTCGGCGCCAGCCGGTGGCCTCGCCCGTGACGCGGGAGGAAGATGACGCGGTGCCCTCCCAGCGTGCCGAAGCACAGCTCGTCCGAGGGCTCACCAAAGGGGGACGTCACCTTCTTCCATTCGACGTCCGTCAGGCCATCGATCTGGTACAGGCCACTGCCGCCAATGATGCCGATGACGGGCGCGGTGGGGTTGGACATGCGGCGGGCTCCCGGTGGACGCCGGCACAAGGACCGCGCCGACGGCAGGGAGCGTAGGAGTCGCGGTGGCCCCGGGCAAGCCAGAGCGCTGTCCTGTCCGAGCACTCATGAGGCCGTTCGCCCTCCCCGCCAATGGCGCTCACCAGGGCGTGACGTAACACGCCACGTTGCCGTAGCCTCCGTCCCCATACGGGCAGTCGGAAGGACACTCCGACATGTACTCCCTGCAGCACACGCCGTCACCACAGACGGGGTCTATCAGGGACAGGGAGTCGGTGCTGGGGGCGGCCTCCTCCGAGAGCGCGTCGCCTTCGCCAGCCTCCGGGACGGGCCCGCAGGCCAACAGGAACGCGGCACTCAACGACACCACCACGGCCATGACGCTTCGCATGGGGATTTCCTTTCAGTCGAGCGGGAGCTGAAGCGCCCACCAGTCTTCCACCCGGCTCCCAATGAAGCCAGACATCCGCATGCCGCTGTCTGACCGAAGACAATGACAGACAGCGTCAAGACCAACCGACTCCGCCACTCAAGGTTCTCCCAGCGCGAACGACGCCATCCGGTGTCTGTAAACCTTTCCAGCGTCTTCGAGGACATCGTTGTGCCCCGCCCCGGCCACCGTCTCCAGCACGGCTTGGGGGAAGAGCGTGCCCAGCCGGCGTCCCATGTCCACGGGGATGAGGGTGTCCTCCTCGCCGTGGATGATGAGCACGGGGAGCTTCACGGCGGCGGCCTTGGACGCGGTGTCATACCAGTCCCGGGCCAGCAGGCGGACGGGCAGGAAGGGAAAGGCCGTGGCCCCGAGGTCCGGGATGGACGTGTACGGACTCACGAGCATGACCCGGGAGCCGTGCCCCCGCCGTGCCATCTCCACCGCCACGCCCGTCCCCAGGCTGCGGCCACTGAGCACCGTCTGCTCGGCGGTCACGCCCTTCGCGCGCAGCCACGCGAGCGCCGCGTCCGCCGCGGCGTAGATACCCTCCTCCGTGGGACGGCCCGGCGACGCGCCATAGCCCGGGTACTCGACGGTGAGGAAGCCCAGCCCCCGCGCTTGCATCAAGGTGCCCAGGCCCATCTGCGTCAGCACCTGCTCGCCGTTGCCGTGGAAGTGCACCACCGTGGGCGCGCCCGGAGGCGCTGGCAGGTGGAACAGGTCCACGTACAGGCCTCCCTCCAGCGGCAGGCGGCTGAAGCCGTCGCCTTCCGCCAGCGGCGGCGTCCCCTTGGGGGCCGGGTAGAGCAAGGAGCGTTGCAGCGCGAACATCGCCACGCACAACACGAGGTAGCTTGAACCGAAGGTGGCCAGGGTGAGGATGAGCATGCGGCGCAGCCGAGGCATCGGCCCAGCCTGCCGCAGTTCGCGACGCAGCGCGACGGCGGATGGGGACGCTCGCGGTGGAGCTGCGCATCGCCCAGCTCGAAGGACGGCTCCAGGGAGACACGCCCGAAGCACACTTCCAGGACTTCGCCCAGCAGCTCCGGCGACGCGACGTGGCGCTCGACTTCCACCGCCGCTACCCGGTGCTCGCGCGGCAAGCCGTGGAGTCCATCACCGCGTGGGAAGCCACCGGCGTGGAGCTGATGAAAACCTCATCGCGGTGGGCGAGCACCCCGTCCTGGTGGATTTGGAGACGCTCTTCCATCCGCACACGCTCGCGGCCCCCATGCGGGACGTGGAGAAGCAACCCGGTGCGGTGCTGAACGAAACGGTGCTCAAGAGCGGGCTGCTGCCCCAACCCGCCTGGCGCTCGAAAGACGGCACGGACCAGCTCCGCTTCGAACGGCGGATGGAGATTCAGGGCGCGGCGAATCGTCCTCGACTGGAGGGACAGGACGTCTCCGTATCCCTTCCGAGCGGGAGGAACTGCAACGCGGCGACATTCCCCGCTTCACCGCCCTGCCCGGCTCGAAGGACCTGTGGTCAGGCGCGGGCCGCCACCTGCCCGGCTTCTTCGACGACTCCGGCCTGGAGCGGGCGCGACGGCGCCTGGCAGGGCCGTCGCCGGATGACCACGCGCGGCAGCTCGCCTTGCTGCGAAGCACGCTCGACCGGGTCCGATTGGCGGCGAGCCCGGGCACGCGCCCCCGCTATCCGTTCCGCGAGACGCCCGAACCCGCGCATCCAGACGCACTGCTGGCGGCGGCGCGACGACGCTGGCATGCACGGCGGACAAGAACCACATCCTCCGCGCCTGGCGTGACGCCGACTACTACGACAGTCTGTCTGAAGCGGAGCGCGCCGCGCTTCCGGCCAGCCCAGCGTCCGTCATGGAGCTGGAGGATGCGACGCTGGCGTTCATCACCGGCGGCGATGCCGAGGCCACCTGCCCCGCCACCCCACGCCCTACGAGCTCACCTGCCTCTATACGAACTGCGGGCGCATTGCCTGCTGCCGCTGAGCGACGGGACGTGCGCTGACGCGGAAGGGCCTTGGCGGCTCGACGTGAATACGGACGTGGGCCGAGCCGTGGAGCGGCGGAGGAATGCCGCTCCACCGCTCGGACCAGGGACGGGCCCGGATCCGCGTTAGCATCAAGTGCCGACCGTCGCGGTGTCGGAGTCCTTGTCCCCATCAGGAATCGTCGCGGTCAGCGTGACGATGCTGCCAGCGGGCGCGCTCCCCCAGTTATCCACCGTGAAGGTTCTCAGGACGCCACCGGGAATCTGGAAGGTGATGCTTGCCTGAGCAGCGCCGCCATCGAGCCCGAAGTCCCGAGACTGGTTGCCGACCTTGAAAGTGACGGTGACGTCGCCAAGGGTCTTTCGCATCACCTGAATGGGAAATGAAGCACCGCTCTTGAGGAACGGCTGGACGATATCGATGACCACCATGACGCCTCCTAGCGAGGAGCAGGCTCTGACCCCGTGCTCTTGAGCTGTACCGGCACCGCAATGCCAAAAAGCCCCATCATCTCGACGGCCTTGGCCGCATCGAGCGTCACGCCCAGGAAGCCGTCGAACTGCCAACCCCGCGTCTCCTGGTTCTCGAAGAACAACGTCCCTCCACTGAGCTTGAAGGGAGCCAGCGCCTGCCAGCTCAGGCCCAGGAGGAATCCCGGTCCGCCCCGTCGGCGAGCATCGTCATGGTTGTCCGCCGTCACCGCCGCGATGCCAATCTCCGCGGAGAACGAACGAACAAAGCTGCTCTTGCTGAACCAGAACTGCTCATCGCCCCGGAGGCAGCCCAGCACGGGGCACACGGAGACCGCGACGGGGTACACGAGGTCATTCAGCCCCGTGAGGTAGACCGCCCCCGAGGACAGCGAGTACCCCCGCCGCTCTGCCTCCGCTTCCAGGATGTCCGAGCGGATGTCCGCCAGTTCGGAGGTGACCGCGATGACCGCCGCTACCTCGTCCACGCGGGCCTGGAGCGCGGCCTCCACTCGGTCAACGGCCCCCAGGTGCTGTGCGAACGTGAGCAGGCTGCCCGCGGAAGCCAGTGCAGTCAGCGTCTCCTCGGCGCAGCCAACCTTCTTGCCTCGCTCTTGAGCAGCGCCCAACGCGCCGGACGCCTCCGAAAGCGCTTCGCCCGAAGCGGAGCCTCCGAGGCGCTTCGCCTGGGTGATGACGGGAGAGAAGAGCTCCTGGCACGGGTTCTTGGCGGGAGCGCCTCCTGCGCCTGCCTCGGCGCCGACTGGCGGTGTCGAGCTGGCCGGCGCCTTCGCCACCGACGCGGCCTTCTCCAGGCAGCGGGTGGCCGTGCTGATGAGCGCCTGAGGCGCATCACCGAGAGCCTCCTCCCCGAGCAGCGTCACGCAGGTCTTGGCTCCCGTCTGCGCCAGCCCGAGCAGCTTTGGCGCAAGCAAACCCGTTCTGGCTTCCCGCAGTGCCGTCTCGTTGAGGAGCCCCAGTGTCGCATCGGTCGGCACCCAGCGCTGGGTGGCCGGCTCCTGCGTGAACCCCAGCCCCTTGAGCAGGGTCGGGAGGGTCCGGGTGCCGTCCCTCAACCGAGCCTCCTTGAGCAACGCGTACTTGTTCTCCTCGGGGTTGATGGAGAAATGCGCCTTCCACGCCTCGCCGTGCGTACGAAGTGCCTGAGTGATGCCCTCCACCAAGGCCCGATCGAACGTCTTCAGCTCCGCCTTGAGTTCCTGCCGCACGGCGTCCGACGGCTCGAAATAGAAGGTGAGCGAAACGGTAACCTTGTCACCCGGGAGCGCGCGGTCCGCGATGTGGACCAACCAGGAGGTGGCATCTCCGAAGACCTCCGCTTGCCGGGGTTCACCCTCCCCTATCCTGTAGGTCGCCTGGAGCCGGGTGTTCTCCCCCCGGAAGGGGTCCACGCGCTTGGGGCATCGAAGGGAGTATCCCCGGGTGCCACTCTCGAATGTCCGGCACAGCGCGGGCCCCAGGTTGGCGCGGCCTGATGCATCAGCCGTTCCATTCCCGGCGGCCACGGCCTCATTCGAGAGGAGCAGCATCGCCGCGGGGAGGAACCTCACCAGCCGGTGCGGAATCATGCGGAAGCGGCTCATGGCGTGGGCTCCTCGGCGGGGAGAATCTGGATGTCGAACTTGCCAATCCGCGAGGCAGACCCAGTGCCTCCGCTTCCGACCAATCCGAAGCGCACCTGCGCGGTCGTGGGTGTCGTCACGGCGCCCTTCAGACGGACCTCCCACCAGACCACACCGTCTGTCACCATGCCCATGACGATGTTCGCCGTGGTCGTGCGTGTGGAGCGAGGCTGCGCCGCATCTTTCTCCATCAGCGCCACCGGCGAATCCACCCCGCCAAAAACTTCCGCGTAGATGTCCAGGTTGTTGATGGGCCGCGACTGGTCATCCACGGCCTGCACATAGACGGATTGCGCTTCGGTCTCTCCCACCTTGAAGACAACCGGCTCCGCTGGAAAGGGCGTCAGCTGGACCTTCGAGATATCAGGGACGACCTCCACCGTGACCTGGGTCAAGTTGGAGGGGGGTGACGCATCCGGCTCCCCGGGTTGCTCTGGCCGCACGAGTGAAGCGGCGAGCTGTGCAACGCCATACGGCGCGTCGGGCTTCACCCGGAACCGGAGGCGTGCGGCGCCTCGCAGACCGGTCTCCGCATCGAAGCCCGTGGTGCGGACCAGGGGACCGGAGTCTTGCGCGTCCAGGAGCTCGAAACGCGAGTCATCGAGTTCGAGAAACAGGATCTGGACGTCGTCCACCGCATACGTGTCGTCATTCAGCGCCTGAACGACCAGCACGCCCTCCTGCTCGGGTCGCAGCTTGAGGGGCTGCTCGGCGGGGAGACGCGTCACCAGCGTGCTCGCTGGCGCCGAGCGGTCCTCCACGCATGCCAGGAGCGCCATGACGGGAAGCAAAGCCAACCACCGGCTGAGGCAATTCACGGGTCCCCCTCGGACGGCCTTGACGTGACACATCGCCAAGGCTTCACATGATGTGAACAAGCCTACAGTCGCCATGTCCAACGCGCAACACAGCGCATCTCCTTGCAAGCGCTGTCACCCCGGCGCCGAGAAGGTGAGCGCAGCGCCTACCCGAACAGGCCCAGCCCCGGACGCGACGTGAAGCCTGGAAATACCCTCTCAAGCGCCACGCCGGGCCGGCGGGCACGCAGGACTTCCGCCAGCGGGGCGCGCACGTCCGTCCATGCTGGCACGTCGCGGCCGTCTTGCAAGCGGTCCGTCTCCAGCGGTTCGAAGCGTCCGTACACCTTGCCGCCCTTCACACCTCCGCCCAACACGAACATCGCGCTGCCCACGCCGTGGTCCGTGCCACGACTGCCATTCTCACGAACCGTGCGGCCGAACTCCGTGAGCACCACCACCGTCACCTGCTCCAGCCGAGCCCCCAGGTCCTGCGCGAAGGCCGCGAGCGCGCCTCCGAGTTCCTGGCAGCGGTTGGCGAACGCCCCCGTCGCGGCGCCCTGAGCGGCGTGCGTGTCCCAGCCTCCCAACTCCGTCGCCGCCACCTCCAGCCCTACCTCGCCGTGGATGAGCCGCGCGATGTCTCGCAGCCGCTGTCCGAGCTGCCCCTTCGGATACTCCACTGCCGCACACGAAGAGCGCTTCGCCAGCCGCGCCTCGTCCAACAGAGACATCGCCTCGAACGCGTCCTGGCCCGTCGTCCGCAGCGCCTCGTCCACGGCGCTCGCGTAAAGCGCATTGAAGCCTCGGGTGGCCTCCTCACCTCTGCGCCCGCCCCTCAGCCGGAACTCCTCCAGCCGCCCCATGGCCACCGCCCCCGCGTCTCCGAACAGGGCTCGGGGCAGTGTGGGCTGCAACGCCACGGCGCGCAGCGCGACGCCCTCCTCTTCGGCCAGCGCGCGGTTGAGCCAGCCATCTGGCGTCGATTTGCGCCCCGGCGTTCCGGATTCCACGAAGTCCTGCGCGTCGAAGTGGGAGCGGACCGGCTCCGGCAATCCCACGCCGTGCAGCACCGCCAGTTGGCCATCACGCCACAACGGCATCAACGCTTCGAGCCTGGGATGCAGGCCAAAGGGCCCTGACAACTTCAACGCGGCGTCCGGGCCATGCGCCTTCAACGCCAGCGTGGGACGCGCCCGCTGATACGCGGCATCCTCCACCGGAGGCACCAAGGAGAGCCCGTCCGCACCGCCTCGCAGGAAGACAGTCACCAGCGTGCCCCGCGTGGAGGCCTGCTGGCTGGAAGCGAGTGCCCGTCCCAGGTAGCCCGGAGCCGACGCAAGCCCCACCGCCGTCGACCCCAGGGCGCGCAGCAGATGACGACGGGTCAGCAGTGGGTTCATCGCGTCTTCACCTCCGGTGAGCCAGGCACGGGGGCCGCCATCTGGCATGGCCCCCTCATTCAACACCGGGGCGCGACAAAAGTTACGGGCGCAGCGCGCAAGAGCGGGACCTGCGCTCGGAGTAAGCGTTCAGGTGGGATGGGCGGTTGAAGAAGGAGCAGGCCAGCAGCCGACGGTAGGCTCGTCGCTCGCTAACGCGGCGTGGGGCATGGGACACGGCGTGTCGTGGCCGAGGTCGACCCCAAGGATGCGCGCATCGCGGAGCTCGAGCGTCAAGTCGAGGAACTGACTCGACTGGTGCAGGAGTTGCGGGAGCAGTTGCGGCGGAACTCGGGCAACTCGAACCGGCCACCGTCGAGCGATACTCCGGGGCAGAAGGCGGAGCGGCGCAAGCAGAGCGGGAGTGGGAAGAAGCGCGGGGGGCTGCCGGGACACAAAGGCCTGACACGCGCGCTGGTTGCCGAGGAGAAGGTGAGCGAGTTCAAGCACCTCTTCCCGTCCGCGTGTGAGAATTGCTGGGCTCCCCTCTCGCCCGAAGGCGGCACGCGGGTGCGGCGCTACCAGTCCGTGGAGTTGCCGCCGCTCAAGGCCCACGTCACGCAGTGGGTGCGCCATGGCGTGGAGTGCCCCAGGTGCAACCATGAGACGTGGGCAAGCACCGCGCCGATTCCGACGTCGCCCTTCGGCCCGCGGCTATCGGCCGTCGTTGGCCTTTTGACGGGCGTCTACCACCTGAGTCGGCGCTCGGCGGTGAGGCTTCTGGGGGATGTGCTGGGCATCGACATTTCTCTGGGGGCGGTGAGCGCCGTCGAGGCGCGCGTCAGCGAGGCGGTGAAGCCCGCGGTGGACGAGGCCTGGGCCCAGGTGTTGTCGGCGCCGGTGAAGCACACGGACGGCACCCAGTGGCTTGAGGGTGGCCAGGCGCGCGCGCTGTGGACCATCGCCTCGTCAATGGCCACCGTCTTCAAGATTCTGATGGACGGCAAGTCGCGGACGCTCGCAGCGCTCTTCGGCCTGAAGCTCGGTGTCCTCGTGAGCGACCGCGCCACCGCGCTGAATTTCTGGGCCATGGAAGCGCGGCAGGTGTGCTGGGCTCACCTCTTGAGGAAGGCCATTTCCTTCTCGGAGCGCGACGGGCCAGCCGGAGCGACTGGGCGCGAGTTGCTCGACTACATCGGCATCCTCTTCGACTACTGGGGACGACTCCGGAGCGGCGAATTGCAGCGGGACACGCTGCGCGAGCGCATGGCCCCGGTACGTGCCCAGGTGGAAGTCTTGCTTGAGCGCGCGGTGGCCGCGAGGCTGCCGCACGTCTCCGGCTCCTGTGAGGACATTCTCGAGCACCGAGCGGCGCTGTGGACTTTCGTTGACAGGGGCGGAGCGCGAGCTGCGGGCCTTCGTGCTGTGGCGCAAGCGAAGCTTTGGCACCCAGAGCACCCGAGGGAACCTCTTCGCCGAGAGGGTGATGACAGTGGCGCACACCGCCCGCAAGCAGGAAAAGAATGCGCTCGAATTCCTGACGGACTGTTGCACCGCCGCCAGGACGGGCGCGCCTCCGCCCTCGCTCTGAGCGCTACGCGGCCTTCTTTCCCATCGGGAAGTACCGCGTCGCGTTTCGCTCACCGGCGCTGCGCACACCGCCCTCCTTCTTCAGGCGCATCATCGGCCGGTGCAGTGCCCGAGACTTCTCGCCCATGCGAGCGGCCAGGACCGCCATCGTCTCGCCAGGACACGCCTGTACGGCTTCGAGCAACCGCTCCGCGAGGTCGGCGACCGCGCTCGATGGCCGCCGGACTCTCGTCCTTCGCCGCTGCGTCGCCACCTCTGGAGAGGCAGTCCGCGCTGCGAATGCGCGCTCCACCGCCGCCTTCACCAAGAGGTGCTGTGCCCCCAGGTGCTCGCGGACCAGTCTTTCAATCTTCGCTTCCAGCGTCGCAGGGGTTTTCGTGCGCATCCGCTACGGGTTGCACACCGCGACGAGGGCCTCAACACCACCCCTGAACGGTTACAAAAGACCTACCTTCTCTGGGCCTGCGCCACGGCACAGGGCCGAAGCAGCACGAGCCAACGCCGTAAGGTCATCGTGGACCGCACCGCGCCTTTGCACGGGACAACAGGCTGTTCGACCTCGTGGGCCCCATCCCGACCTCCAGCGTCTGGGGCGTTCCGGATCAGGCGTCAGTCACGCCGCGTTGTCCCGTAAAGGGCTGGCATGCCATTGCATCGCTATCCCTATGTGGGTCCAGAGGAGATACGCCTCGCGGTCGCCGCGGCACCAGCCGGAGCCCCCATCCTGGTTGCACGAGACGTCGAAGCGTGGCTCCAAGCGACACCGGATGCCCTCCTCGAGGGAGCCACCTATGTCGTCGACCTCCAAGGACGACTTCGCCTGGCCCCACGCAGGTCCGAGCACGTTGCGTGCGCGAAAGGCGAGGACGTACTGGCCGCTGGAGAGATTCGCTTCCAGCGAGACACCCACGGCGTCACGGTGGCCGAAGTCTCGAACCAGTCCACGGGGTACTGTCCGGATACGACGTGTTGGACCGCCGTCGAGCGAGCCCTCACGCAGGCGGGACTGAATGCCCCTGAAGGCTTCACGCACGAAGTCATCTTCCGGCGCTGCCCCCGGTGCGGCGAAGTCAACCTCGTGAAGGAGGGCTGGTTCGTCTGCGTGTTCTGCGAGGCCGACCTGCCCCAGGAGTGGAACGTCTCCGCTACTGCTTCTGGAACTCCGGCGAGCCGAGCAACAACCCGGCGATGAGCGGGACGTCCACGGGGCGCGTCTCTCCCACGGCGCTGGCGGCCTCGGCGCGCTTCGACAGCGCGTCGAGGATGGTCGCGCGCGTCTCCTCCGACGGTGGCGCTCCCAGCAGCGCCTGGCCCAGCGCGTCCACCCAGGCGCGCTCGGTGGGCTCGGCCGGCGTGGCCAACGTCTTCAACGCCACCTCCGTCCCCGGCATCCGCCCGGACACCAACTCCAGGCTGAAGTTGAGCCGGGCCACCAGGGAGCCGCTGTTCACCCACGGCGCGGCCCCTTCCGGGAAGCCCGTGGGCGCCGGGGCCCGGAAGAGCGGCTCGCCCATCTTCGCCAGGGACTGCACCAGCCGGGGGCGCACCGTCACCTCCGCTTCGGTGGCGCGCAGCGCGGACACCACGAACTCGAAGGGCGTCTTCACCTTCACCGCCCGCGCCTCGGGGGCCCAGAACTCCGGTGACTGGAAGAGCGCGCGGTACACGGTGGGCAGGTCCCCGTCCGAGTCGCGAAACACCTTCGCTAGCCGCTCCACCAGTGCCGGTGGCGGCGTGTCCGAGACGAAGCGCCGCGCCAGCTTGCTGGCGATGTGACGCGCGGTGGAGGGGTGCCTCGCCAGCAGGTCCAACACCTGCTCCCCGTCCGCCAGGCTCCGCCGTCCGGGGATGCGCCGCCCCAGCACCTGCTTGTCGTCCGCGTCATGCGCCCGACGCCGGAAGAAGAACTCAGGGGCCTTGCGCGGCGCGCGGATGCTCCAGCCCGTGAAGCAGCGGGCCACTTCACGCACATCCTGCTGCGTGTAGCCGCCCTCCACGCCCAACGTGTGCAACTCCAGCAGCTCGCGCGCGTAGTTCTCGTTGAGGCCGGGCCTCGGCTCGGCCGGCTCGGGCGCGTCGTCCTCATCGGACAGCGCCTCTCGCGTCAGGCGCGCGGGCATGCCGTCCCGGATGCTGCGCCAGTTGTCCAGGTAGAAGAGCATCGCCGGATGGCGGGCCGTGGCGCCCAGCAGCTCCCGGAAGTTGCCGAAGACCTTCGGGCGGATGGCATCGCGCTCGTAGGCCGTCACCATCCACCGCGCCGCGCCTTTGTCCGCGGACACGTTGAAGTGGTTGAACCAGAAGTCCACCAGCACCTCTTCGAGCTGGTTGGGACTCTCCACCGCCCGCAGCAGCTTCGCCGCGGATTGCTCCAGGCCGATGAGGGCGGGACGCCGCGGCTCACGCCCATCCTTCAATGCCTCCTCCCGCTGGCGCTTCGGCGGGTACTCCCGCACCAGGTCCGCCATGGACATCGTCAGCGTGGGCAGCGTCTGGAGCTTCGCCTCCAGACTGGGTGGCAGCGGCGCACCGGGACGGGAGAGCTGCGTCTCCATCCAGCCCTCCACGCCCAGGCGCCGCAGGTCCGCCAGGGACTGTGGCGAAGGACCGAAGGCCATCCGTCGCAGGACATGGACCGCGCGCGCCTCGTCGAAGGCGGGGCTGGCCACGACGGGCCCCGGCGCCGCCGAAGCATTGGAGTGTGGACCGCTCGCACATGAGAGCAGGACGGCCGCCAGGAATCCGACAGGCAATCGACGCATGACGAAGGAAGAACCCCGCATGACGCCAGAAGTTACGCGGTGAGCTGAAGGCACGAAGTCAAATGACACTTTCCTGGCGCAAAGGACTTCGGGGCCACGTCTTCGTCACTTGAACGCGGGCGCTCGATGGCATTCCACCGGGGCCGGGGCAGTCCGTCCGTCCCCCGGAGAGCGCCATGCCGCCGTCCCCGCCCGCCCGAGCACGACTCCTGCCGCTGTGGCTGGCCTGCCTGCTGGCCAGCGCCTGCGGCTCCCTGACGAATGACGAAGGGGACCGCCCCGGAAGCGAGGGTCCGCTCGAAGGGCCCTTCCATCCCGTGGTCGACCTGCGCGCGGATGTGAATCGCAATGGCATCGTCGAGCTCGACGACCCCTCGGAGGACGAGGGCGAGGACACCTGGACGGCGGAGCGCGGCGCCATCTTCCTGGCCAACCTGGACGACGACGAGGACGCCTGCCCCTTCTCCATGGACCCCAGCCGCATCAGCGATGACGCGCTGGCGCAGTGCCATGACGCCATGGACGAGGTGGTGAATGGCGAGTCGGACCTGGAGGACCTGGCCCGGCTGCGCACGGTGCCCTGGCCCGAGGCGCCCGCGGGCACGGTGGGCTCCGTCATCGTGTCCGGGGCCGCGCGCAAGAAGGTGCGCCTGTTCAAGCGCGTGCGAGGCACCTTCGTCTCGACCGGCTTTCCCGACATGGTGTTCCTGACGACCGCGGAGATACAGCGCGGCGTGGTGCTCGCCATCGAGGGACGCGACATCGTTCGCGACCCCGAGGCGTGGGATGGCTTCGCGGACGTGGTGCTCACCATCGGCCGGAACAACCCGCGCGACCCGGTGTTCACCGACACCGTCCGCATGCGCGTGGCGCCCGTGGTGCTCTTCCACCACATGACGCCCGCGTGGAACGTCTTCGTCTCCAAGCCCGCCGCCAGCATCGAGGCCAACCGGTTCCGGCAGGCGCTGGGTGGCGTGCTCGCGGACTCAGGAGCGCGGCGGGTCTACTCCGAGTTCGCGGTGGATGACCTGTGGCCGCAGGACTACTTCGAGCCCGCGTACATGTCGATGCCCGCCCCGGGCGGCCGCCAGCACGTCATGCACGTCAACTACCGCGCGCCGCACGTCTACAACACCGACGCGAACGCGCCGCTGCGCGCGGCCGGCCGCATCGCGTTCTGGCTTCGCGGCCCCGACAATGCCGCCATCCAGCAGTACCAGCAGGGCATGTCCATGGCCTCCCAGACGCTGAACTCCTTCGGCAACACGGAGGTCATCCCACCTTACGTGAAGGACGGTGTCGCGTATCCCCTGGGCCGCCTGCTGCGGGGCCGGGGGCCGGACACGCGGCCGGACTATCAACCCGACCCCAGCTTCACGAAGCTGCTGGAAGCGCAGGCCGTGCAGCCGCCCATCTACGTGGACACCTCGTGGCTCTTCGTGGACCACGTGGATGAGACGTTCTCCTTCCTGCCCGCGCCCACGCCTCGGGGTTGGATGGCCCTGGTGGCCGACCCGGCGCTCGCGCGGCGGATGCTCCAGGACGCGCAGGACCGGGGGCATGGGGACGCGAAGCTCTTCGCCGGCCTGTCCTGGGCGTACTCCATTCCCGCGGAGGCGAGCATTGCCCAGGTGCTCGACAACCCCGAGCTGATGGACGCCAGCGCCGTGGCGGCCCTGGAAATCGACACGCAGCTCTCCATTCTCCGCGAGGAGACGGGCCTCACAGACGCCGACATCCTCCGCGTGCCCTTCCTCTTCCAGAACGCGGGCGACGGCGTGACGGCATACCAGCCCGCCACGCTGAACCTGCTGTCGCTGACGCCCACGCAGGTCGTCGCGCCGGACCCGCACGGGCCGCTCATCGACGGGAAGGACCCGTTCAAGACGCAGTTCGAGGAGGCGCTCGGGGCCTACGGCATCCGCGTGCACTGGGTGGATGCGTGGGCGCCGTTCCACATCGCCCAAGGGAACGTCCACTGCGCCACCCAGAGCGCGCGGCAGGTGCCCGACGCGAAGTGGTGGGAGGGTGGACGATGAGACGCGCACTCCTTCGCGGCCTCAGCGCCGCCTGGATGTTGGCCTCCCTGAGCGCGGGCGGAACACAGACGCCGCACCCGGGTGAGGATTGGAGGGCCGGCTTGAAGACGAACATCGCCCGGGCCCGCCAGGAGAATCCGGCGGCGTTCATCCGATTCGACACGGCCGCCGCTCAGGTGGACGCGCTGGATGAGAAGAAGCGGGGCACCCTGGCCGCGGTGTCGCCTGGACTCCGCGCGCTGGGCCCCGAGGCGCTGTGGCCCATGGTGGAGCGGCTCGCCTTCCCTCCTCATGAGGCAGCCCGGCTCCCCTCGCGCGAGGCCGCGCGGCTGGCCTTCAAGGTAGGACTGGTGGAGGCAACGGGGGCGCTGCGAGACGTCCGCCTGGCCCCATTGTGGAAGAGCCTCCTCGAGGGTCCGGACACCCAGCCCCAGGTCCTTCGCGCAGTCACGGGAGCGCTGGCGCGGCTGGAGACCCTGGACGCGGCGAACACGCTCATCGCCTTGTCGAAACAGCAGGACGCCCGGGGCCAGGTTGCGATGGAGTCCCTGGGCCTGTGCCGGCGGCTCGTGGCGACGCGGGCGCTGGCGGACGCGCTGGACGCCCGGCCAGAGCGCGACGTCATGCGCCGGCTGGCCCAGGCCCTGGGGGATGCCGGGTCCGCGTGGGCGTGGAAGACGTCCGGCGTGAAGGCGCGCTCGGAGGAAGGCGCCATCCGTCGCGTGGCGGCCGAGGCGCTGGTGCGGGCGTACCTGGACACGGACGGTGACGTGCGGCGCGCTGTCTCCAACGCCCTGCTGCGCGTGGATGCGCCCCAGACACCCACGCTCATCGACGCGGCCCGGCTGCGTGCCCCGCCCTCCCAACAGGCGGCGCTGGACGCCCTGGCCGAGCGGCTGCGCCACAGCCCGCTGCGCTGACGTCAGGCCGCTTCGATTTCCATCCGGTACCCCACGCCGCGCACCGTCTGGATGGCGAAGCGGGACGTGCTGTTCCAGCCCAGCTTCTTCTTCAGGCTGGAGACGAAGTTGTCCACGGTGTGCGGGTCCACGACGACTTCCCGCCCCCACACCGCGTCCAGGATTTCGTCGCGGCGCAGCACGCGCTCGCGCTCGCGCAGCAGGAACGCGAGCAGGTCGAACTCCGTCCGCGTCAGCTCCACCGGGGCTCCCGCCGGCGTCTCCACCTTCCGGCGGTCCAGGTCCATTCGATAGCCCGCGAAGCGCAGGCCCTTCACCGAGGCCGCGCCGGAGCGGCGCACCAGCGCGCCCACGCGCGCCAGCAGCTCCCGGAGCCGGTAGGGCTTGCCCAGGTAGTCCTGCGCGCCCGACTCGAAGCCCCGCACCACGTCATCCTCCAGGGTGCGCGCGGTGAGCATCAGGACGGGCGTCGTCACGCCTTCTTCGCGCAGCGCGCGGCACAGCGTGTAGCCGTCACCGTCCGGTAGCATGACGTCCAGGAGGATGAGCTGGAAGTCGCGCCGGCCCAGGTGCTCGCGCGCCTCGCGCACGCAGGTGGCCTCCTCCACCGCGTAGCCTCCCTGGTTCTCCAGGTTGTCGCGCAGCGCGAGCCGCAGGTTGGCGTCGTCCTCCACCAGGAGGAGCGCCGGAACGGATGAGGTCATGTCGTCACCGGATGAGGAAAGCGAAGCTCGAAGGTGGTGCCTTCCGGGCTGGAGGCCGCCACGCGCAGGGTGCCGCCGTGCACGCGCATGATGCGGCGGCACAGGGCCAGTCCCAGGCCACTGCCGGGCGCATCGTGTCCCTGGCCGGGCAGGCGCACGAACTCCTCGAAGGCGCGCTCCCACTGCGCCTGGGGGATGCCCACGCCGTTGTCGGAGAAGCGCACGCGGCCATCCGCCAGCGCCTCGATGCGCAGGCGCACCGGGCTGCGGGTGTTGTAGGCACAGGCGTTGCGCGCCAGGTTGGAGAGCAGCAGGCGCAGGAGCTGTCCGTCCGCGCGCAGGGAGCGCTCCCCCACGTCCGCGTCCAGCTCCACGGGCACCTTGGACCAGGACTCCCAATCCCGCCGCAGCAGGCCCACCAGCTCGTCCAGGCGCACCGGCTCCAGCTTCGGCACCCAGCGCCCCTTGTCGATGCGGTTGAAGGACAGCAGGTTCTCCACGAGGAAGCCCAGGCCGTCCGCCTCCCGGACGATGCGCGCCGGGTAGTCGCGCGCGTCCGTGCCCTCCGCCAGCCGCCACTCCAGCGTCTCCGCCAGCAGCCGGATGGAGGCCAGCGGCGTGCGCAGCTCGTGCGACACGGTGGCCACGAAGTCGCTCTTCAGCTCCACGAAGCGCAGCTTGCGGTGCTGGGCCACGAAGGCCAGCGCGGCGATGCCCAGCGCCAGCACCGCGCACGCGGCCACCATGCCTGTCTTCAGCCGGTAGCGCCGCGCCAGCGCGCCCTGGGCCCGCGCCCACTCCGGCGTGTCCACCGACAACGGCAGGGCGGCCAGCGGCAGCACCTCCGCGTCCGCGAGCAGCCGCACCTGTCCGTCCGCCTCCAGCAACCCGCGCTCGCGCATCTCCCGCGTCAGCGACTGGAGCAGCGCGCCCGAGTCCACCGCCACGCCCCGCACGTGATTTCCGCCGCGCGGCTCCAGGTACCACCCCGCTCGCACCAGCGCGGGGCCCGGAAGCGCCCTGGGCAACGGCAGCGGTTCGGACGCGAGCTCGGCGGCGCGGGCCTCGAAGTCCGCCACCGGCACGCCCGCCTTCGTGGAGAGCGCCACGATGCGCTCGCGCAGGAAGTCGAAGTCCTCCTTCGTGAAGCGCGCGCGGCGCAGCAGGAGCAGCCGCTGCAATCCATCCAGGCGCCCGCTGCGGCCGTCCGCCAGTCCGTCACGCACCAGCGCGTGCATCAACTGGGGCACGGGGTCTCCCCGCTCCGCCAGCGACTCCAGCACCACCAGCAAGCCCGGCACGTCGCGCGTGGAGGCCAGCACGTACTGCGAGCGGTGCTGGAGCAGCGCCATCAACGCCACGGTGGACGCACGGCGGTCGCCGCGCGCCAGCGCCCGGTCCACCTCGCGAATCAGCGCGAGCCGCTCCGCCCAGGGGTCCTCCGCCTCGTCCGCCCGCTCCGTACCCGCGCGCAGGCCCGCGTAGCGCCCCTTCGCGGGTGTGTCTTCGCCGGTGTCGTGGAGGGCCAGCCGGGGCAGCAACTGCGCGCCTCGCTCGCGCAGGTAGAGGCCGGTTGCCGGGGCGAGCGGATCCAACGCGGCGGCCTCCAGCGCGGGGCGCGCCGCTTCCAGCCTGTCTCGCAGGGACTGCGCCAGGGAGGCACGCGCGTACTGCTCCAGGGCCTCCCGGCGGGAGTCGAGCGAGGCCTGCGCGTCATCCCGCTCGGTGGCGAAGATGCGCTGGAGCGAGCCCAGGCCCCAGGCCAGCCCGGCGAAGCCCAGCAGGAGCGCGATGAGGGTGGGCAGCAACCGGCGGAGCATCGGAGCGGCTCAGTTTCCCAGGGAGGGCACGTCGTCGAAGTCCGAGCTTCCACCGGGCATGAGGCGCTCGAAGCGCGCCTTGCGCGTGTCCAGCGACCGGGCCTTGCGGATGAGCGCCCCCAGCTGCGCCACGTCCTCGCGGGCTCGCAGCGGCTCGCCGAGTCCTTCCCACAGCGACAGCAGCCGGGGCCAGTCCAGGGCGCGCGTCCAGAAGGAGCCTCGCAGCTTCTCCGCGAACGCGGAGGCCACGTAGGCCAGGCGCGTGGACGCCGCGGCCCGGGCGTAGTCGGAGCGCAACGTGCTGGAGGGCATCATCATCTGCACCCGGCGCCAGTTGCTCGAGTCGCCCTGCTCGTAACGAACCCGGAGCATCCCGAAGGCGATAGCGGGCCCGTGCAGCTTCACTTCGTGGATGACGGTGACGGCCTGGCCGGCGGCCAGAGGGAAGAGCTCCGTCTCATCGCCTGGGTCGCGCGGCTCCGGGTTCGGAGACAGGTACTCGTAGCCCAGCAGGCGGTAGCGGGCGACGGCCTGCCGGTTGAACTCCACCTGGACGCCGACCTCGCGGACCGGCTCGCGGGCCTTCACGGTGATTCGCACCACGTGGTAGCCCTTGCGGCCCGGCGAAGGAAAGCCTTCGACGTAGAGCAGGAAGGGGCCGTATGGCTCGCCTTCGTCCCCCGGGTTGAAGCTGTTGATGAAGGCCTCCGTCCGCACCGCGCCTTCCGCGGGGAAGACGTCACGAGACAGGTAGTCACGCGCCACCGCGTAGGCGCTGGTGTCCACGGCCACGGGGAACTCCGAGACGCGCGACTCCTCCGTGTCGATGGTGGGGTTCACCCCGAAGCCCCGCGTCTCGACGCCGGAGCCCGGCTTGCCTGGCGATGCGCGATAGACGCTCTGCCACGCCCCGTCCGGCACGAGCACCGGCAGGTGTTGCAACGTCCAACCGGGTGCGCGCTCCCGGTCATCGTCCGGCGGCGCGGGAGCCAGCACGGAGGGGCGCGTCGGCATCGCCGCCAGGAGCGCCACGTCCACGCGGGACTCCTGCCCGGCCTTCACCGCGAGGTCCGTCCGGCTGAGCCCCTGGAAGGACTCCTTCTCGAAGCGGAGTGAGTAGACGCCCTCCGCCAGTTGGGGAAAGCGGAAGCCGCCCTGCGCGTCCGTCACCGTGGAGCGGGGCTCCGTCAGCGCGGGTGAGGTCGCGGTGACGCGCACCTCCGGAATGGGGCTTTTGTCGCTGGCACGCACGACGGTGCCGGAGAGCCCTCCGGCCGCTAGCGCTGGCGCGGACAGCAGCAGGAGGACGACACAGAGGGCCTTGCGGAGGGTGGGCTTCATCGTGGGTGCCATCCCGGGCCACGCACGCCGTGATGACCCTGGGGAGGTGCCTGCAGCGTGCCGCAGGCGGACCCTCCGTTCATCATGGTTTCATCATGTCACGGCGAGGAGAAGGGCACGTCCAGCACGGGGCGCTTCTTCGCGTCGGGCAAGTCGTAGTGCCACCACTCCATGCGGTTGCGCTTGAAGCCCACGCCTTCCATGGCCTCGCGCAGGACTTCGCGGTGCCTGCGCGACGCCTCGGTGCCGCCCTCGTACCCATGGTGCGCGGCGCGGCTGAAGGTGTCGAAGGGGGTGGGCATCTCCACCTCCTGGCCCTCCAGCGTCGTCAGCGTGAGGTCCACCGCCCCGCCCCGGTTGTGGTTGGAGCCGGTGCGCGGGTTGGCGACGTAGCCGGGCACCGGCATGATTTCCCACATCTGGTACTGCACCGCGCGCGGCCGGTAGCAGTCGTACACCTTCAGCCGGTAGCCCTGGGCACGCAGCACGTCCGCGGCCTTCTTCAGGCGCTCGGCCGACTCGGGCAGCAGCAGGCAGCGCGCCGTGTCCGGGTACACCTTCCGCTTCATGAAGTTGTCCGCCGTCGCGTAGCGCAGGTCCACGACCAGGTCCGGCACCACCGTGGTGGCGTCCACCAGGGAGGCCGCGGCCTTCGGCGTCGCCGTGGCCTTCGGCGCTCCCGCATCGTTGGCCAGCGTGGGCCCGGACGACAGGCCCAGCGCCACCACCACGCCCCAGCCCAGGCGCGGCGTCACGCGGACTCCGTGTAGCGCGTGGGGTCCGGCACGCCGGCTTCCTCGAAGCCCTTCTTGCGCAGCACGCAGCTGTCACAGCGCCCGCAGGCGCGGCCCTGGGTGTCCGGGTCGTAGCAGGAGTGCGTCAGGCCGTAGTCCACGCCCAGCTTCACGCCTTCGCGGATGATGTCCGCCTTCGTCAGGCCGGACAGCGGCGCGTGCACGGTGAAGCGCGCCCCCTCCACGCCCGCCTTGGTGGCCAGGTTGGCCATCGTCTCGAAGGAACGGATGAACTCCGGGCGGCAGTCCGGATAGCCGCTGTAGTCCACCGCGTTGACGCCGATGTAGAGGTCCGTGCTGCCCACCACCTCCGCCAGCCCCAGCGCCAGCGAGAGGAACAGCGCGTTGCGCGCCGGCACGTACGTCACGGGGATGCCGTGGCTCAGCTCATCGGCGGGCCGGTCCTTGGGCACCTCGATGTCCGCCGTCAGCGCGGAGCCGCCCACCTGCCGCAGGTCGATGGACACCACCCGGAAGTCCGTCACGCCCATGGCGGCGGCGACCTTCTTCGCCTGCTCCAGCTCCACCGCGTGCCGCTGTCCGTAGGCCACCGCCAGGCAGACGGGCTCGAAGCCCTTCGCTTTCGCCATGGCCAGGCACGTCGTCGAATCCAGCCCGCCCGAAATCAACACCACCGCACGCTTCACCATCAATCCCTCCGCGCTCCCTGCACGGTGTACACCGTGGTGCAGGTGGACGGCTGGCAATTGCAGTTGCGGGTCCCCGGCAAGAAGATGTCCGTGAGGGAGCCGCACGCCAGCGACACGTCGTAGCCATTCTCCGTGGGGCCCGGCACCGAGCCGTCGGGGATGCCGCCGTCGAACTGGCGGCAGTCACGGCTGAGGCTGCGCGCCTGGCTGTCGCTGAAGAGCGTCACCCGCAGCGTCTCCTCGATGGAGGAGTCCTCGCAGCCCGTGCCACAGGACGCGCGGGGCGCGACGGCCTTCAGCGTGGACGTGGCCACCTGCCCTTCATAGCCCGCGTCACGCGAGTAGCCCTGCACGGTGAAGTAGCCCGTGCCCGCGTCCGTGTCGCGCGAGAAGGTGCCCTCGAAGAGGAACACGCCGGCGTCGTTGGTTTGCGCGAAGTCCGGCACCGAGGCGTCGCACGTCGTGCGCGCGGCGTCCAGCCGGGCCTCGAATTGGAACGAACCGAGCACCTGGTCACCCGGGTACACAGGTTCGGAATAGCAGGCCATCGCCACGGCGACGGCCGTGACGGGCAGGGCGGCGAGAGCAAGACGCTTCACGTGCATGGCGACGCCACGCTACACGGCTAGGCGACGTCCAGCACGCAAAGGGCCAGCGCCCGGAAGGTGTCGCCGCGAGCCAGCACGGCGCCTACATCCACCTGCGCCGGGTCCCCTCCGCGCACCTCCGGGTCGAGCCGCGCCAGGACGCGCCCCGCCGCCAGCGAGGCCGGCACGGAGAGGAAGGCCGTCACCGCCGCCGCTTCCATGCCCGGCACCGGGCCAGGACGGGTCAGCTTGACGCCGTCCTCCCCCAGCGCCAGCGCCAGCGCGCACAGGTAGCTCAGCTCGGAGGCGCCGAAGCAGGACAGCGCGCCCGCACCCAGCACCAGCACGTCGCCGCTGACCAGGTACGCCTCCACCCCGCCCACCGGGTCCACCATGAGCTGCAACGCGTCCGCGCCCAGCGAGGCCAGGACGGGACGAAGCGCCGCGGCGAGCCGAGGCAGGCGCTCGGCCGTCACCGGCACCGCGCCGGCGGGCACCGGATGCTCGAAGCCCGACGGCACTGGCAGCGTGGACACCAGGGCTTGAGGCGCCGCCGCGTCGCTGGAGGACAGGGCCGCGCCCACGCCGTCCGCGCGCTGCGAGTCCTCCGTCCGGCCCAGGGCCCGCAGGGCCTCCGCGTAGAGCGTCCAGCCATCCACGTCCAGCGGGCGCTCCCGGAGCAGGTGCGGCCAGATGCGGACGGCCAGGGACACCCCCTCGGGCACCGAGGAGAGGTGCTCGGCGGCCATGCGGGTGACTTCGGGGGACAGCTCGCCGGCGTCGAAGAGGCGCGCGGCGAGCCGGGCACCCGGCGCTACCAACTGCGCGTCCAGGTAGCCGCGGAGGATGGCCTCCAGCACCGCGGGCTCGTCGGTGAGCCGCTCGCGCAGGCGCAGGGCCTCGCCGGTGAGGCCGCGCTCCTCCGCCAGCCTCGCGCGGCGGGCCAGCCGTTCATCCGTCTCCGGCAGCCGCTCGAGCTGCGCGGCCGCGTCCGCCACCATGCCCAGGGCCTCGTAGGCGTCCGCCAGCCGCTCGCGGTAGATGTTCCCGGACTCCGCGCCCGCCGCCTGCTCCAGCCGCTCCACCAGCGACACGAAGACCGCGGGCTCCTCGCCCAGGTCCACCAGCGACAGCAGGTGCCGCAAGGAATGGAGCTGCGCGGGGTCGTCCTTCAGGGCCTGCTCGAAGGCCTCGCGCGCCTCGAGCAGCTGCTCCAGCGGGCTGAGGAGCAGCTCACCCCGCTCCAGGTGCAGGACGGCGCGAGCCACCGCCTCCGGCTCTTCGTCGGCCAGCTGCGACAGCGTGCGCACGCAGGACTCGTAGCGGCCCAGCTCCAGCTCCAGCGCGCAACGCTCGCGCAAGAGCGTCTTGCGCCGCGAGGGCCAGCCGTCCGCCGCCATGGCCAGCGCTTCCACCCGCGCCGTGCCCGGCTGCGCATGTACCTGCGCCAGCACCGCCTCCGCCAAGGCCTCCGGGAGCTTCTCCAGGGTGGGCAGCAACAGCGTCAGCCGGGCCGCGAAGCCCGGCTCGGGCGCCAGCTCTTCCAGCGCGCGCAGCCGAGGCAGCACCGGGGCCGCGGCCGAGCGGAGCACCTCGTCGCGCAGCGCCACCGCGAACACGGCGTCACGCGCGGCGGACAGGCCCGCCAGCTCCAGCAACCCCTCCGCGTCGCCTTCCGCGCGCAGGCCATCCGCCAGGGCCGAAGCATGCGCGGGGTCCGCGTCCGCCAGCGCGGCCAGGGCCCACAGCGCCTCACGCGTGCGGGCCGGGTCGCCCGCCTGCGCGGCCATGGCCAGCGCGTCGGTCAGGTCGCCCGAGGCCATGGCGGGCGCGAAGCCCACTTCCAGCGCGCGGGCGAAGGCGCCCAGCCGGCCGAAGCGCTCGGCCAGCTCCGAGGGCGCGAGCATGTCCGGGGCCTCGGTGGCGATGCGCTCGAACACCTCCAGCGCCTCGCCGTGCGCGCCCGCCTTCTCCCAGAGGCCCGCGGCCTCCAGCAGCAGCGGCGGACGCTCCTCCGGCGCCGCCAGCCGCGCGGCCTGCAGCAGCGCCCGCGCCGCGCGAGGAGCCTCGCCCGACGCGCGGTACAGGTGGGCCACCCGCAGGGCCGCGTCGACGTCCGGCTCCACCGAGGCGGCGGCCTTGGCCGCCTTCAGGGCCTCCGGCAGCTGGCCGGCGGACTCGAAGCCTCGCGCGGCCGCCATGAGCAGCACCTGCCGCTCGCGGCCGGAGGCCAGCTCCGCGCGCGCCACCTGCACCTCGGCGCGGCGCGCGGGGGCGTCCTTCAGCAGCGGCTCCAGGGCCTCCAGCGCGTCCGCGTAGCCCGCGCCCGAGGCGCCACGCGCGGCCACTTCCTCCAGCGCCTCCCGTGCCACGGCCTCGCGGCCCGCGTCACGCGCGAGCGCGGCCAGCTCCAGCCGCAGCACCGCGGCCTCGTCGGCGTCCTCGACGCGCGGCACCAGCCGCTCCAGCGCCTCCAGCAGCCGCGTGGACTCGCTCCGCTGACGCAGGCCCGTCACCAGGGCCTGGAGGGCGGTGAGGTCCTCCGGCGCGGCCTCCGCGGCGCGCTGGGTCAGCGTCCAGGCCGCGTCTTCATCCGCCAGCGAGTTGGAGGCCAACGACGCGGCGGCCAACAGCAGCTCCGCGGCGCGGCGGCCACCCGCCGCCTCCGCGCCAGAGGCGTACACGTCCAGCAGGTCGCCATGACGCCCCAGGGCGTGCAGGCCCGCCACGGCCCGGTCGATGACGGACGCATCCGCGGGCCGCAGGCGCGCCAGCGGCAGCAGCGCGTCGATGGCGTCCTTCGGGTCGTCGAAGAGGTCCGCGGCGCGGCGGTAGAGCACCTCGGCGGTGGCGGCGTCCTCCGCGTTGCGTGCCAGTTGGAGCGACGCCCGGTAGAGGCCCGGCGCGTTGCCCGTGCGCGAGTGAACCTCGGCCAGAAGCGACAGCGCCTCACGGCCGCGCTCGCCTTCCGGCTCCAGCGCCACCACGGACTCGAAGGCATCCGCCGCGTCGTGGAACGCGCCCGCGCCGAGCGAGGCATGGCCCAGCCGCAGCCAGGTCCGCGTGCGCACCGGCACCGGCAGCGCGTCCCCGCCCACGTCCAGCAGGCGGCGGTCGTAGGGGCGCGCGGCGACGGGACCTCCGCCCTTCGCGGCCAGCTCGGCGCGCGCGGACAGGGCGTCCACGTCGTCTCCCGCCAGGGAGAGATATTCGTCGAAGGCCTCCGCGGCCAGCAGCGCCTCGCCCGCGTCCAGCAGTCGAGCGGCGCGCTCGCGCAGCAGCGGCAGGGCCTCCGCCGTGGACAGGGCCGCGGCGCGCTGGGACAGCAGGTCCGCCAGCCGGCGCACGTCCCCGGACGCGCGCTCGCGCACGCGCTCGAAGGCCTCCGCGCTCGCGGGGCTCAGCTCGAAGGCCTGGTCCTCGCACAGCAGCGCCCGCTCGCGGGCACCGGCGGCGCGGAAGGCCCGGGCGGCGGACAGGTAGCTCTCCGCTGCGCCCGCGGCCTCCTGGCGCTGCGCCCTGCGCAGCATCAGCTCCGCGAGCGCCTGGTGGTCCTCGTCCGCCTCCAGGAAGGCGAGGTGCCGGGCGAAGACGGGCTCGCGGAACGGGTCCGCCTCCAGCAGCACCGCGTCGAACTCCGCGGCGTCCGCGTGGCGCTTCACCTCGTGCAGCAGCTCCGCCGCCTGCGCGGTGAGCTCCAGGTCATCCGGGCGCGCGCCACGCGCCGCGATGAAGGCCGCGGCGGCGGACTCCGGGCGCCCTGCCCGGTCGCGGTACAGCACGGCGGCGCGCAGGAACAGGTCCGCGCGACGGGCCGCGTCGGGCTCGCCTTCCGCGCACTCCTCGTACCAGGCCGCCAGCTCCGCCAGCCGGCCGTCGCTCTCCAGGAGCTTCTCCAGCAGGCCCTCGGCCTCTGTCAGCGCCCGGTCCTTGCGCAGCGCCGAGCGCAGCAGCTCCTCGGCCTTCGCCACGTCCGACAGCACGTCCAGGTTCAGCCGCGCCAGCCGCAGCAACATGGCTGCGGCCTCGCCCGCGTCATCCAGCAGCGGCAGCGCGCGCTCCAGCCAACGCGCCTCGGCCTCCGCGTCATCGCGACGCTCTGCCAGCGCCGCGCCCAGCTTCGCGGTGCCCAGATCCACGGCCAGGGCGAAGGCGCGCTCCAGCGCGACCTCGGCGCCGGCAGGGTCCAGCTTCACGTCGCGCAGCAGCCTCGCCCGGTAGCGCTCACACGCGGCGGCCTCGGACTGCTGCCCCCGCGCCTCCAGCAGGTCGCGCGCATCCGCCAGCGCCCGCAGCGCGTCGTCCGCGCGGCCCAGGTCGACCGCGAGCCGGGCCTCTTCCTGATAGGCCTCGAGCGCCGCGTCCGCGTCCCCCGTCTCCAGGCTGAGAGTGGCTACCTCGCGCAGCTCGGCGAGCAGCTCCAAGGTGCGGCCGGTCTCCCGGTGCAGCGCCGCCAGCCGGCGACGCAGCGGCAGCGGCTCCGTGGCCAGCGACGCGGCGCGCGCCAGCAGTGAGGCCGCCACTCCCGCGTCCGCGAGCACCTCGCGGGCCCGCGCCGACAGCTCGACGAGCCGCTGCACGGTGTCCTCGGACGGCGCCAGGGCGTGCGCGTGGGTGACGCGCACCTCGAAGGCGCCGCGCGGGTCGTCCTTCTCCAGCAGCGCGGCCAGGCGCGATACGGCGGCCTCGCACAGGGGCCGCTCCGCGAGCAGCTTCCGGTACGCGTCCACCGCGCGCTTCGTCTCTCCAGTCTGCTCGGCCAGCTCCGCCAGTCGCAGCCACGTGGACTCCGCGGCCTCGGGCGCGCTCCGGAAGTCCGCGGCGGCGGCGAGCGCGTCCTGCAGCGGCAGCGCCTCGACGACCGCGCCGCGAAGGTAGAGCAGCTCCGCCAGCGACGCCAGCTCCGCCCCCTGCGCGGGGACCAGCGAGTGGGCCTTGCGCGCCAGCTTCAGCGCCTTGTCCAGGTCGTGCGCGCCGTGCGCGTAACCCGCGCCCTCGCGCAGCAGCAGCGCGGCGTCCTGCGCGGTGGCGCTCTCCGCCGCGGTCTCCAGCAGCGCCGCGGCCTCGCGCAGCTCGCCACGCTCCGCCACCAGCGAGACGAGGCGACGGCGGACGGCGGCGTCGGACGGAGACAGGCGCAGCGCCTGCCGCAGCGCGGCCTCGGCGGGCACCGGCTGCGACAGCCGGTCCAGGTAGAGGCTGGCCAGCTCGGCGTACATCGCGGCCGCCTCGGCGGGCGCCACGTGCGGTGCCTCGGTGGAGAGCAGCTCGGCCAGCGCGGCCCAGTCCTCCCGGGTCCGCAGCACGCGCTGGAGCGCGGCGGTGGCCCGCGCGTGCCGGGGTGCCAGCGCGAGCGCCGCCTCCAGGCTCCGCCCCGCGTCCTCCATCCGGCCGCCGGACTCCAGCAGCGCGGCGCGCGCCAGCAGCGCCTCCACGCGGCGAGGCACGGGGCCCTGGAGGGCCGCATCGGCGAGCGCGGCGGCCTCCTCCTCCAGCTTGCCCTCCCGGCGCGCCAGCTCGGCGAGGGAGAAGAAGGCGTCACACCGCTCCGCCGCGGACAGCTCCAGCCCGATGGCCGCGCCCAGGGCCTCGCGCGCGAGGACGCGCTCGTCCTTCTCCACCAGCGTGGCGGACAGGGCCAGCAGGCGCTCGCGAGCGCGGGTGGCGAGGTTGGCGTCGACGGACACCGCGCGGCGCCACACGTCCAGCTCCGCGGCCTCGTCGCCCGACTCGCGCGCCAGCTCCGTCAGCGCGAGCAGCAACGCCGCGGGACGACGAGCGCCCTTCGCGGCCTCCGAGAAGTCATCACGCGCGGCGGACACCCGGCCCGCGGCGCGGTGAAGCACGGCGCGACGGGCCAGCAGCTCCGCGCGCGCCTCGCCCGAGGCGGCGGCCACGAGCGTGCTCAGCAGCTCCAGCCGCTCCGTCTCCTCCTCCGGCGTGCCGGTGCCGGGCGGCGGCAGCAGGTCCAGCAGCGCTTGCGCCGCCCAGGTGTCGTGCGGCTCCTCCAGGCGCAGGCTGCGCAGCGCGTCCACCGCGGTGGTGGCGCGCCCCAGGCCCAGCGACAGCTCCGCCAGCTCGCGGCGGGCGGCGCGGCGGGGCTCGCCGGACAGGCGCGGCCACAGCTCCACCAGCAGGTCCGCCAGGGCCTCGCGCGCGCCCGCCTTGCGGTGCAGCGACGCCAGCTCCACCCGGGCGTCCAAATCTTCCGGCGCGCGCGCGCTGTACTCGGCCAGCAGGCGGCGGGCGGCATCCGTGCGGCTCGCGCGCACTGCGGCGGTGGCGGCCTTGCGCGTCAGGGCCACGCGCTCGCTCTCGCGCGGCGCATCGCTGTCCGCGGGCGGCAAGGCCAGCACCGCCTCGAAGTCCTCCAACGCGGCGCGGGCATCCGTGGGCAGGCGCAGCTCGCCCCGCCGCTGCCGCGCGGGCGCGTAGCTCGCGTCGCGCTCCAGTGCGTCGGCGAGGAAGGCCTCCTCGCGGCTGGTCCCCGCGGCGAGCAGCGAGGCGCGGAACAGCAGCTTCGCGCCGGCCCGGGCCTCGGGCATCAGCGCGGCGCGGCGCGCGTACAGGCGCGCGGCCTCCAGCTTCTCGCCGCGCTCCAGCTCCAGCTCGGCCAGCGACTCCAGCACCTCGGCGGCCAGCGGACCCTCGGGGCTCGCCTCCAGCGCGGCCGTCAGGCGCATCAGCGCGGCGGCGTTCTCTCCTCGCTCCAGCAGCGCGCGGGCGCTCTGGAGGAACAGCGGCGCGGCCTCCTCGGCGCGGTCGGCGCCCATCAGCGCCTGGGCGCGGTTGGCCCACAGCTCGGCCAGCGCCTGCGACTCCCCCGCCTCCGTGTAGAGCGCTTCCAGGCGCGCGGCCAGGGCGTCATCCAGCCGGCGCAGCGGGAAGGCCTGCGCGTAGGCGGCGATGGCGCCTTCACGGTCGCCCAGCATCTCGCACGCGCGGCCCAACCGGGAGCGCACGTCCGCCAGCTTCTCCGGCGCCGCCGTGCGCGGCAGCGTGGACAGCAACGTCTCCAGCGCGCGCCGGGCATGCTCGGGGCGCTCGCAGCGCAGCGACAGGTCCGCCAGGTCCAGCAGCACCGCGGCGTCCGGCGCCAGCCGCGCGGCCTTCTCCAGCGCCACCAGCGCGTCACCCACGCGGCCCAGCCGGGCCTCCAGCACGCCGGCCAGCTCTCGCAGCGCCGCCGCCGCCAGGCGCTTGTCGCCCTGCGCCTCGGCCACCCGCGCGCGCACCTCCAGCGCGTCGGCCAGCCCGGCCATGTCGGCGCGCTTGCGCTGCAAGGCGCACAGCTCCCCCAGCGCGGGCAGGTCATCCGGCTCGGCGCGCAGCACTTCCTGGAGCGCGTGGACGGCCAGGTCCAAATCGAAGGCCAGGTCGCGCGCGGCCACCGCGAGCCGGCGGTACTTCTGCGCGCGCTCCTTCAGGTCCGTGGCGAGCCGCGCCAACGAAGACAGGCACCGCGTCAGCAGCGCGCCGTCACGCCGGGCCTCGGCCAGCGCCAGCAGCGACTCCAGCGCGGGCCGGTGGTCGCCATCCGCCTCCAGCGCCAGCAAAAGCAGCCGCTCCGCCTTCTCCGGCTGTTGCAGCTTGCCCCGGTACAGCTCGCCCGCCTCGGCCCAGGCCGCCGCGCGCTTGCCGGGCGCGTCGTGGAGCGCCGCGGCCTTCTCCAGCGCCTCCGCCAGCTCCTGCGAGCGGCCCGTGGCGCGGAAGTACGGAATCAGCTCCTCCAGCGCCACCGCGTCGCGCGGGTCCAACGCCAGCGCGGACTCCAGGTGCTCCCGCGCGCGCGCCGGGTCCCCCAGCCGCGTGCGGTACAGCCGCGCCAGGGCGTGGTGGCTGGCGTGCGCGGCGTGCCGCACCTCGTCCGAGCGCGGCGCCGGCCCTGCCAGCTCCAGCGCCTGCTGGTAGCCCGCCAGCGCCTCCTGCAGCCGGCCCAGCCCCTCCGCCACGCGGGCGGCGGCGAACAGCGGCTCCGGCTCACCGGGCAGCAGCGACACCGCCTCACGGAAGCGCAGCAGCGCGTTCTCCGGCTGCTTCAGGCCTTCGTCCCACACGCGGCCAGCCATCAGGTCGGCGTGGCCCACCCGGTCCAGCTCGTGGCGGCCCATGGCCACCTCGCGCAGGCGGTCCAGGGCCTTCAGCGCGCGCAGGTGCTCACCGCCGCGGTGGCACAGCTCGCCCAGCAGCAGCAGCGCGTCCGGGTGGTCCGGCGCCAGCCGCAGCGCGGCCTCGCAGTGCAGGCGCGCGCCGGCGATGTCGTCCTCCGTCTGCGCGCACAGCCGGGCCAGGTGCACGTGCGCATCGGCGGCCTCGGCCGGGTCGCGAGCGAGCGCCGCCAACCGGCGATAGGCCCGCACCGCGCCGGCCCTGTCGCGGGCCTGGTCCGACGCACGCGCCAGCGCCTTGAGGGACGGCAGGTGGTCGGGCTTGAGCCCCAGCAATTCGTGCAGCGCCTTCACCGCCACCTGCGGCGCGGTGTCGCGCGAGCAGCGAGCGGCTGCCTCGGCGGCGAAGAAGGCCGCGGCCTCCTCCGAGGTCCGGCGCGCGAGCGCGCACAGCGCCAGGTAGCGCTCGGCGGCGCGGGCACCCTCGCCCCGGCGCTCGCGCACCACGGCCTCGCCCCAGAGCGAGGCGGGGCTGCGGTCCCTGCGGCGTTGCAGCGTCGCCGCCACGTCCAGCGCCAGGTCATGCGCCTGCGGGTCCGCCACCATCAGCGACAGCAGCCGCTCGGCGGCGAAGGGGTGCGCGTCCTGCGCGTCCCCCGCCTGGAGATACGCCTGACGCGCGTCGGCCAGCCGGCCCTGCGCGATGAGCCCTTCGGCGTCCGCGAAGGCGCGCGCGCCCTCCAGCGCGAGCAGCAACTCCTCGTCTGGAGGCGACGGCGGCGGCAGGCCCCCCGCGGAGAAGCGCAGGCGCAGGCCCGTGCTGGAGACCTCCGCGGCCGACAGGCGCGCGGTGTCCAGCGTCGGCATCTTGTAGCCACGGCTCACCGCCGCCAGTTGGCACAGCACGGGCAACACGCGCGTGGAGAACCCCGTGGCCCCGCGGACCTCGACCTCCGGTACCAACGCCAGCGCGCCCACCGCCGAGGACAAGAGCCCCGGCACCTGCACGGACGGCGTGGAGGAGAAGCCGTAGAGGCGCACGTCGTAGAGGTAGACGGCGAGCCGCTCCCCGTCCGCGTCGAACGCCACCTTGAAGGTGAAGGGCGTGTGCTCCGGCGCCGGCAGCCGGCCCTGGCCTTCGAGGTAGCCGGGCCGGAAGTGCAGGCGCAGGTCCTCGATGCCGGCCAGGCGCCCGGCCAGCTCCGCCACCCGGCGCGTCACCAGGTCCGCGTCGACGGACAGCTCGAGGAAGCCGAAGTGCAGCTTCTTGCGCTGGTAGCGCGTGGCGCCGGCGCTGACGTTGAAGGGGAAGCTGACGTCCGGAATCTGGAGCGCGAAGTCGGAGATGCGCAGCCCCGGCAGGACCTCCAGCGCCGGGAAGCCCACGAACGCCCTGCGGTCCAGCAGGCGCAGCTCGGGGGCGGCGGCGCGCGCATCCAGCGCCGTGGCGGGCTTGGGAGAATCGCTTTCGGTGGCCATCGCGGGAGCAGGGACGTTAGCACGGGGTCCAAGCCCTCGAAATTTCTGGCAAACCCCCGCTTGTGGGGCAGGCAACGAGACGTGATGGCTCCCCGAATCCAGGGTGAAGGAACGGGCTGCGCCCTGGGCCGAAGTCGGACAAGATGCGCCCGCGTGTTGGCCCCCGACTCCCTTGTCCTCGACGGTCGCTTCCGGGTTCTCCGTCCGCTGGGCTCGGGCGGGATGGGAGAGGTCTACCTTGGTGAACAGGTCTCCCTGGGCCGCAAGGTGGCCATCAAGGTCCTGCACCATGACCTCCACGCCCAGGCCGGCATGGCGGAGCGCTTCAAGCGCGAGGCGCGCCTCCTCTCCGCCGTGGAGCATCCGGCCGTGGTGCGCATCGTCGACTTCGGCGAGTCCGGCGACCACGCGTGCCTCGTCATGGAGTTCGTCGAAGGTGAGAGCCTGTACGACGTGCTCACCCCAGGCCCCATGCCCGTGGGGCGCGGGCTGCCGCTGCTCCAGCAGTTGGCGGAGGGCCTGGCCGCCATCCACGAGAAGGGCATCATCCACCGCGACCTGAAGCCGGAGAACGTCTTCATCTCCAAGGGCGCCCGGGGCGAGCAGGCCCGGCTGCTGGACTTCGGCATCGCCCGGCTCGTGGAGCCGGACGCCGCCAGCAGCGTCAGTCAGGTGGGCGTGGTGCTGGGCACGCCGGAGTACCTGTCGCCGGAGCAGGCAGTGGGCGCGAAGGTGGACACGCGCAGCGACCTGTACTCGTTCGGCGTGCTGACCTACCGCGTGCTGTCCGGGCGGCTCCCCTTCGACGGGCCCCTGCCGCGCCACTTCCTGTCGCAGCACGCCTCCGCCGCGCCGCTGCCGCTGGACCGCGCGGCCCCTACGCTGTCGCGCTACGTGGGCCTGCTGTCGCTGGTGATGCGCCTGCTGGAGAAGGACCCGGGCAAGCGCCCCCAGAGCGCGCATGAGCTGGCGGACGCGCTGGCCGCGGCGCACTCGGCCCTCTCCGCCTTCACGCCCGGCCTGGGCACCCCCGCCTACGTCCCTCCGCCGGGGAGCGGCGCCACGCCCTCCTCCGGCACGTCGGTGTTCGGCACCGGGAGCGCCACGGGGAGCGGTGCGGGCCCCACGGGCACGGCGGCCTTCGCGGGAGTCGCTCCGGCGCCGCAGGCGAGCAGTGGCACCGCCGCGTTCGGCGTGGCCTCCAGCGGCGGCGCGGCCTCGGGCGCCTTGCCGGTGGCGTCCGCGCCGCGCACGGGGACGGCGGCCTTCGGACTGAAGCCCTCCAGCAGCATGGCCGCGCTGACGGGCGGCAGCGCGTCTGTGGTGAAGCCGCAGAACCTCACGGTGATGCTCACCGACATCCAGGGCTTCACCGAGCGCACCAGCCGGCAGACGCACGAAGAGAACGCGCGGATGCTGGAGACGCACGACAAGCTGCTGATGCCCCTGGTGAAGGAGCACGACGGGCGGCTGGTCCAGAAGCGCGGGGACGCGTTGCTGGTGGTGTTCCGCTCCCCCACCTCGGGCGTGCTGTGCGGCATGGCCATGCAGGACCGGCTGTGGCGGCACAACCAGGCGGTGCCGGAGGTGGACCGGCTCAACGTGCGCGTCTGCCTGCACGCGGGCGAGGTGCTCGCCACGCCGGACACCGTGCTGGGCGAGCCCATGGAGGTCGTCGAGGCCGTGGAGCACGTCGCCAGCGCGGGCGAGGTCACCTTCACCGAAGCGGTGAACCTGGCGCGCAACCGCGCGGAGGTCACCGCCGAGCCCTGCGGCGCCATCGCCCTGCCCGGCCGCGACGAGCAGCTCCAGCTCTACCGCTGCCAGCGCGCCGCGGAGGGCCCGCCCTTCGGAGACCGCTTCGCCTCGCAAGGCAGCCGGGGCAACGCGCTCGCGCCCCTGCTGGCGAAGCTCCAGGCCGTGAAGCTGCCCACCGAGTTGGGGGAGCTGCTGCGTCAGCGGCGGCGCGAGGCGGCGCTCATCGCCGGCGCGGTGGTGCTCCTGGGCGCCGGGGCCGCGTGGCTGGGCCAGCGCAGCGACGCCGGCACGCGGGCCTTCGCGCTGCTGGAGGATGGGAAGCTCGACGAAGCCCTGGCCCTGATGGACGGCGCCACCGACGAGGAGAAGGAGCTGCCCTCGCTGCGGCGCGCGCGTGTGGCGGCGCACCATGCCAAGGGGCACCACATCAGCGAGCGGACCGCGCTCAACCACCTGAAGGAGGAGGAGCTCGAGGACGTGGAGCCGCTCATCCTCGACGGGCTGGCGGAGGACTACGGCAAGGAGCCGCTCACGGTCCTGGAGCGGTCCCTGGCCCGACTCCCGAAGGACCGCATGCGCGCCCACTACGAGGACCTGGCCGAGGAGGCGTACTCCCTGCGCCAGTGGGGCGCGCTGCGCTACCTGGAGTTCGCCAAGGCGGCGGACGGGGTGGACCTGGTCCGCGCGTACAGCGAGGCGCTGAACACCCCGGACTGCGGCATCCGCACCCAGGCCGCCAACCGGCTCGCGGGCCTGGGTGACGCGGATGCCATCCCCGCCCTGGAGCGCGTCACCACGCTGCCCAAGGAGAAGGGCCTCCTGGGCAGCAAGGACTGCGGCCACGACGCAGCGGCGGACGCCATCAAGTCACTCAAGAAGACGAGCAACTGATTCCGGCAGCCCTTGAGGCGAGGGGCAGTGGGATGAAGCGGCGGTTTCGTAACGAACAGCCATTGTCTCACGGGAACTTGAGCATGCCCGCTCGCCACGCCTTGAGTGCGTACTCGGCGGGTGTCCGGATGGGTCCTGGACGGGCTGCAAGATCCACCAGAACAGGTTCCCCTTATCTGGTGCGAACTCAAGCGCCGCCTGCTCGTACTCTTGGATGAGTTCATTGCTGCTCGCCTCTTGGAGGTCGCGCAGGCTCATGCCGGGTCCAAGGCCCAGGTGCCTTCCTCCCACCGTTGCAGAGCTTGCTGCGCCTCGAAGGGGACCATTCCCTCACCCTTGGCGGCCTCTTCCAGAACCGCCTTGGCTTCCACAGTGCAATGGCGGAGCAGGCAGGCCGCTGCTGTGACCCGGACATCCAGTCGCGGGTGTGTCAAAAGAGCGGCAAGTGCATCTCGTCCAGCATCTCCATGGGTCCGGAGCTTGTCGAACGCGGCGCCGTACCTCTTGGCATGCTTGTTCCCTGTCTTTGCGTCCCCCCGCCAGATGGCATCGGTCTGCGCAGCCACGTTCTCGGCGAACTGCTCGACGAGATCCTCCAGCTTCATTACCAGACCCCCTTCGTGACCTTCTCAATCGCCGTGAAACCAAACTTGCGCTGGGCCTCGTACGACTGGGTGCTCAACCATTGTCGTACGGTCAGACTCCTCGAACCGGTAATGTTCCAGCGAATGGACGAGTAGAGCGCGCTGATGCGGGTATGTAGCGATTGCCCCAGGCGGATGACGTTCTCGGTGTTGTGCAGGGCATGAGGTCCGAACCGCTCCACGTTGCCTGGGGTCTGCTCGACGATGTGGTGCCACTGCTTTCCCTGGCCAGCCGGGCCCAAGGCACTCTTGAGTCCGGAAGACGAGCCCCAGGACCTGAAGCCGGCAGGACTGACTCCCACTGCGGTTCCTCGTGAGTCCTGTGCCGTCATGGCGACCGCTGGGGCAGGCAGGGAGATGACGACGGTGCTCCCTTCAACGGCGACCGCACGCACCTGTCCCGCGTTCGCAAGGCTGATGCCTACTCGTGAGGCCCCGGCCGCCGCAGCCTCCGTGAAGCTCGGCAGCATCGAAAGCCGCGACGCCAGCCACGCGGCGCCCCCAGCCATGCCGTGGCTCACCACCACGGTGACCGCGAGGACGAAGACGCGCGCCACCTCCGGTCCCACCCTGTGGGCGAAGCGCTGGCCGGCCTGCTCCAGCTCAATCCACGGCATGGCCCTGTCCGTGGCCCGCTTCAGCTCCCGGCTCGCGTCCACCACCTCCAGGAACGTCTCCAATCCCAGGTAGATGAGCAGGACCGCGGAGACGATGGCCGCCGCCTTGGTGAACACCGGCTCGGGATTCGCCGCCAGCACGGCCCAGGTGACGAGCCCCGTGGCGATGACAGTGTAGAAGAGCTGGGGTGCCAGGGTCTTCTCCACCGCCCGGGCGATGCTCTCCTTGAGAGGCTCCAGCGACAGGCCCAAAGCCACACCCAATTTGTCCCACTCGCCCAGGCCAGGCCCTATGTCGCGCAGGGAGAGGCAGTGGGCCCTGCGCTGGCCGGGCTCGCAGAGGCCGCCAAAGCTCTTGCGCATCAGACGCTGCCAGCGGGCGTCAGCACTGCTTCCCGAGTGGGAGGCGCGCACCAGCAAGCCTTGCTGGGGAGCACGGAGCGTCAGGGGCACCTCCAGCACCAGCCGCGCCAGCGCCTCCTCGAATGCTCCCGCGTCCACCTTCACGGACTCGTTCGAGGAAGACGGCCTGTACTCCAGGGGCGAGCCCTGCCCCATGTCGAGGCGGATGGCACGCGGAGTGGAGCACGCAGCGAGGAGGGCGAAGAGCAGGCCCGTGACGCCCAGACGAGTTGCCATGAGCCGCTTTCCAGCGCGAGGAAGGCTCCAGGCTACGGAAAATCCGTGTAGCTGTCCCCGCTCTCAGTCATCCCGCCGCGCGTGCCCCTTCTTCTTGCCGTGCCCGCGCCCGCGCCGGTCGTCGTCATCATCCCAGTCATGTCGGCGGGCCTTCACCTTCTCGTCCACCCGCAGGAGGCTGCGCGAGTACGCGTCGAAGTCCAGGTGCAGGTGGCCCCTCGCCCCGCGAGCGAAGGCGTGGAACTTCACCCGCCACACGTCCCGCCCCTTGCGGTCCGCGTCCTTCAGGCGGCACTCGTAGCCACGCGAGCGGCACTGGTTGAAGCCCAGGTTCACCGCTTCCTTGTACGTCATCGCCACCGGACGCTGCGGAGGCGGCGGTGGACGCGGCGGAGGTGCACGGGTGTGCATGACACAACCCGAAGCGAACATCAGACAGCCAATGACAAGGGCGAGTCGCATGCCACCCATGACGCCTCAGCGCGGCACATCTTCAAAGCCACGCGGGGTGTGAGCCGGGCGCTGGAAAGTTACAGCCCCTCAGGCGACGCGAAGGCCGCGAACAACTCTCCCGCGAGATAGGCCCGCGAGCCCTTCGCGGCGGGACGGAGGTAGTCGTTCACCACGGGCCCGCCCTGCTCCAACTGGTGCCTCGACGGGAAGGACAGGTTCAGCCGGCCTCGCGCCACGCCCTTGCCGCCCCGGTGGATGAAGGTGACGGTGCCATGGGCATCCACGGCCTCCACCACCCCAATGTGTGTCATTCCGTCGTTGCGGCGGCCATCGCGGTTGCGGTCATACGTCTCACGGAAGAAGACGAGGTCTCCGGGGCGCGGCGGCTGGTGGTGGACGGAGCCGACCTCCACCGCGCGGCGGAAGATGGCGGAGACAGCGTTCTCTCCCGCGCGGAAGCCGTGCGCCACCAGGTCGATACCAGCGGAGTGGTACGCCAGACGCACGAAGCCGGAGCAGTCATCCGGAACGCCTCGGCTGACTCGGCGCAGGCTGCGCATGCCCACGAGCTGGAGGGAGCGCTGGACGATGGAGCGCGACATCCTCGTGGGCGTGAGCACCACGTCCCAGAACCGGCCCGTGGTGCTGGCGGGCCCCGTCACCTGCTCGGCCGCTCGCAGCGTGGCCTCCAGCACGCCCGCGCTCACCCAGTGCGTGGGTGACGCCGGGCCGGCCCCCAATTCCACCGTCGTCACCGGCACCGGCGCCGCGAGCCCGCCTGGCGCGGCCACCGTCACCCCCTCCGGTGCTGCGACGGGCTCCGAGGGACGCGGCGTCACGGTGGCACACCCCACGAGCAGGCCGAGGGGGAAGACGGCCAGGAGTGGGAGGCGGAGCGACATGAGAGGCAGCATTCAAGACCACCTCCCAGGCCGTCCGCCAAGAACTCCCGGTGTCAGCCCTCCCAGGTCGCGAGCATGGCGCGCACCCGTGCATACCTCTGGAGCAGCGCCGCGCGGTGCGCACTGAGCAACACCATGGAACCAATGACCATCAGTCCCAGGACGAACAGCGAGGCCGCGGCAATCCGGTGGTCCCGCATGCCGAAGCGCACCAGGTTGGCGGCGATGCACGTCACCAGGAACGCCGTGCCCAGGTACACGTAGGAGCGGATGCGCAGCGCGATGCCACACGCCACGCCCACCACGCAGAGCGTGACGCACAGGAGCATCGAGCCGCCGTCATTGAACATGAGCGGCTTCCAGGCCCCCGCCACGTAGATGGCGGTGACGGCCAGCGCGCGCAGCCGGGCATAGGTCTCCTCCTCGATGGCCTCCCGGAACACGCGCAGCAGCGCGAGCAGGGAGAGCCCCGCGGGGATGACATAGAACTGCGCCTCTCCCGCGCCCGTCCCCCGCCACACCAGCAGCAGCGCCGCGTTGAACGCCACCACCGACGTCAGCGACGCCAGACCCCGATGCCGCGGGTGCGAGGCCAGCGCGGCGAAGTGCGTGGCATACCCCACCATCAGCGCCGCGACGTGAAGGGGCTCGCTCCATGGCGCGGAGAGCAACCCCGCCATCGGGAAGAGGTACGCGCCCAACAAGGCGGGCCGGCGGAAACACGCCAGGGAGGAACCCTCGCGCTGCACGAAGAAGTAGAGGCCGGTGAACAGCGCGCCGCCCACCAGGGCCGCCAGGCTGTCGCCGGGGCCCGGGTGCGCCCCCATTCCCAGCATGCGGACGGAGAGATAGCCCAGCGCGAGCACCGCCTGCGCCAGGTAGGCGGACGCCTCTTCCTTCTCCGTGGCCGCGCGGCGGACCAGGGCGACGAGCAGCACGCCCAGCGCCACGCTCGCCACCAGGCCCTCGCGGAGCGCGCCCAGCGACGTATCCACGAGCGCCAGCCCCGCCATCACCTCGAAGAGCGCCACCCAGGCGAAGCCGTGCCCCACGCTCCGGCGCCGCGCCTTGCCGGCCACGAAGAGCGAGAGCGCCGCGAGCAGCGCGCTGGCCGCGCCGAAGTACGGGAGGATGAACGCCGCGCCCCGGCCGCTGGAGTACACCGCGCCCAGGTACAGCAGCCATCCGTGCACGGCGGCGAGCGAGGCCAGCCACCCCACCACCTCACGCTCGCGGCGCCGCCACACCACGGCCCACGCCGCGCCCACGCCGAAGAGGAACGTCAGCGGGGTGCCCACGTGCTCCAGCTCGCGCAAGCCCGCGAGCGACAGCAGCGCCAGCACCCAGCCGCCATGGTGCAGCGAGGCGCCCACCCGCCCACCGCGAGCGTCCACGAGCGCCCCGACGAGGCACAGCGCCAGCCCTGTTCCGCTGACGACAGCGGGCACCCACAGCGGGTCCACGGCGGCGACGAGCGAGGCCCCCAGCAACGCGGTGGCCACGTTGGCCATCCACCGCTCCCGCGTCACCATCAACACACATGCCGTCACCGCGGCGCCCACCGCCACCGGCAGCGGCAACGAGCCAGGGCCCACCAGGAGCAGGCGCTCCAGCAGCAGCACGCCCAACGCGCCAGCGCTGCCCACCCACAGCGGCTCGCTCCAGGTGTCCTCCAGCGGAGGCAGCACCTTCGCGAAGGTCTGGGTGAGCGCGCGCTGGATGCCCCCGGACTGGCACACGGCGGACGCCACGGCCGCGCCCAGCACCACGGCGATGACGGACAGGCCCGCGTCGAACCCTCGCTCGAGCAGCGCACTCACGCTGGACGCGCCCATGGGCGCCAGCGCCAACGCCCAGATGGCGGGAGCCAGCAGCCAACGCTGAGACAGCAGGAACGCGGCCAGCGTCAGCACCCCCGCCAGCGTGGCCAACTGAGACGGCGTGGGCGAATCGATGACGGGCAGCGCCGCGAGGATGAGCGCCGAGACGACGGCCCAGGGCCGCAGCGCCTTGTCCGGCGCGCTCCGGAAGAACGCCCATACGCGAGCGGGCCAATGGGTCTCCGCGATGGCCAGCGCGAGCAACAGGCCGATGACGAGGGGACGGGCCGCTGGGAAGAAGAGGAAGACCAGCGCGGAGCCACACACGCGCAAGCTGGGGCGCGCTCCGGGCATCAGCGCCAGCGACGCCAACAGCACATAGAGCGCCGTGGGGACATGGTACGGCCTGAGCTCGACGACGAGCACGAGCAGCGTCACCCCGGCGAGCCAGCCCTGCATCCACGCGGACAGCGACTGGCGAGGGGCCTCCTCACGCGAGCGCAGCAGCAGCGACGCCGCGACGGGGACGTGCGCCACGACCCGCACCAGCGCCAGGCTCAGCAGCGGGAGCGCCTGAATCCACGCGGGCAACTCGCCGCCCACCACCGCGATGCCCACGAAGGAATACGGGACGGGAAGCGACGCGAAGAACGGCTGCCGGTTGGCGCGCGTCCAGAGCAGGGGCAGCACGCAGGTGCCCACGAGCAGCAACGGCAGCCCCCCGTCGTCCCACTTCACCACCGCGACGCCCAGCACCACGGCGGCGGACACCGTCGCCGCCAGGGCGAAGCGGTGACCGCCCGCCCCCACGCGCGAGACGACGGGGACCTCCTCCAGCACGGCCAGGAGACTCAACACCCCGGCGAGGCACAACAACGGCACGGCGCCGAAGCTGAACGTCGCGATGAGCGCATAGAGCGCGGCCACGGAGACACTCAGCGCCGCGGGCAAGACGCGCGCGGTGAGCAGCGCCGCGAGCGCCGCCCCCAGCAGGAGGGGCGCGTGCTCCGATGAACGCGTGCCCAGCAGGGCCGTCAGCGGGAAGACGAGCGCGATGAGCCCGGCGACCGTCGCGCTGAGACTGCGGCCCCACCGCGCCGCGGCGACGGAAGCCCCCAGGGCCCAGCAGCAGAACAGCGCCACGGACAGACCCGGCGACATCCATCCACCCCATGGCGAATAGACTTTCGGGATGTCGTGCACCAGCGCCAGGGCCGACATGAGCACGGCCAGGGGACGCACCGCCGGGAAGGTCCGCGACGCCACGGCCACCGCGCCCGCGGACACCAGGATGACGCCGGCCAGCCCCGGCACCCGGGCCAGCACGCCCCAGGGAATCGCGAGCACCGCGTAGAAGACACCCGGCAGCCCCAGCCACCGCACCAGCCCACCCCGCAGCCCCAGCAACGCGAGTCCGAGCGCCACCGCCGCGAGCGTGGGCGCCACCGCCGCGGACGACAGCTCACCCGCCAACCTCGGAAGCACGGCCGCCGCCAGCACGGACGCCAGCGCCATGAGGGAGGCGCGCTGGAGCACCCAGGCGACGAGCACCGCGGCGGCGCCACACAGGGCCATGCCCGTCACGGCCGTGAAGCCCTCGCCGGCCACCAGGCCCATGAGGAACCCCGCCATGGCCACCACGCCCACGACGACGCCCAGCAGCAAGCGCGTGCGCGCGGTGCACAGCATGCTCACCGCGGCGAGCACCAGGGCCAGCGCCCCCGAGGCGACCGCGCCGGCGGACGCGCCCAGGACGGCGTAGGCCTGGAAGGGCAGGAACAGCGCCAGCCCCGCCCCCACCACCGTCAGGAAGAAGCGCTCCACCAGCAGGCCCAGGACGAGACACAGCACCGCCAACGCCAGCGCGCTCCAGAAGGAGGGCCGGGCGTCCGGCCCCGTCAGGCCCAGGAAGACGAAGAGCGGGCTCGCCACCGCGGTGGCGCGCAGCAGCACCTCCGCCAGCGCGAGGTCCCGCGCGTTGCCCGTGCGCTGGCCTCGCCACAGCCGCGAGACGGCGAACAGCGCGCCCGCGGAGATGAAGGGCAGCGCGGACAGCGCTCCGAATTGAAGGGGCAGCGGCTCGGTGACGTAGCCGAGCCAGGCCTTCACCGTATCGATGAGGCGACGCACCGGCCCGGGGATGAGCTGGGAGAAGGAGGCATAGGCGAAGTACGTGCTCGCGTAGGCCGCGTAGACCCACCGGATGCGGGCGACGCCGCCGCGCGACAGCGACAGCAACGTCCACGAGACGACCGCCGCCGTGACGAAGAACGCGGGCGCCGGCGCCATCGCCGCGGCGATGAGACAGGTGGCCTGGAGTGACACCGCGCCCATGGACAGCGAATCCGCGCCCCGCTCGGCATCCAGGGTGCGGAAGCGCAACGCGGTGGCCAGGAGAAAGGCGCCGAACGGGGCATAGGTGCCAACGGAGACCGCCACGTCCGCGCCCGCCAGCGCGACGTGCAGGCGCGTGAAATAGAGGAGCAGCAGGTACAGCGGCGCGGCGACGACGAAAGCGAGCGCGGTGCCCTCACGCGGCGCGGGTGGCGGACGCGACGACAGGAGGAAGAAGAGCGCGCACGGCAGGACGTTGAGCCACAGCGCCAGGCCACCCAGCCCCGCGGCGAGCGGCGCCAACCCCATCATCAAGGTGCTGGCCACGAGCGCCAGTTGGATGAAGGGACGGGACGTGGAATCGAAGGCCTCCAGCGGCTTGCGCGCCAGGAAGGCCGCCACGCCCGCCCACACCAGCAGCGCGGGGATGAGCCACACCGTTCCGACGCCTCCCAGTTGGAAGACGTCCCCCAGGCCCATGGGTCCCAGCGCGATGCCCGCGAGCGGAGCCACGGCCGAGCCGATGAGCCCCAGGATGTTCCCCGGCTTGCGCAACGCCTCGCGCCTGGCGAGGTACGCGCCCCAGATGGTGAAGCCCGCGGAGTAACCCGCCGTCAGTCCGAACACCGTGAGCGAGCGGCCGTCGGACGACATCCCCGCCCAACTCTCGAACACGAGGTAGAGGGCGCTGGAGAGGATGAGGAAGGCCCCGATGAACCACATGATGCTCTCGTAGAGGAACGGCCTCCACACGCGGTTCCAAGTGGAGGTCTCCTCGACGAGACGCGCGGTGAGGCTTCGCGCCGGCGGCGGCTCCGCGTAGGGCTCCGCCGGGTTCTCGGGCAGCGGCATCCAGACAGGCGGGGCCTCTGGAGGCGCGGCATCCACGCTTGCGTCGGCCTCCGGCTCGGGCGGGTGCGATGGCGCCGCGACGCCCTCTGGCTCCGACGAAGCAGCCGTCTCGGCCCGGACCTGCGCTTCGGAGAGTCCCGGCGCCTCCACGGCGGGAGTCACCTCGGCCACCGGCGCTACGGACGCGGCCTCCCGCGGCGCGGAAGGCTCCTGCACCAATGCGACGGCAGCGGACGCCATGACCGCATCCGCCACGGCCTCCGCTGAGCCCGCTGGAGGCACCTCCGTCAAGACCGCGAGGAGGATGCGTGCCTGCCGCTCATACCGCTCCGAGATGAAGCGCCGGACGTTGGGAGGAACCTCGGAGGCCCCCCACCGCGTCAGCTCATCGAGCAGGAATTGAACGTGCGCGAGCTCCGCTTCGATGACCTCTCGCGAGCGCTCCGTCATCCGAGCACCACACAGCGCACACCAGAAGTCCTTGCCACGCCGCTCTTCGCGGCAGTCAGCGCAGTACATGCATCCCCCTCGATACAACGAACATGCCATTCAAGAGGCCGTCGCGTACAGGCACAGCCTCCAGACAGGGGGACGCGCACACGTGCACGGGGCCTCACGCCCGCGACACCTGTGCATCCGGCTGCACACCCCGTGCGTGAGCCTCAGCGCACCCGCCGCTGGCCCCCTGGCCCCGGCTGTGAAACCGTCGCGTGCATGAGCACGGAAGCGCTGACGCTGCGACGCATTGAAGCGAGGGATGACGCGGCGGTGGCCAGCGTCATCCGGACGGTCATGCCGGAGTTCGGCGCGGACGGCCCTGGCTTCGCCATCCACGACCCCGAGGTGTCCGCGATGACCGCCGCCTACGCCCGGCCCCGGCACGCCTACTTCGTCGTGGAGGAGCGGGCGGGGCGCATCATCGGCGGCGGTGGAGTCGCCCCGCTGGAGGGCGGAGACGCGGGCGTCTGCGAGCTGCGGAAGATGTACTTCCTCCCCGAAGCCCGAGGACTCGGCCAGGGCGAGCGCCTGCTCCGGCGCTGCCTGGAGTTCGCGCGTGATGCGGGCTTCCAGCGCTGCTACCTGGAGACACTCGCGGGAATGCAGCAGGCCCAGAAGCTCTACCGCCGCATGGGCTTCGAGCCGCTGTGCACGCCCCTGGGTCGCACGGGCCACTTCGGCTGCGACCACTGGTACGCCCGGGACCTGTCAAAGCCGCTCGACTGACGAAGACGGACGCGCGCTGACGCTACCGGTCCTGCCCCACCAGTTGCGTCGCCCGGCGGGCCAGCCGCCGCCAGGGGTTGGTGCGGCCCCCATTCTCCAGCGTGATTTCCTTCGAGTGCCGCAGGTCCGTGGCCCAGCACCGCGCCAGCTTGCGGACGAAGGACGCGTCATGGATGACCAGCGAGCCCTCCTTCAGCTTGTTGAGCGACAGCGAGTCCATGTTGGTGGAGCCCACCACGGCGAGCCAGTCGTCCACGAGCAGCGTCTTCGAGTGCATCATCGACGGCTGGTACTCCCAGATGCGCACGCCCGCGGCCAGCAGCCGCTCATACGTCGAGCGCTGGGACGCCCTCATGATGGGCACGTCATGGTTGGGCCCCGGCCCCAGGACGCGAATCTCCACGCCCTGACGGCACTTCTCCTCCAACTGCTCCAGAATCGCGTTGGGCGGTGAGAAGTACGCGTTGGCAATCCAGATGCGCTCACGCGCCGCGCCAATCACGATGCGAATCATGCGCTCCGCGTCGGTGAGGCCCAGCTTGCCCGCGCTGTCGATGAAGCCCGCGGCGCAGGGGCCGGAGTCCTCCAGGTCCTCCGGGAACGCGCTCGGCGGAATCAACCCGCCGCCCGACTCCTGCCAGTGCCGGGAGAACGACAACTGCATGCGGCGCACCTCGGGCCCCTCGACGCGGACGTGCGTGTCGCGCCACTCATCCGGCTTCAGGCCGTCGCCTTCCCACACCTTCCAGATGCCGAAGCCGCCCGTGTAGCCAATGCGCCCGTCGACGATGACGAGCTTCTGGTGACTGCGCCCGAGCAGACGCCCCAGCACCTTGCCCGCCAGGAGCCGGTAGTAGTGGACCTCCACCCCGGCCTCCGTGAGCACCTTCTCCACCTTCTCGTCGAAGTCCCGGTCGCCGCGAATCTCCTCGCTGCCCACCGGGTCCACCACCACGCGGCACGCCACCCCCGCCCGGGCGCGCTCCACCAGCGCCTCCACGACACGGTCCGACAGCGCACAGGGCCGCCAGATGTACACCAGGACGTGCACGCTGCTCCGGGCGGCGCGGATGTCCTCCAGCATGCGCTCGAAGACGGCGCTGTTCTCCAGCAACTCCAGCGAGTGTCCGGGAATCAGCCCCACGCCCGTGGACTGGTACAGCGCGAACGAGAACGCCTCCGGCCCGGGTGGCAGCGTGAAGGGGCCCTTCATCTCATGGCGCTCACGCTCCGCGCCGTCAGAGAAGCCCAGCGCCCCGGGCTTGGGAATCAGCGCCTCCAGCTCCTGCATTTCATCCATACGGGCAAGCTAGGGATGACTCCCTCCGCCTGGAATGCCGTGCCTGCTCGCCTGCCTCGGGCCCGGCGCACGCTTCCCGTTGCCGCGCGGCGCCATGCTGGACACACTGCGCCCGTCCTCTCGCTTCCAGGAGCGCCGACCATGGTGGATGACACCCGTCCGACAGCCCACGAGTTGCTGTCCCTTCCTCGCCTCGCGCCGCTCGTGCCCATGCTGTACGTGGCCTGGACGGACGGGGAGCTCACGCCGGAGGAGCTTCGCGCCATGGGCTCCGCCGCCAGCGAGCAGCACTGGCTCGACCTGCGCGCCAACGCCGTCCTGGCGCGCTGGCTGGACCCGCTGATGCCGCCCAGCCCCGGGGAGCTGGCCCAGGTGCGCGAGCACATCCGCCGCACCGCGGAGCGCCTGTCCCACAGCGAACACAACAACCTCGCCGAGCTGGGCGCGCGGCTCGCCCAGGTGGGCAACGGCGACGAGGCCCTGCCCGCCCCCATGCCGGAGCTGACGCGCGCGCTGGCGCAGCTGGAGGCGTCCCTGGGCGTCTCCGGCAGCGAGGCCGTCCGCTCGCTCGTCCCCGCCGCCTCGCCCAGCCGCACCCATGAGGGCACGCCCACCTCCTTCGACCCGGAGGCCCTGCGCGCGGTGCTGGACCGGACGTACCCGGAGACGCGCGCCCAGGTGCGCCAGTGGCTGGCGGACCCGGCGTTTCGCTACACGGACACCCGCGACACGACGAAGTACCGCGACCAGGTGCTCGCCTGGCTCAAGGCCATGGCCGACCAGGGCCTGGGCCGCATCGCCTTCCCCGCGGGCAATGAGGCCGGCGCGGACCTGGGCGCCTTCGTCACCGCCTTCGAGACGCTGGCCTATTTCGACCTGAGCCTCGTCATCAAGGCCGGCGTCCACTTCGGCCTCTTCGGCGCCAGCATCCTCTTCCTCGGCACCGAGCAGCACCACCGGAAGTACCTGCCCCAGGTGGCCTCGCTGGAGCTGCCCGGCTGCTTCGCCATGAGCGAGCTGGGCCACGGCTCCAACGTCCGGGACGTGGAGACGGTGGCCCGCTACGACGCGGAGGCCGGCGAGTTCGTGGTGCACACGCCGACGGATTCAGCGCGCAAGGAGTGGATTGGCAACGCCGCGCGGCACGGCCGCATCGCCACCGTGTTCGCCCAGCTCGAGGTCGGCGGCAGGGCGCTGGGCGTCCACGCGCTGCTGGTGCCGCTGCGCGACCCGGCCGGCAAGGTGCTGCCCGGCGTTCGCATCGAGGACTGCGGCGAGAAGATGGGCCTCAATGGCGTGGACAACGGCCGCATCTGGTTCGAGCACGTCCGCGTCCCGCGGGAGAACCTGCTGGACCGCTTCGGACAGGTGAACGCGCAGGGCGAATACACCAGCTCCATCACCGGCGACTCCAAGCGCTTCTTCACCATGCTGGGCACGCTGGTGGCGGGCCGGGTGAGCGTGGCCGCCGCGGCGCTGAGCGCGGCCAAGAGCGGGCTCACCATCGCCGTGCGCTACGGTGACTTGCGGCGCCAGTTCGGCCCCGCGGGCGACAAGGAGTTCCGCCTGCTGGACCACCAGGCCCACCAGCGGCGCCTGCTCAAGCCCCTGGCCAAGACATACGCGGTGGACTTCGCGCTCGAATACCTCGTCGAGCGCTACGTGAAGCGCACCGAGGAGGACGCGCGCGAGGTGGAGTCCCTGGCGGCCGGCCTCAAGGCCTACAGCACCTGGCACACCACCGCCGTCCTCCAGGAGGCGCGCGAGGCGTGCGGCGGCCAGGGCTACCTGGAAGCCAACCGGCTGGCGGCGCTGAAGGCGGACACGGACGTGTTCACCACCTTCGAGGGCGACAACACGGTGCTGATGCAGCTGGTCGCCAAGGGCCTGCTCACCGGCTACAAGCAGCGCTTCGAGGACGACCGCGTCTTCGCCGTGCTGAAGCTGCTGGCGGACCGGGCCACCAGCGTGGTGGACCGCAACCCCTTCGCCGCGCGGCGCACCGACAGCGACCACCTGCGCGACAACGACTACCACCTGCGCGCGCTGCGCTTCCGTGAAGAGGAGCTGCTGGCCACCGTGTCCAAGCGCCTCCGCAAGCGGCTGAGCGCGGGCGTGGAGGCCTTCGCGGCCTTCAACCAGGTCCAGGTCCACCTGCTGGAGCTGGCGCACGCCCACGTGGAGCGGCTGGTGCTGGAGCAGTTCCTCAAGGGCGTGGCGGACGTGAAGGACTCCGGCCTGAAGACGGTGCTGGGGCGCCTGTGCGACCTCTACGGCCTGTCCTGCCTGGAGTCCGCCAGCGGCTGGTTCCAGGAGCACGGGTGGTTCGAGGCCGCCAAGGCGAAGGCCATCCGCAAGGAGGTGACGCACCTGTGCGCCGAGCTGCGCCCGGACGCGGTGGCCCTGGTGAACGCGTTTGGAGTACCGGACACCTGCCTCGCCGCCCCCATTGGCCTGGGCCACCTGTCGCCATGAGGTGAACGTTTGAGGCGGGCGGCACTGCACGCCTGCCTGCCCCATGCGCAGCCTCATGGGGCCATGACACGACACACGACGATTCTATTGTTCGCCCTCGGGTGGCTGTCGGGCTGCGCCACGCTGTCTCCCGTGGAGCGCGCGGCCGCCCTGGAGGCCCAGAACAAGCAGCGGGTGCGGCAGCTCACCGAGGAGCTCTACAACCTGCGCAAGCTGGACCGCATCCCGGAGTTCATCGCCGAGGACTTCGTGGACCGCTCCCAGGGCGCGCCCCTCAACGCGGTGGGCCCCGCCTTCATCCGCCAGCAGGCGGAGGCCAGCTTCCAGACATTCCCCGAGCTGAAGTTCGACATCCTCCACCTGGTGGCGGACGGCGACCTGGTGCTGGTGCACTGGAAGGCCACCGGCCCGGACCCCCAGCAGGTGGACGACGCCGGCGAGCCCCAGCCCCTCCTGCTGCACGGGCACTCCCTGTACCGGCTGCGCGACGGCAAGGTGGTGGAGTCCTGGGACATCTCCGACCGCCTGTCACCGCTGCTCCAGCGTGGCTACAAGGTGGTGCCGCCCACGCTATAGCCCTCAGCCGCCGGGCGCGCGGAACACCGCGCCGTCCTGGCCCTCCACCACCAGGCTGGCGCCATCCGACGGCGACACCCGGAGCGCCACGCGCGCCAGCCCCTTGCGGTCCCTCAGCACCAGGCCGGGAGCGCCATGCTCGTCCGCACCCAGGATGGCCCGGGGCCGTCCGTCCGCGTCCGACAGCTCCAGCCGCGACGAGCCATCCACCTGGAGGCCCACCGCGAACAGCTCCCCGCCGCCGGGCTTGGACAGCGTCAGGCGCGGCGCCTCGTCCGAGTACACCATCAGCTCCGCCAGCGACTGCCCGTCCGCGGTGGAGAAGCGCAGCCGGGGCGAGCCGTCCTCGCCCACCCCCAGCAGCGCCCGGGGCCGGCCCTCGCCGTCGCGCAGCACCAGGCCCGCGTTGCCCTGCGCGTCGGTGTCCAGCGTGGCCCGCGTCTGGCCGCGCGCGTCCGTCAGCACCAGCCGGGAGGCCACCAGCGTCCCGGAGGACACGTCCTCGCCCCGGAGCGCCGCCGCGCCCAACCCCAGCCCCGCCAGCGTGAGCGCGGCGAACGTCAGCCCCTGCCACCGCCGGCAACTGCGCTCCAGCCGCGCCATCCGTGCTTCGAGCGACTCCGAATCCATTCGAACGCCTCCTCGCGAAGAGAAGCTAACGGAAGCGGGCCCGGTGCGCGCGCCCGACTGTCCAGCAGTGACGGCTCGCCCACGCCCGCCGTGGTCGCATGGCCGCCGCTGACCTATCTGCGCATCCACCCCTACCAGGAAGGTCCCATGACTTCACGACTCCGGCTGCTGCCGCTGCTGGCCCTGCTCTCGCTGACCACCTGCGTGCGCAACCCCGCCACCGGCAAGCGCATGCTGTCGCTCGTCTCCCAGGATGACGAGATTGCCCTGGGCAAGCAGAGCGCGGAGGAGGTGCGCGGGTCCATTGGCCTCATCCAGGACCCCAAGGTGCAGGACTACGTCGCCCGGGTGGGCCTGCCCATGGCGAAGGCCTCCGAGCGGCCGGAGCTGCCCTGGACCATCCAGGCCGTGGATGACCCGGTGGTGAACGCCTTCGCCCTGCCTGGCGGGCCCGTGTTCGTGACGCGGGGCCTGCTCACCGCGCTCAACTCCGAGGCGGAGCTGGCCTCCGTGCTGGGACACGAAATCGCCCACATCACCGCGCGGCACTCCGTGGAGCAGCTGTCCCAGGCGCAGCTCGCCCAGGCCGGACTGCTGCTGGGCAGCGTGCTGAGCGAGGACGTGGCCCGCTTCGGGGGCCTGGCCGCGGCCGGTCTCCAGTTGCTGTTCCTCAAGTACGGCCGCGACGACGAGCGCCAGGCGGACGAGCTGGGCTTCAAGTACATGCTGGACGGCGGCTATGACGTGCGCCAGGCGGCCACCGTCTTCGCCACCCTGCAGCGCGTGGGCCAGGCCGCGGGCGGGCAGAGCCTCCCCGCGTGGCTGTCCACCCACCCCGACCCGGGCGACCGCGTGAAGACGGCGCAGGCGCGCGCCGCGAAAGCCAACGTGGACTTCAACCAGCTCAAGGATGGCCGGGAGGAATACCTCGCCATGCTCCAGGGCATGCCCTACGGCAACGACCCGCGGCAGGGCTTCTTCCGGGGCAACGTCTTCATGCACCCGGGGCTGCGCTTCCAGCTCACCTTCCCCCAGGGGTGGAAGACGGCGAACCAGCCGCAGCAGGTGGCGGGCATCAGTCCGCAGGAGGACGCCATCGTCGGGCTGGTGCCCACCGGCGACATCGCCCCGCAGGAGGCCATGCAGCGCTTCCTCGCGCAGGAGGGCATCCAGCCCGCGAGCGCCGCGCCCACGGGCTTCCCCCCGGGCGCCGCGTTCTTCCAGGCGCAGACGGAGCAGGGCGTCATCGCCGGCGTCACCGCCTTCGTGACCCAGGGTGGCACCACGCTCCAACTGCTGGGCTACACCGGCGCGCAGCAGCTCCCCGCCTACGAGGACGCCTTCCGCGCGACCTTCTCCAGCTTCAGCGAGCTGACGGATGCGTCGGCGCTGGCCGTCCAGCCCGCGAAAATCGAGCTGGCGAAGGTGACGTCACCCATGACACTGCAACAGTTCAACGAGCAGAACCCGTCCACCATCCCCCTGGAGGAGCTGGCCCTCATCAACGGCGTACAGCCCGGGGACACGCTGCCCGCGGGCCGCACGGTGAAGCGCGTGACGGGCGGGGTGCGGACCACGCCCTGAGCCCTTCTCCGGCATGGGACGGCCGGAGCAGGGCGTGCCGCTCAGTAATCGATGTCCTCGCCGCCACGCTCCGGCGCGCGGTAGCTGTCGTCGCGGCGGTCCGTCTCCTCCATGGCGCCCGGGGGGAGGATGTCGGGACCGCGCCGGACCGGGCGGCCCGCGCCGAACAGGAAGCCCAGCTTGAACTGCGCGAAGCCGCCGTTGAAGCCCGCGATGGCCTCCGAGTCGGTGCCGGTGCTGTTCACCTCGCCCACGATGGGGAAGGAGATGCCCACCTCGGGCATCAGCCGGAAGCCCTCTGTCACCCGCAACGCGTAGCCCACCGAGGCGCCGACGCTGAGGATGTTGACGGCGGCGCCGTCATCGCCCGCGGAACCGGCGACGCGCGTCCAGATGGCGCGAGGCCCCAGCACCAGCTCCGAGCCGCCCGTCGTCTTGAAGCCCACCAGCAGCGGGACGGCGACGTTCAGGTAGCTCGTCGAGGCCGACTCTCCGTCGTCGCCCGTCCCCGTGCCAATGGACGCGCCAGAGATGGACGGCGCCAGGGAGATGGCCTTGACCGGGTCATTGGGCTGGGTCAGCAGGAACTTGCTCTGCAGCTCCGCCAGGGAGGACCCAAGCCGGACGCCCAGGTCCACGCGCTCCGACACACCATAGCGAATCGCCAGGTCGAAGTGGGGCACGTACCCCGCCGCCGAAACACCTTCGTCATCCCCAAGGACGGCCGCGCCCATGACCCCCGGCTCGATGCCAACCTGGAAGCGGCCCGCCCCCAGCGTGTCCGCCGTCTGGACGTGGCTCACCGACGCGCAGCCCGTCCCCAGAATACCCATCAATGCAGATACAACAGCAACAGAGCGACGAAACATGTTCCCCTCCAAAGCCTCTCATTCCGTTCCGGAACGTGGCGGGGCATGGACGACGAACGGAATCGGACATTCACACTGAATCGTCCGAAACCCGATTTTTCCCGGGGCGGGCGCGGCGCATCATGAGCGGAATGAGCCCCCATGAACGCGAGCGACTGACGAAGGCCTACGCGGCGACGCGCTATGTCATCCGGCCCCACGCCTGCACCGGTGGCGTGGAGCAAATCCTGCGGGCGGGCGCCCTGCATCCCGCGCTGGACGCAACCCTTGCGGCGCGCGGCCACCGGGAGTGGGCCTTCCTGACGGCGTGGAACCCCGGCTCCCAGCAACGTGGCGCCGAGGAGAACCGCCGCGCGCAGGAGCGGCTGGAGGCGCAGCTCGTCGCGGGGGGCTGGGTGGTGGCGCCCGCGCTGGGCCAGGCGGATGACGGGAGCTGGTGCGAGCAGAGCCTCTTCATCCCGGGCCTGCCACGCGAGGAGGCCGCGCGCTTCGGCCGCGCCTATGGACAGGTGGCGGTGCTCGTGGGGCGCGCCGGCGCGCAGGCGTCGCTGCTGTTCTGCGAGGACACCCACGCTCAGGGAATGGGGCCCCGGGGCTGACCGGCCGCCGGGACGGGGCCGCTGCCCCCCAGGGCGGCGTCACCCGGGTTCTCCGGGATGACGTCCAGCTCGCGCGCGTTCGTCACCTGGCGCGTCAGCTCGTCGAACTCGACCTCCAGGAAGCGGCCGGGCTGGTCCGCGAGGCCGAAGCGGATGCGCCAGTAGTTGGGGCGTATCTCCACGGCCTCACTGGCCTCGGCGAGGACGACCGCGTTGTTGCGGGCGTATTCCTCACCGGCCTGGACCACGTCCCGGGCGCCCAGCTCCGTCTGCACGGCGGCCGAGCTGGGTGGCACGGGGGGACGGCCGGTGGGCCCCGTCGCGCAGGCCATGGAGGCCAGGATGGCGCCGGGCAAGAGGAACCGGGGGACGATGCGAAATCGGATCGGCGTCATATGCCCATGTTGAGCACGCCGCGTGCCACCTGCAGGCAAGGAAGCCGGAAACGTCCAGTGCTGGACTTGCGTCCGGCGCGGCGCCTGAGCGGCACCCCGCCGGGAGCGCACCCCGCCCCGGCAAACGTCCGGGGCGGAGAGGACCCTACTTCGCCGGAGCGGGCGTCGGAGCGATGGCGCGCTGCTTCTCCACCACCTCGTCGATGAGGCCGTACTGCCGCGCGTCCTCGGCGCTCATGAAGTAGTCGCGCTCGGTGTCCTTCTCAATGCGCTCGACGGTGTGCCCCGTGTGCTTCACGATGAGGCCGTTGATGTAGCTGCGCAGGCGGAGGATTTCCTTGGCCTGGATGTCGATGTCCGTGGCCTGGCCCTGCGCGCCGCCCAGCGGCTGGTGAATCATGATGCGGCTGTTGGGCAGGGCATAGCGCTTGCCCTTCGCCCCGGCCAGCAGCAGCAGCGCGCCCATGGAGGCCGCCTGCCCCACGCAGATGGTGGACACCGGACACTTCACGTACTGCATGGTGTCGTAGATGGCCAGGCCCGCCGTCACGGAGCCGCCCGGCGAGTTGATGTAGAGGTTGATGCCCTTGTCCGGGTCCTCCGACTCCAGGAAGAGGAGCTGGGCGACGATGATGTTGGCCACGTCGTCATTGACAGGCGTGCCCAGCATGATGATGCGGTCCTTGAGGAGCCGGCTGTACAGGTCGTACGCCCGCTCGCCGCGGTGCGTGGTCTCGATGACGAAGGGGACGTTCATGACGCCCCTACCCTAATCGCCCTTCCGCCGCCGCGCCCGTCCCTTCTTCCCGGAGCGTGCGCTGTCCCACGCTTCGGCGCCGGAGCCCCCTGCCCCCCTGGGGACCTACCCCTCGTGGCCCGTCATGTCCTCCGGGCGGACCCACGCATCGAACTGCTCGGGCGTGACGAGCCCCAGCGCCACGGCCGTCTCCTTGAGCGTCGTGCCGTCCCTGTGGGCCGTCTTCGCGATTTTCGCCGCGTTGTCGTAGCCGATGTGGGGGTTGAGCGCCGTGACGAGCATCAGGCTGCGCTCCAGGTTCTCCTGGATGCGGGGCCGGTTGGGCTCGATGCCCACCGCGCAGTGCAGGCGGAAGCTGCGCATGCCGTCCGCCAGCAACCGGCAGCTCTGGAGCAGGTTGTGGGCGATGAGCGGCTTGAAGACGTTGAGCTGGAAGTTGCCGGACGCGCCGCCCACGGTGACGGCGACGTCGTTGCCCATCACCTGGGCGCAAAGCATGGTGAGCGCCTCGCTCTGGGTGGGGTTCACCTTGCCCGGCATGATGGAGCTGCCCGGCTCGTTCTCCGGGATGACGATTTCCGCCAGCCCGGAGCGCGGCCCGGACGACAGCCAGCGCACGTCGTTGGCCACCTTGAACAGCACCGCCGCCAGCCCCTTGAGCGCCCCGTGCGCCTGCACCAGCGCGTCGTTGGCGGCCAGCGCCTCGAACTTGTTCGGCGCGGTGACGAAAGGGTGGCCGGTGAGCTGCGCCAGCTCCTTCGCCACGCGCTCGGCGTAGCCCTTGGGCGCGTTGAGGCCGGTGCCCACCGCCGTGCCGCCCAGGGCCAGCTCCAAGAGGTGCGGCAGGGTGCGCTCCAGGTGGCCCTTCGCGTGGTCCAACTGCGCCACGAAGCCACCCAGCTCCTGCCCCAGCGTCAGGGGGGTGGCGTCCTGCAGGTGGGTGCGGCCCACCTTCACCACGTCATGGAAGGCGCGGGCCTTCTGCGCGAGCACGTCGCGCAGCGCCTTCAGCTCCGGCAGCACCTGCTCGGTGAGGGCGGCCACGGCGGCCACGCTCATCGCGGTGGGGAAGACGTCGTTGGAGCTCTGCCCCTTGTTGACGTCGTCGTTGGGGTGGACCTTGCGGCCCTCGCCGCGCTCGCCGCCCAAGAGCTCCGAGCCGCGGTTGGCCAGCACCTCGTTCGTGTTCATGTTCGTCTGCGTCCCGCTGCCCGTCTGCCAGACGCTCAGGGGGAACTCCGCGTCGTGCTGGCCGGCCAGCACCTCGTCCGCGGCGCGGATGATGGCCTCGCCCTTCTCCTTCGCCAGCGAGCCGTTCTCCACATTCACCTTCGCGGCGGCCTTCTTCACCAGCACCAGGGCACGGATGAGGGCCAGCGGCATGCGCTCGGTGGAGATGGCGAAGTTCTGGAGGCTGCGCTGCGTCTGGGCGCCCCACAGCCGGTCAGCGGGGACGTCGATGGGGCCGAAGGTGTCTTTCTCGGTGCGGACGTTCTTCATGCTCACGCGCGGGGCTCCTTGGAAAGAAAGGTGGCCCCTTCGAATAACAGGCCGGAGCCTTCAGGCAGGGCTCCGGCGTGTTTTTCATCGTTGGACGCTGAGCACTACACCCGGCGCTCGACGCGCGGCGTGCGCTCCGAGTTGCCCAGGCCGGCCAGCCAGTTGTACGTGCGCCGCAGGGGCGCGATGCCCGTCGCCGACGGCGGCGTGAAGGCCCACAGCAGCAGGTACACCATCAGCGCGGTGCCCCCGGACACCGCCAGCGCCACCACGAAGCCCACGCGCACCAGCGCCGCGTCCACGCCCAGCTCCCGCCCCAGCGCCGCGCACACCCCCGTCAACAGCCGCCCGTCCACGCCCCGGTGCATCGGCTCCGTGCGCGCGCCGCAGCGCGGGCACCTCCGGACCTCCAGGCTCACTTCCTCCGTGCAGGTGGCGCAGCGTCTCTTGGCGTCCATCACGTCTCCCTTCCGGGGCCGCTCCCACTTGGCGTCCGTGGCCCCCATTCCTACCTACGCGCCTGGGTGCACCCCATTGCATACGCCCTTGGGGGCACTCTGTTGATTTACAGATTTAACAAGTAGGCTGTTGACACAGTTACAGGCAAGCAGGCAAAGATTCACGCCGCACTTCCTTTTCGCACTCTCAGGACTCATTTTCCGAGCCGTCACAGCAGATTTACAACGCGCCTAGCCAAAGGAGCCCAGATGTCGGACCAAGCCCCCGCTGTGAAACCCCCGGCGTTCGGCCCGGGCGTGGTGGTGAAGGGGCCCTGGCACCCCGACTACGCCGAGGTCCTCACGCCCGAGGCCCTGGACTTCGTGGCGAAGCTGGTCCGCACCTTCGGTGAGCGCCGGCTGGCCCTGCTGGAGCGCCGCAAGGCCGTGCAGGCGGCCTGGAGCAAGGGAGCGCGGCCCCACTTCCTGCCGGAGACGAAGGCCATCCGGGAGGGGGACTGGACGGTGGCGCCCCTGCCCGCCGACCTCCAGGACCGCCGCGTGGAAATCACCGGCCCGGTGGACCGGAAGATGGTCATCAACGCGCTGAACTCCGGGGCGAACGTCTTCATGGCGGACTTCGAGGACGCCAACAGCCCCACCTGGGACAACGTGGTGCGCGGGCAAGTCAACCTGCGCGACGCCGTGCGCGGCACCATCTCCTTCACCGCGGAGAACGGGAAGCACTACGCCCTCAACCCGAAGCGCGCCGTGCTCTTCGTGCGTCCCCGCGGCTGGCACCTTCCGGAGCGGCACCTCGAAATCGACGGCAAGCCCATCTCCGGCTCGCTGCTCGACTTCGGGCTCTTCTTCTTCCACAACGCCCGGGAGCAGCTGGCGCGCGGCACCGGCCCCTACTTCTACCTGCCGAAGCTGCAGAGCCACCTGGAGGCCCGGCTGTGGAACGACGTGTTCCACCTGGCCCAGTCGGAGCTGGGCATCCCGCCCGGCACCATCAAGGCCACCGTCCTCATCGAGACGCTGCCCGCCGCGTTCGAGATGGACGAAATCCTCTACGAGCTGCGCGAGCACTCGGCCGGCCTCAACTGCGGGCGCTGGGACTACATCTTCAGCTTCATCAAGACGCTCCAGTCGGACACCCACGTCGTGCTGCCGGACCGCGGCCAGGTGACGATGGACAAGGCGTTCCTCAACGCCTACTCCCAACTGCTCATCCAGACCTGCCACCGCCGCAACGTGCACGCCATGGGCGGCATGGCGGCCTTCATCCCCATCAAGGGGGACGCGGCGGCCAACGACGCCGTCATGGACAAGGTCCGCGCGGACAAGCTGCGCGAGGTCAAGAATGGCCACGACGGGACGTGGGTGGCCCACCCCGGCCTCGTGGAAATCGCGCGCGACATCTTCGACTCGCACATGAAGGGCCCCCACCAGCTCTCCAACAAGCGCGAGGACGTGAAGATTGGCGAGGCGGAGCTGCTCAAGGCGCCGTCCGGCACGCGCACCGAGGAGGGCCTGCGCCACAACATCCGCGTGGGCATCCAGTACACCGCCGCGTGGCTGGGCGGCCTGGGCTGCGTGCCGCTCTACAACCTGATGGAGGACGCGGCCACCGCCGAAATCTCACGCGCCCAGGTGTGGCAGTGGATTCACCACGGCGCCTCGCTGGAGGACGGCAGGAAGGTGACGCCCGCCCTCTTCCGCGACGCGCTGGGCGAGGAGATGGCCCGCCTGGACAAGGAAGGCGCGAAGGAGCGCTACGGCGCGGCCCACCTGGAGCGCGCGCGCGTGCTCTTCGAGCGGCTCTCCACCGCCGGCACCTTCGAGGACTTCCTCACCCTGCCGGCCTACGACGCCTTGGAAGCCCAACGCTGAACCCTTCTCACCTTCGCGGCAGCAACCCACCCCTTTTACCGTAGCGAGGAGCCCACGATGTACGACGCCACGCCGACGACCGCCGATGCTTCCCCTCACGCCAAGCTCCACGCGCAGCGCTTCGAGGGCATCAAGCGCAACTACACCCAGCAGGACGTGGAGAAGCTCCGCGGCTCCATCACCATCAGCTACACGCTGGCGGAGATGGGCGCCAAGAAGCTCTGGGAGCTGCTCCACACTGACGACTACATCAACGCGCTCGGCTCGCTCACCGGCAACCAGGCGGTGCAGATGGTCCGCGCGGGCCTGAAGGCCATCTACCTGTCCGGCTGGCAGGTGGCGGCGGACGCGAACTCCGCGGGGCAGATGTACCCGGACCAGAGCCTCTACCCGGTGGACAGCGTCCCCACCGTGGTCCGCAAAATCAACAACGCCCTGCGCCGCGCGGACCAGATTGACCACGCGGAGGGCCGCAAGGACCGCTACTGGTTCGCGCCCATCATCGCCGACGCCGAGGCCGGCTTCGGTGGCCCGCTCAACGCCTTCGAGCTGATGAAGGGCATGATTGAGGCCGGCGCCGCCGGCGTACACTTCGAGGACCAGCTGGCCAGCGAGAAGAAGTGCGGCCACATGGGCGGCAAGGTGCTGGTGCCCACCAGCCACTTCATCCGCACCCTCTCCGCGGCCCGGCTCGCCGCGGACGTCATGGGCGTGCCCACCCTGCTGGTGGCCCGCACGGACGCGGACAGCGCCAAGCTGCTGATGAGCGACTCGGACGAGTACGACCACGCCTTCATCGACAAGAAAGCCGGCCGCACCGCGGAGGGCTTCTACCGCCTCAACGGCGGCCTGGACTGCGCCATCGCCCGCGGCCTGGCGTACGCGCCCTACGCGGACCTGGTGTGGTGCGAGACGAGCACCCCGGACCTGGCCCAGGCGAAGAAGTTCGCCGAGAGCATCCGCGCGAAGTACCCGAACAAGCTGCTGGCCTACAACTGCTCGCCGTCCTTCAACTGGAAGAAGAACCTGGACGACGCCACCATCGCCAAGTTCCAGCGCGAGCTGGGCGCCATGGGCTACAAGTTCCAGTTCGTCACCCTGGCCGGCTTCCACGCGCTCAACTTCGGGATGTACGAGCTGGCGCGGAAGTACAAGGACCGCGGCATGGCGGCCTACAGCGAGCTGCAGCAGGCCGAGTTCGCGGCGGAGAAGGACGGCTACACCGCCACCCGTCACCAGCGCGAGGTGGGCACCGGCTACTTCGACCAGGTGGCCGAGGTCATCTCCGGCGGCAACGCCAGCACGCTCGCCCTGACGGAGTCCACCGAGGCCCACCAGTTCTAGGCGACGGCGCCTCCTGAAGTCCCAGGAAGGCCGCGGCTGACGGGGTGCACGCCCGTAAGTCCGCGGCCTTCGGGCGTTTTCGGCCTTTCGCGCAACTTCGCCGGCGGCCGGGCGATAATGGGGATTCGAGAGGTCCGACACGTGCGTGGTGCGCGTCCCGGACCGAGACGGAGCCGCCATGAACCGCATCAACTCCCTCAACGGTCCCCGGGTTCAGCCCCCCACCACGCAGGCGAGCAGCCGCGCCGCGAGCACCGGCTTTGGCGCGCTGGTGAACCCGATGGCCCCGGCCAACCGGCCTGGGGATCCGCTGATGGTGTCGGGGGGCGCAGTGGTCGCCTCGGCGCTCGCCTCGGTGGGCGGCTCGCCGAACAACGGGATGCTGAACTCCTACCTCTCCGCCGTGGGCCGCGGGCCCATCTCCGAGGACGGCTCGCGCGCCCCGGTGTCCCAGGCCCCCGCGGGCTCGGAGCAGGCGCAGCAGGAGCAGGTCCTCATGGAGCTGGCGGAGATGTCCGCCGCCACGCTGTCCAACTCCATCCTGCACATGGGCAACAAGATGAAGGTGGACCTCGACCGGGAGTAGGGCTCAGCCCTTCTTCTTGTCGCTCTCCGCGTTGTAGGCGGCGCGCTGGCCGCGTTGCAGCTCCGGCCCCTTGCGCCACGGCAGGTCGACGTCGGTGCGCTGGCCGCCGTCCTGCTCGGTGATGTCGTTGAGGAACTCGGCGCGTCCCTCCGCGGGGACCTGCTCGCCGTCCGCCTCGGGGTCCTTCTGCTTCTGGGGGTCGAGCGGGATGCCCGCGCTCCGCTTGAGGTAGTCCTTGGGGTCCATGTCTCCAAGATGGAGACGCCCACCGTCCACGCGCAGGGAGCGGACAGCCGGGCGGGCGCGTGCTGGCTCAGTTGAGGTACTTGGGCCGGGGCGGCTCGGGGGACTGCTGCTTCATCCGCTCCAGTCCTTGGCGGGTGAGGACGAAGCGGACCACGCCGGAGCCCCGCTCCGTCTCGATTTCCGCCTCGAAGGCCGGCCCTGCGATGCCTCCGAAGGACACGTCCTTGCGCAGGTTCACCACCCGGCCGCTCACCATGTCCCCGGCCACCTCCTTGGCGCCCTCTCCGCGCTGGTGCAGCTCGAAGGCCGCCTGGTGCAGCGTCATCGCCAGCGAGGGAGACAGCGGCTGGTTGCTGAAGAGGACGGAGATGAGGAGCCAGTAGGGAGGTGCCGGGTCGGTGGACATCGCGGCCTCATCCTAAGCGCCTGGCGGAGCGGAGGCCCGTGGAAGTGACGGCCCGGGCAGCTCGAAGCGGGCCAGCGCCTTCACGCCTGTCTTGCCCGTGCCGCCCTGCCGCTACCCCGCACGCGGGCGACGGCGTGAGGCAATGCCCTCGGCCAGGGCGACCTGCTGCTTCCAGTGCCCATACAGGCGCCCCTGCGAGGCCAGTCGGTCCAGCTTGCGCTGAGTCGCCTCATCCACCGACCCGGGCGGCGCGTCCCGGAAGGGTGTCCCCGGCAGCGGCATGAAGGTATGCCCATGCACGCGCGCCCCCAGCCCGGCCAACTGCTCCATCAGCGCCACCGTGGCGTCCACGTCCGCCGGCTCCTCGCCGGGCAGCCCGAGGATGAAGTCCACGTTGGGCACGAAGCCACACGCCACCGCGATGCGGGTGGCGCGCACCACCGTCTCCACGTCGTGCCCGCGGCGCGTACGCTGGAGGATGCGCTCGGAGCCGGACTGCCCGCCGATGATGAGGTTGTCGTTGTGGACGTAGCGCTTGAGCAGCGCCAGCGCCTCGGGCGTGACGTGCTCGGGGCGGACCTCCGACGGGAAGGTGCCGTAGTAGACGCGCCCATCGGGAGCCATGGCCTCCTTCACCGCGGCGAGCAAGGCCTCCACCGCGTCCAGGTTCACCGACTCGTCGGCGGTGCCGTAGGACATGGAGGTGGGCGTGATGAAGCGGAGGTCGCGCCGGCCCGAGCGCCGCAACTCCCCCGCCCAGTGCGCCACGTTGGCCACGGAGCGGTGGCGGAAGCGCGCCTTGCTCATGAACGGCGTCTGGCAGAAGCGGCACGCATAGATGCAGCCGCGCGTAATCTCGATGGCGCCGTACTGCCCGTTGCGCGCCGCGAAGGGCGGGAAGTCGTCGAGCAGCACGCCCTCCCCTCGGCCGTGCTGCACCAGCTTCCCGTCCTGCAGGGACGCGATGCCATGCGTGTCACGCGGCTCCTCGCCCCGCAGCACCCGGCCGAGCAACGCGCGCAGGGAGTACTCACCCTCGCCCACCGCCACCAGGTCGAAGCCCGCCTGAAGCGTCTGGAGCGTCTCCGCCGTGGCATGCACGCCGCCGGCGATGCACAGCACCTCCCGCCCCTCCAGCCGCTCACGCACCCACGCCAGCTCCGCCGCCGCGGGGGCGAAGCTGGCCGAGTAGAAGGACCACGCGGCCACCACCGTGTCTCCGGCGTCCACGCGCTCGCGAATCGTGTCCAGCAGCGTCTCGCGGCTGCGCGGAAAGTGGAGCGTCACGTCCGCCAGCGCCGGGTCCGACTCCACGGCTCCCGCCAGCACGGTGAAGGCGTACTTGCCCGGGTACTGGTAGCTCAGGACGAGCGAAACACGGCGAGAGGGCGGCATGCTGGAAGGGCCTTATGCCACAGGGCCGGCGGCGCGGGCACCCGAGCGCACCGTCGCGCCTCGCGGGCCTGAGCGCCTGTCAGGGAGAGGGCACCAGCGAGCGGGCCAGCGCGTTGAAGGCGGGGAACTCCATGACGTCCGGAGGCACCCGCCCGTCCGGCACGGCCATGCGCACCACCACCAGGTCCTGGTCCGGCACCACCAGCAGGAGCTGCCCGAAGGAGCCGCGCGCCGAGTAGCCCTGGGGTGCCCCCTCCACCTGCGTTCGCAGTGGAACGCGGGCGCTCTTCTCCATGAGCGCCATGACGCCCTTCATCCCGCCCAGCCGCTCGGAGAGCACCCGCATGAAGTCCCCGGAGGGAATCGGCTGGTCCACCACGTCGCGCAGGCGGGACAGCGGCGCCTCGGGCATGCCGTTGCGGCGCGCCTCGTCCACCATGTCCTGGCCCAGCACGCGGAACGCCTTGTCGTAGACGAGCCACCACAGCAGGCCCGCCGTGGGGTTGTGGGCCTGCGATGGCGCGGCGGTGCACTCCTGAATCCAGGACTCGCTCAGGATGCGCTGGCCCTGCCAGACGCCGCGCTGGAGCATCAACTGGCCCACCTTCGCGAAGTCCACGGGGTGCAGCCGCAGCCCCGACATGCCCAGCGGGTTGCCGGACGGGTCCTTCTGCCAGAAGACATCACGGATGCCGAGCGGCTCGAAGAGGCGCCGCATGAGATAGACGTCCAGCTTCTCCCCCGAGGCGCGCTCCACCACGCCCGCGAGCAGGTTGGTGGCCTTGTTGTTGTAGAAGAACTGGCTCCCCGGCACGTCCACCACGTGGGCGTCCAACGCGTAGCGGACGAAGTCTCGCGACTCGTAGATGTCCATCGCGTTGGCGTTCGCCGCCAGCCCCGAGGTGTGGCTGAGCAGGTGCCGCAAGGTGACCTTCCCCTTGAGGCCGTCCTTCCACTCCGGAAAGAAGGTGGAGACGGGCGCGTCGGCGGAGGCAATCTTCCCTTCGTCGATGAGCAGGCCAATGGCCAGCGCCACCACGCCCTTGGTCGCGGACATGGACTCGATGCGCTGCGTCTCGCCGCCGAAGTACCACTCGCCCACCAGCTTTCCATGACGGAGCACCACCAGGGCCGACGAGCCCGCGTCCTCGGCCGCCTTCACGAAGGACTCGAGCGCCGGCACCGACACCCCCGCCTCCGCGGGCGTCGTCTTCTCCAGCCCCGCCCCCACGTTGCGCTCGGCGCGCGCCTTCAGCGCGTTCTCCCGGGCCCGCGCCACCAGCGCATCGTAGCCGGGCATCCGCCGCAGCGGCGCCAGGGACTTGTCATGCAGCAGGTCGCCCGGTGAGCTCATCCCGCGTTCGACGGCGCGCTCCAGCCAGGTGAACGCCGCGGCATCGTCACCGGTGCCCAGCGAGGCATAGGCGGCGTACCAGGCCACGTCGTCCGTCTGGCGTCCGCCGTCCCACAGCCGCTGCATCTCCGAAAGCGCGGAGTCGAAGCGCCCCGCCTCCATGGCCATGCCCGCCCGTTGCAGGGCCTCACGGAACCGTGACTCGGGGTCCACGGGCGCCTGCGCGGCGGGTGCCGGAGGCGTGGCGGCCGGCTGCGCGTGGGCACAGGCCAGCAAGGTGCAGAGCGGAAGGAAGAGGAGGTATCGCATGGGCGTTCCAAGGGACGGGCGCTGTTCGGACAACGTCCCTGGAACACCGATATTGCACGGCACACGCGCCAGAGCGAGGGACGAAGCGGGCGCCCACCCGGTACATCCAGTCCATGGACTCGAGCTCGACGCGCGGCGCCCCCACGATGGGCGCCGCGCCGAGGAGAGGCGGGCCCGCAGCCCAGGGGAACAACGCCCCCCCCGGCTGGAGCAGCGGCTTCCGGTGCCACTTCGTGAGAGGGGCGCTACGTCAATGGCATCCAGCCCAGACGAACCGTGCGCACGGGGCCGCGCCCATCCACTTCACGAACCAATGACAATGAAGGGGTCGAAGTAGAAATACTCGACGGTCGCCCCGTCCCTTGTCAGTCCGAACACCAATCCGTACTGAAGCTCACCGCTCACGATGGTACTGGCATTGAACGTGACGTACGGGATGTAGCTGCGCGTCATGCTGGCCGTGAGGTCCTGGTCGATGAGCGGGTTGCTGGGCCAGTTGCTCCAGGAAGAAGGCGTCTGCCCCCACTGCGCGTCATTGACGCCGAACGCGATGAAGTCAGGCACCGGGCCTGGGTCCATGTCGAAGTTGGGGATGTCGATGGGCCGCTTCGCGGAATTCATCATGTCCGCGACCTTCAGCGGATTGTTCTGGAACGTATGCGCGATGATGCCGTTGGGCGCGAGCTTCACGGACGTGAGGTGGTTCTGCTCCTCCGTGTAGATGCGGATGTTCTCCCCCTTCGCGACGGGCACCTTGTACTCGGGGTCTTGGGGCTTGTCGTTCAGGACGAACGGAGGATGCCCGACCGCGACCGCGGTGTTGACGGAGGCCCCGCCCTTGGGAAGTGCACTGGAATCAATCAGGAAGACGATCTTCGCCATGTACGCACCATTTCTTTCGTGTGGTTGATGTCTATCGCTGCTGAACCCTTACATCGGATTCACGGCAAGGAGTTCATCCCGCCTGGCGCAAACAAGAGCAACTCACATGCCACCCATTGCCCCCCCCCTCGCCGCGTCTTAAATCCACATGGAGGCTGGAGTTCCGCCATGCGACTGACGCGTCAGCCGCTGTCGCCGCCACTCCGCGCCTGACGTGCAAGACATTTCTCCAGGCGCGCCCGAATCCGCCTCAACCACAGACGCGAATCCACCTCCATTCCAGCACCAGCATATGGAATCAGGGGGAGGATTGGACCCGCCCCATCCGGTCGTCACGTCCCGCGGCAAGGCACCGGTGCGCGACGACGCACGACGGGATGGCTGCGTAGGAGAAACCCCTGAGGCCCTGGTTCCGGCGGAACGGCCCTCACGAGGGACGTGGCCGGCGAGCCCGCGGTACCTTCCCGCCGAACGACAGGCACGGTCCTGACCTGTCAGGTGATTGGATTGGCTGCTCGCGCGAAGAGGGCTGACACGAGGCACTGCTGACACGTCAGGCGCGCCAGCAACGCGTCAGCCTTCCAGGTGAGGAAGCCTCGGCACCGGGACTCACTCGGACGTGCCACGTTGGGTCTCCCACTCGAACGAGAGCGGCGCATTGCTCCGGAGCCGCGCAGCCCTTCTCCGGCAAACCAACGCAACCGGTGGGTACGAGCGCTCAAGACACGTAGGTCGAGACTCGCACCGCACACTTCCCCACGAAGGCGCGCGAGCCCATGGCCCGCGCGCCCCCCGGGGGCTCAGTTGCCGCGACGGCGGTAACCCGCAAGTCCCATCAGCCCCAGCAGCGCGAAGGCCGCCGCGGAGCCACCGGTGCTGCTGCACCCCGCCTGGGCCGCGACGCCCTCATCCGGGGAGATGCCTCCGGGCGGGGGCACGTTCGGCCCGGGCACCGTGCCCGCGTCCACGGGCGGCGTGCCCGCGTCCGGCTGCGGCCCCGGCTCCTCGGCCCCACCCGCATCCACGGGGTCCGGGTCCACGCTGCCCGCGTCCTCGGGTGAACCCGCGTCCAGGGGAACGCCCGCGTCCACCGGCGTCCCCGCGTCCACGGGCGGCGGCTCCGGCTTCTGTTCGAGCACGTCCGACAGTGCCGTCGCCTGCATGAAACCGTCGTGGTAGACGACGCCCACCGGCCGCACCGTGTCGCTCCGGTAGAGGCCCAGCTTCAGGTAGTTGCGCTGCCCCGAGTACATCGTCATCGCGCCGCGCTTGGGCAGCACCAGCTCCTGGTTGTGCCACAGCTCGACGAAGCCCACCTTCGGGTCCGACGACCACTTCGCGTGCAGGATGAACTCGTGCCACACGCCGCGAGTGAGCTTCGTGCGCCAGGGAATCTCGCTGGTGCCGGGGAGCGACAGGCGAATTTCCTCCCCCTTCACGTAGAACTCCACCGGCGGCGAACCACAGCACCCGTCGTGGTGCCACTGGGTGAAGAGCTGCCAGGTGTCCACGCTGGGGAAGTCGTTGGCGAACATCACCTTCCAGCGGTAGTAGTACTCCGAGCCCACCGGCTCGTTGCTGATGTAGACCAGCTCGTTGCGATTCCCGCTGGCGTTGATGGGGTCGTCGCCCTGATGCACCGTCGCCTTCAGCGCGTATTGGCCCTCGGCCACGGGGGACGTCACCACCTGCAGCCGGTTCGCGTTCACCATCTGCGCACGGGAGTACTGCGAGCGGTCACCCGTCTCGAAGTCCCCCCGCCACACGACGCCTGCCATGGCGAGCCCGGGGACGCACCACATCACAAGCCATACGGGGACAAAGGCTCTCAAAATACATCCTCGCAAAGGTTTGGAATGCAACGACCGACACACCGTATCGCAAACCCTCCCCTGCTTCATTCCCCCGCGAATTCCTTCCCGCTGGTCCGGCAAGTGGGCAGGCGGGCATGCAAGGCCTTGAATGTTTCACGCCATGTTTCACGTCGAGCCCGGAGCGGCTTGCACACTCCGGGCATCCTGGCAAGCCGACAGCAACACGTCGCGTCATCAACACGCCGGCAACCTTCAAGCTGACGGGCGGCAGGTGTGGGGTATGGTCCCCTCTTTCCGGCGCTCCACCACGGGGGCGTCCCGAGTGTCCCCATGCTTGTCCTGCGTGACGTCCAGAAGACCGACTTGCCCGGGCTGAAGAGGCTCGCGGCCGTGCTGAACACGGTGAACCTGCCGAACAACGAGGAAACGCTCTCGGCCATCGTGGACACGTCGGTGAAGAGCTTCGCGGGCAAGGTGAAGAACCCCTTCGAGCGCGAGTACCTCTTCGTGCTGGAGGACGTGCGCAACAGCCTCATCATCGGCACGTCGATGATCATCGCGCAGCACGGCACCTACGAGGCTCCGCACATCTATTACGAGGTGAGCGAGCGCGAGCACTACTCCGCGTCCCTCTCCCGTCACCTTCGCCACAAGGTCCTCTCCATCGCCTACAACTACGAGGGCCCCACCGAGGTAGGCGGCCTCGTCGTAGACCCGCCCTACCGCGCCACGCCGGACAAGCCCGGCAAGCAGCTGTCCTACGGGCGCTTCCTCTTCATCGCCATGCACCGGCGGCTCTTCCGCCCCCGCGTGCTGGCGGAGCTGCTGCCGCCGCTGCTGCCGGACGGCCGCAGCCTCTTGTGGGAGGCCTGCGGCAAGAAGTTCACCGGCCTCACCTACCAGGAGGCGGACCGCCTCAGCCGGCAGAACAAGGAGTTCATCAAGGAGCTCTTCCCCGCCTCGGACATCTACGCGTCGCTCTTCCCCGCGCGCGTGCAGAAGGTGCTGGGCGAGGTGGGCCCGCAGACGCGCGGCGTGCAGCGCATGCTGGAGCGCATCGGCTTCAAGTACATGGAGCGCATCGACCCTTTCGACGGCGGCCCCCACTTCGAGGCCGACACGGCCGACATCTCCCTGATACGCAAGTACCGCACGCTCAAGGTGGCGGAGGAGGACTTCGACCTGGAGGGGGATGACGTCCTCGTCGCGGTGGAGAGTGAGACCGGCCGCAACCGCTTCCGCTCCGTGCGCTGCCACGCCCGCCTGGAGAACACCCAGGCCCTCCTGCCCGCGTGGGCCAAGGAGGTCCTGGACGTCCAGGCCGGCGCGAAGGTGTCCATCATCCCCTTCGAGTAGCCCGCTGCCTCACGGCCGGCGCACCACCCGGTGCGCCCCGCGCAGCAGCGACAGCCAGCGCGCCCCCGCCTCCAGCGCCGGGCCCTGCGCCTCCGCCAGGGCGATGGGCAGGTGCGTATTCGGTGACACCTCGTCCAGGGACGTCGGGTCCAAATCCAGCGTCCCACCCGTCGCCAGCGCCACGCGCACCCAGGCGTGGGGGCGTGCCGGCCCGCCGTCCACCACCAGCAGCCCGTGCACCAGCGCCACCTTCACGCCCCGCGCGCGGGCCCCCGCGGCGAAGCGCAGCGCGTGCGCCAGGCACCCACCCGCCTCGCCCTCGCCGTCCTCGCGCCAGTCCGCGCCGCCGGGCGTCTTCTCCGGGAAGGCCGCGTGGACCTCGGCCGCCAGCGCCCGCGCCGCCGCCGCCTTCCACGGCGTCAGCCCCGCGAGCTGCGCTGGAACGTCGAGCGGCGGCTCCAGCGACAGCGCGCCCCGGGCCCCCTCCACGGGCAGCCCGTCCGCGAAGAGCTCGGGAGGCGCGCGCAGCCGCTCCCCGGGCGCGGCCACGGTGAAGCGCGAGTCCCCCACCTCCAGCGCCTCCATCCGGCCGTCCGCCCCATAGCGGGCCTGGAAGGCCGTCCCCACCAGCGTGCCCTCCACGCGCCCGTCCCCCACTCGGGTGACGCAGTGCGGGCCCTCGCGGCCCGTCAGCTCCTCCCGTCCCACGACGCAGCCCAGGGCGGGCACGCCCTTCCAGAGCCACAGCGCCTGCGGCACCGCCTGAGCGCCCCGCACCCGCCCCTGGGCATCCACCTCCAGGGTCTGCTCCCGGCGGCGCGCTCCCGCCTTCCCGGCGCGGGTGTGCAGGTGCTGGCTGACGTAGGTGAAGCGGCCCGGCTCCAGTTTCAGCGTCACCGTGCCCACCGGCACGCCGCGCCAGGCGAAGACGTAACGCGTGGACTCCGCCTGGGACGTTGGGGGCGCGTCGGCATTGACTGGACTCTCTGGCTTTACCGGGAGCGTCAGCAGCAGCAGGGCAAGCAGGGTGGCCACGGCCCCAGTGTGCGGCGTTTTGAGGACCGGCGCGAGAAGGCGGAGTAGCGTGCCACTCCTTCATGGGCGCCAAACGGTATCTGTTCACGTTCGGCCTGGCGGCAGGGCTGGTCTCCGCGCTCCTCCTGGGGGGGATGCTGCGAGCCGTCTCCGAGGGGCCGCTTTCGAATGCCACCTGGGCGGTGGTGTTGCTCGCCACGCCCGCGCTCTATTTCGCGGGGGGATACCTCGCGTGGTTTCGCTGGGCGGCGCAGCGGCGGAGGGTCCGCCGGCAGGTGATGGCGCGGCTGGCGGAGGGAGACCTCACCACGACGGTGGGCCCGCGCTACGAGGGCCACGAGGACGTGCGCCGCCTCATCCTGTCCCTGCGGCGCGCCCTGGCGCAGGTGCAGCGGGTGACGGCCAACCTGCACCGCACCAGCACGGACGTGAGCGGACAGGCCCGGAGCCTGCTGGAGGCCGCGCGGCGGCAGGGCGGCGCCGTGGAGCGCACGCTGGAGGCCGTCAGCGGCATGGGCGGCAGCCTCCAGGTGGCCGGCAAGCGGGTGCACCAGCTGGAGGTCTTCGCCGTCGACACCACCGGCGCGCTGTTGGAGATGACGGAGCGGCTGGAGCAGGTGGTGGACTCGCTGGCCCAGGTCAACACCTTCGCCCACAACACCACGTCGCTGATGCAGGCCATGGCCGAACGGATGGCCAACATCGCCGCGTCTGGTGACGAGCTGGGCCGCTTCGCCAGCGAGGCCGAGGACTTCGTCGCCGCGGTGGAAGGCGGCATTGATTCGGTGCGCCGCCGCGCCAACGAGACGAACCAGCTGGCCATCGCCGTGACGGCCACCGCCGAGCGCGGCGAGGTGCTGGTGGGCGACAGCGTCAAGGGCATGTACCGGGTGGAGGAGACGGTCCGGAAGGCCGCCGAGCTGATGGAGATGCTGGGCACGCGCTCGACGGAAATCGGGCGCATCGTCGACGTCATCCAGGAGATTGCGGACCAGACCAACCTGCTGGCCCTCAATGCCGCCATCATCGCCGCCCAGGCGGGTGTGCAGGGGCGGCCCTTTGGCGTGGTGGCCAACGAGATTCGCAACCTGGCCGAGCGCACCACGCGCTCCACCCGCGAAATCGGCGCCATGGTGGCGGGCGTGCGCGACGCCGTGCAGACGGCCGTGGCGCTGGTGCAGGAAGGCCGCGAGCGAGCCACCGCCGGTGTGGCCCTGGGCGACCGCGCCGCCGAGGCCCTGGTGGAGATTCGCACCATCACCCAGCGCACCTTCACCGCCGTCGAAGCCACGGTGGCGGAGACGCAGCGGTTGGAGGCCCAGGGCGCCACGGTGGTGGAGGCCAGCCGCCGCGTGGCCCTGCGGGTGGAGAACGTCACGCGCATGGCCATCGAGCAGTCGGGCCATGCGCGCGAGCTGCTGCGCCAGACGCAGGAGATGGCCCGCGTGGGCCAGGGCGCCTCGCAGAAGGCGGAGGCCCAGGCGCGCACCGGCCGGGACCTCTCCGAATCGGTGGTGCGGCTGAGCGCCGCCCTGGAAGAGCTGCGCTCCGCCAACGTGGTGCTCACCAAGGCCGACGCCTCCATCCGCGAGGAAGTCGCCCAGGTGCGCGAGGACGCACGCCGGGTCATTCTCATCGGCGACGGGCTGACGCGCACGGTGGACCAGCTGGGTCACGAAGCCGAGGGCCTGGAAGCGGAGGTGTACCACTTCAAGCTCCCCACGCCCCACTTCGGAGGGACGCTGCGCGTGGGCATGCACCAGGCCGCGTCGCTGCGGAACCGCCAGGCGGTGGACCCGCTCTTCAGCGTGGAGAACCAGGTCTCAGAGCTCACCGCGTGCGTGTTCTCCACGCTGGTGCGCAGGGAGGACGGCGGGCTGGAGCCCGACCTGGCCGAGCGCTGGGACGCAGACCCTTCCGCGCGCCGCTACCGCTTCTACCTGCGCCGCGGCGTCACCTTCCACGACGGCACGCTGCTGACGGCGACCGACGTGAAGCGCCACCTGGAGCGGCTGCTGGACCCGGCGCTCCGCTCGCCCGACCGGAGCCTCCTGGAGGACGTGGAGGGCGCGCCAGAGTACACCGCTGGCATGGCGCGCGACGTGTCCGGCCTGGAAGTGCTGGACGACCACACCCTGGAGATTCGCCTCCGCGAGCCCAAGGCGTTCTTCCTCCAGTTGATGGCGCTCACCGCCACCGCGGTGGCCCGCACGGACGCCAACGGTCGGCTGGTGGGCACCGGGCCGTTCCGGCTCCTCGCCCTGGAGCCCGAGCGCGTGGTGCTGGAGCGGAACCCCTCCTACTGGCGCCCGGGCGGCCCCATGGTGGACCGGCTGGAGTTCCTGCTCACCGGGTCGCGCAAGGAAGCGGTGACGCTGCTGCGCCAAGGGGCGGTGGACCTGGTGTCCTTCCTCGACACGGAGCATGTGGAGCTGCCCGGCCTGGAGGCGTTCCAGTTTGCCGCGAGCACCACGCCCTCCACGGCCTTCGTGGTGCTCAACCACCGGGAAGCGCCCTTTGACGACGTGCGCGTCCGGCGCGCGCTCCGCGCGGGCATGGACATCCAGGCCATGGTGAGCCAGTTCCACCCCGGCGCGCGCGTGGCGCGCTCGCTGACCCCACCCGAGCTGCTGGATGACGCGGACATGGGGCCAGCGCCCGTACCGAACGTGGCCCTCGCCGAGCAGTTGCTGCGAGAGGTGGGCCTGCGCAGGCTGCGGCTGACGCTCCACCGCCCCACCGGCAATGACCACTCCGCGGAGGACGCGGTGCTCTTCCGTCCGCTGCTCCAGGCCGGGATGCTGGAGCTGCGCTACGTGGAGATGTCGCGCGAGGAATACACAGCCCAGGTGACCGAGGGCCGCCTCCCCGCCTTCCGCAACCGCTGGCTGGCCGACTACCCGGACCCGGACACCTTCCTGCACTTCCTCCTCCACTCCAGCGCCCAGACGGTCTTCCCCATGGGCTACCGGAACCCGGAGCTGGACCGCCTCACGGCCGAGGCCCGCATCTCCATCGATCCGGAGCTGCGCCGTCAGCTCTACCTGCGCGCGGAGCAGCTGTTCCAGGAGGACTGCCCGCTCATCCCGCTGTACCACGACCGCGCCCACGCGGCCGCGACCCCCGCGGTCCAGAGCCTGCGGCTGCACCAGACGCCGCCTCAGGTGCGCTTCGACGACCTCTGGGTGGACCCGAACGCCTCCACCTGACCTGGAGCGCCGAAGTGTTCCCATCGGCCGCCGGAACCGGAGGGACGCTCCAGTTGAGCGAGGCGGCTCCGGACCTCGACACCTCCGTGACGAATGAGGTGCCCGCGGGCGGGACACCCGCGACGTTGTGCATGACCGCGACAGGTGACTCGACAGCCCCCGCTCCTCCGAGCCATGCGCTGTTCGCGAAGGGAGCCAGGGCGCTCGCCTGAAGCGACGCATGAATGCCGAGGCAATGACCGCTGCGCCCTGAGCTGGGGACGACGAGACATCGCCCCACGCCGCCTCATGACTCACACCACGCCCGCGCGGGCCCGGGTCCACGCGGGCGGATGGCGCCTGCTCCGCCACGGTGCCCGGGGCCTGCGCTTCTTCCGAATCCCCGGCACGACTGGCGGCTGTCAGGCCAGGTCGCCCATTCAGGCCTTCCGCAGATGCATCGCCGCGCAGGCTCCCCTCAGCCATGCCCAGGTTCTGAGCAGGGAGAACCTCCATCGTGTGCAGCGCCTCTCCAGTTGGAGGAGGCCCGCCTCCTCGCGGGCTGGACGGCGCCTCTGGGATGAGCGCCCGCCAGAGGGACTCTCCCGCCACCTGGACGTCTTCATCACTGACCGCTGCTCCTCGTCCCGCCCTTCGCACGAGCTCCGCCAACACGCCCCACACCATGCACTCGTGGAGCCAGGTGCGGCCCCCGACAAATACCCCCTCGCGCTCGCCATGTTCGAGGACCTCCAGCACCTGCGCGCGGGTCCGTCCCTCATGCTCGCCGGGAGTGCCTGCGTCTGGATGGTGATGAAGGAACGTGAAGTCGACGAGGTGGGGCTGCAACAGCGCCCAGGTCGCGAATTCGCGCCAGAAGGCGATGAAGACGTCGCGAAAACCCTGCTTCAGCGGGTCCCCGTCCGCCATCTGGTAGGCGACGAAACCGGTGTAGGACAGCTCGCGCTCGGTGAAGTTCCGGATGGCCCTCGAGATGCCCTGCTTGCTGCCGTAGTAACGGTAAAGCGAGCCCACCGAGAGCCTCGTGGCGCGCGCCAATTCCGCAGCCCGGACGTTGTCAAGGCCCCGCTGTGCCAGCAACCTCGCCGCGTCAGGCAGCCTGGAAGTGCGCAGCTCCTGCAACGTGTACATCACCCCTCCCCATCCATCCCTGCGGCCGCCGCTCTGGCGGTCACGCTCGTGCGACAATGCCCCATCTAACAGGTGGGTCTGACACACGGCCCGATGCGCGGACCACCTCAGGGCCCTGATGACGAAGCCGCTGCCCCCGTAGCCGCGACCTCCCGATGGAATGAACGTTCCTTCCACCAGCCCCCCCTGGCCTTGAGGCCGGCGTGGCTTCGGGCGCGACCGGAAGCCGGTTCCGATGTCGGAGGCGCTGACGGCGTTGCGGTGACGCATCACTGGAATGAGCGCTCCTTCGACGATGGCCCGGCGCGCGGACACGGCTTGCCGCTTGGAAGCGGGCCCCACAGCACCGGGGGAACGTCGAAGCGCGTTGCCATCGCCCCGCGATGAGATGGCCTTTCAGGCTCCGGAGCGGGTCAAGTCGGCCGCAGCGGCTTCGAGCCCCCTTCGTGGGCTTGATGTCAGGCCTCGTCGCGGGTGATGCTCGACATCAGCGTCACGGAGACTCGCTTCGCGTTCGCGCGGTTCCACCATGGCGCTGCGGCCAGCCGCGTTCTTCCGCCTTGAAGTCCTGTCCCAGTCCGTACGACTCCAGTCGCCACTCACCGTCGCGATTCAGGACGACATACAGGTGCTGCCCCAGGAACGCGGCACCCGCCACATGCGGACGGCCGGGCAGCGGGCAGCTGCCGGCCCGGGCACCACGTACGAAGAACTGAATCCAGGACTGGCGGCCTGCCGGCAACTCGGCGTCAGCGAGCACGCCCACCAGCCCCCCTTGAAGCAATGCGGCTTCGTACACCGTGCCCGGCGCGACCTCGTCCGGAAGCGCATCCACCTCCCATATTACGTGCCCGGACTCGGGGTTCACGGCGCGAAGCACGACACGCGCTTCCCGCGCCGTGCAGGGAATGCCATCCGTGCGCGCACACGCCCGTGTGAAGAGGTAGCCAGGCTGGCCCGTCGAGGGCAGCAGCGCGGGCTCCGCGATGGGCACTCGCGCGCCGGTTCCGCCGTCTCCGTCCGAAAGCATGACGGGCACACCGCCATCCACCGGGACCACTGCTCGCGCCCCCACCAGCAGCCGCCCACCCGCGATGGCGAGGGACGCACCTCCATCTGGAACACCGCCGTCCACCAGCGCGCTCAACTTCAGCACCGTGCCTCCGCTTTCATCAGACTCCATTGGCGACACCTTCGAGAGCGCGCTGTTGTCGAGGTCCACTCGCGCCAGCCGTCCATCCGTCGTGTAGAGCCAGGCCGTTCCCAGCGCGTCGAGCCCCAGCCGCGCCTCCCCTCGCCAGGCTTCGACCTGCGACACACCCAACAGCGTGCCCGCGTCCTCGCGACCCGAGAGCAAGATGAGCCTCGCGTATTCTGGTGCCGTACCGCCGTCCTCCACGCCGCCGGCATCTGGCGCGGCGCGCCACGCGACATACGCGAGCACGTCCTCCTCTTGCGTGACTGCGACGTGGCTCGCAGGGGTTCGGCCCGGCGAGGGGTGCTCGCCCGCCCCAAGCGACGCCCAGGATGCATGCCAGAGGCGCGCCCCGGTGCCGCGCGGCGCATAGGCCTCCAGCCCCTCCGGGGCATGAACCACCACACCCGCATCCGATGCGGCCAGCAGCGTCCGGGCCCCACCCTCGGGATATGGCGTCGCGTAACGCAACAGCCCCGAGCGCGTATACGCGACCAGTTGGCAGCCCGCGTCCCCGCCACACACGGAGGTGTAGAGGGAATCCTCCGAGACGAGCAACACCGTCCCGCCGTCCGCCTCCACTGGCACGCCTTCCAGTTCCAGGCTGAGCTCCGGCGCGAGTTCGACCGGGCCCGGCCGCTGGCACACGCCGCCCTGGCACGTCCCTTCTCCCTGGCAGGCGGTGGCGGGCGCGCAGACGAAGCCCTCGGGGGGCGTCACCTCCCGGCACGCGCCGCTGAAGCACAGGCGCGCCGTCTGACAGTCCGCCGGGCCGCAAGGGCTGAAGTCGTCGGCGTCCACCGCCGTGCAGCCCTCGTCGCGGTCACACAACCCCACCTTGCAGGGGTTCTCCGGCGCGGGACACGCCACCCGAGACGTCACACACCCCCGCGTGGGTGAGCACGCATCCACCGTGCACGGGTTGTTGTCGTCACACGTCCGCGGGTGGCCCACGCAGACGCTCGCCTGGCAGCGGCCGTCCACCTGACACCGGCTCTCCGGCGTGCACGCGGCGCCTTCCTCCAGCGACGTCTCCACGCACGTCCCGGACGCCACGTCGAAGCGGGAGTCGAAGCAGGGACGCTCCGGACACGGCATGGGACGAATGCCCAGGCCCGTGAGGCGGACGGACTCCGTCAGCCCCGCGCCTGACAGCAGCAGCGTTCCCTCCGACGGCCCATGCCCCGCGGTGAAGACAACCTCCACTTCGCTCGCGCCGCCCCCGGACACGCTCACCTCGGACGTCACCACGGCGAAGGGCGCATCCACGGAGGCCACCACCGTCAGGCCCGCACGGCCCGTGGCCAGCACCGTCACCGCGCGGCGAGCCTGCGTTCCCTCCAGCACACGGCCGAAGTCCACCTCCGCATCCCGGGGCCGGAACCCCTGACGCGAGCCTCCCGTCCCGGAGTCCCCTGACTGGCACCCCGTCAGGGCGAGGATGAGCGCCACCCACAACGGACTCCAGGAACGCGCCTGCGGATGCATGCCCGCGACTCAAGCGCGGGGCCGCGCGCCTCTGCAATGCAACACCAAGGCGCCGTCCTGAGACGAACTCAAGGCTCCGGCGCGGGGGCACGGCGCCGAGCCAACATCCGGATGCCCACGCCAATGGCGCCAATGACGACGAGCCCCACCACCGCGTACTGGTACCGGGTGACGAGCGCCGTCAGCCGCTCCAGGTTGCCACCCACCGCCGCGCCCAGCCCCAGCACCAGCCCGGTGTGTGCCATGGCGGACACCGCCCCCAGCGCCAGCGCGTTGAAGCGCGGCATGCGCGAGGCCCCCGCCGCGACGAAGATGAGCCCCCGGATGCCTGGCAGGAAACGATTCACCAGCAGCAGCCACGGCCCATTCACGCGCATGCGCGCTTGAACCTGTGCCAGCCGCGCATGGGTGATGCCGATGAAGCTGCGCTCGGGGTGGGCGTCGAAGCGCTTCGCCAGCCAGTGCCCCACCGCGTAGTTGATGGCCGCGCCCGCCACGCTGCCCACCGTCACCACCAGGAAGACAAGCACCCACGACTGCGCGCCACGCACCGCGTACACGCCCCCCAGCAGGGTGATGGTGTCCCCGGGAAAAGGCGGCACGACGTACTCCAACATCGCCGCCAGCCCCAGCACCAGCAGGCCCAGGGGCCCCAGGGCAGAGATGAGCTGGTCGATGAATTCCACCATCCGCGCGTGCGACCTCCGGCGAGCCGAGCACCGTCGGATTTAAGCCGGACGCCGCCGATACGAAAGCGGCATCCACGCCGCCCCGCCCGCGGTGAACAGCACCGGAGCGCGCCTGGCGTGAACCGCCGCCCCACCGCCTGTTGCCTGAAGGAGTGCCGACATCCGAGCGAGGGCTCAGCCCGGCCACGGCAGGGCGCGCCCAGCGTGACTACCCTTCGGGTGCGCCCTTCAATCACGTGGACCTTCCGGGCGGAACGCATCCCATGGCGGGCCCATCCCCTCACCGAGGTCTCTTGCCATGTCCTATCGCGTCACTGTCGCCCCCGAGCTCACGGAGGCCTACCAGCGGCTGCCTCTCTCCGAGCGCCACCCCATCCAGGAGCGGCTGGACATGCTCGCCGCGGCTGCCGACGACGCCGCCCGCTCCCCGTCCAGGATGAGCCGCCCCCATGCGAGCGAGCTCGCCATTGTCTCCCCCGGTGCGCACCGAATCTTCCTGGGCGACCAGTGGATTGCGTACCGCGTCCAGGCGGAGGACCGGACCCTCCAGTTGCTGGACTTTGGAAGCTGGAGCAAGAGCCCGCTGACACGACAGGCGCCCCCCGCGGCGCAATGGCACGGCTCGGGCCACCGGGAGGATGGCTGGGACAACGAGGGCGGCGGCAGTCCACCCTCCCCGCCCTAGGCCCCAACCCTCGCGCGCGTGTCACGGCGTCGTGGTGGGAGGCGGCTCGGAGGGTCGCTGCAGCACCGTGCCGCCGTACTGCGTGGCCGCCAGCGTGCCACACGCCGCGCCAATCTCCTTGCCACCGGAGTACCGCCTCGCCACCGGTGATTTGAGAATCTGGAGGTGGTCGCGAAACGCGCTCAGCTCTTCGGGCGTGGGCGGCAGGTACTTCCCGGTGGGGTCCGTCACGTCGATGAGGTCCACCTTGATGCGGATGCCCTCGAAGGCGGCCTTCAAGGCCTCGGCGTCCTCGCGGCCCAGGTTGAAGCCGCTGATGGCGACATAGGCGATCATCGCCCGCTCGCGCCGCACCTCGCTGTACTCGCGGATGGCGGCGATGAGCTCCGGCAGCGGATGCGTCTTCTCAATCGGCAGCACCTTCGCGCGCTTCTCCGCGATGGCGCTCGTCACGGAGAAGGCCAGCCGGTACGGATGCCCTTCGCGCACGTAGCGGCGGATGGCCGGCACATGGCCCGCCGTGGAGAAGGTAATCGCCTCCCCCGCGATGGAGAACCCCGCCGGGTGGCGCAGGATGTCCGCGGCCCGCAGCGTCTCCTTGTAGTTGAGGAGCGGCTCCCCCATCCCCATGAAGACGACGCCGCGCACCGGCCGGTCCGCTTCCTCCCGGACCTGGAGCACCTGGTCCAATATCTCCCACGTCTGAAGGTTCCTTTTGAAGCCCAACTTCCCCGTCATGCAGAAGTCGCACGCCAGCGCACAGCCCACCTGGCTGGAGACGCAGATGACGTACTTCTCATCGAAGATGGGGATGCGGACCGCTTCAATGCGTCCGCCCAGCGGCGAGTCGAAGAGGTACTTCACGAAGCCATCGTCCGCGCGGCGGCGCTCGACGATGGCCAGCTTCGGCAGCTCCGCGTGGGCGCGCAGGTGGTCTCCCACGCGGCGCGGCACCTGACGGGCCGAAGCGACCTCCTCCACGGACTGAGCACCGTGGGCGAAGACGGCCGCGAACACCTTGCGGATGGCGGCGGGCGACGGGGAGAGCGGCGCGAGCGCGGCCTCCAACTCCGGCAACGACAATGACTTCAGGTTCACGAGGCGGACTTGATTTTGGAGCGAAGGAACTCGGTGAGCTTCTCGGAGACTTCCTTCGGCATCTTCGCCGCCAGCGCCTTCTTGCACAGCCCGGGCGTGGCCCGGTAGGTGCGCAGGAAATCCACACAGGGGCTGCACCCGCGCAAGTGCTCACGCAGGTGCTGCGTGTCCTCGGGAGACATCTCTCCGTCGAGAAATCGCAGCAGGAGGTTGATGGAATCTTTGCAGTTGTACATCCGAACCTCGGCTGGCTGCGGCGCGCCCTCGTTCCTCTCAAAGATGCCGAGCGCTTCGTCGCGTTTCACAACTCGCGACTGTCCCGGTTGTAGAAAGCGTCGATGGCTTCACGGAGCGCGAGCCGTGCCCGGTGCAACCGGCTCTTGATGGCGGGGATGGAGTCCCCCGTTGCCTCTGCAATCTGTTCGTAACTGAGGCCCTCCACGTCTTTCAAGAGGAAGACCTCCCGGTACCCCTCGGGCAGGCGGTCCGAGGCCTGCTGGATGGCGGCCCCCAGCTCGGCGTCCAGGGCCTTCTCCTCGGCGTCCCGGCTCCAGTCCGACTGGGGATACTCCGCCAGGGAGCCCCGCTCGGTGAACTCCGGGCCCTGGAGCTCCTGCTCGGCTGCCTGGGCCACGCGGCGGTGGCGCAGGCGCATGAGCGCATGGTTGGCGGCGATGCGGTGCACCCAGGAGCCGAAGGCCGCATCCCCCCGGAAGTCCTTCAGGTGTTGGTAGGCGGACAGGAAGGTGTCCTGGGTGATTTCGGCCGCGTCGGCCTCCGAACGGGTCATCCGGAGCGCCAGGCCATACACCTTGTCCCGGTGGGCATCCACCAGGGCCTCGAAGGCGGAAACGTCCCCATCCTGTGCGCGAGAGAGGAGCTGACGGTCCTCTTCCATGACGGCCTCGTCAGACATGGCGGGACGCACCCAACCAGCCAGGAAGCCCGCCGTCAAGCGGGCTTGCGGCCTCCCGGCGGCGGCCCCTTGCTGACATGTTGACTGTCCCGGACCCACAACCGGAAGGGTTCGGCGGCCCACGTCCCGGCATAGTCCACGCCAATCCGCGGCCCCCGGGACACGGCTGACTCGGGAACAGGCGTCCCGCGTCCCAGGTGCAGCGCGGGCGTGCACAGGCCCCGCCGGTTGTGCGCCCGGGTGAGGCCCAGCGCCTTGCACAGGCGGCCCGGCCCGTCCGTGCGCGTCCCCGGGGAAAGGCCCTCCACCGGCTCCACCGCCCGCACCAACACCGCCGCGCCCACCCCCGCGGCATCCGTCACCACGTTGAAGCAGTGGTGCATGCCATAAATCAGATAGACGTACGCCACGCCGGCCGGGCCGAACATGACCTCGGTGCGAGGGGTGAGCCCCTTGGCCGCGTGGCACGCCAGGTCGTGCTCGCCCAGATAGGCCTCCGTCTCCACGACGCGGCCCACCCGGCGCTGTCCGCCCTCCTCCACCACCAGCAAGGTGCCGAGCAGCTCCCGGGCGACCACCAGCGCGGGGCGGGCGTAGAAAGACTCCGGCAACCAGTTCACGCCTGGATGTTAACGGCCCTTCCGTCCGGAAAGCGAAGAACCCAGACACCTTCGGAGTGCGTCGGCAGTTCCCACCGGCGCGGGGCTGGGGCAGATTGCATCACACCATGTCCACACCCGGCCGGCTCTCCGGTCTTTTGCTCCCGCTCTTCTCCCTCCGCTCGCAGAGCGACTTTGGCATCGGTGACTTCGGTGCCCTGGAGGGCCTGTTCACCTGGATGCAGGCCGCCCGCCAGCGGATGCTGATGGTGCTGCCGCTGCTGCCCACCGCGCCGGGTGACCCGAGCCCCTACGCGACGCGCTCGGCCTTCGGCCTCAATCCGCTCTTCATCGACCTGCGGCGGCTGCCGGAGTTCACCGCGGCCGGCGGCGAGGCGGCCCTGTCCGACGCGCAGCGCGCCCAGCTGGCCGAGGCGCGTGCGGCGCCGCGCGTGCGCTATGATTGGGTCTTCCCCCTCAAGGACGCCGCCTTCGCGCGCGCCTTCGACGTCTTCGAAGCCCAGCACTGGGCGCCCCAGTCCGAGCGAGCGCAGGCCTTCCGCCAGTGGCGCGACGCCCAGGGCGAGTGGCTGGAGAGCTACGCGCTCTTCACCGCCATCAGCGAGCAGGAGGACCGCCGCCCGTGGTGGGAGTGGCCGGAGCCGCTGCGCACCCGTCAGCCCGAGGCCCTGGCCCAGAAGTCCCGGGAGCTGGAGCGCCGCGTGCGCTACCACGCCTGGCTCCAGTGGGTGGCCGAGCAGCAGTGGAACGAGGTGCGGACGCAGGCCCGCGCCAGGGACGTCCTCCTGTGCGGCGACGAGCCGTTCATCATCGGCCAGGACAGCGCGGACGTGTGGGCGCACCCGGACATCCTGCGGCGCGACGCCCGCCTGGGCGTGCCTCCGGATGACTTCTCCGCCACGGGCCAGGACTGGGGCCTGCCCTACTTCGACCTGGCGGCCATGGAGCGGGACGACTTCGCGTGGCTGAAGATGCGCGCGAAGAAGGCGGCCAGCTACTACGACTTGCGCCGGGTGGACCACGCGGTGGGGTACTTCCGGCAGTGGATTCGCGACGCGCAGACGCCCACCGGGCGCTTCATCCCGCCGGACGAGGAGAGCCACCGCCGCCTGGGTGAGAAGACCTTCCGCCTGCTGTCCGAGGGCGCCGGCATCGTCGCCGAGGACCTGGGCGTGATTCCGCCCTTCGTGCGCCACATCCTCGCGGAGCTCCAGCTGCCCGGCTACCGGGTGATGCGCTGGGAGCGCGACGACAACCACTACCGCGACCCGCGCCAGTTCCCGGCGGTGTCCCTGGTCACCACCGGCACGCATGACACGGACACGGTGGCCGAGTGGTGGGAGGGCGCGGGCGACCACGAGCGGCAGGCGGCGGCGCGCTCGTGGCCGGAGCTCAACGGCGTGGCCCTCACCCGGGACTTCACGCCGGACGTGCACCGGGCCATGCTGGCCTCGGCGCTCAACGCCAACAGTGACTTGTGCGTGCTGCCCTGGCAGGACGTGCTCGGCACCCGGGACCGCATCAACCTGCCCGGCTCCATGAGCGATTCGAACTGGGCCTACCGAATCGAACAGAACGTGAGCGACCTGCTCACCGACTCGCGCACGCGCGAGGCCGCAGAGCGGCTGGCCTGGCTCACCGCGTCCGCGCGGCGCTGAGCCACCGTCCGCCCGGGAGCCCCAAGGTCCCGGGCGGCGACGGCCTCACGGTTCAATGCACTTCACCTGGGCCGGGAAGCCGTCGAACAGGGCGCAGGTGCGGTTGGCGTTGGCGCACTCCAGCCGCTCGCAGACGTTGTCGAAGACGCAGATGGGCGGCGAGCGGCCGAACTCCAGGAAGATTTCCGTGCAGTACTGGTACGGATTCACACAGCCGAACGAGCCGCAGTAGGGCGCGTCCGACAAGCTCTCCCCTTCCCTGGGGCGCACCGCCTCGTCCTCGGAGACACCACACGAGGACGCGCAAACCGCGAGCACGGAGAACACCAGGCTTCTGATTCGCCGGGACTGGGCCATGACCCCCCATCTTGGGCCAGGCGGGCGCGGCTTGCACGTCTTCGCGAGGCGCCACGCCGTGACACCGGACATTGGAGTCCCGCCCGACGTCGCGGTATGCGACAAAGCACTGCCATCCTGGACGGAAGAAGTGTTGGGGCCGCGAGCCTTCCGGCTATGAAACCTCCCGTGGTCGCCGACCTGCTCAGACACCTCCGCCTCGCCACGCCGCTCGCGCTGCTGCTCGCCGCGGCCTGCGCCACCACGCATGCGCCGCCCCCCTCCGCCCCCAAGGTCACCGACCTGGAAATCCAGGGAACGGACCAGGTGAGCGAAGGCGCCATCAAGGACCGCATCCTCACCACCGAGACGCCCTTCTGGAGCTTCTGGCCCTTTGGCGGCCCCAGCTACTTCGACGCCAACGCCTGGCAGGCGGACCTGCGGCGCATCGAGCGGTACTACCAGGCCCAGGGCTACTACCAGGCGAAAGTCACCAACGCCGAGGTGAACCCGGACGGCGACGACCAGGTCGCCATCGACATCAGCGTGCAGGAGGGCGAGCCCACCCGCATCAGCGAAATCCAGGTGACGGGCCTGGACACCTTGCCAGAGGACGTGCGCGAGGAGCACCGCGAATACGTGCTGGAGGGGCTGCCCCTGCACGAGGGCGACATCTTCAGGGAAGCGGCCTGGGAGGAAGCCAAGGTCCGCGTCCAGGAGCGGCTGCGCGAGCTGGCCTACGCCGAGGCCGAAGTCGACGGTGAGGTCCGGGTGGACGTGGACACCCGGCAGGCGGTGGTGGCGCTGCGCACCCGGCCCGGCATCCGCTACCGCTTCGGCAACACCTTCGTCGCCACGGACGCCAACCCCCAGGTGCCTCCGCGCCGCATCATCGAACAGGTGACGGGCGCGCTGAAGAAGGGGGACTGGTACAGCGAGACGGCGCTGGCCAACGCGCAGGCGCGCGTGTTCCGCATGGGCGTGTTCGGCGCGGTGAAGGTGAACCGCGGCGCGCCGGACCGCGAGTCCGGCACGGTGCCCGTGGTGGTGGACGTGCGCGAGGCGCCCTTCCGCTCCGTGCGGCTGGGCGGCGGCCTGGGCGTGGACGCGGCGCGGCAGGAGGTCCGCGCGGTGGGAGAGTGGACCCACCGGAACTTCGGCGGCGGCCTGCGCCGCTTCACGGTCCGCGGCCGGCTGGGCTACGCCTTCATCCCCAACGTCCTCAGCTTCAACAAGAACGGCCCCGTCTTCGACGTCACCGCCGAGTACGAGCAGCCCCGCTTCCTCTTCCGGGACTTGCGGGCGCAGAACTCGCTCAGCGTGGAGAAGGGCCTGGAGCAGGCCTATGACTTCTGGGGCGGCAGGCTCCAGACGGGTGTCATCTGGCAGCCGCACCCCGACTTCTCCATCTTCCCCTCGTACAACCTCCAGGTGTACCGGCTCAGCGGCCGCGTCAGCGCGGGCTCGCGGGTGCCGCCCATCGTCCTGGGCTGCGGCGAAGGCCAGGAGCAGTGCGACGTGGCGCTCAGCTTCCTGGAGCTGGCCTTCACCTGGGACCGGCGCGATGACGTCATCGAGCCGCGCGACGGCTACTACGTCTCCCTCTCCGTCCAGAAGGGCGGCGGCCCGCTCTTCGGAGACTTCAACTACGTCCGCCTGCTGCCCGACCTGCGCGTCTACCGCTCGTTCGGCGAGGACAAGCGGTTCATCCTGGCGGCGAAGGTGCGCGCGGGCACGCTGAACCCCGCGGGCGGCGGCCAGAGCTCCATCGTCACCCGCTTCTTCTCGGGCGGTGGCACGTTCATGCGGGGCTTCAACGGCCAGCGCCTGTCCCCCCTGGCCGCCCTGCAGCGCACCGCGGACGTGGACGGCGATGGCGTCCCGGAGGTCGTCCAGGACGAGGAGTGGGACACCGTGCCCGTGGGTGGCAACAGCCTCTTTGAAACGTCGGTGGAGCTGCGCTACCAGTTCACGGAGAGCCTGATGGTGGCGGCCTTCTATGACACGGGCCTGGTGGGCATCGAGGACTTCGCCCACGCGAACCGGCCCAAGCTCTTCGGCCCCCAGCACTACCACGCCGTGGGCATGGGCCTGCGGTATCTGACCGTCGTGGGGCCCATCCGGCTGGACATCGCCCGGCGGTTGAACATCGGCGGGGGATTGCCCGTCTCCACCCCGGGATACATCTATCCCGAAGCCGGAGGCTGCTTCGGCATCGGAAGCCGGTGGCGGCCCACGGGTCCGACGACGCCCAGCGGCGCGTTCGCGGGCGCTCCGGACGGGCAGTGCGCGCTGCACCTGTCGATTGGAGAGGCGTTTTGACGCAATCCCCCCCGAGCCGACCCGCGCGCTGGGGCCGCCGCGTGCTGTGGAGCCTGCTGGGCCTGGTGGGCCTCATCGTGCTCGTCGTCGCGGGCGTGCTCGTCTTCGCCACGACGTCGCGCGGAGAGGCCTGGCTCGCCCAGAAGGGGCTCGCGCTGGCCAACGAGCAGCTCTCCGGCCGGCTGGAGCTGGGGCGCCTGGACCTGTCCCCGGGCGGCGTCATCCTGGAGGACGTGAAGCTGTATGACCCCGAAGGCGAGCTGGTGGCGGAAGTCGCCCGGGTGGACGTGCGCGCGCGGCTGGCGGGGCTGGGGCGCCCGCACGTGAACATCTCCTCCGCGCGCCTCGAGCGTCCGCGCCTGTACCTGGCCCAGGACGAGCGCGGGCTGAACCTGACGCGCGCGCTGGAGCCCCGCGCGCCCAGCCCCGCGCAGCCCGCCACGGGCCGCGGCGCGCTGACGCTGGACTTGCACGAGCTGGTGCTCGCGGACGGCTTCGTCGACTTCCGGCAGGCGCTGCCCGAAGGGGGTGAGCGGCAGGTGCGGCTGGAGGGCCTGGACGCCCGGGGCTCGGGCCGCTACGCCGCCGCGACCCAGGGCGTGGGCGCGAACCTGGAGGCCACCGCGCGCCTCACCCACCCCGTGCCCGGACCGGTGCGGCTGGCGCTGAAGGCCCGCGGCGAAGAGGGCGCCTTCGAGGGCGACGTCGACCTGGAGGCCGCGGGGCTGGTGCTGGAGGCCAGCGGCCGCGCGAAGCTCCCTCCTGAGACGCCGCCGGGCGTGCCGGAGGGCCCGCTCCAGGCGGGTCTGGAGCTGCGGCGCCTGTCCGCGCCGCCCGACCTGCTGCGGGCCTTCGTGCCCACCTGGCCCTTGCGGGTGCCGGTGTCCGCGGAGGGCTCCGCCGGGCTGGAGGGCGACGCGGCCCAGGTGGACGTCACCGCGAAGGCCGCCAGCGCCTCCGTGTCCGTGAAGGGCGACCTGGACTTGGAGCGGATGCGCACCGACGGCCTGTCCGTGAAGGCGCGCGACGTGGACCTGTCGGAGCTGGTGGCGCAGGGCCCCAAGACGCGCATCGCCGCGGACCTGGACGCGAAGGGCGGAGGCACGAGCCTGGAGTCGCTGGAGGGCGAGGTGAAGCTCACCGTGTCCCCGTCCGAGTACCTGGCCCAGCCGCTGGGCCCGGTGGAGCTGGAGGCCAGCGCGAAGGAGGGCCGGTATTCGCTGATGCGGCTGCGGATGCTCGCCCCGGGCCTGGCCCTGATGGCCAAGGGAGACGGCACGGCGGAGTCGGTGAACCTGGAAGGCAGCCTCACCGCCGGCAACCTCGCCCTGCTGTCACGGTTGCTGTCCAAGCTGATGCCGGGCGGGGTGGCGCCCATGGCGGGCAACGGCACGCTGGACTTCTCCGTGAAGGGCCGGCCGCGCACGCCCGCGGTGAAGGTCGACGGCGGCTTCGCGGCGCTGCGGTACGGCGACGTGGCGGCGCAGGATGTGTCCCTGAAGCTGGAGATGCCGGACGTCAGCCGCCCTCTCACGTCCAACGCCGCGCTGGTGGTGTCCCGGCTGAAGGCGGGCGGGCGGGACCTGCGCGACGTCGCCGTCACGCTGGCCACGAAGGAGCGCGCGCTGGAGGCCAGCGTGCGCGTGGCGGGAGACGCGGAGCTGGGGCTCACGCTCGGGGGCCAGGTGGACGACGGTGGCCAGGGGCTGACCCTCCAGCGGCTGGCGCTGTTCTGGCCGGAGGCCACCTGGACGCTCCAGGCGCCCACGCACCTGGGCTTCGGCGGAGGCAACGTCGAGGTGGCGCCCCCGCTGCGGCTCGCGTCGGAGGGGCAGACGCTGTCGCTCCAGGGCGCGCTGCGCGGCCAGCGCGTCACGGCGCGCGCGGAGTTGGGCGCGTTCGACTTGTCGCGGCTGCCCAGGTCCTTCGTCCCCGAGTCGCTGGGACTGGGTGGCAGGCTGACGGGCCACGCCGCCGTCAGCGGGACGATGGCGCGCCCCGACGCGGAGGCCGACTTGCGGCTGGAAGACGGCAGCGCGCGCGGCTACGAGGGGCTCCAGGCGGAGGTGAAGGCGCGCTACGTGAAGGACCGCGCCACCGGGACGCTGACGGCCAGCCTGCCCGTGGCGCGGCTCGCCGCCGAGTTCGACGTGCCGGTGCAGGGCGTGCTCAAGCGCCGGCGCGACGCGATGTCCTTGCGCGTGAAGCTGGAGGACCTGGACATCGCCGGCGCCATGAAGCTCGCGGGCCAGCCAGAGAGCGCCAGCGGCCGGCTGGCGGGCACGCTGACCGTGGAGGGCCCCGCGCGGGAGCCCCTGCTGGACTTCACCCTGCGCGGGCAGGACGTGCGCTACCAGACGCCGCCGCCGGGCTTCTCGCTGCCCGTGCCGCTGGCCTTCGAGCTGCGCGCCGTGTCCGACCGCGAGGACCCGACGCTGGCTGCGCGCCTGGACGTGGAGGGCCTGGGCTCCCCGACGTACGTGGCCCTGCGGACGCCCTTCACGGTGGGCGGGCTGATGGCGAAGCCGCCCACGCCCGATGAGCTCTTCGCGACGACGCTGGGCGTGGAGGCTCGCGTCACGCAGCTGCCCCTCACCCTGCTCAAGGGCATGAGCGGCGTGCAGCAGCCGGGCGGCACGGTGACGGCGGAGCTGGACTTCGAGGGCTCGGTGCTGGTGCCCCAGGCGACGCTGCGCGTGCAGGCCCACGCGGTGACGATGAACGGGCTGCCGCCCATGAACGGGCAGCTCAGCGTCGTGGGCGGCGAGCAGGACGTGAAGCTGACGCTGAACGCGCAGCGCCAGGACGGGCCGCTGGCGCAGCTGACGGCCACGCTGGCGGCTCCGCTGGGCGCGCTCCAGGACCGCGAGGCCCATGGCCACGTCCCCTTCGACCTCACCGGCCGCGTGGGCCCGGTGCCGCTGAAGGAGCTCCCTGGCCTGGCCACCCCGGCGTCGCCCGTGGCGGAGGGCGCGCCGCCACCGCGGGGCGGCCGGCCCACGGGCATCCAGGGCGTGCTGGCCATGGAGCTGGGCGCGCGGGGCACGCTCGACACGCCGCAGCTGGAGCTCACCGCTGGCGTGCAGGACCTGGGCGTGGGCAACACGGGGCTGGGTCAGGTGCGCCTGAACTACACGTACCGGGACACCCGCTCCCGCTTCGACCTGCTGCTCACCGAGCCGGGCGGCGGCACCATGCTGGTGAACGGAGGCCTGGGCCTGGACGTGTCACTGCCCGCGCTCACCCAGGGACTGCAGACAGACAACGCGCCGGTGGAGGTCACGCTCAAGGCGCGCGACTTCAACCCGGCCTTCCTCTCCGGCACGGTGGAGATGCTGCGCAGCATCGGCGGCGTGCTCCAGGCGGACGCCAGCGTCGCCGGCACGCTGGGCGCGCCCCGCATCAACGGCAGCCTGGAGTGGAAGGACGGCAAGCTGGGGCTGATGGGCCTGGGCGAGTACCGCGACATCCAGCTCGCCCTGAAGGCCAGCCGCGAGTCCATCGCCGTCACGACGCTGTCGGCGAAGGCCGGCAACGGCTCACTCCACCTCAACTCGCCGCTGACCGCGGTGCTCAACGCCCGGAATGAGTACGAGCTGTCCAGCCCCGGGACGGCCGAGCCGCCGCTGGTGATGCGCAACTTCCCCATCATCGTCGACGACCAGCTCATGGCGCTGGTGAGCCTGCGCGCGAAGGTGGAGGGCACGCTGTCCCAGCGCCTGGTCAACCTGCGCAACGTCGCCATCCCCGAGGCCACCATCGAGCTGCCGGAAGCCAAGCGCAAGGACCTGCAGGCGCTGGAGCGGCCCGGGGACGTGGTGCTGGTGCGCAACGGCGAGCCGTTGAACCCCAAGAAGCGCAAGGAGGCGGCCCAGGCGCGGCCTCCGACGAACCCCGATGGGACCCCCGCCGAAGGCGCGCCCCCGGACGAAGCGGCCACGCCGCCCATGGTGTTCTGGGTGAATGTGAATGCGCCCCGCAACCTCTGGGTGAAGGGCTCCGACATCAACGCGGAGCTGGGGCTGTCGGGGGACTTCCGCGTCGAATACACGGACGTGGCGCGCCTGTTCGGTGAGGTGCGCGTGCTGCGCGGACGCGTGGACGTGCTGGGCCGCCGCTTCGACGTCCAGCGCGACAGCCAGGTGCGCTTCACCGGCCCGGCCATGTCGCCGTACATCAACGTCACCGCCGAGCACCGCAACGACGGCGCCAAGGTCACCGTGTTCGTCACCATCCGGGGCCAGGGGCGGGAAATCACCATCAAACCCACCAGCGACCCGCCGCTGCCGGAGTCGGAAATCTACACGCTGCTGGCGACGGGCCGGCGCACGCTGGAGCGCAGCTCCGGGGCCTCCATGAACGCCAGCGCGCAGGCCGCGTCCGTGGTGGGCTCGCTGGTGGCCAACGAGGCCCGCAAGGCCCTGGCCGCGAAGCTGCCCCTGGACGTGGTCTCCATCGAAGCGGGGGACTCCGGCATCGCGGGCACCAAGCTGGAGGTCGGCACGTACGTGACGGACAAAATCTACGTCGGCTACACCGGCCGCGTGGGCGCCAACCTCCAGCAGGGAGAGAACGCCAACGCGGTGCGCTTCGAGTACCAGCTGGGCACGCGCTGGAGCCTGGAAGGCCAGTACGGCGACGCGCGCTCGGGCGGGTTGGACCTCATCTGGACCCACCAGTACTGAGGCGCGCTGGGACACGGCGGGCTCCCGTCCTTCCGGGCGGGAGCCGCCGCTTCGACGATTAGAGGCCGTACATCGCGAAGCACGAGCCCGCGGGGCCCGCGCCAGAGATGGGCGCGCTCGGCGCGCTCAGCCACGCGCTGTTGGCGCCGCACTGGTGCCACTGCCCGTCACCCGTGGACTGCACGCAGGTGCGCACCGGCACGGAGCGGCCCAGCGTGGCGGAGGAGCACCAGCCGTAGGACGCGGTGCAGTTCGTCGGCTTGGCCACGCTGCCCGCGGTGAAGGCGCCCGACTGGCACTGCCGCCACATGGCATCCGACGAGCTCTGCACGCAGCCGAGCTCCGGCAAGGTGGCGCCGGCCGTCTCGGAGAAGCAGCCGGAGGCGGAGCCCCAGGCGTAGGCCGACTCGTAGCGGTGGTAGACGACGGCCACCAGCGACGAGCCGCCCACGTTGGTGCGGCCACACTGGAGGGCATACGCGCCCACCCAGGGCGTGTACGTGTAGAGCGCCGCCGTCGCCTTGTTGGCGGGGCGCACCGAGCACGGGTCCGACGTGGACTTCGTCACGCCCACGCGCCAGCCGGAGATGGTGGGACGGCCCGCGTCCAGGTCCGTCAGGTAGCCGCGCAGCTTCTTGGCGGAGCAGTCAATCTGCTTGCCGAAGCCCACGTATTGCGCGTCACAGCCGCTGGTGTCCGGACAGCCACAGCCGGTGGCCTTGGCCAGGTTGTTGGAGTTGCCGCTCTGGATGAGGCTGGACTCCACCTGGATGCGGGCCAGCATGTACAGCGGGCTGATGCCAAAGGCCTTGGAGCGCTCGACGATGAGCGCGGCGGCCGTCTTGTTGTTGAAGGCCGGGTCCCGGTAGTTCGCCAGGAACGAGTTGTTCTGCTGGAGGAAGGCCTGCACCTGCGCGGTGGTCACCCACTGGCTCCCGGTGATGTCGGTGTCCTCCAGCAGCCGGTGCATGTCGTACTTCGTGGTGGCCTCCAGCAGCACCTGACCGGTCAGCTCGTCGATGACGGGCTCTTCTTCCGCGTCGATGGGACCACAGCCGGCCGCCACCAACGCGGGCACCAGGAGCAACCACAATCGCGTCTTCATCGCGTCCTCGGGGGGATGGGCCGCGAACCCGGAGAGCAGCGCTCACCGGCCACGGCCAGGGGAGGCCGAGGCTCCAGCCGCGTAAAACATTATTCAAGAATTTCTTATTTTAAATGGCTGACGGATTATTGGTGTCCGGCTGAATCCGTTACCCAGGCCACCCAGACAGTGCTCGGGCGCGCGGCGTTGGCGGAGTGGCTTCCGCGAAGCTCAGCGCTTCGCGGCGACCCGCCACAGGGTGTTGCTCGAATCGTCCGCGACGAGCAGCGAGCCGTCTGGCAACACGGTGACGCCCACCGGCCGGCCATGGACGCGGGCCGAGGCCTCATCGGCGATGAAGCCCGTGAGGAAGTCCTCCGGCGGTCCGCTGGGCTGGCCGTCCCGGAAGGGCACGAAGACGACCTTATAGCCAGACAGCACGCGCCGGTTCCATGAGCCATGCTGCCCGATGAAGGCCCCACCGTGGTACCGGCTGGGGAACGCCTGGCCCTCGTAGAAGGCCAGCCCCAGCGAGGCCGTGTGCGAGCCCAGGGCCACGTCCGGCACGCGCGTCTTCGCCACCAGGTCCGGCCGCTGGCCCGCCATGCGCGGGTCCTCGTGCGCGCCGAAGTAGGCATAGGGCCAGCCGTAGAAGGCCCCCTCCTCCACGTGTGTGAGGTAGTCCGGCACCAGGTCCTCGCCCAGGTTGTCGCGCTCGTTGACCGCCGTCCACAGCGTGCGCGTGCCCGGCGCCCAGCCCATGCCCACCGGGTTGCGCAGGCCGCTGGCGAAGATGCGCTCGCCGCTGCCATCCGGATTGATTTCGAGGATGTTGGCCCGGCGCTCCTCTTCCTTCAGGCCGTATTCGGCGTTGTTGCTCGCCGAGCCCACCGCCACGTAGAGCTTCGAGCCGTCCGCGTTGGCCAGCAGGTTGCGCGTCCAGTGGTTGTTGTAGCCGCCAGCGGGCAACTCCAGCACCTTCTGCCCCTGGGCGCGTAGCGTCGTCGCGCCCGGCGCGTAGGGGAAGCGCCACACGCCGTCGGTGTTCGCCACGTAGAGCTGGTTGCCCACGAGCGCCATGCCCAGCGGTTGATTCAGCCCCTCCAGGAAGACTTCACGCACTTCGGGGCGACCGTCTCCATCCGCGTCCCGCAGCAGGGTGATGCGGTTGGCGCTGGTGCCGACATTCTGCGAGCGGACCTTCCCCGTCTCGATGGCCTCCTCGCGGTCCTCCTCGTCCTTGAACAGGGAGGCGGCCTCGGCCACCAGCACGTCGCCGTTGGGCAGCACGTACATCCACCGGGGGTTCTGGAAGCCGTCCGCGTACCGCGTCACCTCGAAGCCGTCGGGCGCCACCGGCTGCGTCCCCTCCGGCCAGCCGATGACGGTGCTGTAGCGCTGCACGTCGAAGCTCGGGTCCGGGGGCGGCAGCGTCGGCGCGGGGACCTCGGGCTCCGGCGCGGCAGAGGGCGCGCGGTGCGCGCAGTCCACCAGGAACAGCAGCGCCGCCGCGCCGAGGGAGAGTCGGGAGAGCACGTTCATGCGCCCTCTTTACGAAGCCTCCGCCGCGAGGCAGCGCCCACGGCCCTTCCGGCACGCCACGGATGTTCAATGCTGGGAGCCACGCGCGCCCGCTGCCGGGTACCCGACACCTCGACCCGGCCAGGACGTGCGCTACCGCACCACATTCCACTCACGGAAAATTTTAGGCCCGCGTTGCAAATCATACACTGCTCGTGTATCCACTCATTCACCCTGTGCGTTTCGCAGGGCGCGGGTCGCCCCACATCTCCGATCCCCCCTTCTTGTTCGGGGCGACTCGTACCCACCGCGGACAGTCGCCCTCACCTGTGCCAGCCCCTTCCTGTCCGGGGCGGCCCGCACCTCTCCTCACGCCATCGTCTCAACGGTCCAGCCGCCGACGGGCCCGGGCTCGCGCGGCGTCCAGCGCGGAGTCCACGCTCCCCTCGGCCGGCTTCGCTGGCGTCACGGCCGCGTCGCCCTCGTGGGTGGGCGGAGCGGACGTCTGGGTCGTCCGTGTGGCCTGGGCGTGCGACGGCGCCGAGGACGCCCCGGGTGCCGCGGGGACGGACACTGAGCGCTCACGGGTCCGCGACGCACGCAGCCGTGGCGCGGAGAGGAAGCGGCGCACGGCCACCTCCGCCAGCAGCAGGGCCAGCGCCAGGGCCACCAGCCACGGCGCCAGGGCCACGCGGCCCAGCGACTCCGGGGCCTCCATGAAGAGGCCCGTCATGGACAAGCGCTCGACGCCACCTCCCACCGCCGCGATGGCGCGCAGCAACTCCAGCCCCGCCTTCGCGGAGCCGGGCTCGAACTCCGGCGCGTAGGGCAGCGTGACGGGCGGCGCGCGGAGCACCTTCGCGCCCAGCCGCACCACCGGGTGCCACGTCCCGCTGCCCTCCAGCGGGTACTCGGCGACGAGCCGGTCTTCATCCTCCCAGCGCATCGGACGCTCCACCGGCGCGGCGCGTCCGTCGCCGGGCAGGAGCACCATCGTCGGCGCCGCGCCGGGCAGCGCCTCGCCCGGAGGCAGGTCCAGCGTCACGCGCAGCAGGTGCCCCCGCCGCTCGGTGCGCACCACCGCGTCCCCGACGGGCGCCGCGCCCGCCAGCGTCCAGCGCACCATCCCCTCCAGGGCCGCGCGCAGGGAGGTCCACGTTCGCAGCTCGCCGGTGTACGGCCCGTCCACCTCCGCGGTGAAGGCCACCGTGCGCCCCGCGCCTCGCGGCCACATCGCCAGGATGGGCGCGCCATTCGTGTCCAGGGTGCGCAGCGCCACGTTGGCGCGGGGCTTGAGGTAGGTGAGGTTGTAGCCGCCCACCTGGGGCAGCCCTTGCGCGGACAGCCTGCCGAGCAGCGGCAGGTCCGGCGCGCCCTCCAGCGACGCGGGCTCATCCACGAAGGTGGCGCGCGCCACCGTGAGCGTCTCCTGGCTGAAGATGCGCGGCAGGCTCATCGCGTCCTCGGCGAAGTAGACGCGCCCACCGCCCCGGTGGGCCACTTCCCGGAGCAGGTCCGCGTCCGGGTCCGAGGGCACGCCCAGCCCGATGACGGACACCGTCACATCCTGCTCGCGCAAGTGGGCCAGCGTGCGCTGGTAGTCCTCGGGCTCCTCGGAGTCCGCTGCGTCGGAGAACAGGAGGACGTGGCGCGTGGACTTCTCGCTGCGGAGGATTTCCGTGCGGCCGGTGCGGAGCGCCTCGCCCACGTAGATGCCGCCGCCACCGCTGAAGCCGCGCGCGACGGCGTCCAGGGGCAACCCCGCCTCCACCGGACTGAGCGGGAAGATTTCATGGGCCGCCGTGTCCACCATGTGCACGGAGACCTCGTCCTTGGGGTTGAGCAGCGTCAGCGCGGCCACGACGCCCTCGGCGGCCAGCTCCATCTTCGTCCGCCCATCCGGGACGGTCATCCCCATGGAGCAGGAGGCATCCATCAACACGCTCAGCGCCAGGGACGCGCGGCGCTGCTCCTCGCGCATCTCCAGGGACACGGGGAGCAGCGGCTCCACGGGCGAGCGACGGAAGCCGCCTTCACCGAAGCTGTTGCGTCCGCCCGTCATCACCAGCCCGCCACCGGCCTGCTCGACGTAGGCCGCCAGCGCGTTGAGTCCCGGCTCGCCGAGCGCATTGGCGTCCACGTTCTCCAGCACCACGCTGCCCACGCCGTCCAGGTCATCCAGCGTGAGGCGGAACGGTGGGCGCACGTCGAGCTGCAACCCTGAAGCGGCGAGCGACTGCGCGAGCGTGCCCCGGGACTGGTTCGTGAGCAGCAACACCCGGGGCGGGCCCTCCACGCGCAGCACGGCGACGCCCCGGTCGTTCTCCACCACGCCGTCGCCGGGGGCGGCCACGGAGAGCTGGTAGCGGACCAGGCCGGGCTCCTCGACCAGGTCGCGCAGCGGAAGCACGTTGGGGCCGGGCTGGAAGTCGAAGGGGCCTTGGAGGAGCACGCGGCCGTTGCGCTCCAGGCGGACGGTGCCGGTGACGGCGGCGGAGGCGTGCATTACGGCGGAGAACTGGAAGGGCTCGCGCTCGGAGACGGCGGCGGGGACGTCCACGGAGACGACGGCCACGTCGAGCGGCGGCTCGGGACGGGCGAGGTGACGCCAGTCCACGGCGAGGCCCCGGGCCGCCAGGCGCCGCGCGGCGCCGCGCGCATCCACGCCCGTGGCGCGGCCGTCGGACAGCACCAACACGCGGCCGGTGCGCTCGTCGGGGATGAGGGCGCTCGCGGCGTCCAACGCGGCGGACAAATCGGAGGCCTCCGCGTCCACGGGGCGCGTGAAGCCGCCAAAGCCTCCGAGGCTGGACAGGGGCTGCTCGACGCGCGCTTCCCGCCCGAAGGTGATGACGCCCACACGGTCCCCGGGACGGCGCTGCGACTCCAGCAGGGTGACGAGCTCCTGGGCCGTGCGGTCCACGTCGCGAGGCATGGACGCGGAGCGGTCCACCACCACGACGACGTCACTGCCCGCGTCGGCCAGCCGCAGCTCGGGGCCCGAGAGCGCGCCGACGACGAGCACCAGCAGCGCGGCGCGCAGCCACATGGGCGGGCCGGGCCGGCGGCCGTACTTCCAGAGGAAGAGGCCCAGCGGCAGCAGCAGCACCCACGCCTGCGGGAGGGAGAAGGTCATGCGCCCGTCACTCTCCTTCCGCGAGGATGCGGCCCTTCCCATCGATAGCGTAGACGACGCCACCGTCGAGAAGAACAAGGCCTGGGCCACATGCACTCAGGTTGGGAGAGAACGTCACATAGAACAGGTCGTCATTCGCCTGAACCACGCGAGCGTCGATGTACCGCCAATCCGCTAGGCACTTCTCCTCCAAGTGCTCCTGCTTCTCTGGCGTCACCCAGGGTGGGCGAAAATCATCCATGGCCGCCTTGAGGGCCGCCATCATGGGGCCGGTCAGCGCCACGCCGCCCTCCATCTGGCTCGGAATCGTCACCGATTCATTCGCAGGCGCTCTCTCCGGCTTGTCGAATCGGTAGATGCCCAGCGTGGAACAGCCGCAGAGGCCGAGGAGTGGGACACAGGCCAACGCCCACCGCAGGGAGGCTCCCCCATCGTGACAGCACCTCATGGCAGCCACCCCATCCCGTCCAGCATCTCGACGTTCCCTTCGTCATCGTAGACCCGGCCAATCGGTACCCACGCTCCGTCGCGGAGCGCGAAGACACCTTTTGACGGTAGCTCGTACCGATACACCCGGCACTCGCCCGTCTTCTCCCGGTAGAGGAGCACGATGGACCTAGGGAAGGTCCTCCCTGTGCCCTTCTCCGCCACGCGCGTCGGCAGCCAGCGCAGGTGCGTCTTGAGGTCGACTCGCGAGAACTCTCGATTGTGCGGATGCGTGTGCGGCGCCCAGAAGACCACCGCATCACCATGCGCTTCATCGTCAAGCGCCGATGGAATCAGGCAGCTCTTCCTTCCACTGTCCAAGCGTGACTTCAACTCGGACAGGTAGCTCAGGAAGTAGCCCTTTCCCTGGCCTGAGTAGTACCCGAGCGCGCAGTACTCCGTTCCGTACATCCCCGCGGATGCGCCGGGCTGGCTCGTCATGATGGAGCATGCGTTCTGCGCAAGCTCCTGCTCAGTCTCGAATGGCCCTGCCATAGGCCCCTTCACCGCGATTCCGCCAGTGGGCAACCGACGGGCCCGCACATTCGGGTTTGGACTGGAGCATGCGGCAATCCAGGCACCACCGATGAGCAGCCATGACGCCATGAAGCGGGAGCGACTGAAGGACCTGAAGTTCGAGGCACCTGTCGTCCCGTTGGCGCAACGGTCCGGGATTCGCGACTCCGACACTTTCATGACACGCCCCCAGTGCCAGGCGCCCCCGTCCCGGAGGCGCCCGGCGGCTCCCGCCGCGTGAGGTAGAAGTCCGCCACCAACGCGGCGAGCAGCAGGACCAGGGGCCATCGGGCCCGGCCCGGCGCGTTGCCTCCCGCGTCGTCTTCCCCCGCCTCGCGTGCCGGCACCTCCGCGCGTCCGCGCGTCCGCAGGTCCGACTCCCGGGCATCCAGCGCCAGCACCTGCGCCGTGTCCACCACGTCGCCGTCGCGCTCCAGCGAATAGGCCCCAGGCCCGGTGGGGGGAGACAGCGTCACCTCGCCCGCGCCAAACACCGGCCGGCTCCCCCCCGGTCCCACGAGCGCGTAACGCGCACCCGCGAGCGTCACCACCGGCAGCGGCTCACCCAGCATCAACTGCCTCCGAGGAAACCCCTCCCGCGTGCGCCGGGCCTCGCGCACCAGGTTGCTCAGCAGCACCGGCCACGCGGACACCCGCTGCACGTTCGAGCGCGACAGGTCCACGTTGACGTGAACCCGGCCATCCGCCTCCTCGGACACCAGCACCGCGTCCCCCGCGCTCACCAGCGGCTTTCCCGGCGGATTGTCCCCCGCCGTCCACCGCACGCCCGAAAGCTGCACGTCATCCAGCAGCGGGTGCCCCTTCTCGGAGAAGAACGGCCCCACGAACGTGCGCGGCGCGCCGCCCGCCCCCACCGTCACCCGCGCATCCGTCCCCGGAGGCCCCAGCACCAACACCACGTCCTCCGCGCCGCGCGCCACCTCCGGCGACACCGCGAGGAACCGCTCCAGCGCGGTCTGCTCGGGAGCCCCCAAGCCCTGCGCCAACGCCACCGCGATGGGCCGCGTGGGCGCGGGCGGCAGCCGCACCTGGCCGTCCTCGGGCAACGCGTCGTCCGGAAGCGTCACCTCCACCTCGCCCGCTCCCTGGAACGTCAGCCGGACCGTCGCGGTGCCCTCCTCCGGAAGGCGCACGCGCTCCACCCGCTCCGCGCCGGCCTTCGCACCGGGCCCTGGCAACGCGCGAACCCGAACGTCCACCTCCCCCGGCCCCTCCCCGAAACGCGCCACCCGGAGCGTCACCGTGGCCGTGGGCCCATCATCGCGCCGCTGCGCGGAGACCAGCGCCACGTTGCCTCGGGCGGTCCCCAGCGCCGTCCACCGCACGGCCGCGGGCACCAGGGCCGCGTTCTCCGGTGGAACGTCCGTGAAGAAGGCCACGCGCCGCCCCGCCCCCGCCAACTCCTGCGCCCAGATGAGCGTGGGCATCGGGTCATGGTCCGCGCCCTGCGCCTGGAAGGACTCCAGCGCGGCCAGCGCCCGGGAGGGCTCCGCCTCCGGGCCCGCGAGCATGCGCGGCGTGCCACCACTGGCCAGCAGCGTCACCTGCGTGGCCTCCTCCGACTCCACGCGCGCCGCCGCCTCGCGCCGCACCTGCTCCAGCACCGTCACGCCGTCCGGCCCGCGCGCCGACATGGACAGGCTCCCGTCCACCACCAGCACCAGGTGCCGGGCCCGCGCGGCCTCCCCCCACCGCACGTCCGCCAGGAAGAGCGCGGCGGCCACCACCGCCAGCACCTCCAGCAGCAGCGAGGCCTCCCGCGTGAAGCGCTCCCAGCGAGGCCCCGCCTCGGCGCGGGGACTGGGCCTGCGCCACAGGAAGAGCGCGCTCACCACCACCGGCTTCTGCCGGCGCCGCAGGAAGTACGCCGCCACCAGCGGCACGAGCGCGCCCAGCGCCAGCAGCCCCCACGGGAAGCCGAAGCTCACGCGTCACCGCCCACGGCACGCCCCAGGCGCGAGGCAACGTCATCCACCCGGCGTCCCCTCATGACGCCCCCGCCGCGAGGAACAGGGGCCGCAGCGGCCCCGAGACCAACGCGCCCAGCCCATCCTGTGCCCGCGCGGTGAGCAGCGCTCCGCGAGCACGCAAGGCCGCGCCCCTCAAGCCGCGCTGGTGCTCCGCGAAGCGGCGCGTGTACGTGGCCAGCACCTCGTCCGTCAGCAACTCCTCCAGCGCCGCGCCGCTCTCCGAGTCCACCAGCCGGGCTCCCTCCCCACCCGCGGGGTCCAGGTCCTCGGCGTCCAGCACCTGCGCCAGGAAGAGCCCGGACGCGCCCCGCGCCAGCCGCGCGCACAGCGCCGGCAGGTCCGCCTCGAAGAGGAAGTCACTCACCACCACGCGCAGCCCACACGGCCGCAGCGGCGGCAGGCGCCCCAGCGACTCCGGCAGCCCATCCCGCGCGTCGAAGTCCGCCGCGTCCAGGGCCGCCCGGCACGCCTGCCCCTGAGCACGCTCCGGCCGGGCACCGGCCACCATCAACGTGGGCGTCAGCCCCTGCCGCGCCGCCACCTCCGCCGTCAGCAGCGCCACCTCCCGCGCGCACGCGGCCTTGCGGGGAGACAGCGCCATGGAGCGCGAGCCATCCAGCACCACCTCCACGCGCGGCGACACCTCGTCCTGGCGGATGCGCAGCACGAGCTCGCCCGTGCGCGCCACCGCGTTCCAGTCCACCTGCCGCAGGTCATCTCCGGGCTGGTACGCGCGGAAGTCATGCAGCTCCAGCGCGCTGCCCGCGGACGTGGCGCGGACCTCGCCCAAGAGGCCCCGGTGAGGCCCCCTGGGCAGCGCCAGGGCCAGCCCCGGAACCAGCCGCGCGACGGCGGATGCGTCCATCCGCTCGCTCACGACGCGTGGGCCCGCCGCTCACGCTCCACGAGCATCCGGTCCGTCCCGAAGGCGGCCACCAGCGCCAGCCCCACGACGGCGCCCAGCAAGTCCCAGGACATCTTCGGCCCGGACGCCCCGTAGTCGTACGTCGCGAAGTTCGCGATGCCCACCACGGGGTTGAAGAGGTTGAGGACAGGGTCATCCCCATCGAACCCCATCAACACCGCCACCAATGGGGGCAGCGCCGAGGCCAGCGCCACGGAGGCCACGAACATCAACCGCACCGCCGCGGGCGTGGCCAGCCGGTCCGGGCGCACCTTCCGCCCCAGCCACACCGCCAGCGACAGGAAGAGCACGCCGTACGCCGGCAGCGCCAGGGTGGCCATCCGCAGGGACGTGCCCTTCAGCGGCAGGTCCGAGGACCCCACCTGCAAGCCCCAGAACAGCGCGCCCCAGGCGCCCAGCAGGAACACCATCCAGCGGAAGCCCCGCAGCGCGCCGGGCCGCAGCACGGACCAGGGCCGGGTGGCCGCGCGCAGCGGGCGCGCCTGTCCATCCACGTCCGCCACCACGAACATGCCCACGCCAATCAAGTGGACGCCGCCCAGCAGCGCGAACATCTCCGGCACCTTGTGCGCACGCCCCGTCAGCCACCAGATGGCGATTCCGGCGAGCATGCCCACCAGCACCTGCACCCCCACCGCGCGACGCGGCCCCCGCGTGTAGTCCTCCGTGGGCAGGGACAGCCGGGATGCGGCGGCCTCGAAGAGCAGCCAGCCGTCCATGAGCATCAGCAGCAACGCGAAGCCCACCAGATAGAGGAAGTCCGAGTCACGCAGGAACCGGTCGCCCATCTCCGATATCGCGAAGGCCGCGCCCAGCCCCTGCAACAGCGCCATGCCCAGCGCGCCCAGCAAGCCGAAGTGGACGAAGGCGCGCCCCATGCGGCCATCGGCCAGCGTCGCCGCGCACACGCTGGCCACCGTGAGGAACACGAGCCACGCGCCGCCCAGCGCCAGCACCACCAGAATCGTGGGCAGCGCGATGCCATTGAGGAAGTAGCTGAAGAGGAGGAAGGGCCCCGCCGCGGAGGCATACAGGGCCGCCTGCACCAGGAACGACGCCACCTTGCCCCGGAGGATGCGGCGCGGCCCCAGGCCGGTGAGCACCAGCAACACCCACGTCTCGTCCTCGCGCTCACGCGCCAACGAGCGGTAGGCGCTGTACGGGATGACGAAGAAGTGCGCGACCCCCAGGCAGATGAAGAAGGCGAAGAAGTAGCCCTGACCGCGTCGCGAGTAGGCGCCCTCGCGCGTCTCCACGTAGGCCACCAGCGCCACCGCCAGGCACGCCAGCAGCATCAACCCGAAGCACACCCAGAAGACGCGCGTGCGCAGTCCCTGGCGGAGCTCCTTCACCACCAACGGGTTGAGCCGGTCCCCCCACCGCTGAGACCAGGGCTCCGCGCCCGCGACCCGGGCGCCCCCCGAAGCCGTCGGCTCCTGGGCCGGAGGGCTCATCGCCGTATCCACGGGCGCGCTCACGCCACCCTCCCCTTCGTCACCGTCATGAAGGCATCCTCGAGGTTCCGCTCCCGCGCGCTGAAGGCACACACGGGGAGCCCCGCGGACACCAGCGCCGCCAGCACCGCCGCCGCCGCCGCGTCCACCCGCGCGGGGCCCGCGCCCGCCTCCAGCTCCAGGCGCACGCGCAGCGACTCCCCCTCCCGCGCCACACGCTTCACGCGCGGCTGCTCCAGGAGCAGCCGCTCCGCGCGCTCCCAGACGGCGTTGCCCGCGTCGCCCACGGCCAGCCGCACCGTCAACTCGGGCGTCACCGCCGCGCCCGCCTCCTGCTGCTGGAGCAGGTCCGCCACCTTCCCGGTGGCCAGCAGCCGCCCCTGCTCGATGATGGCGCAGGTGTCGCAAATCTCCGCCAACTCCGTGAGGATGTGGCTGGAGATGATGACCGCCTTGCCCTGGTCCGCCAGGGCGCGCAGCAGCTCGCGCAGCTCGATGCGGGCGCGCGGGTCCAACCCGTCCGCGGGCTCGTCCAGCAGCAGCAGCGACGGGTCGTGCAGCAGCGTGCGCCCCAGCGCCACGCGCTGCCGCATGCCCTTGGACAGCGTGGTGGTGAGCCGGTCCGCCAGGGGGGTGAGCCCGGTGAACTCCATCACCGACTCCACGCGCTGCCGGCGCGCCGCGCCCTTCAGGCCATAGGCGCGCGCGAAGAAGTCCAGAAACTCGAAGACGGTGACGTCGTCGTAGGTGCCGTACCGGTCCGGCATGTAGCCGATGAGCGGACGCGCCCGGTCCGGCGCATCCACCAGCGAGTGCCCGTCCAGCAGCACCTCGCCCGCCGTGGGCACGTCCAGCGTGGCCAGGATGCGCAGCGTGGTGCTCTTGCCCGCGCCGTTGGGCCCGATGAAGCCCAGGATGCTGCCGGCCTCCAGGGAGAACGACACGCCATCCACCGCGCGCAGCGGCCCGTAGTCGCGCCGCAGTCCCTTCACCTCCAGCAGGCTCATGGCCGCCCCGCTTCCGACTGGCCTCGCACCAGGTGGATGCCGGCCTCCAGCTCCACGTCAACGGCGGACGAAGGCGTCAGTCCCAAGCCCCCCAGCCGCGCGATGAAGCCGCCCTCCGGAAGCGGAGCGCGGAAGTGCTCCTCGCCCGCCGCCAGACGTCCCGCGGCGAGCGACTGTCCCTCCACGCCGGACAACACCTGGCTCACCGGCGTCTCGCTCGCGGGCAGCGGCTCGCCCAGGGCTCCTTCCGCGCCATCCTCCAGCGCGGGCAACGCGTAGGTCTGGCTGTTCACCCGGACGTAGCCCTTCTCCAGTCGCGACCCCAGCGCGTTCTGGATGCGGACGATGCCGCCTTCCTCCCGGACGACGAGCCGGGCGCGAGAAGGCAGCACGGCCACCTCCCCCCACTCACGGTAGGTCCGTGGCGGCAGGAAGCCATGCGTCACCGTCAGGCCATGCGTCCAGTCCAGGTCCGCCAGCATCTCGTCGGCGTTGTCCGGTGCCAGCAGCGCGCTCGTCGCCGGGAAGCGCACCGGCCCCGCGGACACGTTGGCGTACCAGGCGGAGACGCCGAGCGTCACCGCGCGGGAGCGCTCCGAGTCCAGCCATGTGAGGCTGTAGCGCGCGGCGTGCACGGCGAAGCCATCCACGAGCACCGACCAGGTCACGAGCGCCACACAGGTGATGACCGACACCAGGGGCACCGCCACCAGCACCGCCACCGGCCCCCGGCGCCGCGCCAGCATCAGCCCGCCCGGCCCCACCGCCAGCACGAAGGCGAAGATGAGCAGCAGGAACCGCCCCACGGGTGTGTTGGCATGGTCCAGCAGCGGCGCGATGCCCCCGGCGAGCAGGTTGCTTCGCTCCCACCGAGGCGCGTCCCCCGCGGGCTTCACCGGCCCCGGGATGACCTCCCCCAGCATCGCGTTCAAGACCCGTTCACATTCGACCGCGGCGCCACACAGTTGCACCCGGCCAAAGCCATACGGCACGACATCCCAGGAGCCTTCCGCGGGGAGCAACGGCAGACGGTCCGTCAGGCTGCTCGACACCCGCGGCAGGACGAGTCGCCCTCCCGTGAGGACGTACGCCTCCAGCACGGCCCAGACATCCGCGGGCACGGCAGCCAGGTCCCCGGGCACCATCACCACGGAGTGGCCCACGTAGCCGGACAGCTCCCTGGGCGCGTCGCGCGGCTCAACGGTCCGCACGGAGAACAGCGGGCTGCCGCTCGCCTCCACCCGAGGCACCCCCGACGTGTCGTCGAAGTCCTTGAGCGTCCCCAGCACCAACACCGTCCCACCCGTGGAACGCTCCAGATAGACGGGGGCGTGGGCGAGGGGCGACAGCGAAGCCAGGCCGGGCGACTCCGCCATGAGGCTCCCCGCTTGCACCTCCGCTGGCACGAACAGCCAGGTGACGAGCCGCTGACGCGGCGCCACCTCCACCGTGCGCTCGGCGGTTCTCGGGCCTGAGCTCGAATGCCCCTGGAAGGTCAGGCGGACCTGGAGCGGCACGGGCCCCGAGTTCTGGAGCACGACATCGAACGGGGTGTAGCCGCGCTCCGGCTTCAGCACGCTGGAGCGGTGGGTGATGCGCAGGTCGCCGTGCTCCCGCGTATCGGTGGTTCCGGAGGCAGCGTGGTACCCATAGCCCGTGGGAGCGGCCTCTACCGCCGGCGACCTGGCGAAGGCCCGCGCGCCGCCCAGGGCGCAGAGCAGGACACTGGCGGTCAGCACCGCGCTACGCACGCGGCACCTCGGGGATGGCCTGGAGCAGGGCGCGCACCACGTCCGCCGCGCTGACCTTCTCCAGCGAGGCCTCGTAGGCGAGCACCAGCCGGTGGTTGAGGGCGGAGGACGCGGCGGCCACCACGTCATCGAAGCCCACGTTGGGCCTGCCTCGCAGCAGGGCCAGCGCGCGCCCGGCGGCCGCGAGCGCGAGCGCCGCGCGAGGACTGGCGCCGTACCGGACGAAGCGGCGCACGGCGTCGGGCGCCGACGCCTGGCGTGGGTCGGAGGCCTCCACCAGCCGGCCGATGAAGTCCGCCACGGGGCCGGGCAGGTGCACGCGGTCCGCGGCGGCGAAGAGGCGGCCCAGGCCCTCCGCGTCCAGCACCGGCGACAGCTCCGGCGGCGCGCCCCGCACGCGCGTGGTGAGCAGCGCGCGCAGCGTCTTCGCGCCCACGGGGGGCACCTGGATGCGGAAGAGGAACCGGTCGAGCTGCGCCTCGGGCAGCGGATAGGTGCCCTCCAGCTCGATGGGGTTCTGCGTGGCGAGCACGAAGAAGGGGTCCGGCAACGGCCGCGTCTGCCCCAGCACGGTGACGCTGCGCTCCTGCATGGCCTCCAGCAGCGCGGACTGTGTCTTCGGGCTGGAGCGGTTGATTTCGTCCGCCAGCACCAGGCTGGCGAAGAGCGGGCCCTCGCGGAAGACGAAGTCGCGGCGGCCGTCGCCTTCCAGCACATAGGTGCCGGTGATGTCGCCGGGCAGCAGGTCGGGGGTGAACTGGATGCGGCGGAAGGGCAGCGACAGCAGCCGCGCCAGCGCCTTGCACAGCTCCGTCTTGCCCAGACCGGGCAGCCCCTCCAGCAGGACGTGCCCGCGCGCGAGCACCGCCACCACCACCTGTTCGACGACGGATTCCTGGTCCAGCATGACGGTGTTCAGCTCGTCCTTGAGCCGGGCCGCCACCTCCGCCGCTCCCTGTGCCTCGGCGGGACTGAGAAGCTCTGCTGCCACGTCATTGCCCCCTTCCAGACGACTCGCCACCAAAGTACCGCCTCACCATGTCCCGGTTGCGGGGAAGCAGCGGCGCCGCACCGGGCCCCGCCGTCGCATCGCCCCGCGCCTGCGTGCCCTGCGCGCCGCCAGGCCCGGCCGGGCCCGCGCGCCGCCGAGGGTCCGCGGCCCGGAGCCCCCAGAGCTCCTCGCCCTCGTCGCCCCCTTGTCCGGGAGGCAGCGGCTCGAACGCGAGCCGCTCCGGGTCCATCTCCGCCTCGTCGCCAAAGACGAGCGGTTGGCTTCCGCCGCCGCGTGACGCACCCGCGCCGCGCTGCACGCCCCGGCTCGCATGCCCCTGCTGGCCCGCGCCGGATTGCCCCTCGCCCGCGCCGGATTGCCCCTCGCCCGCGCCGGATTGCCCCTCGCCCTCGCCGGATTGCCCCTCGCCCTCGCCGCCGCGCCCCGACTGCCCCTGGCGCCCCTGTCCCGAGCGCTGGCCACCACGGCTCTGGCGACGGGCCTGCGACTCGGAGCCGTTGCGGCCGTTCGAATCGAAGCGGTTCTCCAGCGACTGACGCCTGCGCTCCAGCGCCTCGCGCAGGCTGGCAATCTGGTCCGGTGAACCGGAGGCCCGCGCGCGGGCAGCGGCCTGCGCTTCACCGGAGCGAGCACTTTGCGAACCTTCCGTGCCCTGCTGTCCCTCGGCGCCCTCCGTTCCCTGGCCGGACGCGCGCGCGGCCTCCGCCTGTGCCGCTTCGCCGTTCTCGGACGCGTGCGGCGTCCCGTTCTCCCCCATTCCATCCGCGTCGTCGGACGCGCCGCCCTCCTTGCCGCCTTCCAGCGCCATCAGCGCCTGCTCCAACGCCTCGCGCTCACGCGTGACGGCCTCGGCGCCTCCCGCGGCGCCCAGCGCATCCTCCAACGCCCGCGCGGCCTCCGCGGCCTGGGCCAGCTGCGCGGCGGCCTCCGCGGCCTGCTCGGACAGCCGCTTCTCCAGCGCGTCGGCGGCCTCCCAGTCTCCAGCGTCGAAGCGGCCATCGGCGACTTCCTCGGCCAGGCGCCGCAGCTCGTCCTCGACGGCCTCCTCCAGCACCTCTTCCTTGGCGAGCGCCTCCGCCCGCGCCTGGACCGCGGCCACCTTCGCCGCGGCGGCGGCATTCACGGCGCGGCCTCGTGGCGCGGACAGGGGCAACAGGAAGCCCGCCACCGCGAACAGCACCGCGCCCGCGAGCGCGGCGGCCGGGCGTCGCCACTTCACGTCGGGAGGCTTCACCCCACTTGCGAGCTGATTGACGGCCAGCTCCCACTCCCCCACCTGGCGCTCCAGCCGGGTGAGCAGCAGCCCGCCCGCGTTCGCCGACCGGTCCGCGAGCACCGCCGCCTGCTCCAACGACACCCGCCGGGAACGCGCGCGCCAGAACCACGCGCCCAGCCCCAGCGCCAGCACCGGCGGCAGGGCCCAGACGAAGGCGCCGCGCAGGAGGAGCCGGGTCAGCACGCAGGCCGTGGCGGTGGCCCACATCGGGACGATGCCGGCCTCCGCCCATGCCACCGCGTTGAGGCGCCGCTGCACGCGCCGGATGGGCGCGAGCACCAGGGCCTGGAAGCGGCGTTCTTCACTGGCAGCCATGAAGCGCCGAGTGTCGACTACTCGGCCCATTCCCCACAAGCGACGCGACGCCCAGCCGTCGCGGTCCGGGGGTGAGCGGTCGCCTCCCGCCGTGCATTGACGCCCCCTCCCGCTGCCCGGCGTGGATCGCCCGAGCCTCGCGGACACCGACGCGGCATCCCCGCGGAGGAAGTGCCCATGGCCGCGCCTTCACGCGAGACTGCCCCAGGTGCCGCCTCGCGCGCCAAAGATGGCCCACCCACTGTCCCCAAGTGCCATCAAGCCCACCGGACTGCTGCTACAACCCATCTTCCGGATGCTCCTCGCCCGCCCTCCAGAACTGGCGCCCCAGGCGCCGTGGCCGGACATGCCGCTGGTGGTGTGGCCCACCGCATTGGCGATGTGGGGCCCCGGCGACGCGACGACGAAGCACGCCCACCACGCCATGCACCTGGTGCTGTGCCGGCAGGGCGTCCTGTCCGTCCGCGCGCAGGGCGTGAAGACGGCCGAGCAGGCAGCCGGCGTGCTCGTGGGCCCGGACCTTCCCCATGCGCTCGACGCGCGCGACAGCGAAATCATCATCCTCTTCATCGAGCCCGAGAGCGACGACGGCGCGCGACTCCAGGCCGCGCTCGACGGGCCGATACGGCTGTTCGACACGACGCAGCGCGATGCCCTCCTCGGCGGGCTGCCCACGGCGGGAGCACTGACGCACGAAGCGGTCGGCGGATGGATGGAGTCCACGCTGGCGGCCCTCTCCGGGACGCCCGGAGCTCCCCGTCACCTCCACCCGCGCGTGCGCAAGCTGCTGCGCCACCTGCGCGCGGAGGCCGCGCCGGAAGACACCTCGCTCGAAGCCCTGGCCCAGGTCGCGGGCCTCTCGCCCGGCAGGCTGATGCACACGTTCACCGAATCCGTCGGTGTGCCGCTGCGGCCCTATCTCCTGTGGCTCCGGCTCCAGCGGGCCGCGGGCGCCATCGCCGCGGGCCGCACCCTGGGTGACGCCGCCCACGCGGCCGGCTTCTCGGATGCGGCGCACCTGACGCGCACCTTCCGGCGGATGTTCGGCACCACGCCGTCATCACTTCAGCGCCGTGGACCGCGCGTCCAGGCGCAGGGCCGCACCGGCGCGCCACCACCGACAAGGCCCAGGAGTTAGAGCGCCGAACAGGTGAGTGAGCCTGCCCCGATTCCGGTTGACGGAGTCGTAGACGAAGCCCGCTACTCCTCCAGCCAGAAGAACTGGTTGTCACTCGCCAGGGCGCGCTCGAGGAACTCGCGGAACGAGCCGGCGACTCGCCGCACCTCGCGCGGGTACGTCTCGTGGTAGGCGTCGAGGAGAGGGTACGGGCCTCCGGGGTGCGCCACATCGACCAGTACGAAGTCGGAGTCCTGGCAGTCCACCAGTGGATACCAGCAGGCGGCCTCTCCATCGCTGTGGTCGCGACGGCGAAGCCGAAGGGTCGCCTCCTCAATCCCCGCCAACGAGAGGATGCTGTAGTTTGCCTCGGGAAGCCGCTCGAACAGCTCTGCGCCGTCGCAGTGCAGGAAGAAGGCGCGCAAGTCTTCGTCCAGGCGCCACCCCATCCGCGCCTCGAAGGTAGCAATCCGCTCTGGCGTCGCCGGAGGGTGCGGGAAATGCGCCCGTGAGATTTCCGCGAGCAGTGACTCAATGGCCATCGCTAGTCCACGTAGGGCCTGTCCGGCCCCACAGAGCGCCATCGGCCGCCGCGACTATAGCAAGCCGGGTAGGCCCCGCTGAAGACGTCATGCACGAGCGGAGGCACTGGCAACACGTTCGCAAGCGCTGTTGGGTGGCCGCCGTGAAACAAGTCGAAGATGTGGTGCCCCGGCCAGTTGCGCCCGTCCGACTGCGGCCAGCCGCCGAATTCGTTTCCCCACGCTTCGCGAAAGCCAACTCGCGCATTGTTCGATGTCCGCGAGCCATATGCAGCCGAGCAAGGGCGCACGCCCCTCGGCCACGCACCGGCGCTCGCAGCGAGACAGCAGCGAGGCACTACACAGCCAAGGGCCATAGTAGATGGTCGTCTGCACCTTCCCGCCAGCCGGGCTCGGGATGGCCGGGCCCACCCACTTCGCTGAAGGCTTCCCGGCTGCGGTGCTGACGGTGGCCGACCCGCAGCCGCCCACGGCGAGGAGCAAGAACACGCTCACGAAGCACTGGCGGCGCCAAAGCTTCACGCAAACACTACATCACAGACAAACCTGGATAGTGGACCACCAACACCGCAACTGCCGTGGTGGGTAGGCCCACCACACCCACCCGCGCGTCCAGCGGTAGCACCGAGACCGGAGGTTGCACGACGCGCGCCGCTCAGAACGCAGCCAGTTCGTTCAAGCGGACGGCGGCACCGGGGCCCCATCCTGGAGTCAACGGCACGGCAGGCCACCCGCCCGTGCCTCTCTTCAGGAGCACACCCCATGTCCTTCGCCATCCTGTTGCTGTCCTTCTTCCTGCTGCTGCACCTGCCTCCGCTGCGGCGCCTCGCCGCGCTGTCCACGCCCACGGCGCGCGCCGCGGTCGCCGCGGGCCTCTTCTTCGTGGGCGCGGGCGTCATGCACTTCGTCATGCCCGCGCGCTACGCGGCCATGATTCCGCCGCGACTGCCGTCACCCGCGTTCTGGGTCTACCTCTCCGGGGCCGCGGAGGTCGCGGGCGGGCTGGGGCTGCTGCTGCCACGCACGCGCCGGCTCGCGGCGCTGGGGCTCATCGCGCTGCTGCTGGCCATCCTCCCCGCCAACATCCACGAGGCCCAGGCCAACACCGCCGCCCACGTGCTGCCCTTCCCGGACTGGTACTTCTGGCTGCGCATCCCCTTCCAGCTCGTCTACGTCGCCTGGGTGGCGTGGGCCGGCGGCTGGTGGCCCGTCCGCGGCCGTGCGCGCCTGGAGGCCCGCGGTTAGGCTCGCGCGCACCATGCACTTCCGCAAGCTCGGCCGCAGCGGCCTCGTCGTCAGTGAGATTTCCTACGGCAACTGGATTACCCACGGCTCCCAGGTGGAGGAGGAGGCCGCGCTCGCCTGCGTGCGCGCGGCGCTGGACGTGGGCATCACCACCTTCGACACCGCGGACGTGTACGCGGCGACCCGCGCAGAGGAAGTGCTCGGCCGCGCCCTGAAGGGCCAGCGCCGCGCCGGCTACGAGCTCTTCACCAAGGTGTACTGGCCCACCGGCCCCGGGAAGAATGACCGCGGCCTGTCGCGCAAGCACATCCTGGAGAGCATCGACGGCTCGCTGCGCCGGCTGCAGACGGACTACGTGGACCTGTACCAGGCCCACCGCTTCGACGTGGAGACGCCGCTGGAGGAGACGATGCTCGCGTTCGCCGACATCGTCCGCCAGGGCAAGGCGCTGTACATCGGCGTCTCCGAGTGGACGGCCGACCAGATTCGCCAGGGCGCCGCGCTGGCCCGCGAGCTTCGCGTCCCCTTCATCTCCAACCAGCCGCAGTACTCCATGCTCTACCGCGTCATCGAGCCGCAGGTCATCCCGGCCTCCGACGAAGCGGGCCTGGGGCAGATTGTCTGGTCGCCCATCGCCCAGGGCGTCCTCACCGGCAAGTACCTGCCCGGCCAGGCGCCCCCCGTGGGCAGCCGCGCCACGGAGGCCAACGCCGTCCGCTACGGCATCACCCGCTTCATGACGGACGACGTGCTCACCCGCGTGCAGCAGCTCGTCCCGCTGGCGAAGGACGCCGGCCTCACCATGGCCCAGCTCGCCGTGGCCTGGGTGCTCCAGAATCCCAGCGTCTCCTCCGCCATCGTCGGCGCCTCCCGGCCGGAGCAGGTGCACGACAACGTGAAGGCCGCGGGCGTGAAGCTGGAGCCGGAGCTGCTGCGCCGGATTGACGCGGTGCTGGGCCCCGCCATTGAACGGAATCCCGCCCTGACCGACGTCCCCGCCCAGCGCCCCTGAGCCGTCCCACCCGGGCGGGCGCCTGAGCGTCCGCTTCCGGGAGGGCGACACCCCACCCGAGCCGTTCCATTTGACTTTCCGCGCCAAGGGAACAAGACATGGGCCCGCAAGTTGGCAACCGGGTTGCGAGTACCCCGTGACCCACCTTTACCCAGGCTTCCCTCCATGACGCCCTTCCTCTCCCTGGCCCAGACGAGTCACACCGAGCTTGGCTGGCTCAGCAGCAAACTGCTCGGCGTGACGCTCACCTCCGCCGAGTGGGTGCTCTGGGTGCTCGTCATCCTCTCCGTGCTCTCCATCGCCATCATGCTGGAGCGCACGGTGTACTTCGCCCGCCACCGGCTGCCGGACTCGGAGGCCCTGGCGGTGCGGCTGGCCCGCGGCGAGTACGACGTGGCCCGCAAGGCCATTGAAGGCAAGACGGGCATGGAGGCCGCCATCATCCGTGAGGCCCTGGCCTCCGCCGACCAGGGCGCGGACACGGTGGAGCAGGTGATTGCCTCCACCCTGTCGCGCGAGCGCCCCCAGTATGAGCGCTTCCTGTCGTACCTGGGCACGCTGGGCAACAACGCGCCTTTCATCGGGCTGTTCGGCACGGTGCTGGGCATCATCAAGGCCTTCAATGACCTGGGGAAGATGAACGCGCAGGGCGGCGGCGGGGCCATGCAGCAGACCGTCATGGCGGGCATCTCCGAAGCGCTCGTCGCCACGGCCGTGGGGCTGGCGGTGGCGATTCCGGCGGTGGTGGCCTTCAACGTCTTCAACCGCCAGCTCAAGACGCTCACCAGCCGCACCAATGCCCTGGGCTACGCCCTGGTGGGCAGCATGCGCGCCGAGCGCCCCGCGGCCAGCACGGCCACTGCGGCTCGCGCCGCGGAGGCCCGCTAGGCCATGGCGGGCGGCGCGCAGGACAACGACGACGAAATCACCGGCATCAACGTCACCCCGCTGGTGGACGTGGTGCTGGTGCTGCTCATCATCTTCATGGTGACGGCCAACTTCATCGTCCGGGAGACGGTGGAGGTGGACCTGCCCCGCGCCGCCAACGGCGGTGAGACGGTGCAGGGCCTGGTCAACGTGGTCCTGGACAAGGAGGGCAAGCTCTTCTTCGACGGCGCCGAGCTGACCGAGCAGGACCTGGAGAAGCGCGTCCAGGAAGCGGTGGCCAAGGACAAGGACACGCGCGCCATCATCAGCGCCGACCAGTCGATACCCTACGGCCGCGTCATGCGCCTCATCGACGTGGTGAAGGGTCAGGGCATCGCGAAGTTCGCGCTCAACATCGAGAAGGACGTGGCCCCCGCGGCCGCGCCCGCGGCACCCTGAGGCAAGGCGTCACTTCATGAGTCAGGCGGTCCTCGACAACGCTCCGACGCCCCGACGCGACCGCTCGCTGGCCGTGGTGGGCGTCTTCCTGCTCGTGTCGCTGGGGCTTCACGTCGGCGGCTTCTGGGCACTGGGAGAAGGCGCCGCGCGCACCCTCCCCGCCGCCAAACGCCCCGTGGAGATGGTGATGGTGGAGGTGGTGAAGCCGCCCCCGCCTCCGCCGGAAGAACCGAAGCCGGAGGAGCCGCCCAAGCCGCCGCCGCCCAAGCCCAAGGTGGTGAAGCCGCCGCCGGTGAAGGTGGCCGAGGCCCCCAAGCCGCTGCCGCCGCCGCCCGTGGACGCGCCGCCGCCGCCCAACGACACGCCGCCGCCGGAGCCGCAGGCCAAGCCGCCGCCGCTCGTGGTGGGCATGACGATGTCCTCCACCACCAGCGCGGGCTCGTTCGCCGCGCCCGTGGGCAACACCGCCTACGGCAGGACGGGCCCCACCGCGAAGGACCCCAAGGACGTGAAGGGGTACAGCGCGCCGAAGTACGCGCCCATCTACCAGGTGGACTCCGAGCCCACGGTGGCCTCCGAGGTGAAGATTCCCTATCCGGAGGAGGCGCGCCGCGCGGGCGTGGAGGGCACCGTGACGCTCTCCATCACCATCAGCCACGAGGGCACGGTGACGGCGGTGAAGATTCTCAAGGGCCCCGGCTATGGCCTCAACGAGGCGGCGCGGGACGCCATCCGCCGCTTCCGCTTCAAGCCCGCAATCAAAGGCGGCGAGCCCGTCTCCACGGAGATGAAGTACTCGTACACCTTCCTGCTGGACTGACGCGGGGCGCCTACTGCGCGCCCAGCGCGCGGCGCATGATGTCGCGCAGCGCGCACAGGTCCTCCTCCGGCAGGCCGCAGATGGCGTCCGGCGGCTCGAAGATGCGCTCCAGCAGCCGCTCGCGCAGCGCCGCGCCGTCGTCCGTCAGCACCAGCATCTTCACCCGCCGGTCCTGTTCGGAGCTGCGGCGCACCACCAGTCCGCGCGCCTCCATCCGGTCCACCAGCCCCGTCACGTTGGACGCGTCGCACGACAGGTAGGCGGCCAACGTGCTCATGGCCAGCGGCCCTTCCCCCAGCTGCCGCAACACGTGCGCCTGCACCGGCGACAAGTCGAACTCCGCCGCCAGGGCGGGGAAGTTGCGCATGTGCGTGTGCATCAGCTCGAAGAGGAGGGTCCACGCCTGGCGTGGCAAGTCACCCTCAGGTCCGGCTTGCCCAGGCCCACTCCCCGGCTTCGTCTTCCGCTCCAGTTGCTCGCCGCTCCCGTTCATACTCCTCATGTTATGTCACCTGAACCACCTAAACAATTGACTTCATCAACTATTGAGAGCTACTACATTCCGGAGCTTCCAAATTCGGACGTCATGGACTATGGCTGCCGACCCGAGGCTCGAACCCGTAGAAAGTCCATCCCGGACGCAGTGGCCCCCGTCGGCGCGGGCCCTTGAGGAGGTAGAGGCGGTCATGAGTTCATTCCTGGCGCTGTCCCTGGCTGCCACCCTGGCCGCGGCACCGCCGCCTACGCTGACCCTGGAGGACGCGCTCAACCGCGCCCGCAAGGAAAACCTGGACCTCAAGGCCGCACAGGCCCGCCTCGCGCAGGCGGACACCGCGTCGCGCAAGGCCTGGGCCGGCTACCTGCCCAACGTGACTGTCAACGGCGCCATCGTCCGCAACTCCGTCGAAGCGGTGATTCCGGCGGGTCCGCTCGCGCCCGTGGACATCGTCATCCAGCCGCGGGTGCAGTTGCAGGCCCAGGGCCAGGTGCGGCAGGCCCTCATCGCCCCGCAGCTGTGGGCCGGCATCCAGGCCGCCTACAAGGCGGAGCGCGTGGCGGAGCTCAACGTGGAGCAGGCGCGGCGCGAAATCTTCTTCGGCGTGGCGCAGGCGTACTACGGCACCGTGGCGCAGGCGCAGGCCGTGGCGGTCCAGGAGCGGCTGGTGGAGCTCAACGGCGCGCGCGCCAAGGACACGCAGGTCCGCTTCGACGCGGGCACGGTGACGCGCGTGGCGCTGCTGCGCGCCGAGCAGGACCTGGCCCGCGCCGAGCAGGACCTCATCCGCGCGCGCAACGCGGAGGCGTCCGCCAAGCTGGTGCTGGCCACCCTGCTGGCGCTGGACGACCCGAACTTCAACGTGGCGCCGCCGCCGGAGCCCCAGGTGCCGGAGAAGACGGACACCGGCGTGCTCGTCGAGCGCTCGCTCGAGCAGCGCGCGGACGTCGCCGCGGCGCGTGAGTCCGTGGAGCTCGCGCAAATCAACAAGCGCGGCGTGTGGCTCAGCTACCTGCCCAACGTGCAGATCTCCGGCACCTACAACATCAGCAACGCGGCGGGCCTCGTGGGCTCCAACCGCATCTGGTTCATCACCCTGGGCGCCAGCTGGACGTTGTGGGACGGCGGCCTGCGTGAGGCCAACCTGCAGGAGGCCTCGGCCATCATCGCGGAGAACCGGGCCCTGCAGCGCAAGGCGGAGCTCACCGCGCGCCAGGAAGTGAACACCGCGCAGCTCGACCTGGAGAGCGCTCTGGCCAACCGCTTCAAGGCCTCGCAGGCCGTGGAACTGGCGCGCGAGTCCCAGCGCCTCACCGAGGTCTCCTTCAAGGAAGGCGTGGCCACGTACCTGGAGGTCGCGGACGCGAACACCGCGCTGACGCAGGCGGAGATTGGCCTGGTGAGTGAGCGGCTGCAGGCCTCGCTCGCCGGCCTGCGCCTGCTGCGCGCGGTGGGCGTGTTCGGCGCCCGTCCCCTGACGGCGGACCTGAAGGTGGAGGACTCGGAGGCGCCGTTCCTCCAGCCGCTGCCGGAGCAGACGCAGCCGACGCAGCCCCCGCAGGAAGGGCCGGCGGACGCCCCCCGGCAGCAGTAACCCCGCGGCGCGGCGTCCCGGCGCCCGCCAGGAAGGCGGGCGCCGAGCGCCGGTTGTGAGCGGCCGTCGCCGGCCCCACCCTCGTGGAGAGAGGCATCACACCCTTTCCGAGGAGGACGTCATGGCGGAAGGACAGTGGGGCAACTGCAGGGGCTGCCGTTACTTCGCCAACCAGAACCCCCAGAGCGCCGGCGAGACGCACCGCTGCATGCAGCCGGAGCTGGCCGAGTTCGAGCTGGAGCTGTCCGGAGAGAGCGGCTGCAACGCCTACGAGGCGCGCACCGGCGTGGCCGCTCCGGCGTACGAAGCGCCCTCCCCTTCGCTACACTGAAGCGCGGGGCGCGCCTTTCGGGCCCTCAGCGGCCCGGGGCCTCGCGTGTGAGCGGCACCACGGCCCCCGTCATCTTCGGGCCGGCGCCGTAGTAGATGCGCTCCAGGAGGCGCCGCTGGTGCACCAGCGGCGCGTCGAAGCGGTCCAACCGCATGCCCTTGTGGCTGTACGGCGTGTCCGCCACGGTGGTGATGAAGCGCGCGTCGTCGCGCACCTCCCACCAGGTGAGCGCCATGGCCGCCCGCGCCGCCACCGGGAGCAGCGGGCGCAGCAGCGGCTGCTCGGTGCGCAGGAATGAGAAGACGTGCAGGCGCGTGGTGCGCGCCGTCTCCGGCACGAAGAAGATGTTCGCCCGGGTGATGAAGGGGCGCGGCGAGCCGTCCGGCGCCACCCAGCAAATGGTGTACTGGCTGCGCACCGGGTCGAAGCGCGTCACCCAGTCGTTCTGGAAGAGGTCGCCGTCCCGCACGCCCAGCACCGCCATGATGGGCGCGGGCCGCTGCGGGGCGCGGTAGTGCACCTCCGTGCGGTCCTCCAGGTTGCGCGCCTCGAACTCCACCCGGCCCGCGTTCGGGTCGTCCCACCCCAGCCGGGTGTGGACGTAGGGCGTGTGCTCGTCCTCGCTGAAGTTGTCGAGCGACACGTGCAGCGGCGCCGCGAAGTGCGTGGAGAACGCGCCGCCAAAGACGTAGCCCTCATCGCCCATGTCGGGCATGGCCGAAAGCGGCGTGTCCCGCTCGGCCAGCCAGAGGTAGCCGTAGCGCTCCACCACCTGGAAGCTCCGCGCGTCACAGTGGCGCAGCTCCGGCTGGCTGGGGTTGCTGCCGCGCCCCTGCGCGTCGAAGCGCCAGCCGTGGTACGGACACTGGAGCCGTCCGTCCGCGCGCACCGTCCCCTTGGACAGCGGCGCGAAGCGATGAGGGCAGGCATCCGCGAGCGCCGCGGGCTGCCCCGCGCCATCCCGGAAGAGCGCGTAGGCGCGGCCCGCCACCTCCACGCGGACCGGCCGGGTGCCCAGCGCGCGGGCCGAGAGCACCGGATGGAAGTGACGGATGACCTTGGGGGTAGGCTCCATGAGGGCCCAGTATAAGTCGACGACTATCCCGGTTTGGAATGGACTCCGAGTTACGCGGGGTGAACTGGAGGGCCGGGCAGCCCCCTTCCCCCTGGGTTATGCTTTCGCCCCCGTGGCCACCCCTTCCGCACCTCGACGCCGTCCCCACGTCTTCGCCGTGCTGCTCGCCGTGGCCGCGCTGCTGGGCGCGGGAGGCGCGCTCCACGTGCAGGGCCTGCTGCCCGCGCGAGTGCCCTCCCCGGCCGCCCCGTTCAGCTACCAGGACTACGAAAAGGTGCTGCGGCACGTGCGCTCCGACGGGGACGTGGACTTCGCCTCGGTGGGGCGCGAGCGGAAGACGCTGGACGGCTTCGTCGAATCGCTGGCGTCGTTCTCTCCCCACAACCGCCCGGACGTCTTCCCCACGCCGGAGGACGCGCTGGCCTACTGGCTCAACGCCTACAACGCGCTCGTGCTCCAGCAGGTGGTGGACGGCTACCCGTACCTCGAAACCGTGCAGCAGCCCTGGCTGGGGCGCTTCTTCTGGGGCCGCTCCTGGCCGGTGGGGGGTGAGCGGCTGACGCTGTGGGCGCTGAAGAACCGCGTGCTGCGCCGTGAGTTCGTCGACCCGCGCATCCACCTGGCGCTCTTCCAGGCCGCGCGCGGCGGCCCCCGGCTGGACGGCTCGCACTTCCAGCCGGAGTTCCTGGACTCGCAGCTCAACGAGGCCGGGCGCCGCTTCGTGGGAGACCGGCGCAACGTGCGGCTGGAGCGGGACACCGTCTACCTGACGTCGCTCTTCGAGGAGTACCGCGAGGACTTCCTCGCCGCGCTGCCCGAAGGGCGCGGCGGCAACGTGCTCCAGTTCGTCTGGGCCTTCCTGCCGGACACCTGCGAGGAGCGGCCCGGCTGCGACACCCGCAGTGACTTGGACCGCGCCTGCGGCCCCCGGCTGGACCAGTGCCACATCGCCTTCATGGCCCAGGACTGGACGCTGCCGGACGCCGCCTCACGCGGGCGCACGCTCGCGCAGCCGCGGGGCGCCGCGCCCTGACGAAGCGTCCGTGTCCTCCTTGCGCTGCCGCAGCCACTTCTCCAGCCCCACCACCGGCAGCACCACCGCGCCCACCAGGATGGACAGCCCCACGTCCTCCCAGCCCAGGGGCGCGGTGCCGAACACGCGCTGCATGAAGGGCAGGTACATGAAGGCCACCTGGAGCAGCACCAGCAGGCCCATGCCCACGAACACGGCGCGGTTGCTGAAGAGGCCCACCTTGCGCACCGGGCCCATGAGGCTGCGGCACATGAACAGGTAGAATATCTGGAAGCTGATGACGGTGTTCACCGCCATCGTCTGGGCCTCGGCCAGCGCGTGGGCCTGCCCGGTGCGAGGAATGTCCCGGCGGAACTCCCACAGGAAGAGGCCGATGGCGCCCGCGGCCATCAGCAGCGCTACCAGCCCGGTGCGCATCAGCACGAAGCGGCTGAGCACCGGCGCCCCGGGGGCCCTGGGCGCCCTGCGCATGACGTCCGGCTCCCGGGCCTCGAAGGCCAGCGGCAGCGCCAGCGACACCGTGGCCACCAGGTTTATCCAGAGCAGCTGCGTGGGCAGCATGGCCATCAGCGGCACCAGCCGTCCCTCCACCTCCTGGATGGGGAAGAAGGACACGCCGAACAGCAGGATGAGCGCCAGCCCCAGGTTGGTGGGCAGCACGAAGGCCAGCGACTTGATGAGGTTGTCATAGACGCGCCGCCCCTCCTCCACCGCCGCGACGATGGAGGCGAAGTTGTCATCCGTCAGCACGATGTCCGCCGCGTCCTTCGCCACCGCCGTGCCGGTGACGCCCATGGCAACGCCGATGTTGGCCTGCTTGAGCGCGGGCGCGTCATTGACGCCGTCTCCCGTCATGGCCACCACGTGCTGCCGGCGCTGGAGCGCGCGCACCAGCCGCAGCTTGTGCTCGGGCGCCACCCGCGCGAAGACGTTGGAGCGCAAGGCCACCTCCTCCAGCGCCGTGTCCTCCGTGGCGGCCAGCCGCGCGCCGGGGATGCCCTCCTCGTCCGGCTTCAGCAGCCCCAGCTGCGCGCCAATGGCCGCCGCCGTGGCGGGGTGGTCACCGGTAATCATCTTCACCGTGATTCCCGCCTCGTGGCAGGCGCGCACCGCGGCCATGGCCTCCTCGCGTGGCGGGTCAATCATCCCCTCCAGGCCGAGCAGCCGCAGGCCGCCCTCGACGTCCTCCATGCGCAACGCGGCGTGTGACACCGGCACCTCCCGGGAGGCCACCGCGAGCACCCGCATGCCCTGCCGCGCCAGGCCCTCCACTTCCGTCAGCACCGTGCTGGAGGAGAAGCCCTCCTCCAGGACGCAGCGGCGCAGGACGACCTCCGGCGCGCCCTTGAGCAGCATGCGGCGGCCGCCCTTCCCGTCGTCGTGCAGGGTGGCCATGAACTGGTTCTCCGACTCGAAGGGGATGGCGTCCACGCGCGGGTGCGCCCGCCGCGCGTCGTCCACGCGCACCCCCGCCTTCTCCGCCGCCACCAGCAGCGCGGCCTCGGTGGGGTCGCCCGTCATGTCCCACTGTCCGTCGCGGTGCTGGAGCGCGGAGTCGTTGCACAGCGCGCCCGCCAGCAGCAGCTCGCGGACGTCCGGTGGAGGCGCCTCCACCGGCTGGCCCTCCCGCGTCAGCCTCCCCTTGGGGGAGTAGCCCACGCCGCTGAGCGCGTAGCGGCCGTGGGTCGTCCACAGGGCCTGCACCGTCATCTCATTGCGGGTGAGCGTGCCTGTCTTGTCCGTGCAGATGACGGTGGTGCTGCCCAGCGTCTCCACCGCGGGCAGCTTGCGGATGACGGCGCGCCGGGCGGCCATGCGCTGCACGCCGATGGCCAGGGCGATGGTGACGATGGCGGGCAGCCCTTCCGGAATCGCGGCGACGGCCAGCGCAATCGCCACCACGACGGCCTCGCTCACCGCGTAGCCGCGCACCAGCCCCACCGCCAGCAGCGCGGCGGAGATGACCAGGATGCCCAGGGTGATGTACCTGGCGATGACGGCCAGCGCCTGGGTGAGCGGCGTCTGGAGGTCGGTGGCCTCATGGAGCAGCGTGGAAATGCGGCCCAGCTCGGTGGCCTGCCCGGTGGCCACCACCACCGCGGTGGCGGAGCCGGACGTCACCAGGGTGCCGCCGAAGAGCAGGCTGGTCCGGTCTCCCAGCTCCACGTCCTCCGGTACGGGGGCCACGGCCTTCTGCGCGGGCACGGACTCGCCCGTGAGCGCGGCCTCCTCCACCGTGAGGTTGCGCGCGGTGAGCAGCCGCATGTCCGCGGGCACCTTGTCCCCCGGTGCCAGCTCCATGACGTCCCCCGGCACGCCCTGCGCGGCGGGGACCCGCAGCTTGCGGCCCGCGCGAATCACCGTGGCGTTCTCCGGCACCATGCGGCTGAGCGACTCAATGGCCTTCCCCGCGCGGTACTCCTGCACGAAGCCGATGAGGGTGTTGAGCACCACCACCGCGGCCACCACCAGCCCGTCCGTCACCTTCCCCATGATGACGGCCAGCACCGCGGAGGCGATGAGCACCCAGATGAAGGGGCTGTTCACCTGCCGCCACAGCAGCTTCAGCGGGCCGTCCCCCTGGGTGCGCTCCAGCACGTTGGGCCCATGGCGTGACAGGCGCTGGCGCGCTTCCTCGTCCGTCAGCCCTTCCGCCGTGCTCTCGAGCGACGACAGCACCTGGTCCGGCGGCAGCGCATGCCACGGAGGCTTCGTGCCGGCAGGCGGCCTGGCGGGCGCTGGTGCATCCGGTCGTTCAGGTGCGGCGGGCGGGTCTCTCATCCGGTGGCTCCTTCCCACTCAATGTGGCAACGGTCGCGCGCATCTCCACCTGGGCAGGGGGCGGGTGGCCATCACACTGCGACGGACAATGGGTCCAGGAGGCGCGGTTGTCGTTGCGGCGAAGACACGCGCCAATGACTCCCATTCGAACCGTGCGTGCCGTGGACATTTCCGCCCCCTCTGAAGCGATGACGCGGCGCACAGGCTGAGTTCCGCGGGTTCCCATTGCCAAGGACCTCAAATTCAAAGTATTCAAGAATTCGCAGTATTCACCGAGTCAGCCCCCCACCTGATGACTTCCAGAAACCTTCGTTGGACCGTGGCCGCGGGCGTCTTGCTGGTCGCGGCGGCCGTGGCGTTGCTGTGGCCACGGACTGTCCCCTCTCTCCCTGGCGAGCCCGGAGCAGCCGAGCCCACCGGCTCCGCGGCCTCCGGTCCTCGCGGCACGTCCGGCGCTGGCGTCCCAGGCGCATCGCCCACGGAGCCCGAGCCCGCGGTGGAGCAGATCCCCATGCCCGGGTGCTGGGACGGCCTGCACGCCTTCGACGCCGCGGTGTCCATGGACTCGTTCCGGCAGGCGCTGGCGACGGCCATCGGCAACGGCGACCGGTACCTGGCGGCGTACCTCCAGGAGCGGCTGACGGAGCTGGTGGGCAACGACGCGGCCCGCGCGCTCCAGGTGCTGGAGTGGGCCAAGGGCGCCAGCGGGCCGGAGCTGGGCATCTACATGGACGCGCTGAAGGCCGCGCCCGCGGTGCACGCGCCGCAGGTGGCGCAGAACCTGCTGAAGCTGGGCGAGGACCCCGGCGCGCCCCTGCAGACGCGCTCCGCCGCGCTGGACGCGCTGGAGACGCAGCGGAAGCTGGCGCCGGGAGACATCCAGCGGCTCAAGAAGCTGGCGCTGGATGAGACGCTGGACTCCACCGCGTGGGTGGCCACGCGCACGCTGGGCCGGGTGATGAAGGAGGACTTCGAGCGCACCGGCAACTACGCGCCCTACTGGAAGGAGCTGCTGGACATCAGCGGTTCATCCGACGACATGGCGGTGCGGCTGCTCGCGCTGGAGATGCCGTCGTATTCGAACCCCCTCATCGGCTCGGAGTCCTTCGACTCGCTCAAGCGCATCCTCTCCAGCGACCGCGAGCGGGACGTGCGGGAGATGGCGGCCTTCCGGCTGGGCGTCACCAGCGAGCCGGACCAGGCGATGGAAATCCTCAGCGCCGCCTTCCAGGCCGAGCACGACCTCTGCGTGCGCTGGGCCATCTTCCGCTTCACCGTGCGCGCGGGCGGCGAGAAGGCGCTGCCGCTGCTGGAGCAGTTCGCCGCGAAGGACCCGCGCTTCACGCAGGACTACCTGGAGTTCAAAGCCCTCTACGCGTCGGGCACGGTGGACTTCGCCCGCATCTGGCTGGGCAAGCGCGAGCACCACAACTGCCTGGTCGAAGAAGGAGCGCCGCACTGATGTCACCCCTGTCGATGAAGCGAATGGGGCGCGCGGCGCTCCTGGTGGCCCTGTCGTCCCTGCTGCCCGTGACGGCGCGCGCCGAGCTGACGCTCCACCCCGCGCAATGCACGGTACAGGGCATGCTGGACGACGTGCGCGTGGCGATGAAGAACGGTTCCCCCGCGCTGAAGCGCTACGTGAAGATGCGGCTGAAGGAAGCCGCGCTCGCCATGCCCGCGGAGTCCCTGCTGGCGGCGCTGCAAGGTGAGCGGGACCCGGAGGTGCTGGAGGCCCTGGGCGCGGCGCTGGCCACCAAGGCGAGCAACGCGGAGAACCCAGGCCTCATCCAGCCGCTGCTCGCCCGGGCCACCGGGGACTCGGACCCGGCGCTGCGCGCGGCGGCGGTGCGGGGCCTGCGCGGCGTGCCCTCCGTCGAGTTCATGGAGAAGAACGGCGGCGTGGTGACCTACGAGCAGCTGGTGCGCGACGCGTCCCCCGAGGTGCGCGCGGCGGTGGCGGACAACATCGTCTCCGAGAGCGCGGACGTCTACAGCGGCCATGACCGCCGGGTGTCGGAAGCGGCGGTGTCGGTGGCGACGGCGTCCGAGGACCCGGCGGTGGCGGCGAAGCTGCTGCGCGAGGTCTCCATGGAGGCCGTGGGCCACGAGGCGGTGGAGCAGGTGACGCGCCAGCTGCGCTCGGACAGCCCGGAGCTGCGCGCGGCGGCGGCCACGGCGCTGGGCGGCGTGCCCGGCGGCGAGTCCGCGGGTGCGCGCGGCTCGCTGGTGGACCTGTTCCGCGAAGACAAGGACCCGGCGGTGCGCAAGGCGGCGCTCCAGGGGATTGCCCGGCTGGGGCAGGCCCACGCGGTGCCCGTGCTGGAGTCCCTGCGCGGCGTGGACCGCGCCATGGACGCGGAGATTGACGCCTGGGTGTCCGTCCTGAAGCTCAACCTCCAGGAGTGGGAACTGGTGCTGCGTGAGAAGCAGCGCCGCCGGAGGTGACCCCTGCTTCACCGCAGTACGCAGCGCAACACCAACGAGGGAGTCTCTTGATGAAGACGATGAAGCTGACCATGGCGGGCCTGGTGCTCGCCGCAGCGGGCTGGGCCACCTCCGTCACGGCCGCGACGGCAGTGGGTCCCATCTGTGACACCGCCGCGCGCGTGGGGTCCACGACGTACTACTCTTGCTCGGGCGGCAGCCACAACGCGCTCGACATGAGCAACGGCACCTGCAGCGTGTGGAACCACCGCGGGATGATCAACGTCAGCCGCCGCTACACCTACTACGGCGGCTGTGCGAACAACTGCAGCGGCGGCACGAGCTGCAACGGCGGCGCGGGCAACTACTACGTCGTCACGGGTGGCAGCGGCTGGGACTTCCGCCAGCTCCACCTGAACTCCAACGTGTCGTCGGGGACCAAGACGTGCGACCGCTGCGCGCTAGGGCTCGTGGGCTCCACGGGTAACTCCACGGGCGCGCACGTCCACGCGGACAACCGTCAGTACGGCACGCGCAAGACGGCCTGGTACGCCAACGTCGGCACCACCTGCGGCTCCAGCGCGTACTGCAGCAACCGCGTCGGCACGCCCACGCTGTAGTCACTCCGCGACCTGTTTCACCCACACCCCGCCCCGTCCCGGTGCCGCGAAGCACTGGGGCGGGGCTTCTCGTGTCGGGGCATGGCCCGCCCATGAATGAACACCCGCCCACCCCGAGGGGCACCACACATTGACGGAACACGCCACGTGGCCGCACCGTGGAGGGCCCAGCAGTCTGGCGTTCCATCTCGTTCAGGAGCGTGCGCGACATGCCTTCGGCCTCTCCCGGAGTACGCGGCATCGACCATGTCGGCGTGACGGTGCCTGACCTCGAAGCGGCGACGGCCTTCTTCATCGAAGCCCTTGGCGCCGAGGTCCTCTACGACAGCCTGGAGAGAGGACAGCCGCCCCAGGAAGGCGCGGACCTGCAACGACGCCTGCGCTTCCTCCGGGGCTCCAGCATCCGCGCGATGCGGCTGCTCCGCCTGGGCAACGGCCCCAGCCTCGAGCTGTTCGAATACACAGCCCCCGAGCAGCGCCCACCCGCGCGCCCCAATGACCTGGGCATCCAGCACCTGGCCGTCTACGTGGATGACATGGACGCGGCGCTGGCGCGCTTCCAGGCGGCGGGGGGCGAGGTCTTCTCCAGCCCCCACGAACTACCAGCCCTGGAGAAAGGCCCCGGCAACGCCTTCTGCTACGCCCGGTCCCCCTGGGGCACCCTCATCGAGTTCATCAGCTACCCGTCGCCCCAACCCTACGAACAACAAACCGCGCTGCGGCGCTGGAAGCCACCGGAGCGCGGCTGAACTGCAATCACAGCGCTTCGCGGACCGCCTTCATCGCTCCGTCGTAGTCCGGCTCGTGCGTCATCTCCCGGACAATCTCCCGGAACACGACCTTGCCCGCACGGTCCACCACGAAGGTGCTGCGCGCGAGCAGCCCCAGCTCCTTCATGTACACGCCGTACTTCTCACCGAACTCGCGGTCCTTGTAATCCGACAGCGTGGTGACGTTCTGGATGCCCTCGGCGCCGATGAAGCGCCCCAGCGCGAAGGGCAAATCCAGCGTGACGAACCACACCTTCACGTCCGGCCCCAGCGCCGTGGCTTCCTTGTTGAACGCGCGAAGCTGCGCCGCGCACACCCGCGTGTCCACGCTGGGCGCCACGCTCACCACCACCACGCTGCCCTTCACGTCGGACAGCCGCACGGCGTCGTTGAGCCCCTTGAAGACGGTGAAGTCCGGAGCCGCGTCGCCCACCTTCACCTCGTCTCCCACCAGCGTCACCGGCTGACCCTTGAACGTGACGATGCCCTTGTGCTCGGCCATGGAATGCCTCCTCCTCCGGAAAGGGGCGCGGACTACTTCACCAGCAACGCCGCGCCAATCAGACCGCTGTCGTCCCCCAGCTCCGCGTCCGCGATGAGCAGGCCCTCGCGCGACGTGGTGGAGGACCAGGCGCGCACGCCCTCCTCCACGCGGCGCCGCAGCCCCGGGCAGTGCGTCAGCACGCCGCCGCCCAGCACCAGCCGCGCCGGGTTGAGCATCGTCACCTGGTTGGCCACGGCCAACGCGAGGAACCGCGCCGCCCGCTCATAGACTTCAACGGCCGCCACGTCGCCCGCCTCCGCCGCCTTCTCCAGCGTCACCGGGGTGATGCGCGCCGGGTCGCCGCCCGTCAGCCGCGCCACCTCCGGCGAACCCCCGCTGGCGAGCAGCTCCCGCGTCTGCGCGATGAGGTTGTGGCCACCGACGTAGGCCTCCAGGCACCCCAGCTCACCGCAGCCGCAGCGGCGTCCGCCCGGAACCACCTTGATGTGGCCCAGCTCGCCCGCCACGCCGCCGCCGCCGTCCACGAGCCGTCCGCCCGCGATGATGGCGCTCCCCACGCCCGAGCCCACGAACACCACCAGCATGTCCTGCGAGCCCCGGCCCGCGCCGGCGTTGAATTCACCCCAGGCCGCCGCGGACAGGTCGTTCACCACGCGCACTGGCTGGCCCAGCCGGGCAGTTAGCAGCGCGCCCAGCGGCACGTTGCGCCAGCCCAGGTTGGGAGCCACCGACAGCACGCCCGAGTCCTTGTGAATCTGCCCGGCGGCCGCCACGCCGCACGCGCCCAGGGGCACGCCGGCGACCCTCACCGCGTCAGAGACAGCCTGGGCAATGGTCTCCACGACCCCCGAGGGGCTGCGCTCCACCAGGGCCACCTTCGAGGCGGCGATGAGCCGGCCCACCTCGTCCACCACGGCGGCGCGGGCAAAGGTTCCCCCCAGGTCGATTCCGAGCGTTGGCATGGGCGCGTCCTCTCAGGGCTTCAGCTTGGAAACCAACGCGGCCGCCAGGCCTTCCACTTCCTTCTGGCGCGCCTCGTCCTTGAGCTTCCCGTCCGGAGTGAAGGCCTCCGACACGCGGGCCAGGTGCACCTGCGTGGGCAGCACGTGCGCCCCCACGGAGGCCATCACCTGCCGCAGGTGCGGCTGCATGCGCGCGGTGCCGAAGCCGCCGGGGGTGGCGCCCATCATCGCCACCCACTTCTCCTGGAAGAGCCTGCCGGGCGGACGGGACACCCAGTCGATGGCGTTCTTCAGACCGCCCGGAATGGAGGAGTTGTACTCCGGGCTGGCGATGAGCAGGCCCTGGGCCTTGCCCAGCCGCTCGCGCAGCGCCTCCACCGGAGCGGGCAGGGCCTTGGCCTCCACGTCGCCGTCGTAGACGGGCAACGCCAGCGTCTTCAGGTCCACCACGTCCACCTCCGCGCCCAGCGCGCGGGCGTGGGCGACGGCGATGTCCAGGAGCTTGCTGTTGAAGCTCCCGGTCCGGAGACTGCCACTGATGGCGAGGATGCGCGGCGTCGTCATGTCAGCCCCCGACCTCGACCTTGACCTTCGCCACGGTGCCCTCGATGAGGGCCTGGATTTCCTTGAGGCGCTCGGGCGTGTTGGCCTCGAAGCGCAGCACCAGGATGGGCTGCGTGTTGGAGGCGCGGATGAGGCCCCAGCCGTCAGGGAACGTCACGCGCACGCCGTCCACGTCGATGATGTCGTGGCCCGCGGCGCGCAGCGTCTCCGTGGCGCGCTTCACCATCTCGAACTTCTTCTCCTCCTTCGTGTCGAAGCGCAGCTCCGGGCTGGCGTACGTCTTCGGCACGTCGGACAGGAGCTCCGACAGGGTCGCCTTCTCGTGCGTGAGAATCTCCAGCAGGCGCGCGGTGGAGTAGATGGCGTCGTCGAAGCCGAAGTAGCGGTTCTTGAAGAAGATGTGGCCGCTCATCTCCCCGGCCAGCTCCGCCTGCGTCTCCTTCATCTTCGACTTGATGAGCGAGTGCCCGGCCTTCCACATGACGGGCTTGCCGCCGCGCTTCGCGATGTCGTCGTACAGCGTGTAGCTGCACTTCACCTCGCCGACGATGGCCGCGCCCGGGCTCTCCTTCAGCACGTAGCGGCTGAAGAGCACCATGATTTGGTCACCCCAGAGGATGTTGCCCTGGTCGTCGATGACGCCAATGCGGTCGCTGTCGCCGTCATAGGCGATGCCCACCTCGGCCTTCTCGCGCTTCACCGCCGCGATGAGGTCCTCCAGGTTCTCCACCACCGTCGGGTCCGGGTGGTGGTTGGGGAACGTCGCGTCCATCTCACAGAACAGGGGCACCACGTCGAAGCCCATGCTCTCGAACAGCGGCACCGCGATGGCGCCGCCCGTGCCGTTGCCGGCGTCGATGACGATGCGCATCCCCTTGCGGCCCACCTTCACCGTCTGGCGGACGAAGTGGTTGTACGGGGTGATGATGTCGTACGGCGTCACCGTGCCCTGCTTGGGCGACACCTCGAAGTCCCGCGCCTCGATGAGCTTGCGCAGGGCTTGAATCTCGTGGCTGTGGAAGGTCGTCTTCCCCGCGCCAATCTTGAAGCCGTTGTACTCGGGCGGGTTGTGGCTGCCGGTAATCATCGCCAGGCCGTCCACCGGCAGGGTGTTGGCGGCGAAGTACGTCAGCGGCGTGGGGACCACGCCCACGTCGAACACGTTGAGGCCCGTGGAGGTGAGGCCCGCGCAGAGCGAATCCCGGAAGCGGGTGGAGGACTCGCGGCAGTCGCGGCCCACCGCGATGGAGCGCCCGCCCTGGCGACGGATGATGGTGCCCAGGCCCTTGCCCAGCAGCTCCACCACCTCGGTGGTGAGGTCCTTATCGACCAGGCCTCGGATATCGTATTCGCGGAAGATGTGCGCGTTCATGAAAGTGTCCCCGCCCCCGTGACGACGGAGGGCATGGCAGAGGGCGGCGGACTCTACACGAGCGCGGGCCAGGGGGCACCCGGCCAGAGAGCGCCCCTGGCCCGTTGGAGGGCCAAGGGGCCGGAGAGGGCTCCCGCGCGCGCTACGGAAGCGGGGTATGAGGAGCCATGCCCCCCTCATGAAGCACGGGGGGCATGGAGGGCGTCAGGCCCTGCGCCCGCTGGCGAAGCGCCTGGTAGTGCCGCAGCCACGACACGTTGAGCGGGTCCAACGCCAGCGCGTTCGCATAACGGGAGAGCGCGGCGCGCAAGGCCCGCTGCGCCTCCAGCGCGTGCCCCTGGGTGAAGAGCACCCGGGCCCGGGCCTCCGCGCCCGGCCGGGCAGACAGGAAGGCGTGGCGCAGGGGCTCCACCTCCTCGTCCGGCAGCCCTGCTTCCACGCAGCGGGCCAGCCCGGGCAGGTTGCCTCGGACGGCGTCGAAGCCGGCGCGGCTCAGCGGCTCGCCCAGGGTGCGCCGGGCGGACTCCACCCGGCCCCGCAGGGACTCCAGCGCGCGGCGCTGCCCGGACGGCAGCGAACGGGCGCGGAAGCCCTCCAGCCGGCGCAGGGCGGCGCTGGCCCGGCGGCGAAGCTCCTCGAAGTCGGCGTCGGGCCGCGCGCCCAGCAGGGCATACGGGTCCTTCGCGGCCTCCGCGGCCCGGGCGAGCAGCCGCGCCAGCTCTCCATCCGGACGCGGCTGTGGCCGGCGGCCCTCCTCCAGCATCCACGCCACCCACTGGCGCAGCGCCGCCGAGGGCTCGTCGAAGTGGAGGAACGCGCCCGCGGCCACGCCCCAGGTTTGGGCCTCGTCCCCCGTGACATGGCGGACGACGTCGCCCTCGCACGTCAGGGTGCGCCCCGCGAAGGACAGCTCCACGCCCAGGCGCGCGGCCAGCGGCGGCGGCGCGCCGTCCCACGCCGCGAAGAAGCCATCCACCGACATGTCGCTGGCCACCACCCGCGTCCAGCCCTCCGCCAGCTTCACGCGGACCTCCAATCCCACCGGCGCGGCGACGCGCGGGGCTGGCGCCTCCAGCACCGGCTCCGCGTGGGCCGCCGCCCGCAGCGCCAGGTGCAGCGGCGTGGCGCCGTCCTCCGGAATCGCCTGGCCGAAGATGGTGACGTTGCCTTCCGGCACGCGCATCTCCGGCAGCAGCAGGATGGGCGCCTGGGACGCGGCGGCCTCGTCCATGTCGAACGCGAGGTCGATGTCCACCAGCAGCTCCACGTCATCGACCAGCGCCGCCTCGCGCGCCGCCGCGAGGGCACGCGGATCCATGCAACGCGCCAGCGCCTCGCGGAACGCGCGGGCATCCGGGAAGCGCTCGGCCGGCCGCGGCGCCAGGGCCCGCAGCAGCACCGAGGACAGCGCGGGCGGCACGCACGGGTTGAGGACATGCGGCTCCGGCGGCGCCAGCTCCCCCGCGCGACCGACGCCGAAGGGCAGCCGCCCGGTGAGCAGCAGGTAGCCCACCACGCCCAGCGCATACACGTCCGCGCGGCCATCCACGGCCTCACCGGACCACTGCTCGGGCGCGATGAAGGCCGGCGAGCCCACCACCATGCCGCGCGCCCGCTCCTCGGGAGACAGGCTCGAGCTGAGGATGGCGCTGGCGCCGAAGTCGAGCACCTTCACCCGGCGCTCCCCCCGCGCGTCCCGCGTGAGGACGAGGTTGTCCGCGGACAAATCCCAGTGCATGAGCCCCCGCGCGTGCGCGGCCTCCACGGCCTCCAGCGCCTGCCCCAGCAGCTCCACCGCCTCCACGGGCGCCAGCGGCATGGGGAGACGGGAGAAGGACTCACCGTCGGCGTACTCCATCAGCAGGCACGGCAGGCCGCCGGGGCCCGGGCGCGCGTCCAGCACGCGGGCCACGTGCGGGTGGACCAGCTCACGCAGCGCCTGCGCCTCCGCGTAGAAGCGGCGCTGCATGGCCGGACGCGCCGCCAGGTGCGGGTGAAGCACCTTCACCGCGAAGCGGTGCCCCGTGGGGAGATACTCCGCCAGGTACACCGTGCCCAGCGCCCCCGCCCCCAACCAGCGCCGGAAGACGAGCGGCCCGTGCCGCTGTCCCTCCAGGCAGCTCGCCGACACCGCGACGCCGTCATGCACCGCCGGGCAAGACGCCTCGGCCGGATGGTCCACGTCACACCGCATGCAGGCCATACCCCACCACCCTCTGCCGCCCCGGAGCGGGGCAGGCGGTGGGGGCCTTGCAACCGGCGTGCAGAGGACCCTTGTCCACTCATCGACAGAGCAAGCCCCCAAGAGAGCGAGGTCACCGGTGAATCAGGGGCCCGCCGCCGGTACTTCTTCCAGGGTGGGAACCGGGCGTTTCTCCAGCGCACCTGGCCCCACCTGGACGCCTACAGGTACTTCGTCAGCTTGCGAGCCTTGAGCGCCTCCACCACCTTGCGCACCTCCTGGCTCTTGTCCTTCGGCACCACGAGCACCGCGTCGCCGGAGTCCACCACCACCATGTCGGTGAGGCCCACCACGGACAGCGGGCGCTTGTCGGCCAGCACCACGCAGTTGTGGCAGTCCACCACCACGGCCATGTTGCCGGACACCACGTTGCCGTTCGCGTCGGCGGGGCGCACCTCGGGAATCGCCGCGAACGAGCCGACATCCGACCAGCCGAAGTCACCCGGCAGCACCGCGATGTTGGAGGCCTTCTCCATGACGCCGTAGTCGATGGAGAGGGAGGGCAGCTTGGGGAACACCTTCTTCAGCACCGCGCCGAAGGTCCGCTTGCCCGCGGCCTTGCGCAGGGCGTCCAGGCCCTTCTGCATCTCCGGCATGTGCCTGGCGAAGGCCTCCAGGATGACGTCCACGCGGAAGACGAAGATGCCGCCGTTCCACAGGTAGTCACCAGAGGACACGTAGCCGCGCGCCGTCTCCAGGTCGGGCTTCTCCTTGAAGGCCCGCACCTTGCGGCCACCGCCCTCCAGCGCCGCGCCGACCTGGATGTAGCCGTAGCCCGTCTCCGGGCGCGAGGGCTTGATGCCCAGCGTGACGATGTGCCCCGCCTCCGCCAGGTCCGCCGCGTCCGCCAGCGTGCGCTTGAAGCCGGGCACGTCCGCCACGTGGTGGTCGGAGGGCAGCACCACCATGATGCCCCGGGGGTCGCGCGCGGCCACCTGCACCGCGGCCAGGGCGATGGCGGGCGCGGTGTTGCGCGCCACCGGCTCCACCAGCAGGTTCGCCTTGGGCAGCCCCTTCACCAGCTTCGCCGCGGCCTTCGCGTGCAGGGGGCCACAGACGATGAAGGTGTCCTTCACCGAGGCGAGCCCCTTGAGGCGCGCGGACGTGTCGGTGATGAGCGGCAGCTTGGAAGCCAGCGGCAGGAACTGCTTGGGCCGCGCCTGACGGGACAGCGGCCAGAAGCGGGTGCCGGAGCCACCGGCCATGATGACGGGGTAGAGGGCCATTGCGGGTGTTGCCATGGCGGCGCACCATACCGTTTCGGCCTTGCCGGGAAAGAGGGACTCGCCTGCCCGCCCTCCAGACGGCGAGGCCACGAAGGGTGGTGAGAGTTTTGACCCGCCACCCAAAAGCCAGTCTCATGCCGCGCTGTTGGACTTCCTCAAGGCCAGATCCACCGGGCTGACGCTCATCCTCACCGTCGCGCTGGCGCTGGGGCTGTCGCTTGCGCCGGTCCCAGACGCCCTCCGGCCCCTCCCGAGTCTCCAGCGGGGACCCCTGCCCGAGAAGCTGGTGGCGCTCGTCCTGCCGACCTCGCTGTCGGGCGGGCGCGCCGCGCGTCCGCCCGGAGAGGTGATGACGGCGGGGGCGGGCGCGACCCAACGCCCGCCGGCGGAGACGGAGGAGGTGGAGGACGAGGTCGACGCCGGCGCCCTGGTGGCGGAGCCGCTGCCCGCGGTGCCCACGGAGCCGGGCATCGGCCTGGAGGAGCTGAGCGCCCCCACCCTGGCGCGCGCGAAGGACCTGGAGGCCCTGCGCGAGCGCATGGGCTCCCAGCACGTGGACATCGAGCTCAACTGCCGCAAGGCGGGGCCGGACGGGAGTTGCCTGGAGGACGGGCTGGCGCCCTACACCCGGGCCCTGGCCGAGCTGCGCGAGGACACCCGGCGCACACCGGTGCGCGTGGTGCACCTGGGCGACTCGCTGGTGGCCTCCGACCACATCACCGACCTGGTGCGCGACCGGCTCCAGGAGCGCTTCGGCGCGGGCGGCAAGGGCTTCCTCTTCATCACCCGCCCCGCCAGCGCGGGCCGCTGGACGCGCTCGGGCCGGGGCTCGGACGGCTGGGAAATCGAGCGGCTGGTGGACTCCAAGTGGCCCCGCGACCGGGTGGGCTGGACGGGCGTGGCCTTCAGCACGGAGAAGGGCTCCCAGAGCACGCGTTATGACGTGACGGGCTCGCGCGTGGCGGAGCTCTTCTTCCTGGCGCAGCCCGCCAGCGGCTCCGTGCAGTTCTCCGTGGACGGCAAGCCGCTGCAGCGCATCCACACGCGAGGCTTCTCCAAGAGCAAGTCGGAGGCGGCCTTCGCCCGCGTGACGCTGCCGCGGGGCGCGAAGTCGCTGACGCTCACCACGTCCGGCAAGGTGGAGCTGCACGGCATGGCGCTGGAGACGGGCACGCCGGGCGTCGTCTATGACACGGTGGGCCTGCTGGGCGGCATGGCGGAGGTGTACCTGCGCGCCCAGCCCGCCGCCTTCCGCGCGCAGCTGCGTCAGCGCAAGCCGTCCCTGGTGGTGATGATGGTGGGCGGCAACGAGGCCTTCTTCTACTCGCGCGGCCGCACCACGCTGGACGAGGTGCGCGCGCAGATAAAAGAGCTGATGTCCCGCGTGCGCGCCAACGTGCCGAACGCCGCGTGCCTGTTGATGGCGCCCATCGACGCGGGCGTGCGCACCATGAGCGGCGAGGTGGTGTCGCGCCGGGGCACCCGGGAGATTGGCGACATCTACCGCGAGGAGGCCCGCGCGGCCGGCTGCGCGTTCTGGGACGCCTACGCCGCCATGGGCGGCGAGGGCTCCGCGATGCGCTGGCTCGAGGAAGGGCTGATGCTGGACGACCTCGTCCACCCGCGCGCCCGAGGCTCCGACCTGCTGGGCCACCTCTTCGACCTGTCGCTCCAGCGCACGTTCGCGAAGAGCCGGGCGCCGCTGGTGGCCGTGGCGGACCCGACCGGCCTGCAGAACGCGGACACCGCGCTGACGCGCACGTTCGACAAGCTGATGCGCCGCGAGTCCGGCGAGGCCCTCCGCGTGGGCGTCGCGCAGTTGGGCGGCACGCACACCGCATCACATGAATTCACGGACGCGGTGCGCGAGGTGCTGACGAAGCGCTTCGGCGACGCGGGCCGGGGCTTCATCGCCGCGGGCAAGGCCTCCCCCCACCTGGAGCCCGCGGGCGTGACGCGCGCGCTGGAGGGGGAGTGGACGCTCGAGGACGCCAAGGACGCGCCCCCCGGAGGCCTGTGGGGCCTGACGGGCATCCGCGCCGTGGGCGGTCCGGGCGCGAAGCTGCGCATCCAGTTCTGCAAGGACTGCCCGGAGGCGAAGGAGACCTCGGGCCGGTTGGATTTGTACGCGCTGGACGCGCCGGACGTGCGCGCGCCGGACATCACGGTGGACGGCGAGCTGCTGCCGCCGGACGCGCCCTTGCCGGAGCCGTTGACCCAGCCCACCGTGCGCGTCCGCTCCTTCCCCGTCACGGGGTCCTCGAACACCGTGGAGGTGACAGCGCCGAAGGACGGCCACGTCACGGTGCTGGGGGCTTCGCTGGAGTACGACACGCCGGGCGTCGTGTACGACGCGCTGGGGCTTCCCGGTGCCACGGCGGCGACCCTGGGGGCCATGGACGCGGCGGCGGTGGACGCGCAGTTGGCGTCGCGGCGGCCGGACCTGCTCGTGTTCTGGTACGGCACCGACGAGGCGAACCAGCCGGGCCTGGACGCCTCGGCGCTGCGCCGGGACTACACCGCGATGCTGACGCGGCTGCGCAAGGCCACCCACGCGGAGTGCCTGGTGATGGGCCCCACGGACCGGCTGGCGCGGGACGCCACCGGCCGGTGGAGCGAGGCGCCCTCGCTGGCGTCGGTGCTGAACACGCTGCCGCAGGTGGCGAAGGACGCGGGGTGCGCGTACTGGTCCACGCGCGCGGCCATGGGTGGAGAGCGCTCCATGCTGCGCTGGCAGCGCGCGCAGCCCGCGCTGGGCCACGCGGATGGCGTCCAACTGACTCCGGAAGGCTACGCGCGGCTGGCGGGGGCCTTCTCCCGGGAGCTGCTCACGGCGTACGAGGTCCACAAGAAGTCGGGCCCCACCTCGCGCGTGGAGGACAACTGACGTGCTGTCGCACAGCGTCCAGTACCTCGTCTTCGTCATCGCGGTGTTCGCCCTGTACTGGGCGGTGCACCGACACTACTGGCCGCGCATTGGCGTGCTGCTGGTGGGCAGCCTCTTCTTCTACGCGGCCTTCACGCCCTTCCCCATCCTCATCTTCCTGGTGGGCGTCACGGTGGACCACCTGTGCGTGAAGGGCATGGCCCGCGCGCAGTCCCAGGGGGTCCGCAAGGCGCTCGTCACGGTGTCGGTCGTCTCCAACCTGGGCCTGCTCGCGGGCTTCAAGTACCTGGAGATGCTGCGGCAGACCTTGCTGTCGCTGCTGGCGCCGTGGGGGATTGAAGTCCGCGCCGAGCCCTTCAACCTGCTGATGCCGGTGGGCCTGTCCTTCTTCGTCTTCCAGGCCATCAGCTACACGGTGGACGTGTACCGGCGGAAGGCGAGCGCGGAGCACTCGTTCCTGGAGCACCTGCTGTACCTGCTCTTCTTCCCGCGCGTGGTGAGCGGCCCCATCGTCCGGGCGTCGGAGCTGATGGCGCACTTCCGCCAGACGCCGGGCCTCACGCCCGAGGCCGGTGGCCACGCCCTCTTCCGCATCGCGGTGGGCCTGGTGAAGAAGCTGGTCATCGCGGACGTGCTGGGCGCGGGGCTGGTGGACCCCGTCTTCGCCGCGCCGGAGAAGTACGCCTCCGCGGAGTGCATCGTCGCGGCGGTGGCCTACACCTTCGAGCTCTACTACGACTTCTCGGGGTACTCGGACATCGCCATTGGCGTGGCGGCGCTGTTCGGCTTCCAGTTCCCGGAGAACTTCAACCGGCCGTACCTGGCGAAGAACATCGGCGAGTTCTGGAACCGCTGGCACCTGAGCCTGTCCACCTGGCTGCGGGACTACCTGTACCGGCCGCTGGGCGGCAACCGCGTGTCGAAGCCGCGCGTGCTGTTCAACCTGATGACGGTGATGGTGCTGGGCGGCCTGTGGCACGGCGCGGACTGGCGCTTCGCCGTCTGGGGCGCGGTGCACGGCGTGGCGCTGTGCGTGTCGCGCTGCTGGGAGTGGTCGGTGGGCAAGCCCGAGTCCCCGGGCGTCCCCCGCGTGGCGCTGGGCATGCTGACGACGTTCACCATCGTCGTGCTGACGCGCGTGGTGTTCCGGGCCGAGGACATGACGCACGCGGGTGAGTTCTACGAGCGGATGATGGCGGGCGTGCCCGGCATCGCCAACGTGAGCCCGCTGGTGTGGGCCATGCTGGCGGCGGCCGTGTTCTTCCACGCCGTGCCGATGAAGCTCTACACGGTGTCGTCGGACCTCTTCGTCCGCATGCCCGTGCCGGTGCGCGCCGCGGCGCTGGTGGTGCTCGGCCTGGGCATCCGCCACCTGTCCTCGGTGGAGACGCGCCCGTACGTGTACCTGCAGTTCTAGGCGGGGATGCGGGCGGGCGGGCCCTTGGGCCGCCTGCCTGTGAGGTGCGCGACAAGCCCCTGAAAACCTTGGGCCTTCACGACCTTCGCGAGGAGCGTGTCGGTATTTTCGGACGCGTGTCGATCCGCGTTTGGATGATTCGTCGCCAATTTGAACGAGGACGCAGCGCCTCCCGAACCGAAAGGAAGCACCGATGCGCGTCATGGTCATTGTGAAGGCGACGAAGAACTCCGAGGCCAATGTGATGCCCGACGAGAAGCTGATGACCGAGATGGGCAACTACAACGAGGAGTTGGTGAAGGCCGGCGTCATGCTGGCCGGTGACGGGCTGCATCCGAGCAGCAAGGGCAAACGCATCCGGTTCGCGGACGGGAAGAAGAGCGTCATCGACGGTCCGTTCGCGGAGACGAAGGAGCTCATCGCTGGCTACTGGATGTGGCAGGTGAAGTCGATGGAAGAGGCCGTGGAGTGGGCGCGCCGCTGCCCGCCCCCCATGCCCGGCGAGGAGTCGGAGCTGGAGATTCGCCCCGTCTTCGAGGCCGAGGACTTCGGCGCCGAGTTCACCCCGGAGCTGCGCGCGCAGGAGGACAAGCTGCGCGCGGAGCTGGAGCAGAAGAAGAAGGCGTGAGGCGGCGCGGAGTGAGGCCCGGTGCTTCCGGGCCTCACTCGAGTCGTCAGAGCCGGGTGCTGACTCCTGATGGGTGCAGAGCACGCGTCAGGAACGCGGCATGACGTTGCGGGGAGCAGGTGCACTGCTCTTGACTGCTCTTCTCGTGGGCTGCGTGACACCGCGAGCACATCGCCAAGAGTCCCTCTCCTGCCTACGCTCCGAGGCCCGAGTCATCAAGCCACAAGACCAGCTCCTCGTACGACATGCCCGTCGCCCTCGCCGCATTTCGCGCGAACGTCTTGGAGGCAGCCGCCACATTCGGCGTCGAGTGCTCCACCGGCTCACCAAGGAGGTCGAGGCAACCCCGGCGCAGATGGACCCAGGAGCGGTTTCCCTGGCGCTTCAGCTTGAGCAACACGGACCGCGTGCTGTCGTCATGGGGAGTGGACACCTGCCCCTCAAGCTGGTCGTGGGCGTCCGCACCGAGAGGAATCGGCGGACGACCGTCTCGTACTGGGTGATGAAGTTCGCCTACACCGTCGGCGAGCGAAACGCCGGAAACGATGCACACGTCAGCGGCGGCCCAGCACTCGGTGCGAACCTGCCCGCCCAGCAAATAGCGATCCGTCGCCGCCTGTTCGGCCGCCACCCATTGCTTCAGTGCATTCAATGCCAGCGCGAAGGCCCGGAACTCGTCCGGGAGCTTGCCCTCCAGTACTGGGGGCAACGGGTTCTGCTCGAGAAACTCGCGAACAGGGCCCGGAGTCGTTGCCATCATTCCCGCCTGTTCGAGAAGCAGGCCCCCCACCTGGTTCAACATTTCATTGAATGCTCCTCGTGGAACCTTGCGGTTCAGGCAGGAGTGATCTTCGGCCGCCCACGCCCGATACTCTCCGTAGTACCGCTCCAGCAACTCCTTCCGCTCGGGCTTGCTCAGCTTCGCTTTGGGTTTCGGTCGTTCGTATGTCATTAGCAAGCATGGCCACGAACTCCTCCTTGGTGCAAACCGTCTTGAAGTGGCCGCTATCGCGGTTGAGGGCGTGGCTTGACGGACTCGTCATCGGGGAGCCTGTGAACGGCGAGTACTTCAACTGGGATGTCTTCGCCTTCACCATCGCCGCGCGGGCCCGCGACGAGCAGAGCTTGGGGTGGGCGCATATCGGACTGCTCGTCTACGGAGCCCTCGCACAACGCCACTCCGACGAGGAGGAGTACTCCCTCAGGCTCTCTGAAATGAACCTGCGTGCAGGGATGATTGCCGAGTTCGGCGAGCGTGAAGGCGACTTCGTCCTCGACGCCGAACCGATTGTCGCGTGGGCCCGGCGTCTGACGACGTTCTCCCTGGAGGAAGCTTCCCAGTGGATGGCGCAGGAAGACATCCGCACCGTTCCCATCGAGAAGCTCCGCGCCATGCGCAGGCTCAAGCACGCGCTCAAAATCCTGGCCCACGCCCTACCCAAGACGAACGTAGAGCAGAAGCATCCGGAGCTCGTCCCCTGGCTCCAGTTCAGGACCCGCCTGGTCTGACGCCGCACACTCCCGCAGGTGGGGCACGTAAGCCAAAGACTGCGTCGGTGCCACCACGCAAGCCGGCACGTCCCGCGCATCGTCAGACGCACGTGCTACCTCTGGCGGGTGCTCCCACGGGTGGGGAGCGCGCGTCAGGAGAGTGGCATGACGTTGCGTGAAGCAGGTGCACTGCTCTTGAGCGTGCTTCTCGTGGGCTGCGCGACACCGCGAGTCGTGCGCCTGGACACGGGACAAGGCGAGCCTCTCGTCTACCTCCCTCCGAAAAATGCGAAGCCCGTCGTGGTGGACGCAGCCGCGTTCCGGAAGGTGATAACCCGGCTCGTGCTCGACATGCGCTTCTCTCTTCGCGAGGAGGCGGAGCCTCCAAGGGTCCGCCACGCCTCGTGGAACTCGGAGCCCCAAGGTGCCGGACGCGACTACGACGCCTGGTGCTCCCGCCAGGACAGCCCTGGCGAGTGCCTCACGCTCCTGGAGGGTGGCTTCACCTTCCTGGACGCCAAGGCGCGCCGGCAGATGGCGCTCACCTTCGCCTGGGATGGTGTGTGGGAGGGCGTGCAGGACGCGGTGAAGGAGGTCGTCAACCCGCTCGCACTCAAGGCCATGCTGACATCGGCACTGGCCGCGTACATGCTCCTCGTCGTCGCGCCCGAGCCCGTGACGAAGCTCGTCGCCATCACCCTGACGACCTTCGTCCTCGCCTACCTCGGCGTGGACGCCTTCATGGGCCTCGTGGCTGGCTGGCAGCGACTGTCCGCGGACGCTGAACGAGCGGTGTCGTTCCAGGAATTGGAGGACGCGGGGCACCGCTTCGGCCGAGTCATGGGGGAGAACGGAGCGCGCGTGCTCATCCTCGCGCTGACGGCGGCGCTGGGTGGTGGAGCCGCGAGCATGGCCTCCAAGGGACCGACGCTGCCCGGCTTCGCCAGCGCGGCCCTGGCCGCCGAGACTCAGGCTGGCTTTCGGCTGTCCGCGGCGATGGCAGGGGGCGTGCGCTCCATCTCCGTAGCGGAGGGCGTCATGACCGTGGGCCTTGCGCCCAACGCGGTCGCCATGACCGCTCGCGGGCCCGGCGATACAGACGCACCCTCATCCTCGGACGGCGTCCCCACGAAGCTCCTTGAGAATCAGCAACCCCACCTATTGGACAAGGAGCAGAAAATCGCGCGGCTGGTAGGCGTTCGCCCCGTTCGAGTCACAGACCCCGACTTTCTACGGTATGTGAACAACGGTTCCATCAAGTGGGTGGTGACTGCGGAGGGGGAATTGCTGATTGTCCCTCACGCATGGCGAACAAAAGAGATCTCGCACGCCGTCGCCAGCGGAGGACGCCCAGTGCTCGCAGCAGGCGAAGCTGAAATCGCCGCCCATGGCATGCTACGCACAGGTGTGGAGATCACGCCTCACAGTGGCCACTACCTCTTCGAGGCTCCCGCAGCTACGAGTGCCAGAGCGCTGGAAATCGGCAGACAGGCCTTCTCCCGAGCCGGTATCTTGTTCCCCTAGGGACCTGCCCAATGAACCCGACTCGTGACATTTTTGATGAGGCCCTGGAGTGGCCCCTCTCGAAAATGAATGCATGGCTAGGCCGGCTCACCCTGGGCGGGGCCGTAGAGGGCAAGCCCTTCAACTGGGATGTCTTCGCGTTCACCATCGCAGCGCGAGCACGTGAGGAAAGAAGCACTGACTGGGCCCACGTCGCCCTTCGCATCTACGATGCCCTCGCGAAACAACCTCCCTTGGGAGCGACAGAGCACTCGTTCATGCTTTCGGCGATGAACTTGCGGGCAGGACTGATCTCCGAACTGGGCGAACGCGAAGGTGACCCCGTCCTCGACTCGGAGCCCATCGTCGCGTGGGTCCAGCGCCTCACGACGATATCGCTGGAGGAAGCGTCACGATGGATGGCGCTGGCGCAGGAAGACTTCCGCGCCATCCCCATCGAGAAGCTCCTCGTCATGCGTCGGATCAAGCACGGGCTCAACACCCTGGCCCACGCCCTGCCCAAGACGAACGTGGAGCAGAAGCACCCTGAACTGGTCCCCTGGCTCCAGTTCAGGACCCGCCTGCCCTGACGCGGAGCCCTACCTCAGCCCGCCAGGCGCCTGCGTCACATGGTTCAGGAAGTCGCGAAGAATCCGCGCCGTCGCCCCCCAGATGACGTGCGTCCCATACGTGTAGAAGTACAGGTCCCGCTCCGCCCCCAGGATTTCCATCCGCTCCACGCGGAGGATGGACGGGTCCAAGAGGCCCGACAGCGGCACCTCCAGGATGAAGGCCACCTCCTCGGGGCTCGGCCGGTACTTCCCGTCCCCGGGAATCACCCCCACGAAGGGCCGCACCCGGTACTGCGAAATCGTGGGCACCTCATCCAGCATGCCCAGCACCCGCACGCCGCGCCGGTCGATACCCAGCTCCTCTTCCGTCTCCCGCAGCGCCGTGTGCAGGGGCGTGGCGTCCTCGGGGTCCCTGCCTCCTCCCGGGAAGCTGTACTGGTCCGCGTGCGTCCGCAGCGTCGCGGGCCTGCGCGTGAAGAGCACGTGAGGCACGCCGTCCCGCTCGAACACCGGCACCAGCACCGAGGCCTCCCGCAAGGTCCACCCCGGCAGGTGCACCTCACGCGCCGGCCGCGAGGACAGCCGTGACTCCAGTGTCTGGAACAGCACCTCCACACTCACGGCCCACGTCCTCTCACGCTAGTCGGTGAGCTGCTTCTCCACCGGCGGCGTCCCCGGCTCACCCGGAACCTCCACGTTCTCCGCGCCCGACATCGGGCGCAGCTTCCCCGTCTGGAGCAGCGCCAGCAGCAGCACGCCCAGCGCCACGCGGTACACCACGAACACCAGCGTCGTCCGCGTGCGCAGGAAGCGCAGCAGCCACGCGATGGCCGCCATGCCCGACACGAAGGCCACCAGCGTCCCCACCCACAGCGCCATGGCGGACGGCCGCGTCTGCGCCTCCAGCAGGTGCTTGAGCTCGAAGACGCCCGCCAGCGTGGTGGCCGGAATGGACAGCAGGAACGAGTAGCGCGCCGCGTCCTCGCGCTTGAGGCCCAGCGACAGGCCGCCCGTCAGCGTCGTGCCAGCGCGGGACGCGCCCGGAATCAACGCCAGCGCCTGCCACATGCCGATGAGGATGCCATCCTTCCACCGCATGTCCGCCAACGTCCGCTGGTGCGAGGCCCGCTTCTCCACCACGAGCAGGATGAGGGCGAGCACGATGAGGCTCCCCGAAATCACGTAGAGCGAGCGGAACTCGTTCTCGATGAACTTCTTCAGCGTCAGCCCGGCGATGCCCACGGGCAGCGTGCCCACCAGGACGAACCACGCCAGCCGCGCCTCCAGCGTGCCGAAGGGCTCGCGCCGCGCCAGCCCCCGGAAGAAGGCCGCCACCAGCGACACGATGTCCTTGCGGAAGTAGATGAGCACGGCCGCCACCGTGCCCAGTTGGATGACCGCCGAGTACGCCGCGCCCGGGTCCCTCCAGCCGAACAGCTCCGGCGCGATGCGCAGGTGCGCAGTGGAGCTGATGGGCAGGAACTCCGTGAGACCCTGGACCAGACCCAGGACAATGGCTTCGAGGAGGCTCATAGGGTGCGGCCCCCGGATGTATGCCCGCTCTCCCCGCCCAGCAAGGGTGTTCCACCGCCTCTGTACGCACGAACACCCACGGCCCACGCGGGACGGGTAGGCTCGGACCGCACCATGCCCCCTGCCCCCCTCTGTCCCTGCTCCTCCGGCCTGCGCTACCGCGAGTGCTGCGCGCCCTTCCACCGCGGCGAGTCCGAGCCGCCCGACGCCGAGCGCCTCATGCGCAGCCGCTACAGCGCCTTCGCCCTGCGAGAGGTGGCCTGGCTGTGGCAGACGCTGCACCCCAGCCACCCGGACCGCGCGCGCCCCCAGGACGAGGTGCTGCGCGAGCTGCGCGCCTTCGCCCAGGCGCACCAGTACCCGAAGCTGGTGGTGATGGACCGCCGGGCTCCGGACGCCGACGGGCTGGCGCAGGTGCTCTTCTTCGCCAAGGTGTTCGAGAAGGGGAAGGACCGCTCCTTCGTGGAGCGCTCCGACTTCCGCCATGACGGCGCCGGCTGGCGCTACCTGTCCGGCACGGCGCTGGCTCCCAAGCAACTGGCCGTCCCACTGGAGTCCCTCACGCTCGCCACGTTCCCTGGCCAGGTGGGCGTCTGAAAGTGGATGAAGCAGGCTGTCCGCCCGCCCTGGGGGCCGGCAGTCTCCCGTTGAAATGAAGGGGCCCTTTTCGTAGGTTCCCCGCTGACTTCGAGGAGCGCTGCGAGGCCGGACATGGCCCCAGGCTCGAAGCGGAATCACCCAACGGCGCTCACCTGTCCGCGTCTCTTGCGAGGGTGAGTCGTCGCAGCATCCACACCGACCATTCCCGAGCCCGGGGCGCCGCGCCCGCTGGACCAGGAGCCATTGCCATGACCGCCGCAACCAAGTCCCAGAAGCAGGATTACGCCATCGCCGACCTTTCGCTCGCCGACTGGGGCCGCAAGGAAATCCGCATCGCCGAGAGCGAGATGCCCGCGCTCATGGCCATCCGCGAGGAGTACGCCAAGACGCAGCCGCTCAAGGGCGCGCGCGTGACGGGCTCGCTGCACATGACCATCCAGACGGCCGTGCTGGTGGAGACGCTCCAGGCCCTGGGCGCCGAGGTCCGCTGGGCGTCGTGCAACATCTACTCCACGCAGGACCACGCCGCCGCCGCGCTGGTGAAGGTCGGCACGCCCGTGTTCGCGCACAAGGGCGAGTCCCTCAAGGAGTACTGGGACTTCACCCACCGCATCTTCGACTTCGGCCCCGCGGGCAGCGAGCACGAGGGTCCGAACATGATTCTGGACGACGGCGGTGACGCCACGCTGCTCATGCACCTGGGCAAGCGCGCGGAGAAGGACGCCAGCGTCCTGGCCAACCCCCAGAGCGAGGAAGAGCGCGAGCTGTACGCCGCCATCAAGGCGAAGCTGGCCGAGGACGCCACCTGGTACACGCGCAAGAGCGCGAAGATTCTGGGCGTCACCGAGGAGACGACCACGGGCGTGCACCGCCTCCAGGAGATGTCCGTCAAGGGCACGCTCCTGTTCCGCGCCATCAACGTCAACGACAGCGTGACGAAGAGCAAGTTCGACAACCTGTACGGTTGCCGTGAGTCCCTGGTGGACGGCATCAAGCGCGCCACCGACGTGATGGTCGCCGGAAAAATCGCCGTCGTCGCGGGCTACGGCGACGTGGGCAAGGGCTCCGCGCAGGCGCTGCGCGCGCTGTCCGCCCAGGTGTGGGTGACGGAGATCGACCCCATCTGCGCGCTCCAGGCGGCCATGGAGGGCTACCGCGTCGTCACCATGGACTACGCCGCGGACAAGGCGGACATCTTCGTGACGGCCACCGGCAACAAGGGCGTCATCACGCATGACCACATGGCGAAGATGAAGGACCAGGCCATCGTCTGCAACATCGGCCACTTCGACAATGAAATCGAGGTCGCCGCCCTGGAGAAGTACCAGTGGGAGGAGATCAAGCCGCAGGTCGACCACGTCATCTTCCCGGACAACAAGCGCATCATCCTGCTGGCCAAGGGCCGGCTGGTGAACCTGGGCTGCGGCACCGGCCACCCCAGCTACGTGATGTCCAGCTCGTTCGCGAACCAGACCATCGCGCAGATTGAGCTGTACTCGCAGAGCGCCAACTACGAGGTCGGCAAGGTGTACGTGCTGCCCAAGCACCTGGACGAGAAGGTCGCTCGCCTCCAGCTCAAGAAGCTCAACGCGCAGCTCACCGAGCTGAGCCAGGAGCAGGCCGACTACATCGGCGTGAAGACCTCCGGCCCGTACAAGCCGGACACCTACCGCTACTGAGCGGTCCGCTGTCGCCCTCGCCCGCCTGTCCCGGGGCGAGGGCCCGCCCTGGCGGAAGCCTTGAAGCACCACGGGCCGCCTCCCTCCCTGGGAAGCGGCCCGTGTGCTTGCGGGCCCTCACGCGCCGGCGAGGCGGCGTGAGGCCCGAATCGAAGCGCCCTGCCTCAGACGGCCTTCAGGCGGCGGCTACCCGACGGCGTGGCGCCCTTGGCGGCATCCCGCAGCGCGTCCTTCTTCTCCTCGATGCGCTCCCAGGAGAACTCCTTCTCCGTGCGGCCGAAGTGCCCGTAGGCGGCGGTCTTCTGGTAGATGGGCCGCAGCAGGTTCAGGTACTCGGTGATTTCGCGCGGGCGCAGGCCGAACGTCTTGCGGACGGCCAGGGCGATGCGCTCCTCCGGGACCGTGGCGGTGCCGAAGGTCTCCACCATGACGCTGACGGGCTCGGCCACGCCGATGGCGTAGGACACCTGCACCTCGCAGCGCCGGGCCAGGCCCGCGGCCACCACCGTCTTGGCGATGTGCCGGCCCATGTACGCGGCCGAGCGGTCCACCTTGGACGGGTCCTTGCCGCTGAACGCGCCGCCACCGTGACGGCCCATGCCGCCGTAGGTGTCCACGATGATCTTCCGGCCCGTCAGGCCGGAGTCGCCCATGGGGCCACCGACCACGAAGCGGCCGGTGGGGTTGATGAAGAACTTCGTCTTGTTGTCGATGAGCTTCTTGGGCAGCGCCTTCGCGATGACGTCCTCGCGGATGGCCTCTTGAATCTTCTTGTTGGAGACCTCATCCGAGTGCTGCGTGGACACCACCACCGCGTCGATGCGGACGGGGCGGCCTTCGCGGTACTCCACCGTCACCTGGCTCTTGCCGTCCGGGCGAATCCACGGGTGCTGCTTGCGGCGCGCGTCCGCCAGGCGGCGGGTGAGGGCGTGGGCGTAGTGGATGGGGGCCGGCATCAGCTCCGGCGTCTCGTCGCAGGCGAAGCCGAACATCATGCCCTGGTCGCCGGCGCCCTGGTCCTTCTTGTTGTCGACACCCCGGGCGATGTCCTGACTCTGCCCTTCGATGGCCACCATGACGCCGCAGGTGTTGCCGTCGTAGCCCATGGCGCTGTCGGTGTACCCGATGCGGCAGATGGTGCTGCGGACGATTTTCGGGATGTCCACGTAACAGTTCGTCGTCACCTCACCCGCGACGATGGCGAGGCCCGTCTTGACGAGCGTCTCCACGGCGACGCGCGCCTGAGGGTCCTTGGCGATGATGGCATCCAGCACACCGTCGGAGATCTGATCGGCGATCTTGTCCGGGTGGCCTTCAGTGACGGATTCAGACGTGAACAGGAAGTCGGTAGGCATGTCGTCTCAGAGGCTGCGCTGACAGTGCGCGAAAGCCGGACACTAAACGTGGCGTCCTAGAGGAGTCAAACGCGCAAGCGGGCCGCATCATTCAACTTTTCGGAACCCGCCAGCGCCTGGCGACCCGGCGACGACGGCCGCATGGCCGCTCCCCGCCCCAGCATGAATTTCGCGAGGCGCCGGACGTTCCCTTGGGCTAACAGACGTCCGCGCATCCGCTCTGGAGGAACAGCCCGACATGAACGCCCGCTACCGTACCCTCGCCTTCCTGGCCACCTTCGCCGTCGCCCTCCCCGCGCTCGCCGCGAAGGACGACCCCATCGCCAAGCCGGTGAAGACCGTGGTGCAGTCCGTGCGCTACGAGCGCGACGCCCTGGCCCTCAAGCACTTCGGCAGCGAGGAGCAGGGCAAGTTCCTCCTCGGCGACAACTGGGACAAGGGCACCGCCGCGCAGCGCAAGGAGTTCGTCACGCTGTTCCAGGACCTCTTCGCGAACATCGCCTTCCCTCGCGTGCGGGAGAACTTCAAGAACCTGGACACCATCACCTACGAGCCCTCCCAGGTGCAGGGCGCCGAGGCCACGGTGGCCTCCACCGTCTTCATCAAGCACCCGCTGAAGACGCAGGAGATGAAGCTCAAGTACCGGCTGGTGAAGGAGGCCGCCGCCTGGAAGGTCGTGGACGTGACGGTGCTGGGCTCGTCCATGCTCCAGGACATCCGGGATACGCAGGTGACGCCGCTGATGGCGAAGGGCGGCTGGGACCTCTTGCTGGAGCGCATGCGCGCGGAGCTGGCGAAGGTGAAGAAGAAGTAGCCCGCACCTGCCCGGCGGCCGGGCCACCAGGCTGCCCGGCCGCCCGCTGTTTTCGCGGGGTCCGCGCATCGCGTAGAGTCGCCTCCCCCCTCGTCCCTGGCCGATGACCGACCCCGCCCTCGCGCAGCCCCCCGCCCCCAGGGCGCAGCCCTCCGCTCGTGAGGTGGACGCGTTCTGCATGCAGTACGCGCCCCGGGCGCCGGGCCACTCCGCCGTGCGGGACTTGTACCGGCTGCTGTGCGACGTGCCCGAGGGCGCCCTGGAGGGCCGGCTCCAGTGGGTGGAGCGCTGGATGCAGTGGCTGCGCGAGCGCATCCCCGCCCACGCGCTGGTGGACGCCTCCGAACCGGAGGTCTCCGCCGCCGACAGCCGGCTGGCCCTGATGGTGCGCGTGCTGGACGGCGAGCCCGCCATGCGCGCGGCCCTCACAAGGCTGGTGTCCGCCGTGTTCGAGGGAAGCCGGGGCCTCAAGCTCTTCGCCCAGGTGGGCCTGCCCGCAGGACAGGGCTTCTTCGCGGAGGCGTCGGACCGGCTCGCCCGTTCACTGCTGCCCGCCCCTCCGGAGCCCGGCAAGCTGTCGGAGCTGCTCTTGCGCCTGTGCCCGGACCCGGACGACGCGGACTGGCTGGCGCGGCTGGCCCCCGCGCGGCTCGCGCAGCTCGCGGCGCTGGTCGGCGAACCCGCGTCGCCAGAGCCCATGCCCGCCGCCCGCGTGCGCGCGGACCTGATGGACGCGCTGCTGCTGCTGGCGGTGCAGGCGGCGGCCCTGGGCATGGCCGAGGACGTGCGCGACCGCAGCCCGGAGACGTCCTTCCGCGCCTCGCCCTTCCTGCGGATGCGGCTGGTCTGTGACGCCGTCCTCGCGCGCGACGCGGCGGCGGACACGCTGCGGGACTTGTCGCAATGCGTGGCGGACTGCCGCCAGGTGGTGGGCAGCGTGTCACGCCACCTGGAGGACGCGGGCGTCAGCGTGGACCTGGTGTACCGGCTGGAGCGCATCCACCGGGTCCTGGAGCGCATGGAGGCCATTGCCCGCGTGCTGGGGGCCGCTCGGGGCGAGCCGCGCTGGCGCGAGGCCATGACGCTGGTGTCGGACCTGCTGCGGCGCGCGCACGCGGACCGCTCCGTGGTGGAGCTGGTGAAGCGCAACGTGCGGATGCTGGCGCGCAAGGTCATTGAACGCGCGGGGCACTCCGGCGAGCACTACATCACCAGCACCCGCGAGGGCTTCCACGCCTTGGTGCACTCCGCGGCGGGCGGCGGGCTGGTGACGGCGGTGGCGGTGGCCCACAAGACGTTCCTGTCGGGCTTGATGCTGGCGCCCTTCTTCACCTTCCTGGCCGTGGGCCTCAACTACGCCCTGGCCTTCCTCCTCATCCAGGCGCTGGGCTTCACCCTGGCCACCAAGCAGCCGTCCGTGACGGCGGCCACGCTCGCGGGCGCGGTGGGCGAAGGCGCCCGGGGTGAGCGGCTGGCGAGCCTGGTGGAGCTCATCCCGCGCATCACCCGCTCCCAGTTGGCGGCCTTCGTGGGCAACCTGGGCGTGGTGGCCCCTGCGGCCGTCGTGTTCGCGCTGGGGTACCAGCTCAGCACCGGCCAGGCCTTCATGAGCCCGGCCAAGGCCCAGGCCACGGTGGCCTCCCTGCACCCGTGGAAGAGCGGCACGCTGATATTCGCCGCCATGACGGGCGTCATGCTGTGGATGAGCAGCGTGGCGGGCGGGTGGCTGGAGAACTTCGTGGTGTACCGGCGGCTGCCCGAGGCGCTGGCCCACCACCGCGTGCTGCGGCGGCTTCTGGGAGAGGCGCGCGCCCGGCGGCTGGCGGAGGGCTTCCAGCACGCGGCCTCCGGCCTGGGGGCCAACGTGACGCTGGGCTTCCTGCTGTCCCTGGGGCCGGTGGTGGGCGGCTTCTTCGGGCTGGGGCTGGACGTGCGCCACGTCACCTTCGTGCTCGGCTCGCTCTCCCTGGCGGGCACGGCGCTGGGGCCTGGCGCGGTGCTCCAGCCGGAGTTCCTGGCCGCGCTGGCGGGCATGTCCCTCACCGGCCTCATCAACTTCGGGGTGTCCTTCTCGCTCGCGCTGGGGGTGGCCGTCCGCGCCCGGGACGTCCCGACCCGCGAGGCCCTGCCCTTCCTGCGCGCGGTGCTCGCGCACCTCGTGAAGGACCCGCGCTCGTTCCTTTTGCCCCCCAAGGAACCGGAAAACGACGTGCTGCGGGTCTCCGCGCCGCCCGCCCCCTGAGCACGGGCCTGGGGCGCCCCCCGGCATGACGCGGGCGTCCGCGGCAGGGCAGCGGCCTGGCGGCCGGGCTTTGCCTTTCAGGCCCGGGCGTTTGCCGGTAGGGTCACCGCCGCATGAGCGGCGATAGAAACCCGAACTCCCACTCCCGATTCGCCCAAGCCTTCGCCGGACTGCTGGTCCGCAGGCCCGGGGCCGTCCTCCTGGTGATGCTGGCCGTGCTGGCCGTGTCGCTGTGGGGGACGTCGAAGCTGCACATCAACTCCAACCAGCTCGACCTCATCTCCCAGGACCTGGACGAGGTGAAGGACGTCAAGCAGGTCATCGACATGGTGGGCGGCAGCGGCTTCCTCATGGTCGCCCTGCGCTCGTCGGATGAGGCCGCGCTCAAGCGCACCGCCGACGACCTCGCGACGCTCATGCAGGAGGACACGGAGTACGTCCGCAACGTCTCCTACAAGCTGCCCGTCGAGTTCATCCAGCAGAACATGGTCCTCTTCGTGAAGACGGAGGACCTGGTCGAGGGCAAGCGCCGCATCATGGCGTTCCTGCGCGACAAGCTGAAGCGCAGCAACCCGTTCTTCATCGACCTGGGCGGCTCCGAGCCCGTCGAGCTGAACATGCAGGACCTGGTCGACAAGTACTCTTCCATTGGAAAGAAGAGCATCCGCGACGACTACAACATCTCCGACGACAAGAAGATGCTCCTGCTGCTCGTCAAGCCGATGTGGGACAACACCGAAATCGGCAAGACGAAGGCCTACCTGGAGCGGCTCAAGGGCCAGCTCGACGCGTACTCCGCGCAGCCGGGCAAGGTGAAGCTGGAGGAGGACTACCAGCGGATGGGCGACGGGGAGCGCATCGCCTACGGCTTCACCGGCTCGTACAAGACGACGGTGGATGACTCCTACGCGATTGAAGAGTCGCTGGAGCCGGTGACGCTCATCGCCCTGGGTGCCATCTTCCTCATCACCATCCTCTTCTTCCGCAAGCTGGCGCCCACGTTCCTCGTCGTGACGGGGACGGTGGTGGGCACGCTGTACACGCTGGGCTTCACCTACGCGACGGTGGGTGAACTGAACATGATTACGTCCATCCTGGGCGGCATCCTGCTCGGCTTCGGCATCGACTACGGCATCCACTTCGTCTTCCGCACGCGGCTGGAGCTGGGCGCGGGCAAGCCGTATGACGTGGCCATCCGGGACGCGGTGATGAACGCGGGCCGTCCGGCCGCGGTGGCCGCGGTGGTGACGGCGGGCTCCTTCTTCGTGCTGATGGTCAGCGAGTTCCGCGGCTTCAGCCAGTTCGGCTTCCTGGCCGGCGCGGGCACGCTCATCCTGGGCCTGACGCTGTTCTGCTGGAGCGCGGCGATTCTGGCGCTGGCCGGCCGCATCAACCCGGAGCTGCCCCAGAAGCTCATCGGCGTGATGAAGCCGCCGCCCACCAACTCCGCCACCACCGGCAAGGAGCTGCGCATCCCCAAGCCGAAGTGGGTGCTGGGCATCAGCACCACCATCGTCGCGCTCATCTGCGCCGCCGCGGTGCCCTGGGCCGGTTCGGAGGAGCCGCCCAAGGGCGTGGAGCTGGGCTTCTTCGAGCGCCTCAAGTACGGCGTGAGCTTCAACTACAACACCCGCGCGCTCATCCCCGACGGCATGTCGTCCGTGCTGCTCCAGGACGAAATCAACGAGCGCTTCAACATCTCCAGCGACCCGATGGCCATCTACACCAAGGACCTGGACGAGGCCGAGGGTGTGTACCGGGAGCTGACGCAGAACCCGGAGAAGTACCCCTCCATCGACCAGGTGGTGAGCATCTTCACCTTCGTGCCCCCGGCGGAGACGGCCGCGGCCAACGCCAAGGTGCTGGAGGAGTGGAAGGCGGAGATGCAGCAGTTGGAGGACGAAGGCTTCTCCGTCGCCGCGCTGCCGCCGGAGATGCAGGCCAACGCGGACTTCTTCAAGAAGGTGCTGGACGCCAGGCCCTTCGACGTCCACGGCGTGCCGCCCAACTACACCGCCCAGTTCCGCAACCTGCCCTCCGCGAAGCCGGAGAACCACGGCTACCTCACGTTCATCTACGCGAGCGTGGACCTGCTGGACGGCCAGAAGATGCTGAAGTTCTCCGACGAGACGAAGGTCATCAAGGCCGCGTACACGCCGGGCAGGTATGACCAGGACGCGTGGGACCCCAAGGCCCCCACGGTGGAGAAGGAGTTCCGCGCCGCGGGCGCCACGCAGCTCTACGCGCGGCTGGCGCGCATCGTCCTCTGGGACGGCAAGGTGACGGTGGTGCTCACCGCGCTCTGGATTCTGGCCATGCACTTCCTGGACTTCCGCAACGCGAAGCTGGCGCTGGCGTCCGTGATTCCGCTGGGCGTGGGCGTGGCGATGATGCTGGGCATCATGGCGCTGACGGGGCTGCGCCTGAACTTCATGAACATCATCATCCTGCCCATCCTCCTGGGCTTCGGGGTGAGTCACGGCCTGTACCTGCTCCACCGCTTCCTGGAGGGCACCTCCCCCCTGGTGGCCCTGCGCAGCGTGGGAGCGGCCGTCGCGTCCTCCACGCTCACCGCGGTGGTGGCCTTCGCGGCGCTGCTGGCCGCGGCCCACAACGGCCTGCGCTCCATGGGTCTGGTCGCGTGCATTGGCCTCATCACCACGCTGGTGGTGTCCTTCACGGTGCTGGCCGCGGTGATGCAGCTCATGTACGACCGGCGTCAGCGCGAGTCGGGCGCGTCCTCGGGTGGGGGCGGCGCGGCTGGCGGTGGCAAGGACTCCGAGCCGAAGGCGGCCTGAGCCGCCCTGGCCCGGGCGTGCACCTGAAGGAGGCCCCCTTCCCGCGGGAGGGGGCCGGGAGAGGGACATCATGATGAAGCGACTGTTGCCCGTGCTCGGGCTGGGCCTGCTGTCCGGATGCTCCGCGGTGAAGAATCAGCGGCTGCGCGGTGACTACGACACGGTGGACAAGCACCAGGTGAAGCGCCTGGTGGTGGTGACGCAGCCGCTGCCCGACGGCAAGGTCGCCGTGGGCGAGCTGTGGAGCCTCATCGCCCGCCAGTGGGTGAACCAGAACCGCGACTTCCTGGTGAAGGAGAGCGCGGCGCTGCCCGACGTGCCCACGGACGCCACGTTCAAGGCCCTGTGCGTGGAGGGGCTGGAGGGCGTGCTCTGGCTGTCCCCCCAGATTCAGCTCCGGGGCAGCGGCGCGGAGGCCGCGGTGAGCGCGAAGCTGGTGCGCTGCCGCGACGGCGAAGAGGTCTGGGCCGCCGACGCCGCCGGGAGCTGGAACACCAAGGACGAGGACTACGCGCAGCGCGTGAGCCAGTACGTCCAGGAGCTGGGTGAAGAAGTGGCGCCCTACGTGGTGCCCTCCAGCAAGCTGCTGACGGCCGCGCTGGACACCTTGCCCAATCCCGAACTGAGCGAAGCGGACAAGGACGAGAAAATCGAGCTGGGTGAGTAGGCTCCCCGCTCGTGGATGAGCGGACCGTCGCGCTGAGACTGGCCCTGGCCGCCCTGCTGGGGGGCGTGTTGGGCCTGGAGCGTGAGGTGCGCGGCCAGGCGGCCGGGTTGCGCACCCACATCCTCGTCTGCCTGGGCGCGTGCTGCTTCACCCTGGCCAGCGTCTTCATCGAAGTGGCGCTGGGCTCCGGCACGCCCGAGGGCACCCGGGGCGACATTGGCCGCATCGCCAGCCAGGTGGTGGTGGGCATCGGCTTCCTGGGCGCGGGCGTCATCCTGCGCCACAACGGCCAGGTGAAGGGCCTGACGACGGCGGCCAACCTCTGGCTCACCGCCTCCGTGGGCCTGGCCGCCGGCCTGGGCTTCTACTTCGCCGCCCTCACCACCATGGCCATTGCCCTGCTGTGCCTGGCGGGCCTGCGCCCCCTGGAGCGCGTCATCAGACGCTACCGCCAGCGGCGGAGCGCGACGCGCGACGTGGACGAAGACGCCGAGGTTTAGCGACGCCCGCTCCCCGGACGTCCGGCCCGCGCTGTTGCTTGCGCCATTAACGCAACTTGGTTACAACAACACCCAGGAAACCACTACCACCGTCCCGGCCTGACTCCGCGGCGGCCGGAGCCCACCATGCCCAAGGGAAACCGCACCATCATCCAGCTCGTGTCGTCGGCGGGGACTGGCTACGTCTACACGACGACGAAGAACAAGCGGAAGTCGCAGGAGAAGCTCCAGCTGAAGAAGTACGACCCGCGCGTGCGCAAGCATGTGCTGTTCGTGGAGGGCAAGCCGTGACGGTGCCCGCGACCCGGCTGCCCGTCACGGTGCTCTCCGGCTTCCTGGGGGCGGGCAAGACGACGCTGCTCAACCACGTCCTCCAGAACCGGGAGGGCCTGCGGGTGGCGGTCATCGTCAACGACATGAGCGAGGTGAACATCGACGGTCGGCTGGTGAAGACGGGCGGCGCGCTGAGCCGGGTGGACGAGAAGCTGGTGGAGCTGTCCAACGGCTGCATCTGCTGCACGCTGCGCGAGGACCTGCTGCTGGAGGTCTCCCGGCTCGCCCGGGAGGGCCGCTTCGACTACCTGCTCATCGAATCCACCGGCATCTCCGAACCCTTGCCCGTCGCGGAGACGTTCACCTTCACGGACGAGCAGGGGCAGAGCCTGTCGGACGTGGCGCGGCTGGACACGCTCGTCACGGTGGTGGACGCCCTCAACTTCCTGCGGGATTGGAACGCCGCGGATGACCTCGCGGCGCGCGGACTGGCCGCGGCGGACGAGGACGAGCGCACCGTGGTGGACCTGCTGGTGGAGCAGGTGGAGTTCGCGGACGTGCTCGTCCTCAACAAGACGGACCTCGTCCCGGCGGAGGAGCTGGCCCGGCTCAAGGACATCCTGCGCAAGCTCAACCCGGAAGCGAACCTCGTCACCTCCGAGCGGGGCCGAGTGCCCCCCTCCGCCGTGCTCAATACCGGCCGCTTCGACTTCGAGCGCGCGCGGCGCGCCCCGGGCTGGCTCAAGGAGCTGCGGGGCGAGCACACGCCGGAGACGGAGACCTACGGCATCCGCAGCTTCGTCTTCCGAAGCCGCGTGCCCTTCCACCCCGCGCGGCTGTGGGACTTCATCCACGAGAGCTGGAAGGGCGTGCTGCGCTCCAAGGGCTTCTTCTGGCTCGCCACGCGGATGGACATCGCCGGCGTCTGGGCCCAGGCGGGCGGCGCCTGCAGCTTCGAGCCCGGCGGCGTGTGGTGGGACGCGATGCCCCGCGCCGAGTGGCCGGAGGAGGCCCAGGCGCGCGCCGACATCGAGCGCGAGTGCGTGGGCCCGCACGGCGACCGGCGGCAGGAAATCGTCTTCATCACCCAGGACGCGGACCACGAGGAGATGGCACGGCTGCTCGAGGCCTGCCTGCTCACGCCGGCGGAGCTGGCGCGCGGGCCCCAGCACTGGGCGCGCCTGGAAGACCCGTTCCCCGAATGGCAGGTGCAGCGGACGGACGAGGACGAGGAGCACGCCTGATGCAGCCCGCCCTCCGCCCCCGCGCATTTCCCGCGCAGGCCTTCGTGTGGACGCCCGAGGAGCTCGCGGACATCTACCGAGAGGACCTCAACCTCTGCGTGTGGCGCCGGGGGCTGGACACGCCCCTGGCGCACTGGCTCAGCGACGTGGCGGCCACGCGCGAGCTGGACGTCATCGCCCGCGTGCGGGCCGACGCGCCGGACTTGCGGCGCTGGCTGGACGGACTCCCGCAGGGCCCCCAGTTCGAGGCCTGGCTCGCGGACGTGCACTTCCTGCTGCGCCTCTACACGGACCTGTTCGGCGCGGCCGAACTGGGCGTGCGCCTCCACATCCTGGCCAGCGCCATGTGTCCAGCCTTCCACGTAGACCGCGTGGGCGTCCGGCTGCTCTGCACCTACGCGGGGCCCGCCACCGAGTGGCTGGAGAACGCGCACGTCGCGCGCGGCGAGCCCGTCCACGCGTTGGAGCGCTTCGACGTGGCGCTCCTCAAGGGCGAGTCCTGGCCCGGCAACCAGGGCAACGGCGCCGTGCACCGCTCCCCCGCCATCGCCGACAGTGGCCAGCGGCGGCTCTTTCTTTCCATTGAAGCACTCTAAGAGGAACTCTCCATGTCGAAGGTCTGCCAGGTCACCGGAAAGCGGCCGCTCGTCGGCAACACCGTCTCCCACGCCAACAACCGGCACAAGCGGCGCTCGCTGCCGAACCTCCAGTGGCACCGCTTCTGGGTGCCCAGCATGAACCGCTTCGTGAAGCTGCGAGTGAGCGCGCACGGCATCCGCATCATCAACCAGCGCGGCATCGACCGCGTGGTGCGGGAGCTGCTCGCGGAGGGAGTGAAGCTCTGATGCGCCGCCGCGATGGACGCTCCACCTGTCCGCCCCGCCTCCGGGCCGCCGCGCGGCACCAGCCTCATGGCCGTGAGTTCGCGCCCCCGCTGCTCGTCGACGTCGCGGCGGACGACGCGGACGAAGCCCCGGCGCCGCCCTCCCACCTCAACGTCGTCCCTCCCCCAAGCCCCTGAGCGAGAAAGACACAGCCATGGCGAAGAAGAGCAAGGTCGCGCGCAACGAGCAGCGCAAGGCCCTGGTCGCGAAGTACGCGAAGCGCCGCGCGGCGCTGAAGGCAAGCATCCGCGACCTCACCCTGTCTCATGAGGAGCGGCGGGCGGCGCAGGACGCGCTGGCGGCCCTGCCCCGCGACGCGAACCCCAACCGCGTGACGAACCGCTGCGCGCTGACGGGGAGGCCTCGGGGCAACCTGAGGCGCTTCGGCCTGTCGCGCATCGCGTTCCGTGAGAAGGCGCTCCGGGGAGAGATTCCCGGCGTCATCAAGTCGAGCTGGTGAGCCACGCCGCGGCGGCCGCTCAGTGGCGCGTGTGCCGCCGCGCCTCCGAGGAAGGCGCCTCGCGACGAGGCGCCGCTTCGCCCTCCCCGCTGGCCCACTGCCGCGCCATGCCGGAGGGCTCCCGGGCCGAAGACGACACCGGGGGCTCTTCGTCGGCGTCGTCGTACGCCCAGCCCAGTCCGCCCGTCAAATCGTGCTGGAGCGGCAGGCCCGCCGTGGTGGAGGCGCGCCGCGCGGGCGCCAGGGCCTCCGGCTTGAGGTCCGGCAGGTGCGACAACTCCTCACGCAGGTAGACATCCTCGCCGTCGATGTCCGCCACATCCGAGAAGGACCTCCGGCAGTCGCGCGTGAAGAGGCGCCCCCTGCCGATGAAGAAACCCGCCGCGTCCGCGGCGATGATGGTGCCGACCTTCTCACCGTCCCGGTCTCTCGCGGTCATACCCATCTGGATGTTCGCGGGATTGAACATGCTTGCTCCTGGAGCGAGCCCCTGCGCTCGTCCCGGCAAGGTGCACACGACGGCTCGCGTCCGGAATCCCCTCCGGGTCCGGTAGGCATGTTGGCAAGCCACCGCCGTCCGCTCCGCCCTCACGGGCGCGGCGGCGTCAAGCCGTGTTCCGTCCCGAGGGCGGCGCCCCCGTGCTCGGAGGGCTCGTGGTCCGTGGGCTCCGCGTTCCCTACACCCGGCGCGCCCGGCTCCATCGTCTCACTGAAGCGGCGGTCCATCTCCGTGCGCACGTAGCGCTCGATTTCCTCCGCCGTGGTCAGCTCCATGGCGTTCTGCAGCAGCTCCATGGCGTCCACGCGGCTCACCCGGCGCAGGAAGCGCTTCACCACCGGAATCTGCCCCGACGTCATGGACAGCTCGTCGAAGCCCAGCGCCAGCAGCATCAGCGTGTAGAGCGGATCTCCCGCCATCTCCCCACACATGGACACGGGGATGTTGGCCGCCCGGCCCGCGTCGATGATGCCGCGCAGTTGCCGGAGCACGGACAGGTGGAGGGGCCGGTAGAGGTAGGCGACCTCGCGATTCTGGCGGTCGATGGCCAGCGAGTACTGGATGAGGTCGTTGGTCCCCACCGAGAAGAAGTCCGCCTCCTGGGCCAGCCGGTCGGCGATGGTGGCCGCGCTGGGCGTCTCCACCATGATGCCCACGGGGAAGCGCTTGCCCACGGGCACCCCCGCGCGGCCCAGCTCCGTGCGGCAGGCCTCCAGCTCGCTGCGGGCCTCGCGCAGCTCACTCACCCCGCAGATGAGGGGGAACATCAGCCGCAGGTTGCCGTGCACGCTGGCGCGCAGCACGGCGCGCAGCTGGGTGCGGAACAGCTCCCGGTTGGACAGGCAGTAACGGATGGCCCGCAGGCCCATGGCCGGGTTGGGTTCCTTCTCGTGCTTCGTCTTGCCCGGCACCTTGTCGCCGCCCAAATCCAAGGTGCGGATGGTGACGGGGCGTCCGCCCATGGCCTCCAGCACCTGGCGGTAGGCGCGGTAGTGCTCCTCCTCGGTGGGCGCCGTCTTCCGGTCCAGGAACATGAACTCGGTGCGGTACAGGCCAATGCCCTCCGCGCCGTGCGCCAGCAGCGAGGGGATTTCCTCCAGGAACTCGATGTTGCCGTAGAGGCGAATCTGGAAGCCGTCGGTGCTGACCGCGGGCAAATCCTTGGTCGCCAGGGCCAGCCGCTCGCTCTCCTGGTGGCGGCGCTGCTCCTCGCGGAAGACGGCGAGCTGTTCGTCCGAGGGGTTCACCAGCACCACGCCCCGGATGCCATCCATGGCCACCAGGTCGCCCGGCGAAATCTGTTCGCTGGCCCGGCCGGCGCCCACCACCGCGGGCGTCTCCCGGGCGCGGGCGACGATGGCGGTGTGGCTCGTCTGGCCACCCAGGTCCGTCACGAAGCCCCCCACCCGGCCGCTGCGCGCCATCAGCGCCGCGTCCGCCGGGGACAAGTCGTGCGCGACGACGATGGCCTGCGCGGGGACCTCCACTTCCTCGTCCACCACCTGCCCCATCAGGTTGCGGATGATGCGGTCGGCGACGTAGTCCACGTCCGAGCGGCGCTCGCGGAAGTACTCGTCCGGGATGTTGTCGAACAGGTGCTTGATTTTGCGCGCCACCCGCCGGACGGCCCACTCGGCGTTGATGCGGTCCTCGATGATGAGCCGGTTCACCTCGTCCACGAGCATGGGGTCGTGGAGCATCAACCGGTGCGCCTCCAGGATGAGGGCGTGGTCGCTGCCCTCGGTGCGCGTAATCTGGTCCTTCAGCTCGGCGAGCTGGCGGTCGGACAGGTCGATGGCCGTCTTCATCCGCATCCGCTCGGGCTCGACCTCCGCCTCCGCCAGCCGCAGCTTGGGCGTGCGGATGCGTTTGCGGTCCAGGATGAAGGCGTGCCCCACCGCCACGCCGGGAGAGGCGCCGATGCCCAACAACCTCAAAGTGGGGGTGGCCTGGCTGCTCACGGTTCCTTCCGCTCCTGTCCGTCTACCGCGTTTTTCGAAAGACCCTTCACTGCGCCTCGCCGAACCGGTCTCCAATGAGCTTCGCCAGCTCCTGGAGACAGGCCTCCGCGTCGTCGCCCTTGCAGGTGAGCTTCACCTGGGTGCCCTGGGCCGCCGCGAGCATCAGCACGCCCATGATGGATTTGGCATTGGCCTGCTGTCCCTGGGCTTCGATGGTGACCTCGCTCTTGAACCGGTTGGCCACCTTGACCATCTGCGCCGCGGCCCGGGCGTGCAGCCCCAGCGCGTTGATGATCTCGTATGTCCCTTCGACCACGCTTGCCATCGCGACTCCCACTCTCCTTAGAGGAATGCTCCCGCCACGCAGGCCAGGCCCGCCGCGACATAGAGCACCACGTAGTTCGGCACCCGACGGCTGACCAGCACGTAGGACGCCACCCCCAGGGCCAGGCACCCAGCCGCCAGCAGGGGCGCATACAGCCCACCCGCGTTGGCCCCGAATGACACCGCCAGCCAGGCGGCCACACCGCCCGCGCTCGCCGCCGCCACCGCCCGCAGCCGGGCCCCCCGCGCGGGGAGGTTGGCGCGAGCCACTGCTTCCACCAGCCTGTCACCCAGTGTCAGGCCCAGCCAATACAGGCGAACCCGTAGCAGCAGGTGCACCAGGTTGTAGAGCACCAGGAACAGCGGCACCGCCCACACCCCCAGCAGCGGCACCAGCGCGGCGCTCACCGCCCCCGTCGCGGGCTTGAGGGACAGCCAGAAGAAGCCGTCCCCCAGCGCGGCCAGGGGCCCCATGAGCGCGGCCTTGAAGGCCACCACCTTGTCCGGCGTCTCCTCGCCCCGGGCGATGCGCTCTTCGTGGTTGATGACGCCGCCGACAATCGCCGCCGCGACGTAGGGGTGCGTGTTGAAGAAGACCAGATGCCGGCGCACCGCTTCCTCGCGCGCGGGCCCCCGCGGGTACAGCGCCATCAGCGCGGGGTAGACGGCGTAGGCCAGCCCCAGGTTCTGCATGCCCTTGGGGTTCCACGACGCCTGGAGGAAGAGCGAGCGCAGGAAGACGCGCAGCAGCACGCCGAAGGAGAGCGCGGCCTGGGGCGTGTTCATCGGTCCTCCAGGAGGAGGACACACACGACGGACACCGTCACCACCGCCGCGCCCAGCCCCGCGTAGAGCGGCGCGCGCCGCGCGTGGCTGCCCTGCGCCGCGATGGCCGCCGCCACGGACGCCATGGCCGGCCAGGCCCACGCGAGCCCGCGCACCACCACGGGGGGCAGCGCCTGGAGCAGCGGCTCGATGAAGAAGCCCAGCAGCGCGCAGAGCGCGGTCAGCGCGCCGTACACGGCGAAGTGGGGCCACATGCCCCACAGGTTCTGCCGCATGGCGCGGGTGAGGTTCCCCGCCTCCGCGGAGGCCAGCGCCACCCGGGCCAGCCGCGCCGTGTAGCCCTCCAGCAGCCGGTCACCCCTGCGGCCCACGCGCCCCAGGCCGATGAAGAGCAGCACGGCGAGCGCCCAGATGGCCGGCGTGGAGCCCGCGCCCGTGGCCGCGGACAGCGTGGCCGCGGCGGCGCTGGCGCCGGTGGCCGCCAGGGTGTCGTTCTCCGGCAGCGCGGCGCCCAGGTTGGCGGTGCCCAGGAAGAACAGCTCCAGGAGCATGCCAATGGCCAGGCCCGACGCCACGTCATCGAGCAGGGCGCCCATGACCGTGGCGGCGACCAGGGGCCGGGACAGCATGGCCTGGAGGAACGCCTTGCGCTCCAGCGCCACCAGTCCGCCCCACAGCCCCGCGAGCGCCACCTGGGTCCAGACGACGCTCACGCGCTCACCCGGCCTTCGCCCACCGCTCGCGGAGGTCCGGCAGGTCCACGGGCTTCTCGGCGGGCACCGCGCGGGCCGTCACCCGGACGCCCTGGTCGGCCAGTTGCTGGAGCGTCTTCAGTTCGGCCTCCGCCAGGAAGACGGACGGGGAGACCTGCCTGCGGCCGGTGCCGAAGTGCACGTTGCCCAGGTTCAGCTCATCCATCGCCAGCCCATGCGCGTGCGCGAAGGGCACCGAGGCCACATCCCTCAGCAACACCAGGGTGCGCGCCCCGTCCTTGGACAGGGCGGCGAAGTCCACCTGGGACAGGGGCAGAATCTGCACCTCGATGGCGCTCTGCACGGCCAGGGCCATGGCCGCTCGGATGAGAGGGCTGGAGGCCGCCTCGTCATCCGCGACGACCACTCGGGAGACCTTGAGGAACGGGAGCCAGGCCTCGACGACCTGACCATGGATGAGGCGGTTGTCGACGCGGACCAGGGTGATCACGGCAGTCTCGAATCGCCGACCCGCGCGGGTCCGTCAAGTTCGCGGCTGCTGTGCCTCGCGAAGCAGGGCGGATGCGCAGGTGATGTTGCGCTGGCCGTGGGAAGCCAGCTGGTTGGCCATCTCCGGTAGCGACAGCTCCTCCGAGCGGAGCGAGTTCGCCTTCAGCAGCATGGGCAGGTTGACGCCAGCAAGGACCTCCACATTCATTCGCTGACACATCATCAGCGACTCCTTACAGGGCGTACCTCCGAAGAGGTCGGCCAGGATGATGACACCCGCACCCTCATCCACGCGGGCAATCGCCTGCTTCATCTTCGCCCGGATATCCTCGACAGGAGTCCCAGGCTCGATGTTGCAGGTTGCCACCGCGGGAAGCTCTCCCACGATCTGCTCCGCGGTGGAGACCAGCTCCTCCGCCAGACGTCCGTGCGCTGCGACGACGAGGCCGACCATGTCCGCTCCTGACCAACCCCCCGAAGCTGCGTCCTACGCCTGAACGCTGCGCCACGCAACTCCGGCGAAAGTTTCCGCCCTGACCTCTGACCTAAGCTGCCTCTTCCTACCTCGAAAGCTAAGACGACCACAGCGGTGATGCCCGAAATTTCGGGTCCGGCCGCGCACAGGGCTGTCGCCTGCCGGACGGGGGAGCGACACCGCTTCCCCCACACTCTATGAGATGCGGCGGCGACTTTCAGGATGCGTTGAGATGGGCGCCAATCATTAGGCGCCGTATCAACCGCCAGGGCGGCGAGCAGGCATCCGGAGGTCGTCTTTGACGCCCGTTTTCGGCACGGCGGATTACTTGTGGGGACGCGGCGGGCCGGATGGGATGTGCCCGGCGTTGAACGCACCGGCCTGACTCCGGGGCGACGCGAGGACGTCATGGCCAAGACGAAGTTGCTGAAGCAAGGCGATGCGGTACCCGACCTCACCCTCACCGGCGCGGGGGGGCAGTCGGTGCGGCTGCGTGATTTGGTGGGCCAGAAGGTGTTGGTCGTCTACTTCTATCCGAAGGACGACTCGCCCGGCTGCACGGCGCAGGCCTGCGGACTGAGAGACCAGTACGAGGACTTCGTCGCCGCGGGCGCGGAGGTGGTGGGCATCAGCGGTGATTCGGTGGGCTCGCACGAAGGCTTCGCGGCGAAGCACCGGCTGCCCTTCAAGCTGCTCAGCGACGCGCGCGGCGAGGCGCGCGAGGCCTTCGGTGTGTCCTCGTCGTTCCTGGGCCTGCTGCCCGGACGCGTCACCTTCGTGGTGGACCGCTCGGGCATCGTCCGCGACAGCTTCGAGTCGCAGCTTCGCGTCGGCGAGCACGTGCGGCGCGCGCTCGAGCTGGTGCGCACGCTGGCGCAGGAAGGTGGCGCGCCGGCCTCCGCCGCGAAGTAGCGGACGGAAGGGGCACGCGCGCGGTGGCTCCGGGGCCCGGCGCCCCGGAGGACAACGGCTTCGTCATGCAGAACACCGGGCTGCGCGCGTTCCGAGCGCGTTATCGTGGGCCCATGTTCATCTCTTCCGGTAGGCGGTGGGGCGTCGCGGTGCTGTCCCTGGGAATGCTGGGCGGTGCGTGCGCGGCGCGGCAGGACGTGGCGCCATCCGCTGAAGCGACGCAGGAGACCCCGGCCATGACAACGACGTTGACGTGCACGCTGAGCGGCCCGGCGCAGGTGCGCGCGGGCGAACCCGTGGAGCTGGTGTTCGAGCTCAGCAATCCCACGGCGCAGGCCCTGCGCGTGCTCGGCTGGCACACGCCGCTGGAGGGCGTCCTCAACCAAATCTTCGACGTGTCCCGCGGCGGCGGCTCGCTCGACTACCGGGGGCCCATGGCGAAGCGCGCGCCGCCCACGGCCGACAGCTACCTCACCCTCTCCCCCGGCACGTCGGTGGAAGGCAAGGTGGACGTCGCCCGCTACTATGACTTGCAGGCGCCGGGCACGTATCGCATCGCGTTCCGGGGCCCGCTGATGGACGTCGCCCGGGAAGGCGAACCGGTGCCCGCTCCGAATGGCGGGTTCCGCCCAGTGGAAGTGCCGTGCCCCGTGGTGGAGGTCACCGTCACGCCCTGACGGCAAGGACGCGAGCCTCGCGCGGACCGCGCTGCCGCGCGAGGTGGCGCGCCGTCAGCCCGCCACCAGTCTGGCGCGCTGCCGCGCGGGACGGATGCGGGCGGTGGCGCCCGCGCCAAAGCGGAGGAAGTCCTCCTCCACGCCGTCGCTGAAGATGACGCCCTCCGATGCCATCCGCGACTCCAGCACCAGCTCGCGCTCCTCCGTCACGTCGCCCATCACCAGACTGGCGCCCGAGTGACGGCTGGCGAAGGGCTCGCGCACCACGAAAATCAGCCGCGGGTCCTCCCAGCCCAGGCGCACGGGCCCGCACGGCACCCCACCCGCGTGAGCCGTCACGCCTCGCGCCAGGTTGAAGATGGAGGACAGCCACCCGGTGGCGCCCGCGCCCGTGGACACCACCACGCCGCTGGAGGACTGGGACTCCTCCTGGTCCCCGGTGCGCAGCCGGTAGCGCGCGGACACATGCGAGCGCGCCCCGATGAACAAGTCATTGAAGGCCAGCAGCCGCTGCCCGTCCTCCAGGCGCGCCTCCGCCAGGGTGACGCGCTTGAAGGCCGCCTTGCCCTCCAACACCCGCCGCACCGCCCCGCGCGCGCCCGAAACCGCATGGGGCAAGAGCACGCCGTCGAAGCGCTCCGGGTCCGGATTCACGCCCACCAGCGGCTGCTCCCCCACGTACTTCGCCACGTTCGCCACCAGCCCGTCCTGCCCCGCGACGACCACCACCTCCTTGCCGGTGAAGAGGAAGGTGGGCACCAGGCTCCGGTCCACCTGCTGCACCGGCAGCCCGAAGGACAGCGACTCCCGCAGCGTGTCCACGTTGCGCCGGTAGGCTTCGTCCTCGCGGGTGAACTCGTCGAAGTCCTGGCCCGCGTGCTCCACGTAGAACTTCGCCTGCTTCTTGGTGTTGAAGCGCTCCACCAGGCCCGCCATGCGCGTGCGGCGGGTGACGAGCACGATTTTCTCGTACATGGTCCCCTCCCCGGCCTCAGCGCTCGCGGCCCGTCGCGCCCATCAGCGAGCGCAAGAGGTCCGGCGACACGTTCAGCTCGCCGATGCGCTGCGCGTTCTCCGCCATCTCCCGGAAGGCCAGGGCGATGTTGAGCGCCGGGTCCCCACCGCCCGCGGACGTGGCCATCAGCGTCTTCCAGTCCACCCCGCGCACGGGGGCCAGCGTCTTCTCCAGCGCGTACGCGCGGGCATCCGCGGCCTGCCGCTCGTTGTCGCTCCAGCGCGTCATCAGCGCGGCGCGCTGCTCCTCCACCGCGATGTCCGCGGCCATCTTCGCCTCGCGAATCTGCCGCTGCCGCGCCTCCACCGCCAGCTCCGTGGCCAGCTCGCTCTCCTTGATGCGCCGCTCCTGCTCCACCGCGGCGTTGCGGCGCGCGTAGATGGCTTCATCCGCGTCGCGCTGCAGCGCCTCGCGCGACTCGGCCTCCAGCGCCCGCGCCATCTCCGGCGCCGGCTTCACCGACAGCAGCGAGAAGGCCATGACCTCCACGCCCAGCGCCTTCACCGGCTCCGCCACGGCCAGGGCCGCCAGCACCTGCTGCTCAATGGCGTCCGAGCGCACCAGCACTTCGCGCAGCGTCAGCCCCTGCACCACCGAGCGCGCCCGCACCTGCGCCACCTGCACCAGCCGCTCCTGCAGCTTCTCCGGGTCATCCGAGCGGTAGCGCCCCGAGGGGCCCAACGAGTAGTCCAGCAACGAGGCAAGCCGGCGCGGGTCCGTCACCCGCCACGTGAGCTGCCCTTGCAGCGTCACCGCCTGGAAGTCCCGCGTCACCTCGTTGAACACGAACGGCACGTCCGCGCTGGACAGCGGCACCGACACCAGCGTCGCCGACGGCTTCCAGTAGAAGAACGAGAGCCCCGCCCCCTCCTGGACCACCTTTCCCCCCTCGAACCGCATCACGTACGTCGTCGGTGCCGCCTTCATGTAGCCGATGACCATGGGCCCTCCGCCCTTCTTCGTGTCTCAAGGACACATAGTTGGTGTCAATCAGACACGATTTCAAGTCAATGTGCGGAAGCGAGTAGTGCGGGCCCGCGGATGTCCGGTGCCGAATCCCGGTTCATCCGCGTTGCGACACAAAGCACACAAGTTCATGGACGAATGCGCCAGTCATGCGCAGGGTGGCAGGAGCCTCGGCGTTGGCGTCAGTGATGCCGGGCCACGAGACAGGGCACAGGGTGGCGACACACGAATGGCATCCGGTCGCAGCGAGGTTTTCGCGCGCCGGTCATTCCGCCGCCGCACGCAGTTCCTACCTTTCGAGGGCACTTCGGGGAGAGCGCATGCGGATCGCGGTGATTTCGGACCTTCATCTCGGGCGGCGTGATGCCGCTGACCACTTCGGGCACGACGACTCCGGCTTCCTGCGGTTCCTCCGTTTCCTGGAAGGCAACTTCGAGCGCATCGTGCTGCTCGGGGACATCTTCGAGACGCTCACCCCGCGCACGCCCGGGCGGAAGGTGGCGGAGCTGCTGGCGGCCCGCGCGGCGCACCCGGAAATCGTCCGGCGCTTCGAGCTGCCGCGCTACCACTACATCCACGGCAACCACGACCTGGTGGCGGGCACCGTGCTGGGGGCGCCCGACCAGCTGATTCTGCAGGCGGACGGCGTGCGGATGCTGTTCACCCACGGACACCACCACGACTGGATGATTCGCAAGGCGCGCCTGCTGTCGGAGGCGGCGGTGTGGGCCGGGGCGTGGCTGCGGCGGATGCGGATGCGGGCGATGTTCCGCTGGTTCCAGGCGCTGGACTTGAAAATCACCAACGCGCTGCCGGACCCGGAGCGGTGCACCTTCCAGCGCTGGGCCATGGCGCGGGCCAACGCGCATCACGCGGACGTCGTCGTCACCGGCCACACCCACCTGGGCCTGCGGGTGGAGCACGGCAGCAAGCTGTTCCTCAACAGCGGCACGTGCTCGGAGGGGCAGTTCTCCTTCCTCAGCCTGGACACCCGGGCCGCGAGCTACTCGCTGCACACCACCTGGTAGCCGCAGGCGCGCCGCGCGGGCAGGGAGGCGGCGGGGAGCCCGGTCCGCCGCTTCTTCCTCCCCCATCCCGCGTCAGGGGGAAGTAACATTGGCGGATGTTCAGGCGGCTCACCGAGGCGCTCCGCGTCCTGACGCGACGCTCCCCGACAAGAGGCCCCGGCCCCACGCCGGGCGCCCCCCGGCAGAGGCTCCTCTCCGACGTGCCCGCTGACGCGCGGCCCCTGACGAAGAAGTCGGCCGCGCGCCGGTCCCCCCCTCGCACCACCCGGCTGGCGCGCTACTTCGACCTCCACGATGACTTCCGCATCCCCGGTCGGCCCGAGCTGGGCGACCCGGTGGCGGTGGAGGTCCACCGGAAGCTGGACTCCGTCTGGCTCTTCACCTCCGGCGCCCGCGTGCGGAGCGTGGGCAGGCTGCGCCTGACGGTGACGCCGCCTGGAGCGCCGCTGGACTTCTCGCTCGCGGGCGCGGGGCTCACCCCCGTCGTCTCCGCGCGGGTGGCCTCCGTCTTCCGGGAGCTGGCGCCCGATGACGTGCAGCTGCTCCCGGTGGAGGTGGAGGACCGCGACGAGCCCCACTTCATCCTCGTCGCCACCCGGCTGGTGCGCTGCATTGACGACCGGGCCTGCGCGGAGGTCATCCACTACACCGCCGAGGACGGCCTCCCCGAGCGCGTGGGGCACTACCGCAACGTCAGCGGACTCCGGGTTGATCCCACGAAGACGAACGGCGCCCGGGTCTTCCGCGCCTGGGGCTGGCCGGTGAGCCTCATCGTATCCGAGGGCATCAAGGAGGCCCTGGAGCATGCCGGCATCACCGGCGCCCGCTTCGCCGAGGTGACGGAGCCGCCGCGCAAGTCCCGCCGGAAGAAGACCGCCACCAAGAAGTCCCGGCCCAAGCGCCGCTGAGCCCGCGCCGCCTCCTGCCTCTGCGGTTCCAACAGATTTGCCACCTGACTGGAAACTTGTGAGGTAGAGGCACCAACAATATCTTACTCGTTTTCCAGCCAATACCTGGGGACGACGTTGGACAACGAGGACAGCGCATTCGGCAAGTACCGGCTTGTCCAGCAGTTGGCGACCGGCGGGATGGCCCAGCTCTATCTGGCGTCCATCGACGGCCCCGACGGGTTCACCAAGTCCTGCGTCATCAAGCGCGTCCTGCCGGAGTACGCCAGCCTGGAGTCGTTCAGCCGCATGTTCGCGGACGAGGCGAAGGTCGCCGCGCTGCTGACGCACCCGAACATCGTGCAGGTCTTCGACTTCGGGCGGGTGGACGGCCAGTACTACCTGGCCATGGAGTGGATTCAGGGCCACTCGTTGGACCGGCTGCTGCGACAGGCGCTCCGGAGCAGCCGGGTGGTGGGGATTCGCGTGGCGGTGGACGTGGGGCTCGCGGTGGCGGACGCGCTCGCGTACGCGCACGCGAAGACGCTGCCGGATGGAACGCCCCTCAAGCTGGTGCACCGCGACGTCACGCCGGGCAACGTGCTGGTGTCGCGCGACGGCATCATCAAGCTGGCGGACTTCGGCATCGTGAAGAGCGCCGTCAACGCGGAGCGCACCGTCGCCGGGGTGGTGAAGGGCAAGTACCCGTACATGTCCCCGGAGCAGATCACCAGCCAGGAGCTGGACCACCGCTCAGACTTGTACTCGCTGGGCATCGTCCTCTACGAGGCCGCCACCGGGCGCCGCCTGTTCAAGCGTGACACGCTGGAGGCCACCATCATGGCCGCGTCCCAGGCGAACGTGCCGCCGCCGTCGGAGGGGACGCCGGACTTCCCCGCGGAGCTGGAGCGCATCATCCTCCGGCTGCTGCAGAGGGACCCCGCCGCGCGCTACCAGGGCGCCCGGGAGCTGCGGGACGACCTGGAGCGCTTCCGCGCCGCCCAGGGCTGGGCGTCCGGGACGCATGAGCTGGCGGCGCTCGTCGCCGAGCTGTTTCCGTCCAGCGTCACGGGCCCGCCGCCCACCGCGCTGCCGGCCTCCAGCACCTCCCATGGCAGCAGCTCCGCCACGGGCCGGACACCCGCCCCCAGCCCCGAGCCCGCGCGCGAGCCGAGCGGCACGTCCGCCACCACGCAGGTGCATGGCGCGGTGGAGGCGGTGCCCGAAGCGGGCGCCCAGGGCTTTCCGTGGGCAATCGCCCTGGCCGCGGGCTGCGCGGCCGTGGGCACAGCGCTGTTCTGGTACCTGGCCCCCTGAGCGGCTGCCGCCCGGCGCTGACGGCGCGGCTACGAGATTCCGATGAAACAGAAGACGTGGATTGCCGTCATCATCCTGGGCACGCTCGCCGCCAACGTGGTGGCCTACCGCTTCGTGCGAAGCCGGCGCGACAGCCCTCCCGTGCTCACGCCGGACGCCGTCACCCGGGTGCCCACGCCCCCGCCGCCCACGCCCCCGCCGGTGGAGCCGCCGCGAGAGGACCCGAATGAAGGGCTGGCTCGGGCCCGCCGCGCCGCGGGCCTGGCCGCGCTGGAGGACCGGGACTACGACGGGGCCGTCGCCGACTTCACGGAGGCGCTGCGGCTGCGCAAGGACGACCAGGGCGACCTGGTGGAGCTGCTGCGCATCGCGGCCGAGCTGCGGACCCGGGAGCAGGCGCGTCAGCAAGGCGACCAGGCCCGCGCCCAGCGCGAGCCCACGCCGGCTCCCGCCCGCGTCGTCCAGCGCACGCGTCCCTCGCGCGGCACGGCCCGGGCGCAGCCGCGCCAGGAACCCACTCCGCCGGAGGAGGCGCGCGGCGGCCTGCTGCTGGTGACGTCCACGCCTCCCGGGTTGATGGTGCGGGTGGACGGCAAGCCCATGGACCTCACGCCGGCGCGGCTGCCGCTGCGCGCGGGGAAGTACCGCGTGGCGCTCGCGCAGGGTGAGCGCACGCTGGCCGAGGAGACAGTGGAGTTGGGTGAGGACGACGTGCGCTCGCTCAACCGCGACCTCACCGCGGAGCTCGCTCCCGCGCCGAGGTCCTCGGCGACCGCGCCGGCCTCCGTGGAGGCGCCGCCCCCCGCCACGCCCGCGCCCACCAGCCCCGCCGCCACCGCGGCGCGTCCCGAGCCGCCCCCCACCGCCGAGCCGTCCGTGGCCACCGCCGCCCCCACGGCGACGGGCAAGGGCCGCCTGGACGTGTCCTCCCCCGGGCTCTACGGCGAGGTGTGGATCAACAACCGGCCCTATGGCTTCCCACCGCTCGTCGCCCAGGGGCTCCCCGCGGGGCCCGCCCGCCTGGAGGTCCGCGTCAATGGCGTGGTGAAGCGGAAGCTGACCGTCGACGTCGTGGCGGACCAGAGCACCGCCGTCCGCATCCGCTGACGTGAAGCCGTTCGCGCGGCGAGCCGCGCTCCCTTTCCTCATCGAGGTCGATATGCGCCGCTGTCGTAGGTGGTCCGAACCTTCACTCGGAGCGCTGCTCCTCCTGTGCGCCAGTCCCGCGCTCGCCCAGGACACCGACGCGGGGGGCCTGGGCGACGAGGAGCCGGAGGTCCACAGCCAGGTGGCCTCCTTCGCCGTCACCCGGCTCCAGGAGTCGCCCGCCGTCGTCACGGCGATGAACGCGGAGGAGATTCGCAACACCGGCGCCCGGGACTTGATGGACCTGCTGCTGCAGATTCCCGGCTTCTTCTTCGGCGTGGACATCCAGGGCGCGGTGGGCCCCGGCTTCCGCGGCCTGTGGGGCTACGAGGGCAAGGTGCTGCTCGTCGTGGATGGCAAGGAGATGAACGAGCAGCTCTACTCCACGATGCAGCTGGGCAACGAGTTCCCCATCGAGCTCATCGAGCGCATCGAGGTGGTGCGCGGCCCTGGCTCCGTCATCTACGGCGGCAACGCGGAGCTCGCCGTCATCAACGTCGTCACCCGCGGCGTCCAGGGCAGCACGGACCTGATGGTGTCCGGCATGTACGGGCAGATGGGCGGCGTCCACGGCCGGAGGGGGCTCACCGTCTCCGGCCGCAAGGTGTTCGAGTCCGCGCCGGGCCTGAGCATCTTCGCGTCCGCCGGACTGTCCCAGGCGCAGCGCAGCAGCGGCGTCTTCCAGGACTTCTTCGGCAACTCCGCGCAGTTGGGCGGCAACTCGCGGCTGGACCCGACGATGGTGCAGGCGGGCGTGGGCTACAAGGACCTGCAGCTCAGCGTGCTGTACCAGCGCTATGGCACCTCCGCCATCGTCGCCTTCGACGAGGTGCTGGAGGCGCCCGCGCCCACCAACTTCGAGTCCCTCCACGCGGAGCTGAGCGACCGGTTCCGCCCGGACGAGCGGGTGGAAATCGTCCCCCGCCTCAACCTCACCTTCTCCAAGCCCTTCAGTGACTCGGACCAGGAGTCACCCTTCTTCTACGACAAGCAGGTGCTGCGCCTGCGAGGACGGACGCTGGCGCGCTGGGCGGCGCTGGACTGGCTGCAGCTCACCGGCGGCGTGGACGTGATGTCCGACCAGGGGCGGGTCAACGGCCCGGTGGGCGTGGGCCTCCAGACGGGCTTCGGCCCCGAGGAGGCGGACAGCGTCTCCTACGTGAATGTTGCGGGCTTCGTGGAGGCCTTCTCCGTCAATCCCTTCGTCAACGTGGTGGCGGGCGCGCGCGTGGAGAACCACAGCGCCTTCGGTGAGTCCTTCGTGCCGCGGCTGGTGCTGCTGCGCGGCTTCGGGCCGTTCAGCGGCAAGGCCCTGTTCAGCCGCGCCTTCCGCGCGCCGAGCATCGAGAACATCAGCCTGGGCGACGACATCCGCCCCGAGCGCACCACCGTGCTCGAGCTGGAGGGCACGCTGCGCATGGGAGAAGGCCACGCGCTGAGCGCCAACGCCTTCGACATGGGCGTGGCGGACCCCATCATCTATTCGTACGACGCGGCGACGAACACGGAGGCCTACCGCAACCTCGGGCGCCTGGGCAGCCGCGGCGTGGAGCTGGACTACCACGTGCGCGGAAGCTGGGGCCGCGCCGCCCTCAACTATTCGTTCTACACCCCGTCGGGCCGCAACGACGTGGAGGACTACCAGGTCCCCGGCCAGCCCAACGCCTTCACGGGCATGCCCACGCACAAGGCCGCGCTCACCGGCAGCATCAAGGTGCTGCCCTGGCTCACCGTCAGCCCCACCGCCGTCCTCGTGGGCAAGCGCTACGCCGTGGACGTGCCGGATGACGAAGGCAACGCGGCGGTGGAGGCGCTGCCCACGCAGCTGCTGCTCAACCTCTTCGTGCGCGCCCAGGACGTGGGCACGCGCGGGCTGGAGCTTGGCGCGGGCGTCTACAACCTGACCGGCACGAACTTCCGCATCGCCCAGCCCTACAACGGCGGCCACGCGCCCATGCCCGTCTTCTCCCGCGAGTTCATGGTGCGCGTCAGCTACCTGCTGGACCCCGTCAGCGACGAATAGCCACACGTCCAACCCGACGTCCGCCACGGCCCATCCTCCCTCCGGAGGGTGGGCCGTCTGGCTTTGGAGCGCTGCGTCACGGGGAATGGACTGTCACAGACTTGCAATCACCGGAATCTCACTGGTACTTTCTTCGTCACTCGAAAGAACTTTTGTTCGTTCGCGGCTGCGCAGGGAGCTGCAACGCGCCGCGCCAGTGAACGACGACTCTCGAAGCACCCTGGTTTCTTCGCAGTAAGAACGAAGTCTTCCAGCTGTGGAGGGGAGCGCATGCATCCGAACAAGCATTTCGCGTGGGCGTGGGTGGCGGCGGGCGTTTTCGCGGTGTCTGGTCTGGTGGCGGGCTGTGACCCGGAAGAGGACCCGACGCCAACGCCTGACGCAGGACAGCAAACTCCGGATTCAGGCACGCAGCCTGACTCAGGCACGCAGCCGGACTCGGGCACCCAGCCTGACGCGGGCACACAGCCGGACGCGGGCACCGAGCCCGACGCCGGGACCGAGGAAGACGCTGGGAGTATCCCCACGCTGCCCCTGGCCGTGGACGGCACCTGGATTCCCAGTGGCTACATGGGGGACGGCGCGCAGGGCGGCGTCACCTACGACGGCACCGAGTGCGTGCCTGGGCGGGCGGGCACGCAGCTGGGCGCCTGCCACAAGTTCACCTGGACGCCTGGCAACGACGGCTGGGCGGGCGTGTACTGGCAGTACCCGGAAGGCAACTGGGGTGACCAGCCCGGCTTCAGCGTCCCGGACGGCGCCAACACCGTGTCCTTCTACGCCTGGGGCACCGAGGGCGGCGAAATCGTCTCCTTCATGGTGGGGATGAACGCCGCCGACGGTTTCGAGGCGAAAGTCGAGAACGTGGCGCTCACCACCACCCCGACCCAGTACACAATCGACATCAGCCGCTTCCGGTATGGGACGGTGGTAGGTGGCTTCGGATGGACCGCTGGTGGGAGGACGACTCCGCTCGTCTTCTTCATCGACGACATCCACTGGCACTGACACCCACCCCATCCTCGCGGCGGAACGGAGCGAGAGGACGATGCGAGTGGGAACGGCGGTGACGACGGTCGATGCGGCGGGCATGCGCGCGCAGAACAGCAGCCTGCTGCTCAACATGATCTGGCGCGAGCGTCAGATTTCCCGGGCGGAAATCGCCCGGCGGACGGAGCTGAGTCCGTCAACCGTCTCCGCCATCGTGGTGGACCTGGAGCGCTCCGGCCTGGTGCGCAGCATTGGCGCCGGGGTGTCCCGGGGCGGCCGTCGCCCCACCCTCATCGGCTTCTGCGATGACGCGTTCAGCCTCATCGGCGTGGAGCTGGGCGCCACCCACGTGACGGCCGCGCTCACCGACCTGCGAGGCCGGGTGCGCGCGTACCGGCACGCCAGCCACGCCGTCCGCGAGGACCCCAAGGGCACGCTCCAGAAGGTGCGCGAGCTGGTCCATGAGGTCCTGGACGCCGAACGCGTCCCGCGCCGCTCGGTAGCGGGCATGGGCGTCGCGGTGCCCAGCCCCGTCCACCCGTCCGCGCCCGGGAGGCTGTCACCACTGCTGGTGCCGGCCTGGCGCGACTACGACGTACAGGAGTCCCTGCGGAGCGCGTTCGGCCTGCCGGTGTTCGTGGACAACGACGCGAACCTGGGCGCGCTGTCGGAGTGCTACTGGGGCGCGGGCGTCAACGGCGAGGACCTGGCGTACATCAAGCTGGCCACGGGCATCGGCTCCGGCCACATCATCCACGGCGACGTCTACCGGGGCGCGGGCGGCACCGCGGGCGAAATCAGCCACATGGCGGTGGACTCCTCCGGGCCGCAGTGCGTGTGCGGCCTGCGCGGCTGCCTCGTCACGCTCATCGGGTCCGCGGCGCTGCTGGAGCGGGCGCGGGAGCTGATGGGCCGCAAGGACAAGCGCGCCCTCACGGTGCGCGAGCTGGTGGAAGGCGCGCGGGCGGGTGAGCCGGCCGCGCGGCAGGTCATCGACGGGCTCGGGCACTACCTGGGCATCGCCGTGGCCGGTCTGCTGAACCTGCTCAACCCCGCCATCGTCGTGCTCGGCGGTGAAATCTCGTCGGTGGGAGACCTGCTGCTGGACCCGCTCCGCGCGTCGGTGCGCAAGCGGGCGCTGTCCACCTCCATGGCGGAGACGCGCATCGTCACCTCCGCGCTGGGAGACCGCGCCATCGCCGTGGGCGCGGCCACCCTGGTGCTCCAGGCCGCGCTGAGAGACCGAACCCTCTTCCCCCTCCAACACCTAGGCAAATCTGCATGACGCTCCAGCGCCTCCTCCCCCTGGCCCTGGCCCTGACGGGCCTCGCCTGTGACCCGGCCGCCAACCGGGTGAACCGCCCTGGCCCCCCGCCGCCCCACAGCAACCCGCAGCCTGGCACGGACTGGGAGCTGGTGTGGCAGGACGAGTTCGACGGCGCGGAGGGCACGCCGCCCTCACCCGAGCGGTGGGTGCATGACGTGGGAGGGCACGGCTGGGGCAACGAGCAGCTGGAGTTCAACACCGACCGCACGGAGAACGCCGCGCATGACGGCGCCGGCAACCTGGTCATCACCGCGCGCCGCGAGCGCTACAGCGGCCGGGACTACACCTCCGCGCGCATCCGGACGCAGGGCCGCTACGAGCCCACGTATGGCCGCATCGAGGCGCGCATCCAGCTGCCCGTGGGCCGCGGCATCTGGCCCGCCTTCTGGATGCTGGGCGCGGACATCGGCACCGTCGACTGGCCGGAGTGCGGCGAAATCGACATCATGGAGTACCGGGGCCAGCTGCCGTCCATCCTCCGGGGCTCGCTGCACGGGCCGGGGTACTCCGGTGGCAACAACATCGGCCAGGACTACGTCGTCAGCGGCGCCCGGCTGAACGAGGACTTCCACGTCTACGCGGTGGAGTGGGAGCCCAACCGCATCCGCTGGTTCCTGGACGGCACCGCCTTCTTCGAGGCGACGCCCGCCCAGCTCCCCGAGGGCGCCCGCTGGGTGTTCGACCATCCGCACTTCATCATCCTCAACGTCGCCGTGGGCGGCACCTTCGTGGGCCCGGTGGGCCGGGACACGGTGTTCCCCCAGGAGATGAAGGTGGACTACGTCCGCGTCTACGCGAGGCCCACGTGAGGGCCGCGCTCTGGGCGCTGACACTCCTGCTGGTGGCCTGCAAGGTGGAGCCCCGCCCGCGGCCGCCCGGAGTGCTGTTCGTCTCCGTGGAGCAACAGAGCGCCTGGGTGCGCAACTTCAACCCGCTGTTCGCGGGCGCCGGCTCGCGCTGGCCCACGCGCGCGGGCGTCTACGAGTGCCTTGAAATCTTCAGCCCCGCGGTGGGCCAGTGGACGCCCTGGCTGGCCACCGGCCACGCGTGGTCCGAGGACCGCCTCACCCTGCGCTTCACCTTGCGCTCCGGCGTGCGGTGGTCGGACGGAAAGCCCTTCAGCGCGGACGACGTGGCCTTCACCTTCCAACTGCTGAAGCAGCACGCGGCGCTGGACGCGGGCGGCGTGTGGCGCTTCGTGGAGGACGTGCGCGCGGAGGACGCGCACACGGTGGCCTTCCAGTTCTCCCGCGTCTACATCCCCGGCTTCGCGGAGCTGGCGCAGCAGCCCATCGTCCCCCGGCACGTCTGGGAGACGGTGGCGGACCCGGTGACGTTCACCAACCCGCGGCCGGTGGCCACCGGGCCCTTCACCGAAGTCACCGTCTTCCGCAACCAGGTCTACGAGCTGGGCCGCAACCCGCACTACTGGCAGCCCGGCAAGCCCGCCGTCTCCGCGCTGCGCTTCCTGGCCTTCCCCACCAATGACCAGGCCAACCTGGCGCTGGTGGAGGGGGAGGTGGACTGGGCCGGCAACTTCGTCCCCGCCGTGGACCGCACCTTCGTGGCCAGGGACCCCGAGCACCACGGCCGCTGGTTCCCGCTCTACGGCAGCACCGTCTTCCTCTACCCCAACACCACCCTGCCGCCGCTGGACGACGTGCGCGTGCGCAAGGCGCTGAGCATGGCGCTGGACCGCGAGCGGCTGGTGGAGATCGCCATGTACGGCTACACGCGGCCGGCGGACGCCACCGCGCTCAACGACGCGTACACCGCGTGGCGCGACGCGGACGCGGCCCAGGGCGCTTGGGTGAAGCACGACCTGGAGGCGGCGAAGCGGCTCCTGGACGAGGCGGGCTTGAAGGAAGGCCCGGACGGGCTGCGGCGCAAGGCGGACGGCCAGCCCCTGTCGCTGGACATCGAGGTGGTGGGCGGCTGGTCCGACTGGGTGCGCGCCGGGCAGGTGGTCGCGAGGGACTTGCGGAAGCTGGGCGTGCAGGCGCAGCTGCGCACCTACGAGTTCGGCGCGTGGTACGCGCGGCTCCAGAAGGGCGAGTTCCAGTTGGCCATCTCCTGGTCCCTGGACGGGCCCACGCCGTACACCTTCTACAAGTGGCAGCTGTCCCCGCGCACGGTGCGCCCGGTGGGCGAGGTGGCGGCGGCCAACTGGCACCGCTTCGGCGATGAGGAAGCGGACGCGCTGCTGACGCGCTTCGAGCGCGCGGACGCCGAGGACGCGCAGCACGCGCTGATGGCGGCGGTGCAGCGGCGCTACTCCGAGCTGGCGCCGTCCATCCCGCTCTTCCCCAACCCGTCCTGGGGCGAGTCCAACTCGCGGCGCTTCACCGGCTTTCCCACCGAGCAGAACCCCTACGCGCGCCTGTCCCCCCATGCCGAGCCCGACAGCCTGCTGGTGCTGACGACGCTCGCCCCGAGGGAGCCATAAAGCCATGGCCTACGTCCTGCGGAGGTTGGGCTTCTACCTGCTGGCGGCCTGGGCGTCGCTGACGCTCAACTTCGTCATCCCGCGGCTGGCGCCCGGTGACCCGGCGTCCGCCATGTTCGCGCGCTTCGAGGGCCGCGTGCAGCCCGAGGCCATGGTGGCGCTGCGCGCCGCCTTCGGCTTCACGGAGGCGCCCTGGTACGTGCAGTACGCCACGTACCTGAAGCACCTGCTGCGCGGCGACCTGGGCCTGTCCTACGCGTACTACCCGGCGCGCGTGTCCGAGGTGATTGGCACCGGCCTGCTGTGGACGCTGGGGCTGGCCGGGTGCGCGGTCATCATCAGCTTCACGGTGGGCTGCATGCTGGGCGTGCTGGCGGCGTGGAACCGCGGCGGGTGGCTGGACGCAACGGTGGCGCCGGCGCTCGCCTTCCTGGGGGCCTTCCCCTACTTCTGGCTGGCCATGCTGGCCCTGTACCTCTTCGGGTTCGGGCTGGGCTGGTTCCCGCTGCGGCACGCGTACTCCCATGATTTGGAGCCGGCGCTGTCCTTCACCTTCGCGGCGGACGTGGCGCGACACGCCTTCCTGCCCGCGGCCTCCATCGTCGTGGCCACGCTGGGCGGGTGGATGCTGAGCATGCGCAACACCATGGTGGCCACGCTGGGCACGGACACGCTCCGGCTGGCGCACGCCAAGGGGCTGCCGCCCCGGCAGGTGATGCTGCGCTACGCCGCGCGCAACGCGCTGTTGCCCAACGTCACCGGCTTCGGCATGGCGCTGGGCTTCGTGCTGAGCGGCTCGCTGCTGACGGAGATTGTCTTCTCGTATCCGGGCACCGGCTACCTGCTCATCCTGGCCGTGCGCAACCAGGACTACCCGCTGATGCAGGGGCTCTTCCTGACCATCACCTTCGCCGTGCTCGCCGCGAACTTCGCCGTGGACCTGCTGTGCCTGTGGCTGGACCCGAGGACCCGCGCCCATGCGTGACCTTCTTCGACGGCTGCTGCGCCAACGCAAGGCGGCGGTGGGCGGGAGCATCCTGCTGGGCTTCATCGTGCTCGCGCTCATCGGGCCCTGGCTGGTGATGGACCCCACGGACCTGGTGGGCCGTCCCCATCAGCCACCCTCCTCCGCGCACTGGTTCGGAACGACGGGCCAGGGACAGGACGTGCTGGCGCAGACGGTGGTGGGCGCGCGCGAGACGCTGGCCATCGGCTTCGCGGTGGGCGCGCTCGTCACGCTCATGGGCGCGCTCATCGGCGTGACGTCCGGGTACCTGGGCCGCCGCGTGGATGACGTGCTGACGCTCACCACCAACGTGTTCCTGGTCATCCCCGGCCTGCCGCTGGCCATCGTCCTGGGCGCCTACCTGCCCTCCGGCCCGTTCCGCATGGTGGTGGTGCTGTCGCTGGCCGGCTGGGCCTGGAACGCGCGCGTCTTCCGCGCCGAGGCCATGGCGCTGCGCAACCGGGACTTCGTCTCCGCCGCCTTCGTCGCGGGCGAGAGCCGCTCGCGCATCGTCGTCCAGGAGCTGCTGCCCAACATGGCGTCGCTCCTGGGCTCGTCGTTCATCGGCAACACGCTCTACGCGGTGGGCGCGCAGGTGGGCCTGGAGTTCCTCGGCCTGGGCGACGTGGGCGCGGTGACGTGGGGCACCAACCTCTACTGGGCCGGCAATGACGCGGCGCTGCTCACGCGCTCCTGGTGGGTCTTCGTGCCCACCGGCGTGTGCATCGCGCTGGTCGGCTTCTCGCTGACGCTGCTCAGCTCCGCCATCGACGAGGTGACCAACCCGGCCCTGAAGGCGCCGCCGGTGGCGACCACGGCGGTCCGCTCGGCGGCGCCCTCCTCGGCGGACGCGGCGCCGCCGTCCGGCGCCCTGCTGAGCCTCCGCGACGTATGCATCGAGTACGCCACGGAGCGTGGCCCCTCGCGGGTGGTGGACTCGGTGTCCTTCGACATCGCGCCCGGTGAGGTGTTCGGCCTGGCGGGCGAGTCCGGCAGTGGCAAGTCCACGCTGGGCTACGCGCTGCTGCGCCTGCTGCCACCCGCCGCCAGCATCACCCAGGGCCGCATCCTCCTGGATGGCACGGACGTCACCGCGCTGGATGAGTCCGCGCTGCGCGCGTACCGCTGGAGCCAGGTGTCCATGGTCTTCCAGAGCGCGATGAGCGCGCTCAACCCGGTGCTCACGCTGGGGGACCAGTTCCACGACACACTCGCGGCCCACGGGCGGACCACCCGCGCCGCGGCCCACGCCCGCGCCCGGGAGCTGCTGACCATGGTGGGGCTGGCGCCGCAGCTGGTGGACGCGTGGCCACACCAGCTCTCCGGTGGCATGCGGCAGCGCGTGGGCATCGCCCTGGCGCTGGCCCTGGAGCCGAAGCTGGTGGTGATGGACGAGCCCACCACGGCGCTGGACGTCGTGGTGCAGAAGGAGCTGCTCCAGCGGGTGCTCGAACTGAAGCAGCGGCTGGGCTTCGCGGTGCTCTTCATCACCCATGACCTGCCGCTGCTGCTCGCGCTGTCGAACCGCGTGGGCATCCTCCAGGGCGGCAAGCTGGTGGAGGTGGACACCGCCGAGCGCCTGCGCACGGGGGCGCGGCACCCCTACACGCGCCTGCTGCTGTCGTCATTCCCCCACCTGAGCGCCGCGGACGCGCAGGTGCCGGCGGACGTGACGCTGGCGGCCTCGGAGCGCACGACGGCTCAGGCCACCGCGCAGGGAGGTGGCCGATGAGCCCCCCGCTGCTGGAGGCCTCGGAGCTGCTGCGCACGGTGCCCGTGGGCGGCTTCCTCTCCCGCTCTCGCCGCACCCTGCTCAACCGCGTGTCCTTCACCCTGGAGCGCGGAGAAATCGTCGCGCTGGTGGGCGAGTCCGGCAGCGGCAAGTCCACCCTGGCCCGGGTGCTGGCGCGGCTGGACACACCGGATGCCGGCAGCCTGCGGCTGGGCGGCGAGGACGTGCTCACCGTGGAGCGCGGCGGCGCGTCGCTCGCGTACCGGGGCCGCGTGCAGATGGTCTTCCAGGACCCCTTCGCCTCGCTCAACCCCGTCCACACCGTGGCCCACCACCTGGAGCGCCCCCTGCTGCGCCACCGCCGGGCCACGCGCGCCGGACTCAAGGACCGCGTCCACGCCCTGCTGGAGTCCGTGGGCCTGACGCCCGCGGAGCAGCTGGCACAGCGCTACCCGCACGAGCTGTCCGGAGGCCAGCGGCAACGCGTGGCCGTGGCGCGCGCGCTGGCCGTGGAGCCGGACGTCATCATCGCGGACGAGCCCACCTCCATGCTGGACGTGTCCACGCGCCGGGGCGTGCTCCAACTGCTGCGCGGCCTGACGCGCGAGCGTGGCATCGGCATCCTCTTCATCACCCACGACCTGGCCAGCGCGCGTCACCTGGCCGACCGCGTGCTAGTGCTGTACGCGGGCAGCGTCGTGGAGTCCGGCAGGACGGCGGACGTGCTCGCCGCGCCCCGGCACCCGTACACCCGGCTGCTCCTGTCCGCCGTGCCGGATGGCGCGGACTTCCTCGATACGCCGCTGCCGGTGCGGCCCGCCACGGGCCCCATGCCGGTGTTCGGCTGCCCCTTCGCGCCCCGCTGTCCCCATGCGGACGCGCGCTGTCACGACACCCTCCCCCCCTCTCATGTCCAGGCCGCGGACCACACGGTCCGCTGCCACCTCGAATCCTCGAAAGGAGCCTCCGACAATGCGGCAGTTCCCCAATGACTTCCTGTGGGGTGTGGCCACCTCCGCCTTCCAGATTGAGGGCGCCACCAGCGCCGACGGTCGCGGTGAGTCCATCTGGGACCGCTTCGCCGCCACCCCTGGAAAAATCAGCGACGGCTCGGACGGCAAGGTCGCGTGCGACCATTACCGCCGCTGGCGCGAAGACGTGGAGCTGATGCGCTGGCTGGGCGTGAAGTCCTACCGCTTCTCCGTGGCCTGGCCCCGCGTGCTCCCCACCGGGCGCGGCGCCGTGAATGCCGCGGGCCTGGACTTCTATTCGCGGCTGGTGGACGGGCTGCTGGACGCGGGCATCGAGCCCTTCGTCACGCTCTACCATTGGGACTTGCCGCAGGCCCTTCAAGACCAGGGCGGCTGGCCGGCGCGTGACACCGCGAGCGCCTTCGTCGAGTACGCCGACGTGATGAGCCGCAAGCTGGGTGACCGCGTGAAGCGGTGGATTACCCACAACGAGCCCTGGTGCATCAGCGTGCTCGGCTACGGCAACGGCGAGCATGCCCCCGGCCACAAGAACTGGGGCGAGGTGCTGGCCACCGCGCACCACGTGCTGCTGTCCCACGGCCAGGCGGTGCCCGTCATCCGCGCCAACGTGAAGAACGCCGAGGTGGGCATCACCCTCAACCTGTCGCCCGCGGAGCCCGCGTCTCCCAGCCCCGAGGACGCGGAGGCGTGCCGCCGGCATGACGGCGGCTTCAACCGCTGGTTCCTGGATCCACTCTACGGCCGCGGCTACCCGGAGGACGTGGTGGAGGACTACGTGAAGGACGGGCACCTCGCCTCGTCCACGCTGCCCTTCGTGCGCGACGGCGACCTGGCCGCCATCGCCGTCCCCACCGACTTCCTGGGCATCAACTACTACTCACGCGCCATCATGCGCAGCGACCGCATCCCGGAGTCGCGGAACGCGCCGCGCACCGTCCACCCCGAGCCCGAGCGCACCGACATGGACTGGGAGGTGTACGCCCCCGCCCTCACCCGGCTGCTCGTGCACCTGCACACCCACTACCGGCCCGGCCCCCTCTACATCACGGAGAACGGGTGCGCCTACGCCACCGGCCCCAGCGCGGACGGCAAGGTGCATGACGACAAGCGCGTGGCGTACCTGCGCTCGCACCTGGAGGCGTCCCTGGAGGCCATCCGCCAGGGCGTGCCGCTGGCGGGCTACTTCGCCTGGTCGCTGATGGACAACTTCGAGTGGGCCTTCGGCTACCAGAAGCGCTTCGGCATGGTCTACGTGGACTACGACTCGCAGCGCCGCATCCCGAAGGACAGCGCGCACCTCTACAAGGCCCTGGTGGCGAAGAACGGCCTGGATGTGGAGCTCGCCGCGTGAACGCCCTCTTCCTTGTCACCAGCCTCGCGCTCACGCTGGGTCAGGTGCCGCCGCCCAGCGGGCCGGAGACCGCGGTCCCCCCCACGCAGACACCGACGGTGGCCGGGCCCCAGCCCGCGGAGCCCTCCGCCACCGAGCCGGCCGCCGACAAGCCCGTGGTGCCCCAGACGCCCGCGCCTGCTTTGGACGCGCCGGTGGTGCGGGTGCCCCCCGTCACCGTCAACGCGGCGGCGCAGGCCGTCCGCGTCCACCAGGACGAGCGCGGCTTCAAGCTCCAGGTCAACGGCCGGGACTTCCCCATCCTCGGCATGAACTGGGGCTACACGCCCATTGGGGAGAACTACCGGTACTCGCTGTGGACGCAGCAGGAGGACTTCATCCGCGCGGTGCTGCACCGCGAGATGACGCTGCTGCGCGACATGGGCGTCAACGCCATCCGGCAGTTCGACGACATCCCGCCGCGGTGGGTGACGTACATCCACGAGAACTACGGCATCTACACCGTGGTGAACCCGCTCATGGGCCGCTACGGCACGAACGTGGACGGCGTCATGGTGCCGAACACGGACTACTCCAACCCGAACCACCGCCGCGCGCTGCTCAATGATTTGGCGCAGAAGGTGGAGAAGTACCGGGACGTGCCCGGCGTGCTGATGTGGATGCTGGGCAATGAGAACAACTACGGCCTGCACTGGACCAGCTTCGAAATCGAGGCGCTGCCCGGCCAGGAGGACACCGCCCGCGCGGAGCACCTGTATTCGCTGATGGGCGAGGCAGTGCGGACCATCAAGCAGCGCGACACGCTGCACCCCGTCTCCATCGCCAATGGCGACTTGCAGTACATCGACCTCATCGCGCGGCTGATGCCCGAGCTGGACATCCTGGGCTCCAACGTCTACCGCGGCCCCTCCGCCCGGGACTTGTTCGACGAGGTGCTGCGCAAGCTGAACAAGCCCGTCATGTTCACCGAGTTCGGCGCGGACGCCTACGACGCCAAGGCCGGCCGCGAGGACCACCTGGCGCAGGCCGAGTACCTGCGCAAGCAGTGGGAGGAAATCTACTCCCAGGCCTACGGGCAGGGCCGCGCGCAGAACGCCCTGGGCGGCTTCGTGTTCCAGTGGGTGGACGGCTGGTGGAAGTACAACCAGGAGGCCAACCTCTCCATCCACGACACCACCGCGTCCTGGCCCAACGCCGGCTACGCGTCCGACTTCGTGGCTGGCCAGAACAACATGAACGAGGAGTGGTTCGGCATCTGCGCGCTGGGCCCCGAGGACGAGGCTGGCATCGCGCGCCTCCAGCCGCGCACCGCGTACTACGTCCTCCAGGCGGCCTTCCGCATGGACCCGTACGCCCCCACCACCAACCCCGACACCATCCGCGAGCACTTCGCGTCCATCCGCCCCACGGAGCTGTCGCGCGGCTATGAGTCGTCCATCGCGCTGGCCCGGGCGGATGACCTCAGCGCGGTGCGCGTCTCCAACCTGCGCCTGATGATGGACAGCTCGCTGTCGCGCGGGAGCATCGCCACGGTGCGACCCAACCAGGTGTCCGCGGACCACACGGAGTCCGTCTTCTTCGACCTGGCGCTCCAGCCGACCTCGGGCGTGTACGGGCGCGCCTCGTTCAACGTCGTGGGCAACGTGGCGCAGAACCGCCTCAACAACATCTTCTATGAGAACCGCGGCACGCCCCCCGCGCCCGCGACGGCCAACGGCGGCGTGGGCCAGGCCCCCGTGCCCGGCGTGAGCAACCCGGCGGGACAGCAGCCGCTGGGCCTGGACCGGCTCGCGCTGTACCAGGCCGAGTTCAAGCTGGACCGCGCGGACTTCCAGTTGGAGGGCTTCTACCGCACCGCCCACTTCCATTGGGGCGAGGAAGGCGACTTCTTCGGCCTGTACCGCGAGGCGAACTACGGCCCCGCCCTGGACATCTACAAGGGCAACGCGCCCTTCGGCGTCGTCTTCACCGGGAAGAACCACCTGGAGGGCCTCAAGGTGGCGGTGGGCCCGGAGCTCTACTGGGGCGCCAACCCGTCCATCGTCGCCAAGTACCGGCGGAACGTGGGGCCGGTGACGCTGACGCTGATGCACCAGGAGGACATCGCCCGGGGCGCCACCCAGCTCACCGCCTCCGTCATCCGCGAGCGCGTGGCGCGCAGGTCGACGCTGTCGCTGGGCTGGACGAAGGGGCCCATGTCACTGGAGGTGGGCGGCATCCTCGCGGCCCCGCAGCGCGTGGGCGAGGAGTTCACCTGGTCACGCCCCACCGCGGGCCCTGGCTACCTCAACAGCGGCTACGAGGTGCTGCGGGACGAAATCCAGATGCTCGACACCCTGGGCGCCAAGGCCCGCCTCACCTACGATTTGGGCGCGGTGCGCACGTTCCTCCAGGGCTCCTACCGCGGCCTGGTGGCGGACGGCGGTCCGGAGCAGGGCATCCTGCTGACGGGCTGGAGCCTGCGCGAGAGCGGCCGTGGCAACCACTTCGGCGGACAGGCCGGCGCGGTGGTGCAGGTCGGCAGCTCGTTCCAGGTGTCGCCCAACCTGCTGTACCAGAAGCCCCTCATCGGGCCCAACCCGCGCATCGAGGACGCGTTCGACCCGGAGTCGGGGCGGTACTTCGCCGGCGTGCGCCCGCGCAACGTGCTGGTGGATGCCTTCACCGTCCTGGACAACCGCGAGACGCTGGGCGCCGAGCTGCTCCTCACCTTCGACCCCACGCCCGGCACCTGGTTCTGGCAGTGGGACCGCGACATGCGCGAGGACGCGCCCTTCGCCGCGGGGCTGGACCTGGTGTACCGGCGACAGCCGACGTCGCGCGACGCGGGCATCGCCATCCTCGCGGACGGCAGCATGGTGGCCTTCGGCAACGCGCCGTCCGCCCGGGACGAATGGGAGGCCACGCTGCGGGTGGTGACCAACCCGATGCAGCGGCTGAAAATCTTCGGCGCCGCCTTCGCTGGCAGCAACCAGTCCTCCGGCGAGGACGACCGGCAGGTGCGGCGCTTTGGCGTGGATGCCTCCGTGTTGTGGGACACGCTGATGCTGACCACGCAGCTCCACTTCAACAACTGGGGTCCGTATGACTACCACCGCGTCTTCAACCTCACCTATCCCATCCAGCTCGGCGGAGACCTGTCCTACGGCCTCAAGCGTCCGGTGATGGGGACGGTGACGACGCGCTTCGGCCTGCGCGGCCTGGTGCGCATGCTCGACCAGTACTCGGAAGGGCTCAATGCGACGGCGCTCGAGCAGGGGCTCGAGGGCCGCGAATTCGAGGTGGGCGCGTATGCCATCCTGTCTCTTTAACGGAGGACGTATGAAGACGTGGCTTCTGCTGGCCTGCGCCGGGGGCGTCACCGGCTGCTACGAGCCCGCCAGCTTCGTGTATGGCGAATCCCTGGACGGGCTCACGCTCCAGTTCCACAGCCCGGACGTCGGCATCTACCCGGACCAGTCCGTGCTGGAGGACCCGAACAATCCGTTCCGCGCCAGCACGCCCGGCGCGGAGACGAAGTGGGACATCGAATCCCGCGCCGGCAACGTGGCGGCGTTCTATTCGTGGGCCACGGTGCTGGCCCGCGAGCCGGGCGGCGAGGCCCAGTTCTACGTGGGCAACAACCTGCTCGCCATCTACCAGAACGGTGAGGCGCGGCAGGAGGACCTGCCGCAGGTGCGGCTCCAGGCCATCCGCGCGTACCAGACGATGCTCGATTCCTTCCCGGACGCGGTGACGTACGACGCCACGGGCACCTACGCCTACGACTTGGCGACGCCCGCGTACAAGGGCATCGTGGAGATGGGCGGCGCGGTGCAAGGCGGCTGGGTGCTGATGAGCACGGCTGGCGGCGGAGACCGGGCGGTGCGGCCATGAGGCGCGCGGGCTTCGCGGCGCTCCTGCTCCTGGCGGGCTGCCGTCCCGACCCGGGCGTGCCGGACTACACGGACCAGGGCTACAACCGGCCCGACGCGGGCGAGGAGCCCAACGACGAGGCGCTCCCGGGCCCCTTTCCCTATGTCGAGGGCCAGCGGCGCCTGGGCGTGGGCTTCTACGAGGGAGGCCGCTCCCAGGACATCCCGGTGGACAACACCACCGTGCACATCTACCTCTACGAGGGCACCCTCTCCCTGGAGCCCTCCACCACGCGCATCGAGGGCCGCCAGTCCGACCTGGTGGTGCACGCGGGCAAGGCGTGGCTGGGCTTCGGCGTGCACTGGAGCACCCCGCGCAACCTGGATGGCTGGACGACGCTGCACGTGAGCCTCAATTCGGCCGACCCGGGCTTCGCCAACGTGTCCATTGGCATGAACGACGACCAGAGCGTCCAGCTCCCCGCGGCGCAGTACGGCTACACGAATGACGGGCAGTGGCACCACCTGGCCATTCCGCTGGCGGACTTCGTCGCGGGTGGGTTGCAGCTCAACGCGGTGCAGGCGCCGTTCGTCTTCATCGCCGGCGCGGGCCCGGCCGCGGACACGCTCCTGCTGGACAACGTGTACTTCACCGCGGACTGAGCGCGTCCTGACGTGGAGCCCGGCCCTCTTCGGGGGGCCGGGCGCCACGGAGTTGTCATGGCGGGATGGATGCCTTTGCAGGCAGCTGAGACGTGAGCGCCTGACTTTCGACAAATGAAGTACCCTGCCGCTCTATCCAGACATCGGCATGGAGAGGTAACCCTCATTTGAGAAGCAATTCCGCGGACCCGGCCTGACTGGGTTGCGGCATCCGTGTGACTTCCCCAAACTCCTGAGCCAACGTCCCTTCCCCGGGACGTCCCTGTCATCATTCTCAGAAAAGGGAAGTTCATGCGACTCTATCGCCTTGGATTGGCGTATGTCTCGATGTGTGCCGTCTTGACGGGCTGTGCCGAAGGCGGGCCCGGCATGCCCAATGATTTACAAGAGGACCTGGGGCCCGCGACGCCAAGTGGCCCCTCGGGCGACGGGATTGTCACGGGGGAAATCCCTGGCGGCGCCAAGGAGCCCGACGAGAGCGAAATCACCGGGCAGGACACGGTGTTCGTGATGAACACCGAACGCTTCTTCACGTCGGTGGGCGTCGCGGTCCGGGGCAAGGACATGTCGTCCGATCCTCCCGAGGTGCTCCTCCGGACCCACAGCGGCTTCACCCGCATCACCGGCGCACCGTACAACGGGGGCTACCGCTTCCTGGGCGTCCCGCAGGGCGAGTACTACCTGAGAACCGGACGCGTTTATGTCCTCACCGACGAGCGGCACGTAGAAATCGGCCGCAACGCCCTGGGCCGGCAGGACACCGTCTTCACCCCGAGCTACGACACGCCGCTGTCCGTGAACCTCACGAACCTCGCGCCCTGGCAACAGGCCGGGGGGCTCGCCTATGGCAGCCGGCTGCAGTTCGTCTCAGGCAACGTGGACTTCGCGGGCGAAGCGAACTTCTACAACGCCATCCCCACCGGCACGACCGAACTGGAGACGTCGGACGCGGTGGCCAACAACATGGCGAACTTCGTCCCCATCTTCGAGGCCGCCAAGGGCGACGGGCTGTACGTGAATCAGCTCACGAACGTCTTCGGAAAGCCGCTGCCGACGACAGGCGCGCCGTTGGTCGTCAACAGCCTCGTCCGAAGCATGCAGGTGCCGCCCTTCGACTTCGCTGCGGATGGCATCACCCCGCTCACCATCAGCGGCGCCCTGCAGGAAGTGCCCCCGTCGAACGTCTCCCTCGAGTGGCGCCTGGGCGCGTTCACGCCCTACGCCTCGGACGTCCATCCCGCCGCCACGCCTCGCACGCCGTCCTTCTACATCGACGTCTCCGCCCATGGCCCGGAGGAGGGCTGGATTGGCTATTCAGGAGAGGTCCTCAGCTTCCTGCTGCCCCAGGGCGCGTCATTCACCCTCACGGACCGCCTGCCGTACGGCAATCCCTACCCGGCCAACTGGCGACTGGTAGCCAGTGCCCACTACGCGTTCCGCGCCATGGAGGCGCCGCCTGGCTCCGGCGGGCTGCTGCGCTCGCTGTCCGGCTCCATCGCGAGCATGGACTATCTGGAGAACCTGGTCGCGGCGCCCATCGTCCCCCGGCTGACGCCGCCGCGCGCGCTGACCATCGACGGCATCCCCGCGACGTCCCAGCGCGTGGTGGGCAACACCAGCCCCATCATCTCCTGGCAGCCGCCCGCGAACGGCGCACCCACCGCCTACCGGGTGACCCTCCAGCGCTACTCCGAGGAGTATTACACCCTGATGGGCCAGAACTACTTCTACCTGCCGGGAACGGCCACCGAGGTCCGGCTGCCTCCCGGAATCCTGGAGCCCGACACCGTGTATGCGGTGCGGGTGATGGCCATCGACAGCCCCAACGCCGAGGTGACGCGGAGGCCGTTCTCCACGAGCGAGCTCCTGCCCATCTACTCGGCGGATACGACCAGTTCCTTCTTCAGCACGCCGTGAGCGACAGCGCCTCCCGTCCCTAGCGGCGCCTGCGCTGCTGGGGACGGGCGGGCTTCGCCGCCTTCGCCTCCGGAGGCAACGCCTCCAGCCAGGCCCGCACCGCATCGGCCTGGAGCGTCCGGCCCGAAGCGGTGAGGCGCTCACGCGCCTTCGCCGCCTCGGCCCGCGCCTCCGCGCCCTGCCCTTCCTTCCACAGCGCCCGCGCGAGCGCGAAGCCGGACTCCCCCAGCGAGTCCTCCTGCGCGCCCGTGAAGGCCACCGCCTTGCGCAGCGGCACCAGCGCCTCGCGCGTGCGCCCCAGCCCCAGCAGGGCCTGCCCCACGCCGTCGTAGGAGTACTGGAGGTCCTCGGCGTCGGGCTCCAGCTGGGCGCGCTTCACCGCCAGCGCCGCCTCGTACACCTTCAGCGCCTCTTCATTGCGCCCCAGCGCGAGCAGGCTCATGCCCTCCTCGTCGAGCGCCTCCGCCAGCTTCAGGTGACTGTCGCCCAGCAGCTCGCGGTGCAGCGCCACGGAGGCCCGGGCATGCTCCAAGGCCCGCGCGAACTCCCGCTGCTCACGCAGCGCCATGGACAGGCCCTGGTGACGCCGGGCCACGTCCAGGTGCCTGGGCCCCACCGCGGCCTCCGTCTGGCGCAGCGCCGCCTCCATCACCCGCGCAGCCTCCGCGAAGTCCCCCAGCTCCAGCAGCACCCGCCCCAGCAAGAAAGTCACCCGCGCGCGCTTCGGGTGACCCGGCGCCAGCGCGTCCGCCAGCACCGTGTTGGCCTCCTCCAGCAACGCCCGGGCTTCTCGAGTCTGCCCACGCATCAACGCGAGGTTGGCCCCGTTCACCAGCAAGTCGCCCCGCAGCACCGCGTCCCCGCCCAGCCGCTGGAGGGTCGCCTGGCCCAGGCGCGCCCATCGCGAGGCGTGCTCGAAGCGCCCGCGCTCCCCCTCCACGTAGAACAACTTGTTGAGGACGGAGACCTCCAGCCGGTCCGCCCGTCCCGCCGTGGCGTCATAGACGGCCTGCTCCAGCAGCCCCGCGCCCTTCTCCTTCTCCCCCAGCACGGCGAGGAGCCAGCCTTGGTGGAAGCGCAGCTCCGCCGTCAGCGGCGCGTACCGCGCGGCCAGCACCCGCGACTCCACCGCGTTCGCCGCCGCCAGCGCCTGCGGATAGCGACTGGTGTCCACCAGCGCCTTCACCTCCGACAACGCGCCCTCCAAGGACTCCAGCTCCGCGCGCAGCGCCGGGTCCGCGGGCCGGGGTTGCTGGCTCGCCAGGGCCTCCACGTCCGCGCAGTCCTCGGGCGAGGGCAGCGCATACGCCGCGTCCAGCGCCTTCTCCACGCCCGCCGTGTCCACCTGGGACAGGGCGCCCACCAGCGCGCGCAAATTCTTGTGCCTCCGCTCCAGACACACCACGCGTTGGGTGAACAGCGCCTCCGGCTGCACCTCGTGCAGGCGCGTGGCCTCGCACGCGTCGGTGTGCTGCCGCGCCCAACCGCTGGCATAGGCATCCAGCACCTGCCCCACCCGGCCCGCCATGTCCCCCGCCAGCGGGCTGCCCGTCGCAGCGAAGGCCGAGGACAGCCGCTGCCTGGCCTCGGGCCCCCAACTGTCCGCCAGCAGCCCCTCCGCGCCTGCGCAGACGTTGGACTGAAACCACAGGCCGCCGCCCACCGCGCCCACCAGCGCCGCGGTGGCCACGGCCAGGCCTCCCGCCTTGCGAGCCCGCGCGCGCTGCTGCTCCTGGGACAGCGCCTCCAGCAGCGCCCCCATGCTGTCGAAGCGCGCCTGGGGCTCCAGCGACAACCCGCGCATCACCGCGCGCCGCACCCAGGCGGGGACGCGGGCGTCGCTCGGCGGCTCGTGGATGGGCGAGGGCTCCCGCCCGGCCCGCTCCAACGGCGCCGTCACCTTCGCGGGCGCGGACCTCAGCGCCTTCGCGGCCCGGGAGAGCGCGTCGGGGTCGAAGGGGCGCTGGTTGTAGAGCGCCCGGTACAGCGCCGCGCAGAAGCTGAACTGGTCCGAGCGCGCGTCCAGGGACTCGCCGCGGAACTGCTCGGGGGACATGAACGGCGGCGTGCCCAGGACGACGCCCGTCTCGGTGAGCGGGTCGTGCAGCGGACGCGACGTCTCCGAGGCGTCGCGCACGCGCGCCAGCGTGGGCTGCTCGTCCAGGGGCAGGTTGTCCACGGGACGCGCCAGGCCGAAGTCGGTGACACAGACGCGCCCGTCACGCCCCACCAGCACGTTGGCGGGCTTGAAGTCGCGGTGCACCAGCCCCGCCGCGTGCGCGGCCTCCAACCCGCGTCCCGCTTGCAGGTACTTCTCCAGCACCTCACGCCAGGAACGGAGCTTCTCCCGCCGCCAGTCCGCCAGCGTGCCACCGGCCACCAGCTCCATGGTGAAGAAGACCTGCCCGTCCCAGGTGCCCACCTCGTAGATGGGGATGACATTGGGATGAGAGACACGCGCCATGGCCTGCGCCTCGCGCAGCAGCCGGGCGCGCCCGCCCTCCTCGTCCGCGGAGCGGGCCTCCACGCTCAACAGCTTGAGCGCCACCTTCCGGTCCAGGTCCGGGTCATAGGCCGCGTACACCGCGCCCATGCCGCCCTGCCCCAGCAGCTTCAGCGGGATGAAGCGCCCCACCCGCTGGCCCAGCGGACCGCGCGCCAAGGCCTGCCCTCGCGCGTCACCGCCCGCCGTGTGCGGCGCGCTCCGATGCGCCGCGCCCGCTTCGTCCGCTGACACGACCTGCGTCGACAGCTCTGGCGAAGCGTCCGCCCCCGAACCCCGGTCATCGGTGTTGGCCATGCCGCAAGTGTACTGGGAAGCGAGCCTCCTTCCTGCGCGCATGAAGGATTGGCGCGCAACAAGACACACACGTCGCCGATAATCAGGACAGGCGAAGGAAGTCCGGGAGGGTCCGCCATGACCAGGCATGTCACCACCGTGTTCAACTCAGCGCATCAGGCCCTGTCCAAGCCCACCCAGCCCTCGGTGTTGAAGGACGCCCAGGCCCCCATGAGGGCCCCGCTTGTCTGCGCGGTGAGCAGCCCGGCGCCAGCGCCCTCCCGTCCGGAGCGAGACACCTTCCAGGACACGAAGCCCGCCCCCAGGGGCGTGCCCAGGCTGACGGTGCCGGACACCACGGCAACCAGCGAGCTTCCCTATCTGCGAGACCTGGCGCCGGAGAACGAAGCGGCGCAGGCCCAGGCCGACAAGGGCTGGGCGCCCACCGCGTCGGTCATCGCGCAGGACTCGGACACGGGCTGCGGCGAGGCGACGCTGGCCTTCCTGAGCCGGGCGAGCCGCAGCGTGACGAAGGGCAGCCTGTGCGAGAAGCAGGAGCGTGAGGCCGTCCGCGAGCGCGCGTCGCAGGTCAGCGGCGCCCGCTCTGTCCACGCCCCGGTGGACGTCAACCTGGATGATGGCGCCACGCCCACGGAGATGGCGACCGCGCTGGGGGGGCTGGGCATCGAAGTCACGGACGGCTTCGCCGACTTCGACGCGGCGGCGACGAGCAAGGTGATGAAGGCCGGTCAGTTCGGCCTGGCGCTCGTGGACTCCAATGCCATCCTCAATGGCGCGCTCGCGCCCGAGCAGCGGCGCGACGGGCCGGGCCAGCTCCACTGGGTCACCATCGACGGCGTCAACAGCAACGGGACGGCCGACACGTCGGACGACGTGTTCCGCGTGAAGGACCCCGTCAACGGCGAGTACTGGGTGTCCGCCAGGGATTTGGAGCGCGCCGTCCAGGCCGGCAAGGAGCACCACGGCAGCGGCGGCATCTTCGCGCTGGAGAACCGCGAGGACGTGGGCGGACAGCAGGCGCGTGACGCCCTGGCCCACCTCAACCGCGAGCGCACGGCGTCCTTCGCGGACAAGAATGGCGTGGGCAGCAAGCGCCTCAGCCTGGGCGAGTCGAGCTGACCGCCCCTTCCGCGCATTCTGGCGGCGCTATTCCTTTTCCATGTCCCTATCCCAGAGCTGGACGCGGGTGTCGTCGTCCGTCAGGCGACGGGTGAGCTCGGCGGCGATGGCGACGGAGCGGTGCTTGCCCCCGGTGCAGCCCAGGGCCACGGTGAGGTACGCCTTCCCCTCCTTCTGGTAGCGGGGGAAGAGGAAGCGGCAGAGGTCCACGATTTTCTCGAGGAACTGCTGCGTCTCGTCGCGCTCCAGCACGTAGGCCGCCACCTTCGGCACCTTGCCCGTGAGCCCCTTCAGCTCCGGGACGAAGTACGGGTTGGGCAGGAAGCGCACGTCCAGCACCAGGTCCGCCTGGGGCGGCACGCCGTAGCGGTAGCCGAACGACATGATGGACAGGCTGGGGCCCGCGGCGGGCTCCGGGCTGAAGCGCGCCTGCACCATGCGCTTCAAGTCATGCACGTTGAGCGTGGACGAATCGATGACCTGGTCGGCCAGCTCGCGCAAGTCACGCAGCGCCTGGCGCTCCGCCTTGATGCCCTCGGCGACGGTGCCGTTGGGCGCCAGCGGGTGGCGGCGCCGCGTCTCGCTGAAGCGGCGGATGAGGCTGTCGTCGCTGGAGTCCAGGAAGAGCACCTCCACCTGGTGCCCGGCGCGGCGGACCTCGGCGAGGATGCGGGGCGCGTCCTTGAGGAAGACGCCTTCGCGGACGTCCACCACCAGCGCCATGCGCTCGAAGTGGCCGCCTCCCGCCAGCTCCGTGAGCTTGGGCAAGAGCAGCACCGGCAGGTTGTCGATGCAGAAGAAGCCCGAATCCTCCAGCGCGCGGATGGCGGTGGACTTACCGGAGCCGGACATGCCGGTGATGATGACGATTTGTTTCGCGGGGGCGGTCACTCGACCTCTTCTCCCAGGGTGCGGCGCATCGCCCCTTCGGCGATGGCCCGATTGAGCCGCTCGGCGAACTCTCTCGCCGAGTGGTGGCCCTGTAGCTTTAGCAACTGATTGCGCGCGGCGACCTCGATGATGGTCGCCATGTTGCGGCCCGGACGAACGGGCACCACCGACAGGGGGATGTCCACCCCCACAATCTGCAGGTGCTTGTCCTCCACGCCCAGCCGGTCGTACTCCTGGTGGGGGTCCCACTCCTGGAGCTCGATGACCAGCTCGATTTTCTTCTGTTCGCGGACCGCGGCCACGCCGAACAGGTCCTTGATGTTGATGATGCCCAGACCGCGAATCTCCATGTGGTGCTTGATGACCGGGTTGCCAGCGCCATAGACGGCCCCCTTGCGGCGGGTGGCGTCCACGATGTCGTCCGCCACCAGGCGGTGGGCCCGCATCACCAGGTCCAGGGCAATCTCACTCTTGCCGATGCCACTCTTGCCCAGCAGCAAGATGCCCACGCCGAACACGTCCATCAACACCCCGTGCAGGCTGCTGGACTCGGTGAGGGCCTCCTCCAGGAAGGTCTGCACCCGCATGATGAACTCGCTGGAGAGCAGCGGCGTCTTCATCAGCGCCAGCCCCGCCCCTTCACACGCGGAGACGAGGGCCTGGGGAATGTCCAAATCCTTGGTCACCACCACGCACGCCAGCTCCTCCTCGCCGAAGAGCTGCGCCAGCGCCTCGCGCTGCCGCGCTTCCGACAGCGTGGCCAGGTACGAAATCTCCGTGTTGCCGAACACCTGGACGCGGTTCGGATGGAGGTGCTCGGTGAAGCCCGCCAGCGCCAGCCCCGGCTTCTGGATGCGCGAGGACACCACGGCGCGCGTCAGCCCGCCGCCGCCGGCGACGAGCATCAGCCGCATGTCGTAGTCGCGGTCATCGAGGAGCTGGGAGATGCGGATGGATTTCATCGTCAGGGCGTGGATATCACCGGTGGGGCCTTTGATGGGGGGCGGCCTTCCTTGGGCCCTCAACGAGAGGGGCCCAGGTAGGACTCCCGGGGCCCGGCCGCCCCACCGGGCGGTAGAGCGCGGCTTCCGGCAGGCAACGGAAGGCCACGGAAGGCCATTCCGTGGGGCCCCCGCCGCTGGTAAGCCGGAAATCATGTCCGACTGTCTCTTCTGCAAGATTCGCGACGGGCTCATCCCCGCCAAGGTGGTGTACCGCGACGACGCGTGCGTGGCCTTCGAGGACATCAACCCCCAGGCCCCCACCCACCTGCTCTTCATCCCGCACAAGCACATCCCCACGGTGAATGACATCACGACGGAGGACCAGGCCCTGGTGGGCCACCTCTTCACCTCGGCCGCCAAGGTGGCCCGGGAGCGCGGGCACGCGGACGCGAACAATGGCTACCGGGTGGTGATGAACACCCACGCGCACGCCGGCCAGACGGTCTTCCACATCCACCTGCACCTGCTGGCGGGCCGTCCGCTGGGCTGGCCGCCGGGCTAATCCCGCGCGCCCCCCACCCCTGGGCCGGTGCTAGCGTCGGGCGCCGAGATGCCCTTCTCATCGGAATCGTCTCCCGGGAACCGGCGGGCCTATGCGCTGCTGTCCCTGCTGCTCGCGGGCGTGGCGGGCCTGGTGAACGCCACGGGCTTCGTGGCGCTGGGCCTGCACACGTCGCACATGTCCGGGAACATGGCCACGCTGGGAGAGTCGCTGGCCTCGGGCAACGCGGCCCTGGCCTGGCTGGCCGCGCAGCTGCTGCTGTCCTTCCTGCTGGGCGCCATGTCCGCGTCGGTGCTGCTGGAGGCCTCGCGCCAGCGTCCCCGGGGCCGGCACTCCTCCGCGCTGCTGCTGGAGGCGCTGACGCTGGGCGGAATCGGCGCCTGGCTGTCGTACCACCCCGGCACGCGCGAGCCGACGCTCATGTGGGGCCTGGCCTATGCCATGGGGCTCCAGAACGCGCTCGTCACGCGCGTCTCGGGCGCCGTGGTGCGCACCACGCACATCACCGGCCTCATCACCGACATCGGCATCCAGTTGGTGCGGCTGGGCTCCTGGCTGCGCGAGGGCACGCGGGGCCAGGGCGGCCCGGGCCTGCGCCGCCGGCTGGGGGCGCTGCCCACCGCCGTTGAGTTCGAGCGGACCCGGCTGCACCTGGGGCTCGGCGCCGCCTTCCTGAGCGGCTGCACGCTGGGGCCCTTGCTCTTCGTCCGGTTTGGCGCGGCCACCCTGGCGGTGCCCTGCGTGGTGCTGGTGATGCTGGTGGCGCTCGACTTGAGCGCCGTCGCCGCCTCCGGCCCCCAGGCGATGCCGCGCGCCTGAGTCACTCCGTCCCGGGCTGGGCGGACGCGGGGCCAGGCGGGCCGGAGGAGGCCTCCACGTCCTTGACGCTGGAGGAGGGGCCACCGCGCCGGAGCACGTGCAGCACGCTGCTCTTCTCATCCGTCCAGGTGAAGTCGGGGTCTTCCCGCAGGCCCAGCCGGCGCACGCGCGCGGAGGCCCGGGTAAACGTCGGCCCCCAGGAGAACTCGCGGTCCGGGCTCAGCACCATCCAGTTGCTGCGCAGCGCGTCCCCCTGCGTCTCGTTGACCACCAGCGCCGCGTGCAGCCCCAGCGCCCGCGCGTGGGCCAGCGTCAACGGCACCAGGTCCAGGTGGACGTTGCTGATGTGCAGCGCCAGCACGCCATGGGGCGCCAGGTGCGCGCGGTAGAGCGCCACCGCCTCCTGGGTGAGCAGGTGCACCGGCACCGCGTCCGAGGAGAAGGTGTCCAGCGCGAGCACGTCGAAGCCCTGCTTGCCGCCCGCCTCCAGCTCCCGCTCCAGGGAGATGCGCGCGTCCCCCTCCACCAGCTCCACCTTCGCCGGCGTGTCTCCCAGGAAGGAGAAGTAGCCGCCCTCGCCCTGCGCCAGCGCGATGACCGCGGGGTCGATTTCGTAGAAGCGCCCGGTGTCCTCCGCCTCGAGCAGCGCCGCGCTGGTGCCCACGCCCAGCCCCAGCACGCCCACGCGCAGTCCCGCGGGCAGCCCCACGGCTTCGCGCAGCCGGCGCTGCTCGGCGATGGCCAGCCCCAGGCCCGCCTCCGGCGTGTAATACGTCGTGGGCACGCCCCTGCGCTCGGGTGTCACGTACTGGAGCCCGTGGGTGATGGCGCCGTGCAGCAGCGTGAAGCGGTGGTCCTCCGGCGAGCCCACGCCCTGCTCCATCACCCGCACCACACCGAAGAAGTTGCGCGAGGCGAAGCGCGCGCGGCCCTGCTCGCGGGCCATGGTGTACGTCAGGTGTCCGGCCACCAGGAGCAGCATGGCGCCGCGCAGGACTTGCTGCAGCCGCTGCGTCCGCGTCGCTTCGCCCGCCTGCTTCGCCACGCCCACCAGCGCCACGACGCAGCACGCGCCCAGCGACAGGGGGTACTCCCAGTAGGCGCTGAAGGCGGCGGGGGCCAGCACGCTGATGAGCAGCCCGCCCAGCACGCCGCCCGCGGACACCCACAGGTAGAAGGCGCTGAGGTGGCGCGGCGGAGGACGCAGCCGGTACAGCTCGCCGTGGCACACCATGGCGCCCGCGAAGAGGGCCACGGAGTACGCGGCCAACTGGAGCGTGAGCGACGACTGCGGCCCCTGCGTCTGCGCGTGCGCCACGCCCGCGCCCGAGGCGATGAGCAGCACCGCGTAGACGGTCCGCGAGTAGAAGGACTCGCGGGAGAAGGCGAGGATGAAGGTCAGCAGGTAGACAGCCAGGGGCAGCACCCAGAGGAAGGGGCCGGCCGCCACGTCCTGGGAGAGCTGGTTCGTCGTCGCCAGCAGCAGCACCGACGCGCAGGTGCTCAGCCCCAGCCACGACATCGTGGCGCGCGCGGTGGGACGGGGCACCTGGGCGCCGACCTCCGCCGTGGGACCTTCCGTCAGCGGCGTGGCCGTCACGGGCGCGGCCGTGGCGACAGTCGCCGTGTCCGGCTGCCTCATCACGTCCCATGCGCACACCGCGCAGGCCACGGCGAAGAAGACGAAGCCCACGCCCCAGCTCCACGCCTGGTCGCCGCGCCCCACCCACGGCTCCACCAGGAAGGGATAGCCGAGCAGCGCCAGCAGCGAGCCCGCGTTGGACAGCGCGTACAGCGGATAGGGCGAGCGGCCCGGCCGCGCGCGGGCGAACCACGACTGGAGCAACGGCCCGGTGGTGCTCAGCACGAAGAAGGGCAGGCCGATGGTGACCGCCAGCATCGCCAACAGCCGAGGCACGGCCAGCGCGGTGCCCTCCGGCCGCCATTCAGGCCCGGGCGCCACCGGAGAGCCCGCCAACCACGCGCGAGCGCCCAGCAGCAGCAACGCCACCGTCAAGAGTCCCAGGTGGACGCGGGCCTGCGTGCGAGGCGCCAGCCGCGAGGCGAGTCCGTGCGCGTACGCGTAGCCCCCCAGCAACACCGCCTGGAAGAACAACATGCACGCCGTCCACACGCCGGGCGTTCCGCCGTACCACGGCAAGGAATAGCGTCCCACCAGGGGTTGCACGCCGAACAGGAGGAACGCGCTGGCGAAGATGGCGATGGCGTAGCGGGACATGTTGGCGGTCCAGGAAGAAGGTTCAGCGCGAGGGTGCTCGGGGCGCGAAGAGCCGGGCGCCGGACGGAGCCAGCGCGGTCTCCATGGGCAGCCCGTAGAGCGCTTCCAGGGAGGCACGCTCCAGCACGTCGCTCGCCGTCCCCTGCGCGAGCACCTGGCCGTCCCGGAGGAGCAGCACATGGGTGGCGAAGGTGGCGGCGAGGTTCACATCGTGCAGCACCGCCACCGCGCCCAGCCCCGCGTCCACGCGCGCGCGCACGCGGTCGAGCGAGCCCACTTGATGGGCCACGTCCAGGAAGGCGGTGGGCTCATCCAGCAGCAACAGCTCCGGCTGCTGCACCAGTCCTCGCGCCAGCATCAACATCCGGCGCTCGCCGCCAGAGAGGGCCTCCGATGGCCGCTCGGCCAGGTGCGCGATGCCGAGCTCCGTCATCACCTCCCGCGCGAGCGCCACGTCGCCCGCGGACGGCAGGCCCCAGAGGCCCAGGTGGGGGCTGCGGCCCATCAACACCAGCTCCAGGCCGCTGAAGCCCTCCGCGGAGTCGAACGTCTGAGGCACCCACGCCACCTTGCGGGCGAGCGCTCGGGGCTCCCAGGCGGCGCGCTCGCGGCCCAGCAGGCGGACCTCTCCGCGCGTCCAGGGCCCCATGCCCAGCACCGCGCGCAGCAGCGTGCTCTTTCCCGCCCCGTTGGGGCCGAGCACCGCCCACAGCTCACCGGGCCGGACCTCGCACGCCACACCCCGCAGGATGGGACGAGGACCGTAGCCCGCGACCAGCGCACGGGTGACGAGCAGGGGCTCCACGGGACTAATACAGCTCCTTCTGCTTCTGCAGCAGATAGCGCTTCATCGCCCGGACCTTGCGCAGCGCTTCCGGGTTGTTGCTGCTGCCCGCGGCCTCCACCTCGCTCTTCACCTCGGCGTACCGCGTGCACCAGAGGCCGAGCACCACGCACGAGTGCTCCGCGTTGAGCTGGTTGAAGAGCGCGTTCGTGTCGCGCCACTCCTTCTCCAGCGTGGTGAGCGGACGGGCGCGGGCGGTGCGAGTCTTGCGGACCGACGGCGCGCGCTTCGCGGGAGCCACGGTGTTCGGCTGCGCGTCCAGCGGCGCGAGGAAGGAGTCGTCGAGCGCGCCTCCGTCGGGCGCGGGAGCGGTGGGCGTGGCACTGGTAGGCGCGGGCGCTCCCGGAGTCGAGGTCCCCGCCTGCGCCGCGGCGCCCTCGGGAGGCTGGCCGGCCTTGCCCGCCTGCGCTTCGCCGGGAGCGGAGGGACGCAGGGGCTGCGCGGGCGGGGGCCCTTCGGACTGCTCCGGCATGAACAGGCTCAGCACTTGGGCGCGGAGCTCCGGGGGCCCCAGGAAGAAGGCGCCGGCCACGGCCAGGCTGATGAACAGCAACACCAGCACGAACACGAGTGGGCCCTTGCGGCGGCGCTCGGGGCGCTCGGGCATCGTCGTGCGGCGGGTGTCCTCTTTCGCGATGCGCTCGGCCGAGCGCGTCTCCGGGCGGACGGGCATCGTCGTGCGCCGCGTCTCCTCGTTGGGCGTGAGGGAGACGCGGACATCGTCGTCGCTCTCGTCGTCTTCTTCGTCCGTCGCGACGGGGGTGGGCGCGGGGGGACGCACGGCGGAGACGGAGCCTGTCCGGCGCGCGGTGCTGGCCGGCGCCATCCCCGGTGAAGACGACCGGGTACGCCGTGCCTTGGGCCGGGAGACGCCGGACCGCTCCTCGTCCTCGGCGCCTTCCACGTCGTTGAAGAGGCCCGCGTCCAGCACCACGCGCGGCTGCGTGTCGTCATGGCCGGTGACGCGAGGGTCCGTGTCGGCGTGATGCGCGACGCGGGGCTGGGTGTCGGCGTGACGCTCGGTTCGCGTCGGACGCTGGAGACGCGGATGCGTGTCGGCGTCAGCGATGCGCGCCGCGGAGTCCTCGTGCCCCACCTCGTCGGTGGAGAGCACGGGCAGCTCCGACGAGGCGTCCGCCTGGGCCGGCGCGTCGGTCGAAGAAAGGCCGGCTTCATCCTCGGACACGCCCGCGTCGGACTCGTGCGCGGCCGTGGCTACGTCCTCGGGGGAGAGGGCCTGCCCGCCATGAGCGGGCGTGGCGTCCACCACAGGCTCGTCCACCACGGGCTCGGAGCGGGAAGCCAGCGCTCCCGGCGCAGGTGCGGCGGGGATGGCTCGCGAGGGCGTTGCCCCCTTCGGAGGTTGAGGCGCCCCCAGCGAGGACATGCCCAGCGGAGGGGAATCACCGAGCTGCCCGTCCACGGCGGGCACCTCCGTGCGCGATGCCATCCCGTCCTCCGAGGACATGTCCACGGAAGAGACCGGCCCCGAAGCGGCCTCGTCCCGCGCATCCAACGCAGGCACTTCCACGGAGGAAATGGCGCGAGACGGTGTCGGGCCCGGCGGAGGCGGCTGGACGGCCTCCATCACCACCGAAGCCGTTCGAGGCATCAGGCCAGAAGGATGCGGCTCGCTGAACGCCGCCTCGTCCTCGGACAGCGCGAGGTCATCATCCGCGTATCCGTCAGCCCCTTCCGAGTCCTCAACGGCAGGCATCGACGCCTGCGCCGAAGTGCGCGGCAACGGCGCGGGAGCAGGCACGTTGACCGCGGGCATCACCACCACGCCGGTGCGCTGCAGCGCCGCTCCGGGCGCGTGCGGCTCGGCCCCTGGCGGCGGCGGACGCGGCGCCCCACGCGGCGGCGCCGCGGGCGTGGACGCCCCCAGCGAGGCAATCACGCTCGGGCTCGCCTCGGACGCCCTGCCCCGAAGCGACTCGGCCTTCGCGTCCGTCGACTCCACCTGGACGGACGCGTCCGAGGAAGAAGACAGCCCGCCCAGGCTCGGCATCGCCAGCTCGGTCGGCCGCAGGTGCGACGGAAGCAGCGCGCGCGCGGCGGCCACGCCAGGCGGCACCGCCTCGGGCGGCATCGACGTCATCTGGACCTCGCGCGTCATCGCGGGCGCGCGAGGAATCGGAGCAGCCGAAGGACTCACCCCTCCGCCGCGAACGAAGGCCTCGGGCCCCACCTCCACCGAGGGCGCCGAGTCCTGGCGCACGCCCCGCGCCCGAGCCGCCTCCTCCAGCGCCTCGATGGGGAACGCGGGGCGGGTGGCCTCGTCAATCGGGACGCCCGGGCGCGTCTCACCGTCCGTCACCGGACCTCCGCCTTCGCGGCTGCGGGGCGTGGGGAAGAACGACAGCGGCTCCACCGGGCCATCCAGGCGGATGGTCTTCGCCGGCAGCATCGCGTGCGTCAGCTTCGGCGCCAGCGGGTCCTCCGGCATCGACGCCTGCGCGCGGACCTCTTCGGTGGACAGGCGCGGCACGTCCTTGAGGCTCGCCAGGAGGCGCCGCTCGGACTGGAAGTCCGCCGCGAACAGCTCGCGCATGAAGCGGCTGACGCTCTCCGGGCCCGCGCTCGAATCAATCTCCATCAGGCAGGCGTGGAGCCGCCCGCGGAACTCCTCCGCCGTCTGGAAGCGCTGCGACGGGTCCACCGCCAGCGCCTTGGCCACCAGCGCCGTCACCGCGGGCGGCGTGAGCGGCTCCACCTGGTCCAGCGGCGCGATTCGCGGGTTCGCCACCAGGGACATGAGCTCACCCGGGTGGACTCCGTCGAACGGGTTCTTCCCGCAGATGAGCTCGTAGAGGCAGAGCCCCACCGCGTACAGGTCGCTGCGGCGGTCCACCGGCTGGTGCCGCGCCTGCTCCGGCGACATGTAGAGGAACTTGCCCAGGATGATGCTGGGGTTCGTCTTCGCCGCCGACAACCGGCTCTTGGCGAGCCCGAAGTCGACGACCTTCACCTCCCCTTCGTAGGAGATGAGGATGTTCTGCGGCGAGATGTCCCGGTGGACGAGCTTCAGGTCCTCCCCGTCGTCGTCCTTCTTGCGGTGCGCATAGGCCAGCGCGTCCAGCACCCGGCCCATGGTGTAGAGGATGAACGTGACGGGCAGCGGCATCTGCCTGTCCCTGACGCGCGCGCCCACCTTGCGCAGGTCCTTGCCGTCCACGTGCTCGAGCGCCATGTAGGCCTCGTCCTCGTGGAGGCCCATGTCCAGCACCTGGGCGATGGAGCCGTGGCTCAGGCGGACCAGGGTGCGGGCCTCGCCCACGAAGCGCTCGACGAAGTCCGTGTCCGCGGCCAGCTGCGGGAGGATTTTCTTGATGACGCAGAGCTTCTCGAACCCCTGCGCCCCCTCCAGCCGCGCGAGGTAGATCTCTCCCATGCCCCCCGTCGCCAGATGGGACAGGAGCGTGTACCGGCCAAACGGCTGGGGCCGGAAAGGTCTCAACCGGGCGGGTTGGGTTGACGAGTTCATGCGGTGCGGGGGTTCACCACGACGGGGTCCACATTGAACCCTGTCCCGGCACGTCGCAGCAACCCGTCAACCGGCCGCGAGCCCCTCAGCGGAAGCCAGGATTGGTCAACTGGCCTACATCCTCTTCCAGCACCTCGAAGGCCGCTACCTTGTCCTTCGGGGGACGGATGAGGCGCTCGCCCAGCGGCTGGACGTCGAAGCGGGCCCCCACCGTGGCCAGGACCTTGCCGGTGATGAGCACCTGGCCCGGGCTGGCGGTGCCGGCGAGCCACCCCGCCACCCCGACGCCGTCCCCCACCACGGTGTAGTCCGGACGCACCTCGGTGCCTATCAGCCCCACCAGGGCCCGGGTGCTGTGCAGGGCGATTCGCAGCTCGCAGCGCTCGTCCAGGGGCCGGCGCGCCATGGACCGCTCCCACTCGGAGCGCAGCGCCAGGGCGGCCCGGACGGCCCGGACCGAGTCCTCGCCCTTCACGTAGGGGACGCCGAAGAGGGCGCGAAGGGACTCGCCCCGGAAGCCCTCCACGGTGGCCTCGAAGCTGAAGATGATGCCGCTCATCCGCGCGTGGAAGTCGTTGAGCAGCTGCGTGGCGCGCGCGGCGCCGATGCGCATGCACAACACGGAGAAGCCCACGAGCTCCGCGTGCAGGATGGTGAGGTTGCGCTCCTCCAGGCCGGGCAGCTTGCCGCCCTGCTTCTGGGCCTCGGCGGCGCGGCGCTCGGCCACGTCCGGCGGATGGAAGCGCTCCAGGTCGCGCCGCAGCCTGTCCGCCGCGGGGCTGCCCTCGCGGGGGGAGAACTTCTGCACGCCGGTGGCCACCAGATGCGCCACCGCGGTGCAGGTGTCCAGCATCGACTCCACGCTGGCGTCGCCCTTGGCGGACAGGTTGACGTAGAGCACGCCCGCGTAGGGCGGCTCGGCGCCGATGGGGATGCACAGCACGCGGTCCACGCCGTAGAGGATGACGCTCTCCCGGCCCGCGAAGCGGCGGTCATCGCGCACGTCACCCACGGCGAGCGCGCGGCCCTGGCGCAGGGCCTCCTCGACGATGGCATCCGAGACGGGCACCTCGCCCTGGGCCAGCCGGCCGCGGTGGCGCACGGCGGCGGGCACCATGGCGCCCGTGGCGTGCTTGAGCAGCACCACCGCCGTGGTCGCGTCCGTGACCGCCAGCAGCCGGTCCATGGTGGTGTCCAGAAACGACGACAGCGTGGCGGCCGACGAGAGCGCCTCCGCGGTGCGGAACAACAGCACCAGCGTCTCCTGCCCCACGCGCGGGCTCGCGGCGGGCAACGGCGCGGACGCGGAGAAGCTGTCGTCGAAGGAGACCGGGCCCACGTTGTCCAGGAGCCGCAGCACGTCCGCGTCGCGCACGTTCTTCGCCAGCAGGACGGAGGGGCCCACGTCCTGGCCGTGGCCGAAGCGCACGACGCCGCCCGCGCCCAGGTCCACCATCTCCGTGGCCGCGTTCTCCACGGTGTTGGGTTGGCGCACGGCGAGGACATTCTCCCCCAGCGCCACCGAGTCTCCGGCGACGAGCTGCCGAGAGCCCTGCAAGGGCGCTCCGTTGATGCGGCTGCCGTTGCGACTGCCCAGGTCTTCGATTCGCAGCACGTCGCCGTCGACGTACAGCCGCGCGTGTCGGCGTGACACGAGGTCGCCGCCCAGGACGATATCGTTCTCGTCCGCGCGGCCGAGGCTCGTCACGCCCTCAGGCAGATCGTACGACGTGTCGAAGTAGCCGGGCCCGTTGATGATGATCTGCCACATCGAGGGCACGACCTTACACGACTCTCCCGCCTGTTGAGAGAAGGAGACACTGACTCGGTGCGGGTATCCCGCAACCCCGCACCAGGACGTGTCTCTCCGCACCGCGTCATTTCACCTGCGGTACGGCTGCTTCGAGCGGCTGCTCAGCGGGGCCGGTGGATGAAGAGGGAGGCGCCCTGCCTCACCACGGGGAAGGCCGCGAGCGGCCGGGTCGCCGGGCCATTCAGCACCTGTCCCTCCTGGGTGAAGCGGGAGCCATGACAGGGGCACTCCATGACGCCGTCGGCCGGCACCCAGCCCACGGCGCAATCACCGTGCGTGCAGATGCGCCAGAGCGCCGCGTAACAGCCAGGTGACGTGTGGACCACCACCACGTCCAGCAGCGCCTGGGGAAGGCGGACCTCCGCGGCGCCGCCGGGGACCTCCAGCGCGGGATGAGCGGCCAGGGGGACCTCCACCCAGTCCTCTCCGTGCGGGCCCGAGGGCACCCGCGGCGCGCAGGACGGGCCCGGCCCTCCCGAATCGGGAGGGTCGAGCACCACGGCTTCCCGCCACCCGTCACCGCACCCCGCCCCGAGCGCCGCCAGGGCACAGGTGCCCTTGAGCAGCGTGCCGAGCGCGGCGCGGCGGTCCACCTCCCCCGTCACGGACAGGGGACATGGCCGTGGCGGGAGCCGCTTCACGGGGTGCCGCTCCGAAGCGACACACCGTTCACCACCGCGACGGCGTCCAGGTCGAAGCCCCCGGAGGTGCCGCCGTAGCGGTTGTTGCCCGCGTCGACGATGCGCACGTACCGCGCGCGGCTCAGGCCCACCGTCGCCAGGTCGAACCCGTCACCCCCCGCCACCGCGGGGTCCGTGGCGCTGACGCCGTTGGCCGGATTGGCCTGGACGGTGGCGACGCCCGCGCACCCCGGATAGCCACCCGCGGCGTCCGTGGTGGCACACGGGAATTCGTACCAGGTGACGCCGTCGTCGCTGACGGAGACGATGCCCCGCTCGGAGTACGTGGCCGGTCCGCCCCCGACGAGGAAGGTGTTCTCGAACACGAGCAGGTCCACGCCCGGCCCATCCACCACCGCGAGGTCGGTGAAGCGCAGGACGATGGTGCCGCCCCGCCCCAGCGAGAGCACGTCCAGCGAGCCATTGTCCGGCCCCAGCCCCGAAGGAGGCCCGAGCACGACGTCCGGGAAGCGGTCCTGCCCGAAGCCCGCGCTGTCACCCGGCTCGAAGAGGACGACTTCGTCCGCGTAGGGGTCCTCGGGCGGCAGTCCGGCATCGGGCTCCAGCGGCGTGGAGCCATCCGGCGCTCCCGCGTCTTCGTCGACGCTGGAGGACGCGTCACCACACGCGGCGGCGCCCAGGAGCACGGCGAGCGCCGTGCCCCAGGCGAAGCGGCGGAGGCCGCGACGGCTCACCGGGCCACCTGGATGCGCACCAGTCGCTGGCCGTTCTTGTCATCCACGCCCACCAGCAGGTCCGAGCCCAGGTGCGCCAGCTGCGTCACGGAGGTGCACGCATCCACGAACGACAGCACCGGCGTGCGCTCGCCAATGACGACCGCGCCAGGCTCGATGCCCAGGGACAGGGCGTAGCGAGACACGTCGGTGGAGACGAACTGCCAGTCCTCGTTGTAGCCGCCACGCTTGACGACGACGCCCTCACCGAAGGTGGAGGCCGCGTTGAAGTCGCTGTCCACCACGAGCTCGGCCTGCGTGCCCAGGTCCAAGGGCGTTCCGCCGCGCAGCGCATCCGCGAGCACCGACGGCGCCACCACGCGGGCCTTGTTGCTGAAGTCCACGCTGCTGGAGAAGCCCAGCATCGCGATGCCATTGTCCGCCACCGCCGTGAAGCCACTGGCGCCCGCTTCGCCCGCCGGGAAGTTGGCCAGGCGCACCGTCTGGAAGGGGGTCTCGGACGTCACCAGGCCGAAGACGCCCAGGCCGCCCCCCGCGGTGCCCAGGCCCACGCTGTTGACGAGCAGCACGGAGTCCTCCCCCGCGGTGAAGTGGGCCGCGGTGAAGTTGGCCTGCGCATCGATGTAGGAAGACGCGGCGGGCGCCGCCAGGTCATACGCGGCCACCGAGCCCAGCGCGCCCGTCGCGGACGTGGTGTAGCCCGCGAAGAGATACCGGCTGTCGTTCACCAGGAAGCCGTTCGAGAACACCGTCGCCGTCCCCGCGCGGTCCGCGGGCGAGACGACGTCGAAGAGCTTCGTGTCGTCCGGCTGGAGGTCGGGCCAGATGCCCAGCGAGTACATGCCGACGTCGATGCCCATGCCACTGCCGCGCACGGCGTAGACCGTGTACGTGGGGCCCGGCGAGGCGGCCAGCGCCAGCACGTCGGCCGGCAGCGGCGCGGAGCCCGTGGCCTCGAAGCCCGTCTGGAGCTGGAGGGTGCCGAGCACGGGGTCGTGCGGCGCCGTCTCACACGTCTGCTCCGTGCCCGCGTCCGGCTCCGTGCCCGCGTCCGGCTCCGTGCCCGCGTCCGGCTCCGTGCCCGCGTCCGGCTCCGTGCCCGCGTCCGGCTCCGTGCCCGCGTCCGGCTCCGTGCCCGCGTCTTCCTCGGGGAGCTGCTGGATGGGCCGCGTCTCACACTTCTCGGAGGCGCACGTCCACGCCTGGCCCTCGGGCGCGGGGCCGTTCTCACTGCGGCAGTCGAAGGCGTCCACGCATTCGGAGCCGCAGCCCGTGGTGGCCACCGCCAGCACCAGGCTGGCCGTGGCGAACATCAGGGACTTCGTACGGGCTCCCGCGCGCTTCACATCGGCGTACTTCATGGTGTCCTCGCTCCCTCTTCCGCCCCCACGGGCGGATGGGCTTCCAGGAGGACACGGCCGAAGGCAGCGCCCCGGCGCACATCACACGCGCCGGACAGCACCGCCCCCGCCGCCTCCCCTCGGAGGCCTCGGTGATGTCCGTGCCAGGGGCACGGGTCTTCGGCAGGTTTTCGGACTCGCAGGCGCGGGTGCACGGAGCACCCACCTACTTGCCGTCGCTTCCCAGCCCGCTCCGGGCCAGTGCTTCACGTGACGGCGTTCGTTCCTGCTCACCGCTGCGGGGCAGTCCCGGATTCACACCGGGTTCCCTTGAGTCGCCGTGGCTTCACGGCGACACCGAGGACGCGGGCGGGGATATGGCGGGTGCAAGCCATTGTCAATGACTGGCCCCCAGCCGCACCCGCCGCCGCAGCAGCGCGAGGAACAGCGGACCGCCCAGCAGCGCGGTGACGACGCCCACGGGAGGCTCGGCCCCGAACAAGGGGAAGGCCAGCCGCGCCAGCAAATCCGACAGGACGAGGAAGGCCGCGCCGCCCAGCGCCGACAGTGGCACCAGCAGCCGCTGGTCCGGCCCGAAGGCCAGCCGCAGCAGGTGCGGCACGATGAGCCCCACGAAGCCAATCAACCCCGTGAGCGCCACCGCGCCCGCGACGCTCGCGCTGGTGGCCAGCAGCAGCCAGCGGCGCGTCGCCGCCACCGGCACACCGAGGGACGCCGCGTCATCGTCCCCCAGCGACAGCAGGTTCAACCGTGCGGAGAGCACCCACATGACGCCAATCGCGCCGGCCTGGAGCAGCGCGGAGAGCACCAGCGTACCGCCGCGCTCGTACCCCAGCGCGCCGGCGAGCCAGTAGAGGATTTCCCCCAGCCGGTCGGGGTCGGACAGCGTCTTCACCAGGGTGATGGCCGCGGAGGCGAACGCGTTGAACACCACGCCGGTGAGCAGCGCGGCATAGGGCGCGCGCGACGCGGAGCCCCGGCTGGCGGAGAGGACGAAGAGGATGGCGGCCCCCGCGCCCAGGAAGGAGAAGAGCGCGGGCGCGGACAGTCGCGCCATGGCGCCGCCCAGGCCCGGTGCCACGTCCCCCACGGTGCCGAGCCCCACCGCGAGCGCCAGCGTCGCCCCCATCGCCGCCCCGCCGGACACGCCGAGCACGAACGGGTCCGCCAGCGGATTGCGCAAGAGCCCCTGGAGCGTGGCGCCCGAGGCCGCCAGCCCCGCGCCCACGATGGCCCCCAGCAGCGCGCGCGGCAGCCGCAGCGACCAGAAGATGACGGCATCCGTGGACGTGGGCTCCGTCAGCGCGGCGGTGAGGGAGATGGACTGCTCACCGAAGCGCACCGCCACGGCCAGGCACCCCACCGCCAATACGAGGAAGCCCCCGAACAACATCACCGCGCGCGAGGCGCGAAAACCTCCCGCTCCGCCCTGGGCACGCTGGGATGTCGCCGACTCGCTCACGGCGCGGCCTTACCCGTTCCTTCCGGATGCAGCAAACGGAAGAGTTCCTCCAGCCCCCGCCCCAGCGAAGGCCCCGGCTGCAGCAGCGACATGGAGGGCAGGTCCACCCAGCGGGCGCTGGACAGGCCGGGCAGTGCCCGCAGCTTGTCCTTGCCCACGTCCACGTCCGCGGCATCCACCACCACGGAGGCCCGGGCCCGCACCACGCGCTCCACCGAGTACACCGGGTACGCGGAGCCCGCGTCCGCCGCCACGTTGACGCCGCCCGCGTCCCGGAGCAGCTCGTCCGCGAAGGAGCCGGGCCCCGCCACCACGAGCGGCTCGAAGCCATAGACGAACAGCACCCGCGGCGCGGGCAGCTTCTTCGCCGCCTCCCGGATGCGCGCGCGCGTGGCCTCGATGCCCACCACCACCGCCTCCGCCTCCTTCTCCCGTCCGAGCGCCTCCCCCACCGCGCGCATGGCCGCGAGCACATCCGCCACGGAGTGCAGCGGCAGGAGCAACACGGGCACACCCAGCTCCGCCATCTTCTCCACCGGACGCTGGTTGCCCGGCCCGGGCTGCACCAGGACGAGGTCCGGCTTGAGCGCAATCACCGCCTCCACGGAAGGGTCCGTGAAGCCGCCCACGCGGGGCAGCTTCGCCACGTCCTTCGCCTCGTCGAAGCGGGACACGCCCACCAGCGTGCTCCCCGCGCCCAGGGACAGCACCATCGCCGACAGCGAGGGCGCCAGCGTCACCACGCGCCGCACCTTGGAAGGCACGGGCGGTCCCAGCGTCCTCAGCCTCGAGGTCTCCGCCGCGCTCACCGTCCCGGCGAGCAGGCACAGCACCGTGGCGAGCAGGACGGACGTGCCCGAGCGGGGACGCGAAGTAGAGATCGTCATCATCGGCATGGCGTGCGCTTCCTCAGTGCAGGGCGGTGACGTCAATGGCATTGGACACGGGCCGGCGCGGGTCCACGGGGCACGCCTCCAGCGCGGGCCCCAGCGCCTGGGGCGAAGAGAAGCCGCGGCGCTCCACCAGCCGCCCGTCCTCCACCGCCACCACGAAGACGCGGCCCGCGTTGGTATCCGCCAGGTACACCGCGCCCTCCGCCACGGCGAAGCGGCTGGCCACGGAGAGGTTGCAGCCCTGCGTTCCGGGCTCACACCCCGCCTTGAGCGCGTACGCCGCCACGGGCGCGTCGTTCTTCACCAGCACCAGCCCGGTGGCGCGCACGGCGCTGGCGCTGTGCCCGTTGGCCTCGTCGTACTCGGCCTCGCCCAGGCAGGCCACCACGAGCTGCTCACCCACGGCCTCCACGTAACCCGCGTTGAGGCAATCCGCCGCGCCCAGGTCGATGGCGCTCACGCCGCCGCTCGCGGGGTCGATTTTCGCGAGCATGCCCGGGCCATTGGGCTTGTAGCCGTCGTAGGGATTCAGGTTGGTGAGGCTCACGTACACCCCCGCCTCCGTCGCCGCGACGGAGTAGGGCAGCGGCAACACCGTGCCGCCGTCGAAGGGCTTCAGGTCCAGCCCGGTGAGCGAAATCGTGTCCACCTTGCGCGGCTGCTCGGGGTTGGAGATGTCCACACGCGCGACGGCATTGCCGAACTGGAACATGGAGCCGCCCGTGCCGAACAAGGGGACGTACAGCGTGGTGCCCCACTTCGCCACCGCCTGCGGGCTGGTGTTCGCCCCCAGGTTCACCTGCGTCACGGTGCGCAGGCCCAGCCCCGCGCCCTGGGAGGGGCCTTCCCGCTTGAGCACCTGCAAGGTGTTGTTCACCGAGTCCACGACGTAGACATAAGGCGGGTCCACCAGGATGTCGTTGGGCGAGCCCGCCACCCCGCCCAGCGAGTCCTCCTCCACCACCGTCCCCAGCGCGCCGCCCGCAGCCTGGAGCAGCTTGGACGCCGTGGCGTCCGCGGCCAGCACGTAGCCGTCCCAGGACGCGAGCGTCTGCACCCCCGAACCGAACTGACGCCGCGGCCCGAGCTGGTCCGTCCCCGCCTGGATGCCCACGAGCTGCCCGTTGGTGTAGCAGGCCGCCACCACGTCGTAGCCGCAGCGGCCCTCGTGGCACGTCTGTACGTCCGGGCACACGTTGCCGCAGGCGCCGCAGTTGAGCACGTCCGCGCGCACGTCCACGCACGAGTCCCCGCACCGCAAGCCGCCCTCGGAGCAGCCCTCGCGGCACACGCCGGCTTCGCACACGAGCCCGGCGGCGCACGCGTTGCCACAGGCGCCGCAGTTCGCGGCATCGCTCGCCGTGGCGACACACGCGCCATTGCAGGACTCCGTCCCCGGGCGACAGGCACAGACGCCGGCCTGACACGTCTGCCCGTCACCGCACGCGTTGCCACAGGCGCCGCAGTTCGCGGCATCGCCGCCCAGGTCCACGCAGGCTTCGCCGCAGACGGACAGGCCGGAGGTGCACACCGCGCCCTCCTCCGGGCACCCGGTGAGCAGCAGCGCCGCCACGGCCGCCAGCAGCAAGGTTGGAAGGAGCGGCTCAGGGGACAGGGGACGCGGGTGAGTCATGGAGCTCCTGAGTGGAGGAGGAAGAGGGTGACGCGCCTGGCTCGAGCGCCACCGCGAGCGTCACGTAGACGGCGCGTCCCGGCAGCGGGAAGCCCGTGAAGTCGAAGGTCCGGACGTCGAGGAGGTTCTTCAGCTCGACGGACAGGGTGAGGTCCGGCCCCTGCAGGAAGGTGCTGGACGCGCCCGCGCTCACCCACGTGCGCGAGGGCAAGTCGAGCGAGCCGGTGCGGTTGATGCGCTGCGCGGACTGGTAGAGCACCTCCGCGCGGGCGTTGAGCCAGTCTGGCCCCGCGCGCACCCGCCCCACCCACTTGTGCCTGGGACGGTACGGCAGGTCCTTGCCGAAGAAGCGCGGGTCCCCGTATCGGTTCTCCGTGCGCAGGTACGTGTAGCCCGTGCTGGCCAGGAGCCAGGGAAAGGGCCGCGCCTCGCCCTCCAGCTCCAGGCCCCACACGCGCGCGGCGTCGAAGTTGTACGGGCGCGCCATCAGCGGCGGGTACAGCTCATAGGCGATGAGGTTCTCGTACAGCGCCGCGAAGCCGCCCAGCGTGAGGCCCCAGCGCGGCGCGGTGTCCTCGCCGTCTTCCAGGCCGGAGCGCCACCTCACCGCCGCGTCCGCGTACAGGGCGCGCTCGGGTTTCAATCCGGGGTTGGGCAGCAGCGTGCCCTGCCGGATGTACAGCTCCAGGAAGGACGGCGCGCGGTGGGACTGACCGGCGTTGGCGCGCAGCCCGAAGCCGCGCCCCAACTCGACGGAGGCGCCCAGCTTCGGCGACAGCAGCCAGTACGGCCCCACCCGCTCCAGCCGCATGGAAGGCACCACGTCCAGCGCGCCGCCGAAGAGCCGCACCTCGTCCATGGCCATCACGCTGCCGCGCCACCACGAGGCGGCTTGTGCGCCCTCCTCCTGCGTCACCGTCTCACCCGAGGTCGCCACCGTGACGGTCAGCGCCTGGCGCGCTCCCAACGGCCCGCGGCCCTCCAGCTCCACGCCGCCCACCGAGTGCCGCTGCGCGCCACCCGCGCCGGGGATGTGCCCCGTCACCTCCAGGCCATCACGCCGGAAGAAGCCTCGCGCGCTCCCCTGCCCCAGCCCGTCGAGCACGCCCGACCAGCGGAGGCCCAGCGCCAGCCGCCCCAGCGACTGGTCTCCGGTGGACTGGGGGTTCTGCACGGTGCCCGGAATGGCGCGGTCCTCCAGGGACAGCTCCGCGAGCGCATCCAGCCGCGAGCCTCCCACGAGCCGTCGCCGGTAGCGCAGGAGCGCGCCCCCTCCCCGCGCGTTGTTGCGGGCACGCCGCTCGGAGACCTGGGGGTTGCCGTCCACGGCTGGCAGGTCGTCCACGTCGTAGGCGAAGTCGCCATCCGAGCGGCCCGCGTGCACCAGCAGCAGCGCCTGCCCGTCCAGCATCGGCCCCGTGGCGGCGACGTGGCCCAGCGCCGTGTTCCAGCTCCCGTAGGTCACCTCGCCGCTGGTGCGAAGGTTCGGCCCTGGCGCGCGGGTGATGATGTTGATGGCGCCGCCCAGGCCGCCCGAGCCATAGCGCGCGCCCGCGCCACCTCGCAGCACCTCGAAGCGCTCCACCAGCGCGGAGGGGATGAGCGACAGGTCCGACAGGCCGCCCGCGCCGTTGAGCGGAATCCCATCCAGGAACACGAGCACGCCGTTGGACGACGCGCCCCGCACCACCAGGCTCTTGCTCTGGCCGTAGCCTCCGGAGTCCTGCACCGCGAGCCCCACCGAGCCCACGAGCAGCTCCGCCGTGTCGCGCGCCTCGCCCGCGCGCTCCCGCGCGTCGATGACGGTGATGGCGCCCGTCGGGTCCCTCCGCTCCGGAGACTCAGGCGGAGGCGGTGTCCTGCCGCGAACCACGGTGGTGCGCGTGGGGGCGGGCTCGGCCTCGGAGGGCTGCGCCCTGACGGGACGTGGAAGGCTGAGCGCCAGGCACACGACAGGCCCGGCGAGGAAGGTCCACCGCATGCTCCGCCTTCCGCTCCCTCCGACGAAGAGAGAAGGCCAACCGCCCGGGCCCGCGAAAGGCTCGGCCGCACCCCTGGGCAGGTCTCCTGGCTGACGGACTCTGGCGGCTGGCGCACGGCGCGTCATGCCAGAAGAGGACTTCCGCCTTCCCCCGGAGCGGCGCTCGGCCGCGGCTGGAGTGGCGACAAACCGAAGCCCCCGGCCCTGACCTCAGGGCTGCCCGTTCACAGTGGCGGGACCGCGCCGGACTCGCACCGGCTTCCCTCTTGAAAGCCCGGCATGGGCACCCAAGGGCGCGCCCTTTGTAGGAGGTCACCTCCGGCGGGTCAAGCGCACCGGGGGCGTCAGCGAGGACGCGCGCACGGACTGCTCGACGGCATACGTCCGGAGGAACAGGAGCTCCACGTTCCCCAGCGTGAGCCGGGAACGACACAGCAGCGGCGCGGGCCGGCCCGGGAGGATGAGCACCCCGTCCTGGTACGTCCCTCGCTCACTCTCCAGGTCCGTCACGCACCACAGCCCGGTGTGCGGCTCACGACGAAGGCGCGCATGCAGGCGGGACACCGTGGGCTCGGCGAGGACGATGTCGCACTCGGCGCCGCTGCCCACCGTCACGTCGCCATCCGCCGGGCGCAGCCGCGGGCGCACCTCCAGCACCACGGGCCCCATGGCGCAGGGCGTCGACGCCTTCTCCGCTGAGCGCGACGTCCCAGGGGAAGCAGGCTCCCACAGCAACACGGGCCAGCTCCCGTCTTGGGTCCGCGCATCGCGAGGAGCTGGCTGGAACACGCGCACCTTCCTGTTCACCGGATGGACGCGCGCAACATGGACACGAGACGCCGGCCGCGCCAGTTCCTGGACCTCGGGGCGTGCGATTCACCGCCGGCTCCCACCGCGTGGGAGGTCCACCCACGCCTGCCACCCGGCGACTACGGAACGTCCGGCGTCCCCGCGTCCTCGCAGGCCACGCCCGAGTCGGCATCCACCTCCACACAATCCGGCAGCGCCAACTCCAGGCTGTCCTCACCCAAGGGCAGGGCCTCGTCGTCGGTGGAGAAGGTGCCCGTGCCACTGTCCGCGCCGCGCAGTCGTGCAATCGGGTCCTCCACGGCGCAGCCTGCGCTCCAGGCCAGCAGCGCCAGGGCGAGCAGGTGCCGGAAGGGCCCGCGAGGCGTGTGCGATGCGAAGTCAGTACGGTTGTTCATCGGACGGCCACCTTTCACGGGAAGACCAGCATCGCGACGCTCAGCCGCGGCCGGACGGCCCAGCCCTCATAGAGCGGTTCGAAGCCCTGCGGGCCTTGGAAGCCGATGCGGGGGCGGCCGAAGACGGCGTCCATCGCCAGCGAGCCCTCCACGGCGAGGTACCGGGAGAAGCGCCAGCGCAGGGAGGTATCCGGCCCCGTGAGGAGCGCGGGGAGGAAGCGGGGGCCCGCGGTGTCCAGCCCGCCCACGCGGGCAAAAGCCGTCCGGCCGAAGAGGAGGAAGCCCGCCCCCGCGCCCACGCTCCAACGCCACGCACCCGAGCGGAGCACGGGCGTGTCCAGCCAGAAGCCGAAGACGTACTGCTCCAGCTTCACCTCGGTGCGGGCGTCCACCATGCTCGACGGGAGGCCTGCCAGGTACTGGAAGCGGATGCGCAGCCGGGGAAACTCCCAGCCAGCCCCGAGCAACCATCCCTGGTAGCCCGTTGAGGCGTAGCCGTCGAGCGAGGCGAGGCCGCCCACCAGGAGCTGCCACTGCACGGAGGAGGACTCGTAGGACCCGGGAGCCTCCTCGGCGCGGGGAGCCTCCGTGGCCTCCGCCGCCAGCGAGGCGGAACCCGCGAGGAGCCCTCCCAACACGCAGAGTCGCAGCAAGACGGTGCCCGATGCCATGCGGGCAACGCTACCGTCCTGGCAACGGGGGACGGAAGCCCCCCGCCCGGCCACTCAACGGTTCGTTGCGCGTCATGAGCGAAGCGCACGGAAGACGCTCAGCCCTGCTACCCTCGTCGCTGGCATGCCGCTGGGCACGCAAGGCGAGAGCCGTCTGTTAGCGTCAACGCATGGGGTTCTGTGTCTCGACACGCCTTTCCAGCCTCCTTCTGACGTTCTGGTCTCTCGCGGCGTGGGCAGCGTCCCCGGAGAGCACATTCCCTCCCAGCAGGGTCCGGACGCGAAACGTCACGCTTTCAATGGCAGCCGAGCCCGTACACATCTCCACGGCCATTCCCACGACGCTCACCTTCGACACACCCGTCAATGGGCGAGAGGCCGTGCTGAATGACACCACCCTGGTGGAAATCCTGGCCGTGGGGGAGCGCTCGCTCACGCTCCGGGCGCTGGCGGAATTGCGCAAGCCGGTGACGCTGCGCGTGCCGCTGTCCGGCGCGTCCTCGCGGGTGGCGCCCGTCTTCAAGCTCACCACCGCGACGGACGTGGTGGACGCGCAGGTGCTGGTGTTCCGGGATGCCAGCGGGCCGGAGCTGCTGCGCGCTCGGCTGGCGGAGCTGGAGGCCCGCTGCGCCGCCTGTGAAGCGGCCCTGGCCGAGCAACGCGAGCGTGGCGCGTCGAAGGGTCCCGCGGACTGGGTGCTGTCCAGACAGGTGGATACGCGTGGCGTCAAGGTGGCCCGCCTTCATGCCCCTCGGCAGGACAGCGCCGTGAGCATCGCGGTATATGACGCCGCTCGCTTCCTGGCGAAGACATGGGTGGTCTTCCAAGCGCAGGTCGCGAACGACACCAGTCAGCCCTGGCGTCCGGGCAGGGCCTGGCTGGAGGACGCCGTCACCGGCCAGCGCGTGGCGGCGCGCGCCGTGCGGTTCGCGCCGGCAGCCCCTCTCCACGGCGACGCTGGCCGTGTCGTGGTGGAGTTCGGTTGGACGGCTGGGAATTCCTCGGGCACGTACCGGCTGGTGGTAGAAGCGGCCAGCGGGGGCGTCCCCCTGGTCATTCCAGATATGGCGCTCCAGGACGGAACTCCCGCGGGGGAATAGGGCAAGCCCATGTCGACGCTGAACCTCTTTGGCTTCCTCAAGCCCGGCTCGCGCCTGGACGGCTGCCGGATTCGTGAGTGGAAGGGCGGCGGCGCCTACGGCGACGTATACCGGGGCGTGCGGGCGGGCCTGCCCGTGGCCGTCAAGGTGTCCAAGCACCGCCAGTTCAGCCTGGACAACAGCCGCTCGGATGAGAGGCTTTTGCGGGAGCTGGTGTGTCTGGTGCGCCTGGAGCACCCGTACATCGCCAAGGTGAAGGGGTGGTCGCGCACGCAGGATGGGCGCGGGTACCTGGTGCTGGAGTACGTGGAGGGCTGGACGCTGGGGGAGTGGATTGAGCGCCAGCGCCCCACCTTCCAGCAGGTGGCGCGCCTCTTCGCGAAGCTGACGCACGCGCTGGAGTACATGCACGAGCGGGGCGTGCGCCACCGCGACATCTCCCTCTCCAACATCATGGTGCGCAAGGTGGACGGCGAGCCCGTCCTCATTGACTTGGGGGCGGGTGAGTACTCCGGGGCATATGGGCTGACGGACGCGCCGCTGCCGCCGGGCACCACGCGCTACCGCTCACCGGAGGCGGTGAGCTTCTACAAGGAGAACCAGAACAACCCCGAGGCGCGCTATGCCTTCCCGGCGGAGGACGACCTCTACTCGCTGGCGGTGTGCCTCTATGACGCGCTGACGGACGCGGAGCCGGCCACTCCGGCGGAGGCGCGCAAGGCGCCGCGCATCGCCGTCAACAGCGCTTCAATGCCGCCGCCGGACGCGCGCGTGGCCAACCCGCGCGTGCCAGAGGACTTCAGCGCGTGGGTGGCGCGTTGGATGACGCGCGACGTGGAGGCGCGGCGCCCCGCGCTGGCGGCCATGCGTGAGACGCTGGAGGAGCTGGGCGAGCGGCGTGGCGAGGCGTGGGAGGCCACCGTGCAGCCGCCCAGGGCGGTGGGCAGGGGCGCTCTGGCCCAGGCAGCGGGGGCACTGTTCGGGAGGAGGTGGCGCGTGGCGGCGTTGGCGCTGGCCCTCACGGCGCTCGCAGTCGCGGGCACCCTCGCCTACCCGTGGCTGGCGCCCACCGCCACGGAGGCCCAACCCGAGCGGGGAGCGACGCCCACCGGGACCCACGCCATGCCGCTCCCAGCGAGCGCGGGCGCACCGCCCGCCCCCGCCGCAAATGAAGCCCTGTCCGCCCCCCACCCCTCGCCCACCAGCGAACGGCCTGCGCCGACGGCCTCCTCCTCCGAGGCCGCGCCCACTTCCGCTCCCTCCGGCGCGCGGCCCACCCCGACGGTGTCTTCACCCCAGGCCGAAGCTGGAGCAGAGCGTGAGCGCATGTCCCTCACCGCCGGAGGGCCCCCTTCCCCACCCGCGCCATCTGCCAGTGCGATAGCGTCTTCGCCCCAGCCGTCTTCCGACGTGAAGGAAAGTCCCTCCGTGAGTGCCTCCAACCGTCCGCCGTCTCCCGCTCCCACCGCCAAGAAGCCACCAAGGACTGCCTCGCTCCCCCCAAGCCGCGCCTTCCTCGCGAAGTGCGCCGGGGCGACGGCCCTGTCCGCCGCCCTCATGGGGTGCCCCGCGCAGCAGGTGCGGCCCTCGTCCCAGAGCTGTCCCGAGGAAGCCGTCAAGGACATGGATAGCTACGGCATCGACGACGGCCAGGAACTTCCCGTCCTGGTGGACGTGAAGCAGCCCAGGTTGAATGTAAAGCACTGCGAGGCGGCGGGTCGCGAGTACTTCGGTGGCTGGGGCTGTAGCATCGTGGTGGGGGACGGGGAGATTGTCTCGGAAATCACAGACAGTGCGGGCTACATTGAAATTGGCACACGGCTTCATGGTCGGCTGTGGACGGGCGGTGACACCGTGGTGGGGCGCTACACCCGGTTAGTGCATCCGGACGGAACGGAGTTAAATGTTTGCATATCGCTGTCGCTCAACGGTGGGGCGGAAAAGCTCCCTGGCTCCCGGCCGGGCGCGGCGCTCATGTTGCCCTCGGAGAACGTGCGCGTCATCTATGGGAAGTGGCCCTGAGCGCGAACTGCAAGGGATTGAGCTTCCATGATGTGAGCGGTCGCGGTCGGATGGGGGAGTTCGTCACGGTGGCCCCATTCGGCCGCGCCGCCTGTCGAGCGTCGCCCTGACGCGCAGGCCGGTGCGGGGTGCGGGGCGTCATCGCGCCGATGCGCCACGCAGCGGCGAAGCCAGACCGGTGGAGGTGGAGCGGCGCGAGTTCAAGACGGCCGTGGCGCGGCTGGCCCAGGCCATGCGGCTTCCAACCCATCCACAGCGGGCCGCGCGGCGTCTGTTGGAGGTGGACGCCCGAGGCGGCGCGGACTTCTTCAACCCGCGCACCCGGCAGATGACACCACTAATCGTCGGTTGACAGCCAGAACCACCGCTCCTCCGACCTGAGCGCCCCCATCAAGAACTCCCGAAACGACCTGGCAATCTTGGGGCAGTAGCCCGGGTCTGGAAACGCCTCGTTGTAGCCGTCACGAAGGGGGTAGCGGCCGTCATACTGCTCGCTCACGTCAAGCAGGATGAAGTTGCTATCCCGCACACGGCAGAGGGCATACCAAGACGCGGGCCCGGCATCTTCGCTGTCGTCGTTACGCATGACGAGCCGGGCACGACGAAGCTCCGCCAGCGGAACGAAGGCGAAGGCAGGGTCCATGCGGTCAAAGAGGCGCGCACCGTTGCAGTGCAGATAGAAGGCGCGCAAGTCCGGGTCCAGACGCCAACCTGCGCTGTGCTCGAACGCTTCGATTTGCTCGGGCGTCGCAGGAGGGTTCGGGAAGTGGAGGCGCGACACCTCCGCGAGAAGGTCCTTTATGAAAGGGGCATTCTCCATAGGGATAGTCCACCCCGGTCCTGGTCACGGTGGGTTGTTCGCGTAACACTGCTTGTACGCGGACGGGAGTTGCTGGTGCAGGTCCTGCGGGAACGGAACGATGTTGTCCCAGTCGGTGGGCCACGCGCCAAATCGATTTGCCCAGTGGCGCCGGAAGTCGGGGCGCATGCTGTTCCATTGCGTCCGCGCTGCGTTGGTCTGGGCAGGGGCAATCGTTGAGTAGTTGCAACAACAGTGCGTCATCCCGAAACACGGGCGTAGCCCTCACCTCAACTGCACCGTCTGCCGCGGATGCCCCTCCTCAGCCCAGAGCCTCGCGAAGCGTTCCTGGAAGTGGCTCTTGGGAAGCAGCACCAGCTCGGTGAAGACGAAGACGTCGCCTTCCAGCGACAACGACACGGCGTCTTGGACTTCTATACGGACTCCCTGCATCCCCATCGCCGTCGCGCCCCCTTCACTGCCGTCAACTCCCGAATCGATTCAGCGCGGGAAGTACCGAGCCGCCCGCGCCGTGTCACGGCAACCGGTGAAACAGCGGCAGGTTCGCGGGGGCCGGATACACCGCGACGCCATGCGTGGCCCCGAGGTCGGGGCTGGAGATGACGACATCAGGCGTGGGCGCGCCGGAGACGCTGAGCTGGCTCGGGCTCAGCCGGGAAATCCTCCCGGAGTCGTAGGCCATCCACAGGCCCCCGTCTTCGTCGAAGGCGACTTCCTTGGGGCCGCCCGCGTCAATCTGGATGCTCGGAACGACGCTCACCGCGCCGGAGCCCTCCTGGTCAGCGGGCGTGAGCCGCACGACGACGCCGCTCGCGCCATAGGAAACCCACAGGTTCCGCTCCCCATCGAAGGCGAGCCCCGCGGGGCCCGCGAAGCTCCTGCCCGGAGCGGCCTCCATCACGTCGATGCTCACAACGGGCGTCACGGCGCCGGACACCTGGAGGCTCGATGCGGCCACCTTGTGGACGCGGGAGGCCCCGGCCGTCACGTCTCCCACCCAGAGGTTGCCCATGGCGTCGAACGCGAGCGTGGAGGGGTCTCCCAGCCCGCTCAGCACGACCTGCGGCGCCGGAGCGGTGCCGGAGACAAGCTGGGCCGCGCCAAACCGGATGACGGTGTCGCTGAACCCGATGGAGGTCCAGAGGTCGCCAGCGGCATCGAACGCCATGGCGATGGGACCCGGGCTCCCGGCGCTCAACACGCCGCCGCTCATGATGACATCGGGGCTCTTGACGCCAGACGCGCCCAGGTCACCGGCGGGGTAGCGCCGCAGCTCCCCCGACCCCAGCGCCACCCAGAGGTTGCCACGCCTGTCGAACGCGAGCCCTGAAGCCCGGGGAATGCCCGGGCTCGAACCGAGCCGGACGGCGGCCGACGGCGCGCCCGTGACCTCCAGGTCCGCGGCGGCGAAGGCCTCCACCTCGGCCGCCCCGTTGCTGGTGGACAGCCACAGCCGCTGGCTGCTGGGGATGAGCGCGTATGAGAGGGCCGCATTCGCCACCTCGCCATCCACGACGCAGAGCTGGCGCGCCGGCGCATCATAGGCGGCGCGAACCCGGCCGCCGCTCACCGCCACCGGCTCCGGAGAGAGCGTCCACATGCCCGCCGCGAGCCCCTCCAGCCGGCCACCCGCGCGCACCTCCCGGGACTCACTGCCTCGGCGGAGGAGGACGTGAGGGCTGGCGGAGGCCGGCAGTCCCTGGATGGACAACTCCAACGTCCCCGTGCCCGTCTCGGGACACCCGCTCGGGTCCGGGTCCGCGGCATCGCCACACCCCACGGAAATCACGACGGCCAGAGCGAAGATGACGGTTCCGCTTTTCACGAGGTCCCCCTTTTCAAGCACACGCTGCATTGACTCGATGAGCACGCGGATACAACCGGGCGAACGAGGGGGTGTCAATCAAGGCAGGCCCACAAGGCGTCCGCTTCGGCCGGACGAAGCCGGCGCCACCTGCACGCCAGTACGCGCGTGGATATCGATTCCAGTGGGATGCGGATGCGGATTGGAAAGAGCAGCTCGCCCGATGGCGAAGTCGCCGCCCGGGAGGCGAGCGCGGAGGCGCTGCGAGGCGCGGACGCGCCCACCTTCGCCCTGGTCTTCTGCACGGACCAATATGACGCGGTGGACCTGGCGTCGGCGCTCCGGCGGGAGCTCCGGGACATTCCCTGGGCCGGCTGCTGCGCGGCGGGCGTCTTCGCGGGAACCGAGCTGCTGCTCCAGGGACTGGTGGTCGCGCTCGTCTGCGGGGTGGACGTGCAGGTCGGAACGGGGCTGGGAGGGCCCGTCAGCAAGGACCCCCGAGCGGCCGGACGTGACGCGGTGGCACGGGCCATTGGGAAGCTGCCTCCCATGCCGCCGGGGCGCCGCCGGGTGCTGCTCGTCTTCCCGGACGCGCTGAGCGGGAATTCAACGGAAGTCGTGCGTGGGGCGCAGCAGGAGGCAGGGGCGGGCGTCGTCTGGGTAGGGGGCGGAGCGGGAGGCAACCTCCGGAGCGCCACGACGGCCCAATTCACGGATGGGCAGGCCTACCGGGACCAGGCGGTGGTGATTGCCTTGGATGCCCAGGCGCCGATAGGCGTCGGGATTCAGCACGGCTGGTATCCCTACGGCCCACCGACCCAGGTCACGAAGGCCCACGGCGCGACCGCCATCGAGCTCGATTACGAGAGCGCGTTCGAGGTCTACCGGCGCACGGCCGCGAGCCGCGGAGACGCGCTGGACGAGCAGGGCTTCGCCCGCTTTTCGATGACCCACCCGCTGGGGATTCCCCAGGCCAATGGAGAGTTCGTGATTCGCGACCCCATCTCCATCGGACCCGACGGCTCGGTCCGCTGCGTCGCCGAGATACCTGATGGCTCGTTGGTCCGGGTGATGGAAGGAGCGCGCGCGGACCTGTTGGACGCGGCCGCGGGTGCGGCCACCCTGGCTCGGAGAGGAAGCCCTGGCGCGCTGGGCGGCGCGGTCGTGTTCGATTGTTTCTCCCGCTACCCCATCCTGGGCGAGGAAATCCTGGACGAGCTCTCACGCGTCCAGGGAGCGCTCGGGGAGAGCACTCCGCTCGTGGGCTGTCTGACCCTTGGCGAGGTGGGGGCCATGGGAGGTGGCGTTCCGCAGTTCCACAACAAGACGGTGGTGGTGCTCGCCCTTCCAGGGTGATGGGACAAGGTCGGACATGGTGGACTCCTGCGACGACGCGGACCGGAAGCTCACCGAGGAGCGCCTCGCGCTGCTGAGCGTGCTCCAGGAGCTCACCGTCGCGGCGCTCGACCTCTTCGACCCGAGCAAGCCCGCGGATGCCTTCATGGACCGTGTCGCGGAGCGGCTGGGGTGCATGGTCGCGCTCTGGGTCCAGGTGAACGCGCGGGGCCAGGTCGTCCTTCAGGGCGCGAGTGGACTCTCGGCGGCGTCCCGCCAGCTTCCGCTTCCCGCCCGCTCCGAGCCCGGAGGGAAGCAAGGGCCCGCCGAGGTGAGCCTGCCGTTCCCGGAGCTGGAACTGCCGGGGCTCTTGCGCTGGTCCATTCCCATCATCGGAGCGGACGCGGCGCACAGCGCCAGCGCGCTGCTGCTGTACTTCGACCGCGAGCCGCACCTGCCGCGACAGTACCGTGGCATGGTGGAGCGGCTCGGTGGCGTGCTCCGTACCGCGCTCATGCACCGGCAGCTCTTCACACGGGTCCTGGACAACGAGCGCGCGCTCCACCAGCAGAAGACGCTGCTGGAGTCCCTGAGCGAAGCTACCGACGAGGGCATCCTCATCTCCACCCTGGAAGGAAGGGTCCTCACGCACAACCGCCGCCTCGTGCAGCTGTGGGGGCTGGAGGAGGAACTCCTGTCCGCATCCTACGGGGCGTGGGTCCGCGCGGCGGCGGAGCTCGTGGAGGAGCCCGCCCGGTTCACGGCGCGCACCTTCTTCTTCATCGAGCACCGAGACGCGTCGGGACTAGACACGCTTCGGCTCAAGGATGGGCGGATTTTCGAGCAGTACGACGCCCCGGTGATGAGCGCGGACGGCCTCTACTATGGGCGGGCCGTCTACTTCCGGGACGTCACCGCTCGACAGCGCACGGAGCGGGACCTCCAGCACGAGCGGGACTTCAGCTCGGCGGTCCTGGATACAGCCCGCGCGCTGGTCATCGTCCTGGATGCGGAGGGCAGAATCGTCCGCTTCAACCGTGCATGCCAGGAGATGACCGGCTACTCCTTCGAGGAGGTTCGCGGCGCGCGGTTCTGGGAGCAGCTCCAGGTTCCGGAAGAAGCGGCGCGCGTCGAGCGGGACTTCGCCCAGCTCACCACGGGCCAGGGGCACGAGCAGGATGAGAGCAGCTGGCTCACGCGAGCGGGAGAGCGCCGACTCATCTCATGGTCCAGCAATGTCCTCCGCGGCCCGACGGGAGCGATTGAGTACATCATCGGCACGGGCATCGACATCACCGAGCAACGCCGGGCCGAGCGGGAGCGAGACCAGACCTTCCTGCGTGAGCAGCAAGCGCGGGCCCGCGCCGAGGAGCAGGAAGGGAGGTCCGCGTTCCTGGCGGAAGCCTCGGGACTGCTCGCGGGCTCGCTCGCCCCCGAGGACGCGCTGCGAAGCGTGGCGGCGCTGACCGTCCAGCGGTTCGCGGACTGGTGCGCGGTCGACCTGCTGGACAACGAGCATGCCCCTCAGCGGCTCGCGGTGGCTCAATCCCAGGCGCTGCGAGCCCGGTGGTCCGCGCAGGACGACCACGCGCCACCGGACCTCAATGCCACGCAGGGCCCTGGGCGAGTGCTCCGCCGCGGCGAGCCAGAGTTCGTCTTGGAGGGTTGCGGCGCCACGCCCCTCGGGTGCGGCGGCCTCGAGTTCCAGTCCTGGCTGTCGGTGCCACTGCTCGCGCGTGGCCGGACGCTCGGCGCGCTCACCCTCGCCCGGATGGACGACGGTAGCCGCTATGGCCCGGCCGAGCTCACCCTCGCGCAGGAGCTGGCCCGCCGCGCGGCCATGGCCGTGGACAACGCCCGGCTCTATCAGGAAGCCCAGCAGGCCATTGGCCTTCGTGATGAGTTCCTTTCCGTTGCCTCTCACGAGCTGAAGACCCCGGTCACCTCCCTCCAGTTGTCCGTGCAGGGCTTGCTGCGCCGCGCCCGGTCGGGAGCGCTCCGCACCGCGTCGGCGGAGACCGTGAGCCAGTCGGTCGAAAGCATCGAACGCCAGGCGCTGCGGATGGCGAAGCTCGTCAACACGCTGCTGGATGTCTCGCGCATCCATGCCGGGCGGCTCGAGCTCGAGCTGGAGGAAGTGGACCTCACCGCGCTGGTCCGAGACATCGCGGCTCGCTTCGCGCCCGAGCTGGCCCTCTCCGGCGCCACGCTCCGGGTGCATGCCGACACGCCGATGCCAGGACTCTGGGACCGGTCGCGGCTCGATCAGATTGTCACCAACCTGCTCTCGAATGCCATCAAGTACGGTGAGGGCAAGCCCATTGAAATCCAGGTCAGCGGGGACGCCAGGACCGCCCTCCTGGAAGTGAGGGACCAGGGAATCGGCATCCCGGAGGAACAACAGGCGCAAATCTTCCGGGCCTTCGAGCGCGCGGTGTCATCGCGCCACTATGGAGGGCTGGGCCTGGGCCTCCACATCGTCAGTCAGCTCGTCGAACGGCTGGGAGGGGCGGTCCGGGTCCAGAGCGAGGCGGGGCGCGGCGCCACCTTCACGGTCGCGCTTCCCCGCAGCGGACCCGCCGCGCAGCGGCCGGCCCCGGCGGACAGACACCTCGACGCGAACCATGCCTGAGCGCGCGTTCGCGCCCTCCCGAGCGTGGCGCCGCGCTCTCGTCCGCTGAGAAGCCACTGGAGTCTCGCTGCCCGTCCTCGCCGCTGGACGGTTCTCACCTCCACGCACGGTGTGCGCAAGGCGCCCCGAGGAGAACACCGCTGGCACGCGGGCTGCTCAAGCCCTCCCCGACCTCAGGCGGTCAAGCCGACGAGGCAGCCGCGCCGTGGTGGCGCGATGCGGAGCGTGGAGGTGGATGATGCTGACGGCGGGTAAGCGACTGGCGGTCTTCTCCATTCGCGAGGGCAAGGGCGGGAGCATCTGGGTGCGGGCGGGGAGCGCCTTCGTGAACAAGGACGGCTCGCTCAACGTGTTGCTGGACGTGCTGCCGCTGGACGGGAAGCTGCATGTCCGCGAGGCGGCGGAGAAGCGCGACACGGCGGGGATGAGCGGGGGCCGCTACGCGGGCGAGCTGGGGCTGGACGCGGCGCCGGTGGGTGGACACTCGTGAGGGCGCTGTGCGCGGTGGTGGTGGGCCTGCTCTTGTGCGGGCCCGGGGTGGCGGGGGCGGCGAAGCTGCGCACGCAGCACACGGGGACGGTCAACCTCAACGAGGCCAGCGCGGCGGAGCTGGATTTGCTGCCGGGCGTCGGTGAGAAGGCGGCGCAGCGCATCATCGCGCACCGCCAGAAGCGGCCCTTCAAGCGCGTGGAGGAGCTGGTGCGCGTGAAGGGCTTCGGCAAGAAGAAGTTCCTCAAGCTCAAGGCGCACCTGGCGCTGAGCGGGCCCACGACGCTGCGAGTCGAACAGGTGCCCGCCCCTCCTGAGAGAAAGGAGGTGAGCACGACGAACAACCAAGACTGAAGCTCCGGCAAGGGGGGCCGCCGCCCGGGATTTCTCTCGTGGCCTGGCGCGGCGGCCCCGTGGTGCAAGGGCCCATGAGGGGCAAACAGGGAAGCGCCCCGTGGGAGCGGTAGCCATCCGGGAGTGGATTGGTACCATCCGCCGCCATGAACCGACGCCTGACGAACCTGCTCACCGCGCTGCCTGTCACCGCCGCGCTGGTCGCTCCGCCCGTGCTCGCCTGCACCAGCATGCTGGTCTCCAAGGGAGCCACGGCGGATGGAGCCACCTTCATCACCTACGCCGCGGACGCACACGAGCTGTACGGCGAGCTGTACTACACGCCCGCGCGCCGCCACGCGCCGGGCGCCATGCGCGACATCATCGAGTGGGACACGGGCAAGTTCCTGGGCCGCATCCCCCAGCCCGCCGCGACGTATTCGGTGGTGGGCAACATGAACGAGCACCAGCTCTCCATCGGCGAGTCCACGTTCGGCGGCCGCGAGGAGCTGGCGGGCCCCGCGGGCATCGTCGACTACGGCTCGCTCATCTACATCGCGCTGGAGCGCGCGAAGACGGCGCGCGAGGCCATCCAGGTCATGACGACCCTGGTCGCCGAGCACGGCTACGCCTCCAGCGGAGAGTCGTTCTCCATCGCCGACCCGAAGGAGGCCTGGCTGCTGGAGATGATTGGCAAGGGCAAGGGCGAGAAGGGCGCGGTGTGGGTGGCCCGCAAGCTGCCCGACGGGTACCTCTCCGCGCACGCCAACCAGGCGCGCATCGGCACGTTCCCGCAGAACGAGAAGCAGACGACGCTCTACTCGCCGGACGTCATCTCCTTCGCCCGGGCGAAGGGCTGGTTCAAGGGCGCGGACAAGGACTTCAACTTCGCGGAGACGTACAACCCCATCGACTTCGGCGGGCAGCGGTTCTCCGAGGCGCGCGTGTGGAGCATCTTCCGGCGCGCGGCGCCGTCGATGAAGCTGGGCGCGGAGTACGCGACCGGCGCGACGCCCCAGAAGCGGCTGCCGCTGTGGGTGAAGCCGGACAAGAAGCTGTCCGTGCAGGACACCATGGCGCTGATGCGGGACCACTTCGGGGGCACGCCGCTGGACATGTCGAAGGACGTGGGCGCGGGCCCCTACGCGCTGCCGTACCGCTGGCGGCCGATGACGTGGGAGGTGGACGGCAAGCAGTACGTCCACGAGCGCGCCATCTCCACGCAGCAGACGGGCTTCTCCTTCGTCGCGCAGATGCGGGACTGGCTGCCGGCGCCCATTGGCGGCGTGCTCTGGTTCGGCGTGGATGACACCTTCACCACCGTCTACACGCCCATGTACGCCGGCATCCGGCAGGTGCCGCGCAACTTCGCGCAGGGCGTGGCCAGCCGCGGTGAGTTCTCCTGGGACTCCTCCTTCTGGGTGTTCAACTGGGTGTCGAACCAGGCCTACGGGCGCTGGAGCGACATGGTGAATGACGTGCAGAAGGAGCAGGGCGCGCTGGAAGGCCAGTTCCTCGCGGACCAGGCCGACATCGAGAAGCGCGCCCAGGAGCAGTTCAAGCGCAGCCCCGAGGAGGCGCGTCAGTACCTCACCGACTACTCGCTCCAGCAGGGCGAGAAGGTCCACGCCCGCTGGCGCAAGCTCGGTGAGACGCTGCTCGTGAAGTACATCGACGGCAACGTGCGCGATGAGATGGGCAAGGTGAACCACCCCAAGTACCAGGAGGCCTGGTACCGGCGCATCGTCCAGGAGAACGGCAAGGCGCTGCAGATGCCCGCCAAGCCCGCCGCTCCGGCCCCCGCGCCCGCGCAGAAGCCGGTGCCCAAGCCCACCGTGGCCCCCGCGCCGTAACACCCTGTCCGGGAGCGGGGAGCCCGCTCCCCGCGCCCCGGCCGGCGCTGCGTCCCGTGCGCATCAGCCCAGGCATCCGTCATCAGGCTGATGATTCCTGCTCCACCCCCCTCCGGACACAACCTCGGCCACACCGGCACCGAGAATGGGGAACAAGCGCACATCAACCTCCTGGCACGCACCAAGAGGAGGGGGACAGAGCCATGGGTCGCATCACGAACAACACGACGACGAAGACGACCAGCATCACGCCCACGCGGACGACCGGCACGCCGCCTCCGCCGCCTCCGCCCAAGACGTCCTCGGCGCCGTCGACGTCGACTGGCATTCCGACGCCGCCGGATGCCTTCGTGTCCGGCACGCCCACCAACACGGTCCGCACCCCGAGCCTCACGTCGCCGCCCCCGCCTCCCTCGCTGGGCGGCGCGAAGGCGCCCGTCACCACCCCGCCGACGACAGTCCCCGTCGCGGTCGGCCCCGGCGTCCTCCGGGATGACTCGGTCATCGCGCCCTTCGTGGCCCAGGGCGTGCCCCGGGGCGCCATCAAGAACATCAGCGACGGCGGCTTCTCCGCGCTCCAGGGCCTGCAGCGCAGCCAGGGTGATGCCAGCTCCGCCGACTTCGCCACCCTCAAGGCGGAGGTCGGCCCCAAGGCCGACCTCATCCGCGCGGTGTTCGCCCAGGGCGGGCCGCACGTGAAGGCGGGTGACGCGGAGCGCGTCAAGCTGGCCAACGTGTTCAACGAAGGTTTCACCGTGGACACCACCACGGTGGAGAACTACCGCAAGCAGATGAGCGTGCTCACGGAGGGGAAGTTCGAGCCCTACGTGGAGATGGCGAACACCCACCTGACGCAAAACCAGAAGGACTACCCGAAGACGGCCACCAGCGTGGCGGACATCAACGGGCTCTCCGACGAGGGCAAGGTCTCCATCTACAAATACACACAGGAGAAATTCAAGCCGTACAACGGCCAGGTCCTCTTCCCGCTGGCAAGGAATGGCGCCGGCCCCACGACCCAGGCGCTGCGCAACAACCTGGATGGCATTGCCGTCACCCGCGCGGCCCTCAACGAGCTGCCGAAGTTCCAGGGCACCGTGTTCCGCGGCGACAGCAAGCAGTACTACGACGCCTACACGAAGGACGCCGTCATCACCCGGGATGCCTTCACCAGCACGGCGAAGAACCCGGACGCGAAGTTCGATGGCGACGCCGTCCTCGAAATCCGGACCAAGACGGGCCGCGACATCCAGGGCGCCTCGCTCAAGCCGGGTGAGGAGGAGGTGCTCATCCCGCCCGGTGCCACCTTCAAGGTCCTGGACCGGGACGACACGGGCTCCATCCTCCGGCTCACGCTCGAGGAGCTCTGAGCGCTCGCTCCCCTGGCCCCCGGCCTTCAGGGCGGGGGCTTGACGGTCCTGTTCGCGGGCGGTCAACAGCCAATGGTTTTTCAGCAGCAGGTCGGACGGCGACGCGATAGACCTGCTGCGACTCAAACCATTGGCTTGAGACACGGAGGCAGCAGGTGACGGCAGAAGAATCCCCGAAGGACCCGGCAGGAGCGCCGCTGGAATCCCACGAAGGTGAGCGGACCTACAAAGGGCCTCCCCTCGGTGAAGTGCTCGAATTCATGCGTCTGCTCTGGGCCGTGGACCACGGGCTCCAGTCCACGTCGAAGCGCATGGAGTCCTCGCTGGGACTCACGGGTCCGCAGCGCCTGGTCATCCGCCTGGTGGGGCGCTTCCCCGACATCACCGCGGGCATGCTCGCGCAGATTCTCCACGTCCATCCCAGCACCCTGACGGGCGTGCTCAAGCGCCTGGAGAAGCGGGGCCTGCTGGAGCGCAAGTCCGACCCGCTCGACGGGCGCAAGGCGCTGTTCGCCCTGACGGACGAGGGGCGCTCGCTCGACATCCCCTCCGAGGGCACGGTGGAGTCGGCGGTGCAGCGCGTGCTGGCGCGCCTCTCGCGGCCTCGCATCGTCGCGACGCAGGAAGTGCTCACCGCGCTGGCCCAGGAGCTGGGCGGCGTCCCCATGCCCGAGGTCGAGTTCGACGAGGCGGGCGCCCGCAAGCAAGTCGTTCGATGAGCCGGCGGCCCGCCCGCTCGACCGCGTTACCTCCCGGACCCTCGCCCTTGCGTCTCCTTCCAGCGCCAGACACCCGGAGCCCTTCGACCGGGCTCCTGGGTCGTTATGCTTCGCAAGAAGGGGGAGGCTGCTAGAAAATCGGGAAATAGGCCGCCCTCCCAGGGGTTGCCTCGCCACTGAGCGGACAGGACAGCGTGAACCTCGACACACCTCAGACACCAGGCCCCGAGCTCCCGCCTCCGCCCCCGCCGTCACCTCCCGCGTCACAGGCCCATGTTCCCCTGGAGGCTCCGGGCGTGGAGGCGTTGCTCGCCACCGTCCAGGGCCGGCAGCGCCGGTTCCTGTGGCTCCAGGGCCTCATGCTGGGCGTGGCCACCGCGTGCCTGCTGCTGGTGGCCGGGGGCTTCCTGGCGCTGGTGGCGCCGCGCGCGGGCGCGTCCCTGCTATGGACGGCGCTGCCGTTGGGCGTGGCGGTGACGTGCGTCTTCGGTCTGTGGCTGGCCCGCCGCCGCGTGGGAGACGACGTCCTCGCCGCGCGGCTGGTGGGAGAGAAGCGCCCGGAGCTGTCGCTGGACGTGCTCGCCGGGGTGGAGCTGATGCGCGAGCCGGACGCGCCGGGCAGTGGCTCTCCGGCGCTCGCGCGCGCCTTCCTGCGGGAGCTGGACACGCGGGCGCGCACGGTGGATGTCCGCACCGTGGTGGACAGCCGCCCGGTGCGTCGCGTGGCCCTGGGCGCGGGCGGCGCGCTGCTGGCCCTGCTGGTGTTGATGGTCGTGCTCGGTGACCGCTGGTCCGCGGGCATGGCGCGCATCCGCGAAGTGGCGGCGAGCCCCAAGGCCCAGGCGCAGGTGGAGCCCATCACCGGCGACATCGAGCTGACGTACCGCTACCCCGCGTACACCGGGCTGGCCCCGCGCACGGTGCCCGGAACGAACGGTGAAATCAGCGCGCCGGCGGGGACGGAAATCCTGCTGAAGACGCGCTCGGACCGTCCGGTGGAGCGCGCGGAGCTGGTGGTCAACGGCCAGGCGCTGCCGCTGAAGGTGACGGGCAACCGGGACCTGGAGGGCAGCTTCGTCGCGAAGCAGTCTGGCCACTACCGCTTCGCCTTCTACGGCGCGCGGGACAAGGCGCTCGCGGTGGGGCCGGACATCGCCCTCACCGTGGAGGCGGACAAGGCGCCCGAGGTGTCGCTGCTGACGCCCACGGTGGAGCTGGAGGTCGACCCGGGCGACCAGGTGACGCTCAAGTACGAGGCGTCGGATGACTACGGGCTGTCCGGCATGGCGCTCGTGTTCCGCGCGCCCGGCGCCCAGCAGGAGACGCGCGTGCCGCTGCCGCGCGAGGACGGCCGGCGCCACCGGGGCACGTACGCGTGGAGCCTGGGCAACCTCAAGCTCGATCCGGGTGACCGGATTACCTACTACGTGGAGGCGCAGGACAACGACGCGGTGGAGGGCCCCAAGAAGGGCGTCAGCCGCACGCAGGTGCTGCGCGTGTACTCCGCGGCCGAGCACCGCCGCACCGCGCTGGAGAAGGCGGAGCAGCTGTGGGGCCGGATGGTGGACCACCTCGCGGACCGGCTGGAAGGCCCGGAGCGCGCGCGGCAGAAGGACCCGCAGGCCATCACCGCCGGGGCCACGGTGGACGCCAGCGGGGAGAGCCTGGTGGCGGACATGCGGACGCTGGCGCAGGAGCTGGCGCGCGAGCGCGACGTGCCCACCGAGCTCGTCTCGGCGCTGAGCAACATCTCCGAGTCCCTGGGCAGTCACATCCGCGGCACCGCGGAGCTGCGCCGGCTCTACCTGCGCACCCAGCGCGCCCGCGGCGAGGACTGGGGCACGGGCAACCGCCTCACCGCCGTCGTCAGTGAGGAGATTGCGGAGCTGGAGAAGGACATCCTCTACCTGGAGTCGCTGCTGGACCGGCAGAAGCTGGAGGCGCTCCAGGAGATGGCCAAACAGCTGTCCAACGAGCGGCGCGAGCTGGCGAACCTCATCGAGCAGTACAAGTCCAATCCGGACGAGGCCTCGCGGCAGGCGGTGATGGAGCAGCTCCAGCAGCTCAAGTCCCGCATCCAGGAGCTGATGCAGCGCATGGCGGAGATGCGCAAGGGCATCCGCGACGAGCACCTCAACGCCGAGGCCCTGTCCGAGATGATGAAGGACCAGGACATGCGCAGCGCGCTCGACGACGTGGAGAAGCTGATGCGCGAGGGCAAGGCGGATGAGGCCCTGGCGAAGCTCCAGGAGCTGGGCATGCAGATGGAGGAGATGCTCGAGAACCTGGACCAGGCCGGCGACGAGTTCGGCGGCGAGCAGCACCCCGAGCTGGCGGAGAAGTTCGGCGAGTTCATGGAGGAGCTGCAGGGCACCGTGCAGGAGCAGCAGCGCGTCGCGGACCAGACGAAGCAGCTTCGCGACCAGGCGCGCTCGCAGAACCGCGAGCGGCTGTCGGAGAAGGGCGAGTCCATCAAGGACAGCCTGATGCGCAAGGTCCAGCAGGCGCAGGAGGACTACAAGGCGCTGGAGCCCAGCCAGCTCAACAGCCGCGCCGCGCGTCCGCTGGAGGAGGCCCAGGCGGAGCTCCAGAACGTGGAGAACGCGCTGAAGGTGAACGACTACGACCTGGCGGCGGAGGCGGCGGCCCGGGCGGAGGACGCGGCCCGGCAGCTGTCGATGATGGGCGAGCAGCAGCGCCACCTGGACGAGATGTTTGGCAACCCGGAAGAGGTGGTGAAGCAGTCCACGGAGCTGGCGCAGCGCCTCAACCGGGACGCGCGCAACGTGTCGGAGGTGAACCGGCAGCTCCAGTCGCTCTTCCCGCCGCCGGGCTCGCAGCTGTCACAGCAGGAGAAGCAGCAGCTCCAGCAACTGGGCGAACAGCAGTCGCAGTTGGAGGAGCGCGCGCAGGGCCTGCGTCAGCAGATGGAGGAGATGCAGCAGATGGCCCCCATCTTCGGCGAGGAGGCCACGCAGCAGATGGAGGGCGCCGGCCAGCGCATGGGTGAGGCCGCCCGCCGGATGCAGGGCAAGGACCCGGGCCGTGGCTACGGCGAGCAGCAGGCGGCGCTGGAGGGCCTGCGCCAGTTCCAGCAGCAGATGCAGGAAGGTCAGCGCGGCGGCAAGGGCGGGCTCCCGCTGCCCATGGGCATGGGCCGCCGCCAGCAAGGCAACGGGAGAGACCCGAAGCAGAAGGTGGAGCTGCCGGACGAGGATGCCTTCCAGGCGCCGAAGGAGTTCCGCAAGGACCTGCTGGACGCGATGAAGCAGGGGGCTCCGGAGAAGTACCGGGAGCAGGTGAAGCGCTACTACGAGGAGCTGGTGAAGTGAGCCGCCACGCGCTGAAGCATTCTTCCGGATTCGGGGCCCTTGTCGCGGCGATGACCGTGGGGCTGCTCTGCGTGCCTCAGGCGACGTGGGCCCAGGCCAGCTCGCTCAAGGACGAGGTGAAGGAGCGGCTGGAGCGCGTGGAGACGGCGCTGGACGACTGGGACGTGCCCGGCGCCCGGCGAGAGCTGTCCGAGGTGGAGAAGCTCCTCCCCGCCGACGTGGAGCCGCTGAAGTACTTCCAGGGCCGGGTGGCCTTCGAGGAGGGCCGCTACGACGACGCGGTGGCGCTCCTGGAGGGCGCCCACATCGAGGACAAGCCGGGCAGCTACCTGCGGCTGGCCAAGGACACGCGCGCCATCACCCAGGGGCACGAGCGCGCGGAGAGCGAGCACTTCATCTTCCAGTACCCCAAGGGGAAGGAAGCGGTGCTGGTGCCCTACGCGCTGGAGACGCTGGAGGGCATCCACCGGGCGATGAAGGAGGACCTGGGCTGGACGCCGCCGGGCGGCAAGATTCGCGTGGAGGTGGTGAGCAACGCGCGCGAGCTGTCGAAGGTGAGCACGCTGACGGAGAAGCAGATTGGCACCACGGGCACCATCGCCATCTGCAAGTTCAACAAGCTGATGGTGACCAGCCCCAAGGCGGTGGCGCGCGGCTACGACTGGCAGGACACGCTGGCGCACGAGTACATCCACCTGGTCATCAGCCAGATGAGCCGCAACACGGTGCCCATCTGGCTGCATGAAGGGCTGGCCAAGTTCCTGGAGTCGCGCTGGCGCGGCAAGGCGGGGCTGGCGATGACGCCCTCCACGCAGGCGCTGCTGGGCAAGCGGGTGAAGGCGGACACGCTCATCCCGTTCGAGAAGATGCACCCGTCGATTGCGCTGCTGCCCACGGCGGAGGACGCGGCCACCGCGTTCGCGGAGGTGTTCTACGCCATCGACTACGTGCACAGCGTCAAGGGCACGGCGGGCCTGCGCGCCATCATCCAGGAGCTGAAGGCCGGGCAGAAGGACCGCAAGGCGGTGGAGGCGGCCATGGGGATGCCCTTCGCCCTCTTCGAGAAGTCCTGGCTGGCGCACATCAAGAAGCAGCCCTTCCCGACCGAGCTCCTGCCGCGCGAGGACCGCGTGGTGCTGAAGGAGAACGCCAAGGGCAAGGTGAAGGACGACAGCGAGAAGAAGGGGCGTGAAATCTCCTTCGGCGACTTCCAGGAGGTGACGGAGGTGCCGGCGCGCAAGTTCGCGCACCTGGGTGAGCTCTTGCGCGAGCGCAACCGCGTGAAGGCCGCGGCGGAGGAGTACGCCAAGGCGCACGAACTGGTGGGCGACAAGTACGAGTCGGTGTCCAACAAGTACGCGCTGGCGCTGCTGGAGCTGCGGCGGCTGGACGAGGCGGAGCGCGTGCTGCGCGGCAGCCTGCGCGTGCACCCGGGCTCACCTTCGACGAACGTCCACCTGGGCCGCATCCTGCTGTACCGGAAGGACTACCCGAAGGCGAAGACGGCCTATCTGGAGGCGCTGGCGTCGGACCCGTTCGACCCGGAAATCCACCTGGCCCTCACGCGCATCCACGACTCCATGGGCGAAACGGCGCTGGCGGGCCGCGCGCGGCAGGCGAGCGCGCTGCTCACGGGCCTCAAGGCCGAAGAGGTGGACCGCGTGGCGCAGCAGTTCCTGCGTGACGAGGGCGGGCTGTCGGAGATGAACGTGTCGGGGACGTCGGACACGCCGCGGGAAGCAGCGCGGCCCGAGAAGCCGGACGCGGGGAAATGAAGCGCGCTTCGGCGACACGTATGCACGACCTATGGTTCGCGGAGCACGGTCAAGGAGAGCCTTTCCTGCTCCTGCATCCAGGTGGCACCGATACCCGTGCGCTCCAGCCGCTCGTCGCGGCACTCGGTGACGGATATCGCATCATCACGCCGGAACAACGCGGTCACGGGCGCACGCCGGACGCCGAGGGCGATTGGAGCTTCGCTCACATGGCGGCGGACACAGCTTCCCTGCTTGAGCGGCTGAAGCTCTCGAACGTGCACGTCTTCGGGTGGAGCGATGGGGCGATTGTCGGCCTGTACCTGGCGCTCGCGAGGCCCGACCTGGTCCGGAGCCTCGTATTCGGAGCAGCCCCCTTTCGCGTCGAGGGCTGGCGTGACGGCGTCTTGGGTGAGCCGCTGCCAGACTTCATGGCCAGGCCCTACGCCGAGCTGTCCCCCGACGGCCTCGAACACTGGCCCGCCGTCGTTGCGAAATCCGCGCGTCTCCACGAGCGGGAGCCCGCCATCGGAGTCGATGACCTCCGCGGCCTGAAGCGCCCTGTGTTGGTGGTCATGGGCGATGATGACGAGGTCCGCTTTGAACACGCCATCGAAATGTATGAGGCCCTTCCAGATGGCGAGTTCGCCGTGGTCCCATGTGCGACGCATGGACTCCTCGTGGAGAAGCCCGACCTCCTGGCCCGGCTCATCGCCGACTTCCATGCACCCGCGAAGAGCAATGGCGTCGCGCCCCTTCGTCGCGGTCAGCGGTGAACCGGCTCAAGGGATGCCCTGACCCAAGGGCCGTCAGCAGCTGAGCCGTCAGGCGTTGCAACGGCTGCTCCCTGGTCCCATGACTCCCATGCCTAGCTTCCCGCACGGGAGGCTCGATGGAGGTCGGATCCATCATCTCGCTTGCCGCCCAGCTCATGGAGTGGGCCGGCGTGGGCAGCATGGTCCTGGGGGCCGTGCTCGCCCTCGTGTTGCTCGTCACGGGCAAGCCGCTCCCCGCGGGTGAAACCTACCGCCGCTTCCGGATGAACCTGGGCCGCGCCATCCTCCTGGGCCTGGAGTTCCTCGTCGCCGCCGACATCATCCGCACCGTCAGCCAGCGGCCCACGCTGGATGCCGTGCTGGTGCTGGGCCTCATCGTCCTCATCCGGACCTTCCTCAGCCTCACCCTCACCGTGGAGCTGGAGGGACGCTGGCCCTGGCAACACCGCGAGGACATCGCCGACCCTGGTCATCCTCCGCCAACGTCGTCCACCCCGCAGCGCCACCCACCGCCCGCGCCCGACCCGCCACGTCCGGTCAAGCACTGAACGCAGCGGGTCGGCCACCTGGGCAGCGCCACCGTCCTCCGCCGCACCCAGCCCTTCCCCCGAGTGAAGTGGCGCACGAACACGTCCTCTCGTGCCGTGCATCTCGCGCCAACGCCGCTCCAACGTGCGCGCCCGCATTCCCCCACACAAGGAGCAGCACTTCATGAAACATCCCCTCCCGGGGCTCGTCCTCGTCGCCTCGCTGTTCACCCAGAGCGCGTCCTTCGCCCAGTCCGGCATGCCCGACAGCCCGCCCTCCCAACAGGACACGGTGTCCGTTCAAAAGGGCATGGCCACCTACCGCGGCTACACCGCCCCCACGGACGAGAAGGCGCTGCTCGACCGGCTACACCTGGCGAACCAGCACGAAATCAAGACGGGCCAGCTCGCCCAGCAGCGCTCGCAGAATCCGGACGTGAAGGCGTTTGGCGCCATCATGATGAAGGCGCACACCGCGCTGGACCAGAAGCTCACGTCCTACGCGCGCAGCAAGGGCTTGAAGCTCGCCGAAGCCCCCAAGCCGATGAACGACGCGGAGGAAGCCTCCATGGCCAAGGACAAGGCCACCCTGGAGCAGCTCCAGGTCATCCGCGGCGCCCCCTTCGACTCCGCCTATCTGGCCTCGCAGGTCGCGGGACATGACGCCGTCCTGGGCATGGTCCTCACCGCCCAGAAGGCCATGCCCAAGGCCACGCCCGAGCTCGCCGCCATGCTCCAGGACCTCAGCAAGCAGGTGCCCGCGCACCGCCACCAGGCCTGGTCCATGCTGGGCAAGCTGGAAGGCGACACGGGCGTGGGCGGCTCCGGCCCGGCGCACGAAGCGCCGCCGAAGCCCTGACCCGGCGCGCGGCGCGCGCTCACACGCCGTACACCCCTGAATCCCGATGATGAAGCCGGGGACGCGCACGAGGCATGATGGTTCGCATGATGCCTCGGACGCTGACCCTGACCTTCGCCGTCACCGTGGGCGCGCTGCTGAACGGCTGCTTCAGCGACACGGACACCATTTGCGAGAAACGAAAGGAGTGCTTCTCGGACACGCTCAACGTCCAGTCGTGCGAGGACGACCTCAGAGCCTGGATGGAGCGGCAGGACCAGGACCGCCGCCGGGACAAAGTCGCCGAATGCGCGGACTGCCTCGGCAGCCGCACCTGCTCGCAGATTCGCACCGCCTGCATCGGCGCCTGCATGGGCGTTCCCTGAGCCATGAACGACAGCGGGGCCCGCACCTCACGATGCGAGCCCCGAGTCCTACGACATCACGCGGTGACTACTTGCGCGTCCACTGGTCCAGCCAGCCCAGGACTTCGTCGTGCCACTGCACGCTGTTGGCCGGGCGCAGCACCCAGTGGTTCTCCTCCGGGAAGTAGAGCAACTTGGAGGGAATCCCCTTCCGCTGGAGCGCCGTGAAGGTGCCCAGGCCCTGCGTCTCCACCACGCGGAAATCCTGCCCGCCGTGGATGACCATCATCGGCGTCTTCCACTTCGCGACGTGCTCAATCGGGTTGTGCTTGCTGTAGCCCTCCGGGTTCTCCCACGGCGTGCCCTTGTGCTCCCACTCCGGGAACCACAGCTCCTCGGTGTCGAAGTAGCCCATGCGCTCGTCGAGGATGCCGTCGTGGTTCACCAGGCACTTGAAGCCGTCCGGCCAGTTGCCGGCAATCCAGTTGATCATGTACCCGCCGTAGCTCGCCCCCAGCGCGCACATCTTGTCCTGGTTGATGAAGCTGTAGCGCTTGAGCGCCGCGGCCAGACCCTTCTGCAGGTCCTCGAACGGCTTGCCACCCCAGTCATCGGAGATGGAGTCGGTGAAGGCCTGCCCGTAGCCGGTGGAGCCGTGGAAGTCGACCATGACGGCCACGTAGCCACGCCCCGCGTACACCTGCGGGTTCCACCGGTAATGGAAGTGATTGCCGAACGAGCCCTGCGGCCCGCCGTGGATGAGGAACGCCAGCGGGTACTTCTTCTTCGGGTCGAAGTTCACCGGCTTCACGACGTACGCGTGGACCGTCTCGTTGTTCCAGCCGGGGAACGAGAACTGCTCGAAGGCGCCGAAGCGGATGCGGGCCAGCGCGTCCTGGTTCACCTGGGTGAGCTGGCGCGAAGCCGAGCCATCCACGTTCATCACATGCAGGTCCGCGGGAGAATCCAGGTCGTCATACACATAGACGAGCCGGCCTCCCGCGGCCGGCTGCGGCGCGCCCGCGGCGCCATCCTTCGTCAACTGGGTGGGCTTGCCCGTGGCCACGTCCAGCGCGAAGACGGGCTGCTGGCCCACGTGCCCGGCGCTCGCGAAGAGCGTCTTGCCGTCCGCGCTCCACGCGAGGCTGCCCACGGAGCGGTCCCAGTCCTGGGTGAGCACGCGCTCCTGGCCGCCAGGCCAGGTGCGGAGGATGACGCGGTAGCGGTCCGCCTCGAAGCCGGGGCGCGACATGGCCAGGTAGGCCAGCGTCTTGCCGTCCGGGCTGAAGACGGGGCTGGTGTCGGTGGCGCGGTTCTTCTCCGTCAGCTTGCGCGGCTTCGCCTTGCCATCAATCGGCGCGACGAAGAGGTCCAGGTCCGTGGACCAGGCCTCGGTGCGGCCCACGTCCCGCGCGGCGAAGACGATGCTCTTGTTGTCCGGCGTGAAGGTGAACTCCTCCGCGCCACCAAAGGGCTTGGAGGGGCTGTCCGCGTCCATGCCCTTCATCACGTCCACGGGCGCGCCGCCGGCCACGGGGAGGACGAAGACGTGCGAGCGCCGCCCGTCCTTCCACGTGTCCCAGTGACGCGCGAAGAGCTTGTCGTAGGTGCGGCCGGTGGCCTTGCGCTTGGAGCGCTCCTCCTCGCGCTGCGGCGTGCACTCCAGCGTGGGGCAGTCCGGAAACACCTCCAGCGCCACGGCCAGCCGCGTGCCGTCCGGCGACACGCGGAAGGCGCCCACGTCCAGGGGCAGCTTCGTCACCTGCACGGCCTCGCCGCCGTCCACGGCCAGCCGCCACACCTGCGAGGAGCCGCCGCGCGAGGACAGGAAGAAGAGGCTCTTGCCGTCCGGCGCCCAGGTGGGCTCGGAGTCGGCGTCCGGATGCGAGGTGAGCTGGCGCGGCGCGGCGTTTCCGTCGACGCCGACGAGCCACAAGTCGGTGCGTCCCCGGTTGGCCTCCAGGTCCGTGGTGCGCAGGACGTACGCGACCTGCTTGCCGTCCGGCGAGACGCTCGGGCTGCTCAGCCGTCGCATCGAAATCATGTCGTGGTGGGTGAACGGCTGGGGCCGGGCCGGCGCCGGAGTGGCGCTCAGGGCCAGGGCCGCGAGAAGCGACAGCGACAAGGTAGACTCCTGGTTCAGTCGCACCGCCGTCACCCCACCCGAGGGGCGCGTCACGGGCACGGTTGTCGGGGGTGGACGCTGCCTGCTACGGCCCGCGCTGTCCACCTCCGCGTACCCGGGGTGCCACCCACGCGCGGCCCCGGCGCACTCCGTCATGACGCGGCGCTTCGACGCGGTTAGACACGGCCCCATGAGCGAGCCCATCACCGTCCGCGTCTGGTCCGATTACGTCTGCCCCTGGTGTTACGTGGGCTACGCCGAGGTCCAGAAGCTGAAGCAGGAGTACGACGTCCAGGTGGACTGGCGGCCCTTCTACCTGCGCCCGGAGACGCCGCCCGAGGGCCTCCCCCTGCCCGACTACGTGCGCGAGAAGATGAAGGACCCGAACAACCCGCTGAAGCTCCGCGCCCAATCCGCCGGGCTCACCCTGGTGATGCGGGACCTCATCCCATCCACCCGCCGCGCACACGAGGCCACCGAGTACGCCCGCGCGCAGGGCCGCCTGGAGCCGTTCCACGCCGCCCTCCTGCGCCGCTACTGGAGCGAGGGCCAGGACCTCTGGCAGTGGGACACGCTCCGCGGCGCCGCCCAGGAGGCGGGGTTGGACTCGGACGCGGTGCAGCGCGTCGTCGAGGAGGGCCGCTACACGAAGGTCGTGGAGGACGCCATCCAGGAGGCGCGGACCCTGGGCGTCAACGCGGTGCCCACGTTCGTCGTCGGGGAGCGCTTCGGCCTCCAGGGCGCGCAGGAGTACCCGGTGTTCCAGGAGGCCATGCGGCGGCTCGGCGCGACGCCCCGCGCGCGGCCCTGAGCGTCAGAGCCCCTTGAGCAGCACGAGCATCCGGCCGAGCGTCTCGTCGCCCCCGCTCCCCGCCAGCCCCTGGGCCAGGGCGTGGAGCTGGGGCGCCTGCTCGACGTGCTTCGCGATGAGCTGGAAGCACTCCACCGCGGCGGCGTCGAGCCGGGCCCGTGCTTCGGCCGTGTCCGCCGCGCCCTCCGCGCAGAGCGCCACCACCGTGGGGTGGCCGAAGAGCGTCCAGCAGAGGACCGCCTCGCGCAGCGCCATGCGGAACACGTAGTCCAGCACGCGCGGCGCGTCGGTGAAGGGGTGGCGCAGCCAGTGGTTCACCGCGTGGTGGCGCAGGTACTGCTCCACCCGCTGTGACAGCCCGAGTGACAGCCGCTCACGGCGCTCCGCGTAGCGGTGCCACGCGTCGTCAGGCAACAGGTCCGCGCCGCCGTAGGACTCCAGCACCCGCTCCACCAGCGTGTGGAACCGCTCGCTCCGGACCGCGCCCAGGCGGGACTTCAACACCGCGGCGCAGATGCCCACCCACGGGCCTCCCGGCAGCGCCAGCGCCGCGAAGCCACCGTGCAGCGTCGTCAGCGTCTCCGGCAGGGAGAAGGCCCGCAGCACCTCCGCCAGCAGGGCCTCCGCGCCTTCACGCGCGTCGCCGTGGAACACCTCCGTGCTCCGGAAGTAGAAGCCGTCCAGCCGCAGGCCCAGCTGCCCCAGCGCGAAGAGCCTCGCGGCGAAGGGCAGCTCGCGACGCTGGAGCACCGACAGCGCGGTGGAGCGCACGGCCTCCGCGTGCCGCGTCCACGCGTCCTCGAAAGCGCCGCCGCCCAGGGAGCGCGCCATCTCGGGACGCAGCGCGAGGTCCTCGGACACGGGCACGGTGTCGACGGCGTCCTCCGCCAGCAGACACAGGCGAGCCACCTCTGGACACGCGAGCGAGCCGGTCACCTCCAGCCCGTGTCCCCAGCGCGTGGCGACGCGCGGGAAGGTGGCGCACGCGTCCGGCAGCGCGGCCTCGCCATAGGCGCGGTGCAGCGAGCACGTCTTCCGCGCATCCAGGAACACGCAGTGCCCGTCCTCGCGCTTCGCGATGACGGCCTCATCGCCGGGGCTGGCGCCGGGCTCCGGCTGGATGAAGGCCTCCACCCGCTCCGCGTCCGGGCCGCCCGCCACCGCTTGCTTCAAGCGCTGTAAGCGCGGCTCGCTGACGAGCACGACGAGCCCCGCGCAGCAGGTGTCCTCGCAGGCGTCCGCGAGGCACCTGAAGCGCGTCATGTACCGGGGCGCGGTGGCCGTCATGGCGACACGTTACTTCCGGCCCAGCGCCTTCTTCACGAAGCCCCAGAAGCCGCCCGCGCGCTCCTTGAGGTCGGCGCCACGGCGGTCCTCGGCGGCCTTCACGGACTCCTTGCTGACCTGGAGCTGCTTCTGGAGCTCCTCCGGCGAGTAGCGCGTGGCCAGCGTGGCCTTCACTTCCTTGCGCGTGGAGTACTCACGCGCCTCCACGTGCAGCACGCATTCGGAGTCCAGCTTGAGCGTCACCGCCACGCGCACCGAGCCCTTGGGCCCCTTGGGCAGGCCTTCGATGCGCACGGTGCCCAGGTACTCGTTGGCGGAGATGTGGTTGTCCTCGCCCTGGAAGATGGACAGCTCCAGGAAGGCCTCATTGTCCTTCGTCGTGTTGATGGCGAAGGAGCGCTGCGCGGGCAGCGGGCTGTTGCGCTCGATGACGCGCTTGAAGGCGCCGCCGGGCATGGCCACGCCCACCGTCATCGGCAGCACGTCGATGAGCACCACGCTGCTCACCTTGTCCACGGAGCCGGAGTAGAGCGCCGCGCCCAGGGCCACGGCTTCGTCCGCGTTGACGCTGGCCTGCGGGCCCTTGCCGAAGAGCCCCTTGAGCTTGTCGCGCACCAGCGGCATGCGGCTCATGCCGCCCACGAGGATGATGTCGTCCACCTCGGCGGCCTTCAGCTTCGCGTCCAGGAGCACGTCGCGCACCACGTCGATGGTGCGGCTGAGCAGCGGCTCGCAGATCTTCTCCAGCTCCTGCCGGCTGAGGACGACGCGCAAGTCACGCGGCTTGCCCGTGTCGTCCATCATCAGCATGGGGATGTGGACCTCGAAGGTGCTGCGCTCGGACAGCCCCATCTTCGCGCGCTCGGCCGCGTCGCTCACGCGCGACAGGGCGATGCCGTCCCCCGTGAAGGCGATGCCTTCCTTCTCCTGGAAGCGCGCCAGCAGGTAGTCGACGATGAGGTTGTCGAAGTCGATGCCGCCCAGGAAGATGTCGCCGCCGGTGCCGAGCACCTCGAAGACGTTCTTCTCGATTTTCAGAATCGTGGCGTCGAAGGTGCCGCCGCCCAGGTCGTAGACGAGGACCTTCTTGTTGAGCTCGCGGTTGAGGCCGTAGGCGAGCGCCGCGGAGGTGGGCTCGTTGAGGATGCGCTCCACCTTGAGGCCCGCGAGGATACCGGACTTGCGCACGGCCTCACGCTGCGGCTCGGAGTAGTACGCGGGCACCGTCACCACCGCGCGCTCCACCTTCTGGTTGAGGTGGGCCTCCGCCATCTCCTTGCACTCGCGGAGGATGATGGCCTGCACCTCTTCCAGCGACAGGGCCGTGTCCGCCAGCCGCACGGCGGCGCGGCCGGCGGAGTCGGGGACGATGTCGTAGTGGAAGCGCTCGCGGACCTGGTTCACCACGGCGCTGTCGTAGGGACGGCCGACGAGCCGCTTCGCGCCGTAGATGGTGTGCTGGGGACGCAGCACCAGCTGATTCTTCGCGCGGTGGCTGACCAGCAGCTTGTTCTGCGCGTTGAGCGAGATGACGGAGGGAATGGTGTTGTAGCCCTCGCGCGAGCGCAGCACGAGCGGCCGGCCGTTGGAGAGCAACGCCACGCACGAGTTCGTGGTGCCCAGGTCGATGCCGATGACGGGCCCCGTGCCGCTGAGCGGCCCCGGCGGAGGCAGGAACACCGTCTTTGGCAGGCCGTGCTCATCCAACGCGGGCGCCTGCGCGGCGGCCTTCGCCACGGCGGGCGCGAGCACCGAGGGTGCCACCGGCTGCTCCGGTGCCCGAGGCGCCTCCCGGCGCACCTGGGGAAGCCCCTGCGGAGGCGGCGGTGCCACGGGCGGCGGAGGCGGAGGACGGAACGCCGCGGGCGGAGGAACGGGCGCCGCGCGTGGAGGCGGTGGCGGCGCGACGGGAGGGACCTCCTCCATATCCTCGGACAGGTCGAGGTCGAACTCGATGCTGCCTCCACCCGTGCTCGCCGGAGCAGGTGCGCGCGGCGGCGGAGGAGGCGCTGCCGGTGCGCGCGGCGGCGGCGAGGGGCTCACATCCTCGGTCAGGTCGAAGTCGAACTCGATGCCAGCAGCGGGAGACGCGGCCGGAGCCGGCGGCGGCTTGGGTGCCACCGGGGCGCGGGGCGGCGACGAGGGCGCGGCCTCGACCTCACTCAGGTCGAAGTCGAACTCGATGCCAGCAGCGGGGGACGCGGCCGGAGCCGACGGGGCCTTCGGTGCCACAGGCGCACGCGGCGGCGAGGGCGCAGCCTCCGCCTCGCTCAGGTCCAGGTCGAACTCGAAGCTGCCGCCACTGGAGACAGGTGCTGGCGGAGGTGCCGCGCGCGCGGGCGGAATCGCGGGCGCACGCGGCGGCTCCGCGACGGCGTCCCCCAGGTCCAGCTCGAACTCGAAGGACCCACCATCACCCACCGGTGTGGACGACGCCGGCTCGACCTCCAGGGAGATTCCGACCTCGATGGGAGGCTCGTCGAGCGGCGCGCCCATGGCCACGGGCACATCCCCCGCCGGGCTCTCGATTTCAAATTCGAAGCCCGGCAGTGGCTCGTCGATGTCCAGCGCGCCCACGGGCGGAGGCGGCGTGCTCGCGATGAGCTCGTCGAGCGGAATGTCCACATCGTCAGCGGCCACCGGAGGCGGCGGCGAATAGGAGACAGGCACGCGGCTCGGAGGCGGTGTCCTCGGCTCCTCCACCACCGACGGGCTCAGGTCGAACGGCTCGTCCAGGACCGGCGCGGAGGAACCACCCTCCGGCTCCAGGTCATCGAACAGGGAGTCGAGCGCGATGCCACCCACCTCCGCGGGCGCGGCGGCGGGGCGCGCTTGCACAGGGGGCACGGGACGGGCCTGGACCGGCGGCGCGGGACGGGCCTGCGCCATGGGCGCGATGGACGGGGCAATCGCGGGCGCCACGGACGGCGCAATCGCGGGCAGGGGCTGGACGGCGGGCGCGTTGGAATCCGCGACGGTCTTCCGCATCAACATCATGTCGACGAGCGCGCGGCTCGCCGTGTCCAGCTCCTCGAACTGCAGGCCCATGCCCGGAGGCCCCGCGGGGTCACCGACTTCGCGCACCCAGCGGACCAGCGCGGAGCCACGCAGCACCCGCACGCCTCCGGCAATCTGCACCTCGAACTTGACGGGGGTCCCCACCGCCTGCGGGGTGCGCGAGCGGATGAACATCCCACCCGGGCTCAAGTTGGTGGCGAACTCCTCCGCGAAGCTCCCCACGCTCTCATGCTTCAGCTTCACCAGCAGGCCAACTGCCTTCCTGTCCGTGGTGCGCCTGCCTTGATCCATGGCGAGGACAATCGCGGTACGCGACCCGCCGCTCAAGTAGGTTTTGACCCCTTGGTCCCCTGCTCGGCGAATGGGCGCTGACAGGTGGGCAGACTGCCTACCTGCACCTTCCCATATCCTCGGCGGCGTCCCTCGGGAGCCCTCATGAGCGCCATCCCTCTCCCAGTCCCAGTCCCCGCACGCGCGGGCTGGCTCGTCGACCGGCGGCACGACCTGATTTCCACCGGGGGCGGCCTCGGGGTGAGTCTGGCGCTGGTCGGACTCCATGTCTGGGGCGGCGTCAGCAGCCTGGTGTTGTGGTGGGCGTGGGTGCTGGCACTGGATGGGCCGCACCTGTTCGCCACGGTGTCGCGGACCTATCTGGACGCGAAGGAATGGCGGACGCGGCGGCGCCTGCTGCTGGGCAGCCTGGCGTGGTTCGCGGTGGGCCCGGCGTCATTCGGACTGTCGGCGCTGCTGGGCACGAAGCTGCCCTTCGCCCTCTTCATGACGGCGGCGGCGCTCTGGGCCTACTGGCACGTGGTGCGGCAGCACTACGCTGGGCGCCGAAGGTGAGCCAGCGCTTCATCCTCTACGCGGGGTGCGGCGTCGTCTTCACGCTGCTGTACCGGGGCCTGGGCTGCGGCTTCGGCGCGCACCCGGGCTGCGGCGGCTTCGACCTGAAGGTGCCCCTGGGCGCGGGGCTGACGCTGCGCAACCTGATGGAGTGCTTCATCTGGGGCTTCGCGCTCCACCATTACTACCTGGATCAAAAAATCTGGCGCGTGAGCCGGGACAGCGGGTTGAACCGGGACTTGAAGCTCGAGCCGGCACCGGCCGCCTGACCTCCGGCCCGCCTGGCGCCCAGGAGGCGACATCTGGATGCCGGAACCCCAGGCGCGGCCCGAATCCGGTGATAGCGTGCGCCGCGAATGAAGCGGATTCTCTGGGTCCTGGGTGCAGCCTTCGTGCTGCTGGTGGCGTCCGGCGCGGGCGCCTTCTTCTGGATTGAGCAGCAGGCACACTCGGCCGCGGCGCCGCCTGGCGCGGACGTGGTGGAGTTCACCGTGCCCAAGGGGACGTCCGGGCGCGGCCTGGGCACACTGCTCGAATCGCAGGGCCTCATCCGTGACACGCGGGTGTGGCGCTGGCACCTGTACCGGCGCGGCAGCTTCGCCCCCAAGGCGGGCCGTCATGAAGTCAGCGCGTCGATGACGCTGGCCGAGCTGGCCACGGAGCTGGAAGGCAACCCCATTCCAGAGGACGTCCCGTTCGTCGTCGTCGAGGGCTGGCGCCTGCGCGACACGGACGCGGCGCTCGTGGCCGCGGGCTTCATCGAGCCGGGCGCGTACATCGCCGCGGCCAGCCAGCCCAAGCGCTTCACCGCGCCCTTCCCCCTGCCCTCCACCGGCACGCTGGAGGGCTACCTCTACCCGGAGACCTACGGCGTGATTCCGGGCAAGTTCGAAGTGGAGGCGCTCATCCAGCGTCAACTGGATGCCTTCGCGCAGCGCTTCTATGCGCCCAACCGCGAGGCCCTCACGAAGAGCGGACGCACGCTGCACGAGGTGGTGGTGATGGCCTCCATGCTGGAGCGCGAGGAGCCGCTGCCCGAGCAGCGCCCCCTGGTCGCCGGCATCCTGTGGAAGCGCGTGGACAAGGGCTACCCGCTCGGCGTGGACGCCACGTCGCGCTACGAGCTGGCGCGGTGGAATGACCGCATCGCCTTCCTCAAGCGCCTGCGGGACCCGCAGGACCCGTACAACACGCGGCACAAGAAGGGCCTGCCGCCCGGCCCCATCGGCGCGCCCACCGTGGCCTCGCTCCAGGCCGCGATGGCGCCCAAGCCGAGCGAGTACTGGTACTACCTGCACGACGCGCAGCGCATCCTCCGCCCGTCGCGCAACGCGGAGGAGCACGAGGCGCTCCGCCGCAAGTACAACGTGTACTGAGGCTGACGCGCCCCTTCGCACGGGGCGCGCCCTGCTTCAACAGCAGGGCCCCGCGCCGCGAAGGCACGGGCAGCGCGGACTCAGCGCCCCTGGAACACGGGGGCGCGGCGCGCGGCGGCGGCAGCCAGCCCCTCGCCCAGGTCCTGGCTGCCGTAGCTCTCCGCCTGGAAGCGCGCCTCCTCCTCCAACGCGCGCTGAAGCTCGGCCCTGTCGAGCCCCAGCCGCTGCTTCAGCGCACGCACGGCCAGCGGCGCGTTCGCGGCAATCCGCCCCGCGAGTTCCTGGGCCCGCGTGAGCACCTGTCCCGCGGGCGCCGCCTCCAGCGCCAGTCCCAGCTTCACCGCTTCCCTGCCATCGAAGCGGCGGCCGGTGAGCAGCAGCTCCGCGGCGGCCTGCGCCCCCGCCCGGCGCGGCGCCAGGTACGTGGCGCCCATGCCCGGATGCAGGCCCAGTTGGACGAAGTTGAGCGCCAGCTTGGAGTCCTCGGCCACGAGGCACACGTCACACGCCAGCGCCACGCACAGCCCCGCGCCAATCGCAGGCCCGTCCACCGCGGCGATGACCGGTACGGGAAGCTCCAGCACGCTGAGGTAGCGCGCATAGAAGCCGAGCATGAACGTGCGCGCCTCCTCGAAGGACGCCTGGCGCAGCCGCTCCAGCATCTTCAGGTCCCCACCGGCGGAGAACGCGCCTCCCGCCCCGGTGAGCACCACCGCCCGGACCTCGTCACGCCCCTTCAGCGTCTCGACACGCGCGGACAGCGCGTCTCCCAGCTCGGGCGTCATCACGTTGCGTCGGGCGGTGTCGTTGAGGGTGAGGGTGGCGACGGCACCCTCCACCTCGAGAAGGACCTCTGCGGCGGGAGCGGACATGGCCGCGCACTGTAGCGGCCCTGGCCGCTACGGCACCACGAGGCGAAGGAAGGCGTCCTGGTTCCAGGTGTCGCCCGCCCCATCACGCTGCCAGCCGGTGACGGCGAGCCCGCGGCCCGGCACGGTGGCCACGCCCGCGGTGGTCAGCGAGCACACCCCGCTGGCGCAGGGCTGCGCCTCCAGCGTCTGCTCCCCCAGCCACGCCCCTGAAGCCGCGTAGCGCGTCAGCACGCTGCCACACGTCACCGCGACGCCGCCCGAGTCCTCCACCGCGACGGACGCGCCTGGCTCGGTCACCGGCCCGCACACGGGCTGGCGCACCCAACCCGCGCTGCCATCCGCGCCCGCCGTCAGCACGAAGGCCCCCGAGGAGCCGAGCGACGCCTCGCCCCACACCAGCAGGCCCATGAAGTCACCCGCCGCCACGAGCGTGCCATCCGCCGCCACCGTCACCGAGGTGATGCGGCCCTTCACGCCCGGCAGCTCCTTGCCCCAGAGCAGGCGGCCGGACGCATCGAACGTCAGCAGCACGAAGCCACGTACGCCGGGCGCGCCGAACGTCTGGCCGTCCACCTCCAGCGTGTCCACGAGCTGTCCGGCCAGAATCGACTGCCCCGAAGGCGCCAGCGCCGTCGCGTGCAGCGCGTTGTCCATGTTGGCGCCGTGGAAGCGCCGCGTCCACAGCACGGAGCCGTCCGCGGCGTAGCGCGTGAGCACGGGGTCCTCGATGAACTCCCCCTCCCACTCCTCGCCCGCGGCCAGCACGCCGCCCCGCGCGTCCGCGGCGATGTCGTAGACCTTCTGCCCCACGCGGTGCTGCCAGACAGGCGTGCCCTCCGCGTCGAACTTCACCAGGAAGCCGTCCTGCGCCTCGCCCAGTCCGAAGTCCGCCGAGTAGAGGAACGCGTTGCCCGACAGGAACGTCGCCGCGTCGCTCGCCGCCACGCGCGTGTCGGAGAAGCGGTTGCGCACCCACTCACGCGACCAGCGCGGCGTCCCATCCGCCGCGGAGCGCGAGAGCGTCAGCGCCAGCTTCTCGCCTTCCACGGGCTCGCGCTCACCGTCCTGGCGGGGCGTGCTGGACACCACCACCGCCACCTCTCCGGAGGGGGCCGTGGCGACGCCCGTTCCGACGTCGTCCTGGGGTCCACCCACCACCTGGCTCCACGGCGAGGCCGCCGCCGGAATCGGACGCTGCGGGAGCCCGCTGGAGTCCTGCGGCGCCGTGGGCGTCACGGACACCCCGGGGGTGGCTTCGTCCCCGTCACGCGGCGCTCCGGCCGGAGCCTCCCCGTCCCCTCCGCACCCGCCCGCCACCCACAGCAGTGCGACTGGAAGAAGCCCCGTCCAGAGATTGCCACGCCCACCACGCCGCCGAAATGACCCCATGACACGCTCCAAGGAGCCTGCTCCCGTCCACCGGAAGCGAGGCCCTGGGAACCTAAGCAGCGTGTCCAGCCCCCGGCATTCCCCCCCAGCCCAGGGGCACTGTCACATGGCAGGGGAGCATGCAGGCGATCAGCGCGCCCATGTGCCCCGGCGTGCCGGGGTGTGCGGCAGCGGAATAGGTCACCCCCAGAACGGTTGCCAGCGCACGCCCTGGCGCAAGGGTGGCGGAATCCTTTGGTCCCAGCGCCACCCACGAATTAAGAGAACCCTTCCATGGAAAGCGCCGCCCCCGACTCTCCGCCCGTGCCCGACGCCTCGAGCGACGACCTCCGTGCCGTCGAGGAGCTCGCCCAGGCCCGCAACGAAATCGTCGCCCAGATTGAAAAGCGCGTCGTCGGTCAGCGCGAGGTGGTGGAGCACCTGCTCATCTCCCTCTTCAGCCGCGGCCACTGCCTCTTCGTGGGCGTGCCGGGCCTCGCCAAGACGCTGCTCATCTCCACGCTGGCGGACGTCCTCAACCTGTCCTTCAACCGCATCCAGTTCACGCCGGACCTGATGCCGTCGGACATCACCGGCACGGACATCCTGGAAGAGGACCGCACCACCGGCCGGCGCACCTTCCGCTTCCTCCAGGGTCCGCTGTTCGCGAACATCATCCTGGCGGACGAGGTGAACCGCACCCCGCCGAAGACGCAGGCCGCGCTGCTGCAAGCCATGCAGGAGTACCGCATCACCGCCGGTGGCCGCACGTACCCGCTGGAGCTGCCCTTCCTCGTCTTCGCCACGCAGAACCCCATCGAGCAGGAGGGCACCTATCCGCTGCCCGAGGCCCAGCTCGACCGCTTCATGTTCCTGGTGGACGTGGGCTACCCCACCGCCGATGAAGAGGTGCAGATCGTCAAGAGCACCACCGGCGGTCCGCAGCCGAAGCTGGAGAAGATTCTGTCCCCCGAGCGCATCCTCGCGCTCCAGGAGCTGGTGCGCCGCGTGCCGGTGCCGGACCACGTGGTGCGCTACGCCGTGGAGCTGGTGCGCCACACGCGCCCCAAGGAGCCGGGCGCGTTGGACTTCATCGCGAAGAACGCGTCCTGGGGCGCCGGCCCCCGCGCCAGCCAGTACCTGGTGGTGGCCGCGAAGGCGCGCGCCATCCTGCACGGCCGCTTCGTCGCCACCGTCGAGGACGTGCGCGCCCTGGCCCGCCCCGTGCTGCGCCACCGCGTGCTGCCCAACTTCACCGCGGAGAGCGAGGGCATCACCTCCGTGAAGCTCATCGACCAGCTCCTCACGGTGGTGAAGGGTTAGGCCCAGCCCGCGCCATGCTGCTCGACGCCCAGACGCTGGCCCGCCTCCAGGGAGTGAAGCTGCGCGCCCGCGCGGTGATGGAGGGCGTGCTGTCCGGCCTCCACAAGAGCCCCCATCAGGGGCAGAGCGTGGAGTTCGCGGAGCACAAGGAGTACGCCCCGGGCGACGAGCTCCGCCACCTGGACTGGAAGGCCTACGGCAAGTTCGACAAGTACTACGTCAAGCGCTTCGAGCACGAGACGAACCTGCGCGCCGTCATGGTGGTGGATGCGTCCGCCTCCATGGGCTACCGCAGCGGCGCGCTGAGCAAGCTGGACGTGGCCACCACGCTGGCGGGCGCGCTGTGCTACCTGCTGGTGCGCCAGCAGGACGCGGCGGGCCTGGCGCTGATGGTGGGCGGCAAGTGGAAGGACGTGCCGCCGCGCGCGTCGGCCGGCCACCTCAACGTGCTGCTGGACACGCTGGAGCACACCACGCCCACCGGTGCCACGGACCTGGGCAGCGCGGCGGACCACCTGGCGGAGGTGCTGCCCCGGCGCTCCAGCGTCATCGTCCTGTCGGACCTGCTGGATGAGAACCAGGACGCGCTGCGCCGCATCCTCGCGCTGCGCCAGCGGAAGAACGACGTGTCCGTGTTCCACCTGGTGGACCCGGCGGAGCTGACCTTCCCCTTCGATGACCCCACGCTCTTCATCGACATGGAGGGCCAGGGCCGCATCGAGGTCAACCCGCGCGAAATCAAGGAGAGCTACCTGGAGGAGTTCAACGGCTTCCTGGCGAGCGTGAAGGCCGCGTGCGCCGAGGCGGACGTGGACTACGACCTGGTGCGCACGGACGACAAGCTGGATGACGTGCTGCTGCGGTACCTGTCGCGCCGCGGGAGGCGCCGGTGACCTTCGGCAATCCGTGGATGCTGCTGGGCGCGCTGGGCGCCCTCATCCCCCTGCTGGTGCACCTGTTCGACCGGCGCCGTCCCCGGCCGCACCCCTTCGGGCCGCTGGCCTTCGTGATGCGCAGCCAGAAGCGCACCGCCAGCCGCCTCAAGCTCAAGCGCCTGCTGCTGTACGCGCTGCGCACGCTCATCCTGCTGGCCATCCCCATCGCCCTCGCCCGCCCCGAGCTGACGCGCGACGCGGCCGCCGCGCAGGTGGTGAAGGGCCCCGCGGCCACGGCCATCATCCTGGACGCGTCGCTGTCCATGCGCTGGTCGGACGGCACGCCGCTCTTCGAGCGCGCCCGCGACGAGGCCCGCGACGCGCTGAAGGACCTGCTGCCCGAAGAGCCCGCCACCGTGCTGGTGTGCACGCAGTCCCCCGCCGCGCCGCCGCCGCCGGGCTTCGACCGCGGCCGGCTGCGCTCGCTGGTGGATGAAGCGAAGGCCACGCACGGCGCCGCGGACCTGTCGCGCTGCCTGGACCTGGCGGCCCGCGCGCTGGAGGAGAACCCCATGCCGGCCAAGCGGCTGGTGCTGGTCTCCGACATGACGGCCGCGGCCTTCCGCCTGGAGGCGCCGCCGCCCACGGTGAAGGGCCCCACGGGCGCGCCCGTGAAGCCGGAGGTGGTGCTGCGCGACGCGGCCGAGGGCCACGAGGTGCTGAACAACCGCGCCATCGTCGACCTCAAGGTGGAGCCCGCGCTGCAAGCCGGCCCGCGCACGTTCCAGTTCACCTTCACGGTGCGCAACTTCGGCGCGGAGCCGGTGAAGGATTTGGAGGCCGCGGTGCGCGTGGGCGAGTCCACGCTGGCCAAGGGCTTCGTGGACCTGCCGCCGGGCGGCACGACGCAGAAGGCGCTCACCGTGCGCTTCCCGCAGGGCGGCACGGTGCTGGGGCAGGTGACGCTGGCGCCGGACGCGCTGGTGGAGGATGACCGGCGCTCCTTCGTGCTGCCGGTGCCCCGCGCGTTGAAGGCGCTGGTGGTGAATGGCTCGCCCCACGCGACGCGCTACCGGGACGAGGCCTTCTTCGTGGACGCGGCCCTCACCGCGCCGGGCTCGCCGGTGGAGGTGGCCACGCGCGACGCGGAGGTGGGCCTGCGCGAGGACTTCTCCGCCTACGATTTGGTGCTGCTGCTCAACGTGCCCGCGCCGAGCGCCGACGAGGCCCAGAAGCTGGCGGCCTTCGTGGAGAGCGGCGGCGGCCTCTTCATCAGCATGGGCGACCGGGTGAGCCCGGAGGCCTACAACCAGCGGCTGGGCCCGGTGCTGCCGCGTCCGCTGCGCCTGGTGCGCACCAGCGCGGAGCGTGACGACCCGGACGCGGACTCGAAGAGCGCGCGGCTGGCGCAGGTCTCCGTGGAGCACGTCCTCTTCTCGCCCTTCACGGGGCAGGCGGAGGAGGGGCTCGTGGGGGCGCGCTTCTACAAGTACATGCTGCTGGAGGCGGACTCCCCGGGCGCGGCCGGCGCCAGCCAGGTGCTGGCCACCTACGAGGACGGCGCGCCGGCGGTGGCCGTGGCGCGCAAGGGCAAGGGGCGCGTGGCGCTGCTCACCAGCACGGTGGACCGCGACTGGAGCGACTTCTCCATCCGCACCTCCTTCCTGCCGCTGATGCAGCGCTTCGCCGCCTACCTCACCGGCTCCCTGGACGAGCGCGAGGAGGTGCGCGTGCGCGTGGGCGAAAGCGCCACGCTGCGGCCCGAAGGCGGGCGGAAGGTGTCCTCGGTGCGCGCGCCGGACGGCAGCGAGGTCGCCGTGAAGGAGCAGCCGGAGGGCGCGCTGGTGGCCGGGCCGGTGACGGAGCCGGGCGTGTACTCGGTGCTGGGCGCGGACGGGAAGGTGCAGCCCGACTTGTCCTTCGCCGCCGTGCTCGAGCCCTCCGAGAGCGACCTGGGCCGTGTGCCCATGGACACCCTCACCGCCTACTTCGGAGAAGAGACGGTGAAGGCGTCCATGGGTGACGCGGACAAGCCGACGGTGCCGCTGTGGACCTGGCTCATCCTGGCCGCGTGCCTGGCGTTCTTCTTCGAAGGCACGCTGCTGCGCAAGTAGCCGGCGTCAGGCCCGGAGCCGGCGCATCACGACGCCGCCGACGAGGAGGGCCGCCGCGCCCGCCGCGAGACGTGGAAGGCCCCTCCGCAGCTTGTGCTCGGCCACGTCCACGCGGTCCGCCAGCAGCAACATCATCCAGTGCCGCGTCCAGTGGTCCGGGTACTTGTAGGCCAGCCGCCGCAGCATGCCGGAGATGCCCTGAGGCGGCTGGGCCGTGCCAAACACCAGCGGCATCTTCCGCGCGGGCTGCCCATGCTTGAACACCTCCGCGTCCGACCGCTGCCGGGACGGCGTGCCCCGCGCGTCGCCGCGCAATTGGGGTGACTCCTCCCTGGGGAAGCCGGGGCGGTTCTTCGGGTCGGCGTCCACGCCGTAGCCCGGGATGTTTCGCGCGTTCGGGTTCATGGTGGGCTCCTTCCACTCAGGCATGGGCATGCGGGGAGAGGACGCACTTGATGCAGCCGTCCTGTTTCTTGGAGAAGAGGTCATACGCCTTCGGCGCGTCCTCCAGGCTGAAGCGGTGGGTGATGATGCCCTTGGCGTCCACGCGCCCCTTGCGGATGTGCTCCAGCAGGTGCGGCATGTAGCGCTTCACGTTGCACTGGCCCAACCGCAGCGTCTGGTTCTTGTTCATCGCCGTGCCGATGTCGACCAGGTTCCACGGCGGCCCGTACACCCCCACCACGGAGATGACGCCGCCCTTGCGGGTGGCGTGCATGCACCAGTTGAGCGCCGTGGTGGTGCCCGCCTCGGCCATCAGCCCCAGGCCCAGCACGCGCTGCAGGAGCGAGCCTTCGGCCTCGCAGCCCACCGCCTCGATGCTCACGTCGGCGCCCCGGCCCTCGGTGGTCTCCTTGATGGCGGTGACGATGTCCACGTCCTTGAAGTTCAGCGTCTCCACGTGGGCGAACTTCCGGGCGAAGTCGAGCCGGTAGTCCTGCAGGTCCACCGCGATGACGCGGTCGGCGCCCATCAACCACGCGCTCTTCATGGCGAAGAGGCCCACCGGGCCCGCGCCGAACACCACCACCGTGTCCCCCGGCTGGATGCCGCCCATCTCCGCCCCCATGTAGCCGGTGGGGAAGATGTCGCTGAGGAAGAGGACGTCCTCCTCGTCCATGTCCTCCGGAATCTTCATGGGCCCCACGTTGGCGAAGGGCACGCGCACGTACTCCGCCTGCCCGCCGTCGTAGCCGCCCGTGGTGTGCGAAAAGCCGAACGCGCCGCCCGCGACGTCGCTGGACGGGTTGGAGTTCTCACAACACGCCGTCAGGCCCTTCTTGCAATAGAAGCAAGCGCCGCAAGAGATGTTGAAGGGCACCACCACCCGGTCGCCCGGCTTGAGGTTGGTGACGCCCGGGCCCACCTCCTCCACGACGCCGGCGAACTCGTGGCCGAACGTGCAGCCCACCCGCGTGTCGGGGATGAGGCCGTGCAACAGGTGCAGGTCCGAGCCACAAATGGCCGTCTTCGTGACCTTGAGCACCGCGTCCTGCGGATGCTCGATGCGAGGGTCCGGCTTGTCCTTCACCCGAACCTGGTACGGCCCCTGGTAGCTGAGTGCGCGCATGCGAGTTCTGCTCCTTTGTGGGTAAAGGAGTGAGGACCGCGCACTGACACGGCAAGGCGGGGCCGGCGCCCGAGTGTGTGCTCCCTGCCCTGGCCGGCTGCTCCGACGCGGGGACGCGCGGAAGACGGGCTGGAATCAAACCCGCTGAGTCAGTCAGACGCACTCACTTAGGAATACTTGATATCCATTAAACTGATACGCCATCGTATGATTTTAAGTTATTCTTTGAATTGCAGATAAATCCACTTCACATGAAAATCGTGACTTGCCCGTGACGCATCCGGCCGGCCGGAGCGCCTCGCGGGCAAGCACCCCGTTGCCCTGGAGCACACCTTGAAGCGTTCCACCCTGAAGCTGACCTCGGCCGTGACGGCCTTCATGACCTTCTCCACCTTCGGTATCGGCTGTGGTCCCGCGGATGGCAGCAGCGGCCCGTCGGCCGGCATCACGCAGAACCAGGCCCTGTCCGGGCAGAACCTGTTCAAGGGCATGGCCTTCGGCCTGGGCCCGGCGGCGCACTACTTCGACGACCTCTGGCAGCGTCCGGAGATCAAGGCGAAGCTGGGCGACGAGACGCTGGCCAAGCGCGAAGAGGCCGCCGAGGCCGTCATCGCGAAGATGAGCGCGCTGGACCCGGCCTTCTTCGAGCGCTTCGGCAACGACCTGCGCAGCGGCAACCACCTGGTCATCGACCAGTTGCTGACGGACACGCGGGAGCTGACGGTTGCCGCGGCGAACGCGCTGCGCAAGGACGCGGGCCAGGCGGGTGAAATCAACGCCGCCGCCCTGCAGCAGGTGGAGGTGGGCCTGTACCTGTACGTGGAGACGGCCGTGGCCGTCGCCATCGTGCTCATCCTCATCCTGACCCAGATTGACATGACCCCGGTCATGGAAGGCCCGCAGTCCAGCCAGCTCCAGCGTGACGTGTGGGTGGACATGCTGGCGAAGCGGTTCGCCGCCGCCGAGTAGTCGGAGCACCCCGGGGAGTGTCCATCGCCCTCACCGGTGGGCACTCCCCTTCTTCCTCTTCCCCGAGCACGGCCGTGTCCACCCCTCCCTCTCCCCAGACCTCCCCGACGCGCCGCCTGGGCCTGCTGGCCCTGGGACTCATCCTGGGCTGGACCACGCTCACGGTCTACGCCCTGCACGCGGCGCTGCCCTACAACCCCATCGAGCTGCCCTTCGAGAAGCACTTCAACATCAAGCTGCTGCTGCCAGAGGGGTGGGCCTTCTTCACCCGCGACCCGCGTGATGACCGGATGCTGCCCTACCTCCGCACCGCGGACGGCCAGTGGGCCTGGGGGAGCGACACGCCCAACTTCCAGTGGAAGAACGCCTTCGGCATCAACCGGGCCGCGCGGGCGCAGGGCGTGGAGCTGGGGTTGCTCCTCCACGACACCGCGGCACTTCCCCGGGAGGACTGCAAGGAAGCCCCCGCCGTGTGCCTGGAGCGCGCGCCCGTGGCCAAGAAGCTCCGCAACACCAGCCCGCGGCCCACGTACTGCGGCCAACTGGGCATCGTCTTCCAGCGGGCCGTTCCCTGGGCCTGGAGCCGCACCAACCAGGGGAAGCCCATCATCATGCCCTCGAAGGTCCTGAGGTTGGACGTCGAATGCTGACCGCGCTTGGAAGCCGTGCCCGCGCCTGGGTGGCGGGCCCCTCCCCCTGGAGCAATGTCTACGGCCTGGCGCGCACGCTGGTCGCGCTGGGGACGGGTGGCACGCTGGCCTTCAGCGACGCCACGACGCTGTTCCGGCCCGTCGCGGGCATCCCCGAGGCCCCCGTCTGCGAGGGCATTCGCGCGGCGTCCTTCTTCTGCGCGTTCCCCTCCGGCTGGCTGGAGGTGGCGCGGTGGACGGCGGTGCTGCTGCTGCTCATCGTCGCCTCGGGCTGGCGGCCGCGCGTCACGGGGCTGGTGCACTGGTGGGTGGCCGTCAGCATGCCGTGGTCCGCGACGCTGACGGACGGCGGGGACCAGATTGCCGCCATCCTGGCGCTGCTGATGCTGCCCCTGGCGCTCACGGATGACCGGCGCTGGCACTGGGACGCACCGCGCGAGTCCACGGGGAACGACGAGGCGAAGCGGCTCATCGCCCGGTCGGCCTGGGTGATGCTCCGCCTCCAGGTGGCGGGCATCTACTTTCACGCCTCCGTCGGCAAGTTCAAGGTGACGGAGTGGGTGGACGGCACGGCCCTGTACTACTGGCTGCTGGACCCCAGCGTCGGTGCACCGGAGTGGCTGGCCGGCTTGATGCTCCCTGTCCTGAACAGCCCCATGGTGGCGCTGCTCACCTGGTCCGTGCTGCTGCTGGAGCTGGGGCTCGCGCTGGGGCCCCTGCTGAACCCGTCCCTGCGCCGGGTGCTGCTGCCCCTGGGCATGAGCTTCCACCTGGGCATCGCCGTGTTCCACGGGCTCATCAGCTTCGTGCTCGTCATGTTCGGCGCGCTCATCCTCCTGCTGCGCCCGTCCGATGAGGCCTTCCGCTTCGAGCGCCTCCGCGCCTGGCGGCGGCACATGAGGACCCCGCCCGTTCCCGCCGCGTCGGCCTTGGAGCCGGTGGCGATGCAGGCGGTGGCGGTGTCCAACAACGACGGCGCGTGAGGCGCCGCCGTGCCTCGCCGGTCCACCGCCGCCTCGCGGAGACTTTCCGCTACGCTGGGGCTCCCTCCCTGGATTCGGGAGGACTCACCGGCGGAGGCGACGGCAGCCCATGGACATCCATCTGGCGGAGGAGATTCGCAAGCAGGTCGAAGAGGCCTTCCGCAAGCGCGGCCGGGTCAACATCGTCATCGCGGGCCGCAGCGGCGTGGGCAAGAGCACGCTGGTCAACGCGGTGTTCCACGGCCGCATCGCGGACACCGGCCAGGGCCGCCCCGTCACGAAGGAGACGCGCGAGTACACGAAGGACGGCATCCCCGTCAGCATCCTCGACACCCGCGGCCTGGAGCTGGGCGCCTTTGAAGAGACGCTGAAGCTGCTGGAGGAGCTGGTGGCCGCGCGCGCCAGGGAGGCGGACGCCACGCGCCACCTGCACTGCGCCTGGCTGTGCATCAGCGAGGACTCGCGCCGCGTGGAGGATGGTGACGTGAAGGCGGCGGAGATGCTCGCGCGGCACATGCCGGTGGTCGTCGTCGTCACGAAGGCGCGCAGCGACCAGGGCTTCCGCGCGGAGGTGCAGAAGCTGCTGCCCATGGCCCGCAACGTCATGCGCGTGCGCGCGCTCCAGGAGACGGACGACGAGGGCCACACGCTCCAGCCCAAGGGCCTGGTGGAGCTCGTCGAGCTCACCATGGAGCTGGTTCCAGAAGCCCAGCGCAACGCCTTCGCCGCCGCCCAGCGCGTGAGCATTGGCCAGAAGCGCAAGCGCGCCCACGGCATCGTCGCCAGCGCCGCGGCCGCCGCCGGCCTCATTGGAGCCGTCCCCATCCCTTTCGCCGACGCCGCCCTGCTCGTCCCCACGCAGGTCGGAATGCTGGCGGGGGTGAGTAGCGTCTTTGGCCTCCCAATGACGGAGGCCTTCCTCTCCACGCTGGTGGGCGCGGGCATCACCGGCCTGGGCGCGACCTTCACCGGCCAGTCCATCGTGTCCGGACTGCTGAAGCTCGTCCCCGGCCCGGGCACGGCGCTTGGCGCGCTCATCTCCGCCACCACCGCCACCGCGCTCACCACGCTGTTCGGCGAGGCCTACGTCGCCGTCCTCTCCAAGCTGATGGAGAAGCGCCGCGGCGAGCTGCCCACGGAGGAGGAGGTCATCCAGGCCTTCCGCGAGGAGATGTCCCTGCGCGGCACCGCGTAGGCGTCCGGGCTACTTCACGCGCTCGATTTTGTACCGGCGGCCCTTGATGCGGCCCTCGCTCAGCCGCTGGAAGGCCACCCGCGACACGCGCCGGGCGACGGCGACGTAGGCCACGTGGTCCTGGATTTCAATCTTGCCCACGTCGGTCGCCTCCAGCCCGCCCGCCTCGCCCGTGAGCGCGCCCAGGATGTCCCCGGGCCGCAGCTTGTCCTTGCGTCCGGCGGAGATGTAGAGCGTGTCCCACGTCGACTCCAGGGACACCGCGTTGCGAGGGTCCGCCGAGGGCAGGGACTCCACGTCTCCGCGCTCCAGCTTCACCCCGGTGGCCAGTTGGATGTCGTCCACCTTGCGGCCATCCCGCGGCGCGACGATGGAGACGGCCAGCCCCGCGCGCCCCGCCCGTCCGGTGCGGCCGATGCGGTGCACGTAGGGCTCGGCCTGCATCGGCAGGTCGAAGTTGATGACGGCGTCCAGCGCCTCCACGTCGATGCCGCGCCCCGCCACGTCCGTGGCGATGAGCACCCGCGTGCTCTGGTTGCGGAACTTCGCCATCACCCGGTCCCGCTCGAACTGCTCCAGGTCCCCCTGGAGCCCGTCCACGCTGACGCCCGACGCGGAGAGCGACTTCTTCAGCTCCACCACCGTCGCCTTGAGGTTGCAGAAGACGATGGCGGACGCCGGCTGATAGTGCCGGAGGATGCGCAGCAGCAGGGCCTGCTTCTCCGCCGGCTCGCAGTCGTAGCGCACCTGCTGGATGTCGGGCCCATCAGTGGTGGTCTCCACCGTGACGCGGACGGGTTGACGCTGGAAGTCGCGGCTCAGCGCCTCGATGTCCGGCGGGAAGGTGGCGGAGAAGAGCACCGTCTGCCGCCGCGGCGGCATGGCCCCGAGGATGCGCTCCATGTCCTCGCGGAAGCCCATGTCGAGCATCCGGTCCGCCTCGTCGAGCACCACCGTGGACAGCTGCCGCGTCTCCAGCGCGTCCCGGTCCAGCACGTCAATCACCCGTCCCGGCGTCCCCACCGCCAGATGCGCGCCCTTCTCCAGCGCATCCAACTGCGGACGGATGGGCTGGCCCCCCGCGAGCACCAGCACCTGGAGCCCGGGCAGCCGCCGCCCCAGCCTGCGGATTTCCCCCGCCACCTGCGCGCACAGCTCGCGCGTCGGGCACAGCACCAGCGCCTGCACCTTGCGGTGCTGCAGTTGGACCTTCTGGAGCAGCGGCAGCGCGAAGGCCGCCGTCTTCCCGCTGCCCGTCTGCGCCTGGCCGACCAGGTCCCTGCCCTGGAGCAGCACCGGGATGCTCTGCGCCTGGATGGGCGTGGCCGTCTTGAAGTCGAGCTCCTCCAGGACCTGGAGCAGCGGCGGGGAAAGTGTGAGCGCGGAGAAGTCCATCCAAAGCCTCGATGAGCGGAGGCACGGAAGGAGCCTCGGGTTCTGCACGCCCCATGTCACACCCGGAGAAGGAAGGACAAGCGAAGCCGCCCAAGACGCCTGGCCGACCGCACCAGCTCACAGCCCGCACTTTCTGTGAAATTCGAGGTTAAATGGCGCTTCTCCCCACCCTCCCCGTCGCGAGGCACGCCATGTCCCCCGCCCGCTCCACCGTCCTCGGACTCATGCTGCTCGGCGCGCTCCTGCTGCTGCCCTCGGCAGCGGCGGCCCGGACCGTCCTCCTCCAGAAGGACGGCCAATGGCAGTTGCAGGTGGACGGGCGGCCCTACATCGCGCGCGGCGTCACCTTCAGCGGCAGCGGCAACAGCACCGCCTACGACGTGGACTGCGCGCGGCTCGCGGCGCTCGGGGTGAACACCCTGCGCACCTGGGGCACCGGCTCGGAGACGCGGCTGCTGCTCGACGCCGACCACCCCGTCATCTCCGTGGACGCATGGACGCTGGCGGTGCCCTGGTGGGAGAAGCACGTGCCGTCGCTCGACGCATATGGCCTCAACGTCTACGGCGGCGGCATCCACGCGCTGCCCGCGGCCCTGGCGCAGGCGGGCGTGAAGAAGCCCTGGTTCATCACCGAGTTCGGCGCCCAGGGAGAATGGGACGCGCCCAGGGACGCCCACGGCGTGCCCCGCGAGCCCACCGACGCGGAGAAGTACGCCGCCATCGTCGACGGGTGGAACACCGCCCTGGCGCCCCACGTGAAGGCGGGCCGGTGCCTGGGCCTGTTCGTCTTCAACTTCGGCGCGTCGTTCGACCACACAGGCCTCTGGCTGGGCATGCTGTCCGGGAGCTCCACCCGGCCCGCCTGGTGGGCGGTGCGCGAGGCCTTTACGGGCCAGAAGCCCTCCACGCCGCTGCCCCGGATTGACGCCGTGGCCGTCCAGGGCGCGGTGCGAGAGGGCCCCACCACCTGGGCGCTGGTTCACGTCGACGTGGCGGACAGCGACCCGAAGCGCCCCGGCGTCTCCTTCGCCTACAACTTCCGGAGCGCGGCCACGCGGCACGAGCGCGACGAGGTGCGCCGGCTGGACGCCCAGCCGGGCCCCACGCCGGGCACCTGGCGGGTGCGGATGCCAGCGGTGCGCGGGGCCATCAAGCTCTACGCGCTCGCCAGGGATGGTGCCGGAAACCTCGCGGTGGCCACCACCTCCGCCGCCCTCCCCCTGACGCCCGCGGAGCCCGCCCGCCCCCCCAGCAGTCCGCCGTGAAGCCGCACGCCTCCTGACAGGGCGAGCGACCGGAAGCGCATGTGACATGCAGTCCTGGTAAGTGGCGTGGTCCACGATTTTTGGAGAACCCGGCATGAAGACGTCTGTCTGGAAGTCCCTGGCCCTCGCGTTGCCGCTGATGGCGGCCTGTGGTGGCGCCGCGCAGCAGGAGGAGACGCCGGTCGGCCCCGCGCAGGCGCGGCAGGCGCCGCTCACCACGCCCACCGCCACGGTGCGCTTCCTCAATGGCTGGACGCACTCGCAGCACGGCGCCATCGTCCGCGGCGGCACGCTCGTCGTCGACTACGACTTGTACCGGATGACGGACTGCCACCACAGCACCTACGCCGGCCAGCAGGCGTGGGACACGCTGGCCTCCGTCCGCTTCCTCCCCAGCGGCCAGCTCTTCAGCGGCAGCGTGAAGCAGGCCACCGGCAGCACCTCGTTCGTGAACAAGCCCTTCGAGGTGACGGTGCCCTCGGACGCCACGAGCGTGGAGACGTGGTTCTTCACCTCCGGCCGCACCTGCGCGGCGAGGTACGACAGCAACTACGGCCAGAACTACGTCTTCCCCGTGGAGGCGCAGTCGCCGTCCGCGGTGGCGTGGGCCGGTGACTGGGGCGGCAGCTTCGCGCGCGACTGCGAGCACCGCGACGGACTGGCGGACCCCATCGTCATCGACAGCTACGTCATGGAGCGCGCCTGCAAGTTCGTGGACGCGGACGTGTACGTGCCCGGCGTGACGGATGCCGCCACCGCGCGTCCGGAGCTCCTCCAGGCGCAGGTGGCGTTCAGCGTGGACGGCGCGGCCACGCAGCACCATTGGCTGACCTATCAAGGTCGTGTGGGCAACAACTACCGGTACCGCTGGAACCTCGCCGCGCAGCCGCTCGCGTATACGCCGTGGAACGCCTATGCATTCGGGTTCCGCTATTCAACGGACGGCGTGAGCTGGTATCGCATCGCTAGCGGCGCTGGCCCCACGGGCGGCACCGCGCGGACCGTGCAGCGCGGATTCTGAGGCGCTCCACTTCTGTTGAACGCCGCTGGGGCCGTGCGCTTCAGCGGCAGCTCGGAAGAGGCGCTGTGGGAAGAGGTGTTCCCCTGAGACGGCGAGCGCACTGCTCTCAATCATTCCAGTGGGGCCACACCCGGGCCGGGCCCAGGAAAGGGAACGCGAAATGACCGAAGGCACTCCACGCGTGGCGGAGCGGATATCCACGGGCATCCCAGGCCTTGACACCGTGCTGCACGGCGGCTTCCGCAAGGCCCGCACCTACATGCTGATGGGCCTGCCGGGCTCGGGGAAGACCATCTTCGCCAACCAGGTGAGCTTCCACCACGTGAAGCGCCACGGCGGGCGCGTGCTGTACCTGACGCTGCTGGCGGAGTCGCACACGGAGCTGGTCGGCAACCTCTCCTCGCTGTCCTACTTCGACCCCACGCTGCTGCCCGACGCCATCACCTACCTGAGCGCCTTCACGGTGCTGGAGCAGGGTGGGCTGGACGCGCTGGCGGAGCTCATCCGCAAGGAGACGAAGAACCACCAGGCCACGCTGCTCGTATTGGACGGGTTGGTGGCCGCGGAGGAGGTGGCGCCGTCGCAGCAGGCCATCAAGAAGTTCATCCACGGTCTCCAGGTGGTGACGGGCCTCATGGGCTGCACGACGCTCATCCTCACCACTGGCCGCGGCCAGGGGCTGCGCGCCGAGCACACCATGGTGGACGGGCTGCTGCTGCTCCGGCAGCGCCTGTTCGGCGCGCGCGCCGTGCGCGAACTGCTGGTGCGCAAGTTCCGGGGCAGCCCCTATCTGCTGGGCAAGCACAGCTTCGACATCACCGAGGATGGCCTCGTCATCTATCCCCGCCTGGAGACGCTCGCGGAGTCCGGGCCTCCGCCGGGGCCGCCGCTGGACGCGAAGTGCGCGTTCGGCATCCCCGGGCTGGACGCGATGCTGACCGGGGGCGTGCCCCAGGGCTCGACGACCATCCTCCTGGGGCCGTCGGGCAGCGGCAAGACGCTGCTGGGGCTGAACTTCCTCGCGGAAGGCGCCCGGCGCGGTGAGCGCGTCCACTACTTCGCCTTCTACGACTCCCCCGAGCGGATGGTGACGCAGGCGGCGGGCATCGGGCTCGACCTGAAGCCCCTCATCGACCGAGGGGACTTCGAGGTCAGCTTCCGGCCGCCCACGGAGAACCTGCTGGACAAGCTGGGCGTGCAGTTGCTGGACATCATCCGGACCCACGGCGTGCGCCGGCTCTTCCTGGACGGCTATGACGCGCTCCGCAGGGCGGCCCTCCGGCAGCCCCGCGTGTCGCGCTTCCTGGCCGCGCTGGTCAACGAGTGCCGCATGCGCGGCGTGACGCTGCTCTACTCCGTCGAGCTGACCTCCGCGTTCGGCGAGGAGGTGACCTTCCCGATGAAGGGCATCTCCATGGTGGCGGAGAACGTCCTCTTCCTGCGCCAGGCGGAGCTGAACTCCCAGCTGCGCCGCTTCATCTCGGTGCTGAAGCTGCGCAACAGCCCGCACGACACCTCCCTGCGCGAGCTGCGCATCCACACGACGGGGATGGAGGTGGCGGACACCTTCACGGATGTCGAGGCGATGATGAGCGGCCTGCCACGGTCGACCACGTGGTCCGAGCCCCGGCATCCCGGCGGCGGGCGCCAGGGGACGTAGGCATGGGCCCCATCCTCATCGTCGATGACGAGTTCGGCATCGTCGAGGCCATGCGCGACCTCCTGAACGACGAAGGCTACCGGACCGCCATCGCGCTCAACGGGAAGGAGGCCTTGGAGCGGATGGCCGAGGAGCGCCCCTGCCTGGTGCTGCTCGACTACATGATGCCGGTGATGAACGGCCCGGCCCTGTTGGAGGCGATGGAGCGCAGTCCCCTGCTGCGCGACATCCCGGTGGTGATGATGAGCGCCAGCCCGCCGGACTACTGGAAGCACCTGCGCTGCGCGGCCTTCCTGCCCAAGCCCTTCTCCCTGGACGACCTGATGAGGGTGGTGAAGCGCTTCGCCCAGGGAGCCATCCTCCAGTAGCGCGCCTCACCGCCCTGCGGCCTGACAGGCAGCCGACGCTTTCCGGGGAACGGTGTTCCCCCCGAGCGCCCAGCCCCCGGCTTCTGCCAGACTGCGCGCCGTGACGACCTCCTCCACCCTCTACCGCGACTGTGCCCGGCTCTTCATGGTGGGCTTTCCCGGCACTCACATCGACAGCGAGCTGGCCGCGCTGATGGATGACGGCATCTACGGCGCCATCCTCTTCAAGCGCAACGTGGGCAGCGCCGCGGACACGGCCGCGCTGTGCCACGCGTTGAAGACACGGGCGGGCCGGCCCTTCATCCTGTCGGTGGACCAGGAGGGAGGCCGCGTGGCCCGGCTTCGCGGCGAGCCCTTCACCGCGCTGCCGCCCATGCGTGAGCTGGGACAGCGCGGCGACGCGGCCCAGGTGGAGCGCGTGGGCCGGCTGCTGGCGTATGAGCTGCGCGCGCTGGGCTTCGACTGGGACTTCGCGCCGGTGCTGGACGTGGACACCAACCCGGACAACCCCGTCATTGGCGACCGCAGCTTCAGCCGCGAGGCGGAGGAAGTGGCGCGGCTGGGCGTGGCGCTCGCGCGGGGCCTGGAGGCGGGCGGCGTGGCTTCGTGTGGCAAGCACTTCCCCGGTCACGGCGACACCACCACCGACAGCCACCTGACGCTGCCGCGGCTGCCGCATGATTTGGAGCGGCTGCGCAGCGTGGAGCTGGTGCCCTTCCGCGCCTTCGCCCAGGCGGGGCTGGCGTCCCTGATGACGGCGCACGTCCTCTTCGACGCGCTGGACCCGGGGGTGCCCGCCACCATGAGTCAGCGCGTGCTCCAGGGCGTGCTGCGCGAGGAGCTGGGCTTTGACGGGGTGCTCGTCAGCGACGACCTGGAGATGAAGGCCATCGCCGGCCACTACTCCGTGGAAGAGGCCACCGTGCAGGGCACGCTCGCGGGCGTGGACCTGTTCCTGGTGTGCCACGACGCGGACGTGCAGCGCCGCGCCATCGAAGCCCTGGTGAAGGCGGTGGAGTCCGGCCGGGTGTCACGGGAGCGAATCGCGCAGGCACACCGGCGGCTGGATGCGCTCAGTGCCCGCTTCGCGCACCCGGCGGAGGACCGGCTCGCCCTGCTGGGGAGCCCGGAGCACCACGCGCTGGCCGGGGGGCTCGTCAGCACCTTCACCGGCCGCGACCCGACCGAGGTGATGCTGGCCTCCCGCTGAAGGCGCGGGGCCAGGGTGCCACGCGCGCTCCCGGCGCCCTGCACCGGGAGCGGCTGGAAGGGGCGGACTTCAGCGGCGGTAGGGGCCGCTGCGGTCCTGCCAGCCCAGCGGCGCGTAGCCGCGGTAGTGGCCGCTGCGCTTGCCGCCCAGCCTCGCGCCGTCCTCGCCACCCAGGCCCTGGGCCGCGGGCGAGTACGCGGCGCCGCCCTCCACATTGTACTGGTCACCCATCATCTTCCCGGCGTCGTCGATGATGGAGCGGCCCTGGGTGCCGTCGTTCTTCGCCGTGCGCGGGTCGATGCTGGAGCCAATCTGGTCGATGGTGCCGTTGTAGCCCCGGTTCGCCGGCAGCGTCCAAGGCGGCAGCGGCGTGTTGGTGTTGCCCCCCTCCATGTTCTTCATCGCAGCGGGCTGGTCGCCGCGCTGGGCGGCAAAGTTGCCCCGCGGCTCATCCGGCTGACTGCCACCCGTCTCCGGAAGGCCCCGGCAGCCCACGGCCAGAACCGCGCCCGCCATCAATGCCGCCGCCGAACCCCACCGCCGAATATTCCGCTCGCGCATGTCGACTCCTCCGAGTCCCTTCAATCTGGTTGCTCGTACTTCCCGAAGATGGGGCACGCCGGGCATGGAGACCACGGGGTGACGCCATGTCCGCATGACGATGGACCGTCCGAACGCCACATATAGCCCCAGCGGCGGCCGGGAGCAGCCCTCTTCAGCGCTCCCGGCGCCCGCTCCGCTGAGGGCTACTTCTTCGTCGAGGAAGCCCACTTCGAGGTCGCGGGCTTCTTCCCCGCCAGGAGCCGCCGGGCCCGCTGGTGATTGCTCGATGGCGGACGTCTGGGACGCCGTCCTCCCAGCGCCGACCGAAGCGCTACTTCCTGGAGGCCTTCTTCGCCGCCGCGGACTTCTTCGCGGGCGCCGTCTTCTTGCCGACGCCAGGCTTCTTCGCGGCCGCGGACTTCTTCGCCGCGGGGGCCTTCTTCGCGGCCACGGGCTTCTTCGCAGCGCGGGGCGCCTTGGCGGCCGGAGCCGCCGTCGTCGCCGGCACCTGCCTGGCTGCGGCGGTCTTCCCCGAGGCAGTCTTTCCCGCCGGAGCCTTCTTCGCGGCGGCGACCTTCTTCCCCGCGGGCGCCTTCTTCGCGGCGGGCTTCTTCTCAGCACCGTCCGCCGCCGGGGCTTTGCCCTTCAGCGCGGCCAGCACCTCGGCGACGTGGCCGTTCACCTTCACCTTGGGCCACACCTGCTTCAGCACGCCATCCGGGCCGATGAGGAACGTGGCCCGGGTGATGCCCAGGAACTTGCGGCCATAGAGCGACTTCTCACCCCAGACGCCGTAGGCCTCGGCCAGCGTGTGGTCCACGTCCGCGAGTAGCGGGAAGGGCAGGTTGAACTTGCTGGCGAACTTCCGGTGGCTCGCGGTGCTGTCCGCGGACACGCCCAGCACCACCGCGCCCGCGGCCTCCAGCGCGGAGTGCTCGTCGCGAAAGCCACACGCCTCCACGGTGCAGCCGGGGGTGTTGTCCTTCGGATAGAAGTAGAGGACGACACTCCGGCCCGCGAACCGCGCGAGCGATACCGGGGTTCCATCCTGGTCGTGGAGCTGGAACGCGGGGGCCTGGTCACCTGCTTGGGGCATGGGCATGCGGGCTCATTAATCACAAAGCCCGCGCCACTCAACGTCCAGCGACAGCGCCCCGTCAGTGGGCGGGATGCCCCGCTTCACCACCATGGTCATGGCCATGCTCCCCGGGAGGATGGCTGTGCGCCTCCAGCCGGACCAGCGCCTTCCGGCAGTCCGTCAGGGCCTGGTGCAAGGGCTCCCGGTCCGCGCCCTCCGGCGTCTGGCCCAGCCGGATGGCCAGGGCCTCACACGCGGCGCGTTTGGCATCCACCTCCGACGTCCCGGGGCCCGTGGCGCCCGGCGTGGCCAGGGGGCGCGGCGGCAGCCTTCCCCGCAGGCGACGGATGGTGGCGATCCGCTGCTCCGCATCCGGACGGGCCTTGGAGTCCTTGGGAATCGCCTCGAAGGCACTGATGACGGGGTCCCATGCCGGGTCCAGGGGAGACACGCGGCGGTCAATCAGCTCGCGGTAGGACTTCTCGGCGTCCCGGAGCTGGTCGGGCCCCTTGTCGCAGCCAGGCGACAGAAGCAGACAGAGCGCGAGCGGCATGACGGCGGACAGCCGTCGGGTGGTCATCCTCATGAAGGGTCGGTTCTCCTCTCCTGCTGGCCTCCCGATTGAAGCACGGCTAGGGTGCCGCGTCGTGCAGCCCATTCTCCTCGCCCTCCTGCTTGGCCTGTCCCAAGGCATGCTCCACGCCGTGGGCCCGGACCACTGCGCGGCCATGGCCACCCTTGGAACCCTGGGGGGAGGCCGGCGCCGCGCCGCCATCGCCACCGCCGTGCGCTTCGCGCTGGGGCACGCCGCCATGCTGGGCGGCATCGCCGCGCTCTGCATCCTGGCGGGCGTGGGCCTGTCGGAGACCTTCGAGCGCTGGGCCGAGATATTCGGCGGCGCCGTGCTGGTGGCCCTCGCGGTGGCCGCCCTGCTGTTCCCCAACAGCCTGGACCACGGCCACCCGCACCTGCCCGGCCACACCCGGGAGCCGCACCACCACGTGCACACGGTGAGCACCACCGCGGGCGCGCTGATGGCCGTCAGCGGCGTGCGCTCGCTGCTGCTGGCCCTGCCCCCGCTGCTGGTGGGCGGCAGCATGAGCATGGCCGCGTGGATGTACCTGCCCGGCTTCGCGCTGGGCATCCTCATCGGCATGGGCGTGGTGGGGCTGATTTTCGCGGAGGGCATCGCCCGGCTGAACGCGCAAGTCACCCGCTGGGTGCAGCGCGGGGTGGCCGTGGGCTCCGGCGCGCTGGGCCTGTTCTGGATGGGCTCGCGGCTCGTCGGCGGCTGAAGGGGCATTGAAGGATTGGCCGTGGGTGGCCAGGTGATGGGCGAGGCTCACCATGAGGGCCATGCACGTCACCTTGAGCAAGGTCCGCACGGCAAAACGCAGGACGGCACGACGTCGGATTGGGGGGCCCATGGCCTCGAATGATGATGGCGCCAGACCCGAGAAGACGCTCCACGCCGCTCACCGGGAGCCCATCACCGGGGCGCGCGTTGGCAGGTTGATGGGGGTGAATCCGGAGGGGTTGGCGCTGGTGGACTTCGCGGGCAATCCGACGTCCCTGCCGGTCGCGGCCCGGAGCTTCGTCGCGCTCGGGGCCGAGCAGCTGCGTTCGGCGGTGGAAGAGCGCCGGGACGTCGTGCTGCTGTTCGAGGACGGTGACCCCGCACGTCCGCTGCTGATCGCACTGGCTCAAGCCCCCAGCGCGCCTTCGCTGCTGGAGCAGTTGCTCGAGGTGACGAGCCGACCCGAGGCCCCGGAGGCGAAGGACACCCCGAAGGAGGACCGGCTGGTGCTCGGCGCCGAGAAGGAAATCGTGTTGCGTGTAGGCGAGGCGAGCATCACGCTGCGCCGGGACGGCACCATCCTACTTCGCGGGGTTCGAGTGGAGAGCCGCGCCTCGGGGCTCCAGCTCATCCGCGGTGGCAAGATTGAGCTGAACTGAGTCCCACGGGGGCACGCATGGCGGAGGCAGACCATCTCTCTGGAATGGGCAAGCTGAAGGCTCGGCTCAGGCGTTCGCGTGACTATCGGGAGAAAGGCCACAAGCACATCAAGGGCAATGGTGGCCGGAACAAAATCTACGCGAATCTAGAGATCATCCAGGAGGTGCTCCAGGCGCGAGGCACCCGTGTGCGAGGGGACAAGCGAATCAAGCCTGGCAGCCTGGCGCATGCGCGCCGATACACCTTCGTTCACGGCCAGAACTTCAAGCTGGGCCAGTCTCCGTACATCAACCAGGCACACCATCTGCTTCCGGAGGAGGCCTTCTCCGATAAGTACTTTGACAGTGACCAGATGCGGATGCTTCTGGGCGTGGACTACGACATCAACAACGGGGAGAACATCATCTTCCTCCCCGCGTTGGCGCGCGACTCCGAGTTCCATCGCTTGCCCCACCACTCGGGGAGTCATCCGGCCTATTCAGCGGTGGTGTCCGACGATATGAGCACCGTCCGCGATTTGCTGAAGACTGCGCTGGAGAAGGACAAGAAACACAAGGAGTGGAATCCTCCGGAAGACGTCAAGACGCAACTGATGGACCTCCAGTTGGATTACTGGGACATGGTGTCCGCAGCGGGCCCCATCAACATCAACTTGTTCACCAAGCCCGCTCCGAAGAAGCGGGCCTTCGCGAAGTAGTGCTGAAGTGGAGCGGATGGCCGTGAGCTACTACCCCTGGGTGAACGATGACGAGGATGAGTCCTTCGCGTGGCTGGACGCTTCCCGCAAGGAAGAGCTGGATGAGCGCGGTTACCTCCTCTCGGAAGGCGTCCGCTGTGCGGAATGGTTTCCGAAGGGCCTTGTCTTCGACTTGTCGAAGGAGCGGGGCAGCACGCTGACGGACAGCATCCCGAACTCGTTCGCGATGCGGGTGGTCTCCGAAAAGCTCAAGGGCATCCTGGAGCAGGAGACACCGGCGGATTCCATCGAATACCTGCCCATTCGTCTCCGGACGCCCCGCAAGAAAGTCCTGACCACGCCGTATTACATCGCCAACGTGCTGGGGACGGTCGCGTGTATGGATGCGAAGAAGTCCGACTTCAGAATGAGTGCCATCGTCAAGACGCAGGTGATGCGTTTCCGGCGTTTGGTTCTCGATGAGAAGAAGATCCCCAAGGACGTGAAAATCTTCAGGCTCGCGGAGCAGACCAGGCTCATCCTGGTTCGTGGAGACCTGGGCAAGCGACTCGTGGACGAAGACTGCCTGGGCGTGTTGATTCAGGAACTGGAGGACTTCGGCTCCGAGTTCCGCGGGCGGGCCTGAGCCGTGCTCTCACCTTGTGGCTGGAGCCGTCTCCTCCCAGCGGTGTCGCGCGACTCGGAGTGCCACCGCTTGACTCCCCACGCGTGGGGAGTCATCAGCTCCGAAGAAGCTGGGCATCGCGAAGAAGCGCTGAAGTGGAGCGGATTGCCGTGAGCTACTACCCCTGGGTGCACGACGACGAGGACGAGTCCTTCGCGTGGCTGGACGCTTCCCGCAAGGAAGAACTGGATGGGCGCGGCTACCTCCTCTCGGAAGGCGTCCGCTGTGCGGAATGGTTCCCGAAGGGCCTTGTCTTCGACTTATCGAAGGAGCGGGGCAGCACGCTGACGGACAGCATCCCGAACTCGTTCGGAATGCGGGTGGTCTCCGAAAAGCTCAAGGGCATCCTGGAGCAGGAGACGCCAGCGGATTCCATCGAATACCTGCCCATTCGCCTCCGGACGCCCCGCAGGAAAGTCCTCACCACGCCGTATTACATCGCCAACGTGCTGGGGACGGTCGCGTGCATGGATGCGAAGAAGTCCGACTTCGACATGAACGACATCCTGAAGAATCAGGTGCTGTATTTCCGGCGCTTGGTCCTCAATGAGAAGAAGATTCCCAAGGACGTGAAGCTCTTCAGGCTCGCGGAGCAGACCAGGCTCATCCTGGTTCGTGGAGACCTGGGCAAGCGACTCGTGGACGAAGACTGCCTGGGCGTGTTGATTCAGGAACTGGAGGACTTCGGCTCCGAGTTCCGCGAGCGGGCCTGAGCCGTGCTCTCACCTTGAGGCTGGAACAGTCAGCGGGAGCTCGTCGATGCTGAAGATGGACTTCATTCGCGAGAATGCTTTTTTTGCGGTCGAAGAGCTGGAGAAGGGGCTGAAGCAGCCGCTCACCGCGCTCCAGCGAGAGACGCTGCTGACGCGCCTCTCCACATACCTTCGCATCGCCGCCATCAGCACCTTGCTGGTGGATGCGGACGTGCCCGCCTTCAGGAGGTGCCTGCGTCAGTCCGCCACCGCCCGCAGGGATTTGCTGGCCGAAGCCCAGGCGCGTTCAGATGCGACTCCAGGGCGGTTTGCGTGTGCCAGCCGCATGGAGCCGCTGTTCGATGCGCTCGCCGCTGGCGAGGCCGGTCTGGCGCAGGACATCGCCCGGCATTCGCCCCGCCAATGGTCGGAGAAGGACGAGTTTGAGGATGACTTCCGTTACGCGGACTTCCTCCACGAGCTCCTGCTCGCGGGAACCCAGGGGCTCTCCGCGGGGGCCGAGCGTGCCCTCGCCGCTTTCCAGCAGTGCTCCGCCGACACGGGGTCCACGCGGCTCGCCGTGTGCGAAGCCCTCGCCTCAGCGGACCAGGACGCGTTCGACCTGGCGCTGGAAGAGTTGCTGGTCGAGCGGGCCCAGGAGTTCAAGGACGCGGGCGTGCCGTCCCACCCAGAGCGCTTCCAGACCGAGCGCCACCTCTTCGTCGAGGGCCTGGCCCTGCTCCGGCTGGCCGAGGGCCGTCAACTGCGGACCCACCCCGAGTACCGGATGCTCCCTCGGCTCGCGCGCTGAAGCCCGCCTCAGCGCGCGGAGGGCGGGCGCAGGTGGAAGGCCGCCCGCTCCCCGTTCCATCCCCAGAGCCAGGTCAGGACGCCGGACGTGGGCAGGTAGCCCCTCGCGAACCCGCGCGCCGCCATGCAGACCGCGAAGGCACCGGTCGCTGCGCCCAGCCCTCCCCACACATCCGCGGGATACCAGGTGACAGCCTCCTTCAAGGGCACGCTGTCCAGGCGTAGCTGCGCGTAGCCCCAGTCCTGGGCTCGGGGCACGGTGCCGTCGAGGTCCGCGATGACGAGCCCCGTCGTCTGGCCACGGTCCTCGAGGCGCCCAAGCACCTCCGCGATGACGGACGCCAAGGCCACGCCGACGTGTGGCTTGCCTGCGAACAGGTGTCCGGGTTCGGAGGACACCGCCATGGCGTCGACGTAGGCGACGGCCGGCGTACCCCGGCGAGAGGCCGCGTCCGCGCGCTCCAGGAGCACGAAGGCCGCGCCCTCGCCAGGCATCAGCCCGGTGGGCCGCTCGCGCGTCTTCAGCATCCGGAGCGCGTCCAGGGCCTCCAGCCACTCGGGTTCGACGATGCTGTCGATGCCTCCCACGATGCATCGGTCCAGCGCGCCGGACCTCAGCGCGCGTTCCGCGGCACGGAGGGCCGTGACGAAGCCGGGCGAGTCTCCAAAGAAGACAGCTTGCTGGGTGATGCCCCCTGGCACGGCGGCCTGCGCGAGCAGCCGGGGCAGCAGTGTCTCGGCGTAGCGTTCGCGAAGCGCCTCGGCGAGCAGCGGCGTTTCGTCGAAATCAGAGGCGGTGTCGGTGTCCGCGGCCTCGCCGTCTGGCTCCGTCTCTTCGCTGGCGGCATCGCGCTCCTGGCGCTCCGCTGCCTCCAGGAGGAAGCCGCTGGGAAGGTTGAGGAAGATGCCCGTGCGCGGCCCCGCTTGCATGCCGGAGTGGTGTTGGAGGTCCGCCAGGGCAGCCGTCCCCAGCCGTACCAGGCGCCCCACGCCCGCGTACCCTTGCGTGAGATGCGGGATGGCATGCCCCGTCACGGGGAGCGACTCACCCGAGTCCTCGTCCACGAAGGTGAGGTCCTCGAGCGCGTCTGGGCGGGCCACGCCCACGCGAGCAGCCGCGCAGCTCCCCACCACGCCATCGCCCAGCGACGACACCATCCCGAGGCCCGTGATGGCGAGCGCACCCGGTGGAGGCGGGCGCTGCAAGACCCCGCGCTGGAAGAGCGCGTCTGCTTGAACGGGGGACTCGTCGACCAGGACGGCCGAGGGCGAGAAGGCGCGGAACGGCCCCAGCGGCAAGCGTCCTTGCAAGCCCGCCTTCGCGGCCTGGAGTGTCTTCCATTGCCTCGGGGCCCAATCGCGGACGCGGAGCTGGAATGCGCCCTGGCTCCGGATGGCCAGCTCGAGCGCCAGCGCTGAGCGTCTGCGCAGGGGGCCCGTCATCAGGGCGTCGAGGAGCGTTTCAGCGCCAAAGGGCTTCCCGCCGAGGTAGCGGACCTGGGGCGAGAAGTCCTTCTGGGCTTGCCGCCACCAGTGCGCCACGGCTTCCGGCGCGGGCACGGGAAGGGCGTGCTCCGGGCCCAGGGGCGGCGCCTCTTCATCTTCGGGCGTGTCGGGGGTCCAGGGCTCCGCCTCCGAAGCGAAGGGCCCGGTGAGGACGAGGCCGGTGATGGCGCAAAAGGCCTCCGCGGCCACCTGTGCGACTGCGTCGTCCTTCATGGCCTCCAGGAGCGGCCCCACGGCGGCGACGCGCCCGCTGAGCCCCAGCGCCCAGAGCGCCGCCTTGCGCAGCGCGGGATCCTCAATCGCCTTCAGGAGCAGGTCCAACTCTTGAGGGTCTCCCCCCATCGCGAGGAGCGCCGCGGAAGGTCCCCAGCCTGCCTCCTTGCGACGGACGGCATCGACACAACCGGTCCATGCGGAGGCGTGGCCCAGACGCAAGGCTGTCTCCAGCGCCGTGTTGCGCACCTCCGCGTCGCTGGACTCCAGCGCCCGTTGGAGCGCGGCGCGTTCCAGCCGGGACGGGAAGCGCCGTGCGGCGCGCAGCCCCGCCTGGGCCAGTGCGCTGTCCTTCGACGTGACGGCCTCATCCAGGCTTCGGGAGGGCGCCGTCCCCCACGCCGTCAGGATGTCGAGCACCCGCGCCTGCACGGCGGGGGCGCCTTCGTCGAGCAAGGCGAGGAGCTGGGGAACAGCGCGAGGGCTCGGGTGGAGCTCCAGCGCCCATGCGGCTCCCTGGCTCGAAGGATGGGCGTCGTCCGCCAGCGTGGAGCGCACGGCGCCGAGGTGCTCCTGTCCGGGCTGCGACAAGAGGACGCTGACGGCACAGGCCACCTGCTCCGGCTCGTCCGACGACAGCGCCGGCAGCAACAACTCCCGGGTGACCCGGGGACCACCGAGCTGCAACGCATCAAGGCACGCGAGCAGCCGTTGCTCGGGCCCCGCTTGGAGCTCCTCCAGGGAATAGTCGGGGGCGAGGAGCCCCTGCTCACGCAGCGTCCAGAAGAAGGCCGCGTCCGCGAGGAAGTCCCTGGCCATGTCCATCCGAATGGAGGCGTCGTGCCGCTCGGAGGGAGGGGGGCGACCGGGAGGAGGTGACATCGTGGCGCGCTGTCAGATGGGGAGAAGGACCCGCGCGGGGACGGACAGCGCGGCGGCTAGCTGCGCTTGTCCAGGATGCCCAGCGACATCATCGCCACCAGGAAGCCGTAGACGACGTGCTCGGGGCGGTTGGCGAAGGCCAGCAGCTCCGCCACGGTGCGGTTGCCGTCAATCTTCGGCAGCAGCTCCGCCTCCCACCGCTCCAGCTCCACTTCGTTGAGCTGGTAGGCCGGAGCCACGGCGGGGATGAGGCGGTCCTCCGGCTGGAGCAGGCGCCGCAGGCGCTCCGGCTTGTAGAGCTTCTTGATGCCCCGGACGATGAGGTTGGCCGGGTGCAGGTCCAGCTTGATGGACTCCGCGCTCGCCTTCTCCCGGAAGCTCAGCACGTATGAGCCTTCATCCCACGCGAAGAGCGAATAGATGACGGCCTTCACCTGCTGGCCCACGTAGTAGAGGCGCTCGGTGTCCTTGAGCAGCCCGCGCTCCACCAGCACGTCGCCGGTGCGGCGGTTGGACTGCGCGGCCACCGCGGACGCGTCCTGGAGCTGCTCTGGCTTGATTTTGCCCACGCGCACCAGGAACTGGCCGAAGCGGTCCGCGAGCAGGTTGGAGAGGGCGAACACCGGCGTGCCCTTCTCGAAGTAGACGACCTTCTTCACCTTGCCCTTCTGCACGCCCAGCTCACCCGTCTCACGGGAGAGGTAGAAGGCGGTGAGGAGCGAGGGCAGGTTGTCCCGGATTTCACCACGGCGGCTGCCCGGCGCGCCCACGGGCGGCGGGTCTGGCGGACGGCCCGGCGTGGGCGGGCGCACCTGGGTGGCCGGCACCTTCTGCATGGGGCTGGCCGTGAGGTTGGCGCCGCGAATCTCCGCCGTGATGTTGCCGCCGCCCGTCACCTTGATGCGGCCGGTCAGCTCCATGGCGTCCTGCGGGCCCTCCTCCTCCACATCGATGTCCAGCTCCACCTCGAAGGCGTCCTGGAGCGACGCGGCCGAAGCGGCGGGCTTCTCCGGAGGCAGCACCTTCGTCATCGCCTCGAGCAGCTTCTGGGCCTCGAAGGGCTTCTCGAAGTAGCCGGCGGCCTGGTACTTGGTGCGCGACTCGACGGCGTGCTTGCCACCCTTGAAGACGCCGGTGATGAAGAGGAGCGGGAGCTGGGGGTTGTCCTTCCGCAGCGCGTCCGCGAGGTGGTAACCCATCATGTCGGGCAGCAGGATGTCGAGCACGGCCGCCGCCGGAGGCTGGGCCTTGGCCAGCTCCACCGCCTGCTTGCCGCGGCTCGCACCCAGGACCTCGTAGCCCGCCTCCTCGAAGAGCTGCGTGAGGAGGGACAACAGCTCCTGATTGTCATCGACGACGAGGATTCGGGGTGCCATCGCGGGGCGTACCGTACCAGATGCGAAGGGACGGGTCAGACAATCTGCCCCCGGGTGCTCCAGCCACCGCGGAGGATGCATCCGTCACTCCAGCCGGTTAGGGTGACGGCCCCGATGTCTCCCTTCCGTTCCCACCTGCGCCGCCTGCTGGCCTGCCTTCCCCTCCTGCTGCCGCTGGGGGCCCTGGCCCAATCCGACGGTGGACTCGACGCGGGCCTCCCCGACGCCTCCGTGGGCGAGGGCGGCGCGGACCGGGACAACCCCGAGGGAGACGACAGTACAGGCAGGGTGAATACGTCCTGCCGTAGCACCCGGGATTGCTCCCCCCGCTTCACCTGCGATGACGGGCGCTGTCGCTACACTGGCGTGCGCCAGGCAGACCAGCAAGGCTGCGTGCTGGGTGCCCAGGCCGCGCTCGTCGTCGTGGGCCTGGCCGCCGTGGCTGGGTACAGACGCAGGCGTTAGGAGCACACGCATGAGGCTGGGGCTCAAGGCGGACAACCTGCTGGAGCGCGTGGCGGACTGGTTCAACCTGGCCCCACAGCCGGTGGCCCAGGCCTTCTTCGGGATGATGGCGTCGCGCACGCTGATGGCCGGCGCGCGGCTGGGCGTCTATGAGGCCCTGACGGACGGGCCGGTGTCGGCGGAGACGCTGGCCGAGCGGCTGAAGCTGTCCCAGGAGGGCACTCGCACGCTGCTGGAGGCCCTGATCGCCTGCGAGGCCGTGGAGCGGCAGCGCGGTGGACGCTACCGGCTGGCCCCGCGCGCCCGGCGCTGGTTGGACCCGCGCTCGCCCCGCTACGTGGGCGCCTTCCTGGAGTTCAACTACGCCCAGTGGGACTGGTGGAACGGGCTGGAGGGCGTGGTGCGCACCGGTCAGGCGGTGGACATCCACGGCTTCGCGCCCGACGACGCGCGATGGCGCGACTACATCCACGCCATGCACCAGTTGGCGCGGCTGGCGGCCCCGGAGGTCGCGGCGGCCATCCCCCTGCCCCGTGGTGCGAAGCAGGTGTTGGACCTGGGCGGCGCGCACGGCTGGTTCGCCGCCGAGCTGTGTCTGCGCAACCGGGGCCTGAAGGCCACGGTGTTGGATTTGGAAGGCAGCGCCCGCGTGGGCCGGGAAATCATCGCCTCGGCGGGGCTGAGCCACCTCGTCACCCACCACGAGGGCGACATCCTCACCGCGGAGCTGGGCGGCCCGTATGACGGGGTGATGCTCTTCCAGGTGATGCACCACCTGTCCCCCGCACAGAACGTGGCCCTGCTGCGGCGGGTGCGCGCCTCGCTGGCGCCCCGGGGGACGCTGGCGGTGCTGGAGTATCTGCGTGAGAGTGTCGACACGCCCACCAGCGCGGCGCCTTTGATTGGCTTGCACTACTTCCTCACCTCCGGCGCGGCCGCCTACACGCCCGCCGAGGTGGAGGGCTTCCTGGACGATGCGGGCTTTCGCATCGAGAACAGCCGCCCCATCCGGCACCTGCCCTTGCAGACGCTTTTGGTGGCTCGGCTGGACTGAGCGTCCACCCGTCCGCTGTTCTGGCGTGCCTGCCCTGAGGTGGCCTGCCCACGCGGGAGACGTCTGCGCTACCCTGCCCGCCCTTTGACGGCTTCCGTCACACCGTTGCCCATGCTTCCCCAAACGCCCCTTCCCGAGGACTCTCCGGACGTACCGCTCGCCGTCGACCTCGACGGGACGCTGGTGCGCACGGACACGCTGCACGAGAACCTGCTGGTCCTCTTCAAGCGTGCCCCCTGGCTGCTGCTGCTGGCCCCCTTCTGGGTGCTCAAGGGCAAGGCCTTCTTCAAGGCGGAGGTGGCCCGGCGCGCGGCGCTGGACGCGGCCAGCCTGCCCTACCACGACGAACTCCTGGCGTACCTGCGCGAGGAGAAGGCCCGAGGCCGCCGGCTGGTGCTGGCCACCGCGGCGGACCGGCGCATCGCCGAAGCCGTGGCCGCGCACCTGGGCCTCTTCTCCGACGTCGTCGCCAGCGAAGCGACGGTGAACCTGTCCGGCGCGCGCAAGCTGGCGAAGCTGAAGGCGCTGCTGGGCACCTTCGACTACGCGGGCAACGACACGGTGGACCTGCCCTTGTGGCGTGAGTGCCGCCGCATCGTCGTGGTCCACGCGCCGGCCGGGGTGCTGAAGCAAGCCCGGAGCCTGGGCCGCGAAGTCCACCGCGTCTTCGAGCGCCCCGCCACCCACCTCCGCACCTGGGTGAAGGCGCTGCGCGTGCATCAGTGGGCGAAGAACGCGCTCGTCTTCGTGCCGCTGCTGGCCGCCCACAAGGCCACCGAGCCGGACAAGCTGCTCCAGGCGCTGCTGGGCTTCGCGGCCTTCAGCCTGTGCGCCTCCAGCGTGTACGTGCTGAACGACCTGCTGGACCTGGACTCCGACCGGCGCCACCCGACGAAGAAGCAGCGCCCCTTCGCGGCCTGCACGCTGCCGGTGAGCACCGGCGTCATGCTGGCCCCCGTGCTGCTGCTGGCCGGCGCCGCGGTGTGCCTGCTGCTGCCGCCCGCCTTCGCCGCCCTGCTGGGCACCTACTACGTGCTGACGCTGGCCTACTCGCTGCGGCTGAAGCAGGTGGTGATGCTGGACGTGCTGGTGCTGGCCGGGCTGTACACGGTGCGCATCTTCGGCGGCGCGCTGGCGGTCAACGTGCCCACGTCCAGTTGGCTGATGATGTTCAGCATGTTCCTCTTCCTCTCGCTCGCGCTGGTGAAGCGCCTGAGCGAGGTCCGGCGGCTGAGGCAGTCCAACGAGACGTCCGCGCATGGCCGTGGCTACCTGGCCCAGGACTACGAGCAGCTCGCCAGCCTGGGCGCGGCCTCGGGACAGGTGTCCGTGCTGGTGCTGGCGCTCTACATCACCTCCGACGAAGTGACGGCGCTGTACGCCCACCCCGAGCGGCTGTGGCTCATCTGCCCGGTGATGCTGTACTGGGTGGGCCGGGTGTGGCTGCTGGCCCACCGCGGGCTGGTGAACGAGGACCCGCTCGTCTTCGCCCTGAGGGACCGGGTGAGCTACGCGGTAGGCCTCGTGTGCGCGTTGGTGCTATGGGCCGCCACGTGAGAGGGCTGGCGCGATGAAGTCACGGGAGTCCTGGGGGCGTTACCCCCAAGTCGAACAACAGACGCACGCCCTGGTGTGGCGCACGGACGCGCTGCCCACGAAGGACGGCAGCCTGCTGCCCCACGGCCTGGGGCGCAGCTATGGCGACTCGTGCCTCAACGCGGAGGGCACGCTGCTGCTCACCACGGGATTGGACCGCTTCATCGCCTTCGACCCGGCCACGGGCGTGGTCCGCTGCGAGGCGGGCGTGTCGCTGGACACGATTCTGCGCCTGGCCGCGCCGCGCGGCTGGTTCCTGCCGGTGACGCCGGGCACCAAGTTCGTGACGGTGGGCGGCGCCATCGCCAACGACGTGCACGGGAAGAACCACCACCGGGGTGGCACCTTCGGCCGCTACGTGCGGCGCTTCGAATTGCTGCGCTCGGACGGCAGCCGCCGGGTGTGCGCGCCGGACGAGAATCCGGACTGGTACGGCGCGACGATTGGTGGCCTGGGTCTCACCGGGCTCGTCACCTGGGCCGAGGTGCAGCTCAAGCCCATCAGCAACCCGTACGTGCTTCAGGAGACGGTGCCCTTCGGAAACCTGGAGGGGTTCCTCGACGTGGCCCGCGCGTCGGAGAAGGACTACGAGTTCACCATGGCGTGGGTGGACTGCCTGGCCCGGGGCAAGAAGCTGGGACGGGGGCTCCTGTACCGGGGCAACTTCGCGCCGCCGCAGTTCGACGGGCTGCCGCTGGCCAAGAGCCACCTGTCGCATGGCGTGGGGCTGGCGGTGCCCATGGACATGCCGGCCTTCTGCCTCAACCGGCTGTCGGTGTCCGCCTTCAACTGGCTCTACTACCACCGGCAGAACGGCAAGCCGAAGCAGCGGCTGACGCACTACGACCCGTTCTTCTACCCGCTGGACGCCATCTACGCGTGGAACCGCATCTATGGCCGGCGCGGCTTCCTCCAGTTCCAGTGCGTGGTGCCCTACGCCACCGCGAAGGACGCGCTGAAGGAAATCCTGGAGCGCAGCTCGCGCGGCGGACTGCCCAGCTTCCTGTCGGTGCTGAAGACGTTCGGTGACATTCCCTCTCCAGGGTGGCTGTCCTTCCCGCGCGAGGGCGTGACGCTGGCCATGGACTTCGCCAACCGCGGCGAGAAGACGTGGAAGCTGGTGGAGGACCTGGACCGGCTGACGCGGCAGGCGGGCGGCGCGGTGTACCCGGCGAAGGACGCGCGGATGAGCCCGGAGAACTTCGCGGCGTACTTCCCGCGGCGTGAGCGCTTCATGCAGTACGTGGACCCGTCGTTCTCCTCGTCGTTCTGGCGGCGGGCGAATCCGGTGTCCCTGCCCTCTTCCCTGTCTGCTGACCTTCTTTCCGAGATTCGCTCCCCATGAAGAAAGTGCTCGTCCTCGGCGCCACCAGCGCCATTGCCCAGGCGACGGTGCGGCTGTTGGCCGCGCGCGGGGCCTCGCTGTACCTGACTGGCCGCAACGCGGCGAACCTCGACGCGGTGACGAAGGACGCCGCCACGCGCGGCGCGTCCAACGTCGCGTCGCAGGTGGTGGACCTGAACGACTTCGACACCCACGAGGCGCTGGTGGAGGCCGCGTACACGGCGCTGGGCGGGCTGGACGGCGTGGTGCTGGCGCACGGCGTGCTGGGTGACCAGGCGGAGGCGCAGCGCTCGTGGACGGCGACGGAGGCGGTGCTGCGCACCAACTTCCTGAGCGCGGTGTCGCTGCTGACGGTGCTGGCCAACCGCTTCGAGGCGCAGCAGGCCGGCACGCTGGTGGTGATTTCGTCCGTGGCGGGCGACCGCGGCCGGCAGAGCAACTACGTGTACGGCGCGTCGAAGGGCGCGCTCAACGTCTTCCTCCAGGGCCTGCGCAACCGGCTGATGAAGTCCAACGTCGCGGTGGTGACGGTGAAGCCGGGCTTCGTCGACACGCCGATGACGGCGCACCTGCCGAAGAACAAGCTGTTCGCCTCGCCGGAGAAGGTGGCGCGCGGACTGCTGAGCGCCGCCGACTCGAGGAAGAACGAAGTCTACGTGCCCGGCATCTGGGCGCTCATCATGCTCATCATCCGGACCATCCCGGAGACGGTGTTCAAGCGCATGAAGCTCTGAGCAGGCGCGGGCGACTGGAAAGCACCTGGGGCGCTCCGGATAGACTGACAGGCCAGCCCACCATGAGCGCCACGGCCCCACTGCCCCCCGTCCCCGAGCCCCAGCCCACCGCGTCCGAAGCGGGCGTGACGCCTCCCGCGCCCGAAGCCTGGAGTCTCGCGCGGCGGCTGGCCTTCCGCTTCGCCTTCGCCTACCTGGTCCTCTATAACTTCCCGTTCCCCTTGGACATCATTCCAGTCCTGGGCGACTTCATCACCTCGTTCCAGGGCGAGCTCTGGAAGGTCGTGGTGCAATGGGTCGGCAAGCACGTGCTGCGGCTGTCCACGGACATCACCGTGATGCCCAACGGCAGCGGCGACACCACGTTCAACTACGTGCAGGTGCTGCTGTTCTTCGTCGTCGCCGTGGCGGTGACGGGCGTCTGGTCCGTCGTTGACCGGCGCCGCACCGAGTACGTGAAGGCCCACGACGTGCTGCACGCGAGCGTCCGGTACGTGCTCGCGATGAGCATGCTGTCCTACGGGCTGTCCAAGCTCTTCAAGTCCCAGTTTCCCTTCCCCGGCCCGGAGCGGCTGGCGCAGCCGCTGGGGGACTTCTCCCCCATGGGCCTGCTGTGGACGTTCATGGGCTTCTCGAAGGGCTACAACGTCTTCACGGGCGGCGCGGAGTTCCTGGGCGGCTGCCTGCTGCTCTTCCGGCGGACGACGACGCTGGGCGCGCTCGTCGTCGCGGGCGTCATGGTCAACGTGGTGGCGCTCAACTTCTTCTACGACGTCCCCGTCAAACTCCATTCGTCCCACCTGTTGCTGATGTCGCTGTTCCTGGTGCTGCCCGACGCCCGGCGCCTGCTCGACGTCCTGGTGCTCAACCGCGCCACTCAGCCGCGCCCGCTCCAGCCGCCCTTCCCGCCGTCACGCTGGCTGAGTGGCGCCGGGCTCGTGATGAAGGCCCTGGTGGTGGGCGGCATCGCCTACGGGTTCGTGGGCTTTCGGCTGGAGTTCATCCGCAAGTATGGGGACTCCGCGCCGCGGCCCCCGTTCTACGGCTACTACACGGTTGAATCCTTCACCCAGGACGGGCAGCGCCTGGAGGCCACGTCTGGAGACGTCCGGCGATGGAAGACGGTGGCCGTCAACCGCTTCGGCCGGATGGTCATCAAGCATCAGGATGACACCGTGAAGTCCTTCGGCCTGGAGGAGGACGCGCCGAAGAAGACGCTCACCCTCATCGACGGCCAGGACGACGCCGCGAAGAAGTTCGTGCTCGCCTACACACGCCAGGACGCGAACCAGCTCGTCCTCCAGGGCACGCTCCAGGAGGCCGCCATCGAGGTCCGCCTCACGCGCGTGGATGAGTCCCAGTTCCTCCTGCTCAGCCGGGGCTTCAACTGGATTCAGGAGTACCCCTTCAACCGCTGACTCAATCCAGCGCGGGCACGTCGCGGCCCTCGCCGAAGCCCAGGGCCCAGAAGCGCGGCCGGACGGGCTCGCGCGCCAGCAGCCACAGCAGGTGGTACTTCGCCTCGTCCTGGCCATCCAGCGCGAGCGCGAAGGTGCCGTAGTGCATGGCCACCGACGTGGCCGAGCGCAGCACCTTGTGCGCCTGGAGGGCCTCCACCGGCCCCATGTGGACCGGACGGAACGCCGTGGGCCGGTAGGCGCCAATGGGCAGCACCGACAGCCGCATGGGCCCGAAGCGCTCGGCCGTCATCGCGAAGTGGGGGCCGAAGCCCGTGTCGCCCGCGAAGAGCACCGGCCCGCCGGACGTGGAGAGGACGTAGCCCGCCCAGAGCGTCGCCGCGCTGTCGGTGAGCCCGCGATTGGAGCGGTGCTGCGCCGGCACCGCCGTCACCGTGCGGCCCGGTGCCACCTCCGTGGACTTCCACCAGTCCAGCTCCACCACATGCCGGAAGCCCTCGTCGTCCAGCAGCGCCTTGTTGCCCAGGCCCACGATGAAGCGCGGCTGGTGCGCCGCCTCCAGGCGCCGCAGCGTCGGCAGGTCCATGTGGTCGTAGTGGTTGTGGCTCACCACCACCACGTCGATGGGCGGCAGGTCCTCGAAGCGGATGCCCGGGGGCCGCACGCGCTTGGGGCCGAGGAAGGGCACCGGGCTCGGACGGTCCGAATAGATGGGGTCCGTCAGCAGGTTGAGCCCGTCCGCCTGGACGAGCACGGTGGCGTGGTTGATGAACGTCACCCGGAGCTGCCCCGGCCCCACGCGCTCCGGCGGCGGCTTGCCTGGAGGTGCGTCCTCGTAGTCCCGCCACGGGCCACGAGGCCCCTTGCGCAGCGCCTTGAAGACCTCGTCCGGACTCAGGCGCTTGACGGGCTCCAGGTTCTGGAAGTGCTCACCGTCGAAGTGCTCCGTCACCGGCCCCTGGTGCCGCGGACCGGCGAACAGGCACCCTCCGAGCCAGGGAACTCCCAACAGCAACAACACCGATGCGAGCCTCGACATGCGTGCGGCGCTCCCTGCAAGACACCTCGGCAGACAACCCGCGCGGCCCGGGCCCGAGTCCGTGTCCCAGCCCGACAGTGGACCGGGTTCAGGCCCCGCCGGCAACCGGGAATGCACGCGCCCGAAGCGGACACCGCCCCCGCGCTCACGTCACGATGGCGTGCAGGATGCGCTCGAACAGCCAGGGCGTCTTCCCCAAGAGCCGCACCACGGGGCGGCGGAGCCAGGGCCGTCGCGCCAGCATGAGCAGCGCGCCCGTCGACCACGAGTACTTGCGGAAGACCCGCTGGAAACACTGCTCGTAGGGCATCAGCGCCTCGCGCGTGGCGCCATGGACCAGCGCCTCCGGCAGCAGGTTCCCCAGCGACTCCGCGCACACGAAGGCCAGCGACAGGCCCTCTCCGGTGATGGCGTCCACGTAGCCCGCCGCGTCTCCCACCAGCGCGAAGCGGTCGGCGATGCGCGCTCGGGACACCCGGGCCAGCGGTCCCGCGCCGCGCGGCTGGGAGTCCAGCTCCGAGCCAGAGAGCCGCTCCGACAGTCTGGGGAAGCGGGCCAGCAGCGTCTCGAAGCTCACCCGCCCCTCCACCACGCCGTCCTCCCAGAGGAAGGCCAGGCCCACGCGCCGCGCGCCCGCGGGCGTCACGTAGGCCTCCACGCCCTGCGCGAAGTGAATCTCCACATAGGGCGTCCACGGTGCGAGCTGGAAGTGTCGTCGCAGGCCGAAGCGGCGCGGTCCCGTGGGCTCCACCTCCAGGCCTTCCGCGCGGCGCAGCGGTGAAGCCAGCCCGTCCGCGGCCACCAGCATGGCGGCCTCCACCGGGCCCTCGGCCGTCCGCAGCACCACACCGTCGCTGTCCCGCTGGTGGGACAACACCTGCGTGCGCTCGCGCAGCTCCACGCCCACCGTGCGCGCCCGCGACACCAGCGCCGTGGCCAGCGCCACGCGCCGCACGCCCAGCGCGCCCTGGCCCGGGAGCAGGCCCTCCGCCGTGCTGCCATCTTCCTGGACGTAGCGGATGCCCACGACGGGATGGCTGCTCTGGTCATCCAGCAGTGGCAGGACGCCCAGCCGCTCCAGCACCGCCATGCCGGGAGGCAGCAGCCCTTCGCCACAGGCCTTGTCCACCGGCGCGGTGCCGCGCTCCAGCACCACGGTGCTCAGCCCACGCAGCGTGGTGGTGATGGCCACCGCCAGCCCCGCGGGCCCTCCGCCCACCACGGCGACGTCATACCGCTTCACGGCGTGGACTCCTCCGGCACTCGCGTCCTCATGGCACGGGGCTCACGCCAACACCGCGCCCCGCGCCTCACGTGTCGCTCTCCGCGCGGACCATCGCCAGCGCGCTCCGCGCCATCTCCACCGCCAGCCCCACGGCCCCTACCTTCTTCGGCGGCGCCAGCTCCTCGGCCAGATAGCGGCGCAGCGCCTCGGCGCGGCGCAGCTTGCCGCTGGACGTGCGCGGCAACGTGCCTGGCACGAGCAGCCGCACGGTGTGAGGCCGCACGCCCGTCGTCTCCACCACCGCCGCGCGGATGCGCTCCTCGACCACGTCATCCGCGTCCTGCCCCGCGCGCTCCGCGAGGATGAGGAGCGCCTCGTCCTCGGCGCCTTCGGGCGTGAAGCCCAGCGCCACCGCGCAGCCCATGCGCACGCCCGCCACGTTCTGCAGCGGCTCCTCGAACGCCTGCGGCGCGTGGTTCGCGCCCCGGATGATGACCACGTCCTTCGCCCGGCCCGTGAGGAACAGCTCCCCCTCCGCGATGAAGCCCAGGTCGCCCGTGTCCAGCCAGCCGTCCCGCGTCAGCGTCCGGTCCGTGGCCTGCGCGTCCGCGAAGTAGCCGGCCATCAGGGACGGCCCCCGCGCGAACACCTGGCCCACGCACCGCTCCGCGAGCACCTCGCCCGTCTCGCCGCGCACCTCCACCTCGAAGCCCGCCACGGGCATGCCCACGCTCACCAACGCACGCGAGCCCTCCGTCACCCGGCCTTCCCGCGCCAGCAGCCCCGCGTCCACGCCCAGCGCGCGCGGCCCCCGTCCTTCCGGCGGGAAGGTGACGGCGAGCGACGCCTCGGACAGTCCGTACACGGGCCGCAGCGCCCGCGCGGAGAAGCCCCACCGCTCGAAGCGCTCCGAGAAGCGGCGCAGCGTGTCCATGGACACCGGCTCCGCGCCGTTGAGCGCGTGGCGCCACGACGACAAATCCACCCCTTCCAGCTCCGCGTCCTTCACCCGCTTCAAGCACAGGCCATAAGCGAAGTTGGGCGCGGGAGAGATGTAGCCCCGGTGGCGCGACAGCGCGCGGAGCCACAGCGCGGGCCGCGCGAGGAAGACCTCGGGGGGAAGCAGCACCAGGCTCCCCGGGTAGTACAGCGCGGTCAGCAGACAGCCGATGAGCCCCATGTCGTGGTACAGCGGCAGCCAGCTCACCCCCACCCGGGGCACCCCCTCCCCCAGCGGCATCGCCACCTCCAGCGCCGCGACCTGCGCCAGCAGCGCCTCGTGCGTCAGCATCACTGGCTTCGGGTCCACCGTGGAGCCGGACGAGAACTGGATGAGCCCCAGCGCTTCGGGCCGCACGGGGGCCTCCAGCGCGTCGTCTCCTCGCGACACGTCATCCACCGTGTGGCAGCCCAGCCGGGGACGCGCGCGCTCCACGCTGGGCCCCAGCAGCAGCCGCACGCGAGCGTCCGTCAACACCATCACCGAGCCCGTCACCTGGAGCATCCGCGAGGTCGCCCGGTGGTACTCCTCCAGCCGCCCCAGCCGCACCGGCGGGTACAGCGGCACCGGCACCGCGCCGGCGAGCAACGTGCCGAAGAAGGCGTCCATGAAGGCCGGCGACGTGGGCAGCAGCAACGCCACCCGGTCGCCCTCGCGCACGCCCAGCCGTGCCAGCCCCGCGGCGGTGCGCTTCGCCCGTCGGGACACGTCCGCCCAGGACATGAACACCTCGCGCTCGGACGCATCCACGAAGGTGAGCCCCAGCGGCGACGAGCGCCCGGTGTCCGCGAGCGCCGCGTTCACCGTCAGGTGCCTGGGCGGAGGCAACGCCGGGCCCACCAGTCGCGCGCCAGCATCCTTCACGGCAGGGCCTCCTCCGGCAGGGGCTCCACCGGAGCCGCGACTCGCTGCGCCACCAGCTTCGCCAAATCTCCCACCGTGCGCACGCCCTGCGCGTCCTCTTCGGACAGGCGGATGCGGAAGCGGTTCTCCAGCCCCACCGCCAGCACCGTGAGGCCCAGGCTGTCCAACTGGAGGTCGCGTATCAGGTCCTGCGAGGGCTCCACCTCGCCCTTCCACTCCAGCTCTTCGGTGACGATGCGGTGAATCTCCGTCATGACCTCCAGTTCGCGTTCAGCCACGTGGCACCTCCGGAATGAAACGAGGGCGATGGGAGAACGCCTGCGCGTACACCTCACCCAGCGCCGCCTCTTCCGCGCGGATTCGCACGTAGAGCAGCGCCGCGTTGCCCACTGAGAAGACCAGCGCCGTCCACCATGCCCCGTGGATGAGCGGCACGCACGCCAACTCCAACACCACCGCGACATAGTTGGGGTGGCGCAGGAAGCGATAGGGCCCGCCCGTCACCGGCGCCAGCCCCGGCACCACGATGATGCGCGAGTTCCACCGGTCGCCCAGCGTGGCGATGGCCCAGTACCGCAGCCCCTGCGCCACCACCGCGCCCGTCAGCGCCGCCCAGCCCCACGCGCCCGGGAAGCCGCGCCGCAGCAGGAACACCTCCGCCACGCACGCCACCAGGAACAGCGTGTGGAACACCACCATGAAGCGGTAGTGCCGCTGCCCCGTCTCCACCCCGCCGCGCGCGAAGGCCCGGGCGGCGTTGCGCTTGGAGAGCACCAGCTCCACCAGCCGCTCCACGACGAGCGCGGCCATGAAGCCCAGGAAGAGGGCCTGCGTGGAGGTCACCATCGCAGCAGCACCATCTCCGCGCCGAAGCCCGGGCCCATGGCCATCATCACGCCCCACTCCCCCGGCCGCGCGCGGACGGACTCCAGCGTCTCGCCGAGCACGAAGAGCACCGACGCGGAGGAGAGGTTGCCCACCTCGCGCAGCGAGGCCCACGAGCGCTCCAGCGTCGAGGGCGCCAGCTCCAGCGCCTCCTCGAAGGCCTCCAGCACCTTGGGCCCGCCGGTGTGCGCCACCCAGTGCCGGATGTCTTCGCGCTTCAGCCCGTGCTGCGCGAGGAAGCCATCCACGTTGCCCCGGATGTGGTCCTTCACGAGCCCCGGCACCTTCGCGGACAGCACTACCTTGAAGCCGGTGTCCACCACGTCCCAGCCCATGATGCGCTCGGTGTCCGGGTAGAACACGGAGCGCGACGCCACCACCCGCGGCCCTCGTGCGCCCGGAGCAGCCGCGCCGCGGAGCACCGCGCACGCCGCGCCGTCACCGAAGAGGCCGGACGCGATGATGTTCGGAATGGACAGGTCCTCGCGCTGCAACGTGAGCGAGCACAGCTCCACGGCGATGACGAGCGCGGTGTGCTCCGGGAAGCCGCGCAGGTAGTCCGCCGCACGGGCAACCCCCGCCGCGCCCGCCACGCATCCCAGACCGAAGAGCGGCGTGCGCTTGAAGTCCTCGCGGAAGCGCACGCGGTTGGCCAGCCGCGCGTCGATGCTCGGCGTGGCGATGCCCGTCACGGTGACGAAGAAGACGTGGTCCACCTCCCCGGGCGTGAGCTCCGCCGCGTCCAGGGCCTGGCGCACCACCGTCTCACCCAGCTCCGTGGCCGAGCGGATCCAGGCGTCATTGCGCTGCTGGAATGTCACCAGCGGTGGGTAGGCCTCCAGGGGCAACGCCAGGTGCCGGCCCCCCACCTGGACGGCGCGGTGCAGGTCCTCCAGCCGCTCCAGGTTGAAGTGGCGCGTGGCCCACAGCTCGCGGAACGCGGCGATGAGCTGCTCCTGACTGGCGTAGTGCGGCGGGAGTGCCCGCCCCACGGCACGGATGGAGGGCGAGCGGTCCTGGCCTGAGGCACTGAGCATGACGTTCCCGAATCATTCGCGTCGGTGGAGAGTGGACGCTTAATCGGAGATAGCGTCCAACGCGATATGGGATGTTCCAGCTGACGCCTCCCGCACGGACCGCGCCTGTCCGACTGTCACGCGCATGACGCACACGGTCGTCGCGGCCGGCGCAGCCCTGGGGAACGAACCCTGCTCAACGCCGGATGAAGGCCGCCACGCACAACAGGACCAGCACCCACGTCAGCCCGCCCGGTGCCGACGAACAGCCGCCCTCGTCGCCCCCACCGTCCAGGTCTCCTCCTGGACCTGCGTCCACACCGCCATCCGGCTCACCGCCCACGCCACCGTCCAGGTCGACCCCACCGTCCGGGTCGGGCGGTGGCACGGTGGCGCAGGGCGCGCCGGAGTCCTCCCCGGAGATGCACAGCCGCCCATAGCGGCCCAGGCCTTCGCGCCGTCCGTCCACCACGGCGACGATGACGTGCGTGGCGTCCTCGGCGTCCACGCGAGCGGCCAGCGCCCCCACGCCGTCGGCGCGCGCGACGCGCAGCACCTGCGTCGGCGTCACGGCGGCCACCAGCAGGTGGGCGCCGGGAGCGTCCTCCCCCTCCGTCGGCTCGAAGGAGGCGGAGACGGAAGACGCTCCACCTTCCACCTCGAAGTAGCGCGTCGACGCGGCCGCCACCCGTACGGACGGCTCCGACACCGGCAGCGTGCGCGGCGCGACGGTCAGCGGCGCGTAGCCCGCGCTGTTCTCATACCCCGCGCGCTGTGCCCGGCGCGGTCCGGTGGCCAGGTTCCACAGGGCGAACTCCGCGAAGGCGGTGTCGAAGTCAGCGCCCCAGTCGCGCTGCAGCGCCGTCTCCACCAGCACCGGCCAGCGGACCGACGGCGTCACGACGCTCTCCTCCCACAGCGAGCGCACCACCCCATCCCCGAAGCGCTCGCCCAGGAACTGGAAGTAGATGCTCGTGCCATAGCTGAAGGACACCGCCGGCCCCTCCGGGTCCAGCGCCAGCGTGCGGTCCGGACGCGACAGGTACGCGGCGGTGAAGCGCTCCAGGTCATCCAGCGCGGGCCGGTAGCGCTCACTGGCCCAGACCGCGGTGCCCTCCGACGCCACGCTGCCCAGGCCCGGGTGATAGGCGGCCTGCACGGCGTGGAAGAACTCGTGGCTGGCGAGGATGTCCACGGCCTCGCCGTAGGACGGGTAGCTGTAGCCCGCGAAGTCGTTCTCCTGGAGCATGTGCCCGGTGCAGCGCGACGACGCCTCCAGACAGCCGTCCAGCCGGAAGGCTCCGTCCGCGATGCCACCGAAGTCCACCAGGTACACATCGAAGCGGCCGTCACCGCCGTTGTCGCTCCCCACCCAGCCGTCATCCGGCGGCAGGCGGAAGCCCAGCCCTTCATAGAAGACGGCGACGCGGTCATACGCGGACGCGACGGTCTCCACCGCGTCCGGAACACCATTCCCGTCCGCGTCCGCCACCGGCACGGCGTTGGAACCCGAACGGGAGAAGTGGATGCGGAAGCGCCCCCCAGGGGACACCACCGACTCCACCGCCTCGCCCTCGTCGAAGCGCGGCGGCATCGCCGAGGGCGAGGTGGGGCGCGCTCCCGCTTGCAGTCCCGCTTCCCACGTCACGAACGAATCGTGCCGCTCGTGCGGTTCACGCGGGGCCTGCTGGACAGGTCCACACCCGAAAGGGATGAGCAGGAGCAGCGCCCGGAGCTTCATGGCAGGAAGGCCCACTTCACGCGGAGCTGCCCCGAGCCGCTCGGCGTCCCCGACGGCAGCTCATTCGTCGCGTTGCAGTGCTCCTGCACGGCCAGCTCGTAGTAGGACGTCACCTCGAACTTCACGTGGCGCCCGTCGGCCAGGCGGATGATGAAGACATCCCCCGTCATCCTCACGCAGCCCTGGTAGGCCCAGAAGCTGCTCAGCGCCATCGTCGGCCCGGAGAGGCCCGAGTTGTCCGGGATGAACTCGCACGTGTCGGTGTACCAGGCGTCCGACTGGAAGGTCAGGTCCGCGGGCACGGACGTCACGGTCTCGAAGCGGGTGCCCGTGGGCAGCCGCGCCACGCCAATGCAGGACGGGCCGGACGTGCCGCCGTTCACCCGGATGTAGTAACGGCGGAACGCGACGTCCCAGCCGTGGTCGCCCAGCGACGTCTGGTCGTCGATGTTGACCCGGGACAGGCCCTCGGGCGTGAAGCGGGCGTAGGTGTAGGACTGGTTCACCGTGAGGCCACCCGCGCGGGCGTCGATATACGAACGGAACTCACCCTCCGGCGCCTCCTCCTCGTACATCGCCGTCGTCGACGGCGTCGTGAGCAGGTTCAGCCGGTCGATGCTCTGCTCGCTGCAGGGCACGTCACTCTGGCACTGCGGCTCCGTGCCCGCGTCTGGCTCCGGCTCCGTGCCCGCGTCTGGCTCCGGCTCCGTGCCCGCGTCCGGCTCCGTGCCCGCGTCCGGCTCGGGCTCCGTGCCCGCGTCCGGCTCCGTGCCAGAGTCCGGCGTCGGGTTCGTCCCGGAGTCCGTCTGTCCGGCGTCCGGCACGGGGGTGGGGTCCTCTTCGGACGAACCACAGTTCACCAACAGGGCCAGCGCCATCGCCACGGCGGCCAGCACCCACAGGCCCTGCTTGCCGGCCTTCGTGTGCATCGTTTCTTCGGTGTGAGTCTTCATCAACGGCCCTCTCCCTCGGGTGGTGCGGAGCCGGAGACCACTGATGGCCAGGACAAAACGCACACGGCGCTGTGCCACTCCGGCCCCCACGCGCGGCACCATAGTTGATAACGATTCTCATATTCAATATTTGACCCGTGAAATCATCATCCGGGTGGGGCGCCCAGCCCGGAATTGACCGCGGCCCTCGCCAATCCCCTCGTGCGGTGATTCGCGAAGCGCGACGTGCGCGAGCGCTCCATCGCAGCCCGGGTGGGGCGCCCTGCCCGCGCTGGCGGCCGTTTCTCCGCGCGATGCCGCCGGAGGGTTCGCCTACCGCGGCAGCGCCGTCGCCCAGCGCGCCTGAGCCGCGCGATGAGTCAGCGCAGCCGCCGGCACGCGGACGTCTTCACCGCCAGGGACACCCGCGCGCCGGGCACCACGCCCAGCTCACGCACCGACGCGGACGTGAGCCACACCACCCAGCGCACGCCCGCCACCTCCACGGTGGCCGCGTCCTCACCCGTCGCCACGGGCTCCACGTCCACCACCGTGCCCGTCAGGACGTTGCGCGCGGAGACGCCCGTCAGCGGGTGGATGGACAGCAGGATGTCCGCGGCCGGCACGGCATAGGCCGCGCGTGTGCCCGGCACCAACGCGGGCGAGTCCGGCACCCACAGCGACACCCCTCCCTGCCCCCGAAGCCGCAGCCCGCCGCCGTCCGGGCGCTCCAGGACGCCTTCGAGGATGTTCTCCTCCCCTTCCCCTTCACCGGCGAGCAGGCCTCGCGCCGCCGCGCCCAGCACCTCGGCCGCGGGCCCGGCCGCGCGGACCTGTCCCTGGTCCAGCAGCAGCGCCTCCCGCGCCAGCACGCGCGCCTCGCCCAGTTGGTGCGTCACGTACAGCATCGGCACCCGGGCCTCGTCGCGCACGCGCAGCAGGTACGGCAGCACCCGCTCCTTCAGCGCCACGTCCAGCGCGGCGAGCGGCTCATCGAGCAGCAACAACGCCGGGTCCGTGGCCAGCGCGCGCGCCAACGCCACCCGCTGCTTCTCGCCCCCGGACAGCGTGGCCGGATAGCGGCGCAGCAGCGGCGCCAGCTCCAGAAGCTCCACGGCTTCGTCCACGCGGGAGGCCCGCCCCGGCCGCGCGCCGAAGCGCACGTTCTGCTCCGCCGTGAGGTGCGGGAAGAGCAGCGCGTCCTGGGGCACGTAGCCCATGCGGCGCTGTTCGGGCGGCACGTCGCTTCGGGCAGCGCTGTCCAGCAGCACGCGGCCCTCCAGCACCACCCGGCCCCGGGCGCCGCGCCGCAGCCCCGCGAGCACCTCCAGCAGCGACGTCTTCCCGGAGCCCGAGCGCCCCATCACCGCCACCGACGCGCCGTCCAGCCGCGTCCTCACCTCCAGCGTGAAGCGCGCCAGCGGCAACCGGATGTCCAGCTCCAGGCTCACGCGCGCACCCGTCGCCCGCGCCGCCGCGTCACCGCTTCGGTCGCGAACACCGCCACGAAGGCGAGCAGCGCCGCCACGCCCGCCAGTCGCAGCGCCTCCGCGTCCCGCCCCAGCTGCGTGCGCTGAAAGATGGCCAGGGACAGCGTCTGCGTGCGGCCGGGGATGTTGCCCGCCACCAGCACCGTGGCGCCGAACTCACCCAAGGCGCGGGAGAACGCCAGCAGCGCGCCCACCAGCACGCCGCGCCAGGCCAGCGGCAACGTCACCCGGAAGAAGGCGCGCGTGCGCGAAGCGCCCAGCGTGCGCGCCACCGCCACCAGCCGCGGGTCCACCTCCTCGAAGCCCGCGCGCGCCGAGCGCACCAGCAACGGGAACGCCATCACCGCGCTCGCCAGCACCACGGCCTTGGGCGTGAAGACGACCTCCACGCCCCACGCATCCAGCACGCGCCCCAGCGGACCGTTGCGTCCGAGCAGCTCCAGCAGCACCAGCCCCACCGCCGTGGGCGGCAGCACCAGCGGCAGCGTCAGCAGCGTCTCCACCACGCCCTTGCCCGGGCCGTCCCACCTCGCCAGTGCGTACGCCACCGCGAGCCCCGGCGGCAGGATGAGCAGCGTGGCCAGCGCCGCCACCCAGAGCGTGAAGGACACCAACCCCGTGACGCCCTCCATCAGGGAGCCCGCGCGCTGGGAACGCCGAAGCCGTGGCGTGCGAAGACCTTCCGGGCCGCGTCCGACTGAAGGAAGCGCACGAAGGCCCGCCCGGCCTCCGGCGCGCCGCCCTTCGTCAGCGCCGCCGCCGGATACACGATGCGCGGCGCGTCCCGCTCGGGCACCAGGAAGGCGACGCGCACGCGCTTCGAACGCGCCGCGTCCGTGGAATACACCACGCCCGCGTCCACGCGCCCCGTCTCCACCGCCGCCAGCGCGGCGCGCACGTCGAGCGCCGGGATGACGTTCGGCGCCACTGCCTTCCAGAGCCCCGCCTTCACCAGCCAGGCCTTCGCATACACGCCCGCGGGCACCGCCTCCGGGTCCGCCAGCGACAAGCGCTGCAGCCCACGCAACCCAGCGGGTGAGGACGGGGCCGACTTCGCGTCCACCGGCACCACCACCACCAGCCGGTTGGACAGCAGGTCCACGCGCGTCGAGCGTGCGACCAGTCCCGCCTTCTCCACCACATCCAGCTGCGCCGTGTCGGCGGAGAGGAAGACGTCCGCGGGCGCCCCGGCCACGGCCTGACGAGCGAGTCCACTGGACGCCCCCAGGGAGAACTCCACCGCGTGGCCCGTGGCCTGGGTGAAGGCCGGCGCCAGCTCCTGGAGCGCGTCCGAGGTGCTCACGGCCGAGAACACCAGCACCGTGTCGGCCTGGGCGGACACACCCGCCAGCAGCGCGGAGACGGCACACAGCAGGAACAGATGACGCATGGCGTAGCACCTCGCATGTCCGGACAGGCCGTGTCGCATTGTCGTCAGCTCAGCGTCCTTCTGGACAACAGATTGACCCGCCCATGCGGGGCCGGTATGGGATACTCCGTGTCACGGAAATTCCACAGAGAGGATGAAGACGTTTCCCCGGACGTGGAGAAGCTCCAGAGCCTGCTCCTCGCGCTGGGCCGGCGCAGCTCGCTCCGGGACCCCATCGCCAGCATGTGCGAGCAGCTCCAGTTCACGCCACCTCAGGTTCACGCCATCCTCTGGCTGGGTCAGGACGGCCCGCTCACCATGGGCGAGCTGGCGCGCCGGCTGGGTGTCACGGAGAAGACCGTCACGGGCGTGGTGGACCGGCTGGAGCGCCAGGGGCACCTGCTGCGCGAGCGCAGCGCCACCGACCGCCGCGTCGTCCACTGCCGCCTGACGGAGGACGGCCAGTCGACCTGGGAGCGGCTCGACCGCGTGGTCGTCCATGGCATGCACCAGTTCCTGGGCATCCTCGACGCGGGAGACCGCAAGGCCCTCTTCCGCATCCTGGAGAAGCTGCTGAAGCGCATGGGCGGCGCCTCGCCCACGCCGGCCACGCCCGCGCCGCGTGAGCGCACGGGCTGACAGCCGGGCCCCCGGCGGGGCCCCCGTCCTCCTGGCAGCCTGACAGGCTTCCTGCCCGGGGGGGCAGCCCCCCTGTGTCGCGCGGCGGTCGCAGCTTGCGACGGGGGGTGGAAGGTGATGACGGGACGCGCGCGCGGGGTGACGGTAGGGGTGCTGCTGGGCCTGATGGCCTGCCGGAAGGACGCGGACGAGTCGTCTCCCTCCACGGCGACCTCCGCACCGAAGCCGCCCGAGCCTCCGGCGCTGCCCGCCGGACGCGCCGTGGCGCTCGCCTCCGTCGCGCCCCTGGTGGCGTCCGTGAGTCCGGCCGTCGTCAACGTGGAGGTGCGGCTGGGCGCGCCCACGCCCGGCGAGACGACCGACACGCCCTGGGGGAGTGGTGGCCCCTCGCCTTTCGGAGGTCCGCCGTTCGACGGCATCCCTTTCGGCGACGCCCCCGAGGACCCGCTGTCTCCCTTCGAGAGTCCCTCGCCCTTCGCGCCACCGGTGCGCGAGGGCATCGGCTCCGGATTCATCATTGACGCCAAGGGGCTGGTGCTCACCAACCACCACCTCGTGGCGGACGCGGAGGCGATTCAGGTGCAGCTCGCGGACGGACGTGACCTGGAGGCGCGCGTGCTGGGCTCGGACCCGCTCACGGACGTGGCGGTGCTCCAGCTCGAACGCCTGGACGGCGGCAAGCCCTTGCCGGTGGTGCGGCTGGGAGACTCGGATGCGCTGCGCGTGGGGGACTGGGTGCTGGCCATTGGCAATCCCTTCGGCCTGACGTCCAGCACCAGCCTGGGCATCCTCGCCGCGAAGGCGCGCGACATCGCGGCGGGCCCCTTCGACGACTTCCTCCAGACGGACGCCGCCATCAACCCGGGCAACTCCGGCGGTCCGTTGTTCAACCTGCGCGGCGAGGTGGTGGGCATCAACACCGCCATCGCCGGCCAGGGCTCGGGCATTGGCTTCGCGGTGCCCAGCAACCTCGTCAAGTCGCTGCTGCCCCAGTTGGAGAGGACGGGCAGCATCACCCGGGGCTGGCTGGGGCTGATGGTGCAGGACCTGACGCCCGACCTGGGCGAGGCGCTGGGCGCGCCGGTGCAGGCGGGCGCGGTCGTCACCGACGTCACCGCGGAGACAGCGGCGGCCCAGGCCGGGCTGCGGCCAGACGACGTCATCGTCGCCGCGGATGGGCAGCCCATCGACTCGGCGGGCGCGCTCACGCGGCTGGTGGCGATGAAACCACCGGGCGCGGAGCTCACGCTCGCCCTCTACCGGGACGCGAAGAAGCGCGACGTGAAGGCGACGCTGGGCACGCGGCCCGACCTGGAAGGCGTCGCCGTGAAGGCGCCGGCCGTCGGAGGCTCGCAGCGCCCCGCCGAGCATCGCGTGGGGCTGAGCCTGATGGACATGGACCCGGCGCTGGCGGAGTCCCAGGAGCTGCCGCCCTCCGGCGCATTGGTGACGGAGGTGGCCCCCGCGTCCATGGCCGAACACGCCGGCATGCTGCCGGGCATGGTGGTGGTGGAGGCCGCGAACACGCCCGTGCACAACGCGCGGGACGTGGTGACGGCGCTGCGGAAGACGAAGCCTGGCGAGGCCGTGCTGCTCCGCGTGGCCCTGCCGGGTGGCGCGCTGGAGCTGCGCGCGCTCACGATGCCGGAGGAGTAGGCGCGCGCGCCAATAGCACGCGGGGCCGCAGGAGCAGCGCGACGGCCTCGCGCACCGTCCAATAGATGCGGTCGAACGTGTCCAGGTGGCGCGCGGTCTCCAGCGCCGGGCTGGTGGCCACCTCCCAGCCATACAGCCGGAAGGAATTGCGCGCGCGCAGCAGGTGATACGGGTCCGACACCACCACCACGCGCCGAGCGCCCAGCCCGCGCAGCACCTCGGCCGTGAGCCGGGCGTTGTCGTCGGTGGAGTGACTGCCCTCCTCCAGGACGCACGCCTCCGCCGGGACGCCCAGCCGCGTCGCCAGCGCCAGCATGGCGCGCGCCTCGGAGGGGGGATTCACGCCCACGCCGCCGGAGAAGACGAGCCGCGGGGCCACGCCGCGGTGGTACAGCGCCACCGCGTGCTCGGTGCGCGCGCGCAGCGCCCCGGAAGGCACGCCCCCGGGCAACACGCGCGCGCCCAGCACCACCAGCACGTCCGCGGGCGTGGCCTGCTCCCGCTGACCGAAACGGTCCACCACCCAGGCGAGACCGAAGACGCCACCCGTCAGCACGCCCGCGCCCACCAGCAGCAGCCGGGAGAGGCGCGCGGTGTGCGGGGTGAGTGACGTGGGCGGCACCCTCCGCACGCTAGCCTGAAGTCGTGCCCGGCGCGTGTGCGGGGGTGAGCCGCGGGCCCAGGTGCACTGGACGTGGCCCCATGAGGTGCGCTCCAATCCTTCGGGTGATGACTCCTGAAGACGCGACGAAGGCCCTGTCGGATGTGGAGCTGGTGCCCTGCGCGGAGATGGCGCTGATGGACGCGCGGCGGCTGGTGGACGCCTGCCTGGGCGCGGAGGTGCCGGCGCTCGTGCATCGCGAGGCCTGCAGCAAGCCGGGCTGCAGCCCGAAGTTCCAGGTGCTGGTGCGCCCCGAGGACGGCCCTCGCGTGGCCGCCCTGCTCCAGCAGCGGTGGATGGACAGCATCGCGCGCGAGGGCCTGGTGCCCGTGGGACGCACCGCCGCCCCGGCCACCCCCCTCCCCGAGGACGGCGAGCCTCCCTGCCCGGCGTGTGGCACCGCCGCGCCGCTGCTGGAAGGCGCCTGTAGCGACTGCGGGCTCCAGCTCGACTGAGGGGCGAGCAGACGCGAGCGGCTGTCACCTCACCGCTTCGTCTCATGAAACATTCGCAGCACAATGTGCCCCGCAAACCCAGACGTGGGGCGTCCGCGCCCCCGTGAAGGAGCGTGAATGGAAGTCAAAGGCGTCGCCTTCCTGGCCCGGCAGCAGTTGATGGTGCAGACCCACGGGGAGGCGGCCTGGAAGGCGTTCCTCACCGACTTCGCGAAGAAGGAGCCCTTCTTTTCCAAGCCCGTGATGCCGGTGTCGCGCATGCCGGCGGACGCGTTCCTCCGGCTCAACGACGAGCTGCTGGCGCGCTTCTACAACAACGACCCGAGCGCCTGGTGGCGGTTCGGCGTGAAGTCGGCCGAGTACGCGCTGGGCCAGGGTCAGCTCAAGGCGATGTTCAGCCAGGGTGACTTCCGGCGCTTCCTGCTGTTCACCCCCGGCATCTGGAAGGGCTACTTCACCGAGGGCGACCTCACCGTGCTCCCAGGTCAGGGCCACACCGACCTGCACATCACCCACGTTCCCCGGCCGCACCCCTACTTCGAGCTGTCCGTCATGGGCTTCGCCGCCGGCGGACTGGCGTACCTGGGCGCGCAGAACCTCGAGCACCAGGTGCTCAAGGGCTTCACGCGCAACGACAACGAAGTGCTGTACCGCTTCAACGTCGGCTGATGCCCGCGCCGGCCCGCGCCTCGGTCAAGGCGCGGTGCCGGTGGCCGCGCGCTCGGCGACCACGGGCTCGGCTTCCGCCTTCAACCGCAGGTCCGCCACCACGGGGTAGTGGTCGGACACGTCCACGCGCAGCACCCGGCTGGCCACGGACGTGAAGGCATCACACGCCAGCACGTAGTCGATGCGCAGCGTGGGCAGGAAGAGCGGCAGCGGATACGTGCCTCCGGTCGCGGCGGCGACGTCATGCAAGGCCCGCCGCAGCAGCCGCGTGGAGCGGGAATCCGGCCCGTCGTTGAGGTCCCCCATCAACACCTTGGGCCGCGAGTCCCGCGCCATCAACCCCGCCACGTACGCGCTCTGCCGCACGCGGGTGTCGCTGTTGAAGGGCCGGCGGATGAGGTGCGTGAGGTAGACGCTCACCTCGCGCCCGTCCACCCCCACCACCGCGTGCGCCACCGTGCGAGGCTCCGCGCCGCGCGGCCCCGGCAGCGGGTACTGCGCCAGCGCCTCCAGCGGGAAGCGCGACAGCACGGCGATGCCGTAGGCCCCGCCGTACAAGTCCGTGGTGCGGAAGTGGGCGCGGTGCTGCAGGCCGGTGAGGCGGGACAGCTCCTCCGTCTGGTCCAGGCCCCGCGCGCGGGTGGACCCCACGTCCACCTCCTGCAGGGCGACGACGTCCGGCACCGCGGCGCGAATCACGCGCGCCACGCGCTCCAACCCATGGGCGCCGGACTGGATGTTGAAGGTCATCACCCGCAGCGCTCCCGGAGCGCGCCGCACGGCGGCGACGGACTCGGTGGAGGCGAGGTGGCCAGGGCCGGTCGCACACGCGAGCGGCCCCATCAGGAACAGGATGGGGAGGAGGCGGCGAAGGCACATGGTTGGAAGGGGCGCGATGTTAAGTCCCCCCACGCGGTCTTGTCGCCTCGCCCACCCAGGCTCGTCCGGGAGGCAGCCGGCCTGACGGGCCCTCAGCAAGCAGGGGGGCGAGGCCGTGTCCGCCCTCCACCGGAGGGTCCCGACCCGGGAGCCCGCCTGCGTCCGGTCCGGGCCACCCTTCCCCCTGCTCCACCCCGCGCCCAACCTGTTTCTTCATGAAAACGACACTGGCATCCGATTCGACTGGCCGGTCCCGCTGGCGCGCCTGGGCGCTGACGGCCATTCCCGCCGCCCTGCTGCCCGTGGGCCTCCTGCGCTACCGGGCCCGGCGCCGCGCACGCCGTCCAGCGCCCTTGCGCAGCGCCGTGGGCCTGGGGCTGGTGTCCGTGGTCATCCTGCGGCTGGCGGGCAACTCCCGGCGGAAGCTTCGGCGGGTGCCGTCCTTCGTCGCCTTCCTGCCCGACGAGTTCACCGCCTCGGTGGCCTCCGGTCACTGACGGCGCTGTCACGCCCGGAGGCCTCCTTTCAACGAGGCCTAGCGGCGACGGCGCAGGCGCGTGCCGAGCAACACCAGGGCCGCGCCCAGCAGCGGAGCACCGCCCGCTGCGGCGCAGCCGCCCTCGTCGTCACCACCGCCGTCGTCGCCGCCGCCAGCCGCCACGGTGACATTGAGCGTGGTGACCGCGGAGGCGTCACCCTGCTCGGTGCCGTTGTCGTTCACCGAGTTGCCCGCGCCGTACAGGGTGACGCTGCCGGGGGTGGACGGCGCCACCAGGGTGAAGTCGAAGCGGGCCTCGCCGTTGGAGAAGTCCCGGACGCCGTTGTGCGTGAGCTCTCCGCTCAGCTTGGTGGACCCCTGCCCCGGGTTGAGCGTGCCGCCATTGTCGCTCACCGCGACGTTGAAGCCCGCGCCGGAGGCCGGACCGCCCCGGACGATGAACGTGTAGTTGCCGGTGGCGCCCGGCGCCAGCGTGGTGGGCCCCTGGATGGTCACCGTGGGCGACCCACCGCCACCGGTGTGGCACGACGCACAGGTGAGGCTCGAACCCTGCTTGCCACTATGCCCACTCATTCCTCCAGCACTGGCGAACGCAGAACCAGAGACGAGGCACGCCGACACAACGCCGGCAGCCCCGAGAGATGCAAGGTACGACCGCATGAAGCCTCCAAAAGGAACGACGGGAAGGAGGCCCTCTACATATCGCGCCTCACCCATCCTTCACAGCCACCCTAACGGCCGGAACTGCGCAGCAATACCGCACAGGCCTCGTCACGAAGCTGAGACAAGGTGAAGCGCGTCCCCACACCGGAGTGCTCCAGTCCGGCCCCCAGGGAAAGCACCCCCTGCGCCACGGTCCAGGCCACGTTGGCCAGCCGACGCGGCTGGAGCCCCGGGGCCAGCCGGCCCGCGCGCGCATCCGCCTGGAGCCGCGCCTCCAGCACGTCATTCAACTGTCCACTCAGCGCCAGCACCCGCGCCTGGTGCGCCTCGGATTGCCGCCCCATCAACTGTGGCCACAGGTAGACGACGCGAAAGCCGTCCAGGTCCTCCGCGTATAAATCCACCCGGGCCCGCACCAGCGCGGCCAGGGCCTCCACGCCGCTGGCCGCGGCCGCCACCGCCGCCTCCAGCACCTTCACCTCGCGCTCCAACCCCTCCACCGCCAGCGCCCCGACGAGGTCCTCCTTGGAGCGGAAGTAGTAGAAGAGTGAAGGCTTGCTCAGGTCCGCCTCCGCCGCCACGGCCTCCAGCGTCAACCCCAACACCCCGCCCCGCACCAGCACCGCCCGCGCGGCGACGAGGATGGCCTGACGGCGTCCCTCCTGACGCCGCGCCTTGCGCGCCTCGCGCTCGGAGGGCTCGGAGGATTTGGAGGTGGGAGCCGATGCGGGGGCGGGCGCGGCCGCGCGACGGCGGCCCGGCGCGGACTTGCGGCCACCGCCGCTAGAGCCGGGCGAAGGCATTCCGTACCGCCTCCCGGCCGCCCTGCTCCACCACGTCGCCGTGGCACACCACCACGCGCTCCACGTCCCAGGCCTGGGCCCGCGCCAGCGACGCGCGCACGGCCTCCCGGTCCTTGATGACGGCGCGAACCAGCAGGGACGGCGCCAGCCGCTGCCACGCGCCGCTCAGCTTCAGGTACAGGCGGGTGAACCACGAAGGCGTCCGGTGCACGTTGAACGCCAGGTCGGTGACGAACAACGTCTTGCTGGGGCGGTGGAAGAAGAGCAGCTCGTCCACCCTGGGCATCCCCTGGACGCGCACCTGGTCCAGGACGCCCGCCCAGCCGGCCTCGGCCGTGTCCCCCAGCTCCAGGTCGATGCGCAGGTCCGGCCGCTTGCGCCGCAGCGCCGCGGGCGCGGCCACCTTCGCGTCCGGGTAGGCCGCCGCCCAGTCCCGCACGTAGAGGTGATGCATCAGGTTGGGCGCCACCAGGAAGCGCACCGGCCCGAGCGCGTCCACCGCCGCCCGCGCCTCTGGGCTGCAGCGGACGGGCGAGTGGAGCCACAGCCCTCCATCCGGCAGGCGGACGGCCGTCATCCGGCCTCCCAGGTCCATTCCCCCGATGCGGAACTCCACCGCGAGCACATGCACGTCGTCGGCCACCTGGCGAAACATGACTGCCTCCGGGATGCACATTCAACCGCCGCTCATTATTCTGACCATTGGTCGAAAAACGCAATCCCGTCCAGGAAGGGCCCCGGCGTCCGGGTGACGGGGCCGTTGATTTCCGGGTGGGCCCGGCGTAGGCAACCGTCCTCTTTCCACGACTTTTGAAGGGTGCTCCGCACATGGCCGAGAAGCTCACGCCCCGCGAGAAGGGCTTTTCCGAGTGGTACGTCGACCTGGTCCAGAAGGCGAAGCTCGCCGACTACTCGGACGTGAAGGGCTGCATGGTCATCCGGCCCAATGGCTATGCGCTGTGGGAGAACATGCAGCGCGTGCTGGACAAGAAGTTCAAGGACCTGGGCCACAAGAACGCCTACTTCCCGCTGCTCATCCCCGAGAGCTACCTGAAGAAGGAAGCCGAGCACGTGGAGGGCTTCAACCCGCAGCTGGCCGTCGTCACCCACGCGGGTGGCTCCAAGCTGGAGGAGCCCTACGTCATCCGGCCCACCAGTGAGACCATCATCAACCGCAGCTTCTCCAAGTGGATTCAGAGCTACCGGGACCTCCCGATGCTGCTGAACCAGTGGGCGAACGTGATGCGCTGGGAGATGCGCACGCGCCTGTTCCTGCGCACCACCGAGTTCCTCTGGCAGGAAGGCCACACCTGTCACGAGACGGAGGAGGACGCGGAGAAGGAGACCCGGCAGATGCTGGAGGTCTACCGGACCTTCGCCGAGGACTACATGGCGATGCCGGTGCTGACCGGCCAGAAGTCGGAGTCCGAGCGCTTCGCCGGCGCGCTGCGCACCTACAGCATCGAAGCGATGATGCAGGACAAGAAGGCGCTGCAGGCGGGCACCAGCCACAACCTGGGCCAGAACTTCGCCAAGGCCTTCGACACCCAGTTCCAGGGCCGCGACGGAAAGATGCACCACGTGTGGCAGACGTCCTGGGGCGTGTCCACGCGCCTCATCGGCGGCCTCATCATGACCCACTCGGATGACGCCGGCCTCATCGTCCCGCCGAAGCTGGCGGCCACGCACGTGGTCATCATCCCCATCTTCGGCAAGGCCTCCGACGCGGAGAAGGCGCAGGTGCTGGAGAAGACGAACGCGCTGGCCGCGGACCTGCGCAAGGCGGGCCTGGGCGTGGTGCTGGACGACGACGACACCAAGAGCCCGGGCTTCAAGTACAACGAGCACGAGCTCATCGGCACGTGTCTGCGCATCGAGCTGGGGCCCAAGGACCTGGCGAAGAACTCCTGCGTCATGGTCCGCCGCGACGTGCGCCAGAAGGAGTTCGTGTCCCTGGACGAGGCCGTGTCCAAGGCCCAGGCCATGCTGGACGCGATGCAGAAGGACCTGTTCACCAAGGCCAGGGACTTCCGCGACTCGCACACCTTCGAGGTCAACTCCTACGAGGAGCTGAAGGAGAAGGCGGACCAGGGCTTCCTGCTGGCGCACTGGAACCTGGACCCCAAGGTGGAGGCGCGCATCAAGGAGGAGACGGGCCTGACGACGCGCTGCCGTCCCTTCGACCTCAAGCAGGAGCCGGGCAAGTGCGTCGTCACCGGCGAGCCTTCGCCGGGCCGCATCGTCTTCTCCAAGTCGTACTGAGCCTCAGCCTGTTACGCGCAGGCCCGGCTTGCCAGGCAGGAAGGTGGCGACGGGCTCCGCCTTCCCCGCCACCGGCAGGGGCGCCGCCGGCTCGAACTGGAAGGCGCCCCCGCAGCGCTCCTGGGTGGCGCCGGACACGAGCATGGCGACGCCCACCTTCTTGGTGAGCCCTTCGATGCGGCTGGCCAGGTTCACCGCGTCGCCAATCACGGTGTACTCGCGCCGCTGCGCGCTGCCCACGTCCCCCACCACCACGCGCCCGGTGTGGATGCCAATGCCGATGCGCAGCGGCTCCTCGCCCCGGCGGGCGCGCTCGGCGTTGAGGGACTCCAGCGCCTCCAGCATGGCCAGTCCACAGGCCACGGCGGCCTGGGGATGTCCGGGCAAATCCAGCGGCGCGCCGAAGTACGCGAGGATGCCGTCGCCGATGAACTTGTCGAGCGTCCCTCCATGGCGGAACACCACCTCCACCATGCGGGACAGGTACTCGTTGAGCAGCGCCACCACGTGCGGGCTGTCCATGCGCTCGGACATGGAGGTGAAGCCGCGGATGTCGGAGAAGAGGAGCGTCACCTCGCGGTGCTCGCCGCTGCCCGCCTCGGTGCCACGCTCGGCGATTTGACGCGCCACCTCCGGGGAGAAGTAGCGGCCCAGCCGCTCGCGCTGCACCTCCTCCTGCGCCACCTCCTTCACCAGCCCCATCACCTGCCGGCCGATGAAGGACGCCGCGAGCGCCGCCAGCGTCAGCACCAGCACCATGCCGGAGAGGAACGTGTCCGGGGGCAACCGGGCCTGGAACAGGAGCCAGCCCTCCAGCCCGATGGCCACCAGCGTGGCCAGCACCACGTAGCGGCGCGACAGCGTCAGCAGCGCCACGATGACCACCAGGGTGATGAACACGCCCAGCGTCAACAGCGCCGTGGTTCCTGGCGACGCCGAGCCCTGGATGGACAGCCACTGGAGCAGACACACAGCGGGCATGTCGATGAGCGTCACGCCCAGCGCGGGTCTCCGCCCCAGCGCGGGCAGGCGCCGCGCGCCCAGCCACAGCCCGAAGGCCAGCAGCAGGTACGCCGCCAGCGCCCGGGGCGGCACGCGCCAGTCGTCCAGCCAGGCCACCAGCAGCCAGCTCGCCGTTGCCGCCACGCGGACCCGGTTGAGCCACTCGCCCACCTGTGTGCGCCAGCCGTTCAGTCGCTTCTGGAGGGTCTCATCGACGGGGAGGCGCGTCGGCATCGGACGGGGACGGTAGCCCAGCCGCCACGCCGCCTCCACTCCGAGCCGTGCCCTTCACCCGTATGCTGAAGTGACACTTGGGACGGCCTGTCGTCCCATTCGCAGTCAGGAGCCGTGCGCCATGCGCCTGTTCACCGCCGTCACCCTGGGGGCCGACATCGAAGCGCGCACCGCCCAGGAGCTGCACCGGCTGCGACCCCTGGCCCCCCAGGCCCGCTGGGTGAAGCGGGAGGGTCTCCACCTCACGCTCGTGTTCCTGGGGGACGTGGAGGACGCACGCCTGCCCGCCCTTCGCGAAGCCCTGGCGCCGGTGGGCGCGCGGCATGCGCCCTTCGTGCTGTCTGTCACCGGCGGCGGCGCTTTTGGCGCGCCCGCCCACCCGCGCGTGCTCTGGGCGGATGTGTGCGGCGCCACCGACGCGTTGAAGGCCTTGCAGGCGGACACCGCGCAGGTGCTCCAGCCGCTCGGCTTCGAACCCGAGCACCGTGAGTACACCGCGCACCTCACGCTGGCCCGCGCGAAGCACCCGCGTGGAGACGCCGCCCTCCTCGAATGCGTCCAGACGCTGAAGGACACGTCCCTGGGCGAGGGGCGCGTGGACCGCCTGGTGCTCTTCGAGAGCCAGGGCGGCCATTACCTGCCCCGGCTGGAGGTGCCCCTCACCCGCGCGCTGGGGTAGCGGCGCCCCGTGGCGGCTGGCACCCAGGCTGCATTCTGGAGTCCAGGAACAGCCAGGCACCTGAAAGGACGGGGCGATGCGGTGGAGCGTCATGCTGCTGGTGTGGTTCGGGGCCCACAACGCGGTCGCGGCGCCACAGGAGGGCCTGGAGGCCCGGTTGCAGACGGGAGACATCGTCCTGCACACCTCGCGCTCCTCGCAGTCGCAGGCCATCCAGAAGGCCACGCAGAGCCCCCTGTCCCATGTGGGCATGGTGGAGGTGACCGACCGGGGCGCGTGGGTCGTGGAGGCCGTGCAGCCGGTGCAGCGAATCCCATTCTCGAAGTGGAAGGCCCGAGGCGTGAAGGGCGGCATCCTCGTCCTGCGGCCTCGGGAGCTGAGCGCCGCGCAGCGCCAGCAGGCGGTGACGGCGGCCAAGGCGCACCTGGGCAAGCCATATGACTGGCACTTCGGCTGGGGGGACGACGCGATGTACTGCTCGGAGCTGGTGCGCAAGGCCTACGCCCAGGGGGCGGGCGTGGAGTATGGGAAAATGGAACGGCTGGACTCTCTCCGCGTAAAGGGCCTGGAGCGGCAGCTCCGCGAACGTTACGGGAAGCGGGTTCCCCTGGATTTGGAGCTGGTGACGCCCGCCAGCATCGCCGTGGATGTACGCCTGGAAGTGGTCCACTCCGACTTCCCGTCCGTGAGGTAGGCACAGGCTCGCGAGGATGCAGCGGCGGGGCACGGACGCGATAGAGTGCCCGCATGCGACGCGTTCTGGTGCTCCTCCCTCTCCTCGCGCTGGCCGGCTGTAAGAAGGACGAAAGCCCTGGCGCGGCCAAAGTCACGGTGGGCTACTCCGGGTTTCTGCCTGGCTGCGTGCAGGTGAACGCACGCGACGAGAGCAGCGGCAAGGAGCTCACCACCACCGTCGCCGGCAAGGGTGAGCGCACGGGGGGCTCGCTGACGGTCGCGGTGATTGCCCCCGCCGGCTGGGGCACTGCCATCCAGGTGGAGGCGCGCGCCTTCGAGCAGACCTGTGAAGCGGCAAACCCCGTGGTGACGCGGTCGGCGTCCGTGACGCTGACGCCAGGAACCCCCGTTCCGGTGGCCCTGTCCCTCCAGGCGACGGATGGGGACGGCGACGGGTACGTCTCCGTGCTCACGGGTGGCACGGACTGCAATGACGCCAACTCGAACATCCACCCGGGTGCGACGGAGCGCTGCAACGACGTCGACGACAACTGCAACGGTCAGTCGGACACGGTGGAGCTGAGCCTGGGCGGGAGCTGCACGGAGAGCGAGGGCTGCACGGGCGTCCGCGCGTGCGGTGGGAACGGAGAGGTGCTCTGCAACACGCCGCTGGCCGTGTATGCCTACCCCGACGTGGACGAGGACGGACACGGTGACCGGAACGCCGCACCCGTCGCCTTCTGCGCCGGCATCGCGCCGGGCTATGTCACGGGTCCCGCGGACGACTGCAACGACAACAACGCCAGCATCCGGCCGGGCGCGACGGAGCGCTGCAACGGCGTCGACGACGACTGTGACGACGAGGTCGACGAGACGTTCACCGACCTTGGCACGGCGTGCACCGCCGCGGACCAGTGCGCCGGTGCCTACATCTGCGACGCCTCCGGCATCGCCACCACCTGCCAGGCCACGACGACGCCCAGCGACTGGTTCCTGGACGGCGACGGAGACAACTTCGGTGATGGCACGGCCGTGTCGTCCTGCGTCTCGCCCGGAGAGGGCTACGTCAGCACCGGTGGCGACTGCAACGACGGCAACCCGTTCACGTACCCTGGCGCGCCGGAGCTGTGCGACAGCCTGGACAACAACTGTGATGGGAATCCGGAAGGCCCCGGGGTGTGCCCGGGCGACGGTGGCGCATGGGTGTCACGAGACGTTGGCGCGACTGACCAGCAGTGGCGCTCCATCTTCACCGAGGTCCCCGGTGATGTGACTGTCGTGGGCACTCAGGGAGGATTTGCCGTGCGCACTCCAGCCAGTGGCACCTTCGCAACCAGTCCGAGCCAATGCAGCGACGGCACGATGCAGTGGAACACAGTCTGGGTGGACATGGCGAACGAGGGCCGCGGATACATCGGCTCCTCCCCGTCTGGAAACCTCCGCTTCTTCAATAGGGCTGAGAATGCCTGCACCCAAACGCACGCCATGGGCCGGTGGGTGAGTGGACTCGTCGGCCTCCGGCACGAAGGAATCCTGGAGCTTCGTGGCATCACCGAGAACTCAGGCACGGTGGGTCAGGGGCTGACGTTCAAATGGACTGGAGGTGACGAATCCGGCTCGTTGACCTTCGGCACCACCCCAGTCGCGCCGCTATTCGACATCCACGGCCGTTCCCGAGCAGCGCTGTTCGCGGTAGGCGGCCACGAGACTGGAAGCAACAGAGGGCGCGTCTATCGGTTCAACCCGCCCTCCGGCCAGTGGGCGTCTGAGAACGTGGAGGCCGCAATCCCAGGCATGGGCCGCCTCCGCGGAGTCTGGGTGGTGAACAATCAGCTCGCCTTCGCCGTGGGCGAAAGAATGGGCGGCGAGAATACGGTCCTCCATTGGAACGGAAGCGAGTGGAGCAGGATGGCCTTCCCCAACACGCACAACGAAAGCCTGACTTCCGTCATCGCCTTCGGTGCCAGGTCCATCTACGTCACCGCGCGGAGCGGCCGTATCTACCGGTATGACGGCCAGCAATGGCAAATCGTCTTCGACAACGACGGCTTCGCCTTCAACGACATCGCTGGCACCAGCCCCGCGGACCTCTGGGTCGCGGGCGATAACGGCAAGATTCTCCACTGGCCCCAGTAACCCGGCTCACCTCACACGCCGCGCCACCACGAAGCGGCGGGTGAACGGGAACGGCGTCCCGTACGGCTGCGCGGGATAGGACTCGCGCAGCAACGGGCGCAGCGCCTCCACGAACGCGCGCGCCTCCTCGTCCCCCAGCGCCGCGAGCACGGGCCGCAGCGTCGTCCCCAGCAGCCACTCCAGCACCGCGTCCTCGCCCGGGAGGATGTGCAGGTACGTCGTCTCCCAGGCCTCCACCGTCAGCCCCAGGCCAAACAGCCAGGACGCATACACGGGCAGGGACGCCACCAGCCCGCGCCGCACCGGCGCCAGGGCAGCAGCGAAGCGCGGCAAGGCCCGCACCGCGTCGACGCGCCGGTGCGAAGGCGCATCGAAGTTGGCCGGCACCTGGAAGGCCAGCACCCCGCCAGGGGCCAGTTTCGCCACCAACCGCCCGAGCAACGCCTCAGGGTCCGGCAGCCAGTGCAGCGCCGCATTGGACACGAGCACGTCCAGCGGCGCGGGAGGCGCCCAGTCCGCGAGGTCCGCCACCTCGAAGCGCACCGCGCCCACGGGCGCACCGCGACGGGCCGCCTCAATCATCTCCGAGGACGCATCCACGCCAGACACCCGGGCGGACGGCCAGCGCTCGGCCAACAGGCGCGTGAGGTCCCCGGTGCCACAGCCCAGGTCCGCGACCTGCGAGGGCGACGCCGCGTCCACCCGGGCCAACAAATCGAAGAAGGGACGCTTTCGCTCGTCGCGGAAGCGTGAGTACTGCGCCGGGTCCCACATGGCGGCCTCCAGTCACCGGAGAGCCTAACGCCCAGGGTCCTTCAGCGCGGTATCGCGGGACACGCTCCCCCGGAAGGAAGCGTGTCCCCGGGACAACGGACTACCTGGCGCGGCGGCGGGGAGCGCCCGCGTCCGGCGCGCTGCCGGCGTCCTCGGCACCTTCCATGGCGGCGCCAGTGCCGTCGCCCACGTCCGCCGTTCCGGCGTCCGTGCCACCATCCGCGTCGGCGGTCGCGCGCTCAATCTGCGGCGGCGGGTTCAACAGCGTGAGCGAGGTGAGGAACTCGTCCGCGCCCGGCGCGCCGATGGCCGCGTTGTAGACGGTGATGAGGTTGTAGACGCGCGGCCCCACCAGGAAGCTGCGGCCCTTCACCTCGCCGCTGGGCGACGCCAGCACGTACGCCTTGCCCGGGTAGCCATCCAGGGTGATGTCCTCGGAGCTCTTCAGCTCGCCGCCCACCTGCCCGGCGATGCCCTGGATGCCACCGTTGATGAGCGCCTCGGCGGGGACGGTGGCCACGAAGGCCTCCGGGTAGTCCACCGCGTTGACGATGTAGCTGACACCCTCCTCATTGGCCGCGTACGTCACGAGCATGGCCTTGTCCGTCCGCTTCGGCAGGGCGGCCTCGCTGCGCTGCGCCTGCGGCGGAGGGCCCGGGAGCTTCACGGTGAAGCCCTCCGGAGCGTCCAGCATGTTGAACGCGACGGCGGGGGGCGCGTCTCCACCCTCGTTGGCGACCTCCTCGATGGTGGAGGTGGCTTCCTGGGGCCCGGTCTTCTGCTGACCGGCGCACGCGGCGGCAAACAGCGACAGGGTGGCGAGGCTGGCGACAAGGCGGGACAACGGGGACATGGGCACACTTCCTGAGTGTGGTTGAACGCAGCGCGTCGAAGGACGCTAGACGAACTTCCTGGTTGCTGACTACCCGACTTTGGGAGGGGAGCCAGTTTCATTGCGCGCCGGACTCTACCGGAGCGTCGGCGGGAGGACGTAGTGCCCCCCATCACTCGCCGAGATACGCTCGCCGGACCTCCGCGCTCTCCAGGAGCGCCTTGCCCGGCCCCGCCATCACGACCTCGCCCGTCTCCAACACATAGCCGTAGTGCGCCGCATTGAGCGCCAGGTGGGCATTCTGCTCCACCAACAGCACGCTCACGCCCGTGGCGTTCACCTCGCGCAGGGTGCGGAAGATGGCCTCCGTCACCTGCGGCGCCAGCCCCAGCGAAGGCTCATCCAACAGCAGCAGCTGCGGCTTGCTCAAGAGCGCGCGGGCAATGGCCAGCATCTGCTGCTCGCCGCCCGACAGCGTCCCGGCCAGCTGCTTGCGGCGCTCCTTGAGCACCGGGAAGAGCGTGAAGCTCTTCTCCAAATCCGCCTGGATGCCGGAGGTGTCCGTGCGCAGGTACGCGCCCAGCTCCAGGTTCTCCTGGACGGTCATGTTGGGGAACACGCCCCGCCCCTCCGGCGCGTGCGCCATGCCGCGCGGCACCAGCTGGTGCGCCTTCAGGGCCGTGGTGTCGTGCCCGTTGAACTGGATGCGTCCGCCGCTGGGCTTGAGCATGCCGCTCACCGCGCGCAGGGTGCTCGTCTTGCCCGCGCCGTTTGCGCCGATGAGGGCCACCACCTCGCCCTTGCCCACCGTCAGCGACACACCCTTGAGCGCCTGGATGGCGCCGTAGTGCACCTTGATGCCGTCCACCGACAACAGCGGCGGGAAGGCCTGGCGCTCGCCCAGCGTCTTCACCTGCGCGTCGCTCACGCCGCCCCTCCGTGGCTCTCCAGATAGCTGTCGCCCAGGTACGCCTCGATGACCTTCCGGTCGCTGCGCACCTGCGCCGGCGCGCCCCGGGCAATCGTCTCGCCGTGGTCCAGCACGGTGATGGATTCGCAGATGCCCATGACCAGCTTCATGTCGTGCTCGATGACGAGCACCCCCAGCTGGAAGTCGTCCCGCAGCTTGCGGATGAGCACCATCAGGTCCGCCTTCTCACGGGTGTTCATGCCCGCCGCGGGCTCATCCAGCAGCAGCACCTTGGGCTGCGTGCCCAGCGCGCGCGCGATTTCCAGCCGGCGCTGCTCGCCGTAAGGCAGGTTGCGCGCCTCCTCGTCGCGGCGGTGCGACAGGCCCATGACCTCCAGCAGGCGCTCCGCCTGCTGCGTCAACTCCCGCTCCTCCTGCTGGAAGCGCGGCGTCAGCAGCAGCGCGCGCCACCAGTCGCGGTAGTTGATGAAGGCGCCCTTCATCTTCGCGCCCAGCCCCACGCCTTCGGGGTGCAGCGCGCCCTGCGCCCGGCACGCCACCTTCACGTTGTCCAGCGCGGTGAGCGCGCGGAACAGGCGGATGTTCTGGAAGGTGCGCGCCAATCCCAGGTGGTTGATTTGATGCGGCAGCCACCCGTTCACCCGCTGCCCGCCCACGCGGACCTCGCCCTGGGTGGGCTGGTACACGCCCGTCAGCACGTTGAACGCCGTGGACTTGCCGGCGCCGTTGGGGCCAATGAGGCCCTGCAAATCGCCCTGCCGCACGGAGAGGTTGAAGTCCGTCAGCGCCTTGAGGCCGCCGAACTGGATGCTCACCCCATCCGCCTGGAGCAACGGCGCTCCGGCCTCCGCCTTCGTCTCCTGCACGGCCGCGCTCACGCCAGCCCCCTGCGCTTGCGCGGAATCCACCGCGGCAGCACGTCCCAGATTTCCTTCGTCCCGAACAGGCCCTGGGGCCGCGCCAGCATCAGCACCACCAGCAGCAGGCCGTACACGGGCATGCGAATCTGGTCCACCTTCTGCGCCAGGCTGCCTTCAGCCCCCAGCAGGGTGAACAGCGAGCGCATGCCTTCGGGCAGCAGCGTGAGGAACGTGGCCGCGACGATGGCGCCCGTCGTGGAGCCCAGGCCGCCCAGCACCACCATGACGACGATTTCCATCGACTTCACGAAGGTGAAGGAGCCGGGGTTGATGATGGGCACGAAGTGCGCGAACAGCGCGCCGGCGATGCCCGCGAAGAACGACGAGATGACGAACGCGCGCACCTTGTAGCCCGTGGTGTCCACGCCCATGGCCTCGGCGGCGACCTCGTCCTCGCGGATGGCCCACAGGCTGCGGCCGTGGCTGGAGCCGGTGATGCGCCGGGCCACCAGCACCGTGAGGAACACGAAGAAGTACACCATGGCCGGCGACGACGTCTGCGGGATGCCGGACAGGCCCAGCGCCCGGCCGAACGCGTCCGTGTTCTGCACCACCACGCGGATGATTTCGCCGAAGCCCAGCGTGACGATGGCCAGGTAGTCCCCGCGCAGCCGCAGCGAGGGCAGGCCCACCAGGAAGCCGCACAGCGCCGCGGCCAGGCCGCCCACCAGCAGCGACACGACGAAGAACACCTGGTCGCTGACCGCCACCGGCAGGAAGGAGAGCGCGATGTCCTTGAGGTTCAGCGACAGGACGCCGGAGATGTAGGCCCCCACCGCCATGAAGCCCGCATGGCCAATGGAGAACTGCCCCGTCATCCCGTTCACGATGTTGAGGCTGACCGCGAGGATGATGTTCACCCCCACCACCGACAGCAGGTAGGAGGCGAAGGGCGCATCACTCATCAGCCACTGGAACAGCGCCAGCACCGGCAGCGCCAGCAGCACGGGCAGCAGGCCGCGCAGCGACGCGGGGACGACGGAGCGGGCCTCGGGGACGGGAATCGCCGGCGTCTCCATCAGACCTTCTCCGCGGCGACGCGGCCGAAGAGGCCGCCCGGCTTCACCAGCAACACCAGGATGAGGAAGCCGAAGGCCACCGCGTCACGCCAGGTGCTGGCCGCGTAGCCCACCACGAACTCCTCCACCAGGCCCAGCACCAGCCCGCCCACCACGGCGCCCTGCACGTGGCCGATGCCACCAATCACCGCCGCCACGAAGGCCTTGAGGCCCACGTACAGGCCCATCAGCGGGCTCACCGACGTGTCCTTGATGGCGTAGAGCAGGCCCGCGCCCGCCGCCAGCGCGCTGCTCAGCATGAACGTCAGCGCGATGACGCGGTCGGTGGGGATGCCCATCAGCGCCGCCACGCGGTGGTCCCAGGACACCGCGCGCATGGCCTGGCCGAAGCGCGTGCGGAACACCAGGTACTGCAGGCCCACCATCAGCGCCACGGCGATGCCGAAGCTGATGACCTGCCAGTTCCACACCACCACGTCCCGGTCGCCAATGACGAGCCACTCCACCGGCGCGATGACCTCCGGGAAGGCCCGCGGCGCCGCGCCCGGCAGGAAGCCAATGTCCAACTGGAAGCCGTAGGACAGCGCGAAGGAGATACCGATGGCGGTGATGAGCGCGGTGAGGCGCGGCTTCTCCCGCAGGGGGCGGTACGCGAAGCGCTCGATGAAGAACCCGAGCAGCGCGCAGCCCAGCATGGCCACCGCGAACACGACGGCCACGCCCACAAGGGAGCTGCGCATGTCGCGCCCGAGCGCGAACGCGGTCGCGTAGCCCATGTAGACGCCGACCATCATGACGTCGCCGTGGGCGAAGTTGATGAGCTTCAGGACGCCGTACACCATCGTGTAGCCCAGCGCGACGAGCGCGTAGATGGTGCCGGCGGCCAGACCGTTGATGAGGTGTTGGAGGAGCTGCGCCATTAGGGATTGATGGTGGTGACGTACTGCGTCTTGCCGTCCTCGACCTTGAGGACGACGGCGGACTTCACGGCGTTGCGCTGGGCATCCAGTGTCACCGTGCCCGCCACGCCCGGGAAGTCCTTCGTCTGGGCAATGGCGTCCCGCACGGCCGGGCCGCTCAGGTCCTTGGCGCGCTCCAGGGCGGCCACCGCCACCCGGGCGGAGTCGTAGCCCAGCGCGGCCAGGGCGTCCGGCACCGCGCCGTACGCGGCCTTGTAGTCCGCGATGAACTTCTGCACGCGGGGGTCCGGGTTGTCCGGCGAGTAGTGGTTGGAGAAGTAGCTGCCTTCAATGGCGCTGCCGCCCAGCTCGAAGAGCTTCTCGGAGTCCCAGCCGTCGCCGCCCATCAGCGGCACCTTCAGGCCCACCTCGCGCGCCTGGCGGGCGACGATGCCCACCTCGCTGTAGTAGCCCGGCACGTAGATGCCCTCCGGCTGCGACTTGCGGATGGCGGTGAGCTGGGCGCGGTAGTCGGTGTCGCCCTGGCTGTAGCTCTCCACGGCCGTCACCTTGCCGCCCAGCTCCGTGAACTTGCGCCTGAAGACGTCCGCCAGGCCAATGGAGTACGCGCTCTTGTTGTCCTGGAGCACCGCCACCTGGTTCAGCTTCAGGTTCTCCCGCGCGAACTTCGCCATCACGAAGCCCTGGAACGGGTCGATGAAGCAGACGCGGAAGATGTAGTCACCCTTCTCGGTGACGGTGGGGTTGGTGGAGGACGGCGTAATCATCGGCACGCCCGCCGCCTGCGCCTTCTCCGCCATGGCCAGCGAGTTGGACGACGCCACGTCACCGAGGATGAGCACGACCTTGTCCTGGGTAATCAGGCGCGTGGCGGCCTGGGCGGCCTCCTCGGGCTTGCTCTGGTTGTCGTAGACGCGGATGGACAGCTTCTTGCCCTTCACCCCGCCCGCGGCGTTGGCCTCCTTGAGGGCCAGCTCGATGCCGTTGCGCGTGGAGATGCCGAAGGTGGCCTGGCCACCGGTGAGCGAGCCCACCTGCCCCAGCAGGATGCTGTCCGCGTCCGCCGGAGCGCCCCCGGGCGCCGCCCCCTGCCCCTGCGCGGCCTGAGTCCCTCCTTCACCTGAAGGAGCAGGCTGCGTCTTCTTCTCGCAAGCGGCCGCCATGACGGCGAGCGCGGCGAGGAGCATCGGGGCAAGTCGTCGCATGCAGGGCTTCCCTTCGCGGAAACAGACACGGCAAAGCCCTGGTTTTCTAGGGGACACCTCTCCATGGGTCAAGCTCGCAGCCGTCCCGTGCCCCCGTCACACACCCCCTGTGCGGCGCGTCAGTCAGGAGTGCAGCCCGTCCAACGGGCCGTCGTGGAGCACCTCGCCCTGCTCCTCCACTTCCGCCGTCTCTTTCCGAACGGTGGCGTGGACCTGCCGGAGCACCTCGTCGGTGTACCGGGAAACCGCGACCTCCTGCCAGACATGAACCGACCTGGCGACCTCCACCCGCTCCTCGCGCAGGGGGATGACGAAGGTGCCCGCCTCGAAGGGCACCAGCCCCTCCAGCACCGGCCGGGCGGACGCCACGGCCTCCGGCGCCGGCGGGCGCTCGCCGTCCACCGCCTGTTCGGACACCCGCTCCACCACCAGCTCCTCGCGGCGCACGGGCACGGAGAAGTGCCGCACCTCCGTCCGCACCACCTTGTGGATGCGCACCTGCCCCGCCTCGCGCACCACCACGTGCGGATGGGCCTCCTCGTGGGCCAGGGGCACCACGAGCTCGCCGGGCGTCGCGAACTCGGCGGAGAGCACGGCTTCGGGGTGACCTGACCGCGCCTGCTCCGACGCCTCTTCCGTCGTCGCCACCTCGTCCCGCGTCAGCCCCAGGTGCACGTCTTCTCCGCGCACGTCCACCACGTCGCCGTAGCGCGCGGCGAAGGACTTCAGCCGCAGCAGCCCCCCTTCGATGGCGAAGGTCTCCCCGCCACACCCCACCACGGTGCCCAACCGGGTCCCATCCGCGGTGAAGACCCGCATCCCTTCCCGTACGTCCGTGCGCATCGAAGGACTCCTCTCGTGTGATGTGGTCCGCGGGCTCATGACAGCCTGGGCTCGCTCCAGGGATGCTCCCGGCCATTCGGCCCGCGGCGGAGCACCCGCTCCAGGGGCGCGCGGGGACGCGCCGGGTCCGTCTCCAGCGCCGCGGGCACGCAGGCAGCGGCCGGCGGGCCGGGCACCAGGGCCAGGGCGGGCGGCGGCCGGAGTCGGCCGCGCGCGCGCCGGCCCGCCACCAGGGCGCCCAGCACCCCGGAGGCGCAGGCCGCGCCCACCACGGGGCCTCGCAGGTCCGGGCGGAGCAGCCGGTGGAGGCCACGCACCACCAGGTGCGCCCCCACGCCCGCGGCGGCGCCTCCCACCCACGAGTCACTCCAGCGCCACGGCACCCAGGTCCCCTGCCTGCTCCTCATGACGGTCTCCCGTTGGGTGCTCACGGCACGCGGCCCGGACGCACCTCGCCTGAAGATGGGGTGGACCGCCGCGCCCTGAGAAGCCCCGGGCCCCCGCCGCCGGCGCGGTGACACCCGGGCAGGCGAAAGGACAGGCGGGCGTTCGGGCGGGCAGGCGCGGTGGCAGGCCAACTGGCACTGCGTCCTCGGCCCCTGTCGCCAGGACGAGGCGCTCACACCTTCCATGATGACCGGGGTGGAAACCCCAGGGCCTCGCGCTCGCACGCGAGGCCTCCACCAGCGCCGGGGCTCAGGGTGTGGCCAGCAGGTCCACCCGCCCCGGTCACGAGGAGCCAGACATGTACCAACGCAGCGACATCAAGGAAGGAATGGTCGTCCGCAGCATCGACGGCGAGAAGCTCGGCAAGGTCTTCGCCGTCGGTGAGAGCGAGTTCCACATCGAGAAGGGCCTCTTCTTCCCGAAGGACTACCTGGTCCGGTACTCGGAAGTCAGTCGCATCGACGGCTCGGAGATCATCCTCAGCCACGGCAAGGAGGCGCTGAGCCGGCTGACGGATGAGGACCGCACGGGCGCCATCGCCGGCACGGGGGGCGGCGCGGGCGTGGGCCCGGGCGCGGTGGGCATGGGAGCCACCACGGACACGGCGGGCCGCAAGGGCACCTACGACGCGGGCTACGACACACGCCTGGGCCCGGATGCCCGCTACGGCACCGGCGCGGACACCGCGGTGGGCGCGCGGGGCCTCCACGGCCGCGAGGAGGACGTCACCATCCCCCTGCACAGGGAAGAGATGGACGTGCTCAAGCGGGACGTGCAGGCCGGTGAGGTCCGCGTCCACAAGGACGTAGTGGAGGAGGACCGGGAGGTGGACGTCCCGGTGCGCCGCGAGCGCGTCCGCGTGGAGCGCCGGGACGTGAGCCCGGGACGCCCGGCGATGAACGCCTCGTTCCAGGAGGAGACCGTCGTCGTCCCGCTGCGCGCCGAGGAGGTCGAGGTCCAGAAGCGCGCCGTCGTCGACGAGGAGGTCGTCATCCACAAGGACGAGGTCGACGAGCAACGCCACATCTCCGAGCACGTGCGGCGGGAAGAGGTGGACATCCGCACCGAGGGCGAGGAGCGCGCGCGCACGTTGAACGCGCCCTCCGACGACCCGCTCAAGCGCGGATACTGAGCGCGCCGCCCGGGCCCCGCTCTCCTCCCGAGGGGGGCCCGGCTTCCCCGCTCACCGTCAGGGCGAGGACTTCACGAGCGGCGGGCGCATGAGGGGCGTCTCGTCCACGGCCAGCCCTCCCATGGGGTTGCCCGTGGCGGGCGAGCGGCCCAGTTGCTGGAACTCGCGAGCCCGGTCGGGGAAGCGCCGCTCCATGAGCCGCGCCAGCTCCGAGTCGCTCGCCGGACGGCAGGCATCCGCCAGCCGGTCCGCCATCTCCCGCGCGCTGCCAAAGCGGGCCTCGGGGCGCCTGGCCAGCGACGTCTCCAGCACGCTCCACAGCGCCCGGGAGATGTGCGAAGGGCGCGGAGGAAGGGGCTCGTCGCAGATGGCGTGCATGGTGGCCAGCTCGTCAGGCTTCTCGAAGGCCCGCGCGCCGGTGAGCGCCTGATAGAGGACGAGCCCCATGGCGAACAGGTCGCTGCGCGCGTCCAGCTTCATGCCGCGCGCCTGCTCGGGGGACATGTACAGCGGCTTGCCCTTCACGATGCCCGGCAGCGTCACCGTGCGCTGGGCGCGGGCCTTGGCCACGCCGAAGTCCAGCACCTTCACCCGTCCGTCGAACCCCACCATGAGGTTGTGCGGGGACAAGTCCCGGTGCACCAGCTCGAGCGGCGCGCCGTCCTCGCCCTGCAGCACGTGCGCCGCATGCAGCCCCGCCAGCCCCTGGCACACCACGCCCACCGCGTGCGCCGTCTCCAGCGGGCCCTTGGCCGCGTGGAGGAGCCGCTCCAGGTCCACGCCGCGCACCAGCTCCATGGCGATGTAGTATGCGCCCTCGGCCTCGCCGAAGTCGTAGACGTGCACCAGGTTGGGGTGGGAGAGCCGCAGGCCGATGCGCGCCTCGTCCAGGAACTGCTGGACGACGGAGGGGTCCGCGGACAGGTGCGGGAGGATGCGCTTGAGGGCCACCAGCCGGCCCAGGCCCTCCGGGCCCCGGGTCCGCGCCACCAGCACCTGCGCCATGCCCCCGGTGCCCAGCGGCGTCACCACCTCGTAGCGGCCGATGTGCCCGCGCGACGCCGGCGGAGGCGCCGTGGTGAGCGCGTCCAGCCGCTCCAGCGCGCCCTTGCCGTCCGTCAGCGCGAGGAAGCCCAGCACGGCGGTGTCGAGCTGCTCGCCAATGGCCTCCACCAGCTTCATCACCAGGCCGCCGCCGCCGTCGAAGGTGCCCTCCACCACCAGCCCCAGGCCCCCCAGCACCAGGCTGCCCAGGGCCAGCCGCGCGCAGAAGAGCGTCCGGCCGTCCTCCAGCTTGCGGACCCCCTGCCAGTGGGCCGCCTCCAGGACGTCCACGCCGGGCTCGCCCAGCACCCGCGTCAGCACCGGGCCCCGCGTCCCCCGCAGGGACACGAAGCCCGCGCGCGCATGCACCAGCCGGGCACACTGCGTGAGAAACACGTCCAGCCCGGAGTCCAGGTCCAGGCCCCGCTCCAGGCAGTCCTCCAGGATGACGTCGGCCATCCGATGCACGGAGACCAGCCCGCGGAGAAAAACGACCTCTTCCTCGAGTGAGGGAAATTCCACGGGCCCATTCAACACCCGGGACGTCCTTTTCAGGAAACCCGAAGCCAGCCCAGGCGGCTACACGCGCTCCCGGCCCTTCAACGACGCCACGGCGGGGAGGTGCTCGGGCGCGCTGGAGCGGAGCGCGCGGGGCAGGGGGTCATCCATCAGCCCGTGCACCTCCAGCACGCGCTCCAGGTGCGCCACGCGCTCGCGGAGCAGCCGGACCTCCATGCCACCGTGCTGGGCCTCCTTCAGCCGGATGAAGGCCTCCACCAGGGGCTTGAGGGAGAAGCGAAGCGTGAGCCCGAACAGGGGCACCCCCACCACCATGGCGGTGATGAGGAACATGACAATGCCTTCGGTGACGTCCATTGATGCGCTCCAGGGGGCCTGACTGCGCGGCAGACGGTCTACGCTGGAGCGCGGAGGCGATTGCGAGCGCTCAGCTCGCCTGCCCCGTGTAGATGGCGTCCGCGATGCGGTAGGCGCTGCCCTCCAGGCGCTGGAAGGACTCCTTGAGCACCGCCACGTCGGAGGTGTTGAGCACCTCCCTGAGGCGCTCCAGGTCCACCTTGATTTCCTCGCGGTCCGTCTCCGACAGGAGGCTGGCGTACTCCTCCAGGCTCTTCTCCGTCGTGTAGATGAGCCCGTCGGCGTTGTTGCGCAGCTCCGCCAGCTCCTTCTTCTTCTTGTCGTCGGAGGCGTGCGCCTGCGCGTCGGAGATCATCCCCTGGATCTCCGCCTCGGACAGGCCGGAGTTGCTCACCACGCGCACCTGCTGGACCTTGCCGGTGCCCAGGTCCTTGGCGCTGACGTGGACGATGCCGTTGGCGTCGATGTCGAACGACACCTCGATTTGCGGCACGCCGCGCGGCGCCGGGGGGATGCCCACCAGTTCGAAGCGCGCCAGCGTCTTGTTGTCCGCCGCCATCTCACGCTCGCCCTGGAGCACGTGCACGCTCACCAGGGGCTGGTTGTCCACGGCGGTGGAGAACACCTGGCTCTTCTTGCAGGGGATGGTGGTGTTCTTGTCGATGATTTTGGTGAACACGCCGCCCGCCGTCTCGACGCCGAGCGACAGCGGCGTCACGTCCAGCAGGAGGACGTCCTTCACCTCGCCCTTGAGCACGCCGCCCTGGATGGCCGCGCCCACGGCGACGACCTCGTCCGGGTTGATGCCCTTGTGCGGCTCCCGGCCGAAGAACTCCTTCACCTTCGCCTGCACGCGCGGCATGCGCGTCATGCCGCCCACCAGCAGCACCTGGTTGATCTGCTGCGCGGGAATGCCCGCGTCCTTCAGGGCAATCCGGCACGGCTCGATGGTGCGGTCGATGAGGTCCGTCACCAGCGCCTCGAAGGTGGCGCGGTCCACCGTCTCCGTCAGGTGCTTGGGACCGGAGGCATCGGCGGTGATGAACGGCAGGTTCACCTCCGTCTCCGGCGCACTGGACAGCTCGTGCTTGGCGCGCTCGGCGGCTTCCTTCAGGCGCTGGAGCGCCATGCGGTCCTTGCGCAGGTCCAGCCCGTTGTTGGCCTCCGCGAAGCGCTTGGCCAGGTAGTCGATGAGGCGCTGGTCGAAGTCCTCGCCGCCCAGGAACGTGTCGCCGTTGGTGCTCTTCACCTCGAACACGCCAGCGTTGAGCTCCAGGATGGAGATATCGAAGGTGCCGCCGCCCAGGTCGTAGACGGCGATGCGCTCGGTGCCACCCTCCTGCACCTTGTCCAGGCCGTAGGCCAGGGCCGCGGCGGTGGGCTCGTTGATGATGCGCAGGACGTTGAGCCCGGCGATGCGGCCGGCGTCCTTGGTGGCCTGACGCTGGCTGTCGTTGAAGTAGGCGGGGACGGTGATGACCGCCTCGGAGACCTGCTCACCGAGGTAGTCCTCCGCCGTCTGCTTCATCTTCATCAGGACGATGGCGGAGACCTCCGGCGGGCTGTAGCCCTTGCCGCGAATCTCCACCCACGCGTCGCCGTTGGGGCTGGAGGCCACCTTGAAAGGCGACACGCCAATGGCCTTCTTGGCCTCGGGCGAGTCGAGCTTGCGGCCGATGAGCCGCTTCGCCGCGAAGACGGTGTTCTCCGGGTTGGTGATGGCCTGCCGCTTGGCGATCTGCCCCACCAGGCGCTCGCCGGAGTCGGTGAAGCCCACCATGGAAGGCGTGGTCCGGCTGCCTTCGCTGTTGGGGATGACCACCGGCTCGCCGCCCTCCATGACGGCGACGCACGAGTTGGTCGTCCCAAGGTCGATTCCAATCACCTTGCCCATGTTGGTTACTGACTCCCCCCGGAAGAGTTCTCGGACTGCGCGGGCGCGGCGGGCGCCTCGGTGTCGGTCGTGGCGGTGGCGGGTTCGGCGGTGGCCGGCGGCTCCGCGGCGGCGACCGGCTCAGCCGGCGCGCGCGCGACGACGACCATGGCCGGACGCACCAGCCGTTCATTCAGATAGAAGCCGCGCACGACCTCGTGGGCCACGTGGCCGGCGGGGACGTCCGCCGTCTCCACCTGCTGGATGGCCTCATGGAGGCGCGGGTCGAAGGGCTGTCCCTTGGCGCTGAAGCCCTTCACGCCGTGGCGGCCCAGCGCGTCCTCGAAGGACTTGCGCGTCATGGCCACGCCCTTCTCGAAGCTGTCCAGGTCCGGCGTCTTGGCCGCGGCGTCGAGCGCGCGGTCCAGGTTGTCCATCACCGGGAGCAGGTCCTTGAGCAGCTTCTCCGAGCCGAAGCGCTGGACCTCCTCCTTCTCCTTCTGCGCGCGCTTGCGGTAGTTCTCCAGGTCCGCGGCGTGACGCACGGTGCGCTCCTGCGCCTCCTTCGCACGCTCGTGGGCCTCGCGCAGGCGCTCCATCGTCTCGCGCCCCTTGGCCTGGCTGAACTCGAGCTGGGCCTTGAGGGACTCCACCTCCTGGCGGAGCGCGGCCACGTCCTCGGACGGGGGCGCCTCTGCGTCGGGGGGCGGAGAAGCGGTGTCTTCGGGGGACGGGGACGCTTCGGCCTCCACCGGGGTGGACGGGCTGGAAGCCCCCACCTCGATGACGGTGACTTCGTCCTCTTCGTCCATGTGACGCTCGACGCTGCGGACCGCCGCGTCGATGACGTCCTGCCCGATATCTGTCTGGATTCTGCTCTTGTCGTTCGAGCCGGCCACGGCGCGTACTATCTCACGCGCCGCGGGACCTTCCAAATGTCGAGAAGGACGAAGGAAACCGGCCTGCCCCCGAGCAGGCGGGCTTCACGTTCAGCGGAACTTCACGCTCCGGCGGTGGGCTTCTTGGGCCGGCCAATCGTCTTCTTGGAACCTGAAACAGCCTTCTTCGCCGGCTTGGTGGCGGGGCTCTTGGCAGCGGCGGTCTTCTTGCGGCCAATGGACTTGCCCCCGGCCTTCTTCGCGGCGGGGCGGGAGGCGCTGGCCTTGGGGGTCTTGGGCTCGGCCGTGGGCTCGGCCGGCGCCTGGGCGGGACGTGAGGAGGTGGCCTGCTCGCCGCCCTCCTCGTTCGTGAAGGCGCGCTCGACGGCGCCCTCGACCTGACGCACCGCGACTTCAATCTTCTCCGCGGCCACCTTGCTGGTGCTGGCGGCCCAGGTGCGCAGCTGCTCCAGGCCCTCCTTCACCTTGGCCTGGTTCTGGGGGTCCTTCACTTCCTTGAGGAGGCGCTCTGCCTCTCCGCGCAGGTCATCGGTGGTGCGCTTGAGCTCGTCACCGGTGCGCTTGAGGAAGTCCATCAGCTGCTTGTCCCACTTGTTGGCCATGTGCTGTGTCCTCCATGGGGCGGACATCCCCCCGAAAAAACCATTCCACTCCACGGCTGCCCGGAGCGCAAAACCTTCCAGCGCTTGCTTGAAATACGAACGATGACGGCGGCCATTGCCTTTCGCGCGACGCGCTTCGTGCATACGGGTGTCCGTCGGGGCTAGAGTGGGCGCGTCGCGGGCCCCACTCCTCGAGGCCCGCGCTGGAGCCCGCCGACATGCCGTTTTGCCGAATGGCGGGGATGCTCGCCGTCCTCACCTTGCTGTGCGCCTGCTCCGAGGGACGTGGAACCTCGGGGGGACCCCGTCTGCCCGCGGTCGAGCTGTCTCCGACGACGGTGGGCCTTGCCTACGAAGCCATGTTCACCGCGTCCGGGGGCGAGCCACCCCTGCGCTACACGGTGTCGCCGCCGCCGCAGGGCTTCTCCTTCTATACGGGAGAGGGGCGGCTGCAGGGGCCGGGCAACGAGGCCGGTGACTTCGCCGTCACCGTGACGGTGCGGGACGCGGACGGCCTGGAGAACGTGCGGACGTACGCGCTGAGAATCTATCCACGCCCGGAGGTCACCACCGACGGGCTCCCCGCCGCCACGGCGGGGGACAGCTACGAGCACGTCCTGGTCGCCACGGGCGGGCGCCCTCCCCTTCAGTGGGAGCTGGTGGAGGGGTCGCTGCCCACGGGCATCGCGTTGAGCGCCGCGGGCGTGCTGACGGGTCAGGCCCAGGGCGAGGGGAACCATCCCATCACCCTGCGGGTCCATGACGCCCACGGCGCCGAGGCCGAGGTCCAGCTGGGGCTGGAGGTGGTGGGTCCCGGGCAGACGCCGGACGGGGGCGCGCCGGATGGGAGCTTTCCGCTGTCGGTGGGGAACTGGAACATCGAGTGGTTCGGGGACCCGGACTATGGGCCCAACGACGAGCCGCTGCAGTTGGCCAATGCGCAGGCCGTCCTCGCCGACGCGGGCGTGGACTTCTGGGGGCTGGCGGAGATTGTCAGCACGGCGCAGTTCAACGCGCTGAAGGCGCGGCTGCCGGGCTACGACGGCTTCCTGGCGGACGACGGCTCGCGGGTGTCGTCGGGGTCGAGCTACTACGCGGCCAACGAGCAGAAGGTGGGCGTGCTGTTCAAGTCGGACGTGGTGCAGGTGCTGCGGGCGGACGTGGTGCTGCTGAACCACGACTACGACTTCGGCGGGCGTCCGCCGCTGCGCGTGGACCTGCGCATCCAGCGCGGCGGCGCCAGCGTGGACGTGACGGCGTTGGTCATCCACATGAAGGCGCTCGCCGGTCCCGACGACTACGCGCGGCGCCTGTCTGCCTCCATGGCGATCAAGGACTACCTGGACGTCCGCCTGCCCACGCAGCGGGCCATGGTGGTGGGTGACTGGAATGACGACGTGGATGCGTCCATCGCGACCAATCCCAACACCGGGCTGAAGTTTGAATCGCCGTTCCGCAACTTCGTGAACGACTCGGCCAATTACAAGTTCACCACCCAGGCCCTGTCCGAGGCGGGCATTGGCAGCACGGCGAGCCGCAGCACGTTCATCGACCATCAGCTCGTCACCAATGAGCTGTGGGCCGGATATGTCCCCAACTCGACCCAGGTGCTGCGGCCGAACATCACGGGCTACCGGAACAACACGTCCGACCACTACCCCATCATCAGCCGCTTCAACCTCGGCAATGCGGGAGGCGGTGGAACGGGGACCGGCGGGACGCAGTACAAGGTGTTCATCAATGAGTACCTGCCGCAGTCGCACAACATCCCGGGGACGAGCACGCCGGATTATGACCAGCAGTTCGTCGAGCTGGTGAACGCGGGCACCACTGCGGTGGACCTGGGCGGATGGAAGGTTCACGACGCCAGCTCCTACGCGGGCGAGGATGACACGCGGCACGTGTTCCCCGCGGGGACGATGATTCAGCCGGGCAAGTCGTATGTCGTGTACTCGGGCCCGACGGCGGTGCCCGGGGGCGTGACGAACGCCACGGCGGCCTCGGGAGGCGGGCTGTACTTCAACCGGGGCGTCAACGTGGGCAGCAGCGGCGACACCGTGTACCTGGTGCGTCCGGACAACACCGTGCAGGACAGCGCGGGGTATCAGGACACGACGGTGGGTGTCTCCTACAACCGGAACCCGGATGGGAGCGCCACGGGGAGCTGGGTGCCGCATACGCAGCTGTCAGCCGGTGTTGAGGCTTCGCCTGGGCGGCGGGTGAACGGTGCGGGGTTCTGATAAGGGCGTGTCAGGAACGCTATAGCTATCACATGGATGGGCCATGTCCTGGTTTCCAAACATCCCCCCTCAATGCAGTCCAGCTTCGGACATCGTCTTTGTCCACGAAAACATTGCCTAAAACGTTCGGCGCGCTGTCTTCAAGTCCGCTCCAGTTCTATGGCTATCGAAGAGCTATGGCGCTTTCAAGATCCGAGCAAATGGCCCGCATCAAGGGCAAGAACACCACGCCAGAGCGCAAGCTTCGATCCGCGCTCTGGCGTGCTGGATTGCGCTACAGGTTGCACACGAGGACGCCTGTCGGGAAACCCGATGTGGTTTTTGCGACGAAGCGCGTTGCCGTATTCATTGATGGCTGCTTCTGGCATGGCTGCCCAGACCACTATGTCCGACCACGCTCGCATGAATTTTTCTGGAGGCAGAAACTCCGAGAGAACATCGAACGAGATCGGCGCCAAACCCTGGAGCTAGAATCTTTGGGGTGGAGGGTCGTCCGAATCTGGGAACACGAAGCGATTGAGGCAACCGCGCACATGGTCTCACGCGTGCAATCGGCGCTAATCACCCCGCACTGGAAACCGCAGATGGACTGGCGCGTCATCCTAGTTGAGTCTGTCGATGAAGCAACAAAATGGGAGCGTCGCAGCCTTGTGCCATTACGGGCCGAGCAACCACTTCGGCAAACCGTTGGACGTAGAGTAACAGCCAAGTGGCAACGGACGGGTGTGGCTCTGGAACTGAGCAACGAGTGAGCGACCAGGCAGGGGGCTCGCCGGGTGCCTGGTGGTCGGTAGAATGAGAGGCTTCTGGCGGGTTGTGCCACCGGAGGACATCAGACGATGCCGAAGGTCACCATCGAAGTGCCGGAAGGGTTCGAGGACAGCGTCAAGGCGCTGGAGGAGACGCTGAAGCGCGCCCACCAAGGGGTGGAGGGTGCGAGCAGAGGGGACCTGGCCGCGTTCGACGCCGCGTGGCAGGAGGTGAATGCCGGAGCGGAGAAGACGGAGCGGTTGATGAAGCGGAGGTTGCTTCGAGGGCTCGACCTCGACACGGCCCAGGTCCTCATCGAAGGCCAGCCCTACGTCCGAGTCGGACGGTACCCGGCGACGTACAAGACGCGGCAAGGGCCCGTCGAAATAGAGAGAAGCCTCTATCGGCGGGTGGGCGAGCGCAATGGCCCCACGGTGGACACCGTCAGCGTCCAAGCCGGGTGCGTGGCTGACGGCTGGTTACCGGAGGCGGCGGTGCCCATGGCGTACCTGCTGGCGCGAGGCACGTCGCGAGAGGCAGAGGCGACGGCGCGTCAGGTGGGTGTGCTGCCCTATTGCCGAGCCTCCTTCGAGCGGGTGGGGCATGCGGTGGGAGCGCTGTATGGCGGCCAGCGGCCTCGGGTGGAGGCGGCGCTGGCCCGGGAGCTGAGAGTGCCCCGAGGCACTCGCGGCGTGAGCGTCAGCATGGACAGGGTGGCCGTGCCGATGGAGGAGCCGAAGCGGCGGCCAGTGGGCCGTCCTCGCAAGGGCGCCCCCACGCGCCCGGTGGACGTCGTCTGGCGCATGGCCTACGCGGCCTGCCTCACCTTCCATGACGCCCACGGCGAAGCGCTGGGCACCCTGCGCTACGGGCGGATGCCGCGGGGCGAGGCCCGCGGGTTGGCCGAGCGCCTGGCCCTCGACGTCCAGGCCCTGGTTTCCAGACGGCGCGGCCTGTACGTCGCCGTCCTCACCGATGGCGCTCCCGAGTTGCACGCCTTGCTGGACGAGGCGCTCGCCACCCATGCCCCCTCGGCCAAGAAGCCGGTGCGCCTGGTGGACTTCTGGCACCTCATGGAGAAGCTCGGGCGTGCGGCTCGCGTGGTGGCTGGGGGAGAGAAGGCCTCCGCGCTGCGTGAGAAGTGGAAGCTGTCTTTGCTCAACACGCCCGGAGCGTCGTGGACGATTGCCATGGCGTTGCACGCAAGCGGCAAGCGGCATGTCGTCCTCGGTGACTGCCAGCCGGTGCACGAGGCCCTCACCTACCTGGAGAACCATGGCGAGCGAATGCACTATGCCGAGGCCCGAGCACGGGGACTCCCCATTGGCAGCGGCAACGTGGAGGCCACCTGCAAGTCTCTCGTCACCCTGCGCATGAAGCGCCCTGGCGCCCGCTGGAAGGAGGCGTCTGGCCAGCACATCCTGGACTTGCGCGCCCTGGTGCTCTCGGAACGGTGGGACGCTGCCATGCACCTCACGCTTGCGCCGCAGAGGGCCGAGGTGCGGCGCGCAGCATGATCAGGATGGGAGCCACACCCGTGGCAACGGACTCCCAAGTCTGAATGACGTCTATCCAAGCACTGCGCTGTTGAGCTTTCCTGGAGCTAGTTGTGATGGTCGCCACGCCCTGTGTGACTCGCGCAGAAGGGCATGCACAATCTCTCTCATCACAGGGGGACACACGCCATTTCCAAGAATCTTGATGCGGTCCCGGCGGCTGCCCTGATTCATATGAAATTTCTCGTCGAAGCCCATAGCCCTTCGGAGTTCGGGGACTTGCAGCATTCGCAATGTAGGTCCCGCCGTCCCTGGCTCGACCAGCCCAAAGCGATCTAGCGTAGTAATGGTTCGCAGAGGAACATCAAGAGACTGCCATCCACCTGATCCATCTGTACCATAGTAAACAATAAGGAACCTCTCGTTTTTCCCGAGCGCGGCCATGGCGCGTTCTGCCCGCTCCAAAGTGGCCTTTGCTCGACCCGGTTTGTAGAGCAACTGAGCATCCCAAGTACCCTTCCTATCGAGGATCCGCCGGACGGGCACTCGCGCTTGGTCATCCCTGATGGGAAGTTGGATGCGCGGCTCTTCTCCAAGGCGGCAAACCAAAAAGAGTCTCCTCCTGGATTGAGGCACGCCGACGTCCGCAGCATCCACCACGAGCGGCGTCACGCCGTAGCCAAGAGACTCAAGCCCCTCAATGAACTCCGGATACCGAGCCCACGAGCGCATGTGCACGACATTTTCCACAACGATCCACGTTGGCCGCAGGCTCCCAGCGTAGTTGAGCACTTGCATCGCAGTGGCCTTGCTATCCTCAGACCGGGGCTTTGCCCCCTTGGCACACGTATGGTTCGTACACTCAGGCGATGCGAGAAGCAGATCAATACGCCCTAGGGACTGAACATCAGGAAGGACCCCTTCACCTTCGAGTTTGGCGCAGATGGCTTTTCCGCGCGGAAAGTTGGCTCTCCAGGTGTTTGATGCGACGTCCCACGCATCTACCCCTGCCACGACTTCACAGCCCGCCAATAGGGCGCCGTAGCTGCTACCGCCGCCACCACAAAAGAGATCGAGTACCCGGACTCCGCTCACGCTCGTGACCCTACCAAGCGGCAGCCTCACTGGCTACTCCGAAGCAGGAGGGGGACTAAGCCTCGTCCCCCCTCCTGTTCACCCCGCGCACCGCACAGTTGCGGTTGAGGAGCCCCCAGCCTCAACCCGTCCTCACACCATGAGTGCGTATCACTACGCTACATACTCCACGAGGAAGGGTGCGGTTGTACTCACGGGTCAGCATGCCCCCAATCAATGCCCCACGAGAACAAGCGCACATAGGAAAACCGGTTCGCGTTACTCGACAGACTCCCCGGACATGGTGCACCATTCCGTACTCGTGGAGGCACAGCTGAAGGCAGTCGAGCACGACGAAAAGCTGACCTGACGAGGCCCATGGGGATGCCATGAATGAGCCGGTACGCGTCCAGCGAAAACCTTTGCTCCCAGTTTTCAGAATGGCTGTGCTCGCCGGGGGCAAACCATCTGTAGAATTGCACATTCGACGCGGTGTGAACGTCAACGCGACCGACGAGAAAGGTAGGTCGCCGCTGATTCTTGCCGCATCCAGGGGCCATGTCGAAATCTGCAGGCTGTTACTGGAGGCGGGAGCGGACCCATCCCTCAGAGATTGCGACGGGAACGATGCACTCTCCGTCGCAGGCGCCAAGGGACAATCAGCTGTTGTGGAGTTGCTACGGAAGGCTCCCTCCCCTTGCGGCGCTCCTGTCCCGACTTCTGAGCCGCCTGTTGAGCAGCCCAGGCAGCTACTGCCCATCCGCACGTTTGAAGATCCAAGAGAGGACTCGAAACACCTGACTCTTGCCCCCTCCAAGGAGCTGGACCTCAGCGACGCTGTGGATCTTGCCGCGTGGGAGGAGGAGATTGAGGCACCACCACCGCCATCCGATCCTGCGTGTCTAGTGGCGGCTGGTGGATTACAATGGCAGTTATCCCGGCATGCACCGTTCGACACCGACAAAAACTGGGACGACATCGAGCTCAGCCTGCCTAATGCGCTCAGTGCTCTGGGACACAGGGCAAAGCGGGGACGAGAAACGGATTGGGCGCTCAGGTCTCTCATCGTAAAGGCCCTTCGTGAGGGGCGACTCCCAGCTTGGTGCATCGCTGACGCATCACCTGGGAACGACGATGACTGGGAAGAGCGGGATTCGCGATTTGAGGCCAACCTTCGCATCATGCTGGGCGACTTGGGTGTCACCATAGATGACACTCCTCTAGTTCCAGACGTGCTCGATCCTGATGAGAATACAAAAGACGACGAATACGATGAGCAATACGACGAGGTGGCAAGCGAGGCGCTCAGCTTCCTGCAGACACTGAACTCGAACGATACGGACCCACTCGCGCTTTACGTTCGCAGTCTTCCCAAGGACCGCCTGGATCGCGAGGGCGAGGTCGCATTGAGAATGGCGATGGAAGATGGGATGAAAGAAGCGTTAGTGGCCATCACCAACTCACCGGCAGCAATCTCCGAACTCCTCGTCATTATGGATGAAGTAGCATGTGGCGACCTCCCATTAGGGGTGCTCGTCGAGTTTGACGAAGCAGGGGAGACGTCCTCCGAAGAGCGATTGCCTATAGAGAATGATGTGGACCATGGCGGTGACGCCCTTCAGTCATTCGGCTCGGCGCCACATATCCCTCTGGAACTACAGTCGCACATCGAGATAGTTCGAACCGTATGTCGGGAGCTAGCTACGCTCGGTCCCGACATGCAGGGCTCGAAGCTTGCCAAGACGCTGGGGGAGCAGTTGGCTGCGATCAGGCCTTCTCAAAGCCTCGTGGCGAGGCTTCGCCGTGCTGTCGAGTCTGACCTGCGCGGAAGCACAGCCAGGCTGCGGATGAATGCCGGGCTCGCGAAAGCGCACAATGCAAGACAGCGCCTGATTGAAGCAAATCTAAAACTAGTGATATTCATCGCCAAGAAATACGGCGGCCTATCACTAATGGATCGCATCCAAGAAGGCAACCTGGGCCTGATAAAGGCAATTGAGCGCTTTGACTACCGCCGAGGCGCAAGACTCTCAACCTATGCGACCTGGTGGATACGGCAGTCAATCAGTCGCGCTACTGCTGACACATCTCGACTCATTCGCCTACCAGTCCATCGACTGGATCAACTCAGAAAGGCATTGAAAGAGCAAGTCAATATCTTCAACTTGTCAGGGCGTGATGCGACCCCAGAGGAACTCTCCGGACTGCTGGGGCTACCCCTGGAAAAGACTTGGCAGATCCTCGCAACACAGCAGGAACCGCTGTCGATGGAAACAGAGGATGGGTTGAGGGCGCTCGATGAATACATCGTACAGCGTACTCCTCCTCAGGAGGAAAGCATCGCAAGTTCGACCATGCAGGTGGCAGTCAGAAAGCTCCTTGAGCAACTTTCACCAAAGGAGGCGACCGTCATTCGCATGCGCTTCGGAATTGGGGTCAACGAGCATACCCTTGAAGAGGTTGGGACGCACTTCAATTTTACCCGGGAGCGCGCCCGACAAATAGAGGGAAAGGGACTTGAAAAATTGGCGCACCCCAGCCGAATCAAGATCGTCGAGGGGTTATTGTGATGGAAAAGGATGCCACACACTCGCGGCCTCCTCCAAGGTCCCGCTCCGCTCCGCCACGAGCGTCGGCCATGTTGGAGGCACTCCGTGGGTTGGGCTATTCTGCAGCCACAGCGTTGGCCGACATCATCGACAACAGCATGTCAGCCAGAGCCGGGCGTGTCGAACTCACCTTCAGATGGGACGGCACACACAGTCATGTTGCAATCCTGGATGACGGCCAGGGCATGAATGCCCAGGAACTCGATCTCGCGATGCGGCTTGGCGAAAAAAGCCCGTTAGACCAGCGTAGGGCGGGCGATCTCGGACGGTTCGGACTGGGACTCAAGACTGCATCATTTTCCCAGTGCCGCAGGTTGACTGTAGCCAGCCTCAAAAGCGGTCAACTGAACTGCCTTCGATGGGACCTGGATGTGCTCGCTGCCAGTTCAGACGATGGTTGGCATCTCCTTGAAGGACCAGCAGAAGGATCCGAGGAACTGCTTCAATCGCTGAAGGAGATAGACAAGGGAACCATTGTTGTCTGGGAACGGCTGGACCGGATTGTCACACCTGGATTCACCGCCCAGGACTTCCTAAACCTAATGGACACAGTCGAATATCATCTCGCCATGGTCTTCCATCGCTATTTGGATGGGCCGCGCCCCAGGCTGAGGCTGTTCATGAACGGAAAGGCGGTAGCCCCGTGGGATCCGTTCCTGGCCAAGCACCCCGCGACCTGGAGTTCCCCCGTCGTCCGACTCCTCGCAGGAGGAGGCACGGAGGTGCAGTGCCACGTACTACCGCACAAAGATCGCCTCGCCCCCCACGAAGTACAGTCGGCGGGCGGGCCCGATGGATGGACGGCGCAGCAGGGATTCTACGTCTACCGAAACGAACGCCTGTTGCTTGCGGGCAGCTGGCTCAGTCTTGGCTCCGCGCGCTCGTGGACGAAAGAGGAGGCGCACAGGCTTGCCCGAATTAGACTTGACATCTCAAACACCGCGGACATCGATTGGAAAATCGATATTCGAAAATCGACCGCCAGGCCTCCTGTCTCAGTTCGCGCGGAACTGATTCGGCTCGCAGAGGACACCCGAGCGCGGGCCCGCAGGGTTTTTGCGCATCGTGGACAGCCGATCCGACAAAGCGGAGCCAAGCCTGTCGCGCAGGCCTGGCGAGCCGAGCACTTCAAGGGAGGCATGCGTTACCGGATCGAAGATTCGCACCCGGCCGTCAGCGCCGTCCTGAGTGAGGCCGGCTCCTTCGCGCATCAGGTCAGGGCAATGCTAAGGGTTCTTGAAGAAACCCTACCGGTACAGCGCATCTGGTTGGACACAACTGATGGGCAAGAAACACCAAGAACCGGGTTCTCCGGCACGCATTCCTCCGAAGTCCAGGCTGTGCTTTCGGTGATGTACCGGAATCTCGTGCTCAAGAAAGGAATGTCTCCAGAGATTGCCCGCGAGCAACTTCTTCACACTGAACCTTTCAACAACTACCAGGAACTCGTCGCGGCGCTACCAGACACACTGGATTCAGGAAATCAATGACTGCAACAGCCGAAGAGACCCGCCAAAAGATCGTCAAGTTCGTTCAGGAGTTATTGCTCGACGAAGCTGACAAAACATCCATCACGCCGGAATTGATCGCTGAAAAGATAGGAATGGTCCTCGCCATGAAACCCCAGTGGGGTAACGGCCTGGATAGAGATGCGGTTATAGATGAGCTCATCCGCCGCTTCAGTCTCTGGATCGGGAAAGACGTCAGCCTCAAGAGCGACATCGGCCATGAAGCTTGGTTGGTGGCGTCCCGCAAGCGGGACTGGCGCTATTGGCAGCGTTACCGGGAATGGATGGAACGCAAGCTCTCCTATAGAGCCATTGAGGCTCTGGACAAATCTACCGACACAGTCCTGGCCCTGCTGGAGGATCCCCGGCGTAATGGGTCCTGGAATCGCCGTGGGCTGGTGGTCGGTCATGTCCAGTCAGGAAAGACAGGACACTACAGTGGATTGATCTGCAAGGGTGCCGATGCAGGATACAAGATCATCATTGTCCTCGCAGGACTGCACAACAATCTGCGTTCTCAGACCCAGATGCGCCTGGACGAAGCCTTCCTGGGATTTGAGACACAGCCCGTCCCTGAAGACATGGTTCCAATCGGAGTCGGCGAAATAGATGGCGACCCATCGATACGCCCCAACTACGCCACTAACCGGACCAACACTGGCGACTTCAACGCGGGCATCGCGCAGAAACTGGGGATCACCCCGGAGCAGCGCCCCTGGCTGTTCGTTGTCAAGAAAAACAAGACCGTCTTGGAGCGACTGCTCCAATGGATTCGTATCCACGTTACAAATGTTCACGATACAGAAAAGGGTCGTCGCATCGTCACTCACCTACCCCTGCTTTTGATTGATGATGAGGCTGACCACGCAAGCGTCGACACAGGTGAAATCCTATTCGATGCTGACGGAAAGCCCGACGAGGAGCACCAACCCACAGCAATCAACAGGCTGATCCGACGTATTCTGCATACATTCTCACGCTCAGCCTATGTGGGCTATACCGCAACTCCATTTGCCAACATCTTCATCCATGAGAAGGCTGAGACGCGCGAGGAGGGACCTGATCTCTTCCCCGCTGGGTTCATCATCAACCTAGCTGCTCCTTCCAATTATCTCGGCCCCGCTAAGGTCTTTGGACTCAAAACTGAGGATGGGCGCACTGGCGGGATTCCGCTTGTGCGGGAAGTGAATGACTACCGTGAAAAGGATGGGCACGGGGGGTGGATGCCCGCGAATCACAAGAATGGTCACCGGCCTCTCTACGAAGGAAAGGATGAACTTCCTCCATCGTTGATCAAGGCCATCGACGCCTTTGTGCTATCATGCGCTGCTCGCAGAGCACGAGGACAAGAGCACGAACACTGCTCGATGCTTGTGCATGTTACGAGGCTAACGTCTGTCCAAAAGGCGGTGCATGTTCAAGTAGCGGAACGCATCCACCGCCTCCGGCAGAGGCTAAACCGCCGCATAGAGCATACGCAAGACCTCGCGTCGCTGAAGGCCCTTTGGGAGGGTGACTTCGTGCTGACTACCGCGCGCATGGCGGCAAGTCACCCGGAACTCGTGCGCAATGACCATCTCCGGTGGGAGAAAATTGAGGCTATGCTGCCCGAGGTAGTTTCGGACATCGAGGTCCGCATCATCAATGGTACGGCCAAGGATGCTCTGGATTATGCCGATCGCAAAGGGGCAGGACTGAAGGTCATTGCTATTGGCGGCGACAAGTTGGCACGAGGCCTTACATTAGAAGGACTGACTGTCAGCTACTTCCTCCGCGCATCAAAGATGTACGACACGCTCATGCAAATGGGGCGTTGGTTTGGTTATCGGCCTGGTTATCTGGATCTCTGCCGCCTCTACACGACCTCCGAACTCAATGAGTGGTTCGGACATATCGCAGACGCCTCGGAGGAGTTGCGAGAAGAGTTTGATTTAATGGCGTCCAGCGGCGCCACGCCTCGTGAGTATGGACTCAAGGTACAAGCCCACCCTGTCCTCATGGTCACGTCTCGTCTCAAGATGAGGTCCGCCAAGAATCTTATGCTGTCTTTCAGCGGCCAATTGCTAGAGACGGTAGCTTTCTATCGGGATCCAGACGTGCTTACCCGAAACTTCGATGTCGTTAGAAGGCTAATTGCTGTACTCGGTAAGCCGGAGATCAATCCGGAGCGGACCCGCAATGGCTCGAAGCAGGTCTGGCAAGGCTATCTATGGAGTGGCATTCCTGTCTCGGAGGTCGTTGGATTCCTGCAAGCATACAGAACGCATCCCGCAGCCTACAAAGTCAACAGCCTACTCATTGCCGAGTTCATCCAGTCTCTCGTGACCGAGAACGAACTGAAGAACTGGACGATCGCATTGATCGGCGGAGGAGATGGCACGCGACTGGATCTGGCGGAGGGAGTCTCGATTGAAATGCTCCATCGAAGCGATCATGGCGGCCATCCTGACCGATATTCCATTGGCCGCCTGATGTCTCCTCGAGACGAGGCGATCGACCTCGACGAGGCGGCATGGAATGCCGCACTGGCGACTACGCGCTCCGCCTTTCCTGCAGATCCTGCAAGGAACACGTCAGGAAAGGAGCCTGATGCCCCAGAAATCCCCAACGGCCCCGCGATCAGACGAATCCGCGGTTTTGGTGCCGAAGGAGTACCTCCGCGTCCGGACCACGGAGTCTTGTTCCTGTATGCCCTGGACCCTCAACGGGCAAACCTGCCTAAAGACAGCCCCCCTGTCATTGCATTTGCGATCAGCTTCCCTAGTAGCGCATCGGGTGTCAAGGTCGAGTATAAGGTCAACAATGTACTTTGGGAGCAAGAATATGGCGCCGCCGATTGATGCTGCTCGGTTGATAACCGCTTGGCGTGCCCTATCGGGGAGCGCCGAAGGCGAAGGCTGGCGCACGATTCCTATTGAGGTGGCTGCACCTTGTCGCCTGCTGGCGGGGCGTCACTTTCCCGGCGATGAGGAGGTCGTTCTTGTTGGGTTTCGAGAGGGCAACATTCCGCCTGACTCTCAACTCCCCCAGGGCCACGGATTCCGAGTCGCGAAACTCGCCACTGGCATTTTAGGCAATTCCCAAACCTGGTTGGCACTCTCTCGAAAAGCAGCCGGCAGCCTGGACCTATTTGTCATGATGGCGGGCGATGTGGTGGCATTGCTCGAAAACTGCTCTTCCTCAGGGGAAGCGCAGTTGCTCCAGTTGTTTCTTTCGAGAATCATGGCTTGGCAGAATTTCATGGGGCGGAGTCAAGACAACTTCCTTAGCCAGGAAGCCGAGGTCGGCCTATTCGGAGAAATGGTCGTCCTACAGCAGATCATCCAAGCCGGAGTGCCTCAAGGAGTCGCGCTTGAAGCTTGGCAGGGGCCACTTGGCAGCCTCCAGGACTACATGATCGGCTCGGGCGCCATTGAGGTGAAGACGACGGTGGCACCGAGCGCATTTCTTGCCAACATCGGCTCACTGGAACAATTGGATGAAACGCTGAGGCATCCCCTATTCCTTGCAGCCGTCCGACTTGCGCTTAGCGGGTCCGGCAAGACGCTTCCGGAACTGACACTGGACATCAGGGGATTACTAGGGGCCAATTCTGTTGCTCTTACGGCGTTCGAGCGCTGTCTGGTGCATGCCGGATATCTCGAAGTGATGTCTCACAGGTATCTGCGGCGATTCACACACTCTAGCACGGCCCTCTTACCGGTCGCAGCGCAGTTTCCCAGACTGACCCGCCAGAATGTCAATATTAGCATCAAGAGTGCCCGCTACGAGTTGGACTTGGCCTCCGTGATGCAGGTTGACGTGGGACTGGTCCACGCACTTCAGCGATTAGGAGCAATTTAGATGGAACTGGACGATTTCCTCAGGCAAACCCAGGCCGAAGTCCGCTCTGAGATTGGCGAGCGGCTTGATATCCCGGGCAATGGATATCCGTATCCAGAATCAATCTTCGCCGAGATAGTCATGCAGCACATGGCGGAGGTGGGCATGACTTTCGAACCAGTCATCTGCCACTACGCAGCCACCGTAGGCAATGCCCGCTTGCGCCTAAGCGGATATGCTATCTCGGAGGAGGCAGACCAGATTGACTTGTTTGTAAGCCTGTACTCAAACGTGGATACAATCACCCCCGTTCCAGATGCAGAAACAAAGGCTGCTGCCGAACAATGCATTCGCTTCCTGTCCAGATGCGCAGACGGCCGATTGGCGTCAACTATGGACGAATCCAACGATGCCTACGCCCTGGCTCTGACGATTCAGGACTGCTATGCAAACCTCGATCAAATTCGCGTATATGTCCTGACCGACAGGCAAGCAAAATCCAAGAACTTCAAGCCGCGAGAAATAAAGAACAAGACAATCAAGCTCGAAGTCATGGACATTGAGCGCTTGTTCCGCCACTGGTCAGCAGGCAAACCTCGCGACGAACTGGTGGTCAATTTCGAAGAGGTGTCTGGCGGTGCCCTGCCATGTGTATACGTGCCTGGTGAGGTGGCGGATTACGACTATGCAATGGCCGTCATTCCTGGCGAGGCATTGAGGTTTGTCTACGAGAAGTATGGTGCGCGCCTACTTGAGGCGAACGTCCGATCGTTTCTTAGCGTTACCGGCAAGGTGAACCGAGGCATCCGCGACACACTTCGGGCCGCTCCGGAGCGCTTCATGGCCTACAACAATGGCATCGTTCTTGTCGCCGACGAACTTCATCTTGGGAAGACGATGGATGGCGGTCCTGGAATCCGCTGGCTCAAGGGCATGCAAATTGTGAATGGAGGGCAGACCACCGCCTCCCTTTATTTCACCAAGAAGAAAATCCCTGAGGTTGATTTGCAGCGGGTCCGAGTACCCGCGAAAATCATCGTTCTCAAGGCGCACGAACCTGCCAAGGAAGAAGCGCTGATTTCCGACATATCAAAATACGCCAATAGCCAGAACTCAGTCAGGCAGTCGGATATGTCGGCGAACAAACCATTCCATGTTGAAATGGAAAAGTTGGCTATGTCTACATATTGCCCTGACGGCGTAGGGCGTTGGTTCTATGAGCGCGCAGCGGGGAGCTACAACGTCATGCTGTCACGGGAGGGAACGACTCCTGCAAAACTCAGGATGCTGAGAGAAGCCATACCACCCGCCCGTAAGCTAACGAAAACCGACCTTGCCAAGTATTTGAACGCATGGGAACAGAAGCCTCATCTTGTCAGCCTCGGAGCTCAAAAAAACTTCATCGAACTCATGAAGACATTCACGGAGACTGAGGGCGAACCGACCTACTCTCTCCCAAATATCTCGTCATACAAGCAGATGATCTCCAAAGCGATTATTTTCAGAACGGCCCAGAGACTGGTACGCCCTATGTTCCAGGCATTCCAAGCCAACGTAACCGCCTACGTGGTTGCACTGATTGCAAGGCAGCTTGGTGACAGGCTTGACCTCAGCACGATCTGGCTCACGCAGGGATGCTCACAACGGCTCCAGGAGCAGATCCAGGTGTGGTCCAGGGAAGTCAACGACGTTCTTCATCGTTCCTCTGGCGGGAGGATGATCTCCGAATGGGCCAAAAAGCCGGAATGCAGGGATGCAGTGTTGAACGCAACATTTTCTTCGGTGCTGCCCAACATTGCCGAGCTGAAGTGAGACGTGATCATGGAGGCATTTTGGACAGGGGCAGTTCCAGAATTTCACCAGGAGGAGACCCGCCCTCAATGGCAGGCCTGATGCGTTTTCTCGGGGTCGGATTTGAAGAAGGGTCGTCGGGTCGCGGGGTTGCGCGCGGGAGGGGTGAGCGGATTCGTACACCACCTGACGGGCGCCCTGGATGATCGCCCCCTGGCGGGTGGGCTGTGCTCGAAACTGAGCGCGGCAGCCGGAGGCGGAGGGACGGGGCCGGCGAGCCCCATCCCCCCTATGCCCCGCTCCGCGAGACGCGTGGACCGGGGCGAGAAGGAGTCGAGCATGGGTGGACTTCGAGGACAACAGCGGCGCGTGCTGCGGCAGGCGCGCCTGCCGTGGGATGACGCGGTGAGGGACCCGCGAGACGCGCGTGGCACCCGCCATGAGCACCTGGGCCTGTTGGGGCTGGTGGTGGCTGGCTTCGCGGTGGGCAAGAAAGGGTTGAAGCAGGCCGCGCAGCTGGCGGGGGATGTGGGAGCGCGGACGCGCAAGCGACTGGAGTTGCCGCGCTCGGTGAAGGGCTCGACGCTCTGGCGTCTGCTGCGCAAGCAGCAGACGGACGGCCTGCGGGAGACGTTGAGGGCCCAGGCGTGCGAGGTGCTGGAGGATTCGAGCGCCCCCCGCCTGCCATTCCCCTTGGGCGTGGTGAGCGTGGACGGCAAGAGCCTGTGGACGACGCACCAGGGCGAGGTGGAGGGCCTGGAGGCCGTCGCCAACGACGAGGTGGGCCGCGAGTTGTGGCGACTGGGCGCGCTGCGGGCCGTGCACACCAGCGCGCTGGCGGCGCCCTGCCTGGACTTGGAATTCATCGGCGCCAAGGAGGGTGAGTCTCCCGCCTTCCGGCAGTTGCTGCCGCGGGTGGTGGAAGCCTTTGGCAAGCACTTTGGGGTGGTGACAGCCGACGCGGGGCTGACGGCCGCGCAGAATGCAGCCTTGGTGCGAGAGCTGGGCAAGCACTACTGTTTCGGGTTGAAGGCCAACCAGCCCACCCTTCACGAGTACGCCATGCGGGCCATCGCCTCCAAGCAGTGCCCAGCCCGCTCGCGCACCGAGGAGCGGGCGCATGGGCAGACAGTGGTGCGCGAGTTGTGGACGCACGCGCTGACGCCCGACGAGGTGGACTTCCCTGGAGCGCGCACGTTGCTGCTGGTGCGTCAGCAGCACTGGGACGACGAGGACAACCTCCGGGCGGAGGACTACCGCTACTTCGTCACCTCGCTGGACACCACCGTCTTCAACTTCCACCAACTGCTGCGGCTGGTGCGGGTGCACTGGGGCATTGAGAATCGCCACAACTGGACGCTGGACGTCGTCCTGGGCGAGGACGCGCGCCAGCCCTGCCGCCCAACGCGCACGGCCCTGGAGGTAGTGGCCTGGCTGCGGGCGATGGCATTCAATCTGCTCTCCTGCTTCAGAACGCGTCTGCCTCCGCAAGGCCGTCACCTCGTGGAGTGGACACGCGCGTGCGAGCTCCTGCGCGACAGCCTCGTCCATGGACGACGACAGACGGCATTTGCCACACCGGACTGAGGGCTCGCCGGCCCTCCCTCCGCTTCTGGCCGCCACTCTCCTCCATGCGCACGGCGCCCCGGCCGAACGGCGAAGCTTTGCCGCACCGCGCCTCACTCTCACGCGGCCTCCTCACGAAATCGCAGACACCCGAGAACGCATCAGGCCTGCCCTCAATGGACCGACATCAAGACAATCATGCGTTAATCAGACAGCACTCGGTCCATTGGTTCCATTGACTTGGTGCCGAGCCCCCGCCTCCTCGTAGCCGCGCCAGCTCGTGGACGAAAGCCTGCGTTCCGCCAAAGACACCGCGTGCACTACCCCCAATGACTACATTGTGCGCCGAGGGCCCGCTCACAATTTACTTAGCCCTGAGAGGCGTTCCCCCCACCAGATAGGCCTCCAGGCGCAGAAGTCGGTCAAGCAATTTCGGAGCGGCCCCCAACCACCTCCGCCTGCTCGGCCGCCTCCGCCAAACCTGGGTAACCCTGCACCCCACATGGCCCCTCCCCACCCCGGGCGCGAATCGCCAAACGGGCACACAATGAAAACGCGCCCCATGCGTTATAGGCGCGACCCATTTTGCGACCCCGCTCCGTATCCCATTTTGAAGGGATGACGGACGGCCGGGCATTGGGCTCGAGCCGGCTCGCGATGAGGGACGGAGCTACCGTGCTGCCTGGAACCGACCGGTCCGTCTTGGAGTCCTTCCGCCGGGGGGAGACGTCCGTCCTCACGCAGGTGTACCGGACCTATTCGCCGGAGGTGCTCCGCTACCTCTCGCGAAAGTTCGCGGTGGGCACGGACGGGGGGACGCGGACCGCCGCGTTGTCCGCGTTGGATTTGGACGCCGCCCATCAAGAGACGTTCGTCCGGGCCTTCCGGCCCAACATGCGGCAGGCCTATGACGGGGTTCGCCCCTACCTGGGCTTCCTCCTCACGGTGGCGCGCTCGACGGCCATCGACCTCATGCGCGCGTCGGGACGCGTGTCCCGCGAGGCCGTCTCCATGGACGACTCGCCCGAGCTGACGCACCTGCCCACCGAGAGCCGGACGCCGGAAGAAGAGGCCCTCAGCACGGAGGTGCGCGACCTGGTCCGCGCCTTCCTCGACACCCTCACGGACGAAGGCCGCGCCCTGGCGCAGCTGCGCTTCGTGGAAGGACTTTCGCAGGAGTCCGCCGCCCAGCAGCTCCAGCTCTCCCGAGGCGAAGTCCGGGTGCGCGAGCGGCGGATGCGGACGCAGTTCACCGAGCATTTGAAGGACTCGGGCTGGCTGGACGCATCGGCCGAGCCCGGGCGGATGGAGCTGGGAGTCCTCCTGGCCTCGCTCGCCCTGTGCGCAATAGGGAGCATGCCCTCATGAGGTGGTACGAGAGACATATCGACGCCAGCCTGACCCGGTGGTCGCTGGGAGACCTGTCCTCCCACCAGTCCGCGCGCCTGCTGCGCCACGCCCACGCCTGCCAGCGCTGCGGCTCCCGCTACGAGCGCTGGGCCCAGGCCCACCGCGCCCTGGAGGGAAATGACCTCCACGCCCCCTCCTCCGTGGAGCTCCAATCCCTGTCACTCGGAGGCCTGGAGGCCGCCCTCGCCGCCGCCGCGCCAGAGCAGACTTCGTCCCGGTGGCCCTCCCTGGCCCTGCTCGGCGGCGCGCTGGCCGCGGTCTTCCTCGCGGTGGTGCTCGTCCCCACCGCCACGACGACGCCCGGCGAGTTCGTTGCCCGCGGCGAAGGCACCGCGCCCCCCGGCGTCGCCCTGCGAATCTTCTGCGCCACCCCGGGCCAGGCCCTGCGCGAGCTGCACGCCGGAGACGCCTGCCGCGCCGGCGCCATGCTGGCCTTCGCCGCCGGTGGCCACGCGCCCTTCACCCACGTCGCCGTCCAGGTCCGCGGCGCCAGGAAAGCGGAGGTGACGGCCGGTCCCTTCGCCCTGTCCGGAGGACTGGGCAAGGAAGCCCCCCTCGAGCTGACCGTGCCCATGCCGGCGACGGCGGGCACCGTCGAAGTCGTCGCCGTCTTCGCAGGCAGCCCGGCCGAGTCCCTGGCGACCCTGCGCGGTGAACAGACAGAGGGCACGGTGGTGCTCAAGCAGTCAGTGAGGGTAGAGGAAGCTCCATGAAAAAGCTGGGAGTGCTCCTCGGCGCCGCGGCACTGCTGCTGGCCCGTGGTGCCTCGGCCGAAGCCGTGGTCCGCCGCGCCCTGGTCATTGCCCATAACGGGAGCGACGACCCGTCGCTCCCGTCGCTGCGTTTCGCGGACGATGACGGCGTGCTGTGGGCGGAGACGCTTCAACGCCTGGGCGTGGAGACGACGCTGCTGGTGGACCCGGACGAGGCGACCCGCGCCACGGCCCGGCCGGTGCTCGCGGGCGCCCGGCCTCCAACGCCAGACGAGGTGAAGCGCGAGGTGGCCCGCCTGCGCGCGGCCAACCTGGTGGACCATGAATTGGGACGCCAGACAGACGTGCTGCTCGTCTACGTGGGCCACGGCAACACGGACGAAGCCGGACGCGCGTACTTCACCCTCGCGGGCGGACGTCTGGACAAAGCAAGCCTCTACGCGGATGTGGTGGACCCGCTTGGCGCCAACTACGTCCACCTCATCGTGGACGCGTGCCGCGCGTCTGGCGTCGTGGGCAGCCGCGGCGGGCAGACGGACGCGGCGGTGCTCGCGGAGCTGCGCGGCATGCTGGCCCGTGAGCAGCTCGCCACCCGCCCCACGGTGGGCGCCGTGTTCGCCGAGAGCGAGGACGGCGAGACACACGAGTGGTCCCGCATCCGCGCGGGTGTCTTCAGCCACGTGGCCCGCTCCGGCCTCATGGGGGCGGCGGACATCAACGGCGACGGCAAGGTGGAGTACAGCGAGCTGGGCGCCTTCGTCACCGCGTCGCTCCAGGGCGTGAAGGGCCTCCCCGCGCGCCTGTCGCTCCACGCCTTCGCCCCCACCCGCGAGCCCCGGCGTCCGCTGGTGGGCCCCGCGCCAAAAGGTCCCAGCCTCCCGCTGCCCGCCGGGCTCGAGCACTCGCGCATCTCCGTCGAGGACTCGGACGGACGGCGGCTGGCCGACGTGCGCCGCTCCCAGGAACAGTACGTGCTGCTGCGCCTGCCCGAGCGCGACGTGTATTGGATTCGCACGCCCACGCAGGAGGCCCGCATCACCCTGGCCGAGCTGTCCACCCACGGCATCATCGACCTGGGCGACCGGGAGCTCCAGGAGCGCGGCCCCGCCGAGGAGGCCCTGCGCAAGGGCTTGTTCGCGGTGCCGCTCGACAAGGACTTCTACGAGCACTACGTGGCGCGCTCCGGGCTCGCGCCCGTGGGCGTGGCCCAGGCGTTTCCCCCCGGCGCGGGCGGCGCCTTCCCACGGTTCATGGCGCGGCGGCCCGCCACCACCACGGGCTGGGAGTTGGGCTGGACGGGGCAGCAGGCACCGCTCGGCTTGAGCACGCTGGCCACCGGCCCCACGGTGACGTGGCGGCGAGAGGCACCCCTGCCGTCGCTCTACTACGGCGCGCGCGCCGCCTATGGCCTGACGCCCCTGGCCACCGACGGCATCCGCACCCACCGGGGCGCGCTGCTGGGGCTCCTCGGCGCGCGGGCCCCGGAGCGCCTTCGCATGCCGCTGTTCCTGGAGGCGGGCGCGGGCTGGGGCTTCCTGGGAATCTCGCGCGGAGCGGTGCGCATGGGCGACCCCACCGTGCTCTCCACGTACACCGCCGCGGGGGTGACGGGGGCGCTGGCGGGGGTGCGGCTGCGACTGGCGGCCACGCTCACCTATGACCGCGTCACGTTGGACCAGCGAAATTACTGGGACCGCGCCTTCGGCTTCGAGCTGGCGCTGCGACGCTGAGGGACCTGCTCATGAAACGCATGTGGATGGCGATGCTCGTGCTCGTCACGGGGTGTGACGGCATCGAGTTGGACCGGCTCGTCCGGCAGCACCCGCCGCTCACGCGGCTTGAACCCGAGCCCGTGGGCGCCAACTGCGCCCATGGTGGCCATTTCGTCCGCACGGGGCTGGACCGCGATGACAACGGCGTGCTCGACGACGACGAGGTGACGCGCACCGAGTACGCGTGTGTCACCTCCATCCCAGGCGTGCTGGTGCGCGTGCAGGACGAGCCCCCCGGGGAGAACTGCACCCAGGGCGGCAAGGTGTACCGCGCGGGCCAGGACACGAATGGCAACGCCGAGCTGGAGGACAGCGAGGTCAGCCGCCAGGTCTACGGCTGCGCCAGCTCGGAGGCCGTGGTCACCCGCGTGCGGGCTCGGGAGCCGTTCGTCTACCCCTGCGGGGAGAGCGGCGCCGTGGTGGAGGCAGGGCAGGACCCGAATGGCAACGGCGTGCTGGATGACTCGGAGGTCCGCGCGACGTCCACCCTCTGCGTGCTCCCCTCCGAGGTCCGGCTGCGCCAGTCCCCTGCTCCCGCGGGCGATGCGTGCCCCACGCCCAGCACGCGGGTGGACGTGGGCACCGACGCGGACGCGGACGGCCTGTTCGAGGACGAAGAGGTGATGTCCTCCCTGTTCGTGTGCCAGCCCCTGCACACGCTGGACGGCGACTACTTCGTGCGCAACGCGGTGGACCTCGTGGCGCTGGAGGGTATCTCCCGCGTCCGCGGAAACCTCTCCTTCGACGCCGGGTCCGCCACGGCGGCCGTCCTCCCCGACCTGATGCAGGTCGAAGGCGCGCTGGAAATATTCGACACGTCGCTCGAGCGATTGGAGCTGCCCTCGCTGCGCCTCGTGGGTGGCCCGCTCACCGTCGCCAGAAACCCCGCGTTGACCACGCTCATTCTGGGCAGCGGCAGCCGCGCCCCGCTCTGGGTCTGGGGAGAGTTCAGCCTGGTGTCCAATCCGTTGCTCCCCACGCTCGTGGGGGTGAGCGCGGTCCTTCCCAGCAGCAGCATCCTCCTGCGAGACAACGCTGCCCTCGAAGAGGGTTCCTTCACGTTCGTCTCCAGGCACCTCGGCTCCATCACCCTGGAAGGCAACGCGAAGCTCTCCACCCTTCCCTTCCGGAACCTCGAGTGGGTGGGCGGCTCCCTGAACATCATCGGGAGTTCCTCCTTGAGCAACCTGAGCGGAACGGTGTTGCAGCAGGTCGTGGGAGACCTGGTCATCGGGGACAATCCAATCCTGACCTCGTTGTCTGGCATGCCAGCGCTGACGTCCATTGGCGGTGGCCTCCGCGTGCGGGACAACGCCAACCTGCGCTCGGTCGAAGGCCTGAATGAGCTCACCCAGGTGGGGACGCTCGAGTTCGAGCGCAACCCCACGCTGGAAGCCGCGGGGGCGTTCCCCAAGCTGGCGCGTGTCACCTCCGGGATGCGGTTCAATGACAACGCCGTGTTGAAGGACTTGTGGGGACTCGAGCGGGTGCAGAACAGCGGGTTCCTGTTCATCGGCAACAACCCACAGCTCTTCCGGCTGATGGGCTTCGACCGGCTGCTCTCGCTGAAGGTGCTGACGTTGGAGAACAACGCGAGCCTCACGGACTTGTCGGACCTCGTCCTGCTCCAATCGGTGGAGGAGCTGTATGTGCTCTCCCATGAGAACCTGCTGCGCCTGGACCTGAATGCCCTGGAGAGCGTCACCCACATCTTCACCGTCACGGAGAACCCCCGGCTCCCCAACTGCCTGGCCGTGTCGCTCGCCGCGCGGGTCAACATGGGCGGCGCGCCGGAGATTCGCGGCAACGACAGCTCGGCCTCCTGCGACTGAAGGCCTCCCGGCGGCACCTCCCGTCACGAGGAAGAGAGGAGCACCCATGCGATGGACCTGGATGGCGGTGGTGCTGCTGGCGGCGGGCTGTGACGGCATCGACCTGCGCAAGCTCGTCACCCAGCACGAGGCACGCGCGCGGGTGGACCCGGAGTCGGCTGGCGACCACTGCCCGCTCGGCGGGAGGGCCTTTCTGGCGGGCCTGGACCTGAACGACAACGGCGTGCTCGACGACGGCGAAGTGACGAGCACCGAGTACGTCTGCACCACGCCCACGCCCGGGGTGCTGGTGCACCTGCAGGACGTGCCCCCCGGCGAGCAGTGCCCCCACGGCGGACTCGTGTCGCGGGCGGGCCAGGACGTCAATGGCAACGCCCTCCTGGAGGACAGCGAAATCACCCGGGAGGTGTACGGCTGCGCCGAACCCGCTTCCAGCCAGGTGATTCACCGCACCCGGCATCAGCCTCCGGGGGGCCACGTCCCTCCGTGGCTATGCAGTTGGGGCCGCACCTGGGTGGAGGCCGGCCCTGACGCGGACGGGGATGGGCTGCTGGACGACGACGAGGTCCGCGCCATGGAGAGCGTCTGCGTCGAGCCGGCCCGGCTCATGGTCACACAGGCTCCCGAGTCCGCCGGCACGACCTGTCCCCAGGGAGGCGCTCGCGTCCAGGCTGGCGTGGATGAGAATGGCGATGGCGTGCTCGGAGGCCCTGAGCTTCACATGACGGCCTTCGTCTGTGAGGCCCTGCACACGTTCTACGGCGACTACACCGTGCGGACCCCCGCGGACCTCGCGGCGCTCCAGCGCATCTCCCGCATCCAGGGCTCGCTCGTGCTCAGTGACACGTCCCTCACCGAGCTGCGCCTGCCAGGGCTCGCGGTGGTGGACCGCTCGGTGCGCCTCTTGAACAACCAACTGCTGACCCAGGCGGAGCTGACAGGCCTGCGCTTCGTGGGCGACGACTTCGAGGTGTTTTCCAACCCCGCGCTGAGCACGCTGCACGCCGGCGGCGCCGACCACCAACGGTTGTTCGTGGGACGGGGGCTCGTCGTGAACAACAACGACCAGCTCCGCAGCCTGAGCGGCCTGCTGAGCGTGTCCCCCCGGGTGAACCTGGTGTTGATGGACAATGATGCCCTGGAGTTCATACCCGGAGAGGAGTCACCGCTCCTCGGCGTCGACAACCTCATGGGCTCGCTCACCGTCGCTGGAAACGACGCGCTGCAGGCGCTCCCGCTCTCCAATCTCTTCCATGTCCAGTCACTTCGAGTGACGGACAACGCGAGCCTCGTCCAGCTCGGCCTGACCGCGTTGCACCAGGTCGGCCAGGCCTTCGAGGTCACGGGCAACCCCGAACTCCCGTCATGCCTCGCGACGTCCCTCGCGGCCTCCGTGTACACGGGCGACGCCGGGCAACTCCACATCAGCGGCAATGACGACACCGCCACCTGCGGTGAGTGACGCGCCGAAAGGTTCATGAGCGATGCGATGGATGTGGATGTGGACGCTAATCCTGGCCGCGGGGTGTGACGGCATCGACCTGCGTCGGCTCGTCGAGCAGCACGAGGCGCGCACCCGCGTGGCCAACGAGCCCTCGGGCCCGAACTGCGAGCACGGCGGGAAGGCCGTGCGCTCGGGGCTGGACCTGGACGACGACGGCATGCTCGACGACGACGAGGTGACGGGCACCGAGTACATCTGCGCCACGCTCTCGCCGGGCGTCCTGGTGCGCACCCGGCAGCTTCCTCCCGGCGAGCCCTGTGCGCTGGGCGGGCAGCTCACCCTGGCGGGCACGGACCTGGATGAGGACGGCCTCCTCTCGGATGACGAGGTGACGCGCGAGGTCCACGGCTGCATGGAGCCGGCGCCCGTCGTCGCCCGCGTCCGCCCCCTGATGACCCACCCCTTCGTCTGCCGGTACGACAACGCGCTCATGGAGGCCGGCGTGGACCTCAATGGGAACGGCGTGCTCGATGAGGACGAGCTCCGGGCGGCGGCCCGCTTCTGCGCAGACCCCGTGGTGACGCTGCTGCGCCAGCGGCCAGAGCCCGCGGGCCCGAACTGCACCACCGGCGGCACCTGGGTGGAGGCCGGCGTGGACGACAACCGGAACACGGTGCTCGACGACGCCGAAGTCCGCGCGGCTGCCTACGTGTGCCAGCTGTCGGCGACCCATGACGGGACGTATGCGGTGGAGGACGTGGCCGACCTGGAGGCGCTGAAGTCCCTCACCAGCATCCGCGGCGACCTCAACATCGAGCACACGGACGTCACGGCGGTGGTGCTGCCCGGCCTCGCCTCGGTGGAGGGCTCGCTGAACATCCACGGCAACCCGGGGCTGATGCAGGTGGACCTGTCGGGGCTTCGCTACGTCGGGGGGACATTGAGCATCAGGGGCGGCGTTCAGCTCAGCGAGCTGCGCATCGGACCGCAGACGCCGGAGGCGCTTCCGCCCGTTCGCGTCCACAGCCTGTCGCTCAACTCGCTCCCTGGCGTGTCGACCCTGAGCGGCCTGGCCGCCGTGGCGCCCCGCTTCGACCTCACCTTGTGGAACACCGGTGTGCTGTGGAGCCCTGGCATGTTCCCCCACGTCCAGGTGCTGGCGGGCACGCTCACCGTCCACCAGAACGCCGCGCTGGAGAAGCTGCCGCTGTCCCAACTGGCCCAGGTGGATGGGAGCTTCATGATTTCGGCCAACCCGATGCTCCAGTCCCTGGAGGGCCTGAGCCTGCTGACGCGGATTGGCGGCGTGCTCGAAATCTCCAGCAACAACGCCCTCACGCAGCTCTCCGGCCTGGAGCACCTGGCGGTCGTGAAAGACCGCGTCACCGTGGCGAACAACGCCCGGCTTCAGGAGGTCCGCTTCGATGCCCTCTCCGAAACCGGCGCGCTCGCCGTGGCGGGCAACGCGGTGCTGGAGCAGGTGGGCCCGATGCCGTCGCTGCGCCGGGTGCACGGGGACGTCGCCCTGGAGGAGAACCCCCGGCTGCTGCGCGCGACGGACCTGCCAGAGCTCCAGAGCATGGGAGGCTCCCTGCTCGTCACCCGCAACCCGCTGCTGACGGACCTGTCTGGCTTCCAGCAGGTGACGTGGCTGCACGGCCTGTATGTCACGGGCAACGGCGCGCTGGAGCACCTGGGGAGCCTGGGCTCGCTCCACAGCGTGGGCACCCTGGAGGTGCGGGAGAATCCGGCGATGACGGCGCTGAACCTGGACGCACTCGCGCGCGTGCGCGACGCGTTCATCGTCACGGACAACGCCCGGCTTCCGTCGTGCTGGGCCACGATGCTCGCGGACGACGTCTACACCGGGCCGGCGGAGGAGCGCCTCATCGGAAACAACGACAGCGTCACGCCTTGCCACCTCTAGGCTGGCCGGAAGCGCGCGGCCCGGGGCGGTGCTTGCCCGTGTGGGAAGCGCGGTCCTACAGTGCCGGCCTTCACCAAGGCCGCCATGACGACCCCGAGTCCACCGGCGTCGAGGGAGTCCGCTTCACCGGCGCTCGCCCCGACTCCGCCCGCCCCCACCGCCGCGCCGTCTCCTTCACCCGCGAGCCGGTGGGCGCCCTGGGGCGCCGCGCTGGGCGGACTGGCGTGGTTCCTCTGGCTCGGCGGTGGAAAGGCGATTCCGCCCACGCGCCTCGACTGGCTGATGCGCGAGGACTGGGCCTGCGCCACCATGGGCTGGCTCTTCTATCGCAACGCGCCTTGGCGACTGCCCCTCACGAGCTCGCCCAACCAGCTCTACCCCCATGGGACCTCCGTCGCGCTCACGGACGGCAACCCCCTGTTGGCGGTGCTGTTCAAGCCCTTCGACGCGCTGCTGCCCGCTGACTTCCAGTACCACGGCCTCTGGCTGGCGCTGTGCTTCGCGCTGATGGGGTGGTTCGGCGCGAAGCTCGTGTCCGTCGCCTCCTCCCGGCCCACACACCAGGTCCTGGGGGGCCTGCTGCTGGCGCTCGCCCCTCCCATGGCGGCCCGCCTGGGCCACATCGCGCTGTGCGCGCACTGGATGCTGGTGGCCATGATGTGGCTCCACCTGCGCGACGCGCCGGATGCGCGCGCGGCGAAGCGGAGCCTCTGGTTGGCCGCGGCCTTGTGTGCCTTGGGCTCGGGCATCCACCCCTACCTCGTGGCCATGCTCGTCCCCCTCGCCATGGCCCTGGCCGTGAGGCTGGCCCTGGCCCGCGTCATCACCTGGGGACGCGCGCTGCTGGCCTCGGCGGGCATCGTCGTGCTGGACGTGCTCGTCTTCGCCCTCTTCGGCTACTTCCTCGGCAGCAACCTGGGCGCGGAGGGCTTCGGCCAGTTCTCCGCCGACCTGACCACGCTGTTCAATCCCACGGACTGGTCACGGCTGCTGCCCTCCCTGCCCGTGGCCCGGCGGCAAGGCGAAGGCTTCGGCTATGTGGGCGCGGGGGCGCTGCTGCTCGTGGGGCTCTCCGTCGTGGGCGCGGCGCTTCGCTTCCGCGCCGTGCGGGACGTGCCCTGGCGGCGGGGCCTGCCCTTCGCGGTGGCGGTGCTGCTGCTGGCCCTCTACGCGCTGTCCTCCCGGGTGACGTGGACGGGCCGGCTGGTGGTGGACCTGGGCGGGCTGTACGAGCCCTTCTCGCGGCTGACCTCCGCGTTCCGCGCGTCCGGGCGCTTCATCTGGCCGCTGTGCTACGCGGTGATGGGCGGCGCCGTCCTCCTGTGGCTGCGGCAGTGGCGCGAGCGCGCCTGGGTGGGGACGGCGGTGCTCGCGCTGGCCGTCGCGGTGCAGGCCTACGACGTGCGCCAGGACAAGAGCGAGCTGCGCCGGCGTCCAGACGGCTTCCGGCGGCTTCAAGCTCCGGAGTGGGCGGAGCTGAAGGGCCACTACCAGCACCTGGCCCTCTTCCCGCCGCAGGTGCAGTGGGTGTGCCCCTACAACGAACCGCTGGTCAACGCGGCGGGGTACCTGGCCTACCGGCTGGGCCTCACCTTCAACAGCGGCTACGTCACCCGGACCCCGCCGTCGATTGCGGAGGCGTGCAACGCCACCATGCGCCCTGGCGGCGTGGACGGGGACACAGTGTACGTCGTGGTGCGCCAGCAGGTGGGCGCCTTCCTCCGGGCGGGCGCCCGCTGCGGGATGCTGGAGGGGTTGCCGGTGTGCGTGGCCGGGCAGCGGAGCGACGCCTTTGCTCAGGCGTTGACGCGGCAACCGTTGCGATAGCGCGGGGCCCCGCCGAATCCAATGGACTCCCTGGCGGGGACAGGCAGCATCCCGGCGTATGGGAAGTGACGACATCGTCGCGGCGTTGCGCCAGGTTCCGCTGTTCGCCCGGCTCACCGGAGAGCAGCTCCGCTGGATGGCGGACCATGGCCGTCAACTCCACTTCCCCGCCGGCACGCGCATCGCCGAACAAGGCGCCTCCGCGGATGGCCTGTCCGTCATCCTGGAGGGCCGCACGCAGTGGAGCCGCCACACCAGCACGGAGAGCGCGCCCACCTTCACGCTGGAGGCCGGTAACCTCTTCGGCGAGCTCATCCTCTTCCTGAACGCGCCCTACCCCCACAGCGGCGACGCGGTGACGAACGTGCGCCTGTTCCGGATGGAGCCGGCCACCTTCTGGGAGCTGCTGCGGCTGGCGCCCGGACTCAGCCGGGGACTGATGGAGCTGGCCTCGCAGCGCACCGAGCAGCAGGCCCAGGATGTCCGTCCCCAGGTGGAGCTGCTCCCCGTGGGACGCATGGCGGCCGAGCTGGCCGCCGAGCTGGGCAGCCCCGCCGCCGCGGCTCGGAGAAGCGCGGCGCGGCTGGGCGAGCTGATGGCCACGGTATCCGCGCGCGCCATGGCCCTGGGTGAGCACGGCCTGTCCCTGGCCCAGCGCGGCGTCCTGCTGGCCCTGCCCCGGGAAGCGGCGGAGCGCGGGCGGAGCTCTCCGCCGCTGGAGCCCCTGGCCCGCGCGCAGCGCGAGGAAGCGCTGGGCTCCTGGCTGGAGGCGCGCGGCGTGGCGGACGCGTGGGAGGCGGCGCCCGCGCTGGTGGCCTCCGGGCTGGACGTCGCGTGGCTGGAGTCGGTGGCGACGCGCGTGGGCGGGGCGCTGCTGGGCGACGTGCTCGCGTGGCTGGTGGTGGCGGTGAGCTGCGACGTGCTCATGGCGGAGGTGGCCCGCGGAACGGCGCGCGTGTCCGCGCTGGTCGACGGCGTGAAGGCCTATGCCTTCATGGACCCGGTGCCGCGTGAGGACGTGGATGTCCACGAAGGACTGGAGCACGCGCTGGCGGCGCTGGGCCACCGGCTGCGTGGAGAGCACCTCACGGTGGAGCGCGAGTACGACCCGAGCCTGCCCCGGCTGAAGGCGGAAGGCGTCGCGCTCGATGAGCTGTGGACGCAGCTGGTGCTCAACGCGCTGGAGGCCCTGGGCGAGCGCGGAGGCCGCGTGCGGCTGCGCACCTGGAAGGAGGGCGCGCACGTGCTCGTCGAGGTCTCCGACGACGGGCCGGGCATCCCCAAGGACCTGCAGCCGCGCATCTTCGAGCCCTTCTTCAGCACGAAGCCCCATGCGGCGGGCATCGGCCTGGATGTCTGCCGGCGCATCGTCGAGCGCCATGGCGGCGACCTGTGCGTGCGCGCCGAACAGGGCGGCACCCGCCTCCAGGTGCGCTTGCCGGTGTAGCCAGCACACGCTGGGTCGCGGTGGATGTCACGCCCCCCTGACGCGAATCGTGGCTAGGGTGCATGCGCCCGATGTTCATCGGGCCCACACCCCACGAATGAGGAACGCACGATGCCCGAGGTCAAGACACCGGAGATGGGAACGCCTGTCTGGATGGACCTGATGACGCCGGACCTGGAGAAGGCCCGCGCCTTCTATGGCCCGCTGCTGGGCTGGTCGTTCGTCGTTGGCACCCAGGACACGCACTTCTACACGATGTGCCAGGTGAACGGCCTCAACGCCGCTGGCATGGGCCAGCAGCCGCCTGACCTGGCCGCGCCCTCGGCGTGGACGCTCTACTTCGGCGTGGAGGACATCGACGCCACGGCCGCGCTCGTCCAGAAGCATGGCGGCCAGGTGGGCATGGGCCCCATGGACGTGTTCGACCAGGGACGGCTCGCCATCTGCACGGACCCCACCGGCGCGCACTTCGGGCTGTGGCAGCCCCTGGCGCACCGGGGCGCGCAGCTCGAACACGAGCCCGGCGCCATGACGTGGCGCGAGGTGAACACGCGCGACGCCGCCAAGGCCATCGCCTTCTACTCCGCCCTCTTCGGCTTCGAGGCGAAGAAGCTCGAGGGCATGGGCGACATGCAGTACTGGACCCTGCACAAGGGCAAGACGGCGGTGGGCGGCGTCCTGCAGATGGGCGAGAGCTGGCCCGCCGAGGTGCCCGCCCACTGGCTGTGCTACTTCGCGGTGGCGGATGCCGACGTGGCGGTGCGGCAGGTGACTGAGCTGGGCGGCAAGGTGCTCCAGCCTCCCGAGGACTCGCCCTACGGCCGCCTCGCCGTCGTCGCCGACCCCGCGGGCGCGACCTTCGTCGTCATCAAGCTGTCCGAAACGTCCCCGGAGATGTAGCCCGCGTGCCCGCGACGCTCAGGCCTTCGCGCCGAGCGCCGCCACCGCCGCGGCCATCACCTGCTTCACGGGGACGCCCGCGGCCTCCGCCACCTGGCGACAGTCCTCGAACTCCGGGTGGGCGTTGAGCACCGCGCCCTGGCGCAGCCCGCGCTTCACGCGGACCTGGCCCCACGGCGTCTCCACCTCCACCCAGTCCCGCTCCAGCGCCTGACGCTCCACGCGGTGGTAGCGCACGCCCAGCGTGGTGGACTCGCGCAGCACCACGTCCACGAGGGCCTCGCGCGTGCCGCCCTCCACCAGCGCGCTCAGCAGGTGCCCCGGCCGGCTCTTCTTCATCACCACCGGCGTCACCCACGCGTCCAGCGCGCCCACCGTGAGCAGCCGCTCCAGCAGGTGCCCCAGCAGCTGCGGCGTGGCGTCGTCCAGGTTGGCCTCCACCACCCAGAGCCCCTCGTTGCCGGCCTGCTCCAGCCGGCCCAGCGACGCGCGCAGCACGTTGGGCCGGTCCTTGAAGTCCTTCGTTCCGACGCCGTAGCCCACCTTCTCCACGATGAAGTCCGGCGGGTGGCCGATGTGCGCCAGCACCTTGAGCAGCGCCGCGCCCGTGGGCGTCGTCAATTCGCCCACGCCTTCGAAGCGCACGGGCACGTCCCGCAGCAACTCCAGCGTCGCGGGGACGGGAATGGGCATGGCGCCGTGGGCCACGCGGATGGTGCCGCTGCCCAGCGGCGGCGGCGCCGCGTGGACCTCCGGGTTGCCCAAGAGCTCCAGCACCACCGCCGCGCCGCAGATGTCGACGATGGAGTCCACCGCGCCCACTTCATGGAAGTGGATGTCGTCAATGGACACGCCGTGGACCTTCGCCTCCGCCTCGCCGATGGCGCGGAACACCGCCAGCGCCCGCTCCTTCGCGCGCGGGGGCAGCGTGTCCGCCTCTTCGATGAGGCGCCGGATGTCCGCGTAGGCGCGGTGCGGGTGGGCCTCGCGCGCCTCCAGCACGACGTCCAGGTGCGTGCCGCTGATGGCGTGGCGCACCGCGCGGCTCACCGCCAGCTTCCAGCCCGGGACGCGCAGGCCCGACAGCGCGCGCTCCAGGTCCGCGGGGGCAATGCCCAGGTCCAGGCCCGCCGCCAGGAACATGTCCCCGGCGATGCCGCCCACCGGCTCCAGGTAGAGGATGCGTCGCATGGTGCTCACCTGCGCCCCTTCGTGCGGGAGATGAGGGCGGCGTAGAAGCCACCGCCGAAGCCGTTGTCGATATTCACCGTGGCCACGTTGGAGGCGCACGAGTTCACCATGGCCAGCAGCGCGGACACGCCCTTGAAGTTGGCGCCGTAGCCCACCGACGTGGGCACCGCGACCACGGGGATGCCCACCAGTCCGCCCAGCGCGCTGGCCAGCGCGCCCTCCATGCCCGCCACCACCACGGCGGCATGGCACTCCTGGATTTCCTCGCGGCGCCGCAGCAGCCGGTGGATGCCCGCCACGCCCACGTCGTAGACGCGCCGCACCTCCGCGCCCATGGCCTCGGCCGTCATGGCCGCCTCCTCCGCCACGGGGATGTCGCTGGTGCCCGCCGTCACCACGGCCACGCGGCCCGCGCGCACCTTGCCCTGCTTGAGATGGAAGATGCGCGCCACCGGGTGGTACTGGCCCTTGGGGAAGCGCGCCACCAGCGCCTCCGCCTTGTCCGGCTGGAGCCGCGTCACCAGCACCGTCTGCTTGCGCTCCACCAGCGCCCCGACGATGCCCAGGAGCTGCTCCACCGTCTTGGGCTCCCCCAGCACCACCTCCGGGAAGCCGAAGCGCAGGTTGCGGTGCGTGTCGAGCGTCGCGTACCCCAGCTCCGCGAAGGGCAGGTCCTTCAACTTGCCCACCGCGTCGTCCACGGAGACGCGGCCGGACTTCACGCTGCCCAGGAGCTGCTTCAGCGCCTTTTCATCCATGGGCGCCCGTCTAGCTCGAAACGGGCTACACGCCCAGCCGCGCCAGCAGGTCACGGATGCTGTCCCGCGCCAGCACCAACAGCAGCTGCCCACCCACCGGCGGCGCCGCGGCCGCGAGGAAGCGGGCCTCCAGCACCACCACGCTGCTGGCGTCGCCCTCCACCTGCCCCACCGCGTCGGACACCACGTCCCGCGCGCGGCCTCGCCGCACCGTGGGCACCGTGGGCACCAGCCTCCAGCCCGTCAGCCGGCCCATGGCGGACAGGCAGGCGCTGGCGACGATGTTCGCCGTCTCCGCCACCACGCTGTCCCGCTCGGCCTGATGAATCGCCGCCTGTCCTTCCAGGAGCAGCGCCTCCAGCGCGGCGCCGTCGTCCTGGGGCAACACCAGCAGCAGGGCCCCCCGCAGCCCGCCCTGGATGCCGAGCCACCCGGCCACCACCGGCGCGGCTCCGCCCAGCAGCTCGGCGGCGTCCGACGGGCCCGTCAGCAGCACGCGGGGGATGGAGAGGTCCACCTTGCGGCCCCCCATCAACCGGGAGAGCGCATTGGCCGCGTGGCCGCAACCAATGTTGGCCACCTCGCGCAGTGCGTCGAGTTGCGCGTCGCTGGGCAGGGGCTGGCTCACGCGGACAGTAACCTCGGCACGTCCAGGATGAACACCGGACGCCCACTTCCCAGAATGGTGACGCCGGACAGGCCGGGCAGCAAGTCCAGGGGCCGCGACAGCGGCTTGAGCACCACCTCCTCCTGTCCCAACAGGCGGTCCACCTCCAGGGCCACCCGGCCGGAATCCCCGTCCATCACCACGAAAGGCCGGGTTCCCTGCCTCGGCGGGGCTGGAAGGCCCACCAGCGCATCCAACGCGTGGACCGGCAGCAGTGAATTGCCGTGAGGCAGCAGGGCCGTCTCGCGGCTGCGGCTGAGCGACTCCCCGTCCGCCTCCGTCGCCCCCACCACCTTGGCGATGGGCAGGCCGAAGACCTCCTCGCCCACCTGCACCAGCAGCAGGTGCACCACGGCGACTGTCAGTGGAAGGCGCAGCGTGAAGCGGGTGCCCCGGCCTCGCTCGCTGTCGATTTCGAGCGTGCCGCCGACGTTCTCCACCACGCGCTTCACCGCGTCCATGCCCACGCCGCGGCCGGAGATGTCGGTGATGTCCTTGGCGGTGGAGACGCCCGGAAGGCACGACAGCATGAAGGCCTCGCGGTCCGTCATGCGCGCCGCGGCCTCCGCCGAGAGCAGGCCCCGCGACACCGCGGCGTTCTTCAGCTTCGCGGGGTCCATGCCGCGGCCGTCGTCCTCCAGCTCGATGATGACGCGGTCCCTGGCGCGCTTCACCGCCACCAGCACCCGGCCCCGAGGGCCCTTCTTCGCGGCGGCGCGGTCCTCCGGCGTCTCCAGGCCGTGGTCGATGCAGTTGCGCAGCAGGTGGAGCAGCGGGTCCGACAGCTCCTCGAGGATGGCCCGGTCCAGCTCGATTTCCGCGCCGGTGATGACCAGGTCGACCTCGCGCTCCTTGCGGCGGGCGATGTCACGCGCCGCCCGGGGCAGCCGGTCGGTGATGAGGGACAGCGGCGTCATGCGCGCCGTCATCACCTTGTCGTGCAGGTCCTTCACCAGCGTGTGCAGCCGGTAGACGCCCTCTTCCAGCGCGGGGCGCGTGTTCTCCGGCAGCACCTTGCCCACCTCGCGCAGGCGGGCCGTGGCGAGCATCAGCTCACCCACCGTGTCGAGGAAGTAGTCGAGGAGCTCCGTGCGCACCCGCACCGTGCGCGACGCCGTGTCCGCGGGCGCGCGGGCGCCGTCGGGGACGGGCACCAGGGCGGGCTGCACCACGGGCGCGGCCACCGCGGGCTTCACCGAGAGGACCTCCACCTCGGCCACGTTCTTCAGCGCCGCGTGGATGCCCGCTTCGCCCGCCGGGGTCTCCAGCTCCAGTTGGATGTTGCCGTCTGGGATGCGGCCGGCCTTCAGCTCCTCCAGCGCGGGCCGGAGGTCCACCAGCGTGCCCAGGTTGGTGAGGCGCTTGTGGACGAGGAAGGCGCGCACGCCGGGCACCTGGCAGGTAGGCGCGATGCGCAGGCGCACCGCCCAACGTTGGGCCAGCGTTTCCGGAAGCGGCGCGCTGGCCGCGGCCTTCAGGGCGTTGGCCAGGTCGGGCGACGGTGCCGCGGCTCCGGCGGCGGCACCGGGCGCGTCCGAGGCCCGGCGCGCGGACAGCGGCAGCACCACGCCTCCGGGGGTTCCGTCCGGGGATGGGGGAGCGATGGAGGTGGTGGAGGCACCGGGGTCGCCCGGGCTGGAGGCCCCCGTCGAGCCGGGACTGGCACCGGTGGCTGTGGGGCCCGAGCCGCTTCCGGCTCCGCCGCTCGTGCCGCCAGCTCCGCCCGCGGGGCCCGAGCCATCCGAGCCAGTGCCCGAGCCTCCGCCGGAACCCGACCCGCCCGTGCCGCCCGAAGAGCCGGAGCCGTCCGAGCCCGAGCCATCCGAGCCCGAGCCGTCCGTGCCGCCGCCCTCCGGCTTCAGCGCCGTCACCTTCGCGACGCGCGTAGCGGCCGGGGCGTGGCCCGTCATGGTGGTGACGCGCTGGCTGAGCTGCGTCAGGAGCGCCGCGGAGTCATCCGGCGGCTTGCCCTCCGCCACCGCGCGCACCTGCGCGAGCATGGTGTCGGCGGCGGAGAGCAGCAGGTCCACCAGGTCGCGGTCCAGGCGGCCGCGGTCCTGACGGACGGCGTCCACGAGGTCCTCCACGCGGTGCGCCACGATGGCGATGGGCTCGAAGCCCATGGACGACGCCATGCCCTTGACCGAGTGGGCATGGCGGAACATCGAATCCACCGCGCTGGACGAGCTCTCGCGCTCGAGCTCCACGAGGTCACGCCCGAGCGCCTCCAGGTGGTCGGTCGCCTCGGAGATGAAGAGCCCGAGGTAGCGGGACATGTCCATCGTCATGGACCCGGCCTCGTGTCAGGAAGGGTGGACGGCCCGCGCCAGGGCGCAGCCGCTCACGTCTCGCCCAGGACCTTCTTCACCACGGCCAGCACGTCCTCGGCCCGGAACGGCTTGACGATGAAGTCCGAGGCGCCCGCCTCGATGGCCTCCATCACCAGGCTCTCCTGCCCGAGCGCGGAGCACATGATGACCACCGCGCTGCTGTCCGCCTTGATGATTTCCCGCGTGGCCTCGATGCCGCTCTTGAAGGGCATGACGATGTCCATCGTCGTGAGGTCGGGCTTGAGCTCCTTGTACTTCTCCACGGCCTCCAGGCCGTTGGCCGCCTCGCCGACGACCTCGAACCCCCCAGACGCAAAGATGTCCTTGATCATGTTGCGCATGAAGATGGCATCGTCGACGACCAGGACCCGCTTAGCCATGTGAAGAACTCCGCCTCCGAATCACCTAGAGGAGCGCGGACACTAGCATCCGCGCTTTCCAGGGGGCTACTCACTTGGAATGGGTGAACAAGGCAACCACCGCGGCATCCAACCCTTCTGGGTCCAGGACAGTCACTCCCAGGCCACCCAGCCTGGCGACGCCCCGGATGGCAGGCGTCATTTTTCCTGGCGCCGTGCTCACCCGCTCCACCGCTTCGATGCCGTCTACGTCCGTTACCAACAGTCCCAAATCTCTCCGCCCACGGTCCAGTAGAACCACCCGTCCGGGCGGGGTAGGACCCTCGGGAAGACTCAGGAGCTGCCGCAGCTCTACCACTGTCACGACCCGGCCGCGCAGATTCATTACGCCTGTAATGGCCAGTGGCGCACGCGGCACACGGGTGAAGCGCTCGGGAGGCACGACGACCTCTCGCACCGCCGAGAGCGGCAGCCCGTAACGCTCCTTCTCCACCCGGAAGATGACGTGCCGCACAGGAGTAACGTTCTATCCGCTCTGGAATCAGCGGGACGAACCCGCCGCGCCCCGCTTCGCCGTGGACGTCTTCGCGCCGGCCCGCCCCTTGGGACCTTCGCGCGCCGAGGCCGGCTTCGCCACGGATTTCTTCCCGCCAACCGCCGGCTTCGCCGCCCCGCCCCTCCCTGCACCGGCCACCCGCTTCGCCGCCGCGGGCTTCTTCCGAGCCCCGGCGGAAGGCCGCTGGGCCTCCGGGGTGGCCGCCTTGCCGGGCTTCGCCTTCGGAGCCCGCGCCGCGCCCGGAGCCGTCAGCGCCTTGAGCACCTTCTGCGGCGCCACGGCGCGGAAGCTCTCGTGAATCCACTGGGACAAGAGCCCGATGGGGACCTCGCTGCCCGGCTTGAAGCGGGAGGACACCCAGCCGCTCTTGCCCAGGCCGTAGCCGGTGGGCTCGGTGAAGGGCAGCGTGAGCGCGGCCTCGTGGGACTCGGGGAGCTTGGTGGTGACCCCCAGCCCGTCGTTGTCCAGCGCGAGGATGACGAACATCTTCCCCTTCACCTTGGCCGTGCGGTGGCCCCAGGGGAACTCCTCGGTCGTCTCCGGGAGCGCGAGCATCACCCCGCGCAGCTGGTCCTCCGCGGCCTTGAGCCTCGCGTCGACGTTGTCCGAGGGCGGCTGGCTCATGAGCCCAGGCGGAAGCTGCGCACGACGCTCTGCAGCTCGACGGAGAGGTTGGTCAGCTCACTGGCCAGCGACGTCATCCGGGACACGGCGGCCGTCTGCTCCTGGATGACCGCCTGGATGGCCTCGGTGGAGGAGGCGTTGTTTCGCGCCACCAGCTTGATTTCCTCGATGGCCTTCACCATCTCCTCGCTGCCCTTGAGCTGCTCGCGGGCGCTCTCGGAGATGAGGTGCACCTTCTCGGAGCCCTTGCGGATGGTGTCGGTGATGGCGCCCATGGAGCGCACGATGTTGGTCAGGTCCTCGCGGCCCTCGGCCAGCTCCGCGATGCCTTCCTTCATGGCGCTCACGACGGAGGTGGACTGCCCGGAGATGTCGCGCGCCAGCTTGGAGATCTGCTCGGCGGAGCGGCCCGCGCTCTCAGCCAGCTTGCGCACCTCATCGGCCACCACCGCGAAGCCGCGGCCGTACTCACCCGCGCGCGCCGCTTCAATCGTCGCGTTGAGCGCCAGCAGGTTCGTCTGCTGCGCCACCTGCGTAATCGCGTCGACGATCTTGGAGATTTCCTGCGTCTTCTCGCCGAAGGCGAACACCTGCTGGCTGGCGGACTCGATGCGGTTGAAGACCTTCTTCACCTTCTCGCCGGCCAGCCGCGCCGCCTTGGAGCCGTCCTCGGCCGCGCTGCTCGTCTCCGCCGTCGTCCGCGCCGCGTCCTCGGCGCTGGCCGTGGTGCGCTGGATGCTGCCGGCCATCTCCGTGATGACCTTGGACGCCTTCGACACGAGCTGCGACTGCGACTCGGCGCCGCCGGCGATCTTCTCCATCGACGAGCCCACCTCCTCGGTGGAGCCGTTGACGTTCTCCGCCGAGCGCTGGAGGTCGATGGCGGTGTCGGCCACGCTCTTGGCCGTCTCCTGAATCTTTCCCACCAGCTCGCGCAGGTTCTCCTGCATGCGGGTGATGGCGCCCGTCAGCTCGTCGATTTCGTCGCGCGTGCTGCCGCCCTCGGCGGCCACCGGCTTGGACAGGTCGCCCTGCGAGATTTCGTACGCGGAGCGGCTGAGCACCTTCACGCGGGTGACGCGCGCCAGCCACGAAGGCAGCAGCGCGGCGGCGGCCCCGGTGATGATGACGGCGACGCCAATGCGCACCGCGTCCCTCCCCCCCACGCTGAGCTCCGGGAAGAGGAAGTCGATGAGGCGGTCCGACGCGTACATCCACGCCGTCAGCGCCAGCCCCATCAAGACGTAGCCGTTGAGAATCTTCCGGTGAAGGGACCGCTCGCGGGTCGCGCGAGGGCCGTCCACGGCGCGCAGCAATCGCTGCAGGGGCTCGCGGCGGGGAGTGTGTCCGGGGACTGTGTCGTCGCGGAGGGGACGGCGCACGGGTTGCTTTCGGGGGATGAGAAGCGTCTCGGGTTTAGCCTTGCTGCTCCGCAGGGTCAATCCATCGCCCGAGGTCGGAAGTGGTCGAACCCCTCTGGCGGTGGGAGAACGCGGCCTGTCCTGTCCCGGCTCACCCACCCGCGCCCCTCTGTGAAGTGGCCGATGCGGGTGATGGCGTGTCCCCCTGTAGCGCACGCGCGCTCGAATGCCCGGCTGCGCCCCGGGGGAACGGCCAGCAGCAGCTCGTAGTCCTCGCCCCCCGCCAGCGCCCCTTCGGGCCCCAGCGCCTTGCGCACCGCGGCCGACAGCGGCAGCCGCTCCAGCTCCAGCTCCGCGCGCACGCCCGAGGCGGTGCAGAGATGACCCAGGTCCTGTGCAAGTCCGTCGGAAACATCCAGCGCGGCGGATGCATGACGCGCGGCGAGCAGCCCCAGCGCCACGCGCGGCTCGGGGCGGCGCTGACGGCGCACCGCCGGGCCCCGGCGCAGCCCCGCACGCAGCTGGGAGAGGCCCAGGCGCGCGTCGCCCAGCGTGCCGGAGATATAGAGGAGGTCCCCGGGGCGGGCCCCCGCCCGGGTGAGGGGCGCGCGTGACAGCTCGCCCGCGGCGGTGATGGTGACGGACAGCTCGCGCGCGGAGGTGAAGTTGCCACCCACCAGCGCAATCCGGTGCGCGGTGGCCAGCGCGGCCATGCCTCGCGCCAGGCCCGTGAGTTCCCGCGGGGGATAGTCCTTCGGCAGCGCGAGCGCGCAGACGAACCAGCGCGGCGTGGCCCCCATGGACGCCAGGTCCGACAGGTTCACCGCCAGCGCCTTGTGGCCGATGTCCGCGGGGGAGAACGCGGCGCGCGTGAAGTGCACGTCCTCCACCACCGCGTCCGTGGTGACGCACTGCGCGCCCCGGGAGGGGGGCAGCACCGCGCAGTCATCCCCGGGCCCCACGGGCACGCGCGCGGCGGGGAAGCGCGCGAGGAACCGACGAATGAAATCGAACTCACCAGCCATGGACCTGGAGGAAAGACCAGACGGCGTGTCAGGGCAACGACACTTTTCGGCACCTTGGGCAGACGCACCATTTTCGCACCATTCCAAGACAACGTAAGGATTGGGTCTTCCATCTCCTGGGGGAGTTCATGCCAAAGATTGGCGAGCGGCTGCCTTTCGTTTCCACGCCCAAAACCCAGACGCGCCCCGCGGGCACGAAGGACGTCGGCACCCAGCAATGGGTGGACCTGCTCGGCTCCGTCCTTCCAACGCAGAGCGTGACGAAGGCGGCCCCCGCGAGCACCTTCGCCGCCCAGGCCCCGGGGACGACGGGTACCCCGCAGCCCCCTTTCGGCAAGGAGATTCTCCCCTCCGCCCTGGGCCCGCTCAAGGATGAGCGCCTGGCGGCCTGCGTCGCCGACGCCTACCGGAATGTCTTCGAGGGCGACCGCTGGCCGAGCGGTCCCGAGCGCTCCAAGTGGTTGGACTTCGCACGGGAGCTCCGCAACAAGAACCCGAAAATCACCGCCGATGAGGTCCGCTACGCCATCCAGGACAAGCTGCGCCTGGAGCGGGACGGGCTGGACGCCCATTCGCCGGCGAACACCAACAGGTTCATCTCCGAGGCCATCGCGTGGGTCACCCAGTGCTACGACGAGAAGGCGCCCCCTCCCACGGAGGCGGACCTGCGGCACTGGCGCGACTTCGCCGCCGACCTGATGCGCAAGAATCCGGAGACGACCCCGGAGGAGCTCAAGTACGCCATCATCGACGCCGTCCGGGCGAAGGTCCTGGGGACGGACGCGGTGACCCCGGAGAACATCGACAAGTTCATCAAGGACGCCGTCAAGTGGGTCACCCAATGCTACGAGGGCAAGGAGCGCGAGGCCACGCCCGCGGAGCTGAAGGAGTGGCGCGCCTTCGCCCAGGAGCAGGTGAAGAAGAACCCAGACATCACGCCCGAGAACCTCAAGTACGCCATCACCGACGCCATGCGCGCGAAGATGACGGGGACCGGTGAGGCGACTCCGAAGAACATCGACAAGTTCATCGAGGACGGCGTCAAGTGGGTCACCCAGTGCTACGAGGGCAAGGAGCGCAAACCCACCGCCGAGGAGCTGGCGCACTGGCGCGACTTCGCCCGGAAGCACCAGAAGGCGAACCCGGACCTCACGCCCGAGGAGCTCAAGTTCGCCATCCAGGACGCCATCCGCGTGAAGGCGACGGGCATGGACAGCACGGGCAGCGCCAACATCGACAAGTTCATCCAGGACGCCGTCAAGTGGGTGTCCTTCTGCTACGAGGGGAAGGAGCGCGACGCCACGCCCGAGGAGATGCGGCGCTGGCGCGCCTTCGCCAACGAGAAGAAGAAGGAGAACAAGGACATCTCTCCGGAGGAGCTCAAGTACGCCATCCAGGACGCGATGCGCAGCGAGCAGATGGGGACCAACGCTCCCGCCAAGCAGAGCATCGAAGACCACATCAGGGCGGCCTACGGGTGGCTCATCTACATCAACTATGCCGGGCCCTCTCAGCCGTCGAGCGAGCCGACGCCCAACGAGCTGAACGAATGGAAGAAGTTCGCCGAAAAGAAGTTGAAGGAGACGCCTGAGATGACGAGCGAGGAGCTCCGACACTACATCCTGGACAGCCTCCGCACCGCCATGGCCAACAGTTGACGGCGACGGCCCCTGCGCTCGCCTTCAAAGCGAGCGCAGGAAGGCCACCAGCGCCTCGCGCTCCGCCTTGCTCAAGGCCTTGAAGCGCGCGCGGGCACGGGCGCCCTCGCCCCCGTGCCAGAGGATGGCCTCCTCGAAGCTGCGCGCGCGGCCGTCATGGAGCATGCGCACCTGACGGTTCACCGTCTCCAGCAGGCCCAGCCCCCACAGGGGCGGCGTCCTCCACTCGGCGCCGCTCGCTTCACCGTCGGGGCGGCCATCCGCCAGCTCCGGCCCCATGTCGTGCAGCAGCAGGTCCGTGTACGGACGGATGCTTTGGTTGGACAGCTCGGGCACGTCCTCGACAGTGCCTGTGGTGAACTCCGCGTGGTGACACGCCGCGCAGCCCGTCTTCTGGAACAGCGCCCGCCCCTTCACCACCGCCGGCTCCGCCACGTCCCGGCGCGCGGGAGGCGCAATCAGGCGCAGGTAGAGCACCGTCTGCGCCAACTGCTGTTCCGACAAAGCGGGCCCCTTGGCGGACGGCGGCGCCTGGCAGGGCGCCTGCGCCTGTGTGCAGTTGCGCTCGGGATAGAGCGGTGAAGTGAGCCCCAGGTCCTCCGAGAAGGCGCTGGCGACCTGCTGCTCCAGCGTGGGCTGGTTGGCCTTCCAGCCATAGCGGCCCAGGCGAACCGCGCCATCGCGGGCGGTCCGCACCCGGTTTGGGCGGCCGGAGATGCCATCCCCGTCGCGGTCCTTCTCATCCGCCCGCGCCAGGATGGCCTTGTCGGGGATGGCCTCCAGCAAGCCGAGCCCGAACACAGGCGAGGGAATGCGCGGCGAGAGCATCACCTGCGCGGACAGCTCCCCGTACCCCAATCGAGCGATGTCATAGCGCGGCTGGCGCAGCGTGTAGGGCGTCCCGTCCGCGTACTTCCCCTTCACGTCCGTATAGGTGACCTGGACCTCGCCCTCGGCGGCGACGCCCGGAATGGCGCGGTCATGGAGCTGGCCACCGTAGACGGGCTCGTGGCGCCCCGCGGGCGAGTCCTCCGAAGGCACGCTCAAGCGGACGAGCAGCGGCGCCTCTGCGCCCAGCTCACGCAGGGGCCGCCCACGGCCATCCTTGAAGTGGCAGGAGCCACACCCCGTGGCATTCGAGAAGGGGCCCGCCGTCACGTCCGCCAGGGCGTACCAGTCCCGCATGAACACCGCCTTGCCGTCGAGCATGGGCTGCCAGCGCGCGGGGTCCAGGTTCCCCAGCGCACGGCCATAGGCATTCGGCGTGACGTCGAAGACCGTCGTCGCCCCACCCGAGAGCGCCTCGCGCGCGCGCGGCGCCGCATGGGACGGACCGGCGGCGAGCAGGAGAAATCCACACCACCCAAGCGCCTTCGCGCCCGGCAAGCGCCAGGAATGACGGAACATGGCTCGCCTCAGGAAGAACGGCTGGAAGCGGACGACAGCCCCACTTCCAGCCGGGGAGACACTTCAATGACTACTGCTTCGCGGGCGTGACGCTCTCACTGACAATCTGGGTCACGTTCGCCGTCGTCTGCAGGTGGATTTCGTCAAAGCCGAGGTACGGGTAGTTCGTCGGGCCATGGACCTCCTCGCTCAGGACCAGCCGGTCCGCCTGCAGGACGCGGCCGTCCGAGAGCTCCACGTACGGATGCGCCAGGTCGATGGTCCACTGGCACTGGCCCCGGGGCGTCACGTTGAAGGAATAGCCGCACGGGGTGTAGCAATAGTTGCAGCTCCAGTAGCCCATGCCCTGGCACTGATCCATGCAGGAGTTCCAGCTCTGGTAGGCCGGCCGGCAGGACGGCGACGGAGGCGGCCACGGCGTCACGGGGTCGTGCGGCTCAAGGACATTGACCCCGCCGTTGTGGAGGCGCGTCATCACCCCCTGCAGCTGCCCCTGGTAGTAGACGAGCGCGGAGTGCGTGGACTCCTCGCCCGCGCCCGTGAAGGTGGTGGAATAGGCGGCCCGCCCGTCCTCCGTCACGAGAGTCGCCGTGCTCGTCGTGGAGCCCTCGGACACGGAGGAGAGCAGCATCTTCCCGTGCTCGGGCGCGTCGCTCTCGCTGAAGATGCCCGCGGTCCAATGACTGGCAAGGCCCGTGTGGATGACGACGCCGGACTCGCCGCTCACATCGCCATTCTCAATCCGGACGCCTTCGTCCGTGACGCTGACATAGGCGTCACCGATGCCACAGTGATTCAGGTCATGGAACTTCACACAGTCCTGCGCCTGGGCCTGCGCCAGGGGCAATGCGAGGGAGAGCACGGCGGCCCACAGGGGGGTTCCAAAATTCCAAAGCAGACGCATCTGACGGCTCCTCACGCTTCATGGGAAATCCAAGAAGCGGGCTTTCCCACTTCAATGGACATGCCAGGATTTCCCATCCTCTGAGGAGCCGTCTGGATTGTGACAGGATTTGCCACAATCCCTTCCTTCGCGGTGACCTCCAAAGTCTCACGCGGCGCGGCGCGCCCTGGCCAAAGGCACACGCCGCGGCCGTCAGCGGCGTGCGCATGGGTGAGCGGTTGGCTACAGGAACAGCCCCGGGTCGAACTCGTCCACGTTGACAGGGAGCATGCGCGGCAGGGGCCGGTTGAACACCTTGGCGTTCAACTCCAAATCCAGAATCTTGAGCCCGGAGGGGACGAGCTCCCGGAAGCGCTGGCTGACGTATTCGCGCAGGCCGAGCACGGCCACCTCGCGTTTCTCCTCGAGCATGGGCTTGAGGGCCTCGGCGAAGTCCGCGCCGTCATGGCTGGCGAGCACCACCGCCGCGCCGGGGCGCTGGGTGCGGATGTTCTCCAGCAGCTTGAGGATGCCCAGGTCCACCACCTTCTGGTCGGGGCGGCCGTAGAGGAGGGCCACCTCACAGCCGGCGGACTTGAGCGCGCGCACGAAGCCAATCATGACGTCCGGCAGCTGCTCGCCGCGGGCGTTGAGCACCACCACGCAGCGCACGGGCGCCGGGAAGTTCGTCTCACAGAAGGACACGAGCCGGTCGAACTGGACGCGGTCCTGGGACTCGGGCTTGCGGCCCACCACGTTGGACACAGCCCAGTCGATGTTCTCTGCGTCGATGAGTACGTAGGAAGCTGCGGGGGGGCGGCCGGAGAGCATGCGCGCGAGGATACGCGGGAGCCCTTCCGCCCGGGGAACTCAGTTCAGCCCCCCGGTGTGTCGGCCCGCGTCAGAAGCGGTCCTGTCCGCCAGGCGACGGCATGGGCGCCAGCGCGGAGAAGCCGCCATGCTCCGACAGCGGCGGCTGGAGCGGCAGCACCACGGTGAAGCGCGAGCCCCGGCCGAACTCGCTCTCCACGGACACGCGCCCCCCGTGGCCTTCCACCAGGCTCTTCACGATGGCCAGCCCCAGCCCCGCCCCGCCGTGCTCGCGCGTGGAGCTGCCGTCCACCTGGTAGAAGCTCTGGAAGATGTTCTCGAACTGGTCCGCGCGGATGCCCATGCCCGTGTCTTCCACGCTCACGCGGTAGCCCTGCGCGGCCAGCTCCTTCTGCGCGGTGGCCTCCGACATCACCACCGACACCCGGCCCCCGGACGAGGTGAACTTCACCGCGTTGGCGAGCAGGTTCACCACCACCTGGCGCAGCTTGTCCGCGTCCGCGGCCAGGCGCGGCTGGGGCAGCGGCGGCAGGCGCACCTCCAGCTCCACGCCCTTGCGCTGCGCCTGGGGCGCCACGCTGGACACCGCCGTCTGGATGACGCTGCCCAAATCCACCGGGCCCATCACCAGGCGCAGCCGCCCGGCTTCAATCTGGCTCAAGTCCAGGATGGAGGAGATGAGGTTGAGCAGCGACTCGCCCTTCTCCACGATGGTGCGCACGTAGAGCAGCTGCTCCGGGTTGAGCGCGCCGGCCAGGCCTTCCGCCAGCATCTCCGAGTAGCCGATGATGGAAGCCAGCGGCGTGCGCAGCTCGTGGCTCACCGTGCCCAGGAAGGTGGACTTCAGCCGGTCCAGCTCCTTCAGGCGGGTGTTGGCCTGCGCCAGCCGGGCGTTGTTCGCCTCCAAATCCCGGTGCGTCTCCAGCATCGCCTCGATGTGGAGCTGCGTCGCCAGGAAGGCGCGCTGCCCGCTGGCCACCAGCGCGGCCAGCACCTGCCCGAAGTGCACCAGCACCTGCGCGGCGGTGCGCTCGGGCACGCGCCGCACGCGGCCCACCAGCTCGTGCGCGCGCGACAGGTCCACCCCGGAGATGTCCGTCAGCGACTGCGGGAAGTCCGCCAGTTCCTCCGGCGTGAAGGGGCCCAGGATGACGCGGCCCAGCGTGTCGCCTTCCCAGCGCACCGGCATCACCAAATAGCGCAGGCCGGTGAAGCACGGCAGCGCGATGATGCCCGCGGCCTCCGCGCCGTCACCGCGCGCGGGCCGGGCGCTTTGCACCGGGGCCACCGGTCCGTCCTTCACGCGGGCCACCGTGGCGGTGCAGCGCGAGCGGCCCTCCGGGAAGCCGAACACGTACGAGCAGAAGTCGCCGTGCCCCACCTTCACGTCGGCCAGCTTGTCGCCCGCGGTGTCCATCACCTTGATGCCCACGCGGTACAGCTCGCTGAAGCTCCGCACCACCTCCACGAAGGAGGGCAGGTCCAGCATGTCCGCCAGCGACAGCCGCCGCTGGAGCACGGACTCCCGGCGCGAGGCGCCCACGCCGTCCGACGCCCCGTTGCCCGACGCGCCGTTCATCGCCCGTCTCCGCTGCGCGCTTCACCCGCCGCGCGCCCGTACATGGCGGCCAGCGCCGTGCCAGTGAGGTCCATGCGCCGGAAAATCTGTCCCAGGAACTCCGCCTCCGTCAGGCCCAGGTTGCGCGCCAGGTGGGCGCGCATGTCGAGCCGCCGGTAGGCGGCCTGCGCCACCGCGTGGAAGGTCTCCAGGACGCCCTCGCCTCGCAGGGCCACCGCGCCCACCACCGCCTCGCCGCCTCGCCGTCGGGACTCCTCGATTTCGGCATCCGTCCGCGCGTCTGGCAGGTCCTTCTTGTTGAACTGGATGACCACCGGGACCTGGCTGGGGTCCAGGTTGTTCTCCTTCATGTTCTCCTGGAGGTTGCGCCAGTAGGCGTTGTTGTCCGCCGTGGCGCCGCGCCGGCTGTCCGCGATGAAGACCACCGCGTCCGCGCCCTGCAGGACGATGCGCCGGGTGGCGTTGTGGATGACCTGGCCCGGCACGGTGAAGAGCTTCACCTTCACCTTGAAGCCCGAGGACGTGGAGAAGAAGACGGGCAGCAGGTCGAAGAAGAGGGTGCGGTCGTCGTGGGTCTCCACGTTCAGCAACCGCCCCCGCACCTCCGGGGACGCCTTCGCGTGGAGGTGACGCAGATTGGTCGTCTTCCCGCTGAGCCCGGGCCCGTAGTAGACGATCTTGAGCGTCAGCTCTCGCTGGGCGTGGTTGAGTTGCAAGGTGGGGCTCTGGCTGACGGTCGAACGGAGGAGTTTGACGCCTTCGCGCCCGACTGCGGGTTTTTATAGTGGGAAGCGGCCCGGCACGGAAGGCCGGCGGGGTGCCAGGCGTGGAAGCGATGCTCATCCTTGGAATGGGCTGAACGCATGGCCGGTTCGACGAAATCCGGCTCCTCACCAAGGAGAGGAGGGCCTCTCCTCACTTCATGGGACAATGTGCGCGGAATGACTGCGTGCACCGGTGCCGCTGGAGCGGTTAGGATCGCAACTCGACGGAGGAGCAAGGCGATGACGATGAAGCAGGTGGACGCAGGCGTGGAGGTGGCCCCAGCACCGGTCCTGGATGTGGCTGGCCTCCCCAACGACCTGATGGCGGCGGTGAAGTTCGGCCTGCCCACCGACGAGGACATGACGGCGGTGGCGGACCTGCGCGCCGGCTCCGAGCCCTGGAAGAGCCGGGGTGAGACGCAGGAGGACAGCCTCAAGGCCCTGGCCCAGCTCAAGCCCTTCATCCATGTGGCGAAGCTGCAAAGCCAGCTTGTCGGCTATGTCACGGTGGAGCGGGACGGCCCGGTTCCGGGCGCGGCGTACCTGCGCAACATCGTGGTGAAGTCCGAGCTGCGCCGCAAGGGCCTGGGCAACATCCTGCTGGAGCAGGCGCTGAAGGCGGCCCGGGACATGTACCGGAAGACCATCGCCCTGCGGGTGGACCCGTCCAACTCGCCCGCGGTGAGCTTCTACCGGAAGGAAGGCTTCACCACGGTGGCCACGGTGGTCTCCAAGAAGTCCGGGAAGCTCCGCCTCCTGATGTCCCGCGAGCTCTAGGTTCGCGCGGGACGTGTTGCCTCCGGGCGGGAGGCCCTCCTCCCGCCCGCTGCTCCGAGCGGGCCCCCTGGTGGGTCCCGGAGCGCCCTCCCCCCTCCTTCCGGGTGACTGTCTCCGTCAGGCACGGACGATTTCCGTCTGCCCGAAAGCAGGCGGGCAGTCCCGGGACAAGGGGGGCCGATTTCCTCGCGATGTCGTCTATCCTGCGGCTCCCCCGCGCCCGCGCGCAGTCGCGGACTTGAGCCGACATCCCGCATGAAATCGCTCGCAGAACTGTTGCGGCACCTGTCGCGTCCGGGTGTCACCGAGTTGACCCTGGCCACCGGCCGTCCACCGATGATCCGCGGCGCCAACGGCTATGAGCCGGTGGACCCCTCCGCCGCCACGGCCGAGGACATCACCCGCGCCCTGCAGGCGATGGTGGGCGTGGCCCGGGCCTCCACCGTCACGGAGACGCCGGTTCAGTGGTCCGTCAACGCCACCGGCCTGGGCTCCCTGTCCATCGCCGCCATGCGGCGGGGGGACCTCATCCACCTGCGGCTCAGCAAGGCCGCCGACGCGGGGGCCGCCGCCACCACCGCGCGCCCCGCGGCGCCTGCTCCCGCGCAGCCCGCCGCGCGTCCCGCTGCCGCGGCGCCCGTGCAGGCCGCGGCACCGGCCTCCCGCGCCCCCGAGCCCGCCGCTGCTCCGGCATACCGCGCGCCCGAGCCCGCCGCGCCCCAGCCCTACCGCCCGCCCGAGCCCGCCGGGGCCCAGGCCGCCCGTGCGCCCGAGCCCGCGGCGGCCCGTCCCATGGCCGCGCCGGCCCGGACCTTCACGGGCGCGGGGCGTGAGCTGGCCGTGCTGCTGGAGGAAGGCCGCCGGGGCCTGGCCAGCGACGTACACATCATCGCGGAGCGCCCGCCCCTCTTCCGCTTCGCCGGAGAGCTGACGGCGCAGGGCCCGGTGCTGGACGCGACGACGGTGGAGAAGCTGCTGCTGCCGGTGGTGCCGGAGCGGCTGCGGCCGGTGCTGGAGCGCGAGGGCAGCTGTGACTTCTCCCTGGAGACGCCGGAGATGGGGCGCTTCCGGGTCAACGTCAGCCGCCAGCGCACCGGCCTCAAGGGCACCTTCCGGCTGATTGCGCGGGAAGTGCCCACGCTGGAGTCGCTGGGCCTGCCCGCGGACATCGCCAAGGCCACGCACCACCACCAGGGCCTCATCGTCATCACCGGCCCGTCCGGCCACGGCAAGACGAGCACGCTGGCGGCCCTGGTGGACCTCATCAACCGCGAGACGTCCCACCACGTGCTCACCGTGGAGGACCCGGTGGAGTTCGTCCACCCGCGCAAGCGCGCGCTCATCAGCCAGCGCGAGGTGGGCTCGCATACCAAGACGTTCGCCAGCGCGCTCAAGGGCAGCCTGCGTGAGGACCCGGACGTCATCGTGGTGGGCGAGCTGCGCGACACGGAGACGGTGCGCATGGCGCTGTCCGCCGCGGAGACGGGCCACCTGCTCATCAGCACCATGAACACGCCGAGCGCGGCGAAGACCATCGACCGGCTCATCGACCTCTTCCCGCCGGGAGACCAGCAGCAGGTGCGCCTGTCGCTGTCCAGCGGCCTGCGGCTCATCGTCAGCCAGCGGCTGATGCCGAGCGCGGACGGCAAGGGGCTGGTGGCCGCGGCGGAGGTGCTGCCGGGCTCGGTGTCGCTGGGCAACCTCATCCGCGACAACAAGACGTTCCAGATTCCCTCGCTCCAGCAGCGCGGCAAGAGCCTGGGCATCATCCGCTTCGAGGACTCGCTGGCGGACCTGGTGCGCGCCGGGAAGGTGAAGCTGGACGTCGCCAAGGGCTTCGCGGACAACCCGGACGAGCTGGAGGCGGTGGTGACGGGCAGGCGCGCCGGCGCCACGGTGAACGCGCCGGAGACGCAGCAGGAGAGCGCGCGGCTGCTCAGTAAAATGGGCTCGCTGATGGGAAGGAAGGGCTCCTGAGATGACGACGCCCCGTCTGGCTGTCCTGTTCGATGCGCTGCTGGAGCAGAAGGGCAGCGACCTGCACATGGGCATCGGCTACCCGCCCATGGGCCGCATCCGCGGCGAGCTGGTACCGCTGCGCGAGCAGCCCCTCACCGCGCCGGAGCTGCAGGCGCTGCTCTTCGAAATCTGCTCGCCGGAGCAGCAGCGGCAGATTGTCGAGGACCTGGACCTGGACTTCGCCTACAGCTACGGGACGAAGGCCCGCTTCCGCGCCAACTACTTCAACAAGATGACGGGCCTGGCGGCCGTCTTCCGCACCATCCCCAGCAAGGTGCTGTCGCTGGAGGACCTGAAGACGCCGGAGGTGGTGCGCAAGCTGTCGGAGCGCCGCAGCGGGCTGGTGCTCGTCACCGGCCCCACGGGCAGCGGCAAGTCCACCACGCTGGCCGCGATGATCAACTACATCAACAAGACGCGGCCCGCGCACGTGCTCACCATTGAAGACCCGGTGGAGTTCGTGCACGAGTCCATGCGGGCGCAGGTGACACACCGGGAGGTGGGCCCGCACGCGTCCAGCTTCTCCACGGCCATCCGCTCCGCGGGCCGCGAGGACCCCAACGTCATCCTCATTGGCGAGCTGCGCACCAACGAGACGATGAAGCTGGCGCTCCAGCTGGCGAGCTTCGGCGTGCTGGTGTTCGCCACGGTGCACACCAACAGCGCGCCGGCCACCATCGACCGCATCATCAACGCCTTCCCCGCGGACGAGCAGCAGCAGGTGCGCGGCATGCTGGCGGAGAGCCTGGCGGGCATCGTCGCCCAGCAGCTCATCAAGACGGCGGACGGCAAGGGCCGCGTGGCCGCGCTGGAAATCCTGGTGGGCGGGCCCGCCATCGCCTCCATGATTCGCGAGGGCAAGGTGTTCCAGATTGCCTCGAAGATGCAGGCGGGCCAGGGCCAGGGCATGCAGACGCTGGACATGCACCTGGAGCGGCTGGTGAAGGACGACGTGATTACGCCCGAGGCCGCGCTGGAGAAGGCCCAGGACAAGGAGAACCTGGCCAAGGTCATCTCCCGCCTCAAGCCCGACTGGCAGGTGCCGGAGTCCCTGAAGTCGCTGGGCTGAAGCCGCGGGCGGAAAACCCGAAAGGAGCACAAGCGTGTCGATGAAGAAGCCGGCGGTGGGCAGCGTGGGCTGGATGGACCTCACGGTGAAGGACGCGGTGGCGGTGAGGGACTTCTACAAGGACGTGGTGGGCTGGTCCGCCACCGGCCTGGACATGGGCGGCTACGAGGACTTCATCATGATGCCCCCGGGCGGCGGCGAGACGCCCGCTGGAGGCATCTGCCACGCGCGCGGCCCGAACGCGGACATGCCCTCCGGGTGGATGGTCTACATCACCGTGGCGGACCTGGAGCAGAGCCTGGAGCGCGTCACGGCCATGGGTGGCCAGGTGCGAGGCAGGATTCGCGGCTCCGACAAGGCGGGGCGCTTCTGCGTCATCGAGGACCCGTCCGGCACGCTGTGCGCGCTCTACCAGTCAGGGAGCGACTGACGGGCCGCACGCTCCTCCCGGCGTTCCTTCCGGGCGTCGGACCTGGGTGGTAGACCCGAATCCGTCATGAATAACGAGCGCGGGCCCAAGCGGCCCCGGAAGGTGTCCCCCACCTATCTGGAGAACGCGGCGCTGCACTACCTGAAGCGGTACGCGGCGACGAAGAGCCAGTTGCAGCGGGTGCTGCTGCGCCGGGTGGACCGCTCCCTCAAGTTCCACGGCGGCGAGCGCGGCGAGGCGCTGGCCTGGGTGGAGGCGCTGGTCGCGAAGCTGGTCCGCAATGGCCTGCTCAACGACGAGGCCTATGCCCAGATGAAGGCGCAGTCGCTGCGCGCCTCGGGCCGCAGCACGCGAATGATTGCCCAGAAGCTGCGCCTCAAGGGCGTCCCGGCGGAAGTCGTGGCGAAGAAGGTCGCTGACGCCACCCACGAGGTGTCCGAGGAAGACGCCGCGCGCATCTGGGCGCGCAAGAAGCGGCTGGGCCCCTTCCGCAAGCAGCCCGGCACCCGGGAGGAGCACCGGAAGAAGGACCTCGCGGCGCTGGCCCGTGCGGGCTTCTCCTTCGGCATCGCGAAGAAAATCATCGACTCCAGCCCGGCCTGAGGAGCCGGTCCGGTGTCAAAACAGCGGCGGCCCGCCCGCTCGGGACGGACCCCCGCGAAACCACGCTCAGTCGTCGGTGGCGTCTTCGATTTCGTCCCCGGCCTCCTCGGCCGTGTCCTCAATCTTGTCGCCCGCCTCCTCCGCGGCGTCCTCCGTCTTGTCCACGGCGCGCTCGGCGTCGCTCTCCGCGCTCTCCCGCGTGTTGCGGTGGCAGCCCGTGCCCACCACCAGAACGCCCAGCGCCGCGGCCATCAGCAAGTTCTTCAGCATTCGCTCAACCCTCCCTGAAAGTGCGGCGGAAGATAGTCACGGCCGCCCGGACGCCAAGGATGGTTTGAGCTCAAAAAGTCCGCGTCCGCTACCGAGCGCGCCAGGCCTTCATGCGCGCGTCGCTCGACCCGCGGCGGCGCAGGGCCTCCATCCCCGTCGGGAGCTGCACCGGGGCGTCCGCCCACTCCGACAGGCGCCCGAGCAGGAAGCTCCGCTGCGGCTCCGGCAGCGCGCTCAGCGTGCCGAAGAAGCCGACGCTGTCATCGGCGATGACGCGGTACGCGTCGTTGCCCGTCGTGGTGCTGAAGGCGCTGGCGGACCAGGGGCTCAGCGCGCCGTAGACGAGCAGCACCCGCCTGGCCTCGAAGCGGGTCCACGCCTCCAGCATGCCCCCCGTCCACGGCTCGTACTGCTTGCGCACGCCCGTGGGCGGGAAGCGCGTGGGGAGGTGCTGACCGGCGTAGCGCAGCAACGGCCGCAGGTGCAGCTCCGGGTAGCCCGGGCCGCCCATCTGCGTGGCGCCCTGGTAGTAGAGCGGCGCCGACTCCTCCAGCGCCTGGTCGGAGAAGGTGAACTCCAGCGTGGAGACGTAGCTGAAGAAGGCGAAGAGCTCCTCCGCGCTCGCCTCCGGTGAGGGGAGCCCCTCACACGTCCCCGCCATGCCGTAGTACTGCCAGAAGATGAAGGGCACCTCGATGACGGCGAACTCGAAGGCGCGGTCCTTCCCCAGCGTGTTGAAGGTGAAGCCCTGGGCGTCGTAGCCATCCATGAAGGGCAGCAGCTCGTCGCGGCGGGTCAGCGCGGCGTACTGGAGGGACGCGAGCTGCTGGCGGCAGGCCGCGTCTCCCACCTTCGTGAGGAGGAAGCGCCCGTGACGCGCGTCATGGAGGCCCCGGTTGTGCTGCGCCGAATAGGTCACCGTGGCGTGGACGTCGCTGGGGAAATAGAAGCGGTGGGCCAGGGCGGCGGTGCCACCCTTGAAGACGCCGGTGGACAGCCAGCGCCCGCCGTACAGCGGCTTGAAGGCCTCGACGAGCCGGTGGGCATCCGCCGCCGCCTGCCACATCGTCAGCTTCCGCCAGTCCATGCTGGCCGGCTTGGACGCGCCGTAGAAGCGGTGCTCCACGGTGAGCTGGTTGCCCTGGAGCAGGTCCGTGGGCTCGGCGGGGATGGGCTCCTCGAAGATGGCGGTGCCCTCCGTGTCCAGCACCATGGGCGCCGTCTCCGAGCGGTGCATCAGCGTCACCCGCTGCTGGAAACGCGTGCTCCAGGGACGCAGGTGGTCCACGGGCTGCTCGTAGTCCATCGTGAAGAAGCGGAAGCCGTTGACCTCGACGTCGGTCAGCACCGTGAGGCCCGCGATGGACTCCAGGCGGGTGCGGAGGTCCGCGCTCGACAGGTCCACGGAGGCGGACTCGGGCGGCGCGGTCCCCTGCTCCAGCGACTCCAGGCCCTCCGTCGTCGAGCCGCCACAGCCGAGCAGCCATGCGCCGAGCAGGCCGCCCACCGCGACACCCGCCCAGTTCCGCTTCAGCCCGCTTCGCATGGTGCCGTCCTCAGGTGTCCGTTGAAGCCCGCGAAGATAGCAGGCCCCGGCCCTGGCCACGCATGAAGTGCCTGAGCGCGGCGGGCCTACATACCGGCGTCGCACAACGAGCGGTAAGGCAGACTATTTCCAGGAACGGCACACCGCGGCCTGACTCAGGGTCCGGGCCGCGCCTGTTCGAGCAGGCCCTCACGCATCAGCGTGAAGACCGCCTGCCCACACCGGCCCCGCGGATCCGCCGTGGCACGCGCCACCCGGACGACATATCGCACACCGTCCAGGGTCACCCGGGCCGGCTGTCCCACCTCGGCCGTCACCGTGGTCCCCGGGCCTGGCGAACGATTCGCGTGCGTCACGCGGAGCTGGACGTCCAGCGCCTGCGTCCCCTCCGCCAGCGTGCAGCCCGCGTCCTCCCAGCGGAAGCGCAGCTCCGGAACGAGCCCCGCGGGAAGCAGCACGTCTCCCGCGAGGGTGGTGGGCGCACTCGGCACCGTGAGCAGCAGCAGCCGGCCCTCCGCGTCCCGCAGGGTGTCTCCCGACAACAGCACGGGAGGCGCACCTGCCTCCGTCGTAGGACAGGACGCGGGCTCGCGATGGCTCGTCCACTGAACGACCTGCCCCGTCAGGTCCGCCAGCACGTCCGGCACCTGGAGGCTGTAGCTCACGCCGCCGCGCACCGGCCCCGCCTCGTACTCCAGCACGGAGGCCCACCGGTCCTGGTGCCGGTACGCGCCGCGCAACTGCCGGGCGACGGTGAAGCGGCGCTCCAGCCGCGTGTCCGTGCGCTGCTGCACGGCGTCCTCGGGCGCTTCCTTGAACGCCACGTCCACCTGCGCCGCGCGCCAGACCTGGACACACGGGCGCTCGCGTTGGAGCGAGGCCAAGGCATGCCCGGCGTCGGAGACCGGCGCGGAGCACTTCATCTGGCAGCCCATCAGGCCCGCGATGAGGAGCCCCGCGGCACCGTGCGCCCAGCTCGCCGGGGCACGACAGCGTCCCGGGCGCGAGCGCAGGCTCATGGGCACTCAGCGTAGAGCGTCGTGCCGTCGGTCGACACGAAGAAGTCCTGTCCCTCCACCTGCCCCCGCGCCCGCAGCCGCTCCCGCTTGCGCTCCACCGACAGGCGCCGCGACGCGACGGGTGGCTCCGCGTGGGGCACGCGCGGCTGGAACCGCGACGGCCCTCCCTTGTCGTCCGGAGCGTACTTCGCCAGCAGCGCACGGCCGGTGCCGTCGTCCGCGTCGCCGTCGTCCAGGAAGTCGAGCTCCACGGCGCCCCACTCATTCACATCGCAGTCGCACGAGCCGCAGCCGGGGAAGCCGCACCCCAGGAAGCCGCTCCGGCAGGAGACGCACTTGCTCTTGGGCGACGCGCTACACGCCGCGCACGCATTGGCTCCGAATGAGTACGTGTGCGAGCCCGGCGAGCCCACGCCGAGCATCTGGTAGCGGTAGTTCATCACGCTGGCGTGCACCACGCTGGTCTGCCCCGGCACGTCGTTGCCGTTGTGGTCCAGCGCCAGATTGTGGCCCAGCTCGTGGATGAAGGTGCCGCGCTGCTCCTGGATGCTCGGGCTGCTCCAGCAGCCCAGGCTGATGATGAGGTCGTTGCCCAGCACCTCCGCCTTCCCGGATGAGCACGACGTGCTGCTGCCTTGCCGGTAGGCCCACACCGCATAGTGGAAGTAGGGCCGCCGCTCCGGGTTCCCGGTGGAGAACCCGCTCTGCTTCAGCGAATAGAAGTCCACGCCGCCGCTGCACGCGCCGAAGCACACCACTTCGTGCCAGGGCAGCGCGTTGTCGATGAAGGCATGCAGCCGCACGCCCGCGTCCCGCGCGAACACCTCCGCCGCGTCCGCCACCAGCCCGGCATAGGGCCTTCGCGTGAGATAGGGATTGGTGGGGTGCTCCATCCAATCCACCTCCACGTAGAGGTCCTTCACCGTGGGGCTGCCCCACTCGGAGAAGGAGAAGCCGTCATTGCCAAACAGCTCCAGCGTGTCCGGTATCCCATCCCCGTCCGAGTCCTTCGAGTCCGGGTTCATCCCCACCAGCGGCTCCAGGGCATTGGAGATGCCGTCTTTGTCCTCGTCGTTGTCGCTGAAGATGGTGGACCACAGCGCGTCATCGTGGACGAAGCTGGCCGTGCCCGTGCTTCCGGGAAAGCGGCCCACCACCACGCGCTGGGCGCCCGCGTTCTGCGTGCTCGCCGCGACGACCAGCGGGTAGGCGCGGGGCCCGCTGTCATCGTCGTGTTGCAGGTACTCCGCGTTGGAGCGCAGCAGGAAGACCAGGTGGTCCCCCGCGCCCGGCGTCGTGGACGTGGCCCGGAACGTGTCCCTCACGTTCCAGGCGAAGCTGAGCGGCACGCCGCCGAAGGGCTGGTTGCTCAGGAGGAGCGCGCCGTTGCGATACAGGCTGGCCGTCCCGCCGCGCCCGTCCGCGTAGGCGCGCACCCAGACGCGGTAGAGGCCGGAGTCCGGCGCGGTGAACGTCACGCAGGAACGCGCCGCGCCCGCGCAGTCGTCGCCCATGGCCACCTGACTCCAGACGCCGCCGCGGTCCCTGAGCACATGGAGGACGGTGTCCGGCGCGGTGCCCGTCAAATCCCGCGTCTCGAAGGTGTACGTCTGCCCCGCGTCCAGCCACGTGCTCAACCAGATGAAGCTGCCCCAGTCGCGCGAGGCCACGTAGTGCGGCCCGGCCAGCACCAGCGCGGGCGCCAGCAGCACCAGCGTGAGGAGACTCATTGGAAGCGCCTTCATCGCGTCTCCTCCGCGCGGAAGAACGCTTCCTTGAAGGTGTCGTGCTGCCGCGACTGCTCCTCCGGCGGAAGCGACCGCCACTTCACCCGCTCCACGGTGAGCGCTTGCTGGTAGCGCGCGTCCACCTCTCGCGCGCGGGCGTCCGCGTCCGCGGGCTCCGGCGGCGCGGCCAGCCTGGCCACCAGGTTCAGCGCCGCCAGATAGCGCCGTTCCTTCTCGGCGCGCGCTTCGGGCGTGGCGTCCATGAAGGCCCGCTCCGTGCGCGTCACCAGCACCGCGAGGTCGTCCACTGGCTCCTCTCGCAGCAAAGCCAGTTCGTCAGGTGTCAGTGGCACCAACGCGCGCGCCGCGAACCGCTCCCATTCCGGCGCTTCGTCACGAAGGCGCGCCACCTGCACCGCGCGGCCGGAGTCATCCTTCGCGGGCTCGACGTGGAAGCGCGGCTCGGCGGCGACCTTGGGTGACGATGCGGGCGTCCGGGCGACTTCGGGCGGTGTTCCTTCATTGCCGAGCGCCCACCGAGGGACCAGCAACGAAGCACCTGCTCCGACCAGCATGATGCCCAGCACCACCGCTGCGACTTCCCCGCGTGCGCGCATGCGTCGTCCCCCACTGGATGGCGCGCAGCTCTAGCGCCATTTTCCGGGGACGGCAAACCCACCCCGCGGCGACCTGCGCGGGGGCATCCACGCCACACGGAAGTGTCATGACATGGACGCCGGAAGGGTGGGCACTACGCTTGAGGCATGGGGCGGCCCGGGCCGTGGAACACCACGACGGGCGCGGGCAACGTGAGCGATTCATCCTCCGGCTTCGTGCCCGAGGCGCCCTTCACGAGTGGACGCCCGCCGGCGAGCACCTCACGCGCCCGTGACACCAGCCACTGCGCTCCACGAAGCGCGTCACGCACCAGCAGCAGCGGCGCGTCGCGAGACAGCAGCGCGGGGGAGGTCGCCTTGCTCGTTGAATCAGGCTGTCCCACGCCCAGCTCGTAGACCAGCTTTCCACCGAGCGTCGCCGTGTAGAGCGCCAGCCCACAGGCGCCCAGCCCCAGCGCCACGGTGGCCGCGGTGGGCTCGCGCCGCAGCCGCCACACCGTCACGCCCAAGGCGCCGAGCAGCACGGTGGCATTGCCCACGCCATGCAGGAACGTCATGTCCCGGGCACGCGGCGACTCCAGCCGGACCTCCTGGCTGGCCGCCAGCCCCGACACGCCCGCGAGCAGGCCGCCAATGGAGCCAGCCACCCAGATGCGGCGTGCCACCTGGGCCCAGGCGCCGTCGCCTGTCGTCACCGAGATGAGGTCCGCCACCGCCGCCGTGGGAAGCAGGGCCAGTGGCATGTGCACCAGTGCCGGGTGCAGCTCGTGCAACAGCATCTCCTTCTTCATCGCGTGGCCTCCCGCCCTCGTCCTCCAAGGGTAGGCACCCCGAGGACCCATGGCAGACACGGCTGCCTGCCCGCCCTCTCAGGACAGGGAAAGCGTTCAGCAGGCGATTTCGAGCGAGAGGGCGTGTTCGGGCTGGGTGAGCACCTCGCAGCCATCGGGCGTCACCAGGAGGGTGTGCTCGAACTGGGCGGACAGGGCGCCGTCCTCCGTCACCACCGTCCAACCGTCGGCCAGGATGCGGATGTCCGGCCGGCCCAGGTTCACCATGGGCTCCACGGTGAAGACCATGCCCGAGCGCAGCTTGATGCCCGAGCCTCGCTTGCCCGTGTGGGAGATGGTGGGCGGCCCGTGCATCTGGTGGCCGATGCCATGCCCGCCGAACTCCTCCACCACGCTGCAGCCCTCCTTCTTCGCCAGCTCCTCGATGGCCGCGCCGATGTCGCCCAGCCGCGCGCCGTGGCGGACGACGGCGATGCCCGCGTCACGGCACCGGCGCGCCACGTCCACGATGCGACGGGCGTCGTCGGACACCTCGCCAATGAGGAACGTCGCGGAGGTGTCGCCGTGAAAGCCGTCCAGGAACGTCGTCACGTCCACGTTGATGATGTCCCCGCGGTCCAGCCGCTCGCCGGGGTTCGGGACGCCGTGACAGACGATGTGGTTGCGGCTGGTACAGACGGTGGCAGGGAAGCCCTTGTACCCCAGCTGGCTGGGCTTGCCTCCCCGGCGCGCCGTGTCCTCGCGAACCCACTGGTCGATGTCCGCCGTGGTGACACCGGGGGCCAGCTTGGAGGCAACGAAAGCCAGCGTACCGGCGGCGGCCTGACTCGCACGGCGCAGACGTTCGACGTCCGTGCCCTTGAACAAGGGAATGCTCATGGGCGCCAAGGTGCGGCGCCAGGGGGCCAGGCGTCCAATGCTGTTTCGGTATGGCTGATGACGGTAGAGTGGCGGACGTGAGCCTCACGCACATCCAGTCCTTCGTCGCCGTTGCCGAGGAGTGCAACGTGGGCCGAGCCGCGCGCCGCCTGCACCTGACGCAGCCGCCGCTCAGCCGTCACATCCAGGCGCTCGAGGACGAACTCGGGGCGCGGCTCTTCGAGCGGACCCGGGGTGGCATGCGCCTGCTCCCCGCGGGCGAGGCCTTCCTGCAGCACGCGCGTCGCATCCTGGCGGAGGTGGACGCCGCCCTGCTCACCGTGCGGGACGTGGCGGGCAGCCGCGCCGGCGGATGACGCAGCCGGGGCCGGTGCGCGCCTCGGCCTGTTGAGCCTGGGGCGTGCGTTCAGCATCGGACGGACAGGCGCCTCCTTCCGCGGCGTCATCTGCCCGGTGACCTGGAACCGGGGCGTCGGGCTGCTAGAGCGGGCATCGATGCCCGCCCTCCTCGTGACTCATCGGAGTCCTCACGTGCGTCCCATCCGGGTGCTCGCGCCCCTGCTCTGGGCCCTCGCCTCCTCCACGGTGATGGCGGCGCCGAGCCCCGACGAGCAGGAGGTTCCCGACACGAGCCAGCAACAGCCGTCAACGGATGCGCCCACGCGGGAGCGGACGGAGGACGCGGACAGTGGCGCCGCGCGGACCGTCGTCACGGGCTCACGGCGTCCCCGGCCTGCGCGGGACGTGCCCGCCACCACCACGGTCCTCCCCCGCCCGGAAATCGACCGGAGCCCCACGCTGACGCAGGACGCGCTGGTCCGCACCGTGCCCTCCGCCGCCACCTTCCGCCGCACGCCCAGTCTCGTCTCCGACCCGACGGCGCAGGGACTCAACCTGCGCGGGCTCGCGCCTTCGGGCGTGGCGCGCAGCCTCGTGCTGCTCGACGGCATCCCCGTCAACGACCCGTTTGGTGGCTGGATTTTCTGGCGCGCGCTGCCTCGGCTCGGGCTCGAGCGCATCGAGGTCGTCCCCAGCGGCGGCTCAGCCCTCTACGGCAGCGGCGCGCTCGGCGGCGTCGTGCAGCTCGTGTCACGCGACATCACCGGAGCGCAGCTCGACGCGGATGCCACCTACGGCAACGCGCATACGGGCCTGCTCGCGGCACGCGGGGCGGAGGCGTGGGGCCCCGTCCGCGCCTCGCTGGAGGCAGAGCTGCTCAACAGCGACGGCTACCCCATCGTCAGCCCCGCCCAGCGCGGCGCCATCGACGCGGACACGCCCAGCAACCATGCCGTCGTCAACGGACGCATCGAAGCGGATGCCACCGAGGCGCTCACCCTCTCCGCCCGCGCCAGCCTGTTCCGCGAGGACCAGAACGGCGGCACCCGGCTCACCACCGCGCGCGTGGAGCTGGCGCACTTCAGCGCGGGTGCACGGCTGCGCACCGCGCACAGCGGCACCTTCACGCTGGACCTCTTCGGCCGCGTGCAGCGCTTCGGACAGGACCGCGCGCGCATCGCCCAGGACCGCGCTTCCGAGACACTGGCCGCCAGCCAGGACGTCCCCGCCAACGACCAGGGCGCGTCCCTCGTCTGGACCGGCCCGTCCTGGACGGCGCTGGGCACGCACGTCCTCACCGCGGGCCTGGATGCGCGCCGCATGGCGGGCACGTCCCGGGAGCAGCTCTTCCCTCCCGCGCCCTCGGAGACCTCCCTCCGCCTGCGCGACACCGGAGGCACCCAACTGTCCGGCGGCGTCTTCATCGAGGACCTCTACACGCCCTCGCCCGCCGTGGAGCTCAGCGCCGCGCTCCGGATGGACGTGTGGCGCAACCAGGACGGTGCGCAGCGCCTGGAGCGCGCCAATGGCACCGTGGACACCACGCGCTTCGACGACCGCACCGAGCAGCAGCTCAGCCCGCGCCTGGGCCTGCGAGTGCGTCCGCTGGAGGGGCTCACCCTGCGCGCCTCCGCCTACCGCGCCTTCCGCGCCCCCACGCTCAACGAGCTGTACCGCCCCTTCCAGGTGGGCACCGTCCTCACCGCCGCCAACGCCCACCTGGGCGCGGAGCGGCTGTGGGGCGGCGAGGCTGGCGTGGAAGCCGAGTCCTCCTCGCTGGGCCTCACCACGCGCGTGACGGGCTTCTGGAACGTGCTCGACGACCCCATCACCAACGTCACGCTGGAGCAGCCGCTCCCGGATGGCTCCACGCGCCAGCGAGAGAATCTGGGGCAGGCGCGGGTGCGCGGCGTGGAGGCGAGCGTGGACTGGAAGCTGGCGCGTCAGTGGACGGCGCTGCTCGCGTACACCTTCGTGGACCCCGTCGTGACGCGCTCGCCGGGACAGCCCGGGCTGGTGGGCAAGCAGCTCGCGCAGGACCCCCGGCACCGAGGCACCGCCATCGTCACCTTCCATGACCCCGACATCGTGACGGCCACGGTGCAGCTTCGCGCGACGGGCGCTCAGTTCGAGGACGACCTCAACGAGCGCCCCATGGGGGGCTACGCCGTGGTGGACGTGTCCGCCAGCCGCCACCTCTTCTGGAAGCTTCACATCTTCGGCGCGGTGGAGAACCTCTTCGACCGCGAGTACCTCGCGGGCCGTGCCGGGGTGGACACGTTGGGCCCTCCCCTGCTGGCGCGCATCGGCCTGCGGCTGCGCGACACGCCCTGAGGCTCAGCGGAGGGTGCGCACCGGCCGCACCGGGCCGTTGAACCAGCGGCTCAGTGACACCACGTCCTCCATGCGGCGCGCGGGCGGGAGGCTGTCGAGGAAGACGCGGCCATACGCCTTCGTCACGATGCGCCGGTCCAGCATCGCCACGATGCCCCGGTCCGACTGCGTGCGGATGAGCCGGCCGAAGCCCTGCCGCAGCGCCAGCGCCGCATGCGGGAGCTGATACAGCTCGAAGGGCTCCTCGCCCCGCTGCTGGAGCTGCTTGATGCGCGCGGCCACCAGCGGGTCTCCCGGCGACGCGAACGGCAGCCGGTCGATGATGACCAGGCTCAGCGCGTCGCCCGGCACGTCGACGCCCTCCCAGAAGCTGTGCGCCGCGAAGAGGACGCTCGGCGTCTCGCGGAAGGACTCCAGCAGTTGCTGCTTGGGGCGCTCGCCCTGAAGCAGGGCCTGATAAGGCAGCCGGGGCGCCACTAGCTCGTAGGCCCGCACCATGTTGCGCAGGGACGTGAAGAGCACGAAGGCGCGCCCGCCCGTCACCTCGCAGAGCCGCTCAATCTCCTCCGCCGCCTCCTCAATGAAGCCCGGCGCGGCCGGGTCCGGCAGGTGCGTGGGCAGGTACAGCGCCGCCTGCGACGGGTAGTCGAAGGGGCTGGGCACCGCCAGCGTCCGCACGCGCGTCACCGGCTGGCCGTCCTCGCCGTACAGGCCCATGCGGTTGGCGAAGAAGTCGAAGCGGCTGTCGGCCGCTAGCGTCGCGGACGTGTACACCACCGTGTCCAGCGCGCCGTACATCCGCTCGCGCAGCTCCTTCGCCACGTCGATGGGACTGGCGCGCAGGAAGAGGCCCTTGCCCCGCTGCTCCGCCCAGTAGACGTGGTCCGCGGACTCGGCCTTCTCCAGGAAGGAGAGCTGCTCCTCCAGCTCGTCCGCGCGGCGGGTGATGGCGGCCAGCTCCGGCTCGCGCTCGCCCACCGTGAAGGCGGACAACGCGGCCAGCGCGTCACGCACGCCCTCCAGCGGCGTGGACAGCTTCGCCATGACCTCCGGGCGCAGCGCCACAGAAGCCTCCTGGCCAGACAGCCCCAGCGCCCGGGGCGCCTGCGCGAAGAGCGCATCCGCCCCCGCGCGCAACCGGGCCGCCAGCGCGCGCAGCATGGCGTGGCGGGCGTCGTCCTCCTTCAGCGACGCCACCGCGTCCCGCGCCAACTCCTCCAGCCGGTAGTTGGACACGCTGCAACCGAAGTGGCCGCTGGCCGCGTCTTCCAGCGCGTGGGCCTCGTCGAAGATGACGGCCTCGTACCAGGGCAGCACGCCCTCGGTGCGCTTGCCGGAGCTGCGCAGCGCCAGGTCCGCGAAGAAGAGGTGGTGGTTGACCACCAGCAGGTCCGCCTGCTCCGCGCGCTTGCGCGTGCGCGTGACGAAGCACGTCTCGTACTGCGGACATCTGGTGCCCACGCACGTCTCGGACGTGGTGGACAGGCGCGACCAGGCGCTGAAGGACTCGGGCAGGTCCAGCTCGCTGCGGTCGCCGGTGTCCGTCGCCTCCGCCCACGCCTTCAGCTTGGGCCAGTAGCGCGACTCCTCGCGCGAGCCGAACTGCGGCTCCTTGGAGAAGGCGTCATAGCGGTGCAGGCACAGGTAGTTGCTCCGGCCCTTGAGGTACGCGGCCTCGAAGCGCAGGCCCATCTTCTCCCGCATCAGCGGCAGGTCCTTGAAGAAGATCTGGTCCTGCAACGTCTTGGTGGCCGTGGACACCACCACCCGGCGTCCCGACAGCAGCGCGGGCACCAGGTAGGCGAGCGTCTTGCCCGTGCCGGTGCCCGCCTCGGCCAGCAGGTAGCTGCGCTCGGCGAAGGCCCGCTCCACGGCGCGCGCCATCTGAAGCTGCTCCGGGCGGTGCTCGTACGCGGGCAGCGCGACCTCGAGCGCGCCTCCCGGACCGAGCAGGCTGTCGACGGACGGCGGAGTGGAGACGGAGAGCGACATCGGCACCGAGGGGGAGGCGGGAAGCGGCCGGACAAAATAGCAGCGACCGCCGCTTCAAGCGCGTTTCCGGCCGCGTTCGCGCCCCGGTGGCTGCCTGCCCCCTGGCCAGCAAGTCGCACCGCCCTCGGCGGCACGGCGCCCGGACAGCCCGGCGCTCAGTACCCCGCGCTCAGCGTGCGCAGGTGCTGGAAGACGAGCACCGCCAGCACCAGCACCACGATGAAGCCCACCCCCACCGCCAACGTCTTCAGCCGGCGGGAGACGTCGGGGGTTCCTACCAAATCCGTTGATGACGGCACCACCAGGGTGGCCCGGCGCACCACCTCATCGCGGCCCCGCCGCGCGACGGCGTCGTCAGGCACATGCGCCAGGCGGATCCGGTACAGCCGCCCCACCATGGCCAGCTCGCCCCGCCCCACCGCCAACGTCATCAGCCGGTCATGGGCGTCCCAGTCCTCCCAGCGCGCCGCCAGCGTCCGCCACGCTTCCGCCAGCACGTCCGACAGGGGCTGCTCCTCGGGCTGGTAGTTGACGTAGACGAGCCCGCACTGCGGGCAGGACAGCGCCTCCTCAAGCCAAGGCGCGACGCACTTGGGACAGACGCCTGGGGGCGGCTCGAAGAGCGCGTCGTCCGTCAGCGGCGCCGGCTCCGAACGCACCACCCGCAGGGCCGGCGTCACCGGCGCGGCGGCGCTCCAGCTCTCAGAGGGAGGGACCACCGGAACCGACGGCACCGGAACCGACGGCACTGACGCCGACCCCGCGGCGGGAGCAGCCCGCACCTCCGTTCGCGGCGCGGTGGTGGCGGGCGGGCCCACGCGGCTGTCCGCGCCGCAGCGGCCACACGTCACCACGAGCCCGCCGGCCTCTGTCCGGTAGGTCTCCAGCGGCACGAGCCGCTCACACGCGTCACACTGGAACTTCATGTCATCACCTGGCGCAGGGGAATGGGCATGGCGCAGCCGATGAGTGCCAGCAGGCACAGCGCGCAGATCCACTTCCGCAGCGGACTGAGCGGTGCTTGGGGTTCCACCACCTCCGGATGGCCGAAGCCTACCAGCTTGCTCGTCACCAGCAGCCATAAGCCCCAGGACGCGGTGACGAAAAGGGTGAGGACCAACAACACCAACGCCACCGCGCGGCCCACCCAGTGCGCGCGCCGCCCCCACAGCGCATAGGCCAGGTGCCCGCCGTCGAGCTGCCCCACGGGCATCAGGTTCAGCAGCGTGACGAGCAGCCCGAACCAGCCGGCGATGACCACCGGATGGACAAACACGTCCTTGCCCTCCGGAAGCGGCCCCAGGGCCAGGCGCGTGAGGCCCTGCATCAACAGGCTGTCCCCGAAGAGCGTCTGCACGCCGTTGAAAGGCGCCTCCGGCGCGGGCGGCGCGTTGGTGACGCGGTCCATCACCCAGGTGAAGACGTCCCGGCCAATGGCCCACAACGAGCCGTCTCCCGGGAAGGTGGTGGACGGGAGGTCCGGCGCATCCACCACGGTGGAGTGGGCCAGTCCCCAGAAGAGGATGGGCAGGGCCACCACCAACCCCGCGAGCGGCCCCGCCGCGCCAATGTCCACCAGGGCGTTGCGGTTCGGGATGCGGTCGCGAATGCGGATGACGGCGCCCAGCGTACCCACGCCGAGCACCGGCAGCGGGATGAAATATGGCAGGGAGGTCTCCACCCGGTGCCAGCGCGCCAACAGGTAGTGCCCCATCTCGTGGGTCCCCAGGATGGCCAGCAGCGACAGGCTGAAGGACAACGCGCGGAAGGCCGCTTCGGGGGACACCTCTCCCAACGAGTAGGGCCGCTGGAAATGGAAGTAGAGCAGGTACGACGTGAAGGTGGTCCCCACCGTCAGCACCAGGAGCAACAGGTGCACCCAGTAGCGCGGCGCGGGGCGGGCAGCGGAGACGGTGTCCATGAAGGGAGCCTCAAGGTTGGCTAGCAAGGGGAGGTGTGCATTGCAACGCGCTGCCGCCCAACCGCACTGACACCGAGTGTCTCGGACGGACCTTGACATGGAGTCGACATCTGCTACGACCCCGCCCGCTTGAAGGTTTCAAGACAACGGCCGGTCGCTCTCCAAGGCGTCCGGCCGCCACACAAGCATCCAATTCAAGAGGGGAAGATCATGAAGAAGCTTGTCCTGTCCGCCGTCGCCGCCAGCAGCATGGTTGCCTGCACCAGCGTTGAGAGCGCCGTTGTCTCCGGCACGGAGATCGCCTCCAACGGTGAGGCCGTCGCCGTTGTCCAGGCCAACGCCCTGGGCCTGACCGCCATCTTCCACATCGTCGACATCGTCCAGAGCGACCTCGACACCGTCATCAACAAGCTGCTCATCGCCGAGGCCAAGGCCATGGGCGCCTCCAAGGTGGAGCTGCTGACCGCGGGCACCACGCCCCGCCACGGCATCTACGCGCTGACGGGCACCATCATCGGCGTGACCAGCTCCGGCGCCGTAGGCGTGGCGGTCAAGTAGTCCACACCGCGCAAGCCGCGCGGTTGATGCGGAAGGCCCCCTGGCGACAGGCGGGCCTTCTTGCTTTTGTGCCCTCCCATGCGTGAACGCCTCCTCCTGCTCTGTGCCCTGACGGCCCTCACCGGCTGCCCCAAGAAGGGCGGCGATGACGCGGCCACGCTGCTGCCCGAAGTGAAAGCCGGGCTCGCCGCCCGCGAGGCGAAGCTGAAGAGCTACCGCATCGCCGGCGCCGTCCAGGACGCCGGGCTGGAGCCGGTGACGTTCACCTTCGAATACCGCGCGCCGCGGCGCCTGCGGGGCACGCTGGGCCCGCCCGCCTCGCGCACCTTCGCGTGGGACGGCACGCACTTCTTCCAGCAGTTCGACGGGGAGAAGCGCTTCAGCACCTTCACCTCGGAGCTGCCGCCCGCGAAGCTCGCCGGCTTCCTGTCGGAGACGTTCCACCCCTTCATGCCCGAAGGCTTCCGCACGCCGCTCCTGCTGAGCCACGCGACGGTCCGCCGCGCCACGCACCCGCTGGCGCCGCAGGCGGTGGAGCTGGTGCAGAAGCTGGAGGGTGACGCCGCGGGCCTGGAGATGGTCTACGTGCTGCGCTGGCCCCAGCTGGACTTCCTGGGCCGGCGCACCGGCGCACCGGACGGCGCCACGGCCGAGGAGCGCGTGGAGGAGGAGCACTGCGACGCGGCCCTGTCGCTGTGCGTGCCCAGGCGCCTTGGCCGGTGGCAGGGAGGCAAGCGCGTGGGTGAGACGGTGCTCACGCGCGTGGAGCTGAACGCGGCCCTGCCCAACGACGGCTTCACCCTCACCGCCCCCGAAGGCTACGACGTACAGACGCGGACACTGGTGGAGCCCGCCCCCGCCACCCAGCCCACGGACGGTTGACCGCCACCCTCGGCATCCCCACCTTCGGGGCCGAGGGACAAGGCACATGGTGGAAAACGTCATTTTCGACGTGGATGGAACCCTGGTGGATTCGGTGGACGAGCACGCCGAGGCATGGCGGCGCGCCTTCCTTCACTTCGGCCGGGACATCCCGTTCGCGCACGTGCGCAGCCAGATTGGCAAGGGCTCCGACCAGCTCATCCCCGTCTTCTTCAACGACGAGGAAGTGGCGCGCTTCGGCAAGGAGCTGGACGAATACCGCGGCAAGCTGTTCCTGGACGAGTTCCTGCCGAAGGTGCGCCCCTTTCCCCGGGTGCGGGAGCTCTTCCAGCGGCTGCGCGCGGGCGGCCTCCGCATCGTGCTGGCCTCCAGCGCGAAGGAGCCGGAGCTGAAGCACTACGTGAAGCTGTGCGGCATCGAAGGCCTGTTCGAATCGAAGACGAGCGCGGACGAGGTCGACAAGAGCAAGCCCCACCCGGACATCTTCGAGGCCGCCCTGGCGCGGCTGGGCAAGCCTTCCGCGGACGTGACGGTCGTCGTGGGCGACACGCCCTATGACGCGCTCGCCGCCAACCAGTTGAGCCTGCCCACCGTGGGCGTGCTCGCTGGCGGCTTCCCTCCGGATGACCTGCGCTCCGCGGGCTGTCGCACGCTGGTGAAGGACCCGGCGGACCTGCTCGCGCGCTACGAGGCGTCCCGGCGCGAGTGGCCCTGGAACGAGTCCGACACCAGCCAGGTGGCCAAGGACGACGAGCGGCGCTGAAGCCCGCGCCCCCGCCCTTCCCCACCCCCTGCAAGGGGGATGGGGAAGCGGCGGCGCGCTAGCTGCGGGTGCGGCCGCGCGAGCCGCGGCTGCCAGTCCCACGCCGCGTGCCGCTCCGGGACTTGGCGGCGGGCCGCTTCGCGGTGGTGGCGCGCCGGGCCGCGGTGCCCTTGGCGGCGGTGGACTTGGAACCCGAACGCGTGGCCCGCACAGCGGGCTTGCGCGTGCGGCCCGTGGCGGCGGTGGCGCGGCGGCGGGTGCCGGCGCGCTTCGCGGCGGTGGCCTTGCCTCCCTTGCGGCCCGCCTTGCGCGCGTTCTTCCGCGCCAGGGGACGGCTGCGCGCGACCTTGGCCTTGCTGCCCGAGCCGCCCTTCTTCATCCCACCGCCCGTGAGCTTGTTCACGGTGGCCCAGGCCCGGGCCTCGGCCGTCTCATCGGAAGCGCCGCGCTTCTCGTAGCCCTCTTCAATGTGTTCGGCCATCCGCTTCTGCTTCGGCGTGTACTTCGCCTTGCTTCCTCGTGCCATGCGACTTGCTCTCCAGGCCTGACTGACACCTGCATGGGGCCAGCTCCAGCGCAGAGGTGGGCAGCCACCCACCCATCCGGAAGCGCGCAGCCGGATGGACCTGTTCAACCGGCGACGCACGCATGCACGCCCACATGGCACCCGACACCGGGAATGCACCGGGGCACGGGGCGACTCGAAAGGAGGATGCGCGCACGCGCCGCCTCGCGCCCCGCTGGCGGGACGCATCGAGCGTGCACAGATTGGCGTGCGACACGAAAGAGGAGGCACCCTGGAACCCGCCCTCATCAAGCCCCCATGCAGGCCCGTCCTGGATGACGGCCCCGCGGTGTTGGTGGTGAACACGCGCTCACGCTCAGGGCGTGAGGCCTTCGAGGCCGCCCGGGAAACGCTCGTGGCACGGGGCGTCTCCATCGTCGAATGCCACGCGCTGTCCCGGGCGAGCCGGCTGGACGCGGTGGTGGGGCGGATGGTGGCGCTGGGCACCCGCCGCCTCATCGTGGGAGGAGGCGACGGCACCCTGAGCCGCGCGGTGGCCCAGCTGCTGGGCCGCGACGTGACGCTGGGCGTCCTCCCGCTGGGCACTGGCAATGACTTCGCGCGCTCGCTGGGAATCCCGGCCGACATCGAAGCCGCCTGTGACGTCATCGCCCAGGGCTACACGGCCCGCGTGGACGTGGGCCTGGCCAATGGGCGCCCCTTCCTCAACGCGGCCAGCCTGGGGCTGGCCACCGGCATCGCCAGGCGGCTGACGAAGCGGCTGAAGCAGCGCGCGGGCAAGCTGGCCTACCCCGTGGCGGCCGCCGCGGAGATGAAGGACCTGCGGCCCTTCCACATCCGGCTGAAGGCGGATGACCAGGAGCTGGCGCTGGACGTGCTGCAGCTGGTGGTGGGCAACGGCCTCTACCATGGCGCCGGCAACATGGTGGCGCCCGATGCCCGGCTGGATGACCGGCGGCTGAACGTCTACGCCATCGCCGCGCCCTCCGCCGCGTCGGGGAACGAAGGCACCGGCCTGGGGCAGCTCCAGGACATCGCCACGCTGATGCGCGTGGCCCTGTCCCTGCGCTCGGGCGAGCACGTGGAGCACCCCGCCGTCACCGCCCTGCGCGCCGCGCGGCTCTACGTGGAGGCCGACCCCGTCCAGGAGGTGAACGCGGACGGCGAGCTCGTGGGCAAGACGCCCATGCGCTTCGAGGTGGCCCCCGCGGCCCTGCGCGTCTACGCACCCGCGCCCTCCTGAAGTTTCGGTTCACCGCCAGGCTGGCCTACACTGTAGGCCGCCGCGACGGCGCCGGCCGGACGCGGGGGAGGCCGAGCCCGTGCGCCATCGAATCCCCTTCTTGATTGCCTCGTGCCTGGCCATCGCGGCCGTGCTGCTGCTGTGGTTCCGCATGCCCATCCCCGCGGCCCCCGCCGCGCGCCCGGAGCCCGCGGCGTTGAGCGCGCCAGCGGCCGTCACCAACGGCGCCCCGTCCCGCGCCAGCGCGCCGCCCACCCCGGGGTTGGAGATGGCCCCCGGCGCCGAGCTGGGCGCCTTCGTGGTGCGCGTGGTGGACGCCCAGGGCCCCGTGACGGGGGCGCGCGTGCGGGCCTACCTGCGCGTGGGCGCGGACGGCACCGGGGCCACGCCATGGCGCCGCGCGGGCGACAGCACCACGGCGGAGGGCGGCGTGCTGCGCCTGCCCGCCGCGCCCGGCGACTACCTGCTGTCCGCGCATGCGCCGGGCCACGGCCCCGTGCGGCTGGAGGCCACCCGGCCGCTCGGCGAGGCGGAGACGGCCGTCGAGCTGCGCCTGCCCGACGGCGTGACGCTGAGCGGGCGCACCGTGGCGGAGGGGCACGAGGAGCCGGTGCCGCTCGCCGCGCTGACGCTGCGGCCCTACCCCGGGACGCCCACGGCCTGGGCGGCCCCCACCGGCTTGCCGGAAGAAGCGGCGGAGACGACGAGCGACGCCCAGGGCCGCTTCGCCTTCACGCAGCTGGCGCCCGGACGCTACGAGCTCACCGCCGAGGCGCCGGGCTTCAGCCGCCGCACCTTGCGCCTGCTCCAGGTGCCGCGGGCCGCTGAAGTCGTCGTGGGGCTCTGGGGCGCGAGCACCCTGGAGGGCTTCGTCGTCGACGCGAAGGGCCAGCCCGTCGCGGACGCGGAGGTGATGGCGGCGGGAGCCACCGCGCCGGTGCGCGTCACCACCGGGGACGGTGGCGGCTTCGCGCTGGAGGTCAACGCGGGGACATGGGTCGTGTCCGCGCGCCGAGGAGACCGGCTGGGCCGCGTGCCGGGGCCGCTGTCCGTCGCGCCGGGCGAGACGCTGCGCGGGCTCGTGGTGACGCTGGGCGCGGCCAGTGGCCTGACGGGCACCGTGTCCACGGTGGAGGGCGCGCCGGTGCGCGGGGCCGTCCTGGTGGCGTCTCCCGCGGGCGGCCAGGGCGAGCTGGGCCGGGCCGCGTCCAAGGATGACGGCGGGTGGCGGATGGACGCGCCTCCCGGCGAATACGACGTGACGGTGCGCGCGGCGGGGATGACGGGCCGCGTGTTCGAAGCGGTGGTGGTGAACCCGGGCGGCCACACGCCCCTGGACGTGCGGCTGGAGCCCGCGACGGCGGCGCTGGAGGGCCTGGTGGTGGACGCGGAGGGGCGGCCGCTGGAAGGCGCGCAGGTGCGTGCCGAGCCGGAGTCCTTCTCTGGCGTGGCGCACACGGCCCTCACCGACGCCGAGGGCGCCTGGAGGCTGGAGGGGCTGGAAGCAGGGCCCACCTCCGTGCGCGCGCGGCGCGAGGGCTCGCGGCGATGGACGTCCCGCATGGAGACGCTGAAGGCCGGGGTCATCACCCGCGTGGACTTCACCCTGGCCGACTCCGGCTCCGTGTGGGGGCAGGTGACGCGCGCGTCGGGCGGGCCGCTGACCGAGCCCGCGCTGGTCCACGCCGTGCCTCGGGGCGGCTCGAGCACGGCCTCCACGGAGACGGACGCGCAGGGCCAGTTCCAGTTGGAATTGCCCGCGGGCGTGTACCAATTGGTCGCGCTGCGCCACCAGACGCCCGCCATCTACTTCCACATGGAGAGCGACCCGTTCGTGACGGTGCCTTCGGGCGGCGCCGTGCGGCAGGACCTGCTGTTGAAGGAGGACCCGGTGTTGTCCGGCGTCGTGCTGGAGCCCTCCGGGGTGCCCAGCCCGCTGGCCATCGTGGCCGCCATCCAGGGCGGGGACTTCCCCATGACGCGCAAGGAGCGCGCGGACGAGGCGGGCCAGTTCGCCCTGCCGCCGCGCCCCCAGGGCGCCAGTCCCCTGGAGCTGGTGGCCCACAACGCGGGGCGCGTGGGGCGCCTGTCCGCCGCGCACGAGGACCAGGCCCCGCTCACCGTGCGGCTGGAGCCCGCGGCCACCCTGCGCGGGCGCGTGGTGGCGGGCAGCGGCGCGGCGCCGGAGGGCTTCGTCCTGGAGCTGCTCGAGGCCGACGGTGAGGCCCTGCCCTGGGCCGGCGCCTGGCCCACCACGCGGCGCTTCACCGGCGGCACCTTCCTGCTGCCGGACGCGCCCGCCCAGGCGCTGAAGGTGACGGTGCGCACCGAGGACGGCCGCACGGGCGAAGCCCAGGTGACGCTGCGGCCTGGCGGCACGTCGGACGTGGAGGTGCCGCTCACCGGCGGCGTGTCATCCATCTCCGGGCGCGCGGTGTGGAGCCGGGGTGGCGGCCCCGCGCCGGGGGTGGCGGTGTTCCTCGACAAGGCCGTGGGCGGGCGCCCGGAGGCCTTCACCGGACAGGACGGACGCTTCCGCCTGAGCGACGTGCGTCCGGGCATCCACACCGTGCGGCTGCTGCCGCCGGAGGGCCGCGTGGAGACGCGCACCGTGAAGGTGGCGGAGGCGGAGGCCACGGACGTCGGTGACGTCACAGTGTCCCCGCGCCGGGCTACGCCGGGCACGCTGGGCGCGGGCTTCAGCGAGGACCGGGGCCACGTCGCCTTCGCGTGGCTGACGCCGGACGGGCCCGCGGCGCGCGCGGGCGTCAACGTGGGGGACCGGCTGGTGGCGGTGGATGGCCAGGTGGTGCGCGACAGCACGGAGGCGGAGTCCCGCACCCGGGGCGCGCCCGGCACGCCCGTGCGGCTCCACGTCCGGCGCGCGACTGGCGAGCAGGAGGTGCTCGTCACCCGCGCGGAGTGAGGCCCGCTACACCTTGTCCAGCACGCGCGACAGCACCTGCGCGGTGAAGTTCACCAGCGGAATCACGCGCCGGTAGTCCATGCGCGTGGGGCCGATGACGCCCACCGTGCCCAACACCTGCTCCTGGTTGCCGTAGGGGCTGGCGATGACGGTGACGTCGCCGGCCGCGGAGAAGTCGCTCTCCGCGCCGATGAAAATCTGCATCTCGTTGGCCACCTGCACGCGGTCCAACAGCGACAGCAGCTTGTGCTTCTCGTCCAGGGCCTTGAAGAGCGCGCGCATGCGCTCCACGTCCGCGAACTCCGGCTGCTCGAAGAAGGAGCCCGTGCCCTGGATGTGCATCCGCTCCGTGGACGCCAGGTCCGTGGCCGCCGCGCCCAGCTTCAGCGCCTTGGCCGTCAGCGCGTTGTAGAGCGCCTGCTCCTGGTCCATCTCCGCGCGGATGCGCTCGCGCGCCGACTCCAGCGGCACCTCCCGCAGCAGCTCCGACAAGTAGTTGCTCGCCTTGAGCAATTCGTCGGAGGTGATGGGGAACTCCACCGTAATCGCCTTGTTGTGCACCTGGCCGCTCTGCCCCACCAGGATGGCGAGCACCCGGTCCTCGCGCAGCCGGACGAACTCGATGCGCCGGAACACCGCCGACTCCGGCCGCGGCGCCACCACCACGCCCGCGTGGCGCGTCAGCGAATGGAGGATGCGGCTGGCCTCGCCCAGCATCTCCGCCAGGTCGGCCTCGTGCGCGAGCCCCGCGTGGATGAGCTCCCTGTCGCGCGGCGTCGGGTCCTTCAGCTTCACCAGCGTGTCCACGTAGAAGCGGTAGCCCTGGTCGGTGGGGACGCGCCCGGCCGAGGTGTGGGGCTTCTCCAGGAAGCCCAGCTCCTCCAGGTCCGCCAGCACGTTGCGCATGGTGGCGGAGGACACCTCGAACCCCGACCTGCGGGTGAGCTGCTGACTGCCTACCGGCCCGCCCGTGGAGATGTACTCCTGGACGACCGCCCGGAGGACTTCCTTCTCACGCTCACCCAGCTCTTCGGACATCCCTGGCGCTCACTCCGGAGCCAACGGTGCGGCGGCACCTCCGCCCTGGCTCCCTGGGAAAGTGTAAGGAAGCGGCCCCGGGCATTCAATCCAGGAGCCGCCCTGTTCCTACGGGCGGCCCGGCGCGACATTCCCGACGCCAAGATTCCAGCCAGCCGGACGGCCGCCCCGACGCACGAGCGCGGTGCCCGTCACTGTACTTCCCCCGAATGGGCCCGGCTGTGAGGTATGGCAATGCCCACATGGCCGGCGAAATTCGCCAGCGATACAAGCCGCGCCGTGCTCGCCTCGCGTGCCGCGTCCCTCCCTGTTTCACAGCCAGCCCCCGTCAGTCTGCCCTCCGGAGACGTCCTCCCCGGTGGCGCCCAGCGCGGGTGGCTCATCGCCAGCCTCCTGTCCCTCTACGTTATTTGGGGCTCCACCTATCTGGCCATCCGGTGGGCGCTGGAAGGCGGCCTGCCGCCGTTCCAGATGTCAGGCGTGCGCTTCGTGCTCGCCGGCGCCCTGCTCTTCGCGGTGCTGTGGCTGCGCGGGGCGCCCGTGCCCACGGCGCGCCAGTGGGGCGCCAGCGCGGTGGTGGGCCTGCTGCTGCTGGGGGTGGGCAATGGCGGGCTCGTCTTCGCGCAGCAGTCGGTGCCGTCGGGGGTGGCGGCGCTGGTGGTGGGGAGCTTGCCCCTGTGGACGGCGCTCTTCGGCGGGCTCTTCGGCCAGTGGCCGGGGCGCGCGGAGCGCTGGGGGCTGGCCGTCGGCTTCGGCGGCGTCGTCCTGCTCAACCTGGGCAGGGATTTGGGCGGCGGCGTCCTGCCGACGCTGGCGCTGCTGGTGTCTCCCATGAGCTGGGCGCTGGGCTCGGTGTGGAGCCGCCGGCTGCCCATGCCGCGAGGGTTGATGTCCACCGCGGCGCAGATGCTGTGTGGCGGCGCCGTGATGCTGGGCTTCAGCCTGCTCATTGGGGAGCGCCCCACGGCCATGCCCCCGCCCCGGGCGGTGGCCGCGTTCTTCTACCTCGTCGTCTTCGGCTCGCTGGTGGGCTACAGCGCCTATGGCTACCTGCTGCGCAACGCGCGCGCGTCGCTGGCCACCAGCTACGCCTACGTCAACCCGGTGCTGGCGGTGCTCCTGGGCGGGCTGCTGGCGGGTGAGACGATGACGCCCACGGCCTGGCTGGCCATGGGCGCCATCCTGGGCGCGGTGGTGCTGCTGACGCGCAAACAGTGACGCTCAGTTGACGAGCAGCACCTTGCCCACGCCGCCCTGCTCCGCGAGCTTCTGCGCTTCCTTCACCTGCTCCAGCGGGAAGCGCTTGCTGACGGGGATGACCAGGTCGCCCTTCGCCACGGCCTGCCCCAGTTGCGTCAGGCGGCGCGAGTCCGGGTGCGCGAGGATGGCGCGCACGGTGAGCTGGCGCCCCTTGGCTTCCGGCGGCTCACCCACGACGCTGCCCAGGGTGCCCCCGGGCTTCACCTTCTCCAGGATGCGGGCCACCACCTGCCCGCCCACGGTGTCCGCCACCGCGTCCAGCATGGGCAGCTTCGCGAACTCGTCCTCGACGTCGAGCGCGAAGATGCCGTCCACGCCCAGCTTCTGCGCCTCCGCCTTCTGGCTGGCGCGCACGCCGGCCAGCACCTTCGCGCCCTTCGCCTTCGCCGCGAAGACGGCGGCGCGGCCCACCGCCCCCATGGCGCCGATGACGAGCACCGTGTCCCCCTTCTTGGGGTTCACCGCCTCTTCCATCAACTGCACGCCGGTGAGCGTGACCAGGGGGAGCGCGGCGGCGTCCTTCAGGTCCATGGACTCGGGGACCTTCGCCCAGGCCTCCACGGGCGCGACGACCTTCTCCGCGTAGCCGGCGTTCACCACGCCCATGACGCGGTCGCCCGGCTTGAAGTCGTTGACGCCCGGGCCCACCTCGATGACCTCACCGGCCACGTCTCGCCCCAGGATGGTGGGGAACTGCACGGGCATCATCGCCTTCATGTCCCCGCGTCGAATCTTCCAGTCCACGGGGTTGATGCCCGCGGCGATGACGCGGACCTTCACCTCGCCCGGCCCCACCTTCGGCTCGGGCATGTCTTGAATGGCGAGCGCGTCCACGTCTCCATAGGACTTGAGCACCACGGCTTTCATACGGGCCTCCCAACGCGAATGAGCTGACGTCGCGCGAAGGGTAGGCACCCGGGGAGGCCGGCAACCGCGGCGCCTGCTCGGCCCTGCCTCCCCCGGGGAGGAGGCCCCGTCCCCGTCAGCCCACTTACTCGTTCAGTTGGACAAGCGTCACCCTGTCGGACCCGTGCAACGAATTGTAGTTGGAGATCGCAACCACCGGCTTTCCGGACCTCCCTACCGCCAACGTCGAAGGAGACACGGAGCCATCCGAGGAGACGTGGTCCGTCGCATACGAGCCCCGCCGGTGCCAGTACATGTAGACGCCGAAGTCCGAACCGCTGCTGTAACCCCCAGAGCTCACGGCAAACGTCACCATGATGTGCCCGTTGCCATCCACCGCGACAGCAGGCCAGCGGCGCTCCCGCGCACGGACGTAGGGCCCCGTGGCCATCACGACACGGAGGTCCCACGCCGAACCCACCCATTCAGCCACGACCACCTTCCGGTGGTAACCCAAGAAGTCGGCTTCAGCCCAGACCGCCACGGGCCGCCCATCCGGCAACGTGGCCAGCGCGGGCTCGGTCGCCTGCTCCCGCAGACTGTCCTGGGTTTCGTGGAGAAGCCGCCCTCCCCTTGCCTCCCAAGCCGAACCATTCCAATAGCGGACGTACAGCCCCGCGCCAACGGCCGAGGACTCGGCCTCCGCCCAGGCCAGAAAGACGCCCCCGGAGCCATCCACGCTCAACGCGGGCGCATATGCCGAGACGGTGGCCCCCGGCCCCGTGCCCACCCGCTGAACGTCTCCCAATCGCAGCCACACTCCACCTTCCCAGCGGTGGACATGAACTCCATCCGCGGCGCTCCAGGCCACGATGGGGCGCCCTTCGCTGTCGACAGCGAGCGCGGCGCCCAGCAACGCCGCGGCATCGGGCGCGTTCACTCGCGCGCCCAGCGGCGCCCAGGTGTCCACCGACCATTGAACGACGTGGAGCGCGGGGTTGGCCTCCGCGGCATCACGCTGGAGGAACGCCATCACCCGACGCCCCTCCGAGCCCAGCGCGAGGCGAGGATGAGAGACGATGGCCTCCGGAGAGGCCCCTGGCGCGATGACCGGGGCACCGACCTCCTGCCAGGCACCGTCTTCAAAGCGCCCCACGACGATGCCCGCCGCGCGCACAGCCTCGTCAAGCGGCGCGCTGCCGAGCGCATCGGCGAGCGCGGCCACCGGCGTCCCATCCGGTTCCACGACCAGTGCCAGCCGGTCCGCCACCGAGGCGGGGCCATCCCTCCCTGATGACGGCCACTGCGACCAGTGAGGAGACTCTTGATGGAAGAGGTCGACCTCCCAGGTCCAGTCGACTTGCCCTACAGGAAGCCCATTGTGTACGGCGTGGTTTCCCGCCCGGTCCCTGACGTTCCACAGCGGCACGGAAGCCGAGCCCGTTGACGGCAGCACCTCTGGCTTGTCTATCTGCGCATGCAGCGTCAAGCGGTCCTCGGACAACGACATACGCGGGGACAGGGTTCGGCCCCCAATCTGGACACTGGCCGTAGGGCCTTCGCCCTGAGTGAACCAGATGGCCTCCGAGAAGGTCACCGCCAAGGTCGTCGTGCGGCCCACGCGGAGGCCGCTCATGGGCGACCGGCTCCAGACGCTGGGACCCGTGCGGTCGACCGTCACGGAATGCTTCGTGCTCAGGAGGGAGTGCCCCTTCCATTGCGTTCGAGCCTGAAGCTGATGCACGCCCTCCGGCAGCTGGGTTGTGTCCCAATCGAACTTGAAAGGCGGCAGCAGCGTGGCCAGGAGCGAGCCATTCACGAAGACCTCCACTATCTCTGGCGTGCCCCCGTGCGCTCGCACCGTGACGGGGAGGACTCCGTTCGCGTACTCCATTTCCGGTGCGTTGTTGATTTGCAGGCGCAGAGCGTCGCTTGGGGAAGGGCCGCCCGGCTGTCCATCTGAGATTTCACCGCAGCCAGACATGGCCAGCGCCGCGATGAGAAGCGTGGCGAGCGCCGGGGGCACGACGGAAGAGCGAGGCATCGAATCTCCTGACAGGAATGTGCCTCTTTGGACACGCGAACCGACGCGGACGGGAACCTGGCCTCTCAAAAACTCCAGCCCAGCCCGGCCCCCGCGCTCGCGAGCGGCCGTAGCACGTTGCCCTCGGGCAGCGGCATCACCGCGCCGCCCAGGCCCCCCGTGACGACCAGCGACACATCCGCTCCACCCACCCAAACGGAAGCGCTCACGCCGCCGTAGGTCGCCACGCCCCGTCTGGAGGTGCCCCCATCGTCCTGGAGGAAGAACAGCGCGCCCAACTCGGGGCCGAGCACCAGCGCCCCCACTTCGCCGTGGAACCGGCGCCCCATTCCCAGCCGCAGGGACCACTCCGTCTGGCGGATACCTCGGCTCACCGCGGACGTGCTGGCGCGCCCGGCGAACGTCCCCCAGACCACGTCCAGCAGCCCCGGCTCGATGGGGGCTTTGAGCATGGCGGTGAGGTGCCCCCCCATGCCCACGCCGAAGTTGCTGGCGGTCCGCGTCAAGAAGGAGCCCCCCAGGTGGACCGCGCCCCGCCAGCCCGTGGGGCCCTTCTCCTGCATCGCCACCAACGCGCCCTGGCGGAGCAGCGGCTCGTCCACCAGCACGTGCCCTTGCTCGGGCACCGCGACGCGCAGCTCCAGCCACGCGTCCTCTCGCCGCGAACGCAGGCGGTAGCCCCCAGGCGGCAGGGCCAGCATCACCGGACCGCTGCCCTTGGAGAACACGCCCATCACCATGCCGTCCTGCTCCGAGGCCACCACCCACTCGCCCGGCTCGGGCACGGTGATGAGCAGCCTGCTGGGCGCGAGCACGGGCTCGGTGAGCACCAGCTCCCCCTGCCCCTTCAAATCGAAGTGGAAGTTCGGGTGCTGCGTCCCCGCGCGGGTCAGCAGCGTGGACTCCACCGTGCGCCCGTACGCGTAGGCATAGGACTCCTGAAGTGTCACGCGCCCATCCCGGTTCAGGTCCCCCGCCCCGCGCAGTCCCGCCAGCAGGTGGTGCGTGAAGAACGAGCCCTGGAGGTCATCGGCCTCCTGCGAGGCTTCGTCCGCGCTGGACGAAGTGACGATGACGCGCCCCTTGATGGCGGGCGCGGACCACTGCACCAGCCGCTCCTCCACCGGCTCCAGGCCCTTGATGCGGGTGGCCGCGCCAGAGCGGCACGAGTCGATGAACATCACCGCCACCCCCACCGGGGACGCCTCCATGAACGCCACCAGGTCCTTCACCGGCAGGCGCGTCCCGGAGAGGTGCAGCGCCTCACCGTCGGCGTGGCTCGACACGTAGACGAGGAGCTGGTCGCCTGGCGTGGCGTCACGCGCCATGCGTTCGCGCAGCGTCCCGAGCGCCGCCTTCACCTGGCTGGCATCCGCGCCCAGGACGACCTGGGCATCCTCCGGGAGGAGGCCCCCCGCGTCCCGGAACAGGGTGAACATGCGGCGCGCGTCCGCGTCCGCGAAGCGCAGGGGCTCGTCGGAGGCCAGCCCCCGGTTGGCGCCGATGAGCAACGCATAGCGCCTGGGCGGCGGAGCCTCCTCGGCGGGAGCCTGCGACAACAGCGCGGCGGTCAACAGCGAGAGCAGCATCATGGGCTGGAGCTCACGGGGACGGCGAGACGGTAGTGGTGCGCCGCGCCTTCGAGCCGCGCGGGAGGCTGGCAATCCAAAGACACCTTGAGGGCAGCGCAGGCGGCGGCGCGAATCGCCAGGGCCGCGCGGCCCGGCTCGGCCGGCAGCGGCGCGTCCGAAAAGAACGCATCCAGCACGAAGTCACCGGGCGTGACGATGAACGTAGGCGGCATCACCAGCGTCGCCGGGTCTCCCGACTGCGTGCCCCGCGCGGGCCACAGGAGCGACACCTTGCCCGCCGCGTCCGTGGCGAACACCAACGCATACCGGTAGGGCGCCGGCTTCAGCGAGAGCGTCACCACATCCCCGGGCGACAGCGGCGCATCCACGGCGCCGTCCGACTGCCTCACCACGGACACGAAGGGACCGCCCTTGACGCGGACGCCTTCCGGCGGCTCCCGCAGCACCACCACCGACGCCAGCCCCAAGGCCAGGGCCAGTGGAGCCGCCCACCGCCACGCCCCGAGGAACCCACGCGCGGGGGCAGGTGCGGCACGCTGCGCCAGCACCCGTGTCCGCGTCCACGCGAACTCAGGCGCCACACGCGCCGTGCCCGCCGCCTCGCGCAGCCGCGCCAGCTTCGCCTGACACTGCGCACACGCCGCGAGATGCGCGGGCGGGGGGGCGTCTTCCACGACCAGCTCATCCAGCGCGAGCCTCGACAGGTGCCCGCTCATGGCCGGGGCTCCAGCGCCAGCTCCCGCGCGCGAACGCGGACCTTCTCCAGTTCGCGCCCCACCGTCTTGCGCGACAGGCCCACCACCTCCACGATTTCCTCCTGGGTGAGCGCGTCCACGAAGTGGAGCGTCGCAATCTGGAGGGCCCGGTCATCCAGCTCGCGAGCCAGCACCCGCAGCAGGTTGCGCGCCTCCACCTCCTGCGGGTCCTCGCCAGCCTCCTCCGCTTCGGAGGGTGCCTGGGCGGGGACGTCCTTCAACGCCCGGCTCCGCAGCATGTTGAGGCAGACATGGGTGGTGACCCGGAAGATGTAGGTCATGGGGCGTGCCTCCGCGCGAAACGCCCCACCCGCCTGGAGGAGCCGGCAGAAGACCTCCTGCACCGCGTCCCAGGCGTCCGAATCGCGGCCGAGCAGGGTCCTGGCCCTCCCGTGGACGGTGGGCGCGTACTTTTCATAGAGGTCGGCGAGCTCCGAGGCGCCTAGTCCCCGGGCCATTTTCTCTCCACGCTCCATTGGACACGCGACCGTGCCAGCGTGGGAACGCGCCCCCCAGAAAAAACGCCGCGCCCCCCGGGAGGCGTCAGTTCGGGGAGCGTGTCACCGCGTCCGGGGGCACGGCGACGGCGGGCGCCTCCGTCTCGCGCGGCAGCCAGACGTGGAAGGTAGAGCCCTCCCCCGCCACGCCCGGGGACTCCACCCAGATGCGGCCGCCGTGCTGCTCCACGATGCCCTGGCTGATGGTGAGCCCCAGGCCCAGACCGCCGTACTTGCTGCCGTGCGCGCGGCCGAAGCGCTCGAAGATGAGCGCCTGCTTCTCCTTGGGGATGCCCACGCCGGTGTCCGTCACCGACAGGTGGACGCCCTCGTCGCGCTCACCCTGCACCCGCACCCACACGGGCCCGCCCTCCGGCGAGTAGCGCAGGGCGTTGGACAGCAGGTTCGTCAGCACCTGGTCCAGCCGGCCCCGGTCCCACGTCCCCTCCAACTGCTCCGACGCCTCGACGTGGATTTCATGGCCTTGCGACAGCACCGCCATGCGGTCCCGCGTCTCCTGCACCAGGTGGCTCAGGTCGAACCGCTCCAGCTCCAGCGACAAGCGCCCCGCCTGGAGCCGGCTGATGTCCAGCAGGTCCTCCACCAGCTTGGCCATCCGGTCGATTTGCCGGTTGATGATTTTGAGCGACTTGCCCGGCCCTGACTCCGTCTCGCCGCCCAGCTTCAGCAGCGCCAGGTGCGCGTGGCCCTTGGCCGCGGCCAGCGGCGTGCGCAGCTCATGGCTGGCCGCCGCGAGGAAGGAGTCCTTCGCCTCGCTGGCCAGCCGCAGCGCCGTCTCCGCCCGCTGCCGCTCGGTGATGTCGCGCGCCACGGAGATGAAGCGCCCCGGGCCGCCGTCCGCCGCCACGTACTGGAGCACCACCTCCACCGGCACCTCCGAACCATCCCGCCGGCGGTGGCTGGTGGAGTACGTCTGGCTGGGCAACGTGCCACTCACCAGCGGCGCCAGCAGCTTGCGGAAGCCGGCCTCGTCGAAGGCGCCCTCCACCTCCAGCACCGACAGGCCCACCAGCTCCTCGGTGCTGCTGGCCAGCTGCTTGGCCGCGCCCGCGTTGGCGTAGGTGAGCGTCAGCGAGTCCGGGGAGAACATGAGGACGCAGTCCAGCGTCGCATCCAGCGTCGCCTTGAAGCGCCCCTGCGCCTCCTCCGCCCGGCGCTTGTCGTCGATGTCCGTGGCCACGGCAATCCAGCCGGCCAGCAGGCCATTCTCGTCCCGCTCCGGCACCGCGCGCGCCAGGTGCCAGCGGTACACGCCGTCGAAGCGGCGCAGGCGGAACTCGCGCTCCACGCGCTGCCCCATGCGGATGGCCTGCACCCATGCGGCGCGCATGGCCTCGCGGTCCGCCGCGTGGACGAACTCCAGGAAGGTGTTGAGCGACAGCGGCTGGTCCGCCTGGATGCCGGTGTAGTCCCGCGCGGCGCGGTTGGCGTAGGTGAAGCTGCCGTCCGAGCGCGCCGCCCACATCACCTCCGGCAAGGACTCCGTGAGCCGCAGGTGGCGCAGCTCGCTCTGCCGCTCCATCGCCTCGCGCTCGCGCTGCCGCAGGAGCACCGCCTGCCGCTGAAGCTGCTGCTCCTTGAGGAACAGGTCCACGAAGACGCTGACCTTGGAGCGGAGGATTTCCGGGTCGAACGGCTTGAGCAGGTAGTCCACCGCGCCGTGCGCGTAGCCCTTGAAGACGTGGGCCGCGTCGCGGCTGAGCGCGGTGAGGAAGATGATGGGGATGGTGCGCGTGCGCTCGCGCTGCTTGATGAGCGTGGTCGTCTGGAAGCCGTCCAGCCCCGGCATCTGGACGTCCATCAGGATGACGGCGAAGTCGCGCTGGAGCAGGAACTTGAGCGCCTCCTCACCGCTGGTGGCCTTCACCAGCTCCTGCCCGAGCGGCTCGAGGATGGCCTCGAGCGCGAGCAGGTTGGATGGATGGTCATCCACCATCAGGATGCTCGCCCGGGGCTGGGAGGGCCTTCCCTGGTTGCGGTCCGCGGAGATGTGTTCGCTAGGCGTCATTGAAGTCGGCGGATGAATCTGCCCCGGTCCTGCCTTTTCTCAAGGTGGAAGAGGCTAGGCGTCCCCTCGACCGGACCCAAGCCCGGAAGAGGAGCGCCGTACGGTAAACATCACTCAGTGAATCAAGCCGTCACCCACAGACGGATGAGCTCCAGGAGCTTGTCGGTGTCCACCGGCTTGGGCAGGTAGTCACTCGCGCCGGCCGCCATGCACTTCTCCCGGTCGTCCTTCAGCGCCTTGGCCGTCACCGCGATGATGGGGAGGCTGGAGTACTTGAGGTCCTTGCGGATGGCCCGCATGGTCTCATAGCCGTCCATCTCCGGCATCATCACGTCCATGAGGACGATGTCGACATCGCGGTGCTGCTCGAGCGTCTCAATGGCCGCGCGCCCGTTCTCCGCGAACACCACCTGCATGCCGTGGTTCTCCAGCACGCTGGTGAGCGCGAAGATGTTGCGCATGTCGTCATCCACCACCAGGACCTTCCTGGCGGACAGCTCCGCGTCCTTGTCGTTGCGCTGCGCCAGGGCGGCCCGGGCGCGCGGCGGCAGGTTCTGGTCCAACCGGTGGAGGAACAGCGCCGTATCGCTGAGCAGCTGCTCCGGGCTCTTCGTCCCGCTCTTGAGGATGACGCTGCCGGTGTAGCGGCGCAGCCGGGCCTCGTCCTTGGGCGTCAGCTCCTTGCCGGTGTAGATGACGATGGGCAGGTCGCGGAAGCGGTTCTGCGTCTTGACCTCCTCCACCAGCCGGATGCCGTCGGTGTCGGGCAGCATCAGGTCGATGACGACGCAGTCGAACTCGCCGGTCTCCAGGCTCTGGAGCACCTCCTCACCGGTGGCCACGGCCGTCACCACCACGTCGCCGCCCTCGCTGAGCAGCGTCACCAGGCTGTCGCGCTGGACGTCGTCGTCCTCCACCAGCAGCAGCCGGCGCTCCTTGCGCTCCAGGAAGCTGGCCAGCTGGTTGAACACCCGCTCCAGGCCCTCCTTGCTGACAGGCTTGGTGAGGTAACCGAAGGCGCCCTGCGAGTTGCCCTGGTTCTTGTCCATGACGCTGATGACGTGCACGGGGATGTGGCGCGTGCGCGGGCTGCGCTTGAGCCGGTCCAACACGCTCCAGCCGTCCACCACGGGGAGCTGGATGTCCAGGGTGATGGCGTGCGGCTGGAACTCGTTGGCCATGGACAGGCCGGTGTCACCGCGCGTGGCCACCAGGGCCTTGAAGCCCTTCTCCCGCGCCATCTGCACCATGATGCGGGCGAACTTCACGTCGTCCTCGATGAGCAGCAGGACGCGGTCCCCTTCGCGGATGTGGTCGCGGTCATCCTCCACGGCGACGGGCGTCAGCAGCGACTCGATGGGCGGCGGCAGCGCCGCGTCCAGCACGTGGCCGCTGTCCGCCACCGGCGGCGCGACCGGCGGCTCCGGCGTCGGAGGCGGCGGCAGCCGGGGCGGAGGCTCGTACGGGGACGGCATGGACGACAGGCCCTCCTCCTCCGGGCTGATGTACTCGGGCGGCAGGTAGAGGGTGAAGGTGCTGCCGCGGCCGGGCTCGCTGGTCACCTGGATTTCGCCGCCCAGCAGCTTGGCGATTTCGCGGCTGATGGACAGGCCCAGGCCCGTGCCGCCGTACTTGCGCGCGGTGGAGCCGTCCGCCTGCTGGAACGCCTCGAAGATGAGGCGCTGCTTGTCCCGCGCGATGCCGATGCCCGTGTCCGACACCGCGAAGCCGAGCACGTACCGCGAGCGCCGCAGCGTCTCGTGGTCGAAGTGCGTGCCTGCGTCGACCTGCTTCACCTTCAGCTGGACGCTGCCCTCGTCGGTGAACTTGAAGGCGTTGGACAGCAGGTTCTTCAGCACCTGCTGGAGCCGCTGAGGGTCGGTGCGGATGTGGCGCGGCGCGCCGGGCCCCACCTCCACGGTGAAGGACAGGCCCTTCTGCTCCGCGACGGGGATGAAGCTGCGCTCGATGAACTGGTTGAGCTCGGTGAGGACGATGTCCCGCGGCTCCACCTGCATCTTCCCGGCCTCCACCTTGGACAGGTCGAGGATTTCGTTGATGAGGCTGAGCAGGTCTCCGCCGGAGGCGTAGATGGTGTTCGCGTACTCCACCTGCTTGGTGCTGAGGTTGCCGTCCTTGTTGTCCGACAGCAGCTTGGCCAGGATGAGCAGCGAGTTGAGCGGCGTGCGCAGCTCGTGGCTCATGTTGGCCAGGAACTCGCTCTTGTACTTGGAGATGACGGTGAGCTGCTCGGCCTTCTCCTCCAGGCTGACGCGGGCGCGCTCCACCTCGTTGTTCTTCTCCTCCACGCGGCGGTTCTGCTCCTCCAGGAGCGTCGCCTTCTCCTCCAGCTCGATGTTGCTGCGCTTGAGCGCGTCCTGCTGCTGCGTCAGCTCATTGGACTGGCTCTGGAGCTCCTGCGTCAGGTCCTGCGACTGGAGCAGGAGCTGTTCGGTGCGCATGTTGGCGATGATCATGTTCAGCACCACGCCAATGGTCTCCGTGAGCTGGTCCAGGAAGATTTGGTGGATGGCGCTGAACGCGTGGAAGGAGGCCAGCTCGATGACGGCCTTCACCTCGCCCTCGAAGAGGACGGGCAGGACGATGATGTTGAGCGGCGCGGCCTCGCCCAGCCCGGAGGAGATGGTGATGTAGTCCTCCGGCACCTGGGTGAGCAGGATGGTCTTCCGCTCCAGCGCGCACTGGCCGACCAGGCCCTCACCGAAGCGGAACCGGTTGGCGATGTTCTTTCGCTCCCGGTACGCGTAGGTGCTGGTGAGCTTGAGCAGCGGCACGCCCGCCTCGACGCCGTCCACCAGGAAGAAGGCGCCGTGGTGCGCGGAGACCAGCGGCGTCAGCTCGCTCATGATGAGGCGGCTGACGGCGTCCAGGCTCTTCTGGCCCTGCATCATGCCGCTGAACTTCGCCAGGTTCGTCTTGAGCCAGTCCTGCTCCTGGTTCTTCTGCGTCGTCTCACGCAGGTTGACGATCATCTGGTTGATGTTGTCCTTCAGCGCGGCGACCTCGCCCTCCGCCACGACGGTGATGCTGCGCGTGAGGTCCCCCTTCGTCACCGCGGTGGCCACGTCGGAGATGGCGCGCAGCTGGCTCGTCAGGGTGCCGGCGAGCTGGTTCACGTTGTCCGTGAGCTGCCGCCACGTGCCGCGCGCGCCGGGCACGCGGGCCTGGCCGCCCAGCTTCCCTTCGATGCCCACCTCGCGGGCCACCGTCGTCACCTGGTCGGCGAAGGTGCCCAGCGTGTCCGTCATGTTGTTGATGGTCTCCGCCAGCGCGGCGACCTCGCCCTTCGCCTCCACGGCCAGCTTCTGCGTCAGGTCGCCGTTGGCGACGGCCGTCACGACCTTGACGATGCCGCGCACCTGCGTGGTGATGTTGGAGGCCATGAAGTTCACGTTGTCCGTGAGGTCCTTCCACGTCCCCGCCACCCCGGGCACGCGCGCCTGGCCGCCCAGCTTCCCTTCGACGCCCACCTCGCGAGCCACCGTGGACACCTGCTCGGCGAAGGTGCCCAGCGTGTCCGTCATGTTGTTGATGGTCTCCGCCAGCGCGGCGACCTCGCCCTTCGCCTCCACGGCCAGCTTCTGCTTCAAGTCGCCGTTGGCGACGGCCGTCACCACCTTGACGATGCCGCGCACCTGCGTGGTGAGGTTGCGGGCCATGAAGTTCACGTTGTCCGTGAGGTCCTTCCACACGCCGGACACGCCGCGCACCTCCGCCTGACCGCCCAGCTTGCCCTCGGTGCCGACCTCGCGCGCGACGCGCGTCACCTCCGCGGAGAAGCTGTTGAGCTGGTCCACCATGATGTTGATGGTGTCCTTCAGCTCCAGGATTTCGCCCTTGGCGTCGACGGTAATCTTCTTGGACAAATCGCCGTTGGCCACCGCCGTGGTCACCAGCGCGATGTTGCGCACCTGCGCGGTGAGGTTGGAGGCCATGCTGTTCACGTTGTCCGTGAGGTCCTTCCACGTCCCCGCGACGCCGGGCACCGCGGCCTGACCGCCCAGCTTGCCGTCCGTCCCCACCTCCTTCGCGACGCGCGTCACCTCGGCGGCGAAGGCGCGGAGCTGGTCCACCATGGTGTTGATGGTGCTCTTCAGCTCCAGGATTTCGCCCCGGGCCTCCACCGAGATTTTCTGCGACAAATCTCCGTTGGCCACCGCCGTCGTGACTTTGGCGATGTTGCGCACCTGGTCCGTGAGGTTGCCGGCCAGGACATTCACGTTGTCCGTGAGGTCCTTCCAGGTGCCGGCGACGCCGGGCACCGCGGCCTGACCGCCCAGCTTGCCCTCGGTGCCGACCTCCTTCGCGACGCGGGTCACCTCGGAGGCGAAGGCGCGGAGCTGGTCCACCATGGTGTTGATGGTGTTCTTGAGCTCCAGCACCTCGCCCTTCACGGAGACAGTGATTTTCTGGGACAGGTCACCGTTGGCCACCGCCGTCGTGACTTTGGCGATGTTGCGCACCTGGTCCGTGAGGTTGCCGGCCAGGACATTCACGTTGTCCGTGAGGTCCTTCCACACGCCGGACAGGTCCTTCACGTCGGCCTGACCGCCCAGCTTGCCCTCGGTGCCGACCTCCTTCGCGACGCGCGTCACCTCCGCGGCGAAGGCGCGGAGCTGGTCCACCATGGTGTTGATGGTGCTCTTGAGCTCCAGCACCTCGCCCTTGGCGTCGACCGTGATTTTCTTGGACAGGTCGCCGTTGGCGACGGCCGTCGTCACCTCGGCGATGTTGCGCACCTGCGCCGTGAGGTTGTTGGCGAGCAGATTCACATTGTTGGTGAGGTCCTTCCACGTGCCCGCGACGCCCGGCACTTCCGCCTGGGCGCCCAGCTTGCCCTCCACGCCCACCGTGCGCGCCACGTCCGTCACCTGCTGCGCGAAGATGGACAGCGTCTGCGTCATCGCGTTGATGGTGTCCGCGAGCGCGGCAATCTCGCCCTTGGCGTCCAGGGTCAGCTTCTGGTTCAGGTCGCCGTTGGCCACCGCCGTCACCACGCGCACGATGCCGCGCACTTGCGTGGTGAGGTTGACGGCCATGAAGTTCACGTTGTCCGTGAGGTCCTTCCACACGCCAGACACGCCGCGCACTTCCGCCTGACCGCCCAGCTTGCCCTCGGTGCCGACCTCCTTCGCGACGCGTGTCACCTCGGCGGCGAAGCTGTTGAGCTGGTCCACCATGGTGTTGATGGTGCTCTTGAGCTCCAGCACCTCACCCTTGGCGTCGACGGTAATCTTGCGCGACAGGTCGCCCCTGGCGACGGCCGTCGTCACCTCCGCGATGTTGCGGACCTGGTCGGTGAGGTTGTTGGCGAGCAGATTCACGTTGTTGGTGAGGTCCTTCCACGTGCCCGCGACGCCCGGCACCACCGCCTGGGCGCCCAGCTTGCCCTCCACGCCCACCGTGCGCGCCACGTCCGTCACCTGCTGCGCGAAGATGGACAGCGTCTGCGTCATCGCGTTGATGGTGTCCGCCAGCTCGGCCACCTCGCCCTTGGCCTCCATCTTCAGGCGCTGGGTGAGGTCACCGTTGGCGACGGCCGTCACCACCTTGGCGATGCCGCGCACCTGCGTGGTGAGGTTGACGGCCATGACGTTCACGTTGTCCGTGAGGTCCTTCCACGTCCCGGACACGCCGCGCACCTCGGCCTGGCCACCCAGCTTGCCGTGGGTGCCGACCTCGCGCGCCACGCGCGTCACCTCGGAGGCGAAGCTGTTGAGCTGGTCCACCATGGTGTTGATGGTGTTCTTCAGCTCCAGGATTTCGCCGCGCGCGTCCACGGTGATTTTCTTGGACAAATCACCGTTGGCCACCGACGTCGTCACCAGCGCGATGTTGCGCACCTGCGTGGTGAGGTTGGAGGCCATGTAGTTCACGTTGTCCGTGAGGTCCTTCCACACGCCGCCCACGCCCTTCACGTCGGCCTGGCCGCCCAGCTTGCCGTCGGTGCCCACCTCGCGGGCCACGCGCGTCACCTCGGAGGCGAAGGCGCGAAGCTGGTCCACCATGGTGTTGATGGTGTCCTTGAGCTCCAGCACCTCGCCGCGCACGTCGACGGTGATTTTCTTGGACAGGTCGCCCTTGGCGACGGCCGTGGTGACCTCGCCGATGTTGCGCACCTGGGCCGTGAGGTTGCTGGCCATCAGGTTCACGTTGTCCGTGAGGTCCTTCCACGTCCCGGCGGCGCCGGGCACCTGGGCCTGGGCGCCCAGCTTGCCTTCCACGCCCACCGTGCGCGCGACGCTGGTCACCTGCTGCGCGAAGACGTTGAGGGTGTCCGTCATCGCGTTGAGCGTGGCGCCCAGCGCGGCAATCTCCCCCTGCGACGGCACCATCAGCTTCTGGGTGAGGTCGCCGTTGGCGACGGCCGTCACCACCTTCACGATGCCCCGCACCTGGGTGGTGAGGTTGGAGGCCATGAAGTTCACGTTGTCCGTGAGGTCCTTCCACGTGCCGGACACGCCGGGCACCGCGGCCTGACCGCCCAGCTTCCCTTCGGTGCCGACTTCACGCGCCACGCGCGTCACCTCGGAGGCGAAGCCGTTGAGCTGGTCCACCATGGTGTTGATGGTGCTCTTGAGCTCGAAGACCTCGCCGCGCGCGTCCACGGTGATTTTCTTGGACAAGTCGCCGTTGGCGACCGCGGTGGACACCTCGGCGATGTTGCGCACCTGGGCCGTGAGGTTGTTGGCCATCAGGTTCACGTTGTCCGTGAGGTCCTTCCACACGCCGGACACGCCGCGCACCTCGGCCTGACCGCCCAGCTTGCCGTCGCTGCCCACCTCGCGGGCCACGCGCGTCACCTCGGCGGCGAACGAGTTGAGCTGGTCCACCATGGTGTTGACGGTGGTGCCAATGCGGAGGAACTCGCCCTTGACGGGCTGGCCATCAATCTCCAGCGCCATCTTCTGGGTGAGGTCGCCCTGCGCCACGGCCACCAGCACGCGCGCCACCTCCGTGGTGGGCTGCACCAGGTCGCCGATGAGCGAGTTGATGGAGTTGATGCTGTGGGCCCAGTCGCCGCGCACGTCGCCCAGCGACACGCGCTCGCCCATGCGGCCCTCGCGGCCCACCACGCGCTCCACGCGGACCACTTCCTGCGTCAGGGTGGCGTTGAGCGACACCACGGCGTTGAAGGCGCTGGCGATCTCCTCCATCACCGGGTCGGTGGCGCCGCCGGGGAGCCGCACGGTGAAGTCACCGCCGTGCACCGAACGAAGCGCGGCGAGCAGGGGCTGCAGCGGATGGCCCCCACGTCCCTGGCCCCGCGGGCTGGACGCACGCGCGCCACGGCCCCGGGTGTTGCGACGGGCGGGCTTCGGTGCCGCCTCAAGGTCGGCTGGCGAGGTGGTGCGGGGGCGTCCTCGGTCGCCCCTCGCGCGATTGACCGCGGGGCGCTCGGAGGAAGCCACCTCGCGAGCGGGCTCCTCCGGGCGGGAAGTGCCGTTCCCCGAAGGCTTGCGCGCGGAGACACGCTTGCGGCCGTGGGTAGGGGACTGGGGAACCTTGGTGTCGTCCACGCGAGAAACCTCTGATCGGGATGAACGCTGCTGGCTGCGCTGAAGCGGCGCCCGGGCTGGGGTGAATCTCCAGGGAGTTCGCGGGCTTGTCGATTCAATGCAGGCCCCGCGGACCCCTGAGCGTTCACCAATGAACGCGGTGGTTCAGGAGGCCGGACCACCCGTGAAAGGCACGGGACGCCGCGCCTCATACCAACATCTCAGGGGGCGGGGGCCGTGCACGGAAATCCGTCGCAGCCGTGCACATAGAGGGGCCGTCCGAGGAGCCTCCGAGCAGGCGTCCCGGACGGGCGCCTCGCCGGCTCGGACCGGGCCGTCCGGAGGTCCACCACGAAAGCCTGCTCGGCGTCCTGGGCGCAGGCGATCAGCACACGCTCGGGACGCTCGAGCCACCAGAGTCCCTCCGCTTCACACGGCAACTCCACGGGGAGGGGGGTGAGGGTGCGCGCTTCGTAGAAGCGGAGCGAGGCCCCGTCGAGTACGGCGGCGAAGGTGCCCTCCGCTCCCACGGACAGCCGTGCCTCCGCCCCGGATACCGGCGCCTGCCCCAGCACCGCTCCGTCAGGCGCCACCGAGACGAGCTGGCCCTCCGCGTCGAGCGCCAGCACCCCGCTCCCGTGGCTGACGAGCGACACCGGGGAGAAGTCGCCCATGCGCCGGGCCTCGGCCCCGTCGTCGCGCCAGAGCTGTCCGGCCTGCGACCACCAGAGGCGATTCTCCCGGTCGAAGGTGACGGCGCGGACGCCCGCCAGGGGGAACCGCCGGGAGCCCTCCGGCAGGGTGCAGACCGCCATGGCCTGAGCGCCATAGACGGCGGCGCGCGAGGCATCCGGCGAGACGGCCCAGCCCAGCAGGGGGCGCTGCAGGTGACGGGCGAGGCAGTGGTTCAGCGCGCCGAAGTGCGGATCCGACGTGGGCGCGGAGATGAGGTAGGGCAGGCTGGTGGTGGCGACGTAGACGAGCAGCCCGAGCGCGGCGGCGGTGGCCACGGTGAGCGGCCAGGGACCGGCTCGGCGCAGGCGGGCCTCCTTGGCGGAAGCGCGCGCCGCCTTGCCCCCTGACACCGGACTCTCCCGTCCACTCACGGCGGCTCCTCGCGGCGGCGTTCCCGACCTTGCCGGGTGGTGGTGTCAACAGCGGCCCGGCGCCACGTCCCCGTTCGTTTCCCCACGACAGCACAGAACGGGGCCGAAGGGTGGCCGTGTCACGCTGTTCTGGAGGGGAGACAACACCCGCATGGTGAGGGAGAAGGCGCCGCGAATCGTGGGCGTCGCCCTGGCCGCGTTGCTGACGGCCGGTGCGGCGGAGAATCCACGGAGTGCCATTCTGGGCACGGTCATGGATGCCCGTCCCGGAAGCCCGTCCGCGCCAGACGCGGCTGAACACATCGCCGTGAGCCAGCCCGAAGGAAGGTATCGGATTCCCGACCTGCCCCCGGGCGACTACACGCACCGCTTCGAGCGCGAGCTGTACGGGACCCTGTCGGGACATTTGTGGCGGCGGCGCTGAGAGGCCCGTGAGGAGGACTCGACAGGAGCATCCTGACGCCAACGCTCCCGACATGCGGCCATCCTCCTGGCTGTTCGCCTGTTCCCGCGCTTGCCGCCTCGCTCCCGGACCTCACCTTTGCGAGGCAAAGAGAAAGGAACCGACCATGCGACGCGCCATCACCCATGCCGCCCTGAGCTTCAGCCTTCTTACGTCGTCGGCTGGGCTCGCCCAGTCAGCAGGCGGTGGCTCGGCCGGAGGCACGGCGTCCGACGAAACTCCAGGCCCCATCCCGCCACAGGGAGCCTCTGAACCGGGCAACTTCACTCCGCCAACGCAGTTGGCTCCCGATGATTTGGGACGAAGCTCGATGGACTCGATTGAGACCAACACCGGCGCGGAGCCCGTTGCCGCGCCACCCGCGGGCGCGACGCGCGGGTACCCCCCACAGCCGGGTATCGGTGGCAGCGGTCAGCCCGAGACACCCGCGAACGCCGCCAGCGGCAGCACGATGGGACCGCAGTCCCCCGCGTCGAACCAGGGCAGCCCGACAGGTGGCAGTGAAGCACCGACTGGCGCGACCACGGGCGGCGCGGTCAGCGGCGGCGCAACGGACACGCAGGAAGCCAGCGGCGCGCGGCCCGAGAACCTTGAGCAAGAGGTCGCGCGGCTCCGCGACCAGGTCCAGCGGCTCGAAGCCGAGGTGGACACATTGCGGCGCGATGGCACGGGCACGGGCGGCGCAGGGACGCAGGCCACTGCGTCCGACGCGGACACGGACTCCACGGTGCTGGCCAGCGTCGTCATGCAAGGGCGGGTGGCCTCCGTCGGGGAAGACCGCGTCGTGGTCCGCGACGCGGAGTCCGGAGACACCTTCAACCTGTTCGTCACCAACACCACCCGCATCAGCGCCAACGGCAAGCGCGTCTCACCGAAACAGCTCTCCGCGGGCACGCCCGTGCAGGCCGCGTTCAACTACATCGCGGACGGTGACACCTACGCCACGCAGATTCAGGCCTATCCCGGCCGCAGGCGCTGAGGCCTCGCGCATCCACGCCTCGCGTCCGGTGACACGGCGCCCCAGCGACATGCCTGGAGCGCCGTGACTGAATCCAGCGACGACGAAGCAGGCGGCCTCACCACGGCGACGCCGGCCCCTCCAGACTGGCCATGGCCTTGCCGATGTAGGCGAAGAGCGCGGGGTCCAACCCGTGCTTCGCCGCGACCTCGGGCTCCTGCTGATGCGTCGCGTTCAGCGCCCCTTCGATGCCAGGGGCGCCCCCCGTGAACGCCTTCAGCAGCTCCCGCCAGCGCAAGGCCAGCGAGCGCACCGGCTCGCGCGTGGGGTCCGTGCCCTGGTCCATCTCCGCGCGGACGCGGGCGATGAGCTGGGGCCACTCGGCCTCGACCTGGCGGATGGCCTCCTCGCCCAGGGCCTCGCGGCGGGCCTTCAACTGCTGGAGCTGCTCCGGCGTGTAGTGCTTCTCGAACATGATTCACACCTCATCCCGCCACGGCAGTGTGGCGTGATGAGGTGGGTACGGCCTCACGCGGCGTGAGGCTCAAGCGGATTCAGCGCTCATCATCCGGAGCGCCACCCGCCAGCTTCCGCAGCTTCGCGGCGAACGGGCTCTCCTCTCCAGCCCGCAGCGAGCCGCCCGCCATCCGCTGCCGCCGCGTCATCGCGAGGCCGCCCTCCGCGGGGCCTTCCAGCGACTCCTTCTCGAAGCGGTCCTGCCCACCGAGCGCGCGGCCCACGGGGCGCGATGCGATGACACGGCGGTTCGTATCCACGGACATGAAGGCCCCTTTCGAAGCAGCGGCCCGATGCTACCCCACCTCCGCACCGCTCGCAGCCCCGCCCCACGTCCCCTCCGGGTCCTCCAACGCGGCGCCGATGTCGCGCAGGACACGCGCGGCGTCCTCCACGCCGATGAGCCGGGCGTCCCAGGTGCAGGTGAGCGTCATCACCTGCCCAGGCACCAGCGTGCCCGCGTCCAGCACGGGCTCCGTCCGCACCGAGCCCGGAGCCAACAGGAAGGGCACGCGCGTGTACGGCACCAGGGCCACATAGCCCCGCTCCAGCCCCAGCGAGCCCAGGCTCGTCACCGCCACCGAGCCGAACGGGTCCCACGGCATCCCCACCCAGCGCAGGTCCACGTTCAGCGTGAACCACACGAAGGACAGCAGCCGCAGCGTCAGCCCCATCAAGAAGCCAGGGAGGAGCGAGGAGCGCCGCTTGCCCCGTTCGATGACGGCATCCCGGCGCGCTCGGACCGCCTCGATGCGCGAGGCCATCGTCTCCGCGAAGGCGCCCAGGGACAGCGCGTCCGCGCGGTGCACCGTGGCCGTCGTCAGGTCCGCGCGCCCGGCCTGCGCGGGCTGCACCACCAACACGCAGACGCCGACCTCCTTGCGCCGCCAGGGGCGATTCCAGCGCATCAGGACGTTCGCCTCCGGATGGCGGCGCAGCGCATCCGCGGCGGCCTTGGCCACCAGGTGCGTCACCGTGAGGCGCTGTCCCGTCCGGGCGCGGAAGGCCTCGAGGAAGGCCACCGCCCGCTCCATGCGCACCTCCACCGCCGCATAGGCGCTGGGGTCTCCCGGCGAGCGCCACGTCCCCAGGGCGAGCTTGCGGAAGGCACCGGCCGGAGGTGCGGGTTGAAGGTCGAGGTGCACGGGCAGCGTCCGCCTTCGCACGGAGTCCGGCCCCCTGCAACCGTGCGGAGCCCTGCGCCTGGCCCGCCGCCCTGTTAGACAGGGGCTTTCCTCCCCCGAGGCTCCGACATGACGCCCATCGCCCTGGCCCTGTCTCTCGCCCTCCACGCCGCGCCAGCCGCCCAGCCGGCCCCCCGGAACATGCCCCAGCCCGCCGCGCCCACCGCCGATGACTTGCAGACGTCCACCCGCGCCTGGCACGAGCAGCGCGTCCAGCGGCTCCAGGCGGAGGATGGCTGGCTCACCCTCGTGGGCCTGTTCTGGCTCAAGGAAGGCGTGCAGACAGCGGGCTCCGCACCCGAGAGCGACCTGGACTTCCCCGCGGGGACGCCCGCGAAGCTGGGCACCTTCACGCGGCAGGGCAACACCGCGCGCTTCCAGCCCGCGCCCGGCGTCACCTTCACCCGCGACGGCCAGCCCTTCACGGGCGGCGCGCTCCAGTCGGACGAGAAGGGCACACCGGACGTGCTCAAGCTCGGCGACGTCAGCTTCCAGCTCATCCTCCGAGGCGACAAGCTGGGCGTCCGCGTGAGGGACTCCGGCGCGGCGGCGCGCAAGCAGTTCCAGGGCATCCCCACGTACCCGGCGAGCAACGACTGGCGCATCGAGGCGCGCTTCGAGCCCGCGCAGACGCCTCGCATGTTGAAGGTGCCCAACGTGCTGGGAACCATCGACGAGATGAAGGCCCCCGGCACGCTCGTGTTCACGGTGGCGGGCAAGGAGCACCGGCTGACGCCCGTGGAGGACGGCTCGGGCAAGCTCTTCATCATCTTCGCGGATGAGACGAACCGCGACGCGACCTACGGCGCGGGCCGCTTCCTCTCCGCGGACATGCCTACTGGCGGGCGCGTCGTGCTCGACTTCAACCGCGCCTACAATCCGCCCTGCGCATTCACGAAGTTCGCCACCTGCCCGCTGCCTCCGCGCGGCAACCGGCTCGCCACGCGCGTGGAGGCTGGCGAGAAACGCTACGCGGACCACTGAGGCCGGGCCTGGAGCAAGCAGCCCGGCACGCGCGTCCGCGCCTGGACGCTCCGTGCCCGGGGGGCTGGCGCATCCGCGGGCTCGCGGACATAAATCCAACCATGCGCGCCTCTTTGACGCTCCTCCCCGCTCTCGTGGTGCTCGCCCTGTCCGCCTCCGGCTGCCGCAAGAGCCAGGCGCAAGGCACCGCGTCTCCCCAGGACTGCATCCGCGTGGAGGACGACTGGGGCGCCGACGGCACCGTGCCCTTCAACGTCGAGGTGGTGGCGCGGGGCCTGGAGACGCCGTGGGGCATCGCGTGGCTCCCTGGAGGCGACGCGCTCGTCACCGAGCGCCCGGGCCGCATCCGCCTGCTCAAGGACGGCGTCCTCCAACCCCAGCCCGTGGCGACGGTCCCCGTCGCGGACGCCGCGGAGGGCGGGCTGCTCGGCATCGCGGCCCACCCGGACTTCGCGAGCAACCGCCAGTTCTACATCTACGTCACCACGGACGCGGGTGGCACCGAGGAGAACCGCATCGAGCGATGGACGCTGTCGGAGGACCACGCCACGGCGACGCACGAGCGCGTCATCTTCGGCGGCATCGCCTCCGCCACGTACCACGACGGCGGACGCCTGCGCTTCGGCTCGGACGGCATGTTGTACGCGGGCACCGGCGACGCGAGAGACCCGGACCGCTCGCAGGACGCGAGCGACCCGGCCGGGAAGCTGCTGCGCCTCACGCCGGAGGGCGCGGTGCCCCAGGACAATCCCATCCCTGGCTCGCCCGCGTTCCTCACCGGCATCCGCAACCTCCAGGCCTTCGACTGGCGCGACGCCTCCACGCTGTACATCGTGGACCACGGCCCCAGCGGTGAGACGCTGCGCCGAGGCCACGACGAGGTCAGCGTCGCCCGCCGCGGTGACAACCTGGGCTGGCCCGGCATCTACTCGTGCGAGACGCGCGAGGGGCAAATCACCCCGTCCATCACCTACAAGGACGCCCTGCCCCCGGGCGGCGCCGCCATCTACACCGGGACGGCCATCCCCGAATGGGAGGGCTCGCTGCTCATCGGCACGCTGGGCTCACGCCACCTCCAGCGCGTGGAGTTCGCGCCGGATTCGAGCCGCGTGGCCAGACACGAGGTGTACCTGCGCGACACCCATGGCCGACTGCGCGAGGTCATCATGGGGCCGGATTGCCACCTCTACGTCACCACCAGCAACTGCGACGGACGCGGTGACTGCGGGCCGGACAAGGACGTCATCCTCCGCTTGAAGCGCTGAGCGCGCGCCGTCAGAGCATCATCCCGCCCGAGGCCTCGATGCGCTGGCCCGTCACCCACGCGCTCTCCGGCGACAGCAGCATGGCGGCGGCCTCCCCGATGTCGTCGGGCTGCCCCACACGGCCGAGCGCGACCTGGGCGGCCAGGCTCCTGTTCAGCTCCAGGTTGTCCCGGACGACGCCGCCCCCGAAGTCCGTCGCCGTCGCGCCCGGCGCGAGCACGTTGACGGAGATTCGCCGGGGCCCCAGCTCCTTCGCCAGGTAGCGGGTGAGCGCCTCCACGCCCGCCTTCATGGTCGCGTAGGCGGCGTAGCCGGGGAAGGTGAAGCGCGAGAGCCCGGTGGAGATGTTCAGGATGCGCCCGCCATCCGCCAGCACCGGCAACAGCCGCTGCGTGAGGAAGAACGCTCCCTTGAGGTGGACGTTCATCAGCGCGTCGAACTGGGCCTCGGTCGTCTCCGCGAAGCTGACGTGGATGCCCATGCCCGCGTTGTTCACCAGGAAGTCCAGGCGCTCGCGCCCGAAGTGACGGCCCAGCTCCGTCCGCACCGCCTCCACGAAGGCGCCGAAGCCTCGCGTGTCCCCTACGTCGAGCGAAAGCGCCACCGCCTTGCCGCCCGCCGCTTCAATCTGCTTCACGACCTCCGCCGCCTCCTCCACGCCGGTGCGATACGTCAGGATGATGCCGGTGCCCCGGGCCGCCAGCTTGAGCGCCATGCTCCGCCCCAGTCCACGGCTGCCCCCCGTGATGAGTGCCACGGGCATGTTCTTCGAGGTGCTCATGTCCAGTCCTTTCAGGTGACGCGGCGGTGCGCCGCACCTGTCCATGAATAGTGAGCCGTGAGTGGATTGAGAAAGCGGCTGCGCTCCGACACACTGTTTCGATTGGAGAAACAATGAGCCTGGACCTCGATTCGCTGAAGATATTCGTGAAGGTGGCCGAGCTCGGCAACTTCACGCGCGCGGGGGAGCACCTGGGCATGCCCAAGGCGCGGGTGTCGCTGCGGCTGAAGGCGCTCGAGACGGAGCTCGGCTGCCAGCTCTTCCAGCGCTCGACGCGCGTCGTGCGGCTCACGCCGGATGGGGAGGAGCTGCTGCCTCGGGCGCGGCGGCTGGTGCAGGAGGCGGATGAGCTCGGCGCGTTGTTCCAGGCGGCCAGGGGCTTGCGCGGGCGCGTGCGCATCGACCTGCCCGTCAACATCGCGCGCGAGCTCATCCTCCCGCGTCTGCCGGAGCTGCTCGCGCGGCATCCCCACCTGGAGGTCCTCATCAACACGACGGACCGGCGCACCGAGCCCTTCCGGGAGGGCTTCGACTGCGTGCTGCGCGTGGGCTCCCAGGGGGACTCGGAGCTGGTGGGGCGCAAGCTCGGCGTCCTGCGGATGATGAACTACGCCAGCCTCGCGTACCTGAGGAAGTACGGCACGCCGCGCAAGCTGGAGGACCTGGACCGGCACCTCGTCGTCCACTACTCCCCGGGGCTCGGCGCGGAGACGCCCTCCTTCGAATACCCGCACGAAGGCGGCTACCGCGAGTGGCCGATGCGCGGCATGGTGACGGTCAGCAGCGTCGACGCCTACGTCGCGGCGTGCCGGGCGGGGCTCGGCATCATCCAGATTCCAAGGCGCAGGTCGCGTCCCGAGGTGGGCGAAGGCGAGCTCGTCGAGGTCCTGCCGGAGCTCACCTGCATGCCCATGCCCGTTTCGCTCCTGCACACCTATGGCAGGAGCCTGCCGCGCCGGGTGCGCGTGGTGATGAACTGGCTCACCGAGCAGCTCACGAACTCCTTCGAGCCGCACGAGGAGGGCTGACGCCCGCCCGCCCGCCCGTGCCTCAGGCGCCGAGCTGCTTCAACAGCTGCTCGGCCTGTGCGCGCACTTCCTGGGCGCCCAGCGCCAGCGCCTGCTTCGCGTGGCGCGCGGAGAGCTCCTTGTCCGAGGGGAAGGTGCCCAGGGCCATGTTGAGGTGCGTGCCCGCGTCGTTCGGGTGCGCGCCCAGCACGGGCGCCAGCAAGGCGGCGACTCGCGCGTGCCCGTTGTCCTGCATCAGCACCACCGCGAGGTCATTGGTGGGGCCGGGGTCCGTCGGAACCGTGGCCACGGCCGCCTCCAGCAGCGTCACCGCCTCGGCGCGCTCGCCCAGGGCGAGGTGCATCTGCGCCAGCGCGTGCTGGGCCTGCCAGCTCCCGGGCGCCTGCCGCAGCACCTCCGCGAAGACGTCCTTGGCCTCGGCGAAGGCGCCGGCGCTCATCGTCGCCAGGCCGTGCAGGTAGAGATAGGTGGTGCTGGAAGGGTCCAGCTTGCGCAGCTCCAGGGCCGCGCGTTTGGCGCCCTCCGAGCTTCCGGCGGACAGGTACAGCTTGAAGAGGTCCTCCAGCACCGCGCGGTGGAGCCCACCCCGGGCCTTCTCCAGCGCCTGCGTTGCGGCCTGGATGGCCAGGCCGAGCTGGCCACAAGCGGCATGGGCCCGCGACAACATCAGCAGCGGCATGGCCTCCTGCGGCGCGCCCTCGGCGGCCCGCAGGAAGTGAGACACCGCGCCATCCGGCTCGTTCTGCTGGAGGCGGATGCGTCCCAGTTCGAAGTGGACGTGGGTGCTGCCGGGTGAAAGCTGGAGCACGGACTCGAAGGCGGCGCGCGCGCCCGCCAGGTCCCCGCGCTCGAACAGCAGCGAGCCCAGGTTGAAGCGCTCGAAGTAGCCCGCGGTGGGCGCGGCGGCCAGCGCCTTGAGGGACTCCAGCGCCTCCGGATTGCCCGCCTGCGCGCGCAGCATGGCGAGGTGCGCCTGCCCCTCCGTGTGGTCCGGCTTCGCCTTCAGCAGGCGGAGCACCGCGGCTTCCGCGTCCGCCGCCGCGCCGGTGCTCAGGTGCACTCGAACCAGGCCCAGGAGGCAATCCACGTCGTTCGGATCAATGGAGAGCCCCTTCTGGAAGCTCTTCACCGCGTCCTGGGTCTGTCCCGTTTGAAGGAAGCGACCCCCTTCCTGAGCATGCGTCGAAGCCATGTATCAGGGTCTACCACGGGGTGCCGAGTCCCGGCAGTTCACGGAGCCACTTGCCCGTGTGGCCCTCGCCTCGAAGTGCGAGGGATGAGACCTCGGCGGGAGGTATCGAGGACCCACCCCGGGTGCCTCAGGTGGGCAGCGGCTGGCCCAGGCCCTTGCGCAGCGCTTCGTCGATGAGGCCCTGCACCTTCGTCTCCGCCTCCTTCATGCGAGACAGGTGCTGCTCGCTCAACTTGGACTGCTCCAGGTGCAGGGCGTGCTGCTTCTCGCTGAGCTGGTGCTGCTCCTTGCTCAGGAGGGATTGCTTCTCGGCCAGTCCCGCCATCTTCGTCTCCAGGGCCTTCATCTCCTCCTCCAGCTCGCGGTCCTGCTTCTTCAGCTCGGAGCGGCGGCGCTCGCGCTCGGCTTCGGGCAGGGCGTCCAGACGCGACTCCTCCAGGTGGAGCCCGGACTGCTTGTAGGCCAGGTCACCCAGCTTGCGTCCCAGCCCGCCCTGCTCGTGGCCCAGGGCGCCCTGCTGCTGGCCGAGCACCGCCTGCTGCTGGCCCAGGGCGCCCTGCTTCTCTCCCAGCGCGCGCTGCGCCTTGCCCAGCTCGCGGGTGGAGGAGAGCGCCTCGCGAACGGACTTCAGCGTGGCCGCGTCGCGGATGATGAACGCCTCGCCCTTGCGGCGGACGAAGAGAATCGCTTTGTCCTTTTGCTTGAAGGTGCGCGCCAGCTCCAGGTCGACCGTGCTGCCGTTCATCATCGCCATGCCGTCCGTGAGCAGCACGTAGCCGCTGTCCGGGTCGCCAGGAGGCGGCGGCGCGGGTGGAGTCGGAGGCATCGGCGGAACAGCGGCGATGTGCGGCGAGGTCCTCACGATGTGCCGCTGCGTGACGACGGCAAGGCGCGGAGCAGAAGGCGCTCGCGGCGTCCCGGGAACGGATGGCGGCAGAGCAACGCTGGGCGGCACGGGCGGCACTGGCGGCAACGCAACGGGGCCGGGCGACGCGGGCGGAGCGGGCGGCAACGAAGCGGGACCGGGCGACGCGGACGGCAACGCGGCGGGGCCGGGCGACGCGGGCGGCAACGATGCGGAGCCGGGCGACGCGGCGCCGCGCTGCCCTGACGTCGCCGACTCGGGCGCCAGGCGAGGTGTCTCCCCCGCTTCCCGTGCAACGACCTGGAAGGGCACCAGCGCGGCGACGCCCATGGCGGAGAGCGCCACCCTCAACAGGCGCCGGATTCGAGGGGAAACGGCATCGACGTGCTCCAGCATGCTCAACCTCCTGTGCAACGCATCAACGTGAGAGGACGCACCCAGCGCAGCGGCAGTGCCGGGAGTCCTGGCGATTCCAAAGGCGAGAATCAGCTCGCCGTAGTCCGCGAGCTCCGCATCCGTGAGCCGGATGGCCTCGGCGTCACACGCCTCCTCACGGGCCAGCGCGTACTCGCGAGCCGCCAACCGCGCGAGCGGATGGAAGAAGAAGAGCGACTCCGCCAGCGCGGGCACCCAGCCGAGCCACAAGTCACCGCGCCGCAGGTGCGCCAGCTCGTGCGCCAGCGCCATGCGCAGGGCGGCCACGGGCAACCGTCGCACCGCCTTCTCGGGCAGCACCACCACGGGAGACAGCAGTCCCGTGGCCAGCGGGCTGGCCACCGATTCGGAGACCAGGAGCCCCGGCACGCGCCGCAGCCCCGCGGCCGTGGACAGCTCCCGCACCTCCGCCTCCAGCCCGGGGTGAACCAGCGGGCGCGCGGACTGACGCAGGCGACGCACCGCGAGCCCGCCCTTCACCTGGCCATACACCTGCCACAGCACGCCAGCGCCCCACAGGACCAGGAGGCCCCCCACGGCGGCGCGGCGCCACGGGAAGGGACCACCAGACTCGGCCACCATGCCCGCATCAACAGCACCGGTCGGAAGCTCCCGGATGACGCCACTTTGCGCGGCCTCCGCCCCAGGCGTCGCGAAGGTCGTGCGCTCCCACGATGAGCCATCCCTCCGCGGAGAAGGCACGGGCCCGTGCACGGCCGCGCCCTCCACAGTCACCTGCCCCTGTGCGTCCACCGCCCCAGGCGCCATGACACGCGCCACCGTCTCCCGCGCGGAGGCCCCGCTCCACCAGGCCTCCACCCGCGCCCCGCCAGCAGCCACCGACGCGGGCAGCACCGGCAACGCGAGGGAAGGCAGCCACCCCAGCGCCACCACGAACTTCAGCGCCACCAGCCACCAGAGCCCCGCGCGCAGCGACGCCGGCAGCCTCGGCCACGTCCTCGCCACCGCCCACACCAGCACGGCGCAGAGCGCCCCCTGCCACGACGCCCGCCACAGCCCCGACGACGCCCACGCCCCTCCGTGCGACAGCCAGTCCATGCCCATGTCTCTATCCCTTCCGCTTCTTCGAGCGCAGCCGCGCCACGACGTCCTGGAGCTGCGCCAGGTCCTCGTCGGACACGTCCTTGGCCTCGGACAGGTACGCGGCGAACGGCGACAGCGAGCCCGACAGCGAGCGCTGCACGAAGTCCCCCACCACGTCCCGCAGCAGCTCCGACGCCGGCACGGGTGAGGCGTACTGGAACACGCCCTCCACCTTGCGCCGCGTCAGGTAGCCCTTGAGCCGCAGCCGCTCCATCACGGTGAGGATGGTGGAGCGCGCCAGCCCCTGCGCCTCGCCGAAGCGCTCGGCCACTTCGCCCACGGTCGCCGGGCCGTGTTCGGCCACGTACCGCAGCACCAACAGCTCCTGCTCTCCCACCGGCTTCTTCATGGACCTTCCCGTGACGACAACTGTAGTCACGAAGAAGGTACGACTGACTACAATCGTAGTCAAGCCGGACGAAAAGACAGCGGCGGCAGGCCCATCAAGGCCCGTCCGCCGCTCGCGTCACCGCCGTTCAGCGCTGGAAGTCCACGCCGACGCCGGCGCCCGCGGTGACGCCTCGCACGAGCGTGCCGTCCGGCTGTGGGAAATGAACGGTTCCGCCGGAGCCCCAGGCATAGAAGTGGTTGAGGATGCGCTGGCGCAGCTCCACCCCCGCTGAATAACGCGGCCGGTCTCCCAGGCCCGTCAGCACCACGCGCGCCAGCGCTCGCGTCCTGCCGCCCGGCAGCTCGAAGCCAGCGGACACGTCCGCGTCCGTCCTGCCGAAGCCGAAGTACTGCGCCGCCACGCTGCCCAGCAGGAGCAGCTCGTTGGGGTTCCCCTTCGCGACGCTCAGCTCCGCGTAGCCGGCGAAGCCCGACGGCAGCACCTCTTCCGCGATGGGCGTCTCCGACAGACCGACGCCGGAGAAGCGGCCCAGCTCGTAGTCAGGGCCGAACATGCCGAAGCGGAAGCGGCCCCCCTGCTTGCGGCCCTGGGCCGTCACGCTCACCTGCGTGCCACTGGCCAACTGCCCTTCCAAGGCCACGCCCAGCAATCCGCCGAAGGCGGGCGTGTAGGCCTGCGTGAAGCGCGCGCCGCCGCCTAGCAGGGCCCACGCGCGCAGGCGCTCACCCTTGTACAGGGCGATGTCGCCGCCCACCGACGCCAGGGTGAGGTCGGGCGACGTGCCGCCCGCGCGGCCCGCGTCATGCGCGGCGGACAACCGGATGAGGTAGCGGTCGAAGCGCTGCGCGTCGTCACTGGCCATGCGGCCAAGGTCCAGCAGCGCCTCGCCCGCGAAGATGCGCGCGGCGAGCACGTCACTGGCGAGAAGCTCCGCGCGGACCGCGCCCTTCACGAAGGTGAGCGAGCCACCCGCGGGGTGGTAGTCCGGCGCCAGCGTGTTGCTGTAGCGGCCCACGAGATAGCCGCGGCCCAGCGTCTCTTCGGAGAAGGGCTCGACGCGCAGGAAGACGGGACGGCCCTCCTGGCCAATGCGCAGCATGCGCACCACCTGCCCGAAGTCACTCAGCTCATCCCAGTCCTCGCGGCGCATGCCGCCGCTGTAGTCCGCCTCGGCCGTGGGCGCTTCGTCCACCACGCGCAGCCGCAGGTTCGCCCCCAGCCGCAGCACGAAGGTCTCCCCGTGCGTCAGCCCCAGCGAGGGGTAGATGCGCGCGAAGAAGTCCTGCCCCCCGCCGCGAGGCCCCGACGGAAGGCTCAGGCCACCGACCTCCAGCTGTCCGCTGAAGCCGAAGCCCACGCCGCCCGTGCGGGAGCTGCCCGGAGGGGCGGGCTCATCCAGCCGCGCGGCGGAGACGGGGGCACCTTCCCCCCGCGCGCTCGAGGAGACCTCCTCTTCCGAGGACACCTCCTCCACGGTGGAGCTGCCGTCGTACTGCGTGGACACCAGGGCGAGAAGAGCGAAGAGGGGGGCGCCAGTCATCGTCCCCCGACTCTACCTGTCCATGGCGCGAGACGAAGCAGGTGACTGCATCCGCGTGTGGGTGACACTGCGGACCGTCGGCACACGCGCCCCCGTCTGGCGGCAGCGGGAGACGCGCGACCTTCACGCCGCGCTAGCGGCTGCCGTCGACCTCAACCTCGTCGAGCTCCACTTCCTGCGTCTCTACATCGCTGGCGTCGAGCTCCTCGACGTCGGACTTGCCGGAGCCGCCCACGCCCTCCTCACGGGACTCCTCACGCTGCTGGCCACCCAGGAGCGGGCCGTCCTGCACGTCGTACTTCTCACCCTCCGGCGTCGTCACCGAGGTGCCCGCGCCCATGCCGGGGCCACTGCCACCGGTGGCCTCGCCGTCGTAGACGGTGGGCGCGTCCATCCGGTCGCGGCGCTCGTTCTCCGTCACGTCCGCGGCCTCACCGGCGCTGCGGTCATCCCATTCAGAAGACGTGTCCACGGACTCGGGCGCCGTCGTCTCCGTGCCCGAACCACCGGTGGCGCGGTCATCCGCGCGCGTGTTCGCCGAGTTGCTCGAACAACCCCAGAGAGCCAGCGCCGCCACCGCGGCCATGAGAGGAAGCTTCATGGTGAATCCCCCTTGCGTGAGAGAAGTCGTGCTCTCGACAAGGTGGCGTCCCGCGCGGCAGGAACAACCCGCCGGCCATGCCCGTGCCTCCGGGCCCGTCCCAAGGCAGGCGGGCGGGCGGGCCCCTGGCGGCTTGCCGCCTCCGCGCGCGGCTACCCTTCGTCCTGCGCGCAGGGAAGGATGGCGCGGTGCGGACGCTCGGTGCCCGTGCCCACCAGCCAGCGCGACAGCAGGCGGACCCCGGAGGCGAACAGCCCGTCCTCGGCGCGGTGGAGCGCCTCGAAGAGGGACTCGTCCAGCACCGACGCCTCCGGGTCGATGATGAGCTCCTCCGGCTCCAGCGACTTGAGCAGCGGGCTCTGGTCGAACACCGTCGACATCGGGTGGACGCGCAGACGCTGCAGCCCCATGACGGCCACGTCGTCCAGCCACTCCACCAGTCCGCTGTCCGCTGCCGTCAGCAGTCGCAGGGCCGCCAGGCCCTCCAGCCCCGCGTGCTCGGCCATCAGCGACACCCGGATGCGGCGGATGGCGCGCATCGTCGCGTCGTTCGGCGCCTCCGCCTCCCAGCTCAGGTTCAGCTCCGAATCCAACCCGAGGCTGCGGTTGGTGGTGTTCGCCGAGCCCAGCGTGAGGAAGCGGTCATCCACCACCATCACCTTCGAATGGATGTACGTGTAGATGTCCACGCCAGTGCGCGCGTCGTGCCCCGCGGAGCAGTACACGCCAAAGGCATGTCCCGTCTCGTGCGCCACGCGCTCCAGCGCGCGCAGCAGCCGCACCTGGGCAATGCCCATGGCCAGCTGTTCACGCAGCGCCTCCGGCTGCCGCGGCAGCACCAGGACCACCTGCAGCCGTCCTCGCCCGGGGGACCGCATGCGCTTCACCAGCGCCTGGAAGATGGCCCGCGAGGAGAAGTACTGGTTTTCGATGTAGATGAAGCGCTCGGCCGAGTCGATGGCGTCCAGGTACAGCGCGGCCACCTCCTGCACCGCGGGCTGCGGCGGCAGGAGCGTCTTGCCGAAGGTGCGGCTGATGGCCACCGGCCCCGGCGGCGCCGGCAGGCTCGGCGTGAAGTCCACGTCATCCCGAGCCACCCTGGGCAGCCGCAGCTCCCCGCCGCCGGAGTGCGCCCAGCGCGCCTCGAACAGCTCCGCCAGGCGGTCCACCACCGGCCCTGTCAGCACGGACTGCACGTCATGGTAGGGGCCGTGAGGGTCCCTCCCGCTGTCACAGCGCAGCTCCGAGCGCACCGGGTGGTCCCGGTCATCCCACCGGCAATCACAGACATCCATGCCGCCGGCGAAGGCCACCGCGCCGTCGATGACGACCAGCTTCTGGTGATGCGCGCCATACAACGGGCTGGAGGCATCGAAGCGGAAGCACACCTGCCCGTTCGCCGTCCAATTGAAGATGAGCCGCTGCATCCACTCCCGCTCCATGGCGAGCAGCAGGCTGAAGTCCCACGCCAGCACGTAGACGCGCAGCTCCGGGTTGGCCCGGCACAGCGCGTCCAGCATCGGCAGCAGCCGTGACTCGCCGCGCGCCTCGCGGAGGTCCTCGCCTCGCAGCAGCGCCACGTCGCTGTCGAACTGCCAGCCGGTAATCGCGATGGAGTGACGGGCCTTCTGCGCGGCCCGGTACAGCTCCCGGTAGTAGTCGCGCGCGTCCACCAGCACGCCCGCGTCGCTTGCCTCCTCCACCGTCCAGCAATTCCGTCCGGGACTGATGATGCGTCTCACAGGTGCGTCCCTTCCCGTCCCCGCCTCTGCCGCCCTCACCTGGCGCCACCGCCAGGCCCTCCTGCACCGCACACGCCCCGGATTGGCGCGTGTCAGCCAACGAAGACGATGTGCTTGCCCGTGGCGACCGTCATGTCCTTGGAGGACATCACCTGCGCCACCTTCTTCACCTCGCCGCCCACCGTGTCGAAGGCCGCCGCGATGAGGTCACCCAGCGTCACCTGCACCTGGCGGGCGCTCCGGCCAGCCCCCTTCACCGCGCTCGCCGTCGACACCTTCATCTGCTGGGCCTTACGACGGATGACCTGTCCACGCTTCTGGGTCTTCGCCATGATTTCGTCTCCAAGGGTGAGGGGTTTGCTTGTGCTGCTCCCTTCAGCAACCGGCGTGCCGAGCGACAACCCCGCGATTTTCCGAGGGTCGGCTGCTTGCACCCCCGCCTCGGGGACTGGACTTCTGACTTTTTTTCAGCCCTGTCCTGGCAGCCTCCCGACGGAAGTTCTTCCAGGAGGCCTGGAGGCGGCGTCCGGCCGCTGGGGCACTTGCGCCGGGGCAGGTTGCCCCGCCGGGGCATCCCGCCCCACGCGGCCCACGGAGGCCCGCTCCCGCGCGCCGCGTGGCCTCACGCTCACTCACAGCGAAGGCCAGGTCACCTGGCTTCATACCGACCGCGCGGGTCGCTCTTGCGCCACGGGGAATCCCATATCGAATCTTTCGGAAAATTACAGACATGTGAGTCTATTTGAAAATATCGGGAAAAGCCGCTTCAATGCGTGTCACTCCTCACGAGGGCGTTAACCGTATGGAATTGAAGACCCCCACCAGCGCCACCGCGCCGGCCCTTCAGCCCGTGTCGTTCCAGGGCATCGAAGTCGTCGGACAGTCGATTCTCGCCATCGTCAACGGCATGGAGCTCGCCCAGTCACGCGCGTTGCGCATCCTGGGGGAGAACGGCATCTCGCCGCTGAAGGCGGATGCCTGGTACCCCATGCCCGCCCTGCTGAAGTCGTTCCAGCTGGTGTTCGACAAGATTGGCCCCAGCACGGTGAGGACCATTGGCCGGAAGATTCCGGACAGCGCGCACTTCCCGCCGGACATCGACACGCTGGAGAAGGGCCTGCGCGCGGTGGACCTGGCGTACCGGATGAACCACCGCGGCAAGGGCGCCATTGGCGGCTACCGCTTCGAGCCGGTGGACAAGCGAAACGCTCGCATGGTGTGTGACAACCCCTATCCGTGTGACTTGGACCTGGGGCTCATCGAGGCCATTGGCGACCGGTTCCGCCCCAAGGATTCGCTTTGGGTGCGTATTGAACATGAGGCCAAGAGTTGCCGGCGACGCGGCGACAGCGCCTGCACGTACTGCATCAACTGGTAGAGGCAGACACCCCAGGGAGGTCCATCATGAAGGAAGTGCTCCAACACATCGCCGTGCGCGAGGCGCGCTTCGCAGCGCACCCCTTCTTCTCCGACATGCGGATGGACCGCCCCATTGAACAGGTGATGGCCTTCGCGCCGCGGCTGACGTTCTGGGTGATGACGTTCCAGGACGTGCTGCGCCTCAACGCGCACTTCATCCAGGACGCGCACTTCAAGGCGCTGGCCACGCGGCACCATGCCGAGGAGGGCGGGCATGACCAGTGGTTCGAGGAGGACATCTCCGCGCTCACCGGCGGCTCGCTCAGCATCGGCAGCATGTACGGCCGCGCGCACGTGAAGACGCGTGACGCGGCCTACGCCATCATCAGCGAGGTGTACCGTCCGGTGGATGACCGGCTGCGCATCGTCCTGCTGTGGGCGCTGGAGTCCACCAGCCACGTCTTCTTCAGCCGCACCGCCATCATCAGCGCGGCGCAGGGCGCGGACGACCGGCTGAAGTACTTCTCCGACCACCACATGCAGGCCGAAGCGCAGCACGCCATGTTCGAACAGGAGCTGGCGGCGGAGCTGGAGGCCATGCAGCTGTCCCCCCAGGTGCGCGCGGAGGCCCTGGCCATGGTGGACCGCATCTACGCGGCGTTCGACACCATGTTCGACGGGCTGCGCGTCCACCTGGAGCGGGAGCACGCCGAGCCCCCCGCACCGGGCCTCCAGCCGCACACCGCCACCGAGGAGGTCCTCCCCCTGGAGCTGGAAGAGGACCTGGAGGTCATCGTCCTGGAGGCGGACGGGGAAGCTCGCGCCGCCTGAGGCGGCGCTGGGGGAGCTACCGCGCGGGAGGGGAGAGCACGAGGATGAGCTCCCCGCCCACGTACTTGCCGGCCTTCTGGTAGACGGCGCCCTGGCGGCCCAGCTCCACGTCCAGCGTGGGCTGCCGGGGGATGGCCACGCGCACCGTGGCCGTGCCGTCCTTGATGCCAGACAGCTGCAGCGTCGCGTTGGCGCCGTTGGGCAGCTTCACCTCGGAGGCGCTCTTCGCGCTCACCGTCAGCACCTCCTGAGAGAGGCGCTTGAAGGAGGTGAAGCTGAAGTTCTGCTTCTGGAACTGCTCCTTCATCTTCTCCAGCTCGGGCGGGTCGACGTCGGTGCCCTTCTTCGAGGCGAGCACCACTTCGACCTGGACCTGGACCTTCGCGTCTTGTGCGCTGGCGGCCATGGGCACCACCAGGCCCAGCCCCAGCAGCGCCCACAGCATCCGGCCCGACGACACGTGTCTTCTCACAAGGAACCTCCCGACGGCCTGGGGGCGTCGGGAGCCGGGCGCGCGGGGCCGCTGCGCCCGCCTGCGTCTGGCTGACCGAGCCCCGTCTGGTCCTGCCGCTCACCCTTCTCCGCGCCGGGAGACAGGACGTCCGAGTCCTCGTCCACCAGCCAGATGATGGTGCCCCCATTGTCCGTCTCCATCACCACCGGCGCCACCTCGGCGTTGCGGTAGGGCTGGATGGACTTCACCGTCATGCGCTCGGAGGCGTACCCCACCGGCGCCCGGTCGCTCATCAGCAAGGGCACGCCCACCAGTACCAGCACGGCCGCGGTGGCCAGCGACGAAATCATGGCGGTGCGCTGGTAGAGGAACATTTCGGACACTGCCAGCTTCAGCCGCTCCATGAGGGGCGGCTTGTCCGGCGTCACCCGCGCCATGACGCGCTGGGTGAAGTCCTTGAAGTCCACGTCGTCCACGGCCATGTCCAGGCCCACCCGCAGCAGGCCGGATTCCGCGCGCAGGTCCGCCGCCCGTCCGGTGCAGTCCCGGCAGGCCGCCAGGTGCCGCTCCACGTTGACGCGCTCGCCGGAGCTCAGCTCTCCGTCGACGTACGGGGACAGCATGGGGACGAAACGCTCACACGCGGGATTACCGGCCATTGAATCCACCTGCTCGCTGGAAGGGGCTGCGAAACTTGGGACGGGCAGGTCCCTCAGATATTCGAGGCCCGCTCACTCACTGCCCACGCCGCTCTTCGCTTCGTCCAACTCCAGGTATTCACTGAGGATTTTCTGGACCTTGGCCCGGGCATGGAAAAGCCGGCTCATCACCGTGCCCTTGGGGATGTCCAGGGTGCGGGCGAGGTCGTCGTAGGACATTCCCTCGATTTCCCGCAGCAGGAGGATGGCCCGGTGCTTCTCCGGCACCGTGGACAGGGCCTCCTGGATCTTCTCCGCCAGCTCGCGGCGCAGGGCGCTCTTCTGGGGATTGGTGCCCAGCCGGCTGCCCAGGGCGCCGATGCGGGCCTCGGACAGGTCCACGGCCTGGTTCTCGTCGAACTCCACGGCCTCGCCGGCCCCGCCACGCTTGCGGATGACGTCGATGCAGATGTTGACGGTGATGCGGTAGAGCCAGGTGTAGAAGGACGAGTCGCCCTTGAAGTGGTCCAGGTACTTGTAGACCTTGACGAACGCCTCCTGGGAGACGTCCATCGCTTCCTCCTTGTCCTTCAGCATGCCCAGCGCAACGGCGTACACCTTGCGCTGGTAACGCTCGACGAGGAGTTTGAAAGCGCGCTGGTCGCCGGTCCGGACGCGCTTGACGAGAGTGAGGTCGTCGGTTGCCAAGTGGGTGCGGCAACCTAGCACAAGCGGACACAATCCAAGGAGTTTCGCACCGGCGAAGGCGCCGCCGCCGGGCCGCCGGGCCTAGAGGTTGACGAGCGCCGCCACGGCCAGCGCGATGGCCAGCAGCGCCAGCAGGGCGCCGAAGGTCACCCGGTCCCACTGCCCCTCCGCCACCGCCCCGTCGTCCGGCCCCGAGCGGAAGCGGTGCAGCACGTTCCACAGCATCCGCGCGCCCAGCCGTCCGTTCGTCCCGCGCCGGCGCCGGGCGTCCCCGTCTTGCCCCGCGTCCTCTGATGAAGCGGCCTCGTCGCGCCGCAGGGCGGGCATGACCGGGCCATGAAAGGTCGTGGCCGCGCGGGTACCGGCCGCCTGGACAAGCGCCTGCTCGGCCGGCCGGGCTGCTTCCTCGGAGTGGCGCACCTCGGGAGGCGGCTCCAGCCGCACCTCGGCGGCCCGCGTCCGGGCCTCGGCGGGGGTGCGGGCTTCCATCACCCACAGGCCCCGCGTCACGCCGTCCTCGCCGGTGTGCGCGTCCCGCAGCTCGGCGAAGCCCTGCCCCTCCAGCGCCTCGCGGAAGGCCGCGCGCGCCTCCGGCTCCGGCGGGTGCCGCGCCGCCGCCGTGGCGTAGGCCGTGTAGAACGCCCACAGCCGCGTGGCCCGCTCCGAGCCCGACACCTGCGGGGGCGACAGGTGCGACGCCAGCAGCGCCGCGTCCGCCCCGAAGCGCTGCCCCAACGCCTCCTGCCCTGGCGTGTCCTCCAGGCCCGGCGGCACCAGCTCCGCGACCGACTTCACCGGCGCGCGCTCCTGGCCGCCGATGGGCGGGTGCAGGGGCGGCGGCGCTGGACGACGGAAGTTGTCCCCCGGCCGGGGCGGCGGCGCCGGTGGGCCCCAGTCCTGTGGCCGAGGCCCCTGCACGCCCGGACCGTCGGGACGTCTCGAGCCGCCGCCTCTCTCCAGTGAGCGGAGGGCGCGGTCAATCACGTTGGGGATGCGGAAGGAGGACATGGGCAATGCCTCACGCTGGCTTGGGGTCCCGGCCTGTTGATTCTCGGCGGGCGGAAGCGCCGGGTTGCGCGGTGGACTACTCGCCCTCGCGCTCCACCTCGATGGGCGTCGTCATTCCGTTGGCATCCAGACGAACGCGGTAGAGGGAGTTCAGCCCGTCGCCGTCGAAGTCCCCCCGCGCGAGGCAGGACACCTCCGGCTCACCCACGGGGCTCTCCTGCACCACCACCTGGTACTGGAAGTGGACCTTTCCGTCGGGCTCGAAGCCAATCCGGTGAAAGGTCTCATCCTTGGGGAAGGGCACGGCCTTGCCACCGCGTGGAATCTCCTTCGGCGTGGGGCCCGCGGTGACGTAGACGCCGTGCTCGTCACGGTGGGCCTGGACGGCGTCACACAGGGCGAGCACGTTGACGCGGGCCTCGGCGTCGCTGGGGGGCGCCACCTGCGTGGCGGGGCGCCCTCCCGAATACTTCTGCATCAGCATGTAGCCCGACACCGCCACGAGCGCGACGAGGACGAGGATGGGATGGGCCGGCTTCCGGACCGGTGTCGAATCATTCCAATCATCCATTAAGGCCTCCTTGCGCCCAGTCACGCGGCTGGCGCAGCACCTCCACCAGCCGTGCCTCCGGGGTGCCGGGCTCGGGGTGGTAGTCATAGCGCCAGCGGACCTGCGGCGGCAGGGACATGAGGATGGACTCGGTGCGCCCGCGCGTCTCCAGGCCGAAGACGGTGCCCCGGTCATAGACGAGGTTGAACTCCACGTAGCGCCCGCGCCGCACCTCCTGCCAGAAGCGCTGCCCCTCCGTCACCGGCGTGTCCTTGCGCCGCTCGGCGATGGGCAGGTACGCGTCCAGGAAGGCCCGGCCGCAGTCCTGGATGAAGGCGAACTCCTTCTCCAGCGCCCCGCCCATGTTCTCGAAGAAGATGCCGCCCACCCCGCGCGTCTCCTCGCGGTGACGCAGGTAGAAGTACTTGTCGCAGGCGGCCTTGAAGCGCGGGTAGTAGCCGGCGTCGTGCTTGTCACAGGCGGCCTGGTGCACGCGGTGGAAGTGCGCCGCGTCCTCTTCATAGAGGTAGTAGGGCGTCAGGTCCGCGCCGCCGCCGAACCACGCCTTCCCGCCCTGGTGGATGAAGCGGTAGTTGGCGTGCACGGTGGGCACATGCGGGTTGCGCGGGTGCAGCACCAGGGACATGCCGCCCGCCCAGAAGTGGCGGCCCTCACCCTGGAGCTTCTGCGCGAACTGCTCCTCCAACTCGCCGTACACCACGGACGTGTTGACGCCGGCCTTCTCCAGCACGGCGCCGTCCTCCAGCACCCGGCTGCGTCCACCGCCACCGCCCGGCCGGGTCCAGGAGTCCTCGCGGAAGCGCGCCGAGCCGTCCAGCCGCTCCAGGCCGCCGCAGATGTCGTCCTGCAGCGACCGGATGAAGCCCGTCATCCGCTCCTTGAGGCTCTCCACGTCCACCGTCGTCATTCGCGCTCCCGAAGGCTCGGCGCGCAGGGGCGCCCGCGTCAGGCCTACACCAACTTCCCGGCCCCGGGGAGAACTCCCGCGCGCTACTGCTGCATCGAGTATTCGTCCGGGGCCTCGAAGTCCACGGGCGGGACGGCCGGCGCCATCTGCCCCGCCGCGTCGAAGGCCTGGATGCGGGCCCGGTAGCTGCGGCCGTCCTCCATGGCGAAGGTGCCGCTGCAGGCCTCATGGCCGATGAAGGCGGTGTTGTTGCTCACCGGCACCACGTACTGCTGCACGCTGGGACCAGGGCGGCGCGGCTCCAGCTTCACCACCAGGTAGGCCGGGCTGGACTCCTTCAGCGACAGGTTGAGGCGCACGAAGCGGGCGGTGCCCTGCGCGGTGCGGCGCAGGAAGCCCTCGGAGACGGCGGGCCGCTTGAGCCAGCGCGGCGCCTGCTTGTCCGGCCCCGTGCCCGTGCGCCACTCGGGCAGCATGGTGCCGCGGCCGTTGAGGAGCGCCACGTTGGGCAGCGACTCATCCACGCGCAGCGTGTAGCGCTTGTCCTCCTCCATGGCCCCGGCCGGCTTGAGGATGACGGTGACGCGGCCCAGGCTGCTCTCCCAGCCGCGCTGCACCGCCACCTCGACGACGTGGCTGTCCGACACCAGCCGCAGCTTCTTCCCCACCAGCGCGGCCACCTGGGGGCGCGCGGTTCCGACGCCTTCCAGCAGGAAGCGGGAGTTGGTGGGGATGATGGAGCCCGGTGTGGGGAAGAGCTGCACGCCATCCCCCAGGCACTGAGCCGCGGCGGAAGAGGCGTAGAGCAATACGAGCAAGGGGACCAGGAATCTCAGCACCATGGCCCCAAGTCTGCGCGCCACCGGGCCCGAAGGCCAGCGAAGCGGCCGTGGAAACACACGACGTGCGGGTTGCTCCCGGCGAAAACGGCGCTCAGTGCATGCCGCCGTCTTCCTCTGGAACCGCGATGGGGCCGAACTTCGCCTCGTAGCGCTGGATGTTGTCCTGCATGGCCGCCACCAGGCGCTTCATGTGCTTGGGGTTGGTGATGATGCGCGAGCGCACCCGGGCCTTGGGCTGCTGGGGCTGGACGTAGATGAAGTCCAGGGTGAACTCGGTGTCGGAGTGGTTCACCAGGGCCATGTTGACGTACTGACCATTGGCCACGTCATCGTCCAACTGAATCTGCAACTGCATGTCCGGGGGCTTCGGAGTGTCCGCCATGAGGCAGGGGGCATAGCGCCTGCGCTCGCGCGTGGCCAGTGTCACGGCGTGAGCCCGTTCCCAGAAGCCGCCCCCATGGACCCGCGAAAGACGGCGCCCTTCGAGCTGGGCCGGGGCGAGGACGCGTGCCTGCTCCTGCACGGCTTCACGGGGAGCCCCTGGGACGTACGGCCCCTGGGCGAGGCCCTGGCGGCCCGTGGACTGCGCGTGGTGGCGCCGCGCCTGCCCGGCCATGGCACCACCCCCCAGGCCCTGCTCGACGTCACCTGGCGTGACTGGCTGGCGGCGGCGGAGCACGCCCTGCACGCGCTCCGGGGGCACCGGAGTGTGTTCGTCGCGGGCCTGTCCATGGGCGCGCTGCTGGCGCTCGGGCTGGCCGCGCGGCATCCGGAGGCCGTGCGCGCGCTGACGCTGGTGGCGCCCGCGGTGCGCTTCCGGGGGCCGCGCATGTTCCTGGTCCGGCAACTGGCGCGCACGCCCGTTCTGGAGTGGACACACTCGTGGGTGGAGAAGACGGGCACGGACATCTCGGACCCGGAGGCGCTGGCCCAGGCGCCGGTGCTGCCCGCCTTTCCCGTGGCCCGGCTGCGTGACGTGTGCACGTTGCAGGCGCTGGCCATCCGGGACACGGCGCGCGTGCGCTGCCCCACCCTGGTCGCGGTGGCGGAGCAGGACCACGTCGTGGACCCGGAGGGCGGGCGGTGGCTCGCACGGCGCCTCACCGCGGCGCCGTCGGTGCGCGTCCTGTCCCTGCGGCAGGGGTTTCACGTCATCCCTCGGGACGCGGCGGGGCCCTTGCTGGCGGCGGAGGTGGGCGACTTCCTGGCGCAGCAGCGGAGCGCCTCGGGGTGGGAGTCCGCGGCGCCCGCCGCTGGCGCCTGAGTGGGGTGCGGGCATGCGCCGAAGGTCGAGCGACGGACAGGGCATTTGTGTATGGAGAAGCCCCCATGTCTCCGCCCGACTCTCCGCCCCTGGTCGAACTGCGCGACGTCACGAAGGCCTACGCCGAAGGCGACACCACGCGCGAGGTGCTCTCCGACGTGCGGCTCTCCCTGCGCCGAGGCGAGTTCGTGGTGCTGCTGGGGCGCAGCGGCTCGGGCAAGTCCACGCTGCTCAACCTCATCAGCGGCATCGACCTGCCCAGCCAGGGCGAGGTCCGCGTGGATGGCCGCGACCTGGGACGGCTGAGCGAGCGCGAGCGCACGCTGCTGCGGCGCGAGCGCATCGGCTTCATCTTCCAGGCCTTCAACCTGCTCCCCACGCTGACGGTGGAGGAGAACGTGCGGCTGCCGCTGGAGCTCAACGGCCATGGCGGCGCGGAGGCCAGCGCGCGGGCGCGGGCGTTGCTCGAACAGGTGGGGCTCGGCGCGCGCGCCAACAGCTTTCCGGACCGGCTGTCCGGCGGCGAGCAGCAGCGCGTCGCGGTGGCCCGCGCGCTGGCGCATGAGCCACCGCTGTTGCTGGCGGACGAGCCCACCGGCAACCTCGACGAGGCGACGGGACGGCAGGTGCTGGACCTGCTGGAGGCGCTGACCCGGAAGGGCAACACCTGCGCGCTCGTCGTCACCCACGAGCCCGGCCTGGTGACCCGCGCGCACCGCGTCCTGACGATGGAAGGCGGCCGGTTGGTGGAGGTGGAGCACACGCCCACCCACGCGCTGAGGGAGGCGCCGTGAAGGGGCTGCTGGTCCGCTCCAGCCTGCGCCACCTGGGCCGCCACCCGTGGCTGACGGCTCTGTCGCTGCTGGGCATCGCGCTGGGCGTGGCGGTGGTGGTGTCCATCGACCTGGCCAGCGGCAGCGCCCTGCGCGCCTTCGAGCGCTCCACGGACGCGGTGGCCGGACGCGCCACGCACCAGCTCCTGGGCGGCTCCACGGGCGTGCCGGAGGCGGTGTACCAGGCGCTGCGCGTGCGCCCCGGCGCCCCCGTGGCCGCGCCCGTGGTGGAGGGCTACGTCCAGGCGGCGGTGGGCGACAAGCGCACGCTCACCGTGCTGGGCGTGGACCCCTTCGTGGAAGGGCCGTTCCGCGACTACGCCCGGGGCGAGGCGGTGGGCAACGTGAGCGCGCTGCTCACCGAGCCGGGCGCGGTGATGCTGAGCGCCCGCGCCGCGCGCGCCCTGGGCCTGTCCACCGGCGACACGCTGCCGGTGCGCCTGGAAGGGCTGGAGAAGCCGCTGCGCGTGGTGGGCCTGCTGGAGCCCGCGGACGAGGACACGGCGCGGGCCCTGGAGGCGCTGGTGCTCACCGACGTGTCCACCGCGCAGGAGCTGCTGGGGCACACCGGCCGGCTGACGCGCGTGGACCTGCGGCTGACCGGCGGCGACGCGCAGGAACAAGCCTTGGCGGCCACGCTGCCGCAAGGCCTGGAGCTGGTGCGCGCCGCCGCGCGGGCGGGCACGGTGGAGCAGATGACGCGGGCCTTCCGCACCAACCTCACCGCGCTGTCGCTGCTGGCGCTGGTGGTGGGGATGTTCCTCATCTACAACACCATGACGTTCTCCGTGGTGCAGCGGCGCGGCCTCTTGGGCCGCCTGCGCGCGGTGGGCATCACCCGCCGCGAGCTCTTCGCGCTGGTGCTGGGCGAGGCGGCCGTGCTGGGCGCGGTGGGGACGGTGGCGGGGCTGCTGCTGGGCGTGTTGCTGGCGCGAGGGCTGGTGGAGCTCGTCACCCAGACGCTCAATGACTTGTACTTCGTGGTGAGCGTGCGGCGGCTGGCGCTGGAGCCCTTCACCCTGTTCAAGGGGCTGGCGCTGGGGCTGGGCGCGACGCTGCTGGCGGCGCTGGTGCCCGCGTGGGAGGCCGCGCGCTCCCCCCCGGTGACGACGATGCGCAGGTCCACGCTGGAGGACGTGTCGCGCGGACGGGCGCCCCGGCTGGCGCTGCTGGGCCTGGGGGTGCTGGCCGGGGGCGCCGTGCTGCTGCGGTGGCCCACCCAGGCGCTGCTGCCCGCCTACGGGGGACTCTTCTCGGTGCTGCTGGGCGCGGCGCTGCTGGTGCCCTGGGCCACGCAGACGGTGTCCTCGCTGGCGGCGCGGCCGCTGGGCCTGGCCTTTGGTCTGCTGGGGCGCATGGCCGCGCGCGGCGTACACACCAGCCTCAGCCGCACGTCCGTGGCGCTGGCGGCGCTGATGGTGGCGGTGGCCACCACGGTGGGCGTGGGCCTCATGGTGTCCAGCTTCCGGGGAACGGTGGTGTCGTGGCTGGACACCTCGCTCCAGGCGGACGTGTTCATCTCGCCGCCCTCGCTCGTGGCGCGGCGCGGCGGCGCGACGCTGCTCCCCGACCTGGCGGAGACGCTGCGCGACACGCCGGGCGTTGCGGGCAGCAGCACCCTGCGCGTGGCGAACGTGCGCGTGGACGGCGTGCCCACGGACCTGATGGCCGTCGACTTCTCGCGCACGCCGGTGCGGCCCTACACCTTCAAGCAGGGCGACGCGGAGACGGCGTGGCGCGAGCTGGAGTCCTCGCCCGACACGATTCTCGTCTCGGAGCCCTTCGGCTTCCACCGCGACGTGGGCCTGGGGGACACCGTGCGACTGGCCACCGACAAGGGGCCTCGCGACTTCCGCGTGGTGGGCGTGTACTTCGACTACGGCTCCGACGTGGGCACGCTGCTGCTGCCGCGCACCACCTACGAGCGCTGGTTCGACGACCGGGGCATCAGCGGCGTGGCGCTGTATGCGGCGCCCGGCCAGGACGTGGACGCGCTGGTGGCCTCGGTGCGCGAGCACGCCGGAGACACCCAGGCGCTGCTGGTGCGCGCCAACCGCTCGCTGCGGCAGGCGTCCCTGGACGTCTTCGACCGCACCTTCACGATTACGCAGGTGCTGCGGCTGCTCGCCATCGGCGTGGCCTTCGTGGGCGTGCTGAGCGCGCTGATGGCGCTGCAACTGGAGCGGGCGCGCGAGTTCGCCGTGCTGCGCGCCACCGGCCTGACGCCGGAGCAGCTCTGGGGACTGGTGTCGCTGCAGACAGGGCTGCTGGGGCTGCTGGCGGGGCTGTTCTCCGTGCCGCTGGGCGTGGGGCTGGCCTACGTGCTGGTGCACGTCATCAACCAGCGCTCCTTCGGCTGGACGCTGCAGCTGGCCCTGACACCCCAGACGCTGGTGCAGGCCGTGGTGCTGGCGCTGGTGGCGTCGGCGCTGGCGGGCCTCTACCCCGCCTGGAAGATGGCGCGCGCCAACCCCGCGCTGGCGCTGCGGGAGGAGTGACACATGAGCAACGGCCGGGGACTCCTCGTGGGAACGGCGGTGGTGCTGGTGGGACTGACGGCGGCGGTGGTGGCGATGACTCGCGAGCAGCCCCTGCCCGCGCTGCGCCAGGGCGGCACGCTGACCGTGGCCGGCGCCATGAGCGGCAGCACGGAGGGCTACGCGCGCGCGGAGGAGCCCCGGGACTTCCACTTCCCCGAGGACCACGGCCCGCATCCGGAGTACCGCACGGAGTGGTGGTACTGGACGGGCAACCTGGAGACCGAGGACGGGCGCGCCTTCGGCTACCAGTTCACCCTGTTCCGCAACGCGCTGGCCCCCAAGGCCGCCCCGCGCGACTCCGCCTGGGGCACGAGCCAGGTCTACATGGGGCACTTCACGGTGACGGACGTGGCCGGCGGCGGCTTCCACGCCTCGGAGCGCTTCAGCCGCGTGGCGCTGGGCCTGTCCGGCGCCACCGCGCGACCCTTCAAGGTGTGGCTGGAGGACTGGGAGGCGGTCAGCGCGGGCCCGTCCACCTGGCCCCTGCGGCTGCGCGCGCAGACGGACACCGTGGCGCTGGAGCTGCTGCTGGAGCCGGGCAAGCCGCCGGTGCTCCATGGAGACCGGGGCCTGAGCCAGAAGAGCGCGGAGCGCGGCAACGCGTCCTACTACTACTCCATGACGCGCATGCCCTCGCGCGGCACGGTGCGGGTGGACGGGCGCACGTACCCGGTGACGGGCAATAGCTGGATGGACCGCGAGTGGAGCACCAGCGCGCTCGGCGCGGACCAGGTGGGCTGGGATTGGTTCTCGCTCCAGCTCTCCGACGGCAGCGAGCTGATGTACTACCAGCTCCGTCACCGGGACGGCTCGCCGGACGCGTTCAGCTCCGGCCTGTGGGTGCCCCCCGAAGGCGCGGGGGAAGCGGTGCACGTCGGCCGCGACGACATGAAGCTCACGGTGCTGGACACCTGGAAGAGCCCGCGCAGTGGCGGCGAGTACCCGTCACGCTGGCGCATGCAGGTGGAGTCGCTGGGCCTGGACCTCACCGTGACACCGCGCCTGGCGGACCAGGAGCTCCCCGTCACCGTGCGCTACTGGGAGGGCACGGTGGACCTGGAGGGGACGCGCGCGGGCCAGCCCGTCACGGGGCGTGGCTACGTGGAGCTGACGGGCTACGCGGACACGCAGGGGGCTCGGCGCAGGGAGTCCCAGGCGCGCGGCACGCCGGAGGCGGAGACCCGGCGGAACATCCGGTAGCCAATCCTCGCCTCCAACCCGGGGGCATCCCGTTCGCCAACTCCAGACAGCCGGAACCGCCGAACGGCCAGGGCAAACGCTTTGCCGCCAGCCTGGATTGCCTGGGCCTCCGCTCCAGTGGCACGAAGGAGGTGTCAGGGGCCTTCACCGGCGCGTGCCCGGTGAGAACGGGAGCGGACCATGCAACGGATGCGAGCGAGCTTTCTGATTCGGGGCGTGGACGGCAGGCTGCGACATGGCCATTCGCTCTTCTCGGGCCTGGCGTATTCCTTGAGGCACGACGGCACGCTGGACTCGCTGACGTCGGTCTCGGAAGGGGTCCTCACCGGCCCCTCCGCCGACTGGCTCCCGCTGCCCGAAGGCGGGCTGCGTGTGAACAGCGCCCTGCTGGAGCTGCCCGAGGACTACGGCCCTCGCCTCTTCCAGGGCCGGCCCTTCACGGGCGTCGCCCATGCCTTCACGCGCAACGGCTACTGCACCTCCGAGGTGGAGTACGCGGGGGGCTTCGCCACCGAGCTGGCCGAGCGGCGCTGGTACGTGTCGGGACAACCCAAGATGCGCGTGGACGGCGGTGAGTACACGTCCTGGTTCCCCGACGGACGCCTCCAGCGACGGGGCTTGAAGGGCGAGCTCGTCTACGGCCTCAACACGCGGGACGACGGCCACCTGCGGGAGCTGGTGCTGCGGGACGCGCGCTTCCTGGACATGGAGCTGTTGAGCGCGCTGACGCCAGCGGAGGAGCTCCAACTGCTCGGCGGCGCGTTCGACACGGCGATGCTGCACACGCTGCGGGAGCAGACGGACATCGGCGCCGTCCCGAAGCTCCGGCTGGTCCAGACGCGCGTGAGCGCGGAGGGCGTCGAAGTCCTGGCCGCCTTCAGGAACCTGCGGGAGGTCTGGTTCGACGGCAACCCGGGCCTGGGACTCCAGGAGGCCCGGAAGCTCGAGCGGCTCCGGCCCGGCTGCGTGGCGCACCACGTGGACCCCGACGCGCTCCCGCCCGTGCGCAGGCCTCGCGCCCTGTCCTCCGCGGCCAGCGGACACACGGCACGGGCCCGGGGGTGAGGCGTCCGGGTTCCTCGTGAGGGCAGCGCGGGACCCTGCCGCTTCCTCTGCCTTTCCCTCCCCCCGCGAGGCTCGCCATTCAATCCCTGGCACCTTGCTTGCCTCTGGAGTCAGGACGCGAAGTGACGCGTCCAAAGACAGACTCCGGAGGCGGACCCAGGTATGAGCGGACTTGAACAGGGCAAGTGGTGGGCGGGCGTGCTCGGGCTGACGTTGCTGCTGAGCTGTCATGGCGGCGAGCAGCTCCAGTCGCCGCCGCCCACGGATGATGGGATTGGCGACGAGAACGAGCAACCTCCCCCCGAACAGCCGGGAGACCCGCCTCCGGACGAAGGCGAGGACCCGCCGCCCGTGGAGCCCGACGCGGGCACGAATGGCCCCGTGGGCGACGGCGGCGAACCCATTCCTCCGGACAGCGAGAGCTGGCGCTTCTGGGGCACCGCCGAGGGCGGCCCTCGCGAGGTGCTGGGTGTCACCCAGGACGAGGGCGGCAACCTCTGGGTCGCGGGCGGCGAGGACGGCCTGTGCCTCCTGCGTCCGGGCGCCGCCGCCCTGCGCTGCTACACCCTGGCGGACGGCCTGAAGCCCTGGGCCCCGTGGAAGGGCAAGGACCCGGCGCCCGAAGCGCGCTACCTCAAGGTCCTCTCGGTGACGGGGGGCCCCGCGGACACCGTCTTCGTTGGCTACGAGGGCCGGCCCAACTGCGAGAGCGAGTTCTACAAGGCCCCCGGCGTGTTCGAGGACCCCGCCATCTTCAAGAGCGGTGACGCGGACCGCGTGGAGCTCCAGGCGGACGGGACGCTCCGCGTGGTGCACTACGACCTCCACTCGCCCGCGCACTCGGTGCCCGGCTACGGCCACCGCGAGAAGCTCTGCTCGGTGAACCGCATCGTCTGGGACAAGGCACGCAACAGCCTGTGGTTCGCGTCCAACCACGGCCTGGCGTGGGGTGAGCCCGACTACCAGGGCGGCGAGGCGTGCTCCAACGCCGAGGTCATCGCCGCCAACGCGTGGGTCTACACGGGGGGCGAGAAGCGTCAGCGCTGCAAGTTCGGCGTCATGGAGCACATCCATCCCGCCATCGCGATGGGCGACGGCACCAGCGAGGACAGCCGGCTCGCCGGAGACGTCTGGGGCGTGGCGGTGCGGCCCGACGGCGACGTCTGGCTGGGCACGCACATCCGGACCACGCGGTTCAAAATCATGACCAACGCCGTGGGCCACGAAGGCACCGGCGCCCCGTGGAACTTCGAGGCGGCGCGCAAGCAGAGCGAGGAGAAGAAGCACCGCGCCAACCGCATCGACCTGTGGCCAGACGCCGTGGCCGAGCCCCAGTACCCCACCCACGCGCAGCGCAAGGACGACCTGGTGAGCGACCTGGCGCTGATGCCGGATGGCACCGTCTGGGTGTCCAGCTTCGCGTGGGGCCTGGCGAAGCTGAACGACGCCGGGCTGGTGACGGGCTACCTGCTGGAGGGCGACGGCGACCGCAACGTCTCCTCGCTGGAGCTGGACTCGCGCGACGGCAGCCTCTGGATTGGCCACCGCTGGGGCAGGGGCCTGATGCGCCTGCAGCCCGACGGGCAGCTCAGCAGCCACAACGGGGAGCTCGGCGGGCTGTCCGCCCTGCCCGTCTGGGACATCCAGATGGTGGGCAGCGGTGACGCCCGCAAGGTGCTGGTGGCCTTCAGCGCCCAGCGGGACGCGGCGGGCGCCATCGTCCGCCCCGGCGCCATCGGCATCTACAGCGGGAAGTAGGCAGACCGCCTGGCTGCCTCCCGTGCCTGCCAGGGGCGCGGGAGGCACTTCCTTCGGCAAGGGCTGCCCCCAGCGGAAAGGAGCGTCAACTTGAGGGCACTCCGCGCCCGCGGGGCGTCTTCCGCACCGGCGGGGGCTTTCAACGCATTGACGGACAGAGGAGCCACCATGTCGCTACTGGGCAACATCTTGGGGAATCGTCGCAGCTCGGGCTTCGGGGGATGGAGCCGCGGCCGGAGCAGGTATGGACGCCGGGGCTACGGCCGGGGCCGGGCGGCCTCGGGCGGCCTGCTCGGCGGCTCGCTGGGCCGCATCGCCCTGGGCGGGCTGGCCGCGTTCGGCATCCGGAAGGTGCTCGGGAACCGGCGCGCCGCCGGCTACTAGCCGCGCCGCCGGGCAGGAAGCTCGCCTGCCCGGCCCGCCGACTGGAGTAGGGTCCCTCCCCGCTGGCATCCACCATAGGGAGGGCACACCCCATGCCGAAGGCGAAGTACGTCCTGGCCCTGGACCAGGGCACCACTGGAACGCACGTCTCCATCCTCGACACCAGGCTGCAGGTGGTGGGCCGCTCCTACAAGGAGTTCACCCAGCACTTCCCCAAGCCGTCCTGGGTGGAGCACGACCTGGATGAAATCTGGGCCAGCAGTGAGTGGTGTATCGCCCGGGCGCTGAAGGACGCGGGCCTTCGCGGCAAGGACATCGCCGCCATCGGCATCACCAACCAGCGCGAGACGACGGGCCTGTGGATGCGCGGCAGCGGACAGCCGCTGTCCCACGCCATCGTCTGGCAGGACCGCCGCACCGCCGAACAGTGCCGCCGGCTCAAGGAGCAGGGCGTGGAGCCGCGCGTGCGCGAGGTGACGGGGCTGGTGGTGGACCCGTACTTCTCCGGCACCAAGCTGACGTGGATGTTCGACCACCTGAAGGGCGCGCGCGCGAAGGCGGAGAAGGGCGACGTGTGCTTCGGCACCATCGACACCTGGCTCGTCTACAAGCTCACCGGCGGCGCGGCGCACGTCACCGACGTGTCGAACGCCAGCCGCACGCTGCTGATGGATTTGACGACGCTCCAGTGGAGCGACGAGATGCGCTCGCTGCTGTCCGTCCCGGCCGCGTGCCTGCCGCAGATTCGCGGCTCCGCGGAGGTTTACGGCACCACGCGCGGCATGCGCAGCCTGCCGGACGGCATCCCCGTGGCGGGCATGGCGGGTGACCAGCAGTCCGCGCTCTTCGGGCAGGCGTGCTTCGAGCCCGGCGAATCCAAGTGCACCTATGGCACCGGCGCCTTCCTGCTGATGAACACCGGCTCGGAGCCGGTGCGCTCGTCGGCGGGCCTGCTCACCACCGTGGCGTGGCGGCTGGGCGGCACGGGCACCACCACGTACGCGCTGGAGGGCAGCAGCTTCATCGCCGGCGCGGCGGTGCAGTGGATGCGCGATGGGCTCAAGGTCATCAAGCGCGCGCCGGACATCGAGGCGCTGGCCGCCAGCGTGAAGGACTCCGGGGACGTCGTCTTCGTGCCCGCGCTGGCCGGCCTGGGCGCGCCGCACTGGCGGCCTGAAGCACGCGGCCTCTTCGCCGGCCTCGACCGCTCCACCACCGTGGCCCACATGGCGCGCGCGGTGCTGGAGGGCATCGCGCTGCAGATTCATGACCTGGCGGAGGCCATGCGCCGCGACAGCGGGCGGGACATCCCCGTGTTCAAGGCGGACGGCGGCGCGGCGGCCAACAACCTCCTCATGCAGTTCCAGGCGGACGTGCTGGGCGTGCCGCTGGTGCGTCCGCGCAACCTGGAGACGACCAGCCTGGGCGCGGCCTTCCTCGGCGGCCTGGGCGCCGGCATCTGGGATAGCCCGGATGCCATCCGCCGCGCGTGGAAGGCGGAGAAGACGTTCAAGCCGAAGATGAAGCCGGAGGCCCGCGAGCGGCACCTGGCCAAGTGGAAGCGGGCCGTGGAGCGCGCGTGATGCGGGCGCCCCACGCCCTCCGGTTGCTGACGGCGCTGCTGGCGGCGGGCACGGGGGTGGGGTGCCCTCCGCGTCCTTGCGAGCAGCACCCGCCAGCGCCCCTCTTCGACAGCGCGCTGGTGGGCGTGGGCCAGCCGCTGGAGCTCACCGTCCCCGGCGTCTTCAACGAGTGTGCTTCCTCGCAGGAAGACCGGGCGCAATCCGTCACCGCGGAGGTGAGGGACCCACAGAACCGCGCGGTCCCCGCCACCGCGGAGCTGGGGGTGCATGGTGCGTCCGCCATCGTGCGCTTCACACCGGAGCAGACGGGGCGCCACCACCTCGTCGTCTCCTTCGCACCGGTGGGCAGCGTCCGCCAGTCCTCCCTCTACGTGGTGGAGGACCACAGCGCCCAGGTCCCCCTGGCGGACCTCTCCACCGTGGTGGAGTGCCTCGGCGTGGACCGGACCGCGTCGGGAACGTGGCTGTGCGGCAGCCGGGCGCTGCGCACGCCGGACCAGGAGCCCCAGCCCCTGGGCGATGCCTTCGCCCCCACCGTCGTGGCCGGCGACGCGGTGTGGGTGACGGAGGCCGCGCAGGTGCGCCGCTATGTCGACACCGGAAGCGGCCCCCTGGCGACCTCCGCCACCGCGCCCTTCCCCGCCACGGGCGCGCCCGCCGAGGCGTCGCCCCACGCTCGGCTCGCCACGGCGAACGAGCTGCTGCTGCTGGATGACACGCGGCTGCACCGCTACGTCTTCTCGGAGGAAGAGGGGCTGCGCGCCATGGGCTCCACCCCCGTGCCCCCCTCGCGGCTGGCCACGTTCAGCGATGACATGCCCTCGCTGCTGATGCGCGCGGGCGAGCGGCTCCTGGTGGTGCGCATCGCCGAGGCGCCGCCCCCCGCCACAATGGCCATCGAGGCCTGCCCCTATCAGCTCGACGCCGAGGGCACGCCGGAAGCTGTCCCGGACGAGCCCTGCCACAGCGTCCCCGGCCTGCCCGCGGGCCACGAGGACGGCGTGCTGTGGGCGCGCGCCGCCTCCGGCACGGAGCGCCTGGAGCTGCTCCGGTACTCGGCGGCGAGCGGCCGCCTGCGCCTGGAGGGCGTCCTGGAGATGACCGCCTCCTTCCAGGTGCAGGGCGCCAGGCGTCTGCGGACGACGGGCTTCGGAGTCCCCGTGATTGCCGCGGCCACGAGCGCCTCGGGTGCCTACGCCGTGCCCCGCTGGCGCGCGGAGACGGGCACCGTCGTCCTGGAATTACTGCCGTCCCCTCCCGAGCGCCAGCCTCCCTGCGTCAGCGGGCGTTACTTCTATTTGGAGCACTGGAACATTCTGTACGGCGTGAAAGTATACGCGCGGCCGTCCACCCCTTGACGGTGGACGGCGGTGGTAGAAAGGCGGCCATGGCATCCAAACCCACGCTGCTCGCCCCCGAGGCGCTCCAGTCCTTCCTCTCGCGGCACGCCGAGTGGAAGCACGAGGGCGGGATGATTCGCCGCACCTTCGAGGCCCCCACCTTCCTCGCCGGCATCGCCTTCGTGGAGCAGGTGGCGCAGGCGGCGGAGAAGGCGGACCACCACCCGGACATCGACATCCGCTGGCGCAAGGTGACGCTGGCGCTCGTCACCCACGACGCCGGGGGCCTCACCGACCGCGACACCGCGCTGGCCACCGAGGCGGACCGGCTCTTCACGGAGGCCACGCGCGCGCGGTGAGTCCTTCCAGGTCGGTGGCGCGTCCGGCGGGACGCGGTGGCGGGGGGTGGAGAGCGTTCGGGTGCGCGCTGGTGCTGGGCGCCACTCCGGCGGCATGGGCGCAGGAGACGCCCCCGCCGCTGGAGCCTCGCCCGGAGCGGCTGTACCTCAACCCCGGCGCGCTGCTGGGCTCCGCGCGCATGGTGGCGATGGGCGGCGCGTACGTGGGCATCGCCGAGGGCGCCGCGGGGCTGCCCAGCAACCTGACCTCGCTGGCGCACCGGGGGCCAGCCCTTGAGAAGGACTGGGACCTGGGCGTCACCCTGTCCTGGCTGGATTTGCCCTTCACCGGCTCGCGCAAGCGGGACGTGGACAACGACGGACGGCCCGACGAGTCCCACGACAGCCGGCAGCTCCTGGGCGGCCTGCTGCTCCAGTACAAGCGCTTCGGCATCGGCTTCGCGATGCGCAACAGCGTGGTGTCCTACTGCGCCACGGTCGCGTGCGCGGGGCCGGGGGAGCGCATCCGCGTGTCACTCACGCAGTCGGTGCTGGCGGGGGCCATGTCCTTTGGTCAGGACGACTTCATCCTCGCGCTGGGCATCTACGCGGCGCAGGCCTCCTTCCGGCTGGACTCCGGGGGCACGGAGCTGCGCTACGGTGACACGGGCGTAGCGGTGGACATCCTGTACCGGCCCCATGGGCGCCCCTGGCGCATGGGCGTGACAGTGCGGCCCGAGGTGGTCGGTGACTGGCGGCGCGAGCAGGACCAGGTCCCGGAGCTGGCGGGCCGCACCCTCTTCGGCGCGGTGGTGTCGCCCGCCGTGCTGTCGGTGGGGGCGAGCTGGCGCTTCGGAGAAGGCTCCGAGCGCTACAACCGCCTGTCTCCCGCGGCGCGGCGGCAACTGCTCGTGGAAGGAGACGCGCTGCCGGTGCCGGAAGCCGAGCCCCTGGACGCGCCCGCCGGACGCTGGCTCATCAGCGCCCAGGTGGACCTCATCTCCAGCGTGGACAACGCGGTGCCCGCGCGCACCTTCGCGTCCACGGCGGACGAGGCCACGGTGGGCAAGGGCACCTCCTTCGCGCCTCGAATCGGCGTGGAGCATGACACGGTGCCGGGCATGATTCGGCTGCGGGCCGGCGCGTACGCGGAGCCCTCCCCCTTTGACAAGCGGCCCGCGCGCCCCCACGTCACCGGCGGCTTCGAGGTGTTCGTCTTCCGCTACTGGGAGGACTGGTCCATGACGGCCTCCTTCGACCTGGCGCGCCGCTACACCAACGTGGGCCTGTCCGTGGGCTTCTGGCGCTGAGGCCCCCCGGGCGCGACGGCCCTGAGCGACCAGGCAGGCAGACGCCCCAGTGGGTGTTGCTGACACAGACGCGCATGTCGACCCTCCCCTGGGCGGAGCGGGGGACTTCATGCATCCAGGGTGGCGGTGGGTCCGGACCGTCGTGAGCGCGGCGGGGCTGGGTGGGGCGGGGCTGTGGTTGGGCTGTGGTGGAGGGAGCACGAGCGAGCTCCCCGGCGAGGAGCGCTGTACCGAGGAGCCCACGGGGGACTGCGTCGTGCCCCCCGAGGAGGCGCCTGCTCCGGAGACGCCTCCGGAAGAGCGGCCGCCCGGCGTGCCACCGCCACCACCGCGTCCGCCACCGCTACCCCTGGGGCCGGGCAGCACGGTGTGGGTGCAGCGCGAGGGCACGCCCCAGGACGACCTGGCGCTGGGCGCGGCGGTGGATGCCAGCGGCGACATCCTCACGCTGTCGCTTCATGACATCGATGACCTGGACAGCCTGCAGCCGACGGATGACCGCGCGAAGCTGGTGCTGACGCGGCGCGCGCCCACGGGTGAGCCGCGCTGGCAGAAGGCCTTCGACGTGAGGGCCCCGGTGGCGCCACCGGAGTTGCGCGCTTTCGTCCGGGGCCGCATCGCCGCGGACCCGGCGGGCGGCATCGTCATCGCAGGTACCACGGAGGGCGTGCTGGACCTCCTCGGCCACAAGCTGGGGGACGGCACCTTCGTGGTCCGGATGGACGCGGACGGCAACGTCCTGTGGACGAACACACCCGCGGGCACCGGCCTCGCGGTGGCGGACCTGGCGGTGGACGCCCAGGGACGGACGCTGGCGGCCTTCAACGCGCCGGGCGATACGGACTTCGGCAACGGCGTCACCGGCGCTGGCGCGGTGGTGGTGACGTACTCCCACGACGGACTGGCCGAATCCGCCCTGTCCGTGGGTCAGCCCCAGGGGGGCGGGCGCGTGGCGCTCACGACGCTGGCGGTGGATGGCGCCGGGCGCATGGCGGTGGGCGGCCAGTACGAGGGCACGGTGCGCTTCGGCGACCAACAGGTGGGCGCCACCGAGGGCGGCAGTCCCTTTGTCGCGCGCTACCAGGGTGGCGCGCTGACGTGGACGAAGGCCCTGAGCCAGGCACGCGGCACCGTGCGCGACGTGGCGATGGACGGCGCGGGCACCGTGGTGGCCGCGGGCCCCTTCCTGGGCACCGTGGCCTGGGGCGACACGCAGGTGCCGGGGCATGCGTTCCGGGAGACCCCCTTCGTCGTCTCCGCCAAGGCGGACGGACAGGAGACCTGGGCCAAGGGCCTGGGGGACGGGGTCCAGGTGGACGCGCTCGCGCTGGCGCCCGCTGGGGAGCTGATGGTGGCGGGCTTCACCTACAACCGCATCGAGGACGGCGTGGCGGGCAAGGACGGCATGGGCTCGGCGCAGCCGGTGGCCCTGCGCTACGACGCGGCGGGGACGTCGCTTCTCACGACGATGTTCCTGTCGGACCCGCCTCAGCCGCGCGGCGAGCTGTATGGCCTGGAAGCCATTCCCTCCATGGGCGTGCTGCCCGACGGGGACTTCTTCCTCTTCGGCCACACGGACCGGGAGACTGACTTCGGCACCGGACGCCAGGGCTCCACACGCGGCGACGTCTTCCTGCTGCGGATGAAACGCTGACCGACGCCTTCCGGGAATGCCAAGGGCCATGGGAGTCCTGCCCCCATGGCCCCGAAGTGCGTGTCCGCGCGGCTGCCTCAGCGGCGCGTGGTGCGCCGGGCCGACGACTTCCGGGCGCCAGCGCGCGGGGTGGTCCGCTTCGTCGCGGCGGCGCGCGTCCCCGTCTTGCGGGCGGTCCGTCCCGCAGTCCCCGTCTTCCGCGTGGTGGCCTTGCGCGCGCCGCGGCCGGTGGCACGGGTAGCGGACTTGCGCGTGGTGGACTTGCGGGCGGCCGTCTTCCCGCGCGCCGCCGTCTTCTTCGCGCGCGGAGCTCCGCGCTTGGTGGTGGCCTTGCGCGCGGACTTCCGCGTGCTGCCAGTGCGTGTAGCGCTCTTGCGCTTCGTGGCGGTGCGGCGCCGCGGCGTGGGCGAAAGGCCCGCCTCCGCCGTGGAGGGAGAGATATCGTCGCTCAGCTGCGGATTGACGGACTCGTTCGTCATTCAGTCGGCTCCGGTTGGGGAAGACTGCAGGCGATGCATGAACAGGGTACGCCCACGCACGCCAGGACGTGTGCGGTGAAGGCACGCAGATGAACGACAGCGGACGAATGACGCACACCGCGCGCGGGCCTCATGCCCTGGAGGGCAGGTCCCGCGACGAGTCCTCGTCAGCTCGCGCCCTTCAGGAAGGCAGCGAGCTTCTCGTACGCGTCCGCGAGCGGAGGAATGGGCGCGCTCTCGTTGGCCTGATGCGCCTGGGCCGTCTCACCGGGCCCGAAGTTGATGGCATCCACGCCCCACTCACCGAAGCGCGCCACGTCTGTCCAGGCCTGCTTGGAGGCCGCGGGCAGTCCGGTGAGCGCCATCAACTTCTGGAACAGCGGGTTGCCCGCCACCACCGGGCCGCTGGGCGACGCATCGGTGAACTCCACCTCGGCCCGCCCGGCGACGAGCGCGTGTACGTCCGCCTTCGCCTGCTCGACGCTCTTGCCCGGCGCGAAGCGGTAGTTGAGGTTCAGCTCGAAGGACTCGGGGATGACGTTGCGCGCGCGCCCCCCCTTGGCGAGCGTGGCGTTGATGACCTCGTAGAACGGGAAGCCGGCGACGTTGACCTCCACGCGCTGACGGCCGAGCAGCTCCGCGAGCAGCGGCCCCGCCTTGTGGATGGCGTTCTCCCCCTGCCAGGGCCGCGCGGAGTGCGCGCTGCGTCCGGTGAAGCGCACCGTCACTTGCATGGAGCCGACGCAGCCCACCTGCACCACGCTGTCGGTGGGCTCCATGGCGATGCCGAACCGCACCTTCGCCAGGTCCGGCCGCTTCTCGAACAGCGGGATGAGGCCGCTCTCGGCGTAGGCCCCCTCCTCGCGCTCATAGAAGAGGAAGGCCAGATTCACCGGCAGCGTGTCGCGGCGCAGGTCCTCCGCGAGCGCCATCATCACCGCCAGCCCGCCCTTCATGTCCGAGGCGCCCAGCCCGAAGACGCGCTCGCCCTCGATGCGCGCCTCACGGCCCGCGTCGCTGGGGTGCGCCGGCACCGTGTCCAGGTGACCGATGAGGGCCACCGTGGGGCGCGCATCCTCCAGCTTGCCGAGCAACAGCGTGTGGCCGACCCGGAACACCTCCTCCCGAGGGAAGTGCCGGAGCGCCCAGCGCTCCACATGGTCGGCGATGGGCCCTTCCTGCGTGATGGGGCTGGAGATGCGGCACAGCTCGAGCGTGGTGCGAGCCAGCCGCGTGGCGAGGTCGATGGAAGCCATACGCCTTCCACCATAGCGCCGGGCGTCAGCCGTCCGCGAACGCTTCCTCGAAGCGCGTCACGCCCTCCAGGACGGAGGCGCACAGACACGCCGGCCCCTCCGTCAGCGCCGTGAAGCCATGCGTGCTGCCGTCCGTCTTCTCCAACTCCTCGCCGGGCCAGACCTCGTGCCCCTCGTCCTCGCGGAAGCCGCCCTCCAGCACCAGGTTCCACTCGCGGCCGTGGTGCGTGTGCCGGGGGTAGCGCACCCCGGGGTGGAGCCGGAGGATGGCGGCCATCGTCCCTTCGCGCGCGGGGCCCGTCTCCACTGGCATCAGCTCCGAGCCCTCCACCGGTCCGGGCATCCACGCGGCCGGGTCGCTCACGGCGTCCAGCAGCGCCAGCGCCCGCTCGCGAGACAGGTCGAAGAAGGCCGCCACCCGGTCCGCGAAGCGGGCGAGCCGCCCCGGGCCCTCCATCTGGTCCATCAACCGGGACAACACCTCGGGCGGCGGCACCACCAGCGACGCCAGCGCCGCGTGCGTGGACACCAGCCGGTCCGCCGCCTCACGGCACCTCGCGCACTCCGCGAGGTGCTGCTCGACGGCCGCCCGGGCCGGGGCCTCCAGCATCCCCAGTACCCATTCGGGCAGGATGTCGTCCAGATGGTGCGCCATCGTCACGTTCCGTGCCGTCACACGCCTACTACGGCGCGCGAGGGCTGCTGGATTTCAGCCGTTACACCGCCACCGCGAAGTCGCGCAGCGCGGCGTTGAGGCTGGTCTTCTGGTCGGTGGACTTCGTCCGCTGACCGATGATGAGCGCGCACGGCACCATGTACCTGCCGGCCGGGAACTGCTTCTCCCGCATGCCGGGAATCACCACGCTGCGCGCGGGGACGCGGCCCTTGAAGACGCGCTCCTCGGGGCCGGTGACGTCGATGATGGGCGTGGACGCGGTGAGCACCACGTTGGCGCCCAGCACCGCCTCCTCCTCCACCACCACGCCCTCCACGACGATGGAGCGGCTGCCCAGGAAGGCGCCGTCCTCGATGATGACGGGCGAGGCGGAGGGCGGCTCCAGCACCCCGCCCAGCCCCACGCCGCCGGACAGGTGGACGTGCTTGCCCACCTGGGCGCAGCTGCCCACCGTGGCCCACGTGTCCACCATGGTGCCCGCGCCCACGCGCGCGCCGATGTTCACATAGCCCGGCATCACCACCGCGCCCTTCTCCACGAAGGCGCCGTAGCGCACCGTGCCCGGGGGCACCACGCGCACGCCCGCCGCCTCCAGGCCCTTCTTCAGCGGCACCTTGTCGTGGAACTCGAAGGGGCCCACCTCCATCACCTGCATCTCCGACACCGCGAAGAACAGGAGGATGGCCTCCTTCACCCAGGCGTTCACCTTCCAGCCGTCCACGCCCTTCTCCGCCACGCGGAGCTCACCCGAGTCCAGCCGCGCCAGCGTCTCGCGCACGGCGGCCACGTGGGCCGCGTCCTTCAACAACGTCCGGTCCGCGAACGCGGCGGACACCCTCTGGGACAGCTCTTCGATAGAGGCCATGGCGCTTCCTTGAAGCACAAAACCCCGCGCCGCGCCGCACCTGGTTGAAGGGCTCAGACGGGAGTGGACGCCTCGTCCCGTTCGGCCAGCGGCAGGGTCTGCGTGGGAAGCTCCGCGTGTGCGCCCTTGTCCGCCGCCACCACCCGGCCCGGCAGCTGCCCCTCCAGGAACACCGAATCCCGGGAGACATGGCGCACGCGGGACAGCGAGAACTCCGTCCACCGCCTGCTGAAGGGCCAGCGCCGCGCGTAGAGGTGCTCGCGGCCAATGAGGGCCACGTAGCCCAGCATCGCCCCGCTTTCGTCCCGGACCCGCAGTCCACTGGTGAGGGAGCGCCGCTCGTAGGGCGACGCAACGGTCGGCCACGCCATGGGTGTCACCTCCTGTGCCCCAAAGCTGGGTGCCCCACGCCGTGACCGGGAGCGGTCCGACGGTGCCGGGTTCCCTCGCGGCTGCCCGGCCGCTTGCCCCGCGCGACACTTGAATTTTCCCGGGTTTCTTGGGTTTTCAGCAACCTTCGGGTCGGGTACCGGACACTCGTGGGACGCTTGTCTCATCCCCCCGTCCCCCCATGGAGGGCTCATGAGCGCTTCCCCGCGCGAGCGCTCTTCACCGACGCGCAGCTCCGGGCGGACTTCGGCGTCACCGCGGAGGGCGAAACGACGAACGCGGTGTCCGTCAACGGCAACCCGGCGCGCTCGTTGGAGTGTGAGCTAGATCGCAGAGGGAGTTTTACCGGGTTGCGACGGGGCCTGGTCGAGTTGCTCGAAGCAGAAATTGGTGGGAGGGGGGCTGAGCGTGCCCAATTCCTCCATCATGACTTCGCTCATGAGGAACGAGTATGTGTGTTCTTGTATCCTGAAGAGATGTGGAGCGTGTTTTATCTTTCCTGGGTCAAGGACGGGGCGTTGAACCTGGACTATCTTGTCATCGTGATACACGATGGTGGAGGCCTTCAGGTTGAGGCAGTCTACGGTGCCCAGGGGATTGACGATGAAGTGTTCTGTTGAGGCAACACGCTTCTTGTGATTGCAGATGGTGAGCGGCAGATACTCTACAGGGCCCTTGTTGACTCGCTCAAAGGTCTCCTTGATACGCTTGCTGACGATGAGCATGCCGCATGCGTTTTCGATGAGGTCAGAGAGCTGAATTCCTGTGTAGCGGTCGGCCATGTAGACGCGTGAGTCCTCCGGATAGTCAGTCCCTAGCTTCAATCCCTTCCCGATCTTGTAACTCTTTATTCCTACTTCGCTAGGGTATTCGTCGATGAAGCAGTAGCTGAGGTTCTCACGAGGCATCAGGTGGATGTAGTAGTAGTTCACTTGGGACTGTATGATCTGATGGCGTTGTTTGATTTTTTATCCAAGGACGGTCCCGCGCTGCCTGGCCGCCCCCAGGCGAGGATGATTTCAAGAAGATTGGATGACAGTGTTTCCAGGCGCGACTTGTCGAGTTCTATGTCCGGAATCGAGTGCTCGTCATCCTTCACTTGCTCGCAGATGGCCTTGTAGTCGTCTATGACTTCGCCAAGCCCCCGAGTCATCGTGCTCACCATGACGTTGTATACGGGGTGGTCTGTGCATGACGCAGGCAGCGACGACGTATCGTCATCCTTCAGTTGGATGTGGCGTGGCAGGTTGAGCAGCGCAGCGACCTCACGGTCCTGCGGAATCAGCAACATGTTCTTCTTGTGATTGATGTTGTACCTGGCCTTGAGCAGGGCCTTCTGGATCATGTTGCTGACCTTGGCCTCCTGCTTCTGGATGACCGAGTCCAGCGTGCCCTTCGGAATCAGGTGGTGGGCGTTGTTCCAGTACGGCCAGGTGTCCTGCGTGAAGTTGTAGCCGGCGGGAATGCGGACCTTGCCCTTGGCGAAGGTCCTGCGCTTGATGGCGCGCGGAGGCCCGCCGATGTCCCAGTCTCCCGGCTCCGGAATGTCCAGGTGGGCGCAGTAGCGGTCGGGCGTCATGCCGCCCTTGTTCGCCCGGTAGGCAGAGGTCTGGAGGCGCCGCTCGGGTGGGTGCTCGTTGTAGCGGTGCAGCCGCTCCTTGATTTCCCCGTGGCTGTCCGCCTGCTCGTAGGCCTGATACCGGTAGTTGCAGGAAACCTTGTTCTTGAAGCCGGAGAAGTCGCCCGTGTGGCCAGTGAGGCAGGCGCCACCCTCGGTCGTGCTCTTCACGGAGAGGTGGAGGTCGTTGAGCTCCGCGTCCCCGAAATGCCCCGTGTCCTTCTTCTTCGACATCGCCTGGTCCCGAGCTGAAGGGTGCCTGCGCCATCAAGTGTCCCGGACGCATCCGGGAGGGTCAAGCGGCCACGGCGAGTGTGGCGCCCATCCTGCTCATGCTGCGCGCCGCACGTCGGCCCCGTGCGGCGCAAGCGTGAGGTGCATCGCCGCGTCCCACCGCTCCGAGAGCACCAGTGCGCGCAAGGCCAGGGTGTGCTGCCGGACGCCTCCTTCCAGCGGGCGCCAGGGCGCTTCATGCGCAGGGTGACGAGAGACTTACAGGTGGCCTCTACGTTGCCGCTGCCAATGGGCAGTCCCCGTGCGCGTGCCTCGGCATCGTGCATTCGCTCGCCGTGGTTCTCCAGGTAGGTGAGGGCCTCGTGCACCGGCTGGCCGTCACCGAGGACGGCATGCCGCATGCCGCTTACGTGCAATGCCATGGCAATGGCCCACGCCCCGGGCATGTTGAGCAGAGACAGCTTCCACTTTTCACGCAACGCGGGGGCCTTCTCCTCCCCAGCCACCACGCGCGCCGCACTTCCGAGCTTCTCCATCAGGTGCCAGAAGTCCACCAGGCGCACCGGCTTCTTGGCCGCGGGGGCGTGGGTGGCCAGCGCGTCATCCAGCAGGGCGTGCAACTCAGGAGCGCCATCGGTGAGGACGACGACGGACAGGCCGCGCCGTCTGGAAACCAGGGCCTGGACGTCGAGGGCCAGTCGCTCGGCAACCTCGCGGGCCTCGCCCCGCGGCATCCGCCCGTAGCGGAGGGTGCCCAACGCTTCGCCGTGGGCGTCATGGAAGGTGAGGCAGGCGGCGTAGGCCATGCGCCAGACGACGTCCACCGGGCGCGTGGGGGCGCCCTTGCGAGGTCGGCCTACTGGCCGCCTCTTCGGCTCCTCCATCGGCACGGCTACCCTGTCCATGCTGACGCTCACGCCTCGGGTGCCTCGGGGCACTCGCAGCTTTCGGGCCAGCGCCGCCTCCACCCGAGGCCGCTGGCCACCGTACAGCGCTCCCACCTCATGCCCCACCCGCTCGAAAGAGGCGCGGCAATAGGGCAGCACACCCACCTGGCGCGCCGTCGCCTCTGCCTCCCGCGACGTGCCCCGCGCCAGCGGGTACGCCATGGGCACCGCCGCCTCCGGTAACCAGCCGTCCGCCACGCACCCGGCTTGGAGGCTGACGGTGTCCACCGTGGGGCCATTGCGCTCACCCACCCGCCGGTAGAGGCGTCTCTCTATTTCGACGGGCCCTTGCCGCGTCTTGTACGTCGCCGGGTACCGTCCGACTCGGACGTAGGGCTGGCCTTCGATGCGGACTCGCGCCGCGTCGACGTCGAGCCCTCGAAGCAACCTCCGCTTCACCAACCGCTCCGTCTGCTCTGCTCCCGCATTCACCTCCTGCCACGCGGCGTCGAATGCGGCCAGGTCCCCTCTGCTCGCTCCCTCCACTCCTCGGTGCGCACGCTTCAGCGTCTCTTCCAGCGCCTTCGCGCTGTCCTCGAACCCTTCCGGCACTTCGATGGTCACCTTTGGCATCGTTGGATGTCCTCCAGTGGCACAACCCACCAGTGACCTCGCATGCTGCCGACTACCAGGCACCCGGCAAGCCCCCTGCCTGTTTGCTCACTCGTTGCTCAGTTCCAGAGCCACACCCCTTCCACCGCTGCTCTTCTCTCGCGAAGACCTCGCCGGGCCGGCTCCCCCCCCAGGCCTGATGCGTTCTCGGGGGCGAGGAATTGAAGAAGGCCCGTGAGTTCAGGGGGTTGGGCGCGGACGGGGGATAACCGATTCGTACCCCACCCGACGGATGCTCTAAATGATCGCCCCCTGGCGAGTGGACCGTGCTCGAAACTGAGCGCCGCAGCCCGAGGCGGAGGGACGGGGCCGGCGAGCCCCATTGTTGCTGAGCACGGTGGATGAGGGAGACCGGCCCGTTCTCGGACCGACTGGATGATGGGGAGTGGTTGCGCGCGGACGCGTTGACCATCAGCGAGCCGGATTCTTGCAAGTCACTGTCGTTGAGGTCCGCTGTCGCGCCGTGGAGATGGCGCATGGTGTTGGCGGTCATCGCGGAGCGCGGAAATCGGGTCATCGGCAGGCGCGCGTACCGAGTCGAGGCAAAACAAGACGGCCCCGCCCCCGCTGCGGGGGTGTCCCTCCGCCAGAGCGCACCGGGTGGGCGGCTGCGCTCCGCCAGGAGGTATGCTGAGGCTGGCCGCGGAGGTAGCGAGCCATGCACGGACTCAGGACGACGAAGAAGCGGGGCGGTTGGCGGCAGTGGACGCCTGACGAGGCACGCAGGGAGTTGGCGGCGTTGCAGAGGAGCGGGTTGCCGCTGGCCACGTACGCGCGGCAGCGCGGCGTCTCGGACCAGCGACTGCGCTGGTGGCGGGAGCGCCTCGGGGAGTGGGAGGAGGCGGCGCCCGTTAACGGCCCAGCGCGGTGGGTACCGGCCGTGCTGAGGGGGATGAGCGCTGCGCCGACGCTGCCCGCGGAAGGGAGTGCCGCGGTGGTGGTGAGGCTGCCGGGCGGCTGTGTGCTGGAGTTGTTGGACGCGGCCGCAATCCCCCCTGCCTGGGTCGCAGAGTTGGTGGGTGCGCTGGCTGCGGGGGGCGGGTAGATGCTGCTCTTGCCCCGGGCGGTGAAGGTGTACGTGGCGATGGCGCCGTGCAACCTGCGGCGCAGCTTCGATGGCTTGAGCAACGAAGTCCGCGAGGTGCTGGCCAAGGACCCACTGAGCGGCCACGTCTTCGTCTTCCTCAACCGCCGGAAGAACCAGGTGAAGCTTCTGCTGTGGACGCGCGGCGGCTTCACCCTCGTACACAAGCGCCTCGAGCGTGGCACCTTCACCTTTCCGAGCCAGGTGGCCCTGGGCGCCACCAGCATTGAACTCGACGTGCATGAGTTGGCGATGCTGCTCGAGGGCATCGACGTGCAGCGCGCGCGGACGTCGCAGCGCTGGGAGCCCCCGGGGCACTTGCGCTCGGCCTGAAGAAAATCTCCTTCGAGGGTGTGGCGCGGGCACGGCGGCTGGTTACCTTTCCCGCGCCTTGCCAGGTACCGCGCCCACCTCCGAGACGACGAAGAAGCCGCGCCGAGGCCCGGTGCTGGAGGTGCTCAAAGCGCTCCTCGCCGAGGGCCGCACCGAAGAGGTGGTGGCGTTGGTGGCCAGGCTGGTGTCGAGAAACTCGGAGCTGGAGCGGCTGCTTCAGGACGCCAAGACGAAGGGCAAGAAGAGCGAGGGCGTGTCCACCACGCAGCTGAAGCTGCTCCTGGGCGGACTGCCGGCGAACTCCGATGGTGACGTGGCGGAAGTGGATGCAAGACTTCGCCGCTCGTCCGGCATTGACGAGGAGCCTCCGCAAAAGGAACAAGCGCGGCCGAAGCGGACGCGTCCCGCCCGCCGCCCCATTCCGACGAATCTGCGCCGGGTGGAGAACGTCATCCCGGTGCCTGCACAGCAGCGTCCGTGCCCTCGGTGCGGCGAGGTGCGGAAGTGCGTCGGGCACGAGGTGACGGAGGTCATCGACCTGATTCCGGCGGAGGTCATCGTCCGGCAGGACAAGCGGGAGAAGCTCGCGTGCCACCTGTGCGAGGCGGAGGTGGTCCGCGCCCCGCTGGGCGAGAAGGTGGTGAGCGGCGGGAGGATGGGCGCCAGGCTGGTGGCCCAGCTTCTCGTGGAGAAGTACTACGACGGGCTGCCGCTGAGCCGGCAGGTGGAGCGCTTTGAGCGGCTGGGACTCGAGGTGGCCCTCTCCACCCTCGCCGACCAGGTGGCCTGGGCAACCGAGGCGCTCCGGCCCGTGTGGCGCGCGGCCATGTCCAAGGTACTGGGCGCCACGGTGATGCACCTGGATGCGACGTCGCTGCCGGTGCTGGACTCGAAGAATGCGAAGGGCATTCGCCTGGGCGCCATCTGGGGCTATGTGGGCGCCGACGTGAAAGACTGCGGCACGCAGCACACCGCGCTGTGTCTGTACAACTCGACGGGCAAGCGGGAGGGCCAGCGCGAGGGGGAGATAGGCCCCGCGCAGATGCTGGCGATGCGAGTGGGCCTCACGGTGGCCGATGCGGCCGGCCTCTTCGACGCGTCCTTCAAGCGGGCGGGCCTGCTGGAATGTGGCTGCAACACGCACGCGAGGCGCTACTTCCGGAAGGCCCTGGACGGCGGCGACAAGCGAGCCGCGCTGCCGCTGGCGGCCTTCAAGCGACTCTTCGCCATCGAGCGAAGGCTCCAGGCCTGTACCATTGACGAGCGGCGGCGAGGGCGGCAGGAGCGCAGCAAACCCGTCTACGACGACCTCATTGCCTGGGCGATTGCCCACCAACCCAATGAGCCGCCCTCCTCCCCGCTGGGCCGGGCCATCCGGTACTTGCTCAACCACCAACAGGCGTTGCGACGCTACCTCGAAGACGGCGTCATCCCCATCGACAACACCGTCGTGGAGCGCCTGCACATCCGCACCGCGCTGACGAGGAAGAACTTCCTCTTCGCCGGCAGTGACGCAGGTGGCGAACGCGCCGCCATTGCGTACACCCTCCTGGGGTGCTGCAAGCTGGCTGAGGTAGACCCCGTCGCATACCTGGCGGACGTCCTGCCCCGGCTGGCCACCAAGAAGCTGTGCCTCCGCGACATGCCCGCGCTGCTGCCCGCGGAATGGAAGCGCTCGCATCCCGAAGCCGTGCGCGGCAAGGCGGCAGCCGCGCGCTGAGCGCCAGGGCGCCTCGCGCCTCGCAGGCAGGCGTGGCCCTCTCGTATGGTCCTCGGCGGAGGACGGCATGCCGAAGAACCAGAGGAAGCTCCGCATCTACATCTCCGCCGACGCGCTCGCGCTGCTCAAGCACCTCGACTACCCATGCTCCGAGGAAGTGCTCGCCTCGGCGAAGCGAGTCGAAGGGCTCGAAGACGAGGGCTTGGACTACGAATTGAGCGGCACCCGTGATGACTTCGAGAGCCTCGCCGGCTGGGTTGCCGGTGATGCAAACCACGCCGACCGCCGCCAGAAGCGGAAGCTGGCCTTGCTGCTGGCCCTCTCGGACGCGCTCGAGTCGGTGCTCTGACGACTGACGACGCGCCGCTGGCGGCCCGCCCAACACTCTCTCCGCTCAGACTTCAAGGGCCTGCCGGGTGCGCTCGGGCGGAGGGACACCTGCGGGGCGCAGAGCGAGGCCGGTGGGCAGCGATGAGTAGCGGGGACGCTCAGCTCTTCTTGGCCTTGCGCTGCGCGCGCGACTCCTCGGCCATGCGCCTGCGGTAGCTGTCGCCCTCGATGCTGATGATGCTCGCGTGGTGGATGACGCGGTCAATGAGGGCGATGGCGCACGCGGCGTTGGGGAAGAATTACTCAAGCATCTCAAGGCCTGCCCACTCGCCACTATCGTCCGCCTCCCAGCCGCGTCGACCCCATTGACCTTCGCGCCATTCCACCGCCAAACAGCACTTCCCTTCTTCTGCAACGCGCCGCTTATCGACAAAGAAAAACACAAGTGCCCAAACCGACACACCACCGTCATCATTTCGGGTCACCAAGAGCTTCACAACAAGCTCAACCACGACCCCTGAATGCCGCGCCCCAACCACCCCCTCTAGCGTTGCAGCGGCGGTATCAACCCCAATGGCTTCACTCCCCTGGACCGTCTGAAGTTGGCAGCCGAGGAATGTCGATAACGACTCGATCCATTTGGCGTGTTTCGACCACAGGTCCACATCCATCATTTTTCAAACTCCATTGCGGCCAGAAGAAACTCAACGCAACCTTTCATAAGGACCACCACCAGGGAGTGGGTTCGCCGGCTTTCCAGTCCCCCGGTTGATGGGACGGCCGCGACTGTCCTTCGTCGCGAGAGCACCAAACGCGGTGATGACGTGCGTCGGATCCCCCTGCTCGGTAACGACCGTCGTCCCATCGCGATGATAGTGGTCAACAGGGCGATTGTTGGCGTTGGTCCCGCGGTAGAGCGTCGACTTGGGGTCGTTGATGATGTTCGCTTGATCTTGCCGACTGACCCCATGAGCGTCAGGATGCCCGGGGCGACCATCAGGTCCATACGGCCGGGCGCCCTTGATGTCCTTGGCATTTACCTTGGTTCCTACATCTGCTCGGCCCGGCTGGGACGTCGCAGTCTCTCGGCCGAGCACCTGGTCGGCCGATACTCTACCTTGAGTATCACGGACCTGCTTTGAAGCAGGCCCGGCTCGGTCGGAGTTGGCGACGGACAGCACGGAGTGCCGCGCAGCAGGCACACTCCCCCGCGCCTCGTGCAGTGCCAGAGCGCCCGCCTCGCCCCACTCCCCCACCAGCATGGCCGCCTCGCGGCTCTGCTGGAGGTACCGGGCCAGTTCCCCCACGGCGCTCTCCCCTATTCGCGCCTCCAACCTCTCCAACACCGCCTTCAGCGCCTCCACGCGAGGCACCACCGCCTGGAGCCGTGCCCCCTCCTGTCGGGAGAGGCCAACTTCACGGAATGCACGCGCCCCCTTTCCTCCCGCGTACAGGCCCACCATGAGAGCCGCGGGCGCCAACTGCCGCGTGGCCTCCTCGTACTCGCCCCTGGCGAGGGTGGCCCCGCCCTGCGCCGTCCCCGCCACCAGGTGGTAGAAGCCCAGCGGCACGCCGAAGGTGAGGGAGTCAAAGGACGCCAGGGCCACGTTGCCCGGTGCGAAGGCCCCCAGAAGCTGAGCCGTCTCCACCTCCCGGTATGCCTCTTGGTAGGGCGGTGGGAGCTGCGCGGGCAGCGCGGACGCCTCCACGCTCCGGCTTCCTCCGACGACAGGAATGGAGGTCGCGATGTCGTCCGCGGCCCTCCCCAGCCCGCGCGCGATGTCGCCCGCGCGGAAGTCTCGCTCCGGGAAGTCGGTGAGGGCCATGCCTCGCTGCTTCAGCTCCTCGCGCACCACCTCCATGCCCCCCAGCGCGCGCGTCAGCATCTTGTCCTCGGCCAGCAGGCGCAGCAGCAGCCGCACCTCGTCGTCGTGGGCGGTGTGGAGGACGAAGAGGGCGAAGACTTCCGCCTTGGCCAGGCCGTGCTTCTGGGCGGCGGTGGCGAGGAAGGCCGCGCGCTTCTCGAGGAGGACGCGGGCCGCTTCGGCCTCCAGAGGGCCCAGGGCGCCCAGCCGGATGGCATTCCAGTTCGAGAGGGCCTCCACCAGCCGGGGCATGTCCGCCTGGCGCTGCAAGGCCAGGAAGGCCGCTGGCGTGGTGCATTCGAGGAAGGGCGCCAGCACCGCCTCCTCCGAGTCCAGGCGCGGCCAGCCTGACGGGACTTCCCCGCACACGCCCGCCAGGGCGCGTGCCACTCGCAGGGGTGCCGTCTCGCCTCCTCCGGGATTCAGGGGAGACGGCGTGGCCCGGCGGCGGTGCAGCAGCGGTCCGGCCGCGGCCTCCACTTCGTCGAAGTCCTCGCGGGCGTCGTCCTCCGGGAGACGCGCGACGGCACCGTGCCCCAATGCCACCATGGGCCCCGCGCCCGAAACAGCAGCCAGAGTGCCTTCAGGGTCCGCACGAGAGGACAGCGAGGCACACCCCGCCGTCAGAAGCGCCAGGGCCAGCAGCAGGCCAGCTCCGCCGCGCGGCAGTCGCTCAGCGCGCATGGTCCACCCCCAGCCCCACGGCCACGAAGGCCCCCGGCCGCAGCGTCCCCTCCGGCGTTGGAAACAGCAGCGTGCCGCCCTGTCCCAGCGCGTAGAGGTTTCCGCCCAGAAGGCGCCACCGGGCCTCCCCCGAGACAAGGTAGCGCGCCCCTGGCTGGCCCATGGCCGTCGCCAGCCCGCCGACGCCCAGGCTGAAGTCCCGATGGAAGAGTTGCGCCTCCACCCGCCCGTCCACGTCCACCTGGCCCCAAGAGAAGGCCTCCACTCCCAGAGAGAGGAAGAGGTGTCGCTGGCGCATGCCACTCAGACGCACCGCGTCCCAGCTGAGAATCACCTCACCATAGGCCGAGTACCCTTCCGGGAAGGACGCCTCCGCCAGCGGCATGGAGGCCGGGCCCGCCACCTGGAAGCGCGCCAACTCGTAGTCCGGGCCGAAGGCGCCCTGACGAAAACCTCCGCGCTGCAGACGCCCCTCCAGCCGGGCTCGCAAGTCCACCGTCGGCGTCAGCGCATCCACGCCCACGCCCGCCACCGCGCCCCAGGCCCCGCCCGCGCCCGCGCGTCCACCCCACCCGCCCAGCAGGTGCGCCTCCACTCTCTTGCCCTTGCGCCCGCGCCGCAGCACCACTGCGGTGGCGTCCAGGTGCGCCAGCGTCATGGGCATCGAGGTGCCGCCTACCTGTCCCCAGTCATGCACCGCAGACAGCGCCAACGTGTACCGCCCCGGGACAGGGGGCCGGCCGAAGAGGACGTGCTGCACGTCCAGGGCCACCTCCGCTCCCGTCAGGCGAGCGCTCAGCATGTCCGAGGCGAAGACCTCCGCGTACACCGGCCCCAATGTCCCCGTCGCGATGACGCTGGCCGGGTGGTAGTCGGGGTTGAGGCGGTTGCCGTAACGCCGCACCAGGTGCCCGGACAACAGGGAGTAACCCTCCATCATCCCCAACCACACCGAGTTGGGCGTGTCCCCGCCCACCATGAAGAGGCGCACCACCTGCCCCCAGTCGGACAGCGTGTCCCAGTCCTCCTTCCTCACGAGGCCCGAGCCCTCTTCTCCGCCCCACAGCCGCAGCCGCACCGGCGCCCCGAGAATGAGGCGCAACGACTCCCCCTTTCCCAAGGCCACCATGGGCTCCACCTGTACGAAGCCTTCTTCGGTGCCCTCGCCCCTTCGGGGCAGCAACGTCAACGTCGCCGCGTCCATGCGCAACAGGTTCGTCCACGGAGGTGTCGAGTCGGACGTGGTGGATGGAAAGGCCTCCCCCAACCTGCGCACGGCGGCATCAACGTCCGTTGGGGTGACAGACTCCTGCGCCCCGCCTACCCCGGGTAACAACAGCAACACGACGGCCCAACTCCAGTGCATGCCCATCGACGCCTCCGCGGAAGGCCCCAGCCGGGGCGCTCAGGACAGAGGTTCCCTGTTCGGTCCGACAAGACGGCGGACCGGGTGGGGCATGGCACTGAAAGAGTCACGGGTAACCCGGCCCGTCGGGGTATAGACAGACGTGCTACGTCAGCGAGACGGACCAACTCCGCGCACGGCGCCAACCGCGCGAACAGGAATGACCGTGGCGGCGCTCCTCAACGTCCGTCAGGCATGCCGCGCGACGAAGCGGTGTTGCTGAGCACGGTGGATGAGGGAGGGACGCCCAGTTTCGAGCGCCCTGGTTGATGGGCTCCAAATGCCATCGCGGAGCTGGCTCAGCCAGCCATCACGCTACCGCCCCAGCACCTTCGCCACCGCGTCCACCACCTCGTGGTCCGTGGGGAATGCGAGCGACGCCTTCCGGATGGCGACCTTGCCATCCACGGCGACCTCGTAGCTGCCCGAAGGGCCCGGCAACAGCTCCACCTCTACCTCCAGCTCATCCTTCAATGCGGCCGCCGCACGGGCGGCCCGAGGCCTGTAGCCTCAAGCAGTACAGTAGGTAATCGTCACCTTCGGGTCGGCCATGGCCATCCTCCTCACATGAGCGGGACACACGACACGCGCGCCCCGTGAACCAGACTTAGTGCGCGCCGCCACCACACGCCACCCTGCCTGCTCACTCGCCCCCTTTTACCAAGGGTTCTCCGCACACCCGGCAACAGACGAAGGGACCATTCCGCCCTCGCACCGGCACGGCTACGTTCCGCCGCACCATGACGGACTTCCGAGCGCGAATCGCCGCCGCCTACGACGCTGACGCCTTCCGCCGGGAGTCCCACCGGCTGATGGACACGCTCTCCGACTACCTCGCGCGCACCACCCGCGCCGAAGGCCCCGTGCTCCCCTGGGCCGCCCCCGCGGTGAACGTGGACCGCTTCGCCGCGGCCTTCCCCGAAGCCCCCACGGGCGACTTCGCCGACCTCATCACCCGCGTGCTCTCCAGCTCCAACCACCTGCACCACCCGCGCTACGTGGGCCACCAGGTGACGGCCCCCGTGCCGCTGGCCGCCCTGTGCGACGCGGTGTCCTCCCTGCTCAACAACGGCATGGCCGTGTACGAGATGGGCCCCGTCTCCACCGCCATGGAGCGCAACGTCCTGCGCTGGATGGCCGCGCGGCTCGGCCTGCCCGAAACGACGGACGGCGTGCTCACCTCCGGCGGCTCCCTGGGCAACCTCACCGCCCTGCTCGCCGCGCGGCAAGCCAGGGCCGGCTACGACGCGTGGAACGGCGGCGCCCACGCCGGCCCGCCCCTCACCGTGCTCACCGCCCAGACGACGCACTACAGCCTCGCCCGCGCCGCGCGCATCATGGGCTTTGGCGAAGGCGGCGTGACGCCCGTCCCCGTGGATGAACACTTCCGCCTGCGCCCCGAGGCGCTCGACGCCGCGCTCGAGTCCGCCACGCGCGCCGGGCGCAAGCCCATCGCCGTGGTCGCCAGCGCCGGCTCCACCGCCACCGGCGCCTTCGACCCGCTGGAGCCCGTGGCCGACTTCTGCGAGCGCCACGGCCTGTGGTTCCACGTCGACGGCGCACACGGTGCCTCCGCCGTCCTCAGCCCCGCCCACCGGCACCTGGTGCGCGGCATCGACCGGGCGGACTCCGTGGTGTGGGACGCTCACAAGGGCCTGCTGATGCCCGCGCTGGTGACGGCCGTCCTCTTCCGCGACGGCGCCCGCTCCTTCGAGTCCTTCTCCCAGGAGGCCAGCTACATCTTCCACGGTGATTCGGAGCGCCCCTGGAGCGACATCGCCCTGCGCACCCTGGAGTGCACCAAGGAGATGATGGCTCTCAAGGTGTACGCCTGCCTCGCGGTGCTGGGCACCCAACTCTTCTCCGACGCGGTGACGGAGTCCTACGAGCAGACCCGTCGCTTCGCCGAGCGCCTCTCCGCCGCCAGCGACTTCGAGGTCGCCGTGCCGCCCGAGTGCAACATCCTCTGCTTCCGCCACACCCCCGCGCACGTCCCCGCCGAGCAGTGGGACACCCTCCAGACGAAGCTGCGCGAGCGCCTCGTCACGCGCGGCGATTTCTACCTGGTGCAGACAAAGCTGCCCCGGGGCGTCTATCTCCGTGTCACCCTCATCAACCCGCTCACCACCGACGCGGACCTGGACGCCCTCATGGACGCGCTCCGGGCCGCCGCGCTCCGCTGAACGCCGCGCCCCCGGCCCACACCTTCCGTGTCAGAAGGTCGCCCCATGACGCAAAATGCGGTACAGCCGCAAAACGCCATGCTCGTCTCACTTGTCATCCCCGTCTACAACGAGATTCCCACCCTCGCCGAACTGCTGCGCCGCTGCGTCGCCGTCGACTTCCCCAAGGAGCTCGTCCTCATCGACGACTGCTCCAAGGACGGCAGCCGTGAATTCCTGCGCCAGCTTCAGGAGCAGGGGGTGGGCCTGTTGGGGGGCACGCCGCGCAACCGCAACGAGGTGCGCGTCCTCTTCCAGGAGGAGAACCAGGGCAAGGGCGCGGCGCTGCGGCGCGGCTTCACCGAGGCCACGGGTGACATCATCATCGTCCAGGACGCGGACCTGGAATACGACCCGCGCGACATCCCCAACGTCATCCAGCCCATCCTCGACGGGGACGCGGACGTCGTCTTCGGCAGCCGCTTCACCGGCACGCCCCGGCGCGTCCTCTATTACTGGCACACCGTGCTGAACAACATGCTCACCACGCTGTCCAACATGACCAGCGGCCTGAACCTCACCGACATGGAGACCTGCTACAAGGCCTTCCGCGCCGAGGTGCTGCGCTCCGTGCAGGTGGAGGAGGACCGCTTCGGCTTCGAGCCGGAAATCACCGCCAAGGTGGCCCGCGGCCGCTGGCGCGTCTTCGAGGTGCCCATCAGCTACCACGGGCGCACCTACGAAGAGGGCAAGAAGATTGGCTGGAAGGACGGCGTGCGCGCCCTCTACGCCATCGCCAAGTACAGCGTGAAGCGGTAGGCCGCGGCCCTCACGCCTGGACGCCCGTCGGCTCCGACGCCAAGACGGGCGCCGCCACACCGGTGAGCAGGCTCTTGGCCGCCTCCACCGCGTCGTGCGTGCCCGTCAGCGCCAGCACGTCACCGGGCTGCAGCACCTCCTGCGCGGACGGCACGGACACGCTCGAGTCCCCGCGCCGGATGGCCAGCACCGTGGCCCCCGTGAGGCCTCGGAGGTTGACCTCGGCCAGCGTCTTCCCCGCCGCGGGGCTGGAGACCTCCAGCCGCACCGGCACGGGCTCGCCCAGGCCCGGGAGCACCTTGGAGACGTGGTCCAGCGCGTGCTCGTCCGCGCCGGGCTCGCGCGAGTGGGACTGCGCCGCCAGCGCCTCCACGATGACCTGCGCGCCCGCGCGGACGTGGCCGTGCAGGTTGGTGGCGCCCCGCCAGAACGTCACGCCCAGCGCGCCAATCAGGGCCAGCACGACGAGGGGGCCCATGGCGCCCCGGAGGAAGGGCTGCGTAATCGCCACCACCGGCACGCTCACCAACAGGATGATGCCCAGCTGCAGCGTCACCAGCAGCACGCGCCGGGGCGCCGCCGCCAGGTCCACGCGCCCGTCCTTGCGGCCCGGCAGCGCCGCCTCCGCCAGCTCCTCGCCCAGCCGGCGCGCCACCTGCACCACGCCCACCAGGAACGGGATGGAGAGCAGCACCGCGCCGCCCAGGATGATGTACCGGGACAGGTTCTCATCGATGCCCAGCTGCTGCTCGATGATGGAGGCCAGCTTGCCCGCCATCAGCGCCGTGCCAATCACCAGGACCATCAGCAGCACCGCGTCCAGCACCAGCAGCCGCGCCAGCCGCCGCACCGCGGCCCCGAACGTCTGGCGCCGGGGCGCATCCCGCAGCCGCTCCACCCAGGTGCCGTACAACGTCACGAACGTCTGCAGCGGCTTGGGCAGCTTGCGGTCCACGTAGCTGGCCACCGGGCCCGACGTGCGAATCAAGAGCGGCGTGGTGAGCGTCGTTATCGCGGAGACGGCCACCGCCACCGGGTAGATGAAGTTGCCCGTGGCCTTCAGCGACAGGCCCAGGCCCGCGATGATGAAGGAGAACTCGCCAATCTGCGCCAGGCTCATGCCCGCCTGCACGGAGGTGCGGGTGCTGTTGCCGGTGAGGAACGCGCCCAGCGCCACGCTGAGAATCTTGCCGGTGATGACGACCGCGGTGAGCACCAGGATGGCGGCCCAGTGCTCCGCGACGAGCACCGGGTTGATGAGCATGCCCACCGACACGAAGAAGATGGCCGCGAAGATGTCCTTCACCGGCTGCACCAGGTGCTCCACCACCTTCTCCTCGCCGGACTCCGCCACCAGCGAGCCCGCCAGGAAGGCGCCCAGCGCCACCGAGTACCCGAAGGCCTGCGCCAGCAGCGCCACCGCGAAGCAGATGCCCACGCTGGCCACCAGCGTCGTCTCCGGCCGGTTGAGCTTCACCACGTAGCGCACCGCGCGGGGGATGATGAACAACCCCACCACCACCAGCCCGACGAGGAACGCCACCAGGCGGCCGGTGGTGAGGGACAGCTCGCCCAGCGACAGGCCCGTGCCCGTGGACACGGCCGTCAGCGTGGCCATGAGGAGGACGGCGATGAGGTCCTCGACGATGAGCACCCCCACCACCAGCTCCCGCAGCCGGCCCCGGATGTTCTGCTCGTCGAAGGCCTTGGCGATGATGGTGGTGCTGGAGATGGCGATGAGCGCCCCCGTGAAGAGGCTCTCCAGGGTGGTCCACCCGAAGGCGCGCCCCACCACGAAGCCCAGCCAGATCATGATGCTGCACTGGATGACGGCGGTGACCCCCGCCGTGGGCCCTACGGCGAACAGCTTGCGGAGGCTGAACTCCAACCCCAGCGAGAACATCAGGAGGATGACGCCCAGCTCCGAGAGCGTCGTCACCACCTCCGGGTTGGCGACGAGCGGAATCGGCAGGTACGGGCCGACGACGAGCCCGGCCAGGATGTAGCCCAGCACCACGGGCTGGCGAAGCTTCTGGAAGAGGACCGTCGTCACGGCCGCGACGCACAGGACGACGGCAATGGCTTGGAGGACCTCGTGGGCTCCATGCATCGGGACACCTCGAAAGAACAAACCCAGCGGAAGATTGAGGTTCGGACCGGCCCGGCGGCGTGCGTCGGACCGCGCATCATGCGGCGGCCCGATTCCGAGCGCCGTCTTCAGCCGCGCGCGGGAGGCCCACGCAACGACTGGGTGACGAGCGTTGGCCGGTCACCGGCGGTGTCTCCTGGCGCCGTCAAGGCCGCGGAGCGCAGCAGCCGGACGGTGTCCGTGGCAACGGCCCGCCGCCGTTCTCGGGCCTGACGGTGGGCCTCATGGAAGCCCGGCGGGAAGGACGCTCGTTCCCGCCCCAAGGACGGCTTCGCCTTCGCCCCGGCCGGGGCGCTCAGCACCGCGGCCCAGGTATCGCTCCCCACCCCGGCCAGGCTCCCACAGCGCCACTGCCGGGTGCGCTTGCCCACGAAGGCCGCGCCGCCCCGGTCCACCCACGCGCCGCTGCCCTCGGAGGCCCCGTACACGGCGTGGGCCTCGGCAGACACCACGAGTCCCAGCGCGTCGCTCCACGGCACGGACGCGAGCGCCGTGCCCAGGGCCAGGGCCAGCAGCATTCCGTGCGCGCGTCGCCTGGGTGGAGATCGCAGAGATGTCGGGCCGGCGGAGCACATCCGCTTCTCCTGTATTACGCGGGTGCCACCCAGTAAAGCGCTCCGCCGCGGCGGGAAAATGCCAATCCAGCGCTCGTCGGCCAGGTTTCTGCCGCGCCGACGAAACTCCTCCGCCTCATTTCCTGAGAATCCCGGCAGCCCTCACCCAGTACCGCGCCTGCTTTCAAGGCTCGGCGCTGCGGAGGGCCTCGGCTGGCCCGCCACAAGGTCCCAGCCGGCACCACACCCTTGATGCACGCACGCGCCGCGTCCCGCCCCCGCGAGACGACCCACGGCCGTGACAGCCTGGAGAAGGAAGCCCCCCATGGGAATCGGAAAACTGATTGGTGGAGCGGCGGACGCGGCGAAGCGGGCCGCGGAGGCCGCGGCGAAGCGTGCGGCGGAGGCGGCCCGGCGCGCGGCGGAGGCGGCGGCGCGCAAGGCCGCGGAGGCTGCGGAGGCCGCGGCGGCCAAGGCGCAGGAGGCCAAGGAGAAGGTCTCCAACGTGGCCCAGGAGCGGACCCGGGACGTCTTCGAGGGCGCCAAGGACAAGGCCGCTGACGCCGTGGGCGGCGTGGCCAACGCCACCAAGAACGTCGTCGAGGGCGCCAAGGACAAGGCCGGTGACGTCGTGGGCGGCGTGGCCAACGCGACGCAGAACGTCGTCGAGGGCGCCAAGGACAAGGCCGGTGACGTCGTGGGCGGCGTGGCCAACGTCACCAAGAAGGCCGTGGGCGGCGTGGCCAACACGACGCAGAACGTCGTCGAGGGCGCCAAGGACCGGGTGCAGGACGCGGCGGGCAACGTGCGCAACGCCGCTGGTGACGTGTTCGAGGCGGGCCGCACCGCGGCCACCGTCACCGCGAATGGCCTGGGCAATGTGCTCCAGGAGACGGTGAACCGGGCGGGCCCGGTGCTGGACAAGGCCACCGACGTCGCCGCGGACGGGCTGGACTTCGCGGGCCGCGCCATCCAGGACGCGCCCACGCTCAACCCCCTGCAGGGCATCGGCAACGACATCATCGGCGGGGTGCTCCAGGGCACGGCCGACGTGGTGAGAGACCCGGTGGACACGGCCCGGGCCATTGGCGACGCGGTCAACCTCAACCGGCAGGTGGACCAGCTCAAGCCGGGTGAGAGCACCTCCATCGGCCTCTACGCGGAGGCCAACGGCGCCACGCTGGCCGGCAAGGTGAAGGGCACCCTGGGCGTCAGCCGCAGTGAGGAGGAAGGCGGAGGCTACACGGTGTCCGTCACCGGCGAGGTGGGCGCGGGCGTCGCCGCCAAGCTGGGCGCCAAGGGCGCGGCGGACGTGGGCGCCGAGGCCTTCGGCACCGCCGGCGCCACGGTGGAGTTCCAGTTCGACACCGCCGAGGAGGCCAAGCGCGCCACCCGCATCATCGCGGCCTCCACCGCCACCGCGGGCGCCACCGCCAGCAACCCCGTGCTGGGCGCGGGTGTGAATCAGGTCCTTGGAGATCCGCTGTCGGACCTGGCCGGCCTGACGGAGAACATGAGCGCCGTGGAGTTCAAGCTGGGCGCCGAGGCCAGCGTCAACGCCGAGCTGGGCATGAAGGGCCTGCCGGAGGCCCTCAGCGCGGGCGCCGGCGCGGGCGCCGGCATCAACCAGAGCACCACGGCCCGCATCGAGATGGAGGGCGGCAAGCCCCAGAAGCTGACGCTCAAGCAGAGCCTGGAAATCAACGGCAACGCCAGCGCGTCCGCGGGCGTGGGCATCCCCGGTGGGGACGTGTCCCTGCCCACCAACGCGTCCGCGGGCGTGTCCGGTTCGCTCGGGGTGGAGCTGGAGCAGAGCGTGGAGCTGCCCGAGGGCTTCAACCCGACCGACTTCATCAAGGACCCGAAGGGCACCGCCCGCGAGCTGGGCGCCAGCGTGCGTGACACCCAGGAGGCCAGGCTGACGCTGACCGACTCGCGTCAGGCCAACGCGTCCGCGCTGGGCCTGGGCGGCGCGACGGGCCGCGAGGTGAAGGCGGAGATCAGCGGCAACATCAACGACATCGCCACCAGCGGCGCCTTCGGCAGCATCGCCCAGGGCGACGTGGGCCAGGCGCTGGAGCAGCTCAAGGACAAGGTCGACATCAAGGCCACCGTCCAGGACAAGCACAAGGTCACCGGTGACCTGGGCGTGGGCATCCACGCGGGCGTGGGTGGCGGCGAGGTGGGCATCTCCACCGAGCGCACCTACGCGGGCGAGGAGCAGGACCTCACCGCGGCGCAGCTCGCCGAGCTGTACCTCACGCAGCGCTGGTCGGCCGGCATCCCGGGCTGAGCCGACGCTGTCGGGAGCCCGCCCGCCCTGGGCGGGCTCCTGGGTGTGTGGGCCCGTGTCGTCCGGGTTGGATTCCCGGCCATGGGAACAGGCACACCGTCCGCCATGGCACAGCCGAGGCAAGCGGTCAGCACTGGCCGGCGGGGCAGGAGTGCCCCTTTTGCGGGGCGGACTTAGCTTTCCGAAGTGCTTTCAAGATTCCTCGTCTACGGGTGTGTGGGTTGGGTGCTCGAGGTGATGTTCACCGGCACGGGCGCCGCGCTGAAGAAGGACCGGAGCGCCACGGCGCGCACCTACCTGTGGATGCACCCCATCTACGGAGGCACGGCCCTGGCGCTGGAGGAGGTCTCCGCCCGGCTCAAGCCCCTGCCCCGGCCGCTGCGGGCGCTGGCCTACACGGGGCTCATCTTCGGCGCGGAGTACGGCACGGGGTGGCTGCTCAAGCGCCTGCTCGGCTGCTGCCCGTGGGACTACGCGCCACATAAGTGGAGCGTGCACGGCCTCATCCGGCTGGATTACGCCCCGGCCTGGTACCTTACCGCCCTGCTGTTCGAGCCTGTCCGTGACACGCTGCTCCACGTCACCAGCGAGGCCCTGCGCCAGACGCCGGAGTACCGCGACGCGGAGGCTCAGGGGACGCTGCTGCCCACGGCGCTCCCCGAGGAGAAGCCGCTGGAGGCGGGCCTGGTGGCGGCGCGCTTCGAGTCGGCGCAGGCCGAGCCCGCGTCCATTCCCTGAGAGCCGGGAGCGCGCCCGAGTCCGCTGGCCGACTGCCCCCCAGGCGGATATGAAAGCCGCTACCGGCTTTTCTTCCTCCGTGCTGCGTCGCGTAGTACCTTGGCCTGCCTCTGCCCCCGCGATGACGGGGAAATTCCGCCGACTCCCCCGAAAGTTCCCGCCCCCGTATGTTTGACTGGCTTCACACCCTCTTCTCGCGTGACCTCGCCATCGACCTCGGCACGGCGAACACGCTCATCTACATCCGAGGCCAGGGCATTGTCTCCAACGAGCCCTCGGTGGTGGCCGTCCAGCAGGACTCGCGCGGGGGCAAGAAGGTCCTCGCGGTGGGCAAGGAAGCCAAGGAGATGCTCGGGCGAACCCCGGGAAACATCGTGGCCATCCGTCCGATGAAGGACGGCGTCATCGCGGACTTCGAAATCACGGCCGCGATGCTGCGCTACTTCATCCAGAGCGCGCACAACCGCAAGACGCTCGTCAACCCGCGCATCATCATCGGCATCCCCTCCGGCATCACCGAGGTGGAGCGCCGCGCGGTGCGCGAGGCGGCGGCCAACGCGGGCGCTCGCGAGGTCTACCTCATCGAGCAGCCCATGGCGGCGGCCATTGGCGCGGGCCTTCCGGTGACGGAGCCCAGCGGCAACATGATCGTGGACATCGGCGGTGGCACGTCCGACGTCGCGGTCATCAGCCTGGCCGGCATCGTGTTCGCCAAGAGCGTGCGCATCGGCGGCGACAAGCTGGACGAAGCCATCATCCAGTACGTCAAGCGCAAGTACAACCTGCTCATCGGTGAGCGCACGGCGGAGCTCATCAAGATGGGCATCGGCACCGCGTACCCGACGGACGAGGTCATGACCATGGAGATCAAGGGTCGCGACCTGGTGGCCGGCGTGCCGCGCACGCTGACGGTGTCCAGCGATGAAGTGCGTGACGCGCTGGCGGAGCCCGTCAACGGCATCGTCGAGGCGGTGAAGCTCACGCTGGAGCGCACCCCGCCCGAGCTCGCCGGCGACATCGCCGACCGCGGCATCGTGCTGGCTGGTGGCGGCGCGCTGCTGAAGAACCTGGACACGCTGCTGCGCGAGGAGACGGGCCTGCCCGTGTTCCTCGCCGAGGACCCGCTGTCCGCCGTCGTGATGGGCGCGGGCAAGGCGCTGGAGTCGCTCGACATCCTCCGGCAGGTCTGCCAGCCGGGCTGAGCCTCGAAGGCCTCGGCTCCACGGCGCCACCTCTCACGAGGCTGGCGCCGTTTCACGTTTCAGCGGTGCTTCGCATAGAGGCCGTCCCGCCACTCGAGCAGGTCCGGGAAGCGGGAGGCGAGCGCCGCGTCGCTCCACATCGCTCGCGTCCCTGGGCCCAGGGGAAGGTGGCGGTCGTCCACCGGCCGCACGAACTGGAGCAGCACCGCGGCCGTGACGTCCGCGTAGCTGAAGCGCGACAGCAGGTAGGGCCGGCCGCCCAGGGCCGCGCGCAGGCGCTCCAGCGTGGGGATGACCTTGTCATGGACGGCGGCGTCGATGTCCGCGGGCGTCTGGTGCTTGCGGGCCACGAAGCGCGCGCCCAGCCTCGCGGCCGGCGCCAGCACCGACCGGAGCCCCTCGGGCAGGAACGAGGGAAGGCTCTCCATCTGGGCCTGACGATTCTCCAGCAACGCCGCCACCACCCTGACGCGCGCGGCGGCGAGGCCCTGCTCGCTGTCGTCATCCCAGCGCTGAATCACCGGGAGGTCCGCGGCGGGGAAGAGGGGCTCCCCCTGCCCCAGCTCCTCCGCGCGCCGCGCGATGACGAACGAGCCGGGGAACGCCTCGCCCTCGTCGATGAGCAACGGCACGGCGGGGCGTACACCCCGTGGCGTACGCCAGCGCAGCAGCGGCTCACCGATGAGCGGCAGGTGTTCGCGGTAGCGATAGGCGACGCGGTGGTGGTCCAACGCCCAGCGAGCCTTCTCCGTCCAGGGCGAGTAGCTGAGTCCGTAGAGTGTGCGCATGCCGCCCGGGACACTACGCCCGACGGCATGCGCGACTCCAGGTCAAGCCGTGATGACCAGTTTGCCAAACGGCCCGCGGTCCAGATGTTCGAGCGCCGTGGGCAGCGCCTCGAGCGGATAGACAGCGTCGACCACGGGCTTCAATGCCAGCCGGTCCACCGCGCGCACCAGGTTCTCCAGCCCGCGCCGGTGTCCGACGAAGATGCCCTGGATGACGCCGGAGCTCAGGAACAAGGGCTGCACCGGGAAGCGGCTCTCGAAGCCCTCGAACACGCCGATGAGTGAGACGCGCCCGTCCGACGCGAGCGCCTTCACCGAGCGGCCCAGGTTCTCCCCGCCCACCAGCTCCAGGATGTGGTCGGCCCCCGCGCCTCGCGTCAGGTCGAGCACCGCCGTGTGCCACTCCGGGGTGTGACGACGATGGATGCCGTGCGCGGCGCCCAGGGCCTTCACGCGCGCCAGCTTGTCCTCGTCCCCCGAGAGCACGATGACCTCCGCGCCCATGGCGGCGGCGAGCTGCACCGCGAACAGGGACACGCCTCCCGTGCCCTGCGTCACCACCGTGTGCCCCGGGCGCAGCCCGCCCAGCTCCACCAGGGACGTCCACGCGGTGAGGCCGGCGCACGGCAACGTGCTCGCCTGCACGTCATCCAGTGTTCCGGGCGACGCCACCAGCCACGGCTCCGGCATGATGACGTACTCGGCCAGCACGCCCGGCGCGTTTCCCCCCAGGCTGCGCACCGTCCCACGCGGCACGGGCCCATCCACCCAGTCCGTCTGGAAGTTGGCGATGACGCGGGCCCCTTCCTTGAAGCGGTGCACGCCCGCGCCCGCCGCGACCACCACGCCCGCCATGTCCGAGGCCGGCGTGAAGGGCTGGTGCGCCGTCAGGTAGCCGCCCCCGTCGAGCATCAGCTTCTCGCGGTAGTTGAGGGAGACGGCCGACACACGGATCAACACCTCACCTGCACCCGGAGAGGGAATCTCCACCTCCGCCAGCTCCAGGTGCGCCCGTCCCGCCTGCTTCGCCTGCCAACGCTTCATCGTTGCGCCCATCGTCCGCTCCGCGTCCTGCATGAAAGTGATGAGGGAGCTATACGGACGAAGCAGTGTCGCCAGTGGCGACACTTTGTCGAGTCACTGGAGACGCGAGGGCACCAATGGGAGCAGCGTCATGATGGACCGCCTTGGGGGCGTCTTCGCCTTCGTGCAGGCCGTGGAAGCAGGAAGCTTCGCCCTCGCCGCGGAGCGCATGGGGCTCTCACGCTCGGCCGTGGGGAAGAGCATCGCGCGGCTGGAGGAGCGGCTGGAGACCCGGCTGTTCCAGCGCACCACGCGCCGGCAGAGCCTCACCGAGGACGGCCAGGCCTTCTATGAGCGCTGCGTGCGCGCGCTGGCGGAGCTGGAGGCGGCGGAGACGGCGCTGGACTCCGGGCGGCGCGCGCCCACGGGCCGCCTGCGCGTCAGCGCGCCCATGATGTTCGGCCGGTACTGCGCCGCGCCGCTGCTGCGCGAGCTGGTCCTCCAGCACCCAGGACTGGAGCTGGAAATGGCCTTCAGTGACCGGGTGGTCGACCTCGTCGAGGAAGGCTACGACCTGGCGCTCCGCGTCGCGCCGCTAGCGGACCACGCGGGACTGACGGCGCGCCGGCTGGGCGTCCAGACGATGTCCGTCTGCGCCGCGCCCGGCTACCTGAAGCGCCGTGGCCGCCCGAAGACACTCAAGGACCTGAGCCAGCACGACGCGGTCGTCTACGGCCGCAACGGTGTCAACAAGCCCTGGCGCTTTCCGGACGGCCAGGGCGGCGAGCAGCGCATCACCGTCCAGGCGCGCATGCGCTTCGACGACGTGGAGACCATCATGGACGCCGCGGTGCAGGGGACCGGGCTGGCGTGGCTCCCGCGCTGGCTCATCGCGGAGCACCTGCGCGGCGGAAGGCTCGTCGAGGTGCTGGAGACGCAGCGCCCCTATGACAATGAAATCTACGCGGTGTGGCCCCAGAGCAAGCACCTGACCTCGAAGGTGCGCGCGGCCATCGACCTCCTCGTCGCGCGCATTCCCGAGCGACTGGCGGACACCGACTCCCGCTGAGCCGCACGGCAGTCGAAGCACCGAGCCGGACAATCAATGCCGGTGGAGTAGCCAGAACGCGCCGGAGCAACACCTTATCCGGGAGGCATCACCCACCTGCACGAGTGGAACACACCTAGCCAAGGATACGAGCCATGGAACGAGCGGACGCGGACCGAACCAGAGGAGGGATCGCCAAGGCGATGGCCGTCCTGGCCATCATCGGCGCCATCAACTGGGGCCTGATTGGCTTCTTCAATTGGAACCTCGTGAACGCGCTGTTCGGCGGCGATACACGAACAGAGATGAGCGCGCTCAGCCGGCTCATCTACTCCATCGTGGGTCTGTCGGGCATCGCGCTGGCACTCACCTTCCCGTGGAAGAAGAGCCTGGGAGCCAGCACGACCACCACCACGCCGAGAACGGACATGGGGATTCACCGCCGAACCGAAGTGCGTCCCTGACGCAGGCGGGCCCGCTGTTCTCACGGGCCCCTGCGTCCACCGCGGGTGATACGTTCGGCGACCCACAACGCAGCGGTTCCGCCTCGGCCCGTCCATCCCGGGCCGGGGCCTCCGCACGAGAAAGCCGTCGCCATGCCTGGAATCCCCGATGCCGAGTTCCTTCAGGACGCCTTCATCCAGGAAGGCGTCAGCCCGGCCCCTGGCGTGGTCATCGCCGCCTGCACCGTGGGCGATGACGAGGACGCGCCCAAGAATCGCGTCGGCGTCCGTCAAGACGGCGAATGGCTGGAGTTCGGCCTCTCCAACGAGGCCATCCTGTCGGTGGACGCCACCCCGGGCGGAGAGGCCTACGTCCTGGGGGAGAACGGCACCGTCGTCCGCTTCGATTGGAAGACGCCCAAGACGCGGGATGCGCTCCGCGCGTCGCGCAAGCCCTTCGCCAACGGGGCGGTCACCCACAAGGGGCCACTGCGCCGCCTTCGCGTGCTCGGCGGAGACGTGCTCTGCGCCGGCTCCGTGGGCCAGGTGTACTGCTTGAACGGCGAGCGCTTCGACTCCCTTCCGCCCCTGACGGTGGACGGAGAGCCTGTCACCATCGAGGACCTCGCCGGCAACAGCCGCGAGGACTTCATCGCGGTGGCCTCCGATGGCTACGCCGCCCACTTCAATGGCAGCACGTGGCAGATACTGGCACTGCCAATCCACACCTCACTGACCGCCATCTGCAAGCTGGAGCAGGGCTACGCCCTCTGCGGGAAGAGCGGAGCCGTGATGACGGGCAGCGGGGACGAATGGAGCGACCTCACGCCGGTCGACGGGGACCGTGACTACTGGGGCATCGCGGCGCACCAGGGGACGCTCTACGTCGCGCATCTGGCTGGCATCGACCATGCGTCCGGCCAGACGCTGCGCCCCCTGAAGCTCCAGAAAGAAGCGCCGTTGCAGTTCACCGTGCTGCGGGGTGCCTCCGACGGCGTCTGGTCCTTCGCGGACCACACCATCGGGCGGATTCACGACGGACAGTGGCACACGCTGACCAGCGGGCCCCGCACTCCCTGATTGCCCGACGGGCCCCACACGCCGCGGAAGACGCTCGGCTCCATCCATCAGGCCAGCGTCTGCAAGACGGCCAGCACGTTGCCCGAAGGGTCCTTGAACCAGGCGATGGGCGGCCCCATGTCACCGCGGACGATGCCCTTCGCATCCGCGTCGAAGCCGTCATACCGCTCCAAGCGCACGCCTCGGCGGGTGAGCTCCTCCACCGCCTTGTCGATGTCCGCCACGTCGCGCACCGAGAAGCCGCTGAACGCCTTCGTGTCTCCGAACTTGCCTGACTCCCTGGCTGGATGGCCGCCGTCCCCGGCGCTCCCCTTCAGTTGGAAATGGACCGCGCCAGACGCAACGACGCGGCCCGCGGGGAATCATCCATCACATCGGATGGAACTGCTCGATGGTGATTTCCTCCACCAGCGCATCCTGGGGAGCGCCGAAGCTGGTGAGCGTGGTGTACCAGTGGGTCGTCACGCCCTCCCGGGTGAACGTCAAGGGCACCAGCACCGAGCCGGCGTTGGCGGGCCGCAGCGCGGTCAACGCCTCGACACCTGGCTGCGCCAGAACGCGGGACAGGACTGACGCCACGGGTGAGCGGGGGCCTCGCATGCGCACGCCCTCCCGCAGCCGGTGGAGCAGATACCCCGCGATCTCCTCCCAGTTGCCAATGGCCGAGCGCACGGGCCCGGGCACGAAGACGAGGTCCATCAAGTTGACGTGCCCCAGCGCCTCGCGCGTCTGTCCCATCATCGCGAGCGCGCCCGGATTCGCATCGAGCACCGTCGAGGTCGAATCCACCACGATGGCGGGATACGGCTCATGCGACGCGAGGATGAGTCCCGCGGCCCGCCGGACCTCCGCCAGCTCCGCGCTGTGCCAGCCGCGCTCGCCGAATTGAGGCGCGAACCCCGCCGCCACCAGCAGGGCGTTGCGGTCCCGCAGGCCCAGCCCCAGTGCCTCCGCCAGCCGCAGCACCATGTCCTGACTGGCTCCGGAGCGGCCCGACTCCAGGAACGACAGGTGACGCGCCGATACCTGCGCCTCCAGCGACAGGGCCAACTGGCTCTTGCCGCGCAGCGTTCTCCATTCCTTGAGCAGGGGTCCAATCATCGCCGTGTCCCTTTCCGAGCCCAGACTGCCCCAGCGCGTGACGCGGGACGATGACCTTCGAGGTAATTGAGAACCTTCCCCGCCAGGAACACTGTGCTCCCGTTCCCGCCCAACCGGAGAGCCCAGATGATGCCCCACCTGCTTCGCAATCCCCGCTTCGTCTACCGCTTCGACGCCGCCGCCTCGCTCCTCATGGGCGTGGCCTTGTTGCTCCTGGCGCCCACCCTCACCCAGCTCGCGGGGTGGACGCTGCCGCCCAGCTTCCTGTTCGGCGTAGGCCTCTTCCTGCTGCCATGGTCCGCCTTCAACCTCTGGGTCGGGCTCAAGCAGCCCGTCCTGGGCGCGGCCCTGGTGCACGTCCTGGTGGACGCCGCCTGGGTGGTGGGCAGCGTGCTGCTCGTCGTCATGCACGCCCAGGATCTCACGCCCCTGGGCGTCGCGCTGCTCGGCGGGCAGGCCTTCGCCGTGGTGGGCGTGCTGGCCCTCAAGGCCATGGGACTCACGTCGCTTCGCGCGGCGGCGTGAGCACCGCGGCCCTCCAGAGGTCCGCTCAGCGCGGGGCGGACCTCCGCCCGGTGCGGCGCTGCGCGGCGGGAGCGGCGCCGCGCGCCTGCTCCGGCGGAGCGCCCAGCGCCTCGGAGAGCGCCTGGAGGAGCACCCGGACCCTGGGCACGGCGCGGCGGCCCGCCAGGAACACCGCGTGGACCGGAGGCCCTTCGGCCGCGTAGCTCGCGAGCACCTCCACCAGGGAGCCGTCTTGCGTCCGCGCGTCGCGCATGAAGTCCAGCACCTGGCAGAGGCCCGCGCCCGCCGCCGCCAGGTCCAGCAGGGCCGGACCGAAGTCGACGTCCATGGCGGCGTCCGTGCGCACCACCCGCGCTGGCCCGCCCGGCGTCTCCTGGAAGCGCCACTCCCGGGCGCGGCCTCGTGGGTCCACGAACTTCAGGCAGGTGTGCCGGGCCAGGTCCGCCGGGCGCTCGGGGGTCCCGTGCCGGGCCAGGTAGGACGGCGCCGGATGACTCCCTGGGCGAACAGCTCCAGCGCGCCTTCCCGGACCTCAAGGTCGTCAAGGCGCTCAACACCATGAACTGCCAGGTGATGGTGGAGTCAGCGCGCGTGCCGGGAGACCACGACGTCTTCGTGTCCGGCAATGACGCGGAGGCCAAGGCCCTGGTGACGAAGCTCCTCAAGGAGGGCTTTGGCTGGAAGCACGTCATCGACCTGGGGGACATCACCACCGCCCGAGGCACGGAGGCCTTCCTCCCGCTGTGGCTGCGCCTGTGGCGCAGCCTGGGCAGCGGCGACTTCAACATCCACGTCGCGAAGCGCTGAGTCAGCCCGTGATGACCTTGAGGGCGGGCTTCCCGTCCTCCTGTGTGGCGGCGTCTGAAGACGGTGGCTCGTCACGCACCGTCTTGGACAGCTCCAGGCTCCGAATCACCAGCGCCTTCAGCGCCCAGACCTGGGGCACCGATTCGATGAAGACGCGACTGGTGCCCAACCCAGCGGGCGCCGCCTCCACCTCGAAGCCCGCGGCGATGGCGCGGGCCTCGTCCACCGGCACCCAGGTGACGATGCTCTTGCGCTTGCCATTGCCGAAGAACCGGGCGAACCACTTCGTGGGCCGCTTGAAGGACACGTTGAAGTAGGACGCCGTGTCCCGGTAGAGCATGTCCTCGGCGGCGTGGCCGTTCTTGACGCAGATGTCCCGCACCACGCCGAAGAACTCCAGCTCCGTCTCGGTGGTCTCCACGGCGGCGCGGCCCTTCTCGTCAGGCGCGGCGCGGCCCTCCGCCTCGAAGGGCTTGGCCGACTCCGGCTTCACCACGTTGGCGCCCTCCTGCGCCACCGCGGGCTCCGCGCCCTCATTGAGCCGCTGGATGCGCTCCTTGAGCTTGTTCAGGAAGTCGTCGCCCATGACCCGCAGCAGCGTCGGCTCGATGGCCTCCCTCGCGACATCCGCCAGCCGCTCCATCACCGCGGTGGTCCGCTTGCCCTTGTAGATGTCCTCCGTGAGCCACCTGAGGAAGGCCTCGTGTTCGCCGGGCGCTTTCAGGGCGGACGCGAGCTTGTCTATCATCCCCTGCCGGTAGCGGCTGTTCTCCGCGTCCGTAATCAACGTCGTCGCGTTGAAGGCCTCACGGCTGAACTTGGACAGGAACTTGGCCACCTTCACCCAGTCCGCCTTCGTGTCCTCCAGGGAGAACGTGAAGAAGGGCTCCGGGTCCATGACGTTGGGGTTCTCCAGGTCTCCAAAGAAGAGGTAGTGGCACCCGTCGGTGATGATGCCGAAGTGGAGCTCCGGCAGCTGTGACAGGTAGCGCGCCAGTTGCTGCGCGCGGGCCTTGAGGTCGGTGCCCAGGGGCTTGGTCTCAATGACGATGAGCGGCTTGGTGCCCGTCTGGTCGAAGATGGCGAAGTCCATGCGGTCCGGCAGCTTCTTGCCGTCTCCCTGGACGAAGTCCGCCGTGTACTCCAGGCGGACCTCCCGCGGGACGCTCGGGTCGTAGCCGAGGCTCCGGATGAACGGGACGACCAACGCGATCTTCGCGGTCTCCTCATTGGAGATGAACGCCTTGTTGTCTTGATAGCGTTTGACCAGCTCCAGCAGATGGTTCGCGTCCATGGCACGTCCCCCTGCCCGGGAATGCGAGGCGTCCGGGCGCGGAGGTGATTTCAAGGCGAGCGAGCCCTGGCGGCCATCCCTCCCAGGGGTGAGGCCCGCCCCCTTGACTCCGCGGCCACTTCGAGGAACGCATGCACGGCTGGCCGCCCCGCCGTGCCTCCCAGGGGCTGGCCGTGGCCATCCTCTCCGCATGGACACCGGGGTGATTGCCGCGCTGGGCCTGCGGCACGCAGTCGAGTTCGCGGTCCAGCACCTCGTCGTGCTCATGGGGTTCGTCCTGGGGCTCGCCGTCGACGCGAGCGCCGTGAGGCGCGCCATGCGCCTGCCGGCCTACGCGCGGGGACTTCCCACCGTGCTGCTGGGTGTCCCGCTGCTCGCCTTCGTGCTGGTGCATGTCCTCCCGCTGCCGCCTCTCGCGGCGGGAATCATCCTGCTGATGGCCGTCAGCCCCGGCGTGCCCAGCGTCGCCGTCGCGTCCTACCGGCAGCGTGGAGACCTGAGCCTCACGGTGGCGCTGTCCCTCACGCTGTCGCTGGCCGCCATCCTGCTCCTGCCGCTCACGCTGCGGCTGCTCAGTGCCTTCTTTCCGGCGGTGTTCCAGGCTCCGCCCACCACCCGGCTCATCCAGCAGGTCATGATGCCCTTCCTGGTGCCGCTCATCGCGGGCTGGACCCTGCGCGCATGGCGCCCGGCGCTGGCGAGGCGCCTGCTGCGGCCCATGCTGTGGCTCTTCAAGGCCGTGTTCGTCTGCGCCGTGCTCGCCCTGCTGGTCATCAGCGGTCCGAGGTTGCACGACGTGAATGACTGGATGCTGCTGGGCATGTTGGTGATGACGCTGGGCTCCGCGATGATGGGCCACCTGGCGGGGGGGCCCCTGCCAGAGGACCGGACAGCCCTCGCGCTCGCCGCCGTCTTCGGCAATCCCTCCATCGCGCTCGCCGTCGCCAGCGCCAGCGACCAGGGGCGGCGACTGCTCCCCTATATCTGCGTCTACCTGGTGCTGCGGACGCTCGCGCTGCTCCCCTACCTGCTCTGGAACAAGCACCACGTCCTCCGCCACGGACGGACCCGAGCCTGAAGCCACTGCAGTGTCCGCTTCGGAAGCCGCGTGTGCGACATTGCGCTGCCCCGCGGAACTCGAGACAGCGATGAAGACCGAGCGCGAACTCTTCAATGAAGCGCTGAGCACCCAGGATGACGCCTATCTGAACGCGGAGGCGCAGCTGCGCCGAAGAGGTGCGGCGGCAGTCGCGGAGCTCCGCCGCCATCTGGCGGACCCGGCGCCGCTCCCCCGGCTCCTGGCCCGGACGCTGATTGCCTGGGTGGAGGGCAAGGCGCCCGACAATGACAAGGCCCTGGCCTACCTCGAGGCCCTGCCCAGGCAAATCGCGAAGACGCCCGTACTGGCTCCCAGCCCAAGTGGAATCTCCTCCTATCTCGGGCGCCACTTCCAGGACCGGGTCGTCGAGGTGCTCGCGCTCCGGCTGGTCAAGGTCCCTTCCCTGCCCCGGTGGTATGCGCTGGGCGTCATCTTCTACCTGGGCCAGCAGCGGAAGGCCTCCGTCACCGAGGCGCTGCTTCGCTTCGCCATCGAGACCCGGATTCCAGAGAGCCGGCGTCACGCGGCCGACGCGCTCCGCGCCATCGGAGACCCCGAACTGCCGCGCAAGCTGGCGGCAGAGCGAGCGCGGATTGCCGCCCATGCCGAGCCGCTGCCCGCGGAGGTCGAGGCCACCACCGCTCCCCTACCGCCCGACAAGCAGCCCTGAGCGACGTTCCCCTCCTTGGCAACCCTGAAGCGTCGCCGGCTTCGAGGCGGCCAGCAGCAGCCGCTGCTCCGCGGCCGCAATCACCCGCTGCGTCGCGAGCACCGCCGCCGGGTCCACGGAGATGGACGTAATCCCCGCGCGCACCAGGTGCTCCGCGAAGTCCGGCCGGTTCGACGGCGCCTGCCCACACAGTGAAGATGTCAGGCCCGCTTCCTCGCACCCGCGGATGATGTCGCCAATGGCGGCCAGCACCGCGGCGTCCGCTTCGTCGAACAGCTCGGCGCACGACTCGGAGTCCCGGTCCACGCCCAGCACGAGCTGCGTCAAATCATTCGAGCCGATGGACACGCCATCAATCCCACACTTCGCATAGTCGTGGAGGCGGTAGACGATGGAAGGCACCTCCGCCATCACCCACTTCCTCAAGCCCCGCTGCCGCCCCAGCGGGCTGCGGGCGATGAGCTCCAGACACGCCTCCAGCTCCCAGAGCGTGCGCACGAAGGGCAGCATCACCTGGAGGTTGGGCGTCTGCTCGCGGACCCGCGCCAGCACCTCCAGCTCCAGGTTGAACACGTCGGGCTCGCGCAGGTACCGGTAGGCGCCCCGGAAGCCAATCATCGGGTTGGACTCCTCGGGCTCGAACTCCGCGCCGCCGTCCAGGCCGCGGAACTCGTTCGTCCGGAAGTCCGTCGTCCGGTACACCACGGGGCGCGGATGGAAGGCCCGCGTCGTCTGGAGCAGCGCCCCCGCCATGCGCTCCACGAACTCACGGCTCCGGCCCTCCGCGATCAGCTTGCGCGGATGCACACCGCCCAGCGCCTCCGTGAGCATGAACTCGGCGCGCAGCAGGCCCACGCCATCCACCGGGAGCGCCGCGGCCTCGCGGGCCTGCGCGGGCAGGGCCAGGTTGACGTAGAGGCGCGTGGCCAGCACCGGGGCCGTGCCCACCGTGGGCGCGCTGGCGGTCGCCTCCGCCGCCCGCGGACGTGGCGCTTCCTGTCCCTCCCGGACTTCTCCCGTCGAGCCATCCACCGTCACCGCTTCGCCATCTCGCAGCGTGCGCGTGGCGGTGCGTGTGCCCACGACGCAGGGCTTGCGCAGCTCCCGGCTGACGATGGCGGCGTGGCACGTCATGCCGCCTCGGTCCGTGACAATGGCGGCGGCCCGCCGCATGGTGGGGACCCAATCCGGCGACGTCATCTCGGCCACCAGCACCTCACCCGGCTGGAGCTGCCCGCCCGCTGCCGGTGACGCCAGCACCCGCACCCGGCCCGCCGCCACTCCAGGCGACGCGCTCAGTCCCCGCACCAGCGCCTTGCCCGCGTGGCCTTCCTCCGGCGGAGGCGCGGCGGCGGGCTTGCCCAACGTGGTAATCGGACGCGTCTGCACCAGGTACAACCGGCCGCGCTCCTCCGCCCACTCGATGTCCTGCGGCGCGCCGTAGTGCTGCTCCACCCGCAGTCCCAACCGCGCCAGCTCCAGCACCGCCACGTCGCTCAGCACGCGCTCGTGGGCCTGCTCCGGACTCAGCGTCTCGCGCTGCGTGTGGCCTTCGACATCGCGCACCAGGCGGACACTCTTGTCGCCCACCCGGACCTCGCGCACGCGAGGCTCCTTCTTGGTGACGTAATACGTATCCGGCTCCACCTGCCCGCCCACCACGACCTCTCCCAGCCCCCAGGCCGCCTCGATGACGATGCGGCCGGTGTCTCCCGAGGACGGGTCCGCGGTGAACATGACGCCCGCGCGGGACGCATCCACCATCGCCTGCACCACCACGGCGATGGCGGGCTCCTCGGTCAGCGCCGCCGCCTTGCGGTAGGACACCACGCGCTCGCCATAGGCCGAAGCCCAGCATGCCCGCAGCGCGTCCATCAAGGCGTCCTCGCCCAGCACGTGGGTGAAGGATTCGTGCATCCCCGCGAAGGACGTGGCCACCGAGTCCTCCGAGGTCGCCGAGGAGCGCACCGCCACGGCCCGGTCCGCGCCCAGTTGTTGATACGCCTCCAGGATGGAAGCGCGCAGCCGCTCCGGGACGGGCGCGCTCCGCACCTGCGCACGGAGCTGCTGGGTCACCTGGGTCAGTGACGAAGGGTCATCCGGGTCCACCTGTGCCCAGAGCGCGCTCAGCCGGGCACGTACCGGCGCCATGGCCTCCTGGAAGGCGGCGGCGGTGATGACGAAGCCCGGCGGGACGGGCAGCCCTGCCCGCGTCATCTCGCCCAGGTTCGCGCCCTTGCCACCCGCCAGCGCGACGTCCTCGCGGGACAGCTCGCTGAACCAGCGCAGACGAGGCGCGGCGGCCACCTCCGGCTGCTCGGCTTGCGGTGGCTTCTGCGTGTCCGGTGAGACGCTCATGGTACCGCCCCCTGAAGTAGACGCCTGATTGCGCGGGCGCGACTCACCGAGGACGATGCGGCCGATGTCAGGAGATGACATCCACCCGGGCCCGGAGCGCGCGGGCCCGAGCCACTGCCACATCCCCATGCCCCCGAGCATGCGCCCGGCACGAACGCCACCGCCGCCTCCACGCCCGAGCGGATGACACCTTCCAGCACCGTGCCAAGACTTCACGGGTGGGCATCCACGAGCCACGGGGGGAGAGCATGCGAGCCAATGTCTTTCAGGCGGTGAACCGCTTTGGCATCGAAGAGGTGGAGCGCCCCCACGCGGGAGCCGGCGAGGCGGTCATCCGGATGACGCTGACCACGGTCTGCGGCACGGACCTGCACATCGTCCGAGGCGAGTACCCGGTGCGCCCAGGGCTCGTCATCGGTCACGAGCCCGTGGGCGTCATCGAGGAGCTTGGCCCCGGCGTGACGGACTATCGCCCGGGGCAGCGTGTCCTCGTGGGCGCCATCACCCCGTGTGGACAATGCAGGGCCTGCCTGTCCGGCCACCTCTCGCAGTGCGGCCACGGCGCGGGCTGGGAGGCCCTGGGCGGCTGGCGCATGGGCAACACCCAGGATGGCGCTCAGGCCGAGTACATCCGCATCCCCTCCGCGCAGGCCAACCTCGCGCCCATTCCGGACGGGCTCACGGATGAGCAGGTCGTCCTCTTGTCGGACATCGCATCCACGGGCTTCAGCGGCGCGGAGGCGGGCGGCGTGCGCATCGGCGATGCGGTGGTCGTCTTCGCACAGGGTCCCATCGGCCTGTGCGCCTCCATTGGCGCGCGGTTGATGGGCGCCTCGCTCGTGGTGGGCGTGGACGGCGATGAGGCGCGCCTGAAGATGGCGCGGAGGATGGGCGTGGACGTGGTGCTCGACTACCGTCAGCAGGACGTGGTGGCCGAGGTGAAGCGGCTCACGGGCGGCGGCGCCGACGTGGCCATCGAGGCGCTGGGCACCCAGCAGACCTTCGAGAGCGCGCTGCGCTGCCTGCGGCCCGCGGGCACGCTGTCCAGCCTGGGCGTGTACTCGGGCAAGCTCCAGTTGCCCTACGACGCGTTCTCCGCCGGCCTGGGGGACCACCGCATCGTCACCACCCTGTGTCCAGGAGGCAAGGAGCGCATGCGCCGCCTCATGGACCTGGTGCACCACCAGCGCGTCGACCTGTCGCCGCTCATCACCCACCGCTTCAAGCTCGCGGACATCCAGGAGGTTTACGCCCTCTTCGGCGAGCGCCGTGACGGCGTCTTCAAGGTGGCCATCCAGCCCTGAGCGCAGGCCCCAGCAGGTCGCCACGCGACGGGCGAATCCTACAGACGTGGTGCGTCTCACGCTGACCGCGCTGGAGGCCAGCGAGGAGGAAGTGCTCGCCGACGACGTGAGCCGCATGGTCAAACAAGGCTTGTCCTCCGGTGGCTATCTTGGTGCGCTGAGCGCGTGAGGTGACGTCCCATGGGTGACGCAGCCAGCAGCGACGCAGCTCCGGCGCAGGAGGCAACGCCCGGGTCCACGCCTTCCGCGCTCCCCGGGCGCGCATCATTTCAAGACGCGATGCTGCGGGGCCCGCTCCTGAAGCCCCTGCTCCAGCTCGCCGTGCCCACCACGCTGGTCCTGATTGCCCAGTCGTTGGTGGGCGTGGCGGAGAACTGGTACGCGAGCTTCCTGGGCACGGAGGCGCTGGCGGGCGTCTCCCTCGTCTTCCCCGTCGTGATGTTGATGACGATGATGTCCAACGGAGGCATTGGCAGCGGCGTGGCCTCCGCGGTGGCCCGAGCCCTGGGCGCGAACCGGCGGGACGATGCGAATGCCCTGGTCTGGCATGCCGTGGTGTTGGCGTTGGCCATTGGCCTGTTCTTCAGCGTCCTCGCCTGGATGAGTGGCCCCGCGCTGTACACGGCGCTGGGTGGACGGGCGGGCGCGCTGGACGCCGCGCTCCAGTATTCGAACTATGTGTTCGCGGGCTCGATTCCCTTCTGGCTGGTGAACCTGCTCGCGGCGGCGCTGCGCGGCGCGGGCGAGGTGCGCGTCCCTGCGCTGGTGACGCTGGTGGGCGCCGCCGTCTTCCTCGTGGTGACGCCAGGGGTCATCTTCGGTTTTGGCCCGGTGCCGGCCCTGGGGCTGGCGGGCGCGGGGCTCGCGATGACGCTGTTCTATGCGGGCGCGGCGCTCTGGCTGCTGCGATACATGGCGTCCGGACGGGCCGCGGTCCAACTCACGAAGGGGCCGGTGGAGCCGCGCCTGCTCCGCGACATCCTGCGCGTGGGCCTGCTGACGGCGTTGAGCACGCTGCAGCCCAACCTGATGGTGATGGTCATCACCGGCGTCGTGGGAATGTTCGGCGTGGAGGCGCTGGCGGGCTACGGCATGGCCTCGCGTCTGGACTACCTCATCATTCCAATTCTCTTTGGCCTGGGCACCGCCGTGCTGACGCTGGTGGGGACCAACGTGGGCGCGGGACAGCACGAGCGCGCCCGGCGCATCGCCTGGCTGGGCGGCGGGCTGGGCTTCGTGGCGGCGGGAGTCATTGGGCTGGCGGCGGCGCTGGCGCCAGAAGTCTGGCTCCATGCCTTCAGCCGCGAGCCGGCTGTCGTGGCGCCGGGCCTGGACTACCTGCGCATCGTGGCGCCGTTCTACGGACTGCTGGGCCTGGGCTTCGTGCTCGCGTTCGCCGCGCAGGGGGCGGGCCGCGTGCTGTGGCCCTTCCTGGCGGGCACCTCGCGCCTGGTCATCAGCGCGGGCGCCGGGTGGTTCGTCGCCGCGCGGCTCGACGCGGGGCTCTCCGCCTTGTTCGCCATGGTGGCCGCGGGCCTCGTGGCCTACGCCGGCGTCACCGTCGTGGCGGTGCTCGCGGGCGCCATCTTCCGACGAGAGACGGCGCCGCGCGGCGGTTGATTGGCCCCGTCCAGCCCGCGCCCGCGTCCCCACCTCGAATTCCGGGCTTGACCCCGGGCCCGAACCGGGAGTATTGAAATTGATACTGATTATCAACTTCATCTCCAGTTCGGACACCGGGAGATGGTCGGAGGAACACGTGGCACGCGACTTGGGACCGCGGGGAAAGATGTGTCGTCGGCTGGGGATTCCGCTTTCGCGCGTCACCGCGAAGGACCCGGACAAGGACCCGGTGCTGCGCCGGCCCTATCCACCTGGCCAGCACGGTGCCACCGCGCGCACCAGCGTGAGCGACTTCGCGCGCCGGCTGCGGGAGAAGCAGAAGCTGAAGCTGTACTACGGCCTGCTGGAGCATCAGTGCCGTGCGGCCTTCAAGGAGGCGCGCCAGGCCCCGGGCAACACCGGCACGGTGCTGCTGCAGCTCCTGGAGAGCCGGCTGGACTCGCTGGTGCTGCGCGCGGGGCTGGCCACCAGCATCCGCCAGGCTCGGCAGTTCGTGCGCCACGGCTACCTCCAGGTGGACGGCAAGCGGGCGGACATCCCCAGCTTCCGCGTCAAGCCTGGCAGCGAAGTCCGCTTCCACACGGCGAACCTGAAGCTCGCCGTGGTGCAGGAGTCCTTCAGCCGGATGAAGTCGCGGCCCGTGCCCGCTTACGTCCAGGTGCTGGGGGAGGGCGAAGGGCTGCGCTACATGCGCCTGCCCGAGCGGGAGGAAATCCCCGTGGACGTGAACGAGCCCTTCATCGTGGAGTACTACGCGCAGCGGAGCTGAGCCGTTCTCTGTGGCGCTCTGCCGGGCATGTGGCTCGGACAGACAACGCCGGCGGGGGGCGTGCTACGGCGCGGCGGTGGCGGCGAAGAAGTCGCGCATCCGCGTCACGACCTCCGCCCGGTTCGTCAGCCAGATGTAGTGCCCCGCGCCCTCCAGTTGCAGGTGCCTCCAGCCGGGATGACGTCGCAGCGCGGCCTCCAGGTCCGTCTCGTGCCGCCGGATGGTGGGCAGGAAGCCGCGGGCCTTCTCCCGGAACTCCAGCGGCAGCGACTCAGCCGCCGCCAGGGCCTCCACCCACGGGGTGAAGCCCTGCCCGTCCGACAGGGACAACACCGGTCCCCGCACGTCCGTGAGGTCCAGGATGGCCGCGCCCCGGACGGACTGCTCCGTGGCGCCGGGATGGCGGCGCTCGCGCAGGTAGGCCCCGGTCGCGGCGTCGAACTCATACGCCTGTTCGACCTCGTGCGCGGGGAGCCCTCCGCCCAAGTCTTGCGCCAGCCGCTCCGCCACCGCCTGCCGTGAAGGGAGGCCGTCGAGCACGGAGAAGGGCAGCGGCGGCAACGGCTCGCCCTCCAGGAACGCGGCAATCTCGCCCCGGCTGTCGGTGGCGTCCAGGTAGACGAGCGCCTCCACGCGCTCGGGGTGGTGGAGCGCCAGCCACGTCAACTCGTCCCCCGCCAGGGAGTGGCCGGCGAATGACGCCTTCGACAGCCCCAGCGTGTCCAGCGCCCCCAGGACGTCCGCGGCCAGCGTGGCGGTGTCATAGCCGGTGTCGGGCCAATCCGAGGCGCCGTAGCCACGGCGGGTGAGCGCGTAGACGTGGTGTGTGTCCCGGAACTCGAGCGCCAGCGCGTCGAAGATGTGGGCCGTGCTGCCCATGCCCGCGAGGAACACGAGCGCCGGCCCCTGACCGCCATAGTCGAGCACCTCCAACTCGACGCCTTGGACCGCCTCCACCCGCGTCACCTGGTGCAGGGACGGCGGGTCTTCGGGCCCAGGGTCCAACGAAGAGGAATCACAAGCAGCCAGCAGGAGAAGCGCGGCACCCACGAAGTTCGTTCGCATGTGATTGGGAATTCTGGCGAGCGCCTTCGCCAGGCACCAGCGCCCGCGGGGGCTGGCTCTCCCCTTGCCCGCATGGGCCGGTTGCGCCCCGCACAACCGGGATGCCGCCGCCACGGACTTCAGCGCGGTGCGGCTCGCACCCACTGCCTGAGGCGCCTGTTCGTCACGGCGCTCCCGCCCCAAAGCCTACATCAAAGCCGTGGGTCCACCGGCTCGCTCTCCAGGGCGAGGACGCCAAAGACACACTCGTGCACGCGACGCAGCGGCTCGCCTCGCGCGAACCGCTCCAGGCCTTCGACCCCGAGCGCGAACTCACGCAGCGCCAGGGAGCGCTTCGTGGACAGGCCCCGCTGACGCAGCCGCTCCAGGTTCGCGGGCGCGGTGTACTCCGGACCGTAGATGATGCGCAGGTACTCCGGCCCTCGCGACTTGATGGCCGGCTGGAGCAGCCCCTTGCGCCCACGCACCGCGAAGTCGAGCGGCTTGACCACCATGCCCTCCCCTCCTCGCGCCGTGAGCTCCTCCCACCAGCGCACGCCCTCCGCCACCGCGGAGTCATCCTCCAGCGCCACCACGCGGAACGGTGTCGCCACCAGCAACGTCGCGTCCGCCTGGCACACCCGCGCGAGCGTCTCCATGTGCCACACATGGTCCTTGTCCAGGTGCGCCACCCCTTCCGTCGCCAGCAGGTGGAAGGGCGCGAACCGCACGTCCTCCAGCGAATGCACCGGCCAGCAGTAGCGCCGGTAGGCCTCCACGTACCGCTCCACGCTGCGCGCCTTCTCGCCGAAGCGTGTGGCCAGCTCCCCGACTTCCAGCCCGCGCCCCACCGCCTGCGCCAGCACCGACACCACGTCCGTGAGGGCCGCGCGCGAGGCCGCCCCCACCGAAGCGTATTGGTCGCGCAGCAGCTCCTGGGCCTTGAAGGACCAGGGCATCAGCTCCCCGTCGAGGCACGCCCAGTCCGTCTGGTGCGCCTCCCAGAACCCCGACGCGGTGAGCGCCGCGCGCACCCGCGCCAGGAACGCCGCTTCGAGCCCCGTGTCCGTGAAGAAGCGGCGCCCCGTGCGCGTGTAGCAGACGCCTGGCGCGCCCGTCGTGACGCCGAAGCGCCGGAGGGCCGCCGCCTCGTCGCGGGCGACCACGACCACCGCGCGCGAGCCCATGTGCTTCTCCTCGCACACGACCTTCGCCACCCCCTCCTTGCGGTAGTAGGCGAACGCCTCCGCCGGGTGTTCGAGGTAGCCCTGCGCCTTGCTCGTCTCCGAGGGCGACATCGTCGGCGGCAGGTAGATGAGCCACTTCGGGTCAATGGCGAACCGACTCATCGCCTCCAGCGCCGCCGTGGCGTTCTCCTCGCGCACCGTCACGTTCTGGCTCAGCCGCGTCGTCACCACGCGCTTGCCCCGCACGTCCTCGATGTCCAACAGGTCGTCATGGACCTGCTGCGCGCTCAGCCCGCTCCCTGGCGTGACGGCACCGCCCAGCGGCCGGATGGACTCCGCGTAGGCCCGCGCCGCGGGCACCGAGACGAGCTCCCGCTCCGGATAACGCAGCGCCGTCAGCTTGCCGCCATACACGCAGCCCGTGTCCACGCAGAGCGTGTTGTTGAGCCAGTCCGCCTCCAGCACCGGCGTGTGCCCGTACACCACCGCCGCCTTGCCCCGGTACTCCGCGGCCCAGTTGAAGCGCACGGGCAGACCGAACTCGTCCGTCTCGCCCGTCGTCTCCCCGTACAGGGCGAACTCACGCACCCGGCCGGAGCCACGGCCCTGCATGGACGCCTTGAGGCCCGCGTGCGCCACCACCAGTCGCCCCTCGTCGAGGACGTAGTGCGACACGAGCCCGTCGATGAAGTCCACCACCGCCTTGTGGAACTCGGGCGGCTCACGCTCGAGCTGCTCCAGCGACTGGGCCAGCCCGTGTGACACCTTCACGTCCCGGCCGCGCAGCTTGCGCATCAGCTTCACTTCGTGATTCCCCGGGACGCACAGGGCGCTGCCCGCCGCCACCATGCCCATGACGAGCCGGAGCACGCCCGGCGTGTCCGGGCCCCGGTCCACCAGGTCTCCCACGAAGAGGGCCTTGCGGCCCTCGGGCGGACGCACGTCGAACCCTGGCGCACCGTCCGCGCGGGGACGCACCTCGTAGCCCAGCTTGCCCAGCAGCGCCTCCAGCTCCTCCCGGCACCCATGGACGTCGCCGATGATGTCGAAGGGCCCGTGCTCGTGCTTGCGGTTGTTCCACAGCGGCTGCCGCACGAACTCGATGGCCTCCAGCACCTCCGGCTTCAGCACGTGGACATGGCGGAAGCCCTCGCGCTCCAGCCCTCGCAGCGAGCGGTGCAGTTGCTGGAGCTGGTTGCGCACCACATGCGCACCGAAGGCCCGGTCAGGCCGCTGCCGGTTGCGCTCCTGGCATGTCTTCTCGGGGACGTCGAGCACCACCGCCACGGGCAGCACGTGGAACTCGCGCGCGAGCTCCACCAGCGGCTTGCGCGCCTCTGGCTGCACGCTGGTCGCGTCGATGACGGTGAGCAGCCCCCGCGCCAGCCGCTTGGCCGCGACGAAGCGCAGCGTCTCGAACGCGTCCTTCGTGGCCTCCATGCTGTTCTCGTCATCGGAGACGATGCCCCGGTAGGCATCCGATGACAGGACCTCGGTCGGCTTGAAGTGCCGGCGCGCGAAGGTGGACTTGCCCGCGCCGGAAGGACCGATGAGCAGGACCAGGGAGAGTTCAGGAATCGTGAGCTTCATCGCGCGAACACCGCCATCTGGGTCGGCGCACCGACGTCCGGGTCCGGGGGTCCCACCGGGAGGAAGCGAACGCTGTAGCCGAAGCGCTCGCAGAGGCCTTGGGCCCAGGACTCGAACTCGGCCCGGGTCCACTCGAAGCGGTGGTCGCGGTGGCGAAAGGTGCCCGCGGGGAGCGATTCGAAACGCACGTTGTATTCGGCGTTGGGCGTGGTGAGCACCACCACGTTGGGCCGGGCGGCTTCGAAGAGGACGCGCTCGAAGGCCGCGAGCCGCGGCGGGTCCAGGTGCTCGATGACCTCGTTGACGGAGGCGGCTTCATACCCGGCCAGCCGCGCGTCCCGGTACATGAGGGAGCCGTGGAGGAGCTGTATCCGTCGCCGCTGAAGCTCCGACATCCGGTCCAAATCCAGCCGCTCCCGGGCGATCTCCAGCGAACGGAAGGACACGTCCATGCCGAGGATGTCGGTGAACTGCCGCTCCTTGAGCAGGGCCCGGAGCAGCTTGCCCTCGCCGCAGCCCAGGTCCACCACGCGCGTGGCACCGCTCTCCTTGAGGACGGCGACCACGGCCTGCAGCCGCTGCTCGTTGAGGCTCAGCCGCGATTCGAGCGCGGCCTCCTCCTGGTTGCGCGCCTGCGCGCCCTCCTCTGGCTCGGGCGCTTCGTCACCGGAGAGCCGCTCCAGCGCCTCGCGCGCGAGGCTCTTGCGGTGACGCAGGTAGCGCCGGGTGATGATGTCCCGCTCCGGGTGCGCCGCCAGCCAGCCCTCCCCGTGCCGCAGGAGCTTCTCCACCTCCTCGTCGCCCACCCAGTAGTGCTTGTCGTCATCCAGCACGGGAATCAGCACGTAGAGGTGCGTGAGCAAGTCACTCAGGCGCGTGTGGGCCTCCAGCGTGACGGTGAAGTAGCGGCTGTGGCCCCAGTCCTGGAGTGTCTCGTCCAGCGCATGCCGCGTGGCGGTGACGGTGTAGCCCAGGGGTTCGAAGAGCTTCCGCAGGAAGGGCTCGCCGCCGCGACAGGGAAGCACGGAGAGGCGGGCCACCAGCGGAAGCGGCTGCCCGGCCAGGTCCGGCCGCTCCTTGCTGCTGCCCGACATCGCGTTGCGGAAGGTGCGTGCGAGCGCGACGCTCAGGAACGACGAGGCCACGTAGGGCCGGTCATTCACATACTGCTCCAGCACACCGCCTTCGCCTGAAGGGCCGCGACGACCCCGGACGAGCCCGACGGGGTCGACCTCCAGCAGCAACGCCACCGTGGTGCGCGCCTCCGTGGCCTCGGGATAGAAGACGTGCGCGTGTCCGAAGGACAGCTCGAACGACTGCGGACGGTGCGGATTCTTGTGGAGCAGGTACCCGAGGTCGGTCGCGGGATGATGCGTCGTCGAGAGCGTCAGCAGCATGGCCTTCCCAGCTTCGGTTCCACGGCGTCAGGGACGTTTCCCATGACGCGGGACTGTAGCCCGGCGAAGACCCGCGGGCCTCGGCACTACATCGGGCCGGCGCAGCTCGCCGTGTGGGCCGCGCGCGGGCACCAGTAGTTGGTGATGTTCAGGCCGCCCTTCGTCCCCGTGCGCGTGTTGCACGTGCGCGAGCCCCAGTTGGACTCGTTCAGGGTGATGCGGTACGGGTTGACCGTCTTGTTGACCTTCGCGACGAACGCCGTGTGCCCCGCGGGGTTCGAGCCCAGAATCATCGCCACGCAGCCCACGTGCGCGTGGTTGCTGTTGATGATGGCGCGCTTGTCGGCCCACGTGAACAGCCCATAGGGAAGGTTGGGCGCCCGGCATCGGGCATACGCCACACACTCGTCATTGCAGAACCCCGCGCAGGCCGCGGCGGAGGCCATGGCGGAGACCTCGCCCTCATCGTGCTCGTGTCCTCCGTAGAGAGCCTCCTCATCAACGACGTGCTCCGACTCGGACGGCAGCGGCTCCGGCTCCACCTCCGCGCCAACACCACAGCCAACGGCCGTGAGGGACAGGGTGAGGATGGACAACGAGACAAGCCGCATCTTGAGCTGGGACATGGGTGGTGCTCCTGAAAGGGGGAAGCGCTGCGCGAAGCAACGTACCAGCCAAAATCAGGAATAAGCCTAAAATCACAATAATCATGTTTTTCAATCTATGCGCCATGCCCCAAGGCGCATTGACCACATCTCCATTCTGAGAAATATTCCCTTATATGGGAAGCCCCAAGCCGGCAGCGGACGACCTCGACGGGCAGATTGCCCAGCGGCTCCGAGCACTCCGCGCGGAGCGGCGCTGGTCCTTGGATGAGCTCGCCAGGCGCAGCCAGGTCAGCCGCGCCACCCTGTCCCGGCTGGAGAACGCCGAGGTCAGCGCCACGGCGATGGTCCTGGGAAAGCTCTGCGCGGCCTACGGCCTGCCCCTGTCACGGCTGATGCACATGGTGGAGGCCGACTTCGTCCCCCTGGTCCGCCGCGAGGCCCAGCCCGTCTGGACGGACGCGAGCGTGGGCTTCCAGCGGCGCTCGGTGTCGCCTCCCGCGCAGACGCTGGCGGGTGAAGCCCTGGTCTGCGAGCTCGCTCCCGGCGCCAGCATCACCTACGACGAACCGCCCCGGCGTGGACTGGAGCACCACCTGCTCCTGCTCGAAGGACAGCTGGACATCACCGTGGAGGGACAAACCCATACACTCCAGCCAGGGGATTGCCTGCGCTACCAGCTCTTCGGCCCCAGCGCCTTCGCGACGCCCAGACACAGCGCGGCCCGGTACGTGCTCTTCCTCGTGTGAGGCGACATGGCCCACGACACGCCCACCCTGGATGTTTCAGCGCTTTCGGCGGACGACGTCGCCCACCAGCTCCCCGAGCTCGCCGCGCTGCTGCATGACTGCGTCAACGCGGGCGCCTGCGTCAGCTTCGTGCTGCCCTTCACTCCCGAGGCCAGTGAGGCCTTCTGGCGCCAGAAGGTGCTTCCCGCCGCGCGAGCCGGTGGGCTCACCGTCCTGGTGGCGAGGCGCGCGGGCCGGATTGCCGGCTCGGTCCAGCTCGACTGCGACACGCCGCCCAATCAGCCCCACCGCGCGGAGGTGCGCAAGCTGCTGGTGCACCCGGACTTCCGCCGCCAGGGACTGGCCCGCGCGCTGATGCTTGGGCTCGAACACCATGCGCGCCAGCGGGGGCGCACCCTGGTGACGCTGGACACACGCACCGGCGACAACGCAGAGCCGCTGTATGCCTCGCTCGGCTACCAGACGGTGGGCGTCATCCCAGACTTCAGCTTCGACCCGACAGGGAGCCGGCTCGACGCCACCACCGTCATGTACAAGGCCCTGGCGCCCCACCCAGCATGCCTGGCGCGGCCGCGCGACCAGGGGCACCGAGTTCCGACCCGCGACAAAACGCAACTAGATTGCAAATAAGGGCTTGATGCGATAGCTGAGGCGTCCCTCTCGCCTCGGATTCCCCATGCTGGAAAGTGCCCTGAGTCTCGGGTTGATACTCGGGCTTCGCCATGCCTCGGACGCCGACCATGTCTGCGCCATCGCCTCATTGCTGAGGACGGGGCAGGGCTTCCGGGCGGCCGTGCGCACGGCGCTCTTCTGGAGCCTGGGGCACTCCCTCACCTTCTTCGCCGTCGGGGCGGTGCTCGTCAGCGGAAGCCTGTCGGTGCCGGAGGCATGGGACCCGGTCATGGAGCTGCTGGTGGCAACCCTCCTGGTGACGCTGGGGGCCGTGCAGTGGGGCCACGCGGATTGTCCGCTGCCGGAGAGCGCCGAGCCAGCGCGGCCCCAGTCGTTGCGCGTGGCGCTGGTGGGCGTGGTCCATGGCCTGGCGGGCTCCGCGGGCATCGCGATCCTCGCGCTGGCCACTGTCGACGAGCCGCTGTCCGCCTTCCTCTTCCTCTTGCTGTTCGGCCTGGGCGTCTCCGGGGGCATGGTGCTGCTCACCGTCCTGCTCTCCCTGCCCCTGGGGTTTGTCGTCCGGAACTCGGCGCGCTGGCGCTCGCGCATCCTCAAGGTGACGAGCGCGTTCAGCATCGCGCTCGGCGCGTGGATGGGGTTGTCGGCGCTTCAGGCCCTGGTGGGCTGAGCACAACGGAGGCACAGATGAGCTCCAAGAAGGTGGCCAGGAAACCCACGCAGGCGAAGCGCAATCAGGTCCATGGGCCCATGCCGCTCTTCGACGTGGAGCTGCCAGAGGGCCTCAGCGCGGTGGCCTTCTCGCCGGACGGCCACCACATCGCGGCGGCAACGTTTGGCGGCCTGGTGGCCCTGGTCGACGCGAGGTCCGGCGCGTTGCTCCGGGAGCTGCCCGGGCACGCGGGGGGAACGCTCTCGGTGAGCTTCTCCCCGGACGGCGCCCGTCTCGCCACGGGAGGCCAGGACGGCCACGTCCGCATCCACGCCCTGGACTCAGGACAGGCGCTTCACGCGTGGGAGGCCGGCGGCGCCTGGGTGGAGCACGTCCTGTGGTCGCCCTCGGGCGCCCACCTCGCCGCGGCAGCGGGGCGCTCAGTGCGCATCTGGTCCCACCGGGGCACGCCGAAGGGCGGCTACGAGCAGCACGCCAGCACCGTCACCTCCATCCAGTGGAGCGCGAGCGGCACCGGCATCATCTCCTCGTGCAATGGCGGGATTCACCGGTTGGAGGCGGGCCGGAAGCGGCCGCTGGAGACGCTGGACGCGGAGGGGGCGGTCCTCGCCGTGGCCATCAGCCCGGACCGGAAGTTCATCGCCGCGGGCAGACAGGACTCCAGTCTCCGGCTCTGGGCCGTGCGCGACTCCAAGGCCGTCTCCTACGACATCCCCGGCTATCGCTCCAAGGTCCGCGCGCTGGCGTGGAACGCGGCCAGCAACCTCCTGGCCACCGGGGACGGCGCGGAGGTCGCCGTCTGGGAGCTGGGGACGCGGATGAGCGAGCGGCAAGGCGCGCGGAGCCTGACGGCCCACTCGGAGCGGGTGACGGGGCTCGCCTTCCGCCAGGGCGGCCCGAGCTCCGAGGCGCTGCTGTCCACCGGGCACGACGGGCAACTCTGTGGCTGGAGCCCCACTCAGGGGCGGCGCCCGCTGTGGGCGCTCCAGGCAGGTGTGGCGCTCGAAGGACTGACGCTCTCACCGGACAAGTCCCTGGTGGCCGCCATTGGCGCCGGTGGGCGCCTGCTGGCGTGGAGCTTCGCGCCGCCCACGCGGCACTGAGCAGTCCCCATCATTCAAGGAGGCAACGCCTTGGCGACTTCAGCGAAGAAAATTCCCGTCACCGTCCTGACCGGCTTTCTGGGCTCCGGCAAGACGACGCTGCTCAACCGCATCCTGACGGAGCACCACGGCAAGCGCATCGCCGTCATCGAGAATGAGTTCGGGGAAATCGGCATCGACCAGGCGCTCGTCATCAACGCGGACGAGGAAGTCTTCGAGATGAACAACGGCTGCATCTGCTGCACGGTGCGCGGCGACCTCATCCGCATCCTCGGCAGCCTGATGCGCCGCAAGGACAAGTTCGACCATATCCTCGTGGAGACCACGGGCATGGCGGACCCGAGCCCGGTGGCCCAGACGTTCTTCGTCGATGACGAGATTGGCTCCCAGTTCCAGCTCGACGGCATCGTCACCATGGTGGACGCCAAGCACGTCGCCCTGCACATCGATGAAAGTGACGAGTGCAAGGAGCAGATTGCCTTCGGTGACGTCGTCATCATCAACAAGACGGACCTGGTGGCGCCGGAGGAGGTCGAGCGCGTGGAGCGCCGCATCCGGAGCATGAACGCCCTGGCCCGCGTCCACCGCGCCGTGAAGGGCCAGGTCCCCATTGAAGCCGTGCTCGACGTGGGCGGCTTCGACCTGGGACGGGCGCTGAAGCAGAAGCCGACCTTCCTTGAGCCCGAATACCCCTTCGAGTGGGGCGGCGTGTACGCGCTCCAGCCAGGCCAGGCGAGCCTCGTGCTGGGGGAAGGCCCGGACGCGTCGATGGACGTCGCCCTGGTGCCAGTGGGCTCCGCCGACGAGGCGGGGCTGAAAGCGGGCGCGGAGAAGGCCGTGCGCTTCTGGTCGCGCTCGCCCACACGGCGCGTCTCCGGCGATGCCGTCACCGCGGGTGACACGCACTTCCAGCTCGACTTCGCCCAGGAGCAGGGCCGCAAGGTCTACCCGCTGACGGTGCCCCGCGAGGGGCTCTATGCCCTCTTCACGGAGCATGGCCCCGACGAGTACACGCTCCGCGTGGAAGACGCCGGGGGAGGCCGCATGGCGCGCCGGGCGGAGCGGGCCTTCGGCGCGGGCCACTCACACGACGAGACGGTGTCGTCCGTTGGCATCCACCTGGAGGGCGAGGTCGACCAGCATCGGCTGAACGCGTGGCTGTCCAAGGTGCTTCAGGAGCAGGGGACGAATATCTTCCGGATGAAGGGCATCCTCGCCATCGCGGGCCAGAAGAACCGCTACGTCTTTCAGGGCGTGCACATGCTCTTCGACGGCCAGCCCGACAAGCCCTGGGGCAGGACGCCGCGCGCGAACGACCTCGTCTTCATCGGCCGGGACCTGGACCGGGAGGCGCTCACGGAAGGGTTCCGCAAGTGCCTCAAGTGAAGAAGGACGGGGCCCGTCGAGGCGGGGCGTGTCGCCGAGGCGCGGGTGGGATGAGCGGGCGGCGGCCCATGCGCGCCGCGACGGCCGCTCAGTCCATCAACTGCCGCGACAGGTAGACGTGGTGCAGGGCCCACCGGCGCGCGTTGAGCAACGGGTCCGCGTCGTTGGAGTGCCCGCCGTCGGTGTTCTCGTAATACAGGTACGGCAGGCCCATGGCCTCCAGGCGCGCCGCGAACTTCCGCGCGTGGCCCGGGTGGACGCGGTCATCCTTCGTGTTCGTGGTGATGTATGGCGCGGGGTAGCGCACCCCCTCACGCAGGTTCTGGTAGGCGGAGTACTTCGAGATGAACGCCGCGTCCCCGGGCACCTCCGGGTCGCCGTACTCCCCCACCCACGACGCGCCCGCCGGCAGCTTGTGGTAGCGCATCATGTCGATGAGCGGGCTCTCGATGACGGCCGCGTTGAACAGGTCCGGGCGCTGCGTCATCGCCACGCTGGTGAGGACGCCGCCGTTGGAGCGGCCGTAGATTCCCAGGCGGCGCGGGGAGCTGACCTTCCTGCGCACCAGGTCCTCCATCACCGCCGCGAAGTCGTCGAACGCGCGCTGGCGATGCTCCCGCAGGGCCGCCTGGTGCCAGCGCGGACCGAACTCGCCGCCGCCCCGGATGTTGGCGACGACGTAGGCCCCGCCGCGCTCCATCCACAACTTGCCCTCCTCCGGCAGGTAGACGGGCGGCTTGGACACCTGGAAGCCGCCATAGCCATACACCAGCGTCGGCAGCGTGCCGTCGAGCTTCCGCGCCTTCGGCCGCACCAGGAAGTACGGAATCCGGGTGCCGTCCTTCGACTTCGTCCAGTACTGGTCCACCTGGAGCTTCGAGCCATCGAAGCGCGCGGGCAGCGACTTCACCTTCTTCACCGTCCCCGCCTTCGCGTCCGCCAGCCACAGCGCCGTCGGCTCGAGGAAGCCCTGGGACTTCACGAAGAAGCGGTCATGTGAAGACGACGTCGCGGTGATGGCGACCGAGGCGTTCTTCGGCAAGGCCAGCCGCTTGCGGCTCCAGCGGTTCTTCCCCGGCGTGTAGACATCCAGCGCGCCCTTCACGTCCTCGTAGAGGTTCACCAGCACCCGCCCCCGCGTCGCCGCCACCGCTTCGATGGCCTGGCGCGCGCCCGGCTGGAAGAGCAGCGCGGGCTTCGCCTTCGCCGGGTCCGCCTTCAGCGCGGCCAGCGGGTACGCCAGCAGCGCGCCCTGCTTGAAGCGGCCCCAGTCCTCTTCAATCGTGAAGACGACCTGCCCGTCCACGAAGGCCTGGAGGGAGGACTTCCGGGGGAACGGGAGCCGCACCGGCGCCGCGTCTCCCAGCAGGTAGTACTCCGACTCGAAGAAGGTCACCGCGCGGTTGACCAGCACCGCCCGCAGCGCGCCGTCCGCGTCCCGCAACAGGAAGGGAGACGCGGAGACGTCGGTGCGCTCGCCCCGGAAGACCTCCTGCGCCTCCGTCAGCGGCGTGCCGCGCTTCCAGCGCTTGAGCACGAAGGGATAGCCCGACTCCGTGAGCGTGTCCCCGCCCCAGTCACGCCCCACCAGCAGCGTGTCCGTGTCCAACCAGGACGCGGACAGCTTGCCCTCGGGGACGCGGAAGCCTCCTTCCACGAAGTGCTTCGCGGCGGCGTCGAACTCGCGCAGCTCGACGGCGTCCTTGCCGCCGTTGGACAGCGAGACGAGGCAGCGCTGGTCCGCGGGCGGCAGACAGTTGCTGCCCTTCCAAATCCAGTTGGCCTTCTCGGCCTTCGCCAGCGCGTCCACGTCCAGCACCGTCTCCCACGGTGTCTGGGCGCGCGTGTAGCCGTCCAGCGAGGTGTGCCGCCAGAGGCCTCGGGGGTTGCCGCGGTCCTGCCAGAAGTTGTCCACACCGCCAGCCCGGAAGCCGGGCGAAGGGATTCGGTCGGTGGAGGTGAGCAGCTCGAGCGCCTGGGCGTGGAAGGTCTCGAAGCGCGGGTCCTTCTCCAGCACCGCGAGCGTCCGCGCGTTCTGGGCGCGCACCCACTCGAGTGCCTTCTCCCCCTGGACCTCCTCGAGCCACAGGAAGGGGTCCTGAGGTGGGGCCTCGGCCGTCGCCACGGCGGAGGTCAACAGCCCGGTCAGCAACGACGCCACATACGCCCTTCTCATGTCCTCATCTCCCGATGCCCGAGGTGGCCCCCCAACAGACCGAGCCGCCTCCCATTCCCTCGACGATAACGCCTGTGCCACGGCGGCCGTGCTGACGGGGCCGTGAGCGCCCGCCGTGCGTGCATCGCATCGGGACTGGCGGTGATGGCCTGCAAGGGAGTATGGGTCCGCGCGTGGTGACCTCAGGAGTGGAAGCCAGGTGGTGACGACAGGACCCAGCGACAAGCGGGAGCGGCTGTGGCCCTGGGTGGGCGCGGCGCTCGGAGTGCTGTGGTTCCTCGCGGCGGGAGGAGGTCCGGCGCTCGACCCCACCCACCTGGACTGGATGGGCGCCGGAGACCCGGCGCAGCACGTGCTCGGGTGGCTGCACTTCCGCGACGCGCCGTGGGGCTTCCCGCTGGGCAGGACGCCCAGCCTGATGCACCCGCACGTCATGACGGTGGGCTTCTCGGACGCGAACCCCTGGGTGTCACTCCTGCTCAAGCCCTTCGCCCACTGGCTGCCACGGGACTTCCAGTTCATCGGGCCGTGGCTGGCCCTGTGCCTGGCGCTCCAGGGATGGATGGCCGTGAAGCTGCTGGGCCTGTTCACGCGCAACCCGCTCCAACGCGTGCTTGGCGCGGCGCTGTTCGTGACGGCGCCGGTGCTGCTCTACCGCTCCGGGCATGACACGCTCTGCGCGCAGTGGCTGCTGACCGCGATGCTCTGGCTGTACCTGCGTCCGCGGGAAGACGCCCAGGCCGCGCGGCGCGCGCTGAAGTGGACGCTGCTCATCAACCTGTACGCCGCGGGGACCCATCCATACCTGACAGTGATGGTGTTCGCGCTCGGCGTGGCCCTGCTCTTCCAGGTGTACCGGGAAGGGCACCTGTCCCAAGGCACCACGGCCGGCGTGTTCGCGGGGCTGGGCTTGACGGTGGCCATCCCCTTCCTCGCCTTCGGCTACGTGGGCCAGGGAGTGAGCACGGGCGCGAGCGGCTTCGGCTTCTACAGCGCGGACCTGCTCACGTTCATCAACCCCCTGGGCTGGTCACGCTGGGTGCCCGCGCTGCCCGTCAACCCCGGTCAACTGGAGGGGTTCGGCTATCTGGGCACGGGCGCGCTCGCGCTCGGCGTCGCGGGCGTGCTCGGGTGGCTGACGGGTGGCAGGCCGCGAAGCTGGAGCCAGGCGAAGCCCCTGCTGCCGCTGGTGGTGGTGGCGTTCGCGCTGGCCGTGCTCGGCTTCTCGTCGACGATGACGGCGGCGGGCCGCACGGTGCTGACGATGCGCAAGCTGATGGAGCCCGCAATGCCGATGCTCGGGGCCTTCCGCGCGTCCGGCCGCTTCATCTGGCCCTCCTATTACCTGCTGCTGGCGGGCGTGCTCGCGCTCGTGCTGTGGCGCTGGCGCCACCGGCCCCGCGTGGCCACCGGCCTGCTGCTGGGCGCGGTGCTCCTGCAGGTCGTGGACTCACCCGATGTGTGGTCTCAGACGCGGTTCGTGGGCGCGCCCTGGCCTCGGCTGAAGGCGCCCGAATGGGAGCGTGTGGACGCGAGCTACCGCTTCGTCACCCTGGTGCCGCCCGTCATCCACGGCTCACTTCGGCCGTGCGTGGAGAACACGTTTCCCCAATACACCTACGTGCGCTTCGGCGACCTCGCCTACCGCAAGGGCCTGACGACCAACAGCGGCTACTCCGCCCGGCTCAACGAGCCGCGCATCGCCGAGGTCTGCGCCGCGCTCCTGGACGACGTGGAGCACGGGCGCCTGGCGGAGGACACCCTCTACGTGGTGGACGCGGCGAAGTTGCCGCTCTTCCAGCGCCTGGGCGACCGCGTCACCTGCGGCATGGTGGATGGCTTCACCGTGTGCGTGCCCACCCGGGACAGCGCCTTTCGCGAGGCCCTGAAGCGCGCGCCTCCGGCTCCCTTCCTCCAGGAACCACCCGCCGCCGCGGGCCCGCCTCCCTGAGTCCGACGCCCATGAGCTTCCAGCCCCCCGTCACCCCCGCGTCCGAAGTCCCCACGGCCCTCCGCGGGCGTGGCTACGCCGTGCTCAACCGCGACGGACTCTGCGAGCTCGCGGGCATTGACTCGCCCGCGCTGGACGCGCTGCGGCCGTCCTGGGACGCGCTGCCGCAGGATGGTTTCCTCCGGGATGGGGGCCGCTACCGCTCACGGCGACACGCCTGCTTCATCGTGGACGGCGGCTCGGTGACGCAGGTGCCTCACCGCGCGCACTGGCAGCCCGTGGAATACAACGCGCTGCACGGCGGGCTGGAGCGCTGGTTCGAGCCCGTGCAGCCCGACGTCGTGTCCCAGCCGGTGTGGGCGGGGCTGATTCGAGGCCTCGCCGCGTGCTGCTCCCAGCTCAAGGGCGAGCGCCCCTGGTTCGTCGAAGCCCACCAGTTCCGCATCGACACCACTGACGGCATCGGCCGGCCGACCCCCGAGGGCGCGCACCGGGACGGCGTGGACTTCGTGGCGGTGCTGCTCGTGGGCCGCGAGGGCATCAAGGGCGGTGAGACGCGTGTCTTCGAGGCCCAGGGTCCCAACGGCCTGCGCTTCACGCTGACAGAGCCCTGGTCCGCGCTGCTGCTCGATGATGCCCGCGTGATTCACGAGAGCACGCCCATCCAGCCGCTGGGAGGCACCGGCCACCGGGACACGCTGGTGCTCACGTTCCGGGCCGGGGGATTCCAGGGCCCCGGGTAGCGCCCGGGAGCGCCTCTGCTCGCTCCAGGACACTTGCAGCTTCGGTCCGCGTGATTGCCTGACACACGCGCGCAACCGAGCGGGGGGCGTGTGTTGCCAGTGCGCGCCGGCGTCACTAGACGCATTGCGCGAGGCGACCTCACCCACCCTGGAGCATTCCCCGAATGATTGTTGGCCGGAGGCTGTCCTGGCACATCATCCTGCGTTACACCGGCAGGGGCGTCGCGATGCACGTCCTCTTCGCGCTGACTGTCATCGTGGGCTACCGCGTGTTCGACGCCTGGTGGATGGCGGTCCCCGCCATGCCCGTGTCGGTGCTCGCGGCGGCGCTGGGCGTGCTGCTCGCGTTCCGCAACGGCTCCGCTTACGACCGCTGGTGGGAAGCCCGCTCGCTCTGGGGCGGCGTGGTGAACTGGTCGCGCACCTTCGCCCGGCAGGTGTTGACGCTGCTGCCGCGCCCGGAGCGCGGGGCCGGTGCGGCGTTGACGGAGCTGGCGCCGTCGGCGTCGCCCCTGCTGCGCACGGCGGCGGAGCGCACCCGTCCCTTGTTGACGGTGTCGGGAACGCGAGCGAGCGACGGCGCCGTCCGCGACCAGTTCGGCCAGGCGCGCATGCACCCGGAGCAGGGCAGCCCCCGGGAGAAGCTCGCCGACATGGGCACCGCCCCCCCGGCGGAGGGCGAGGCCCGCGGCGCCATCACCGGCGGCATGGTGCAGGACATCACCGAGGACGCACGCGAGCTGGTGTACGCGCAGATTGGCTTCGTGAATGCCATGCGCTGCCACCTGCGCCGGCAGGACCCGCTGCCAGAAATCGTTCCCTTCTTCCGGCCCGCCGTCATTGAAGCGTTGCGCGAGGAGCAGAACGTCCCGTCCGCCCTCTTGCTGTGGATGGGCACGCGCCTGCGCCGCATCTACGGACAGGTGACCGACACGCAGCAGGTGCTCTTCCTCCACGTAACGATGGACCGCACGCTGTCCGAGCTGACGAACCTGTTGGGCGCGTGTGAGCGCATCAAGAACACGCCCCTGCCCCGCCAGTACGACATCCTGCTGCTGGCCATGACACGGGCCTACCTGGTGCTGCTCCCCCTGGGTGTGGTGGAGGACCTGGGCTGGCTCACCCCGCTCGTCACCGCCGTCATCGCGTTCCTCTTCATCGGGCTGGACGCCGTGGGCCGGGACATCGAGACGCCCTTCGAGGACGACCTCAGCGATACGCCCATGACGGCGCTCTGCCGGACCATCGAAATCAACCTGCGGCAGATGCTGGGAGAAACGGAGCTCCCCCCTCCCGTTCAGCCCAAAGATGGGCTTCTCTACTGAGGTTGTGACGACCGCTGGCCGCATCCCGCTGTTCGAGAACGTGCGAGGCCTCCTCATCACCCTGGTGGTGATGGGGCATGCGCTCGAGCCCCTGCTTGGCCGAGAGCCGCTGGCGAAGGCGCTCTACTCCGGCCTGTACCTGTTCCACATCCCCGCCTTCGCGTTCCTGTCCGGGCACCTGTCCCGCGCGGACAGTGGGCCGCGCGCGCTGGGCGCCATCGCCTGGGGGCAGCTCGCGCCGCTGGCCGTGTTCCAGGTGCTGTATGTCGCCTTCGACGCGTGGGTGCTCGGCCGGGGCTGGAGTTCGCACTGGCTGGTGCAGCCGTACTGGCTGCTGTGGTTCCTGCTGAGCCTCGGGTGCTGGCGGCTGGTGCTGCCCCTGCTCCTCCGCCTGCCCCGGCCGCTGCTGTGGGCCGTGGCGCTGGCGCTCGTCGCGGGCCTGCTGCCCTGGGTGGGCTACCTGTTCGGACTGTCGCGGACGTTCGTGTTCCTGCCCTGCTTTGTCGCCGGCCACCTGACGCGAAGGGAGTGGCTGCTGGCCCCTCGACACACCCGGGGCTGGCGCGTCGTGCTCGCGGCGTCCCTGGCCGTGGGACTTGGCGCCTGCGTCGGGGCGGTGGCCGTGGGCGCGCTGCCCGCGCCCGCGCCGCAGTGGCTGTACGGGAGCAGCGGCTACGCGGTGCTCGGCGCCACCGCGCTCAAGGGCATGGCGACGCGCGCGGCCCTCTTCTGCGGTGCGCTGGCGCTGACGTGGGCGCTCTTCACGCTCAGCCCCAGGCAGGAGCGCGCGCTCACGCGGCTGGGTGGCCGGAGCCTGGCGCCCTTCCTGCTGCACGGCTTCGTCGTGCGAGCCGCCGAGCACCTGGGCGCGTACGCGCTCCTCCAGGGGCCGGTGGGCGTCGCCCTCGCGCTGGGGGCGGGGGTGCTGCTCACGGTGCTGCTGGGCCACCCTCACGTCGTCCAGGCCACGCGCCCGCTGTGGGAGCCGCGGTGGCTCTTCCAACGGACGCGTGACGCCGTGCCGGGCCTGGGGCGCTGAGCGGGCCTACTTCTTCCCGTACTCAAGCTTCACGCCCTTGCGCTTGGCGTAGATGTACGCCTCCATGGCGCGCATCCGCGGGTCACCATCCGCCAGCGGCTTGCCGCGCGCCGGGTTCTCGATGCACCAGTTGATCATGTCGCGCAGCAGCGCCACGCGGCCCAGCTGCACCTGGTACTTCGGATACGTCTCCGGGTGCGTGTTGGACGCGTCCGGGTGGCACATGCCACAGGAGATGCCCACCGTGCCGCCAATGGCCTGGGCGTCGTGGAAGACGCGGTGGCCTTCGTCCACGAACTGCTCCGTGGAGGCGGCCCAGATGGCCTTGTCCCGGTCGGAGAACGCGCCATAGGTGATGGCGATGTTGCGCAGCGTGGGCGTCTTGAAGGCGCCCACGTCATTCTCCTGCTTCGTCACCAGGAAGCGGCCCAGCTCGGAGAAGCGCGTCTGAAGCGCCAGCTCGTCAATCTGCTGCTCGTCGCCGGTGCGGACCACCTTCAGGGCCTCGCGGGCGAGCTTCACGAAGTCCTGCTTGTGCGCCGCGATGCCGATGTTGTGGAACTTCTGGTCGCTGAACAGCGGCGACACCACGTTGCCCGCGTGGCAGGTGTTGCAGCGGGCCTTGCCGTTGAAGAGCTTCTCGCCCAGCAACACCCGCTCCGGCGTGGGCGCGAGGCTGGCGGGGACGGACAGCCTCCACAGCACCGCCGACACGCCCGGTGGCAGGTCGGCGGGCGGAGGCGCCGCTTCCTTCGCGGCGGTCTGGGCCTGCCCGGCCTGGGCGAACAGCAGGACGGCGAGCGACAGTGCAACGCCACACGGCGGGCGCATGGTCTCCCCTCCCCACCAGCCACGTTGCAAGCCGCGAGGAGTCGAGGCGCCGGACCGGGGTCAGTTCTTTCACGAAAACACCACTGTCCCCGTGCCGCGGTCCAGCTTGCGTTCACCCTTGCGTGGGCTGCCGAACATCCCGGACGCGCGCATCTTTCGCAAAAGGAGGGCGTCATGTGGGACCCGGGAGAGCTGCGCGAGGGCATGGCCGTGAGGGACGAGCACGGGCGGAGGCTCGGCACGGTGGTGCATATCGGAGACACGCACTTCGAGCTGGAGCAGGGCTGGCCGCCCAGCCGCGACTTCATGGTGAGCTTCCACCTGGTGGCGCGGGTGGACCACGGCGACGTGTTCCTCCACCCCGGCCACGGCGCCACCGTGCCCACGGAGGACGAGGCGCCCGACAGCGGCGCGTACATCTGACAGCTAGCGTCCGGGCAGGCGCAGGTCGCGGGAGCTGAAGAGCAGCCCGGACGCCGACGCTGGCGCGAGCACGGCCAGGGCGATGATGGCCCAGTCCAGCGGGCTGCGGGCGAGCGGCACGTTGTAGGTGACGGCCTGGACGAACGTCAGACACGCGTCCGCCGCCGTCAGCCCGCCCAGCACCGTGGCCAGGGAATCCCGCCAGCGCCGCACCAGGGAGAAGAGGCCCACTGTCAGGCCCACGTCGAACAACACCCACGCCCACTGCACCTGGACGGACGGGAACCAGCGCGCCGTGGAGGGCAGCGCCAGCAGCGCGGTCCACGGAACGAGCAGCACGGCGAGCGCGTGCACCAGCAGGCGCGGACGCCGCAGCAGCGTGGCGATGCCGAAGCGCAGCAGGCCGCCCTGCGCGAAGGCCCGCAGCGCGTCGTACACCGCCGCCAGCCCACCCCGAGGCTCGGGATAGGACAGATGGAGGGGCACCCAGGCGTCGGGGCGGAACTTCCCCTTGAAGGTGCGCAGCCCCTCGAAGTCGAAGAGCGGCCGGCCGCACGCCCGCGCCAGCCGCAGCCACGGCCGCACGGGCCCCGCGAGCGGCGCCAGTCCCAGCGTCACGTAGCGCCGCCCGGTGGCGACCGCCGCGCGCATGGCCGCGTCCACCAGCGCCTCCGCGGTGCCGTTGGGCGCCTCCGGGTCCCTGAGCAGGTCCTGGAGGAACCAGCCTTCGCGGGCATACACGGGCGACACCGACAGGAAGCCCACCACCTCGCCGTCCACCTCCGCGACGAAGGCGTGCCGCTCGCTCGCGAAGGCGTGGGGACGCAGCTGGACCAGGAAGCCCATGGGCGCCATGCGGCGGGACGCCAGCCAGCGCGCCTTCAGCAGCTCCACCGCGCGCCGCGTGGGGTGCAGCGAATCTCCCAGCTCCGAGGCAGGCACCTCGCGGACCTTCACACCCCGCGCGCGGGCACGGCGCAGTTGCTCGCGCAGGCCGCGGCTGCCTCGCACGACGTCGTCCCAATGCGCCGGGTCCCAGACGGGCTGCTCGCCGATGGACAGCGACGCCATCGGAGCCAGCTCCAGGAAGCGCGGCTCGGTGGCGAAGAAGCACACGCGCCGGCGCACCGCTCGCGCGGCCGCGCGGAAGCCCTCCGTCACCGAAGCCAGCCGCTCCGGCGCGGCGATGGGCGCACCGGCCGCCACCCAGGCACCGCCCGTGTCCACGTACGCCACGCACGCGTCGCCCGCCGGGTCGAACCAGTAGCGGAAGCCGGGCTGCAGCACCTGGAACGAGGTGGCGTTCCAGCCGTACCGGCGCAGCAGCGCCAGCACCTGCTCGCGTGGCTCCGGGCCACCAGCCGGGGCCTTCTCTGGGGAATGTCCTTCCACGCGCGGCAGAAGGTATGTGCCCCACCCCGTGGACGGCAAACGAGAACACCCTCTGTCCGGACCAGAGCCGCGTGCCTCATACGGCGCGCATGAGCGCACGCGACGCAGCGAGGTCTCCAGCGACCACACGCGCGCGCCAGCCGACAGTTGCAGCACACGAGGGCAGGCGAGCACTCAGGGAAAGCGAAAGTCAGCCTAACGTGCGGGGCACTCCCTCCAACTGGAGCCCGTGGATTGAAACCTCCTTCACTCGCGGCCTGTGCGCTCGCGGTCCTGTTGTCCCCCTGTCTGGCTGCCGCCAATGGAGATGATGCCGATGGCGTGCGAACCAACACCGCGCGCCTGCTGACGACAGACGCCGCGGAGGTCATCGACGCGCCCGTGCTGGGACTCCAGCGCACGGCGCTGCCGCTGTTCTCGGGACTGGCCGTGGACACGTCCATGTATGCCAATGCCTTGCTGGCGCCCAACGTGGGACTGCGCTGGGCGATGGCCGCCGGGCCACACCGCATCGTGCTGGGCGCGCGCTACACGCACTTCGTGGGCGCCTCCGTCTATTCGGACGTGGTGACGTCGGAGGCGGACACGCCGGCGCTCCAGCGCTTCGAGCCCGAGCTGTCCGGCCCCTCCTTCTACGGCGTCTATGGCCTGGCGCTGGGCGCCGTGCTGGTGCAGGGCGAGGCGCGCTACGGCCACTACACGTCCGACTACCTCTCCTTCACCGGCGCGCTGGCGTTCAACTTCGCGGGCCCCTGGTCCGTGGTGGGCGAGGCGGGCGTTCGCGTGAAGGGGGGCACCACCCTGCGCGCCGCCGCGGGCATCCGCTACGGCGGCGAGCACTTCGGCCTGGGCCTGGGCGCCACCTACGTGGACATGAGCGACCCGGCCCTTCCGGGAGAGAGCCTGCCCGTCCTCCCCGTCCTCGACGTGTCGTGGAGCTTCCGATGATGATGCGCGCCCTGCTGCTGCCCTGCGTGCTGCTGCTGTCCGCGTGCTCGGCGGAGATTGCCATCCAGACCGAGCCCTTCGACCAGGTGGTGCCCGTCACCTCGCTGCTCGAGCCCGTCTACGCGGAGGTGGCGCTCGACCTGCCGGAGGAGTCCGTCAACACGCAGGACCTGGACATCATCGTCAACGAGGTCTCCGCCACCCTCGTGGTGGTCAACCCGTCCCCCACGCTCACCCTGCGCACGTCCGCGCGCCTGTCGCTCACCGGGAGCGCCACGCCGGACAACCCGCGGCTTTACACGGACTTCAACCGGCCGGCCTACTACGACAGGGCGACGGAAATCCTCGCCGAGCGGACCTTCCAGCCCGACTCGCGCACGCCGGTGCGCATCGATTCACCGGCGCTCAAGGAGGCCATTGGCCGGCGGCGCGTCTGGGTCATCGTCAGCAACACGGTGGTCCGCTCCGGCCTCACCCTGCCCCAACTCCCGGCGCAAGTCCGGCTGGAGGACATCGTCTTCCAGGCCCTGCTCACCAAGCCCTTCCCCGGGCTGGGCGGCGCGCTGGAGGCCGGCGGCCTGTAGCCAGTGGCGGGCGCGGGTGGGAAGCTTGTGCAGGACCGACCCACCCGTGCCCTTCGCCTACTACGACACCCTCACCCCCACCCAGCAGCGCGTCTACCGGATGAGTGACTCGGTGAGCGCGCTCCGGCTCCGCGAGCCCAAGACGCTGGAGCCCCTGGTGGCCGCGCTGCGCGAGGCCCTGGCGACGGGCCGGCAGCCGGACACCGAGCGCGCCACCGCCCGGCTGAGCGACGCCCTCTGCGAGCGGCTGGACCTGTTCGCGCCGCGAGTGGAGGTGCTGGAGGTCCGCCCGTCCTCGACGACGGGAGAGCTGCACGGCATGTACACCCTGGAGCGGGGCCGTCGCCCTCGCATCCAGCTATGGATGCGGACCGCGAAGCACGCGCGGGTGGTGGCCTTCCGCACCTACCTGCGCACCCTGTTGCACGAGCTATGTCACCACCTGGACTTTCTTCTGCTGGAGCTGCCCGCTTCCTTCCACACGGAAGGCTTCTTCCAGCGCGAATCCAGCCTCTTCCACCAGCTGGTGCCCCGCTCGGCCAGGCCACGGCGTTCCGGGGTCAGGAAGGGTGTGACGGCGGACACCCCCGACATAAGTCCAGGCAGGCGGCGGCGCGGAGGCTAGATTCCGCGTCCCTATGGCGCATCCGACCGAAGACAAGAACTTCCGCCTACCGACCTCCATCCGTCCCCGCCGCTACGCGGCCACACTGACCCTGGACCTGGACGCGAAGTCCTTCTCCGGCCAGCAGACCGTCGACCTGGACGTGTCGGCGCCGTCGAACGAAATCATCCTGCACGGCATCGCCCTGGCGCTGAGCGACGTGACGTTCCGCGCCGGTGGCCAGCAGCGCAAGCCGGCCTCCATCCAGCCCGCGCAGGCGAGCGAGACGGTGGTGCTCCGCTTCGAGGAAGCGCTGCCCACGGGCGCCGCGTCGCTGGACGTCGCGTGGACGGGGCGCTTCACCGAAGGGCTGCGCGGCTTGTACCAGGCGGGCAAGGTGGCGGCCACCCAGTTCGAGGCCGCCGACGCGCGCCGGCTCTTCCCCTGCTTCGACGAGCCCGCCTTCAAGGCGCGCTGGGCCCTCACCGTGCGCGTGCCGCCGGGGCTCACCGCGCTGGGCAACGGCCCGGTGGTGAAGGACACGCAGGAAGGCGACCTGCGCGCGGTGACGTTCCAGGAGACGGAGGTGCTCAGCAGCTACCTCATCGCCCTGGTGGTGGGCCCGCTGGTGGGCACCGACGCGCAGGACGTGGAGGGCGTGCCGGTGCGGACCTGGGCCCTGCCGGAGAAGGCGCACCTGACGCGCTTCGGCCAGGACGTGGCGCTGGCGGTGCTGCCCAGGCTCCAGGACTACTTCGGGCTGCCGTATGCCTTCACCAAGGTGGACCAGGTGGGCATCCCCGACTTCGAGGCCGGCGCCATGGAGAACGCCGGCCTGATTACCTACCGCGAGGTGGCGCTGCTGCTGGACCCGGCCACCGCGCCGCTGTCGGTGAAGAAGCGCGTGGCGGAGGTGGTGACGCATGAGCTGGCGCACCAGTGGTTCGGCAACTGGGTCACCATGGTGTGGTGGGACGACCTGTGGCTCAACGAGGCGTTCGCCACGTGGATGGCCTTCAAGATTGTGGACCAGTGGCGCCCCGAGTGGCGCATGTGGCTGGACTTCGACGCGCACCGCGCCAGCGCGCTGCACCTGGACGCGCTCAAGTCCACGCACCCCATCCACGGCGAGGTGCGCAACGCGGGCGAGGCGGGTGAGAGCTTCGACGCCATTACGTACGAGAAGGGCGGCGCGGTGCTGCGGATGATTGAGGGCTTCCTTGGGGAAGGCCCCTTCCGCGAGGGCATCCGCCAGTACATGCGCAAGCACGCGCGCGCCAACGCGGTGAAGGAAGACTTGTGGAACGCGCTGGGCGACGCCGCGAAGCAGCCGGTGGAGGAGCTGGCCACCGCGTGGGTGGGCCAGAGCGGCTTCCCGCTGGTGACGGCGACGCTGGACGGGCGAGGGTTGTCGCTGACGCAGCGGCGCTTCTACACCGAGCCCGGCGTGCGGAGCGGCGAGACGTGGCCGGTGCCGGTGGTGCTGCGCTACGAGGACGGCTCGGGCGTGCGCGAGCAGCGCGTGCTGCTGCGGGATGCCCAGGCCACGGTGAAGCTGGAGGGCGAGGGCGAGGTGAAGTGGCTGACGGCCAACGCGGGCTCCACCGGCTTCTACCGGGTGGCCTACGACAAGCCGGGCCTGGCGAAGCTGGCGGCGAACCTGAAGGCGCTGGCCCCCTCCGAGCGCACCGCCCTGCTGGCGGACCAGTGGGCGCTGGTGCGCGCGGGACAGGCGACGGTGGCGGACCTGCTGGACCTGGCGGGCCGCTTCGGTGACGAGGAGGACGACTCCGTCCTGGACGAACTGGTGGGCCGGCTGGCCTACATCGAGGGCCGGCTGACGGACGGCGAGGACCAGGTGCGCTTCCGCGCGTGGGTGGAGAAGCTGCTGGGGCCCGGGCTGAAGAAGCTGGGCTGGCAGCCCGCGCCGAACGAGGCGGACCGGGTGAAGCTGCGGCGCGCGTCGCTGGTGCGCGCGGTGGGCGGGCTGGCGCGCAGCCAGGACGCGCTCGCCGAGGCCCGGCCCCGTGTGGAGCGCATGCTCCAGGGACAGCGGGACGCGCTGGAGCCCAACCTGCTGGACGCCGCGGTGGGCATGGTGGCTCGCGCGGGCGACGCGGCGCTCTTCGACACCTTCCTCCAGAAGCTCCCGTCCGAGCCCGACCCGGCCACGCAGCGCCGCTACCTCCTGGCCCTCACCGCCTTCGAGGCCAAGGAGCTCACCGAGCGCGCGCGCGGGCTGCTCTACACGGACACGGTGAAGACGCAGGATGTGTCCAGCTTCGTCGCCGGGCTGCTGGGCAACCGCGTCGGCCGCGACGCGTGGTGGGCGCAGATGCGCACGCAGTGGAAGGACGTGGTGGCCCGCACCGGCGGCGCCCCCATGCTGCTGCGCCGCATCGTCGAGGCCATGGGCATGCTGCGCACGCGCGAGCACCTGGAGCAGATGCAGGCCCTGCTCAAGGCCCAGCCCATCCCCGAGGCGCAGCAGGCCACGGCGCAGACGCTGGAGCGGCTGTCCCAGGATGTGGCGCTGCGTGAGCGCTGCATGTCCGAGGTCTCCGCGTGGCTGAAGCGCCAGCCGTGAAGACGACGCTGACGGAGGCGAGCCTCCTGGGGGTGCGGGAGGCCCTGCGGCGAGCCAACGCGGGGCTCGAGCGCGCCTACCCGGGGGATTCGACGCGGCGGCAGCCGGTGCACGTGGTGTACGGCGGCGCGCACCTCTTCCGGGCGGAGACGGCCCGGAAGCTGGGCGGCATCGCGCTGAACACGCTCAAGGAGTACGCACCGGACGCGCCTGTCCTGGCCCACGGGCTGGGGCTGCCCCAGCGTGGCCGCTTCGCCCAGCGCGTCTATGCGCGCGTGGTGGCCAAGCTGGAGCGCGAGCCGGTGGAGGACCTGCGCATCGACTTCGAGGACGGCTACGGGCACCGCTCCGACGCGGAGGAGGACGGGCACGCCGTGTCCACCGCGGAGGAGCTGGCGCGCGGGCTGGCGCAGGAGCTGCTGCCGCCCTTCATCGGCATCCGGGTGAAGTCCTTCACCGAGGAGCTGTTCGACCGCGCCACGCGCACGTTGGATTTGTTCCTCAGCACGTTGCTGGAGCGCTCGGGTGGGAAGCTGCCGCCCGGCTTCGTCGTGACGCTGCCCAAGGTGTCGCTGCCGGAGCAGGTGGCGGCGCTCGCCCGCGTCCTGGAGGTGCTGGAGACGCGGCACGGGCTGCCGGTGGGCACGGTGGGCATCGAGCTGATGGTGGAGACGCCCCAGGCGCTCTTCGACCAGCAGGGCCGGCTGCACCTGCCCACGCTGGTGGCCGCGAGCGCGGGCCGCTGCACCAGCGTCCACCTGGGCGTGTACGACTACACCGCCGCGCTGGGCGTCAGCGCGCATGCGCAGACGATGCTGCACCCGGCCTGCGACTTCCTGCGAGATTTGGTGCAGGTGTCACTCGCGGACACGGGCATCCGGCTGGCGGACGGCGCCACCAACGTCATGCCGGTGCCACCCCACCGGGTGAAGCAGGACGAGTCGCTGCTGCCCACCGAGCGCCGGGAGAACATGGAAGCGATTCACCGGGTCTGGCAGGTGTCATACCGGCACATCCGGCACTCGCTGGAGCGGGGGTGGTACCAGGGGTGGGACTTGCACCCGGGTCAGCTCCCCGTGCGCTACGCGGCGGTGTATGCGTTCTTCCTGGAGGGGCTGGACGCGGCCTCGCGCAGGCTCAGGGCCTTCATGGACAAGGCCGCGCAGGCCACGCTGGTGGGAGACGTCTTCGACGACGCGGCCACCGGACAGGGCCTGCTCAACTTCTTCCTGCGCGGCCTGAGCTGCGGCGCGCTCACCGAGGACGAGGTGCTGGCCGCTGGCCTCACGCTGGAGGAGCTGCGCAGCCGCTCCTTCCGGGACATCGTCGCGGCGCGCCGAGCCCGGTCCAGCTCCAGCTAGGCCGCGGCTCCAGGCTTCGTCATGCGGCGTCTCGCGCTCCTGCTGTGTTTCTCCTCCGCCTGCGCCGGACCGTCCGTGACGACGGTCCGGCCGGAGCAGCCCGTGCCCGAGCCGGCGCCTACCTCGAAGGCACCTCCGTTGGCACCCGCGCCGACAGGCCCCTTCGCTCGGGAGCTGGCACCGCTGCCCCAGCAGCGCGTGCGCTCCGCCGAAGGCATCTTCACCGCCGAGGTGGAAGCCACCGCCGCGCCTCGCCTGACGCGGCACGAGGGCTCCACGCGCCTGGAGATTCCCCTGGGCACCGAGGCCGCGTTGAGCTGCTTCGTGTACGAGCGCCCCATCGACGCGGCGGGCGCGGTGCTCGCGGTGGCGAAGGCGGTGCAAGGCCACCAGGGCGTCACCGTCCGGAGCATGACGCCCACGGACGTCTCCATCGTCGCGGACGCACCGGTGATGTTCGTGGACGTGGACTACGAGGTGGTCGCCCCCCGGGACAACGTGAGCGCGGGACGGCTCAAGCTGATGGTGAGCGCGAGCCCGGAGCTGCCCTTGCTGTGCGCCCATGACGAGCCCGGCTACGCGCGAACCTTCCACCGCGTCACCACCGGCCTGGCCGCCACGCTCAAGGTGCCCGGCCCCGCCCGGGCGCCCGCGCGCACGAAGGCGCTCCGCGCGCTGAAGCTGGATGGCCAGCTCGCGGGCTTCGACTGGCGCACCGAGCGAAGCCTGGAGGGCGGTTCGCGACGCACGGAGGTCTCCACCAGCCTGCTGCTGCCAGGCGCCGCGAATGGCCCGCGCGCGGAGGACCGCACCCTCACCACCGTCACGGATGAAGCGGGGCGGCTGACGGAGCAGCGCCATGCGCATGCGGAAGGCGGACGTCTCACGCTCCAGGTGACGCTCCGCCGCGAACGGGAGCCCCCGCGCGCCGCTCCCGGGACGGTGTACCGCTACGAGGGCCGACAGGGTTCGCGCACGCTCAAGGGCACCTTCGCGTCGAAGCGAGGGCTCGCCACGGAAGACCGGCTCCACGACACCGTGCGCGACGTGCTGCGGCCGGGTGGCCCGGCGGAGGCAGTGCTCGACGTCTACCGGCCCGCCGAGGTGCCCTCAGCCCCCGTGGAGCTGGTGCTGCGCCGGACGCCCTCCGCCGGACCGCGAGCCCTGACGCTCACCACGGGCGCCACCACCGAGGAGGCGCGGGCCGCCGAAAGCGGCGCCCTGGAGTGGACCGGACGCGCCCTCCCCGAGGGGCAGCTCACGTCCGAGCTCGTCCACGCCGCCCCGCCGCCCTGAAGCAGACGCCTCACCAGAGCATGTCCTGGTCCTCGGTGACGCCGGGGACGTTGGACAGCTCCAGCGCGCGGCTCCCCACGCGCACCGTGCCGTTGAAGAAGCCCACCGGCTGCGCGAAGTGGCTCACGACGAGGCGCAGGTTCCGGTCCTCGCGGTGCACATGAAGGGGCTGGAAGCGCAGGTCCACCGCGCCATCCACCGTCACCAGCCGCCACGGCGCCATCAGGTCCTTCGCGTCGTATTCGAAGCGGGCGCGCGCCAGCGGGTACAGCTTGTCCCCCAGCCACAGCGCATTCTCATTGGCGTCCGCGTTGCCCTCGTTGAAGCCCTCCACGAGGTTGATGCCCACCGGCGTGCCGTCCGCCAGCCGCCCCGCCGCGAAGGCCCAGCGCCACGCGGTGTGCCGCGCCAGGTAGCCCTGCGTGTAGTCCATGCCGCCCACGCCTCCGTCCAGCCGGAAGCGCTTCCCGCCCGCCTCCAGGCTGCCAAAGGCGAGCAGGCCGTTGCTCTTCATGGTGACGTTCACCAGCCCGTCACCCTCCACCGGCGCCACCACCGTGAGCGCGGGCGGGCCGCCGGCCACCATCAGGTCGCCCTCCCACTGGAAGGACTGGAGGCTCCCGGTGCGCAGCCGGCTGACGTCCACCGCCACCCGGTAGCGCTCGTCGTCCTGGCCGCGCTGCACCGACAGCCGTCCGCCCAGCGTGCGGAAGGAGGCCTTGAGGCCCTGCCCCGGCTTGTCGCCCAGCTCCACCATGGGGCCGGGCGCGCCCAGGAAGCTCACGTCACACAGCGGCTTGCGCTCGCGCAAGTCCAAGGCCACCGCGAAGGCGCTCGACGTGTAGCCCAGGTCCACCACCGCGAAGAGCGCGGCGACCTCGGGCGTGGCCGCGAAGGTGTAGTGCCAGCGCTTGCGCTTCAGCAGCCGCGTGGCGCGGCCCGGGGCCCACAGCCCCCGCAGGCGCGGCAGGTCCACTTCGGGCAGCTCACCCTGGTAGGTACCGAATCGGGGCTCCCCCCCGGCGGTGGCCACGGAGGCTGGCGCGGGAGGGAACAAGGCGTCTCGCTCTGGCTTCATCTGGCCCCATTGGAAGGCAAAGGCGCGTGGCTGTCATGTCAGGCCGCCGCCCAAGTGCCACCCGCCGACAGTGACACCTGAGAGGTTGTGTGGAGCGTAACGCAACGTCGGCGCGCTGGGGACCCTCGTCAGCCCCGGCCGAAGACGATGCGCTCCTGGGACAACAGCCGGGCGGTGACCACCAGCGCCAGCACCGTCAGCAGGATGCTGGACGCGCCAGCGATGAGGAACGGCAGCGCGCCCAGCGGCTCACCCCGCATCACCTCGCCCGCGAGCACCTCCTGGCCCAGCACCGGCACCGCGAACATCCACAGCTTCGGCTGGAGCGGAGACAGGGCCAGCACCATGCCCGGCATCATCGGCACCACCATCAGCAGGGACAGGTACGTCTGCGCTTCCTTGAAGGAGCGTGCATAGGTGGACACCCACACCTGCACGGCGGAGGCGGCCAGCGCCAGCGGCAGCACGGCGGCGGCCATGCCCAGGGCGGCGGGCGCGTCGAAGCGGGCCTTCACACCCAGGTCCTCCAAGGGCACGCGCCGCACCACCAGCATGTAGCCCACCAGCGTTATCAGCACCGCCGCGACGGCCATGACGACGGTGGCCAGCCACTTGCCCGTGACCACCGCGCTCCGGGGCGCCGGGTTGAGCAGCAGGGGCTCCAGCGAGCCGCGCTCGCGCTCACCCGCCATGGCGTCGCTGGCCACCTGCATGCCGCCCGCGAAGGCGGCGATGACCAGGAAGAGCGGCACCATGTTGAGCAGGCCCGCCGCGGTGCGCTCCGGCGTGGACAGGTCCGCCTCCTGCACCCGCACGGGGATGGCCAGCTCCGGCGCGACGCCCCGTGCATACAGGCGCTGCGTGCCCAGGAGCTGGGCGTACGCCTCCAGCAGCCGCCGCGCGCGCAGCACCGACTGGCGCGCGGACTGGCGCGAGCTGTCCACCACGAGCTGCACCTCGGCGGTGCGCCCGGCGGAGTACGCTTCGGCGTAGTCGTCCGGCACTATCAGCACCGCGTCCAGCGAGCCCGCCCGGATGCGCGACTCGTAGTCCTCCGGCGCCTCTTCCAACTGCGCGCCGTAGCGCTCCAGGAAGGCCATCAGGCTGGGGGCGTGCTCCCGCCCCACCACCGGCAGCGCCAGCGGCCGGTCCTGCCGGTACCAGGAGGCCAGCAGGTTGAACATCACCATGAACACGACGGGGCCAATCAACGGCCACATCAACGAGGTGAGCACCGAGCGCCTGTCTCGCAGGTGGTCCTTCAGCTCCTTGCGGAAGACGGAGAAGGCCAGCCCGCTCATTGCATCAACCCCTGGTCCGTGCCGATGGTGGCCACGAAGGCCTCCTCCAGGCTGTCCTTGCCGGTGCTCGCGCGCAGCGCCTCCGGCGTCCCGTCCGCCACCACCCGCCCGTGCGCCACCACCACGATGCGGTCACACAGCGCGGCCACCTCCTGCATGACGTGGCTGGAGAACACCACGCACCGGCCCTCATCCTTCAGCCGCCGCAGCAGCGTGCGCACCGAGCGCGTGCTCATGACGTCCAGCCCGTTGGTGGGCTCGTCCAGGAGCACGTTGCGAGGCCCGTGCACCAGCGCCCGCGCCAGGGCCACCTTCACGCGCTGGCCCTGGCTGAAGCCCTCCGTGCGGCGGTCCGCGATGTCCCGCATGTCCAGCAGGTCCAGCAGTTCGTCCACGCGCTTGTCCAGCGCGGCGCCGGACAGGCCGTGCAGCTCGCCGTAGTAGCGCGCGTGCTCGCGGGCGGTGAGGCGCGGATAGAGGCCGCGCGCGTCCGGCAACACCCCCAGCGCCCGCCGGGCCTCCTGGGGCCGCTGCACCACGTCCACGCCATCCACCAGCGCGGTGCCGCGGTCCGGCCGCACCAGCGTGTAGAGCATGCGCATCGTCGTCGTCTTGCCCGCGCCGTTGGGGCCCAGCAGACCGGTGATGACGCCGTCCTCCGCCGTGAAGGACACGTCCTCCACGGCCGTCACCTTCTTGCCAAAGCGCTTGTGCAGGTTCCTGGCTTCAATCATGGCGCGCGCGTCCTCACGGCACCGGGCCGGCGAAGGAGGTGAAGAAGGGGGGACGGGTGAGCCTGGCGCCACACGTGGACGACAGCCCCTCCACGCTCCCCTGGTTCAGCAGGTCCACCATCAGCGTGCGCGCGCAGTCCACGCCCATCGTGTTGTGGCCCACGCCGGGCACCACCACGTGCAGGCTGTTGGAGAGCGTGCGCTTCGCCTCCTCGGCCCACGCGGGCGGCGTCACCGGGTCCAGCTCGCCCGACAAGAGCAGCGTGGGCACCGACGACACCACCGGCTCGCGGTAGCCCTGGGGCAGGGCCGCGCGAGGCCAGTCCGCGCAGACGGAGAGCACTTCCCGGCCCATGCTCGGACCGAACCAGGTGCCCTGCGACTCGCGAGCCACCGCCGCCTCGTCGTAGAAGGGCGCGTCCTCCGCGCACACGACGGCGAAGTAGAGGCCCTGGCTCACCGTGCGGCCCAGGTTCTCCGTCAGGCCCACGCTGAGCGCGACGAAGGGGGACCAGTCTCCCTGCGTGGCCCGGTCCAGCATCAGCGGCACCAGGGAGGACATCTCCGGGCTGTAGAGCTGCACGAAGAGCTGCGACAGGAAGGCGCGGCGCGACAGGACGACCTCCTCCAGCACGCCGGTGCGCGGGTGCGCCACCTGGGTGCGCGAGGGCGTGGTCTCCAGCGTCGTCAGCAACGCCTCCGTCCTGGGCCGCAGGTCCGGATACGCCTTGGCGCACGCGGCGTCCGCCTCGCAGTTCGCCAGCAGGCGGTCCAGCGCCTGCTGCGCGTCGCGGGGTGCGTAGAGCGGCAGGTACAGCCCCATGGGCGCCACGCCGTCCAGGATGGCGGTCCGCACGCGCTCCGGGTGCTGCCGCATGTACACGAGCGCCGCGCGCGTGCCGTAGGACACGCCCCAGAGGTTGAGCTGCTCGTAGCCCAGCGCCTCGCGGACCTCGTCCAGGTCGTCCATGGCGACGGGCGTGGTGTAGTGGCGCACGTCCGCGTCCCAGCCCTCGCGGCACTTGCGCACCTCCTCCGCCGCGCCGCGCTCCTCCAGCCGCGAGGACAGGCCCTCTTCCGGCGTGTCCGTCTTGCAGTTCAGCGGGTTCGAGTCCCCCGTGCCCCGCTGGTCCACCAGCACGATGTCGCGCTTGCGGCGGATGCGCTCCACCGCCATCAGCACCTGCGTCGAACGCGACGCCGCCTGGCCCGGTCCACCCGCCAGCAACACCAGCGGATCCGGCCGCGGCTGCGCCGCCAGCGCCGGCACCACCACCACGCGCAGGGGAATCTTGCGGCCCGTGCGAGCGGCCCGGTCCTCGAAGACCTCGTAGGTTCCGCACTGGGCCTGCGTGGCCAGCCCCTCCAACCGGCAGGGCTTCAGCGACAGCGTCCGCCGCTCCGCGGAGTCCTGGCTGCTCTTGGAGCAAGACACCGATGCCGCGGCCAGCAATCCCAGGGCCAGCCAGGCGCGCCAGGGTGGAAGATGGGAGGAGATGTGTGCACGGACCCCGGACAAGGGTGCCTCCATCTGGGTACGGGAGGCTTCCCACATACCACCTCCCACGGCATTGCATTGAATCCGCGCGGAGAAGGGGCGTCCGGTGATACGCCCATGCCCACCATGAAACGCGCCCTCCTCGTCCTGGCCGTCCTTGGACTCACCACGCTCAGTGGCTGCGCCGCCCTCCAGAACCTGCTGAAGGGGGCTTTCAAGAAGCCCACCCTCTCCTTCAAGACAGCCCGGCTCGCGGATGCGTCCCTGTCCGACGCCACCATCAACCTGGTCTACGAGATGAACAACCCCAACGGCTTCGGGTTGAACCTGGCCGAGGTGGACTACGCCTTCTTCGTGGAGGGCAAGCAGGTGGTGGCCGGCAAGCCGCGCTCGGGGCTGGCGCTCAAGGCCAACGGCAAGAGCGAGCTCGTCTTCCCCGCCAACGTGAAGTTCGCGGACATCGCCCCCGTGCTGGAGACCTTCCTCAAGAAGGACAAGGCTGCCTTCAAGGCGCAGGGCACGCTGGGCGTGAAGACGCCCGTGGGCGTGCTGAGCTTCCCGCTGGCGAAGGAAGGCACCTTCGAGGTCCCCAAGGTTCCGCAGGTGTCCTTCCAGGCGCCGCGCATCAAGAACATCACCCTGTCCGGCGCCACCGTGGAGTTCCCGTTGTCCATCACCAACCGCAACAGCTTCCCGCTGCCGGTGGCCGGCATCACCGGCGCGCTGAAGGTGGCGGGCGCGGATGTGGGCACGCTGTCCACCGGCAACCTGGGCAAGCTGGACGGCAGCGGGACGAAGCAGGTCACCCTGCCCCTCACCATCAACTTCGCGCGCGCGGCGAACGCGGCGCTGGCCCTGCGCTCGGGCGGAAATGCGCAGGTCCGCCTGGACGGCAAGCTCACCTCGGAATCCCAGAGCGTCCCCCTGAGCCTCAATCAGCTCGTCAATTTCGTTAAGTGACGCCTGCCTGCACTGCGGGCAGGGGAGCTGAACGCAGGGTTGTCCCAGGACGCCTCAGACGTTACGGTGGGGCGTCCTTGCCGCTTTTTCCAAGGTCCAGACCCACATGCGCCGCATCCTCTTCAAGTCGAAAATCCACCGCGCGACCGTCACCCAGGCTGACCTGGATTACGAAGGGTCCGTCACCATCGACCGCGACCTGCTTCGCGCCGCCGACATCGTGGAGAACGAGAAGGTCGCGGTCTGGAACATCACCCAGGGCACGCGCCTGGAGACCTACGCGCTGGAAGGTGAGGCCGGCAGCGGCGTCATCTGCATCAACGGCGCGGCGGCGCACCTGAACAAGCCGGGCGACCTGGTCATCCTGGCCACCTTCGCGGAAGTGGAGGAGGCCGAGGTGGCGACCTGGAAGCCCACCGTGGTGTTCGTGGACAAGGACAACCGCGTGGTACCCGGGCAGACGACGGAGATTCCGGGCCCGCAGCGTCGCTCGGCCTGACGGCGCCACTGACCGCTGGCTGCTTTGCCCCATCGAACGCCTTTTGCCATGCTCCCCCCTTTCTTAGAGGGTGGGGTCATGGGCCCCGAAGGAGTCGATACGATGAGGCGGTCGTGGGTGAGCGCTGGCGCGCTCTCGCTGGTGCTGACAGGTTGTACGGGCACGGGAGCCTTTCGTCCGGATCCGAACAACGACGACCCGCTCTACGGAGTCATCCCCGTCGTGAAGGCGCCGCCGCAGAACCGGTGTGAAGCGCTGGGCGCCTCGTCCCCGCGGGGCTCGTGTGATGACGCCCTCTACCTGGCCACCGAGTACACCCGCCGGCTCTCGGTGGGGGATGAAATCTGCCTCGAAGGCGGCTACGGCGAGGAGCCGGGCTCTGCGTGCAAGGCGCGCGCGGCCGTCATCGACACCTCTCCCAATCAGGTGAAGCTGGAAGTGCGCGGGCCGAAGCCGGACTCGCGCTGGTTCAACGTGGAGATGCGGCACGCCTGGTACGAAGAAGGCGCGCTGGTGGACCTCTACCTGTCCGAGCGGGGTTATTGAGGGATGGGCATCTACGACAGCGTGGCCGAGCGGCTGGCCTTCATGAAGAAGATGACTCCGGCGGAGCTGAAGAAGCTCGGCTCGGCGCGGCTGTCGGACATCGTCCTGCAGGAGGTGGCGCGCTCGCGCGTGCGCATCGCCACCCTGGAGAAGCGCTACCCGCAGGCGTCGCCGCGGGAGCTGGCCCAGCGCATCGTGGACGAGAAGAAGAACCTCGCCAGCATGGTGGGCGGGGTGAGCGGGGTGTTCGGGCTGGTGGCGTTGCCGGCGGACCTGCTCTTCATGGCGTACCTGCAAATCATCCTGCTCACGGACGTTGCCACCCTCTACAAGGTGAACCTCAAGACGGCGCGGGCGCGCGGGGAGATGCTGGATTTGTTCGGCCACGCCAATGGCCTGGGCCCGCTGCCCCGCGCGGGTCCCAAGGTGCTGGGGAAGCTGGCCGCCATGCTGCTGGAGAAGGGCGGCTTGCGGACGCTGGGGCGGGCCATGCCGCTGGTGGCCGCGCCCGTCACCGCCTACTTCAACAACCAGCACATCCAGGTGGTGGGCGAGCAGGCCGTGCGCTTCTACGAGGGCTTCGACAAGGCTCACAGCAAGGCGAAGGCCCAGCGCAAGAAGGCCAGCGGCGCCTGACGCACCCCGCTCATTTCCCTCCGTGGGTCCGATATGCCTTCCGCGCCGGGCCGTTGATGACCCCGTCGGGGGCTTTTCCCCCATGGAGACGGGCGGTCATCGGGCTCCCCTGGCCGGTGGGACGATGACGCCCGAGAGACGGAGACGACCAGGATGTCCGAGCTCTCGGCGGAAGTGCGGGTGCAGGTGGCGCGGTTGAAGAACCTGCTCATCGACGTAGCGCGCTGCGGTGCGCTGGGCAGCCCCCTGGGGGCCCTCCCTCATACCGAGCTGGACTCGATGGAGGTCCAGGCCATCTGGTGGCTGAAGGCGGAGAGCCTGCTTCCCGTCAACATCCTCGCGGAGCGGCTGGGTGGCATCGCCCCGCCGCGGCTGAGCCGGCTGCTGGACAGGCTGGAGGCCGCGCAGCTCGTCCAGCGCGAGCGCTCCGTGCGGCATGACCGGCGCCGTGTGCGGGTGCGGCTCACGGAGCAGGGACGCGCGCTGGCGGAGCAGGCCGACTCGGTGGTCCAGGAGCGCATGGCGCGGCTGCTGATGCCGCTGGAAGGCGAGCAGCGCAGCGCGCTGATGGACCTGCTGGAGGGCTGGGTGGAGGCCCTGGGCGGCAAGAATCGCGCGCCGGATGCGGCCGCCGAGGAGGGCGAGGCGGACGCCCCGGTGACCGATGCGCTGGAGCCCGCCGCGGCGCCCAGGCGCACGCGCGCGGAGCTGATCGCCATCACGGCCAACGCGGCCTGACGTGCGCGGCCCAGGTCCTGCTCGTGGCCAGCGCCGCGAGCGGAGCCTTCCCTAGAGCTGAACGCGCACCTCGCCCGCTCTTCGGCATTCCTCCGCGACCTCCCCAGTCCAAGGCGCATGGCCCTCCGCCTCCACCTCCAGGTGAAGGCCGAACGGCCTCACGCGCCCCAACCGCCAACGGCCCCGCGCATCCGTGAGGCCCCACGCGGGAGGCAGTGAGCCCACGTCGCTGGAGACGGTGACCCGCGCGCCGAACACCGGCTTGCGCCCGTCCGTGACGAGCACCTCGCAGTCCTTCCCCTCCACGTCCACCTGGAAGGTGACGGCGGCATCCACCCGGTCCTCGCCCACGTCCGCGGCGGTGCTGCTGTAGACCTCGTGAACGGAGAAGGACACCAGCACCCGGTAGCGCCCCGGCTCCAGGATGGACACGGCCATCCCATCCTCCTCCTGGATGAAGGCGCCGGCGGAGGCCAGCGCCCACTGCGTCTCGTGGCGCCACCGCTGGAGGACGAACACGGGATAGGGCTTCTGGCTCCGCGCCTCTAGCTGTGCCCGCATCGCGCCATCCATGCGCAGCACGAGCCACCGGTAGGCCTTCACGCGCCACGTCGCCTCGGCATCGCGCACCCCCGGCTCGGGGCTGAAGTCGAAAGACTGCTCCGTCGCGGCCACCGGACGTCCGGAGACCGGCGACGCCACCTCGACGCGGAAGCGGGACGGTTGCCAGGACGGCAACCCCGTCACCACAAAACGCCCATCCCGCGCGAGCGGAACCTCCACGTCCTCCGGCCCCAACAACCTCGCGCCCTCCGGTGGACGGAACGTTCCTTCCAGCTCCAGCTTCCCCCGCAGCGTCACCGTTTCCCCCACGCCCTCGGGGAAGAGCGCGTCCACGTCCAACACCACCGACTCCAACCGCCCCTCGCGCAGCGGCACCTCCACCCACCCGCTCTCCCGCCCCGCCGCGCTCCGGAGCACCAACCCCACCTCCGGGTCCGTGGGCAAGGGCAGCAGCTCCAGCGGCTTCCCCACGGGAAGCGGAAGCGCCACTCCGTCCGCGAGCGCGGCGGCGAGGTCCGGCGCGACATGCCGAATCACGGGCAACAGCTCGCTCGCGCGCGCCGCGTCGCGAGCGTCCCGGGACACGCCACGCACCACACGCAGTGAGAACGGGCCATGCGCGGGTCGCACTCCCGCGAGCCGCACCCGCACACCGGTGGGCGCCCGGGCAGACAGGACGGCCTCCACGACGCCGGTGGCGGCCCCCTCCTCGGGCACCACGTCTCCCAGCCAGAACGTTCCATCCGCTGCCCAGGCCACCACGCGGTAGAGCGGCGCCACTGGCACGAGCACCGGCCCCAGCACCCCACCCGCCGGCGACGGCGTCACCTCCACGGGCCGCCACTCCGACACGTTGGCCAGCTCCTCCAGTCGTTCAGGCCCAGCGCCCTCGCGCCCCTCGCGCTTCGCCACTTCCCACAGGTGCCGGTCCGCGTCGGTGATGGAGGCCACGCCCACGCGGGCCTCTCCCTGGAAGGGCACATCCCCTCGCAGCACCACGCGCAGACGCAGCCCCTCGGGAGGAGGGGGCTCCAGCGCCACGGGCGGCGGCGGCTTCACCGGGGTCGCGGCTTCCATGCGCTCAGCGGGTGCGCGGGGAGGCGCCACCGGCGCGGCGACATCCGCGGGCCACAGCCGCCACATCACGAGCGCCGCCAACACCAGCGCGGCGCCCCCCACACCCCATGCGCGGTGTTTCAAGCGTCTCAGTCCGTATCGCTGGTGGAATACAGCGTCAGATAGATGGGCGCGTGGTCCGACAGGCGGGTGACGAAATCCCGCGTATCGCCGATGTAGTCGCGCCCCGCCGAGGAGAACTCCGTCACGTAGGTCGGCTGCATCCAGAAGTGGTCATAGGCATTCACGTAGCTGCCACTGAGGTTGATGGTGGTGGCCACGTTCAGCCTGCAGGTCACCGTGGGAGACAGCGCCACCAGGTTCGCCCACGACGACGCCGTGCACGCCATGTTGTGGTCCCCCACCAGGATGACGTCCTGGTCGGTGCGGCTGGCGTCCTGCACCGACTTGAACACCTCGCCGATGCGCTTCACCTCGGCGTCGCGGTCCGCGGCGTTGCCCCAGACGGTGTGCCAGTTGATGAACGTGTAGTCGGCGCTCGTGGGCTTGTGCCGCACGCGGACGATTTGCGGCTCGCGCTCGAACACGTCCCCCGTGTCGCCGTACACGCTGGAGGCCAGCAGCGACACCGTGTCCTCCCGGTACAGCACCGCGTAGATTTCCTTGTACGACGAGCGCCCGATGAGCGGCGTCTGCGCATACCGCCACGTCACGCCGGAGACCGCGTTGAGCTCCGCCACGATGGCCGGAACCACGCTGGCGTTCATCACCTCCTGCAGGAACACCACGTCACAGCCGTTGTTCGAATTGCTGTTCGCGCCGTACTGCCGCCATATCTGCTCCGCGTCCTCGCGATACGTCTGCTCCGCGGTCCATCCCTCGTGACGCAGGTTCCAACTGACGACGCGCAGATACGAGCCCGCCTGGGCCAGCGTCGGAACAGTCAGGACGACCAGCACCACCACGCGCAGCAACAAGGACGGCATTCCCATGGAGTGACCTCGGCGTGAGAGGGCAACCGTCCTAGTGGATGAAGTCCCTGACCGGCAACCCACTTTCCCGAAACACGAGAAATACAGGGTCCTCGGAGACCCCTGTCGCGGCGTGACTCGCCGTCCGCGTGACACACAACGCCACGCCTCCTTTCATTAAATGCAACTTGATTGCATATGAATCCAGATGGCAGATTATCGCGAGCGTTCCTGGAATGGGGACCTGGCGGGGACGGCGGAGCTTTGTCCTGCCACGAAGGAGGGCGCGTCATCGTGAGCCGAATCATCTGGAGCATGGGATTCACGGGACTGGCGCTGGCCTGCGCCGCCGCCTCCTGGCCTCACCGGCCGGTGGAGCTTCCACGGCGGGCTCCTGAGCCCGAGGCCGCCGCTCCGCTCGCCCCGGCCCCCGCGCCGCGCCCAATCGCCGTCGCGCGCCGGAGCGCCGGCCCGGTCCCCCAGGCGCTGCCGGACGTGCGCCCCAGCGACGACCCCACCTTGGCGCCCGCCTCGCGCTCCCGGCGCGCGCCTCCCGCCTCGCGCCTGCCGCTGGTGAAGGCCCTGCGCGGCACCTACGCCGCGCCCGAGGCCCGCCGGGACGCGGTGCTGGCGGAGCTGAGGGCGTCCGGTGTGAGCCACGAGCCCTGGACGGAGCAAGCCCGGGCGGCGCTGGCGAAGTGGCACGCCCAGGTGGAGGCCGACGTGCTGCCCGTCCAGGCCGAGCCACCTCAGTGCTTCGCGGCGGGCTGCGTCGCGCGCATCACCTTCCCGGACGGCGACTCCTTCCAGGAGTCCTTCCGCCGCACCGCCGACCTGCAGCTCGGCGAGGGCACCACGCACATGCAGCTCCCCCCCGAGCGCCGGGCCTCGGGCGAGGTCGTGGCCGCGTGGCTCGTCCTGCGCCCCGCCACCCCCTGAACGCCCACACCTGTCACCCCGCAGTACCCCTCCAAGGAGCAATCACCATGAAGCTGCAATTCCCCTTCAAGCAGTCCCTGCTCGCCACCAGCGTGGCCGTCCTGCTCGCCGGCTGCGGCACCCCCGTCGACGAGGAGGCCCCCGTGGCCCCCGAGGAAGCCGCCCTGGAGAGCAGCGAGGAGGCCCTGTTCAACGCCCTCCCCGCCTGCGAGGAGCCCGAGGAGTTGGAGCACGTCGTCGAGCACGCGTGCTACCACGCCGAGTACGGCCCCTTCGAGCCCGTCACCGCCGCCGCCCTGGGCGCGCCCGTCCTCGTGGACGTCAGCCAGGCCCACACCGCCTACCAGGTCACCCTGCCGCAGCGCTCGCCGTGGAACTACGCCGGGCGCGTCTCGTTCCTCCCGGACGAGTCGGGTGAGTTCGCCTTCATGCTGTCGCGCAACCGCGGCCTGCGCATCTTCGAGGCCGCCACCGGCACCGAGGTCGCCCGCGAGTGCCGCTACACCGTCCCCACCGAGGTCTGCTCCAGCCTGAAGAGGGCCTTCGTCGCGGACCTCGAGGCCGACACCGAGTACTACCTGGAGTTCCGCTCCATCCTCCCCACCAACGCCGCCTTCACCCTCATCATCGAGGAGGCGGGTCACCACTGACGGACAGCAGCGCGGCCTCCTGGCCCACGGCGGGAGCTTCCTCCTCCCGCCGTGGGCCTTCGCGCGTTCGCGCCCGAGCAACACATGTACTTGAGTTGCATTTGAATCCAGGAAGCATATAGGAAGCACCTCATGCGCCCGACCCTCCGAGTCCTCTTCCTGGCCGCGTGTGCCGCGGCGGCCGTCGCCTGTGGCGGTGACGAAGAGCCGCCCCCCGTCCAACAAGGCGACCCCTGCGAGCCCAACGGCCACATCCACCGGGAGCCCACCGGTGACTGGTGCCACTGCAACAAGGGCTACCTGGCCGCCGAGGATGGCCTGGCCTGCGTGCCGGACCCGGACTACGTCCCCAGCGAGGGCTTCGACTTCGGCGACGACGGCGAGCACGCGTGCTGGCACGTGACGAACGGCCCCTTCGTCACCGTCAACGCCACCACCGCCCGGCACCCCCGCGTGGATGACTTCCACACCTACTACACGGTGAAGCTCCTCCCGGAGAACGGCCAGTACGTGGGGACGTTCAGCTACAAGGCCTTCGCCACCGGCAACTTCGTCGTCTACCTGAGCAGCCCGGACGTGCCCGTCACCCTCACCGAGACGGCCATCAGCACCACCGTGCCCCAGGCCGGCGCCCAGGCCACCGGCGGCTTCTGCGACGGGCTGAAGCACATGGTTGGCTACGAGCTGACGGACCGCGTCCAGTACACGCTCCGGCTCGGCCCCACGTCGCTGCCCGAGCTCCACATGGTCATCGAGCACCTGGATTAGGCTTCCGGGACGAACCGACCTTCCGCGTTATTGCAACCAAGTTGCTAATGCGTCATGAGTGGCGACTACCGGTGCTCGCGGCTTTGGGCCCGGCTCACGAAAGGAAGCCTCATCATGAAGCTGACCCAGCGGACCCTTTTCAGTGCATTCCTCGGCCTGTCACTGGCCGCCTGCGGCCCCATGGACGACTCGGGACAGGACTTCACGTCGGAGCAGGAGCAGCCCCTGGAGGCCACCTGCACCAGCGTGGACAACACGGCCATGACGACGCATGCGTGCGCCCACGCGTCCAACCCTGGCGACAACGTGAATGTGAACGGCACCAGCGGCGCGCCCAACATCAGCACCCAGCACAAGCACTACACGGTGACGCTGTCCGGCGGCGGCGCGGGCACGGTGACGTACATCCCCGTGGCCAAGACCTCGGCGGGCTCCACCGTGGAGTCCGTAGCGTTCTACGCCACGCAGAACGTCTCCATCACCGCGGTGGACACGAGCGTCACGCCCAACGTCACGCTGAACGCGCTGGTCAGCACCGACGGCATCACCGAGGGCACCTGCGCGCTGCACCACGCGCGGGTGTTCGACCTGACGGTCGGCCACACCTATGAAATCAACATCAGCGCGCCCACCACCTCGGTCGGCATCGTGCCCGAGTACCTGTATGACAACCGCGGCCGCTACTACCGGGACGCGGACGGAGATGGCTACGGCGCGAACAGCCCGCTCTACCGCTTCGCGTGTGAGGCGCCCGCGGGCTACGTCACCCAGCGCTTCGACTGCGACGACACCAACCCCGCCATCTTCAACTGCTAGCCCGTCACCCACTGGGTGACCTGGGCCTCACCTCGGCCCCTCCACCGGGGCGCTCCGCTCACCACGGGGGCGCCCCGGATCTCCTCCTCGCACCACCCCACCAAGGCCCTCCGATGCGAACCGCCGCCACCACCACCCTGCTCGCCACGTGCGCCCTGCTGGCCCTGGCCGGCTGTGACAACGACGACCCCACGCCGCCCAATCCGATGCCAGACGCGGGCACCCAGCCCGACGCCGGCACCCAGCCCGACGCGGGCACGCAGCCCGACGCCGGTTCGGTCCAGGGCCCCGCGGTCATCGGCTCCACTCCCTCGGAGGGAGAGACCAACGTGCTGCCCGTGGAGCTGTTCAAGACGGACGCGATGACCACCGCGGCGCGCAAGCGCGTCACGCTCGTCTTCGACACGCCCATGGACACCACGGCGGCGGAGGTCACGCTCGTCGACCGGACGACTCCGGCCAATGCGCCTCGCACCCTGACGGGCACCTGGCTGGAGTACGGCCTGATGCTGCTGGTCGACATCCCCCGGCCTGAATCCGACCTGCCCCCGCTCGAGGAGGAGACGGCGTACACCCTGGAGCTCGGCGGACTGCGGAGCGCGGAAGGCCACGCGGTGGACACGTCCCATGCGGGGCTCGGTGATGGACGGCTGGACTTCACCACCGGCCGGCGCGACGGCACCACCGAGCACGCCTGCGCCCACGCGCTGCTGGAGAGCCCGGTGCCCGTCACCGCGAGCGCCTCCCCCACCATCTACCCCGCGACGGATGCCTCCCACGAGTTCTACGCCCTGACGCTCCCCGCCAGCGGCACTTCCTTCCTGGGCTACACGGAGGTCGTTTCGGGAGAGAGCCGGGACGAGCCCGTCGTCCTGTACCTCGACCGCCCCATCCCGGTGACGGTGCATGACATGACGGAAGGCGAGGACGCCGTCGCCTCCGCGCTGGAGCCCGCCCGGCCCGTCTGCCTGCCCGCCATCACCCACACGCTGAAGTTCACCGCCCCCGGCGGCGACCGCTTCCTCCGGCTCACCTTCGGGCCGACGGAGCAGGAGACGTTCAACTTCGTCTTCGAGCGCTACTGAGTCAGGGCCCGGTGGCGGGGTGCGGCGCCGCGCCCCGCCCCGCGCGCAGCAGGTGGAGCGCGAGCCCCACGCCCATGACGCTCACCGCGGCCACGTAGTGCGCGGGGGCCAGGGGCGACACCTTCATCATCAAGGTGACGACCAGGGGCGTGAGCCCACCGAAGAGGGCGTAGGCCATGTTGTAGGAGAAGGACAGCCCCGAGAAGCGCACCGGCGCGGGGAAGGCGCGCACGATGGCGGTGGGGACCACCCCCACCACGCCGACGCTGAAGCCCGCCAGCGCGGACAGCGGCACCAGCGCCTCCGGCGATGCCGCCGCGCCCAGGTACAGCGCGTACGCCGCCGCCAGCATCAACGCGCAGCCCAGCCCCAATGACGGGCCCACGCCCACCCGGTCCGCGAGCAGGCCGTAGGCCACGCAGCCGAACGTGAGGCTCAGCGTGGCCACGCTGCTGGACACCAGCGCGTGCGTGGCGGTGACCGAGTGCAGGCTCTGCATCAACGTGGGCGTCATCAGGATGACCACGACGATGCCGGCGGTGAGCACCCAGGTGAGCAGCATGGACATCACCACGGTGCCGCCATGGCCTCGCAGCACGGCCTTGAGCGGCAGCTCCTTCACCAGCGCCTTGCGCCGCCGCAGCTCCTCGAAGACGGGCGTCTCCGCCAGCCAGCGGCGCAGGAACACCGCCAGGAAGCCGAACACGCCGCCGATGAGGAAGGGGGCTCGCCAGCCGTAGGCGCTCACCTGCTCGGGGCCCAGCAGCGAATTCACCGCCGTGGCCACCAGCGAGCCCAGCAGGATTCCGAACGTGAGGCCCGCGGTGAGCGTCCCACACGCCAGCCCCACCCTGCGCGAAGGGACATGCTCCGACACGAAGACCCAGGCGCCTGGGACTTCGCCGCCCACCGCCGCGCCCTGCACCGCCCGCAACAGGAGCAGCGCCAGGGGCGCCGCGTAGCCGGCGGTCTCATAGGTGGGCAGCAGGCCTATCAGCAGCGTGGGCACCGACATCATGAACACGCTCAACGTGAACATGCGCTTGCGGCCCGCCCGGTCCCCGAAGTGGGCCATGACGATGCCGCCCAGCGGGCGCGCCAGATAGCCCGCCGCGAACAGCCCGAAGGCCTGCAACTGACGCAGCCACTCCGGCGTGTCGGGCGGGAAGAAGCGCTCGCCGATGACCTTGGTGAAGAAGACGAAGATGATGAAGTCGTAGAACTCCAGCGCGCCGCCCAGCGCCGCCAGCGTGAGCGTCCGGGCGTCTTCACGAGTCAGTGGCCGCTGCGGGAGGTCCTGCGAGGATGGGAAGGAGGACATGGCGGGTCGGCGCTCGATGAAACCATGGACCGCGCCGCCGCGCTCACTCCGCCCGCTTGCGGCGGCGTGACACGATGCGGCTCAACGCCACCTCGGTGATGCCCAGGTAGGCCGCGACGTCCCGCTGAGGGACACGCCCGTGCAGGTGGGGGTGTTCCTGCCAGAAGCACTCCAGGCGCTCCTCCGCGGACAGGTCGAGGAACTCCTGCTCGCGGCGCTCCTTCAGGATGAAGTGCCACTCCGCCACCCTCCGGGCGAGCTGGGCCCAGCAGGGGTGGCCGGCCTCCAGCGCTTGAAGGTCCCGCGCCTGGAAGGCCAGCACGCGGCCCGGCTCCAGCGCTTCAATGGACGTCATGGAGGGTTGGCCCTGCAACATCTCCGCGTAGGCGCCGATGAGCTCCCCCTCGGCGCGGAAGGCCTTGATGGACTCCTCCCCCCGAGCGGAGACGCGCACCGCGCGGAAGACGCCCTGGAGCACCAGCCCGAAGCGGTCCGCGGAATCCCCCGGCCGCAGGAAGAGCGCCCGCTTGTCCAGCGCCTGCTCCCGCGCCAGCGCCTCCGCCTTCAGCCATTCGCTGGCGGGGAGCGGCGTGAGCGCGGTGATGTGCTCGAAGAGCTTCGGGTATCTCAAGCGGAGGGCACCTGGGCTTAACCCAGGTTAAGGCGGCCTTCCTCCGGGCGCCATACACCGGCGGCATGAGCATCAACGTCTACGCCGTGGCCACGCCCTTCGTCATCGTCCTGGCGCTGGGGGAGTTCGCCTACTGCGTCATCCGGCGCAACGGGTACTACGCCTTCCAGGACTCCATCGCGAGCATGGGCACCGCGGTGCTCAACCAGTGCGTCAACGTGGCGGTGGCGCTGCTGGTGCTCCCGCTCTTCATCCAACTGGGACAGTTCGCCCCCTGGCAACTGGGGGTGTCGTCCCCGCTGGAGCTGGTGGCGCTCTTCCTGGGCGTGGACTTCCTCTTCTACTGGTTCCATCGCTTCGGCCACCGCACCAACATCGGCTGGGCCGCCCATTCGCCGCACCACTCCACCGAGGAGCTGAACTACGCGGTGGCCCTGCGCGCGAGCGTGACGCAGCGCCTCTTCTCGTTCCTCTTCTACTGGCCGCTGGTGCTGGTGGGCTTCCCGCCCGAGGCCGTGCTGGCCATGGTGGCCTTCCACCTGGTGCTCCAGTTCATTCCGCACACGCGCGTCATCCCGAAGCTGCCCCGGTGGATTGAGTCCTGGCTCAACACGCCGTCGCATCACCGCGTCCACCACGCGCGCAATGACGTCTACATCGACAAGAACTACGCGGGCTTCCTCATCATCTGGGACAAGCTGTTCGGCACCTTCCAGGAGGAGCAGGAGGCGTGCTCCTACGGCCTCACCTCCCCGCCCAACACCTGGGACCCCACCGTCATCAACTTCCAGGCGTGGGGGAAGCTCGTCGGTGACGCGGTGGCCACCAAGAGCCACTGGGACCGGCTGCGCATCTGGGTGATGCCCACCGGCTGGCGGCCCGCGGACCTGCCGCCGCGCCCCTCCCTGGGCTGGAAGAAGGACGGCGTGGAGCTGAAGTTCCAGTCCACGGAGCTGCCCGGCGCCCGGGGCTACCTCGTGTTCCAGCTGCTGGCGGCGATGCCCTTCATGCTGCTGGTGAGCCACCACGCCTCGCCGCTGACCGGCTGGCAGAAGCTGGTCCTCAGCCTGCTCTTCTGGGCCATGGCCACCGCGTGGAGCGGGATGCTGGAGTCACGGCGCTGGAGCCTGCCGCTGGAGCTGGGGCGGGTGCTCGCCATGGGGGCGGCGGTGACGTGGTGGCTGGTGCACGCCTCCGCGCCGCAGAGCTGGACCGCGCTGTGCGCGGCGTGGATGGGCGTGTCGCTCGTCTGGCTGGTGATGGTGGTGCGCGGCGCAAGTCAGGGCGCCACGCCCGTGCCACAGGGCTCGCGCTGAAGGCGCGTCAGGCGGGCTCCCACGTCCCGGCGAAGGCCGTGTAGCGGCGCACGTTGAGCGTCAGCGCCCGGAACACCTGCGTGTCGGGCGTCAGGTCCACCACCCCGCCGCCCTCGGGCACCGTCACGCGGTCGAAGTGCGCGCCTTCGAACCAGCGGTGCGGCTGCACCTCCACGACGAAGCGGCCGCCTTCATCGAGCTCCGCCGCGATGGGCACGAAGTCCACGCGCTGCAGCTCCACGGGCGGCGGGAAGTCCAGGGCCACCCGGAACGGGACGTGCGTCTCCTGCCGGGACGCGGTCCCCTCCAGAATCATCGACCGGCCGCCCAGCGCCGCGCCCTCCGCGCCCAGGGCCCGGGACGGCGGCTGGAGCAGCAACGAGAAGGAGCGCGCCAGCCCGGCGATGCCCGGCGAGCGCCCCAGCTCCCGCACCTCGCCCGCCTCCGCCAACAGGTCGAACACCACCTCGCGGTCCCACTCACCCAGCACCGTGCCCCCGGAGAAGAAGTGCCCGTCGTGGGCGTGCGCGGTGGGCAGCAGCCACTGTCCCAGCCGTCGCAGGGCGCGCGGCGCCGAGGCCGTGGGCTCCAGCGGCGAGGCATTCTCGAAAATGTAGATGGGGCCCAGCACCATCACCCCGGAGGAGAGGCGGAGGCGCCAGCCCAGGTCCGTGGTGAACTCGCCGAGCGACTCCTCTCCGGGCGCCTTCGCGGTGCGCAGGCCCATGCGGAAGGTGACGCCGCGGCCTCCCGTGCCGGAGAGGCCACAGGCGGACGCGCCTCCCACGAGCGCGGTGCCCAGCATCCACGTGAAGGCGCGGCGGGTGGTGTGCAGCGGGGACGTCATGGCGAGTCCTCCTGGAGGTCCAGGTGCAGGGTCAGCGTGCCCATGAACATGCGGGGTGCGCCCGCGGTGAAGTGCCGGGTGGCCATCAGCGACGGAGGCGCGTCCGGGCCGCGGAAGTTGGACACGTAGTTGAACTCCGACTCGCGCCAGCGCGCGTCGAGCAGGTTCTCCACCGACAGGCCCACCTCCACCGCCTTCCAGCGGGCCCGCGTGCCCACGTCGAACAGGAAGATGGGCGCGCTGTAGCGGTCCAGCGGCAGGGGCCGGGGGCCGATGGCGCTGTGCCCCAGGGCCACGTTCCAGTCCACCTGCTGCCCCGCGACGCGGGTGGTGCCCCGCAGCGACGCATCCACGCGGCCCAGCAGCTCCGGGATGTAGGGCATCACCGTCCCGTCCCACAACTTCCACGCCGAGGCCCCGGGCGCGGGCAGCGTGGCGCGCGCCCAGGCCAGCGAGGCCTGGACGTCCACCCTGTCCCTCAACGTCCCGCGCGCGCTGACGAAGGCGCCCAGCCGCTGCGAGGCGCCCACGGGCTGGTTGCGGCCCACCGTCTCGTCGAACACGAAGTCCTGCGACACGCGCGTGGCGAAGAAGGCGCCGCGGGCCTCCAACGCCAGGGGCCCGTCCAGCCGCCAGCCCAGGCCCGTCTCGCCCGAGGCCACGCGGGCGTAGGGTGCCAGCTCCGCGTCGGACAGCGCGGCGGCGTCGCTGGAGCGCGCGCCCAGGCCCGCGCTGGTGAGCCAGGTGAGCCGGGGCGTCAGGCGAAGCTCGGCGGAGGCGCGCGGGCTGGCGAAGAAGCCGTAGGCCTCCAGGGACTCGTCGGGGAGGCGGGGACCATCCCGGTCCTGGGTGGGCCGGTTGAAGTCATCCACGCCGAAGAGGAAGGTGTCCAGGCGCATGCCGCCGCGCAGGGTGAGCCACGACAAGGGGGCGACTCGCAACGAGGCGTAGGCGCCCAGGTTCGTGGTGCGCACCTGGTTGTCGAAGACGGTGGCGTAGGGCACGCCGCCGCTGTCCCTCAGCCGGCGCGAGCGCGTGCGCACGTCGTCGTAGCGGGCCACGTAGCCGAGCTCCAGCGGCTGCGGCTGTCCCAGCAGCGTGAGTCCCGGGACGTAGCGGCCTCGCAGGCCCATGGTGGAGCCGCGGTAGTACCCTTCCGTGTTGTCACCGCGCTGGCTTTGGCCGTCCGGCGGAGTGGTGTCCAGCAGGAAGCCCGTGAAGTTGTCGCGGATGCGCGTCTGCCGCAGGATGACGTAGCCCTGCTGGACGAAGCGCCCGCCGCGCTTCAGCCGTGACTGGAGCTCAGCGGAGAGGATGTGGCGCTGCCCGGCGCCGCCCTGGTTGGGGTCGTAGGAGCAGAAGAACTGCGAGTCCGCATCCGGAGCGCACGGCATCCGGGCGTCCACCACGTCCGTCTCCCGCACCACGCCCGGCGACGCGAAGCGCATGCCGTAGCTGGTGCCGAACAGGCGCAGCCGCGACTCGTCGCCCACGCGCAGCTCCACCTGCGCCATGACGCCCGCGTTGGCGTAGGAGCGGTTGGGGCCGAAGCCGTGACCCTGGCGCAGCAGCAGCCCCACGAAGGTGGCGTCACTGGCCTCCGGCGGCCCCCAGAGCAGGGACAGCCGGCGCGCGGCGTAGCTGCCCGTGGAGAGGGAGGCGGTCAGGCCGCGCCGCGCCAGCCCGAGCTGGTACTCCACCGTGCCCGCCACGCCGAAGTCGCCCTGGGACGGGTCATAGGGGCCTTCGGTGACGCGCAGGGACTCCACCAGCTCCGGGATGATGAAGTACGTATCCGCGTAGCCGTGGCCATGCGCGTGGGACACCTCGTTGAGGGGGACGCCGTTGAGCCGCAGTTCCACGTCCTTGCCTTCGCCCGCGTCGAAGCCCCGGATGTAGATGCTCTCCGCGTGGCCCTCGCCGCCGTGGTTGGCCAGCATGACGCCGGGCGCAAGCAACATCAGGTCCGACGCGGAGCGGCGCGGCACGTCCGCGAGCTGTCCCACCGGAATGTGGAAGTCGCCCACGGCGACCGGCGGCGGCGCCTGGGCGGCGCCATGGACCGTGGTGGAGAAGGGCGGCGGCTCCGGCGCCACGGGCGCATCCGAGGCGGGCTCCTCGGCGCGCGGCGCTTCGTCCCCAACGGATGAAGCGCCCGGCTGCGCTCCCGAACCCTGCGCCCCCACCGCCCCCGGAGGCTCCTCCGCCCCGTCATGTCCGGAGGCCACGGCCTCGATGTGGTGGCCATGCACCGGCGGCACGAAGGTGACGGGCACATCCACCCGCACGTCGATGGCTTCTTCGCCGCGCCGTGCCGGCTGGAACCGCCAGCGCAGCGCGGCATTCATCGCGGCGCGATCAAACGCAACGCCAGCGGACTGCCGCACTTCCACCCGGGACACCTCGCCCGCGCGGTCGATGGTGAGCCGCAGCAGGACGGTGGCGGGCACCTCGGGCGGGGGCACCTCCGAGGGAAGCACCGGCCCTGGCGCTTCCAGCGGAACGGGTGGCGTCACAGGTAACTCGCCCGTGGCGCTCAGCACGCAGAGCACCAGAGTCGGAATCCACACGGGTGATGACCTCACTAGGTTCCGGAGCGACCCGCCCTGGGGCGGAGCTCATGCATCCGGGCTGCATCCACACCCCAGATACACCACGCCCCGATTGACTCGCAACCACGTTGCAATTAACTACTTATTGCATGAACACGGAGCGGCGGCAGTCCCGGAAGTGGTGGTGCGCGGCCCTGGTGGTGTGGGGCCTTGCGGGCACGGCCTGTGACAACGTGGCCACGGGCGACGTCCAGGTCACGATGAGTGGGGGTGATGGCACGCAGCGTGGGCTCCCGGACACGCTCTTCCAGGATGGCTGGTCCATCCAGTTCACCCGCTACCTGGTGGCGCTGGGCGACGTCACCCTCACCTCCGCCTCCGGCGAGACGCACCGCAGCAGCCGCCACGTGCTGGTGGACGTGCAGAAGGGCGACATCCCCCTGGTGGAGTTGACGGGTGTTCCGGCGGGCCGCTGGGACGTGGGCTTCCGGGTGAGTCCTCCCGAGGCGCGCACCGAGCTGGCGGACGGGCAGGTCTCCGCGGAGGACCTCGCGATGATGCGCGAGCGCGGCTTCAGCTACTTCGTGGAGGGCCACGCGACGAAGCAGAACGAACCCGTGCTGCGCTTCCGCATGGGCTTCCCCGTCAACGCGCTGATGAACGACTGCATCAACGGCGCGGACGGGACGCAGGGCATCATCGTTCCGGAGGGCTCCGTGGCCCGGCCCGAGGTCACCATCCACGCCGAACACATGTTCTATGACAGGCTGGGCACGCACCGGGGCGTGCAGCTGCGCTTCGAGGCCATCGCGGCCACCGCGGGCGCGGACAACGTCATCACCCCCGAAGGGCTCGCCACGCAGGCGCTCACCGACCTGAGGGGCCGCGACGGCGACGAGCTGCGCGACACCCAGGGCCAGCCCGTCATCTACCAGCCCGGCGCGTTCGACGTGCGCACGCTCCAGGAGTTCATCACCCAGAGCGTGGTGGATCAGGCCCACCTCAACGGAGGCGGCGTCTGCACCGTGGTGAAGTAACGCCGCGTCACGCCATCATGGGCACGAGGGACTTCCCCACGTCGCTCGCGCCGTCGTCGAGCAACCGCGCTTCCGCCCGCCGGGGCAGGCAGAGTCGGAAGGAAGTGCCCTCTCCTTCCGAGGAGCGGACCGTCAGCCGCCCCCCGTGCGACTCCACGACGGCCCGGGCGATGTAGAGCCCCAGGCCCAGACTGGAGCGGTCGAGCCCCCGGGAGTCCTCGCCCCGTCGAAAGGGCTCGAACAGGTGCGGCAGCAGCGAGCGGGGAATGGGCGCGCCCTCGTTGTGGACCTCCAGGAAGACGGCGTCCAGCTTCTCCCAGGTGGAGAGGCGGACGGCGGACTGCTCCGGGCTGTACTTCAAGGCGTTGTCCAGCAGGTTGGCCACCACCTGCCCCATGCGCTCCAGGTCCCAGACGCCGTGCAGGCTGTCGCGTGAGAAGTCGCACCGGATGATGCGGCCCGGCCGGGCCACCTGCAGCTCGTCCACCACCTCGCGGCACAGCGCATTGAGGTCGCCCGCCCGTGGCATGACGGGGAGGCCTCCCCCCAGGCGCGAGCGCGTGAAGTCCATGAGCAGCTCCACGATGTGCTGGATACGCTCGCCGCTGCGCGCCACACGCTCGAACGCCTTCTGCTGCGCCGGCGCCAACGCGCCACCGGAGAGCTGACTCTTCGCCGTCGTCAGCACGACGGACAAGGGCGTGCGGATGTCGTGGCCGACGATGCCCATGAGCTGCTGCTCCAGCTCGGAGGCCCGCTGCGCCGCCTGCTCGGCCCGGCGCCGCTCCGCGAGCTCCACCGCCTGCCGCTTCACCTGCTCGCCGCGAAGGTGCAGCATCACGAAGACCCGCACCTTGGCGCGCAGGATGTCCGGGTCCACGGGCTTGAGCAGGTAGTCCACGGCGCCCTCGGCATAGCCCCGGGTGACGAAGGCCGCCTCGCGGCTCAGCGCGGTGATGAAGAGGATGGGCAGGTGGCTCGTCCGCTCGCGCGCCCGGATGAGGTTCGCCGTCTCCAGCCCATCCAGCCCAGGCATCTGCACGTCCATGAGGATGCAGGCGAACTCTCCGCGCAGCAGCTCACGCAGCGCCTCCTCGCCAGAGCGGGCCAGCACCAGCTCCTGGCCGAGCGGCTCCAGGATGGCTTCCAGGGACAGCAGGTTGGCGGGCGTGTCATCCACCAGGAGGATGCGCGCGCGCGGCGTGTCCTCCCCCGGGGTACTTCGAAGAACGGAATGCGGCATTGAATCCAAGACGTGGAGTGGAGGGAGGCGGCCTCGCTGGCCTGCCCATCCGGGCCTGACCGCTACAGCCACGTTCCGACAACACCGTCCGGGGCCCTCTCGTTCCAGCCCCCCGGTTGCACACCGGTTCCTGGAACGCGGCGGGTGGCCAGCGGCGGACATGCCACCGGCCCCCCCGCCCGGTACCTGGGGGCGGCCGTCAGGCCTGCGGCGGCTCCCCGCGCCTGGCGGCGACTTCCTTGCGGACCTGCTCCATGTCCAGTCCCTTCACCTGCTTGAGCAGGTCCTCCAGCGCGGCGGCTGGCAGCGCTCCGGGCTGCTCGAACAGGAGAATCCCGTCACGAAACACCATGAGCGTGGGAATGGAGCGAATCTCGAACGCCCCGGACAGCTCCTGCTGGGCATCCGTATCAATCTTCCCGAAGACGACGTCCGGGTGCTTGTTCGAGGTCTGCTCGAAGATGGGCGCGAAGGCACGGCAGGGGCCGCACCACGTCGCCCACCAGTCCAAGATGACGATGCCCTCCTTGGACACCGTCTCCTTGAAGTTGTCCTTGGTGATTTCGACCGCCGCCATCAGGTCCTCGCTTTCAACGAACGTCCAGGAGCTCCACCTCGAAAAGCAGGGTGGAGTTGGGGGGAATAACGGGCGGGAACCCGCGCGCGCCATATCCCATCTCCGGCGGGATGGTGAGCTTGCGCACGCCGCCCACCTTCATGCCGGCCACACCCTTGTCCCAACCCTCGATGACCTGCCCGGCGCCCAGGCGGAACGTGAAGCCCTGGCCCCGGTCCCGGCTGCTATCGAACTTGGAGCCGCTGGTCAGCGTCCCCACGTAGTGCACGGTGACGGACTTGCCGGCCGTCGCCTCGGTGCCGGTGCCCACCTTCACGTCTTCCATGTTCAAACCCATCCAACGCTCCTCTGACCGCGTGAAAGGGCGGCACCTTAGCGCGACCTCAGCGCCTGTGCGCCCCTGGAAAGCACGGCGGCGCGGGCCCGTTGGCTACCGGGCACCGCGCCGCCGATTCCAGCCTGAACCCCCTGGGGCTTCGTCTTCGCGTCAGAAAGTACCGCCGACGCTGACCGTGCCCTGGTAGCTACCGCCCCCCTCGAAGTCACCGCCGCCCGGGTCGATGCCCGGAGCGAAGTCCTTGTCGAAGAGGAAGTTGTAGTTGGCACGCGCGTCCACGACGAACTGGCCGACGTGACCTCGCAGCCCCAGGCCCGCGGGCACGTTGCCCACGGTGTCATCGCGGTACCCCAGGGACTCGCCGCCCCGGAAGTTGTAGTCGTTGATACCGATGCCGCCCAGCAGGTACGGCTGCCACGCCGTGGGCGCGATGCCCAGCGTCAGGACGGCCTGCCCGCCGTTACGCACGAGGTCCGGCCCGCTCGCGCCCGTCTCCGCGTTGCGGATGTTGTTGAGCGCGCCCGTGTAGCCCAGCTCGATGCCCAGCACCTTGGACGGCTTGATGGCCGCGCGAACGCCCGCGGTGGCACCGGGGCTGAGCTGCGGAGCCAGCGCGCCGGTGTAGCCCTCCACACCGCCGCCCAGCATCACCGAGAGGCCCTTGATTTTGTTCTTTTCCTCGCGCTGCTCCACTTCCATCGGCTCGGCGCGCTCGGCCGACGGCTGGAAGTTGGAGGGAGGCGGCGTCGTGGCGATTCCGCTGCCGCCCATGGCGTCCTCGTCCAGCGGAGGGTACGCGGACTCCGGCTCCGGGTAGACGGGCTGCGTGGAAGGCTGGCCGCTGCCGCCCGTGCCCATCGGCGGCGCCGGCGGCACCACGAGCTGCTCGCTGTCATGCGTGCCCTGGGGCGCGGCGGGAGGCGGCGTCATGGACTCCTGGCCGCTGCCGCCCGTGCCCTGCTGGCCCACCGGCTCGCAGCGGACGGGCACGTTCATGTAGACCTCGCCCTGGGCGCCCGAGGGCTGCTGGCCGCTGCCGCCCATGCCCATGCCCATGCTGTCCTGCGACTGCTGGCCGGAGACGTCGGGCACGGGCTCCATCTCCAGGATGATGGTGTCGTCCTCCTGCAGCATGTCCTCGCCGCTCAGGTCATCCTGCTGCCCCTGGGCCACCATTGCGTCCTGCTGGCTCTGGCTGGTGCTGGCCTGCGGTGGCGGGCAGTCGCCGTCATCGGCAACAGCAACGCCTCCGTACATGAGCGCCGCAACGGCGCCCGCCAGAATCTTCGCTTTCATCCATGCCTCCATCGTCGAGTGGCAGACATGAAGGTTGTTTCCCGCGCGACATCCGGCAAGGCTCGGCGGCGGCACTCACCCCCGGGGGTAATTGCCCGGGGAGCAGGCCACCGGGCGTGGTGGACGGCCCACAGGCGTGCTACCCCGGCCGCATCCACTCCGTGCCGGTGACGACGGGCAGTTGCAACGCGCGCTCCCGGTCCAGGTCCAGGTTGCCGATGTGGAGCGACAGCGGTGACTGCACCCACTTGTAGATGGACTGCTGGAAGAGGCGGACGAACTTCTCCACGTAGCCGCTCAGCCGGGAGGCCTCCACCTCCGGGAACATGGCGGTGAGCGCCTGGAGGATTTCGGCGGGCGTCAGCTTCTCACTGCCGTACAGGTAGAAGCAGGCGTCCAGGATGGGGAAGGGCATCAGCTCCTCTTCGCCCACCTGGTCATGCGCCAGCTCCGGCCCCGCGGGCTTGGCGAGCACCTTGCGGATGCCCTCGTGGCCCGTGGTGTCCTGGAGGTAGTCGAGCAGGTACATCACCACCGTCTTCGGGACGTTGGCGATGACGGCCAGCGCGCCCATGAGGTCCCCGCCGATGGTGGTGTAGCCCACGGACTTCTCGCTCATGTTGCCCGTCTGCAGGAAGAGCCCGCCGCAGGAGTTGCTCCAGTTCCACATGCGCTGGGCGCGCAGGCGGGCCTGGATGTTCTGCTCGGTAATCGGCGTGACGTCCTTGCCGCCCAGCATCGTCTTCGCGACGGCGCGCTCGCGCTCGAAGGCCTCGTCGATGGACACCACCTGGAAGGCCACGCCCAGCTCGCGCGCAATCGTCTCCGCCGCGTCGCGCGTGGCGTCGCTGGAGTAGCGGCTGGGCATGTAGAACGCCTGGATGAGCGAGCCGGGGTTCTCCGGCCGCGCGCGCTTCGCGTACCGGTGCGCGATGAGCAGCGTCAGCAGCGAGTCCCGTCCGCCCGACAGCGCGATGCCCAGCACCTTGAAGGCGCGCGTCTTCTCGAAGTAGTCGCCCACGCCCAGGCAGAGCGCGTCCAGGATGTCCTCGCACAGCGCCTCCCGCGCGGTGCGGCGCGTGTCCTGAGACGGCAGGAAGAAGCTGCGGTGGGGAGGCACCGGGTACGTCAGCGCGTCGCGCTGCGTGTGCACCGCCTGGGTGCAGTCCAGCACCGCCACCGCCTGGCCGCCTTGCGCCAGCCATGACTCACGGTCCACGCGCCAGGTGGTGGCCTCGGCGCGCAGGCGCAGGGTGCGGTCCAGGTCCACCACCGCCGCCGCGTAGCCTTCCTGGAAGCGCGGCGTCTCCATGACGTGGCGGCCGTTCTGGTTGAGGAAGCCGCCGCCGTCGAAGATGAGGCCGTCGTTGCCGCCCACCGCGTTGCAGTAGGCAATGGTGCACTGATGGTCCGCCGCGCGGGTGGCGATGAGCTCGCGCCGCGTCTCCACGAAGCCCAGCCGGAAGGGCGACGCGGACAGGTTCACCACCAGCTCCGCGCCGGAGTACGTGCGCCGCCGCATGGGGCCGTCCGCGCTCCAGATGTCCTCGCACACCTCTGGGGACACCACGCCGAAGTCGAAGCGGAACAGGTAGTCCCCCAGCGGCACGCCCCGGTGGACCTCCGCCATGCCCGGCTGACCGCGGCCGAAGGTGCGCGCCTCGTAGAAGACGCTGTAGGTGGGCAGCTTCTCCTTGGGGACCAGGCCCAGGATGCGGCCACCGGCCACCACCGCCGCGCAGTTGAGGCGCAGGCCCTGGTGGGCCACGCCCACGCCCACGACGAAGACCGTCGACAGCGCCGCCGTCTCACGCGCGAAGCGCTCCAGCTCCGGCCACTGGCGGTCCATGAAGCCCTGCCACTGCACCATGTCCTCGGCCGGGTAGCCGGCGATGACCTGCTCCTGGAAGACGCCCAGCGTGACGCCCTCCGCCGCCATCTTCCCCGCCAGCGCCAGCGCCTTGTCCGTGTTCCGGGTGAAGGACCCTACGGTGGTGTTCACGCTGGCAAGCCCGAGCTTCACGAGCCGCATGGTTGCTCCCGTCCCTTTCGATGACGCGTCCGGCGCGCAGCAATGCGCGGGCCGCCGGACAAGGCAAGCGCAACCCGCTCAGTTCAAGGGGCCGGTGGGCCGCAGGGGCTGGAGCCTGCCGATGAGCGCCCCCACGTCCTCCAGCACTCCCGCCAGGCGCCTGCGCACGTCCAGCTCCGCCAGCAGCGCCTGCCGCCGCTCGGGCTCCGGGATGACGGCGGACGCCACCACGTCCGCGAGCATGCCGCCCTGGGCCCGCGCGGCCACCGGCAGCAGGTTCTCCGCGAAGGACGGCGGGACGCGGCCGGCCAGTTCGAAGACGGCCTGCCGCAGCTGCTCCTCCTCCGGGCCCTCGAAGGGCACATCCGGCAGCACCTCCGCGAGCACCTCCCGGTAGGCCTTCTCCGTCGTCAGCTCGGACGTCATGCGGATGCGGCTCACGCCTTGGAGGAGGATGTTGTAGCGCCCCTCCTCCACCTGTTCATCCCAGACGATGACGCCCGCGCACATCATGGGCAGCATGGGCGGCTTGCCGCCGTAGTTGCCTTCCCAACCCGGCTCGAGCTGGGACAGCGCCAGGACGCGGTCTCCCGCGAGCGCGTCCCGGATGAGCGCCCGGTAGCGCGGCTCGAAGATGTGCAGCGGAATGACGGTGTGCGGGAACAGCACCGCCGACGGGAGGGGGAAGACCTTCAGCGCGCTGGCGGCACGCTCGATGCGTTCTTGAGCGGTCATGGGGGGCACCTTGGTGTGATAAGCCCGGCTCCCCCCAGCCGCATTCCAAACGAGCCCTGGAATGATACGCCCTGTTCCATCGGCGGGCCCACACCCCGCCTCGGAGGGCAGACGGAATCCCGGGAATCCCACACCCCTACCCTTCCCGGCACGGGCGTAGGATGGCGCGGGTGCTCCGAACCCATCCGGTGGACGTCCTCTTCGCGGGCCTCTCCCGCCGCGCCCGGCTCTTCTCCCAAGGCTGGGGTGACGAGCAGTTCCTTGAAGAGGTCGCGGCGGCCGCGCCGTTCCAGCAGCGGCTTGCGCCCATCGCGCCCGAGTGGAGCGCGCCCCGGCTCCAGCGCGGCCTCCAGGTCCGGGATGGCACCTTTCCCTCCCCGCTGGCCCGGCTGGACGCGGCGGCGCGCACGGCCCATGTCCGGTGGCTGAGCGCGGGGCAGGGGCGCTCACGCGGCGCCTGCGTCGTGCTCGCGGCGTCCCGCGAGGAGGGCTTCTCCCTGCGCGAGCGCATGTACGCGCCGCTGGCGCGGGAAGGCATCGACCTGTTCCTGCTGGAGAACCCCTATTACGGCCTGCGCCGCCCCGTGGGGCAGAAGGGCGGCGCGCTGCGCACCGTCAGCGACCACGTCCTGATGAACCTGGGCATGGTCGACGAGGCCCGCGCGCTGCTCGCGTGGCTGCGCGGCCAGGGCCACGCGCGGCTGGGCGTGGCGGGCTACAGCATGGGTGGCTACATGGCGGCGCTCACGGCGGCCGTCGTCCCGGAGCCGCTCGCCGTGGCGGCGCTCGCGGCCGGAGCATCGCCAGTCCCCGTCTTCACGCAGGGGCTGCTGTCCTGGTCCATTGCCTTCGCGTTGCTGGATGGCCCCCGGCGCGACGCGGAGCAGGCCCGGAGCCGGCTGGGTCGGATTTTCGACCTGGCGAACCTCACGCGCTTTGCGCCGCCGCGGCAGCCCGAGGCGGCCGTCCTGGTGGCCTGCCGGCGTGACGGCTTCGTGCCCGGTGACGAAGCGCTCGCGCTGCACGCGCACTGGCCTCGAAGCGAGCTGCGGTGGGTGGACGCCGGGCACGTCACCGCGCTCTTCACGGAGCGGGCCGCGCTGTGCGCCGCCATCCGGGATGCGCTGGCGCGGGTGGACGCCACGGCGTGAGCGCGTGCGTGCCTCAGTGCCGCACGCCGCCAACGGCCGCCTCGGCGGACGCCTCACCCACGCGCGGCTCCGGCTCCACCGCGGCCAGGGCCGTGGCCACCGTGCCCATGAGCAGCTCCGGCCGGACGGGCTTCTCCAGCACGCGGGTGGGCACAGAGTCGATGAACGCGCGGGACTCCGGCGTATAGGCGCCGCCGGAGATGAACACCACCCGCGCGGCCAGGTCCGGCGCGTGGGCGCACAGGTGCTGGTAGACGGCGGCGCCGTCCGTCTCCGGCATCTGCAAGTCACACAGGATGACGTCGAAGCGGTGACCCGCGTCCACCAGCGCCAGCGCCTCGCTGCCCCGCGTGGTGGTGACGACGTCGTGGAAGGGCTCCAGCAGCAGCCGCATGGACTGCGCGAGGCGCGGCTCATCATCCACCACCAGCACCCGGCCCCGCCGCGCCGCGGGCGGCTGCGGCGGGCTGACGCGCGACAGGGGCCGTGGCGGCGCGGGCGCATGCACGCGCGCGGGCGGCAGCAGCACGCTGAAGACGGAGCCCCGGCCCGGCTCGCTGCGGACCTCCAGCTCCCCCCCGTGCGCGCGGACAATCTGCTGGCAGATGGCGAGCCCCAGCCCCGTGCCCTCGCCGCTGGACTTGGTCGTGTAGAAGGCCTCGAAGATGCGCGGCAGCACGTGCGCGGCAATCCCCGCGCCGCTGTCCACGACGTCCACGCGGGCCCGGCCGGAGGCATCCGTGCTGGTGCGCACGCGCACCTCGTTCATGGACGGGTTGCCCTCTGGAATCGCCTGCATCGCGTTCACCAGCAGGTTGAGCAGCACCTGCCCCAGGCGGGCCTCGCTGCCCGACACGCGCGGCACCGGACCGAACTCCTCCACCAACCGGGCGCGGTGGCGCAGCGCGTGGCTGATGATGCGCACCGCGGGCGGAACCAGCGCGTTGAGGTCCACCAGCCCCGGCTCCTCGTTCCCCTGGCGGCTGAACACCTGGAGGTCCCGGACGATGAGGCGGATGCGCTCGGCGCCTTCCAGCGCGCCCCGCATGTTGGCCATGGCGTCGCGCATGCCCGCCATGCCGCCCTGGCTCAAGCCGCGCTCGGCGGCCTCCAGGTTCAGCACCAGGTAGGCCAGCGGGTTGTTGATTTCGTGCCCCACTCCGGCCGCGAGCGTGCCCACCGCGGCCACGCGTTCGGCCGCCACCAGGCGGGCCTGGAGCTCCTTGGCCGCGGAGATGTCCCGGTGGGTGGCCACGAAGTGGGTGATGTCCTCGCCCGTGGCGCGCACCGGGGACAGCAGCACCTCGCTCCACACGAGGCCGCCCTCCTGGTGCGTCAGCTTCACCTCCGCGAACACCGGCTCGCCCGCGAGCAGCGACTGGCGCGTGCGCTGGCGGAACTCCGGCTCCTGCGCGCCGTAGAGCGAGCACGGGTCCTGGCCCACCAGCTCCTCCAGCCGGTACCCCAGGAGCGAGCACAGGGCCTCGTTGGCGAACACGGTGCGCAGCGCGCCTCCCGCGCGGACCTCCGCGATGAGGACACCTTCGTGCACGCTGCGCACGGTGGTGCCCAACAGTTGGAGCTGGCCAACGGCGCGCTGACGCTCGGTGCTCGCCGCCGCCAGCAGCAGCCCGGTGACGGCGTTGGCGGCGATGAAGAGCTGCAGCACCAGCAGGTCCTGCGTCAGGTCATCCGTGGCGAAGGGCCCCTGCCCGCGCGCGGTGCCCGCGATGGAAGCGGCGGCGATGCACAGCGTGGCCGCCGCCGCGCCCCGAGGACCGAAGCGAAGCGCGGCCCAGGCGGACATGGGGAAGAGGAGGAAGGCGGCCGCGTGCGCCGCGCTGTGCGGCAGCTCCGGCACGAAGAAGATGGCGCCTCCCAGCACCGTGGTGAGCCCCGCGAGCACCACCGCCTCGCCGCCCCGCCGCGGCCAGGACCACCGCTTGAACAGCATCAGCGCTGGCGCCACCACCAGCACGCCCATCAAGTCCCCCACCCACCACACGCGCAGGCCCGTGGCCAGGGACGTCCACGGAAGCCGCCCGCCCAGCACGAGGCTCGCCGCGCCCACCAGGGCGCTCACGCCCAGACACAGCGCGCCCGCTCCCGCGCACAGCGCGACGACATCGCGGATCCGCTCCAGCCCCTTGTCGAACCCCACCCGCCGCAGCAGGCCCACGCCGAGCACCGCCGCCAGTGTGTTGCCCGCGCCCACGCCGAGCGACGCCACGACGGGCACCTCCGCCAGGATGGACATGACCGACGCGCCCACGAAGACACCGGGCCAGCGTGACACCCCCAGCACCACCAGCGCCGCCAGGGACACTCCCGCCGGAGGCCAGGCCGGGCTGATGTTGCCCACGGTGGCCGCCTTCTGACCCAGGCCTCCCGCGAGGAGATACACGACGACCAGGCCCAGCATCTCCATCAGATGCCGGCCTTGAACTCCACGTGCACTGGCTCGGAGCAGCCCGAAGATGACCCTTCCCCCCGACACCCGCGCGCCGACCCGGCAGGTATCCATGAGGGCCATGCTAGCCGGGGCACCGTCGCCATTGCACCTTCCCCCCGGCTGACTGGAAGGCAACCGTCCAGGAGCCGATAGGCGAAATGCAATGGCTCCGGAACTCGCCCGTAGGGGAAGACAAGGAGGTCACCCGAACCATGTCGCGTCCCGCAATCGCAGCCCTGCTGTCTTTTCTCATCCCTGGCGTGGGGCAGATCTACAACGGGGACCTGCTCCGGGGCCTGTTCTGGCTCATCATCACCCCAGGCTTCTGGATTGGCACCGGTGGGTGCCTGGGCTGGGTGTGCCACATCATCGCCGCGGTCACCGCCCACAACCGGGCGGAGGACAAGGACAAGTACAGAGTCACGGTCGTGTGACGCGCCCGCGTGTCAGGTAGCCGACGCGCCCAGGCCCAGGGCGCGCTCCGCCAACCAGAGGCACGCCAGCAGCGCGACGGCCACCGAGCCGCCCACCACGACGGCGCGGCGGTAGAGCGGCGCCTCGCGCAGGAGGAAGGCCAGGGGCAGCAGCGCGGTCACGAAGACCACCTGTCCCAGCTCCACGCCCAGGTTGAAGCCCAGCAGCGCGAACGTGAGACTCCCCGCGGACAGGCCCATTCCCGCCAGCACCGACGCGAAGCCAAAGCCGTGCAGCAGCCCCAGCACGAAGGCCACCGTCCAGCGAGTCCCCCGCCCCAGCGGGCGGACGTTGTCGAGCGCCGCCACCAGGATGGCCAGCGCGATGGCGACCGACACGAAGCGCGGCGGCAGCGACGCCCAGCCCAGCGTGGCGGCCACCAACGTCAGCGCGTGCGCCACGGTGAAAGCGGACACCACCTTCACCACGTCCCACAGCGCCGCGGCGAAGTCCGAGATGGCCACCCACCGCCCGTCCGCGTCCCGGCGCAGCACGGAGGGCAGCAGCAGCGCGAAGAGGAAGAGCAGGTGGTCCGCCCGGCTCACGACGTGCAGCGCCCCCTCCACCGTCATGCGCTGCGCGGTGCGCCAGGCAGACTCGTCCCGCAGGCGCACCCGCGCGAAGTGCTGGGACGCGGAGAAGATGAGCGGCTCGCGCGCGCCCACGTGCACGATGCCCCGGTGCAGCGGGTCGCGGTCGAACAGCAGCGTGTAGTCCACGTCCAGCCGCGCGGCGGGGCCAGCGCAGCGCGCGTCGAAGTCCAGCACCGCGTAGGCCCCGTCCGAGTGCCGGCGGATGCGCAGCCCGTCCCGGGAGACGAGCGCGCAGGGTCCACCTTGCACCCCGAGCACCAGCCGGCCGAGCACGTAGCGCCGGATGTCCGCCTCGCGCGCCAGCACCTCGCCCCAGGTGATGGCGCCGTCTCCGCCCGCGTCCAACCCGAGCACGTCGTCCAGGTCCTGGAGCGACACGTCCCACCGGCCGGAGATGCCGGGGCCGTCCGCCTCGGTCAGGTGCAGGTAGCTGTCGCTCGGCTTGTGCGCCTGGGCGGCCAGGGAGACGCACAAGAGCGCCAGCGCGGCGACGCGGCTCATGGCAGCAGACTCCGCACGCGCTCGGCCAGGTAGACGAGCCCCGGGTCCTCGCAGCCCGAAGCCTGAAGGAAGTCCAGCGCGGGCCGGGCCGCCTCCGGTCTGTTCGCGGCCAGCGCGGCTTCGAGCAACAACCGCACATCCCACGGCTCACGCCGTGACGCCCACGCGGCCTGCGCCAGCCGGAGCGCCTTCTCCGGCGCCTTCTCCACCTGGAGCGCGAAGCGGGCCTCCTCGCGCGCGAGGAGATTGTCCCCCCGCAGGCGGCTCGCCTCGAAGCGGCGGGACAAGGCCTGGGTGACTTCGGGCGCGCGCGAAGAGCCGAGCGCGTTCTCCGCCAGCACGTGGCGCAGGAGCAGCCGGTCATCCTGCGTGTGGTCCATCACCACGACAGCCGCCTCACGCGCACGGCCCGCGTCCAGCAGCAGGTCCGCGAAGGCCGCGCGCGCGGCGGAGTTCTTCGGCTCCAGCGAGAGCACCCGGAGGAAGTAGCGCTCCGCCAGGCCGGAGTCCCCCGCCAGCGCGGCGGCCTCCGCCAGCGTGGCCAGCGCGCGCGTCCGCGTCTCCTGACTGCGCCCACTGCGCCTCAATGCCTCCGACAGGAGCGCGTGCGCCTTGCGCGAATGCCCCGCGAGGCTTCGCACCCGGGCCTCGCACACCGCGATCGTCAACGGAGACGTCAGCGCGGTCAGCCACTCGCAGCTGCGGGCCGCCTCGGCATGCTCACCGTGAATCCCCAGCACCTCCGCGCGCAGCAGCCACGCGTCGACATTGCCGGGGTCCTCCTTCACCACCGCGTCCAGGTCCTCCAAGGCCGCCCGAAGGTCGCGCCGCGCATGGTGGAGGGTGGCGCGCACCCACCGCACGCCGGGCGGCGGCGTGGCCAGGTCCCACCACGGACGCAGCGCCGCCTGCGCGCGGCCCAGGTAGCGCGGGTCGCCCAGCACGCGGCTCATCTCGATTTCCAACCGCGCCAGGCGCAGCGCCATGTCCAGTTGTCCGGCGTGCCCGGCCAGGGCCTCGCGGAGCGCGGCGCGCTCGCGAGCGCGCGCATCCACCCCCACGGCCGGCACGCGCGCCAGCACCTCCTCGGTGTCCCGGGGAGTGAAGGGCTCGCGCTCCCCCGAGGAAGGCGCGCGCCCACAGCCAAGCACCCACGCCGTGGCCAGGACCACGGCGCGTCTCGCGGCGGAAGAGCGGCGGCACATTGGAGCTCGCATGGGCTCCGCACTGTACGCAGCGGCTCTTCGAATGGCGGCCGTCCGGGGACATGGGTCGCCGGCGCAACACACCGCCCGGGGTCGCCGCCCTCCACTCAACAGCGAAGCGGGACTGGAGTGCGCCCGTCGGCGTCAGTCCCTGGTGACGGCGATGCGCTCCCAGCCAGGGGGATAGTTCGTCACCAACCCGTGCGCGTCGACGTCCACCTCGGCGACGAAGCGGCCCGCGTTGCTCTCGTACCGGTAGCGCGTCTGGGTGAGCCGCGTGTAGCGCTGGGGCAGCACCTCCAGCGCGAGGCTGGGGATGCGAAGCCACGCGGCGCGCACGTCCGCCGCCTGCCCCACCTCCAACCCAAGCCGGCGGATGGGCAAGGTGTTGGTCGAGGGCGTGCACGCCACGTCGATGTCCGAGCAGCCTCGGAGGTGGACCACCTCCTCGTCGCCCTTCCACCAGCACCGCTCCGCGTCCACGCGGAGCTGGAGCCGTGCCTCGCCCTCTCCGCTCCGGCGCAGGACGTGGACCGCCTGGGTCTCCCACGCCGCGTTGGTGGTGACGGTGTACTCCACGAAGTGCGGCAGCCCGTTGTCCACGAACACCACCGAGCCCGCGAGCTCCCACCCCTCCGGGCGCGCTCGCAGCTCGAAGTACTCACTGCCGGGAGACAGCAACCGCCGCCAGACGAGCGCCCGGGGCCCGCGGCGCGAGACATCAACGTCCATGGGTCCTCCTCCTGTTCAAGGCCTGGCATCCCGCAGCGCCGCCAGCAACTCCGCCGCGGTGGCGGCCACCGCGCGCGCGCCGTGGGCGTGCAGCTCGTCCACCCCGCGGAAGCCCCAGGCCACGCCCACGCCGTACATCCCCGCCGCGCGCGCCGTGTCCATGTCGATGGACGTGTCCCCCACGAAGCCGCAGGCCACGGGCGGCACGCCCAGCTCCGAGGCCAGCGCCAGCGCCGCCGCCGGGTCCGGCTTGCGCGGCAGCTCCGGCCGCTCACCGTACACGGCCGCGAAGGGCACCCGCGGAAGCAGACGTGTGACCAGGCGCTTCACGAAGTCGTCTGACTTGTTGCTGAGCACCGCCAGCTTCGTGCCCTGCGCGGCCAGCGCCGTCAGCAGCTCCGGGATGCCCGGGTAGTGCGCGGTGCGGTCGAAGAGGTGGTCGTCGTAGTAGGCTTTGTAGGTGGCCAGCACCGGCTCGATGAGCGCGTCCTGCCCCGGAGGCACCGCCCGGCGAATCAACTCCCGGACACCGCTGCCCACGAAGCGCAGGTAGGCGGGCTCCGGGTGGGTGGGCAGGCCGTGGTGGGCCAGCGCGTGGTTCGTCGCGTCGGCGATGTCCCCCAGCGAGTCCACCAGGGTTCCATCCAGGTCGAAGATGACGGCGCGAAGCAGCATGAACTCGAGTCCTTCTTCAAAAAACGAAAACGCCCTGGCCACGAGGACCAGGGCGCCTGGGGGGCCAGAGGCCCCATCACCTGGAAGCTACGGGGTGGCCTTGGCGCTCGCTTCCTTCTCCGCGTCGCCACCGCCAGCCGTAATCACCGCGAAGTTGATGTTGTTGTAGCCCGCCGTGGCGCAGCTGAACATCACCCGCTTGATGATGGCGTACTCCACGTCCTTGTGGGCCTGGATGTTGATGTCGCCCTTGAAGGTGTTGGCCGTGTCCTGCGCCATGGAGTGGAGGTCCTCGTACTGCTTCTTCATGTCGCGGAGCTTCTCTTCCAAGGACGGGATGTTGAGGTACTCGTCCTTGGTGAAGTCCTCCACGCGGCCAATGATGGTGCCGGAGACGCTGATCTGGTCACCGGAGACCATCACCACCGGGTGCATCTCCACTTCCTGGACGTTGACCGCCTCGGGAAGCTCGATGTCCTTGGTCATCATCAGCACCTCGCCCGTCGCGGAGAAGTTCGCGATGAGGAAGAGCACGATGATGATGAACATGTCGACCAGCGGGGTGATGAGGAGGTCGGAGTAACCGCTCTTCTTCGCGGCCACGCCGTGCCCGAACACCTTGGAGTGCTGGAGCCGCTTGCCGTATCGCTTGCCTGGAACCTGGATGGCCATGAGGTGTCGTGAGCTCCGTGAGCGGCTAGCCCATCGCCGCGGACACCGACACCTGGGGCAGCCCAGAGCCGATGCACTCGTCGATGATACGGACCAGGTCCTCGTAGCGGACCTTGTCTTCAGGCTGCAGGGTGATGGCGGACTGGTCCGGCAGCTGCGCCTTCAGTTCCTTGAAGCGCGCCACCAGCTTGGACAGGTCCGTCTTGCCCTTCGCATCCTTGGTGAGGGGAATAGGCTCGAAGGCGCTCTGGTCCGCGGTCAGCCGCAGCTCCGTGGGCGTGATGAGCAGGTTGAGCTGGACCGTCTTGGTCTGCTCTTCCTGCTGCTGCTCCTCCTCCGTGGAGGGGCCACCCGCCTGCGAAACCTGGAGCCGGCCAATCTGGGTCCAGACCGCCGTCATGATGAGGAAGCTGATGGTCACCGCCATCAGGTCGATGAAAGCCGTGAGGTTGATAGAGGTGTCGAGCGACTTCTTGCCGCCTTTACCTCCACCTGTGTCCATTCCGCCGGCCATGGCGTTCTTCTCCTTCGGCCGCGCTCAGTGAGCGCCGGTGAGACTGCTGGGAGCGCGCCGCGCGTCCCCACACCCGTGGGGACATGACAGCGCGCCCGGACTCCGGGTTCCCGAAGGACTTCCTACTCCTCGTCGCGGGCCGACGTGGGGACGTTCAGGTTCTTGAACTTGTCCTTGTTGGCCACGATGAGGTTGAGGACGGAGACGCTGGTCTCGTTGATGTCGTTGATGAGGCTCTGCGTGCGGCCCGTCAGCACGGAGAAGGAGATGAGCGCCGGGATGGCCGTGAGCAGCCCGAAGCCGGTGCAGTTCATGGCTTCGGAGATACCGTTGGCGAGAATCGTCGCCTTGTCGGCCGGGTTCACGTTGGCCACGGCCTCGAAGCAGGCGATGAGACCGGACACCGTCCCGAGCAGACCGGCGAGCATCGCCGCGTTGCCGAGCATGGCGAGGTAGCCGGTGCGGGCTTCAATCTTCGGCGTCTCGCGGAGGCTGGCCTCGTCGAGCGCGGCCTGGACCTCGTCGTTGCCCTTGGGGACGTTCATCAGGCCGGCCTTGATGACGTTGGTCAGCGGCGTGGACTTCTGGCCGGCCACGTAGTTGATGGCCTTGTCCAGGTCACCCGCGTAGATGTGCTTCTTCAGGCCACGCAGGAAGGCCTCCTTGTTGATGGAGGCCTTGCCGAAAAGGATGATGCTTCGCTCGACCATGATGGCGAGTGCCACGATGAGGCAGGCGGCAATGGGGTACATACCCCACTGGCCGGCCTCCCAGCGCATGGCGACTTCTTCGAAGAAGCCCCGCTGAGGGCCGCCGACATTCGCCAGCACGGTCAGGTTCGTCACAGACGCCAGGTTCATCGAGTGTTGCCTCCACAGGCAGCTTTGGCCCGTTTCAGTAGCGGACCTTCCAGACCTGACGTCCCCCCGAGCGGACGGTCCACCCGGTTGGGCGGCAGGAATGGATGTTGAAAACGGTGTGCCGACTTTAGGAATGGGCGTCTGGGGTGTCAAGGCAGGCCCAGCGGCGTTAAGTGCTGAAATCTCACAGGAATTTTGCGCCCAGCCCCCTCTTGCCAGCTCGGACTCCAAGCAGCATTGCGGGCATTTTGGGGGGTATTCCCAAGTGCCTCCGGATGTGACACCGCGCTTGCTTCCTGGGTTTCGTCGCGCGTGGTAAGGCCGGAGCCATGGCGAGGAAGCGCATTGGCGAGCTCCTGTTGGAGCAGCGGGCGATCAGCGTCGCCCAGCTCGAAGCGGGGCTCGCGGCTCACCGGAAATCAGGACAGCGGCTGGGGGCCACCCTCATCGCGCAGGGTGCGATCACGGAGGCCACGCTCGCGGACGCGCTGAGCCAGGCCCTGGGGCTGCCGCGAGTGGACCTCGCGGCCACCACGCCGGAGTGGGCGGCGGTGCACATGCTGCGCGCGCGCTTCTGTGAACAGCATGACCTGTTCCCCATCGCGCTGGAGAGCGTGGGCGGGCGCAAGCAGCTCGTGGTGGCGATGAGTGATCCGCTCAACGTGACGGCGGTGGAGGAGATTGAGTTCACCACCGGGCTCAAGGTCAGCCCGCGCGTGGCGCCGCTGTCCACCGTGCGCGGCGCCATCCTCCGCTACTACCACAAGGTGCCGGTGGCCTCGCCCACCGCCAGCCGCCCCGCGCCCGCGAGGCCCGCGGCGAAGCCGGTGAAGGCCGCGCCGCCAGTGACACGCCCCGCGGCGCCTGCGTCCGACGAGGACGACGACGAGGAGGTCATCATCGGCGAGGAGCTGCCGCCCGGCGAGGCGACGCAGCGCACGTCCCTGGCGGAGCTGATTCGCGCCCGCGAGGCGCAGAGCAAGCAGAAGCGCGGACAGGGCGGCGCCGCGAAGCCCAAGGCCGCCGTGGAGAACGCGGCCGGCGTGCTGGACGACCTGGACTACCTCTTCGGACAGGCGCGAGAAGACCCGGACCGCGTCGAGGAGCTGGAGCGGAAGTTCTGGGCGCTGATGCGCATCATGGCGCGCAAGGGACTGCTCACGAACGAGGAGTTCACCCGGGAGCTGGACGACGAGGACAAGGCCCGCGGCGAGTCGTGAGGGTGGAAACCACTTCGGGGCCTCGCGCGTACCCACAGAAAGCCCGGAGACCGCGTCCATGCCCACCGCATCCACATGCTCACCCCTGGCCCGCCGGCTCATGCCGCTGGCCCTTGCCGCGCTCGCCGTGCTGTCCGCGTGCACCGAGGCCCACGGGGCCGCGCCCACCGCGCCAGGCCCCACCATCCAGGACCCCCGCCGCTACGAGAAGCCCTCGGACGCGGAGGTGCGGCGCACCTTGTCCCCGCTCGCCTACCAGGTGACGCAGCAGGGAGCCACGGAGCCCGCCTTCCGCAACCCCCTGTGGAACCACCACGAAGAGGGCCTCTACGTCGACGTGGTGAGCGGCGAGCCCCTCTTCTCCTCGCGCGACAAGTTCGACTCCGGCACCGGCTGGCCCAGCTTCACCCGGCCGGTCGACAGTGCTCGCGTCGTCGAGAAGCACGACAGCACGCAGGGCATGGAGCGCGTGGAGGTGCGCTCGAAGGCCGCGGGCTCACACCTGGGCCACGTCTTCGGGGACGGGCCCGCGCCCGCCAAGACGCGCTACTGCATCAACTCCGCGGCCCTGCGCTTCGTCGCGGTGAACGATTTGGCGAAGGAGGGCTATGGCGCCTGGCTGCCGCTCTTCGGCCGCCCCGTCCCGGCCGCCGCCGCGAAGCGCCAGGCCGGCTCGCCCTTCACGGAGACGGCGCTGCTGGCGGGCGGGTGCTTCTGGGGCATGGAGGACCTGCTGCGCAAGATTCCCGGCGTCGTCCAGACGGAGGTGGGCTACACGGGCGGCTCCAGCGCTTTTCGCAAGCCCACGTATCGCGACATGAGCTCGGGCAGGACGGGCCACGCCGAAGCCGTGCGCGTCGTGTTCGACCCCACCCGGCTGACGTACGAGACGCTGCTGGAGCAGTGGTTCTTCCGCATGCACGACCCGACGACGCTCAACCGTCAGGGCAATGACGTGGGCACGCAGTACCGCTCCGCCATCTTCTACCTGTCCGAAGCCCAGAAGCGCGTGGCCGAGCAGGTGAAGGCGCGGGTGGAGGCCTCCAGGAAGTGGCCCCGGCCCGTCGTCACGCAGATTGTGCCCGCCAGCGAGTTCACCCCCGCCGAGGACTATCACCAGGACTACCTGGTGAAGAACCCGGGCGGCTACACCTGCCACTACCTGCGGGACTGAGCGCGGGCTCAGGCCTGCTGCAGCGGCAGGCGGACGATGAAGGTGGTCCCCTGGCCCAGGGTGCTCTCCACCGTCAGCCGGCCACCGTGGTTCTCCACGATGCCCTGGCAGATGGAGAGGCCCAGGCCGGTGCCCCTCCCTTCCGGCTTGGTGGTGAAGAAGGGCTCGAAGATGCGCTGCAGGTGCTTGGGTTCGATGCCCGTGCCCGTGTCGCGCACCTTCACCACCGCGTCCTGCCCGTCACGGCCCGTGGCCAGGATGACGGAGCCTCCCGGCGGCATCGCGTGGCACGCGTTGGTGATGAGGTTGACGAACACCTGCACCAGGTTGGCGCGCACGGCGGACAGGGGCGGCAGCTCGGTGTACTCGCGCTGGATGCTGACGCGCGCCTGGGCCACGACGTGCTCGCAGAAGCCCACCGCCATGTCCACGACGGCGTTGAGCTGCACCCGCTCTGGCCGGTCCTGCGCCGGGCGCGCGTAGCTGACCAAATCTCGCGTGAAGCGGAGGATGCGGTGGCTGCTCTCCAGGATTTTTCGCAGCTTCTCCTGGTCCGCCGGGTTGGCCCCCGGCGTCATCCGCGAGCGCTGGAGCAGCGCGTCCGCGTACGTGGCCACCGCCGTCATCGGGTTGTTGATTTCGTGCACCACGCTGGCGGCGAGCTGCCCGATGGAGGCCAGCTTCTCCGCGTGGATGATGCGCTTCTCCAGCTCCTTCACCACCGTGATGTCCTGACCGATGGCGATGACGCCCTCCACCTCCCCGTGCTGGGAGAGCTTGGAGGAGGTCGCGAAGGAGACGCGCACCTCCGCGCCGCTGCGCGTCAGCAGCCGCGTCTCGAAGCTGTTCACCGGCTCGCCGCGAATGGCCGCGGCGATGAGCTGGTTGAGCCGCAGGTGCTCGCTCTCCGGGATGAGGGAGAAGAAGTCGCGGCCCAGCACCTCTTCCTTGCTGAAGCCGGTGAGCGCGCTGAGCGCCTGGTTGAAGACGACGACCTGCTTGTCCCGGTTCGCCACCAGGATGAGGGCGTTGGCCTTCTCCAGCAGGTCTTCCAGGTACTTGCGCACGAACGTCAGCTCGTCGATGAGCTTCGCGTTCTTCACCGCCACCGCCACCTGGTTGGCGAGCTGGAGCAGCACGCGCTCGTCATGCGGCACGTCGGAGACGAAGCCCGCCGGGTACTCCATGTTGATGGCGCCGAAGAGCTGCCCGCTGGCCACCAGCGGCGCGCTCACGCCATGGGTGCTGTCCTGGAACAGCAGCGGGACTTCGCTCAGCACCGCCACGCGGCTTCCGGGCAGGGACGCGCGGTCCAGGCTCGTCTTGTCCACCGCGCGCTCCATCAGCACCAGCGGCTCGTGCGCGCCTTCCTTCAGCCGCCCCTCCGCGTAGAGCGACGTGAGGCCGCCCGTCCGCGAGTCGGTGATGCGGATGCAGAACGAGCGCCCGGGGAACAGCTCCTTCACGCCGCGCGCCACCGCGGCGACCAGCTCCTCCTCGCCGCCGGCCTCGGCCACGCTGCGGCCCAAATCCAACAGCACGCCTTCGGTGCGCGCCTGCTCCAGCAGGGCCCGCTCCGCCACCACCAGCCGGTTGCGAGACAGCTCCGGTTCGTTGCGCGCGCGGACGGCCACCACGTCGCCCCGGCGGGACAGCGTCAGCACCACGCCGGGCAGGTCGGGCAGGAGCTCCACGTCGCAGCTGGCGCCATCCGCCGGCACGCTGGCGCCGGCCAGGGTGCGCGCCACTTCCTCCACGGACGCGTGCTGGTCGGCGCAGAAGCGGCGGAACGCGGCGTTGACGGCCACCAGCCGCAGGGCCGGGTCACACAGGGCCGCGGGGGCATCGAGCGCCTCGAACAGGGCCTGGAAGGACTCGGGGGCAGGGCCGCTGGCGATGCGCACGGCTCGGGGCTCAGTCTTCATGGGAGGTGGCCTTGTCCAGGTCGAGAATCTGTTGCGCCCCCATGTAGGACTTCGTCTCGTAGCGGGTAATCTTGCCAATCTTCCGGACGATTTCCGCCATGCGCTCCGCCTCGCGGTAGATGATGTCCACCGGCTTCCAGGCGAAGTCGTCTTCCTTCAACTTCCGCTTCAGCAGCTCGGCGTAGCCCATCACCGAGGTGAGCGGCTGGTTCAGCTCGTGGGCGGCGGTGCCGGCGAGCGCGACGATGACCGCGCTCTTCTCGCTCTCCTCCAGCCGCGTCTCCACGTCGGACAGCTTGCGCTCCAACTGCATGCGCGCGCGCATGTCCGTGAAGATGCCCACGCTGAACACCTCGCGGCCCCCTTCGTAGACGATGGAGGCCGTCATGTTCACCGGCACCCGCTCACCGGAGCGGTGCATCAGCTCCTCCCGGATGAGGGACAGCCGGCCCTTGCCGCCGTGCTCGGGCGCCCGAATCATGGCCATCACCCGCTTCGCCACGCCCGGCGGATAGAGCTGGTGGACGGAGAAGCCGCCGCCCAGGGCCTCCTGCGCGGTGTAGCCGCACAGCGCCTCCGCGCCCTTGTTGAAGAGGATGATGCGCCCCTTCAGGTCGGCCGCGATGATGCCGTCCACCGACGAGTCGATGAGCCGCTCCAGGAAGTCCTTCGTCTGGAGCAGCTCGTCCTCCAGCCTCCGCGCGTCCGTGACGTCGCGGAAGGAGAGGATGGTGGCCGCCTCCTCGTCGCGCAGCGGCGCGGCGGACATGGACAGCGTCAGGCGGCGGCCCGTGCGCGTGCACACCTCCACGTCCGTGCCGGAGCGGGCCTCGCCACGCGCGGCGGTGGTCACCAGCTCCATCAGCACGTTTTCATCCACCGGCTGAGTCACCTGGTGCAGGTGGCGGCCCCGCACGTCGGGGGCGTCCACGTCCAGCATGGCCGCGCCGGACGGGTTCAGCGACAGCACGCAGGCCTTGTCGTCGAGGATGGCCACGCCTTCGCTGACGTGCGCGAAGAAGAGCTGGTACGGCTTGAACGAGGCCGCCTGCTCCTCCGCGGCCAGGCGGGCCGTCTTCTCCGCCTCCGTCTGCCCTCGCACGGACTGGAGCACGGACGCGTTGCGCAGGGCCACCGCGGTGGCGTGCGCCACGGTGGTGAGGAAGTCGATTTCCCGAGGCGTGAAGGTGCGCCGCCGTCCCGCCGCGCGCAGCAGCAGCACGCCGCGCACCTGCCCGCGGATGGGCAGCGGCAGCGCGGCGATGGCGTGGATGCCCCGGGCGGCCACCGCGCGCCGCTCCACGTCCCCCAGCAGCGGGTGGGTGGAGGCCTCCAGCATCACCACCGGCTTGCCCGTTCGCATCACCTCGCGAATCTCGGGGTAGCGCGACAGGTCGATGCGCAGGTCCTTGAGCGCGGGGTCGTCGCTGGCGGCGACGATGATGCCCTCCTCCGCGCTGCGCCCCAGCATCACCAGCGTGGCGCGCGCGATGTCCAGCTTCTCCGCCAGCCGCCGGGTGACGCCGTGGAGCAGCACCTCCACGTCGGACGTCTCCGCGTAGTCCGCCGTCAGCTCCAGCAGGAGCGCCAGGTCCTCCTGGCTGCGCGCCTGCTCCTCGCGCTCCACGTGGCGCTCGGCGGCGCACTGGAGCCGCCAGGCCAGCTCGTGCATGGCCACCGGCGTGGTGAGGACGTCCGCGGGCTTGAGGGACTGCGCCGTGGCGAAGTGGCTTTCGCCCGGGGCCACCAGCACCACCAACGTGAGGTGGGCGGCGAGGGCGGCGTCCAGCAGGGCCTGCCCCGCGGCGAGCCCTCCCGGCGCGGTGAGGTCCACCAGCGCCAGGGAGGCCTCTTCGAGGCCGTCCACCACGCGCAGACCCGCACGCGCGGCGGCCGCGGCCAGCAGCTCCCGCGCGGGGGAGTCCGAGGGCACCAGCGAGATGCCTGATACGAATTCCAGCGAGGACGGCACGTGGGGAGTGGGGTCCAGGGCAGAAGGGGACCCCACTCTACACGCCCTGACGGCTCAGGGGCAGTCCGACTCGAAGGCGCCCTGGTCCGGGCCTGGCCCGCACCAGGTCAGCCCCAGCGACAGCCCCGCGTTGAGGGCGGGCGAACCCGACCCCAGGCGGAAGTCCCCGGTGTCGATGTTGACGAAGCCAGGGGCCTTCTCCTGGGAGCGGCCGTCCAGCCCGCTCTGCGAGCGCCACTGCGAGAAGCCCATGTCCACGCCGTTGAGGCGGTAGACGGCCGCGCCCGCGGTGCGGAAGTAGAGGTTGGCGTCCACCACCGCCCCCGAGCGCCCGGGTCCGCCGCGCACCGCCACCCCACAGCCGGAGAAGACGTTGTTGCGCACATCCAGGCTGGCGCTGGCCCCGGTGTCCCCCTGGCCGAAGGTGAGGCACGGTCCGGGCATGTTCCAGAGGGTGTTGTGGTGCACCTTCACGTTCGAGGACGTGTCCACGCGGATGCCGCTGCCTTCCTCCGCGCCGCCCAGGCCGTCCCGCACCAGGTTGCGGCGGATGACGATGTTGGTGGGCGGCGCGCCCTGGCGCACCCCGCCGATGCTGATGGCGCGGCCGTTGTTGTAGAAGACGTTGTCCTCCAGGGTGACGTCCTTCGCGGACAGGTGCACCACCACGCCCTCGCCGCGCGAGGTGGACGACATCTTGTGGCCCCAGATGATGTTGCCGCGCAGCGTGACGCGGGTGCACGTCTTCACGTCGACGCCGTTCTCCCGGTTCTCGTGCAGTTCGTTGTCCTCCACCAGCAGGTTGTCGAAGGGCGTGCCGGAGATGGTGGCGCCGCCCTCGGGGCCGATGCACTGCACCGCGTCTCCGGAGTTGTGGTGGATGTCGTTGCCACGCACCACCACGTTGCGCGCCGTCGTCTGGACGATGACGCCGTGGCTGTCGTCCCCGTTGCGGTTGAAGTGGGAGATGGTGTTGCCCTCGATGAGGACGTCGCTGGCCTTCTCGCACACGTTGACGCCCGCGCCCGCGGTGCCGTTCTTCAGCGTGGAGCCGCGCAGCACGCCGTGGTGGGCACCCGCGCCGCGGAACATCACCGCGAAGGAGGCCTGGCCCCCCGCGTCGAGGGTGAGCCCCTCGATGCTCCAGTACGCGCCACGCACGTCCACCATGGAGGAGCCGCCGCCGGACGGCTTCAGCACCGGCTTCGCGCCCGGCGCGGCCCGCAGCGTGAGCAGGTGGGACGCGGAGCCGCCCTTCTCTTCCAGCTTGAGGCGCTCGGAGTAGGTGCCCGTCTTCAGGTAGATGGCCTCGCCCGGCCGCACCAGCTCCAGCGCGCGCGTCACCGTGCGCAGCGGCGCCGTCTCCGTGGCGGAGGCGCTGTCACTGCCGTTGGGCGCCACCCAGAGGATGCGCGAGTACTGGGGCGGAGGCTCGGGCTCCGGTTGGGGCTCGGGCTCCGGCTCGGGAGGCGGCGGCTCCGGATTCGGAAAGGGGGGCGGGATGTCGATGATGACGGGCGGAGGCTCCGACGGCCCCGGGTTGTTCGTGTCGTCGTCATCGTGGGTGGGAGGTGTGCCGGGAACGGATGGGTTGCCCGTGGACGGCGTCTCGCTGGAGCCCGGAGGTGAGCCACTTTCCTGGGTGAGCTCCCCCTTCCCATTGCAGGCCAACACGGACAGCAGGGCAGCGGAGCAGAGGGCCGTGGACCACGGCGAGCGGTTGCGCATCCTGGCGGACTCCCGGTGTGGGTCGCGGCGCGGGAGGCGCTCGCGAGGACGGCCGCCAATTCCGAGCCTCGCGCTGTTCATTCCCTCCGAGCGCGGCAACCCCTGCCTGCCGGGACGCAGAGGGAGGAGACAGGAAACGTGGTTTCGCGGGGTTGGGACGGATGCTCCGCTTCACCGACAGGTGGGCCCTCGCGGGGAGCTGAGGTGTGATGTGCGCAACGCACGTGGGGATATTCCCAGAGATTTTTCACGCGGAGCGAAGGCGCGAGTTCTACATCCTCGCCGCCATCAAGGAGCGCTGGCCCAAACGGGAGCTCGAACGGCAGATCCAATCGGGCGCCGTCCTTCGCGAGGCGCGCGCCACGAAGAAAGTCTCGCCAGCGGTGAGACAAACTCACCCGACGGCAATCGACGAGTTCAAGAACGCCTACAACATTGAGTTTCTCGGCCTCGCCGCCGAACACTCCGAGGCCGACCTCCACGACGCGCTCCTTCGGAACCTCGGCCGCTTCCTCACCGAGCTGGGTCGCGACTTCTGTTTCGTCGGCTCGCAGTACCCGGTGCAGGTCGGTAGCCAGGACTTCGCGATCGACCTCGTATTCTTCCACCGTGGCATTCAGTGCCTCGTCGCCTTCGAGCTGAAGGTCGACAAGTTCAAGCCCGCAGATCTCGGACAGCTCTCGTTCTACGTCGAGGCACTTGACCGCGACGTGAAGAAGCGCCACGAGCGGCCCTCGATAGGCGTGCTCCTCTGCGCGACAAAGGACGACGCGGTCGTCGAGTACGCGCTCGCGCGGACGACGTCGCCCACGCTCGTCGCCGAGTACCAGACGTTCCTGCCGGCAAGGGAGCTGCTGCGGGCGAAGCTCCACGAGTTGTACGCGCAGCTCGCGCCGGAGGATGCGGTCGTTCCCCGAGCGACGCATCTACGGAGACGCTCATGAACGGCACCTGTGCCTACCCAAAATCCGGCCGCTGCGTCATGAGTGCGTCAAGTCCAGTCCTGTAGGGCGTCACGGCGAGAGAGTGGGGCGCGCGACACCGTCGAATCCCTGGTCCGGTGAGCCAGAAGGCGGAGTCACCAGGGGCACGGCGTAGCCTTGAGGTTCGGAGGGCTCCGCCCTCCGCGGTCCGCGCCGCCGCGTTCACGTTGCCCCAGACAAGGCACGGGAGGTGCGCCTGCGCCGCCGGGAGCACGGTTCGCTGTTCTCGACGCCCCGGATGTGGGTAAAATACCGCCCCCTCAGGGGAGGGAGCCGTGTCTTCGACTTCGATTCCGGACCATTCGTGGGATGGCCTGCTGCCGCCGTGGGAAGGGCGGGATCCGACAGCGAGCGTCAACCGCTCGCCGTACCGCTGCAGTTGGCAGGACATCATCAACCGCTTCGCCACCTCTCCGAGGCGCATCAACATCCTTCTCGGCTTACTTGGCTACCGCGCGCTATTGCGCGAGCACGGGATCACCGTCGGCTTCCAGTGGCTCACGGGGAGCTTCGTCGAGAACATCAACCGCGAACCAAACGACGTCGACGTCGTCACCTTCTTCCAGGTCCCAGCACCATTCAGCGAGGAGGACGCCAAAGCGCTCTTCAATCACGGGCACAACAAGAAGACGTACTTCTGCGACCACTACCCCGTTCCGCTGAGCTATCCCGCATCGTCCGGCGCGGACCCGACGGAGCACGGGGCGGTACTCGTCGACTCCACCACCTACTGGTACGGTTTGTTCTCCCACCGTCGCGACACGTACGCCTGGAAGGGCTTCCTCCGCCTGGACCTCCTCCCGGCGGAGTACGATGACCCGGCACGAGAGTTGCTAGTGACCATCAAGGCGCATTTCGTGAAGCAGCAGGAACTGGCATTGAAGTTGGCGAAGACCGAGAACCCTGGACCGTGAACAGCGCGACACGCAGACATTTCCTGCAAGCAGAACGCGCTGCGGCTGCGTCGCTGCTCGCACGCCTTTCGCCTTCACACTTCATCGAGCGCATCTCCCTTCAGTCGCGCCTTGAGAGCATCGACCAGGAGCTCCAGCATCTCGGAGCGTCGCAAGCGGACTCCGTTGAGCCTGCAAGCACCACGGTGTACTTCGACGGCGGTCCTGTCGTTGGTCAGCGTGCTATCGATGCCTCGTTCGCGGCCTCCGCCATCGCGCAGTTCCAGGGACTGGTGGAGCTCGTTGGTGCCTCGCGCCGCCATGGAGCGCTAGGACGCGGAGGCGCAGTTCCCGGGGGCCGGGACTTCCGGTTGCACATTACCGGCATCGCGCGCGGCTCCTTCGGTTTCCACTTCGAGCAGCTTGAGGGAAACGAGTCCGCCGAGGAGATGCGGGATGCCGTCGATGAGACAACGCAACTCATTGAGGGGCTCCGAGCCGAAGAAGAGGAGTTCTACGAGCGGATCGCCGAGGTGGAGCCGCGCGTCCGGACCGCGCTAAACGAGTTCGTCCAGGTGCTGTCCAAGAGCGAGGCTACGCTTAGAATGGAGGGCCGAACTCGCAAGCTCAAGCTCAGCAAGGACGAAGTACACACAGCGAGCACGCGCCTCTCCGAAGGCGCGCCAAGCGTGGATGATGTGTCGCGAAGAGTGAAGTACCTAGGCGTCTTAGGCGAGTCGCGGCGCTTCGAACTCCAAGATCTAGAGACCGGAGTCGTCTACAAGGGGAAGCTCGCCCCAGGGCTCGATGCGAACATGGTGGCAGAGGTTGCGCCCATTCTAATGGGGACGTGCACCGCCATGGTGCGTATCACGACCGTGCGGCGTCCCGGACGAGAGCCGAAAGTCACGTACCAGCTTCTGTGGCTGCGTCCCGAACGCCTCGGCGATCCGACGCCGTAGGGCGCCAGTGCTCCAGTCCGCATGTCTTCCCCAAGGCGGTCGCTGCGTCGTCGGTGCGACAATGCGAAGGCGGGCTTGGGGGCAATGGGTTCTTGTCCCAGCGAAGTAGGGTCGAAGTCATTGAGGCACCACGTACACCGTCCAGCGCACTCCAGAGGCCGTGTGCTCGTAACAAAGGTAGTGCCAAACTGGGCCCGACGACCGCAAGCCTCTTGAAGTCGACCGCAGGCCCAGGCGGCCAGCGTCGCGGTACTCCCGGCCAGCGGTTCGCCTCTGGCGCTGCTCGCGCCCCTGAACAACGCGACGCTCACCCACTTTCACGCCTGTAAGGGGGATGCTGACAGCGGCCCTTCGCCATGATGCCCGGGCATACACCAAGTGAAGTTCGCGGAGATTCAATCGGTCGCCGATTTGAAGGGCGCAACCAGTCCCCTCCTTAAAACATCTGAATATTACTCGGCTTTCGGCCCCTCAGAGAGTTTGGATCCTCTGAGAGAAAGTCGGGAACGCGTTCGCGCAGGGCTTCATTCAGGGAGGCGGGGCATACCTTGACGTCGGGAGGAGCGCGCGGGATATGAGCCGGCTTCCACCCGCTGTCAGGAGACACCTTGGACATCTTCAAGGAATTCACCTTCGAGGCCGCGCATCGGCTTCCCAACGTGCCGCCCGGGCACAAGTGCAGCCGGCTGCACGGCCACAGCTACCGGGTGGAAGTCCACGTGCGTGGCCCGGTGGGCGAGCAGTCCGGGTGGGTGATGGACTTCTCGGACATCAAGGAGGCCTTCGAGCCCGTGCGGCTGAAGCTGGACCACTACTACCTCAATGAGGTGGAGGGCCTGGAGAACCCCACCAGTGAGAATCTGTCGCGGTGGATCTGGAAGCGCCTGCGTCCGGGCCTGCCCCTGCTCAGCCGGGTGGTGGTCCGCGAGACGTGCACCAGCGGCTGCATCTATCAAGGCGAAGACGACTGACGAGCCGGGCCCTCGCGGGGCTGGCTCCCCGAGGGGACTGCCATGAACGTTCTGATTACCGGGGCCACCGCGGGATTCGGCCTGGCCATTGCCCGCCGCTTCATCCAGGACGGCGCGCGCGTCATCGCGTCCGGACGGCGCACCGAGCGGCTGGAGGCCCTGCGCGCGGAGCTGGGCGAGCGGGTGCTCCCCCTGACGCTCGACATCACGGACCGTGAGGCCGTGGAGCGGGCCATCCGCTCGCTGCCGGCGGACTTCGCCGACGTGGACGTGCTGGTCAACAACGCGGGCCTGGCGCTGGGGTTGGACCTGGCGCAGTCGGCGCGCGTGGAGGACTGGGACACGATGGTGGACACCAACGTGAAGGGCCTCCTGTACTGCACGCACGCGGTGCTGCCCGGCATGGTGGCGCGCAACCGGGGCCACGTCGTCAACATGGGCTCGGTGGCGGCGGAGTGGCCCTACCCGGGCGGCAACGTGTACGGCGCCACCAAGGCCTTCGTGCACCAGTTCAGCCTCAACCTCCGCGCGGACCTGCATGGCACCGCCGTGCGCGTGACGGACATCGAGCCCGGGCTGGTGGGCGGCACGGAGTTCTCCAACGTCCGCTTCAAGGGCGACGACACGCGCGCCGCGTCCGTCTACGCCAACACCCAGGCGCTGACGCCCGAGGACATCGCGGACGCCGTGCACTGGGTGGCCACGCGCCCCGCGCATGTGAATATCAACGTCATGTCGCTGATGCCCGTGTCCCAGTCCTTCGGGCCCCTGCCCGTGAAGCGCCAGGGCTGAGGCGTCAGGACCTCTGGGGTAGCCATCTCCCTGGATGATGTCAGAGGTATGGCGCATGCTCGACACATGAGCGAAGCCATCCACGGGCGGGAAGCGGCGCGGCTTGCGAGGTCCCCGGTCTGGCCGCATTCTGGGGACATGGGTAACAAGTCGCCTCCGGAGCGCGTGTACGAGGCGTTGGAGCACCTCCCTCCGAACGTCGTCGGGGAAATCATCGAAGGTGAGCTGCACGTCAGCCCCCGGCCGCGAACGATGCACGGCAGAGCCGCTTTCCGGCTCGGCAAGAAGCTTGGGCCGTTCGACCAGGAGCCTGACACAGAGGGGCCCGGAGGCTGGGTCTTCCTCCCGGAACCGGAGCTTCACCTCGGAGGCAACGTGCTCGTGCCAGACCTCGCCGGGTGGCGGCGCGAACGCATGCCGGAACTCCCAGACGTAACGGGTGTGGAACTCGCCCCTGACTGGCTCTGTGAAGTCCTGTCCCCCTCCACCGAGGCCATGGACCGCTCCAGGAAGATGACGATCTACGCCCGCGAGGGCGTGAACCATCTGTGGCTCGTGGACCCGCGCATCCAGCTCCTCGAAATCTACCGGCGGGAGGGCGAGCGCTGGCAGCGGCTGGGCGCCTACACCGGCGACGCCACTGTCCATGCCGAACCTTTCGAGGCACAAAAGTTGAATCTCGGTTCACTTTGGCAGCGCTGAGCCCTGGCCGCGGCGTCCCCAACGCCGGGTGTTGGGATAACCTGTCCGCCCATGAGTCATCCGGAACGACCGCCGCCGTCCCAGGGGCTCCTGGCCCGCGGCCTGAAGCTGCTGGGCCACCTCACCCACCCGGACACGCGCACCGGCAAGGTCTTCACCCGCGCCGAGCAGGGCCTCACCCGCGCTGCCGTCAGGCTCACCGAGAGCCCTTCGTACCTGCGCGTGAGTGGCTCCCTCATGCGGCAGGGTTTCAATGCCCGCGTCCGCCGCAACGGTCTGGTGGAAGGCGCGCTGCGCACCCTGCGCCTGCCCACCACCTCCGAGGTGGAGACCCTGCGCGACCAGCTCCGCCGGATGAATGACCAGGTGGAGGCGCTCGGCACCCAGTTGGAGCTGGTGGTGGACCTGCTCCACCGTCAGGAAGGCGCGGAGCCCGAGTCCCCCGAGCCCACGCCCAAGGAGCGCGCGCCCTCCAAGCGCCGCCGCTGACATGACCGCGTCCACGCCCCAGCGTCTTCGCTCCTTCGTCACCGGCCAGGTCGAATTGACTCGCGCCGTCGCGCACGCGCTCAAGTCGCGGCCCTTCAATCCGTATCCGTACCTCAAGCCCTTCATCGAGAGGGCCTCGGGCGTGCGCGAGCCGCCCATCAGCGCCACACCGCACACCATCGTGTACACGCGCGGCAGCATGCGGCTGCTGCGCTACGCGGCCCCGCGCCGGCGCCACCGCACGCCCATCCTCATTGTCTATTCGCTCATCAACCGCTGGTACATCCTCGACTTCCTGCCGGGGCGCAGCCTCATCGAGCACCTCACCCGCGAGGGCTACGACGTCTACGCCATCGACTGGGGGGTGCCGGGCCAGGACGAGGAGCGGCTCACCTGGGATGACCTGCTCGGCGGGCTCATCCAGACGGCGGTGCGGTGGACGCTGCGCGTGAGCAAGAGCCGGGATTTGACGCTCTACGGCTACTGCATGGGCGGCACCATGGCCCTGGCGTACACGTCCCTGTACCCCCAGGGCGTCCGCAACCTGGTGGCGCAGGCCACGCCGGTGGACTTCAGCAAGGGCGGCCTCTACACGCTGTGGACGTCCGCCAACCACTTCGACGTGGACTCGCTGGTGGACGCCTACGGCAACGTGCCCACGCCGGTGCTGGAGAGCGGCTTCCTCATGGCCGCGCCGGTGCAGCGCCTCACCCGCTGGCTGGAGGTGTGCCGCCGCATCGACGACCCGGAGTTCGTCACCACGTTCCTGGCCATGGAGCGCTGGGGCGCGGACCCCGTGCCCTTCCCGGGCGAGGTCTACCGGCAGTACATCAAGGATTGCTACCAGCAGAACCTCTTCCCCCAGGGCCTCATGGAAGTAGGCGGCGAGCGCGTGGACCTGCGCCGCATCCAGTGCGCCATCCTCAACGTCATCGCCGAGCACGACACCATCGCGCTGCCTGCGATGAGCGAGCCGCTGCCCTCCCTGGTCAGCTCGCAGGACTGTGAGACGCGGCGCTACCCCGTGGGCCACATTGGCCTGTCCGCCTCCAGCAAGGGCGCGACGAAGGTGTGGCCCTCTATTTCCGCGTGGATTGGCGCGCGCTCGAAGCCGATGGAGCCATGAACGTCTCGTCCGAAACCGAAGCCCTGGGCGTGCAGGTCCGCGAAGGCACCGTCCACCTGCGGGACGGCCGGCGGCTCGCGTACGTCGAGTCTGGAGACTTGAGCGGCCTCCCCGTCCTCTTCATCCACGGCAACCCGGGCTCGCGCCACATGCGCCACCCGGATGACCGGCTCACCCACGCGTTGGGCGTGCGCCTCATCACTCCGGACCGGCCGGGCTATGGCCTGTCGGACTACCAGCCCAGGCGCACGCTGCTCGACTTCCCCGATGATTTGGAGCAGTTGGCCAACACGCTGAGGATTGGCCGCTTCGCCCTCTTCGGCGTGTCCGCCGGTGGCCCCTATGTCGCCGCGTCCGCGTGGAAGCTGGGCGAGCGCATCACCCGCGCGGCGGTCGTCTCTGGCGCGGCGCCGCTGGCCCGGCCGGGCGCCATGGCGGGGGTGAACCGGGATTACCGCAACGCGTACACCATGGCCGCGTGGCCGGAGTGGCTGCTGCATCCATTGATGGCCATGCATGACCGGCAGGTGCGCGCCAATCCCGCGCGAGCGCTGGCGGGCCTGCGCGCCCAGGCGTCAGCGGATGACCGCGCGGTGCTCGCGGACCCGCGCATCGCCGCGCAGGTGCAGGGCTGGCGCTACGAGGCCACGCGCAAGGGCGTGGCGGGCATGCGGCGCGAGGCCCACATCCTCGCGCAGCCGTGGAACGTCCCCCTGGAGGAGATTCGGACGGAGGTGGACCTCTGGTACTGGGAGGGCGACAGCATCGTCCCGCCGCAGATGGGACGCTACCTGGCGAACCGGCTTCCGCGCGCGGTGCCTCGCTTCTTTCCTGGCGGCGGGCACTTCTCCCTGTTCTCCCACTGGACGGACATCCTCACGCCGCTGGTGCGGCAGGGAAGCTGAGCCGCTGAGCCCCGCGCTCAGGCGGCGCGGGACTGCTCCTCCGGAGTGACAGGCTGCGCGGGCGGCACAATGGGTTCGCCATTCTCCCCCAGCACCACGGGGGCAATGCCCAGCTTGCGCTCGACGAAGGCGTGGCCCAGGTAGATGAAGGGCGTCAGGCCCACCGCGACCAGCAGCTTCACCACGTAGGACGTGTAGATGATGTCGACGATGGTGGAGTTGGGCAGCACGCCCGTCCACGCCACGTACTGCACCACCACCGTGTCGATGAACTGCGACACCAGCGTGGAGCCCGTCGCCCGCACCCACAAGAGCCGGTTGCGCGTCAGTCGCTTGAGCCCGTTGAAGATGGCGATGTCGCAGAACTGGCCCACCAGGTACGCAATCATCGACGCGACGAGGATGCGCTGCGAGCCAGCGAAGACGTTGTTGAACGAGCCTTCCACCGCGCCCTTGAAGTCCGGCGCGCGCGTCAGCGGCGCCCACGGCACCTGCACGGCAATGGCAATCACCACGAACGCGAAGATGGCCATGAAGAAGCCCACCCACGTCACGAAGCGGGCCGCCTTCTTCCCGTAGAACTCGTTGAGGATGTCCGTGAGGAGGAACGTCACCGGGAAGGGCAACATGCCGATGGACATCACCGCCACCACCGGCCCCACCTTCGCCTCGAACAGCTTCACGCCGATGATGTCGCCCACCACCAGCGAGGTGACGAACACCCCCGCCAACACCACGAAGAGCTGAAGCCGTCTGTCGATGAGCATTCCATCGTCCTTGTGAGCCGAGGCCGCGTCATACCGCGCCTCACTCCCGCAGCAGTAGCCCCCCATCCAGCACCAATTCGGTACCGGAAATCCACGCCGCGCCCAGCAGGTAGCGCACCGCCTCGGCCACGTCCTCGGGGCGCCCCAGCCGTCCGAGCGGATGCAGCGCCCGCAGTCCCGCGAGCTGGGCCTCCCGCCGCCGCGCGTACTCGGGCTCGGACAGCGGCCCCTCGCCGGGCGCCAGGCGCACCTCGCGCACCATGTCCGTCTCCACCACGCCCGGCAGCACCGCGCTGGCGCGCACGCCTCGCGCCGCACCCGCCAACGCCAGCACCTTCATCACCTGGAGGAGCCCCGCCTTCGCCGCGCTATACACCGCGCTGGTGACGACGGGCCGCGTGGCCAGCGTGGACGCGATGAACACCTGCGCCCCACCCGCCTCCAACACCTCCAGCGCCTGCTCTCCCAGCCGCAGCGGCGCGATGAGGTTGACCTCGAGCTGCGCGCGAAGCGCGTCCTCGTCAATGTGGCCCGGCGGCTGGTGCACCACCTGCCCCGCGCTGTGGACGAAGCCGTCCAGCCCCCCCAGCAGCCCGGCGGCACGGCGCAGCAGCCCCTCGCGGGCTTCCGGCGAGGCCAAATCACACGGCAGCGCGAAGGCCTGTCCCGGCCACGCCCGCGTCAGCGACGCCAGCACCTCCGCGCGCCGGCCCGACACCACCACCTGGCCCCCCGCGCGAAGCAGGGCCTCCGCCACCGCGCGGCCAATGCCTGTCCCGCCGCCCGTGACGAGCACCTTGCGCGTGCCCACCTCACGCATGGCGGGCACTCCCAGGAGACACCGCCCCGCTCACGGCTGGTGCTCCGCGGGAGAGCCCGGCGCCGCGGGCTCATCCAGCGGGTAATAGGAGTGGCCGGTGATGGGCAGCAGCCCCTCCGGCGGCGGCTCGGTCTCCACCTCGTCCAAGGGGATGAAGCCTGGCCTGTCCACGCAGAGCACCGTCTGCTCCGTGGATGACGGGTTGTCATAGCGGTGCAGGAAGCCGCGCGGCCAGTGGAAGGCCATGCCCCGCGCCACCGGCTTGAACTGGAGCAGCAGCCCCGAGCCCAGCACCAGCTCGCTCTCCTCCATCCGCTGGTGTACGTGCGTGGGGATGCAGCCTCCCGGCTTCACCCGCAGCCGGTAGACGCCGTAGCCCGCGCCCTCGTGGATGATGTCCACGCGGCCAAAGCCCTTCTCCTCGCGGCCGTACACCATCTCCGCGGCCGTGCGGTGAATCTGCAGCGACGGCACCGCCAGCCCACCCAACGCCAGCGGCTTCGTCACCCGCACCGTGGCCGCGTGGACCTGCGCGCGCGGGACGTCGTCGGTGGGCGGCGCCAGCACGTAGCGACACACCGTCTCGACGGCGGACTCCAGCAGCTCGAAGCGACAGGCCTCTAGAAGGAAGCGCAGCTCCCCCGCGAGCCGACCGTAGTTCACCGTGTGCGCCAGCCTGCCGCCCACCGCGGCGGCGCGGGTGTCCAGGAACAGGGCCACGTCCAGCCGCAGCGGCTGGGCCGCGATGCGCTCCCGGTTGAAGATGCCCACGATGCAGTCCACCGTGAGGCCCCGCATCTCGATGACGTCCAGCGGGCGGCCGTCCGCTGCCGTGACGACAGGAGGATGGAATGCGTGCTCCGCGCTCATAGCTGTGCGCTCCTGCCGCCATCGACGGCGATGACCTGCCCGGTGATGTACGGCGCCTCGCGGGCGAGGAAGACGACGGTGCGGGCGATGTCCTCGACGTTGCCCTCGCGCCCCATGGGGATGCGGCGCAGCACCGCGTCGCGGGCCTCGGCGTCGAAGTCCTCGGGGAAGGCCACCGTGCCGGGTGACACGGCGTTGACGCGGATGTGCGGGGCCAGCTCCACCGCCAGCGCGCGGGTGAGCATGATGAGGCCCGCCTTGCTCACCGAATAGTGCGCGTAGTGGCTCACCGGCCGCTCCCCACCGACGTCGGTGAGGTGCACCACCAACGGGTCCTCGCCGGCGCGCAGCGCGGGGAGCAGGGCCTGGGTGAGGAAGAAGGGCGCGTCCAGGTTCACCGCCATCATGGCGCGGTACTGGTCGCGGGAGATGGCGGCGAAGTCGGTGCGCTCGAAGAGGCCCGCGTTGTGGACCACCACATCCAGCGCGGGCCACGCCTCACGCACCTGCGCGGCCAGGGAGTCCACTGCCTCCGGGCGGCTCAGGTCGGCGGCGTGCAGGGTGACGCGACGGCCGAGGCCTCGGAGCTCATCCGCCAGTGCTTCCAGCGGTTCAAGGGAGCGGTTCGCATGGAGCGCCAGGTCATAGCCCGCGCGCCCCAGCGCCCGAGCCACCGCGCCGCCGATGCGGATGCCAGCCCCGGTGATGAATGCGGTCGCCATGCGGCGCATTCAGTAACAGGCCCGGCGGGGAAAGGCACTGCGGACCTGCTGCCGCGAGGCGCGCCGGGTTACCCCCGTATCCCGGCGCGCCCGCGGCGCGGTCCCCCGATACTCGAAGCGTCTAGCGGCGGCCGGCGCTGGCCATGTGCACCCGGCCCGGGCCGTAGGCCACCCACACCCACTCCTGGACCGGCTCGTAGCGGGCCGGCACCCAGCGCTGCTCGTAGAAGCCACCGGTGCACCGGGTCACCCGCGCGCGGCGGTTGTTCCGCTCGCGGCACACCTCGGGGACCCACACGCGCTCGTGGCGGCCCTGCACCCAGCGGTTCACCGTCTGCAGTTCGTAGCGGCCCCGAGCGTGCGGCGGCGGCAGCGGCGCGGGTCCCGGGTGGCGGCGGACGTCGACGTGGACCCCGAAGTTGCCGCCGCGGCCGTCATGCCGGTGCTGCTGGGAGAACCGCGACTTCTCGTGGTCGTCCTTCGCATGCGCGGCCGTGGAGCCGAGGAACATCATTCCGAAAGCCAGCACCGCGAGACCCGTCTTGAGCGCCATTGTCGTCCTCCTCCGTCGTCCTGCTTGAACCTTCTGACGGGGCACCCCGCGGAACATTCACTGCCCGATACCGGCCGCATTTTCAGAGGGAGGGGCCGGTGTGGGTGCGATACACCCCCAGACACCATGTTCCACCGCAAGGGCCCCACCCTCCGGGAGCTGGCCGCGCAGGCGCTCACGTCCGTCGAGCACGGCTACGACCTGCTCGCGCCCAAGTTCGAGTACACGCCCTTTCGCACGCCCGATGCGGTGCTCGAGGCCGCCATTGCCCAGTTGGGCGCGCCCGGCAGCGTCGGCAGCGCGCTAGACGTGTGCTGCGGCACCGGCGCGGCCATGCGCTTCTTGCGCCCGCTCGCGAGGGAGCGCGTGGTGGGCTTCGACCTCAGCCAGGGCATGCTCGACGAGGCCCGCCTGCAGCTCGCGCGGGCGCCGGGCACCGCTGCGTTGGAGTTCGTCCAGGGCGATGCGCTGGCGCTTCCCTTCGACGAGGCGTTCGACGCCGTCACCAGCTTCGGCGCCTTCGGTCACATCCTCGAAGAGGACGAGCCCAGGCTCGTGCGTGGCATCGCCCGCGCGCTGCGCCCCGGAGGCCGCTTCCTCTTCGTCACCGCGCACCCGCCGTCAAAGCTCCGCCCGGGCTACTGGATGGCCAAGGGCTTCAACGCCGCCATGCGCGCGCGCAACGCGCTGTGGAAGCCGCCCTTCGTCATGTACTACCTGACGTTCCTGGTGCCCCGGGCCCGCGCGCTGCTCGAAGCGGAGGGCTTCACCGTCGAGGTGCGCGACGGCCTGATGCCAGAGCCCTTCTCCGTGCTGAGCACCGTCATCGCCACCAAACGCGGAAGCAGCCGTTAAGCTGCGCCCCCTTCCATTACCTCGCGAGGATGAAGCCATGACAGGACAGACGCAGCTCATTGGCAAGCAGGGCCAGGCACTGGCGGGCTATCTGCGTGAAGCCCCGAAGGGCGACGCGCCCGGAGCGGTGGTGCTCATTCACGAGTACTGGGGCCTCAACGGGCACACGCGCGACGTGGCGGACCGGCTGGCGCGTGAAGGCTTCACCGTCTTCGCGGTGGACCTCTACGAAGGCCGCGTGACGAAGGACGCCAACGAGGCCAACGCGATGCTGAAGGCCCTGGACTGGGGCAAGGCCACGGCGGACCTGCGCGCCGCGGTGGAGGCGCTGCGCGCGAGAAAGTCCGGCACCAAGGTGGCCATCATGGGCTTCTGCATGGGCGGCGCGCTGACGTTGCTGGCCGCCGCGAATGAGCCGGGGCTCGACGCCGCCGTGCCCTTCTACGGCATTCCACCGGAGGAGGCAGCGGACGTGTCGCGCATCCGCGCGCCCGTGCTGGGGCACTTCGCAACGAATGACGACTGGTGCTCGCCGGAGCGGGTGGACGTGCTGGAGAAGAAGCTGAAGAGCGGCGGCGTCCCCGTGGAGCTTCACCGCTACGACGCCCAGCACGCCTTCTTCAATGACACGCGTCCGGAGGTCTACTCACCGGACAACGCCGCGAAGGCGTGGCAGCGCACCGTGGACTTCCTCCACGCGAAGCTCGGCTGAGCCTCGCGCGGAAGAGGGAACGGACTCATAGCGGGGTGCGGATGAAGAGAGCAGGCGGCGGCTGTTGACTAGGTAAGGAGGTGCCGCCTGCCATGTCCAGTACGCATTCGCTCGACCTGCGTGAGCGTGTCATCGCAGCCTGGCAAGAGGGCGAGGGCAAGAGTGCCATCGCCCGTCGTTTCATGCTCGGCTATGCCACGGTGCGCCGCTACATCGCGCGCTTCGAGGCAACCGGCAGCGTCTGTGCGCGCCCCCATGGGGGCGGAGCCCCTCGCAAGGTGGACGCGGCGGGCGAAGAAGTGCTGCGGCGCCTGGTGTGCGAGCGCCCTGACGCCACGGATGAGGAGTTGGCGCGCGTTTATGCGGTGCGCGCTGGGTGCGCCATCAACCACACCACGGTGAACCGAGCGCTGCGGCGCATGGGGTTGACGCGTAAAAAAAGTCCCTCCACGCCACTGAGCGCGACACCCAGGCCGTAGAGTCCTTGCGCTGGGCATACGCGCTCGGCATGCAGCAGGTGGCGCCCGAAAAACTCGTCGTGGTCGATGAGATGGGCAGCCGCACCGACATGACTCGTACGCACGGGCGAGCACCGGAGGGAGTGCGCCTGACGGGCGAGGCAGTGCCGCGCAACCGCGGCTGCGTGACAACGGTGCTCGGTGCCCTGACGCACCACGGTATCGAGGCCCATATGGAAGTTGAGGGGGGCACCAGTATGGAAGTCTGGGGCCACTTCGTCCTGGAGCACCTGGTGCCCATTTTGGAGCCCGGCCAGGTGGTCGTCTGGGACAATCTGGCAGCCCACAAGTGCCGAGCGCTCATCGACGTCATTGAATCGCGCGGCGCCCGGGTTGTCTTCCTGCCTCCCTACAGTCCCGACTTCAGCCCCATCGAGCTGGCATGGAGCAAGGTCAAGGCGCTGCTACGCAAGTGGCGGTTTCGTACCCGCTCCGGTTTGCTCCAGGGCATCAAGCTCGCCCTGGCGGCCATCTCCTCAAGCGACGCAGTGGGCTGGTTCGCCCACTGCGGTTACTCCGTCGCTCAGCTCATTTGACCTGCGCTATCAGTTGCCGGTTTCAGGCGCCGCGGCGGGAGCCTCCGTCGCCGGCGTCTCCGGCACGGCGGGAGCCTCGGGAGCAGCAGGGGCCTCGGGCGCCTCGGGCGCGGCGGCATCAACCGCCGGGACCACCTGCAGGCGGTAGCTCCGAACGCCCTTGGGCAGCACCACCTCCACCAGCGGGTTCTCCTTCAGCAGCGCCGACGCCACGTCGAAGGACACCCGGCCCTCCTCGTCCGTGACGTAGGACTCACGCGAACGGTAGTCCTCGCCCCAGAGCACCTTGGCGCCCTTCACGGGCTGGTTGGTGTCCGAGTCCAGGACGATGAGGTCCACCGGGGTGCCGGCCGTCACCGAGGAGCCCGCGGGCTGGACGACGTCGCGATAGAACGGACGCTGCACGACGCAGGCGGCCAGCAGGGAGGAAGAGGCAAGGGCGAGGGTCAGCAGTTTGCGGCGAAAGCTCATGGGAAATTCCGTACGGGCAGGGATGGGGGTGCTGCCGGGCGCGGCAGCATAGCCGGAGGCCACCGTCCGCCAAGTCCGGCGCGCATCTTCGGCTCCCCCTGGCTCCGGTATCCAGGGACTCCGCGAGTATTCCGGAGGGGGAATTCCAGGGCCCGGCAGGTTGCCCGCCCCTCGATGCGGCCAGCGGCCCTTCCGCGCACCCGCTGGCGTCACAACCTCATGACCATCAGGCACCCGTTGATGTGCCCCCGAAGGAGGGAGCCAGACATGCCCGAGCGCATCCTGACCCAGGACCCGGAGAAGGCCCTCGCCGGTCCCAAGCCGCGCTACGAATACATCCGCCAGGAGATACCCGCGGACCTGACCTTCAAGCCAGACACCATCAACCTGGTCCACAACCGGCTCATCGTGAGCACGCTGGTGATGGCGCTCACCAGCCTGGCCCTGTTCTTCCTGCCCATGTTCAACGGGCTCCTCGCCGGCACCTTCGGCGGCTTCCACGCGCGCAGGCTGCCGCGCGCGCTCGGCGCGGCCACCCTCTCCGCCGTGGCGGTGCCCACCGCCCTCGCCTTCTTGATCTTCATCGGTATGGCGACCCAGAGCCACCTCTTCTATGGCCTGGGCTTCTGGGGATACACAGCGCTCTACGTCATCGGACTCTTCATCGGCGCGGTGACGGGGGCCATCAGCCACCCGTTCTGGACGAGCTACAGAATCGGCGCGCCCACCTCCGTCAGCGCACCTCGAACCCGAGCGCCAGACGCCGCTCCGCGGCGCCGTCCAACCACGTAGAGGGCGCCAGGGCTTCCCAGTGGGGCGTGGGCGAAAGCGCCCCCTCCCACCGGACCTGCGCGCGGGGCGTGAGGAGCACGCCGAAGGGCCCCGCGCGGCCCAGCCACACCTCCAACTGAAGCGCCGCGCCCGCCTCATGGGTGAAGTGTGTGTCCCCCACCCGCCAGGTGGGCGCGTAGGCCGCCTCCAGCCGCACCGCGTTGGCGCCCGAGCCGAACAGCCCCATCCGATGCGCCAGGGACAGGCGCGGCCCAGCGGCCGGCGTCAACCCCTCCCGGTTCCAGTGCACCGCGGCCAGGCCGCCCACGCCCACCGTGGTGAAGCGCGAGAAGCGCGCGTCCTCGTCCAGCACCATCAACGCCTCCGCCTGCACCGATGCGCGATAGCGCAGCAGGCGCGCGTCGCTCGACGCCACGCGGGCCTCGGCACCCCAGCCGAGCGAATCCCAGACGGAGTCACGGAACTGGGGGAGCTCGCGCAGCAGCGTGCGGTAGCCCAACAGCGTCAGGTCCGAGGCCACCACCTTCGGCAGCCCCCAGCGCGGGAGGAGGAACAGCTCGCCATCGAGCACCCGCAGCTCACTGCTCGGCTGGAAGCCGTGGAGCCGCGCATCGCCCAGGGCCTCGGCCATGCCCGCCGTGCGCAGCCCCACCAGGGGCCGGGCCGCTGCCCCTTCGGGAAAGTCCACGCCCAGGGCCACCATCATGCGCCCCGCCCCGGACTCCCTCAGCGCGCCTTCCGCCCAGGCCGTCTCCGCCGCCACCTTGCGGCGCCGGTCCTCGTGCAGGAAGGCCACCGGGTCCACGGTCGCCAGCACGCCGTCATTGAGCGTGCCCTGCACCTCCGTGGCCCGGTGGAAGGTGGCCTCGGTGCGCTCGGCCCACACCAGCGTCCGCAGCTCCTCGGGCGTGGGTGGACGGCGCTCCGCGGAGGCCAGCGCGTCCTTCAACAAGGTGACGCGGTCCAACACCGCGAGCCTCCGCTGGAGCGCGTCCTCGGTCTCGAAGACGCGCTGACGCTCGGCGATACCAGCCCGCGCCGAGCCCGCCACCGGCACCTTCACCGCGAGCAGCCGCTCGCGCTCGATACGCAGGCGCTCGCCGTCGGCGCGGTCCACCGCGGCACGCTCCACCCGCACCGCGTGCGCCACGTAGGCATGCAGGTGCGCGCGGACCGTGTCGCGGGACGCCGTCTTCGCCGAGTGCATCAGCGCGGCCACCACGGCGGGCAGTTCGTCATAGGCCGGGGCGCGGACCTGTGGCTCCGGCGATTCCAACCGGGCATGCACGCCCCGAAGACGCGCGAGCTCATCGGCGCCGACATGCCCGGCCAGCGCGTCCATGGCCTCCTGCTGCGCCGAGTGCGCGCGCACCGCGCGGTCCCCCGTGGACTCGAACGCATCCGGGATGTGCTCCAGGAGGGAAGACGTCTCGCCCCCCGGCTCCTCCACCTGCACCCGGGCCAGGGTGTCCAGCGTGGCGGTGGGCAGGACCCAGAGCGTGCCGGGAGGACGCAGCTGCCGCCCCCCCTCCAGCGCGCCGTTGAGCAGGAAGACGAGCGCGCTCGCGCAGTTGTCCGTGAAGAAGTAGTAGCCCATGTACCCACGGCGCTCGAGCTCCCACACCCGCTCCAGCATCCGCGCGTCCTCGCCGGGCTTCAGGCGCAGGCGGAAGCGGCGGATGGAGCGCTGCTCCAGCTCCAGCGCCTCGTGGGACAGGTCGCCCATCGTCCCCGTGAGGAAGACGGTGTCGTAGGCCCCCGTCATTCCCTTCACCACGTAGCCCAGGCCCTTGGACTCCATGCCGGTCAGCGCCACCAACTGCACCACCCGCTCGAAGGTGGGCCCTCGTGGCACCTCGCCCTCGCGCCACACGGGGCGCAGCAGCAGGTGTCCGAAGAGGGACTCCGGCTGGCGGCCGGTGGAGGCCACCAGCAGCACCTCGAAGTGCGACAGGGACTCCAGCTCCGCCCAGGCGTCGAAGGCGGGACAGTCACCGCGCGGCGGCAGCGTGCCCAGGCCCGACGCCTCCAGTTGCTCCGTCAGCGCGCGGGCCTTGGAGAACTCCTGGCAGCGGACGTGGTCATCCACCGGCAGCGCGTCCGCGCGCAGGGACTCCACGGGCACGAGCAGCTCCTCCGCGAACGTCACCCAGTCCAACGAGGCGCTGCGCTGGCCCATGGCGCGGCTGAAGGCTCCGGCGTAGCGGAGGCGGACCTCCTCCTTCCACACCAGGGGCCGCTCGAAGGGCTTCATCCAACCCGACAGCCGGCGCCAGGCAGGGGTGCCGCTCCAGCCCTTCGCGTCATCCCAGCGCTGCATCACCGCGTGCACCACCGCGCGCCGGCGCCACAGCCGCGCTGACTCCGCGTCCGTCAGCCGGGACAGGCGCAGCGTGGCCCGGCGCTCGTCCGATGGGGCGTACTGGTAGAGGTGGAAGCGCGCGCGGCCCTCCGTCCAGTCCGGGCGCTCGGGGGAGCCATCGCCCAGGCCCAGCGGCGCGGCCTCCGCGTGCAGCACCAGCTCCAGGGGCCCACCGGGTGGACGCCGCATCGCCGGAGGCAGGGCCTCCAGTCCCGCCTCCACCTCCGTCACCAGGTCCGCGTTGGCCGCGGCGGCGCCCCGCAGCACCACGCCCGCCTGCTCCAGCGCGTGCACGCGCGCGGACAGGGCCTCTTCGGCGTGCACCGGCAGCGCGAAGACGAGCGCCAGCAGCCCCAGCCAGCGCATCAGTGCGCCACCGTCGCGGTGCCCTCCCGGGCCGGTGCCGCGAGGAACGCGCGGCGATCTTCCTCCAACCGCGGCTCGGCCCGAGCCAGCTCGCCCACCCGCTCCAGCCACGCGAGCGCGCGGTCCGGCGTGAGGGTGCTCGCCTCGGCCATCTCCAGCAGCTCCTTCCGGTTCGCGCGCAGCACGCGCCCGAAGAGCCCCAGGTGCTCACGGCGGATGCGCGCCGCCGCCGCCAGGTCCTCCACCGTCGGCCCCGCGCCCAGGGCGAGGTCCTCGCGAAGCTGGTGCGTGCGCGCCCGCAGGTACACCTGGGCCGCGCGACCCGCCTCTTTCGGAGACACCCCTCGGCGCCGCCGCTCCGCCGCGGCATACGCCTGCCAGATGATGATGCCGAGCCCCACCACCAGCGCGGCCACCGTCACCGCGGACGCCACGTCGTTGTTGTTCGACTGGCTGCTGTTGTCGCTGCGGGAGCGCGACGCCTCGCCGTCCGCCTTCTCCGTTCCAGCCGAGCCCTCGCTCGTTCCGCCTTCCTCGGAGCTTCGGGAGGCGGGCTCCGTGGACTCGTTGTCGCTCGACTCGGAGTGGCTCGCGCCTTCCTCGCTGGAGCCGCTCGACTCGGAGTGACTGGAGCCCTCTTCGCTGGAACCGCTCGACTCCGACTGGCTGGAGCCTTCCTCACCACTGGAGCCGCTCGACTCCGACTGGCTGGAGCCTTCCTCACCACTGGAGCCGCTCGACTCCGACTGGCTGGAGTCGCCCGAGCCCTCCGACGACGCACCCGAGTCCGACTGGCTCGATTCACCCGAGCCCTCGGACGAAGCGCCGGAGTTGGAGCCCTCGGACGAAGCGCCGGAGTCGGAGCCCTCCGAAGCGCTCATGCCGCCCCCGGGCCCCAACGCAGCGGGCGCCCTACAACCGGAGATGGTCATCACCACCGCCATGCACAACGCGCGCTTCACGGACTTCTTCGTCGTCATTGAACGCATTTCCAGGTGTCCATCCGTTCTCCACGTGGGCCGGCCGTCGCACGGTGGTACAGCCGATTGGCAGCCTAGCCAGCAGCATGCCGAGCGGAAGAATGGTGCGATTTCGCGCCTTTGCGCACGACACCATGCGGCATACCGCGAAGCCCACGAACCGAAGGTGCGTTACGCGCTACGCGCCCGGTGAGCACCTTTCCCAGGAACGGCCACGGAGTAAGCCATGACCCTGGGACTCGCGATTCTCGGACTCTTCACGGCGCTGCTATCCATGGCGGCCATCTTCCCCGTCCAGGAGCCGAAGTGGTTCGGCTTTGGCGTCCTGGCGGCCGCCTTCTGCGCGCTGGGCGGTGCCTTCAGCGGCCCCCACCTGCGCACCGCCATGCCCTGGAGCGTGGGCTCGGCGCTCGCCATCTGGGCCCTGGTGGGACTGGGAACGGGCGCCATCAGCGCCTGGCTGGGCTGGGCTGCGCTGGCCCTGGGCATGGCCTACCTGGGCCTGGGCATGCTTCATTTCCTGCGCAGGGTGGTGCCCGCCGGGCGGCTGCCTCGCGTCCTGCATGCTCCATGAGGTCGGGTGGGCCCACAAAGGCAGCCATCCTCATGGGTTGGCGCGCGGGCGACAGGCGTGTGGGAAAGGAGCGGCGCACCGGGCACCCGAAACCGAGCGCCCGGCGCGCGCTCACAGTCCACCGCGGCGGCCCTCCCCCCTGGGGGCCGACATGAGAGTGTTCCGCCACTGCCCCGTGTCCGGCTATGGGGGAAATCCCCGGGTCATTAAAAACCCAGAACATTTGAATGCCAGGAAGTTTCTGTCGGGACAATTCTGGACGTTCGAGATGTGCGTGAAGGGTGGTCAAGTACTGGGCGCAATCCCTGACGGGCGTATACTTCACAAACCGTGATTCGTTTGAATTCCGAGGAGCAAGGCCTGCTGACGGACCTTGAGGCAATGCTCGTGGAGGCCGAGCCCGGGACGGAATCCCTGCCCCCGGTGCTAGGTGCTTTACGAGAGGCTTTGCGGGCCGAACGCGCCGTGGCCTATGGCGTGGACGTGGGCCCCGAGCGCTACCACGCGAGCTACTCCTATTGCGCGGGCTTCCCACTCCCTACCGCGACAGTGAATGCGGCCATCGAAAACCAGGTGTCTGCCTGGGGAGACCCTTGGGGTTGGTTCAATCCCGCCCGGCCCGAGCCCGCGCAGCGCAACCGCGCGCTGCACTTCCGCTCGCTGACGGAGACCGAGGCGGCCCGCCAGCTGCCGCTGCATGACTTGTCTGCCAGCGAGGTGGGGCGCCGGCTGGGCATGAGCGAGGAGTCGCTGGAGAGCACCCGGGAGCGCATCAGCGTCCGCTCCGCGGCGATGTTCCGGCAGCTCGGCGTGGAGAACATGCAATGGCTGCGCACGCTCGTCTGTGATGGGCCGGTGCTCCTGGGCTGGGTGGGGCTGGCCCGCGCCGAGCCCTTCACCGAGCGCGAGCAGCGCCTGCTCCAGGCCCTGACGCCCGCGCTCCAGCGGCGGCTGACCATGGAGACGCGGCTGCGCGAGTCGGGCCTGATGTCCTCGGCGCTCCAGGTCGCCATGGAGGCGCTGGGGCGCGCCGCCTGGGTCGTCAGCTCCAGTGGCCGCGTGGTGCACGCCAACAACGCCGGCCGCGCGCGGCTGGAGCGGCCTGACCCGGAGCTGATGGAGTCCCTGCGCCGCGGCGCCCAGGGCATCCCCTGCTCCGGCCCGCTGACCATGACGCCGCTGCTCACCACCGGCCTGCCGCCGCACTACCTGGCCATCGACACCGGCACCGCGTCCAGCGCCGCCGCGCGCGTGCAGGCGCTGTCGGCGCGCTGGTCGCTCACCGCGCGCGAGTCCGAGGTGCTGACGCACATCATCCAGGGCGAGACGAACAAGTCCATCGCCGGCCGGCTGGGCTGCGCCGAGCGCACGGTGGAAGTCCACGTCACGCACCTGCTGAGCAAGGCACGGGTGGAGAGCCGCTCGGCGCTCATCGCCCGCTTCTTCCAGAGCTCGTGAGCAAGCCGCCATCCATCCAGGCCGCGCTCGCGCGGGCCGCCGAGGCCGCGGCGGAGGCGCCGCGCTCCGTCCCGGCGGAGGACCCGGTCTGGCGGCGGCGGCTCGTCATGGGGGACCCGCAGGCCGACCTGGACCAGGTCCTGGCCATCCTGGCGCACCACGGGCTGCTGACCCGCGAGGGTTGGCTTCGCTCCGACGTGCAGCTCATCTCGGTGGGCGACCACTTCGACTGGGGCAAGCCCGACGAGCGCGCGCCCGTCGCCGCCAGTGGGTTGGCGCTGGTGGCGTGGCTGGCCGCCCACCCGGCGAACCAGGCGGTGATGCTGCTGGGCAACCACGACCTGGGACGGGTGGGCGAGCTGGCCGGCTTCTCGGATGCGTGCTTCGCCGAGGCCCAGGCCGAAGCGGACCGCATCTACCAGGGTGGGGAGACGGACGAAGCCGCGGAGCAGGCGTTCCTCGCGCGCTGGCCGCAGGTTCCTTCCGCGGAGCTGGTGGCGCGCGACTTCGGCAACTTCCGCGAGGTGCAGCGCACCTGGGTGGAGCACCTGCTGCGGGTGAAGCGCTTCCGTGTGGCCCATGCCGCGGCGCCCGACCTGCTGGTGCTGCACGCGGGCGTCACGCGGGAGGACCTGGACGCGGCGCGCCTGCCTCCCGCGCGGCGAGGGGACGCGAACCCGGTGGCGGCGGCGCTCAACGCGGCCCTGGATGCGGCGGTGGCGGGATGGACTCGAGGCCCGCTCGTCATTCCGGGACTGCACCACCCGGGCAACGCGGCCCAGGGCGAGGGCACGGGCATCTTCTATCAGCGCCCCAGCCTGCTGCCCGAGGACGCCGAGCGGGTGCGCGGCACGCCCCGGCGCCGCTTCGACCCGAGGCGACTGCCCACGGGCCTGACGCAGGTGGTGGGCCATACCCGCGACAAGCGCAGCCGCGCGATGCTGGGGCTGCCACCCACCGGCGCCCGCGACGGCGTGCTGCGGCACCTCATCACGGACGGAGCGCGCGTGGACTACGCCCACGGCGCGCCGCCTCCGCCTGCCCCCGGCGCCGCGATGCTGGTGTTCACCGACGGAGCCATGCGCGAATGCCAGGCCCCGGACTACGCGCTGTTCGACCTGGACACCCGCGCGGCGGCTACCGCGCCGGGGCCTGAAGGCCGCTGAGCTTCTTCTCCAGCCCGGCCACCATGCGCGGCGACACCTGCGAGGCGGGCAGCGACTTCGCGAAGGTGATGGCCTCCTCCAGCGTCTTCACGGCGGACGCCGTGTCCTCGCGCGCCACGAGGATGTCCGCGCGGCCAGACAGCACCGACAGCCGCCGCGCGCCCTGAACGCGCGCCAGGGCACGGTCGCTGGCGGCGAGCGCGTCATCCAGCCGGCCGACGAGCCGGTACAGCGTCGAGAGGCGCGCGGGCGGGTTGTAGTCCTGGGGCAGGTCCTTCTCGCTCTGCTCGAGCGCGGGAATCGCCCGGGCGGGCGTCTCCAACTTCATGGCCGCGAGCATGCGGTGCGAGTCGAACACCGTGCGCGCCTGGGGGTTGGGCGCCTTCGCGGCCTCGGCCTCCAGGAACGCCAGCCACTCCTCCGACAGGGCCTTCACGGCCGCCGTGTCCTTCGCCACCTCGCGCGCCTGCACGCGCACCTCGTACAAGCCGGAGCGGTCATCCGCGGACATCTCGATGGCCGGAGGCGCTAGGGCCTCGGCCACCTTGGCCTCCAGGCCGCCGCGCAGCTCCGTCCCCGCCGCGTGCTCCTCCGGCAGCGACAGCACGCAGTACATGCCCAGCAGAGCGCCGTTGGCCCAGGACAGCGAGCGAGGCGTCTTCGGGAGCTCCTCCAGCGCCTTGCGCGCGCACGCCTCGTGCTGCTTCGCGCCGTACATCGCCGTCAGCAGCGACTCCACCGCGCGGCCCCGGCGGGACCAGTCCGCGGGTGCCTCGGCCAGGGCCTCCGCGAGCGTCTCCGCGGCTTCGGCCGAGCGGCCCTCCGCATAGAGCGCGTCCCCGCGAGCCAGCAGGGCCTCCGCGCCGGTGACGCCGCCCTGGTACGCGCGCTCACCGTCCTCGAAGAGCTTCTCCAACTGCGCCACGGTGGCGCTGCCGGCGAAGCGCAGCAGGGCCTTCTCCTCGCGCGGGTCGATGACGTACAGCGTGGGCCAGAACTCCACCGGGTACTTCTCCTGGAACGCCGCGTTCGACGTCAGGTCGGTGTTCACCTCCAGCCACACGAAGCGGTCCGCGTGCCGGGCCAGCGCCGCGTCGGACAGGACGTAGGCCTTCATCGACCGGCACGTGTGACACCAGGGCGCCCAGACGTCCACGAAGAGGGGGAGCCCCTTCGCCTGGGCCTCGGCGAGCGCGCGGGCGTAGTCATCCTCGATGAAGGGCAACGGCCCCTGGGCGTGAGCCGCTTCGGACGCGGGGGCGTTCGTGTTCGCGGCGGTGCAGGCGACGAGCCCCGACAGGAGCAGGCAGGCGGCGAGAAGGCGCATGGGGCGACCCTACCGCGCGCCACCCGCTCTGTCCCCGGCCGACACCTGGGAGGACAAGTGCCTGGGCACGGGGCGTCCCGCGTGCTGTGGTGCGAGGACTTCTGGTGATGAGAGACCCGTACGCCCTGCGCACCTTCCTCGCGTCCGCCCTGGACGCCCTGCCCGCTCCCGAGCGCTTCCCGGACGCCTCGGACGCCGAGCTCGCGCGCCGTCTGGCCGAACGCCTGCGCCGCGACCTGCTCCCCCGCCTGGGCTCCGCCGACGCGCCCCTGCTGCTGGTGGCCATCGCCGGCCCCAACAACGTGGGCAAGTCCACGCTCTTCAACTCGCTGGTGGGCGCGGCGCTGTCCCCCGCGAGGCCGGAGGGCGGACTCACCAAGCAGTGCCTGGCGGCGGCCCACCCGGAGACGTGGACCGGGCCGCTGAAGGACTTCCTGACGCGGCGTTATGACATCGTGCCCGTGGCCTCCGGCGACGCGGCGCCCGTGGACCAGGCGGGGCCTCCGGGCCGGCTGTACCTGACGCTGTCGGACGCGGTGCCGCGCGGGCTGCTCGTCATGGACACGCCGGACTTCGACAGCGTGTACCGCGACAACCGCGAGCGCGCGGAGGCGCTGCTCGTCACCGTGGACGTGCTGGCGTTCGTCGTGAGCCGGCAGACGTACCAGAACGCCGCGCTGGTGGACTTCCTGCGCGCGGCCGTGGGGCACGGGCGGCCGTACCTGCTCGTCTACAACGAGGCTACGCGCGAGGAGGTGGCCCGCGGGCACCTGGACAAGCTCGCCGCGGACGTGGGCCACCCGGCGCTGGCGCGCTACCTGGCGCCGCACCAGCCCGACGTGGAGGCGGGACTGAAGCCCCTGGCCACGGAGCCGCTGGACGGGAAGCCCGCGCTGGGCGCGCTGCTGGGACAGGCCGAGCACGCGCGCGAGCTGAAGGCCCGGGCGCTGGAGGCCTCGCTCGCGGATGCACGCGCGGAGCTGGAGGCCGTGTCGCGCGCGGCCTCGGAGGCGGCGCGGGAGCCCGACCGGCTCCGCAAGCGGCTGCGCCACGAGCTGGACGTGGTGGGGGCGCACGCGGCGCTGAAGGCCGTGCCGGCGGACGTGCTCATCGACGCCTTTCGCGACGAACTGGATGCGCGCAGCCAGTTCCACAAGTGGGTGCGCCTGCCCTTCCGGGGGCTGGCCACGGCGCTCACCTTCGTCACGCGCAAGGTGCGCGAGTCCTTCACCGCGCCCGAGGCCCCGAGCGCGGACACGCCGACCCACGCGGTGGACGAGACGCTGAAGGACGGCGTGCGGCGGCTGGTGGAGGCCTTCGCTCCGGAGGTGGCCGCGTGGCGCGCGGACGCGCAGACGCGAGCGAAGCTGGAGGAAGCCTTCGGTCCGGTGACGCTGACGAAGCTGGAGGAGCCGCTGGGCTTCGAGCCCCTGCACGCGCACGCGGCGGACCGGGCCACGCTGTATGCGTACTGCCGGGAGCTGGTCTCCGCGGAGCTTCAGAGCGGCATGCGGGAGGAGCTTCTCCAGACACTGACGACGCTGGTGTACTCCGTGCCGTCAGGCGCGGCGGCGGCGGTGACGGTGGCCACGGGCGGCATGGGCCATGACGCGGTGGTGTGGGCGGGCACGCTGCTGTCCACGCCGCTGATGGAGCGCTTCGTGGACCTGCTGGGCGCCCAGGTGCGGGCCCGGGTCACGAAGAAGTGGGCGGAGGCCCACGGCGCCACCCTGTCGAAGGCCCTGGAGGCGCGGTACTTCTCCGACATCCTGAAGCAGCTCGACGGGCTGGCCAGCGACTGGGACCAGACGGCTGCCCGGCTGGACGAGGCCCGGGCAGGCTTGTCGTGAGGGGCCGTGCGCCCTGAGTGGACTCGGCGACGCTGACACCCTGGTGAGGGAACGAGCACCTGGGCCCGCTGTCACTCCGTCCGTGCGTGCCCGGCGGCAATGCGCCATGCTGCGCGCCTCATGAACGGCTCGGACCCAGCCGGACTGGGCTCGCCCCCTCTCGTCCTCTCCTTCCGTCACCTGCTGACCGACGCCGTCAGCACGTTCCTGGACGAAGCACGCATGTCTTGCGAGCTGACGGCGGACGCCATTGGCGAGCTCATCGTCACCTTGTCGCGCTATCGCGAGGAGGGCGCCCCGCTGTTTCCCATGGCCTTCGTGGGAGACGACCTGGGGCAGATGCTCGAACACCTGGGCGGGCATGACCCGATTGCCATCGGCATCGGTCCGCGTTCGCGCGCCACCATCCAGCGCGCGCTCAAGCAGTGCGCGCCGCTGGGCCAGGGGCGCTGGTGGGCGCTGTACCTGCTGCGCGTCCCGGAGGGCTTCGCCTACGGCGTCTTCCGGACGGACCCCTTCCCTCTCGCGGAGACGCCGCTGGAGCGGCTGCGCCGTGTCGAGGACAGGGGCGCGGGCGTGGTGGGGGTGCTTCAGCTCGCCGACAACATCCTGGAGCTGCGCTCGGGCGGTGGGCTGTGCCGGCATGTGTACCTGTCCGGCGCGAGGGTGGAGGCGGCCTCACCGCCGGAGGTGATGGATGAGCTGGCGGACGTCGTCACGGCCGGCGTCACCACGCACAGTCGCGAGCGGGCGCGCGGGTTCTTCCGCCGGGTGCTCTTCGAGGTGATGCAGGGCTCCCACGGCGCGCTCGTGGCGGTGCTGCCCCGGGAGCGCGCGGGCTCCACGCTGTTCGTGGACGGCATCATCCTGCCCCGTCCGTTGGACATCGTGGCGTTGCTGGAGCGCTACCACGTGGACCCCACCGACAGCTCGGGCACCGCCGTGCGCGCCGCCGCGCAGTTGCTGCGGGGGATGATGGCCACCGATGGCATCACCGTGCTCCGCGCGGATGGCTGCATCGTGGGCTACAACATCTTCGTGCGACATCCGGAGACGCTGGCCAGCCAGCCGTCCGTGGTGGGCGGCGCCCGGCGGCGGACCTTCGAGGTGCTGTGCGCGGCGCTGGGCACGGAGCTCACCGCCGCGTTCATCCGCTCCCAGGATGGGGACGTGAGCTGCAAGCGGGTTTGAACTTTCCAGTCCGAGGAAACGATGTTGCGAATCGAAACGCTCTTACTGGATGAGCTGCGAGGCGCCAGGCTGTCCGACATCGTGGCGCTACTGGTCGCGCGCGGAACCTGTCAACGCGAGTGAGACAGTGAGTTCGAGAGATTACTGCGCAGCTACCTGTGAGGCAGAGAGCCGCGCGGGGTCATTTATCCAGACGATGGTTGGCGGGGCCTTCGGCTTGGGTGCACCACGAGGGAAGCGCTCAGGGTGAGCGGCGTAGGCCGCGGCGAGCACCGCGCTCCGGGCCGCGAGGCGCTCGGCCGCTAGGCCATGGTGCACGTCGTAGGGCGTCAGCAGGCCGAGGCCGCCGTAGTGGTGCTCGTTGTTGTACCAGCCGAAGAAATTTCCGAAGTAGCCGCGAGCGTCCTGGATGCAGCCGAAGCATTCTGGAAAGTCGGGCTGGTACTTCGTCGTCTTGAAGTGGGCTTCGCTGAAGGGGTTGTCGTTGGAGACGTAGGGCCGCGAGTGCGTCTTCGTCACGCCCAGGTCGGCCATCAGCAGGGCCACCGGCTTGGAAGTCATGAAGGAGCCCCGGTCGGCGTGAATCGTCAATTGGCCGGGCACCACGCCCTGGCGCTCGCAGGTTGTCGCCAGCAGCTTCTTGGCCAGGGTGGCCGACTCGCGGTGGGCCTCCATCCACCCGACGACGTAGAGGTAGAAGTACGTCCACTTCGACGGGCCGTGCAGCTTCGTTATGTCCCAGCTCCAAAGCTCATTGGGCCTCGTCGCGTGCAGTTGGGGCACCGGGTGGTTGGGATGGCGCAGCTGGCCCGCGGCGCTCGCGCACCTCCTGATTCTCGGCGAGCACCCGGTACATGGTGCGCTCCGAGCACAGGTAGCGCCCCTCATCGAGGAGCTGCGCGTAGACTTCCGCGGGCGCGGCATCCACGAATCTCGGCTCGTGCAGCACCGCGAGCACCTCGGCTCGCTGCTCGGGCGACAGGGCCCGCGGCTGAGGGCCTCTGCGCACCGGCCCGTGTAGGGGCCGAGCCTGCCGGTAGAAAGTGGCGCGAGGCAGCCCCAGTGCCTGACACACCGGCGCCACGCCCAGTGCGTCGACAGCTCCAGTGCCACGGCCATCAGGGCGTCTCGCCGGGCGTGGGCAGCTCCACGTCTAGGATTTCCGAAACTTTTAGCACCTAACAAGGTCCGGTTTGATGAGCATCACCCTATGGCGGCCTGGCTCATCCCTTACGATTATTAGGCGTACTAAGACCGAGCGGCAGTCCAAGCACGAATGGTCCGGACAAGCCAATCTAAATGAATAGAGGCAAGCGGCAGTAGCCTGCGCAATATGTGCACCATGAGGTCGGTGACTTGCTGGACATCATGGCCTCTCGTGAGCCGCGAAAGCAATGCATCGATAATGACGTCTCGATGCGGTGTCGCCGATGGCTCCAGAATGATAGCCCTGAGCGCTTTCGCCCCTACAACACCTGCGCTCTCTGTGGTGCAACGAGGCCCCTCTAGGCAAGAGAACACGGCGGCAACTTCCGAAGTGACCTGCCATTGATGGCGTTTGAGGACAACCTCTATGATGTCGTGGTTCACCGAGAGGAAGCTGTACTTGGCTACCGCCAAACGCTCCACAATGCTCGCATATTCGGGAAGAGCCAAGCGGCCCTCCCGATATGCCGCTAGCGCTACAGCTTGAATAGAAACAGTACATGTCTGATTCTTGGCTCGGGCCAGCACTCCAAGTGCATGATCGTCACAAAGCACGATACCATCTGTCGCCGCTGCCTCCGCGAGCAGATCTGACGTTGGCTCCCCTAGCATCTCAATCACGTTCTGCCACTCAGGAGGCGAGGGCTCAAACCGAGAGTAGGCAGGCCACGGCGAGGCCACCTCACGCGCGGTTTTTTGGACCCGAGCAAGGAACCCGTGAAGATCTCCAAGCGGCGCGATCTTGAGTCGCCCATCCTCGCCTACCGACACATACATTCCTTCACCCGTGCCTTTCACCATTGCCCGAGCGGCATGGGTATGCAAATCATCAAGAAGACTTTGCATGACACGGGCATGACCTACCAATTGAACCAACTTCTCCCGCAACCCATCATCAAGCAACACAAGCGTCATTAATGCAGAGTAGTCAAGATACAGCGGTGCAGTGCGCCTCCCAATTACGCGCGCAGCCACATTCAACTCCTGCTCCGCGCCAAGGGAAAAACAAATCCCATCCTCATCAGCAATGAGTCCAGACCACACAACTGGCACAGGGCGATGCAATGCACTCGCAAGCGCCGCGAGCGGCAGCTTCCACTGAGCATACATCGCAACGAACTCTTTGATACGTGCCGAGTCCCCCTGAAAGGCAAGTATTGTCTTAGTGATTCCTGCAGGATCGTTGTATGGAACCTCGACCTTCCACAGCCCAGTGGCATCTGGAAACCTGTCGTTGAAGCCCGACATTGTCTCCTGAAATGCACGAACGTAGTTCGACTTGATATTATCTATTCGGTAGTTCGTCTGCATCAGCGGACTTGAAGCCCCTGAAACCTCGTCTCCCACCCGCTTACCGATTAGTCGAGTGGCCCACGGGTCAGACGCCTTGACCCATGTTGCGGCATCTGGGATCAGATCTTCATCTCGAACGATGGACACCTCACGCGAAGTGCCCTTACCTACCACTGAAAGCGTCACTGTGGTCCCAGGTGACACAGCGTCCACCTTTAGACCATCAGCCTCATCCCGTTCCCGACGCAGGAAGAGTCCAATGTAACCCTGTTGGATTTGTGCTTGATCCCGGCCACGCTCCCAAGCGCGGTAGCCATATGTCAGGGCACGTCTGTCTTGCACCTCGCTCAAAAGGTGCGCGAACGTCATCAATGAGTGGGCGTCCTGCCCTCCTTCCATCTCAGATGCCTCAACGGACAGTGTTTCTGCCGCCTGCTCTCTTTTCCCCTGACGCAGTAGGAGGGTCGCCAAGCAGTTGATGTCGCAAAGATGAGACCTACGGTTCAGCAAGAGCCTACGCTGAAACTCCGTCGCTCTGTCGATATCACCTGCTATTGAGGCAAGAGCAACAGCCATTTCAATGATTTGGACTGGAACATGCTCGCGCGCCAAAAAGCCATTGGTGATGGTGTGTGCCCGCTTTAGTGCCCCTGTATTGAACAGCGAAACTGCCAAGGCCTGAGTTGCTTCATCATTGAGGGTCGTGCTATCCAGAGGCTCCAAGGTGGCGATGCAGTCTGCATAATTTCCCCACAGAGCTTGTCTGTAGCCTAGTTCCTCCCGAACCTGCTGGCTGCCTACGCTGTCAGTTAGCGAGAGTGCCTTCTTAAATGAAGACATCGCCTGAGTTCGGTCTCCTGAAATTGCGAAGTGCCGTCCCAAGTGGAGCCATGCATTCCAGGACCCAGAATCCTCTCGAATCAGCGTATCAACAGTTTTCTTGCCAAGCTCCAGACGTTGGAGTCGTCGGCAAGAGTTGAGCACCATCGCTGCCCCGTGTATGCGATGTCTCTCATCTTGAAACGTTTGCCATGTATTAGCAAGGAGATCAATCACCTCAGCGTCTGCATGCGCGGCATGCAGTGCCTCCGCTAACTGGAGCCGAACATGTGGGTGTTGGTCAGCCAGGCCGGAGTCGCGAATAATGCGCGTGGCGGCAGCAAATTCATCGCGCTCCATCAGCACAGCGGCGTGATTGACCACGGCCGAGACACTAAAACGTGAATTGATGCTCCGACTGGCTTCAAATTTCCTCAATGCTTGTTCCGAATTCCCAAGCAGAGACAGCACCAGCCCACAGTGAGCCAACAACTCCGCACGAACGTCGTGCAGACCAAGCGGGCATGATTCCAGCGCGCGCTCGAAATGCGCGAGCGCCGCCTCCAGCCGAGCCTGAGGCAACTCCTTGTCTATCGATACAAAACCAGCACCCCCAACGACTGCCCCAGCAATCCCTAGCTCGCGCATCCCATTGAGTACGTGAGCCTCTCGGGCAGTTTCCGCATTGGTTGTGGCGACGCGAAGAGCCTCGTCTACGCCATCTGTATCACCTTTAGCTATTCTTACCTGCGCGACTGCGAACTGGACATGCGCGTCGTAGGCTGTCCAAGCTTCCTCACGCAAGAACGCTTCAATGTCTTCATGACGCCCGAGACGGAACAGCGCAGCGATACGAAGCGCACCGGCTTGCCCTTTCACGGATAGATTCGTGACAGGCTTCCTTAGCAGGTCCAAGGTGCGAGCAGGCTCATCCGCATGCAGGTGCGCTGTCGCAAGGTTACTCCTCGCCAAGTCGTCGTTGGGCTCAATGCTGAGAGCTTTATTGAACTCGGCCTGAGCCTCGGAGAAGCGCCCAAGGCCCAGAAGACATACTCCAGTATTGTTTGCGATTCGAAAACGCGACCTCGACAGGTTTGGCTTAGAACCGCATTTCTGTTGGAGGAGGTGGAACCCTTCCAACGCTTCGCTGAAGAGGTGGCGTTTAATGAGTCCAACGTTGGCATCGATTTCTGGCGCGAGAGGATCGTCATCCACAGCCTCACTACTGCGATGCCCAGCCGGAAAAACGACTCGGAGTAACTCTTTTACATCACCACTGGAGGCATCAATATTTAGACTGAGGTTGTGGATGCTGGCAGCGACGACAGCAGTCTTCGCGTTGACCTCCTCCACGAGCGGGATGGTCTTCACAGCTACCGGCAGAGGATTCTCTTCGTCAGACATGTTTACATATTGATGGTGTGGATACTTTGCGCAACAACGACCTTCTCGGCGTCAATGCGGCCAACAAGCATGCCGACAGAGCCTGTATCTTGCCTAAGCACCTGGATGGTCTGTGCCACATGATTGGGATGTGCCTGGAGATGCTCGGCTGTCGCCTGTGCAAGGCCGTCCACAGGCGGTGCCGCGTCCCACTTAAAGATCTTAAGCACACTCTCCCATATGCTTTTTCCAGCCCCGGACGCTAGTCCCTCCGCCACCTTGGTGCCGAGGACTGTGATGGCTGAGGTTACGGTCGCAAGGGTTACCGGATCCATGAAGTATTCCCCTTTAGAAGCGGAGCGGATGGCTGAATGGGAGAGCGGGCTATTATCGCGGGCACGCGGCGTTGGGGCAAGTGCGTGCACCGGGCCAAGTCGAGCAGCGATTCCGGAGCAAGGCAAGCACCGGTACCGGCGCTGCCGAGCATTCACGATGAAGAGGGGGGCGAAGCAGACAGGAGCGTACGACGCTGGGAGCAATGGGCCACTCTAGCCTCTCTTTCGGAGGTAGAGCGTGTCCCTTCGGCGAACGTGCGTGAGCGTGCCGCCGGGGGCCAGTAGACAGGAGGCAGGCGTGGAGCGCTGGTGCCTGCGCTGCATGATGCCGCCAACGAGCTTCCCTCCCCCGAACCCCCTCCGCACCAACTACACACGATTCGGGACTTGACCGTTCTCGCTGGAGCGCATCGATTCGGAGTTCGTCACGCTGATGAAGGCACCGACTCATCCTCGTGACGCCACGAAACCTGTATTCCTCACTATTCAGAGTAGCAGCGGCCCACTGAGTCGCCGCCGTTGAGCGCCCCTTGGAGGACCTGGGACGTCGTAGCGGAAAGCCGCACGTTGCCGGAATTGCGGTTGTGGGAGATATCCCGCATTGTTGCGGGGCTTTGAAATCGCCCGTGTCCCGCATCGCGCGTACCGCGCTCACTGTCTTCTCGGTGTGCCTCGCGGCCTCGACCGCCTGGGGCCAGAAGTTGCCCGATGTCGTCGTCCAAGGGCCCCCCATTGCCCCCGCACTCGCTGGTGATGGGCAGGGCCTGTGCGTGGCGTCCAATGTGTGGACGCGCCCCTTGAATGAGTTTCCGCAGGCCCGCGGAACGTACATCGACGGTATCAACGGCTTCCTTGAGGAACCCGCCAGCAGGCAGAGCCGTGTCACAACGGTGCTGCGGACACCATTCGACCTGTCCAACAACCTCAACGACGGGCGCACGCTGAGCTATGGGGACTTCGTCAATCAGGTCACGGCCCCCGGGTGCTCGATTGGCGGATGCACCTTCACCGTCATCGAGGACAACGACGCCTTCACCCCGTTCGCGTCGCGATTTCGCGGTTACCTGAACGTCACTGCGGATCTGGCGGGCCAGCCGCTTCACTTCGGCTACTACGTGGACGACGGCATCAGCCTCGTCATCTACGACCGCAGCCAGGCCTACCAGGTCATCAACCGACCGCCGGTGCTCGGATTCGCAACGTGGCGAACCACCAACAGCGTTACGTTCAATGCGCCGGGGCTGTACGCCGTCGAAATGCTCTACTCGCAGGTCGGCGAGCACGCGGCCCTCGAGCTGTCGATGGGAACGGGCGCCTTCACTGACTTCGAGCGCGCCGCGAACCAGCCGCCCGTCGTCAACCTCTTCAGCTCCGGCTTCCAGCTCCTCCGTCCCGCGCAGTTCTTCCAGACGGAGAACGGCCTCCCCTCCTTCGAAGGCCAGCTCGACCGCTGCGAGCAGTGCAACCGCGGCAACGCGAACGCGCCCGGCAACGGAGGCTGCGGCTCCTTCTTCCACTGCAATGCCGCGGCACTCTGCGCCCCCTGCGACTCCTCGCTCTTCTGCGGCGACTCCTGCTCCCCGTGCGGCGAGTCCACGCCCCACTGCGCCAACATCAACGGGAGCACCCAGTGCGTGCAGTGCACCGAGGACGGCCAGTGCCCGAACGGCCGCTGCGACCTCGAAACGAACCAGTGCACCGGCTGCAACGAAGACAGCGACTGCGCCACCGGCGCCTGTGACGCAGAAACGTTCACCTGCGTCGAGTGCAACGACGACAGCCAGTGCCCCAGCGGCGAGTTCTGCGCCACCGACCTCCACGAGTGCCGCGAATGCACCCTGGACGCCCACTGCCCTCAAGGCGAGTCCTGCACCAACAACGTGTGCTCGCCCTGCGCCACCGATGATTCGTGCGCCGGCAACTCCTGCAACTGCTGCCCCAACGGCACCCAGTGCACGGCGCTGACGCCCGGTGCCACACCGACCTGCGTGGAGTGCACCACCAGCAGCCAGTGCGCCGCCGGCCAGCAGTGCGACACCGCCAACGGCCGCTGCGTGGACAGCGTGCCTTCCTGCAACACGGCCGACAGCTGCGGCCCTGGCTGCGTGAAGTGCCCCGGCGAGCGCCCCTACTGCCTCGACGGCGAGGTCTGCGTCCAGTGCCGCAATGACCTGGAGTGCGGCGACGGCCAGTTCTGCCTCAGTGGCGAATGCGCGTCCTGCACCACGGACCGGCACTGCGGCCCCCGCTGCGGCGCCTGCGGCGGCGACACCCCGTTCTGCCTCTCCAATGGCACCGCGCAGGGCAGCACCTGCGTGGGCTGCACGGATGACGGGGACTGCGGCAGCGGCGTGTGCAACCCCACCACGCGCACCTGTGAGAACTCGGGCGCGTGCGCGGTGACGTGCGAGCCGGGAACGGTCTGCGACGGCACCGCCTGCGTGGAGTGCTTCGCGGATGCCCACTGCCCCTGCGGCGGCACCTGCGACGTCGCGACGAACACCTGCTCCACCGCCTGCTCCGACAGCGGAGACTGCCTGGGCGTGGAGCACTGCTCCGCGAAGACGATGGCGTGCGAGCGCGGCCGCCGCAAGCCGGGCACCGAGCCCCAAGGCGGCGCCTTCTGCTGCGGCACCACCGCCGACGCCACACCCGCGGGGAGCACCACCTTCCTGCTGCTGCTCGCCGCGGGCCTCATGTTCCTCCGCCCCCGGCGCACCGCGCGATGAAGCCCTCCCACCTGCTCCTCCTCGTGGCGCTGGGGTTGTCCACCGCCGCCACCGCTCAGCCGGATGCGCGCTTCAACGTGCAACTCTTCCGTCCGTCCGGCGCGCCCCAGGACCTGGTGGTGGTGCAGCAGTCGCGTCCGCTGTCACACCTGTCCGTCTCCGCCGGTCCGTACCTCAGCTACTCGCTCAACCCCCTGTCGCTGGTTCCGGAGGGCGGCGACCTGAGCAAAATCAACCTGGTCGGCAACCGCCTCCAGTTGGACGTCATGGCCACCGTCGGCCTCTTCGACTGGGCCGAAATCGGCGTGGACATGCCGCTCATCCTGGCCCAGGGCGGCGACAACCTGGAGGTCATCGGCACCGAGGGGAGCGTGGAGAGCTTCGTCCTCGGCGACCTCCGGCTTTCGGGCAAGGTGGCCATCCCCGGCCTGCGTCGGCCCGCCGAGGGCAAGGGCTGGGGCGGCGCGGTGACGCTCAACGTGAGCTTCCCCACCGGCGCCCAGGACGCCTTCGCCGGAGACGGCGAGCTGACGTGGGCCCCCGGGCTGGTGCTGGACTACCGCTTCGAGAACGGCATCCTCCTGGCGCTCAACGGCGGCTTTTGGCAGCGCCCGGACCGCGTCTTCAGCGGCGTCTCCGTGGGCGACATGATGCCCTTCGGCGTCGGCGCGGAGGTCCCCATCCTCCGAGGCAGCGGCGTCACCGCCGTGGGCATGGTGCACGGCGCGGTGGGGCTGCAGAAGCAGCCCGATGAGCCCCGGCAGGTCCCCGCGGAGGCGCTCTTCGGCCTGCGCTGGTACAGCTCCACCGGCCTCACCTTCACGTTCGGCGGCGGCATGGGCTGCGGCTGCTCCATTGCCTCGCCCTCGCTGAGCTTCTTCACCTCCATCCTGTGGATTCCGGCGAAGACGCGCGAGTGGGAGGCGCTGGAGCGCTTCAAGGAGCCGCCCGAGCCGCTGCCTCCGCCCGTCGACCCGGATGGCGACGGCGTGATTGGCGAGTCGGACGCGTGCCCCGACGTGGCCGGCCCCGTGGCCAACATGGGCTGCCCGGACACGGACAAGGACGGTGACGGCGTGGTCGACCGGCTCGACCGCTGCCCGGACCAGCCCGCCGGCAGCCGCGGCAAGGACGGGTGCCCGCTGGCCCGCCGCGACGGCAACCGGATTGTCATCCTGGAGCAGCTCAACTTCGCCACCGACCAGGACATCATCCTCTCCGAGTCCTTCCCCATCCTGGAGGAGGTCGCGCGGGTGATGAACGAGAGCCCCGAGGCCGACCGGGTGCACATCGAGGGTCACACCGACTCGCGCGCCAGCGATGCATACAACCTGGACCTGTCGCGCCGCCGCGCGGCCAGCGTCATGCGCTTCCTGGTGGAGAGCGGCGTGGCGGCGGAGCGACTGTGCTCGCAGGGCTTCGGTCGCTCGCGGCCGGTCGCGGACAATGCGACGGAAGAAGGCATGGCGCTCAACCGCCGCGTCGACTTCACCATCCAGCCGCCGAGCGACGGGCCTCGCCCGCCCTGCCCGGAGGACGCGGACGCCAAGAAGCGCAAGCGCCCCACCAAGAAGGCTCCGGCCTCGCCCAAGTCGAAGTCGAAGGCTCCCGCGGCGACGCCGAAGCCTTGACTCGCGCGGTCGCCGCGAAGCGACGCTACGGGACGACGAACTCCGCCGCCGACCGCCGCCGGCCGGCGACCACGGACACCACGGCGCGCCCGGAGCCCACCGCCGTCACGCGGCCTTCGGGTGACACCGACACCACGGAGGAGTCCGACGTGAAGAACTCCAGCGGCACCGTGTCCAGCACGACGCCGCTGCGATTGAAGGCGCGCGCCTGAAGCTGCACGGACTGCCCCCGGCGCTGGAAGGCGTGGTGCGTGAGGTTGAGGCCCAGCCGCGCGAAGTCCGCCGGCACCACCTGCACCGCGATGTGCCGGCTGAGGTGCCCCAAGGTCGCGCTCAATACCGTCTTGCCCGGGCGCACGGCCACCAGCTGCCCTTCCTCCACCCGCGCCACCGTCTCATCCGAGACGCGGAAGCTGGGCGTGGCGTCCTGCAACGAGGAGCCCTGCTCGTTCCTCGCCACCACGCGCAGCTTGATGACGCGCCCCACCTCGAGGAAGTCCGAGCCCGGGGCCCGCACGTCCAGCGAGTTGAGGATGGTCAGCTCCAGCGGCAACGCCGCGCGGACCTTGCCCCCCGTCGCGCCGATGGTCGTCCTCCCGGACTTGCGCACCGTCAGCAAGCCCTCCTGGACCTGCGCCACGTCCGGCGCGGAGCTGGTCCACCGCAGCTTCGGGTCGGACATGGGCCGGCCTTCCGCGTCGAAGACCTCGTACGCCAGCTTCACGGTCTGCCCAGGCGTGCGGAGGTACTTCGTCTCCAGCGGCTCCAGCTTCATGGTGGTGGGCGTGGGCCCGCAGGCGCTCAGCAGCCCGATGACGGCGACAAGAGGGAGGCGAAAAGGAATACGCGGCGTCTTCACGGCGTCACGACGGCGGAGATGGGTGGGAAGCCTCCATTGTAGCCCCACCCCGTCGTCGGCGTATGAAAAGGGGCCCTCGACCTTCAGGGCCGCACGCCTGCTCCCACCCGCCTCACGCCCCGGCCTGCCATTGCAGCGCGGGAAGGCGTCCACGAGGCCGAGGCCCTGGCGCCAGCGACAGGGGCGACACGTAGAGACCCAGCCGCTCGCGCCGCCACCAGATGCCCGTGCGCCGCCGCTCGGCCACGTCCGTCATCCGGTAGTCGTACAGCACCGCTCGCACCATTCGAGGCGGCCGGTCCGGGAAGGGGTTGCCCGCCAGCAGGCCCAGGACCTCCGGCGAGCCCTCCAGCAGCCGGGCCAGGAGCGCGACGAACCAGCCAGGGGGCGAGCCGAGCGCGGCGAACCACATCTGCCAGTCCAGCCTCGGCTGGTGGGGCGCCACCTGCCGGGGAGGCCGGGCCGGGTCTCCCGCCTTGTAACGGAAGGAGTATTCCTTCCACTGCTCGCCGTCGTCGGAGCCCTCCACGAGGATTTCCGGCCGCTGCACCGTCATCATGCTGAACAGGCCGTAGGGATTCACCGAGCGCAGGGGCCGCGCCTGGGACTCCAGCCACGTCATCATCGCGCCGACACGCTCGGGCCGGTGCCGCTGCCACCCCTCGAACCGGCGAAGCACCTCCGACACCCCCAGCACCAGCAGCGGCGCCCCCCCCAGCGCGGACACACCCGTGCGCCACCAGGGCCGAGGCTGGGCGGGGGGCTCGTCCTTCAACGGCAGCACCCGCCGCAGCGCCGCGTCGTCCAGGAGCCACACGCCCAGCACCCAGGCCTGGACGTTGAAGAAGCCGTAGTTCCCCGTGGCGGCGATGGCGGCCTGCAAGCCGCTCAGGCTCCCGAAGGCGAACTGCCGCAAGCGCCGGGGCCCGAAGGCCAGGAAGGGCACCACCGTCTCCAGCCAGAGCACCGCCCCGGTCGAGGCCCGCTGGAGCCGGCGAGGCAGCTGATGCGCGTACCAACCGCCCCGCGTGGGCAGCGGCGCCGTCTCGTAATAGTGCTCGCACGCGGTCAGCTCGCGCCAGGTCCGGTCTCCCGACTTGAGCTTGCTCAGCCCCGAGCCGAAGTAGAGCCGGAACACGAGCAGCCGGAAGAGGAACACCTCCAGAGAGGAGGGCTCGTCACGGCCCAGGCCCGGCCGCGAGCCCCGGGGCGCGGTGAGCGCCGCCAGCAGCCCCATCTCCAGCAGCAGCACGTCCCACTGGAAGGAGAGGAACTCACGCCCCACGGCCACGTAGGAGAGGTACAGCGCCCACAGCGACGACGCGCTGAGCCGGGGCGCAACGTTGAAGAGCAACGCCAGGGACAGCACCTGCCCCGCCCAGCACCCACGCACCAGCGCGGCGTCCGACGCGTCCCACCAGAACAGCGACGGGATGCGCCGCCACCGCGCGAGCGCCGAGGGTTCCTCGCGGCGCTCCGCGGCCAGACGCTCCGCCACGGGCCGGAGGCCTTGCGTCCCATACAAGCCCCGCACCTGCCGCCCCAGCGACGTGAAGGCGATGAGGAACGTCCCTCCCAGCAGCCGCAGGAAGACCCAGCGCACCCACCGGTATTCGTGCGGCACCACCGCGCGCCCGAAGAGCCAGCGGTCCACGCCCGCCACCTGACGGCGATGCCGGGCCACTACCGCGTAGACGCCCTGGGCCAACTGCAACACCCCCGGCATCAACCCCAGCCGCGCGGCCACCCGAGTCCCCCGGCGAGGTGACGCGGCGAGCGCGCGGAAGAGGGCCTCCGCGCCCTGGGACACCCGGCCGGAGGGTTCCACCAGTTGCATGGCCCTGCGCATGTCCGCCTTCGGGATGCCCAACAGCCAGCGGCGCCACCCGCTGCCCGGCCGGTAGCGGACGCGGTCCCCGGTGCGCCACCTCCAGCGCGCGGCCCAGCGCCGGCAGAACGCGCAGTCGCCGTCAAAGAGCACCAGGGGCCGTGCCAGCACACCGCGAGACAGTCGCGCCGTCATCATGCGGGAACGTTGTGCCGTCCCACGGACGACGTCCCCGTGTCCTCGGGCGCCCGCCATGGAAGAAGCCGAGCATCCAGGCCGTGGCCTCCCTCCCGGCCCCGGTGACACCGCCCGCGGGTGCCTAGCTTTGTCCGCATGAGCGAGCCCAAGGGGAAGGCGAAGCGGACAAGCGAGCTGGTGCCCGGCGTCCACCACTGGACCCTCTCCGATGACCGCATCGGCGGCGCGCGGAGTGACGCGTATGCCGTGGTGGACGTCGACGGGGCTGTCGTCCTCATCGACCCGCTGCCCATCGACGAGGCGGCGCTGCGCGCGCTGGGGAACATCTCCGCCATTGTCCTGACGGCGGGAAACCACCAGCGCTCCGCGTGGCGGCTGCGCAAGGCCTTCAAGGTGCCCGTCTGGGCGCCCGAGGGCGCACAGGCGCTGGAGGAGCAGCCCGACTTCTTCTACGTCGCGGGAGACACGCTGCCCGCCGGGCTCATCTCGTTCCACACGCCCGGGCCCACCGAGGCGATGTACACGCTGTGGATGCAGCAACACCCGCGCGCCGTCGCGTTCCTCTCCGACCTGCTCACGCACGAGGAGGGGGAGACGCCGGAGTTCGTCCCCAGCGAGTATCAGGACGAACCGCTGCGCACCCGGCACAGCGTCCAGCGCATCCTGGACCACCTCCCCGTGGAGACGCTGTGCTTCTCCCACGGGGCGCCCATCCTCCGCGACGGCTCCCGCGCGTTGCGGCTCGCGCTGGAAGAGGACATGGAGTCACCCGCCGCGCCAGCGCCCTGAGCGGGCACGCGCGCGTTCAGGTTCAGCCGAGCGGGCCTTCGCGCACCAGCACCTGTCCCGCCTCCAGCCCAGGAGGCACCAGGTGCAGCACCTCGCCTGCCTCCGCGCGGGTGAGCAGCGCGCTCAGCGTCGGGAGGTCGCCTGCGGGCACACGCAGCGACGGCGTCAGCGAGAGGCGCCGCGCCATCGCGTCGCCCAGCCGCGCCCGGTCCGTCAGCTCCGACTCGTAGACGAAGGAGCGCTCCGCGTACTCGTGCCCGCCGGGCACGCGCCCCACGAGGCGCAGCGGGCCCAGCCTGGAATGGACTCGGACGCTGGGGTTGTCCCACTGGGCCACGCCTCGCAGCCGCCGCGCGCGCAGCATCCGCAACGTGAGCAGCTTCACCCATGGCGACGCCCCCGTTCCCGGCAGCACGCTCAGCAGCGACACGCCGATGAACAGCCCCGGCGTCACCGAGGGCGCCGCGTAGTAGGCCGCGCCAATGGCCGGGTCCTCGTCGGCCAGACCCAGCCGCTCGCGCACGGGGGCCGCCAGCATCCGGGCCGGACAGCGCAGCAGCCCAATGGCGCCCGGTAGCAGATACAGGTCCGACAGCACCCAACGCGGCACGCCGATGCCGCTGAAGGCGAGCTGGTTCAGCGTCAGGTACTGCTGCGCCAGGTCCGCGTTCCGCTCGGCGGGCAGGAACGTCACCGGCACGCCCAGGGGCGACAGGTCCAACGCGCCCGCGTGCTCGCCCGAGCCCAGCGCCACCAGCGACGCCCCGGGGTGCGCCGCGAGGAAGGCCTCCGCCTGACGTGGCAGCGTGTCCGCGTCACCCATCGGCATCGATGTCCCTGGCGATGGCCGACAGCCGGAACGCGGCTGGGATGTGCAGCGTCGCCGCGTCCACCTCCGCGCGCGACACGAGGCAGCGCGACGAGCCGCCGCCCTTCTCACACAGCTCGCGCATGGGGTGCGACACCACGCGCAGCCCCAGCGCCTCCAGCCGCTCCCGCACCGAGTCCGGCACCACGGAAGGCGCCAGCACGTCACGCCCCACCGGCAGCCCGTTGGTCGCGTAGCGGCGAATCTCCGCCTCCGTCACGAGGAGCAGCCGGTGCTCGCCGAAGCGCTCGCGCAGCAGCGCATGGGACTGCGGCGTCATCACGTCTGGACACACCATCAGCCGGTCCACCGCGGGGAGCGGCAGCACCGCCATGTTGCCGTGGAAGGCGGGCTCGCGGACCTGGATGCGCAGCACCTCTCCGGGGAAGTAGCGCGCCGCGGCATCCAGGCCATCCAGCGTCGTGCGGCCGCCCCAGAACAGCAGCGTGACACCGTCGAAGGTGGCCACGTCGCCGTGGGCCTCCCAGATGCCCACGCCCGGGTCCACCACCTCCATGCCCAATGAATGGGCCAGGGGCGCCCAGTGCTCGCGCTCCGTCTGCCGGTGCGCGCTCATCATCCGCGGCAGCACGAACAGCGGCGCGGCGCCCGGACGCGCCACCACCTGTCCGCACTCGGCGGCGTACGGCATGCCCGTCAGGAGCTCGGAGGGAGACGGCAACGCGACCACCGTGCCGCCGCGCGCTTCGATGTCCCGGGCCAGCGCCAGCCACTCCCGCCGGGCCTGACGCGCGTCCACGGGCGGCGCCTCGCGGCTGCGGAAGTTGCTCCGGCCGCGCAGGGCCCACGCGCGTCCCGGCGGAGACATGAGGAAGAGGTCCATGGTGGCCATGCTTCTACTCCTCCCGGCATCCCCGCGGCCATCCGGTCCCCGCCTCCCTTGGCGCCCGACGTTCCCGGGAGGGCACCTCGCGAGGGGCCGCCGCCGGAAACTGCACGCTGGCGCACCCTCCGCGCATCTTCTTCGTAGTCACCCGGGCGAAGCCGGGACAGGCTCTCCCCACGTGGACGAGACGAGCCTGCCTGAACCCGATGCCCTGCGTTCCCTGCTGAAGACGGCCCTGGAGCTGCCCGCGCTCCGGCCGCATGCCGCGCGCCTGGAGCGGCTCGTGGACGACTATGCGCGCGGCGTGGCGCGCAAGGACGCCCCCCTGAGCGTGGCGTTGGTGGGAGCCACCGGCGCGGGCAAGTCCACCCTCCTCAACGCGCTGGCGGGGCAGGCCCTGTCGCGTGAGGGCGTCAACCGGCCCACCAGCACGGCCGCCACCGTGTTCGCGCCAGAAGGCACCCCCACGGACGCGCTGGCGGGCTCCGGCGCGCGCGTCATGACGTATGCCCCCGGCCCCCAGGGCCTGTGGGGCGGACAAGTCTTCATCGACACGCCGGACCTCAACAGCGTGGCCACCACGCACCGCGAAGTGGCCCGCGCGGCGCTGGAGCGCGCGGATGTGGCGCTCGTCGTCATGCACCGCGGCAGCGTGGCGGAGGCCTCGCAGGTGGAGTTCCTCACGGAGTTCGCCCGCCGCCGCGCGCTCGTCTTCATCCTCAACTTCGCGGACGAGCTGTCCCCCGAGTCGCGCGACACGCTCAAGGCCCAGGTGCGCCGCGTGGCCTCCGAGCAGTACGGCCTGTCCCAGGAAGACGTGCCCGTCTTCGCCATCAGCGCCCTGTCAGCGAAGGACGGCCGGGACGTGTCCGGCGAGTTCGGCGCCCTGCTCTTCCACCTGCGCGGGCTGGCCACGCAGGCGGTGGCCGCGCGCGTGCGCAAGACGAACGCGATGGGCGCGCTGGAAGAGGTGCACACGCGCGTGGAGGCCGCGCTGAAGGAGACGGAAGCGACGCTGTCACGCACGCGCGCCGCGCTGGACTCGGGGTTGGAGAAGGCGGCGGAGGGCCTGCGCGCGGACTTCGACGCGCGGCTGCGGCTGGCGCACGGCCACCTGGCGGCGGAGGTGCGGCGTCAGGCGGGAGGCCGCTTCTGGGGGCCCGCGGCCTGGGGCCTGCGGCTGTCCCTCTGGGGCGCCAGCGGATTGGGCGCCGCGGCGCTGGTGGGGCGGAGCAGCCTGCCCGCGGGGCTGGCGGTGGCCGCGGCCTCCACCGTCGTGGACGTGGTGCGCGGACACACCCGCGCCAGGGCCGCGGAGTCCGCGGTGGTGGAGCCCTTCGAGGACGACTTCAGCGCCCAGTCCGCGGCGCGCACCGCGCTGGCGGAGGCGCGCAGCGTGGCGCGCGCGAGCGGACTGGAGCCGGCGCTGCTGGGCGTCCCCGACATGGACACACTGTTGGAGGAGGTGCGGGTGGCCCGGGCGGGCGCCTGGCGCTACACCGCCACCACCGGCGTGGCGGAGGCGGTGGCCGGCTGGTGGCGCACCGCGCGCTGGCTGGTGCTGCCGCTCATCAACCTGCCGCTGCTGGCCCTGCTGGGCCATGTGGGCTACCGCGTGGTGCGGGCCTACGTGGAAGGCCCCCTGCTGCCGTTGGACTACTTCGTCAACGCGGGGGCCCTCTTCATGCTGCTCGCCGGGGCGGGCGCGCTGCTGGCCTCAGCGAGTCTCGCTGGGGCCGCTCGCCGTGCGGGGACCACCGGCCGGGCGCGCTTCGTCGAGGCCCTGGCCGCCCTGGGCGGGAGGCTGGGAGAGGCCGTCGAGGATGCTCTGCGCCCCGGGCGGGAGGCCGCGAAGGGCCTGCTGGCGCTCCGGTGACATGGACACCACCGGCTGCCCCGGGGCGTGCGCGCCGCCGTTGCTGGCCATGAGCGACTGCGTGCCGTTGTCCTTGCAGATGGGCGCGGCCACGCGGGTGTCGCGCACCGGGTCCCCGTAGCCAGCGATGCGCGCCGGAACGGACGGGTTGTTCCAACCCTTGCCGCTCTCACGCGCCACCTTGAAGTGCAGGTGCGCGCCGCAGGCCCAGCCCGTGGAGCCGGAGAAGCCGATGAGCTGGCCTTCCTTCACCACGTCACCCGGCTTCACCACCACCGCGCTGAAGTGGAGGTACTGCGTCTCCAGTCCGTCGCCGTGGGAGATGACGACGTAGTTGGCGTAGGGCGCGAACTTCTCGTCACAGCCACCCTTCGTGCTGTCACCGCGAGACAGGCGCACCGTGCCGTCGCGCGCGGCGACGATGGGCGTGCCATCCGGCATGCGGAAATCCCATGCATGCGTGTCGTTGTGCTGGTGGCTTCCCGTGTCATGCCCCTGACTCACCGTGTGGATGCGACCACAGGCGAATGGAACGCCTACTTCAGGCATTTCACCCACATCCGTGGGGGCAGAGGAAGGAACCGCGGGGGCCGAAGCCAGGAGAGAACCAAGGAGGAGGGCTGAGAGGTTCATATCGGGGCGCGGCGGAAACGGGGGCAAGGGGCGCGGGTATTTCCCTGCGGATTTTTCGCCGCGCCTGTCTGCTGGACGACGCGGAGGGCCTCGGCACGCCCACCCTCCTGAAGGGACTCATACCCGAGTCCCGAGCGAACGCCGCGCGCATGACAGCCAGGGCCCTGCCCGCCCGGCCGCTGGGGAAGCGAGCCCGGCGCGCCTCGCGAGCGGCCACTTCCCTTTCGACGTGCCCATGTACGGGGACAGGCGGAGGCGCACGCCACTGTGAGGAGCGCTCACCCCCAGTCACGGAAAGTGACTGGTCACTCATTAAGTTCGGCATTATCCTGCGAGTCGAATGGCCGCGAAGAACCCTCCATCGGACGCGCCGGCCCGGCCTGTCCGCCGCACGCAGCAGGAGCGCCGTGAGACGACGCGGCGCAAGCTGCTGGACGCCACCATCGAGACGCTGGTGGAACAGGGCTACGCCCGCCTGACGACGGTGGAGGTGTCGAAGCGGGCGGGCCTGTCGCAGGGCGCGCTCTTCACCCACTTCGATACGAAGGAGGAGCTGCTCGCCGCGGCGGTGGAGCACCTCTTCCCGCGGCTCATCCAGGACTACCTGGCGGGCGTGGGTGCCCGGCCATCGGGCAGGGACCGCATCGCGGCGGCGGTGGACATGTTGTGGGCCGCCTTCCAGCGCCCGGAGCTGCAGGCCGCCATCGAGCTGTACGTCGCGGCGCGCACGGACGCGGAGCTGCGCGTAGCGCTGGCGGCGGTGGACGGGCCGCACCGGGAGAACCTGCACCGCGTGGCGCGCGAGCTGTTCCCCGAGGCCTCCGCCCACCCGGACTTCGACTCCGTCGTAGAGCTGGCGCTGGACGCGGTGCAGGGCGCCGCGGTGGGGGGCAGCGCCCGGCCGGACGACCCGGCGCACCGGCGCATGTTGGATGCGCTCACCCACTTCATGCGCAACGCCTTCCTCCCCTCATTGGCGCGGCCTCGCCGCCGCGCCCGCTCCTGAGCTTGTCGACACGGAGGGCCCCACCATGGACGCAGCACACATCCCCGACCTCATCACTCCGGCCATCCCGGTGTTCACCCTCACGGTGATTGCCGAGGCCCTCTGGGTGAAGAAGCAGCGGGACGAAGGCCGTCCCATGGTGGGCTACACCTGGAAGGACACGCTCGCCAGCCTCTCCATGGGGCTGGGCAACGTGGCCATCAACGTCCTGTGGAAGGGCGTGGCCTTCGCGGGGTACCTGGCGCTCTACCACCTGACGCCGCTGCGCATGGGCACCGGCGTGCTGGCGTGGGTGCTCCTCTTCTTCGCGGACGACCTCTGCTACTACGCCTTCCACCGCGTCCATCATGAGAGCCGCTTCTTCTGGGCCTCCCACGTGGTGCACCACTCCAGCCAGCACTACAACCTCTCCACTGCGCTGCGGCAGACGTGGACGCCGCCCACCAGCTTCGTCTTCTGGGCACCGCTGGCGCTGCTCGGGTTCCACCCGGTGTTGATTGTAGTGCAGCAGTCCGTCAGCCTGCTCTACCAGTACTGGATTCACACAGAGGCCATTGACCGGCTGCCGCGCCCGCTGGAGTGGCTGCTCAACACGCCGTCACACCACCGCGTGCACCATGCGTCCAACCCGCGCTACCTGGACAAGAACTACGCGGGCATCCTCATCATCTGGGACCGGCTCTTCGGCACGTTCGAGCCAGAGGGCGAGAAGCCCGTGTACGGCCTGACGAAGAACCTGGAGACGTTCAATCCCGTGCGCATCGCCTTCCACGAGTTCGCGGCGATTACCCGCGACGCGGCGAAGCCCGGCTCCCTGAAGCAGCGCCTGAGCTACGTCTTCCGCAACCCGGCCTGGAAGCCCGACGCCCTGGAGGCGCCCCAGCCGTCCGGCGTCCAGCCGCCGCCCGAAGCGGCCCGCCCCTCCGTGTGAGGTGTTGAGCACCCGGCCGTCCCTGGCCTCGTGGATGCGCATCGACACCGCCGTCCGGCTTCCCACCCGCGCACGGAGGCGCTAAGCCACCGGGCACTTTTCGCGACGCGAGAACTGCCAGGAGGAGCCATGACCGAGCGAGAACTGTGGGAGCGGTACCAGCGTTATCTGTGCGTCGTCCCGGCCTTGGACTTCACGCTCGACGTCTCGCGGATGCGCTTCCCGGCGGACTACCTGGAGCGGATGCGCCCCCGCGTGGAGGAGGCCTTCGACGCGATGGAGGCCCTGGAGAAGGGCGCCGTCGCCAACCCGGACGAGCAGCGCAAGGTGGGCCACTACTGGCTGCGCGCGCCGGAGCTGGCGCCCGAGCCCGCGCTCCAGCAGGAAATCACCGACACGGTGGCCGCCATCCACGCCTTCGCGAAGGACGTGCATGAGGGCCGGGTGAAGCCGCAGAAGGCGCAGCGCTTCACGCAGGTGCTGATTGTCGGCATTGGCGGCTCGGCGCTGGGGCCGCAGTTGGTGGCGGACGCGCTGGGCACGGCGAAGGACCCGATGCAGGTGTCCTTCTTCGACAACACGGACCCGGACGGCTTCGACCGCGTGCTGGCGCAGCTCGGCGAGCGGCTGGCGGAGACGCTCACCCTGGTCATCAGCAAGTCGGGCGGCACCAAGGAGACGCGCAACGGCATGCTGGAGGCCGAGCGCGGCTACTCGGCGCGGGGCCTGGACTTCAGCAAGCACGCGGTGGCCGTCACCGGCGCCGGCAGCGAGCTGGACACCCACGCGAAGAAGCAGGGCTGGCTGCGCACCTTCCCCATGTGGGACTGGGTTGGTGGGCGCACGTCGGTGACGTCCGCGGTGGGCCTGCTGCCCGCGCGGCTGCAGGGACTGGACATCGACGCGCTGCTGAAGGGCGCGCGCGACATGGACGCGGCGACGCGGGAGCGCGACGCGCTGAAGAACCCGGCCGCGCTGATGGCGCTCATGTGGCACTACGCCGGTGATGGCCGGGGCCAGAAGGACATGGTCATCCTGCCGTACAAGGACCGGCTGCTGCTGATGTCGCGCTACCTGCAGCAGCTCGTCATGGAGTCGCTGGGCAAGGAGACGGACCTGGCTGGCCAGGTGGTGAACCAGGGCATCGCCGTCTACGGCAACAAGGGCTCCACGGACCAGCACGCCTACGTGCAGCAGCTGCGCGAGGGGGTGCTCAACTTCTTCGCCACCTTCATCGAGGTGCTCAAGGACCGTGACGGCGGCTCGCAGGAAGTGGAGCCCGGCGTCACCAGCGGCGACTACCTGCTGGGCTTCCTGCTGGGCACGCGGCGCGCGCTCTACGAGAAGGACCGCGAGTCGCTCACCCTCACCGTGCCGGACGTGAGCGCGCGCACGCTGGGCGCGCTGATTGCGCTGTATGAGCGCGCCGTGGGCTTCTACGCCACGCTGGTGCACATCAACGCGTACCACCAGCCGGGCGTGGAGGCGGGCAAGAAGGCCGCGGGCGTGGTGCTGGAGCTCCAGCGCAAGCTGACGACGCGCCTGCGCGAGGCCCGCGCGGAGGCCCGCACCGCCGAGCAGCTCGCGGCGGACATCGGCATGCCGGACGAGGTGGAGACGGTGTTCAAGGTGCTCCAGCACCTGGCCGCCAACCCGGACCGCGGCGTCACGCGCACCCCAGGGGCCACGCCGGCACAGGCGCGCTTCCAGGCGAAGTAGGGGGCGGCCCCCTCTGCCCGCGGCCGAAGCACCTGGCCGCGGCAACCGCGAGCACGCGCCCCCAGTGCCTCACGGCCTCCCCAAGCAGCAGGCCGGCAAGCCGTGCGGCGAAGCGGCACCGCGCCTCGGCGCCGTCAGTCCGTCCGCACAGGACTCAACGCCCCGGCACCATGACGTCCCCATGAGCGGACGGGCGCAGTAGAACGCCCACCCATGGATTTGGAGCTTAGAGGAAAGACGGCCCTTGTCACCGGCAGCAGCCGAGGCATTGGCCGGGCCATCGCGTCGGCGCTGGCCCGCGAGGGCGTGCGGGTGTGCCTCAGCGCACGTGGCGCGGAGGCGCTGGAGGCCACGGCGGCGCAGCTTCGCGCCGAGGGCGCGGACGTGGCCACCGTGGTGGCGGACGTGGCCACCCAGGCCGGCGCCGTGGAAGCGGTGGACGCGGCGGTGCGCGCCTTCGGCCGGCTGGACATCCTGGTCAACAACGTGGGCGGCAGCGGCGGCGCGGGCGCCTTCCCTTCCGCCACCGCCGAGCAGTGGACGTCCGTCCTGGACCGGAACCTCCTGTCCGCCGTGTGGTGCAGCCAGCGCGCCGTGGAGGCCATGCGCCAGCAGGGCGGCGGCTGCATCGTCCACATCAACTCCATCTTCGGCCGCGAGTACGCCACCAGCGCGCCCTACACCACCGCCAAGGCCGGCATCACCGCGCTCACCAAGGAGATGGCGGTGGACCTGGCGCAGTACCGCATCCGCGTCAACGGCGTGGCCCCCGGCTCCATCCTCTTCCCCGGGGGAAGCTGGGACAAACGCCAGCAGGCGGACCCGGAGAAGGTGGCGAAGCTGGTCCGTGACGAGCTGCCCTGGGGCCGCTTTGGGGCCCCCGAGGAAGTGGCCGACGTGGTGGCCTTCCTCTGCTCGGAGCGCGCACGCTGGGTCACAGGCGCCACGCTGCCCGTGGATGGGGGCCAGGGCCGTGCCTTCTAAGCGAAAAGCCCCCCGTGCTCCGTGCTATGCAGGGGCCCTCCGAATGAGACTCGAAGCGTGCTGAAGCTCTACAAGAAGGAAGGCAACCGGCTCCGCTACTGGGAGGCCTGGGTGCATGACGGCGCACTCACCGTGCACCAAGGCCTCGTGGGCGAGACGGGCGAGGACCACCAGCTCCCCCTCCCCCCGGATGACGACCCGGACCTGGTCATCGCCGAGGCCGCGGGGCCCCTGGTGGACCAGGGTTATGACGAGCCGGATGCCACGGCGATGATGACCCTCATCGTCCAGTACACCGTCGAGGGCAAGGGCACCGGCCACGACGTGGAGAAGCGCGTCGCCGTGGAGGAGCTGCTCACGGACGCGCTCGGCTGGACGGGCAATGGCGAGGTCGAAGGCGGCGAGCTCCAGGAACAGCAGCTCCGCGTCTACTGCCGGGTGATGGACGCCGACGCGGGCGTGCGCACCGCCGTGGAGGCCCTGGACGCAGAGGACCTGCTCGAAGGCGCCACCCTGCTCATCGCCACGGACGACGAAGCGCCGCGGGCCGTCTGGCCCACTCAAGCCTGACGCACACCTCGCGGGCACCTCCGCGCCGAAGACGGGCTTCTACGACGGGTGTAGAAGATTCCGCCTTCCGCGCGGGGGGTGCGCCCGCGCAGCTCACGCCTCCGAGCCGGCACGCGGCGTGGGCACGGGCCGGAAGACGCGGAACAGCAGCACCAGCGAGGGCACCACGACAGCCGTGCCCACGCCCAGCGCCACCAACAACAAGCGCTGCGCACCAGGGCTCGCCGCCGCGCCGTGCAACGTGACGTCCGGCACCACCAGGAACGGATGCTGCGAGGCGGCCCACCCCAGCACGATGAGCCCCGCCTGCACGGCCGCCGCGACGCGGGCCCACTGGAAGCGGCGCGTCCACAAGAGCGCGAAGGACGCCACCGCCGCCACCGCCGTGCCCGCATGCAGCGCCAGGGCGAAGGGCGAACGCAAGAGCCCCTCCCAGACGCGCGGCGCACCGTCCCGGGCCAGCAGCAGCACCGCCAGCGCCGCGACGAAGACGGCCACGCCCGCGCCCATCGCCCGGCGGCGGAAGTCCTCGCGCAGCGCGGACTCGGGCGCCTCGTGCGTGAGGTACACCGCCGCCAGGAAGGCGAAGAGGCACAGCGCCAGCACACCCACCGCCCACGAGAAGGGCGTGAGCCACGACGCGAAGAAGCCGCTCACCACCACCCGCCCCTCCACGCGGATGGTGCCGCCCACCACGGCCCCCACGCACAGGCCCAGCAGCACCGGCGCGATGACGCTGGCGCCACTGAAGACGAGCCCCCATTGCCGCTGCACCATGTCCCCGCGCGTGTCGTAGGTCCGGAAGGTGAAGGCCGCGCCCCGGAAGACGATGCCCAGCAGCAGCAACGTCAGCGGCACGTGCAGCGCCACGCTCAGCACCGCGAAGGCGCGTGGGAAGCCGGAGAACAGCAGCACCATGCCCACGATGAGCCAGATGTGATTCACCTCCCACACCGGGCCAAGGGCGCGGGCGATGAGCGCGCGCTGCTCCGCCTTGCGCGGCCCCGAGGCCAACAAATCCCACACACCTCCGCCGAAGTCCGCCCCACCGAAGAGCGCGTAGAGGACGAAGGTCCCCGCCACCGCGAAGCCCAGAATCGCGTCAGTGGGCATGGGCCTCACCTCCCGTCAGCCGGCTGTCGCGCGAGGGCAGCGTGCCCGCCACCTGCCGCACCAGCAGGAACACCACCGTCACCCCCAGGAACAGGTACACGGCGGTGAAGGTCCAGAAGGGCGCGGCCAGGTGTGGCACCGGCGTCACCGCGTCCGCCGTGCGCATGACGCCGCGAAGAATCCACGGCTGCCGCCCCCACTCCGTGACGAGCCAGCCCGCCTCCATGGCCACCACGCCCAGCGGCCCCGACAGCAGCCACGCCCACATCAGCTTCCGCCCGTGAGGCCACGCCTTCTTCCGCCAGCGCCAGCCCAGCGTCACCAACGCCAGCAGCGCCATGGCACTGCCGGTGCCCACCATGACCTGGAAGGCCACGTGGACCTTCGCCACCGGCGGCCACTCGTCGCGCGGGAAGGCGTTGAGGCCCTTCACCTCCGCGTCCGGGTCCGCGAAGGCGAGAATCGACAGGCCCTTGGGGATGTCCACCGCGTAGGGCACCTCGCCCGTCTCCACGTTGGGGAGTCCGCCCAGGCGCAGCGGCGCGCCGCGCTCCGTCTCGAACTGCCCCTCCATGGCGGCCAGCTTCACCGGCTGCGCCTTCGCCACGTGCTTCGCGGACAAGTCCCCCACCACGGGCTGAAGCAGCGCGGTGACACACGCCAGCGGCAGCGCCACCGACAGGGCCTTGCGGTGGAAGGCCGCGCCCGGGTAGCGCAGCAGCACGAAGGCGTGGATGCCCGCCATGGCGAAGGCGCTCGCCTGGTAGCAGGAGAGCAGCACGTGCGCCGTCTGGTACTGCCAGCCAGGGCTGAACATGGCCACCAGCGGCTGCACGTCCATGGGCCCCGACGCCGACGGCGTGAAGCCCGACGGGTGGTTCATGAACGTGTTGACCAGCGTGACGAAGAAGGCGCTGGCCGCGCCACTCACCGCCACCATGACGCCGGAGAACAGGTGCAGCCCCGGAGACACCCGCTCCCGCCCGTACAGATAGATGCCCAGGAAGATGGCCTCGGTGAAGAAGGCGACGCCCTCCAGACTGAAGGGCAGCCCAATCACCTCGCCGTACTGCCCCATGAACTCCGGCCACAGCAGGCCCAGCTCGAAGGACAGCACCGTGCCACTCACCGCGCCCACCGCGAAGAGGATGGCCGTCCCCTTCGCCAGCTTCTGACTCAGCTTCTGGTAGTCCGCGTCCCCGGTGCGCCGGCCCTTCCAGTCACTGAGCACCATGAGGACGGGGAGCGCCACCCCCGCCGCGGCGAAGATGATGTGGAACGCGAGCGACATGCCCATTTGAGCCCGCGCATAGAGCAGGTCCGTCATGGGAATCAGAATGGTTTATGTCTGATTTTGTCGCAATTATGAGTTCTTATCAGCCCCCTGAGCAGAAGCGGGGGCGCGGCGCGCGGGAACCAACGTCACCACGGCGTTTCGTGCGACCGCGGTGGCGAGCGCACTGGCGAAGATGAGAACGAGCTTTCGCCCCAGCTCCGCGCCCAGCGGGCGCTGCTCCGCGGTGGAGGCCAGGCGGTCCGGATGCTCCCAGGCGCGTGTCAGGGCCTTGCGGCGCTTGCGGCGCAGAATCTCGTCGCGGTGCCTCGCGCGGTAGATGGCGTAGCCCACCCCCAGGCCCACCACCGTCAGCAGCGCGGCGCCCGCGGTCATCAACTCCGTGCGGTGTTGCCGCGCGTGGTAGCGCACGTCGAGCGCGCGCTCGCGCCGCCGGTCCAGCTCCGCCAGCGTGAGCATCAGCTCGTCCCGGATGCGGTCCGCGGTCTCCTCCACCTGCTTGCGGTCCCCCATGCCCCGGGTGATGTGGTGGTCCTCGTGCCGCTCGATTGCCGAGGGCCCGCCTGCGTCGCGGCCGTTGCCATTCATTGCAGCGTCTCCCGCGTGAGCTGGTAGTCCGTCTTCAAGCGCTCCTGGGTGTGCGGCAGTGGCTTCTTGGGCACCCGCTTGCGGCCCATGAAGAGCAGGCCACCGGCAATCGCCAGCAGCACCACGCCCACCACCAGCACGCCCAGCGCCTGGGCCATGGGCAAGGCCAGCCCCAGCGCGACGAAGAGGACAGCCAGCGCGGTGAGCGCCAGCACCGCGCCCGCCCCCAGGAGGATGCCCGCGGTGCGCGCGGCCTTCAGCTCCTCACGCAGCTCCTTCTTGGCGTGCATCACCTCGGCGCGCACCAGCAGGCGCGTCTCCGCCAAGGCGTGCCGGATGAGCTCCGCCGTGGAGAGCGTCTCCAGTTGACTTCGCTCCAGGCGTTCCGATTCGAGATCCACGACGTTCGCCTCCCATGCCTGCCTGGCATCCTTGCGGCCCGCTCCTTCGCACAAGGTGGGCAGGACGCTCCCTCCAGTGAAGCCCCGGGGGAATGCACGCCGACGGCTGCCCGCCTGCCCAGCCCTCGCGCTCAGCGGCGGCGGCGGTGCGACAGGGCGGTGGCCAGCGTCTCGCGGACCTGATGGGCGCGGAAGAGGCGGTCCGCCGTATCCACCAGGTTTTCGGAGTACAGCACCTGCTTGCGCAGCCGCGCGGGGATGGCGCGCGTCCCCAGGTGAGCGCCCAGCAGCGCGCCCGTCAGCGCGGCGGCCACGTCCGCCTCGCCGCCGCAGCGCAGCGTGAGGGCCACCGCCTCCCGGAAGTCGTGCGGCACCTTGAGGATGGCGTACAGCGACGTCAGCAGCACCGGCACCACGTGCGGCGGCAGCCCGTCCACGCCCTTCAGCTCGCTGGGGGGCACGCCCACCTTGCGCAGCTGCGTCAGCGCGCGCGCGGTGTCCCAGGTGAGCAGGCGCGGCAGGTGGCGCACTTCCTCGGCCAGCCCCTTGTCGTGCACGGCCGCCGCCAGCGCCAGCTCCTCGCAGAAGGCCGCGGGCGTCAGCGGCTCCTCTTCCATGCCCAGCGCCGCGGCCTGCGCGAAAGCCGCCGCCGCCGCCGCGCACACCGGATCCTTGTGCGTGATGATGGTGAGCACCCCGGCGTCATGCGGCAGGCGCGCGCGGTGGCCACTCTCCAGCAGGCCCACCACCAGCGCGCGGCTGAGCACCGAATGGCAGCGCGTGCCCAACGACGCGCCCGCGCTCATCCACGGCACGCCGCTGGCCAGCCGCTGCAGCGCGTCCGACAGGCTCTTGGGCGGCTGGAGGATGATGCCCTCCTGCCACAGCCACGCCAGGTGCGCCGCCGCGCTGCGGCCCTCCACCTTGCCCTCGCGGATGACGCTCTCCGCCGCCGCGAGCAGCAGTTGCGTGTCGTCGCTGAACTGGCCCTTGGCGAACTTGCCGCGCGGACGGGGCGCGAAGTCCTCGGCGAGGCCGGGGAGCCGCGCGAGGCTCGCCGGTGGGATGCCGCGCAGCGGAAAGCCGAGCGCATCACCGATGGCGAGCCCCACGAACGCCGCATGGAACCTGTCCTGGCGCTCGGCGGGAGTCAGCGGCATGGGGTCGTGGAGATTAACCGAGGCTCAGGGCAGAACGGCCAGCGAGAAAGGAGCGAAGCCCGTGAAACATCCGCGAGCCGGAGCGGGAAGAATCATGCCGGGGCTTGACGAGCGCGCCACAGCCGTCCTCGAAACTCCGCCGCTCGGATTCTTCACCGTCCACGCTCCATCCCTGGCGCCTGGTGGATCGCAGCGCGGGGTGGGGTGACTACCGCAACCAACACACGCGCGGCAAGCCTCGGCGGGTGCGCGCATTCGCGCACCTGTACACGTGTCCAACTCTCGAAGCTTCGCGCACGGTGGGAATGGCGCACGAGGGACGCGCAAGTGGCACGAGCACGCGGGTGTCGGCACACGCGCGCCGTCACTTCACGCGTCGTCACGTCCCAGGTTGACGACGGCCTGCAAGCGCGCCATCACCGCCTGCGCGCCCTGATGCAGGTGCGTGCCGTCCCAGAGCGCGGGCGTGGTGTGTCCGCCATGCTCGCGCCAGTCCGCCTCCGCCTCGTCGAAGGCCACGTTGCGAAAGCGCACGCGGTCCTCCAGCGCGTAGTCCACGATGTAGCGCCGGGCCTGCGCGGAAGGTGCATCCGCGATGCGATGAAACAGCTCCAGCGTGCCGGACATCATGGCGCGGCGGCGGGGAGGAAGTAGTCCTGCAGGTTCGGGCGCGAGCGGCGGAGCAGGTCCTCCAGCGTGTACCGGTCCAGCACCGCGAGGAACGCCTCGCGCGCTTCGTCCAGCACGCCCTTGAGCCCACAAGCGGGGGAGATGGGGCAGGCGTTGCGCTCCCGGTCGAAGCACTCCACCAGGTGGAAGTCGGGCTCCGCGGCGCGCAGCACGCTCCCCACCCGGATGTCCGCTGGCGCGCGCGCCAGCACCACGCCGCCGGAGCGGCCCGCTCGCGCGTCCACTACCCCCTGCCCCGCCAGCGTCTGCACCACGCGCACCAGGTGGTGCTTGGAGATGCCGTACGCATCCGCCATCTCCTGCGTGGAGACGGGCCGCCCGGTGCGCGTGGCCAGGTAGAGCAGCACCCGCAGCGAGTAGTCGGCATGGAGGGTGAGGTGCACGTCAGCGGGCTCCGGCGTCGGAAGTACGCTGGACCTGGGGGACGCTCGGCAGGAAGGCATCCGTGTGGAGGTCTTTCAGCGAGAGCCCGGCCAGGAACAGCTTCTTGCGAAGGGATAGCACCAATGGCCCGTCTCCGCAGAGCCATGCGCGCCAGCCCAGCGGCCTGGGGCAGTCGGCGCGGATGAGCGCATCGAGCGCACCCTCGGCGATGTCCCGGGTGCCGCCTTCCAGCACGCCCGGACGATAGCGGAACCCAGGATGCTGCTCGGCCAGCGCCCGCAGCTCGGAGGTGAGGTAGAGCCCCTCGGGCGTCCGAGCGCCGTGGAAGAGCCAGATGGGCCCCGAGTGGCCCGCGGCCAGCGCGTCGCGGACGATGCCGTACAGCGGCGCCAGCCCCGTGCCCGTGCCCGCCAGCAACAAGGGCTGCTCGGGCCGGCCGGGCACATAGAAGCAGCTCCCCGCCGGGCCCTGCACCTGGAGCCTGTCTCCCGGCCGTGCGTCACGCGCCAGCCAGCCGCTCATCGCCCCACCGGGCTGGAGCCGCACATGCAGCTCCAGTGCGTCTTCATGAGGCAGGCTGGCCAGCGAATAGCTGCGTGTCAGCCCGTCCTCGCGCACCAGGGAGAGGTATTGCCCCGCGTGGTACGCCAGCGGGCTGTCCGTCACCAGCCGCACGCGAAGGACGCTGGTGGACAGCCACGACAGCGCCTGGATGCGCGCGGGGAGGCGCAGGGCCTCCGCGCCAGTGACTTCCAACAGCGTGCCCTCCGGAGGCCGGCAGGCACAGGCGAGGAAGTAGCCCTGTGCCCGGAGCGTGTCCTTCAGCCCCACCTGCGAGGCCTCCGGAACCGTCCCCGCCACGGCCCGCATCAGGCAGGACTGGCAGGCCCCCGCGCGACACGCATTCGGAATGGACACGCCCTGGCGCAGCAGCGCGTCCAGCACGCTCTCTCCGGACTCCAGCGGATACCAGTTGGACTCGTGCTTCACCTTGGCCATGGCGTGCGCCTCCGGTCAGCGGCCCAGGACGTCCACGCGGGCGCTCTCCGCGATGGCCAGCACCTTCGCCACCAGCGGCGCGGCCACGCCCAGCTCCTCCAGCGTCGCCTTCAGGTGGCCCGCCACCGCGTCGAAGTGCGAGTCGTTCAGCCCCCGCTTCACCAGGGGCGCGTGGCCCGCGCGCATGTCCCTGCCCGAGTAGTGGACCGGCCCACCCGTCACCATCGTCAGGAACGCCTTCTGCTTGGCGGCCTGGCGCTCCATGTCCACGTCCTCGAAGAAGTGGCTGATGTGCTCGTCCGCCAGCACCTTCCGGTAGAAGACCTCCACCGCCGCCGCCATCGCCGGCTCTCCCCCCAACTGCTCGTAGACACTCTGCTCCGCCGCAACGCTCATGGTGCCGCTCCTCTCGCCCGGCATGGGCTTTAAGATGCATTTTAAATGCACTTTAAAACCCGCACCGTCAAATGGGAGCACGCCTGTGAGTGGAGCTACTGCGACCGAGGACAGCGACTGACGGGGGGATGCTCCGGAGGCGCCACCCCAGGGGGCACCGTCACGGAAGACAGCAGCGGACACCGGCTCCGCGCGAGGGGAGCCCGGGTGTCACGCCAGGGCCGCCAGGAGCGGGGGGCGCTCCTGGACGGTGAACCGCGGGAGAAGCCTACGCGCGCGCGGTGTTGGCGGCGCCGATACGGGCGGCCTCACGGCGCACCGTGGCCTGCTCCAGCTCGAAGCGCGCGTCCTCGGAGGACATGCCCTTCATGCGCTCCTGCGCCTCGGTCATGCGGCGGCGGGCGCCTTCCACGTCGATGCCGGCGACGGGCTCGGCCGCGTCGGCGAGCACCAGCACCTTGTCGTTGCCCACCTCCACGAAGCCGCCCGCGACGAAGTAGGACTCGCGCCGGCCGCCCTCAATCAGCGTCAGCGCGCCCGGCTCCATCAGCGACAGGAACGGGGTGTGCCCCGGGCGCACGCCGAACAGGCCCCGGCCGCCAGGGACAATCGCCTCGTCGGCCTGCACCGACAGGATGCGCTTCTCGGGGGTGACAATCTCCACAGTCAGCTTGGCCATGAGGCTCCTCGCACAACCGAATCAGAACGTGAGCTGACGGGTGGTTCCACCCACCGGCTCCAACTCCACCACCCCGGCGTCCGTCAGCCGAGGCCCCTTGCCGGGGATGCCGAGCGTGCCCTCCAGCCACTTGAAGTGGTGGGTGAGCTGGCGCACCTCGGAGAGCTGCCGCGTCGTGAGCCACTCAGTCAGCCGCTTCTCCTGAAGCCGCTGGCCATCCCGCCCGTACTGCGCCGCCACCACCACGCGCGCCCAGCCCGGAGGCCCCTTGGGCTTCTTCGCCTTCGACTTCTTGCTCGGGCGAGGCTCCGGCACCGGCTTGCCCTTCTCCACCAGCGGCCACACCACCCAGACGCGCTCACCGTCGTTGGAGACGAAGTAGTAGTCGTCCACCGTGCCCAGGCACTGCGGCAGCGACCACGCGGGGCCGCTCTCCTGCGTCACTTCCAGCCGGCACTGCCCCTGCGCCACTTCCACCATGCGCACGCTGTACAGCCCGTTGGCGCTCACCCGGGCCCGCCCCTTGCGCTCCTCCGCCACGGCGGGGGAGCTCAGGAACATCAGGACGAGGGCGAGCGCGGCACGGCGCATGGTGGACTCGGCGAGAGGAGGAACGTCCAGCTTAACTCAGACCGCCATCTTGCGAGCGTTGTCGACGACCTCGTCGATGCTGCCCGCCATGTAGAAGGCGCCCTCGGGGATCTCGTCGTGCTTGCCCTCGGAGATCTCCTTGAAGCCCTGGATGGTGTCCTGGAGCTTCACGTAGCGGCCGTCCTTGCCGGTGAAGACCTTGGCCACGAAGAAGGGCTGCGACAGGAACTTCTGGATCTTCCGGGCGCGGGCCACCACCAGCTTGTCGTCCTCGGAGAGCTCGTCCATGCCGAGGATGGCGATGATGTCCTGCAGCTCCTTGTACCGCTGGAGGATGCCCTGGACCTTGCGGGCCACGCCGTAGTGCTCCGCGCCGATGACGGCCGGGTCCAGGATGCGGCTGGTGGAGTCCAGCGGGTCCACGGCGGGGAAGATGGCGAGCTCGGCGATGGAGCGGTTGAGCACCGTGGTCGCGTCGAGGTGGGCGAAGGCCGTCGCGGGCGCCGGGTCCGTGAGGTCGTCGGCGGGGACGTAGATGGCCTGCACGGAGGTGATGGAACCCTTCGTGGTGGAGGTGATGCGCTCCTGCAGGCTGCCCATCTCCGTGGCCAGCGTGGGCTGGTAACCCACGGCGCTGGGGATGCGGCCCAGGAGGGCGGACACTTCCGAGCCGGCCTGGGTGAAGCGGAAGATGTTGTCCACGAAGAGGAGCACGTCGCGGCCTTCCACGTCGCGGAAGTACTCGGCCATGGTCAGCGCGGACAGGGCCACGCGGGCGCGGGCGCCGGGCGGCTCGTTCATCTGGCCGTACACCAGCACGGCCTGGCTGGCCTCCAGGTTGTCCGTCTGGATGACCTTCGTGTCCTGCATCTCGTGGTAGAGGTCGTTGCCCTCGCGGGTGCGCTCACCGACGCCGGCGAACACCGAGAAGCCGCCGCGCTCCACGGCCACGTTGCGGATGAGCTCCTGCAGGAGCACCGTCTTGCCCACGCCGGCGCCGCCGAAGAGGCCAATCTTGCCGCCGCGGGTGTACGGGGCGAGCAGGTCGATGACCTTGATGCCCGTCTCGAACATCTGCACGCGCACGTCCTGCTCCGTGAAGGGCGGAGGCGCGCGGTGGATGGACCAGTACTCCTGCGCCTTCACGGGGCCCATCTCGTCCACCGGGTCGCCGGTGACGTTCAGGATGCGGCCCAGGGTGGCCTTGCCCACCGGCACCTGGATGGGGGCGCCCGTGTTCCTCACGGCCACGCCGCGAGCCAGGCCCTCCGTGGAGTCCATGGCGATGGTGCGGACGGTGTTCTCGCCCAGGTGCTGCGCGACCTCGAGGGTGAGGTTGTCCGCGTCGGCGCTCAGGTTCGCGTTGGTGACCTTGAGGGCCGTGTAGACCTCGGGGAGACCGCCGGGCGGGAACTCGACGTCGACCACGGGGCCGAGGACCTGGATGATTCTGCCTGCCGTCGGAACTTGAGCGCTCATGGAATCGTCTGCCTCGCACGGGGAGCGGACGGGCGCCGCCACCCTTGAAATTTCGGCCCGGCTGGGAGGGCGGGCCCCCTTTACCGGGGCCCCCCCCGGGGGTCAAGCCTCCCGGGCACCTGACTGGTAAGTCCCGCTTAGCGCATGCCACAGGCCGCGCGCCACCCCTTACCGCCCATCCGGCTGGTACACCAGGGGCAGCCCGCTGTTCGGGCTGCCGACCAGGACGACCTTGGCGTTCTGGCTCTGGGCAATCCGCTCCGTGGCCTCGATGCCCTTGAAGCGCAGGTACTCCTCGGTGAGCCCCTTGCGGACGATGTCCTGGTACCGGGCGATGCCCTCCGCTTCGATCTGCTTGCGCTCCGCCTCCTGGCGCTCCTTGTCCAGGGTGAAGCGCATCTTCTGGCTGCGCTGCTCCTCCGCCAGCTTGTCGGCGATGGCGTCGCGGATGGCCGAGGGCAGCGTCACGTCCCGCACCAGGATGGCCTCCACCACCACGTGCTTGCCTTCGAGCGAGCGCATCACCTCCTCGAAAATCTCCTGCTCAATCTGCTCGCGCTTCGAGGAGTAGATTTCCTCCGGCGCGTAGCGGCCGAACACCTTGCGGGCCTCCGAACGGACCACGGGGGCGATCAGGATGTCGGCGTACTTGGGCCCCGTCTGGGTGTGCAGCTCGAAGAGCTTCGCGGGGTCCACCCGGTAGCGCACGCTGGCGTCCACCTTGAGGTCCAGGCCGTTGTTGGACAGGACGCTCAGCCCGTCCTTCATCTCCTGCACGCGCAAGTCGTAGACGATGAGCGACTTGCCCGGCCGCAGGAGGTGGAACCCTTCGCCATACGGCTCACGCTGCGTGCCGCTGCCGAACGAGTCGAACCCGATGCCCCCATACCCGCTGGAGACAGTCTCGAAGCCACACCCCGTGACGCAGCACACCAGCCCCAGGAACAACCACAGCCGCTGACGCATGTACCCCCTCCTCGAGCGCGGACTTGCGCGCTCGGCCAGGGGCTTAAACGCGAAGGGCCCACCCCGATAGACGGGGCGGGCCCAGGAGACGGAGGCGCGGCGGCGCGAAGCGCCCTACTTCAGGGCCTCGGCGCCGGAGACGATCTCCATCAGCTCCTTGGTGATGACCGCCTGACGCGTGCGGTTGTAGGTGAGCGTCAGGCTGCCAATCATGTCGGTCGCGTTGGAGGTGGCGTTCTCCATGGCGCTCATGCGGGCGCCGTGCTCACTGGCCACGCTCTCCAGCAGGGCGCGGTAGAGCTTGATGTTGACGGCCTGGGGCACCAGGCGGTCCAGCACGGCCTGACGGTCCGGCTCGTACTTGAAGTCCACCAGCGCGGTGGAGCCCTCCGTCGGGGCCTGGCCCGGCGTCCCCAGTGTCTGCAGCGGCAGCAACTGAGCGACCTTCACCGTCTGGGCGATGGCGGAGACGAACTCGTTGTAGACGATGTGGACCGCGTCCACCTCGCCGTTGATGTAGCTGGCCACCAGCTCCTCGGCCACGTCCGCGGCGGCGCGGTAGTTCAGGCGCTGGTACAGGCCGCCGAAGTCCTTGCGGATGTTCTGGCCGCGGTTGCGGAAGAAGTCGTTGCCCTTCCGGCCCACGGTGGAGAGGCGGATGCTCTCCAGGTTCGTGTTCTCGTAGAGGAACCGGTTGGCGCGGCGGATGACGTTGGAGTTGAAGCCGCCGGCGAGGCCACGGTCCGACGTGAGGAGCACCAGCTCCACGCGCTTCACCGGACGGGCCGTGAGCAGCGGGTGGCTGAGGCTCTCCGCCCCGGCGCGGGCGGACAGGTCCGCGATGATCTGGTCCAGCATCGTCGCGTAGGGACGCGCCGCCAGGATGCCGTCCTGCGCCTTGCGGAGCTTCGCGGCGGAGACCATCTTCATCGCCTTGGTGATTTGACGCGTGTTCTTCACCGAGCGGATGCGCTTGCGAATGTCGCGAAGGGACGCCATGGACCGGGGAGCTCCTGTGGGGCGTTCGACCCGCTTTGTCCAGAAGGAAGGCGGGGCAGGGTAAGACGGGGCCCCCTATATAGGCGGGGCGGGAGCCGGTCAACGGATGCCTGCCGCCGCCGGGCAGACGATCGCCCGCCCCACCGGATACGGCAGGCTGCCGAGCCTCCCTGACAGCCCCTCCCCACAGTCGTACACGGACTTACCTTGCGGGCATGGTGGCTCAATCGTCATCCGGTCCGCTGCTCATCGTCGAAGACGACGTCGACATCTGTGAGGCCCTCCAGGACTACCTGGAGATGCACGGCCACGCGGTGCGAGTGGCGCGCAACGGCCGGGAGGCCCTGGAGCAGCTCGCCCAGCCTCCCCGCCCCGCCCTCATGATACTGGACATGGCCCTGCCCATCTTGGACGGCCACCGGGTGTTGACGACCCGCAAGGCGAGTGAAGCCCTGGCCCAGGTGCCAGTCATCATCCTGTCCGCGGGCATGGCGGCGATGAATCCGAGAGACCGGGCCGTCTACGCGTCCACGTACAACGTGGCGGCATTCCTGAAGAAACCGGTGGAGCCCCGGCAGTTGCTGGAGGCCATCGAGCGGTACGCGCCCAAGCCGGCAGGTACCCAGGCGGGCATGTCCCCTTGAGACAAGGGCGTCGCTCTGGGCTTTCCGGTGGAGGGAGCCCGGAACACAATGGCCCCTCTACCGGTGTTCGTGGGGCCCATGAAGCCAGGCGGTGCGAGACGGGTGTGGTTGCGTAGAGGCCTCGCGGTCCTGGCCGCGGGTGGGCTGGGGCTGCTCGCCCTCTCCCATCTCGTCCGGATCAGCTACGAGGACCGCATCGTCCCCCTGGAGCAGGCGCCCCAGGCCCCCGTGGCGCTGGTGTTCGGCGCGGGCCTGGCGCGGGGCGCGGTGCCCTCTCCCGTGCTCGCCCAGCGGCTGGATGCGGCCGTCGCGCTGTGGCAGCAGGGCAAGGTGCGGACGGTGCTCGTCAGCGGGGACCAGACGAAGCCCTTCCACCACGAGACGCGCGCCATGCGGCGCTACCTGGTGGAGCACGGCGTCCCCGAAAGCGCGGTCCAGGGCGACGAGGCGGGGCTGTCCACCTATGACAGCTGCCTGCGGGCCGCCACGGTGTTCGGCGCGAAGCGGGCGGTGCTCGTCACCCAGCGCTTCCACCTGACGCGGGCGCTGTTCATCGCCAACTCGGTGGGCATCGAGGCGTGGGGCGTGGCCGCTGACGAAGGACGGTCGACGCCGTGGCGCTACCAGGTGCGAGAGACGCTGTCGCGCGTGCTGGCCCTGGCCATGGTGATGCTGGAGGTGGAGCCCGCCTACCCCTCCGGCCACACCGTGCTCCCGGAGCGCTGAGGCACGGGCAGGCATGGCAGGCAGGCGGGCGGCGAGAATTGCCGGGGCCCCCGCGGGTTCTCATCCTTGAGACGAGGGCAGCCGACTCACCGCGCTTTCCGAGGAGAGGCCATGCGATTCAAGAAGCTGGGGTCAGACGACGTGGGCGAGTCCACCTCTCGGCGTCACATGAACCCGGACACCGGTGAGGATGAAATCAACATCTCCGACCAGGACCTGGCGGCGACCCCACCGCTGGAGGAGGAGCCGGACTTCCGCGACATCCTCCCGGACGAGATTCATGAGTTCCGCCGGGGTGATGAGGAGGAAGAGCCGCTGGAGTTGACGGCGCAGCCGGGCTACCGCCTCCGCCCCATCGACTTCGACAAGCTGCCGCAGGGATAGACGTGCGGTGAGGCGACGTCGAGGCAAGGCGCAGGGGTGCGCCTTGCCTCCGAGCCTGTGACTACCGGCCGCGAGCGGCCTTCTTCGTCGCTGGCTTCTTGGCTGAGCCCTTCTTCGAGGCGGCGGTCTTCTTCGCCCCGGACTTCTGAGCAGCGGCCTTCTTCACAGAGGACTTCTTGGCTGCGCGCGTCGGAGCAGCCGCCTTCTTGGCTGCGCCCTTCGGGGCACCAGCCCGCTTCGCACCGCCCTTTTGAGCGGGGACCTTCTTCGCCGCGCCCTTCTGCACAGGGGCCTTTGCGGTGACGGCCTTCTTCGCCGCGCCCTTCTGCACAGCGGACTTCTTCGCGGACTTCGAGGTAGCGGATTTCTTCGCTGCGACCTTCTGGGCAGGGGCCTTCGAGGTAGCGGCCTTCTTCGCCGAGGCCTTCTGCACAGGGGCCTTCGTCGCAGCCTTCGAGGTGGCCGACTTCTTCGTTGCGCTCTTCCGAGCAGCGGCCTCTGTCGTGGCCTTCGCGGTGCCTGACTTCTTCGGAGCACCCTTCTGAGTCGAATCCTCCGTCACGGACTTCGCGGCGACGAGCTGCTTCGTTGCGGCCTGCTGGGCTGCCTTCGCCGTACCGGCCTTCTTCGTCGCGGCCTTCTTGGGCGCAGCCTCCGGTCCCGCAGCGGCCTCACCCGTTCCAGCAAGGAGGTCCGCCGAGGCCACTCCAGTCGCGGTCTTCTTCGCGGGGCGCGTCTTCGCGGAAGCCGGCTCCGCGGCGGCCTTCTTCACACCCTGCACCTTGCTCGACGCGCTCTTCGGGAACAGCACGCCAGCTCCGCCGATGGCGAGCGGTATCTGCTGGGCCTGCGCGCGCGCCTTTTTCGGGCCTGCTCCATCCTCGTGCCGGGAAGACGAGCGGACGTCGTCGTACTCGTACGCGAGTTCGCGAACCTCCGGCTCTTCCACCTCGGCGGCCTCTTCATCGGCCAGCTCCGCCTCCTCGAGCTGCTCCGCCTCTTCGACCGCTTCAGCCTCGGCCGCCGCACCGGGCGGTGCTTCGCCGGCCTCCGCCGCGTCCTCCTCCTCGTCGACCTGGACGCCGGAAAGCGCACCCTGGAGGACGGCATTCATCGCCCGGGCAAAGGTGCGCTCACCGAAGCTCTCCACCTCCGCGGGAGGCACGAGCACGTCGAGCATGTCCTTCAGCGAGCGGTACAGCCGCATCTGCCGCTTCTCGCCCTCCCAGGTGCCATAGAGCCAGTCGTCGCCCTCGAGCGCCTCGACCCAGGCCGGCAACGGACCGCCACCATCGCCCTGCTCCACCATGGCCGACTTGCGCGAGGCGAAGAGGTGCCGGTGCTGCCCCTTCAAGCCGATGCGCCACAGCCCCGCCGCGGGAAGCCCTTCCAGCTTGAGGCGGGTCTTCTCCATGACGCTCGGGTCCGCCTCCGCGCCGTGCAGCCGGAAGAGGAGCACCTCACCGTTGAGTTCGCCTCCATTGAACGCCTGATACAGGTCGGTGAGCTCGTCGGGGAATGGAACGCCGCACTCCGTTTCGGCCCGACGAATCTCCTCCGGAGAGACGCCAGCTGACGATGCCTTTACCGACTTGCGAAGTGCCTCCAACCACTCGTGCATGACCCCTCCACGACATCCAGTCGCACAACCTTACGGCGGCTGAGCGCTCCTGCGCAGCGCGGGCTTTGGCTTTTGATGACACCGCGCCAGAGCTGATCCAATTCGCTCCGGCTGACAGGGCGGCCACCACCGCGCGCAGGCATACCTTGAAAACCCGTCCCCCCTGTCCAACCCATCCCCTCCTCCGGAAAAACAGGACTCACGCACGGAGGGGATGCCCCGGGAGCCCGCTCCAGCCGCCCGCGCTTCGGGACGGTCCAGGCGTTCCGCTGATCCATCCTCCCCCGGGTGAGGCGTCCCATCGCGGCAACACCCCACTCGCCTGGCCGCCCAGGGCCCGGCCAGAGCGCTCAATGGAGGGAGCCGCCCGGCCGCACGAGCGGAATCTCCGACCGTGCTTAGCCTCCGCCAGACCGTGCCGGGAGCACCGCGCTGGCGGCTCCCCGGGACGTAACAGGCAGGGAGGACGACGCATGGGACGCGGAGCGGGATGGTGGGTGGCATGTTGGGTCGTCCTGGCCGCCTGTGGTCCAGGCGATGGGCAACGACGGGAGACTCCGCTCCAGGATGGAGCCCCTTCGACACCTGGGGGCGCATATCCCCAGGTCCAGCAGGACGTCCCCACCTTCGCCGTGGACGTGGCGCCGGAAGACCTCGCGAGGCTGGAGGCGGACCCGTCGTCGGACGACACAGTGCCCTGCGTGGTGACCCTGGGAGGCGTGCGCGCGACGGGGCAGCTGCGCTTCCGCGGCGCCAGCACGCGGGAGCTGCCGCAGAAGAGCTACAAAATCGAACTGGACTCCGGCCAGGCGCTGGAGGACCGCGACCACTTCCATCTGCTCGCGAGCTGGTTCGACGGAGGGAAGCTGACGGAGAAGTTCGCGGTGGACCTGTACACCGCGATGGGACTGCCCGTGCCCAGCGCGCGCTACGCCCGCGTGAGCGTGAATGGCGAACACCAGGGGCTCTACCTGGACATGGAGCACGTCGGAAAGGACTGGCTGAGGCACCACGGGCACGAACGGGGCGCGGCCATCTATCGCTGTGGCCATCGCAACTGTGAGCTGACGCTGGAGCCCGGCCCCCACCAGGGTGACTTCGAGAAACGCATCCCCAACGACGCGCCGGACCGCGAGGCGCTCGACACGCTCCTGGCATGGGTGAACCGGGGCGATGACGCCACCTTCGACGCCATGATGGAGCGGCATGTGGATGTGGAGGCGTACCTCGGCAACCTGGTGGCGGATGCGCTCATCTCCAACAGCCTCATCGAGGACTCGGGCAGCTTCTGGATTCACGAGCCCCAGACGGACCGGTGGACGTACGTGCCCTGGGATTTGAACAACGCTCGGATGCTCTACTGGCGCACGACGAACGCCGAGACGCCGCTCCCCGTCGACGCCTCGCCGCGGTCCTTCACGCTGTATGACGCCGCGGTGCAGGAGGTGTTCGACCAGCGGGTGCGGACCCGGCCCGAACAGCGGCCCACCTGGAGCGTGCTGGCCACGCGGGTGTGGGACCGGCCCGCGCTCCGAGCACGCGTGCTGGAGAAGCTCGAGGCCGCGCTCGCGGGCCCCTTCTCCGAGGAGCAGGCCCTGGCGCACATCGAGGCGCTGTGGAAGGTCGTGGAGCCCGAGCTGCGCGAAGACCCGTCCGTCTCCGAAGCACACGCGCGTCGCGCACGGGAGGTCCTCCGAGACTACGTGCGTGGACGGCGCGCGTGGTTGCTCGAAGCCCTGAGCGCCCTGCGCGCACACGGAACAGGCCCACTGGTCATCCGCGCGGTCGCCTCGGGGAGCACGGGCTTCGTGGAGCTCCACAACCGCGGCACCGCTCCACTGCGCCTGGAGGACTACGAGGTCACCTCCGACTTGCGCGCGCCGGTGCGCTACCGACTTCCAGCCGGCGTCCTGGAGGCCGGCGCGGCCCTCCGGTTGGAGGCGAGCGGCGACGTGGCCCGAGGACCGTGGCACCTCCCGTTCACCCTGCCTTCGGAGGGGGGCGAGGTGGGGGTGTTCAACGCCACGCGGGGGGCGCGTCCGCTGCTCCACAGCCCCGAGGATGCCGTCTGGTACGGCCCACTGCCCGCTGGCACGGTGTACGAGCGCCGGGGCGGGGGCGCTGGCGAGGACTTCGAGCCGCGAGCCCCGTGAGCGGATTGAACACGACGCTCGAGCCCGTTAGGCAGGAGGCCATGGCACATCCCGTGAGCTACGAGGGGACGGCGGAGAACTTCGACCAGCTGGTCCTCGAACCCAAGGGCGAGTTGGTGGTCGTGGACTTCTGGGGTGACGGCTGCCCAAACTGCGACATCTACGCGGCGGCCGAGCCCGCGCTGCTGGCGGAGCTGGATGGCGCCCCGATGCGCGTCGTCAAGGTGAACGCGTACCAGTACGAGGACCTGGCCAGGCGCTTCGGACTCTTCGGCATCCCCACGTTCCTGCTGTTCCGTGAGGGCAAGCTCATCGGGAAGATGAGCCAGTACTATGGAAAAGAGTACTGGCTCGGCGTGGTGCGGGACCACCTGCCCAAGGGCTGAGGGGAGTGCGTCAGAGGGGTCGGAAATCGCTCACCTGAATCCGGAAGCGTCACCCCACTCCGACACAGGGATGAAGCGCAGCCCTTCCGGCGGCGGTGACAGGGCGAGCACCCGCTCAACTACCGTCCGGTGAAAGACGTGGACCACGGACTCGGCGAGGCGAAAGACCAGGCGTTCTTCGAGAGGAGTCTCGCCAAGCACCGCTTCATCCAGGAAGAGCTTGTCGATGCTCAACAGAATCAATCCGCTCCGGGATGCCTCAAAAATGGAGCGATTCCGGTCCATGCAGCGAATCGACTTCCACATGTGAACCAGCCAGTAACGCAGCACAAAATCTCCTGCCTGAACGTCTGCGGGGACGAGCTGGACACCGCGGAGAGCGACAGCCTCCAGCGCCTCCTTCACCCTGGTGGAGACGACTGGCGCTGGCAGGCTGTGGTGGTCCACCATGACCGGCCTGGGCGGAATGGGCTCCCCCCACTTGAGCTTCACCGGCTCGTGGACCACAACGGGCGCGGGCTTGAGAAAGGGGAGGTACCCCTGGTCCCACGTCAGCAGCGGGTGCTGCTGGGACCGCGCACGCACGAGGACGCAGTAGTCGTCTTGCATGGCCTACTCCCCCACCTGGAGAGCACGCCGCGCCAACGCGGCACCGGTGTCACCATGACTGGCTCCATGCTTTCGGCCGCGAGGACACGCGCGTCGCGGCTTGTCCTGGATGCTCTCAACTCCAGCACAGCCGCTCCCCCCAGGTAGGTAGTCCAGCCCATCGGTCGTGAGCGTCCATTGGCCAGCAGCCAACTTCCTAAGAATCATCTGGCTCACATCGTCCAGCTCAGCCGTCAGCCCGTTGGGGTTGGAACAGAAGGCGCCACCAGCAGCCACCTGCGCAACCTGTGCAAGCAACCGCTTGACCGCTTCCGGATAGGCCAAATCCATGTCGAAGGCCCACCCTCCAGAATGGGGACCGATGTGGACGGGGACGTGGAGCTCGCATGCCACGGCCAGCACCATCGGCAGCATGACACCATTCTCGCGCCGGTTGATGTCGTAGCCGAAATCTCGGCAGAAACGTGCCCACAGCTCGTCATCCGCCATGGCCTCCGAGCAGATGAGGTGGTGGGCTGCGATGGTCCAGCGCCCTGTATACCAGGGGTGCTCCTTCGACTTGCGGCCCGCCAGGATGTTCTCACGTAGCTCGGTGGGGTTCCCATGGTGCCAGCCCCACGCGGCGGCGAACTTGTGCGACGCCTTCCCGCAGTACTCGCATGGCGGGCGAGGCGGCGGCTTCGGCCCATCGCCTGGCTTCGATTGCAGGAATCGGACACGCGCCCCGCGAATGATGACAGGCATGCCCTGAATCACACACCTGGCGTACCGCCTATTAAATGGCACGCGGGCGCAGGCGAACGCGCACTTTCCTACAGGACGCCGAGCGTCTCAGGGGCCAGCGCCGATGGCCGCACGCCGCGTCACCGCGCGGACGAACTTCAGGAGAGACGTCGGGGCACCGAGGGCCTCCAGGATTTCCTCACGGGTGGCGAAGCCGCACAGGTGAATCCCGTTGAGACACCCATCGCAGATGAAGTCCGCGTCCGGAATGAGTCCCCAGGCCCCGTGCGAGCCTCTGCGCTGCCTCACTGGGTGACGGCCAAGCCCCCACCTGCCGCCGCCGGGAGCACCAGCGCCCCTGCCAGTCGCCCTTGATGTCCGCGAGCCAGATGCAGCCCAGCAGCGGGACGTGCCCCTCGGCCACGCACCGACGCTCGCAGCGCGCCAAGAGCGCGGCGTTGCACAGCCAGGGGCCGTAGTAGATGGTCGTCTGCACCGTCCCGCCCACCGGGCCAGGGATTGTCGGCCCCACCCACTTCGCCGAGGGCTTCGTGCTGACCGTGGCCGAGCCGCAGCCGCCAAGGGCGCGCAACAGGGACACGCTCACGAAGTGCTGGCGGCGCCACGGCTCCACGCAGGACATGATAGCGCAGACAAACCGGAAGCATCAGTCACCGATGCAGTGGCTGCAGTGGTGGACAGGCCGCCGCCGGCAACACAAGCTGCCTTGAGGAACTGCACGTCTCCCGCACGGCCTGGACCCGCCTGGAGTCCCTCGTCGCGACGTTCGGTCGCGCCGGCATCCCGCGCGCCCACCGCTCGGGCGCCCTGAACCTGCGCATCCTCCGCTCCGAGGGTGTCCCTCCGCCCGAGCGCGCCCGGCAGCCACTTGAAGCCTGGACGGAGTTTGCATCACCGGCAACTCAGCCGGCGAGGCGCTCGAAGTCATCGCGGGTGCCACGCAGCTTGCAGCACCCCAGGAGGGTGTATGCAATGGCGGCGCACTCGCCACCCGCGGCACGCGTCTACACCTGCACGGCCCCGTCCTTGCGCAGCACATTGAACAGCTTGTCCCGGTCCAGCTCCGACCTGGCGAAGGCCTTGGCGACAAAGAGCTTCTTGAGCGCCGCGTCCGAGGCGTCGAACTCGCCGTTCTCGTAGTGGTGCTTCGCCTTCACCTTGGCCTGGATGTCGTGGTCGTCCGCGATGACCACGCCCGCCTTCAGCACGCCGCCGACCCGGAGCGAGGCGTCGTTGCCGTGGCCCCACACCACCCGCGCCTCCAGGTCCTTGCCCACGACGACCTCGCCGTCCGTGTCCAGCCCCGTGGCGCGCAGCGTGCCGCCCACCACGAGCATCCCCTCCATCCCCGCGTTGCGCACCACACCTTCCACCGTGAGGTCTCCCGTCACGAGCAGCGGCCCGTCGACGTGCACGTCGCCCTTCACCACGAGGTCCCCGCGCACGAAGCGCGGCAGCTTGGACAGACGGGGCGTCTTCTCCTCGGCCGGCAGCACATCCCGCGCGAGCTGCACCACCGCCATCGCCGTCCACGGGAGCCCGCCCTGGAGCGCGGCCGCGAGCTGGTCCCACGACGTGGCACCTTGAAGCGCGAGCCCCTTCAGGACCTGTTCGACGCCGTCCACGTCCTTGTCCTCGAAGTACCAGGCCTTGAGCAGCGCCTTGCGCTGACGCGCCAGCGCCTCCAGCAGCGGCTGCACGTCCAACGCGCCGGCCTTGCCCGAGGAGACCTTGGCTCCCATGCGCTGGGCGAGGGACGCGTTCTGGTGCTCCAGCGCCTCCTGCACGGGCGTCTGGCCGCTGCCATTCTTCAGCGAGACATCCGCCCCCACCTTGAGCAGGACCTCGATGACGGGGCCTCGCTCCTTGAAGCGCGCGTGCTGATGCAGCGGCGTCCAACCCTTACCCGCGTTGGGGCTCGCGCCCGCGTCGATGAGCGCTTGAGCCACGTCGGCCTGACGCGCTTCGAAGAGCGCCGTCCGCCCTGACGCATCGAGCGCATCCACGGGCACGCCGCCCTTCGCCAGCGGGGCGATGCAGGACACGCTGCCGTGCTCGGCCGCGACATGCAGCGGCGTGGACTTCTTCGAATCGACGACGTCGGCGGTGACGCCCAGGCGCAGCAACTCCTTCACCAGCGCCGCGTCATCCACCATCGCGGCCAGGTGGAGCACGCTGTGCTTGCTGGAGTCCTTCACCTCCAGGTCCGCCCCCAGCGCGACCAGGGCCAGCACCCGGCCCGTGCGGCTGTTGCCTTCGAAGCCACGCCCGAAGAACGGCTTCGCGTCCAGCCCCGCCGCGAGCAGGAGCCCAGCATCCAGGTCCTTGGCCTGCTTCCCCTTGGGGCGCGCCGCGGGCTTCTGCTTCCGCAGCCATGCGTGGAAGCCCTCATCGGAGAAGGCGCCCTCCAGGCCCTGGAAGTTGAGCGGGTCGGTGTCATCCGTCACGCCCTGGGCGCACACGCGGGGGGACTCCTCCAGCTTGGAGAACAGCTCGCGGTAGCCCTGCTCCTTCTTGCCCTGTGTCAACGCACGCCAGGCTTCGAGTCCACGACGCCCGCGTTGATGGTCAGGGAGTGGCCGCAGGCTGTCGGCCTCATCCAGCGCGGCCTCCGCCTCGTCGAGCTGCGCCACGGTCGGCTTGCGCCGCACCAGGTCCTCCGCCCACTGACTCAGGGCCAGCGAGCGCGCACGATGAGCGAGCGTCAGCGCGCCACCGGGCTTCGTCCCTCGGGTCAGCGCGAGGATGCGGTCACGAAGCCGCCAATGCTCCGCCTTCAGCTCCTGCTCCCATCGGTGCGGCTCCATGCGGCGCGTCGAGTCCAAGCACCAGCTCAGGGAGTGGAGACCCAGCAGATGCTCGGGCTCCGCCGCCACGACTTCGCGCAGCAATGGAATCGCCTGGTCCAGCTGCGGCGGCATCTCGTCCAGCAGACGGTCCGCCTTCTTCATCAACCCAGCGACATGGACCTTCTTCGGAGCCTGAGCACGCGACATGGCGAGTGAACCTGCCATGAGACAGTGACCTGCGCGCGCGAAATTCACGGACCGCGGGGACCCTCGCAATCCGAGAATTCTCACGCGCCAGACAGTGGCATGAGCGCTGCCTGCTCAGTCCCGGTAGCCGCGCGCCTGCAGCCGGAACAGGTGCGCGTAGCGGCCGTCCTTCGCCATCAGCTCGTCGTGGCTGCCCAGCTCGTCCACCTGCCCGTTGTGGAGCACGGCAATCTGGTCCGCCATGCGCACCGTGGAGAAGCGGTGCGAAATCACAATCGCGATGCGGTCCGCCGCCAGCGCCTGGAAGCGCTCGAACAGCGCGTGCTCCGCCTCCGCGTCGATGCTGGCCGTGGGCTCGTCCAGAATCAGCACCTCCGCGTCGTCGCGCATGAAGGCCCGCGCCACCGCCAGCTTCTGCCACTGCCCCGCCGATAGCTCCTGTCCCTTCTCGAACCAGCCGCCCAGCATCGTGTCGAACTGCTGCGGCAGCGCCGTAATCACCCCGCTGGCCCCGCCCTCCTCGGCCGCCTTCTCGATGCGGCTCCGGTCCTCCAGCGCCGGCACATGCCCCAGGCCGATGTTCTCCGCCACGTTGAACTGGTAGCGCACGAAGTCCTGGAACACCGCCCCGAAGCGGCTGCGCAGGTCCTCCACGTCCATGTCCTTCAGGTTGACGCCGCCGTAGAAGATGTCGCCGTCCACCGGCTCGTACAGGCGCAACAGCAGCTTCACCAACGTGCTCTTCCCCGCCCCGTTCTCTCCCACCAGCGCCAGCTTCTGTCCCGGCTTCAGCGTCAGCGACACGTTCCTCAGCGCCCACGCCTCCTTCCCCGGATAGCGGAAGGACACGTCACGCAGCTCGATGGCGCTGTCCTGTCCTCGCGGCGGCGACAGGGGCGGCAGCACCCGCGTCGCCTCGCCGCCCGTGGGGATGTCCAGGTACGCGAACAGGTTGCTCATGAAGAGCGCGTCTTCGTACATGGAGCCCACGCTGGTCAGGATGCCCTGGAACGCCGCCTGCCCCTGACGGAACACGCTCAGGTACAGCACCATGTCGCCCACGCTGATGCTCCCGCTCGCCGCGCGGCCCGCCACCAGCAGGTAGCAGCCGTAGAAGGCCCCCAGCGAGAAGACGCCCAGCCCCAGGCCCCAGGCCATCCGCCGGAAGGCCAGCGCCCGGTCCTCCGCGAAGAACTTCTGGAAGAGCGTGCGGTAGCGCCCCAGCACCAGCGGCCCCAACCCGAAGAGCTTCACCTCCTTCACGTGGCTGTCCCGCGTGAGAATCCACTCCAGGTAGTTCAGCTTGCGTCCCTCGGGCGCGCGCCACGAGTAGAGCCGGAAGCCCGCCATGGCCAGCCGCGCCTCGGCGATGAAGGCCGGCACCGACGCGGCCACCAGCACCACCACGCTCCACGGCGACAGCGCCACCAACAACGCGGCGAAGGTCCCCAGGGTGATGGCGTTGCGGACGATGGAGAACGCCTGCGTCACCAGCGACAGCGGCCGGCTGTTCGCCTCGCGCCGCGCGTTCTGCATCTTGTCGTAGGTGGCCGAGTCCTCGAAGTGCTGCAGCTCCAGCGCCAGCGCCTTCTGGAGGATGCGCTCGTTGAGCAGGTTCCCCAGGTTGGCGCGGAGCAGCTCGCGCGTCAGCGTCAGCCCACGCTCCACCACCGCCGAGCCCAACATCAACCCGAACTCCAACCCCACCAACCCATACACCCGCGAGCGGGCCTCCACCGAGCCCTGCGCCGCCGCCACCACCGAGTCCACGATGAGCTTGCCCACCCAGGCGATGGCCGCTGGCAGCAGCGCCGCCACCAGCGTCAGCGCGCCCAGCACCACCGCGCCGCGCGGGCTGGCTTGCCAGAAGAGCCGGAAGGTCCCCGGCAACTGCTTGAAGAGACTGCCCGCGTTCTGGAAGCGGGCCTTGAGCGACACCGGGGCGGCGGGGGCTGTTGTAGGACGAGGAGACACGGGCCGCGTTCATAACGCGGAGCGCGCCCGCCTGCTTCAGGATGCGGGCGGAAGGTGGCGCGACACCAGCACGTCGCAGCTCGCGCGCGCCAGCACCTGCTCCGTCAGCGGCGTGCGCGCCTCCTCGGCGGACATGGCCAGCGCCAGCAGGTCCGAGCCCCGCTCCAGCGCCTCCGCCAGGATGCCCTCCTCGGCCGGCTCACCGCAGCGCACCCGCACCTCCAGCTCGCGGCCCGCCTCCCGGTAGGGCGCGAGGAAGCGGCCAAGCGCCACCCGCGCCTGATGCTCCCGCTCCTGCCTCAGCAGCAGCCACCGCTCGGCCGGCGCGTGGGCGCGGCGCAGCTCCGCCTCCTGCGCCTCCGTATCCACCACGTGCAGCACGTCCACCAGCGCGGGCGCCGGGCACAGGCGCAAGGTCAGCTCCAGCGCCCTGCGCGACTCGCGCGAGAAGTCCACCGCCACCAGCGGCCTGCCGTAGGGCCGGCCCGGGTGCGGCACCACCACCAGCACGGAGACGCCCAGCCGGCGCACCATGTGCCGCACCGTCGAATCCTCGGCCAGCGCACGCACCGGGTACGTCACGTGCGGACGCCCCAGCACCACCAGCTCCGCGCCCAACGTCCGCGCCACCGCCGACGCCACCTCCACCGGGTCCCCCCGCCCCAGCTCCTCGCGCACGTCGATGTCCACGCGGCTGCGCAGCCGCCTGCACACGGAGCTCACCGCCTTGCGCAGGCAGCGCTCCCCCGACAGCGTCCCACCGGGCCCCTGCTGCCCGTCCAGGACGGGGGCCACGTGCAGCACGCAGAAGACGCTCCCCTGCGCCAGCGGGAGGCGCAGCGCGCGCGCCAGCGCGAACTCGGAGCGCAGCGAGAAATCCGTCCCCACCACCAGGCGCGACACGCCCCGCTGCCCTCGGGCGAGCCCTGGAGGGAGCAGCGGCGCTGCCATCCTCGAAAGCTGTGATGACCTCATCTCCATCCCTCCTTCCCTTCCACCCGACTCACGTTCACACCTCGAAGATTCAGGCGCCGCGCGCCAGGCGCCACCGGGCTCGGCGTGTCGCAAAGTCCGCGACCGGGCAAGCCTCCGAAACAGGCCCACCTCCCCCCAGGGCACACCCCGCGGTGGGCAGAGGTGCCGAGGAGCGGCTCCCTGAAAAATCTCCAGCAACCCGCCGGCCGTCCCCCCGGAGGAGAAGGGAGAGCAGGCGTCCATCACGAGGCTTGGCCTGCTTGGCACGTCCGAAGTCCGACAGAAGGTCCGAGCGAGGCACGGCCGCTGCTTTGCAGAAGGGTCCGGGCGGGCAGCGACAGGCGGGCAGCAACAGGCGGGGTCGGGCGGAACGCTGAAGAAGGGGGAAGTGCCAATGCGCGGGGTCATCACCGGACGAGAGGTGGTCGCCAACCTGGGGCTCATCTACCGGGAGTTCGGGACGGGCTGCGTGCTGCGCTGCCTGTGGGTCATGCTGAGCGGGAAGACGACGACGTTCCTCGAGGTCGCGTGCCCGCCGGTGGCGAAGCGGTAGCAACGGCACGGGCCGCGGAGGAAGTTCCCCCCGCGGCCCGCGCCACCTCACGTCATGTCACCGCGTGAGCGTCACTGCGGGACGCTGAGCCGCAGCCGCAGCAGCGTCGGCTCCACCCAGGCGCTCGCCTCGGGGCCTCCCGCCTGGGCCTGGGCATCCAGGGACGCGTCGATGGCGGCCTTCAACCGGTCGGCACGCGACGTCACCGCCGGGTGCAGGTCCGCCAGGATGTGGTGGGCCGGGAGCTCGGCGGCGGTGCTGAACAGCGCGTACATGTCCATCACGTCGTTCATCACCGGCGTGACTTCGACGTCTTGCAGGGTGTCGTGCCCCGACAGCACGGCGTCCTCGCCGTACAGCAGTCCGCGCAGGTGCTCGTCATGCTCAAGCGATAGCGGCAACGCGAGCGCCGCGTAGGCCTGCCACACCAGCCGCGTGCCCGTCATCCGCTTCCCCTGGACCTGCAACGCGTCACCGGCCTGGTTCATCCGCGTCGCGATGGAGCCGTAGAACTGGCGCTGCTGGGACTTCAGCACGTCCACCATCCGGGTGCGGACGGCGGCGCGGAAGGCGGTGGCCATGGCGTAGTCGGACGACGCGATGTTCTGCGAGACGTAGCCCCACCGCTTCACCATCCACTCCTGGGGGTTCTGCGCGTTGTTCGGGTTGTAGGTGGGCCGGTCGACCCCGCGCACCATGGCGGTGAACTCCTGGCCTCCGGTGAAGCGGTGCGCGAACACCCGCTCGGACTTCCACGCGTTCGTCGCGGTGTCCCAGGACGTGTAGCGGACGTACACCGTGGACTCCAGCCGGTACTTGCGCTCGTACAGGCCGCCGAGGCCCGTGAAGACCTCCGAGTAGAGCTGCCAGCTCCCCTCGCCGCACAGGTCGATGGAGGCCCCGTCCACGTTCATGTTGTCCGCGATGAGCAGGGGGCGCAGCACGTCGTGGTTCCAGCGGGCCGGGTCCACGCCCAGGTAATCCGCCGCGCCGTCGCCGTTGTAGTCGCCCCACTGGCCGCCGCCACAGGGGACGATGGGCTTCTCCCCCTGCTTCAGGAAGTGCGTCGCCGGCTCCTGCTCCGGAGCGCCCCACATATCGACGCCGTGCATGCCCCGGGCGGGGTCATTGCGCCACGTGGACTCCGCCTGCTCGATGAGCACCTTCATCCACGCCCAGTCGGCCAGGTAGCGGGCGTGAATCCCGGCGAAGAGCGGCTTGCCGATGTTCTTCAGCGCCGTCTCGAGCTTCGTGCCCTGGGTGATGAGCTCGTTGTGGCGGGTGGAGACCATCTGCCCGCCGAGCACGGGCTGCTCCTCGAAGAGCTGCGCGTAGGCCTCCGCGCCCGCCATCCAGTCCTTCGGGCTGGAGATGCGCTCGCTGTGCAACATGGACAGCCCCAGCCCCAACTGCACGGGGAACTCGCGCAGGTAGTTGATGTTGTAGGAGAGCTTGTGCGTGGACAGCTCATCCGCGGGGCTGAGGTCCGGGTTGGAGCCGCGCCCGTCGATGCCCGCGAGCACCGTGGACACATGCGCGTCCACCGCGCCCCAGATGGAGAACTGGGTCTCCGCGGGGACGAACTCCTCCGTGTAGCGCATGGGAGTGGGGTGCCGCGAATCCCAGCCCAGGTAGTTCCAGGCCGCCAGTTCGAAGGGGTCGTTCTTCGTGTCCGCGAAGTATTCGTACATGTTCTGGTCCACGCGGTTGAGGCCCGCGTGCAGGGCGTACAGGGCCTCCTGGACCTCCTCCACGTTCTGGTTGGCGCGGCCCAGCGCCCAGTCCACCAGGGCGAAGCGCGTATGCATGTCGCGGTGGATGTCATTGAGCTTCCGGTCCACCCGGTCGAAGCGGCTGAGCATCCGTCCCTGCAGCTCCACGACGAGCTGATGGAGATTGCGCAGCTCCTTGAGGATGACCTGCTCGATGGGCGGCTCGGCCGGCTTGCGCAGGATGGAGAAGAGCTGGATGACGGCGCCGACCATCTGACCGGTGAACACGGCGGCGCTGATGACCTGGAAGCCCTTCAAGCCCGCGTCGAGGAAGCCGGCGACCTTCTCCGCGACCTTGATGGAGCTCTCCGCGTACTTCGCCACCGCCTCCAGGGTGGTGCCCAGCGCCTTGCTGAACCTCACGATGTCCGCGGCGAGCTGCGCCTGGCCATCAATCTTGAGGATTTCCGCCACCAACCCCAGGCCGACCGACACGCCCTCCTTCACGCCGCCGAGCGTCTCCTTCAACTCCGTCCCGCGCGTCTTCGCCGCCGCGATGGCCTCCGCGAGCGCCGTCTCTTCCGGCGTGGCCAGGGCGCCCACCAACGCCGCCTCGGGCTCGCCGCCGTGGTCCAGGGATTGCCCCTGCTGGGCGGGCTTCTTCAGCGCGACGGAGGCGCGGTACGCCTGCTCGGCGGTGTTCAAGTCATGGAGCATGTCCGAGTACTGCTCCACGGCGGACAGCCCCGCGGTGGCCGCGGTCGTCACGAAGGAACGAGCCTCCTCCGGCATGACGGACAGCGTTCCATCCGCTCCAAGGCGCGGCAGGACGAAGGCCCCCAGGGGGCCCATGGGCCTGGCGGTGAGCATCACCGAGGCGGTGTGGTGGGTCTGGAAGCCCACGCCAGCGCCGATGCCACCGCCATTCACCGCCGCCGCCAGCGCCGCGTTGCCCTGGGCGAGGTCATGCAGCCGGGCCCAGGTGTCCTCGGTGAAGGACTCCGCCTCGCCATAGCGGTCCACGAAGGACTGGGCGTTGGCGAGCCCCCGCTCCAGGTCCAGGCCATTGTGCATGCTGGCCAGCAGCGCGCGCGCATAGGCCCGCAGCGCGCGGCCCGGCGTCGTCGCGGTGGACAGGTGCGGCTCCGCCCGCGCGAGCATGCGAATCATCGTCCGCACCCGGGGGCCGGAGCCGTCCTTCGCCGGGTCGAAGGGGTAGACGTCCAGCGCGGTGGAGATGGCGTTGAGCCCCGCCGTCAGCTCCGCCTGGGAGAGCGCCGGGTTGTCGCGGGCCAGGAAGTACGCCGCGCCCGCCAGCAGATGCAGCCGCGGGTGCTCGTTGGACATGGCCACCGCCGCGTAGACGCGCCGGTTCACCTCCTGCGCGGACAGCGAGAAGACGCTGCGGCACTCCGAGCAGAGGATGGGCGCGTCATACACGGGCGCGCCAAGGCTCCCCGAGGCCGCCCACTCCGCCGCTGCCTGCGCCTGCACCTGCGCCTGGGTGGCGGTGGCGGGCGCCTGGCCCTCCACGAAGCCCGCGCCACAGTCCGCGTCCGGCGCCGCGCCATGGCTGACGTCGCGGCAGGTGCCGTAGAGCGGCGTCCCACTGCCAGGGCCGCAGGGCCCCGTCATCGTTCCGCACTGCGCCGCGTCGGTGACCCAGGCGCCGTTCACCTGGCACGTCTGGGGATTGAGGCAGGCCACCGTGCAGGGCGCTTCCACCGTGCCGCACTGCGGTCCCGTGCCCGTATTCACCACCGGGTAGTTGTAGAAGGTGATGTAGCAGAACTCCTCGCCCACCCCCGCGGTGGCGCCCTTGAAGGCCCCGCCCTCCGCGCGCGAGGACTCCTCTCCACCACCCACGGGCCTGCCACCGATGTACCAGAGCCAGGTGATGCCACCCCACGTCGACGACGGCGCGTTCGCCGACACGTAGTTCTGGGCGTGCCTTTCGCACGAGGCGCCGGGCTGCACGCCCAGTGGGACGACCGCCTCGTGCCCGCCCAACGAGAAGCCGAAGTCCGAGTGCCGGCACGTGCCGTACGACGTACACGTCTTCGGGCTCGTGTCCTCGCCACAGGCCGCGGTTGACTGCTGCGCGTAACACTCCAGGCTGTAGGTGAAGCCGCCGGTACACGTCCAGTCACCGGTCGCGATGTCCTCCGGCGTGCAGGCCAGGCCGTCCTCGACGGTACGCGCGGCGACGGGCCCATGGGACGGCTCGGCGCCCATGGGCGCGGGCTCACCGCAGCCCCAGAGCGCCAGCGCGGCCACCACCCCCTGGAGCCAGCGCGGATGCCAGCTTCTGGCGGACGCGTGTGCCCCCGGCGGACACACGTCTCCCCTCAACGACGAACTTCGCGACACCTGCATGGAGGACTCCCCCTCGTTCGGGTCTGCGACGGCGCGAAAGGGCCGTCCAACACCGGATACGAAGGGAGCGGGGATTCCTGGTCCTCACGCTGAAACGAAACGGGCCGCGAGGAAGGCTTCCTCGCGGCCCGAATCATTCACAGGCACCTGCATGCGGCCGGCAGGAGCCGGGAGGGACGGCTAGGGCTCGTCCCGGCGCGGCTTGTCGGAGTCGACCGCGTCCTTGATGGCGCGCTTGGCGTCCTCAATCTTCCCCTTGACGGCGCCCTTGGTGGAGTCACGCTTGCCCTCGGCCTCCAGCTCACGGTCGCCGCTCGCGGTGCCGGCCACTTCCTTGACCTTGCCCTTGGCCTTGTCGGTCCACTCGCCCATGACGGGTCTCCTTTCACAGCACACAGCGTGTTGGAGCCAGAGTGTGGGCATGCCGAAGGGGTCGCGCAGGCGCCCCAGGGCCGCTCGCCTGGCCAGCAACCAGGGGAGCCCCGCATTTCCATACACGCTGGATGAGGCGGAACAAGACTGGACATTGACGGCGAGCCATTCGCGCCCCACGCTGGGGTCACCGTTACCCAGGAGCACCGCTTCCCCGATGGCCACCTCCTCGCTACCGACCCCTGGCGCCCTGCTACGCCGGCTCTACCTGCTGCGGTCCGTCATCACCACGGTGGCCTTCACGCCCGCGGTCTACGTCGACATGCAGTTGCTCGACCTGTCGGGTGCGCGGGAGTTCAAGATTTTCCTGGGCATCATCACCCCGGTGGTGCTGGGCCTGTGCGCGGTGGTGCAACCCCTGGTGGTGATGCCGTGGCTGATGAAGCGCGCCCTGAGCACCCAGGGGACGACGCGGGTGGAGCGGCTCATCCGCATCCCCGCCAGCATCGCCTTCGTGGAGATGATGGTGTCGTGGACGCTGGGCGGCATCCTCTTCAACGGCGGCGCGGTGCTGCTGCTGGACCGGCCGGCGTCGGTGGTGATGCTGGGCGTGGCGGTGGCGGTGAGCGCGGGCCTCTTCAGCAGCCCGCTGGCGTACATGCTGTTCGAACGGGTGATGATGCCCACGGTGCTGGACGCCTATCAGCGCGCGCCCAGCACGAAGCCCGCGGGTGAGGGCTTCGCCACGCGCCAGTCGTGGCTGCTGCCCGCGATGGTCGTCTCCGCGCTGCTCATCACCTGCCTGGCCAGCATCGTCACGCTGCACCTGCGCCTGGAGCGCGGCATGGGCGCGCTGGCGGCGGACCTGGCGGCGCGGGGAGACACCGCGGCGGCCGAGCGCGTCCAGGCCACGGTGCGGCCACTGGAGGCGGAGCTGGTGCAGCCCGTGGTGGTGCTCGGCGGGTATGCCGCGCTGGGCTCCATCCTCACCGCGGCCTGGGCGGCTCGCCGGCTGGCCCGGGGCGCTCGCGCGGTGGGGGCGTCCCTGGAGGCCCTGGTGGAGGGCCGCGCCACGCCGCCCCAGTGGGTCTCCTCGGATGAAGTGGGCGACCTGGCGGCCTCGACGTGGCAGCTCTACCAGCGGCTCCAGGAGCTGCCGCGCTCGCTGCGCGCCTCCGCGGGGGACCTGGCCGACGCGGGCCAGCGGCTGTCACACGCCAGCTCCCAGCAGAACCAGACGCTGTCGCGGCAGGCCGCGGCGCTGCACCAGGCGCGCGCCACCGCGCAGGAAATCCAGCGGGCGTCTCACGTCACGCACTCGCGCGCCACCAGCATCCTCCAGGTGGCCGAGCGCGCCGCCGCCGTGGGCAAGCTGGGCGAGGAGTCCCTGGCCGGCACGGAGAAGGGGCTCACCGCCATCCGCGACATCGCGGCCGGGCTGCACGAGCAGATGCTGGACTTGGAGCAGCGCGCCCGCGAGGTGGGCCGCGTGTCGGAGGTGGTGAAGTCGCTGGCGGACCAGTCCCACATGCTGGCCATCAACGCGGCGATTGAAGCCACGCGCGCGGGCGAGCACGGCAAGGGCTTTGGCGTGGTGGCGCGGCAGATGCGCGACCTGGCGGACCAGTCCGTCCGGGCCACCAACCAGGTGCGCGGGCTGCTGGAGGGCATGGCCTCCGCCACACAGCAGGCCACGGCGATGTCGGACCAGGGCGCGGAGGGGGTGGCCGAGGCACTGGAGCCGCTGCGGCACAGCGGCGAACGGCTGCGCGAGCTGGCGGGCCTGTCCAAGGAGTCCGCGGTGGCGGTGCGGCAGATTACGGAGGCCGTGTCGCAGCAGCACGCGGGCGTGGACCAGCTCTTCGCGGCGGTGCGCGAGCTGGACGAGCTGACGACGGACACGCTGCGGCACCTGGACACCACGCAGCAGGCGGCCTCGGCCGTGAGCCACGCGACGGGGCAGGTGTCGCAGATGGCTGAGCGCTACGTCTGAGGCGGCGGCTCGCCCGTGCATGAGCGCGGGCCCCATGCCGCCTGGAGCGGCACGCGCGCGGCGCCTCCGCGCGCCGTCAGTCGCGCGACGGGGCGTCGTCCTCCACGCGCGCGGCGAGCAGGGGCGTCAGGCGCCCTTCGGCGCTCAGCACGGGCGTGCGCAGCAGCACGGCGAGCTGGCCCACGAGCACCGCCAGTCGCGTCAGCCGCTCCCGGGGCTCCTCGCCGCCCTCCTCGAAGCTGGCCGCGTCCAGGTAGGCGAGCTGCGCCGAAGCCCGCCCCTGCAGCCCCGCCACCCGCTCCTCCAGCGCCGTCAGCCGCGTGCGCAGCGCGCCCAGGAACGCCGCCGTCCGGGCCAGCAGCCCGGAGGCTTCATCCAGCGCCCGAGCGCCCTCCTCCGGAGGGCTCCCCGCGAGGATGCCGCGGGCCGAGAGGGCCGCGTACAACGACGTCCCATCCAGCACCACCGGCGGCGACTCCTCGTCCAGCCAGCCCCGCTCCAACCACGCCAGCACGGACTCCAGCGCGGCGGGCACCTGAGCGCCCATGCCCAACAAGGGCCCACCGCGCCGCGTCGCGCGGGACGGCGCTTGGCGCAGGAGCGCGCGCAGCGCCTCCAGCGCCTCCGCGTCGAGCAGCTCGGCTTCCCGGACGTACCCCCAGCGCTCCAGCCGCTCCAGCAGCGCGCCGAAGGGCACCAGCACCTCCGCGTGCACCCGCGCCTGGAGCGCGCCGTAGGTGGCCACGCCGTCGCGGACCTGGAGGCGGTCCGCCCGGAGCGCGGCCACGGCCGCGCGGTGCCGCTCACGCGCCTGGGCCCGCCGGGCATCCCCTGGCGGGGTGACGCCCGTCTCCGTCAGGACCTTCCGCACACCCAGGCCCAGCGCCGTCAGCACCAGGCCACCCACCGCGAATGGGATGAAGAAGGGCATGCCTCCCGACTATGCCAGCTTCGCCCCTGTCCCGCCCGGCGGATGCGGGCGGCCCTTCCCCGCCTGCCGGGTGGGCGCGCCACCGGATGGCGCGGCGCTCACCCCGCGCGAGCTTGAGCGGGCGCCTCCGGCTCCAGCGGCGGCACATACGGCCAGCCCGGCAGCGGTCCCTTGCCCGCCTCGCGCGTCAGGTAGTCCGCGGCGATGTTCGCGCTCTCCATGATGGTCAGCAGGCCGCTGCCCGGGTGCGTGCCGCCGCCCACGAAGTACAGCCCTTCGATGTCGCGGTTCTTCACCTTCGGCCGCAGCGGCCCCAGCTGCAGCCACGTATGCGACAGGTTGAACACCGCGCCCCGGAATACGTTGAAGTCGTCCCGCCACGTCTCCGCGGTGAAGTAGCGCTCCTCGCGGATGTGCTCGCGCACGCCCTTCAGCCCCACCTTCTCCAGCATGGCGGGGATGCGCTCGCGCAGCGCCTGCTCCGTCTTCGCCCAGTCCACCGGACGGCCCGTGTTCGGCGTGGGCACCAGCACGTACAACGTCGAATGGCCCGCGGGCGCGCCGGACGGGTCCGTCACGCCCGGGTTGCACACGTAGAAGGGCGGGTCCTCCAGGTCGACGTGCCGGTCCTCCAGCGTGTCGCGGTCCGTGCGCCGCGCGGACTCCGACAGGTAGATGAGGTGGTGCGGCAGGTCGGCGTACACCGTGTCCAGGCCGTAGTACGCCATGAACGTGCTGCACGAATACTTCGCCCGCTCCAGCGCCGCGTCCGTCAGCCGCGAGCCTTCCCGCGCCTGGGCCGGAATCAGCGACTGCGCCGCGTAGGCCAGGTCCGCGTTCACCACCACCGCGTCCGCCTCCAGCACCTCGCCGCCCACCAGCTTCACGCCCACCGCGCGGCCCGCCTCCACGCGCACCTGCTCCACCGGCGCGCCCATGCGGAAGGTGGCGCCCAAATCCTGTGCGCAGCGCATCATGCCGCGCGACAGCTCGCGGAAGCCGCCCTCCACGTGCCAGACACCGAAGGCCAGCTCCAGGAAGGGAATCACGCTGAACACCGACGAGCACGTCGTGGGGTGCAGGCCCAGGTACTTGGACGGGTACGCCAGGGCATACGTCAGCCGGTCATCGTGGAAGAAGCCGTCCAGTTGCCGGTACAGCGTCTGCCAGGGCTTGAAGCGCAGCGCGGACGCCAGCCGCCACGGCGCGTAGTAGCCCAGGTTGTCCGCGGAGGTGCAGATGAACTTCTCGTAGGCGATGCTGTACTTCTCCCGCCCGTCCTCCATCCACTGGCGCAGCGCGGTCGCATGCCGCGGGCCGAACTTCTCCAGCTCCGCCTCCATGCGGTCCAGGTGCCGGGTGGTGTCCAGGTGCGTGCCGTCCCAGAAGTGCACCCGCGTGTTGACGTCCAGCGGGAGCAGCTTGACGTAGTCCTCCAGCCGCCGGCCCGAGCGCCGGAATATCTGCTCCAGCACCCCCGGCAACTGGAGGATGGAGGGCCCGGTGTCCACCGCGTATTCGGCCGACGCGCCCAGCGTCAGCCCCTTCATCCGCCCTCCGGGCACCGCGTCCTTCTCCACCACGGTGACCTGGAAGCCCTGCCCCGCCAGGTTGATGGCGGCCGACAGGCCCCCCGGTCCCGCACCCACGACGATGACGTGCCGCACGCTGCCTCCCTCGTTCGCCGCCCTGACCTACCGGATGCCAAGGCCCCCCGGTACCCCGGTGAACGAAATCCCACCTTCTCATTCATGTAGCGAACGCCCGAGCCGGCCAGGACGTTACAAGAGCATCGTCCGGCACTGGCTCCCGGGCAGACGCCATTCCAGCCTTCTCCCCCCACCGTGCCACCGCGCTCCTCCTCCCATCTGCGCCGCAACGCCGCCGCCTACTGCGTGGTCCTGGTGGGGCTGCTCATCACCGCCGCGGCGACGGCCTATGTGCAGCAGAGCATCCACGAGCGCCGCCTGCGCCGCTTCGACGACGCGGTTCAACACGGGGTGCTGGGCCTCCAGCAGCGCCTGGAGCTGAACGAGTCCCTGTTCCTGGGGGTGCATGGGCTGTTCACCGGCAGCCGCTACGTGGACCAGGCGGAGTTCAGCGCCTACATGGAGAGCCTGACGTTGAATCGCACCTTCCCGGAGCTGGAGGGCATCGGCTTCGCGCGGTGGCTTCGGCCGGAGGACGTGGCCCGGTACGACGCGGAGGTCCGCGACAGGCAGACGCCAGGCCCTCCCGTGTGGCCCCCGGGCCCGCGCGCGGCCTACACCGCCATCGTCATGATGGACCCCCTGGACGCGCGCACGCGGCAGGGCCTGGGATTCGACATGCTCACCGAGCCCAGCCGCCGGGCCGCGATGCTGCGCGCGCTGGAGACGAGGCGCCTGGCCGCCACGGGCAAGGTGCGGCTCATCCAAGGCTGGGAGGACGCCGCGGGCCGCGTGGGCTTCGTGCTCTTCATCCCCGTGTACACCCCTCCGCGGGACGCCCGGCCCCCTGGGGCCCCCACCGAGAATCCGCGCGGCTTCGTCTACCTCCCCCTCGCCATGGAGGACCTGACGAGCGAGCTGCGCTTCATCGGCTTCAAGGAGAACATCGACCTGGAGGTGTATGACGGGACGGAGGTCCGCGACGCCGCGCGCCTCTACGCGTCCAACCACCCGGCGTCACGCGGGGCCCCCGTCTTCCAGCAGGACGTGAGGATACCCGTGGCCGGCCAGACCTGGACGCTGCGGTTCAGCGCGAGCCAGGCCTTCCTCGCCACCGGCACCACCGGGCAGCGTGGCACCGTCATCGGCGCCGGGCTGCTGGTGACGCTGCTGCTGTTCTTCATCACCCGCTCGGAGGTCCGCGCCCGGACCACGGCCGAGGCCGCCAACACGGAACAACAGCGGCTGACCGGCGAGGCCCGCGACGCCGTCCAGGTGCGCGACGACTTCCTCAGCATCGCCGCGCACGAGCTGCGCACGCCCCTCACCAACCTCAAGCTCCAGCTCCAGCTGCTGTACCGCCAGCTTCGCGGCGAGGGCCCCCTGGACGTGGAGAAGCTGGCGCAGCGGGTGCAGTCCAGTGAGCGGCAGACCACGCGCCTGGCGACGCTGGTGGACAGCCTGCTCGACGTGTCCCGGCTGGCCCGCGGCCGGATGGAGCTGAACCTGGAGCCCGTGGACCTGGATGAGCTGGCGCACGAGGCCGTCCGCCGGTTCGAGACGGAAGCCAGGACAGCGGGGGTCCAGGTGACGGTGGACTCGCCCGGGCCCGTGACGGGCCAGTGGGACCGGATGCGGCTGGAGCAGGTGCTCACCAACCTGCTGTCCAACGCGCTCAAGTACGGCCACGGCGCCCCCGTGGATGTGCGCGTGCGCTCGGACGAAACACACGCGACGCTGGAGGTGGAGGACCACGGCATCGGCCTCCCGCCGGAGGACGCGCAGCGCATCTTCGGCCGCTTCGAGCGCGCCGTCTCCAGCCGCCACTACGGCGGACTGGGCCTGGGCCTCTTCATCACCCGCCAGCTCGTGGAGGCCCTGGGAGGCCGCATCAGCGTGGCCAGCACCCCGGGCCAGGGCGCCACCTTCACCGTCGTGCTGCCCTTGCGCGGCCCAAGCCCCGTGGCTTGACGCGCCCGTCTGATTCTTGACTTTTCATGAATTCCGCCTAAACAACTCCTGAAATTGAGAATGCGTATCGTTTTCATCCAAAGCCTACAGCTCCGCTCCGGATGAAACGGCGCCTCGCTCCACTTCCAGGAAGGCCGTCTTCATGAAGCAGCTCATTGCCCGCTCGGGTCTCCGACTCTCCGCCGCCGCGCTCGCGCTGTCCCTGATGGGCGGCTGTGACGACTCCGGCGACGACTCCACCGGCCCGCTGTACGCCATCACCACGCAGGACCTCAACGCCGACCCGGCGGAGAGCTACGTGGTGGTGACGCGGGAGGCGGAGCAGACCGCGCAGCTGTCGCTGGACGGCGCCATCAAGGTGTCCGGCCGAGCGCTGGGCGTGGGCATCCGCAAGTCGGGCCAGGTCTACGTGGTGTCGGATGACAGCCCCGTCGTGACGCGCTACTCGCTCACCGAGGACGGCCGTCTGGAGCAGTCGGGCACGGTGAGCTTCGCCAGCCTGGGTGTGATGTCGCTGGGCGAGTACCAGGCGAACTTCCAGTTCGTGTCGGCGACGAAGGCGTACTTCTTCGACGGCATCACCGCGCAGGCGGTCATCTGGAACCCCACGGAGATGACCGTCACCGGCAACATCGCGCTGGACGCGCTGGAGGTGCCCGACACCGAGATGGCCTTCTCGGGCTCGGTCGTCTCGGACAACGGACAGCTCATCATTCCCGTGGGCTGGCGTCCCGTGGCCGGCGTGGGCATCACTCCGCGGACGGGCGTGGTGGCCGTCGACACGGCGACGGACACGGCCACCGTCGTCACGGATGAGCGGTGTGGCTACGCGCACGACGCCGTGCTCGGCCCGGACCGCAAGGTCTACGTCGCGACGGAGGCCTACGGCGCGGCGGTGCACCGGGTGTCGGCCGACGCGGCGCCGGAGCCGTGCCTGCTGCGGTTCGACCCGCAGACGCGCACCTTCGACACTGGCTTCCACCGCTCGCTGTCGGAGCTCGTGGGCGGCGGCACCGCGGGCTCGCTGGTCCCCGGCCCGTCGGGCACGGCGTACCTGCGCGTGCTGGATGAGAGCGTCGCCCCGGTGCAGGAGGGCGCGCACCCCCGCGGCATCGCGAGCGGCGCCGGCTGGCAGTGGTGGGCGCTGAATCTCAACACGCTGACGGCGACGCGGAACACCGGGTTCCCGGCCACCTCGGGCAGCAGCTTCCTCTTCCACACCGAGAACCAGACGCTCTACACCGAGTTCGGCGCGGGCTCCGCCTCCACGACGCTGCACGTGCTGGGCGACAACGGCCGGCCCACATTGACGACGCAGGGCCTGTCCTTCTCCCTGCTCCAGCTGCGTTAGGCGGAGGTCTCCGGGGCTCCGCGCACGCGGGGCCCCGGCTGTAGCACCACCGGGTTTCACCCATCTTCTGGAGTGTCCATGCGTCTTCCGTTCCGCATCGCGGGCGTCGTCGTCGTGTCATCGCTGTGCTCCGTCCCCGCCTCCGCCACCAGCACGGGCGTCACCGGCCAGACGGGCAAGGAGGGTCCCACGTGCAGCACCTGCCACCAGGGCGGGGAGCGCCCCACCGTCGCGCTCGAAGGGCCCGCCACGCTCGCGCCGGGCGCCACCGGCCAGTACACCTTCATCATCCGGGGCGGTCCCGCCAGGACGGGCGGCGTGGGCATCGCCGTGGACAGCACGGCGGCCACGCTCCAGCCCGGTGAGGGCATGAAGAAGCTCGGCGCCGAGCTGACTCACGCACAGCCCCAGCCCTTCGCGAGCAACGAGCTGCGGTTCAACTTCAGCCTCGTCGCCCCCGCGACGGACGTCACCCTCACGCTCTTCGGCGCTGGCAACTCCTCCAACGCGGACCTCCACACCGACGGAGACCGGGCCGCCGCCACGAAGCTGAGCGTGAAGGTGGGCCAGGGCACGCCGGACATGGAGCCGGATGAGCCGGACGAGGAGAGCGGAGGCTGCGCCGCCGCGGGCAGCGCGCCGCTGTGGGCCCTGCTGATGGCCGCCGCGCCGCTGGCCCTGCCGCGCCGCCGCCGGAGCTGAGACGTCGCTCGCGCGGGTGGATGAGGCCCACGCCTCATCCACCGGGGGGGGTGAAGGCGCGCCTCTTCACCTGGCTTCAATCACACGATAAACCGAGAAGGTTTACAACCTGCATCCGGGAGTCTCCGTGCTCATCCGCCCCCCGCAACCCAGGCTCCGCCCCATTACCGAGGAGGAACAGGCCCGCGCGCATCCCGCGCGACGGCCGACCCTCTTCCAGGTCGCGGGAACGCGGTACATCTATGTCAGCACCCTGGACTCACGCCCCAACGGCGAGGTCCTCATGCGGGCCGAGCGACAGGAGCGCCACGGCCTGAGCGGCCCGGTCCTCATCCGCCGCGTGAGCTCGCCCGCCACGTTCGAGCGCAGGCAGCGGTTGGTGGAAGAGGTCCAGTTGGCCTACCGGCTGAACCACCCGGCCATCGCCAAGGTCCACCTGTTCACCGTCCATTCAGGCAAACCCTACGTCATCATGGAGTACGTGGACGGCCCCACCCTTGACGGCGTGTTGAACCTGATGGCCCTGCGGCGCCAGCCCGTCTCCACCGCCTTCGCACTGTACGTGGGCGCGGAGGTCGCGGACGCGCTGGCCTATGCGCGCACCGCCTGACAGATGACCAAGGGGCGCGGCTGGGGTTGATTCACCGGGACGTGAGCCCGCGCAACGTGAGCGTGGGAATGGGCGGAGAGGTGAAGCTGACGCACTTCGGCGCGGCCTACACGCATCTTCGCGGGCGCGAGGAGACCCAGGGCGGTCTGCGCAAGGGAGATGCCGCCTATACCTCGCCGGAGTACCTGCACTGCCTGCCATTGACTCCCGCGGCGGACCTCTTCTCGCTGGGCCTCGTCCTGCTGGAGCTGGCCACGGGACGCCACCTCTTCCATTCCGCCCTGGAATGGCCGGCGGTGCCTCTTCCGTGGCGGCAGCGGGCGCCCGTGGAGGAGGAACCCTCGCTTCCGCTCACGCGTTTGATGATGTTGCTGGACGCCTACAAGCCAGACGACGTGGAGGAGGCAACCGCCGGTTTGCCCGAGGGGTTCCGGGCCGCGCTGCGGAAGGCCCTCCGCAAACGTGCCGATGAACGCTACACCACCGCGGAGGAGCTGCGAGACGCGCTGCGGAACTGCCTCGTCCAGGTTCGGGAGGCCAGCGGCGGCCGCCCCTATGGCCGCAAGGAAGCCGCCGAGGAGCTCGCCCGCCTCATCTCCGAGGCCAGCCAGCACCGCGACGAGGCGGAGCCTGGAGACGAGCGGCTCTTCCCCTCCGGGCTGGAGGCCCATGAGCTCGGAGCGGCCCACTTCAACGAGACGACCGAGCCCTGACGCATCCTATCGGCCCAGCGCGCGAGCCATCGTGACGAGCGCCTCCAGCTTCGGCTCGTCCAGCTCACGCGCCAGCGTCACCAGCCGGCGCAGGAGCGGCGGCTCCTTCTCCACATCACGCCGCTCTTCCTTGCCGGGCCGGGCCAGCCCCAGCAGCTCGTCCGTGGAGACGCGAAGGACCATGCTGAGGCGGCGCAGCATGCCCGCGCTGGGAACCATCTTTCCCCGCTCCACGCGGCTGTAGACCATGGGGTGCATGTCCACCAAGGCCGCCACCTCCACCTGCGTCAACCCCAGGCGCGCGCGCGCCTCGCGCGCCGCCTTTCCCACCATCATGCCCAGTTGTTCGTCCATACGCGGGAGAACGTAGCGCATCCGACGGGATGGCTGGGACAGAGGGCAAGTCTCTACCTTTAGAGTTCTAGAGAAGCTAAACTCCCGCTGCTGGACCGCGTCCCGCCTTCGCCATGCCGGGTCCATCCAGAGACAAGCCCCATGCGACAGGGAAGCGATGACCTTGGCAGGAGGGGCGGACGAATGAAGGGACAGCGCCTTCGAGGAGACGTGGCCATCGGCACCCAGGTAGGGGGCTTCGTCGTGGAGGGCCTGCTCGGGATGGGTGGCTGCGGCGCCGTCTTCCGCGCCCGGCGGGGCACCGCGCGCGTCGCGCTGAAGCTCCAGTCGATCGCCGCGCTGGGCGGTCGGGCCCAGCGGGAGGTGGACATCCTCCGGAGGCTGGACCACCCCAATGTCGTGCGCTTCCACGCGTGCGGCCTGTGGCGGGACACGGCCCCCGAGTGGTTCTACCTGGCGATGGAGCTGGTGGAGGGCCGGCCGCTGAACCAGTGGGTGGACGAGGAGAACCCCAGTCCACGGCAGGCGACGGCGCTGGCGCTCGCGCTGGCCCGAGGGCTCGCGGCGGCGCACGCGGAGGGCGTCCTCCACCGGGACGTCAAGGAGTCCAACATCATGGTGCGCGACGCCACCGGGACGCCCGTGCTGGTGGACTTCGGCGTGGGCTCCTATCCCGGCGCGCCCCGCCTCACCCGGGAGGTGCTCCCCCCGGGAACACCGCAGTACCGCAGCCCGGAGGCGCTGGCCTTCCGCAAGTCGCATGCGGGCGTGGACGGGGCGCACTACGCGCCCACCGCCGCGGATGACCTGTATGCGCTGGGCGTCGTCTTCTACTGGGTGCTGACGGGCCGCGCGCCCTTCCCCGCCCCGAGAACGCCGTCGGAGGTGGAGCACGTCATCTCCCAGCCCCCCGAGCCGCCGCGCGCCGTGAACCCGCGGGTGCCCGGGCCGCTGGACGCGGTGTGCTCGCGGCTGCTGGAGAAGCAGCCCACGGCGCGCTTTCCCAGCGCCGCCGCCCTGGCTGAAGCCCTGGAGGCCGCGCTGGCCGCCGCGGACGACGCGTGGGACCGGCCCCTGTGCGCGTCGTGGGAGGAGCCACCCGAGCTCCCCGCGCCCCCTCCTCCACGGGATGGGCTGGAGGGCTGGCTGCATCAGGGGGAATCCGCGATGGCGCCGCCCAGGCGTGGCAGACGGCCGGGGCGCGCCCGGCCTCCCGCCGAGGTCGGCCGCGTGGGTCCAGGGGACGCGGGGTCAGGGTCCGCCGCGCCCTCCAAGCGGCTTGCGCCAGGGGCCTCACGCTCCTGGAGGCCCGCCGCGCTGGCGCTCATGGTGGGCACCCTGGTCGCGCTGACGCTCGCGTGGGCGCTCACGCGGCGCGATGGCGCGACGCCAGCAAGGGCGGAGCGTCCAGAAATGGCGTCGCCGCGCACCTCGCCGGAAGCTGTCCAGGCCGCGGCCCCGCCCTCGTCGGCGGCCCTCCTCCCCGCGACCGCTGCCGCTCCCATGGCGCGCGACCCGAAGGAAGCCTCACCCGTGAAGAAGCCAGATATCGCCCCCTCCTCTCCGCCCCCGTCACGCTCGGTGGGCGCGCGGGCCCGGCGCGCCGCCGTCGCGGCCGCCGCATGCACCGCGCTGGCCTGCCCGGCCGGGCCCGAGGTGCGTCCCGCCCCTCCCTCCGAACCGTGCCCAGAGGGCGCGCTGCAGGCCATGGAGGCGCGGGGCCTCCGCATAGGAGAGCTGGGCTCTGTGCACTTCGACCGAGGGGATCCAACGAACATCACCGTGAGCGAGGGCTGGGTGCGCGTCCGCGTCGGGGCCACGCCCTATGGCCTGGCGAACGCGACCCTGAGCGGGCGGCTCAGCGTGAGTGAACGCATCTACGGCCGTTTCACGGAAGCGGAGAAGGACGGCGAGCGCTTCCCCGTGTGCGTTGAGCTCAACTACCCGGGCGACGACCTGCGCGGCGTGCCGCGCGTGGGAGGAAACCATCCGCCCGCCGAGCCCATCATTCGCACCGTCGCGGGCCTGAAGGTAGTGAGGCGCTTCGAGTGACACCGCGTTCCCACACCTGGGGTCTCCCGTGATGAATGCCTCCGCGGCGCTCCTGCTCGTTCACTCGCTCCTCATGACACAGACGGCCGCCCCCCGCTGTCTCCGGCCGCCCCATGGGTACCGACAGCGCGGCGCCTCACGGTGGGCCTCCAGGTTCCCCGGTCCGCCATTCCGCATCCGGAGGTGCGCATCAGCCCAGGAATGGGGACGCTGCTGCTCTTCGACACACCAGTGGCCCGCGCGGAGTTGGAAGGTGAGCAGCACTTCACCCGCGTGCGGCTGGCGGGTGACACCTTGACGCTGATGCCCTCCGCGAGCGTGGAGGACCGCGAGGAGCTGCGGATGACCGTCCACTTCGCGGATGGCGCCGCGCCCGCGAGCGCGACCTTCCGGCTGGTGCCCCACCCTACCCTGGCCGACCGTCAGGTGGAGGTCCACCGGCAGGCCCGAAGCGCGGACTCGCTCCATGCCGAGTTGCTGGAGAAGGAGGAAGAGATGCGGCGCCTTCGAGAAGAACTGGCGCGGATGGAGGCGGCCCGGAGCCTGCCAGATGGCCTCACCGGCATGCTGGCCATCAGGCACCTGGACAAGACTGGCGTGCGGGCGCGCTGGAATGATGAACAACTCGTGCGCCATCCGCGCAACGCCCTCAAAATAAGGAGCGCGACGACCTATCGCGCCGCAGCCCAGGTTGCGGTGGCCGTCGAGTGCGAGGAACTGCGCGGGGGAGCGCCATGGGAGGCCCGGGGCGCGACGCTGGTTCCCCACGAAGGGGCCGCGCTCCGCGTGCTACGCGTCTGGCAGGCCGCGCCTACCGCCGCGGGCATCGTGGGCCAGTTCATCGTGGAGGCGGAGGCCACGGACACCATGAGCCCAGGCCCCTACACGCTGACCGTGTGGACGGGGGGCGACAAGCGCTCCGTCATCCTCGGCAACCTGATGTTCCCGTGAGGCCCTCCGCCGGGCGCAAGTCATCCCATGGAACGCCCGTAGCGTAGTCCTCGGGGTGGCAGGCAAGAGTGTCTGGGTGTACTGAGGCGTATCCTCGGGGCCCTGCGTTTGGGAGACATACAGGGTCCGGTCTCTCTCTGCTAGACAGGAGGCCATGTACAAACCCAACTTTGTTTTCCTCACAGCCCTTGCCCTCTCAAGCTGCACCGTCGCCCGGCCCGCCACGCTCACAGTGCCCAAGGAGCGCGCCGCGGAATGCCGGACCATCTGCAAGGACCTCGACATGCGACTGGGCGCGGTCGTGGTCATCATGAACAGCGCGGGCTGCGTCTGTGAACCTCGCGATGAAGCGACGGGCACGCCTCCCGCCAAGAGCTCTTCCGCGGTGATTGGTGGCGCGGCCATCCATACCGCCATTGAGCTCAACAGGAAGGCGCAAAACAGGCAACAGCAACAGCAGACACTGCGCTCGCGCTAGGAGCGTGTCGCGGTAATCGCGGTGGGGCTTGCCCGGAGGGAGGCCCGCGTGGTGAATGCCGGGCATGAGCAAGAAGTTCCGCCCCTGGAATGTGCAGCAGGCCTTTCTGCTGCCGCCGTCGCTGCTGGACTGGCTGCCGGAGCACCACCTCGCGCGATTCGTGCTGGAGGTGGTGGAGGAGCTGGACTTGGGGCCCATTTACGAGTCGTACGAGAAGGAGCTGCGAGGCTACCCGCCGTACGAGCCGAAGATGATGGTGGCGCTGCTGCTGTACGCGTACTGCACCGGGGTGACGTCTTCTCGGAAGATTGAGAGGAAGACGCAGGAGGACGTGGCCTTCCGCGTGCTGGCGGCGAACCAGTCCCCGGACCACTCGCGGATTTCGGAGTTTCGGCGTCGGCACGGGGCGCACTTCGAGAGTCTCTTCGTGCAGATGCTGAAGCTGTGCGCGAGGGCGGGGCTGGTGAAGCTGGGCCACGTGGCGTTGGACGGCACGAAGCTGAAGGCGAACGCCAGCAAGCACAAGGCGATGAGCTACGAGCGGATGCAGCAGGAGGAAGCGAAGCTGCGCGAGCAGGTGCGGCACCTGCTGGCCCAGGCGGAGGCCGTCGACGCGGAAGAGGATGCCCGCCACGGCAAGGGCAAGCGAGGCGACGAGCTTCCCGAGGAGTTGCGGCGGGCGCAGTCGCGACTGCAGCGAATCCAGGAGGCCCGGCGGGCCCTGGAGGCAGAGGCGAAGGCCGCCGCGGAAGCAGGCAAACGCAAGGATGATGACGACGACGCGCCCCCGTCCGTCCAGGACTTGCCCATCCACACCGTGCCCCATACGGCGGAGGGCAAGCCGACGCCGAAGGCGCAGCGCAACTTCACGGACTCCGACAGCCGAATCATGAAGAAGGGCGCAAGCTTCGAGCAGGCCTACAACGCGCAGGCGGCGGTGGACTCGGCACACCAGGTGATTGTCGCCCAGGCCCTCACCAACCAGCCTCCGGACGCCGAGCACCTGCCGGCGCTGGTGGACCGGGTGGCCGCTCACCTCGAAGAAGTGCCAGTCAAGCTGAGCGCGGACGCGGGCTACTTCTCGGCGAAGAACGTCCGCTGGCTGGAGTCGGTGGGCGTCGAGCCGTACCTCGCCACCGGCCGCCAGAAGCATGGAGAAGCGCCACCGAAAGTCCGAGGCCGTCCGCCCTCAGGACTCACCCCGAAGGAACGGATGGCCCGGAAGTTGGCGACGAAGCGAGGCAAGGAGGTGTACCGGATGCGCAAGGCGATTGTGGAACCCGTCTTCGGCCAAATCAAAGAGGCACGCGGTATTCGTGCCCTGCTGCGACGAGGCCTGACGGCCGCCCGGGAGGAGTGGGCCCTCATCTGCGCCACCCACAACCTCCTCAAGCTCTTCCGGGCGACGGCAGCGTAGCGGCCTGCCGCACCCAGCGACGGACCGGTGTCTCTCGTCCGGTCTCGCTTCCAACCCCATTACCGCTACACACTCCTAGCGTCCGCCGCTCCCGGATGAGCGCCACCTGCGCAAAGGCTCGCGGGAGCGTACCGCTTCGCGGGGAAGTAGCGATAGACGCCCGGCTTGGGCGGCGTTTCTCCGAAGTGGCGGCAGCCTACGAGCGAAGAGGGGCGGAGGCCACGCCCGAGGTACTCCGGGCGCTGCAGCGGGGGGACGTGCGCCTCACGCCCGTGGCGCTGCAGGCACTGGTGGCCTTCGGGAACCCTGCTGCGGTGCCCCTCGTAGTCCAGCAACTCATCCAGCCTGAGTTCCGCGCCCGGACACTCAAGAGCCTCGCGTCCCTTGGGCACGTTGCCCGGCCCATGACACACAATCACCAACGGGGAGCGGGCGGCGCGGCCGACGTGCGTCACGGCCTCTCGCCCCCTCCGCTTCGCCTACCGCGTGGCGACGCTCTTCAGCCCTGTTCGTGTCTCGAACGCCTGGATCAGTCGCTCCAGTTCCCCCGAGTCCTCGCAGCCCAGGATGAATGAGAAGGTGGGCTGAGTCGGGTGCCGGTAGAGCAGCAGCGCGGCGTCTCCTCGCTCGTACAGCGCGCAGTGCTCCGTAGGCGGAATGCGCTTGAAGCCCTTCTCCTCTGCCAGCGCAGTCACCACGTCCGAACGGTAGGCAGCTGCGGCAGCGGCATCATCCGGTGACGAGTACTTCCGCCGAAAGCGCAGCTGTGGCAGTCGAAGCTCCTTGAAGGCCTCTACGTAGAGGAACTCTTCCAGCCCGACATACTGGGGAGAACTGGCCTCGGGAGGATAGTTCTCCTCCAGGGCCCTTCGGACGACCAGACAGTCGTCGTCCCCATGAGGGTTGGACCGGTCCAGGAACCAATCAAAACTAGAGGGTCCATTATCCCCCGCCATGGGAATATACCTCCCGCGCTGCAGTCCAGGCATGGCGTTGTAGACACTGCGGACGCCATCAATGGAGAAGGAGGCGTCAGCAAGTTCTATTTCCCCCATGGTTGCTCCCATTGTTTCAAGGAAGCGACGATAGACCCCCGGAAGAGGGCCCGCCTTTTCTTCCAGAGCCATGATGTCAAATCGATCTGCCGGAACAACCTCCTTGGAGAAGTCGGGGCGATATCTTTCAACGAATTCAATGAAAGCCTTCAATCTCGACTCCCAAATCAGGCACAGCTTGCTTTACAGTACATAGCGGGAAGTTTCTGTTGGCATTCCGAACACGAAGGCACACTCTCGCCATTTTTGAATATTTGCTCGCGCTCCTCAGGGGCGGAGAACTTCATGGCGTCCAGCTCCTCTATCCGAACCCAGAACCTTACCCTGGGCCCTCTGTCTGGCTTGACCCCCTCGACCACTGGGTAGAACAACCGCTCAATGAGCTGCCTGGGTTTGTGCCCTCCATGTCTTTCCATAATCCGCTTGGCGGCACAGTCCCAGTCCTCCTGCTGGGATTTCAAACCAACGGGAGGGCTTGCGCACTCGAAGCCCGTAGTGACTACGATCGCCAAGAAGCCGGGTGGCGCGTGGCCCGAGCAAGCCGCAAGCTTCTTTCCATTGCATGCGCAGACCATGACACCAATCATGTACCCCTTGCTGTGGGTTCCACTGCTGCGACTGTATCGAAGCACCGCGTTTGTACTGAAGAACTCTCGAAGAGGTGCGAGTTGTGCACTCAGCATGGCGAGCTCGTCTGGCAGTCTTTCCAGTTCTGCTCTCTGGTCCGCCTTCAGTCCCTTTCCCGCCCTCCTTCTTTCCTCTGTGTTGAGTGTCTTCAACTCTTGGAGGCGCGAGCCCTTTCGTTTCTCTTCTTTGTCCAGCCTGGCAAATTCCAGAATCTGCTGCTTCTGTGCATCGAGCGCCATCTGGAGTCGTTCAAACAGCGCCGCAATCGCCGTCTGCGTCTCTTCCCCCGCCTCCAGCGGGTGCGTCTTCCCGCAGAGCGAGCACGGGATGTCGTCGCCGTAGATGACACTCATGACGCCAGAGGCCTGGATGATGCCCGTCATGGTGGCGGCATTCGCGGGGCTGCCGGACGGGCCGCAGTTGTTGAGCATGGGGTCGCCTAGCAACTGGACACTCCGCCCCTCGATTTTGACGTTCATCGAGCCGGGACCGATGAACTTCGTCGGGCCCTGTGTGTTGCTGGAGATGAGCCCACCTCCCGTCCCCTTGCTGGCCATGTCCCCCTGGCTGCCGAAGCTGGCTCCGGCGATGGCCACGGGGTGCCCATTGATGGTGACTGTCTTCGAGTACCCCTCGGCGGCGTCGCCGCTGTTGCCGATGTTGGGCAAGGGCGTGGGCACGAAGGGCGCCGGCGGGCCCGGCATCTTGCAAACGTTGGGCAACGTGGCTGAGGCGACGCCCGCGCTGCCCTGGGTGACGGGCGTCCTCGGTGCGTTGACTGTTACCTTGGCCATGGCTTCGCTCCTTCCTCACTTCCGGACGGTGGCTCTTCCAGCAGTGCGGCGGCGCGCAACCCGGCTTCCGAACTGCCCCAGAGTAGCGCCCGGGGACCGCTCGCATACCGACGCCGCCAGGACTGCGCACAGAGGACGAGGTTCAGCGCGCCCGTGGCGGCGCCCACCTCGCCGCAGCTGCTCACAGGTGTGTGAATGGCGGAGGCGTCGTGGAACGCGGCCCCCAGCCGCAGTGCGACGAAGCCCCATTCCTCGGAGCGGTAACGCTCGCCGTTGAGGTCGCTGTGGACGCACGCCACCGCCGCTCGCGCGCCTTCCAGCGGCGCGAGCACCTCGCTCACGGCGGCCGTCAGCCCCTCGCCCAGGTTGAGGTCATCGGTGTGGATGCGCTTCGTCTCGCGGGCCGTGGCGGCGGCGCGCACCGTGGCGTGGGGTGCCAGTCTCCACCGGCGCGCGTCCGGCGCGGCCATCACCGCGACGAAGGCCGCTGCCTCTCCAGGGGCGAAGCCCGTGCGCGCGCCCTCTTCGAGCCACTGGTTCCGCCCGCGCAGCCAGGCCAGCGTCCGGACGTCATGGTAGCTGTCGACGCCTCCCACAATCACCAGCGGAGCGCGGCTGACACGCGTCACGGCCTCGCGGAGCCCTTCTATCGCCGAAGCGTGGCCCGTCAGCCGAGGCTCCACCTGAAGGCGCAGGCGCTCACGCCCCAGGGCCGAGAGAGCGGCGACGACTCGCGAGGCATCCGCGGCCTTCCATCCCGGACGCTCCTCGGGCAGTCCCACCAGCACCGGCACGTCGACATCCTCCATGGGGAGGGCGGACGCCAGCCTGGCGAGGACCTCCTCCAACGCCGCGGCCCCCAGCGCGGCCATGCGCGCCGCACCGCTCCACTCCCGCGCGTCCAGCAGCCCGTCCCTGGCGATGAATGAGTCCGCCCGGCGCCCCAGCTCCGGCACCTGGACGCGCCGCACGCGGCTGATGCCCGCGCGCACCGCCGCCGCGACGCTCTCCGCCGTCGTCCCCACGGGCGCACGCGCTCCCGCTGCCACAATCACTGCCTCGACGCCCATGTCAGTCCGTCCTCTCTGTAATGGCTGTGAAGTCGAGGCAGTCGATGTCCCGAGGGCCGACCCGCAAGCCCGTCTGGAAAACCATGCGCACCTTCTTCAGCTCGGGCTCGATGACGACGGCGCCCAGGGTCGCATCGTGGAAGCGCCGGACGGCGCCGAACCAGGTGGTGAAGCCGAAGCGCAGGCGCGGCAGCGTGAAGTGGAGCGAGCCCTTCGGCGTGAGGTGCACCAGGGCCACCTTCTCTCCGCCCACGAGTCGGCGTGAGGGCCGCTGGTCAGCGGGGGCGCAGAAGGCGAAGCGCTCGTCGAAGTCTCGCGGCAGCAGCGGGTGTCGCGTCTTCCGCCAGACTTCGTCGAAGGTGCCCGCCAACTCCAGACGCGGCGACCAATGGCTGGCGATGGGGCCAAACCCGGCCGGCCCCGACTTCGCCGGGTTGCCCCGCAGGTATTCGATTCGGTGGGCAGGCTGGTCCACCAGGTGCGCCTCTCGGATGGCCACTCCGCGGCCCACGGGGTTGCGCGAATCACTGACGTGCTTGCGCGCGTCCGCGTCACGCGTGTCGGCGCCTCCCCAGGCCCACTCGTAGCGAATGGGCTGGGTGACGAAGGGCTTGGGAGACGACGGCTTCACGCCCGTCAGGCCGCGCGTGTAGAAGCGCTCGCCGTACACCACGAGCATCTTGTCCACGTCATGGATGCGGACGGCCACCTCGACGCTGGACGCGGGTCGCCCACCGGGCGCATGTGCGCACGCGTTGAAGAGGACGTCGGTGTGGGACTTGGGGGCGACGAGCTCGGCCTCGTAGCGCGGACTGGAGCGCCCAGGCGCCCCCCAATAGACGGGCTCGGCCAATGGAGCCTCCTGCTCGTCCGCGAGGCGCAGGTGGCCCGCGTCGTCGACGTCGAAGGTCGCCTTGAGCGCAATGACCCAGAGGTGGTGGCCGTCCTTGTCGCGGACCCACGTCCGCTCGACCGCGTAGGGTGTCTTGTTTTGAAGTGCCCACATGGTTGGTGGCAAGGCGAGCCGTGTGAAGGAGCGCGGCGTGGGGCCTGCCGTCAGCGCAGGCCGCTGTCGAAGGACTGCGTGCGGATGCGGACGCTGGCGGCCCGGGCCTTGGCCAGCTCCACGCGCTGGACGTGCGTGAAGGCCCGCGTGGGCACCGCCAGCGCGCCGTGACTCCGCAGGGCCAGCTCGCGGGCCAGGACGTGGCGGCGGCGCATCGGACTCGACTCCAGTGCCTCCACCAGCACGCTGCCGTTGAAGGGCCGGCCGAGGAGGTACCGCGTGCCCTTCACGAAGCGCTTCTTCTCCTTGTCCCACCAGTCCCTGACGGTGGCCACGTTCGGCCAGGGCAAGTCGTCCTCGGGCCTGGGCACCAGGTCCGCGTCCAAGTCCTCCTGAGGTTCCGGAGGCGGTGGAGCACCCTCGGGCCTCTCGCCTGGGCGCAAGGCGTAGGTCCCCTCCAGCCGCAAGCCCGTCATGGCTGAGAATGCCTCCCCGGCCAATTGTGACACCGCGGGAACCTCCAGGTGCGCGAGGCACGCCTCCATGGCCGCCACCCGGCCGCTGAAGCCCAGGGCCCAGAGGACATGGGGCCGAAGTTCCTCCGCGTCCAGCAGCCCCTGTAGCAAGGGAGTGTCTGACTCACTTCCGCCCATGGCGAGCAGCACCATGGGCTCGAGGCTGTGCGCGTCGCGGGCACGCACGGCGGCGCGGCACGTCTCCCAGGCTTGCCTCACACCGGAAGCCAGTCCTGCCCCCATTGCCGCCGCGCGAATGCTGGGGTGGGGGGAGTCCAGCAGCATGGGAAGCAGCCTTCGCGCGGCGTCGTCCGACAGAGGCAGAGCGGCGCGCAGGGCCGCAATCCGAGCCCGCGGCTCGTCATGGGTGAAGAAGTGCGCCAGCACCTCGGGAGGTGCCTCCTGGCGAAACGCCAGCGCCTCCAGCACCTCGGCCTGCAGCGCGGCGTCCTCCCCCTTCAACAAGTCGAGCAGGCATGCGCCCAGCCCTGGGGCCTCGCTGAGCTCCAGGGCCCGCCGAATGGCGGCACGCGCTTCGGGCTCGGCCTCGCGCAGTCGCAGCAGGACTTCGTCCACCTCGCCAAGGGCCAGCAGCGAGAAGGCCGCCGCGCCGATGCGGAAGGCGTCCTCTGACTCGAAGGCCGGGCGCAGCACGGATTCAGCCGCGGTGGATGCACCCACCACCAGCCCGTCCAGGTGCGCGAGGAGGAGTTCCTCCAACCTCGCGGTTTCAGTCAGCGAAAAGTCTGGCGCCTCCAGCGCCTTCTCCCACTGCAGCCACCGGAACTCGGCCTCGTCGAGGTGCTCCTCCAGCACGTCCACCAAGAGCATGGCCCCTCTCCCCCTCGATTCCGCGGAGCGCAGCTGCAAAGGCTGACATGAACGCGCGAAGGACTTCTTGCTTCGCTTGCGGCCGGCGCATGAGAGCCATTGCGTTGAGTGCAGTGGCGCTGGCGAACATTAAGTGCAGAACGCGCGGCCGAGACAACGCGTGCCAGCCCCTGTCCGGCAAGTCGCCGTCAGCCCGTGAACGGAGCCGACAGCGGCGTGGCTTGATTGGAGCAACGGCCGTCACGGACATCGCCCTTCGGGGCAACACCTGAGCAGCGCCACGCTCCCAAGCCGCGCGGCGGACCTGGGGCGCCGCCGTGGCCCCTCTGAGCGCCGTCTCCCGGCCGCCTCCTGGTGGAGTGAACGACCGCTCCCCCGTCCCCCTGCCCGCCTCCAGGAGCCGCCGTCCAGGCCGGGGCGCAGCGGGAGCGTGTCCTGTCCCCCCCGAAGCATGGGCCCGCCCCCCTGTCCCCACTGAGGACTGGTGGACACCGTGACCGGGAGCCGACATCAGTGTTCGACAGTGGCCACGTCCACGTCTTATGTCCCAGGACATGACCCACGCACCCACGGAGGTGCTGCTGTTCACCCTGAACGGCCAGCGCTACGGACTGCCCGCACCTGACGTGTGTGAGCTCGTACGCGCCGCGCGCCTGACGCCCCTGCCCCGCGCGCCCGCCGTCGTGGAGGGCCTGCTGGACCTTCGGGGAGAGCTGTTGCCGGTGCTGGACCTGCGCCTGCGCTTCCGTCACCCGCCCCGCGCGCTGTCCCCCATGGACCACTTCATCGTGGCCTCCGCGGGCGCCCGCAGCGTCGTGCTGCGCGTGGACCGGGCCGAGGGCCTGCGCGTCCTCACGCCGGAGGAGTGGGACGCCACGCCGCGCCAGCTTCCGGGCGTGGGCTATGTGGCGGGCGCCGTGAAGCTGAAGGACGGGCTCGTCCTGGTCCACGACCTGCGCACCTTCCTGTCCGAAGCCGAGGCCCTGGAGCTGGATGCCGCCCTGGCGGCGCCGCAGGAGTCGGAGCCCGCGTGAATTGGGGCCCCTGGAGCCACCCGGGTTATGCGGAGGTGCTCGCGCTGGTGGAGGAGCGCGCCGGGCTGGTGCCGCCCAGTTGCCCCGCGTCCGCCGAGGAAAGCATCGCTCGCGCCATGGAGCGAGCCGGGCTGAAGGACTTCGACGCCTACCGCGTGCGGCTCACGGAAGAGCCGGCCGCGCTGGATGACCTGCTCATCGAGCTCACCGTCGGGGAGACGTACTTCTTCCGCACGCCCGAGCACTTCGAGCACCTGCTGAGCGTCGTGCTCCCGGAGCTGCGCGAGCGCCATGGCCCGGACCACACCGCGCGGCTGTGGAGCGCCGCGTGCTCGTCGGGCGAGGAGCCCTATTCCATCGCCGCGCTGCTGCTGGGCGAAGGCTGGGATGCGCGCATGACCGTGTACGCCACGGACGTGTCGCGCGGCGCGCTCGCCCGGGCCCGGAAGGCCCACTACAGCGACTGGTCCCTGCGTGGCGGCTGGGCGGACCGGATGCGCGCCCACCTGCGCGCCGACGGACGCCAGTACATCCTGTCCCCGGAAGTGCAGAAGCGCGTGCGCTTCAGCTACCTCAACCTCGCGCTCGACACCTGGCCGTCCGCGGACAGCGGCATCTGGAAGCTGGACGTCATCTTCTGCCGCAACGTCCTCATCTACTTCAACCGGCCCACCATCGAAGCTGTCGCGCGCCGGCTCCATGACGCGCTGGATGAGGGCGGCTACCTCTACACCGGCCCGTCGGACCCGCCGCTCGGTGGACTGGCGCCGCTGGAGTCCGTCCTCACCGAGTGGGGCGTGCTGTACCGCCGGCCCCTGCCCGGGGCCACCCTCTCCCTGCCCGTCCCAGCCGCGTGGACCGAGCCGCCGACAGCCACCGCCTCGACGGCCGCGCCCGCCTGGGGCCCGTCTTCCGCCGGCGTGCCCGGTGCCGCGACGGGCGCCACGTCCCTGCCCCCCCCTCCGGGCGGCTCCGGCGACGGGACGGCGACGGGCAGCGCTTCGCCGGGCACCGCTGGCGGCTCCAGTGCCGGGACGGCGGCCCCACCGTCCAGCGCCACCGCCGGGAGGCCGGCGCCCGCGTGGAACGCCCCCGGAGCGGACGGCGGCCGTGCGGGCGGGGCCCTCACCCCCGGGGCGGGCCCATCCCAGTCCGCGCAAGAAGCCACGCCGAGCACCCGTGCCCCCGGGAAGCCGGCGCACGCCCCCAGCGCGACGGCCCTGCACGCGGCCCGGCAGGCCCTGGCGCGGGGCCACTGGCGCGAGGCGGCCCAGCAACTGGGCGCGCTGGACTCCGACGCGGACACCGCCGCTTTGGCGGTTCGCGCGCTGGCGAACCTGGACGCCGCCGCCGCCGTCTACGCCTGCGCCGAAGCCGCCGCCCGGCACCCGTTGGTGCCAGGACTGCGCTACCTGGAAGCCCTGCTGCTGCTGGGACAGGGACGCACAGCGGACGCCGAGCGCGCTGTCCGGCAGGCGCTGTATCTGGAGCCCACACTCATCGTGGCGTGGCTCATCCTCGGGCGCGTGCTACGCAGGCACCGCGACCCGTCTGGCGCCATGAAGGCCTGGCGCGAAGCGGAGCAGTTGTGCCACGCCCTGCCTCCAGACGCGCCCGTCCCCCACGCGGACGGCGAGAGCGCCAGCAGGCTGGCGGAGGTGGCGCGTGGAGAGCGGTCACGCATGCAGGCAGCCCTGGCTGCCGGTGAGGAGCTGAGCTGATGCCGGGTTCCGGCAACATCGACTGGGACGCCACACGCGCGCGGCTGGCGCGGCTGGCCGACCTGGAGAAGGAGCAGGGCGCCTTGTCGCCCGAGGAGGCCACGGCGCTGCTGGAGAAGCGCGCCCGGGCGCTCTCGCGCGAGCCCCGTCCCCAGGTCGACCCCGGCACCCTGCGCGAGGTGGTCCGCTTCAAGGCCGCCGGCCAGCGCTACGCCCTGGAGTCCCGCTTCGTGCTGGAGGTGGTGCGCGCGCCGGAGCTGGTGACGCTGCCAGGCGCGCCCCCCGTGCTGCGCGGCCTCACCCTGATGCATGGCGAGGTGCTGCCCGTGGTGGAGCTGGCGCCGCTCTTCGGACGCGCGCCTTCGGACGCCGCGGGCCCGCTGCTGGTGCTGGGCGTGGGGCGGGCGGAGCTGGGCGTGCGCACCGAGGAAGTGGAGGAGGTCACCATGCTGGTGGGCAGCGAGCTGCTGGCGCCGCCCATCTCCTTGAGCGACACGGCCGGGCACCTCGTGTCCGCGGCCGACAGGGACGGCAGCCTGGTACTGGAGGGAGAGGCGCTCCTGGGTGACAGTCGCCTCATGTTCGATTTGTCCGGCGAAGGAGCAGTATGAGCATCGGGAACCGCATCGCGTTCGGCTTCGGACTGTCGCTGCTGATGTTGCTCATCGTGGCGGGGGTGTCCTTCCAGGGCGCCAACCAGCTCACGACGAGCACCGCGGGCCTGCTGATGGCCCATGAGAACTTCCGCGTCATCCGCGAGGTCCGCGCGCTGCTGATGGACGCCGAGTCCGGCCAGCGCGGCTTCATCCTCACGGGGGACGAGGCCTACCTGGGGCCCTACCAGGAGGCGACGGCGGCGCTCCAGGAAGACCTGGCCCGCCTGCGCGACGCCATGGCGGACCACGCCGCCCAGCGGACGCGCCTGAACCGGCTGGAGCCCATCGTCACCCAGCGGCTGAACCAGTTGGAGGAAGGCGTCCGCCTGCGCCGCGAGGAGGGACTGGACGCCGGAGCGAAGTTCGTCCAGGCCGGCCAGGGCCGGGCGGTCATGCTCCAGGTCAAGCAGGTCATCGCCGAGATGCTGATTGCGGAGCAGGAGCGCTGGGACCAGCACGCCACCGCGGCCCGGGACATGGCCCAGCGCATCCTCTGGGTGCTGGGCATCGGCACGCTGCTGGGCGTGCTCATCGTCGGCGGCGGCAGCTACCTCATCACCCGCGGCATCACCACGCCGCTGCGCGCGCTCATGGTGGGCGCCGAGCAACTGGGGCGCGGGAAGCTGGAGCACCGCATCGACGTGAAGGGCCAGGACGAGACGGCCCAGCTGGCGCGCGCGTTCAACGACATGGCGGAGAAGCGCCAGCAGAACGAGGTCCAGTTGGAGAAGGAGTCCGAGCAGCGCGAGCACACGCTCCGCACCGTGGCGGAGTTCGTCAACCAGCTCGCCGGCGCCAGCGCGGAAATCCTCTCCAGCACCACCGAGCAGGTGGCCGGCGCCCAGGAGCAGGGCAGCGCGGTGACGGAGACGGTGAGCACCATCGAGGAAATCACCAAGACGTCCGAGGAGGCCGCGGGCCGCGCCCGCGCGGTGAGCGACTCCGCCCGCCACGCCGAGGACGTGGGCCGCAGCGGCCGCCGCGCCGTGGAGGAGGCCGTGGGCGCCATGGGCGCGGTGCGGGAGCAGGTGGAGTCCATCGCCTCGCGCATCCTCGCCCTGGCCGAGCAGGCCCAGGCCATTGGCGACATCATCACCACCGTCAACGACATCTCCGAGCAGACGCACATGCTGGCGCTCAACGCCTCCATCGAAGCCAGCCGCGCCGGCGAGCACGGCCGCGGCTTCGCGGTGGTGGCCTCCGAGGTGAAGGCCCTGGCGGACCAGTCCAAGAAGGCCACCGGCCAGGTGCGCCAGATTCTGGGCCAGATTCAGAAGGCCACCCACGGCGCGGTGATGACCACCGAGGAAGGCACCAAGAGCGTGGCCACCGCCACCCGCGTGGTGTCCGAGGCGGGCTCCAACATCCAGACGCTGTCGGACCTGCTGGCCCAGGCCTCGCTGACGGCGGCGCAGATTGCCGCCTCCGCCAACCAGCAGGCCACCGGCATCGGCCAGATTCGCCAGGCCATGCATGACGTGAACCAGGCCACGCAGCAGGCCCTCATCTCGTCGCGGCAGACCGAGCGCGCCATGCAGGACCTCAATGGCATGGGCCAGAAGCTCAAGGGGCTGCTGGGAGAGTACGGGCGCTGATGGACCGCGACCGGTTGGCCCAGGCGCTGCTGGCCACGTTCCTCGAGGAGCTCGAGGGGCACGTCGTCTCGCTCAACCGCGAGCTGCTGGCCCTGGAGCGCGAGACAGCGCCCGCGCGCATGGCGGGGCTCGTGGCGTCCCTGCTGCGCACGCTGCACAGCGTGAAGGGCGCGGCGCGCGCGGCCAGCGCCACGCTGGTGGAGACGGCCTGCCACCGCTTGGAGGAGCTGCTGGAGCAGGTGCGTGACGCGGGCGCCGGCATGCCCGACGTGTACGAGCTGTGCTTCACCACCGTGGACGCGCTCGACGACGCGGGCCGGCGCCTGGCCGCGCGGGAGGACCTGGCGGGCTCCCCCCTGGAGACGCTGCTGCCCCAACTGGAGCGCGCCGCCGGACGCCGGGCCGGCGCGCACGCCCCCACGCGCGGCGCGCCGCCTCCAGCGCCTCCGCCCAGGCTGGAGAACGCGGTGCCGTCACCCAGGGCCGCCCCGGCCAGCGTGGAGCCGCCCCCGGGCGGCGGTGCCGCCCCCGGGGCCGAAGCGCTGCCCGTGCGCGTCTCCGCGCAGAAGCTGGACGCCTTGCTGGCACGCAGCGGTGAGCTGCGCGTGGCGACGCTCCGGCTGGAGGGCCGCGCGGACGCGCTGGATTCGGTGCGCGAGGCGCTGGCGCAGGCCCGCGAGGCGGTGCTCGGCACGCCCGGCGAACAGGCGTTGCTGCGCGCGGAGACGGAGCTGACGCGGGTGACGCTGGAGCTGGCCGCGGACCGCCGGGCGCTGGGTGGCGTGGCCACGGGGCTGGACGACGAGGTCCGCCGCGCCCGCACCCTGTCCTTCGAGGAAGGCTGCGAGGGCCTGGAGCGCGCCGCGCGCGACGTGGCGCGCAGCCTGGGCCGGAAGGTGCGGCTGGAGATTCAGGGCGGCGCGCTGGAGCTGGACCGCTCCCTGCTGCAGGGCCTGCGAGAGCCGCTGCTGCACCTGGTGCGCAACGCGGTGGCCCACGGACTGGAGAGCCCCGAGGAGCGCCAGCGGCTGGGCAAGCCCGCCGAAGGGCGCCTCATCCTCACCGCGCGCATCAAGGGCAGCCGCGTCGAGGTGACGGTGGATGACGACGGGCGCGGCCTGGACCTGGACGCGCTGAGGGGGCAGGCGCGCGCCCGGGGCCTGCGCGTGCCCGAAAGCGACGAGGAGGCCGCGCGGCTGGTGTTCCTGGCCGGCCTGTCCACCGCGGCGCAGGTGACGCAGGTGGCCGGCCGCGGCGTGGGGCTGGACGTGGTGCGCATGCACGTGGAGGGGCTGCGCGGCGGCGTGGAGGTGACGACCCGGCCGGGCCTGGGCAGTTGCTTCATCCTGGACGTGCCCCTCACGCTGAGCACGCTGCGGGTGCTGCTGGTGTCGGCGGGCGGGCAGACGCTGGCGCTGGCCAGTGAGAGCGTGGCGCGGCTGGTGCGCCTGTCGCCCGACGAGGTGCGCGACGTGGAGGGCCGCCCCGCCTGGGCCTCGGGTGACGCGCTGGTGCCGTTGGCTTCGTTGGCGGAGGTGCTGGGCCTGCCGCCCGGCCCGCCGCGCGCGCGCCGGGGCGCGGTGGTGCTGGCCGCGGGCAGCGCGCGCGCCGTGGTGGTGGTGGACGAGGTGCTCGCCGAACAGGAGGCGCTGGTGCGCTCCCTGGGCCACCGCGTGCGCCGGGCCCGGCACGTGTCCGCGGCGGCGGTGCTGCCGGACGGACGGCTGTCGCTCCTGCTCAACCCCCTGTCCCTGGTCCGCGCGGCGGGTGGCCTCGCGGCGGCCTCGCTCTTCCCCGCCCCCGCCGCCCAGCGGACGCGGCGGCGGGTGGTGCTGGCGGACGACTCGCCCACCACGCGCGCGCTGGAGCAGAGCATCCTGGAGAGCGCGGGCTATGAAGTGGTGGCCTGCGTGGACGGCGCGGACGCCTGGGAGCGGCTCCAGGCGGGCGGCGCGGACGCCCTGGTGCTGGACGTGGAGATGCCGCGCATGGACGGCTTCACCCTCACCGAGGCGGTGCGGGGCTCGCCGCGCTTCTCCCGGTTGCCAGTGGTGCTCGTCACCGCCCGAGGCAGGCCGGAGGACAAGGCGCGCGGCCTGCAAGCCGGCGCCAGTGCCTATCTGGTGAAGAGCGCGTTCGACCCGACGAGCCTGTTGGAGACGCTGAGACGACTGCTATGAAGAACGACGACCCGTTGCGCATTCTGGTGGCCGAGGACTCGCCCACCGCCCGACGCCTGCTGGTGGAAATCGTCCGCGCCGACCCCGCCCTGACGGTGGTGGGCGAGGCCAAGGACGGTGTGGAGGCGGTGGAGTTGGCCCAGCGCCTGCGTCCCAGCCTGGTGACCATGGACATCCAGATGCCGAGGATGGACGGCCTGGAGGCCACCCGCCGCATCATGACGGAGGTGCCCACGCCGGTGGTGGTGGTGTCCACCCTGGTGGAGCGCGACATCCAGACCTCCATGGCCGCGCTGCGCGCGGGCGCGCTCGCGGTGCTCCAGAAGCCCCTGGGGCCGGAGTCCCTGGACTTCGACGCGGACAGCCGCCGCCTGCGCGACACCCTCAAGGCCATGGCCGAGGTGAAGGTGGTGCGCCGCTGGCCGGACCGCGCCGCCGCGCCCACGCCCGTACCCACCATGCCCGCGCCGCCCGTGTCGCCCACGCGCCCCGGCGTGGTGGCCCTGGCCGCCTCCACGGGCGGCCCGGCGGCGCTCTACCGCCTGCTGTCAGAGCTGCCCGCCACCTTCCCCGTGCCGCTGCTGGTGGTGCAGCACATCGCCATTGGCTTCAGCGAGGGCCTGGCGCAGTGGCTGCGCACCGCGGGCCCCTTGTCCGTGAAGGTGGCGGAGGATGGCGAGCCCCTGCTCCCCGGGCATGTCTATCTGGCGCCGGATGATCGCCACCTGGGCGTGCGGGGCGAAGGCCGGGCGGAGGTCTCCCGGGCCGCGCCGGTGAATGGCTTCCGGCCGTCCGCGACGTGGATGTTCCGCTCGGTGGCCCGCGCCTATGGGTCCGCGTCGCTCGCCGTCATCCTCACCGGCATGGGCCAGGACGGCCTGGAAGGCGTGCGCGAGCTCCACGGCGCCGGAGGCCACATCCTGGCCCAGGACGAGCAGTCCTCCGTCGTCTACGGCATGCCTGGCGTGGTGGTGGGCGCCAACCTGGCCCACGAAGTCGTCGCCCTGCCCGACCTGGCGAGCAGGCTCTCCCTGGCGCTCCGGGGTACTCCGGGAGTCTGAGTTACACGCGCCACAATATTGGATTCTGGAACATCTGCAGGAATCGCCTGGAGTCGGGATGGCTCCGCGTCCGGGCGGTGTCATGATGGGGGCACCTCCCCAGCCAGTTCTCTCTCATGGCAGCTCGACTCCCCGCATCCCTCGCCACCGTCTTCTCCGCGCTCCCCGACCCGTCGTACGTCCTGGACGCCACGGGCCGGGTGCTGGTGTGCAGCCAGGCGGGCGCGAAGACGGTGGGCCGGCTTCCCCAGGAGTTGGAGGGCCGGCATTGGGGTGAGCTGGGTTTCCCACCCGAGGAGCTGGCGCGGCTGGAGACGGCGCGCGCGCGGGTGATGCGCATCCAGGACACCTGCGAGCTGGAGGCGCCCTGGGCCACGCAGACGGGCCTCCGGCGTCACGCGCTGGTGCTCAGTCCGCTGCCCTCGGAGGATGGCGAGCCGTGCTGCGTGCTGGTGACGGCGCGCCCCCTCACCGACGCGGAGGCCGTGTTCTCCCGCGCCATGGAGCTGGAGCTGGCCGCGCGGGCGGAGGTGGAGCAGGCCGAGCGCCGCCGCTCCTTCCTCTACCAGGCCATGACGACGCTCTTCACCCACCCGCCGGACCCGCAGGGCATGTACACGCTGCTGGCGCACCTGGCGGTGCCGGACGTGGCGGACTGGTGCCTGGTGGACGCGCTGGAGCAGGGCCCCTGGGTGACGCGCGTGGCGGCGGCCTGCCTGGACCCGACGCAGCAGGAGCGCGCGGGCGCGCTGCCCACCCGCATCGAGCTGCGGGACGACGCTCCCGTGGGCCTCTTGCGCGTGCTGCGCACCGGGGAGCCGGAGCTGGTGCCGGCGGTGACGGACTCGCTGCTGCGCGCCGCCGTCGCGGAGCCCGCGCACCCCGCGCTGCTGCGGCTGCTCCAGGCGCGCTCGTACATGATTGTGCCCCTGCGCGCGCGCGGCCACACGCTGGGCGCCGTCACCTTCGTGTCGTCGGGCTCCGGGCGCCGCTATGGCCCGGACGACCTGGCGCTGGCGGAGGACTTGTGCCTGCGCGCCAGCCTCGCCATCGACAACGCGCGGCTGGTGGGGGAGTCCCGGCGCGCGGCGCGAGCCCGGGAGGATTTGCTGGCCGTGGTGTCGCACGACTTGAAGAACCCGCTGGGCGTCGTGCAACTGGGCGCGGCGCTGCTGCTGCGCGGCGCGGGGGCGAAGCCGGGCGGCGAAAGCGTGGCCAAGCAGGCCACCCGCATCCAGGACGCCACCGAGCGCATGTCCCGCCTCATCTCCGACTTGCTCGACTGGGGCCGGCTGGAGGCGGGCGGGCTGCCGCTGGAGTGGGGCGAGCACGGCGTGGCGGGGCTGCTCACCGAGGCGCTGGACTCCGTCCGTCCGCTGGCGGAGGCCAAGGGCCTGCACCTGTCCGTGGAGCTCCCCGCCGCGGACGTGCGCGTGCGCTGCGACAAGGTGCGGGTGCTCCAGGTGCTGGGCAACCTGCTGGGCAACGCGGTGAAGTTCACCACCGGCGGGGGCCACCTGACCCTGGGTGCGCGGCAGCGCGGCGGCGAGGTGTCCGTCTACGTGCGCGACACCGGCTCCGGCATCGCCCCGGACGCGCTGCCCCACATCTTCGACCGCTACTGGCAGGCCCGCGACGCGGCCAGCCGCGGCACCGGACTGGGCCTGGCCATCGCCAAGGGGCTCGTCGAAGCCCACGGCGGTGGCATCCAGGCGGAGAGCACCCTGGGCGAAGGCAGCGTGTTCACCTTCACCCTGCCCTCCACGGGCGGCTCGGCGCCGCTCCCGGCACAACCGCCGCTCGCGCGCGGGGCCACGGACGCCTGAGCCCGCGGGGCGCCGCGCCGGATTGCCCCCACCTGGACGTCCATGCAAGGAAGCCGCATGGCCTTCCTGCAGCAGGCGCTCGTGTTCCTCGCGGCGGCGGTGTTGGCGGTTCCTCTCTCGCGGCGGCTCGGGCTGGGCTCCGTGCTGGGCTACCTGGCCGCGGGCGCGGCCATTGGCCCCTGGGGGCTGAAGCTCATCAGCGACGTGGAGCACATCTTCCACGTGGCGGAGCTGGGCGTGGTGCTGCTGCTGTTCGTCATTGGCCTGGAGCTGCAGCCCAGCCGGCTGTGGGCGCTGCGCCGCTCCGTCTTTGGCCTGGGCGGCGCGCAGGTGCTGCTCACCGGCGCGCTGCTCGCCGGCGTGGGCCTGCTGTGTGGCCTGACGCGGGGCGCGGCCATCGTCACGGGCTTCGGCCTGTCGCTGTCCTCCACCGCCTTCGCGCTGCAGTTGCTGGCCGAGCGCAACCGGCTCACCACGCCGTATGGCCAGCTGGCCTTCGGCGTCCTCCTCTTCCAGGACCTGGCCGTGGTGCCGCTGCTGGCCGTGGTGCCGCTGCTGGGTGACGGCGGCGCGCCCTCCCCGGACCCGGTGTGGCGCGTCCTCCTCAAGGACGTGGGCGTGCTGGTGGCGGTGGTGCTGGGCGGCCGCTACCTGGTGCGCCCGGTGTTCCGCGCCGTGGCGGCCACCCACAGCCAGGAGCTGTTCACCGCCACCGCGCTGCTGCTGGTGGTGGGCACCGCGTCGCTCGTCAACGCGGTGGGCCTGTCCATGGCGCTGGGGGCCTTCCTCGCCGGCGTGCTGCTGGCGGACTCCGAGTACCGCCACGAGCTGGAAGCGGACCTGGCGCCCTTCAAGGGGCTGCTGATGGGCCTGTTCTTCATCAGCGTGGGCATGTCGGTGAATCTGAGCCTCATCCTCCAGAAGCCGCTGCTCGTCTTCGGGCTGGTGCTGGGGCTGGTGGCCCTCAAGGGCGCGGTGCTCTACGGGTTGGGGCGGATGGCCCTGGGGCAGCGCGAGCCGGCGCTCGACCTGGCTGTCGTCATCTCCCAGGGCGGTGAGTTCGCCTTCGTGCTCTTCTCGCTCGCCACCGCCCAGCACGTCATGGAGCGCTCGCTGTCGGAGCTGCTCGTGGTGGTGGTGGGCCTGTCCATGGCCACCACGCCGGTGCTGTACATCCTGCACGAGCGCTGGGTGCGCCCGCGCCTCGCGCCGAAGTCCGCGGGGCGCGAGTACGACGTGGCGCCCACCGAGGACAACCCCGTCATCATCGCCGGCTTCGGCCGCGTGGGGCAGGTGGTGGGCCGCCTGCTGCGCGCCAAGCGCATCGGCTTCACCGCCATTGACGCCAGCCCGGAGCAGATTGACTTCATGAAGCGCTTTGGCAGCCAGGTCTTCTACGGGGACGCCTCCCGTCTGGACCTGCTGCGCGCGGCCCGCGCGGACAAGGCGAAGGTGTTCGTGCTCGCCATCGACGACGTCGAAGCGTCGCTGCGCACCGCGCGCGCGGTGCGCCAACACTTCCCTCACCTCACGCTGTTCGCCCGCGCGCGCAACCGCGTGCATGCCTACCAGTTGCTGGACCTGGGCATCGAGCGGGTGATGCGTGAGACGTTCCTGGACAGCCTGGAGCTGGGCACCGAGGTGCTCCAGGAGCTGGGCCTCACGTATTCAGAGAGCCGGCGCGCCCGGGAGCGGATGCTGGAACACGACGAGCGCCTCCTGCGCGAGACGGCCCGGTTCCACCGCGACGAGCAAAAGCTCGTGGAGTTGGCCGACAAGGCCCGCAAGGAGCTGGAGAGCCTCTTCGAAAAGGACGAAGCGGAGCACTCCGACAGGAGCGCGTGAGCCACCGCGTGCCTGACTTTCTCCACCCTCCCTCGAAAGTGACTTCCTGAAATTCTTGTTTCACCCCGCGCTGCATCCACCCGGGTCGCATTCCTCTGTCACGGGTGCACCCCGGAGGCGGCGGTCGCCCTCCTTCCAGGCAACGGGTGCGACGCACGGTGAGCCGATGCCCGCCTGGCATCGCGCGGGGCGGGGAGCGGGGTATGGTTCCCTCCCCACCGCCGAAACCGAAGAGGCATGCCCCCCACCCCCGCCAAGAAGCGCCAGCGTCCTCTGGCCGAGCCGTCCGCCGAGGCCCCCTCCCCCGAGCTGCTACAGACGCTGCTGGAGGCGCTCCCGGACGCCTTCTTCCTGCTCGATGCGCGGTGGTGTCTGGCGTACGTGAATCCAGACATGGTCCGGCTGCTCGGCGGCGCGGCGCGGTTGCGGGACGACGTGCGCCGGGTGTGCCCGGAGCTGCTGGAGCTGAGCCGTCACCTGCGCTTCGAGCGGCCCGTGGCCGAGCAGCCCTCCGTCCGCTACGAGCACGCCTGGCCGGAAGCGGAGACGTGCCTCGACGTGCGCGTGCGCCCGGTGGAGGGCGGCCTGCTGGTGCACTGCCGTGACATCACCGAGGAGCGCCAGGCGCGCGAGGCGCTGCGCCGCAACGGCGAGGTGTTCCGCGCCATCCTGGAAGGCACCACGGACGCCGTCTACACGAAGGACCTGGACGGCCGCTTCACGATGATGAACGCGGCGGGCGCGAAGGCCGTGGGCTACCGCTCCGAGGACGTGGTGGGGCGCACGGACCTCGAGCTGTTCGACCCGGCGGTGGCGCGCACCAACGCGGCGAACGACCGCGAGGTGTTCGCCTTCGGCCGCACCGTCACCTACGAGGACGCGCAGCCGGGCGTGGAAGGGCCGCGCGTGTGGCTGTCCACCAAGGGCGTGCTGCGTGACGCCGAGGGCAAGGTGTTCGGCCTGTTCGGCATCAGCCGCGACATCACCCAGCGCAAGTGGGCGGAGGAGGAAGCAAGGCGGCACTCCGAGTTCCAGGAGCAGCTCATGGGCATCGTCACCCATGACATCCGCAGCCCGCTGGGCGCCATCATGAACTGGTCGCGCGTGCTCGCCACGGGCGGCACCGACGAGGACGCGCAGCGCACCAGCCAGCGCATCGCCACCGCGGCGGTGCGCATCGAACGGCTCACCCGGCTGCTGCTGGACTTCACGCGCACGCGGCTGATGGGCGGCGTGGCCATCGAGCCCCGGCCGGCGGACCTGAAGGACCTGGCGGCCAAGGTCGCCCACGAGTTCGGCGTGGCCTTCCCCCAGCGCACCGTCGAGGTGGACCACAAGGGCAACACCCAGGGCGTCTGGGACCCGGACCGGCTGGCGCAGGTGACGTCCAACCTGGTGGAGAACGCGCTCAAGTACAGCCCGCCGGAGACGCCGGTGCGGCTGACGGCGCGCGGGCTGCACACCCAGGTGGTGCTGGAGGTGCACAACGCCGGCCGCCCCATTCCGGACCACCTGCTGCCCCACCTCTTCGAGCCCTTCCGCGGCGGCCCGCAGAGCTCGCGCACGCTGAAGATGAGCTATGGGCTGGGGCTCTTCATCGTCCGGGAAATCATCCAGGCGCACGGCGGCACCATCGAGGTCCACTCCGACGAGCTGGAAGGCACCACCTTCACCGTGACGCTGCCGCGCCGCTCCATGCCGGCCCGGCCGCCCATGCCGCCCACCGGCGGTCCGCGCGACTAATCCAGGTAGCGCCGCAGCAGGGCCACCAGCGCGGCCCCGTCGAAGGGCTTGGCCACGAAGTCGTTGCAGCCGCTGTTGAAGCACGCGCGCACGCTGCGCGCCTCGGCGCTGGCGCTGCAGAGGATGATGGGCGTGCGCCGCGTCGGCTCCCGGCCGCGCAGCACCCGGCACGTCTCCAGTCCGTCCAGGTGCGGCATCAGCACGTCGAGGAAGACCAGGTCCGGCCGCTCCTGCTCCGCGCGCGCCAGCGCCTCCAGCCCATCCCGCGCGATGATGGCGTCGTGGCCCAGCTCCGCCAGCAACATCCGCTGGAGCAGCAGGACGGTGTCCGAGTCATCCACCAGCAGGACCTTCTTGCGCTTCGGTGCGCCTGGCGCTGTCACGGGCGCGCCTCCGCCTGGCACAGCTGGCGCAACTGCATGAGGCGCGGTGGGCCCATGCCGAGGAAGCGCACCCCCATGCCATAGGGGTGGGACACGCCGCCACGAGGCGCGTAGGCGTGGGCCCAGGCCACCACGCCGTGCGTCTCCAGGCGCTCACCCAGGGTGGGCAGCAGGATGTGCAGCTCCACCGCCGTTCCCGCCTTCGCCGGCACCAGCGTGCGCACCAGGAGGCCGCCAGGGCTCAGCGCGCTGGACACCCCGGAGCGCCACTCCGCGCCGCGCGGCCCCGCCTCGCCGAAGGACACCGGACAGCAGAAGCGCACCCGCGCCTCGGCGCGCAGCGAGACGTCCTCTCGTCCCAGCAGCGCGTGGATACGGGACAGCAACGGGGCCGGACGCACCGGCGCGGCCGCGTCCAGCGTGAGCGACGGCACCCCGGCCAGCAGCGGCTGTATCCGCGAGGAGGACAGGCCCCACGGCGTGCCTGGCGCGCCCTCCCGCGACAACATCAGGTCGGGCCGCTCGCCGTGTTCGGCCACCCGCGCGGCGCCGCCGCCCACGGTGGCGCTGTAGAGGATGCGATGGCCACACGCCTCCAGCAGCGCGCCCAGCCCGCTCCACGCCAGGGGGCCACTGGCGCCGGCCAGCAGCAGCAGGCGCGAACGCGCCCGGGACGCACGCACCTGCGCGGCCGGGACGCCCTCACCCGCCAGCAGCGCCAACCGCGCGCGCAGCTCGTGCGTGCGCAGGGGCGACAGCAGGCAGTCCTCGACGCCCTCCGCGTCGCCCACCTCGAGCACCTCGGCGGGCGTCTCCGGCTCCGCCACCAGCACCACCGGCGGACCGTCCACCCCCAGGCGCAGCTTCAGCGCGCGCAGGCCCATCCCCGCGCCGGCCACCAGCTGCCGCCAGTGCACCAGCACCAGGGAAGGCCGCGTCTGCCGCACCTCCAGGAAGGCGGACTCCAGGGAAGGCACCTGCGAGGACACGCAGCGCAACGGACGCAGGGCCCGTGACAGCGCCAACCAGGATTCGCTCGTGGCCCCCACACACAGCACCCGCGGCGTTGCTTCCACCCGCCCTGGTGAAGGACACACGCGTCCTGGAGCCGTCATCATGCGGAGCCTCCCTGGTCTTCATCCCCCCCGGCCCGCCCCACCGCGCTTCTCACCCTACGACTTCGAAGTATGAGAAACGGCCACTCGACGAAAATCCCCCTGGGTCAGATTCCGAAGACAGATGGGGAATAAAGGACAGAGGCCACCGCCCGGGGCCCCGGGCGGTGGCCGCGGCGGCACGAAGCGGCGTCAGACGCGGGCGACGTTGACGCCCGAGTCGACGGCCTGCAGGTCGTCCCCGAAGCGCACGTCCAGCGCGACACCCTCAGGAGGCTCGTAGGGCGCGCGTCCCACCTGCGCCGTGCCGAAGCGGGGCAGGAAGGGCGCCACCACGTACGAGCGGAAGCACCAGCCGAAGAAGCTCACCGGCTTGAGGGCCGGTGAGATGCCGGCTTCGATTTTCGCGTGGGCTTCGGGCAGCAGGCTCCAGTGCAGGCCCGGCGTCTCATGGTGCACGGTGTGGAGGCCGTTGTTGAAGAGGAAGAAGTTGATGAGCCGGCCGGTGAAGCTGCGGCTGTGGTCGTACTCGCTCCAGGGGTCCGTGTGGACGTGCTGGATGTAGTTGAAGAACATGATGGTCCACAGCGAGAAGAGCGCGGGCACCAGGAAGGCGAATGCCCAGATGCGCGCGCCGCCGGCCACGCCGTGCAGCGCCATGGCCAGCCCCAGCAGCGCCACGTGCGTGCCGCCCCAGACGGCGTACTGGGTGAGAATCTGGCGGTACAGCGGGCGGTTGCGCTCGCGCGCCTTGTCGATGAACGCCTTCGTCGGCTCCTGCTGCCAGTACGTGGAGACGAAGGGGAAGAGGAAGGCCACCAGGAAGTTGTGCTTCTTCGAGTAGCGCCAGGTAATGGTGGCGTCGCCCGCCTTGTTCACGAACTTGTGGTGGTTGAGGTTGTGCGTCGGAATCCAGACGAAGGTGGGGTACCCGTAGAAGAGCGACAACCACATGCCCATGGCCTCGTTCAGCTTCCGGTTGCGGAAGGTGGGACAGTGGTTGTGGTTGTGCGCGATGACGCCCGCCGACAGCGCCAGGTAGCACGCCAGTGGGCAGAGATAGGGAATCCATCCGGGCGCCACGTACATCGACAGGGCCACCACGGGCATGGCCAGACACCACAACATCGTCCGGCGGTCAGCGGCGTAACGGAGCATGCCGGCCATCCTGACCCAGCCGGCGCTCCACTGCCATCCACTCCTCCCTGGATTCGAACACAGGTGGACTTCAGCGCACGTGGCGCCGCAGCAACGCCAACATTCCCTCCAGCGGAGCGCTGGCGGTCGACAGCCCGGCCTCCTTCACGGCGCGTGGCATGCCGTAAACCACACAGGAGGACTCGCTCTCCGTGAGGACGGTGCCTCCGGCCTCGCGGATGGCCCGGGCGCCCGCGACGCCGTCGTCGCCCATGCCGGTGAGCACCAGGCCCACCACGTCCGAGCCCCAGCTCCGCGCGGCGCTGTCGAAGAGGACGTCCACGCTGGGGTGGTGCGGCGTGCGCAGCGGCTGCATGTCCAACCGCGCGAGCGTCACCGGTCCATGGCGCTCCAGCTTGAGGTGCTGCCCGGAGCGCGCCAGCACCACGCGGCCGGGCCGCAGCTCCAGCCCATCCACCGCCTCCAGCACCTCCAGCGCGCAGTGCGCGTCCAGGCGCCGGGCCACCGCCTCCGTGTAGCCCGTGGGGATGTGGAGCGCGAGCGCCAGCGGCGCGGGGAAGTCCACGGGCAGCTCGGACAGCAGCCGGGTGAGCGCCTGCGGCCCGCCGGTGGAGGTGCCCACCACGACCAGGCTCTTCGCGGCCGCGCGAGCCACCGGCGCGGAGGCGGACACAGGCGATGGTGCCGGCTCCCGCGGCGCGCGCGCCACCGCGCCCGCGGCCGTGCGGACCTTCGCCACCAGCTCGCCGCCCAGCTCATACAGCCGCTCGGTGGCGAGCGCGGTGGGCTTGTTCACCAGCTCCACCGCGCCGGCCTGGAGCGCGGCCACCGCCAGCTCGCTCTCCTCGCCCGCGCTGCTCACCACCACCACGCGGGGCGCGGCGGCATTGGAGGTGAGCGCGCGCAGCACGCCCAGCCCGTCCAGGCCCGGCATCACCAGGTCCAGCGTGAGCACGTCTGGAGAGAGCTCGGCCACCTTCTCCAGCGCGTCCAGGCCGTCGCGCGCGACGCCCACCACGTCCAGGCCCTCCGCGCTGGAGAGCACCTGCCGCAGCACCTTGCGGGCGAAGGCGGAGTCATCCACCACCAGCACGCGAATGGGAGACACCGCCGTCATGGCCTGGCCTTGGTATAGAAGAAGGCGCCGCGCCGCTCCTCGCAGGCGAGCGCGGTGCCGAAGCGCATCAGGGATTCGGAGGTCCCCACCAGCAGGTGTCCCCCCGGAGCGAGCGCGCGCGTCAGGGACTCCACCACGCTGCGCGCGGTGTCGTCCTGGAAGTAGATGAGGACGTTGCGGCAGAGGATGGCGTCGAAGGCGCCCAATCGCGCCACCGCGTCGGCATCCATCAGGTTGACGCGCCGCCAGTCCACCGCGTCCACCAACTCCGGCCGCACGCGCGGGCGCCCCTCGCGCGTCTCCAGCCACCGGCCCTCCACGCCCGGAGGCAGCGCGCGCAGGGAGCGCAGGTTGTGCTCCCCGGTGCGGGCCCGCTCCAGCGCGCGGGCACTCAGGTCGCTGGCCACCAGCTCCACCCCGTCGAACACGCCCAGCTCCGCGAGCATCATCGCCAGCGTGAGGGGCTCCTCTCCGGTGGAGCAGGCCGCGCTCCACACCCGGGGCCGCCGTCCGGCGCGCACGGCGGGCACCAGCAGGTCCTCGGCCAGCACCCGCAGCGGCAGGGCCTCCCGGAAGAAGTACGTCTCGTGGACCAGCAGCGAGTCCACCAGCGCGTCCAGCGCCTCGGAGCCCGCCGGGTCGTAGCGGAGGTAGTAGTAGTAGTCGAGCAGCGAGTCGAAGCCCGCGTCCAGCGCGCGCGAGGACACCTTGTCGGCGAGCAGCTCCCGGTCCTCGGGGCCGTAGTGCAGCCCGGCGCGCTGCTCGATGAGCGCGGCCAGGATGGCGAACACCTGGGGAGACATGGGCAGTGAGAACATGGCGGCGGCGTCAGCGGCTCAGCACCAGCCGGCAGGCCCGGCGGACCTCGGGGTCCTCGTCCTGCGTGGAGGCGCGCTCCAGCGCCTCCCGGGCCTCCAACGTCCCCAGCGCCGCCACCGCCGGCACCGCGGCGCGCCGGCCCGCGGGACTGGCGGAGCCCAGCAACTGCACGAGCGCGGCTTGCGCGTCCGAGCGGCGCATGCGGGCCAGCGCCGCCACCAGCAGCGGCGCGGTGAGCTCGTCCGCCGCCTCCAGCGCGGCCAGCAGCCCCGGCAACCGCCCCTCCAGGGGCAGCGCCAGCGCGCTCACCACCCGCTCGCGCAGCGTCATGTCCCCCAGCAGCGACACCAGGGCCTGCGTGGCGGGCACGCCGGGGCGCGTGGCGATGAAGCCCACCGCGGCGCTGCGCACGCTGTCGTCGCCGTCACCCGCGGCGTGCAGCAGCGCGGGCAGCGTCTCCGGTGCTTCGTACTCCGCCACCGCGGACAGCGCGACCAGCCGGGTGGCGGCGTCCTCCGACCTCGCCGCCTCCAGCAGCACGGGCAGCGCGTCCGGCCGCCGGCCCACGCCCAGCCCCAGCAGGGCGGCGCGCCGCACGTCCGCGTCCGCGCTGGCCGCCGCGCGCTGGAGCGCCGTCATCGCGCTCTCCGTGTGCATGTGCGCCAGCGCGTCCACCACCGCCACGCGCACCTGGCCCGCGGCGTCGTCCGCCAGCGCGACGATGGCGTCCGCGGCGGCCTCCTCGTTCAGCTTTCCCAGCGCCTGGCACGCGTAGTAGCGCACCCACGGGTCGCGGTCATTGAGCCCCCGCAGCAGCGTGGAGGTGATGCGCGCCTCCTTCTCCGTCTGCCCCAGCGCGCGCATCGCCGCCGCGCGCGTGCGCTCCGACTCATGGTCGGCGGCCGTCAGCAGCGCGTCCACCGCGCGCGGGTCATCAATGAAGGGCAGGCCGTAGATGGCCGCGTCGCGCAGGCGCTCGTCCGGGTCCCTCATGGCCTGGAGCAGCACGTCCAGCCCCTTCGAATAACCGAAGTAGGAGATGATGCGCAGCGCCGCGCGACGCAGACGCGAGTCGGGTGAATGGGCCGCCTGCAGCGCCAGCTTCTCCGTGGCGTCGCTCCCCAGCGACTGGATGGCGCCCACCGCGGCCTGCACCACGCGCAGGTCCTCGTCCACCAGCCGCTCGAACAGGGCCGGCACCGCGGCCGGGCTGCCAATGCGGGACAGCGTGTCAGCCGCCAGCGCGCGCACCGACGCGTCCCGGTCTTCCAGACACGACATGACGTCCGGCACCGCCGCGGTCCTGCGGCCCACCAGCGGCAGCAGCACGCGGCGCCGGGCGCTGTCGCCCTCGCGCAGCGCCTGGAGAATCTGGGCGTCCGCGTCCGCGCCCAGCTCCGACAGCGCGCTGGCCGCCGCGCGCGCCACGGACGGGTCCGGCCCGTCCAGGAGCCTCAGCAGCCCGGACGCGGCGTCCAGCCCGCCCACCCAGCCCAGCAGGCGCGACAGGGCCGTCTTCTCCGTCGTGTCCGCGCTCGTCACGCCCTGCGACAGCCGCCGCCCCAGCACGGCCGACTCCGGGCCCCGCATCGCGGCCTGCACGGTGCGCGAACCCCCGAAGCGCTGCACCTGGGCCTCGTGGATGTCCACCAGCGCCACGGCCGCCGCGCGCACCGCCGAGTCATTGCCCCGGCGCAGCAGCCCCACCAGCGAGGGCACCGCGGCCTCCTGGCCCGTGCGCCCCAGCGCGCGCGCCACCTCCAGGGTGTAGAAGGGGTCCGCGAGCAGGCCCAGCAGCGCGGGCACCACGACGGGGTCCCCGCACCGGCCCAGCACGTCGATGGCGGGGAAGATGCGGAAGAAGTTCCCGCTGCCCAGCGCCGCCAGCAGCGCGTCCACCGCCGCGCCGCCGCCCACGCGGCCCAGCGCTTCGATGGCCGCCACCGCCACGTTGTCATCCGCGTGCACGGTGAGCCGGGACAGCAGCGGCACCGAGCGCCGGCTGCGGCGCCGGCCCAGCACCTGGGCCACGTCACAGACGACGGCGGGGTTGGCGTCCTCGCCCAGCGGCTCCAGCACGCCCTCCACGTCTCCGGAGGACGCCACCAGGGCCTCCACCGTCGCGGCCACGCGCGCCTCGCTGTCGCGGCGGTGGACCAGCACGTCGCGCAGCGACGCCACCGCGGGCGTCCCCAGCTTCGCCAGGGCGCCCACCACGGCGCGCCGCACCGCCCAGCTCTGGGCATCCAGCCCGCCCACCAGCAGCGCCAGGCTGGAGGCGCCGCGCCGGGCGAGCTGCTCCACCTCATCCACCTGGCAGCGGTCCTCCGCCGACAGCGTCAGCGGATGCATTGACGTCGAGGATGCGGCCGTCATGCCCGCTGCTCCCGCGACGAGGACGCCGCAGCCTCTGGGTTGTCCTTCACACCGCCCAGCGCGCCCTGCAGCCGCGCCAGGCTCTCCGACTGCGCGCCTTGCAGCCGCGTGAGGTGGGCCAGCCGGCCCGCCACCTCCCGCACCTCCGCGGCGGTGGTGGCCGTCGTGCGCGACTGCTGCTCGGTGGCGGTGGTGATGTCCCGGGCCCGGACGCGAATCTCCTCCACGCCCTTGGCCAGGTCCTCCATCACCGCCGTGGCCTCCGCGCTGGCCCGCGCCACCACGGCCACGCCCGTGGCCTGGCGGCTGGCGGAGCCCGTGAGCGCCCCGAGCGCCTCGGTCTGTTCGTCCAGCGCGCGCGACGTCTGCCGCGCCACGCGCCGCACCTCGTCCGCCTCCCGCACCAGCCCGCTGAGCGCCTTCGACTGCTCCTCGGCGGCCCGCGTCACCGACGCGGCCAGCTTCGCCACCTGGCGGCTGGCCGTCTCACCCTGCTTGAGGGCGCGGGCCTGCTCCGTCATGCCGCGCGAGGACTGGGCCACCTGCTTGCGCGTCTCCTCCATGGCCCGCGTCACCTCCTGGGCGGCCGTGGCCTGCTCGGCCAGCCCCACCAGGGTGCGCTGGGTGGCCGCCGCCGCCTCCTGGGCCAGGGTGCCCACCCCCGCCACGTCACGGCTCTGGGTGGTCACCGCCACGCTCACGCCCTGGACGAGCTGGCGCATCTGGGAGGTGCCCTTGGACAGGTCCGCCGCCGCCAGCGCCTGCTCCTGCACGGCGCGCGACACCTTCTGTGTCGCCTCCGCGAGCTGGCCGTTGGAGCGCACCACCTCGCGCAGCGCGCGCGCCTGCTCGGAGGTGGCCTGCATCGTCTGCCGCGCCATGCGCCGCATCTCCGCGCCGCCCTGCGCCAGCGACTGGGACGCCTGCGCCTGCTCCGCGGCGGATGAGGCGATGGCCCGCCCCTGCTCGCTCACCTTCGCGGTGCCCTGGACCAGCGCCTGCGTGGCCTGCACCTGTTCGCCGGAGGCGCGCGACACCTCGCGCACGTTGTTCCCCAGGTCCTCCACGCCCTTGAGGATGGTGGACAGCGCGCGCTCGGCGTCCCCGGCCAGCGCCGCGCCTTCATCCGCCGCCCGCACGCCTTCGCCCGAAGCGGCGGCCGCCTCGCGCGCCGACGTCTGCAGGCCCCGGACGATTTTCGCCACGTCCGCGCTGGCCGCCGCCGCGCGGTCCGCCAGCGCGCGAATCTCCTCCGCCACCACCGCGAAGCCCCGGCCGTGCTCACCGGCGCGCGCCGCCTCGATGCTGGCGTTGAGGGACAAGAGATTCGTGCGGTCCGCGATGAGGTTGATGGTCTGCACGATGTCGCCAATCTCCTCGGCGCGCCGGCCCATCTCCTTCATCACCCCGGCCGACCCGACAATGGACTCGCGGATGCGGCCGAAGCCGGCGATGGAGCGCGTCACCGTGGCGCCACCCTCCCGCGCGGTGGTCCCCACGCGCTCGGCGGTGGCGCGCGCCTCCTCCATCATCTGCGCCACCCGCCGCGTGGACGACTCCAGCTGCGCGGAGGCGGCGGCGCTGCCAGCCGCCAGGGTGTTGATTTGCTCGGAGGCCTTCGCCACCGCCTGCGCGGAGCGGGCGAGCTGCTCGATGGTGGCCGCGTTGGCCTCCACCGTCGCCGCGTTCTTCTCCGCCGTGGCGGCCACCTCCTCCACGCTGGCGGCCACCTCCTCCACGGTGGACGCGGTGCTGGCGGAGTGGGTCTCCAGCGTCCGGGCGTTCTCCGCCACGCCCTTCACGCTGCGCGCCAGCTCCTCCACCGTGGCCGCCGTATCCTCCACGCTGGAGGCCATGGCCGTGGCGTCCCGAGACGCCTCGCCCAGGGTGCGGACCACTCCCGTCACCGCCTGCGTCACCTGCGCCACGCGCTCGCCCACGCCCTGCGAGTCCGTGGACAGCCGGGCAATGCCCTTGGCCATCTCCTCGGCGGTGGCGGCCACCTGTTCGGTGGCGGCGGCGCTGGACTGGTTGCGCGCCACCAGGTCCGCCACGGTGGCGTTCATCTCCGTCATGGAGGCCAGCAGCTCCTCGCTGGAGGCGGCCAGCTCCTCCGCGTTGGCGCTCACGCCCTTCACCGAGCGCGACACCTCCTCCAGCGCCCCGGCCGTGGCGTCCGCCGAGGCCGCCAGGTGCGCGGCGTCCTTGCGCACGCCCGCCACGGAGGCGTTCACTTCCTGGAGGGTGCCCGCGGTGGCCTCGGCGTCCTGCACGTGGGCCCGCGCGGAGTCGCTCACCGTTCGCTGCGAGCGCACCAGCTCATGGACGGACTGCCCCGTCTCCTCCACGTGCGCGGCCACCGACTCAATGGCGGCGCGCACCTGCTCGGAGGCCGCGGCCTGCTCGTTGCCGCCGGCCGCCAGCCGCGTCGCCAGCCCCTCCACCGCCAGCACCAGCTCCGTGCTCTCCTGGACGCTGCGCACCGCCTCCCCGGCCAGGGCACGGGCCGCATCCAGCGTCACCCCTGCGCTACCGCTCTCCGTCGCCATCCAACGTCTCCTCCCCGATGACCCGAGGAAAATCGATGAGCATCACCAGGCGCGGCCCCACCTGGGCCACGGCCTTCACGAAACCGCGCGCTCCCTCCACGACCAGCGGAGGGGGCGGCTTGAGCTGCTGGAGGTCCAGCTTCAGCACCTCACGGGCGCTGTCCACCACCAGCCCCACGACCCGGCTGCCGAGCTGCGCCACCACCACCCGGGAGTCGAGCGTGCGCTCCACGGGCGGCAGGCCGAAGCGCAGGCGGGCGTCCACCACCGGGATGACGCGCCCGCGCACCTGCACCAACCCGGCGACGTGCGGCGCGGCGCCCGGCACGGGCGTGGCCCCCGCGAAGGACTCCATCTGGAGCACGTCCGCCGCGGGCAGCACGTACTCGGCCCCATCCACCTTGAACACAACATGCAGCACGCTCACGCGAGGCGCCTCTCTTCCTGGGCGGAGGCCCTGCGCTGGTGCGGCGCGCCGCCACCTCGCGCCAGCCCGAGCGCGGCCAGGTCCAGCACCAGCGTGGGTTGCCCATCCCCCAGGTCCGTGGCGCCCACCACGCCGGGCACGCGCACCAAGGGGTCCTCCAGTGGACGCAGGACGATTTCCTGCTGCCCCACCAGCCGGTCCACGCCGAACGCGACGAGCTCACCGCGCTGACGCACGAGGAGCGCCTTGGCCACCGAGCCGCCTCCGGGGCCGTCCGCTTCCCCGCGCCCCAGCAGCCGTGCCAGCCCCAGCAGCGGCACCGAGCTCCCCCGGCGCTCCAGCAAGGCCACGCCTCCCGCGCCCGCGGGCCACACCCGCCGCGCGGCGTCCACCTCGATGAGCTCCTCCACGGAGCCCACCGCCACGGCGTAGCGAAGCCCGGCGCATTCGAAGACGAGCGCGTCCAGCAGCGTAATCGTGAGCGGCACGCGGAGCCGGAAGGTGGTGCCGGCGCCCGGCCGCGTCTCCATCCCCAGCTCGCCGCCCAGCTGGTCCACGATGATGCGGTGGACGATGTCCATGCCCATGCCCCGCCCGCTGGTCGCGTTGGCGGCATCCCGGGTGGAGAAGCCGGGCCGGCAGAGCACCTCCAGCAGCGCGTCCGGCGTCGCGGGCACTGGCACGCCCGCGCGCGCGGCCACCGCCCGCGCATCCACGCCGCGCCCGTCATCCGCCACGGTGAGGTCCAGGAGCCCCCCCGCCCAGCCATGGCTGGCCACGCGCAGCACGCCCTCTTCCGGCTTACCCGCGGCGCGGCGCGCCTCCGGCGACTCCAGCGCGTGGTCCACCGCGTTGCGCACCAGGTGCACCAGCGCGGGCAGCAGCCGGTCCGCCACGGCCTTGTCCAGCTCCGCGTCGCCCACGTCCAGCTCCAGCCGCACCGACTTGCCCGTGCTGCGGCGCAGGCCGCGCACCAGCAGCGGCAGCCGCTCCAGCACGTCCCCCACCCGCACCATGCGCAGGCGGAGGATGGCCGTGCGCATGTCGCGGAGCTGGCGCGCGTTCTCCTGGAGGATGGCCTGCAGCTCGCGCGTGGGCGCGCCGGCCGCCGTCAGCGCCGCCACCGCGCGGGTCAGCCGCGAACGGTTGACGACGAGCGCCGCCAGCCGCTCCAGCGCCTCGTCCAGCCGGGACACGTCCACCCGCAGGGAGCCGCCGCCACGCCGCGCTTCCTCGGGCTCCTCGTCCGCCAGCGCCGACTCGGGCAGGGGCGCCAGGGCCGGCGCCCGCGGGGCCTCGGCGGCCAGCGGGCGCACCGACGCGGGCGGTCCCCCCGCGGCCTCCAGCAGCGCGGCGTCCGAGGCCTCGGTGAGCAGCAGCAGCACGAAGGTGAGCGCCCCGCCGCCCACGGCGGACCCCGACAGGGGCAGCACCTTCACCGTCTCGCCCAGCGGGGCCACGCGCTCACGCACGCTGTTGATGGTGACGCCCTGGGCGGCGCGGTCCGCGCCAGGGATGAAGTCCAGCCGCACCGCGCGGCGGCCACCGGTGGCGCCCGTGGCGAGCTGCTCCCGCTCCGCGGCGGAGAGCCGCGAGGCCACGGCCTCCTCCAGCGTCAGCGCGGCGGGCGCGGGCTGCGCGGCGCCCCCACCCGGCGCGCTCTCGGCATCCAGCGCCTCCAGCCGCGCCAGCAGCCCCGGGGGCACCGGCGCGGCCTGCTTGCCCGCGGCGAGCTGGCGGACGCGCTGCTCGATTTCGCGCAGCCCCTCCATCAGCGGCTCCACGCTGGCCTCGGGTAGACGCCCCCCGGCGCGGTCGGCGTGGCGCAGGCACGTCTCCATCCAATGAGCGATGTCGACGATGGGCTCCACGTCCACCATGGCGGACAGGCCCTTGATGGTGTGCACGGCGCGGAAGAGCTCGCGCACGGCGCGCGGGTGCGGCTGCCCCCGCCGGATGCTGGCCTCCATGGCCAGCAACTGACGGTGCCCCGTCCCCAGCAACTCCTCCGTCTCCGCCAGATAGGCGGGAAGGAAGTCCGCGAGGTCCACGGACGCGCTCAAGCGCGCCCCCCCTCCAGCAGCCCACGCGCCTCCGACAAGATGGCGTCCGGTGTGAAGGGCTTCGTCATGAAGCGACTGGCCCCCGCCGCCAACACCCGCGTCCGCGAGGCATCATCACCACGCGTGGTGACGATGATGATGGGCAGCTCGCGCAGCCGGTCCTGCCCCCGCACGAACTCCACCACCTCGATGCCGCCGATGTCCGGCATGTTCAGGTCCAACACCAACAAGTCATACGGCTGGAGCGACAACCGCTCGATGGCCTCCAAGCCACTGGAAGCATGCGTGAAGGTAAGGCCCGGATAGGGCCGCAGGCACGCGACCACCATGTCGCGCATCACCTTGCTGTCATCAACGACGAGCACCTCTGCCATGGCGTCCCCTGGAAACGGCCACCGAACCTAGAGCGATTCCTCGAAGTTGAAAGACATGGCCGGACCTGTGGCTGCTACAGCGCACACTGGCAGACAGTCCACAACATCGGCGTGCCCCGCCTGGGACACTCGATATCAGTCTCAACCCTCCTGCGGTGCGGAAGCCGCCGGCCTGGACGCCCGCCCCCTCCCCTGCCTGGCCTGCCACCTGGGTAACGGCCGCGGTGAGGGACGCGCCGTCAGTCCCTCACCACGGGCGGCCGCTCGCGCGGCAGGCGGACGCGGAACGTGGCGCCCTCTCCGGGCGTGCTGTCCACGGACACGCCGCCCCCATGTGCCTCCACGATGCGGCGCAGCCGGTACAGGCCCAGGCCCAGCCCGCCGTAGTGCCGCACCGGCACGGCGCGCTCGAAGCGGCGGAAGAGGCTCTCCAGCCGCCCGGGCGCGATGCCGATGCCATGGTCCTTCACCATCAGCGTCGCCGCGTCCTGTCCGGACTCCAGCGCCACCTCCACCGGCTTGCCCGGCCCGAACTTCATCGCGTTGGACAACAGGTGCGTCATCACCTGGGACAGGCGCACCGCGTCCCACCGCCCCGGCGTGGGCTCCAGCGAGCTGAGCACCAGCAGGCAGCCCGCGCGCGCCGCCGCCTCCTCCGAACGGACCACCGCCTCGCGCACCACCAGCGCCAGGTCCACGTCCTCCAGGTGCAGCCGGGGCGCGCCGCCCTGGAGCTGCGACACGTCCAGCAGCGACTCCACCAGGTCCGCCAGGCGCTGCACCTGCCGGTCCGCCGACTCCAGCGCGCGCTCCAGCCGCCCAGGCCCGCCGCCCAGGCCCGCGCGCAGCACGCCCTGGGCGCCCTGCACGCGCAGCCGCAGCGCCGCCAGCGGGGTGCGCAGCTCGTGGGCCGCCACGCTGAGGAAGTCGTCGCGCGCGCGCACCGCCTCCTGCGTCTCGCGGTAGAGGCGCAGCTGCTCCGTCACGTCGCCAATGATGCCGGCCATCCGCACCGGGCGGCCCTGCGCGTCCCGCAGCGCCCGGCCGCGGCTCACGCACGAGCGCCAGGTGCCCGTGACGTGCCGCAGCCGCAGCGTCACGTCATAGGGCGTGCCCCGCTCCAGGTGCGCGGACAGCGCGGCCATGACGTCCGGCCGGTCGTCCGGGTGAATCAACTCCAGGAAGGCGGAGAACGTCCCGCCGAAGTCCCCTGGCCCCAGGCCCAGCATGTCCAGCAGCGGCGGGCTCCAGTAGAAGGACTGGCCGCGCAAGTCCCAATCCCAGATGCCGTCGTAGGAGCCGCTCACCACCAGCCGGTAGCGCGCCTCGCTCTCCCGGGCGGTGCGCTCGGCCTGCTCCAGCAGCCCCACCCGCCGCTCCAACTGCCGCACCATCCGGTACAGGTGGTCCTCGGTGCTCAGGTCCACGGGCGGAGACGTGTGGGGCGGCCCACCGGCGCGCAGCTCGCGCAGGAGCGCGCCCACCAGCTCGTCCCCCTCCTGCGTCCTGCGCACGAAGCGGTTGGCCCCCACGTTGTGGGCCATGCGCAGGTCCAGCTCGTCGGGCGCCACGGTGTGCGTGAGGATGACGGGCACCCGGGCCAACCGAGGGTCCTGCCGCAGCCCCAGGCACAGCTTGAAGCCGTCCATGCCCGGCATCAGCGCGTCCGCCAGCACCACGTCCGGCCCGCGGCGCCGCGCCAAATCCAACGCCGTGGCGCCGTCCGCCACCAGCGTCACGTCGAAGCGGAAGGGCGCCAGGTGCAGCTGCGCCAGCTTGCGGGAGACAGGGTCGTCGTCCGCCACCAGCACGTGTGGCCGCCGTGTCTCCGGCCCCCCGCCCGCCTCCGCCGGGAGGGCCTGCCGCGCCCCCTCCACCAGCGCCCCCAGCGACAGGGGCCGGCTCAGGTAGCGCTCCACCCGCAGCTCGAGCGGGCGCAGCGCCTCCCGCTCCGCGGGGAAGGCGCTGATTTGCAACAGGGCGCCCGCCAGCGCCAAGGCGCGCTGCAGTGACTCCAGGTGCGTCCCGTCCGATACCAGCAGGCCAGCGGCCGCCACCACCACCTGCACCGACTCCGCCTGCAGCAGCGCGAGCGCACCCGGCACATCCGCGGAGACCCAGACCCGCCAGCCCTGGCTCTCCAGGGCGAGCACCTGGAGTTCCCGGGAGGCACCGGGGTCATCGATGAGCAGGAGGGAGGGCGTCATCACGACGGGTCGAAGGCGGGCGGGCGGCCAGGGCGTTCAGGCACCCCGGATGAAGGAAAGAGTCGCAGTCTGGGCACCGAACGCACCGAGTCAAGCGCTCCGGCGGCAAGTGTTCTCCGGTGCAAACGACCGCCAGTCGGTCGCCGGCCCTGGGCCCTCCTTCCCGGAACGCACCTGCGTGACGGATGCATCCAGCGCGGCAGCGGTATCTCGTCAACAGTCGCATCCGGGCAGGCAGGGGCTCACCTGTGGCCAGCCCGCCACCCCGGAGGTCTTCCCCAGCGACATGCCGCGCGGCTCCCGGAAATCCAGCGCCCCCTCCCGCCCCCTCCGTCGGATGACGCCGGGCAGGTCAGCCACCAGGCACCGGGTGAGGGCCTGTGGACGCACGGCTCATCCACTCACGGAGGCAACAGCGATTCTTCTGCATCCAGATTGCATTGGAAGCAGCTACAACCGTCTACTGGAAGCACGCGCGGGGAGTCGGGGGAGACCCGCTGAGAGGTGTCACGCGGAGCGTGAAGACTCAACGCTCCAGGTCTCAGCAGGGTGAAAGTGACCGTCAAATCGGGTATCGAAAGGGCATCATGGGAGCAAAGCGAAGTGCCGTGCAGCCGAAGCTCACTGAGTTCCAGGACCGGATTCGTTCCGCGGGCCTGCGCAGCACCGCGCCCCGCGTGGCGGTGTTGCGGGAGCTGGAGGACGCCACGTCCCCGATGAGCCACGCCGACCTGGTGGACGCGCTGGGTGACGAGGGCTACGACCGGGTGACCATCTACCGCAACCTGACGGACCTCACCGAGGCCGGGCTCGTGGTGCGGGCGGACCTGGGCGACCACGTCTGGCGCTTCGAGCTGAAGCGCGCGGGCGAGGAGCACAACGGCAGCCACCCGCACTTCACCTGCACCGACTGCGGCACCGTGGCCTGCCTCCCGGAGGAGTCGGTCCGCATCGCGTCCTCCAAGGGCGTCCCCCGCGCGGTGTCCCAGCGCTCGGTGGAAGTGCAGCTTCGCGGTCTCTGCGACGGCTGCAACTGAGTGACGGGGCCACCGCGGCCCCAGGCGCGCGCACCGGGAAGATGCGTCGGAGAGCGGCCTGGCATGCGTCGGGGGTTGAGCATTTGCCCGCCCCCGGGCTTGCCATGCGCTTCCGCCTTCAGGGGAGCGGACACATCCTGGGGACGGCGTCGCGGGGAAGACTGCCCCGCCTTCGCCGGAGGCTTCGGTGCAACCCCTTCAGACACTGCTGGTCGTCGACGACGACCTCGACATCCGTGACGCGCTCCAGGACGTCTTCGAGCTGGAAGGCTACGCCGTCCTGCTCGCGGCGGATGGCCTGGAGGCGCTGACCCAGCTCCGCCAGGTCGAATCCATGCCGGACCTCATCCTGCTCGACCTGATGATGCCCCGCATGGACGGCTTCGCCTTCCGCGAGGCGCTGCGTCACGACACGAGCTTCAACCGCATCCCCGTCCTCGTGGCCAGCGCGGACCTGGACGTGAGGGGCGCGGCGGAGGGCCTGGGCGTCGCCGGCTGGCTGCGCAAGCCGCTGGACCTGCGCGAGCTGCTCACCGCGGTGAAGCGGCTCAGTCAGCTGCCCAACTGAGCGCGAGCGCCCGCCCGGCTGCCCTGCGGCCAGGGGCGCCCAGGGGCATCCGGCCTGGATTGGCGAGAGCAGGAAGCGGCCCCACCCTTGCTTCCAGCAGCCGGTCCAACCGAACTGAACTCAGGGAGAGGGATGATGAAGAAGCTCATCGCCGCAGTCGCATTGTGCGTGGGAAGCGCCGCGTTCGCGCAGCAGCAGCCGTCGCGGACGCAGGTGCCCCGTCCTGGTACGGAGAAGAGCACCGGCGTGGACGCCACGGAAGTGGGGCCCGCCATCGGCGAGGCCGCCAAGGACGTGACGGGCGTCCAGACGGAGGATGAAGGCACCTTCAAGATGGACAAGGCCATGAGCCTGCGAGGCACCCTCAAGGATGCCACCGCGGACGGCGTGAGCCTGTCCCGCCCGGGCCTGCCTGACGCGGACCTGGACGTGCGCGACAAGACGAAGCTGATGCTGGACGGCAAGAAGGTCGCCAAGACGGATGAGATTCCGGAAGGCGCCTCGGTGCGCGCGAAGTTCCAGCTGGAGGGCCAGGAGGTCGTGGCGCTGGAGCTGCGCGCCACCAGCCCCAAGGGTGCCAAGAAGAAGCAGCCGGGCACCGGCGGCGCGGGCACGCAGCCGCATGAGTCCGTCGACAAGGAGCTCGACGGCACGCCGACGCGGTAGTCCTGGCGACACGCGCATCGTGCCTCGGAACGGGCCCGCTTCCACACCGGAGGCGGGCCCGTTTGTTTTTCGTCACCGCGAGGCCCTCTTCTTCTCCAGACAGGGAAGTGTTTTGCCCATGCAGGCCCTGTTTCCCAGGCGGCCAGGCGTCCAAAGCCCGGTATGCGAATTGCTGTGCGTCCCGAGGAAGGAGGAATCGGTGAATCGACGACTGTGGGGCGGATGTCTCGGGGCGGTGGTGATGACGGCGTGGGCATGCGGTGGCTCGAACGAGCCCACGTCTCCCACGACGGACAACGATATCGACAACATTCCACCGGTGACGCGGCCAGAGCCCGACGCCGGCACGCAGCCGGACGCGGGCACGCAGCCGGACGCGGGCACGGAGCCCGACGCGGGCACGGAGCCCGACGGGGGCTCGGAGCCGGAGCCCGACGCGGGCAGCGGCCCTGTTGAAGGACCGTGGCCGACGGACGCGGTGACGAACTACTCGTCCCGCTACAACATCTCCCGGGCGCAGGCGGTGGGCGTGGACGCCGCGCACAACATCTGGCTGCTGGATGGGGACCGGATTGGCGTGCTGCGCGCGGACACGCAGCAGGTCGTCTGGACGCGCTCGCCCATTGGCCAGGCCCAGGGCGGCTTCGGTCCGGACCGGGCGGCCACCGGCTCCACCGTCATCTGCGGTGGCGGCGCGGGCCGCGCCTACGTGGGCTACGCCACGACCGACCTGCGCACGGACCCGGAGTTCCCGGGCCTGCAGCCCAACTACATCGTCAGCCCCAACGAGTGCTACCAGCCGGACCCGGCGCAGCCGTGCTTCCCGTACAGCCACCGCCGGCTCCAGTACTACAGGCAGGGTGACGTGGACGTGGTGCGCCTGGACGGCAGCGGGGAGATTGTCCTCGAGGAGCACCTGCACCAGTCGGTGCGCAACACGACGGACGCGAACGGCAATCCCCACGTGCAGACGGGCCCGCGCCGGCTGGATGACGTGCACAACCTGGGCATCCGCAACAGCAACGACCATCACTTCGACGAGGACCGCAGCATCCTGAGCTGCGTGACGGTGATGCACGGCCGAGACAAGGGCGACGTCTACGTGGGCTCCAACCACGGCGTCACCCGCATCCGCGGCCTGGAGTACAGCTCCCACCGCCACCCGGTGTGGCTCAACGAGAATGGCAGCCAGATGGCGGGCTACACCTACGGGCTGGGCATCGCGCAGGACGGGGACGTCCTCATCGCCAACGAATGGATGTTCGGCATCGTCACGCCGACGCCCCACCATGGCGACTGGGACAACATGGACAAGCGCGTCAACCTGATGAAAGTGGAGTCCTCCTACCTGCCCCAGCTCAACAGCATGAGCGAGTTCGACAGCTGGCGCGGCTTCCAGCAGACGACGGACGGCCGCTACTACCTGGGCAGCAAGGACCACGGCCTTTGGGAGATGACGATTACGTGGGCCTCCAATCAGGCCCAGACGGGCACCCGGCTGACCGGCGCCAACGAGGAGCAGCGCGCCGCGCTCCAGAACATCAACGCGCTGGCGGCCACGGGTGACGGCTCGCTCTACATCGGCACGGCCCGTTCGGGCCTGTGGCGCCTCACGCCGCTGAAGACGCTGGAGAAGGTGGCGGGCGTGAGCGGCTCCCGGGTGCGGCAGCTCATCCACGACCCGCGGGTGACGCCAGCGGCGCTGTACGTCCTCACCGACAGCGGCCTGACGGTCCTCCGCGGCAACTGAAGCACGGGGAAGTCCCCGGGGTGCCCTGCACAGGCGCCCCGGGGTTTCGCGTCATGAGTCTACCGCGCGCCCGCGGCGGCCTTCGTGGGCACCGGGGGCCGCGTGGGCAGGCGGAGGATGAACGTGGAGCCTTTTCCCTGCGCGGAGCGCACGGTGATGCTGCCGCCCATGGCCTCCACGATTTGACGGGTGATGAAGAGGCCCAGGCCCAGGCCGCCGTAGTGCCGCTCCGACACCGCGCGCTCGAACTTGCCGAACAGGCGCGCCATGCCGTCCTCGGAGATGCCGATGCCCTGGTCCTTCACGGCGAGCACCGCCGTGAGGCCCTCGCTCGCCAGCGACACCTCCACCGGCTGGCCTCCGCCGTACTTCACGGCGTTGGAGAGCAGGTTCACCAGCACCTGCTCCAGGCGCAGCGAATCCCATTCCCCCAGCAGCGGCCCGTCCACGTGCAGCGACAGCGTGCTGCCGGCGCGGTTGAACTCCTCGGAGAAGGCCTCCGCCATCTGCCGCACCAGCTGCGCCAGGTCCAGCTCCCGGGGCTCCAGCGACAAGCGGCCCGCGGCCAGCCGAGACACGTCCAGCAGCGTGTTCACCAGCCCCACCAGCCGCGACAACTGACGGTCCAGCACGCGGGCCCTGGGCGCCAGCTCCGGGGGCGGCTCCTGGTTCGAGCCTCCCACCTGGCGCAGCAGCAACTGCAGGTGCAGGCGCAGACTGGTGAGGGGCGTGCGCAGCTCGTGGGCCGCCACGCTGAGGAACTCATCCCGGGCGCGCACGGCCTCCTGCGTCTCGCGAAGGGCCTGCTCGCGCACCGAGCGCTCCCGGGCCGCGCCCGCGTCGCGCTGGGCCTCCACGCGGCGACGCTCCGTCATGTCCTCCACGTAGATGCACGCGGCGACGATGTCGCCTTCACGGCGCACCGGGTGGTAGCTGGCGCGGTAGACGCGGGTGCGCTCGCCATGGGCGTCCGACTCGCGGTGGATGATTTCCACGCCCTCCAGCGCCACGCCTGTCTCCAGCACGCGGCGGACGCGGCGCACCACGTCGGCCGCGGAGGGGTCGGCGCGCAGCACCTCCACCATGGACCGGCCCAGGTGGGCCTCGCGCGACACGCCGTGCATGGCGGCCATCGCGTCGCTCACCTCGACGAAGCGCAGCTCGCGGTCGATGATGGCCATGCCCAGCGGCACCGTGGACATGAGCTCGGCCAGCTCCACCGGCCGCGAACCGCCGCCGGGAGGGGGCGCGGCGCTTCCTCCACCTGCTGGTGCTGTCACGTCCGGCCCCGTGTCCTGGGCGGACCCGAGCCTGGGGGTCATCGCCTCCCCGGGTGTAGCAATCCCAACGGCTACCGTCACGGCACGCCCCCCGGACGTCTGTCCCATGGTGGAAGAATGCCTGAGGACGCTTCGGAATCTTCCTGAAATCGCGCGGGTTTTCCCTGCACCCCGAGCGCCGGCCGCTGGCTGGGCAGGCGTGCGAGAGACACCTGCTTCAACCCACCCCACCTGGCTCTCTAGAATCAAACGAGCCCTCCCGCCGTCCCTGGCACGGAAAGGAACCGAACCGCATGCGCCTGAGACGTCTCGCCCGTCGTGCCGCGCCCCTGGCAGCTCCGGCCAACAGCCTCCGGCGGGGCGTGCAGGAGGACGAGCGCAATGCGCTGGTCGCGCGCAGCGGCGCCGACCCCTTCCGCACGGAGCGGCGCCTGCGCCTGCGGGACCACTTCTCCCTCTCGGAGAACGTGCTGATGCTCCAGCACATGCACGCCGAGCATGACGGCCTGCGCATCGCGCAGCTGTCGGACGTGCACGTGGGGCTGGCCACCTCGGCGCTGCGCATCCGCCGGGCGGTGGAGGCAGTCAACGCGGAGAAGCCGGACCTGGTGTTCCTCACCGGCGACTACGTCACGCACAGCCCCAAGCCACTGCCGCGTGTGCGCGAGCTGCTGGCCGGCCTCGAGGGGCTCGTCTACGTGGTGATGGGGAACCATGACCACTGGGTGAACGCGCCGTACCTGCGCGAGTCCTTCGAGCGGATGGGTTACACGGTGCTGCAGAACGAGCACCGGCAGGTGCAGGTGAAGGGCGCGCCGGTGACGGTGCTGGGCATCGACGACGGGCTCACGGGCCGGGACGACGTGGCGGCCACCTTCCGGGGTGCGCCGGTGTCGGGCACGCGGCTGGTGCTGGCGCACACGCCGCCCACGGCGGACAAGCTGCCGGCGCACGCGGGGCTGGTGCAGTTCTCCGGGCACACGCACGGCGGCCAGTTCGTGGTGCGCGGCCTGACGGAGGCCATCTTCCGCCGCGCGGGCCAGCCGTACATCCGCGGCCACTACCACGTGAATGGCAACCAGTTGTACGTGAACCGGGGCCTGGGCTTCGGCTTCGGAGGCCCCTACCTGCGCCGAGGCAGCGAACCGGAGGTGGCCTTCTTCACGCTGCGCCAGGCCGCCGTCAGCGCGGGGTGACATGCCCCCGTACGGCCGGAGCGGGTAGCATGCGCAAACCCCTGCTCCGGTGTGCCGTGCTCCTGCTCACGTCGGGCAGCAGCAACCACGCCCTCGTGCACGTCCCCTGCGACAAGCTGAAGCGGAACCTGCCCGAGGCCTCGACCTTCATCACCTGGGTCCCCGACAGCGCGGAGGCCCCGGCCGTCAGCGCCCCCACGCCCTGAGCCTCAAGGTCGCAGCGGAACGCCCAGCCGTCCGCTGCCCAGCCCCTCCGCCTTCTTGCGCCGCAGGCTGAAGGGCCCGGACCCGAAGTAGACGATGAACAGCGCGCCGCCCGCCATGGAGAGGTTCTTCATGAAGTGGATGAGCTGGTTCTGCGCCTGCACCGGGTCCGTCACCAGCCAGAACCGGTGGACCATGAAGGCGGCGGACAGCAGGAAGATGGCGATGGCCGCCGCGCCCAGTCGAGCGAACACGCCCAGCAGCACGGACAAGCCGCCCACCACCAGCGCCACGCCGGACCCCAGCACCGCCAGGCGCGGCTCCGGCACCCCGGACGCCTGGGCCACGCCCGTCAACGCCTCCAACTGGAAGAAGTGGTTCAGGCCGCTGGTGATGAAGATGGCCGAGAAGAGCAGCCGTCCAATCGGCGCTAGCACGCCCATGAATCCTCCCTGTGGTCCCTCCTCCCAGCCCCACAACGCTGGCAGGACGTCGTCATTCTCAACGTGGGCATCGATTCCTGCGTGACACCAGCCGCTCGCCTGCCTGCTCGCCCTTCACCGCGGGCCCTTCCAGGCCATGGCACGCTGCGACAACACGCCACACGCGAGCCTCCGGAGCAGCACGTATGGTGCCCGGGCCGTGAAGAACGCTTTGACTGTCACCCTCCTGCTGTCCAGCGCCCTGCTGCTCGCCCCCACCTCGAGCGCCTGGGCCTGCGCCACCTGCGCCTGTGGCGACCCCACGCTCATGTCCATGGGCACCGAGCAGCCTTTCTCCGGTCGCCTGCGCGTGTCCTCCACCGTCCGGGGCTGGGGCCACACGGTGGGCACGGAGGGGGTGGACGCCCTGCGCCTGCGCGAGGCGCGCATGGACCTGGCGGTGGCCTACGCGCCGCTCCCCTGGCTGTTCCTCTCCGCCACCCTGCCCCTGCAGGCCCGCGAGGTGCGACACGTCAGCCTCGCCCGGGACCGCGGCTGGGGCCTTGGCGACGTGGAGGTCGCCGCGAAGGTGTTCCTCTTCCAGGACAAGGCCTTCTCCGCGGACCACCTGTTCAGCGTGCTGGGCGGCGTGAAGCTCCCCACCGCGCCCGTGCTGCGCGGGCCGGACGGCGCCCAGCTCGCCTTGGACAGTCAGCTGGGCAGCGGCTCGGTGGACCCACTGGCCGGCTTCGCCTATCAGCATTTCCGCGGCAGCTGGTCCTTCCTGGCCAGCGCCACGGGCTTCCTCCCCACGCGCGGCATCCAGGGCTTCCGCGCGGGTGCCTCCTTGCGCACCACGCTCGCCGCGCAATACCAGCCGTCGGCCCGCTGGGCGCTCCGCCTGGGCTTCGACAGCCGCCTGGAAGCGCCGGCCGACACGGAAGCCGAGCACCAGGGCCACACGGACAGCGACCGCCATGAGCACACGGGCGGCTTCATCGGCTACGCGTCTCCCGACGTCATCTTCAGCCCGGGCATGGATGTCGTCGTCGCGGCGGGCGTCCGCGTGCCCTTCATCAACCAACTGCGTGGCCGCGTCGCTCCCACGCCCATCGCGATGTTGTCCGTCGCCTACGACCTCTGAACCATGCGCTCCTTCCTCAAGCCCGTCGCCATGGGCGCCGCCCTCCTGTCCGTCACCGGTTGCGGCGGCACCAACGTCCAGGACGGCATGACGCTCGACCTGGCGCTCATCACCGCCCGTGCGCGGCCCATCTCGGGCGCGGCCGGCGCGCGCGAGTTCATGAACGACCAGGGCACCCACGCCGTCTTCACCAGCGGCTTCGTCACGCTGGGCAGCGTGGAGCTGCTCCCGTGCGCGGAGGTCGGCTGGAAGCGCCTGCTGCGCCAGCTCTCACCGGTGGGCACGGCGTGGGCCCACCACACCGCCACCAACCCCATGCGGATGGACGTCCCGCGGGTGGTGAGCCTGGGCAGCGCGGATGGAACGGTCATTCCGCTGGGCACGCTGCGCCCGGCGCCGGGCCGCTACTGCCACGCGCGCCTCCACTTCGAGCCCGCGGGCAGCGACGCGCAGGGCCTGGCCGCCGCCGCCCAGGGCGACGCGCCGGTGGACATGGTGGGCCGCAGCCTGCACCTGCGCGGCACCCTGCGCACCGGACAGGACGGCGAGCCCCAGCCCTTCGAGGTGAGCTTCCAGACGCGCGCGTCGGTGGACGTGTTGCTGGAGTGGGTGACGCTGTCGGAAGCCGAGCCCCACACCCAGCTCGTCTTTGCGCTCTCGTGGGATACGTGGCTGGATGGCGTCAGCGCCGAGCAGCCGCCCGCCAACGTGGACCTGGTGGCCAACGTGGCCCGCTCGGTGGTGCCCCCCTCCTCCGCCGCACCATGACGCCTCCGCCCCAAGCCGCCCCGCCGCTCCCAGAGCCCGACTCCCGGGCCCGCATCAACCTGGAGTGGCTGCTGCGCTTGCGATGGGGCTTGCTGCTGGGCCAGACGCTCGTCATCGGCGTGGCGGCCTTCGGGCTGGAGCTGGCGCTGCCGGTGCCGGTGCTGTTCGCGCTGCTGGGCCTGGAGGCGCTGACCAACGTGTCGGCGCGGGCGTGGCTGGCGCGCGGCCTCCGGGTGACGGAGGGCTCCCTTGGCAAGCTGATGCTGTGGGACACGCTGGTGCTCACCGGCCTGCTGGCCCTCAGCGGCGGCACGCACAACCCCTTCACCACGCTCTACCTGGTGAACGTCGCGCTGGGCACCGTGCTGCTGCCCTCGCGGTGGATGTGGGGGCTGCTCGGCTTCACGCTGACGGCCTTCGGCTCGCTCTTCGTGTTGCAGGACGTGGAGCTGCCAGCGGGACTGTCGCGGCCGGACCACGCGGAGCTGATGCGGCTGCACCTCAACGGCATGTGGGTGGCCTTCGCGGTGGCCGCGGGCTTCATCGTCTACTTCGTCCAGCGCGTCACGCGGGCGCTCGGGGCGAGGGAGCAGGAGCTGGCGCAGGCGCGCGCGCTGCACGCGCGGCGGGAGAAGGTGGCCTCGCTGGCGACGCTGGCCGCGGGCGCCGCGCACGAGCTGTCCACGCCGCTGTCCACCATCGCCGTGGTGGCCAAGGAGGTGGAGCGCGCGCTGGCCACCGCGGGCACCTCCGAGTCCGTGCGCGAGGACCTGCGCCTCATCCGCCAGCAGGTGGACCGCTGCCGTGACGTGCTGGTGCAGATGTCCGCGGACGCCGGGCAGACGACGGGCGAGCCCTTCCACCCCGTGCCCCTGGCCCGGCTGGTGGAGGACATGCTGGCGGAGCTCCCCGGCGCGGAGCGGGTGACGGTCCAACTGCCCGCCGAGGCCCGCGAGTGGCGCGTCCACGGCCCGCCCCGGGCGCTGGCCCGGGTGCTGCGGGGGCTGGTGAAGAACGCGCTCCAGGCCTCCCAGGTGTCACGTCCCGTGGAGCTGCGCGTGCGAGCGCGCGGCGAAGGCGCCTTGCTGGAGGTGCGCGACGCGGGCACGGGGATGGCGGCGGACGTGTTGTCCCGGGCGGGCGAGCCCTTCTTCACCACCAAGCCACCGGGCGAAGGCATGGGCCTGGGGCTCTTCCTGGCGCGCACGCTGGTGGAGCAGCTGGGCGGCTCGCTGGAGCTGCGCTCGACGCCGGGCCAGGGCACCACGGCGAGCCTCGCGCTGCCGGTGACGGAGGGCGCGCCATGAGCGTCGATGGCGCGGGCACGGAGCAGCGCCCCAGCCTGCTGCTGGTGGATGACGACTCCACCCTGCGCGAGCGGCTGGCGCGCGCCTTCCGCGAGCGCGGCTGGGACGTCACCACCGCGGGGGACTACGACGAGGCCCTGGCCGCCGCGCGCCGCGAGTCGCCCGAGTACGCGGTGGTGGACCTGCGCATGCCGGGCCGCGGCGGCCTGGAGGTGGTGAGGGACCTGCTCGCGGTGGATGCCTCCACGCGCGTCATCGTCCTCACGGGCTACGGGAGCATCGCCACCACGGTGGATGCCATCCGGCTGGGCGCGGTGAACTACCTGCCGAAGCCCGCGGACGCGGACGATTTGCTCGCGGCCTTCGCGCGCGCGTCCGGCGAGCCCTCCGTCGCGGCGGCGGAGCGCTTCGAGGCCCCGTCCCTGGCGCGTGCTGAGTGGGAGCACATCAACCGCGTGCTGGCGGATTGCGGCGGCAACATCTCCGAGGCGGCTCGCAAGCTGGGCATCCACCGGCGCTCGCTCCAGCGGAAGCTGCAGAAGTACCCGCCTTCCCGCTAGCACCTTTGCTATGGGTGACGGAATGTCGACCGCACTCCAGACCCGCCCTCCCAGCCACCTGGCCCCCGGCCGCTTCGGCCAGACGCGCTACATGATTCGCCGCAAGTTCTTCAAGCTGTTCGGCGACGCGTTCCACATCTACGACGAGGCGGGGAACCTCGCCTTCTACTCGAAGCTGAAGGCCTTCAAGCTGAAGGAGGACATCCGCATCTACGGCGACGAGGAGCTGCGCGAGGAGCTGCTCACCATCAAGGCGCGCGGCATCCTCGACTTCGGCATGACGTACGACGTGACGGACACCGCCACGGGCGAGCGCATGGGCGCGCTGCGCCGCAAGGGCCTGCGCTCCCTCCTCCGCGACCAGTGGCTGGTGCTGGACGCGAATGACCAGGAGGTGGGGAAGATTGAAGAGGACAGCATGATGATGGCGCTGGTGCGCCGCTTCCTGACCGCGCTGATTCCCCAGTCCTTCACCGGGACGCTGGGCGACACCCAGGTGTTCGCCTTCCACCAGCGCTTCAACCCGTTCATCCAGAAGATTGATTTGGACTTCTCCATGGACACCGACCGCAAGCTGGACCGGCGGCTCGGCATCGCGGCGGCGGTGCTCATGTGCGCCATCGAAGGCCGGCAGCAGTAGTCGCCGAGCCTCCTCCCAGCCGGGCGACGGCGGCCTTCAGGGCGCCGCCCGTCGCGTCACGCCGAGCAAGCCTCAGGGAGCGCGAGCTTCGACCCGCCAGCAAGCGGCGGTGAACCGCACCTCGTCGCCGTGCACATAGGGGTTGAAGGCGGCGCGGACGGTTTCAATGACGTGAGTCCGGGTCCTCTCGTCGGCTTCGTGAAGGACGCGGCCGAGGGGCCCCAGCCGGGTCACGTACTGGACCAACCCCCGCTCGGGCAGGGTACAGGTGGCATCAATGGGGTGGATGTCGATGTCCGCCCAGCCGCTCTGCTCAAGGATGCGATGGACGCGGCCCTGGTCCGCGAAGGCGAACTGCCCCGGCGCGTCCGGCTGACGTGTGGGGAGGTTTGGCACGAGGGGCGCCGCGGCCCGCTCGGCGGTCGTCATGAACGGGTTCTCCAAGGGGCTTCTCCAGGCGATGACGCACAGCCTGGCGCTCTGCTTCGCGGCACGCCGCAGGTTCGCGAAGGCCTGGACGGCATCGTCGAAGAACATCACGCCGAAGCGTGAAACCACCATGTCGAAGCGCGCTGGCTCGACGGTTTGATGCTCCGCGTTGGCTTCGATGAAGCTGGCGGCCACCTGCTCCGCTTCAGCCCGGGCCCGCGCCGCCGCGAGCATGGGCGCGGAGATGTCGATGCCGACGCAGTGCCCCTGGACGCCGAGCCGCCGCGCGACAGCGAGCGTCGTGCCGCCCGTCCCGCAACCCACGTCGAGCACCTGACGCGCGCCGTGGGCTTGGACGGCTTCGACGAGCAGGTCCTCGAACGGCTTGAACATCCCTTCGAGCAGGTCCCGGCTATCGACCCAGGCCTGTCCCGCGGGGCCATTCCAAAGCGCTGCCTGCCCCTCCGGGGGCTGGTGACCAGATGCCATCGCGCGTCTCCCTTCACATGCCTTCAAGAAGTGAAGGCCGTACAGTGCCAGTTCAAGTCGACTTGAGGTCAACAGGGTGAGAGACCTGGACATCACCGAGGTAGCCCGGCGCACGGGCGTTCCTGCCTCGACGCTGCGTTTCTATGAGGCGAAGGGCCTGCTCTGCTCGACGGGCAGGCGAGGCCTTCGCCGCCTGTTCAATCCCGACGTGCTGGAGCGGCTCGCACTCATCGCCCTGGGACGCGAAGCCGGCTTCTCACTGGATGAGCTGGTTCAAATGTTCGCGCCGGACGGACAACTGCGCATTGACCGGGAGCTGCTGACCGCGAAGGCGGAGGAACTCGACAGCACCATCCGGCGGCTGAGCGCCATGCGCGACGGCTTGCGGCACGCGGCGAACTGTCCCGCGCCGAGCCACCTGGCATGTCCCAGGTTTCGCCAGCTCCTGAAGGTTGCCGCTGCCTCCAGACAAAGGCGGGCGCACGAGTCGCGCGGGAGCGAAGGCGGGCGCACGCGCCACCGGAAGCAAGCCCCAGCACGGCCAGCGCACGAATAGGCGGCGCCAGCCGTGAGTTCGCGGGCTGGGGGACTCGCGAGCGGCCTCCAGGTTCCCGTTCAAGCGCGGCCTCTTCCTGCTCGTGCTGGGGCTGACTGTCATCAACTTCGCCTGGACCTTCACGCCCCTGCCCCGGACCTATTACTTCCAGGTCATCGGCGCGATTGGCCTGTCGATGATGGTGCTGTCCGCCCTGCTCTACCTGCCACGACCCGCGCGGCTCGCCTTCGCGCTGCTCGTGATTTTCGGCCACGACCTGCTCGACCCGATTCCCTTCGGAGCAGGCCAGCCGGGACAGGCCCTGTGGGCGCTGCTGCATGACGGGGGCTGGCAGCCCGTCACCTCCCGCCCTTCGAGCAGCAACCGCATCCGCATCACCGAGGCGTTGGCCAGCACCCGGCTGTCCTCCACCACCGAGAACGTGCGGTAGTCGTCGTTCCATTCACCCCACTGCGTCCAACGCCGGAAGTCAGCGCGGGTGTCGACGCCATCCATCCACCCTACGCGCTCCCCACCCGCGGCCAACAGCCACCAGCCCGCACCGGGAATCCCTAACGCACTGCGTATTGTGAGCCTTCACCCGGAAGCCTACTAGTGGCTTGTTGTCATTGTGCCAATAAGCCATGGAGGGCTGCGCGCATGCGACTGCACTGGAGTCGTCGTCTGGCGTTTTCGAGTACCTTGCTCCTGACCTTGGGCGTGGCGCAGGCCGCCGCGGACCCGTTGCCGCTGTTGGACACGACGCCCCTTCGCGCGCCCTTCGCGGCGGCGTGCCAGGGGAAACCGGATTCAACACCGCTGCCGGTGGACCCACGCACCCTGGTGGTTCCCGGCGTCAACAAGCCGGGCGCCGCGGTGCAGTTCAATGCCTATTGGGTGGACCTGCACTCACCGCCGCCGCCGTTCATCTCCAACCTGCCACCCAATCCGAAGACGTGCGGCGAGTTCCGCGCGAGCGCCCACCGCGGCCGGGTGAACATCGAGACGCGCGCCTACTTCCAGCCGTTCACGACGTCGCTGGCCTACTACAACATGTATCTCCAATGGGGATACCTCTTCCGCCCCTCGGACTTCGACGAGCAGATCATCAACCGCTACGGGCTCTCGAAGGCGCCGTTCCGCAATCCCTACCCGCTGCCGTGGGAGAACCCCAACCTCACCAACGGCGGCAGCGGCCAGCTCCCGCTGGGCCTGGTGCAGGAGCGGGACTCCAATGGTCGCTTCACGGGGATGATTGCCTCCAGCTGCTCGGGCTGCCACGACTCGAAGCTGGGCAACGACCAGGAGTCCTCCTTCGTCTGGGGACGCTCCACGGACGCCAGCGATCCGGGCCTCATCCAGTCCGACATGTTCCGCTCCACCGTCGTGGGCAACGTATTCCAGATTGTGCCCGTGCCCTGGAGCGTGGGCCGCGGCATGAGCGACGCCATCGGCATCGTCGACCTGCTGCCCGCCATCTTCGACATGGACTCCCTGGCGCTGGCGCCCAGCCTGCTGGAGTACTTCCCCACGCACGCGGGTGGCATGTCCCGCGCGCCCAACTGGTGGTACCGCGCCTTCAAGACGCGCCAGTTCTGGGACGGCGCGCTCACGTCGGACAACGTCCGCTCGGAGATGGCGTTCGGCGTCGCGAACATCGGCCGCTCGGCCTCGGAGCGCCGCGCGCTCACCGCGGAGTTCGAGGACAATGACAACTTCTTCCTCTCGATGTCCCCCCCCACCTACCCCAAGCCCATCAACACCGCGCTCGCCGAGCGCGGCGCCATCCTCTTCCACGAGCGCGACCTCTGGGCCAACGGCGCCAACCCCCACATTCCGAAGACACCCGGCAACGGCTCGTGCGCGAGCTGCCACGGCGTCTACTCGCCTCGCCACGCGGCCAACCCCGCCTTCCTGCCGGACCCACGCCTCAAGGGCATCTCCGGCGTCATCACGCCCATTGAGACCATCCGGACCGACCCGGCCCGCAAGGACCTGATGGCGGACGAGCGCAAGCGCCGGGCCTGGAACACGTCCTTCCTGGCCTACAACGACATGCACCCCGACCACGGGCCCTTCTACGACGACCCCATCGTCAGCGCCCTGCGCCGCGTGCCCCGCGCCGCGTATGACCGTGGCGTGGGCCCCATCTACTCCCCAGAGGGCCCCAACATCTGGATTGAGCCGTTTGGCTACATCGCGCCGCCGCTCTACGGCGCGTGGGCCTCCGCGCCCTACTTCCACAACAGCAGCGTGCCCACCCTGTGGGACGTGCTGAAGCCGTCGGACCGCCCGAAGGTGTGGCAGCGACAGCAGACGGAGCCCAACAACCGGGGCACCAACGCCGGCTACGCCATGGACTTCGCGGCGTACGACTTCAACAAGCTCGGCTGGAAGGTGTCGCGCCTGGCCTGCGGCGACGTGCCCAGCAGGGATCCGTTCATCCCCTGCAGCCAGCACATGGCGACCATCGACATCGCCTTCGCCAACATCGCCAACCTGGTGGCCAACTACAACTCGCTGGCCTACCAGTCACCGCCGCCCATCACCCAGAAGCAGATTCGCTCGCGGATGATTTTCAACTCGCACCTCTACGGGCTCGGCAACGAAGGCCATGACTTCAACCAGTCGCTCACGGACGATGAGCGCTGGGCCATCATCGAATACATGAAGACGCTCTGACTCGACTTTCGCCAACCTGGCCCGCCGCTCAAGCCGCATGTGGGAGCGGCGGGTCCGAAGGGTGCGCGGAAAGGAGGCTGGAGAGGGAGCGGGCTCCCTCCCTCCCCAGGACTTCAGCGTCTACGGGCTGAACATGCCGGTGAGCACGCTAGCGCGGCCTCGAGGCAGCGAGCGCTTGAACGGGCTCGTCGCCAGGTTCGAGCCGGGCTGGTACCAGCTCTGGATTTCCGCGAAGTACGTCCCGCCCGCCCGCAGCACGTCCGGGGGCAGGTGCACGCTCTGGAGGTCCGTGTGGATTACCGCCACGCGCGACGCGGTGGTGGAGCCGTTGCTCGTGCCCAGCCGGTAGATGTTCACCACGTAGTTCGTGGCCGTGCCGACCGACGGCTTCGACCAGCGCAGCGAGGCGTCTGCCCCCACGCCCGTGAGGTTCTGGAACGCGCCGCGCGTGTTCACCAGGGGCGCCACCACCGGCCCGACGAGGGGCTCCACGGGCGCGGCGGTGAACGCGCTCTCCTCCTGCTCCACTCGGATGTCCACGTTCATCGTGTAGGGCGTCGCGGTCCCCAGCGCGTAGCTCTTCGTGAAGCCCGCGGTGGCGGTCGCCACCTTCTGCCACGCCGCCGGGAGCGGGTTGTTGTAGGTCATGCTCCCCGTGACGATGTCCGTCCGCTGCGAGTCAGGATTGAGCTTCACGAGGAGCGGCGGCCCGCTGATGGACGCGCCCGCCGAGCTCAGCGCGGCCGGCCGGGAGGACATCCAGATTTCGTTGTACGTGCTGACCGCGGCCGGGTTCACCTGGGTGCGCAGGGCTTCGAAGGCCGAGCGTCTCCAGTCCACCGAGAAAGTGCCGGTCGCGGCGGGCTGGGTGAAGGTTCCGCTGATGGAGTTGGGCTGCCCCTCCACCTGCGTCACGCTCGAGAGGAGCACCTTGTGCATCGCGCGGTAGGGCACGCCATTCGCGCTCGTCCGAAACCGCATCTGAGCCAGGGAGAGCAAGTCCCCACGGCTGCTATCGAGCAGGACGGGGTTGGCCATTCTGGCGTAATCGAAACTCAATCCCGAGAGCGACGTGGCGCCCGTCAGGGGGCGTCCCGTGGCGATGGAGCCCGCGTAGCCGAACGCGCCCGCATTCAACGAATACACGTCCAGATAATCCTCCGGCTGCCAGGGAGACATGCCGGTGGCGGAAACCGTCATTTGCGTGGGCTGCGAGACGAAGGTGCCATCGCGGCCCCACGCCGTGGAGCCCAGGTCGAACGTGCGGCCGGTGCTCACCAGGTAGCGCGAGCCCAGCTTCAGGTACATGCGGCCGGAAGGGACGTTCGGCACGGAGATGGTGCCGTCCGCAGAGCCCGTTCCCGGGTAGGCCGTGAACGTCCCATTCGATGAATCCCGCGTGTATGCCACCACCGACGTGGCGGACTGGTCGTAGGGCTTCGTCTCGTTGCCCGACATGGCGATGAAGGTGACCTGGCTGCTCCCGGTGACCTGGGTGGACAGGCCTTGCGTCGATTCAGAGGTCGCGTCCAGCGACGCGGAGACCTCCACCGCGTCAGCCCCGTCGAGCCCTCCGCAGCCAACCCCTGTCATGCCGACCAACAGCCCGACTGAAATCAATGACACTTTCATGGTGAAAGAAACCCTTTCGGCGACGCCATGAAGGCGCCGCGCAGGGAGATTCATACCGGATCGGTCTGACTTTTCCGGGAGCGCTTTGACTCCAACCTTCCCTCGGGACAGTGAAAGCTAGCGCGCTTGTCGGCAGGTGAGCCCGGCAACGGACTCCGCGATGACTGGCGCCATCCGCCTGGTGACTGCGTTCACCGCCGGGGGCCTGGAGCGCGTTGCGTGGTGCCATCCCCTCGCCTCCCTGCCTTGCGCCCCAGCAGCATGGCGAACGTCGAACCTGAGCGCGGGCGCCGGCCTCCTGGAGCAACCGCCAGGAGGCCACGGCCTTCGCGTCACAGGAAGCGTTTGAAGAGGTCCAGCTTCCCCGCGTAGGGCGGGTAGCGCAGCTTCATGTCCAGCAGGAAGGGCCGCTTCACCACGCCCTTGCGGTGGCTGAAGGCATCGAAGCTGGCCCGGCCGTGGTAGCCACCGGTGCCGGACTCCCCCACGCCGCCGAAGGGCAGCCCCTTGGCCGCGAAGTGGACGCATACGTCGTTGGCCACCGCGCCGCCGCTCGACGTCTCCGTGAGGACGCGCTCGTTCACCGCCGCGTCCTTGGAGAAGGTGTAGAGCGCCAGCGGCTTCGGCCTCGAGCGGACGAAGCGGATGGCCTCGTCGATGCTCGGACAGTCCACCAGCGGCAGCAGGGGCCCGAAAATCTCCTCCTGCATCAGCGGGCTGGACAGGGGCGCGTCGGTGATGACGGTGGGCGCGAAGAAGCGGCTGTCCGCGTCCCGCTCACCGCCGAAGGCCACCGCCCCGTCCCGCGCCAGCGTCGAGACGCGCTCGAAGTGCCGCGCGCTGATGATGCGGCCATAGTCGCGGCTCTCACGCACGTCCGCGCCGTAGAAGCTGGTGACGGCCTTCTGGAGCAACTCCGTGAAGCGGCCCTTGAGCTCGGGCGGAATGAGCACGTAGTCCGGGGCGATGCACGTCTGCCCGGCGTTGACGTACTTGCCCCAGGCGATGCGGCGCGCGGTGACTTCCAGGTCCGCGCTCTTGTCGATGATACAGGGGCTCTTGCCGCCCAGCTCCAGCACGGTGGGCGTCAGGTGCTTCGCGGCGGCCTCCGCCACCACCCGGCCCACCTGGGGCCCGCCGGTGAAGAAGATGAGGTCCCAGCGCTCGTCGAGCAGGGCCCGGCTCGCCTCCGCGCCGCCCTCCACGACGGCGACCACGTCCTCGGGGAAGGCCTCCCGGAGCATCCGCGCGAGCACGGCGGACGTCGCCGGGGCCAGCTCGCTGGGCTTCACCACGGCGGTGCAGCCCGCGGCGAGCGCCCCGATGAGCGGGGCAACCGCCAACTGATAGGGGTAGTTCCACGGGGAGATGATGAGCGTCACCCCCAGCGGGTCCGAGTACTGCCAGACGCGCGCGGGCTGGATGACGAGCGGCGCCGAGCCCTTGCGCGGCGCCATCCACGCCTTCACGTTCTTCAGCGCGTCCTTCAGCTCCCCGTAGATGCTGCCCACCTCCGTCAGGTAGGCCTCCTCGGGGCTCTTGGAGAGGTCCGACCGCAGGGCGGCGAGAATCTCCGCCTCGTACTTGCGTGCCACCCGTTCGAGCACCTGCAACTGCTCCCGGCGCCACGCCAGCGGCAGCGTGGCTCGGGTCTCGAAACGGGCTCGCTGCTTCTCGACGAGCGCCTTCGCGCTGGAGCCCTGCGTCATCGGACCTCTCCTTGTGTGAGCTGCTATTTCAAGAGTTCGCCTCGCTCGGCCTTCTCGATGAGCGACGCAGGAGGCTCGAAGTGCGCGCCGTAGCGCTGCGCGAGCTCACGCGCGCGGGCGATGAAGCCCCGAAGCCCACTGCCCGTCCGGCCCTCGTAGCCGTTGATGAACTGCGCCACGCCGCCCGTCCAGGCCGGGAAGCCGATGCCGAGGATGGAGCCGATGTTCGCGTCCGCGGCGGAGCGCAGCACGCCTTCATCGAAGCAGCGCACCGTGTCGATGGCCTCGGCGAACAGCATCCGCTCCTTCATGTCCTCGAAGGGGATGGTGTGGCCGGGCCTGGTGAAGTGCTGCGTCAGGCCCGCCCACAGGCCCGTGCGCTTGCCGTCCACGTAGTCGTAGAACCCGCCGCCCGTGGAGCGCCCCTTGCGCTGGTGCTGGTCAATCATCGCGTCCATCACAGCGTAGCTGCGGTGCTCCGCCCAGGGCTTGCCCTCCGCCAGGGTGGCCGCCTTCGTCTCCTGACGAATCTTGCGCGGCAGCGTCAGCGTGAGCTCGTCCACCAACTGGAGCGGGGCGGCGGGGTAGCCCGCCTGGAGGCCGGCCTGCTCGATGGAGGCGGGGGAGAGGCCCTCACCCACCATGGCGATGGCCTCGTTGAGGAAGGTGCCGATGACGCGGCTGGTGAAGAAGCCCCGGCTGTCATTGACGACGATGGGCGTCTTCCCAATCTGCACCGCGATGTCGATGGCCTTCGCGAGCGTGGCGTCGCTCGTCTTCTTGCCCGCGATGAGCTCCAGCAGCGGCATCTTGTCCACGGGGGAGAAGAAGTGCATGCCCACGAAGTCCTCCGTCCGCTTCACGCCCTCGGCGAGCACGGTGATGGGCAGCGTGGACGTGTTGGACCCGAGCACCGCGTCCGGGGCGACCACGTCCTGCACCTCCTGGAAGACCTGATGCTTGAGCTTCACATCCTCGAAGACGGCCTCGATGACGACGTCGCACCCCTTGAGGGCGGCGGCGTCCGTGGTAGGCGTGATTCGCGCCAGCAGCGCGTCCCCCTTCTCCTTCGTGGACTTGCCCTTCTGGATGGCCTTCTCCACCAGCTTCACGGAGTACTGCTTGCCCTTCTCCGCGGAGGCCTGGCTCACGTCCTTGAGCACCACGTCGATGCCGGCCTTGGCGCAGACGTAGGCGATGCCCGCGCCCATCATCCCCGCGCCCAGCACGCCCACCTTCTTCGCGGTGTACTGCGGGAAGCCCTTGGGCCGGCCGCCGCCGGAGTTGATGTGCTGCATGTCGAAGAAGAACGCCTGAATCATGTTCTTCGCGACCTGCCCGGTGACGAGCTCGGTGAAGTAGCGCGACTCCACGGTGAACGCGGTGTCCACGTCCACCTGCGTGCTCTCCACGGCCGTCGCCATGATGGCGCGGGGCGCCGGCATGTTCGCGCCCTTGAGCTGCTTGCGCAGGTTGGCGGGGAACGCGGGCAGGTTCGCCGCCAGCCCCGGAGACGACGGCGTGCCGCCCGGAATCTTGTAGCCCTTCACGTCCCACGGCTGCTGCGCGGTGGGGTTGGCCTTCACCCACGCCTTGGCCGCGGGCAGGAGCGCCTCCACGGAGTCCACCACCTCGTGGACCAGTCCGACCTCCTTCGCCTCCTGCGGGCGGTAGCGCTGGCCCTGGAGCAGCACCTTCATCAGCGCGTCCACGATGCCCAGCATCCGCACCGTGCGCACCACGCCGCCGCCACCGGGCAGCAGGCCCAGCGTGACTTCCGGCAGGCCCACCTGGGCGCCCTTCACGTCCGCGATGATGCGGCGGTGGCACGCGAGCGCAATCTCCAGCCCGCCGCCCAGCGCCGCGCCGTTGATGGCCGCGACCACCGGCTTGCCCAGCGTCTCCAGCGTGCGCAGCTGCGCCTTGATTTCCTGCCCCAGCGCGAAGGACTGCTGCGCGTCCTCCTTGCGCACCTTCAGCAGGTCCTTCAAATCCCCACCGGCGAAGAACGTCTTCTTCGCGGAGGTGAGGATGACACCGGTGAGGGTGTCCTTCTCCTTGACCAGCCGGTCCACCGTCGCGCGCATGGACTTCAGATACGCGGCGTTCATGGTGTTCGCGGACTGGTTCGGGTCATCCAACGTCAAGACGACGATGCCGTCGGCGTCCTTGTCCCAGCGGATGGTGTTCTGCTCGCTCATGGGGTTCGCTCGAATCCTGTCGAAGTATTGGAAGAGAAGCTCAGACGCGCTCGATGAGGGTGGCCACGCCCATGCCACCACCGACGCACAGGGTGATGACCGCGCGGCGCGCCTTGCGACGCTCCAGCTCGTCCACCATGGTCCCCAGAATCATCGCGCCCGTGGCGCCCAGCGGGTGCCCCATGGCGATGGCGCCGCCGTTCACGTTCAGCTTCTCGTCCGGAATGCCGAGCTCCTTCTGGTACTTGAGCACCACCGAGGCGAACGCCTCGTTGAGCTCGAACAGGTCGATGTCCTTCACCGACAGGCCGGCAATCTCCAGCAGCTTCCGGGTGGCCGGAATCGGACCGGTGAGCATGATGGTGGGGTCCGAGCCGGACGTGGCCACGGCGGCGATGCGCGCGCGCGGCGTGAGGCCCAGCGACTTGCCCACCTGCTCCGAGCCGATGAGCACCAGCGCCGCGCCGTCCACGATGCCCGACGAGTTGCCCGGCGTGTGGACGTGCTCGATGCGCTCCACGAAGTGGTACTTCTGCAGGGCCACCGCGTCGAAGCCGCCCGCCTCGCCCATGACGGCGAAGGACGGGTTGAGCTTCCCGAGCGACGCCACGGTGGAGTCCGGGCGCATCAGCTCGTCATGGTCCAGCACGGTGAGGCCGTTCTGGTCCACCACCGGGACGACGGAGTTCTTGAAGTACCCGCCGGCCCACGCCTGGGCCGCCAGGTGCTGCGAGCGGGCCGCGTAGCGGTCCACGTCCTCGCGCGTGAAGCCCTCCATGGTGGCGATGAGGTCCGCGGAGACGCCCTGCGGGACGAAGTAGGTGTCGAAGTTGGTGGCCGGGTCCATGGCCCAGGCGCCACCGTCCGAGCCCATGGGCACGCGCGACATGCTCTCCACGCCGCCCGCGATGACCAGGTGCTCCCAGCCCGAGCGCACCTGCTGGGCGGCCATGTTCACCGCCGTGAGGCCGGACGCGCAGAAGCGGTTGAGCTGCACCCCGCCCACCGTCTCCGGCAGCCCCGCCGCCAGCACCAGGGTGCGGGCGATGTCGGCGCCCTGCTCACCCACGGGCGACACGACGCCGAGCACCACGTCGTCGATGCGCTGGGGGTCCAGGTTCGGGTGACGCTGCTTGAGCGCGTCCACCAGGCCGGTGAGCAGGGAAATGGGCTTGGTGCCGTGCAGCGCGCCCTTCTTGCCCTTGCCGCGAGGGGTCCGGACGGCGTCGAAGATGAGTGCTTCCTGGCTCACGAAGAGCCTCCTTGAGACGAAGATGTGGGTCTACAGGGAACGGGCGACGAGTTCTTTCATGACCTCGTTCGCGCCGGCGAAGATTCGCAGCACACGCGTGTCCGCGAACAGGTGGGCGATGGGGTACTCCTTCATGTACCCGTAGCCCCCGAACAACTGCAAGCAACGGTCAACGACGATGCACGCCTGATCCGACACCCAATACTTGGCCATGGCCGCCGTCGTCACATCCAACCCACCCTCCAGGTGCGATACGATGCAGTCGTCGATGAAGGTGCGGCACACCCGCCGTAGCGTGGCGACCTCCGCCAGCTCGAAGCGGGTGTTCTGGAGGGCGAAGAGGGGCTTGCCGAACACCTGGCGTTGTTTCGTGTATTCGACCGTCAGGTCCATGGCCCGCTCCAGGCTGGCCATCGCGATGAGCGCCACGCTCAGCCGCTCCTGAGGGAGCTGCTGCATCATCTGGACGAAACCCCGGCCCTCCTCCCCGCCCAGCAGGTTGACGGCGGGGACCTTCAAGTCATCGAAGAACAGCTCCGTCGTGTCCTGCCCCTTGCCGCCCAGCTTCTCCAGGATGCGCCCGCGCCCGAAGCCCGGCGTCGTGTCGGAGACCTCGGCGCACAGCAGGGAGATGCCCGCATGGCCCTTCGCGTCCCCGGTGCGCACGGCGATGATGAGGAAGTCACACACGCGGCCGTTGGAGATGAAGGTCTTCGAGCCGCTCACCCGGTAGAAGTCACCGTCACGCACCGCGCGGGTGGTGATGGCCTGGAGGTCGGAGCCCGTCCCCGGCTCCGTCATGGCGATGGCGCCCACCCACTCGCCGCTGGCCAGCTTGGGCAGCCACTTCTTCTTCTGGGCCTCGGACGCGTAGGCCAGCACGTAGTGCGCGACGATGGTGCAATGCACCGAGAAGCCCATGGACGGGTCGCCCGCGCGGACCTGCGCCTCGGTGAGGACGGCCTCGTGGGCGAAGGTGCCACCGCCGCCGCCGTAGGCCTCCGGGATGGACATGCACAAGAGCCCCAACTCGCCCGCCCGGCGGTACAGCGCCTTGTCCGGGTAGCCCTGCTCCACGTGCTTGGGGACGTTGGGGAGGACTTCCTTCGTGAAGTAGCTGGCCGCGAGCGCGCGGACCTGCTCCAGCTCGGGTGAGCCCCACCGGGATGTCGCCGTCATGTCCGCCTCCTAGAGCCCGAACGTCTTGCCGATGATGTCGCGCTGGATTTCGCTGGTGCCGCCGTACACGGTGGAAATCACCGTGGCGCGCAGGTGCGACTCCATGTCGTATTCGGTCGCGTAGCCGTAGCCGCCCATCATCTGCACGCCCTCCAGCGCCACGCGCTTGGCCGTCTCCGTCGTCTTCAGCTTCGCCATCGACGCCTCGCGCGGGAGCATCCGCTCCGGGGCCTCGTCCGCCATCGCCGCCACGCGGTAGATGAGCAGCTCACAGCAATCCAGCTCCGTGGCCAGGTCCGCGATGCGGTGCTTGAGCGCCTGGAAGGAGCCAATGGCCTTGCCGAACTGCTTGCGCTCCTTCACGTAGGCCACCGCGTCGTCGAAGGCGCGCCGGCCCCGGCCCAGCATCGTGGCCGCCAGGATGAGGCGCTCGCTGTTGAGCCCCGACATCACCTGGGGCCACGCCTGGTCCACGCGGCCCACCACGGCGCTCTCCGGCAGGAAGCAGTCGGTGAAGTAGACGTCGTTGACGTCCTTGCCGTTGAGCGTGGGGATGCCGCGAATCTCCACGCCCGCCGTGTCCGTGGGGACGCAGAACAGGGTGAGGCCCTCGTGCCGGGAGCCCACCTGCGTGCGCGCCACCAGCAGCACGTGGTCCGCGAGGTGCGCGTTGGAGCACCACGTCTTCTGCCCGTTGATGATGAAGCCCCCGTCAGTCCGCTCCGCGCGGCAGGCGATGGCGGCGACGTCGGAGCCCGCGTTGGGCTCGGAGATGGCGATGGCCTCCACGCGGCCCTGGACGATGCCACCCAGCACCTTCTCGCGCTGGGCCTGCGTCCCGAACTTCGCGTAGGGCCCGGCGGCCACGGCCGTGGTGACGTAGCCGCCCACCGGCGCGAGCCCATACGCGGTGCGCTCCGCGAAGAGGCAGACCTCCGACAGGCCCCCGCCCGAGCCGCCGTACTCCGGCGAGATTCCCACGCCGAGCCAGCCCAGCTCGGCCATCTGCGCGTAGAGCGCGCGGTGGTGGAACTCAGCGCCGTGCCGGGTCAGCGCATCCCGCTGCGCGCGGGTGCCCGTCCTGTCACGGCAGAAGGCGTCGATGGCGTCGGCGAACGACGCTTGCTCCGGAGTTCTCGCATGCATGGGGGCCCAGGGGATGACGCTGCGGGTGAGACGTCAGGCGCCTTCGTAGAAGGCGGCGATGCGCGCGGCGTACTGCTTGAGAATCACGCGGCGCTTGAGCTTCAGGCTGGGCGTCAGCTCGCCTGTCACGGGCGACCAGCTCTCCGCGACCACGTCGAAGTGCTTCACCTGCTCCGCGCGGGAGAGCCGGACGTTGATGGAGGCCACCAGGGCCTCCAACTCGGCGCGGATGGCGGGCGCGTGGGTGAGCGCCTCCAGCGAGCGCGACTCCAGCTTGTGGGCCTTGGCCCAGACAGGCGCGGCGTCCGGGTCCAGGCTGATGAGCGCCGTCACGTAGGGCAGGTTGTCACCAATGGCGATGGCCTGCCCCACCAGCGGGTGCGCGCGCAGCATGCCCTCGATTCTGGACGGCGCGATGTTCTTCCCGCTGGAGGTGATGAGCAGCTCCTTCTTGCGGTCGGTGATGGTGAGGTAGCCCTCCGCGTCCACCGAGCCGACGTCGCCGGTGGCCAGCCAGCCGTCCGCGTCCGCCGCGCTCACAATCTGCCCATCCGCGGACAGGTAGCCCATGAACAGCACCGGCCCCCGGACGAAAATCTCTCCGTCGGCCGCCAGCCGCAGCTGCAGGCCGGGGATGGGCCGCCCCACCGAGCCGACGCGGAAGTCCTCGGGTGTGTTGATGGTCGCGCAGCCGGTGGTCTCACTCATGCCCCAGACCTCCAGCACCTTGAGGCCGAAGCCTCCGAGGAACTCCAGCACCTCCACGGGAATGGGCGCGGAGCCGCTGCTCGCCCAGGTAAGCGCGTCCAGGCCCAGCGCCGCCCGCAGGGGCTTGAGCACCCGCGCCTCCGCCTCGGCCGCCTTGCGCGTGAGCTCGGGTGGCACCTCCCGCCCCGAGCCCTCCATCCGGAAGACCTCCTGCAGCGCCGCGTGCGCGGCCACGACGGGCGTCCGCTGCGCAGGCTCCATCGCGTCCAGCTTCGCCTTCAGTCCCGCCGCGAGCTTCTCCCAGACGCGCGGCACGCCGAAGAAGGCCGGAGGCCGGGCCTTCGCCAAGAGCGGCATCACCCCCGCGGGGTCCGAGCAGATGTAGACGTGCAGCGCCTTGTAGAGCGAGCGGTACAGCCCCAGCTCGCGCTCGGCGATGTGCGCCAGCGGGAGATAGGCGATGGAGGTGGAGCGCATTGGCGTGGGGACCACCGCGTCCACGGCGATGGCCTCGTAGAAGGCATTGCGGTGGCTCAGCACCACGCCCTTCGGGTCACCGGTGGTGCCGGACGTGTACATCATCGCGATGGGGTCCTCGGGCCGGATGCGCTCCCAGCCGGCCTCGAAGACAGAGGCGTCTTCCTGGTGCAGCGCGCGCCCCTGGGCCTCCACCTCCGCGAAGGAGCTGAAGCGCGCGTCCCCGGTGGGAATCGCCGAGGCGTCGACGACGATGACGTGCCTGAGCGCGTCGAGCGACTCGAGCACCGGCTGCCATCGGGCGACCTCGATGCCGCCCTCCAACACGACGATGCGGGCCTGGCTCTGCTTCGCCACGTAGCCTATCTGCTCGACGCTCAGCGTCTGGTACGCGGTACAGGAGATGGCGCCCAGGTGCACGGCCGCATAGTCGATGAGCCAGTGCTCTGGCCGGCTGGACATCATGATCATCATCCGCTCGCCGCGCCGAAGCCCGAGCGCCCCCAGGCCGCGGCAGAGCGCGGCGGTCCGCTCGCGGAGCTGGGTCCAGGTGAGCGTCGTGTCGCCCGCCGTGAGCGCGGGCGAGTCCGCGTACTCGTCGGCGTTGCGCTTCAAGAGCAACGGCAGCGTGAGCTTGTTCGCCAGGGATTGGCACTGCGCTTCCAGGCCTGCGAACGACGGACGCATGGGCATCTCCTCGGCTCACCGCTTCACTGGACTGCAATGACAAACAGCGCCGGAGCGCCCTGCGTCAGGGGTCGACGTAGAGGTCGAGCAGGACGTCGGAGCCGCCACCGTAACCACTGAAGTCGGTGACACCCTCGGCGCGCAGGACGTCCTCGTCGATGAAGGCCTGCCCGGTGCAGTCGCGAGGCGAGCGCCGCAGGATGGCCATGGCCGCGTCCGCCATGATTTCAGGCGAGCGCGCCCGCTGCATCGACGCATCGCCCCCGAGCAGGTTCTGCACCGCCGCGGTGGCGATGAGCGTCCGGGGCCAGAGCGCGTTCGCGGCGATTCCAGCCTCGGCCAGCTCCGCGGCCCAGCCGAGCGTGAGCAACGTCATCCCATACTTCGCCATCGTGTACGCCGGGTGCAGCCCCAGCCAGCGCGGCGAAAGGTTGACCGGCGGGGACAGCGACAGGATGTGCGGATGCGGCGAGCGGCGCAGGTGGGGAATCGCCGCGCGCGTGAGGAGGAACGTCCCCCGGAGCTGAACCTGCTGCATCAGGTCGAAGCGCTTGAGCGGCAGCTCCTCCGTCTTCAGCGGCGCCAGGGCGCTGGCGTTGTTCACGCAGAAGTCGATGCCGCCAAAGCGCGCCACGGCCTCATCCACGGCGCGCTGCACGTCCGCTTCCTCCCGCACGTCCCCCACCACCGCGAGCGCCTGCCCCCCCGCGTCCTGGATGGCCTGCGCCGCCGTGTGCACCGTCCCGGGCAGCCGGGGGTTGGGCATGTCTGTCTTTGCCAGCAGCACGACATTGGCACCCAGCCGCCCGGCGGCGATGCCCATGGACAGCCCGATGCCACGACTGCCTCCCGACATCAGCAGCGTGCGACCCGCCAGTGTCGAGGTGGCGGTCATTGCGTGTCCTTGCCCCGCCTGGCGCCAGACTTCGCCGCGGCGCGGCCGGGCCCTGGCTGTTGGTGGAGGTGGGGGAAGACGTCGCGGACGATGGTAATCAACGCCTCGCTCAAGAGCAGGTGCGCATCCTCGCGGGACAGCGTCTCCCCTCGAATCCATTCACGGATGGTGGACTTCACCAGGCCGCCGTAGGAGCGCATCATCGCGCGGTGCCGCGCGTCGCTGCCGACCTCCACCTTGAGGCCGAGGAACTCCAGCGTCTTCGCGGCGGCCACGTCGTCGGCCTCGGCGATGATGCGCTCGACCTCCGGGTCCGCGATGCTCCCCGCGCCGGTGACGGCGACGTACGTCTTGCCGTGGGCGGCCACGGTGTCCAGGTACCACTCGACGCTGCGCTCCACCCGCTGCCGCAGGGTTCCGGTCGCGCTCACCTTCTCTTCCAGTCCGGGCATGAGCAGCATCCTCTTCACGACCTTCAAGTAGAGGTCGCGCTTCTGGCCGAAGTAGTGGTTGAGCAGTCCCCGGGCCACGCCCGCCTCCCGGGCGATGTCCGTGGTGGAGACCTCCGCGTAGGGGCGCTCGCCGAACAGCCGCGTGGCGCACTCCAGAATCTGCTCGCGGCGCTCGTCCGGCTCCAACCGCTTCCAGCGGGGCGCGTCAGCCGGGCTCATGGCGTCACCTCCCGCCACGGCAGGAACGAGGGCAAATCGTGCGCCACCGTCCGGGTGAAGCGAGGCGGCCGTTTCTGCAAGAAGGCCGTCACCCCTTCCAGCGCGTCCGCGCTCCGGCCCAGGCTGGCGATGAGCTGACTGTCCAATTGGAACGCGGGCTCCGGGGAGGGCAGCGCGCTCATCTGATAGAGCGCCTGACGGATGACGGCCACGGACACGGGGGCCGTGGTCTCCACCAGCTCCCGAGCCAGCGCCTTCGCGGCGTCCAGCACCGCGTCCGGCTCATGGAGGGAGCGGACCAGGCCCGCGCCCAGCGCCTCGTCGGCGGGAATGAGGCGGCCGCTCACCATCCAGTCGAGCGCGCGCCCCAGACCGACGATGCGGGGCAGGAACCACGACGAGCCCGCCTCCGGGTAGATGCCGCGCCGGCTGAAGACGAAGCCGAAGCGGCTGTCCTTCGCGGCCAGGCGGAAGTCGGCGGGCAGCAGCATCGTCGAGCCCACGCCCACGGCGGCGCCTCGGATGGCGGCGATGACGGGCTTGCGCATCGCGAACATCCGCCGCGTCACGCGCGTGGCGGGCTCCACCCACGCGCCCTCGGGCGGCTCCGTGTTCGTCACCTCGAGCGAGCTGCCGCTCAGGTCCGCCCCCACGCAGAAGTCCTTGCCCGCGCCGGTGAGGATGACGACGCGGACGTCCTCGTCCGCATCGGCCGCGGCGAGCCCTGCCTCGAGCTCGTCCGCCATGGTCACCGTGAATCCATTCCGCGCTTCGGGCCGGTGCAGCTCGAATGTGGCGACCCGGTTCGTCACCGAGGAGCGGAGGTGTTGGTAGGTCATGGAAGGTGCCCCGATGCTGCTGTGAGGGTGATGATGGGTGCTTATTGGCGGAGTGTCAATAGCGGGCATCATCTCTCCTGGGTGCGGACACCCTGGTGCGCGCGTCTGTAAAAAGCCGCCAGCACTGCTTTTGATGTTTTTCCCGCCTGGCTCGATACTGCGGGGTGCCGGGGCACATTTCGTGTTCCGGCCACCCGTCGTCGTGGAGTCACCATGAACCTGCTTTCGAAGACGCTGTTCGTGAGCGCCGTGGCCCTTGTCACGTTCTCCCCGCTGTCCGCGTCGGCGCTGCCTCCGGATTGTGACGTGCAGTGTGCCGACGAAGCACCCTGCTCGCTCGTTTGTGCGGTGCCTTGGGGGATGCGCGTCATCACCTGTGAGCGGTGGTTCAGCGACTACGAGCTGGGCGGCACGTGCACGCCGGACGCCCAGCTTCCTTCCGAGGAGGAGGATGAGCTGTCGTCGGTGGAGCCGCGCCAGAGCAGCATGCCCGGCATGGCGGCGGCCTGCCTGTCCGCGCCGGTGAGCGCCCGGTAACACGCGTCACCCTGGGCCCCGGCCCGCCCCGCGCATCCTGGCGTGGGGCGGGCGCCGTGACTCCCGAGAAGAGGCGTGATTGCACATCTATCAAGTCGAGGCGCCGCGACCGTCGCGCTACACGGGGAACCTGCATGCCGCGCATCGCTGGAGCCTGCCCGGACTCGCGGACTGGCCCACGCTCATCCTGGCCACCCAGCGCTTCGTGGACGCGGTCCAGCGCCTGGAGCTCGACGGCGTCACCTTCCGCCAGGTCGCGGTCCGCTGACGCACTGCCATGAGCAATCCGCTCCCTGCCTCCAGCGCGGCGCGCGAGGTGAGGACGCAGCTCACGAAGCAGCCAATTGAGAGAGCCGGGCAACATGTTCAGCCTGGATGCGGCAGCCGCCGCGCTCGGACAGGCTCGGACTCCACGGCATCCTCCCGAGGGGTAGGAGGATAGACCGCCACTGCGCGCGGCATGGGGGGGCCGCGAAGACGTCAACGCCTAGCAGGCGCCACAGTCCGCGGCGCAGCTGTCCGGCGTGTTGCTGGTGCCGCAGCGCTCGGAGAGCTGGCACGTCCCGTCACCGCACTTGTAGATGTCCTGGGGACGGATGCGGGTGGTGAGCGGCCGGTACACGACGCCGTTGTACGTGCAGCGCGTGTAGTAGGACCGCGTGGGGTCCTGCTGGCAGTACGTCTGGGCCGCCCCCACGTGGGAGATGACGGCCGCGCAGTCCGGGTCCCCGCTCCACGACGACAGGCCGCACGCACGCACCGTGCTCTCGTCGTAGGCCAGGTAGGGCGCGTCATTGGCCGCGAAGAGCCCCTGGCCATTGAAGAGGTTGCCGAAGAAGACGGCCTCATGCTGGTTGTAGGTCTGCAGCTCCTCGGCCGTCGTCGGAATGGCATTGCCCTGCGAGTCCTTGCCCTGCACGGAGATGTTCAGGTGCACGCCGTACTTGTTCACGTGTGCCGCCAGGCAGCTCGACACCAGCTGCTGCTCGGCCTCCGGAGCAGCCGGGCTCGGCGGAGGCGGCGGCGTGGGGTTCGACCACGTCGGCGCCAGCCCCAGGGAGCCCTGCCAGGTGTGCGTGGTGCCCGCATGCGTGTACGTCAGCGTCTGGCCCGAGGCGAGCGCGCACCGGACGATGTATCGCATCACCTCTTCGGCCTTGACGGGGTCCGCGCTGAACCACGTGCTGAAACCATTCGTCGACAGCCCGTTCGTCGACAAGCCATTCGTCGACAGGCCATTCGTCGACAGCCCGTTCGTCGACAAGCCATTCGTCGACAGGCCGTTCGTCGACAAGCCGTTCGTCGACAGGCCATTGGCCGACACCAACGCGTCCGACCCGGTGCCCAGCGTCTCGCGGGCCCTATCCATCGGCTCCGCCGGGCCACACCCCACGGCGGCGACAAGAAGCAACGCTGGCAGCAGCTCCCACCGATGCGCACAACGGCGCCCGGCGTAGGTGACCTTGGAGCTGGAACAGGTCTTCGAGGTGGGGTGGTGATACATGGCTGCCTCCGGTTTTTGGGGGTAGCCGCGTTTGTCGCGGCCAAGATAACCGGTAGTCCTTCTTTTCCCTGCTGACAGGTGCCCTCTCGGGCAGTTCGCGCACGTCGGTCATGCGGCAAACACGTAGTCCGTGCGCCGGCTGACGCTCAGCGCCCGTTCCGCCCAGCCGCCAACGTTGCACTCACACGCGACGCCTCGCGCCCGAGGGTGCGGGCTCCTGCGACTGTCGCGCGTCTCGTGGCATCTTCACCGTGAAGGTCGTTCCCTCTGCCTCGGAGGAGGACACGCACACCGCGCCCCCGTGCGCCTGGACGATTTGCTTCACGATGAAGAGCCCCAGCCCCAGGCCACCAGCGCCGCGACGGTGGTGCTTCCCGGGAGCGGTGCCCACCTGGCGGAACGGGTCGAACAACGTCTCCAGGTGTTGAGAGGGAATGGGCGCCCCGGTGTTGTGGACTTCCAGGACCTGCTCACCGTCCACGGCGATACATTTGAGCCGGACGGGCGCGTCCTCGGCGCCGTGCTCCAGCGCGTTGCCCACCAGGTTGCTGAGCACCTGCACCATCCGGTCCGCGTCCCAGAAGCCCTCCGACGCGCCCTCCACGTCCAGGGTGATGTGCCGGCCGGGATGCGCGGCGGACAGCTCCTCCACCACCATCCGGCAGACGATGGCCAGGCAGACCGTCCCCAGGTGCAGGGGGATGCCGCCCGCGAGCCGCGCGCGGGTGAGGTCGAGGATGTCTGAAATCATGGCGCCCATCCGCGCGGCGCTCGCCTCGATTCGCTGGGCGCACTGCTGCTGCTGAGCCGCCGGCAGCGTGCGCTGCGCCATGGCCCGGGCGGACAGGGCGATGGCATTCAGGGGATTGCGCAAGTCATGCCCGAGGATGCCGATGAACCGCTCACGAAACTCCGCCTCCTCCGTCAGCCGCTCCAGCGCCTGGTGGCGCGCGGTGCCATCCAGGGCCTGGCGTGCCAGCCGGGCCGTCGCGTGCTCCAGCGCGCCCTCCGCGCGGTGGCGGGCCTCGCGCTCACGCTCCAGCGCCTCGCGAAGCGCCTGCGCGTCGTCCGCGTCATCGGGCAGCAGCCACAGCACGAAGGCATCCAGCGCCTTCATTCCCACGGCCCGGAAGCGCGCCTCCGTGCTGCCCTCGCGGGCGATGCGCAACACGACGGACACCGGCTCACCCGTGTCCACCACGCGTGCGCAGTCCTCCAGGCGAAGCCCTCGCACGCCCTCCTGCTCCCAGCGCGACACACAGGCGGGCAGGACCCAGCCGAGCTCCACCGGCTCGGCGGACGCCTCGCGCGCGGCCTGGTGGAAATCGAGCACCTCCCCCGCCGTCCCTCGCACCGTCTCGAAGCGCAGGCAGGGCGCGAGGCCTCCCGCATGCGTCGTCCAGGTCCAGGCGGAGCCCCACTTCGACGACAGACACACCCCCATCGACGTTCCCCTGGCGCGCGCCCCAGCCCCGGTGCTCGACGCCCGGTCGCGGAGCGCACGCGGGGCAAGAGTGACAAATCTCCGGGGGCGCGACCTTGTACGTGAGTACCGGCGCGGCCTTCAGTGCTCACTCCGCGCCAGTGCCCGCGCGCCACGTGGCCCGATACCCGCCGCGGTGTCGTCATTCCGCAATGGCCCTGCGCGAACGGCCAGGGCCGCGGCGCGTTCGCCCAGGTCAGCAGGGGCCCACGGAGCAGCGCATCTCCTCAGCCCGCCGCGCGCGGCAGGCGCACGGTGAAGGTGGTGCCGTGCTGCTCGGAGGACACGACCTCCACGCCGCCGCCGTGGCCGCGTACGATGTCCTGCACGATGTAGAGCCCCAGGCCGATGCTGCGGGTGGACTGACCCTCTTTCAACGCGCCCCGCGTCAGCGGCTCGAACAGGCGCGGCAGCAGCTCCCGGGGGATGGGGGCGCCTCCGTTGAAGACCGACAGCAGCGCGGCCTCCCCCTCCAGCCGAGTGTCCACTCGCACCGGGGCGTCCGCGGGGCTGTAGGCCAGGGCATTGCCCAGCAGGTTCGTGAGCACCTGCGCGATGCGGTCCGAATCCCATTCACCGCGCACCTCGCCCTGGACCTCCACCTCCACGCGGCGCCCGGGGTTGGCCACCAGGAGCTCATCCACCACCTGGTGCACCACCTCCCGCAAGTCGGTGGCCTGACGGTGCAGGGCAATGCCGCCGCCCAGCCGGGCCTTGGTGAAGTCCAACAGGTCGCGAATCATCCGGGCCGCGCGCTCGGTGGCCTGGCCAATACGCCACACCATGCGCTGCTGCGGCTCCGTCAAATCCCCTTTCTTCTCCAGCAGCCCCGCCGACATGGAGATGGCCGCCAGGGGATTGCGCAAGTCGTGGGAGACGATGCCCACCAGCTGCTGCTCGAACTCGGCGCGACGGCGCAGCTCCTCCTGCGACCGCTGCTGCTCCGCGAACAGGTGCGCGTTCTCGATGGAGAGCGCCGCCTTCGCCGCCAGCTCCTCCACCAGCTCCTGGTCCTCCTGGGTGAAGCCCCGGCCCTGGCCCATTCGCCCCACCGCCAGCGTCCCCACCACCCTGCCCTGCGCCCTCAGCGGCACGCACAGCAGGCTGCGCAGCGCCTCGCCCTGGCCCAGCTCCCGCTGCTGGTCCTGGGACAGCTCGGGCACGAGCAGCGGCCGTCCGCCACGCAGCACGAAGTCGCTCAGCCCCTCGCCCGGGAGCAGCGGCGCTCCGTCCTCCCCCTGACTGGAATGGCTGGCCGCCACCTCCAGCCGCGTCCCGTCATCGGACAACAGGCACAGCGTGCATGTGTCCCCCAGGAAGTAGGCGACCTGGCGGGTGATGGTGCCCAGCAGCACGGACAGGTCGCGGTTCGTGGCATCGAAGGCGTCGGACGCCTCCGTGAGCATCTGCAGCCGAGCGGCGGCGGCCCGGGCCACGGCGTGGGCCCGGCGCTCCTCCGCCGTCAGGTGCACCCGGTCCAACGCCTGGGCGCACGCATGCGCCAGCGCGGTGAAGAAGGCCCGGTCCATCTCCGTGAAGGTCCGGGGCCGCGCGAAGGACAGGCCAATGGCGCCCAGCGCCCGTCCCTTCACCAGCAAGGGCAGCGCGAGCCCCGCCTCGTGGAGGCCTCGCGTATCCATGAGGGGATAACGCGCGCTCCACTCCTCCGGCGAGCCCACCCAGATGGCCTGCTGCTCCCGCAGCGACTCCACCAGCGGCAAGGCGGCCGTCATCGGGATGCGCCGCCACCGGCTCAGCACGCTCTCCGGGTAGCCAATGGCATCCACCACCTCCAGCGCCTCGCCCTCCGCGTCCAGGAGGTTGACGGTGCCCGCCTTCGCGCCAGCGGCCACCAGCCCCTGTTCGAAGAGCGCGCGGCACACCTGCGGCACGGTGGCCGCCTCCGACAGCCGGGCGGCGAAGTCCCTCAGCCGGTCGATGTAGCCCGCGGCCCTCAGCGCGTCATCCCGCGCCTCGGCCTCCTTCTGCCGCAGCAGCTCCGCCTGGCGCCGCACCTGCTGCTGCGCGCGGAACAGCTCCACGAAGACGGACACCTTCGAGCGCAGCACCTCCGGCGGAAAGGGCTTCTGGAGGAAGTCCACCGCGCCGGTGGCGTAGCCGGTGACGAGCTCCGCGTCATCGCGGCCATAGGCGGTGAGGAAGATGATGGGGACGTTGCGCGTGCGCTCACGCCGCTTGATGAGCGACGCCGTCTCGAAGCCGCTCAGGCCCGCCATCCGCACGTCCAGCAGGATGACGGCGTAGTCCTCACGCAGCAGGAAGCGCAGGGCCTGCTCCCCCGAACAGGCCTTGTCCATGCGCACGCCCAGCGGCTCGAGGATGGCCTCCAGCGACACCAGGTTCGACACATGGTCATCCACCAGCAACACGGCGGGGGTCTCCGAAACCGCCTTCGCCTGGCGATGGGGCTCTTCGTCCGTCACCCGCGGGTGTGTCAGCGCCAGCCGGCTGGCAGCGGTGGCCCCCCGACTGAAAGGGATGCCCCCGCGCTGCAACGGCACCATCGTTGGAATCCCGTCCTGCGACATGAAGAAGTCACCTGGTGTGCGGTGGTCAGGAACTCGGCCCGGGCGCTCCAGGCCCCCAGGAGCGGACCGGCCCCCGGAACAACTGGCGGCGTTGGATTACACCGCGCGGCGCGCCGTCGTGCCCAGGTCAAGGCGGCGTCGCGGCACCAAGCGTGCGCTATCCATCAGTCCTCGTGCTCAGTAACGACCCTTCACGCCCAGGATGGGCAGGGCGATGGGCAGCCCCACCGCGTCCTTGCGCAGCGGGAAGCCGTTGCCCCCCTCGTACTCGAAGCCCAGCGTCTCCCGACGGAGCGTGACGTTGAGCATGTCCAGGTACGCCTCCAGGCTGAAGGTGTCGTAGACCCACGACTTGGACAGCCGCACGTCGAAGCGGAGGAAGGCCGGCAGCCGGTCCACGCGATCTCGGTCTGACTTGACCCATGCGGGCCGACCGGAGGTGTCTTCACCCGGGCGGTGCGTCTGCGTGCCCAACGTGCCGTATTCAGGGCGCCCGGTGTTGAAGTGCAGCACCCCGCCCAGCGTGACGTTGTTGGCGAACTTGTAGCTGAGCACCAGGTTGAGGATGTGCGTCTGGTCGAAGGCGAAGGGCAGGTCCGCCTCCGCCTCGCCCACCCGGTGGCCCTCCGCGTCGTAGCGGTAGAAGCGCGTGCGGCGCGTGCTGCGCTGGAGCGAATACGACAGCCAGCCAAACCAGTTGTCGCCCAGCGGGTGGCGCAGCAGGAACTCCAGGCCGTAGGCCATGCCGCTGCCGCGGAAGTCCGGGAAGTCGAAGTCCGAGCGGTCGGGGATGCCACCGTCATCCCCCAGTTGCATGCCGCGGCGCAGGCCGCCTGGAGGCGTCTGGGTGTCCGGCGGCTCGTCCTCCCCCAGGCCCTCATCTGAGAAGGGCGTCAGCTCGAGCGTCCGCAGCATGGGGTTGAGGTAGACGTCCAGCCCCACCTCCAGGCCGCGCCACGCCTTCCACTCCGCGCCGACGGAGAGCTGCACGCCTTGCTGGAGCCCCAGCAGCAGGCTGCCCACGTCCACCACGGGCAGGCTGATGAGGGTGGTGGGCGGCTGATGGAAGAGGCCCGCCCCGCCCTTGAGCGTGAGCGCCTCCGACACCTTGTGGCGCACGGTGAGGCGCGGCTCCAGCGCGCGCCGGTCAATCCCCGGCGACAGGTGGTAGTTGTCCACGCGCAGGCCGGGCACCACGGCCCACTTCTCATGGGGCTGCCACACCAGCTCCGTCCACGCCCCCATGAAGGTGCCCAGCGCCACGGGCGCCACCTCCCTGTCCACGTCGGGGCCGCCTTCCTGCTGGAGCAGCTCGACGATGGCGCGCTTGTGCTCCACGTCCGCCCCGGCGCGCAGCGTGGCGCTGGGGGACAGCGTCGCGGTGTAGCCCAGGCGCGCGGACCAGTGCCCCTGGTCGATATGGATTTCGGTGGCGTCGCCAGGCGGGCTGCGGCTGACGATGGCGAAGCGGTCCAGCCCCCACGTCCCGCCCACCTCCAGCTCACCGGGGCCCACGGGGTGCCGGTGCCGCAGGTCCACCCGGTGGAAGACAATGGACTGCAGCGCGGTGTCGCCCCATTCGTCCTGGGCCTCCGAGCCAAAGGTGTCCGAGGAGCCAAAGGCAAACAGGCGCAGCGTGCCCTCGCCCAGCCGCTGCTCCACCCGGCCCTGGTAATCCCAGAAGTCGAGCACCACCTTGGGGTTCTCCCGCCCGGGCGGGGGCGGCGCCTGGAGCTGGTTGGCCGCCAGGGCGATGAGCCAGGGTGTATAGGAATAGCGGCCGGCCAGGCTGACGTTGGTGCCGGTGTCCTTGAACGGCGTCTCGATGAAGAAGCCCGCGTTGATGAGGTCCGCGTAGGCGCTGCCGTGGACGCCGTCATCCCGCGGGCGGCTGAGGCGCCCGTCGATGGCGCCCCCCATCAACCGCCCATACCGGGGCGGCGGCGAGCCCGGATAGAAGTCGATGGCGTCGATGAAGTCCGGGTGGATGACGGCCGGCCCCAGGAACAGGTGGAAGAGGATGGGGACGCGGATGCCATCCAGGAAGTAGCCCGTGGCCGCGGGCTGGCTGCCGCGCACCACCGGGTAGGCCACGCCGGACACCATGCTGCCCACGCCGGGCAGCAGCATGACGACGCGGAAGGGGTCCCCCATGGTGCCGGGCACCTCGCGCAGCTCCGCGTCATGCAGGGTGACGCGGCTCACCTCCGTGCGCTCGCGGTCCCCCCGCACCACCGTCTCGTACGGGTTGATGATGAGCGGCTCCAGCCCGTACACCACCTCCAGCGCCTCGTTCGCATTCAGTCCCTCGCGGAAGACGGCGGGCTTGTGGCCGGGGGCGGTGATGCGCACCGGGTGCACGCCCGCGGGCCAGCGCGCCTCGAAGCGGCCGTCCACGTCCGTCTGCACCGGCGCGTCCGGCTGCGCGTCTGACACCAGCGTGGCCCCCACCAGCGGCCGGCGGTTGCCCTTGGTGCGAACCAGGCCCTTCAGGGTGATGGGCGCCGCGGGCGTGGCACCCGCGGCGCTGACCGGCGCGGGCGCCTCGAAGCGGTACTCGAAGAAGATGCGCACGGCCACCGGCAGGCCGTCCACGGTGGCGGGGGCGAAGCGCAGCGACGGCGCCGCGTGCAGCGCCGCCCGGTCCAACAACGGGTGCAGCCCGTCCACCAACGTGGCGGACTCCACCTCGCCCGCGTCGTCGATGAGCAGCTCCAGCTTCACCACCCCCGCGACGCCCGCTGACGCCAGCCCGGGCGGATAGGGCGCGGGCGAGTCCTGCACCATCGCTGGCGGCGTGAACGCGGGCTCCGGCACACCCGCGTCCTCCGACAAGGGCGCGTCCGACTCCACGGCCCAGCCCGCGTCGGTGCGCTGCAGCTCCCGCTCCGCCTGGGTGGCGCCCCCGTCGTCCGGCGTCCCCGCGTCCTGCGCGTGCGCCCGAGTCGCGGACATGAACAGGGCCACCACGGCGACCGCCGCGCGCGCTGCTGGCCTGCCTGTCCACCACCCAAGTCCGCGGGTCATTCCCTCACCAAGCGGGGCGCGGCGCACCCTGTCCCCCATGAGGCCAGGGAGACGGCGGAGTGACAAGCGGCGTGGGGCTCGGCGCGGACGGTAGCCTCGGACCTGGATGCCAGTCTGACGGTCCGGCCTGACGCCGCGTGCCGCTGGGTGGCGCCGCCTGGAGCTGGTGACGGCACCTGAGTGCGACGGGGGCGCGGCGTCAGTCGCGCCCCCCTTTGTTGTTACGGCTCGTCGTCTAGGGACTCCAAGTACGTGTTCAGAATGTCCTGGTAGAGCGGCACTACTTCCACGGTGAGGACGTCGTGAAGTAGCTGGCGAGCGCCTTCCACGTCCCCGGCATCCCGACACCGCACGACTGCGCTGATGGTGCGTGTCAGACGCCGTGACCCTTTGCTGATTCGGTTTGATATCTCTTCGAGGAGTTGTCGCGCGTCGGCGTCCGACGCGAGGACGCGCGCGGCATCCGCATCGCTGATTGCAACTTCCCTTGCCGAACGAAGGAGGAGTTCGCGCACGTCATCAGTCAGAGAGAGCGGCTGTCCTTCGCGAAGTACGCGCCGAGCAAGCGCCCGGATTGGGTTCCAGTCGAGCGGTTCGGACATGCCCTAGCTCCTCTTCTTGTTCTTGCTAGGCTTGCACATATCGGCAGGCCACTCGTGTTGGCCTTCGCAGTAACGAAAGCAGGCGTAGCAATCGCCTTCCCACACTGGATTCTTCTCGTCTCGACACTGGACGTAGGTTTCCTTGCACTCCTCCTTCCACCCCTCGTCATCGTCCTCCTCTTTTTCCTTTTCGTTCGCGCGCTTCATGGCGGCATCCATGGTCCCGACGTAGGCGGCGGCCTCGGCTGCCGTGAGGCCGCACGCTTCGGGCGCTCCGGGGTTGCGCTGGACGCAGCACGAGACGGTGTCAGTGCAGGATGCCAGTGCGTATGTATCGCGGCGGCTGGCCGTGCCCGTGGCGCTACTGGAGCACCCCAGCGACACGGCGGCGACGCACAACAAGGAAAGTTCTGTGTTGTGTTTTCGCATGACTGTGCAGCTCAGCATCGCTCTAGGTGGAACGTCTATCACCCTGGATGGGTCGTCGTCAGGAACGGCCCCCCCAAGGCTTCCACGTAGGCCGGGGCTGGCACGCCGCCCGCCATGCGCAGCCCTGGGTGGTATTTACCGCCCAGGGTTGACGCCTGAAACCCAAGCGAGCAACACGCTGGATACTCCAAGTTGTATACAGAGTGGACCTCGCTCGGCACTGGCAGGATGTTGGCCGACGCGGTCGGAGGCCCCCCGTGAAACAAGTCTCGGATGTGGTGCCCCGCCCATGCCTTGCCGGGGCCTGGTGTCTCGGGCCAGGCACCAAACTCGTGGGTCCAGCGCTCGCGGAAGCCCTCACGCGCGTTGTTCCACACGCGCCGGCGGGCAGGCGCGTCCGTCGTGAGGTAACGGAACGCCCCGGAGAGGTCCTGTCGTTGCTGGGGGGCAGGAAGATGAATTCGCGCACCTGCCCACCACGTCCCCCCTGCGCCGCTCAGGGCCAGCGGTCCACGACATTTCCATCGGCAGCGTTGAGCGCCTTCACCCTGCCATCCTTGAACTCCAAGGCGGTTGCTTCAGCCACGAAGCAAACGGGTTGCTCATCCTGCCCCGGGAGCTTCACGCGGTCATACCGGATGACGAGCGATGGCCCATCCGCGCGGCCCATCCTGTCGGAGAGGTAGTACGCCTTTCCGTAGAAGCGCGTCCCGGTCGGGGCGACCTCCTGCTGCCGGTCGCGGTTGTGGCCTTTTGGGACAACCCCCACCACCTCCGCGCCAGCGGTGAACCACACATTCGTGAAATACTCCTGGCGGTCGTCGAGTTGGAGAATGAAGCGGTCGCTCCATCTCCAGCGGAGCTGCTCCAGCATGGCGTCTTCCGCCCCTGCCGGGCAGGTGAAGGCCTCGGGCCGAATCTGCGCCCCCGGACACCCCGCCGCCAGCGCCGCGACGAGCGACAGCGACGCGCACTCAGCGGCGGCAACGGCCTTCTTTGGCAGGCGGGGTGTGCGTCGTTGGGGTGGCGCTTCGGGTGAGGGGGTCTTCACGGTTGAACCTTCCTTCGGAGCAGCGGCGATTGCCGGGCCCGGGGCCTTCACGGGCGAGGGGCCAGGAGGTGACATAGCAGGTGGGGCCGTATCGGGCGGTGTGGAATGGGGAGCGACGAGCGGGCGTGGGCGCTCGGCGACACGCGGCGCGGCGTGGCTCCCGGGGTCGTCCCCAGAGGCACGCCAGAGGAGCGCGGCAATGCCAAGGGCGGCGAGGCCCGCGAGGCCCCCGCTCCACCGGGCCCAGCCTCGCGGACGTTTGAGCAGGGCGGCGTCCTGTTTGAGAGGCGGAGGCACGAGTGGCCCCCCCAACGCCGCGGACTCCACCTCGGGTTCCGGCTCGCGGGGACGCTGTTTCGACGGTGGGTGGACCGGCACGTCGTATTCGACGGCGGGGACTGACCGGAGGTCCGCCAGCTCACGGCGCAGCGCCTCGGTGTCGACGGGACGCCGCGTGGGCTCTCTGGACAGGATGCTCTCCACCAGGTCGCTCAGCGGCGCTGGAACCCGCGAATTCACCGACCGGGGCGGCGGTGGCCGCAGGGCCGGGCTGTTCAAGTCGAAGCGCGCACGGAACTCCGTCGGCCGCGGGTCGGTCAGCAGCTCATGGAGCATGACGCCGACCGCGAAGATTTCGTCGGCCACCTGGAAGGCGTAGCGGGCCCGCTGCTCGTCCTTGTGCGCGCGCAGGAACTGGAACTGCTCCGGCGCGCGGTAGCGGTCCGTGCCCGGAGGCAAGCCCCCGTCCGTCAAATCTTCGGCGAGGGTGTAGGACGCGCAACTGAAGTCGATGATGACGGGCTCACCGTCGCTCTTCCGGATGAGCACGTTGGACAGCTTCAAGTCGCGGTGCAGGATGCCCCGGCCGTGCATGTATGACAGCGCACCGGCGATTTTCTCGAAGACGCCAAGGACTTCGCGCACGGTGGGGTGCTTGCGTTCCGCCCACTCCGCGAGCGTCCAGCCTTCGACGTAGTCGAGCGCGAGGTAGAGGTTTCCGCTCTCCGCGAAGCCATGCCCTTGCGGCCGGACGATGTTCGGATGCTCCAGCATGAGCAGCGCCGTCAACTCCCGCAACGTCCGCGCATGGGTCTGCTTGAGGTCCCCGCTGGTCTCCCGGTGCTGGGCCACCTTGATGGCGCGGTGCTTGCCGTTCTTTTCGCCAAGGAAGACGAAGGCGAAGCCTCCATCGCCGAGCGCCTTGGAGACCTGCCATCCATCAATGAGCGAACCGGGGGGCACGTTGAGCAGCGTCGGAGTCATCGGGTCTCCCTCGGCGTGGGCTGCGGGAAGCGCACGTCCGGAATGGTGAGGCGCCGCCCCCCATCCCCGCGGACCTCCAAGGTGAAGACGAGGTCCGCTTTCGTCTCTGGCACTTCCACGACGGCGAGAACCCGCCCATTCTCCCTTGGAAGGATGGGCCCTGGCTTCTTCAAGATGAGCCGCGCCCGCAGCGGCACGCCGACACGCCCCGCGAACGTCGCCTCCCGTGGCGTCCAGGCTGGGTGGGCGGGGCCGTTGAAAATCTCCACGTCCGCCAGAATCCAACCCGCTCCCCGAAAAGAGCGCATCGACGTCCAACCAAGCCCCTTCACTGCCTCTACCTTGCCTTTGATGCTGGACGCTGTGACGCCATTCCCATCCACGTAGCCGAGCAGTACGAAGTCTTCCGGCTTCGGCGCCGGGGCTTGTGCCGTGGACCTGCAATCTGGACTCAGCGGCTCCGGGCGCTGGACGTCAATCCGCAAGTCCACCTCACCCGGGGCCGTCACGAGGACGAAGGCGGCCCGCGAAGGAGAACGGCCGTCAGCGAAGAAGACCCCGAGTTCCTGGCGTTCGCCCGCGCCCAGGTCCTCCACCGGCTGAACGATGACGGAGCGCTCGCCCGCATCCAGGACACGGAGCCGGGACTCATTGAAGGTCAGGCTCTTCTTCTGAATGGGCGCGGGAAAGAACAGCAACGTCATGGTGTCCTGCGCGACATGGACGACGGGCAACGGATCGGCGGGAGCATGGGCAACCCTGACGGTGCGCTCGCGCTTGACACGCCCGCCAGGTGTTGCCTGGGCCTGCGCGGCGGCTTCCCACGCGAGCATGAGCGCCAGAGGAAGAGCCAATCTCAAAGGTTGGAGCAAGGGTGCGTGACCTCCCGAATGGGCACGCTACCATCGCCAACGCTTGCGCAGGGGGCCCTTTCCTACAGCCGGAGCCGCGTCCCAAGCCACCTGCGCTCGTGCCTCAAGGCACGTCTTCCCCGGCCGAAAAGCGAAGCGTTGCCGCACCACGCCTCACGCTCACGAGGCCTCCTCACGAAATCACAGACACCCCAGAACGCATCAGGCCTGCCCCCCCAGGTAGCGCCGGGAGCCCATCCCGGCACGGAAGCACCCACCTCCGGACAATCAAGGCCTCACCGTCCGGAGTCCGCCCTCACCGCTCCGGCAGGAGGGCGACCGCGACCTGGTTCATCAGGTTGAGCTGCCTGCGCGACATGCGCCGCAGCGTCCGGAGCACCTTCCGCATCTCCGGGAGCTGGTCCCTGTGCCTGGAGTCCCCCTCCCAGAGCGCGGCGCCGACGCTGGCCGCCGTGGCGAGTCCCAGCCCGACGTCCGCCGACAACCGCAGCGCCAGACACAGGCGGAACAGGGTCGGCACGCTGGGCATCATCTTCCCCCGCTCCATGCGCCCATAGACTTCCGCGGCGATGCCCACACGCGCCGCGACATCCGCCTGGGTGAGCCCCGCGAGCAGCCGCGCGCCTCGCGCCGCCTCGCCCACGTTCTCCGCCAATCGGCTCTCCAACTGCTCGCGCGACTTCCGGGCCCGCGCCGCCGGGCTTCGAGGCGGAGCGCGGGGCCGCTTGCGGGGAGGAGCTGGACCTTCGAGGTGGGTCTTCACTGCGTCAACCTTGTGAGTACGGGCCAAGCTCACGCCCTGCCCGGGAACAGGCCGCGCTCGGTCACGAGTTTTCCAGTGACTTATAACCCAGCACGTCCTCAGGCGAAATACCGATATGGAGGGTAGTCCTCCGCCCCGCACCCTCCGCGAAAAGTGTCGTACCCGGAACCACACACCCGGCAGACGTCCAGGCGTCAGCCCGCGTGGCCCGTCCGGCACCGGGTCCGTCCGGCCCTCCTCGCCATGTCTGTCATTGAGGGGGGAGCAGCCAATCCCTTCACCAGAATTCGACGACCAGGGTTGCCTCGCGAAAGCACTCCATGCAATGTGCATCATTACGGCCACACTTCCGCGACCTGTCTGTGAAGCCTCCTGGACCGGAGGCCCGCGGCTGGACGCGTGAGTCTGGGCATGGGCGGCCAAGGCGTTCGCCGCCCCTGTGGGGGCCCGCATCCACCCTGGAGCACGGCACGTCTGGCTTCGGCCTGGCGGCGCCCCCCTTTTCTTCCGGAGTCCCCCCGCAATGGAATTGAGATTGACCTCGCACCTGGTGCGAGACCCCGCGCCGCCGCAGCCCCTGGGGCCGGAGTCCTCGCGCGAGCTGCGTCAGCGCTGCGCGCTCGCCACCCCCGAGGACACCGCGCGTGGCATGTTCTTCCGGGGGGTCCTGGAGACGGTGCGGCGCGTGGGCGGCTCCAGCCTGGAGCAGCGCTGCCGCCAGGGCCTGCCGGAGAAGCGCTACATCGACTTCTTCAGCTACCCCATCACCCAATTCCTGCCGCTGGCCTTCCAGGCCGCCGACCTGCTCTCCGAACACTGCGGGGGCCTGGCCGCCGCCCATCGCGTCATGGGCCAGAAGGCCGCGCGGGACTTCCTGGAGTCCGTCGCGGGCCGCACCCTGCTGATGCTCGCCTATGAAGAGCCCCGGCTGCTGCTCGGGCAGCTCCCCACCGGGTTCCTCGCGGCGGTGAGCTATGGAGAGCGGAGCATGGTGTGGACGGGGCCTCGCAGCGGCCGCTTCGTCATGCAGCGGGACTTCATGCCCACCGCGTACCACGAAGGGGTCCTGCACGCGGCCCTGGGCGCCGTGGGCGCGCGCGACATCGGGGTGCGGGGGCGCGAGCTGGGCCTGCTCGACTCGGAGTACGCGCTGTCCTGGCGCTGAAACGCAACACCACCAGGGGCCCCGCCCCACTTCCAGTGGGACGGGGCGGCGCTTCGACTACAGCAGCGAGCAGAGCAGCCCGGGGAAACGCGAACCGGCGGGGCAGTCGTCGCCCTGGCAGTACTTCACGCCCGAATCGATGGCGGGGTTGGCCAGCAGGGCGGGGACCTTCACGTTGCAGGTGCCGATGGCGCTGTTGCCGGACGCGTCCTGCACGGCGTACGTGAAGTTGTAGACGCGGCCGTTGCCCAGCAGGGCCGCCTCGGCGCGGACCATCGCGGACTTGCGGTCCGCGGTCAGCTTGATGTCGTCACACGCCAGCAGCCGGAGCAGGGACAGCGCGTCGTTGGACTCGTCGGAGGTGACGCGGATGATGCGGGCCGACGCGTCCAGGTCGAGCTCGCCGCCGCAGTTGTCGGCGGCCGGCATCGCGCAGTCAGCCAGGGGCACCAGCACGTAGTCGGACCCCAGGACCGGCTGGAGCACCAGGCCGCGGTTGGCGCCCGGCGTGGGGGCGCTGACGTCGACGACCGTCACGTTCGCCGAGCACGTGCGGGTGGCCGCGCCGTCGGACACCTGGAGCTGCGCGCTCGTAGTGCCCAGCCCATAGGGGCCCGCGGGCGACTGCTCCACGGAGAACGGCCCCGGGAAGCCATCCGGATCAAACGAGCCGTTGTCGATGCTGGCGCTGCCCTGACAGGCCGCGTCCGCGGGGACGGTGACGTCCTGGCAGTGCGCCACCGGCGGCAGGTTGGTGGCACAGGGAACCTCGAAATCAATGGAGGCGAAGTTGTTGTCCTCGTCGTCCTCCGGATAGGTCCCGTCCTCGTCCGCGACGACCACCACCTTCGTGGTGCCCTCCGGCACCGTGTACGACAGCGAGAAGGGGAAGCGCTCTCCGCCCACCAGCCACGGGACGCTGAGGGTGCCCAGCCGCACGCCGCCAGCGCCCGGCGTCCCCGCGTACACCGCCGCGGTGGAATCCCCGATGCCCGTGAGTGCCTCGTTCTTGATGGCCGCGGAGAGCGTCAGCGCCGTCGCCGCGCACGAGGCGGACAGGTCCACCACGCTCAGGTCCAGCCCCGTCTCCTTCGCCTCCTGACGCTGGACCTCCATGTCGGTGTCCGCCGGGCGCTCCTCGGGGAGGGTGCCCTCACAGCCCGTCAGAAGAAACAACGCCGTCAACGTCGAGACGCCATGATTCCGTGTCATGTCTGGCTCCTGGCATGCCGAGAGCACGCCTGCGCTGCAGGGGGAAATGCCTCTCAACGAGGCCACTCTTTTATGTCGAGTCGTTTACCCGGATACCACGGACTCCCAGTGCATATGGAGGCAAATATTCTCACCAGCCTGTATGAAGTTCGCGCTCCCACGGGGGTGGTTGACGACACCTCACCTTCATTCTTGATAATCAGACATGGAGCGATGCATGCCTGACACCCATGAGTCAAATCAGACATATACCCGCAAAAACTGACTTAGCTGCCAACTCCCGCATCGTGTCGCGGTGGACATCCGGGGCGTCCACGGGCGAACGCATTGCCCTGGGGCACTGGCGGACATTGGACTTCAGTACAAGTCTACTGCCTCATGTGCACGCCCAACCTCGTCCTGCTCGTGGAAGACCATGCCGACAGCCGGGAGCTGTTGGAAGAGTTCCTCACCCTGGAGGGCTTCACCGTGGAGACGGCGGGCAACGGGCTGTCAGCCTGGGAGCGACTGAGCCGCCCGCCCCTGCCGGACGCCGTCCTCCTGGACCTGATGATGCCGGTGATGAGCGGCTGGGAGCTGATGCGCCACGTGCGCGAGGACGCGCGGCTGAGCACCCTGCCGGTGGTGGTGGTCTCCGGCGCGGGAAGCGCCCAGCCGCTGCCGGAGGGCATCCGGGCCACGGTGCCCAAGCCCGTGGATTTGTTCGAGCTGCGCGCCACCCTGGAGCGGGTGGTGAGCCCCACCTGAGCGCGTCAGTCCGCCTGCATGCGGGGCAGCGACACCCGGAAGGTGGTGCCCGCCTGGGCGGTGGAGGTCACCTCGATATGGCCGCCGTGGCCCTTCACCACCTGCTCGACGATGTAGAGCCCCAGCCCCAGCCCGCTGCTGCCCGCGCCGCCGGCGCCGGCCATGGCGCCGCGCCGGAAGGGGTCGAAGAGCCGGGGGAGCATCTGGGGGGAGATGGGCTCGCCGGGGTTGTGGACCTCCAGCACCACGGAGTCGCCACCGTCCGACAGCTTGAAGACCACGGGCGCGTCCGCGGGGCTGTATTGGAGCGCGTTGCCGCCCAGGTTGCTGACCACCTGGAGCAGCCGGTCTCCGTCCCACGCCCCTTCGTAGCGGCCCGGCTCCACCTGGAGCGCCAGCTTGCGCTCGGGCCAGGCCGCCTCCAATTCATCAATCCCCAACTGGACCACGGCCCGCAAGTCACCGGGCGTGCGCTGGATGGGAATGCCGCCCCCCAGCCGCCCGCGCGTGAAGTCGAGCAGCTCTGAAATCATGCGCTTCATCCGGTCGCCGGAGCGGGCGAGGCGCGTCACCAGGCGGCGCTCGCGCTCCGGAAGCGCCTCGCTGTGCAGCAACTGGGTCGCGGACAGGTGGATGGCATTGAGCGGGTTGCGCAGGTCATGGCTGACAATGGCGATGAGCCGCTCGCCGAACCGGGCCGCCTGCAGCGCGGCCTCCTGGGCGCGGCGCCGCTCGGAGACATCCACCATGGTGGCCACCGCCGCGATGATGGTGCCCTCACGGTCCAGGATGGGCGCGCTGGAGAGCAGCACCGCGACGTACTGGCCATCCTCGCGGGGGATGAGCATCTCCTCGCCCCGCACCACCTCGCCGTGGCGCAGGCTGCGCGCCAGCGGCAGGTCCTCCATGGCGTAGGGCCGCCCGTCCGGGCGCAGTGAGACGCCATAGTCCTCCAAGTAGGCGTGCGTCGACACGGAGGGCTGGAAGGGCCTGCCGGTGATGAGCTCCACCTGGCGGCTGGCCATCACCAGCCGGCCGGACGGCGCCTCCGCGATGAAGACACCCGCGGGCATCTGGTCCAGCACCGACGCCAGCCGCGCGCGCTCCGCCTCGATGGTGCCCAGCAGTCGCTGCCGGTCCATCTCCATGGCCCGGCGCTGGGTGATGTCCACCACGGTGACCACCCGCTGCTCCACACGGCCGGCCTCATCCTTGAAGGCCGTGACATGGTTGAAGGCGGGGAAGCGGGTGCCATCCTTCCGGATGTGCAGGGATTCGTACTCGTGCGACGGCTTGGAGTCCGCCACCGAGATGTGCCGAGGCAACACGCCGCGCGCTTCTGGCGCATAGGTGTCCTCCAGCCGCCGTCCGGCCAGCTCCTCCGGGGCATGGCCGTGCATGCGCGCGAAGGCGGGGTTCACCTCGCGCAGCCGCTCCTCGGCCGCGTCCACCACGGCCACGCCCACGCCCAGCCGCGTGAAGACCTGCTCCCAGCGCCGCAGGCCCGCTTCACTCTCCCGGAGGCGCTCCAGGGACGCCTCCGCCACGGCGCGCGCCTCGCGCTCGCGGGCATGCGCCTGGGCCTGCAGCAGCAGCGCGGTGGTGCGCGCCGCCATGGCCCGGAAGAGGAACTGGTCCTCTTCCGCCAGCTCGCGGGCGGCGCGGCTGCCCATCAGCACCACGCCCATCAGCTGCTCACCTCGGAGCAGCGGCACCCCGAACAGCGCGGACAGGCCCGCCGCGCGCAAGGACGGCTCGCTCACCCGGCTGTCCGTGCGAGCCTCGTGTACCAGCAGCGGCTGGCGCGTGGCCGCGACGGTGCCCGTGAAGCCCTCCCCCATGGGCACCACGTCGCCCACGGCCATCCCCGTGCCCACCACGCTCTCCACCCGCAGGGCGCCGTCCTCCAGCAGCAGGACGGCCGCCACGTCCACCACGGCCACCGACTCCCGCAGCACCTGGAGGAGGCTCGGCAACAGGTTCGCGGCGTCGGTGCTGCCCAGGGCCGCGGTGCTGATGCGGTCCAGCGCCTGCAACGTGCGCTCGCGCGCCAGCGAGTAGCGGCTGACGGAGGCCGCCACCGCTTCATCCAGGGCCCCGTGGAAGACGAGCTCCGACTCCGGGTGGTGGGTGGCGTTCTCCCGGGACGTCCACAAGCGCAGCACGCACGCGCGAAGCAGCCGGTACTCCGTCACCACCTGCCGCAGGGCGAAGCCCTCGCCCAGCCGCTCAATCGCGTGCTGGTCCGGAATCTCCTCCAGGCCCTCCTCCGCGCCGCCGGGCGAGCCGCGGCGCATCAGCGAGGCGACGACCTCCAGCAGCCGGGGCAGCCCGTCCCGCAGCGCGAGCCTTGGCAGCGCCTGGGCCGCGGGGATGCGGCGCACCTCCACCTCCCACGCGGACAGGATGGCTTCCCGCTGCTGCAGAAGGAACTCGGCCAGGTTGATGGGCACGCCTTCGTGGATAGGCGTCAGCGCGGCCGGCGACAACAGCAAAGCGCGCCGAGTGCCCGGCAGCGAAAATGTCCGAAAGCCCGCAGCCACCTCGCACGTCCGGAGTGCGTGTCACGGACACTCCTTGAAAAGAGCGCTGGAGGCCGCCGGGGGTGGCGTTGTTAGGGTCCCTTCGACATGAGCGGGCGCGCACGGATTGCCTGGGCGCTGGGGGTGGGACTGTTGGGCCATGCGCTCAACCGACATCCCGTGGAGCTCATCCCAGGCATCGACATCCTCCTGGGCTTCTTCGTCATCATCCCCGCGGCCTCGCTGCTGGGGCCCTGGTGCGCGGGGCTGGCGGCCGGCATCGCCATGGCCGTCACCGTCCAGCTCTGGGGCCACCCCTGGGCCATGCTGGGCGCGATGATGGAGGCCGTCGTCCTGGGCGCGCTCACCCGGCGCTACTGGCCCCTTCAGGCGGACGGGCTCTACTGGCTGGCGGGCATCCCCTACCTCTTCATCAGCTACCACCTGGGCGTGGACGTCACGGCGACGAGCGCGCTCGCCATCGCCTTCAAGCAGGCGCTCAACAGCCTGGTGCCGGCGCTGATGACGCAGGTGGTGCTGATGACGCCCGCGGCGCGCTCGCGGCTCTGGCCCCTGCTGCCGCCAGCGCTGCGCACCTTCACCCTGTCGTCGGCGGTGGGCTCGGCGCTGCTGCTGGCGCTGATGCTGCCGCTGATGCTGGTGGGAACGCTGGAGGGCCGGGCCCGCTATGCCGCCGAGCTGCGGCGGATGGATGACCAGGGCCTCTCCACCGCGCACCTGCTGGCGGAGACGGTGGACGCGGAGCTGGCCACCGCCCAATCCCAGACCGCCTTGCTGGCGAGCGTCGTCATCAACTGGTGGGAGCGCGAAGGGGAGCGCCCGTCCCCGCCGCAGTTGGAGGAGCTGCTGCGGGACTGGATGTATCACTCCGCGTTCGCGCTCAACTGCGGCGTCGGGGACCGCGACGGCAACCTGGTGGCCATCTGGCCGCCGCAAGGCGTGGGCGCCCAATCGGCGGCGGGCGCCAACTTCGCGGACCGCGCCTACTTCCAGGAGGTCCGCGGCACGCGCGCGCCCGTGGTGAGCGGCGTGTTCGAGGGTCGCGCCGCGGTGTCGGGCCCCGTCATGGTCGCCGTCGCGCCCTTGCTCCGGCAGCAGCGCTTCGAAGGCTTCACGTTGGTGGCCATCAACCTGCCTCGGATGCGCGCGGTGGCGCAGGAGCGGCTGGCGACGGGCCAGCGCGCGCTGCTGGTGGACCCGGACGGCAACGTGGCCTTCGACACCGGCGCCACGCCCGGGCCGAAGCCTCGGTCCCTGAAGGGCACCGCGTGGGGTGAGATGCTGTCGAAGCTGCCCGCCACGGGCACCCGCACCTATGACACGGAGCCCCGGGCCCCCAGGCCGCGGCGGACCCAGGGGACGCGGCACCTGGCCAGCGCGACGCTGCTCCAGACGGGTTGGCGCGTCGTGGTGGAGCAACCGATGAACTTCATGGGCTTCGGCGTCGTCGGCGCCTACCGCGCGCTGCTGGCCACGCTGGCGCTGGCGCTGGTGCTGGCCATCCCCGTCACCCGCCTGCTGACGCGCATGCTCTCCAGGCCGGTGGAGGCCGTGTCCCAGGCCGCGGGCCGCATGGCCGCGGGCGAGCGCGACGTGCGCGCCTTCGGGATGCTCCACCGCTCTGGCGCCCTCGAGGTGGAGAAGCTGGGCCGGGCCTTCGACGAGATGGCGGCCCGGCTCCAGCGACACCTGGAGGAAGTGGAGCGCGTCAGCCAGGCCAAGGCGGCCTTCTTCTCCATCGCCAGCCATGAGCTGAAGACGCCCCTGGCCACCCTCAAGCTGCGCTTGCAGCGGCTGCGTCCGGACACCGTGCGTCAGCAGGACCTGGTCCTCATGGACCGGCAGGTGGACCGGCTGGCGCGGCTGGTCAATCAACTGCTGGATGTGTCCGAGCTGGCCAGCGGCCGGCTGTCACTGGCGCAGGTGCCCCTGGAGCTGTCCTCGCTGGTGCGGCGGGTGGCGGAGCGGCGCGCGGCGTCCGCGCCCCAGCATCAACTGACGCTGAAGCTGGAGCGGGTGGACGGCTGGTGGGACGAACCCCGGCTGGAGCAGGTCGTCTACAACCTGGTGGACAACGCCATCCGCTACAGCCCGGAGGGCGGACCGGTGGAGGTGGTGCTCCGGCGAGAGGACGGTGACGTGCTGCTGGAGGTGAAGGACCGGGGCGTGGGCCTGGGGCCGCGCGGGGGCGAGGCGCTCTTCAGCCGGGCCCTTCGCGGCGGCACGCTGTCCACCATCAGCCGCGTGGAGGGCCTGGGCCTGGGATTGTATTTGAGCCGTGAAATCATCACCCGCCATGGCGGCGGCATCCACCTGGCCGCCCGCGAGGGCGGCGGCACCTGCGCCCGGGTCCGCCTGCCGCGGAACGACCCGCGCGAGGTGTGACGTGCACGCCCGCTATGGGTCGGCGGGTGGCCCGTCGGGCCAGGGCCGCGGCAACGCAGGCGCGGCCACATGGGTCAGCCGCAACAAGCTGCGCCCCAGGTCGAGCCGGTAGCGGACTCGAAAACCCGAGTCGAGCACCACCACCCCCCCCTGGTCCGACCGCAAGGGCCCGTCGAGTGGAAGGCCCGCGACGAGCGCGCCCAGCTCACACTGGAGCTGCTCTCGCACCGGAGTCGGACATCCCGCCAGGGTCCGGAGTGCCCGGGGAGCGAGCTGAAGTCGAAGGGCCATGGTTGTTTCAGACTGACGAGCCATGGCGGTGACGACAAGCTGTACCCGGAGTGCATGTTTGGCGTCGGCTTCCAGCCCCATGAGGGGACCACCCCTCACTTCGCTGTGGAGTGCCAGACAGCCAAGGCGGTGGAGACACCGTCCGGGCGCGGACCTACCGCTGCCGCGCGAGGATACGCCGCCCTTCCACGTCGACGGCGTAGGTCGCTTCCATGTCCATGATGATGTTCTGCTTTTCACAGACATCCGGACGCAGTGTCACACGGACGAAGGTCACGCCTTCGGGGCCTGGGGACGCAATCACTTCGTACGATTCACGCCGGTAGAGACAGCGCTCCACGTCGGTCGCGCCCTCGTGGGGCTTCACGTCCAGGGGCAGGAAGTCGTCCAGCGCGAGCTGCATGGCCGTCACCAGCTCCCCTGACAGCGTCGTCCGCGTATCCGCAGGGAGGTCGAGCGGGAACTCCACCCTCGCCGCTTCCTCTGGAGACGCGTGCGGTGGGCGATACGGGCGCTGGAAGAGCGCACATGCGGGCAACAGCAGGCACAGGGCGAGGAGGCGTCCGCGCTTCATGATGTCTCCGGGTCGACGAGGCTCGTCCATGGCTACTCATCCATCCAGGTCACGATGCCCGCGGACTTGTGCTCGGGCTTGATGACACCAATCCGCACCCAGTGCCGCTCGCGTCGCTCGAACAACTCACCGGGCCGGGCCTCACCGACGTAGGGGACCAGCTTCATCACCCGGCACCCCGTGTCGAACTGAATCCGGATACTGAAACGCTGGCGGGACTGCCGTCGGTCCGCGCTCGACATGCGCGAGTTGGGCCACGAATGGCTGTGATAGTCGGCCAGCACCACCGTGCGTCCACGCGAATCATTCACGAAGCGCGGCGCGAAACAAGACTTCTGCGGCTCCGGCGTCGCCTTGAGCAACGGGCCCAGCGTAGATGGCAGGCTCGCGTAGTAGGTGCCGTCGCCCAGGGAGTAGATGGCGCCGCAGTACTCCTGCCCGTACTCGCGGCCCTGCGCGCGAGGCAATTGCATGATTGCGGGGCATAACTGATCAATCACCGCGTCCACGTCCGCCGAAGGCATGATGGCGTCCCAAGGACCACGAACCCAGACATCCCCATTGCGGTAGCCGTAGTCCGCCCCTCCACGGGGCCAGCGGGCGTGCTGGAACACGCAGCCAGCAATAGCCCCATGAACCGCAACCGCCACATGCATGCCTCCATGCGCCAGAATTCGCGCGTGGACACGCCAGTTCCAGCCGAGCAGTGAACTCTTGGCTAGCGCATCTAACATGCCCATTAAATCCGGATAAGGCCGGTATTTCCGGCTTTAGAGTGAACCTCATCCCGACTCTATCCTACCTGATTGACTGGTATATAGATTTAAAACCCAGCAGGTAGGTATCAGCTCATCCCACAGGGCGCCGGGAAGCGCCGGAGGCCCTGGGTGTCGTGCATCGGACGGGGAGAGGGCGGGCCCCTGGTGCTGCCCTTGGGTCCGGGGTATTTGAGACTCCTCGCCTCGTCCACCATGGCCCGACCGCTCCAGCACCTGCTTCTCGTCGAGGATGACCTCGCCTGGCGCGAGCGGCTGACCGTGGTTGCTCACGCGGAAGGGGTGAAGGTCTCCCACGCGGCGGATGGCCAGGAAGCCCTGGACTGGCTCGACACACACCCCCGGGCGAGCCACCCGGACCTCATCCTCCTGGACCTGGTGATGCCGCGGATGGACGGGTGGGAGCTCTACGGACAGCTCCGGACCAACGCGCGGCTGCGCCACCTGGGCGTGCTGATGCTCTCCAGCGCGCTGAGCGGCCAGGAGCCCCCGCTGGACGGCGTGGTGGGCTACCTGCGCAAGCCGCACGCGCCCGAGGCCGTGGACGGCGCCCTGCGCGCCCAGCTTCGCGGGCTCCCCGAGCTTCCCGCCCGGGACTCTACCGAGCCCTACGCACTGCACCTGCCCGAGGACGTGTCCCTGCCGCTGCGCACCCTGCCGGGCGCCCTGAGCCACGCGGTGCGCCTGCACCTGCTGCGCGCCGCGGAGCTGGTGGGCACGGAGCTGCCCCTCGCCTCCACCTGGCTGATGGCGCTCCCCGGGACGCCGCCCTCGCTGCTGGTGACAGTGGACGGCGTCCAAGTGGAGCTGGAGGTGGATGACGCGCAGCGACGGCTCACCGTCCGTGACGTCACCCTGTCACCGCACCTGCGCCACGGCGCCTGACGGCTCAAGGCACCGGCAGGTGCCGGACCTCACCGCTCTCCAAATCCAACCACACCCCCCGGCCCCCCTCGCCGAACACCAGCAACATGCTGTCGGTGAGCCGCACCCTTGGCCAGTCCTTCCCTTCGAAGGCCAACACGGCGCGGAGGACTCCTCGCCTGTCTGTCAATTGAAGCTGCCACTCCTCACTCAAATCCAGCAATTCCAGCCACCACTCCTGAGAGATGAAGATGGCCTTGAGCGGCGCGCTGCCGTGCGTCTTCGGGACCCGGTTGCGAAGCGCCACGGGCGGCAACCACGCCAGAGCGAAGGTCACCGGGTCCACTTCGCCTGTCAGCGCCTCGGGGGGAGGTGGCACCTCCGTGCCCAGCACGATGAGCTCGCCATCCGGCACCACGGACTCGCTGACGAGCACGCAGTTCGGACCCGACACCTCTGGAGGCAGCTCCGACCGCTCGCGAAGCGTGGGCCCGTCCGCGAGCGCATACGTCCAGCGCTCCTGGTTGCCGACCACGAAGCTCAGGTGCGTAGTATCCGCCGCAATGGCAGACACTCCCCTGGCCAGGTCCGGAACCCGCCAGAGCGCGCGGCAGTCAGCGGCGAGCGCATCCAGCATCATCACCGTGGTGCCGGAGGCCACGAACCAGACATTGCCGTCGTAGCTAGGGGACCAGGCCGTCAACGTCATGTCACGCCAGGGGCTGCACCTGCGCGTCACCAGGTCCAGCCGGGACAGGCGCCAGACCTCACCCCGCCGCGCGAGCGCCAGGACCCGGTCACCATGAATGGAAGGCACCAGGTGGAAGGCCGGCACGTCGAAGCGCGCTACCGTCCGGCCATCCGCGCGAACCAGCCGCGCCCCCGCCTCTCCCAGCGCGTAAAGCAACCGCCCGTCTGGCAACACCACCGCGTCATGAAGCGTGAAGGTCCCCGCCTCGGAGGCCCGCACGGTGGCGTCGATGCGCGGCCGTGAATGGGTATCGCGCCACGCGGGGTGGAGACAGTCCGTCAACGCCGGCAGGTCCGTGCGCAGGGTGCCGTCGGGCGCATCGCCCAGCAAGCGCTTGATGAGCTTCAGGTCCGAGGTGAAGCGGGCATTGCCCGCCGCCCGGTCTCGAAGCAACGCACGCAACGTGGGCACCACCAGCGCGGTGCGGTTGGCAGAAGGAGACTCTTCCACGAGCGCCAGCCCAAAGACGAAGCGCTCGGGCGCGCGGCCCGGCGTGTCGTCGTCGAGCAGCTCACGCACCCGCGCATCCGCCACCGTCAGCCCATCCGCGAACGCCGTGGCCCACAGCGCCAGCAGCCGCGCGCCCGTCGCGCCGCCGCTCGCCACGCCTCGCTCCAGCCACTCGCGCGCCGGGGAGCGATTCTCCGCCACCGGCCACACCACCTGCACGGCGCGCGCGTAGTCGCCGGCCTCGGCGAGCGTCTCCGCCCACAGCAGCCGGAGCGCACGCGCCTCCGGTGGATTCGAGCGCTCCAGTCGCGCCACCGCGTCCCCGAAGGCGCCGCTGCGCCGGGCGATGGCGACGGCGCGTGCCACGTCTCGCGCCAGGAACCACTGGCGCACCACGAGCCCCGGAGCCAGCTTTCGCCCCTCGGCCAGCTCCGCCGCCAGCTTGAAGCGGCCATGCCGCTCCAGGAAGGACACGGCCTCCTCGACGGCGCCGAGCAGCTCCGCCAGGACGAACGCGGCCTCGTCGACACGTCCCTCGCGCTCGAAGCGGCGGAAGGCGTCGCGGTAGCGCTGCTGGAGCGCCGAGTAGAGCCCGGCCCCGCCCGCGAACACGGCCCCCGCCGCCCCCCGCGCCTCCGTCTGGAGGGTGAGGTGCTCACGCGGCCCCGGCAGCCCCAAGGCCTCGCGCGCGTCTTCGCTCAGCTCCTGGCCCAGGGGGATGGCGTGCCGCAGGGCCTCGTCGAGGTTCCCCTCCTCGAACATGTCGAAGAGGCGGCGCACGTACTCCGCCTTCCGCTGCCGCGCCCACTCGCCGAGCAGGGTGTTGTTCATCATCCAGTCGGACAGCCTGTCCCAGGGACTCGGGCCCGAAGGGACGGCGGGCGTGGACGGCGGCAAGGCCGGTGGTGACGCTTCACGCGAAGGACCCCGAAGCTTCGAGGCCAGTCGCGCCCGCCATCCAGACGAAGGGGCCCCCTGCCGCGGTCCGCGAGGCCCAGCCCCAGAGAACGCCGCTCCGAGCCGCGCCAGCCATCCTGGCCGGCCACGCCCGGACTCGCTGCCTCCGCGCGCCGACGCGCCCTGAGGGGAGAACTTCGCGCGCAGCCGCGCCAGCCATCCCTGGCGAACGAGCGCGTCACCACCGGCGCCACGCGCCGCCGTCCCGTCGGGGAGGAGCTGCTCACGCAGCCGCGCCCACCAGCCCGGACGGCGCGCCCCAGCGGCGGCGGGAGCGCGGCGCCCCTCCATGCGCGCGAGCATCTCCTGGGCTTCGACTGACGGCTCGGGCACGCCGGGACCGAAGCGCTCGCGAGACGGCGGCGGCACGGGCTCCAGCACCGGCACGGGGGGCGGCGGCGCGCCCAGCGTCCGCGGGGCTCGGAGCTCCCATTCGGAGACATCGAGCCAGGCGGACACCTCCACCCGCGGCATCGCGCCGGCGGAGAACACCAGGGCCCGTCCGCTGAGCACCAGCACCACCGCGCCTTCATGGAGGCTCGGGTGCCGGCGCTCCGACGGAGACAAGGGCGCCGAGGAGAGGAGGCCGTCCTCGCGCGTGAGCGGCAACCCCGGCGCGGCTTCACACGCCACCGCGCGTGGCGCGGACAGCTCCACAAGATATCCACCCGCCACGGCGTGAACGGACATGCCGGGCGCCCACAGCGACAGAATCCGGCGGCGCGCCTCCGCCTCACCGAGCAGGGCCGGGTCGAGCCAGAAAGCCGAGGCCCGGACCGTGCCCCGGTGCACCTGCTGCCGGGGCCGCGGGCCGGCACGCGCCGCGCTCATACCCCGCCTCCTGTCTGGAGACGGCACAGCACCGCGCCTTGCTCCAGGTGGTACAGCACCAGCTCGCCCTCCGCCGTCAGCCACGCGAGCACGGGCACCGCATGGCTGGCCTCCGCGTGGACCACGTTGGCGGCGGCCACCGTCAGCTTGGACTGGTGCCGCGGCCCCACGCTCCAGAAGGTCCGCTGGTCCGGGTCGAGCGCCAACAGCCCGGCCTCCCCTCGCGCCTGCTGACACGTTCCGACGCCCACGGCTCGGAAGCCCGGGCGCAGCGTCACGAAGGGCTCCGAGCTCCGGTGATGCAAGCGCCACACGCCGGGGCTCTGGTTCACCGCGAGCAACCCAGCCTCCGGGTGGCCTGGGTGCGCTGACGCGCCGAACCAGACAGCGTCGCCCCGCGAGTCCTCCAGTGGCACCTGGCGCACCTCCTTCGCGCTCACGATGCACAGTCGCATGCAGCTCCCGGCTTCCGCCGCCCCGTCGCGCGTCACGAAGACGCTGGCGCCCTTCACCTGCGCGGCGGCGATGACCCGCTGTGCCACCTGGGTGGCGTCCACGCGGCGGGAGTCGGAGTCCGCCTCGAAGCAATGGAGCGTGTCGTCCAGGCCGGACAGGAGCACGCACTCCCGCTGGGAGGCATCAAGATAGGTCGTCAGCCGGCCGGGTGGCTGTCCCAGCGCGGGAACAGGTGGATGCGCCTGCGTATCGCGCAGCGTCCAGGGAAGCGCCGCGGGCCCGCGCATGTGGCGCCTGGCCTGATGTTGCAGCCGTCCCCGGAAGGCATAGGCGCGCCCCTTCCGCGTCAGCACGAGCAGCCCGCCCTGGCGCCGCCACCCCGCGCCCAGGAAGGTCTCATCACTCCGAGGATTCATCCGCTGGGGCCGCGCGAGGGTGGCGCGAGGGGAGTTGGGCAGCGCCATGGCGCCGACGCCGCCCCCGTCAAGGAAGAGCATCAACCGGCGACCATCCGCGGAGAAGGAGAACCCCGACACCCGCGCGTGCTGGACGGTCCTCACGGGCGCGGCGACGCGGGCGCGGAACGGGTCCCTCAACAGACGCACGCTGTCATCCGGCGACGGCAGGTCGAGCAGCACGGAGCGCGGCGCGCGCGCGGCGGGGCGCACCTCCACCGCGAGCTGGCGCACCTCGGGCGCCAGGACTTCGGAGACCTCGATGCGCGAGAGCGTCTCCGCCCCTTCGAGCCGGGACAGGCGGGCAGCCCCCACGAGCCAGGCGTCCGCCGTCCCCGCGTCGAGCTCGAGTGCGTCGCGCCAGGCCGCGAGCCGCTCAGCCGAGGCAGACGCGGTGTCACGCGCGTTCAACCAGGCGCCCAGCGTGGCGGGCGTCACCTCCGTGAACCCGCCACGCTTCGGGTCTGCCTGAAGCACGCCCCACGCGAACGTGGCGCCCGCGGCCTCCGCCCGGCGCGCCATGACGATGAGCAACGCGAGGTGCGCGATGCGCGGAGCGCCGAGCTGGTCCGGTCCCGCGTCGAGCAACACCACCGTGCGCCGCGCACGCTGGGGCTGGCGGAACGAGGGCTTGAGATAGGACAGCTCTCCGAAGGCGGCGCGGCGCACCAGCTCGTCGGGGGCCTCCAGCGCCCACAGCCATTCACTCACCAGCAACCGGTCGAAGGAGCCTCTTCGCGACAGGCCGTCATACCCCTGGGGCTCGCCGCCCATCTGCTCCGAGGGCGCCCGAAGCGGCCCCAGCGCCGCGGACAACCGGGCGACCAGTGGGCCCAGGCTCAGCGCCACGTCCAACGGGAACGTCGCGAGGATTGACGCCCAGGGGTGCAACGCATGGGGCAACGTGCTCACGGCGTGCCCCCCGTCGTTGCCGTGTCCAGCCAGCCCCGAAGCGCGACACGGGACACGGGCCGCGCGGCCTCCACGCTGACAAGGCACATGGACGCGGGCAGCACCGCCCACTTCGCTCCTGGCCCGCGCGCATGCGCCACGAACGCACGCTCCAGCAGCGGAGCCGCCACGGCTGGCGCCAGCGCACAGGGGAGCAACAGCGAGGGCGCAGCGTCATCCCGCCCCAGGTACACGGCGCCGTCGACCCACGGCAGCGACGCCGGCGCCCCGAGGAGCACCAGGAGGCCCGGCCCCGCGACGCCTTCCCAGGTGGCGAGGCGTGCGTCGTCCTCCGCGAGCACCCGGCGCGCGAGCGCCACCGCCACGGGCCCCTCGCCCACGACAGCGAGCGGCTCCAGCGGCTCGGCGCGCGAACGCCACCGCACCGGCAGGCGCGCGGCGTCTTCGCCACGCGACTCCAGGGCGCTCACACCGCCACCTCCGTCTCGGACGACACGGGCCCTGAAGCACCGGCGGCGAGCACCCCCGCCACCTCCGCGCGCAGCACCTTCAAGTCCTCTGGAAGCGACTCGGGAGCGAAGCCCGCGTCCATCTCCCGCGCCACGCCCTCCAGCTTGAGCCGCCACGCGGCGAGCGCCTCGCCATTGGCATCCACGGGCCGCTCCGCCAGCAGCGCCTGCCCCGCGGAGGCGATGCGCCGCGCCCGCGCCAGGGGGCCCGCGCTGGCCTCCAGCGCCGCCGCCGGCAGGGCCGGGTTCTCCGTCCCGGCGAGCACGTCCCGCAGCACGTCCCGAGCGAGCGCCTGGGCGTCCTTCGTCGGCACGGCATACACGAGCGGCCACAGGTCCGCGGTCCCCGGCGTGCGCCGGCCCGCGAGCGCGGCGGCGGCGGCGATGAGCTTCTGCACCTTCACCGCGCGGCGGTCGGACAAGGCCACGCCCGCGGCGCGCAGCGTGCGCAGCGCATGGGCCAGGTGGGGGCGCACCCCGGAGAGGTCCGCCTCACGCGCGGCCTGGGCGACCACGTCCAGGGACTCCAGCGAGGTGACGTGCGCGTCCGCGTCCCCCCACAGCGAAGCGCCGCCCGCGAGCAGCTCCTCCAGCCGCGGGTCCGGCACGGGCTCGACGAAGATGCGCGCGAGGAACCGGTCCGCGAAGGCGGCCAGCGACTCGTCTTCCGGCAAGGCATTGGAGGCGCCCACGCAGACGCGCAGGGGGCAGCGCATGCGGGTGTGGCCGCGCCGGAAGGTGCGCTCGTTGAGGAGGCCCAGCAGCGTATTCAGGATGGCGGTGGAGCCGAGGAACACCTCGTCGAGGAAGGCGACCTCGGCCTCGGGCAGCATGCCCTGGGTCTCCGTCTCGACGAGGCCCTCGCGCAGCTTGCGCAGGTCCACGGGGCCGAAGAGCTCGGAGGGCTCGGTGAAGCGGCCCAGGAGATACTCGAAGTAGGAGCCGCCCAGGACGCGAGCGGTGCGCCGCACGGCCTCGCTCTTCGCGGTGCCCGGCGGGCCGATGACGAGCAGGTGCTCCCCCGCCACGGCGGAGAGCGCGACGAGCTCCACCATCGCCTCGCGTTCGACCAGGCCCCGGCCCGCACTGGCAAGTGCGTCACGAACGGCGGAGGCGGCGGCTTCGAAGGAGCTGGACATGGAACACCACCCTAACCGCCGGACTTGCTGTCTGAAAGCGCATGCAGGCCCCCTCCCCGCCCTCCATCCGACAGGGCGGAAGTAGTTGAACTGTCCGAGGGGCGGCACTCGGAGTCCCCCACGGCGACCTCCAGGCATAGACTGCAACGCATGAGAAAGCAGTCGATGTGGGTGGCGGTGGTGGGCGTGCTGTGTGTGGGAACGGACGCGGTGGCGGCAGGCTGGAATGGCTATGCATCGCTGGGCGCCGGCGTCACCCTGGACCATCTGAGCGACTTCCGCACGAGGGGCCCGGCGCTGCACGGCTACCTGGGCCTGGAGACCCCACCCGGACTGTCGGTGGGTTTGCTGGCGGAGATCTCCGAGACGTGGGGCCAGCAGTTCCCGGACGCGATGCGGTCGGGACAGTTGGAGCGCGCGCAGCTCGACTACCGGGCGGTGGGCATCGAGGCGCGGCTGCGCTTCTTCCAGGACAAGCCCATCACCCCGTGGGTGGGCGCGCGGCTGTCGAAGAGCTGGGGGAGCACCTTCACGCCGGACGACGTGGGCATGTGGCTGCGGACGAACATCGACACCACGAGCATGGCCTTCCGGGTGGGCGTGGACGGCTGGTTCAGCGACCGCTGGGGCGTGTCCGTCTCCACGGGCTTCCAGTTCTGTGACGTGAAGCTGACGTCCAACGCGCTCAACCAATGCGCCAAGCTCATGCAGTCGGTGATTGCGGGGCCGGTGTTACGCATCTGAAGCCAGGGCGCCGCGCGCCCGTTAGAGTGGGCCCGTCATGAGCGCTTCGACGACATCGCCCTCCGCCATGGGTCCTCGCTGGCTGTACCTGCACGGCTTCGCCTCGGGCCCGGATTCGAAGAAGGGCGTGGCCGTGGCCCGGCACTACGCGGACCAGGGCATCCCGGTGGAGCGGTTGAACCTCCGCGTCCCCTCCCTGGAGCAGCTCCGCCTGAGCGCCATGCTGGACACGGTGCTGGCCGCCATGGGCGGGCCCGAGGAGCGCGTGGTGCTCATCGGCTCCAGCCTGGGAGGTCTCACGGCGGCCCGGGTGGCGGAGCAGGACGCCCGCGTGTGCGCGCTGGTGCTGCTGGCGCCCGCCTTCCGCGTCGTCCCGCAGCTGCGCCGGAGGATGGGGGACGCGGCGTGGCGGCATTGGCAGACGTCGGGCTGGATTGAGACGGACGACTCCGTCACGCAGCGGAAGGCGCGCATCCATTCGGGCTTCATCGCCGACGCGGAGGCCGTGGATGCCCGGACGGAGGGCTGGCCCGACGTGCGCGTGCCGACGCTCATCATCCACGGCCGCCAGGATGACACCTGCGACGTCCGCAACTCGCGCCAGTGGGCGGAGGGCAAGCGCCACGTCCGGCTGGTGGAGGTGGATGACGGCCACGAGCTCACCGATTCACTGCCGCGGATTCTGGAGGAGACGGAGGTGTTCCTCCAGCCGTGGGGCGCCCGGGGGCCGCGCGCTCACAGCTCGATGCCGTAGGCGGTGGCCACCTGCTTCATGAAGCGGAGCATGAAGGGCGGGGTGTCGTTGCCCAACGTCAGGCGCGTGCGCCGACCGTTCACGGTGAACTCGAGCGTCGTCTCCTGCCCGTCATGGGCGGGGGGAGGCGGTGCGCTTCGGCCCTCCTTGAGTTCGCTCAGTCGGCTCGCCGCGATGAGCAGCGTCGTGAGCCGATGGGCGTCGTCCGCGTTCACCTCGGAGAGGAGCGGGCCGTTGCGCTTGAAGCGGCCATCCGCGAAGACCTCCAGCCAGTAGCTCCGCGTGTTGGGCATGCCGGGCGTCTTCTCGAGCCTGAGCACGAGCGCGTCCTTGGAGAACCGCTGCTGGCGCCGGTCCGGATGCTCCAACTGCGAGAAACCTTCGCTCAGCCGCGGCGCGAGCAGTGGCGAGTACTTGAGGAAATCGCTGAACGTGCCTTCGACCACGTCGGCGCACGCCCCCCGCTGCCAGCCGCCGAGGCCCTCGATGCGGTAGAAGACCTCGTCGACGTACCACTGTCCCTCGGGGTTCCAGATGACGACGAGGCGCCTGGCCTGTGACGTCGGCTCGACGCGTGTGGAGAAGTACTGCCGGTCGTCTTTGGGGGAGCGGAGCATCCCCTCGAGGTCTCTCGGCAGCAGCTTCTGGAGCGTGTCCCCGCGAAGGGCCTGCGCCTTGAAGTATGCGCCCAGCGTCGTCGTGGACTTCTGCTCGCGGAAGTACGGGAGGAAGTCGAGCTCGGCGGACAGTGGCTCAAAGCCCTCGGGCGGGATGAGCTCGCACCGTTCGATGAAGGGCTGGTAGTCCTCGCGCCCCATGCCGTAGCGCTTCCCGTCCGAGCCGATGTGGACGTCGTTCTTCGCGTTGGGGTCGCCGCGGTTGACCTGATGGTAGAGTTCGAAACGCCAGGTGGGAGCCATTTTGGCAGGAGCCCCTTTCTTGGGAGTCACGGACCGGGTGTCCCCGGGCGCCGCGCCGAGGAGGGGACACGCCAGGAGGATGACGACGGCGAGCCGGTGAAGTCGCGACATGACTCGCAGTGAACCATGTCGGGAAATCATGGGGATAGGGCTTCTTGAAGCGGGAGACGCGCACCTCCGGCGTTGGGGGTGTCGCCTGGTTGAACGCCCGCGACTCAGGAACGGTGCCGCTCCGCCTCGTGGAAGAACTGGGTGAGCAGACGCGCCTTCCGACACGCACCTGCGACTCCTCCAGCTTCCGTCGCGGAACCCACGCCCCGCCCAGCCGGCGAACGAGCATGCCGCCCAGGTAGGCCCCCAGCGCTGGAGCGGTGTGCTCGTCGATGAGGTCCCGCGTGTACCGCTCGGGGAGTTCTCCCTCCAGAAGTAGAAGTCCAGGTCCGTGAGAGACGCTGGCGTCTCGTTCATGATGGAGGGCACCTGGGCGTGCAGCGCCGCCACGAGCTGCTCGGACAGGTCGCCGTAGTCACGACGGATGCGTTCGAGATTCTCGACGTCCGGAGGAAGGGCGGCCGGGAGCCACTCCTCCGGCGCTGGCGGTCGGAAGGCGTTGAGCTCGGAGATTTTCGCCTGCCGTTCGCTGATGGCGAACGTGTCCGGCAGCCGTGAGAGGAGCGGCGCCAGGTCCGGGTGGAAACGAGGCTCCACCGGAGCGAGCGCGGCGCTGCGCTCCCTTCACGATATCCGGCATCCAGCCTTCCGCGTGGGACTCCAGCGTCGCGAGGAGGGGCGTGAGCTCAGTGTCCGACTCGGCAGAATGGCCAGGTTCCCCCGTCCAGCAGGAATCGCAGGCCATCACCTGCATTCGGTTCGAGCGGACTCATTGCCTTCATCGAAACAGCACCTCCACGCCTTCTGCCCTGCTATCGACTCTATTCACGGCACGCTCAAGGGGAATGGTCGCCATCGTGTTCAGGCAGCGCGGCACACCGGCCTCACGGAGCAGTCGTTCAATCTTCGCTTCCCGCGTCTCGGGGGCCTTCGTCGACATCCGCCGCGGGTCACACGCAGCGGCGGGCTCCTCCTCCTGGACGCGTCCACATCTACACATCCCCCCAAGCCTTCCGTCGAAGATGACAGGGATTCTAGACACACACACCTTCCAACCGAAGAGATGTAGTGACTGTGGCTGAATAGCTTCTATTCATGAAGAACCAAGGAGGTCTTGATGCTCCCCACAAATGGAACCACCGAACACTTAGCACACACCATTTCACTACGGCTACAAATCGCATCACCAAAACATCAAATTCTCGCCATCGCCATTGAACTCATCATCTCATCCCTATGCCAAGTCGGCGGAACTGCCTCGGCAGACGACTTCACCCTGCGGGCCGACAAGTATGTCCACTAGTACCTCAAGAACCTGTCTCCAATTGCACCCGCAGCAAAACCCATTAACATCACACATTTCACGCCATCGCCGGCTTGGCGTGCGGGTTGAAACATGAATTAGAACGCTATCTCAGCGCACAGCCACAATCATGCATCGCCCGCATCTCCACATCGGAGATGCGGGCGCCCACGTAGCGCATGCTCGTTGGCACATTGCTCACGCCGGGATCCATCAAAGCGCGATGAGCAGCGGAGAGTTCACCAGGAGCGACGCACCGTCGTCGCTGAAATCCCGGCGCACCTCGTGGTTTCCACCCCACGTTCCCCGCGTTTACGACGAGCGATCTCGCAGCCTGTTCGCATGCTCAGCGGCCTGAAGGTTTCAATCACACAGCCTCTGGACGTTTGACGACGTGCCTGGCATCAAGCCGGCGAACCATTTCGACGAGCAATGCATCCGCAGGGGCGCCCGAGCCAAGGGTTCAAGGCGCTGCGCGACCACCAATCTCCGGGAAGCGCGAATAGGCACGCTGGAGCGCGTCCAAATGGGCGGGGTTGTCGAGATTGAGCGGCGCGTCGGTGAGCTGCACGACCCACCCCCCCGAAGGCGTTCCACGCGCCCGCGTGAGCAGGTCCGCGTCGCGCGAGGGATCCGGAAACCCGATGGCCCGCGCGGCAGCCGCGGACCAGTAGTTCAGCCATCCGAGGTAATAGGGAATCTCGGGCGAGCGGATGTGCTCGAACAGCTTCAGTGCGGGCAGGCCCCGGCGTGGCGACGGCGGCCCTTCCAGCGTGGGTGCTGTCTGATACGCGATGTCCACCGCCGCGTCGTGCGGCGTCGCACGCCCCCAGAATGCGCGTGTGCCCTCCGCTACTCGCTCCAGCATCTCCGCCGCCGCAGCGATGACCGTCGCATCGAGCGGCAACTTGGCATGGACTTCGAACAGGGCCTGACCGCCAGGGCTGAAGAGCCCCGAGTTTCCTCTCCCCATCACCGTCACGGGGTAGCTCTCGTCCCCGTTGCACACCAAAGGGAAGCCCCCGTCCTTGATCCTCTCTACGATCCATGCGTCGCGCTGTGGCAACGCAGCAAGCCGTCGCCCTCCGGTAACTCTCCACTCCAGACGCAAGCCAGGGAGCGCCTCTTCCATCCCATGAACGGCAGCGAGTGTGCGGTTATCGGCACCCACGAGCGCAGACGCATAGACGGTCAGAACGAGGCGATTTTGGGTGGTCATCGTTTGCATCCCGTGACGACGATCTTGAGGGAGGGAACAACAGCAAGCAGCGCTTCTTTGTGCGCTTGGGTGCTCACCCCAACGACGAATCCATATCCACACGCCGCCGCGGCGTTTCGCTCATTTTCTATTTGCTCCAATCCCTTCTCGACCTCCCGATCCCGGATAAAGTCAGAGTACGTGTCGAATTGATGGGTTTTAATCTCCCACAGCACGCGCACGCCGACTTGTAGCGCATCAAACCGTATTCCGTTCACGAGCACGTCCATGCCGGGGTAGCGGTTCGGCGGAAACCTGTCGGCGCACTCGTTATGCGGATCATCTTTTCCCGCGTGCGGCACCGGGACGGGCCTGCACTCCGGGCGTCGCTCTCGGTCCAGTGGATCGGTCGGTACCGGGGGGAACCCATCCTGCCCTGATGGCTCCGGCTCGTGCTTTCGGTGCGTCAACCGCTCCTGCTCATTGGATGGCCGCGTTTGGGTCTCAGGCTTCGCGCGCTCGCGGGATGCCCTCCGATATGCATCCAACTCCTCTTTGATGGCGACTGCCACCACGACTGCTCCAGCGACAATCACGGCTCCAACGACTATCTCGGGTGCTATCAGGATGCAGACGCCCAATCCAATAGCAGCGGCCCCCGCAGAAGCGACAGAGCATCTTCCCGTGACATCGCGAAACTGGATCCTCTCATGGTCGAGCGCCTGATAGCACCTCTCCACAAGCACGGCCCATTCGTTGGATGCCTCCCGCACCACGCATCGCCCGCCATCAGCCCACGGCAGCGTCGCCGCTCTCTGGAGATTGGCGACCCTCGGGCTCCGGGCCGCCGACTCTTTCGGCTCAGTCGTCGCGCAGGCCGCGAGAAACAGCAGGAGTGCGACACGGGTTCGGAGAAGCATGGCCACGTCCTGACGGAAGGGGTTCTGCTCGACAGCGGGGGGTACGGAGCGCGCCCGAGTCTGGCAGCGTGGCCCCTGGAGAGCCAGCCCCGAACGCATCCGGTTCGAGTTGCCGCAGCTCAGCGGTACACCTCTGCACTCCAGCGGAACGCGCTCCCGACGAGCTTCACGCTGTAGGCTGCGACGCGCCCCGTCGGCAACGGATACGCGACGAGCAGCTCGAACTCCCAACCACCAGGGCGCACATCATCCAGTCCGAATCCCGCGTCTGCCCGGCACCGACCGCTATTGCTCGACAAGCACCCTCACGACGCGGCTTCACATGCACGCCAAGTCGGTGTGAATGCCCGAAGACGACCGTAAGCCCGGGAGCTCCCCACGCGTCGGCGACGTTCGCGGCATGGTGCTTCGAAAGCATCTTCGCGAATTGGTGGCCGTGCAGCAGGCGCAGGTGCCCCCGCTTGAAGGGCTGAGCTTTCTCCGGAACCCAAGCGACCCCGAGCCGACCGAAATCAAGATTGACTCGATACTCGTGATTGCTGATGCCCCGACTTCCGCACTCCGCGATGACCGCGTCGATGACCAGAATCCCGCGCTCCGCGATGACAGTCGGCACCCGGGCTGAAATCAGCGACTTCAACCCACGTTCCCCACGTTCACGAGGAGCGACCGCTGGTGGGGTGCGGGTCCAGCATGTTGTCCTCGTTTCAACCCACGCTCCCCGCGTTCACGAGGAGCGACAGCGCAGGCGTCTCCGAGCGCGTGCCCGCTTCGGTTTCAACCCACGCTCCCCGCGTTCACGAGGAGCGACGTAGGAGTAGGGGCCCGCTCTTTCCCACGAGGTAGTTTCAACCCACGCTCCCCGCGTTCACGAGGAGCGACTGGGCCCGACGCTGACGGACATGGCCAGCCAGGGGTTTCAACCCACGCTCCCCGCGTTCACGAGGAGCGACCGCAGAGCTGCTGGGAGTGCTCGACGGTGACCGCGTTTCAACCCACGCTCCCCGCGTTCACGAGGAGCGACGCCGCATCCGGTGTACGACTTTCAGCCCGGCGAGTTTCAACCCACGCTCCCCGCGTTCACGAGGAGCGACCGTCGCCCGGCATTTCCGGCACCAGCCCTGGGCGTTTCAACCCACGCTCCCCGCGTTCACGGGGAGCGACCACCTGGTGCTGCAGGTTGAACGTCTCGGTCTCGTTTCAACCCACGCTCCCCGCGTTCACGGGGAGCGACACGTAGTCGCCCAGCCACTCCCCCCCGATTCCGCGTTTCAACCCACGCTCCCCGCGTTCACGGGGAGCGACGCTGGCCGTCCTCACCGACTGCCGATTCGCCAACGTTTCAACCCACGCTCCCCGCGTTCACGGGGAGCGACAGGTGCTGTTGTGAGCAAGGCCGGGGATGCAGTGTTTCAACCCACGCTCCCCGCGTTCACGGGGAGCGACTTCCTCACACGGGCCATATGCCCATGGAGGAATCGTTTCAACCCACGCTCCCCGCGTTCACGGGGAGCGACGTCCCGTCGCGCAAGGGCGTGTCCGCCACGAAGGTGGTTTCAACCCACGCTCCCCGCGTTCACGGGGAGCGACCGTGCCGTCAACCACGGACTGCTGGCCCGCCCTGTTTCAACCCACGCTCCCCGCGTTCACGGGGAGCGACCGGTGTGCCACGGATTGGTGTCCATCCAAATGCCGTTTCAACCCACGCTCCCCGCGTTCACGGGGAGCGACTTCAGCGCCTGCACGTAGCCGGGGGGGAGCGCGTTGTTTCAACCCACGCTCCCCGCGTTCACGGGGAGCGACTGCTGATTGCGACGCCGAGAACGGCGCCGCCGAGTTTCAACCCACGCTCCCCGCGTTCACGGGGAGCGACGCGGCAGTTCACCGGCTCGGTGACGGCCAAGCAGTTTCAACCCACGCTCCCCGCGTTCACGGGGAGCGACTCCACGAGTCCCGCGCTCGCGTTGAATGGCATGGTGTTTCAACCCACGCTCCCCGCGTTCACGGGGAGCGACCGCGCCCGCCGAGCAGATGGCCGCCGCCCTCAAGTTTCAACCCACGCTCCCCGCGTTCACGGGGAGCGACCATGGACTCGGGATCGTCATTCCCATCCCCCTGCCAGTTTCAACCCACGCTCCCCGCGTTCACGGGGAGCGACGGCGCCAAGCATGTCGCTCGCGCACCTGTCGAGTTTCAACCCACGCTCCCCGCGTTCACGGGGAGCGACCACAGTTGCACCGTGCGCGCACCGGCTGAAGTGGTTTCAACCCACGCTCCCCGCGTTCACGGGGAGCGACCCGGGGGCAGGGTGAGGTCCTCGTTGGGGTGCTGTTTCAACCCACGCTCCCCGCGTTCACGGGGAGCGACAGCGTCCACTGGGCGCATCCTCGCAGCATGCCATGTTTCAACCCACGCTCCCCGCGTTCACGGGGAGCGACTGCGGGCACCCCCAACACACCACACCTGGGGGCGTTTCAACCCACGCTCCCCGCGTTCACGGGGAGCGACTAGTCCCTGCCATCGCTCGTAATCGTCCAGGCGTTTCAACCCACGCTCCCCGCGTTCACGGGGAGCGACCCCCGAGCGCGCCGCCTCCGCTGCGAAGAGCCGCTGTTTCAACCCACGCTCCCCGCGTTCACGGGGAGCGACCCGACGCCATTCGGGCCTTCATCCGACTCCTCGCGTTTCAACCCACGCTCCCCGCGTTCACGGGGAGCGACTTTTCAGCGGCACCGGGTCGCCCTCCCTCAGTCGTTTCAACCCACGCTCCCCGCGTTCACGGGGAGCGACACTGGCCCTCAGGGGCCACGACACGACAAAGCGGGTTTCAACCCACGCTCCCCGCGTTCACGGGGAGCGACCACTGGCAGTCCACCAGCCCAGTGACGCGGAAGAGTTTCAACCCACGCTCCCCGCGTTCACGGGGAGCGACCCTCTCCGTGCGTCAGGATGACGCGGATGTCCTGTTTCAACCCACGCTCCCCGCGTTCACGGGGAGCGACCGCCTGTCTCCTCTTCATTGGTGGGGTCCGGGAGGTTTCAACCCACGCTCCCCGCGTTCACGGGGAGCGACAAATCACCGACATGTCCGAGTACGACTTCTCATGTTTCAACCCACGCTCCCCGCGTTCACGGGGAGCGACAGGCGGCAGGCCTGATGCGTTCTCGGGTGTCTGCGATTTCGTGAGGAGGCCGCGTGAGAGTGAGGCGCGGTGCGGCAAAGCTTCGCCGTTCGGCCGGGGCGCCGTGCGCATGGAGGAGAGTGGCGGCCAGAAGCGGAGGGAGGGCCGGCGAGCCCTCAGTCCGGTGTGGCCAATGCCGTCTGTCGTCGTCCATGGACGAGGCTGTCGCGCAGCAGCTCGCACGCGCGTGTCCACTCCACGAGGTGACGGCCTTGCGGAGGCAGACGCGTTCTGAAGCAGGCGAGCAGATTGAAGGCCATCGCCCGCAGCCAGGCCACCACCTCCAGGGCCGTGCGCGTTGGGCGGCAGGGCTGGCGCGCGTCCTCGCCCAGCACCACGTCCAGCGTCCAGTTGTGGCGATTCTCAATGCCCCAGTGCACCCGCACCAGCCGCAGCAGTTGGTGGAAGTTGAAGACGGTGGTGTCCAGCGAGGTGACGAAGTAGCGGTAGTCCTCCGCCCGGAGGTTGTCCTCGTCGTCCCAGTGCTGCTGACGCACCAGCAGCAACGTGCGCGCTCCAGGGAAGTCCACCTCGTCGGGCGTCAGCGCGTGCGTCCACAACTCGCGCACCACTGTCTGCCCATGCGCCCGCTCCTCGGTGCGCGAGCGGGCTGGGCACTGCTTGGAGGCGATGGCCCGCATGGCGTACTCGTGAAGGGTGGGCTGGTTGGCCTTCAACCCGAAACAGTAGTGCTTGCCCAGCTCTCGCACCAAGGCTGCATTCTGCGCGGCCGTCAGCCCCGCGTCGGCCGTCACCACCCCAAAGTGCTCGCCAAAGGCTTCCACCACCCGCGGAAGCAACTGCCGGAAGGCCGGAGACTCACCCTCCTTGGCTCCGATGAATTCCAAGTCCAGGCAGGGCGCCGCCAGCGCACTGGTGAGCACGGCCCGCAGCGCGCCCAGTCGCCACAGTGCGCGGCCCTCCTCGTCGTTGGCGACGGCCTCCAGCCCCTCCACCTCGCCCTGGTGCGTCGTCCACAGGCTCTTGCCGTCCACGCTCACCACGCCCAAGGGAAATGGCAGGCGGGGGGCGCTCGAATCCTCCAGCACCTCGCACGCCTGGGCCCTCAACGTCTCCCGCAGGCCGTCCGTCTGCTGCTTGCGCAGCAGACGCCAGAGCGTCGAGCCCTCACCGAATGCGGCAACTCCAGTCGCTTGCGCGTCCGCGCTCCCACATCCCCCGCCAGCTGCGCGGCCTGCTTCAACCCTTTCTTGCCCACCGCGAAGCCAGCCACCACCAGCCCCAACAGGCCCAGGTGCTCATGGCGGGTGCCACGCGCGTCTCGCGGGTCCCTCACCGCGTCATCCCACTGCAGGCGCGCCTGTCGCAGCACGCGCCGCTGTTGTCCTCGAAGTCCACCCATGCTCGACTCCTTCTCGCCCCGGTCCACGCGTCTCGCGGAGCGGGGCATAGGGGGGATGGGGCTCGCCGGCCCCGTCCCTCCGCCTCCGGCTGCCGCGCTCAGTTTCGAGCACAACCCACCCGCCAGGGGGCGATCATCCAGGGCACCCGTCAGGTGGTGCACGAATCCGCTCACCCCTCCCGCGCGCAACCCCGCGACCCGACGACCCTTCTTCAAATCCGACCCCGAGAAAACGCATCAGGCCTGGCGACAGGCGGCCCCTTTCTCGCTTAGAGTGCGTCCATGTTTCAACCCACGCTCCCCGCGTTCACGGGGAGCGACGCGCGCTCCTTCTCCAACTGCTTGCGCATGAGGTTTCAACCCACGCTCCCCGCGTTCACGGGGAGCGACCACCAGCGCGCGAACCTCCTTTAGCGACACCTCGTTTCAACCCACGCTCCCCGCGTTCACGGGGAGCGACTTCCTTCTAGCTCAATTGACGTGGCATCAATTAGTTTCAACCCACGCTCCCCGCGTTCACGGGGAGCGACGCTGTCGCCGCGCACGTTGCCCAGGGGCGGGAGTTTCAACCCACGCTCCCCGCGTTCACGGGGAGCGACTCCACCTCTCCAACATAGCGTTCTGACTACGGAATCCGGCCGGATTTCGCGAACCGGCCCTCGCCGCCACGAAAGCGCCCCGCCGCTCCTGCCGCCCACTGCCCCAACCCACTGAATCTATTCGGGATTTCAAAGAGCGCGAACCCTCGACGGAGCACACACCGGGAGCGGTTCGCGGGGGCCTACAGGACCAGGGGCCCCTCGACGTCCAGGGGTGCCCTGGCGCCGTGATGCTCCGTCTTCCGGGCATCATCTTCCGACAGGAAGTAGAAGCGCAGGCTGTCGCATTCCGAGTCAAATACGCCAAGCAAGCGGGCGCGCAGGACGACCCAGTCCTTCGGCTCCAGGACACACTCGAAGACAGAGTATTGCACTCGTACGCCATGGTCTCTGCAAGCCCGCGCAAGCTTGCGCAGGCGCCGGGGCCCCTGGGGGTCCGACACCCGCACGTCGTAACAAATCAACACAGTCAAGCTACGCATCAGCGCATCGCGAAGGGAGGGTAGCCGTCCAGCTCCCCTCGGAGGTGACGCGCCAGCAGCAGCGCTTGCAGGTGAGGCGCCATGCCCCAGGTCGTCTCCTGCCCCAGGAACGCGTGCCGCACCCCCACCTGCTTCGCCTCCTGGTACGCCACGAGGAACGTCTTGCGCGCATCGTCCTTCAGCAACACGGCCCCCGCCGACTCCGTGCGGAAGTCCCCGGGCTTCAGTTGCCCCCGGTTCACCAGAGAGAAGACGAGCCGGTCCACCACCGGCGCACGGAACTCCTCCATCAAATCCAGCGCCAACGACAGGCGCCCCGGACGGTCCTCGTGCAGGAAACCCACGGCGGGGTCGAGCCCAACGCCCGCGAGCGCCCCCGCGCAGTCCTGCGCCAGCAGCGCATAGCCAAACGAGAGCATCGCGTTCAGCGGATTCCTCGGGGGCCGCCGGTTGCGGCCATCGAACTCGAAACCACTGGCGCTCTTCTTCAGCAGCGACGGAAAGGCCTCGAAGTAGTCACGCGCCGCGATGCCTTCCAGCCCCCGCACCTGCTCCAGGTCCTCCACGCGGCCCAGGGCGCGCAGGTGCTCCGACAGCCGCCGCGCCGTCCCCGACAGGGCCTCCTGCCGCTCAGGCGCCGCGTCACGTCGCGCGTGCAGCACGAACTGCCGCGCGTTCCCGAGCTTCCCCACCACCAGCGCCCGGGAGATGGCCACCGAGCGAGCGACATCATCCGCCGCCCGGTACTGCTGCCGCCGCAACAGGACGTTGCCGCCCGGCACGCCCTCCACCCGCGCCAGGAAGCGCCCCGTCATCCCGAAGAAGGAGACGTGGATGCCCGCCTCCAGGCAGCTCTCCATCAACTCCGGCGTCAGCCACGCGCGCGTCAGGCACACCACCGAGCGCAGGTGCCGCAAGGGGACCTCCGCCTTCTTCTGCTCCTGCACCGTCACCACCACGCACTCGCCTTCCTTGTTCAGGCGAGTCCCCTCGGCGGTGATGAACAGCGTGTTCAGCGCGGTCGTCATGGGTTCCTCCGTTCAGCCGTCCTCGTCCAGCCACCGCGCCAGGAAGTCCTGGGCGCTCCGCTGCCCCGCCGTCACCCCCGGGAGACACAGCGGCTCCAGCGAGCACCCGTCACACCGGGGCGCGCGCGCCACGACAGGGACCTCCTGCCGTCGCAGCACCTCGTGCATGCGCGTGATGGCGTCCTCGGTCCGCTGACGCAGCCTCGCGTCGAAGCGCACCGCCTCACGCTTGTGCTCCGTCCCGTAGAAGAGCGCCCCTTCCGGGATGTCCACGCCGTGCATCTCCTCCAGACACAGCGCCTGCGCGCAGAGCTGCACGCGGTCCGCCTCACCCGCCTTGCGCCGGCCGCGCTTCACCTCCACCGGATAGGGCCGCCAGCCCGCCCCCTTCGCGTCTCGCTGGTACTCGACCAGGTCCGCGCGCCCGGACACGCGCAGCCGCTGCGAGCCCAGCAACACGGCCCGCTCCACCCGCCGCCCCACCCGCGCGTCATGTCCCGGCAAATCCACGCGCTCATGGAGCAGCCGCCCGGAGGCGGTGTTGACGTCCTCGCGCCATTGCCGCTCGACGTGGATGAGCGCCGCCTGCCGCTCGCAGTACAGCAGGTGCTGGAGCGCCGACAGCGCCACCCACGTCTCGCGGTCCGCGCTCATCCCGCCAGCTCCAGCACCTCGATGCCCTGGGGCAGCCCGGCCTTGTCCACGCGGACCTCGTAGTCAGAGAAGCTCCGCGCCGGCTTCTCCGGCTGGGTGCGCGCCACATGGACGCGGTCGAACAGCGCGTGCGCAGGGGCGTTTCCCAGCTCCGAGCCATGCTTGAAGACCACCACCTTGCGCATGGACATCAGCCCCCGCGCGGCGCTGCGGTCCAGCTCGAACATGTGCGTGAAGGACTGGAAGAGCAGCTCCAGGTCCTCCGTGCCGAACCCCGTCTGCTTCGCCAGGTGCGGCGAGACGAAGCCGTGCGCGCGGTAGAGCGCGTAGGGCACGGTGTTCTTCCGGCCCATGGTGCGGTTGTCACCGCCCTGCTTCTCGGCCTCGGCCTCCGTCGCCACGGCCATGCGGGTGATGGAGTGCTCCTGCGACACGATGGGGTCCACCGAGCGCGCGAACGTGAGCTGCACCGGCCCGCGCACCTGCCCCGCGTTGGGCCCCGTGGACATGACTGCGCCGAAGGTGCGGACGTCGAAGAACGTCTTGCACATCCACGCGCGGCCCTTGTCCACCTCGGAGCCCTGGGCCTCCTTGTCCTTGTTCCGCTTCTTCCCGTCCTCGGCGCGGGCGGGCTTCTCGCTCAGGTCGATGCCCAGGCTCTTGTACGCGTCCGCGATGCGGTTGTTCAGGATGGCCTTCTCCTTCACGAAGATGTCCAGCCCCGGCTTGCCCTCCTGCGTGAGCAGGATGAAGTTGCGCACCTTGCGCTTGAGGCTCACGTCCGTCACCAGCCCGTGGCCCGTCTCCGCGTCGATGCGGGGCAGGTTGCCCGCGTCGGGGTCTCCATTGGGGTTTCCATCCAGCACGTCGAAGAACAGGACGAAGTCGTGGCGCTGCTTGAGGTCGGTCATGGCGCTTCCTCTGGGAATGGGGTGAAGACGGGGGAACGTCAGGAGATGGACGCGTCGGGCTCGCCAGGAGCCGGCGCCTCGCGCTTGGTGAAGAACGCCTCGCGTTGGTGGTAGTAGCCGACGGCGAAGAGGCCCTGCGCTTCCAGGTCAAGCACGGGAGGGAATGGCCGCTGCGAAGGAAGCAGTGACATCACCTCTCCCTTCGTCCGCTCCAGCCACCTGCCGTTCTCCGCCGCCTTGGAGGCGTGGTGGACGGAGAGCTGAAGCAACCGGGGGAAGACGGTGACGGGGTTGCGAGACGCGGCGCCGAAGTAGCGGTCGCGGATGGTGGCGTTGAGGTCCTTCAGCGCCGCGCCTTGCAACCGCTCCAGCACGGCGAAGAGGCGGCCGAGCACATAGGGCTGCGAGGCGTTGTTCTTGTCCAATGACACGGAGACCTCCAGGGGAGTGGTTCCACTTCGAGGGAGTCGCAGCAGGGTGGCTTTGATGAGCGCGACGCGGAGCCGCAGTTGTTCGCGCTCGAATCGGTCGTCGGAGGGAGGCAGCCGCAGTCGGTCCAGCGCGGACGTCAGGAGTTGGCGCGGGAAGGGCTGTCCTCGCAGCGCCGCGCCCAGCATCCGCGTGGCGACGTCCGGCGACAGGCCACGCCCCGAGGGCGCCTCCACGGCCTTGAGCAGGCGATAGACGGGGATTGGCTTCGCCGGCGCCTGCCCGATGCGCAGGTCATCGAAGTAGCGCCGGATGTTCTGCTTCACCTCGCCCACGCGCGACTCGAACCAGTCACGCACGGCGACGCGGCCCGCGTTGCCCGCCAGCGTGACGGCGTAGAAGGCGCGGTCATCCAGCTCGCCGGGCTCCAGACCCTGCAGCGGCGACTCCGCGAAGCGCTGGAGGTCCTCCTCTGTCGGGTCCATCCACGACAGCAGGAGGCTCTCTTCAGACGCGGACGCGCGCGTCCAGAACACGAGCACCGAGCCGTCCCCCAATTGAATGCCCTGCCGGAAGCGGCGCTGCTCCGTCCCACGGAGCATGTCGTTGAGCGCCAGCACGTAGCCCAGCGCCGCCTCCTGGGAGACGGGGGCGTTGTCCCCCTGCTCCAGCCCGTGCGACGAGAACGCGGGCGCGTTGAAGGAGACCAGTGAAGCGCCCGCCGGCTGAGCCTCCGGGACGTTCTTCAGCTTGGGATGGGTGACGGCCACCACCCCCTCCAGTCCTGTCACCAGGCACCGCGCCGTCCGCCCCAGCGCGCGCTTCTCTCCGGAGCGCCGCTCCCAGCAGGCGCGAATGGCCGGGTTCTGATGCACGGGCACGGTGGCCTCACCGACGACGAAGGCGAGCAGCTCGGAGCCCGTCCATTCCTCCGCGTCGCGAGCCGCCAGCACCTTGCTCCGCTCGGCCTCGTTCGAAAGGAAGGCCTCCACGGCCCGGGCCTCCGGGTCCTTCGTCTCCGCGGCGACCTCCCGAACCGGCTTCAGGAAGGCCTCCAGCCGGGCTACGCGCTTCTCCACGCCTCCAGCCTTTGTCTTGGGCGTGCCCTTCTCGTAGGCGAGGACGTACTTCGGATTGTCCGCGAAGAAGCCCGCCGCGATGTTTGCTGCCCGCTGCGGCAGCCGGGGAATCGAGAGGGGCTTTCCCCTCCCGTCCTCTCCCGCGGTGCTCTCCAGCGTGACGAACTTCCCCGCCGCGCTGATGCGGATGAAGAAGTCCACGGGCTTGACCTCGTACAACAGGTCATCCGTGAGCCCGCGCTCACGGGCGAAGTCGTTCAGTGCCGTCAGCATCATGAGGCACCTCCCCCCAGCACCTGCGCCCGAGGCGGCACGAGCAACACCCCATCCTCCAGGAACGCCTGGAAGAACTCGGGACGCACGGGCTCACCGGGCACGTCGAAGACGAAGTCGTGGAACATGAGCCCCAAGGGCCGCCGCCCGCTGCCCGCTTCGTGCGGCAGCAGGCCGTCCTCGGCGGGCTCCACCCGGGCCGCGAACTCGCGGCAGCCCAGGTAGGGCGCATGGAAGAACTGGCCCCGCTCCAGGCGCCGCTCGAACATGTCCTCGAACTTGCGCGCGTTGTCCTCGGGCCCCGCCTTCCCGGGCACCAGCGTGAAGGACGCGGTGATGACGTAGTCCACGTCCCGCAGCGCCACCGTGTTGCGCTGGGCCCGGTCCTCGTCCGCCGCGTAGTCGAACCTGCCCACCGTGGCGCGGCTGTTGACCTCGTTGCGGCGGAAGCTCGTCCATCTCACCGGCGCGAGCACCGCAATCTCGTGGACGTGCCAGCGGATGGCCGGCTTCCACAGGATGGCCTCCAGCACGCCGCGCGCCGCCGAAGGCGTCATCACCTCGTAGCTGACGCGCTCCGCCTTCATCTCGGGCCGCGTGAAGCACGCCACGGGCCCTCGGGCCCTCACGCGAAACCGCCTGCCTGCCGTCGATGTCATCCACACCTCCTGAAGCGTGTCTCAGCCGGGAATGAGGAACGTCGGGTCCAGCACGCCGACCTGGTCACGCAGAAGGCCGAAGCGCTTGTGATACGCGGGCCCGTGCTCGGGCCCCAGGTACGCCACCGTCTCCGAAGCGAGCCGAGCCAACTCCCGTTCCAGCCAGGCGTCCCGGAGCCCGCGGTTCACCGACACCGTGAAGCGTTGCAGCGCGCGCAGCCGCTCCCGCGAGGGGCCTCGCTGGCGCAGCGCCTCCAGGTGCGCCTCACAGCCCGCGTAGGGCACCACCACCGACGCGCTCCAGTCGTCCTCGACGAGCTTGAAGGCCTTGGACACCGCTTCGAAGTGGAGCTTCTTGCGCAGGTCCTGGATGCCCTTCTCGTCCAGCTTGCGGGTGGCATAGAGCCGCTCGAAGTAGCGCTGGAAGCTCTCGGGCGCGAACAGGTCCAGGTCGGGCGCCTGCTCCAGCAGACCGCGAGTCACGTCCTGGGCGGCGCGCGCAACGCCTCGGGGAGGCTGGGTCTCGGGTTCGTAGACGCGCAGCTCGCCGAGCCCGTCCAGCACCCCCTCCCGGTTGCACCGGCCCGCGGCCTGGGCCAGCGAGTCCAGTCCTCCAAGCCCACGGAAGACGACGCGGAAGTCCAGGTCCACGCCCGCCTCGACGAGCTGCGTGGCCACCAGTCGCACCGGCTCCCCACGCCGCTTGCGGGCCTTGATACCCGCGAGCACCTCCGAGCGATGCTCCGGACACATCAGCGCGGACAGGTGCAGCGTGTCCTGGTGCCCCAGCCGCGCGTCCACGAGCTCGCAGAGCCGACGCGCGTCGTCCCGCAGGTGGACCACGGCGAGGACGTCCCGCTCGGCCGCCACGGCGTCGGCCAGCTCGGCGTAGGGGAGCTTGCGTCCCAGGGTGGGCCACCGCACCCGCACCCGGCGCAGGCGCTCGAAGGCGCGCACCGAGGCCGGGACGATTTCACGCGCGTCCGGCAGGCCCTCCTGGAAGTCCGGGCGGCGGCCCAGCGCGGGCTGCGTGGCGGTGCAGATGACCACGGAGCAGCCGTAGTCCTGCACCAGCGCGCCCAGGCCATCCAGGATGGGCGCCAGCAGCGACGGCGGCAGCGTCTGCGCCTCGTCGAGCACGATGACGCTCCGGGCCACCCGATGCAGCTTGCGGCACGCCGACGGGCGGCGGGCGAAGAGGCTCTCCAGGAGCTGCACCGTGGTGGTAACGATGACGGGCGCGTCCCAGTTCTCGCTGGCGACGCGGTTGAGCGGCGTCTCCTTCCCGGGGTCGACGGCGGAGTGGTGCTCGATGACGGCGTGCTCCAGCCCCTGGAAGGCCTGGCGGTACACGCCCGCGCTCTGCTCGATGATGGACGTATAGGGAATGGCGACGATGACGCGCTGGAGCCCATGCCGCCGCGCGTGCTCGAGCGCGAAGGCCATGGACGTCAGCGTCTTGCCCCCGCCCGTGGGCACCGTGAGGCTGAAGACGCCTGGATGCAGGGACGCGGCCTCCACCGCGGCGGAGAGCACCTCGCGCCGCACCCGGTTGACCTCCGTGTCCGGGGCCTCGCGCTGCTTCTCCTCCAGGAAGCCACGGAGGCGCTCGGCGAGCTGAGCCAGCGACACCGGCACCTGGCGCTCCGCGCCCCGGCTCGCGTCGAAGAAGGCCTCCGTGTCCAGGAAGTCCGCGTCGCACAAGAGCGAGAAGAGCATCCGCGTCCAGAGCTCCAACCGGAGCGGCTCGAGCCGCAGCAGCGCGTCCGGCTCGAAGCCGAGCGGCCCATCCAGCAAGGCGGGGACATCACACCGAGCCCTCGCGTCCGCGAGCAGCGCCTGCTTCTCCTTGCGCCCCAGGCGCTCCTTGAACGCCGCCAGGTCCGGCAGCCCCGCGTGGTGTCCGGCAATCGCCAGGGCCAGCGGGAGCAAGCGGGGGTCGCGGCGCAGCGCCCAGAGCGCCCCGGCCGTCGAGTGGTCTCGCTCCAGCGCGCCCTCTTTCTCCAGGTGCGCCTCGAAGCCATTCTCCGCGCGGATGCGATACCAGAAGTCTTGTGTGTACTTGCCCAGGTCGTGCCAGCGCCCGGTGGCCAGGGCCGGCGCGCGCAAGTCCTCTCGCGGCGCCAGCCTCGCGGCCCACTGCCCCACGGCCTCCAGGTGCTCGCGCAGCAGATGAGGACGCCCCGCTTCTGTCACGTGCGCCAAGGGCTCCGCCGTCACCACGCGTGGCACGGCGGACGGCTCCGGACGCCCGAGGTCCTTCGTCATGGCACTCCCCCCACCGACCGCGCGTCCAGCGGCACAAGCGGACCTGCGCGTCTGCATTCTGGTTTCCGTCCGGTGACTGGCACAAGGTGCCTTGTCCTACGAACGGCCGGAGCGCGCGCTCCCCCCACGGTGGTATGCCCGAGCGCGAGGAATGCGGGCAGGCTTCCGGCCCCACAGGCCGCGCCAGCCGTAGGGGCCGCAACGAACCCCCAGGCGGGTAGCCGCCGACTCGGCAAAGTCAGACATCCGCCCAGGTGTTCACTCCCGGCAGTCCGGCGGGCAGGCCTTGCACGCCAGTCGCGGCCTTTGACGCATTGCGATTAAGTTGCGCGCCATGAACCGCGAATACCACCGCTGGTACAGCGAGCGACTGCACCGCGACATGGAGTTGCTCATCTTCGGCCACTCGGGTGAGCCCGTGCTCCTGCTGCCGACGAGCAAGGGCCGCTTCTTCCAGGCCGAGGACTTCGGCCTCATCGGCGCCATCGCCGACCGCGTCCAGTCCGGCCGGTACATCGTGGTGTGCCCGGACTCGGTGGACGCGGAGTCCTGGTTCAACACCGCCATCCACCCGCATGACCGCGTCGTCCGCCATCAGCAGTGGGAGGACTACCTCCTCCACGAGGTGGTGCCCCTGCTCAAGAGCCGCGGCACCGGCGGGCGCCTCACCCTGGCCGGGTGCAGCTTCGGCGGCTTCCACGCGTACAACATTGGACTGCGGCACCCGCACGTCTTCCGGCGCCTGCTGTCCATGGGCGGCAAGTTCGAGACGGACGAGTTCCTCGACGGCCACCACGACTCGGACGTCTACTTCCACTCATGCACGGAGTGGCTGCCCAACCTCACGGACCCCGCGCAGCTCTCCGCCCTCCAGCGCGTGGAGCTGGTGCTGGCGGTGGGCGAGCACGACTTCTGCCGCCCCTCCAACGAGCACCTCTCCAACGTGCTGTGGAAGAAGGACATCGGCAACCACCTGGCCGTGTGGCAGGGCGGCACGCACGACTGGCCCGTGTGGCGGCAGATGATTCAGCAGTACCTGCCCTGGTAGCCGCGCCGCGCGCCGCTACGCTTCAACTGGACGCAGCGCGCCCGCGCTCATCCGGTTGAAGCGCCACAGCAGCGCCACCGCCACGGTGACGAGGCCCGCGCACAGGCCCCACCAGATGCCCACCACCCCCAGGCCCAGCTTGAAGCCCAGCAGCAGCGTCAGCGGCAAGCCAATGGCGTAGTGCCCCACCATGTTGGCCAGGAACGTGAAGCGCGTGTCGCCCGCGCCGCGCAGCACGCCCGCGCCCACGCCCTGCACGCCGTCGAACACCTGGAAGACGGCGCTCACCATCAGCAGCGGCACCACCAGCGGCAGCACGTCCTCGGGCGCCCCCGCCAGCCGGGCCAGCGGCGTCGGGAACAGCGCGAACAACAGCCCGCCCAGCGCCATGAAGCCCGCGCCTCCCGCGAAGGCCATGAAGCCACTCAGCCGCGCCTGCCGCCCGTTGCGCGCCCCCACCGCCCAGCCCACCCGGACGCTGCCCGCGTTGCCGATGCCCATGGCCACCGTGAAGGTGACGCTCGCGAAGGAGATGGCAATCTGGTGCGCCCCCACGCTCGCCGGCCCCAGGCCCGCCGCCAGCACCCCCGCCAGCGCGAACACGCCAATCTCCGCGGCGAAGTGGAGGCCAATGGGGGTGCCCAGTTTCACCGCCCGGGCCAGGTCCGCCCACACGGGCAGGCGCGTGGAGGACTCGGCGCCCGCCAGGGGCCTGGCCCGCACCGCGAACACCACCACGGCCAGCTGCAACGCGGTGCACAGCGTCGTCGCCATCGCGGAGCCCGCCACGCCCATGGCCGGAATCTCCCGCAGCGGCCCGAAGGCGGCCGGCAACACCTCACCGCCGAACACCAGCAGCACGTCCGCGGCCACGTTGAAGACGTTGGCCGCCACCGTCGCAATCACCAGCGGCCGTGTGTAGGCCGTGGACTGGCAATACGAGCGCACCATGAGGAAGGCCAGCATCAGCGGCATGCTGGGCGCGCGCCACAACAGGTAGTCCCGGGCGCCCGAAACCTCGGCCTCGCCAATGCCCCCCAGGAGCAGCAACGGCGGCGTCAGCAGCAGCAGCGAGCCCAGCAACAAGCCCGAGAAGAGCGCCAGCCAGCCGCCCTGCCAGAGCAGCCCCCGGGCCCGGGTGAAGTGCCGCGCGCCCATGGCCTGGGACATCATCGGGTCGAAGCCCATCATCAGGCCCATGCCGAAGCCGCTGACGGCGAAGAAGAGGCCGTTGCCCAGCCCCACCGCCGCCAGCGCCGACGTCCCCGCGCGCCCCACCACCAGCGTGTCCACCAGCCCCATGAGCGCCTGCCCGCCCTGGGCGATGGCGATGGGAACCGCCAGCCGGGCCAGCTCCCGGAGCTCGGTGCGGGGAGAATTCACGGAGGACGTCGGCAAGACGGCGGTGGACATGGGGAGTGCGCCTATAGCGCCTTCCGGTAGGGAATGCGCTGCCCACGTCCGACGCGCCGCGACCCCTCGCCTGACGGGGAGGCCTGGCCACATCCCCGTGACACGTCCCCTGGGACACCCGGCGTCCCAGGGGCGAGCCGCCCGTCAGCCCCGCGTCACGGCTCCAGGGGCCCTGGCTTGCCGGCCGCCGGCGGCAGGAAGGGCGCGGTGGCCAGCGGCGTCTGGAGGCTGTTCACGTGGGACACGCGCAGGCCCGCGTCGGAGATGGCGTACACGTAGTCGTCCGCCATGATGCTGCGGCGCACCGTGGGCTGCCAGTACCAGCTCCAGTGCTGGAAGTTGAATGCCTGGTACATGTCCCGCACGGAGACGGTGCCCACCGGCGAGAAGCCCGTGGCCGTGTCCACGCGGAAGACGCGCAGCTCGCTGCGGAAGCCGGACCAGTAGTCGGAGGCGTTGTAATCCCAGTCCATGAAGGGCAGGGCCAGCAATCCCTTGGCGGGGAAGTAGGTGAAGGCCTTGTGCTCGTGGAGCGCCTCGCTGTGGCTGCTCATCGAGCCCAGCTGGTGGGTGAAGGTCTCCCGGGGATTCGCCAGGTCGCTCACGTCGAAGAGCGACAGCTTGAGGGCGCGGTCCTGCCAGGTGCCGTCCTCGTTGCGGTGCTCGCCGAAGGTGAGCAGGTGCGTGTCACCCAACGGATGGATGTAGGTGGAGAAGCCGGGAATCTTCAGCTCGCCCACCTTGCGCGGGTGCGCCGGGTCGCTCAGGTCGAAGGTGAAGAGCGGGTCCACCTGCCGGAAGGTGACGACGTAGCCGCGCGTGCCCACGAAGCGCGCGCTGAAGATGCGCTCGCCCCGGGCCAGGTCCTCGCTGCGCCCCAACTGCTTCAGGTGCCCGCCCTCCTCGCGCAGCGTCACCACGCGGTTGACCGTCTCCGGAGGCGTCCACACGGCGTCGCCATCCCCCGCGACCTCCTCCCTCGGCAGCTCCACGGTGGTGGCCACCCGCAGCACGCCCTCATGCTCGTCCATGGCGAACTGGTTGACGACGTACCCCTCCACCGTGCCGCTGCCCACGTAGGTGGCCTGGTCCGGGTCGCGGATGTCGAACTTGTGGAGGTACGTGTGCGTCGTCTGGCCCGGCTCCGGCCACCACCACCAGTGGCGAGCCGCCAGGTAGAGCGCGTCCTGGGACGCGTACACCTCGCCGGGCGCCGCCACCAGGCTGGTGCGGCCAGGCTCCGACTCGCTCGCGTCCAGGTTCAGCGACAGCACCGACACCAGGCCCAGGCCCGTGGGCGCGTTGGTGCGGTAGAACGACGTGCAGTCATACGAGAGCGGCTTCACCTCGCCATCCGCCGTCACGCGGCGCCCGGGCGGGAGCCACTGCGCCAGCGTCTGCGCGCGGATGGCCTGCTCGTTCTGCTGGATGAGCGCGTCGATGTGCGCGCTCAGCCGGATGCGGTTGTCGAAGAGGCCCGGCGAATAGTCGGGGTAGAGGCGCACGTCCGCGGGCCAGCGGAACCCGTCCGACACCACCAGCCGCACGGCGCCCTCCACGCGACGGGCGCTGAGGTAGCCGCCGGGCAGGTACACCTGCTCCATCACCCGCGGCGCCTCCAGGTCCGCCACGTCCACCACCGTCACCTTCACGGTGTTGCCGTGCCCGTAGCCACAGCCGAAGCCGGCGCAGTCGACGGCGGGCCCGTCCGTGACGCGGCCTCCCGAGCCCGAGCCCGGCCGCGGCTCGGACACCGCCGAGGTGATGACCAGCCGGTTGCGCTCGGGGTCGAGCAACATCTCCCGCGGCCAGCCCTCCACTTCCAGCGCGGCCGTCCGCGCGAGCTGCTCGGCGGGCCAGGAGCGGTGGAGGTAGAGCCGCTGCCCCGACAGCACGAAGATGCGCGTGCCGTCGTTCTGCACGAAGTCGGCCTCGTGCACGCCGGACACCTGGTTGTTCGTGCCCGTGTAGTCGTTGGGACTGCCGCCGCCTCCAGCGGAGTCCTCCTGCGGCGCGTCCACCGTGGGCGGCGCCTCGCCCCCTCGGCCGCCCCCGTAGGTGTACTGCTTGTAGACCTCCAGCACCGCGCGCATCTGCTTCGTCGCGGTGTCCTCGATGTGCTGCTCCAGGGCCTCGCAGCCGGGGAAGGTCTCCAGCCGGGCCTCCTGCCGCACGGGCTCGTTGCCGAACGGAGGCGGCGGCTTGCTTCCTTCGTCACCACACCCCGCCGCGACGACCGCCACCACTCCGGCCCAACTCCAGCGTTTCCACTGCCGCATTCGACCCTCCCTTTGCACTTCGGCCCCACTGGCGGCCCACGGGCCTCCCCGGTGTCGCGCCAGCGGCGGCCGGGCCTTGTTGCCACCGGCGTGCCAGGGCTTCGTCCCCTGCGAACCCAGGCCTGTCGAGCGGCCGCGCGGCCCCGCGCCTCTCAGAAACCTGAGGCGCGCGGTGAACCTGGAGCCGGAAAACCGAGGCCCCGGGGCACGAAGCGGACGAACTGCTGGGTGAGCACCGGGTCCATGTGCTCCAGCCGCAGCCCCATGCCCACCGCGGACCGGAAGGCGCCCTGCGGCAGGGGCGGGTTGGACCACGCCACCGTCGCCTCGGCGGTGCAGGGCGAGCGCTGGCCCGCGAGCAACACCTTCAGCGTCAGCCGCGTGCCCTCGCGCGCCGGCGTCAGGGTGCGCACGAAGAGCGCGCCCGGCCCCGCGTCATGGCTGAAGCCCGACAGCGTCGTCCCGTTGGACGTGGTGAACTCCACCACCGTGAAGAAGGGCACACGCTCGGCGGCGCGCAGCGGGGTGTGGCCCGGAACCAGCCGCCCCAGCACGCGGCCGAGCAGCTCGTCCGCGCCCAGGTGACGCTTCTCCAGGAGCGGCGCGCCACCCAGCGCCAGCGCCCGGGCGAGCACCTCCTGCGACTCCTCCGCGCGCGACAGCAGCACCAGCGGCTTGCGCGGGTGCGCGTCGTGGAGCTTCGTGGCCAGGGCCAGCGCCTCGCGCGGCGTGCGCGACACGTCCACCACGAAGCCATCCAGCCGCGCGCCGTGCTCCGCCGCCAGGCTCTCCGCGTCCCCCATGTCCCGTGCGTAGAGGACGTGAAGCCCCTCCTGCTCCAGCGAGCCGCCCAGGAAGGTGTGCAGGAAACGCCCGCCCTCCACCAGCAGCACCCGGCGCCCTCGCGGCAGGCCCTCGCGGACACGCTCCCGGGCCTGGCGCACCGCGGCCAGCTTCGCCTCCAGGGCGCCCAGCGCCACCGGCTTGGGCAGGAAGTCGTCGGCGCCCGCGCGCCAGCAGTGCATCACCTCGTGGGGCTCGCCGCCGGAGGTGAACATGATGACGGGCACGTTGCGCCCCGCCGGGTGTGCCTTCACCAGCCGGCACACCTCGTCACCCTGCATGCGCTCCATGCGCAGGTCCAACAGGATGAGCGCCGGGGTGCGCCGGGCCAGCTCGGCCATGCAGGTCTCGCCGCCCTCCAGCGCCACCGCCTCGCAGCCCAGCCGAGTCAGGTGCAGGCGCACCACCTCCCGTGCGGTGCGGGAGTCATCCACCACGAACACGGTGTCACGCGCGTTGGGAGGAGGGCTCATACGCTCACGGATAGGTGGAAAGAGGTGCCAAGGCCACCGGCGCCCAGGGCCACCGTTCGGGGATGGACGCTCAGGCGCGAGGCTCCTGGCGACCGGACAACAACCGCGTGAGCTGCTTGGCGATGGTGGCGCACTGCGCCGCGTTGCCGCTGTCCAGGGCGGACCGGCCGCCATCCAGCAGGCGCTGCACCGTGCCCAGGGTGGCCTGCGCCTCCGGGCTGGGGTTCTCCTGGGCGCTGCGCTGGAGGAGCCGCGCCAGCTTCTCCCCGCGCTCCAGCAGCTTGCGGAACAGCTCCTCCGCGCGCTTCGAGTCCACCACGCCCTGCGAGCGCGCGTAGTGGGCCTGCTCCGCGCCCAGCTTCTCCGCCTCACCCTGCGGCAGCCCCGCGCGGGCCTCCAGCCGCACGGCCTCCATGTTGCCGGTGGTCAGGTCCGTGGCCTTGACGGACAGGATGGCCTCGCTGGACAGCTCGAAGACGACCTCCAGCGGCACGTCTCCGCGCGAGGCGACGTGGAGGCGCTTGAGCACCACCTCGCCCAGCTTGTAGTTCTCATCCTGGAACTCGCTCTCGCCCTGGTACACGGGGATGCGCGCTTCCTGCTGGCCGGAGCTGCCCGGATAGAAGATGTCCCGCGCCACCACCGGCACGCCGGTGTTCTTCGGGATGAGCCGCTTCACGCGCCCGCCCATGACGCCCACGCCCAGGCTCTGGGTGGCGACGTCCAGCAGCAGCGCCTGACCGGACTGGCGGATGAGCTCGTCGGCCTGCACCGCGGCGCCCAGCGCGACGGCCTCGTCGGGGTGCACGTCCGTGGAGGGCGCGCGGCCGAAGAAGTCCGCCACCAGCCGCCGCACCAGCGGCACGCGCGTCATGCCGCCCACCAGCAGCACCACGTCCACCGCGTGCGGGTCCATCTTCGCGTCGCGCATCACCGACTCGCAGACGTCCAGGCAGCGGCGCGACAGCGGCTCGGACAGCGTTTCGAAGAAGGAGCGCGTCAGCACCGTCTCCAGCTCCGCCATCCGCTTGCCCGGCGCCGAGTGGTCTCCCAGCCCGGCGACGTAGATGGACGCCTCTTCCTTCTCGGTGAGCTCGCGCTTGGCGGACTCGGCGGCCACCTTCAGCCGGCGCAGGCTCTGCGCGTCCTGCGACACCACGTGCCGCAGCTCATCGTCCACCTGCGCCAGCAGCCACTGGACGATGCGCTGGTCGAAGTCCTCGCCGCCCAGCTTCGGGTCACCGCCCGTGGCGCGCACCTCGAAGACGCCGGCCTTCACTTCGAGGATGGACACATCGAAGGTGCCACCGCCCAGGTCGAACACCAGCGCGTTGCCCTCGAAGCCGCGCGACAGGCCATACGCCAGCGCCGCGGCGGTGGGCTCATTCACCAGCCGCACCACGTCCAGCCCGGCGATGCTGGCCGCCTCACGCGTGGCCTGCCGCTGGTTGTCGTCGAAGTTGGCCGGAACGGTGATGACACACTTGGTGACGGGGCGGCCGAAGTGCGCCTGCGCGTCCAGGGCCAGCTCGCCCAGAATCATCGCGGACACCTGCGTGACGGGCATCACCCGCCCGGCGAGCCGCACGCGCACGTCGCCAGCGGGCCCGGCCACCAGCGGGTACGGCACCAGCGCCTTCGCCTCCTGAACCAGCTCCGGCGTGTAGCGGCGCCCCAGGAAGCGCTTGGTGGCCCACACCACGGAGTCCGGGTGCTCCTCGGCCAGGGATTGCGCGGCGACGCCCACCACGCGCTCGCCAGCTTTGTTCACGCCCAGCGTGGACGGCGTCAACCGGCCACCCGCGCGCGCGGGAATCAGGCGCGGGCGTCCGTCTTCCACGGTCGCCACGGCGCTGTTGGTAGTACCCAGGTCGATGCCGATGACGGGGTCATGCATGGGGGGCCGAGAGGACACCACCCTACGGGTGTTCGCGCCAGCTCGCCAAGCCCCCTTCCCGCGCCTGCCTGCCGATAAGCGTCGCTTTCCCACGCCACGGCCCGGGGCAGCAGGCGTGCCCCCGGCGACAGGGCGCCCCGATGCCAGGGACGTTGCTCGGGGGAAATCCCCGTGCTAAGGGCGCGACCGCCATGGTGAACGTGTCGATCGCCCGCCGCTACGCCCGCGCCCTCCTCGATGTCGCTTCAGAGGCGGACCGCACTGACGCCGTCACCGAGCAGCTCACCGCCTTCGCTGACATCATCGCGAAGAACGCCGAGCTGACGGATGTGCTCGTCAACCCCGCCTACACCCGCGAGCAGCGCCTGCGGGTGGTGGAGTCGGTGATGCAGGCCATTCCCGGCGGCGTGGAGCCCACGCTGGCCAACACCCTCCGCCTGCTGGTGGACCGCAACCGCCTGGGTTACCTGGCGGACATCGCCCGCCTCTTCCGTGACATGGCGGATGCCCGCGCCGGCCGCGTCCGGGGCCACGTCACCAGCGCCGCGCCGCTCCCGGCCGACGCCCTGGCCCAGCTCCAGCAGACCCTGCAGCAGCTCACCCAGCGCAACGTCCTGCTGGAGACGCGCGTGGACCCCAGCCTGCTGGGGGGGGTCGCCGCCCAGGTGGGCAGCATCCTCTACGACGGCAGCATCCGGACCCAGCTCGAGGAGCTGCGCCGCGAGCTGAAGCAGCGCTGAGGCCTGCCCGCTCGCCGGGCAACCAACGTTCCAGGTCGTCTCTATCACCCCGCAGTCCAGGGCTAACCGGTATTTCCAGCGGGCCCTGACAGCGGTATACTCGCCAGCGGAACGGGACAGCCCCGTGCCGCCTGGACGACCTGACCATGCCGCAGTCCCTACTCCACCGGTATTCCGAAGGTCCGTCCACGCTGGCGGCACCCGAGGAGGCGCGGCCCTTCCTGGGGGCCCTCCTGAGCGCGGCGGGGTGTGGCGTGGCCCTGCTGGACCGGGAGCTGCGTCCGGTGTGGGTGAATGCCTCGCTGGCGGCGCTGTCCGGCCTGGAGCCGCGCGCGCATGTGGGCCGTCCCCTGGCGGAGCTGTGGCCGCAGGTGGCGCAGGCGCTGTCGCCGCTGCTGGCCCGGGCGCTCTCCGGCGAGGACGTCACGGATGCCCCCGTGCGGGGTGTGCTGGCTCCCTCCGCGGGGGAGCGGCACTTGCGGGTGGGCCTGTCCCCGGCGCTGCAGGGCGGCTCGCTGGCGGGGGTGGCGCTGTGGGTGCGCGACGAGACGGAGCGCGTCCTGGAGGAGCAACGGCTGCGCGCGCGGGAGTCACACATGCGCAGCCTGGCGGACGTGGCCTGTGACGGGCACTTCCTGCATGACAACGGCATCGTGATGGACGCCAACCGCGCGATGTCCCAGCTGCTGGGCTACGCGTCCCCGTCGGAGATGATCGGCCGGCACCTGGCGGACTACGTCGCCCCGGAGTTCCGCTCGCAGGTGGGGCTGGTGCTGAGCCGCGGGCTGGAGACGCCCTATGAGGTGGTCGTCCTCCGCCGGGACGGCCAGCGGCTGCCCCTGGAGGTGCTGGGGCGCTACGTGACGTGGGAAGGCCGGCAGGTGCGGCTGGCCGCCGTCTGGGACATCAGCAGCCGCAAGGCCGCGGAGGAGCGCTCCGCGAGCACCGAACAGTTCCGGCACCAGATGCTGGGTGTGGTGGACGCGGAGCTGCGAGCGCCCCTGCAATCGCTCCAGGAAGGCACGCGCGCCCTGCAGCGGATGGACGGGCTGGAGGAGCCGCAGCGCACGCTGGTGGGCCAGGTGGCCCGGTCCGCCCGGCGCATGGAGCGGATGCTCCAGGAGCTGATGGACTTCACCCGCGCGCGGCTGACGGGCGGGCTGGCGCTGCGGCTGGAGCCCGCCGTGCTGGACGCGGTGGTGGCGCGCGTCGTGGAAGAGCGCCGCCGCGAGCATCCCCGGCGCACCCTCCACCTGGAGACGGAAGGCGACCTGCGCGGCCACTGGGACACCCGCCGGCTGGCGCAGCTGGCCGACAACCTCCTGGGCAGCGTGCTCCATCAAGGCGCCGAGGAGTCACCCATCACCCTGCGCGTGGCGGGCGCGGTGGGCGGCGTCACGCTTTGCGTGAAGAGCCCTGGACTCACCGTGGTGGCGGAGGAGCACTCCTCCCTCTTCGAGCCCTTCCGCAAGGAGCGCGGCGCCGCGCCAGAGGGCCTGGGCCTGGGGCTCTACCTGGCGCGGCAGATCGCCGTGGCGCACGGGGGGAAGCTGGCGGTGGAGTCCTGCTCCGGGGGCGGGGTCAGCTTCACCGCCTGGCTGCCCCGCGAGGGAGTGGGGCACTGAAGGCCTTGGCGCCTGTCGCCGACCGCATTGCAGCGGGTGGGTGTGCATGGTAAGGGGCCCCGACTTCAAGGTTTCGGCGGCCTGCTCCACGTCGGCCGCCCCTGCGCAAGGACGCATACGCTCATGGAAATCCGCGCCGACGAGATCAGCAGAATCATCCGGGAGCAGATCAAGGATTACGGGAAGAAGGTCACCGTCGCAGAGACGGGGACCGTGCTGTCCGTCGGTGACGGTATCGCGCGCATCTACGGCCTCGAGGGCGCGCTCGCCGGTGAGCTGGTGGAGTTCGCCAACGGCGTGCAGGGCCTCGTGCTGAACCTGGAAGAGGACAACGTCGGCGTCGCCATCATGGGTGACTTCCAGGCCATCCGTGAGGGTGACACCGTCAAGCGCACCCAGCAGATTGCCTCCGTGCCGGTGGGCAAGGAGCTGCTGGGTCGCGTGGTGGACCCGCTCGGCAAGCCGCTGGACGGCAAGGGCCCCATCGCGGCCACGGAGATGCGCCGCCTGGAAGTGAAGGCGCCCGGCATCGTGGCCCGCAAGAGCGTGCACGAGCCCCTGCAGACGGGCATCAAGGCGCTGGACGCGCTGGTGCCGGTGGGTCGTGGTCAGCGCGAGCTCATCATCGGTGACCGCCAGACGGGCAAGACGGCCGTCGCCATCGACACCATCATCAACCAGAAGGGCCTGAACGTTTACTGCATCTACGTGGCCATCGGCCAGAAGCAGTCGACGGTGGCCCAGGTGGTGGAGAAGCTGAACCGCTTCGGCGCCATGGAGTACACCACGGTGGTGGCGTCCAACGCCTCCGACCCGGCCCCCATGCAGTTCTTCGCGCCGTACGCCGGCGTGGCCATGGGCGAGTACTTCCGCGACAACAAGATGCACGCGCTCATCGTGTACGACGACCTGTCCAAGCAGGCCGTGGCGTACCGCCAGCTGTCGCTGCTGCTCCGCCGCCCGCCGGGACGCGAGGCCTACCCCGGCGACGTGTTCTACGTGCACAGCCGCCTGCTGGAGCGCGCCGCCAAGCTGTCCGACGAGGAGGGCGCCGGCTCGCTCACCGCGCTCCCCATCATCGAGACGCAGGCGGGTGACGTGTCGGCGTACATCCCGACGAACGTCATCTCCATCACCGACGGGCAGATCTTCCTCGAGACGGACCTCTTCTTCGCCGGCGTCCGCCCGGCCATCAACGTGGGCCTCTCCGTGTCCCGCGTCGGTTCGGCCGCGCAAATCAAGGCCATGAAGCAGGTGGCCGGCACCATGAAGCTGGAGCTCGCGCAGTACCGCGAGCTGGCCGCCTTCTCCCAGTTCGGCTCCGACCTGGACAAGGCCACCCAGGAGACGCTGGCGCGCGGCGCCCGCATGGTGGAGCTGCTCAAGCAGGGCCAGTACGAGCCCATGCCCGTCGAGAAGCAGGTCATGCAGATCTACGCCGCCACCAACCGCGACGACCCCAAGAAGCGCGGCTGGATTCGCGACATCCCGGTGGCCGACGTGGTGCGCTGGATGCGTGAGTTCCTGGAGTTCGCCGACGGCAAGCACCCGAACGTCGCCAAGGACCTGGCGTCGAAGCGCGAGCTGACCGCCGACATCAAGACGGCGCTGAGCAAGGCCATCACCGAGTTCAACGAGGTCTTCCAGCCGACGCCGGGCGCCAAGATTTAACGCCCCCGCCGGTCGTGGCCCACGAGCCCCGCGCTCCCTTCACCGGGAGGCGGGGCTTCGTGTTTCCGCGGGCCCGGCCTTCAGCGCAGGCGGGGCAGCACGCCGTGCAGGCTGCGGTCCACGCCGCCGCGCGCGCCCAGCAACTCCATGGCCTTCAGCTCGTAGGGCAGCACGTTGTCGCGGGCCACCAACTGCACGTGCGCGCCCAGGGCGGCGGGCAGCGCCAGGTCCAGCTCGTAGATGTCACCGGCCACCAGCGTCTCTTCCGGCGTGGTGCCCGTGGCCTCCCAGACGCGCTTGAGGGCCTCGAAGTACCGGCCCCGGCGCAGGTAGACGGGGCGGCGCAGCACGCCGTCCAGCGTCTGCGTCTCCGGCACCGCGGTGAAGCGGGCATCTGGCGCGTCCGGCGCGTCCAGGAGGAACTTGCGCGCGTCCCCGGACACCGTCAGCTTCTCGCGCCCCCTGGGCGCCAGCTGGTCCAGCTTCTTCTCCACCAGGTCGGTGTGCGCGTTGGTCACCACCGTCACTGGCAGGCCCGTGGCCACCAGCGCCTCCAGCACCTCCTTCGCCTCCGGCTTGAAGGCGGTGGCCGAGTGCGCGTAGGCCTCGCGGTAGAGCGTCTGCACCACGTCGGAGCGGCGGGCCTCGTCCTGGCCCTGCCCGAAGCGCTGCATGAGGCGGTGGGCCGCGCAGGTGGCCGTCAGGTACGGGTCCGCCGTGGCGGGCGCCACCACCCGGCCGCCCAAATCCCAGCCCAGCGCGTCCGCGCCCGCGCGCAACGCGGCGACCTCCTCCTCCCACGCGGACTCCAGGTCCTCCCCCACCGCCGCCGCCAGGCCCTGCCGGAAATGCCGGAGGAAGGGCGCGCTCTCCGCCGCCACGTCCGTGAAGGTTCCGTCGAAGTCCAGCACCACGCACGCAATCGCCATCAGACCACCGGCTCCCGAAGTTGAGGAAAGGGGCCGGATGACGCCTCACCCACGGGCCTCGAAGCAAGCCCAGCCGCATCAACGGGCGGACGGGGGTCCGCGCCCTGGCGCGCACGCCGCGCGGGAGCCGGCCTGGGCGCTCTCCCACGTCCTCCCCTTGAAGCCTACCCCGCCCAGGCCGCTAACCTCGCGGGCATGGAAGCGATGCAGCGAAACGAGTCGGCGCCCCCGCGCCGGGCGTGGCTGCCCTGGGGCCTGCTGGTGAGCGCGGTGCTGCTCGCCACGACAGGGGCCTGGGCGGGTTCGCGCTCCATCTCCGCCCTGGTGGAACGCAACGACGCCCTGACGCGCGAGGCGGCCGAGTCCGAGGCCCGCGTGGCCGAGCTCCAGGCCCTGCGCGAGGCCATGTCGCGCCGGCTGCGCACACTGGAGCAACAGCACCACGCCGCCTATGCCGCCGCGGTGACGGCCACCGCCGCGTGCACCACGGCGCTCCAGCCCCCGCCCGCGCCGGGCAAGCCCGAGCCCCGGCGCGTGGCCAAGGCCAAGAAGCAGGGCCGGCGCTGACGGCGCGTGGCCTCCACGTCCACACCTCCTGAGCGGGTGTGGACCCCCAGGCAACAGGGCCCACCGCCAACCCCGCGAAACCGCGGGCCTGCGTGTCCGGCCCGCTACGTGCTACCCCAGAGCCACCGAGTCCCTTTTCGCTCCGAGGTCCACGCTCCATGTCGCCCTTCGCGCTTCGCCTTTCCTCGCGCTCCTCGCGGGCCGCGCTCCTGTTCCTGACCGCGCTGCTGCTTCCCCAGGCTCCGGTTCAGGCGGAGCCCGGCATCCGCATCCTGAACTCGCTCCGCACCGAGGAGCTGGCCTTCAACGCGCTCACCACCAACCGGGCCGCGCTGGAGGCCCTCACCGAGCTGCCGCTGCACACGCAGTCGTTCGCCAGCGACGGCCGGCTGAAGCACACGCTGGAGCACCCGCCCGCCCGGGAGGTGATGACCTATCTGACCGAGTGCGCGCTGCCGTCCGGCGCCACCGTGAAATGGAAGAGCCGCGCTGGCGACATCCACGCCTTCAAGGGCGAGGTGGGGCTGTGCCCGGAGTGGGAGAAGGACAAGCCGACCCAGGCCTGCCTGGGCTACGTGACGGCCTGTCTGCTGGCGCGCAACAACGCCTTCGGGGACAGCGTGATGGTGTCCATGCGCGGCGAGGACTCACGCGAGCTCCGGCGCTTCAACCCGTCAGGCAACCGCCACGAGTGGAGCCCCATGTTCCTGCCCTGCGCGTCGGGCGAGGCGGGCCTCCAGGCCGAGTGCGGCTGGCTGGGTGAACACGTGGGCGCCTGCACCCCGGGCGAAGAGGTGACGGTGGCCGCGGGCGCGCCCCACCCGGCCACCTGCACCGGCCGCCTGGGCCGCATCTTCGGCGACCGGGTGCTGCGCGTGTGCGAGGACCCGCGGGGCTGTGCCTGGGGGGACCGCGTGGCCGACACGCTCGACAACCCCTGCGGCGGCATCGAGCCCAGCGTCGACTTCAAGTGCCCCGCGAGCGGCCGCTACAGCATCATGTCCGCGCCCTACAGCCGCGCCGCGACGCCGGGTTCGTGGGTGGCCCCGGTGGCCACCGCCGGCACCTACCCGGCCGAGCCCTTCGGCGCGTACACGTTCCGGGAGGGCGCCTTCTACGGAAACATGTTCGACTCGCGCGAGCTGACGGTGGAAGTCGTCCTCAACCCGGATACCTTCGAGCCCAAGCTCGTCAACCTGCGCTTCAAGGGCGTGGTCCACGACAACGTCCACGCCTGCCACGGCCGGGACTGGGTGGACGGCGACAGCCACCTGCGCTCGCGCATCTGCGCCAACGCCGACATCGGTGGCCAGCAGATTTCCGGCTGCATGGCGCACGCGGCGGGCCCCTGCGAGCCAGGCAGCTACAACCCCCGCCCCGCCCGCTGCAAGGTGAATGACGGCACCGCCGTCTGGGGGGACGGCGACTTCGAGGGCTGCAAGGACTCGCGCGGCATCCATCACCCCGAGCCCATCACCGTGTTCCTGCGCTCGCCCTGCGAGAACGTGGACCCCCAGGCACAGACCACCTGTGGGGGGACGTGTGACTACTCCGTGTCCCCTCCCAAGTGCACGGATTCGTGCAAGCTCAAGAAGTCCCCGGGCCAGTGCCTGCAGACGGACGCGTGCCTGAAAGACCCCGCCGACTGCCCACCGCCGCCCAAGCAATGACGCGGATTGAATAAAGCAGGCCGCCGGGCGTCCAGGACTCCGGCGGCCGCATCCCCGGCCCATCCTCAGGAGCGACCCCGTGTTCCCAATCCGGACCTTGCTGTGTGCCCTTCTCGCGCTCGCGCTGGGTCTGGGTCCCACGGCGGCCGAGGCCCGCTTCGGCAAGCGCTCCCGGCCGTCCCAGAGTGAGCCGAAGCGGGATGGGGATGACAAGGAGCACGGGGCCTCCGCCATCGGCTCGGACGACGATGACGACGACGACGCGCCCCGGCGGACGTCCCGGCCGCGCTCCTCGCGCAACCGGCGGTACGCGAGTGGCGGCTCGAGCACCGCGTCGGTGAGCTGGCTCTCCTTCTTCTTCGCCACCGGCAACCACCGGCTGAGCCTGTCGCCGGAGCTGCGCGGAGCGCGCCACGCGGCGCCGCTCTCCTTCCGCCTGGGCCTTCAGGGCGGGCCCGTCAACGAAGGGGGCGGCGGCGCCGACCTGTTCCTCGGGCTGGAGGGCCGGCGCTTCGGCGTGGACCTGCGGCTGACGGGCCTGGGCCTGCCCACGGATGACGGGACGAGCGGCTCGGACTCCATCACCTTGACGCAGTCCCACCTCACCTGGGCGCTCATCTCCCACGAGCGTGCCCGCGTGCGCGCGGAGGCGGGCGTCAGCACCGCGCACGCGCCGGACATCACCTTCGTCGGCCCCAGCCTCGGCGCCTCCCTGGAGGCCTGCATCGCCGGCCCCCTGGACCTGGAGGCCCGCGTGCAGGTGACGCCCTTCCCCTACCGGCAGGTGGACGCGAGCGCCGCGCTGGCGTTGCACCTGGGCGCGGTGGTGCTGCGCGGCGGCTACCGCGGCATGGTGCTGGACGACGCCGGCTACGTGGATGGCGTCTCCCACGTCGACACCTTCTACGGGCCCTTCCTGGGCCTGGGCCTCACCTACTGACGTCTTCTGGAGTCCTCACGCGGGCGTCTTCACCACGCCGCCGGCCACCGGGCAGTGCCGCCGCGTCGCCTCCAGCAGCATCTCCAGCCTCACGGGCTTGCGCAGCACCCCCGCCGCGCCAGGAGGCAGTGGCCCGGCCTCCGCCGTCATCACCACCACCGGCGTCCCGGCGAAGCGCTCATCGGACCGCAGCCGCTCGAGCAGCCCTCGCCCGTCCACGCGCGGAATCTCCCAGTCGAGCAGCACCAGGCAGGGGGACTCCAGCGCCGCGAGCACGCGAAGGGCTTCCACGGCGTTGATGGCCATGGACACCTCGAAGCCCTCGTCGTGCAGCGCTTCCGCCATGGCCCCCCGAACGTCCGGGTCATCCTCCACAATCAGGACCTGCGGCTGCACCACGGGATGAGTCACACCCGGCACCCTAGTCCCTCCTCCGCGCCCAGGCACGAGCGACTTCGCCGCATTCCGCTCTCTGTCAAAGCATGAGCATCTGCCGGGCCCGAGCATGCACATATTACAGCTCGGGAAAGGCCGCTGCCGCCCGCCAGCACCACGCGCCAGATTCGCGGCGACGGCGAACCCCGCCGCGGTGTCCGGCGCCGCACAGCACGCGCTGGTGGACGACACGTCGCGCTGGAGGCCCATGGTCCGTGGGGAGGGAAGGCGGTTGAATCCGCCCGCCCCCGAAATCCCCACGAGGAGTGGACCTTGCCTGCATCCAAGGCCGTGCTGTGCGCCGCGCTCGCGGCGGGTGTCCTGCTGGGCACCTCCCCCGCCCAGGCGCGCTTCGGCAAGCGCGGCACCTCCTCGTCCTCGGCTTCGTCCCGGAGCACGTCCCGCCAGGCCTCCCCGTCCCAGGTGTCGCGCGGCGACCGGGCGCATCCCGCGTCCGCCATTGGCCAGCGCCGCGAGGGCTCGCGGGGCAACCGCCGCACCCACCCGGCCTCCGCCATTGGCCGGGAGCGCACGCCCCGGGGTGACGACGCGCCCCGGCGGCGCGTCACGCGCGTGCGCCGGCTGCCACCGGGCGTCATCGTCACGGGGGCCCTCATTGGCGCCACCCGCCCGGGCTTCGCCTCCGCGCGGCCCGCCCAGCGGGTGATGCGCGAGCCGGAGGACACGGTGCCGCTGCTGGTGCGCATGGGCGTGCAGGGGGACTTGCTGGGCGACGCCGGGGCCATGGGGCTCTTCATGGCCATGGACGGCCGCCGCCTGGGTCTGGACACGCGCATCACCGGCATGACGCTGCCCGCGACGGAGGGCTCGGAGGCCACCGTCCGCATCACCCTGCTGAGCGCGCATGCCTCCGCGGCGCTGTGGGCGGGAGCGCGGGGCCGGCTGCGGCTGGAGGGCGGCTTCGCCAGCGCGCATGCGCCGAGCATCCTCTTCGTGGGCCCCAGCTTCGCCGCGTCCGCGGAGGCCTGCATCGGCGCCTCGCCAGTGGACATCGAGGCGCGCATCCAGGCGGTGCCCTTCCCGCACCGTCAGGTGGATGCCCAGGCCGGCCTGGCCCTGCACGCGGGAGCGCTCAACCTGCGCGGCGGCTGGCGCGCGCTCTACCTCAACGATGCCGGGCACACGAACGGGGAGGAGCAAGTCGAACGGCTCACCGGCCCGTACCTGGGGCTGGGCCTCACGTTCTGACGCATCGAGTGGTGCTGGCCGGAGCCCCTTGTCTCACGGGCCCCAGCCAGCCCTCCGCCACACGTTACTCGTCGGACGCGGCGGCCATGGGCGCAGAACCGCCGCCCAGCTCACCTCCCAGCTCCGCCACGTTGGACGTCGCCGGGCCGGTGCCGCGCTTGCTGGTGCCGCGCCGCTTGGGCGGAGGCGCCAGCCGCGGCTGCGTGCCGAACAGGCGCTCGTACGTCTCCGGCGTGTTGATGTTCACCACCACGCCCGGGTCCTTCACCGGCACGCGGCGCACCTTCATCGCCGCCAGCGCGGGCTCCAGTTGCGAGCCGTCCGCGGCGCGCAGCCGCTCCGCCCCGCTCCGGGAGAGCACCAGCGGCCAGCCGGGCGCGCCCTCGAACTCCGGACGCAGCAGCTCATCCGCGTCTTGCTCCATCTTCAGGAGCGACTTGAGCGTGGACGCGCGCAGCGCCGGCATGTCCACCGGATGCAGCAACACCACGTCCGCGCCCGCCTCCAGCGCGGCCTCCAGCCCCGCCTTTATCGACAGGAGGGGCCCCTCCTGCCACCGCTCCGCCTCCACCAGCTCCATTCCCGGATGCTGCTCGCGCACCGCCTCGGAGTCCTTCCCCACCACGCCGAGCACCATGGAACCCGCCTTGCCAAAGGTGGATGCCAGGGACTGGAGGAAGCTCTTGCCTCCCTCATGCTCGATAAGCGCCTTGGGGTGGCCCATCCGCCGGGCCTCACCCGCAGCGAGGATGATCGCCACTGCCTTCATGCCAGCCTCCTCCGCCCCCATGAATGAACGCCGCAGGCCCGGGGGCCTCCGCTCAAAGGCTGTGGCGTCCGCGTGGGATTGCAGCCCACCCCTGGGTCCCAGCCGTCAGCCAGACGCCAGTCACTCCGGACGGGTGTTCGCTGGATGAGCATCCGGCCAGGCGCTCCGTCCTCCATCCGTCATCCGAAACGCCGGGCCCTGTCATGGGGCTCCCCGAGCGGCACCGTGGGCCCCAGCGGCACCACGCGCGTGGGGTTCACCGTCGTCTGGCTCCAGTAGTAGTGCAGCTTGATGTGGTCCAGCTGCGTCGTCTCCGTGAAGCCGGGCGTCTGGTAGAGGTCCTTCAGGTACCCCCACAGGTTTGGATAGTCCTGGATGCGCCGCAGGTTGCACTTGAAGTGGGCGTGGTACACGAGGTCGAAGCGCACCAGCGTCGTGTAGAGACACACGTCCGCCTCGGTGAGCGCGCTGCCGCACAGGTAGCGCCGCGTGCCCAGCACCTGCTCCCACGTGTCGAGCGCGGCGAACAGCTCGCGGCACGCGTCCTCGTAGGCCTCCTGGCGGGTGGCGAAGCCCGCGCGGTACACGCCGTTGTTGATGGACGGGTAGATGGCGTCCAGCGTGGCGTCCACCTGCGCGCGCAGGTGCGGCGGCGCCAGCTGCACGGACGCGTCCCCGTACGCGTCGAACTCCGTGTCCAGCATGCGCAGCAGCTCGCGCGACTCGTTGTTGACCACCGTCTCCCGCTGGCAATCCCAGAGCACCGGCACCGTGACGCGGCCCGTGTAGTCCGCGCGGGCCTTCACGTAGAGTTCCCGCAAAAACGCGAAGCCGTAGAAGGGCTCCGGGTCGGAGCCGGGGTAGCCCTGGAAGGTCCACCCGTCATCACCCATGCGCGGGTCCACCACCGTCAGGCCGATGGCGCCCTCCAGCTTCTTCAGCTTGCGGATGATGGCCAGCCGGCTGGCCCACGGGCACGCGTAGGAGATGTAGAGGTGGTAGCGCCCCGGCTCGGCGGGGAGGCCGCTGGCGCCATCCGCCGTGACGCGCTCACGGAACACCGTGGGCGGGCGCTCGAAGCGCCCCTCCGCGTCGGGCGCGTACCAGCCCGTGTGCCACCTGCCCTCAATCAACTGTCCCATGGCGGACGCCTCCCCGCGCTCAACGTGTCCATCCTCGCCGCCAGATGCACCACCTCCGGCGCGGGTTTCCGCTCCCAGGCCGGGTCCGCCGGACGCGGCGTGCGAAGGGGCGGGCTCCCTTCTAACACCGCTGCAACCTTGCACCGCCAGACACCTGCGCACACCGGGGCGCCTTGAGGCGCACCCTGGACGTCTGGCTACGGTGGCCCCCGTTCAGCCACTCGGGAGGTCTCGACATGACGGAGTCCACGCAGCACGGCCAGGCACAGCATGGACGGCCCTGGGTGCCCTGGCTGGTGACGGCGTTGGTGGTGCTGATGTCGGGCGGGATGATGTACCTGGCGCACCGCGGGACGAGCCGGGCCGAGGCGCTGGCGGAGCAGTCCCGCCAGTCCGCCATGGACGCCGCCACGCGGGCACGGGACGCGGAGACCGCGCGGCTGCAGCTGGAGCAGAAGCTGGCGGCGCTGGAAGCCGAGCGCACCCAGCTCGCCACGGAGAAGGAGCAGCTCAGCCAGACGGTGCAGGAGCAGGAGGCGGAGCTGGCGAAGCTGAAGGCCACCTACGACGACCTGCAGGACAAGATGAAGGCGGAGATCGCCGACGGCGCCATCCGCCTGTCCCAGGTCGAGGGCCGCATCCAGGTGGACCTGGTGGACAAGGTGCTGTTCGACTCCGGCGACGCGAGCATCAGCGCGCGCGGCCAGGAGGTGCTGACGCGGCTGGGCAGCGTGCTGGCCAAGGTGGAGGACAAGTCCATCCAGGTGTCGGGCCACACGGATGACTCGCCCCCGTCGCAGAAGCTGCAGAGCATCTTCCCGTCCAACTGGGAGCTGTCGGTGGCGCGCGCGGTGAACGTGGTGCGCTTCCTCCAGGACACCGGCGGCGTGCCCGCGCGGCGGCTGGTGGCGGCCGGCTACGGGCAGATGCGGCCGGTGTCCACCAACGCGACCCCGCTGGGCCGCGCGCGCAACCGGCGCATCGAGGTGCTCCTCATGCCGGACCTGCCCTCCAAGCGCACGCCGGCCGCGGCCGTCCAGCGCGCCATCGCGGGTGGCGCCGCGACCAAGGCCCAGGCGAAGCCCGCGCGCGGGGCGAAGTAGCCCCGCGCCGGCGGGTGGCGCCTCTTTCGCTACTGCTTCTTCACCGACTCCAGCAGCTTGCGGAAGGACTTCTCCGAAGCGGCCACCGTCTTCTCCGGGCCCGTCAGCTTGAAGAAGACGGCGCCCTGGGCGCCCTCGACGATGGCGCCCAGCAGGCGGAAGCCGGGCTTGGGCGTGGAGGGGCCCATCATCGGCCCGCCGCCCGTGTACGTGCCCTTCACGTCCACCGTCGTCAGCGGCAGCCCGTTGAGCTTCTCCGCCTTCGTCTTCGCCTCCTTCGTGATGGGCTTGCCGTCCGCCGTCTGGAACTGGCCCACCCAGCGCTTCACGTTGGCGTCCACCGCGCCGCCCTGCCCCGGGCCGAAGTAGAAGACGGCCAGCTCCGCGCCCTCCGTGTCCCCCTTGGCCGCGGGAAGCTTGTACGTCGCCGCGCGCATCGGCCGGGGCCCCTGCACCGCCCATTCCGCGGGCGCCGTCCACGTCAAGCCCCCCGCGTCCTCCGCATGCGCCACCACGGCAACGGCCACCACCAGCACACCCAATAGTCGGTTCATGCGCGGCAGCGTAACCGCCCGGGGCCCACTGCGCAGCGTGTCAACGACCGCCCGTCTCACCACCCCGCACGCGCCATCACAAGTGACACAACGCGTCAAGTCCCCCGTCTTCCTGCCAACCCATGGACGTGGTACGCCACGAACGTTTCCAGTCCAGTCATCCCAACCCAGGACTTGGAGGGGGTTGTACCCATGAGAAAGGTGTTGTTCCTCGGGGCTATTGCCCTGGGCGCCTCGGCCTGTACTCCCGACATCGCCCAGGACCCGCCGCGGAGCGCCGAAGACTCCGTCGTCGCGGAGTTCGATCCGACCGGGTCCCCGCCCGTCGTCCCGTCGCCCAACGACCTGGCCATCGTCAATGGCCTGGTCAACGCGCCCATCAACCCACAGGCGCCCGCCGCGGAGCAGGAGTTCACGCGCGACTACGTGAACACGCTCAACGGCTTCCCCACCACCGTCACCGCGACCACCCGGATCCAAGGCCTGGAGGCGGGGACGGTCAACACGAACACGGTGAAGATCATCGACGTGTACGCGGGCACGCCGCTGGCGAAGCCGGCGACGCCCAGCTACATCGGGTACAACGAGGAGACCAACCTCGTCACCATCATCCCCCCGCTGCCCGCGGGCTGGCCCAAGGGTGGCCGCTACGCGGTGGCCATCATCGGCGGTGAGAACGGCGTGAAGACGACGGCCGGCAAGCCGGTCATCCCGTCCGCCACGTGGGCCTTCGCCAGCTCCACCGAGTCGCTGGTCACCTGCGACGACCTGCAGGCCCCCGACTGTCAGACGGCCACCGAGCTCATCCCCTCCACGGTAACGGAGCCCGCCGCCCGCCTGGCGGACCAGACGGCCAGCGCCCTGCGGCTGGAGCAGCTGCGCCGCGGCTACGCGCCCATCCTGAACCTGGTGTCCGAGCAGTTCAGCGTGAAGCGCGAGGACATTGTCCTCCTGTGGACCTTCAGCATCATGGACCACCCGGAGGCCACCTTCGACCCCGCCGGCAGCGTCATCCCCTTCCCCAATGACCTGCTGCGCGTGCGGGCCACGGAGACGACCCCGGCCCACCTGAACCTGCCCCTGCCCCCCGAGGCGGGCCCCGCGCAGAGCCTCATCGCGGGCCTCAACACGCTGGACGGCTGGTCCACCACCGCGCCCATCGTGTCGGAGAACGGCGCGACCCGCGGCCCCATCGACCCGGGCTCCCTGCTGGACGCCAACACGGTGCGGCTGAAGATTGGCTTCGCGCCGGACGCCGAGGGCACCGAGGATGATGCGAAGACCACGCTGCGCTTCGTCAAGCTGACCAACCCCACCTCGGGCACCAACCCCCAGGTGAAGGCGTGCTTCAACTGCGAGCCCGTCGTGGAGGGCCTGACGCCGGCGCCGAACTCGCCGCAGCAGCTCCAGATTGTCCCGGAGGTGCCGCTGGACGAGGCCACCCAGTACGGCGTGGTGATGCTGCGCGGCATGAAGGACACGCTGGGCCGCACCGTGGCGCCCACCGCCGCGCAGGCGCTGATGCGCATGGCCAACCCGCTGGTGGACGCCAACGGCAAGAGCCAGGTGGCCGCCGTTCCGGACGACCTCGCCGCGCAGTTGGAGCCGGCGCGTCTGGGCATGAAGCCGCTGTTCGACGGCCTGGAGGCCGCGGGCATCCCGCGCAAGGACATCAACCTGGCCTGGGCCTTCACCACCCAGAGCACCCGCTCCATCCTCGAGGTGCTGAACGGTGCCCCCACGCAGGTGCCGGCCGACCCGGTGTACCTGGTGGACCAGACGGCCACCATCAAGGGCACGATGGACGCCCTGACGCTGGACAACGACGCGGTGGGCCGCGTCTTCATCGGCGCGTACCACTCGCCCTTCCTCCTGGATGACGCGCAGGGCACGCTCAACCGCGCCACGCCGCGCATCGACCGCGTGCCGTTCATGCTCTTCACGCCCGCCGGCACGGCGCCCGCGGACGGCTACCCGGTGGTCGTCTTCGGCCACGGCCTGACGGGCAACCGCACCAACATCATGACGGTGGCCAACAACTTCAACGCGGCGGGCTACGCCGTGGCGGCCATCGACACCGTGTTCCACGGTGAGCGCGCCAGCTGCGCCGGCATCAGCGAGGCGTCCCCGGTCGTCGTCGACGAGAACCGCGATGGCACGCCCGAGTACGTCTTCACCACGCCGGACGAGGCCTGCGATGACGGCGACACCTGCGACGTGACGGCGGGCAGCCCCACCTTCGGCCGCTGCGTGTCGAACAACCGGCCCGCGTGCAGCGTGGCGCCGGACGCCTCTCCGCACGGTGACCTGTTCTGCTCCAGCCAGGGCCTGGGCCGCTGCGTGGCCGCGCCTGGCAGCGCCGCCGGCACCTGCGAGGGCGGCGACTTCGCCCGTCCCGGTCCCACCCAGCCGCCGTACGTCTCCGGCGCGGGCTTCCTGAACCTGGTCAACCTGTTCGCCACCCGCGACAACTTCCGCCACCACGTGGTGGACTTCGCCCAGTTCGTGCGCGCGCTGGACACCGACAGCCTCAACGGCCGCCTGGCCGGCGCGGGCGCCGGGACGCTGAACACCAGCCAGTTCAACTACGTGGGCCAGAGCCTGGGCGGCATCCAGGGCGTCCTGTCCGCCTCCGTGTCCCCTGTCGTGAGCCGCACGGCGCTCAACGCGGTGGGCGGTGACCTGGTGGACATCCTCCTGACGGCCACGGACCCGACGTTCGTGCAGTACCGCACGGGCTTCTTCAACTCCCTGGCCAGCATTGGCCGCACCCCGGGCACGCCTGAGTTCTACGAGTTCATCACCCTGGCGCGCACCATCCTGGACCCGGCCTCGCCCCGTAACTACGGCAAGTACCTGGAGAACTGGCCCGAGGACGATTCCAAGCCGCCGCTCCCCGCCAACCGCGAGGCGTTCATCCAGTACATCCAGGGCGACCTGGTCATGCCCAACCCGGTGACGAAGGGCCTCATCGACGCGGCCAACCACCCGCTGGTCAACGCCTCCACGCCTCGCACGGTGCAGTCGTACCTGGCGGACGTGCAGGGCCTGCCGGCGAACGTGCGTCACGCGTTCTTCGGCATCGTGGACCCCTCACAGGACCCCGGCTCGGCGACCAGCCAGTTCCTCCGGTCCGTGCGCAACACCGCCCAGAACCAGGTCATCGAGTTCCTGAACACGGGCACCGCGCCCACCCCGTAACGGCCTCAAGAGAGAGAACGAACCCCCATGAAGAAGACACTCTCCCTCATCACGTTGCTCGCCGCCGGGACGACCCAGGCCGCGGGCTTCCAGGTCAACACCCAGAGCGCCCGCTCCTCGGGCATGGCCAACGCGGCGGCAGCGTGGCTGGACGACTCGTCCGCCATCTACTCCAACTCGGCCAACATCCTGGGCGTGGAGAAGCTGGACATCACCGCGGGCGTCACGGGCATCCTCCCCAGCTTGCAGTTCACCCCCACGGGTGGCCCGGTGCAGGGGCAGAAGACGACGCTGTCCCCGCCGCCGCACGTGTTCGCCGTGTACAAAATCTCGGACTCGCTGGCGGCCGGCGTGGGCTTCTACACGCCGTTCGGCGCGAGCAGCCGGTGGGAAGACGGCTTCGTGGGCCGCTTCCGCGCCCAGGAGTCCGGGCTGTCCATCTACAACATCAACCCCACGGTGGCGTACCAGGTGCACGACCGCTTCCGCGTGGGCGTGGGCCTCAACATCGCCCGCGGCACGCTGGAGATTAAGCGCGCGCTGGGCTTCGTCACCAGCGAAGGCCAGGTGCACCTGGGCGGCGCGGGCTGGGGCTTCGGCTTCAACGCCGGCGTCCAGGCCGTGGTGGTGCCCAAGCTGGTGACGTTGGGCGTGCAGTACCGCAGCGCCATCGGCATGACGTTCAAGGGCGACGCGGACTTCCAGAACGTGCCGCCGGCCTTCCAGGGCCGCCTGCCGGACACCCGCGTGGAGGGTGACGTCAAGCTGCCGCAGTCGGTGGTGGCGGGCATCGCCGTCACGCCGCTGGACCGCCTGACGATTGCGTTCGACGCCAACTGGGTGGGCTGGTCCAGCTTCCCGGAGCTCGCCATCGAGTTCCCGGACAACCCGGCCATCAACAACCCGCTGCCGAAGAACTGGCGCTCGACGTGGAACTTCCACCTGGGCGGTGAGTACGGCATCACCGACGCGCTGCAGGTGCGCGCCGGCGTGCTGCTGGACCCGGCGCCCAGCCCGGATGACACGCTGACGCCGGACCTGCCGGACGCGGACCGCTTCGGCGTGTCGGCGGGCGTGGGCTACAGCTTCGGCGCGGTGCGCGTCGACGCGGCCTACCAGTTCGTCAACCTGTCGGACAAGAACAGCACGGCGCCGGGCATCTCCGGCGTCTACAACGGCACGGCCCAGGTGTTCGGCCTGACGCTCGGCTACACCATGTAGTCTTCCGGCACCGTCCGGACCTCACCGCGCCCGGGTCTCCTCACGGAGGCCCGGGCGTTGTGTTTCCAGCGCCAGCCCCGCGCGTCAGACGCGCAGGTCTCCGTCGTGCAGCACCCGCCCGGAGGACAGCGCCTGCGCCGTGCGCTGGAGCCGCTCCGTGCCCATGCGCATCAACTGGCCCCTGAGGCCCGGCTGGCTGAGCAGGTGCTTCTGGAAGGCGTCGCGCTCCAGCCGCAGCACCACGCTCGCCACCTCCGCGCGCACCGTGACGGACACCGGCTTGTCCAGCAGCAGGGAGATTTCACCGAAGACGTCGCCCTCGCGCAGCTCCGACAGCGCCACGCGCCGCCCATGGGGCTGCTCCAGCCACGGCGTGCAGCGCCCGCGCAGCAGCACGTAGAAGGCGTCTCCCGGCTGGCCCTGCGTCATCAGCGCCTCGCCCGCGGCGAAGGAGCGCAGCTCGAAGTCGCGCGACACCGCGGCCTTCTGCGCGGGCGTCAGCTGGTTGAAGAGCGGGTTGCTGCGCAGCAGGTTCTCCACCATCCGCCGCCGGTAGAAGGCCTCCACCACCGCCGTCACGTCCGGATGCCGCGCCGCCACCGCCTCCAGGTGCTGGCGCGTGAGCTCCAGCAGCACCGCGCGCTCGGTGGCCACCACGGTGGCGAGCCGGGGCCCCTCGGAGATGAGCGCCAGCTCCCCGAAGAAGTCTCCCGGCGTCACGGTGCCCACGCTCCGCCGCTGGCCGTCCTCCAGCGCGCGCATCACGTCCGCTCGGCCCTCCACCATGGCGAACATGGAGGCGCCCGGCGTCCCCTCCTCCACCACCGTCTGGCCCGGAAAGAAGGCGCGCACCTGGAGCGCCTCGAGCAACGCGACGAAGGTCTCCCGGCTCACCTGCGACAGGATGGGCAGCCTCTGGGCGCCCTCCTCTGAGACCTGCACCCGGGTGGCCTCCACGGACACCGTGGCGCCCGGCGGAAGGGCGAAGCGCTCCGCCAGCACGCGCGCGGTGCGCACCAACGCGGCGTGGGTCGCGCCCAGCCGGGGCAGGGCCACGCACGCGGCCACCGCGCGCAGGGGCTGGCCCGCCTTCGTCCAGGCCAGCGCGGCCTCCTGGTACGCGGCGGCGGCGTCCGAGGGACGGCCGAGCCACTCCAGCAACTCCGCCACCTTCTGACGCACCTCCGCGTCGTCCGGCGCGTCCTTCACCACGCCCTGGTACTCCGCCAGGGCCTCCTCCAGCTTGCCCTCGCTGGCGAGCTGAACGGCTCGCTGCCTGTCCGCGCCGTGCCCGTGCGCCATGGCCACCTCCCTTGCTACGCGCTGAGCGCGCGCACGCGCTCCGCGAGCTTTTCCGTGAAGAGGCGGAGGATGCGCAGCGCGGCCGCCTCGTGCGTGTCCAGGTAGTGCTGGAAGTCCACGCGCGTCACCCGCAGGGCCCGCACGGCCGTGCGCGCGCACACCTGCGCGGACGTGTCTCCGTCCAGGATGAGGGAGATTTCGCCGATGAAGGCCCCGGGCCCCAGCGTGTTGAGCAACCGGGCGCCGGGCTCCGGACCGACGAGCACGTCCACCGTCCCCTCCAGCAGCACCAGCAGCCCCGAGCCGGGCGCGCCCTTCTCCAACACCGTGGCCCCCTGCGCGAACTGCACCGGCCGCGCCAGTTGGTAGAGGTCCTTCATGTCCACCAGGGACAGCTCACCGAAGAGGGGAATGGCCTTGAGGTATTCGTAGCCGTCCGGCGGCGGCTGCGGCGGCGCGCGGGCGGGCTCCACCGACGGGCCACCATTCAGGTTCAGGTGACGCAGCAGCCGCGTGTGCTCCGCCTGGAGCGCGATGTCCCCCTGGAGCTCCGATGCCTGGAGCGCATCCGCCAGCAGCACCAGCGCTCGCCACGAATCCCCCTGCGCGTCCAGCAGCGCGCTCATCCGCAGCACCGCCTCACGCCGCGCCACCGCGATGTCCGGGGACACGGCGCGCAGGGACTCCAGCTCCGCGTGGGGGTTGCCCAGCTCGCGGTACACCGCCGCGGCCTCCATGGGGCGGCGCAGCCGGGTGAGGCAGCGGGCCATGCCCTCGCGCGCCCGCAGGGACTGGTACAGCGACAGCGCCCGCTCCAGCGCGCCGCCGCGCTCGAAGGCTGCCGCCGCCCGGGACGGCTCACCCGCGCGCAGCCACGCCTCCGCGGCCAGGAGCAGCGCGCCCGCCTGCTCGTGGAGCTGTGCGGCGTCGGCCGCGGCGCCATCCATCTCCAGCACCCGCGCGGCGCCAGCGAAGTCACGCGCCCGCCGCAGCACCGACACCAGCGTGGCGCGAGCGGACGCGGATGCGCGCGAGGACTCCGCCAGCACGGCGTCCCGCTGCGACGCCGCCAGGGCCTCGTAGGTGCGGACGGCCACGTCCACCGTCCCCTGCGCCACCGCCTCCCAGAAAGGCCGCGGGCCCGTGCTGGCGGGCAACTCGTCACCGTGCGCGGGCTCCACCGAGGAACGTGCCATGCCGTGAACTCCCCCAGGCACCCCGGTGCCCACCCCCTGGGCGCTCCACGTGCCGGATACAGCGCCGTGCGTAGCAGACCCCATGAGGGGAGGCGAGCATCCTCGCGAGGCTCCGGGCCCGCGATTGCCCCCGCTATGCTCCGGCGAGGCGAACGTTCACGTGGGAGGCCGGCACGTCCTCCCGGAGTCCATTGGCATGAAGTCGCGCATCACGGTCGCCTGGAGCACCATCGCGTCCCTCCTGGCCTTGCTGCCTGGAATGGCGGCGCATGCCCACGCGGGCCTCCCGGAGACGTCCAACATCACCCTCCGCCGAGGCCACCCCCAGGACTTCTTCTCCGGGACGACGTTCGGCGCGGTCATCTCCCGCGACAGCGGCAAGACGTGGCGCTGGGTGTGTCCGGATGCCATGGGGTATGGCGGATGGCGCCCGGAGGCCTACCTGTGGCGGGAAACCGGAGACATCCTCGCCGCCACCGGCAGCGCGCTGCTCCACTCCCCGGACGCGGGCTGCTCCTGGCGCACGCACCCCTTCTTCAAGTCGACCTGGGTGACGGGGCTGGCGGCCCACCCCACCGATGACCGCGTCTTCCACGCCGTCACCGGACGGCCCGGCATCGCCAACGGCGTGTACCGCTCCGACGACGGCGGGGAGACGTGGACCGCCACGCCGCTGCTGCGCACGGGGCTGGAGCTGAACGCGGTGCGCGTGTCTCCGGTGGACCCCCGCCGCCTCTACGTGTCGGGCGTCTCCAACAACCAGATGGTGGTGCTGCGCAGCGACGACGCGGGCGACACCTGGCAGGAGTTCCCCCACGCGCTGCCGGAGCTGCTGCGGCCCTACGCGCTGACGGTGGTGGCGGTGGACCCCGTCGCCGTGGACGGGGTGTGGGTGCGCGTGTCCGCCCAGGGCTACACGCACCTGCTGCGCAGCGAGGACGGGGGCCGCACGCTGACGCAGGTGACGGTGCTGGATGACACGTTCATCAACATGGACCTGTCCTCCGATGGCGGCACCGCCTGGGTGGGCACCCTCAACTACTTCTTCATGGGCTCGAGCACCGGCCCGCTGGAGAAGCAGCCCCTGCCCACCGGCAACGCGTGCGTGCTGCGCGACGGCGAGACGCTCTACGGCTGCGGCTCCACCTGGCTGCATGACTGGGCCCTGGCGCGCAGCACGGACCAGGGCCGCACCTGGGAGCACCTCTTCGCGCTGTACGAAATCCAGGGCACGCAGCTGTGCCCGCGTGGAACCCCCGTGCGGGACCTGTGCCCTGCCCGCTGGCCGCAGCTCGCGGAGCAGTTGGGCGCGCCGCTCTACCCGGATGGTGGCGTGGAGGAGCCACCACCGCCGCCGGACGCGGGCACGCCCGACGCGGGGACACCGGACGCGGGCACCGCCGACGCGGGGCAACAGCCACCCGAGCCGAAGTCCGGTGGCTGCGCCGCCGCCTCGGGTCCCCCCCTTCCCCTGCTGTTGCTGCTGTCCTCCCTCCTCCCGAGGCGCCGTGGCCCACGGCGTCCGCACCGATAGGCTCCTGATGACACTCCCGAATCGAAAGCCGCGGTGGGCCCCCTGCGCGGCCGCGCTGCTGGTGCTGGGCACCGCCTGCGACGGCGGCGAGGACGCGCCACCGGGCGAAGCGTGCGGCGAGCCGCTCTACAGCGGCGATGCCACCGACGAGGCGTGGCGCACCTTCGTCGACGCGCAAGGCCGGCCCACCGACAGCTCCATGGCGGTGACGTTGGAGTCCCCCGTCCAAGGTCAGACCTATGCTTCGGACGCGGCGCCGCCCACGTGGCGCTGGTTCTCTCCGCTGGCCTCCCGGCTTCCATCCCACGCGCCCCTGACGCCCGTCCGCCCGCGCGAGACACCCCGGGCCATGCTGGCGTGGCTGGGCAACCTGCTGCTGCCATCCGCCCAGGCGCACCTGCCGCCCGTCACCGGCGACTTCTACTGGGTGCAGGTCACCGTGCCCGGGCGGCGGTGTCCGGTGGAGCTGCTGACGTCGGACATGGCGTGGCAGCTCGACGCGGCGACCTGGGACGTGCTCCGTGCGGCTTCGGGTCAGGACCTCCGCGTCCAGGTGACCAGCGCCTACCTGGTCCAGAACCGGCTGCGGGAAGGTCCGTATCGCTTGGAGGCACCCCACACCATCCGCATGGAGACTTCACGATGAAACACCGGGCCCCGTGGTGGATGCCGGCGCTGGCGCTGCTGATGGCCGGCTGTGATGAGAACTCGGCGCGGGTGGTGGGCGTGACGCCGCCGGAAGGGCTGGACTACGCGCACGAGGAGCCCTGGCGGGAAGGAACGTTCATTCCACCGCCGGGCCCCGGCGGACGCATCCTGGTCACCAACAGTCTGGACGACACGCTCAGCCTGGTGGAGCTGAACACCGTGGGCACGCCGGACTTCCGCGAGCTTGCGCGCGTGCCGGTGGGGCTCAACCCGGTGGAGCTGGAAGGACCGCACCACACCGCCGTGTCGCCGGCGGGGGACTTCTATTACGTCGGCATCTCCAACTACGTGCCAGGGGGGGGCTCGGGGCCGCATGGGGCCCACGGCACTGGCGCGGATGACGGCTACTGCCTGAAGCTGGACGCGCGCGACAACCGGCTCGTGGGCTCGGTGCGTGTGAACCCCAACCCCGGCGACGTCATCATCACCGCGGATGGGAGCACGCTGTACCAGACGCACTTCGACACGCTGAAGATTGCCGAGATGGCGCGCCAGGGCCGCCCCGAATCCGACATGAACGCGAACCTGGCCATCATCGACGCGCGGACGATGACTCGGAAGGCCATGGTGGAGGTGTGCCCCGCGCCTCACGCGGTGCGCCTGTCCGCGGACGAGCGCACGGCCTACATCGCCTGCTGGTCGGACGAGGTGGCCATCGTCGACCTCGCGGAGGCGAACCCGCCGGTGACACGGGTCAAGGTGGCGGCGGGCTCGGGCGGCGCGGTGACGCCCCGGCACCAGCCCTACGCGCTGACGCAGTCCCCCACCACGGGCGAGGTCTGGGTCAGCTCCATGGCCAGCCGGCAGGTGCAGGTGCTCAATCCCCAGACGCGCACGATGATGCCCGAGCGCGCCGTGCCGCTGCGCGGGCCGCCGATGTTCGGCGCCTTCACCGCGGATGGGCGCACGCTGTACATGCCCTACCAGTTGGTGGACGCGCTGGCCGTCATCGACCCGGAGACGGGCACCGTGCTGCGCGAGGTGCAGCTTGCGGACGCTGGCTGTCTCAACGTGCATCAAGTCACGCTGACACCCGACGAGCGCATCGGCCTGGTCGTCTGCGAAGGCGACCACGTGGAGCCGGGCACGCTGCACGCGGTGGACCTGGTGGAAGGCACGGTGATGGGCACGGTGGAGGTGGGCATCTTCCCGGACTCGGTGAGCATCCTGCGGGGGCAGCCATGAAGCGCGCGGCATGGGGGGTGGTGGCGCTGGCCCTGGTGATGACGGGCTGTGACGACGGCGGCGATGGCCGCGTGCCGGCGGCGGAGTACGGCGAGGTGCTGTTCAACGACTCGCGGTTGTCGGAGAGCGGCTTCAACAGCTTCTCGTGCGCGACGTGCCACGCGACGACGCCCACCGCGCCGGCGGGGCGGATGGACTCCGGCTACACGCTGTATGACTCGGCGTTCCGGGAGCGCTGGTGGGGCGGCTTCGAGACGCGCCTGCTGGACGCGGTGAACTTCTGCTACGTGAACTTCATGCGGGGCGTGACGCCGCTGCCGAAGGACTCTCCGCAGAGCCGGGCACTGTACGAGTACCTAGTGAGCATCAGCCCGAGCCCGTCCGCGCCGGCCCGCCCCTTCACGGTGGTGAAGGACATCGTCGAAGTCACACGCGGTGACGTGACGCGCGGACAGCAAGTCTATGTGGAGGCCTGCCAGAGCTGCCACGGCGAGCCCCACACCGGCGCGGGCCGGCTGACCGAGCTGGCGTCGATTCTGCCGGAGGTGACGGACGACTACGACGCGCTGTTCCCCGGCGTGCCCAAGTCACTGGTCGTCATCGAGAAGGTGCGGCACGGCCAGTTCTTCGGTGTCGGGGGCAACATGCCGCTCTACGGCCTGGAGACCCTGTCCGACGAGGACCTGGGCGCATTGCTCGCATTCCTGGCTTTGTGACGGGACCTGCGTGTTCCGGTGGAGCCCACGGGCCACCGGGCATAACCTCGCCGCGGACACATACGTGGGAGCGAGCATGGGGTTCTGGGGCAGGCTTTTCGGGAGGAAGACACCAACGGCCGCCGAGACTCCTCCCGGCCCCGCCAACGACTGGGCGGTGGAGCCGCGCGAGGCGTTGATGCGGCAGGTGGAGGCCCTGCTGCGCACCGACCCGGCGGTGGAGAAGGTGGTGCGGCGCACGCAGGACTACGGGCTCGACATCACCCGTGCCGGCAGTGACGGCACCTTCTTCCTGGACAACCTCTTCGCGGACACGCGCGAGCTGCCGCCCGACCAGCGCGTCCAGCTCATCCAGCGCTACCTGCGCGCGCTGTGGCAGGAGTCGCCGGATACGCTCCCGTGGGAGCAGGCGCGTGAGCTGCTGCTCCCCGTGCTGCGCGCGTCCACCTTCGGCATGTCGCTGCAGAAGCAGGCGGATGCGGACCGGGAGATGGTGGGGCGGCGCACGCTGCCCTTCCTGCGCGAGCTGCTGGTGATGGACCTGCCGGAGTCCGCCATGTTCGTCCAGCGCCGGCACCTGGAGACATGGGGCATCACCGAGGAGGAGGCCTTCACGGCGGCCCACGCGAACCTGGCCCGCCTTCCGGACGAAGGCGTGGAGCTCTACGACGAGGAGCACGGCCCGCTGTGGACGGTGGAGACGCGCGACACCTACGAGACGTCCCGGCTGCTGCGCCCGGGGTTCCTCGCGTCCTTCGCCGGGCGCGTGGAGGGGCGGCCCATCGCCATCCTCCCGGAGCGCTCCACGCTGCTCATCGGTGGTGACGCGCGTCCGGAGCTGGTGGCACGGCTGAGCGAGAGCGCCGAACGGGAGTACGCGGCCGCGACCCGGTGCCTGACGCCCGCCCTGTACACGGTGGACGACGCGGGACGCGTGGTGCCCTACGTGCATCCCGGGCAGGACGTGCTGTCGAACCGGGTGCGGCTGGCCCACATCCGCCTGGCGTTGGCGGAGTACAGCGCGCAGAAGGAGGCGCTCGACGCGCTCCATGAGGAGCAGGGCGTGGACGTGTTCGTCGCCAGCTACAGCGCGACGGCGCGCAAGCGGGACGAGTTCCCCATCTCCTGGTGTGTCTGGTCGCATGACGTGGACGCCTTGCTGCCGGAGGCGGACATGGTCGCCGTCCGTCCCACGGCGGAAGGCGAGGAGTTCTTCACCGTGCCGTGGCGGGAGGTGCAGCGCATCGCGGGCGGATGTCTCACGCCGGTGCCGGAGCTGTGGCCGCCGCGCTACCGCACCACGCAGACGCCCTCTCCGGAGATGATGGAGCAACTTCGCGCCGCGAAGGTCTCCTTCGAGGACTTCCAGGCGCCCTGAGTCGGGAGGACGAAGCGATGCTTGCCTGCGTGGACGTGGACTACCGCCCCGAGCTCACCGTGGCCGGGTGCGTGCTGTTCCGAAACTGGGCGGATGGGCACGAAGCCTCGCACCTGGTGGAGCATGGGCCCGCCGCCGCGCCCTATGAGCCTGGGCAGTTCTACCGCCGCGAGCTGCCGCACCTGCTCCGGGTGCTGGCGCGGGTGGAGGTGCCACTGGAGGCCATCATCGTGGATGGCTATGCGTGGCTCGGCGAGGACCGGCCCGGGCTGGGGGCACACCTGTACGAGGCGCTCAACCGGGAGGTGCCCGTCATTGGCGTGGCGAAGACGGCCTATGTCACCACGGGGCCGTCGGTGCCCGTGGTGCGGGGGAAGAGCCTGCGGCCGTTGTTCGTCGGAGCGGCGGGCATGGACGCGGCCACGGCGGCGGAGCACATCCGGCGGATGCATGGGCCGTCGCGCACGCCCACGATGCTGAACCGGGTGGACCGGCTCTGCCGCGGGTCCTGAGCGAGCGGCGGCAGCGATAAACCCCCGACATTTTCGAACAGCGCGCGGCGCTTCTCCGTCCGGGGAGCGAGCATCCTCCTGGAATCCTCGCGCCGGGGAGCTTACCTTTGACGGTGGATGGCCTCGCACCCGACCTCACAGCTGGGCTTGTTCGATACGGCGGCGCCTGAGCGCGCGGACGTGTCGGCGGAGCCGCGCGCGAGCACCGGGGTGCGGAGCCGGACTCCGGCCCGTGAGGAAGCGCTTCCGCTGGCGGCGGACCTGGCGCGGCGGTTGTCTTCGATTCTCGGCGTGCCGGTGCATCTGCGGCTCACGGACAACCGGGCCACGCTGGTGAGCTTTCGTCGGGGAGAAGAAGGCCTGCGTCTGCGCGTGCATCACCTCTTCCTTGGCGCGCCGGATGCGGTGGTGCAGGCCATGGCGGCGTATGCGGGCCGGGCGGATGCACAGGCGGGCGAGGTGCTGGAGTCCTACGCGCACGCGCACAGCGAACGGGTCCGCCGGGAGCGACGTCCGGGGAAGCCGCTGCGCGCGAGAGGCCGCTGCTTCGACCTGCAGGCCGTCTTCGCCCGGCTCAACGCGAGCTGGTTCGACGGCCGGGTGCAGGTGGACGTGGGGTGGGCGCGCAAGCCGGCCGGCACGAAGCGTCGCAGCATCCACGTCGGCGGCTATGACGCGCGGCTGCGAGAGATTCGAATCCATCCCGCGCTGGACCGGCCGCATGTGCCCGCGTTCGTGGTGGACTACCTCGTCTTCCACGCGATGTTGCACGCGGACCTCGACGACGGAACGAGCAACGAGGGGCGTTGCGCACCGGAGCACACGCCAGCCTTCCGTGAGCGCGAAGCCCTGTTCCCGCTGCGGGACACAGCCCAGCGCTGGCTGGGTGACAATCACGCGTCCCTGCTGCGCGGCCGATAGCGCGCGGGCCTGCTACTTCTGCACAGAGAGAATGACCCACCTGGCCGTATCCACGGCGTAGACGATGGGAACGTCCGACAGGGGAGGTCCTTCCATGTCGCGGCAGGCGTCCTGCCGGGCGGAGAAGCTGACGAAGACCACGGCATCCGCCCCCGGAACAGCCGTCACGTCATAGGACTGGCGCTGCGAGGCACAAACCTCTGTGGGCGTCGCGCCCCGACGAGGCTGCGCACCCAACGGCAGGAAGTCCTCCATGGCGAACGCGACAGCAGCGGCAATCGCCCCCGGCAGGACATGCTGCCCCTCGGAGGGAAGCACCACGGGAAATCGGTAGCGCGCGGCTTCGTCAGGCGACGCCTTCGCAGGCCGAGGCGCGGGCCGAAACAACGCACAGCCTGGAAGCAGCGCTAAACAGAGCGGAACGAGCAGCCCGAGGCGCATCTTAGTCTCGCACGTCCTCAATCGCGGTGATGCGGCCAACTGCCTTGTCCTCGGGCTTGATGATCCCCACGAGTCTCCATCGTCTGTCCACACGCTCATAGACCTCACCTGGTCGCGTCTCGCCAACATGGGGTATCAGCTTTTGGAGGTGACATGACGTATCGAACTGGAGCCTGATGAACCATCGCTGATTGCCACCCTGTCGGTCCTTGGGGGACATGGGCGAAGGCGACCAGGGATGGCTATGGAAATCCGCAAAGGGAACAGTTCGTCCACGCCCATCGACCACGCGGCGAGGCGAAAAACACGACTTTCGCCTGGAGGCTCCCACCAACTGCGTTTCCCCCAAGGGTGAGCCCTTGCTGGCATAGAAAACTCCGTCGCCCAAGGAGTAGATGAGGCCACAGTACTCCTGGCCATAATCTCGTTCACTTGCGCGAGGAAGTCGCATCACTGCAGGGCATAGCTGGTCGATAACCGCATCCACGTCACGGGACGGTTCAATGTCCGCCCAAGGGCCACGTACCCATACGTGCCGACTCCCTGTCTCGAACCCGTAGTCGTCAGACGCCTCCGATTGAAGCGAAGCACTCGAACATCCGAGCGAGCACAACAGAAACGCCGCCGCGAGCCTCATAGACAATGAGTCCTCCATGTGAAGCGGATTCAAGCAGCAAAGGCTGACTTGAAGCGACTGACAGCCGCTTATATCCCATCCCCGCGTGACGCAGCCTAGCGCGGGCTGGGCGACAAGCTGGCCCCCCCACGCACCGGGACAGTAGCGGGCGCAGGCCCCGCCGATGCATGCTCGGGGGGATGCGCTACTTCAGCGTGGAAGAAGCCAACCGGCTGGTGCCGCTGTTGACGCGCACCTTTGAACGGGTCCGCCCGTGGGTGGAGCGCGCCCAGCAGCTCGCGGATGAGCTGGGCGCCGCACCCAACCCCAAGGACTCGAGCCTGGCCTCCCTGCGCGACGAGCGCGACACCCTCCTCGAGCGCATCCGCGGCGAGCTCCTCCAGCTCCAGGAAATGGGGCTGGAAATCAAGGGCGCCGACGGCCTCGTGGACTTCCGCGCCCACCGGGGCGGCGAGCAAGTCTACCTGTGCTGGCGCTTCGGAGACCCCGCCGTCTCCCACTGGCACGCCATGCTCGACGGCTTCTCGGGACGGCGCCCCATCGAAAGCCCGGACGACTTCGCCCCCACGTACCTCAGCTAGCCGCCCCACCGCCGAAGCTCGCCTGCAACAGCGACATCTTGTTCCGCGCCGACAACAGCTGCTGACGCAGGGAGTCCGCCTGCCGGGCCACGTCGAGGAACGCCTGCTCCTCCGCGGCCCGCGCCAGCGAATGGGCCTCGTCCGCCACCTGGGACATCCGCTCCTGGAGCGCCTGGAAGGTCCCCGCCAGCGCGGCGTTCTCCTCCGGCGTCTTCGCCGCCTGCCGCTGCTGCGCGAACTGCTGCATCTGCACGTTCAGCTCGCCCGCGTTCTGTCCCAGGGCGCCATAACGCACGAGCAGGTCCTTGAAGACCTCGGTGCGCCGCTGGAGCTCCTGCGCACGCAGGTGGATGGCCTCGGCCTGCGTCTGCTGCCGGTCTCTCACCTTCGAGATGGCCCCCACCAGCGCCGTCACCCGCCCCCTGAGCTGCTCATCCAGGTCCGCCAGCCCCTGCAGCATCGCCGAGGCGCGCTCCAGGTGCTTCTCGGCTTGAAGTGGCGCCTTCTCGAGCTGCTCGGCCTGGGCTTCGAAGCGCACCAACTCCGCGTCGAGTGCCCGGGCGGCCACCACCAGCTCGGAGTCCTGAAGCTTGTCACGCTTGCTCATCGTGAGCGGGACCATGACATTTCCCACGAGGAGGCGCCGCACCCAAGCAAGCACCGTGCGCCCCAAAGGTCTTCGGAACGACGCGGCAAGGCAGCAGACGCCCAGGCCGCCTGCTGGCCCGGCCGCCCGGCAACCCCTGACACTGAGACTCGATGCGCCCACGGTGTGCTCGCCAGCGGCGTCCGTCATCCCCAACTTCCGGACATCTGTCGTCACGAGGTGCACACATGCCCATGGGTTTCTCACGCTCCGTGCTCGTTACCGGCGCCACTGGCCAGCAGGGCGGTGCCGTCGCGCGGAAGCTCTTGCAACGCGGCCACCGCGTCACCGCCTTCGTCCACCATCCGGATTCCCCCGCCGCCCGGGAGCTCGAGTCGCTCGGCGCCGAGCTGGCCGTCGGGGACTACGACGACCTGGACTCCATCGCCCACGCCGCCCACGGCATGGACACCATGTTCGCCGCCGCCACGCCCTTTGGCCCGGGCGGCGTGCAGGCGGAGGTCCGCCACGGGAAGAACCTGGCGGACGCGGCCCGGCTCGCGCGCGTGCAGCACTACGTCTACTCGTCGGTGGCCGGAGCGGACCGCCTGACGGGCATCCCCCACTTCGACAGCAAGCACCGCATCGAGCTGCACGTTCGCGCCAGCGGCCTGCCCTACACCCTCCTGGGGCCCACCTTCTTCATGGAGAACTTCACCAGCGGCATGTTCGAAGAAGGGCTGAAGGCGGGCGTGCTCGCCATGGGCCTGTCGCCCACGCGCGGCCTGCAGATGGTGGCCCTGGAGGACCTGGCGGCCTTCTCCGTCCGCGTCATGGAGGAGCCGGAGCGCTTCGAGGAGCAACGCATCGAGGTGGCCTCCGACGAGGTGACGGGCCAGCAGGCCGCCGGGCTGCTGTCCATGGTGAGCGGCCACCGCATCCACTACGAGCAGCTCTCCCTGGACTACATCCGTGAGCGCAGCGAGGACCTGGCCGCCATGTACGAATGGCTGGACCGCAAAGGCTACCAGGCGGACGTCCTCACGCTGCGGCACCGCTTCCCGGAGGTCCGCTGGCACACCTTCGAGGACTGGGCGCGCGGACAGGACTGGAGCGCCCTGACCTCTCCCGCGTGGCCCCATGCCGCCGCGGAGCCCGTATCCCCATGAACCCCCGAGGAGACTGTCCATGCGAGCCCTCATGCCCACCACGGCGGCGCTGTTCATCCTGACGGGGTGCGCGGCCCAGACGCAGCTGCGCCCCTCGCCGGGCACCCAGGTCCTCCAGAGCGACGCGAACGCCGCGAAGGCGGCGACGGACGGCATCGTCCTGGTCGCGGATGGCACGGCCTGGGAGGGCACGCCGAAGAACCTGGAGCGCAGCCTCACGCCCGTCTTCATTCAATTGGAGAACCGCGGCCAGCGCCCCCTGCGCATCGAGTACGACGTCTTCTCCCTCGTGGGCACGCAGTCGCGCTTCCGCTACGCGGCGCTGGCGCCGCTGTCGCTGGGAGACACCGTCATCTCGGGACAGGAGGGCAGGGGAGGCTCGGGGGCCGCGCTCGGCTTCTCCTCGGGCTGGGGCTACGGGCGCTACCGGCCGTTTGGCGGCTTCGGCGTGGGCTCGTACATGGGCCCGTACTACCCGGACCCGTACTACGCCGGCTACCAATGCCGTGAGCCCCTGCCCACGCGGGACATGCTGCAACGGGCCTTGCCGGAGGGAACGCTCGAGCCCGGTGGCCGCATGTCGGGCTTCCTCTACTTCCAGGGCGTGGGCTCGCGCGAAGGCCAGGTGGTGCTCCAGGCCCGGCTCGTGGACGCGGAGAGCGGCGCGCCGTTGGGCACGCTCGACATCCCCTTCCAGGTCCGCAAGGGCTGAGCCCCCAAGGCCCGGCGCCGCGGGTCTGCCTTCAGTGAAGCGTCGGCGAGACGTCCCGCATGGACGCGCGAGGGAAGCCCTCCAGCAACGACGCCTCGTCGGACACCCCCAGCTCGCGCCGCAGCGTCGGGCCGTCCATGGGCAGGCCGAAGAGCGCCGCCATGGGCACCCAGTCCAGGGCCGCCGCCACCAGGGGCCCCAGGCCCAAGAGCGCCACCGCCGCGCCTCGCGACGTCCCTGACGCCAGTCCGCCCACCACCATCCCAGCGCCCGTCACGATGCGGAGCCACCGCCCCGGCCGCGACGCCAAGAAACCAACGACCATATGCACCTCCCCAGGGGCGAAGATGGCCACGTCCTGGCGGGCGGCCACCCGGGCCAGAGCCCCGCACGGGTGGAACGCCGGGCAGCCGGGCAGGCACCCGGTGGCCACACAATCCCGCTCACGCGGCGGCCTCAACCGAGCGCCCGCCCGCAGTCTCACGCGGGCTCCACCGCGCCCCGGGAAGCCCCACCCGCGAGGCACTGACGGCTCAGGCGCCGCGGCCCGCGTCAGGCGCGCCCTCCAGGGCCGAGGTGGCCTCCGGTGCGACGTCGCCGCGCCATCCGGCACGCGCCTCCGCGTCGCGGGCCGCGCGTCGCCCCTCGGCCACGTCCACCCGGGACAGCACCGCCGCGCCCGACACGAAGAAGAAGAGCAGGGACAGCACCGCCTGCCGGCTGGAGCCCGTCAGCTCCACCGTGGCCGCGAACACCAGCGGGCCCGCCACCGCCGTGACTTTCTCGAAGACGCTGAAGAGGCCGAAGAACTCCGCCGCCCTGTCCCGGGGCACCATCTGCGCGAAGAGCGAGCGGCTCAAGGCCTGGCTGCCGCCTTGCACCATGCCCACCAGCAACGCGAGCGCGAAGAAGTGCGCCGGCGTGCGCATGAAGTAGCCCAGGAACGTCACCCCCATGTACACCGCCAGGGCGAACATCAGCGCGCGCTTCACCCCCACCCGCCCCGCGGCACGGCCGAACAGCACCGCGCACGGCACGCCCACCACCTGCGTCAGCAGCAACGCGCCAATCAGCGCGCCCCGGCCAATGCCCAGCTCCGTCCCGTACAGCGTGGACAAGCGGATGATGGTGCCGATTCCGTCGCTGTAGAGCAGGTAGGCCACCAGCAGCAGGAAGGCCTGACGGTGCTGGCGCAGCCCGCTCAGCGTGCTCGCCAGCTGCGTGAAGATGCCGCGCAGGGACAGCGGGGGACGCTGGACGGACACGTCCGGTTTCGGCTCGGGGATGTGCCGGAAGAGGGGCACCGAGAAGACCGCCCACCACACCGCCACGGAGGCGAAGGCCACGCGCGAGGCGGCCCCCGCGTCCGCCAGTCCGAACCACTGGGGCTTCATCAGCAGCACCAACTGCGCGGCCAGCAGCAGGCCGCCGCCCAGGTAGCCCAGCGCGTAGCCCGCGGTGGACACGCGGTCCAGCTCGTCGTCCCGGGCGATGTGCCGCAACAGCGCGTCCGCGAAGACGATGCTGCCCGTCACGCCCACGTTGCCCAAGCCGAAGAGCAGCAGGCCCCACTCCCAGTCACCCGGGCCCACCGTGGTCAGCGCCAGCGTGGACACCATGCCCAGGCCCGCGAAGATGCCCAGCATGTGCTTGATGCGCCCGGCCCGGTCGCTCAGCGCGCCCAGCACCGGTGACAGCACCGCCACCACGCTCAGCGCCACCGCGGTGGCGGTGGCGAAGCGGCTGGTGGCCATCTCGCGCGGCAGGCCCTGCGCCGCCACGGAGGCGTAGTAGAGCGGGAACACCACCGTGACGACGGTGGTGATGAAGGCCGAGTTCGCCCAGTCGTACATCGCCCACGCGCGCAGCGCGGGCCGCGTCAGGCCGATGCGCGACAGGAGTTCCAGCACCCTGCGCCTCATGCGTCGAAGTCCAACCCGCCCACGGCGTCGTCACCCTGGGCCGACTGGTAGACGTGCCAGGCCGCCGCCAGGTCCTGGAAGGGCAGGCCCACCGCCGCGAAGACGGTGACGTCCGCCTCGGACGTGCGGCCGGGCTTCAAGCCGGCCAGCACCTCGCCCAGCTCCGCGTGGATGGCCTCCTCCCCCAGGCCCACCGCGCCCGCGGCGCCGGTGGACACCGCCAGGCCCCGGTGGTCGACGATGAACCGCGACTGGCGCAGCAGCTCCGCGGACAGCTCGGTCTTGCCCGGCTCATCCGCGCCCAGCGCGATGAGGTGCGTGCCCGGCCGCACCATGCCGGGGTGCAGGAAGGGGTGACGGCTCCACGTCGCCGTCACGACGATGTCCGCGTCGGAGACGGCTTCTTCCAGGGTCTCCGCCATCCGCACCGGCAGGTTCAACTCCTGGTACATGCGCGTGGCGAAGGCGAGCGAGCGCTCCGGCGCCGTGTCGAACACCCGCACGTGCGTCAGCGAGCGCACCAGCCGCAACGACTTGAGCTGCAGCACCGCCTGCCGGCCCGCGCCGATGAGCGCCACCCGGCTGGCGTCCGGCCGCGCCAGCACATCCGCCGACAGCGCGCCCACCACGCCCGTGCGCACCGCCGTCAGGTGGCCGGCGTCCATCACCGCCATCAGCTCGCCGGTAGCGACGTCGTGCAGGTGCACCACGCCTCGAATCGCCGGCGACTGGCCGGGGAACTTCGCGTGTACCTTCACGGAGTAGGCGGGGATGGCGGGCAGGCTGCCAGGGAACAGCACCAGGGCGGTGCCCTCGGCATGGAGGGAGGCCCGGGCGCGCTGCGGTGCCACGGTGCGTGCCAGGGCGTCGGTGCGGAAGGCCTCGCGCAGGTCCTCCAGCAAGAGGGGGGCCTGCAGGTTGCGGGAGACGTCGGAGCGGGTCAGCAGGAGCGTGCGCATCTTGCAGCCACCCTAACCGAGCCCGTGCGGGCCCACAGCTCCACGGCGTGCGGACACGGCGGCAAGCGCCCGAAGTTGGACGTCCGGACGAACGGTGGGACGAGGCACGCAGGCGCCATCGTCCCCAGAATGGAAGTGAACGGCGGCGTGGGCGGCCCCAGGGCCTCGGGAGGCCGGTGATGCTGGAGACAGAGTCACGCACAGCGGGCGACAAGCAGGCCCCCGGGGCTCGGACGCTCAGGGCCGCGGAGTTCCTGCGCGCCCATCAGGAGGAAGTGCTGGAGGACTGGCAGCAGGTCATGCGAACGCTCCACGCGGGGCACGCGACGCAGCCTTCCTGGTTGCTGGACCACGTGCCCCAGTTGCTCTGCGTGCTCGCGGACCTCGTCGACCACGACTCGGACGAAATCCTCACCACGCTGCCGGACGAGCACGCGATGTCCCGGCTGGACGCTGGCTTCAACCTGGGACAGGTGGCGTCCGAGTACGCGCTCCTGCGCAAGTGCATCCTCCACAGGCTGGAGGCCGACGCGGCCTTCCTCGCGCCGGGCGAGCTGGAGCGGATGGAGGACGCGCTGGACCGGATTGTCACCCGGACGATGACGTCCTTCTCCCAGGGACGGCAGCGCATCCTCCAGGCCCTGGACCGGATGACGCAGGCCGCGCTGGAGAGCCCCTCCATGGACGGCCTCCCCTCGCGGCTGCTCTCCGTCCTGGTGGAGTCCGCGCTCTCGGTGGACTCGGCGGCGTTGCTGCTGGTGGAGGGGGACGCGCTGGTGGTGCGCGCCGCGGTGGGCCTGGGCGCGGACGAGACACTCGGCGCGTCATTGACGCTGGACGAGGGCTTCGTGGGCGAGGTGGCCCGCCAGCGCCAGCCGCTGGCGCTGCGCTCGGCGTCCACGGACCCGCGCATCGCGCTGCCCGCGCTGAAGCAGGAAGGGCTGCGCGCCGTCTACGGCGTGCCGCTGCTGGACGGCGACCAGCTCCTGGGCATCGCGTACATGAGCTCGCGCACCACCTTCGTCTTCTCCGAGCCGGACGCACTCCTGTTCCGGACCATGGCGCAGCGGACCACCGCGTACCTGGTACATGACCGGCTCCATGCCCGCGAGCGTCAGGCCCACGCGGACGCCCAGCGCTCACTGGCGCAGTTGGACGCGCTGCTGGCCTCCACGCCCATGGGCATCGCCCTGCTGGACCGGGACCTGCGCTTCGTGCGCATCAACCAGGCCATGGCGGACATCAACGGCCACTCGCCAGAAGCCCACCTGGGCCGCCGCTTCCAGGAGATGGCCCCCGTGACGGCGGTGGACACGCTCGAGCCCCTGTTCCGCCGCATGATTGAGACAGGTGAGCCGGTGGACGCGTTCGAGTTCACCAACGCCGGAGACCTGCGAACGTGGCAGGCCAGCTTCCACCCGGTCCGCACGCCAGACCAGGGGGTGCTGGGCTTGAGCTGCACGGTGGTGGATGTCACCCACCACAAGCGGGCCGAGGCCGTGCTCCAGCGGGCGGTGGACTTCCGGGAACAACTCATGGCGGTGTTGGGACACGACCTGCGCAACCCGCTCAACGCCATCAACGCCTCGGCCTTCCAGTTGACGCGGGCCGAGGACCTTGCACCGCCCGAGCGCCGCGCCGTGGACCGCATCCGCAAGGCCACCGCGCGCATGGGGCGCATGATTACGGACATCCTCGACTTCGCCCGCACCCGCCTGGGCGGGGGGCTTCCCGTGGCCCGCCAGCCCATGGACCTCGCGGAGGTGTGCCAGGCGACGCTGGAGGAGCTCCAGGTCAGCGCCCCGGAGCGCACGCTGATGCTCGAGGCGAGCGGAGACACCCAGGGAAACTGGGACCCGGACCGGGTGTCGCAGGTGCTGGGCAACCTGGTGGCCAACGCCCTCCAGCATGGCCAGGAGGACAGGCCGGTGTGTGTCACGGTGCGCGGAGAGGCGCGTGAGGTGGTGCTGGAGGTCCACAACACCGGGGAGCCGATTGCGGCCGAGCTGATGCCGAGCATCTTCGACCCGTTCAAGAGCATGCCCGTGAGCGCGCTCCCGCAGGACATCGCGAGGAAGAAACGCAGCCTGGGCCTGGGCCTCTACATCGTCAGCCAGATTGTCGGCGCACACGGGGGCCGCGTGGAGGTCCGCTCCAACCGGGACCAGGGCACCACCTTCACCGTCCACTGGCCCCGCACCCTCACGACGCTCGGGGGCACATGAAGCAGCGCGGCAGGTGGGACGGCCTGCCACCCTCCGCCCGCACGCCCGCTCCTTCTGGGGTGAATCGCGCCCGGCGGGCCGCTATGCCTGGGACATGTTCTTCAATCCGACCAAGAAGCCGAGGATTCCGACCCCGGAGGAGGCACTGCCGGGCCGCTCGGACGTGATGCCCGTCCCGGAGAAGCACGAGGTGCTGGGCACGCCCATCAAGGGCCCCGTGCCGGAAGGCCTGGAGGAGGTCTACTTCGGCCTGGGGTGTTTCTGGGGCGCGGAGCGGAAGTTCTACCAGACGCCCGGCGTGTACAGCACGGCGGTGGGATACGCCGGAGGCCTGACGCCCAACCCCACCTACCGCGAGGTGTGCAGCGGCCTCACCGGACACAACGAAGTCGTCCGCGTCGTCTTCGACCCGAAGAAGGTGTCCTTCGAGCAGCTCCTGCGCGTCTTCTGGGAGAGCCATGACCCGACGCAGGGCATGCGCCAGGGCAACGACGTGGGCACGCAGTACCGCTCCGGCATCTACTTCACGAGCGAGGCCCAGCAGCGCGCCGTCGAGGCGAGCCGTGACGCCTACCAGAAGGCGCTCGCGGCCCGGGGCTTCGACGCCATCACCACCGAGCTGCTCCCCGCGCCGCCCTTCTATTACGCCGAGGACTACCACCAGCAGTACCTGGAGAAGAACCCAGGTGGCTACTGCGGCCTGGGCGGCACCGGCGTGAGCTGCCCGGTGGGCGTGGGCGTCAACGCCTGAAGCCAGACACCGACATGCGCGCCAGGTCACACACCCATATTTCTCGACTTGGCGCATTTTCCGGCTTCGATTTGACTTTGTTGTGATGCCGAAGGAATAGAATAGACCGTAGAAAGGAAAGGACCGCTCGGACGCCGTTCATCGTCGCTGCGTGCTGGTTCACCCCCCTCCCCTACTTTCTCCAACGGTCCGCTTTTCCCATGCGTGTGCCGATTTCCCGTGTGCAGGGCACGCACGGCCCCTGGCTGTCTTTGGCCAGGGCCTGCGCCGTCGTCGCGGTATGGCTGTTCATGGTGGTGGGAGCGCGCGCGGAGGCCCAGACGGGCACGAACCTCGCGCTCAACCGTCCGGTGGTGACGTCCTCCGCGGAGCCCGGGCTCACCGGCGACTTCGCCGTGGATGGCGACGCCGGGACGCGCTGGGGCAGCGTGTTCGCGGAGGGCGAGTGGCTCTACGTGGACCTGGGCCAGCCCACGGCCATCACCCGCGTGGTGCTGACGTGGGAGACGGCGTACGGCCGGGGCTACCGCGTCCAGGTCTCCAACGACGCCGCGGCGTGGCAGGACGTGCGCGTCATCACGGACGGCGACGGCGGCGTGGATGACCTCGCGGTGACGGGCAACGGCCGCTACGTCCGCATCCTCGGGACGCAGCGGGGCGCCATCGACTACGGCTACTCCCTCTGGGAGTTCGCCGTGTACGGGGACTCGCATCCCTCGGGCGACCTGGCCCGTGGCCGGCCCGCGACGGCCTCCAGCGTGGAGGCCAACGCCGCGCACCTGGCGCCGGGCTACGCGGTGGACGGCGACGCATCGACGCGCTGGTCCTCCGACGACACGTCCCACGCCCAGTGGCTTCGCGTGGACCTGGGCGCCTCGCGGCAGCTCGGCCGCGTGGTGCTGGACTGGGAGGGCGCCTACGGGAAGCAGTACGTGATTGAGGGCTCCACCAACGACAGCACCTGGACGGCGCTGGCGCCCACCATCACCGACGGCGCGCCCGGCAGCCGCAGCATCACCGTGTCCGGCAGCGCCCGCTACGTGCGCGTGCGGGGCATCGAGCGCGGCACCGGCTACGGCTACTCGCTCTGGTCCTTCGAGGTGTACGCGCCCGGCGGCGGGCCGCAGGAGCCACCGCCGCAGAGCACGCCCCAGACGGTGAAGCTGATGTTCCCCGAGCTGGCGTACGCGAAAATCAACGTGTCACCCGCGCCGCTCAGCGTCACGCCCACGCCCGAGGAGGGCAACACCACGCCGTCGGTGCGCAACCCGCCCGGGCCCTTCACCTACGAGCTGACCTTCCCGCCCAACACCGTGGTGACGATGTCGAAGAACCAGTTCTCCCCCACCGCGCCCAACACGGACATCCGGCTGGCCGTCACCACGTCCACCGGCACGGTGCTGCGCGGGCAGACGGTGTCCGCGCTGGCGGTGCAGGGCGCGGAGTGGCGGGTGGAGATCTTCACCATCATCACCGACCCGGACGGCAGGGACCGCACCATCATCCCGGACCCGTATCCGAAGCCGCCGCCGCCCGCCGTCGCGGGGGCCTTCCGCGTGGTGGCGCCCGCCAACGAGGCGGTGCTGACCACCACCCGCCGGCCCACGCTGCAGTGGGCGCCCGTCACCGGCGCCACCGGCTACACGGTGTTCGTCAACCTGAGCCGCGACGACTACGACTGGATGGCGCCCGGCAGCCTGCTGGACCGCTTCACCCAGGTGGGCACCACCACCGCCACCTCCTTCACGCTGCCGCAGGACCTGCCCGACCGCTGGACGTACAAGTGGTACGTCGTGGCCAACCTGGGCGGCGGGGGCACCAGCCGCTCCGACCTGCGCATCTTCAGCGTCTACCTGCCGGTGGTGGAGACGGCCGCGGACGGCGTCGCGCTCATCAACGGCCGGCGCGACCTGAACAAGAACGGCGTCATCGACCCCTACGAGGACTGGGCCAACCCCATCTCCGTGCGCGTCAATGACTTGATGTCGCGCATGACGCTGCACGAGAAGGCGCTGCAGATGTTCTACGAGGCGCGGACGGTGCCGGAGGCCGGCTTCATGATGGGGCCGCTCAGCCCGACCGACATCGCGAGCTTCCAGCGCGCCTCCGCGCTCACCCGCCTGGGCATCCCCCACGTCGACGCGGGTGACACCATCCACGGCTTCAAGACGAGCTGGCCCACGCAGCCCGCGCTCGCCGCGGCGCGCGACCTGGACACCGTCTATGAGCTGGGTGACATGCAGCGCCGCGAGCAGGTCGCGGTGGGCAGCCGCGGCACGCTGTCGCCGCTGGCCGAGGTGGGCACCAAGGTGCTCTACCCGCGCATCCAGGAAGGCGGCGGCGAGGACGCGGACCTGGCGGCGGGCATGACGCGCGCGCTGGTGGCGGGCCTCCAGGGCGGCCCCGAGGTGAACCCGCACTCCCTCTGGGTGACGACCAAGCACTGGCCGGGCCAGGGCGCCGGCGGCGAGGGCGGCATCACCTACGACGGCACCACCATCCACTACCACATGCGCCCGTGGCACGCGGCCATCGAGGCGGGCACCAGCGGCATCATGCCCGGCTACGCGGGCAGCTGGCTGCTGGGGCCGGAGGGCTGGGGCGCGGGCGACAACCCGGGCATCCTCAACTACCTGCGCCAGAAGCTGGGCTACACGGGCGTCATCTGCTCGGACTGGCTGCCCTCGGGGGCGTGGTCGCGCTCGGCGATGGCGGGCTCGGACGTCATGGGCGGCGCCAACCCGCAGCAGATGGGAGACTTCGAGAGCGTCGTCACGCCGGCCCGCATCGACGAGGCCGTGCGGAAGATTCTCGACTTGAAGTTCCGCCTGGGCCTCTTCGAGGACCCGTACCGCGGCGGCCCCGCGGGCACCTCCGAGTGGCACACGGCCGACAACAAGGCCCTGGTGCGCCGCGCGGCGCAGAACGCGATGACGCTGCTGAAGAACGACGGCGCGCTGCCGCTGCGGCTCCCGGCGGGCTCGCGCATCGTGGTGGCGGGCCCCCGCGCGGATGACCCGGCCTGCATGGTGACGTGGCGCTCCGACTTCCACGGGACGGAGTTCGGCGACCTCACCATCTACCAGGCCATCAAGCAGCGCGCGGAGCAGGACGGCATCACCGTCTACAAGGACGCGGCCCCCGCGGGCGTCACCGTCAACGCGGCCATCGTCGTGGTGGGTGAGAGCTACTTCACCCACGGCACCGAGTGGGACAAGGAGAAGCCCTACCTGCCGGGCGACCCGATTGGCCCTCCGCACGAGCCCCAGTGGGGCAACCAGTACGGCCTCATCACCGGCTTCCGGGCGCAGAGCGTCCCGGTGACGACGGTGATGATTCTGCCGCGGCCCTACATCCTGACGAACGTGGTGCCGCAGACGAACGCGCTGCTGATGGCGTACCGACCCGGCGACATGGGCGGCGTCGCGGTGGCGGACGTGCTCTTCGGTGACGTGCTGCCGCGAGGCCAACTGCCGTGGCAGTTGCCGCGCTCGCTGGAGCAGATTGGCACCGACGTGGAGACCAACCAGTTGGAGCAGTGGGACCTGCCCTTCGACCTGGGCGCCACCGCGGCCCAGCGCGCGGAGATTCGTCATCGCATCGCGCAGGGTCTGCCCATTGCCCCGGTGTACGGCAACCCGCTGTACCAGTACGGCGCGGGCATCCAGGGCTTCGGGCTGTCGGACGCGACGCCGCCCACGGCCTTCACGTTGCTCACGCCGGCGCCGGGCGCCACCCTCACCACGCGGCCCACCTTCACCTGGACGGCCAGCAGCGACCCGCAGACGGGCATCCACCGCTACGAAGTCTATCTGGACGGCAGTCCCTTCCCGGCGGCGACGACGAAGACGCCGTCCGCGGCCCTGGCCAACGTGTCCCTGGGCAACGGGCAGCACACCTGGTTCGTGCGGGCCTACAACTGGGCGGGAGGCGTGACGACGTCCGCCACGGCCACCTTCACGCTCAACGACACCGCGCCGCCCGCGGCCTTCACGGCGCTGTCACCGGCGGCCGGCGCCTCCGTGCCGGGTACGTCCACGACGTTCATCTGGGAGCAGACCACGGACGTGGGCGCGGGCGTGGCGCGGTACGTCCTGGTGGTGGACGGGGCGGACCGCACGCCCACGGTGACGCCGCGGGCCTACGTGGGCACGGGCACCAACCTGGCGCTGGGGCGCAACGTGGCGGCGACGTCGTCCGAGTTCGGCAGCCCCAACGACGCGGTGGACGGCAACCCGGAGACGCGCTGGGCCAGCCGCTACGACGTAGCCAGCCCCGACACGGAGTCCATCACCGTGGACCTGGGCGGCGTGTACGCCATCAAGCGCGTGGTGCTGAGCTGGGAGGCCGCGTTCGGCCGCCGGTACGTGGTGGAGACGTCCATCGACGGCAGCACGGGCTGGCGGACGTTGTACACGGAGGCGAACGGCGACGGCGGGCTGGATGACCTCACCGGCCTGAGCGGCGTCGGGCGCTACGTACGGATGCGCGGCGTGGAGCGCGCGACGGGCTTCGGGTACTCGCTGTGGGAGTTCCAGGTGTACGGCGTGGGCACGGAGCAGCTGTCGGTGACGGGCCTCGCCACGGGCAGCCACACGTGGCGGGTGCGCGCCGTGGACGGCGCGGGCAACAGCACGCTGTCCAACGGGCCCATCACCTTCACCAAGTAGCGCTGTGCTTCACGGGGGCCACCGCGAAGCGCGGCGGTGGTCCCCTCAGGTGTCCTGCCGGGCGACAGCGAACCCGCCCCGCTCACGCCAGGTTGTGGAACACGCGCTGGACGTCGTCGTCCTGCTCCAGCGCGTCCACGAGCTCCAGCACCTCGGTGGCCTTGTCCTCGGGCAGCTCGATGGGGTTCTGCGCCACGTACTCGGAGTCAGCGGAGACGGGCACCAGGCCCTTGGCCTCGATGGCGGCCTGGAGCTGACCGAAGTCCGTGAAGGCGGAGCGGATGATGATTTGCTTCTCCCCCTTCTCACCCACGCCCTCGCCCATCTCCTGGAGGCCGTGGTCGATGAGCTCCAGCTCCAGCGCGTCCAGGTCCAGGCCCTCCGGGTTCAGCCGGAACACGCCCATTCGTTGGAACATGAAGGCCACGCTGCCCGTGGTGCCCAGGTTGCCGCTGTACTTGTTGAAGTGCATGCGCACGTTCGCCACGGTGCGCACGACGTTGTCCGTCGCCGTCTCCACCAGCAGCGCGATGCCGTGGGGCGCGTAGCCCTCATAGAGCACGATTTCGTAGTCGGTCGCCGACTGGCCGCTCGCGCGCTTGATGGCCGCGTCGACCTTGTCCTTCGGCATGTTCGCGGCGCGGGCGTTCTGGAGCACCCGGCGCAGCGTGGAGTTCGAATCAGGGTTCGGCCCACCCGCCTTCACCGCGATGGCGATGTCCTTGCTGATGCGCGTGAACACCTTCGCCATCTTGTTCCAGCGGGCCATCATCGTGGCCTTGCGTGTCTCGAAAATGCGTCCCATGGGAGGGATGTATAGGTCGGCCACGTTCCGCGTGGCTACTCCCTGTCGCGCCCCCGGGGCCCGGATGTTGACCAGGACAGTCCCGCCTGTCCCACCCCGCCCCCGTTTCAGCAGCAGCGGCCTCCGCCCCCGCGGTAGCGGGCCTGGAGCCTCTCGTCGAAGAAGCGGGCGTAGCTCATCACCTCCCGGTCCGGGTGGTGGCGGCGCATGTGCTCGACATAGGTGTCGTAGTCCGGAACACCAATCATCAGCCGGGCCACCCGCACCGCGCGGCGCCACGCGTGCCCCAGCCGAGCCCACACGGCGGCCATGTCAGCGGACCTCCGCCGGCAGCGGCACGGCGGGGGACTCCTTCGCGGTGGGCTCCGGGGACCGCCAGGCCGCCCGCGCGGCGCGCGCGCCGAAGAGCACCGTGGCCACCACCAGCACCATGAACACGCCCGTGAGGGCGGCGTCCACGTAGTCATTGGTGATGATGCGCTCCATCTCCTCCACGGACGCCGCGGGCGCCACCATCCGCCCCTCCGCCACCGCCGCGGAGAAGGCCCGCGCGTGGGCCAGGAAGGAGATGCGCACGTCGTCGCCAAACACCTTCTGCCACCCCGCCGTCAGCGTGCAGAGCACCAGCCACGCCGCGGGCACGGCGGGCACCCAGGCGTAGCGCTGCCGCTTCATCTTCACCAGGATGACGGTCGCCAGCGTGAGCGCGATGGCGGCCAGCATCTGGTTGGCGATGCCGAACAGCGGCCACAGCGTGTTGATGCCGCCCAGCGGGTCCACCACGCCCTGGTAGAGGAAGTACCCCCACGCCGCCACGCAGAGGGCCGTGGCGACCATGTTCGCCGCCCAGGACTCGGTGCGCTTGAGCGGGGCGTACACCAGCCCGGCCAGCTCCTGAATCATGAAGCGGCCCACGCGCGTGCCCGCGTCCACCGTGGTGAGGATGAACAGCGCCTCGAAGAGGATGGCGTAGTGGTACCAGAAGGCCATCATCCCCTCGCCCGACACCAGGCCATGGAGAATCTGCGCCATGCCCACCGCCAGCGTCGGCGCGCCGCCCGCGCGGGACAGGATGGTGGACTCGCCAATGTCCCTGGCTGTCTGGCTGAGCACCTCCGGCGTGACGACGAAGCCCCACTGGCTGATGGTGCGCGCGGCCTCCTCCACGGTGGTGCCAATCACCGACGGCGGCGAGTTCATGGAGAAGTACACGCCCGGGTCCAACACCGACGCGGCGATGAGCGCCATGATGGCGACGAAGGACTCCATCAACATGGAGCCGTAGCCCACCATCCGCGCGTCCCCCTCGCTGGCCAGCATCTTCGGCGTGGTGCCAGAGGAGATGAGCGAGTGCCACCCGGACACCGCGCCGCAGGCGATGGTGATGAACAGGAAGGGGAACAGCCCGCCGGAGAACACGGGCCCCGAGCCGTCGATGAAGCGCGTCATCGCCGGCATCCGCAGCTCCGGCGCGGCCAGGAGGATGCCCACGGCCAGGAGCAGCACGGTGCCAATCTTCAGGAAGGTGGACAGGTAGTCCCGAGGCGCCAGCAGCAGCCACACCGGCAGCACGGACGCGCAGAAGCCGTAGCCAATCAGCATCCACGCCAACGCCTTGGCGTCGAAGGTGAACGCGGCGCCCCAGTGCGGGTGCTCGGCGACGTGGCCCCCCAGCCAGATGGACAGCATCAGCAGCACGAAGCCCGCGATGGAGATCTCCAATACGCGGCCGGGGCGGAGGTAGCGCAGGTAGAGCCCCATCAGCACGGCGATGGGCATCGTCATCGCGACGGTGAAGGTGCCCCAGGGGCTGTGCGCCAGCGCCTTCACGACGACCAGCGCCAGCACGGCGAGGATGATCATCATGATCATCAACACGCCAATCATCGCCGTCACCCCGGCGGCGGGCCCCAGCTCCAGGCGCACCATGTCGCCCAGGGACTTGCCGTCGCGGCGCACGGAGAAGACCAGGATGACGAAGTCCTGCACCGCACCCGCCAGCACCGCGCCCACCAGAATCCACAGCGTGCCGGGCAGGTAGCCCATCTGCGCGGCCAGCACCGGGCCCACCAGCGGCCCCGCCCCCGCGATGGCGGCGAAGTGGTGGCCGAACAGCACCCACTTGTCCGTGGGCACGTAGTCCAGGCCATCGTTGCGCAGGTGTGCCGGCGTCGCGCGCGAGGGGTCCACGGCCAGCGCCTTGCGCGCCACGAAGCGGCCGTAGAAGCGGTAGCCAATGACGTAGACGGAGACGGACGCCACCACCAGCCAGATGGCGTTGATGCTTTCGCCTCGGTGCAGGGCCACCGTGCCCAGGCTCACCGCGCCCACGGCGGCGAGCAGCACCCAGCCCAACTTCCGCGCGACTCCACCCATGCGTGCCTCCATGTGGCGGCGCCATGCCGCTGCGCGCGGCGGGCACCGGCCTCCCACGGGCGGCTATAGCCCGGGCTCCGCACCCGGGGTAACAAATGCAGGGACGCGGCGCGCGTCAGCCCTTCGCGGGTTTCTCCAGGACGAGCCCGAAGTGCGTGTAGCAGGTCGGGTGCAGGTCCATGATGTTCTCGAAGTGGAAGACGCGGTGCGTGAGGCCCGCCGCGTGCGCGGGCGCCAGGACGCGCTGCTTCAAGGTGACGGCGTCGTAGAAGCGGCCGTGCCGCTCACCCCAGCGCGGGAACAGGTGGATGATGGGCTCCGCGTCGCGGCGGATGTCGTAACCCCACGCGGGGTCACACATGGTGAAGGCGTACTCGCCCAGGGACAGCGGGACGATGCAGACCTTGCCTCCGGGCCGGAGCACGCGCCCGGCCTCCCGGATGAAGCCCGTGTCCGCGCTCCCCTCGAAGTGCTCGAAGGAGCAGTGCAGCGTCATCGCGTCCACCGAGCCGTCCTCGAGCGGGAGCTCCGCCGCCGAGCCGCCAATCTGGTGGCCGTGGATGCCAGGCGGGAAGACGAGGTCCTGGGCGTAGATGTTCCGCGTCCGACCCAGCTCGCGGACGACATCCAGGTACGGGCTTGCTCGGGGTGGAGGCGATGTCCACGTAGACGGCATCCTCGCGCGCCACCAGCGGTTCAATCTGCTTCCACGTGAAGTAATACTGCGGCCGCTTCTCCCAATAGGGCTGGAAGCCGCAGAAGTGCCGGATGGTAGCGTTGCGCACCTGGAGCCCGTCCCAGAAGCGCTCCAGTTCCGCCACGTCGAAGCGGTAGGACTCGAAGGAGATGCCGGCCTGGCGCAGCTGCTTGAGCTGGGGGCCCGGGCCATAGCGGCCAAACCCCGTCAGGCTCAGCAGCTTCGACAGCGGCTCCGACGCCTTGTAGGCGGCGCGGTGCCGGACACTCTTCTTCACGCGGGTCAGCAGAGTCACGGAGGTCCCTGGGCGGATGCCCGAAACGAGCCGGATTCTGAGAGAGCGTTCCGGACGCGTCAATGCGACCCGGAGTCCGCATCCCTGGCGCGCCTGCTTGCCGAGACCTCACCCTGCCACCAAAGCCTCGCACGTGCGAGAGTGTTCTGATGCACACTCTTTATCTGGTCCTGCTCGCGGTCGCGGTCGCAACTCCATCCACGATGGAGGTCCCCGCGGCGCCCTCGCCCTTTGAACCCGCTCCGCTACTCGAGTCCGTCATTCCTGACGGTCAGGCGGGGATTGCGGGCAGGGACAAAGACAAGGACAAGGACAAGAAGGACCGGTCCGGAAAGGCCTTCACGAAGCGGCAGAAGACAATCGTGAAGGATCGGAACGCGAAGGAGAATGACGGAAAGATCCGCTGTGTGAATTGTGACGTCGAGACGGTCCCCGGCAAGAGGCACCAGAAGGGCGTGACGCCTCCGACAAACGAGGCCCATGTCGACCACAAGCGCGCCAGGTCGAAGGGAGGCGCGGGGGATGTGGAGAATGGACAGGTGCTCTGTCGGAAGTGCAACCTCAAGAAGGGCAACAGGCACTCTTGCGACGGGAAATCGAAATGAGCACTGCGGACAGCGATGACCGGGTCAAGATCATCTTCGAGCTGGAGAAGGACGAAGACGACTATCCCCCCGCCGACTCCGAGGGGCTCTGGGCGCGGCCTGTAGGAGAAGGGTTGTTCCAGCTCGACAACGTCCCCTTCTTCGCGAAGGGCGTCGCCTGCGAAGACGTCGTCTCCGCCGAGCTCGTGGACGGGGAGCTCCTGTTCCAGAAGGTCGTCCGTCCCTCGGGACATGCCACCCTGCGCCTCATCATCTACGACGAGGAGGAGGTTCCCTCCGTCAAGGCGCTCCTGGAGAAGCACGGCTGCGCCGTCGAGAAGAGCCATGTCCCCGGGCTCATCTCCGTGGATGTTCCGCCCGCGGTCTCTCTCGACGCCTTGAAGCCGCTCCTGGACGAAGGTGAAGACGCGGAGCGCTGGGGCTACGAGGAGGCGTGTCTGCCTTAGCGGGCCTGCTGCGCCGCGGGCACCGCGCGGGCTACCTCGCCCGAGCCCATGCCTCCCGCCTGGGCACGCGCCAGGTGCGGGGCCAGCCGTCCGGCGCCCATCAGCCCCGCCATGCGGAGGTCGGAGATGAACGACCAGAGCGGGTACTTGAACGACGCGGGCTTGTTCCGCTCGATGACGAAGTGGCTGAACCACGCGAAGCCGTAGGCGGCGACGAGCGCGGCCGGAACCAGCGCGCCGCGGCCCGTGACAGCGGCCGTCACGCCCAGCCCCACGCCCAGGGAAGTGCCCGTGAAGTGAAGCCAGCGCGTGGAGGGCAGCGCATGCTCCCGCAGGTAGAACGGCCAGAACTCGGCATAGGTCTCGATGCGGTCGGACATGGTGTGAAGTTAGGGCCCACGGGCAGGGACAGGCAAGGGTGCTCCCCACACCCCCACCCGCCAGGCAGGCCGTCCAGCATCCGTCATGTTTTCCAGTCGGAGGTCGCCCGCCCCGACCCGGGCCTGCCCGAGTCCTCCAGGTCATGAAAGACTCTGGAGCCATGACGGAGTGGATGCCCAAGCCGAACCCCTCGGTCGACCTGCGGACGCTGGCCCTCAGTCCAGAAGAGGGCTTCGTGCTCTCCCGCCTGGACGGCGCCACCCCGGCCCGGAACCTGCCCGCGCTGACGGGCCTCCCTCCCGAGCGGCTGCGGACCATCCTCTCCCGGCTCGTCGCCCAGGGCGCGCTGCTGCCCACACCCTCCGCGAGCCCGGCGGCCCCAGTCGCCGCTGCGCCCATGGCCTTCGAGCCCCAGCGGCGAACGGCCCCCGAGCCCGAAGCGGACCTCCCAGTGCTCGACCTGACGCCGCTGGACGCCGCGCCCGCAGCGGACCTGCCCCCACAAGACGCCGCGTCCGCCCCCGACGCGGCGACTGACGCCGAGGACGAGCCCGAGGTCGCCCTGGGCAACTACCGCCAGCTCTTCGAGCTCCGGCTGCACCCGCTCCCCGAGGACCAGCGCATCGCCCACGCCCACGCGGCGGAGGACCCCGTCCTCTCCGCGCTGTGCTTCGACCCGGTGCCCGCCGTCATCAAGGCCGTGCTGGAGAACGCGCGCACGGGCCTGCCCCATGCGCGACTCGTCGCGCGCTACCACCGCAACCCCGTGGGCCTGGAGGCGCTGTGCGCCCGGGCGGCCTTCGCGGCGGACACGGGAGTACGGCGCTGGCTCGTGCGCAACCCGCAGCTCCCCGCCAGCCTCTTCCGACGGCTGTGGAGCGCGCGCCGGCTCATGGAGCTACACAAGGTGGGCAATGACCGCGACGTGCCGGAGTCCACGCGGCGCGCGGCGCGCGAGGTGCTCCGCCAGCGCTTCGCCAGCGGCCCCGCGGAGGAGAAGGTGGAGCTCATCCTCAACACGGAGGGCCGCGCGCTGGCGGCGCTCATCGGCCTGCCGGTGGATGGGAAGACGGCGTCCCTGCTGTGCGGCCGCACCTACCGCTCGCCCATGCTCATCCAGAACATCGCCCGCTGGAGCGCGGCCCCGCCGGCCCTCATCGCCCACCTGCTGAAGCAAGAGGCGGTGCGGCGTCAGCCCCCGCTGCGCATGCTGCTCACCCGCCACCCGAACGCCCCGGCGGACGCGAAGCGCGGCGGCGCCTGAGCCTCACGCGGACTTGCGCTTGCGAGCAGCGGAGGCCGGTTTCACGTCCACCCAGCGCTCCGCCCACCGCGCCAGCTCATCCACGACCTTCCACAGCGCCTGTCCCTTCTCCGTGAGCTGGTACGCCACGCGGATGGGCGGCCCCGCGTCCACGTGACGCGACACCACGCCCTCCGCCTCCAGCTCCTTGAGCCGCTCCGACAGGACGCGCTCGCTGATGCCGCCAATCTCCTCACTCAGCTCGCCGAAGCGCCGGGGCCCCGCGAGCAGGATGCGCAGGATGAGGCCCGTCCAGCGCTTCCCCATCAGCTCGCTGGCCTTCTCGAACCGCACACACCGTGTCGGCGAATGCTCCATGGCGCCTCCTCCTCCGAATATAGCGAGCCGCCCTGCCTCCGGCACGGAAGTCCCAAGTCACTTACTTTTTGGAAGTAACTTGCACATTAAAAGCGACCCCATTACCTGAAGGACCATGGCGGTGGCCCCAGGAAGGTCACGCGCCGGACCCCTCGAGGAAGGGAATCGCCCATGGCAACGCAGCAAGCCGGCCTCGACACCCACGCGCTCAACCAGCTCTTTCTCGACGCCCGCACCCACAACGCGTGGCTCGACAAGCCGGTGGCGGACGACGTCCTCCAGCAGCTCTACGCGCTGACCCGGATGGCGCCCACGGCGGCCAACTCGCAGCCGGTGCGCATCGTCTTCGTGAAGAGCCGCGAGGCGAAGGAGCGGCTCAAGCCCACCCTGTCCCCGGGCAACGTGGACAAGACGATGAACGCGCCGGTGACGGCCATCATCGCGTACGACACCGAGTTCTACGAGAAGCTGCCCCAGCTCTTCCCCGCGCGGGACATGAAGACGGGCATCGCGAGCAGCCCCGCCGAGGTCCGGGAGAAGATGGCCTACATGAACAGCTCGCTGCAGGGCGGCTACTTCATCCTCGCCGCGCGGGCGCTGGGCCTGGACTGCGGCCCCATGGCGGGCTTCGACAACGCGAAGGCGGACGCGGCGTTCTTCCCGGAAGGGAAGTGGAAGTCCAACTTCCTCATCAACCTCGGCTACGGCGACGCGGAGAAGCTCTTCCCGCGCAACCCGCGCCTGGACTTCAGCGAGGCGTGCCGCATCGAGTAGCGGCCCGCCTCCCCGCGGAAGCTCAGGCCCGCCGCGCCGTGAGGATGGGCTGATGGAAGCCCGTCTCCTCCGGCGTGTGCCAGCGCGTATCCATCAGCCCCGCGCGCGTGAGCGCCCGCTCCAAATCCACGCGCTGGAGCGCGCGGTACACGCCGATGTGCTCGGTGGTGTGCCAGCCCTTGCCCTCGGGGCGGAGGATGAACTGGCGCACCGTGTACGTCCGTCCGTCCGCGGCCCAGTCCCAGATTTGGAAGAGGATGCGGCGGCCCTCGGGCGCCTCCAGGAGCCGCTCCGAGGTGAAGCGGGGCTGGCTCTGCGCCAGCGCGTCGGCGTCGCGCACGCTCAGCGCCACCAGCCCGCCGGGCGCCAGCTTCGACGTCATGGCGCGCGCCGCCGCGTCCAGGTCCTCGTCCGTCAGCAGGTGCGTCACCGCGTTGTCCAGCGCCAGCACCACCGGGAAGGTGCCCTCCACCTGCGCGTCCAGCGTGCGCAGGTCCGCCACGCCCGTGGTGAGGTGCACGTTCAGCGCGCGCGCCTCGCGCTCGGCGCGCGCCACGGCGGCGGGGCTCAAGTCGGTGGCATGGACGGTGTAGCCACGGCCCGCCAGCCCCAGCGCCTGGGTGCCAATGCCACACGCGCAGTCCAGCACGCGCCGGGGCGGCGGCGCCTCGCAGCGGCGCAGCAGCGCGTCCAGCATGGCGCCCTGCCGCTCCACGGTCTGCGGCCAGTTGGCGAAGAGCAGGTGATACTCCTCCGCCATGCCCTCGTAGAACCCCAGCGCCAGGTCGCTCATGGACGGCGCGCCGCTCGGAGACCGCCGCTCACTCACGAGCTGAAGGAGCGCCCCTCGAGCGCCTCGATGGCCGCGCGGAGCTCCGGCGGCACGGGGACCTTCTCGTGCGTGGCGTAGCGCAGGGTGACGATGACACAGCTGCCCCGGGTGTAGACGACGCCGTCGTCCTCTCCGGCCACCGCGTGCTCCAGGGTGAGGGAGGACGTGCCGATGCGGGTGGCACGGCAGCCGGCCACCAGGCGCGTGGGGAAGAGGACGGGACGCAGGTACTCCGCGTTGGTGGCCTTCAGGATGGGGCCCACGCCGTCGCGGTTCGTCCGCGCGTCCCCGGCGCCTGACGGGCCCGTCAGGCCGATGCGCGCGAAGTAGTGGATGCGGGCGGTCTCGAACCAGGTGAACGTGCGCGTGTTGTTGGCGTGGCCGAAGGCGTCCATCTCCCCCCAGTGGAGGGGGAAGGAGACAACCACCGGGAAGTCCTTGAGCGGCGAGTCCGGCATGCCCCCAGGGTGCCCCACCCGGCGGCCCCAGGGAACCGCGAACCGCGCCCGCCTGGCCTCCAGGCGAGGGCCACGGCCGTGGTAATCCAGGACAGCCATGCGTTCACGACTCCACACGTCCTCGCCCGCGGCCCCCGGGCTCGGCTCCACCGTCCCTTCCGGCCCCGTCCTGGAGCAGTCCGCTCATGGCCGCTGAGCGCGAGCCGTTGGAGCCGCTGGAGCCGCCACGAGCGGACCTCCCCGCCCAGGATTTGCGCCCCTACGCCTTGTCCCCGCGCGAGGGCCTGCCGCGGTCGGACCGGAGCCTGGCGGCGCATCGCCAGAAGCGGGCGGACATGGTGCGCTGGCTTCATCCCGCGCAGCTCTTGCGCACGGGCCTGGACGCGGTGGTGGCGGCTGTCTTCGGCGCGCGCGCGGACCAGCGGCTCATCGAAGCGGTGGTGCGGCCGCAGGTGCCCTACTTCGACTACTCGCAAGAGCCGATGCCCGAGGGCGGCTTCTGGCTGGACTACGTGTCGGACACCGGCGACGGCTGGAACTCCACCTACGCGGTGGCGCGGCTGCTGGCGCTGCCGGAGCTGACGCTGCCCGTGCAGGGCCAGCCCTCCGGGGAGCCCCACGCCACGCAGCGAGGACGGCTGCTCGTCTTCGGCGGTGACGGCGTGTATCCCGGCGCCAGCCGCGAGGTGTACGACGAGCGACTGGTGCAGCCCTATGAGGCGGCCATGCGGCGCTCGCATGCGCCCAGCCCGGACCTGTTCGTGATTCCGGGCAACCATGACTGGTACGATGGGCTCGGCGCCTTCCTGCGGCTGTTCTGCGCGAACCGGTGGATTGCCGGCCGGCGCACGCGGCAGAGCCGCAGCTACTTCGCGCTGAAGCTGCCCCAGCGGTGGTGGCTCATCGGCACGGACGTGCAGCTCAACAGCGACATCGACGTGCCGCAGGTGGAGTACTTCCGCGAAGTGGCCAGCCACATGGGCCCCGACGACCGCATCATCCTCTGCAACGCGGAGCCCGCCTGGATTCTGGCCGCCACCGAGCGGCGCAAGGGCAGCTACCTGGAGAACAACCTGGAGTACCTCCAGGAGAAGGTGTTCGGCCGGCGCATCAACGTCTTCCTCGCGGGCGATTTGCACCACTACCGGCGGCACGAGGACGCCGGCGGGCGGCAGAAAATCACCGCGGGCGGCGGCGGCGCGTTCCTCCACCCCACGCACGCGCCCTCCGCCCACGTCCTGCGGGACGGCTACACGCTGCAGAAGAGCTTCCCGGACGAATGGACGTCCCGGAAGCTGGCCCGGCAGAACCTGCTGCTCATCCGTCACAGTCCGCTGTTCGGTTTGTTGACGGGCGCGCTGTACCTGCTGCTGGCGCTGGCGGCCTACGCGGAGGTGGGCTCCTTCGGAATGTCACAGCTCTCGGACGTCATCCTCGCGGTGGCCAACAGCATGGTGGCCCGGCCGTGGACACTGGTGCTGGGCATGGGCACCATCGCCGGGCTCATCGGGCTGGCGGACTCGACCTTCGGCAAGTGGCGCACGCTGGCGGGTACGCTCCATGGGCTCGGGCACATCGCCGCGGCCTTCTTCGTGGCCTGGGGCGCCACCTACTTCACGGTGAGCTGCCTGGGCGTGTGCCCAGAAATCTCCGCGGACGGCATCCACTGCGAGGCGGGCTGGTGGCACCTGGCGGGCAAGTTCCTGCTGTCGTCGGGCTTCACCTTCCTGGGCGGCTTCCTGGTGGGGCCCTTCGTCATGGGCCTGTACCTGTGGCTGAGCGTGAACCGCTTCGGCGCGCACTCCAACGAGGCCTTCATCTCGCTCGCGCTCCCGGACTGGAAGAACTTCCTGCGCCTGCGCATCGGTGAAGACGGGCGGCTCACCGTCTTCCCCGTGGGCCTCGAACGCGTGCCTCGCAAGTGGAAGGAGACTCACGCGGGGCCTTACGCGCCCGCGCTCGACCCGGATGACCCGAAGGCCACCGCGCCCGTGCTCATCGAGCCTCCCATCCGCGTGTGAGCCGTGCCGCCCGCCGTCCCGGAAGCGCCTCTGCCATCCCCAGGCGCCCAAGTCCGGAGTAGACAGGGGCCATGAGCGCCCCGGTCTTCATCTATCTGACGCCTCCTGAAGGACTCGTGCCCCTGCTGACCCCAGCCCGGCTCGCGGCCTTCCGCGAATGGCTCTGGCGGGAGAACACGGAGCACCTGAGCGCGGAGGAGCTGGCCGACATCGATTCGGACGAGGAGCTCAAGGCCCTCCTCGCCTTCGTGGACCACCTGCTCCAGCAGGGCTCCGAGTCCCTGCGCAAGCCCCCCACCCGCCACGCGGACACGATGCTGGACCTGCTCGACGAGCTGTCCGACTACTTCACTCGCGACGAGGCGGGCACCCCGGAGGGCATGGAGCTGGCGACGGACCTCAAGCCCACCGACAAGCAGGTCCGCGCCTCGGACGTCGTCATCGCGGTGAACTGTCCCAAGCGGACGTTCGAGCTGTGGCGGCACCTCGTCTGGGGCCGGGCCCCGGACCGCGTGGTGGCGGAGGGCATCGGCCTGCGGCGCAACTTCCCCTCCATGGGCTACTGGACGTCCAACGAGGTCCGGCAGGTGCGCGACGACCTGCGCCAGCACCTGGGCGAGGCCCCCGACTACCCGCCGCTCACCGGCAAGGGCCGCTTCATGACGGCGCTCCGCCTGAAGCTGACACGGACCGGCCGGGGAGGCGCACCCGCCCCGGCGATTGACGCCATCGCCCGCGCCGTCGACCGGGCGGCCCGGGAAGGCGCGGGCCTGCTGTTCGCGCGTTAGACCAGGCCGCGCGCCAGCGCCCCCAGCGTGGACAGCGCCGCCTCGATGCGCGGCGTCCACGGGTGGCCACAGCTCAGCCGGAAGCAGTGGCGGTACGACTCCATCCGCGCGGAGAAGATGGGCCCCGGGGCGATGCTGATGCCCGCCTCCAGGGCCTTCGCGTGCAGCGCCAGCGAGTCCACCTGCCGCGGCAGCTCCACCCAGAGCAGGGCGCCGCCCGTGGGCCGCGTCACGCGCGTGCCTTCGGGGAAGGACTCCGCCACGGCCTCCGCCGTGCGCTCCACCTGTGCGGCGAGCCGGCGGCGCAGGGAGCGCAGGTGTCTGTCGTAGCCTCCACTCTGAAGGAAGCGCGCAATCGCATACTGGAGCACCGTGGCGGTCGCCACGGAGGTGGAGAACTTGAGCAACTCCACCCGCTCCCGGAAGCGGCCCGGCGCCACGTAGCCCACGCGAAACCCCGGCGCGAGCGTCTTCGAGAACGAGCTGCACAGCAGCACGTTCCCGCGCGTGTCGAACGCCTTGCATGAGCGCGGGCGCTCGGCGTCGAAGTGCAGGTCGCCGTAGATGTCGTCCTCGATGAGCGGCACGTCATGCGCATCCAGCAGGTTCACCAGCCGCTGGCGCCGCACGTCGGGCATGCAGCTCCCCACCGGGTTGCTGAAGCTGGGCACCACCAGGACCGCCGCGATGCGCCGCCGCGTCAGCGCCGCCTCCAGCGCCTCCATCTGCATGCCATTGCGCGGGCAGCAGGGAATCTCCAGCGCGCGCAGGCCCAGCGCCTCGATGGCCTGCAACGTCCCATAGTACGCGGGGGACTCGATGGCGATGGTGTCCCCGGGCCGCGCCACCGCGAGCAGGCACAGGTGGATGGCCTCGGACGTGCCGAAGGTGGTGATGAAGTCGTCCGCGGACAGCGAGCAGCCCCAGTCCAGGGAGCGGCGCGCGAGCTGCTGGCGCAACTCCAGACACCCGGGCAGCACGTCGTACAGGATGCTCCGGTCGCGCGCTTCGCGGCTGAGCGCGTTCAGCTCGCGGTACAGCCTGCGGACGGGCAGCAGCTCCGGCGAAGGCGAGGCGGCGCCCAGCTTCACCATGCGCTCGTCCCCCATGGATTGATAGACGCTCGCGACGAGCCCGCTCACGGTGACGGCGGTGGCGCTGGCCGCGGGCCGGGACACCTGGGGCTCCGCCAGCCGGGGGCGCTCACGGCGGCGCACGTAGTGGCCGGACTGCGGGCGCGTCTCGATGAGCCCCAGGGACTCCAGGTGCAGGTAGGCCTGGAGGACGGTGGAGATGCTCACCCGTTCGCGCAGGCTGAGCTGCCGCACGGACGGCAGCCTGTCTCCAGGCTGCAAGGTGCCCGCGGAGATGGCCTCCGCGAGCCGCTCCGCCACCTGTTCGTAGAGCTTCGTCTTGTGTGCCACCGCGCCCATGGCTCCTCCCAAAGTGAGCCGCATCCATCACGGCCAGCATCGGAGACGAGAACGGGCCCGTTGCCCAGATACAGCTCCCACTGACAGCGACCGGTACAGTTCGTTGGAGCAGAACTGTACTGGTAACAATCACAATGGACTGAATCTGTTCCGCATCCGCCGCCCGACGCATGTTGGCCTCCACGGAGGACGCGGCGATGTGGGACTGGATGAGGAGGGTGACGAACTGGCTGCGGTTTGAAGCAGCGCCCGCGCGGAGCCTGGGCCCGGTTCACCTGGCCCAGGGCGCCTTGTGGAGCGAGCACCCTCGGAGCGGACAGCCCCTGACGCTGACGTGCCGCGAGGGCCTGCTGTGGCTCACCTGCGAAGGGGATGCGAAGGATTACGTGCTACACCCCGGCGACACCCTCCGCCTGGAACGCTCCGGACACGTGGTGATGCAGGCGCTGAGGCCCTCGCGCTTCTGCATGATGCAGCGCACCCCGGCCCATCCGCCGTGCACGCCTCCAGCGCGGGAGCATGAGGCCCCTGTCCGATAGTCCGTGCCATTCCCCGACTTGCTATCGTCCGCGCCATCATGCCCAGCGCCCCTGACTGTCGCCGCCTCGCCGCGCTCATCACGCTCGTGTCTTCGCTCCTCACCGCTCAAGCCGCGGAGGTCTCCCCGGCGGAACGGGTGGAGACCTCGCCGGGCCTTTCACCTGATGCCGTGCGGCGCGCCTTCGACAGCCAACGCCAGACGCTGGCCTCCTGCATGCGCCTGGTCTCCATCCAGCGCAAGGAGGACAACGCCCTGGAGTTCGTGCCCTGGAAGCCGTCACCCGACACGGATGACCGCCTCCGGATGCGCTTCACCCTGAAGCCGGACGGCACGATTCTGGAGGAAGACAGGGGACCGGAAGCCTATGACGTGCGGTCGATGTTCCTCGACACCGGCTGCGCGGAGGAGAAGCTGAAGGCCTGGTCCTTCCCGCGCTTCGCAGCGAACCCTGACGAGCGGGTGCAGGTCGAGCTGTGGGCGCGGTTCCGGACCACGGAGGCGGAACGGACGGCGGCAGCCACCCGGTTGCGTGACTTCTACAGCGGCCTCTGCAAGGCCCTCTCCGCACTGAAAGTCACTCAACAGCCGCGGGCCGGCGCGGAATGGCGCGCCACCATCAAGCGCTTCCTCGCCGAGCACGGCGCGCACGTCGACCCGGGCATCCGCGGTGCCATGAAGGCGGTTGGAGACATCGCGGGCTCCGACGTGGCGAGCGCCATCACGATTTATGAGCGCAGCATGGAGGAGTCGCTCGCCACGACCCTGCCCTGCCCGAAGCTCCGCGCCTGGGTGAAGGAGGAGTGAGCCCGGGCGCGCGTCCCCGCCGATTCAACCTGAACCCCCGCTCTCCCGAACATCGAAGCCGCGGCGCATCCTCGGGGTCCATCTGCTTTCACCCGAGGTCCCCTCATGACGCATGAGCACTCCGCCCACCACCTCGTCGTGGCGGGCTTCGGCGCGGACCGCGCCCCCCACTACGACGCCCAGGCCGCCATCAACCTCGCGGGCGCGCCGGCCGTCTATGAACTCGGCGCCACCGCGCTGACAGCCCAGCTCGACGGGCAGGACGCCGCAGCCATCCTCTTCGTGGGCGTGGGCACGGGCGCGGAGCTGGTGCCCTACCACCGCTTCGAGGTTCCGGGCTGGCGCTTCACGGGCGTGGAGCCTTCGGAGCCCATGCTCGCCGTCGCCCGCAAGCGGCTGGAGGACGAAGGGCTGCGCTCGCGCACCCACCTGCACCAGGGCGAGCTGCACACCCTGCCCGCCAGCGCCCCGTTCGACGGCGCGCAGGTGATGGGCGTCCTCCACCACGTGGAGGGAGAGGAGGCCCGCATGGCGCTGCTGCGCGAGGTGACGCGGCGGCTCAAGCCGGGAGCGCCGCTGGTCCTGGGCTGCCGCGTCGGCATGGACCCCGTGCTGACGAACCTCGAGCTGCGGCGGTTGCGGGCCTGCGGCGTCTCCCCGGAGGCGCTGGAGCGGCGACGCCAGATGTCCGCCCTGATGAAGCCCATCCCGTCCGACGCCGCGCTCTTCGACATGTTCGCGAGGGCGGGACTGGTGGAGCCTCGCACCCTCTTCGTGTCACTTCAGTACAAGGTGTTCCTGGCGCGCAACGCGCCTTGAGAACCCGGAGCGCACGGCCGGAAGAGCCCGGCCGCGCGCGTCCACGGGCTCACGGCACGGTGAGGATTTCCGCGCCCTGCTCGGTGACGAGCAGGGTGTGCTCGAACTGGGCGCTGCGGCTGCCGTCGGCGGTGACGGCGGTCCACTCGTCATCCCAGGTGCGGTGACCCCAGCCGCCCAGGTTGATCATCGGCTCGACGGTGAAAATCATGCCGGGCTGCATGACGGTGTCGGCCTCGGCCTCGTAGTAGTGCGGAATCTGGAGCGAGGTGTGGAACGTCTCGCCGATGCCGTGGCCGCAGTAGGCGCGCACCACGCTCATGCCGTTCTGGGTGGCATGCGTCTCAATCGCGCGGCCGATGTCGCTGATGGGCCGGCCCGGCTTCACCGCGGCGATGCCCTTCTCCAGGCACTCGCGCGTCACGCGCACCAGCCGCTGGCTCTCCTCGTCCACGTTGCCCACGAAGAACGTCGCCGAGCAGTCACCGTGCACGCCATCCAGGAAGATGGTGACGTCCAGGTTGACGATATCGCCGTCCTCCAGCGCCCGGCTGTCCGGGATGCCGTGGCAGATGACCTCGTTCACGGACGAGCAGAGCGACTTCGGATAGCGGTGGTAGTTGAGCGTGCTCGGGTACCCGCCCCGCTGGATGTAAGCCTCGTGGGTAATCGCATCCAGCTCGTCCGTGGTGATGCCCGGACGCACGTGCGACCCCACCTCCCGCAGCACCTCGGCGGCGGCCTTGCACGCCTTGCGCATGCGGGCGATGACGTCCGGCGTCTTGATGTCGGAGCCCACGTCCTTGCGCGACGGACGGCCCGTCAGCGCGTAGTCCGGCCGGGGGATGTGGAGCGGCACCTCGCGGCGGGGGCTGATGACGCCCGGGCGGACGCCCTTGCGGAGGACGTCCGGGCCCTTCTTGCGCGCCTCGACGGCATCCGCGCCGCGGTGGCACTTCTTGTACTTGGTGCCACTGCCACACCAGCAGGTGTCGTTGGGCCCCGGAAGCACGGCGGGCGGGGTACGGGGAACGGCGGTAGTCATGACTCACCTCCAGCGCGAAGCTGCTCGGGCTTACGGGCGCGCATCCAGCGCACCACCTGGGGACGAAGCCAAAGCCGGGGCCGCCCCGTTCCCAGGTCCAGGACGGGCCGGGGCATGTCGGGATAGCGGCGCAGGTAGGTGCTGACGCTGTTGGAGTGGCGCAGGCGCAGCAACCCGGCCACCGCCTGAGCGTCAATCAGGTCTTCGGTCTTCACCATGGGACACATGTCGGGCGTGTCTATACCCCTAGACACGCACCCATGCACGGCTTCTTTCCCAGGCGGGGCGGCGTCACTGCGCGCCAGGCAACCCCGCCCGCCCGGGCAGGGAGCGGGCCTTCAGCGCGCCAGGGCAGCACACGTCAGGCAGTGCCGGGCCTCTGGGACAGCGCGCAGCCGGTGCCGGCCAATGGCCCCGCCGCAGCGCGCGCAGCGGCCGAACTCGCCCTGGGCAATGCGTGTCAGCGCCTCCTCGATGTCCCGCAGCTCCTGCGCCTCCGCCTGGGTGAAGGACAGGCCCCCTCCCCCCGACGAGGCCCGAGCGCGCAGCCGACGGCTGCGTTGCCGCAGTGCTTCCTGGGCCTCCCGAGCCAGCAGCTCCACGTTCGCCTCCCACCGCGGCCACCGCAGGCCCCGCGGCCCAGCGCCGGGTAATGCTTTCAGGAAGCGTGCCTTGCGGTGCGCGTCGCGAGCTTCCTGGAGGCGCGCAAGGCTTGCGCACTCCGGCCAGGGCCCCGCATCGGTTGCGGCGCACCGGCGTCACTTCGCTTTCGCACGGGACGCGGCGCGTTCCCGGGCGCGCTTCTCCACCGCGCGGAACGTGTCCTCCACGGCGTCCTTCTGCCCCATGCGCGCCAGGAAGCCAGGGATGGAGCCGGCCGGGTCCACGCTGAAGCGGTACACGGCATGGGACTTCCCTTCGCCGCGAGGCTCCACACGCCAGCTCCCCTCGTTGAGCCGGAGGCGCACCGTGCCGCGCCGCTGGGGGATGGCGTCCGGCGTCGCCTGCCAGCGCTGCGCGAACACCCCCGAGCCGTCCTCCGCCAGCTTCGACTCCAGCACCACGTCGCAGACGTAGTCGCGCGAGGACACCACCGGCAGGTCCAGCTTCGTGTACGTGCGCTGCCCTTCGTCCGGAAGGTCCTTCAGGATGCGGGACTCCTTCACATACGGCATCCAGCGCCGGTAGGCGTCCACGTCCCGCAGCACCGCCTGGACGTCCGCGGCGCTCGCGGCCAGCTCGCCCTCCGCCCACACGTCCTTGGCCTCGGAGCCCGGGCGCGCGCGGACCTTCACCACGTAGGGCTTCTCCGCCACCGTCTTCCACGCCTCTTCGGCGCGGGCTGCTCCGGCGGCGAGCCCCAGCACACAGGCGGACAGGGCCGCCCCACTCCACAGCATCTTCATGCAAGCTTCCTTCGCGGCTCGGGCCGGTGGTGACGTCACGTCAGCCTCCGACACCCAGGCGCGGCGGCACATTCACGAATGTGCAACGGGCCCACGCAAGCTCTGCCCCCGAGCCACCATCCAAGATGGCCCGGGGCGGCAATGCCACACCGCGCCCTACGGCACGCGGATGGCCCGCCCACCGAACGCCGGGCTGGCCATGACATCCATTGCCAGACGGTCGGCGTAGGGGCGGCCCAGCCGGCCGTAGGCGTCCGCTTCCTGGGCGGTGAGGACCACCCGCACCGTGAACTGGGCGATGCCTCCCACGACCACGTCGAGGAAGAGCGCCCCTTCCGCCGAGCGCACCAGCCGGTACATCAGCGGGCTCTGGATGAGGACCTGCTCCTCGCTCACGGAATCTCCGTCACCACCGCCTGGGAGACGGGCGCGTCGATGACCATCAACTCCGGCACGCCGCCAGAGGTGTAGCCACCGAACTTGAAGCAGTCCGTGTCCGCCTCGCTGGTGCACTTCCACACGCCCAGGTCGCTGTCCACGGGCAGGCGCACGCACACGCCGGTGGCCGCCAGGTCCAGCGTCATCATCCGCAGCGGGCCCTCGAAGTTCTTCGCCGGCAGGCCCAGCGCCTGGCCAATCACCGCCGGGTCATGCGCGCCGTCCACCATCGACTTCTCGACGGCGGCCTGGATGGTCTCCGACGGCGCGGCGAACAGGTAGCAGCCACTGTCATTGCAGCGGCCAAAGTTCCGCGCGTTCGGCTTCACCACGAAGTTCTGGTACGCGGAGTCCGTCATCAGCCACGACACCTTCTTCCCGGGGAAGTTCTTCGCCAGGTGTTGCTCCACGCTCCACGGGCTGGCGCGCTCGTCGGCCTCGCGGGAGATTTGCGCCTGCTGCGCATCACAGGCCTGCGGCTGCGCCGGGGTGGGGGTGACGCCGCCGCCTCCCGTGTGCTTGCAGCCGGACAGCAGGAAGACACCAAGGAGCAGGCTCCGAATCGTCCACGACATGGGCAGACCTCCAGTGGGGAAAGGTTGGAAGGAGGTGATGGATAGTCGTCAATTCTGGATTTTACAATCTCCCCGGCCTACGCCCCACCGAGCGGTTATAGGGTGTGGCATGAGCCAGAACCTCTACGACATTCCCCTCAAGTCCATTGACGGTGCCCCGCAGTCGCTCGGCCAGTTCAAGGGCAAGGTCCTGCTGGTGGTCAACGTGGCCTCCAAGTGCGGTTTGACGCCGCAGTACGAAGGCCTGGAGAAGCTCTACGAGCGCAAGCGCGCCGAGGGCTTCGAGGTGCTGGGCTTCCCGGCCAACGACTTCCTGGGCCAGGAGCCGGGCAGCGAGTCGGAAATCAAGGACTTCTGCACGCTGACCTACGACGTGAAGTTCCCGCTGTTCTCCAAGACTTCGGTGGTGGGCGCGGACAAGCACCCGCTCTACCACGCGCTGACGGGCGCCATCCCGGACGCCGTGGGCGAAGGCCCCATGCGCAGCCGGCTCCAGGGCTACGGCATCACCGCCAACCCCGTGCCGGAGGTGCAGTGGAACTTCGAGAAGTTCCTCGTCGGGCGTGACGGCCGCGTCACCGCGCGGTTCGCGCCGGACGTCGCCGCGGACGACGCGCGCCTGCTGGCCGCCATCGACGCGGAGCTCGCGAAGCAGGCCTGAGCCGGCCGGGGTGCCGCTGGACCTCTGCCGTCCAGCGGACGGGCCCTGACGAAAGCAGTGACTTTTCGCGCGCTCCGGGGCAAGCCAGGGGGGCCATGAGCACGTTCATTCCTGGTCCCCCGCCCGAGCGCGGACTGTTCTGCAACCGCACCCTCAACCTGCGCGCCATCAAGGCGGTGGGTTACGACATGGATTACACGCTCATCCACTACCATGTGGAGGCGTGGGAGCGCCGCGCCTACGAGCACATCCGCGACCGGCTCGTGGAGCAGGGCTGGCCGGTGGCGGACCTGTCGTTCGACCCCGAGCTGTCGATGCGCGGCCTCATCATCGACACGGAGAAGGGCAACCTCCTCAAGGCCAACCGCTTCGGCTTCGTGAAGAAGGCGCTGCACGGCACGCAGGCCATGAGCTTCGAGGCCCAGCGTGACGAATACGCGCGCACCATCATCGACCTGCATGAGCGGCGCTGGGTGTTCCTCAACACGCTCTTCTCGCTGTCGGAGGCGTGCATCTACGCGCAGCTCGTGGACCGGCTGGACGCCGGCCAGCTCCCCGGCCCCATGGGCTATTCGGACCTCTATGAGCACGTGCGCAAGAACCTGGACGCCGCGCACATGCAGGGGCGGCTGAAGGCGGAGATCATCGCCGACCCGGAGCGCTACGTCATCGACGACCCGGAGACGCCGCTGGCGCTGCTGGACCAGCGCAACGCCGGCAAGAAGCTGCTGCTCATCACCAACAGCGAGTGGGCCTACACCGAGCCCATGATGCACTTCGCCTTCGACCGGCACCTGCCGGACGGCATGACGTGGCGGCAGCTCTTCGACGTGGTGATTGTCTCCGCGCGCAAGCCGGAGTTCTTCACCACGCGCTCGTCGCTCTTTGAAGTCGTGGAGTCCAGCGGCGAGGCGCTGCTGCGTCCGCACTCAGGCCCCTTCAAGCCCGGCACGCCGTACTTCGGCGGCAGCGCGGTGGAGCTGGAGCGCCACCTGGGCATGAACGGTGACCAGATTCTCTACGTGGGCGACCACATGTTCGGCGACGTGCACGTGACGAAGAACGTGCTGCGCTGGCGCACGGCGCTCATCCTGCGCGAGCTGGAGGACGAGGTGCGCGCCATCGCCTCGTTCCGCGCCACGGAGTCCCGGCTGGCCGAGCGCATGGTGGTGAAGGAGCGGCTGGAGGCGGAGAGCCGCCAGATTCGCCTGGAGCTCCAGCGGCGGCGCTTCCAGTACGGCCCGCGCACGGACACGCCGACGGAGACGGAGCTGGTGGCGCGGCAGGCCACGCTGCGCACGGAGCTGGAGGCGCTGGACGCGGAGCTGGGGCCCCTGGCGCGCGCGGCCACCGAGCTGTCCAATCCCATCTGGGGCCTGCTGACGCGCGCGGGCAATGACAAGAGCCACTTGGCTCGGCAGGTGGAGCGGTACGCGGACATCTACACGTCGCGCGTGTCCAACTTCCTGTTCGCCACGCCCTTCGTCTACCTGCGCAGCCCGCGCGGCAGCCTCCCGCATGACCCGAGCCTGCCCGGCGGCACTCCCGTCTTCGGCACCAGCGAGGCCGGCGGCGGCATGTCCGGCACGGACGGCGGGGAGTAGCCGGCGTCCTACCGGCAGGGGCGGATGCGTAGAGCCTCGGATTCATTGAACTTTCGTTCAGTGCCCCTTCGAGGCGAGGGCAGGCAGGCATCCTCCTCCACAGGGCATGTCAGACCGCCCCGGTATGAGTGCTCTTGTGAGCCACTCGACCGCGAACAGCTCTTCGACGCGCATCCTCGAGCAGCGCAACCTGCTTGGGGGCATGGACCTGGAACCGGTGCTGGGCGGCAAGGGCCGCAAGCGCGCCCGGCGCTTCCACGTCGCCTCGGAGCGGCGGGTGGGGTTCGCCGCGGCGCTGGCGCTGGTGGTGGAGCATGGCAAGCAGAAGGCGAAGGAGACGGGCGTCACGTCCCTGAGCACCTGCCCCCGCTGCGGCCACAGAGGCCCCACGGCGCAGGACTTCGGCTACCGCATCATGCGCGGTGAGCGCCGGCCCCAGTCCTGGTGCCGCGGCTGCCGGGGCCTGCACCTGGAGCCCTCGGAGACGTCGCGGACCAGCAACAGCGCGCCGCGCGACACGGACGGCTGGCTGTTCCCGCCGGAGAGCACCACCAGCACCCGCCCGCCCCGGCGTGGCAACGGGTCGTCGACGTAGCACCGGGCCCCTGGGCGCACGCCGACCGGGAGATGCCCTGACACCCTCTGTTCCAACCAGTAGGCTCGCCGCCAGCGTAGCGCCCCTCCTCTTTGCACGGGGTCTGCAATGGGACTTGGCAACCTGAATCCAGCACGTCTGCCACCAGGAACACGCATAGGGCGGTGGCGCGTGTTGGAGCGCCGAGGTTGGGGAACCTACGGCGCCGTCTATCGTGCAATCCACGCAGCAGGCCACTCGGCTCCCGTTGCGCTCAAAGTCGCACTGCACCTAAGCGATGAGCGCTTCGCTCGCGAAGCGGAGCTGCTCTCTCGGATCCGCCATCGGAGCGTTCCGCGCCTGGTGGACCATGGGAGCTGGCAGCAAGCGGCGGGCGCCACGCACCCCTACCTCGCCATGGAGTGGATAGAGGGCGTGTCCCTATCCGAGTGGGGGCGAGTGCGACGCCCCACCTCGCGGCAGGTGCTCAACGTCCTCGCCAGCCTCGCGAGCGCGCTTGAGGCCACCCATGCCGCGGGCGGGGTCCACAGAGATGTGAAGGAATACAACGTGCTGGTGCGTGCTACGGACGACCAGGTCTTCTTGATCGACTTCGGGTCAGGACACTACGTAGGTGCCGCCCCCCTCACGCCACCGCCGTTTCCTCCGGGGACGCCTCCCTATCGCTCACCCGAGGCGTGGCGCTCGGCGCGGCATCCCACGCGTGAGTCGACTTCCGCCTACGCGCCCGGACCCGCGGATGATGTCTTCGCCCTGGGGGTAACAGCCTATCGGCTCGTGACCGGCGAGTACCCGCTCGCAACGGCGCAGCTGGATGATGCGCTCCACGCCTGGAATCCGAAGGGCCCGGGGGTTCACCTGCCATGCGCAGTCAACGTTCGATGCTGCGCGGAGTTGAGCGCGCTTGTATCCCAGATGCTGGCCGTGCAGCCCGAGGCACGCGGTAGCCCCCAAGCACTGGCCGAAGCGCTGACACGGGCCGCCACCCAGGCAGGCCCCGAGGCAGACTTGCCACTTGTGGCCCAGGAGGACTTCCAGTCCAGCGACGCTGGAGCTGGCACCCACCACGCCGTGCCTCAAGCATCCAGGTGGACTCGGTGGTCAAGGTTCACGGTAGCAGGCTCCCTGGGAAGCGCCTTGGCACTTGGCGCCATGTGGATGCTGCGCGGAGACTCCGAGAGAACCGAGCAGGCTCACGCATCCAAGTCCGAGGGAGTGAAGGATGGTGGCACAGTGGCCGTCGGAGACTCCGCATTGACGGCCCCGAGCCCCCTGCGGCGGGCTCCATCTGCGTGGTCAACCATCGCTGTAGATCTTCCGCCCAGACCCATCCCAGGCCAGACACGAACAGATGCTTCTGGCCGCTGCCCAAGCAAAACACAAATCCCCATCAATGGCGGATGCTGGGTGAAGTTAGACGTGAAATTAAAGGATTGCGACCCGGACTGGAATTACATCATCTACAAGGGCGCGTGTTACGGCCCCACGTTCCCATCAGCGCGGCCATCTACCTCGGGCCCTTCCGAGCCACCCTTTTAAACATCTTGCGAGGACGCGTGACGTCGCGACCTGTCGGCGCACCTCGCCTCCTGGCGCGTAGCCCTTCTTCTTCCGTGGTTCGGAGTCCTGCCATGAAGGCACACGAACTCGGAAAGCTTGATACCGCCCGGTTGGTGGACCATTTCCGGGAAGTCTCAGCGCGACATGGACGCCTGCTGAACGCCCGGAAGACCCAGGCGGCCAACCGGGCGTACGACGCCGCTGCCGAGGCGCGGAGCGAGTTGACCACGCGAGGGCCCGCCGTGCTGCCGCTTCTGCGGAACCTCCTGACGGCGTCCGAGCCAGGAACCCGCTACTGGGCCGCGACGGCCTTATTATTGAAGTCCGCACCCGATGAGGCGGAGCGCGCTCTGGAGGATCTGGCCGCGCCGCCGATGAGCCAGGTCGGCCTCAGTGCCGCACTGACGCTCCGGGAGTGGAAGAGCGGGAAATACCCACCCTCATGACCTCCGCCGTCTCTCGGAGGGGGATGGAAAAGCCGTGGCGCCGTCCTTACCTCACCCGGAGGGAGGCAAAGAACCACCAGCACCCGCCCGCCCCGGTGTGGGAACGGGTCGTCGACGTAGCACCGGGCCTCATCCGTCTTCGCTTCGTCCACGGAAGGCCCTGCCGAACACGGTCGACGTCACGTCCGGCAGAGCCCTACGGACCATCACCCCTGAGGAGAGGCCACTCGAACGTGTCGAATGGCCTCTCCGGGGGTCCAGCTACTGAATCTGCTTGATGACCAGCGAGGCGGAGACGGCGCGCGTTCCGCCAGCGAGGGGCGTAATCGTCAGTGCCGGCGAGTTCCCCGCGGGATTGCGGACGGTGAGCACCGAGTTCACCACGGTCGTCGTGATCAAGACGTGGTTCATGATTTGAGACGCTCCGGTAGCGCGGCCAGCCACGGTGCTGATCTGCTCCACGACCCCGCCACCACTGTCGAGCCCCAGGATGAGCTGACCGGCCTCGGTGACGCTCACCTGCCAGGAGACTTCGTAGACACCAATCGCGGGCAGGATGAACTCGCTGTCGCTGGCCCGACTGATTCCGCTCGTTGCGCCATCGCGCGGGAAGTCCACCGCGGACGCGGCCGCGACGGTCGCCGCGTTGTCGGGCGGCATCAGGGCATAGAAGTACCCGAAGGCCAGCGTGTCGCCCGGAGCACCATTGCAGACATAGTTGATGCCCGACGCGGAGGTGTACTGGACGCCCCCATAGGTGCAGTTCGCCCCGGGAGGCTCGGACGCACCGACCACCGACTGCCCCGCGGGCCCCGTCGGCCCGGCAGGCCCCGTCGCGCCCGTTTCACCCGCAGGCCCGGCAGGCCCCGTCGCGCCCGTTTCACCCGCAGGCCCCGTCGGCCCGGCAGGCCCCGTCGCGCCCGTTTCACCCGCAGGCCCCGTCGGCCCGGCAGGTCCAGCCGGCCCCGCAGGTCCCGTGGCGCCCGTCTCACCCACCGGCCCAGCCGGCCCCGCAGGACCCGTGGCGCCCGTCTCACCCACCGGCCCAGCCGGCCCCGCAGGACCCGTGGCGCCCGTCTCACCCACCGGCCCAGCCGGCCCCGCAGGACCCGTGGCGCCTGTCTCACCCGCAGGTCCCACAGGCCCAGCCGGCCCCGCAGGACCCGTGGCGCCTGTCTCACCCACCGGCCCAGCCGGCCCCGCAGGGCCCGTGGCGCCCGTCTCACCCACCGGCCCAGCCGGCCCCGCAGGACCCGTGGCGCCTGTCTCACCCACCGGCCCAGCCGGCCCCGCAGGGCCCGTGGCGCCTGTCTCACCCACCGGCCCAGCCGGCCCCGCAGGGCCCGTGGCGCCTGTCTCACCCGCAGGCCCAGTAGGGCCCGGGGCGCCCGTCTCACCGGGAGGACCCACTGGACCGGCGACACCGGGCACCCCCTGCGGTCCAGCGACGCCTGGCACGCCTTGAGGCCCCACGGGCCCTTGGAGCCCATCCTCGCCCTGCGGCCCCTCGGGCCCCGGAGGTCCCTCGGGCCCCTGCGGCCCCTCGGGCCCCGGAGGTCCCTGTTCGCCGATGCAGGTCCCGGGCGGGCAGAGCGGCAGGCAGACGACGCGAGCCCGGCATTGAATCTCACCATCGTCCCAGGACGCGGAGAACACGTTGTCGATGAGCTCATCTTTCGAGCCATCAGCCAGCGCGAGCTGCTTGCACTCCTCGAACGAGTTCACCGTGACCGTGTAGCGCTCGGTATACGATTCTCCAACGGCCAGCGTGTACGGCGGCGTCCGAGTGGGGACCCAACCGAACGCATCGGTGAGCAGTCGGTCCTCCACCGCGTCGACCGTCGACGCGCCCGTTGGGTGCACATTGCGCACCTTCATCGTCCATTCGAGCGTCGCCGGGTACGACTGAATCTCGTAGATGAGCTCCCCGTTCACTCGCTTGTCGCACGCCAGCTCGTGCGCAAGCGCGACATTGCCTGTCAGCAGGCCCGCTGTTGCCAATAGCCATCCAAAACGCATACTCCCCCCGTCTACCTTTCTTTTCTGCTTACAGTTTGAATTCACCGCATGTGGCCGTGATGCTCGAAGTCTCATCAGTAGCGAACGATGAACTCCGGAAACATGAAGACCTGTTCGCCACGGTCGACCAATGAGCGCGCGAGGTCGATCTCAAGCACGACCTTGCTGCGCTTTCGGAGCTGCGCGGCGTCCGCGATCACCGAGACCGGTGGACCACTCAGGTCGAGCAACTGCGTCTTCCCGTTGCGCTCCACGATGCCTTCCGGGTCAAACTTCAACCGGATCCCGACCTTGCGTGCGTCGACCGGGAGGTCAAACGTCGTCACGGCCCACGCGTTCTCTTCGTTGCCGAGGTCGATTTCACTGCCCCCCAGCTGAGACGAAAGCGGGTTGCCGTCGACCGTCAACTCGAGCGCGGAGACCTGCACGCGCACCGGCCCGGAGCCGCGGACGCCCAGCAACCGCACCGCCACGGTCTGCGCCGTATTTCCCTCCCCGGGCTCAACTGGCGGCATTTCATCATCCTGGGCCTTGCCGCAAGCAATGACTGCCAAAGCAAGCGCAAGGCCGATGCTCTTCTTCATTGGTTCCCTCTCCTGTCGACCGAACAGGCGGTCGTGCGAAGGGAGAGAGCACCCCTTGTGCCAGCGGATTTCATGGTCTGGCTAGATGGCGAGTATCGCGGCAACGACAAGCGCCAGGCCCCGCCGGACAGGTGACGTCAGGTGTAAAGGGAAGCCGCATACCATTCAGGGGGCGCCCGCTTCACATTCCCGGCAGTGAATTCCACAGACCACGAAGCGGCACGTCCCTTGCGGTGACATTGAGTACAGCGGTGGGCCGCGAAGCAGGTTGTCTCAGGTGAACGTTCAAGTCCGACCCGAGGCGGCTGACGCAGCGTGCTGGAAAAGCCGTGGCGCCGTCCTTACCTCACCGGGAGGGAGGCAACATGGCCGTTCGGACGACAGTGGCAGGCATCAAGAACAGGCGGCGGGTCGACGCGCACGGGGCCCAGCCGAGCGTGCAGGCCAGCAAGGGGCGCAAGACGCTGCCCCACGATGACGCGGCCGCGCTGCGGCGGCAGAAGACGCTGGAGCGCGTGACGCTGGGCCCCGCCGCCGAGGCGCATGAGCCCAAGAGTCATCGGCGCCGCGCGACGGCGCTCAAGGGCCGCAAGAAGACCCCCAGCGAGATGAACGTGAAGCACCTCGGCGGGCCGAAGAAGCGCCTGCCCCTTCACGGCGGATAGCGGGACACGTCGTGACGCGGCCCCTGCCTCGCGACCTCCGGGCAGGGGCCGTGCCCATCTCAAGGGCCCGGTGGCCATAGCGCGCTGGCGCCAGGGTCCTCCGCCGCGTAGACGGCCCAGACGCGCTCTCCCGGGCGCCGCAGCAGGTCCACCGCATGCGGTGAAGGCAGGCTCCCTTCCACGCGCTGGCCATGCACCGTGAAGACATAGTCGAGCTGCACCAGGCGTCCGGCATGCAGCGAAGGCGCCACCTGACGCTCCACCCGCGTGAGCTCAGCCGCGGCCGGCAATCCCCAGACCAACGCCTTCAACTGGCGCTGCTGCTCGCGCCGCAGCGCCACCGGCCAGCTCGTGCGCCGGAAGAGCACCCCCATCCCGATGAAGATGGCGGACTGCAGGAGCAGGGGCCGCACGAAGAGCAGTCCCACCGGGAGCAGCATCACCCCCACCCAGAGCGCCAGCGTTCCCAGGACGTAGTGTTTGTGCAGCCTGGGCCGCGAGACGGCCGCGCGCTGTGCTCGGGTCAACCGGCGCGGGGGCAACGGAGGCGGCGGACCTCGCGCGGCGCTCAAGGCCACCTCCAGGCTCGCGCCGCACTTCATGCGTGTCCCTCCGCCAGAGCGCACCGGGTGGGCGGCTGCGCTCCGCCAGGAGGTATGCTGAGGCTGGCCGCGGAGGTAGCGAGCCATGCACGGACTCAGGACGACGAAGAAGCGGGGCGGTTGGCGGCAGTGGACGCCTGACGAGGCACGCAGGGAGTTGGCGGCGTTGCAGAGGAGCGGGTTGCCGCTGGCCACGTACGCGCGGCAGCGCGGCGTCTCGGACCAGCGACTGCGCTGGTGGCGGGAGCGCCTCGGGGAGTGGGAGGAGGCGGCGCCCGTTAACGGCCCAGCGCGGTGGGTACCGGCCGTGCTGAGGGGGATGAGCGCTGCGCCGACGCTGCCCGCGGAAGGGAGTGCCGCGGTGGTGGTGAGGCTGCCGGGCGGCTGTGTGCTGGAGTTGTTGGACGCGGCCGCAATCCCCCCTGCCTGGGTCGCAGAGTTGGTGGGTGCGCTGGCTGCGGGGGGCGGGTAGATGCTGCTCTTGCCCCGGGCGGTGAAGGTGTACGTGGCGATGGCGCCGTGCAACCTGCGGCGCAGCTTCGATGGCTTGAGCAACGAAGTCCGCGAGGTGCTGGCCAAGGACCCACTGAGCGGCCACGTCTTCGTCTTCCTCAACCGCCGGAAGAACCAGGTGAAGCTTCTGCTGTGGACGCGCGGCGGCTTCACCCTCGTACACAAGCGCCTCGAGCGTGGCACCTTCACCTTTCCGAGCCAGGTGGCCCTGGGCGCCACCAGCATTGAACTCGACGTGCATGAGTTGGCGATGCTGCTCGAGGGCATCGACGTGCAGCGCGCGCGGACGTCGCAGCGCTGGGAGCCCCCGGGGCACTTGCGCTCGGCCTGAAGAAAATCTCCTTCGAGGGTGTGGCGCGGGCACGGCGGCTGGTTACCTTTCCCGCGCCTTGCCAGGTACCGCGCCCACCTCCGAGACGACGAAGAAGCCGCGCCGAGGCCCGGTGCTGGAGGTGCTCAAAGCGCTCCTCGCCGAGGGCCGCACCGAAGAGGTGGTGGCGTTGGTGGCCAGGCTGGTGTCGAGAAACTCGGAGCTGGAGCGGCTGCTTCAGGACGCCAAGACGAAGGGCAAGAAGAGCGAGGGCGTGTCCACCACGCAGCTGAAGCTGCTCCTGGGCGGACTGCCGGCGAACTCCGATGGTGACGTGGCGGAAGTGGATGCAAGACTTCGCCGCTCGTCCGGCATTGACGAGGAGCCTCCGCAAAAGGAACAAGCGCGGCCGAAGCGGACGCGTCCCGCCCGCCGCCCCATTCCGACGAATCTGCGCCGGGTGGAGAACGTCATCCCGGTGCCTGCACAGCAGCGTCCGTGCCCTCGGTGCGGCGAGGTGCGGAAGTGCGTCGGGCACGAGGTGACGGAGGTCATCGACCTGATTCCGGCGGAGGTCATCGTCCGGCAGGACAAGCGGGAGAAGCTCGCGTGCCACCTGTGCGAGGCGGAGGTGGTCCGCGCCCCGCTGGGCGAGAAGGTGGTGAGCGGCGGGAGGATGGGCGCCAGGCTGGTGGCCCAGCTTCTCGTGGAGAAGTACTACGACGGGCTGCCGCTGAGCCGGCAGGTGGAGCGCTTTGAGCGGCTGGGACTCGAGGTGGCCCTCTCCACCCTCGCCGACCAGGTGGCCTGGGCAACCGAGGCGCTCCGGCCCGTGTGGCGCGCGGCCATGTCCAAGGTACTGGGCGCCACGGTGATGCACCTGGATGCGACGTCGCTGCCGGTGCTGGACTCGAAGAATGCGAAGGGCATTCGCCTGGGCGCCATCTGGGGCTATGTGGGCGCCGACGTGAAAGACTGCGGCACGCAGCACACCGCGCTGTGTCTGTACAACTCGACGGGCAAGCGGGAGGGCCAGCGCGAGGGGAGATAGGCCCCGCGCAGATGCTGGCGATGCGAGTGGGCCTCACGGTGGCCGATGCGGCCGGCCTCTTCGACGCGTCCTTCAAGCGGGCGGGCCTGCTGGAATGTGGCTGCAACACGCACGCGAGGCGCTACTTCCGGAAGGCCCTGGACGGCGGCGACAAGCGAGCCGCGCTGCCGCTGGCGGCCTTCAAGCGACTCTTCGCCATCGAGCGAAGGCTCCAGGCCTGTACCATTGACGAGCGGCGGCGAGGGCGGCAGGAGCGCAGCAAACCCGTCTACGACGACCTCATTGCCTGGGCGATTGCCCACCAACCCAATGAGCCGCCCTCCTCCCCGCTGGGCCGGGCCATCCGGTACTTGCTCAACCACCAACAGGCGTTGCGACGCTACCTCGAAGACGGCGTCATCCCCATCGACAACACCGTCGTGGAGCGCCTGCACATCCGCACCGCGCTGACGAGGAAGAACTTCCTCTTCGCCGGCAGTGACGCAGGTGGCGAACGCGCCGCCATTGCGTACACCCTCCTGGGGTGCTGCAAGCTGGCTGAGGTAGACCCCGTCGCATACCTGGCGGACGTCCTGCCCCGGCTGGCCACCAAGAAGCTGTGCCTCCGCGACATGCCCGCGCTGCTGCCCGCGGAATGGAAGCGCTCGCATCCCGAAGCCGTGCGCGGCAAGGCGGCAGCCGCGCGCTGAGCGCCAGGGGCGCCTCGCGCCTCGCAGGCAGGCGTGGCCCTCTCGTATGGTCCTCGGCGGAGGACGGCATGCCGAAGAACCAGAGGAAGCTCCGCATCTACATCTCCGCCGACGCGCTCGCGCTGCTCAAGCACCTCGACTACCCATGCTCCGAGGAAGTGCTCGCCTCGGCGAAGCGAGTCGAAGGGCTCGAAGACGAGGGCTTGGACTACGAATTGAGCGGCACCCGTGATGACTTCGAGAGCCTCGCCGGCTGGGTTGCCGGTGATGCAAACCACGCCGACCGCCGCCAGAAGCGGAAGCTGGCCTTGCTGCTGGCCCTCTCGGACGCGCTCGAGTCGGTGCTCTGACGACTGACGACGCGCCGCTGGCGGCCCGCCCAACACTCTCTCCGCTCAGACTTCAAGGGCCTGCCGGGTGCGCTCGGGCGGAGGGACACCTTCATGCAGGGTGCCCCGGCGCTCACCGTGACGGCGTGCCCGCAGCCAGGGCAGACGATGCGGAGCTCGCTCGACTCCGTCGAGAGGTACGGCGCGTCCAGGGAGCTTCGAGCACGGCGCATGGCCCCACCATCGGAGCACCTCGCCCCGCGCCGCCGCAACCCGTCCCGGAAGGCCATGACGGACGTTTTGGAGGCGCCGCCCGGCGTGGGCACCGGGGCCCGGCCGCTCCACTGCTCCCTGGCATCCCCCTCGCGGCATTCCTACCTGTGTCGCTGGAGGTCGCATGCCAGAGAAGAGTCAGACGGAGCGAGTGAAGCGCGCGAAGCGGCAGGGGACGACGTTGGAGCTCAAGCCCACCGATATGCACCTCGCCAGCGAGGACAGCACCCACAAGGCGAAGAAGAGCGGCCGGCGGGCCCTGGGCAAACGGACCTTCGCGGACCGCAGCGTCAGCCCCCGCCACGCGCCAGGAACGGGCCTCACGGCGAAGAGCCGCAAGCTGCCCGAACCGGAGCCGGGCCAGAGCAGCACCTCGCGACGCAAGACGCTGCCGTCGGCGGCCGCCGTGGCCTACCGCAAGGAGGGCCGCCCCAAGAAGACGACAGGACGCGGCGAGACGGCTCCGCTGAAGGCGGGCAAGGTCTACAAACGCGCGGGCGCGCGGAAGACGGGCGTCCGCGCCTGAGGCCCTTCCAGCCTGGAGTCATGCGCGATGAGCCATGCCTCCAGGCCCTGGCAGGCCCCCCGTTGCCTCCGCGGCGTCCGTCCCCCTGGTGCTCATTTCGTGGGGCCAGCGCTGTTCACCACCGCGGCCAGCCTGCGGACCTCCTCGTGCAGCTCGCGCAACTGCTCCAGGCTGCGCTGAAGGAGCACGTCGAGCTGCTCGCCCCGCCGCACGTCACCTTGTGCCGCGGCGTCCTCGCGCTCGCGCGCCAGCCGCACCACGTCTCGCTCCACCAGCGCCGCCACTCGCGCCGTCTTCTCCAGCTCCCACTGGGCGGTCTGTGGCAGCTCGGGCTCGATGTCGTCGTTGTCCTCGAAGCGAGGCGGGGACGCGTCCTCTGGTTCCGGCGCCACGGGCTCGAGCGCCATCCGCGCCACCGTGACCTGGGGCACCTCGCGCGGAGGCGCCGGAGCGGGCACCTCGGCGGCGTTCACCGGCACCACCCCGGGGGGCGGCGCGGGCGGAGGTGGAGCCGGGGGCACGGCCATGGCGAGCATCGCGGCGGGCAGCGGCGCCGGCTCGGGCTGGGGCCAGAACTCCACGCCGCCCAGTGTCACGGCGAGCACGCCCGCACCCGCCAGAATCAAACGGTAACGAATCCGCATGGTCCCCTCCCCGCCCCGGCGCTCAGAAGCGCACCCGCCAGTCGCCGTCCTGACGCTCCACCCGTAGCAACCACGGTGCCGGACGCTCGCGTCCACCATGGGCCACCCGGGCCCGCACGAGAACGGCCTCGGCGTCGCGCCCGTCCACCGTCGATTCGACAATCCCCATGAGCGTGAGGCCATGCCCCCGCAGCTCACGCACCGTCTCCGCACAGGGTCTCGCGCCTCCCCCCGTGGCCAGCAGCGGTGCCAGGAGCTCGCAGTCACCCGCGGGCAGCGCCGAGAAGAAGTGGCGCACCGCCGCCTCCGCGTCCCGCGTCTTCGACGCGTCGGAGGAACACCCGAGCGCGGCCAGCGTCAGCCACCCCATCCACCTCGCTGGCGCGGACCGTCGTGACATGGCTCAGTAGCAGTTGGGGGCGAACAGCTCGTCATCCACGGCGGCGACGAACTGGTCATTGCACCAGCCGCTCACCAGGATGTGGCCATTGCGCACGCAGCTGTCGTGGTTGGTGGCGTCCACCGTGTACTGGGTGTCCCCGCCGCACGTGCTGCCGCAGCGCCCGAAGCAGTTGCCCACCACCTTCGGCCGGTGCCAGTGATTGGGTGAACCGCAGTGCCAGGTATCGCCGGCCAGGTAGAACTCGTCTCCGTTACACGAATAGTGGTCACCGAGCTGGGCCAGTTGCTGATTGCCCGGCCAGTCGAAGCCGCCCCGGTCGCAGTCATGCGTCGCGTGGGCGTACCAGTTGTAGCGCCCCTCGCAGCTGCCCGAGTTGCGCCCGTTGCACTGCGCATAGCTGCACAACATCGTGTAGCCACGTCCCTTCTCGCCCATCACCACGCGCCGCAGCCCCACGGTGTCCGGGTACTGGGACCACACGCTCACCGCGCGGCGCAGGTACATGGCCGCGGGGACCGCCGCATCTCCCTTGGGGAGCGCCGCGTCGAGCTCGCGATAGAGGGCGGTGAGCAGCGCGCGGTCCGCGGCGCCCATCTGCGCGTCCGCGGCATTCGCCTCCGCGAAGCCATCCAGCGTGGAGACGCCGCTGGCCGGCTCCATCAATCCGGTGAGCGCCAGCCCGCGCAGCCGGACCTCCAGCCGGTACACCCCTGGCTCCACCTCGCGAGAGGAGAACGTCACCGCACCGTCCTCATGAACGAAGGCGCCCTGGACGCCTCCTGGCGCGGCGGAGAGCGACAGTCCCACCTGCCGCGAGCGGAGCGCGTCGCCCGTCTTCGCGGCGCCGCCACAAGCACACGCCACCAGCACCACGCTCCACCACAGGTTCGTGCGCATCCTCGGATTCCCCCGGCCAGGAGCAGGCCCGAGTCCTCCTTCCCGCTCACGTCAGGGGAGCACGGCCCAGCGACGCGGAATGCTCTCACCGGACGAATTCGTGGCCAGAGCCCGGCGGTCTCATGCGTCTGTCCGCGTGAAGACAGGCAGCGGGCCAGCGGCGCGCGTCAGGCCGAAGTCTCCTTCCAACACATCCCACTCCGCGGGCTCGGCCTCCTCCTGGATGTCGGCACGAGCGGAGGCAGGCGGGATGTGGCATGACGCTCCGACGTTGTCATTGGACCCAGGAGGAACCTACCCTTGAAGAGACTGAGCGCCCTCACCCTCTGCGCGGCACTGGCGTCGGCCGGCTGCACGCACACCCCCGCCGCGGCCCCCGAGCCCACCGCCCAGCAGGCCCCGGCCCCCGCCGCCGCGCCCAAGCCCGTGCCGCCTCCCGAAGGTGCCAGCGTCCTCGCCGGCACCCTGGCCGACTTCACCGCCGCGTGTGACGCGGACCTCGAGCGCACCCGCACGCAGGTGACCGCCATCAAGGCGCTGGACGCGCGCGCGGACGGTCAGGCCGTGCTCGCCGCCTATGACGAGGCCCAGGGCTCGCTGCTGGCCGCGGCCAACCGCTCCAGCCTCGCGCGCGAGGTGCATCCAGACGCGGCCTTCCGCGACGCCGCACGCGAGTGCGAGCAGCGCGTGGACTCCGCCAACGTGGCGCTGTCCCAGGACCGCGGCGTCTATGACGTGCTGGCCGCCGTGGACCTGTCCAGCGCGGACGCGGCGACCCGGTACTGGATGGAGCGCGCGCTGCTCGACTTCCGCCGCGCCGGCGTGGACCGCGACGACGCCACCCGCGCCAAGGTGAAGTCGCTCAACGAGGAGCTGCTCAAGCTGGGGCAGCAGTTCAGCAAGAACATCGCCGAGGACGTCCGCAAGGCGACCTTCAAGCCCTCCGAGCTGGACGGCCTGCCGGAGGACTACCGCAAGGCGCACCCGCCGGGCGCGGACGGGTTGGTGGTCATCACCACCAACTACCCGGACTACTTCCCCTTCATGACGTACGCGAAGGACGCGAAGGCGCGCGAGAAGCTGTGGCGCACCTACCGTCAGCGCGCGTACCCGGCCAACCAGGACGTGCTGGCGCGGCTCATCGCCAGGCGCCACGAGCTGGCCACGCTGCTGGGCTACGCGAGCTGGGCCGCGTACACCACCGAGACGAAGATGACGCGCACGCAGCAGGCGGCCGCGGACTTCATCGACCGGCTGGGCGTGGCCACCGAGGCCCGCGCGAAGCAGGAGTACGCGCAGTTGCTGGCGCGCAAGCAGCAGGACATCAAGGGCGCCAAGGTGCTGGAGCCCTGGGACCAGGACTTCTACGAGGACCGGCTGCGCGCGGAGCGCTTCAGCTTCGACTCGCAGGCGGTGCGGCCCTACTTCGAGTACAGCCGGGTGAAGGCGGGGGTGATGGACATCACCTCGCGCATCTGGGGCATCACCTACAAGCCGGTGAAGGGCGCCCGGGTGTGGCAGCAGGAGGTGGAGACCTACGACGTGTTCGATGGCGACACGCTGCTGGGCCGCATCTACCTGGACATGCACCCGCGTGACGACAAGTACAAGCACGCGGCGCAGTTCGACCTCGTCGCGGGCCAGGCTGGCAAGCGCTACCCGGAGGCGTCGCTGGTGTGCAACTTCGCGCGCCCCGGCGAGCTGATGACGCACGACGAGGTGGAGACCTTCTTCCACGAGTTCGGCCACCTGCTGCACGCCATCTTCGGCGGGCACCTGAAGTGGGCGGGCATCGCGGGCACCCGCGTGGAGTGGGACTTCGTGGAGACGCCGTCCATGCTGCTCCAGCAGTGGGCGGGCAGCTCGGAGGTGCTGAAGGAGTTCGCGAAGCACCACGAGACAAACCAGCCCATCCCCGCGGAGCTGGTGGAGAAGCTCCGCGCGTCGAAGGAGTTCGGCCAGGGTCTGTGGGCGCGGCGGCAGCTGTTCCTGTCCGCGGTGAGCCTGGACTACTACTCGCGCGAGCCGGGCTTCGACACCACCGAGGCCCTGGTGGCCTTGCAGAACAAGCTCAGCCCCTTCAAGCACGAGCACCGTGACGGCACGCACTTCGAGGTGGCCTTCGGGCACCTGGATGGTTACTCGGCGGCGTACTACACGTACCTCTGGTCCTCCGTCATCGCGAAGGACCTGGAGGCCGAGTTCCAGAAGCAGGGCTTCCTCGACCGGGAGACGGCGATGAAGTACCGCCGCACCGTGCTGGAGCCCGGCGGCTCCAAGCCCGCCGCCGAGCTGGTGAAGGACTTCCTCGGGCGCGAGTACGGCTTCGACGCGTACCGCGCGTACCTCGACGCGAAGTAGTCCGCGGTTTCCGCGGCCTCAAACCAAGACTCAGCCTTGGTTTGGGGCCGATGGACCACACCACAGGCACAGTTCGGGCCAGCACAGTAGTCAGCTCACTGCCTCACCACGCTCGGGGGGCAGAAAAAAGAGTGCGCCCAGCAAGTTTCTCCAGGAGCCTCTTGAACCCATCCTTCTCCTTTCCATATGCAGACATAGCCCGCAACGGGCATCTGAAGAGGAGGGGGACATGCATATTCTAAAGTCGTATGCCGTGGCGTCTTTGCTCACGACATTGCTGGCGGCAGCCATTACATTGGTTGCAGCGCCGGCTGAAGCCATTCACTGCGAATTCACTGAACAAGGCTGCGGCAACGGGGGCGGAGGCGGCGGGGGCGGCGACGGACCGATCGTCACGATCACCTGCCCCGCAGGATATCAGGTCTATTGTATCGACAACATGGATGGGAGTGGATTCCACTGCACCTGCAAGAAGACCCATCCCGACGGTGGTACGCCGTAGCTAGGACAGCAGGAGCATCGCGCCCATGAAACTCACTTTGGTGAGGCTGTTCCTGGTCTTGGCCGGCCTCACCATCGTGCTTGGCTTTTCGCTTGGCTGGTGGTCGAAGCGGCCGGCGACCAGCAACGAGCACCTCGACACTTCAAAACAAGGCATGAACAGGGTCTCTCCGGACAACGAGACCCTCCGCTCATCTCAGATTCTCTCTCAAGCCGTCAGGCCGAATGAGTACACGCAGCCGTCCCGCGCTGTCCTCCCAGCAAAACATCCGGCTCACTCACTCAACACGACTCAGTTCGATGAAGGCCCATCAAACAACCCGGCTTCCTCCGCAACCAGTGCGGCGGACGATGAACGCGCAGCCCAAGTCTGTGCCAACAGTTCGGATTGCCCTCAAGGCCAAGGGTGCGTCTTCGAAGCCCTCCATGGGAGGATGCTTTGCCGCGCATCAGACTGCGATTCCGACCAGGACTGTTCTGAGGCCAATGTTTGCCGAGTCGCCAACGACGTCGGCGCGGGCCCGCCAACCCGGAGATGCACACGGCCTGGCACACAAAAAGAAGGCGATGCCTGCCACAACCTATCAAGCGACATCTCGCAAACATGCCAGGCGGGTCTTCTCTGCGTAAAAGGGCGCTGTGGCCGTCCGTGCGAGAAGAACACGATTGGTGGCTGCCCGAGTGGCAGCATCTGCGTCAGCACACCTGAGGGGAGCGGGTGCCTCCCGAGTTGCCGCGACGGGCAATGCCCACTGGGCCAGGAGTGCATCCAGTTCGGAGAGGCTGCGTCCTGCGCGACTCCCATCGGGCGCAACTGCCTCAAGCACGGTTGCGAACAAGGAATGGGCTGTGACGTCACACGGCGGATGGACAACGTCATCTTCGAATGCAGACAGCACTGCAGTCCCCTGGACCGTGACAGTTGCCCTCAAGGCCAGGTTTGTGGCGCGGGAAGTGGAGGCCAGAGCGTCTGCTATCAAAGCTGTGACTTCGCTGAGCATCCCTGCCCACAAGGATATGAGTGCTACACAGTCACGGAGGACTTCCAGACACTCGGCTGCCGCCGGATGGGCCAGTGACCAGCGCGGCGCACCAGCAACTGCTGACGTGAGGGCGCTTGCTCTCCCGGGAGACAACGACACCTCGGAAGTGCGCCCGCATAACTGGGCCTCCGCAGGCGCACGGAGCTCCAGGCCGGGCCACGCCCCACCTCCGCCCGCGCGAACGCAGCTTGCACGCCGCAGGCTGCGGTCGCTCGGACTTCCCTCGCCGGGAACTTCGCTACCCACTCGCGCCAAACTCTTCCCAGCCGGCTTCCGGGTAGCCAACGTCGTTCTACCCCCTGAAACAACGGAGAGGTCCGCCAGGCTACGTCCCTGGTTGGAGAGCACCTTGCTACGGCTTCGGCTGTCCCGGCTTCGGATGGGGCAGTGTGGAGGGGGGGTAGCCGACGTGACACCCATGCATCGACGAAGAGGAGGCTGGCGCTTCCTTGCGGGCGTGACACTCGCCCTGCTGATGGCCAGCTGCACCGATGACGACCCGATGGCGCGGGTCAAACCCGATGAGGAGGTGCCAGGAGAGCCGAATCCACCGGGGCAGCCCCCGGTGGAAGGCGAGTGCGAGAACGCGCACCAGAACCCGGGACGCGTCACGCTCCACCGCCTCAACCGCGCGGAATACAACGCCACCGTGCGGGACCTGCTGGGGGACACCACCCAGCCGGCCAACGACTTCCCCATCGACGACCACGGCTACGGCTTCGACAACATCGCCGATGTGCTCTCGCTGTCGCCGCTGCTGATGGAGAAGTACTCCACCGCGGCGGAGCGGCTGGTGGAAGACGCCTGGACGCGCGGCGTCTTCAACTCCTGCGCGCTGGACCCGCTCAACCCGGCGCCGTGCGCGCACGAAATCCTCTCCAACTTCGCCCGCCGCGCCTGGCGCCGGCCGGTGCAGCAGGCAGAGATTGACAAGCTGATGACCTTCGTCAGCCTGGCGGGCCAGCACGGGGACCCGCCCGAAGTGGGCGTGAAGCTGGCCCTGCGCTCGGTGCTCGTCTCACCGCACTTCCTCTTCCGGGTGGAGAAGAACGCGCCACCAGGAAGCACCGAGCCGTACACGCTCGACAACTTCGAGCTGGCCAGCAGGCTCTCCTACTTCCTGTGGAGCAGCATGCCGGACGACACGCTGTTCGCCGCCGCCGAAGCGGGGCAACTGAGCGACCCCGCGGAGCTGGAGGCCCAGGTGCGGCGCATGCTCGCGGACCCGAAGGCACGCGCGCTGGTGGAGAACTTCGCCGGCCAGTGGCTCTTCACCCGCGCGCTGGGCACCGCCACGCCGGACGGCACGCTCTATGGCGCGTTCAACGAGGAGCTGCGCGCCGCCATGCGCACGGAGACGGAGCTCTTCTTCGCGGAGTTCATCTCCGGCGACCACAAGCTGAAGGACCTCATCGACGCGCCGTTCACCTACGTGAACGACCAACTGGCCGCCCACTACGGCCTGCCACTGCCCGGCAGCCCCACGCACCAGCGCGTGGAGCTCACGGGCCACCCGGAGCGCAGCGGCATCTTCGGAAAGGGCTCGCTGCTCACCGTCACGTCCAACCCGGACCGCACCTCACCGGTGCAGCGCGGCGTCTGGGTGTTGGAGCAACTGCTGTGCTCGGCGCCGCCGCCGCCGCCGCCGGACGTGGAGAACCTGCCGCCGCCCATCACTCCGAACATGACGATGAAGGAGCGCATGGCGCTGCACCGCAGCGCGCCAGCGTGCCAGGGCTGCCACCGGCTGATGGACCCGCTGGGGCTGTCGATGGAGAACTTCGACCCCATTGGCCGCTGGCGCCTCCAGGAGGTGAGCGGCGCGCCCGTGGACGCCACGGGTGACATGCCCGACGGCGCCATCCTCAACGGCGTGCGCGACATGCAGCGCTACCTGAAGGAGGACCCCAAGCTGACCAACTGCATCACCGAGCACATGCTCACCTATGCCACGGGCCGTGGCCTGAACGAGGCCGACCACTGCGCGGTGAAGGATGTCGCCACCAAGGCCGAGGCCCGCGGTGGGCGGCTCGTCGACTACATCCTCAGCATCGTCTCGAGCAGCCACTTCACGCAGCGGGGCGCGGAGGAGGAGGAGCAGACGCCATGAGCAAGAAATTCAGACTCTCGCGACGGACCGTCCTGCGGGGGACGGGGGCGCTGATGGCGCTGCCCCTGCTGGAGCAGATGCTCCCCCGCAACGCGCACGGCGCGCCGGGCACCGTGCCCCGAAGGCTCGCCGTCTTCTACACGCCCAATGGCATCCACATGCAGAAGTGGACGCCCAGCACGGAGGGCCCCGCGTGGGAGCTGACGCCCACGATGGAGCCCCTGGCGGCGGTGAAGAACGACCTGCTGGTCGTCTCCGGCCTGGCGAACATGCCCGCCTTCCCGGAGGGTGACGGCCACCATGCCGCCGCCACCGGCGCGTTCCTGACCTGCGCCAAGGTGTTCAAGACGGAGGGCACCAACATCCGCGTGGGCATCTCCATGGACCAGGTCATCGCCAACCACCTGACGGCGACGCGGGCCACCCGCTACGGGTCCATGGAGCTGGGCATCGACGCGGGCCGCGGCATCGGCAACTGCGACTCCGGCTACGCGTGCCCGTATGCCAACAACATCGCGTGGTCGGGGCCGCGCACGCCGGTGGCGAAGGAGACCAACGCGCAGGCCGCGTTCAACCGGCTCTTCGCGGGCGGCATCCCCGGGGAGACGCAGGCGCAAATCGAGAAGCGGCGCGCGTACGGCAAGAGCATCATCGACGTCGTGCGCGATGACGCCACCGCGCTGCAGGCCCAGCTGGGCACCTCGGACCTGCAGAAGCTGGATGAGTACTTCACCAGCGTGCGGGAGCTGGAGAAGCAGGTGGAGGACGTGTCCGTCCCATCCGTGTCCTGCGCCACGGGAACCGTTCCCATCGTGTCCGAGGACCCGACGGCGAAGACCAAGGCGATGATGGACCTCATCGTCCTCGCCTTCCAGTGCGACCTCACCCGCGTGGCCACCTTCATGCTGGCCAACGCGCGCGCCAACAAGGTCTACCCCTTCCTGGGGCTCAGCGGCGCACACCACACGTACTCGCACCACCAGAAGGTGCAGTCCAACTACGACGCGCTCGCCACCATCGACAAGTGGGAGGTGACGCTCCTCCAGTACCTGCTGGAGCGCATGAAGTCGGTCATCGAGGTCAACGGCATGTCGCTGCTCGACAACTCCATCGTCTACTTCTCCAGCGAGGTCGGCGACGGGGACTCTCACAACCACGTCGACCTGCCCATCATCCTGGCGGGCAAGGGCGGCGGCGCGCTCACGCCGGGCCGGCACCTCCGCTACCAGAAGGACCCGCTGGCCAACCTGTACATCTACCTGATGCAGGCCATGGGCGTGCCCAACGTCACCACCTTCGGTGACGACGGGACAGGCCCGCTGCCGGGCCTTGTGTAGTCCCCGCGGTCCTGTGCGCGGCGGAGCATGCGAGCGGGCGGCCCACCGCCCGCCGTGCCCGCCGCGCACGCTTCACATGCATGCGCGGGCGTCGTGGCGCATCATCCCCCTCATGCCTCCCTTCTCCCGCGCCTCCCGCTGGTCCTCCCTGCTCTTGCTGACGCTGCTCGGCTGCGCGGGCGGTGGCACCCAGCAGGGGCGCAGCCAGCACGCCACCTCCCGGCAGGCCGTGGCCTCCAGGCAGCCCGCCTCGACCGCGAAGCCCAAGACGCCAGAGCCACGCGCGGCCCTTCCCGCCGCGAAGGACTTCTCCCGGGACATGGTGGCCGCGCACAACCTGGCGCGCTCCCGCGCCCAGCCCGCCCCCAAGCCCGCGCTGCCGCCGCTGGCCTGGTCCGCCCAGGCCGAGCGCAAGGCCGCGTCCTGGGCGCAGGCCTGCAAGTTCGAGCACAACCCGGACCGGGGCGACTTCGGAGAGAACCTCGCCGCCGCCACGCCCGGCGCGTGGACCACGTCCCAGGTGGTGAAGAGCTGGGCGGACGAAGCCGCGGACTACGACTACCGGCGCAACACCTGCCAGAAGGGCAAGGTGTGCGGGCACTACACGCAGGTGGTGTGGCGCAAGACGGCGACCGTGGGGTGCGCCACGGTGCTGTGCAACAAGAACTCACCGTTCGGCGCGCGGTTCCCCACCTGGCAGCTCTGGGTGTGCAACTACGCGCCGCCGGGCAACTGGGTGGGTCAGCGGCCCTACTGAGCCCCGCGCCCCACGGGGCCGGTGCGTCCCCGGTGTCGGACACTCACGCGGCGGGAGGTGACGGACCTCCGCCTGGCGTCGGATAATCCACCCCATGCTCCGCTCCACGCCCCGCTTCCTCCGGCCGCTCGGCCTGCTCATCCCCCTGCTCCTCACCGGCTGTGGCTCCGACACCCCCGGCGAGGGAGACGGTGACGGCGACACCGAGCCGCTGGTCATGACGCAGTTCGACCGCGACATGCTGGCCGCGCACAACGCCGCGCGGAAGAACGTGTCGCCCGCGGCCACCCCCGCGCTGGAGGACCTGACGTGGGATGAGCAGGCGACGCGCACGGCGAAGGCCTACGCCGCGCGGTGCCAGTTCTCGCACAACCCCAACCGCGGCAACCTGGGAGAGAACCTCACCGCCGCCTCGTCCAGCGCCATGGGCGCCCAGGGCGTGGTGCAGGGCTGGGTGGACGAGGCCGCCCACTACGATTACGCCGCCAACACCTGCGCGAGCGGCGAGGTCTGCGGTCACTACACCCAGGTGGTGTGGCGTGCCACGCGAGCCCTGGGCTGCGCTGTCCAGGAGTGCACGACGAACTCGCCCTTCGGAGACCGGTTCCCCAACTGGACGCTCTGGGTGTGCAACTACGCGCCGCCGGGCAACTACGTGGGCCAGCGCCCCTACTGACGCAGGTGCTGGTCCAGGAAGGCCGCCACCTGCTGCCAGGCGCCCGCGGCGGCCTGCGCGTCGTAGCGCTCACCCGACGGGTTGGCGAAGGCGTGCTCCGCCTCGAACTCCAGGATGTAGTGCCGCACGCCCGCCTCATCCAGGGCCTGCCGGAAGGCCTGCACCGTCTCCAGGGGGATGGACGGGTCCTTCGTGCCGAAGATGCCCAGCACCGGCGCGCGGATGGCGGCGAGCTCCCGCGCGTCCGTCACCGGGTTGCCGTAGTAGAGGACCGCCGCGTCCAGCTCCGGCATGGCCATGGCCGCGCGCAGGGACCAGCCGCCCCCGAAGCACCAGCCGATGGTGCCCGTGCGCGGCGCCCGCACCCGCGCGTCCTGCTGGAGGAAGGTGTGCGCGGCCGTCAGCGTCGCTTGCGCGCGCGCCGGGTCCACGGCCTTCAGCAGCGCCAGCGCCTCATCCCGCGTGGTGGCCACCTTGCCGCCATACAGGTCCACCGCCAGCGCGGCGTAGCCCTCCGCGGCCAGCCGGTCCGTCCAGTGGCGGATGTGGTCATTGAGCCCCCACCACTCGTGGATGACGATGACGGCGGGCAGCGGCCCCTGGGCGCCCGCGGGCAGGCTCAGGTAGGCCTTCGTGCCGGCCACCTCCACCTCCTGGCCCTCCAGCACCGGCGGCGCGTCCTCGCGCAGCGTGTGCAGCGCCTTGAACTCCGACTCGGAGACGGCGCCCGTGGCGGCCGGCTCGCGGAGCACTTCCCGGGCACGGCCCTGGACGCAGGCGCTCAGCAGCAGCGCTCCCATCATCAACAGCAGGCCCTGGCGCATGATGTGTCGACCTCCCTGGGTTGGCCCGTCCCCGCGGCGGGGACGCTGGCGGCTGGTGGACTACTCCGAGGCAGCGCCCCGCGCCACCTCCGGTGCCCGCGAACGCGAAGAGGGCTGGGAGGGAAGAATCCCCCGCCAGCCCCCTCGAGCGTCCCGCGTGAAGACGGGGACTACTTCTTCTCGACCGCGGAGGGCTTGCCCGCCGGCGGCGTGCCGCCCATGGCCGGCATCTCCGGCGGCTTGACGATCTCCAGCAGCTCCACCTCGAACACCAGGGCCGCCCCGCCCGGGATGTTCGGCGGCGCGCCGCGGTCACCGTAGGCGATGTCGGACGGGCACACGAGCTTGGCCTTGCCGCCCACCTTCATCTTCTGCACGCCCTCGGTCCAGCACTTGATGACACCCTGGAGCGGGAACTGCGTGGGCTCGCCACGCTTGTGCGAGCTGTCGAACTCGGTGCCGTCCGGCAGCGTGCCGCGGTAGTGCACCTTCACGATGTCCGACGCCTGGGGCGCCGCGCCCGTACCCGCGGTCAGCTCCTTGTAGATGAGGCCCGACTCGGTCTTCTCGGCGCCCTCTTCCTTCGAGGCCGTCTCCAGGAACGCCTTCGCCTTCTCCTTCTCCGCCTCCGCCTTGCGGGTGCTGCGCGCGCGCGCCAGCTCCTGCAGCTTCGGGCCGTACGTCTCCAGGTCCACCGCGGGCTTGTCGCCCTTCACCTGCGCGGTGATGCCCGCCTTGACGTACTCCAGCTCCTCGGGAGTCATGTCGAACACGCTCACGCTGCGGCCAATGGACAGGCCCAGCGCGTACAGCGTCTTCTGGTCTTCCGTCTGGGGATTCGCGCTCGTGCCGGGCGCCGTCGCCGCCGTCGCCGGCGAATCCGTCTTGCCCTGCTGCTGGCAGCCCGCCAGCACCAGCATTCCCGCGACCAGCCAAGTCTTCCGCATGTCGTTGCCCTTCCTTGCCTTTTGGAGCGGCAGTGAGACATCGCCGCAGTCAGTTCTGGGGGGCGACTTACTACAGAAATGGCCTGACTTCCGGTTCGACAGCACACCGGGAGCCTCCCCGTTCCTGGGCGACACCCCGCCCGCCCCCAGGGCGACCGCCTGTCCGCGCCAGGGAGGGTGGGTCTTTTCATTACCCACTCCGCCCGGCGTCAGCCCTGGCCCGCCTCCAGGTAGCCCAGCAGGGGCGCCAGCACGGGCGTGAGGCGCTTGTAGGTCGCGGTGTCGGCGGGCACGGAGCGCAGCACGCGGGCCAGCCGCTGCCGCCGGCCGGGGGCTTCCACCTCCGAGGCCACCGGAGCCACGTAGGTGTGGATGGTGAAGAGGATGGCGCGCGTGCGGGGCAGCCGGGTGAGCGTCTGGCGCTCCAGGCGGAGGAAGCAGCGCTCGCCCGCGTTGTCCGGGGTGATGCCGTCGAACAGGTGCCGCCACTCCGGCAGCGTGCGCGGCTCCAAATCCAACCGCTCCGTGACGCTGATGGCCCAGTTGCAGCGCGTGACGGGGCGCCCGGGCTTCAGGCCCTCCATCAGCTTCAGCGTGGAGGGCCCCAGCTTCGCGTTGAACTGGGGCACCGGCGCGTGGACGGCCAGCAGCGGCCTGCCCAGTTTGTCCCCCAGGCACCAGCCGGAGGGGAAGCACAGCTGCCCCGCCACCAGCGGGAACCCCTCACGCGTGCCGTCCAGCAGCAGCAGGTCCTCCTGCACCTGCCGGCCAAACCAGTCCAGCGGCGCCAGCGGCAGGCTCGCCGCGTCCCCCGGCGTGAAGTGCGTCCGCGTGCCCAGCAGGTGGTTGTGCCAGCACCAGCGCGTGCCCTCCGCCTCCAGGGAGAAGTGCTCCGGCGATTGACGCGCCATGGCAGGCAGCAGCACCGTCAACGTCTCCCATTGGAGCGCCTCCGTCCCGGGCCCTCCCTGGAAGCGCTCGGCGTGCCCCGCCGTCAGCAGCGCCGCCTTCAACGCCACTTCGTCCGCATAGCGCGGCGCGTCTACTTCGATGAGTGTCTCTTCGGGCCTCAGCGCACGCACGCCCAGCGACATGGAAAAGACATCCTGCTCGAAGGGGAAGTAGGGCAGCACCGCGTCGACCTCTCATGAAGGATGGGAGCAATTTATCAACCGTGTTGCAGAACGCATCGCGTCACGGGAAGCCGGGCTGTTTTTGGTGGCTCACCCTTGAGGTTGTTCATCTTCACAGGGAGGATTCGCACGGTGCTGGCTGCGCCCTGAAGCCCCATGCTCGGGCGCCAGCAGGCGCAGCACTTCCACAGGAGATACCTGATGCATCCTCTGCCGCTGTCGCGCGCGCCCCGTGCCGTGCTCCTGGCCCTCGTGGGTCTGCTTGCCCTCCCCGCCTGTTCGGATGACGACGATGACCGTCCGGACGCGGGCCAGCCGGACTCTGGCACGCCCGGGGACGCGGGCAGTGACGCGGGCATCCTGGACGACGGCGGCACCGGCGGCGACGGCGGCTCCATGGCGTGGCCGCAGGACTTCTCCTGCGAGGGCAAGGAGCAGACCACGCTGACGTTCAACCCGGGCCAGGAGCAGGAGCTCCAGGACGCGGTGAACGCGCTGGACGAGTGCACCACCATCGAGCTGAGCGCGGGCACCTTCCAGTTCGACAACGCCATCACCCTGCGCGCCAACGGCATCACCCTCAAGGGCGCGGGCAAGGGCGCCCAGGGCGAGGCCACCGGCGGCGAGGCCAGCACCGTGCTGGACTTCTCCAACGCGGCGGCGAACACCAACGGCCTGGACGTGGTGGGCAAGCTCTTCACGGTGAGCGACCTGACCGTCTGGAACGCGAAGAAGGATGGCCTGCGCATCGAGTCCTCCAGCAACGTGAACATCCAGCGCGTCCGCACCGAGTGGGCCGAGGAGAACCTGGAGAGCAACGGCAAGTACGGCATCTACCCGGTGAAATCGATGTACGTCCTCGTGGAGGACTGTGAGGCGTACAACGCCGCCGACGCGGGCATCTACGTCGGTCAGACGCAGCACACCATCGTCCGGCGGAACGTGGCGAAGAAGAACGTGGCGGGCATCGAAATCGAGAACACGAAGTACGCCCACGTCGCGAACAACATCGCCCAGGACAACACCGCGGGTCTGGTCGTGTTCGACCTGCCGGGCAACCCCATCCGGGGCACGGACGTCTACATCGCCCACAACACCATCACCGGAAACAACCGCCCCAACTTCGCCTCCGTGCAGGCCAGCAGCAGCACCGTGTCCCAGGTGCCCGCCGGCACCGGCACCTTCATCCTGGCCTCGCGCCGGGTGGAGCTGGAGCACAACACCTGGGGCGACAACAACACGGTGGACATCGCCATCCTCAGCGGGCTGGCCATTGAATCCGACCCCATCCAGTGGGCGGCCGGCTTCTTCAACTACCCCAGCCAGGACATCTCCATCCACGACAACACCTTCACCGGTGGCAGCGGCCGCCTGGTGGACAACGGCACGCCGGACCCGGAGCGCCGTCCGCTGGGCGCGCTGGTGGGCGCCGTCTACCAGTACGGCGCCGCGGCCCACGGCGTGACGGGCGTGGAGCACGTGCTGTGGGACGGCATCGACCCGGCGCCTCGCGATGAGAGCCTGGCCAACCCCATCAACATCTGCTTCACGCGCAACACGCTGCCAGAGAGCACGCAGGCCTCGGTGGTGGACCTCGACCTGCAGGCCGTGAGCGCCCACATCATGGCGGGCACGCCCAACCTGGCCGCCGCCTGGGGGGAGACGCGCCGCTATGTCCAGGACGCCGAGCCCTACAACTGCTCGGGCTTCACCCCGGCCCTGACCATCCGCTGAGACCTCGTGAAGAACGGACGCATGCACAGGCCGTTCATCCCGGGACTGGGCCTCGCCGCGGTGCTGGTGACCGCGGCGCTGGCCTCGTGCGGCGGTGACAAGGACGGCGTGACGCCGGACGCCGGAGGCGGGTTCGAGTTCGACTCCGGGTACCCGCCCGAGGACAGCGGCACCCCGGACGCGGGTGACGACGACGCGGGCACGGGTGACGCGGGCGCGGACGCCGGCACGCCCGACGACGCCGGCACGCCCGACGACGCGGGGACGCCAGACGCCGGGCCCGCGTTTCCGCCCAGCACCCTGTCGGGCTTCGGCCTCTTCACCGGGACACCCGCGTCGGGTGGGCTCCAGCCGGTGGAGGGGAACATCCCCTATGCGCTGACCACGCCGCTCTTCTCCGACTACTCGGTGAAGTCCCGCACGCTGTTCATCCCGCCGGATGCGCAGGCTGGATACTCGGCCCACGACGTGCTGGACCTGCCGGTGGGCACCATCATCACCAAGACGTTCGCCTTCCCCGCGGACCTCCGCGCCCCGGAAGAGAACGTGCGCGTCATCGAGACGCGCGTGCTGGTGCGCAGGCCCGGCGGCTGGGAGGCCTTTCCCTACTTCTGGAACGACGCCCAGACGGAGGCCACGCTGGCCAACGGCGGCCGCGTCGTCCGCGGCGTGCGCTTCATGGGCGAGGACGGCGTGGAGCGGACGCTGGACTACCTGGTGCCCAGCAAGAACCAGTGCCTGAAGTGCCACCATCTCCAGGACGCCCAGGAGAACCAGGTGCTGTTGCCCATTGGCGTGAAGGCCCGCTACCTCAACCAGGACCATGATTACGGCGACGGGCCCATCAACCAGCTCCAGCACCTGGCCAACCTGGGCCGGCTGACGGGGCTGCCTCCCATCGACCAGGTCCCCCGCGAGCCGAACGCGTTCGACGCGGAGGCGGGCTCGCTGGAGCGGCGCGCGCGCGCCTACCTGGACATCAACTGCGCGCATTGCCACAACCCGAAGGGGACGGCGGGCACCACCAGCCGGCTGTTCCTCAACGTGGACAACACGGATGAGTTCACGTTGGGCGTGTGCAAACGGCCGGGCTCCGCGGGCGGCGGGGTGGGCGGTGAGTTCGACATCGTCCCCGGCGACCATTCGGTGTCCATCCTCTGGTACCGCATGCACACCGAGGAGTCGGGGAAGATGATGCCGGAGCTGGGCCGCGTGCTTCGCCACGACCAGGGCTCACGGCTCATCGCCGACTGGATTGACGCCATGCCTGCGCGGTCCTGCAGGTAGGTCCGAGGCCAGACGAGCGGCCCCTCCGTGCCCGGTGCGCGGAGGGGCTTCTCGTTTCCAAGGCGTGACGGCCGCGCCGCGTGACAGGGCGCGCGGGTGCCGCATAATCGCGGGCACATGTCCCTGCCCACGCTGCTCCGGGCCGCGGGTGCCGCCGCGCTCGTCCTGCTCGCCGCCTGCCGCATCGAGTCCGCCGCGCCCTCGGCCGGGCCCACGCTGGCGCGCGAGGGCACGCCCTCCGGAGACGTCTGGGTCTACACGTCCATGTACCGGCACGTCCTGGACGCGCTGGAGCCGCTGCTGAAGGCGCGGCTGCCCGGCGTCCGGGTGCGCTGGTATCAGGCGGGCAGTGAGAAGGTGGCCAGCCGGCTGGAGGCGGAGCGCGCCGCCGGGGCCATCCGCGCGGACCTGCTGGCCACGTCCGACCCGTTCCTCTACGAGCGGCTGGCCCGTGAAGGCGCCCTGCTCCGCTACGCCTCGCCCAACGTGCTCCGCGTGCCCCGCGGCCTGGTGGACCTGGACGCGCGCTACGCGGCCCTGCGCCTGTCCACCATGGTCCTGGTGCACCGCAAGGGCGGGCCCCCGCCGCCCACCTCCTTCGCGGCGCTCGCGGAAGGTCCGTGGACGGGGCGCGTGGCGATTGGAGACCCGCTGACGTCGGGCACCGCCTTCACCTGGGCCGTGTTCTGCGACGCGAAGCACGGCGCGTCCTTCTTCCCGGGGCTGCGCCAGCGCGGCGCCATCGTCGCGGGAGGCAACGCGGCGGTGCTCCAGAAGGTGGAGAGCGGCGAGGCGGATGCGGGCGTGCTGCTCCTGGAGAACGCGCTCGCGGCCCAGGCCCGCGGCAGTCCCATCCAGGTGGTGTGGCCCACCGATGGCGCCGTCGTCATCCCCGGCCCCGCGGCCCTCTTCGCGACGACGCCCAACCCCGTGGCGGCGAAGGCGGTGGTGGACGTGCTGCTGTCCCCCGAAGGCCAGCGCATCATCGTGGAGCAGGGAGACATGCACGCGGTGGACCCCAGGCTCGCGGGCCCCAAGGGAGAGGCCGGTGTCTCCGAGTTGCTGGAGCGCGCGCGCCCATGGACACCCGAGCTGCTCGAACGGGGGCTCGCGCGGGGCGGCGCCGTGAAGGAGCGCTTCCGCCAGGCCTTCTCACGATGAGCGCGGCGGCGCCCAAGTCCCAGTGGCTGGGGCTCGGCCTGTGGCTGGTGCCGGTGCTCTGCTTTTCCGTGCTCCCAGTGGCCGCGCTGCTCTGGCGAGGCCTGGGGCCCGCCGGGACGGGGGGCCTTGGCTGGCTGCTCGCCGAAGGTGGGGCGCTGGGGAACACGCTGCGCATCGCCACGGGCGCGGCGGTGCTCGCCTTCATCCTGGGGACACCGCTGGCGCTGGTGCTGCAACGCACCGACCTGCCCCTGCGCGGGGCCTTCACGGTGCTGTTCACCCTGCCCTCCGCCGTGCCCGCGTTCATCTGGGGCATGGGCTGGCTGTCGCTCGCGAGCCCGCGCGCGGGGTACCTCAACCGGCTGCTCGGCGCTGACACCTTCGACATCTACGGCCCCGCGGGCATCGCCTTCGTGGAGGGCGTGTCGGGCCTCCCGCTGGTGCTGCTGGCGGGCGCGGCGGCCCTGCGGCGCGTGGACCCGGCGCTGGAGGAAGCCGCGCGCGTCTGCGGGGCTTCGACGGTCCGGGCGCTGCTGACGACGACGCTGCCGCTGGCGCTGCCCTCCCTGCTGTCTGGCGCGGTCATGGTGTTCCTCATGGCGGCCTCGTCCTTCGGCGTGCCGTACCTGCTGGGCGTGTCGGCCTCGCCGCCCACACGCGTACTCACCACGCGCATCTATGAACTGGTGCTGATGGGCGGTGACGAGGGCCTGGCGCGCGCCGCGCAACTGGCGACTTCGCTGCTGCTGCTCGCCCCCCTGGCGATGCTCGTGACGTGGGCGCTGGGCCGCGCTGGCCGCGTCCGCCTCGGCGCGGGCAAGGGCCTGTCCTCCCGTCCCTTCCCGCTGGGGCGCGCACGCGGGCTCGTCCTGGGCGCGGTGGGCCTGACGGCCGCGGTGCTGGTGCTGCTCCCGCTGGGGGCCATCCTCCTCACGTCGCTCCAGCGCAGCTTCGGCGCGGCGCTGACGTGGGAGACGCTGACGCTGACGCACTGGGCGGGCGTGCTGCTGGAGCCGCGCACGTTGCAGGCCACGGGGCGCAGCGTCCTGCTGGCGGCGGGCGCGGGTGTCCTGGTGTGTGGCCTGGGGCTCGCGGCGGCGGTGCTGCGACGCGGGCTGCGCCGCCTGGGCACGGGCGTGGAGGCGCTGGCGGTGTGGCCCTACGCGGTGCCGGGGACGGTGCTGGCCCTGGCGCTGCTGCTCGCGTTCTCCCGGGACGTGCGCTTCATCCTGATGGACCGCGTCGCCTTCGTGCTCGCGCTGGCCCACACGCCGTGGCTGCTGCTCATCGCCTACGTGGCGAAGTACCTCGCGCTGGGCGCGCGCAACAGCGAGGAGGCGCTCGCGCAGCTGGACGCCTCGCTCACCGAGGCCGCGCGCGTGAGTGGCGCCGGCCCCTGGCGCGCGTTCATGGATGCGCCCCTGCCCTTGCTGCGGCCGGCGCTCACCGCGGCCTTCGTCCTGGCGTTCCTCGCGTGCGCGACGGAAATCACGATGTCCGTCCTGCTGGTGCCCGCGGGGACCGAGGTGCTCGGGACGCTGCTGTTCGAACTCCAGAGCTACGCGGACCCCGCCGCCGCCGCGGTGCTGGCGTGTGCCTTCATCGCGCTGGTGGTGGTGGGACAGGCCCTGCTCGCGCTGCTGACGCGGCGGCCCGTGGACACGCGGTGAGGGCGGAGGCGTCCGGCACCGCCAGGAAGCCGCCAGCTCCCTGGCGAGGTCGTCAGCCCCTGTACGCCATTACATGCACGCGCAGTACATGCCCCGGATGCAGTGCCCGAAACCCTCACCGCAGAAGTAGTCACAGTCCGAGTTGCGCACGCAGATGGCCTGCGCGGACTCAGGCGCGTTGGCCTCGGCCGTGGAGGGCATGAACGCCATTCCGAAACCCGCCGTCAGTCCCACACCCAGCGCCATCAGCATCGCAATTCCATTCTTCTTCATCGCGTGACTCCTTTCGGGGAGCCTTTAGCCTAACAACAAACGGCGGCGGCCGGGGTAGGCTCCGCCACCGCCGCATGAGCGACTTCCGACGCGCCACCCGTGACGACAACGCCGCGCTGCTCGACCTGTTCGGCGCGGTGCCCATGCAGGGCGACCTGGTCCTCTCCTCGCGGCGAGCACCCGACTACTTCGGCCTCTACGCCATGCAGCGCGGAGAGACGGAGGTCTGGGTCCACGGCGAGCCCGGCCGGCTGGACGGCATGGGCGCCGTGCACGTGCGCGACGGCTGGCTGGAGGGCCGTCCGTGCCGGGTGGGCTACCTGGGCGACCTGCGCACCCGCTTCTCCGCGCGCCGGAGCCGCGGGCTCGCGCGCTTCTATGGGCCCATGCTCGAGGAGAGCGCCCAGCGGATGGGGGTGGACACCTTCCTCACGGCCGTCATGGCCTCCAATGCCACCGCGCTCCAGGCGCTCGTGCGGCGGCGACCCGGGCGCGTGAGCCAGCCGCGCTACGTACTGCTCCGCCGCTTCTCCGCCGTGTCCATCCAGTTCATGCGCCGCCGCCGTCCCCCGCGAAGCGCCTTCGCCGTGCGGCGCGCCACGCCCGCGGACGTCCCCGCCGTCTCGGCGTTGCTGGATGCCGACCACCGCGCCCGTCCCTTCGGCTACCGCTTCGACACGGGGGAGCTGGCGCACCGCCTGTCCCACTGGCCCGGGCTGCGAATCGAAGACACCTACCTGGCCTTCGACGCGGCAGGCGCGCTGGTGGGCTGCACCACCGCCTGGAACCCCGAGGCCGTGAAGCGCTACCGCGTCCATGCCTACCGTGGAAGCATGCGCTGGGTCCGGTGGGGATGGAACACGCTGGCCACCACGGTCCGCGCACCGCGCCTGCCCGCGCCGGGCAGTGACTTCCGCTACTTCTATCTCTGCAACACCAGCGTGCGCGGAGAAGACCCGGCAATCTTGAACGCGCTCGTGGAGCGGGTGTACGCGGACTTTCACGGCCAGGGCTTCCACTTCTTCACGCTGTACCAGGACGAAGTGGACCCGCTGGCGCCCGCGCTGAAGGGCTTCCTCCAGCGACGGCTCGACTTCCACCTCTACGCCGTGACGCCCGCCTCACGTCCTCGGGACACCTTCCCCGCCGGACGGACCGGCTTCGAAATCTGCCTGCCCTGACGCACGCTCACTCCGCCTGGAGCGTGAAGCGCCAGGGGACCTGCTCCAGGCCGGAGGCGCCAGCGAAGGTCAGCACATGGAGGCCGGAGCGGTCCGCGACGAACCGTCCGTCCCGCACGGCCCACGGCAGACCGCCGGGCGCCATGAGCGACACCTGAAGCGCTCCCGCCTCCAGGTCCAGCCGGTAGGCACGGCCCGCCTCCAACCCGACGGAGAACACATCCGCGTCGATGGCCGTCTGCACCACGCCCGACACCGTGGCCGGCAGCGTCAGGGCATGAGCCGTCCCACCGTGGTCGCCGTAGTCATCGACGGCCACGTGCTCCAGCAGCAAGGAGAACGCCTCCGCGCCATTCAGGGGCTGGAACATCATCGTGACGGGCGCCGCGTTCCAGGCGCTGAAGAGGTGGCGTCCGCCGCCCAGTTCCAGGATGCCCACCGCGCCCCGAGGGTTGAAGGACAGGTTCGGAGCGGGCGCGTAGGACGCCAGGTAGATGCCCCGGTCCTCGGCCTGGAAGACGACGGCGTCCGTGTCTTGCGGTGTCTCGAAGAGGCCCGAGAGCGGGGTCCCCGGCGTGATGAGCGTCGCCGTTTGCGGCGAGTCCCCGTGGTCATCCACGCCCGCATCCACCAACGTCAGCAAGAAGGAGTGCGCCCAGAGGTCGCCGCCATCGACGAGGAGGTAGTACGTCCCCGCGCGCTCCACTCGGGCCCGCAGCCGGTCCGTGTCCGCCAGGGCCACGTTCCCCCCGTTCGCATCCACCACCTGGGCCGACCACCGCCCGGCCCCCTCCGTCCGCACCGTGTAGACATGCCCGGGCGCCCCCGTGAAGGAGAAGACCTCCACGTCCTCACGCGACTGGAGGGTGACTGGCACCGGGATGCCCGCCGTCACGGCGGTGGCGGTCTCCAGCGTGTCGCCATGCTCATCGGGGCCCAGGTCCTCGAAGCGGCAGGTGGAGTCCACCGGGGTGACGCCCTCCGGCCTCAGCACCACGAACCAGTCACGCTCGGACGTCGCAAGCAGGTTCACCGCGAGCGGCGCCCCTGACGAGCCCTGCGAAACATCCGCGACCGCGCCAACAGAGGACAGCAGCATCATCTGAAGGAGCAGCCCGGGCGCCTGCTCGCAGATGAAGCGGTAGCCATGCCCCACCCGCGAACGGAAGGTGAACACATCCACGTCAGCGGACGAGGCGAGCCTCACCGGGAACGGAGCGCCAGCGCCCTCCCGCAGGAGGGTGGCTTCTTCCAACGTATCCCCGTGGTCGTCCACGCCCAGCGACATCAGGTGGTACGTGTAGCGCCCGTGTGAGCGCCCGCCAGAGACCTCGAAGTACCAGGTGCCCGCGGCGAGCGTGGGCAACCCCAAGATAGTGGCGCCCTCGACATCGACGGGCATGTCCCGCGTGTTCCCAGCCGCGTCCAGCAACCGCACCCGGCACTCCGACAGGGTCAGCCGCGTGCATGAGAAGCGGTACATGCCGCGCTCCGCCACGGTGATGGCGAACACGTCCCGGTCCCGCAGCTCCTCGCGCAGGCCCTCCTCGATGCGGCCCTCCTGGGGCGACATGGGGAGCGTCAGCACCGCCGCGCTGTCGGGCGAGCCCCCATGGTCATCCGGCTGCTTGAAGGCGGCGACCGAGCACGTCAACCCCGCGGCATCTTCCCACGGTCCGCAGCGGCACATGGGCTGCCCCGCGTTGGAGAAGCAGGTGCCCGCGGTGCACCGCAGCCCCGCGCAGGCCACCTCATCCCCGGGCACCTCCACGGTGTTGCACGACGCCAACCCCAGCGCGAGGAGCAGGACCCCCGGAAGCAGCCCCAGGGGCCGCGCCAACAACCAGCACCTGCTGCGCACGGTGGGCGGGGCGGTGTCCCCTGCTCCGTTGGAGTCCTGCGTCAACACCATGCCGAAAGCATAGAACAGGACGCTGGCGCTACAACCGCGTCCAGGGCAAGGCCCGGCCCGGCGACCGTCGGACGCTGGACAACCTACCTGCGCCGTCGGGCCGTCGGGCCGCGGCGCGCGTGGGTGTAGGGTGCCGCGTCAATGGCCATCAGCTTGCCGCACGAAAGTGCGCTCGCGGTGCCTGCCGGGGGGGACGCGCACTTCAGCCTCTCCAGCAGCGCGCGGGTGCTGGGTACTCTCCACCTGGGTCCTGGAGCCAACATCGCGCAAGGCGCGGTGGTGCGCTCGCATGACGGCGCCGTGCGGTTGGGCGCTGGCTCAGCCGTGTTGGAGAACGGTGTCATCATCGGGATGCCGCAGCACCCCGTCTCGGTGGGAGAGCGCACCTTCCTCGACCACCGCAGCGTCGTGCTGGGCGCGGAGGTCGGCGCGCTCTGCGACGTGGGAGGTGGCTCCATCCTCATGCCCGGTGCGCGAATCGGCACGCGCTGCCTGCTGGGGGAAGGAACGCTCATTCCAGCGGGCACCGTGGTGCCGGACGACTCCGTCGTCGTGGGCCGCCCCGGCCGCATTCTCCGCCGAACCACCGCGGATGATTTGGAACGGCTCCGGAAGCGGCGCGGCGGAAGCCTCGACCTGCCGGGCCAACCACTCACCGCTTTCTCCGCGAGAGATCGCGCAGAGGACGCTCCCATGGGACAGCTCTATACGTTTCGCGACAAGCACCCACTGATACACCCCACCGCCACCCTCTTCTCCTCGGCGGAGGTGACGGGGGACGTCATCATCGGCCCGGGTTGCATCATTGGCGCCGGGGTCAAAATCCTCGGGGACGGCAATGGCCCGGTGCGCATCGGCGCGGGCGTGCAGGTGCTGGCCAACACCGTGCTGCACCGGCTGTCGGACCATGCGCTGACGCTGGAGGACGGCGTCATCATCGGTCCGGGCTGCACGGTGCATGGCAGCCACGTGGGCGCGAACACCGTGGTGGAGCCGGGCGCCATCCTCTGTGACGGGACGCGGCTGGGACGCGGCAGCTTCGTGGGCGCGGGCAGCCTGGTGAAGCAGGGCAGCGCCTTCGTGGACGGCGCGCACGTGGAGGGCTTCCCCGCGACGCAGACAGGCACGTTGGCGTCGCTGCCGCCAGTGCCTCGCTGGGCGCTGCGGCCAGAGGACCTGCCGGGGCTGCGACGCATCGGCTAGCGCGCCCGCCCGCTCACCGCTGCCTGTCCGCGTGATTGAAGGCCGCCATCAGCGTGCCCATGGCATGGAACGCCAGTCCCATGCCCCAGCCGATGGCGGGGTACTGCACCCACCAGCTCGGCCCCGAAAACAGGTCGATGAGGGTGAGCCCACCGATGACGATGGTGTAGCTCGTCGCGTGTGACGCCAAGCCCATGTAGGCCTTGCGCATGCGGCGCTGCGCCTTGTCGCGCCCCGCGCGCGAGGCAATCACGCCCTCCACGGCGGCCTCGCTCACGCCCATCTCCCGGGCCATGGCGAGCAGGTCCTCCCGGGTGAGCGCGCGCTCCGCGTCCTGGCCCGCGAGCGCGCGGGCCGTGGCCTCGCGGATGATGTCCGCGGCTTCGTTCTGGGAGAAGCTCGAAGGTGCGCTGCGCTGCCGTGTGTCCGCCATGGGAGCGGGACGCTAGCGCGGCGTATCCGCCACGCAAAGAGAAGGAATCCCCCCACGCCCGTTCTCGCTGGCGACGCACCTGTCTTCTCAAACAGCGAAGGGGGAACTCATGCTTCGTGGCATTCGCAGGTCCATGTTCTGTGCGCTCGGCCTCATGGCCGCCGCGTGTGGTGGGGAAGCCTCACGCTCCCAGGTGGAGCCCCCCGTCCAGGTCGTCCCGGAGGCGTGGCTGGGCGAAGCCGCGGGCGCCGAGCTCCCGCACCTGGAGGCCCTGGGTGATGTCCGCATGCTGAAGGACGTGAACGCGGAGGCGTTGTACCGCGAAGCCTCGGCACGCCAGCCCGCGGGAGACACGCGCGCCGCGGCGGAGACACCGGCCCGGCCGTCCACGGAGCGCTCCTTCATTGGCATCGACGTGAAGAACAACAAGGCCTACCGTCTGCGCACCGACGCGGCCAGCCTGGGCCGCGTGGCGGAGGAGCTGGCGCGGCGCGGACTCAACGGCGCCTCGCGCGGCACGCTGGATGACGCCGCGCGACTGGAGCCGGTGAACAGCGATGAGGCCCTGACCTCCGGCACGGTCTCCGGCCAGACGTGGAGCAGCGGCGTGGACACGCGCATCCGCATGGGCCTCACGAACGGCTATGCCACGAACTCGTGGCCCTATCGAACCATCGGCCACCTGAGCGCTGGATGCTCGGGTGCGCTCGTGGGCCGCCGCGTCGTCGTCACCGCCGCCCACTGCGTCGTCAGCGCGTACAGCGGGTGGAACCCCATCTTCAACACCTTCACCGCTCGCCGCGACGGCGCCACTGCGCCGTGGGGTGTCCAGGACGCCATCTGGTACTGGGTGCCGGAGGGCTACATCAACGGCTCCTGCAACAGCGTCGCCAGCTGCAACCGCCACGACGTCGCCATCATGGTGCTCGCGGACAACTTCCCGAACGGCCACCCGGGCTGGATGGGGCACTGGAACGCGCCCACCGACACGCTCAAGACGTGGTCCACGTACATGCGCGGCTACCCCGGCTGCAGCCACGTCGCTGCCCCCGCGAGCTGCACGGCGCGCACGCTGTACGGCGACGTCAACCTGTGCAAGACGGGCAACGCCTACAGCCCGGACGCGGACGGCTGGCACCAGGAAATCGAAATCGGCTGCGACGGCAGCCCGGGCCAGAGCGGCTCGCCCATCTATTCGTATGACGCGCCCGTCTCGGGGCCGGTCGTGGTGGGCCAGTACAACCAGTACTACTGCGACGCCGCGGCCTGCGCGGGCAACGCCTTCCCGAACAGGATGGGGCACCTGACGCCCTCGTGGAACAACTCCATCAGCTACTTCAAGTCGCTCTATCCCTGAGGAGCGCGCCGGCCCGCCAGTGACGGCTTCCGGGCGCTCCACTGCCCCCGGGGGCCGTTCCGCGTCGAGAGGCCCCGACAGAATAATGAGGCGCCCACGCACCTGGTGAGGACGATGCCTCCATCCGACGCCGCAACTCTCGGGAGCAGCCACCGGCAGCCCGCCAGCGAAACGCCCGTCGGGTGTCCCCTGGAACATGACCACACGGTCCAGTTCTACGAGGACGAAGCCTTCGTCGTCGACATCGTCGAGGCCTACATCACGGGCGGGCTCGAACGCGGAGACCCGCTCATCATCATCGCCCAGGCAAACCACCGTCAGCAGCTCATCGCGCGGCTGATGGCCGCGGGCGTGGACACCGAGGCGGTCATCGCGAGCGGTCAGCTCACCCTGCTCGACGCCCGTGAGACGCTGGCGCGCTTCATGGTGGGAGGACGCCCGGACTGGGAGCGCTTCCGCGAAGTCGTCGGCACCGTGATTGAGCACAGCCTCGCGGCCGCGCGCCCCGGCGCCAAGGTACGCGCCTACGGCGAGATGGTGGATGTCCTCTGCATGGATGGGATGCCGGACGTGGCGGTGGCGCTGGAGGCACTGTGGAATGACCTCAGCGTGCTGTATCCCCTGTCCCTCCTGTGCACCTACGCCATCGGCCACTTCGGCCAGGCGGCGCACGCGCAGCCCTTCCTCGACGTCTGCAAGGCCCACGCACACGTCCTTCCCACCGAGCGCTACACACGGCTCGAAGGCCCGGCGGGGCGCCTGCGCGAGGTCAGCCTCCTCCAGCAGCGCGCCCAGGCACTGGGGGCGGAGGTCCAGCAGCGACAGCAGGCCGAGCAGGCCCTGCGCGAGGCCCTCCACCACCGGGATGAGTTCCTGGCCCTGGCCAGTCACGAGCTGAAGACGCCATTGACGGCGCTCCAGCTCCAGCTCCAATCACTCCCCTCCGCGGCGACGCGGAAGGATGGTGGCGGACGCCTGCTGGAGCGGCTGGACAAAGCCATCCGCCATACCGAGCGGCTCGCCACGCACATCGACGGGTTGCTCGACGCCTCCCGCGTGGGAGAGGGCCAGGTGCCCTTGATGAGGGAGCCGCTCGACCTGTCGCGGCTCGTCCGGGAGACGGTCGCCCGCGCCATGACTCCGGCGGCCGAGGCGGCCTGTCCCATCCACCTGACGGCGGACGTCCCTGTCGAAGGCGTGTGGGATTCGCTGCGGCTTCAGCAGGTGGTGGGCAACCTCCTGGTCAACGCCCTCAAGTACGGCAAGGGCCGTCCCATCGAGGTGCGGGTGGAGGGCGCGCCGGACCACGCGCGCATCTCCGTGAGAGACCACGGCATCGGCATTGCCCACGAGCACCAGGCGCGCATCTTCCAGCGCTTTGAACGCGCCGTTCCCTCGGGCGCCTTTGGAGGCCTGGGCCTGGGGCTCTACGCGGCCCGCCAGGTCGTGGTGGCGCACGGCGGCACCCTCCGCGTGGAGAGCGAGCCAGGCCAGGGCGCCACCTTCATCGTGGAGCTGCCCTACCGTCCGCGGTAGCGCGGCGGCGGCCTCAAATCCAGAAGGCCATGTCGCGCTCGGTGTCCTCGGGCCCCGGGCCCTGGCCGCCCTCCCGCAGCCAGCGGCGATACGCCTCGATGTCGGCGTGGTGCAGGTCCGCCTCCGTGCCGGAGTAGACGCCGCCGCCCGGGCCGTCCAGCAGGGCCTCGCGCTGGATGTCCATGATGACCACGTCCTGCTGGATGACCTGCCGCGTGTACCACCGCACCAGCGGCCTCAGGGCGCGCCCCACCAGCGCACCGGGGACATCCACCGGCAACCGGTAGCTGATGGCCGTATAGACGAGGCTGTCCGTGGGCCCGACGGGCGTGCACTGCGAGTTGATGACGAAGCCGTGCTCGCCCCACAGGTAGTCCACGCGCGTGACGTTGGGGACGTAGAACGTGTCCGTGTGGAGCAGCGGCAGCCCGCGCGGGTTGAAGAGCCTTCCCAGGCCCGTGACGGTGTCCTGGGCCTGCTTGTACGTCACCAACACGCTGCCCGCCGTGCGCCGCACCGTGGCCGGCACCCGCTTGCTGGCGGGCCTGCGGAACCAGCCTGGATGCACGAAGAGCGTGTGCGGCACGTCCATGAAGTTCTCGACGAGGTTCGTCACGCCGTTCGGGAAGCGCGTCACCATGAAGTAGACCGTCCACCCCGCCTGGCCCCAGCAAGGCACGCGGAACGGCGCGGCCCGCGCGGGCTCGGCGCCGCCCAGGTAGACGAACACGAGGCCGTCCTGCTCCACGGCGGGAAAGCGCGTCAGGCGTCCCAGCGCGCAAGGCTCCGTCGCCAGTCCTTCCCGTGCGCAGGCGTTGGCGTCGAGCAGCTCGCTTCGCTGCGCGGGCCCCAACGAGGGCACCTCCACCACGGCGCCCGACGCGTCGTAGACCCAGCCGTGGTACGGGCAGCCGATGCGGCCATCGAAGACCGCGCCCCGGGACAGCCGCGCATTGCGGTGCAGGCACCGGTCCCGGAGGGCGGCGGGCTGCCCCTGCGCGTCACGGAAGAGGACCACGCCCGTGCCGAAGAGGGTCCGCGCCAGGGGCTGGCCGGGCTTCAGCTCGGTGGAGAGACACGCGACGTACCAGAAGTCCTTCAGCGCGCCACAGCGCGTGAGGTCGGCTTCGGCCTCCAGGTCCACGTTGGGGACGGGCGAGGTGTCGCGCGGATGCAGGCGCAGCGGCGGTCTCATGGAGCGACTCCGGAGAAATGGTCCGACCAGCCCGTCAGGCGGTGCAGGTCCACGGGCTTGATGTCGCCCGCGCGCTGGCCCAGCGCGACGCAGCGGGCCTCGTAGCGGCCTGCCCCGTCCTCCACGCGCACGGCGCGCACCGGACCGAGCTGCCCCAGCTCCCGCGCGTAGCGATAGTGGTGTCCCTCACAGAGGGCGTGCTCCACGGCCTCCGCGGCGGCGGTGAGCCGTGAGGCGGGGGCGTCCGTCTCCAGGAACAGAACGTAGGCGGGCGCGGGGCTCCACTCGGGCGCCAGCATGGCGAAGCCGGGCCGCGCGCCGCCAAGGAAGTCCGGAAGCACGGCGTCCAGCACGGCCCCCACGCGCGTGGCGGCGAGCTTCTCGCCCACCAAATCACTCACGGCATCCGCCCGGCCGACGAAGCGCAGACAGGGCGTCGCGTGCTGGAAGCCCTCCACGCGCACCAGGTCGCCCAGGCGGTAGCGCAGCAGGCCGCCCGAGGTGGACAACAGCACCGTGTACGTGCGGCCCCGCTCCAACTCGTGCGCGAGGCGAGGCCGCGCGGTGGGGTGCTCGCCGTCGATGAACTCGAAGAAGTGGCTGCGCACCGCGAGCACGGGAGCGGGCGCATCGAAGAGGGGCACGGTGACGACGCCTTCGGTGGCCAGCAGTCCCTTGCCCTGCACCTCCACACCCGGGAAGCGGCGACACGCGGCGGGGAGCGCGTGGGCGGCCTGCGCGTCCGTCCACATGCTGAGCAGCGACAGTCGAGGCCACAGCGCGCGGGCGCTCCCGTCACCGCGCAGCACCTCGCGCAGCAGCGCGGCCCGCTCCGGGCGAGGAGAGAAGCGCATCCGCGCCAGCACCGCTTGAGTCGCGGCTTCGTCGTGTGCGGCGCCGGACGCAGGCGGCCGGCAGCGGCCTCGCGTCAGGTCATCGGCCAGTCGCTCCCCGTGCCGCTCCAGCGCGTCCATGAGGAGCGTGAGGAAGCTGGGGTTCCACACGCTGAGGAGTGTCAGGTCCTCGCGCGCGACGAGGTGCCAGAGCGTCACGTAGCGGCAGGACTCCACGTCTGGCAGGGCCCCCACGTCTCCAGGCACCGCGAAGATGCGCGACAGCAAGGGGCGCAGCACGCGCGAGAAGTAGGCGCTGTCCTCCGCGCTGCCCACGGGAATGCCGCCCGAAGTGCGGACCTGCTTTCGCGCCAGCGGAGAGATGGACCAGTAGCTGGCGCCCTCGCGCAACGCGGGCCGGCGGTGGAGCAACTCGAAGAGCATGGGGGCCAGGGCGCGCTGGAACTCGGCCAGGAGGCCGCGCGTCATGGGCACCCGCTTGCTGGCGCCCGAGGAGCCGCCAGAGAGCTCGAAGCGCAGCACCGGCTCACGCGTGAGCACCCGGGCCTCACCCGCGGCGATGCGCTCCACGTCCGGAGCCAGCGCGTCCGGTGTCACCCACGGCACGGCGTCCTGGAAGTCACGAGCGCAGCGGATGCGGTGGAAGCCAGGAAGGCGCTCCGCCTGCACGCTGCCCGCGGCCGAACGAAGCACCCGCTGCAGACACACCGCCTGCGCGGCCTCGGGGTGGCGCAAGGCCCGGTGGAAGCGCAGCGCGGAGGGGGCGAGCACGGCCCGCAGTCCCTCCAGCGGCCAGGAGGAAGCACTCACGTCAGCCTCACGTCCCCACGCGGACACCCGCGTACCGCAACCCGCGCAGCGCCCAGCCTCGAAGCTGCCCGGACACGCTCCGCCCCAGCGCGAGGAAGAGGTCCCACCAGCGAATCTCCACCAGGCACACCAGCTCCTCGCCCTCGCCGTGGCGCGGATTGCGCTCGGCGAAGAAGGCGATGTCGGGGTGCAGGGCCGTCGCGCGGTCGATGGGCGCGACGCCATCCCGCACGCGATAGTGCGCGCCCTGGAAGCGAAGCGTGCCCCGCGCCGCGTCGTACTGCGCGCCGAACCAGCGGGCGGCCAGCGCGTGCAGGAAGTCGGCGCGGCCGGGCGGCGGCGTCCAGTCCCGCCGAGGCATCGTCCTGGGGAAGTAGTTCACCGCGAGCAGGTACGTCTTGAAGCCGGCGCTCAACAGCAGCCAGTGCACCGGCCGCAGGGGGTGGCGGAGCTTGCGCGACAACACGAAGCGCCCGAAGCACACCTGCAACACCTTGTGCCCCCACCAGTCGGGGTGGATGACCGTGTCGCCCGAATACACCACCTCCACCTGCTGCCCGTCCGCGAGCTCCTCGGCGACGCGCAGCGTGCTGAAGCCCACCAGCTCCCCACCTCGCCGGGTGTGGAGGAGGATGACGTACTGCTTGGCCTCCAGGTCCTCCGCGAACCGCTCCGGCGACACGCCCGTGTAGCAGCGCTGCATCAGCGCCAGCATCCGCCCCCGCTGCGCATCCGTGAGCGCCTCACGCCGCACCGTCGAGCCCTTGAGCGGCGACATCATGGCCGGGCACGCCCCTGCAACACCGCCGCGTCAGGGGGCTGCCGAAGCTCATGCGTGCGGTCCGGCGTCAGCGACACCTCCTGCACGTCCCCCCCGTACCAGTGCACCCGCGCCGTCACGGGCCCCGAGTACCGGCCCAGCCCGAAGTGCAGCCGGGCGTCCGCGGACGCGGAGAAGCCACCCATCAAGCCCACCTCCCGCACCTGCTCCACCTGCTTCCCCGCCTCCTGGTAGGAGACGACCACCCGGGTGCCCACCGCGCTCCGGTGCGTGCGTCCCCCGTGGCCCACCAACGTGAGCCCCACGAAGTGAGCATCCTGGCGCCCCTCCGAGCGCAGCGTGTTGCGGTACAGCGACACCGGCCCGTGCTGGTTGGTGATGAGGGCGTCCAGGTCGCCGTCCCCATCCAGGTCCGACAGGAGCACGCCTCGCGAGTTGTCCGGGTCGTCCAGCCCCAGCTCGCGCGCCAGGTCCACGAAGTGGCCGGGCTTCGCGTCGCCCAGGTTGAGATACGCGCGGCGCGCCTCGTTCGGGTAGATGGTGCGGCCCCGGATGTCGCCCCACTTGTCCGCGAACGTGTGGACCTCCGGGCCGGACTGCATCAGCTTGTGGTTGACGTACCAGTAGTCCTTCCGCTGGCCGTCGGGGATGCGCCACCGCGCCGCGTCCAGGCGGTCATCCACCATGCCATTGGCCTGCACCAGGTCCGGCCAGCCATCGTTGTCCAGGTCTCCCGCCGCCGCGCCCCAGCCGAAGCGCCGCTCGTTGAGCGCGCCGCGGAAGGTGGCCTCGTCCCGGAACTCCGGCGTGAAGGCGTCCTTCCCGGGGCCCACCATCCACAGCAGGCTGCCCTCCGCCTGGAGCGAGTGGTGGACGTTGGAGACGTACAGGTCCAACCAGCCGTTGCGGTCGAAGTCCGCCACGGAGGCGTTCATGCCCTTGTACGTGTCCTTCCCAATCTCACCGAAGAGCCGGCCCGCGACGCGGCGGAAGTGCTTGCCGCCCTCGTTGAGATAGACGTCGTCCGGTCCGAAGTCGTTGGCCACGTACAGGTCCGTCCACCCGTCGCGGTTGAAGTCCACCGTGCTCACCGCCAGCGACCAGTGCGTCTGCGGCATGCCCATGGCGGCGATGTCCACCTTCTCGAAGGTGCCGTCACCCCGGCCCCGGTAGAGCGCGTTGAGCCCGCCGTTGGCCGCGTTGTGCCAGCCGTCATGCATGAAGCGGAACATGCGGCGGTCTTCAGCGTGCTCGGGCTCGGGCAGACGGAAGAGGTTGAGCGCAACCGGAGGCTCGTAGCCCGGCAGGTGCGTGGTCATCACGTTGAGGACGAACAGGTCCAGGTTCCCGTCCCGGTCATAGTCCAGGAAGGTGAGGCCCAGGCTCACCGCGTGGTCCGCCACGCCCGCCGCCTCCGTCACGTCCTCGAAGCCCGCGGTGCCCGTCTCCCGCAGCGTGTTGCGCAGCAGCCGGACGGGCCCGAAGGCCACCGCCACCGCGAGGTCCAGGTCGCCGTCGCCGTCCCAGTCCACGAAGGTGCCGCCGCCCGGCAGCCCCTCTTCCCTGTAGCGCGTGGTGAAGCGCTCCAGCGCGGGCACGGGCACTCGTTCGAAGCGAAGGTCGCCCAGGTTGCGATAGAGGACCGCGTGGTCCTCGGGCCTGGCCAGCGGGTGCGTGAGGAACAGGTCCGGCCGGCCATCCCCGTCATAGTCCCCCACGGCGACCGCATCCCCCACCGCCACCAGCCACTTCGCGACGTGCGCCAGCCGAGGGTCCAGCTCCTCGAGCGTGTTGCCCATGGTGGAGCCAAGCCCCGCGGCCCGCGCCTCCACCCGCTCCATGCGGAAGTCCAGCGGCATGGTCCGGACGCCGGGCGTGGCGGCCAGGGTGTAACCACCCACCATGAGGCCACCCAGGCCGCCCACCACCGCGGCGCGCTTCAGCCAGCCGGAGGACACCAGCGTGCTCAGCGACTCGCGCCACCCGCGCCGCCATGCGGCTCGCGCGTGGAGGAAGAGGAAGCGGACCGCGGCGCACGTGAGGGCCGCATAGAAGAACGTGTAGACGCTCTCCTTGAAGTGCAGCACCAGGTCCACCAGCGTCACCGCCAGCGCCAGCAATATCTGCCCGCGCCGCGTGCCCGGAGACGTGGCCGGGTCGGTGAGCATGTAGAAGACGAAGATGAAGAACGACGGCGCGCCCAGCGTGCCGAGGAAGAGGACCTCTGGCGGCAGGTGGTGCCGGAGCACGTAGGCGCGCAGCGCCGTCTGGAGCGCGTAGAAGCCCAGGAAGCTGACCACCAACCACCCGCGCCCCACCCGGAAGAAGAAGAGCACGAGCGCCGCCATGAGGATGAAGGCAGAGAGGGCCACCTCGCCGTTGGCCCACTGGTAGGCGGGCGCGGCGGTGATGAGCTCCCGGGTGAAGAGCAGCGACATGGCCACGCCGAACATCGACGGATTGAAGACGTGGCGGCCCTGGAAGGTGAGCACGTACTTCGAGCCGATGGCAATCCACACCGGCAGGAGGAGCAGCCAGCTCGAATGCGAATAGTTGAGCAGCAGCGCCAGCGAGCAGCAGGAGATGTACGCGCTCAGGGGCACGACCTTCTGCCGCTTCAGCCCCCAGCCCAGCGCGACGTCCAACACGCTGCCCGTCACCACGATGGTGGCCATCTGCCACGGGTTGCGGTTGAAGCCGAAGAAGGTGAAGCCGAGCACACCGTAGAGCGTCAGCAAAAAGGCGAAGGGCAGGCGCGGGTCGTTCCAGCGAGGCCAGACCCAGCCCCAGCGCTCGACGCGGGGCGCCGTGTGCAGCGGGATGTACACCTGTGCAGCCGGGCTCACCCCGGGACCAACGCTCATCGAAGCCCGCCTCCCACCAAAGCGCGTCGCTGCGCGTGTGCGGAGCGTGCCCCGTGGAGCGCGCTCTGTCCAATCAGGTCAGGGGCTTGCATGAGCCCCTCCTGTCCGTGCATCCATGCCATGCCCAGGGCGTTGCAAACTCCGGGCGCAGGTCCTCCAGCACGCACGCCCCTCCCGATGCCCTCTCCGCATACCCGAGCCCTCCTCGCCGTCCTGGCTGCTGTCTGCATCGTGGCGGCGGGCGGGTTCCGCCACGCGCAGAACGTGAAGGGCTCGCGAGGCGGACGCATCTCCGGCCCCAAGCTGGCGTGGCTCTTCTACGCGGTGTTCCTGTGGTTCCTCGCGTGCCCGCTGGTGGCGCTGGACGCGGCGGTGCCGGAGGAGGCCCGAGGCGTGCTTGGCGCGTTCGCCGCCTTCATGTGGCTGCGAGGCGTGGCGGAGCTGTACCTGCTCTACGGCGTGAAGCGCTGGCGGCCCCCGTATGGCGTGGCCCACGACGTGGCGTGCATCGCGCTGGTGCTCGGAGGCCTGTACTGGGGCCGGGCGCGGTGGCTGGGCGTGCTCGGCCCCGAGGACCTGTGGGCCCTGGCCTTCCTGGGCCTGGTGCTCGTGAGCCTGGTCGTCGAGGTCGCCTACGCGGCCCTGTTCTTCCACGCCGTGGAGGGCCGCACCACGGGCGAGGACGGCATCTGGTTCGCGGACGAAGCGCAGGCCCGGTTCCGCCGCATCAACCGGCTGACCCTGGCGCTCAACGTGCCCCTCTACGCGGGGCTGGTGGGCCTGCTGACGGTGGGGGCGTGGTAGGCGAAGTGACGGCACGCGCGGAACAACCCGAGGCATGACTGCTACACTGCGCATCTCCGCTGGCGCAGCCGGACCTCCTGCCCGCCGATTCGAAAAGCCATGGGCCACCCTACCCTTGAGAACGAGACCCCCTTCGCCTTCGACATGATGGGCCTCGCCGACGAGGACGGGCGTCCTCTGCTGCTGCTCGTCGTGAAGGCCACATATGCCATCGGGCCCTCCGGGCTGAAGCTCGCGGACGAGCAGGTGCCCGTGACGTGGCGCGGTGAGTCCTGGGGCAAGCCCGGCGAGGCCAGCGACAAGTACGAACCCGAGAGCGCCTTCATCAAGCTGGCCACGGACGTGGCGCTGATTGGCCATGCCTACCCGCCCCAGAAAGGCGCCACGGAGGCGCTGGTGGCGCTTCAGGTCGGGCCACTGAAGAAGGCCGTGCGCGTCGTGGGCGAGCGGACCTGGTTCAAGAGCATGGGGCACGTCACGGCCACCAGGCCGCTCCCCTTCGACAAAATCCCGCTCACGTGGGAGCGCGCCTTCGGCGGCTGGGACAGGACGGACGCCGCAAAGCCTTCCTTCGAGCCACGCAACCCCGTGGGCGTGGGCTTCCGCGCCAGTCCTCGCCACTTCGAGGAGGGGCTGAAGCTGCCCAACCTGGAGGACCCCGCCACGGAGCCCCTGCGTGATTTCGGCCAGAAGGTGGTGCCCGCTGGCTTCGGCTTCATCTCCCCGCACTGGCAACCTCGCGCCAGGTACGGCGGCACCTACGACGAGGCCTGGAACAAGACGCGCAAGCCCATGCTGCCCAAGGACTTCGACCGGCGGTTCTTCAACGCCGCCGCGCCGGGCCTCATCGCCCCTGGCTACCTGAAGGGGGACGAGCCGGTCATCATCGCTGGCGTCTCGCCCAAGGGCCGGCTGTCCTTCGCGCTTCCTGGCCAGTCCGCGCCGGTCGTCACCGTGGCGCTCGCGGGCGGCGAGGACGCGACGCCCACCATGCACCTGGACACCGTGACGCTGGACACCGACGAAGAGCAGGTGACGCTCCTCTGGCGTGGACACGTTGCCCTGGGAGAGGGCCTCCACGACGTGCGGGGCCTGAAGGTCACCGCCCAGGGTGTGAGCGCGCCCAAGGCGGCCTGAGCGAAGCCGGCGTAGGGACATGTATCCAGCGACGCCGCCGCGCTCCGGCTGCGCGGCTGCTCGACTTACACCGCGTGGCCCCACTGGGGTATCGGTCAGAGACCCTGCCTCGTTTTGGAGAACAGCTCCACGCCTTTTCAAATCGAACACGCCAGGACATCCGGAAAGCTGGCGTCATGGAACCTGGCGCTCACCTCAACAATCTTTTCGAACGACTCGACTCACGGTAACTGCCCCATGCCATCCTTCTTCATCCTTTCGACTGTTCGGGAGCCGAAGAACTGCGTCATCAACGAAGAGCCCGAATCGATCCGCGCCACGAGCTGGCGCATCAGTCGCGGCTTGCGCATGGACGAGCGGTTCCCCGTGGACGTGGTGCTCCAGATGGATGGAGAGAACAAGGGGCTTGCGATCCCAGACATCATTGCAAACACCGTACAGTTCGCCATCGTCTCCAACCGGTTCAAACAGTTGCTCGCTGAGCATTCCGCCGCCCACATCGAGTTCCTCTCCGTCTCCATCGCCAATCACAAAGGCCGGATTGCAGCCAAGGACTTCTTCGTCGCGAACGTGCTCGACCAGCACGACTGCATTGACCTGGAGCGAAGCGATGTAGAACAGCTTGGCTTGGAGCCAGAAATTCTTTCTGGCCTGTTCCGGCTTCATGTCCTCGAAGACCGGATTCCTCCCGAAGCGAAACTCTTTCGCCTCAAATCCATGCCTTCCGTCATTCTCATTCGTGACGACCTGCGTGCGGTTGTTGATGCAGCGGGAATCACGGGCGTGAAGTACATTGGCATGGGCGACCGCTGCCGCATCTACTGAGCCGATCCTCCGACATGTTCTCCGATACGCTGTTGACGCGCACCCTGTTTGAGCCGTGCCCGCTGATGTAGCAGGCGGTCAGGAGGATGGTGGAGAAGGTGCGCCGAGGGTGCGTGAGCACTCTCATGTACGGGCGCCAGCAGCCACTGCGGAATGAGCACCGGGACACCCTCAGCCCGCAGTGCGGTGGCAGCGGTTGTCGTCGTAGAGCCAGACGGGCAGTTGGGCGAGGACGTGTGAGGTCGAGGGCAGTTCGCTGACGTAGACGTAGTCGCGCATGAGGTCTTCAGGCCATGCCGTTGCAATGGGGCAGTGGCCACTCGCACCGCGTGGCCCCACTGGGGTATCCTGCTCCCCTGGAGGTGGTTGGCATGCCCGTCAATACCGGTGTGAACAAGATGTCCGTGGTGACGAAGGACAGCGGCGGCGTCACCGTCGCCTTCCCGGACGTGTGCAATACGCCCAGCCCGGCCGGTCCCGTGCCCATCCCCTACCCCAACGTGGCCCAGTCCTCCGACACCGACAAGGGCACGAAGAAGGTCTCCGTGGCCGGCAACCCGGTCTGCGTCAAGGACTCCAACTTCAAGATGAGCACCGGCGACGAAGCCGGCACCGCGGGCGGCGGCGTGGCCTCCGGCAAGACGAAGGGCAAGGCGGAGTTCGTCAACTTCTCCTTCGACGTGAAGTTCGAAGGGAAGAACGTGGCCCGCGCCTTCGACCTGATGCTCCACAATGACAAGAACACGCCGCCGTTCCCCGTCATGCAGGGCCCTGTCATCACCATGGGTGGAAGCGAAGGAAAGCCCAAGTGTCTTGTCTGCGACAAAGAGGTCTGACCCTCCGAGCCCGACCATGACCAGACGTGATGGACGGTTGTTGCGTTGGGATATCCATGAAACGCACCTCGACGAGGCCGCGTTCCGATGGAGCCAGTGGGAGCAAGCCCTCGACGCTCCCGATTTCACCCTGGCCGACGTCGCGGAGCTGGAGGAACAGCTCGCGGCCCACGTGGATGGGCTGGTACTCGGAGGAGCGCCGGTTGCCCGGCGGCTGCTCGAGCCCGCGCTCACGTCCGAAGAGCCAGAGCGCATCGTCGCAGCCACCCTGGCGCTCCTTGGAAGCGATGCGCCGACTGGGCCCGCCGCGCTCCTGGCCGCGCTTGCCGAGGCGGAGCCCCCCACGCTCACGCCGCTCCAACGCGCCTTCGAACTCAACTGCCCGCCCGACCTCGGCGCAGGGCTGTCGTCGCTGTTGAAGCAGGGCGACACCCGCCCCGAGCTCCAGGCGCTCGCCCTGGACACGCTCGGCGCACAGGGCCTTGTCGACGCTCCGCTGTGCCAGCCGTTCGTCACACATCCGCATCCCCTGGTCGCCGCCGCCGCGCTGCGAGCCGCCAGCCGCAGCCGGGTAGCGGTTGAGCCCACCGCGATTCAACGCGCGCTGGAGTCCAAGGCTCCGCTGCTTCGGGAGGCCGCCATCGCCGCCGGCCTCCAGGCCGGGCACCGGAATGCATGGGCCACCTGCCAGGCTGCCGCGGAGCCTCAAGGGCGTGGAGGCCGGATGCCGCTGCTCGCGCTGGCCCTGAATGGCGACGAGCGTGACCTCAAGGTCCTCCTGGGGCTGCTCTCCGTGGAGCCGCGCCGGCCTGACGTCTTGTGGGCGCTTGGCTTCTCTGGACGGCTGGCGGCCGCGGACGCCTGCTTGGAGCAGATGCACGACAAGGCCACGGCCGCGCTCGCGGGCGAGGCCTTCAGCGCCATCACAGGACTCCGCATCGAAGGGCCATTCGTCAGGCCCCCAGAAGAAGAGCCCGAGGAGCCCACGCCCCTGGAGTCCGAGGATCTGGATGCGGACCTCAAGCTCAAGCCCGAGGACGCGCTGCCCGTTCCTCACGCGGAGCGGGTCGCGGCCTGGTGGCAGGAGAACCGGCCCCGGTTCGACGCCAGGCAGCGGTATCTCGCAGGCCAGCCACTGACGCCTCAGGCACTCCTGGAGGCGCTCACGACGGCGCCCATGCGAAGGCGGCATGCCCTGGCCCTGGAGCTGGCGTTCCGCAGCCGGGGCGCCATTCAGGTGCCCACGCGCCGCTGGGTGTCCACGCAGCTTCAGGCGTGGACGGAAGCACGCGCGACACCGGCGTCGTCGTACAGCCGCCCCTTCGCCGAGGGCCTGCGCGGGTAAGCGCTAGCACCTCATCGGGCCCATCCAGAGGCCCGCGGTCCTCGCGTCAGGCGCCATCCAGTGGCATAATGAAGGTTTCTGACACTGGGAGGGAAGTCTGGTGGCATCCCACCAATCCATGACATTCGCGCTTCGCGCCATGGGCGCGGCGACCTCCCTGGGCGCTGTCGTCCAGGCCGCGGCGGCAGCCCGGGCGGGAATCGTCCGGGCCAGCGAGCTGGCTCAGAGCACATGCATTGATGAAGTCACGCACGAGCGTGTCGCACTCGTGGGCCACACGGCGGGGCCCCTGACGGAGGGCTTCGAGGGAATCGGTCGGCTCGTTCAGCTCGCCATCGCGACACTGGAGGACCTGGAAGCGTCCGCCCACGGGACCTGGTGGGGACAGCTCGATGTCTTTCTTTGCCTTCCTCGCAGCCTGGGACAGGGCACGAATCCGCCACGGGACTCCACCGACGTCGCACAGTTACTGGCGTCTCGGCTCCAGGCCGAGGCCCGCTTCATCCCCGCACCGGCGTCACTTCATCTCTTCCAGGAAGAGCGCGGTGGGACCATTCACGCGCTTGAGAAGGCCATGGCGTTGCTCTCCGAGCGGCGGTGCGACCAGGCGCTGGTGCTGGCGTGCGATTCGCTCGTGTCTCCAGAGCGGATTGAGGCACAGCTCGATGCGCGGCGACTGAAGACACCGGATCACCCGGTCGGGTACATGCCGGGCGAAGGAGCCGTGGCATTGCTGCTGGAACGTCGGGACCCAGCCAGGGAGCGCGCAGCGCCACCCGTCGCCTACCTCTTCAAGCCGACGACGGCCCAGGAACCGCGGAGTCTCGATGCGAAGGCGCCTCCCACCGGCCACGCGCTGGAGGAGGTCCTTGCAACGGCCCTGGCCCGGGCAGCGGCCACGTCGATTCCAGAAGGAAGCCTCTATCTGGACCTCAACGGGGAAGAGTTCCGTGCCCGGGAGTGGGGACAGACGTTGCTTCGAGCGCGGGATATATGTCGCGTCGGTGACTGGCAGCCGGTCATTCCAGCCATGAGCTTCGGCGAGGTGGGTACGGTGTCCCCGCTGGTCTCGGTTTGCCTCGCCGCGCGGGCCTTCGCCCGAGGCTACGGTCGAGGAAGACATGCGTTGATTCTGGTGTCCGGCGATGACGGTCATCGCGCCGCCCTGCTGCTCGAGCGAGGGCCCCTGCTCCAGCGTCCACTGACAGTGATTGCGGAAGGTGTCCAATGAGCCTTGAAAAACACATTACAAAGACGCGCAAGCGAGAAATCGTCACGGAGCGGGTGAGTGGATTTCAAGGCAACTGCGCCACGGGCTTCAAGCGGCCCGGGTACTGGGAGGCACACCACATCGTCTGTATTTCCTCCGTGGGAAAGCGAAGGGCGGACTACCCCCAGTCCCCAACCCTCGCCGACTACCTGGAGGCCTGCCTGTGGGTGACGCCGTGGGACATCAACTCCGCGCACAATCTCATCGGACTTCCCTTGAACCGCCAGTACCGCGACTCGGATGGGGAGAGCCCGGAGGACCTTCCTTCCCACCAGGTCGACCACAACACCCGGGACGGCTATACGGACGAGGTCTCCAAGTACCTCAAGGAGAACGTCTGGTGCTCGCTCACCTCGAAGAAGGAGGTTCATGATGTCGACATCGCGAAGCTGAAGGATGAGCTGAGAAGTGCCAGCAGTGAGTTCCGCGAACGCCTGGAGTCCCGTGGCGCGCGGAAAGGGGGCACGAAGCTCTGCTGGAAGAACCGGCATGATGAGGGCTTCGCGCGCAAGTGGTACTACCCCTTCTCGATGGGGAAGACTCCCAGTCATCGCTCTCCCGGCGCGACGTATTCGCTGATGGATTCCATCTTCAAGAAAATCAAACTGCCTTTCTGAGGCTCGAGGTGAATGTGAGCGACATGCCTGTCGTCTGGGAGTGGGATGTCGGAGAGCGTTTCTGTGTCCTGGATGGCGTCCAGAACGTCGATGACGAATATCAGCTCAGCAAAGGCATCAGCCGGGCTGATGGATTTCCGGCCGATGCGAGCTTCGCCATGTCCGCCAAGCACCGGAAGTACGTGGCCCTGGCGGACAACATCAGCAATCTGAACCGGGCCCTGGTCGTCTCCCACAAGCTGAAGGAGGCCATCGAAGCGAGGCGTCCGCGCGATGTCGAATTCCTTCGCGTCTCGATTCTCGACCACAAACAGAAGCTGGCCAGCAACGACTATTTCATCATCAATCCGTTCAATGTCGTTGACTGCATCGACAAGGACAAGTCCAAGTATCGATGGAACAACATCGATCCGGAGAAGATGAGCTCCTGCACCAGGCTCGTGCTCAAGCCGGAGGCCATCCATCCCGAACTGCTCCTGTTCCGGCTCCGGCACCTCGAATACTACGTCTTGGTTCATCCGGACCTGGCCGCGGCACTGGAGGACGAGGGGTTCACGGGCCTCCGCTTCACGCCCATTGATGAGTTTGAGTCTTGAGCCGGTCGGAAGGTCCACCTGGATGAGCTTGCACGCCCAGCAACAGCGAATCATGGAAGAGCTCCGGGAGCATCTGGCCGTCATTGCGGGCGGCCGTCCCGCGGCGGAGCTGGGAACGGTCTACGAGGAAGTGGAGCAATGCTTCCAGGCGACGGCCTGCTGTGCCTTGCTCGTGGCAGCGGACAGGGAGAGCTTCCAGAAGCACCTGTGCTGGGCGGCGCTGGCACGCCGGGACTTCCTTCGTCGCCTCCGTGACGAGGCCACCCTGAACGACTTTCGCTGCGCCAGGAGCCGGAGCGAGGCCTTCTTCTGTGCTGTGGCCGCAGGCGACATCGCGCTGGCTGTCGAGATTGGCGACCTGTCTCCCTCTGCGTGGATACCGGATGGAGAGTACGAAGATGACTTCGCGTACCAGCACTATCTCCATCAATCCTTGAAACGCGCCGAGCCAGCAGCTCGGGAGGCTGTCCTCCAGCAGCTCAAGAGGGCTGTCGCGGGCATCGACTCCACCCGCTTCGACGTATGCCAGGCATTGCACCAGGACGCTCACGAGGAATTCGAGTCAGCCCTGGAAGCGGTCATCGACCGGCACTGCTTGGAGCTGGAAGACTTGAGACCGCGGTCCGCGGATGTCTCGACGTTTGAGCCGCGAAGCCGCGTCTTCATAGAGGGGCTGGCGCTGCTTCGCATCGCGAGCGAGCTGGGCCTTCGCTCCGAAGCGCGCACCTATCGTCTATGTCCATGGATGGGACGCGAGGGCGCCTTGGAGACCAGGCCGGACGATATCTTCGCGGAGATGGCGCATCTGGGCGGCAGGAAACCGCGCAGGAGTTGAATCGCTCTTGCGCTATCCATGCCGAAACTGGACGCCAGGCAGCGGTATCTCGCGGGCCAGCCACTGACACCTCAGGCACTCCTGGAGGCGCTCACGACGGCGCCCATGCGAAGGCGGCATGCCCTGGCCATGGAGTTGGCGTTCCGCAGCCGGGGCGCCATTCAGGTGCCCCTGCGGCGGAAGTGCCTCATGCAGTGCATTCTTGGCAAATACCGGCAGAAACTTCGAGGTCACGGGATTCTCGCGAACAGTCACAGGTGACCCGACTGCGCCAACTCCGTGACCAGGATATTGGTGGGATCCGACGCCTCGAGTGCGTCTACCAGTCGCTCGCTGACCACATATCGCTGCGTGTCCCTGTCAATACGGAACAAGTCCGGCGCATGTTTCAACTTCCGCGGGTCGAGCACTCGCTCTTCGATCCGCACGATGTCCTGGCCCAGATACTCAAGCTGGCTCTCCTGGAAGTCCAGACAGTCAAACGCACCAATGGGATTGATGAACCCATAGTCGCGCGAATGGATGCGCCCTTTGTGATTATAGAGGGTGAAGGGCAGGTATTCGACCTCCATCCCCGCGCACCGTCGCTCGAATATCTCGCGAGTCTTCGCATCCACAATGAGGAAGCGTTTGAAGTTCCCTATCAGAGAGCCCGTCTGAATGCCTGGGTACGCCTCGCTCATATGGAGCCTGGCGTCCGCTGGGAAGAAGGGGGCGGCCTTCTTGCCCACGGACAGGTAATAGCTCTCCAGACCCATTCCTTCGGGTTCGCTCTCGAGCAGACAGAGCGAACTGTCGTTCGTGTCGCCCAAGGTTTCGATCATGAAGTAGTTCATGGAAGAATCGATTCCCTACTGCGCCTTGCGCTTGCCCAGCACCCTGGGCGCGGCCGGTCTCCGCCGAGGAGGCCCCAGCGCAGTGTTGAGCGTGCCGTCGTACCCTACCGACGAGAGCATCCCCAGACTGGTGACCGAAAGATTCGTGGGCATCGATGTCCGTCCCAGGAATGAGGACCCGGCCTGAGTTGCAGGGCAGCCAGGGAGCGCCTTGCGGCGCCTCTGCTGATGGCACTACCTCCATTGCGTGCGCCATTCACTGACACCTGGCCACCCACGGACGGCAGCATGAGTGCTTTCAAGGCATCGCATTGCCCCCGATTGCATTCGCGCTCCCAGAGGCCATCAGGATGCGCCCAGCCGCTCCACCAGCAGCGCCAGCCCCCGTCCCACGATGGCGCGCCGGACCTTGGCCCTGTCCCCCGTGAAGACGTGCCGCTCCACCGTGGCCTGTCCACCCCGCTGGAGCACCGCGAGGTAGGCCAGGCCCACGGGCTTCTGCGGCATGCCGCCTCCGGGTCCCGCGATGCCTGTCTCCACCAGCACCCAGTCCGCCGTGGAGCGCGCCAGGGCTCCTTGGGCCATGGCCTCCACCGCCTCCGCGCTGACGGAGCCATGCGCTTGCAGCAACGCCAGCGGCACGCCGAGCTGCTCCACCTTGGACTCGTACGAATAGGGAATGAAGCCGCGCTCGACCACCGCGGAGGCGCCGGGCACCTCCGTCAACGTCGCACCCAGCAGGCCGCCCGTGCAGGCCTCCACCACCGCCAGGCGAACGCCCGCGGCGCGACACCGCTCCAGCGCCTGCCGCGCCAAGGCCTCCAGGGCTGCTTCCGTCATGAGCCCCACTCCAGCGCATCCGCGGTGAACCTGCACGCCCAAGGATGGTCGCGCCGTGCATTCCCGGCCGCGTCCTCGCTCGGGCGCCGCACCGCGTCCGAGTCCACCGTGGCGCCCGGTGGACGCTCCAGGGCCGGGGACGCCGTCCACGGTCGCGCAGTCCGTTGACCGCCACACCCTGGCCGCACTCCGTGTGCCCTCGGCGGCGGATTCCTTGACCCCTCCGCGCTCGTGCGCAACAGAGTTCCGCCCGTGTCCTGGCGAGCGTGGAAGGTTGGAGTCCTGGCCCTGATGGCCGCGTTCCTGGCGGCCTGCGCGTCCAGGCCGGCGGCCCCTGCCCCTTTGCCCGTCCCCGAACCCGCCGTCACCGGCCCGGTCGCCGAGGCCGAGGCCTATCTGCACGCATGGGCCGAGGGAGACATCGCCGCCATGCGGCGCGCCGCCGTCAACCCGCCCGCGTACTTCGAGGTGATGCACCAGCAGTTCCGCGACGGGCTGCGCATCGTCTCCTCCCAGTTCGAGCTCGGGCCCTTCCAGCGCGATGGCGACGCCCGGGTGGCCACCTACCGCGCCGTGCATCTGCTGCGCGGGCTCGGGGAATGGGAGCTGGAGGGCGCGCTGCGCTTCGTCCGGCACCAAGGCCACTGGCGCGTCCAGTGGACTCCCGCCACGCTGCACCCAGAAGCCCGCGAGGGTGACCTGTTCTCCCGCACCCGCACCGCCCCGCAGCGGGCCGACATCCTCGACGCGCGGGGGACACCCCTCACCCTGCAAGGCGAGGTCATCACCATCGGCGTCGACCCCACCCGCGTCCGGAGCCGCTCGGACGTGGCGGCGGCGCTCCAGGCCCAGGTCGGCGTGAGCACCGCGCGGTTCGACGCGGCGATGAGCGCGGCGGACACGTCGACGAGCCGCTTCGTGCCCATCATCGACCTGCCGCCCGAGCGCTACCAACAGGTGCGCCCGGCGCTGGCCCCCGTGCCCGGCATCTTCTTCCGCCGCAAGAGCATCCGCACCCCAGAGGACGGCTTCGCCGCCCACACCCTGGGCCGCATCGGCGAGGTGACGGCCGAGCTGCTTCCCCAGATGGGGCCCACCTATCTGCCCGGAGACCTCGTGGGCCTCTCCGGCCTGGAGCGGGCCTATGAGGTCCAACTCGCGGGCAGCCCCTCCGGCGACGTCCTGCTCATGCGCCCCTGGGGCAAGACGCAGGTCCTCTTCCACTTCGAGGGTGAGCCGGGCGCGCCCTTGTCCACCACGCTGCGCCGCGAGGTCCAGGCCGCCGCGGAGGCCGCGCTCGACGGCGTGACACACCCCGCGGCCCTCGTCGCCGTGGACAGCGGCACGGGGGCCATCCTCGCCGTCGCCAGCCGGCCGCTCTCGCAGCCACTGCACCGCGCCCTCACCGGCCGCTATCCGCCCGGGTCCACATTCAAGGTCGTCACCACGGAGGCGCTGCTCGCCCGAGGCATGCGGGTGGACTCCCCTGTCGCGTGCCCGCCCATGACGATGGTGCGCACCAAGCCCTTCCGGAACTTCGAAGGCGAGTCCCTGGGCGACACCACGCTGCGACAGGTGTTCGCCCACTCGTGCAACACCGCGTTCGTGACGCTCGCGACGGGGCTCGGCGGTGACGCGCTGGGCGCCGCGGCTCGCCGCTTCGGCTTCGATGTGCCCTACTTCCCCGGCCTGACTTCCGCCGGGGCCTCGTTCCCCGCGCCCGCCGATGCCATTGAGCTGGCGGCCGCCGCCATCGGCCAGGGACGGGTGCTCGCGACGCCCCTGCACATGGCCTCGGTCGCCGCGGCGGCGGAGTCCGGCGAGTGGCGCGCGCCCTACCTCGTGGAGGGACTGGACGGCGGTCCGAGCAGCCCGCTCTCAGATGGCGTCCGGGCCCCTCTCTCCGCGCTGATGCGCGCCGTCGTGACGGAGGGCTCCGGGAAGGCGGGCAGGCAGGTTCCCGGGCTCGGCGGCAAGACAGGCACCGCCGAGTTCGGCACCGTGGCGCCCCTGCCCACGCACGCGTGGTTCATCGGGTTTCGCAAGGGCGTGGGCTTCGCCGTCCTGGTGGAAGGCGGTGGCGTGGGCGGGCGCGTCGCCGCGCCCATCGCCGCGAAGTTCGCCGGTGCGCTGTAACGCGCCCGGAGAACCGCTCCCCGCTCAAGCTCCGCGACGGCGCCGCGCCACGCCCAGCCCCGCGAAGGCCAATACCCGCGACAGCGCGCGGCGGTCCGCCCGCCGCCCGCACTCAGGCTCCGCGACGACGCAGCGCCACGGCCAGGCCCGCGAAGGCCAGCACCACCCACAGCGCCACCGCGCCCGGCCCCGTCGCGTTGCAGCCGCCACCGCCACCCCCCACGCCTCCACCCTCATCCGGCGCCGTGCCCGCGTCGGGCGTCTGCGGCCCCGCGTCCGGCTGCTGCGTGCCCGCGTCCGGCGTGCCCGTGCCCGCGTCCGGCTGCTTCGTCAGCGTGCTCTCGTCGAAGTACGCGCCACACGCCGGGTCATTCACTCCGGCCGCGCGGTGGTCCAGCGCCAGCGCATAGGCGCCCGCGCCGAAGCCCGCCATGGGCGTGTTGTACTTGTACGTGCCGTTCAGCTCGTCATACGTCTCCGCCACGGCCAGGTAGTTCTTCAGCGACTGGTCCGTCACCCACTTCAGCACGCGGTCGGCACGCGCCACATCGCCGCCCATGCGCCTGGCCACCGCGCCGCGCAGGCTGACGATGACCCACTCCGCGCTGTCGTACTCGCCGCCCCAGGGGCTCATGTCCGAGCCACCCGGGTGGTCATACCGGTCATCATTGCGCTGCCAGCCCGCCCCCGCCGGTGAGGACAGGCGCAGGTCCAGTCCACGGTACGTGGCCTGGGCAATCTTCCCCGCCGGGTCGAACAGCTCGAAGGCGAACGCGTCGAACACCGCCGCGTCCCAGTAGCCCCGGCCCGTCTTCAGCTCCTCCAGGTTCGACGCCAGCGCGAACGTGCTGTCCGTCAGTTGCTCCGCCATCGCCCGGCGCAAGGACTCGCCCGCCTGCCGGTAGCGCTGCGCGCGCTCCGTGTCCCCCACCCGCCGCGCCAGCTCCGCCGCGTCACACAGGCCGCGCGCCGCCGTGAGGCTGGTGTACGTCCAGGAGCGCTGCCGCCCGTTCCAGTGCGTCTCCCAGATGGACGAGTCCGGACGGATGAGCCCCGTCACCGGGTCGATGAGCGCCACCAGCGCGTCCCCCACCTTCGTGGACACCGTGGGCCAGGTCTGGTCCACCAGCGTGGTGTCGCCCGTCGTCCGCTCGTAGTGGCGCAGCGCCCAGAGGAAGAGCCCGAAGCCGTCGAACTCGAGGTTCGGCCCCGCCTCGTTGAAGTCCGTCTCCTCCACGCCGAAGCCGTGGTAGCGCGTGAGGGTGATGATGTACGGCGGCATCGAGTACGGCTCCAGCTCACGCCAGTGCTGGAAGCGGCCACTGTCCGCGCTGAGGTAGTAGGCCAGCGCGTCACGGGCATCCGCCTGCATCCCCAGCGTGGCCATGGCCGCCGCCGCGTAGGCCCCGTCCCGAATCCACGCATACGTCCATTGCCCAGGCGGCAGGCTCGCCAGCACCGCGCCGTAGCCCGCGTGGCGCACTGTGCCCGGCAGCGTCGCCGTCGTCCCGTCGGGCGCCTTGAAGCGCGTGCGGCGCGGCTCGCCATCCCGGGACAGCGATTCGCGCAGGTACACGTCGCGCGAGCGCACCTGCGCCATGTGCAGCACCACCGCAGAGTGCCGCAGCAGCGACTCCTCGTCCGCCGACATGCCCGCCGGCACCTTCACCGTGTCCGCCTGGAACGCCGCCCACCGCGCCACCTCCGCGTCCACCAGCGCCTGGGCGCCGGACGCGCCCGCGTACTCCGTCAGCCACTGCCGCACGGTGGCCCCGGACGCGGGGTCACCGTGGTGCGCGAAGGCCACGCCCACCCACCGCTCCGCGCCCGCCGGGATGTCCCCCAGGTTGAACTGGTACGCCGTCGCCCAGCCCGTGCCCGCCGAGGGCTGTGCCGTGAAGTCCCGCAGGTCCTGCCCGCCGCCACCATTCACCACCGTGTAGGCGTTCTGCGCGCCCGTCGTCGCCGACAGCCACGCCGCCTTCCGCGCCACCGCGCCCAACGGCCGCGCCACCAGCACGCCCGCGAAGCCCTTCTCCACGAAGTCGTCGCCGCTCAGCTCCACCGTCTCGCCATTCTCCTCCAGGTCCGCCATCACCCCCGGCCGGCCGAAGCCCAGGTGGAAGTTGTGGAGCGAGAAGGCGCTCACGCCAGTGACGGCCGCCGCGCCGGTGTTGCGCACGCGCAGCGCCATGACGAAGGACGCGTGCGGCAGGCCCCGCGGCGCGAAGACGAACGTCGTCGCCTCCAGCGTCCCCACCCGCTGCACCAGCGCGCCCAGCCCCGTGCCGCCCGTCTTCTCCGGCGCCCACGCCGCGTAGCCGCTGGCGTCCCGGTCCGCCTCCTGCGTGCTGAGCCAGCGCTGCGTGCCCCCGGAGCGCAGCCCGAAGAACGCGTCGAAGAGCAGGTCGCGGGAGTGAATCACCTTCGGATGGCCATTCTCGAAGACGTCATTGCCCGCCGCGTCGATGACGGGCTCCTCGGTGGCGAACAGGTGCTCGCGAAAGTGCGTCACCTTGCGCTGCTCCACGTCCAGCATCACCGCGCCATGCCCGTTGGACGAAGGCAGGCGCAGAAAGGAGCGCTGGATGGGGACTTCCGCGCGGGCGCCGGCGCCCACGGTGCACAGCAGCGCCAGGAGCAGCGCGGGCGGCGGGCCAGGTCGGTGATACAGGCGGGGGGTGGGAATCATCCGGCGGATTCTGGGGCCCTTCCCGTCCCAGGCCAACGGGTGTGAACCCACCTTTCTTGCTGACCTTCCTGGAAATGGCTGTTTCAACGACGGCTCCCGCCGGGACTCTGGCGCCTCCGCGCAACCACCTGTCGCCACCCTTCTCCCAAGAAATGGGACTCATCACGTACTGACTGGTGACGCGGCACCGGACCACCCATCGCCGCCGCAGGGGACCTCATGACTTCGCTCGCCCGGCCCGCGAGGCTGACCTGGCAGAACTCCGGCACCTTCCTGCGCGTCCTGCTGACGCAGGTGCTCTACGTCGCCCCGCTCTTCTGGTTCATGGAGCTGGCGCAGAACGTGGCCTGGCGGTGGATGAATGGGGACTGGGGCTGGGTGTTCCCCAAGTCGCCGTACCACTGGTTCTCCTTCGGGAGCCTCATCCTGTGGGCCGGCTGCGTGGCGCTCTTGTGGAGCCTGCACTTCTTCTGGTTCTACCCGCGCCGCGTGAAGGTCTGGCCGCGGTTGGCCATTGGCGCCGCGGTGTGCTGGGTGGGCGAGTGGGTGGGCGGCTACGTCGCGGCCAACGTCTTCAACCATCCGCTCCAGGTGTGGCCCGGCTCACCGCTCGTCTACGTCCACTACAGCGCGCTGTTCTTCTGGGTGAGCAACTGCATCGTCTACCACCTGCTCACCATCGACGTGGTGGACCTCACGCCCGAGTACGACGCGCCTCCCGCGACGGCGCGCGCGCAGGTGGCCTGAGGCTCACGCGCCCTGAGGCAGCCTCAAGCGCGCGCGGCAGCCCTTGCCCTCGGGGCGGTTCTCCAGGCGCAGGCTGCCCCCGTGGGCTTCGGCAATCTGCCGGCTGAGCGCCAGGCCGATGCCGCTGCCCTGGGGCTTGGTGGTGAAGAAGGGCACGAAGAGGTTGCCGGTGTCCGTCATGCCGGGGCCCTCGTCCTCCACCCAGACCTCCACCGCGCCCGGCGACAGCACGGCCCAGGACACCCAGACGTCCCCCGCGCCCTCCGGCACGGACAACACCGCGTCCACCGCGTTGCGCACCAGGTTGATGAGCAGCTGCTCCAGTTGGTCCACGTCGCCCCGCAGCACCAGGCCGGGGCCCGCGCGCACGCCCACCTTCCGGCGCTTCTCCAGCGCGACCGCCCGGCGCACCCACGCGTCCACCTCCACGGCACCCAGCGTCGGAGGCGGCAGCCGCGCGAGGCTGGCGTAGGCGGACATGAAGCGCGCCAGGGACTGGGAGCGGCGGGCGACGATGCCCAGCCCGCTCTTCGCGTCCTCCTCCCAGTCGGAGGGACGCGGCGCCATGAGCAACGTGTCGCGCAGCGCCTCCGCGATGGAGCCGATGGGCGCCAGCGAGTTGTTGATTTCGTGGCTCAGCACCCGCACCAACCGTTGCCAGGCCTCGCGCTCCTGCTCACGCAACGCCAGCCGCAGGTCCGCGAGCACCACCAGCTGGTGTGGCAGGCCGCCCTGCCGGAAGGAGCCTCGCCGCAGCTCGTAGGGGCCGCCCTCTTCCGCGAACGAGCGCGTCAGCCTGCGAGGCACGGCGCCCTCCAGCAGGTCCGTCAGGCCCAGCGCTCCGGCGCCCTTGCCCACCATCTGCGAGCGTGACGCGCCCAGCAGCCGCTCGCCCGCGCGGTTCACCAGCCGCAGCGTGCCCGCCCCGTCGAAGGCCAGCACGCCGACGTCAATCTCCTCCATCACCTGCGCCAGGAGCGCGCCCGCCTCCAGCACGCCCAGCCGCTGCTCGCGCAGGGTAGCCCCCAGCGCGTTCACCTCCAGCAGCACCTCGCCCAGCGCGTCCCCCGCCCGCGCGCCCCGGCCGCGCACGGAGTAGTCCCCTTCGCGCAGCGCGGCCAGCAGGTTGGCCACCGTGTGCAGCGGCCGCGTCACCCGTTCGCGCACCAGCAGGCCCACGCCCAGGAAGGTGCCCACCACCAGGGACGTCAGCGTCCACTGCACCTCGGTGGAGAAGTCCCCCAGCCACACCAGCACGAGCGCGGCCACCGAGCCCGGCAGGCCCGCGAGCCACGCGAGCCCGAGCACCCGCAGGTCATGGGGCGGTCGCCGGCGCTCCTCGCTCACCGAGCGCCCTTGATGCCGTAGTACTGGAGCCGCCGGTACAGCGCGCTGCGCGACAACCCCAGCCCCTTCGCCGCCTCGCTCACGTTGCCTTCGTGCCGCGCCAGCGCCCGCTCGATGAGGTAGCGCTCCACCTCCTCCAACGTCATCTCCTCCAGGCGCGCCAGGCCCTCGCGGCCGGCCCGCTTGAGCAGCAGGTCCTCCTGCGTCACCTCGTCGCCCGACGCCATCAGCATCGCGCGCTCCACCGCGTGCTCCAGTTCGCGCACGTTGCCCGGCCACGCATAGGACAGCAGGGCCTCCAGCGCCTCCGGGGACAGCCGGACGTCGGGCCTTCCGTAGCGCCGGCCCAGTTCGGCCAGGAAGTGCGCGGCGAGCAGCGGGATGTCCTCGCGCCGCTCACGCAGGGGCGGCAACTGCACCTCCACCGTGTTGAGGCGGTACAGCAAGTCCTCCCGGAAGCGCCCCTCCGTCACCGCTCGCGACAGGTCCACGTTGGTGGCGCTCACCACGCGCACGTCCACCCGCCGCGTCTTCGACGAGCCCACCGGGTGCAGTTCGCCCGTCTGGAGCACGCGCAGCAGCTTGGCCTGCTGCGACAGCGGCATGTTGCCAATCTCGTCCAGGAAGAGCGTGCCGCCATCCGCCAGCTCGAAGCAGCCGATGCGGTCCGTCTTCGCGTCCGTGAAGGCGCCCTTCACGTGGCCGAACAGCTCGCTCTCGAAGACACCCTCGGACAGGCCACCGGAGTTGACGGCGACGAAGGTCCGCTCCGAACGCGTGGAGGCCGCGTGAATCAGCCGCGCCACCACCTCCTTGCCCGTGCCGTGCTCGCCCGTCACCAGCACGTTGGCGCCGGACGGCGCCACCCGGTCGATGAGCCGCCGCACCGGCTGCATGGACCGGGACTCGGACACCAGGGCGAGCTGAGCGCCCTGCCCCCGGCGCAGGTGCTGGTTCTCCTCCTCCAGCCGGCGGCTGCGCTTCAGCGCCCGGCGCAGCTCCAACTGGGTGCGCAGCGTGGCCAGCAGGCGCGTGTTGTCCCAGGGCTTCTGCACATAGTCGCGAGCACCGGCGCGCATGGCCTCCACCGCGCCCTCCACGCTGCCCCACGCCGTCATCACCACCACCGGCAGGGACGCGTCCTGCGCGCGGATGCGGCCCAGCAGGTCGATGCCCTCCTTCCCGGAGGTGGTGTCGCGCGCGTAGTTCAGGTCCATCAGGACCAGGTCCACGTCCTCGGACTCCAGCGTGGCGAGCGCGCCAGCGGGCGACTGCGAGGTGACGACGGTGAGCCCGTCACGCTTGAGGAGCAGGCGGAGGGCTTCCAGGACGTCCGCCTGGTCATCTGCGACCAGGACACACGGAGGCCGCCCGGCGGCACTGGGGGCATTCGGGACGGCGGGGGCGGATTCAGACACGGGGGACACCCATGGGGGGGGAATGTGCCAGAAACCACCGGCGGCGGTCGCGCGGGAGTCTCTCAGGCGCCCCGCGCCCCGCGACCCACCGCCCGAGCGCCGGGCGGCGCGGTGGAGGCGGCCCGGCCCGGCCTCAGCGGCGCTGCTCGTCCTGGACGACGCGGCCGTCGAAGAGGCTCACCGTGCGCGTGGCCACGCGCGCGTGCGCCGGGTCGTGCGTCACCATGCAGATGGTGGCGCCGCCCTTGTGCAGCTCGGAGAGGAGTTGCATCACCGCCTCGCCGTTCTTCGAGTCCAGGTTGCCCGTGGGCTCGTCCGCCAGGAGGATGAGCGGGTCGCCGGCCACCGCGCGCGCCACCGCCACGCGCTGCTGCTGACCGCCGGAGAGCTGCCCCGGCATGTGACGGGCCCGGTGCGCCATGCCCACCTTCTCCAGCGCGCCCTCCACCCGCTGCTTGCGCTCGGCGGCGGGCATGCCCCGGTACGTCAGCGGCAGCTCCACGTTCTCGAACACCGTCAGGTCGCCGATGAGGTTGAAGCTCTGGAAGATGAAGCCGATGTGCCGGTTGCGCACCAGCGCCCGGTCCGTCGCGGACAGGTCCAACACGCTGCGCCCGTCCAGCAGGTAGGCCCCGCGCGTCGCCGTGTCCAGCAGCCCCAGCACCGCCAGCAAGGTGGACTTGCCCGAACCCGACGGGCCGACAATCGCCACCCACTCCCCCTTGCGCACGTTGAGGTGGATGTTGGAGAGCGCGTGCGTCTCCACGTCCTCGGTCTCGAAGACCTTGGTCAGCCCGTCCAGGTGGATGAGCCCCTTGCCGGGCTCCACGCTCGCGCCCTCCTGCGCCGCCGCGCCTTCCGTGGAAGCAGCCGTCTTCGTGTCGTTCGTCATCATCGCAGCCTCACCCGCTCGACCGCGTCCCACGCGGCCATGTCCGACAGCACCACCTGGTCACCTTCTTGAAGGCCCTGCAGCACCTCTACCGCGTTCACCGAGCCCCGGCCCAGCTGCACCGGCACGCGGATGGCTTCATCACTGTCCGGCATCAACCGGAAGAGGGCCATGGTGGCGCCCGGCTGCGCGCCAGCCGGGCGCCCCACGGACAGCACGTCGCCCAGCCGCTCCAGCTCCACCGTGCCCTCCACCGTCAAATCCGGCCGCGCGCCGCGGGGCAGCTCCGCGGGCAGCGACACCTCCACGCGCACCGTGCCCTGGCTCGCCGCGGGCGCCACCCGCGCCACCTGGCCTTCCACCACGCCGTTGCGGGTGTCCACCAACGCCTTCAGCCCAGGCTGGATGTCGCGCGCCTGCGTCTCCGCGATGCGCAGCTCCGCCTTCAGCCGCTCCGGCTTCACCACCTTCGCCAGCAGCACGCCCGGCGTCACCCACTGCCCCAGCTCCAGCGGCAGGTCCTGGAGCACGCCGTCCTCGCCCGCGAGCACCTTCATCGACTCCACCTGCGCGCGGCGGAAGCGGGCCACCGCCTTCAGGCGCTCCACCTGTCCCTGCTGCGCGGAGAGCTGCTCCTTCATGCTGGAGGCCACGACCTGGAGCTTCTTCTCCTCCAGCGCCAGCCGGCGCTTCAGCTCGGCGGCCTTGTCGCGCGTCTGCCGCACCTCCAGCTCGCCGATGTGCGCCTGCCGGTGGAGGACCTCGTTGGCCTCGGCGCGGCGCGTCGCATCGGCGGACTCGCTGATGAGCGCCGCCACCATGGCCTCCTGGGCCAGCCGCTGCGTCTCCAGCTCCATGCGCACCTGGATGAGGTCGGCCTCCACGCTGGCCAGCTGGCGCTCGGCCTCCAGGGCCTGGAGCTGCACGTCCGGGTTCGACAGCTCCATCAACAGCGTGTCCGCCGTCACCGTGGCCCCGGGCCGCACGTGGATGCGCTCCACCCGGCCCGCCGTGTCCGCGGTGAGCCAGCGGATGTACTCCGGCACCAGCGTGCCCGCGCCCTTCACCTGGCGCACCATGGGCCCGCGCTTCACCGTGTCCAACCACACCGAGGCCCGCTCCACCGTGGGCGCCGCGGGGCGCAGCCGCGACAGGCCCACCGTCACCACCAGGAGCGCGCAGGCTCCACCGATGGCGAGCACCCAGGGCTTGCGACGCGGCTTCTTGGCTTTGGGAATGTCCACGCCCCTGCCCAGAGCGAGGCTCATGCCAAGGCCACGCTCCGCGCCAAGCCCCTGGAATTGCTCAGGGCCAGGGTGCGCCGCCCGAAGCGCGTGCCCACTTGCGGAAAGGGCCGTCCCAGAAGCGGACAGCCGCGGGAAGGGGGTGGAGGCCCCTGGAGGCGCCAGGGCTAAGGTGCGCGCCCATGTCGGCCTCCCTTCTCGAAGTGTTCCTGGACCACGCACACCGCGCGCCCGAGCGGCCCCTGCTGACGTTCGAGCAGGAGCGCTTCACCTACGGACAGCTCGCCACGCACGTCACGGCCTTCGCTCGGGGCCTCAAGCAGCGCGGGCTCCAGGCCGGTGAGCGGGTGGCGCTCTTCCTGGAGAACAGCGCCCGCTTCGCCATCGCCTACCTGGGCGTGCAGGCCGCGGGCGGCGTGGTGGTGCTGGTCAACACCGCCTACCGGCAGGTGGAGCTGGCCCACATCCTGTCCGACGCGGAGGTCTGCGGCTGCGTCACCGGCGCGGCGGGCGCCGCCGAGCTGGTGCCGCTGCGGGCCCAGCTGCCCTCGCTCCAGTGGCTCGTCACCGTGGAGCGCCCCACCCCCGCGCTGCCCGAGTCACTCACGGGGGTTCCCTTCGACGCGCTGCTCGCGGAGGGCACCTTGGCCACCGCGCCGCTGGCGATGCCGCGTCCGGAGGACCTGGCGGTGCTGGGCTACACCTCCGGCACCACCGGCCGCTCCAAGGGCGCCATGCTGCTGCACCGCAACCTGCTGGCCAACGTGCGGGCCGTCACCGAGGCGTGGCGCTGGACGGAGAAAGACAGGCTGCTGCTCACCCTGCCGCTGTTCCACACCCACGGCCTGATGGTGGGCCTGCACGGCACGTTGTTCACCGGCGCCAGCGTGGACCTGCGCCGCCGCTTCAACGCCGCCGAGGCACTGGCCGCACTGCGGGACGACGCCTCGCTCACGATGTTCTTCGGCGTGCCCACCCTGTACAGCCGCCTGCTGGAGGAGGCCCGCGCGTCACGCGTGAAGCCGCGCGCGCTGCGCCTGTGGGTGTCCGGCTCGGCGCCGCTCAGCCCCCAGCTCTTCGCGGACGTCGAAGCGGCGTTCGGTGCCCGCATCCTGGAGCGCTACGGGATGACGGAGACCGTCATGAACACCACCAACCCCTACGACGGCGAGCGCCGCCCCGGCACGGTGGGCTTCCCCTACCCCGGCCAGGAGGCGCGCGTGGTGGACGTGCGCACGCGCCAGCCGCTGCCGCGCGGTGAGACGGGCGAAATCGAGGTGCGAGGCCCTCACGTCTTCGCCGGGTACTGGCGCCGCCAGGACGCCACCGCCGAGTCCTTCGACGCGGACGGGTGGTTCCGCACGGGCGACCTGGGGGAGGTGGACGCGGACGGATACCTGCGCATCACCGGGCGGGCCCGCGAGCTCATCATCAGCGGCGGCTTCAACGTGTACCCGCGCGAGGTGGAGGAGGTGCTCGCCCTGCACCCGGGCGTCGCCGAGGTCGCGGTGCTGGGCCTGCCGGACGCGGACCTGGGCGAGCAGGTGGTGGCCGTCGTGGTGCCTCACCCGGACGCGCCCCCGCCGGCGTCCCAGGCCCTGGTGGACTGGTGCAAGGACCGGCTCGCCAGCTTCAAGAAGCCGCGTCAGGTCGTCTTCACGGAGGCGCTGCCGCGCAATGCGTTGGGCAAGGTGCAAAAGCACCTCCTGAGGGCGGCGCTGGTGACACCCGGCACACGAGAGACGCGGTGAGCCGCGCGTCCACCGCACGGTTCCGGACAGACGCCGCGCAATTGCGTGGCGTGGGCACCTTGCTGGCCTAGGGTTCGCGCCCAGGACGGAAGGAGCATCGTGTGACGGACACCGCTGAGCGGCCGGACGAACCCGACGCGCGCGTCTCCAGCGGCGTGCCAGGGCTGGACACGCTCCTGCGCGGCGGCTTTTTTCGCGGGGGCACGTACATCATCGCGGGGGCGCCGGGGACGGGGAAGACCATCCTCGGCAACCAGTTCTGCTTCGCCACCGTGGCCCAGGGTGGGCGCGCCGTCTACCTCACGGTGCTGAGTGAATCCCACGCGCGGATGATGCAGCACCTGCGGAGCATGAACTTCTTCCACCCGGAAGCGGTCGGCCGCGCGCTGAACTACGAGAGCGGCTCCGCCGCCCTCAAGGCGGAAGGACTGGCGGGACTCGGCAAGCTCATCTTCCGCGCGGTGCGCGAGCACGGCGCCACGGCGCTGGTGGTGGACGGCCTGGTGGCCATGGAGGAGCGCTCCGAGGACCCGCTGCGCCTCCGGGAGTTCCTCCACGGCCTGTGCGTCCACAACGCGCTCGCGGGCTGCACCACGTTGCTGCTCACCGGGCAGCACGGTGGCCCGGCGGACCCGCGCTACACCATGGTGGACGGCGTCGTCGCCCTGGTCCAGGAGCGCGTCGGCGTGAAGTCGGTGCGCCTGGTCGAAGTGACGAAGTTCCGCGGCGGTCCGCAGGTCCCCGGCCAGCACGGCTTCCATATCTCCCATGACGGCCTGTCCATCCATCCCCGCGTCGAAGCCGTCTACACGCGACTGCCCGCGCGCACGCTCGCGACGGACGCGCGGGTCACCTTCGGCGTCCCCTCGCTGGATGAGATGCTCTCCGGCGGCCTGGTGCGGGATTCGTCCACGCTGGTGGCGGGTCCACCCGGCAGCGGCAAGACACAACTGGGGCTGCACTTCCTGATGGAGGGCGCACGCCGGCAAGAGCCCGGGCTGTACCTCGGCTTCGTGGAGACGCCGTCCCGGCTGGTCAACAAGGCGGAGCGGATGGGACTGGCGCTGGGCGGGCACGTGGACGCGGGCCGGGTCCACCTGGTGTCGCGCATGGCGGCGGAGTCGCAGCCGGACGCGCTGGCCGAAGAGCTGTTCGGGTGGGTGAAACAGCATGGCATCCAGCGGCTGGTGCTGGACGGACTGGGGTCCTTCTGTCAGGAACTCACGGACCCGGAGCGCACGCCCCGCTTCCTCGCCGCCCTCATGTACGAACTGCTCAACCTGGGCGTCACCCCGCTGCTGCTCCAGCAGACGCGCGCGCTCGCCGCGCCGGAGGCGGACGCGCGGCTGAACGTGGAGGCGCTCGTCGACAACGTCCTGGTGCTGCGGCTGGTGGCGCTGCGCTCGCGGAACTATCACGTGCTCTCCGTGCTCAAGGCGCGGGAGAGCGACCATGACGCGGCCCAGCGACTGTTCTCCATGACGTCCCGGGGCATCGAGGTCGCGGCGGACAGCGAGAGCGCGGAGGCCCTCTTCAACGGGCAGACCCCGTCCCAGGCGGCACCGCCGCGGAAGCCGAAACGCAAGGCAGGGAGCAAACCGGTGGTCCGGCGCGGCAAGCCGTCCCGGCGTGGGGGGCGTGGCGCATGAAGCGGCTGCTCATCGTGGACGACGAGCTGGCCATCGTCGAGGCGCTCCAGGACATCCTGTCCGTGGAGGGCTACGACATCGTCACCGCCTTCAACGGCGCCGAGGGCCTGCACCGCATGGCGGACGCGAAGCCGGACCTGGTGCTGCTGGACTTGATGATGCCCGTCATGGACGGCCGGGAGATGCTGCGCCGCATGCGCGAGGACGCCGGCCTGCAGGGCATCCCCGTGGTGGTGATGAGCGCCGGCCGCATCTCCGACGAGGAGCGCCGCTCCAGCGCGCGCTTCCTCGCCAAGCCCTTCGAGCTGGACGTGCTGCTCGACACCATCGCCGAGCTGCTCGTCGAGCCCCAGCCTCACGCCTAGGCTGGCGTCCCGCGGAAGAGGGTGTCGCGGTAGTACTGAAGCTCCGCGATGCTGGCGCGCACGTCCGCCAGGGCGGTGTGCCCGCTGGGCGCCTTGCGAGGCTCCACCAGGTTCGGGTACCAGGCGCGCGTCAACACCTTGAGGCTCGTCACGTCCACCATGCGGTAGTGCAGATAGCGCTCCAGCATGGGCATGTAGCGGAACAGGAAGCGCCGGTCGGTGTGGATGGAGTTGCCGGCGAGGATGCCCTCGCCCAGGGCGCAGTGCTCGGCGACGAGCGCCATCACGTCCCGCTCCGCCACGCGCAGCGAGGTGCTGGAGGCACGAATCTTCTCCAAGAGCCCGTTGCGGGTGTGCATCTCCCGGACGACGGGCTCCATGCGCAGGAGCACCTCCTCCGGCTGCCAGATGACGCGCTCTATCTCCGCGAGGGGCCGCAAATCCGGACCGGTGATGATGACGCCCACCTCGATGATGGAACACGTCTCCGGGTCCAGCCCGGTCATCTCCAAATCCAACCAGACGAAGCGCTGCTCACGCGAACTCATGCGGCGGACCCTACCAGCCCGCGCGCGCGCCCGGGGGGCTCATTGCGCCACGTCCCGGGCGCCCCTGCGTCACAGCTCCACTTCGCACTCAGCCGTCCACAGCCCATCCGCGTCCTGGAATACCCGCGTTTCCACCAGCGACACGCCCCGCACGTCTCGCGCGGAGGGGTGGCGTTCCCGGTCCAACGGCTCACCAAAGGCATGGCCGAAGAGGCGCGTGCCGTCCATGCGCACCGCGAAGCACCGGAAGCACAGGCGGCGCGCCGCCATCTTGTGGACGATGGCGCGCAGCCAGTCCGCCAGCAGCCGCTCCGGCGCCGTCGCCTCGCACGCCAGCTCCACCTCCTCGCGCACCTCCACCAAGGCGGGGTCCACCACCAGCGCGCACAACGCCGCCGCGGCCTGCTCGAAGGCCTCCTCCAGCGAGCGCCCCCGCCCCCGCACCACGCGCTCCGTGCCGCGGGTGAGGTGCTCCCACCGAGGCACCGCCTCGCGCGCCGCCGCCACCTGCCCCGTCTCCATGACGCCTCCTTCGTTGGTGTGTCCCGACGCCAGGCTCACGCGCGCGCCTCCGCGCCAACCCCGCCGAGGAAGCGGAGGAACCACGCGGCGGCCTGGCGGGCCACCTGCTCCAGCGCGCCGGGCTCCTCGAAGAGGTGCGTGGCCCCCGGGATGATTTGGATGCCCTTCAGGCCTTCCATCCGCGCGAGCGACGCCTCGTTCAGCGCCAGCACGCCCACGTCCTGCCCGCCGACGAGCAGCAGCGTGGGGGCCTGCACGCGGGGCAGCACCGGCCCGGCCAGGTCGGGCCGCCCGCCGCGTGACACGACGGCGTGGATGAGGTCCGGATGCAGGGCCGCCGCCACGAGCGCCGCCGCGGCGCCGGTGCTGGAGCCGAAGTAGCCCATGCGCAGCGTGGCCAGCGCCGGCTGCCGCCGCGCCCACTCCGTCACCGCCGCCAACCGCCGGGCGAGGAACGGGATGTCGAAGCGCAGCTCCCCGGTGCCCGCGTCCTCCACCTCCTCCGCTTCGCTCAGCAGGTCGAACAGCAGCGTGGCCAGCCCCTGCGCGCGCAGCGCTCGCGCCACCGCGCGGTTGCGGGGACTGAAGCGGCTGCTGCCGCTGCCATGGGCGAAGAGGACCAGGCCTTCCGCCCCGTCCGGGATGCCCAGGCTGCCCCCCAGCACCACGTCGCCCACCTGGACCTGCACCTCCCGGAGGTCCGGGTCCGTCTTTCCTCCCTGCCACATGTCGTCCATGCCTCCTTGCGCTCGCGTCACATCCAGAAGCCGCCCAGGTCCGTGGACTCGAGGAGCTCGCGCGGCTGCGCGGGCTCCCGGGCGCGCACGAGCAACTGCCGCAGCTCCACGTCCGGCAGCGGCCGGAAGTCGTCGTAGGCCTCCGACGCGTCGCGCATCGCGGGGAGCACCTCCAGGCAGTGCACCGCGTCCGCTTCCGGGCGCGCCCGGGCCAGCCCGTGCGGGGTGCCCACGGGGACGCCCAGCACCAGCCGGGCCGGGTGCCGCCGCCGCAGCACCTGGAGCGCGGCCACCGCCGTGGCGCCCGACACCAGCCCGTCATCCACCAGCAGCACCGTGGCGCCGCTCAGCGAGGGCTCCGAGGTGCCCCGCAGCCGCTGGACCTGAGTGTCCACTTCCGAAGCCTCCGCCCGCGCCCGGCTCCGGGCCTCCACCTCCGACAGGCCCAGGTCCCTCAGCGCGTCCGGGTCCAGGTAGATGCCGCCCCCTTCCGACACCGCGCCCAGCACCGGCATCCGGCCCGGCACGTCCATGCGGCGCGACACCCAGACGTCCAGCGGCGCATCCAGCGCGTGGGCCACCTCGTACGCCACGCGGAGCCCGCCTCGCGCCAGGCCCAGCACGCGCACCTCGCCGCCCCGGTAGGGCAACAGCCGCGCCGCCAGCCGGCGGCCCGCATCTGCTCGGTCCCGAAAGCGCATTGCGTCCTTCCTCCTCCCCACAAGGAAGTCACGGGGCCCGCGGCTGGCGGCGGAGGGCCAGGCGGGGGCCGTCCCGGAGGGATGCTCGCGGGGGGACCGCCGGGGACGCTCCGTTCGACGGGCAGGCGCGCTAGGGTGCGGCCCATGGACCCTGTCCTCCTTGTTGGCACGGCGAGCCCCCACCTGGGACGCGCGCTCGGGCAAGCCCTGGGCGTCGCGCCCGCTGACTGCCACTTCGAGCGCTTCCCCGATGGGGAGATGCACGTCGAGGTCCCCGAGCGGGTGCGAGGCCGCACCGTCATCCTGGTGCAGTCCACGACGCCGCCCGCGGGCGAGCACCTGCTGGAGCTGCTGCTGATGGCGGACGCGTGCTGGCGCATGGGCGCCGCCCGCCTGGAAGCCGTGGTGCCCTACCTGGGCTATGCGCGACAGGACCGGCGCGCCAGACCCGGGGAGGCCCTGGGCGGCCGGCTGGTGGCGGACCTGCTGTCACAGGGCCGCTTCGCGCGCGTGCTGGTGGTGGACCTGCACAGCCCCGCGCTGGAGGGCTGCTTCGGCGCGCCGCTGGAGCACCTCACCGCGCTGCCGCTGCTGGCGGACGCGCTGCGCGAGCACGTCACCGACACCTCCGTGGTGGTGGCGCCGGACCTGGGCGCGGTGAAGCGCGCGGAGGCCCTGGCGCGGCTGCTGGACCGGCCGTGGGCGGTGATTCACAAGGTGCGGCTGAGCGGGGACGAGGTCCACGCCAGCGGGCTGATGGGCGAGGTGCGAGGACGCCGCCCGATTCTGGTGGATGACATGGTGTCCACCGGCGGCACCCTGGTCGCCGCGGCGGGCACGCTGCGCGACGCGGGCTGCACGGAGGACTTCACCGTGGTGACGACCCACGCCCTGCTGGTGGGCCCCGCCGCAGAGCGCCTGCGCAACCTGCCGCTCACCCGGCTGGTGAGCACCGACAGCGTGGAGCCCGTCCAGGGACTGCCGTTCCAGCACCAGGTGGTGACGCTCGCGCCCCTGGTGGCCCGGGCGCTGCGGCCCTGACCTTCACCGAACACTTTCGAGCCCCTCCTGGCCCGGAGGGTGAAAGGCGCTACGGACACCGCGACAGGACGGGCGGCCGCCTCTGGAACACGCTCCTCTCGGAGCCCCCGCGCACCGGGCCTTCTCGCAAGGGACGCGCGCATCGCGCACCTGGAAGCTCCAAGATGACGGGCTCCCGCGCGCGGCCGACCGCGTCCCTTTGTTTTGGGAAAGGGAGCATGAGACCGCGCCGGCCCGGAGGTGCGCCGGGCCGGCGCATGTGACATCAGGGGTCGCGGAACGTCGTGTTCGCGACGATGCCTGGGAGCGTCAATCCCGAGGCCGAGGAGCGCACGAGATGGAAGTCGCCGTCGGAGTCACGAGCGATGAGGTCATCGTCGCCATCGCCGTCCACGTCCGCAACGAAGAAGCGGTTGGCGTCGTTCCAGTTGTCCGCGTCCGTCATGTAGCTGCTGGAGAGCAGGGTCACCAGGGACAAAGCACCCGCGTTGGCGTTCAGCGCGAGAAGCCCACCACCGGCGAGCCTCAATACGAGGTCGTCGTCGCCATCCCCGTCGTAGTCGGCGGCATAGATGCGGTTGCCGGGCACCCATCCATTTGCGTCTGAGAACACGGTGTTCCCGTAAAGCAAAGACGTCCAGACCAACTGCGTGCCGTTCGAGCGCAGCGCGTTGAAGTCACCGTCAGCGTTCCGGGTGATGAGGTCGTCGTCGCCGTCGCCGTCGTAATCGGCCACGAAGAAGCGCAGTCCGCTGTTCCAGTTGTTGGCATCAGAAAGCATGGTGATTGCGAGGGCGGGAACGCTCGTGAGCGTGGTGCCGTTCGAGCGAAGTCCCACGAACTCCCCACTCGGGTGGCGCGCCACGAGGTCGTCGTCGCCGTCCCCGTCGTAATCCATGACCCAGAATCGGTTGCCCGTACCCCAGCCGTTTGCGTCCGAGTAGGTCGTGCCCATCAAGAGGGGACCCGCGCTGACGAAGTGGGTGCCCTCGGAGCGCAGGGCAGAGAACTCTCCACCCGCGTTGCGGATGATGAGGTCGTCGTCGCCGTCCCCATCGTAGTCCGCGACGAAGAAGCGGTGCTCTTCGTTCCAGCCATGACGGTCTGACAGTTCCGTCGTCATGAGATCTCCGAACGCGAGGGTAAAGGTCCCCGCGTTGGCGCGGTAAGCGAAGAACTCGCCGCCCGGGCCCCGGATGACGAGGTCGTCGTCGCCGTCCCCGTCGTAGTCCATCGTGAAGAAGCGATTGCCCACGGAATAGGTAGGAACCGGGTATAGCTGCTGGGCAGCGGCGATGTCCCCGTCGCTCAGGCCACTACGTTGCCCGATGGTAGCTCCGGGGGTCAGCACCGCGATGGTCGGCTGGCCATTGCGGGAGAAAGCGTGGGTGCCGTAATGCATGATGGAGCTGTAGTCGTAGCTCCCCACGTCATCGCCATCAGAGATGTGCTGACCGAAGTTGTGCTCCAGCCCCACTTCGACGTTGCTCAGATTGATGGTCACGAAGCTGTTGCGGTCCTCACGGCTTTGCTCGTGCCAGAAGCCGAGGGCATGGCCAATCTCGTGAATCGTATTCCCAGTGCTGCAACCCGTCGCCAGGGTGATGAACTGCTGTCCTCCCTGCTTGCCAACGTGGGCGCTGCATCCGGTGCCAGGCTGGAACGTGACGAAATCCGGGAAGAGCGCCGCATTGCTGGCATCTCGCAGAATGAACCGGACGTTGGTCCGTTCCTGCCAGTGTCGGATGGCGGTGGTCACCCGGGCCTGATTCGTCAGGCCCGCGTCGATGGTGAATGGCACCAGCGCGCTGGGCCAGCGGTATCCGGCACCGGTAATGGCCACGCCCTGGGCGGTCACCTCCGTCGGGCCTTTCGGGAGTTCAGAGACCGCGCCCAGGATGATGTCTCCCTGGAAGACGGCGAGACCATCAACCACTGCGTACTTCAGTTCACTTGGAGCGGAGTTTGTTCCGATGCGCAGGTAGGTGACTCCCTCGGGAGCATCAGCGGGGACCCAACGACTCTCCGCCTCGGCTTCGGAGTCGACAATCGTGGAGACGGCAGGCTCGGAGGCGCCGCAACCCGTCAACAGGGCAGTGGTGGAAAGGAGCAGACGGAGCAAAGTCCGTCTGCGCGCGCAGGTTGAAATGTCAGTCATGTCGAAGAAACTCTGATTTGCCGTAAATAGAAATCAAACAAGGGCGCTCGCAAATGCGAGCCACCCATAGCAGACGAAACCCCAAGCATCGCCAACGCGGAACGACGGCGAGCGACTGCTTATAGGCAGAACCGGGCTTTCCCATCAACAACTCAATCACTGCATCATGGGTGCGTCAAACCTCACATCATGACGAGCGCGCGGTGTACGTGACGAGCGACAAGCCCCTCCCTCGTGTTTGATGCGAGCAGGAAATTGCGTCCTAATGGTGCACCCAATCGGTCAAAGCAACACCTGCTGCAGCTTGGCGGACGGGGTCTCGAACTCCAGGGTCTTCCGGGGGTGCCGATTCACCCTGAGGGCCACCGCGTCCGACTGCCTCTGAATGAAGGTCGAAACGTCCGTTCCATCCGGGAAGCACTGTCGAAGAAGCCGGTTGGTGTTCTCGTTCGTTCCACGCTACCAAGGCTTCCGGGGCTCACAGAAGTAGATGGAGAAGTCGGTCGCCATCGCGAGTTCTCGGTACTTTGCCAGCTCCACTCCGCAGTCCCACTTCAGAAAGCGCCACAGCTCTCGGGGCAACTTGCGGACTGATCGCGACAGAGCACGGACGCCGCGGGTGCTGTCCTGGGCGAGTACCTTCATGAGCATCATGAAGCCAGCGTGTCGCTCGACAAGCGTGGCGATGTGGCTGTTGTTCGCGCCAGTCAGCAAATCCCCTTCCCAGTGCCCCGACACCGCCCCGTCCTCCACCTCTGGTGACCAATCGCAAATCGACACCGCTTCACGGATTGGGCCGCGTTGCTGGCCAGCCGTCGTCGCCAGCTTTCGAAGGCGTCATCTTCCGACGGGAACGCAGATGCTTGAGCAGTTCCTTCTTGAGCGTTCCACGGCTCTGGCCGGAGAGGCTTTTTTAAGATCGCCTCGTGGGAAATCCGCTTCGACTGCGCTTGTGGGAACTCGGAACCTGTCAACGCAAGCAAGACAGTGAGTTCGAGAGATTACTGCGCGGCTTCCCGTGAGGCGAAGCGCAATGTGGGGTCGTTTTCCAAACAGCGGCTGACGGGGCCTTCGGCATGGGTGCACCGCGAGGGAAGCATTCAGGGTGAGCGGCACAATGAGCTTCGCGGCGGCGCGCGCGCCGCGAGGAGGGCTTCACTCTGTCTGTGAAGAAACGGGTGGGGGTGACGTGCCACCCACGCGTGCGGATGGCCAGCACGTGGCTCCGACGCATGGGACTGGACTCCAGCGCCTCCACCAGCACCAGGCCGGTGAAGGGATGCCCCCGCAGATAGCGCGCGTTCCTCACTAATCGTGGATTTCTCACCAAAAGTCCTTCACGCCGGCCACGTCCGGCCAGGGCAAATCGCTTCGTCATGGGTGAAGAAGCGCACCAGCGCCTCCAGCACGCCCGTCTGGAGCGCCGCGTCCTCCAGCTTCAGCAGCTCGAGGAGGTCGGGAGCCAGACCTGGACCGCCCCTCACCTCCAGCGCCCGGAGAATGGCGGCGCGAGTTGGCGCGTCCGCGCCTCGCAGCAGCATCAGTACCTCGTCCACATGGCACAGCTCCAGCGGCGCACGGGTAGCGGCCAAAACGCGCGTTGCCTCTTCCGGGTCGAAAGCCGGGCGCAGCACGGCGTCGAGTGCGGACGTATCCTCCAGCCCCTCCAGGTGCGCCAGCAGTCGCTCCCCACGCGTTGCCGCCTCTTCGAGGGTGACGTCAGCCGCCTCCAGCGAACTCTCCCACTGCAGCCACCGAAATTCGACCTCGTTGAGGTGCTCCTCCAGCACGTCCACCAAAAACATGGTGTCTGATTCCCCCTCTATTCCAGGGAGAATAGCCGCAAGGACTGACATGAAGGCGCGAGAGCCCCCTGCTCCGCTTGAGTTCGGCACCCTCCAAGCAGCATTGAGCCGCCTCGTGCTCCGGCGCAGGCCGCGACCCCGGTGACTCCCGAGGGGAATCATTTCACGATGCCCCCATCAGCGGCGGTGCCGCCCGCCGCGCATACCCGTGAAAGATTGAACGCATTCCATTATTTCTCAGCAAGACCCCATGAACATGGCGGACCATGGTCCGCCATGGAACACCGACGCGCTTGCGCGGCAACAGTGCACGGAGTCGGTTAGGCTCCCCGGCACCATGTCCGAAACGCTGCTGACGAAGCTCGACTCGGGGGTCCTCACCCTCACCTTCAACCGGCCCGAGAAGAAGAACGCCTTCACGCATGCCATGTACGAGGCGGCCACCCGCGCGCTGAAGGACGCGGAGGGCAACGTCGACGTGCGCGCGGTGCTGCTCACCGGCGCGGGCAACGTCTTCACCGCCGGCAACGACATTGGCGACTTCATGGAGCACCCGCCCGCGGGCGAGGACAGCGCCGTGTTCCGCTTCCTGCGCGCGCTGGTGGACGCGGACAAGCCGGTGCTGGCGGCGGTGGACGGCCCGGCGGTGGGCATCGGCACGACGATGCTGCTGCACTGTGACTACGTGGTGGCCAGCGAGCGCGCGCGCTTCCACATGCCCTTCGTCCAACTGGGGCTTTGCGCGGAGGGCGCCAGCAGCCTGCTCATCCCCAGGACGGCGGGCTTCGCGCTGGCCAGCGAGCTGCTGCTCTTCGGCGAGCCCTTCGACGCGGCCACGGCGCTGCGCGCGGGCATCATCAACAAGGTGGTGCCGGACGCCAGCCTCCAGCAGGTGGCCACCGAGCGCGCCACCACGCTGGCCTCCCGCCCGGCCGAAGCGGTGCGCGTGACGAAGCGGCTGGTTCGCGAGCCCCTGCGCGCCCAGCTTCGCGAGACGCTGGCCCGCGAGGGCGGCGAGTTCATCCAGCGCCTCCAGTCCGCCGAGGCGCAGGAGGCCTTCATGTCCTTCATGTCCCGCGGCCGGAAGTAGGGCCCGGCTTGAGCCTCCGGGCCCGGCCACCCCCGCGAGGGATGCCGGGCCCGGCCGCCCGCGCGGACTACCGCGACGTGGGCGCCCGCGGCGGACGCGGCGTGGCGCCCTTGGCGAGGAAGGACTCGACGCTGGCCGCCTGCGCCTCCTTCAGCGCGATGCACTGGTCCACGATTTCCAGCACCTGCGCCAGCATCCGGGGGCCACCCGGCGCCTTCGCGTTGCGCTCGGTGAAGAAGTCCTCCATCTGCTGACGCTTGCCCGCATCGCAGAAGTGGCTGCCGACGTAGGCCATGCGTCCGGCGGCCTCGACGGGCAGCAGCGCCTCGGGTGAGTCCCCCACCAGGCGGTCGTAGTGCTCCTTCACGAAGTCGAAGGCCACGTCCTGGGTGCGCAGGCCATGCGAGGCGGCGAACGCCATCCACACCGTCTCACGCGGGTCCAGGCCCTTCTCGAACACCAGGCCCAGGTTCTGCTTCACCAGCGCCGGGTCCGTGAAGCTGCTCAGCGCGCCAATGAGGTGCTGGCGCGTGCGCCGCTCCTTCTCCGAGCGCACCGCCGCGACGAGCTGCTCCCGGAAGGCCGCGTCGTTCTCGGTGGCGGCGATGGCGAGCACCACGTCCACCATCTCCGGCGCCACCGCGCGCTTGTCCTTCAGCCACGTGTTCGCCAGGGCGCGCGCCTCCGCGAGCAGCTTCGGGTCCCTGCCTTCCCGGCCCGCCAGCCGCACCAGCCGGGGACGGAGCAGGCGCGTGTCCTCGCTCTCGCCCTTGCGCGGGGTGAAGCCGAGCTGCCGCGCCCGGGGCCCATACGTCTCCCGCAGGAAGCGGGCCCGGTCCTCCAGCTTCTCGTCCGGAAGCAGCCGCGAGCTGGCCAGCTCCAGCAAATCCAACGAGGCCAGGGTGACGACGCGGTCCGGCTCATTCGCCAGGCGGCTCGTCAGGGCCAGGGCCTCGGCGGCGGGAATCGTCCCGGCCAGGGCCAGCGCGCGCACGTCCGTCAGGAACGTCACCTGCTCGGTGCGCGACAGCCGCTTCATCCCGGACTTCGCCAGCTTCGCCGCCGCGTCCCCATCAAGCTGCACCCGGAAGTAGCCGGCGCCCTCCGCGTTGGGGAACACCCAGTCCGGGCACGTCTTCGCCTCGCTCAGGGCCACCTCCGCGCGCTCGCCCTCCAGCAGCGTGCAGGTCCGGGCCTCCTTGCCGCCCGCCGCGTACTCCACGCACACCGGCACCTTCCACGTCTGCGGGCCCGGTGACGTGGCCCCCAGCCGCAGGTAGCGCCGCTGCGTGAGCACCACCTTCGCGCCGTCCGCGCCGCACACCAGCGACGCGGTGACGAGCGGCGCCCCGCTCTGGTCCAGGAAGGTCCCCAGCATGCCCGTCACGTCCTTGCCGGATTCGGCGGACACGGCGTCCAGGAAGTCCTTCGCGGTGGCGTTGCCGCCCGCGTGCTTGCGGAAGTAGCGCTGGATGCCGCGCTGGAAGACGTCCCGGCCCAGCCACTCCTCCGTCATGCTGAGCACCGCGGAGCCCTTGCCGTAGGTGATGCCGTCAAAGGCGTTGTGGATGTCGTTGGCGCTCTCAATGGGCTGGCGGATGCGACGCGCCGACAGGAGGCTGTCCGCGTCCAGGGCTCGGGCGCGGTCGTGTACGCGCTCGACGGGCGCGTCCCAGGCGGGGCGCCACGACTCGACGAGGCGCGGGGTCATCCACGAGGCGAAGGCCTCGTTGAGCCACAGGTCATCCCACCACTGCATCGTGACCAGGTTGCCAAACCACTGGTGCGCCAGCTCGTGCACCTGCGTGTCGGCGAAGCCGCGCTGACGGCCCAGCGAGTCCTCCTCCGGCTTCGCGAGGATGAGGCGCGAGTTGAACGTCACCAGGCCTGGGTGCTCCATGGCGCCGCCCAGCAGCGGCACCGCCAGCACGTCCAGCTTCTCGTACGGGTACGGGGTGCCGAAGTAGTCCTCCAGCGCGGCCAGGATTTCCGGCGTCACCTGCGCGGCATAGGTGCCCTCCACCGTGCGGCCGCGCGGGGTGATGATGCGCGTCTTCACCTTCTTCTGGCCCGCGTCCGCGGCGGGGAGGAAGTCGAAGGGCCCCACGCCGAAGGCGATGAGGTAGCTGGGCAGCGGCTGCGTGCGCGCGAAGCGGTAGGTGCGGCCACCGTCCGGGCGGGCCTCCTCCGACTCCTGCGGCGTGTTGGTGACGGCCACGACGCCCGCGGGCACGTGGAAGGTGAGCTGCCACGGCACCTTGAAGCCGGGCTCGTCGAAGGAGGGGAACACGCGGCGCGCGTCCACCGGCTCGAACTGGGTGTAGAGGTACCAGTCCCCGCCCTCGTTGACGCGGAAGGCACCGTCCGTCTCCTTGTCGGATGCGACGCCTTCATAATTAATGATCAGCCGCGCTTTGCCGAGGGCCAGCGGCTGCTTCAAGGAGAAGCCGAGGAAGTCCTCCTCGCCCTTCACCGGCGCCGCAAGGAAGGCCGAGCCGTTCTGGACGACCACCGCCCCTGTCACGTTGAGATTCTTCGCGTGCAGCCACACCACGGACGTGGGCTTCGTCACCTCGAGCGCGATGTCCGCCACGCCCTGGAACACGGACACCTTCGGGTCCAGCGTGAGCTCCACCGTGTAGCCGGTGGGGCGCACCTCCGTGGGCAGGCGCAGCTTCGGTGACTGAGGCGCCGCGGGGACGGCCTGTCGTGGCGCCTGGGCCGGAGGGGGTTGGGCGGCGGCGGGAGGGTTCTGCCGGGCACCGCACGCACTGAGGAGGGCCACAGCGGCCACGGCCGCTGGACGGAGCAGGTTGGGCATGGCGCGCAGTGTGTCCCATGCCGGGCGGGCAAGGTAGCGCGCAACAGGCAGGTGTGGCCTTGCTGTCATCTCCACTTCGCGGTGGAGTGCGTCACCGTGTCCGAGATTGTGCCTGCCTCCCCGCCCCCTGACGCACCCACCCTGACGCCGAAGCGACCGGCGGAGCACCTGCTCCGCGTCGTCGGCACGCCCCCCGGACGCGTGGTGGGGTTCCTGACGCGCTTCGTCTGGGCCTTCGTGACGTGGCTGTCTCCGGAGTCGCGTGACGCGCTCGCTCGCTTCGTGGGCAACCTCGCGTACAGGCTGGGTATCCGTCGTCGCGTGGCGCTGGAAAACCTGGCCATGGCGCTGCCGGAGAAGAGTGACGCGGAGCGGCGCGAGATTGCGCGCGGCGCGTACATCAACATGTCGCGCGTGGTGCTGGAGTCGCTGCCGTCCGGCGACCGGCTGCCGCGGGACTGGGCCGAGCAGGGCGTGGAAGGCGAAGCGGCCTGGCAGGCGCTGAAGGCGCATGTGGCCACGGGCCAGGGCGCGCTGCTGGTGACGGCGCACTTCGGCAACTGGGAGCTGCTGGGGGACATGGTCACCCGCCACGGCATCCCGATTGTCGGCCTGGTGCGCCCGCTGAAGGGCGCGCTCAACACGCGCATCGCGGAGAACCGCGTGCGCATGGGCGCCGGCCTCATCTACCCGCGGGGCGCCATCCAGGAAGTCATCAAGGCCGTGAAGCGCGGCGAGTCACCCTTCATGCTGCTGGACCAGGCCCTGCCAGCGAAGGCGGCCGCCTTCGTGCCCTTCTTCGGCAAGCTGGCCTCCACCACGCCGGCCATGGCGGTGGCGGCCGCGCGCACGAAGGCCCCCGTGTTCGTGGTGATGGGTGTGCGCAACGGCCGGGGCGGCGCGCGCCTCCGCCTGGCGGTAGAAGGCCCCATCCTCCCGCCCGCGCCGGGTGAGTGCGCCGACCCGATGACGGAGCACACCGCGCGCGTCACGGCCGCGCTGGAGCGCTGCATCCGCAAGTACCCGGACCAGTGGATGTGGCTGCACCGCCGCTGGAAGGTGCAGCCTCCGCCAGAGGCCGCCCTGCCCGCCGGGACTACGCCACCACCACCCGCTTCAGATGCGCCCCCAGCTGGGTGACGACCTCGTAGTGAATCGTCTGGGCCCAGCCGGCCAGTGACTCGGCGGGCACGGACTCCTCTCCGTCGCGGCCCAGCAGCGTGGCCGTCACCGGGCGCTCGTCGGACGTGGCGCGCGTCACGTCCACGATGAGGTGATTCATCATCACCCGTCCCAGCACCGGACACCGGCGGCCCTTCACCAGCACGTGCGCCTTGCCCGACGCGAGGCGCGGGTAGCCGTCGTAGTACCCCACCGGCAGCACCGCGATGCGCGTGGGCTCCGGGCACCGGTACGTGCAGCCGTAACCCACGTAGCTGCCCGCGGGCAGCCACTTCACCACCTGGCTGCGGCACCGCCACGACAGCACCGGCTTGAGCACCGGCACCTCGCCCAGCACCAGCCGCGCCGACAGCCGCGTCTCCGGCGACGGCCACAGGCCGTAGAGCGAAATCCCCACGCGCAGCGCTTCATAGCGGGCGCGGGGCAGCACCAGCGTCGCGGCGCTCGCGGCGATGTGCCGCTGCAGCGGCTGCGCCGGCGCCAGCTGCTCCGACAGGAACGCCAGGCCCTTCTCGAAGGCCTCCACCTGCGCCAGCGCGTAGCCCTGCTCCGTCACGTCCTCCGTGTTCGCGAAGTGGCTGAGCGCGCCCACCACCTCCAACACGTCGCGTGACGCCGAGAGGAAGCGAGCCTCCGTGGGCAGCCCCTCCAGGGTGAAGCCCTCGCGCCCCAGGCCGGTGTCGATGTGGACGTGGACCCGCAGGGGGCGCTCCAGCGTCGCCGCGCGCAACACCGCCGCCGCGTCCGCCCAGCCACGGTCCGCCACCACCGCGTCCACGCCCGCGCGCGCCAGCACCACCGCTTCGTCCGGCGCCACCGCGCCCAGGACGAGCACCTGCCGCGGCGCCAGCCCCCGTGCCCGCTCGTACTCCCGCACCTTCAGCGCGTCCTGCGGGGCAATGACATAGAGGACGTCCACCTCGCCGTGGACCACGGGCAGCACCTGCGCGAGCCCGTGCCCATACGCGTTGCCCTTGAGCACCACCCCCAGCGCGCGCGGCGCCGCCCCCTGCCCCTCCAGGCCCCGGAACACGGCGACGTTGTGCCGCAGGGCGGACGCACTCAACTCCAGCCACGAGGAATGGACCGCGTCCCCGGGGCCACTGCCGATTGACTCCACATTCACCTCCACCACGCGCCCAGCCATACCAGCAATGCGCGGGCCATGCGCCAGGCGTGGCCGGTACACCACACCTGCCCGGGCCCCCACATATTCCCGCCTCGCGAGCGCCCTGAAGGCCTGACGCCCCACAGAGGGTTTCCGGATGGATGCAAAGCGCATTAAAGGAAGGGCGGATGCGAACGCTCTTCATTGGAGACGTGCACGGGTGCGCGGAGGAGCTGGACGCGCTGCTGGCGCAGTGCGCCTGGCAGCCAGGCGACCGCGTGGTGCTGGTGGGGGACCTGGTGGCGAAGGGCCCGGACTCCGCCGGCGTGGTGCGCCGCGCGCGGGAGCAGGGCTTCCTGGCGGTGCGGGGCAACCATGACGCCCACGTGCTGCGCTGGCACGCGGGCCGGGGGCCGCGCGGCAAGAAGCTGAAGCCCGAGCATCAGCAGGTGCTGGACACCCTGACGCCCGAGGACTGGGCGTGGCTGGAGGCCCAGCCGCTGTACCGCCTCTTCCCCGAGCTGAACGTCGTCGCCGTGCATGGCGGGCTGGTGCCAGGCGTGCCGCTGGAGGCGCAGAAGGAAGACGAGCTGCTCAACCTGCGCAGCATCCTGGCGGATGGGACGCCGTCGAAGCGCGTGGACGCGGGCGCGCCGTGGGCCAGCCTGTGGCAGGGGCCGGAGCTGGTCATCTTCGGCCACGACGCCATGCGGGGCGTCCAGCGGCACCCCTATGCGGTGGGGCTGGACTCCGGCTGCGTGTATGGCGGCAAGCTCTCCGCCTATGTGCTGCCGGAGGGCCGCCTCGTGTCCGTCCTGGCGAAGCGCGCCTACGTGGACGTGGACGCCTCCTAGCGAAGCAGGAAGCGTCCACGCGCATCATCACGTCGCCGGAGGCCGCACCACCAGCACGGGCCGGTCCGTGCGCAGCAGCAGGGACTGCGTCACCGAGCCCAGCACGGCGCGCTTCCAGCCCGACCGCCCATGCGTGCCCATGACGATGGCGCTCACGCCCAGCCGCTCGGCCGTCTGCGCCAGCGTGGCCACCACGTCCTTGCCGCCGGGGATGACCTCCAGCCGCACGTTCCTGTCCCGCGCGCCCTTGGGGACGAGCGTCGAGAGCTGCTCGCGCAACTGGGCCTCCTCTTCGAGCGACGGCTTCGATTCGGTGGCGTGCACCAGGTGCACCGTGCCGCCCGGCGACGTCAGCGCGCAGGCATGCGCCACCGCGCGGTTGCCCGTCTCCGAGAAGTCCGTGGCCACCATCACCTCGCGGTACTCCGGCAGCGGCGTGTCCACCCCCACCGTCATCGCCTGCGAGGGCACGCACACCACGGACATCCGCGCCAGCCGCAGCACGTGGCGCGACACGCTCCACAGCCGCCCCAGCGCGCGCCGGTGGTGCGTGCCCACCACCATCAGGTCCACCTGCTCCTGTTCGGCCAGCTCCACCAGGTGGTCGGCGATGCGCCCCACACCCGCCTCCACGCGGACGCGCACGGGCGCACCAGCCTCCGCCAGCGGGGCCAGCAGCTCCGCGCTCTCCCGCTCCAGCACCTGCTGCAGCTCGGGCGGCGCCTCGCCGTAGGCCATGGCCTGCCGCAGCCCCAGGCGGCGGGCCTCCTCCTCCGGCCAGTAGACGCGTCCGCCCACCACGTCCACCCGGCCGCCCTTGCGCAGCGTCAGCACCCAGTCACGCGCGGCCTCGAAGGGCAGGGAGCGGTCCACGCCCAGCAACACCTTCAGGGGACGCGCTCCCCGGGCCCACGCCTCCAGCGGCGCCGGGTCCCGCATGACGAGCAGCGGCACCGTCAGCGACTGCGCCATCCGGTCCACCGTGCCGCCCTCGCCCCCGAAGGGGGATTCGTCCACGGCCCGCGACGCCACCACCATCGAGGCGCGCTGCTCCCGGCAGAACTCCTCCAGCATCACCGCCGGCTCGCCGGTGAGGAGCACGGGCTCCACCTTCGCCCCCAGCTTCTCCAGGCGCTTCGTCTCGTCGCTCAGCACCGCCTCCGCGGAGCCCAGCAGGGCCTGACCGAAGGCACGCACGGAGTCGGGGTTGAGGACATGGACCAGCCACAGGGACGTGCCGGCCTTGCGAGCCAGCTCCGCGGCCAGCGTGGAGGCCCGCCGCGCGGCGTCGGAGAAGTTGGTGGCGCAGACAATGGACATGGCAGCTCCAGGTTCGAGTGAGGCGTGGAGTGGAAATCAACGCGCGCGGAGCACCTGCTCGGCGCGCACCTCGTTCACCAGGGGCTCGCCACGCTCGAAGGCCTGGATGCTCGCCAGCGTCGTCTCGGCGATGTTGGCGAGCGCCTCGTGGGTGAGGAAGGCCTGATGCGACGTGACGAGCACGTTCGGGAAGGTCAGGAGCCGCGCCAGCACGTCGTCCTGCAGCACCTGCCCGGAGAGGTCCTGGAAGAAGACGCCCTCCTCTTCTTCATACACATCCAGTCCGGCCCCGCCGATGTGGCCAGACTTGAGCGCGGCGACCAGCGCCTTGCTGTCGATGAGCGCGCCGCGGCCCGTGTTGATGAGCAGCACGCCCCGCTTCATCCGTGCCAGCGCAGCCGCGTCCACCAGGTGCCGTGTGGCCGGCGTCAGCGGGACATGCAGCGAGAGGATGTCCGACTCGGCGAAGAGCGTTTCGAGCGGGGCGTAGCGCACGCCCAACTCGCGCTCGAAGGCCGCGTCCGGCGCCACGTCGTAGCAGAGCACGTTGCAACCAAAGCCCTTGAAGATGCGCGCCGCCACGCGCCCGATGCGGCCCGTTCCCACCACGCCCACCGTCTTGCCAGCGAGGTCGAAGCCTACCAGCCCGTCGAGCGAGAAGTTCCAGTCACGCACGCGCGAGAAGGCGCGCGGGATGTGGCGGTTGAGGGACATCACCAAGGCCACCGCGTGCTCGGCCACCGCGTGGGGGGAGTACTCCGGCACGCGCGTGACGCGCAGGTCCAGCCGCCGCGCCGCTTCGAGGTCCACGTGGTTGTAGCCCGCGGAGCGCGCCGCCACGAGCCGCACCCCGCCCGTGTGCAACACCGCCAGCGTGGCCGCGTCCACCTTGTCGTTGACGAAGGAGCACACGGCGGGAAAGCCCTCCGCCAGTGGCGCCGTCTGGAGCGTCAGTCGCGGCTCGAAGTAGGTGAGCGCATGTCCGAAACGCGCGTTCGCGGCCTCCAGCGCGTCCCGGTCGTATCGGTGTGTGTCGAAGACAGCCACTCGCATGCCTGCTCCCCTGCTCGGCGAGTCCGTTCTCGCCGCGTGCGGCCAGCGTCAATGCAAGGCCTGCTCCATGCGGCCCCCCATGCTGTCAGCCTTCGACAGCCGCGCAAAAGATGCGCAGCCGGGGGCCGAGCGGCAAAAGCTGCGTGCGAGGCGAACGCCTGCCCGCCGGGCAGCGGACAGGCGGGAGCGCGCGGCGAGGCCAGGGCCTAGCTTGAGTTCGAGGCGCCAGTGCCCCTTCGAGCGGAGCCCCCGACATGAACCGGCTGGAAGACGCCGCGCTGCTGACGGACCTCTACCAACTGACGATGACGGAGGCCTACCTCGAAGAGGGAATGTGGGACGAGGCCGTGTTCAGCCTCTTCGCGCGCAGGCTCCCGCACCGGCGCAACTACCTGCTGGCGGCGGGGCTCGACGATGCGCTGAGGTACCTGGAGCAGCTGCGCTTCGGCGCTGAGGCGCTGGACTGGCTGGCGTCTCAAGGCCGCTTCTCGGACCGGCTGCTCGGGTGGCTCGAACGCTTCCGCTTCAGCGGTGACGTGGACGCCGTCCCGGAGGGCACGCCGGTGTTCGCCGAGGAGCCCCTGCTGGAGGTCCGCGCGCCCCTGCCGGAGGCGCAGTTGGTGGAGACGTACCTCCTCAACCAGGTGCACTTCCAGACGACCGTGGCCTCGAAGGCCGCGCGCGTGGTGACGGCCGCCGCGGGACGCCACGTCATGGAGTTTGGCCTGCGGCGCTACCACGGCACGGACGCCGGGCTGAAGGTGGCGCGCGCGGCGTATCTGGCGGGCGTGGACTCCACCTCCAATGTGCTGGCGGGGAAGGCCTATGGGATTCCTCTCGCGGGCACCATGGCGCACAGCTACGTGCAGGCGCACGACGACGAGCTGGAGGCGTTCCGCGCCTTCGTGCGCGTCCACCCGAACGCCACGCTGCTGGTGGACACCTACGACACGCTGCGCGGCGTGCAGCACGTCATCCGGCTGGCGCGCGAGCTGGGCGAGGACTTCCAGGTGCGCTCCATCCGGTTGGACTCGGGCGATTTGCTCGCGCTGTCGAAGGCGTCGCGGGAGCTGCTCGACGAAGCCGGGCTGGAGCAGGTGCGCGTGTACGCGAGCGGCGGGCTGGACGAAGACGCGGTGGCGAGGCTGGTGGCGAGCGGGGCACCCATCGACAGCTTCGGCGTGGGCACGGCGATGGGCGTCTCGTCGGACGCGCCCGCGCTGGACATGGCCTACAAGCTGGTGGCGTACGCGGGGCGGCCCCGGGTGAAGCTGTCGTCGGGGAAGCTGCTGCTCCCGGGCGCGAAGCAAATCTACCGGCAAGAGGTGGACGGCGTGGCGCGCGGCGACGTGCTCACGCGCAGGCAGGACGCCGCGCCCGGAAGGCCCTTGCTCCAACCGGTGATGCGCGGAGGACAGCGGCTGCCGGAGGCCTCACCCACGCTGGAGGACATCCGCGACTCCGCGCGACGCGAAGTCTCACGGCTCCCGCCCGAGCTTCGCGCCCTGTCACCCGCGCGCCAGCCCTACCCGGTGGAGCTGGGGCAGGCGCTGCGGCGGGCTCGCGAGCACGAAGTGGAGCTGTGGTCCGCGGCGACGTGAAGACAACCCCCGCCTCTACGGCTGGGGCTGGAGCGGCTTCAGCAGCTCCGCCCGGTCCTTCATTTGCTTCGCGTTACGTGCCGACATGGGACACCCTCTCCACCACGGCTCGGGTGTCCAACGGAATCGGGGCAGGCTCAACCTCCTCCACCAACCGCCGGACGGAGCTGCCCCTTCCCGCCCGGTGGCCGGCTTCACTTCGACCGGCGGCGCTTCGGAGGTTGCCCGCCGCGCTTCTCGCGGTCCGGGCCGCGCACCTTCGACTCGATCTTCCCGTAGCGCTTGAGCTTGCGGTACAGCGTCGCCAGCCCGATCTGCAGCTGCTCGGCGGTTCGCGTCTGGTTCCCGCCGTTGCGCTCGAGCACCTTGAGGATGTGCTGCTTCTCCACCGCCTCGAGTGAGAGCACCGAGCCCTGGGAGGTGACGGTCCTCGGCGCCCCGCGCACGTCCTCGGGAAGGTCCTGTTCCTCCACGTAGTTGCCGCGGGCGAGCGCAACGGCGCGCTCCATCGTGTTCTCGAGCTCGCGCGTGTTGCCGGGCCACGGATAGGCCAGCAACTGGTCGGACGCTCCGGGTGACAGACCGGGGATCTTCCGCTTCATCCGCAGCGCGGCACGCGCCAGCATCACCCGCGCGAGCGGGAGGATGTCCTGCGTCCGCTCCCGGAGCGGCGGCACATACAGCTCGACGACCTTCAGCCGGTAGTAGAGGTCCTTTCGCATCCCGCCGGCTTCGAGCTCATCCGCGAGGTTCCTGTTGGTGGCCGCGACGACGCGGACGTCGACCCGCCGGCTCTTGTTCTCACCGACCCGGCGGATCTCTCGCTCCTGAAGGGCCCGCAACAACTTCACCTGCATCCCGGGTGAGAGCTCACCGACCTCGTCGAGCAGCAGGGTTCCGCTGTTCGCCGCCTCGAAGAGCCCCATCCGGTCCTGGGTCGCGCCGGTGAACGCGCCCCGGACGTGCCCGAACAGCTCGCTCTCGAGCAGCCCCTCGGCAATCGCCCCGCAGTTGACCGCGATGAACGGCCCATGCGCGCGCGAGGACTCGTCGTGCACCAACCGCGCGATCCGCTCCTTGCCCGACCCGCTCTCGCCGGTGATCAACACGGTGGAGTCTACCTTGGCGATGCGCGTGACCAGGTCCACCAACGTCCGCATCGAAGGGCTCTTGGCCACGATATGGTCCGGCTCCTCCAGCTCGGGGACGACACGGCTCAGCGCCCGGCGGTGTTCGCGGAGCTTGCGCTCGGCGGCCTTCATCGTCTGGGTCATCCGCGACAACGACCCTTCCAGGGCGGCCTGGAGGTGGTTGGGTTCGAAGTAGTGCAGGTCTTCCGCACGGTCCTCGCCCCACTCCTCGCGCGTGCGGCCGACGAGGTGACAGGCAGCGTCCCCCTTGCCCACACAGCGGTCCTCCAGGACGTAGATCTCCTTGTCCGCGCTGCGGCTGAGGTAGCCGCTGCTCATCCCGGAGATCGTCCAGCACACGGCGGCGTCCGACCGGCCGAAGTGCCGCAGGTGCTGCTCCGCTTCGTAGGAGGACGCCAGGGTGACGCCCGCCTTCGCGAGCGGGCCGCTGCTGCCGGGCTCCACCCGGAACAGGCCCTCCAGCGCGTGCAGGCGGGTGCCGGCGTTGCGCCAGTCGTCCTCGCTGTCCCACTTGAACTGCGACTCCATTGACTCAGCCATGTGGCTGCCGTGCGCGAAGCCGAACTGGGTGAGCACCGTGCGCGCGGCCGTCTGACCGAGGTTGTCGGCCAGGAGCTTTCGCAGCAGGCCCATCGCGACCGCGTCGAGCACCAGTGCCCGCTGACCGGCGAAGCGGATGACCCCTCCTTCGGGGTCGAGCTCGAGCAGTTCCTTGTGGTCCAAATCATCCGCGCGCATCGCCCACAGTCCTCCGTGAACTTCAATTTGAACGGCGACTTACATCGTTTTGATGTAGCGGGCGAGAACGCGCCGTGCAGCGCCGCCCGCCATGGCCCGGAAATGACGCCGTCTTCGGCTTGGCCCGCAAAGTGCCTAGCCCCCGGTGCATCCCAGGGGACACCAGGCCGGCCGTCCCCTTCGACAGGAACGAATGCCTCTCCATATCCCCGCAGTGCCCCACGCGCGCGAGCTGCGCGCGCTCGCCCGAGTTGTCGTCCCTTCCCTGTGCTTCTCCCCCCTCCTGGCGAGCGCCGCGGACCTCAGCTTCAAGCTGGAGCCCGGTGTGTCCATCCCGCTCACCGCGCCCCAGTCCGAGGTCTACGGTGTCGGCGGCGGCCAGTCGCTCAAGGCGCTGATCGGTCTCACCGACTGGCTGGACGTCGGACCGAGCGCCCAGTTCATGATGTTGCCGAACCGCACCGACGCCGCCAGGTCAGGCGTGGTCTGGGGCTTCGGCGGCGGGCTTCGGCTGCACCGGCCTCACGACGAGGAGCGCTTCGCCGGCCTCTCTCCCTGGCTGGACGCCAACGCGCTGTACGTCCGCACCGGGCATATGAACCGCCCTGGCTTCGACGTCGCGGCGGGCGTGTCACTGCCGATAGGCGAGGCGCGCAACTTCTGGGTCGGGCCGTTCGTCCGCTACCTGCAGGTCATCCAGCCGGAGCGCGGCACGGCCGACAACCGCGACGCGAAGCTGCTCACCCTGGGCGTGAGCTTCGAGTTCGGCACCGGCCGGGAGCGGGCACGCGAGCCCGGCGAGGTCCGCACCGTCGACGTCGTGTCCTGCCCGGACCGCGACGGCGACACCGTCCCTGACAACATCGATCGCTGCCCCGACCGCGCGGGCCCGCTCGATAACTGGGGCTGCCCTCAGTACGAGAAGGTCGTCATCCAGCGCGACAAGCTGGAGCTGAAGGAGAAGCTCTACTTCGCCTGGGACGATGCCCAGCTCCTGGACGCGTCCTTCCCCCTCCTCGATGAGGTCGCCCAGGCGCTCAAGGACAACCCGGGCTTCAAGGTCCAGGTCGAAGGGCACACCGACTCCTCGGGCGCGGACGATCACAACCAGGCCCTCTCCGAGCGGCGCGCGCAGGCGGTGCTCAACTACCTGGTCTCGCGCGGCGTCACGCAGGACCGGCTGGTGTCGAAGGGCTTCAGCTCTTCGGTGCCCGCCGACTCCAACAAGACCTCCGCGGGCCGCGAGAACAACCGCCGCGTCGAGTTCGTCGTGAACTTCATCATTCTGGACAAAGAGAGCTCCAAGTGAACGCGCTCAAATCCGCGGTGCTGTGCCTGACCGTGTCGCTCCTCGTGGGCTGCGGGCGTCAGGTCGTCGAATTCGAGGCCGACGGCGGCCTTCCGCCGGGCGCAGACGCCGGCCAGGACGGGGGCACGGACGCAGGCGTAGACCTCGCGCCGACCGTGACCACGACCCTGCCGGTGCATCAGGGCGTGGGGGTGTCGCTGAACACCGCCATCTTCGCGACCTTCAGTGAAGACATGGACCCGGCGACGCTCAATGAGACGACCTTCACCCTCACGCAGGGCGGAAACGGCGTGGGCGGGGCCGTGAGCTACGTCGCGGGCACCCGAACCGCGACCTTCGCGCCCTCCTCGCCGCTCGCCGCCGACCTGCTCTTCACCGCGAGGGTGACCACTGGCGCGAAGGACCTGGGCGGGCTGCCGCTGGCCGCTGACGTCTCCTGGTCCTTCAGGACCGCCACCAACGCCCTGCCGCCGGAGGTGACCTCGAACACGCCGCTGAACCAGGCGATGTCCGTCTCAATCAACAACCGTCCGAGCGCGACCTTCGACAAGGCCATGAATCCGGCGACGCTCAACGCTCAGAGCTTCACCCTGCGCAACGGCGCGGTGGAGGTGCCTGGCACGGTCTCTCTCAACATGGTGACGAACACGGCCACCTTCACCCCGGACGCGCCCCTGGACGTGAACGTCGTGTACACCGCGACAGTGACCACCGGCGTGAGGGACACCGCGGGCAACGCCCTGACCGCCGACCACCTGTGGACCTTCACCACCGCGGCCTGCAGCCAGGCCCCCGTCGACCTCGCTTCTGCGGCCGGCTTCGTCGTGCTCGGCGGCTCCACCGTGACCAGCACGGGGCAGACGTCGCTCACCGGCGACCTGGGCGTGAGCCCCGGCACCGAGGTCACCGGCTTCGGGCCGGGCGCGGTCGTGGGCTCCCAGCACGTCAACAACCCGACCTCGGCGCAGGCGCAGGCCGACCTCACCATCGCGTACAACGACGCGGCCGGGCGCACGCTGTGTCCGGTGACCGTCGCGGACAACATCGGCGGCCAGACCCTGCCGCCCGGGCTCTACAAGTCGACGTCCACGCTGGCCATCTCCTCGGGTGACCTCACCCTCGACGCGCAGGGCGATGCCGATGCAGTGTGGATCTTCCAGGTCGCCTCCACCCTGACGACGACCAGCGGACGACAGGTGATCCTCGCGGGCGGCGCGAAGGCGGCCAACGTGTTCTGGCAGGTGGGGAGCTCCGCGACGCTGGGGACGACCACCTCCTTCCAGGGGACAATCATGGCGGACCAGGCGATCACGCTGAACACCGGCGCCACCCTCAATGGCCGCGCGCTCACGCGCATCGACGCGGTGATCCTGGACGGCAACACCGTCGTCAAGCCGTCGCCGTAGAGCGCCACGGTCTTCAAAGTCGGCTCGGGAGCAGCGACCGGGAACCTCCACGGCTCCGGTCGCTGCTTCATTTTCATCCACGTCTCTTCAACACATCACAGACTCCCGAGGCTTCACCATGGGCTGGATTACCCTCATCGTCATCGGCCTCGTGGCCGGACTACTCGCAAGACTCATCGTCCCCGGCCGCAGTGGGCTGGGACTTCTCGGAACAATCGTCCTCGGGGTCGTCGGCTCGTTCGTGGGCGGGTGGGTCGGGTCGTTCATCTTCTCGCGCGGAAGCGTCGCGGAGCTGCACCCGACCGGAATTCTCTCCTCCACCCTCGGCGCGGTGCTCATCCTCGTCCTTGTCAGGACGCTCGGACTGGGTCGCCGGCGGCACGCATGATCGGCGAGCCGTAGGCGCTGGGCGCGGCGCGTGCGCGAACCGCGGGCCAGGGCTGGCCGCCTGCAACGCGGTACGTCCTGGCCTGCAAAGGCACCCTCATCCGTCGAAAAGCGGCGCTCCGCCTCACGCCGGAGCTGGCTCCGTGGTGATGGCGTCCTCGTGCGGCACGCACCGAGCGCCTTCCTCCTCCCCGGCCAGCGCCTGGCCGGCCTCCCGCAGCGCCGCCTGGATTTCCTGCGTCGCCGCCCGGGCGTTGTAGGTCCCGTGCGTCCGCAGCGCCTGGGTCAGGTCGTCATGGAGCGTCAGCGCGGAGGCGTACCGCTCCGACGGCGCGCGCCGCAGCAGCTTGTGGAAGATGGCGCGGAGGGGCTCGGACAGCGGCCGCGTCGCCGCCGCCACATCCGCCGGAGAGAAGGTGGCCGCTCGCAGTATCGTCTCCTCCGGGTCCACCCCCGCCCAGGCGCTTCGTGTCTGGTCGATGAGCGCACTCAGCGCCGCCGCCTCCCCTTCGGGCACCAGCGCCCACAAATCCTGGAGCAGCATCTGGTAGGCGCTGAGCAGGTGCGTCCCGGTAGCGAACTCCAGCAGCACCATGCCCAGCACGAACAAGTCCGAGCGCCCATCCTCGGGCTGGCCCAGCAGCGCTTCGGGAGCGGCCCAGTAGACTTCGCCCCGGGCGCCGGGCCGGCGCGTGGTGCGCGTCCCCGGCAGCCGCGCGGACGCGAGGCCGAAGTCCATCAGCTTCACCTGCCCATCCAGCCCCACGCGGATGCGGCCCGGGTCAATCGCGCGGTGGACGATTCCCAGCGGCGCGCCTGTGGCACTCCGACAGGTATGCGCATGCGCCAGCGCCCCCGCCACCTGGGCGCCCACGTACAACAGGAAGGGCTCGGAGAAGTGGCGCCCGCGCGCGAACGCCACTTCGAGCAGCGTGTTCAGCGAGTACCCCGGGACAGCCTCGGTGATGACAAACAGGATACGTCTGGCTTTGTGCGTGCCATGGACGCGGGCGATGTTCGGGTGCTTCAGGAAGGCCGCCAGCCGGACCTCCTCCTCCAACCGCTTGCGCGCCTCCTTCATGGACGCCGAAGCGGTCGACAGGGGCAGCGCCTTGAGGAGGACACGGCTGGCCCGTCTGTCCTGCACGCGCTTGTGGGCAAGCAGGAGGCGCTCGCCATGAGGCCCCGCGCCCAGGTCTTCCAGCAGCTCGTAGAGGGCCCCCTTGCGGGTGAAGAGCACCGTCCCCTTGGGGAAGACGTGGGAACGCGAGAACAGCATGGGCAGTCTCCTTCCTGGCGCGGGGGTGGAGACCGCGCGGAACCAGGCGGGAAACTACTTTCAGGTAGGCAAGGAGAGGAAGGACGTACAGGGTTGAGGATGCTTGCTTTCGCAACTCGGAAACAAAAACCACATTGACGGGCCACGTCAGCCAATCGGCGTCAAGTGGCTTTACATTCCACGCTCAGGGCCACTTCCCAAAGATGACGCGCGCGTTCTCCGAGTCCGCCATGCGCGCCGCGCCGGGCCGGGAGCCCACTGCCTTTTGCGCGCCACCATTGAGCGACAGCGACACGCAGACCATGGCCTCTTCCCCGTCCGGCCGCACCGCCCGGGTGTAGCGCCCCACCACGGTGTCGCCCGCCGTCCACACCCGGCCATGGAGCCGCGTGCCCTCCTTGAACCAGCCCGCCGGGTCGACAATCTCGGAAACAATCTCCCCGTCCCCCAGCACGATGAGACAGCCCCAGCCACGGATGTACTCACGCCCGCCACCAGCGGCCGCGCAGGCAGCCAGATCCTCTATCGAGGGCTGCGTCACGTCCACATGGAGCCCCAGGTGCTGGGTTTCCCGGATGCCACGGGCCTTCATGCTCCGGACGGCCTCCTCGGGGCAGCTCTGGGAGGAGGGCCGTACCTGCTGCGCGGGGCACCCCATGAGGGCGGCGGACAGGGCCGTCGCCCCTGCGCACTTCGCGAGGAAGGCGCGGCTGTGGGAACCCCTTGGCGACTTCTCGGAGGCGGGTGACGAAGGCAACGGGCGGTTGGAGGCACTCACGGAGGGATTTTCCTTCACGTCAGAAGACGACTGGGACGAAGACGCTACCGCACTGGCAAGGGGCTCGGGTGGGGAAGGGGGCGGCGCGAGTGGCCGTGGCGCGGGCCGCGCTCCAGCGGCGGGGGACGTGCTCGCGCGCCTGGGCTCAGCCTTGAAGGCAGACGCCGCGGGAGCAGTCCTCACGCCGCTGGGAACTGGCGCGGGAGGAGCCATGGATTCCGCCTCGGTGAGCGCCCCGTCATGGGCAAGCGCTGGACTTGCCTGTACCGGCGTGGGCACGGCGGCTCCTTTTGTAGGAGGCGCAGCGGAAGCAACTCCGGCATCCTCGGACGCGGGCGGCCCCCCCGCAGCGGTGGACGCCAGCCACGGGTAGGCGAAGGTGCCCGCGACCGAGAGCACCGTGAGGGCCAGCGCCAGCCCGAGCCACCTCCTCCCGGACAGCGCCGCCGCTGCCTGGGCCAGGGCGCCCCTGCCCACCGTCCTGGGCGGCTGCACGGTGGCCTCCCACGCCTCGCCACGCCGCTCGCCCAGCTCCTCCAGCGTCTCACGCATGGCCGCCAGCGCGGGGCGCCGCGCCTCCACGTCGCGCGTCGTCCACCTCGCCACCCACGCGCTGAAGTCCTCTGGCACGCGCGGGTTGGCCACGCGCGCGTCCGGCGGCGGCATTGAAGCGCTGTTGACGGCGATGCGCGGCGCCTTGCGCGCCTCCGCCGGAGTGGCCGGCTCCGCGTCCGTCAGCGCGTCATAGAGGCACACCGCCAGCGAGTAGAGGTCGTCCTCCGCCGGGAAGGCGTAGCGCGCCTCGGGGTTGTTCTGGTTCTCCTTGTAGAAGCTCACCGCCTCCGGTGAGCGGTAGCGCGTGGTGCCCGGCGGCAGCGGCGCGTCCGTCAGCCCATATGCCCCGGAGTACTCGCCCGCCCCCAAGTCAATGAGGACGGGCTCGCCGTCCACCTTGCGCACCATGATGTTGGAGAGGGAGATGTCGCGGTGGCGCACGCCCCGCTCGTGCATGTACTCCAGCGCGTGCGTCAGCTTCGCGAAGAGGCGCGCCACCTGCTGGAAGGTGGGGCGCTGGCGCTCAATCCACTCCCCCAGCGTCCAGCCCTCCACGTACTCCAGCACCAGGTACCCGCGCCCATCCTGCGTGCGCGACCACCCCTTCACCTTGGCGATGTACGGGTGCTCCAGGCGCACCAGACACACCAGCTCCCGCAAAAGCCTCTCATCCGAGCGGCTGTTGTCCAGGCTGAACTGGCGGTGCTTGGACACCTTGACGGCCACGGGCAGGCCCGCCCGCACGCCCCGGTATACGTCGCCGTAGGCGCCGCCGCCCTTCCACTCACGAATCCGGCAGCCGTCCAGGCGCGAGCCGGGCTTGAGGAAGCCAAAGAGGTTCAGCGTCGACATGGGCTGCCCTATTCTCCCACGGGGGTTCCGTCCTGGAGCGCCACGTCTGGAATGACCAGCGAAGCGCCCCCGCTGGCCGCTTCTACCACCAGCCGGTACGTGCCCGAGGAATTCCCAGCCGTCCAACCGAACTCCACCACGACACGGCCAGCGTCGCCGTGGAGAGGGGCTGCCGGCGCGAACCGCACGGCGCGCGCCGCCACGCGCTGGCCGGTGACGGCGTCCTCCAGCCAGGCCCTGCCCGGACGCCAGGGCTTGCCGGTGGCATTCGCGACTCGCGCTTGGAAGACCACCCATTCCGCCGCCAGGAAACGGGTGGCGAATTTCACCCGGACGTTCGCGGCATGGTCCTGACGGGAGGAATGGAGCCGGGCCACCGCGACGCCGCCATCCTCTACCTGCCGGGACAGCACCCAGTCCGCGGGGCCCTTCGTGGCGCCGCGTTCGCGCTGGGCGGCCAGGGCCGCCTCACAGACGGCGCAGCGCGCCTCCAGCTCCGCCAGCCGGACGCGCAGCAACTCCGGTGCGCTGGCCTCCCGGAACACCCGCACCTGCGCGTCCACCACGTCGCCCGGCGTGCTGAGCTGGAAGAGCGGCGCGGCTTGCGCGGACGCGTCGGGCAGTGGCACGCGCAGCGTCACCGGCTCGCGCAGTTCCTCCAGCGCCCGGAGCGTCAGCGAACGCTCGCCCCTGTCTAGGATTTCCACACGCGTCCCGTCGCTCAGGACAGCGGCGCCCGCGTTGATGGGCATGTCGAAGGTGAGCGTCGTGGGGACCGTGGTGGAGACACGGACGGCCTCGGCCTTCGCGGCGAGCGCCACGTTTCGCATCTGGAGCCTGGGCGACAGGGCACCTTCCGCCGCCGCCACCGAGGGAAGGACCAGGAGCGCCAGCAAAGAGAGATGTCGTGACGGGAAGCGAACCCACATGCGGCGACGCTAACAGACCTCCGCTTCGGCCCTGCTGCCGTCGTCCAATGTGTTGCGGGCTGCTGCGTGCCAGCCGTGCGCGACGTGGAAACCGTGGGCAGGTCTTCCATGACGCCGCCCCATCCAGGATGATGGACGCGTGACGCAAACAGCACATCTCGACGGGTCTGTCGTGCCTGCTTGCCATTGCATCGCTGTGCGGCGGCAGAAGCGCCCGCCGAATGGGACGACGCCCACAACGCGGCACTTCCCGAATGGAAACACCGTTGCATTCGGGACTATGGTGACTGCGCGGAAGATGGATGGGCTCCTGTCACGACTGCCTTCGCTAATGCGAAGGCCAGCAGAAATGGCCAGCGGACAAGTGCTATCCGACGGGGAAGTAACGCATGAGCCATGAACTCGACTGGAACCCCATTCGCGCGCTCGCGCGGCGCGTGCTCCACCACGGGGAGCCGTTCGCCGTCACGGATGATGTGCGTGACCTCTTGAGGCGTACCGCTTCCGAAGTGGGCATCAGCGATGCCGATGCCATGCGCGCACTCACGACGGAGGCGGGCGCACTGGACCTCTTGCGCGAGTCCTCGCGGCGCATTGGCGAGGGCTCGGACCGGCTCATGGATGCGCTTTATCGGGCGAAGCGCTACCGGTTGGCCGGTGACTTCGACAGCGCCCGCCAGGAAATGCGCGATGTGCTCGCCGTCGAAGTGGTGCCGCACTACCGCGAGACGGCACAAGGCCAACTCGAAGACCTCGACGACGAGCCCTGAGCGACAACGGGGCCGCGACGGACGCCGCGCCCCCGCTCACCCGGAAGGCAAGCGACGAGGTCCCGATGACCCCGGTGCGCCGCTCCGGTACTCCTGGGGTGGCTTCCTCCGAGGCCCAACCTTCTGCCATGGTGGAGGGCCGTTTTTTCCGCTGGAGCGCACCATGAGTCGCCGTCTCGGCCCCGCCGTCATCCTTGGCTCGGCGCTGCTTCTGGGCAGCGCCTGCAAGAAGGCAGAGGACCCCGCCCCCGCGCCCTCCGCCACGCCGCGCACCGAGCCCACCCCGGGCTACACGCTGTCCTTCCTCGAAGCCGCGTCGCCCTCGGGCTGTACGTGGGTTCGCCACGAGTCGTCGGGCACACGCAAGCCGCTCGCCACCGTGGACGCGGGGTGTGAGCGGCTCAAGCTTGCCTGGGGGCCGCGTGGCCGGCAGGGCCTGGTGGTGGACCGGGGCAACGGCGAGCTGCCCCCGCGCGCCTGGCAGGTGGACTTCGAGTCCGGCCAGAGCACCCGGCTGCTGCTGCCCGAGCTCGGCCACACCGACACGCTGGGCTTCGACGAAGCAGGTCACATCGTCGCGCTGGTGTCACACCTGGAGGACCTGCCGCGGAAGATGGACAGCGGCCGTGAGTACTTCTTCTTCGACGGCAAGCGCTTCTTCCTCCCCGAGGCGGATGGCAGCCCGGGCCTGGCGCACGCGTACCGCCACGAGGCCGGCCAGTGGAAGCACCTGGAGACCGTGGCCACGCTGTACGAGATGGACGGCGCCCTGGGCACGGAGGCCCTGACCACCGCCAGCCGGCTGACGTCCTCCACCTTCAGTCAGGACGCGGACCGGCTCGCCGAGTCGGCGCTGGAAGAAGGCAACAAGGACGCGGCGCGGCTGGACGCGGTGGTGAAGGACCGGGGCCACACGGCCTACGGAAGGTGGGTCTCCATGGAGACGCACCAGGGGCCGCTCTACGCCTGGGAAGCCGCGGGCGAGCTGCCCACGCTCATGCTCCCGCTGCGCTGGGAGGTGAACGACCGGCTGGTGGCGCCTGAGCAACTGGCGCTCGCGCCCACGTCGGCCGTGGCGCTGCGGATGCGCGGACGCCTGCTGCTGGTCTCCGCCGAGCAGGCCGCCCGCCTCTACGACGCGAAGACGAAGAAGCGCATCGCCGCGCTGGAGAACGTCCACGGCGCGCGCTTCTGGCCCCAGCAGCGGACCGTCACCGCGGCGGCGCCCACCGGCGCGGTGACGGCGCCGTAGCGCCCCGCGCGGCGCGCTACCTGCCGAAGCCAGTGATCGCGCCCACCAGCGCCACCACCGCGTAGGCGGCGAAGAGCAGGCCACAGGAGAGCAGCGGCACCGCCAGGGCGCCCAGTGCCGCGGTGCCCCAGGTCGTGCGGTGCATGCTCCGATACGCGAAGATGCGCAGCCCCAGGGCCCACAGGGGCGCGCCATACATGCCACAGAAGGGAATCAAGCCCATCAGGTAGGGCGACATCGACAGGGCATTGGCGCGCAGGGTGACCTCGAAGGGCTGACCGGTGCCGTCCATCCGGAACACGACGTGGTCCAGCGCGGAGTTGATGAGCGCGACGAGCATGCCCATGACGGGCGCCATCACCATCATCGCCCCGAACACCCCAAGCCCGACCAGCCGGAGCTTATGAACGGAGACGTTGTCGCCCTCTGTCATCGCCGACGGGATGGCGAGGAGGATGGCCAGGTAGACCAGCGCCGTGGTGAAGGAGGCGGCCAGGTTGGACAGCGCCGCGAAGCCCAGGGAGCTGCCCACCGAACCCTCCGGCCGCGCACGCTCGAAGGTGGCCGTGGGGCGCAGCATCACCGCCACACACGTCTGCCAGTACGCCCGCGGCGTCCCCAGCTCAGCGCGCCGGTCCCACGGCAGGGCATCCGCGGGCACGCGGTCATGACACGCGGCGCACAGGGGCTCGTCGCGCGCCCCCTTCCGAAGACACCGCGCGCACGCGAAGCTGCCGCACCGGCCACACGCATGCAGGCTGCGCAGCTCCGGGTGGACGGCACACACGGGGTCGGCGGAGCCTGGCGTGGCCTCCTGCAGAAGAGACGCGCCGCACCACGCGCAGCTCTGCGCGCCTGGGACGACAAAGGACTGACAACGGGGACATGGGATGCGCATACGTGCTCCCATCCTCGCATGGGTGCGCGCCGGGGAGCGCGAGCGTCGGCACCTCTCGCTTTCGCTCCACACCACTCCCGATTTAAGGGAGAGCGCATGCACCTGCCCGGCCTCGTCTCCCTCCTCCTGCTGTCCGCGCCTGTCCTGGCCGCCGAGCCTCCGGCGCAGGACCCGAAGGCGCTCGAAGCCGAAATCCAGCGCGACATGGAAGCCTTCGAGAAGAACATGGACCGCGGCACGCCCATCCCCTGCGGCCACCCGCCGATGCGCCCCGAGCGAATCAGCGGGGAGGACCTCCAGTTCGACCCTGCGCGGATCACCCACCTCGACGACGAGGAGTCCACCTACCAGATGACGTGCACCTTCAAGCTCGACGGGAAGGTGACGGGCTGCCGGATGATACGGCCGGGGATGGGCCTGGACGCCAGCCAGCGCAAAACCATCAAGGCCTGGCGCTTCAAGCCCGCCCACTACAAGGGCAAGCCCATCGCGACGACCTGCACCGTGTCCGGCAAGCTGACACCACGGTCGGCGAACTGAGCCCGCTCCGCCAGCGACAGGCGCTCCGGCGGTAACGCTCACTTCCCCGCGGGCACCAGCCCGTGGTCATCCGGCACGGGGCCGCTGGCGCCCGGGGCCACGGGGACGTCGGGTGCCGGGGCCACCTCGGGCTTCGGCGCCTCGCGCGTCCGCTTCGCCTCACGCAGGGCCCTGCTGGCCGCCGCCTTCCGGCCCAGGCGCTGCTCCCGCTTCGCCAACGCTTCCCAGAGCTCCGGCGCCTCCGGGTGCAGCGCCACGCCCGCGCGCAGCAGGCCCGCCGCCACCGCGGCGGACTCCGCGGTGAAGAGGCGCCTCAGGAAGTTCCGGGGCGCGAGCGCCAGTGCGCCCTGCGGCGTGGCCACGGCCTCGCGCAGGTGCGGCAGCACCGCCTCCTCCGGGTTCGCCGCGAGCAGCGCCTCGACCAGGGCCCAGCGCGCATCCAGGCCCCGGGGCTGCAGCTCCACCGCCCGCTCCAGCCAGCGCCGCCGCGCCGCGGGCTGCCTGCGCCAGGCGAAGCCCTCCGCGATGCGCAGCAGCTCGTCCGAGTAATCCGGGTGGAACCCCGGCGACGCGGCCACGGACTCGCGCAGCGCGGCCCAGTGCGCCTCCGGGTTCTTCTCCTCGTCCAGCCGCAGGCGTTGAAGCGCGGGCAAATGCGCGCGCTTCCAGTTCGCGGCCAGGCGGAGCACGTCCGCGCGCAGCGGCTCGCCGATGCGCGCCGCTTCGGGCACCTGCTTCGCGTCACCCGCGGCCAGATAGTCCTCGAAGAACGCCAGCGGGCCTTCGAGTGTGTAGGCCATCAGCCGGTCCGCGCCGTGGACCTTCTCCAGCGTGCGGGCCATGTGCGCGCCCACGCGGATGAAGAGGGCGCGCAGGCGCGGGTCATGCCCGCTTCGGACGCGCTCCAGCGCCGCCCGGGTGTCCCGGCCAACCTCCTTCCGGTTCAGCATCGCGGACACCTGGGCGAAGGCGCCGGGCAGGTCCGTCTCCTCTGGCAGCACGCCCGGGCCGCGCGTGGCCCACTGGTGATAGGCCAGCCCATAGCTGGCGACGCGGCTGAGCCCTTCATGCACCACGGCGTCCACCGGGTCCGCGACGTAGGCATCGCGGCGGGTGTTGCCCTCTTCCAGCACCTGCTCCATCAACCGGATGGACAGCCGGCGCATGCGCCGCGCCTCGCCCTCCACGTTGGAGGCCAGGGCAATCACCGTGTCCTCGGCGGGGAGCATCATCAGCAGCGTGGTCGTCTCGTTCTGGCCGCCCGCGTGGGCCACCACGTAGCGGCCGCGCAGCGGATACGTGGCGAAGCCCATGCCGTAGTCGGTGAGGCGCCCGTCGGTGGTGGCCATGGACGTCTGCATGCGGCCCATCGTCTCGCGCGACACCAGGGTGTGCGCCAGCACGGCGCGGCCGAAGCCCAGCATGTCCCCCACGGTGGCGCGGGTGCCACCACCGGCGAAGCGGCTGGACACGTCGAGGAAGCGCGACGGCTTCAGCGCCGTGCCCTGGACGCGGTAGCCCTTGGCCTGGTGCGCGTCCCGCGTGGCGGTGATGTCCAGGTCCGCGTTCGGCATGCCCGCGGGCTTGAAGATGTGCTCGCGCAGGTAGTCGCGGTAGGACTGGCCGGAGGCCGTCTCCACCGCCGCGCCCAGCAGGTTGTAGCCCCACGTCGTGTACAGGTAGCGGGTGCGCGGCTCGAAGGCGAGCGGCTTGCCCGCGAAGACGGCGATGGCCGCCTCGGTGCTCACCGCCTTCGTGTTGCGGGTGGACGCCACCCCGTCATAGGTCGGCACGCCGCTCACGTGGCCCAGCAGGTCCCTCACCGTGACGGGCCACTGCCTGGCCGGATAGTTCGGCACCAGGGTGGAGATGTCCGCGTCCAGGCTCAGCTTCCCCTGCTCCACCAGTTGCAGCACCGCCACCGCCGTGAAGGACTTGGTGACGGACGCCATGCGGTACGTGGTGCGCGGCGTCGCGGGCAGCTTGCGGCCCACGTCACGGTAGCCATAGGCGCACACCCAGCGCTCCGCGCCGCGAATCACGCCCACCGACAGCCCCGCGACAGGCCCCCGAGACAGCTCGGCCCGGACGACCGCGTCCAGGGCGCCGCGCACTTCCTCGGAGAAGGCCCGAGGGGACTGCTCGGCGTCGGCGCTGACGGCCTCGCACACGGGCTCCAGCGCGGCCCGAGGCGCCGCCAGTGACACGGACCCCGCGAGCCCCAGGAGCACCGCGGCTCCATACCGTACGAACGCGAGTCTCATGGCGTGGCCTCCGCGCTGGGCTCGGACGCCCCGGAGGGCGCGGCGCCCGCCCCCGGCGGCATGGGCATCAACGCCGCGACACCGCGCGCGGGCGGCGGCGTCTCCACATAGGCGCGCAGGAGCGCGTCGGTGACCAGGTGCCCCAGCACGTCCAGGCCCTCGCCGCGCGGGTGTACCAGGTCGTCATGCATGTAGCCGGACGCATGGAAGCGCGCGAGCGCGCCCGCTCCGCCCATGGCGGCGTAGAAGTCGAAGAAGGCGCACCCTTCGGCGAGCGCGACCTCCCGCTCGGCGGCGTTGACCGCCTCCAGTGAGGGACGCTGCGACAGCGCCTGGGCCTTCGCGCCGGGCCCCTTCACCGCGTCCATGGGCCCCACCAGCAGGCACGCGCTGCCGGGCGCCGCCGCCCTTGCGCGGCGGAGCAGCGTCCGCAGGTCCGTGCGCAGCTTCTCCATGTCCAGGCGCTTCCATTCGATGCGCTTGGACTCGTTGCCCCCCAGGAAGAAGACGAGCAGCCGGGGCGAGCGCTCCGCGAGCTGGGACGTGAGCGTGGCGCCGTCCACGCGCGCATAGAGGCTCGCATCCGACGAAGGCACGCCCAGCGTGTCCAGGACGATGCCGGGCCGCGCGTGCTGCAACACCACGCCCTGCACCACCGCGCCCTGCCGCTCGGCCACCACGTCCAGCGTCTGTGCGTCCTCGGGCAGCTCGAAGTGGGTGGCGCGCGACGCGCCGCTCCCCGTGGGCTCGGTCCGCGCGAGCAGCTCGCCGCCGCTGGAGATGCTGAGCGCGCCCGCGTCTGGCACGTCCAGCCACCACAGCGTGCCGCGGGGTTCGCCGTCCAAGTTGAAACGGCTGCGGGCCTTGGCGCGCGTGGCCACGTGATACACGCCGGTGATGCCGAAGGCGTGCGGGGGCGCGCGCAGCTCGCCCAGGGTGCGCGCCTGCCAGCCACTGCTGCTGGCGCTGGTGCGGCCTCGCCCGCCGTAGGGGGCCATGCGGTCCACGAGCAACACGCCCCGGCCCCCGCTTCCGAACGCCGTGACCAGGTCGTCGCGCAGGACGTCCACGATGCGGTCCCCGGCAATCAGCGAGTTGCCGAACGCCTCGATGACCACGGGGCGGGTCTCGGACCCCGAGGCCAGCGCATCCAGCGCGGTGAAGAAGGGCGCCAGCGCCGTGCGCGCGCAGCCATTCCCCAGGGGTGCCACGCAGGGGTCTTCCATGCTCGCCCCCGGCGCGCCCAGCTTCTCGGCCAGGGCCTGGACCTCGGCGGTCCGCTCGGGGCGGACAGGCACCCGCCGGCGAAGCGCTGGCGCGGCGGGCGACCGCGGCGGCTCCACGGGGCGTGCGACCGGTGCCTCTGGCGCGGAAGCAGGGGGTGCGGCGGCGCGAGGCGAGGACCCGATGTCACAGGCGGTCAACAGGCCACCGAGCAGGACCGGGAACCAGGTCCGCCGGCCGCTCCGCCCGACTTCCGAATGCGTCATGTAGGAGGCAGCGTAGACGAAAGCTCCTGCGTGCGCATATTCCCCGCCGGCGGCTCCCCGCCTGCTGGAGGAGCAGCCCCGAACATCGTCCCTTCACATGCGCCCGAGATACCCCAAATTATCCGCTCCCTCTTATGGAGAAACGGAACAACAGGGTCGCGAACTGGACGCGGTTGCACCGCCGGTTTGGCGACCACGTGCGCAAGCTCCGGACGTCCCGGGAGCTCACGCAGGAAGCGCTCGCGGAACGCAGCGACCTGTCCGTGGACGCCATCCGCCGGATTGAGCGCGGTTCGTTTTCTCCGTCCCTGGACACCCTGGGCAAGCTCACCAAGGGGCTCGACGTCTCCTTGAAGACGCTCTTCCAGGGCTTCGAACGCGAGCGCTCCAACGCCGTGGCGGAGATCTGCGACTTCCTGTCCGTGCGCTCGGGCCGCGAGGTCGAGCTGGCCTGGCGCGTCATCCAGGCCATGTTCGAGGAGCGCTGAGCCCGCTCCCGCCCCGTCACGCTCTCATCACCCTGCGCAAGTACACCTGGATTCGCGGCCCATGAAGGGCCGTGACCTGGCTGTCTTTCACAGGAGCAATCATGAACACGCTGACGAAGTTCCTCGCGGGTGCCTCCTTCCTGTTCGCGCTCACCTTTGCCCCTGGCGCGCAGGCGCAGCAATGCTACGAGGTCTGCGACTGCTCGAAGCCGTGCAACACGCTCTGCATGGATGGCGACGAGCGCTCCAGGTGCGGGACCGCGGGCCTCTCGTGCGTCGGCAACTGCGCGAAGAGCGACCCTCGGGCCTCCGCGGGCCACAAGAAGGCGTCCGACGGCGCCGCTCCGGCATGTGACCAGCAGCAGGACGACAAGGCCTCGGAAGAAGCCGAGAGCTGAGCCGCACAGGGGTTCCCAGGGGGTCAGGACACGCCCACCCGTCCTGGCCTCCGGGGCCGCCACCCACTCGCCGAGTCCTTTTGAGAGCACGCCGACCCCGGTGGTAGCGTGCGGCGCCTGATGACCGCGCTGATGAATCGAATCGCGAGCCTGCTGTGGACCCTGGCGGTCCTCGTGGTGGTGGGCGGCGTCGGCCTGTGGGCCTACCGGCACGCGTCGCTGGGCGCCGCCCTGCTCCTCCAGGAAGGCGGCGGCTACCTCCAGGGCGTGCTGTCGCCGCTGCTCGCGGGCAGCGTGGCCCTGGCGTTCGGGCTGAGCTACACCTCCGGCGTGGTGGCGCGCCGCGCCCGGCACCGCGCGCCCCGGCCGAAGCCCCTGCCCAAGGGCCCCAGCATCTCCCCGCTCGAGGTGCTCACCCACGACACGGCCACCGCCGTCAGGACCCTGCTCAAGGAGCTGGGGCAGCGGCTGCGCCGCATCGCCGCGAAGCCGGACCCGGACATCATCGCCTTCATGGGCCAGTTGATGGACGGCGCCATCCGCCTGGGCGCCAGCGACATCCACATCCATCCGCTGGAGTCGGGCACGCGCATCGCGTTCCGCCTGCACGGCGTGCTGGAGGAGGTGCTCTCCTTCCCGCGCGAGCACCACTCGCGGCTCATCAACCGCGTCAAGGTGCTCGCGAAGCTGGCGCTGTACGACCTGGACAAGCCCCAGGACGGGCACTTCCCGTGGACCACGGACGACGGGCCCGCGGACATCCGCGTGTCCATCCTCCCCACCAACCACGGCCCCGCGGTGGCGCTGCGCATCGCCCGCACTGGCGTGCGGCTGCCCCAACTGCCCGCGCTCGGCTTCCCCGACGCGTTGCTCGCGAAGTACCAGGAGCTGCTCGCGCTGCCGCAGGGCCTCATCCTGGTGGCGGGCGCCACCGGCAGTGGCAAGACGACGTCGCTGTATGCCTCGCTGGGCCACATCCAGCAGTCGCGCGGCGAGCTCACGCGCATCGCCACCATCGAAGACCCCATCGAGTTCGACGTCCCCCTCTTCGCGCAGACGCAGGTCAACGCCGCGCAGGGCTTCACCTTCGCCCAGGGCCTGCGCGCGGTGCTGCGGCAGGACCCCAACGTCATCATGGTGGGTGAGATTCGCGACTCGGAGACGGCGCGCACGGCCATCCAGGCGGGCCTCAGCGGCCACCTGCTGCTCAGCACCATCCACGCCAACTCCGCCGCGGGCGGGTTCAACCGCTTCATCGACATGGGCGTGGAGCCCTTCCTGCTCGCCTCGGCGACAGTGGCCACCCTCTCGCAGCGCCTGGTGCGCAGCCTCTGCCCCCACTGCCGCGCCCCCCTGCCCCTGACACCCGAGGAGGCGGTGCGGCTGGATGCCGCCGGAATCCGGCGCGGGAACTTCTTCGGCCCCGTGGGGTGTGAGCGCTGCGAGGGCAGCGGCTACCTGGGCCGCACCGCCCTCTACGAGATGCTCGTGGTCTCCCAGGGCATCCGCGACGCCATCAACGCCAAGGTGCCCAGCTCCCGCATCCAGGAGCTCGCGGTCCAGGAGGGCATGGTGCCCCTGCTGGCCGCGGGCGTCGAACGCGCACGCACGGGCGACACGTCGCTGCGCGAAGTGTTCCGCGTCGTTGGCGGCTGAGCCCTCTCCCCAGGAAGCGACCTCACGTGAACACCCCTCCCTTTCCCCGCGGCCCCGTCACGGATGCGTCATCCGACAACGAGGCCTGGTCCCAGTCGTTGATGGGACGCACCGAGGAGCTGGCCCACCTCCAGGCGCAGACGTCCCCGGAAGCCGAGCCCGCCGAGCCGCCCACGGCCCAGCCCGGGCTCGGTGTCGTCGAGGCGCCCCGGAAGCGGACCTTCCAGCCTCCGCCTCCTCCGCCGCCTCCCAGCCCGCTGGCCGCCGTCCTCAAGCTCTGCGGCGCCGCCGCGGGCCTGCTGGCCGCGAGCCTCCTCGTGCTCCCCGCGCTCCGGCAAGCCGGCGAGCCCCCCGTCACCCCGGAGGAGGTGGCCACCCCCCGCCCCGAGACGACGCTGGCCCCGAGCTTCGACCCGCCCTCGGAGGTCCCCGAGGGAGAGGTCCGCGAGCAGCGCGCGTTCATGGAAGGCGCCAGCCTGCTCATGGTCGACTCCGCTCCGGCGGGCGCGACTGTGTCTGTGAACGGTCGAACGGAAGGCACCACGCCGCTGTCGGTGACGCTGGAGTGCGTGACAGACGCGCCGGTTACGGTGAAGCTCACGCGCCGAGGCTTCAGCTCCCTGGAACACACGCTCTCATGCCGTCAAGACACCATGACCCAGCTCTTCGGAAGGCTGCGCAAGGGGAAGAGCGGCTCGAAGCCGTGAGCACCGCGTCCAACACCGTGCTCGTCGTGGACGACGACGCCGACATCCGGGAAGCCGTCCAGGACATCCTGTCCTTCGAAGGCTACGCCGTGGCCCAGGCTGCCAACGGCCAGGAGGCCCTGGCGCTGCTGTCCGGGCCCCACGCGCTGCGGCCGTGCCTCATCCTGTTGGACTTGATGATGCCCGTCATGGACGGCGAGGAGTTCGTCGGCCGGCTTCAGCAGGAGCAGCGCCTGGCGGAGCTGCCCATCATCCTCGTCACGGCGAGCGGCCGCGCCCAGCTCCCCGGGGTCCGCGCCATCCTCAAGAAGCCCTTCGACATGGACGTGCTGCTGAGCGCGGTGGGCGAGCACCGCCACTGACAGACGTCCCTCTTCAGGAGCGCCGCGCGCCCGTCAACATCGCGGCCACCTGCGGGTCCAACTGGAAGGACTCGAAGAAGCGGTCCGCGTCCTGGGGCGGCTTGCCCTCCGGGTGCAGCAGCAGCTGCTGGTAGAGCCGGGGCCCCACCAGGAAGAAGCGCCCGCGCAGGTGGCGCGGGCCGGACACGCCCTCCACCTCCCAGCCCGGGAAGCCACTCAGCACCAGCGGACGCGCGGACAACCCGGTGGCGCCCAGCGCCTCCAGCGCCCCGTGGCTGGCCCGGGCCACCACGTCACGCGGATCCGCCTGGGACACCGCGGCCTCGGGGAAGTCCGTGTAGGAGACGTAGTAGGCGGTATCCACCTCCGGCCGCACGGCGATGAAGGTGTGGAGTGTCACCGCGCCGACATCCGTCTCCTGAGAACGGCGCTCCTCGCTCACCGGCCCGGGAATCGCGACGGAGAAGCCCCCTTCCGTGGACTGGACGACAGGCTCGGCGGCCCGCGGAGCTTCGGGCTTCGCGGCGGCGGTCGGCGCCTGCTGGCGGGAGGCACACGCCCCCAGCCCTCCCAGGGCCAGGAGGGCGGCGAGCGGCGCGGCGCGGCGCGAAATCTTCATAAGGTCAGGCGACTCCTGAAGGTTGGACCCCGAAGGTACGTCGGGCCTCGCGTGAACGCATCCGCCGTCTCCACGCGGACGCGCGCCATGCGACGCTTCACGCCCACCTGGGGGCGGCCCTCAGTGCAGGGTGTCCTGGGAGGACGTCGGCCCCGCGCCCTCTTCGGAATGCCGGGCGGCCTCGGCGGCCACGGCCAGCCGCACACAGAAGACGGAGCCCTGGCCGGGCTGGCTCACCACGTCGATGCTGCCCCCGTGCCCCTCGACGATGCGCCGGGCCACCGACAGGCCCAGGCCCACGCCCGGGGCGCGCTGACGGGCGTTGCCGGCGCGCTGGAAGGGCGCGAAGAGCAGGCGCCGCTCCTCCTCGGAGATGCCGATGCCCTGGTCCGTCACGCACAGGACAGCCGTGTCCTGCTCGCGCCGCACGGCCACCTCCACGGTGCTGCCCGCCGGCGAGTACTTCAGCGCGTTGCTGATGAGGTTGTGGAGCACCTGCTCCAGCCGGGCCGGGTCTGCCCGAACCGGCACGGGCACGTCCGGCAGGCTGAGCCGGAGGCCATGGCCGGTGTCGCCGGAGCGGTAGAGCTCCACCACCTCGCGGGCCAGCTCCCGCGCGTCCCGCAGCTCCGGGCGCAGCTCCAGCCTGCCGGCTTCGATGCGGGTGGCGTCGAGCAGGTCGCCCACCATGCGGTCCAGCCGCTCCACCTGCCGCCCCACCAGGGCCAGGGTGCGGTCCATGCGCTCGGGCGTGAGCTGGGCGCGGCCGCGGTCCGACAGGGCCGTGGACAACTTGAGGGCGGACAGCGGATTGCGCAGCTCGTGCGCCACGCCCGCGAGGAACGCGAGCTGCTGCTCCTGCTGATGGGTCAGGCTGTTGGCCATCTCGTTGAAGGTGCGAGCCATGTCCCGCAGCTCGGTGGGCCCGGCCTCCGGCGCCCGGGTGCGCTTGCTGCCCGCGCCGAAGCGGCGCATGGCCTGGCTGATGTCCCGTAGCGGCTGGAGCGCCACGCGCCGCAGCAGCACGCTCACGACGAGCACGCCGAGCAGCAGCGAGCCGCAGAGCACCACGCCCACGAAGTCCGCGAGGGTGTTCCACCGCTCCGACTCCGAGCGGGCCATGCGCGCGCGCTCCACGTTGAGGGCGATGACCTGCTCCAGGCCATTCAACGCGGCGTCCAGCGCCGGGCCCGCCTCCCGCTCCGCGCGCACCAGGTCCCGCTGGGCGGAGAAGTAGGCATCCACGTCCTCGCGGACCTCGTCGAGCCGCTCGCGCTCCGCCGCCGTCGAGGCGATGCGCCGCAGCTCCCCCATCTGCCGGTACAGCGAGGCCTCCAGCTCGAACCGCGGCAGCCCGTCCGGGCCGCGCGGCACCCGGGCGGGACCTTCCCGGACCATCCGGTCGTGCGCCAGCAGGCCCACCTCCAACTCCTCGGACACCCGGATGCCCTCCACGGCGACCCCCAACGTCGCGGCCGAGCGGTCGAGCACGCTCGTCAAGACGATGAGCAGGGTGGCGACCGCCAACGTCATCAACGTCAGCACGCCCATGGTGGCGGCGAGCCAGGAGCGCAGGCTCATGGCGCCACCCCAGGCGGGACGAGGAACAGCTGGGACACCGGGCAGACCCGAAGGGACCTTCACTTGCGCTCCTCACGGGGTTCTCAGGCACGAAGGCCGCCCCCATTCCTGAGAGAAGCAACACGGCCAGGGCCCACGGGATTCGCGGACCGGATGGCAAGCGGGCACGCCGCGCCAGTTCCCCGAAAGCGGACGTCACCGGAGGGCGCCAGCCGTGCTAGGGAGGAGCGAGACGCGGTCGGCGAGCCCCCTGGCCGACGAGCGAGAGGCCTCCATGGACATCATCTCCCAGCCCGTACGCACCCTGAAATTCGATGGCTTCTGGCGCTGGCTCCAGGAGCACACGCACTGCATCCTGCGGTGCGGCTCCGTGGACGCCATGCTGTATGACCACGACGACTTCCACTGGGCCCTCCTGGAAGAGGAGCGCCAGCACATCGTGCAGGTCCTCAAGGGCAAGGTGCTGGTGGGCGAGCTGGTCATCCCCGGCCGCGAGGTGACGGAGGTGAATGTCGCCCCCGACCCGGACACGGGTGCCCAGGGCCACTTCCTGGTCGAGCTCATGGGCGGGCCGAAGGAAGACCCGCAGGCGCTCTACCACTTCATCATGGCGCACGGCATCGACCCGGCGCCGGGGCACAAGGACCTCAAGCACTGAGGACGGTGCGCTCGATGAGCGTCACCGCGTCGTCCGTCCCGCTGACGTAGGGCCGCTCGCTCCGAGCCGGGCAGGCACGGGCGAGTCCGGCGGCACGCGCCACCAGCGCCTCCACGGAGCCCGCCCGCTCCTCGGGGCGCAGCCGCAGGGCCTGCCTGTCGTAGAGCCGGGGCCGCGCGAGCGCCACGAAGGGCGTTCCGGTGGCGCGGGCCTCCTGCACGGTGTTGTACCCGCCCGCGCCGACGAGCACGTCCACGCCAGGGAGCACCGCCAGCGCGGGCCACGTGGACCTGCGCAGGGCCAGGCCCTCCTCCAGGGAGGCCTCCGCCCGCCTCCCCTGCTTCGCGCGCGGCGCGGACGCTGGGGCATCCATCGCCGCTCCGGGCGGCACCAGCCACCGGACCACGGCGTCGGGGCCCAGCGTCGCTTCCAGCCGAGCGGCGATGTGCCCCGCCTCGCCCACTTCCTCGGGAGTGCCACAGCCCATCACCGCCACCAGGGCGCGCGTGTCCTCCGCGGGCACGCCCAGCCGCGCGCGGGCCTTGTCACGGGGCAGCAGCTCGCTGGCGCGCAGGAGCAGCCAGGGCGCGGTCCTCACGGCGCGAGGATGGTTGGCGAAGGGCGCGGCCTCACCGGGGACGAGCAGCAGGTCGAACGCGTCCACCGCCCGCGCCAGGCCGTACTGCTTCACGTACGTGGGGTTCACGTCGCGGTGAATCAGCACCTTGCGCGCGCGCACGGATGGCAGCAGCGGCGCCAGCTCGCCCCCGAGCCCCCGGGGGAAGGTGTCCACGACGAACAGGTCCGGGCGCACGTCCTCCAGGCACTGCGCCACCACTTCGCCCACGGCCTCGCGCCCCAGCGCGGGGTTGAGCCGGAACACCTCGACACCCGTGCCCAGCACGTCCTCCAGCGGGAGCCCGCTCGCGAACGGGCTGTTGGTGAGCAGGACGACGGTGTGCCCTCGGCGAGAGGCCGCGCGCGCCAGCGCGGAGGCACGGGTGAGGTGCCCCATGCCGCCTCCCAGCGCATAGACGAGCCAGCGGCCAGCCATCAGCTCCCGCCCATGTCCTCCTCGAAGGAGGCGTCGTCCTCGTGGCGGAGGCTCTCGCCGTCAGCCTCGGTGAAGTCGTTGGCGTCGTGGGCCCTGCCGCGCCCCGACGTGGCGGCGGCGCCGTAGTACCCGTAGTCGTCGTAGTAGTAGCTCGGGTGGTCCTCGTCCACGCCGTCCTCGTCGCCGGCGGGGTCCTCGTGTTGCCGCGCGCACGTCGCGCAGAGCAGCTCCGCGCCCACCGGCATCACGTGCTGCTCACACAGGGGCATCGCGCACCGCATGCACGTCATGGCCGCGGCGCTCCCACAGCCATGGGAGAACAGGAAGCCCACGTTCGCCTGGCAGAGCAACCCACTCATGGCTGGACAGGCCCTGGGGACGGCGGCGCCTGGAGGTGGAAGAGCAGCGCCATGCGCAGCGGCAGCTCCAGCGCCTCGAAGGCGAGACACGCGGCGGCCTCCGCCGCCAGCAGCGACCTGGTGGCGAGCAACGTGCGCCCCTGCGAATCACGCAGGGACACCTTGCCTTCACGCACCTTCACGCGGGCCACGTCCGCGCCAGCGCCGTCCTGGATGCGGGCGCCGTCGTCCTCCGGCCACACGGAGTACAGGAGCGTGCCCTTCATGTCGTTGAGGCGCCAGCCCGCCCCCTGCCGCGCGAGCGTGAACAGCACCTGCCGCTGCTCGCCATCCCGCACGGTGAGCGCCCCGCCCGCGGAGCCGACGACATACCCCCGCGCCACGTCATCCGGGCCGGAGACCTTCAGCGCCGCGCCCTTCCACTTGTAGCGCGCCAGCTCGCGCTCCTCGCCATCCACCAGCTTGGCGCCGTCATCCTTCGGCTTGAGGGAGAAGCGCTCGCGGCCGGCGTCATCCTTGAACTTGAGCTTGCTCTCGAGGCCCTTGACGTCCGCGGCGACGACGGGGGCCGCCTGAGCGCGAACGGCTTGCGGCGCCTCGGCGTCACCGGACTTGGAGCACCCGGCGGCGCCCGTGAGCGCGACCAGGGAACAACAGAGAAGGAACCGGCCCATACCCATCATCACGAAGCCTTCGCCTGCCGACGCAGGTGTCTGGAGTAGTTGAGGACCTGGTAGAGGCTCAGCAACATCATCACCACCGTCTTCGGCGCATCCACCGCGTTCGACGGGATGGCGGGGCCGGCGTCCCAGTCATTTTCCACGAGGGTGCGCAGGAACATCCGGTCCTCGCCCAACTGGAGCTTGTCGACGGCGACGCCGTCCGGCAGGCGCATGGCCTGGCGGGCCTCCGGCTCCAGCAACACCAGGTCCGGATGACGCTCCGCCTTCACGCGCAGCTGGGCCTGGAGCAGCGCCCAGCTCTGTCTCCGGTGCTTCGTCTTGTACTTGCCGCTGCTGCTGCGCCGGGTGCGCGACCGCTTCTCGAGCCGCTGCACCATGGCGATGCGCAGGTGCGTGCCGTCCAGCAGCCGCGTCTGGAGGGTGAACCACGGGTCGGCGAAGTTCTCCGCGTTCCAGCCGCTGGGCGTGGTGTGCTTGCCGAGCAGCTTCGCCAAGCTGTCCACGGGCGTGAAGTCGAGCACCAGCTTCACGGGCGCGTCAGGGCCGATGTCACGGCGCAACCGATGGAGGACCAGGGAGGCCAGCGTGTATCGCCGGTTCTCCAGGTCGAGGCGCCGGAAGCGCAGGTACACGACGAAGCACCCCACGGTCCCCGCGAGCAGCGCGAGTCCCGCCCACAGCGTGAGCTGCGGCGCGAGCGCGCCCTCGGGCCCCTCCTCCAGCGTCGTTCGAAAGATGAAGATGATGACGGCGGCGGCCAGGCATAACAGGGCCGACTGTCCCCAGCTCCGCCGCGCTTGCTCCACCTCCACGTCCAGGAGGCGCAGCCGCTCCAGGTCTTCCCTCAGCTCCCCGACGGGGCCGCTGCACCTGTAGACGCGTTCCTCGCGGAAGCGGTCGATGTTGAAAGCCACGGTGAGTCGCGCCCCCTCGGCGGTACGCAAGAAAGGGAAGCGTAAGGGCCCGTGCCGTAGGGGTCAAACCCTCCTGTGATAGCAACGCGAGTGTGTCTCCCCCTCCCGGCACCGGCATCGTCTACGCGTCGTTCGACCGCTTCCCTTCGCCCAAGGGCGCCGCGGTGCACATCCGGGCCTTCGTGGAGGCACTGGGCGCGGCCTTTGGCCAGGTCGACCTGGTCGCGCTCCGGGACAACCCCAGCGCGCCCACCGGGCCGCTCGCGCTGGCGGAGGGCGTGACGTACCACCCGCTGGAGTCACGCGGGAAGGACCTGGTAGCCCAGGCGCTGTCGTTCCGCTCGCACCTGGCGGCCTGGTGGCGCGGACGGCCGCGCGCCTCCGTCGTGCACGTGCGCTCCATCTTCGAGGGCTACCCCGTCGCCTGCCAGAAGGAAGCGCTGACGGACGCGCTCGTCTTCGAGGTGAACGGCCTGCCCTCCATCGAGCTGAAGTATCACTACCCGGACGTGGCGGATGACGCGGAGCTCTTGCGCAAGCTGGTGGCGCAGGAGGACGTCTGTCTCTCGCGCGCGGACCTGGTGGTGACACCGAGCGCGGTGACGGCGGAGTACCTGGTGACGGCACGAGGCGTGGAGTCCTCGCGCGTGCGGGTGATTCCGAATGGCGCCGACCTGGAGGTGTTCCGGTACGCGCCGCCGCGGCCACTGGAGCCCGGGCGCCCCATGCGGCTGCTGTACAGCGGGACGATGACGTCCTGGCAGGGCGTGCACCATGCCATCGACGCCTGCCGCCTGCTGCGGCGGGAGCTGCCCACGGTGTTGACGCTGGTGGGGCCGCTGCGCCGGCACACGCGGCGGGCGCTGATGGACCGGTGCGGTGACCTGCTGCTGGAGGGCGCCGTGGAGCTGTTGGAGCCCCTGCCCCAGGCGGAGCTGGCGGCGCTGCACCAGGCCTGCGACGTGGTGCTGGTGCCCCTGCCCTTCAACGACCGCAACTGCGTGCAGGGCTGCTGCCCGCTGAAGCTGCTGGAGGCCATGGCCACCGGGACGCCCGTGGTGGCCAGCAACCTCCCCGTGGTGAGCACGCTGGCCGCGCCGGACGAGGTGATGTTGATACGGCCGGGCTCGGCGAAGGCGATCTCCGAGGCGGTGAAGGCCCTGCGGGCGGACCCCACCCTGGGCCTCGCGATGAGCGCGAAGGCACGGGCGCGAGTGGCGCGCGACTTCCCGTGGAGCCGCGCGGGCGAGGCCCTGGTGAGCGCTTACGAAGAGCGGCTCGGGATGGCGCGAGCCAGCACGCGACGGAGCACCTCCGCCTCCGCGTGAGCCTGAAAGCGCTCCTCGATGCGCTGGCGGGCGGCGGCGCCTATCGCGGCGCGCTCTTCGAGCGGCAGGGAGAGCACGTCCAGGCACGCCTGCCCCAGGTGATTGAGCAGGGCCTTGGAGACGATGAAGCCATTGCGTCCGTCATCCACGGCCTCGGGGATGCCGCCGGCGTCGCTGGCGATGACGGGCCGGGCGCAGGCCATGGCCTCCAGCAAGGCGTTGGGCATGCCCTCCCACAGCGACGGCTGGAGGTAGACGTCACACAGGCGCAGGTGCGCGGCGATGGCCTCCGGTGTGTCCAGCGGCCCGGAGATGAGGATGCGCGCGGCGTCCTCGGGGTGCTCGGCGCGGAAGGCGACCAGGTGCTCGGCGTCGCGCGGCCGCACCTCGCCGATGACGAGCAGGCACGCGGGCCGGGCGCGGCGCACCGAGGTGAGCGCGGAGAGCAGGAAGGGCAGGCCCTTCTTGTGCCGAAGCTCGCCGGAGAAGCCGAGGACGGCCTCGTCGGGCGCGATGCCCAGCCGCGTCCGGAGCGCCGGGTCCGCGGGGCCGGGTGAGAAGATGCCGGTGTCGACGGCGTTGGGGATGACCTCCACGGTTTCGTCCCGCCCCAGCAGCATGCGCATCTTCCGGCCCAGGTCCGCGGAGGCCGCGGTGAGGACGCGGGCCCGTTGCAGCGTCCACAGCAGGCGCGCGAAGTCGCCCGGGGGGAACGTGAGCTGGTCCACGTCGTTGCCCCGGGCGCTGACGGTGGAGGCGATGCCCACGGACTCGGCGAAGGCGACGGCGAGGAACCCGGGCGGAGACAGGTAGTGCCCCCACACCAGGTCATAGCGATGCTTCGCGTGCAGGTAGCCGAGCACGTCGAGCGTGTGCTGCATGGACAGGTCCGTGCTGCCGAACAGCCCCAGCCGGTGGAGCGTCACGCCGCGCGCGAAGGGTGAGACGTCCCCGGCGTCCTCCACCGTCTGGAGCGCGCCTGGCGCCGCCGTGCGCGTCCAGGCCAGCACGTCCACCCGGGCGCCCAGCTTCACCAGCGCGCCCGCGGTGCGCGCGCCACTGCGGGCCAGGCCGCCGATGTCGGGAGGGAAGCGTTCAGCGATGAGGAGGATGCGCGGGCTGGCGGACATGGCCGCGCAACGCTACCTCTGTTTGGGCACCCAGCGACGCCCCCCGTTCCTCCTCACTGCCCAAAGCCGCCCAGCGCGGTCCGGCTGAAGCTCGCGGCACCCTGACTCACTCGCGCGGCGGACTGGCTGAACACCTGGAACGCCGCGCGAATCTCCTGGGCGCTCTGCCCCGGCGTGAGAATCCACTTGTCGTCGATGCCCATCTCCCGGAACACGCGCCGGAAGTCCGTGCTCCCGTCGCTGATGCCCATCGCCGCGACGATGTGATTCTCCGCGCGCTTCAAGTCATTCACCAGCGCCGCCACGTCCTTGGCCTTCGCCGACGTCGAGTGCTGGTCCGAGCCATCCGTAATCAACAGCGTCACCGTCCGCACCGGCACGCCGTTGGCGCTGAACTCCTGCGCCTTCGCCAGCACCGTGCCCAGCAGCACCACCGACTGGTCATACAGCGGCGTGCCCTGGTCCGCCCGGTAGTTCTTGGCGTGCATCCGCACCACGTCCTCCACCGGCCGGTACGGGTTCAGCACGAACCCGTTGAGGTAGCGCGTGTGGAAGAGGACGCCGTCCTTCTGCTTGCTCGCCAGCAGCGCGTCCAGCACCAGGTTGTGCCCATCACACACCGTCTTCGTATGCCCGGAGAAGTCGATGCTCCCCGAGTCATCCGGCATCACCGTCACCAGCACCACCTCGCTGGACTGGACGTCCTCCACGCAGACGCCGAGCCCCGCCTGAATCTGCGCGCCCAGGTCCACCACCGTCAGCGCCTGCAGCCCCGCCGGGCTCAGCACACCCTCCGCGTGGGCGTCATCGAAGAGCTGCCGGATGCCACTGCCATTCGCCTTGCTGCTCATGTCCCGTGCTCCTTCTCCCTCTCCCGAGGGCAGGGCTCCGCCCGTCCCGCGCTGGCGAGCACAGGCGAAGCGATTGTTGTGTGTCGTCACGCCCCGCGCCGCGAGGCTCAGGCGATGCGCAGGTCCGGCCAGCTCGCCAGCGGGTCCGTGGACTTCACCAGGTGCATGCCCGCGTCCGCGAAGCGCTTCAGCGACGCCTCCGCCTGCGGGGTGAAGTCCGCAGCGAAGCCGCCCTTGCCGTCTGGCACCGTCACCGCCGACATGCAGTCCGTCAGCAGGTACACCTTGCGCGCCAGCGCCGCGTCCTGCGCGACAATCTCCCCGAGCAGGTCATCGATGGAGCTCTTCACGCAGTGGCTCGCCGCCTGCCCTGCAATCACCACCGCGTCCGCGGTGAGCAGCGTCTTGAGGAACTGGGTGTTGCGCTGCGCCAGCGGCTGGCCGTCATGCCGCCCCAGCACCTCCGGGCGCAGCACCGAGTAGTTCTCCGTCAGCGGATTGCCCCCCTTCACCTCCGCCCACGACTGCATGCCACGCGCGAAGGAGTGGAACAGCCGCGCCTCCTGCACCACCCCCGCCAGCGCGTGTCCGTCGCTTCCCAGCAGGCAGTGCGGCGGCCACAGGTACAGCGTGTACTTGCCCGCCCGCTCCAACTCCTCGCAGTAGTACTTCACCTGCTTGAGCAGCCAGGGGTAGTTGCCGCCGCACAGCCACTTCGCCATGGCGGGGTTGGGCCGCGCCTGCCCCCGCTCGAGCTGCTCGCGCGTCACCTCGCGGTACGGCGTCAGCGGCTGGTCGTCCTGGTCCACCCAGAAGGACGGGAAGAAAATCTGGTACGCGAAGTGGGTGTCGAGCGTCGCCGTCACGTTCGTCAGCGCGCCGAGGTTGCGGTAGATAAACTCCGCGATGCGGCGGCTGTCCTCCACCGCGCCGCGCCCGCTGCGTCCCGCCACGTAGAGCGAGCCCTCCGGGAAGCAGAAGTCCTTCTGCACGTCGATGAGCAGCAGGTGCAGGTTGAACGCGTCCGTCGCCGCCATGGAGACGTCGTTCGCCGCGCGCCAGCGCTGGGCCTCCACCTGGAGCTTCCCCGCGTCAGGGCTGTATCCGAATTGCCCGGCATGGGCCGCGTCGTAGAACCTCGGGAGCGGAAGCGCCTTCACTTGCGTCTTCATCGTCCTACCTCCTGTGAGGCGTGGAGGCACCCGCTCCACGCGGTTGTGAGAAGTCCCTTCAGTTCATTCGCAGCACGGTGATGTCCTGCCGCCCCACCACCGCCAGCCCCTGCCGCACGAGCAAGAGCGCGCAACCCGCGTCCACGAAGGGCTCGGCATCCGGGAACTCGCGCACCGCCTCCAGGCGGCCCTGACGAAGCTCCACACGGGTGAGCCCCGTATCGGTGGCGCAGAACAGCGCATCGCCCGCAGCGCACCGTCCACGCGGCGCGTTGCCCAGCCACGAGCCGTCACCGGCCTCCGCCACCGCGCTCGCACGCACAGCGCCGTCGTGGCCCACCACCACGCAGTGATGCAGCGTGCGCCCACCGGCTTCCTCCACCAGGAACAGCCACGCGGAGGGCCCATCGAAGACACAGTCCACGTCCACGAGCTTTCCCGTGGGCCAGGGCAGCGACAGGCCATCCTTCAAGCCCAGGCGCTCCGCGTCGAAGACGAAGGCGCCGCGCAGGCCGCCCGCGCGATGGAAGCCCAACCCGAAGCGTGGCCCCACGAAGAGCCGCGTCTGTCCTTCGAGCACCGCGCCCACCTGCTCCGGCCCATACGCGCCGTCCCGCCACAGCCCGCCGCCCACGGCCCAGTACCGATGCCGAGCGTTGGTGGCGAAGGCGGGCTGACCCTCCGGCGCATCCACGCCCATGCGGTCCGGGGGCCGGCCGGGCGCCAGCACCGCCACCTCACCGCCCCGGCCCACCAGCGTCACGTCCCCTTGCAAGGCCCAGCGCAGCGATGGGTCCAGCGCCCCGCGCAACACGACGCGTCCGTCCTCGCGCCGGTACGCGCCCTCCGCGTGGTAGAGCCAGCGGAGGACGCCCGCCTCGTTGCTCGCATGCACCAGCACGCCTCGCGTGGAGAACAAGCGCGTCGCCGTCACCTGGCCTCGGACCGACGTCACTGGCGTGGCGGCCGCGGTGGCGTGGGGTTGACACGTCGGACAGGCCGCGCGCGCATGCTCCACGCCGCACGACGCGCAGGAGGTGAAGCGCAGCCCCTCCAGCAGCGGCTGCGGAAACACGCCGCGAAGGTCCTCCACGAAGACGCGGTGCAGGTGGTGCAGCACGTCGTCCGGCAAGGTCGCCAGCGGCAGCGCGGGCTTTGGGTACTGCACTTCCGGATGGAACACGGTGATGCGCTGGAGCACCCGGCCCGCGGAGGTCGTCCGCGCCGCCGCGCTCCTGGGCTTGTAGACGCCGCCGTGCGGTCCCACGCACAGCAGCGACTGCATCACCGCGACGGCATAGGCATACCCATCACTCTCAATGGACGCGGGCCGGTTGGGAGTCAGCCCTTGCGTGCCCGAGCTCCCGAGCCGCAGCGGGTCGAGGAAGCGCTCCGTGAACACCGGACAGAGGAACCCGCCGAACTGGAAGCTGTCCGCGTCGATGAGGTACGCCTCCGACGCCCCCGCCACGAGGACGTTGAGGTCGTTGAAGTCCCCCACCACCACGCCCGACGCATGCACCGCGCCGAGCGTCCGGTGCAGCTCGAGCAGCACCTCCACCACCCGCCCGGACGCCGCGCCCGCCCTGCGGAACGATGGCTCTCCAAAGCGTCGCAAGGGCTCCACGCCGTCCAGCTTGCGCATGGCGTAGCCGAGAACTTCGCGCGCCTGCTTGTCCGTCGCCAGGGCCAGGGGCGCCACCACGCGGCCGGGCAGTCCTGTCGGGAAGACGCGCAGCTTGCGCTGGTGCTCGTCCAGCCGGACGCGCGCCGCGGCCTGCTCCGCGGGCAGGCCGGTGTAGTCGGGGTGCTCGGGTGGCTTGAACACCTTGAGGGCGCGGCCATCCCCCAGGTCGAACACGTCCGCCTCGCCGCCCTTGCCCAGCGCTCGCGCGGGGTTCAACCGAACCTTCTTGCCTTCGAGCCAGACGTCCATGGCCTCACGCCCTCCCCATGCGGCGGCGCAGCACCACCAGCGTGGTGTCGTCCGGCAGCAAGCCCGGCGTGCGCGCCAGTTGCTGGGAGGCGAAGTCCGCGCGCACGGCTTCTCGGTTGAGCAAGGCCAGCCGGCGGCGCAGGGCATCCGGGTTGGCGAAGTACCGGTCCTCCGTCCAGAGCCGCGACAGCGGGCCGACGAGCTCGTCCCCCGCCGGCATGCGCGTGGTGGCCAGCCGCTCCAGGTCCGCCACACCGTCGGTGCCCAGCAGCAGCGCGTGGACCTCCTCCGTGGGCACCAGGGCCCGCGCGGTCAGCGCGACGTCCTCACCGTGCGTCAACGCATAGGCGAGATAGGGCGGCGCGTTCCCCGGAAACGGCCCCAGCGGATGCACCTCGCCATTGAGCGCCCACAGGCCGTCTCCCGCGGAGAAGACGAGCGTCAGCGTGGGCGTCACCACCGCGCCCACCACGGTGAAGAGGAGGTCCCCCATCACCTCCCGCCCCAGGTCCGCCCGGAGCTCACTGAGCAGGCACAACACGTCCTCACGAAGGCCTGGGAGGAAGGTGGGCCCATCCACGCGCCCACCGTCCGCGAGCCGCACCAGCGCGGCCTGCGCCAACCTGCGCGCGCCCAGCTGTGCGCCCAGCTCACTGCAGGGCTGGCTGCCACAGCCGTCCGTCACCACGGCCACCAGGCCATGCTCGCTGGCGCGGATGCACAGCGCATCCTGGTTGTTGCGACCCGCTCGGGCGTGCTCCCGGCCTGGCACCGAGGCAGCGGCGATATCGAAGGGCAGCGTGGACATGGCTCTCCCGTCGCGAACCCGGGTTGAACCGATGTTCGTGTCTAAGTGACACAAACATAGTGTCCGAACGACACGATGTAAATGCAACGAGGTGCCCGGGCGTCCCTCAAGCCCGCGAAGGGTCAGAGCTCGAAGTTGAAGCCCGCCTTCTCCAGTTGCTTGTACTTCTTGTGGTCGAACCGGTAGAGGCGCGCGGCGCGGTGGGAGACGTCCTGCTCCACCTCGTCCAGCTCCTCGAGCAGGTCCATGGCGAGGATTTTCTTGCGGAAGTTCCGCTTGTCGAGCTCCCGCTCCAGGATGACCTCGTACAGCCGCTGGAGCTGCGTCAGCGTGAACTTGGGAGGCAGCAGCTCGAAGCCGATGGGCTGATAGCGGACCTTGCCCTTGAGCCGCTGCAGCGCCGTTCCGAGCACGTCCGCGTGGTCGAAGGCCAGCTTCGGCGTATCCCAGACGGAGAACCACGCCGCGTCCCGCGCATCCGTCGCCGCATGCGGCACGTGGTCACTGAGCTTCACCAGCGCGAAGTACGCCACCGTGACGACGCGCCCGCGTGGGTCTCTCCCCGGAGTGCCAAACGTGTAGAGCTGCTCCAGGTGGTTCGGCCGGACGCCCGCCTCCTCCCCCAGCTCCCGGCGCGCGGCGTCGTCGAGCGACTCCTCCATCCGCACGAAGCCCCCCGGCAGCGCCCACCGCCCGGAGAAGGGCTCCACCCCTCGGCGGATGAGCAGCACCTTCAGGTCCTCGTCATCCAGACCGAAGACGACACAGTCCACCGTCAGCGCCGGCCTCGGGTACTCATAGGTGTAGCTCACGGCTCCCCGAATAGGGTCCGGAACACACCCGGGTCAAGTCAGGGACGGCGGTGGCGGCCGGGCCCGCGCGGCTAGGTCCGGACCATGCGCGACAGCTGACGCCAGTCGACGAGCTGGACGCTCTCCTCGGCCAGGTCGAACTCCAGCGAGCGCCGCATGCCGATGACGTCGCCGCCCATCTGGAAGGGCACTTCCCGGTCGAAGTCCATGCGCAGGCGCTGGACGAACCAGTCGTGCATCTGGGGCAGCGGATGCTCGCCGCGCCAGAGGCGGAACATGTTCCGGGTGGCCTCGAGCACGCCGGCGCCATAGACGCGCACCGACAGCCGGTGGGGCACCGCCTCCGCGAAGGGGAAGGCCTTGAAGCCGAAGCCCCACTCAGGCGTGGTGGCCGCTCCGGCGACGCCCGCGGGCCCCCGGTACAGGAGCGCGCCCTTGTCCCCATGCGGCACGGGCAGCACGGAGCCCCGCGCGTCCACCGTGAGGGCGGGGTCGCCCAGGTTGTAGACGGACACCATGGGGTTGCCCTCGCCGAAGACATGGCGAGGCACCGTCCGGGTGAACATGGCGCCCAGGTAGCCACGCAGGCCGGCCTGGGTGCCCCGCAGCGGGCCGGAGGCGGCGAGCTGGTTCTTGAAGTCCTGAATCATCTCCGCGTCCCAGCCCGTGCCGGCGAAGGGGGCCACCTTGCCCTCCACGCGGACCAGGGCGAAGGGGCGCAGGGGCGGCAGGCGCTCGCCCACGGCGGCAATCTGCTTCAATGCCTCCGCGGGCCGCGGCGCGCCGGTGACGCGCGCCCAGGCGTTGCCGGTGCCCATGGGGAGGACACCGATGGCCGGCAGGGCCACCCCCGCGGTGCGCAGCTCGTTGAGCAGCCCGGTAATCGTCCCGTCACCACCGCCCGCCAGGAGGAGGGCGGGCGGATTGGGCCGGAGGGTGTCCGAAATCCAGGCACGGGCCTCGTCGAGCGAACGGGTGAGGGCCACGCGAGCCCGGGGCAGGAAGCGCTGGACCAGCCCCCCCATGCCTTCGGAGCCCCGGCGTGCACGCAGGTTGACGAGGACGGCGATGTTGTTCATGGCGAGCGGGACTTTCTCCACGCTTTGTCATGGCCCGGTCACGGCGCGGCAACCGGTGACGCGTCGTGACGCAAAATGGACCCTCATACTCCCAGTGCATGGGCGAAACGGGCCTTCAGCCCCCGTGCCTCCCGCTTCTTTCCAAGGGAGAACGCCGCCGCGGCCACGCCCCCGGCGACCAGCAGCCGGCGCAGCCACTGCTTGCCCTTGGCATGATAGCCCCCCGAGGTCCCCGTCCCCTCCGCCATCGGACGGAAGAGGGTGCCGGAGGTGTGGCCCTGGCGCACCTTCTCGAAGTGCTGGGCCTCCGTGACGCCTTTCATGGTGCGCTCGAAGGCGCGGGGCAGCAGGCCGTGCATGGCGGCGAAGCTCCGCGCCGCGGGGCCGACGAAGACCTCGTGCTTGGGGCCGCGGAGGACCCCGAGGATGACCCGCGCGACGCGCTCCGGCGTGTAGACGGGCTCCACGGGACGGATGCGCCAGCCGGTGTAGTTGGCGGTGTGTTGCCACAGCGGCGTGTCGATGGCCGAGGGGAGCACGGTGCACACGTCGATGCCGGTGCCGAGCAGCTCCTGGCGGATGGACGCGGAGAAGCCGCGCACGGCGTGCTTCGAGGCCACGTAGGCGCTGACATACGGCGCGGCGACGGTGCCGAAGGTGGAGGAGACGTTCACCAGTGTGCCGTAGCCCTGCTGACGGAACTGGGCCACGGCGGCGCGGGCGCCGCTGACGGTGCCGAAGAAGTTCGTCTCCATCACTTGTCGGAAGGCGTCATCCGGCGTCTCTTCGAGGCGGCCCATGAGGTAGACGCCCGCGTTGTTGATCCACGCATCGAAGTGGCCGAAGGCCTTGCGCGCCTCGTCCGCCAGGTGCTGCACGGCGGCCACGTCCGACACATCCGTGGGCACGACGTGGGCCCGGACGCCGAGCGCCTGGCACTCGCGAGCCAGGTCCTCCAGCGGCTCCTCGCGCCGGGCGGCCAGGACGACGTGGGCCCCCTTCTTCGCCAGGGCCAAGGCGGTGGCGCGACCGATGCCACTGGACGCGCCAGTGACGACGACGACTTGGTTCTTCCAGGCTCGCTTCATGTCCGCGTCCTCCTTGCCGGGCCGAGCCCCAGCGCATGGCCTGAGTCCCCCTCGCGAAGATGGCGATTGCACACAGCGACGCACCGGGTCATCGCACACCTGGTTGGAGGACAGGCGGCAGAGCGGGTGCAGGGTCCACGTCGCAGACCGCCGCCGGGGATGGGGGTCCATCGCTGGGACGGGGCACGGGGCGCGAAGGTGCGCGTCCGCACGGGAGGTGGAGGCGGGGCTGCACAAAGGTAAGGGGTGGAGATGGCTCGGCTTTTCGCGGAGCACGGGTGGGTTGGAGGAAGCGGAGCGGGCTTGGTATGTGCGAGCGACTGTCGGGCAGGAAACGGAACACAACCTGCACTCGGCCCGCGAGCCATGAACATCCCCGAACGCATCCTTCCGCCGCCTTGGATGGCGGCCGTCGTCCTCCTGTGCGCGTCCGCGTGCATCAACGTGCCGGCCGTTGAGCCCGCCCAGGCCGAGGTGCGAATCACCGCGCCGGCTGGAACGGCCTACACGAACGGCGTGGTCGAGGTCCGGCTTGCCGTGGCAGGCCACACGCCGGACCGCGTGGAGCTGCTGAAGGACGGCGAGGTGTTGACGGAGCTGGCTCCGCCGTACACGTACACCTGGGACACGGCGGGTGAGCCGGAGGGGACATACCGGCTGGAGGCACGCGCGGCGCTGGGGGACGTCGCGTATGTGAGCGCGAGCCGCGAGGTGGTGGTGGACCGGACGCCGCCACAGGTGGTGTCGCGCGTGCCAGAGCAGGGCGCCCAGGAGGTCTGGGTGCAGAGCCCCATCCGCGCCGAGTTCTCCGAGCCCGTGAAGCAGAGCACCGTGACGACGGAGTCCCTGCACCTGACGGTGGGCGACGTGGCCGTGGCGCACACGGTGTCACTGTCGGAGGACGGGAAGACGGTGACGGTGGTCCCCGTGACGGCGTTCACCGCGCCGAGCACCGTGGCGCTGGCCTTCTCGGGGACGGTGACGGACCTGGCTGGGAATCCCGCCGTGAATCTGGGGGAGGCGTGGAGCTGGGTTGTTCCTGAGTTCGTGCCGTATCCGCCTCACCCATCGGGCCCGTCAGGGCCTCATGATGACATTGCGCCATACATCCAACTGGATGCGAATGGGCATCCCACGGTATTGACTATTCGCTTAGAACACGTGGACGAGCGACTCCACCTGAATCTATTCGTAAATCGTTGGACAGGCAGTCGCTGGGAGCAGCTTGGCTCTGGACTGAAGACAAGCTCAATCGAATTCACAATCGGCAGCTCCAGCATTCAACTCCTCCCAGATGGAACCCCTATTGTCGCATGGATAGAAGACCTCGGCGCGGAGTTCAACAACTACATCCACGTGGCCAGCTGGAACGGAACAGCCTGGGTCCGCTATGGCGGAGAACAAGGCATTCTCCCCGAGCGCCCTCATGCCCGTGCTATCGCGCTTCAGCTCACCTCCCAAGGGCATCCAATCATCGCAGTCTCGATGGATCCAGAGGACATTGAGGGAGAAGCTGTACATATCCACCAGTGGACTGGAGAACAGTGGCACCGCCTTGGCACCGCGCTTCAAGACGATCCTCCGTTCGGAGCTAGCGGACCGGCCTTGGTACTGGATGCAAATGACACCCCGTTCGTGACATTCGTCACAGGCGGGAGCCAGAACCGTACTCTCGCATGGCGTTGGGCAGGAAACGCCTGGGAACAACTGGGCGACCCCACAACAACCAACACAAACACACACTATCCCCACACCCTCAAACTAGCGCTCTCAACAGCCAACCGTCCCATTGTCTCCTGGACCAGCACCGAAACTGGCACATCGCGTTCGAATTTCCATTCTAGCGAATGGTCTCAAACCCACTGGACTTCGCTGGGCTCGCCCCCAAAACAACTTGCAACGAGTGACAGAGGCATTCATGAGACCAAGTTCACTCCACAGGAAGGGCTTTTCGTCCTGTCGAGCGAGTCCAACTCCGAGAAAGTACTGATAAATCTTGACCGCTGCATGGAGGGACGTTGGGACCAAGTCTGGAGCAGACACTATGAGAGAAATACAGGCAAGTACCCATCCGGAAAACCAAGCATGGCTGTAGACTCCCGTGGAAATATCGTTGTGGCATGGGTGGACGCCGTAGCCCACGGAGCCAGAAACGTTATCATCTATCGCCGCAACCGTTAGCCACGATTTCCCTCTCTCCGCCATCTACATCAAAGAGACTCAAAGATGAGGATCACACCAGCAATCGTGGCTGTTCTCCTGTCGACTCAAGCCTACGCAGCCCCTCGCCGCACGGTGGTGGCCAGTGGGGACTGTAAGGACGCGGAGTTGAGCGGGCAGGCCAAGGCCTTCCTGGGAGCCCTCGCCTCGCGCCCCGAGCAGGACACGCTCAGCGCCAGCCAATTCAGCGACCGGCTCTTCCCTCAGTCCACCAAGAGCTACGAGGACCTCCAGCGGCAGCTCGAAGCCGCCCAGGACCAGTTCTACGAAGGCCGCAACGCCAGGACGCTCCAGGCCGTCGACGAAGCCCTGCAGCAGATCACCCGGCTCCCCGTGGGAGACGCCCGCTGGAAGCTCTACGTCGAAGCCCAGCTCCTCCACGGGCTCAACTACCGCGCCATGGGCAAGCAAAAGGAGAGCGACACAGCGTTCCGCAACGTGCTGCGACTCCAGCCCGAGTACCAGCTCAACCCGGACTTCTTCGCCCCGTCCGTTCGACAGAACTTCGACAAGCTCCGGAAGGAACTCGCCCAGACACGCAAGGTGAAGCTATCCGTGAAGTCCACGTTGCCCGCCGCGGACGTGCACCTGGACGGGCTCAAGCTGGGCCAGACGCCGCTGTCGCTCGATGCAGTCCCGGGCACCTACCACCTCACCCTCGTCAAGGGCGACACCACGAGCTTCCCACGACACATCCAGGTCCAGGGCACTGAGACGCCGTTACTCATCGACGTGGCCTATGAGGGCTCTGTCTCCGCGAGCCCGTTCCCTTGCCTTGCCGCCTCGGACGGCAACGACGAGCGCACGCTGAGCCATGCGGTCCGGCTGGGCGGCACGCTCGGCGTGGAGGAGGTCATCGTCGTCCGGCTCGAACGCCCGAGCAGCGGCCCCAAATGGTTCGCGGCCACCGTCCTCAATGTCGAAGGAGGCCAGAAGCTCCGCGAAGGCGGCTTCAAGACGCAGGGGACAGACGCTCCGAACGAGGCACTCGCGGCGCTGGTCGACTTCGTCACCACCGGCCGCTCGCCCTCCAACCTCGTGGTGATGAACGCCGATGGAAAAGCCCCGTGGGACGCTCCCGGAAGCGGGGGCAGGAACGGGAGCGCGGGCGGCATGGACCTGACTGCCCCCAACCTCATGTCAGAGGGCGCCGCGTCCGGAGCACGCTCCACCTCCGGCCTCCGCACGGCCTCGTATGTCGCGCTGGGAACGGGCGTGGCCGCGTTCGGTGGCGCGGGCGTCGTCCGCCTCCTGGCCCAGAAAGACGTGAACGCGCTGGAGAAGCGGCTCGACAACGGCCGGATTCTGTCCAGTGACAGGGAGGCGATGGGACTCCGCGACTCGCTGGTCCAGAAGAGCAACGTCCTCAATGGGTTGCTCATCGGAGGAAGCGCGGCGGTTGTCACGGGCGCGGTGCTCTACCTCCTATCGCCCGATTCGAGCGCGGCACCGCCCGTCTCGGTAGGACTCTCCGCGGACAGCCACGGCGCGGCGGCCTCACTGTCCGGCTCGTTCTGACGCACGACTCACGAATCCATGAACACGCACTCCGCGAGAGGTGGAGCCTCCGAGTCATTCCACCTCCCGCGCAGGCAAGCAGACACGTCGAGTGCTGGATAGGAGAGCCGCGTCAACACACACCGCCGGGCCACCACGGCGCATAGAGTGCCGCCCATGATGCGAGCCCTCTTCGTCCTGCTGCTGGCCACGAGCGCCTCCGCGGCCTCTCCCCAAACCCTCCGGGTCGACTACTTCCACACCGGGAACGCCACCGAGGAGCGGTTTGGCCTCGACAAGGTCATCATCGAACCACTGCCCTGGCCCGGCCACCCGGAACGCGCCATCGACGAGACGAACCTCGGCAAGTACCTCTTCGAGGTCCGAGACAGGGAGAACAACCGGCTCCTCTTCTCACGAGGCTTCGCGTCCATCTACGGCGAGTGGGAGATCACGAACGAGGCGCGCGGCAGCAATCGCACCTTCCATGAGTCGCTGCGCTTCCCCGCGCCCGAACGTCCCGTGCAGGTGCTCCTCAAGAAGCGGGATGCCCAGAACGCCTTCCGCGAGGTGTGGTCGCTGGTCGTCGACCCGAAGGACATGTTTGTCGACCCCTCGTCTCCTCCCGCGCCCGGCCCGCTGCTGAAGTTGCTGGAGAACGGGCCGTCCGCACAGAAGGTCGACCTGCTCATCCTGGGTGACGGCTACACGAAGGCCGAGCACGCCAAGTTCGAGAAGGATGCCCGGCACATGGTGGACATCCTCTTCACCTTCTCTCCCTTCAAGGAGCGCAAGGCGGACTTCAACGTGTGGGGGCTCGTCCCTGCCGCGGCCCAGTCCGGCATCTCCCGCCCGTCGACGGGCGTCCACCGGCGCTCGCCCATCGGCGCCACCTACGATGCCTTCGGCAGTGAGCGCTACGTGCTCACCTTCGACAACAAGGCCTTCCGCGAGGCAGCGGCCTTCGCGCCCTACGAGTTCGTGGAGATTCTGGTCAACGGCAACACCTATGGCGGCGGCGGCATCTTCGGGCTCTATGGCACCGTGGCCTCGGACAGCCTGTGGGCGCCCTACGTCTTCGTGCACGAGTTCGGCCACCACTTCGCCGGGCTGGCCGACGAGTACTACTCCTCTGAATCCGTCTACGCGCCCGCCGCGGACCGCCTGGAGCCCTGGGAGAAGAACGTCACCACGCTCCACGCCCCGGAAGACCTGAAGTGGAAGCACCTGGTGTCACCAGGAACACCTCTGCCTACCCCCTGGAACAAGGCTGGATACGAAAAGCATGCCACTGCCGTGCAGAAGCAGCGCGGCCAGATTCGGGCCCAGCGAAAGCCCGAGTCAGACATGGACAAGCTCTTCCTGGCCCAGCGGGACTGGGAGGAAAAGTTCCTTTCCTCACAGAAGTACTCAGGCCGGGTCGGAGCCTTCGAGGGCGCCATGTACGAGTCGAAGGGCTACTACCGGCCACAGGTGGACTGCGTGATGTTCACTCGGGATCGCGTTCCATTCTGCGCGGTGTGCCAGGGCGCCATCTCCGAGGTCATCGACCTGTATTCCGGGCCTGCGGCCAGGTCTCCTCGGGCCAATCCCTGAACGCCTGAAAATCCGGAAGCGGCTTGTGTGAAATGCCGATGTCGCATGGACCGGACAATGGATTGCCCTCCGGTTCAGGTGTAAGGGGGACACAACCTGCTTCCCATGGAGGGGAACTCATGCAGACACGATTTTGGCTCCCGGCGATTGTCACGGCCGTGATGGTCACGATGGGCACGGGATGTGGCGACGAGTGCGTTGACCAGTTTGACTGCCGCAGTGACAAGGGCCAGCCGGCCGACGGCAAGCAGTGGACCTGCAACTCCGGAACGTGCGAGCAGCGCGACATCGCCCAGGGCTCGGACGCGGGCACCGAGGGAGACGCGGGCACCGAGCCTGACGCCGGTGAGGGTGACGCGGGGACCGACCCGGACGCCGGCACGGAGGGCTGCACCAGCAACGCGACCTGCGCCCTGACCGAGACGTGCAACACCACGACGAGCACGTGCGAGGACTCGGGCTTCGTCACGCCGGTGGCGACGACCAGCACGCAGATCCAGGCGGTCCGGGATGCGGCGGATGGCGCGCTCGACCCCGCGCTGCCCATCGAGGGTGCGTTCGTCACGTTCATCAAGCCCGCGGTGACGGGCAGCAGCGAGCTCCCCGGCTTCTTCGTCCAGGCCGAGGCTCAGGGCCCCGCCCTGTTCGTGAGCGACGCGACGGCGCTGGCCGCGGTCGTCGTGGGTGACCGGGTCAGCTTCTCCGTGTCGTCGAAGGCGACCACCGACGGGCTGCGCTCCGCGGTCACCGTCACCGGGACCACGGTCATCAGCCAGGGCCACCCGGTTCAGAGTCAGTCGACGGCCACGCCGGCCGGCCTCGCGGTCAACCGCTCCGCGGACACGACGGCGACGCTGGTGGATGGTCTGGACGCCGTGGATTCCGAGCTCACCTACCTGACGGGCACGATTGCCACGGACTCCAGCGGCATCGGCGCTGGCTACTCCGGCTTCCAGATCACCACCGAGGGTGTCACCGCTGGCGCCGCCAACTTCCGGCTCCGTGTGCCCGCGACGCTCGCCACCGAGCTCGACATCACCCAGGGCTGCACGTTCACGCTGAACGCGGGCCCCATCTGGCGGTTCGCAGCCAACGCGCAGCCGTCCGCGTTCACGGCTTCCGACCTCACCCTGTCGAACTGCGCCGCGCCGACGTTCGCGTCGGCTTCGGCGACGTCGCTGACGGAGGTCGTGCTGAACTTCAGCCGCAACATCTCCACGGCAAGCATCACCAACGCGCAGGAGCAGTTCACCCTCACCGAGGGCCTGACGGTCTCCGCGTTCCGCGTCGAGGGTAAGCAGGTCTTCCTGACCACGAGCGAGCAGGCCCCGGGCGCCAGCTACTCCGTCACCGTCGCGAACACCGTGACGGACCTGGCGGGCGGCTCCGTTGCTTCGGAAGCCAGCACGCAGACGTTCCGAGGTTTCCGCACCGCCGCGGTGCTCCGCATCTCCGAGGTGCAGCCGAACATGGCCAGTGCCGAGGACCTGGTCGAGCTCGAAGTCATCACAGGCGGCACGACGGCTGGCCTCATCCTCCAGCAGGATGTGAACAGCGACCTGGAGCTTGCCCAGTTGCCGGATGTGACGGTTGCGACGGGCGATATCATCGTGGTGCACCTCAACCCCGATGACACTGTGGAGAACCCGTTCCGGTCGGAGACGCAGTCCAAGGATGAAATCCCCCAGAGCGCCGAGCCGACACGCTACGACACGGCGTGGGACTTCCGAGGTACCGATGACCACGCGATTACGTTCTCCAGCCGGATCCTGCTGGTGAAGGATGCCGCCGGAACAATTCAGGACGCGGTCCCGTTTGCCAGGACGACGGGCACCCCACCGGCGGCGTTCATCGGCAACATCCAGGCGATTCAGGCCGCCGGCCACTGGCTCCCCGCGGACTGCGGTGGAGCCCCCTGCACGACGACCTCCAACCCGACCGCCGCTGCGGTCGCGGCGGACTGGACGGGCATCCCCGCGTCGGCCGGCAGCGTTACGCGCGCGAGCAACAGCGTTCGCCGCATCAGCGCGACCGACACCAACACCAAGGACGACTGGGCGGTGGGTGCTCCTTCGTGGGGCCTGCCCAACCTGTAGTCTGACGGCTTCCACATGAAGCCTCCGGGCCGCGGCTCCTCGTGAGCCGCGGCCCTTTTTTTACCCTGGGTGTGGTGGAACCCTGTGCGCCGTTGTCACGGCTGCCTCTACAGTGCCGCTCCTTTCATCCGTGGGCCCGACTCCTTCGCGGGCCGGAGTCTTCATGCGCGTCCATCTCGCCCTGCTTCCACTCCTCGCGCTGCTGCTGACCGGGTGTCCTGGCTCCACACCTCCCGGAACTGACGACACAGGCCCAGGACTGGCCATCACCACGGAGACGCTCCCCGCCGCATCCGTCGCGCAGCTCTATCGCGGCTCGGTCACCGCTTCGGGTGGCACCCCGGCCTACTCCTGGCGCGTCACGCAGGGCGCGCTGCCCACCGGACTCAGCCTCTCCACGCTGGGCGAAATCACCGGGACGCCCCAAGCCGCTGGCACCTCGTCCTTCGACGCGGAGGTGCGTGACTCCCGCGGGCGGACTGTTCGCGCCACGTTCGAACTCGAGGTGCGCGACGCCGGGCTGCACATCGCGTCGTCCTCGCTTCTCGATGCATACGTCGGCGAGAGCTACTCCGCTCAGCTCGACGCTTCGGGCGGCACGGCGCCGTACACCTGGACGCTCGCGGAGGGCACCCTCCCGTCGGGCGTGAACCTCGACTCACAGGGGCACATCTCCGGCGTCCCCGCCAGCGCCGGCACCTTCTCCGTCACCGTCCACGTGCAGGACGACACCGGGCTTTCGAGCCAGCGCGTCCTCTCGTTCTCCGCATACATCGCCCCCTTCCTGGACGGTGGCACGCTCCCCTCCGCCTCGCTCGGAGCGACCTACTCCACGGAGCTTCACACCGTCGGCGGGCGCACGCCGCTCACGTTCCGCATCACCTCGGGCGCCTTGCCCACGGGCCTCCAACTGGAAGCCCGCTTCGTGCGTGGAACGCCCAGTGCTCCAGGGGACGCGTCCTTCACCGTCGAGGTCCAGGACGCCAACGGCCGCGCGGCGTCCGGCACGTTCCACCTCACCGTCCAGGGCGGCCTCACCATCACCCCCAGCACCCTGCCGGACGCCTATACCGACGCCGCGTATCGCCAGGCCCTCCAGGTGATGGATGGACGCGCGCCTTATGCCTGGGCGCGCACCGCGGGTTCGCTGCCCGCCGGTCTCCGCCTCACCAGCACGGGCCTGCTCGAAGGCACCGCGTCCACGACAGGCACCTTCTCCTTCACCATCCAAGTCACCGACGCCGACGCGCGCGTGACCACCCGGAACCTCAACCTGGCCGTGTACCGGCCTCCGTCGGTGACGGGCCCGGCGCTCCAACTCGACGGGCATGTCTCGCAGTCCTTCAGCGCCACGTACTCCGTCACCGACGGCAAGGCGCCGTACACGTTCGCGCCAGCACGCCCCCTTCCCTCCTGGCTGCGGCTCTCCTCCTCCGGCCAGCTTTCGGGCATCCCGCCCGCGCTGGGGACCACCAGCGGACAGGCCGTCGTCACCGACGCGAATGGACGGACGGGCACACGCGACTTCACCCTCACCGTCCACGAACGCCCCACCGTCGAGACCACGGCGCTGCCCGATGCCCGCAGGGACGTGCCCTACTCCACCCAGTTGCAGGCCTCCGGAGGCAAGGCGCCGCTCTCCTGGAATGTCGACTCGGGGGCGCTGCCCTCGGGGCTCACGCTCTCAACGTCAGGGAGCCTCAGCGGCACTCCCACGCAGACAGGGGACTCCACGTTCATTGTCTCCGTGACGGACGCCGCGGGTCAGCCGGCGTGGCGCGGGCTGACCCTCACCGTGCGCACCGCGGGCACGGCCCTCACGGTGGGCCATTGGAACCTCGAGTGGTTCGGTGCCCCCAACCAGGGCCCGCCGGACTCCACTTCGGAGGGCGGAACGACGGACGACCTTCAGATTGCCCATGCGCGCGACATCCTTCGCGACTCGGGCGCCAACGTGTGGGGCCTGGTGGAGATGGTGGACGCCGCGGACTTCGCCACCCTCAGGGCCCAGCTCCCCGGCTTCAATGGCTTCCTCGCCAATGACACATCCTTCGTCCCCAACGGCGCGGCCTACTACAGCAGCGGCGAGCAGAAGCCCGGCATCCTCTACGACAGCACCCTCACGCTCCAGGGGGCGCAGCTCATCCTCACCGCGAATGACGCGGACTTCGGTGGCCGCCCGCCCCTGCGCGTGGACTTCACCACGACCGTCCAAGGCGAGAGCACGCCACTGGTCGTCATCGTCCTTCACATGAAGGCGTTCGACGACGAGACCGCCTACGGACAGCGGCAACGCGCCAGCGCCGCGCTCAAGGCGTATCTCGACACCTCCCTGCCCACCGAACGCGTGCTCGTCATTGGCGACTGGAACGACGACGTCGACCAGTCCATCACCCGGGACAGCACCGGCGACTATCTGCCCAGCCCCTTCGCTCCGTTCGTGGCCGACACCCAGCGCTACACCTTCATCACCGAGCCCCTGTCCCGGCTTGGCTTGCGGACCACCGTCGGATATCGCGAAGTCATCGACCACACGCTCGCCTCCAACGAGCTGGCCGATGACTACCTGTCAGGCTCCGTCGAAATCCTGCGCCCGGACGCGTGGATTCCCAACTACGGCAACATCGTCAGCGACCACTATCCCGTCATCAGCCGCTACGAACTGGGAGACTCCGGCGGCGGCACGGACCCCGACCTCCCGCCGAACCTCATCATCAACGAAGTCCTGCCCAACGAGCCCATCCCGCCCGGGCAGACAGTGCCTGACACCCACTACGAGTTCATCGAGGTATACAACGCGGGGACCTCGACCGCGGACCTGTCCGGCTGGAGCCTGTCGGACTCCGCAGCCGTGCGGCATGTCTTCACCTCCGGCACCACGCTCGCTCCCGGCCGGGTCGTCGTCGTCTTTGGTGGCGTTCGAGGCTTCCCTGCCGGTACGCCCGATACCGTGGCCGCCTCCTCGGGTGGCCTGGGCCTCAACAACGACGGCGACGTCGTCAGGCTCTTCGCGCCCGATGGGAGCAACGTCGATGAGATGTCCTACGGAGGCACCTCCGACAACATCTCCTTCAACCGGTCCCCCGACGCCACGCCCGACGCGCCGTTCGACTACCACCACCTGATAACCCCGGGTCTCAGCTCGTCCCCGGGCCTCCGCGTGAACGGACAAGCGTTCTGACCCGCTCCCGCGAAGGGCGCCCCCAACCTCGGCTTCAGCGCAGTGAATCGAGCGGCGAGCCGGGGGCCTCGCGGGGGGCTGACTCTTGCTGACGCGGTGGCTCGGCACCGGGCCCCGGCATCCCGTCCACCAGGTGCGCCACCAGGCCTCCGGGACCCTCGCCCCAGGTGACGCGAACCTCGTCTCCCTCGCGATACTCCCGCAGGCCCATGACGGGCTCGCCCTTCATGTAGAGCCGGGTCTGCTCATCCACTCCGACGTCGTACTCCACGCCGTCATTGCCGCGGATGAGCAGCTCATTGTCGCCCACCCACTCCACGCGGCCATGGAGCTGGTCCGTGGGCTCGGGCCTCCCCGAGCCGCCCTGCCCTGTCCCCAGCGTCCCCACGGGAAGCGCGCCGGAGCCGGGCGCCACGGACGCTGGGGGCCGCTCGCGTGAGGCCATGAGATTTCGAAGGACATCGGAGCGGCCTTCTCGCTCGCTCGCGGACGGAGGCCCGCGGTCCTCGCTCCGCTGGCCGCAACCGAGCCACACGGCGAACAGCCCGAATGCCACCCGCCTCCAGCCACGCGTTGCCCTCATGCGCTTGTGCCCCCGCGTGTGGAAGTTCATCGCGACGACCGGCGGCCCACACCGGCCGCCCCCTGTCTCTTCCTCAACATGCGGATGGCCCTGGCGGCAGAGAACCCAGCGCTTCCCAAGGTGCGCCTTGGTGCCGGCCAGGAAAGCGGTAGAACGCTCCGTCGCACGGCCCCTCTCCCGGCATGGATGCACTGACCGCGAACCCAGCCGATGGCTGTCCCGAACAGGAGCCCTGGGCCCGCCATGAGCGCCATCCGTTGTTTATCTTGCGTCCCAAGGACGAGCGGGATGGAGAGCAGACGCCCTTGGCTTGCAAATTCGACGTACCTGCCGGGCCCTGCCTATTTTTTCGCCTGGTAGCGCTTCCCTGAGCACCCGGTCCCCGTACTCGTGAGCAAGACAGCGGCCCACTTCCACGACCTGAAGGCTGACCCGACGCAGGCCGCGCCTTCGGCGTGCGTGTGGCTGGTTGACGACAGCCCCACGCAACTGGCGCACGCCCGCGAGCTGCTGTCGAAGCACTACACGATTGAGACCTTCAGCAACGCCGAGCAGATGCTGGAGCGGCTGTCCCTGGGGCAGCCTCCCGAGGTGCTCCTGTTGGACTGGCAGTTGCCGGGCATCTCGGGCCTGGACGCGTGCCGCTACGTCCGCGAGCACTACGATGATGTCACCCTCCCCATCCTGATGCTCTCCACCTGGGGAACCCACGATGACTTCACGGAAGGGTTGCAGGCAGGCGCCAACGACTACATCGCCAAGCCCTTGCACGACGCGGAGCTGCTCGCCCGAGTCGCCAGCCTCATGCGCATCCATGCCCAAGGCGAGCGGCTGAGAGAACGCGAAGCGTACCTGTCCACGACGCTCTCCAGCATCGCTGACGCCGTCATCACCACGGACCGCGTCGGACGCGTCGTCCTCCTCAACCCCGCGGCAGAGCGCATCACCGGCTGGCGCACCACGGACGCCCGGCAGCGGTCCGTGGAGGAGGTCTTTCGCATCATCGACGCCGCCAGCCGGCAGCCCATCAAGCTGGCGCCCGCGCTGGACACGGCGCCGGGGCTCGCGGGGCCGACGCTGCTCGTCCGTCAGGACGGGACAGAGGTCCCCATCGAGGGCAGCGCCGCGCCGATTCGCACGGGGCCACATGAATTCGCTGGCGCCGTGCTCATCTTCCGTGACGTCACCGAGCAGACCCAGGTGCGCCAGCGCAACGAAGCCCTCACGGAGCGGCTGCGCGCCAGTGAGGCGGAGCAGGCCATGCTGCTCGACGCAATCCCCGTCCTGGTGTCGTTCGTCAGCGCGGACGAGCGTTACGGCCGCGTCAACAGAGCGTATGAGGACTGGTTCGGGCTGTCGCAGGAACAACTCCGGAACCAGAAGATTCGAGACATCATCGGCGAGGCGGCCTACGCCGTGCTGAGCCCCTTCGTGAAGCGAGGGTTGGCGGGAGAGAGCTTCTCCTTCGAGCAGCATGACGTCCCCTATCGCTTCGGAGGCACACGGGACGTGAAGATGTCCTTCATCGCGCACCGTGAGCCGGGACAACCCGGAGCTGGCTACGTGTCGCTCCTCCAGGACATCACGGCGCAACGGAAGCTGGAGCAGGAGCGGGAGCTGCACGCGCGGAGGCTCCAGGAGCAGGCGGAGTTCGAACAGCAGCTCATTGGCATCGTGAGCCACGACCTGCGCAATCCCCTGGGCGCCATCCTCCTGGGGACGGAACGGCTGAAGCGCACCGAGGACCTGGAGCCAAACGCCCTCAAGAGCGTGGACCGCATCCACGCGTCGGCCTCCCGTGCCGTGCGGATGGTGAAGGAGCTCCTCGACTTCACCCAGGCCCGGCTGGGCGGCGGCATCCGGCTCGAGCGCACCCCCATCGACATCCATGCGCTCGTCCGGACCGCCGTGCAGGAGGTCGAAGAGGCCCACCCTTCCGCCCACGTGAATGTGGTGACGAGCGGCGATGGGCAGGGCGCATGGGACGCGGACCGGCTCTCCCAGGTGATTCAGAACCTGGTGACGAACGCCGTGAAGTACGGCCAGCCCGAGGCGCCCATCGAGGTGACGCTCGAGGGAGACGGCGACCAGGTGACGCTGAGCGTCCACAACGAAGGTCCCCCCATTCCCCCCGAGCACCTTCCGAACCTCTTCCAGCCGCTCCAGCGGGGCACCGACGAGGTGGACGTCGCGAGCCGCAGCGTGGGGCTGGGCCTCTTCATCGTGAAGGCGGTCGTCGACGCGCACCAGGGGCACATCGACGTGAGCTCCGCGCCAGGAGAGGGGACCACCTTCACGGTGACGCTGCCACGGCGGGCGGCGGCGAGCCCAGAGCCGGAACACCCGCCGGAGTCCACGCATTGAGCGGGGCGCATCGGGGGCACGGGCCAGCCCCCGACGGCCCTCGGACTATTCGATGACGAAGACGAGCGTCACCTTCGCCTGCACCGCCTGCTCCTCGGGCTGGATGGGCGTGGACATCGCGCGGGCATCCGCCGCCTCGGCCATCGCGAAGCGCGCCGGGTAGAGCTGCGGCGGCTCCGTCACCGTGCTCGCGTCGAGCACCGCGCCCAGCTTCACGTTCAGCGACGCGGCCAACACCTCCGCCGACTTGCGCGCCCGCGCCACCGCCTGCCGAAGGGCCTCGCCCTGCACCGCATCCTGGCGGCTCAACCCGAAGCGCACCGAGTCCACCCGGTTCGCGCCCGCCGCCAGGGCCTGGTCCAGCAGGTTCCCCACCCGCGACAGGTCCTTCACGTGGACGCTCACCAGGTTGCTCACCCGGTAGCCCTTCAGCTTCGGCTCCGTCTGGTTCGGCAGCGGCGGCGCGTACTCCGGGTACACCGAATAGTTGCGCGTCTGGATGTCCCGCCGCGCGATGCCCGCGGACGTCAGCGCCGCAATCACCTTCTCCATCCGCTTTGCGTTCTGCTCGCCCGCCGCCTTCGCGTTCGCCGCCAGCGTCTCCACCGCCACGTCGATGAAGGCCTCGTCGGGCTGCGCCTTCACCTCACCGGTGCCTTCCACGCGAATCGTCCGCACGCCCGCGGGGGCCTGCGCACGCGGCGCGGAGACGGGTTGTGGCTGCGCGAAGGCCGTCAGGCCCGTGAGCAACATCGCGGTCAGCAACAGGGGTCGAACAGGTCGAGCGAACATGAGGCCTCCTCAGGAATGGGCCGCTGCGATTCGTACTGCAACGTCCTGCCCCCTTGGAACGGCCGTCACCGGGTGACATTCACTTTCCTCGGGTCCGCGCCCGGAGCGCTCCTTCCCCCCGCTGGGAAGAAGGAGCGCCGGACCCGCCGGAAGCGTGTCCCGGCGGAAGGTCACGGACTGGCGGCTTCGGCGCCGGTCATCTCACGCACCACCTGGCGGGGGCCCCGGCTCGCGACCGAGCGCACCTTCGTGGTGGCCTTGCGCCGCGCGGCCCTCAGCGCATCCCGGCCCATGTCCATCACCGCGGACACCGCGCCCGCGACCAGGTTGGCGGGCGGCGTATCGGGCGCCATCGGATGCGGCCGCGTGGGCGCCGCCTTCCGCGACATCTCCAACACGTCACCCATCGTCCGAAGCTCCTGCGGACGGAAGACCTTCTTCAGCGCCGGGAAGAGCTCGTTCTCCTCCTGCAGGACGTGCGCGCGCACGTTCTCCATCAGCACCTGCACCTTCGCGTCGAAGCGCTCCGCTTCCGGAGACATGCCGTCCAGCTCCGCCAGCAGCCACTTCACCACGTGGTGCTCCTCCAATGAGCGCAGCACGTTCGGCCCCAACCCCTCCGAGCGTGAACGAACCGCGGGGTAGAGCACCTGCTCCTCGATGGCGGCGTGCACGGACAGCTCGGTGACCAGCTGGTCCACCAGCCGACGCTTCAACTTGTGGGCATTGGGGCCCGCCTTCTCGAACTTCCGGAACAACTGCTCCACCGTCTTGTGGTCCGCCTTCAGCAACGCGATGGCATCCATGGACGCACCTCCCTGAGAGTTCGTTGGCCGCTGGCTTCCTGGCGCAGCGCGGCATGTCCTGCATGGTGGGGATGACGCCGCTGGGATGCGCGGGCGGCGCACGGACGGCCTGGTCGCACGGCCGCTCCACGAGCAACCCGCCGCGCCGCCGAGGATGCGACGGGCTCCGGGACTCGCGGGCAATCACCCGGGGGCGTTTCGCGGGCCAATGTCCGTGCCACCGTACCCCGGGGGAATGGGGTGCGCCGCTGGTGGGACTGGGGAAGGGAGGGCACCGTGGTGAATGACATCCTGCGCGTCCGGGTCGCTCGCGTGACTCGCGAGGCCGAGGACATCCTGTCGTATGAGCTGGCCGCGGCGGAGGGAGGCACCCTGCTCCCCTTCGAGGCCGGCGCCCACCTGGAGGTCCGCGTCCCAGGTCCGGGAGACTTCCTGCGCGCGTACTCCCTCTGCAACGACCCGGAGGAGACTCACCGCTACGTCATCGCCGTGGCCCGCGACGCCAAGGGACGCGGGGGCTCGAACGCCATGCATGAGCGGGTACACGAGGGGGACGTGCTGGAGGTGAAGGCGCCTCGCAACAACTTCCCCCTGCTGTTCGCGCGCAGCTACGTGCTGGTGGCGGGAGGCATTGGAATCACCCCCATGCTGTCCATGGCGCGCGTGCTCCAGCGCACCGGCGCGGACTACACGCTGCACTACTGCGCGCGCGCGCCCGGCCGCGCCGCCTTCCACGCGCTGCTCGCCCAGGCGCCCTTCGCCGAGCGCGTGCGCTTCTCCTTCGACGGAGGAGACCCGGCCCGGGGCCTGGACGTGAAGGGGCTGCTGGCCACGCGGCTGCCGGGGGCACGGCTGTACTGCTGCGGTCCCGCGGGGTTGATGAACGCCGTGCGCGACGCGGCCACCCTGCACCGCTGGCCGTGGGAGAAGGTGCACTTCGAATCCTTCACCGCCGAGGGCACCCGCGCCGCCACGGGCCGGGAGGAGCAGGGCTTCGAGGTGACCCTCCGCAGCACGGGCCAGGTGCTGCAGGTGCCCGCCGGGCAGTCGGTGCTCAACGTGCTGCGCCGCAATGGGGTGCGCATCCCCAGTGACTGCGAAGCCGGGACGTGCGGCACCTGCGTCACGCGGGTCTGCGATGGCCAGCCCGACCACCGCGATACCTTCTTCCAGACGGAGCCCGCGGGTGACCAGCGCATGCTCGTCTGCGTGTCACGCGCCCGCTCCAAGCGGCTGGTGCTGGACCTCTGACACGGCCGGGCCGGGAGCTATGCCGCCCGGCCCGACGCCTCCCGGCGAGCACGCGCCACTTCGGACCGGACCAACTGCCGCAGGGCCTCCGGGTCGAAGGGCTTCTCCACGCGCGGGTTGCCCACGCGCTCCAGGAACGTCCGCGCGGTGACCGTGAAGGCGCCGCCGGTGATGAACACGATGCGCTCCGCCGCTCGCGAGTCCACCTGCGCGAGCGCGTCGTACAGGTCCATCCCGGTCATCTCCGGCATCATCAGGTCGCAGAGCACTACGTCGTAACGGGCCTCTGCCCCGGTCAGCAACTCCAGGGCTCGCCGCGCGCTCACCAGCACCTCCACGTCGTTCTCTCGCGAGAGGGTGCGGCGGATGGCGCCGCTCACCAGGGCATCGTCGTCCACCACCAGCACGCGGCCTCGCGCTGCCGCCTCGGCAGGTGCTGGAGTTGGAGCGGCCTGGGGCGTCGGAGCGTCAGCGGTCCCCAGCCCTCCCGGGTCCGAGCCCCCGGTGCCCACGTCCGATGACAGTGACATGCCGGAGGTGACACTGGCGTCCCGCGAAGCCATCCGCTCTCCGTTCTCCTGGCTTGCCGCCAGTGCGTCGGAATCCGTTACCCGGCCGTCCGCGGACACGTCGAGCGGCGCCGCGAGGTGTCCCGAAGTCGCCGGAGTCGCGGGCGCTGTGGACGCCATCACGCCTCGCTCCGTCGTCGCGGGAGACTCCACCTGTGCACCGTCGCCCCCGGCCCGCTGCGCCTCCGCCGCGGCGCGCAGCATCACCCGGAACACCGAGCCCCGTCCGGCCTCGCTGTCCACGGCGATGGTGCCGCCCATGGCCGTCAGGTAGGCGTGGCACAGCGACAGACCCAGCCCCGTGCCCACGCCCACCGGCTTCGTCGTGTAGAAGGGGTCGAAGATGCGGCCGAGCAGCTCCGGCGAAATCCCGCTGCCCGTGTCGCGCACCTCCGCCACCACCCGCCCATCCGCGCCCCTGCGCGTGACGAGCCGCACCTCGTTCGACTCCGCCTGCCCCTCCGGCAGCGCCTGCGCCGCGTTGATGAGCAGGTTGAGGAACACCTGCGCCAGGCGCGCCTCGTTGCCCTCCACGCGCGGCACGTCACCGTAGTCGCGCACCAGCTTCGCGCGCGGGCGCAGCTCGCCCATGGCAATCTTCACCGCCGAGTCGAGCACCGCGTGCAGCTCCACCGGCCCCTGCTTCTCGTCATCCGGCCGGGAGAACATCTTCAAGTCCTGGACGATGCGCCGCACGCGGTCCGCGCCCAGCAGCGCTTCACGCAGCGCCTGATTCACGTCCTTCAAGCGCGCGCCCACGTCGCGCGTCCCGTCCAGCTCCCGCGCGAGCGCGTCCGCCTCCTCGCTGGCGTGCTCCAGGTTCGACACGATGTACGCCAGCGGGTTGTTGATTTCGTGCCCCACGCCCGCCGCGAGCTGCCCCACCGCCGCCAGCCGCCCCGTCTGCACGAGCTGCGCCTGCGCCTGCCGGAGCGTGCGCATGTTCGCCTCCAGCTCCGCGTTGGCCCGCGCCAGCGCCTGCGTGCGGTCCCTCACGCGCTCCGCCAGCCACCGCTCGCGGTCCTTCAACTGCCCCACGCGCAGCAGGTACACGCTGACGCCCAGCATCCCCACGCCCAGCACACACAGCAGCCAGAAGCCCGTGCGCTGCCACAGCCTCGGCTCCAGCACGACGTCCAGGGACACCGGCTCGGTCCACCCGCCGTCCCGGCCCTTCGCCTGGACCTCGAAGCGGTAGCTGCCCGGCCGCAGGCCGTTGTACAGCGCCCGCCGCGCCTCCGCGTGCACCCACGTGTCGTCGTGCCCCTTCAGCCGGTAGCGGAAGGGCAGCCGCGCCGCGTCCACCGGCGTGAAGGCCGTGAAGCGAATCTCCAGCCGCGCGGCCCCGGGCTCCAGCTCCACCGGCCCCTCCACCGGCACCGGCGTGCCCTGGACGCGCACCTCTTCAATCCGCACCTCGGGCGGCTGCCGGCTCGCGCGCACCCGCACCGGGTCCACCACGATGGCGCCGCGCAGGTTGGTGAACCACAGCCGCCCGTCCTGCCCCCGCCACGCCGACGGCTGCGTGTTGCCGTTGCACTCCGCGCTGCGCATGCCGTCACGCGTGTCGAAGTCCAGCGTCGTCAGGCGCGGGCGCACCCCGTCCGCCACGTCCTCCAGGTCGCGCCGGGACACGCGGGACACGCCCTTGTTGCTGCTCATCCACAGCGAGCCGTCCCCGTCCGGCACCAGGCTGAACACCGCGTCGTCGTACAAGCCCTGCGCGACGGTGAAGCGCGCCCAGGTGTCCTCGCGCCACCGGCCCAGCCCTGTCTCCGTGCCCACCCACACCGTGCCGTCCGGGTCCGCGTGCAGCGCCAGCACCAGGTCGCCCGGCAACCCGTCCTGCTGCGTGAAGCGCTGGAAGCCCTGCTGCTCGCCGTCCCAGCGCGCCAGCCCCGTGTCCGAGCCGAACCACACCCGGCCGCGCGTGTCCTCCACCATGACGATGATGGGGTTGGTGAAGCCCTGCTTCGGGCCGTACACCGTCACGCCGCCGCCATGCATCCGCGCCAGCCCCGTCTGCGTGCCCAGCCACGTGTCGCCCCGCGAGTCGACCAGGATGGCCGTCACCACGTCGTGCGGCAGCCCCTGCGCGCGCGACACCCGCGTGAAGCGCTGGCCGTCATACCGGTAGGCGCCGGAGAGCGTGCCCACCCACAGCGTCCCGTCGGGTGCCTCGTGCAGCGCGGGGATGACGCTCTCCGGCAGGCCCTGCTCGGCGCCCATGTGGTGGAACGTGCGGTTCTCGTACCGGAACAGGCCGCTGGTGGTCCCCAGCCACAGCGTGCCGCGGCGGTCCTCCAGCACGGCGCTGACCGTCTCGTCGGTCAGGCCCTCGGGGATGCCATACGTGGCGAAGGGGCCGTCACGCAGGCGCATCAGGCCCGAATAGGTGCCCACCCAGAGGTGGCCGTCCCGGTCCTCCAGCAGCGACAGCACCGCGGACTCCGCCATCCACTGCATGCCGGGCACCGGCTCGCTGAAGCCCTTCGCGTTGTGCCGCGTCAGGCCGCCGCGATGCGTGCCCACCCAGAGGTTGCCGTCACCGTCGGCGTACAGCGCGTTGACGGACAGGGACGGCAGGCCTTCATCGGTCGTGAAGCGCCAGGCTACCACGCCATTCCACGAATAGAGGCCCGCCTTCGTCCCCAGCCAGAGCACGCCCGTCGCATCGCGGCGCAGCGCCATCACGTAGGGGCGGGGCTGGGGCCCGGGGAAGGGGAACGGCGCAGGCTCCACGCGCCCGTCCACCCAGCGGGCCAGCCCCTCGGGCGTGCCCACCCAGAGCGACGTGCCCTCCCCGGGCGTCAGCGCCGTGATGTGGGAGGCGGGCAGGCCATCCGCCACCGTGTACTGGCGCGCCACGCCCGGGCCCAGCGGCACCTGCCAGAGGCCCGTCGTCGTCCCCACCCAGAGCACGCCATCCGCCGCCACCAGCGTCTCCACCCGCGCGGAATCCAGCGGCGCGGCGGCCCCCATGGCGCGCTCGAAGCGTCCCTTGCGGTACGCCACCAGCCCCTGGCCCGTGCCCATCCACAGCGTGCCCGACGCGTCCTCCGCGAGCGCCTTGATGGTGTGGTTGCGCAGCTCCGGCGCGTTGCGCTTGTCGAACACGGTGAAGCGCGCGCCGTCGAAGCGGGCCAGCCCCTCCCACGTGCCCAGCCAGAGGTAGCCGTCGCGCGTCTGCACCATGGACAGCAGGCTGTTCTGCGGCAGCCCGTCATCACTGCGCCACGTGTCCTGGCTGTACTGCGAGACACGACGCTGCGGGTCCAGGGCCATGCCCGGCGGCGCCAGGACGAGCCCCACGAAGAAGAACCACCCAATGAACCCCCGCTCGAGAGCGCGGGCTCGCTGCCCCAGAGTGCGCATGCCGCCCGCAGTGTCCGGCAGAAACGGCCCAGAGGCCACACGCCCCCGAATTCACCGGGGGTGGAACGTTCAGTGAACAGTCTTGGCGACAGCGGCGGGGGACCGGCCTCCTCCCCCTGTACAGCCCCACCGACTTCCCCCCGCCGCTGCCGCCGCGCCCGCCACCACCTGCGGAGCCGGGAACCGCACCCCCGGCTCCGTCATGGCCTTGGCCATTGCGCGCCCGGCGAGGAGGCCCCGGTGGTGGCGAAGGCCTCCGACGCGTCGCGCAGGGGTGAAGATGAGAGCCACGCCGCCACCGCGCCACTGCGGGAATGCGACACCCCGGGTGTCCCCCGGTCGAACCCGGTGGAGCCATGAGGCGCACGTCCTCCTGTCCGGTCTATGCTCCGCGCGCCGAAAAGAGGGTGGATGAGCAACGGGTCGTTGTTTGCGACGGACCAGGTGACCACGCAGGCGCGGTACCAGTGGCACCTGTGGGTGGCGGATGTGCTGGACCTGGGGACGTCCGTCCTCGTGGGATGGGGCGCGTTGCGCGCGCTGGAGCAGGACCGCACCCCGCTATCCATGCCCCTGGCCATGGCCCTGGCGTGGCTCACCGCGTCCGCCGTGGGCGGGGTGACGGGCCGGACCTTCTGGCGACAGGTGGCCGGGGTGAGGCTGGTGCACGCGGAGCGCGCGCCCGGGCTGCTCCGCGGCCTGGCCCGCGCCTTCACCACGCCGCTGGACCTGCTGCTGAACGCCGTGCTGATGCGCCGTCCCCTGGACACGCTGCTCGGCCTCCACGCGGAGCCCGTCGTTCCCGGCGCGGGCCCCCGCCTCAAGGGCGTGGCGCTCCAACTGCCCTGGCTGGCGGTGCTGGCGGGCGCGGTGTGGCTGCTCGTCACCCCCACCAAGACGGAGATGCTCCAGTACCTGGGCCGCACGCTGACGGGCTGGCACTGCTGCCATGGCACGCGCGAGCTGACGTGGCAGTGCCGCACGTCCCTGGACCGCGCGGCGCGCAACGCCCGGAGTGGAGACGCCGAGGCGAAGGCGCTCGTCGCCGACTGCCCCGTCGCCGGCGCGCGGCTGGCGCCGTGAGCCCTCCGCGTCCGTCACGACGCGGAGCGCCTCAGCGCAGCTTCACCCGCAGCTCGCCTTCCGTGCAGAGGACGCCCAGGTATCCGGAGCCCACGTCGAATTTCGGGTTGTGGCGGAAACGGCTGGCCGTCTTCCGCTCCCCGGCCTTCACGCCCCCCAACCACGCCGCTTTGCGGATGTCCTTCACCACGTAGCAGTCCGTCCAGTCGATGGACTCGTGGTTCTGGACCTCCACCCCCGGGTCCAGGAAGCCGCTCACCCCGCCCTGCACGCTCGCGTGGCCGCGCAGCGTGCGCTTCGCGGGGGGCGCGGCCACGACGGCCTCCTCCTCAGCCGTGTCGAGCTCGGCGGCCTCCGCCTGGGCCTCCTCGGGCTCCGGCGCGTCGGCGGGCGCGGCCTCCCGTCCAGGCGCCGCCACGAAGAGGTCCTCCGAGGCCGCCAGGGCGCGCTCATCCAGTTCGAGGAACGCCCGCGTGGGCCGCCGCGCGATGCCGCGCCCCGGCCGCACCACCCGGGCCCGCCCCAGCACCTCGTGCTTGCCGTTCTTCAACGGCCCCAGCACGTCCAGCTCCACGCCCGGGAGGAAGCCCTGCCCGATGGCCCGGTCGACATAGTTGCGCCCGTTCGCGCTGCGAATCGGGAACACCTTCGCCGGCGTGGCGTAGACGACGGCGGGCTCGACGGGGGCCGCCGGCTTCTTCGCGGGCGTCTTCACCGACGCGGGGCGCGGCGTCCGCGCCGCCTCCAGCGTGGCGTGCTCCGCGCGCACCGAGGACGGCGCGGCCGCCGCCTCGGGAGCGTCCGGCCCCCCCGCGGCCACCACCGCCGCACCTGCGTCAGCGCCCGTGCCCGCGTCGGACAGGGACGCCGCTTCCGGAGCCGCCCCCTGCCGCGCGGCGGCGACGGGCGTCTCCACCGCCTTGTCCGAAGCCGGGGGCGGCGCGACCTGCCCTGAAGCGTCGACCACCGGCCCGGTGGCCACCGGCGCCACACCCGACGACTGGACGAACAGCGCGGTGACGGCGGAGGTGGCAATCACCAGCAACACGACCATGGCGGCATAGAGCCCCACCGGCCGCTTCCGGGACGCGCGTTCCTCCAGCGCCGCCGCGGACGCGACGGTGGACGCGACGGCCGGCTGGGACGCGGCGGGTGCTCCGTCCGAAGCCACCGCGACGCTGGGCGACGGCTCGGAAGGCCGCCGCACCGTGGTGGCCCCCGTGCCCAGGTCATCCTCGCCATCCACGTACACGGCGCCGGGACGGGCCACGCCCCCCGAGCCGTGCCCGGGCTGCGCCGCCGGGCCGCGCATCAGCGTGGGCTCGAAGCCCGGGGCCGGCTGCGGCCCGGTGCCATAACCGGAACCGGGCGCGGGGGTGCGGCGGTGGTTGGGGGACGAAGACACCTTGGAGATGAGCTTGCGCTGGGCGTCAAACGCCTCCGGGCACAGCGCGCGCACGAAGTGGCCCACCTCCTCGGCGCCCATCGCGGCGCCCGAGCGCACCAACTCCGTGTTGAGCGCGCGCGCCAGCTCGTCCGAACGCAGGTAGCGGTCATCCGGGCGGGCCGTCAGCGCGCGGCGCACGACGGCGTCCAGCGCGGCGTCCACGTCTGGCCGCAGCTCGCTCAGCGACGGCACCACCGGCTGCGACATGGCCGCCATCATCTCGCCCACCGTCCCGTGGGGGATGAGCGAGCGGCCGGCCAGCATCTCCCACACCACGACGCCACACGAATAGATGTCGCTGCGGTGGTCCAGGGGCTCGGCGCGCACCTGTTCGGGGGACATGTACCCCAGCTTCCCCATCACCGTGGCCGGCAGCGTGTACTTGCTGCGCGCCGCGGACTTGGCGAGGCCGAAGTCGATGACCTTCACCTCGCCCTCGTAGGAGACCATGACGTTGTGCGGTGACACGTCGCGGTGGACGATGCCCAGCGGCGAGCCGTCCGGCCCCGCCTTGCGGTGCGCGTAGCCCAGCCCCTCCGCGATGCGCTGGCCGAGGAACAGCGCCACCGGCACTGGCACCGGCACGCCCTGCGAGCGCGCCTGCTCCAGCAGGTAGGCCAGGTCCACGCCGGCCACGTACTCCAGCGCCATGAAGTACGTGCCGTCCGCTTCGCCCATGTCGTAGACCTGGGCAATGGACGAGTGCACCAGGTGCACCAGCACCTTGGCCTCGTGGTGGAACCGGTCCAGGAACTGACGGTCCTTCAGCAGCGCCGGCAGAATCGTCTTCACGATGCACGGCTTCTCGAAGCCGGCCGCGCCGCTGATTTTCGCCAGGTACACCTCCCCCATGCCGCCCTGGCCCAGGGGGTGGACGAGCTCATAGCGCCCAAGGAAGCGGGAGGACTCTGTAGGGACGGTACTCATGGCGTCTGGCGGCAGCGAAGCACCCGGAAGCGGACGGAATCAAGCAGCGGGCGACTTCCTTCCCACAGACACCGCCAGGGCCTTGGACGGAAACTCGCCCTCCGACAGTGCGCCCGCCGCATACCCGTCGGGCGGAGTGGGTGCTCAGGTGCGCGGCGAGCGCCGGGTGCGGGCGTGAAGGAAACCCCGACGCGGGGCGCCATTCCGCCGCCCAACACACGCGATGTGAACCGCCGCACCTCGGGCAAGGGGGCGCCCCCCAGTCCGTTGCCACGCTTTCGCGAAGTGCGCTCCCTGGGGGATGCGCGCCCGGCGCCTCGGCCGGGTGCCGTTCGAGAAGGAGCGGCTCATGAAGCGGTGGGGACTCATGGGGCTGTTGGCGCTCGCGGCATGTGGGCCGGACGACGCCTCCGACAAGGGCGCCCAGAGCCAGGTGTGCCCCAACATCATCGCGGGCTCCCTGTCCGAACCCGTGGAGACACGCCGCGTCCAGGCCCCCCTGACGGATGACGACGGCCGGCAGCGGGTCATCGTCCGCTATCGGAATCAGGGGGTGATGGCCACCGCCCGCGTGCAGCAGGTGGGCGGACAGGTGACAGCCACCTTCCGCTCCACGCCCGCGGTGGCGGCGCGCATGTCCCTCCAGGAGCAGCGGGCGCTCCTGGCCGAGGACCCCATGGTGGAGCGCATCGAGCTGGACCAGGAGTGGCGCGCCCTGGCCCCCGCCACCGCGCCAGCCCGTGCCGTCCTGGCCTCGGTGGCGCGGGGCGCCACGCCGCGCGAGTTCACCCCCGGCCTGCGCAAGGTCCAGGCGCACGAGGTGTGGGACCTGGATGGGGACGGACTGCCGGACCCGGGCCGGCCCACGGGCGCGGGCGTGCGGCTGTGTGTCATCGACAGCGGCTTGGACATGGAGCATCCGGAGCTGCGCGACGCGGTGGTCGCCGGCCGCGACCTGCTGGAGGACGATGACGACCCCTCCGACTTCAGCGGCGGCCACGGCTGGGGCACCGGCCACGGCACGCACGTGGCGGGCATCATCGCGGCGCGGCCAGGCCACGGCGGGCGCGGCTCCCCCCAGCTGGCGGACACCGGGGTGATGGGCGTGGCGCCGGGCGTGGAGCTCGTCATCGCCCGGGTGCTGGACCTCCACGGCCGCACGCACATGAGCTTCGTCCTGGCGGCGGTGGAGTACTGCGCGGAGCAGGGCGCCAGGGTCATCTCCCTGTCGCTGGGCGGCGGCGTGCCCACCAAGACGACGTTCGAGGTCTTCGAGGCGGCCCATGCCCAGGGCATCCTGGTGGTGGCCGCGGCGGGCAACAGCAACGCCCAGCGGGTGGACTACCCCGCGTCGGACCCGCATGTGCTGGCGGTGGGCGCGGTGAACGCCCTGGACCAGCGGGCCACCTTCTCCTCCGGCGGCAGCCAACTGGCGCTGGTGGCCCCGGGCGTGGACGTGCTGTCCACCTTCCCGCGCGGGCAGGGCGCGTTCTCCACGGTGGACGTGCGGGACACGCAGCCGCTGTCGCGCTCGCTGCTGTATGCCCCCATCGAGAACAGGTGGGGCAAGCTGGTGGACTGCGGCGGCGGCGAGTCGCTGGACTCATGCCAGGGCAGCACGTGCAGCGGCTTCGTCGCGTACGTGCGGCACGGCGAAGTGCCCACCGACATGGCCATGGTCAACGTGATGAAGCAGGGCGCGCGCGCCGTCATCTTCGGCAACTCGCACCGGGAGAGCGGCGTGGACATCCTCGCCATGCCGCGGCGCGGACAGTGGGTGCCCGCGGTCACCATCACCCAGGCGGGTGGCACCGTGCTGCACCGGATGATGGGGGAGCTGGCCCGCATCCGCATGAGCCCGGCGGACTACACCTATATGTCCGGCACCTCCATGGCCACGCCCTACGTGAGCGGCGTGGCCGCGCTGCTCTTCAGCGCCCGTCCCTCCGCCACGCCGGACCAGGTGAAGCACGCCCTGCTGGCCTCGGCGAAGGACCTGGGCCCTGCTGGCCATGACGAGGACTTCGGCCACGGGCTGGTGCAGGCCCGGCACGCGCTGGAGGTCCTCACCCAGCTGCCCTGAGGGGTGGGAGGGACAGCCGCACCAGGTGCCCCACGGCCCGCGTGCGCCTGATTGCCAGGCCCTCCCGCGCGGACCACGTTGCCTTTCGGACGCGAACCAAGGAGTCCGTCATGAAGGCACTCGGACGTGGCGCGCTGTGCGCGGCGGCGCTCTGGAGCACAGCCGCGCTGGCCCAGGCGGAGACGGTGGAGTTCAGCGACGGCGGGCGGAAGCGGGCCGACACCGGCATCTATGCCCAGCTGGGCGGCGGCCTGGAGGGCTACACGGGCCAGCTCGCCCCGGAAGTCACCCCGGGCTTCTCCTATGGCGCCGCGCTGGGCTACCGGCCGCACGGCCTCTTCGCCGTCGAGCTGGGTTACAGCGGCGGCTTGAGCGACATCGACAGCCGCATGGGGCTGCTCGACGACGGAGAAGGCGGACCGGACATCGTCCGCAACGCCGGGCAGGCCGTCGTGGTGGGCAGCTTCACCGACACCCGGCTGCAGCCCTACGTCCTGACGGGCATCGGTCTGGACCGCTACAACGTCCGCAACGACGCCCGGGGCGCCGTCCGCGGCTTCTCCGACGACACCAGCGGCTACGTGCCCGCCGGCGCGGGCCTGCGCTACCAGGTGGGCAACCTCATCACCGCCGACGCCCGGGTGAACTACAACTTCCTGTTCGACCAGGACTTCGCCCCGGGCGGCCGGGCTCCTGGCGCGCTGGATGGCCGCTACGCGGCGGTGCTCTCACTGGGCGGAACCTACTGACGGTGGCGGCGAGAGCGTCCGGGGACTGCTCCCCTCGAAGCTGGGCGGATACCGCGTCCAGAAACGATTGACGGTCCGTCTCCACGCCCAGTCCCGTCCACGAAGGCGTGCGCTCCTGCTTTTGTATCGACATGGTGTCGTCTCCTCTCCCTGTGCCCCTGCACCGTGGGGGCGCGCGGGGGCGCTGACAGCAGACCGCGCGGCGGAGGCAGGGCCGCCCGTCACGTGGGAGGAACCTCCGCGCGCCCAAATCAGACATGCCCGGAATCGGGATTTACGTGTCCGCCCTTGGGACCGGAGTGGCCGCCAAACGCGTCAAGCGTTTGTGTTTGATTCGACCGATGACTCCATCTGATGGGGCGTCACGCGGCGTGTTCTGTTGGAAGCACCTGGACTCCCAAACCACCCGGACTTCCAGGGGAGCTGCTCAAATCCAGGCCCCTCGAAGAATGCGAAAGAAGGCTGGAATGAATTCCCATCGCAATTGTCTTGGGCGCGCATCGTAGACCGCTTGCACGGTGGCCTGGCCGCCATCTCAACCATCAAGAATTGAGGATTTCATGTATCGCATTGCCGTAGCCGCCCTGGTCCTTGCCGCTTCCGGTTGCGCCACCATGGGAGGTGCCGGTGGCCGTGAGGGCAACGCCACCATCGCCGGCGTCATCCGCCTGCCGGAGAGCGGGCTGCGTGCCGACGACGCCTGCGGGCAGCTCCAGGTCATCGTGGCCTCGCCGGACGCGCCCACCACCGGGCTGGGCCGGGCGATGGTGAAGGCGAGCCGCGGCAACCGCTGCTCCTTCACGGTGTCGGGCGTGCCCAGCGACACCGACCTCCAGGTCGGGCTCGCGGTGGGCGGCGGCCTGAAGTGCGAGACGGGCGCCACGCCGACCATCACCCCGGAGCCTTCCGCGGTGAAGGTGAACGACTACGGCACCGCCACGCGCGACTTCTCCCTGAGCTGCGGCGCCTGAGGGCCTGAAGCACGCCGGTGACGCCGCCCGTCCAGCCCTCCCCAGGGGGCAGGCGCGGCGGCGTCACGCCATCAGCACGAACTCGTCCAGCAGGCAAGGGGCCCTTGTGGATTGATTCGCGTCGAAGGGGACGCGAAGCTTCCCGGGTCCTTCGCAGAAAGACGAGTTGGTTGATGAACTTGTACCGCTGGCGCGCCGTGACGCTCACCCTGGCCCTGGGTGGGTCGGGCATGGCGTGTGATTCCGAAGAGCCGTTCCCCAACCTCGACGAGCTGGACCAGCTCCGCAGCCTGCACAGCCTGGGGCGGCAGCCCCCGAAGGACAGCACCAACCGGATGGACGGGGTCGCGCGCGCCGAGGCGCTGGGCGACATGCTGTTCCACGACAGCGGCCTGTCACGCTGTGGCACGGTGTCCTGCGCGAGCTGCCACGGCGGCGAGGGCCTGACGGTGTCCACCGCCAAGGCAGAGGGCTGCGACGGGCACCTGTCCGAGCGCAACCCGCCCACCCTGCTGAACGTGGCCTACAACCGCTGGTTCATGTGGGACGGACGGGCGGACCGGCTCTGGAGCCAGGCCATCCTGCCGCTGCTCAACCCGGTGGAGATGAACTCGGACGCGCAGGTCGTGCGCGCCCGGCTCACCGCGGTGGAGTCGTACACCACGGAGTACCAGGCCCTCTTCGGCACGGCGCCCGCGGACGAGACGGACTCGGCCCTGCTGGCCAACGTGGGCAAGGCGATGGCGGCCTACGAGCGGACGCTGGTGCGAATCGACGCGCCCTTCGACACGGACGTGCGGCGCTTCATCACGGCGACCGAGGCCGGACAGGCGGAGGCGGACCCGGCGTACCTGGGGCTGAAGACGTTCCTGCGCAAGGGCCAGTGCATCATCTGCCACAAGGGGCCTGCGCTCTCCGACGACCTGTTCCACAACATTGGCGTGCAGGACAGCGGCCCGGGCGCGGGCGGGCAGTGGAGCGCGCTGACGCCGCTGCTGGACTGGGAGTTCAACGCCGCCAGCCTCTACAGCGACGCGCCCACCGGCACCATCGCGGCGCGGCTCCAGACGCTGCGCACCCAGGCGGACCCGGCGACGCTGGAGGGCGCGTTCCGCACGCCGTCGCTGCGCAACGTGGCGCTGACGGCGCCGTACATGCACACCGGCGCCCAGGCCACGCTGGAGGAGGTCATCGACTTCTACAACGAGGGCGGCGACGCGGCCGGCAGCTTCGTGGGCCAGAAGACGGAGACCATGGTGCCGCTGGAGCTGACGGACGAGGAGAAGCGCGCGCTGGTGACGCTGCTCCAGTCCATGACGGGGACTCCGCACCCCTGACTTCAACCGGCGCCGGGTTCCAAGGGACCCGGCGCTGGAAGTGGGGGGCACGGGTTCGGCGTTGTCGCTGGGGAGAAGCCTCGGACCAGGGTTCGCGCGTTGAGTCCCGAGAGGCTTCGCTCAACGCACCAGGTGGAAGTCCGTCTGACGCTTCCAGCCCCAGTGTACGCGGCCCTCGGCGTCGATGGTGATGTCCTCTTCCTGCGCCGAGCGCACCCGCTGGCCGTTCCACTCCGGCACCGCGGACGTGGCCTGCAGCTCGATGGAGTACCACTGGTTCGCAATCACCTTGTGGTCTCCATTGCCGGGCACGCCCTCCTGCCGGTCCCACAGGCCCACCATGGGGCCCGCGCCGTGGCCGTGCAGGCCAATGGGGTGCGAGTACACGGTGCCGTCGATGCCCTCGGCGCGCATCCGCTCGAGGGAGGCGCGGAGGATGTCGTTGCCCGTGCGGCCGGGGCGCAGCTCCTCGAAGACGATGTCCTGCAGCCGGTTGGACGTCTTCAGCGCGGCCTTCAGCCCTTGGGGCGCGTCCGTCTCGCCCTCGCGCAGCACGTAGCCCATGTGCTGGGTGTCGGTGTTGAGCCCCAGCGCGGTGACGCCGTAGTCGCAGTGCAGCACGTCGCCGCGCTGGATGATGGGGTCGTCTCCCAGCTCCTGCTCGGTGACGCCCTGGCGCTGGAGGTCCACCGACGGCTGGAACCACGTCGCCAGGCCCAGGTCCGCCAGGCGCTGACGCATCCACCACTCCACGTCGCGGGTGCGCGTGACGCCCGGGGTGATGACCTGGTTGGAGAAGGCCGTCTCGATGATGCTCCACGCGAGCTTCGTCTGCTCCTCGTAGAAACGCGCCTCGTCCGCGCTGCGCCAGGCGATGAGGTCCACCGCCAGCCCGTCCACGGAGGTGAAGCGCTTCACCCAGTCCGGGCCGAGCGCCTCCGCCATGCCTTCGTATTCACCATGGGTGAGGCCGTCCGCGAAGGCGAAGGTGCGCGACACGTTGAGCGCGATGCGCTTGGGCTGGCGCTCCTCCACCACCTGCTTGAGCACCTGCCACTGCTCGGGGCCCCACAGCTCCGCCTGCCGACTCACGCCGCCGCCGTCCACCTGTCGCTGCGCGCGGCGCGGCGTGTAGATGCCGCCCTGCGAGCCACCGCCCAGCGCGAGCCGCTCCACGCCCTGCTCCGGGCCACGGTCGAAGAAGACGTAGATGGTCCGGCGGCGCGCGGCGAACGTCGTCGGCGAGACGAGCGCCTTGAAGACCGGGTCCTCGTTGTACTCGCGCATGGGGATGACCCACATGTCCACGCCGTGCTGGCGCATGAGCTGAGGCAGGGCCTTCTCCAGGCGCTCGGCCAGCCAGGCCTGCTGGCGCTGGGCCTGCTCACGCAGGGTGCCGAAGGGACGCTCGGGGGCCGGGGACTTCGCCTCGGCCTGGGTGGCGGCCGGGGCCTGCGCCGTCGGAGCGACGGTGGCGCAGGAAGTGGAGAGCAGCAACGGGGCAAGCAGCAGGGTCCGGGTGCGCATGGCCGCGCAGTCTGTCACGCACAGGCGCGTGGCGCGCGCGGAGTCCACACGCCTTCATGCCCCTGGCCCCCGTGAGGCCCGCGACTCCGGAACGCAGGGAGCAGCCGTGAAATCGCCGGAGTCAGGGCACGCCCGCACAGGCCGCGCCATCCACGCCGCACACAGCGCGCAGCCGGGCTTCGTCGACGGGTTGCTGGCAGCCGCTCGCGGTGGCCGCGTCGAGTTCGTCAATGCGCACGCGCATGCACTGCACACAGCCCTCCTTCGCGCCCGTGTCGGTTCGCGACAGGTCCGGCTCCACCGCCGCGTAGGCGGCGATGCGGTCCGCCTCGCACTGCTCGCGTGACACCGTCAGGGCTCCGCACTGCTCCTCATACGCGCACGCGGAGGCCGCCACGCGCTCCGCCCAGCCGGCGTAGGAGAGCTGCGGCGCCTCCGCGCCACCACACGCCACGAGCCACGCGCACACCACCACCAGCGACACCTTCCACGGGTTCATGCCCGCATCTCACCCGGCTCTGGCGCTGGAGTCACCCACGGCGCCTGCCCGCCGCCTGCGCATTGCCGCGCGCGCCCATTCACAGCGAGGCGCGCGTCACTCGACCTGCCCGGCCGCGGAGCGCTCCACGACGGCATTGGCACCCCCCAGCGCTCGCGCGGAGCACGGCGCCACGTCACAAGCGCCCGGGACATAGCGCTCGCTCTCGGAGAGCATCCCCACCGCCTCGTTGCCACCGCCCATCACCAGCACCGCGCCATCTCCCAGCGCCAGGGCGCCCAGCTTCTCTCGCGGCTCGTCCAGCGCGGGCGCGGAGGACCACGTCTCCGTCTCCAAATCGAAGCGCTCCACCGACGCGAGCGCGCCCGTCGTGTAGTGCTCGCCGCCCATCATCAGCACCGCGCCATCGGGCAGCACCACCGTCGCGTGGTGCTCACGAGGCACCCTGGGCGCCCCCACGAGCGTCCACACCCCCGTCTCAGGCGAATACACCTCCGCCGTGGCCGCCGCGCGCGCCGTCGTTCCACCCACCACCAGCACGCGCCCATCCGGCAGCAACGTCACCGAGTGCGCCAGCCGGTGCGTGCCCGCCGCCCCACCGGTGAGCCCCGCCTTCTCCCAGCGTCCCGTCACCGGGTCATACAGCTCCGCCTGCAGGCCACTCACGAACAGGGCCTTGCCGCTGGCCAGCACCACCGCCGTCTGAGCCCCACCCCGCGAGAAGCCCGGAGGCGCCGCGGCGCTCCACGTCTCCGTCTCTGGATTGAACAGCTCCGCCGAGCGCAGCGGCCGTTGGTCCACGTCTGTCCCACCCGCCACCAGCACGCGCCCATCCGCCAGCAGCACCGCCGCCGGGTCATTGCGCGCCACGGCCATGGGGCGCACCTCGGTCCACGTCCCGGTTGCCGGCGCATACACCTCCGCGTCCGCCAGCGCGCCCATCGCCACGCCGTTGGAGCCGCCCATCACCAGCACCCGGCCGTCCGCCAGCCGCACCGCGGCGTGGTTGCGACGGCGCGTGCGCATGGCGCCCGTCTCACGCCACCGGCCCGTCTCCGGCTCGAACACCTCGCAGCTGCCCAGCGTGCGGTTCCCATCATGCCCGCCCGAGGCCAGCACCCGCCCATCCTCCAGCACCACGAAGGGCAGGAGCTTGCGGGGCGTGGACAAGGACAGGCCCTGCCCCGCCACCCCGCGACCACCGTCCTCCGCGCGCGGATCCGCGCTGCAAGCGAACGTGAAAGCGAAGAGGATGACCGTGACGCATGATGCTGTAAACCGTTGCATGACCCCACCTGGAATGCCCGTCGAAGCGGTCACGTCTAGCCTGACCGTCTGACATTCCAGGGCTGGCCCACCTGAGTGATTGCCGACGCTTACCCGGCACTCAGGGCCTGTCCGGCCACCTTCCAGAGCGGGCCGGAGCGAACGCACAACGCCTTGCGTTGCTCGTCCTCTCGCGGCTCAAGACTCCACGTTCACGGGCTCGCGCTCCAGCCCTTTGGAATGGCGAGGTGGGAGCGCGCCGCCGTCGTCATCCACCTCCAGCGAGAGGAGCGGGTGGTCCGCGTCGGCGAGGTAGACGTCGTGGCCGCTGACGAAGTCCACGTCGGAGAACTCCACCAGGTAGTCGCGCCGGGGAATGGGCACCAGCCCCTGCTCCAGCTCGAAGTGCGTGTCCCCGATGCCTGACACACGGCCGATGACCTGGCCTGTCGCCGTCCGCACCGTCATGCCTTCGTGTACGTCGTCTCTGCGCATCATTCCGGCCTCCGCTCGCTCGGGTGCCCGGCCCGTCCGGGGTTCCCAGACAACAGTGCGAGCGGGCACGACGGGACGCACCTGCCACGGAGCACACGGTGGAGCGCTCGCGGCGACGACCCGCCGCTCCACCACCGCGCGGGCTCAGGGATTGGCGGGCCTCATCTCCTGCCAGGAGGACGCGTGGCCCCAGGCCGCCAGCCCTGGCGCACTCCAGGCAGGCGTCGGAGCCGCATGGGCACAGGCGTGCCTAACGTTCCAGGCAGGAGGTGCTCCATGCTGCTGGAACTGTCCGAGGTGGAGGCGCGCGAGGTAAAGCAGGCGCTGGACACGGCGCTGCGCGCGCTCTTGGAGGAGATGGCCCAGGCGGCCCCAGGCGTCCATCGCGACGTGCTGCGCGAGCGCTACGAGCGGCTGGACCCGCTCAACCGGCGGCTCGACATGAGCCTGGAGGGGGAGCAGGTCTACGCCTGAGCCTCCGCTACAGGGCCCGGCCCGACGTCGCGTCGAAGCGCCGCGGCTTCGACGCGTCATACCGCAGCCACACCGGAGCGCCCGTGGGCACACGGAAGTCCCCGGCGGCGCGCGCCACCATGCGCTCCCCGGCCACGTCCACCGTCACCCAGCTCTCCGCGCCCATGAGCTCCACCAGGTACACGCGGCCCTCCAGCGCGTCCGGTGGCGGCGCGCCCTGCCCCACCTCCAGATGTTCGGGGCGCAGCCCCAGCACCACGTCCGCGTCCGGCAGGCCCAGCGTCCGAGGCTTCACCAGGTTGATGCGCGGCGCGCCGAAGAAGCCCGCCACGAACAGGTTCGCCGGCGCGTCGTACAGCTCGCGCGGCGGGGCCACCTGCTGCACCTCACCCTGGTTCATCACCACCACGCGGTCCGACAGCGTCATCGCCTCCGCCTGGTCGTGGGTGACGTAGACGAAGGTGGCCTTGAGCTGCTCGTGCAGCTTCTTGATTTCCCCCCGCATCTGCGTGCGGAGCGCCGCGTCCAGGTTGGACAGCGGCTCGTCGAAGAGGAACACCTTGGGACGGCGGACCAGGGCTCGCCCCAGCGCCACGCGCTGCCGCTGGCCTCCCGACAGCTCCTTCGGCTTGCGCGACAGCAGGCCCTCCAGCCCCAGCAGCGACGCCACCTCGCGCACGCGCGCGTCGATGTCCGCCTTCGTCAACCCCGCCACCTTCAGCGGGAAGGCGAGGTTGCGCGCCACGTCCAGGTGCGGATAGAGCGCGTAGCTCTGGAACACCATGGCGATGTCCCGCTCGCGCGGCGACAGCTCATTCACCACCGCGCCGTCGATGCGCAGCGTGCCGCCCGACAGCTCCTCCAGCCCGGCGATGAGGTTCAGCGTCGTGGACTTGCCGCAGCCCGACGGGCCCACCAGCGAGATGAACTCGCCGTCCGCGATGTCCAGGCTCACGCCCTTCACCGCGGCCACGCCGCCCCGGTACACCTTGCGCACGTCCTCCAGGGACACCGTCGCCAAACGCCTTGCCTCCCGGGCGCCCGGCCTCCGGACGCCCCATGTGTCACTCCGTCTCACCTAAGTGTCTCGCAGCATCGCTCCCTCCGCGCCCAGGGCAAGCCCCGAGGCGAGAGGCCGCCCTGCCTCTGACCGCCATTCCACACCGGGATGGGGGCCGGGCGGCCGGGCGCCCCTTCCCCATGCCAGGCAGCCGCTTCTTGGAGGCGGAAGGCGGCGGACGCGCACTATGTTCGCGCGGCCATGAGTCCCTCGAGCCCACCGTCCTCCCGCAAGCTGGCCATCGAAGTGCGGGACCTCCACAAGTCCTTCGGTGACCAGCACGCGCTGCGCGGGGTGAGCCTGGAGGTGCCAGAGGGCACCACCTGCGTGCTGATGGGCGTGTCCGGGTCGGGCAAGACGGTGCTGATGAAACACATCATGGGCCTCTTGCGGCCGGACCGGGGCACCGTGCGGGTGGATGGCGAGGACATCGCGCGGATGAACGAGGCCGCGCTGGACCAGATGCGCCGCAAGCAGGGCATCCTCTTCCAGGCGAACGCCCTCTTCGACTCGCTCTCCGTCTTCGACAACGTGGCCTTCCCCCTGCGCGAGCGCACCCGCATGCCCGAGGCGGAGATTACCGACACGGTGAACAAGACGCTGGAGCGCGTGGGCCTGTCGCACGCGATGCAGCGCTTCCCCGGCGAGCTGTCGGGCGGCATGCAGAAGCGCGTGGGCTTCGCGCGCGCCACCATCCTCCAGCCGAAGATTCTCCTCTACGACGACCCCACCGCCGGCCTGGACCCCCTCACCACCGCGGCGGTGAATGAAATCATCATCACCGGCAAGCAGCAGCTCGGCGCTACCTCGCTGGTGATTACGCCGGACGTGGCCTCCGCCTTCGGCATGGCGGACCACCTGGCCCTGATGCACGAGGGCCACATCGTGGAGTACGGCCCGCCAGACGCCTTCCGCGAGTCGCAGCACCCCTCCGTGAAGGCCTTCCTCCGCAACTGGCTCCAGCGCCGCGCCCAGAGCCGGCGCGCGGCCCAGGCCTGAGGCGGCGCGCGCTCGGAACGCGCGTTGCAAACAGTCCGGTCCACCGCGTGAGCGCGGCCCGACGACCACGATGCTCCCCCCATCCCCTACGCCCCACGTGGCACCCCGGACACGGCGCGGCCCGCTGGCCACCCTCGCCGTGCTCATGTCGTGCAGCACGCCCACGCCGCCGCCGGAGCCGCCGCGGGTGGTGCTCTGGGCCTGGGAGCGGCCGGAGGACCTCCGCTTCCTCGCGCAGACGGGACGCCCGGTCAGCGTGGCCTTCCTGCTCGCCACGCTCGCCCTCGCGGAGACGGAGGTGCGCGAGCACCCGCGCCGGCAGCCGCTCCACGTCCCGCCCGGGACGCCCTTGAGGGCCACGGTGCGGATGGAGGCCCAGCCGGGCGCGTCGCTCGCGCAGTACCCGCCCGAGCGGCTGCACGCGCTGGCGGACCGGCTCGCCACGCTGGCGCGCCGACCAGGGCTGACGGCGCTCCAGATTGACTTCGATGCCCGCGCGTCCGAATACGACGCCTACGTCGCGCTGCTCCAGGCGCTCCGCCAGAAGCTGCCTCCATCCATGCCGCTGTCCATCACCGGCCTCGCCTCATGGTGCACGCCCGGAAGCTGGCTGACGCGCGCCCCCGTGGACGAGGTGGTGCCCCAGCTCTTCCGCATGGGCCCGGAGGCACCCACGTGGCGCGCCCGCTTCGCGCGTGGACTGCCGGCGCCTTGCGAGGGCAGCGTGGGGCTGGCGCTCGATGAGTGGCGGGCCGTGCCCCCTGGCGTCGCCACCCTCTATGTCTTCAACCCTCGCCCCTGGACGCCCAAGGCGTTCACGCGCGCGGTCGCGGAGCTCCAGCCATGAAGAAGCTGCTCGTCACCTTCACCAGCGGTCTCGCGTTCCTGCTCGCCCCCACCGAGGCCCAGGCGTGCGGCCCCGAGTACTACGAGCCCGTGTTCGTCACGAACAGCCATCCCGACTGGCCGCTCTCCACCTTCGCGGCGGGGCGCTTGGGCGTGGTGCGCGAATCGCTGCGCACCGCCTACCTCGTCTTCGCGTACCGGACGATGATGGGCATTCCCACCACGCCCGAGGAGCAAGGGCCCCTGGTGACGCGCTGGGCGCACATGCACCATGCGCTGCCCGCCCACACCCTGGAGCCCGAGCTCCAGCGCTGGCAGGCGGCACGGAAGCAGGCCGCGCCCCAGCTCCCGGAAGCCCTGCCCGAGCTTGCCCGGCAGGTGAACCACGCGCAGAGCCCCCGCATCCAGGCAGACGCGCTCCTGCGCGCCGCGGACACCGCCACCGCGTTGGCGCGGACGTGGAAGAAGCACCCCGCGCTGGTGGAGGAATGGGTGCGCAACCAGGACACCGTCTTCGGCCCGTGCGCCATCCTGCCGGAGCCGGACGCGCGGCTGGATGAAGGCGTGAGCACCCAGCACCAGGCCCGCCGCCGGGACGAGCGCGCCTACCAGGAGGCGGCCTCGCGCTTCTACTGCGACGACCCTGCAGGGGCCCTGGCCGCGTTCCAGCGGATTGCCGAGTCGAAAGACTCGCCCTACCGGGCACTGGCCGCGTACCTCGTCGCGCGCACCCACGTCCGGCAGGCGCTGATGGAGAAAGAGGCCGGCGACCTCTTCGACGCGAAGGATGACGCGGTCTTCCTCTCACGGCTGGCCGAAGCGGACCGGGTGCTCGACGGCGTGCTGGCCTCCCCGGAGCTGCGCGGCGTCCATGGCCCCGCGCGAGGCCTGCGGAGCCTGGTGCGCTACCGGTTGCAACGAGGGGCCTGGTACTGCGAGCTGCTGTCGCATGTGCTCGAGCCGGGGACAGGCTCCGCCCTCGCCGCGGAGCTCGGCGACCTGGACCTGCTGTCGCAAATGGAGAACGCCTGCCAGGGCCCCCTCCCCGCGCCCGCCGAGGCGCTCCAGGCATGGCTCCACGCCATGAAGCACACGCGCTACAGCGCGAAGCCCGAGGCGGCCCGCCGCGCGCAGTACGACACGGCCCTGGCCCGCTGGAAGAAGACGGCCCAGGTGCCGTGGCTCGTCACCGCGCTGCTCAAGGCGACACCGGACGCGCCGGGGCTCCCGGAGCTGCTCGCCGCCTCCGCGAAGGTGGCGCCCGCGTCTCCCGCCGGCGTGACGCTGGCGTACCACGCCGCGAGGCTCCTGCATGCCCGCGGCGAGGTGGAGGCAGCGCGCGCGCGGCTCGACTCGGTGCCCGCCGAGCTGACCCGGGACCTCTCCTCCACGGACAACCTGCTGCGCGAGGAGCGGCTCGCGGTGGCCCGCACCCTCGACGACGCCCTGCGGAACGCCGTCAGCACCGTCGCCAGCTACGACTATAGCGGCAGCTATGCCGACCCCTACACCACGGCGCCGGCCGACCGACCCCGCCTGTTCAATCCGCGCGCCGTGGCCGTCCTGGAACCTCGCCTCACGGCGAAGCGCATGGGCGAGCTGGCGGCGGGGGACACCCTGCCGCCCCCGCTCCGGCGCCAGCTCATGTGGACCGCCTTCGCGCGTGCCACCGTGGCGGGTGACGACGCGACGATTCAGGCCGTGGCGAAGCGCCTGGCGGAGACGGAGCCCAAGGCCAAGGAGGAGCTGCTGGCGCTCGTGGGCAAGCCCACGCCCCAGGAGCGTCAGTTCGAGGCCCAGCTGCTCCTCATGGGACTGCCCGCTGTCTCCGCGCGGCTGCACTCGGGCGAGGACCGGCTGGCGAACACCCATCCGAACCTCAGCCTCACCATGGACGTGTCCTACCAGCGCAACGGGTGGTGCGGCCCGAAGCCGGACGCGAGCGTGCCCTCCGTGCACTTCGAGGACACGCCCGACGCGCCGGACGCGGAGCGAGAGTGGAAGGCCCTCCAGGACGCGGGCGACTCGGTGCCCTACTTCGCCCGCGTCGCCCTGGCCTGGGCCCAGGCCCACCCGGAGGACCCGCGCTCGCCCATCGCCCTGTTCCGCGCGGTCCGCGCCAGCAAGCGCGGCTGCGGACAGGCCACACGCGAGGCCCGGGACGCCTTCCGATATCTCCACAAGCACTACGGCAAGACGAGCTGGGCGAAGCGGACGCCCTATGTGTACTGACGTCACGGTCCTCCTGCTCGGCCGGCTCGCGGCGCAGGGCGCCCCCTTCACCCGACCCTGGACGCCCGCGTCTCTGATTGCGCGTCCAGGAAGGTCCCCAAGGTGGCATTGACGAGCGCGGGCTCCTCCACGGTGGAGGAGTGCCCGCCGCGCGGCAGTGTCACCAGGCGTGAGCCAGGGATGAGCCGGTGCAGGCGCTGCGCCTTGGCGGGGACGGTGGCCGTGTCCTCGGCGCCGACGACGACGAGCGTGGGCACGCGGATGTGGGGGATTTCGTGGGCCACGCCGCGCCGCTCGATGACGCCGTTGACGGCGCGCCAGATGTCGCGGCGGTTCTCCATGAGGCGCGTGCGCCAGCGGCTGCGCTCCTCGGCCCGGTTGGGGTCCGTCATGAAGCTGCGGCCGAACATGATGCGCATCACCGGGTCCGCCACCGGGCGCAGGCCCGCCAGGCGCGCGGTGAGGTTGAGCAGCGTGTAGCGCGGCACGTTGTGCAGGGGCTCCGGGTCGGCGGACGTCTCCATCAGCACCAGCGAGCGCAGCAGGTCCGGCCGCCGCGCGGCGATGCGCATGCCCACGAAGCCGCCCATGGACAGGCCCACGAAGTGGCAGGGCCCCACACCCAGCCGCTCGATGAGCGCCACCGCGTCCAGGTACACCGTCTCCATGTCGATGACGCGCGCCGGAGGCACGGCGCTCTGGCCCTGGCCCCGGTGGTCATAGGCGATGCAGCGGTAGCGCCCGCTCAGCGCCTCCACCTGCGGGTCGAAGAGGCGACAGCTCCACAGCAGGCCGTGGCTGAAGACGACGGGCACGCCCGCGCCACCCGAGTCCTCGTAGTACAGCTCCGTTCTATTGACGGTCAGCATCGGCATGCGCGGCACCCTCCCCGGCTGGCGAGGATAGGCGAGCGACGCGCGGGGACTGGCATCTCTCTTCGCGGAGCCGTTTGCCGGATGACGTCCCGCGGCCCTCGGGGTCGACGCGGCTGACTACCAGAGACCCTTGGCTTGAAGCAGCTCGCCCACGCGGCGGGGCTCGGCGCGCCAGGCGGTGAAGAAGTCCCCGGCGACGTCGGGGGTCAGGTTCTCCCAGACGAGCCGGCCGGTGTCCTCCTCGCGGCGGCAGCGCACGAAGGTGGAGCGCACCTGCTCTGGCGAGTCGAAGGTGAGGCTGTCGAGCAGCTCCGGGCTCTGGCTGGTGAGCAGGGCCTGCCGGGGCTCGAGCTGTTCGAGGAGGGCGCGGACCTGCCGGGGGTGGAAGGCGTGCGCGACCTCGTCCGCGATGACGACGGCGCGGGCGTGGGCCAGGTAGTGGAGGAAGGCCACCAGACGCTTCTGGCCGTAGCCGAGCTGACGGGCGGAGAGGCGCTGGCCGGCGGCGGTGACGAAGCAGAGGTCCAGGTTTCCCAGGGACAGTGTCTCGTATTTGCCCTGGGGCTGGGTCTCCAGCGGGGACAGCAGCGCCTCCGCGGACGCAAAGCCGAGGAGCCGGGCCGCGTCGCGGAGGAAGGGGACGTTCTCCGAGGACAGCACGTAGCGGGCGGAGCCCCACTGCGCGGCGGCGACCTTGCGCAGGCCGTCGAGCAGGTCCTCCGAGGCCACGCCCGTGCCCGTGGCGAGCACGCCCTCCGCGCGACGGGAGAGCCGCAGCTCGGCGCGCCAGAGCTGGTCGAAGTGGGCGAGCCCCTCGTCGAAGCGGCGGAGGTCGGCCTGCGCGGAGACCTCCCGCGCCATGGCGAGCATCGGCTCGACGGCGGCGGTGGCCTCGCCCGTCTTCTCCACCCAGGCGATGCCGCCCGTCATCAGGACGAGCCAGAGCCGGCCACCGACTTCGGGGGCGATGCGCTCGTGGACGACGTCGGTGGTGTCGTCCTCGCGGGAGACGCGGAGCTGCTGGCCCTCGCGGTGGATGACCAGCGGCCAGGCCATGTCGCGCGGGGCCACGGTGATGTCCATGGACAGGCCGCTCGTGCCCTCCGCGCCCGAGGGCACGTTGCGCACGCGCACGGTGATGCGGCCGGTGTCCGCGGCCAGGGCATATTCCAGGTCGAACGCCTCATGCCGCAGCGGCGTGAAGTCCGAGCTGACCACGGCGGCCGCGAGGTCCAGCAGCATGGACTTCCCGGTGCCGTTCTCCCCGAGCAGCACGTTGAGGGACGGGCTGAAGAGCAACCGCGTCCCGGGCTTCACGGAGCGGAACTGGTGGACCTGGAGCCACTGGAGCTTGAGCATCAGCCGGGAGACTGGCTCCCTGGACGCTTCAGCGTCAACTCGCGCCGCACGGCGGCACGACTCCCCGGGACTCCCAGATGGGCCGGCGCTGGTCCACCCACGCGAACACCTTGTTGGACCAGAAGCTGGCCATCGTCAGCGCGACGTGGTCTCCGGAGTCGACACCCGGCGCGCCGAGCCACTGTCCGAGCCCCCCGCAGTCGCATCTCCCCCGGAGGCCGCGCATGACAGCAGCCCTGCCCCAAAGGCTGGCAGTCCTGCACGTCTTCATGCACTGACACGCAGTCTCGTCCCTTCTTCTGTCCACCAAACGCAAGGCAGCCCCGGCGGCCGTGGTGGCAGGGCAACGCGCTTCCTACCTGTGCGAGCGCTCCCATGAACGCCCTGCTGCTCGCAGCCCTGCTGTCCCACTCCAGCCTCCTGCTGGCCCAGGCGGACCCCGGCACCGACGCGGGCGTGGAGCCACCCGCGGCGCGCGCGCCCGCCCTCTCCCCGGAGACACCCGAGCCTCCGAAGTTCCCCGTGTCCGACCCGCTGCTGGAGCCCATCCCCCCGGCCGCCATGCAGGTGGCGACCTGGGCCGAGGCGCTGCACCTGCTGCGTCAACGCTCCACCACCCTGTACACCGCGCTGGCCCAGGTGGAGGCCGCGGCGGGCGTGCAGCGCATCGCCCTGGCCGCGCTGCTGCCCACGCTCACCGGCACCGTCTCCGTCCAGTACAACGTGCTCAATCCCGACGCGACACCGCTGCTGGGTGGCGGAGGTGGCGGCGGCGTGGGAGGCGGCATTGGCGGGGGCATTGGCGGCGACGTCGGCGGCGCCCAGTCCCCGGCCCTCACCCGCCCGCCCTTCCTGGGACTGCTCAACGCCACCCAGCCCCTGTTCAGCCTCCCGGCCATCATCGCGCTGGGCACCGCGCGCGAGGCCCGGCGCACCGCCAACCTGTCGCTGGCGGAGACGCGGCGCCAGCTCACCCGCGCGCTGGCCCAGTCCCTGGTGGGCGTCTCCGCGCAGGAGCGGCTGGCCGAGGTCAACCGCCTCAACCTCCGCACCGCGCTGGAGCGGCTGGCCCTCACCGAGCGCCGCTTCGAGCTGGGCGCGGGCACGCGGCTGGACGTGGTGCGCGTGCAGCAGGACACGGAGACGGCGCGAAACCTCGTCGTCCAGGGGGACGAATCCCTGCGCAGGGCCCGAGAGACGCTGGGCCTGGTGCTGGGCATCCCCCAGGGCGTGGGACTGGTCCAGGGCGTCCAGTTGGAGACCCTGCTCCAGCACGCGCGGCGGGACTGCCAGCAACTGGAGTCGCTCGACCGGCGCGCGGACCTCGCGGTGGCGCGCTCGCGGCGCACGCTGGCGGAGCGGCAGGTGTCGGAGGTGAAGGCGCTCTATGCCCCGACGCTCGCGCTGACCAGCACCACGCTGGCCCTCACGGTGGAAGAGGGCCTCGTGACGGTGCCGGTGTGGAACATCGGCGCCACCCTGGTGCTGCCCTTCTGGGACGGCGGCGCGCGTGAGGGCCAACTGAGGCAGACGCGCGCGGGCGTGGAGGTGGCGAAGCAGGGCCTTCTGGAGCTGGAGCGCACGGCCTCGGTGGAGGTGCTGCAGGCCCGGCGCGCGGTGCAGGTGGCGGACGCGGCGGCGCGCATCGCGGGCCGGGGCCGCGCCCTGGCCGAGGAGAACGACCGGCTCACCCGGCGCAGCTTCGAGGTGGGGACGGGCACCAGCCTGGAGCTCATCCAGACGGCGGCGGACCTGCGACAAGCGGAGCTGCTGCTGGTGGTGCGCGAGTTCGAGCTGGAGCAGGCGCGGGTCGCCGCGTTCCTCGCGGAGGCGGCATGCGATTGGTGAGGACGTGGAGCACGGGGCTCGCCGTACTGCTCCTCGCGGGCTGCCGCTCGCAGGGCGACCCGGGGCCGCGGGGAGGCCAGGCGGCCACGAACCAGCCCATGCCCGTGGAGGTGGAGCGCCTGACCCCCGCCGAGGTGCGCGAGGCCAACGAGTACCTGGGCGCGCTCAGCTCCCGCAGCAGCATCACCGTCTATCCGCAGGTTGCAGGCTACGTGAAGGCGATTCCGCTCGAGCCGGGAGCACGCGTCGAGCAGGGCGAGGTGCTGCTCGTGGTGGACCCCCGGCGAGAGAGCGCGGGCCTGCGCGCCACCCAAGCACAGCAGGCCGCCGCCAGGGCGCAGCGGGAGTACGCTCAACAGACGCTCGAGCGCAGCGAGCAACTGCTGAAGGAAGGACTCCAGAGCCGCCAGGACTACGACCAGTCCGTGGCGCAGGCGCTGCAAGCCGAGGCCAGCGCGCGCGCCATCGAGGCCCAGGTGCAGGCCCAGGAGGTCCAGCTCGGCTTCTACGAGGTGAGCGCGCCCTTCGCCGGCACCGTGGGCGACTACCCGGTGAACGTGGGCGACTTCGTGACGCAGCAGACGGCCCTCACCACGCTGGACCAGAGCAACACCCTGGAGGTGTCCGTGCAGATTCCCGTCGAGCGGGCAGGCACCGTCCGGGTGGGCACCACGCCAGTGGAGGTGCTGGACCCGGAGGGCAGGCTCGTGGTGTCCGCGCCGGTGTTCTTCGTGGCGCCCACGCCCAACGCCACCACGCAGCTCGTGGAGCTACGCGGCATCTTCGAGAACACCGTGGGCCTGCGCGCCGGACAGTTCGTGCGCGCCCGGGTCGTCTATGCCACGCGCAAGGCCCTGCGCGTCCCCACCGCCGCCGTCACCCGCATCAGCAGCCAGTCCTTCGTCTTCGTGGCGCGGGAATCGGACGCGGGCACCGTGGCGCAGCGGGCGCCGGTGAGCCTGGGACTCGTCTCCGGCAATGACTACGAGGTGACGGGCGGCCTGGACGCGGGCACGCCCGTGGTGCTCAGCGGCATCCAACTGCTCCGCGATGGCCAGCCCATCCAACCCAAGGCCCCCTCGCGCAAACCACCTCGGGGCGTGGGCGGCAGTGGGACTGACGGCGGCACCCCGCCGCAACAGTGAGGGGCCGCCATGTTCACCGACTTCTTCATCCGCCGCCCCGTCTTCGCCAGCGTGGTGTCCATCATCATCACCCTGGTGGGGGCCATCTCCATCCCCACCCTGCCCGTGGAGCAGTACCCTGACTTGTCCCTGCCCGTGGTGCAGGTGACGGCGACGTACATCGGCGCCTCCGCGGAGACGGTGGAGAGCGCCGTCACCACCGTGCTGGAGCGGCAGCTCAACGGCGTGGAGGGCATGCGTTACATCGCCTCCACCAGCAGCAACACGGGCGTGAGCACCATCACCGTCACCTTCGACCCGGGACGGGACCTGGACATCGCCGCGGTGGACGTCCAGAACCGCGTGGCCACCGCGTCCGCGCAGCTCCCGGCCGCCGTCAACGCGCTGGGCGTCACCATCACCAAGGCCCAGACGCAGCTGCTCATCGCCTTCGGCCTGTTCGACGAGGAGAACCGCTACGAGACGGGCTTCCTCAGCAACTACGCGGACGTCTTCATCCGGGACGCGCTGCTGCGCGTGACGGGCGTGGGCGACGTGCGAATCTTCGGCGAGCGGCGCTTCGCCATGCGGCTGTGGCTGGACCCCACGGAGCTGGCCCGGCGCGGACTCACCGCCACGGACGTGGTGAACGCCCTGCGCGCGCAGAACGTCCAAATCGGCGCAGGGCAGGTGGGCCAGCCGCCCGCGCCGCCGGGGCAGACGTATCAGTTCACGGTGCGCGTGCTGGGGCAGCTCACGTCGGCCGAGGAGTTCAACAACATCGTGGTGCAGCAGGGGCCGGACGGCTCGCTGGTGCGGCTGAAGAACGTGGGCAGCGCGGAGCTGGGCGCGGAGAACTACGGGCAGCTCCTGCGCTTCAACGGCCGCGAGGCCGTGGGCCTGGGCATCTTCCAGCTCCCCGGCTCCAACGCGCTGGAGGTGCGCGACGGCGTCATCGCGGAGCTGGAGCGGCTGAAGGGCAACTTCCCGCCGGGCATGCGCTACCAGCGCGCCTTCGACACCACTGCGGCGGTGCAGGCCTCCATCGAGGAGGTGCTGGTGACGCTGGGCGAAGCCATCTTCCTGGTGGTGCTGGTCATCTTCGTCTTCCTGCACGGCTGGCGCAGCGTGCTGGTGGTGGCCACCACGCTGCCCGTGTCGCTCGTGGGCACCTTCCTCTTCGTCAGCGCGTTCGGCTTCTCCATCAACACGCTGACGCTCTTCGGCCTCACGCTGGCCACGGGCCTGGTGGTGGATGACGCCATCGTCGTCATCGAGAACGTCGAGCGCACCATGGCGCAGGACAACGTGGGCCCGCGCGAGGCCACCCACCGGAGCATGAAGCAGGTGGCCGGCGCGCTGGTGGCCATTGCCCTGGTGTTGGCCGCGGTGTTCGTGCCGGTGTCCTTCTTCCCCGGCACCACTGGCATCATCTACCGGCAGTTCGCCCTCACCCTGGCCTTCTCCATCAGCCTGTCCGCGCTGGTGGCGCTCACCCTGTCCCCCGCGCTGTGCGCCCTCCTGCTGCGGCCTCACGAAGGCCAGAAGTGGAAGGCCTTCCGCATGTTCGACCGGGGGCTGGACGCGTTCCGCGACGCCTACGGCCGCCTGCTCGCGAAGCTCATCGGACCGCTGCGCTGGTGGGTCGTGGCCGCCTTCGTCCTGTGTCTGGTCAGCACCTTCCTGATGTACCGCCTCACGCCCGCGGGCTTCATCCCGGGCGAGGACCAGGGCTACCTCATCATCGCCGTGCAGGGGCCAGAGGGCACGTCGCTGGACTACACGCGGCAGGTGCTGCTCCAGGCGGAGGACGTGCTGCGCCAGCAGCCGGAGGTCGCGGACATCTTCACCGTGGGCGGCTTCTCGCTCCTGGGCACGGGCGTCAACTACGGCACCCTCTTCGTCAACCTGCGCCTGTGGGACGAGCGCAAGCGGCCGGACCAGAGCGTCGCGGGGCTGGTGGAGCGCCTGCGCCGTCCGCTGATGGCCCTTGGCGGCGCGCGCGTGTTGCCCTTCGAGCCCCCCGCCATCCGCGGCGTGGGCAGCGTGGGCGGCTTCGAGTTCGTGCTGGAGGACCAGCAAGGAGGCCGGACGCTGGCGCAGCTCGCGCAGACGACGGACGCGCTGGTGGGCGCGGCCAGCCAGGACCCGGGCCTGCGCGGCGTCTTCTCCTCCTACACCGCGAACACGCCCCTGCTGGACGTGCAGGTGGACCGGGAGAAGGCCCTGGCCATGGGCGTCCCGCTGGAGGGCGTCTTCTCCACGCTGCAAGTCTACCTGGGCAGCCAGTACGTGAATGACTTCACCTTCGCCAGCCGCGTGTACCGCGTGTACGTGCAGGCCGCCGTCCCGTTCCGCAACGAGCCGCGCGACATCGACGCGCTCTACGTCCGCTCCGCGAGGGGAGAGATGGTGCCGCTGGAGTCGGTGGTGAAGGTGACGCCCATCACCAGCGCGCAGAACATCCAGCACTACAACCTGTACCGTTCGGCGACCCTCAACGGGCAGGCGGCGCCGGGCTCCAGCTCCGGGCAGGCCCTGGACGCGATGGAGGCGGTGGCGCGCGAATCGCTGCCCGCGGGCTACACCTACGAATGGACGGGCCTGTCCCAGGAGCAGAAGGAGGCGGGCCGCAGCGTGCTGCTCATCTTCGGGCTGGGCGTCGTCTTCGTCTTCCTGGTGCTGGCCGCGCAGTACGAGAGCTTCGCCCTGCCCCTGGTCATCCTCCTGGGCGTCCCCGTGGCCCTGCTGGGCGCGCTGGGGCTGCAGAATCTGCGCGGGCTCCAGAACGACGTGTTCTGCCAGGTGGGGCTCGTCATGCTGGTGGGCCTGGCCAGCAGGAACGCCATCCTCATCGTCGAGTTCGCCGAGCAGCTCCGCCACGAAGGCCGGAGCGTCGTGGACGCCGCCATCCACGCCGCCCAGACGCGGCTGCGTCCCATCCTGATGACGTCCTTCGCGTTCCTCATGGGCGTGGTGCCGCTGATGCTGGCCTCGGGGGCGGGGGCCTCCGCGCGTAAGTCCCTGGGCACCACCGTGTTCGGCGGGATGCTCCTGTCCACCTTCGTGAACCTCATCTTCATCCCCGTGCTCTACGTGGTGCTGGAGGCGGCCAGGGCCCGCGTCCGCCCACCAGCGCCCCACGCACCCTGAGTGCTGACCAGGGGCCTGGGGCCCCCCTGGATGCCCCGCCGGAGGGGCTTCGTTATCCTGCGGGGTGCCATGTCTCACTTCCCGTCACGCGATGACCAGCGGCGCCAGCGGCTGCATGCGCTCAAGCGTGCGCCCGGGCTCCGACATCAGGGCAACACCGCGCTGCTCCAGTTGCTGAGCAAGGGCCAGGAGGTGTCGTGGGCACGCGGCGCGGTGCTGTGCCGGGAAGGCGAGCCCGCCGAGGGCTTCTTCCTCCTCCTGGAGGGTGAGCTGGACGTCTTGCGCGGTGACGCGCTGCTGATGACGCTCCAGCCCGGCACGCCCCTGGGACTGGAGGCGCTGTCGAGCGGCGGCAACGCCTTCACCCTCCGCGCGACGGTGGACTCCGCGGGCCTCTTCTTTCCGAAGGACGCTGTCGCGAGCCTGCTGCAAGCGCCCACCGGCCTGCAGGAGCGGCCCCGGCCGCCCGCGGAGGTCATCGCCTTCGAGAGCGACGTGCGCGGCGCGCCCCTGTCCTCGCTCATCGAGCTGGTGGCGAAGGTCATCCACCGTGACTTCGGCGACCGTGTGCTGCTGCTCCGCGGCGCACCGGGCGGGCATGACGCGCTCGTCACGGAGGGACCGGATGGCGTCCTGCGCGCCACGCTGCCGCCAACTGAAGCGGGCAGGCCCGGCCTGCTGACCCCATCGGTGCTCCAAAGACTCACGGCCGAGCACGGCCTCCACTACGTCCTGCTCGACGGCTGCGGCGTGGCGGACGTCGGGATGACAGGCAAGACGGCGCGGCTGGTGACGACGCTGGACGCGCGACAGACAGCGGCCCCTCGCGTGCTGCCCACCGTGGTGGTGGACCCCCACCGTGCGTCACGCGCATCAGCGCTGCGTGGCCAGTCCCCGCATCCCCAGTGGCTGCCGCCCTGCCCCTTGCGGTTGAGCATGGGAAGGATGACGCGGGTGCTCGTGGATGACCGGCCGCTGGACGCGACGGCGCTGAGCCCCGCGGAGCGAGATGCCCTCTCCCGCTGGGCCCGCGCCCTCACCCACCGGCGCGTGGGCCTGGCGCTCAGCGGCGGCGGCGTGTGGGGCTTCTACCACGTCCACATCCTGCGCTGGCTGGTGGGACAGGGCGTGCCTATCGACATCGTCAGTGGCGCCAGCATGGGCTCGCTGGTGGGCGCGTACTTCTGCGGCAGCGCGCTGGATGGGCACGACGGGATGGAAGGACTGCGGCGGCTGGAGGAGCGGGCCGTGAACCGGCAGCTCACCCTGGCCGCCACGGCCGCCATCGTGACCACGTATTCGCTGGAGCGCTTCGTGGAGCAGGACCTGGGCCGCCTCTGCCTGGAGGAGCTTGCCATCCGCTTCCTGCCCGTGACGACGGACCTGACCCGCGGAGACTGCGTCGCGCTGGAGCAGGGGCCGGTGGCCTTGGGCGTGCGCGCCAGCGGCTCGGCGCCCGGCATCTGGGGGCCCACGGTGGTGCCTCCCGCGCGGTACGTGGACGGCGCCTTCACCAGCATGGTGCCCGCGCGCGTGCTGTTGAACGCGGGCGCGGACGTCATCTTCTCCAGCAACATCCTCCCCATCGGCGTCCGGCATGCGGCCCCTCAGCGACAATCAGGCCTGGGGCGCTTCCTGGCGGGACTCAATCCAGTGGCCCGCGCGCTGGACCTGGCGGCCAGTGGCGTGCTGCTATTGCACCGCAGTGGCGACGCGGAGAGCCTGCTCGCGGACGTCCGCTACGACATCCCATCCGCCGAGGCGCCGCTGCTGACCGCCATGGAGTTCACCAAGGCCCGGGACATCCTCGGACGGGCGGCGGCGGATGTGTCGCTCGCGAAGCGGCTGGAGGAGATGAAGCAGCACTGGCTCCAGGTCAAGACCCGGAGCGCCCGTTCCCACGCGCCTCCAAGAGGACAGCAAGCCGCATGATTCCCGTTCGCATCCTGGGTACCGCCAGTGTCCTCCCCGGCCCCGCGGTGACGACCGCGGAGCTGTGCGCGCGCGTGGGACGCGACGCCGCGGAGGTGGAGCGAAAGACGGGCATCCGCACCCGCCACTTCGCGCCACCGGGGCTGAAGGCCGCGGACGTGGCGGCGCAGGCGCTGCGCGGCGCGCTGGACGCGGCGGGGCTGGAGGCCCGGGCCCTGCGCCGCATCCTCTGTGTCTCCTCCATGGGCGGAGACGTCACCACGCCGGCCACCGCCAACCGCGTGGCCGCGGCGCTGGGCCTGTCGGGGAGCTGCGACGCGATGGACGTGAGCAACGCCTGCATGGGCTTTTTGAGCGCCTTCGACCTGGCGGCGCGCTCGGTGGCCACGGGGCTGGGGCCGGTGGGCATCGTGTCGGTGGAGCTGCTGTCGCGCACCACCACGCCCGAGGAGCCTCGCCCCTACCTGGTGCTGGGTGACGCGGCGGCCGCCGCCGTGCTGGGCACGGGCCGTCCGGGAGAAGGCGTGCTGGGTGTTGCCCTGGGCAATGACGGCACGCTGCCCACGGACGTGGTGCTGGAGAACCCGATAGCCACCGGCCAGTTGGAGCGGATGCGCTTCCTGACGCCCAGCAAGGAGATGACCCGCGTGGCGCTGGACGCGCTGGTGCGAGCGGCGCGCGCGGCGTTGGACGAGGCCGGCGTGGCCCTGCGAGACGTCGAGTGGGTGCTCACACACCAGCCGAATGGCAGCATGCTGGAGGCCATCCTCCAGGCGCTGGAGGTGTCACCGGAGCGGAGCGTGCGCGTGGTGGACACGGTGGGCAGCGTGGGCTCGGCCTCGCTGGGCACCAGCCTGGACCGGCTGCTGCGCACGCGTCCGGTGAAGCCAGGGCACCGCATCCTCCTGGTGGGCGTGGGCGCGGGCGTGGCGCATGGCGCGGTGCTGTACCAGGTGGGCGGATGAAGCAGGCGGGCGGCTGGCCCCTGACGGCCTGGCTGACGACGTTCCGGCTGCTGCGCCGGTATCACCGCTACGAGGTGGTGAACCTGGAGCCGCTGCTCCGTCCCGGCGCGAAGCTCATCGTCGGTTACCACGGGCGGCCCCTGGCCGTGGACCTGTGCATGCTGACGGTGACGCTCCACGAACGCCTGGGCTATCTGCCGCACGGCGTGGCGCACGGCGCGTTCGCTTCGATTCCGGGCATGCGAACGGTGGCGGACGGGCTGGGCTTCGTCACGGGGGATGACCCGCGGCTGGCGGAGGCGGTGGCGCGCGGCGAGCATGTGTTGTTGCAGCCGGGAGGCACGCGCGAGGGCTGCCGGGACTTCCGCCACCGCTACCGCGTCGACTGGGGCGAGCGCATGGGCTACCTGCGCCTGGCGGTGCGCTACCGGCTCCCGATTGTCCCCGTGGGTGGCAGCGGCATGGACGACGCGTACGTGGGCCTCAACGACGGGTATGCGCTGGGCCGACGGGTGGGGATGCCCGGGCGGCTGCCGCTGTGGCTGGGCGTGGGCGCCACGGGCCTGTGGCCCTGGTCGCTTCCCTTCCCCGTGAAGATGACGCAGTGGGTGGGCGAGCCGCTGACGCGTCACCTGGCGCCAGGCTTCGACGCGGGCGACCGGGACGCGATGCGGGCGGCGCACCAGGAAGTTGCGGGCGCGGTGCAGGGGCTGCTCGACAGGGCTCGCGGCGTGGACAACGGCGGCACACGGAAGGCCGAGCGATGAGCGAAGGTTCCGAGGCGCGGCAGTGGGCGCTCATCCTGGGAGCTTCGTCTGGCACGGGGGCGGCCATCGCGGAGGCGGTGGCTCGAAAGCCCGGGCTGAATGTCTTCGGGGTCCACCGGGGCCGGTACGTGGACGGTGCCGCGCAGTTGGAGCAGCGGGTGCGGGACGCCGGTGGACGCGGGGTGCTGTGGCAGGCGGACGCGTCTTCACCCGAGGCCGCGGAGGCGGGCGTGGCGGCGCTGCGGGAGGTCGCCGGTCCTCGGAGCGTGAAGCTCTTCGTGCATTCGATTGCGGGCGCGTCCGTGGGGCGCTTCCTGTCCGAGGGCGAGGACCGGCTGCACGCGCGGCGCATCCGGAGGACCTTCGACACGATGGCGCACTCGTTCGTCTTCTGGGCGCAGGCCCTGGTGGAGGAAGACATGCTGGCGCCGGAGGCCCGGCTCCTCGGCCTGCAGAACCCGCTGGATGAGACACACCTGGGGAACACGGGGCTCATCAGCGCGTCGAAGGCGGCGCTGGAGATGTACGTGCGCTACCTGGCCATGGAGCTGGGGCCGCGAGGACACCGCGTCAACCTGCTGAAGTTCGGCACGGTGATGACACCCGCGCTGAAGCACGTGTACTCACCCGAGGCCCTGGCGCGCCTGGAGGCCGCCCACGCGCGGATGAACCCCGCCGGACGCATGGGCTCCGTGGAGGACGTGGCCCGCTTCGTCACGGTGCTCGCCGGGGAGGAGGCGGGGTGGTTCAACGGGGCCACCATCGACTTCACCGGGGGGATGACGCTGCGGCTGTTGGATTTGGTGCTGAATCCGTGACGTCAGGCCTGGCCCTGACATCGGGCAACCCCAACAGCAAGATGGGCGCGCGCACCGGCGGTATCTCTTTCCGGCGACAGGCGCCGCCTATCCAGGCTCTTCCTTCCAGGCTTCGTCCGCCTTCAACTCGTCCGGAAGAGGCGCGACCATGAACAGCAACCTTCCTTGCACCTGAACGACCATGAAGCCCTTACCCGCGATCCTCACACGCTCGGAATCATGGGCCTTCCCGCTGGCGAGCCACTGGTCCGCATCCTCTCGCGTCGCGAACTCATGAGAGACCTCGACCGTGAAGGACGTATCCGAAAACTTCTTGTAGTACCTGGCAAAGTCGTCCTCCTTCGCGCTGTCTCGGATGTAGAGCAATGCGGCCTGGGCAAGCATGAGCGCCCCCCTCTCTTTCGAGCCCTCCGCTTGATTCTCGATGAAGGGGTTCAGCGCGAGGAGCATTTCTTCCAAATCGAGACCTGGAGTCTGTGCCATATCGTCACCTGACATTTATCACTCGCTCACAGTGGGGCAAGAATCAGCGCACCACCCGCTGCGATGGCAACGACGTAGGGAGCGGCAATCACGCCCGCGACGACGACGACGGTTCCAACCGCCACCTCGGCCTTGTGCTCCCGGAGCCATTCGAGCGCGGCATCCACGGTGGGAAAGTGAAGTTCCCGCTTTTTCAAACCCTGACTCTCTATTTTTTCCTGCGCCTGGATGCACCTCATGAACTCTTCACGACACGTCCTGGTACAGTGCTCATGGTGCATGCCAGAGCCCTTCTTGATGCTTGAAAACTCTGGATTTCGATTCCAGCAGTCCTTGAAGCACTGCCTTTGCATTTCGTTGCAGTAGGCTTCAGCTCCGGCCCCGCCAGTTCCGCTCCCGACGTCAGAGCCGACTCCGCTTGCGTCCTTGGAAATGACGTAGACTTTTCGCTCTGGCTGCTGCGTATGGGCGCATCCGAAGCAGGCTGCCGCCACCAGCAGCACCGCCAAGCATGCTGGACGTACTGTGGGCATTGACCACCTCGAAGGGCCACTGTGCCTGTTTCCGGTGTGAGCCGCCCAAACGGAGGCGAGAGTCTGTACAGCATTGGACAGCGCGCTCCTGAGTCGATGGGGAACGCTTCGTGGGGCATCATGGGTCGCCCCTGCACACAAAACTTCCGGGGACGAACTGCCTTACTCACCTCGGCAGGGAGGGGCCTCGCTCGATGCCTAGCGCCAGCAGAGACTGCTCGAACCGAGTCTGCCAGCCTTGAGCATGCGTCCACCACCCCTCGGCCATGGGACGATGCTTGAGGTCTCTCTCGCTTTCGACCCCCGCCCCCAGCACCTTGCTGCTGAAGATGCTGTGCCGATAGACATACGTGGCGTGACCGACGTCGGAGAATTCTACTACCGAGTATTCGTCGAAGCGCAGACAGAAGGCACTCACCTCTCCCTTCGCGAAGCGCTTCGCTCTCCTGAATGCAGCCTGCTGCTCGGCGGGAAGCGTTCGCACGTTCCGGAGCAATGCATCGTATGCATCCGGAGCCAGCCAACAGGTCGTCGACTGGATCGCGCCCAGGTAGCGCAACCAGAAGTCATGCCGATCCCGCTTGTTCATGGCTTTCTCAAAGAAGAATTCGAGGTCCTGCTGGATGAGCGCGGACAGAAATGCCTCGAACGCCTGCTTCGAGCGGCTGCGAACGGCACTCCACGCCTCCGTCAATGTGGAGAGCCGAGGGTCTCCGAAGACGCTGTCTTTCGCGACAAGCCGGTCTTCGAGATGAGACTGCACGTCCTTGGCGATACGCCGTTGTGAGCGGCACTCCAACATCGCCGCGATGACGGCGACTCGCGCCTCAACAGGGGCGCCCAGGCCCCCCTTGCTCGCGCTTGAGTTCGGAAGCCATGCCCGCCCCTCTTCGGATTCAAGCAGGTACGCCAACGCATCGGATGCGTCCCGGCGTGCTTTACACCGTTGCAGCAGGTATTCCGCAACGACATGTCCTGAGTAGCCAATCGTGGGCCTCATGCCAGCGTGCCCCAGTAATCCGACGACTTCTCTCAACGGGCGGTCGGCCCAACTGACAGCGACACGTCTCGGTCCCTCTGGCTCAAGAGCCAGCTCGATGGACACAGGCAAGCGCCATCGGAGCAGCCGCGTGTCCTTGGGACATCGCCCCGCCAACTGAGCCCATTCGCGAATGCGCGGGGCATCCCCATCCGCCAGACACCAATCCCGCAGCCGTTGCCGAACGAGCCGGGGCCACCCTTCCGGGAAGTGGCTCAGGAACCCTTCCATGCGTCCCAACTCGACCTTGCGCCACAGCCATGGCACCGCTCGGCGCTCACGACGGGCCAGCCCAAGATAGTTCTCGTCGTGCATCTTCTTGAGCACTGCGGCCACGTCGAGCGCCTCAAGAACTCGAAGCGCGCGCCCAGGCTCCCGGTCGTCCGCGCGGCGCTGGGCCTCGTCCAGGCTGGAGTGGAGCTGCCGCAGCCCGCTCTCCACCTGCTGTTGAAACGTACCGAGGCCCGCGAGCGCGCTCCGTTGCCGCTCCTCCACGCTCGTGAGCCATTCATCCAATCTCATCGGCCCTCCTACAGGCGCAGGTCGCCACGTACTCTGATGACGAGCCGCCGGTTCTCTGGCTCGCTGCCGTCCGTTCCCGGCCGCGGCGCGGTCTGCCCCCGCCCGGAGACGACGAAGTTCGAATCGAAGCAGTCCCGCTCGTAGCCCGCATCGCGGAGCTGCTTGCGCACCGTGAAGAACACTTCCTGCGCGCGCGCGGCGCTGGCCCTCACGTTGTTCTCGAAGCTGTACTGCACCACGCCCTCCCGGACTCCACACTCCCAGCTCGTCCCCAGGAAAGGCCGGTCATCGGTGTGCCCTTCCAGGATGATGGAGGGCTCCGCGCCCGCGTCCCGCATGGCATCCACCGCCTGGCAGACGCGATGGATGAGGGGGACGGCGCCACGCTCGAACTGCTCGACGTAGGCCGACGGTGTCCTGCACTGGCCCAGGCCGAACTGCATGTTCTTGAACTCAATCTCCAGGGCATTCACGCCGGCATCCAACCCACTGAGCGCGATGAAGCCGCCGTCGAGCGTGGCATCCAGCGCGACCAGGTCCTCTCGAAGCGCGATGAGTGACTCCTGGACACCTTCCTTTTGCGAGTCCACCTTCTCGATGGCTGCCTCCTTGTCCCGGATGGCGGCCTCGCGTTGCTCATGCGCTTCGAGGATGAAGATGACCGCCAGCAGCAGGAACACCACCGCGACACCCGCCATGAGGTCCGCCAGCGACTTCTCACTGCCATCGCCGGAGGCACTCATGCCCGCCGCACCTGCGTCTTGAGCGCCTTGCTGAGCTCTTGGACCGTCTCGTTGAGGTCATCCACGCCCTGAGCGAGTTCCCCCGACGTCTTCTCCACCACGCTCCCCAGGTCCTGCATCACCTTGCTCCACTGGCCGCTCAGCGTCTGCGCCTGGAGCTTGACGGAATCCTCGTAGCGACGCGCCAATCCGTCGAGCAGGGGCTGGACGCGCTCAAGCGCCTGGCGCTGAGCGTTCAGCAGGTTCTCCTCCACCTCGGCGACGTCGCGGCGGCCCTGGGTGACCTGATTGAACTCCCTGGCCGCCTCGATGAGCTGACGAGAGACCTGCTCCAACTGAACAGCCGCCCCCTTCGCCTTGTCATGCGCTTCACCGGCGCCTCGGGTCGCGGAGGCGAGCTGGATGGCGGTGTTGCGCAGTTGCTCCGTGAGCTGACGGAGCCCGTCCTGCGTCGTCCCCATGACCTTGGAGAACGCCTCGGACCGGCTCTGGAAGCTGCTCATGTCCGCGTTCGCGGCCAGACGGAGTGCTTCCACTTGTTGAGCCATCAAGGTCGTCTGAGAGCCCGTCTGCTGATGGAGGTGCTCGGCTGACTGTGACGCGGACTGCACGAGCCGCTGGGTGCTCGCGTCCATAGCCGCGAGGACCTGCTGGAAGCGCTCGACGACGGACTCCACGCTGCGCTCCAACTGCCCGAGCACTTGCTGATTCACCACCTCTGACTGCTGTGACGATTCCTTGGATGCACTGAGGACGTGGGCAGTGGCCGTCACCAGGCCATCCCGCACCTGGTCGAAGCTCTCCACGACCGAGGCGATACGCGCCCCCAGCACGTCAATGGCGCGCTGATTCTCCGCGCCCCACTGACGCGCCTGGGTCCCCATCATCTGGGACATGGCCTCGAACTGCTGTTCAAGCCGGGGCAGCACGCCCAGCAACTCCTGCATCTGCCTCGCCATGTCCTGGGACTGAGAATGAAATCCGCCAGACACTGCGTCCCGGAGCTGTTCCAGGATGCGTCCCAGGTCATGCTCATGCCGCTCGGAGAGCGACTGCTGGATGGAGCCCAGGCTGTCACGGACCGTGGACATCTCCTGCTGAAGCGTCGCCGCGAATCCAGATGCGATGGAGCGCTGGAGGTCGGTGGCTATCTCCCGGACGGCCTTCTCCACCGCCGAGAGCTGCCGGGTGATGACGTCACCAACCTGCTCCTTCATCATGGTGCCGAAGCTCGCCTGGACCTGGGTGCCAATATCCTGGAGCGAGACCTCGACGCTCTCCAGGTGGCCAAGCCGCTCCGAGAGTTCGCGGCGCGTCTGGACCAACTCGCCCTTCAGCGCGCCCAGCGCGTCCCGCCTCGCGGTCGCCAGCACAATGCCGTGCGCATCCAGCGTCTGGGTCGCGGACTCGAAGCGAGGACGCATCGCATCCAGCCGCGCCAGCAGCCTGCCCTCCTGAAGCGAGGCGAGCGCCTGGAAGAGAAACGACCCCATCAAGCCTGTCGCCGAGACGAAGAACTTGGCCCCCATCTGCCCGATGGCCGCGGAAAGCAACACAGCCTGAGTGGCCCCCGCCACGCCACCGCCCATCAGCGCCTCCTTGACGGGACCGACCAGCACCATGCCCAGCAGAACGAACGTCATGACGAGCGCGATGCCCGTCAGGTTCTTTCCCAGCGCGTGCCCCCACGAGTGACGGAACAGCGCCCTGCACGTCTCGCGCAAACCTTGAGAGGGCTCTGCCCGAATGAGGACGGGCCGCGGCATCGGCTGACCACCTGGCGGGAAGACGAGCTGCTCGCGAATGGCCCTCCACAGCGCCCGCGCCTCGACCTGAGGCCCCGGCTCCTCCCGCCGCCCTTCGAGCACGTCTTCAAGATGCGTATCCAGCAGCTCGATGGCACGCCGGAGCTTTCGCCGTCGCACCGCGATCAAAGCTGGAGCCATCAGCGACAGCATCACGATGATGCCGACCGCATAGCGCAGCGCCGCGTCCCGCCATAACGCCACAAAGGTCTCCATGCCTCAGCCCTCCCCCTCTTCACGAGCCAACTGGAAGACACCCGAGTACTGCTGCGCGTCGTCGCCCGTGGGCGACAGGAAGTCACGCGCGATGGCGCGCTTGCGCTCGACCAACTCGTGAAGCCGCAGATCGAAGCCCGCGTCGGGCCGGCCCCGACGGTGGAGCAACGGGTAGTAGACATGAACGGGACGCACTTGGCCGATACGATGGGCGCGATCCGTCGCTTGGTCTTCCTTCGCGGGGTTCCACCAACGCCCGTAGTGGATGACGTGGTTCGCGGCGACGATGTTGAGCCCTGCGCCCGCAGCCAGCGGGCTCAGCATCAGGACTTGGAACCCTTTCGCCCGGGAGAAGTCCTCGATGTTCTGGAGAGCCGCCTTCCGATTGTCTGGCTCACCGTTGATGATGTCGACACGGCCCAGGCGGAATCGCTCCGCGATGAGCTGCGCCAACAGGTCCTGCATCGCCCGGGAGTGAACGAAGACCAGGGCTTTTTCCACCCCCGTTCCACCGCCCTGGCCTTCAATCTCCGACAACAACTCCAGACACAGCCGGGTCTTCGGACTATCCTGGAGGGCGGTGACTGACGACAGGCCTCGTGCGTCCGACAACAGCGCGGGGTGCTGATAGAGCTTTTGGAGCGCGGAGAGCGCCCACAACGAGCCTTGCGAGGCCATCTGCCGTGCGATGAGCCTCTCCTGCGACTCCTGCTCATCCGTCATTTCGATCAGCCTGCACTGCGGTCGCTTGGGGGGCAGGTCCTTCAGGGCCTCCGCCTTCTCCCTCCGCAGCAGGGTGCAGCCCGGAGAGGGATAGCCCAGACGTTGGCGCAACGTCCCGACGGCCTGCGCGCCCCGATGCTCCTCCCGGAACGCCGCGCGCGTGCCGAAGACACGGGGCTGCCGGCATTGAAGCGCGTCGTAGATGGCCCATACGTCGAGCAGCTCGTTCTCCACCGGCGTGCCCGTCAGGCCGACCGCGAACGAGCGCTTCAACGCACGAGCGGCGCGCGAGCGCAGGGTGTCCGGATTCTTGAGGTTGTGAGCCTCGTCGAACACGACGACGTCGAAGTCCACCTTCAGCAACGAGCGCTGGTAGGCCGCCAGCGTCTCGTAGTTGGTAAGCACCATGTCCTGCCTCGCCAGGAAGGCGCCGTTCAGCGCCCCATCGCGTTTGACGACCTCCAGTCCAGCCCCATGGAGGATGAACGGCTCCCAGGTGGACGTGACGAAGAAGCGCTCCAGTTCCTGGCGCCAGTTCTCCAGCAAGATGGTCGGACACACGACGAGCTGAGGCTTCAGCCGCGTTCCAGGAGGAAGCTGTTCCTGGAGCACCATGCGCCGCAGCGTGAGGAAGCAGGCAACCTGGAGTGTCTTGCCCAGGCCCATGTCATCCGCCAGCAGGACACCCGGGGTCGATTCCCGCGCGCGACGCCACAACCATTCAATTCCCTGTCGCTGGTGAAGCTTGAGCTCGACGCCCGTCACCATCACGGAGCGAAGCAACTCCCAGGGCACCGGGTCCTCGTTTCCGGACTGCGTTGGGCCCGCGACCGATGCGTCCAACTCACGCACCTTCACGGCTTCAAGGGGCTTTTTTGGCTTGGACAGAGACGACGAGTCTCCACTGGCGGGAGAAGCCATCCCAGGCTCCGGCTCCGACAGCCGGAGCGCTGTCATCAACTGCCGCCGCAACTCCTCTCCCGGCGCGATGAGGGTCCCCGCCACGGCAAGCGGCTCCGTGCTGCCTCGTGCCAGCGCAGCCTCGTTCGCGGCGTAGAGTTCCACCGCGCGCTCCCGCGAATCCAGCAGCAAGGGCACGTCATCACGGCCGTCCGGCGAAGCTGCCCGCAGCGTGAGCGAGAAGCCGCCCTCCTTGTCACAGGGCTCAATCCATTCAAGCCCAGAACCCTCGACGCGCACGGATGGGTCGCGTCCGCGAAGGAGCTCGAAGCCCAGCACGCGTTCGGAGTAGTGCGCGAGGTCGACGATGGCGTCCGCGTTAAACCCCTCGGGAATGATGACCGTGGGGTCTTCCAGTTCCCGTTGAACGTCAGCCACGAGGCGGCGCTGGAGAGACCGGATGTTCTCCAGGATCCGATCAGCGCCTTCAGGAAGGACCAGGGGCCGCCGGGCATCGTCCCCGGCGATTCCTCCCGCTTGAAGGCTCGCGAGTGGCAACGCCGTCTGGGTCCCGTCCGGATGAATCGCGTAGGGGTGCAGCGAGACGATCTCCGTCGCCTCCGGGTCCTGCTCCCAGCGCAACCCCACGCGGGCGACAGGTTGCGGCTGATATCGGCCCAAGTATCCCCGCGCGGTGTACTGAACACGGCCAGGCAGTCGCCGAGAGACCTCCTCCAGGACGCCGCGAATCCGCATCACACGCGCGAGCTGTTCCTTCCGGGGTGCATGGGTAGCCAGCCTTGCCTCCACACATGCCCAGGCGGCGGCCGGCCCCAGCAGGACCGGCGCGCCGCTCTCGGGCGCGACGAACCAGGGGATGGGATGGGGCGCGTCTAGGAGCACCTCGCCTGCGACCCGAACCCGGTACCGGGCCCCCGCCCCACCTGGGACGCCCACCACCTCACAGTCGATGCCCTGCTGTTCGATCCCGACCAGGTCCATCAGGAGGTGCTGGAGGACCGCCCATTCTTCATGGAGCGACGCACGCTCCTCTTCATCCAGCCCTCCCTCCACGGGCCTTCCCAATGCAGCCCATTCGCCCTGGGAGAAGCGGAGCTGGTGCCCATCGAGCCAGCCTCGCTCCCGCCACTCGGCCTCACGCAGGCCGACACGGAATCCGAGCTCCGCTGGCAGACCACGCAAGGAGATACACAACTGCCCCGCGTCGACGGACCAGCGCTGACGCGCCCCGCGAGGAGTGGACGTCAGTGGCTCGGGAGACGGCATCGGGATGGCCCCCGCAAGCGGCATTGCTTGCACGCGCGAATAGAAAACAGGCCTTCCGCACGGACGCACTACCACCACAGGGTGATGGTCAAGACGCGGAAACTGTTCATCCCCTGGTGCGCGCGGCGTTCACGCGCATTACGGCACGGCGCCGTGTCTCACTCAGCCGCCCCCGGCATCCGGAACGACAGACAGTAATAGAACGGCGCCACCTGCTCCTCGACGACGTCGAACGCGCCCGCGGGCAGCAGCTCCCGGGGGCAGTGCGGCTCCCGTGAGTAGAACGTAATCGCGCGGAACGCGGCGCGCTGGAACAGCGAGGGCCGGAAGGCCGGGTCCAGCTGCTCATCCACGACCACCAGCGGCGTCCCGGGTTTCGCCACGCGCGCCATCTCCGCCAGGGCCCGCTCGGGTGCCCGGTAGCCGCCAATGCCTCCCACGTGAAACACCCGGTCGAACGCCGCATCCGGGAACGGCAGCGCGTGCGCGTCCGCCATCATCAGCCGTACACCCGCATGGCCTCCAGACCGCAGCCGCCGCTTGCAGTGCTTGAGCATGCCCTCGCTCAGGTCCACGCCCCACACCTCCACGTCGAGCCCCGGCGGCAAGCCCTCACGCAAGAGCGGCAGGTTCGCCCCCGAGCCCACGCCCACCTCCAGCACCCGCACCGGACGCCCATCCCCGCGCGGCGTCAGCGCGCCGAGCTCCACGCGGCGCATGTACCCCGCGCGCATCCGCGCCTCCGAGACAGACTGAAACAGCGGCGTCAGCAGCGTCGTCAGCGGGTCATGCAGCACCGGCAGCCCGTCGTAGATGACGCGCATCAGCCGGTCCGTCCCGCGCACCGTGTCCTCGCGATACAGCCGCGCCATGCCGCGCGCCACGCGCCACGCCTCGCCGCAGCCACCGCAGCGCAGCCACCCGTCGCGGAGGCAGCCCCCCGCCTCCAGCCCGTGGAACACCAGCGCCCCACCACAGGCCGGACACGCCAGCGACGCCACGTCCCGGACACGCACACCGTTCATGAGCGCGCGAGCGCCTCCGCGCGGGCCTGCTCATCCCGCATGCCCAGCCGGGTGAACAACTCCACCGCGCGCTGCTGATGGACACTCCGCGCCGGGTCCTCCGAGGGCAGGTGCCTGGCCAGCCCCAGCCGCGCGTGGGCCTCCTCGAAGGACTGCCCCTTCCTCGATGCGACGGCGATGCACCGGCGCCACGCCTCGAAGGCCCGCGAGGCGTCGCCGTCCAGCCAGGCCTCCCGCCCCCGCCACAGGCGCGCCGCGGCCTCACCGAAGGGGAACACCTTGGCGAAGACCTCCGCCTGCCGGCGCGCGGCCTTGGCGCTCGCCACCAGCGAGGCCTCCGCGCCCCGCTCCCACAGCGTCAGGAGCACCTCCGCCACCGTCATCACGCCGAAGTAGACGAAGTGCGCCACCGGCTTGCCGGACGACAGCTTCGCCAGCGCCTGCTCCGCCGCGGCCCGAGCCCCCTCCGCGTCCCCTTCACGCAGCCGCAGCAGCGCCAGCGTCCCCTCCACGATGATGCGGTCCGTCTGCCCGCCCTGCGCCTCCGTCCACGCCAGCGTCTGGGCCAGCGCGGCGCGCGCCTTCGCGTAGTCGCCCAGCCGCAGGTGGATGTGCGCCTGGTAGTGCAAGGCCCAGTGCTCCGTCTGGAGCGCCCCACGCCGCCGCGCCGAGTGCTCCAGCCACGCCATCAGCGGCAGGCCCCGCGCGAACTTCCCCTGGTAGCACGACACCACCGTCAGCAGCGCGCGGCACTCCTCCGCCAGCCGCACGTCCCCCACCGAGTCGACGATGCCCATGGCCCGCTCCAGCCACGCCTCGGCCTCCGCCCACCGCGCCACGTACGCGCCATACACGGCGTTGCGGCACAGCACGAAGGCCAGGTCCGCGGGGCTGCCCACGCGCTCGGCCACCTCCAACGCGCGGCGGGACCACGTCTCCGCCACCGACCGGATGGGCAGCGTGCCCGCCACCACCGCCATGCTCGCATAGCCCCGCGCCAGCTCCGGCGACGCGCCCGCCGGCTCGCACAGGTTCAACGCGCGCAGGCCGGACCAGAGGACGGGCAGCGCCTGGTGCGCATAGATGAACGCATCGAGCAGCCGCATCAACAGCCGCCCCGCCACGCGCCGCACCCGCCGCCGCTCCTCCGTCTCCTCGTCGTAGTCCTCCGGCCGAGAGCTCTGCGCCAGCCGCAGCAGCCCCTGCCCCAGCGTCCCCAGCGCCCAGCCCATGCGGCTGGACGGCACCGGCCAGCCGAAGTGCCGCAGCGCGCGCTCCGCATGCTCACGGAAGGCCTGGAGCTCCCCCAACTGGAAGCGCGTCTCCGCCAGGTGCGCCTCCAGGTGCCCCAACGTCATCGCGTCGCCCCCCACCTCGGTCACCCGTGTCAGCGCCCGGGTGAGGAAGGGCAGTGCTTCGCGGCAGGCGCCCACGCGAAGAGCCTCCTCGCCCGCGCGCCGCGCATAGCGCGCCTCACGCAGCGGATCCCCCGCCATGCCCCAGTGGTAGGTGAGCGCCGCCGTCCACTCCGCGCGCTGCCCGTGCGCCGCCTCCATCGCCAGCGCGGCGCGCCGGTGCAGCGCGGGCCGCGCATCCACGGGCAAGTCATCCAGCACCCCTTCGCGCAGCTTGTCGTGCGCGAAGCGCCAGCGCCCATCCGCCACGTCCAGCACCGCCGCCGCCGCGCAGTCCGTCAGCCAGCGCTCCACGTCCACCTCCGGCGCGGCCTGTCGCAGCAGCGGCACGTCCACCTGCCGCCCGACGATGGCGGCCACCTGCAGCAGCTCGCGCGACGGCACCGGCACCTTCTCCAGCCGCCGCTGCACCAGCCGGCGCACACCGCCGGCGAAGACGCGCTCCGGCAGCGCCATGTCCCCCAGCCGGTCCAACCCTCCCGCCTCCTCCGCCAGCGCCCGCACCACCTCCACGAGGAAGAAGGGGTTGCCCTCCGTCTCGCGCAGCAGCAGGTCCACCAGGTGCGGCCGGGCTCCGGGGGCGCCCATCATGGACTCACTGAGGATGGAGACCTCCCGAGCGTCCAGCCGAGGCAGCCGCAGCAGCGACAAGCCCGGCAGCGCCGAGGGGAGCGCGGGCGCCTCATCGTCACGGAAGCTGCCGAGGAGCAACAGGCGCAGCTGCGCCGCCCGCGTGGCGAGCCGTGAGAGCAGATGCAGCGACTCATCGCCCGCCCAGTGCAGGTCCTCCAGCACCACCACCACGGGCTGGGTCAGCCGCGCGAACACGTCCTCCACCACCTGGAGCAGCCGCGCCTGCACCATGTCCGCGCCCACCTCGGCGGGGTCCGCGACGGGGTGCCCCCGCAGCGCCTCGAGGTCCGGCACCAGCGGCTTTAGGATGCTGGCCTCGCGCTCACTCAGCGTGGTGAGGATGGCCAGCCAGCGCAGCACCGGACGCCACTCCTGGTACGGGCTGCCGCCCGCCGCCACCCCCTGGCCCCGCAGCACCACCGCGCCCTTCACCAGCGCCAGCGCGCGCAGCTCCTCCAGGAGCCGCGACTTGCCCACGCCGCTCTCCCCACCCACCAGCCACGCGCCACCGCGGCCCACCATCGCCGACTCCAGCACGGTGGACAGCCGCGCCTGCTCCGCCACCCGGCCCACGTAGCGCGCGGCCTGGAGGAAGCTCTCGCGCGCGGCGGCGGACTCGGGCGGTACCGGCTCACCGGTGGCGGCGCAGAGCTCGGCAATCACCGCGTCCGCGTCGCGGGGCCGCAGCTTCGGGTCCGGCGACACCAGCCGCTCCAGCGCGGCCTTCAACGCGGGCGGGAAGTCCGGCGGCGAGGGCACCTGTCCGGCATGCGGCAGCCGGCCGAACATCATCTGGCTGGCCATGGCGCCCACGCTGAAGAGGTCCGTCACCTCCGAGGGCGGCTGGTCCTCGAACAGCTCCGGCGCCAGGTAGCCCGGCGTGCCGCCCGGCTGCGCGCGGTGGACGTGCTCGCGCCCCACCGCCAGGCCGAAGTCCAGCACCTTCACCTGCCCGTGGGCCACCAGCACGTTGGCGGGCTTGAGGTCGCGGTGGATGATGCCGCGCCGGTGCAGGTATGCCAGCGCCATCAACGTCTGCACCAGCAGCCCCACCTGCACGCGCAAGGGCTGCCCCGTGCCCGCCTGCACCAGGTGCCGCGCGTCCTCCAGCAGGTCCATGGCCAGGTAGGGTCGGTGCTCGGCGTCGAAGCCGTAGTCCAGCACGCTGATGACGTGCGGGTGGCGCAGCGACGCGAGCGTCTGGAATTCGTGCGCCAGCGACAGCGCCAGCTCGTGCCGGGCAATGGAAGACGGGGTGTACTCGCCCTCGGGCAGCCGGGGCAGCCGCGCCAGGTCCTCCAGCGTCTGGTGCAGCCGCTTCACCGCGACGGGGCCCGCCAGCAGGTCCTGCGCGCGCCACACCGTGCCCGCACCGCCCCGGCCCAGGAAGTCGAGGATGCGGTAACGGCCGCCCACGACCTCGCCCTCCGCGTGGCGACGCGCCGCATCCTCCGGAGGGTGCCGGGTTTCGTGAGGAAGTTGCCGCATCAGAGGGGGGCCGCCCGCCCCGATGATATCGGGAACCCCCGGCGGCGGTAGGACTGATTCCCGACACACCGGCAGGCCCGGCGCACCGGGCCAGGAAGGCGAGCCTGGGCGGCAGGTCAGCCACTACCCAGGCACGGGCTCAGCCTCCGCCGAAGACACTGGCCAGGCTGCGGCCCCCCTGCACGGCGCCGTAGATGAGGACGGTGAAGTAGGTGAGCGTCCCCACCGTCATCCCGTGCCCCATGAGGATGAAGTAGCCGTCGCGCTGCAGGATGCCGATGGCGAAGAAGAGCGCGGCCAGCGCGGGCAGCGTGTTGCTGAAGGGAATCAGGCCGAACGGCATCATCAGCAGCACGCCCGCGAAGAAGAGCATGAAGCCGTTGAAGCGGTTGGTGCTGGAGCCGTGCGTGAGCGCCAGCAGCCGCGGCTTGCTCATCTTGTCCACGTACTTGGTGAAGACCTCCGCGCCCTTGTCCAACGCCGGCGCCAGGTTGGTGCGCAGCAGCGGCTTGTCCAGCAGCTTGCGGGGCAGCCAGGGCGTCCGGTTGAACGTCACGCCCACGCCGATGAGGACGATGAGCAGCCCGAACACCGTGGACACGCCCGGAATCGACACGGGCAGCAGGAAGGGGAAGGTCAGGATGCAGCAGAAGAGCAGCAGGCCCTGCTCGCCACACGCCTGCATCAGCTCCCGCACCGTCAGGGATTCGGGCAGCCGCGCGGACAGCGCGCGGAGGGTGGCGGAGAGCTGGGCCTGGGTATCCGAGAAACCCGTGGACGAAGAGGGGGTGGGCGAAGGCGTCGACATTTCAGGCCGTCACTAGCACGCCCCACCCGTCAATGCTCAGCTCCAAGCGATGTCGTACACCGCTTCCTCGCCCTCCCTCCGGGATGTTTGCCCCCGCTGGCCTCCAGCCCCGCCAGGAAGCGCCCCCCATCGAAGCCCGCCACCACCGCGGGCCGGCAGGCCAGCGCACACCGGGTGGGTGACTGTCATTTGATGGTTGTTCAACACCCGGCCTGGGGCCGCGGCGTGTGCCTCATCCGACACGGAGCGCCACGCCGCGCTGGGCTCGTGCGACGCAGTGTGATGAAGAGGCGACGGCCCGGGTCATCGCGCGGGCTTGCTCGACGTGCCGTCCGTCTTCCGCTGGGGTCCGCCATGAACACGCCCTCTCGTCATCTCTTCGTCGCTGGCGCCACGGGCGCCACGGGCCGCACGCTGATGCGACAGGCGCTGTCGCGCGGTGCGCCGCCTGTCCTCGCGCACGTACGGCCGAAGAGCGCGGACAGCGACAGGGTCCGCCCCTGGCCCCACAAGGCCGTGGTGGAGCTGTCTGACGGCGAGACGCTGGTGGAGATGATGCGCGGCTGCACCACGGTGCTCCAGTTGATTGGCACCATGCGCAAGCGCTTCAGCGCCGGCGACACCTACGAGACGAGCGACATCGGCACCACGCGGCAGCTGGTGGAGGCGGCGAAGCGCGCGGGCGCGGACCACCTGGTGCTGCTCAGCTCGGTGGGCGCGGGCCGGCCGGTGGGCGCGTACCTCAAGGCCAAGGCGGAGGCGGAGCGGCTGGTGCGCGACAGCGGCATCCCGTGGACGGTGGTGCGCCCGCCCGCCTTCGAGGGCGAGTACCACCACATCCACCCCGTGCTGCGCGCCCTCACCCGCTTGCCTCCCTTGCGGAACATGCGGCCCATCCACCTGGACCAGCTCGCCGCCGTGCTGCTGCGCGTCTCCGAGCGGCGCGCGCCGCTGAACCAGGTGCTGGAGGGCGACACGCTCTGGGCCGAGGTCGCCGCCGCGGGCGCCTGAGCCGTCTTCTCGCGCAGGGCCCGCCGGGCCCGCGCTTCAGCGCAGCGCGCCCCAGTTGTACGTGGGGTTGGAGCCGCCGGTGAGCACGCGCCAGCGGCTGCCTGGGCAGGGCTCCACCGCCTGCCTGGCCACCGCTCAATTCCGTAATAAAAATTCAGCGCCGGGGTTTCAATCTAATGATATTTACAAAAATGTAGCGGAGTCGCGGGTAATCGGGCCGGATCTATCGACTTCTTCGCCGCTCCACCGCCCTCGTCATGCGCTCGAAGATGTAGGTAGGAACCCACCCTGGGACCGAGGAATGTTTCCGCGCCTGGTCAAGCCCATCGGATACGCAAGGGTCATCGAGGAGCATGACCTTCAGGTCTATCCCTCGCACCAGTACTCAATGTGCGCGGCGGTCGCGGGCAAGCACGTGGAGAGCAAGGACGGACGAGACTTCGTCACCTACTCGAACGCGTATGACCCGGGCCCCTCGCTTTGTGACCATCTGGAGTTCGCGCTCAAGCATGAGGGTGTCTCCCTTGAGGTCCTCGCCGCCCTGTTCCGTAGGGTGAAGCAAGGAGCCTTCGAGGACGCCTTGTGCCGCCACATTCAGATGCGCCCCACGGGCCAGAACACCCGTCGGTTGTGGTTCCTTTACGAGTTCCTGACGGGACGGCGGCTGCCCATTGAGGATGCAACCCAGGGCAACTACGTCGAATTGCTCGACCCCAAGCGCTATTACACGGCGGAGCCGGTGAACAGTCGGCGCCACCGGGTGCGCGACAACCTCCTGGGCAACTTGAACTTCTGCCCCATGGTGCGCAGGACGCCTGTCCTGCGCGAGTTCGAGGCGAAGCGGCTCGCAATGGAGGCCGCCCAGATCGTGGCGTCCTACGACGAGGATGCGCTTCGCCGCGCGGTTGACTATCTCTATACGAAAGAGACTCGCTCCTCGTTCAACATCGAGAGGGAAAAGCCCAGCCAGAAGCGCGCCGCGCGGTTCGTCTCCCTGTTGCGCGAACTTCCAGAGCGAAGCACCTTGAATCAAGCCGCGCTGGTCCAGATGCAGAACGTCATCGTGGACGAGCGCTTTGGAGAGCGCGGCTACCGCACGGAGCAGAACTACGTGGGTGAGTCAGTGGGCCTGCGTCAGCGTGTCCACTTCATCCCGCCGCGCCCCAAGATGGTTTCTCGGATGATGCGCGGACTGCTCGCCTCGATGGAGCGAATGATGGCGTCCCAAACGGACCCCGTCGTTCAGGCGGCAGCCATCTCCTTCGGCTTCGTGTTCATCCACCCTTTTGAGGATGGCAATGGCAGGCTTCACCGACTGCTCATCCACTACATCCTCTCCCGGGCGGGATTCACGCCGAAGGGGTTCATCTTCCCCATCTCCGCCATCATGCTGCAGAGACGGGCGCAGTATGACGCCTGCCTCGAATCCTTCTCCAAGCCGCTGATGAACCTGGTGGACCACACGCTGGATGAGGAGGGACGCCTTTCCGTCACAGGAAAGACCAGTGGCTTCTACCGCTACGTGGACTTCACGCGAATGGCGGAGGACCTCTATCGCTGGACAGAGGAAACCATCCGGACGGAGTTTCGCGACGAACTGGAGTTCATCGTCCGGTACCGCAAAGCCAGAGAGAAGCTCGACAACCTTGTTGAGATGCCGGACACCGCACGCAACCGCTTCGTCCAGTTCTGCCTCCAGAATGGAGGCCGCCTGTCGAAGGGCAAGCGTACCAAGTACTTCAGCACCCTGACTGATGCCGAAATAAGGGCTCTGGAGAAAGTCGTCAGGGATGACCTGATGCCTCGCGACAGTCCTCGCGTGAAGTGAAAAGGAAGTGGGTTGGGCGCTCCGCTGCCTTGCTCCTCGCGCCCCGCACCGGCAAGCTCGCGCGCCGCGCCCGGGCGCCGTGCCGGGTGCGCCAGTCCCCCCTTCACGGACAGGAGGACACTCGGTGAGGGTGAAGGCCGTGGCACACAAGTGGGAGTTCAAGGCGCGCTTTCGCCGTCACGCCTTCGGCTGGAAGTCGCAGCCGGCCATCACCTGCGTCAAGCAGGCGGTGACGGAAATCAAGCAGGCCGCCAAGAAGGACCCCGTGCTCGCGGCGGAGGGCGCGGTGCTCTTCCTGGAGCGCGTGTCCCCCGCGCTGGCGCACGTCGACAGCTCCTCGGGCGCCATTGGCACGGCCGTCAACCACGCCATCGCCGAGCTCGTGCCCCTCATCGCGAGCGCGCCCGTGGACGCGGCGGCCCGCGACGCGTGGCTGGAGCGGCTCTGGGAGGCCTACCAGGCCGACGACATCCCCTACATCGAATCGCTCGGCCACCACTGGGGCGCGCTGTGCGCGGCGCCAGACGTCGCCTCGGCCTGGGCCGACAACCTCATCGGCACGGTGCGGCTGGCCTGGTCGCCTTCGCCCGACCTGCACAGCTTCTTCAAGGGCACCTCGAATTGCCTGAGCGCGCTCGTCGCCGCCGGGCGCTACGACGACGTGCTCGCGCTGCTGGAGCTGGCGCCGTACAAGATGTGGCATGACCGCCAGTACGGCGTGAAGGCGCTCGCGGCGCAGGGTCGGACGGAGGAGGCCCTTCGCTACGCCGAGGCGGAGCGCGGGCTGAACAACAACCCCTACGCCGTGGCGCGCGCCTGCGAGGCCCTGCTGCTGGCCGCGGGGCGCGCCGAAGAGGCGTACCAGCGTTATGGCCACCTCGCCAACCAGGGTGGCACCTACCTGGCGACCTTTCGCGCTGTCGCCAGGAAGTATCCACACAAGGCCGCGAGCGAGGTGCTCGCGGACCTCGTGCGCAGCACACCGGGAGAAGAGGGCAAGTGGTTCGCGGCGGCCAAGGACGCGGGGCTCTACGACGAGGCCCTCGGGCTCGCGCGCCAGACGCCCTGCGACCCGAAGACGCTGACGCGCGCGGCCCACGCCTTCGTGCAGAAGCAGCCCGCCTTCGCCCTGGGAGCGGGCCTGCTCGCGCTCCACTGGCTCGTGCAGGGCTACGGCTACGAAGTCACCAGCCTCGATGTGCGGGACGCGTACCAGGCCACGCTCGCGGCAGCCGAGCGGCTGGGTGACGCCAAGGGCGCGAGGGAGCGCTTCCGTGCGCTGCTCGCGGAGGGAGGACCGGGTCAGGGCTTCGTGGCGAAGGCGCTCGCCAGGGAGTTGTCTTCCTGAAGGCAGGAGCCCCCTCCGCGGAGGCCGGGGCCGGCACGAACCTCAGTCGCCCTCCATCCACGAGTCTTCACCCGGCCGCGTCCGGGCCGGCGCGCGTGCGAGTGACGGGACGTGGAGGTAGTCCTCCTCGGTCTCCAGCCCGCTGCGCTCGGCCAGCCGCGCCAGCACCAGTCCCTCGAGGGAGAAGTTCCACTCGGTGGCGAGCAGCTCCTCGGGGAAGGTCGTGGTCTCCGCCTGCGCCTCCAGCCGGTCCTTTCTGTCCGAGAGGAACAACGCGAGCGCCTGATTGAAGGCCTCCGCGTCTGCTTGGAGCAGGGCCCGGCACACGTCGAGCCGGAGGTCCTCGGCGCCGCGCAGCGCGCGCTCGTAGCGGGCGAGGAGGTCCTCGCAGTCGGCCACCTTGGCCCCCAGCACGCCGTGCTGGATGAGGAACTCGATGAAGAGGAAGTCCTCCTCGTACTCCTCACCCTGGGCCCAGGTCCGCCGCGCGTGCTGTGCAATCAGCGCCGCGCCGTCGAAGTCTCCCGCGCCGACCGCGTCGAAGAAGGGCCGCGAGAGGCTCAGTCGCACGTCGGCGTTCCCCACGTTGCGCAGGTAGTGGGCGAAGGCCCGCCCACTCTGATGCAGGCGGTGGAGGAAGGGCTCCGAGGTGCCCGTCAGGAAGAGCGCGCCGATGCCCGCGATGCGGCAGTTGCCGCAGAACGTCAGGATGTGCCGCGCACGCCCCGTCCCACGAACGAGCACCCGTCGCAGGGCCCGGTTGTCGTCCAGGGCGTTTTCGATGACGGCGGGCAGGAAGCGGGAGGCCATGGGCGCACCTCGAAGCGGGGATGAGGGCCGGGCGTCAGGCCCCCGCGGAGTGGAGACGCAGACAGCCCATGGTGCCCCAGGGGGAGCTGGAGACGACCAGGGCCTGCCCCGTCCGGGAAAGTCCTCGGACGAAGCCGTGGACCGCCAGGCAGACCCCCAGCGCTCCGCTCGCGGCGCCGACGTCCCCCACCGACACGCAGGGGAGATGAACGTTCGGCGCGTGCAGCGCCTCCCCCACGCGGACGAGCGCGGTCCCCCACTCCCGCGCGCGCCACTCCTCGCCGTTCAAGTCGGAGTAGACGTCCCCCTCGAAGAGAGCCGGGCTCGGGCCGCGCGCGAGCACATCGAGGATGCAGGCCGCGAGCCCCTCGCCCTGACTGACGTGGCCCGCGTACAGGTGGAGGCGCTCCTGCGCGGTGGCCACGCCCGTCACCAGGGCCAGCGGCGCCGCGCCACGCTGGCGCGCCTCGCCCTCCTGCTCCAACAGGAAGCACGCGCTGGCCTCGCCGGGCATCAGGCCCACGGGATTGTCGCCCACCTTCAGGCGGCCCTCCTCGTCGAGCACCTGAAGCGTCTCGGGCTCCAGCAGGGAGTCGACCGCGAGCACCAGGACTCGCTTGAAGCCGGCCCGCCACAGCTCGCCCGAAGCCTGCTGGACCGCCGCCGCCACTCCCGCGGGCCCCTGGTCCACCACCCACACATTCGCGTCGGGCAGGGACAGCCCCAGCGCGTCCCGGAGCGGGCGGAGGCAGTGCTCGCGGACGCCGTCCAGGCCATCCTCCCCTTCCAGTTCGAACACCTCATCATGGATGGAGGGGATGACCATCAGCAGCGCCGTGCGGCCCCAGAACTTCGCGTCGGAGGGGCGAGGAAGCCCCGGCGTCTCCAACACCTCACGGAGGCAGCCTCGCGCCAGGCGCAGCCACCTCCCCATCCCCACGAAGCCGTCCGTGTAGCCCTGGAGCGGGTGCGCGGTGAGTGGGACGGTGTCCTGGGTCTCCGGCTCCAACACCTGGAAGTGGCTCACCCTGCGCGGACGGGAGATGCCTGCCCGGATGGCGGCGCACGCCGAGGCGGCATCACGTCCCACCGACGTCACGGCTCCGATGGCGGTGATGACCCCGAGCACGGCTCGCGGGTGGGGCTCACGGGGCGCGCTCATGCGTTCATCCACCCGTCGAAGCCGCGCGTGAGCCGCTCCAGGGACAGCGCCCCGGCGGCCCGGAGCCGCGCGCGCTGGTGTCCGCACCAGCTCCGGGTCTCCACCTGGCAGGCGCCCCGGCTCCGGACGGCCAGCTCGAAGGCCAGCGCCGGGCGGTGGCGCATCGGCGCCAGGTGGAGGGCCTGGAGCAGCGCCTCGGGTGTCCACGGCACGCCATCCCGGTAGCGGCCGTCCGGTTTGAAGCGGTCGCGGGCCCGCGCCCACCACCGCTCCACCTGGGCCACGTGGACCTGAACGGGACGGTGCTCCGGTGGCGGCAGGCAGGAGGACACGGCGCCTGAAGGTGGCGCCACGTCGTCCTCGTCCTCCTCGCGCGTGAAGACATCCTCCGTGGACAGGCCGGTGATGACGGAGAAGGTCCGCAGGGCCAGCCACGCCACCTCCGGCGCCGGCTCCTTCAGCACGGCCAGGGCCGCGTCCGCCGCCGCCAGCCGTCCACTGAAGCCGAGCGCCCACAGGGCCTCCGCGCGCAGCTCGGGCCTGTCCAGCGCCCGCACCAGCTCCTCCACGTCGGCGGGAGCCCCGCCGACCGCCAGCGCGAGCATCGCCAGGCGAGGCGCAGCCCCCTCTGTCGCGAGCCCGCGGCAGGACTGCCAGGCCGCGCGCAGGCCCCGGAGCAGCCCTGCTTCAATGGCGGCATCACGCACGAGGGGCCGGACGTCCTCCACCCCCTTGCGCAGCCAGGTCGCCAGCACCGGCGGCTGCGTCACCCGCGCGGCGCGGAAGGCGGCCGCGAGGAGCGCTGGCTCCGAGTCCGCGAGGGTCAGGCGCTCCAGGAGCGGGCCCGCGTCGACGTGCCGGAAGGCGAGGACGTCGAGCAGCTCGGCCTGGAGCGCTGGCGCCAGACGCGGCAGCAGTTCGAGCAGCGCGGCGTCCAGCTCCGGGCGCTCGCACAGCGCCAGCGCGTGCCGCAGCCACGGGCGCCGCTCCGCGTCTTCCACCCACCGCTCCAGCACCAGCGCCTGCTCGCCGGACGCGAGCAACACGAAGGCGGCGGAGGACACACATCCGGGCTCCTCGCTCTCCAGCGCGGGCCGCAGCAACCGGAGCGCGACCGGCGGTCCCCCTACGCGAAGCCCGTCCAGATGGGCTCGCAGGCGGGCCTCATCACCCGCCTCGACTTCGGGCAGGGTGTCCTCCGGGGAGCCCATCGCCCGCTCCCGCTGCGTCCAGAGGAAGCTGGCTTCCTCCAGGTGCTCCGCGAGCACGTCCCACAGCAGCGGCGGGCGGCGCGTCACGGCGCGAGGGGAGGATGGAGAGAGGGTTTCGTTCATGTCTTCGGCTCGTCGCTGAAGCGCAGCTCCGTCCAGCGGATGTTGGTGAGCTTGCGGTCGTACATCTCCCGCGCCAACTCCCGGCCAATGACATACTCGGACGGGTCCCCGTCCACCCGGAAGAGCTGGGGTGCGCTCTGCATCTTCGCGCGGTCCAGGACGTACTCGCGAATGCGGAGGACCTTCTTCGGAGCATTCTTGCTCCAGGAGATATCGCTCGCCTCGAGGTCCAGGCAGTCGAAGGTGCCAATCGGATTGATGATGAAGTAGTCGTCGCTGTAGGGGCGGTTGCGGTGGTCGTAGAGCGTGAATGGGAGATATTCAACCTCGTTCGTGCAGTGCTTCTGGATGGCCTCCTTGAAGGAGGAGGAGGCAAGCAACATGCTCCGCTCATTGCCAATCAGTGCTGACAGCTTGATGCCCGGGTGCTCCGGGCTCATCGGGATGCGGGCATCCTTCGGATAGAAGGGGCTCAACCGCTCTCCGAGGTTGGTGGTATAGGACTTGCCCTCGACACCCTCGACGAACCGGATGAGGAAGCAGAGGTCCCGGTCGTTGGCGTTGCCCATTGTGTCGAGAAGCCGGAATCGCATCATTCAATCAATTCCTTGGGAGGTGAGGTGCCCTCGCTCAGGGCGCAAAGCCATTCATCATGTCTACACTCTGGTCCCGGTTCTTGCCGAGGAAGTGGTGAGGAATGTCCTCCAGCGAATCTCCCGCCATGTCGCCAGCCTTCATGGCTTCGCCAGCCGCGACCAACCGCGGATAGACATCCTTTGAAAGCGTCTCCACCGCATCACGCGTGTTCTCGTATTCCGGAACCTCGTGGTCGGCAGCGGCCTTCTTGACCCAGGCGAAGAGCTTCACCAATTGCTTCCTGATGTACGAACTGTAGGTCGCGTGGTGGAAGTGGAGGGGTGTTTTGCGATGCAGCGGCAGGCCGAGCGCCACTGCGGCGTACTTCACCATCGGCAGGATGATCATGTTGAGCTGATTGTTGAGGTTGTAGCCCTCCCGCATCAGCCCCGAGCGGACAATCAGCGGCACACGCCCCCTGGGTTCAATGCCCTCGCCCGCGTCAATCACAGCGGCCTTGAGTTCCGCGTTGGCCACGATGTGATGCGACTCATGGTAGAAGGGCGTTCGGGCGCTGGTCTCGAAGTTGCCGTCGACGGTGATGTCCCACGCCCCAGCGGTGTCGGGTTGTTTGTCGGCATCCGCCGGCCATGTGTACTTCGCCGGGGTCTGCTGCGCCTTCAGCCGCGCCTGGTGGCGGTGACTGCACAGGTTGCTCATCGTATAGGCGCTGATGTGCCGGCTGACGCAGCCGTGCTCGTGGTCATCGGCGAGGTAGGAGCCCTCCCAGGAGTGCGGTGAAGGCGGAGGCTTCGGCTTCTTCGCGACCGCGGCCTTCTTGCTCACCGTCCCTCCAGCAGCCTTCTTCCTGACGCTCTTCTTCTTGAGGGGAACCTTGTTGACGGTGTTCTTCCTCGCCGTGGTCTGTGACGTCTTCCCCATGGCTGCCTCCAGAAGGACTGCGACGCCCCGAGCCGCTCCAGGTGCCGCGGTTCATTGCCTGCGCCAGCGGCATCCCCAGGGCACCTGCTCAGTTGACCTGGACCTTCCCGCCCTTGATGCGCTGCACCTGCTCCGCCTCGGTCCGGATGTTGACGCCGCGCAGGATGACGTCACCGTTGCGCCGCAGGGTGAGGCTCGCCTTGCCACACGTCAGCGTGACTTCCTCCCGTGCGTCGATGTGCACCTGCTTGCCATCCACCTGGGCTTCCTTTGGACCTGTGCCCAGCGACTCAAGGAGGGCCTCCGTGAGCGGCGCGGGGCTGTCGCGCTGAAGGAGCCCGACGAGGACGGGCAGAGCGGGGTCCCCCTTCTCGAAGAGCAGGAGCGCCCCCTGCCGCTCCACCGAAGCGCGCCGGATGACGTCTGGCGCCAGTGCCACCGTGGTGCGCGCAGGAAGCGGACCGCTCCGGTTGCCCTCGAAGTCCACCAGCAGCGCCCCGCTCGCGCTCGCCCCGGCCAACCACCCCACTCGCGGCGCGAGGATGCGCTCTTCGGAGAAGGCCTGCCTGGCGCGGGGCTTGCCGCTGCGATGGGACGCGTCCATGGCCTAGAGCTCCTTCCCACAGGTATCGCAGGGGAGCTCCTCGGGTCGCTTGCCGAGCCCGACGACAGGCGGCTGCATCAGCGGCGCGGGGGGCGTGTTCTTGTCGTTGTGCAGCATGAGGTCGAAGGCGCGCGCCACGTTCTTGCCCTCGAACTGCACATCGAAGGAGTAGTTGACGAACTCGGCCTTGCCCTTCGTCTTTCCGGAGACCACGCCGCCGCCCGCGGTGCCAGCTTCGTCTCCGGTGCTCGTCTTGAAGTGGGAGTCCTTCACGCACACCGGGCTGCCTTCCACGGAGACCTTCTTGGTACCTTGGCCGGTATCCGAGGACCTGGCGATGTTGGGATAGGGAATGGGAACCGGCCCCGCGGGACCTGGCGTCTTGCACACGTCCGGAAAGGCGACGGTGACACCATGGAGTCCTTGGTGACAACGGACATCTTGTTCACGCCAACGGTATTGGCCATTCGCGAAAGCATAGCCTATCTGGGGACGCGCGGTGGGAAGCCAGCCTCGGGGTCGGCCCGAAAAATTCGCCGTGCAGTGCATATGTTGAACCCATGACTGCTCAACTGGATCAGAGTGCGACCATGAATTCGGAGCTCATCAATGCATTGGTTTGGCATGCGGAATGGCTGCGTTCCGTGGGACAGCAAGGCAAGCGTCTCCACCTGGAGGACGCTGACTTGTCCTCACTCGACCTGTCGTCGCGAGAGCTATCGGAGGCCGCGCTTCCTGGGACACGCCTGGATGGATGCAGTCTGGACATGGCGGAGCTCGCCCACGCCAACCTGGCGTCCGCATCTTTCATCAATGCCAGCCTCTCCAGGACGCAGCTTTCAAAGGCCAACCTGGACCATGCGGTGCTTCGCGGGGCCATTCTGACGCATGTGAACGCGCTCCGAGCCAGCTTCTACGAAGCAGATCTCCAAGGCGCGGACCTTCAATGCGCGGACCTTCGCGGCGCCTACCTGGTCAACGCCAACCTCGCGTCCTCGAACCTCCGAGGCGCACTTCTGGAAGGCGCGGTCCTTCACGGCGCGCGGCTTTCCGGGGCAGCGCTCCACGGCGCCGTCGGACTACAGGCGGCCCAAGCCTCCTGGGTTGATCTGGGTCACGAGAACGCGCCCGTCCGGATTGAAGGCGAAGCGCTGCGCGCATGGCTGGACCAAGCCGTAACGATGAGCCTCGGATAAAGTTGCCCAATGCCTCTCAGAATTACATTGAGCGTGACGGGGACGGCGCCCTGCCGGACGCCCTTGGCCAGCAGGTGCGTGGCCGCCATCACATGGAGTTCCCCACCGCCTCGCCCTCCGCCGCATTCAAGGCCACGCGAAGACGTGGGGGCAGGAAGAGGCCACAGCCCATGTGGCGCCGTCCGCCGAGTCCGCGCTCCTGGAGCAACAGGGAGGACTCGGGTGATAGCCCGCTCACGGTGAGCGCGAAGCCAATCACCTTGTTCCCGGCGATGGAGACCATGCGCCGGCGCCCCACGGAGGGCGTCCCCGAACACCCCAGCGCCGCCATGAACCTCAGCGTGGAGGCCTGAAACGTCGCCTCGTCCATCGCGTGCTTGAAGGTGACGATTCGCGCCGAGAGCGTCGTCGGTGTCGCCAGCAGCGGGTAGACGGTGGGCATCCCCAAGCGCAGCGCCTGCCCCGCGAGCGCCAGCGAGCTCCCCGCCAACGCCAGCAGGTCCGCGAGCGCCTCCGGGCCACAGCGCAACCGCAGCGTGCCGCCCTCCATCCGGAGCCATTGCCTACCCATCCGCGTCCCGCGCAGATTGAAGACACCCACATCCTTGCGTTCATGCAGTCCAGGAACGCGGCGGGAGAGCGAAGAAAACAGGGGATAGGCATGGTCGATCGGCACCGGGCCGCCCTGCACGGGGAACATCAGGTCAATGGCAGACATGTGAAGGACCTCTCCGGAGGGTGCTGCACTCAGTACGAAGCGCGGGGGCTGGAGTCGGCGGCATGGGCTCACCCCGTCTGCAACGTGAGCGCCGGCGCGTAGCCACCTGCGCCGGTGCGCTCGTAGGACACGACAGGGCCCACGGCGTTGAGCCGCTGCCCCAGGAACACGCAGCACGCCGCGGGGGCGTAGAGGATGAGGTGCGTGACCGCCGTGCGCAGCTCGTTGCGCGCGCGCCGGAGCTGCTCACGCGCCTGGACGGCGAACGCCACCGCGTCCGCGGCCGAGCCGACGGCGCCGTCATGCGGCCCGTCCTCCGGCTCCAGGTAGAGCACGGCGCGGAAGTGCCCCGGCCGCTCGGCCATGAAGCGCTCCACGTCCGCGCGCGCGTCCCCCGTCACCTGGAACACCACCAGCAGCCCCGTGGCGTCCGCGTTGCCCTCGTGCCCGGTGACCCGCAACCTGCGCGCAGACGGCTTCGCGTCCGAGCGCCACAAGAAGGTCTCTCCCCGCGTGGGCTGCCCGACGCGGAAGCGGTAGCCGCCCACCTCCGGGAAGTGGAAGCCCACCGCCAGCACCGTGCTCAGCGGCAGCTTGCCCCGCAGGTCAATCAACGCGCCGTCAGGCCGCCTCGACAGCCGCTGTCGCGCGGCCAGCAGCGACGGCAGCAGCGCGTCCCGCCACACCGCCTCCGACGGCACCGTCCGCGCGTCGCGGTCGAAGTGCGGCGTCCAGTCCAGCTCCTCGGTGGGAGGCTGCTCCCACACACGTCGCGCCCACCCATGAATCCAGAGGCTCACGGCGGGCGCGTCCTCGCGTGAGGCCAGCAGCCCCCACGCGCGAAGGGCCTCCCGCAGCGACTCCGGGGTGACGTACTTCCTGCCGCCGCCGACCTCAATCCACTCCCGGAGCCCGTCCACCGCGATGGCGCGCGGCTGCCGTCCCATGCGCAGGCCCAGCCGCCCCATCCGGTCGTCCACCTGCTCTTCCACGTCGGCGATGCCACCCACGCCGAGCCGCAAGCGCAAATCCTTGCAGAACGCCCGCAGCGTCTCGGCCGGCACGCAGAGCCGTTGTTCCCACGCCGCCCAGTGCTCCTTCAGGGCGCCTCGTGGCGGCTGCTCGAAGAACGCGTCGGTGAAGCAGTGGTCCCTGCCATGCAGATAGCGGCCCAGGTCCGCCGACGACGACCAGTTGCTCAACAGCCAGACTTCGACGGGCCCCAGGGGACGCAGCACCAACCAGCTCTCCAGCAGCTTCCGCAGCAGGGAGCGGCCCACCCGAGGCGGCGTCACCAGGCTCGCCAGGGAATAGGTGTCCCGGTGGTCGACGTGCCACTTCACCTGCATGTACCGGCTGGCCACGCCAGCACCGGGCCGCGCGTGCAGCGTCACGTCGTCCGCCGAGCCCGCCTCCGGGTGCTCGACGTAGCCGTGCGAGAAGGGACTGCCCGCGTCGAGCAGCCGGAGCAGCTCGTACCAGCTCAGCAGGTGCTGATAACGGTCGCCCTCCAGACGAGACGCGCTCTGCTCTCCCATGACGCTCCCTCATAGCGACGCCAGGGACGGCGGTGGATACCTCTCCAGGGGTATGGAAGGCGGCGCTCGAAGTGGAAGACGCCAACACGCGGGGCAACCCATCGCGGGCCCGGTGCTTTTTCTTCCGGCGCGGCCCGGGAGCGCTCCCGACGACCGCTGAACGTCCTGCGCGAACCTGACTACCTTTCAGGTAGACATCGCCCATTCCAAGGTGCCAGACGGAGGCGCGTTCAGGCGTCCCGCCGTGTCATCCCTGTCGAGTAGGTTAGAACCCTGGAGGTTGCCCCTGCGTGTTCCCCCCTGGCTCGTTGGTGATGACGGCGGTGGTGCTCCTGTTGGGTTCGGCGGCGCTGGCCCAGGCGCCGAACACGAAACGCTGGCGGCGTGTCGAGCGGGCCGTCGCCCTGAGCGCGGGCGCGGGTGAGCCTGTCCAGCGGCTCCGGCTGGCGCCCGGCGTGGTGACGACCGTGCTGCTCGACTCGGACGCCGTGCTGGAAGGTGAGCTGCCCGAGGCCCTGCGCGGGCTGTTCACCCGGCTGGACGTCACCGGGTCACATCTGCTGCTTCAGCCCGCCGTCGCCATCCCAGCCCAGGGCGTTCCGCCCCTGGTGCTGCGCTTCACGGACGCAGCCGCGCCCCAGCGGCTCGTCCTGGAGCTGACCACCGAGGCCAACGTGGTGGATTCGGTCGTCGATGTCCGGCGCCACCCCGCCACCGTGACGCAACTGGAAGCCGAGCTGGTGGCGCTGCGTGAGCGCAACGCACTGCTGGAGGCCCGGCTGGCCACGGCGCGGCGGCCGGTGCCGCAACCAGGGCTCGCGAGCGCCGTCTTCTCTGGCGCCATTGACCCCAAGGGGGTCCTCGTCAAGTGGATGGATGACCCAGCCAGCGAGGCGGAACTCAAGGTCCGCCAGCTTGACAGCTACCGCTCCGGCTCGTGGGTGGCGCTCGCGGTGAAGCTGGAGAACCCACCGGGCGAGGCGCCCTGGCAGCCGGGCATCGCGCGGCTGACAGCGTTGGACTCGAACGGGCGGCCAACAGGCGAGGCGATGGAGCTGCCCCTCCTGTTGCAGGAGCCGCGTCTGCGCCCCGGACAGAGCGCAATCGCCGTCGTGCAGTGGCCCGCCCCCAAGCGCCCACCCCACGCCTACGCGCTGGAGCTTTGGGACACGGGCCGGCGTCGCGGTGCGCGATGGGCGCGCCTGCAACCATAGACGTGCGCGACAGCCGAAAAGGAACCCGTCATGCGACTGGAGTCGGACTCATCTTCCCCAGGGCCCCTCGTGCTGTCTCCACAGGCCCTGCCTGCCGGTACCCGCGTGGAGCGCTGGCGCGTGGAGCGCAGCATCGGAGGCGGCGGCAACGGCACGGTGTATGAGGTGCGCTCGCGCTCCGAAGGCCGCAGCTACGCGCTCAAGCTGGCCCACGCCCCCAGCGACCCACGCTTCCAGCGCGAGGCACGAACGCTTCACCTGCTCCGCCATCCTGGCGTGGTGCGGCTGCGAGCGCAGGGAATCTGGCGCGCTGGGGCCGCCGCCTATCCCTACCTTGTGATGGAGTACGTGCGAGGCCGCACATTGTATGACTGGTCTCGGACGCGCAATCCGACAGCAAGACACGTCGCCGGCCTGTTGGCGCAGGCCGCGTGGGCCTTGGACGCCGCGCATCGCAGACAGGTGCTTCACCGCGACTTCAAGGGGGAGAACCTCCGCGTCGAGCAGCGCGGAAGGTTGGTGGTGCTGGACTGGGGCGCGGGCTGGCACCCCCGTGCCGCCCCCATCACCTCCGCCGCACGGCTACCGCCCGGGACCGGCCCCTATCGCAGTCCCCAGGCCATCCTCTGGAGCATGCAGGCTCCACGGCAGGCCGCCCGCTCCGAGCACTATCTCTACACGGTGGCGGACGAGCTGTACGCGGTGGGCGTCACCTTTCACCGGTTGGTGGTGGAGCAGTATCCGCCGCTCGTCCTGGACAAGGCGCACGCCCCAGTGACCTCCGCCACCTTGCGTGCCCTCAACCCGCGTGTGCCCGAGCCGTTCGCACGCTGGATTGAGGGACTGCTCGCGTTCGCCCCCGAGGCCCGGCCGCGCAGCGCCGGAGACCTCGCCCGGGAAGTCCAACAGGCCCAGGCTCACGCGGGACCGGACTGGGACGTTCCGCTGTTCGGCTGGTACGAGGGGCCCTCCACGGCGACCCGCACGACACGCGACGAGGACACCTGGGGCCCCGTGGCACCGGGAGAGGAAGTGGCCCTCATTCATGCGAGCGCCCTGCGCGCGGCCCGGGTTCAGCACCATCGCATGGGCCGCTGGCTACGACGCCGGGTGTTCTCGGAGGTCCAGACACAACCTCGCACGGACCCAGCGGGCCCGCTGGAGCCGCGGCCCAAGGGCCGGTGGCTGCGAGTCGCCGGAGTCCTGCGGTTTGTTGCGTGTATGGCCTGGGGACTGATGCTCCTGGGCCCGCCGCATGGCGCGCCCGCTCCGTCCCATCCTGTTCAGCAACTGGCGCGCACCGCAGGACCAGTCGACACTGGCACACCCGCCACGGCCCTTCCGTACTCCACCGCCGAGCCGCCATGGCCGGGAGATGCCATGTCCACGACCGAGCCACTCGCGCGCTGCGCCCCCCGACTCCACCGTTACTTGCTGGCTGCATTCACTGCGGCCAGTCTCAATGCCTGCTCAAGCACGCAGGTCCGGCCCGAGCCCGCGCGCTGCCCTCCCGAAGCCCTGGAGTCCATGCGTCAGCTCGGGCTCGACCTGAGGTCCCGCGGACACATCCAGCTCGACATTCAACAGCCGGACGACTCGTACCAGACGAACTACAGCATCGTCGTCAGCGACGGCCCCATCACCAGCCGGCTCGATGAGCCCATGGACCGCCTCCCAGCCAACACGCTCTTCTACGGGCGCATCTGGACGGGCGGCGAGAAAATCCAGGGCCGCTACACGCGCGTGAGGACGCCGGACGGCAGCGAGTACCCGGTGTGCTTCATCCTGGGCAACGAGACGGGCATGTCCAAGTACCCCGGCTCCCGCCCCGGCCACACCCGCGCGCATCCGTGGTCCAACGCCCAGGTGGTGGACCACTTCCCCTGACGCCGCCGCCGGCTCACGGCGGTGCAATCGTCGAAGGCTTCTCCAGGACGCGCGCCTCGTTGCGCAGGCGCAGCTCGTTGCCCGCGGCGGAGAGGACCGCGGCGACGGGCACGGAGAGGAAGGCGCCGGCCACGCCGAAGAGCACGCCTCCGGCGGTGATGGACAGCAGGATGACCACCGGGTGCAGCGGCACCGCGTGTCCCATCACCAGGGGCTCCAGGACGTTTCCCTCCAGTTGCTGCACGCCCAGCACCACGGCCAGGACCAGGAGCGCGTCGAGCGGCCCGTTGGTGATGAGGGCCACCAGCACCGCGACCCCGCCCGCCAGGGTGGCGCCGATGACGGGGAAGAACCCGCCCACGAAGGTGAGCGCCGCCAGCGGGAGAACGAGCGGCACGCCGATGATGGCCAGGCCCGCGCCAATCCCCACCGCGTCCGCCAGCGCGATGGTGACGACGCCGCGCAGATAGCCGCTGAGCGTCTTCCAGGCGCGCAGGCCCACCGCGCGCACGGTGTCCCTGCGCTCCGGAGAGGCCCGCGCCAGCACCCACCCCCCGAGCCGCTCGGTGTCCTTCACGAAGAAGAACAGCAGCGTCAGCGTCAGCAACAGGCCCGCCACGGCCTGCGCTGCGAAGTTGGCGCCCGCGAGGACGCCGGTGGTGATGCGCCCGACGTTCGACTTCAAGAAGTCGAGCCCCTGCTCGAACAGGCCGTCGACCTGCTCCCGGGACACGGGGAGCTTTTGCGTCATCCTCGCGACGAGGCCCTCCAGCCCCGCCTGCACGTTCGAGCCCGCCGCGCTGACCTCCTGGACGATGCGGGGCACGAGCAGGAACATCCCCGCCGCCCCCACCAGGAGCAGCACCAGCAGCGCCAACAGCGTCGCGAGCGACCGGGGCACTCGGTGGTCTGACAGCCACCGGACGGGGGGATGCAGCAAGGTCGCCAGCAGCAACGCCCCCACGGTCGGCAGGACGATGAGGTAGAGCCGCGCCAGCAGCAGCACGAGCGCCACCACCGCCGCGGCGATGACGAGCAGCTTGCCGCTGAACAGCGCACCGCGCGTGAGCCAGGAGGGAGCTGAGGAGTCCAGGGTGGCCATGCGTCGTGCGCACCCTATGCACGAAGCGGCGCATGGCACCGGGAGGCCACCTTCCTGTGTGGCCTCATGAACGGACGCGGCGGACGCGCGGCTGGAATCCAACGGATGGCCAGGGCGACCCGCTACTCAACGGCGAGCCCAGCGGCAGCTCAGGGCACGTCCACCGGGATGGTCTGCATGAAGGGCACCTGGAGGTCCGTGGGGCGCATCAGCTCGGGGCGGCCCCCCGGGGTGCCACCGTTCTTGTAGGTGTTGAGCTGACCGACGATGTTCCACTGCCCTGGACTGCCGCCAGCCCCCTGGGAGTACTGGATGAAGGGCGTGGCGCCCGTCGGGTCGCCGTACTTGCCGGTGGGGTGCGAGTAGTCGCCAGGCGTGAGGCTCCCCGCCGGCTTGAGGTTCGGGTGCTGCGAGAGGAAGCCGTCCAGCTCCGCCTTGCCGTTCTTCGAGTAGTCCGCGTGGTGGAGGAAGGACAGGTTGTTGTTCTTCGTGTCGTGCAGGGCGTGGACGGCGCAGCCGTTGAGCGCGCCCGTCACCACCGTGTTCGGCTCGCCCGGACGCGGGTGCAGCGGCACGCCCTGGATGCCCGCGAACTTGCCCTCGCCCGTGGAGAGGTAGTGCATGTAGTGCGCGGGGATGCCCTGGCCACCAGCGGGCGAGACGGACAGGTTCGTGTTGCCCTGGTGCTGGTGGGCGTTGAGCGTCACCTTCGAGTCATTGGCGTTGACGAAGGGCTTCTGGGCGGTGGGCAGGGCCACGCCCTGGGGCGCGCCGCCCGGGAACATGTTGTAGGCGTTCAGCACGTTCTGCCCCGAGTAGCCCAGCGGGTTCGCGCCGAACGACGAGGTGACGTCCTTGCCCGGCTGCTGCGTGGGCGGGGTGTTCACCTTGCTGGTGGAGGGCTTGCTGCCCTGCGCGTCGAACCCGTCCTGGATGGGGCTCGGCTTGGGCGTGGGCTTCGACTCCACGGCCGGAGGGGTGCTCGGCTTGTTCGTCCCGCTGCCGGAGGCCGAGGGGCTCTTGGGGACGGAGGGGCTCTTGAACAAGCCGCCGAGCTTGATGCCTTTCATGGGAGGGACTCCTGAAGTCGATGGGGTTGAGGGCGTGTCGCGGGAGACAGGCTGAACCCAACAGCAACTCCCGGGCCAGACGAAGCGTCAGGGAGCCGCACCCAGGATGCCCTGACAATCCCAGCGGTTGCGGGCCGCGGGTGGAGCCAAGGTCCCCTCCGCGTGCGCGCGAGCTGGTGACAGGCGTTCGTGCCCTGGTGAGTCCAGTCACCACCCCACGGCCTTGACGCGCGCTCAGCCGCGCTTCCCACGTTTCGCGCGAGGCGCCGGCGGCTTCGCGCGGCTCCGGCCCCGCGGCGCCTTGGCTGGCGCGTCCGGCTCCCCGGGCTCCTGGAGCGCGATGCGCCGCGCCAGCTCCGCCGCCGCGCGGACCGGGGGCGCGAGCACCTCCCCGGGCGCGTCCTTCGCGCTCCAGGACGCTGGCGCCCCCAACTGCCGCAGCACCATGCCGTGGGCGGTGGGGGCGTCGAAGGTGAAGCTCAGCGCCGGCAGCGGCTCACGCGGGACGTCGTAGCCGGCCCGCGTCAGCTTGCCCGGCTTCACGCTCGGAATCACGGTCGCGTCGGGCGCCGCCCGCCTCCGCTTCGCCGCGCCGCGCGGCGCCTCCACCTCTCCGGCCGAGCCCGCCCCACGCGCGGCCCGCAGCGCGCTCAGCACCTGCTCCTTCGTCCGGCCGCGCAGCTCGAACAGGAGGAACGGGTCACGGTCCAACGCCTCGCCCAGGACGTAGTGCGTCGCGGCGACGTGCTTGCACGGGTCGCCCCAGTCCGGACACGAGCACTCGGTCATCAGCTCCTTGCGGTTGCGTGGGAAGAGGCTGCCGCCCGCCGCGAGGAAGACCTCGTCGATGGCCTGGGGCATCGTCCCCGCGAGCAGCTCCGCGGCGTACTGCGCCTTGCCCGCCATCCCCGCGATGGCCTTCTCCCAGACGCCCTCGTCATGCGGCTTGAGCGTCAACGAGATGGCATAGGGCTTCGGGCGCGAGCCCGTCACCCGCGCGGTGACCTTGCCGCGCTGGACGACCAGGTCATGCGTGCGCCCCGCCCGCGCATACGTCCGCCCCCGGGACAGCCGCCCCGAGTCTCCTCCCAGGACGCGCTCCAGCGCCTCCAGCCACCGCTGGCCCCACCAGGTGGTGCCCGCCTTCTTCATCTTGATGCCGTGCGCGGGCGGCGGGCGCTTCGGCGTGGACGGCCAGCCCCAGAAGTCCCTGCCGCTCATCGTGACACCGCCTTCTTCACGCGCGTCCGGCCCTTCGGGCGCGGGGCACGCTCGCGCGCGACGTCCCCGTCCTCCTCGCCTTCATCCGCGACGGCGCCCTCGGACAGGGAGAACAGCTCGCGCAGCGCGGTGGTGTCCAGCTCCGTCACCCAGTGCTCGCCCGTGCCCACGACGGTGTCGGCGAGCTGGCGCTTCTGTTCGAGCAGGCGGTCCACCTTCTCCTCGACGGTGCCCGCGCACACCAGCTTGTGGACCTGCACCGCGCGCGTCTGGCCAATCCGGTACGCGCGGTCCGTGGCCTGGTCCTCGACGGCGGGGTTCCACCAGCGGTCGTAGTGGAACACGTGGTTCGCCGCCGTCAGGTTGAGCCCCGTGCCCCCCGCCTTGACGGACAGCACGAAGACGCGCGGGCCGTGGGGCTCCTCCTGGAAGCGCCGCACCATCTCATCGCGCGCCTTGCGAGACGTGCCGCCGTGCAGGAAGAGCACCTCGTGCCCCAGGCGCTCGGACAGGTACGTCACCAGCTTGTCTCCCATCTCCCGGAACTGCGTGAAGACGAGCGCCTTGTCGCCAGCGGCCAGGGCCTCCTCCAGCATCTCCACCACGCGCGCCAGCTTCCCCGAGCGCCCCGGCAACGGGCCGGACTCCCCCAGGTACTGCGCCGGGTGGTTGGCGATCTGCTTCGTGTACAGCAGCAGCGCGAGCACGCGGCCCCGGCGCTCCATGCCGTCGGCCTCCTCGATGCGCCGCAGCTCCTCGTCCACCACCGCCTTGTAGAGCGTGGCCTGCTCGCGCGTGAGCGTGCAGACGACCTTCATCTCGTTCTTGGCGGGCAGGTCCGAGATGATGGCCGGGTCGCTCTTGAGGCGGCGCAGGACGAAGGGGCTCACGAGGCGGCGCAGCCGGGCCGCGGCCTCCGGGTTGCCGTGGCGCTCGATGGGCAGCGCCAGCTCGCGCCGGAACGTCTCCAGCGGCCCCAGCAAGCCCGGGTTGGTGAACTCCAGGATGGACCACAGCTCCGCCAGCCGGTTCTCCACCGGCGTGCCGGTGAGCGCGAAGCGCTGGGTGGCGCGCAGCGCCCGAGCCGCGCGGGCGGTGGCGGACGCCGCGTTCTTGATGTTCTGCGCCTCGTCGAGCACCACCGCGCCCCAGTCCACGCCCGCGAGCAGCGCGGCGTCCCGGCGCAGCAGGCCGTAGGTGGTGAGCACGACAGCGCCGGGCGCGCGGGGGAAGGCGCGCGCCGCGCGGGCCCGCTCGGCGCCGTAGTGGGGCGTCAGGCGCAGGGTGGGGGCGAAGCGGGCCAGCTCCCGCTCCCAGTTGCCCACCACGGAGGTGGGGGCCACCAGCAGCGTGGGGTGCTTCTCGTCAGGCGCCTGCTCCAGCCGCCGCAGCAGGAACGCCAGCACCTGCACCGTCTTGCCCAGGCCCATGTCGTCCGCGAGGCAGGCGCCGAGCCCCAGCGAGGCCAGCGTGTCCAGCCAGTGCAGGCCGCGCGCCTGGTAGGGCCGCAGCGTGGCGCGCAGCGCGCGGGGGGCGTCCTGGGCCGTGGCCCCGCCCTCGCGGAGCTGGCGCAGGCGCGCCTCCAGCGCCCCGGTGGCGAGCACGGTGACGGGGAGCGCGCCGTGGCGCGTCTCGCCGAGCAGGGACACACGCACCGCCTCGCTCAGCGCCATGCGGCCGGGGCCCTGGGCCAGGTGGCGCTGGATGGCGTCGAGCTCGTCGGGCGCCACGGCGACCCACTCGCCGCGGAAGCGCACCAGGGGCGCCTTGCGCCGGGCGAGCAGCGCCAGCTCCTGGGCGGTGAGGGGATGGTCGCCGAGCACGGCCTCCCAGTCCACGCGCAGCAGCGCGTCGAGCCCGAGCCCGGCGGCGCCGCTGACGACCCCCGCGGCCTTCGTGCCCGCGCCCACGCGCATGCGCAGGCGCAGGCGGCGCCGGCCCGAGGAGGTGAGCTCGCCCGGGACGATGACGCCGAAGCCCGCGTCGGAGAGCGCGCGGGCGCCTTCGGAGAGGAACATCCACGCGGTGTCGGGCTCCAGCAGCAGGGCCTGGGGGCGTGGGCTCTCCAGCACCAGGGCCAGCGGCGGGAAGAGTCGGGCCGCGCGGCCGAGCGCCTCCAGCAAGGACTCCTGCGGATCCCGGAAGGCGCGGCCAAGCTTCTCCAGGCTGCGCCCGCGTGTCTTCCAGACGTCCGCGGCCGGGACGAGCAGGCTCGGGTCGTCCGGGGACTGGAGGTGGAAGCTCAGCACGAAGGGCTCGCCGTCCGCCTTCGGGGGCTCCAGCCGGAAGCACGCGCGCAGCTTGTCCCGGGCGCCGAGCGCGGGTTCGCTCCAGCGCGTCAGCTCGTCGACGACGGAGCGCTCTGCGAAGCCCTCCGGCTCGAAGTCGCGGCGCGCGCTGGTGAGCGCCTCGCGCCAGCGCTCGTCCCAGGTCGACGGGCGCCGGGACGACAACGAAGGCGCACCCCGCGCGGCGCGCACGAAGGCATCGACGGTGGCGTCGAGGAAGGCGCGCAGCAAGGCGTCCGGGGCCCAGACGGCGCGGTCCGTCTTGGGGCCCGCGGGGACGGCGTGCGCGCCGGGCGGCATGCTCCGGGCGAGCGCGGCGACGCGGCCGGCGTCCTCGGAGGCGGAGAGCGCCGCCGCCCAGCGCGCTTCGATGCCCTCGGCCCGCCGCAGCAGGGTGGGCACGACGCGCTCACGCGCCACGAGCTCCAGCGCGAGCTTGCTGGCCAGCGTCCACAGGGCGATGGAGCCGGGGAAGGACTCGGCCTCGGAGGTCCGCGCCACCGCGAGCCGCTCCACGGTGGAGAGCAGGGGCAGTCCGCGCCCCTTGCATTCCTGGAGTCCCTCGGGCGTCACGAGCAGCGCGGAGGCACGCTCGCCCAGCTCCGCCAGGCCGTCGAGCGCGCGTGGCAAGGGCTCGGGGCCCCAGAGGAACAGCGTCTCGGCGTCAGGGAGGAACACGAGAGGCATTGCTGGGAATGTAGCGCCTGTCCCTGGTGGGCAGCGGGGGAAAGCAGGTCTGCGCGCCTCCCTGTACGAACGTGCCCGGTCCTTGCGCAGTGGGCCCGCCAGGAAGTCGACACTATCCTCCGCCAACGGCTGTCCAGTTTCGGCCGGGGCGCCGTGCGCATGGAGGAAAGTGGCGGCCAGAAGCGGAGGGAGGGCCGGCGAGCCCTCAGTCCGGTGTGGCCAATGCCGCCTGTCGTCGTCGGTGGGCTGGTTGGCCTTCGGCCCGAAACAGCAGTGCTTGCCGGCCTCCCGCACCAAGGCTGCATTCTGCGCGGCCGTCAGCCCCGCGTCGGCCGTCACCACCCCAAAGTTCGAGCCTTTCACCGACTGCAGCCGCTTGCGCGTCCGCGCTCCCACATCCCCGCCATCTGAGTGGCCTGCTTCAGCCCCTTCTTGCCCGCGGCGGAGCCAGCCACCACCAGCCCCAACAGGCCCAGGTGCTCATGGCGTGTGCCACGCGAGTCTCGCGAGTCTGTCACCCCTTCATCCCAGCGGCGTTTCAGGGCGCGGGGACAATCCGGTACACCGCGAACTCATCGTCTTGATACAGCAGCGGCAGTTCTGGCTGTACCACGGGGGCTTGCTCCGCCCCCGGAGCCGGCGGCATGCGGTGCTCCTCGTGCTGCGGCGAGCGCTCCACCACTGCATGGGTTGCGCCGAAGCGGTGGGCCAGCTCGCGGAACCGGGAGGCATCCGCGGTCCGGTAGCCGAAAAGGACGGCATCCTGACTGGAAAGCCACGCCTGGAGCGGGGACGCGTCCGGGGCCACGTTGAATGGCTGGCAGTCACAGAGCGCCTCCATGCGCTCCCGCCACTGACGAAGAAACGCCATGCTGAAGCTGGCCTCGGAGCCGTCCTTGTACGTGCCAATCGCCTGGCGTCGGGCGCCATAGCGGTAGGTCGTCATGGCATGCGTGAAGTACGGAGGAATGACCACCACGGCATCCTCCGGCAGGTGCTCGCGTGACCAGGCCATGACCCGGCTGCCGGGTAGCGCATCGAAGCGGACCTGCACCTGAGGCACGGGCAGCTCGAGCAATTGGGCGAAGAGCCACATGCTGGCCACGACGCCGAGCACCGCCGCCGAGGGCGCCCAGCGCGGCGGCATGGCGACGTCCCGCTCCTGTCGACGCCCGAGCACCCCTTCGAGAAGTCCCAGGGCGACGATGGGGACGTTGTAGTCCAACACGTAGGAGAGCAGCGCCAGCGCCGCGAACGGCGGCCGGCGCAGCGGCCAGGCCCACGTCTTCACGACCCACGCCGCGCCGCAGACGGCGGCCACGAAGTTCATCAACCGGGAGGCCTGTTGCAGGTGCAGGTGCAGCGCGGCGGGGTGACGCAGCCACTCCAGGCCCATCCAGCCCACCAGGCAGGCGACGAACGTGCCCAGGAGGAAGCCGACAACCGCCCGCGGCAGCGCCCTGGCATGCCACGCGCCCAGGATGAAGGTGAGCGGCGCCAGTTGCGCCCAGTGGCCCTCGAAACTCCAGGTCGAGGGGAAGTGGTGGAAGAAGAGCTGGAGCTGGTTGAGGTGCATCCAGTCATCTGGCGCGGGAAATGGCACCCCGCCATGGCTGCCGCGCAGGAGCATCTGCGCCAGCAGCGGCGACGCGGCGAGCAGGAAGCACAGCGGCCCGGTGAACAGCGCCCGATGGTGACGGCGGTCCACGAGCGCGGCGAACCAGATGAGCAGCGCGGTATGGCTGGCCGTCGTCGGGTGAATGATGAACACGGCGCCGGTCAGCAGGAAGGCCGCCGGGAATCGGCCCGACGCGGCCAACGCCAGGGCCAGCAGCTCCGGGCCCAGCGCGAGGGGTAACCGTTCACCGGCTGGTGCCTGCTTGAAGAGACATCGGGGCAGCGGACGGTGGGCGGGACGGCGCTCGACGGTGTTGGCCGCGGCGTGACACACCGCCACTCGTGGCGGAACTCGACCCCCGGGACGCGCGGATTGCGAAGCTGGAGGCGCTGCTGGAAGCGGCGCTGGAGCGCATCGCGCACCTGGAGGAAGAGAATCGGCGGTTGCGCGAGGAGAACCGGCAGCTGCGCGAGGAGAACCGGCAGTTGAAGGAGCGGCTGAATCTCAATTCGAGCAACTCCTCGAAGCCCCCCTCCGCGGACGCCCCCGGCACGCCGCGCCCGCTGAAGAAGCCCACGGGCCGCCGCCCCGGTGGTCAGCCAGGGCACAAGAAACATGAGCGAAGTCTCCTGCCGCCCGAAGCCGTGCAGCACGTCGTCGAGTTGGTGCCCAAGGAGTGCCAAGGCTGCGGGCACCGGTTGGTGGGCAGAGATTGCGAGCCGCGCCGCCACCAAGTAGTGGAAGTGCCGCCGTTGTCGGCCGTCGTCACCGAGTACCGCAGCCACGCCCTGGAGTGCCGCGCGTGCGGCACGCTGACGCGCCAGCCAGTGCCCGCGCACGCTCGCAGCGCTTTCGGGGATAGGCTGGGGGCGCTGGCCAGTCTGCTGGTAGGCAAGTACCGGCTGTCCAAACGGCTGGTGAAGGATGCCCTCTCGGACATGGTGGGCGTGGACTTGTCGGTGGGCAGCGTGGTGAATCTCGAAGGGGAGATGACGGACGCATTGGCCCCAGCGGTGGCCGAGGCCCTCGCATACGTGCAGGCGGCCGACGAGGCCCACGCGGACGAGACGGGATGGGTGGAGGGGCGTAAGGAGGGCCGGGGCCATCGTGCCTGGTTGTGGGTGGCCGCCACGGCCTTGGTGGTGGTGTTCCACATCGCGCGGAGCCGTGGCGGCAAGGTGGCCAAAGCCCTGCTAGGGGAGGGCTTCCTGGGCTTCCTCACCACGGACAGGTGGAGCGGGTATGACTGGTATGACAAGGGGCTGCGTCAACTCTGCTGGAGCCACATAACGCGCGACTTCCAAGGCTTCATCGACCGAGGAGGCGAGGGCGGCCGTCTGGGCACTCGGTTGATGCGCGAGCGCCACCGCTTGTTCAAGTGGTGGCACCGGGTGCGCGACGGAACTCTGGCGCGAGAGGATTTCGAACAGCGGATGACGAAGGTACGACGCACGGTGGGCCGACTGCTGCGACAGGCCGAGGTGCGCGCGGAGAAGAAGACGTCGGGCATGGCACGGGAAATCCTCAAGTTGGAGGAGTGTCTCTGGACGTTTGTTGACGTGCCCGGCATCGAGCCGACGAACAACTTCGGCGAGCAGTGCATCCGCCACGCCGTCATGTACCGCAAGACGTCATTCGGGACGCAAGGCCCCGAGGGCAGCTGCTTCGTCGAGCGCATCTTCACCGCAGTCACCACGCTCAAACTGCAAGAGCGGGGCGTACTGGACTTCCTCACGGACACGCTGCGCACGCACCGCCGGAGCCTGCCGCCTCCCTCGCTGCTTCCCCTTGCGGAGGTCCCTCAGCCCGCGCACGCAGCATGAGTCGGTGAACGGTTACCGCGAGGGTTCGGTTGAGCAGGTGGTTGTCGAAGGTGGGAATCCACGTGAGCGTCAGCTTCGGCACCACCATGACGGCCGGAGCGAGCACGGCCGCCCACCGTCCCAGCCCCCCCGGATAGAGGGCCCGGGCCAGGCGGACCGTGCCCCAGAAGAGCCCCAGCACCGAGGCCAGGTGCAGGACGAAGTACAGCGGCTCGATGGGCAGCCACCGGGTCATCCACGCGAGCCCCGTCCACAGCATTGAAGGGTGGTGGCTGCCTGCCTCGACGAGCGGGTCCCCGGGAAGGAAGTCCGGTGACTGCGCCCGAAGGACGTAGGGCAGGTGGATGGCATGGTCAATGGTCCCGAACTCATAGCCATTGATGAGCAACCAGGCCCCGACGAAGAGCGCGCTGGTGCCGGCTCCGGCGGCCAGGTCCACCCGCCACGGCGCCATGCTTCGCGCCTCGGCGGGTGCAATCGGGGAGGAGGAAACGAGCGCCACAGGGCGGGTGTGCTCCGCGGGCGCGTCGGGTGCCGGGATGCCGTTGTCGGGGTGACTCATCGGGGGGCCCCTCGCCCGCTTCCAGCTTCAGGTGAATGGGCGGCTCGGGCAGTGTGTCCGCCCGTGGGGGCGGAAGGACCTCCCAGCAGAACCAGATGGCGCGTCATGGGAAGACGCCGGTCAATGACAACCACGTTGGTCACCACCGACGCGCCCAAACATGCTGCTGCTCGAATCTTTCGGGTGAGCGCCCAGCGGTTCTCGAACGGTTTGATGGGGAGCGAGGCGCTTTGATTGCGCTCCTCAGTAGCACTTCTCAGGCAATGCCGTCAAATCTGGTGTCTGCATGTGTATCAAACAGGCAGGCCGGAGAGCCCCCGAAGCGGACTCGTGTGCCATGCCGAAATGGTTGCCTGTCTTCAGCGCGGCCATCGCACCTTGCGCGAAAACAGGCCCATCCGGAACGCTGCGCTGCCGACGTCGGGTCGCTCAAGGCACCGAGGGCCCGGACCCCATGTCGGGGCCTGGGCAGGTCCGACTCGCCGTCGGGCGAGCCAGGTCGCGGTTACTTCCGGCGTATCAAGCTGTCGAGCGAGGGGCAGTACGTGGCGTAGCCGTGGCCGGTGATGGCGCCATCCGCGTAGAGGCCATTCATTTCGAAGGCCACGAAGTGCGACTCGGGAGGGGTTTCGTTCAGAACGCAGATGGGGCAGAGCGAGGCCGCCACGGGCGTGAAGGCGAGGCTCGTGCTGTGCGTCGTGAGCGCACCCTCGAAGTCGACGAGCGTCGCTGTCGGCTCGCCCGGCACGGAGCCTACCTGCGGCGTCGCGTCCACTGGCACCTTCACCTTGTGGACGTCGACAAGCTGCGGCGGTCGCGGCGAAGTCTCGGTGGGGCACTCACACTCACCCGGCGCGCCGTTGTTGCGTTCAACCCAAAGCGCCCACGGGTTCCCCGGCGCTTCGTAGCCGAAGTAGGCGCTGGTCAAAACGCGCTGGTTCGCGCCCAACCGAATCGTGGTCGCGGTTTCCTGGCCATTGGACACCCTTCCACCACATCTCGGGTGCCCACGGAATCGGGGCAGGCTCAGTCGCGCCCCCGTTGTCGTTACGGCTCGTCTTCAAGGTCTTCGAGCTGGCCTTCCGCTATCTCGCGGTAGTGCGGCACCACTTCGACGGCCAGTACATCCCGCATTTCCTGGCGGGCGCTGTCGAAGTCACCCGTCCGCTTGTGCTGATACATGCGGTGAAGCGCACGCATCACACGCCATGAGCCGTCCTTGATGCGACGCGCACATTCCAGCAGGAAGGCTTCGGCTGTCTCGGCACTCGCGAGGGCGGATGCCGCGTCTGCATTGGTGAATCCAACCTCGGGAGCAGTGCGCTCCAGCATTTCCCGGACGTCATCCGTGAGCGCCAAGCGTTCGCCATTCAGCACGCGACGCGCGAGGGCTCGCACGGGTTCCCAATCGAGCTCCTCGGGCATGGCTATTTCCGCCTCTTCTTGGGTGGGAAGCACCGGTTTGTGGGCCATTCATGTTGGCCCTCGCAATACCGGAGGCAGTCGTATCAGGCGCCCGTCCATCCGGGTTCCGTCTCGCAGTCGCCATAGAACCGGATGCACTCCCGCTTCCATTCGGGCAGTGCTTCGTTGTGGGCGTCGTCCCATACAACTGGCACGTCTTCTTCCTTGGCCGCCTCGTCCATTGCCGTCTTGACGCCAGTCATGTACATGGCGGCTTCTGTAGCCGTGAGGCCGCACGCTTCGGGAGCGCCTGGATTGCGCTGGACGCAGCACGACACGGTGTCAGTGCAGGACGCCAGCGTGTATGCGTCGCGACGGCTGGCCGTGCCGGTGGCGCTGCTGGAGCAACTCCTCGAACGACGCCTCATCAGTGGATGGCGGAATCATCACGTCCCCCTCGCTGCGGCTTCGCGTCTTCACAGGTGAGGGCCTGGAAGCGAACATCCTCCGGGTCCTGCTCCAGGAATCGCCGCACCAGGGTACACCGTCCCTGACGGGATTCCGCACGCGGGACGTCCAGGCCCAGGGCGGCGGACACCTCCTCGTGTCCCTGAAGCGCGCTGGCCGCCATGAGGGCATAGCGCTTGTTGGGGGGCTCGCCATCCAGCAGCGCCTGTCCCAGCTTCTGTGCCTCCGCGTAGCGCGCCTCGGCCTCCCGGAGGCGACCCGCCGCCGCGTGGAGGCGCCCCTCCGCGACCAGGGCGCTCCCCAACGGCCAGAGGTAGAACACCTCACCGCCCCGGGCCTCGTGCGCGCTCCGCGAAAGCCGCAACGCGCGGGCCACCACCGCCTCGGCCTCCCCCAACGAGCCCTCATCAATGGCCAACTCACCGCGCTGCGCCAGGACCACCGAGAGCAGCGCCTCGTCATAGGGGCGGCCGGTATTCTGGGCGTGCAGCGAGATGGCGCGGTCCAGGAGCGCCGCGGCCTCTCGGACGCGCCCCTCCGCCCACCGGAGCTCCGCGTGCTCGGACAGGCTCACCGCGAGGCTGCGCCGGACATCAACGGCGCTCTTCCCGACCTGGGGCTGGGCCTCCATGTGCCGCAAGGAGGCCAGCAGGTGCGCATCCGCCCGCGCCCACTGCCCACGCGCCATGGCGACCTTCCCCAGCTTGGAGTCATTGAGCGCGAGCTGCCATTGCAGGTCGCCGTCGGCGAGGCCCGTCACCATCATGCGGCGGGCCTCGGAGAACCGGCGCTCCGCATCAGAGAGGGAGCCGGCGTAGTAGGCGGCGTCCCCCATGCGGTGCGCGACGAGAACGGCCGCCAGCCGGACTGGACGCTGGGTCCGCTCGTCCGTCGACAACGCCGTCAAGGACGCGTCCAACTGCGTGAGCATGGCCCGGCGGATGTCCAGCGTGTGCGCGAGCCGGCTCAGGTCCCAATCCGCGCGCGCGGAGATGCCGTCGGCCACCTTGACGAGGCGCTGGAGGTTCTCCTGCGCGTGCCGCCGCTCCTGCTCGGCTCGAACCGCGTAGAAGAAGATGGCCAGGCTCGCGAGCGCCGCCAGCCCCATGAGGAGCCGCCGGGCACGGACGCGGCGGCGTGAGAGCCGCTCCGCCGCCCGGAGGAAGTCCTTCGCGCGGGGACTGAGGGCGGGGGTGTCCCAACGGCCCGGTGAGTCGAACCCGCGCCGGTAGTGCTCCAGCAACGTCCCGGTGGGGAGCCCCTCCAGCGGCCGGCGCGCCTGCTCCCAGGCATTCGCGACGCCCTCCAGGTCCGACTGCCGCTCCAGCACGACGCGCTCCTGCTCCAGCCAGGACACGAGTGATGGCACCCGGTGCAGCAGCGTCTCATGCACCAGCTCCACGCGCTGGAGGGCCGGGTCGCGCTCCCCGGAGAGCACGATGAGCCGGAGCCCGGGCGGCTCCGCCGGGGACGGGCCCAGGGGGATTCCGGACAGCCGGTGCAGCACCTCCTCGGCGAGGCCGTCGTTTCCCGACGCCGCGAGGACGTCCTTCCGGGAACGGGGCCGCCGGGTATCGGGCGTGCCGCGCCCCACCTGCACCAGCTCCAGGAGGAGCCACTTCGCGCGCTGCTTGCCCTCCTCCCCCAGGCGCTCCAGCAGCGCCTCCGCGTCGAGGGCCAGCGCCCCACCGACGCCCCCCAGCCGCTCGTAGTGCTGGTGCGTCAGCGGAGCGCCACCGCTGAGCATCCACATGCGTTGCAACGTATGCCCCAGCAGCGGGAGTCGCCCGCCCTGGCTCCGGACATCCTGCACCATCCGCTCGGCGAGCCCCTCGCTGAGCCGCAGCCTCGCGCGGCCCGCCATCCCCTGGACGACCTGCGACAGGGCCTCGTCACCCATGGGCAACAGCGGAAAGCGCGCCGCGGCGTGGAGGTGGTGCGGCAGCGAAGGCATCTGTTCGAGCCGGTGGATGAAGTCGCTGCGCAGGCTCGTGAAGAGCCGCAGCGGCGTCTCGGGCGCGGCCAGCGCGGCCGCGAGCAACGCGTCCATTGCCGCCAGCTCGGCGCTGCCCAACGTGAACAACTCCTCCATCGGCTCCAGGACCAGGAGGAGGCGGCACTCGCTGGGGGTATGCGCCGTGACGAAGTCGTGGAGCGCGACCGGCCCGCTCCGCAGGGAGGCCTCGATACCATCGCGCGTCCCGGCGGCGCCGACGTCCGCATACGCGGCGGCGAGCGCCTCCGCGAGGTGACGGAGCGGCGTGTCCGAAGGTCGCATGGTGGCGATGCGCCATCGCGGCTCCGCCTTGGCGGACAGCGTCTTCAGCGCCGGCAGCAGCGCGGCCTGGATGAGCGAGGACTTCCCGACCCCGCTCGGCCCCTCCAGTTGCACCCAGCGCCGGGTGCCAAGACGCGCCTCGTCCAGACGCTCCAACAGCCCGCGCGCCTCCACCTGCCGGCCGAAGAAGAGCTCCGCGTGCGCCTCCGTGAAGGGCGCGAGACCAGGGACCGGACACTCGTCCGCATCCAGCGCCCAGGCGCGCTCGAACACGGCGCGGCAACGCGTCATGTCGGGGCGCGCCGCGGGCTGTTTCTCCAGCATGTCCGCGATGAACGACGCGAGCCCGGTGGGTACGGCCGGCGCGAGCTGCTTCAAGGGCGGCGGCGGCTCACGCTGATGCGCGGCGATGACCAGCACCGGCTCCTCCGCGTCGAAGGGTGGGCGGCCCGCGAGCAGTTCGAAGAGGACCACGCCCAACGCATAGACATCCGCGGCCCCATCCACCTTCGCGGCGCTCAGGAGCTGCTCGGGGGCCATGTAACGGAACGTCCCGATGAGCGTGGCTTCGTGCGTGTGGACCTGCGTGGACAGCAGGTCCGCCTGTCCCTCCGGAACCTTGGCGATGCCGAAATCCAGCACCTTGACGCGATAGCCAGACGCCAGCGAGGAGTCCGGGCACAGGAAGAGGTTCTCTGGCTTCAAGTCCCGGTGGACGATGTTCCGCGCGTGGACGTCCACCATGGTGGCAGCCACCTGCGCGCAGAGGGCCAGCGCGGTTGCCATTGGGATGTTCGGCTGCGCTTGCATCCATTGCCGGAGCGACTGTCCCTGCAATTGCTCCATGGCCAGGTACACCGTGTCGCCGACACGATCACAGTGGAGGATGCGGACGACGCCCGGATGCTCGAGCAGCGCCAGCGCCCGGGCCTCCTGAAGGAAGCGCGCGACGCGCTGCGGGTCCTCCGCCGCGGAGGGAGACAGCACCTTCAAGGCCACCGGGTTGCCCACGCTCTCGTGGACGGCCGCGAAGACCTCCCCCATGCCACCGCTGCCGAGCAGGCGCAGGAGCCGATAGGGACCAAGCTGGGTTTGAACAGGCTGAGTCAAGACGGCGGAGCCTGCGCCACAGGGGCATTTTCAGTCCAGCCCTTGAATCGTCCAGGCCAGAGTCTTTCACACCCCGCCTGAACCCGAGGAGTGCCTTGCAGGCGGCCACCGCCCTGCTTCCCCTTTCTGTCCTGGAATCTCGCGCGGGGCCTGAGCGAATCGCATGGGCCGAGTCCCGCATCCATCAGGCACCGAGCCTTTCGACAGAGGAGCGCCTAGACTTGCTCGTGGTACTCGGCACGCTGGCATCCCGCCGGTTCGGGCAGGACAGGCTCAGTCACTATTTGAGGGACATCATGATTGATTCACCGTTCTGGGAAGAGCAGCGCGCACTGGAGAGAAAACGAGTCGAGGTGCACGAGCGCGTCGAGACACTGCTGACCTTCGCCAACGCACGCGGGATTCCCCAGCCACCCGATGTCGAGGAGCGTCTCTCCCACCTCGGCGCCGCGGCCCTGAAAGCCCTCGTCAACAAGGCCGTGACCACCCCGGACGCCGCGGCCACCGAGCTGCGCGCCGTCCTCACGGCGCCGAAGCACTGACCGCGCTCCCCTACTCCTTCACCGCGCCCGCCGTCAGCCCGGACACAATCCGCCGCTGGAACAGCACCGTGAGCGCCACCAGGGGCAGCGTGGCCACCACGGAGGCCGCGGCAATCTCACCCCACGGCTCGCGGTACTCGCTGGCGAACAGGCTGATGGCCACCGGCACGGTGCGCTTCTCCGGCGTGGAGAGGAACGTCAGCGCGTACAGGAACTCGTTCCACGCGAAGATGAAGACCAGAACCGCCGTCGTCGCCAGCCCTGGCGCGGCCAAAGGCAGCAGCACCTGCCGGAAGGCCTGGAACGGCGTGCAGCCGTCCACGCGCGCGGCGCGGTAGAGCTCGTCGGGCAGCGCCCGGAAGAACGACGTCAGCACCCACAACGTCAGCGGCAACGCGAACGTCGCATACGGCAAGGCCAGGCCCACCAGACTGTCCCGCAGCCCCACCGTGCGCAGAATCAGGTACAGCGGGCTCACCGTGGCGATGGGCGGGAACATGCTCACCGCCAGCGCCGCGCTCAGCAGCAGCCCCTTGCCTCGGAACTCCAGCTTCGCCAGGGCGAACGCCGCCGCGGCCCCCACCGTGAGACAGAAGCCCGTGGTCAGCGCCGCCACCAGCAGCGAGTTCAACACCACGCGCAGGAAGGGCCGGCCCCACAGGACGCTCGCGTAGTTCTCCAGCGTCAGGTGCGAGGGCCACGGCCGGGTCAGCTCGCCATCCGGCCACAGGCTCGTCAGCACCTGCCAGCAGAAGGGCCCCAGGAAGAAGGTCAGGAACGCCACCACCGCCAGCGCGGTGCCCAGCCCCGGCCGCTTCATCGCGCCGCCTCCTCACGCCCGAGCAGCCGCAGCCACACCGCCGCCAGCAACACCACGCACAGGAAGGTCGCCACCGACAGCGTGCTCCCGTACCCGAAGTCCCCCGAGCGCATCAGCGTCTTGTACGCGTAGATGCTCAGCGTCTCCGTCGTGTTCGCCGGCCCGCCCTCCGTCAGCACGTAGATGGCGTCGAACACCCGGAATGCATCCAGCGAGCGGAACAGCAGCGCCAAGAGCAGCGCCGGCTTGAGCAGCGGCAGCGTGATGGACACGAACGTCCGCCACGGCGAGGCCCCGTCCACCCGCGCCGCCTTGTACAGGTCCTCGGAGATGCCCTGCAGGCCCGCGAGCACCAGCAGCGCCACGAAGGGCGTCGTCTTCCACACGTCCACCAGGATGGCCGCGTGCAGCGCGTACCCCGGCGCCCCCAGCCAGTTGATGTCCTGTCCGGGCAGCAGCCGGTTGATGACGCCGTACTCCGGGTTGAACATCCACGCCCACAGCCGCGCGCTCACCACGGTGGGAATCGCCCACGGCACCAGCACCGACGCGCGCAACAGCCCCCTGCCCGGGAACGCCCGCTGGAGCAGCAGCGCCAGCGGCACCGCGAGCAACAGCTCCACCGTGACGGCGACGGCCGTGAAGTACGCCGTGTTCCCCAGCGCCGCCCAGAAGCGCGAGTCCCCCAGCAGGTAGGCGTAGTTCTCCAGCCCCGTGAAGCGCCGCTCGCCGAAGACGAGGATGAAGCGGTGCAGGCTCAGCCACACCGCGGCCAGGATGGGGTACAGCGCCACGCCGCCCAGCACCAGCACCGCCGGCGCCACCAGCAGGTACGCCTGCCGCCGCTCCCGCGCCATGCTCCCCCGCCGGCTCACGGCCCCTCCCCCGTCAGGTGGTCCACCTGCCGCTGCGCGCGCTTCAGCGCGGCCTCGGGCGTGCGCAGCCCGGCCACGGCGGCGGAGAACTCGCTCTGGAGCACATCCGAAATCAGGTTGTAATACGGCGTCACCGGCCGCGGCTTCGCGCGCTCCACCAGGGGCAGCAGCCCGGCGATGAACGGCGCCTCCTCGCGCAGGCGCGCGTCCTGGTACACGGCGGGTCGAGGCGGGTTGCGCGCGTAGTTCAGCGCCAGCACCCGGTTGGCCTCCGGGGACGTGAGGTGCGCAATCAGCCGCGCCGCCAGCTTCCGCCGCTCCGGCGACACATGGGCATTCACGGCCAGCTGCCACCCGCCCAGCGCCCCCGCGCCCGGCTCGCCGCTCACCGTCGGCAGCGGAGCGATGCCCACCTTGCCGCGGATGGGCGAGTCCGGCTTCTGCGCCTCGCTCCACGCATACGGCCAGTTGCGCATGAACACCGCGCGCCCCTCCTGGAACACCCGCCGCGACTCCTCCTCCGAGAAGCCCGTCACCGTCGCGGGCGACACCCCGCGCTCCACCAGCCCTCGCAGATACGCGAGCGCCTCGCGCGCGGGCGCGTCATCCAGCAGCACCCGCCCCTCCTCCGACAGCGCCTGGCCGCCGTGCCCCCACAGCGCCTCGTACACATTGCAGGACAGGCCTTCGTACTGCCGCCCCTGCCACACGTAGCCCTGGAGCCCGGGCGTCTTCGCCATCGCCTCGCGCGCGAAGCGCTCCAGCTCCGCGTAGGTGCGCGGCGCGCGCGGCACCAGGTCCGTGCGGTAGTAGAGCAGCCCCACGTCCAGGTACCAGGGCACCGCGTACGTGCGCCCCTCCACCACCACGGCCTCCACGGGGCCGGGGAAGAAGTCCTCACGCAGTTGCTCGGGCGGGAACTCCGCGGACAGGTCCGCAATCCACCCGGCGCGCGCGAACTCGGGCACCCAGACGACGTCCGCCACCAGCACGTCGAAGTCCCGCGCCCCGCCCTCCAGCGCCGTGAGGAAGAACTGGTGCGCCAGGTCGGACGCGTTGGGCAGCGCCTCCGTGACGAGCTCCACCTCCGGATGCTCCCGCTCGAAGCGCGCCAGCAGCTCCCGGAACGGCTCCGGCGGCCCCCACAGCGGCTGATACTTGAAGACCAGCCGCGTGCGCCCCCCGGCCTCGCCCGACGCGTCCTGCCGCCGGCAGCCCCAGATGGCCAGGCCCACGACGAGGCCCAGCGCGAGCACGATGGTGGAGACGCGTCTCATGCGCGGGCATGACTCCAGCCACACCCATCCCCGTCAAGCCCGGGAATCCAAGTCGGTCCGCGCGTCAACACCCCGGAAGTCTGGCGCACTGAATGAAAACAAACCTTCCAGACCTCCAGGCGCGTCCCGCAAAACCAATCACGCCCGGTGAGTCATCATGAACCAAGGGAGAGCCACGATTCGCTTGGACGCTGCCTCAGCGGTATTCTCACCCAGGCAGGAACAACTGGGAGGGGGAAGCGATGAAACAGCAGCCTCGGGATTGGCAGTGTGGAGCCCACCGGGCCCACTTCGAGGAGCCGGACACCCTGATCGCCGAGTTCAACGGCCTCATCACCCTGGAAGAGGTGAAGGAGACGGTGACGCTCTACCAGCAGACGACCACCGAGCACGGCCAGTACTACCTCATCGCGGACATCGGCCGCTCGCAGCTCGAAGCGGCCGGGCGCCGGTACATGTCGGAGAAGGCCAGCTCCGACTGGTTTCACGCCATCATCTACGTCGGCGCCGACATCGTCATGCAGACCTTCGTCAAGGCCATTGCCCTGGCGCTGCTCTTCACCGGCAAGTCGACCTTCGAGACGGTGTTCGTGAAGACGCAGGAGGAAGCCCGCGCCTGGGTGGCCCAGCACCGGCTCCGGCTCAAGAGCAAAGCAGGGTAGTGGGTCAGGAATTCCACGCCCAAATTGACAGGCATGCATCTCGCGCTATTCCCTGGTGGGCGTTATGCTCACCAGGGTTTCTGAAGGGAGTGACATGCAGCAACTGGAATGGAAATTCGGTGCCCACTCGGTGCGCTATGAGGCGCCTGACGTCGTGCAGGCGACCTTCATCGGCCCCATCGACCTGGATGAAATCAAGCGCGCGGTCGACGTGTACGGGGAGATTGCCCAGCAATACGGGCCCTACTACCTGATCGCCGACATCGGCCAGTCCCAACTGGGCGCGGAGCCCCGGCGCTACCTGTCGGAGAACGGCAAGGCGGACTGGTTCAAGGGCACCGTGTACGTCGGCGCGGACGTGGTGCAGCAGACCTTCGGCAAGGTCATCGCGCTGGGCATGCTCTTCACCGGCAAGGCGCGCTTCGAGACGACCTTCGTGAAGGACCACGAAGAAGCGCGCGCCTGGGTGGCGCAGCACCGCCAGAAGCACAAGAAGAAGCTGGGCTGAGCCTTCCGCCCCATTTCCCCCCCAAGCCCTGGAGCCCCGCCCATCACCCCACCCGGTGGGCACGCTCCAGGTGTGCCCGCGGCCCGCCCGGAAGTCGCGCTCCAAGTAAAACTCCCACACACCAGCCGACACAGGACGCACTTTTACTGGAATCGAACGTCAATACCAAAAACCAGTGAAAATGAAAAAGTGTGCCCTCACTGGCAATAAAGCCAGGATTCGTTGTATAGGCGGACTAGGGGAGCCCCATCCCGCCCGGTCGTTCCTCGCCGGCTCCCCACACCCCTGACGCACCGCCTGTAGGGGCCTGGCCCCTCCATTGCTACCCCACCCGTTGCAGACGAACCGCGTGCCGGGGGGCCGCGCTCGTCTGGCGAGCCCGCCATGCCTGTGTCCGCGCAAAAGCAGGAAGAGACCGGAGTTCCCGCCCACGCATCCGCGGGCCGTTGCCCCCACCTGGGTGCCCAGTACAACCCCTTCACCGGCCCCCACGCGGAGGACCCACACGCCTTCTTCGAGAAGCTTCGCAAGGACGAGCCCGTCAGCTTCAGCCCCATGCTGAACATGTGGCTGGTGAGCCGCTACGAGGACATCTCCCAGGTGCTGAAGAGCCCGGCGCAGTACTCCAACCGGGACATGCTGGGCAGCGGCACCCACCTCACGGACGAGGCCAAGGCCATCCTGGACCAGGGCTTCCCCACCGCGCACGTGCTGCTGGGCATGGACCCGCCCGAGCACACCCGCCTGCGCCGCCTGATGAACCGGGGCTTCACCGCGCAGCGCATCGCCGGCATGGGCCCCTTCATCCAGCAGATGGCCACCACCCTGGTGGACCGCTTCGCCCAGGACGGCCAGGCGGACCTGGTGCAGCAGCTCGCCTGGCCGCTGCCCGTCCACGTCATCCTCGGCGTCATGGGCGTGCCGCAGGAGGACGTCTGGAAAATCAAGCGCTGGAGCTCGGACTGGCAGCAGCTCGTCTTCGAGTACGTGGCCCCCGAGCTCCAGGCGGAGATGGCGAAGGGCGTCATCGAGTTCCAGCAGTACTGCATCCGCCTCATCGAGGACCGGAAGAAGCACCCCCAGGAGGACCTCACCAGCTACCTGGTGGCCGTGGAGAGCGACGGCGAGGCGCTGAGCATGCACGAGCTCGTCATGGCCGTGGGCGCGTCCATGCTGTCGGCCGGCCATGAGTCCACCACCGCGCTGATGGCCAACGCCTGGAAGGTGGCCCTGCAGCATGGCCTGTGGCAGCGGCTGCGCGACGACCGCGCCCTGGTGCCGAAGTTCCTCGAGGAGTCCAGCCGCTACGACTCCGTCTCCCACGCCATGATTCGCACCGCGAAGGAGGACGTGGAGCTGAGCGGGGTGAAGATTCCCCAGGGCTCGCGCCTGCTGCTCCTCTTCGCCGCCGGCAGCCGGGACGAAGCCCTCTGCCCCCACGCCAGCAAGCTGGACGTGGACCGGGAGAAGGTGCCCCAGCACCTCACCTACGGCCGCGGCACCCACTTCTGTCTGGGCGCGCCCCTGGCCCGGCTCCAGTTCGAAATCACGACGAACATCCTCCTGGACCGGCTGCCGGACCCGAAGCTCGTCCCCGGCCAGGACTTCGGCACCTGGCAGAGCCTGGTGCTGCGGCAGATGAAGCACCTGAAGGTGGCGTGGACCCCCACCTGAGCCCCCCACCCCGCAGTGAACGAGGGCCTGGCGACCCACACCGGTCTCCAGGCCCTTTTCATGTCCGGAGGTCTGCGACCTCCACCCAGGAGCGGGCGATTTCCCACAAAGAAGGGTAGAAACCCACCCCACCTTGAGTGAATGGGCGGGACAAGTCAGACCCCCATGGGGTACAGAAGGACCCGAAGAGGCCCTTCACTCTGGAATGCGTGCATTCCGAAAAGAATTTTCTTGCCTCACCACCTATTTCCGCGCGAAAGAGTCCAGGAACACCCTGCTTCCGAGTAAAGCAGAAGGAGCCCCCCGACATGTACGCTCAAGTGGTGGATGAGGCAGACATTCAGTTCGCGCACCGAGTTGACCGCAAGGCGCTGGCCGCCATCACCCGGGAGATGTCCCAGGTGAACAATGGTCGGGCGCTGTGGGCCATGGCCAGTCAGTGGCTGGTCATCGTGGCGGCATTTGCCTTCGTGCTCTTCGTGGACCGCTGGTGGGCCTGGCCGCTGGCCGCCGTCCTCATCGCCACGCGGCAGCACGCGCTGCTGGCGCTGATGCACGAGGCGGCGCACTACCACTTCCTGTCCAACCGCAAGGTGTCGGACGTGGTCAGCGACCTGCTCTGCGCCTTCCCGCTCAACATGACGACGGCGGGCTACCGGCACGAGCACATGCTGCACCACCGCTATGTGAATACGGCGCGGGACCCGTACCTGGCCGGGCAGCTGGTGGACGCCTCCTGGCACTTCCCCCGCACGCCGATGCGCGCCACGGCCGTCTTCCTGGCGGACGCGCTGGGCCTGTACGCCCCCAACCACCTGAAGGTGGTGCTGCCGTGGACGTACTGGGGCCGTCTGGTGGGCCGCGCCCAGCCCCGCATCTCCGCGGGCGAGCACCTGCGCTACTGGCTGTACGTGGCCACGCTCGTCACGGTGCTGGTGACGACGGGCGCGTGGCTGCACTGGCTGCTCTTGTGGGTGCTGCCGACGACGACGGTGATGATGGCCTTCTTCCGGATGCGCGCCCTGGGTGAGCACCCCATCGAGGAGACGACGTCCGGTGACGAGACGCGCGAGACGCGCGACGTGCTGGGCACCGCGCTGGAGAACTTCTTCATCGCGCCGCTCAACGTGAATCTGCACCTCACCCACCACGCCTTCCCCTCCGTGCCCTTCTACAACCTGCCCGCCATGCACGCGCAGCTCGAGCAGGCCGGCTTGCTGGAGGACGGCGTGAATCAGTTCGACACGTACCTGGGCAAGGAGAACAGCCTCATCCAGTACCTCACGCGTGAGCCGGAGTCCTCCGCCGCCGCGGCCACCGCGTCCCAGCAGCCGAGCCTGGGCCAGCCGCTCCACTCGTGATGGCACCGTGAGGCCAGGCCTCGCCCCGTGCCGTCCAGGTGAAGCCGGGGGGCTCCACCCAGGATGGCCGGCGAGGCGGCAGGCCCGCGGTCAGAAGCGCCGCAGTGAGGACCAGGGGAAGGGCTTCCAGAAGGGCGTCACCACGTCCTCGCCCTCCAGCGGAAACCAGGGTCCGGTGTCGCCTCCGGCGGAGAGCACGTGGAAGTCCTGCGCGGGCATGAAGCCCTGCCCCAGCAGCGCCACCTTCTCCCCTTTCGCGTTGGCCGCCACGTCCAGCACCAGCACCGCGTGCCCGGGACTTCCACCCAGCACGAAGAAGTCCCCGGGCCGCACGTCCTCGCGCGAGGGCCGCCCCTTGAGGGACTCCAGTGAGTGCGTGCCCGCGTAGGTGAAGACCAGGTCCAGCCACGCGCGGAAGCTGGCGCGTGAGGCATCCGGCGCGGCGCCGCGCACCCAGGCCACCTTCGAGCCCGACACCCGCGCCCGGTCCCCTTCCGCGTACCGAGACCACTGCGCCAGGTGCCCGCTGGTGAAGCGGTAGGCCAGGCGCTCCCGCGTGCCGCTGGCCCAGCGCCACTCCGCATGGAGGCGGATGACGGAGTCCGCGCACTGCTGGAGGTTCGCGGTGCCCACGTCCAGCTCCGCCACCGCCGCCAGCCGCGCGTCCTCCGGCGCCAGAATCCGCCCGCCCTGGTGGCTGAGCACCGGCGTGCCCTCCGGCCGCAGCGGAAGGCCTCGCAGCCAGGCCCCGAAGGAGCCCTTCACCACCGGCACCCGCGTGTAGCCCTCCGGCGGCGCCACCGCGGCCTCCAGGGGACGCACCACCGCCTGGGCTGGCAGCCATGCGTAGCGCGCCAGCTCCTCCTTCGTCGCGGGCCGGGGCGAGCCCTCCTCCGCGGTCCACCCGGGCGCGGGGAGCAGGCACAAGGCCCACAGGAGCGTCCAGGCCCACGGACGAACGCGGCCCTCGGTGGGAGGAAAGGGCGAGGAGGACGGGCACGGCGGGCAGTCGAACGCGGACACGAAGCAGCCATCTCCAGGAGTGAGGGCGGCACGAAAGGTGGCGCCGCGGGTTGGAGGTCTCTCACGGGCCTGGAGTTCCCTCACGTCCGCTCGAATCCGGCCGCTCCCTGCCTGCCCTGTGTTCCCGGGGGTGGGTCTACCGCTGAACGCTCGCCGCCCCCGGAACGTGCGCGGCGGGGACCGAGCACTACCTTGAGTCGTATGCGCCGTCAGGCGAGCCTCGCGCTGCTCAACACCTTGTCGCTGACCCGGCTGCCCCTGGCGGTGGCCTTCATCCTCGTCCCGGATGCCTGGGTTCGCGCGGGGCTGGTGGTGCTGGCCGCCTTCACGGACTTCCTGGATGGGTGGATTGCCCGGCACAGGGGGCTCGCCACGCGGCTGGGCGCGCTCATCGACCCGGTGGCCGACCGCGCCTTCATGATGACAGCCCTCCTCGTCTGCTACCTGGACGGGCTCATCAGCGGGGTGGCGGTGCTGCTGCTGGTGCTGCGCGACGTCGGCACCACCGTGGGCTTCTTCGTCGCCCGCCTGGCGCCCGGGTTGCGCTCCGTCGAGCTGAAGGCGCGGATGCTGGGCAAGGCCGTCACTTCCTTGCAGTTGGTGACGCTGCTGTGCGTGCTGCTGTTTCCACCCGCGGTGGTGCCCCTGGTCGCGCTCATCGGCGTGCTGTCGTTCGCCTCGGTGGTGGACTACTCCCACGCGGTGCTGAAGGCGCGGGAGCGGGACGCCGGCCCGCGGCGGATGAAGCCGGAGTCCGGCGGCGCGGGCTCCTCGCTGCCGCCGGTGCGCAAGTAGGGCCGCGGCGTCAGGGCTGCGCCGCCGAGTCCGCGGGCTGGGCTTCGGGGAGGCCCAGCACCCGGGCCCTTTCGGTGGCGATGGCGGAGCGTTCGCCCTCGCTCATCTCCATCCAGACGTCATCCATGTCGTCGAGCAGCCCGTCCTCCTCGGGCGAATCGCCTTCAGGGTGCCGGGCGCGGGCGAGCCGCAGCTTGTTCAGGAGTGCACGGTAACGGTCGTAAGCAGACATGATGGGAACCTCCGCCTCGGGGACGAGCATCGGGCGTGCGACTGACGCGGCGTGGATGGGCCTGGCACCTCACTTCCGGGGCGGATTGGACGGGAGCACGGAAATCTCCATCGTCCGCTCTTCATCCATCAGGTTCACCACCGCGCGGACCTGTTCGCCGGGCTCGAGCTTCCGCAAGGCGATGTTGCGCCCGTCCCGGAACACCCGCGTCTGGGGGTCCACGCGCAGCGTCAGCGGCGGACCCTCCCCAACGGCGATGGCCACCTCCGTGTCGCCCACGGCGCGCACCACGCCGGTGTAGACGGCATCCACCACGGCCGTACCGGGAGGCGATGGCACGTCCGCGCCCGCGGGCGGCACGTCGCTGACGACGCCCGCGGAACCGGTGCCTCCCGTGCCTGGCTGCGCGCCGGTGTCCTGCTGGGCGGCCGTGTCCCGTTGAGGACTCACCACCCTCGCGCCTGGAGGGAGGCCCGCGCCGCCCGTGCCCGCGACTTGCCCGCGCAGCTGCGTCACCTCCTGGCGGAGCTGCAACAGCTCGGCGCGAAGCTGATTCACTTCGCGCTGGAGCGCCGCGGCGTCCGTCGAAGTCAGGGACTGCCCTGTTGGCGCCTGCTCCGTCCGCGCGGGCTCCTGCTGTGTGTCTTGCGCGGTCGCCGCGTCGCCACAGAGCAGCATCGACAGCCCCGCGAGGCCCAACACCCACCCGCTTGCTTTGCGCAGCATGAGGCCCTGACCTCCTTCCTGCTTCAAAGGTGGGGCCTGCCGGGTGACGGACAACCACCGGCCTGGCCGGGATGCGCTTGGAGCGCCACCCACCTGGCGGGGCCCTGCCTGCTCCCATGGGGACCGTCAGCGGCGCGGAAGTTCTTCAAGGCGGCGCTGAAACTCCGAATGGCCTCGCGTCACTCCTTGGGCGCCGGGCCTGAGCAAGCCTGGTCCGGTGGTGTCACGCGGCGGACCGCGGCGCCACGGGTGTGTCTTTTCCTGGAGAACACCATGTCCAAGTCGTCTGTCTGGGTGAGCCTGAGTATCGGTCTGGCGTTGGGTTTCGCGGGGGGGCGCGTGGCGCGTCCCACGGAGCTGGCCACGGGAACGGCCCATGCGGCCAACGTCGCGGCGAAGGCGCCCGCCCCCGGCGCGCGGCCCCGTGCGCCGATTTCGCCCACCGTCTACAAGGTGCCGGTGAATGACTCGCCGACAGCGGGCGCGGAGGACGCGCTCATCACGCTGGTGGAGTTCTCCGACTACGAGTGCCCGTTCTGCTCGCGCGCGAACGGTACGGTGAAGCAGCTCCAGGAGCGCTATGGCCGCAAGCTGCGCGTGGTGATGAAGCACCACCCGCTGGCCAACCACCCGCGCGCCCGGCCGGCGGCGCTGGCGGCGCTGGCGGCGGGTGAGCAGGGCAGGTTCTGGGAGATGCATGAGGCGCTCTTCGCGAACCCGCGCGCGTTGAGCGAGGCCGACCTGGAGCGCTACGCCATGAAGGTGGGCCTGAACGTCTCGCGCTGGAACCAGGACCGCGCCGACCCGCGGCTGGCGGAGCGCATCCGCCAGGACGAAGCGCTGGCGATGCAGTTGGGCGCCACCGGCACGCCGGCCTTCTACGTGAATGGCCGCTTCATCAGCGGGGCCCAGCCGCTGGAGGTCTTCACGGGTGTGATGGACGAGGAGCTGAGCAAGGCGGAGGCCCTGGTGCGGACGGGCGTGCGGCCGGTGGAGGTGTACGCACGCACCATCTCCGCCGGGAAGGACAGCCAACCCACGCAGCAGATGATGCCCGAGGAGCCGGCCATCCAGCAGGTGGACGTGGGCGCCGCGCCGTCCCGGGGCCCGGCCGACGCGCCGGTGACGGTGGTGGCCTTCTCGGACTTCGAGTGCCCGTTCTGCGCCCGCGTGGTGCCGACGATGAAGGCGCTGGAGGCCGCGTATCCCGGCAAGCTGCGCGTGGCCTTCAAGCACCAGCCCCTGACGCAGCACGCGAACGCGAAGCTGGCGGCGGAGGCAGCCATGGAGGCGCACGCGCAGGGCCGGTTCTGGGAGTTCCACGACGTGCTCTTCGCCAACCAGCGCCAGCTGGACCGGGCGTCGCTGGAGGGCTACGCGCGGCAGGTGGGGCTGGACGTGGGCCGCTTCAACGCTGCGCTGGACTCGCGCAAGCATGACGCGCACGTGTCCGCGGACGTCGCCCAGGCCATGCGCGTGGGTGCCACCGGCACGCCCACCTTCTTCATCAACGGCCGTCAGGTGACGGGCGCCCGTCCGGTGGAGCACTTCCGCGCCATCATCGACGACGAGCTGCGGAAGGCGGCGCGGTAGTCACGGCGCCGAGGCCGCGACCTCTGAATCAGAGCGCGCGGCCTCAGGCTCCGGCGGCCGTCTCAACACGCCCAGGTTCGTCACCTCGCGGGCGTTGACGTTGAACGCCACGCTCCCGTTGGAGGTGTTCAGCACGTGTCTGCCCGGCTTCAGCCCCGGCACGAAGATGCTGCCATCCCACAGCGTGTAGTGCGACGCACCGACCCAACGGCCGTCCACGGTGATTTCCTGCCGGCTGCCCCAGAGGTGGCCGTCTCCGAAATCCATCACCGCGGCGACGGCGCCCGTCTCCTCCAGGTGGATGTCCACGGACACGCGCTCCCCCTCCCTGCCCCGGACGGCGGCACTGCCCGCGCGGCCATCCGGCAGCCACGCGAAGATTCGCCCTGCTCCCACCCGGGGCGTCACCACGAATTCAGGGCCATCGAAGCGGACGTGCGCGTGGTCATCGGGCGAGTTGCCACACCGCCGCCCGCGTGGACCGGGCTTCTGCGCCCCAATCCAGGCCCCCTTCACCGGCGTGCCGTCCGAAAGGAAGACGCGGCCGGAGACCTCGAACACGCCAGGGTCGCTGGAGAACCACGGCAACACCCTCCCTGCGCTCTTGAGCTCGGAGAAGGGGAACACGATGACCGCCGGAGCACCGGGCGCCAGCGTCACGTCCTTCCGTGCCGCCACCTCCCGCCCGTCCCGGCGGCCCCACATGGAGACAGAGTGGCGGCCCGACTCGGCGATGCCCGTGAAGGTGCCATCCTGCTGGAGTTCGAGCCGGACATTCACATGAACGGACTCCACCGACTCCGCCCCACGCTTGCGGCCCATCACCGGCTTGACGGTGACGGGGACGAACGCCCCGAGCTGGATGTCGAATCGCCGCACCTCGCCAGCGGTCATCGCCGCCCCGGGGTCCCGGTCGAGCGCCCGCCCCTGGGGCGCGAAGAGCCTCAGGTGGACAAAGCCCGGCGCCACGCCATCCAGCCTGTAGCGGCCCTGCGCATCCGTCGCGGACCCGGTAGGCGTCATCTCCGCGAGCAGGTTGTCCCCGGGCGCGACCAGCCGGACGCCCGCCGCCGGCGTCCCGTCATGCTGGAGGACCTGCCCCTCCACGACGGCCCCGGGTGGCAGCTTCAGCGCAACGGAGAGCGAGCCCCCTGAGACCACCCCCACATCCCGCTCACAGGACTCGGAGTGCCCGCCCCCTCGCGCGCATACGGTCATCACCCCCGCGCCGGGCGCCTCGAAGAAGGCCACGCCCGAGGCGTCCGTCAGCGTCGTCTCGTCGGGCACCGTGTCGCCCGTCACGGCCATGAACAGTCCACGGATGAGCGACACCCGGGCGCCCGCCAGCGGCGCACCGCTGCTCCCGGAGACGACCCGAACCCGAATCGAATCCGCCGGAGCATCCATCGTCGGCGGCGGCAGCGGGAGCGGCGGCAGCGAGGGGAGCTGCGCGAACGCCGGGAAGGACACCTCCACGAGCACCGGCTGCGCCACCTGCTCCGCACGCCACAGGCCCAGGCACCCGAGCACCGCCGCCATGGCACTCAGGCCAAGGCCCCAGCGAAACCCGTGCATCATCGGACGGCCCCCCGGCGCCAGAAGTGGAACCCGGAGGCTATCACTCTCCGTCCGGGCGGCCCATCCCGGCCCGGCTACTCGCCGCCGTAGCCCGCGCTCTGCACGTCGATGAGGCGGCCGTTCTCGAACGTCACCACCTGCATGAAGCGGCGAGGCCCGAAGTTGTAGGTCCACTCCTCGTACTCCCGGGTGACGGTCCGCCGCTCCGTCGTGACGCCCCCCGTATTCCTGTCCGGCGTCACCGAACCCGCCGAGTCCGTCACCGTGCGGAAGTTCTTCGCCGCCGGCTCCCCGCACTTGGCGAGCACCTCGGGCTTGAGCGCCCCATCCGCCACCAGCGTCTGGCCACAGCGGAGCGAGGCCGCCTCCGCCGCCACCGGCATCCCCGCCATTGAAAGTACGACGGCCAATCCGAGAGCACGCATGGGTTGTCTCCTCTCCACTCAGGTCAACGGCGCAGGATATCCGCGGGGGCGGAGCACGCTACGCGTAGGGGTTGTAGAACTTCGCGAACGTCGCCTTGGCGAAGTCGCCGAACGTCATGCCGGGCTGGAAGGCGCCCACCTTCTGCTCGGCGGGGTCCACGCCCTCCGGCGGGCGCAGGTGCATGTCATTGTCCGGCTGCATGAACACCGCGAAGGTGGCGCGGGAGATGTTGCGGCTGGCCGGATGGGCCAGCGCCTGCACCGCGTGCGGCGTGGACCGCAGCAGCCCGCCGGTGACAATCTGGGAGCTCTCGCCAATCTGGAAGGCCAGGCTGTCCTTGGGGATGACGACCTTGCGCTCCTCGCCGGACCGCGTGCGCACGTACAGGCCCGCCTCCGGGTCCGGCACCGGGATGTCCTTGCGCGCCGGCTCCTTCGCGCCGGGCTCGGCCTCGAAGTACATGGCCGGGCAGAGCGCCGTGAGCGAGCCGTGGTCGCTGTGCCAGCCGCACCACGAGTCCCGCGTGCGCGGCGTCGCGTCCTCGTTGATGGCGAAGTAGTAGAGCAGCCGCGCCTTGCACGCGCGCGAATCGCGAATCGTCCGCGCCAGCGCCGCGTCCGGTGACAGGCGGCTGCCCAGCTTCGCCTGCACGTACTGGTCGCACTGCTCGGCGACCAGCACGCCCACGTCCACCATCCGCTGGCCCAGCGCCATGAAGGCGGGCCGCAGCTCCGGGAAGTCCGCCTCCGGCCACACGTTGGGGTGGTAGTTCTCCGGGTGCTTCTCGATGAGCGCCGCGTCGGTGTGCGGCACGTCGTACTGGGGGTTGTTGTAGTACGAGCCCTTGAACTCGTCGAACTGGCCGGGACGCAGCAGCTCCTTCCCGTGACTCCAGCCGAACGAGTAGCTGCTGCGCGGGTGGACGTAGCGGTCCTTCACCTCGGTGGGCAGCGCGGCGAAGCGAAAGCCCAGGGGCAGCAGGTTGTCGCGCAGCTCGGCCAGCCCGGGAATGCCCCGGACGACGAGCAGGCCAATGCCGTCATGCCCGTAGGCGCGCTCGATGGCGGCGCTCAGGTCCGCGCCCGCCGCGAGCTGCGCATAGTCGAGAAGAACCACTCCGTCTTTCGTTTCCACCACGTCGCTGCTCATCCCAGGTGCCTCGTGTCTTCTCCCCACGGCGCCACACCGGCATCCGCGCCGGGCAGGGTGTGCACAGGCCACCCGTGACAAGGGAGACGGGTGCCATACTGCCCGGTTTGGGCGCATGCGTGCCACCTGCGTCTCCCGGTGGCGGGCCGAAAGCCCCTGCTCGCCTCCCTGCCCCCGTGCAGGGAAGGCCCACTGTCTACCGGCGAGGTCCGTACCGTCGGAGAGAACATGGCGCGCGGCATCACCGACGCGGGCGCCTTCAAGATATTCAGGGCCGCGCCAACGCCACGCCGGTGCACCTCACTTCGGGGGCGTGACGGGCACCGGGGCCACCAGGGGCGCGGCGCGGCCGGGCCGGGGGACGAGGAAGAGCAGCCGGCCCTTCTGCTTCATCATCCCCGCCGCCAGCTCCGCCCGCGGGCCCGCGCCCCAGAAGACGTCCACCCGCCCCGCGCCCCGGATGGCCCCGCCCGTGTCCTGGTTGAGCACGAAGCGCGACAGCGGCTTCCACTGCACGGAGCCATCCGCCATGCGCACGGGACGCTCGGTGTGGATGAAGGCCAGGCCGCCCTTGGGGAACAGCCGCGCGTCCGTCGCGATGGAGCGCCCCGCCGTCACCGGCCGCCCGAGCGAGCCCACCGACGCGGTGTTGAGGAAGCGGAAGAACACGTAGGACTCGTTGTGGTCGAGCACCCGGTGGCACTGCTGAGGATTCGCGGCCAGCCACGCGCGCAGCGCCTGCATCGACATCGCCTCCTTGGGGATGGCGCCCTCCTGGATGAGCAGCGAGCCGATGCTGCGGTACGGCTTCCCATTCGACGCGGCGTAGCCGATGCGGCGCCGGCTCCCATCTGGCAACAGCAGTGAGCCGCTGCCCTGCACCTCCAGGAAGAAGAGCGCCACCGGGTCCCTGGCCCACGCCAGCTCCAGCTTCCGTCCGCTGAGCCGCCCCCCACGGATGTCCCCGCGAGACCAGTACGGCACCACCTTCCGCCCGTCGAGCCGGCCGAAGACTCGCTCTGACTTGAAGCGCTCCGCGAAGGGCTCCAGCGGGACTTCAATCAAGTCGGACGGAGGCCCGTGGATGGGCACGTTGTACACGTCCGTGCGCGTCAGGCTCGCCTCGATGGTGGGCTCGTAGTAGCCGGTGAAGAGCACCTGGCCGTCCTCGCCTCCGGCGGCCTCCATCGGCTCGAAGTCCTCCAGGACCAGGGCCCACAGCGCCTCCGGCGTGAGGTCCTCGCGAAGCCGCGCGTGCAGGCGCTCCAGGGCGGTCCGCAGCTCGGCGAGGGAGACCTGCCGCGCGCCGTAGATGAAGCGGTGGTCGGACGGACGGCTCCGCAGCCACACGAGGCTCTCCGCGACGGCGGTCCGCAGGGACGCGACGTCACCATCGTCCCGGGGCTCCATCTTCCGGGACAGCCCGAGGAGCGCGTCCTCGGGCCTGGTGACGGGGGCGCGGGTGGGGCTCGGACAGGCCGAGGCGAGGAGCCCCAGCGCCGACAGCAGGAGGATTCGGAGGTGCCGCAGGTCCATGTGGCTCCCCTACCTATCGCACCTGCCCCGGTGCGCGAATGGAGACTGCGCGCGCCGGGACGGGCGAGCCGGCAGGCGCTCCTACCGGGAAGGCGCCACGGCCCGAGGCACCAACCCGCCATATCCCTCTCAAAAGGTTGATCAAAACCCCGCATTCGAGCGTCTTTGCCGCCCTGTACGACCCGGTTCCAGGGCTCGGCGCGTATGACACGATGTCCCAAGGTGTGAGCAGCCCCGCGGCGCGCATGGAGCACGCCCCCGGCATCAGTGCGTCGGAGCAGGCCAGATGGATGGGTCATCCAGTCCAGGAGTGCCAGCCCAGGTCTCGCGTCGGCCGCGGAGGGACTGGGCGCGTCCGGGGCACCGCATGCAAGGCGTTGGCTTGGCAATATCAGCCCTGCTCGCGATGTCGCCGGTGGCGCAATCCCACGCGTCCGCCCACCTTGACGAGGCGCCTCCGGCCTCCAGCGAAGCGCCAGCCACGAACGCCCCACCCGTTCCGCCCAGGCTGCTGGAGAACTCGCCGGCGAGGCTGCCCGAAGGCTTTCCGCTCACCCACTCCGTGGTGGTGGAGCTGGAGCTCACGCTCGACGAAGCAGGTGACGTCACGGCCGTGCGTGTCGCGCGAGACGACGCTCCGCCCGAGCTCATCCGCGCCGCGCTGCATGCGGCCACGGGCCTGCGCTTCCACCCGGCCATGGCGGGGGACACGCCCGTCGCGGTGCGCCTGCCCTTCACCTACCACTTCGAGCCCGCCATCCGCGCCGCCGTGCTCACCGGCCACATCCGGGCGAAGGGCTCACGCAAGCCGCTCCCCGGAGCCATCGTGCGCAGCGGCGAGCACGTCACGGAGGCCGACCCGCGGGGCCACTTCGAGCTCGCGCTCCCGCCCGGCGAGCACACGCTGCACATCACCTCGCCCGGACACCGGCTCCTCTACTTGAAGGAGATTCTGGAAGCCGACCAGCGCCTGGAGGTCCTCTACGGCCTGGAGCCGCTCGCGCTGAATCCCTACGAGACGGTGGTGCGCGGCGACCGGCCCCGCACCGAGGTCTCCCGCATCACCCTGCATGACCAGGAGCTGCGCGAGGTCCCCGGCACCATGGGCGACCCCTTCCGCGTGGTGATGCTGATGCCCGGCGTGACGACGCTGGCCTCCGGCCTCTCCTACCCCGTGGTGCGCGGCGTGCAGCCCGCCGCCAGCGCCTTCTACGTGGACGGCGTGCGCGTGCCCTTCCTGTACCACCTCCTGGTGGGCGGCGCGGTGGTGCATCCCGACTTCATCGAGACGCTCGACTTCCAGGTCGGCGTGCCCTCCGCGCGCTACGGCAGCCTGCTGGGCGGCGCGGTGGACGCGCACATCAGCCGTCCTCGCGAGGACGGCATCCACGGCAGCGCCTACCTGGACCTCATCCACAGCGGCGTCTTTCTCGAGGTGCCGCTGAAGGACACGGGCACCGTGGTCGCCGCCGCCGCGCGCATCAGCTACACGGGCCTCATCGTCACACGCGTGGCCAACGCCCTCACCGCGCCGTCCTCGTACACGTCATCCAACGGCGGGCAGCTCACCAGCGGCGGCGACCCGAAGATGTACGCGGACTACTGGGACTACCAGGCCCGCGTGGACCAGCGCGTGGGACAGGGCCAGCTCCGGATGCTCGCGCTGGGAAGCTCGGACGCGGTGGGCCTGTCGGCGCGCGCGCCCAATCAGGACTCCGGCGGCGTGGGGCTGCTGTTCCACCGGTTGGACGTGCGCGGCCGTCACCCCTTCGCGGGCGGCGAGGCCGAGCTCGGCCTGACGCTCGGCTACGACAAGCTGGGCATCGACTTCGCCGACGACGGCAAGTACGACGGCGAATACATCCTGCGGCAGGGCAACGTGGCGCTGCGCGCGGGCTTCACGCGCGAGCTGTCGGACGCCGCGCGGCTGGAGCTCTTCGGACAGCTCGAACGGCGCAGCGCGGACGTGGTGGCCGTCGGCATCTTCCGGCCCGTCGGCCCCGTGGAGGGCCCGGACGCGTACAACCGGCCCGACCTCCTGGCCACCTTCGCGGGCGTGGGCGCGCAGCTCACGCTGAAACCCTCCGCGCGCTGGACGCTGGTGCCCGGCGTGCGGGTGGACAGCTACCACGGCTTCGGGAGCCCCACAATGCTCGCGGTGGAGCCCCGGCTCGCGGTGCGCCATGCGCTCACGGACACCCTCACCCTCAAGGCGGGCGGGGGCCTCTACCACCAGCCCGCCACCGTGTTGCTGCCGGTGCCCGCCGGGGAGATGCTCGCGCTGGACCGGGGGCTGCAACGCGCGATGCAGCTCTCCGCGGGCGCGGAGTGGCGCCCGAGCCCGGAGCTGGAAATCCTCGCGGAGGCCTACTTCAACCCGCTGCTGCGCACGCTCGAGTTCAACTTCGAGGACGTCCTGAGCAACCTGCGTCGACGTGGCCTGGAAGCGGACGACCTCCAGGGACGTGGCCGCACCTACGGCGTGGAGCTGATGGTGCGCCGGCCCCTGGGACGCAACTGGTTCGGCTGGGCCACCTACGGCTTCAACCAGAGCCAGCGCTTCGAACGCTACGCGCGCGTGGGCCCCAACGGCGAGGAAGTGGGCCAGGCCGAAGGCTACCTGCCCTACGCCTTCGAGCAGGCCCACACGCTCAAGGCCGCGCTCAGCTACCGCTTCCCCTTCGTCACCGTGGGCGCGGTGGCGCACTTCAACACCGGCCGTCCGGAGAGCGGCCAGTTCGGCTACCGCACCATGCAGCCGGGGACCACGGAGGACGGCACGCCGGAGTGGCGGCCCGTGAGCCGCGACGCCGTGGGGCGCCTGCCGCCCTTCTTCCGGCTGGACGTGCGCGCCTCCCATAGCTGGGCCTTCGACACCTTCGTGCTCGACATCTACCTGGACGTCTTCAACGTCACCGCGCGCAGTGAGGTCATCAGCCGCAAGTACGGCTTCGAGGAGGCCTCCACGGGCGCCATCGACAAGCTGCGCGTCAGCACCGTCGGCGTGCCCGTCATCCTGCCCACCCTGGGCGCGAAGGGGACCTTCTGACCATGCTTCGCCTCACGCCCCTGCTCCCCCTGTGCCTGTCGCTCCTCGCGTGCGCGATGGAGCCGGATGACCCCGTGTTCCTCTCCGGCACCGCGCAGGAAGCGGATGGCTCGCCCTGGCGCGGAGGGCCGCTCCTCCTCACCCGCCCACGGCCCGTCCCCGTCCCGCCGAACACGCCGCCCCGCGTGCGCTTCGAGCCCTGGGCCGAGGTGACTCCCGACGCGGCCGGCCTCTTCCTCCACCGCCTCACCGCGAGGGAGACCGGCGCGGACGAGATTGTGCGTCCCATCCCTTGGGCGGCCCCCAATGCCTTCCAGCTCGTGCTGCCGCCGCGCGCGGACGGTGGCAGGGACCTGATTGCCATGGAGCTCAACCGGGACTCGGACGCGCCGCCCCTGCGCCAGTGGAACAGCAACGTGCGAGCCACCGAGGCTCCGGGCGGCGTCATGCTGGCGTGGGATGACATGCCGCAGGTGGCGGACATCCCGGAGCCCCGCTACTTCGTGGAGGCGCGCGGCCCCACGGGACGCGCGTGGCTCATCCGGACCGGCGAGCAGGAGGCGCCCTGGCTGGGCCCGGAACTCCTCGAGGACTTCACGGACGGACACGCGCACGTCCAGGCGTTCTCCTCGGGCACGCGCGTCTGGGTCCACACGTCACTTCCTTACTTCGCCGTCCACGACGCGCCGCCCTTCCGGCTGCCCTTCGAAGGACGCGTGCCCATCAGCCGGGGCGCGGACTGCCGCGGAGGCCGGAACGTCGTGAGCCCCTGCCCCTTCACGGATGGCCGGCTCGAAGCCGTCAACGCCCCGGGGCCGCCCCAAGCACTGGCCACGGAGCTCACGCTCATCCTGCCGCGGCCGGTGCGGCCCCAGCAGGTCGTCATCCGAGGTGCCGGGGTGGTGGGCCCTCCCGGGCAGGTGCTGCACGTGGAGGGCTCGGTGGACGGGAAGGACTGGCAGCTCCTGAGCACGAGCCCCGTGCTTCCCGACCCGACCTCAGGTCCCTACCTGGACGAGACGAACTCGGACTCGGGCAGCCAGGAGCTCTATGTGCGACTGGAGCTGCCGGTGGACGTGCCCGAGGTCCGCGAGGTGCGCGTGTGGTTCGGGAAGCCGCGTCCCGACGGGGGGCCGCCTCCCTTCAAGCAGAGCATCAGCACGCTGCGAGAGGTCTCCCTCTTCAGCGCGCCCTGACACCGCACGGGGACATCCCCTCGGCGCACGCGGCGCCCCTGACAAGGGCCGTGAGCATGCCTCAGATGAAGTAGTCGGGGAGCAGCTCCGCCCCGGGCACCAGCTGGTACTTGTCGAAGTCCGTCACGCCCACGCCGCGGAGGACCTCCTCGTCGATGCAGAAGTTGCCGGTGAACTCGCGGCTCGGCTTGGTGAGGATGGCGTAGGCCGCGTCCGCCATGATTTCCGGCGTCCGGCAGCCGCGGATGGTCTCATCCCCGCCCAGCAGGTTCTGCACCGCCGCGGTGGCGATGACGGTGCGCGGCCAGATGGCGTTCACCGCGATGCCGTCCGAGCGCAGCTCCTCCGCCATGCCCAGCACGCACATGCTCATGCCGAACTTCGCCATGGTGTACGCGACGTGGGGCGCGAACCAGCGCGCCTCCATGTTGAGCGGCGGCGAGTTGTTGAGGATGTGCGGGTTGCTGGCCTTCTTCAGGTACGGGATGCACGCCTGCGAGCACGCATACGTGCCACGCGTGTTGATGCCGTGCATCAGGTCAAAGCGCTTCATCGGCGTCTCGAGCGTGCCCGTGAGGCTGATGGCGCTGGCGTTGTTCACCAGGATGTCGATGCCGCCGAAGGTCTCCACCGCCTTGGCCACGGCGGCGGCGATCTGCTGCTCGTCGCGGATGTCCACGACGCAGGGCAGCGCCTTGCCACCCGCCTTCTCGATTTCCTCCGCCGCCGTGTAGATGGTGCCGGGGAGCTTGGGGTGCGGCTCCGTCGTCTTGGCGGCGATGATGATGTTGGCGCCATCCCGGGCAGCGCGGAGGGCAATGGCCTTGCCGATGCCACGGCTGGCACCGGAGATGAACAGCGTCTTTCCCTGGAGATTGGACATGGGATGTCTTCCTATCACGCCGCGCCCTCGGGGAAGGCGCGCTCGATGAGCATCTGCATGGGCGCGTGGGCTGGGAGCGTGCCGAACGTCTGTCCATGCGCCCCGCCCAGGCGGGACTCGCAGAAGGCATCCGACACGGCGGTGTTGCCCGCGCGAATCAGCAGCGACGCCTGGAGCGCCAGCGCCAGCCCCTCCACGATGGAGCGCGAGCGCGCCTCCATCGAGTCCGTGTTGGCCAGCTCCTTGCCCAGCCGCGCGGTGGCCTCGTCGTACGCGGCGTGCCCGCCCTGCGCGGCCAGGAGCTCGGCGAAGAGGGCCTCCCGGCTGGCCGGCTCGCGCGACGCCGCGCGCAGCACGTCCAGGCACTGGATGTTGCCGCTGCCCTCCCAGATGGAGTTGAGCGGCGCCTGCCGGTACAGGCGCGGCAGGTTCGTCTCCTCCACGTAGCCCGCGCCGCCCAGGCACTCCTGCGCCTCGTTGACGAAGGGCGGCGTGCGCTTGCACACCCAGTACTTCCCCACCGCCGTGGCGATGCGGCAGAACGCGGCCTCCTGCTCATCCCGAGGCGTGGCGTCCACCGCGCGGGAGACGCGCCCGGTGAGCGCGACATGGGCCTCCAGCTCCAGCGCCAGGTCCGCCAGCACGTTGCGCATCAGCGGCTGGTCGATGAGCCGCTTGCCAAAGGCGACGCGGTGCCGCGTGTGGTGGAGGGCCTGCACCAGCGCCTGCCGCATCTGCCCGCTGGAGCCAATCATGCAGTCCTGCCGCGTCAGCGCGACCATCTCCAGGATGGTGGGGACGCCGCGGCCCTCCGCGCCCACCATCACCGCGGAGGCCCCGTGCAGCTCCACCTCCGAGCTGGCATTGCTCCAGTCGCCCAGCTTGTCCTTCAGCCGCTGGACGCGGATGGCGTTGAGCGCGCCGTCCGGCGTGAAGCGCGGCATCAGGAAGCACGACAGGCCGCCCTCCGCGTGCGCCAGCACCAGGAACGCGTCGCTCATGGGCGCGGAGAAGAACCACTTGTGCCCCACCAGCGCGTAGGGCTGACCGGGCCCGCGGCCTTCACCCAGGCGGTGCGCCTTGGTGGTGTTGGTGCGCACGTCGGAGCCGCCCTGCTTCTCCGTCATGCCCATGCCAATGGTGGCGCCCGACTTTCGCGCGGCGGGGATGAAGCGGCCGTCGTAGGACGCCGAGCTCACGCGCGGCAGCCACTCCAGCGCCACCTCCGGCTGGTGGCGCAGCGCGGGCACCGACGCGTACGTCATCGTGAGCGGACAGCTCGTCCCGTTGTCCGCCTGGTTGTGCAGATAGAAGAGGGCCATGCGCGCCACGTGGGCGCCGGGCTTGTCCTCGTTGCGCCAGGCGAAGCCCGACACGCCGTGGGCCATGCCCAGCTCCATCAGCCGGTGATACGCGGGATGGAACTCCACCTCGTCGCGGCGGTTGCCATAGCGGTCGAAGGGCCGGAACCGGGGCTTGTTCTCGTTGGCGAGGAACGCCAACTGCTGCATCTCTCCGCCCACCACGGGGCCGTACTTCGCCAGGTCGGCCTCCGCCCAGCCGCCGCCCTCGCGGGCCACCACCTCGCGGAGCACGGTGTCCGTCGTCCACGCGTCGTACTCGAGCGGCGGAGGCTGGTTCGTGACTTCGTGCGTGAGGAAACCGGCGGCAATGGCGTTGCGTTCAGTCATGGTGAAGGTCCTCCTGGGGACGGTGCCCGGTGCCCATGGATTACCGTGAACACGCGCGGCGGGCCACCGCAACCCGAGGGGCGGCGGCGGCGTGTCACCGCTTCTTCGCCTGCTCCAGCTCCGAGACCAGCAACTCCGAGACCTTCCGCACCCGCGGGATGTCGAGCGCGGACTTCGCGCACACCAGGTGCAGCTCGCTGGTGGCGTAGGGTCCCAGGTCCAGGTCGAGCGGCACGAGGCTCCGCTCTCGCACGAAGCGGTGCCGCAGGTCGCCCAGCACCATGGCCCCCACGCCCGCCTCGGCCGCCGCCAGCATCACCAGGTAGTTGTCCGCGGTGAACACGGGCGAGAAGCCGGGGATGAGGGACTCCAGTTGGGGATTGGGCGGCGTCGCATCAAACGGCGGCGCCCACGCCACCCACGGAATCTGCTGAAGCGTGGGCCGCTGGGGCAGCTTCACCTTGAGCGACTTCGCTACGAAGACGGCGTTGCGGAGCGTCAGCGAGTACACGCGCGTCAAGTCCACGTTCGGCGGATACCGGGCCCGCAGCGCGAGGTCCGCCTCGCCGCGCCCCAGGTCCAGGTACTGAGTCCCGGAGAGCACCTCCAACCGCAGCCCCGGGTGCTTCTTCGCCACCGCCCCCGAGAAGGGCGCGAGGAAGTCGAAGCACATGTATGGCGCCGCCGTCACCCGCACCAGCCCCCGAGGCGACATGTCCGACGACTCCGCCGCGCGGTGCAGCTCTCCCGCCCACTCCGCCATCTTCTTCGCGGGCCCCACCAGCCGCTCGCCCGCCGCCGTCAGCACCGCGCCGTCCACACCTCGGCGGAACAGGGAGGCGCCCACTGTGTACTCCAGCGCCGCCAGCCGCCGGCTCACCGTGGGCTGACCGATACGGAGCTGCCGCGCCGCCCCGCTGAAGCTGCCCGTCTCCGCGATGGCGAGGAACAGCCGTGCATCATCCCAGGAGATATCCATGAATGCATGACCTCATGCTTGAATCGCTATTTTCCATCCATTCTCGCATCGCTACCTTGCCCCTGTCTCGACGTGCCGGAGCTTGCACCCATGCGGACCCGTTCCATTGTCCTCTCCCTCGCCGCCGCGCTCGGCGGCGCCCTCGCCGTCACCGGCTTCGTGGGCTGCGCCACCACTTCACACGGCGTCCAGCCCTCCGCGCTCGGCAAGGCGCGGCCCTCCTCGGAGCTGCTGCCGCTGCTGACGCAGCCCGGCCCGGTGGAGCTGGAGACGGTCGTCTCCTGCGACTGGGAGGTGGAGCGCGGCGGCCTCATCAACCTGGCCCACCCCACCGCGCGGGACGCCGGACTGAAGGACGGCGCGGAGCCCGTGCAGGTCTTCTTCCACGCCCTCCGCCACCCGGAGAAGGGGCTCTTCATCGTCGACACGGGCGTGGAGACGGCGATGCGGGACGCGCCAGAGAAGGCCGCCATGCGCGGGCTCATCGCCAGCGCCATGAACATGGAGAAGATGAAGGTGCACGCGCCGCTGGGCGAGTGGCTGGCGAAGCAGCGACAGCCGCTGGCCGGCGTGTTCCTCACGCACCTGCACCCGGACCACGTCACCGGCATGGCGGACGTGCCCGCGGGCACGCCCGTCTACTCCGGGCCGGGCGAGGCCTCCGAGCGCGCCCTCATGAACCTCGTCGTCCAGGCCAACGTCGACCGCGCCCTGACCGGCAAGCCGCCGCTGTCGGAGTGGACCTACGCGCGGGAGGACGCCGGCCTGTTCGACGGCGCGGTGGACATCTTCGGGGACGGCTCCGTGTGGGCGCTCTGGCTGCCGGGCCACACGCCCGGCACCACCGCGTACCTGGTGCGCTCCACGAAGGGCCCGGTGCTGCTCGCGGGGGACATCAGCCACACCCGCTGGGGTTGGGAGCACGACGTGGAGCCCGGCTCGTTCAACAACGACGCGGACGGGGCGACGGCGAGCTTCAAGCGGCTGCGCGCGTTCACCCAGGCACACCCCGAGGTCGAGGTGCGCCTGGGCCACCAGCACTGACGCGCGGGCGCCTCAGTTCCGGGTGTGCCGCCGGAAGAAGTCCCACATGAGGTGGGTGCCGTCCGGCCCGGACGGGTCGGCGAAGGGATAGCGCGAATCCCCGCCGGGCCAGGCGTGGTCCATCCCCTGGATTTCGATGTGCCGCGCCACCAGCGCGCCGCCGTAGACGTAGTCCTCCACGGTGTACGCGCGCCCGCCGGGCACACTCGCGCGCGTCACCTGCGTGGCCACCGGACGGATGCTGTCGTTGGCCACGCCGTCATCGCCGTAGTCACTGGTCTGCAGGAACTGCCGCGTCGCCTGCCGGCCGTTGACGATGTCGACCACGCTGTCCTTCGTCCCGTGCACCACGAGCACCGGCACCGTGTGGCGCGGGCGGCCCGAGCACACCCACGCGTCCCGGCCCCGGTCATCCGGGTGGTAGATGCTGCCGAAGAGCATCGCGAAGCCCGTGCCCGAAATCGTGGTGGCCGCCTTGTACATGGCCCCCGCGCCAATCATCCCCGCGGCGAACACGTCCGAGTAGCAGGCCAGCAGCGTGCCCGTGAGCACCGCGCCGGAGCTGACGCCGCCCACGTAGATGCGGCGCGCGTCCACCGCGTAGTGCCGCCGCACCTGCGCCACCATGTCCACGACGAGCGCGGGCTCCCCGTGGCCTCGCGTCTGGTTGAGCACCAGCATGAAGTTCCAACACTGCGTGGGGTTCGCGAACGTCGCCTGGTTCGGGTACAGCACCAGGAACTTCTCGGCGTCCGCCTTCTCGTTGAGGCGCGAGAGGCCGGCGAACTGGCTCGGGTTCTGGAAGCAGCCGTGCAGCGCCACCACCAGGGGCAGCGGCGTGTCCGCCTGGTAGCCCGTGGGCACCCAGAGTTGGAAGCCACGCGTCCCTTCAATGCCATGGACCCAGGTGCCGGCGCGCGCGGGCGCGGCGGCGGTGAGCGTGAGGACGGCGAGCAGCAACAACCACGTGCGCGAGCACATGACAACGTTCCGCTTCATTGGCTGACTCCTTCGGGGTGGGGAACCGCGCTCAGCCCGGCTGCCGCGCATCCGCCGCGGCGTCCTCGACTCCGGCCAGGAAGGCCGCCACGGCTTCGGCGACCTTGTCGGGCTGGTCATGCGGTGACGCATGGCCGGAATCACTCAACACCTGGAGCCGCGCGTTCGGCAGCAGGTCCACGTAGGCCTGCTTCGCGGACACGGGCGTGTAGTCCCTGTCGGACGCGAGCACCAGCACCGGGCAGGTGATGCCGCCCAGGTGCCGCGTGACGCTCCACCCCACCAGCCCCTTCGTCGCGCGCAGGTACGCGTCCGGGTCGTTGGCGCTGAACAGCTCCAGCGCGCGCTGACGAAGCGCCTCCTGCTCGGGCTTGGGAAAGAGCCTGGGCGCCAGGATTTTCGCCAGCGCCGCGGGCCCCAGCAGCTTCAGCAGCGACAGTCGCAGGCCGAACTCGAGCTTGAGGCGCAGCGTGCGCGCCACCAGCTCCGGCCCGCTGTTGACGATGACCAGGCTGCGCACCAGCTCCGGCCGGTCCACCGCGAGCTGGAACCCCATCATCCCGCCCATGGACAGGCCCACCACGTGGACGCCGGTGAGGCCCAGCGCGTCACACAGCCCGGCGATGTCCCGGGCGAAGCGCGGCACGCCATAGGCACCCGGCGGCTTCCCGCTGCGGCCATGCCCCCTTGCATCTGGAACGATGACGCGATGGCGGCCCGTCAGTCTGGGTGCCACGGACTCCCAGTCCCGGCCAGAGGAGCCAAGCCCGTGAAGCAGCAGCACGGGGGTGCCCTCACCCGATTCCTCGAAGTAGAGGGAGAGCTCCTCGAACTGGAGCAACGGCATGTTCGGACCCCAGATTCAGGTAGGAAGCGTGTCGAACCGCAGGCCCGAAGTTACATGAACGAACGTTCGTTATTCAAGAGCCCCTCATGAGCACCTCCCCCCGCTCCCGCCTGCGCGCCACGGCCGCCCGTCTCCCCCCCACGGCGGCGGCGCCCCCCGAGGGCACGCGCCGGCGCATCCTGGAGACGGCCCTGCAGCTCTTCGCGAGCCGCGGCTATCACGACACGTCCATTCGGGACCTGGCCGCGGCCCTGGAGCTGCGGCCCAGCGCGCTGTACGCCCACTTCGCGGCCAAGGACCACGTGCTCGCGGAGCTGGTGCGCATTGGCCACGAAGCCCACTTCGAGGCCCTGGAGTCCGCGCTGCAGGGCGCGCAGCCCACGCCGGCGGACCAGGTGCGCGCGCTGGTTCATGCGCACACGCGCGTCCACGCGGAGCATCCGCAGCTCGCGCTGGTGGTGAACGAGGAGTTCTACGCGCTGAGCCTGGAGCTGGCGGCGCCGGCGCAAGCGCTGCGGGACAAGGCCAACGCCATGTTGATGGACGCCATCCAGCGCGGCATGGCCCAGGGACACTTCTCCCCGCTCCATCCCGCAATCACCGCCGCGGCGATTGCCGGGATGGGCTCGCGCATCCCTCACTGGTTCGAGCCCGAGGGCCCCATCGCGGTGGAGACCCTGGCGAGCACGCACGCCGAGCTGGCGCTGCGGATGCTGGGGAGTGTCTCCGGCGCGTGAGGCCGGGCGGCTACCTGCCCATCCGCCTGTGGCCGGACGCCACCTGGAACGCGTACACCCCCAGCGCGGCGATGCCGGCGAAGAGGACGACCCACAGCAAGCCGCCCACGACGACGCGAGTCACGGTGAGCACGACCCAGAGCGCGAGCAGCCCCAGGCCCACGTAGAACAGCCCCTTCATCATTGGCCTCCATGGCACGGGGAAGTCTCTTCAAGTTAGGGACGCCTCGCATGCGCGACAGGGCCCGGCTGCACGGCGGGTTGCCCACCGTTGAATCTTCCAGGCGGGCTCGCGTCAGAAGGCACATCCACCGCAACGGCGGATCCTTCCTCTCGCTGGACACCCTCCCCATGACGACTCGCACGCTCTGGAAGCTCACGGCGCTCTCCCTCACCCTGTCCGCCCCCGCCTTCGCCGCGGACTGGCGCAATGACGGCAACCTCCGGCGCAAGGAGGTCAAGAGCACCGAGACGCTTGAGCAGGCGCGAGAGAACCGGGGCTTCGCGCTGGGGCTGCGCGCGGGCTACAGCCTCCCGCTGGGAAGCGCCGTGGGCTCCGACCGGGGCGAAAGCCCCAAGATGCGTGACGCGTACAGCGGCGCCATCCCCTTGCAGGTGGACGTGGGCTACTTCTTCAACTCGAACGTCTCCCTGGGTGCCTACTTCCAGTATGCGCCCGTGTTCCTCGCCGAGGACTGCGGCGCCAACGTCAGCTGCTCCGCCAACCAGCTGCGCTTCGGCATCAACGCGTCCTACCACTTCCTCGCGAGTGAGAAGCTCATGCCCTGGCTGGGCCTGGGCATCGGCTACGAGCTGCTCGACACGAAGCTCTCCGCGAGCGAGGGAGACATGGAGACCACCATCGGCGCGGGCGTGCGCGGTGTCGAGTTCGCCTCCGTCCAGGGCGGCGCCGACTACCGCGTCAACGACACGTTCTCCATCGGGCCCTACCTGTCGCTGGCGGTCGGCGTCTACCAGACGGCGACCGCCAGCCTGGAGACGAAGAACGTGCCCATCCTCGGCGACATCTCCCAGTCCGCGTCGGAGAGCATCGACGACAAGGCGGTCCACGCATGGCTGTCCGGCGGCGTGCGGATGCAGCTCCGCTTCTAAAGCGAGAACCGGCCCGCGGATGAGGGGGACCGCCCCACGTCCCTGTGTGGCAATACCGCTCCACCGTGGGAGCCATTGCCCACCGTGAATCCATGAGGCCCCCGCCCACCGGAGCGGGCGAGGGCCTCGTCACCACGAAGCCGGACTTCAGTGATACGGCGTGACGCTGACCGGAGAGCCGAGCTCGCTCTGGAGCTGCGTGCGGGCGCTGCTGCTCAGCGGCCACCGCCACGAATTCTGGAAGACGTCCGCCAGGTTGACGCCCGCGGCCCGGCTGGCGGCGAAGACGAAGTTGTCCGCGGCATGGAACGGGCTGGTGACGTTGGAGAGCGTCGCCGCCTCCTTCCAGACATTGTTGATGAAGTTCCAGCCGTGCTGCCGGTGCAGCCGGAAGATGATGGACGCGAACAGGTCCGTCGAGTTGCGTCCGGCGAGGCCGCTGTTGGCCCGCAGCGTGTTCGACCAGTCGTAGCGGTAGCACGTTGAACCGCCGGGCGTCGTGGGCGTCGTCGTGGCCCCCGACGTGCCGCAGGCGACCGTGGTCGTCCGGTAGGTGTCCACGAGGCCCAGAATCTGGGTGTAGAGCGTGTTGTGCGCGCTGTTGCCCGACAGGCCCTCGTAGCTCATGGCCAGGAACCGCATCGCCACCGCGTAGCCCGTCCGGATGCTGTGGCCGTAGTTGGATTCGTTCGAGGAGAGCTTGGTTTCATAGAACCAGTAGTTGCGGCCGAGCTCGTAGTAGGGCGTGCTGTCATGGACTCCCGCCGCGGCGTCGGGGCACATCTGGTCCCGGAACACCTCGAACTTGAACTCCACGCCGGTAAATCCACGGTAGCCGCACGCCACGCCGACGCAGGGCAGCGCCGCTCCGCTGGGCAGCACCGCGAGGCTGTTCAGCTCGTCGTAGTGGAGGTGTTGCGGCGGGTCATCTCCCGTGACCTCGGCATAGAAGTCGACGCCCTTGTCGATTCCCGTGACGATGTGCTGAATCTGCGGCGTGGTGCAGGTCGTCCGGTCAGGCGTCCGCAACGCGATGTTGCGCCCCTTCCACAGATAGAGTTCGGGCTTGTAGCTGGGGACTTGAGCCGTCGCGTATGGGTTTCTGAGCACGCAATACCAGGAATAAGGATCGCTGTAGTTCTGGTACGCAGCCTCGTAGCCCTCGTCAATCTCCACGCCATTGACATAGTGCTTGTACTGGTCCCGGCACGCCCGGTTGAGGTCCATGGACTTGGCCTGGCTCTGGTGCCAGCACTTCCAGCTGAAGGCCGTGGGATTGGGCTGCTGGAGATACGAGAACGCGGTGGAGCCATAGAGCGTCTGACAGTGCTGGGTCAGATTCATCCCTGGCAGCGTCATCGCCTGGGCGGAGGCACTCCATGGCACCACGATGGCCAAGGCCAGCACCAGCGCCTGGAGCCCCTGGTGAGACATCACCGCGCGCACGGCGCCCCGGACGCCATGCGTCAACTGTAGCTTCTTCATGTGGACTTCCCCCTCTGCGACTGTTTCACGTCCCCTGATTCAAGGTTCGTGGTCTGGCACGTCGCCGCGACATGCAAGGACTACCTTCCTGTCACACCATGAGTAAAGTGTAATTTAATAATTTCACGTAAACCCAGCGACCGAGCTCAGTCCAACAGGTGCGGGTTGCGCAGGATGAGCAGCCCTGCCTGCACGGTGGCGGCGTAGTCGTTGAGACGAGCGTCACCGCGCGGCCCTGCGCCACGCCTTATGACAGCGCCGCGAGCGGCACCAGGACGAGACACACCGCGGCGCTCACGGCTTGCGCCCCTTCGCGTCGAGCAGCTCGCGGAGCTGGTCCACCTCCGAGGCGGACAGGGGCACCGCCTCCACCAGCCGCGCCACCAGCGCGGAAGGGGTGCCGTCGAACACCGTCTCCACCAGGTGGCGCACGCGCTGCGCCTCATAGGCGTCACGCGGCAACACCGCCGAGTACAGGTGACCACGGCCCTGCTTGCGGCTCTCCACCACGCCCTTCTGCTCCAGGATGCGCAGCACCGTGGACACGGACGTGTATGCCAGCGCGCGCTCCGGCGGCAGCGCGGCGAGCACGTCCGCCACACTCACCTCCCCGAGGCGCCAGACGAGGTGCATCAACTCCAACTCCACCGGCGTCAACGGCCGTGGAGCCACTTCGGGCTCAGGTTAGTAGCTCACGGACGAAGGCCCCGGCCCTACACCCCCAGCGCCTCCCGCAGCTCCGGCAGGCGCCGCGACCGCACCGCGCCGTAGACGAACCGGTCCGGCCGCAGCACCACCACGTCCGCGGCGTGCCTGGAGAACCAGTCCGCCAGCTTTCCGGTGACGTCCACCACCGCGGGCGCGTCCTCGCCGGCGCCGTCCACCGCCTCCGCCGGAGGATGGAACGTCAGCATCCGGCCCCCCAGCGACTCGGCCAGCTCGCGCGCCGCCTCCCGCTCCGCCGACGGCGCATTGCCCCGGCACAGCACCGTGAACTCATTGCCCAGGGTGTCGTCCAGCAGGACCTCCTCACCCGACGGCAGCTTCACGCGCGGCTGGATGAAGTACTCGCCCTTGTCGCCGAAGTAGTAGCCGCTCGCGTGCGCCGGGGCCTCCTTGAACTCGAAGCCCTCGATGAACTTGCGCACCCGGGGGATGCGCTGAAGGGTGCGCAGCAGCGCGTCACGCGCGGAGGCCACCAACGGGTTGCGCGCCAGGAACAGGTGCCCCACCCGGACGCACAGCTTCTGCACCGCCTCCACGTGCGGCCGGCGCTCCTGCTCATAGGTGTCCAGCAGCGACGCGGAGGACTGCCCGTGCAGCACGCGCTTGAGCTTCCACGCCAGGTTGGACGCATCCCGCATCCCCGACACCAGGCCCTGGCCCATGAAGGGCGGCATGGTGTGCGCCGCGTCGCCCAGCAGAAAGACGTTGCCCTGGCGCCAACGCGCCGCATTGAGGCAGTGGAAGGTGTAGACCTGCGCCCGCTCGATGCGCACCCGCTTGGGGTCCACGTACGGCGCGATGAGCTCGGAGATGGTCTCCGACTTCTCCAGCTGCTCGCGCGTCTCGCCGGGCATCATCATGAACTCCCAGCGAATCTGGTTCACCGCGCCGGTGGCCACGAAGGCCGGACGCTTCGGGTCGCACACGAAGCGGCAGATTTCCGGCACGTCCCCCTCCACCACGGTGCCGGACACCGCCAGCCAGGGCTCGCCGTAGGCCCGCCCCGCCATCGGGATTCCCATCGCCTTGCGCACGCCGCTGCGCGCCCCGTCGCACGCCAGCAGGTACTTCGCGCGGATGGAGCGCTGCTCCCCGGTGCGCGAATCGCGGTAGCGCACCGTCACCCCGTCGGAGTCCTGCACCACCCCCTCCACACTCACGCCCGTGCGCAGCTCCACGTGCTCGAAGCGGTTGAGCCCGTCACGCAGCGCGCCCTCCAGCAGCGGCTGGTGGAAGAACCACAGCGGCGTGTGCCCGAAGCCGAAGTCCGTCTCGCCGGTGTGAATCTCCGCGAAGCGCTTGCCCGTGCCGCCCACGTACTCCGCGAAACGGCTCTCCCGCATGTTGCTTTGCAGCAAATCCAACAGTCCGGTGGACTGGTAGATGCGCAGGCCTTCGTCGTCGCACGAAAAGGCCCGGGGCTCGCCGTGCGGCGCCACGTCCCGCTCCAGCAGCAAGGTGCGCACACCCATGAGACCCAGCAGGTTGCCCGTCAACGCCCCCACCGGACCACACCCGCTGATGATGACGTCCACCTGCGCGTCCGTCTGCTGACTGTCACAACCCATGGATGCCTCCTGGGGCAATGTCTGGCATTTTTAATAACGAATCAGGTGTGACCACGGTGTGACGGGTCCGGAAGCCTGGATCAGCATCCGCTCAGAGCGGCGAGCTGCCGTGTGATGGAAAAACCACACGCAAAAATTGTCACTGCTGGGGCAATCCCTACCCGTTACGGAGGTTTTCGGCGGACGTGTTACCTTAGGGCCCCGCCCATGCGAGGAATCCCGGAGGACATGGCCGCCGACGGCCTGCTAAATACACAACGCTTTCACCTGGAACTCTTGGGCGAAGCCCGGCTCCGGGTCGGCGACACGCGCATCCCCCTGGAGCGGCGGACCGCGGGCGTCCTCGCATGGCTGGCATTGGAAGGCCCCCACCCGAAGTACCGCCTGGCCGGCCTGCTGTGGGCGGAGTCCGGGGAGACGACCGCGCGCAACAACATGCGACAGCTGCTGCGCCGCCTGCGGCTCGCCTGCGGCGCGGAGCTGGTGCAGGGCACCGACGTCCTCTCGCTGGGCGCGGGCGTCGTCTCTGACGCCGCCGAACTCCAGGCCCATGTGCTCGCGGGGCGCTTCTCGGAAGCCCTCATGCTGGAAGGCGTGCTCCTGGGTGCCCTGGAATTCGAAGATTGCTCAGAATTCCAAACATGGCTGGAAGGCGCGCGGGAGCGGTTGGACAAGCTTCGCCGCCGGGCCGCCGTGGCGGAGTCGGAGTCGCGGGAGAAGCGGGGGGACCTGACGGGCGCGCTGGCGCTCGCGGAGCAGCTCCTCACCATGGACCCGTACTCGGAAGAAGCGTGGCGCCGGCTGATGCGGCTGCACTACGTGGCGGGCGACCGCATGGCCGCGCTCAACGCCTTCGAGCGGTGCCGCCGCCTGCTGCGCGAGGAGCTGGACACCACGCCGCTGCCGCAGACGGTGGCCCTGGCGCGTGAAATCGAGCGAGGCCCGCCCGCCCCCAGGCAGGTGCCCCCCCCCACGAGCCGGCTGCCCCTCTCCGTGCTCCGGCCACCGGTGCTGGTGGGCCGCGAGCGCGAGTGGGCGCGGATGGAGGCCGCGTGGGAGGCGGGGCAGACCATCTTCATCTCCGGCGAGCCGGGCGTGGGCAAGACGCGCCTGGCCCATGACTTCGCGGCGTCGCGGGGCAGCTACCTGCTGCTGGAGGCGCGGCCCGGCGAGCAGAGCGTGCCGTACTCCTCACACGTGCGGTTGGTGCGGCAGATGCTGGCCCGGGTGCCGGACCCGAACCTGCCGCGCTGGGTGCGGCGCGAGCTGGCGCGCCTGCTGCCGGACCAGGCCGGGCAGGAAGGCCTGCCCCCGCCCATGGCGGACGAGGCCGACCGCAGCCGCTTCCTGGAAGCGCAGTGCCAGCTCGTCTACCAGCTCGCCGCCAGCGTGGACGCCATGGTCGCCGACGACCTCCAGTTCATGGACAGCGCCACCGCGGAGTTCGCGGTGCTGATGCTGTCGCGCCGCCACGCGCCCGAGCCCGGAGGCCGCTTCCCGCGCTTCATCGACACCTACCGGGCGGATGAGCTGTCGCCCCAGGCCACCGTCTTCGTCCAGCAGCTGGTGGCCGCGGGGCTGGCCATCCTCGTGGAGCTGCGGCCCCTGGGCGCCGCGGCGGTGGGCGCGCTGCTCCAGAGCCTGGAGCTGCCCGGCGCGGAGCAACTGGCGCGGGACGTGACGCGGCACACCGGCGGCAACCCGCTCTTCATCACCGAGACGCTGAAGTACCTGCTGGAGACGGGCGGCCTGGAGCGCGGCTGGCCCGAACACGTCCCCGCCTCCGGCCGGGGCCAGCAGCTCATCCAGCAGCGGCTGGAGCGGCTGTCCCCCTCCGCGCTGCTGGTGGCCCGGCTGGCGGCGCTGGCGAAGACGGACTTCACGCCGGAGCTGGCCAGCGAGGTGCTGGAGATGAACCCGCTGGCGCTCGTCACGCACGTGGCGGAGCTGGAGGGCGCGCAGATTCTGAGGGGCGATCGCTTCACCAATGACTTGCTCTTCGAGGTGGTTCGCCAGGGCGTCCCCGGCGCGCTGGGCACGCTGCTCCACCGCCGGCTCGCCGTGGCCCTGGAGCAGCGCGGCGCCGCGCCCATCGTCGTGGCGCAGCACTGGCTGGACGGCCACGAGCCACGCCGCGCGGCGCCCTTCCTCGTCTCCGCCGCCAACGCGGAGGCCGCGGCCCTGCGCCACCTGGAGGCCGCCCTGCTCTTCCACCGCGCCGCCGCGCTGCTGGATGAGACGGGCCACGCTGACGAAGCAGCGCTCGTTCGAGGCCGCGTCCGCAACATCCCCTCCGCGTAGCCAGAGAGCGGACGCATCTTCCACCGAGCAGTGACAACACCCAACCGCCAGGAGCGCACCCCCATGATTCCCGTTCGCGGCTATGCCGCCCAGGACGCGAAGTCCCCCCTCGCCCCGTTCCAGTTCGAGCGCCGCGAGCCCGGCCCCAGCGACGTGCAGCTTGAAATCCTCTACTGCGGCGTCTGTCACTCCGACCTGCACCAGGCGCGCGACGAATGGGGCGGCTCCCTGTTCCCCATGGTGCCCGGCCACGAAATCGTCGGCCGCGTCGTCCGCGTGGGGGACCAGGTGAAGAAGTTCAAGGTCGGGGACCTGGCGGGCGTCGGCTGCATGGTCGACTCCTGCCGCACCTGCCCCAGCTGCCAGGAAGGCCTGGAGCAGTACTGCGACGTCGGCAACATCCAGACGTACAACGGCAAGGAGAAGGACGGGCGGACGGTGACCCAGGGCGGCTACAGCGAGGCCATCGTCGTGGACGAGGCCTTCACGCTGAAGATTCCGGAGAACCTGGACCCGGCCGCCGCCGCGCCGCTGCTGTGCGCTGGCATCACCACGTACTCGCCGCTGCGGCACTGGAAGGTGCAGCCGGGTCAGCGCGTGGGCGTGGTGGGCCTGGGCGGGCTGGGCCACATGGGCGTGAAGCTGGCCAAGGCCATGGGCGCCCACGTCACCGTCTTCAGCCACACCGACCGCAAGAAGCAGGACGCCGCGCGCCTGGGCGCCGACGCCGTCGTGGTCTCCTCGAACAAGGAGGAGATGGCCGCGCAGACGGGCAGGCTCGACTTCATCCTCGACACCGTCTCCGCGCAGCACGACCTCAACGCGTACCTGCGGCTCCTGCGCCGCGACGGCCACCTGGTCCTCGTCGGCGCCCCGGAGAAGCCGCTCGACGTCCGTCCGTTTTCCCTCATCCCCATGCGGCGGAGCTTCTCGGGCTCGATGATTGGGGGTATCCAGGAAACACAGGAAATGCTAGATTTCTGCGGTAAGCACGGCATCGTCTCCGACATCGAGCTGATTCCCATCCAGCAGGTGAACGACGCCTACGAGCGGCTGCTGAGGGGAGACGTGAAGTACCGGTTCGTCATCGACCTCGCGAGCCTGCGGAAGTAGCCGCCCAGGCGCTTTGCCCTGAAGGGCGGGACAGTGCATGCCATTGCACATTCTCCTGCCCCACTGGTCAGGTGCCCGCTCGCCGTTCGGTGCGAATTCTCAGCGCATGACTACGACGATTGCACAGCCCAGTTTCGCGAAGGTGACGTCCCTGTACCCCGAGGAGCAAGAGTTGCTGGAGCCAGGGCTCGCCGCCCCCACGCCCCAGAAGGCAGCCCAGCTTCGCCAGAAGGCGAGCCAATGGCTCAGCCGTGCACAGAAGGAGCTGCACGACGCCATCTTCGCGCGGGACGGCTCGGAGGCGGGACTGGACCGTTTTGCCAGCGCCCGCGCGGAGCTCGACTCGGCGGAGGCGTGGGCCCTGCGCGTCGTGGAAGCCTTCTCCAAGCGCCGTGATTGACGGCGAGCAGGGAGCCCCGGCGCCGGGCACTCCCGCGGATGTCACGCCACCCGGGCGGGCGCCTCGGTCCGCTCGGCCTGGGCGCCCTCCGGCAGCGGCACCGGCGCCGGAGCGGGGCGCTGCCCATAGGGGAAGTGGTCCTTGAGCTTCAACATGTGCTTCTCGAAGAGGTTCCAGCTCACCAGCGCGAGCCCCAGCGACAGCCCCGCGGCCACCACATAGAACACCAGCTGCATGGGCATGTCCGAGCCCGCCACCGTCTTCAGCGGCGTCTTCAGCACCGTGCGGCGCAGGATGGCGTCCAGCGGCGAGTGGATGAGGTAGATGGCGTAGCTGTACTTGCCGAAGGTGAGCAGCAGCCGCGTCGTGAGGAAGCGGTGCAGGACGTGGCCCTTGGAGACGGCCACCGCCTTGTACACGCACACGGCGTAGAGCACGGCGATGGCGGTGTAGCCGGCCGTGCGCTTCACCAGCTCGAAGGTGGGGCCCACCGGCAGCACCACCAGGGCGAGCACCACCGGCACCGAGGCCCAGGCCGCCCAGCGCATCCACGGGAACGCCTTCAGCCCCAGCCCTTCCGGGTGGCGCAGCGCCATGGCCAGCAGGCCGCCCATGGCCAGCGAGTCCACGCGGCAGAACGTCACCACGTAGGTGCTCTCGATGCTGGCCCCGTACAGCGTGAGCCCCACGCGCACCAGGATGGCCATGGCGATGGTGCCCAGGCACAACCGGATGGCGCCCCGGTACGACACCGCGGCGATGAGGAAGGGCCAGACGATGTAGAACTGCTCTTCAATCGCCAGCGACCACACCACGCCGAGGATGGGGTGCGTGGTGTCCACCCACAGCTGGTAGAAGTTGGAGAGGTACAGCAGGTACCAGACGGCGCCGTCGGTGGTGATGCGCTCGTCCAGGCCCAGCCGGCCCGCCAGCGACGGCAGCACCAGGAACGACACCGCCAGCGCCAGGTAGTAGAGCGGGAAGATGCGCAGGAAGCGGCGCATGTAGAAGTTGCGGAAGAAGTACGGCTGGCCCTTCGCCTCCCAGAGGATGCCGGTGATGAGGAAGCCGGAGAGGACGAAGAACAGGTCCACGCCCGTCCACCCGGCGCCGGCCAGCCACCACGTCACGCGTCCCGCCACGCTCTGGTCGCTCAGGTGGGTCGTGTGGAAGAACACCACCAGGAGAACGGCGAGGCCTCGCACACCGTCCAGCACGGGCAGGTGGCCCTGCAGGCGCGGCGCGTGCGCCGTGGGTGCATCCACACGGCCAGAGTTCAAGGACATGAAAAGTCTCTTACCAACAACGACTGTCATTCAACAAGACCACCACCCGGCGTGCGTGGGATTGCGGTGCGGGGTGTCCGTCCTGCCACCAGGCAGCCAGGCGCGGGAAAAACGCACGCGCGCGTGAAACTCCCGGGCCGCTCGTGACACCTTGGGCCGTGGCCCTCCTCTCCGCGATGAAGATGGTGCTGGCAGGTGCGCCCCCGTCCGACACGGACCGGGAGCGGACGCTGCTGCGCCGGGCGCGCACGGGTGACCCCGCGGCCTTCCGCTGGCTGTTCGAACGTCACGCCGCGGGGGTGTGGCGCTTCTTGAAGGACTTGCTGCGCGACGAGGCGGCGGCGGACGAAGCCACGCAGGAGACCTTCGTCCGCGCCCATGCGCGGCTGGGCGCGCTCCGCGACGAGGACCGGCTGGGCGCGTGGCTGCTGGGCATCGCCCGGCACGTGTACCTGGAGTCGCTGCGGCACCGGGGCCTCCATGTGGACATGGACGATGAAGTCCATGGCAGCCAGATAGAGGCGGTGCTGCCCACGCCCACGCCGGAGGACCTGCTCCTGGACCGGGAGCTGGAAGGACTGCTGGCGGGCGCGCTGGGGACGCTGCGCGAGGACCGGCGCGCGGCGCTGCTGCTGCGCATCGACCATGGCCTGCCCTACGAGGAGATTTCAGCGGTGATGGGCTGGTCGCTCCAGAAGGTGAAGAACGAAATCCACCGCGCACGGCTCCAGCTGCGCGAGCAACTGGCCGCACACGTCGGAGGCCACTCATGAGCGCTTGTCGCGAAACCGAACTGGACGCGCTGCTGGCCGACGAGCTCGCCCCCGAGGACGCCGCGCGCGTCCGCGCGCACACCCAGGCCTGCCCCGCCTGTCAGCACGCGCTGAGCTGGCTGCGCGCGGAGCGTGGGTGGATGGCGCAGCGAGCGCGGCGCATGCCAGCCCGGCCCGCCCTGGACTTCGCCGCGCTGGAGTCCCGGCTGCGAAAGCCCGTGGTGCCCGCCGCCCCGAAGGTCAGCTGGTTGCATTGGGGAAAGATGCTGACCGCCGCCCTGGCGTCGGTGGCCTTCGTGGGGCTCACCACGCTCCAGGTGACGCGCATCCCAAGCGCCGACGAGCCCTGGACCCGGAACGACGCGCTCGTCACCGCCACCCGGGCCGTCGACTGGTGTGACGACCCTTCACGGGAAGCCGTGGCGGCGCTGGAAGCCCGCGTGGGGGCGTGCCTGGTGGCCTCCCCCCTGATGACCCTGCGCTGACGCCGGCCGCGGTGCGCTACGGCACCGGGGTCAGCAGTCCCTCGGCGTACTCGACGGCGTCCGCCGCCTGCACCAAGCCATTGCCGTAGTTCGGATCCCACCCGTCCGGCCCCAAATCACGGGCCGTGTCGAGCAGGGCCGCGCGCACATCTTCCGCATCGAGCTGCTGGGGATTCAGGCTCCACACCAGGGCCGCCACGCCGGCCACGTGCGGCGTCGACATGGAGGTGCCCGTCTGCAGCGCATAGTCCAGGCCGGTGACGTCCAACGTCACGTCCTGCCCCATGAGCCCGCGCAGCATGTTGGCCGACTCCAGGGACACGGAAACAGTGGGCACCCACAGCGTGGACGGCCCGTTGAGCGTGAAGTTGCCCGTGCCCTCCTCCGCGGTGTGGTTGCCGATGATGACGGCCTTCGCTCCGGCGCGGATGGCGTTGCGCACCTTCTCCTCGAAGAGGATTCCGCCGCCGCGGTCCACGTAGGCGACGAAGCCCTCACAGGTGGCGGCCTCTCCACAGTCGGACATGCTGCTGCCCAGTCCGCAGTCCACCAGCCGCCCCGAATAGGCGCCCACGGCCGAGAACTCCAGGGGGTTGGACATGAACTGCTGGCCGCTCGCGGCCACCTCGCCATACGGCGCCCCGCCGATGATGGTGGCGCTCAGCACGCCCACGCCGGGGGCCACCAGGTTGGTGCCCGGGCCGTACTGGGAGAAGCTGGCCCACTCCCCCGCGAAGGTCACCGCGCCCACGCCCACCACGGAGTCGTACCCGGCCGGGAAGGACACCTCGCCCGCGCCGGAGTTGCCCGTCGCCGCGATGGCCAGCACGCCATTGGCCTTGGCCTGGCTGAAGGCCAGCGCCTCGGCGTCGTTGTCCGACGAGGCGCCCAGCGACAGCGACACGATGTTCGCCCCCTGCTCCTGGCACCACTCGAGCGCGGCGATGACCTTCATGGTGTCGCCCGTGCCGCGCTCGTTCAGCACCCGGGCAATCAGCAGCGACGCGGTGGGGGCCACGCCCACCGTGCCGTTGGGGTCCTCGCCCAGCCGCACCCGGCCGCCCCCGCCCAGCTGCGCGGCGATGGTGGCCGCGGTGTGCGTGCCATGTCCGCCGCCCCACAGCAGCACGTTGCCCTGCGAGTCCACCTGCGCGTCCAGCGCCAGCGCGTTGGCGGACCCGCTGATGAAGTCCTTGCCTCCGATGAAGGCGGCCTGCAGCTCCGGGTGGCGGTTGTCCCAGCCACTGTCGATGACGCACACCTTGATGCCCGTGCCCGAAGGCCGGCCCTCGTCGAGGACACCGTCGTTGTTGGCGTCCCAGACCTGGTTGGCCTGCACCATCTTCAGGCCCTCGGTGTACTCCCCCACGGAGCCCACGGTGTTGACCGGTGGCGGCTGGGCGCCCAGCCAGGCCTGCGCGGGCAGCGGTGGCCGCGACATCCCCAGGGCGTACACCGGACGGTTGGGCGACACCGACACCACGTCGGGATTCCGAGCGAGCGCCTCGCGCGCTTCGGGTGACACCCGGGCGGACAGCATGTTCAGCGACGGGACGCGCTGCTTCACCTGCCCTCCGGCGCGCGTCACCTCGTTGGCGAAGGCCTCCGTGTTGGCCTGCGCGGTGGCGAAGACGCGCTGCCGGAAGGCGATGATGACGTCCTCCGCGCCATCGTCCGTCAGGGCTGCCTCGCTTCGCGCCGCGGACACCACCGCCGGCGGCTGGGACATTCCCTCGGTACCCGGGCACGCCTTGGGCTCATCCTCCGACGAGCCACACGCCATCAGCCCACCGACCAGCCCCAGCCAGACGCAACGCTTCATTTCACGCTCCTCGAGTGCCCCGTCAAGCAGGCGTCGTACGGCACGGCGCGGCTGATGGATTTCCAGGGACGCGCATGAACGGGAAGACACCTGCTTCCGTTCCCGGAGCGCAAGTTAACCACGTCAGCGAACCGGCCGCTCGCGCCCCTGTTCGTGGCAGGACGGGCTGGGCGAGCGGCCAGCGGGCACGACCGTGAGCCAGCGAACGCTCCTCTGAGCGGAGCGTTCGCCCGCTCACGCCTCGGAGGGGTCCACGCCGAAGACGCGGAGCGCATCGGCGGCATAGACGTCCAACTGCCGCTGCGTCTGCGCGGCGTCCCAGCCCAGCCGGGGCGCCATGACCTCGGCCGCCACGCGCGCGGCCGAATGCCCCTGGTCACGCGTCTCGAACGCCACCTTGAGGCGGCGGATGAGCAGGTCCGACAGGGTGTGCACCAGCTCATGGCTGACACCCCAGGCGGCCTCGGCGGCACGGTAGGGAAGCCCCTCGGCGAGCGGCCGGGCCAGCGCGGGGTCCTCGCGCGTGAGGGCCCAGACGCGGCGCCAGCGGCTGCCATAGGCGCGCACCAGGTGGACGGCCGTGGCGTCGTCTCCCACCTCGGCGCGAGCCGCGGCGAACTCGGCGTCCAGCGCGCGGATGTCTCCACCGGGCAGGGGCAGCGTGTCCGTGGGCGAGCGGCGGCGGGGCTGCCCCATGCGGCGCTCCACCGCGTCCACCACGTCGCGCGCCATGACGCGGTAGGTGGTGAGCTTGCCACCGCTGATGGCGAGCACGCCGGACGGGCTCACGTCGATGGCGTGCTCCCGGCTGGCGCTGCCCGCGTCGGCCTGCGTGCCTTGGTAGCCGCTGGCCACCAGGGGCCGGATGCCGGCCCACGCGCTCACCACGTCCGCGCGAGTGAGGCGCGCCTCGGGGAAGAAGGCGTTGGCGGACTCCAGCAGGTAGGCCACGTCGGACTCGCTGGCGCGGACCTCCGCGGGGTGCGCGCGCGTGGACGTCTCCGTGGTGCCGATGATGGTGAAGTTGTCGGCGGGCAGCACGAACATCACCCGGCCATCCTTGGGGGACAGCAGCGTGAAGGCATCGCGGTGGTTGACGCGCTCGCGCGGCACGGCGAGGTGGACGCCCTTGCTGCCGCGCACCGCCGGGCTCGTCCCGTTCGGCGCATCCAGCCGGCGGATTTCATCGCTCCAGGGGCCGGTGGCGTTGACGATGACCCGGGCGCGCACGGTGACCTCCTCGCCGGTGAGGTGGTCCACCACCGTCGCGCCGTGCGCCTGTCCCTGCTCCAGGATGAGCCCCTTCACCGCCGCGTGGTTGAGGACGACGGCGCCCGCCTCGGACGCGCCCACGGCATTGGCCAGGGTGAGGCGCGCGTCGTCCGTGGCCGCGTCATAGTAGCGAGCGCCGCCCTTGAGGTGGTCGGTGCGCAGGCCGGGCTCGGCCGCGTGGACCTGCCGGGCGTTGAGCCGCCGGTAGCCCTTCACGTTCCGGAAGAGGGAGAGGGCGTCGTAGAGCATGAGGCCCGCGTTGAGCTTCCAGCGGGGCACGCGGGCGCCCGCGTACACCGGCCAGATGAAGGCGAGCGGGCGCACCAGGTGCGGGGCGAGCCGCAGCAGGCGCTGGCGCTCGATGCTGGATTCGAAGACGAGGCCCAGGTGGCCCAGTTCCAGGTAGCGGAGGCCGCCGTGGATGAGCCGGGACGAGCGGCTGGAGGTGCCACTGGCGAAGTCGTCGCGCTCGACGAGCGCCACCTTCAGGCCCCGGAGCGCGGCATCCCGCGCCGAGCCCGCGCCGGTGACACCGCCCCCGATGATGAGGACGTCGAAGGTCTCCGTGGCCAGGGCCCGCAGGCGCGCTGTGCGGGACGGAGGCGGAGGTACCTCTGCATTGGAGACAACACGGCTGAGCGCGACGGATTCAGAACGCACGGCACAAGTGTAGCGACGTTGGCCGGCGAGGGCACCGTAAACCAATGCGCTGCGTCAAGCGCGCTACATGGAGCGAGGCCGCATGTGTCCGCGAGCCCCCCATCAGAGGGGGGACGGCGCCTTGCGCGTCTGGATGAAGACAGATAGGAGGCGGCCGACCCCTCCCCCACACCCCGGGCTCCACGGCCTTGTTGAACCCCCACGACCGACGCGACCTGGCCAGCCTGGGACTGATGGTCCTGGTGTACGGGCTCGTGGTGGCGCCGGTGCTGCACGCGGTGGTGGAGCACGGCGATGGGGGTCATCACCACCCCCATGCCCACGCACACCCGCACGGGCGCGCCCACGCGCACGGTGCGAGGAGCACGCACGCACACCCACGCGACGAGGGCGCGGGGGAGCCCGAACCAGACGGTGAGCGGAAGAGCGGGCACGAGCACCTGACGGGCTCCGTGGAGCACCTGCAGGCAGTGGCGCTGGCGTGGGCGGTGATGAAGCTGCCGCGTGTGCGCGAAGCGTCGTGGTTGGCGGAGGTCCAGCGCGGCCCCGCACGGCCCCCTGGCTCCGCGGTGCGTCCGACGGCGATGCCCCAGGGCCCGTAGCCGACAGCCTCCTCTCGCAGTCAACGCAGGGAGCCACGCGTGCGGAACACGCCTGGGTCCGTGTGTCCTGCTTGCTGACTCACACTTGAACCCGTCTCGGTGGGGCCACTCCCTGGGGCGTCGTGTGCCGCGCGAAGTTCGCGCGTGTGCGGGACGCCGCGGCAAGGGGCCTGCGCCGCCGTGTGTCCGTACGTGCCCGTGCTCCTCGTTGCCGCGCTGTCATCGTGTGTCCTCGCCGCGTCTGGCGGGCCAGCACCACCCGAGTCCACTGCCAGGACGTCCGGCGAGGCTTCAGCGGAAGCGGCCCCGTCCCAAGCCGATGCACCTGGACAGCAGGACGCCCGGGCCAAGGAGCCCCCGTCAAAGTCCACGGTGGTGCGCGGCGCGCGTCCCGCGCAAAGCGCGTCCGAGGTGACGCTGGGCCGGGACATCCTGGACGCGGCGCCGCGCAGGAACGCGGTGGACCTCCTGCGAGCCGTCCCCGGCCTCGTGGCCTCGCAGCACAGTGGAGAGGGCAAGGCCCAGCAGCTCTTCCTCCGAGGCTTCGACGCGCTGCACGGCCAGGACGTGGAGCTCGATGTCGGCGGCCTGCCGGTGAACGAGGTGAGCCACATCCACGCGCTGGGCTACGCGGACCTCAACTTCGTCATCCCAGAGGTCGTGCAGGCGCTCGAGGTGACGGAGGGCTCCTACCGCGCCGCGCAGGGCGACTTCGCCGTCGCGGGAACGGTCCGCATGGACCTGGGCGTCGCCGAGCCCGGCGTCCACCTCTCGGGCACACTCGGTCAGTACGGCCAGCGCCGGCTCGTGGCCACGGTGCGTCCGGGAGACGACGCGGGAACCTTCGCCGCGGTGGAGTTGGGTGAAGGAAGGGGCTTCGGCGCTCAGCGGGGCTACGGCCGCGCCGCGCTCCTCGCCCAGGCGCACGCCACAATCGGGGAGGGGCTGACGGTCCGCGCGCTCGGAGGCAGCTACGTCACGCGCTTCGACTCCCCGGGCGTGGTGCGCGAGGACGACCTGCGCTCGGGCCGCGGCGACTTCTTCTCCGCCGCCCTGGGCCGACAGGGCGGCTCGGTGTCGCGGCACCAGTTGCTGCTCGGCATGGACCTGCCGCGCACGGGAAACGGGCGCACGAAGCTGGAGGTCTTCGGAATCCTCTCGGACCTGCGGCTGCGCAACAACTTCACGGGCTTCCGTGTCGACGAGCGCGGTGACGGCCTGGAGCAGACGAACAACGCCACCACGCTGGGCGCCCGCGCAGAGCATCGAAGGTCGGTGACGGCCTTCGGCCGCCCGGTCGCGCTGGAGCTGGGACTGGGCGCGCGGCGAGACAGCGTGGAGCAGACACAGCGGCGCTACCGCGAATCCGACGGCACCTTCTTCTCCGACGAGATTGACGCGGCCTTCACCCAGACGGACGTCTGGAGCTGGGCCGAGGCCCGCATGCCGCTGGGCCGCTGGAGCTTTCGACTGGGGGGACGCGCGGACGCGCTGGGCGTGGAGGTCTTCGACGCGCTCGCCTTCCGAGACCCGCGCTACTACGACGGACAGGGCTATTCGCGCAGCGCCTTCGGCGTCCACCTGGGCGCGAAGGCGGGTGTGGAGTACGCGCTGGGAGAGGACGCGCACGCCTGGCGCCTCTTCGCCAGCTACGGTGACGGCTTCCGCTCGCCGCAGGCGCGCAGCCTCTCGGAGGGAGAGCGCGCTCCGTTCGTCTCCATCCGAGGCGCGGAGCTGGGCTCGCGCAAGGACGGCGAGCACTGGGCCGTGCAGCTCAGCCTCTTCGGCTCGCAGGTGGACAACGACTTCTTCTTCGACCACACGGTGGGCACCACCGTGTACACGGGCCAGACGCTGCGCTCGGGCGTCTCCGGCGCGCTCCAGGCGCGCCCAGTGCCTGGGCTCGTCGCCTCGGTCAGCGCCACGTTCGCCCACGCCTACGTGCGGGCGTCGGACACACTGCTGCCCTACTTCGCGCCCTTCGTCGCGCGCGCCGACGTGGGCTGGGACGGCCCGCTGACGTGGGCGTGGCTCGGTGGCAGCACGCTGTCGCTGGGCACGGGGCTCACCTTCATCGGTCCACGGCCGCTGCCGTTCAGTGAGCGCAGCGCCACCGTGTTCCTCGCGGATGCGCACGTCGCCCTGCGCCGAGGCGAGCTGGGGCTGCGGCTGGAGGTCTCGAACCTGCTCGACGCGCGCTGGAGGGACGGCGAGTTCGTCTACGGCTCGCGCTTCGACCCTGGCGCCGCGGCGAGCCTCGTCCCGGCAAGACATTTCACCGCGGGGTCGCCTCGGATGGCCTCGCTCTCCTTGGAGGTCCACCTATGAATCGCAGACACATCCTCACCGGCGCGCTGGCCCTGGCCGCCGCGTCCACGCCCCTGGGCGGCTGTGGCAGCGAAGCGGAGCGGCGCACCTTCCCCGTGGAGGTGACGTCCACGCCCATGACGGGCGCCAACGAGCGAGGCTGGACGGTGACGGTGGAGTCCGCGCACCTCTCCGTGGGCCCGGTGCGCTTCTTCGAGGGCCGCGCGCTGACGGCCCGCCGCTTCGACTGGTACACGCTCATGGGCGGCACGGCCCTGGCCCACCCTGGGCACTACGCGCCGGGCGACGCGCTGGCCGAGGTGCTGACTACCCACACCGTGGACCTGCTCACCGGCGCCACGCTGGGCGACGCGAACGCGGTGACGGGCGAGTACGGCTCCCTGGAGCTGACGTTGACGGCCCCCACGCAGGCCACCGACGCGCAGGGCGTGCTGAGCGGCCAGGCGATGCGCGTCCGCGGCACGGCGCGCGACGCGGAGGGCATGGAGCGGCGCTTCGACGCGCTGACGCGCCTGTCCAAGCCCATCCAGGGCGTGCGCTTCGAGAAGTCCCTGGGGATGGAGGCGGGCCGCGTGCGCATCGCCGTCAACCTGGGGACGTGGCTGGGCCGCATTGACTTCGCCACCGCGACCGATTCGGACGCGGATGGTGTCTACACCTTCCCCGCCGACAGCCAGGCGCAGAACGCGCTGGTGCGCGGCGTGGAAGACACCACTGCCTACGTCGTGACGTGGGTGGAAGGAGCTGCGCAATGAAGAAGTGGATGCTGGGGCTTTCTTGTCTGGGGCTGATGGCGTGCAGTGACGGCGCGGGCACGGTGACGTTCACCACGTACGGCGAGGACTACATCGAGCAGGAGATTCCCGCGGCCGTGGGTGGCGAGGACGGCATCGTGGACGGCTGGGCGGTGCGCTTCAGCAAGTTCCTCGTGGTGCTCGGCGAGGTGAAGGTCGGCAACCACGACGAGACGGTCGTCGAGATGACGCAGGCGAGGGTGTTCGACGTGCACAAGCCAGGCCCCGTGGTGGTGGAGACGTTCCGCGACGTGCCGGCCCAGGCGTGGGACCACGTCAGCTTCGCCATCGCGCCCAATGCCAACGCCGTGGCGGGCAACGCGGACGCCGCGGACGTCACGCGGATGAAGGACGGCGGCTACTCCGTCTACCTGGAGGGCACGGCGACCCAGCGCGAAGAGACCAAGCGTTTCGCCTGGGGCTTCACCACCAACACCGTCTACGAGCATTGCGAGAGCCCCGGCCTGGGCGAAGGTGTGACGGTGCCCAAGGATGGCGAGGAGACGGTGCAGCTCACCATCCACGGCGACCACCTCTTCTTCGACGACCTGCAGTCGCCGGACGCGCGGATGCGCTTTGACGCACTGGCCGCCGCGGACAGCCTGGGCATCGCGGGTCCCGACGGCGAGGTGACGCTCGAGGAATTGGCGGCGGTGGACCTGACGGAGCTCCCGTCGGGCCAGTACGGCACGGGGGGCGTGGGCAACGTGCGGACGCTGCGCGACTTCGTCACGGCGCTGACGCGCAACCTGGGGCACTACCGCGGCGAAGGTGAGTGCGAGCCCCGAGCGCGCTGACGCCACGCTGTTTGAATGCTGGCGCGGCGGCACGGCGAAGCGGCCCGGCCACCGCGCCAGCATGCGTCTCCAGGCCCGGGGCCGACCCTCCCTGGGCCTGGAGCCTTCAAAGCTCAGCTCTTGTTGGGCGAGGAGCCAGACGAGTTCGCCGCGGAGTTACCCCCCGCCGGGTTGTTCCCGTTGTTGCTCCCGCCGTTCGTGCTGTTGCCCGGCTGCCGAGGGCTGTTGGGGTTCATTTGGTTGGAGCGGTTGTCCTGCGACGCCTTGTGCGCGGGGTTGTTCGGATTCTTGGAGTTGGCGCGCTGGTCGTTCTGGTTCTTGCCGCTGTCCTTGCTCATGGACCTACCTCGGGAGTCCCCAAGCGAAAGTGCCGGGGAGGCTCGAAACTAGGAAGCGGCCCGGGTGGGAACACTCGTGCGGAGGTGTTCGTCCGGTGTCGGGAAGCACACGGCTTCGCTCGGCGCCTGACACGGAATGCGCGAGCCACGGCTTTGCCGGATGCCGCGGCGAACAAGGGTGCCTACCTCGTGCCCAGGAGGTGACGCGGCGTGAGGACCGTCACGTACGAGCGCAGTGGGCGAACGAACACGGGCGCACAGGCGCTCCGGCTGGAGGGCATGAAGCACCTGAGGGTGCTGGAGCAGGGTGAGGTGGTCAGCGAGCGCGACCTCACCGGAGCGGAAATCCAGCGCCTGGGCCCGCTCTTCAAAGAAGTCAGCCAGGCCCCGGCACCCGTGGTCATGGTTCCGCAAGCAGGCGGGCCGGACGGCCTCGCGGTGACGCTCGCGTTCGAGGACGAGGAGTCTCCCCGCGTGCGCGTCGCGGCCGAGCGACTTCCAGCCCAGGGCGCGGGTCCCCTCTATGACACCCTGCTCGCGGAGCTGGACCACCTGCTGACAGCCGAGCTGCATGCCCGGGCGCCGCGCCACGCACACGCGGTGCTGCCGCACCAGTTGCGCGAAGAAGAGCAGTAGCGCCAACGGGGCCCGCCGCCGCGTGTCGCCCGTCCAGGCAAGCCGCTCATCGGGCGGGCGGGAGCGAGTCTGTGGCCGGGGTTGCTGGCGAGCCCGGCTTCTGTGAAGACAGGAGCATGAGGCGCGTGCAGTTGTCCGTGCATCGCACGGTGGGAGAAGCACGGCTTCTGGCGGGTGCGCTGGAAGCCATGGGTGTGTCGGTAGAGGTACGTGGAGAGGCCCTCGCCCCTTTGAGCGGCGAGATTCCGAGCGCGGAGACCTGGATAGAGCTGTGGGTGGAGCCGCGCGACCTCGAGCACGCGAAGGGCCTCCTGGCGGAGCTCCAGGAGAATCAAGAGCAGGCCGAGCGGTCGGTGGAGTGTCCGCGGTGCCGCGAAGAGAACCCCGGCAACTTCGAGCTGTGTTGGAGCTGTGGCCTGGAGCTGCCCTCGGGGCTACGTCCAACACTGCGGGCGGTGTAGTAGCAGAATGACGGGTGAGGCGGAGCGCGCCTCGAGGAGATGCGGAAGTGCAGGGAGCAGAGGGAGCGCGTCACCGCACGCTGAGCCGGGGGACACGAAGCCTGCTCATCGTGTGCACCGTGGTGACGCTCATCCACCTCATTCCGCTCTTCATCCCCAGGAACATGCCCGAGCAGCAGCTGTCCATCGCACGGGCCATGTCGAGCGTGTCCCAGCGTGTCCCATTCCTGCGGCCCCTGAAGGACGACGCGAAGGCCACGCCGGCGGAGCTGCGAGAGGCCGCGACGCTGCTGCTGGAGGGGGCGCCAGATGACGCCCACGCGCTGGCCCGGGAGGCGGAGCGCCGGAGTCCCCAGGAGGTCGAAACCCAGCTCCTGCTGGCGAGAATCTGCGACGTCGAGCGGATGAGCCGGTGTGTGAGTACGGCCCTGTCACGCGCAGAGACACTGGCCCCACGAGACTCGCGGCCAGACCTGCTCCGAGCCGAGTTGCAAGAGAAGGACGGGGACGTCGTGGGCGCGGCCGAGGCGATGGAGCGGGCTTATGACAAGGCGCCCGACGACCCGCTGGTCGGACTGCGTTACGTCCACCTGCTGAGCGCGGCGAAGCGGGGCGACGAGGCGCTGGCCGTCCTCCAGAAGCTCGAGGGGCGGCTGCCCCATGCCAGGCTCCTGGTGGAACAAGGCCGGGTGCACAGTCAGGAGGGGCAAGACACCGAAGCGGTGAAGCTCTTCCGCGCGGCGGTGGCCGAGGACCCGAAGCTCAGCATGGGCTTCTTCGAGCTCGGGCTCGCCTGGCATCGACTGGGCAAGGTGGACACCGCGGAAGAAGCCCTGCGCCAGGCGGACCGGCTGGACCGGGCAGACCCCAAGGCGCTGGCGGCCCTCTGCGCGATTCAGCTCAAGGAGCGGCGCGTCGACGACGCCCGACTCACGCGAATGGACCTTGAGCGGCGTTTTTCCGGGCAGCCGGAGCTGATTCGGAAGTCCTGCAGCATTCCCTGAGGCGAAGGGGGTGAGACCTACTCCCGAGGCTCGATGCCGCGCATCTGCCGGAGCATGCGGGCGGAGGCCTTCACCTCGGAGTCCACGGCCCCGTCGACTCGCTCGGTGCGCACGACGGCCTGCAGGTAGGGAACCGCCTCCGCATCGCGCCCTTGCTGGAAGAGCAGCTCCCCCAGGGCAAAGCGAGCCCACGTGAGCAGGACGATGTCCTCGGCCGCCACGGCGGCATCAATGGCGTCGCTGAAAGCGGACTCGGCCAGCTCGGGCTGGTTCCGAGCGAGCAGCTCACGGGCACGCTGGATGTGTTCGTCGACGTTCATGCGGAGAGAGCAGGGTTCAACCAGGTGGGGACGCAGGCCGCCTCCCCGGGATATGGGTTGCCCATGGACGAGAAGCGAATCGCCGAGCTGGAAATCCGCTACATGCACCAGCAGGAACTGCTGCAGGAGCTCAGCGGCGTTCTGTACGAACAGCAGAAGGTCATTGGCCAGCTGCGAGCAGAGGTGGACCGGCTCAAGCAGAAGCTGGAAGCCGAGCCCGGCCTGGTGGACGCCCGTCATGACGAGCGTCCACCGCATTACTGAGGCTCAGAACTTGTAGCCGACCCGCAGACCAATGACCGGGTTGGGCGACAGGTAGCCCACCTCGAGACCGATGCTCGCGGCCTTGCCCTGCAGGCCAAAGCCAAACGCGGCATGCGCCCGGAAGGTGTCACCACGGCCAAACACGAACCAGGGACCGGCCATGCCTTCAAGGTAGACGCCGGATTTGGCGAGGTTCGCACGCAGGACCAGGTCCACCGGAACACCGATATCGTTGCCTTCGGTGATGAGCATCGCGCCGAAGCGAGCCCCAATGGTCAAGGGCCCGGCGAGCGGCGTCTCAACGCCCAGCGTGACGTTAAAGGCCGCGCTCTCATCAATCCAATAGTCAGCCCCAAGCCCGACACGGACAGCAGCCTCTGAGTTCGTGGGAACGAGGAAGAGGCCGGCCGCGAGCAACGCGCCAAGGCAAGGACGAAGCAGCTTCATTCGAGAGGCTCCTGTCAACACAGCGGGGAGCCCACACTCAACCAAGCCGAGCGCGCCGATGCCAGCCACATGGAGTTCCAAATCGTCAAAGGTAGCCGCAGCGGAAGGAAGCGACTCACAGCGGACGAAGGACGTTCACTGCAGCACGACGCGCAGCTCAAGGGCCCGCTTCGAGGCTGCAGAGCTGGTTGGCGGTGCGCCAGAGGTGCGCGGGCCGAGCACCTGCTGGTGCTGGCCACCACGGCGGCGCTGCTGGCGGTGGGCGGCGTGCGCCGGCTGCGCGCGCGGCGCCAGGCCCAGCCTCCGCGGTGACGCGCGAAAGCAAACGGCCCAAAACAGAAAACCCCCGGTGTCCACGAGGGACACCGGGGGTTTCTCAAAAAGAATCCGGCAGCGACCTACTCTCCCGCGCGGTTTCCCGCGAAGTACCATCGGCTCTGGAGGGCTTAACTTCCGTGTTCGGGATGGGAACGGGTGGAACCCCTCCGACATAGCCACCGGAAAACAAGCGACAGTGCATACAAAGGGTAAGTTTCAATTTCGTTTGAGCGAAGTCTCGCTGTGCGTATTTCAGTCTTCCAGGCGAGCGCGAGAAGCACTCGAGCCTCGGCCTTGGCCCCGAGTCCCTTACTCCCCTTGAGGGGGCATGCAAGAGAATGGGGAAAGTAAGCCTCACGACCAATTAGTACCGGTTAGCTGAACGTGTTACCACGCTTACACACCCGGCCTATCAACGTCGTAGTCTTCGACGGGTCTTCAGGGGCTTGCGCCCGGGATACCTGGTCTTGAGGTCGGTTTCCCGCTTAGATGCTTTCAGCGGTTATCCAATCGGCACATGGCTACCCAGCGATGCCTCTGGCGAGACAACTGGTACACCAGCGGTGCCTCCAACCCGGTCCTCTCGTACTAAGGTCAGAGCCTCTCAAGTATCCTACGCCCACAGCAGATAGGGACCAAACTGTCTCACGACGTTTTGAACCCAGCTCGCGTACCGCTTTAATTGGCGAACAGCCAAACCCTTGGGACCTGCTCCAGCCCCAGGATGCGATGAGCCGACATCGAGGTGCCAAACCTCCCCGTCGATGTGAACTCTTGGGGGAGATAAGCCTGTTATCCCCGGAGTACCTTTTATCCGTTGAGCGATGGCCCTTCCATTCAGGACCACCGGATCACTATGACCTGCTTTCGCACCTGCTCGACGTGTCCGTCTCGCAGTCAAGCTCCCTTATGCCATTGCACTCGACGCCCGGTTTCCAATCGGGCTGAGGGAACTCATCGCGCGCCTCCGTTACTTTTTGGGAGGCGACCGCCCCAGTCAAACTACCCACCAGACAGTGTCCCAATCCCGGCTGACGGGACATGGTTAGACACCAGAAATCAACAGGGTGGTATTTCACCGTTGCCTCCACCGAACCTAGCGGCCCGGCTTCAAAGGCTCCCACCTATCCTACACAGTCAATCCCTAGTGTCACTGTCAAGTTATAGTAAAGGTTCACGGGGTCTTTCCGTCTTGCTGCGGGTAAACTGCATCGGCACAGCTATTTCAATTTCGCTGAGTCCCTCTCCGAGACAGCGCGGAAGTCGTTACTCCATTCGTGCAGGTCGGAACTTACCCGACAAGGAATTTCGCTACCTTAGGACCGTTATAGTTACGGCCGCCGTTTACTGGGGCTTCGGATCATCGCTTCACCTTGCGGCTGACGAATCCCCTTAACCTTCCAGCACCGGGCAGGAGTCAGACCCTATACGTCGGCTTGTCGCCTTCGCAGAGTCCTGTGTTTTTGGTAAACAGTCGCTACCGCCATTTCTCTGCAACCTCTCTCGGCTTCGGCTGTACGCCTACACCTACCAGAGGCCCACCTTCTTCCGAAGTTACGGTGGAAATTTGCCTAGTTCCTTGGAGGAGAGTTCTCTCAAGCGCCTTAGGATTTTCTCCTCGCCCACCTGTGTCGGTTTACGGTACGGACACCCTGTAAGCTCCCTACGGGACTTTTCTTGGAAGCAGAGCATCAGCGACTTACCCCTTACGGGGCGCCATGGAGTCTCGGGGATGGCTGCCGCGCCTTTATTCGTACGCGACACCCCTACACCTTTAGACTGACACAACCACCGGTCAGCTCGCCTAGCTTTCTCCGTCCTCCCTTAGTTCAACGCTCACAAGATGGTGCAGGAATATTAACCCGCTTTCCATCACCTACGCCTTTCGGCCTCGGCTTAGGTTCCGACTAACCCTGGGAAGATTAACTTGACCCAGGAAACCTTGGGCTTACGGCGAGGGGGTTTCTCACCCCCTTTATCGCTACTCATTTCGGCATCAGCACTCCCAGTCGCTCCAGCCGCCTTTTCAGTCGACCTTCGCTGCAACTGGGACGCTCCCCTACCGCCATACGCTTTACGTATGACCCGAAGCTTCGGCACTAGTCTTGAGCCCCGTTACATTTTCGGCGCGGCCTGTCTTGACCAGTGAGCTATTACGCTTTCTTTAAAGGATGGCTGCTTCTAAGCCAACCTCCTGGTTGTCAATGACCTGCCACATCCTTTCTAGTGTTCACTTAGACTAGATTTGGGGGCCTTAGCTGTCGGTCTGGGTTATTCCCCTCTTGCCAATGGACGTTATCACCCACTGACTGCGTCCCGGGATAACAATTGCCGGCATTCGGAGTTTGGTACGGTTTGGTAATCTGGTGAGACCCCTAGCCGTTCCAGTGCTCTACCTCCGGCATTGAATTGCCCGAGCCGATACCTAAATATCTTTCGGGGAGAACCAGCTATCACGGAGTTTGATTGGCCTTTCACCCCTACACACAGCTCATCCCAGAAATTTTCAACTTTCACGGGTTCGGTCCTCCATGCGGTGTTACCCGCACTTCAACCTGGCCATGTGTAGATCACCCCGCTTCGGGTTATAATACACGCAACTAAACGCCCTGTTCGGACTCGCTTTCGCTCCGGCTCCACCTAACGGCTTAGCCTCGCTACGTATATTAAGTCGCCGAATCATGATGCAAAGGTACGCTCTCGCACTGGGTTGCCCTGTAGTGCTCGAACTGCTTGTAGACATGCGGTTTCAGGTTCTTTTGACTCCCTTACCGGGGTTCTTTTCACCTTTCCCTCGCGGTACTTGTTCACTATCGGTCGCCAAGGAGTATTTAGCCTTACCGGATGGTCCCGGCTGATTCAGGCAGGATTGCACGTGTCCCGCCCTACTTGGGTAACCCACTCAGCTCCAACTCGCTTTCGCGTACGCGACTATCACGCTCTTTGGTGCCTCTTTCCAGAGGCTTCCGCTAGCAAGTCAAAGTCCTACCGTGGACCCTCTACCCCGACGCCACTTTCGTGGTTTCGGTTTGGGCTGCTCCCATTTCGCTCGCCACTACTTTGGGAATCACTCATTGTTTTCTCTTCCTCAGGGTACTGAGATGTTTCACTTCCCTGGTTAGCTCCATTCCACCTATGTATTCAGTGGAAGGTAACGCCGCTATTCGCAGCGCTGGGTTTCCCCATTCGGACATCTCCGGATCAACGCTCGGTTGACAGCTCCCCGGAGCTTTTCGCAGCCACCCGCGTCCTTCATCGCCTCTTGGCACCTAGGCATCCACCGCACGCCCTTAGTAGCTTACTTGCCCTAATCTCTTGTTTTTCACGCCCGCCTCCCGGCGG
>NZ_CP077414.1:6375000-6960000 GCF_030168875.1 Myxococcus sp. SDU36
TGTCAAGCTGCTGTTTTCGCCGTCCTGCTGGCTTCCGGAGTCTTCAGCGCCGCCCAGTGGCTTCCGCTGCTTTCTTCCGGAGGGGCGCGGCTTCTACCGCTTCGCCGCCCTCCCTGTCAACCGCCGCCTTCCGCTGACTCCCTCGACTCGTCCGCCCTTCCTTCCGGGCTTCTTCGTCGGGGGCGCGGCTTCTACCACCACCGCGTCTCCTGTCAACTCGCTGCGTTGACCGCCGTATTCCGTATTTTCTTACTGACTCGCTCGAAGTGCCTTCCGCGCCAGTGCGCGGGCTTCTTTGCGAGGGGCGCGGCTTCTATCACCGCCGCGTTCAGGGTCAACAAACTTCGTCGACTCTTTTCTTCCTGATCGTCTCCCGGGTGACGGGCACCGAGGCGGCGAGCAGGGGTCCACTTACTAACGCGCCGCTTCCTGCACGTCAATGGATCTTGATCGGGGCGGTGCCCTGACGCCCGCTCCCGCAGGTTCAGCGCACCTTCATGTGGGACAACCATGTGGGACAACCCAGGCACTGACGCAAGCCTTCCCCTGAAATATCATGGGCTTGCCGCTCGGGAAGTAACCTGCCCTCCAGGCCAGGTCCCACGGCTTCGGGTGTTTACGGCTTCTCGCGATGGTTCTTTTCGGGCCGCCATGACGTCCCGAAGAGCCAGTCCGCGAACGGGAACGAGATGTTGAAATTGTGGCGCTGCATCTTCGCAGGGTCGTGATGGGCCTCGTGGTGGCGGCGCAGCTGCCGCATCAGCGCGAGCCGGGCCACTGGGTGCTCGGGCGGCAGGTGGTGGCAGAAGTGCAGCCACTCGTACGCCAGGTAGTACCCGACCGCCGCGGCGACGAAGAGCCAGCCCACGTTCGGCGAGATGAGGACGAAGCACAGGGCGCCCAGTGGCGCGGCGATGGCTCCCAGGAAGAACAGCAGCAATACAGGGGGAAAGAGCACCATCTTCACGTCCCGAGCGGACTCGTAGGCCAGGGCGTCGTGGGTGAAGAAGCGGTGGTGCTGCTCGGTGTGACGCTGGAAGAGCAGGCCCAGCCCCCGCCTGCGGTGGTGCATGGGCCCTCGGTGCCCCAGGAACTCCACCACGTTGCCCAGCAGGAAGACCGCGGGCAGCGTCAGCCATTCCACGGGCCGGCCTCCCTCCATGAGAGACATGGCGCAGCCGATGACCGCCAGCGAGCCCACGCTCGTGAAGACGAAGTGGGCGCGCCCGGAGTAGCGGGGGCTCACGTGATTGCGCCGGTAGTCCTCGCGGAATCGCGCCACGCGCTCGGGGATGGAGCGCGCGCGTGGCCCTGGCGGCTTCAGCCATCCCGTCACCCTGACGAGCCCTTCTGGCGGGCCTTCACTTTCTGGAGCTTCTTCATCCGGTCCAGGATGAGCGTGCGCTTGAGGCTGGACAGGTGGTCCACGAAGACGTGCCCGTCGAGATGGTCGATTTCATGCTGCAGCACGTGCGCGAGCCGGCCTTCCGCCTCGAGTTCGTGCCATTCGGCTGACTTGTCCTGGTAGCGCACCTTCACCTTTTGGAAGCGCGGGCACTTCTCCCACTCGCTCGGGACGGACAGGCAGCCCTCTTCCATCGTCACCGGCTCCTTCTTCTCCAGAATCTGCGGATTGACGATTTCGAAGAAGGTGCCGTCCTCCCGTCCCACCAGCGCCACGCGGAGGGGCTCGCCGACCTGGTTGGCGGCGATGCCGATGCCTTCGGCTTCCTTCATGGACTCGGCCATCTGCTCCAAGAGCTTCTCGAGCGGAGGGCCGAAGTCAGTCACGGGCTTGGTGGACGAGGTGAGGACCTTATGGGGCCAGATGACGATGTCGCGAGCCATGGGCCGCAATCTGCCATGCACGCCCCCTCCGCGCCGCCCGATTCGGCAGGCCCACGGTCCACCGGTTCACACGACGGCCCTACCCCACCGGGACCTCACTGCGGCTCTGGCCACATGCACCCCAGGGGCGTTTCACCTTCCGAGCGGTGCCCTCCGGACAGTTGGCGCGTCTCCACTGGCAGGTCTGCTACACCTGTCCCATGCACCCGCACGCCCAACTCATCACCGACTTCTACTCAGCGTTCCAACGCCGGGACGCCCAGGCCATGGCCGCCTGCTACCACCCTGAGGTGGAGTTCTCTGACGCCGCCTTCGTCGGACTCCGTCGCCGGGAGCCCGGTGCCATGTGGCTCATGCTCTGCGAGCGCGGCAAGGACCTGGAGGTCACCTTCCGCGACGTGCAGGCCGATGACCACCAGGGCCGCGCCCACTGGGATGCGCACTACACGTTCAGCGGCACTGGCAGGAAGGTGCTCAACCGCATTGATGCCGAGTTCGAGTTCCGCGACGGGAAGATTGTCCGGCACCGCGACCACTTCGACTTCTGGACCTGGTCCCGCCAGGCGCTGGGCCCCACGGGGCTGGTGCTCGGGTGGACGCCCCTGTTGAAGAAGAAGGTCCAGGCGAAGGCTCGGAAGTCCCTGGACATCTTCATGCGCGAGCGTGGCATCCCCCAGGAGTGACGAGGACGCATGGCACCGCCCGATAGTGAGCGCCCGCCCGTCGTGGCGGCCCTGGACCTCTGGCTTTTGGAGGCCGCCATGGAGCTGCCCACGCCCCTGCACATGCTCGTGGAGCCGAACCCGCACATCGCGCTCAACATGGCGGACGACCCGCGGTTGTCTCGGGAGGAGCTGTGTGAGCGGCTGTCGCTGCTCGCCGAGCGCGGACTCATCCGCGTCCACATGCTTCCGGATGGACTGCAGGAGCTGTTCTCCCCCGAGGAGATTTCAAACGCCATGGATGCCCGGCAGTCCCGCACTCCCTTCGGCTACTCGCTCACGGAGGCCGGCGGCGCCGTCTGGGAGCACCACGCCAGGCCCGATTGGAGCCGGTTCGTCAACGCGGGGCAGGAGCCCTCCGCCGACGATGCCCAGGACGCCTGGGTCATCGAGGCCGCGAGCCTTGAAGCCGCGGACGCGGAGTTCCACTTCCATGAGTCACTCGGCGATGTGCATCAGCCGGTCAGCGAGTCGAAGCGCGGCGAGGTGCTGACGCCGTGGCAGGTGACGTATTGGAAGGCGCTGCCTCACGGATACCGGCTCCGCTATGTCACCGCGCCGCGCCCTCCCGACCCGGCTCGGAGCAGGGGCGTGCCTTCCCGACCACCTTGGTACACGCGCGTCTGGCTGTGACGCCGCGCCCGCGCGTTCACGGCGCCAATTCGGACGTCTCGAGGTGCTGGTACGTCAGCGGGCCCTTTCCCTCGCGGGCCAGTCTGGCCGTGCAGCGGACGTTGCCCCTCCAGTCCAGGAGCTGGAGTCCCAGCGTGCCGTCCTCGTGCAGGAGCAGTGAGCCATGGCCGTTGTTGCCCAGCTCAGGTCTCAGGTCCGCCCACTCGGGGAAGCGTGTATGCGACTCCAGGAAGCGCACGGGTGCTGGAGACTTCAGGCCCGGCGTCACGGCTCGCACCGGTAGACCCGCGTGCCCAAGGCTTCCTCCCAGGAATGGGAGCGCGGCGCTCCGGTCGAACAGTGCTCCGTAGGGCGTGGCACCCCAGAACCACAAATCGACCCGTGCGCGCTCGACCGCCAGCTCCCGGAGGTCTTCCAGCAAACCGGCGTGCGTCGGTTGTCCGTACCGATAGGGCGCATCGTGGCTCAGGAGGATGTTCGTCGCACCTCGCTGGCGGCCCTCCTCCAGCACCGACTCCAGCCAGCTCAGGAGCGCGGGCTCCTGGTGCCGTCCTGGCTCGAAGTACGCGGTGTCCAGACCGATGAGCTGGAAGCGCTCCGAGGCCAGGCAGAAGTAGCTCCCCTCCTGGACCTGCTTCGCTCGTGAGGCGCCTCGCCGCTCGTCCAGGTAGCAGTAGAAGGGGGTGCCCCCGGAGCGCATCTCCGGACCCGCGTTCAGCGTCATCAGCGTTGTCACTGGCAGCAGCGGCTCGAGCGGCTCGGCCACGTGCGCGTCGAATTCGCCCTGACGGCCCGCGTAGTACACGCCCCCCAGGTGCACCGCGTACTCCAGACGCTCGCCTCGCATGATGAGCTGACGGGCCACGTAACGCGCGGGGTACTCGCCCGTGCCAAAGCCGCCGAACAGCGCCACCTCCACCGGCCGTCCCGGCGCGGGCTCGCGGAGCGCGTAGCGGAAACGGTTGGCGTGATGCGCATCGTCGTGCCGACGGAACTCCGCCCGGCGCCAGCCGCCGTGGAGCCAGGCGCGACCGCTGAACAAAAGCCATCCGCGCAGGTCCGCCACCGGCTCGAAGCGAGTCCGCGCCGGGTCGATGGGGATTTCCTTCGTCATCAGCGGGAAGGTGAAGTCCGGCGGCAGCGCCACCGACGCCCGTGCCTGGAATGCCGGTTGCCTCAGGGCCTGGAGCGCGGCTTCGGGCTCGCGCAGGGACTGCTCCAGTTCCTGGAGCACGTGCACCAAGGCTCCCTCCGAAACAGGCGCGCCCAGGTCGTGGCGGATGAGGCCCAGGACTTCTTCCGGCTCGCGCAGGAAGCGCTCGCGCAGCGCGCCCAGTTCGTCCAGACCGAGCGGCGGCAACTCCAATCCGTCGGCGCTCGCGGCTCCGGACGTCCCCAGAGCCGCTGCCGCGGCTGAAGGAGCCCGGTACCCGAGTGCCGTGTAGAACTCCATCCGCTTGCGGTCCATGGGCGCATCATCGCCCGTTGGCCCGACGCGGGGAATGCCGCGCGCCGCGTCCCGTGGTTCCGGTCCGGCCGATTGGCGCCTACTCCCGCGCTTTCGCGGCGGCCGCGGCCTCCCGCGCTTCCTTCACCTTGCGCGCGTCTCGCTGGCGGCCATCACGGTAGGCGTAGAGCGTGTAATACGAACCCGTGGCGTAGCCCGGTAGCTTTCGGGGGTTGAAGACGCTGGTGCTCGACACCGTTCCACCCGCGAAGCCCTTGGGCACGTCCACCAGCCGCATCGCGCAGCCGGCCAGGACCAGCCCCGCCGCTGGCACGTCGTTGCTCACCAGCGTGCACGTGCCTCGCGCCGTGAAGCCCCCCTCCGGCAGGTTGTAGCGCATGTAGACATTCAGCTGCTGCCCGACGGGGAAGGCGTTGTCCGTCACCTGGACGCATGCCGTCGCCGTGCCCACGCGACGGCCTCCCCCGTCCACCACCTTGCCGTCCTTGGGATTGTGCTCCGGCACATACACGCTTCCGCCCAGCTTCACGTTCACCTCGAAGGGCGCCGCCGCGCACACCGCCGGGTCCGCGGGGCTCGCCGGGTCCTCCTGCGTGCGGAACTGCATCACCACCTCATTGGCCCCCGCCTGCGCCGACAGCAACAGGACACCCAGCATCCCCACCGCACCGCCGAGCCTTCGCGACATGGCGTACCTCCCTCCGGACCGTGAGGGGCTTTTCAGCCCACCGCTTGCTCCCCTTCGACGCGCCCCGCGCCAGGCGCTACTGCCACGACAGCGTGTATTCGGTGTCGAGCGGCCCCGTCTGGCGGCCGTGCACCTGGACCTGCTTGCCTCCCACCGCCTCGATGACGGCCTGGAGCGTGCCCTCGTGGTAGGCAGGCGGCATGAAGTCCCGCTTCATCGTGAAGACGCCGCTGGTGTCGCCCGTCCACTTCACCGCGCGCTCGCCGTAGCTGACCGCCGCGCGATAACCCGAGTGCAGGTTGCCCACGAGCCGCTTCGGACTGTCCGACGCCAGCAGCAACAGCGTCTTGCCCGCCGCCGAAGACAGGAAGTCCGTCGTGGCCACCACGCCCATGCGCCGCAGCGCTCCGTCGAAGCCGCCGTGCTCCGGGCCCATCATCTGCGCCGCCGTGAAGGACATCCGCAGGAAGGCGGACACCGGGTAGTTGAAGAAGTCGATGAAGCGCGTCTCGCCACTGGCCGCCAGACAGCGCTCCACCGCCGCGTCCCCGCCCATCGTGCGAACAGCGGACACCACGCCGTTGAAGAAGAGCCCGCGGGCCGTGTCGTCCTTCGTCGCCAGCGCCAAGCGTGCTTCCAACTCCTTGGCGATATTCGGATCCAACTTGTTCATTACAACCTCACGAGTTGCGCGCCGTAGTGGACGTTCGCGCCTACCGCTGCCACCACCACCAGGTCACCACTTCCCAGACGCACACGGCCGGCTTCCAGGTCCTCGGCCAGAAGGATGAGCATCCCCGCCGCGGACGTGTTGCCGTAGCGGTCCACGTTGCACGCCACCGCCTCACGCGGCAGCCCCGCCCGCTCCACGAAGGCGTCCATCACCCGCTTGTTCGGCTGGTGGAAGTAATACCGCTCCACCTTCGAACGGAGCTCCGGACGCGGACCGAGGACGGCGTCGAGGCACTTCTGCATGTACTCCGGATAGCTGCGCGCCACGCGGAAGCCATCCACCACGAAGGCCATGTCCGCCGGACGCATCCGCCCCGGCTGATAGGGCAGCTTCAACAGGCCGCCACCCTTGCGGATGACCAGGTCTCCGTACGCGTTGCCGGAGAAGGACGCCAGGATGCCCTCCGCCCCCGCCTCCCCCGGCTTCGACTGGAGCACCACCGCGCCCGCCCCGTCTCCGAAGACATACATGGAGAGGTAGCCCTGCAGCGTCTTTGAGCGGCCGGGCCCGGCCGGCAGCTCGTCCGTGTAGACCTCGCGGTTCACCAGCGGGGACGTGAAGGCAGAGGCCACCACCGCCACCGTGCGGAAGCGCCCTCCGTCCATCATCTTCTTCACCATGTCCAACACGTACGGCGTGCCACCGCAGCCGTCGTCCAGCACGAGCCCGAACGCGTCCTCGCGCATTTCCAGCCGCCGGTGCAACTCCATGGCGTCGTGGTTGAAGTGCGGCGCGTCCGGTGTACACGTCACCACGAAGAGCGCGTCCAGCGCCTTGGGGTCCACACCCGCCTGGGCCAGCGCCTTGCGGAGCGCCACCTCGCACATGTCCGTGTTGTTGGCCGGGTAGAGGTGCCCGTCATTCTCGGGCGGCGGAATCGCCCGGCCCGTGGCCTCGTCGATGTCCCAGAGGAAGCGGCGCTCGCGGATGCCGACCTTCTCCTCGATGCGCGCCGCCGGCCACCCCGGGATGGCCCTGGCGATTCGCTCGTTGCTCACCACGCGTGAAGGAACGAAGGCACCGGCTCCGACGACACAGACATTGGGTGTCATTTAATGGCCCCGTTCTTTCACAGTCTCACCACATGGGAGGTATTCCCTGGCGAACGGGATTGAGCAGGATTCAGGCCATATACGAAGTCGTTGAAACAACTGCCGCTGGCGAACGGGGCTCGCTCATCCGTGAATCACCTTCTGGCTGGATGCCCCATGAAGCCCCTGAGATTACTGGAGATTCTCGTTGCTTCACAAATGAAGCGGCAATCGTTGAGAATGAAGCGCTTCGCCACGAGACTTTCCTCTCAGTGACTGAGCATGTCACCCCAGGTGTCGCCAATGACTACGCTGCACAGTGAAAAGGGCGCATGCACGCGTGAGTATTTATAGACCCACACGACAGAGCTGGGCGCCGAGCCTCTCACTGGGAGTCTCTGGCTTGAAGCGGGGGGATGAGACGGCTGTGCTGAAATCAACACATCGGGAAGGCCGCCCACCCATGGGGGCGGCCACTCACCGACATGGGGTGGCTCAGAACGGGATGTTGTCGTCGTCGTTCGGCGGAGGGATGTCGTCGCCGCCGTAGCCACCGCCACCGCCCCGGCCGCCGCCGTAGCCCCCCTGGCTGCCGTAGCCGCCGTCATTGCCACCGTCCGCGTCGCCGCCCCGCTGCCGCGCGATTTCCGCTTCAATGGCGGCGAGCAGCTGGCGCTCCTTGTCGTGCCAGCGCGACTTGCTCGCGTCGTTCAGCGAGCGGCGGGCGCCGTTGGCGTAGAACTCCAGGTCGCCCATGCTGGCGCCGACAATGGGCCCGCCCTTGCTGCGGCCGTAGTTGGGGAAGACCATTCCATCCCCACCGCCACCACCGCTGCTCGCGGGCGCTGAACGCCGCGCCGCCGGGGCCGCCGCGTCCGGCGTGCCGCCAATGGACATCTCTCCCAGCGTCAGCGTGAAGCCCTCGCCGCTCTTGAACGCCGTGCCCACACGCACCTGCTCCACCCGCCCGTCGGGACGACGCACCGCCACGGTGACCGGATAACCTTGCTCGCTCATGCCGGGCCGAATCCCATCCCCGCCCCGTTACTGTCAACGGAGACTCGAAGGGGATGTCCGAGAACCGGCCGCTCGTCCGGTCTGCTCACCGCGCTCCCTGGATTCCACTGGAGCCGCTCGGGCCCAAAGGCCCGAGGGAGTCCGCGGAGCGCGGCGCTCGAATCAGAACAGCGAGCCCTGGGAGGAGGACCGGCCCTGCTTGCGCTTGCCGGCTCCAGCCTTCGCCTTGGCAGTCTTGACGTTGCGCCCACCCTTGGCCGCGGCCTTCTTCGCGGCCGGGGCCTTCTTGGCCACCGCCTTCTTCGCGGCGGCCGGGGCCTTCTTCGCGGCCGGGGCCTTCTTGGCCACCGACTTCTTCGCGGCGGCCGGGGCCTTCTGCGCCCGTGCGGTCTTCTTCACGCTCGCGGCCTTCCGACCCGCCGACTTCTTCGCGGCGGCCGGGGCCTTCTCCTCGGCGGGCGGCGGGGCCACCACCACGGGGGCGGCGACCCTCGCCGAGGCCTTCTTCCTGGCGCCACCCTCATGCAGCGCCTTGCTGGCGGCGCGCCCCCGAGGCAGCTTCACATCCGCCACCGATTGCGGAAGCGCGTCGTCCTTCCACGCCGACGGCCGGCGGTTGGTCCGCATCAGCAGCCGCAGCTTCTGGTAGTGCGCCGAGCAGTACCCCTTGGAACGGCTGGGCCGGTCGCAGCCGATGACGGCGCACGCCCGAATGCCTTCCTCCGCGCGCGCCTGGCTGGCCACCGGCTTCGCCGCCACCGGCCTGACGACGGCTGCGCGACCCTTCGGCGCCGCGACCGCCTGCTTGCGGCCTCCGCGCGTGGACGCGGGCAGTTCCGTGGGCGGCCTCACGCCCGCCATGGCGCCGAGGCGACTGGTCAGCGGCGCCAGCCGGTCCGTCACCGCGCGCAGCAACTCCAGGGCCTCCAGGCCTTCCTCCATGCGCCGGACCGCCTCCTGCAACGGGACCAACTGCGCATCGAGTTCGCGCCGGAAGATTTCGCCAAGAGCATTCGCAATGGACATTGCCCGGGAGAATACACGGGGCCCCGGGAAACCGGTGTGAAAACCTGTGCTTGGCTCGCACCAATCGTTGACCGGCGGGCGAAGGCATACATCCCGAGGGGTCGGCCTCTCCCGGGAGCGCGGCGGCTACCCCCGGGCGCTGACGGCGGACGGCGGCTCGGCCCGGGGGAGGGAGCGCTCCGGGAGCTCCGGTTGGAGCTCAGGCGGCCGGGTGACGGCGACCGTCCCGCAGGTGCGCACCGCCAGGGAGACGGCTCCCACGAGCAACAGTGCTGGAACAACCAGGTGCCCCATGGCGCCTCCTCGAAGCAGGTGACGGGCGTGCGTGCCGGCCAACCCCGCGGGTCCTCCCCCGCCTGGCTGCCTCCGCCCGAGACATACGAATGAGCTTGCCGTCCGGGTCTGACGTTTCCGGGAGCCCCGGGCAGGCGAGCCCCCCAGACAACGCGGCGGGTGTTAAAGGGATGGCGCATGAGCCAGGCGCCCACTCCCGTCCGCTTCAAAGGCACCGACACCTACCTGACCCACGAGAGCCTCCAGGCCGCGGTCAACTGCGCGCTGACCCTCCAGCGCCCCCTGCTGGTGAAGGGTGAGCCCGGCACCGGCAAGACGCTGCTGGCGGAGGCCATCGCCGAGGCCCTGGGGCACCGGCTCATCACCTGGCACGTGAAGAGCACCACCCGCGCGCAGGACGGCCTCTACGTCTACGACACCGTGCAGCGCCTGTATGACTCGCGCTTCAACGACGGGGATGTGCGCGACATCCGCAAGTACATCCGCCAGGGCCCGCTGGGCGAGGCCTTCTCCTCGCCCGAGCGCGTGGTGCTGCTCATCGACGAGGTGGACAAGGCGGACCTGGAGTTCCCCAATGACTTGCTCCACGAGCTGGACCGGATGCGCTTCCGCGTCACCGAGACGGGTGACGAGGTGGTGGCGAAGCACCGCCCCGTGGTGGTGATTACCTCCAACAACGAGAAGGAGCTGCCCGACGCCTTCCTGCGCCGGTGCGTGTTCCACTTCATCGACTTCCCGGACACGGAGCTGATGCGCCGCATCGTCGACGTGCACCACCCGGGCCTGGACAGCGCGCTGTCCGAGCAGGCGCTGAAGGTCTTCTACGAGCTGCGCAGCTTCACCCGCCTGCGCAAGAAGCCCTCCACCAGCGAGCTCATCGACTGGATTGCCGTGCTCAAGGCGCAGGGCGTCCACGACCTCAAGATGGACGAGCAGCTCCCCTTCCTGGGCGCGCTGCTGAAGAAGGAGCAGGACCTGGTCTCCGTGGCGGAGGCCTTCGGGCGCGGGCGCCGTCCCCGGGCCTGAAGAGGCGCTGCCATGTTCCTACCCTTCTTCTACGAGCTGCGCCGACGCGGGCTGAAGGTCGGCGCCCAGGAGGCGCTGGCCCTGGCCGGCGCGCTGCGAGCGGGCCTCCACGACAGCCACCTGGACGGCTTCTACCATGTGGCGCGGGCGCTGCTCGTGCACTCGGAGACGCAACTGGATGCGTTTGACCAGGCCTTCCTCGCCCACTTCCAGGGCGTGGAGACGGCGAGCCTGGAGCTGACGCAGGAGCTGCTCAACTGGCTGGAGGAGGCGCGCGAGCGGCCCGACCTGAACCCCGAGGAGCTCGCGCTGCTGGAGCAGCTGGACCCGGAGGAGATTCGCCGGCTCTTCGAAGAGCGTCTGAAGGAGCAGAAGGAGCGCCACGACGGCGGCAACCGCTGGGTTGGCACCGGCGGGACGTCTCCCTTTGGCAACAACGGCTTCGGCCGCGAGGGCATCCGGGTGGGCGGCGGCGCGGGCAACCGCCAGGGACGCGCGCTGATGCAGGCCGGGGCCCGGAGGTACGCGGGCTACCGCGACGACGTGGTGCTGGACACGCGGCAGATGGCGGTGGCGCTGCGCAAGCTGCGCGCCTTTGCTCGCGATGGCGCGCCGGACGAGCTGGACGTGGACGAGTCCATCGCCGCCACCGCGCGCAACGCGGGTGAGCTGGAGGTCGTGACCCGGCCGCCGCGCCGGCCCAACACGCGCGTGGTGCTGGCCATGGACGTGGGCGGCTCCATGGACCCGTACGCGGCGCTGGTGAGCCGGTTGTTCAGCGTGGCCAGCCAGGCGACGCACTTCAAGGAGCTGCGCACCTACTACTTCCACAACTGCGTCTACGGGAAGCTGTACGCCACGCCGCAGCTCACCGGCGGCATCACCGTGCCGGAGCTGGTGGCCCAGGTGGGGCGGCACCACAAGCTGGTCCTGGTGGGGGATGCCTCCATGGCGCCCTACGAGCTGTCCATCCGCACGGATGCGCAGGGACATTACAAGACAGACGGGCTGGAAGGGCTGACGTGGCTGATGCAGCTGGCGCAGCACTTCGAGCGCAACGTGTGGCTCAACCCGGAGCCCATGGGCACGTGGCGCACGGGGACCATCTCCGTGATTGCCCGCGTGTTCCCCATGTTCGCCCTGACGGTGGAGGGCCTGGGTGAAGCCGTCACGCACCTGACGCGGGGGCGCACCGTGAGGGGCGCGGCGGCGCGGCGCTGAGGCGTGTTCCTTGGGCGCGCGGGATTCATTCCCGTGCCCCCCAGGGCAGGAATTCCGGGGGCGCCCGTGGACTGGCGGACGGCCGGGCGAGCCGCAGCGCATTTGGTGCAGCACCTGGAGCGTCAGTTGCGGCATGGTGCGCGCACGCGAGCGGGACCGCGAGGACACCATGACAACCGACAAGCAGGACGTGCTGGCCATCAACACCATCCGCACCCTCGCCATGGATGCGGTGCAGCAGGCCCACTCGGGCCACCCGGGGGCTCCCATGTCCCTGGCCCCCGTGGCGTACCAGCTCTGGCAGCAGGAGCTCCGGTACGACCCGTCCCACCCCATCTGGCCGGACCGCGACAGGTTCATCCTGTCCAACGGCCACGCCTCCATGCTGCTGTACGCGCTGCTCCACCTGGCCGGAGTGAAGCGCGTCACGCGCGAGTACACCGTCGAGGACGCGCCCACCGTGTCGCTCGAGGACATCAAGAAGTTCCGGCAGCTCGACTCGGCCACCCCGGGCCACCCCGAGTACCGGTGGACCAGCGGCGTGGAGACGACCACCGGCCCCCTGGGCCAGGGCGTGTCCAACAGCGTGGGCATGGCCATGGCCAGCCGCTGGCTCGCCGGCTACTACAACCGCCCCGGCTTCGAGATGTTCGGCTACGATGTCTACGCCATCTGCGGCGACGGCGACCTGATGGAGGGCGTGGCGTCCGAGGCGGCGTCCATCGCCGGCCACCTCCAGCTGCCCAACCTGTGCTGGATTTACGACAGCAACCACATCTCCATCGACGGCAGCACCGACCTGGCCTTCACCGAGGACGTGGGCCGGCGCTTCGAGGCCTACGGCTGGCGCGTGCTGCGCGTGCCGGACGCCAACGACTTGAACGCCATGGGCGAGGCGCTGCGCACCTTCAAGACGGCGCGCGGCAAGCCCACGCTCATCATCGTCACCACCCAGATTGCCTACGGCGCGCCCAAGCTCCAGGGCTCCTCCAAGGCCCACGGCGAGCCGCTGGGCGATGAGGAAATCAAGGGCACCAAGCGCTTCTACGGCTGGCCCGAGGACGAGAAGTTCCTGGTGCCCGACGGCGTGCGCGAGCGCTTCCAGGAGCGCATGGGCGCCCGCGGCAAGCAGCTGCGCGCGGAGTGGGAGCAGACGTTCGCCGAGTACCGCAAGCAGTTCCCCGAGCTGGCCGACCAGCTGGAGCGCATGCAGCGCCGCGAGGCCCCCCAGGGCTGGGACGCGGAGCTGCCGACGTTCCCCGCCGACGCCAAGGGCCTGGCCACGCGCGACTCCAGCGGCAAGGTGCTCAACGCCATCGCCAAGCACTACCCGTGGCTGGTGGGCGGCTCGGCGGACCTCAACCCGTCCACGAAGACGTACATCACCGGCGCGGACCCGATGAAGCCGGGCGAGTTCGCCGGGCGCAACGTCCACTTTGGCGTGCGCGAGCACGCGATGGGCTCCATCGTCAACGGCCTGTGCCTGAGCAAGCTGCGCGGCTACGGCGCCACGTTCCTCATCTTCAGTGACTACGAGCGCCCCGCCATCCGCCTGTCCGCGCTGATGGAGCTGCCCGCCATCCACATCTTCACCCACGACTCCATTGGCGTGGGCGAGGACGGCCCCACGCACCAGCCGGTGGAGCAGCTGGCGTCGCTGCGCGCGATTCCCGGCACCATCGTGCTGCGCCCCGGTGACGCCAACGAGGTGGTCGAGTCGTGGCGGGTGATTGCCCAGCAGCGCAAGCACCCGGTGGTGCTGGTGCTCACGCGCCAGCCCGTGCCCACGCTGGACCGCAGCAAGTACGGCGCGGCGTCCGGCGTGGCCCGCGGCGGCTACGTGCTGTCCGAGGCGGAGGGTGGCAAGCCGGAGGTCATCCTCATCGGCACCGGCAGCGAGGTGTCGCTGTGCCTGGACACGCAGGAGAAGCTCCAGGCGGACGGAATCCCCGCGCGCGTGGTCAGCCTGCCGTCGTGGGAGCTGTTCGAGCAGCAGTCCCCGGAGTACCGGGACAGCGTGCTGCCTCCGTCCGTGCGCGCCCGCGTCGCGGTGGAGAAGGGCGCCGCCTTCGGCTGGGAGCGCTTCGTGGGACATGACGGCAACATCGTCGCCATGCGCAGCTTCGGCGCCTCCGCGCCCATCAAGGCGCTGCAGCAGAAGTTCGGCTTCACCGTGGACCACGTGGCCCAGCAGGCGAAGGACTCGCTGAAGAAGACGAAGACGCGGCCGTAGCCCGCGAAAAAGAAAGAGCCTCGGACCGTCCCCCAACGGTCCGAGGCCCTCGGGCCTTTTCGGCATCCAGGTGCTCGTCCTGGCGAACTCATGGCGCGGAGAGGCGCGACCCCCGTCGCATCCCAGCCCCCCGGCTGGGGTTCCCCCCGCGCCATGAGCCCATCAGGTCACTTCAACGTCGTTCCCGGCTGACTCGTGGGCGTGAGCGTTGCGTCCCCCCGGTCGCAGCCCGGTTCCCCCGAACCGGCGTGTCGCTCGCGCCTTCAAGTCCTCCAGGTCCGACTGGCTCGCTCGCCCGGGAGGTTCGCCCCCCAGCGCCTGGCCCCCCGGCCAGGCCCCCCGTGCTTCGAGCCCCGCTCCGTGCTGGAGCGTGATGTCCTGTCCTATTGCGCGGGGCGTGCCACACACCGGCTCCGGCGGGCCCACCTGAGCGCCCCAAGTCTTTTCAGTGGGTTATGAATTTGGATGCCCTTTTCACGGGGCCCTGCGGGGTGGTGACAACTGTCATCACTGGTGACAACCGTCATCACCGGGACGGCCCCAGGTGGTGACTCTTGTCACCGGTGGCCCCTCCCGCGCGCGGGCCTACAGCCCTCCGCGCAGCTCCAGCTCGCTCCACAGCGCGCCGTCGCGCTCCCGTAGCAGGAAGGTGAGGCGGCCCTGGTGGAAGCCTCGCACCGGCGCCTCCGGGTCCGGGAAACCGGGGGGCAGCTTCCAGTCCGCGGGCTGGAGGCCGCTCGCGGGGATGGGGCGCTCGCGGCGCAGCTCGCCCACCTCCGCGTCCGTGAGCGTCCGCACGCGGGCCCAGGGCAGCAGCTCGCGCCCGTGCAGCCACCCGCGTGGCTCCGGCCCCGGGTCCTCCCATGGGCCAATCGCCGTGCGCCGCAGGGTGGACAGGTGCGCCCCACAGCCCAGCGCGCGCCCCACGTCGCGGGCCAGCGAGCGCACGTAGTAACCCCCGCGGCAACTCAGCCACAGGCGGCTGGCGCGCGGCAGGTCATGGGACAGCCAGCGCGCCGCGTGCAAGTACACGCGCGAGGGCGGCAGCTCCACGACTTCTCCCCGGTGCGCCTTCCGGTAGGCGGGCTCGCCGCCCACCTTCTTCGCGCTGGTCGCCGGAGGCACCTGCTCCCGCCAGCCCACGAAGGACGCCAGCGCCGCGTCCAGGGCCTCGGGCGTCAGCGCCGCCGTGTCTGCCTGGAGGACGGGCCGACCGTGCAGGTCCCCCGTGTCCATCTCCGTCCCCCAGATGACCTCCGCCTCGTAGACCTTGGGCACGGCGTGCAGCAGCTCGAACAGGCGCGGCGCCTGCCCCACCAGCACCAGCAGCAGCCCTTCCGCGAAGGGGTCCAGCGTCCCGCCATGGCACACCGGTATCCGCTTGCCCGGCTGCGCGGCCTTCGCCTCCTCCATGAACCCCTGCACCACCGAGAAGCTCGTGGCGCCCACCGGCTTGTGGACCCGGTAGATGCCCGGACTCAGTTTCCCTCCCACCGCGACCCTCCTGTGGCCGCCCAGCCTACCCCGACCGGGAGCGCGGTGGCGGAAGGCCGCGCCCCTCCCCTTCAATGAATGGCAATTCATGCGGTGCGCCGTGGGCGCCTGCAAGGCCAGGACCACTCCCTTTCAAACACAAGCATCCGGCGCCCCGCCGGTCCTTTTCCATTCATCTGGCAATCATTTCAAACCAGGAACGGCCTGACAGGCGTATGCCTGCATAGGGCAAAGGACGGCCATCCCCGCAGTGCCTCGCATTCCCCCAGGAGGTGTCTCCATGACGTCCCCGCTTCGCTCGGGCTGGGCCCTGCTGTCCGCCCTGCCCCTGCTGCTGTCCGCCGCCACCGGCTGTGATGACGACCCGCCTCCCCCCGTCCCCGACGCGGGGCAGCAGCCCGCGGACGCCGGGACGGACGCGGGGCCCGAGGCGCCCTGGGACGGGGGCTACACCGTGCTGGACGACCCGGGTGACTGGATTGACCGGGGCTCCTTCTCCGAGTGCCGTTTCACCGTGGACAGCCCCAGCCTGGAGTCCTGCGCGGACCCGGCGAACTTCGACATGTCGTCGTGCAACGCGGACCAACTGGCCGCGCTGGAGCCGCACGGCATCTACCTGGCCGACATGAGAGCGGAGCGGCTGCTCGCGGACGGCGGTACGTCCGTCACGCCCGGCAGCGGCGGGTTCCAGCTCCATTCGGACGGCGGGCCGGACACGCTCAGCTCCGTGCCCCTCACCGCCCGGATGACGGATGGCGGCACCTTCTTCCTCTCCAGCAAGCGGACGCATCCCGTGCTCGGGGATAGGGTGGTGTCGATTGCTGGCTGCGAGACCCCCAAGCCTGGCTTCATCACCGGCTGCTACGTCACCTGCACGCAGTCCCCCCGGCTCACCACCCACAGCACGGGGACCTTCGAGGCCCAGCGCACGGGCCGGAGTGACGAGCCCGAGTCCTCCGGCGGCTTGCAGCTCGTCTCCGAGTCCGCAGTGGATTTGGGGACACCGGTGGACGTCTACGTCGCCCACGACCACGCCTACGTCGTGTCCGTCAACCGGTTCGACCGCTTCGGCGGGCTCACCGTCTTCGACGTGAGTGACCGGGCCCACCCCCTCTTCAAGGCGTCCATCAGCCTGCCCGGGGACTCCTACTGGAACGGCGTGTGGGCGAAGGACAACGCGCTGTACGTCGCCAGCGCGGACACCGGCGTCTCCGTCTTCGACATCTCCAACCCTGGCTCACCCGAGTTCGTCCAGAGCCTGCCCGGCAACGGCTACGCCAACGTGCACACCGTGCTGGTGGATGGAGACCGGCTGTATGCGTCGGACGTCAGCGACTTCGTGGGCAGCACCCGGGTCTACGACGTCAGCACCCCCCTGGCGCCCGTCCTCCAGCAGGTCGTCACCCTGCCCGAGGCGTTCTCCTCCGGGGGGCCCCATGACTTCTTCGCGTACGAAGGCCGCCTCTACATCAGCAACGCGTACAGCGGTTACTCCGTCGTGGACGTGTCCGATTTGGAGAACGTGAGCCACCTGGGCCAGTACTTCTACCCGGCGTTCGGCGGCTACTCGCACCACAGCGCGGTGGGCACCTTCGCGGGCCGCACCATCGCCTTCGAGGGTGGCGAGTTCCCGGCGTCGCACCTGCGCGTGCTGGACGTCACCGACCCGGCGAACATGGTGAAGATGGGCGAGTTCCGCATGCGGCCCGTCACCTCCATCCACAACATGATTCTCAAGGGGAACCGGCTGTTCATCGCCTGGTACCACGAAGGCCTGCGCGTGCTGGACGTGTCCAACCCCACCCAGCCCCGGCAGGTGGCGCACTTCAACACCTACCGGGAGAGCGACCCGCGCCGGCGGGAGGGCCCCTTCGAGGGGGCCTTCGGCGTGCGCGTGCCCGGCGACGGGCATGTCTACGTCGTGGATTCCTCGCGCGGGCTGCTCATCTTCAACGAGCCCTGAGCTGGCCAGGGGCGCCACTTTGCGGCGCTCGCGGTGACATCTATGCTGTGCGGAGGGCGCCCGCGGCAACGACGCGGGCACCTCCTTTTCCTCATCCAGAGGCCGCACCTCATGCCTGTTCGTGCCGCGCGCCCGTTGCTGGTGCTCGTCTGTGCCGTGTCGTTGTCAGCGTGTTCCTCTTCGGAGCCCACGCCACCGGCGCCCCCTCCCGAGCCGCCCGCCTATGACGGCCCCTGGGAGGCGCTTTCGGAGCGGGGGGAGTGGGAGGACCCCGGCGCCTTCGAGGCGTGCCCCGCCTTGAACTCCCAGGTCGCCTGCGGTGCGCCGGAGGCCATCGTCCTGCCGGGCTGCGACATGGGCTCGCTCGCGGGCCTGGAGCGGGAGGGCGCCATCTACCGCGCGGAGATTCGTTACGAGTTCCAGGGACAGTCCGGCGTCCAAGCGTCACCGGGGAGCGGCGGCTTTCAGTTCGATGGTGCCCGCCAGCCCGTGTCCGTCATGGGCCGCGCGCCCCATGGCTTCGCCTTGGACAGCGAGCGCTTCGTCCTCGCCACCGAGTACACGCGCCCCACCCAGGAGCAGGAGCGGCTCACCTTCGCGGGCTGCCGTGCCCAGGGACCCCGGCACCTCACCGGCTGCTTCCTGTGGTGCCGCAACGGCACGCTGCGCTACCGCGGCAGCTTCCGCGCCGAGCGCATGACGTGGCGGGCGGACGAGCCCGAGTCCGCCGGGCTGCAGCTCCTGTCCGAGTCCTTCGTGGAGCGGGGCCTGCCGGTGGACGTGTACGTCACGCACGGCCACGCCTACGTTGTGTCCATCAACGCGCCCGAGCGTCAGGGCGGCCTCACCGTCTTCGACGTGCGCGCCCCCCGCGCCCCCGTGCAGACCGCGTCCTTCCAGCTCCCCAGTGACGGGTATTGGAATGGCGTCTGGGCCCGGGACAACGCGCTCTATGTCGCCAGCGGGGATGCGGGGCTGCTCGTGTTCGACCTGGAGGACCCGGCGCGGCCCGCCTTCGTGCGCAACCACCCTGGAGGCTCCAGCCCCGTCGACGTGCACACCGTGTTCGTGGAGGGGACGCGGCTCTACGCCATGTCGCCCGGCCCCAACCAGGAGACGCTCATCTTCGACGTCAGCCAGCCGTTGGCGCCCCAGCTCCTCACCCGCTACGCACACGCTGGCGGCAACGGCTACCCGCACGACGCCTTCGCGTACAACGGGCGGCTCTACATCAACCACACCACCGACGGCTTCCTCATCGTCAGCCTGGATGGCGAGACACCGGAGCTCCTGGGCCGGTACGCCTACCCCTACGCCTACAGCCACGCCAACGCGGTGGGCACCTTCAATGGCCGCACCGTGGCCTTCGAAGGCGGCGAGACGCTGGGCGCCCACGTGCGCGTGCTGGACGTCACGCAGCCCGCCGCCATCACGAAGATTGGCGAGTACCGGCTGCGCGGCCTCACCTCCGTCCACAACATGGTGCTGGTGGGTCCGCGGCTCTATGTCGCGTACTACCACGAGGGCGTGCGCGTGCTGGACGTGTCCAACCCCGCCCAGCCTCGTGAGGTGGCGCACTTCAACACCTTCCGCGAATCAGACCCGCGCCGGTCCGACGGCATGTACGACGGCGCCATCGGCATGCGTGTTCCCGGTGACGGCCACGTCTACGTGGTGGACACGTCGCGCGGGCTGCTCATCCTCAACGAGCCGTAGCCGCTGCAAGTCCAGGGCCCCGAGGCGCCGGTGAGCACCTCCGGCGCACAGGGCCCGCGACTCCACCTTCACGGCGCAAGCATTCCCCGGAGCCCAACCCAGGTCCGCTCCCCGCTTCGTAGGCAAACAGCCGCCGCGCCCTTCCGGCCGGCGTGCTTCCCACGAGGTGCGATTTGCCGCTGTCCTCCGCTCCGACGTTCCGCGCGCTGCGCGTGGTCTCTACCCTCTGGGCCTGCGTGCTGGCCGGCTGTGACGACTCGCCGCGCCCCACGCCGGATGGCGGTGTGCCCTGGTGGGGGACGGCACGCACGCCTGCGAGACGCTGGATTCGTCCGGCTTCGACCTGTCGGCGTGTGATACTGCCGCGCTCGCGCAGGTGCCGCCCGTGGGCGTCTTCCAGGCGAGCCAGCGGGAGGAGCGGCTCCTGGCAGATGGCGGGACGCAGGCCGACTTCTCCGCCGTGGGCTTCATGCTCCGCGATGACGGCGGCACCAGCACGCTCGCCGGACAGGCGCTCGTCACCCAGGAGACGGTGGACGGCCGCTTCTTCCTCGCCATGCGCAGCACCACGCCCCCGATGAACACCTCCATCGCCCTCGCCGGCTGCCAGGCGCCTTCCGCCGGCGTCATCACCGGCTGCTTCGTGCGCTGCACCAACAACGCCCCTCGCCGCAAGGGCACCTTCGAGGCCCACCGCATGACGTGGCCCCAGGGAGCGCCCGAGTCCTCCGGCGGCCTCCAGCTGCGCGCGGAGGCCCACGTGGCCCTGGGCATGCCCGTGGACGTGTACGTGGCCAAAGCGCACGCCTACGTGGTCTCCGTCAACAAGCAGGGGAAGACCGGCGGGCTCACCGTCTTCGACGTGAGCGACCCGGCCCACCCCGTCTTCAAGACGTCCATCAGCATTCCCGGGGACTCCTACTGGAATGGCGTCTGGGCGCAGGGTGACGCGCTGTACGTCGCCAGCAGCGTCTCGGGCGTCATCGTCTTCGACATCACCCAGCCCGCGGAGCCCGCCTTCCTGCGCAGCCTGCCTTCGGGCCTGTACGGCGTGCACACCGTGCTGGTCCACGGTCAGCGGCTGTTCGCCACCGCCAACGAGGGCCGCACGGACATCTTCGACGTCAGCACGCCGCTGGCGCCGGTGGCGCTCCAGAGCATCGCCCTGCCCGAGGAATACTCAATCGGCGGGCCGCATGACCTCTTCGTGTACGAGGACCGCCTCTACATCAGCAATGCCCAGGGCGGCTACTCCATCATGGACATCTCCGACCTGGAGAACATCCGCCACCTGGGCCAGTACGCCTACCCGGACGTCTACTCCCACCACAGCGCGGTGGGCACCTTCGCGGGCCGCACCATCGCCTTCGAAGGCGGAGAGTTCGCGGCCTCACACCTGCGCGTGCTGGACGTCACCGACCCGGCGAACATCGTGAAGATTGGCGAGTACCGCAAGCGGCCCGTCACCTCCATCCACAACTTGATTCTCAAGGGCGACCGCCTCTACATCGCCTGGTACCAGGAGGGCCTGCGGGTGCTGGACGTGTCCAACCCCACGCGGCCGCGCGAGGTGGCGCACTACAACACCTTCCGGGAGACGGACCCCGGCCGCACGGACCACATCTTCCAGGGCGCCTTCGGCGTGCGGTTGCCCGGCGACGGACACATCTACGTCGCCGACGCGCCGCGCGGGCTGCTCATCTTCAACGAGCCATAGCCCCTGGGGCTCACGCCTCGATGCGGTTGCGGCCGTTCTCCTTCGCGCGCAGCAGCCGCGCGTCCGCGGTCCGCAGCAACGCCTCCACCGTGTCGCCGTCCCCCGGCGACACCGCGATGCCCGCGCTGAAGGTGACGTGGAAGGGCTCGCCGGTGTCGCCGTCGAAGGTCATGTCCGAAAGCTCCGCCGCGGTGCGGGCGAGGATTTCCGAGGCGCTGCCCGCGTCCTCCCCCAAGAGCCCCACCACGAACTCCTCGCCGCCCCAGCGGCCCCGCACGTCCTCGCGGCGGAAGCGCGCGCCGAGCAGCCGCCCCAACCACATCAACACGCGGTCTCCCGCCAGGTGGCCGTAGCGGTCATTCACATGCTTGAAGTGGTCCACGTCCAGGAAGCACAACGCCAGCGGCCTTCCCTGGCGCCGTGACTCGGCCAGCCGGGCGCGGAGCCCGTCCAGGAAGGGCCGGCGCAGCAGCAGGCCCGTCAGCCCGTCCCGCTCCGACCGCTCGCGCGACAGGCGCGTGCGCTCCAGCCGGGCCTGCACGCGCGCGCGCAGCTCCTCGCGCAGCACCGGCTTGGAGAGGTAGTCATCCGCCCCCGCCTGGAAGGCCGCCAGCCGGAACTCCAGCCCCAGGTGCGCGGTAATCAGCAGCACCGGCAGCTCCTGCCACTCCGGCGTGGAGCGCAGAATCCGGCACAGGTCGAAGCCGCTGGGCCCCGGCATCTGCACATCCAGCAGCAGCAGGTCCGGCCGGTGCTGCGCCAGCGCCTCCATCAGCCCGTGCGCGTCGTTCAGCCCCACCACCTCCATCTGGTCGCTGGCCAGGGACTGCGTCAGCGCGGCGATGGCATCCGGGTCGTCATCCACCACCATCACCCGCGCGCGCTCCGGGCGGCGCGCCGCCACCATGCGCTCGGCCGCGGCGGAGAAGTCCCGCGCGGTGAAGGGCCGTGGCAGGAAGAGGGACGCCCCCGCGTGCGCCGCCGCCACCCGCTCCTCCAGCACGCCCCTGGCACCGGTGACGGCCAGCGGCAGCACGGGCAGGCTCTCCTCCGCGCGCAGCGCATGCGCCACGGCCAGGCCGCCCAGTGGCCCCCCCAGGTCCAGGTGGACCAGCACGCCATCCACCCACTGCCTCCGCGCCACCTCACACGCCGCGTCCACCGTGCGCGCCGTCACCACGCCCACGCCCACCTGGCGCCCCATGTGCTCCGCTTCGGCCAGCAGCTTCGCGTCCTCGTCCACCACCAGCACCACGCCCCCGGAGGATTGCGGCGGCGCGGCGGCGGCGGGCTTCACCGGCACGGAGGCCGCAGCGGCCAGCGTGCGGAAGGCCGCGTCCAGCGCCGCCGCGTCCACGGGCGCCCCCGCCCGGGCCGGCAGCAGCACCGCCTCCAACTGGCCCGCCCGGATGCTCACCGCCGCGAAGCCGTAGCTGCCCGCGGTGCCGTGCAACTTGTGGACAACCGTGTAGGCCTCCTCCAGCGCCGCCGCGTCACCACCGCGCCCGCGGACGAGCAGCGCCTCCAGCGCCGCCACCTTCTCCTTCAACCGCGCGCCGTACGCCGCGTTGAGCGCCGCCAGGCTGGCGGCCAGGTCGTCCACCGCCACGTCCACTTCCTCCGCCTCCTCTAGCGCCTCGGGCGGCGGCGGAGGCGGCAGGGCGGGCGCGGGGAAGAGCTGGTTCACCCAGACGAGCAGCTCCTCCGGCTTGTAGGGCTTGTGGATGATGCGCACCACGCCCAGCTGCCGCGTCAGCAGCTCGTGGCTCTTCAAGTCCTTCCAGAAGGCGGAGGCGAAGAGGATGGGCAGCTTGGGCTGCGTCTTGCGCAGCTCGCGGATGAAGTCCGCGCCCGTCATCCCCGGCAGCAGGCCGTCCACGATGGCGGCGTCCACCGGCACGCGCGTCAGCACGGCCTGCGCCTCCGCCGCGCTGCGCGCGGGCTCCACGCGGTAGCCCTTCTCCCGCAGGAAGGTGCCCACCAGGGACTGCAAATCCTTGTCGTCCTCCAGGAACAGGAGCGTCCTGCTGCTCATGAGGGATGTGCCTTTCTCGCCAGCAGACCGTTGAGGAGGTCACGCACGGAGGAGACCAGCTCCTCTTCCGAGGCGCGCGACTTGGTGAAGTGCCGGGTGATGCCCAGGGTGAGCTGCCGCTCATCCATGCGCGTCAAATCCCGGCCCGTGAAGACGATGAGGGGCGTGGCGCGGCCCTTGCCCTGGCGGAGGATGTCGACGACCTCGAAGCCGTCCAGGCGCGGCAGGCCGACGTCCAGGACGATGAGGTCTGGCGTCGTCTCCCGCGCGAGCTCCACCGCGCTCTCGCCGTCCGCCGCCTCGAAGACCTGCACGCCCAGCCGCTCCAGTTGCGCGCACAGCGTGCGCCGGGTGGTGGCGTCGTCATCCACCACCAGCACGCGCGCCTGGCCCGGCTGCCGCGTGGCGTAGCGCAGCGACTTGAGCAGCCGCGACTCCTCCAGCGGCCGGGGCATCCAGTCCACCCAGTGCGGGACGCCCTCGGCTTCGTCCGAGCGGCCAGACAGCGCCAGCACGGGCAGCTCATGCGTGCGCGGCTGTTCGCGCAGGCGCCGCACCCAGTCCAGCGCGTGCCCTTCCGGGAGCTGCATGTCCACCACCAGCGCGTCCGGCAGAGCGGTGTCCAGGTGCCTCGCCGCCTCGATGAGGCTGGTGGCGCGCAGCACGCGGTAGCCTTCGTGTGAGAGGAGCCCGCCCAGCAGCGACGCCAGCTCCGAATCCGCGGTGGTCAGCAGCACCTCATGGTGGGACGTGTCCTCGGGGATGACGGGCGGCGGCGTGACGAACGCGGGCCGGGCCGACTCCAGCGTGAAGGTGAAGGTGGAGCCCCGGCCCTCCTCGCTCTCCACGGTGATGCCGCCGCCGTGCTGCTCCACGATGGCCTGCGAGATGGCCAGCCCCAGACCCGTGCCCCCCTTGGAGCGCGTGTCCGAGCTGTCCAACTGCTGAAAGCGGCCGAAGAGGCGCGCACGCTGCTCCTGGGAGATGCCGGGGCCCTGGTCCACCACACTGAAACGCACCCGCCCGCCCGCCTCTTCTCCCACGCGCACCGTCACCCCCGCGCCCCGCGGGGAGAACTTCACCGCGTTGGACACCAGGTTGGTGAGCACCTGCACCAGCCGGTCCCGGTCCGCCTTCACCTGCGGCGTGCCCGTCACCTCGGCGTGGAGCGATACCCCCGCGCCGTCCGCCATGCCCCGGACGCCCGCGAAGGTGGACTCCACCAGGTCCGCGCATTCCGGCGTGGAGCGCTTCAGCTCCAGCTTGCCTGCCTCCATCTTCTCCAGGTCGAGGATGTCGTTGATGAGGCGGATGAGGCGCTCGGTGTTGGTGCGGGCGATGCGCACCATGTCCAGCGCCGGGGGCGGAATATCGCCCACGATGCCGCCCTCCAGCAGGCCCAGGGAGCCGCGGATGGAGGTGAGCGGCGTGCGCAGCTCGTGGCTCACGGTGGAGATGAACTCGTTCTTCATCCGCTCCACCGCCTTGCGCTCGGTGATGTCGCGCACGAAGACGGTGTAGCGGGGCGGGCCTTCTCCGGGCACGCGGACGATGGTCAGCTCCGCGGGGAAGGTGCTGCCATCCCCCCGCAGGCAGGAGGACTCCAGCCGCGTGGCCTGCCCCGGCGCGGTGCTCCGCCCCGCGGCCAGCACCTTCTGGCGGGCACCGTCCGGCAACTCCGCGGGGAGCGCCACGGAGAGGAAGTCGCGGCCCACCACGTCCGCGGCGGCCACCTGGAAGGTCTTCCGCGCCGCGGGGTTCAGCTCCAGCAAGGCCCCGCCGCCGTCCAGCAGGAGGATGCCGTCCGGAGAGGCCTCCAGGATCGCCGCCTTGCGCGCCTCGCTGGCGCGCAGCCCGTCGTTCGCCGCCGACAAGGCCTTGGTGCGCTCGTCCACCCGCCGCTCCAGGTCCGTGTTGAGCGCGGCCAGGTCGGCGGTGGCGCGGGACAGCCGCACCATCACCACCAGCACGTAGGCCACCAGCGCCAACGAGACGAGGAAGAAGATGATGCGCGAGCGCTCGTTGCGCTCCTGCGTGCGCTCGTAGAGCTCCAGGTAGGTGTTGATGAGGCGGTCCGCCCGCGCGCTGACAGTGCCCTCCAGCAGGGCCTGGACGGCCGCGTCCGCCTCCTCCTTCGCGCCCCGCGCGTCCGCGGCGCGGGCCCGCTCCAGCAGCGCGGCGCTCTCCTCCAGCGCGCCGACGAACAGGTCCAGCGCCGCGTTCATCGTGCGCTGGTCCATGGCGGACAGGAAGGAAGGGAACCGCCGCAGCGCGTCCGCGCGGGCCCGCAGCGCGGCGAAGTCCTCCGGGTCCGCGCCGTGGAGCGTGCGCAGGCCCATGCGTTCGCGCAGCACGTCCATCTCCAGGTCGCCGCTGGCCATGCGCAGGTGCCGCAGCGCGCCGCGGTAGCGGTCATTGTCGGAGGTGGCCCAGGGACGGCCCATGGCGAACAGGCCGCACAGGAGCAGCAGCGCGCCCGCCGCCAACACACCCGAGCGACGGGAGAGGCGAAGCCCCTGACTCATCCTGGCACCAGCTTGCGAATCTCCTGGGGCAACGTCATCGGGTCGAAGGGTTTCCCGATGACGCCCAGCGCGCCCAACTCCAGATAGCGGGCGACCTCCTGCTTCTGGATTTTCGCCGTCATGAAGATGATGGGCGTGTGCGCCGTGGCCTCCTCGGCGCGCAGCCGGCCGAAGGTGGTGGGCCCGTCCATGCCCGGCATCATCACGTCCAGCAGGATGAGGTCGGGCTGCTCCGCGCGGGCCTTCTCCAGGGCCTCCGCGCCCGACGCGGCCAGCACCGTCTGCCATCCCCCCACGCGGCTGAGGCTGAGATTGCCGATGGTGCGGATGTCCTCTTCATCGTCAACGAGCATCACCTTGCGAAGGGTCGTCATGGCTGGAGCGGGACTGTACCAGGGCGGCGGTGCCCTGAAGCGGCCGAGGCAACGCCAGGGGTTGGCCCGGTGCCGGAGACGGATTGGGCCATGGCCTGACACTGCCCGAGGTGTGGATGGGGAGGCCGAGCAGGCGACATGAGGCGCGGTGGCAGGGAGGGGCGCACCTCGCCGTCTGGCGCCGCACGCACCGGTCGCGCCACCTCAAGTCCACGCCCAGACCTCCGTCGCCCACGCGCCCTTCCGCCCACCCCTGACGCAATCGTGCTAGGCGCGAAAGGCAATGCCCGCTTTCCGCATCGCGGCGTGTAGTTTTCCCAAGGCGTTCGGTCCCATCCCGTGAAGCGACCGCACTTCATCCTCTGAAAGCCGAGCCAGGTCGTTGAGGCGTAGGAGCCCCGCGTTGACGAGCGCACGGCGTGCAGGCGCGGCAAGGCCCAACTCCCGCCAAGCACCGTCCACCGACGCGTACCGTTCGAGATTGACTTCGCCGCGGGTCACGGGACAGCTCGCCGTCGGGTCTATGGGCCGCGCCATGGGGAAACCGTAGCTCGCGCGGCGGTGTCCCGCCTACAATCGCCGCGATCACCGGCCCAGAAGTCGAACGCTTCGCGGGCGACATCCGCGATCACCCGCTCGCGGGTGGCGTCGTCGGCCTCGCTGGCGCTGTCCGAGGCCCGTACCCCCCGTGCCCAGGACGGAGGCGAACACGAACGGCATGCGCATCGGGAGAACCCTCGTCGCCGTCACCCGGCGCGAAGCCGCCGGTCGATGAGGGCGCCGACGACCGCGCCGATAAGAATCGGCACCAGCGCGTAGAGCGGGATGAACACGAGCGCGACGGCGGACTGCGCGTCCGCCGACAGATTCAGCGACCCGTGCGCCCAGGCGAGGAAGCCGAAGCCCGCCAGCGCGGGCGCCAGCAGCGACACCGGCCGCTGGTAGAAGAAGCTGACGGCGAGGAGCGCGCCCCACGCGAGCGCATTGAACACTCCGAGGAACAGCGACGCGCCGAGGCCGCCGCCCGCGTACTGCTGCGCCCAGTCGAGGCCACGCGGCAGGCGTGCTGCGTACGGGAGCAACAGCCCGATGACGACGAGGAGGATGCGGGCGGTGCGCATGGTCATGCCGGACTCCATCGCTTTGCAGGCCGCTCAACCCGACGAACGGCGGCGCTGAAGAATATCCCGTCCGGCTCAAGTCCCAGCTCCGTGGGTCTTCCTCCAACCCCGGCGTGGCCCCGCGCCGTGAGGGCGCTACGGCACGCCCGTGAGCACGCGCCCGTCGTACACCCGGATATAGCCCTCGCCCTGGTCCGTGACGGCGCCGAAGCCGCCGGTCACCACGACATGGCCCGCCGGGGTGAGCGCGAGGTCGCTGATACGGACCGGACCTCCCATCCCCGTGCTCCCCTCGACGTAGGTCACCGGGCCGAGAACACGGGTCGTGAGGTTCATTGCCGCGAACCAGCCCCGGCCAAACTCCGTTCCAACCGCGAGGGGTTCGTGCCCACCGACGAGCAGCGCGCCGGAGTGCGCGAAGGTCTGCAGGGTGACCACGCCCGGCCCGTTCGGGATGGTCGCGGTCCACTGCGTCACCCCGTTCGCTCCAATCCACCGCTGGGTGAAGCCCCTGGTAGACGGGGAGGTGTTGGGCAAGAGGGTGCTCGTCGCGCCCTCGGCGTTGACGGCGAAGAGGTCCCAGCCGTCCTGCGACTCCCACAGGATGGCGCCCTCCGCGCTGTACTTCCGGAGGTAGGACTTCACGAACACCGACTCCCCGGACGTCGCGTTCCGGTTGAACACGCTGCCGGACAGATAGACCTCCCCCTGGTCATTCACCGCCAGGCCAGAGGCGTAGTTGAACTGGCCCTCATTGAAGCGCAGGCTCCAACGCTTGGCAGCCTGCGGCGAGATGGCGATGAGTTCCAGCTGACGCGCGAGCTCATGATTGCCCAGGCTCAACAGCACGTAGACATTCCCGCTGGCGCTCACCGCGAGCTCGTGCCAGCCGGGATTCTCGACGGATTCTGAAGAGGTCCACAGCACCTGCCCGTGCGTGTCGTACCGGGTCACCCGTCCGGAGGAGTCCACCACGTAGGCATTGCTCGCGCCATCCAGGGCCATCTCCACCCCGCCGCTCAGGGGGACCGACCAGCGCAGCTGCCCGGTGCTGCTGAGCCGCTGCAGCTGCCCGACCTCCAGGACGACGATGTCACCACCGGCCGAAACCGCCACGCTCCGCGGATGAGAGCCCCGCCGCGCCTCCCACCGCAGGAGGGACTCGAGCGCCTCCAGGGAGACGACCTTCGTCCCGTCCATGACGAGCGAGCAGCCGCCACCCGCCACCACGGCGCAGGCCCCGCCCCAGGTCGGAATCCCCGCTGGTTCGGCCCGGAGCGTCACCTGCGCCTGGCGAACCGGCATCCTGCACGGCTCGTCGCAGGACCAGCCTTCCCCCTCGGCCACCACGCGCGCTCCGCCACCCGGCAGGCTCAGCACCTCCACATAGCCGACGCCCATGCCCTTGAGGACCGCGCTGTCCACGTCGGGCGCGCCCTCCACCTCAAGGCGCGCCTCGCTCGGCCCCGCAAGCCGGGGCGAGAACCGCACCCGCACCTCGCACTCCCTGCCCGCGTCGAGGAAGCGCTCGCAGGTGTTGGCGGTGATGGTGAACCCGCTGCCCTCCACCTTGACGGACACGGACTCCACCGCCGACGGAGACGCGTTGCGCACGGTGAAGAGGTGCTCGGGGGAGGACCGGCCCACCTCCAGCTCACCGAAGTCGGCCTCCTCCCGGTCGATGATGAGCACGGCCGGCTTCTGTTCGTCGCGAGAGCACGCGGCGGAAAGGACAGACGCGCTGAGCAGCAGGGAGAGCAATGGCTTGCGAAGCATGCGCGGCCTTCTATGCGAGCCCATGTCCGCGTGACAAGCTGGCACAGGCATCATCAAGCCGAGGACAAGCGCCTCGGGCTCGTTACGGCGGTAGATGACTGCGGGCTGAGCTGCCGATGCGCATCCGAATTCGTGGCCCCCACGGCGAGGGGCGGCACGTCATCAGCGGCACCCTGCCGTGCGGCAGTAGCTCGCGAACATCCAAGGCGACTGGCAAGGGCGCTTCATGGCGCTTCCAGCGGCGGCAGGTGGACACCTCGCCGTCACCCACTGCTGCTGCCCCAATTCCAGAAGCGGACAGCCTTGCCATTCAGCTCGCTGGCTAGACTAAAAGGACGTGACCATGCGACCACGCGCCTGCGCCGCACTTCTCCTCTTCCTCTCGGCGTGCGCTACGTCGGCACCGAGCCCAAGAGAACGCGCGCCCCGAACACCAAGAGTCCGCAACCTCCAGCGAGCGGCAAAGCTGCCGTGGCGGGACGGGGGACATTGCGTCGTCCGTGAGGCTTCCCAGCCTTGGCCCGTGATGGCGGAGCGGTGCTACCAAGCCCTCGACCATGACCGGGTCCGGTTCAACGACCCGACGGGAAGGTGCGCGGTCGCATCAGCGGGCGCGGCGGCCCTGGGAGTCGGCCTTTGTGTCCTGGTCGCACCAGAGATTGTAGTGGGCGCGGTGATCGTCGTCGGCGTGGTGGTGGTGGGAGTCGTCATCAAGGAAGCGCTGGAGGCGTATGAGTTGAGAGGGAGTCGTTCGGGGGAGGTAGAGCCCTCGCCCCAAACGAAGACCGCCCCGCAGGAACCCTCAACAAATCGAAAGCCCAAGTCGAAGCCATCAGGGCAGGACGGGTTCCCCCCGGTGCCGACTGAGCCACTGGAGCGAGAGCGACGTCCTGAGTGCAGGCCCGTCCCGGTTCCTCACGCGGGCAAGGATGCCCCGCACAACGAGTGCGCCGACACGTTTCCGCCCAACCGCTATCCCGGCATGGACGTACGTGTGAATGGCATCCGCTTCGATGCGCTGCAAGTCGGCGTGCGCGTGCTATGGGAGATCAAGACCCACCGGTTTGACACATACAATGGCTTCATCCGGGAGCGGGAAATCGAGAAGGAGCTCGAGCAATTGGCCCAGGAGCGCGACGCTGCGCGGGCCTGTGGATATGACTTCGTTGTTGGCGTGAGCACCGACGCGCACAGACTCGCGCTGCTCAAGCAGGATCCAACCTTCACGATCGTCGTAACGGGGTGCAAAAGATGACCACTCGAAGCCCCCTCATTCTCAACGTCTATGCGCCTGCGCTTTTGGGTAACGACAAACGCACACTCGCTGCCGTCCATGGGTTGGAAAAGGCGCTCCCCGGATTGCGCCTGGAGTGGAGAGTCACCGAGAGGCGACGGCTTGCCGCGTTGCCACAGCGCGATGCGTGGTTGGCGGAGGCGGCCACGCGCGGCGAGTTCCCGCTGATATGCAACGGCGATGAGCGCTACGCCGTGATGATTTCCGGGCGCCACCGCTCCGCGTATGTGAGCCCAGGCGGTCGGCCACAACTCCAAGTCCATGCGAAGCTGCCACTGGACGCCGCCGTTATCACGGCAGCGGCGGATGTGCTTGAAGCAGTGGCAGAGGGCGCACGCGCGTTCTGGGGGCATGCGACGACGGACGGCGCTTCGGGAGACATCGCGCTGCAAATTGCGCCCACTCTGGAAGGGCCGCCGTCCCCCCCCCGGGGCCTGCCCGCCCTGAAGCTCTTCGAGCACATCCGCTCCCCCGAGATTCCCTATTACCTCGGGTGGCTGAACTACTGGTCTGTTGCTGCCGCGCAGGCCATCGGGTTCCCAGACCCCTCGCGCGACGCGGACCTGCTCACGCGGGCGCGGCGCACGGCGTCGGGCGGGTGGGTCGTGCAGCTCACGGACGCGCCGCTCGACCTGGACAACCCCACCCACCTGGACGCGCTCAAGTGGGCCTATGAGCGCTTCCCGGAGATTGGCGGTCGCTCGGCGCCTTGACCCCTCAGCTCGGGGGCCCCAAGTGAGAGCGGCCGGGCGCTGTTCGGTGGACGCCTCACAGTCACCCACTGCTGCTGCGACTCCCCCCAAGGTATCGGACCTCAAGCATCGTGGCGAAACGTGGGCCCTGACCGGCCTTACTTGGACTGAGGTACGGCCATGCCCATCGCCCCCCTGCTCGCAGAGCTCTCACGACACCACTTTCCCAACCCTCCTGCGACGCCTGTCCAAATCGCGGCATTCGAGTCTCGCGTGGGATGGAAGCTGGAGGAGTAGCCGCGCGACGGTGCTCGCCGCTGCCTGCGCCGCTCACCCTGGAGCCCCGCGACACCTCAGGGGAACGTCACGTTGCCAATCGTCACCGTGCGAGGACCCTCTGCCTCCCACAGCTTGAGCGAAAAGGAGCCTCGCGCGGATTCAGCGGACGCTTCTGCTTCAATCACCACGCGCCCGTTTCCTCCCGAGATGATGGGTGATTCTTGCCATACGCGGAGCACCTTCAATTCAGTTCCAGAGGGCCCGCGAAGTGTAGCGCCACTCGCAGTCCACGGCAGTCCTCCGCGCAGGGCCCTCAGGGAGACTTCAAGGGCGATACGACTCTTCGAGCGGAAACTTTGAACCTGGAATGGCTCAAGGGCGTTCCTCCGGTCCAAGGAAACCGTCTTGGTCACGATCCGACCGGCCACACCGTTCACATCGATGCCGCCGGTCGCGAGCAATCCCGCGAAGCCCCCCGGAGCGCCGTGCTCCGACACCAGCCGCGCATTCTCTTCCTGGCATCGTCGCGTCTCGGCGCGCGCCTCCCTCGCTTCCTGCTGGTACGACTCAACGCTCCTCGCGCTCCGGTACACCTCGACAAGGCTGTCTGCGCGCGCGGGATGAACCGTCAGCAGGAACGAAGCCCCAGGAGGCGCTGCGCCGTCGCGGAAGCGCACAGACACCCGGAACTTCTCCCCGGGAGTCCCCCGCTCCGAAGGAACCAGTCGCATCGTCGTGCGGCCCACGTCGACATTCGAAAAGGCATGCCTCCCCTCCAGGGCGACCCCCTCTTGAGCCAACTCCGAGTCAAAGAGAAGCACGGTGGACAAACCGGGGCTGACGGCAATCTCGGTCAGCGCGCCTGAGTCATCCGGCCCCAACTCGATTCGCCGAGCGCCGTTCCCCGACACCATGTTCCCCTGTGCCGCAGAGCTCCCCGCCAGGAGCGAGAGCGAGAGGAAAACGACCGATGATGTTGCATGCATCCGTCCACGACTCCCTCACGCGGCACCCCGCGCCGCATCACTCAAACTCGCGCACCGCCCTCACGTCGCCGGTCGTGAAGACACGAGCCGAGGTCGGACTGTCGTCCCCTGGCTCCCGCTCCAGCCCCTTCACCAAGGACTCAGATTGCAACTCCAGGCACACGGGAAAGCTCTTTCCATCGCGAGTACGCGCATGGGTGAACCGGCCATAGACGCGGTCACTCACAATGAGGCGCCCAGAGAAGATGGTGGAAGACGGAATGCGATTCCACCTGCCGAGCAGTTCCACTTCAGCCGGACGATCCGTCACCGTGATGACCTGCGGCCTGCTGACTAGAAAAGTCACGAAATGGTGGTCTTCCACTTTGACGCCCCACCGCGCCATCTCCTCAACAGCCCCGTCCGGGCATGGCTCAGGGGGCGGCGGCGGGCGCACCTGCGCTCCGGGGCACGCCAGCCCCGTGCAGGCCGCCACCGCGACAAGCGCCTTGCTCATGATGCCCGCGCCCTTCCTTCCAGGCTTTGGTGGCGGCGGGGTCTGGGTCTTCTCCATCTTCACGGTGGTGGCCTCGGGGAGCATCGCAGGGGCAGCGAAGGCCGCAGGGGTGGACTCCTTGCCGGAGAGGGGCGCTGCGGCGTGGACAGCTTGGGATGAACTCTCCGGGCGCGCTACTTCCTGACGGGGCGGGATGGCCCCCGCGCCGCGTGACGTCCGCGAGTTCCACGCCCACCCCACCACGGCGAGCACCGCGAGCAGCGCCAGTGCCGCCGCGCCCCAACGCAGCGAGGACAGCATGGGCCGCGAAGCTTGTTCCGATGCGGCGCTCCGCTCCTCCAACGATGGCGCCTGCGCCTCCAATGGAGGAGACCTCGCCTGCTCTCGCCGCTTGCCGCGCCGGGGGCGGTGCAGCGGTTCGTTCAGCCACTTGTCGAAGGTGTCCCTGTCCCCCTCCGTCGTCGCGGTGTCCTCGCCGTGGGCGTCACACAGCGGCACGTCCCACGCCGCGTCCGCGCCTCGCAGCGCCTCCTCCAGCGCGGCACGCAAAGCCCCCGCGCTCGGCACCCGCGCGACCGGCGCCTTCTCCAGCAGCCGCATGCACACGTCACTGAGCGCCGCGGGCACACGCGCGTTCACCTGGCGGGGAGCAATCGCTTCATTCGTGATGACGACATCCGCCAGCGTGAAATAGTCCCCCACGAAGGGAGGCCGCGCGGTGAGGAGTTGGTAGAGGACCACGCCCAGCGCCCACAAGTCGTCCAAGGGGCCCGGCGTGTAGAGAGCCCCAGGCACCCGGGCATGCTGACGGAAGAAGCTCCACGCCTCCGGAGCGCGGTACTCCGGCGTCCCGGGCGGGAGGATGTCCGCCGTGATTCCTGGAGCTCCCGCGTAGTCCCCCACGCCGAAGTCCACCAGCTTCGCCGCACCATCCACGGTGCGCACCATGACATTGGCCTCCTTCACGTCACGGTGAAGCACACCTGCCTCGTGGACGGCCTCCAGTGCCCGCGCCACGTCCAGCACGACGCGCGCCACCTGCCGCGCGGAGGGGTTCTCCTCGGACGCCCACACGTCCAACTGCCGCCCTTCCACGTACTCCATGACGATGACGCCGAACTCCGGAGCCGCCGCCGGCCACCTCCCGAAGCCGTGAAGGCCCACCACGTTGGGGTGACTCAGCTTCAGCAGAATGGAGACTTCACGCTCCACCCGCGCGCCCACGCGCGCCAGCTCCAACAGCTTCAGCGCGTAGGCCTGCCCCTCACACCGCGCGAGGTACACGGCCCCGAAGCCGCCGCTGCCCAGCCGACGCTCCACCGTGTAGCCCACCACCTGGACACCGGGCGCGAGCACCGCGAGGGCAGGCTCCTTGTGCCTCACGGCGTCCGTCTCCCGGCCGTCCGGCCCTCGCTCATGCGCGCACCCTCCCAACGGGCCGCGCACCCTACCAAAGCGACTCCCCCGGAGGGAGTCCGTCCTCGCGACCGACTTGTGCCGCTTGACGTCTGACATCCAGCATCATCCTCTGGACGTCTGGCATCCCATTCCACTACGAAGGAGGGATGGAAGAAGTCACCTTCGGGAAGTTCCATGAATGAAGAGCTGGCAATCACCATCGGCACGGTCGCGCGTGAGGCGAGGGAGAAGCTGGGGATGACGCGCGCCGAGGTGGCCGAGCGCGTGGGCCTCGTGGAGCCCGCCTACGGGCGCCTGGAGCGAGGGAAGGTGCTGCCCAGCGTCCCCGTCTTCCACCGCCTCAGCCTGACGCTGGGCCTCTCTCCCGAGGTCCTGCTGGGCACGACGCCGCGCGGTTCAGGGAAGAAGCCCCCACGCGCTCCGTCCCTGGAAGCGGAGACGCCCGAGCTGCGCCGACTGCTGGCGCTCGCGCGGAGGCTGGACGCGGAGAAGCTGGACGCGCTCCTCCACGTCGCCACCGCCCTGACTCGCTAGTCTTCCTTCGCGAGCGCCTCGAGTTCGTGCGCGTCCAGCCCCTCCGGGTAGAGGCCGCCCTCACCGAACTCCACCACGTCCCGCAGGCAACCTCCCTCCGCGATGACGCGGGCGACCTCCGCCTGGGCATCCTGGCGCCCGAAGGTCGGATGCCGCTTTGTCAGCGCCGCGCGCAGTTCGTCCCCCAGGTCCGCCGCCGTGGCGAAGCGCTCCCCCGGGACAACACGCAAAGCCTTGTGGAGGAGGGCCTTCACGTCCGCAGACACCCCCGCCACGGCCGCCTCGACCTCCGCCGGACCGAAGCTGGAGAGCAGCACGCGCATCTGCGTCAGCGGCAAGGAAGGGCGCTGCTCGGCCTGGAGGGGACTCAGCCCCCTGGGCGGTGACGGCACGTCCTCCACGTCGAAGAGGTGCGTGCCCGTCAGCAACTCCACGAGCACCACGCCCAGACTGAAGACGTCCGAGGCCGGGGACAACGGCAGGCGCTCCAGGTACTCAGGAGAGGCATAGGCCACGTCACCTCGGACGAGGTTGGCGGGAGACTCAAGCCGCCCCACCATGAGCGAGTAGGCGGCGCCGAAGTTGGCGAGCTTCACCGCGCCATGCGCCCCCAGGTAGATGTGCCGAGGGTTGACGTCCCGGTGGATGATGCCCAGCGGCTTGCCGGTCTCGCCTCGCGACGTGTGGGCGTGATGGAGGGCGTCCGCGACCTCGGCGCCGATGTAGAGCGCCAGCGCTTCGGACACGGGCCTGCGCCGCGCGATGCCCGCGCTCACCAACGTGTCCAGCGAGGGCCCGTCCACGTACTCCATGACGACATGCGGCGTGTTCCGGTGAATCTTCAGGTGGAAGACCTGGGCGATGCTGGGGTGATTGAGCCGGAAGGCCAGTTGAATCTCATCAGAGAGCCGCTTGCGCTCCTCGTAGGTCGAGGGGCTGGGCAGACGACGCACGAGGCACCGGCCCGGCACCTCCTCCTCCAGTGCATAGCGGTGGGCCAGGAGCAGCGCCTCGCCCGTGGGCATCCGCATCAACTCACGGACGGCCTCGTACCGGACGCCCCCCACCGTGAAGAGCGGCTGGGGTGTCCTTGGCGTCGCGAGTGGAGGAAGGGCGTGGGACCGCGCGGGGCGTCTGTCACTGTCGGTCGTGGAGGGCATGCGGTCCTCGGGAGGCAATGCTTGGGTTTCCGAGGAGTCTCAACGATTTGAACCCTTCAAGTCCACATATCATGGACTTTATAGATTCACAGCATCAGGATATGCGCTGGCGAGTCCTGGGAGGGACGCTCTACGCGGTGGACACGGGGGCACGCTAATCTTTCCCAAGGCGAAGGGGGCGGCAATGCGCGCTGACGTACTGCTGTTGGTGGTGGCGGTGCTGGCCTCGGGGTGCGCCTCGGCGCCGAATGCTCCCGAACGTGACGGACCGCTGCGCTACACGCCGCGCGTGGCCGCGTCCCCCGCGTGGGGAGAAGCGCCAAGCGATTCAGGGCCCGAGGTGCACCCACGGCGATTGCGCCGCAAGGGGCCACGTCACGACGTCACGGAAGCCGGGCCTGGCCCCGTGTCTGGAGCTGCCGGAGGTAGGGAGCGGAGTGCCGCAGCGACGCGTCAGGCCGTCCTCGACGCCATTGACGAGGTGAAGCGCTCCATGGAGGGCAGCGAAGCCGCGCGCTCCCGACTTGCGTCACGTCCGCCCTCCCTCGGTGGCCGGGGGCTCGCCGGGGTATTCACACGCTATCTCAACCACGGCTCCGAGCAACGGGCGTGGCTCCGACGAACGCTTGGGAGCGCCACCGCGCTGGTGAGAGTGGCGTCGCAGGTGGGGGACTCCGACATGGAGTTAGGCGTCCTCCGCATGTCGGGACCTCGACTCCAGGCCGCGATGTTCGGAGCCCTGCTGCTGGCCACGTGGGTGGACTTCCTCCAACTCGCTGACGCCGTGGTACGCGACTGTCCCATGTGCGGTTACGAGAAGCTGTTCGTGGACCTGCATCGAGTTCAAAGCCTGATGACTCCGACGCTGGAAGAGCTCGCCTCGGGGGACTCGGAGCGCGTAGAGGCGGCGGCGACCGCGATGCCCGCGCTGATGGGCGAGCTGACCCGTGAGTTCGACGCGATTCATCGGGATGCGCGCTCGGCCATGGAGTTCGGCGGCAAGGTCATGGTGGCGGCGCAGGTGCTGGAGATGCTCACCATGGTTTCCACGCTGAAGATGTCGCTGCCCCGGCTACCCCCGGCCGCACCCGCGACGCTCGGCGTTGGGTTCGTCATGAGTTCGGGCGGCGTCATGGTGGGCTCGCGAATCGTCGTCTCCGCGGAGTGGGTGGAGATGATGCGAAGGCTCGTGCAGGCAGGCGTCCTCTCCCTCCCGGCCGTCAGCGCGGCCATCCGCATTCACGGCGGACAGGTGGTGATGGCCCAGGCGCACCAGGACTTGCCCAAGGGCGTGCGCGACGCGCTGGGGGACAGTCCCGAAGTGCGCGGCATGCAGGTGACGGACAGAGCGGGCGCGGGCATGTCCGACGCACCGAAGCACCACGTCCTGCCGAAGGAGCACCGGGCGTGGTTCGAGGCGCGCGGCTTCAAAGGGGACATGGACATCGACCAGTTCTGCGTGCGGCTGGAGCGGGCCCACCATGAGGCGATTCACGGTGGAGGGAACTGGAAGCTGGGGCGCATGTGGCCCGGCGAGTGGAACCGGATGATCATGGATGCACTTCTCAAGGCTGAGAAGAGGGCGGGCCAGATGTTGACGCGGAATACAATCCTTCGGACCGTCGCTGAGAACATGAGGCTCTACGACGTCCCGATGAAGTTCACTCAAGGGAGAAGCCGATGACCGATGGACGTTCGTGGCAGGGGAATTGGAAGGCCCGTCTGTATGAACGAGTCCGTGAGCGAGGTTACGACTCGGTCACAGCCTTTGCCGAGGCCCGTCCCACCGCGTCCCTGGTCGCTCTTGCAGAGGAGCTTGGCCCGGATGACGTCGCTGGCGTTCAGGTGTTCAGGGGGTTGGTTGCCGAGGCTGAACGCAGCAAGAAGTTCACTCGACTGGTGCGTGGGCAACTCGTGCGGGAGTTGTACGAACGTCTCCCCAACGGCTGGCCGCCCGTGCTGGAGGGTGACGCACGGATGGAGGTCGCCATAGCGCTTGGCCAGTGGTTCGCCTACACACCAGAACCTGATAAGGACCGCGTCGACCGGGTCGGAGATGCGCTGCTCACCAATCCCCCGCCCCCTGGTTGGCGCCCGCTCGGTCCTGACGACGAGTTGCTCCGGACGCTTCTCCCCGACGACGAAGCCTGAACGGAACCGGAGCTGCCTCCCGTTTCTCGTGCTGCCTGCGGATATGTGCTCGCAGGTCATGCCCTCCGCGGGCTCAGCCCCGTGAGCGTTGGCGAGTGCGTCGCGCCCCCAGCAGGAACATGAGCCCTGCGAGGAGTGGCACCGAGGTGGTGGTGGTGCAGCCAGACTTGGACGGAGCGTCATCATCCGGGACGCCGTCACCCCCATCCGGGACGCCGCCATCCGTTGGGAGGGGGCAGCCGGGTGTTGGCAGCCCTCGAGGGTAGGTCTCGCAGATGCCCTGGAGCGTGCCAGGGTCGATGATGCGCTTCTGCGTATCGCCCCATGGCAGGACGCGAGACATCGTGGAATCGGTGCGTGTCAGCAGGGCGAACCCCAGCCCCTCTCCAATGGAGCGTGTCACCAGGCTCTGGACATCTCCAACAACGCAGCCGGGCTCGATGACTCCCTGGTCGCAGGGGGGACCGTCCAGCGTGGTGAGCATGCCATTGCTGTTGTTGAGGCTGATGTTGGTGCCGAGAATCTCACCGGTGGACAGCCGGAAATGGCTCGTCTCATCAACGACATCATCCGGCGCGAAGGGCCAACAGTCATACTTTTCGGAGCAGGTGTCACTCTGCCAGCAGACATCGTTATCGGGGACGATGTCCGAGCAGTTCACCTGGCGGAAGGTCACCAGCATCTTCCCGTCGAGCGGCATCGGCGCGGGATGGGGCACATCCTCGCCGGGCGTGAACACCAGGTCCGAGCAGCTGGCCACGGCCTGATTCCAGGTGTTGAACGCGGCGGTGACCGCCGCCCTCTCTTCAGCGGTCGGGTGGCCACCCGAGGTGGTCATCGCATAGGTCACGGCCCTGTCACCGCGGCACAGCTCCACCCCTTCGATTCGTGTCCGTTCGTAGGACTGTGCCCGCGCGTTGGACACATTGAAGAGGATGAAGAGAGGAGTGAATAGAAAAACCCTGGAAGGGAGCATGTCCGGACAATCATAGACGGTGCTGGAGCCCCATCAACCGCTCCGGCGTGCGCCCGACTCGGAAGGCAAGCGGGCGTTCGGCCGGGCCTCCAGAGCCGCCCTCCAAGGAGGCGTTCGACCGCCGGTCGCCAGGAAGACGCCTGTGCGTTGATTCGTGGCGGCTCCAGAATCTTTGGGACGCGGTGAGCGTACTCACGCTGTTAACTCAGTCCACCCGAGCCGGGGTACGGAGGAGGCATATTTGGGTGGGGCTGAGACAGCCGGAGACGCGCGCTACCAGGAGCTGTTCAACGGAGCGGATGTCTCCCTCTGGGAGGAGGACTTCACCGCCGTCGCGTCCGCGCTCGACGGCCTGCGTGCCTCCGGCGTCCAGGACCTGCGCGCCTGGCTCGTGGAGCACCCCGGGTTCGTGATGGAGGCCGCGGGGTGGGTGAAGGTCGTGGACGTGAACGAGGCCACGGTGCGCCTGCTCGAGGCGCGCGGCTGGGATGAGGTGCTTGGCACCCTGGCCCTGTCCCGCCTCTTCGTCCCGGAGACGGTGAAGGCCTTCACCGCCGAGCTCCTCATGTTCTGGGACGGCGGCACGCGGCTGGAGTTCGAGACCGAGCTTCAAACGCTGCGGGGGCGCCACATCGACGTGATGCTCACCCTGACCCGGCCGTCGAGCGAGCGAAGCGACCGGGTCTTCATCACCATGCGGGACGTCACCGCGCAGAAGGCGTCCCAACGGGCGCTCCAGGAGAGCGAGGCCCGCTTCCGGAACATGGCGGACCACGCGCCGGTGATGCTGTGGATGACGGACGCCACCGGCCGCTGCGTCTACCTCAGCCGGACCTGGTACGAGTTCACCGGACAGACGGAGGCAGCGGGCCTGGGCTTCGGCTGGCTCAAGGCCGTGCATCCCGACGACGCCGAGCAGTCCGGGGCGGTGTTCCTCGACGCCAACGCGCGGCGCAGCCCCTTCCGGCTCGACTACCGGCTGCGGCGCTCGGATGGTGCGTACCGGTGGGCCATCGACTCGGCCAGCCCCCGCTTCGGGCCGGGCGGCGAGTTCCTGGGCTACATCGGCTCCGTCATCGACATCTCCGAGCGCAAGCAGGTCGAACAGGAGCGCGAGGGGCTGCTGACCGCCATGGACGAGGCCATCCGGCTGCGCGACGAGTTCCTCGCCGTGGCCAGCCACGAGCTCAAGACGCCGCTGACGCCGCTCAACCTGAAGCTGCAGACGCTGGCGCGAGCCACCCTGGAGCGGCGCGGACCAGAGCTGCTGGAGCGGCTGCCCGCGGACCTGGCGGTCATGCAGCGGCAGGTGAAGCGGCTGTCGACGCTGGTGGGTGAGCTGCTGGACGTGACGCTCATCAGCAGCGGTCAGCTGCGCCTGGAGCTGGAGCCGGTGGACCTGAGAGCGCTGGTCCAGGATGTGGCCGCGCGCTTCGAGGGTGAGGCACAGCGCACCGGGACGCCCATCCAGGCGGAGCTGGACGCGGTGGTGGTGGGCCAATGGGACCGGGTGCGGCTGGAGCAGGCGGTGTCCAGCCTCCTCTCCAACGCCCTCAAGTACGGCGTGGGCCACCCCGTCTACCTGCAGGCTGGCGGGACGGCGGAGCGCGCCTGGTTCAGCGTCCGTGACGAAGGCATTGGCATTCCCCCCGAGGCCGTGGGCCGCATCTTCGAGAAGTTCGAGCGCGCCGTCTCCGAACGGCACTACGGCGGACTGGGCCTGGGGCTGTACGTCACGCGGCAGAACGTCAAGGCCATGGGCGGCACCATCGACGTGCGGAGCACGCTGGGCCAGGGCGCCACCTTCGTGGTGCACCTGCCCTGCCAGGTTCCTGGCGCGGACGCGGCGCGGGAAATGGCGTCATGAAGCGCTCCCAGGCGCTGGCGTGGGACGGCCGCGCCGCGCTGGAGTCGGTGCGGGCCCGCCGGCCCGACCTGGTGCTCAGCGACGTGATGATGCCGGGGCTGGACGGCTTCGGGCTGCTGCGCGCGCTGCGCCAGTCGCCCTTCACCGCGGACCTCCCCGTCATCCTCCTGTCCGCCCGCGCGGGCGAGGAGGCCACCGTCGAGGGGCTGGAGGCCGGCGCCAACGACTACCTGGTGAAGCCCTTCTCCGCGCGGGAGCTGCTGGCGCGCGTGGAGGGCAACCTCGCCGTGTCCAGGGTGCGCGAGGAGCAACGCCGGGTCGAGCAGGCGAGGCAGGCGCTGGCCGTCGTGGTGGAGCAGAGCCCAGATGCGATTGGCATCGCGGACACCGCGGGCCGCGTCACCTACCTCAACGAGGCCGCGCAGCGGATGCTGGACGTGGCGGGACAGGAGGCGGCGCGCCGCACCGCCTTCATGGACTACTTCCCCGAGGAGGACCAAGCCTTCATCCGGGACACCCTGCTCCCCGCCGTGGCGACGCAGGGGCGCTGGGAGGGTGAGCTCCAGCTGCGCAACCTCCAGACGGGCGCGCACATCCCCGTCTTCTACAACGTCTCCACCCTCACCGACCCCCGGACGGGCCAGCCGGTGGGCATGGTCGCCGCGGGGCGCGAGCTGGGCGCGTCCGTGCTGGCGCGCCGGGAGGAGCTGAACGAGCGGAGCCTGCGCGCGGTGCTGCGCATCCAGGCCTCCGCGGAGCGCGCGGTGCGGATGACGCGCGACCTGCTGGACTTCACCCAGGTGCGCATGGGCGGAGGGCTGCCCATCCACCGGCGGCCCGTGGACCTGCACGAGCTGGCGCAGCAGGTGATTGAGGAGCTGCGGCTGAGCCACCCCGAGCGGGAGCTCCACGTGAAGTCGGACGGGGACGCCTTTGGCGAATGGGATTTGGACCGCATCGCGCAGATGCTGGGCAACCTGGTGAGCAACGCGCTCCAACACAGTCCCGAGGACTCCCGCGTGACGGTGCGCGTCCACGGCGAGGCGTCGCGGGTCATGCTGTGCGTCCACAACGAGGGGCCCTCGATTCCCGACGACGCCAGGGAGCGGCTCTTCCGTCCGCTCCAGCGAGCACGGACGGGCGGCGCCAACGCGGGGCGCAGCATTGGCCTGGGGCTCTTCATCGTGAAGCACATCGTCGAGTCCCACGGGGGCACCGTCGACGTGTCGTCCCGCGAGGGCCACGGCACGACGTTCATCGCGTGGCTGCCCCGGCTTCCTCCCAAACAGACCACCGCCTCAGGCGGGCGCTGAGCGCGAGCCCGTCGCCCGGCGCTTGCGCGCCGCGCGCGCGGCGGGCTTCTTCACCGGGGGGGCGGGCGCCGGGGCCGCCGGCGGAGGCAACACCGTGACGACGGCGTTCACCACCCGGGACACCGCGCGGAGCTGACCGGGCTCCAGCTCCCGCAGCTTGCGCGTCATGCGGCGCAGCTCCACCGGGTCTTCCTTCACTGCCTTGCGGGGCGTGACGGGCGCCCCGTCGGAGCGGCCCACGCCCAGCAGCGTGTCCGAGGAGACCTGGAGCACGTCGCACAGCCGGCGCAGCGTCTGGGTCCGGGGCAGCATCTTCCCGCGCTCCAGGCGGCTGTAGACCTCCATGGCCATGCCCATGCGTTCAGCGACGTCGCCCTGGGTGAAGCCCAGACGCAGACGGGCGTCACGCGCGGCGCGTCCCAACACGGCTGCCAGCTTGTGGTCGACGGGCTCACGCATGACGGCCGAGGGTCGCACGCTCGCCGGGTCCCGCAAGTTTCCGTCCGCCCTCCAAGTCAGGACACTACCTCACAGGGCAAACGTCATGCTATGGACCTCCAAGGTTGAATCATGACGCCGCCGACAATGACAGCCGCTGGGAACACGTCTGAATTGGACCTCCAAGGTCCTATGGGAGTCCATCCGTGACGCCGGGAGAGGACCTGCACCCATTGATGCTCCAGGACTCGGAGGAGGTGGGGGCCTTCCGCATCGTCCGGCGGCTGGCCACCGGGGGCTTTGGCGCCATCTTCCTGGCCGAATCCGAGTCGCACCGGCAGGTGGCGCTGAAGTTCGCGCTCCAGGGCCCCTCGGAGGAGGACGCGCCCGGGGCGGACGCGCGGACCTGGAAGGAGGTCCACGTCCTCATGCGCCTGGAGCACCCCAACGTCGTGGAGCTGCTGGGCTACCGGCGGTGGCCGGACGCGCGTGATGGCCACCTGGTCCTCATCATGGGCTACGTGGAGGGCCCCACCCTGTCCGAGTGGGCCCTGTCCGCGCAGCCCACGCCCCGGCGCGTGGTGCAGGTGTTCCAGCAGTTGGCGCTCACGCTGGATGCCATCCACCGCGCGGGCGTGCTCCACCGCGACCTCAAGGGCAACAACATCATCATCCGGGCGTCGGACGGGCAGCCGGTGCTGGTGGACTTCGGCTCGGGGGACCACGCGTGCTCGCCCGTGCTGACCGAGGACACCCTGCCGCCGGGCACGCCCAGCTACCGCAGCCCGGAGGCCCTGCGCTTCTGGGCCCAGCCCCGGCCGGCGGGCTCGCGTTATGCGTTCGCGCCCACGGATGACCTCTACTCGCTGGGGCTGGTGCTCTACGAGGTGCTCACCGGGAGCCTTCCCTATCCAGCGCAACTGCCTCCCGCCGGGCTGCTGGCCAGCATCGAGGTGGGTGGCTTTCCCCTGCCCTCCGTCCGCAACCCGCGCGTCCCCAAGGCGCTGGACGCCGTCGTGGCGCGCTTGCTGTCGCCCTCCGCGGCGGGGCGGCCTCGCTCGGGCGCGGCCCTGTTCGACGCGCTGGACGCGGCGCTGGCTGGCGCGGACGCGGCCTGGGACGAGCACCTGTTTCCGCCCCGCGCCCCCGAGGAGGCCGTCACCGAGGAGGCGCTGGAGCTCTTCGACGGAGACGAGGAGGCGCGCGAGCTGCGGCGCTGGATGCGGGTCCCGGAGCGAGCGGGCCCGCCAGCGTCCTTCGCGCCGCCCACCGAGCCCGTCTCCCCCTGGGCCCTGACGGAGCTCCGCCGCGCCAGCACGGGAGGGCGGCGGTGGCGGGACGCGCTGAAGTGGCTCCTGGCCACGCTGCGCTCGTGGCGCTGAGCCGGCGCGCCATTCATTGGGATGGGGAAATCCCTTCACTTTCATTCAACCTCAGAGGTCCATGAGCCCATGATGACGCCTGACACGACGACGGAGGAGCTTCCTGGAGATCCGCGCAGGCCCCGCGTGATGTTCACCGTGGCCGGCACGGTGTTCGAGTTCGTCCGCAAGCTGGAGATGCGCTCCACCGGAGAGCTGCTGATGCTGGCGCGGCGCCGCTACCGCAATGGCCTGAGCGGCCCGGTGGTGGTGAAGCGGCTGCGAAACCCCGCCACGTTCGTGGAGCGGCGACGGCTGGTGGAGGAGGTGGACCTCACGTTCCGGCTCAACCATCCGGCCATCGCCAAGGTGATGCTGTTGAAGCTGTACCGCGGCGCGCCCCACGTGGTGATGGAGCACGTGGAAGGGCGCTCGCTGGACACGGTGCTGAACCTGGCGGCCATGCGGCGGCGGCCCCTGTCCGCGGCGTTCGCGGCGCACGTGACGGCGGAGGTGGCGGAGGCGCTGAACCACGCGCACGGCCTCACGGATGAGTGGGGCCGGCCGCTGCACATCGTCCACCGGGACGTGAGCCCTCGGAACATCCGCGTGGGCGTCCATGGCGAGGTGAAGCTGACGCACTTCACGGTGGCGGCCTCGTCGCTCCCCGGGCGCGAGGTGACGAGCCGGGAGCTGGTGAAGGGAGACATCGCCTATGCCTCGCCCGAGGCGCTGCGGCGACGGAAGGTGGATGCCCGGTCGGACCTGTTCTCACTGGGGCTGGTGCTGCTGGAGCTGCTGACGGGCCGGCACCCGCTGATGGTGGATGACCTGGCGCCCGTGCTGGAGCCGGAGCCGCTGGAGCTCCACGCGCAGGGCCCCACGTGGATGCCCGTGAAGGAGGTGGCGGTGCGGATGGCCCAGGTGGGCCCGGAGCAGGTGGAGCGCCTGGCGGCGGGAGTCACCGAGCCGCTGCGGGCCATCCTGCTGCGGGCGCTGCGGCAGGACCCGTCGGAGCGGTTCCAGACAGGCGCGGAGATGGCGGAGGCGCTGCGCGCGTGGCTGGAGGCCCAGGGCGGCGCCCAGGGACGGCGGGCCATCGCGCAGGAGGTGGAGCAGGCCGCCGTGGAGGCGACGGTCCGGCGCAACCAGGCGGAGCTGCTCGAAGGCGGGCTGCAGCCGGAGGGGCTGACGGTGGAGGAGGCGGCCCTGGCCGGAGAGCCCTCGTCCGAGACGCCCCTGGGCGAAGCCGCGGGGTCCGCCATCCGCTTGTCACAGGTGGCCGAGCTGACGCTGGAGGCGCGCATCACCCAGACGGTGGAGCCGGCGGCCGAGTCCTCCGACGACGGCGACGCGCCGCCCGCGCCGCTGGCGCCTTCCACCACGGACCCCGAGGCCACGGCGTCCAAGAAGCCCGGCACACCGTGACGCGCGCGGCGTCACGGCCGGCTACAGCACGCTGGCGCCGTACAGCATGCCCACCAGCACCAGCAGCGCCGCCAGGATGACCGCCGCCACGCGCAACGGGGAGATGGGCGCCTCGCCCAGCACCACGTTCGCGTCCTGCCCGTGCACCAGCACCCGGTACGGCTTGTCGCGGTAGCGATAAGCCAGCACGAACACGGGCAGCGCCAGCCGCTGGGTGCGCAGGCTGGACAGCGCCACGGCGACGTGGACGTTCCGGAAGCGGGAGCCCGGAATGACGCCCTGCTGGAGGCGCTCACGGGACAGGCGCTCCACCGCCTCCAGCACGCTGCGCCGGGCTCCCGAGCGCGTGGCCTCGAAGCGCTCGATGTGCGCGCCTTCCGGCCCCCGTGGCGTGTCCTGGCCGGAGCCTCGCTGGTAGTGGGGCGCCAGCGCTTCGCACTCCTTCACCTTCAACCCGCGCGAGGCCGGCACCGGGATGCCCTGGAAGTCGAAGCGCGTCCGGCCCGCGTGCGGCGCCCAGTCCGACCGCCGCGAGCCCGCGTTCGAATCCGCCGTCCAGCTCACGTCCACGCCCGCGTCGAACATCCACGCTGGCCACCACACCGGACGCAGCGACTCCAGCGAGGCCTCCCGCGCCAGCCCGGACGGCCGGAAGAAGCCACCCCGTCCCAGGAAGCCCATCAGCGCGCCGCGCGCGGCCTCGGTGTCCACGTTGAAGGGCAGCCAGTGCTGCGCCTGCTCCACCGGGTCCGCCGTCGTCTCCACGTGGGTGACGGAGCCGCAGTAGTCACACCGGGGCGCCTTCGCCTCCACGGAGTACTCCACCGCCGCGCCGCAGCTGTCACACCGCACCACGCGGGCCCGCGCGCGCTCCACCGCGGCGCGTGGCGGAGGCGGCGCCGTCAGCCCGCAGATGGGGCAGCGCAGGTCCTCCGCCTCCAGCGCGCAGTCACAGCGCTGGCAGGGCGCCACCCTCACCGCCTCGGCGCTCATCGCCCGCCTCCCGCGAGCAGCCAGCCCACGGCCAACACCACCAGCAGCGCCACCACGGCGGCCAGCACCTTCCACGGGGAGATGGGCGCCTTGCCATGGACGGCCCCCGTCTGCCCGTTGACGAGCACCCGCAGCGGCGGCGCGTCCTTCGCGTACTTCACCGCCAGCACCCAGACGGGCAGCAGGCACACGTCGAGCGCCTCCCAGTCCAGCCGTGACTGGTGCTCCAGGCCCCGGTGCGAGTCTCCCGGCATGAAGCGCGACAGCAGCCCGCTGACGCGCTCCACCGCTTCCTTCCGGGCCAGCGCCTCACACTGCGCCAGCGTGAGCGAGGGCTCCTCGGCCACCCAGCCGGAGATGAGCGCCGGGGTGTAGCGAGCCAGGCCGCGCAGGTCGAAGGGCTCCAGCGCCTCCAGCTCCGCGTTGTCCAGGCCCTTGGACGCGGTGACGAGCACGTCCGCCACGTAGCTGGAGAGCTCCCCCTCCAGCGGGCGCCACTCCGTGCGCGTCACGGTGCGCGTGCGAGTCACCGTCTTCCCGTTCTCCGTCGTCGTGTACGTCTCCGTCTCCTGGTAGTTCTCCCCAATGGAGGCGCGGTAGCGCGCCTGCGCCAGCACGCTGTAGAGATACGCGGGCACGTACACGCCTCGCACCTCGCCCGGCGCCGCGGAGCGGATGCCCGAACGCGTGAAGCGGCTGCGCGAGCGCAACCACCGCGCCACATGCGCCTTCGCCGCCATATGCGTGAGCGCGAAGCCCAGCGCGAAGACGGGCTCCGGCACACCGGGCACCGGAGGACGCTCCACCACGGCGGGCGCGGCGCAGTAGGGACAGCGCGTGGTCCGCAGCGCGGGCTCCAGCACCAGGCGCGCGCCGCAGGACTGACACCCCAGGTGGAGCAACGGCCCGGCCACGGCGGACGGTGTCTGTTGGGATTGCTCGGCCATCCCGCCAGTCTTGGCGCACCCGGCCAGGGACGTCCATCCCGACCGCCTGCCCGCCCTCCTGGCTTGCATGCCCGCTGGCCCGTTGCCGTCGGCCTGTCCCGTTACGACCGTAGTGTGACGGAGGGAATCCACCATGGCGCAGCGCGACCCGCAGCAACAGCCGGGCATCCAGCCTCCCGAGGATTACTACGGCCGCACGCAGGAGCCGCTGCAGCCCACTCCGGAGAGCGAAGAGGAGCGCGACCTGGCGGACACCGCCGAGGCGGCTGAAGACACGCCTCACATGCGCACCCGCACCATCGACCCGACGGAGCGCACGCCCGGCGCCATCCTGGATGAGATTGGGGATGGGGATGGACCGCGCAGCGACGCCGGCACCAACCCCTTGCCCGACACGTACTGGAACGCCTATCCCGACGGCGAACCCCAGAGGGAGTAAGCCCTCACACCGTCCCATGCGTGTCAGCCCCCCTCTGTACTGTGTGCTCATTCGCCAGCACCCAGGGGGAGCGATTCCATGGCGGAAATCCGTGAACTGCCGCGTGTGTCCGTGAACAAGTTGGGCGAGTACCTCGTCGCCACGCCCGCGCGTCGCAAGCGCATCATCCGCGACCAGAAGCACCCGCCGGAGCAGCAGTACCTGCGCTACCCGGAGGCGTCGCACGCGATTACGGACTTCCTCTGCCGGGGCATGGAGTTGTCCATCCTCCGCGAGCACCAGCGCCGCTTCGCGTGCAGCGTGCCGCAGACGGAGTTCGAGGCGCAGCGGCTGCAGCTCTGTTCGGAGGCGCTCGAGCGCTTCGCGGACCTGGTGCCCTGGCTGGATTTGGAGGAGACGCTCATCAGCGCGGTGGGCGCGGAGCCTCCGGTGCTGGAGGTGGCGGGCGTCACCATCAGCGTGCGGCCGGAGGTCGTGCTCCAGCGCATGGACAGACATGGCAACGCGCGCGTGGGCTTGATGAAGCTCTATTTCTCCAAGCACCAGCCGCTGGATGAGCGCTCAGGGCAGTACATTGGCACGCTGCTCCAGCGCTTCACCGAGCAGCACCTGTGCCCGCTGGGCCCGTGTGACCACCGCCTCATCCAGGTGGTGGACGTCTTCGCGGGGACGGTCTTCACCGCGCCGCGGGCGCACATCCGGCGGCTGAGCGACGTGGTGCTCGCCTGCGAGGAAATCGCGGAGCGCTGGTCCGTCCACTGACGCGGCGAGCCATGACCGGGGTGCGGTGCTCAACGAAACAACCCCCTGGGCGCATGCGAGGGTGGACACGTCGAAGGACTTCATCGAAATCGAGGGTCCTGCTTCGCGCCACCCGACACCCCAGGGAGTTCCATGAGCACCGAGCACGCCGCCCCCGCCCTCTCCACGCGCGACTTCATCGACCTGGAGGAGCGGTATGGCGCGCACAACTACCATCCGCTGGACCTCGTCATCGAGCGGGGCGAGGGCTGCTGGGTCCATGACGTGGAGGGCCGCAAGTACCTGGACTGCCTGAGCGCGTACTCGGCGGTGAACCAGGGGCACTGTCACCCGCGCATCCTGGAGACGCTGCGCGAGCAGGCCGCGAAGGTGACGCTGACGTCACGGGCCTTCCGCAACGACCAGCTCCCTCACCTCTACAAGGCGCTGCGCGAGCTGTCTGGCTTGAGCCGCGCGCTGCCGATGAACTCGGGGGCGGAGGCGGTGGAGACGGCCATCAAGCTGGCGCGCAAGTGGGGCCACACCGTCAAGGGCATCCCCGAGGACAAGGCGGAGGTCATCGTCTTCGCGAACAACTTCCACGGGCGCACCATCAGCCTCATCAGCTTCTCCACCGAGCCGAGCTACCGGCGGGGCTTTGGCCCCTTCACGCCCGGCTTCACCGTGGTGCCCTACGACGACGTGGAGGCGGTGCGGCGCGCCATCACCCCCAACACCTGCGCCATCCTGATGGAGCCCATCCAGGCGGAGGCCGGCGTGCTGATTCCGCGCGAGGGCTACCTGAAGCAGGTGGCCGGGCTCTGCCGCCAGCACCGGGTGCTGTTCATGGTGGATGAAATCCAGACGGGCCTGGGGCGCACCGGGAAGACGTTCGCCTTCCAGCATGAGGACGTGCGGCCGGACGTCGTCGTGGTGGGCAAGGCGCTGTCGGGCGGCTTCTACCCGGTGTCCGCCGTCATGGCGGATGACGAGGTCATGGGCGTGCTCCGCCCCGGCGAGCACGGCAGCACCTACGGCGGCAATCCGCTGGGCTGCGCCGTGGCGCGCACCGCCCTGGACGTGCTGCGCGACGAGCGCCTGGTGGAGCGCTCCGCTGAATTGGGCGCGTCGTTCCTGGCCATGCTGAAGACGCTGAAGAACCGCCACATCGTGGAGGTGCGTGGCCGGGGGCTGATGATTGGCGTGGCGCTGGACATCTCCGCGCGGCCCGCCTGCGAGGCGTTGATGAAGGAGGGGGTGCTCTGCAAGGAGACGCACGACTCCGTCATCCGCCTCACGCCGCCGCTCATCGTCACCCAGGCCGAGCTGGACTGGGCCTTCGAGCGCATCAAGAAGGTCATCGAGGCGCTGTAGTCCCAGCGCCGCCCGGGCACGCGAGCGACCGCGTGCCTGGGGCCGTGGCACCGGGGCCTCGGTTGTCCTGGCGTGTCGCCTTCCCCACCGTATCGGAACAGCGCGCGGCCTGGGGCGCTGCGACAGGACGGTGGCCGGTGCTCGAAGCCCTCTGGGACAAGCGTGCGCTGCTCGTATCGGGCAAGGGCGGCGTGGGGAAGACGACGCTGGCGGCGGCGCTGGCCGTGGCCGCCGCGCGCGCGGGCCGCACCGTGCTGCTGGCGGAGCTGGCGCCGGAGGAGGACGGGCCTTCCCCCCTGGCCGCGCGAGTGGGAGCGCGTCAGGCGGGGCCCCAAGTGACGCGGGTGCGTCCCGGGCTCCACTTCGTGCGGCTGTCCGCGGCGGAGGGCCACCGGCACTTCCTGGAGCGCGCCCTGCCCGCGCGCTGGCTGGCCGACGCCGCGCTGCGCACCCGGGCCCTGCGCCGCTTCCTGGAAGCCGGTCCCGCGCTCCGGGAGATGGGGCTGATGTACCAACTGCTGGCGCTGCTCCGGCTCACCCGGCCGGATGGGCGCTTCGTCCACCCGCTGACCGTCGTCGACCTGCCCGCCACGGGACACGCGCTGGCGCTGGCCGCCCTGCCCCAGCGCGTGCTGTCCCTGATGCCCGGGGGCCCCATTGGCCGCGACGTGCGGGAGGGGCTCGACTTCCTCCAGGATGCGGCGCGCACCGCGGTGGTCCTCACCAGCCTGCCGGAGCCGCTGCCCGTCAGCGAGGCGCTCACCGTGGCCGCCGAGCTGCGCCGGCTGGAGCTGCCCCTGTCCGCGGCCGTCCTCAACCGGATGCCGGAGGACCCCTTCACGCCCGAGTCCCGCGCCGCGCTGCGCCGGCTGCTCGCCGCGCACGGGCCGCACCAGGGGTGGCGTGAGCTGGAGCGGCTGGAGCGGGCCCGGGCCGCCTCCCTCCGGCTGTCGCGCACGCTGCGCGCGCCGCTGCTCACCCTGCCAGAGCTTCCCGGCACCGGCCCCGCGCTGATCGAGGCGCTGGCGGAGGGCTTCGCACCTCACCCGGAGCACGCGCTCCGGCAGGAGGCCCTGCCGTGAGCCACGGACCGCGAGGCGGTGGGCGCCGGCGCGTGTCACGGGGGCGCACGCCGTGAGCGCGGGCGACCTGCGCCGGCTGCTGAGAGACAAGCGCGTCGTCGTCCTGTGCGGGGCGGGCGGCGTGGGCAAGACGACGACGGCGGCGGCCCTGGGCGTGGCCGCCGCGCGCGCGGGACGGCGGGTGCTGGTGCTCACCATCGACCCGGCGCGCAGGCTCGCGGAGGCCATGGGACTGCAGGAGAGCGGCCCCGAGCCCACGTCGATTCCCCCCGAGCGCCTCTTCGCCGCTGGCCGCCAGGGCCCGGGCCTCCTGGATGTGTGGATGTTGGACCCCCGCGCCATCTTCGAGCGCATGGTGCACCGGCTGGCGCCCACGCCCGAGGCGGCGCGCGCGATTGTCGACCACCGCCTCTACCGCTTCCTGTCGGAGCTGGTGGCGGGCGTGCAGGAGTACGCCGCCGCCGAGGCCCTGGACGGCTTCCTCGAGGACAGCCGCTACGAGCTCATCCTGCTGGACACGCCCCCCAGCCGGCACGCGCTGGACTTCCTGGACGCGCCCGGTCGGCTGGCGCGCTTCCTGGATGAGCGCATCGTGTCGCTGTTCGGCCCGCAGAAGCGGGCGCGCGGCGGGCGGCTGTGGCACGGCGCGCAGGTGGTGGTGGACCGCGTGCTGGCGGGCATCTTCGGCGCGGGCTTCACCCAGGAGATGCGCGGCTTCATCGGCGCGTTCGGCGGCCTCTTCTCCGGCATGCGGCTGCACACGGAGCGGCTGCACCAGCGGCTGGCCTCACCGGACGCGGCCTTCCTGCTGGTGACGTCCCCTGAGCCCGCCTCCCTGCGCGAGGCCACCTGGTTCCGCGAGACGCTGGCCGCGCGGGGCCTGCCCTTCGCGGGCTACGTGCTGAACCGGAGCTGGGCCCATGACGACGTGCTCGCGGCGCCCGAGGCCCTGCTGGAGCACACGGGTGGCGACCGCCACGCGGAGCACGCCGTGGCGGCCCTGGCTCGCCTGGCCGCGGTGGAGCAGGCGCGCGCCAAGGCCCACCAGGACGTGCTCGACCGCCTCACCCGGCACCTTCCCACCGGGACGCTCGCGGTGGCCGCGCCGGACGCGGGCGCGGAGCTGGAGGAGTTCAGCGGCCTGGTCCGCCTGGGGGACGCGCTGGCGGCGGGGTGAGGAGCGCCAGGGCGGGACAGGCACCCGCTCGCTCGGACGCCCGCACCTTGGAGGCACGCGGCCCCACCACCAGCGTTGCAGTTTGAACCCCACTGCGCCCGAGGAGCGTCATGACCCACAGAAGCATGGACAACGGCAGGGATGAACCCCACCGCGAGGCGGACGTGGCGCCTCCGGGCTCGCGGGAGCGCGCCGAGTCCGACCTCACCGGCTGGAACCCCGCCCGCGACGAGGAGGCCTCCACCCGGCAGGGCCGCTACCACCGCGCGGCGACGATGCGCATGGCCAGGCCGCGCACCCAGGTGGATGACGGGCCTCGCGAGGACATGAACGGCGAGCCCCCGGAGGGCAGCGGCCCCTACGGCCAGGACGACCGGGACAGCCACTATGCCAGCGGCAAGGGCCCCCGGCACGACACCGGGGAACAGGACGTCGAGTTCTCCCGCCAGCGCGCCGACTACCGGTCCTGGGACCGCACCGGCTACGGCGGCGGTGGCGGCGAGCCCTCCCGCACGCAGGCCCCTCAGGGAGAGGCCTACCGCGACGTGCGCTTCCATGGCCGTGAGCGCGCCTTGCACGGCGAGGAGCGCCATGGCGACCCGCGCCCCCACTACCGGGTGGACCGGAGCGCTTCCCATGGCCCGGGCCGCGACGAGGCGAGCACCTACCGCGGGGAAGGCGCGGCGTCCGCTTCAGCCCGTGACGAGGCGAGCACCCACCGCCGGGCGGGAACAGGCGCGCCTTCGTCCCCCGGCGCGCGGCGTGACGGCGCCAGCACCCAGGTCTACACCGCCGTCGCGGGCCGCGCCCGCCCCGGTCGCTGGCGTCACGAGCCGCTGATGGCCCGCGAGGTGATGACGCGCAACGTGCGCACGGCGCGCCCGGAGAGCCCGCTGCGGGACGTGGCGCAAATCATGAAGGACGAGTCCTGCGGCGTCGTCCCCATCGTGGACGAGCGAGGCCGGCTGGCGGGCATCGTCACCGACCGGGACCTGGTGGTCCGCGCCTTCACGGGAGGCCGCTCACCCGAGCAGCTCCGCGCGTCCGACGTGATGACGGATGACGTGGAGGCCGTCACGCCGGACGACACGCTCCATGACGTCATCGGGCTGATGGGGCGCCGTCAGCTGCGCCGCATCCCCGTGGTGGAGCGCGACGACGGCATCGTGGGCATCATCTCCCTGGGCGACATCGCGCTGCGCGCCGACCACGACGAGGCGCTGCAACAAGCCCTGGAGCGCATCTCCTCCAGGCGCTCCTTCTGGAGCCGGCTCGGCTGAGCGACGCCGCGCGCCCTTCGGCTGCGGGCGGGCCTGGTGCCTGGCCCACCCGCGCCCGGCGCATGGCTCACGCCACGCCGGTCAACACCACGGAGTCGCCTGTCTCCGACACCGTGAACTTCTTGAGGGGAATCGTGGCCGGGCCCTGCGTCACCGCGCCGTCCCGCGTGAAGATGGACGCGTGGCAGGCGCAGAACAGGTCCGCCTCCTGCTCGCGGTAGTTCACCTCGCAGAAGGCATGGGTGCACACGGAGTCCACCGCCGACAACGAGTTGTCCTGCAAGCGGAACACGAAGATGCGCTTGCCGTACCCGGAAGGCACCCCCGTCACGGAGCCGCCCACGTCCCGAAGCTGGGGGAACTGGCTGAGCGGCAGCACCACCTGCCCGTTCACCGCGGACGGGAAGTCGCTCTGGCCCGCGCGCAGGTTGATGCGCAGCACGCCCGTGTTCGGGTTGTACGCCGCCGCGAACGTCTGCAACGGCACGGTGGCCGGCCGCTGAAGCACCGCGCCATCCGTGGCGCTGAAGCGCGACAGGTGGCAGGGGCAGATGACGTCCTTGCCGTCGAAGCCCAGCGGGCAGCCGACGTGCGTGCAGAGGGACGACAGCACGGAGAAGTCGTCCGGCGCGCCGTCGTCCTTGGAGTGCACCACCAGCAGCGGCACCTGCTCACCCGGGACGCGCACCGTCAACGCGCCGCCCACGGGCTCCAGGTCCGGATAGCGCGACACCAGGATGTCCACCGTTCCCGCATCGCTGGCCGTGACGTCCGTCACCGGAGCGGGGTTGATGTCCGGCGCGCAGCCCGGCAGCGTCGTCGCCGCCGCGCTCGCCGCGCCTGTTCCCAGAATGCCCTTGAGGAATCCTCGTCGCGTCGAACTCACGTACCCTCCACCTCGAATACCAGCTTGGGCTCCAGCACCAGGACGTCGTCCACCTTCACCATCAACAGCGACGGGCGGTTGACGTTATAGGCATCCAGGCTGATGTCGAAGCTGCCCTCGGCCACCGCCTCCTTCTCCGACTTGAACAGCACCGTCATCGGAATCTCCACGGTCTTCTTCACGCCGTGGAACGTCAGCTGGCCCTTCACCTTCACCGGCACCTTCGCCGGGAAGCTGGTGGGCGGCTTCACGCCGGTGGCCACGCCCTTGAAGTCGATGATGGGGAACTTCGCCGCGTCCGTCGTCTCCATCATGTGCGCGTCGCGGTTGGCGTTGCCTGAATCGAAGTCCTTCACGTTGGCGCGCACCGCCACCTGGAGCGTGCCGTCCGGCATCAGGCGGGCCTTGCCGTCGCTGGGCGGCGCCTTGCCCACCACCTCGTGCAGCTTGTGCTTGAGCTTGTAGGTGAGCGAGCTGGCGTCCTTCTTGACGCTATACGTGCGGGCCTGCGACTGCGCGACTGCGGGCAGCGCGAGCACCAGGGTGGCGATCAGGACGATTCGTCGAGCAATCACGTCAACCTCCAGGGAACCACTACGAAAGGCATGCGCTTCAGAAGAACAGCGTGAAGACGCCGGCCGACACCGCGCCCAGCGTCACGTAACCGGAAATCTGATGCGCGGTGGCCAGGTCCGTCTCCGACAGCCTGCCAAAACGGTCCGTGGCCATGATGCCCAGGACGATTTGCGCCACCATGCCGACGGTGGCGAGCGCCATGAACAGCTTGTGGACGGTGATGGTGTCCCACTGGAACGTATCCTTCTCGAAGGGTTCCGGCGCCAGGACCCCCAGCAGGCCCACGGTGGCGAACAGCGCCGACGTGCCAATGGCGAGCCCCCGGTGCAGGCCCAGCAGGTTGCGGTCATCACCGCCACCGCGGAACGAGTCGTTGAACTGGAGCTGCCCCACCACCGTGGTGCCGACCAGGCCGGCGGCCATCGCGAAGCCCAGGCCCTGGTGCAGCTTGAGCATGGTGCGGCGCCGGCCAATGCGCTTCTCCAGGTCCGGGTCCACCTGCGCGGCGGCCGCGGCCTCGGCGGGCTCCAGCAGGTCGAAGTCCAGCGAGTCGCCCCCTTCCGCCGGAGGCTCACCCGACTCCTTCTGGACGGTGGGCGCGTCGTCCGTCGGAGACAGGGGCCTGGCGGGCTCCACCTGCATCATGGGCTGGGCGGGCTGAAGCTCCGGGGCGTCCACGGCCGGCGGGGCCTTCTTGCCCTTCTTCGCGGGCTTGCGCTTCGACGTGGCCCGGGTCGGCTTCACGGCCTTCTTCTTCGTGGCCTTCGTCTTGGAGGAGGACTTCACCGCCCGGGTCTTTTTCGCGGACTCGGTCTGGCGCTGCTGGGCCCAGGCGGTTTGGGGTGCGGCAATCAGCGACAGGACGATGAAGAAGGCAGCAAAGCGGGTCATCAGGCTCTTCCGTGTAGACGCAAAGCAAACTGCCGGGTCAGGACCGGTCATCCGAGCGCGTGTCCTCCGCCACCCCATCACCCACCCACCTGCTCCGAGGACGGAGCGAACGCTAGCGCGTCCGGGCTTTCCGGGAAACGCACCGCGTCGAACGGTACCGCCTAAGAACCGGCGGACCGGCATCATTTTCCGCGGTCCCTGTCCGGACAGCGTCGGCGGTCCGGGGACGCGGCGGCTGACGGTAGCGTCCGCACCTGGGAATCGGGAGGTGTCTGAAGGTCACTGCCCAGTGTCTGGCAACGGCCAGGGGTGGAAGGCGCGGCCGGGCTGGCGAGCCCGGCGGCTCACTTCACAGGGAACCCATTGACGCCCCCAGGCGGGGCGGCCTCACGCCTCACGCGGGGGTGGTGGCGGGGACTTCCGTGCGCGGCGCGCTGCCGGCGGTCAGCTCCAGGCCGAGCGCGTGCGGATCAAAGTACGCATAGAAGCGGCGGATCCGGTCGCCATCCCACTCGATGATGGACACGCCCTCATAGGCCACCGCCGCGCCGTTGTGGGCGGTGCCCTGCGTCTCCCATTCGAGCGCGACGCGGGAGCCCGCCTCAATCATGTTGCGGAAGGTGGACTCCACGCGCTGGAGAGTGCCCTTGTATTCACGCCAGAACCGCCGGGCGCCCTCCCGGCCGGAGAAGACCCGCTTCGAGGCCACGTTGCTCACCTGCGCGTCGTCACTGAAGAGGGAGACGAGGGCCTCCATGTCGCCTTCCTTCTCCAGCTTCGCCAGTGCGTCCACGAACCGCTGCGCTCGCTCCATCGCCATGCGCTGCCTCGCTCCTCGTGAAAGAGTCACCCGGGGGAAGGGTGCGCACGCCTTCGGGACATGGCCCTCCGGAGGGCCCGGCGCCTCGCCCTCCGGACCGCCGTTCGGGGGACTCGCCGCAGGGCCCGGTGGTCGACGCACGTCTGTCCCAGGTCCGTGGCGTCAGCGCGGCAAGGCCCGGGTCCACGCCTCCCGATTCCACCCTTCCTTCGCGTAGGCCGCTCGCGTGGCCTCAGGCAGCGCGTCCCACGTCGTGCGGGAGGCCAGCTCGGCTGGCGGCTGGAAGACGCCCCGGTGCTCGCGGCCGACGGCCTGTCGAGCCCGCTCCGCCGTCAGCCCCTTCATGGAGAAGCCCGCCTCGACGCTGGCCTGGCTCCCATCCGCCTTGAGCTTCGCGGACACGCCGCCCCCGAGCTCCGCCTGCTTCGAGTTGAGCGTCGCGTGCACCTGAAGCAGCGTGCCGACGCCCACCGCGACGCGCTGCTCGCCGTCCGTGCCGAGGCTGAGCTCCACGAGTCCCAGGTTCACCTTGACCTTCCCCTCCGTCTCGCCCGAGCTGTCATGTGACACCTCGACGCCCACGGGGCCCGCGCGCGCGGCGACGCCCACGTCCCCCTTCAGCGCGCCATGTCCCCGGGTGTCGAGCGCCGCCTTCGCGCTCCACTGGGCATGCTCGCTGCTGACACCCACCTTGCCGTGAAGCCGCACCGTCCCCGCAGCGCGCTCCCCGGAGAGCTCCCGCTGCCGGGCGCTGACGTGTTGCAGCGGCAGGTTGAGCGTCTTCGGCTGGCCGATGCCCGCCTTCCACGCCGCCTCGTAGTCCCGCCGCGACGGGTCCTTCCACTCCAGGCCCAGGAAGGACTCAGGCAGGTGCGCGGCGCGTGGCGGCCCCAGCGCGCCCAACGCCTGGAGGCTCTGGGCCCCCTCCACCGCGCGGGCATACCGGCCGAGGTAGTCGGCGTGCGCCCGGTAGAAGCCCGCGCCCACGTCGGTGGCGTGTGCGTTCACCGCGTCACGCAGCGCCCCCGGCAGCCGCCGTTCGTTGACGAAGACGTCCGGCACCGCCGGGTAGCCCAGGGGGCCCACCGGGCCTGACTCCCCGTTGCGCCGCTGGAGCACGCCCTTCGACTCCGCCTGCTCCAGGAACGCGAGCCGCGAGCCCGCGTCCTGCGCCTTCACGTATGCGGCCAGCAGCCCGTCTTGCTGCAAGCGCTCCAGCGCGGCCCGGTACGCGCCCGCCGGGAGGCTTCCCAGCGCGGTGTGCACCGCCCGCACGTCATCGGCGCCGACGGTCCAGTTCTCCAGGCCCCGCGTCAGGCGCGCGCGGAGGCCTTCGAGGACGTCCGGGCGCGACCAGCCGCCCAGCACGGCCAGCTCCCCCGCGGACCGGGCAGGGCCCGCATCAGCGGGTGGGGCTCCGCGAGCCGGGGGCTCCGGCGTCTTCGCGGTGGAGCCGTCGAAGGCGCGCACCTCGTTGCGCTGGGGGGACGCCTGCGCGCGGGGCTCCGCGGCGCGTGACGGAGACGGGGGCGCCGCTGTGGCCTCCGCGGGGGTGTCAATGGTGGACAGCGAGGAACCGCCGGACGAATCGATACGAGGCATGGGGCGCGCTCCGGAAAGGAACGGCCTGTCCGATGCAGCCAGCGCACCAGGGGGCCTCCCAGGGCCACTCGGCTCCGGTGGTCGCCGCGGTTGGACGTGGCATCTCCCCGGTGGGATGGGGCTCGCCCGAAACGCGACGGGGACCGGGGCCTTGCTGGCCACGGTCCCCGCTTCACCTCGCCGCGCGTTGGGAGCGCGGGCTCAGAAGACGTTCTGCGCGCGGCGGTAGTACATCTCGCGGTCCGCCAGGCCGTTGTAGCCACCGTTGATGCGGCGGGTGACCTCGCGGAAGTTGCCCGCGTCCGCGTAGGTGTTGAGGTTGCGCGACGACCAGTACCAGCCGGCGATGCGGAACGCGACGTCCGGGTCCTTGGCGCGCTGGGGGTTGCCCTCCAGGTCGATGCCCAGCGCCTGGCCCGCGGCGCGGTAGTTGGCGCGGCCCGTGAGCTGGATGGGGCCACGGCCCTTGTAGCGGACGCCGTCGCCCGGCTGGGTGTTGCCCAGGTCCCTGCGCCCCTCGTAGGCGGCGCCGGAGGCAATCTCCTCCATGTAGCGGAGCTGGCCGCTCTCATGCGCGAGCTGCGCCAGGAAGGCCGCCTTGCGAATGGGCGTGGTGATGTTCGCCTCCGCCATGGCCCGGTTCAGGTGGGGCAGGTACTGCTCCGCCTTCGCCTGGGACAGGTTGGGCATCACCGCCCGGAGCTGCTGCACCGTCACGCCGGCGGAGCCACCGGTCGGCGGCTTCGGGCCACCCACGCCCCCCACCGGCGGCGGGTTCGGCGTCGGCCGGGTGGGCGACGCGCCGCCCCCGCCCGGAATCGTCAGCCGCTGGCCCACGTAGATGAGGTTGGGGTTGGAGATGTTGTTGGCCTTGGCCAGCGCGCTCACCGACGTGCCATGCCGACCGGCGATGCCGCTGAGCGTGTCACCCGACTTCACGGTGTACGAACCGCCGCCCGAGGAAGGCGCCGGGCTGCTCGGCGCCGCGCCGCCCGTCCCCGGAATCGTGAGCTTCTGGCCCGCGTAGATGCGGTCCGGGTTGGAGATGTTGTTGGCCTTGGCCAGCGCGCTCACCGACGTGCCATGCCGACCGGCGATGCCGCTGAGCGTGTCGCCCGACTTCACGGTGTAGCTGGAAGCCGCCCGGCCCCCACCCGAGGCGCGAGGCGCGTCGAAGCCGTCCGGGATGCGGAGCTGCTGCCCCGCGTAGATGAGGTTCGGGTTGGAGATGCCGTTGCTCTTCGCGAGCGACGACACGGACGTGTTGAAGCGCTGGGCCAGCGCGCTGAGGGTATCGCCACGGCGAACGGAGTAGGTCGTCACGGGGGGGCAGACTCCTGAAAACAGAGAGGCGACGTGCCTACATTTTCGTAACGACTGAGAGGATGTTTCCCCGGAAGAACTGTTATTTATGTATAAACTAATTCAAAATCACTGAAATCACGGAATTGTGACGGCCAGGATGTCGCACCCCCGCAGCCGCGCTTGTGTGACTCCGGGGGTTCCGTTACCTCCGGGGCCATGTCCGCTGACTCCGTCCTTCCGGCCCCAGGGGCCCGTCTCACGCAGCGCCCGGGGTTCTGGGCAGGTGTCGCCGTGGCCGCGCTTGGCGTCACCGCGGCGACGGGGAGCATGCTGATGCGTGGCCAGGGCAGTGGCGCCCTGCCCCAGCTGGGCACGCTGCCGGACTTCACCTTCACCCGGCATGACGGACAGCCCTTCGGGAGCACGCAGTTGAGGGGCAGACCCTTCGTGGCCAACTTCATCTTCACGCGCTGCCCCACCATCTGCCCGGCCTTCACGCGGAAGATGGTGGGCGTGCAGGACGCCACCGCGTCCTCCGGCGCCGGGCTCCAGCTGGTGTCGTTCTCCGTGGATCCGAAGTACGACACCCCGGAGCGGCTCACCGAGTATGGCGAGCGCCACGGGGCGGACTTCTCCCGCTGGAGCTTCCTCACGGGCGACTACGAGCAGTTGAAGGAGACCATCGTCCAGGGCTTCAAGGTCAGCATGGGCCGTGAGCCCGGCGCGCCCGAGGACGACCTGCTCTCCATCTTCCACGGGACGCACTTCGTGCTCGTGGACGACGCCGGGCAGATTCGCGGCTACTACGACAGCGCGGACAGCGACTCCACCGAGCGCCTCATCCGCGACACCCGGCGCCTGGCCCAGACAGGACACTGAGCACCGCGGCGGTGGCCGCGCGAGCCCGCAAAGCCGAAGGGCCGGCCCCGCAGCTTCGCGGGAGACCGGCCCTGGGGCTCGCTACCAGTTCGCGCCAGCGGCGCGGAGCATCACTCCACGAAGCGGGCGTGGTTCTGCGCGATGATGTTCTGGAAGTTCTGCTGACCCAGCGGGTTCTCCGCGAAGGCGCCGACCTTGTCCGCCGCGCCCTTGACCGTCTGCGCGATGTTGGTGATGTCCTGCACCTTGGGGGCAATCTTGGACAGGAAGCCCAGGCTGCCCAGCGTGCCCTCGCCCAGGAAGGACGAGGCGCCCTGCTTCACCAGGTTCTCCACCGTGGGGCCCAGGAACTTGCCGACCAGGGGCAGCTTGCCGACCTTCTCACCGATGAACTTGGCGATGGGGTCCACCAGCGAGCTCAGGGGCTTCTGGAGGAACTCCATGGCCTTGCCGCCGATGTTCGCGATGCCACCGGCAATCTTGCTCACCGTGCTGGCGACGTTGCTGATGACCTTCGTAACGGACTTGAGTGCGCTGCCCATGGTCGTGCCCCTTGAATTCTAGATGCCTGGAAGGCGGAGATTTGTGCCGGAAGGAAAGCTCGAAGGGATTCTCGGTGCGTGTGGGGAATTGTTTCCTCCCACCTTTTCCGTCGAATTTTCCCCTCCGGCCTCCGCCCGTGGTGCCAGGGATTACGGACGGTTACCGCCGCTGCTGCCCTTCTTGAGCTGATCCATCAGCTCCTGGCGGGCGGCAGGATCTTGCGGACCGGTGGGGGCGGCGCCGCCCACGGGGGGCGCGGTGAGGGACGGCTTGCCGGCGGTGGAGGCCTTGTCCTGGGTGAACTTGGAGGCCTCGAAGTCCGGGGGGGAGCCGGGCAGCTCGCCCTTCATGCCCTTGATGAGGATGTTGGCGGCCTCTTCGGAGGAGAGGGGGTTGAAGCCGTTGCGGCGCAGCTCCTCGTCGGAGATGACGGCGACCTCGGCCTCCTTGTCCTTGTCCTGGGCGTACTTGAGGACCAGCTCCACGTAGTCCTCGAGCTTCATGCTCACGGCCTCGGCGATCTTCTTCGTCTCCGGGTCCTTGAGCAGCTCCGCGCGAACGACCTCGATGGGCCGCTTCAGGCCGCGCTTCGGCTTTCCGGTGTTGTCCTGGGACATGCTCTTGCTCCGAGAAGGAAATGGGACAGTGCGCCGGACTCTAGCCCAGTTTCCCCGCTTCACACATTCCCGCCCACCTTGGAACGCGGGAGCCGGAGTGCGGGAGACGGCTTCACGCCCGACTGCCCGTGACTACCTTTGGCGGCAGCGAAGGACAGCCAGAGAGACGAGGCACGCCATGGCGATTTCCAAGCGGGGGCTGGTGGACAGGGTGAAGGAGGTGGCCGTCGAGGCCGGCACGCGCGGAGCGCGGGTCCTCCTGGGCACCGCGGTGATGACGGCTCGGGGGGTGGCCAACCTCCAGTCCAGGATTCGGGGCACGCCGACCCGAGGCCGCGTGAAGGCGGCGGGGACGCGGCGCGCGGCCAAGGCGGCCCGCGGCGTCATCGAGAGCGGCAAGCCCACGAAGGCCCCGGCGCGCCGCAAGTCACCGTCCGCCAGGACGGCCTCCGCGGCGGGAGCGAACGCTCAGGTGGGCCGCAAGGCCGTGCCCGCCCAGCCCGCCGCCGCCAAGCGCGGCACCGCGAAGAAGGCGCGCCCCGCCGTCAAGACGAAGCGCGGACAGAAGCACCGGCACTGAGGCGAGGCCTCAGCGGGCGGCGTTCCTGGACACGGCCTTCGCGCGCGCGCCGCCGCTCACCTTCTTCTGCTTGGGGGCGATGCGCGTCACCGTGCCCGGACGCCGGGCAATGGCCGCCTCGCGGGCCGCCTCCTCGGCGGCGCGGGCCACGGCGGCCTTCAGCGCGAGCTGTTCGGCCTGCTGTGCCCAGCGGTGCTTCAACACGTCCCGCAGCCCGTCCTTCTGCAGGTCCACCTGGGCCTTGTGCAGACGGTAGTGCAGGTCCTCGCGCAGCGTGCCGCGCGCCAGGGCCGCGTCCGCCGAGCCGGAGACGCCCAGCACCAGCTTCGGCCGCTCCTCCTGCGTCCGCAGGCACTGCAGCAGGACGAACTGCGCGTCCCGCCCCAGCTTCGCCACGTCCGGGATGAACACCACCCCGTTGGGCTGCCGGAGCGCCTGCGGCAGCTCCGCCGCCTGCCGCACCTCCGCCAGCTCCACGTTGAAGTTGCGCGCGGCTTCCTGCGCCCAGCTTCGCCGCTCCTCTTCCGTGCCCCCATGCAGGAGCAGCGAGGAACGGTTACAGACGAGCTCCACTTCACGATAACCCTGCGGTGTCACCGGCGGCCCCCCTGCGTCTGGAAATGCGTGATTTCGAGATGCTAATGCAGACGTGCCCTCCCGGGCACGTCGGAGCCGGGACCACCTGACAATCCTTTCAGGTGATGACAGGTATTCCCGCTGTCAGGAGCCCCTGCCTCAGGCGGAGGGCACCACCACGACGGGCCGGCGGCAGCGGGCCACCAGCTCATGGGCCACCTCGCCCTCCAGGGCGTCCCGCAGCCGCGAGGGCTCCAGGGACGTCCCCACGCACACCAGGTCCACCCCTTCGCGCTCCGTGGCCTGGCAGATGGCCAGCGTCACGTCCTCGCCCGTCACCCCCTCCACGCTCCAGCGCACGGCCTGGGCGATTTCGTCGCGCGGCACCAGCGCCCACAGCCGCTGGAGCACCCCGTCCCGGTCCCTCACGGGCTCGGGCAGCACGCCGTAGTGGTCCGCGAAGCCGCGGTCCTCCAGCTTGCGGCGGTGGACGTGCAGCAGGTGCACCCGCCCCCCGGGCCCCACCAGCGCGCGCGCCTGGAAGATGGCCTTGGCGCTGGCCTCGGAGAAGTCCACGGGCACCAGCACGCTTCGCGGCGCGCGGTCCGCGCGCCGGGCCCGCACCATGGGCGGCACACACACCACGGAGTGCGCCGCGTGCCGCAGCACGCCCGCGGACACCGAGCCGTGCCACAGCCGCTTCACCCCGCTGCGCTGGTGCGTGCCCACCACCATCAGGTCCACGCCGCGCGTGTGCGCCACGTGCATCAGGTGGTCCGCCGGACGGCCGAAGCCGGGCTCCAGCACCACCTCCACGCTGCCCTCGCCCACGAGCTCGCCCACCTGCTCGCGCACCTCGCGTTGCAGCACGCGCTCCACGATGGGGTCCAGCGCCTCCATGTCCTGCAGCCCTGGCTCCAGCAGCTCCACGTGCACGGGGCTGTGGATGCCCAGCCGCTCCCGCTCGTCCATGGGCGAGCACACGTAGGTGGCCAGCACGTCACACGGCCCCACCCGGCGCAGCTCACGCAGGAAGGCCACCGCGGCGCCCGTGGTGGAGGAGCCGGGGTCCACGCCCACCAGCACCAGCAGCCGCCTGCGGCCCCGGGCCCAGTCCGTCAGCGCGGTGTCGCTGCGCACGGCCAGCACCGGCGCGCAGCCGTAGCGGGACAGGCGTTCGGGCACCGTGGCCCGCCGCCACGCCGAGGTGCGCCAGCCGGACGCGGCCACCACAATCCACCGCGCCTGCCGGCACTCCTCGTCGGTCAGCACCTCGTCCGCGGAGGTGCCCGTCTGCAGCCGGTAGCGCACCACCCGCGCGAGCGTTTCGAGCCGCGCGGCCTCCGCCTCCAGCCGCTGCTGGGTGAGCGTCAACGCGCCGGAGCCGTCGTCGAGGAAGGCGTCGCCCTCCGCGACGCCCAGGAGCAGCAGCGGCTCTTGCAGCCGTCCCGCCACGGCCGCCGCCACGTGGGCCGCCGCGAGGGACTCAGGGGACAGGTTGGTGACACACACGATGGCCATGGCTGCCCTCCAGGTTCGGGAAAACCCTTCCCCGTGAAGGAAACAATGGCCATGGCGACGCCAGGGAGCGGGCACCCGCGCCACGCTGGCTCGCTCCGGGGCCCGGCGCGCACCGCGGACGTGGGCTCGCGGGGCATGGACACGCCCCAGCGCTAGCGCGCCACCTTGGGCGCGGCGTGCCCGTCGTGGTTGGTGTGGTCCTGCTCCTCGCCCGAGCCGCCCCGGTCATCGCTCTTGCCGAAGGTGGCCAGGAAGACCTCGTCGCCGTTGCTCGTGTAGCGGTACCCCCGGCCCCACGGGTCCAGCGGCACGGAGGGCAGGTACGCGGGCACCAGCAGCGCCTCCACGTCCGCCTCTTCCGGCAGGGTCCCCTTGTCCGCGCGGTAGCGGCCCAGGGCCTCCTCCAGCACGGCGAAGTCCTGGTGGATGCGGTCGGCGTGCACGGCCTTGGAGCCGCTCAGCGCACCCACCAGGACGGCGACCACCAACCCGAGTCCGAAGACGAGCCCCACGAACAGCACGGGGGAGCGGCGGGACGGAGGGGGCTCGTCAGACGAGGCGTTCATGACCCCTTCCTATAGCCCCTTTCCGCTCGCGAGGCGCGCGTGGACTTCACCCCTTACAGGGCACGGAACAGTGGAACGGGCTGCTGCTTGCCCTTCAGCCGCACGGGAGGCAGGTCCTCGAAGGCCGTCTCGTTGGCGTCCACCAGCTCGCGGGTGCGCTCCCCCACCAGGATTTCCCCCGGGCCCGCCAGCGAGCACAGCCGCGCGGCCACGTTCACCGCGTCACCGATGCAGGTGTACTCGGCGCGCACGGTGCTGCCGATGTTGCCCGCCACCACCACGCCCGAGTTGATGCCAATGCCCAGCTCCAGCACCAGCGGCTGGCCCTCGCGCCCGCCCGCCGCCCACTCCGCCTCCGCCTCGATGCGCAGGTCCGTCAGCGCGTCCATCATCATCTTCGCGGACTGGAGCGCGCGCAGCGCGTCATCTGGGCGGGCCACCGGCGCGCCGAAGACGGCCATCAGCCCGTCGCCCAGGAACTTGTCCAGCGTGCCGCCGCAGGTGAGCACCGCGTCCGACATCCGCCCGAGCACCTGGTTGAGCACCCCCACCACCTGCTCCGGAGGCAGGCTCTCCGCCAGGCCGGTGAAGTTGCGGATGTCCGCGAACAGCAGCGTCACCTCGCGCTTCTCGCCCGTGAGCACCACCGCGTCCGCGCTCTTGAGGATTTCCTCCACCACCGCGTCGGACGTGTAGCGCGCGAACAGCTTGCGCATGCGCTCCGTCTCACCCGTGCGGCGCACCACGCTTTCGATGCGCGCGGCCAGCTCGTCCATGGACGCGGACTTGTTGACGTAGTCATCCGCGCCGGCGCGCAGGCCGCGCACGCGCTCCGCCTCCACGTCGTTGGCGGTGAGGATGATGACGGGCACCGCGTGGCTGGGGCCTTCCTTCAGGCGGCGGCACAGCTCCACGCCGTCCAGGCCGGGCATCTCCAAATCACTGAGGACGATGACGGGCTGGATGCGGCCCATGCTCTCCAGGGCCTCGAACGGGTCCTGGAAGCAGAGGACCTCGTAGCCCAGCGCCACCAGGCCCTCCTGCACGAAGGCGCAGGCCAGCGGGCTGTCGTCCACCACCACCACGCGGCGGCGGCCGTCGGAGGCGGGGCGCGGCAAATCCTGCCGCCCGGCGATGCGGTTCTGCAGCCCCAGCGCCTCGTAGATTTGCTTGTAGGTGCAGTGGCCCAGCTCCACCAGGATTTCGCCCAGCTTGCGGCCGTCGCGGCGCTGACGCGCGAGCGCCTCGTCGAGCTGCGCCAGCGTCACGTACTTGAGCCCCACCAGCAGCTCGCCCAGCGCGGGCTGCAGGGGGCTCTTGTCCTGGTGCAGCCCGAGCGCCTCGCCCAGCGCGTCCTGAATCTGCTCCCGCGTGACGTAGCCCAGGGAGATGAGGGCTTCCCCCACGCGCTGCCCGGTGAGGGCCTGGAGGGCGAGCGCCTCCTGCACCTGGCTGGGCGAGACAACCCCCAGCTTGAGCAGCAAGTCACCAAACAGGGGGCTGGGAGCACTCATAGTGGGCGAGCGTACCCCACCCCCCCCACCCACGGGGAGTCCGGGACTTACGGGCGGCCGCGCGGCGCCACCACCCGGAGGTCCATCCGGCGGTTGGCCTCGCGTCCGTGGGAGGTCTCATTCGACTCGACGGGCTTGTCCGGGCCGAACCCCCACGCCTCCAGCCGGTCCGGCGGGACACCCCGCGCCACCAGGTAGTCCCGCACCGCCTCCGCGCGCGCCAGCGTCACCTCCCGCTGCACGTCCGCCTCCCCGCGGTTGTCGGTGTGGCCCTCGATGGCGATGACGCCCAGCCGCGGGTGCATCAGCAGGACTTCGGCCACGTTGTCGAGCGCCGGCTGGACACGCGGCTGGAGGGTGGCGGTGCCGGGCGCGAAGGTGATGCGCTCCAGCAGCTCCAGCCGGTCCGGGCGGATGACGACGCGCTGCCTGCGCGCCGCCGGGCAGCCCTGGTTGTCCGGCGCGCCCCGCTCGCGCGGGCAGTTGTCCCGGTGGTCCGCCACGCCGTCCCCATCCACGTCCCGCTCCGGGCAGCCACGCAGCGAGGGCAGGCCCTCCTCGTCGGGACAGGCGTCCTCTTCATCCGGCACGCCGTCCCCATCCGCGTCGCGAATGGGGCACCCCTCGCGCGAGGCGGGCCCGGGCTCGTCCGGACACTTGTCCGCCGCGCCCTCCACCCCGTCGCGGTCCGGGTCGTCGATGGGGCAGCCCCGCCGCTCCAGCAGGCCGAACACCCGCGGGCAGGCGTCCTTCGCGTCCTCCACGCCGTCCTCGTCCGAGTCGCGGATGGGGCAGCCGTCCCGCGAGGCGGGCCCGGCGCGACGCGGGCACTTGTCCAGCGCGTCCTCCACGCCGTCCCCGTCCGTGTCCTTCATGGGGCAGCCCTGGAGCCTCGCGAGCCCGCGGACGGTGGGGCAGGCATCCTCCCCATTGAGGACGCCGTCCCCATCCGCGTCCAGGCCCGGTTCGGGCGCGTGCCGACAGCCCGGGGCGGCCACGGCCGCCAGCACGGCGGCGAGCAGGGCCCGTCGGAGGAGTGCGCGCGTCTTCATCCGCGGAACCAGAGCGCAGCGAGTGCGGGCTGTCCAGACGCTCACGCTGGCAGGGGCAGCTCCACGGTGAAGGTGGAGCCCTTGCCCGGCTCGCTCACCAGGCGGATGCGGCCGCCGTGGGCCTCGACGATGCGCTTGGTAATCCACAAGCCCAGGCCCAGGCCCTTGAAGTGCTGCACCGACGCGGAGCGCTCGAACTGCTCGAAGATGCGCTCCTGCTCCTCCGGCGACACGCCGATGCCCTCGTCGCGTACGGACAGCCGCGCCACCGGGCCCACCGCGTCCACCTCCACCGTCACCGGCCGGCTCGCGCCGTACTTCGCCGCGTTGGTGAGCAGGTTCACCAGCACCTGCTCCAGGCGCAGCCGGTCCCACTGTCCCGACACCGGCCTGTCCAGCAGCAGCCGCACCTCGTTGCCCGCCAGCGCCAGCTCCTCGGACATGCGGCCCACCAGCTCGCGCGTCAGCGCCGCCAGGTCCACCTCCTCGCGCTTCAGCCCCAGCCGCCCCGAGCTGAGGCGCGACACGTCCAGCAGGTCATCGATGAGCAGCCCCAGCCGCTGGCCCGCCTTCGCCGCCCGCTCCGCGCGCTCCGCCAGCCCGTCCACGGCCATGGCGTCCCGGGCCATGCGCGCCAGCAGGTGAATCTGGAGCTGGAGCGCGTTCAGCGGCGACTTCAGCTCGTGCCCCGCCACCGACAGCAGCTCGTCCCGCGCCTTCACCGCCTGCGTGGCCGCGCCGTACAGCCGCGCGTCTTCAATGGCCAGCGCCGCGCGCGCCGCCAGGCTCTCCAGCAGCGCGCGCTCCTCCACCGAATACTCGCGGCCCCGCGCCTCGCGCATCACCCCCAGCGTGCCCAGCACCCGGCCGCGCACGCCCAGGGGGACGACGATGACGCTGTGGGGCCCGTAGCGCTGGAGGAAGGACATGCCCTCCGGCACGCGCTCATCGCGCAGGTCCTCCGCCTGGAGGCGCGGGACGAAGAGCGGCTGCCCCGTCGCCGCCACCCGGCCCGGCAGCCCCTCCCCCACCCGCCCCGGGCAGCGCCGCATGGACGCGTCCAGCACCACGCGCGCCTCCGCGTTGGGGTGGTGCACCGACACCAGCTCCAGGCGCGTCTTGTCCTCGGAGAGCAGTTGGAGCACGCACGCGTCCCCCAGCGCCTCCGACACCTTGCGCACCAGCACCTCCAGCACCATGGACAAGTCCAGCCCCGCCTCCGCGATGAGGTGGCTGACCTGCACCAGGACGTGGAGCCGCGCCGCGCCGCGCCGGCTCTCCTCCTCCGCCGCGCGGGCCTTGCGGAACAGGTCCGCGTTGTCGATGGCCAGCGCCGCGCGCCCCGCCAGCTCCTCGGCCAGGGACAGGTCCGGGATGTCGAAGGGCGCGGACGTCGCGCTCCGCATGAAGGTGAGCACCCCCAGCGTGCGCTGCCGCGCCACCAGCGGCGTCAGGATGAGCGAGCCCACGCCCAGCTCGCGTGCGGCCGCGTACAGCCGCGCCGCCGCCGTGCGGGTGTCCCCGGGCTCCGCGGTGGGCCGCGCCATCATCCACGGGCGCCCCGAGGCGAGCACCTCCGCCAGCAACGTGGGGCTGCCTTCCTGCGGAGCGAAGCGCAGGAGCTCCAACCCGCGCGGCGCCGACCGCGGGTTCTCATAGAGCACCGCCAGCCGCCGCACCACGCCGTCCTCGTACGAGTCCACCGCGCAGCCATCCGCGAAGTGGCCCAGCGCCAGCCGCGCCACGCCCGCCACCGTCTCCTCCCAGTCCAGCGACGCCGACACGAGCGCGCTCGCATCCGCCAACAGCCGCAGGCGCTGTCCCGCGGCCTCCGCCTGGAGCCGCGCCGTGCGCTCCCGCGCGTACAGCCGCGCGCGCTCCAGCGCCTGGCCGCACTCGTGGCCCAGGCCGGTGATGGAGGCCCGCTCCAGCGCGGAGAAGCGCCGCGCCTCCAGGAAGCCGAAGCACAACGTGCCGAAGGTTTGCCCTTCCACGTGCAAGGGCAGCAGCACCAACGCCCGCAGCGCCCCCAGCGCGGGCACCACGTCCCGCACCGCGGCGGGCGTCTCCAGCCACACCGGCGCGCCCGGCACGGGCAGCACGTCCCGCGCCGCGGCGGGCGTCTCCAGCCGCTCCGGCGCGCCGAGCGCGGGCACCAGTTCCTGAACCGCGGCCGGCGTCTCCGACCCCACTGGCGAGCCGAGCACCACGTCCCGCGCCGCGGCGGGCGTCGCCAGCCGCACCGGCGCCCTCGCGTCGTGACCCGGCACACCGCTGCTTCGCCAGGGCGGCACCCGGAGCGCCTCTCGCTCCGCGTTGGACACCCCCAGCGCGGCCTTCAACGCCAGCGTCCCGTCCGGCTCCACCAGGTGCACCAGGCCCACGCCCGCGCCCACCGCGGGCAGGCCCTGCTCCAGCACCACGCGCGCCACCTCGTCCCCGGACAGCGCACGGCCAAAGGCCTCCGTCACCGCCTGGAATCGTCGCAGCCGCAGCACCTCCGACTCCTCCACCTCCGCCCGCGCGGACAGCACGGACTGGCGCAGCGTCTCCGCCATGCGCTCGCGCTCGAGCGCCAGCGCCGCCAGCTTCACCGAGAGACCGAAGCGCCGCAGGTCCTCCTCCCGTGGCCGCCACGCCTCGCGGAAGAGCACGCCCAGCACACCGGCGGCGCCCAGGCCGGAGGCGAAGTAGAGCGGCTGGGAAAGCAAGGCCGTCGCCCCCAGTCGCCGCAAGGCGTCCGGCTCCGAGGCCAGCAGCGCGTCTTGCGACACGTCCTCCAGCACCCGGGGCAGACGCGGCTCACCGGGCGGGGGCGCCTGGGCCAGCAGTTGCTGCGCGCAGAGGGCGGCCGCCTCCGCGTCCACGCCGTGCGTGGTGAGCGTGCTCAAGTCGCCCGTCCCGCCCCACCAGCACAGGAAGGCCCCTGAGGCCCCCAGCGTGGCGGACGCCTGGCAAAGCAATTCCTCCAGCACCGCCACCACCGGCGGTGCTGCGGACAGCCGCTCCAGGGCCCGCGACATGCGGTCCACCGCGGCTCCCACGTTTTTTCCGGGCACCTTCATGCCCCACTCCCCCCGGCACGGACGCATGGCTCCCTGCCTCGAAGCCTCATTCTCCCATGCCGGACGAAGCGTGGAAACCGCACAGCGCGTTGCCCGGGAGTACGGGGTTCCCCGTGGGTGCCTCAGCGCTCGAAGACGCGGAAGAAGGCGAAGAAGATTTCCAGCACGATGAGCAGGACGATGACGGCCTCCAGCGTGTGGGAGCGGTCGATGTCCACGTCGCCCTTGAGCAGGCCATACGTTTGCGCCAGCAACTGCTGCTTTCGGGTGACGGCGGCCTGCCACGGAGGAATCCGCATGCGGCGCACGGCGCTCTCGTAGACCTTGGCCAGGTAGAAGTCGCCGATGATTTTGAGGCTGTTCTCCACGCGCTCGATGAACTCGTTGAGGTCCACCAACGTGGAGAGCGTCTGCCGGGCCAGGTTGCGGTAGGGGCTGCGGAACAACGTGGCCCAACCGTGCCGCGCGGACTGCACCTTCTCGTGGATGCGGGTGATGTGCGCGTCCAGCCGGTCGTCGTAGTAGCGGAACTCCAGCAACTGCGCGTTGGCAATCTCCAGCAGGTCGGGGATGTCTCTCGAGCCGGACGGCTCGTAGACGAAGGCGCTGTTCCAGTCGATGACGACCAGGTCGTGGATGGTGTAGCTGAAGCGCGACTGGAGCACGGACTCACTCTCACGCGGGGACAGCGGCACCGTGCCGCTCTCCCCCAGGAGCAGCCGGGCCAGGTCCGCGCGCGACATCAGCTCCTCCGCGGTGGGATTGCCACGGATGTGCTCGGCGAAGATGACGGTGTAGCTCTCGCTCTGCTCCCAGAGATGGGGCGCCTGCGCGGCGGGGGCGATGGTGCGGCGCACGCCCTCCACCAGCTCCAACGCCAGGTCCTCCAACGCCTGGCTGTCATAGAGTTCGTCCGCCATGCGCGTGAGCACCTCCAGCGAGGTGCCCGGAACGACGGGCACCTGCAGGATGATGGACACGGCGCCGTGGTCGAACAGGCGCGCGGTGACATCCACCGTGACGGGGCCATCCCGCAAGGCCAGGGGCCGGCGGCCCAGCTCATAGGCCAGCGGCGGGTTGGGCAGTTGGATGTACTGACTGTTCTCCCGTGACAGCTTGAGCCGGCGCGAGTCCTCCGTGAGCACCCGGCGCGCGCGCTCCAGGTCCAGCTCCTCCGCGATGTCGAAGGTGCGGTAGCAGAGGACGTACGCCTTGTCGAAGAGCAGCGGTTCAGCAGCGTCCATGGTGCGTGAAGCCTAACCCGCGCCCATGACAATCCGTGGCCGGCCACCCTGGCATGCCAGACAGTCGTCATTGCCTCCGCGGAGCCGTGCCGGAATGGGGACGGCCCCGGGAGGCGCGGGACTGTCTTCGGCCGCGCGGACGCTCAGGGCCGGTGGCGCGGCGGAGGCGGCGCCAGCTCCGTGCGCACGTCCCACAGCTCCGGGAAGAAGCGCAGGTCCAACGCCTTGCGCAGGAAGCCCACGCCCGACGAGCCGCCCGTGCCCTGCTTGAAGCCGATGATGCGCATCACCGTCATCATGTGGCGGTAGCGCCAGAGCTGGAAGCGCTCCTCGGTGTCCACCAGCTTCTCGCACATCTCATACGCGTCCCAGTGCGCCTCGGCGTCCTGGTAGATGCGGCGGAACACCTCCACCACCTCCGGGCTCTTCTCGTAGGGCTTGCGCCAGTCACGCTGCACGTGGCTCTGCGGCACCGGATGTCCCATGCGCGACAGATGGCGCAGGAACTCGTCATACAGGCTGGGGGATTCGAACAGCCGCTCCAGCTCGCCGTGAATGGCGGGGACGTGGCGGAAGGGCGTCAGCGCCTGCGCGTCCTTGTTGCCCAGCAGGAACTCCAGCGCGCGGTACTGGAAGCTCTGGAAGCCAGAGGAGCTGCCCAGCGTGTCGCGGAACTCCAGGTACTCGTTCGGCGTGAGCGTCTCCAATACGCTCCACTGTTCGAAGAGCATCCGTTGGATGTGCGCCACGCGCGCGAAAATCTTGAACGACGGCTCCAGCCGGTCCGCCTGCACGTAACGGATGCAGGCGCCCAGCTCGTGGATGAGCAGCTTCATCCACAGCTCGCTCGTCTGGTGCTGGATGATGAACAACAGCTCGTCATGGTGAGGCGGCTGCGAGCGCGTCACCTGGGCCGACAAGAGCCGGTCGAGCTGCAGATAATCACCGTACGTGGTCCTTCCGGCCAGGTCGGTGATGATTCCAGGCTCCAAATCGCGTTTGTTCATGGGCCCGGGCATTCATGCTCGTGCAAGCCCCCACGGGCAAGTCTCTCCCGCATGGGCGGACCCCGATTCCCCTCCCGACGACAGAGCGGAACGACGGGGGCGCGGTCACTCTCTGCCCGGGCCGGGGCAGCGTGCCGCTGGCTAGCCTGCGTGCCCAGCCTGAGCGGCAGCCGCCAACGCCTTGGACGCGGCGCGTCCACGCGGCAGCTTGATGTCGTCCACGCTGTCCGGGTCGGCGTAGTCCTTCCAGTCGCTCGGGCGGCGGTTGGTCTTCTCCAGCATGCGGAGCTTCTGGTAGTGGGCCGCGCAGTAGCCCTTGGTGCGGCTGGGCTTGCCGCAGCCGATGATGGCGCACGCGCGCGCGCCGTCAGCACCCGCCGCCGCCGGCTTGCGGCCACGACGCTTGCCGCCCGCGGCCGCGGGAGCCGCCGTCACGGAGCTGCGCGCCGCGGGAGGACGACCCGGGCCACGACGGACCGCCTTGGCGGACGCGGGAATCTGGGCGCCGAACAGGGGCCCGACGACCTCGGCCAGCGGGGCCAGGCGCTCGGCCACGTTGCGGAGCGCGTCCAGGTCCGCCGTGCCCTCCTCCAGGCGCGCGACCACGTCACGCAGCGGCTTGAGCTGGACCTCGATTTCATTGCGGATCATGTCGCGAAACGCTTTATCCACGGACATTCGTTGAATCCTCACCTGGGAACGACAAGAGTCATGCAGTACGGGGGGGGCTGATGCTCGATGCTTGTGATGCTGCCCATACCCTTACCTTCCAAAAAAGGTTTTGTCTAAAGGAAGAGATAAAAGTTGTGACTGAGCAACGGACCATTCGCCCCGTTGTCGCAGGTCTCACCTGTTTCCGGGCGGCCTCCGGGGCCTAACCGTCCCAGCGCAGGGGCTCCAGCAGGGGGGCCTCCCCCGCCACCTGGAACACCTGGGGGCGTGGCAACAGGTCGTCCCAGGTGGTCGATAAATCACGACGCAGGTCGTCCAGCGACAGGGAATCCAGGGCAATCATGAGCTGGGGCAGTCGTGCATTCTCCTCTTCTTGGAAATGCGCCACCGCCAGGTCTCCCAGTGTCAACAGACGCGCCTGCCACTCGGGATGACCCGAGGGCAGCTCCTCCAGCTCAGCCATCAGCTCGCGCAGGGTGAGCGGGTCTTCCGTCTGCTCACGGCAAGACTCGCGGCCCTCCACCCGCGCCATCACCGGGTAGAGGCAGCGCTCCTCCAGTCGGGAGTGAAGCCTCAGCAATGTCAGCAACTCCGCCGTCAATCCCCTCAGCTCATCGGGTTCCACACCCGATGCCAGACGCTCGAGACGCGCTTCCAGTTCCCGATGCGGGTCGATGAGGATGTCGAACGGGCTGCCCATGCCGGAACGTTCGGCATGCACCCGGAAGCAGACAACCTGAGTATGCCTGCAAGCTGGCATTACTCAAACTCCTACGAGCCCCCACTATCAGAGCCGTCCCTGTCTCAGGGGGGCCTGGCTGCCCGGCGGCCAGGAGGAAGGCGCCGCCTGCTGGGGGCGCCGCGCATCCCCATGTTTTTCCACCATGGATGCCCCGCTCGCCAGCCTGCGCCGGGCTGTATTCCGCCTCGCCGAACAGGGCGCGGCGCTGTCGGCCCTGTACCACCGGGCGCGGCTGGTGGGCTGCGAGCACCTGCCCGTGAAAGGCCCGGTGTTGCTGGTGGGGAACCACGGCGTCTGGGGTTACGAGACACCGGCGTTCTTTCATCTGCTCCACCAGCGCACCGGCCGCTATCCATTGGGCCTGGCGGAGCGGGGGTTCTTCCGCATCCCGTTGATCCGCACGGTGTTGCCCTGGCTGGGCGGCGTGGAGGGGACGCGGGAGAACGCCCTGACGGCGCTGCGGGCGGGCTCGCTGGTCGTCTGCTATCCGGGGGGCGCGTGGGAGACCTTCAAGCGCAGCCAGGGGCGCTACCGGCTGCGCTGGGAGCGGGCGCTGGGCTTCGCGCGGCTGGCGGCCCGCGCCGGGGTGCCGGTGGTGCCCTTCGCCGGCCAGGGGGTGGATGACACCTTCCGGTGGCCCCTGGGCGAGGAGCGCCTGTGCGTGCGTCTGACGGACGATGACAAATACCGGATGCCGTTGGTGCTGGGCCTGGGGCCCCTGCCCTGGCCCGTGCGGCTCACCTTCCACCTGGGGACACCCCACGCCCCGCCGCCTCCGGATGCCAGTGAAACCAGCCTCCGGGCCTTCCGGGACACCGTGGCCGCCAGCGTGCGGCGGCTCCTGACGAGGCATTCCCATGCGTGAAGCCCTGTCATCCCGCCCCGGGGGACACCCTCGAAGCCCGCCGCTCGTCCCGGAGGTGGACGACATCCAGACGGGTTACGCCCACCTGCCCTGTGAACAGCGTCCCGTGCGAGGCACACCGGTACGCCTGTTCACCTTCCCAGACAGCAACAGGGATGAAGCACGCACCGTGGTGTGTCTTCCGGGGCTGGGGGCCAGTGGCCGCTCCTTCGCGCCCATGGAGCCGCTGGCGGACGCGCTGAGGCTGCTGCTGTGGACGCCGCCCCTGCGCACCCCCGCCACCCACACCCCGCTCTTGTGGAACCTGGCGGTGCTGGAGCACGCGGAGTCCCTGCTGCCGGGGCGCTTCGCCCTGCTGGGGTCGTCCTACGGAAGCCTGCTGGCCATGGCCTATGCCCTGGCCCACCCGGAGCGGGTGAAGGCGCTGGTGCTCGTGTCACCGGTGGCCAGCGTGCACCGCGGCCGCCGGCTGGCCCTGACGTTGTCCACCCTGGTGCGCGCGCCCCGGCCCCTGGCGTACCTGCTGGCGCCCACCGTGGCCCGGGTGCTGGGAGGCCGCCGGTTGCCGCCGGAGGGCCGGGCCGAAATCGTGCGCGAGGCCCGGCGGCTGTCCCCGGTGGAGCTGCTGCGCCGGCTGCGAGACATCCTGACCACGAACCTGATGCCCCGGCTCCATGAGCTCCAGGTGCCCACGCTCGTCATCCAGGGCGGCCGGGACGTGCTGGTGCCACCCCGCGCCGCCCGCGACGTGGCCCGCCACATCCCCGGGGCCCGGCTGGCGCTCATCCGGGGCGCCAGCCACCTGCCCTACATCAGCCACCCCGAGGCCTTCAACACGCTGGCCGGGGACTTCCTCCGGCACCACCTGGACTGAAGCCGCCACCCACGCCATGACCACCGACACCACCCACCTGTCCCGCTCCGCCCTGCTGTTCCTGGCCCGCCGCCCTGGCCTGGAGGACGCCGCCATGCGCCTGCGCCCCTTCCGGCGGCTGGCCTCGCGCTTCATCGCCGGGGAGACGCTGGAGGAGGCCGTGGACGCCGTGAAGGCGCTGTCCGCGCGCGGGCTCATGGCGTCGTTCGACCACCTCAACGAGGCCGTCCAGACGCCCGGGGAGACGCGGGAGGAGGTGCGCCAGTACCAGCGGCTGCTGGCCCGCATCGACCGGGTGGGCGTGCGGGCCAACGTGTCGATGAAGCTCACCCAGTGCGGGCTGCTGTTCGATGAAGCCCTGGCCCTGGAGAACGCGCGCGCGGTGGTGGCCGAGGCCGCAGCCCGCGACTCCTTCGTGCGCATCGACATGGAGGACAGCTCGGTGACCCAGGTGACGCTGGACATCGTGCGTCAGCTGCGCGCGGAGTTCGGCGAGCCCCACGTCGGCGCCGTGTTGCAGAGCGCCTTGCGGCGCACGGAGCAGGACGCGAAGGCGCTGTGCGCACAGCGCATCCGCGTTCGTCTGTGCAAGGGCGCCTATCTGGAGAAGCCCGACGTGGCCTTCCCAGACAAGCGGGACGTGGATGCCAGCTTCGTTCGCACCCTGCGGGTGCTGCTCGACAGCGGCGTGTATCACGGCATCGCCACGCACGATGAACGGATGATTGAAGCGGCACTGGACCACGCGGCGAAGCGCGGACTGCCGCGCGGCGCCTTCGAGTTCCAGATGCTGTACGGCATCCGCAGGGACTTGCAGGAACGACTCGTGAGGGAGGGTCACCCGGTGCGCATCTACGTGCCGTACGGACGGCACTGGTACCCGTACTTCATGCGCCGGCTGGCCGAGCGCCCCGCCAATCTGGGCTTCCTGCTGCGCAACCTGGTACGTGGGTAGGAAGCGGTACGTGCCTTCCCGCATGGCGTGCGGGGCCCGCGCGAGGCCCGCGTGCGGGTGAAACATGCGGATGAAACACCAGACCGCGCGCCCTCATGGAGACCTGCGCGTCAGGACCCACGCCCACCGCGTTCGGACTGGCCCGCATGGACAGGCATGTCCGGGCAACCCCATACCGGGGCCGGTTCGCGCATCGCGACATTCCCTGCTCATGTCCCCCATGTCTCGTCGCATGGCGCCGATGCGTCGCGAGCGAGCGGCTGCCCGCGCCTCCGCCCTCCGCGGGGCCCGTGGACGGCTCGCCGGGCCGAGTGCCCCGGAGGGACACGCCACGGGGGACGTCCCTAGCTTTCCCGCATGGCGCTGCCCATCGAAGCCCATGCCCTCATTGGAGACACGCACAGCGCCGCGCTGGTGGCGAATGACGGCGCCATCGACTGGCTGTGCTGGCCGCGCTTCGACTCGGACGCGTGCTTCGCGGCGCTGCTGGGTGAGCAGCGGCATGGCTTCTGGCGCATCGCCCCCACCGCGCCCGTGCGGCGCGTCCACCGCCGCTACGTGCGCGACACGCTGGTGCTGGAGACGGAGTTCCACACCGACACCGGCATCGTGCGCCTGTGCGACTTCATGCCGCTGCGCGAGGACACGGACACGCCGCGGTTGATTCGCATCGTGGAGGCCCGCGCCGGACAGGTGCCGCTCCAACTGGAGTTCGCCCCCTGCTTCGGCTACGGCGACCGCACGCCCTGGGCCCGCCTGATTCCGGGCGGCGTGAGCACCAAGGCCGGCCCGGACGCGCTCTACCTGTCCACGGAGCTGCCGCTGCGCTTGGAGCACAGCCACGTGCTGGCGGACTTCCGCGTGCCGGAAGGACAGCGCCGGGCCTTCGTCCTGTCCTGGCATCCCTCCCACCTGCCTGCACCCCGGCAGCCGCCGGACCCGTTCCTCACGCGCGAGGACACGGAGCGGTGGTGGCGCGCCTGGGCGTTCCGCTGCATCCACGAGAGTCCCTGGCGCGCGCAGGTGATGCGCTCGCTCATCACCCTCAAGGCGCTCACCTACTCCCCCACGGGCGGCATGGTCGCCGCGCCCACCACGTCCCTGCCGGAGCGGATGGGCGGCGTGCGCAACTGGGACTACCGCTTCTGCTGGCTGCGCGATGCCACGCTGACGCTGCTGACCCTGCTGGACGCCGGCTACACCCAGGAAGCCCAGGCCTGGCGGGACTGGCTGCTGCGCGCGGTGGCCGGAGAGCCCGACGAGTTGCAAATCCTCTACGGCGTGGCCGGAGAGCGCCGCGCCACCGAGCTGGAGCTGCCCTGGCTGCCGGGCTTCGCGGGCTCGCGCCCGGTGCGCATCGGCAACGCCGCCGTGGGCCAGCTCCAGTTGGACGTCTTCGGCGAGATTGCCGACTGCCTCTACCACGCGCTCCGCCACGGCGTCTGTTCGGACACCGAGGCCTGGGACGTGAGCGTGCACCTGCTGCGCTTCGTGGAGCGAAACTGGGAGCAGCCCGACGAGGGCATCTGGGAGGTGCGGGGCGGACGACAGCAGTTCACCCATTCCAAGGTGATGGCCTGGGTGGCCATGGACCGGATGGTGAAGACGGCGAACCTGCGCGGCATGCGCGGCGCGCAGGTGGAGCACTGGAAGGCGCTGCGGGCGCGGATGCACGCGGACATCTGCGCGCGGGGCTACGACGCGCGCCGCAACACCTTCACCCAGGCCTTTGGCGGCCAGGCCCTGGACGCCAGCCTGCTGTTGATTCCCATCGTGGGGTTCCTCCCTCCCGACGACGTCCGCGTGCGCGGCACCGTGGAGGCCGTCCGCCGCGAGCTGTGCCACGACGGACTGGTGCGCCGCTACCACACGCACGAGACGCGGGACGGCCTCCCTCCGGGAGAAGGCGTCTTCCTGGCGTGCAGCTTCTGGCTGGCGGACGCGCTGGCGCTGATGGGCCGCGAGGGCGAGGCGCGCGAGCTGTTCGAGCGCCTGCTGGGCCTGTGCAATGACGTGGGCCTGCTGTCCGAGGAGTACGACCCGGTGGCCCACCGGATGGTGGGCAACTTCCCGCAGGCCTTCAGTCACCTCGCGCTGGTGGGCACCGCGCTGAACCTGTCGCGAGAGGGCGGGCCCGGTCAGCAGCGGAGCCACTGACGGCGGCGGCGGCCCGGGGCCATTGCCTGGAAATGAAGCGGGCCCCGGGTGGCCCACACACGGCCGCGCCCTGTGGGGACGCGGCCGGGCGGAGCCTAGAAGTAGCCGCCGATGGTGGAGGCGACGCTGAAGTTCACCTCCACGTCACCGCCCAGGCCGAAGGCCAGGCGCGGGCCACCGCCCACGAAGAAGTGCGGCGTCACGTGGAAGAGGAAGGGCGCGTAGCCTTCCAGGATGACGGTGACGTCGGCGGGGAGCGACTGGTTGGCGAAAGGCAGGATGTTGTCGCCGATGTACAGCGACACCTGGCCCTTGGGCCACACGGAGATGCGCTCGGTGAGCGGGATGTTGTAGCCGATGCGCGCGTTCAGGCCGAAGGCGGCGACCGTGTCACCGCCGCCGAAGAGCGCGCGGACCTGGAGGCCGCTACCGACGGACAGGTTCTTCTTGAGGAAGTAGTCCGCGCCGGGCTCCAGGAAGATGTAGCCCACGCCGCTGCCCTGCGTGGAGTACCCCAGGCTCGCCGAGGCATCCGTGCTGATGACGAACTGCCCCTCCGAACCGAAGCTCCCCGACGACTCCTGCGCGCCAGCGCTCACCGACATCATGACGCCCGCCACCGCGGCCAGGCTCTTCCAGCTGTCTGCCTTCATGAGACGTCCCTCCGTTGCGTTGGCCCGGTGCACATGTCCGGGCGCTCGGCGACCACTTCTAGCCAATGGGCGCGGAGGAACATCATTTATTTCGTCATGGTTGTGAACAGTCGCGTCGATGTCCCGCGGCGAATCAGTGGTCCCAGGACAGCGTGTACTCGCTGTCCAGCAGGGACGTCTGGCCGCCGCGCACCTGGATGTCCTGGGCGCCCACGGCCAGCAGCGCGCCTTCGAGCATGCCTTCGTTGTAGGCCACGGGGGTGAAGATGCGGCGCATGTGGATGCGGCCCGAGCGCGGGCCCGTCCACGAAACCTGGAGCTCTCCGAAGTTGATGGCCATGCGGTAGGCCTCGGGGAGCATCTCCATGAGGCGCTTGGGCTCGCCGCCCACCTGCTGCCGGACCTCGGCGCCGAACATGGAGTTGATGAAGGCCAGCGTGCCCTGGACGCCAATCTGCCGCATGGCCTCCTCGACGCCGCCGAGCTGCGGCGCCAGCAGCCGGGCCGCGGAGAAGAACACGCGCATGAAGGGCGGGACGGGGTAGAGCTCGGTGGTGTCCAGGTCGGCGGGGTAGTCACCGCCCCGCTGGATGGGCGCCACCGCCTGCTCACCGCCGAGGAAGCGCACTGTGTCGAGGACGGCGGCGAAGTGCATGCCGCGAATCCCCTCGGACGCTTCCACGAGCGCGAGCCGCGAGCTCAGCTCGCGCTCCACATCCTCTGGCGTGTCCCACTTGCCGCGCTCCATGCTGACCTCCGGTCGGAGAACGCGCGGGATGCTGGCACAGCTTGGCCACCCACGCGAACTCCGGGCGGCCTCGGTGCGAGGCGGCCCACCTGTCACGTCCGGTGCGCGACGCGCCTCAGCGCGCGGGCTCGACGGCCGGCTCGGCCGCTTCGCGGCGCAGGCGCGCTTCGAAGACGAAGGTGCCGAAGGGGAGCAGCGACGCGATGACGCCGCCCACCACGCGCACGAAGGACCAGCGGCAGGTGATGGCCATCTCCATGAGCGCGAAGAGGTAGAGGACGAAGAGCAGGCCGTGGACCCAGCCGGTGAACTTCACCGCCTGCGGCATGCCCAGGGCGTACTTCAACGGCATGGCGATGAAGAAGAGCGCGATGACAGACAGGCCCTCCGCGAGGGCGATGGCGCGGAAACGTCCAAGAGGGGTCTTCAGCATGAGGTTCTCCCCCGCCTGTTTCCCACTCCCGGGCGCCGTGGTCCATGAGTCATGGTGACGCAGGGGGGGCTGCCTGGTTGCTTGCTCGGATAAGAGGAGTCGTTACAGCACACTGCCAGAGAATGGTGTCTCCTCCATCAGAATGAGGTTCGGGTCCCAGAGGTGCCACATGATGAGCCCGCATCACCTGCTCGTGTTCGTCTCATTGCTCGCGGACGGGGGAGTCCATCCCAGGCCCGCCACCGACGCAGGCACTGTGCCCACCACGTCGGCCACCATCCCCTGGCCTGAAACGGAGCTGGAGCCTCTTGGAACGTTGGAGGGTCCGGCGGTCCTGGCCGCGCATGCAGCGCTTCAGGAGGTCATGAAGCGCTTTCCGAAGACCGCCACGAAGTCGTGTGCCTTCTCACCCCGCGCTCTGGAGTTCGTCGTTGGCTACCAGTCCGGGTGGTACTTCGTCCGGGTCAACCGCAGGGTCGACAAGTGCCCGGAGTTCGACCCAGGCGTGACCCTGGAATACGACTGGTTCGAGCTGTATGCCGTTTCTCCAGAGGGACGCGTGGAGCGATACCCTCACAGGCCTTGAGCCCTCACCCCCGCCACGACGGCAGCGCCACGGCGTAGCGCGCCAGGTCCTCGGGGGTGTTCACATTCGCCAGGGACCGCAGGGACGCATCCACCGCGCGCAAGGTGTCCTCGGACAACAGCCGCGTGCGCACGCCGGACAACAGCTCCCGCATTGACGGGTCCGCCGCCAGCGCCTCCCCCCACGCGGGCACGAGCGCCGACCGGTACACCGCGAGCAACGGCTCCAGCCGCCCCCCTACCTCGAAGCACACCGCGTCCACACCGTCGTCCCGCGCGCCCAGCAACACCCGCAGGACCTCCGTCGTGATGAACGGCATGTCGCACGCCACCGCCACGACCCACGGCGTGCGCGCCGCCCCCAGCGCCGCATGGACACCACCGGGCGCGCCCTTCCCTGACACCACGTCCGCCACCGTGCGCAGCCCGAAGCGCGCGTAGGGCCCGGGCACGTTCGCCACCAACAAGACGTCCTCGAAGCACGGGGCCAGCGCCAGCAGCCGCTCCAGCACCGTGCGCCCCTCCACTTCCAACAACCCCTTGGGCACGCCAGACAGGCGCCGACCCTGGCCTCCCGCGAGGATGGCCAGCGTCACCTCCGGAAACTCCGTGTGGCTCCGCTCCATGCCCGTGCCCCGTTCGCGCGCCCGCCGCGGCCACCTTACCTTTCCGCCCACGCACGCCCCCAGAGGAAGAAAGCAGACGAAGCGTCCCTTGCCCCCGTGGACACGGCGCGCGCTCCACGTCATAGGCTGCGGCGCCTCCATGCCCCTCATGCCCCTCGACTCCGCCCGGCTGGCCGCGCTCGACGCCATCGCCCCGGCGGCGCCCGAGCGCGTGCCGCTCCTCGATGCCCAGGGCCGGTTCCTCGCCGCCCCCGTCACCGCTTCCCGCTCGCTGCCCGGCTGTGACAACTCCGCCATGGACGGCTGGGCCGTGCGCGCCGAGGAGACCCAAGGCGCCTCCCGCGCCCGGCCCGCGCGCCTGCGCGTCACCAGCACCGTCTTCGCCGGCGCCCTCCCCTCCACGCCCCTCCAGCCCGGAGAGGCCGCGCGCGTCTTCACCGGCGCGCCCCTGCCCGCCGGCGCCGACGCCGTCGTCCGACAGGAGGCCGCGCGCGCCACCGAGGACGGCGCCTGCGTGGACGTCTTCATCACCGTGCCGCCCGGCAACGACCTCCGCCGCGCTGGAGAGGAGGTCCTCGCCGGCACACCGCTGTTCGACGCGGGCCAGCGCGTGGGCGCCGCCGTGCTCGGCGTGCTCGCGTCCATGGGGGCCACGGACGTCTGGGTGCGCCCCGCGCCGCGCGTCGCCGTGCTCGCCACCGGCGATGAGCTCGTCCCGCCCGGCACGCCCGCCCTGCCCCACCAGGTGTATGAGAGCAACCTCGTCCTCGTGGCCGCGCTCGCCCGGGAGGCCGGCGCGGAGGTCCGCCAGCTCGCCCGCGCCCGCGATGACGAGCGCGCCCTGCGCGACGCGCTCACCCGCCTGGCGCCGCAAGTGGACGTCCTCATCACCACCGGAGGCGCCTCCGTGGGGGACAAGGACCTGGTGAAGCGCGTGCTCGCCGCGCTCGGCGCCCGCTTCTTCGTGGACGGCGTCGCGCTCAAGCCCGGCAAGCCCGTGGCCGTGGCCCGGCTGGGTGACACCGCCGTCGTCGTGCTGCCCGGCAACCCCGGCGCGGCCACCGTGGCGTTCGACCAGCTCGCCCGCCCGCTCCTCCTCAAGCACCAGGGCGTGCTGGAGACGCGCCGCCGCGTCCGCGCCCACCTCTCCGAAGCGCGTCACAAGCAAGCGGGCCTCACCTACCTCATCACCACCACCCTGGAGGCCCGGGACGGCCTCGCGCCGCGCGCCGTGCTCCGCCCGCAAGGCGCCGGGCAGACGCTGCAGAACGTCCACGGCGAGGGCTGGGCCCTCCTCCCACCGGGCCGCGCGGACTTCGCCGAGGACGACCTCGTCGACGTCGAGCTCTTCGACCGGCCCACCTTCACGACGGTGGAGACACCAGCATGAGCCGCGCTCCCGCGCTCAGCGTGGTGGGCTGGTCCGGCGCCGGCAAGACGACGCTGCTCACCCGGCTCATCCCCGAGCTCGTCACGCGGGGCCTGCGCGTGGCCGTGGTGAAGCACTCCTCCGACGCCCATCCGCTGCACCGGCCCGGCAGCGACACCGCCCGCTACCACGACGCGGGCGCCGCGCTCTCCGGCTTCGCCACGCCCGCGGGCGTCCAGCTCACGACGACCACCGCGCCCTCGGACGCGCTGCCAGCGCTGCTCGAGCGCTCCGCGGGCGCCGTGGACCTGGTGCTCGTCGAAGGCTGGAAGGACGGCCCCCTCCCCAAGCTGGAGGTATGGCGGGAGGGCCTGGGCCCGCCGCTGGCGCCCTCGCGCCCGGAGGTCCTCGCGGTGCTCTCCTCCGAGCCCGCCCTCCCCTCGGGCTTTCCCCCCAACCTGCGCGTGCTGCACCCCGACGACGTGCGCGCCGTGGCGGACCTCCTCCAGGCCCACCTGCGCCCGAGCCGCCCCGCGCCCCTGCCCCCCGTGGAGGCCCGCGGCGTCACGCGCCGCTCCGTCCAGCGATGGAACGGCGCCACGCTGCTCCCGGCCCAGGAGGACGACCTCGCGGTGGAGGAGCCGCTGGAGATTCGCGTCAGCGGAGAGTTGGTGGCCACCACCATGCGCACGCCAGGACATGACCGCGAGCTGGCCACCGGCTTCCTCTTCGCCGAGGGCATCCTCCAGAGCGTGGACGACCTGGGCGGGCTGGCGCACTGCGGACGGCCGGGCGAGGAGGGCTTCGGCAACGTCATCGAAGTCACCCCCGCCCCCGGCGCCTTCCTCGACGTGGAGCGCGTGAGCGCCGCCCGCCGGGGCACCCTCACCACCTCCGCCTGTGGGGTGTGTGGCCGGCGCAGCGTGGCTGACCTGATCGCCGTGTGTCCGCCCCTGCAGCCCGGCCCGGTCCTCCACCCCGACGCCGTGGCCCGCGCCACCGAGCGCCTGCGCGACGTGCAGCGCAACTTCGCCCGCACCGGAGGCGTCCACGCCGCCGCCGTGCTCGACGCCGACGGCCACCTCCTGGCCGCCCATGAGGACGTGGGCCGCCACAACGCCGTGGACAAGGCGGTAGGGACGCTGGTGCTGGCCGGCACCGTGCGGGGCCTCCGGGCCCCTCGCCTCGCGCTGACGCGTCATCCCGCGGTGCTCGCCGTCAGCGGACGCGTCAGCTTCGAAATCATCCAGAAAGCCGCCATGGCCCGGATTCCCATCGTCGCGGGCGTCTCCGCCGCCAGCTCCCTCGCGGTGGACCTGGCCCTGCGTTCTGGAATGACGCTGGCCACGTTCGTCCGGAACGGGCGCTTCAACGTCTACACCGGGCCCGAACGCCTGCTACAGGTATAACCCCTTGAAACTCCTGGTGCCCTTCCCGAGACACCCCGGCTTCTGACAGCCTCCGTGCCTTCACGTCAGACCGGCATCGTATATGCAAAGAAACCGTGACGTAGGAAACGTGCGGGAAGCCGCGGTGAAACACAAGGTGTTGGTGACGCTCGGTGCGCTCGAACCTCGGTAGGGCCGTCACAAGATTTCACCCGCTGTCACGTCTTACTGACGCGGCAGGGGTTGCAACGCGCCGCGATATCGGGCAAAACTGGTTTCCTTCCGACTTAAACATTTCTAGCCTCAACGGCGACCTCTGCTTCAACCGCACGAAAGTGGGCAGCAGAGGGGGGTGGACACGATGAGCGGCGCAACGGCAAGTGCGGCGGTGGTCGGTGTTCCTGGGTCGGCCAACGCTCAGGGACCAGCAATTGAAGAGGTGCAGGGGCCGCCCAAGCTGGCCCCGGGGTTCGCGGCGAAGCTGAACCTCACGGTGGACCTCATGCTGCTGTCGTCGGTGCTCGTGGGCTCGGCGTGGCTGAGCGGGCAGCTGTCGGCGGAGTCTGGCTGGAAGGTGTCGGGGCTGGTGCTGGCGGCGTGGGTGGTGTGGATTGTGACGGGCACCGCGCTGTGCCTGTACGACTCGCGCTTCGCCGAGCGCAGCAAGCTGGACCACGTGGCGCTGGTGTCGGTGACGACGCTGGCGGTGGTGACGGTGCTGACGCTGGGCAGCGTGGCGCTGCCCACGGTGGTGACGGCGCCGGTGGTGGGCCCGCTGCTGTTCATCTTCTGGCCGGTGACGCTGCTGTTGCGCCTGTGCGTCTTCCGCCCGGTGGCCTCGCAGGAGCGCCCCATGGACGCGGTGCTCATCGTGGGCACGGGCGCGATGGGCCGCTACACCGGCGAGGACCTGGCCCACCGCGGCCGCCGGCAGATTCTGGGCTACGTGCGCTTCCACGACGACAACGGCTCCACGGGGGAGCTGCCGGGCCCCGTCATCGGGTCGGTGGACGACCTGGAGCGCATCCTCCGCAACACCGCGGTGGATGAGGTGTACATCGCCGGCAACACGCTGAAGCAGGGCGAATCCATGCAGGCGGCCATCAAGCTGGCCGAGCGCTTCGGCGTGCCCTTCGCGCTGCCCGCGCACAGCTTCCGCCTGGACCGCGCCCGCCCGGTGGAGCGCCGCGCGGTGGCGGACGGCTTCCTGCACTTCGCGGCGGTGAGCCCCAAGCCGCACCAGATGGCGATGAAGCGCCTGTTCGACATCTGCGTGTCCGCGGCGGCGCTGTGGGCGCTCCTGCCGCTGCTGGGCGTGGTGGCGCTGGCGGTGAAGTTCACCTCCAAGGGCCCCATCTTCTTCAAGCAGCTGCGCGTGGGGCAGAACGGCAAGCCCTTCTACATGCTGAAGTTCCGCTCCATGGTGGTGAACGCGGAGGAGCTGAAGGAGAAGCTGGCCGCGCACAACGAGCAGACGGGCCCCGTCTTCAAGATGAAGCACGACCCGCGCATCACCGGCATCGGCCGCTTCATCCGCAAGTTCTCCATTGACGAGCTGCCCCAGTTCATCAACGTGCTGCGCGGGGAGATGAGCATCGTCGGGCCGCGCCCGCCGGTGCCCACCGAAGTGGCGAAGTACGAGGCGTGGCAGCGCCGCCGCCTGTCGGTGCGTCCGGGACTCACCTGCATCTGGCAGGTGTCAGGACGGAACCAGATCTCCTTCGAGGATTGGATGTACCTGGACATGCAGTACATCGACCACTGGAGCCTGACGAGCGACCTGCGCCTGCTGCTGCAGACGGTGCCGGTGGTGCTCACGGGCCGCGGCGCCAGCTAGCAAGCCTTCAGGCGACCCAACCTTTGCGGGGGCGGCATTGACGTGCCGCCCCCGCTCGTTTTCTATGCACCCGGGCAGTCCTGGCCGGCGCCGGGGCCGCACGCTCCCACCGTGAACAGTCCCAGCCCTTCCATTTCGCAGGACGCGGGCGAGCGCGAGCGCTCGCATGAGGCGATGGGCGCGGTGCGCAACGGGCTGCAGCTCGGCGGCTCGCTGCTCATCACGTACGCCATCGCCATGGGCGTGCGCTTCCTGCTGCCGGCCCACCTGGGGCCGGAGCGCTTCGGGCGCTTCAACTACGCCGACAGCTTCTCCGCCGTCTTCTTCATCGCCACCCACCTGGGCCTGGAGATGTACATCCGCAAGGAGGTGTCGCGCCGGCCCGAGCACGCCAGCGACTTCTTCGGCAGCACGCTGCTGTTGCGGCTGGGCCTCACCGCGGTGCTGATGGGCGCCATGGCGCTGGTGATGGCCCACTTCGACGAGCCGCCCGAGGTGCGCCAGCTCGTCTACGCCTTCGCGCTGGCCCAGTCGCTCATCATCATCAACGCCTCCGTGGCCGCGCTGCTGCACGCCAAGGGCAAGGTGGCGGGGCTGTCCGTCTCCAACATCGTCACCAAGCTGGTGTGGGGCGGAGGCCTGCTGGCCGTCGCCGTGGCGGGCCTGCCGCTGCCGTGGCTGGCGGTGCCGCTGGTGGCGTCGGAGGCGGTGAAGCTGGGCGTGGGCTGGTACCTGGCCCGCGAGCACATGGGCCTCACCTTCAAGGTGGACGTGCCGGCCACGCTGAAGGTGCTCAAGGCCAGCCTGCCCTTCTTCATCACCGGCGCGGCGCTGGCGGCCAACGGGCGCCTGGACGTGATGATTCTGGGCATGGTCTCCAGCCACGAAGAGGTGGGCTGGTACGGCGCGGCGTGGAACATCGCGGGCCTGACGTTCTTCCTCAACCCGGTGTTCGGCTGGGTGCTGATGCCGCTGGCGTCGCGCGCGGCCGAGCGCTCCGAGGCGGAGCTGACGAACCTGACGCGCCGCTCGCTGGAGGGCACGCTGGCCGTCACCGTGCCCATGATGATGCTCATCGTCCTGGGCGCCCCGCTGTGGGTGGGGCTGATGGGCGGCGCGTTCTCCGAGTCCGCCATGCCGCTGCGGCTGATGTCGCCGCTGTTCGTGCTGGCCTTCGTGACGATGAACGCGGGCCTGTGGCTGACCATGACGAACCGCGAGTGGTGGGTGACCATCACCAGCGTGATTGGCAGCGTGGTGCTGATTCCCCTCCTCAACCTGGCGCTGGTTCCGCTGATGCTTTCGGCGCTGGGCAACGGCGGCGGCGCGGCGGGCACGGCGCTGGCCATGCTGCTCATGGAAGTCTGCGTCACCATCAGCCTGCTGGGCCGCATGGGCAAGGCGGCCTTCGACGCGCGCCTGCTGTCCATGATGGCCAAGACGGCCGCCATCTGCGCGGCCATCGTCGCGCTGGACCAGACGCTGCTGGCCTTCCTGAACCCGTGGCTGCGCATCACCGTGGAGGCCGCGCTGTACCTCGTCGCGGTGCTGGCCACCGGCGCAGTGCGCCCCGGCGAGGTGCTCCAGGTGGTGCGCATCGCCCGCCGCCGTGGAAACCCCGCGCCCGAGGCCGTGCCCACCCCCTGAGGAGAGTTCCGCTGCTCATGCCGTCTCCGCACCGCCAGCCGCCTTCCGCCCCGCGCCGCCCCTGGCGCTCGTTCGCCGCCTGCGCCGCGCTGCTGCTGCTGGCGCCCGCCTGCCGGGGCCTGGGCACGTACACCTGGGTGGATGACTACCAGGAGAAGCCGCCCCCGGTGGACTCGGCGTATCGCATCGCCGCGGGCGACTTGCTCAACATCCGCGTGTGGAACCAGGAGTCGCTCACCACGCAGGCCCGCGTGCGCGAGGACGGCCGCATCAGCCTGCTCTTCCTGGACGACGTGGAGGCCGCCGGCCACACGCCGGCCATGCTGTCGCAGCAAATCCAGACGCGGCTGAAGGACTACATCAACCACCCCGTCGTCACCGTGGCGCTGGAGATGGCGCGCCCCATCAAGGTGACCATGGTGGGCGAGGTCAACCGCATCGGGCCGCTGGAAATCGACCCGGGCGCCAGCGTGCTGGAGGCCCTGGCCGGCGCGGGCGGCTTCACCGAGTACGCCCACAAGGACCGCATCTTCGTCATGCGCCAGGAAGACGGCGCCGCGCCCGAGCGCATCCGCTTCCGCTACGACGACCTCATCCACGCCGAGGGACGCGCGCCCACCTTCCGCCTGCGCCCCGGTGACGTGGTGGTGGTGGAGTAACCCGTGCTGGGGACGGTCCTCACCGTCGCGTGGCTGGAGGTGTCCTCCGCCTCCGTCAGCTACGCCACGGCCGCGCGCGTCGACTCGCGCCTGCGCTCCAACGAGGACCCCGCCCCCGAGGCCCCCAGCGTCGCGGGTGACACCGACATCACCCCGCTGCTGGGCCTGGAGCTGCGCGACGGCAACACCGCGCTCCAGGTGGAGTACGCCCCGCGCATCAGCCTGCGCGAAGTCACCGCCCGCGCGCGCACGGAAGTCCAGCACATGGGCCGCCTGGCCGGCCTGTGGCGCCCCGAGCGCGGCCTGTCCCTGCGCCTGTCGGAGGAACTGGTGCTGGGCAGCGTCAACCTCCTCACCACGGACCTGGGCGCCCTGCCCGGTGGGACGCCGGGCGTGGACCCGGACGGGCCGCTGCGGCCTCCCGGAGGTGGCGGTCCCCTCCAGCCCCTGCCCCAGGCGGACACCGTCTACTTCCTGTCGTCGGCCACCACGCTGACGGCGGACACCGGCTGGCTGGGGCGGCGGTGGAACCTCACCGGCTCCGGCGGCTTCTCCATCAGCGGCGGCCTGGACGGGCCCGCCCGCGAGGCGGTGCCCCTGCAGTATGGCCCGCGCGCGGACGTGTCCCTCAGCCACGCGCTGTCCCCGCTGAGCGCCCTCACCACCTCCGTGGCGTTCAACGCCGCGCGCTTCTCCACCGGGGCGAACAACACCATCGTCACGCTGCGCGAGGCCTGGGGTCAGCGGGTGGACAGACGCACCGCCCTGGAGGCCGGCGCGGGCGTGAGCGTGGTGCGCTCCATCCCCGTGCCCCCCGGCGAAGGCGAGCCCGAGCCCGGCCCGCTGGACGCGCCCCGGACGGAGCTGCTCCCCAACCTGAATGTCGGGGTGAGCCACCGGATTCCCTCGCGCACCGCGGACTTCAATGGCCGGGCGGACCTGCGAGTCGTCCCCTTCACGGACCGGCTGACGGCGCGCGTCTACCCCCGGGCGGACCTGACGCTGACGGGGACGTGGGCGCTGGGGCCCCGCGTGCGGGTGTCCGCCGTTGGCGGCGGCGCCGCGGCCGTGGGCGGAAGCAGCGGGGACAGCATCCTCTCCGGCGGCTTCACCGGCTCCTGGATTCTCACACGGTGGGTGTCCGTGGATACCGACCTCCGAGGGACGTGGAGCCGCTCGCCCGAGCTCCCGGCGGCCCGGCTGACCTGGGCTGCAACGCTGGGCCTGTCCGTGCGACAAACTGGTAGTCTCTGAGGGCTGGCGCCATGGCGAAGCTCATCTTGATGTCCGTCCTCATCCTCACCATCGCGCTGCCCGCCAAGGCGGCGAGGGATCCGCATCCGGTGCGGGGGCTGAAGAAGGCCATCCTCTGGTTCGTCCTCTTCAACGCGGCATACACGTATGGCGTCCTCGTCTGGGTGCCACGGCTCGGGTTCGGCTGAGCGAGTTTCAGAAAGGTTGACGACGGATGGAGTCCGACCTGCACACGGTCCTCCTGGTGGAGGACGCCCCCTTCTTCCGGAAGATGCTGGGCGACTACCTGCGGGACATGGGGTTCAAGGAAGTCGTGGAGCTGCCCAGTGGCCGCGCCGCGCTCAAGCACCTGGAGACGGCCGCGCGTCCCGACCTCGTCTGCCTGGACCTGACGCTGCCGGACATCTCCGGGTATGACCTGTGCGAGCACATCCGCCGCACGCCGCTGATGGCGGACGTGCCGGTGCTGGTGGTGAGCGCCCGGGACTTGCCGGAGGACAAGGCGCACGCCGAGGAGGCCGGCGCCGACGGCTACCTGGGCAAGCCCTTCACCCAGGAGGAGTTCACCCGCCGGGTGCAGTCGCTCCTCAAGAGCACCGGGGCCCGGAGGAAGCCGTGACGCACCCCGCGCCCGGGGCTCCCGGGCCGCGCCCCCAGCTGGTGCCGCCGCGGGCCGCGTTCACTCCGGAGCGCCCGGAGACGAACGCGCCCGCGGACCTCATCGACTGGGGCTTCGCCATTGACGCGGTCTTCTATTTGAAGAACGCGGTGCTGCGGCACTGGTTCCTCGCCCTCGTGGTGATGGGCGCGGTGTCCGCCATGGCGGTGGGCGTCAGCAAAATCATGCCGCGCAAGTACCGCGTGGAGACGCGGATGCTGACGCAGCGCAACTTCATCATCTCCTCGCTGGCCAACCCCGGGCGCTCCATCCCCGTGGACGCGGACCAGCCCACGCGCGCCGCGTGGGAGATGGTGATGAAGCACGACAACCTCCGGTCCATCGTCGCGAAGGCGAAGCTGGTGGAGTACTGGGAGCTGCAGCGCTCGCCGCTGAACCGGCTGAAGGAGAAGGTGCTGCGCAAGCCGCCCGCGCCCATGTCGGACGACGACAAGCGCGACGCGCTCACCGCCATGCTGGAGCAGGCGATGATTGTCGGCGTGGAGGGCGGCACGGGCACCGTCTCCATCGGCGTGGAGTGGAGCGACCCGCAGCTGGCGCTCAACATCGTGCAGGAGGCGCAGCAGAACTTCCTCGACATGCGCCAGGCGGCGGAGATGGGCGCGGTGCAGGAGGCCATCACCATCCTGGAGAAGCAGGTGGTGGACGAGGCCGAGGGCATCCAGCAGGCGATTGGCCAGCTCAACGCGGCGGTGAAGCGCGTGGAGGCGCGGCGGAAGAAGGAAGAGGCGAAGCAGGGCCGCCGGGGAGGCCCCGCGGCCGCCGCCAACGCCGCGCTGGGCATCAACACCGACCACCTGCTGGCGCAGATGCGCTTCATGATTCAGACGAAGCGCCGGGCCATTGGCGACGTGGAGGACTTCCGCTCGCGGCGGCTGACGGAGCTGCGCAACCAGCTCTCCGAGCAGCGCGTCATCTATTCGCCGCAGCACCCCATCATCACCGACCTGGAGCAGCGCATCTCCGCGCTCCAGGAGGACTCGCCGCAGTTGATTGCGCTGCGCTCGGAGATGACGGAGCTCATCAACGAGTACGTGCGCAACGGCGGCGACCCGGGCGAGCTGGAGTCCGGGCTGGCGACGGCGGCCCTGGGCGGCGCGACGTTCGGCGGGCCGGCCACGTCGGATGACCCGGAGGTGTCGGTGGCGGCGGACCGGGTGCGCATGCTGGTGATGCGGCACCAGGAGAAGATGCGGCGGCTGGACCAGGCGCGCACGGAGCTGGAGATTTCCCGCGCGTCCATGAAGCACCGCTTCAGCGTGCTGTCGCCGCCCACCTTCCCGGAGCGGCCGTCCAAGCCGAAGGTGCAGCTCATCGTCGCCGCGGGCGTGGTGGGCGGCATCGGCATGGGCATCTTCGCGGCGCTGGCGCTGGACATCATCCGCCGGCGCATCCTGGAGAAGTGGCAGGTCGAGCGGATTCTGAAGCTCCCCGTGCTGGCGGAGCTGGAGCGGCGCTGAACAGCGCGCTCGGGGGTGCATGTCGTGACATCGTGGACGTGGCTGGACGTGGCGCTGTGCGTGGCGCAGCTTCCCGTGGCGGTGGCGTGTGGCTATCTGCTGACCCTGACGCTGCGCTCCTACCGGCCCCCACCGCCGGCGACGCGCGTCGGGCCGCGGAAGTTCGACATCATCATCCCCGCGCACAACGAGGAGCTGGGCATCGCCCGGACGGTGACGAACCTGTCCGCGGTGGACTACCCCGCGCACCTGCGGCGCATCATCGTCGTGGCGGACAACTGCTCCGACGCGACGGCGCAGAAGGCCCGTGAGGCGGGCGCCTTCGTCCTGGAGCGGCAGGACACGGAGAAGCGGGGCAAGGGCTACGCGCTGGCCCACGCCTTCGAGTTCAGCCAGCAGGACGGCTTCGCCGAGGCGGTGGTGGTGGTGGACGCGGACACGGTGGTGACGCCCAACCTGCTGACGGCGTTCGCCATGCGCATCGAGGGCAAGGAGGGCGGGCTTGAAGGGGCGCACGCCATGCAGGCGCACTACGGGGTGATGAACCCCACGGCGTCCTGGCGCACGCGGCTGATGACCATCGCCCTGGGCATGTTCCACAAGGTGCGCTCGCAGGGCCGCGAGGCGATGGGCGTGTCGTGCGGCCTGCGCGGCAACGGCATGTGCTTCACGCACCACGCGCTGGCCCAGGTGCCGCATGACGCCTTCAGCGTGGTGGAGGACCTGGAGTACGGCATCCGCCTGGCCCGCCACGGCTTCCGCGTGCACTACGTCTGGGAGGCAGACGTGCTGGGGGAGATGGTGTCCGCGGAGAAGCAGAGCCGCTCGCAGCGTCAGCGCTGGGAGGGCGGGCGCGCGCAGATGCGCAAGCTGCACGGGTGGCCGCTGCTGAAGGACGGCCTGCGGAAGCGGGACGGGACGCTGCTGGACATCGCCATGGACGTGCTGGTGCCGCCGCTGAGCCAGCTGGTGCTGGCCGCGGTGGGCTGCGCGGTGCTGGCCGGGGCGTGCGCCTGGTGGACCCGCGCGCCGATGCCGTGGGCGCTGGGCGTGGCGGGCTTCAGCGTGGCGAGCCTGGGCGCGTATGTCCTGCGCGGCTGGTGGGTGTCCGGCGTGGGGGCTCGGGGCCTGCTGGACCTGGCCTGGGCGCCTGTCTACGTGGTGTGGAAGGTGTGGCTCATGCTGCGCGGCCCCGGCGCGGAGAAGCGCGGCGAGTGGGTGCGGACGTCGCGTGAGGGGGAGGACCGGTAGCACATCGTTGGATTGCGCGCAGGCGTTGTCACGCGGGCGCATGCTCACGTCAACCCTGGTGGGTATCTCGAAGCGCGCCCCAGGGACACGAACGCCTCCGCGCGTCCCTGGTACCGAGCTCCGTCACGAAGTGGTCGTGCTCGAGGGATGGCCCTGAGAGTCGGTCGCGAGGAGCTGGCGTTGCTCGAAGCGGTCCAGGGCCACGTCCAGCGTCCCGTCGACGGCGCGATTGACCCAGCGGACCATTCCATAGGTGCCGGCGAGGGCAGCGTCGTGGAGGGATTGCAGGGTGCCCACGGGGGCTTCGAGGACGGGAATCAGCCGCAGCACCTCGAAGGGCTTCGCGGCGGTGGAGCGGTGGATGCGCTCCACCGCCGTGGCGCCCTGCTCCACGGCATCGTGCACCAGGTCCTTCAAACCCCGTAGGCGAGTCATGCGACCTCCACTGCGAGCGACTCGCGCAGCCGCGCGTAGACCTCCGCGTGGTGGGCGAGGGAGACGTGGTCGATACCGGCGACCACCTTGACGTTTTCCGGGGGGAACAGCGGGCTCGTATCCCGAGGGCCGGTGCGTCCGGAAGCGCTCGCCAGGGGGACGACGCCGTCGCCGAACATCGCGGACAGCCACTTTCCCTGCTCGCCGAGCGCTCCGACGATGAGGTGGTGGGCGATGCCCGGCGGAGGTCGCAGGGGCGTGCAGGGGGACGTGGTGTCTTCCCAGTCCTGGCGGCGCAGCCGGGCGACGCCCAGGTCCTTCACGCCGCTGCTGCGCAGGTCGACGACATCGGCGACCAGGCGCGTGTAGGGATTGGGCACGGCGCGGAGCACCTGGGCGACGACGGTGCCCATGCGCTCCAGAGGACTGCCGAAGTGGGGCACGCCGATGGAGTACGAGCGCCGCACGAGGGAGAGCCAGGACAGGCACGTCTCGGAGGCGATGTGGCAGGCGCTGCGCAGGACGAGGCCGCCCATGCTGTAGCCGACGAGGACGAGCTCGGTGATGGGGACGGGGAACTCGGCGACGAGGCGCTCGAGGAGGTGCGCGAGGGCCTCCCCATTGTCGGAGATGTGCAGGCCGGTGTTGTAGCGGAGGTAGAGCGGCGTGAAGCCCGCGTCGCGCTCCAGGAGGGAGCCGTAGTCAGTGGTGGGCTCGGAGGGGAAGGCCCAGACGGCCTCGGTGACGGCGAGCCCGTGGACCCAGAGGGCCACGCGCCCCGTGGAGTGGGGATGGGCGGCGCGCACGGCCTCGCGCTCGACGGGGAGGGGGCGGCCCTCGTGGAAGAGGCCCATGGGCGTGGCGAGCGCGTTGTTCTGGCGGTGGAGGTAGTCGCCCAGCACGCCGTTGAGCACGCCGAGCGCCAGGTCCACCTTGCCCACGCGAGGCCTGGGCGGAGCGGGGAGCGCCGCTTCGACTGGAGAGGCCGAGACCACCGGGAACCCAGGCTCGGAGCCTGGGGCTTCAGGTACTTCCGAAGTCGTCATTCAACACCTCCACGCGCAGCATGACCTGTTGCGTCATGGAAGTCGAATCACGGCCTGGACGCAGGGAGGCTCCCGCCCCGCCTACGGCCGCGCCTTCAGTCCGCCAGCGGCATGCCCCAGTCCGGCTGACCGCGCTCGCCCTTCACCCAGCGGTACACCTCCAGCACCTGCTCCGCCTTCGCCTTCCAGGTGAAGTACTTGAAGATGCGCTCCCGGGCGCGCTCGCCCATGGGGCGGATGACGGACGGGTCCGCCGCCAGCTTCGTCAGCACCTCGCGCACGCGCAGGACAATCTCCTCCGGCGTCCCCATCTGAATGGCGAAGCCGGTGGCCGGGCTCACGATTTCCCCCGGGCCGCCGTAGTCCATGACGATGGGCACCAGCCCCAGCGCCATGGCCTCGCACACCACCGCGCCGCCGAACTCGCGCACGCTGGGGAAGCCGAAGACGTGATTCTGGGCCAGCCGGCCCTGGAGCTCCTGGTGCTTCACCCAGCCGGCGAAGGTGACGCCGGACTCGATGCCCTCGCGCGCCGCCTGCGCCCGGAGGTTGGCCATCTCCTGGCCGTCACCGATGTACTCCAGCACCACCTTGCCCTCGCGGATGAGCGGCGCGGCGGCCTCCATCAGCATGGCCATGCCCTTGTAGGGCACGAAGCGGCCCACGAAGGCCACGCGCAGGGGCAGCTCCACCGGGCCCTCCGACTTCGCCGTGCCGAAGCGCCGGGTGTCGATGGCGTTCTCCGGCACGTACACCGTCTTGCCCTGCCACTGCCCCGACACCTGCCCCCGCGTGGCGCGCGAGCCGGTGATGATGGCGGACGCGTTCTCCCGCGTGGACTTGTAGAAGGGCATCAGCTTGTAGACGTCACGGATGTAGCTCAGCCACTCCTTCTCCCGCCGCCGCGCGCCGCCAAAGCCCTTGGGCCAGGGCAGGCCGCCGTTGAGCGGCCCCATGACGAAGGGCACGCCCGCCTTCTTGCACCGCGCCGCCAGCGTGCTGGGCGTGGTGGGGCTGATGGGCGTGTAGCGGTGCACCACGTCGAACTCACCCGCTTCGATGCGCGGGCCGAAGCGGTGCCAGAGCACCTCCTCGAAGTAGTAGTAGGGCAGCGCGCTCAGCGCGGTGGCCGTCGTCCAGCCCACCCCGGTGCGCCCCCGCAGCACCTCGCCCACCTTGTCGAGCGGCTTCTCCACCGGCGAGGAGTCCAGCGCGGTGAACTGCGAGCCCTCCTGCACGCCCTGCTTGAGGATGTTCTCCCGGTTGCGGACGTGGGTGACCAGGTGCACCTCCGCCACGTCGGCCAGCGCCCGGTAGAGCGACCAGCCTTCGAGCGGGACGCTCACCCAGTCAGGGTTGCACAGCTCGGCAATCAGGAGGACGCGTGGGCGGGGAGCAGGCATACGTGCCACTCCATCTATCCCAACCCGCGCTCCGGATGTAGCCTCCTCCGGCTCTCGATGTACGCCCCCGACCGGCCGCCCTACCTGCGCTACGGCGCGCTGCTCGCCATCCTGGTGCTGGCCACCGTGGGCGGCGCCGTCATCCACCCCGTGGTCGCGTTGGCCCCCGTGCTGTGCCTGGGGGTGGTGTGGGTCATCCTGAAGGTGCCGGTGAAGTACCCGGTGCTGGTGGTGACCTGGCTCGTCCTCGCGGTGGACTACGTGCCAGAGCGGCCCCAGTCGGGCCTGTGGCCCTCACCGCTCCACCCGCTGGGCGAATTGCTGTTCGCGCAGCTCAGCTACATCACCAAAATCGGGGCGCTGCGCTTCCCGCTGGTGGACGTGCTCATCCTCGGGTTGATGGGGTTGGCGATGTACCGGCGGGTGACGAAGTCCACCATCGACCCGGTGCCGCTGCCCATGCCCCGGCCGCTCATCGCCGTGGTGGCGCTGTCCCTGGTCGCCATCCTCTGGATGGAGGTGCGCGGCATCGCCCGGGGCGGGGACATCAAGAACTCGCTGTGGCAATGGCACCAGGCCGCGATGATGCCCTTCATCGTCGCGATGTATCACTACGCCATGCGGGGCCCGGAGGACTGGCCCGCCTTCGCGAAGACCATCATCCTGGCCGGCATCACCAAGTCCGCGGTGAGCACCTACTTCGCCATGGTGGTGGTGCACGAGCTGGGCGTGGAGGTGGAGTACACCACGTCCCATTCGGACTCGATGACGTTCGTCTTCGCCCTGCTGGTGGCGTCAATGCGCTTCATCGAGAAGCCCAAGTCCGCGCACATGCTGCGCGGCCTGGCCATCATCGCCTTCATTGGCATTGGCATGATTTTCAATGACCGGCGCCTGGCCTACGTCAGCTTCGCCGGCTGCCTGCTGGCGGCCTTCCTCATCAACCCGTGGACGCCGCTGAAGCGGTTCCTGGTGCGGACGCTGCCCTTCTTCGCGCCCTTCGTCGTCGTGTACATCGCGGCGGGGTGGAGCTCCGGCTCGTCCGTCTTCGCGCCCGTGCAGACCATCCGCTCGCTGATTGAAGGCCAGGGCGGCGAAGGCAACCTGGACTACCGCGACATCGAGAACCTGGACATGATCGCCACGTGGGCCCAGTTCCCCATCCTGGGCACCGGCTACGGGCACGAGTTCCTGGAGCCCATCCCCCTGCCGGACATCGCCTTCGTCTTCCCCCAGTACCGCTTCCACCCGCACAACTCGCTGCTGGGGCTGTTCGCGTTCGGAGGGATGCTGGGCTACACGGGCGTGTGGCTGTACCTGGCCGTCACCGTCTACCTGGTGGTGCGCTCGTACCACCGCGCCACGGAGTCGGAGTACCGCGCCGCCGCGCTCATCATCGTCGGGCTGGTGGCCACGTACATCAACCAGGTGTTCGGGGACATGGGCATCATCTCGTACATCTGCACGTTCCAGATATCGCTGGCCGTGGCCATGACGGGGAAGCTCGCCGTGCACACCGGCGCGTGGCCCATGCCGCACAGCCGGCTGCTGGGCCCCGCCCCCGCCGCGCCCGCGCCCCCGCCGGGCGCCATCACCTACCCCAACGAAGACGACGCCAAGGCCCCCGCTGCGCGCCAGTCCTGAGCCCGGCGCCGCGGCGTCATGGGGTCCGCGCGTCTGGCGCCACTGGCAGCACGACGTGGAAGGTGCTGCCCGCGCCCTCGCCACCAGGGGACTCCGCCCAGATGCGCCCGCCGTGGCATTCGACGATGCCGCGCGCAATCGACAGGCCCAGGCCCAGGCCGCCGTAGGCAATCCCGTGCGCGCGGTTGAAGCGCTCGAAGATGTCCTCCAGCTTCTCGCCGGGGATGCCCAGCCCGTGGTCCACCACCTCCACGTGGACGCGCCCCGCCTCCTCGCGGGCGGCGAGCCGGATGCGCCCGCCCTCCGGTGAGTAGCGCAGCGCGTTCGACACCAGGTTGGTGAACACCTGGTCCAGCCGCTCGCGGTCTCCGGGCACCACCAGTCCTTCGGGGGCGTCCAGCTCGATGTGCTGGCCTTCGGGCAGCGGCTCGAAGTGCCCGGCCACGTCGCGCAGCAGCGCGCCCACGTCCAGCGCCTTCGGCTCCAGGTGCAGCTCGCCCCGCTGGATGCGCCTCACGTCGAGCAGGTTCTCCACCAGCTTCGCCATGCGATTCACGCTGCGGTGGACGCCTTGCAGCGCCTTGTCCACGCCCGGCGCCAGCGTGTCGCCCGCCTTCAACGAGGCCAGGTGCGCATACCCCCGCGCGGCCTGCAGCGGCGTTCGCAGCTCGTGCGCCGCCATGGTGAGGAACATGTCCTTCGCTTCACTGACCGCCCGCAGCGTCTCCACCGCGCGGCGCGCGTCGTCGATGTCCGTCGCCGTGGAGACCCAGCCGGCGAGCTGGCCCTGCTCATCGCGCTCGGGAATCGTGCGCGTCAGGAACCAGCGGTACGCGCCATCCGCCCCCCGCAGCCGGCACTCGTGCTCCAGCGAGGCGCCCGCGCACTGCGCCACCTGCCAGGCGCTCCGAAGGCTGGGGATGTCCTCCGGGTGCAGGCGGGACAGCGTGTCCTTCCACTTCCGCCCCTGCTCCGGCGACAGCCCCGCGTAGTCCAGCCAGCCCCGGTTGGCGTAGCCGATGGTGCCGTCCAGCAGCAGCTCCCAGACGAACTGGGGCATGGTGTCCACCAGCCGGCGGAAGCGCAGCTCGCCCTGCTGCTCCAGCATCCGGCGCTCGTGCTCCCACAGCGCGGACTCGTGCCGCTGGAGCCGCTGCTGATGGAGGTACAGCCCGACGAAGGCCTCCACCTTCCAGCGCAGCACGTCCGGGTGGAAGGGCTTCACCACGTAGTCCGCCGCGCCCACCGTGTAGCCGTGCATCAGGTGCGCCTCGTCGCGGCTGTGCGCGGTGAGGAAGAGGATGGGCGTGTAGCGGGTGCGCTGGCGCTGGCGGATGAGGCGGGCCGTCTCGAAGCCGTCCACGCCGGGCATCTGCACGTCCAGCAGGATGACGGCGAACTCCTCCCGCAGCAGCCACCGCAGGGCCTCGGGACCGGAGCACGCCCTCACCAGCCGCTGGCCCAGCGGCTCCAGGACGGCCTCCAGCACGAGCAGGTTGGCCGCGTTGTCGTCCACCAGCAGGACACTCGTGGCGAGCGGCTCCAGCCGGGTGGGCGCATGGAACGTGGGTTGCTCGGGCATGGTCACCCGCGACGCCTCCCTTCGTGCATGACCCCTGGCGGTAATGCGCCTCCGGCGATTTGGCAACGGATCCGGGCGGCCGTGCCGCGGGGCTCTGGCAGGCGGGCGGCCTCAGCGGCCCCCGGTCAGGACGCCCCCATCATGGTGCCGTCCCGGGGCGCCCACCAGTCCGCCCCAAGGCCCGCACCGGGCCAGTGACGGCCCGACAACACCTCCCCGCGCGGGCGGGAGGCCCTGCCGTGTGGCCCGCTACACCACCGCCCGCTGGAGCATCCGCGCGAGCATGTCCGCGCTGCGCTCGCTGCTGAACGTCGTCTCCACCTTGCGGCGGCCCGCCTCTCCCAGCCGGTGGGCCTCCTGGGCGTCGCGCGCCACGGCCTCCAGCTTGTCCGCCAGGACGCGGGGCTGCTGTGGAGGCACGAGGATTCCATCCACGCCGTCATCCACCAACTCCGGCACGCCGCCCGCGCCCGTCACCACCACGGGCACGCGCATGGCCATGGCCTCCATGATGGCCACGCCCAGCGGCTCCTGGAGGCTGGCCAGCGCGAAGAGGTGCGCGCGCTCGATTTCACCGCGCACCGTGTCCTCGCTCACCGCGCCCAGCAGCGTCACCGCGTCGCCCAGGCCCGCCTCCTGGATTCGAGCCTCCAGCACCTTGCGGTACGTGGTGCCTCCGGCCTCGTCCTCGCCCGCGATGGACAGCCGCGCGTCCAGCCCCTTCGCGCGCAACATGCCCACCGCGTCGATGAGGTCCGCGTGGCCCTTGCAGGGGTTGAGGCGTCCGCAGGAGAAGATGCGCAGCGGGCCTTCACCCGTCCACGCCGCGTAGGGCACGGAGCGGTTGAACTTGCCCAGCTCCACGCCCATGGGCGCCAGCTCGATGCGCGACGGCAGGGCGCCTGCCAGCGCGTCATTCACTTCCTGGAGCAGCTTCTTCGTAATCACGAAGGCGAACCGCGCGTGGCGCCACTTCTCGCGCTGGTTGGGGCCGTAGTCGTCCAGCGGCCCGTGCAGCGTCAGGCTGTAGGGCAGCCCCGACAGGAGGTGCGCAAAGAGCGCCACGTGCGCGGCGTTGGCGCACGAATGGACGTGGACGTGCGTCCAGCCGCGCTCCCGCGCCAGCGACGCCAGCCGGCCGCCCATGACGGCGAAGGCCAGCAGCTGCGCGCGGCCCTTCGCGTCCAGCCCCTCCGCCCGGGCGATGGAGGCCAGGCACCGGGCCCAGCCCGTGGGCATGGCGCGGGCCACCTCCGCGGCGGCTTTGGCGACCCCCAGGGGCCCCGGCGGCGCCAGGTACTCCGTGCGCGACATGGCCTCGCGCGCCCAGCTGTGCGAGATGATGCGCGCGGGAGGCGGGCGCGTGGACACCAGCTCCGGCGTCACGCCCTTCCCCGGCAACGCCTGCAGCTCGCGCCAGAAGAAGATGTGCGTCTGTCCGGGGAACTCGGGAATCAAATAGCCAATCTTCTGCACAGCGGATGGCATAACACGCCTGCCCGCCCCCGACACGGCGTGGGTGGGGGTGTACCCAGCCTGTCACGCGGCCTTCCCGCGCGGTGGGAGGGGCTTCGCGGGCCCCGCCGGGTCGCCCGAGGCGCGCGCCACGCGACGCCCGGCACGGGAGGCCGTGACCTCCGTCTGTCACGGCGACGCACCCTGGCAGCCAGGCGGGCCACCGCGCCCCGGACTGCCCGGAGAGGCCGTTGGGCCGCCGCCACGCGTTGCGCTATACCGAGCCCCTCCCCATGGCCGCCGATTCCAGCGCACCTCCCGCCGACGCCACCTCGACCGACAGCGCCATTCCGTCCCCGGCGCTGCAACGGCTGTGGTTCGCCCTGGAGCGCCACGCGTGGACCTTCCTCACGGTGGTGCCTGCCCACCCGGGCGCCCCGGGGCTCGAGGCCGCCACGGCCGTGCTGGAGGCGGGCGCGCCCTACGCCTACACGCAGAAAATCCACCTGGAGGACGCCACCGGCCTGTCGCCCACGGCCGCCGCGCAGAAGGTGCAGGAGCTGCGCGAGCGCGTGTCCCGGGGTGAGCGTGTCGTGGCCGTCATCGACTCGCTGATGACCCGTCCGGCCAGCCTGCCCCTGGCGCTGGCCGCGGACGGCTGCCTCCTCTGCGTCACCCTGGGCGAGACGGACTTCGGCGCCGCCAACAAGACGCTGGAGTTCGTGGGCCGCGAGCGCTTCCTCGGCAGCGTCACCTTTCCCCGGCTGACGAAGAAGCAGCGCCGGGCGTCTTCCCAGAAGAAGAAGGCATGAGCTCCACCTCCGCGCCCCGGCTCAGCGTCGTCATCGCCACGTACAACCGGCTGCCCCTCATCACCCGGCTGCTGTGGCAGCTGGCCGGGCAGACGCTGCCGCCCGAGCAGTTCGAAGTCGTGGTGGTGGACGACGGCTCCCAGGAACCCACCCGCGAGCCGCTGCAAGCCCTGGCCCTGCCCTACACCCTGCGCGTGGAGGTGCAGCAGAACGCGGGCGCCGCCGCCGCCCGGCACCGGGGCGTCATGGCCGCCCGGGGCGACGTGGTGCTCGTCACGGATGACGACATGCAGGTGGCCCCGGACTTCCTGGAGCGGCACCTGGCGCACCATCCGGAGGGCTCGCGCACCGTGGTGCTGGGTCGCATCCGGCCGGACCCCTCCATTGGCGACATGCCGTTGTTCGAGCGCTGGTACGCGTACCTCAACAACCGCATGGCGGAGGAGCTCTCCACCCCCGGCGCCCGGGCCCGCGGCGTCCACCTGTTCACCGGCAACGTGTCCTTCCCCCGCGCGGACTACGTGGGCGTGGGCGGCTTCGACAAGTCGTTGGGCCAGTCGGAGGACGTGGAGCTGGGCGTGCGGCTGGAGAAAGCCGGCTGCGCCTTCGTCTTCGCGCGTGACGCGCATGTGCTGCACGGCAGCGACCACGTGTCCTTCGAGCGCTGGCTGAAGCGCGCGCACCGCTACGGCATGTTCGACACGCAGGTGGCCCGGAAGCACCCGGACGTGCGCGACGTCAATCCGTGGCGGCTGCTGTTCCAGACCAACCCCCTCACCCGCCCGCTGCTGGCGGCCACGCTGGTGGCGCCGGACGCGTCGCGCGTGCTGACGCGCGCGGTGATGCACGCCGCCAACGCCGCGGACAAGCTGGGCCTGGAGAAGGCCGCCTTCGCTGGCACCTCCGTGGTGTACGGGATGGAGTATCTGCGCGGCGCGCGCGGCGAGGCCGGCGGCTGGGCGGGCATCGCCCGCGAGGTCGCTCGCTACCTGCAAGGCCGGGGGGAGTAGTCACACACCATGCGGAAGGCCAGGGAATCGATGATTGGCTCGCTCGTCACGGATGCGCTGGAGCTGGCGAAGGCCGCCAATGGCAGCTCGGACGCGAAGTCCATTGCCAAGGTGGTGCTGACCAGTGACTCGTACCGCATCACCGCGCTCAACCGCGCCCGCGAGGCCGCGCTGGCCTACCACATCCCCCTGCTGAACCACGTCCTGCGCGTGGCGCAGACGGCGGTGATGGGGATTGAGATTGGGAAGGACGTCACGCTCGGCAAGGGCGTGTACTTCGTGCACAGCCTGGGCGTCGTCATCGGCGGCGACGCGCGCGTTGGCGACCGCGTGCGCTTCTACGGGAACAACACCGTGGGCACCGCGAAGGACAACGGCTATCCCGTCATCGAGGATGACGTCTGGATTGGCGCGGGGGCCCGCATCCTGGGGCCGGTGCGCATCGGCGCGCGCTCGCGCATCGGCGCCAACGCGGTGGTGCTCCAGGACGTGCCGCCGGACAGCGTGGCAGTGGGCATCCCCGCCCGCATCTTCCCGCGCAAGGACTCGGACGAAGTCGCGCTCTAGCGCCACGGGCGCGGTGACGGCAGCGCGTCCTTCGAGTCGCAGTGAGGCGTTCGCGGACGAAGTCACGCGGTGGCGCGACGAGGCGAGGCGGGCGGCTCGTGGAGGAGGGTGTGATGCGTTCGCGGACGAACTCGTGCGGTGGCGCCAACGCGCCCATGGAGGATGGTGTGAAGCGTTCGCGGATGGAGTCGCGCGCTGGCGCGGTGACGGCAGCGGCTTCAGGAAGGACGGAGTGATGCGTTCACGGACGAAGGCTGGCGTCGCTGTCCTTTCGGGTGCGCTGCTGGCCGGTGGCACCGTGACGGTGGCGCGGGCCGTCGGTGCGGACGCGCCAGGAGCGAGCAGCGCCGCCGCGGCGGCGGCGGGCACGAGCGACGCGGCGGGCACGGGCGCGACCGACACCGAGAAGACCGCGCCGGTGATGCTGTACGACGGCGGCCTGTCCCCCGACTGGAAGGACCTCGGCTGGGCGCAGCGCGAGCTGCCCAAGGGCGCGCCAGCGCGCATGCGCCTGTTCAACTACGCCGGGTGGATTCTCTACCGGCCCAAGCTGGAGGGCACCTTCGGCGCGCTGTCGTTCCGCTTCAGCGCGCCGGAGTCCTTCGGCGAGTTCCTGGAGGTCCGCCTGGACGCCCCGGGCGCCGCCAGCTTCCCGCGCGTCCCCATCATCCCCGAGCTCCAGGTCCGCAAGGACGGCGCGTGGTCTGAAATCGTCATCCCCATGGAGCAGCTCAACCCCAGCGGCCAGCCCTTCGACCGCGTAGTGCTGCGCGCGTCCAAGAGCGTGGGCCGGGAGTGGGTGCTGTTCGACAAGGTGGCGCTGGTGCCGCTGCCGCCCGAGCTGGCCGCCGCGCTGGCCGCGGGGGGCGGACGCACGGGCCAGGGTAGCGGCCGCGAGGCGCCGATGACCATCGACTGCACCGCGCCGAGCCACCGCATCAGCCCGCTCATCTACGGCATCGCCTTCGACGGGTTGACGGAGAAGCGCGACACGCACCAGTACGAGGTCGGCGCCACCACGCGCCGCTGGGGCGGCAACCCCACGTCCCGCTACAACTGGAAGCTGGGCGGCGCGTGGAACACCGCGAACGACTGGTTCTACCAGAACGTCGACATCGGCCTGAGCTACGACGACTTCCTGGAGTCCAACCGGAAGCACGGCATGACGTCCGCGCTGACGGTGCCCATCCTGGGCTGGGTGGCCAAGGACACGAAGTCCGTGGGCTTCCCGGTGACGCGCTTCGGCCCGCAGCAGCAGGAGGACAACGGCGCGGGCAACGGCCTGGCCCGGGATGGCACGCCACTGAAGCCCGGCGCGCCGACGCTCACCAGCACCGAGGCGCCCCCGGAGTTCGTCGCCGAGTGGATCCGCGCCATCCGGAAGAAGGACCAGGCGCGGGGCCAGCGCAGCGTCCAGATGTACATCCTGGACAACGAGCCCATGCTCTGGAACTCCACGCACCGCGACGTGCACCCGGAGCCCCTGTCGTATGACGGGCTGCTGGAGCGCACGATTGCCTACGCCACGGTGGTGCGGAAGGAAGACCCGGAGGGCCTCATCGCGGGCCCGGCCGAGTGGGGCTGGACGAACTACCTGTGGTCCGCGGCGGACTTCACGCCGGGGAAGATGCCGCACTCCGACCGGCGCGCGCACGGCAACGTCCCCCTGCTGCCCTGGTACCTGCGGCAGCTGCGCGAGCACGAGAAGAAGACGGGCGTGCGGCTGCTCGACATCGTGGACCTGCACTTCTATCCCCAGACGAACGTGGGCGTCGGCCTGGAGGGCAACACGGACCCGGCCACCAACGCGCGCCGCATCCGCTCCACGCGCGGGCTGTGGGACCCCACGTACAAGGACGAGTCCTGGATTGGCGAGCCCGTGCGCCTCATCCCGCGCATGAAGGAATGGATTGCGGACAACTACCCGGGCCTGCGCGTCTCCATTGGTGAGTACAACTTCGGCGCCTTCCGGCACATGAGCGGCGGCCTGGCCCAGGCCGAGGCGCTGGGCCGCTTCGCGCAGGAGAACATCTACTCCGCCTACTTCTGGCAGTACCCCACCGAGGGCTCGCCGGTGTTCTGGGCGTTCCGCGCGTTCCGGAACTTCGACGGCAAGGGCAGCCGCTTCCAGGACTGGTGGGTGCCCGCGAAGGCCGCCGAGGGCACCAGCGTGTTCGCCTCGCGCGATGAGGCGGCCGGCAAGCTGGTGGCGGTGGTGCTCAACTTCGACCCGGACCAGGCCGCCCAGGCGCAGATTCAACTCAAGGGCTGCGGGACACTCGACAGCGTGCGCGTGCTGGGCTACTCGGGCGCACCTGGGGGGTTCACCGAGCAGACTCCCGGTGCGAAGGCCGCGGGCTCCCTGACACAGCGGCTGCCGCCCTATTCCATGACCGTGCTCGACCTGACGGTGAAGAAGCCATGAGCTCCGCCGCGACTCCCGTGTCCCCGCAGACCCCGTTCACCACTGGCCGTGCGCGCCTGAACATCGGCCAGCTCGCCATCGACCAGCTCACCTTCGAGGAGGCGGTGACGGAGATTGGCCGGCTGGTGGACTCGCGCCAGGGTGGCTACGTGTTCACCGCCAACGTGGACCACGTGGTGCTGGCCGAGGACCACCCGCAGTTCCGCGAGGCGTACTCGCGCGCCGCGATTTCGGTGGTGGATGGGATGCCCATCGTCTGGGCCTCGCGCGCCATGGACGTGCCGCTGCCCGAGCGCATCGCCGGCTCGGACCTCATCCTCCCGCTGATGAAGCTGGGGGCGGAGCGCAAGTGGCGCGTGTACCTGCTGGGCGCGGGCCCCGGCGTGGCGGAGAAGGTGGGCCGCATCGTCGGCGAGCAGTACGGCGTGGAGGTGGTGGGCTGGGATTCGCCCATGGTGCGCGTGGACGGCGGTGACGCGCAGAACGACCCGATTGTCGCGAGGATTCGCGAGAAGGACCCGCACCTGCTGCTGGTGGCGCTGGGCAGCCCGAAGCAGGAGGTGTGGATTTCGCAGGTGACGTCCAAGCTGGGCCCCACGACGGCGATTGGCATTGGCGCGGGGCTGGACTTCATCGCCGGGACGGCGAAGCGCGCGCCCGTGTGGATTTCGCGCGCGGGCTTCGAGTGGTTGTACCGCCTGGTCAACGAGCCCAAGCGCCTGTGGCGGCGGTACATCCTGAATGACTCCCGCTTCGCCACGATTCTGCTGCGCGAGTTCTGGGAGCGGACGGGGACGAAGAAGCCGGAGTAGCCGCGCACGTCACACGGGGGTGAACTTCATCCCCGTGGCACCGGACCGCTCCAGGGCGACCTTGAGGTCCTCGGAGACGATGAGGGCGATGGGCCAGCCCCAGGTGCGGAACACCTTGGCGCCGCCCACCTTCGAGGGGTCGATGCGCAGGCCCGCCACGGAGCGATACAGGCCGAGCTTCTCTGGCCTTTCGTCCTCGGGCTTCCAGTACAGCACCTCCCGGGTTGCATGGTCGTCGATACAGCGAATGAGCTGGGTGGCGACGAGGATGAGGTACGAGTCCGGTTGTCCCGGAAGGTCCACGGCGATGAGCTGCACGTCATTTGGGGCCAGTTCCGCGAAGAGCGAGGCCACCTTGACGTGCACCACGGGCGTCACGCCAACGCCCGCCGTGCAGAAGTCCAACCGCTTTCCAGGCGCGTCGACGGGGATGGTCAGACGACCGCTGGGGCTGTGGATGGGTTGACCGGCGGCGTACACCCACGGGTCCTCCACCTCGTGCCCCTGCTCGTCCAAGGGGTCACCCAGGTCCCAATTTCCCGCGTGCCTGTCCTCGGTCAGCTTGAAGTAGCGGCTCGGCATGGTGAACGTTCTGCCTCATTTCCCCCGGGTCAGGAGTCTGTTCATTTCGGATCCGCGCGTTACTCCCGCTGATGAAATTTCACGCGCAGGCTTCACGAGCCCAATGACTCCCGCTTCGCCACGATTCTGCTGCGCGAGTTCTGGGAGCGGACGGGGACGAAGAAGCCGGAGTAGCCGCGCACGTCACACGGGGGTGAACTTCATCCCCGTGGCGCCGGACCGCTCCAGCGCGACCTTGAGGTCCTCGGAGACGATGAGGGCCCCCGTCCATCCCCAGGTGCGGAACAGCCGCGCATCGCCGACCTGGGTGGGGTCGATGCGCAAGCCCGAGATGGAGAAGTAGGTCCCGACCTTTTCCGGCATGCCGTCCTCGGGCTCCCAGTAACGGACCTCTGAGGAGTGGGCGTCATCAATGCACCGGATGAGCCGAAGGGCATTCAGCACGAGGTACTGGTCGGGCTGTGCTGGGATGTCTACCGGTAGGAGTTGGACCTCGTCTGGGACTCGCTCCGCAAGCAGGGACGCCACCCGGACGTGCACGATGGGAATGCTGTACGGCGCGTGGGTGAAGTCGAGCGGACGGCCGGGTTCCTCAATGGAAACCTCCAACCGGCCCGTCATTGAGAGAGGGGCTCCGCTCCTGAGCAGCGCCGGTTGCATCTCGGCTGCATCGGGTCCGACGAGGGCCCCAAGCTCCCAGCGTTTGGGCAGATACATGTCATCCGTGAGCTGGAAGTACCGCTTCGCCATGGTGGAACTCTCCTAGCGCCGCGAGCCCGAAGTCACCAGTGCGTTGAGCCGCGTGCCGGGTGTCGTGACCTCTCGAGCCAGGCGGTTCAGCGCCCGGGTCAGCGCCTCGCGACATTGGACAATGGTCCGACAGGTGCTCGTGGCCTCTTCGAGCGTGAAGAGGACCTGTTCGTGGTACTCGCGAGGATGCGGCCCTCGGTGCGCTGCCACGGGAACAATGTTCTCAGGGTCCTTCAGCTTCATCCCAGCCCGTTTGAAGATGGCCTTGAATCGCGGCGTCCACGGCCCACCCCGCGCCTTCGAAACATCGTTCTTGTTCGTGGCGATGTGGTGCTTCTGCGTGCGGCGCGTGCCGTCCGTGCCACCAGCCGTCATGGCCACGGCATGCGGTGCCAGCGCGACGGTGAAGCCCTCAGCCGTCATCGCCACCGACTCCACGCTCCCGAGCGCCGCGTACCGGTAGCCCGCCTGCACCTCGACGTTCAGCGCCGCCTGTGAGGAGCCCGGCAGCCTGGGCGCTTTCGCCGCCAGCCCCGCCGTGTTCCCGATGGCCGCCGTGGCCAGCATGACGAAGATGCGCGCGGAATTCTCTCCGAGCACCTCGCCGTAGGCCTCTCCCGCCTCGCTGACCTGCTCGAAAGACGTGGCCCGGTCCACCTGGCGCACCAGGGCAATCCACCCATCCAGCAAGCGCCACACCGTGTCCACGCCCAGGTAGGCAATGGCGATGGCGGTCAGGGTGGCGGCCGCGCCCTTGCTCACGGGCTCGGGCAGCGACCAGAGGAGCAGGTACATGCTGACGGAGGCACTCACCGTCGCCAGCAGTGCCTGCGGGTCGGCCATGTCCTCCAGCGCCTCGGCCGTCTCTTCCCACACCGAGTCCATGGCGATGGCCATCGCCAGCGTGTACTTCCCATCGCTGGCCAGCAGCGGGCCTTCATCCAACAGTCGAAGACAGTCCCCTGGCTGCCGCTTCCGCGCGCACCATCGGCCGTAGTCGCGCGTCAGTTCTTCGTCCGCGTAAGCCATCAACAAGCGGGGGCCGTCCGCGCGCTCCTCCATGGGAATCAGCCGCTGGCTTCGGCGTTCGTATGCGTAGACGCCACTCCTGTCCGGTACACCGAAGCGCCGCCGCGCATCGCGCAGGGGATGCAGCGAAGGCTCCACCTCCCGGGCTAACGACACCACGGTGGCCTCGAACGCTTCGTCGTCGAGCTCCACGGAACTGGCGCCTTCCACGCCGCGCGGTGTGTGTACGGTGGGCGCCGCGGTTCCCGTGTCCAGCCGAACCACACGCACCGTCGCGCACGCCGGCCCGATGAGCAGCAGCAAGAGCATCCAAATCAGCCGCATAGGCACCCCCGTGGCCTCGAGTCCGTGCGAGGCGCCCCGTCAAACCTAGCTCCCAGGCGTGACACGAGGACCTCGCCGAGAACCGGCTGGGGCGCGCCTGCGCATTAGCCAACTCGCCCTCGAGGAGTCGGTGGTGGATGGGAGGCCCATCGTCTGGGCCTCGCGCGCCATGGACGTGCCGCTGCCCGAACGCATCGCCGGCTCGGACCTCATCCTCCCGCTGATGAAGCGTCCTCCGACGAAGAAGCAAGCACCGGTGGCGGCTGCTTGTCAGCGTCCGGTGTTATCCCCACACTGTCGGCATGGGCTACGGCGCTCGAAAGCTGGACCATCCTGCCACCCTCGCCGACATCGACGCGCTTCAGGAGGGGGTCGTGGGGGAGATCATCGATGGGACGCTCTATGCGCATCCGCGTCCGATGGCAGGGCACTCCTATTTGGAGAGCAGGCTCATCGCCGAGCTGGACGGGCCCTTTCAACGGGGACGCGGAGGGCATGATGGCTGGTGGCTGCTGGCTGAGCCTGGAGCCCAGGTAGAGGGCTCGCCGGAGTTCGTTCCGGACCTGGCCGGGTGGCGTCGCGAGCGCGTCCCCGAGTTCCCCGCCAGGCGGTGGACGCTCGCTCCGGACTGGGCCTGCGAGATTCTCTCCCCCAGCACGCGTGCGTACGACCAGCGCATCAAGCGCCCCTTCTACGCGCGCATCGGCATCCGCCATCTCTGGTTCATCGACCTGGATGCGCGCACGCTCACCGTGAGCGAGCTCATGAATGACCGCTGGGTCGAGCTGGGCGTCCATGGTGACGAGGACTTCATCCGGGCCGCGCCGTTCGAGGACTTCGAGCTGAAGCTCGGTGCGCTGTGGCCTCCGTCCCGGCGCGGAGAGGACACGTAGGCTGTTCTCTCAGGACGGAGGGACTGTGCCTCGACTTCGCGAAAGGTGAGCCTCGACAACGGGGCGGCGTGGCCCCGTCACGTACATTGACGCGACACCGGCCGGAGGTCCCCGCGTCATGGGCCTCTCCCTCACTCCGCTCGGTACCGTGGGTGGCAGGCTCAGTAGGCTCGATGTCATGAAACCTCCGCTCGAACTCCCCGAGGACCTCCGGCGGAGGCTCCGCTCGCACTCACCGGAACTCGAGTCCGACATCGAGCGGTTCCTCGAAATGGCACCTTCCCCGTGCCTGTACATCCGCTCGGAGCGCGTCTCTCGCTCGCCCCTCCGGCCCTCCCTCCTCCACAGGCTGATGGGCCACAGGGCCGCGCAGCCCGTGCTCCCCACGCTCGACAGCAAGTTCGGCGGCATCCCCTACGTCGAAGAGGCGGGCTTGACGTGGGAGGGCTTCCACTTCCTCGGGCAGCTCAACTTCACCCAACTGAGTGAGGCTCCTGCCGTGTTGCCTCGGCGGGGTCTCTTCGCGCTCGACCGCGACCTTCGTGCCCCGGACTGCTCCGCCAACTCGTTCCGTGTGCGCTGGTATCCCGAGCCCACCGAAGCGCGCGCCCTCCCTGTCTCACCGCCTCCCTGCGTCGGACGCTGGGAGACGCGGATGCGGTTCTCCGCTGGCTGGTCACTCCCGGGAGGTGACGCGTGGGAAGCGCCACTGTCCTCGGGCGATGCGCAACTCCGTGACACCTGGAACGCCTGGGCGCCTTCAGGCTACCTGGAGGATGAGCGGAGTCCGGGCACCCACCGCCTGTCCGGGCACCGCGGCGCGGGGCTCGATGCGCCCTACTCCTTCGTACCGCCTCCCGGGCGAGACAGCGCCCCGCAGGCGTACGCACAGCTCTTGCGCATCGACTTCGACAACGCCTCCGGGTTCCAGTGGGGAACGAACTGGCCCTACGTGCTCATCCACCCCGAGGACCTCGCCGAGAACCGGCTGGAGCGCGCCGTCGTCGCCTGGGCGAATGCCTGAGTGAATCTGGAGGCACGCCCGCACGTCAGGCGAGCTCGACCTGCCAGCCAGGTCCTCACGCCGACCCCGCCGAACGTGCGATACCTGACCTCCATGTCCTCCTGGAACCGCGTGGCGGGAGCAGTGCCTTTACCGCTGCTGCGGCACGCGCTGGCCTCGCTGAAGCAACACTACGCCTGGGAGTACCGCGCCCTGGGCGAAGCCGAGGCCCTCCGGAGACTTCAAGAGGGCCTCTCCACCGCGCACCGGCAGGGACTGGGAGAGACGCCGCAGGCCGTGCTGTTCGCGCTCGGCCAGGTGCTCGCGGACTCAACCACGCCCGGCTACGACGCAGCGTCCTGGGCCACCACCTGCCGCCGCTCCGCCCCCGGCCACGGCGTCGCCAAGGGCCCGTGGAAGGGCGCGCTGACCATCCGCGCCGCCCAGATGCAGGCCTTCGAAAATCCCGCGAAGCCCAGCGTCCAGGAGCGGCTGCTCGCGCACCTGCGCCGCGTCTTCCCCGAGCGGATGCGCGCCCTCAGCCCCGCCGCCGCGCTCGCGCTCGTCGAAGCGGGGCTCGCCACCGCCCAGCGCCACGGCATCCAGGACGCGAAGAGCATCACCCTGCTCACCGACCTCGTCGTGGCGAAGGGCCCTGGCTTCGAGGACACCCCCGCCATGGCCTGGAGCGGCGCCCTCCTGCGCTCGGCGTCGATTCCCTCCGAGGAGAAGGCCGGGATGATTCTCCGCATGCTGAAGCAGCAAGACAGCGAGGTCCCCCATGCCACCCACCGCTGACTGGACCGACCGCGCGACCCAGGACGTCGCCAACGCTCCCCCGGATGCGGGCGCCCCCGTCATGCGCTGCCCCGCCACCGCGGCCACCGTCATCGTCCAGGTGTGGTGCCCGGAGAACGGCCAGCTCATCGGCGACACGTCCGTCCAGCTCACCGGCCCCACGGGACAGCAGGGCGCCACCGCCGTGGACTCGGGCGCCGTCACCTTCCGTCCGCTGCAAGGCGGTGCCTATTCGCTGCGGCTCACCCTCACGGGCGCGCACGCCAGGAACTACCGCATCGATGCGCCTCCCGAGCCCTTCTCCCTGGGAGAGAGCGAAACCAAGAGCCTCATCGTCCCCGTCCGGTGCGTGATTCCCAAGGCCGTCGCCACCGTGAAGCGCCGGCCTCCGCTCCATGCCAAGGCCCAGGTGACGTCCCGCTCGGGGGAGCCCCAGGCCCCAGGCGCAACGCCCCCCCCCACCTCCGCCAAGGCCTCCGTCACCTCACGGCCTCCGAGCACCGCCAAGGCCACCTCCGCTTCGAAGCCCTCGGGCTCCGCCAGGGCCGCCCTTTCCCCTCAGTCCAAGCGTGACTGAGCCCATCTCCCGACAAGGAGTTCCACGTGCAATACGAGGTCTATGAGGGCGACCCGCTCGACCTGGCCGGCGTCGAGACCGAGGAAGACGTCGAGTTCACCCTCCTCAACACGGATGGCAACGGCAAGGAAGAGAAGGCGACCGCCAAGCGCCACCAGCACACCTGCGGCAAGGTCCCCGCCGGGAAGGAGAACTACGTCATCTCGTGGAAGTACAAGCTGCCGGACCAGGAGGACCTCCTCTCTGGCAAGGACACCTTCCGCGTCTGGCCCAGGAACCTGAAGCTCGACGTCCAGATGAAGGAGGGCGCCAAGGGTTCGGCGGAGGGCTTCACCTTCTCCCTGGAGCAAGGGGGGGAGATTGAGAAGCCCACGGTGACCGGCGGCAGTTGGACCGGCCCGCTCAAGCAGATGGCCTACAGCCTCGACGCCGTCTCGCCCTGGAAGCTCGAGGAGAAGCTCGCCTCCACGGAAGAGGCCGCGCGCTACACGCTCAAGGTCTCCCAGCTCCCGTGGACGGCGAAAATCATCTCGCACGGTGACGGGAAGGCCGAGGACGCCCCCTTCAAGCAGTACGTGAACCTCCCCCTCGTCGACGGCACGGACGCCGGGAACATCATGAAGGTGGAGGTGGCCCCGCATGACCGGGCGCTCGGCCTGAAGGACCAGAAGCTCAGCGTGTGCGTCACCTTCAAGGCCACCAACAGCAAGCGGACCACGCCGCGTCCGGCGCTCATCCTCAACGGCGCGGAGCAGACCAGCACGGACCCGGGCGCGGCGCCGGGGACGGCGGACCTCGTCTACAAGGCCCAGCTCGCCCTGCCCGCGAATGGCGGCAGCTGCGTGTTCCATGTCCAGCTCGGCTACGCCGGCGGCGACAGCTGTCACATCCAGGTCGGCTTCGATGACGGCACGGGCGACGACGAGCTCTGGGTGTGCAACTGGCGGCGGCTGGAGTCCGAGTTCGTCGTCCCCCACAGCAGCCTGCGGCAGGGCTGGGACAAAATCGTCAACAACGACGACGTGGCCCCCGGGCCGCATCCCGACTTCGAGGCCGCCCTCAAGCGCATCCTCGACCCGCTGTTCATCGAGCTGAAGTTCCCGGATGCCTTCCGCGCCGTCTACACGGCCGCCGACATCAATGCCCTGCTGTCGGCCCGAGGCGGCGAGGACACCTTCATCATGCCGGGCGCGTACGTCCACCCCAGGCTCACCCCGGACAAGAACTGCACGTTCCTGTCCCCCGCGGACCTCGATGCGCTCAGGGACCGCGCCCTCCACAATCCGGCGCCGGACCCTCGGAGGCTCATGCTCGTCTGGACGGACATGCTGCCCAAGACGCTGTCCGACGATGACGCGAACGTGGCCGACGCGACACCCGGTGAGTACGTGGCCGTGTTCGAGGCCAACGACACCCCGGTGGCGCACTCGACGGCCAAAGGGCAGCTCACCTCCCTGCGCAACCCCGTGTGCAAGAGCGCCGCGGACCTGTGGGGGGTGGAGAAGGTCTACTGGCGCATCACCGGCTTCCGCCAACAGGGCGACACCGATTGGTTGGACAAGACGGACATCTGGAGGGAGCCCGAGCCAGGACAAGGCCTCCTCAACTCCCTCTGGGACTCCTGGGAGGCGCCCACGGAGGTGCTTCCCACGAGCGAGGCGGAGGCCTCGAAGTGGGTCGACTTCGTCTCCGCACAGAAGTTCAAGGTCAAGCTGCCCAACACGGACCCCACCGACCCCGGGCAGTACCTGCAATGGAACGGCTACGAGCACCGAATCGTGGTCACCGTGGGGCTCCGTCACTTCCAAATGGGCGCGAACGCCAACGCCCTCCAGGGGAAGATTCGGATGACGCCGTGCATGGGCCTGGGCTCCGCGGAAGGCGTCGCGCGCACGCTGTGCCATGAGATGGGCCACAACCTGGGCCACGCGTACATCGAGAACAAAGGTGAAGCGACCGACAAGCGCGGCCGCATCCCCAGGCACCAGATTCCAGGCATCCCGTTCGACGCCTTCATCCCCGCGGGCTTCTTCTACGCGGGCCGCGGCCACAAGGGCGCGCACTGCGCGCATGGCTTGAAGACCGGCGGGAAGGACCTGAGCGCCAGGAGCTTTGCCTCCATCGACTTCCAGCTCGACACCAACTGCGTCCTCTTCGGCCAGGGGGACCAGATGAAGACGGTGCAGTTCAACTATTGCCCGGAGTGCACGCGCTACATCCGGGCCAGCGACGCGCTCGACATCACGACGAACTGGAAGGCCTAGCGGACATGGCACCGGGCATCTTCGAAATCGAGGGCCAGGACTACTGGACGGACCCGTTCAAGTTCAGCTCGCGGGTGCTGCGCAAGTTCCTCCCCGAGGGACGGTATGGGCTGTTCCTGGACGCGCCAGCGGAGGCCGACCTCGCGCGGAGCGAGCGCATCCCCCTGCTGGCGCTGTACGCGGCTACACAGCAGGAGCTGCGCGTCTACGACCCCTGGAGCGCCGGCCACCTCGTGGCCGTGCGGCTGGAAGACCGGACGCTCGACCTCACCCCGTTGTTCGCCCCACCGGAGCAGCCGGGGCTGTTCGACCAGGACCCGCCGCCCTCCGAGCCCCCGGGCCCTGGCGCCCTGGCCATCGTCGAGCAGACGGACGCGCTCCGGCTGGATTCGCTGCAACAGCCCGGGCACTACCTGCTGACGGCGCTGATGCTGGACCGCACGTCCAACCGAGTACAGGTCCACGTCACCCGCCCCACGGCCGGCTACCAGGACGAAGAAGTCGCCCGCTTCCTGGAGGCACTGAGGCAACAGCCACCTCCGCCCGAGCCCGTGCGGTACGCGCCCGGTGAAGACGAACGCCCGTTCCAGGCCCGGCCCGGCAGTCCTCCCCCGCCGGAGGCCCCAGGCATCGCCGTGCACGGTGAGCGCGTGTTCCTGTACGAGCCCGGTCGGCCCGCGTGGATCCGCGGCACCTTCCAGGTGCCCGTGCTGGCTCACGAGCGGGTTCCGCACAGGCCGGAGCAGGGTGACGACGACGGCTACGGCGAGCCCCGCCCGGTGGCCATCGTCCCCGTCTCCCTGGTGGTGATTGGCAGCCGCACCGGTGAGGCCGAGGTGATGTCCCTCCGCGTCCCCTGCTTCCAGGACGCTCCCTTGGAGGAGGGTTCCCTGGTGACGGGGCACTTCGAGTACGACCTCTTCCAGCACCCCGCCTTCACCGGCAAGGCCCAGACGAACTTCGTCTACGCCTTCTGTGGGGAGGCCATGAGCGGCCCCACGCGGATGGCCGTGGTGACGCGGGACATGCTGGAGCTGGGGGGCCACCGAAAACAAGGCACCGGCACCACGCTGCCGCGGCTGCGCTGACGCGAAGCAACGGGCGCGGTTCCTCGGGGTGCTATCCTCACGAGCTCCGAGGAACCGTGACGGCGCCCCCCTCTCCTCCGCCCGAGCAGGACGACGACTACGGCATGTCCCTGCCGGCGCTGGTCGTCCTGCGCATCAGCATCGTGTTCATCGAGCTGTTCACCCGGCTCGGTGACGTCCTGGTGCTGCTGCGCCACCCCCGGCTCCTCCCTCCCTACCTGGGCCTGTGGCTGCGCGAGGTGCGCGTCTCGCCCTACCGGTTGAAGCGCTCCTTCGAAACGACGCGCGTCCTCCAGGCGAGCGGGCAGGTTTTCAAGGAGCTGATGTACGGCGAGATGCCGGTGCACACGGGCGTGTGGCTCTTCTGGAAGGCGGGGCTGGGCCGTGGCTCGCGGCTGGTGGACCTGGGCGCGGGGCGGGGCCGCACGCTGCTGGCCGCGCGTTGGCTGGGCGCGGAGGCTCGCGGCGTGGAGCTGATGCAGCACCACGTCGACCTGGCCCGGAAGCCCGTGGAGAAGGCTGGGGCGCAGCTCGTGCTTGGCGATGCGACGCAGGCGGACCTCCAGGACGCCACGCACGTCTTCACCAACTGGACGGCGCTGACGCCCCAGACACGCGCCCGGCTGGTGGAGCGCTTCCGCACCTGCCGCCCCGGCACGCGCATCCTCACCGTGACGCGGCCGGTGGAGGCCCCGGGCTTCACCGTCATCTCCAAGCACCGGCTCCTCTTCACCTGGGGACCGGAGCACGTCTGGATTCAAGAGCTCAGCGACAACGTCATTGGAGATGCAACCAATTGACGCGGCTTCCTGTGACACGGGCTCCATGTCTACGCTCCGCGCCACGACGCCGGTCCGACGGGGCTCAAGGCCCTGGGTCCGGGCGTCCAGGAGCTGAGTCACATGAAGGCATGGATGACGGTGGTGTCGCTGGCGGTGGTTCCCCTCGCCGTGGGTTGCACGTCGTCGCGCGAGCTGACGCGGGCGCGAGTGGAGGCGAACACGCTGCGCAAGGACGCGGACACACTGCGCGCCGAGAACGCGACGCTGAAGGAGCGCGTCAGCGAGCTGGAGGAGCAAGTGGCGAAGGTGGTGGAGGAGCGCGACACACTGAAGGCCGCCGCGGAGAAGCCCCCGGAGCCCGTCGTCGCGCCCGCCGCGGGCAAGAAGCGCAAGAAGTAGCGCTCGGGAGGCCACGCCGATGACCGTGACGCGCACCACGGCGGTCCATGTCCACGACGGCTGCGACGTGTACGTGGGCCGGGCCTTCCGCGCCTATGCGAAGCCGAGCCCGCTCAACCCGGTGCCCGGCCGCTTCGGCAACCCCTTCAAGCCCGGGGGCGTGCGCACTCCAGGCGCCATGCTGCGCACCTACTTCGCGCCGTGGCTGGGGATGCTTCCGGAGGCGGAGCAGGAGCGCATCCGTGAGGAGGCCCTGCGTCGCATGGGGCCGGACGAGGACGCCTTCGACGCGTTCCGCTGGTACTTGGAACTGCGCACCCGGCATGACGCGGACTACCGCGCCGCCGTGCTGACGCTGCGTGGCAGACGCCTGGGCTGCTGGTGCAAGCCCGGTCCCTGCCACGCGGACATCCTGGCGGAGTGGGTGGACGCGCACCACTGACGCGGCCCACCCTGCGACGCTCACACGGGGACGTCCTTCCACGGTCGGATGGTCTGGCACTGGGTTCGGAAGGTCTCGATGCGGTCCGCCACTTCCCACGCCGTCTGCGTGTCGCGGAGCGCGTCCAGATAGAGGCATCGCCGTGCGACTGCCGCCAGGTCGAAGGCCCAATACATGCTCATCAGCGGGTTGATCCACAGCTGACTGCCCTCGGTCCGGACCGTGCGGTGGACGTCTCCGTATGCCCCTTCCACGGCGCTCACCACGGACAAGGACACGATGCTGGGCGCGCGTGGCATGCGCTCGCACACGTACGTCACTGCGTCGCGATACAGGGCGACCTCGGACATGGGCTCCAACAACGCGGTGACCCCCAGGTAGGCCCCTTGCTGGCTGAGCGCGGCCACGGACTCCAGGAAGTGCGCATGGCAGACGCCATGGTGCCGGTCGACGCCGAAGCCCAGGCACACCACCAGTTTGTCCTCCAGTGGCAGCGCGTCGACGGCGGACAGGCTGCTGATGTCCTCCTCGGGCGTGCCCAGCCCCACCTCATCCCCGCGCATGAGGATGTCGGTACCTCCGTCCACCAGCACCACGGCATCGAAGCCGAGCCGTTCCCAAAGCAACGCATACGCTGCACGCAGTGGGGCCACGCCCGTTCGCTCGAAGCAGTACACCGGGACGCGCTCACCCCGGCCTTGGAACCAGCGCGCCAGGAGCCCCTCCGGGAAGTAATGAACCGGCCCCTTTGTATGGGCCTCGACCTCCATGAGGCCCGGCGCCAGCCAGGTTCCCTCTACGGCTTCCAGCCGCGTGAAGCTCAGGTTGGCCAGGGACACCTGCTTGCCCAGCTCGCGCAGGCGGAAGAACAGCGGCAGCCCGCTGAACACGTCGAAGCCACCGCCCGCGCCCGCGATGAGCACATGCCGCGCCCGTGCGAGCCTTTCGAACAGCGGTGAAGTAGACAGGTCCATTCCCTGATTCCTTCCAATGTCAGCCACGACGCCTCCAGCGCTATATAGCGCGGCCATGCCCACCCTCATCCTCAGCGCGAAGGACCTCCGCAGGCTGTACACCGTCGAGCTCGGCCTCACCGCCGTCGAGCGGGCCTTCCGTGCCCACGGCCTCGGCGAGTCGCTGATGCCGCCCAAGGTGTACCTGTCCCTGCCCTCCTACGACGGCGACTTCCGCGCCATGCCCGCGTTCCTCGACGGCGCCGCGGGCGTGAAGTGGGTCAACGCCCATCCGCGCAACCCGGAGAAGCACGGCCTGCCCACCGTCCGCGCCCTCTACATCCTCAGCGACCCGGACACCGCCTCCCCGCTGGCCATCCTCGACGGCACCCTGCTCACCGCCTGGCGCACCGGCGCCGCTGGCGGCGTGGCCTCCAAGTTCCTCGCGAAGCCGCAGCCGCGCACCCTGGGCCTCGTCGGCTGCGGCGTGCAGGCCCGCGTGCTCATCGACTCGCACCGCGCCCTCTTCGGCGACGGCCTGGAGCTGCTGCTCGCCGACACCTCCGAGGCCGCCGCCAAGGCGCTCCAGGCCGAGAAGGGTGGCCGCATCGTCAGCACCCAGGAGGCCTGCGGCGCCGACATCGTCTGCACCGCCACCCCCGCCCGCGCCCCCGTGGTGAAGCGCGAGTGGTTCCAGCCCGGCGCCCACATCAACGCCATGGGCGCGGACGCCCCCGGCAAGCAGGAGTTGGATGCGCGCCTGCTCACCGAGGGCCGCGTCTTCATCGACGACTCCGAGCAGGCCCTCCACTCCGGCGAGGTCAACGTGCCGCTCCATGATGGCCTCCTCCGCCCCGAGCAAATCGCCGGCACCCTGGGCGAGGTCGTCGCCGGCAAGAAGCCCGGCCGCACCCGCGACACCGAAATCACCGTCTTCGACTCCACCGGGCTCGCCCTCCAGGACGTGGCCCTGGCCCGCGCCCTCTACGACGCCGCGCTCGCCCGCGGACTCGGCCAGGCCTTCGACATCATCGGGAGCTGACGTCCGGGACGGCTCCTCCGAATAACGCGGCGTGGAAGACAGGCGGATGCGGCGAGGACCGGCGCGCGCAGGGTGCGCCAGTCCAGGTACCGCGCGTGGCCCCCGTTCGAAGGCGGGCCTTCGCCACGCCCACCGTCGGAGACGCCCGTCCCGGGAGACACAGCACCGCGATGACGCCACGCAATGCCTGTCGCGTGAATGCGTGTGATTCACCGCCAACGCGGCATCCAGCGAAGGTCTGGCGTGTCCTGTCAATCGCGCGGGAGTCGCACACGCGGCGCGTCAGCGCGATGAGCAGGGATTGCGCATGTGTCTTGAATGCCTCGGGGTGAAGTGGCCTCGGGGTGATGCGCGACCCTCACGCGAAGGTGAGGGCTGTCATGTCTCCATGACAGGCATGCGCTCACTTCCTCGGGCGCTTTGCTTGCATGAATGCCCAGCGAGGTATTCTTCACGCGAGCCCCCATGCCCTCACACGCCGCTTCTTTTGTCTTGCCGCGCGCGACGCTCGCGCGCGTCACGTTCTTCCTCGTCACGCTGACGGGGCTGCTCTTCGCCGGGCCCGCACGGGCGGCCACCAACGCGGAGTCCGCGCAGCGCGCCATCAACTACCTCAGCGCGGACGCGGCGAACTGGTCGGTGCGCTTCGGCTGCACGTCGTGCCACCGCCACGGCGCGGCGATGTTCGGCCTCGCGAACGCGCGCACCACCGGCTACGACCTGGACGCGCTCACGTACAACGGGCGCACCAACCGGGAGAACCTGGAGTTCATCGCCGGGCGGCTCGTCTCCGAGCAGCGCGCGGACGGCTCGTGGTTCCACGAGGGCATCTTCTATCCCAACGCGAAGACGAGCTACTCCGCCTTCGGACTGGCGGGCTACGACGCGCACCTGGGCACGCGGTACTCGGACGCGCTGGTGCTGGCCGCGGACTGGGCGCTGACGCGGCAGGAGGCCACCGGCCGCTGGCGCGAGGACTTCCCCTTCTACCCGGTGGGCTACGGCCACGTCGGCGTCACCGCGCGGATGATGACGGCCCTTGCCCAGGCCCGGCAGCGCGTGGACCCGGCCAGGGCCTCGCGGTACCAGGCCGCGCTGGACCGGGCGGCGGACTACGTGCGCGCGCACATGAATGACTGGACGGACGGCCCGGACACCGACGGCCAGCGCTACACGCACCAGGTGGCGTGGGCCATGGTGGGCCTCAAGGCCGCCGGCCCCGGCGCCAACGCGGTGAACACCCAGGCCCTGGAGCGCATGGCCACGCGGCTGCTGTCCACGCGCGCGGGCGGAGGCGCGCCGGGCTGGGGTTCGCTGGAGGGCGATGTACCGGACGAGTTCGCCACCGGCATCTCCCTGTACGCGCTGTGCCTGGCGGGCCGGAAGCCTGGCGCGGACGGCCGCATGTCGGAGGCGCTGGAGTGGCTCAAGGCGCGGCAGGCGGTGAACGGGAGCTGGGGCGCGGACACGCGCTACCCGGACATCCCCACCACCTTCGCCTCGCTGGGGCTGGCGTGCTTCGGCGACTACAGCGTGGGCGTCACCGTGAGCGGCGAGACGCGCCGGCCCTTCGAGCATGACCTGCCGCGCGCGCAGTCCGTCACCTACCCCGTCACGGTGCGCAACCACGGCTACCAGACGGACAGCTACCGGCTGAGCACCCAGGGCGGGCTCAGCGGTTGGACGGCGACGCTGAGCCGCGCCACGCTGGAGCTGGCGCCCGACACCGAGGCCACCCTCACCCTCACCATCACCGCGCCGGAGGGGCTGGCGCCGTCGCTCAGCTCGGACGTCATGGTGGTGGCGGCCTCCCAGGAGGCGGACGGGGTGAAGGGCTCGGTGCGCGTCACCACCTACACCAACCCGCCGCCGCCCACCGACGGCGTGCCCACCACCACCACGCTGCTGTCGCCCGAGGACGGACAGCTCACGGTGGCGCTGGACAACACCCTGTCCGCGCGCGTGGTGGATGACCGCGGCTGGGAGGCACAAGGCCCCGGCATGGGCGTGGTGACGTTCTCCGTGGCGGGCGTCACGGTGGGCGCGGACAACGACGCGGACGGGGACGGCGTCTACGCTTTCGTGTGGCGGCCTCGCGCCTCCACCTGGAGCGAGCTGGGCGTTCAGGACCTGCGCGCGGTGTACTCCGGCGTGACGCTTTCGCCCGCGCGGGAGAACCGGCTGGGCAGCGCCGCGTCATTCTCCGTGGAGGTGCACCCCTCCCCCTTCCCCGCGCCGTCGGTGACGCTGTGCGGCCTGCCGGGCTTCACGGACGCGCTGACGCTGGAGGTGTGCGGCTTCGTCACCCCGCTGGCGGCGGGCGCGGAAATCGACTCGGCCACCTTCGTCATCCAGGGCGTCAGCCACCCGGTGGCCCCCGACCCCAGCGGCGGCTACGTGGACACGATGCTGCCGCTGGTGGACGGGCCCAACGTCATCCGGCTGGTGGCCACGGACTCGTTCGGCGGCATCGCCAGCGAGGAGGCCGTCGTCATGGTGGACAACACCGCGCCGGAGCTCACCTTCCTCTCACCGGCCAATGGCGAGGCCATGGCGGCCTACAGCGTGGACGTGCGGATGGTGGTGCGTGACTGGTCCCCGGTGCGCGTGGAGACCAACTGGGTGCAGGTGACGGACGTGCCCGCGGGCGGCGGAGACGTGACGCACCGGGTGGACCTGTGGCCGGGGGAGAACCTCATCCTGGTGCGGGCCACGGACTCGGTGGGCCACGTCACGGAGCGGATGCTGACGGTGTGGGTGGACGCGGAGGCGCCGTGGGTGTCCACGGGCCTGCCGGACGGGTGGCTCGTCGGGCCGCAGCCGGGGGACGCGCTGCCCTATGACATTGGCGTGTACTCCGCGTCCGCCACCACGGTGACGCTGTCCACGGGGCGCACGTACACGCTGCCCCGGGGCGGCGGCGGCGTGCAGGCGACGCTGGACCTGGTGCCCGGGGACAACGCCTTCACCATCGACGTGACGAGCGAGACGGGCATGCGCGCCACGCTGTCGCGCACGGTGCGCTACGACGACGCCGCGCCCCAGGCCACGCTGCTGCTGCCAGTGCCGGGGCAGACGTACAGCGGGGTGGTTCACCTCACCGCGCGGGTGACGGACGCGGTGAGCGGCGTGCGGTGGGTGGCCTTCACGCGGGATGGCTCCGGCATCCGGGCCGCCACGCTCCAGCCGGACGGCACCTGGACGGCGGAGCTGGACACGCGCGAGCTGGTGGACGGCGAGCACACCGTGGAGGTGTGGATGGATGACCCGGCGGGGAACTTCGCCATCCAGACGTTCCCCTTCGCCACCCGCAACCCGCCGTAGCCTACTTCTTCTTGTGGTGCATCGCCGACGCGACCAGGTTCATCAGCTTCAACTGCACCGACGTCAGCTTGCGCAGGCTGCGCATCAGCCGCCGCATCTCCGGCGTGTCGTCCTCGCGGTGCTTCGCCGCGACCTTCTCCTTCACCGGCGGCGGGGCGGTGAAGCCCTCACCCAGGCCCAGCAGCTCGTGGGGCGGCACGTTCAGCACCACGCACAGCCGGCGCAGGTTCTGGACGCTGGGCAGCATGTGGCCGCGCTCCAGCCGCCCGTACACCTCCGACGCCATGCCGATGCGGTCGGCGACATCCGCCTGCGTCAGCCCCATCCGCACCCGGGCGGCTCTCGACGCGGCCCCCAGCATGCTCGCCAGCTCTGTGTCCATACGTGTGTCAGTCCACGGAAGGAGGGCCGACCCAGCTAACCCTCAAGGTCGGGTACTTTCACCATACCTTCCGCGTTTTTTCAAAGCGCTCGCGCGCCTCAGCCGGCGGGGGTGCTCTCCGCCGCATCCAGCAGCAGCCGGCGACGCTCCGCGGCGGTGAACAGCGACGCCAGCGGCAGTCCCAGGAAGAAGGCATGCATCACAATCTGGGGGAACTGCGGCACGTCCAGGAACCAGGGATAGGAGCCCCGCCCGATGAACTGGAAGTTCACCAGCCACACGAAGATGCCGTAGAGCATCCCCACCGCGGCCTGGAACTCCCAGCGGCTGCGCCCGTCCGGCGGCAGGAACGCATCCAGCACGGAGTAGAAGAGCCCCACGCCCGCGGAAATCACCAGGTGGACGCCCACGCCCAGCAGCAGGGCCGTGCTGTCGGAGATTGCGGCCGTGAAGGCCCGCGGCCCCAGGAGCACCCCCGCGGACATGCGCACCGGCCGCATCGGAGGGTCCCCCGACGCCACCGCCAGCACCACCTCCGCCAACGCCAGCACCACGCCCGCGGCCATGCCAAAGAGCAGGCCGTTGGTGGCGGACCAGGGCGTGTACCTCCGCCGAGCCATCCTTCCTCCTTGCCAGGGGCTACCGCATGCGCGGCCCTGCGCTCAACCTGGGCATGCCCGCTTGCGGCGGGCAGCCAGGACGCGCCAGGGGCCCACGGCGCCGTCTCCCCGGCCGGCCACCGGGCCGGCCTCGCATTTCCAAGGCGCGCCTCACCGCCGGGGCATTCGCGTCACGCACCCCTGGATGGGTCCTGGCCAGGCGGCCCCGGGAGGCAGTTGCCCCGTGACTCCCGGGATTTCGAGCCTGTCTTTTCTTCCGCCTCCGCGGTCGCCCGCCTGTAACTCCTGCAGCACGGGTCGCCTGGCACCTGCCCAGCTTGTTGAAAATCCAAGCGCCGGGGTGTGGGCACGCCGTTGGCATACGAACGCTCCCGGAAAGGACGAAGGTCACCGGGACATGCCGCAGCTCCGCCAGAGACAGGGCCCTCACCGCGTGCATTACGCGCCACAAGCGTGGCGCGAGGTGGGCCGCATGACGGCGGAGACGTTCCACGCACTGCAGCAGGTGCTGGAGCGGCTGGGAGACCCGACCCTGCGCCCCCCCGAGTCCGCCGACGGCCTGGTGGCGCGGCATGTCCTGCCCCAGCACGGGCTGGAGCTGGAGTACGCGTGGGATGAACGCTCACGCACGCTCACCCTGCTCGGACTGGCCCGCGTCTCCAGCGCGCCCTGAGTGGCTTCGCGCGCGGATGGGTATAGTGTTTGAGCTTCAACCTTCACTTCGGATTTCACGTTTGGTCGCGGGACGAGGCGCTACCCCCGGCGTAGAGACAAGGCGTGGGGGGCGCACGGGCAACGTGCGGTCCTTTACGAGCCGCTCGGGCGCCGGTGGGGCGGGGGCTTACCTCCACGCCGGGCGCCTCCCTACCTTGGACGGGTGATGTTCCATATGGCCGAGGAACGGCGTCGCCCGCGAGAGGAAGGCGGGCCCCATCCACCCTGGAAGTCCCGTGCCTGGACCGAGCTGGAGACGGCGCGCGCGCGCGTGCTGGCGATGCTCGGCGGGCTGCCCGCGGACGAGCTGCGCCGTCAGCATTCGCCCCTCATGTCGCCGCTCATCTGGGACGTGGCGCATGTGGCCAACTACGAGGAGCAGTGGCTGCTGCGGGCGCTGGGGGCGCCGGCCATCACCGACCCGGCGTTCGACGCCATCTATGACGCCTTCCGGCACCCGCGCGCCACGCGCGCCGAGCTGCCGCTGCTGCCGCCCGAGGCCGCCTTCGCCTATGCGCGGCGCGTGCGTGAGGCGGTGCGCGAGCACCTGCGCCGGCTGCCCCAGGACAGCGCCGCGCCGCTGCTGGCGGGCGGCTACGTCTTCGGCATGGTGGCGCAGCACGAGCAGCAGCACGCGGAGACGCTGGCCGCCACGCTGCAGCTCATGACGTCGCCGGAGTACCCCGTGCCCTCGGCGCGCCCGCGGCCCCGGCCCGGCGCCGTGCCGCAGGCAGCGGTCTTCATCCCGGGCGGCGAGGTGCGGCTGGGCAGCACGTCGCCGTGGGCCTACGACAACGAGCGGCCTGCGTTCTCCCAGCACGTCGCCCCGTTCCTGATGGACGCGCACCCCGTCACCAACGGCGACTACCTCGTCTTCGTGGAGGCGGGTGGCTACGAGGACGCGCGCTGGTGGCACCCCCAGGGCTGGGAGGTCGTCCAGGCGGAGGGGCTGAAGCACCCGGGCTTCTGGCTTCCCCAGGGCGGCCACGCGTGGCTGCGGCGGCGCTTCGGCCAGGTGGAGCCGCTGCCCAAGGACGAGCCGGTGCAGCACGTGTGCTGGTACGAGGCGGACGCCTACGCGCGCTGGGCCGGCAAGCGGCTGCCCACCGAGGCCGAGTGGGAGAAGGCCGCGCGCGGCAGTGACGGCCGCCCCCGCGAATACCCCTGGGGCGACGCGCCGCCCACCCGCGCTCACGCCAACCTGGACGGGAGCACCTGGGGCCCGGCGCCGGTGGGCAGCTACCCGCAGGGCGTCAGCCAGGACGGCGTCTGGGGGCTGCTGGGTGACGTGTGGGAATGGACCGCGAGCGACTTCCGCCCGTACGCGGGCTTCAGCGCCTTCCCCTACCCCGAGTACTCCGAGGTGTTCTTCGGCGAGTCCTACAAGGTTCTCCGGGGAGGCGCGTGGGCCAGCGCACCGGTCGCGGTGCGCAACGGCTTTCGCAACTGGGACTTCCCCAACCGCCGGCAGATTTTCGCCGGCTTCCGCTGTGCACGGAACGTGAGGTGAGGTGAGGCGATGCGGGTAACAACGGTACCGACGGTGGCGACTCCGGGTGAAGAGGCGCAGCACACGCCAGGAGTCCAGGTGGACGTCTACGTGAAGCCGGGCGACGCAAAGCGCGCCCTGCGGGAAGAGGCGCTCCAGGGGTTGTGCGGCGCGCCCAAGGAGCTGTCTCCCAAGTGGCTCTACGACGAGCGCGGCAGCCAGCTATTCGACGACATCACCCGGCTGCCGGAGTACTACCCGACGCGGCGCGAGCGGGAAATCCTGTTGGCCCACGCCGGGGACGTCGCCCGCTTGAGCGGCGCGGACACGCTCATCGAGCTGGGCAGCGGCACCAGCGAGAAGACGCGCCTCTTGCTGGACGCGCTGGAGGCGGCGGGCCAACTGGCGCGCTTCGTCCCCTTCGACGTGAGCGAGGCCTTCCTGCGGCGCGCGGCGGCGGGCCTGGCGCGCGAGTACCCGGGCATCACCGTGCACGCGGTGGTGGGGGACTTCGAGCGGCACCTGGGCCAGATTCCCGGCGGCGGCCGGCGGCTGGTGGCCTTCCTGGGCGGCACCATCGGCAACCTGAAGCCGGCGCAGCGCGCGCTCTTCCTGCGCCAGCTCTCCGCCGGGCTGCAGCCGGGAGACGGGCTGCTGCTGGGCACCGACCTCATCAAGGACCGCGAGCGGCTGTACGCCGCCTACAACGACAGCGCGGGCGTGACGGCCGAGTTCAACCGCAACGTGCTCAAGGTGCTCAACCGCGAGCTGGGCGGAGACTTCGACCCGGAGGCCTTCGATCACTTCGCGCCCTTCGATGAGAAGAACGCCTGGATTGAGATGCGCCTGGTGTCCCGGCGCGCGCAGACGGTGCGGCTGTCCACGCTGCGCAAGCAGGTGGACTTCGCCGAAGGGGAGGTGCTGCGCACGGAGGTGAGCTGCAAGTTCCACCAGCAGCAGGTGGCCTCCGAGCTCTCCGCCGCGGGACTCACGCTGGCCGAGTGGTGGACGGACGCCGCGGGCGACTTCGCCCTCTCCCTCGCCTTCAAGCGCTGAGGAGGGGTGCTGCTTTCAGGGGCGCAAAGGCGGGGACTCACCCGCCTTCGCGCCCTTCACGGTGCTTCAGCGGCGCGGGTTGCGGCGCGACGAGCCGCCGCGCACGGGAATGGGCACCGGCACCGGCGCCGGCCGCGTCCAGGCGGCCCAGAGCGCCCCCAGCCCGGCGACCACGAGGCCGCCCACGGCGATCAGCTGCTCTCCGACAGGTGCGATGTCCACGGTGGCGAGCTGGAGGGGGAGCATTCCGGAGAACGACATGCGGGGACTCCTTGCGAGGGCACTGCGTGGAGGTCCTGGATGGGTCCGAGACGAGCACCCAACGCAGTCCGGGAGGGTCAGGTTAAAGATTCGTGACGACCAGGGAAAGTCCCCGGGCGTCAATGCCGGCGCGGTGTGCACGGAAGTGCACCCTGAAAATGCATAACCTTGGGACACCCGAGCCGCGCCAGATGTTCACGAGGTGGTAACGCACGCCTGCCCGCCTGCCTCGACTCCGTCAGGAGGTGACACTCCCACCTGCCTCGACGTGCGAGGGCCTGGGACGCGTGGTGCGGCTCGCTACGGCAGCGCGCCCTGGACCTGGATTTCGCGGCAGGCCTCGGTGGCCCGCAGCACGTCCTCGGCGGACGCGCCCGGCAGGCTGGCACAGAGGAACAAGTCGTTGCCCACGCGCCGCGCGCCGAAGAAGCCGGGGGCCTCCTGGCCCACGCCCCCATCCGCCAGCCGGGGCGCCAGGGTGATGCGCAGCAGCGAGTAGCGCTCCGTCTCTTCTTCCTGGTCCAGCGAGAGCTCGAAGTCCCTCAGCTCCTCGCGGACGCGGCCGACCAGGGTCTCCACGGTGGGCAGCTGCTCGCCTTCACCGCGCCGCAGGTCCACTCGCAGCACGGGCCGGCCGGGCGGCCCCGCCTGGAAGCTCTCATCCGGCGCCACCAGCGCGGACCAGCCGTCCGGCAGCGGCACCTTCACACCGGAGCGGATGGAGGACGAACGGCCGTCATCCTCTCCGGTGCCGGAAGCAGCATCCTCCTGGCCACAACCCTTGCAGCCGCCCAGGAGGGAGAGCGCCAGCAGTGACGCTGGCGCCATGTGCTTCCAGGAACGCACGCCTACTTCTTCTCGCCACCCGGAGGCGGAGGCGGCCGGGCGCCAGTGGTGCCCAGGTTCTCCATCTTCAGCGAGCCCTCGAAGATGACGCCGCGGTCCATGGACAGCGACGGCGTCTCCAGGTTGCCCTTCACGCGGCCGGGCGTCTTGAGCTCGATGATTTGCGTCGCCTTCACGTTGCCTTCGACCTGGCCGTTGATGATGACGGTGCCAGCCTGGATTTCGGCCTGGACCTTGGCGCCATCCCCAATGACGAGCACGTCCTTGGTGATGATCTGCCCCTGGAACTTGCCGTCGATACGGACCTGCCCTTCGAAGGTCAGCTTCCCTTCGAACTCGCTCCCCTTGCCCAGGAGCGTGTGGACCTCACCAGAACGCTGCGACACGGATTCCTCCTCCCGCCTGAACAGAGGCTTGCTGGATGCTTCGTCTTTTTTCCCGCCAAGGAGCGCCACGTCCTACTCCTTCCTGAGAAGCTTCAAGAGCCGGTCGAGGTCATCGTACGAGAAGAAGTCCACCTCGATGGTGCCCTTTCCGGGGCTTCGTTCGGTGAGCCGGACCTTGGTACCCAGTCGCCGCTGAAGCTCCTCCACCAGTGCCTTCACCTGCGGGCTCTGCTTCGGTGCCGCCTTGCCCGCGTCCTTCTTCCCGCTGGGGCGACTCTGCTGGACCAGCCGCTCCGTGTCACGCACGGAGAGCTTCTTCTCCGCGACTTGCCGGGCCAGGTTCTGCAGCTCCGGCAGCCGGGGCACGCCCAGCAGCGCGCGCGCGTGGCCCATGCTGAGCGAGCCGTCCGCCACCATGCCCTTGACGTCCGCGGGCAGCGCCAGCAGGCGCAGGGCGTTGGCCACCGTGGAGCGCTCCTTGCCCACGCGCACGCTGACCTGCTCCTGCGTGAGCTTGAACTCCTCCACCAGGCGCTTGTAGCCCTCCGCTTCTTCAATGGGGTTGAGGTCCGAGCGCTGGAGGTTCTCCACCAGCGCCAGCTCGAAGGCCTGGACCTCCGTCACGTCCCGGACGATGGCGGGCACTTCCTTGAGGCCGGCGGCCTGGGACGCGCGCCAGCGGCGCTCGCCCGCGATGATGCGGTAGCCGTCACTGGCCTTGCGGACGAGGATGGGCTGGAGCACCCCCTGCGCCTTGATGGACTCGGTGAGCTCCTTGAGCTTCTCCTCGTCGAAGTAGCGGCGCGGCTGGTCCTTGTCGCGGTGGATGGACTCGATGGGGAGCTTGAGGACGCCGGCCTTCGGGGCCTGCTCGCCCTTGCCGGACCCGGTGGCGCCCGCCTGGGGGATGAGGGCGGACAGCCCGCGCCCCAGGGCCCGCTTCTGCATGTCTGCTTTCACCACGTCGTGACTCCAGCCAGGGCGCGGCTCAAGCCACGCGCCTGCGAGGGCTCTTGGGGGTGTCCCGCTTCATCAGCTCGCGGCCCAGCGCGAGGTAGCTCTCACAGCCCTTCGACTTGATGTCGTACAGGATGATGGGCTTGCCGAACGAGGGGCACTCGGACAGGCGCACGTTGCGCGGCACGATGACCTCGAACACCTGCTTCTTGAAGTACCCGCGCACCTCCTCGACGACCTGGTGGGCGATGTTGGCCCGCGAGTCGAACATGGTGAGGAGGATGCCCTCCATCTTCAGGTCCGGGTTGAGGCCCTGCTTCACCAGGTCGATGGTGTGCGTGAGCTGGGAGAGGCCCTCCAGCGCGTAGTACTCGCACTGGAGCGGGATGAGGACGGAGTCCGCGGCGGCCAGCGCGTTGAGCGTCAGCAGGCCGAGCGACGGCGGACAGTCGATGATGATGTAGTCGTACTCGGGGGCCAGCGGGCGGAGCGCGTCACGGAGGCGGAACTCGCGGTTCTCCAGATTGACGAGCTCGACCTCGGCGCCGGTGAGGTCCGGCGTGGCGGGGACCACCTGGAGGTAGCGCAGCTCCGTGGGGTGGAGCAGCTCCGTGATGGGCCGGTCATTGAGCAGCGCTTCGTAGATGGTGCCGTGGATGTTGTCCTGCTTGATGCCCAGGCCACTGCCGGCGTTGCCCTGCGGGTCCATGTCCACCAGCAGCGTGCGGCGCTCCGCGGAGGCCAGGCTCGCGGCGAGGTTGATGGCGGTGGTGGTCTTCCCGACGCCGCCCTTCTGGTTGGAGATGCAGATGATACGACCCACGGTGGCCCATCCTCTCTCTCCCCGGCCGCTGGCCAGGGCCCGTGCGTGATGCAGTGCACGGTTGCGCGCTGATCCACGCTGCTAGCACGCGGTTTGGTACCGGATCAAATTCACGGCGAGCCTTGCTCCCCTGCTCTCTTCACGGGGTTACGCGGCCCGAGGCCGGCGGCGGGTCCCCGGAAGGAGCCTGGAGGCGGGCCGGGTGTGCCTCCTTATATAAGGAGGCGGCGCGCCGGGGTGCCAGCGTCAGCCCCGTATATAATGATGCGGCCAGCGCCGCGGGCCCGTCGGTGCCTGGGCCTGGCTCGTGACCCTGCAGGGTGAACGCGCCTGGCGGCTTGTTCCCCGTGGAACCGCTTCGGGCGCGCGCGGGCGGTGTGCCAGCAGCCGGGCGAGCGGGAATCCGGGCGGGGGAATGGGCTCGGCACGACCGGCGCGGAGTCTCCACGGACCTTTGTGCCAGTTTTCAGGGGGTCGGCGGCGAGGGACTTCGCGTGGAGCCGGCGTGGCTCCGCGGTGTCCTCGTGCGGCGCCCAGGCGGCACATCCGCGCGCGGGCGCCGTGCTCGCCCGCCGCGCCTCACGGACAGGAGCGCCGCGTGGGGCCGCCGTTCACGCGCCCGAGGCTCCCAGGTGAGCAGGGAGCCCCGGGACGCGGAGCTGCGGTACGGACCTCAGCAGCCGGCGGGCTTGTGGTCGAGCACGTAGAGGAAGAGCGCGAAGTTGGCCACGAGCTGGAGCATCACGATGGCCACGTAGGCGCCGCCCGTCGCCCATAGCGCGGCGACCTGCAACAGGAGCATGGCGCAGTTGGCGGCGATGGTGAACCAGCTCCCCGTCAGCACGGCGCCGAAGATCTTCCCCAGGGTCCCCGCCGTGTAGAACGCCTTGATGATTCGGATGATGCTGTCGGCGTCCACGACGGAGCTCTCCGCCACGCTCTTCACCGTGTTGAGCAACACGGTGCTCTCCGTGACGGCCTTCTGGATGGGGGAGATGAGCTTCGCACCCGCGAAGCCCACGCCGAACGCCGCCAGCAGCATGGAGAAGCCGGTCGCCGCGACGGAGACAATCCACCCGACGCACTCGGTGTTGACGCTCAGCTCCATCCGGCCGGCCTCCACCTTGCCCCGCGCGGTGTGGTGGTAATAGACGAAGTGGTTTCCTTCCACCTGGCCGGTGAAGGCGCCCACGGGCGCGCCGCCGGGGCCGCCCACCCGCGCCAGCCCCTGGTACAGGTTGTCTCGGGAGAGCGACCGCATCCGCTCAAGGGTCGACTCGGGGAGCGTGGCCAGCAGGGGCTCCAGCGAGGCGAGGACGTTCTGCGCCTGGTCCTGCGTCAGCAGCTTCTGGTCGGGGAAGGCCACCGGCTCCGCGAAGAGCATCTGAGCGGAGGGCAGCGGCGGGTCGGCCTTCGCCAGCTGCTGCGTCGTGGTGTCCGAGCCCGGGGGCGGCGTGGAGGCCGACGGCGGCGTGACGACGATGCTGGGGGTGACTGTGTTCTGGAACAGCGCCGGATAGCCGGTCACCTGGTTGCCCAGGACGGTGCCGTTCCAGGCGTAGTACGCCACGCAGCCGTCGACGTCGCTGGGGTCCCGCGACATGTACTGCTGCACCTCGCTGGCGCTGAGCGCGCGGGACCAGAGCCCCGCCGCCTGGACGTGACCTTGGAAGTCGTAGGCGGCCCCGCCGGCGACATTGGACTTGGGCTGGGCGCCGAAGAGCCAGACGGGCTGCGACAGCGTGGGCTGGACGACGCCAGGGATGTTCAGGCTGACCTCGCCGTCCAGATAGAGGGTCAGCGCACTGCCGTCATAGGTGGCCGCCAGGTGGTGCCACTCGCCGGGAGGCAACTGCGACGTGTGTCCCCAGCCCCGCCAGCTGCCGTCCGCGACGTATCCGGTGGTGTGGACGTTGTACCCGGTGCCGTCCCACTGCATGCCCAGCGTGAAGCCCTTGTTGCTGACGCTGTCCAGGCACGCGAACAGGGTGTGCGTTTCGGACTGGAACGGAGACGGCGCGTCGAGGTGGAACCACGCCTGCACACTGAAGGGGCCGCCGTCCGCCGACATCGTGAGGTTGTCGCGGGGCGAGGGCTGCACCGCCCCGTTCACCAGCCGCAGCGACGGCGCCAGCATCACCACCTGCGCGCCGTGCTCCAGGCTCGCCTGGCCCAGGTTGTGGCCGGAGACATCCGTGCTGGAGCCGTCGCTGAAGCTGTAACAGGCGGCGAGCGTCGGGTCCGGCTGTGGGACGTCCCACACCGGCTTGAGCGCGTCTCCCGACCGCGCGGTGGACCAGAAGGCGACGTTGTAGAACTGCGCGTCGCAGGACGTGCCCAGCACGAACGGTGACGTGCTGCCGGTGATGTTGGACTGGCTTCCTTCGATGAGGGTCGTGCCGTCCACGTACACCGTGTAGTTGCCAGCGCGGGTGCCGGTCGACTCGAAGTTGATGAGGACGTACTGCCACTCGTCGGGCCGCAGTTCGATTTCCGAGACCTGATGCGGCGACATGCCCGGGAGGCAGAACGTCAGCTTCAGGCCGTGCAGGCCCAGGGACCAGCTCGAGCCGGACTCCAGCAGCTTGCCGTCATAGGCTGGAGCGCGCGGGCGCAGCCAGAAGCCGATGGCGTAGGACGCGGTGCCACTCAGGTCGAGCGGGCAGTTCCCCCCGAGCTGGATGGACTGGCCGTAGCGAACGTCGGCCGCGCCGTATTGATACATGGGTCTCATGCTGTTGACTCCTGGGTGAAAGGGAGGCCCGCCCCCGCCGGAGGTGGCGGGCGCCGGGACCGCTTCCGCGCAAGAGCAAGGGGTGCGCCATGGCGTACGCGCGCGCGTTCCCCCGGAGTCGCGCGGCGTGGGCGCGCCGAATGCGTCCCGGCAACACGCACCTGAGTCGGGTCGGGACGCACGCTCGGACGGACCGCGCCGTGATGAGACGCGTCGTGTCCCTGCCCTGTCGCGAGCTTCGCCGCGTGCGCGGCGCACGCGCCTGGGCTTCAGGTCGATGGGGCGCTTGAGCAGGCGGCGCACCCCGGTGTTTCTTCACCTGCGCCGGATCCGCATGGAAGGTGCGCGACACCCCATGCAGGTGCGGAGAACGGGGACGCGCAATTGGGGGCAGCGGCTCGGCAGCACCTGCGCCCCATGAACGGACGCCTCACCGCGCGGCGCATGCTGGCACGGCGTGCCGTCGGACCGGCGATGCGGCCGTGCGCGCCGCCGCGCCTCATCCTCCACTCCATCAGAAGTGAGCGCCTCAAACCGGCCCACGCCACGGACGGGCCGCTGGGCGGACGCATGCGGAGCACCGATGCACCGCGAAGCTCGCCACGCGTTCCACGTGGAACTGGCGCTGCGTGCTGGATGAGCAGCGGCCTCCCCTTCATGACCGCGCCCGATGAGCGCATGGCGGAGCACGCACCCGTGACTGCGGCGTGAGCGCCGCGCGACATGGACGCGAAGCAGGAGTCGGCGGACGCTTCTGCGGCGAGTACGAGCCTGCGCCCTCTCCCATCGCCTTCTACGAGAGGCAACTCCTGAGCAACCCACGGAGGAGCGTTCACCTCCACTTCGTGGAGTCGCGCGCCTCACCTCTTCAGGTGCACGAACTCACGCTGAGCACTCCGCTGACGCGAAACGATGCGGCGCCCAGGAGGCATCCACCTTCATCAATGCCCCCGCCAAGCACGCATGCGGTGCGGCGGCTCCAGCCACCGCGACGCGCCACCCCGGGCGAGGTCTCTTCCTCCCCTGTAAGCGCCAGCCCCGCGAAGCACGCATGCGGTGCGGCGGCTCCAGCCACCGCGACGTGCCACCCCGGGCGAGGTCTCTTCCTTTCCTGTAAGCACCAGCTCCGCGACGCGCTCGCGGCACGGCGGCTCCTGCCACCGCGACGGGCCACTCCGGCGAGGTCTCTTCTTCCCTGTAAGCACCAGCTCCGCGACGCACGCTTGCGGCACGGCGGCTCCAGCCACCGCGACCCGCCACCAGGCGCCGCTGCTCCGTTCCACGTGGAACGGGTGTTCGCGAACTCGCCGCGGCGGTCCCCGATGAAGCCGAGTTCGCGCTCCACGTGGACAAGCATCCGCGAACTCGCGGACACGCCGCGGCGGCCCACCTGATGAAGCGGAGTCCGTGTTCCACGTGGAACAAGCGAGGCGCCGCGAACACGCATCAGCGCGGGCACCGTGCTCGCGTTCCACGTGGAACAAGCGAGGTGGCGCGGACATGACCAGGGGCCCGCTCAACTGCCGCATCGGCATGCCCACGCGGCGCCCGCATCCCGTGTGGGCCGGTGCGCGAGCCGCTCCATCTGGAAGGTGAAGCAAGCCGATGGCCGAGGCTCCCCGGCGTGGCACCGGCCCGGGGGCTTATGTGCCGCCGCGTTCCACGTGGAACAAGCCACCGGACCCGCCACACGCCCAAGCGCCTTCATGGCGCGAGCTTCGGGCCCAAGCTCCACGTGAGCACGTGACGAGCGCGGTCCTGAGCACGAGCACGCTCAACCGCCGTGTTGGCATGCCCATGCGCCCCCCTCGTGTTCCACGTGGAACGGCTCGAAGCAGCGCACGCGAGCGTGCTCAACCACCATGTAGAGCGACCTCCTGCCGTCCGCCTGTTCCACGTGGAACCCAGGACGCGTTCGAGCGCGCCCGCTGCGCTCCACACGCCAACATCCCCATCACTCCGGCGCTCCACATGGAACGAGCCGCGAGTTGGGCACGCGTGGAAGCAGGCGCTCGCGCATCATCCTCAGGCCCGCCGCTCCATGTTCCACGTGGAACGGGCAGCGAGCGCCGCGTGTGTCCACGCCGCCTCGCGCACCGCGGCCACTCGCTCCTGACCTCGTGTTCCACGTGGAACGGAGGATGGCGTGAGCGCTTGAGCGAACAGCGCCGGTTCTCCACCATGACGTGCTCACAGCCCGGCCATGTTCCACGTGGAACGAGCACCGGCTCCGCGTGGGAACCTCCAGCACTCGCTCATCCCAGCGATGTGTCCGGATCGATGAGTCCACGCCATCTCGCTGCGCCGTGTGGAACGGACAGGCCGCTGAGCTGCGCACGCAGCAGACCCCTGCGCGTACCCATGTCTCCCGCACCACGTGCAAGGCGATGGCGCCGCGCATGGGAAAGCCCCCCCGCTCAACCCAGCCACGCACCAACGTCTCCTCCTGTTCCACGTGGAACCGTGGAGGGCACGCGCGACCGCGCCGAGCCCGTGCAGCACGGCCACGCGCTTTCGCTCTCCGCCTGTTCCACGTGGAACCACGGAGGCCATGGCGCACGGACAAGTCACACCCGCTCAGCAAGGCCACGCGCCAGCGCCTCCTTCCTGTTCCACGTGGAACCCCGGAGGCCAGCGCACGAACAGGCCGCACTCACGCAGCAAGGCCACGTGCCAGCGCCTCCTCCTGTTCCACGTGGAACCACGGAGAAGCCATCGCGCACGAACGAGCCGCACCCACGTAGACAAGACCACGCGCCAGCGCCTCCTTCCTGCTCCACATGGAACGGTGCGGGCTGCGCATGAACCCACCGTGCCCACGCGCTCGCGCCTTCTTCACCAGGCACGTTGAAGGAACTCGCAACGCGCCGCCTCCGTTCCACCTGTCTCCCCGTGCGTCCCCTCCCCGTTCAACGTGAAGCAGCATGGGCCCGCGCATGAGCGCGTCGCGTCCGTTCAACACGACCCTGCGTTCGCTCCTTCTTGCTCAACGGAGAACAACGGTGGCACCGCGCATGAGCAAGCCACTCCGGTCGCGCGGCGGCCCGCGCTCCCCACCATCCCGTTCCACGTGGAACGGCCAGGCCCAGGAGGATGAGCACTCATCGATGCCATGTGCTCGCAGCGCCCCACGCTCCGATTGATGAGTGGTGCGGGAACCCAGGTGCGCACGCGTACAGCCGACGACTTCTTCCGAGGTGAGGCGCTCCCGGTTCCATGTGGAACGAGCGCCAGGCCGAAGACGAAGTCATCCGCTGTCGTTCACCGCGAGGACCTGAGCGCGCAGGCTGAGTCCGCGAACACCTGACGGCCGTCACCCACGCTCCGCCCACCTGGAGCACTCGATGCTCCGCGCGCGGCCAACTGCGCTCTTCCACCACGACGCATGCGCATGCCGAGCGCACCGTTCCACGAGGAACGGGGACCTGGGCCAGTCGCGTGAGTGAACGACATCCACCCGCCACATGCAGTGCACGTCTCCGCGGCGGTCCGGTCATCACCTCCACGGCGCATCCAGGTCGGCGCGCGGGTCTCGCTCCGCGCATCCACGCTCGACGTCCGCCTCCATCAACATGCGGTTCGTCCAGAACAAGCACGCGACCGCTCATGCCGATGCGACCGCTCGCGCGTCGCGACGCACGGAGCGCTTCCATGCCGAACCCAGTGGCAACCACGGTCCGCATGAGGCACTGGCCGGATGAACGCCCCGCGCGAAGCGGTGCGGCCATCACGCATCACCGCTCGCATCTGCCTGAGCCAAAGGTCCCGCGAACAGCGCCGTCAGGCACCAACACGAAGCAGGACTTGGAGGTCCTCAGGAACGCGGACCGCGGCGCCCACCGAACCCAAAGGTGACTGACCCTCACGCAGCACCGCGCACGAAGAGGCCGGACGCGAAGCTCCATCCCAGACGCTTTCGCGAGCCAGCCCTCTGTTGAGCGCAACCGGGAGGCATCGCGCCCCAACGAGACGGCATCGCCGAGCCGGCCATGCGTTGCATCCCCATTCATTCGAATGCCTTGAAAGCTCACGGAGGCAGACCGCTCCACACAGGACGGACGCGCAGCTACGTGTGAACGAAACCCGTCGAGGATGCACTTCGTCGTCACCCCATCCCGACTTGCCTCAAGCAGCCCGAGGCACCGTGTCGCGACGTTCGCTCGCGCCCGCTACGCGACTGTTCCGAGCACCGGGAGGAAGCACGGATGCAGCGTTCAGCAAGCAGCCCCACTGCCGCACGGACTCCGTGCATCCGACAGCACGAGCGTTGTGATGCCTGCCCGGAGGACGAGCGAAGCCCCTGCTCACGCAGCACTCAACCCACAGCCCGCGCCTCGACAGGGACCTCGGCAACCCGTGACGCGGCCGTGCTGGCGCACCATCCAACCACTCGTCCTCCCGCATGCCGCAGCCACCGTGCGACGCATGCTCCCGAAGCGCTGTAAGCAAGGCCATGCACCGAGCACGGTGATGCAGCCTCCAACCGCTCGCCAGCCTGCATGGCGCGAGGTGCGCGCATCCCGTTCGACACGCCCACCACGCACCCGCGCAAACAGCTCAGGAACGCGGAGCCACGGGCTCCACGAAGTACGTCTGCTTGTGCCGGGGGTCCGCCTCGTAGACCTCGGCGAAGGCGCGAGCCCCCTGCTCACACTGAAGCCGGGCCACCTCCGCGCGATTGCCGTACTCATCCTGGCGGATGACGGCCCAGACCTTCCACGCGGCCTCCTCATGGGCCGGCGGCCCGCGGAACTCCACGGAGCACGACTGCTTGTGCGCACGCGCTTCGAGGATGCGCGCGAAGCACGCCACATGCGCGCGCTCGGGCGACTGCGCGACGTCGTAGCGATTGCCCGTCTCATCCATGCGCGTGAGAGCCCAGCCTTCACGCGGGATGCGGACCCCCACGTCCGCTCGCCACTCCACGACCTCGTCCTTCAACCCCAGGTGGGCCAGGGCGTGGTCGACCTCCATGGGCTCGATGAACACATGGAACCGGTCGGCCTCTCGCATCGAGACGACCACCAGCTCGAGCCCACACTCACCGCGCCAACCCCAGTGCGCCTCCTGGAAGCGGCCCTCATCGCGAGTCACCACCCGGTGCGGCGGGCCCCACTGGCGCTCGAAGCGTGAGCGTGACGCTCGAACAACCAGACGCGAGGACGGTCCGTCGGAAGCGGCTTCATGCACAGAACCTCCGCCGTGAAACCTGACGAGGGCCCCGGCGCGCGCCCACCCAATCTCGCGCAGCGCGAGCCCGCGCAAAGGCGCTCAGAGCTCGAAGCGCCACGCCGCGAAGCTGAACATGAGCAGCAGCGCAGCCACGCCCCCCGCGCCAACAGCGCCCAGCCACAGCTCCATGAACGAGTCGATGCGGCCGTCCTCGGGTGACTCCGCCAGGTAGAGCACGGAGACAATCTCTCCGTTCTCGTACTCGGGCGGGTCACCGGCCATGCCGGTGACCCACGCCTCGTCACCGCTCGGGGTGACGAAGCGGACATGGGGTTGGTACGTCGTGATTTCGCGGTCGCGATTCGAGTGCCGACGCAGGGGCTCCGTCACCACGACCATCTTCACGGTGCCTTCGGTGCGCACGGCCTCACTCAGGAACAGCGCGGTGCGCGTCACCAGGAAGGCGGCCAGGCACAACACGAGCACACCGAGTCCGAGGAGAATCTTCCAGGGCGCTGGCATGCGAACACGGTGGGACAGAGCAAAAGACAATCGCATGTTCGAGGCGCTCGGGGTGGTGTTCGCCCAGAAGTTTCATCCCCTCCCCGGGATGTCCAGCGAACTCACACCCGGCACGCACTCCGTCGCAGGCCCGGCATGACTCACGGGCCTGCGCTCCCCTCCCCTACTCCTTCGCGAACACCGCCACCTGGCGCTCGGCGCCGGAGAAGGGCAGCCGGTACGAGCGCGCGGACACGACGCGCAGTTGCCGCTCCGCCGCGCGCGCCGCCAGCTCCGCGTCCGGCTGCGCCTTGCCGAGCATCGCCACCACGCGCCCGCCCGGCTCCACATACGCCGGCGCCAGCGCGAGCCAATCCGGCAGGTCCATGAACGCGCGCGCAATCAGCACCTCGGCGCGTGGAATCCCTTCCGTCTCCGGCGAACCTTCCGCGCGCGCGTGCAGCCCGCGCACGCCTTGCAACCCCAGGCTCGCCGCCGCGGCCTTGATGAACGCGGCCTTCTTGCCCACCGTGTCCACCAGCGTGACACCCAGCGCGGGCAGCGCGAGCTTCAATGGCAACCCCGGGAAGCCCGCGCCCGCGCCCAAATCCAGCAACGTCGCCGCGCCCGTCACCTCCGGCAACACCGCGAGCGAATCCAGGAAGTGCTTCTCCAGCACCTCCTCCGGCGCCGTAATCGCCGTGAGGTTCACCTTCGCATTCCACTTGAGCAGCTCGCTCATCAATCGCTGGAGCCGCGGCCCCAGGTCCGCCGCCACCGTCACTCCCAGCGCCCGGCACCCCGCCGCGAGCTGATCCTCGAACCGCGCGTTATCCACAAGCCCTCCACGTCAAACCTACCTACAACCCACTGGAATCATTCAGGAGACAACCATCCCAAAAGTTTCCCACACGTTGTCCACAGCCCCTTGTTTGATCAGTCCTCGGGCCGCGAGCAGACTGTATGCGCCCCTGTCCCGCGCTTGAGCGCCACCAGCAGCAGCGACACCGCGGCGGGCGTCAGCCCCGGAATCCGGCGCGCCTGCCCCACCGTCTCGGGCCGATGCGCGGTCAGCTTCTCCACCGCCTCCGAGCTCAGCCCCCGCACCTCATTGAAGCGGTAGCCCTCCGGAATCCGCCACCGGTCCGTGGACTCGGCCTCGCGCGCCGCCGCCCTCGCGGCCTGGGCCACGTAGCCCTCGTACTTCACCTCGACCTCCACCTCCTCGGCGACGTCGGGTGACAGCACCGGCCAGTCCTCGCGGCCTTCGCCCAGCTGCGCGTACGTCAGCTCCGGCCGCCGCAGCTTCACAGCCAACCCGGTGCGCTTCAGCCGCGCCACCTCCTCCGTCACCGCGCGGCCTCGCGCCTCCGCCCGCTCCAAGGCCTCGCGCGGCAGCAGCCCCACCCGGTGCCCGTGACGGGCCAGCCGCAGGTCCGCGTTGCCCTCGCGCAGCTTCAGCCGGTGCTCGGAGCGGCTGGTGAACATGCGGAACGGCTCGTCCACGCCCTTGGTCACCAGGTCATCCACCAGCACCGCGCCGTGGGCCTCGTCGCGGCCCGGCAGGAGCGGCGGCTCGCCCTTCACCTGGAGCGCCGCGTTGATGCCAGCCCACAGGCCCTGGAAGGCCGCCTCCTCGTAGCCCGAGGTGCCGTTGAGCTGCCCCGCGAAGTACAGGCCGGCGATGGCCTTCGTCTCCAGCGTGGCCTTGAGCTGCGTGGGCGGCGCGTAGTCGTACTCCACCGCGTAGCCGAAGCGGACCACCTCCACCTGCTCCAGGCCTGGAATGGTGCGCAGGAAGGTGAGCTGCACGTCCGCCGGCAGGCTGGTGGACAGGCCCGCCGGGTACACCAGCGGCGACGTGGGCCCCTCCGGCTCCAGGAACACCTGGTGCTTCTCGCGCGAGGCGAAGCGCACCACCTTGTCCTCCAGCGACGGGCAGTAGCGCGGCCCCCGGCCGACGATGTCGCCCTGGTACAGCGGCGAGCGGTGCAGGTTGTCGCGCAGCACCGCGTGCGTGCGCGGCGTCGTCGCCGTGAGCGCGCACGTCACCGAGGGCTGACGGGGAAACGGCAGGCCGCCCTCCCCTTCCACCTTCGTGCGCCAGGAGAAGGGCCGCGCGCGGGTGTCCCCTGGCTGCGGCTCCAGCGCGTCCCAGTCGATGCTCGCGCGCGCCAGCCGCGCCGGCGTGCCCGTCTTGAAGCGGCCCAGGGTGAAGCCCAGCGCGCGCAGCGACTCCGACAGCCCGCGCGCCGCCTCGTCACCCAGCCGGCCGCCGACCTCCTTCTGCTCGCCCACGTGCATCAACGCCTGGAGGAAGGTGCCCGTGGTGAGCAGCACCGCGGAGGCCGCCACCTGCGCGCCGTCCTTCAGCACCACGCCCTCGATGCGGCCACCCCCGGCCACCAGCGCGGCGACTTCGCCCTCGCGCACCGTGAGGTTCGGCTGCGAGAAGAGCACCGCCTGCATGCCGGCCGCGTAGGCGTCCCGGTCGCAGAGCAGGCGCGAGGCCTGCACCGCGGGCCCCTTGGAGGCATTCAGCGTCTTGAAGTGCGTGCCGGCCTGGTCGGCGGCGCGCCCCATCTCTCCGCCGAGCGCGTCCAGCTCCCGCACCAGGTGGCCCTTGGCCGTGCCACCCACCGCCGGGTTGCAGCTCATCACCGCCGAGCGCTCGCGCTTCAGCGTCAGGCCCAGCGTGGCCAATCCCATCCGCGCGCAGGCGAGCGCCGCCTCACTGCCCGCATGGCCCAGCCCCACCACGATGACGTCGTACCGGAGTCCCATGTCTCACGAAGGTCGCGGGCGACGCGGGCAGGCTGACCTGCCTCGCCGCCGTTTCGCGCCTTCGTATGGCGCCCAACCCGGGCCCTTGGCAAGCAAAGGCCCCGAGAGAGGCAGGGCGCCCGGTGGAGCGAGCGCCCTGCCCTGCCCTCGTTCGAGAATTTACGGAAGCGCGCGAGGCAGCCAGTGGGAGGGGATGAGGCGCTGTCTGCCTCGCGCGCACCGGCCACCCGGCGGAAGGTCGGGCCAGGCCATCAAGCCAGACCGCGCCCCCCGTCCCGGGCGGCAAAAACCAGGTTGGCGCGTGGGGAGAAAGGAATGGCGCCGCCCGCCCCCCCGGGATGACGGCACCTCCCCGCTCAACGGACCTGACGGCCCGCCCCACGCTGGCGCGGCCCCCGGCCCCCATGGCCAGGGCACCACGCTTTTCCCCCGCGCGCGACGTCAGCGCTGACGCCGCGCGCGGGGGAATCGGGTGTCGCGTACACGGATGGGTGGACTCGCTCCGTGCGGTGAGGGCGCAGTGGCGAAATCAAGCTCGGGCCGCCAGGGCCCGACACCTTCGTGTGCGCGACGGGAAAAGGAATAACCCGGGGGTCTGACATGCCGGTGGCGGCCCACGCGGCTGCTCGGCGGGTGGGGGACGGTGGGTACAGCCACGGCGTTCCCTTCCAGCAATCGTGCTTCTGGGCGCGCGGCGCATTCACGGCGCGGAGGTGGGGACGCGGCTATTCGCCGGGGCTCGGGCATTGGCCCAGGGAGTCCATGACCACGCTTTCGACCAGGCCCGCCGTGCAGGGCACGCTCGGCCTCGAGCTGCTGCTGGGGACGCTGACCGCGTTCGCGCCGCTCTCCATCGACATGTACCTGCCGGCGCTGCCGCGCATCGCGGAGGACCTGCAATCCACCGCGCCGGCCATCCAGCTCACGCTCGCGTCGTGCTTCGCGGGGCTGGCGCTGGGCCAGCTCTTCACGGGCCCGCTCATCGACCGCTTCGGGCGCACGCGTCCGCTCTACGCGGGCCTGGCGCTGTACGTCCTGGGCTCGCTGGGCTGCGCGCTGGCGCCGTCGGCGTCCATGCTGGTGGCCATGCGCTTCGTGCAGGCGCTGGGCGGCTCGGTGGCCCTGGTCGTTCCGCGCGCCGTGGTGCGTGACTTGTGGTCCGGCGCCGACGCCGCGCGGACGATGTCGCGGCTGATGCTGGTCATGGGCGTGGCGCCCATCCTCGCGCCGCTGCTGGGCGGAATGGTGCTCCAGTACTCGGGGTGGCGGGCCATCTTCGTGGTGCTGGCGGCGGTGGGCGCGGTGGCGCTGGCCTTCGTGCTGAAGTCGCTGCCGGAGACGGCGCCGCCGCACGAGGGCTCGCAGACGATGCGCTCCCGGCTGGGCGCATTGATGAAGGACCCGGACTTCGTGGGCCCGGCGCTGGCCGGAGGCTTCGCGCAGGCGGGCATGTTCGCGTACATCGCGGGCTCGCCGTTCGTGTTCATCTCGCTGTATGGCATTCCGGAGGAGCACTTCGGCTGGTTCTTCGGCGTCAATGCGATGGGCTTGATTGCGGTGGCGCAGCTCAACCGCAAGCTGGTGACGCACCTGCCGCTGCACCGGCTGCTGCGTCTGGCATTGAGCCTGTGTGTCATCGCGGCGGTGGCCGTGCTCGCGGTGGCGTGGACCGGCTTCATGGGCCTGTGGGGCATCGCCGTCGCGCTGTTCTTCTTTGTATCGCTCATGGGGCTGGTGGCCCCCAACGCGACTGCGATTGCGCTGGAGCGGCACGCCGCGCGCGCGGGCATGGCGTCCGCCGCGTTGGGCGCGCTCCAGTTCACCGCGGCGGCCGGCGCGTCGTGGGCCGTGAGCACGTTCAACAATGGCACCGCGATGCCCATGGCCGGGGTCATGGCCGCCATGGCGCTGCTCGCGTGGCTCGCCGCGTTCGTCGGGCTCCGGGCTCGCGCGCGCCAGCAGGGGCCAGGGGCGCTGGGCGACGTGGCGTCACGGCACGGCGCGGCTTGAGCCCGACACCCGCGTGGGGCAGGGGAGGGGGCACCACGCGCGCGGGCCGCGAATCGTGTCATCGTCCTGTGCGCCATGACCTCTCCCTCGCGTACCGTCCAGGGCCCCGCGGGCCAGCTCGCCGTCACCGACGCTGGCAGCGGCGGCCTCCCCGTCGTCTTCGTCCACAGCAACGCCTCCCAGCGTGAGCAATGGGCCGCGCAGCAGGCACACCTGAAGCAGCGCTCCGTGTCGTTCGACCTGCGCGGCATGGGCGACTCGGAGCGCGACGCCCAGGGCCGCTACGGCGCCGAGGACATGGCCCATGACATCCACGCGGTGGCCACGGCCCTGGACCTGGAGCGCTTCGTCCTGGTGGGCCACAGCTTCGGCGGCTACGTCGCGGCGGAGTACGCCCGTGGCTGGCCTGAGCGGCTCGCCGGGCTCGTCATCGTGGACGCCGCGGGGACGATGCCGCCGCTCCCGCCCGAGCAGCTCCAAGGCTTCCGCGAAGGCACACGTCCTGAGTCCTACCGCGCCTTCATGGACACGTGGTTCACGCCCATCCTCCAGAACGCGAAGCCGCACACGCACGAGTCGGTGATGCGCTGGCTGCATGCCACGCCGCGCGAGGTGGTGGTCGGCGCGCTGGAGAGCATGCTCACGTTCAACTCGGACCGCGTGCTGGAGCGCTACAAGGGTCCATTCCACACGCTCGTCGTGGAGGCCTTCATCCAGCCCCATGCCTACCACCTGCTGTACCCGGGCACCCCGCACACCGTGTTCTCGGGTGTCAGCCATTGGTTGATGATGGATGCGCCGGAGCGCTTCAACGCCGCGCTGGACGCCTTCCTCGCCACGCTGCCGCCGCGCTGAAGGGGAGGGGAGGGCGCGTCACACGCTTCGCACCGCGTCCTGTGTCGCGCCTACTTCCTCAGCCAGAAGAGCGGGTCTTCGCTATCCAGCGCTCGTTCCAGGAACTCGCTGAAGGACGCGGCAATCCGCCGACACCGGTGGGGGTACGTCTCGTGCCAGCCATCCAGCAGCGGATAAGCCCCCCGCCCACCAGCGACGTCCAGGAGGACGTAGTCGGAGTCCTGGCAGTCCACGAGCGCGTACCAGGATGGAGGGCCCGCCGAGTCCTCGTCCCGCCCGCGCATGACGACGCGCGCGCGGTGAACCTTCGCGAGCGGCAAGATGCTGTAGTTCGACTCTGGGGACGGCTCGAACAGCTCCGCGCCGTTGCAGTGCAGATAGAAGGCACGCAGGTCGTCATCAAGGCGCCACCCCGCCCTCGCCTCGAAGGCCGCGACCTCTTCCAGCGTCGCAGGTGGCCGCGGGAAGTGGGCACGGGAGATTTCCGCGAGCAGGCGCTCCATGGCCATGGCGTCAGTCCACCTGGTCGATTGGCCGCACCTCGATGATGCGGCCGTTTGCAAGGGCAAGAGGAGCCCCGCCCATTCGCAGCAGAACTCCTACCCGGGCACTACTGCCCGTGCCTCACCCACTGCCGAAGATGCTCGGCGAGTGCGAAGAGGACGGCAGCCGTCATCCTCCATGTGAGTGTCGCGGCCAGCACCTTCCTCATGGCGCTCAGCATGGCGTCCACCTCTTCCCATCCGACTGATCACGGCTCGCCCGCGGAGCGACAGCTATGGGACAAAGCCTTCTCCAGGGAGCCTGGCGGACACGTAGGCCCATGCTCGGCTGCCAAGTATTGCGACATTCCGGCGGCGGCGCCACAACCTATTGAAATTATTTAGATATTTCCCGTATCTCATCAAACTTCAGCCTGTCCCCTGGGCTGCACTCAGACCCAGGGGAGGTTGCATCTTGTCAGAAGTAGACTTACGTTTCTGACGGAGGTTAGCGATGGCGTCCCTTGCCGAGTCCATCATGAAGGAGGCATCGGAGCGTTCCGAGGGCACGCCTTTGCTTGCGAAGGAGTTCCTGCACCTTGGAAGCCGAGCTGCCGTCGATCAAGCGCTGTCGCGCCTTGCTCGGCAAGAGCGTCTGATGCGGGCGAGCCGGGGGATCTATGTGCTCCCTGTCAAGACGAGGTTTGGGGTACGCCCACCCTCCGTTCCAAAAGTGGTTGAAGCGCTTGCTCAGGCGAAGGGCGAGCAGTGGGCTCCGCATGGAGCTGCTACTGCCAACGCGCTAGGCATGACGACCCAAGTTCCGGTGCGTACGGTGTACTTGACCTCAGGCAGTAACCGGCGCCTGCGGCTCGGCGCGCAGGAGATCGAACTACGCCATGCCCCGGCCTGGCAATTGGCTCTACCGAATGAGCCAGCAGGGCAGATCATCCGCGCTTTGGCATGGCTCGGTTCAAAGGAGGGGCGCGAGCGGCTTCCATTCCTGAGACGAACGCTCTCGCCAAGTGTGCTCCAGCAACTCTTCGCTGCACGCGCACGGCTTCCGGCGTGGATGGCTCAGCAGGTAGGAGCATTTGCAAATGACTGAGGCGTTTCTGCGGCTTGAGTCGGAAGATCGCCGGAATGCTCTTGAAGTCGCAGCGAGTAGATGTGGGCGCCCCGTTCACCTGCTTGAGAAGGATGTCTGGGTTGTCTGGGCCTTGAACGTGATGTTCTCCGCGTCCTTTGGGGAGCATCTCGTCTTCAAGGGTGGGACTTCACTGTCCAAGGTCTACGGTGCCATCCGCCGCTTCTCTGAGGATGTGGACCTCACCTATGACATCCGGGCAATTGCTCCCGATTTGACAGACGGCCAGACGGACCCACTGCCAAATGGCAGCCAACAGAAGCGCTGGACGAAGGTGAGCAGGGAGCGTCTCGGTCAATGGGTCAGTAGCACAGTCTTGCCCACGCTCAGTGCCGCGATTGACGTGGAGCGCGTGCCAGCGACGGTGTCGGTTCGTCCGGATAGCCCCGATGCCATCCAGATTGCGTACCAGAGCGTCTCGCCCGGCTCGGGATATGTGAGCCCCGTCGTACTGCTGGAGTTTGGTGCACGCTCAACAGGCGAGCCCTCTGAAGAACGGTGGGTGCAATGTGATGTTGCACAATACTTGCCCACGCTTGAGTTCCCCGTGGCCAGACCCCGCGTCATGAGGGTCGAGCGAACCTTCTGGGAGAAAGCAACCGCCATTCATGTGATGTGCTCGGGAGCCAAGATTCGAACAGGCCGTTTCTCACGGCACTGGTACGACCTGGTCCAACTCGACAAGACCGGCCATGCCGCCTCAGCACTGGAAGACAGAACCCTCGCGAACCAGGTGGCTGCGCATAAAAGCTGGTTCTTCGAGGAGAAGGTTGACGGCAAGCCCATCGATTACGCGACAGCCGTCACCGGTGGGCTTCGCCTGGTGCCCAAGGATGCTGTCCTCGCTGCGCTCAGGGATGATTACCAGAAGATGGTCGCCGACGGGCTTCTGCTCGATGCCGCCGAGCCCTTCGATACGCTCCTCGAGCGGTGTCGCCAGATTGAAGAACGCGCCAACAGGGCAGGCCAGACCTGACTGTTGATGCGCATGTCTGCAAGCAGGGCTTCTCTGGAAAGCCTCTCAACCCAAAGCCCCGCGGCGCCACTGAGGCACCGCGGGGCTTCGAGTCCCTCACAGGGATGACGGACTACCGCGTCACGGGGCGGCGGGGGCCTTCACCGCGGGCGCGGCCTTCTTCTGCGCGGTGGCGAAGTCGCCCGCGCGCACCTGCGTCACCTTCGTCCAGTCCAGGTGCCGCGCCATGGCCTTGCGCACGTCCTCCGGCTTGAGCTGGGTCAGCTTCTGCTCCAGCGCCGCATCGAAGGCCAGCGTGCGGCCCAGGAACAGGTAGCTGGCGAGCTGCCGCGCGAGGCTCCCGTCCTGCGCCCGCGCAGACTGCCGGTACTCCAAAATGCCCGAGCGCGCCTTGTTCAGCTCCTCCGCCGAGTAGCCCTTCTGCACCGCGCGCGTCACCTCTTCACGCATGGCCGTCTCCAGCCGGGCCGCGTTCTCCGGGGCGTAGATGGCGTAGGTGAAGAAGGTGCCCACCTCGTCGACGTCGCTCGCGTCCAGGCTGCTGGCCACGCCGTAGGAGAGGCCGTCCTTCTGACGGATGCGCGTGGCCAGCCGCGAGTTGAGGAAGCCGCCGCCCAGCACGAAGTTGCCCAGCACCAGCGCCGGCCAATCCTTGTCATCCTTGCGCAGCTTCAGCGACTGGCCGGCCATGTAGTACGCGTTGGCCTTGTCCGGCGTCTCCAGCGCGACGGACGCGGCCTCACCGCCGCCGAACACCTGCTGCACGCGCTGGTACGGCGCGGGGCTCTTCCAGCCGCCCAGCAGGGTGCCGGCCAGCGCCGTCACGTCCTTGGGCTCGAAGTCACCCACCACGGCCAGCTCGCCATTCGACGCGCCGTAGAAGGCCTCGTGGAAGGCGCGCGCCTGCGCAAGCGTGGTGTCCTTCACCCCGGCGATGCGCTCGTCCAGCGTGGCCACGTAGTAGGGGTGGCCCTTCGGGTAGTGGCCCGACAGCGAGCGCCAGAAGGCGATGTTGCCCAGCGTCTGCGGCTCGCTGCGCTCGGACTCCAGCGACGCCAGCCGCTCCTGCTTCAGCAGGGCGAACTCCTTCTCGTCGAAGGCGGGCTCGCGCAGCACCTCGGCCACCAGCTCGAGGACCTCCGGCAGGCTCTCCCGCGGGCACTCGATGGAGGCGGAGGCGCCGGTGCTGCCGCCCTCCACGCCCACGCGCGCCTTGAGCTCGTCGAACGCGTCCTGGAGCTGCTGGCGCGTGTGCTGCTTCGTGCCGCGCATCAGCATGCGCCCGGCGTACTGCGCCGCGTCCGCCTTGCCGCGCAGCGCCTCCTCCGTGCCCCAGCGCAGGGTGAGGGACACGTTCACCATGTTGCCGCGCGTCTTCTTCGGCAGCACCGCGTACTTCACGCCGCCCGGCAGCTCACCGCGCTGCACGCGCGACTCGATGTTGGCTGGTGACGGGTCGAACGCCTCGCCCTGCGCCACGGCCTCGCGGCCCTTGAAGCCGTCCATCATCTTCGCCACGTCCACCCGCGCCGGCAGCTCCGCGCGGTCCGGCTTCGGCGTGGGGATGAAGGTGCCCAGCGTCCGGTTGGAGGACTTGAGGTAGGCGGCCGCCACGCGCGTCACGTCCGCGGGCGTCACCGCCTCGATGCGGTCGCGGTGCAGGAAGAGCAGGCGCCAGTCACCGGTGGCCTCCCACTCCGACAGGTTGATGGCGACGCGCTCGGAGTTGTTGATGGTGAGGTCGATGTACTTGGACAGCGTGGCCTTGGCCCGGTTGACCTCCTCCTCGGTGAAGGGCGTGCGGGCCGCGTCCTCCACCGTCTTCAGCAGCGCCTCGCGGGCCGCGGCCACCGGCTGGTCGTCGCGCAGCTCCGCGTTGAAGACGATGATGCCCGGGTCGCGGAGCTGGAGGTTCGACGCGCCCACGCGCGAGGCCTTCTTCGTCTCCACCATCGACTTGTAGAGGCGCCCGGAGGGGTTGTTGCCCATGACCAGCGTCAGCACGTCGATGGCGGCGAAGTCGGGGTGCGCGCCTTCGGGTACGTGGTACAGGCTGGTGAGCAGCGCGGTGTCCCCCACGCGGCGCAGCTGCACCTCGCGCTCGCCGTCCTGCGTGGGCTCGGCGGTGTACGTGGCGGGCAGGGGGATGCCAGGCTTCTTCAGCTTGCCGAAGGTGTCCTGAATCATCGACAGGGCCTTGGCCTCGTCGAAGCGGCCCGCCACCACCAGCACGGCGTTATCCGGCCGGTAGTACTTCCGGTAGAAGGCCTGGAGCCGGTCGATGGGCACGTTCTCCAGGTCGGAGCGCGCGCCGATGGTGGCCTTGCCGTAGCTGTGCCAGATGTACGCGGCGCTCATCACGCGCTCGAAGAGGATGCCGCGCGGGTCGTTCTCGCCGGACTCGAACTCGTTGCGGACGACAGTCATCTCGCTGTCGAGGTCCTTCTTCGCGATGAAGCTGTTGACCATGCGGTCGGCTTCGAAGGACAGGGCCCAGCGGAGGTTGGCGTCGGAGGCGGGCAGCGTCTCGTAGTAGTTGGTGCGGTCCAGCCAGGTGGTGCCGTTGGGCCGGGCGCCGCGCTCGGTGAGCGCCTGGGGCACGTTGCGCGTGGTGGGCGTGCCCTTGAACATCAGGTGCTCCAGCAGATGGGCCATGCCCGTCTCGCCGTAGCCTTCATGCTTGCTGCCCACGAAGTACGTCACGTTGACCGTCACGGTGGGCTTGGTGGGGTCGGGGAAGAGGAGCACCTTCAGCCCGTTGGGCAGGCGGTACTCGGAGATGCCTTCCACGCTCGTCACGGGGGCGAGCGCGCGGCCCTTCGCCTTGCTCTTCGTGACAGCGGACGGGGCGGCGGGGGCCTTGTTGGCGGCGGCGGGAGTCTGGGCCCACACTGGCGTGCCGGCCACCATCATCAGGGCCGCCACCAGGGCGAGCGGGGTACGACGCTTCATGCGGTCCTCGCGAATCTTTTTGGAATGCACCGGCTTCTAACCCGAGTTGGCCCCCGGGCCATCCCGAACGGTGGCACTCCGAGCAACCCGGCGTCGCTGAAGCGACAGCCGTGGGGACGTGCAAGCATCGTCGCCCGCGCGCGTTAGTAGTAAGCACCCCTTGCCAGGACCGTACCCTGTCTCTCCCGGGCATCAGGAGTCCCTTCGGATGAAACGATTCTTCATCGGCGCGCTGGCCTTCGTGGGCGCGCTGTCTGTCCTCTTCGTGGTGGGCCTCGTGGGATTGATGCTGCTCGCGTCCGCGAGCAAGCCCGGGGTGCCCTCCAACCTCGTGCTGGAGCTGGATTTGGAAGAGCCGCTGTCGGAGCACGGGGGAGGGGACTCGCTGATGGGGGCCTTTGGCGAGGCGCCCACCACGGTGCGTGACGTGGTGGAGGCGCTGGAGAAGGCCGGAGACGACACGCGCGTGAAGTCCCTGCTGGTGCGCATTGGCCATCCGGGGACGCCGGCCGCCACGCAGGAGCTGCGCGACGCGGTGAAGGCCTTCCGCGCCAAGGGCAAGAAGGCGGTGGCGTACTCCGACACCTTCGGCGAGCTGGGCAACAGCACGCTGGGCTACTACCTGGCGTCCGCCTTCGACGAAATCTACATCCAGCCGTCGGGTGACGTGAACATCAACGGGCTCGCCTTCGAGCTGCCTTTCGCGCGCGAGGCCTTCTCCAAGCTGGGCGTGACGCCGCGCTACTTCGCCCGCTACGAGTACAAGAACGCCATCAACGCCTACACGGAGCAGGACTACACGGCGCCGCACCGCGAGGCCACCGAGCGCTTCACGAACAGCCTCTTCGGCCAGATTGTGCGCGGCATCGCCGAGGACCGCGGGCTGACGGAGGACGTCGTGCGGAGCCTCATCGACAAGGCGCCGCTGATGGCGCAGGAGGCGATGGAGGCGAAGCTGGTGACGGGGCTGCGCTACCGGGACGAGGTGCTCGGCGGGCTGGAGGAGCAGGCCGGCGAGGGCGCGCGCTTCCTCTACGTGAAGAAGTACCTGGAGCGCGCCGGCAGGCCGAACGTGTCCGGGGACACCATCGCCCTGGTGTACGGCGTGGGCGAGGTGATGCGCGGGAAGAACCAGTCCAACCCGCTGTCGGGCGGACAGTCCATGGGCGCGGAGAGCGTCGCCGCGGCGCTGCGCAAGGCCACCGAGGACTCGCGGGTGAAGGCCATTGTCTTCCGCGTGGACAGCCCGGGCGGCAGCTACGTGGCCAGCGACACCGTGCGCCGCGAGGTGCAGCGCGCGAAGGAGGCGGGCAAGCCCGTCATCGTCACCATGGGCAGCTACGCCGCCAGCGGCGGCTACTTCGTCGCCATGGAGGCGGACCGCATCGTCGCGCAGCCGGGCACGTTCACCGGCAGCATCGGCGTGTACGCGGGCAAGTTCGTCACCGCGGGCTTCTGGGAGAAGCTGGGGGTGAACTTCGACAGCGTGGCCGTGGGGAAGAACGCGGAGATGTTCGGCACGGACGCGGACTACACGCCGGAGCAGCAGGCCCGCATGGACGCGTCGCTGGACCGCATCTACGCGGACTTCACGACGCGCGCGGCGGCCAGCCGGAAGCTCCCGCTGGAGAAGCTGCAGTCGCTGGCCAAGGGCCGCGTGTGGACGGGTGAGGACGCCCTGGCGCACGGGCTGGTGGACGCGCTGGGCGGCTACCCGAAGGCGCTCGCGCTGGCGAAGGAGGCCGCGAAGCTGCCGGCCGACGCCCGCGTCAACGTGGAGGTGTATCCGCGCAAGAAGCCCGCGTCCGCCGTCCTCTCCGAGCTGCTGGGCCAGACGGGCGACAACAGCGAGGACGACGCCGCCTCCATCAGCGTCCTGTCCCCGTGGACCCACCTGGTGGCGGGCGTGCGCAAGGTGTACGCGGTGGGCGCGCGGATGGGCCTCTTCGAGGGCACGCGCGGCGAGCTCTACGCCCCCCTGCCCGAGGCGAGCTGGTAGCGCGTCCTCCCAGGACGCGGACGCGTGGCGCCGAGACGCTCCGGCACCGTGCTTTCCGGGTTGTCGGGCCGGCGACGGCCCGGCGCTTCGCAACGCACTTGAGGACAGGACGACCATCAGGTAGCAGACGCCCGCGTGCGGCGAGCGGAAGTGGCGCGGCGACAGAAGCGTCTGTCGCCTGCCGGGAAGCTCCCGGGCGAATGGAAGCGTAGAAGACATTGTGACCTTCCCGGACTCGGGCTGCCCCTTGGGGCTGGCGGCCAGGGCGGAAGGCGTGAGGGGGACGAGATGAAGAAGCGACTGGGTGACATCCTGATGGAGCGGGGTGTGGTGGACGCGTTGCAGCTCCACTCGGCGCTGGCGTACCAGCGCAAGTGGGGCGTGCCGTTGGGGCAGGTGGTGGTGGACCAGCGCTTCAGCACCCCGCAGCAGGTCCTGGAGGCCCTGGCGCTCCAGGCGGGGATGCAGACGGTGGACCTGGACGTCCAGCCGCCGGACGCGAGCCTGACGTGGATGATTCCGGAGCGCGTGGCGGAGGCGCACCGGGTGGTGCCGCTGAAGCTGGAAGGGCAGGGGGGCCGGGACTCGGTGCTGGTGGTGGCCATTGCCGCCCCCGCCAGTCTGGCGTCCCTGGACGCGGTGAAGAGCGTGTCCGGCAAGCCGCGCGTGGTGGCGAAGCTGGCGTCGGATGCGGCCATCCGCCGGGCCATTGGCCGGCTCTACCGCGGCGAAACCGGTGAGGCGGTGCCCCGGCGGTCCGGAATGGAGAGCTTCTCACTGCCCGAGGCCGACGAGAGCATGCCCATGGTGCTCGGCGGCAGCATGGCGGAGCTGACGAACATGGAGGACCCTGGCGGCGATGACGGGCTGCCGCTGCTGTCCTCGCTGGAGGATGTCGTCGCGCAGCCGCAGGCGGTGCCGTCGCGGATGGAGCGGCTGGTGCAGGCCATCCGCGCCATGCCCGCGGAGGTGGCGCAGCCCTCGCCGCAGGTGCCTGACTCGCGGGCCGTGCCTGCTGGTTCAACGGTGGGAGCGCACCTCGCGCAGTCACTGCCGCTGAGCTCCGCGTCGGCTCCGCTCCAGGTGGGGGCGCACGTCGTCCGCGCGTCTCGGCCGCTGTCCCCGAAGGCCACGTTCTCCGCGCAGGCCGTGCAGCTCGCCGCGAGGACGCGTGCGCCCGCGGTGCCCGTGCTCACGGCCGCGCAGCCGGTGCCCATGGCGCAGGTGCTCGTGTACGGCTGGGGCGCGGAGGCCAGCGCGGGCATCGTGCGCGTGCTGTCCGAGGCGGACCTGAGCGCGCGCGTCGCCAGCACGGCGGAGCTGCTCGCGGCGAACGAGGCGCAGGTGGTGGTGGCGCCGCTGCCGTCCATGGAGGCGCTGCGCCAGCAGGTTCACGCGCGAGTGCTGGTGGCGGGCAAGACGCCGGAGCAGGACCTGCCGCGTGCGCAGGCGGTGGGCGCCCGGGGCTTCCTCGCCGCTCCCGTGGATCCAGACCTGCTCCTGCGCGCCGTGCGGCGGTTGGCGCGGGCCGCGGGGGGCGCGGACCTCAAGCGGGCCAGCTGAAAGTCACGCGGCGCATCCAGAGACGGCGACGGGGGCTTCTGCCAGGTCGCCGTGAACTTCAAGCAGGCGCCAGGCGATAGCCGAGCGGCGCTCCATCATCGGTGGAGCGCCCGGCCGTGAATCGCTTCGACGAGCCCACCGAGGCAATCCCCCGGGGCCACCGCTCGCTGGCATGGGCAGCCGCGCGGCTTCCAGGTGCTTCAAGGCCCTGAGCCCCGGCGAGCTGCTTCGCTTCAAGCACCCCGAACTTCATCGTCGCCGACGGCGTCTCCGCCCGGGTCCTTCTGCTGCTTGACACGTAAGCATCTCCTTACGCATTATGGCCGCACGATGATGCACACCGAGCCAGGGGTGTTCGGAGCGATCAGCCATCCGGCGCGGCGCCGCATGCTCGACCTGCTGGTCGACGGCGACCGTCCGGTGAACGCCATCGCCGAGAACTTCGAGATGAGCCGCCCAGCGGTGTCTCAGCACCTGCGCGTGCTGCTCGACGCGGGCCTCGTCACCGAGCAACGGCATGGCAGGGAGCGGCGGTACCGCCTCGTGCCGGAGCAGTTGGAGCCGGTGCGCGACTGGATTGCCCACTACGAGCGGTTCTGGGACGACAACTTCGCCCGCCTGCGGCGACACCTCGAGAAAGGCGACAAGCAGCAATGACGACCAAGACCATCCGACGGGAGCTGAAGTTCACCCAGCCGCCCGCCGCCGTGTGGCGCGCGCTCGCGACCCGCGAGGCGCTCGCCGACTGGATGTACCCGAACGACTTCGAGCCGCGCGTCGGGCATCGCTTCACGTTCCGCGTGCCGCCAGACGCTCGGGCCAAATTCGACGGACTCACCGTGCACTGCGAGGTGCTCCAGTGCGCGCCTCCGTCCGAGCTCGAGTTCACCTGGGTCGTTGGCGAGGGCTGGCTGGACACCCGCGTCCGCTACCGCCTCGAAGCCGATGGCGAAGGGACGCGCGTGCTCTTCGAGCACTCCGGCTTCAAGGAGGACCAGGCGTTCCACGGCGCCGAGTTCGGCTGGAAGCTGATGCACGGAAAGCTCGCCAAGACACTCGAGAAGGAATCCAACAACCCGGCCCTCAAGGCCTGAACACCGAGCCACCCCCATGAACATCGTCATCTGGATTCTTCAGGCCGTCCTCGCGCTGCTGTTCCTCGCGGGCGGTTCGTACAAGGCGTTCTCGTTTCAGCAGCTCGCGAGCCAGTTCAGCGAGGTCCCCCTCGGGGCCTGGCGGGCACTCGGCTTCCTCGAGATGGCCGGCGGCGTGCTGCTGATTGTCCCGGCGGCGTTCAAGTGGATGCCCAGCCTCACCGCGCACGCGGCCGCGGTGCTCACGTTCGAGACGTTCGCGCTCGCCGTGCTGTATGCGCGTCATTCGACGAAGCTGACGCCCGAGAACCCGATGCTCTGGTCGCTCGTGATGGGGGTGCTGCTCGCCTTCGTGACGTACGGCCGCTACGTCCTCAAGCCGGTGGTGGCAGCCGCCGCGTGACGGCGCGTTCGCGGGCGCCCATACGCCTCACGGAACAGCCGCCAGCAGGGAGGGCTTCTCGGAGCCCTCGGGCAGCCACAGCGAGCCCAGCTCCAACGTCGAGGACGGGAAGGGGTCGGCCCGCACCAGCGAGTCATCCTCGTAGCTCCCCGTCAGCAGCCAGCCCCGCTTGACGCGCTGGTACACCTCCAGCGTGCGCGCGGCCGGGTCCACCAGCCACACGTGTGACACGCCCGCGCGCGCGTAGAGCGGCAGCTTGCGCGCGCGGTCCAGCGCGGCGGTGGAGGGCGTCAGCACCTCGCAGACCCAGTCCGGCACCAGCGTGAGGAAGGGGACGTCCGGCTCGAAGGGCACGTCCAGGCGCTCGCGGCGCCAGCCGGCCATGTCCGGCACGAGCATGTCGTGGCCGAGGTGCAGCTCGGGCGCGCGCAGGAAGCACCAGCGGCCACTGCCGCCACGGCGCTTGTCGAGCTGCTCTCCCAACTCCACGCCCAGCATGAAGGCCGCGCGCGTCTGCGCGGCGGTGGGACGAGGCGAGGCGACCAGCTCCTCGTCCAGAATCTCCCCCACCCAGCCCGAGGGCAGGGCCGAGAGCATCGAATGGTTCGCCAGGGGGATGGTTCCTTCAATCACAGCGCCTCCGAGAATCACCGGTTGAGGCGGGCATTCTAGGGAGCCGTCTGACACGTCCTCCGCTCGACGGAAGGCGTCATTTCCCGATGCAGAAACGCTGGAAGATTGCGTCCAGCAGGGCCTCCGAAACCACGGTGCCGGACACTTCGCCGAGCGCCTCCAGCGCGAGCCCCACTTCACCGGAGACGACTTCCAGGGTGGACACGCGCGAGGCGCTCTCCGCGCGGCCCAGCGCCTCGGACGCGCGACGCAGGGCATCCGCGTGACGCTCGGAGACGAGGGCCACCGCGGAGGGCGTGCCCCCGCCCCACAGTCGCCCGAGCATGTCGTCGCGAAGCGCGTCCACACCTTCACCGGTGAGGCCGCTCACGCGCTGGCGCGGCGAGCCCGGCGCTTCCGCCACGTCGCACTTGCCGTCCACCACCAACACGGGCGCTCCACCCGCGTCACGCATCCACGCGGCGGCCTCTGGCTGCGTGACGCCCGGGGGAAGCACGAGCACGGCCAGGTCCACGCCCGCGAGCAGCTCACGCGTGCGCGCGATGCCCAGCGCCTCGACGCGCCCCGGCGTCTCCCGCAGCCCCGCGGTGTCGAAGAGCGTCACCGCCAGCCCGTCCCATTCGACGCGGGCCTCCAGCGCATCGCGCGTGGTGCCGGGCTCGTCATCCACCAGCGCGCGGGACTCGCCCACCAGCCGGTTGAACAGCGTGGACTTGCCCGCGTTGACGGGACCGAACAGCGCCACCCGCGCGCCCCGGCGCACCAGCCGGCCCCGGCCCGCCTCGGACAGCAGCGCCTCCGCCTGAGCACGCAGCGCGGTGACACGCTCGCCCACGTCCTCGTCCGCGCCCTCTGCCTCATCAGGGAAGCTGAGCACGCCCTCCATGTCCGCATGCAACGCGCGCAGCGGCTCCTCCAGCGCCCGCACCCGCGAGGCGAGCACACCGGAGAGCCCCGCGGCGGCGGCGCGCACCGCGGCCTCCGAGTCCGCCGCCACCAGGTCCGCCACGGCCTCCGCGCGCGTCAGGTCCAACCGCCCGTTGAGGAAGGCGCGACGCGTGAACTCACCGGGCGCGGCGTGGCGCACGCGCGCGTCCTCCAGCGCCCGAGCCAGCAGCAGCCGCAAGAGCCGCGGACTGCCGTGCGCCTGCAGCTCCACCACGTCCTCGCCCGTGAAGGACTGGGGCCCGCGGAAGTAGAGGAACAGGCCCTCGTCCAGCGCGCGTTTCTCCGCGTCCACGAAGGACGCGAGGTACGCATGGCGCGGCGTGGGCTGCGCGGGCACACCCGGGGCCAGCAGCCGGCCCACGTCCAGCGCGTCAGGGCCGGACAGCCGGAGGATGCCCACGGCGCCCGCGGCGGGCGCGGTGGCCAGGGCGGCGATGGTCATGGAGGGAGACGTCATACGGAGGAAGACGTCATACGCGGCCAGGGGAGCGAAGCCACCTGGAACCTGAAGCAGCGCGGGCCCCGCTGCGTCAGCGGGTGCCCAGGGGCGGCGTGGAGCCGCGGGCGGCCTTCTCCACGGCCTCGCGGTGCTCCTCGATGTACCGCTCCACCGCCTCGTCCTCGAGCTCCAAATCTCGCAGGACGCCCGGGTAGACGAAGCGGAACGCGGGGGACTCCTCGTCCCCGCGAAGGCGGAAGCTCATCTTGAGCACCGCCGCGCCGTACAGCTTGTCCTTCAGAGCTTTCGCCTTGCCCATCCCTGGTCTCGCTTCGGGAGCCCCGGCGCGCGCGGCGCGCTCAGCGGCTCACGCGTCGAAGTCGTCCTCGTCGTCGTCCGGCAGCATGCTCCGCTTGGGAAGCGGGGCGGGCTTGTCCGGAGTGAACACCACGCGGCGGTTGCGGCCTTCGCCCTCCGCCGACACCCTCACGCCACCCACTCCTTCTACTGACGTGAGGACGCGCGCGCGGTCTTCAAGCTTCATGGCGGCAATCGCGTAGAAGCGGCCCAGGCTGCCCGACTTCTCCGCCAGCGTGCGGACGGCCGCCTTCAGCGCGGCATCCTCCTCCACCGTCACCGAGCGCTCATCCCCCTCGCCCTTGCTGGCGGGAGCGGCCTTGGCGGCGGACGCCTGTGCCCCCCGCTGGCCACCCTTCGCCGGAGCAGGCGCTGGCGCCTGGGCTGCCGCGGCACGGGGCGCGGCGGGGGCGGGCGCGGCCGGAGCCGAGGCTTGCGCCGCCGCGGCCTGGGGCTCACGGCGCTGCCGGGGCTCCGGATGCACCCCCGCGCCCAGCATCACCCAGCGCCGGTCAGCGCCCGGGCGGTGCAGCATCTTGTTCAACAGGAACTGGAGCGAGTCCACCACCTGGCTGCGCCGTCCCGCCTCCACACCGGGAGGCGGTGCGGGCTCGAAGTGGAGCGCCACCGACAGGCTGCCGTCGGCGCCGTCCTTCATGTCCAGGCGCGCCGGGAAGCCCATCAGCCCGAGGATGTCGCCGAGGAGCTTCTCCACACGGCCCCGGAACGCTTCGGACGAAGCGCCGGAGTCCGGGGTGGACGGCGTCTGCTGGGGAACCTGCTCGCTCACTTGCGCCTGCCTCCCGCACCGGCCACCGCCGGCGTCCCACCGCCCGTCTGGGGCTTGTTCCGGTCCAGCCACTTCCGCAGGCCGTACTGCTGCGCGATGGAGAGGATGTTGTTCGTGAAGATGTAGAGCGACAGGCCGGCCGGGTACTGGAGCAGCGTCAGCGTGAAGATGATGGGCAGGAACCAGGTCATGATTTTGGCCTGGGCCGCATCCATCATCTGCGGCTGCATCTTCTGGGTGATGACCATGGACACGCCCAGCGCCAGCGGCAACAGGTACGTGGGGTCCTTGTAGGTCAGGTCACGCCAGATGGGCCCGATGAAGGGCTCGCCGTAGATGTCGAAGCTGTTGCGCAGCGCGGTGAACAGCGCAATCCACACCGGCATCTGGATGAGGAGGGGGAGACACCCGCCCAGCGGGTTCACCTTGGCCTCCTGGTACAGCTTCATGATTTCGAGGTTCTGCTGCTCGCGGTTGTCCGCGTGCTTCTTGCGAATCTCCTCCATGCGCGGCTGGAGCTTCTTCACCTCTTCCATGCTGACCATGGAGCGGTAGGTGAGGGGCAGCAGCACGAGCTTCACCACCACCGTGAGCAGGATGATGGCCACGCCCCAGTTGCCGGTGAGGCCGTGGAAGAACTTCATGACGGTCAGCAGGACCTTGCAGATGACGGCCCAGATGCCGAAGTCCACCGTCTCCGCCAGCGGCGGGTGGAAGGCGGTCTCGCCCAGGCCGGTGGACGCGCGCAGCGAGGCGCCGGGCACCAGGGCCAGGATGTCCGGGTCCTTGGGGCCGAAGTAGCCGCCGAAGCGCAGCGTCACCGTCTCCCCCGGGGCCGCCGTAAGCGGGAAGGACGCCGTCACCTTGCGCAGGGTGGGCGTGGCCTCGAAGGAGCACGAGCCGGCGCGCGGCCCCTCCAGCGGGTAGAGCGCGGACAGGAAGTACTGCTGGTCGATGCCGAAGAACTGCACCTGACCGCGGGCCTCCTCGGCGTCCGGGGCGTCATCCCCCGGGCTCATCTTCTGGAGCTCGTCACCCACCCAGCAGGCGGCGCGGCTCAGGTTGCCCACGCCGCCGAAGAAGGACGGCGCGTGCTCGAAGTTGGGGTCGATGGCGCGGTTGTGGTGCACCTGCAGCTCGCCGCTCTGCGGCTGGCCGGAGGTGTTGCGCACCTGGAGGGTGTAGGACAGCTCGAAGCCGTCCTGGGGCCACTTCACCGTCTTCACGACCTCCCACGGGCCGCGGCGGCCGGTGAAGGTGACGCCGTCGGCGCTGCCCGGGGCGCCTTCATCCATGGCGTAGTTCAGGTCCGCGGGCAGCGGGCTGGGGCCGGTGATGGACACGGCCAGGGGCAGCGGCTGCCCCGGGGTGGGGCGCGCCAGGTCCATCTGCGGCGCGGGGGGAATCTCCTTGCCGACCAGCTTCTGGAAGCCCTGGGCGGCGCTGAGCTCCTGCTGCTCCCGCATCTTCGCGCCCTTGAGCACGGCGGCGGTGAGGCCGGCGCCCTCGGAGGAGAAGGTGTAGACGGACTCGTCGCGGAGCATCTCCGTCTTGCGCGCCGGAGGCGGCGGGGCCTCCGCGGTGGCGCCCGACTCCGGGCCGCCTTCGGGAGGCTGGAGGGCCGGGGGCGTGCCGGCATCGGCGGGCGCCGCGGCCACCACGCCCGCGTCGGGGACTTCCGAGTCGGGCGGCGGCGTGGGGGCGAAGAAGAAGGTGTAGACGGCAGTGGCCGCGAACGAGAGGGCCAGGGCCGCCAGCAGTCGCTTCTGCGAATCGTTCGACTGGGGCGAGAGCGGATCGTTCATAGACTCCCCCCTCCACGGGGGAGAGGGCGGCAATGGGTGGAACCCCTCGTCACGGCACCGGGTCGATACCGCCGGGGTGGAAGGGCTGGCAGCGCATGAGCCGCCAGAGAGTGAGCCACGACCCCTTGAGGCCGCCGTGCTTCTCCAGCGCCTCCATGGCGTACGTGGAGCACGAAGGATGGAACCGGCACACCCGAGGGAGCAGCGGTCCGAGGAACTTCCGGTAGAAGCGGATGGGCAGCGAGAGGACGAAGGCCAGGGGGCTCATCTGGGCGGCTCCTTCGGCTTCGTCTCCGCGCGGGGCAGCCGCTGCAGCTTACGGGTGACACCGTCAAAGGCACGCGCCAGCGCCGGAGAGGAGGCGTCCTTCGCGGAGGAGCGTGCCACCAGGACGACGTCCAGGCCCGGCGGCCATTGCATGCGGCGCTTGCGAAAGAGCTCCCGCAGGACGCGCCTCAAGCGCGCTCGGACGACGGCGTTGCCCACCTTGCTCGACACGGTGAGGCCAACACGCGAGTACGGCCGGCCATTGCGCTTCACGAGGGCCAGGAGGCAGTCCGAAGGGACTTTCTGCCCGCCTTCCTGGACCTCGAGGAACTCGCGCCGTTGAAGCAGGCGCAGGGCCTTGGGGAAGCGCTGGTCTGCCGGGCGGGGCTCGCCCGGCGTCGCACCCTCGGCCCTCACACGCGAACTCGCCTACTTCTTGGGAGCGGACACGACGAGCCGCTTGCGACCCTTCGCACGACGACGCTTGAGGACATCCCGGCCGCCCTTGGTGGCGTTCCGCTTGCGGAACCCGTGGGCGCGATTGCGGCGGACCTTCGACGGCTGGTACGTGCGCTTGGACACGGCTCTGACTCCTTGGTGATGACGGCGGCGCCTCCTACCGCTCCGGCGCGACCTGAACTAGGGAAAGGGGCGGGTCCGTACCCCCATTTCCAGGGTAAGTCAACGTTGGATCACCCCGGCCCACCGTGGAGACCACCCCAGGAGGCCCGATCGGGCTGCTTGAGGTAGGGCGATGAAGGCTGGGGTGATACTAACGGTGCTGACCACCGCCCAACGCACGGCGGCGGGAGTTTAATCGCGACCGGCGCGGACGTCTGTTTCCCCGGCGGTTTTTTCCAGCAGCGCCCTGACTGCCGGGCGGCCTCGTGCCCTACCTGCACTCACATGACCCTCTGGGCTGGCATTTCCACCCGCACGGAGAGGCGGCCAGGCGGGCCGTCATGGCCAGCGCTCCACGGCGCTCACCGGCAACTCCCGAGGCAACACGGCGGTATCCGGGTTGGAGCCTGGCTGCGTCCTGACGCGGCCATCCGGGTTCCCAACGACGATGCACACCGGGAAGGTGCGCCCATCCGGAAGCTTCGCCTCGGAGTAGCGGGCCATCGCCGCCGGGCGACCGTACTCATCAACGAGGCCTGTCCAGAGTCGTCCGTACAGCAAGGTCCCATCGGGCAATGAGGGATCCGCCCAGGAGTAGCCCGCGATTCGGCCGACCACGGCGCCGTTGCGGTACGTGCCGAGCTGGCTCTGATCTCCGGGCTGGTTGATGTCGATGACGGCCTTGAGCCCCTTCGTGGTGTCCACCGCCAGGACTCGGGACATGGCCTCACGGGCCTCCTCGGGGCACTCAGCGGGCTCAGGCCGCACCTGGGCCGCGGAGCAAGCCAGCCCTGCGACAGCGCAGAGCGTGGCTGTCAGGAACCTGGATGGGCCAGAGCGAAGAGCAGTCAGCGGGGATTCGGGGGTCGCGGTGGGCACGTGCGGGCTTCCTTTATCCAATGTAGTCGCAAGTGTGCTCAGTCCCAGCCAGAGGGCCAGAGAAAGCACCAGCAGGGAGCACAAGGACCACAGCACAGAACGCCACCGTGGGAGGACCGGCGCTTCCACGGAGACGCCGTCGGTCCCCTCCAGCATCGGGGCTCCTGGCGTTTCCGCCTTCACCTGCGCCAGTTCATCCGCCGCTGCTGCCCGTTCCACGCATTCGACCGCAGACGATTCCTCGGCGGCATGAAGGTGCGCGGCCGGGGTAGGGCTTTCGGGCGCTTCTTCCTCCGGCGGAGGCAGCGCCAGGGAGGTCTGCCACTCGGGCTGCTTTCGCTCCTTGGCAGCATCCCAGAGGGCCTGGAGCAGCGCCTCGGCGCTGGGGTAGCGCGCCTCGGGCCGCTTCTCCAGCAGGCGCAGGGTGATGTCACTCAACACGCGCGGCACCTTCGGGTTGAGCATGTGCGGCGCGGCCGGCACCCGCGTTGCGATGGCCACCATCAGCAGGTCGTACGGCAACTTCGGATGGAAGGCATAGCCATCGGTGAGCGCCTCGAAGAGCAGCATCCCGAGCGCATAGAGGTCCCCAGGTACGCCCGGGTCGAAGTGAGCGCCCTGCTTCCAGGTCTCCTTTCCCAAGAAGGTCACGCATTCAGGAGGGAGCAGGTACGGCGAGGTTGGCGGCACCCCCACCGTCAACGTCGTCATGCCCGGAAGGCGGGCCACGCCATAGTCGAAGACGAGCGGCTTCTCGTCCTCCGTGCGAATGAGGATGTTGTCGCTCTTCAGGTCGCGGTGGCACACCCCACGCTGGTGCAGAGCGCTGACCTGGCGCACCACTTCCGTGAAGACGGTGAGCAGCCGCGCGGCAGAAGGCTCGGTGCGCCAGCGCCACTCGTGGAGCGTCTCTCCCTCGACGTAGTCCGTGACGAAGTAGGGGAAGCCACTGAGGATGGGTCAGTGGTCGACAGCATGAACCTTCAGCCCCGTGTCGTAGGCCATGTGGATGGCCACCTCGCGGGACATGCGCTCCTCCACGTTCTCCTCTTCCGGGAGATGGGCGCTGGAAGGTCGAAGCGCGACCTTCAGCGTGTAGGTCCTCCCTGGCTGCTCTTCGCGCTCCACCTTGAAAACGCGGCCGAAGCCGCCAGCGCCCAATGGCGCGAGCACGCGCCAGGGGCCAACGCGGCTTCCGGGCACGAGTTGGTCGGGGTGAATCGGAATCATCGCCATGGCCAATGCCCCTGCGCCGCCTGCGGCGCGGTCAGAAAACCACTCCGCTCAAGGGCAGCGAACCGCTGCCTTCCTTGTCCTTCAGCTCGAGGCGCAACTCCTCGCCCAGTTCCCACCAGGGGGCTTCGGTGCGTACGAGGAGGAGCCCTTCCTCTCCGGGAGCCAACTGCGGCCTGTCCATGCGCACGGAGAGCACCTTCACAGGGGCTCCGCGGACGGACGACAGCTTCACCTCACCCAACGTCCAGCGACGTGTTCCTGGCTGGCTGCGGAGTCGAACAGCCACCAGCGCCCACTTGCCGGTGCGGTAGCCCACGCCATCCTCCACCTTGAGCCCGCTCGAATTGTCGGGTGGCACGCGAGCGTCGAATCGCCGGACTCGAATGTCCTGAGTGAGCCAGCCGGAGAGGACCATGCCCTCCGGCCCCCCATCGCCACTGCCGTCCCGCAGCGCCGCGTACTTGGCCCTCAGCTCGCGCAGCTCCACCTGGAGCGCCTCGACGGAACGCGTGCGGCGAATCACCTCCACGGATGCGTCCACTTCATCCTCGGCGGCGATGAGCTCGAACGTGGCTTCTGACGGCGCGGCGCCGTCCGCGAAACGCACGGTGAGCAGCAGCCGCTCGCCGGGCACCAGGTCGACCTTCGGCTTGAAGGCGACCAACCTCTCGTTCTCATCAACTCGCTCGAAGTGCGACTCACGTCCCCCGAGCTGCACGCCCTTCATGCCGAGGTTCGAATCGAAGGTGAGGGTGGTGAGCGTTCCTCGCGCGACCCGCACCGTCACGTCCTCACCTGCAGCGGGCAATGAGAGGGTCCGCTGCCGCAGCTTGCGCTCGCCGCCAGGCTGCGACTGGGCGGCCGCCGCGCCTGCCAGCAGCAACAGCAGTAACGGCAACGGGTTCAAGGAACCGGGCACGTGGTCAGAGCCCGCTGAACTCGCAGCGCCTCATCAGCACGTTCATCAGCAAGCCTTCGACCCGACTGCCGCACTTCCCGCACTTCACCGGAGCCATTCGCGGCCTCGTCAGCTGGACCCAGCGTCAATGAACGACGCTAGCGACACGTCTTTAGCGACGTGGTTAAGCTCTTGTAGACGCTCCTACGGTCCCGCCGCAAGATGGGGCCCCGGGTCGACAGAAAACGCCGGCCTGAGCGGGCGGAGCAGTACGAGAGCGACGCCTACCGCGCGCTCCAGCAGCGTTTGGCCGCGGCGGTCCGGCGCCTCCGCGAACAGAAGGGCTGGACGCAGGAAGAAGCGGCCCACCGCTGCGGCATGACGACGCGCCTCTACCAGCGCGTGGAGGGAGAAGAAGCCAACCTCACCTTCACGTCGCTTGCCCGCGTTTGCGAAGGCTTCGAGGTCGATGTGGTTCGCCTCTTCAAACCACTGAAGCGGCGCGCCTGAATCAAGGATTGTGATTCTCGAACGGCGGCCTACGCGAGCCGCCCGGCCCCACCTGTTGCCGCGCATGTTGCTTGATGGACGCCCGGTTTCGAGCGCCCTGGTTGATGGACTATTGCGCCCATCCTACGGTTCTCCGGTCGGGTCAGGGCTGCCCGAAGGGCGCCACCGAAAGTGGCCCAAGCCGTGGCGCGACTGGGGAACCGCCGTCCCGCGGCCATCCACCAGTCGACTTGAGCGACGTTCACGGCACTCACCGCGCAGCCACCCCAGGCCCGCCTCAAGCTCGCAACACCTGAGAGCGCCCTGGGGCCTCTCGCACCCGTCCAGCGACACCGCTTTTTTCCGGCGAAGGAAATCTGAGAGCACCGTTCTCCGGGAAACCCACACAGAAGGTGTCCACACCATGTCACTCACGCGACCCCAGGTCGCCGTGCTCGGACTCGTCATGTCCGCGGCGCCCGCCCTGGCCTTCACGCCGATTCCCACCATCCCCACGCCGCCCATCTACAACCTCTGCGTGGGCTATGTGCCCACGCTGCAGGACTGCCAGACCGGCACCACCTTCTGCGCCCAGCTGGCGCGGAGTTCGGCGAAGACGAACCCGAACGCCACCTGCAACGTCCTGGTGCGCGACGCCGCGCTGGACGCCGTGGCCAGCCTGCCCGAGCGCACCGTGCTGGTGCCCGTCACGCGCAACGCGAGCGGCCAGACGGTGGAGCCGGACGTCGCCACCAAGCCGGTGGCCTTCATCGAAGAGGACGCGAACGGGCGCAGCATGAACGGGCTCGCCGGCTTCCTGCTGGGCACCGCGCACCGCGACCAGACCTACTTCCCGGCCACGTCCCAGTCCGCCGGGTGGATCAAGTTCCTGCGCGCGCTCCAACTCGCCGGGTGGGACAACAGCGGCACCACCGTCGACTCCTGCCAGGAGTACGTGCACGAGAAGTACTACGACTACAGCGTCTTCGAGTTCGCCACCGCCTCCGTCGGCACCGACTACCGCCGCATCCATGGGCTCGCCTTCGCCGCGGCGCCCAGCGGAGGCGCCGTCCCCGCCACCGCCATTGGCACGCGCGCGATTCAGGACCCGGTGCAGCGCGGCAAGGACGGCACGCCCATCCAGCCCGCCATCCAGTTCCCGGCGGGCGCGCCGAAGAACGAGTTCTTCACCGTGCCCGCCCCGGCCCAGGGCAAGGTCATCATCAGCTCCAGCAACCAGGACCGCGTGGTGCCGCTGCCCGGCGTCATGGGCGGGGCCATCATCGAGCTCAAGGACCTGCACCGCAGCCTGAACCTCTACGGCACCGTCCTGCCCGCGGCGATGCGGACCACCCTGTCCCAGGGCGCCAGCTACTACAACGAGAGCTGGTCGTGGCACCGCGCCATGAGCACGCGCAACGCCGCGGTGCTGGACGAACAGCTCTACTCGCTGGACCAGCTCCAGGAGGACTTCGCCGCGCTCATCCAGCAGCGCAAGGACCGGGTCGCCGCCATCCAGTCGGAGCTGGCCCTGCGCTTCCGCCCGATTCCGGGGATGCTCCAGGCCCCGTCCACGGACACGTCCAGCAACCTGTCGGGCGACGAGCCCCAGGACCCCATCATCACCCGCGCCTACGAGCTGGCCGCGCTGGATGACGTCATCGAGGCGGCGCTCCAGCAGGCCCAGGCGCGCGGCTGCCTCGCCTTCCAGACGGGCAAGATGCCCGCCCCCTGCGACTGGTCCCCCAAGCGCTTCGCCCGGCGCGTGATGAACCTCTACCAGGGCGCCCGCGAGCAGGACTTCCAGAAGTGCGCGCGCTACACCCGCGACGACTTCGCCGACCTCAAGGCGAAGGCCCTGGTGCACGGCGGCGTCAACTTCCCCGCGCAGAACTACACGACGAGCCCCTCTCGGCTGGAGACGTACTTCACCCGCCGCGACCAGTACCTGCGCGCCCTGTCCACCACGGTGGGCACCATGCTGGACCCGAAGACGGCGCAGCCCCGCCTGCGGTGGGAGTCCGGTGACAGCTACAGCCTGGGCAATGACACCTTCGGCGCCACCGCGAACTACCAGGTGGCCGTCGCCATCAACAACGTGAAGAACACGCCCGACTGCGGCCTCTCCCCGGAGGTGACGGGCAGCTTCGACGCCACCGGCAGCGCCCTGGGCATCAGCGCCAACCTCATCCACGCCCAGACGCAGGTGACGCAGAAGCGCGCGGACATTGATTTGGACGTGCTCGACAACACCGTGCCGCTGGTGGACGTCCACCGCGACCTGGCGCTGGGCCAGTTCAACATCGTGTCCGGCAAGCAGGAGAAGTCCGCCACGCTGGTGAGCGCCCAGGCCACCTTCGTCATCGTCGTGGTCCCCGTGACGCTCGGGGCCAAGGTGGCCGGCGTGGTGGGGCTCGACTACCGGCTGACGGCGGAGCACCAGGTGACGGGCACCACGCAGTGCAGCGTGACGAGCCTGGGCGTCGCCGGACACCTGGAGCCCTTCGCCCGGGTGGACGGGGAGATGTACGCGGCCGTCGACCTCTTCATCATCGAGGCCGGCGTGAAGGGACGCCTCCAACTGGTCCACGCCGCCGTCCCGCTGGACGCCAGCGCATATCTGACGTCCTCCGGCGGCAGGCTGAAGCTGCGCATGGAGGGCAACTCCCACCTGCGCTTCACCTTCCTGGCCGGCCGCATCTCCGCCTACGTGGAGGTGGGCATCTGGCCCTTCGAGGTGGAGTTCGAGCAGACGCTGGTGAGCTGGAACGGCATCAAGGAGGACGTGAAGCTGTTCGACCACGCCTTCAACGTCGACCTCGTGGACATCCGCTCGCTGCTGTAACCCACCCGCTGGAGACGCCCCATGAACAACGCACGCAAGGTCATCACTGGCGGTGCCCTGCTGGCACTGCTGCTCCTGGGGGCCACCTGGCTCCACCTGGCCCAGGCCCCTGTCACCGGGGCGTCTCCCGCGACGACGCCCCTCCACCTCCGCTTCCCGGTGGGGGAGCGCCGGACGTACCACCTGGACTACACGGCCCGGACCGAGGTGCGCCTCGCTGGCGCACCTCGGGACGGCGCCGCCATGGCGGGCCAGGCCCACTTCGCCGGGGACCTGGTCCTGCGCAGCCACCCCGCGCAGGGCACCGCCCTGCGCGTGGGGCTGAGCCTGGAGAACCTCCGCACCCACTCGCTGGAGCTGTTCGGCCACGCGCTGTTGCCGGACGCCGCGGCCGTGGAGGCCACCTTCGCCGGCCGCGAGGCCCTGCTGGAGCTGGACGCCGACGGCACCCTGCGCGCCGTCGCCTTCCAGGAGGCGGACCCGTCCCTCTTCAAGAACACCGTGCAGGCGCTGGCGGGCGAGCTCCAGTGGGCGCTGCGCGACGGAGACACCTTCCAGGTGGACGAGACGACGTCGCGGGGCGTGGCGCGCGCGGAGTACACGCGGCTGGAGGGAGACACCCTGCCCGCGCGCTTCCTCAAGCGGCGCCTGGCCTACCCGGAGCCTCGGGGCCTGGGCACCGGAGGCGGCGACGTGGAGGTGGACTCGCGCTTCGAGGTGACGCTGGACGCCAGCGGCGTCCTGGAGCGCCTCGTGGGCGAGGAGCGCGTGCTGCGCCGCCCGGCCGGTGGCGGCGAGCCCACCGCCACCGCGCACGTCCAGCTCCGCCTGGAGCCCGGCGCGCGGGGGCGCTTCACCGTGGCCCAGGCGCCCGCGGACGTGGCGCTCCAACGGCTGGCGCCGGGCCAGCTGGTGACGGACGCCCGCGTGCAGGAGCGGATGCTGGCGCAGCAGGTGGATGGCCTCACCCCGGAGCGCTTCTTCGAGCTGATGGAGAAGTACGCCAACGGCGGCACCTTCCCTGAGCACAACCACTTCCTCCTCCAGGCCACGGGCCTGCTGGAGCAGCAGCCCGAGCTGTGCGCGCGGCTGGCCGACTTCTTCCAGCAGTCCACCCTGAAGCCGCGCGGCCGGGCGCTGGTGTTGGATTTGCTGGCGGGCGCGGGCACGCCGGACGCGCAGGCGGCGCTGGTGCGCGCCCTGTCCAGCCCCCAGGCGCTGGCCGAGCCCGGCTACGGCATGCTGCTCAGCCGCCTCTCACTGCTGACCAGCCCCACGCCGGACACGGTGCGCTTCATCGAGCGCGCCCACCTCACGGCCCGTGACGACACGCGCGTGGCCACCTCCTACGCCCTGGGCGCCACCGCGGGCGCCCTCTACCGGCAGCAGCAGGACGGGGAGGCGCTGGCCGCCGTCCAGCGGCTCGAGTCCGAGCTGCACACCGCGCGCACGCCCGAGTCGAAGGCCCACCTGCTGCTCGCGCTGGGCAACGCGGGCCTGGAGGCGCAGGTGGACGTCATCACCCGCTACACCCAGGACCCGGACGCGCAGGTCCGCCGCGCCTCGGCCCGCGCGCTGCGCAAGATTCAGACGCCCCAGGCCCTGCGCTCGCTCCTCACCCTGGCCGAGGACCCTCAAGCCCCCGTGCAGTCCTCCGCGCTGACGGCGCTGGGCCGCCGCCCCCTGGACGACTCCGCCCTGCGGCAACTGCGTGATTTGGCGCTCGCCGGCAACGTGCCCCTGGAGAACCACCACACCCTCGTGTCGGTGGTGGAGCCCTACGTCCAGCGCACGCCGGAGGTGCGCCAGCTCCTCCAGCACCTGCTCACTCACGACGCGGCGGACGCGCAGCTCCACATGCGCATCCGCGGCCTGCTCGGGACGTGACGGGGGGACGCCGGAGGTTTCACCTGGCGTGAAGCCTCCGGTGGGGTCCCCCAGCGCTTGGGGTAGGGGCGGGGATGATCCACAACCGGGTCCGGCTGGCATGCCCGTTGCGGATCATCCGTGTTGGGAAAATCCCTTGAGGTTACGGCGGTTTTGGCCGGTTGCTTGATCCACCAGGAACCGTCTGTTAGCACCGCCGAACGCCTCGTTTTCCCCCTGCATCCGCACGTTTGAGACACGCGTGAACGCCCTCGCCCAAGCCGCTACCCCCCTCCCAAGTGCTGGAATTCTCTGGGCTCGGATGCTGGACGCCATCCGCCAGGAGAAGTTCGACTACGCGCTGAGGTGGCTGGAGCGGATGCGGCCCCTGGAGGTGCGTGACGGCGCCCTGGTGATGGGCGTTCCGGACCGCTTCTTCCGTGACTGGGTGGATGACCACTACCGCCCCATGCTGGATGTGCAGCTCGGGCGGATGGGGGAGGGGCTGACGTCCATCGCCTATGAGGTGGTGGAGGGGCTGGAGCCGGACCCGCACTTTCCACCCATACCCTCCGTCAAGGCGAGCGCCACGCGCCCGGGCCGGCTGAACGCGCGCTTCATCTTCGACACGTTCGTGGTGGCGGACAGCAACCAGCTCCCGGCCGCCGCGGCGCAGGCCGTGGCCGACAAGCCGGGCCACCACTACAACCCGCTCTACATCTACGGCGGCACGGGCCTGGGCAAGACGCACCTGCTCCAGGCGGTGGGCAACTTCATCTGGGAGAGAGATCCATCCCAGCGCGTGGTGTTCCTCTCCAGCGAGCAGTTCACCAACGAGTACGTGGAGAGCGTCCGCGAGCACCGCATGGGGGACTTCCGCCGGAAGTTCCGTGAGGAGTGCGACGTGCTCCTCATCGACGACATCCAGTTCCTCGGCAAGCGTGAGGAGACGCAGAAGGAGTTCTTCTACACCTTCAACACGCTCTACGAGATGAACAAGGCCATCGTCCTCACCAGCGACACGGTGCCCTCGGAGATTCCGGGCCTGGAGGACCGACTGCGCAGCCGCTTCGCCATGGGGCTGATGACGGACATCCGCGAGCCCACCTACGAGACGCGGGTGGCCATCCTCCAGAAGAAGGCCGCGGCCGAAGGGCTGGACCTGCCGGACTCGGTGGCGCACTTCATCGCCAAGCACATCCAGAAGAACGTGCGCGAGTTGGAAGGCGCGCTGGTGAAGCTGTCCGCGGTGCACAGCCTGACGCGCCAGCCGGTGACGGAGGACTTCGCTGCCCAGGTGCTGCGCGACATCCTGCCCGCCCACAGCGCGGTGGACGTGGAATCCATCCAGCGTGAGGTGGCCCGCTTCTACAAAGTCACGGTGGAGTCGCTGAAGGAAGACCGCCGTCACAAGGCCCTGGCCCACGCGCGCCAGGTGGCCATGTACCTCAGCCGCAAGCTGACGAAGAGCTCCTTCCCGGAGATCGCCGCGCGCTTCAGCAAGGACCACTCCACCGTCATCTCCGCGGTGCGCAAGGTGGAGGGCCTCCGCGTGACGGACGCCACCGTGCAACGCGAACTGGCGGAGCTGGAGTTGAAGCTCGGCAACCCCTGAAACAGCCGCGCCTTTGTTTCATGTCGGGCGGTGGTAGCCAGGATTGACGCTCGGGCGCGTATTCGGGGGAGTGAGCCCGCGCGTGAAGAGCCTGGTCCTGCTGCTCGCCGTGCTCACGGCCGCCACGCTGTGGCGTGCGGGCACGGCGACTCGGACGCCGGCGCCCCCTGAGACACCGTTGGCTGTCTCACAGTCCTTGGATGATGACGCACCCCCGCTGGAGCCCGAGGAGAACCTTCCGGGCGTGAAGGGGCGGGAGCGGGTGCTCGTCGTGGGCCACCGGCTCCGTTACACGTTTGAGTTGGACCTCCGGACCCACACGGAGCATCCACCGGGCACGCGGGCGTCCCTGCACACGGGCTGGAGCGGCCTGCTCGAGCTCACCTACCTGGGCGCGGAGGGTGCGCAGCACCTGTTCTCCGGGCGCCTCGTGCCCACGCGGCTGGTCGTGAACGCCGGTGAGACGCCGGCGGCCGGTGACGCGGCGCTGCGGGCGCTCCGGGGCAGGTTCGAGCGGCCGGTGTACGTGGGCCAGGACGTCCGGGGGCGGGTGATGGCCGTGCACTTCGACGCGGCGCAGGACGCGGCGGCGCGGCGGCTGGTGCGACTGCTGCTCGCGTCAACGCAGTTCGTGGCGGAGGAGGGCGCCCGCTGGAGCACCGAGGAGCCGGACTCGCGCGGTGACCTCGAAGCCGTGTACCGCGCGGGGGGCAGCGCGAACACCTACGTGAAGACGAAGCGGCGCTACCTGCGCGCGGGCTCGGCGGTGCTTCCACGGCTGCAAGGGCACCTGGACTTCACCCTGTTCGCGGATGGGCACGTGAGGGAGGCGACGGGCTCGGAGGTGGTGGAGCTGGGCGGTGGCGGCACGGGGCTTCCACGCATCCGCGAGGAGACGCGGGTCGCGTTGACCAACGTGGGCGTGGACTACCGGCTCTCGTCGCTGAGGCCGTTCGAGTCCACGCGGGCGACGTTGCGGTCGGAGCGGCTCACGGAGTTGGCCGGCATGGAGGGGGCGAAGCTGGGAGCGCGGGCGCTGCTGCTCGGTGAGGAGCTGGAGCGCGTGCTGGATGGGGCGCGGGACGCGGGCGTGAGGAACGCGGCGGCGCTGTCGATGGGGACGCTGGCGAAGGCCTTGGAGGTGCCGGAGCCGGGCCGGAGCCAGGTGCTGGTCGAGGGGCTCTTGAGGCGCTGTCGCGCGGGGACTCTGGAGCCCGAGGTCTGCCTGGATGCCCTGGCCCGGGCTGGCGCTCCGGCGGGACTGGCCTACGTGAAGTCGTCGCTCGCGCACCCGGACACGGACGTGCGTGGCGCGGCGACGGAGGCGCTGAGCGCCATCCCTGGCGCGGCGGTGGATGCCTTGCTGGACCAGGTGATGCTCGGCGACCCGAGCTCGCGAGTTCGTACGCTCGCGGTGAAGGCTGTCTCTCAGCGGGTCGCTGGCGCACACCTGGAGGCGCTGGCTCGGGTGCTGCGCGCCGAGCGGAGTGAGCGCGTCCGTATCGAAGTGGTGCGGCTGCTGGGCCACCTGCGGACCGTGGAGCCCCCCACCGTCGCCCTGCTGCGCGATGTGGCCGCGAACGATGGGTCCGCGAACGTGCGCGCGCTGGCGGCGTCACTGCTCGATGAGTAGGGCGGGGTGCCGGGCGGATGAGCTCGCCCGGCATCCATTCCACTTCGAAGCGCTAGGCGTCCTTGCGACGGCGGCCCACGACGAGCCGCATCAGTCCCGCGAGCATCCACGGGAGCAGCGCGGTGGGAGACGAGGACTGGCACCCGCAGCCACTGTCCGGAGGCGGTGGGGGCGGAGACGTCCCCGCATCCTGACGCGAACCCGCGTCGGGCTCCGGCTCCGGCTCCGGCTCCGTGCCCGCGTCCGGCTCCTCGCCCGCGTCCGGCTCCGGCTCCTCGCCCGCGTCCGGCTCCTCGCCCGGACCGGCGTCCGGATCCGTCCCCGCGTCCGACTCACCCGTGCCGGCGTCTGGCTCCGTGCCCGCGTCCGACTCACCCGTGCCCGCGTCTGGCTCCGCACCCGCGTCCGGATCCGTGCCCGCGTCCGACTCACCCGTGCCCGCGTCTGGCTCCGTCCCTGCGTCCGGATCCGTCCCCGTGCCACCATCCGGATCACCCGTGCCGCCATCCACCTGCGGGAACGACGCCCGCGCGATGAACACCGCCGTGCCCCACTCCTCCTGGTCGTTGTCCGGAGGAGCCAGGCCCGCGGCCAGCGTGACGTCACCCCTCGCGTTGATGGAGGCCGACCCGCCGAACACCGGGTTGGACGGCGTCTCCTGGTCGATGCGCGCGGGACCCAGGTCCGAGGACACGATGTCGTGCTCGGTCGCCACGCGCCGCGTTTCCTGCCCGTCGCTCACCCACACCGCTCGCATGTTCGCGGCGTCGAAGGCGCGAAACACCACGAGCCCACTGTCGTTGATGTCGGGCGGAAAGAACTCCAACTGCCGGAGGTCACCCTGGCCGTCCTGCGCAACCGTCCGCAGCTCGGAGCCATCCCAGCGCCACAGCGTGGTGACGTTGCTTCCCTGCGCGCTCCGCGCCGTTCCCAGAAACGCCACCTGTCCGTGGTTGTTCAGCGCGGGCTGCACGGACGCGAAGCGGTACACGGGAGATGACGCCTCCCGCCCCCGCGTCTGCGCGATGAGCCGCGACGGCGTCCCATCCGCGTGGAAGATGCGAAGCTCCTGAAAGTACTCCGACGACGCCGGCGCGAGGTCTCCCACGCCCGCCATCTGCCCCAGGTCGTTCATCGTCGGGGAGTAGAGGAACTCGTAGGGGCTCGCCCCGTCGACGGCCCGCTCACTGGCCAGCAGGGTCGCCTGGAAGTTGCCGTCGGGCGCCTCGGACACGACGGCGTAGGCGCGCCCCACGCCCGCGAACGTGGCGCGGAAGCCCATTTGACCGGCCTCGTTGAGCCACAGGCTGCTCCAGTCGGAAGCGCCCACGGGGACGCGGATGATGCGCACCGGGTCCGGCGCCGCGACATTCAGCAGGTAGATGCCGTTCTGGGCCGCCGAGGAAGCACCCGTGACGGCGAAGGCGATGTCCCCCCGCGAGTTCACGCCCGGGTCGCCCGTCCGGGCATCGTCGCCCAGGTCCGGAAGCACGTAGATGCGGCTCCCCACGCCGTCCTGCCCCCACCACACGCCAGAGCGACCCTCGGGCGTAATCGACAGACGGAAGGCGAGCTGCCCGTCCGCGCTGAGGGGGAGCTGGTAGCTGCCCGCCAGCAGGTTGCCCGGCGCCACGTTGTAGGCGCCAGACGCGTTCCCCTGCAGGTTGGTCCGCGCCTGGAGCTCCAGGGTGTATTCGGGCACCTGTGCCCAGGCTGGCACGGCCAGCGTGAGCACACCCAGCGCCAGCGTCCTTCCACGGACCTGACAGGTCCGCGCACTCCGCTTCCATCCCGCGACTGACATGGATGCCGCCTCCCATGTTTGAAAGGAAGGCAGGCTATCACTGACTTCCGACGCTCAGGCCTCAGGCACCCACAGCGAGCGCAGGTCGGCGGGGAGCTGGCCCATGACGTCGTCGGCCTCGCCCTCGCTGATGTGATTGCGCACCGTGAGGAACACGGCCCGGGCCAGGCGTTCAGCCTCGTTGGGCGAGGTGTCGAGCTCCTCGGCCACCATGGCGAGGAACTGTTCCAGCTTGTACTTCCTGGCGACCTTGCCCTCGTGCCGAGGACACCGCTTCAGCATGTCCGTCACCTTCCGCGGAAGCTGGGCCTCCAGGTGCTTCGCCTCGGTGTCCATGAGGCGCTGCTCCAGCAGGCACAGCACGGACTGCGCGGCCTTCTCCGCCAGCGGGCGGACGACGCTCGCGTTCGCTTCGAGGTCCTTCAAGAAGGCCGCGTAGGTCTGCGCCGCGCGCGACTCGCTGCGCTGCTCCTTGAGGCCAGGCGTGGCGCTCCGGCCCTCCGCTGCCTCTGTCTGCTCCTCACGTATGTTCGCCATGACGGTGGCCTCCTCGGTGTCGGGCTTGGGTCTCCTCCGTGAGCGTGGGCACCCCACGTCCCCCAGGCACCGGCCGCCCCCCGCGCGCCGGGACGACAGGGCGGGGAGCGAGCCATGCATCGTCAGTCCACCGCGCCGCCGAACAGCTCCACCATCCGCTGCCAGTACAGCGTGCCCCAGAGCGTCAGCGTGGCCAGCGCCAGGCACACCGCGCCGAGCGCCTCCCATCGCCGGCCAATCGGCGGCCGTGCCTCCGGGTCCACCCGCCGCAGCGCCACCGTGCCCAGGATGAGGGCGAGCATGGCCATGGCCGCGAAGACGAACGTCAGCGCGCTCCCCCCGCCGAACAAGGAAAGCAGCGGCGCGAAAACGGGCAGGAACAACGAACCCACGCTCAGCGACAGCGCGTGCCGGGCGAGGGGGTTGTTGACCCGCAGGTTCCACAGCTTGTGCAGCTCGCGCTCGGGGACGTCCAGGCGGAAGAAGAGCCGGCTGCGCGTGTCGCGGAAGATGTTCACCGCGACCATCAAGGGAATGAAGAACAGCACCGCGGGCGTGCCCAGGGACTCCGCGGTGAGCAGCATCCCCGCCAGCGGCACGGCGAGCAGGCCCATGCGCGCCCAGCGTCTTCCCATGAAGAAGGCCACGCCCACGCCCACGCTGCCCGCACACACCACCGCGGCGCGGAGGTCACCTGCCATCGACGCCACCAGCATGAGCCCGGCGAGCAACACAGTGACGCCGCCCACCAGCCAGGCGCTCGCGTCCCTCCGTCCCCAGAGCCCCAGCCGGAAGGTCTCCAGGTAGTTCACCTCCGGACGCGCGGCGCAGGGAGGGCAATACATCCGGCCCATCACCCACGTCGTGCACGCGGTGCAGACGAAGCTGCCGCAGCGCTGGCAGGTGGTGCCCGCGAGCGCATCCGGATGGAGGGCGCAGCGGGGCAGGGCACCGGATGAGGCGTCGGCGGACATGCGTTCAGTCTCTCATGCTGACCAGGAACCAACATCCCGGGGCACCGGCCGCTCCCGCCACCATTCCCTACCCACGGCGCCGGAGGTGCGTGCTAAGCGCGTCGCGTGAGTCATTGGCATCGAGACTTGGAGGCACCTTGTTCCGAATGAAGGCCCTCGTCGCCGCAGCCCTTGTGTTCAGCGGGCTGCCGGCGCTTGCCCAGACACCCCAGGAGGCGAAGCCGCTGGAGCCCGGCCGCGAAGCGCTCGCCATCTCGTATGAGAAATACGCGCTGCCCAACGGCCTGGAGGTCATCCTCTCCGTGGATCGGAAGCTGCCGGTGGTGGCCGTCAACATCTGGTACCACGTCGGCGCGTACCACGAGCAGCCCGGCCGCACCGGCTTCGCGCACCTGTTCGAGCACATGATGTTCCAGGGCTCGCGCAACGTGGCCGACGACGTCCACATCTCCCGGCTGGAGCAACTGGGCGCCACGGACCTCAACGGCACCACCAGCTTCGACCGCACCAACTACTTTGAAACCGTCCCCAGCAATCACCTGGAGACGGCGCTGTGGCTGGAGAGCGACCGCATGGGCTTCCTGCTCGACGCGCTCTCTGCGGAGAAGCTGGAGACGCAGCGCGAGGTGGTGAAGAACGAGCGGCGCGAATCCATTGAGACCGCGCCGTATGGCGCCGCCCGCGAGAAGGCGTGGCACGCGCTCTTCCCGCTGCCGCACCCGTACCACGGGGACGTCATCGGCTCGATGAAGGACCTGAACGCGGCCAACGTGGACGACGTGAAGGGCTTCTTCCGCACCTGGTACGCGCCGTCCAACGCCACGCTGGCCATCGTCGGGGACTTCGACGTGGCGAAGACGAAGGCGCTGGTGGAGAAGTACTTTGGCACGCTGCCCAGCCACGCCCGGCCACAGCGGCCGGAGGTCGCGCCGGTGAAGCTCACCGCGCCCGTGGTGCTGCGCGAGGAGGAGCGCGTGGCCCGGCTGCCGCTCTTGTCCATCCAGTGGCTCACGCCCGCGTATCTGGAGGAGGGGGACGCCACCGCGGACGTGCTGGCCACCGCGCTGTCCACCGGCAAGGCCAGCCGCCTCTACCGCCGGCTGGTGCTGGACAAGGAGCTGGCCCAGAGCGTCAGCGCCAGCCAGCAGAGCCAGGGCGCGCAGTCCGTCTTCTCGGTGGACGTGGTGGCGCGGCCCGGTGTGTCCACGGACACGCTGCTCCAGGAGGTGGACGCGGTGCTGGACGAGGTCCGCCAGCAGGGCGTCACCCCGGAGGAGATTGCCCGCGCACGCACGCGCTACGACACGCGCACGCTGGCCGGCCTCCAGTCCGTCGGCGGCTTCGGCGGCAAGGCGGACGTCCTCCAGAGCTACAACCACTTCGTCGGCGAGCCCAACTACGTGGCCCAGGACCTGGCGCGCTACGAGTCGGTGACGCCCGAAGCCGTGAAGCAGTTCGCCCAGGACACGCTGCGCCCCGGCGCGCGCGTCATCCTCCACGCGGTGCCGCCCGCACGCCGGCAGGCGCCCCTCGACTCGAAGGAGCGCCACTGATGCGCCGCCTCCTCTCCGCCCTGCTCGTCACCACGCTGGCCGCCTGCGCCAGCAACCCGAAGCCCGCGCCGGCCAGTCCGGACTCGCCCGCGATGGGAGCGAAGACGGCCCCGGCTGAAGCCACGGCCGACGCCGAGTCCTTCCGCGCCACGCCGCCCCAGCCCGGAAAGCCGCCGGACCTGGTGCTGCCCACCTTCCAGAGCGCGAAGCTGGACAACGGCCTCACCGTGCTGGTGAGCACGCGGCGGGAGCTGCCGCTGGTGTTCGCGGGCGTGGCCTTCGCCGCGGGCAGCGCGCAGGACCCCCAGGGCAAGGAAGGGCTCGCCGAGCTGACGTACCGCATGCTGCTGGAAGGCGCGGGCAAGCGGGACACGGTGCTGCTGGACAACGCCTTCGCCGACCTGGGTGTGTCACCCGGCATGGACGTGCAGGCGGACGGCGCGCAGGTAGGCGTGCGCGTGCTGACGCGCAACCTGGACGCGGCCATGGCCCTGCTGTCGGACGTGGTGCTGCGGCCCAGCTTCAACCCCAAGGCCTTCGAGCGGCGCAAGAAGCAGCAGCTGGCGGACCTGGTGCGCGCGCTGGGGCAGCCCGGCGTGCTGGCGCAGCTGGCGTACCTGGAGGCCGTGTTCGGGCTGGAGCACCCCTACGGGCACCTCCCCGACGGCACGCCCGCGTCCGTGCAGACGCTCACCCTGGCGGACGTGACGGGCTTCTACCAGAAGCACACCGGCCCCAAGGCCCAGGCGGTCATCCTCACCGGTGACATCAGCCTGGAAGAAGGGGTGGCCCTGGCGAAGAAGCACTTCAGTTGGTCGAAGAACAAGGCCATGCCGCCACCTCCGCCGCCGGCCACGAAGGCGCCGCCGCGGCAGCAGGTGTACGTGGTGCCCAAGCCGGGCCTGGACCAGACGCTGCTGCTGGTGGGCCGCGCGGGCATCGCCGCGGGGAACCCGGACGAGTACCCGCTGGAGCTGGCCACCACCGTGTTCGGTGGCTTCTTCGGCAGCCGCCTCAACATGAACCTGCGGGAGGACAAGGGCTACAGCTACGGCGCGGGCGCCAGCGTCTCTCCGCGCCTGGGCGTGGGGCCGCTCACCGCGTACAGCTCCGTGCGCCAGGACGTGACGGGCCCGGCCCTCAGTGAGGTGATGAACGAGCTGACGGGCCTGAAGAACCGGCCCATCACCGCGAAGGAGCTGGAGGCCGCGCGCGAGGGCCTCATCCGCGCCTTCCCGGGCGCCTTCGAGTCCGTGGAGGGACTGGGCGCCAGCGCCGCGGCGCTCTTCATCACCCGCCGCCCGCTGGACGAGTTCAACCGCACCGTGGAGGGCCTGCGCGAAGCCAGCGCCGCGGACGTGCAGCGCATGGCCGAGCGGTATCTGGACCCGGCCGCGATGCAGATGGTCCTCGTGGGTGACCCGGCGACCATCCAGGAGCAGGTGACGCCGCTCGGCCTGGGCAAGCTGGTGCCCATTGAGCCGGATGAAGCGCCGGTGCCGCGCGCGGCGAAGTAGCACGCAGGCAGGTGTCTTCCGGGCCGTGGTCTGCGAGTCATTGCTCGCGGGCCTCGGCCCGGTGCTTCACGGGGTACGAGGTCCGGGCCTCCCCCGTGGCTCAGCCGTTGCGCGCCTCGTCTTCCGCGTCGGAGACCTGACGCTCCTCGGCTCGCTCGCGGCCCTTGCGCTCGCGCTCCAGCTCATCCGCCTCGTCGATGGGGCTGCGGATGTCGGGGACGTAGCCGCCCACCTCGGAGTCACTGTCCAGGGCGAACTTCTGCTCGCGCGTGTCGCGGATGGAGTCCGCGGCGTACAGCGGCAGGGTGTCGTCGGCTTCCAGTCCCCGCTCCACGCGGTCCGGCGCATAAGGAGGCTTGGTCGCGGCCTCCTTGCCCCCCGTGTACGGGTCATATTTCCTGTTCGGCATGGTGCGCTCCTGGTCGAAGTGGGTACCGCTCCGAAGTTGAATGTCGGAGCGCGCTCCTCGCGCACCAAGGTCCCCGCGGAGGTCCGGGGGCACGCCCGGCCGCCCGGCTCACGAGGCAGGTGGGGACGCTTGGAGACATCCCCAAGTTGCCCACAGGCGGGCAGCTCCACCAGCGTCGCGTTGAACGGCAGTCCGTTCAGGAGCTCCCCTGAATCACCCCGAGGCCCTCTTCCCGCTTACACACCATCCGGGACTTGGACCCCCAATCTGCCCTACTCGGACCACTGACGATGGCCACGCCCATGAGCAGCCTGCTCGAAGAGGTTTCTCGCGAGCACTTCCCGTATCCGCCCGCCGCATCCGAAGAGGTCGATGCGTTCGAGCGCCGCGTAGGCTGGAAGTTGGACCCGGACCTGCGCGCCTTCTACCTGCACTGCAATGGAGCGGAGCTGATTGCGCGGCTACCGGAGACCCCCTACCGCGTCCTCCCGCTGCACAAAATCGTCCGGGCGAGGGTCGCCATCTACGGCGAGGATGACGACAAGTGGGGACCCGCCTCGGTGTACGCGCTCTGCGATGTGCAGGACGGCAACTACGTGCTGGTGGACGTGGCCCGACTGGAGAATGACCGCTACCCCCTCTTCGACGGCGACCACGAAGCATGGCCGGACCCGGCCTACTGCAAGCAGGTCGCCCGTTCCTTCTCGGAGTTCCTGTATCAGGCGCTGCGCACCCGCCGTGGCCTCAACTGGCTGGGGGAGTGAAGTCTCCTCAAGCCCAATTCCACGTGCCCTTCACTTGTCTGATTGGCGACTCCGTGCGAATTCGAGGACCCGAGCAATCTGGACGGTCATCCCCTGACGCGCGCCTACGCCCCGACGCCGTCGAAGCGTCGCGGGCGCAGCAGCCGCAGCGTCAGCACCAGCGCGAGGAACAGCACACTGGCGCTCACGGTGACGAAGCGGATGCCCATCCGGTCGGCCAGCGCGCCCAGGCCCCACACACCCGCCGCATACGCGCCGCCGAGCACCATGCTGAACAGGCTGCTCATGCGCGCCTGCAACTCGCGGGGCACGCGCGACTGGCAGTACGCGTGCATCCCGCTCATCAGCATCATGTAGTTGGCGCCGAGCACGCAGATGACGGCGGCGGCCACCTGCAGCGTGGGCGACAGCCAGTACAGCGTGGACACCCCGCCGATGGACGTCGCCACCAGCCCCAGCAGCTTGCGCTGGCCCAGCTTGTCCACCAGCGTGCCCACCAGCAACGCGGCCGTCACCGCGCCCGCGCCCTGACAGGTGACGAGCAGCGACGTGGCCGCCGCACCCTGGCCGAACACGCGGATGGCGAACACCGGCACCAGGCCGATGAAGGGCGCCACCAGGGCCGCGACCAGCAGCGTGCCCCACAACATCAGCGAGATTTCCGGATCCCCGCGCGCCACGGAGAAGCCGTGGGCAATCTGCCGCCACAGGCCCTGCGTGGCCTTCGCCGTCATCCGCGTCAGCGTCTTCACCTGCGACAGCGCCACCAGCACCGCGACGAAGGACAGCGTGTTGATGAGCAGCGCCCAGGACGTCCCGCCCATGCTCAGCACCAGCGCCGCCAGCGCCGGACCGATGATGCGCCCCAGGTTGAACTGCGCCGAGTTGAGGCTCATGGCGCTGTGCAAGTCCCGGGGCGGCACGAGCTCCGCGAGCATCGCCGCGAAGGCGGGGTTGATGAGCGTGCTGGCGCAGCCGTGGACGAAGGAGATGACGGCCACGACGGGGACGCTGAGCTGGTGCGTGAAGGCCAGCAGCGTCAACACGCCCGCGAGCACCAACTGCACCACCGTGCCCAGCGCGACGTAGGCGCGCCGGTCGAACCGGTCCGCGAGCGCGCCGCCCACCGGCGACAGCACCACCGCGGGGAGGAAGGTGAGGGCGACGATGCCACCCGTCCACTCGGCGCGGCCCGTGGCCTCGGTGACGTACACACCCATGGCCACCGTCTCCATCCAGGTGCCGATGGTGGAGACCAGGGCTCCCACCCAGACCGCGAAGTAGCCGGGGTGCTCGAAGGCGCGAAGCGAGGAGAGGCGTGGCAGTCGGAGGGCGCGCACGGCAGGGACCTTTGTATCCCGGAGCCGTGCGACATGCCTGTATGGGCCGTCAGTTGCTTTGAGCCGCTATGACGGAAGCTGGGACGCATCCAGCAGCCGCGCTTCATCCCGGGCTCGAGGTCCGTGAAGCACCCACACGCCGCCGCGCACACGAGACGGCGTGTCAGCGCCGCGCGCGGTCCAGCATGGAGACAGGGCCCTTGCCGCGGAGCTTCACGGTGCCGTCGTCGGAGATGCGCGCGCCCGTCTCCGGGAAGTCGGCCGTGGTGAGGTCACGGACGGCCTTGATGACAGCGCCCCTCGGGTCCGGCACGGCGATGCCCCGGTCCACCTGCTTCGTGGGGAGGATGCGGCCCGACGTGAAGTCGCCGTCGCGGTTCAGCTCGACCTCCAGCACCAGGCCCAGGCCCTGCGGACCGCGCAGGTTGAACCGGCCGTAGGTGGCGAAGTTGCCCAGCGAGTAGGCGATGAGCCGGCCCTTGTAGAACTCCATGCCGCGCACCACGTGCGGACCATGGCCGATGACCAGGTGCGCGCCCGCGTCCACCACCGCGCGCGAGAAGGCCCGCAAATCACCCCGGTCCTCGCCGTAGAACTTCTCCCGGCCCTGGGGCACGTGCAGCGCCTTGCTGCCCTCCGCGCCGCCGTGGAACGACACGATGACGATGTCGTGCTCGGCCGCGGCCACGCGCACCAGCCCCGTCGCCGTGGTCAGGTTGTTGAGGTGGTTGCAGGCCGGCGACGTATGGAACGCCACCATGCCGATGCGCAGGCCATTGCGCTCCACCGTGGCCACCGTGCCCGGCGCGCCGCTCCACGCGATGCCCAGTGTGTCCAGCGTGGACTCCGTCGCGCGGCGGCACTCCTCGCCGAAGTCACCCGAGTGGTTGTTGGCCGTGGACGCCACGTCCACCCCGGCCTCCTTCAGGTACTGGCCGTACGCGGTGGGCGAGCGGAACGCGTAGCAGTTCCTCGACGAGCGGCACTTCTTCGTCTCGCCCGTGTCGCACAGCGGCCCTTCCAGGTTGATGAAGGTGAGGTCCGCGTCCTCCAGCAGGGAGCGCACGCCGGCAATCACGCTGCCGGCGCCATCGGGAGGCAGGTGGCCTTCGGGCACGGTGGTGCCCAGCATGACGTCACCCACCGCGCGGATGCGCACCTTCGCGTCGGCCGGCGGGGGAGGGCGGTCGCCGGGCCGCGGCCCCTGCGACAGCTTCGCCTGGAGCATGGCCTGACCGCGGGCCTGGGACAGCGCGCCCTCGAGGTCCGGGTGGTCCGGCTGGAGCTTCTGCACCTCGGTCCACTGCGTGTAGGCCTCCGCCCACTGGTTCTCCAACGAGTGCGCCCAGCCCAGCTCCCAGCGGCAGTCCACGCGCGAGGGCGCGGCCTCCACGCAAGCGGACAGCTGGGTGATGGCCGTGGGTGCGTCCTTCGCCTGGAGGGCTTCCAGGCCTTGGGCGTAGCTCGCGTCCGGGTCGGCCAGCGGGGTGGCGCTCTTGCCCATGGCCAGGGCCGCGGCGCGCAGGGCGGCGGCACCGGCCTCCGCGGCGGCGCGGCCCAGGTCCAGCACCGCGCCGGAGTCACCGGCACGGGGGTACGCGTTGAGGTCGGTGATGACAGTCTCGGGCGCGGGCGCGGTGCCCGCGGTGGCGGGCACCTCGGGGCTGGGCGCTCGTGGAGGAGAGACGTGCTGGGCGGGGGCGGACTCACGCGCCGAGGCAGCACCCGGCGTGGTGGCGAGCGCCATCAAGAGGAAGACGGACGAGGGCATGTCCCGCCATTCTAGAGGCCATCTCGGGATTCTGTGTCAGGGGAGGTGACTCACCCTGCCTGGCAGCCGGACAGGCGACACACACCTCATCGGTCAGGGTGATGGGATGTATGTCGCGGCGCGGACTGGGTTCAACCCAGCACATCGAGCAGCACCGAGCGCCGGCGCTGACGCGGCAGGAGCCGCAGCCGCCGTGACTCCTTGCGCTTCACCCGGCGCTCGACGGCGCTGTGGACGGAGAGCGGCCCGGGGCCTCGCAGCAGCAGGCCGAGCGCGATGGCGCCCAGCGCCAGGTTGAACTCGAAGCCGCCCTTCGTGTTGTCGAAGCCCTTGGGGCCGTGGACCTTGGCCACGGCGATGGCTTGCGTGACGAGGACAGCCAGCGCCGCGGGGCGCGTGGCGATGCCCAGGATGGAGCTCACGCCCGCGAGCAGCTCCGCCACCCCCGTGGCGATGACCCAGGGCTTGCCTGGCTTGATGCCCAGTTGCTCGAAGAAGCCCGCATGTTGCGCGGTGCCCCCGGGGCGGAGCTTGGACACGCCATGCACCACCATCGTCGACCCGAGCGACAGGCGCGGGGGCAGCAGGGCGGCTGCCTTCAGGATGCTCGGTTGCTCGGTCAGCGTCGCCATGTTCATACCTTCCGCTCCTTGGATGGGGCTGGGGTCGTTGCCGGAGACCTGGGTAGGTTGGGTCCGGCGTGGGCGCATGGCACGCTGCGGCGGTTCCGCCTCCCTTGCCCGGTGGGCATACTGCCGGCTCCAAGGGGCCTGCCTGATGAGGCGGGAGTGGACTCGCATCCCCGGGCGGGCCCCGCGTGAATACCCACTGGTACGAGGCAGTCACCCCGTCATGTCCCTCCGCTGGCCGCTCCTGTTCCTGTCGTTGTGGGTGTCTGCTCCGGCGCTCGCGGCCGACGGCGTCGCCGTCCAGGTCCGCTGCACGGAGAAGTGCACGGTGGTGCTGGATGGGAAGCACGGGTTCCGGGTGAATGACTCCACCTGGGAGTTCAAGGGCATCGCGCCGGGCAACCGGCGCATCGACGCCACGGGAGTGCTGAACCGTCCGCTCGCCGGCAGCTTCGTGGTCATCCCGGACGTGGCGACGGCGGACGTGTTCCTGGCCAGCAACAAGCGCATCCTCATCGAGCCCGGCAGCTCCACGATGCCCGGCACACCGGACTGGGCCGAGCCGACGCCTCCCACGCCGGCCTCCACGTCGAAGGCGCCGAGCGTGGCCACGGTGAAGTGCCGGGACGACTGCACGGTGCTGCTCGATGGAAAGCGAGGGGTTCGCCGGGACGACCGGACCTGGGAGTTCCGCGACGTGGCGCCCGGCCAGCGGCGCGTGGAGGCCACCGGTGGCGTCTTCAACCAGCGGCTGTTCGTGGGCTACGTGGAGATACCGGGTGGCTCGAAGGTCACCCTCCAAGGGGACTCCAAGGGCCGCGTGACGCTCACGGAGCAGGCGGAGTTGGAGGCGCCGAAGCAGCCTGAGGCGAGCGCCGCGATGACCTCTCTGGTTCATGTGCGCTGCGCGAAGCCGTGCACCGTGACGATGGACGGACGGCGCCGGGGCACGAGCAACGCGACGAACCTGAGCCTTCGCGACGTGCCGCCGGGGACACATGCGCTGGAGGTGGACTTCACGGTGGGCGGGAAGCTGCGGCGCTCGACGCTGGAGGTGCCCGCGAGGCACGAGCTGTTCGTCACCGCGTCCGAGGAGCACGGCGTCCAGGTGATGAACACGAAGCCGCTCACGGGCGAGTAGAAACCGACCCGGCCGATTCCAGGAGACTGTCCAATCCCCTGGAATCGGTGCCAGGGGAGGTGACCACTGGAGTGGACAGTCGGGGTGAGGCTCCGCTCGGAGGGAGGGTTGGCGCGCGAAATGCTTTGTCTTTCTGACAATGACTCTCGCGTCGGTCCAACACATCGCTTCCCCCAGGTGGGGGGCTACAGTCAACCGGATGACTGGCCAAGCGGACCGCACCGGGCTCGAGCGCGACCTGTACCTGAACGTGCTCCGCCTCCTGGAAACCCAAGACAGCCCTACGGGCTCCATGAAGGAAGTGCTGGCGGGACTGGTGACGCTGGCTCAGGCCGAGCGCGCGTACATCGAACTGTACCGTGACGAGACCGCCGGGGAGCGTCGGTGGTCGACGTCGCATGGCTGCACGACAACCGATGAAGAGCAGATTCGCGCGGTCACCTCGCGCGGCATCGTCGCGATGGCGATTGCATCGGGAGAGACGGTTCATACGCCGTTCGCGCTGCTCGACCAGCGCTTCTCCGCTTCCAGCAGCGTCAAGCAGCAGCGCCTGGAGGCCGTGCTCTGCGCGCCCTTGCAGGGTGCTTCTCCAGGGGTGCTCTATCTGGAGGGGCGCCGGGGTGCGGGTCCCTTCCCCCCGGAAGTCGTCCAGGTCGTGGAGAACGTGGCGCGCTTCATTGGCACGGCCGCGCAGCGGGCCACGACTGGCAGCCACTCCGAGGCGCCGGACCCGACGCTTCCCTTCCGGCAACGGCTGCGCCTGGAGGGCATCGCGGGCCGCAGCCGCGCCTTGGCGAACGTGTTCGAGCAAATCACGCTGGCCGCTCCACTGGACGTCACCGTGCTCGTCACGGGGCCCTCTGGCACTGGCAAGACGCAGCTCGCGCAGGCCATCCACGACAACAGCAAGCGCAGCGCGGGCCCCTTCATGGAGCTCAACTGCGCGGCCATTCCGGAGGGCCTCATCGAGAGCGAGCTCTTCGGGGCGATGCCGGGCGCCTTTCCAGGGGCGCGGAGGACGACGGGCAAGGTGGAAGCGGCGGAGGGCGGCACGCTCTTCCTGGATGAAATCGCGGAGATTCCGCTCGCGGCGCAGGGCAAGCTGCTGCAGTTGCTCCAGTCCAAGCAGTACTACGCGCTCGCGAGCCCACGGCTGGCGAAGGCGAACGTGCGGGTGATTGCCGCCACCAACGCCGACCTGGAGCAACTCGTGGCGGAGAAGCGGTTCCGCGAGGACCTCTTCTACCGGTTGAACGTCTTCAGCATCCGCATGCCGAGCCTGGCCGAGCGGCGCGAGGACCTGGGCGACCTGGTGGATGGGCTGATGGCACGCCTGGCGGATGAGCATGGCCTGCCACGGCTCCGTGCCTCACCTGGCTTCTATGTGCATTGCGAAGCCACGGAGTGGCCCGGCAATGTGAGGCAGTTGAGGCACCGGCTGGAAGCCGCGCTCATCCGAGCATGCGCGGAGGGCGCCACCTACGTCGAGCCTCGCCATTTCGCGGACGGTCGGCAGGGACAGGGGGCGTGTTCAACCTCGTTCCACGAAGCGACACGCATCTTCCAATGTGACCTGCTCCGCCGCGAACTGACGAAGGCCGAGTGGAACATCAGCGAAGCGGCTCGCTGCCTCGACCTCACCCGCTCTCATGTCTACAACCTCATCAAGTGCTTTGGCTTGACGCGTAAATAACATCCTCATCAACCCCGCAGCACTGAAACCACCCGGAGATAAAATGAAACAAAATAAAGACTCCACTAAAATGGAAGACAGTTTCTATTTATCCCATACAACTCCAACAAAAGACCACACCGAACTCAAGGTTTGGTGGGGACTAAACATGGACAGCTCATACAATCCATTCAAAGTTGAGTTTCTACACAGAGACTCAGTTCTCACCGGGTCTCTCCCCAAGGATTGTTTGACATTCAAATTGGTGCATGAGCCCAGCGGACCACCACTTGAGGTGGATCTGAAAGATGGCACCATTCATGTATGGCCATACCTTCCATCCACTGTCCCAACTGCATCCGAAATCGAAGCAGCTCACAGGCAGGGAGAGAGAATTTTTGGATTCCTTTTCCTCTCTGACATCTGGGTCTCGTCCGAAAATCAACGACCAGATGGAAAATACGGATACGGCCCACACCGCATCGATCTCCTGTCTAAAATGGAAAGCGGTGGCAAGTGGCCGCTCGCCGGGTTTACTCCATCCATCACCAAGGACGAGGCCCTCTGAAATGAACCTGACCATCATATCCTACCCTGAAAAACCAAATACACACTACGAGAACATCGCCCTCAGCGTAAGACAGGGCTCGCGGAACAAGGCAGCTTTCTTCGCCAGGTTTCAGGCGAAGCCTGAGCGGCTTCGTTTTGCAATCCGATCCAGCGCACTCCCATCAACCTCCTCAAGGACCCTGGTCAAATACCTTGACTTGGTGGGTCATGGAACGTTGGGGAACGGATTCATGCTCGGCACTGAGCCCATCATCACTAACAATACTCTACGCAGCGATTTCAGAGAGATCCTGGATGGTGTCCTCCCAAAGGAGGACAGCAATGCTCACAGAACAATCATCAGACTCCTAGGATGCCTGACAGGTGTTGGTCTCCCAGGCCATCGAATGTTACAGTCCGTATCAAGTGCCCTGGGAAATAGAGAAGTGCTTGGCGTCACCACCGTCGTCAAGTCAGAGAATTTTGACATTGGCGGATTGAAAGAGGACTTCACCCATTTCGCCTCTTCCAGGGCAAGAGACCCTTCCGAAGCAAAGGTCATTCCTGATTCGGCAATCATCGATCCCTATATCGAACTGCTCCCGAAAGGCTACGTCTACATTGGTCCGGGGCACCCTATCGCGCTCTTTGAGCACGAGATTCTCACGGAGATGAATCACGCCGAGCCCTCCAACGCTCGGCCGAAAATCTCCTTCAAGTATGCATGTGAAAACAACATCATCATGGTGACCGACGGCTCGCCAAACAAGCCCTGGGTGTATCAATGGGCTCGCGGGGGCCCCGCGCCGGCTCCTCGGCTGAACGAGCCGTAGGGCCGCTCCACGCAGCGCACCCCGATGGCGAAATCGAACCGCCGCTGAGGCAGGTGGTTGGCCCAGGCCACTTCATGGTGGCCCAGCTCCACGGGCGAATCCCAGCGGCCACCGGCCAGCATGCGCAGGGTCCTGAACCGGCCGGACGTGGCCGTCGTCTCGGTCCATTCCGCCACGTTCCCAGCCATGTCGAGCAGCCCATACGGGCTGACATCCTCCGGGAAGGCCCCCACGGGCGCGACCCCTGGATAGGGGTCCTCTCCCATGATGTTGGCCGGTGGCTCCCGCTTCGGCTCCAGCCAGACGGTCTTCCGCCGGGGCGCTGGATTGAGGACCGTCCCTTCCTCATCCAGCGCGAGTCCCCCTCGGAACGCCTTGCGCCACTCGTCCATCGTCGGGAGCGTCTTGCCCATGAAGCGGCAGAAGGCCTCCGACGTGAGCGCATCCAGCCCCGTCACGGGGCTCGTGGGCTCCAGGGTCCTGGTGAAGATGGGATGATCGGGCGGGAGCTCCCGCTCGTGAGCCGTCTTCACCAGGACCTCTTCCTGGAAGAGGTGGAACTGCCCATTCGTGACTTCCGTCCTGTCGATGGCGAAACGCGCCACCTCGACGAGCTGCTCCACCGTCGCCTCTTCCTCATCCCCCGGCCGCCAGTAGGGCCCCGGCGGAATCACCACGCTGCCCGCGCGCGAGGCCGCGCAGGTCGGAACAGGGATGCGAATCACCTCGAGGCTGGAGCGGCCGCGCTCCTGGTGCCCTGGCAACCGCTCCAGTCGCATCACCGACGCAGGACAGTCTCCACGATGGACCACGAGCCAGGCGGGCCTCGAGGGCGCCTCGACCTGCTCACGCAGGATGCCCCCTGGCTCCCGGCGGCGCTGGCTCCTCCGGAGCTCAAGAGCGGGGTAGGGGCTCGCCTCTGAAGGGTCATGGGTCCCTTTGGCGGGCAAGAGCTCCCATTCCAGGTCCACGTCCTCGCGGGCCCTCAGCCACCGCTGCTGCTCCGCATCAAAATCATGCGGCTCCAGCACCAGCTCGAACTCACCGATGTCCGCCGACGCCAACCGGATGAGGTCCTGCTGGCGAACGGCCTCCAACTGCTTCTCCCGAAAGGCCAGCGCGGAGAGCACCGCCCCCAGGGACACCAGCGTCAGCCCCGCGACGGCGGCAGCCATCAACCCCTTCCGCCGCCACGCGCGCCGCAGCGCCCGCTGACGGCCAGCCTCCAGGAAGGCCCTGGGACGTGTTGGCAGGTGGATGCGCCACGCCTCGACGCGCTGAAGGGCCTGCCGCAGCGCCGTGTCCGACCACGTCTCCTCGTCGGGCCTGCCGCGCTGCTCCCAGAGCTGGGCGGCCTGCTCCAACTGCTGCACCAGCACCCGCTCCTCACGCGTCTCCCCCAGCCAGCGCGCCAGGTCGGGCCACGTCGCCGCGAGCGACTCATGCGCCAGCTCGATGAACGCCTCATCCGTCTGCGGCTCCCGCGTGACGACCACCAGCCGGTTGGCCAGGAGCTTCTCGAGGACCCGCGTCCCCACCTCACCCAGGTCCTCCATCAACTCCACTTGAGGGCGAGGCCGCCGCGTCCCCTCCGCGGTGACCAGGCGCACCAGCAATGCGCGCGTCGCATGGACCTCGTTCGTGGGGAGCTGGAGCAGCAGTTGCTGGGCATGGGACGCGAGCGCGCCTCCTACACCTCCCAGCGCGTCGTAGACGGACGTCAGCAGCTTCCGAGCCGCCACATCCCGGCGCTCCCACAGCGCCATGCACGCGAACTGCAACAAGGGCAGCCCCGCGGGCTGTGCCTGGACATCCGCCACCAGCCGGGACACCAACGTGGGCACGTCCACCGAGTAGCCCACCCGCCGCAGGGGTCCAGCGACCGCTTCCTGGAGCGCCGTCTGCGTCAGCCGCGCCAGCACGAAGACGGCGCGGAGCGACTGCTGCAAGGGAGCCAGCGAGCAGTAGGCGCCCAGGTAGTCATCCCGGAGCGCGACGACGATGCGCCAGGGGTCATTCGCATCCAGCGCCGCCGCCAGACACGCGGCCACCTGCGATGCTTCCTCACGCGACGCGAGCGTGAAGACCTCCTCGAAGGCATCGAAGACGAGCAGGACGTTGCCGCCCCTCAGCTCGCCGCGACGGCGCAGCAGCCGCACGATGTCTCCCGGACGCGCGGCGAGCACCGCGGCGACTTCATCCGGAGAGGCTTCGTCCCGGAGGCCCGCGGTCAACAGGGTGGCCAGCCGGGCCAGGGGCCTGGGGCCTGGCCGTGCCTGAAGGACCGTCCAGTGGTCCATCTGTCGCAGCCGGGCGAACACCCCCGCCTGGAGAAACGAACTCTTTCCAATTCCCGAGGGGCCCACCAACGGAATGAGCGGCTCGTGGCGCATGCGCTCCACGAAGGCATCCACCTCCACCTCTCGGCCGAAGAAGTCCTCCGCCTCTGCTTCAGTGAAGGCGCGCAGCCCCCGAAAGGGCACCCGGTCCGTGGCGTGTGACAATCGGGCGTTGAGCACCTCCTGGAGAGCCCGCGCGACCTCCTCGGCCGAAGGGCGCTGCGCGGGGTCGAGCGCGAGGCATGCATGGAGCAGCGGCCCCCCCTCCAGCTCCGACAGCAGGGGGGACGGCGCCACGGGTCTGGGTGCGAACGCGAAGCTGGCGAGCCGCGCATCCTCTATCGGGCGCCGGCCTTCCAGCAGCTCCCAGGCGATGATGCCCAGCGCCCACATGTCGATGGCGGGGGAGGGTGGGTGCCCATGCCACCGCTCTGGGGCCATGTAGGCCGGCGTCCCGGAAGCGGCGCCATGCGCCGCCCCTACATGACGGGCCAGCCCGAAGTCGACGACGCGCACCCGTCCGTCCCTGGGGAGCAACACGTTCTCAGGCTTGAGGTCCGCGTGGACGACGCCATGGCGGTGAGCTTCGGCAACGGCCTCCGCGATGGCCCGGCAGATGCGCAGCGCCTCGTTCGGGCCTGGCCGCTCACGCAGGAGCCGCTGCCGGAGTGACTCCCCATCAATGTGCTCCAGCACCAGGTAGGGACGCCCTTCATGGACGCCCACCGCGTGCACCGTGACGATATGCGGGTGATTGAAGCGCGCGGTGGTCCGAGCCTCTTCCAGGAGGACCTCCGCGCTCCCGGCGCCCAGCAGCTCCACGCGCAGGAACTTCAGCGCCACCCGCCTGCCCAGCGCCAGGTCTTGTGCCAGGAAGACCTGCCCCATGGCCCCTTCGCCAATGGACCGCAGGACACGATAGCCCTCCAGGTGGATGCCGTTCTCGACGAGGCCTTCATCCGCGACAGGCTGGGAAGCAACCGGGTTGCGCGACATTGATGTGAGTGTCCGTCATCCAGGTTTTTCCTTGCAAGCCAGCAGGTGTCGTCCCGAATGGACACGCGGTGAGCGCGTTGTCTTTCAAGCTGGACAGCGCACCGTCGAGCTGCCCCCACGGCTTCGTCTCGTTTGCTCCGGAAGACCCTGGGCATGGGCCTTGCTCATGGGAAGCGTGTCCTCTCCGTGAGGGCGGCGACGCTTGTCGCGAACCCCCATCAACGAGCCAGACATGAAACTGCCCGTGTTCGTGGCGCTGCTCTTCCTTGCCGCGTGTGGTCCCAAGATCCTGATGCCGAATCTGAATTCTGACGGCCGCTGGCAATACAAGGAAGGAACGGTCGCGGAAAAACATCACCAGACCATCCCTACGCCGCTCCTGAATGACAGTGAGTTCAGCGCCCAGGCACGCAACTGCGCCGTCGCCTACAATCAGGCTCGCTCCGCCTACAATCGCTGCTTCGCCACCTCCAGCACCTTGAGGATAGGACAACTGGCCAGCGCTGGCGTCACCGTTCTGTCCTCTGGGATTGGCCCCAACACGTCCAATGACGTCGTGAAGCGGCGCTGGTCCCACGCCAGCGTCGCTGGAGCAGCGGCATTGGCCCTCTTCACGGGGTTCGATTTCTGGCTGAACTGCAACGACCGGACCTTCGTCGAACAAGCCCTGGCAGCCCAACGACTCGCGCACCTGAACAACGCCAGTCACCTCTTGATGTGTGCGAAAAGGGCTCGCGAACAGCGCGAACTCATCGAGCAACTCCATCAAGAACTTGAAAGCCTTGGGCAGTCTCCCACCAAGGACGATGCTCTCAATCGCTCGATTCAAGAACTCAGGAGCAAGCAGGACATCAACCTGCATGCCCTCAAGCGATTCAACGCCCAGGTCAGCACGGCCAAGAACAACAAAAAACTCTCCACGGAAAGTAAAACAACCATCGACAATATCGGCTCGACCTCCGACCAGCTCATCCGCCTGATTCCCACGCTCTGCGCGCCCCCTCAATCCAGCGACGCTTCGACGCAAGCCGCGTCGAGACCGCAGGACTACCTGGACCGCGTCCATGCCGAGCTCGTGCAGTGCCTCCAAGTCAACCCCGTCCGGTTCAACGTCGAGGCCGCCACGCGCTGACCCCGAACCTCCTTCTCACCGCCGTACCAACCCAGGAGTTGTCATCATGAAGCGTCAAGCCAAGAACGTGTCGTTCGTCCTCCTCGCGCTCGTCGCCATGCCTGCCTTCGCGGGCAAGCACCACTACGGAAACGGCCCCACGCGTGAGAGCGCCTGTGCCGCGGCGGAGCGCCGCGCCGCGAAGGCCGCCGCCGACAAGGGGACCTGCTACGACTCGTGCAACGTCAACACCTGCAAGAAGCTGGATGATGGCACCTTCACCTGCGAGGCCATCTCCTCGAACCATCCAGGGAGCTGCCGCCGCTGACTGGCAGGTAGCCCAGACCGGACGCCGCAGCTCACGAGGTCGTGAGCTGCGCGCTCCGCGTTGATTCGGCCCGTGGCGGCTCCATCAACGCCGCCACCTCCGCGGAGTAGCCACCGGGCGCCTCGCCGTGAACGACAAGAGGGGGGCGCACGGCGAGGCCCCGGTCCCTGTCTCGCAGGGCATGCACCAGGAAGCGCGTGGCCGGGGCTCCCACGCGCGCGTGGACGAAGCGCAGCACGGTGGGGTGGAGCTTCGCCTGGGACAGCAGGCCCAGCACCTCGGCCGCTCGCGCCGCGGGGTACACCAGGCTCACGCCGCCGCCGGGCATCAACGCGTACCGTGCCGCGGCGATGACGGCTGGCGCGTCACACGCGACCTCGGACTTGGACACGGCCCGCTCGTCATCCGGGCTGCGGACCCCCGCGTCGGCCAGTCGGAAGGGTGGGTTGGACACGACGTGGGCGTACTCGCCTCCGGAGACGTGTTCGCGGATCCGTCGCAGGTCTCCCAGCAGCGGGGTGACCTGCGTCTCGCACGCGTTGAGCGCCACGGCGCGCGTCAGCCGGGCATGCACGGCGGGCTGGAGCTCCAGGGCATCCATGGGCCCCAAGCCGAACTGCTTCACCAGCAGGAAGGACACCACCCCGCTGCCAGCGCCCAGCTCCAGCATCCGCCCGGACGACGCGCCAGTGCCTTCGGTGGCCGCGAAGTGGGCCAGCAGCACCGCGTCCAGCGTGAAGCGGTAACCCATCCGCCGCTGGAGCACCCGCACCCCCGCCGTGCCAATGGAGTCGAGCGTTTCGTCCGGGCAGGGCTCGGGCAGGGTGGGTTCAGGCATGGGCTGCAGGGCTTCCTACCCAACGTCCGCGTCGAGCCCAAGAACCCAGCACTGTGCCTCGGCATCCCCGCTGGAAAATCTGCTCACCAGCCAGGGTCACATCGGAAATTTCAGATGTTATTTCAGTATGTTGCGCGGCAATATCGGTCAGCGATATCTGTTCACGGATCCTCTCAGGAATCCGTTCATGGCCACTCTGGAACAACTGCTGACCGTCCTCGGACGTCAGGTCGAGGTGAAGGGGAGCGAGTTGGCTGCCCAGCTCCGCGTCTCACGCCCGACGGTGTCGCGGCTGCTCGCCTCGGCGGGTCCGAGCGTCTGCCGGATGGGACAGGGGCCCGCCACCCGCTATGCGCGGACGCGTTCGGTTGCCTCCCTGGGAGCACAGCTACGGCTCTACCGCGTCGACGAGGCAGGCCGTCCCCACGAAGCAGGCATCCTGCACCCACTCTGGAACGGAGGCTGCTGGCTTGCGCGACAGGACGGGGGAGGGGAACGGTTCGCCGGCCTCCCGCCCTTCGCCGCCGACATGAGCCCTCAGGGCTACCTGGGCCGGGGCTTCGCGAGTCGCCACCCCGAGTTGGGACTTCCCCCGCGCATCACTGACTGGACGGAAGACCACCATCTCATCGCGCTCGCGCTCCGAGGCGAGGACTGCGTCGGAGCCCACATCATCGGCGCGGCCTCCCTGGACCGTTTCCTGGCCAGCCCGCTTCGACCCGTCACCGAAGCCCAGTACCCGGAGCTCGCCCGCTCCTCCCTGTCGAGCGAGGCAGGCTCCTCCGCCGGTGGCGAGCAGCCCAAGTTCACGGCGTACACAGCAGGACGCCACGTCCTGGTGAAGTTCGCGGCCCATGATGACGGCGCCGCCGCTCAGCGCTGGAGAGAGCTGCTCATCTGCGAAGGCCTCGCGCTCGAAGCCGTCCAGGCCGCCGGGATTCCGGCCGCGGCCTCACGCTCCCTCCGCGTCGAGGGCTACCAGTTCCTCGAGGTCGAGCGCTTCGACCGCGTGGGGGAAAGAGGCCGCAAGGCGCTGCTCTCACTCATGGCCATCGACAACGAGTACCTCGGCCACGAAGGGAAGGGGAGCACCTGGACCAGCGCGGCCCGGTATCTCCTGGAGCGCCAGTCCATCAGCGACGAGGACGCCCGGCGCGTTCGCTGGCTCGACACCTTCGGGCAGCTCACCGGCAACACCGACCGGCACTTCGGCAACCTCTCCTTCTTCGAAGACGGACCCCAGCGGTTCCGGCTCGCCCCTGCCTACGACATGCTCCCGATGATGTTCGCCCCCGTGGGCACGAGCATCGTCGAGCGCACCTTCGAGCCCCGGCCGCCCACCGCGGAGACGCTCGACGTCTGGTCCGATGCCGCCCGTCATGCCTTGGCGTACTGGACCCGGCTGGAGCAGACCTCCGAGCTCAGCGACTCGTTCCGAGCCCACTGCGCACGAAACCGGGACTCACTCGCGGCGCTGATGCAGCGGACGCCGGTCTGAGCCGGCGTCCGCCCCGCCTTCCTACGGCGTATAGACGACCGTCAGCACCGCGTTCGCCCCATCCCGGACGAACAGGTACTGCGTGGCCGTCTGCGCCTGGGTGAAGCGCAGCCGCAGCTGCGTCTTCCCCGTCTTGCTGATGGCGCCAAGGCCCGCGCCGCTGAAGTCCCCGGAGCTCTTCGCGCCCGCGGTGAACCGGTCGATGCCCGCGACGCTGCTCGCCGTGGCCGCAGCCGCCCAGTCCGCCGGCTCCGTGTTCGCCGCGTTGAACGTCCCCGACTTCACATCCACCACCAGCGTGTTCCCCGCCGGCGTCGACCACGGGTCTCCCGAGCCCGACGAGTAGCTCACCGTCAGGTACGCCCGCGTCACGGTGGCCCCGTCCGGGAGGCTCGACGTGTCGAAGGAGAGGAAGGACCGGTTGTACTTCCCATCCGTCCCCCGGCCGAGCGCCAGGTTCGTCATCAGCCCCACCGCCGCCGCGCTGCCGTCCGCGTTCGCCTTCAGGTAGCCGTCGTCCGCCGCGAGGCTCGTGAACTGCACCGTCACCGGCGCCGGGGAGCCCGAGTTGCTCACCGTCACCACCGTGTCGTCGTCCGTCGCCTGGTTCCCCGCCGCGTCGAACGCCCGCGCGCCCAGCCGGTGCTGCCCGTTGCCCACGGCCGCGCTGTTCCAGGCGAAGGCATACGGCGCCTGCGTGTCCGTGGACACCACCGCGCCATCCACCAGGAATTCCACCCGGGTGACGCCCACCGCGTCCGCCGCGCCCGCGGTGACATTCACCGTGCCGCTCACCGTGGCCCCGTTCGCCGGCGCCGTCACGTTGACGGTGGGCGGCGTGGTGTCACCCGTGGGCTCGCCTCCGCCTCCCACAATCCCGAAGAACCGCGCCTGGTGGTAGACGGAGCAGAGATTCACGTCGCTCAGGTACGCCCCCACCGAGCCACAGGCCGCGCTGCCCGTGCCGCCCGGGAACTGGAACTGCGCATCCATGGCCACCGCGTGGCCCATGCCGGTGAGCTCCCACGTCTCCACCAGCGCGGTGCCCGCGCCGTCCCGGTACACCTTGTGCGGGAAGCCGGACACCGTCTCCACCGTGTCCGGCGTCTGGTCGATGCCGTGCACGTTCGTCCACTGCTCCATCGCCTCGGTGAGGTTCATCACGTTCACCGTGTAGTCGCTGGTGCCGTGCCAGATGGTGACGCGCGGACGCGGGCCCGAGTAGCCCGGGTACGCGCCGCGGACCACGTCTCCCCACGCGGCGGGCGTGCGGTTCACCCCCGGGCTCATGCAGCTGAAGCCCGCATTCATCGACTCCGCGCACCGGTACGGGCCTCCGGACTGGATGGCGCCAGCGGAGAAGACGTCCGGATAGGCCGCCAGCAGCGCGGGCGCCATGTATCCACCCGCCGAGAACCCCGCCACGTACACCCGCGCCGAGTCAATGGAGTACGTCGCCTTCATCGTGTCCACCATCTGTTTGATGGACAGCGCCTCGCCCCGGTCTCGCGCGATGTCGCCGGGCTCGAACCAGTTGAAGCAACTGGTCATGTTGTTGCCGCTCTGCTGCTGCGGATAGACGGCGTAGAACTTGTAGACGTCCGCCGCCGCGGACCAGCCGCTGCCCTCCATCGCCGCGGCCCGCTGCGTACAGCCGTGCAGCACCACCACCAGCGGCGCGTTGGCCGGCATGCCGGACGGCACGTGGCGGAACATCTGCAGGTTGCCGGGGTTGCTGCCGAAGTTCGTCACCTGCGTGAGCAGGGGCTGCTGATGCTCCGCCACCTCGGCCTCCGGCGCGTCCTCCGCCGGCCCACCACAGCCCGCCAGTCCCGTGAACAGCCACGCGGCAAGAGGCACTCCGGCGGACCACGACCACGGCCAGGAACGGCTGCGACGCTGCTTGTGCATGGTGTCTCCCAGGCCGCCGCCAGAGGGGAATGGGCGGCCACGGGGACAGACCTGACTCCTCCGACAGCCCCTGATTCAAGGCGCGTCGCGTCGCATCGCGCTGAAACATGAACCAGGATTCAAATCACGCACCGCGTCGTGTGGTGCGCTGAAACATGAGTCAGCCTTCAGCTCACGGAAGGGCGCCGGGCAGCCTGTCGCCCGGCGTCCTCCGGCGGGGTTCAGCGCTCGGAGACGAGCCGCTCCGCCACGTCCAGCACCCGGGCCTCCACGCACACGTCGTCCAGGTGGTTCGCCTCCACCAGGCCGGTGGGGCTCGTCACGTTGACCTCGGTGAGGTAGCTGCCCAGCACGTCGATGCCCACCAGCCGCAGCCCGCGCCGGCGCAGCTCCGGCTTCAGGCGCTCGCAAATCTCCAAATCCCGCGGGGTGAGCACGGCCTTGCGAGCCACGCCGCCCGCCGCCATGTTGCCGCGGTGGTCGTCCTCGGACGGGACGCGCAGCACGCCGCCCACCGGCTCGCCGTCCACCAGGAGGATGCGCTTGTCGCCCTGGCGGCTCTCCGGGATGTACGCCTGCGCGACGACGGCCTCCCGGCCACCCCGGGTGAGCATGTCCACCGCGGAGCGCGCGTTCCGGTCCGTGGCGGACAGGAAGAGGATGCCCTTGCCCGCGAAGCCATCCACCGGCTTGAGGATGGTGCCCGCCGCGTTGCGCGCGATGAAGTCCAGCAGCACCGGCGGCTCGCTGGTGACGCGCGTGTCTGGCATCAGGTCCGGGTAGCGCAGGGAGTAGAGCTTCTCGTTCGCGTCGCGGATGCCCGCCGGCTCGTTGATGAAGACAGGGGGGCGCTGCGCGCCGCACAGCTCCACCAGTTGGGTGGCGTGCAGGAACTCCGCGTCCACCGGCGGGTCCTTGCGCATGAAGAGCACGTCCAGCGAGGACACCGGGCGCGGGGCCTCGTCGAGCAGGTCGAAGTGCCGGCCTGGCTCGCGGCGCACGGTGACGTGGCGCATGCGCGCCTCCGCGCACGTGCCGTTGAAGCGCAGCCAGCCCTGTTCGAAGTAGCGCACCTGGTGGCCGCGCTGCTGCGCTTCGAGCATCAGCGCGAACGTGGAGTCGTGGTCCACCCGCACCGTCTCGAGCGGGTCCATCAGGAAGCCGATGTTCAGAGAAGCCATACAGTCCGGAATCAGAGGAAGAGGGGCGCGAAGATAACCCGGTGCCCCGGGACGTGCCCCTCAATCCCGGTGCTGTGTTTCAGCGCTCGGGGATTTCCGCCAGCTTCAGGCGGAACTGGGTCGTCTCCCCGGCGGTAATCGGCACCGACAGCATGCGCTTCTTGCCGTCCGGGCCCACGAGCGTCAGGTCGTGCTCCCCCACGGGCATGGCCACGTTGAACATCGGCGTGCGGCCCACCCGCTTCTTGCCTCGAAAGACCTCCGCCTCCGGCAGCACCAGCAAGGTCAGCTTGCCCCGGCCCTTCGCCGGACGGGGGCTCGCCGCCTCCTTGGGACGGCTCTCTTCCACGTCCTCGCCGCCCACCGCGGCGCCCACCGCCTTGGCCGGCGCCTCCGGGGTGCCGGCATCCGGGGTGGGAGCGTCATAGCCCGGCACCGGGTAGATGGGCAGGTTCGGGTCATGGCGGGGGAGGGTGCGCAGCGCGCTCGCGTCCTCTTCCTCCACCGTCTCGTTCAGCACCTTCGACAGGTGCCAGGCGGCATACCCGCCGCCCACCAGGATGCCCAGCAGCACCAGCCCCCACAGCACATTGGAGGTCTTGCTCTCCGGTGGCTGCCGCGGGCCCGCCGCCGCGGGCTTGCGGGGCGCCACCGCCGCTTGCACCTTGCGCGAGGGCTTGCGCGGCATGCCTGCCACGCCGTTCGACGGCGTCGGGAGGTCCTTGCGCTCGGGGAGGTAGGGCCCGTCATCACCGCGCAGGGCCCGCTTCGCGGACTCCAGCATGACGCCGTTGGTGGTGCCGTCCGCGGACTCCAGCATGACGCGCGTGGCGGACATGCGCTCGGCGAACAAGTCTTTCATCAGCGCGGCCCGGTCATGCGCGTCCAGCAGCAGCTTGCCCGCCGCCGCTTCAATCGCCCGGGCCATGTCCCGGCCGGTGGCGAAGCGCTTCTCACGGCTGCGCTCCAGCGCCCGCATCACCACCTTGGACACCTCTTCGGGCACGTGCGGCGCGACGTGCGAGGGCCAGGGGACGGGCTCCTCCAGAATCTTCATCATCTCGTCGCGCTCGTTCTGTCCCGCGAACAGGCGCGCGCCGGTGATGAGCTCGTGCAGCATCACCCCGACGGCGAACAAGTCACTGCGCCCATCCAGCGTCTCGCCCCGCACCTGCTCCGGGGACATGTACCCGGTGGTGCCCTTCACCGTGCCGACGTTGGTGCGCTCCAGGCTGTCCTTCGCCTTGGCGATGCCGAAGTCGAGCAGCTTCACCACGCCGTCGTACGTCACCATGATGTTCTTCTGGGCGACGTCGCGGTGGATGACGGGGCTGGGCGCGCCGGAGGGCGCCGTATAGGTGTGCGCGTAGTGCAGCGCCATGCAGACGTCGCGCGCCACCGACAGCGTGAAGCCCAGCGGGAGCTGCTCGTGGCGGCGCAGGCACGCGCCGGTAATCTGGTTCAGGTTCTGCCCGGCGATGAACTCCATGGCCAGGTAGAGCCCGTCATCCTCGCGCCCCAGGTCGAACACCTGCGCGATGTTCGGGTGGTTGAAGGCCGCGGTGATGCGCGCCTCGTCCAGGAACATGCGTTCGAACTGCGCGTTGTCCCGCGCGTCCGGCAGCACCCGCTTGATGACCACGTACTTGCGGAAGCCACCCGGACCCGAAGTGAAGCCCAGGAACAGCTCCGCCATGCCGCCCACGGAGAGCTGCGTGACGACCTCGTACTTCCCGATGCGCTCGCCCCGATAGAAGTCGATGGGGAAACCCTCCGCCGGCACCCCACTGTCGGGGCACATCCCGCGCCAGACGATAACAGCCTTGTGCGGGGCGGACGTGGGGTGAGAACGCGCCACCACCTCGGGTGCCTCCCGCATCCACCGGGAAGCTGTGGATGGCCTGTGGACAGCGGGGGTGAGGCTGTGGAGAAACCCCGGTGTGGATCAACCCCTGTGGGTTCCCGGGGATAACCGTCATCTTACCCACATGTAGCACTTCCGAAATTCGTGAGTATTCCCAGGTGCTTGCTGACTTGTCCCCAAGTCCCGGCGCCCTACCGCTACTACCAATAGATCAATACCTCTATGAACCTTTAGAAGAAGCAGGCGGCGCTGGGGACGAAGTGCCTGTGGAAACTCAAGGCAGCGCCAGGCGCAGCTGGTCGAGCAACGCGGGCAGCCGCAGCATCAGCTCCCGGTCCATGTCCTCCAGGGCCCCGCGGAGGGCCGCCAGGTCCTCTGGGGCGCGTTCCGCGTTCACCATGCGCTGCAGGACCCTCAGGCGCTGATTGCGCTGCACCAGGCTGCCCAGGACGTCCTCCAGCTCATCGCTGAGGACCTCGCCCAGGCGCAGGTCGTGCCCGATCAGCTCCCGGAGCTGCTCCACCAGGTACGTGAGGTCCCAGGATTCTGCATATCCAGCACGGCGCGACATCTCACCCCTGGCCCAGGCGGGTCGCCGGGCTCACTCCAGCGGCTGGGGCCGCAGCAGGCCCACCAGCGTGAGGCGCGCGCGGGACGGGTCCAGCTCCACGCTGACCTGGCAGCCGGCGACGTCCAGCCTCAGCGTGTACGGGAACTCGGGGGGCAGCTGACTTTCCTCCTGCCGGGCCAGCGCGGCCAGGCGGAACAGTTCGGCGAGCAGCTCATGGCGGGTCTCCGCCGCGAGCCCCTCCACGGTCGCCTGCAGGCCGCGTGGGATGAGCACGGTGAAGGCCTGCGATGACGAAGGGGCGCATGAGGAGGATGCGACAGAGGTCATGACGTACCCCGCGTGCGAGAACCATACCCTTTCGGCACCCAACCATTTCGCGCGGTTGCAGCCTGTAGCAGTGGAACGGCCTGTAAAAAACACTGCCCCCCTTCCCGCCGACCCTGAAGTGTTGGGAGGTGGGACGCCGACAGGGGCGAGGCGTCCGCGGGGCCTTCCGGCGCGGGTATAGCCGGGAGGCAAGGGGGAGGACGCCATGGCGCACGCAACACGGGCGTCCCGGTACAGCGGCGTTGTCTTGGCGCTGATGCTGGGGCTGGGGGCGGTGGCTTGTCGGGACACACCGTCCCTGTCGGGGGCGGTGGGGCGGTTGCGGTTGTCGGCGCAGCGCGTGGACTTCCCGCACGCCTACCCGGGCACCCGGCGGGAGGCCGAGGTCCGCGTGGTGAATGGCGGCCGGGCCCCGCTGGACGTCACGTGGACGGACGTGTCGGCGCCCTTCTCGTTGGGGGAGGCGCTGCCGGTCCGGGTGCTGGCGGGCGAGGTGCCGGTGCGCCTGCGCTTCGCGCCCGAAGCCGAGGGGCGCTACGAGGTCATCCTCACCGGCACCGCGTCGGACGGCGGCCAGGTGCGGCTGGTGCTGGCGGGCGAGGCGAGGCCGGTGCCGGAGTGCTTCACGCCCGTGACGTGCGCGGCGGCCACCTTCGACCTGGTGACGGAGCGGTGTGTGGAGTCGGTGTTGCCGGACGGCACCGCGTGTGCGCCGGGCAATGCCTGCATCACCGGCGCCACCTGCCAGGCGGGACGCTGCCGGGGCGAGGAGCTTCCCTGTGACGACGGCGACGCCTGCACCACGGACGTGTGCCACGTGCTGGACGGGTGCCAGTCCGTGCCGGCGCCGCCTTGTCCAGCGGCGGGGCCGTGTCAGGTGGGGACGTGCGATTCGCTCAGGGGATGCGCCACGGCCCCCGCGCCGGATGGCACCCTCTGCGGCGCGGCCCAGGGCACCTGTGAGGACGCGGACGTGTGCCTGGACGGGGCCTGCGTGAAGCGCGATTTGCCGGAGGGCTTCCTGTGTGAAGCGGCCAGTCCGTGTCAGGCGTCGGGGCACTGCCGCGGCGGCGTGTGTGCTCGGCCCGCGGCGCAGCCCCTGAAGGTGGATTGGGAGCACGACGCCCGGACGGAAGGAGCGCAGCTGCAGGACCTGCTGGTGGGGCCGGAAGGGGACGTGACGCTGTCGGGCTTCTACGGCACGCCCGTGCTGGACGCGGCGGGCGAGGTCCCAGTGAGAGCCTCCCATCCGGCGCGGCGCTGCATGCTGTGGAATGACCGGCTCCTGTGCATGGACATGCCGGTGGACGGGACGGTGTCGCTGCTGGAGCGCGACACGGGAGCGCCGCGGTGGACCTTCACCCTGGCCGACGCGCGGCCGGACTTCAGGGAGAGGACGCAGACGCTCTTCCTGGCGCGGCTGGCGGTGATGGCGCCGGACCGGCTGGCGGCCCTCTTCGAGGCCTACCCCACGGAGCAGCGGCGCGACACCGCGTGCCGCCTGTACTTCCTGGTGGTGCTGGATGCCTTCGGCCACATGGTGTCCGCGCGCGAGCTGACGGACCCGCTGCTCGCCGAGTGCAACCACCCGCACCCGTATGGCCTCGCCTCGGACGTGGTGGGGGACCTCTACGTCGCCTTCGCGCCCACGCTGAACACGGGGGCGCCGCTGGCGTCGGGGATGCCCACGTTGCTGATGGCCTTCTCCTCGGAGGGGGTGCCGCGCTGGCGGAGGACGGAGCCCCAGCGCGCGGGTGAGCTCGCGGTGGTGGACGGGCTGCTGCTGCCCGAATGGGGGTTCCAGGCGTTGAGCACCCGGGATGGGACACCGGTGGGGTTGTCGCTTGCGCAGCACCTCGGCCGCGCGGTGGCCACTCGGGACGTGGTGGTGCCCAGCGCGCCGGGCACCACGGTGAACGCGGGCGCGGACAGCCTGAGCGCCACGCCGGCCGCGACGCAGCTCAAGGGCTTCCGGCTTCCGGACCTGGGGCTGGCGTGGCTGTACTCGCTGAAGGAAGGCCAGCGCCTGACGACCAAGGAGCTCCGGCTGGGCACCTGGCCCAGGGGCGCGGGCCTTCCGCCCGAGACGCTGGTGCTGACGCACGCGGTGGCGGCTGACCACCAGCGGTGGCTGGTGGGCGTGCGCGCGCGGGATGGGGGCGAGGCCTTCCAGTGCCCGCTCGACTACGCGCCGCGCACGGTGCCGCAGTTGATGGAGCTGGGGCCCGGCGCCCTCTACTTGATGGACGGGGCCCTCGGTTGTGGCGAGTGCGACCCGCCCTTCGCCACCAGCCAGCCGCGCTTCATGCGCTTCCCCATGCCGGGGTTGCTGCCCGCGAACGCGCCCTGGCCTGGGACCTTCGGCGGACCGGGGCACGGGCACCATGAGAACGCGGTGCACTGAGCGGCGCGGCGCTTCACTGTGGAGAACTTGTGGGCGGGTCCAGTCGAGCGCTGGGGCAGGCCGGGCCTGCTCGCAATCCCAGATGAGATTCCCAGCTTCCTCGACCTGACACGTCGTTCAACTTGGAATGGGCTGGCAGTACCTTGAGCTTGCCTTTGCGCGAATCCCTCTCGCGCGGGCGCTCGGGGCCTCCCGCCCATGTCCAATCTCCGGCCATCGGGTCCGCGGCTACCTGGGCGCGGCGGAAGGGGCGCTGCGGCCGGGAGCCTTCGACTCGGTGGGGCTGGAGGTGGACAATGCGTGCTGACGCTCTGCTGTGGGTCGTGGCGGTGCTGGCCACGGGATGCGCCTCGGTGCCGAATGCTCCCGAACGTGGCGGAACGCTGCACTACACGCCGCGCGAGGCAACCTCCTCCGCGTGGGGAGAAGCGCCAGGCGATGAGCGCCCACGCCACCCGGACGCTCCTCCGCTCTCTGTTTCAGGGCCCGAGGGGCATCCACGGCGATTGCGCCGCAAGTGGCCACGTCACGACGTCACGGAAGCCGGGCCTGGCGCCGTGTCTGGAGCTGTTGGAGGCAGGGAGCGGAGCGCCGCAGCGGCGCGTCAGGCCGTCCTCGATGCCATTGACGAGGTGAAGCGCTCCATGGAGGGCATTGAAGCCGCGCGCGCTCGGCTCGCGTCGCGTCCGCCCGCGCTCGGTGGCCGGGGACTCCATGGGGCATTCACTCGCTACCTCGACCACGGCTCCAGGCAACGGGCCTGGCTCCGAGGAACGCTCGGGAGCGCCACCGGGTTGGTGGGAGTGGCGTCGCAGGTGGGGGACTCCGACATGGAGTTGGGCGTCCTCCGCATGTCGGGGCCTCGACTCCAGGCCGCGATGTTTGGCACGCTGTTGCTGGCCGCGTGGGTGGACTTCCTCCAACTCGCTGACGCCGTGCTTCGACAGTGCCCCGCCTATAGCGTCGAGAAGCTGTTCGCGGACCTGCATCGAGTTCAAGGCCTGATGGCTCCGACGCTGGCAGACCTCGCCTCGGGGGACTCGGAGCGCGTCGAAGTGGCGGCGACCGCGACGCCCGAGCTGATGGGAGAGCTGACCCGCGAGTTCGACGCGGTTCATCGAGGCGCCCGCGCGGCCATGGAGAACGGCGCCAAGCTCATGGTGGCGGCGCAGGTGATGGAGATGCTCACCATGATTTCCGCGATGAAGTTGTCACTCCCCCGGCTGCCCCCAGCCGCACCCGCGACGCTCGGCGTTGGGTTCGTCATGAGCTCCGGTGGCGTCATGGTGGGCTCTCGAATCGTCGTCTCCGCGGAGTGGGTGGAGATGATGCGAAGGCTGGTGCAGGCGGGCGTCATCTCCGTTCCAGCCGTCAGCGCGGCCATCCGCATCCACGGCGGCCAGGTGATGATGGCGCAGGCGCACCAGGACTTGCCCAAGGGCGTGCGCGACGCGCTGGGCGACAGCCCCGAAGTGCGCGGCATGCGGGTGACGGGCAGAGCGGGCGCGGGCATGTCCGACGCACCGAAGCATCACGTCCTGCCGAACGAGCACCGCGAGTGGTTCGAGGCGCGCGGCTTCAAGGGGGACATGGACATCGACCAGTTCTGCGTGCGGCTGGAGCGGGCGCACCACGAGGCGATTCATGGTGGAGGAAACTGGAGGCTGGGACGCATGTGGCCCGGCGAGTGGAACCGGATGATCATGGAGATACTGTTCAAGGCCGAGATGAAGGCTGGCCGAATGCTGATGCGGAATGAGATCTTGAAGGAGGTCGCGATGCGTATGCGGGACTACAGAATCCCGATGAACTTCACGTCTGGGAGAAGCAGATGAGTGGCGGAGAAGCTTGGCGGGGCAACATCAAGGCACGCTTGTACGAGAGGGCTCGTGAACGGGGCTTCGGCTCACTCACCGCCTTTGCCGAAGCGCGCCCTGCCGTTCCGCTGTATGCCCTGGCCGACGAGCTTGGTAACGACGTTGCTGCCGTGCAGGTCCTGAGCGGCTTGTTGTACGAGGCGCAACAGCGCAAGCAGGTCACGCGCTTGGTTCGTGACGTCCTCGTTCGCGAGTTGGCCGAGAGGTTCCCAAATGGCTGGCCGGGCACGCTGGACAACGTCACCCGTGGAGAGGTGGCCTTGGGGCTCGGGACGTGGTCTGCCTACAGCCCAGAAACCCACAAGGAACGAGTAGATCGGGCAGGGGATGCGCTCCTCGCCAACCCTCCCCCCGCTGGCTGGCGCCCGCTCGGCCCCGACGACGAACTTCTCCGGACGCTCCTGCCGGACGACGAAGCCTGACCGGCAGCTGTAGCCGGTGAGTCAGGTCGGCAAGTGAAGCGAAGCAAAAGAAGGCCCGGAGGCAGCGGCGAAAGGGCCGCAGCGGCCGGGAGCCTTCGCCTCGGTGAGCCTGGGGTGGACAATGCGTGCTGACGCTCTGCTATTGGTAGTGGCGGTGCTGGCCACGGGGTGCGCCTCGGCGCCGAATGCTCCCGAACGTGACGGACCGCTGCGCTACACGCCGCGCGTGGCCGCGACCCCCGCCTGGGTAGAACCGCCAGGCGATTCAGGGCCCGAGGGGCATCCACGGCGATTGCGCCGCAAGTGGCTACGTCACGACGTCACGGAAGCCGGGCCTGGCGCCGTGTCTGGAGCTGTTGGAGGCAGGGAGCGGAGCGCCGCAGCGGCGCGTCAGGCAGTCCACGACGCCATTGACGAGGTGAAGCGCTCCATGGAGGGCAGTGAAGCCGCGCGCGCTCAACTCGCGTCGCGTCTGCCCGCTCTCGGTGGCCGGGGACTCCATGGGGTGTTCACGCGCTACCTCGACCACGGCTCCAGGCAACGGGCCTGGCTCCGCGGAACGCTTGGGAGCGCCACCGCGTTGGTGAGAGTGGCGTCACAGGTGGAGGACTCCGACATGGAGCGGGGCCTCCTCCGCATGTCGGGGCCTCGCCTCCAGGCCGCGATGTTCGGAGCTTTGCTGCTCGCCACGTGGGTGGACTTCCTCCAACTCGCTGACGCCGTGCTCCGACAGTGCCCCGCCTATAGCGTCGAGAAGCTGTACGCGGACCTGCTTCGCGTTCAAGGCCTGATGACGCCGACGCTGGCAGACCTCGCCTCGGGGGACTCGGAGCGCGTAGAGGCGGCGGCGACCGCGATGCCCGCGCTGATGGGGGAACTGACCCGCGAGTTCGACACGATTCATCGAGGCGCCCGCGCGGCCATGGAGAACGGCGCCAAGCTCATGGTGGCGGCGCAGGTAGTGGAGATGTTCACCATGGTTTCCACGCTGAAGCTGTCACTCCCCCGGCTGCCTCCGGCCGGACCCGCGACACTCGGCGTGGGGCTGGTGATGAGTCCGGGTGGCGTCATGGTTGGCTCGCGAATCGTCGTCTCCGCGGAGTGGGTGGAGATGATGCGAAGGCTGGTGCAGGCGGGCGTCATCTCCCTCCCGGCCGTCAGCGCGGCCATCCGCATTCACGGCGTACAGGTGATGATGGCCCAGGCGCACCAGGACTTGCCCAAGGGCGTGCGCGACGCGCTGGGCGACAGCCCCGAAGTGCGCGGCATGCAGGTGACGGGCAGGGCGGGCGCGGGCATGTCCGACGCGCCGAAGCACCACGTCCTGCCGAAGGAGCACCGTGCGTGGTTCGAGGCGCGCGGCTTCAAGGGGGACATGGACATCGACCAGTTCTGCGTGCGACTGGAGCGGGCCCACCATGAGGCGATTCACGGAGGCGGGGACTGGCGCCTTGGGCGCACGTGGCCTGGCGAATGGAACCAATTTCTCATGCGCGAGCTGCTCAAAGCCGAGGAACGAGCCGGCCGGATGTTGACGCGGAATGCCATCCTGAAGCTCGTCGCAAAGCACATGAAGGACTATAAGCTCCCAATGAATTTCACCTCCTGGAGGGGCCAATGACCGCCCGGCATCCGTGGGAGGGCGACGTGAGAGCCCGCCTGTATGAGCGAGTCCGCGATCGGGGCTTCGACTCACTCACCGCCTTTGCCGAGGCGCGCCCTGCCGTCCCGCTGCATGTACTGGCCGACGAGCTTGGTGAAGACGATGTCGCTGCGGTGCAGGTGTTCAGCGGGTTGCTCGCTGAGGCAGAGCAGAGTCGGCGGGTCACACGTCTTGTGCGCGATGTGCTCGTGCGCGAGCTGTCCGACGACTTCCCCGACGGCTGGCCAGCCGTGATGGACGACGAAACCCGGATGGACGTTGCCATCGCGCTCGGCCGATGGAGTGGCTACACGCCAGAAACCCATCAGGAGCGCGTAGACCAGGCCAGCGATGCGCTCCTCGCCAATCCTCCCCCCGCTGGCTGGCGCCCGCTCGGACCTGATGACGAGCTTCTCCGGACGCTCCTGCCTGACGAAGAAGCCTGAACGGCAGCGGCGCCCCTGCCACCTGACGAAAGGACCCTTGGAGTGAGGAAGCGAGCGCGGCAGGCCACTCGCGCGCCAGCGTAGCGGTTTCCCGTATACCGCGCTGCTTCCTGAGCACCCTGAAAGGAATTCAGTCTTCCCGGCGCCTGCTCACACTCGACGTGAATGCGCAACTGCTATGGGTCCTCACCACACCCGGCCCGTCACGGCGCTTGCGGGAGTCAGGACCCGACGGGTGGACAGGCCACGCGCAGCCGATATTCTTCGCCCACCGTAGCGTTGGAGTTCGTGGACGGTATTCCACGGTGCCCACGCGCAGGCCGCTCGGGAAGCAACCCGCTTGTTCCCGGCGCTCGCGTGGAAGGAGTGCGGTTGCCCGGACGACCTTGGAGGTCCGGCGTGCGGCGGCTTCGTGGCATCGTGGGGGGCCCGCTCGGGCCCCGGGTGGAAGTCTCCCGGGGCCCGAGAGACCTCGTCCCGGCCACCGCTACGGTTGGGGTGTCTCCGCCGCCTGGTTCGCTTCCACGCGCGTGAAGGACAGCAGGTAGGCGGGCTCGTCTCGCGTGCTCGCCTGTATCAGCTCCTCCGTCAGCGCATGCAGGGGCCAGCGGTCCATGGACGCCTTGCGGAAGAGGGCCACCGCGCCTTCCAGCGCGCCGATTCGGGCCAGCGCCTGCTCACGGCCGGCCTCATCGCCCAGGTCCTGGGCGCCGCCGCGGACGAGCTGCAGGCCCACCATGCGCTCCACCATGGTGGGTTGTTCGGCCATGCGCGCGCCGATGTCGCGGGTGATGCGGCCCAGCCGCTTCCGGTCCTCGGGGGACAGCGAGCCCCGCGTGCCCACGTTGCGCGTGCGCAGCACCCACGAGCCCCGGTCCGTCACGCTGTGGGCCGCCACCGCCATCGCCGTGGCGCTGACATCCGGTACCCCCGAGCCCTCCAGCAGCTTCCGGGCCTCCTCGTACGTGCGGGTGAAGACGCCCTCGCGCCACACGGGCAGGGCGGCCACCTGCTCCAGGCCGTCTATCTCCGCCGCGCTCATCTCCGAGCCCGGCTCCGTGTCTCCCAGGAGCAGCAGCAACTGGAGCTGCATGGCGCGCGGGTGCGCGGCCGCCAGCGCCTCCAGCTTCTGGCGGAACACCGTGCGCGCTTCGTCATGGGAGGCCTGCGGCAAGGCCTCGCCCCGGAGCACGTCCATCACCGCCACGAAGAGGGACGGGTCCTCCAGCCGAGGCACCTGCCGCAGCAGGAAGAGCGCCTTGTCCGCGTCCAGTCGCGGGCTGCCCAGGGCCAGCATCAGCCTCACGTCGTCCGACGCGGCGCGCTCCCAGGCGGTCTTCGCCGCGGCGGCGATGGCCGGGTCAGGCGGCAGCGGCGTGGCGCCGGGGAGCAGCGCGCTCTGCTGGAAGTCGGGCTGGCCCAGGTCCACCCAGGCCTGGCGGAACGCCTGTTGCCAGTCCATGCCGCCCCCGCGCCGCAGCGTGTCCAGCCGCGCCAGCAGCTCTCCTTCCAGGGCGCCCGGAGCGGCCGCGTCCAACCGCCGGAGCGCGTCGCGGGCCTCGGTGTCCTGGCCTTCCTCCAGCGCGAGGCAGGCCTTCACCAGGAGCGCCGGCGCGTGCTGGGGCGCCAGCTTCAGCGCGGCCGCCAGCGCCTCGTGCGCCTGGACCCGCTGTCCCGTCGCGGCGGCCCGAGCGGCGCGGTCCGTCTGGACCAGCACCTCCATGGGGGCCTGGGACTTCGCTTGGGGCGTCTCATGCGAGTGGTCCGCGTGGGACTCGCCATGCGCCTCGTGCGTGTCCCGTGGGGTGGAGCCGGGCGATGAAGGCCGTGGGTTCCACAGGAAGAGCCCTCCAGCCAGCACCGCCACGCCGACGCCCGCGCCACCCCACAGGACCTTGCCGCGTCGCCGGGGCGCCGGGGCGTTATCGGAGGAGGAAGGGAGGGGAGGCGTCATCGGGTGGGAAGCTCCGCGAGGGGTGGGGACGCGCATTCCAGCCGCCCCGGCCCATGCGGAGCAAGCCGGCCCATCCGCGACCTCGGGTGCTGTCCGGTTCACCCCACCCGTGTGTTGTCATTGACGCGGCACGCCTTCCACGGCGGCGGGCGCGTCAGTCCTGGTAGACGAGCCGGGAGCCGCCGCTGGTGCGCACGTCGCTCTGGGCCGGGCGGGACACGAGTTGGAGGACGCTGCCCCCGGAGGCCTCGCCGCTGACGCGGTCGGACGCATCCACCTCCACGCGCGAGCCGCCGCTCGCCTCCGCGTCCAGCGTCTTGACGCCCTTCACGTCCAGGGCCCGCACGACGGAGCCCCCGCTGGCCTCGACGTCGAAGTCCGTCGCCCGTCCCGCCAGCGTCACCTTCGAGCCACCGCTGGCCTCGGTCTCCACCTGGCGTGCATCCACGCCGCGGACGTTGACGATGGAGCCCCCGCTGGCCTCGACGTCGAACTCATCCGTGCGCGTGGCGTCCGCGTCCACGTGGCTGCCGCCGCTGGCGTGGATGCCTTCCACGCGCGGGCTGGAGACGTACAGACGGACCTTGCCGCCTCGGAACCCGTCGAAGAGCTTCCTGTCCACGCGGGTGCGCAGCGCCCCGTCATGCACGTCCAGCTCGATTCGGGACACGAGCTCGGCGGGTCCCTCCAGGCGCACGGACTTGGGGCCCACCTTCACCTCGGCCCGGATGCCATGGCTCACCGATACCTCGTCGAAGTCGGGCACCTCGCGGACGTCGCCTCGCTGTCGTGTGGAAGCGGACGCACCGGCTTGAGCGTCCTGGGCATGGGCACAGGCACCGAAGAGGAGGAAGGACGCGACGATTGAGACGCGGGCGGGGGACATGGGCAGGCTCCAATGGAACGAGGGGCCGTGACACGGACCCCGACGTGCGCAAGGTACGCATGGCTCCGGCGTTGATTGCCTGCCCCGCGGTTCAGGGGTCCGAAAGCAGGCTCAACGGGCCGCGGACGGAGGTCGTCTCCCCGGGCTTGATGTCCACGGGAACCTGGTGCGCCTTGGCGGTGGCATCCACCAGCTTCAGGGTGTGCTGGCCCGCGGGCAGCTTCACCTTGAAGAGCGGCGTCTTGCCCAGGTCCTGGCCGCCGAGGAACACCTGGGCCTTGGGCTCGGTGACCAGCGTGAGGAAGCCGGGCTCGCCCGCCGGTACGCTCTCCGAGGTGGGCGGCGTGGCCGGTGCCTTGCGGGGCGCCGTGGCGACCGCCTTGCTCCGCTGCGCTCCGTTGCGGACGCGCTTGAAGGTCCGGGGGCCCTTGAGCGGGGCGTCGTCCTCGGTGGCGGCGTCCGAGTCCGGGGCACGCGCCTCCGGCACCGGGGCCTCGTCCGTCAGGGTGGAGGGGTCCACCTCCGCGATGGCCACGGCTGACGCACCCGTGTCCTTCGTCCCTTCGTTCACTGGTGGAGCCTCGGGAGCCGCTGTCCCCGCCGCCAGGTCCTTGTCCGCGTTCACCGGTGGGCGTGTTCCGGCGGTTTGCTGGGGGGGCGGTGGGGCACCCTGGCCGAGCAGCGGCTTCAGCCGGGAGGACACGACGCCACCGTCCAGTCCCAGCATCACCACCGCGACGCCCAGCGCCAGCATGCCCACCACCGCCGTGACGGCCACCCAGGCCCGGTTTCGCCGAGGCGGTGGCTGTGGTTGTGGAGACCGCGCGCGCCTGGGGCTTGTCGTGTCGCCGCGGCTCTGCACCGTGGATTCTTCGTCGTCCTCCTCCACGGGCATGTCGTGGAAGCGGACGGGCTGGGTGGTGGGCTCGGTCGAAGCGCCACCCTGCCTGCGCCGGGGAGGACTGGAGCGGCGCGACGAGGGTGTCACCGGAACCGTGTCCTCGCCACGCTCGGGGGGCATCACCGGCATGCGAATCATCGCCGTCTGCAGGTCGCGCTCGGCGGGGGGCGGCGTGGGCACGGAGGCGCGCAGGCCGTCCTGGGTGCGGGGAGCGCGGGCGCGGGATGCATCCTCCGTCGCGGCGCGAGGCGCGGGCGCTTCGGACGGGGCCACCGTGCGCAGGCCGTCCTGCGTCCGTGACGAGCGAGACCGTGCATCCGCGGCGGGAAGCGTCTCCGACGTGCGAGTCACGCGTGCCCGAGGTGCCTCATCACCGGCCGGAGAAGACTCGGGAGCACGAGGAGCACGTGCGCGATGCGCGTCCTCGCCAGCGGAGGCAGGCTCGTGCGCCCGAGCAGCACGTACCCGATGCGCGTCCTCCGCGGCAGGGACCGTATCCGGCGTGCGAATGGGCCGGGCGCGGGAATCCTCGGGCGCTGGCGGAGCGGGTGGCTCCGGGGAACGCACCCCGCGGACCTGGGTCTGTTCCCGGGCGGTGGCCTGGGCATCCGCCGCCGAGGCCCGCGAGCCCTGACGCGCGGAGGCCTCACCCGGCGCGGGTGCGGAAGCGCCCGAGTCCCGGCCAGTGCCTGGCAACTGCGTGCGGACCGTGTGCTCCGGTGGGTGGACCGGCATCCCCGGCTGGGTGCGCTCGTGCTGCCGCTCAGACGGAGGGGACGTCACGGCCTCGGCGGGAGGCGGAGGAGGAGGGCGTGCGTCGGCGGCGGGCGGGCGCGAGGCCAGCCGCTTGACGGGGGGCGCCTGGAGCACGGCCTTGCGAACGGGGCCGACGTCAGGGGACGCGGCGGGAGCGCCCGGAGTGGGGCGCCGGGGCGCGGGCGTCGGCGCGGCGCCGCGAGGCGCTCCCGGAGCCCGAGGTGACGGCGGCAAGGTGACGCCGCCGGTGGGCAGCTCGGAGGGCTCGGCCCCCATGGCCATCACCTTGGCCAGGTTCACCACGCCGGTCGTGTCCCCTGTGTCGTTCTGCCCGCTCATCAGGAGCTGCCGCGTCTGGTCGCGCCGGTCGGAGAAGAGGCGCAGCATCAGCTCGCTGCTCTGCTCGGGGTGCCAGATGAGCGGACCCACGGCGCGCTCGATGGCGCGGGCGAACTCCAGCGTGGAGGCGTACCGGTCCTCGCGGCGCCTGGACAGCGCGCGCATGACGATGGCGTCCAGCTCTGGCGGCACGTGCTTGTTGGTGCGCGAGGGCGGCGTCACCTCGCAGCGCAGCACCGCGTTCATCATCGCCTCGGCCTGCTTGGCGTAGAACAGCCGCATGCCGGTGAGACACTCGTGCAGCACCACGCCGAGGCTGAACAGGTCACTGCGCGCATCCAGCGGCTCGCCCATGATCTGCTCGGGCGACATGTAGCCGCTGGTGCCCTTCACCATGCCCACGGCGGTGCGGCTGGCGCGGGCCAGGCTCTTGGCGATGCCGAAGTCGAGCAGCTTGGTGACGCCCTCGTACGTCACCATGATGTTCTTCTCCGCCACGTCCCGGTGGATGACAGGGGAGGGGCGGCCCAGCGGATCCGTGAAGGTGTGCGCGTAGTGCAGCGCCACGGCGGTGTCGCGCACCGCCATCAGGCTGTAGCCCATGGGGATGGGGGTGTTGGCCTGCCGGCACGCGCGAGCCACCTCCACCAGCGTGGCGCCCGGGACGAACTCCATGGAGAGGAAGAGCTCTCCGTCCGCGATGTCCAGGTCGTACACCTGGGCGATGTGCGGGTGGTTGAACGCGGCCGTCACCTTGGCCTCGTCCAGGAACATCCGGACGAACTCCTCCTCGCCGCGGATGTCGGGGAGAATCTGCTTCAGCACCACCAGCTTGTGGAAACCCGCCAGGCCACGCTGGGACGCGAGGAAAATCTCCGCCATCCCGCCCGTCGACAGGCGGCAGAGCACCTCGTACTTGCCCAGCGAGCGCGCTTCCGGCGCGAGCGGCAGCGTGTTCCCACTCATCGAATGGCGTCGAATGTACACCGTGAGCCGGATGGACGCGAAAGCCCCGTCCCCCACGGGTTTGTTACCGGACCTGGCGACTTCCCGGGTAGGACGGAATTGAAGCCGGATTCAGGTGGGGAATCGTGGGCGCGCCTGGCCAGGGTGTCAGGGACGCGAGGCCGGCTGCGTCCACGTCTGGCAGTTCGCCACTTCCTGGCGATGGCGCTCCCGGTGAGACGCAGGCCCTCCATGGGCCGTGTCCCGGGGGCCGACACTTTCCCGCGCGAGCCCTGCTTTCCCAGGATGGGAGTGGGTTAAACACGCGCTCAAGGTTCCATGGATACTTCCGTTTCGCCCCGCTCCGTCACCGGCCGTCTCGACGTCCACCCCCGAGGCTTCGGCTTCCTCACCGTCCAGACGCCCGGCTCGCCCGAGGTGTTGTCGGCCTTCGTCCCGCCGCCCGACCTCAACCCGTACTTCGCTGGGGACGTCGTCACGGCCACGGTGACGGCGGGCGCGGATGGGCGCTGGTCGGCCAGCCAGCTGTCGTTGGTGGAGCGGCCCCGCACGCAGGTCTACGGCGAGGTGGTGCTGCGCAAGGGCGCGCCGCTGCTCCGGGTGGACCGCGAGGTGGCCAACGCGGACTGGGTGTTGGACGCCGCGGGTGCGCAGGTGCAGGCCGGTGACGCGGTGGTGGCGCGCATCGACGAGGGCAAGGTGGTGCTGCTCTACCGGGTGGAAGCGGGGGAGGACCGCTCCCTGGAGCGCGTCATCGCCCGGCACGGGCTGCGCAAGGACTTCTCCGAGGAGGCCGTGGAGGAGGCGCGGGGCGCGCGCGCGGTGCCGCACGCGGTGGGCGCGCGGCGGGACCTGCGGGACGTGCCCACGGTGACGGTGGATGCGGCGTCCACGCGGGACATCGACGACGCGATTTCGGTGCTGCCGGCGGGGCCGGACGGGGCGCTGCGGCTCCTGGTGTCCATCGCGGACGTGGCTGAGTACGTGAAGCAGGGCACGGCGCTGGACGTCGAGGCGCGCGAGCGGGCCACCAGCGTGTACCTGGCGGGGCGCGTGCTGCCGATGTTGCCGGAGGCGCTGTCCTCGCATTGGCTGAGCCTGGTGCAGGGCGAGGAGCGGCTGTGCCTCACGGTGGAGCTGCGCATCGACCCGCAGGGCCGGGTGACGGCGGCGGACGTGTACGAGAGCGTCATCCGTTCGTGGGCGCGGCTGAACTACGACGAGGTGGCCGCCTTCCTGGACCGGGGTGAGGTGTCGGCGCCCATGGAGCCGGTGCGGGAGATGATGCCGTGGTTCCGGCTGGCGGCGGCGCGGCTGGCGGTGGCGCGGGCGGCGCGAGGCGGCATGGAGTTCGCGCGGGACGAGGCGCGCTTCACCTTCGACCAGGCGACGGGCGAGCTGTCCGGGCTGGTGAGTGAGCAGCCGACGTCCGCGCACGCGATGATTGAGCGCTTCATGGTGGCGGCGAACGAGGCCATCGCCGGGTGGATGCTGGCGCGCGGCCTGCCGGGGGTGTACCGCGTGCACGAGCAGCCGGACCCGCTGCGGGTGGCGGACCTGAATGCCTTCGCGGAGACGTCTGGCTTCGCGGCGGGCTTCGGACGGGAGCTGACGCCGCTCGCGCTGGCGGCGTTCGACCGGCAGATTGCGGGCGCGGTGGCGGAGCCGGCCTTGCGCTCGGTGCTGCGGCGCTCCCTGGGCCCGTCGCGCTACACGGTGAAGCCGGGGCCGCACTTCGGCCTGGCGGCGCCGCTGTACCTGCACTTCACGTCACCGATTCGGCGCTACGCGGACCTGGCGGTGCACCGGACGTTGAAGGGGTACCTGCAGGGGCGCCGGGACTTCGTGGACGAGGACCCGGGGGTGGAGGCGCTCGCGGTGCACATCAACGCGAAGGCGCGCGCGTCGACGCGCGCGGAGAACGACCGGCACCGTGAGTTGGAGGCGCGGTGGATGGCGGGGCACGTGGGCAAGCAGTTCCAGGCGCGTGTGACGCGGGTGCGGCCCTTCGGCCTGGTGGCGCAACTGGACGGCATGTTGGTGGAAGGCGTGGTGCCCACGGATGCACTGTCCGGCGGCCCCTTCCGGCCGGACGCGCGCGAGCTGTCCCTGGTGGGCAAGGAGCGGACCTTCACCGTGGGCATGCCGGTGACGGTGAAGGTGACCTCCACCGACGAGCAGCTCGGACGCATCGAGCTGGCGCTGGCCAGGTAGCCGGCGCGAGCCTGCCCTCAACCCGCGAGCGGCAGGCCGTCCGTCTTCTCCGTCAAATCCTTCGCGGTGGCCCACCCGAGCAGCCCCGTGGAGGACTTCACCAGGTAGAGGTAGCCCTCACCCTTGCGGCCCGAGCGCGCGGCGGCGAGGACCTGAATCCTCGAGCCCTGGGCCAGCAGGGCCACGGCCTTCTTGTCCGTGCGGCTGCGCGCCAGCGGGAACGACTGCTTCACCGTGGCCTCGGCGCCCACGGCGTACAAATCTTGCGGCACCTCGGACACCTTGCCCGTCTTCGCGTCCAACACGTACTTGTCGCGCCGGTTCCAGAAGCCCTGCCATGAGTCGGACAGGATGATGCCGTTGCCCTTGGCCTCGGTGAGCGCGGGCACGGTGCCCAGCAGCTTCAGCGCCTTGCCGTCGAAGCCGTAGAGGTACGAGCGCTGGTCATAGTCCGTCTGCCCGGTGCGCACCATGAGCTCCTTGCGCTGGTCCCGGCTGTCCAGGTCCACGATGAACACGCCCGCGGGTTCATTGTCGTCACCCGGGCCTCGGATGCTCGCACTGCCCGCCTTGAGGACGAACTCGTTCTTCGGCGCGTCGAACTGGAGGGACACCGCTTCAGGCGTGCCGTCTCCATTCAAATCCACCGACGCGGACTTCACGGGGGCCGTGTCATCCGCGCTGGCCAGCGGCGCCGTCAGCAGGGAGCACGTCATCACCGCCAGCACGGACGCGTTCGTCTTCATCAAGGTCCTCGGTGTCACGCGGCGCCGTGGAGGCACGGCCCGGATTCTCGCGCCCGCATCGTAGCCACACCGGTGCGCGAGGCGGCTGGGATTCACCGCGTCGCCGCGCTCAACCCCGCCGTCCGAAGCGCCCCCGGAAGTGCATGTCCAGATAGGCCTCCGCATGCTCGTAGGTGGCCAGGTCCGTCGAGGACAGCGGGCCTCCGTGCTCCGGCAGGTTCGCGCGCCGGGCCCGCTGCAGCACCGAGCGCGGCGCCCCCTCCGAAGCAGGCGCCAGCGCGCGCGCCACGGTGGCCACTCGCGCATGGGCCTCGTCCACCACCGCGAGCGCTTCGTCCAACGAGACTTCCTGCTCCGCCAGCGCGGAGAACAACTGACAGTGATACCGCCTGCAGCTCGCCGGACGGTCCGCGTAGACGGTGCACGCGCGCCCATCCAGGGCCGGGCAGCGCTGCATCAAGGCGGGACTTCCATCCGTGCGTGAGCCCACCGGCAGCCCCCGCCGCTGGAGCGCCAGGGCTTCCTCCGGCTGGAGCGACACGTGTGTGAAGAGCGTCCCGTCACAGCACATGCCGCAACGAAGGCAGAGGGTGTTGAGCGGCATGGTCCTCCCCCTAACCCGCTGACGATGCCGGTTCCATCACAGCGTTCAGGCATGCGAGCCCTCGCTTTCCCGGTGGTCATGCCACATCACCTCACCCCCAAAGCCCGGGTGCGCGCGGACCCGATGGGATGCGGGCGCACATCCCGTCTGAGAGGGAAATGACCATCCGTGTGACACTTGAAAAATAAGACATCCAGACCTGTCCTGGAGAACAGGTTACGCGCGGCTCGTTCGTGCTCACGCTTCAGGTGAGAATTCTCAAGTCTCATACCTGTGAAGCCGTACAATCGACGTCCTTCAGACAACGGAGCTGTCATGCAGGCGGACACGCTGGATGGGTTGAGCGGCCGGGCGTCGATGCTCGGTTACCGGATGGGGACGGAGCTGACGGCGGTGGCGTCGTTCGGAAACCTCCAGGCGCCGTGTCGGCTGGTGCAGCTGTCGTTGGAACACCTGACGCTGAACCTGGGCACGCAGGCGGCGCCGAAGCCGGGCGACACCGCCTCCGTGGTGCTGGGCCATGGAGAGCGCTGGGCCACCGCGCTGGACGTGGAGGTCATGGACGTGCGCGGCGCGCCGGAGGTGAGCCTGCGCTTCCTGGCGCCGCCCCTGGACGCGGGCCGCCGCATCGTCTCCGTGCTGGAGGCCCTGCGTGACAACGGCCTGCTGCTCCCGCCGGAGACGCGGCCGGTGTGGAAGGAGCGCATCGAGCACCCCGACCGCGTGCGGCGCATCTGCGACGCGCTGGTGGGCCGGCGGGCGCGCGGCATGGCGCGCGCCGCGGATGGGCGCAAGGTGCCGGTGACGGCCGCGTACTTGGACTCGCATGAAGGCCGCATGGGTTGGCGCTTCGAGGGTGAACTGCCCGTGGGGCCCTTCACCCTGGAGGCCTTCGGCTACAGCAGCGTGGTGCACCTGGAGGTGAGCGAGGCGCGCGAGGAGTCCGGCCTGGTGCTGATGCCGATGCCCCGGGAGCTTGTTCGCTACCGCCACCGCTGGCTGCGGCGCGCGCCGCCGAGCCGTGCCTGCATGCTGTCCTTCGACCATCCCCTGTGGCCGCAGGTGCACGTGCGGCGTCAGGTGTTGGACCTGTCCTATGAGGGCCTCGCCTTCCTGACGGAGCCCGGCGAGGACCTGCTGTACCCGGGCCTGCGTCAGCCAGTGCTGGAGGTCGTGACGGAAGGAATGGCGCCGGTGCGGCTGCGCGCCGAGGTGCGCAACATCGCCAGCACCGCCGCTGGCCGCCGGTGTGGCATGTCCGTGCGGCCCCTGGACGCGGCGGGCGCGCAGGCCTGGCGCGCGCTGGTGGAGGCGCAGATGCACCCGGCCACCCAGGTGGAGGGTGATTGGAGTGATGCCACCTGGAAGCTCTTCGACGGCTCGGGCTACTTCCGGCTGCCGGGCAAGTCGCCGGAGGACTTCGAGGACGCGCACCCCCGCTTCGACGCCACGCTGGCGCGGCTGGAGGGCCGGACGCGGCTGGGCTACCGGGTGGTGCACCCGGAGGGCCAGTCCGTGGGCGCCACGCTGTCGGTGGTGAAGCCGTACGAAGGCAGCTGGATGGCGCACCAGCTGGCGCGTCAGCCGGTGAAGGGCAGCCGCACGTCGGCGCGCGAGGCGCTGCGCGACATCTACCTGCGCGGCTACGAGCCCACGCAGGTGGACCCGGAGGTGAAGTGGTTCTTCGCCTTCTGCGAGGCGCGCGTGCGCTGGGTGCGCTTCACCAAGTTCGACTTCGCCACCTGGTACGAGCACACGGGCCAGACGTGCCTGGTGCCCTTCCAGTTGATGGAGGCGGAGGTGGACGGGGCCTGGGAAATCCCCGTGGGCATCGAGGTGGGCACGCCCACCGAGGCCGAGCGCGCCGCCTTCTTCGAGCAGGTGGAGCGCACGCGCCCGCTGGCCTACCGCGAGGCGCTGGACCTGGTGCCGGAGCGCTTCGACCTCAAGCGCGCCAAGGAGCGCTGGGGCGAGGCGGGCCTGGGCCGCGAGCGCGAGCTGGTGGTGGCGCGGCATGAGGGCCGCCCCGTCGTCCTGGCGGTGCTGGAGACGGCGCAGCCGGGCCTCAACCTCTTCAACGTGCTGGACGGCGTGCGGCTGGTGCCGCTGGTGGACGACGCGACGAAGGAGGCCCAGGACGCCATGGTGGCGCTGCTGGCCCACGCGGCGGACTGGTACCGCGCGCGCGAGCGCAAGGTGTTCATCCACTACGTGGAAGCGGCCTGCGTGGAGTACGTGGAGCGCGCGTCGCTCGCGGACCTGGGCGAAGGCAAGCTGTGGGTCATCTCCGCCAGCCTGCTGCCCGAGTTCCTCGAGCACCTCTTCGAGGCCACCACGCCCCCAGCGGGGGCGTAGTCGCGGGGACGGGGGCTCAGCCCTCGTCTTCGTCCGGGTCCGGGTAGGACTCCAGCTCGTCGTCTTCCTCGGCGGCGTGCGCGGGGGCGCGCTTCTTGCTCTTGGTGTCGCCACTGCCGACGTCGAAGTCCGCCGCCACCACGTACCACTGGCGGCCCTGCTGGATGCGGCGCAGCAGCCCTTGCTGCTCCAGCGCGGCCAGCAGCCGGGCGAAGGTGGAGAAGCCGTGCTCGCGCTCGTCGAAGTCGGGCTCCTTGCGGACGATGGCCTCCTTGATGAGGGACGGATTCACCGGCCCGGTGGCGCGCGCCAGCATGCTCTGCACCACCTCGCGGGCGATGTCCGGCACCTCCGTCTTCGACTGGGCCTTGCCGCCACCCTGCGGCGTCTTCTCCTTGTCGCCCCGGCCCTTCTCGTCGCGCCCGTGACGGCCGCGCTTGCCGGGGCCCGCCTCCTCGGCGGGCACGCTCTGCCGGCCCTTCTCCTTGTCTCCCTTGTCGGAGCGTGACTGGCGCGGGCGCAGGTAGATGAACTCGTCGCAGGCCTTCACGAAGAGCGGCGACGTGGACTCCTTCACCGCGAGCCCGATGACGGTGCGCCCGTTCTCACGCAGCTTGTAGGCCAGCGGGCAGAAGTCGCTGTCCCCGGAGCCGATGACGAAGGTGTCGATGCTCTCGCGCGCGTAGCACAGCTCCAGCGCGTCGATGACCAGGCGCATGTCCGCGCCGTTCTTCCCGGCGCGCGTGGAGGGCGGCACGTCGAGGAGCTCCACGCCGAACTCGTGCAGGCGGATCTTCGCCTCGGCGAAGCGGGACCAGTCGCAGTAGGCACGTCGGTAGACGACCTTGCCCTTCTCCAGCAGCCGGTCGAGCGAGGGCTGCAGGTCGAAGCTCGCGGAGCTGATGCCCGTATTGGTGACGAGGTTCTCGAAATCGATGAAGAGGGCGATGCGATGCTCTTCGTTGCGACCGTTCACGTGCAGCCTCTGCGTGTTGCCGCCACGCGGGCGGCGGGAAAAGGGTCCTGGCAGGACTGCGCACCCTAGCCCTTTCTCGCGCGCTTGGGGCGCCCACCTGTCTGGAGTCAACATTCCGCGCCGTGGGCCCGGCGCGCCGCACGGCGCGCGGCCCTGGGCGCGACGGAACGGTCCGCCCTCAGGGTTGCGGCGTCGAGTCAGGTCCTAGCTTGTCGGCAACGGGGGGCTCACGGCCCCTCCAGGAGGAGGACCCATGAAACGAATGCACGCTGGGAACTGGCGGGTCGCCGCCGTGGCGGCGTTGATGGCGCCGGTGGCCGCGCTGGCACGTGAGCCCGTCAATCCCTCGGACGGGTCCACGGACCCGATGAACAATGCCCAGCAGCACGGCCTCGACCGGAACTTCACCAACTTTGGCGCGACGATGTCCATCGACCGCTCCGGCAGCGGCAGCCAGCGTCTCCTCGATGTCGGGCCCCAGGCCAGCGGCGTGGGCGTGCCCATCCGCGAGGTGACGCCGGACCAGGACGAGATGAAGCGCTTGTCCGGCAAGGTGCTGAAGCTCAACGGGCAGATGCTCTACCTGGAGACGGAGCCCGGCGCCGTGGTGCCCTTGGACCTGAGCGCGCTGCGCATCCGCAAGCAGCCGCAAGCAGGCCAGCGCGTGGTGGCTGTCTACCAGGTGGAGAACACCACGGAGAACGTGGCGCTGGCGCTCGCCGGCGAGGTGCAGCCGAAGGACTGACGCTTCTTCAGTCCTCCGGGTGGAGCTGGACGAGCGAGGGCAGCTCGGCTGCCCTCGCCCGCAGGCGCGGCTTGGGCCGGATGGCCACCGGCACGCGCGAGGCCGCCAGCAGCTCCAGGTCGAACACGTTGTCTCCGAAGGCCGCATAGAGCGGCTGGGACGTGCGCGAGCGCAGACAGAGCACCTTGCCGGCCGCGTAGGGGATGGGCTCGACGATGCCGGCCAGCACCGTCCCGTCCTCCGTGCGCGGCGTGCAGGCCAGCACCTTCAAGGGGCCCAGCCCCACCTCATGCACGGCCGCCTCCACGACGGCGAGCGGCGAGGCGCTGACCACGTAGCAGGGGATGCCCTGGCCGTGGGCCCACTCGACGACGCGGCGGCTCTCCGGGTGGATGCGCTGCTTCACCTCGCGCCGGGCCACCACGTCCTTCGCGAAGGCGCGCACCGCGTCCACGCGCCAGCCGGCGAAGAGCCACGCCGCCATCTCGTAGATGTCCTTCTCCGGAATCCGCCCCGCCTCGAAGGCGGCGAAGAGCTGGTGTGCCAGCTCGCGCGCGGGCAGGCCCTTCGCGAAGCCATGCGCGGCGGCCAGCCGCTCCAGGGCGGCCTGCGCTTCCGGGCGGATGCCGCCGTGCTCCAGCAGGGCCAGGAACAGGTCGTCTCCCACGTCCCCGCTCCACAGCGTGCCATCGCCGTCGAAGGCCAGCACCCCACCGGGGGCGCGCTCGACCTCCAGTTGGATGCGCTCCAGCGTCTCCTCCACACGCTCCATCTTCATGGGCGCGCATCCTCCCCCGGCCTCGGGCCCGCGTCACCCCGGCTGTGTTCCATCATCATCACTTCGCGGCGTCCGCTCGCGCCTCGTCCAGCAGGCTCAGGTCCACCAGCCCGTCGATGTTGGCGTCGGTGATGAAGCCCAGCGTCTTCGCGTGCGCGGCCGCGGTGGCGAGCGCCCGCGGCACCGGGTCCAGGCTGGGCTCCAGCCGGGAGAAGGCCTGCTGGAGGATGCCGGCGGGCAGGGGCTTGCTCGTGAGGCGGCCATAAGCGGCGTTGGCCGCGGTGGCGAAGCCGGCGGGGTCCTCTCGCCAGCGCTCGGTGAGTCGCAGGTGCGCGCGCAGCAGGGCGACCACGCGCGGGCGCTGCGTCTCCAGCACCTGGCGCGTCGTCACCAGCACCGTGGTGGGGAAGCGCCCGCCCGGCCACAAGTCTCTCTCATTCACCAGGATGCGGCCCTTGCCCTCGGCCACCAGGCGCGCCCCCCAGGGCTCCGGCACCCAGGCGCCTTCAATGCCGCCGCGCAGGAACTGGCCCAGGATGTCCGGGTTGCTCAGCGGGAAGAGTTGCACGTCCCCGGTGCCGTCCAGGCGCGTCGTCAGTCCCTGCTGCTTCAGCCAGTAGCGCAGGGCGATGTCCTGCGAGTTGCCCAACTGCGGCGACGCCAGCTTCTTGCCCTTGAGCTCCGCGGGCGTCTTCACCGTGCGCACCACCAGCACCGCGCCGTCGTTCACCGCGCCGGCGATGACGCGCAGCTCGCGCCCGGCCTTGAGGAATGTGTTGATGGCCGGACCGCTGCCCACGTAGGACACGTCCAGCGAGCCGGCCACCAGCGCCTCCATGGCGGCGGGGCCCGCGTTGAACTGCATCACCTCCAGGCGGCCCACGCCCGACTGCGAGGCGAACGCGCCCTCCGCGTTGCCCACCAGCGCCTGGGCGTGGGTGATGTTGGGGAAGAAGCCCAGGCGCAGCGGCGCGTCCGGGCCCCGCGCGGCGGACTCGCGCTTGCAGCCCGCGCCGAGCACCACCAGTCCAGCGACCACCACGGGCAACAGGGTGCGGAAGACACGCATGGCCGCTGAAGGTGTGACGCGGCGGCGGGATTTCAACGCCCGCCGGGGTCAGGTGTCAGGCGCCACACGGCCGCAAACGCCTCACGTCGTCGCCGTCAGCCCCCACCGCCGCCGCAGCCGCACCTCCACCGTCTGGAAGAGGACACGGTCCACCGTGGTGCCGATGATGACGATGGCCACCATGACGGCCATGACCTGGGGCACGTCCATCAGCTCGCGGCCCACGGTGAGCAACTGCCCCAGGCCGCCGGAGACGAAGAGCAGCTCACCGGCCAGCAGCGCGCGCCAGGCGAAGCTCCACCCCAGCTTCAGGCCGGTGACGATGCCGGGCAGGGCCGCGGGCAGCAGCACGCCGAACTGGAAGCGCAGGCCCCTCACGCCCAGGGTGCTGGCCACGCGGGTGAGCTGCGGGTCCACGCCGTTGACGCTGTCCTCGGTGGCGATGGCGATGCCCAGCACGCTGCCCATGACGACGACGAAGAGGATGGCGCCGTCCGTCAGCCCGAACCACAGCAGCGCCAGCGGCAGCCAGCAGATGGACGGCAGGGCCTGGAGCCCCATCACCACCGGCTTCACGGCGTTGCGGAAGAAGGGGACGCGGGAAATCAACATGCCCAGGGGGACGCCCAGGGCCACGGACATCAGGTAGGCGCGCAAGAGTCGCCCCAGGGAGCGCCCCGCCGCGCCCACCAGGCGCCCGTCGGCGACCATGGCTACCAGGCTCTGCGCCACCGTCAGGGGCCGGGGCAGCAGGTGGGGAGACCAGACACCCATCCGGGCCACCAGCTCCCAGAGGCCCACCAGCAACGCGACCACCAGCAGCTTCTGGGCATGGTGTTTCATGACACACCTCTAGGAGCCGGGGAGCACCTGCGGACGGAGCACGGGCTGGGCGGGGGCCCGGGTGGGCGCGGGCTGGAGCGAGCGCGTGTGGACGCGGCCCTCCACCTCGCGCAGCAGGCCGCCGACGTGCCGCACCATTTCATTGAGCGCCGCGTCCTCCGGCCGGCGCGGCATGGGCAGGTGGACTTCCAGGTCCTTCACCACGCGTCCCGGGCGGGGCGCCATCAGCACCACGCGGGTGCCCAGCATCAGCGCTTCATGGACGTCGTGGGTGACGAACACCACCGTCTTGCCGGTGCGCACCCAGATGGACTGGAGGAGCTCCTGCATGTGGATGCGCGTCTGCGCGTCCAGCGAACCGAAGGGCTCGTCCATGAGCAGCACGGCCGGGTCCACGGCCAGCGCGCGGGCGAGCGAGGCCCGCATCTTCATGCCGCCGGAGAGCTGGTGGGGCAGCGCGTCCTCGAAGCCGCCCAGCTGCACCCGCTGGATATAGGTGTCCGCCCGCTCGCGGCGCTCGGCGCGGGGCATGCCCCGGGCGGCCAGCGCGAAGGTGATGTTGCCGCGCACGGTGAGCCACGGGAACAGGGCGGCTTCCTGGAACATCAGCAGCCGGTCCGGCCCCGGCCCGTGGATGGGCAGCCGGTCAATGGACACCGAGCCCCCCGTGGGCACCACGTGCCCCGCCAGCGCATAGAGCAGCGTGGACTTGCCACAGCCGGACGGGCCCAGCAGGCACACGAATTCGCCCGAGCGGACGTTGAGGTCCACGTTCTGCAAGGCGACCACCTTGTTGGCGTACTCGTGGTCCAACCGGGTGACGCTGATTTTGGCGCGCTCCGCACCGACATGCGCCGGCTGGAGCAGGCGCAGGGAACTTCTCCAACGACCGAGGAGGGCGCGCAGCATCGGCCAGAAGGTAGGCACGTAGGTGCAAGTGGGAAGGGGGAGCAGGCAAAGGGCCCGTTGAGGGTTTCCTCACCTGCTCGTCGCTCTTGAGCGCGGAGGGGGCTCGTGAGCCGTTTCCTGGCCTTCAAGGCGCGCCGGGAAGGCTTCGTCCCGCCCGGTAGAAGCTAGTGACGCGGCGGGCGCGAGTTTACATCGCCTGCCTGGCCGTCCTAGACGTCAGGGCATGGTGGAAGAGGGACTCATCGGACTGCTGCTCTCTGGGGCGTGAGGCGAAGGCCCTTCGTCCCTGGGGGGCTCAGGCGGCGCGCTGTGCCCGCTCGGTGCGCAGGTGCGTCCGCGTTCGCGAGCCCAGCCACGCGGCGAAGACGAGCAGCAGCACCCCCACGCTGGTGAAGGCGCCGCCCACGCGCAGCGAGGCGTCGCGGTCATCCCAGACGAACTCCAGCGGGGCGTCCCCCGGGTTCGCGAAGGCCTGCTCCAACTGCGCCTCCACGCGCGTGGCCACCGCCTCCTCGGTGGCCCACTGGAAGAAGAGCGGGTACTCGCCGTGCGCCGTCACCAGCGTGGGCCGGAAGATGGGCACGCGGTTGCGGCGGGCGGCGCGGGTCCGGTCCACCTTGACGCCTTGCACGTCCTTCATCGCGAAGCTGGCCACTTCGTCGCAGGTGAGCCAGCTGGAATGGAACAGCAGGCACACGCCGCCGGGCTGGCACCGCAGCTCCACGCGGGCCTTGGCGTTGAGCAGGTAGGGGCCCAGCACGAGGAAGGGCAGGGCGAGCAGCACGCACGCCGCCGCGGCAATCGCCGTGGTGCGGCTCTTGCGCGGCGCTTCATCGGAGTAGGAGGGCTGGGGCTCGCTCACACCGCTCCTCATAGACCTGGGCGGGCCGGGTGGGCAGCGGTTTCGTGCATGCACAGCGTTGACCCCTGGGCAACGTGGGCGCGGGCGCTGTTCACCAGCGGGCCCGCGGCGCCACACGTCCGTGTCTGAGCGAGCAGTCGTGCCTGGCAGGCAGCACCGTGTCTCGTCCGCGCCCGGCCGTAGTGCCGGGACGCGCAGCGCAAGGAGGCCGTATGAAGGCGGTGGCCGTCTTCCCCCAACAGCGCGAGGTGCGCGTCATCACCGACGCCCCCGAGCCCCGCATCCAGTCGCCCACGCAGGTAAAGGTGCGGACGCGGGAAATCGGGGTGTGTGGCACGGACAAGGAAATCATCGAGTTCAAATACGGCGCCCCGCCGCCGGGCTCGGACCACCTCATCCTGGGCCACGAGTGCCTGGGCGAGGTGGTGGAGGTGGGCGAGGCCGTCCGGGGCCTCAGCCGCGGAGACTGGGTGGTGCCGCGCGTGCGCCGGCCGTGCCCGCATGCCACCTGCCCGCCGTGCCGCGGGGGCCACCCGGACTTCTGCATCACCGGCGACTACACCGAGCGGGGCATCAAGGGCGCCCACGGCTTCGGCGCCGAGTCCTTCGTGGAGGACGTGGCCTACCTGCACCGGGTGCCCACGGAGCTGCGAGAGGTGGCGGTGCTCACCGAGCCGCTCACCATCGCGGAGAAGTCCCTCCGTCAGTTGGAGCACCTTCAGGACCGCCTGCCGTGGAAGGCGGGTCCGGGCCGCGCGGTGGTGCTGGGCGCGGGGCCGGTGGGACTGCTGGGCGCCATGGCGCTGGTGCGCCGTGGGCACGCCACCACGGTGTATTCGCGCAGCCCCAAGCCCAACGCGAAGGCCGAGGCGTCGGAGGCGCTGGGGGTGCCCTATTTCTCCTCGAAGGAGGTGCGGCCGGAGGAACTGGTCCGCAGGGTCGGCGCCGCGGACGTCATCTACGAGGCCGCGGGCGCGGCGAAGGCGGCGCTGGAGACGTTGAAGGCGCTGGGACCCAACGGCGTCTGCATCCTCACCGGCGTGCCGTCGAAGGAGGAGCCCTTCGATGTGTCCCCGGTGCTCAAGGACATGGTGCTGGGCAACCAGGTGCTGCTGGGCACGGTGAACGCGGCGGATGTCGACTTCGACATGGCGCTGGAGGACCTGCGGCACTTCCAGGCCCGCTGGCCCGGGGGGCTGGAGCGGCTCATCTGCGCCCGGCACTCGCCCGAGGACTACCGTGACGTCGTCACTGGCAAGAAGGCTGGTGGCATCAAGGACGTCATCCGCTTCAGCTGACCCTTCGACGAGGAGCGACTCATGGCAACGGGAAGCGGCGGCGCTTCGGTGACGGGACAGCCGGTGGCCATCGAGGACCACGGCGTCATCGGCGACCTGCGGACGGTGGCGCTGGTGGCCAACGAGGGCACCATTGACTGGTTCTGTTTTCCGCACTTCGACAGTCCCAGCGTCTTCGCCGCGCTGTTGGACCCTGAGAAGGGAGGCCACTGGAGCGTCGCGCCAAAGCCCGACGGGGTGATGAAGCGGCAGTTCTACTGGCCGGACACCAACGTGCTGGTGACGCGCTTCTACACGCCGGACGGCGTGGGCGAGCTGGTGGACTTCATGCCCATGGCGGGCAAGAAGGGCGTGAAGGAGGAGCGGGAACTCCTCCGGCGCGTGCGCGTGGTGCGCGGGGAGATGACCTTCCGCATGGAGTGCTTCCCGGCCTTCAACTACGCCAGGGACCCCCACGAGACGAAGCTCATCCGCAGCGGGGCGACTTTCTCCTCCCAGACGCTCCAGCTCACGGTGTCCTCGTCGGTGCCGCTGCGGAAGGCGGAGCGGGGCGTCACCGCGTCCTTCACCTTGCATGAGAACCAGTCCGCCGTCTTCTCCATGCACCCGGGCGCGCGCGCGTCCTGCGAGGCGGTGGTGCACAACCACGAGTCCTCCGAGGACCTCTTCCGGGAGACGGTGGAGTACTGGCGCCACTGGCTGTCGGGCTGTCAGTACAGGGGCCGGTGGCGGGAGACGGTGCAGCGCTCGGCGCTGGCGCTCAAGCTGATGACCTTCGCGCCCACGGGGGCCATCGTCGCGGCGCCCACGTGCAGCCTGCCGGAGTCACCCGGCGGCACGCGCAACTGGGACTACCGCTTCTGCTGGCTGCGCGACGCGGCCTTCACCGTGTACGCGTTCATCCGCATCGGCTTCAAGGATGAGGCCGCGGCCTTCATGCGCTGGGTGGAGGCGCGCTGCGCGGAGTATGACACCGGGCCGCTGCCCTTGATGTTCGGCATCGAGGGCAATCGCGTGCCGGAGGAGCAGGAGCTCTTGCACCTGGCGGGTTATGGCGGGGCGCGTCCGGTGCGCATCGGCAACGGGGCGGCGGACCAGCTGCAGCTCGACATCTACGGCGAGCTGATGGACTCCGTGTACCTGTCCAACAAGTACGCGGCGCCTATCTCCTATGACTTCTGGCGGCACCTGCGGCGGCTGGTGGACTGGGTGTGTGACAACTGGGAGCTGCCGGACGAGGGCATCTGGGAGGTGAGGGGCGGTCAGCAGCAGTTCGTGTACTCGAAGCTGATGTGCTGGGTGGCGGTGGACCGGGCCATCCGGCTGGCGGACAAGCGCAGCCTCCCGGCGGACCGGGCCCGCTGGCACAAGGTGCGGGACACCATCTTCGAGGACATCATGGAGAAGGGGTGGAACCCGGAGCGGGGCGCCTTCGTCCAGTCCTATGGCGGCCACGCGCTGGACGCGGCGAACCTGCTGATGCCGCTGGTGTTCTTCCTGTCCCCGGTGGACCCGCGCATGCTCCAGACGCTGGACGTCATGCGCAAGCCGCCGTCCCAGGGCGGCCTGGCGTCGGACGGGCTGGTGTTCCGCTACGACGTGGAGGCCACGCTGGATGGGATTGCCGGCAGCGAGGGCACCTTCAACCTCTGCAGCTTCTGGCTGGTGGAGGCGATGACGCGCGCGAGCGTGGCCCGGCCTGACTTGCTGGAGGAGGCGCGGCTCATCTTCGAGCGGATGCTGGGCTATGCCAACCACGTGGGCCTGTACGCGGAGCAGACGGGCATGTCCGGCGAGGCCCTGGGCAACTTCCCGCAGGCGCTGACGCACCTGGCGCTCATCAGCTCCGCGTACAACCTGGACCGCACGCTGGGCCGGCGGGACTGACGGGGCGCGGCAGCACCCCGGCGCCCTACACGCCCAGGAACTCGCGCCAGGCGCCGGGGGTCACCACGCCGAGCACGCGGATGCCGAGGTCCCCGGGGCGGCGGGAGACGTCCAGCGCGTCGAGCAGCCGGGGGTCGTCCGCGAAGTGGCGGCGCTTGCGCTCCACCAGCAGCTCGAAGTCGTGGAGCATCGCCTCCCGGACGTCCCGGGGCAGCCGCCTCATCGTGGCGCGCGCCCGCTCCACCCAGCCCTTCTCTGGCTCCCAGGTGTCCTGCACCACCGCGTTCCACGCGCTCATGGCCAGCGCCAGGCCGGTGAAGAGCTCGGCCCGTGGGTCCTCCGACTCGTCCACGCCGTCGAGGATGGGTCTGGCGAACTCGACCAAGGCCTCGGAGACCTTCCCCGGGGGCACCTTGCGCGTGGGGACGCGGGTCACCGGGTTCCGCTGGGTGGTCAGCGCCAGCAGGTCGAGCTTTCCGACGTACCTGCCCGTCAGCAGCGGCAGGGGGATTTCCAGCCGGACCCGGACCTGGAGGTCTCTCACCTCCAGCTCCAGGTTCACCTCGCGCTCCTCGGGACGCGCCCGGGCGAGCGCCAGGCCCACCGCCACCGCCAGCGCCAGCTCCTCGGAGTTGCCCAGGCGCGGCACGTTCCGCTGGACGCGCATGACGGCGGGGGCGAAGGGCAGGCCGGTGACGTCCTTCACCACCTTCGTCACCCACTCCGGCGCGTCCTCCAGCGTCACGCCCAGCGAGTCCGGGATGAGCACGTCGACGTTTCCTTCCGGCAGGCCGGACATGCTCATCCGCTCCACGGAGCCGGCCCGGTCGAAGAGCACGAAGCCGAACTCGCTGCCCCCCTCCCCCATGACGGACAGCTCCCGGGTGCCTCGCACGGCGCCCTCCAGGTGCACGGTGAAGACCTCGTCGTTCGTCCACGTCTCCCAGGGCGCCGCGCGGATGACCGCCGCCGTGGCCTCGAGGAGCGCCGCTGTCACCTCGGGCATCACCTTCAAGCCTGGCGCCGCCGGGGCCCAGTGCAACTGGAGGGCGAGCGCCGCCCGGAAGCGGGCGACGGAGTCCGGCATGGGCCGCGACGCGAAGCCGTGGGCCGCGCCGGCGCGCGCCAGCCGTCCCTCGCAGTAGCGCTTGAGCCCCGGCCGGTCCCGCGCCAGGGACTCCAGCCCCTCCGCGTCCCGGCGCCCGAAGACGGGCGGCAGCGCCTCACCGTCGGACGTCAGCGCGACGTAGATGGAGGCGCGGCCGTCCACGCCCATGTCGATGGGCCCCAGCTTGAAGGCATAGAGGACCCCGGGCTCCAGCTCGGCCACGGGCGCCTTCCGCCGGGGCTTGCGCTGGGCGGCGTCCTGGAAGGCCCGGCGGCGGAGCGGAGGTGGTTCGAAGGAGAGGTCCGGGGGGAGCTCGGTGGGGGGGAAATCGGTGGTGGTGAGCTCCGCGCGGAGGGGCTCCAGCGGAGGCGCCTCCTTGGCGGTGTACACCTGGGTCAGCGGGATGCGCTCGTCGCGCGACAGGCCCAGCTCCGCGTACAGGTCATCCCAGAGCGGGCCCGCCGTGGCGGTGACGTGGGACAGCTGCGACTCCTGGTCCTTCAACCATTCGAGCACCTGGGCGCGGCCTTCGGTGGACCGCGCCATCACCCGGGCGCTCTTCCCACCCCAGGCGGGGATGCCGCGCGTGAGCTCCTCCCGGATGCGCTGCACGAGCACCCGCGCGAGCGAGTCCGCCAGCTCGGGGGGGAGGTCGTCGGGCAGGGAGGGGTTGGGCGCTCCGCGGATGACCTCCTCGGGCCCCAGGGTGTCCTCCTCGTGGACGGCCTCCGCGCCCAGCAGCTCCGCCAGCAGGGCCTTGCCCTTCTCCAGGCGCTGCGCGGACTGGGTGTCGAGGACCAGCGACTGGCCCTCCATCCTGAGGGTGCCATACACCGCCGGGTTGTTCGTGGGCGCCACGGGCCGGGAGCCCTGCCAGGTGTAGTGCCCCTTGCTCTCTCGGGTGAGGCCATCATGCTGGCGCAGGCGCTCCTCCACCTTCGCGGGGTGGCGGATGCGGAAGCGCGCGGTGCAGTGCCGCAGCGGCTCGCCTTCGGTGTTGAGCACGGGCCGCTCGGTGGTGAAGAGCTCCAGCACCCGCTGGTAGAGGAAGGGCGCCAGCCGCCGGACCTGCCTGTGGCGGCCGGGCGCGTCCGCCGCGAGGGGCGTCTGGGCGGCGAGCTGCTGGCGCGCGGCCACGATGACGTGCTCGCGCAGCATGCGGGGAATCAGGACGACGCCTCCCACGAGCTCCAGGTGGTCCTCGGCGGGCAGCACCGCGCTCGCAATCAAGTCATGGCGGACCACCTGCGTGGTGAGGCTGCGCTCCCGCACCTCCAGCACCTCGTCGAGCAGGAGGTCCCGCAGTCGCAGGCCTTCTCCGAGCCGCACCTCCTCCACCTCGAACACCGAGCACCAGGACGCGGCCAGGGCCGACAGGAGGCCGCGCTCGGCGCGTGACAGGGACTTGCCCTCCTTCAGGAGGCGGCGGTCCGCCGCGGTGCGGCCCTGGGCGTCTTCCTTTCCATGGAGGGTCCACGCCATCAGGGCGGCGTTCATCCAGGGGTAGTGCCGGTCATCCCAGGACTTCGGAAAGTCGGCGCGCGCGCTGGCGGACAGCGCGGGCTCGGCGTCGGAGAAGGCCCGCAGCGAGGCGAGGCCGCGGTGGAAGGCGGTGGGGCTCCAGGTTGCCATGGAGGCACCCTATTCATTGAGAGGGGATGCCTCTACCTCGTCATGACGTCGCGCCATCAATCCGATGAATGGCTCACAGGAAGGACGCCGGTGGGTGGAGACACGCCGGCTCAGCGCCCCTGGAGCTGACTCCCTGTCCGCGTGAGCCACTCCAGCCCCTGACCGCCCAGGGGCCGGGCCTGCGCGCGCTGGACCTGGCTCCACTGCCGGGGCTCTACGAGCAGGGCACCGCCGCTGCGCAGGGCGATTTCCCAGGCGAGCGAGGGGCGCCGGCGCATGGGCTCGGTCTCCAGGGCGCGGGACAGGGTCTGCGCGGTGAGGGGCGCGCCACGCAGGTAACGCTGCTCCGCGGTGAAGCCGCCGCGCCGCCGTGCCCACCAGGTCTCCACGGCCTGGGCGTCCACCGTGGCGGGCGGCACCTCGGGGCGGGGGAGCGCTTCATGGAGGTCTTCGGGCGTGGACTCATCGTCAGCGGACGCGTCCACGAGGAACGGGGGCGCCAGGGGCAGGCCGGTGATGGCGGCGAAGGAGGCCAGGGCCAGGGCGCCCTGGGCTTCATCCCGCGTGAGGGGCAGCAGCGCGTCCGCCGCGGCCATCCTGCCGCTGAAGCCCAGTGCCCAGAGGACCTCCCTGTCCGCCGCGGGGTCCTTCAGCCGCGCCGTGAGCGCCGCGAGGTCCTTGGCTTCACCCGCCACGGCGAGCGTCAGCAGCGCGGCGCGCGAGCTGGAACCCCGCGCGCGCTCCCAGGCCTCACGCGAGCCCAGCAGCAACCCGGTTTCCAGGGCGGCGGTGCTCACGGTGGGGTGAGGATGGCTCAAGGCGCGTGACAGCCGTGCGTCGCCTTCCTGGGTCCGGGGCAGGAAGGGGAGGGCGCGAAGGGCCTCGGCATGCGGCGCCGGGTCGGCTTCCCAGTCGAGCTGCTCCAGCGCGTCGCTCGCGTCGAGGTGCCGGGTTCGCGCGACCCGAAGCAGCCCGGCCTGAAGCGCGGGTGTCAGCGTCGGCAGCTTCGTCAGGAGCAGGGCGTGGAGGTCCGCCCGGTCGAGCAGCTCCAGCGCCCGGAGGATGCCCGGCTGAGTCTCCTCGGGGCCTTCCTCCAGGTGTCGCAGCACGGGCTCGCGCCAGTCGGGGTCCTCGGCGGAGAGCAGGGCCCACGTCGCGGAGGCCCCGCACGAAGGCTCCTCGGAGGCCAGCGCGGGCAGCAGCAGGCGGGTGGCGACGGCGCGGCCCCCGAGCACGAGCGCATCCAGGTGCGCCCGCAGGCGCCCTTCATCACCCTGGGCCACCGAGGACAGGGTGTGCTCCGGGCTCCACAGGGCGTGCTCCCACTGCGTCCACAGGAACTCGGCTTCCTCGAGGTGGCGCTCCAGGAGCTCCCAGCGGACGGTGGGACGGCGCGGCGGCAAGGGGCTCACAGCTCCTTTTCACAGACGAGGCACCGGGCCTTCGTGTCGTCCTTGCCGAGCGCGATGACGGGCCCCTGGAGCAGCGGCGCGGGTGGGGTGTTCTTGTCGTTGTGGAGCATGAGGTCGAAGGTCCGGGCCACGCCCTTGCCCTCGAACTTCACGTCGAAGGAGGAGTTGACGAACTCGGCCTTGCCCTTCGTCTTGCCAGAGACGACGCCTCCGCCCGCGCTGCCCGCTTCGTCGCCGGTGCTGGTGCTGAAGTTCGAGTCCTCGACGCACACCGGCTTGCCATCCACGAACACTTTCGTCGTGCCCTTCGCCGTGTCCGAGGACATGGCGACGTTGGGGTAGGGGATGGGCACGGGGCCCGCGGGGCTGGGCGTCTTGCAGACGTCCGGGAAGGCGATGCTGGTTCCTCCGGTGTCCTTGTGGACGACGGACAGCTTGTTGACGCCGACGGTCGCGCTCATGACGGGTGGCTCCTCGTCCCGGCAATGTACCGCTCCCGGGTTCGTGGGACGAGCCAGGGTGGTGGCCCGTCACATGGCGCCGTGGAAGACTGGCCCGTCGGTGCAGGAGGTCTTGGCGCGCATGTTGGGGTGGGTCCAGGCGGTGGGAATGGCGTCGTCGCTGGGGCCGCTGGTGCCCGCCGCGGCGGCGTTCCGTGCGGGGATGTCCTGGCCCTCGGCGGCGCCGGACTTCGAAGTCTTCCTGAAGGGCGACGAGGAGCCGAGCCCCGTCACCGTGCATGCGGCGGGAGAGGCCACGCTGGGCTTTTCGGGCGTGGGGCGGCTGGTGGCGCTGCTGGCGGAGGCGCTGGTGGACTTGGGGACGCGGGTGGACGTCGCGGCGCTGGGGCCCGGCGTGGGGCTCTACCTGGCGTTGCCCGACCCGGAGGCCCGGGGCTTCACGACGGGGAAGGAGCCCTCCGAGGAGGACCCGGACGACGCCCGCGAGCGCGTCGCGCGGCTGGTGGACCGGGTGGTGAAGGGGACGTGGCAGGCGCTGGGCTGGCCCGCGTGGAAGGGGCCGGTGCGGGTGTTTCCCACGGGGAACGTGGCCTTCGCCCAGGCGCTGGCGGCGGCGGGCGAGGACCTGCGGGCCTCGAAGGTGGAGCGGGCGCTCTTCTGCGCGGTGGACAGCTTCATCTCTTCGGAGACGCTGACGTCGCTGCACCAGCAGCAGCGCCTGAAGACGCCGGGCCGGCCCACGGGGTTGATGGCGGGTGAGGCGGCGGTGGCCTTGCTGCTCACGCGCGAGGAGCCCGCGGAGCCCTCCATGGCAGTGGTGCGGGTGGCGCAGGGGCGCGACGCGGCGCCGCTGGACGGGGAGCAGCCACCGGATGGGCAGGAGCTGGCGCGGCAGGTGCTCGCGGCGTTGGGGCCCTTGGGGCAGGACGCGCCCGCGCCGCTGCTGGTGTCGGACCACGACGGGCAATACGCGCGCGCCTTCGAGTGGGGGATGCTGCAGGTCCGGCTGAGGGAGGCGGACGCCCGCTTCGAGCGAGGCGCGGTGTGGATGCCGGCCAGGAGCTTCGGGCACACGGGGGTGGCCTCGGGAGCGGTGGCCACGGCGATGGTCTTCCGGGCGCTGGCGCGGGGTTACGCGCCCACGCCTTCGGTGTTGGTGCTCTCCTCCGCCGAAGCAGGGGAGCGCGCCGTGGTCCACCTCACAGCGTCAGGCCGTTCCAGCCCTCGGCTTCGTAGACCTTGAAGCCCGCGGAGGGATGGCGTCGTACTTCAATGAGTCACTGGACCCTCACCTCCTGGTGGCGGTGCTTCATGATTCCTCGTCGGCCTCGCCGTCCTCCTCTTCCATCCAGCGCAGGAAGCGCATGGCACCGACCAGGGCGAGCACCGGCTCTCCTTCCTCGTCCAGGAAGCGGATGGCGTCCTGTTCATCAGACAGGCTGACCTGGACGCAGTACATGGCCATGTCCTTGCCGGGACGGACCAGATCCTTCATCAGGGCGCTGATGATGCGTGGATGCGCCTCCATCACCTCTGTGTAGACCTCGTCCAGGGGGACCAGCACTCCCCGGACGCCCTCGCGTGCGGTGACGAAGCACGGCGACTGTTCCTCCAGGACCCGAGCGACGATGTCGGCGGGCTGCTCTTCCATGCAATTGGCTTCGAACATGATGCGTCAGAGCTCCAGTCCGTCCCAGCCTTCGGCTTCGTAGACCTTGAAGCCGGTCAGGCCCGCTTGCTCGAAGGCAGCGTGGACGTCGTCACGGATGAGGATGAGACGGCGTTCCTTGGTACAGCGGAACATCTTTGCGTCGGGGCTAATAGCGCTGGTGTTGAGGGCCAGCCTGTCAATGACACCGATTTGGTCCTTTTCAAGCGAGTCCATCTCGTAGTCCGAGCGCTCCATGTCAATGGCATCTTCTGCGCCGAGGAGATTGAGGAAGGCGTAGTCAGGCCCGACGACATTTCCCTTGTGATCCTTGACGGTGACCGGAAGCCATTCCGCATTGGAGACCCCAAGCGACTCAATGAGTTTGCGCGCCCGTCCAGAGACGAGAAGGTCGCTCATCAAGTTGGGTTGGAAGTCGTAGAGGTTTTGGTCGTCAGGGTAACTTTTGGAGAACGAAACCTCTCCCTCTATGGGGAACTCTTTGGCAAGAGTGATGCCTTCATGGAATTTCCATTCGGCTGGACTGCCGCGTGGATACGAATCAATGAAGCCAGCCTCTTCTGCCATGATCTTGAAGACAAAATATTGCATGAGAGTGCGGGTCTGCTGCCTGGCGCGTCAAAGTTCCAGGCCGTTCCATCCTTCGGTCTCGTAGACTTTGAATCCGGTCAGCCCTGCCTGAACGAAGGCAGCATGCACGTCCTCTCGGATGAGGATGAGGCGACGCTCATTGGTGCAACGGAATATCTTCGCTTGGGGACGAATCGTCTCGTGTTTGACTACGAGCTTCTTGATTCGACCGATTTGATCCTTGGCGATTGCGTTCATCCGATAGACCGAACGCTCCATGTCGATGGCATCTTCGGCGCCTTGTAGATTGAGGAAGGCATAATCGGGGCCGACGACGTTGTTTTTGTGATCCTTGACGACGACCGGGAGCCATTCGGTGTTATCAACATCAAAGGACTCAAGAAGCTTGCGTGTCCGTCCCGAAACCAGCAGAGCGCTCATGAGATTGGGTTGGAAATCTCTCAATTCGCGAGCATCAGGATAATTGTCCGAGAAGGAGACCACTCCTCCTGTGGGGAACTCCTTTGCAAGGCTGATACCCTTATCGAACTTCCAGTCCGCTGGACTACCGCGAGGGTATGCGTCAATGAATCCAGCGTCGGCTCCTCTGACCTTGAGAACGAAGTAGTTCATGAAGAATTCTGCCTTTATCTAGTACAGAGAGCCCCACTCATATCGGCTTGTAGCCTTCTTACCCTTCGGCACGTAGCGTACAAAATCGTGCTTGTACTCTTTTCCATTAGTAACTGCTGCAACGACAGCCCGGCTCAAGCCGACGAGGAGATCCCAATAGTCTTCTTCGAGTTCTTTGAGTCTCGTGAAAATATCAAATGATAACATATTATGGTCTTTGCTTTCGTCAATCTTCTCCTGGATCTCCGAGGCGATGCCCTTCATGTCCCGAATCACCTGTTGCGTATAGATGGGATGGTCGCCCGGGTGCTGCAGGAGCGCATGGACGGGCACGGCCCAGGCCTGGTCCGGCAGCATGATGATGTTGTGGCCGTGGTTCAGGTTGTAGTCGGACTGGAGGATGAGGCGGAGCTGCCGGTAGGTGAAGGCAGGCCCGTCCTTCAGCTCGTAGTAGAACGCCGAGCCCGGCAGGATGTGGTGGGCCTCCCACGCGTAGGGATACTTCTGGAGCGCGGGCTTCTTGTCCTTGTCCTTGGCCCTCGGGTTGAAGTTCTCCGGTGGTCCTCCGGGGAACTCGGCGGTCTGCTTCACGAGGTCCCGGATTTCATCCAGGTAGGCGTGGTCGAAGACGCGGTACACGTCGCGACCGTCCAGGGACGCGATGTAGTCAGAGCCGTTCTGCGCGTAGTCGCTGTCCTTGCCGAGCACCCCCCGGGGCGCCGCGCTGTCATCCACGTGGTCGGCGTCGTCCGCAGCGCTGTCCGCGGGCTTCGGCTTCTTCTTCTTCGCCGCCTTGGCCGCCGCGTACTTCCGGTCCCGGCTCCGCTCGAAGATGGACAGGAGCCGCTGCGCCAGCTCCGTGTTCATCTCGCTCGCATTGAGGTTGCTCACGCGCGCACCCACCTCCTACGTCGTAGGGTGCCTGAACGACGGGTTCCAGGCTACGCTCTCCCGCTCCTTCCCTCATGGCCCGTCTCATTTCCCTCCGTGCAGACGCCGCTGACGCCCTGGGGGAGCGGCTGCGCCGGTTCGACCCTGGCGCGGACCGCTCCAGCCTCCTCGCGCGGTTGGACGCCATCACGCTCGACCTGCACCTCATCGCCGTGGCCACGCTCTTGGTGGACGGCAACCCGCAGGGCTTCTTCCTCAACCTCTGCCGGATGGCGGAGAACGGCCGCCGGGTGCAGCGCCTCCTCGCGGACCGGGGCCTTCCACCTCCGCCCGCGCGGCGCAACACGCCCCTGCTGGGCGCGCTCGCCGCGGGCCACTTCTCCCTCGCGGAGGCCGTGGCCGAGGGCTCCGCCACCCAGTGGCAGCAGGGCGCCGAATACGAGGACGAGTTCCTCTGGGCCTCCGCGCTCCAGCACCTCGCCCGCACGCCGTTCGCCCCGCTGGAGCACGTCCTCGTCCCGCTGGAGAAGGCCGGCCAGGAGCCCTCCGCCAGCCGTGTGGCCCTGGCCCGGGCCCTGGTGGCCAGGGACGCCGCCGCCTTCGCCGAGTCCTTCTCCGCGGCCTGCCTGGACTACGGCCTCGTCACGGAGAAGCGCGCCCGCTCGCTGGCCACGCCCGTGACGTCCTTCGCGCCGCACCGCTTCCTCTGGCTCGAAGGGCTGGCGCTCCTGCGCCTCGCCGAGCGCGCCGGCATCGCTCCAGAGGACACCGGCTTCCGCTACTGCCCGCCGCTGGCCCGCGTCCCGATGACGGCGACGTACACGGGCGACTGGGCCATCGACACGGCGCCGGCGAGATAGCCCCCGTCAGTCCTTCCCCACGGGCTGCCCCGGCTCCAGCTTCTCCGTGCCTTCACACGTCACCTGGATGGCGCGCAGCTCCGTGGGCTCGCGCCGCAGCGCGAAGGTGCCACGCCACACGAGGAACAGCTTCATCGCGTCCGTGTCCATGACCACCGTGTCCAGCCGCAGCGCCCCTTCCAAGTCATCGAGGCCCCGGGCCCTGGGCGCGAGGACCTCCGGAGCCGGCATCGCGGGCAACCTGAACGTCAGCGGCGCGCCCGGCGCGACGTGCTTCAGCAGCACGGGTTCTCCCCCTCGCAGGTAGCCCGGGACGAGCTGGTCCTGAGGTGCGCCATTGAGGAAGCGCCGGTCGAAGTCCTTGGGCAGCAGCGGGCCGCGCGACTTCTTCCACGCGTCATCATAGGTGCCCGCGTAGGCGGCGCGGGGCTGCCAGTGCGGCTCAATGAACCCGAAGCCCATGGGCGGTGGACGCTGGCCCCAGGACCTCAGCGGCTCGGTGGGAGACTCCAGGTTCGGCAGCCGCAGGCCCTCCTCAAAGCGGCTGCCCTTCTCACGGAAGCCCGTGCCCAGCGGGTTGCGCGGCTCGAAGGTGCCGCCGTCCTTCCCGCCGAAGGCGCGCTCATAGCGCAACGGGATGCGCTCGAAGGGCAAGGGCTGCGTCATCCCGATGCCGCCCATGCTCTTGAACCACGCGCGGTCCCCCACCACGCGGACCTGCTTGTGCACCGGCCCGACATGCAGCTCCGCCACCAGCTCGCGAGTCCCCGGCGCGGGCGCATGGGCATGTCCCACCAGCACCACGTCCGTGGCGGCCTTGAAGAAGGCGCCCTCGGGCTCCAGCCGGAGGCTGGCCGCGTCCCCGCCTTCCCAGCGCTCGCCCGCGGTCAACAGCGGCGCCTGCTCCGAGGACAGCACCGGCGCGCCCCGAGGCCGCAGGTCGAACGTGGCCTTCAGCACGGGCACGAACAGGGGCCGCAGCGCCTCGTCGGTGAGGAACAGGGGCTCGAAGGTGAAGGGCGTGAGGTTCTCGGTGGAGGGGTGCCCCATGGAACACGTCTACCAGTCCTCACGCATCCGGGACAAAGGCAGCCGGGGCCCCGTGGGCGCGGCGACGCAACCCGCGCCCACGGGCTCGCCGTCACTGCACGGTGAAGAGGTAGTTGTTGCCGAAGTTCGAATCCCAGGCCTGGCAGCCCCAGCGGCTGGTGTTCTCGAACCAGACGGCCAGCGTGCCCAGCGTGTGGAGCGGAATGGACGGCGCGGGCGGGTTGGGCGTGGACGAGAAGCCCGCCACCCAGAAGCGCTGAACCGGGCCGTTGTTGAACTGGTAGTAGCCCGTGAGCGTCCACCCGGGCGTGGTGCCGTTGATGTTGCCGCGGCACTGCGTCAGCCGGTCCGCGCTGAAGTGGATGGCCGCGGTGGAGCCGAAGGGCAGCGGGTTGGAGGAGGCGAGCACGTTCCAGCCCTGTGCGGGCGACTGGAAGGTGATGCTGGAGGAGGACTGTGAGAAAGCGGCCGTTCCGGCGAGCAACACGACGGCGGCGGCGGCGAGGCACCAGCGGGGGGATTGACGCGGCAAGGCAAGGCTCCAGGTTGAGAGGGGACTGCATGGCGGATACGCACGCCGCGGCAGGCATGGGCTGCGACGGTCCGCCAGTGGACCCTCACCGGTTTGTGCCGCTCAATCGCTGGACTCCTCTAGAGTCAGGCTCCACACACCGTTACGCCCCGCGCCATGGCCGACTTTCTTCCTCGCTTCTATCGACTCGCCGTCCGCGTGGACGCCCACTATGACGCGCTGAGCCGCAAGCTTCGCCAGAAGCTGGGAATCGCGCCGCCGCTGCGCATCCTCCCCTACCGGGGCTATGGCACCCCTGAGCGCGCCGTCATCAAGGCCCGCGTGCTGGAGGACCGGAACGTGCGCCCGCCGCAGGAGCGCTACACGCTGGTGGGCAGCGCGGTGGCCTCCTACAAGCGCTACATGACGCGGGAAGTCCCGGGCGCGCACGTCGCGGTGCGTTGGGGCGACAAGCGCTGGGAGGGCACCACCGACGAAGAGGGCTTCCTGGAGCTGTGGGTGCCTCCGCCGGACGGGGTGCGCTCGGGCTGGCACATGGTGGAATTGGAGCTGCTGTCGCCGGACGCGGAGGGCGTGTCCCGCGTGGCCGCGCCGGTGCGGATGGCCGGGCCCGGCGCGGAGTTCGGCGTCATCAGCGACATCGACGACACCGTCATCGTCACCGGCGTCACCGACGTGCTGAAGCGGGCCTGGGCGCTCTTCCTCACCGAGCACCGCGTGCGGCTGCCCTTCCCGGGCGTGGACGCCTTCTACGCCGCGCTCCAGCACGGCCGGGGCACGAGCGCGGACAACCCCATCTTCTACGTGTCCAGCAGCCCGTGGAACCTCTACGAGCACCTGGACGAGTTTCTCTCCCTGCACAAAATCCCCACCGGTCCGCTGCTGCTGCGTGACTGGGGCCTGTCCAGCCAGGGCTTCGCGCCCGGCGGGGGCCATGGGCACAAGCTGGAGAAGATTCGCGCGGTGCTGGGCACGCTGTCGCACCTGCCCTTCATCCTCATTGGCGACAGCGGCCAGGAGGACGCGGAGCACTACCGCACCATCGTCCGCGAGTTCCCCGGGCGCATCCACTGCGTCTACATCCGCAACGTGCCCGGGCATCAGCGCCGGGCCGAGGAGCTGGCGCTCATCGCCGAGGACATCCGCGCCGCGGGCAGCCAGATGCTCGCGGTGGATGACACCACCGAGGCCGCCCGTCACGCCGCGCGCGAGGGATGGATTCAGTGGCGCGAGGTCCGCGAGGTGGAGGCCCACCGCCGCGAGGACGCCGAGCGCTGAGGCCCCCGGGTTCCGGGCGGAACCGGAGGGCGTGATACGCTAGGAGAAAACAGACACACTCCAGGTGTCTGACTCCCAGAAGAGACCACCCCGCCCATGCGACAGAACGCGATTGTCCTCACGGTGTCATGCCTGACGCTCCTGGCCTGTAACGAGAACCGGGAGAAGCCCCGGGGGAACAGTCCGGAGCAGGCGCCGTCCAATGCCCTGGCGCGCGCCGAGCCCAACGGGAAGCTCGTCGAGCACAAGCTGCTCGACGACAAGTTCCTGGAGATGGCGACGATGCCGCTGCCGGACAACTGGATTCTCAATAACGGCAAGGCCGCCATGAGCGGGCCGGGCAACGTGAATGTCTACATGTTCCCGATGCGGACGTTCATGTCCTCCAATGACGCGATGATGCAGGAGGCGGTCCGCCGCTCGGGCGGGAAGATGCGGGCCTTCACCTCCATCCAGGACGTCATCCAGCAGGACCTGGTGCCGACCGCGAAGAAGGACGGCAGCAAGCTGGTGAAGCAATACGACGCGCCGAAAATCGCGGCCGCCAACAAGGGCTTCTCGGACCTGCTCTACAAGGTGGGGCCCATGCAGCAGCGCTTCCTCGCGCGGGTGACGGAGTGGGAGGACAAACACGGCGCCCCCTACCTGATTGTCGTCCACCTGAGCGCGACGAACCTCGGGAACATGGTGTCGTGGAACTACTACTGCCATGCGCTCGAGGCGCCGAAGGAGCGGTACGAGGAGAGCAAGGACATCCTCCTCAACGCCCTGGCCAACACCCGCTACAACCCCGAATACGTCCGGGCCTACAACCAGGCGGAGATGGCGCGGGAGCGCAACAGCTGGGCCGCCCACAACCAGCGCATGCAGACCAACAAGGCCGCGTTCGAGGCCCAGCAGAAGGCCTTCCACGAGAAGAACGACGCCATCAACCAGGCCATCGCCTCCAATTACGCGCAGGGCAACGCCGCGTCGGACCGCAACCACCACCGCTTCCTCAACTACATCAAGGACGAGGAGACGGTCCGCGCCCCCGCCGACGGTCAGCGCCACCAGGTGCGCTCGGGCGCCAACCAGTACTGGATGAACGGCAACGGGCAATACGTCCCGTCGAACAATCCCAACTACGACCCGAACCGGGACCCCTCGCTCAATCACCAGCAATGGAACGAGGCACCCATCGAAGAGTAGGAATTGTGACTTGAGTCACACTCGGAGTCCGTGGCAAGGCGCTCGTCAACCGGGCCTCACAAGCCCGCTTCGGAAGGAAGTGACTCATGCGTGGCACGCTGACGAAGTCGATGGGCTGGGTGCTCTCCGCGCTGCTGCTGGGCGCGTGCAGTCCCACGGAGCTGACGGACGAGGGTGGCGCGGAGCTGGGGGCGCGCGAGCAGGGGGTGCTGTATCCCCCTCCGGCGCCGCCGAGCGGCAACATCCTGGACGCCACGGCCTTCATGGGGCCGCTGGAATTGGGCGGCTCGGTGCAGACGCAGTTCACCACGCAGCCGCAGTACCTCTCCTTCGCCTTCTCGGTGGCCGCCGGCGCGCAGGTGAAGCTCGAGGTGACGCACCTGGGCAGCAGCATGTACCTGGACACGGGCCTGTTCGTGTACGGCCCCAAGGACGCCAGCGGCAGCTACGGCACCACGGTGGTGGCCCAGGACGACGACGCGGGCTACGGGCAGCTGAGCAAGCTCGCGTCGCTGTCCCTGCCCCAGGGCGGTGAGTACCTGGCCGTGGTGTCCACCGGGACGGGCGTGGGCAAGCGCTTCCGGCTCCAACTGAACTGCCTCAACGGCCAGTGCGTGGACCCGGCGGTGTACGCCGCGTGTGATTTGGACGTGGCCACGCGCATCGAGGTCTGCGTGCAGGCGCTGGTGGAGGAGGTGGACCCGGTGCTGGGCCGGCCCCACACGGCGGCGGAGGCCTTCGCGGCCTGCACCGACGCGACGGACGCCTACCACGCCTATGTGGAAGGCTGCTCACCGTCCGCCCCGAAGCCCTGGTGCGCGGACGGCCTGTCGACCTTCATGGAGCGGATGTGGCCGGTGTGCCAGGCCTTCTACCGGGCCTACTACGGCGTGGGGCCGCTGGAGCTGGGCGAGCTGCCGCTGAGCAGCGGCTTGCAGGCGGCGCTGACGGTGGGCAACACGCGGTGCAACACCGGGGAGAACTGGTGCGACGGCGTCCTCGAGACGTACTCCGTGCCAAGCGTGGCGACCGTGCCGTGGAGCCTGGACCCGGTGGCGGACCTGGCGCTGTACACGCTGCTGGGCCAGGACGTGCAGTACTACCAGTTCGAGCGGTTGCCGGACCTGACCTACGCGGAGCTCGTCGCGAGCAACGACTACTGGTTCCCCGAGCTGGTGTCGGCGCTGCCCGCCGCGCTGGGCAACGGCACGGAGACGCCGCGGGTGGCCCACTACTACACCCGCATCCCGATGGCCCCGGGTGCCAATGACTACCACCACGTCTACGTGGTGCTCTTCCCGCAGTCGTACCGCGTGGCGGCGTTCCACTTCGTCCAGCACGAAATCTGAGCGCCGCGCCGCCGCTGTTCAGGACAGCGGACGGCCGCCCTGGACCTGGGCGATGCGCTGGGCGCGCTCCATCATCTCGCCCTGGGCCCAGCGCTGCTCTTCACCGGCGCGGGGCTGCCGGCGGCGCCAGCTCCCGTCCGCCGTCAGCTCCCAGGCGGAGGTGGTGTCCGCCATGCAGCGCTCCAGCGAGTCCTTCACCTGGGCGGCCAGGGGGGCGTCCTCCACCGGCGCGAGGATTTCCACGCGGTGGTCCAGGTTGCGCGGCATCAGGTCCGCCGAGCCGATGAAGCAGCGCAGCTCCGGGCCGCGCTCGAAGATGTAGATGCGCGAGTGCTCCAGGAAGCGGCCCAGCACGGACACCACGCGGATGTTCTCCGACACGCCGGGGACGCCTGGGCGCAGGCAGCAGATGCCGCGCACGTTCAGCTCCACCTTCACGCCCGCGCGGGACGCCTCGTAGAGGGCGTGGATGATGCCGGGGTCCACCAGCGCGTTCATCTTCATCTGGATGCGCGCGGGGCGCTCGGCGGTGTGCGCGGCGACGGTGCGCTTGATTTCCTCCAGCATCCCCTGGCGCATGGTGAGCGGGGCCACCAGCAGCTTGCGGAAGCTCTTTGGCCGGCCGAAGCCCGTGAGGTAGTTGAAGACGTCCGCCACGTCCGCGCCAATGTCCGGGTCCGTGGTGAACAGGCCCATGTCCGTGTAGAGGCGCGCCGTCTTCGGGTTGTAGTTGCCCGTGCCGATGTGGACGTAGTGCCGCACCTTGTCGCCCTCGCGCCGGACGATGAGGATGGCCTTCGCGTGCGTCTTCAGGGACGGAATCCCATAGACGACGTGCACGCCCGCCTCTTCCAGCGCGTTGGCCCAGCGGATGTTGGCGCGCTCGTCGAAGCGGGCCTTCAGCTCCACCATGCACACCGCCTGCTTGCCGCGCTCGGTGGCGGTAATCAGCGCGGGCACCAGGGGCGAGCTGTCCGACGTGCGGTACACCGTCTGCTTGATGGCCAGCACGTCCGGGTCGGCCACGGCCTCGGTGACGAAGCGCTCCACGGAGGTGGCGAAGGACTCGTAGGGGTGGTGGACCAGCAAGTCTCCCCGGCGCATGGACGACATCACCGTGCCGCCGTCCGGCGCGTCCGTGTCCGTGCGCAGGCGGGCCTGGGTGACGGGGACCCACGACGGGTCCTTCAGCTCCGGGAAGCCCGGGGCGAAGGCGATGGACTGCAAGTCGTTGAGGCCGACCAGGCCGTGCTCCTCGTAGATTTGACGTGCCTCCAGGCCCAGGGCCTCCACCAGCGGCTCGAGCAGCTTGGGGCTCATGCCGGCCTGGACTTCCATGCGGACGACGTCGCCGAAGCGGCGCTCGCGCAGCTCCGTCTCCACGGCCTTGAGCAAATCCTCCGCGTCCTCGGACACGGTGAAGTCCGCGTCGCGGGTGACGCGGAAGGTGCCCCAGCTCAGCACCTCCATTCCGGGGAACAAGTCCCCCAGGTGCTGGGCGATGACTTCCTCCAGGGGCACGAAGACGTTGCCCTTGAGGGGCAAGAAGCGCGGCAGCAGCTCCTTGGGGACCTTCACCCGGGCCACGCTCTCCTCGCCCGCGTCCGGGTCCCTCAGCAGCACCGCCAGGCTGAGCGACAGGTTGGAGATGTAGGGGAAGTGCCGCCCCAGGCCGATGGCCAGCGGGGTGAGGACGGGGAAAATCTGCTCCTTGAAGCGCTGGTCCACCTGGGCGCGCTGCTCGGCGTCCAGCTCCCTGGCGGAGAGGATGCGCAGGCCCTTCTCGGCCAGGGCGGGGCGGAGCACCTTCTCGAAGGCGTCGCCGTGGCGCCGCGTCTGCCTGAGGATGCCGTCGTGCAGCTTGTCCAGGGTGTCGCTGGGGGAGGCTCCGTCGGGAACCAGGCGCGCCACGCCGTCGCGAATCTGCTCGTGCAGACGGGCGACGCGAATCATGAAGAACTCGTCCAGGTTGCGCGCGTAGATGGAGATGAACTTCAGCCGCTCCAGCAGCGGAATCTCCGCGGACTCGGCCAGCTGGAGGACGCGGTCATTGAAGGCCATCCAGGACAGCTCCCGGTTGAAGAAGAGCTCGGTGTCCTTCGACTCCGCGCCGGCCGGGAGCACGTCCCGGTTGGCGGGCTTCTGGGGGGCGCTGCGACCGCCGCCGCCGCGTTTCGGCATGGTGACTTGACTCCTCGTTGACTCCCTTGGACGGGATGTAGCAGACCGACCTTCCTGCTCGTTGTAAACTCGCTTGTTACCAGGGAGAGGGAGTCGCCAGGGGATGTAGGCCCTCCCAGGTGGGCGGGCAGGGAGAAAGGGCGAGTGGCGGGGACTTTGTTGCATCCGCGATATGAGGACTGCATGTCAGGCGACGTGAGCGCGACGGAGACGAACCCCCAGGTGGACGCGGTCAGCGGCCTCTTCACGGCCTTCCAGAAGGAAGGAAAGGTCCCCCGAGGACGGTGGGCGGGCGCCCTGCTGGCGGCCCTGGTGCCGGTGGTGCTGGTCGTGGGCCTCTGGGTCATCGCCAAGGGCGAGGAGCGGACGTTCCGCATCGTTACGCCCAGTGGCTTCAAGTCCATGCGGGGGGGGATGACCACGGAGCAGGTGAGCGCCGTGCTCGGGCGGCCCATCACCCTGGAGCGGGAGGCCAATGGGGCGGAGTGCTACCGCTACGGGCAGCCCAACTTCATCAATCCGCAGTTCCTCATCTATTCGGTCTGCTACGAGGACGGGAAGCTGCGGGACGTGCGGACGCACCAGTACTCCGCCTGGAACGTGGACCCCGTCTCGGGGACGTTCGCTGCGCCGGGCGAGGAGCCCGAGGCCGCGGCGCCCGTGCCTGCGCAGGGAGGTTGAGGCGGCCGGTCGTGCCGGGGCGGGAAGGCGAACCGGCGGGCGCACCGCTAACACGAGCCCCACGCCGCCCGGGCCGTCTCCCCGCTACCGGCAGTCGGAGTCCTCCGCGTCCGCGGCGCCATCCGCGTCGTTGTCCGCGCCATCCGCGCACCGGCCTGCTTCCGTCTCGGCGTACTCACTGACGTGGAGCGTGTAGCGGATGGGCGTGTCCTGGTCGGGGTTCGCCATGCCGTCCACCACCACCAGCACTGTCTGGCCCTGCGTCAGCGTCACCTTCACGGCGGGCGAGCCTTGGGGGCCCCCGCCCGGGTTGGACGCGCAGCCCAGCTCCGTGCCCCGGCAACCGGTGAGCACGTAGAGCGCGTTGCCCCACTCGCTCGGGGCCGTGTCGAAGACGTAGGTGCCCGCCTTGGGCGCCGTCCACAGGTGGGCCCGGTCTTGCTGGAGCAGCGCGCCGCACGTGCCCTGGAAGCCGTCACCGGAGCCCGCCGTCTCGCCGTGGAACGTCACCGGCAGCGCGCTGCCCAAATCATGGTGCGCGCAGCCACGGCCGCCGCAGCCCGGCGCGTCGTGACAGTCCGTGTCCGCGCAGTCCACCCAGCGGTCCCCGTCATTGTCCATGCCGTCGAAGCAGGCGCCCGCCTCGCTGGCCCGCAGCTCATCGATGTGCAGCTCGAAGTACCCCGCGCTGAATCGGTCCGGGCTCGCCGCGTCCACCACCACCAGCACCGTCTGCCCCTGCACCAGCGGCACCGAGACACGCGCGCCGCCGCCGTAGCTGATGCCGTCCTTCGCGCATGCCAGCTCCGCGCCCCCGCAGCCGCCGCTGCGCACGGAGATGAGCGAGCGGATGGCCGACCTCGCCGTGTCGAAGGTGAAGAGCGCGCTCCTGGGCGCCGTCCACAGGAAGCCCCGGTCCGGCGCGCCGCTCCCGCCGCATGAGGACGGGTGGTCATCCCCCGCGTGCGCGGTGGAGCCCTTCACCATCACCGGCGACTCGCCGCCCAGGTTCCGGTCCACGCACACGGACGCGCTCGCCGCGCAGACGTTGGGGACCCCCGTTGCGCCGCAGGACTCCGGCGCCGTGCAGGTGCCGCACTCCAGCACGCCGCCGCACCCATCCGGCACGGCGCCGCAGTCCTTGCCCAGCAGGCCGCAGGTGTACGGGCGGCAGGAAGGCGCCGCGCACACGTTGGGCGTGCCGCCGCCCCCGCACGTCTCGCCATTCGCGCACGTCCCACACTGGAGCTCGCCGCCGCACCCATCCGGCACGGTGCCGCAGTCCTTGCCCAGCGATTCGCAGGTGGCCGGTGTGCAGCGGGGACGGCCACAGACGCCGCCCCCGTCGCACGCCTCGCCCGCCGGGCAGACGCCGCAGTCCAGCAGCCCGCCGCAGCCATCCGGCACGGCGCCGCAATTCTTCTCCTGGGACTCGCAGGTGAGCGGGGTGCACACGCCGCCGCCGCACACGTTGGGCGCGCCGCCGCCCCCGCACGTCAGGTCGTCCGCGCAGACGCCGCAGTCGAGCATGCCGCCGCACCCGTCCGCCACCGGCCCGCAGTTCTTCCCCAGCGTCTCACACGTCCCCGGGGTGCACGGTGGGTTGCCACAGACATTGGGTACGCCGCCGCCCCCGCACGTCAGGCCGCCCGTGCAGACGCCGCAGTCGAGCATGCCGCCGCAGCCGTCGGACACCTGCCCGCAGTCCTTCCCCAGCGCGTCGCAGGTCGCCCGCTTGCAGAGGCCGCGGCCACACACGTTGGGCGCGCCGCCGCCCCCGCACGTCAGGCCGTCCTCGCAGACGCCACAGTCCAGGATGCCGCCACAGCCGTCCGGCACGGCGCCGCAGTCGCGCGCCAGCGACTCGCAGGTGTCCGGCGTGCAGGTGGACTCGCCGCACACGTTGGGTGTGCCCCCGCCGCCGCAGGACTCGGGGGCCTCGCAGGTGCCGCAGTCGAGCACGCCTTCACAGCCATCCGACACCGGTCCACAGTCGCGCGCCAGTGACTCACAGGTGGTGGGCGCACAGGGGGCCGGGCCGCAGACGTTGTGCCGGCCACCGCCCCCGCACACCTCACCGGGGCCACAGGCACCGCAGTCGAGCGTGCCGCCACAGCCGTCAATGGCGATGCCGCAGTCCATGCCCTGGGAGGCGCACGTCATGGGCTCGCAGGCGGACACCGGCCGGCGGCTGTCCGCGTCCTCATCCGGCTGCGTCTGGCTGCACGCCACCCACAGCACCAGCCCACACGCCCAGAACCACGCTCCCCGTCGCCCCGCTCCGCGCATGCGCTCCCGTCCCGCCCTGGCCACCACCCGCGCCCAACGTGGGGCCGGGCTTCGCGCCTGCCCAGCCAGGGTGTGAGGCGGGGTTGGACGGTGCACACACCGCGGCGGGCGGGCACGGGCGCCGTCCCCCCGAGCGCCCGGTTTCCGACGTTCGCGTCACCCGGCGAGCCCCTGGATTCAGGGGGCGGAGCGGCTCACCCTGCCCAAGGGCAAGGGCGGTGGACCGTCCGAGGAGGAGGGGAGGTGGCACGTCCGTGGACGTTCGCGCAGCGCGCGGGCGCCGGCTTCATCATCTCGTTGGTGGTGGCGTTCGTGTTGGCGGGAACGTCCGTGGTGGCGCTGCTCTCCGTGCGGGCCAACCACAAGGCGCGCATCCTGGAGCTGTCCCGGGACGTGCTGGACATCAAGCAACTGGAGCGGGCCTTCAACGACAAGGTCGTCAGCGGCCGGGGCTTCGCCTTGACGGGAGACGTTTTCTTCGCCCAGGACATGTCCGTCGCGCGCGAGCGCTTCATCGCCACCTACGAAGCCCTGAAGCGCCGGCTCACCCAGGAGCCCCTGGCCACGCAGTTGGAGGCCGTCTCCCACGCGGAGCTGGAGCACGAGGAGGCCATGCAGGCGCTCATCCTGGAGCGCGAGGACGGCGTGCCCCGCCAGCGACTGGAGCAGATTTTCGACGGACACGCGGCGGACACGCGCCGCCGCGCCATGGACAGCCTCCGGGTGCTCCATCAGCAGACGGAGGCCCGGCTGTCCCAGGGCATCCATGAGAGCCTGGCCACGGACCGCGGCGCGCTCGGGCTGTCCCTGCTCGCGGGGAGCCTGGGACTCGCGGGTGCGACGATGCTGGCGTGGACGCTGACGCGCAGGCTGCGGCCCATCCAACAGGAGGCCGAGGCCAGCGCCGAGCGCTTCCAGCTCCTCGTGGAGGGGGTGCGCGACTACGCCTTGTTCCTGTTGGACTCGCGGGGCCGGGTGGAGAGCTGGAACCCGGGCGCGGAGCGCATCATGGGCTACCGCGAGGCGGAAATCCTGGGCCAGCCTTCCAGCGTCTTCTACCCGCCGGATGCGGTGGCGGCGGGGATTCCGGAGAAGGACCTGGCGCGAGCCCGGAGGGACGGGCGGCTGCACACGGAGGGCTGGCGGGTGCGCAAGGACGGCTCGCGCTACCTGGCGGACACCAACATCACCGTGCTCCAGGACGCGCGCGGGCAGCCGCGCGGCTTCGCCAAGGTGACGCGCGACATCACCGAGCGGCGCCAGGCCGAGCGCACGCAGCAACTGCTGGCGGAGGCGGGAGGCCTCTTCCACCAGTTCCAGGACCCCGACCAGACGGTGGCCGAGCTGACGCGCCTCATGGTGCCGGAGGTGGCGGATGCCTGTGTGCTCTACCTGATGACGGCCAGTGGTGACCTCTGGCCTCGCGCGGTGGCGCACGCGGTGCCGGAGAAGGAGGCCTGGCTGTGGGACGCGGCGCGGCGCTTTCCCCCGTCGCGCGAGTCACAGGGGGGCATCTGGCAGGTGCTGCGTACGGGGCGCTCCGAGCTCACGAGCGACGTGTCCCCGGAGGCGCTGTCAAAGGGGCTGGAGGGCCCCGAGCACGTGTCGCTGATGGAGAAGGTGGGCGTGCGTTCCTACCTCGGCGTGCCGCTGCGGGTGGGGCAGCAGACGCGCGGGGTGTTCGTGCTGCTGACGTCCGCGCCGGAGCGCAGGCTGACGATGACGGACCAGGTCCTGGTGGAGGAGGTGGTGGGCCGCGCCGCGCTCGCGCTGGACAACGCCCGGCTCTGGAGCGAGGCGCAGGACGCGGTGGAGCTCGTCGGCGTGGCGGCGCACGACCTGGGCAATCCGTTGAACACGCTGCAGTTGCTGTTGCGGAAGCTTCAGCGGACGGAGCTCGCGGGGGAGCAGAAGGCGCGCGAAGGGCTGGCCGCGGCGCTGAAGCAGACGCAGCGGCTGGGGCAGTTGCTGCACAACCTGCTGGACTTGTCGCGGCTGTCGTCGGGGAAGCGGATGCTGGACGTGGCGCCAGTGGACCTGCCGGAGCTGGTGCACGAGGCGATGGAGCGCTTCGCCGAGCAAGCGACGGAGGCGGGCTGCAAGCTGGAGTTCAGCGCGGAGCTGGGGCTGGTGGGCCGGTGGGACCGGCTGCGGTTGGACCGGGTGGTGACGAACCTTTTGTCCAATGCGCTGAAGTTCGGCAGGGGACGGCCGGTGGAGGTCCGGGTGGAGCACGCGGCCATGGCGCGAGCGCGGCTGGTGGTGAGGGACCACGGCGTGGGCATTGCCCCGGAGGCGCAGCGGCGCATCTTCGAGCGCTTCGAAAGAGAGCCCTCCGGTGGCCAGCACGCGGGCTTCGGGTTGGGGCTCTACATCGTCCGGCAGTTGGTGGAGGCGCACGGCGGCACCATCCGCGTGGAGAGCGCCCCCAGCGAGGGCGCCGCCTTCATCGTGGAGCTGCCGCTGATGCTGCTGGGCGCGGAGCTGCGCGAGCCACCCGATGCGCCCCTTCATTCGTGAGCCCGCGCGTCACGCGTGCAGCGGCGGCTGGGTGTCCACGAAGGCCCGCAGGGACGACAGCTCCGGCGCCTTCTCCTGCTCCTCCAGCAGCTCGAACTCCAGCGAGTCATGCGCGCAGAACACCGTGACGTCCCGTCCGTGCCGCCGCACCAGCTCGCGCAGCCGGCGCATGTTGTGCCAGCGCAGGTAGCCGTCCTTCTGCATCAGCTTCTGGTAGGCGCGCAGCCCTGGCGTGCACCGGTACCGGTCCGGGGCCATCTCCCCGTGGTAGAAGTACGCGTCTCCGGCGTGCAGCAGCCACCCGCTGCCATTCTGGATGGCCACGCCCGCGTGGCCCAGGGTGTGGCCCGGCAACGGCACCAGCAGGATTTCCGGCGGCAGGCCCGTCAAATCCCGCACGCACTCGAAGCCGAACCAGCGCTCACCGTCTCCACCGGAGGGGTACGTCACCCACTGCGTCTCGTGCATCCACTGCAACGGCCGGTAGCGGCGCCGGTCCAGCGGCGTCGCCTGGGCCACGGCGCCCTGGTACTCGTCCGACAGCAGGTGGACCCGGGCGTGCGGGAAGTCGTCCAGGCCTCCAGCATGGTCGAAGTCCAGGTGCGTGAGGACGATGTCGCGCACGTCCCTGGCCTGGAAGCCCATGCGCTCAAGCTGCCGGATGGCCGTGGAGCCCTCGCTGAGCTGGGGCCGCGTCAGCAGGTCGAGGAACAGGGGCGACAGCCGGGGACGCCGGTGCCTCACGTCCTCCAGGCCGAAGCCGGTGTCCACCAGGATGAGCCCCCGCCGGCCTTCCACCAGGAGGCAGTGACACGTCAGCGCCGCGGGCCCCGTGAAGCCCTTTCGTCCGTCCACCAGCCGTCCGCCCGGTGGGCACATGGTGGTGCAGTTCAGGTGGTGGATGCGCATCGCTTCCGCTCCTCGGCAGGGAGCCGCTCGGGCGGCCCGGGTCCGGAGCTAAAGGTGCGCCGCGTAGCGCCACGGAGGAATCCGCGGGAGCGCTGTGGCAGCAGGCTCGCCCGCCCGGCGGGGTGCCTGGACGTCCGCCTCAGAGCTGCTGCAGGTGCTCGGCCGTCCGCTCCTCGCGGACGTTGCCGGTGTTGAGCGTGGTCGCGGGCTCGAAGAGCAGGACGTGGACCTCCTCCTCCGCCACGGGCCGGTGCTCGACGCCGCGGGGAATGATGATGAACTCACCTGGGCCCACGTCCACCGTGCGCTCGCGCAGCTCCATGCGCAGCTGGCCGTGGAGCACCAGGAACAGCTCGTCCTCGGCGTCGTGCTGGTGCCAGACGAAGGGGCCGTGGAGCCGGGCCAGCCGGACGTGTTGGCCGTTGAGCTCGCCCACCACCTTCGGAGACCAGTGCTCGGAGAAGAGGGCCAGCTTCTGCGCGAGGTTGACCTTGTCCACCTCGGGCGCCGGCGCATCCAGGGCGGCACGTGCGGGCGGGGTGCCAGTGTCCTCCAGGGCACGGGCAGTGCCGTCGCGGCGGCGGGAGTCCCAGCGCGGACGACGTCCGGCGAGGACCGTGGGGCTGCGATGAGGCGCGCTCATGCGGGTGTCATCTCCTTCCGCGGCGCCGCTGCATTGGCTTGCGCCATGAACTCGACGTCGGAGTGTCTGTCTTCTGCGGAGGATAATCCCGCCTGTCAGCGCGCGGGAGTGCCGCGAGGTCGGCTACCCGACGGATGGGGTGAAACATCGCGCCCGCGTGTCGTGAAGGCAGCTGTCTCAGGCTCAATCCGGGAAGAACATCGGGTCGCGCGTGGTGACGAACGAGGAGATGGCGCTGGCCACCTCTGGTGGCAGCCCGGTGAATTGCACACCCACGCCCGGCATCAGCTCCGGCGTGCGGGAATTGGCCTCGCGCACCCAGCGCACCACGCCCGTCACCTTCATGGGCCGTCCGCCCGGCAGCGTGAAGTCCAGCTCCACCTGCGTGCCGCGCGGCACCGCGTCCACCGTGGCGATGAAGACGCCGCCCTCGCTGATGTCCAGTGAGAAACCCGTGAAGAAGTTGGAGTCGCTGCGCATGTCGATGGAGGTGTGCATCCGCACCCGTCCGTTGCGCCGCGCGTCGTTCTCCGGCGCCGCGGCGGGCCGTGCCGCGGCTGCTGGAAGGGGCGCGTGCCCCTGGGCCCTCGCCGCGGCGGCCGCCCGAGCCAGTTCGGCCTGCCGGGCCTTGGCTGCTTCGTGCTGTGCCCGTGATGCGGCTTCCTGGCGGGCCTTGGCCGCCTCGGCCTGACGCTTGAGCACCGCTTCCGCCTCGGCCACCGCGCGGGCCACCTGCGCCGCCTGCTCCTGGTGCGCCCGCAGCAGTGACTGCATCTCCGAACCCGCCTGCCGCCGGGCCTGGAGCGCCACCTGCCGGGCCTCCAGCGCCCGGGTGCGCGGCGCCTCCACGTCCAGCGCGGGCGCCGCAGCCAACTGAAGCCGGGAGGACTGCTCCCCCAGCATGGGGTCGGCGCCGGGGGCCTGGTGGGCCCGCGTCAGCGCCTGCCGTGCCTGCTCCAGCCGGGTGGCCAGCGCGGACGCCTCCGCCGTGGCCTGGGCGAGTTGTTCATGGATCCGGGCCTCCAGCGTCAACAGCTCGCTCTCGGCGTGAGCCAGCTCCGCTTCACGGGAGGCAGCCGGGGGCATGCGGGCAGCAGGGGACGGCGAGCTCATGGGCGAAAGACTCCAGGGCCACCCACTGTAGCGTCCCCCGGACGGCCCCACGAGCCCTACGCGCCGAGCCGGAAATGACCCGGGGCTGCCCGCCAGCAGACAGGCGGCCAGGCCCCGCCCGGGCCGCCTCAGTCCGCGCCCTTGATGCAGGCCACCGGCTTGAGGCGGTGCGCCACCCGGGCGAGCCCCGCCATCTCCACCGTCGCCAGGACGTCGTCCAGGTTCTTGTAGCAGGGGCCGGACTCGTCCAGCGGCGTCTGGCGGGTGTTGAGGAGGATGCCCGCCTCGGCCAGTCGCTTGTCGGTGGCGTCCTGCTTCAGCACGCGCCTCGCCTCGCCGCGCGACAGGCGGCGGCCAGAGCCGTGGTTCACCGAATAGATGGACTTCTGCGCGCCCGGCTCGGCGAAGAGGATGGCGCTGCCCGTCTCCATGGAGCCCGGGATGAGGATGGGGTGGCCCGTCTTCTCCCAGGGCGTGCCCTTCAGCGCGGGGTGTCCTCCGGGGAACGCGCGCGTGGCGCCCTTTCGGGCGACGAACTTCCCCGCCTCCTTCTGGATGAGGTTGTGGGAGATTTCGTAATACACGCTGGCCGTGCCGCCGAAGACGTCCTCCAGGGCGGCGCACACCGCTTCACCGATGATGAGCCGGTTGGCCACCGCGAAGTTGGCCGCCATGTTGTGGAGGTTCCAGTAGTCGCGGCCCAGCGGGCTCTCCGCGTCCAGCCAGACATGGTCCTCGCTGTGGCGCTTGAGGCCCAGCCGCGCGGCGCCCTCCACGAAGAAGTGCTTGGCGATGTTCCAACCGAAGCCGCGGCTGCCGGTGTGCAGCATCACCCACACGCGGCCGTCCTGGTCCACCTGCATCTCGGTGAAGTGGTTGCCGCCGCCCAGGCTGCCCAACTGCTCACGCTTGCCGAAGGCGCGCTCGGGGATGTCCACCCGGTCGTCCTCGACGGGGATGTAGTCGCGCTCGGTGACGGACGAGCCCCGGCCCAGGGCCTTGGCGCCGTGGCGCACCACGTCCGCGAAGGTGCGGTCCGTCACCCTGCGCTGCTTCTGCACGCGGCTGGCGCCCACGCCCACGGCGATGCGCCGGGTCACCTCTTCAATCCAGCGTCGGCGCTTCGTGGCGTCGGCGACGTCCTCGGCGGTGAGCGTCGTCTGCAACTGCACCATGCCGCAGCCAATGTCGTAGCCGGCGGCGGTGGGCAGGAGGATGCCGTCCGTCTCCACCACCGTGCCAATGGGCACGCCGTAGCCCAGGTGACAGTCGGGCGTGACGGCCACGCGGGTGACCCCGGGGAAGGATGCCGCATTCACCACCTGGTCAAAGACGGAGTCCTCCAGTCCAGGTTGCTCGGGGCCCTCCCCCCACAGCAACTTGTCGGACAGGAACAGGTCCGCATCGACCTTCATGCTCTTGGTCTTCGCCAGGACGTAATGGCCCTCTGAGACCTTCTCCAGCCGCTGCTTCCAACTCATGACTCGAATCCCCCAGCTGGGATGAACACGCGGCAGCGACGGGAGCGTCCAGGGAAGCTGACGCCAGGAGCCGAAACCCGAAAACAGGAGCAGAGGATGCTGGGGGCACAGGCGGGAAGGCGAGCGAATTCGGAGCCGCACACGGCCGCGGCCGGGACGTGCCCGGCCGGGCGAAAGTCAGCCCGCGAGCGGACGGCGAGGTTCCGATCGCCTTGGGACTTGTCACGTCCGGATTCCATTCCCATCCATTCCGCAGCATCCAGGTAGGGGGTGGGCGATGGGTTTCCTTGGTGGGATTTTCCTGGCGGTGGCGTTGCAGGCGGGACCCGTGGAGAAGGAGCAGGCGCAGAAGCCGGTGGCGGTAGCAGCCCCGGTGTTCAATCCCTCCGCGTGCGCGAAGAAGCGGGTGGACCCTTGTGGGTGTCACCATGTGTATGGCATCCGGCACTGCCACCCGAACCGGAAGGGTGACCACTGCGAGGCGCCGGTGAAGGCGGAGGTCGAAGCCCCGCGCAAGCGCCAGGACGCCTCGAAGAAGGCCGACACGCAGGCCCGGACGCGCGAGCCGGAGAAGAAGCAGCTCGACCCGAGCAAGTCCGTGTCCATGTAGAACCCAGGCGCGCGGGCTATTCGCGGAGGAACGCGGAGACCTCGCGCGCCAGCAATTCAGGCGCGGTGACGTGGGCCACATGGCCTTGTCCGGGCAGGATGCCCAGGCGGGCGTGGGTCAGCGTCCGCGCGAGCGCACGGCAGGGCTGGGCCAGGAGCACCTCCGGGCTGCGCGCTCCCAACAGGATGAGTGTGGGCGTGTGCACCTGGCGGTAGGCCTCCAGGCCACGGGGAAGCCCTTCCAGCGCGCGCAGCTCCCGGGCGAAGCGGGGTGTCATCTCCACCTGCCGTGACCACTGCGGCGTCTGACGGAAGGCCTCCAGCTCGTGTTCGGGCGTGAGGAGCACCTTCCGGTTGAACACGACGAGCGCCGCGTCCGGTCCTTCGTGTGCGAGGGCCCGCTCGAACTCCGCCAGCGCCGGGCCGGAGACGGGCTGGGTGATGGGGAAAGGTGGCTCGTAGAGCAGCAGCTTCGCGGGCGCGGTCTGGCGTGCCGCCTCCAGGGCCAGCACGGCGCCGTAGGAATGGCCGAACAGCGCCGCGTCCGGTCCGGCGGTCCGCATCAGCGCGAGCACGTCCTCCACTTCCCGCTCCAGGGCGTAGCCTGCGCCGTCCGCGCTGTGGCCTCGTCCGCGCCGCTCCAGGACGTAGTGGGTGAAGTGCGGTGACAGGCGCTCGGCCACGTCCCGCCAGTCGCTCCACAGGCTGAGCGCGCCGTGAACCCACACCAGCGGTGGGCCGTTGCCTCGGCGGAAGTAGGACAGCGAGGTGCCATCCGCGGAGGTGAACCGGTGCTGCGTGAAGGTGGCCGGCGGTGGGACGGGCCGTGTCTCCCGGGACATGCAGGCCACGGCGGGAAGCGCGGCTCCTGCTTGCAGGATGAGCCGGCGCGAGAACGCGGAAGTCGGGCTGGGATGCGTCATGGGCAATTCCTCCGGGCTTCTTCATGCGGTGGAAAAGCCGTGCGCGAAACGCCGCTCCCTGACATCTCATCCATGACTCATAAGTCATGAATGGGAGCGCGGGCGGATGGAGAGCCTTTCGGCCATTGGGGTGTTCGTCCGCGTCGCGGAGGCGCGCAGCTTCGCGCTGGCGGCACGGGCCCTGGGAATCACGCCGTCGGCGGCGAGCAAGAGCGTGGCGCGGCTGGAGGAGCGGCTGGGCGCCCGCCTCTTCCAGCGCACCACGCGCCGCATCCACCTGACGGAGCCTGGGACGCGCTTCTACGAGCGGTGTGTGCGCATCCTCGACGAGCTGAACGACGCGGAGACAGACCTCTCCCGGGAGCTTCGCTCCCCACGTGGGAAGCTGCGTGTCTCCGTACCGGAGTTCGTCGGCCTGCGGATGCTGATTCCAGCGCTGCCCCGCTTCCGCAAGGCCCACCCGGGCCTGGAGTTGCGGTTGGACCTGGATGACCACGTCGTCGACGTCGTGGGAGAGGGGCTGGACGCGGCCGTGCGCTGCGGCGAGCTGGCGGACTCCACGCTGATGCGGCGCCGCTTCAAGCCCAAGCGCTTCATCCTCTGCGCGTCACCGGACTACCTCCAGTCGCGCGGAGTTCCCCGCTCGGTGGAGGACCTGTCGCGGCACGACTGCATCCGGTACCGCTTCACCTCCACGGGACGCATTGAAGCGTGGGCCCTGCGCCAGGCAACCGGCGCGCCAGCGCCCCGCATCCCGGAGACACTCACCTTCAACAATGGCGAGGCGGTGGTGCAGGCGGCGAAGGCCGGCCTCGGTGTGGCGCAGGTGATGGAGTTGATGGCGCTTCCCGAGCTGAGGGACGGCACCTTGCGCCCGGTGCTGCGCGAGCACATGGTGGAGCGGGGGGCTTTGTGGCTGGTGTGGCCGCCCGCGCGCCCCACGCCGCCCAAGGTGAAGGCCTTCGGCGATTTCCTGGCGCAGTTGCTCGCCGAGCTGTCGTGAACGCCGGGTGGAAATGGGGGGAGGGAACGGGGTAACAAGGAGGGTGAGCCGTGCCGCTCCAGGCACGCGCGGTGCCGAGGTGCGCATGCGAACGCAGCAGAGCCGCTCGCTCGTCTTCCTCCAGCAACTCGGCCCTGGGGCACGTGAGGGCTACGAGGCCCTGTCCGGGCTGGAGGACACGCTGGCCGCGTGCAACGCTCCGGCATGGCCGGTGTCATTTCGGGGAAGGTGGAACACCCCCCGTTGGAGGACACACCATGCATCACCGAATGGGCATTGCCCTGGTTGCGCTGGCGTCGGTGGGAGCTCCTGCACTGGCGGAGGGGTCGAAGCCGGCCCCGGCTTCCGGGGCCTCGGCCACCACCGAGGAGACGGTGGTCGTGAAGAAGGGCAGCCATCACGAGCTTCGAATCCCGGGCATGACCCGGGTCGCGATTGACGACCCGGAGATTGCAGGCATCAATGCGACCGGCAAAGGCGTGCTGCGAATCACCGGCAAGCAGGCCGTTGAGACAGCGCTGCTCGTGTGGGCGGGGCCCGAGCACAAGCGCAGCGGCTATCGCCTCGTCGTCATTGATTGATGCAGGGCATCGGCGGCCACGGTGCCGCGATTTGCCATGAATGGAGTCCACGCACCTCCGCGCCGCGATGAGGGCCGTGCCAGGCACGAGCTCGGGAACCCATGACTTCTCAGAGGGGCGTGTCGTGGCTGGAGGTGATTCCACGACGAAGCCGGGGCCCGGCATGACTTCGGGCACCATTTGCTCATGGGGGCTCATCATGCCTGGAGAGGGTTCAGCGGGTGCGGCGGAGGTCATCTCCACGCCTGGCTGGGCTGACGTGTCCGCCGTGAGCACTGGACGCGGGTGTTCGCCTTCCGGAGGCGGATTGCCACCGCTTCGAGGTTTGGAGGACTCCTCTACAGAGAGCGCCTTCCAGAGGACCTCCGCGGCAGCCTCGACGTCTTCTTCACGCACCACCTCTCCCCGGCCCGCCCGGCGCACGAGCTCCGACAGCACGCCCCACACCATGCACTCATGAAGCCAGGTGCGGCCCGTGGGAAACACCTTCTCGCGCTCGCCATGTTCGAGGACCTCCAGCACCTGCGCGCGCGTCCGCCCGTCATGCTCTCCCGGTGTGTCCGTGTCCGGATGGTTGTGAAGGAAGGTGAAGCCCACGAGGTGGGGCTGCAACAGCGCCCAGGTCGCGAACTCGCGCCAGAAGGCGATGAAGACGTCGCGAAAGCCCTGCCGCAGCGGGTCGCCATCCGCCATCTGGTAGGCGACGAAGCCGGTGTAGGACAGCTCGCGCTCGGTGAGGGTCCGTATCGCCCTCGCGATGCCCTGCTTGCTGCCGTAGTGACGATACAGCGAGCCCACCGAGAGCCGCGTGGCCCGGGCCAGTTCCGCGGCCCGGACGTTGTCGAAACCCCGCTGCGCCAGCAGCTCCGCCGCGTCACGCAGCCTGAAAGCGCGCATCTCCGCCAACGTGTACATTCGCCCGTCCCCCTGCCTTCGCGGCCGTCGCGTGGAAGGAACGTTCCTTCCACGATGACCTGTCTACAGGGTGGGTCTGACACGAGGTGGGAGGTCGGGTCGGGCGCCAGCGGCGCTGCCTCCGAGGGTGGGGTTACCCGGGCGGCGCCATCGTCCCCGCCGGTGGGCTGTTCGGCGCGGACCCGGGCTGCGATGCTTGGAGGCGCGCCGTGAGCTCGTTGCACCGTCCTCCGAGGTCCGCATGTCCGGACGAGAACCTGCTCGCGGTCTTCGCCAGTGGCTCGGCTCCCGTGGGGAAGGTGGCGGTGGTGGAAGCGCACCTCGGCGGTTGCGCGGACTGCCGGGCGTTGGAGGCGGCGGTGGCGGCCACTTCCTCCTCGCCAGGCGCAGTCGCCACTGAGAGTGCTGCGGAGGCGCCCACGCGGTGGGACACGGGCGCGGCGACATTGCCGGACGCGCGGGAGGAGCCGGACCTGCCGCCCGGGGCGCGGCTGGGGGCCTATCTGCTGCAGGGCGTGCTGGGCATGGGCGGGATGGGCGTGGTGTACGCGGCGGATGACCTGCGGCTGGGGGGCGGGTGGCGCTCGACCTGTTGCGGCCGCTGCTCGCGGGTGCGGCGGGCCAGGGCCGGGAGCGGCTGCTACGTGAGGCCCAGGCCATGGCGCGGCTGTCGCATCCCAACGTGTTGCCGCTCTTCGAACTGGGGACGGCGGAGGGGCGCGACTTCCTGGCCATGGAGTGGGTGGACGGCACGACGCTCGCGGACTGGCTTCGGGAACGCGAGCGTCCATTGCGGGACGTGATGGACGTCTTCCTGGCCGCAGGAGCGGGGCTGTCCGCGGCCCATCGCGCGGGGAGGGTGCACCGCGACTTCAAGCCGTCCAACGTGCTGGTGGGGCGCGACGGCCGGGTGCGCGTCACGGACTTCGGGCTGGTGAGGCACGGCGCGGGGAATTCCCTCGAGACGGATGCCGGCTGGTCGTGCCTGGACTCCAGCGCATCGCGGTGGGCGAACCGAGCCTCGTCGAAATCACCGTGCCGCGTCAGGACGTGGTGCGTCTGAGGGGGAAGGAGGAGGGCAGCACGGACCTGGTTACGTGGAGTCACGACGGGGAGATGAAGTCCCGAGTCCTGGACGTCACCGCGCGCTGACGACCGCGTCCGCCGGGAGCCCTGCGTGCCTGGCGGGGCGTTTCCTGTCCCTGGCGAGGTCCGCGGCATGGTCACCCACCATGGCGGCCAGGAAGGCGCGGTCGAACGTGGGGCCCGGGAGGGACCGGAGCTTCGCCATCGATGCTTCTTCCGCGCGCTCCATCGTCCTGGCGAAGTCGGTGTCCACCTGGGGTTCGGTCAGCGTCAGGTTCTGCTTCCGGGCGTAGGCCAGGAGTCGAGTGCCCTGGGAGCCGGAGCCACCCGTGCCTTCCTCGAACGGCTTCAGGGCCTGCCCCTGGTCGCTGGCCTCCGTACGGCCCATGCGGACCATGCGCTCCGTGTCGTTCCGCTGTGCCAGGGCGAAGCGCACAGCGCGAGCGCGCCCGCCACCACCCCGCTCATCCGCCGCTTCAGCGGCTGCCTCCCGTGTCCCGAGACATCGGGCCGAAGGTGGAGGTGGAAGACGGCGCGGGGCAGGGGCTCCAGTCCCAGCGCCTCCCGGGCGCCGCGCGGCATCGCGTGGTCAGCGGCGCCACAGCCGGAAGGCTCACGGCTCCGACAGCAGGAACAACGCGTGCGCGCTGGCGATGGGCCGTGTGCGGTCGTCCTGCCACGCATCCACCCGGACGTTGGCCACGCGTCGGCCCTGGCGGGTGATGAACGCCTTGGCGAAGGTGTCCTGCGGCTTGCCCGAACGCAGGAAGTCCACCGTGAGCGAGATGATTTTCGGCACGCGCTCGGTGTTCGTCTGCAGCAGCAGCTCGAAGACAGCGGCGGATTCCAGCAGCGCGCCGAGCGTGCCGCCGTGCAGGGCGGGAAGCAGGCTGTTGCCGATGTTCCTCGGGTTGAAGGCCATGCGGCAGAGCATTTCGCCGGCGAGGCTCTCCACGCCGATGCCCATGAAGCGCGTGTAGGGGATGGCGTCGGTGAGGCGCTTGTATTCGCGCGTCTTGCGCACCTGGCGCACCAACTCGGCGAGTGGAGGCGTCGTGGACTCGGACATGGCCGTCATTCCTCCGTCCGCATGAAGGTGCCCTGGGCGGAAGCCACGGGGTGGCCCGGGTCGCCCTGGTGGACGAGCCCGCGGACGAAGGCCACCTGGCGGGTGAGCCGGTAGCACTCGGCCACGCAGGTGAGGACAATGCCGGGCCGCGCGGGGCGCAGGTAGTCGATGCGCAGGTCCAGCGTGACGAGCGGAGCGAAGCGGCCCAGCTTGAGGAACACGGCGGTGCCGCACGTGGCGTCGATGAGCGTCGTTACCGCGCCGCCGGCGATGACGCCCGTCTCCGGGTTGCCGACGAGGTTCTCCGCGTAGGGCAGCTCGACGGTGGCCTCGGCGGCGCCGACGTCCACCAGCCGCAGCCCCAGCGCGTGGTTGTGGGGCACGACGTCGGTGTAGAAGACCGCGCAGCGCTCCATCCGCCCGGCCTTGTTCTCGGGAAGCCTGAAGTCGTCCGACATGAGGGGCGCGATACCAGATTCAGGGCCGCGTGGCGCACTGCGTTTTGACGGGGCGTCCGGAACGCCGCGCTAGGCGGCCACGGTCGAGGCGCTGGAGAGCTGCTTCCACGCGCCGGCGAGCGACGTGCCGATATCCCGCATCACCCCGTCATCCGACCAGTAGAAGGGGTGGACCAGGGGCGTCCACGAGAAGAGCGGGCCCGCCACGCGCACGGCGCGGTCCTCCACCGAGGCGCGATAGGCGGCGCTGAGGGGTTGGAGCGGCCAGGCGAAGACGTCGTCCTCGTCGTGGAAGTTGAGCCACCGTCCGCCAACCCCCGGATGGTGGCGTGCCAGCTCCGGCGCGGGGACCTGCACGGGCTGGTCGAGCTCCGCGTGGGGATAGCGCAGGCTCCACAGGGCCATGGGGCTGCCCAGCGTGTAGAAGTGGCTGAGCGTCTCGCCGCGCTCCAGGGGGGAGCTGCCCTGGGCCGCGCGCACCGTCTCCTCGATGATGTCCCGCCCGGCCAGCCGCTGGGCCTGCAAGTCATAGAAGTAGTTGCTGGCGATGACGCTGCCCAGGCTGTGCGCGATGACGCAGAGCGGAGCAGTGTCACCGGCCTGCTGGCGCAGGCGGCCCAGGGCCTCGGCGACCTTTCGGTGGATGCCCGTGTAGACGTCCGGGTCGGCGGGGTTCGTCTGATAGGCGATGATGTCGCCCACGAAGTGCACCAGCATCCACCGCAGGCCGGGGTAGCGCAGGTCCATGCCGCGCAGGGACGGCCGCATCAGGCGGAGCATCATCGGCACGAGCGCGGACTCGTGACCCTGGTTCACCGTGCGCACGCTGTCATAGAGGGAGTTCCAGTACGTGTCCGCGTCGGCCGGGGCGTAGCGGGCGAGCAGGTCCTTCTCCGCCCCCTCCAGCACGGAGGCCCAGTTCACTGTCTCGACGGCGAGTGTGTCCGGCCCGGCCCCCGCGTGCTGCGTGAAGTGCTGGCGCAGCAGGCGCACGGCGGTGTCGTAGAGACCCGGGTCATCCACTTCAATGCCGTGGATGATGAGCACGGCGAGCTTCTGACGCGTCTGCATGGAGACTCCCCCCTCGGAATCAGTGCTGCTCGACGGGCGCGAGCTTACACGGCCCGGAAGAGGCTCGCCTGTTCGCTTGTTCTCGGGCGGCATCCAACAGCCCCTCGGGGCCGGGTAGTCTCCGCCACCCGACACACGGCTTCTCCCTCAATGAGGACTTCTGGTGAAACGACTGACCTCCTCCCTCCTCGCCGCCCTGCTGATGCCCGCCGTGCCCATGGCCGCGCAGCAGGCTCCGGCGAAGCCTCCCGTGGTCCGGCAGGACCCGCCACGGCCGGCACCCGACACGAAGGACGCCGCGCGCGACGCGGCCCGCGCCGCCGAGGTAGACGCCGCCCCGCGTCCGCCGTCCGGTGAGGCCGCGCAGAAGGCGGAGAAGGAAGGGGGAGACGCTTGGAAGGTGGACGCGCCGGGCTTCCCCGCCCGTCAGGTGAACATCGACGTCACCGAGGGAACGTGGATGAACGTGGACGTCAGCCCACGCGGAGACGAAATCGTCTTCGACCTGCTGGGGGACCTCTACGTGCTGCCCATGGGCGGCGGCGAAGCGAAGGCGCTGACGTCCGGCGTCGCGTGGGACATGCAGCCGCGCTTCAGCCCGGATGGCAAGCGCATCGTCTTCACCAGTGACCGGGGCGGTGGCGACAACCTCTGGGTGGTGGACCGGGACGGCTCGAATGCGCGGGCGGTGACGGAGGAGAAGTTCCGCCTGCTCAACAGCCCCGCGTGGAGCCCGGACGGGCAGTTCATCGTGGCGCGCAAGCACTTCACCGCGCGACGCTCGCTGGGCGCGGGCGAGGTGTGGATGTACCACCGCGCCGGCGGCGAGGGCGTGCAGCTCACCGAGCGCACCAACGACCAGAAGGACTTGGGCGAGCCCGCCTTCTCACCCGACGGGCGCCACGTCTACTTCAGCCAGGACGTCTCGCCGGGGAAGACGTTCGAATACAACAAGGACCCCAACGGCCAGATTTACGCCATCCAGCGATTGGATTTGGAGACGAAGGAAATCGAGCCCTTCATCACGGGCCCGGGCGGCGCCATCCGCCCCACGCCGTCGCGTGACGGCAAGCAGCTGGCCTTCGTCCGCCGGGTGCGCGCCAGGAGCGTGCTCTACGTCACCGACGTGGCGTCCGGCGCGGAGCGCCCGCTGTACGACGGGCTCGACCGGGACATGCAGGAGACGTGGGCCATTCACGGCGTGTATCCGGGCATGGCGTGGACGCCGGACAACAAGGCGATTGTCTTCTGGGCGGGCGGCAAGCTGCACCGCATCGACGTGACCACGAAGAAGGTGACGCCCATTGCCTTCCGCGTGCGGGGGACGCGCACGATTTTCGAGGCCGTGCGCAGCCCGCAGGCGGTGGCCCCCGAGCGCTTCTCCACGAAGATGCTGCGCTGGGTGCAGGTGTCCCCCAAGGGGGACCGCGTGGTGTACCAGGCGCTGGGAAAGCTGTACGTGAAGCAGCTGCCGGCGGGCACGCCGCGGCGCCTGACGAAGCAGGACGACCACCTGGAGTTCTACCCGTCGTTCTCCCGGGACGGGCGCTCCATCGTGTACACGACGTGGGACGACGAGAAGCTGGGCACCCTCCGCGTGGTGCCCGCCACGGGAGGCGAGGGCAAGGTGCTGACGAAGCAGCCGGGCTACTACGTGGAGCCCGCGTTCAGCCCGGACGGCAAGACGCTGGTGTACCGCGCGTCCGGGGACGGCTACCTGATGCCCGGGTTGTGGAGCCGGAACACGGGCCTGTTCGCCATGCCCGCGGGCGGCGGCACGCCGAAGCGCCTGGCGCGTGATGGCGAGCAGCCGCACTTCGGCGCGCGCTCGGACCGCGTCTACTTCCTGCACGTGGAGCGTAAGGAGAAGGAGGACGTGCGCTCGCTGAAGAGCATCGGGCTGAACGGGAGCGAGGAGCGCACGCACCTGACGAGCGCCGAGGCCACCGAGCTGCGCGTGTCCCCGGACGAGCGGTGGGTGGCGTTCCGGGAGAATTTCAACGCCTTCATCGTCCCCTTCGCGCTGGGCGCGAAGTCGGCCACGGTGGGGCCTGGCGCGAAGGCGCTGCCGTTGGCGAAGGTGAGCCGGGACGCGGGTGAGTACCTGCACTGGTCCGGTGACAGCCAGCGCCTGCACTGGGCGCTGGGGCCCGAGCTCTTCACGCGCGCGCTGAAGGAGAGCTTCGCCTTCATCGACGGTGCGCCGGAGAAGCTGCCGGAGGCGCCGGAGAAGGGCGTGGACCTCTCCATCCCGGTGAAGGCGGACGTGCCAGAAGGCACGCTGGCCCTGGTAGGGGGCCGCGTCATCACCATGAAGGGGGACGAGGTCATCGAGCAGGGCGTGGTGGTGGTGCGAAACAACCGCATCGTCGCCGTGGGCCCGGTGGGCAAGGTGCAGGTGCCGTCCGGGGCGAAGGTGGTGGACGTGAAGGGCAAGACGTTGATGCCCGGCCTCATCGACGTGCACTGGCACGGCCCCATGGGCATGGACGGGCTGATGCCCGAGCAGAGCTGGGTGCACGCGTCGTCCCTGGCCTTCGGCGTGACGACGCTGCACGACCCGTCCAACTCCTCGGAAGAGGTCTTCGCGGCCGGTGAGCTGGCGCGGGCGGGCGGCGTGGTGGCGCCGCGCATCTTCTCCACGGGCACCATCCTCTACGGCGCGTCCGGTGCGGGCTACCGCGCGCCCATCGAGACGGTGGACGACGCGCGCTCGCACCTGCGGCGGATGAAGGCCATGGGGGCCTTCAGCGTGAAGAGCTACAACCAGCCGCGAAGGGACCAGCGGCAGAAGGTGCTCCAGGCGGCGCGCGAGCTGGGCATGCTGGTGGTGCCGGAGGGCGGCTCGCTGCTCCAGCACAACCTGACGATGGTGGTGGACGGGCACACCGGCGTGGAGCACGCGATTCCGGTGGCGCGCATCTACGCGGACGTGAAGCAGCTGTGGGGCAAGAGCGGCACCGGCTACACGCCGACGCTGGGCGTGGCCTACGGCGGCGTCTGGGGTGAGAACTACTGGTACCAGAAGACGAACGTATGGGAGGACGAGCGCCTGTTGTCCTTCGTCCCTCGCCGGGTGGTGGACTCGCGCAGCCGCCGGCCCTCCATGCACGTGCCGGACGACGAGTTCAACCACTTCGCCGCCGCCACCGTGGCGCGCGAGTTGAGTGACGCGGGCGTGAGCGTGCAACTGGGCGCGCACGGCCAGCGTGAAGGACTGGCGGCGCACTGGGAGGTCTGGATGTTCGGCCATGGCGGCATGAAGCCGCTGCAGGCGCTGCGCTCGGCGACGCTGAGCGGGGCGCGCTACCTGGGCCTGGATGGGGAGATTGGTTCGCTGGAAGCGGGCAAGCTGGCGGACCTCATCGTGCTGGATGGCAATCCCTTGCAGGACCTGAAGCACAGCCGCTCGGTGCGCTACACCATGGTGAACGGGCGCCTGTATGACGCGGCCACGCTCAACGAGGTGGGGACGCGCCAGCGCCCGCGCGCGAAGTTCTTCTTCGAGAAGGACGGCAACGAAGGCTGGAGCCCCAAGGCCACGGAGCATGCGCACACGCACGCGTGCGACTGAGCGTTTGGGGCCCGGTGGATGCCCGTCGGTCCTGCGGACCGGCGGGCAAGCGCTCATCACCTCGAAGCTTCCGCGCGGCCTCTGGCCAACAAGCACCTTGAATCTGGTCGGGAGCTAAGATAAAAAATGTTACCTTAATTCGATATGGGGGATAAGCGTATGAAATCATGGGGCTTTTATGGTCGACACCAAGAGCTTGGAAGACTCCGCGAGATCCTCGCTCGAAAGCGGTGGTTCTTCCTGAAGGTTTCTGGGCGGCGGCGCATCGGGAAGACCAGCTTAGTTCAGCAGGCGCTTCAGCCCTCGCAGAGAGAGAAGGTTCTCTACATCCAGATTCCGGACTCAGATCCTGCTGGAGTCGTGAGCACCGCTCGCGACTTTATGCAGATGTTTGGTATTAGCGACGGACTTCCATCGAATCTACGGTCACTTGCTACTCGGATTGGATCTCTGGCCGAAGCAGGTTGGATTGTCGCGCTTGATGAATTTCAATACTTCAACCGTAAGGTGCTCTTCGAGTTCACCTCACAATTGCAGGCAGAAGTCGACCGCTTGGCAGCGAGGGCGGATCAGGTGCCTGGCGGACTCATCGTCCTCGGGTCGTTGCACACGGAAATGGCGGCGCTGCTCGAGGAGCGGAATGCTCCCCTCTATAACCGCATCACCGACGACCTGGATTTGGGCCATCTCGATATCGCGTCTCTCTTGGAGATGTTGACCGCGCATGCAGACGCATCTCCCATGCGCCTCCTGTTTCTATGGAACCTGTTCGAGGGCGTGCCGAAGTTCTATCGGGATTGCTTCGAGCAGGGGGTCATTGCTGGTGAACGGCGTGAACTCCTGCGGCAGATGTTCTTCTCTAGTAGTTCCCCGCTCCGCACCGAGGCGGATAACTGGTTCTTGAAGGAACTGAGGGGACGCTACGACCTCGTCTTGAAGTTCATCGCCACTCATCCGGGCTGCTCGAATGCGGACATCGTTGCTCACGTGCGCTCGGTTGAGCCAGATAGTGAGAAGCAGGTAGGTGGGTACTTGAAGATTCTCGACGAGCGCTACCGTATGGTCGAACGGCTCCAGCCCATCTTCGCGAAAACCACGACGAGGAGTGGGCGCTTTTATATCCGGGACAACTTCCTGCGCGCGTGGTTGGCTGCGCTATCCGTGCCAGTCGCATCGGTGAGTTTTCGGCCACTCGAGTCCCTGGTAACGCAGGTAGATGAGCGTTTGGTAGACGCAGAAGGGCATGGGCTGGAGCGTCTCGCTGCGACGCTGTACGAGGAACGCAGTCGCCTGGAACTGGGTGACTTTGCGCTGACTCAGCGGGTGAAGGGGTGGTGGGATCGAAACGACACCGAACTCGATCTGGTCGCTCTGAATGATGATGAGCGCATCCTGCGCCTGGGAACTTGCAAGCGATCTCCCGAAAAGCTCGTCAAGGACTTGGGACGGTTTGATGGGCACATCCAGCGCTTCCTCTCCGTGGAGCAGCGTTATCGCAGTTGGAAGGTCGAGCGCGTGGCTATTTCCCCTCTGTTGTCCGGCGACCATCGTCAAGCGATTCAGAACGCGGGTTACATCCCTCAGGACCTTGCCGACCTCACGAAGGGGCTTTCTTCGGCGAGCGCGAACTCGTGAGACGCTCACGCGAGCGCGCGGGTCATGAGCCATGAGAGCCATCTGGCTGAGGCGGTTCAGGAGTAACGAGTATGTTGCGTTGCAATGGCTCCGGACCGCTTCCCCTGTGTGGTTCAGCCCCGCTTCGCGAGGGCTCAGGCTCCGCTTGGTGACTCAGTTGACGGTAGACTCCCCACATGCCTGTCTCGGCCGTCGAAGGGGATTTGTTGGACCAGTCGGTGGAGGCCATCGTCAATGCCTGGAACCGGAACATCATCCCCTGGTGGCTGCTGCTGCCCCAGGGGGTGTCCGGCGCCATCAAGCGCCGGGGTGGGGTAGGGCCCTTTCGCGAGATTGCGAAGGCGGGCCCCATGCCCCTGGGCTCGGCCGTGGTGACCTCCGCCGGGCGGTTGCCATTCAAAGCCATCATCCATGTCGCGGGCATCGACATGCTCTGGCGGGCCTCGGCGCGCTCCATCCAGGACTCCGTCCGCAATGCCTTGGTGAAGGCACGCGAGCAGGGATTGCGCTCCGTGGCCTTCCCTGTGATTGGCGCGGGCTCTGGCAGCTTTGATGAAGCACGTGCGCTTGAATTGATGCGCGAGGTTCTGGACGCGGAAGCTGGCGCCCTCGACGTGCGCGTCGTGCGCTTCCGGCCGTAGGCCACCGCCAGGAACCGACGCCGCCCCGCTTCCGGCCTACTCCTTCGACTCACCCCCAAGGATGCGCGGCGCCGCCGCGCGGTGGAAGCCCTCGTAGGGCTTGGAGGCGGTGGTCTCCTCCAGAGGGAAAATCTTCGTGTTGCACGAAGCGCCCCCGTCAATCTTGATGACCTCTCCGGTGATGAAGGCCGCGGCGTCGGTGAGCAGGAAGACGATGGCGGCGCTCACCTCGGACTCGGTGGCGAGCCGCTGGAGCGGCACCTCCTTCTTGAGGAGGGGAATCATCGCCCGCACGCCTTCGTCCTTGTAGCTGTCCATGCCGCTGGAGGCGACCCAGCCGGGCGCCACGGCATTCACGCGCACGCCGGACGCGGCCCACTCCACGGCGGCCGTCTGCGTCAGGTTGAGCATGCCCATGCGCGCGGCGCCGGAGTGCCCCATGCCCGGCATGCCGCCCCACGAATCCGCGAGCATGTTGACGATGGCGCCCCCATGGTTGCTCATGGACTGGAGATAGACTTCCCGCGCCATCAGGAAGCCGCCGGTGAGGTTGGTGGACACCACCGCGTCAAAGCCCTTCTTGGAGATGGCCGACAGCGGCGAAGGGAACTGCCCGCCCGCGTTGTTGACCAGACCGTGGATGGGGCCGTGCGCGGCGATGATGCGCGCCACGGTGGCCTTCACGCCCTCCTCGTCGCGGATGTCGAGCACCTCGAAGGACACCTTGCCGCCGTCCTCCTGGACTTCCCGCGCGACGGCCTCCAGCTTGTCGGGCTTGCGGCCCACCAGGACGACGTTGGCGCCCAGCGCGGCCAGCTCGTGCGCGGTGCAGCGGCCAATGCCACTGCCGCCGCCAGTGACGACGAGGGTGCGGTTGCTGAAACAACCCGGTGCGAAGAGAGAGCGGTAGCCCATGGTCAGCTCCTGATGTGGAGTTTGTTCGTGAAACCTGCGGTCCTCAGCCCCCGCGGGTGCGCCGGGCGCTCAGGGCCTCGTCCAGCGTGAGCGCCCAGCGGTGGAGGACCTTCTTCCTGCGCGCGCTGTCGTCCCTCAACAGGTTGGCCAGCGCGAGCCCCCGGATGAGGTCGAGCGTGCCCTGAATCAGCTCGCGCACCTCCGCGACGCTGTCATCCACGCCGAGCAGCCGCACCGTCAGCCGGTGGAACTCCCGCCCCACGCGGGCCTCCAGCGGGGCCAGCTGCGCGCGCAGCTCCGCGTCCGCCACGGCGGCCACCCACAGCTGCACCGCCGCCGTGAAGACAGGGCTGAGGTAGATGCCGGCCAGCATGTGGAGGATGGCCTCCGTGCGGCGCGCGTCGGCCGGAAGCTGGGCGGCCTTGCGCAGCACGGCCTCCACCTGCTGGTGCCCCACGTACTCCACGGCGGCGGCCACCAGGTCGGCGCGGGTGGGGAAGTGGTGCTGACAGGCGCCCCGGGACACCCCCGCGCGCTCGGCAATCACCGTCATGGTCGCGCCCGCCCACCCCAGCTCGGAGAGCGCGCCAATGGCCGCCTCCATCAGACGCTGGCGCGTGACGCGGCTGCGCTCCTGCTCCTGCCTGCCGGGCGTGCCGGATGCCTCACTCACCCGGCCAGGATGTGAGCCAGGGGGTAAAAAAGCAAGCACGCTTGCTTTTTTAGAGTCGCCTGCCCAGACTCACGCGTCCTTCGTTGCTGCCGAGTGGAGAGCTCATGTCCGCGTCCCCCCTGCGTGTCGGCAATGCCTCGGGTTTCTATGGAGACCGCTTCTCGGCGGTCCGGGAGATGCTCGAAGGCGGCCAGCTCGACGTTTTGACTGGCGACTATCTGGCCGAGCTGACGATGCTGATTCTGGGCAGGGACAGGATGAAGGACCCGTCCACCGGCTATGCCAAGACGTTCCTGAAGCAGATGGAGCAGTGCCTGGCGTTGGTGGTGGAGAAGAAGGTCAAGGTCGTCACCAACGCGGGTGGGCTGAACCCCGCGGGGCTGGCCGCCGCGCTGCGCGAGGTCGCCGCGAAGCTGGGCGTGAAGGTGCATGTGGCGCACGTGGAGGGAGATGACCTCTCCGCGCGGGCGGACGCGCTGGGCCTGGGCTCGCCGCTCACCGCGAATGCGTACCTGGGCGGGTGGGGCATCGCCGCGTGCCTGCGCGCGGGGGCGGACATCGTCGTCACCGGGCGGGTGACGGACGCGTCGTTGGTGGTGGGCCCGGCGGCGGCGCACTTCGGCTGGAAGGGGGATGACTGGGACCGGCTGGCGGGGGCCATGGTCGCCGGCCACGTCCTGGAGTGCGGCACGCAGGCCACGGGCGGCAACTTCTCCTTCTTCACGGAGCTGGACGCGCGGCGCCCCGGCTTCCCGCTGGCGGAGCTGTACGAGGACGGCAGCAGCGTCATCACCAAGCACGCGGGCACGGGCGGCGCGGTGACGGTGGACACGGTGCTGGCGCAGCTCGTCTATGAAATCACCGGGGCGCGGTACGCGGGCCCGGACGCCACGGCGCGCTTCGACACCATCGCCCTGGCGTCGCACGGCGAGGACCGCGTCCGCGTCTGGGGCGTGCGCGGCGAGCCGCCACCGCCCACGGTGAAGGTGTGCCTCAACCACCTGGGAGGCTACCGGAACGAGGCGACGTTCATCCTGGTGGGGTTGGACATCGAGGAGAAGGCGCGGCTGGCGCGCGAGCAGCTGGAGGCGGCGCTGACGCGCAAGCCGAAGGAGCTCCAGTGGATGCTCACGCGGACGGACCGCGAGGACGCGGCCACCGAGGAGCAGGCCGCCGCCTTCCTGCGCGTGGTGGTGAAGGACGCGGACGCGAAGGTGGTGGGCCGGGCCTTCAGCGGCGCGGCGGTGGAGCTGGCGCTGGGCAGCTATCCGGGCTTCACGATGACGGCGCCTCCGTCCGACGGCGCGCCGTATGGCGTCTACACGCCGGCCTATGTCGAAGCGGGGCGCGTGGAGCATGTCGCCGTCCTGGAGGATGGTACGCGCACCGCCGTCCCTCCTCCCGGCCAGACGCGCGCGCTGGAGCCCGTGGAGCCACCTTCGCTGCCACCGCCAGTGCCGGGCGGCCCCACGCGCCGGGCTCCCCTGGGGCGCATCGTCGCCGCGCGCAGCGGTGACAAGGGCGGCACGGCGAACATCGGCGTCTGGGCGCGCACGGACGCGGCGTGGCGGTGGCTGGCGCACGCGCTCACCGTGGAGAAGCTGCGCGAGCTGCTCCCGGAGGCCGCGCCGCTGCCCATGGAGCGGCACGTCTTCCCCAACCTGCGGGGGCTGAACTTCGTCGTGGATGGCTTGCTGGGTGAGGGCGTGTCCTCGTCCACCCGCTTCGACCCGCAGGGCAAGGCGCTGGGCGAGTGGCTGCGCTCGCGGCACATGGACATCCCCGAGGCGTTGCTGCGCGAAGGACAGGAGTAGACCGATGCCACGCATTACATCGCGAATCGACCCGGGCTCCGAAGCGTTCAAGGCGAACCGCGCGGACATGCTGGCCCGCGTCTCGGAGCTGCGCGCCATCGAGGCGAAGGTCCGCAACACGGAGAACCAGGCGAAGGAGAAGTTCCACAAGCGCGGGCAGCTCTTGCCTCGGGAGCGGCTGATGCTGCTGCTCGACCGGGGCTCGCCCTTCCTGGAGCTGTCCACGCTGTGTGGCTTTGGTTACCACGACGACAGTGACGGCTCGCTGGCGGGCGGCAACAGCATCATCGGCATCGGCTACGTGTCGGGGGTGCGGTGCATCGTCTTCGTGAACAACTCCGCCATCAAGGGGGGCACCGCGTCGCCGTGGGGCGTGCAGAAGGCGCTGCGCGCGCAGGCCCTGGCGCTGGAGAACAAGCTGCCCATGGTGTCGCTGGTGGAGAGCGGCGGCGCCAACCTGATGTACCAGCAGGAGATTTTCATCCCGGGCGGGGAGACCTTCTACAACCAGGCGCGGCTGTCGGCGGCGGGCATCCCCCAGGTGACGGTGGTGCACGGCTCCAGCACTGCGGGCGGCGCGTACCTGCCGGGCCTGTCCGACTACGTGGTGATGGTGAAGAAGAAGGCGAAGGTGTTCCTCGCGGGTCCGCCGTTGCTCAAGGCGGCCACGGGGGAAGTCGCCACGGATGAGGAACTGGGCGGGGCGGAAATGCACGCCACGGTGGCGGGCACCGCGGACTACCTGGCGGAGGACGACGCGGACGCCATCCGCATGGCCCGCGAAATCGTGGCGAAGCTGGGGTGGAACGCGCAGCTCCCGCCCACCGGGCGCCCCACCTACGCCGAGCCCGTGTACTCGCCCGACGAGCTCTGCGGCGCCGTGCCCGTGGACTACCGCAAGCCCTACGACTGCCGCGAGGTCATCGCGCGCATCGTGGATGGCTCGGAGTTCACCGGCTTCAAGGACGCGTATGACGCGCACACCGTCTGCGGCTGGGCGAACCTGTACGGCCATCCGCTGGGCATCATCGGCAACAACGGGCCCATTTCGCCTCACGGCGCCACGAAGGCGGCGCAGTTCATCCAGTTGTGCTGCCAGAAGGACACGCCCATCCTCTACCTGCAGAACACCACGGGCTACCTGGTGGGCACACAGCCGGAGCAGGGCGGCATCGTGAAGCACGGCGCGAAGATGATTCAGGCGGTGGCCAACGCCACGGTGCCGCAGCTCACGGTGCTGATTGGCGGCGCGTTCGGCGCGGGGAACTACGGCATGTGCGGCCGTCCGTTCCATCCGCGCTTCATCTTCGGGTGGCCCAACTCGCGCACCGCCGTCATGGGCGGCGAGCAGGCGGCGAAGGTGATGTCCATCGTCTTCGGGGAGAAGCTGGCCCGGCAGGGGCAGGTGGTGGACGAGGCGCAAATCCGGGCGTTCTGCCAGCCCATCATCGACCAGTTCGACAAGGAGTCGCACCCGTTCAACTGCAGCGCGCGGATGTTCGACGACGGGCTCATCGACCCGCGGGACACGCGGCGGGTGCTCGGGTTCGCGCTGTCGGTGTGCCGTGAGGCGAAGCGGCGGCAGGTCCATCCCAACACGTTCGGCGTCGCGCGGCTGTGAGAGGAGCGGACACGATGGAGCGTTTCAAGAAGGTCCTCATCGCGAACCGTGGCGAGATTGCCGTCCGGGTGATTCGGACGTGCCAGCGGCTGGGCTACCGCACCGTCGCGGTGTTCTCCGAGGCGGACCGCGCCGCGCCGCACGTGCTGGCGGCGGACGAGGCGGTGGCCATTGGTCCGTCTCCGGCGAAGGAGTCCTACCTGGTCATCGGGAAGATTCTGGAAGCGGCGAAGGTGTCCGGCGCGGAGGCCATCCACCCGGGCTACGGCTTCCTGTCGGAGAACGCGGACTTCGCGCGCGCCTGCCACGACGCGGGCCGGGTGTTCATCGGCCCGGAGGCCGAGGCCATCACCCTGATGGGCAACAAGCGTCAGGCGAAGCTGCGCATGCTCGCGGCGGGCGTGCCCTGCATTCCCGGCTACGAGGCGTCCGACTTGGATGACGAGGCGCTGGCGGCGGAGGGCGAGCGCATCGGCTTCCCGCTGATGGTCAAGGCGGCGGCGGGCGGCGGCGGGCGCGGCATGCGGCGGGTGGATGAGGCGTCGCAGCTCCGGGCGGCCCTGCGCGCGGCGCGCTCGGAGGCGACGAACGCCTTCGGGAGCGGCGAGCTCATCCTGGAGAAGGCCGTCATCGACGCGCGGCACGTGGAGGTCCAAATCTTCGCGGACACACACGGCAACGTGGTGCACCTGGGCGAGCGGGACTGCTCGGTGCAGCGCCGCCACCAGAAAATCGTGGAGGAGAGCCCGTCACCGGCGGTGAGTCCCGCGCTGCGCGCGCGCATGGGCGAGGTGGCGGTGGCGGCGGCCCGGGCCATTGGCTACCGGGGAGCGGGGACCATCGAGTTCCTGCTGGCGCCCAGTGGTGACTTCTACTTCATGGAGATGAACACGCGGCTCCAGGTGGAGCACCCGGTGACGGAGCTGATTACCGGGCTGGACCTGGTGGAGTGGCAGCTCCGCGTGGCGGCGGGGGAGCCGCTGCCTCGGACGCAGGAGCAGCTCTCCGCGTCGGGGCACGCCATCGAGGTCCGCCTCTGCGCGGAGGACCCGGCGAAGGGTTTTGCGCCCCAGGCCGGGCGGCTGCTGGCGTGGGCGCCGCCGGTGCGCGAGGGCGTGCGCATCGACCACGGCGTGCGGGAGGGGCAGGAGATTCCGCCCTTCTATGACTCCATGCAGGCGAAGGTGATTGCGCACGGCCCGGACCGGGAGACAGCGCGCCGGCGATTGGTGGAGGCGCTGCGCGAGCTGACGGTGTTCGGCGTCACCACGAACAAGAACCTGCTGCTGTACGTGCTGGAGCACGCGGCGTTCTGTTCCGGGGAGTACGACACGGCGTTCATCGCGAAGCACGCGCCGGCGGCGGAGGTGGAGGGGCTGTACCAGGCGGACGCGAAGGTGCGGGCGCTGGCGGCGGCGCTGCTCTTCCACGATGAAGGCTTGAAGCTGGCGGACACGGCGGGACTGGATGCGTCCCTTCTGAACTGGAACACGTCCCACCGCCACCCCGTGCGGATGAAGCTCGCGAGCCGTGGCGCGGAGGAGTCCATCACCATCCAGCCCGTGTCCGCGGAGGGGTACGAGGTGGGCGTGGGGGAGGCGTCGTTCGACGTGTCCGTGTTGGGGCTGTCCGCGGGGGTGCTCGACTTCGCCAGCGCCGGGACGCGGGGCCGCGCGCGCTACCTGCGGGACGGGGACACGCTGTGGTTGGATTCGGGCGCGGGCGCGCACGCCGTGACGGACGTCACGTTCCGTCCGCCGTCGAAGTCGGATGGCGTGGGCAGCGGACGGCTGGCGGCGCCCATGGACGGGCGCATCCTGCGCGTGGACACGCGGGTGGGCGCGGCGGTGAAGCCCGGGGACGTCCTGGTGGTGCTGGAGGCCATGAAGATGGAGTTCCAGGTGGTGGCGGACGTCACGGGCACCGTCGCGGAGCTCAACGTGTCCGTGGGCAGCCAGGTGAAGGCGAAGCAGCTCCTGGTGGTGCTGGCGGGGGAGAAGACGGCCTGAGCGCGGAGAGGTTGGCAGCCGGACAGAAGGCTGCCGACCCATCGGGGACGATGCGAGCGTGTGCGGGGGGGCCCCGCCCGCGAGCGTTCAGAATGTCCACGGCGCGGCTAGAATCAGGGCATGTCCCTGGCCATCACCGGATTGGGGTTGGTGTCCTCCCTGGGCCACGACGTGGTCTCCGGGTGCGCGGCGATTCGCTGCGGCATGGCGCGGCCCGTCCCACTGGGGCTGCAGGTGGTCTCTTCCGGAGACGAGCCCGGCGTTGAGCCCGTGGTGGGCTTTCCCATCCAGGGACTCACGGAGGGCTTCGTGGGGCTGGGCCTCCATGCGCTGCTCGTCCAGGAGGCCATCCGGGACCTGTGCATCTATGCGGAGCTCACGGGAGCGGACTCCCGCTTCTGGCAGGACACCGCGTTCTTCCTGGGCCTGTCGGGCCCTCGAACGCCGGAACAGGACCTGATGGTGGAGCAGCTTCAGGAGCGGCTCCTTCCGGCGGTCAGCCGCCGCAGCGGCCTGCGCTTTTCGCCAAGGCTTCAGAAGGTCCTGGCGCGCGGGCATGTCTCCGTGCTCGCGGCCATGGCCGAGGCGGACGAGGCCATCGCCTCTGGCCAGGTCCAGCGGGCGCTCATCGTCGGGGTGGACAGCCTCACGAGTGACCTGGAGGCGCTCGAGTGGCTGGCCATGAAGGGGCGGCTGAAGACGCCGGAGCGTGCCGTGGGGTTCATGCCGGGGGAGGCCGCCGCGGCGTTGCTCGTGGAGGACCCCGCCCAGGCGCGACGGCGCGGCGCCAGGGTGGAGGCGCGCGTCGAGGCGCTGCGTGTCGGAGGGGGAGACGGCGCTGCGCCCTCGATGCGGCTGGTGGAGGTGCTGGAGGGGACGCTGGCCCGGGCGACGCGCATTGGGGACGTGTACGGGGACCTCAATGGCGAGGAGTCACGGGCGATGGAGTGGGGCACGCTCCTGGCGCGGCTCCCCGCGGACTCCGTGTTGGCCGAGGTCCGGAGTCACTGGCCGGCGGTGTCGCTGGGGGACACCGGGGCGGCCAGTGGTGGCGTGTCCATGGCCGTGGCCACGCGGTCGTTCGTGAGGAAGTACGCGCGAGGAGATGAGATTCTCGTGTGGTCGAGGTCTGATGAGGGCGCGGTGGCCTCGGGGCTTCTTGTCCGCCCATAGGAGCGAGCACGCATGGCATCCAGCGACACGCATCTGGCGTGGGATCCGAAGACGCTCAACCACACGGACAAGCCCGCTGGCTTCGGGTGCCTCTGGCGGCACACGATAACGGACAACGGCGGGTGGGGCTCCCATCCGTGCAACCACATGTCCAACTGCTACAAGGTGTCCGTGAACGAGCGCGGCGCGCTCTACAACAAGGACCATCAGGCGATTGCCCGGCGGATGAAGCTCGTCCAGGAGGACTTCGGCCTGAGCGGCAAGGCGAAGAAGCGCATCTGGAAGCGCTTCCCCGTCAGTGATAACTCGAAGCGGAAGCTGACCCTGTCGGACTTCTTCGACAGGGCGCGGCAGTCGCTCTACTGGCTGCGTCGGGGGCCGGAGGGCTGGCACATCGGGGTGAAGCACCTGGACCCCGTGCCCAACCAGACGCTGAAGAAGGGGAACCGGCCTCAGTTCCAGCCGCGTCAGAACCAGACCCAGGGTGGATATGGGGCCTTCTATCCCTACGAGCACAACTACCACCACCTCATCCCGGTGGGCGCCGTGGAGGAGTGGGTCATCGGCAAGGGAGAGTCGGGCAGCCCGGCGCGCTCCGACCTGGTGGTGAAGCTCATCCTCATCTCGCGGTGGAACATCCACAACGAGAAGAACATGGTCCTGCTGCCGCAGCAGGAGTTCGAGGCGCTCATCGTGGGCCTGCCGGCCCACTGCCCGTGGGGCGTGCCCGCGCATGCGGCGTATCAGGCGTCGCTCAAGGAGCGGCTACGGGACCTGAGGGATGTCATTGACCGTGCCGCGATCGAGAAACAGCACCCCAAGGAACTCAAGGCAGCTATTCTCGATGAGCTGAATGCTCTCTCTGAATCGTTGCTTGAATACGTCAAGTTGATGAAGGCTGGCATTCAGCTTGGTGCTGTTGATGTCTAGAGGCTCTGCATGAAATATTTATATTACACGTTCAAGCATCCACACGATGCTCGCGCCGTGGAAATTGTCGACCTGCCAGACAAGGTCGAACGCTACTTTTACCTCCGCGATGGCGTTCCGTCAGCGGCCTATGTGCCGCCTTCGACTGAACTCAGCTTTAATGAAGGCGCGGGTGATATGCTCACGGACTTTATCGATAATCCAGATCGCGTGCTCTATGTGTCGCCGCGGGCGCAGGATGTACTTGCGAGCAGGGGACTGATCGGAAGTGCAATTGAGTTGTTGCCATTTGTTCTTCTGGATAAACGTGGCCGTCGAGTTCAAGAGCCATATGCTATCGCCAATCCGTTGATGCGCGTGGAGTGTATGGACCATGAGCGCTCGAAATGTCGCCGACGCACCGGTGCGCCAGAACAGATTGTTGAGGTCAAGTTGCTGCACGTTCGAGAGGGCATGATCCCAGAGCAGGCGCAACTCTTCCGGTTGGCAGAGTTGCCCAAGCTGATGGTCGTTCGGTCCGATTTGCTGGCGGCGCTTCAGGAGGCAGGGCTTACTGGGTTGGCAGTTCATCCTGTTGGGGTGGGTATTCAGGGTTGAGCTGCCCATGTTTTTTGTCTATTACACGCTGAAGCCTTTGTTAGACCCGCGTGCGGCGCAGATTGTCGAGCTGCCAGACAAGGTTGAGCGTTATTTCTATCTCACGAAGGGCCGCCCCGTGGCCCCCTACCTGCCGCCAACCACCGAACTCAGCCTCTATGAGCGCGCAGGCGACATGCTCACGGACTTCATCGGCAACCCGGACTGCGTCCTCTACATTTCAGAGCGAGCGCAGCAGGTGCTGGCGGCTCGAGGTCTCGTAGGTGAGGCGGTGGAGCTCTTGCCATTTGTCTTGCTCGACAAGCGCGGGCGCAAAATGAGGGAGCCCTACTTCATCGCGAACCCGCTGCGCAGCGTCCCCTGCGTGGACCGCGAGCGTTCAAAGTACCGGTTGGATGGTCCAGATGAAATGGGCGACATTCGGATGCTGCATGTCCGTGATGGCAGCATTCCAGACGATGCGCAGTTGTTCCGGGTGGCGGAGTTCCCAGAGATGATGGTCCTGCGCTCCGACCTCCTGGAGGCCTTCCAGCAGGCCGGGCTCACCGGGCTCGCGGTTCACCCCACAGGCACGGAGATTCCGGGCTGAACCCCGGGCGCCCCATGGACTCGGTCCTCGACAACATCCTCTTCCTGGTGGGCCAGCGGATGCCCCGGCTCCAGTCGTCATCGGCGAAGCCGGACGCGAAGCTGACGTTGGAGACCGCCGCGCTCTGGCGCCAGTACGGCTGTGGCCTCCTGCTGTCCGAACTGGACGAACAAGGCTTCCGAGACGGCCTGGAGCAGGCGGCGACGCTCTATCTGAACCTGCTCAGCCGCCGGAGCGCGTGCTCCGAGTTCGACCAGTACTACCTGGCCCGCAGCAAGGGCGACCCGCTCTTCGACGCCCTGGCCGCGGGCAACTGGGACATTGCCCGGTCCATTGCCACGGTGATGACGCCGACCTGGATGCAGCGGATGGAGTCCGAGGAGGACTTCCACTACTTCGGTGCCCTCATCGCCCTGGTGCTGGCGCAGCCTCACGTGGACGCGGGGCTCACCGCGTTCGAGCGAACCCTCCAGGGTGGAAGCTCCCACCGCTTCGACGTGGTGAAGGCCCTGTCCACGGCGGATGCCGACGCTTTCGACGCGGGCCTCCACGGCATGATTGAGGAGCAGGCCGCCTGGGTCGAGCGCCAGCAGCGCTCCGGCCTCTTCGACCCCTACCGCCACAAGACGGAGGCCTTCGTCTTCATCGAAGGCGTGGCGTTGGTCCAACTGGCCCGCCGCCTGGGTGTGCCAACCCAGGAGCGCTACCGCCTCATCCCCGCCGCGGCCCTGGAAGGCCCGGCCCGGACATGAGGCGCCCCAGCGCCGTCAGGCCTCCGCTGTTTCAGGCACGCCGCCCCTCGGCCCCCGCTTGAGCGCCAGCAGCGCCACGACACACAGCGCCGCGCCCGAGGCGCACACACCGGCCCAGCCCCAGTGCGTCCAGGCGAAGGTCCCCAGCCACGAGCCCGCGGCGCCGCCCGCGAAGTACGTCACCATGTAGAGCGTGTTGAGCCGGCTGCGGGCCTCCGGACGCAGCGAGTACACCCGCGTCTGGTTGGAAATCTGGTTCGCCTGGACACCCAAATCGAGCAGCACCACGCCCAGCGCCATGCCCCACAGCCAGCGTCCCAGGGGCCACATCACGACGAACGACAGCAGCAGCACGACGATGGCCCCGGCGTTGATGCGCCGGTCCCCGCGCTTGTCGGCGTAGCGGCCCACCAGCGGTGCCGCGGCGGCGCCCACCACGCCCACCACGCCGAAGAGCCCCGCCACCTGCGCGTCGTACTGTTGCGGCAGGCTCTGGAGGTACAGCGCCAGCGTGGACCAGAAGACGCTGAACGCGCCGAAGCTGAGCGCGCCCAGCACCGCATGCAGCCGCAGCACGGGCTCGGTGCGCGCCAGGTGGATGAGCGAGCGCAAGAGCCGCGGGTACGGCATGGCGGCCATGGGCGGCTGCGACGGCAGGGTGAAGCGCAGCACGCCGGCCAGCAGGAGCATCAGCCCCGCCGCAATCCAGAACATGGTGCGCCAGCCCAGGTGTGTCCCGACAAAGCCCGCCGCCGTCCGGGACAGGAGGATGCCCATGAGCACGCCGCTCATGACGGTGCCCACCACCCGGCCTCGCTGCGCCGCGGGGGCGAGGTGCGCCGCGAAGGGGGCGAGGAGCTGGGGGGTGATGGTGGTGACGCCCACGAGGAAGCTCGTGGCCACCAGCCAGCGCAAGGTCGGCGCGAGCGCCACGCCCACCAGCGCGAGCGCCACCAGCATGTTCATGGTGACGATGACCCGCCGCCGCTCCAGGCTGTCGCCCAGCGGGACGATGAAGAACATGCCCACCGCGTAGCCCACCTGCGTCAGCATGGGCACCAGTCCCAGCGCGCTCCCTGAGACTCCCAGGTCCGCGCCGATGTCTCCGAGCAGCGGCTGGTTGTAATAGAGGTTCGCGACGGTCGCGCCCGCGGCGGCGGCCATGAGCCACACGAGCCCGCTGGTCAGGACGGTGTGGGGAGTTGCCGGAGGGGAGTGCGTCGTCATGGAGGCAGGCGGACTCTCGCGCCGCGCCCGGCCAGGGTCCAGACCTGTGTAGGCTCCCGGGAATGACTGGTCCGGATTCCGCACGGGGCGGCTTGCCCGTCATCGACATGGCGTCACTGTTTGACGCCTCCCGCGTCACCGAGCGAGCGCGCGTCGCGCGTGAAATCGAGCAGGCCTGTCGCGACAGCGGCTTCTTCTACGTGACGGGCCACGGCGTGTCCGGCGAGGTGCTCGCGCGGCTGGAGCGGGAGAGCCACCGCTTCTTCGCGCTGCCCCGGGCGGCGAAGGAGGCCATCGCCATGGCGCTGGGCGGCGTCGCGTGGCGCGGCTGGTTCCCGCTCGGCGGCGAGCTGACCTCGGGGCGCCCGGACCAGAAGGAGGGGCTCTATCTGGGCACGGAGCTCGGAGGCGAGCACCCGCGCGTGCAGGCCGGCTGGCCGCTGCACGGCGCCAACCTCTGGCCCACGGAGGTGCCAGGGCTTCGCGAGGCGGTGCTCGACTACATGGATGCCTGCACGCGCGCCGCGCATGCGCTGATGGAGGGCGTGGCGCTGAGCCTGGGCCTGGACGCGGGCTACTTCCGCCAGCACTACACGGCGGACCCGACGGTGCTCTTCCGCATCTTCCATTACCCCGCGGAGGCCCCGCACCAGGAAGAGCGCTGGGGTGTGGGGGAGCACACCGACTACGGCCTGCTCACGTTGCTGGCCCAGGATGACAGCGGCGGGTTGCAGGTGAAGACGCCGCGCGGCTGGGTGGAGGCGCCGCCGCTGCCCGGGACGCTGGTGTGCAACATCGGCGACATGCTCGACCGGATGACAGGCGGCTGGTACCGCTCCACGCCGCACCGGGTGAAGAACGTGAGTGGCAAGGACAGGCTGTCCTTCCCGCTCTTCTTCGACCCGGACTTCGCCGCCGAGGTCCACCCCCTGCCACGCGGCGCTGACGTGGACGAGGACCGCGCCCGCCGCTGGGACGGCGCCAGCGTCCACGCCTTCCAGGGGACCTACGGCGACTACCTGCTGGGCAAGGTGTCCAAGGTGTTTCCGGAGCTGGTGCGCCGGGTGGGGGACGCGCGCGGACCGTTGTCGCGTTGACGGCGCCCAGGTCGCGTGCTTGAGAACGCCGCGCCAGAGGACGCGCTTCGGCGCGTCCATGCCGCTCACCGACCAGGAGACATCACGATGATGACCGTCAGCGCGTTCAAGTGGGTTCCGCCGTTCGCACAGGGCCTGGTGCGGGACCTCCGGGTGCGGTGGGCGCTCGAAGAGGCGGGGCTGCCGTACCAGGTGCGGCTCATCGACAACAAGGTCCAGGCCTCGCCCGACTACCGCAAGCTCCAGCCCTTCGGGCAGGTGCCGGTGCTGGAGGAGGAAGGCCTGGTCCTCTTCGAGTCGGGCGCCATCGTGCTCCACATCGCCCACAAGAGCGAGGCGCTGCTGCCGACAGACGCGGCGGGCAGGGCTCGCGCGGTGACCTGGCTCTTCGCGGCGCTCAACTCCATTGAAATCATGATTCAGCCGCTCGCCGAGGTGGACCTGTTCTTCGCCCAGGAGGAGTGGGTGAAGCTGCGCAGGCCGGGCATCGTGGAGGCGCTGAAGGAGCGCCTGGGCGAGCTCGCGGCGCGGCTGGGCGAGCGCGAGTACCTGGAGGACCGCTTCACCGCGGGGGACCTGATGATGGTGACGGTGCTCCGCATCCTCCGGCACACGGACGTGCTCGACGGCTTTCCCACGCTGAAGGCGTACAAGGAACGCTGTGAGGCCCGCCCCGCGTTCCAGCGCGCCCTGGCGGCCCAGATGGCGCCGTTCCAGCAGCCTCGCGGTTGAAGCGGCCGGACGCTGGCGGGCACGCACCCGCCAGCGCCTCGGTACGGCTCAGGAGCGGCGCTGCGCCTCGTCACGCGGCAGCAGGCGGCCACCCAGCATGGTGATGCGCTTGGCCGCGAGCCGCTCACGGGCCTCCGGCGCGATGTCCTGGGGCGTCCACTTCAGCTCCTGGTCGAACTCCACGTTCACCTCGGTGACGCCGTCCACCGTCAGCAGCCGCTGCTCGATTTCCCGCATGAAGTAGGCGGCCATCATGCACATGGGCGAGGTGATGTGCATGCGCACCGTCACCTGCCCCTCCGTGTGCTTCACCGACTCAATCAGCCCCATCTCCCCGATGCCCAGCGGCACGCCCGTGGCGCAACTGCACGGGTCGGGGATGTCCTGGATGCGCTCGCGCAGGGTCTGCTCATTCATACAGGCTCTCCTGGTAGCTGTACGGCGGGAGGTCGCCGCGCGCCGCCTTCAGCTTCGCGAACGCGTCGTTGGCGATGTTCTTCTTCACCGCCTCCACGTCCACGCCCGCGTAGCGCGCGTAGTTGCCGCCCAGAATCATCCGCTTCACGTCCGGCGTCACCTGCATGCCCGCCACCTGCACCAGCTCGTCCGGGAGCTGGAAGTCATGCCAGAACTTGTGCAGCGCCGGGTGCGGGTGGCTGAACACCGTCCCGGAGCCCCACATGATTTTATCCGGGCCCGCCCACTTCAGCAGCGCCGCCAGGGACTCGGCGAACCAGCGCTCGCGCTTCACGATGAGCGCGCCCGTCACTTCCAGATTGACGTACACGTTGGGGAACAGCGACAGCTGCATGCCCGTCTCGTCCAGGAAGGCCATGCCGCCGTGGACGATTTCGAAGTTCAAGTCAGGGAAGGCATCCGCCGCCCCGCCAATGTCATCCACCTTGTAGGGCTCCAGCGGCACCGCGCCCATGGGCAGGCCCTTGTGCACGGCGATGTTCTTGATGCCCAGCTTCTGCGCCCGCTCGAAGAGCGGGAAGGCGATGCTCGGGTCATCCATGCGCCAGCCCGTGTGGCGGAACTTCTCCCCCAGCCACGCCGCAGGGTAGAGCTTCAGGCCGCTGGGCTTGAGCGTTTCGTACTGCTGCTCCAAATCATCCAGCGCCGCCGTTCCGCGCAGCGGGTCCACGCCCGCGTACACCAGGAAGCGGTGAGGGTAGTTGCGGTGAATCTCCAGCGTCTTCTCATAGGAGCACAGGCCGTCGTGGTACAGCGTCTGGAGCGGCAGCACGTGGTGCACCGCCAGGTCGACGCCGCTCTCCACGAAGAGCAGGTGCGCCAGCTCCCTCACGGACCAGTTCTTCAGGAAGCCCTCCGCCGTGGGGACGCGGTACGCCTCCCCGGACAGTCCGCTGTGCAGCCCCCAGATGAGCCCCGCGAGCGACTCGGCGTACTTGCCGGCGCGGTAGTTCGTGGGATGGAGGTTGTAGGCGTGTGTCACCGCATCGATGACGAAGTTGCCGTCAATCATCCGAGGACTCCTTTCACGGTTGGGCCGGGAGGACGCCCGGCGTCATTCGCTACCACCAGTGGTACCCAGGAGCTGTCCCAGGCCCTGATGAATCGACTCCACGTCGAAGGGCTTCTCAATCTGGAGGTTGGGCACGCGCTCCAGGAACTGGCGGGCCCGCGTGGTGTACGAGCCGCCGGTGATGAAGATGAAGCGCTCCGCGATGCCGTCCCCGCGCTCACGGACGCGCTCGTAGACGTCCATGCCGGAGATGCCCGGCATCATCAGGTCGCAGAAGACGGCGTCGAAGGGCGCGCCCGCCGTCAGCACCGCCAGCGCGTCCTCGCCGTTGTTCACCACCGTCACCCGGTGCTTCATGCCGATGATGCGCGCCAATGAGCGGCCCACCGCGGGCTCGTCGTCAATCACCAGCACCTGTCCCCGCCGCTCGGCGTGGGGCGCGGGCGCCACCGGCGCGGCCTGGGTGGGGACGGCGTCCGGCGCCGTGGGCAGGGTGACGGTGAAGGTGGTGCCCCGGCCCAGCTCGCTGCGGACGGTGATGTCACCGCCCAGCTTGCGGATGAGGCTGTGGCAGATGGACAGCCCCAGCCCCGTGCCCTTGCCCACGGGCTTGGTGGTGAAGAAGGGGTCGAAGACGCGGGAGAGCACCGCGGGCGCCATGCCGCAGCCGGAGTCGCTCACGTCCACCAGCACGCGGCCCGGCGGCCCGGCGCGGACCCACACGGTGATGTGGTGCTCCTCGGCGTTGCCTTCGGGGATGGCCTGCGCCGCGTTCACCAGCAGGTTGAGGAACACCTGGCCCAGTCGCGAGCCGTCCGCGTGCACGCGCGGGACGGACTCGTACTTCTTGATGAGCCGCGCTCGGTGGCGCAGCTGGCTGGTGGCCATGTTGATGGAGAAGTCCAGCGGCTGCCGCACGTCCACCGCTTCGCGCCGCTCCTCGTCCTGACGGGAGATGAACTTCAAATCCCGCACGATGTTGCGCACGCGCATGGCGCCTTCCTGCGCCTCCTTCAGCAGGGCCTCCGTGTCCTGCAGCGTCGCGGGCCACGCCACGCTGCCGGGGCCACGCTCCCCGGCCCGCGTCAGCTCCGCGCCCAGGCGGCTCACGGACTCCAGGGCCGAGGCCAGGTTGGCCATGACGTAGGTCAGCGGGTTGTTGATTTCGTGCCCCACGCCCGCCGCCAGCGTGCCGGCCAGCACCATGCGGTCGTTCTGCAGGAGCTGCGACTGGGCCTGCTTGCGCTCGGTGATGTCGCGCGCCATCACCACGACGGCCTCGTGCCCGTCGAACTCGATGGGGATGCCCACGCTCTCCGCGTCGTACCAGGTGCCGTCGCGCCGCAGGTAGCGGACCTCCCGCAGCGGCGCCAGCTCGCCCTTCACGGCCGCGGTGTGCACGCGGTCCTTCACGAGCTCCAGGTCATCCGGATGGACGATGCTCCAGATGGGCTTGGCCATCAGCTCGGCCGGGTCGTCGTAGCCCAGGGCCCGCAGCAGCGTGGGGTTGGCGTAGATGAAGCGCCGCTGGGTGTGCACGAAGATGCCTTCGGGGGCCCGGTCGATGAGCCTGCGGAAGCTCTCCTCCGAGCGGTGCAGCGCCTCCTGCGTGCGCTTGCGCTCGGTGACGTCCTCGAACGCGAACAGCCGGTAGCGCATGGCGTCCCCCGCCACCGAGGAGGACGTGGACAGCCGGCGCAGGGTGCGTCCATCCGACAGCCTGGCTTCGTCCTCCAACAGGCCCGGCACGCAGCCCTGGTCCGGGGCCGCGCACAGGCGCAGGAACTCCGCCGCGTCGCCGGCCTTGAGGCAGTGTTCAATCACCTCGTCATGGGTCAGCTCGCCCCGGTGGATGGCGCTCTCCAGCGCGGTGATGCCCCACAACTGGCAGAAGCGGTGGTTGACGTAGTGGACCCGGCGGGTGCGGATGTCGACCAGGTAGAGGCCGAAGGGCAGGTAGTCACTCTCCGGCCAGGGCGCGGGGGACGGCTCCGCGGCCAGCCGCACCGTGCAGTAGAGCGGCTCCGACTCCGACGCGGCGGTGATGCGCCAGGACAGAGGCAGCCAGGACCCATCCGGCTGGCGCCAGCGGCAGGTGCGGGAGGTGGGGCTCCCAGAACCCGGCTTCGCGAACAGGACGGCGGCGTCTTCGGTGGGGATGAAATCCTGCAAGGCCATGCCGCGCAGCGACGTCAAAGACAGGCCCACCAGGTGGCCAAAGGCAGGATTGACTTCGAGCAACACGCCATCCCGACCCAGGATGACGGAGGGCTCCGTGGACTGCTCGAAGAAGCGGTGGGCCCACTGCTCGGTCAAGATGCTTCCCTTGGGTTGCCAGGGCGCAGCCAGCGTCGGCTTGGGGGGAAAGCCGGCTCATGGCATGCGAGGTCTTCGTAGATGCCTTTGCGCTTTCCAGGACATAGACACTATTTGTGGAAAAATTGCATGTCCTGATTTCATGGGCGGCTCCGCTCATACTCGGAGTCAAGGCGCTGACGGGCCGCCTGCTCGGCGGCCGAGTACCCATGGTGGGGCGGGCCCCACCCGGGACTGACGTCGCGAGGCCTCGGGTTCATTGCCCCTGGAGCAGGGGCACGCGCTTCCAGTGGGCTTCGATGCGGCGGCGGCTCTCTTCCGGCAGCGGGAGCTGCGCGTGGAGCGAGGACCAGGTGTCGAGCGACGCCTCCACCGCGGACTTCACCACGGGCAGCACGTCGGTGACGGGCAGCGCCAGCTTCCGGGCCAGCCGTTCGAAGCCGTCCAGGGAGATGTCCTCGAAGCGCTTGGACTTCGCGAAGTTGAGCGCGAGCGTGTCCGCCGGCATGTACTGGAGCGTGGACACCAAATCGTACGCGGGCGACAGCGTGGCGCGGGTGCCGTCCGGGTAGAGCAGCGACCAGTTCTTGTGGTGCGCGTCACCGTTGCCAATGACGGCGATGAACACCAGCCGCCGCAGGAACTCGTGCAGCGCGTCCAGGCCAGCGACCTTGTAGATGACGTTGGCGACCGTCTCGTAGTTGTACTTCTTGTACTTCTCGTCCGCGTACAGCCCCAGCACCTGCGTCAGGTCCTCCATGTGGACGCGGCGGCCGGGCTCGGGGCGGTCGAAGCGGCGCACGGCGTAGGCCACGTCCTCGCGCAGGGTGATGCCTTCGGGCAGGCCCTGGATGTCGGCCACGTTCAGCAGCGCCACCTCCGGCACGGTGATGCCGGCGGCGCGGGCCCACGTCATCATGGAGAACTCGTTCTCCGGGACGCGGTCGTAGCGGTTGTCCGGCAGCTTCACAATCCAGTTGCCGCCGCGCCCGCCCGCCGGGAGCGTCATCGCCTTGTCCCGGCGCAGCATGGAGAACTTGAGCTGCACGCCCGCCAGCGAGAAGCGCAGCGGCTCCTGCTCCTGCGGCGCGTGGGGTGTCTGGGGTTCCTCCAGTGGCTCCAGGCCGCTGAGTGACAGCACGCTGGCGGGCCGCACGACGATGGCGCCGGGCAGGTCCTCGCCCAGCCGCGCGATGAGGAAGAACTCGCGCTGGCGGGCCACCTGCTCCCGCTCCGCGATGAGCTCGCGCAGCGTGCCCTCCGGGAGCAGGTTGGAGAAGAACGAAGGCAGGCGCAGGCGGCTGACGTGCCGGCGCGTGAGGTCGTCCTCGAAAATCTGCCCCAGCACCGGGCGCGGGTAGCGCTGGCGGTACTCCTCCGTGATGACGAACTCGATGCGCTCGTCCTCCAGCAGCGTCAGCGTGCCGACGTGGACGTCGCCCAGGTGGACGTCGAGGATTCCGGCCGTGGTGCGGGTGGGCTCCAAGTCAGTCCTCCTCCTCGACGACCAGCGATTGGAGGGACGGACGGTCCGACTCCTCGTGGCGGGTGCGGGCCCGCAGGAACTCGATGATGTGTCTATCGATGAGCTCCATGCGCTGCATGAGGAACTCGAGCGTGCCGCCCTCGCGCAGCGTGTCGCGCATGGCGGGCGTCACCGCCTGGCTCTGGAGGACCTCGGGCGGCGGCGCGGGCTCCCCGCGCAGCACGTCCAGCAGGGGCTGGCCGGGCAGGGGCGGGTGCAGCAGGTAGTTGGCGGGAGTGAAGAGGAAGGAGCGGTACAGCGCGGGGTCCAGCTTCAGCTCGGCGTCCGGCTCCTGCACGGTGAGGGACTTGAGCACGGGGCTGAGGCTGGCGGGCTCGGTGTCGCTGAAGAGCTGGGATGGCTCCAGCAGGGCGCCGGTGCGCAGGTGCCGAGGCTGGAGCGCGTACAAGGCATTGAGGGCCATGCCACGCGAGCGCAGCGCGAGGCCAAACGTCGCGGGCTGCGCGTGCTGGGCCAGCCATTCGTCGGACAGGGGCCGCACCTGCGCCAGCAGGGCCTGGACGGACTGCTCCTCGTCCGGGCCGATGGCGGCCAGCAGCTCCTGCGGCGACAGGGCCCGGCTGTCGAGGAAGCTGTCCACCAGGCTGCCGCGCCAGAACCCCCGCGCGAGCAAATCCCGGGTGCGCGGCGACGGCTCCGGGTGCAGGTGGAAGAAGCGCGCGAGCAGCACGAAGTAGAGCGGGTTCGTCAGCAGGCGCCCGTGCGGGATGCCCGCGTCGCGCTTGAGGAAGATGATGACGCTGCGCAGGGCCGCTTCCGTCTGGAGCAGCGTCTGCGTGAGGTCGTCCTCCTCGCGGAGCTGCTTCTGGAAGTCCTGGGTGAAGTCCAGGCCGCGCACCGCGAGCACGGCCTTGAGCAGCAGGGATTCGTCGATGCGGCCGAAGCCCAGCGCCAGCAGGCTGGTGGCCAGCGCCTTGAGATTCGGCAGCCGCGAGCCCGCGGCGCCGCCGTAGAGCGCGTTGAAGACCTCGTCGTCGGTGAGCGGCTTTCCGGAGGTGTTGAGCCGCTTGAAGATGATGCGCAGCGTCTTCTCCTCCGCGGCTTCGACGACGTACGCGGGCATCTGGTACTCGCGCGCCGCCTTGCCCAGGCGGATGGCCGCGCGCACGTGCTCCGGGTTCTTCTCGCGCCCCGGGTAGCGGTCCAGCCAGCCCAGCAGTTGCTCGCTGTCGAGCACCCGGTTGAGCGGCAGCCAGTGCAAAGGCGTCGGCTCGCCGTGCGCGGGCTGGACGATTTCCTGCGTGTCCAGGTCGAAGAAGAGCGTGAAGCCGTCCCGCGCGGCGAGCTCCTGCTCCGGGTGGAGGAGCACCGCGGCCAGCGCGGTGATGCGCTGCTGTCCGTCCACCACCCACAGCGCCTGGCTGTGGGACGGCGCGTCGATGCGCACCGGGCCGAAGCTCACGCTGGCGGCGGGGGCCTCGCGCTTCCAGAAGAGCAGCGTGCCGATGGGATAGCCGCGGTACACGCTGTCGAGCAAGTCCCGCACATCGCCGGCCTCCCAGCGCAGGGGCCGCTGGAAGTGGGGCAGCCGCACCTCACCTCGCCGGACGCGGTCCAGCAGGTCCTCGATGCTGAATGCCGTCGCCTGGGGCCGCCGCGTCAGGGTGGATTGCATGCGCTTGCCTCTGCCGGGCCTGTAACACGCCCCGCACGGGATGCCCGCCTTCCGGTGGAGGTCCCCGGGAATCACCCGATTTGGACAGTGGGGGTGGAATCGTCTGTCTTCACGGGGTGTGAATGTCCGATTATGGGCTCGAAGGGGGAGCGTGCTTGACGGGGGCTCGGCTGCCCTTCAACATGCCGTCCACGTTTCCTCTTCGGAGTGAGACGCGGCGGCGGTGATTGCCTCCCCCAAAAGCGACACCGCCGTGGAAGTCCCAGTTGAGCCCCGCGCGCCGCGTTCCCCCTCTCGGCGCGCGGTGGCCCCTGGGATTGCCGCTCCGCTCCTTTGTTCCCTGCCTGGATGACGCACGGGCGTTGGCTGCTCGCACTGCGTCTTCGCTGCGAACCGTCGAGGGACTGGGCGTCGTGCGTGTCCTGGTACGGTTCCGCCATGCCCCTTGGAGGTCGCCCGCGCGTGTTCCCGGCACTTGTCCGGCTTGTCCTGCCCGTTGTGCTGCTGGTGGGGCTCACGGCCGCGGCACAGCCCCCGGAGGGACTTCGCGGGCGGGAGCTGAAGCGGCGGCGGGTGTCGCTCTCGGTGGCCACGGCCGACAACCCGGTGGAGCTTCACGTCGCTCCGGGCTACCTCACGACCTTGGAGTTCGACTCCCTCGTGGACCGTGATGCGGTGATGCTCGGGGGCCCTGGGGGGCGACTCGCGCTGTTCGAGGTCACGTCACGGACCATCGTGCTCAAGCCCGCGATGGACTTGGGGCCTGGACGGGGCCTGGAGCTGGCCGTTTCGTTCGTGGATGGCGCGGCGCCTGCTCGCGTCGTCTTCTCGCTCGTCACGCACCCCTCCGAGGTGGACGCGCAAGTCATGGTGGCGCGTCTGCCGCGTACCGCGGATGCGATTCAGGCGGAGCTGGACGAGGTGCGCGCTGCCTGTGCGGCCAAGGACGCCGAACTGGGCGCGCTTCGAACGCGAAACGTGGCGAGCGGCCCGGCCGGGATGATTCTGGCCGGGCTTCTGGGAGAAGAGAGCTTCCGGGTCGGCAGGACCGACGCCCTGGGGACCGGAGAAGGGCTCTTGTCCGAAGAGACCGTCACGTACCTTGCGAGTGGCTGGGGGGCCGTGGCCCTCCGGGTTCGCAACACCGGCTCGGAGCCTTGGACACCCGTGGAGGCGCGGCTCTCCGTGGCTGCGAGTGGCGACCGCGTCAACGTGCTCGCGGTGCGCATGAAGGAGCCACGGATTGAACCGGGCGGCGCGGCCCTCGTGGTGGTGGAGACCGGGGCGCCCACCTGGCCAGAAGGCGCGGCGCTCCGCTTGGAGTTGCGCGACAAGGACGGGCGTCGGCGCCTTCTCATTCAGGGCTTTACGTTCTAGAACCGCGCGCCATGCTGATTGGGTTCAGTCCGGCACACCTGCAACCCGGGCAGACGGTGGACGGCTGGCGCGTCGTGAAGCCGTTGGGGGCGGGGAGCTTCGGCGCCGTCTACCTCGTGGAGAAGGAGGGACACCGCTTCGCCATGAAGCTGGCCATGCACCGCGCCAGCAGCGGGGACTCGGAGCAGGCCGACGCGCGGCTGCTGCGGGAGATGGTCTGCCTGTCCCAGGTGAGCGGCCACCCCAACATCGTGCGGGTCCACGCCCACGGACGTTGGCAGCACCCGACGCAGGGGTGGCTCTACATCGTCCTGGACTACGTGGAGGGCTACACGCTGGGGGAGTGGGTGGAGAAGACGCACCCCACGGCGCATGAAGTGGCCCGGGTATTCAGTAAACTCTCGGGCGCGCTCGCCCACCTGCATTCGCGGGGCGTCTTCCACCGCGACTTGAAGCTGGGGAACATCCTCGTGCGCGCCGCGGACGGCGAGCCCTTCATCCTGGATTTCAGCGCGGGGGACTACACGCTTGCTCCGGAGCTGACGGACACGCCCTTGCCGCCTGGCACCCGGCGCTATCGCTCCCCGGAGGCGTCGCGCTTCCTGCGCGAGCACGGGGACAACCAGGACGCGCGCTACGAGTTCAAGGCGACCGATGACGTGTATGCGCTGGGTGTCTGCCTTTATGACGTGCTGACGAACCCCCAGCCGGTGAGCGAAGCGCCCCATGTCCTGATGGGTGCCCGGTGGCCTCCCCCCGCGCCGCACGCCGTGAATCCGCGCGTGCCCGCGGCCTTGGGCGCGGCGGCCATGCACTACATCGCCCTCCACCCCGAGAAGCGCGCCCCCTCCGCCGAGGTTATGCGGCGCGAGCTGGACGCGCTGCTTAGCGAAGAAGGCGAGGCGTGGGCGGCGACGGTGCATGTCCCCACGCCGCACCTGCAGCTTGCCCTGGACGTGGCGCACAACGACGTGCCCCAGGACGAGGCGCCGCCCTCCACGCCCCAGCGGGCCGCTGGACGACGCGTGACGGGCGCAGTGGCCTCGCTTGCGCTCCTGTTGGCCTCGTTGGCGGGCTACCTGGCCCTGCGCCCCACGGCCCCGTTGCAGCAGGCACAGCGGATTGAGGAGCCCGCTGCGCCGTCCCCATCAACGGACGCTGGCGCCGCTGTGTCCGTGGCTCCCGTCGTTCCTCCAACGCCCCCTGTGTCGTCCCCTGGGGTAGCTTTGCCCCCTCCCGCACCTGTCGAGAAAGAAAGCCCTCCCGTGAAGCGCGCTCCTGCCCGAATCCCCCCGTCCGCCGAGTCCACCGCCAGGAAGGCAAGGGCGCTGGCCTCCCGTCCGAGCTGGCCCCCGTCGCCGTGGACCGGGTTCCTCAAGACGTGCGCGGGTGCGTCGGCCGCCGCCGCGCTCTCTCTTGGCTGCCCCGGTGCTCAGGTCCGGCCCGAGCCCGGTGACTGTCCCGCCGAGGCCCGCGATGCCATGTTCAACAGGGCGAACAAGAACGGGCTGCGCATGAGGCCGGGGCAATCGTTCATGCTCACCCTGGACATCCGCCAGCCCGGCGCCAATAGCGAGGGGGGATTCTACTCTGACGGCCCCGTCACTGGCGTGGTGCGCATCAGTAGGTTGCCGGGACTCCCTGAAGGGACGCGGATGTCGGGCTACCTCTGGACAAGCGGAGAGGCTGCCGTGGGGCGCTACACGGAGGCGCACCTTCCAGACGGCCGGACTGTTCCGGTGTGCGTTCTCATCGGCAGTAATGGGTACCTCCGAAAAGGGCCCAACTCCAGGCCAGGGGCCATGGAGCTCAACAAGTCTGCTTCTGCCTATTTCGTCGAGCGCTGGCCCTAGTTTCCATCGGAGAATGTAAAGGGGCTTTGCAAATCCGGCCTGTTCTCATTCACTTGCAGTGAATGAGATTTCCGGGTTTTTGGACCTGACACGTCGTTCAAATCGGAGTGGGTTGGCGGTACCTTGAGGTTGCCTTTGCGCGAATCCCTCTCGCGCGGGCACTCGGAGCTTCCCGCCCATGTCCCATCCGTCTGACTCTCGGCCCGCCGGGAGCGTTGTCCTGTTCACCCACGGTGACACCTCCTACGAGTTCTTCCGGGACTTGGGGGAGGGGCGCGTGGGTGAGCAACTCCTCCTCGCGCGGCTCCGCACGCCTCAGGGGCTCGGAGACTGCGTGGTGCTCAAGTGCTTGCCGGCGCCGGAGTCCACGGACGTGACGGAGAAGTACCTGCGCGCCCGAGCCCGCCTGGAAGAAGAGGTCCGGCTGGCGCAGTACCTTCGTCACCCCGGCATCGCCCGCGTCCATGGCCTCCATGACATCGCGCAGGGCCTGTGCGTGGCGGTGGAGCATGTGGAGGGGCTGTCCCTCAACACGTTGCTGACGGTCGCCCAGGCGCGCGGGCGCTACTTCTCCGAGTCGTTCATCCTCTACGTGGGCGCGGAGGTCGCCGCGGCGCTGGCCTATGCGCACGCGCGCACGGACGACGCGGGAGTCCCTCTGGGCATCGTCAACCGCGATGTGAACCCCGCGCGCATCCGCGTGGGGCCTCATGGCGAGGTGCGGCTGACGGACTTCGGCGTGGCCTTCTCTCGCCTCTCGGGGCGGCTGGCCACGTCCCTGCCGCGTCCCCAGGGTGAGGTCCTCTACTCGGCACCGGAGCTGCTGCTGGGCGAGGTGGTGGACGCGCGGGCCGACGTGTTCTCCCTGGGGCTGACGCTGCTGGAGTTCGCCACCGGGCGACACCTCTACGACCCGGGCCACGTGCGCATTGAAGAAGTGGAAGCGCGGATGTCGGAGGCGGAGCGGGAGCAGGCCTTCTCTGCCTCGGTGGCGTCCGTGGTGGCGGAGTTGCCCGACTTCGCGGAAGACGCCATCTGGTGTGCCATGGCCTTCCGCTCCGGCGACGTCGAGCAGGCCGCGCGAGGGCTCTCCATTCCGCTTCGAGACATCCTCCACACCATGCTGCGCAGAAGTCCCGCCGAACGCTTCGGAACGGCGACCGAGCTGGAAGTCCTCCTGCGTACCCAGTTGGCGCGGCTGGGGCCCTACTCACGCGAGGACGCATTGAAGGAGATTCAGCGGGCGCTCGCGGACGCCAGTGAGGGCCTCTGGGACTTCGAGGTGCCCAGCGACGAGGGCGGAATCACGCCCCCTGTCCTCAATGGGCAGGGCGGCTACGAGGGCACGACGGAAGCGCCGTCACTCCGTGGAGGCGCAGGTCGCGCGGCGGTGGGTGCGCTCCACCCGGACGATGTGTCAACGGCGCCCGGTGCGGGCTCCCGGCGCGCGTCGACGAAGCAGCCGACCGTTTAACAGCGGCCCTCAATCCCTCTCACCCTGTCTGGGTTTGCTCTCGGCCCAGCGCAAGCCGACAGGGAGACGTGTGTTTCGCGTGCCGCAGGCCGGGGCACGCACTGGAGGCGTATATGCACAGGAAGCGAAGGTGTCTGTCCGCGCTGTTGCTGCTCTTCCCCACGGCGCAAGGGACGCTGCGGTTGAGCGTCTTCGCCGCGGTGAGGCTGGGGGTGGACCATGCGCGCTGACGCCCTGCTGCTGGTCGTGGCGCTGTTGGCCACGGGATGCGCTTCGGTGCCGCATGCTCCCGGGCGTGTCAGCACGCTGCGCTACACACCGCGCGAGGCCACGTCCCCCGCGTGGGGCGAAGCGCCGAGCGATGAGCCCTCACGCTCCTCGGACGCTTCTCCGTCCTCTATTTCAGGGCCCGAGGTGAGCCAACGACGATTGCGCCGCAAGAGGCTACGTCACGACGTAACGGATGCCGGGCCTGGCGCCGTGTCTGGAACTGCTGGAGGTAGGGAGCGGAGTGCCGCAGCGGCGCGTCAGGCCGTCCTCGACGCCATCGAGGAGGTGAAGCGCTCCATGGCGGGCAGCGAAGCCGCGCGCGCCCGGCTCGCGTCGCGTCCGCCCTCCTTCGGTGGCCGGGGACTCCCTGGGGTGTTCACGCGCTACCTTGACCACGGCGCCAGGCAACGGGTGTGGCTCCGAGGCGCGCTGGGGAGTGCCACCGCGTTGGTGGGAGTGGCGTCGCAGGTGGGGGATTCCGACATGGAGCGGGGCCTCCTCCGCATGTCGGGGCCTCGACTCCAGGCCTCGATGTTCGGAACGCTGTTGCTGTCCGCGTGGGTGGACTTCCTTCAACTCGCGGACGCCCTGCTCCGCGACTGCCCCATGTGCAGCTCCGAGAAGCTGTTCGTGGACCTGCATCGCGTCCAAGGCTTGATGGAGCCCTCCCTGGCCGACCTCGCCTCGGGGGACTCGGAGCGCGTCGAAGGGGCGGCGACCGCGATGCCCGCGCTGATGGGGGAGCTGAGCCACGAGTTCGACGCGATTCATCGGGATGCGCGCTCGGCCATGGAGTTCGGCGGCAAGGTCATGGTGGCGGCGCAGGTGATGGAGCTGGTTGCCATGGTCTCCACGCTGAAGCTGTCACTCCCCCGGCTGCCCCCGGCCGGACCCGCGACGCTCGGCGTGGGGCTCGTGATGAGTCCGGGGGGCGTCATGGTGGGCTCGCGGCTTGTCGTCTCCGCGGAGTGGGTGGAGATGATGCGAGGGCTCGTGCAGGCGGGCGTCCTCTCCCTCCCAGCCGTCAGCGCGGCCATCCGCATCCACGGCGGACAGGTGATGATGGCGCAGGCGCACCAGGACCTGCCCAAGAGCGTGCGCGATGCGCTGGGGGACAGCCCAGAGGTGCGCGGTATGCGGGTGACAGGCAGAGCGGGCGCGGGCATGTCCGAGGCTCCGAAGCATCACGTCCTGCCGAAAGAGCACCGTGCGTGGTTCGAGGCGCGCGGCTTCAAGGGGGACCTGGACATCGACCAGTTCTGCGTGCGGCTGGAGCAGGCCCACCATGAGGCGATTCATGGCGGGGGAAACTGGAAGCTGGGGCGCACCTGGCCCGGTGAGTGGAGCCGGCTGGTCATGCACGCTCTCCGTGACGCTGAGGCCAGGGCTGGCCGGATGTTGACGCGGAATGAGGTCCTGGACATCGTCGCGGACCGCATGACGGACTACAGGATTCCGATGAACTTCACTCCCGGGAGAGGACGATGAGCGGTGGAGAGGCATGGCGGGGCAACATCAAGGCACGCCTCTACGAGAGGGTCCGCGAGCGAGGCTACGATTCCCTCTCCGCTTTCGCCGAGGCGCGCCCTGCCGTTCCTCTGCATGCCCTGGCCGACGAGCTTGGCAATGACGTTGCTGCCGTGCAGGTGTTGAGCGGATTGCTCGCTGAGGCGGAACGGAGCAAGAAGGTCACGCGCTTTGTCCGTGATGTGCTTGTGCGCCTCTTGGCTCAGAGCCTTCCGAGTGGTTGGCCTGACGTGCTGGATGACGCGAACCGATTCAAGGTCGCCAAGGCGCTTGGCTCATGGTCTGCGTACACTCCGGAGACCCACGAAGAGCGCGCTCGGCTGGCCGGCGACGCCCTTCTTGCCACCCCTCCCCCTGCTGGCTGGCGACCGCTCGGCCCCGACGACGAATTTCTCCGGACGCTCCTCCCCGACGAGGAAGCCTGAACGGAGAGTGGGCCCGCGATTCAGAGGCGGAGTCGCCATGTGCCCCCAGTGTGCCCCTCCATTGTGGTTCGAGGTGGCACACCGGGGAACAACATGGGACCGGGCGGGATGACGTCTCCGAGCGAAACCGAGGCTCCAGCGGGTCACAGCGCGTCCTGCCTGGTGTTTCCTGGTGTCTTGGCGAAGGTGACGCTCATCGTCGCTTGCGAGCCCCAGGGCCTCGGCGGAGAGTGGGCGCCTCCCCTGGAGGAACCTTGCCCGTCGCCACCTTCATCCTGCCCGCTTCCCTCGCGCTCCAACTGCTTGCGGGAGCCGCACCCGCCGCGAAGTCGGCGCCCAAGGCCGCCCCGGCGAAGCCCGCCGCCACCGCGAAGCGCGCCGCGCCCGTGTATGCGCAGGCGACCGCGGAGAAGCTCATCGGTCCCGCGCTCACGGATGGTCATGCCTTTGCGCGGCTCGCCGAGCTGACGGATGGCATTGGTCCGCGTCTGTCGGGCTCGCCGGGCGCCGAGGCCGCCGTGCAGTGGGCGCTGCGGTCCTTCAAGGCCGACGGCGTGAAGGCGTGGCTGGAGCCGGTGAAGGTGCCGCACTGGGTGCGAGGCGAGGCGTCCGGCGAGGTGCTGGCCTCCGAGCGCACGCGCGGACACCCCCTGGCGCTGCTGGCCCTGGGCGGCAGTCCGCCCACCGCGCCCGAGGGCCTCACCGCCGAGGTGGTGGAGGTGACGTCGCTGGAGCAGTTGGAAGCGCTGGGCGCGGTGGTGAAGGGGAAGTTCGTCTTCTTCAACCACACCATGACGGTGGCCGCGGACTACGGGCGCTTCGCGGGGCTGCGCTCCCGAGGCCCCGCCGCCGCCGCGAAGCACGGCGCGGTGGGCGCGCTGGTGCGCTCGCTGGCCACCGCGTCGCTGCGCACGCCGCACACGGGCGCGACGAACTTCCCCAGTGAGGGGCCGCGCATTCCGGCGGCGTCGGTGTCCACGGAGGACGCGGACCTGCTCCACCGGCTGCTGGCGGGCGGCGCGGTGCGCGTGAAGCTGATGCTGAGCAGCTCCGAGCTGCCGGACGCGGATTCCTCCAACGTCGTGGCGGAGATTCGCGGCCGGGAGAAGCCGCGGGAAATCGTGCTCATCGGCGCGCACCTGGATTCGTGGGACGTGGGCACGGGCGCGCACGACGACGGCGCGGGCGTGGTGATGGTGATGGAGGCCGCGCGCCTCATCGCGAAGCTTCCGCAGGCGCCCCGGCGCACGGTGCGGGTGGTGCTCTTCATGAACGAGGAGAACGGCCTGCGCGGTGGGCGGGCCTACGCGGAGGCGCACGCCGCGGAGCTGCCCCGGCACGTCGGCGCGCTGGAGATGGACGCGGGCGGCGGGCGGCCCGTAAGCATCAGCGTGCGCTCGGGCGAGGGTGGACAGGCGTTGCTGCGCCCGTGGCTGCCGCCGCTGACGGCGCTGGGCGTGACGCAGTTCTCCGCGCGTGAGGCGGGTGGGGCGGACATCAGCCCGCTGGTGCCCGCGCGCGTGCCCTTCTTCGGCGTGGAGGTGGACAGCAGCCGCTACTTCGACGTGCACCACACGGAGGCGGACACGCTGGACAAGGTGGACCCACAGGACCTGGCGCGCAGCACCGCCGCCGTGGCGTGGATGACGTACGCGCTGGCGGAGATGCCCGGCACGCTCACGCGCCCTGAAGCGCCGGCGCCGCGTGGGCCTGTGCCGGCGCCTGTGCAGCAGTCGAAGACCTCGGGAAACTGAGGGCGACCTGGGCGCCCTCAGTTTCCCGAGGCACCCCTTGGAGCATGGCGTCGTCGGCGTCACACGGGTGACGCAGGTGGCTGCTCAACTTACGGGTCTTGCCTGCGTTGGTGTATGTCTTGCTTGGCTCGGACAATCACTGGTTCGTGGGAGGTCATTCATGGCGAAGCAAGGCAAGCGTGTTCCGGGGCTGAAGTGGGTCATCGCCGCGTTCGTCCTGGCGGGCTGTCGTGGCGCCGAGGGCGAGGTGCCCACGTCGACCGAGTCCAGGCTGTCGCTGAAGGAGGGACAGGTGCTCGGTCCGGCGTGTACCGGGGAGCAGAAGCAATGTCCCGAGGGGCTCACCTGCGCCTCGTTCAACCTGGGCTCGGGCCCCGAAGTCCGCTGCGTCCAGTCCCCGGAAATCTGTGACTTGTTCAAGTGCAGCAGCGGCGAGTGCGTGGTGCTGGAGAGCTACCCCATCCAGGTTCGTTGCAGCGGCTCCTGAGTTACGCGCCGAAGGCCGGGTGCTCCTCGAGTCCGGTGAGCGCCCGCTGTCCGGCGGCGAGGTACTCCGGCCGCCCCTGCGTCTGACCGAAGGTGATGTCGGCCACCGCGCGGCAGGCGGCGAACCACCGTGCCCGCGTGAGGACGGCGGGGCTGACCGCGCCATACGTCTCCAGCGCGGAGGCCAGCAAGGGCGCCCCGCCCCAGTGGAGCAGGCCGGCCAAATCCCTCGCGGGGTCTCCGACGCACGCATCACTCCAGTCAATGACTCCCGTGGGAACACCGCGGGCATCGACCAGGACATGCTCCGCGGCGAAGTCGCCGTGGACCAGCCGGGGCGCGCCGCGTCCCTCCGTGGGACGCACCCTGAGCCGCTGCTCCCAGTCCGCCGCCCGGCTCGGTTCCACATGGCCGTGTTCGACGGCGAGGCGCAGGTCGTCCACGGCGGCGGCTGACCATGCTTCGAGCTCCGGGTCGTCGTCTCCCGGCACACCGAGCGCATCGGCTTCGGCGGGGTCGAGCGCGTGGAGCGTCCCCAGGAAGGCGCCGAGCCCGCGGCCGAGGCCCGACAGGTCGAGCCGTCCGGGCTCGACGAGGAGCGCGGGCGTCCCGGGGAGCTTCTCGTAGCCCGCGAAGTCGGCGGCGGGGTGCGCGAGGAAACGGTAGACGGGGACCGGCAGGGGAAGGCGGGGCCCGAGCCACGCCGTCAGGCGCGCCTCCCACTGCAGGTGCTCGGCGGCTTCGTCGCTCTTGGGAAAGCGGAAGACATAGCGTCCCTCCACTTCGAAGGCCTGGTGGTCCGTGCCCTCGCCCAGGCGGACGACCCGCGCCGTCGCGAGCGAGGGAAACCGCGCGTGGATGTGCTCGGCGGCCTCCGCGTCCGTGAGCGTGGGGGGCTGTTGCGCGTCGTGGGCCATGCCGTGACTCTACGGCTCCGGGACGCGGGGACGTGGCTCGATGCGCCGGTGCCTCCGGCGCAGGTGCTGCTCCGGCAGGAACAGCGTCACCAGCAGCGCCGCCAGGGCGATGAACAGGGTGACGCGGTACACGGCGGAGACGCCGCGAGTGAACGCAACCTTCAGCGCCCGGTCCGCCGCGTCCACCGCCGCCAGCGCCTGTCGCTCCTCCGCGTCCACCTTCGCCCGGGCCTCGGAGGCGACGGCTGCCCGCCGCTGGGCATCGAACTCCGCGCGCACCCGCGCCTTCACCTCACCCGCGCGGAACACCTGTCCGGTGGGGCCGCCTTCGCCGCTGACGCCCGGCGCGGCGCGCATCACCTCGGCCTTCACGGCGTCCGGGAGCGCCGAGGTCGCCTGCGCCATGCGCGCCTCCAGCTCCGAGGACAGCGTGGACGCGAACACCGTCCCCAGCAGCGCCACGCCCAGCGTCATGCCCAGCTGACGGAAGAACGTGGCCGCCGCCGTGCCCACGCCAATCTGCTCTGGCGGCACCGCGTTCTGGATGGCCATCGTGTAGAGCGGAATGGACGGCCCCAGCCCCAGGCCCACCAGCACCATCTTCGCCGTCACCTCCGCCTGGGTGGAGTCCGGCGTCAGCGTGAAGGCCATGATGGCGAAGCCCGCCATCAGCAGCACCAGCGAGCCCAGCAGCAGCGCCTTGTAGCGGCCCACCCGGGACACGAGCTGCCCGCTCAGCACGTTCCCCGCCACCACGCCCAGCGTCAGCGGCATGATGGTGAGCCCCGCGCGCGTCGCCGACAGCCCCACCACGTTCACCATGAACAGCGGCAGGAAGACGACGCCCGACAGGAACGCTCCGCCAACGATGAACACCGCCGCGTTGCCCGCGCTGAAGGCCCGCAGGCGGAACAGCTTCAAGTCGAGCAGGGGCTCGGGCGCGCGCCGCTCCGCCCAGAGGAAGGCCACCAGCCCCGCCGCCGACAGCGCGAACAGGCCCAGGATGCGCCACGATGACCAGGCCCAATCGCCGCCGTCTTGCTGCCCCAGGCTGAGCGCCAGCAGCAGCGGCACCAGCGCCACCGCGAGCGCCAGCGCCCCCGTCACGTCCAGCCCACCCCGGGCCTCACGGTGGGGCTTCAGCCGAGGCATGCGCGCCAGCACCAGCGCCAGCGCCACCGCGCCCACGGGCAGGTTGATGAAGAACACCCAGTGCCAGCCCAGGTGGTCGGTGATGAACCCACCGGCCAGCGGCCCCACCACGCTGGACAGGCCGAACACGGCGCCAAAGAGGCCCTGGTACTTGCCGCGCTCACGCGGCTCGAAGAGGTCGGCCACCACCGCCAGCGCGGCGGTGAACAGCGCCGCGCTGCCCAGCCCCTGAACGGCGCGGAAGAGGATGAGCGCCACCGTGGTGCGCGCCACCCCGCACAGGAAGCTGCCCGCGAGGAAGATGAGGATGCCCGCGGCCAACACCGCGCGTCGGCCCAGCAGGTCCGACAGCTTGCCCCACACGGGGACCATCATCGTCGACGCGACGAAGTACGACGTGGTGAGCCACGGGTAGAGCGAGGCGGGGATTCGCAGGTCCGCCTGGATGGCCGGCCCCGCGGTGGCGACAATCGTCTGGTCCAGCGCGGCGAGCAGCAGCCCCAGCACCGCGCCCAGCAAGGTGAAGACCTTCTGGGAGCGCGTGAACGCCGGGAAGACGGACGGCGCAGCGGCGGGGGTGGAAGCGGCGGGCGGGGCCATGTGTCGCGGTGGCTCCCAGGACATGGACGGGATGCCGGGGGGAAGGTGGGGATGCTCCTATCAGAAGACCACCGGCCAGGCCCCTGTGCGGGGCACCCGCTGTTCCCGTGCGGCGGTGGGATTGTGGCCTTTCCGGTGCCGTGAGGGGGCCTCGGGCCGGGAGAAGTCCCTCACCGGGCAAGCACTTCATGCCCCGTTGTTGAGCGGCTTACTGTGTTGTCGAGCGCCGCCGCTGCCGCTTGCTCTTCGCGAGCGCGGCGCGGAGCATCGCTCGACGCTGCTTCTCCGCATCATCAAGGGGAGGTGGCTCCTCGAGGCGGGGAAACGTCAACGCGACCTTTCCTCCGAACGGCGCGAAGACTTTGTTGAGCGTCTCGAGCGTCGGGTTCGCGTCTGGCTCGTCCTCGAGCTTCGCGACGACGCTGGTGGAGAGCTTCACCGCGTGCGCGAAGGTCTTCCGGTCCATTCCCAGCATCGTGCCGCGAAGGATTCGCGAGGCGTCGCCGAGACTGAGCTCACCGCTGGCGACCATCGCGGCGAGCTCTTCCATGAGCGCCTTTCGTTCGAGCGAGGTCATCCGGGCGACGTCGGCGCGCTTCACAGGAGTCCCCACGCGCGGAGGCGCTTTTCGGTGCCGCGAAGGCCGAGCCCCGCGAAGTCCAGCGTCTCTCCCGGTAGCCCGAGGTCGGCGAGGAGCTCAGGGAGACGACGAAGGCGCAAGGCGAGGTCGTGGAGGCCATCGCGCAAGAAGGTCTCATCTTGACCGAAGCTTCGGAGCAGCTCATTCCAATTGACGTCCCCACCGGCTTCGTATCCTTCCCATGTCGTGGTGCGGGTGATGCCTTCGCGGTCCATCTTCATCGGCGCGAAGTCGAAGATGGGCGCGAGCCGGACGGTGCTGTCCGTCTTGAGCACGGCGATGTTCCTGCAGTGGTTGTCCGAGTTGCCGAACACCTGATTCAGCAGGTCCCGTTTCAGGTATTCGAGGCGCGTCGTCGGCCAGTCTGTGTCGGGGACGACGTGCTGGAGTGCGCTCAATGCCGCTTGATGTTTCTGGTAGGAGCCTGGCTCGGCCAGAAGCAGTGAGTAGATGGATTCGAGTCCGAACCGAAGCTCGCGGCCGTCTCGTCGCGCGACGTCGAAGCGGGGGAGCCAGAGGCTCGGGCCTGAAGGGCCTTCGTGAAGCGCGAGCCCCTCTTGGGGAATCGTTTCGAAGCCAAGCTCCGCGAGCGCTTTGTAATAAACGTACTCCGACCGGAGGATGGTCCGGTCGCGTTCGTCGCGGCTGCGCGCGAACTTGACGAGATAGTGCCGATCCGGGCAGGCAGGGTCATCCTGCCAGACGTCGATCCACACCTGGTTTGTGTCGTCGCAGCGGAGCAGGAGCTTCGGAGAATCTCCACCGGCGCCTGTCGCGCCTCCGACTTGTTCTCCGGCGCTGGCTGCGTACTCGATGAAGGCGTGCTCGCCGTTGATGACGGCCTGGAGAGGGAACCGCTGAGGCGGCTCCTTCCTCGTGGGAACGGCCTCCTCGAGCCGGAGGTTGCCGATGGGGGCAATGGTGCCTTGCCAAAGGATGTCGATGTCACTCGCCGCTTCATCAGGGAGGTTCAGTCGCCGCAGCCACCAGCGGCGGGCACTCCCCATGGGTTGCAGGTCATCGAGGAACGCGGGCCAACGGCGCCAGACCTTGGGGCCGAACTCGACCGGGAGCTTGAGGCTCACCGCCGCCAATGGTGGCGGTTCGGCGATCCACCGAACGAGGTAGTCGTAGTCGTACTCGAAGGTGCAGCCGCCACGTCGCCCCTCTCGGGTTGTCGAGAATTCCAGGTGCGCCGCCCGCTGCCATACCCCGTCAATGAGCGCCTCCAGATGGAGCTTCATGTCATCCGTTATAACGGATGTTGTAGACTCAGACCGGGGTTTTAATCCATTGAAACGGATTTAAATGGGCCCGTGGGCCTCCGCTAGTCCGTTATAACGGTCTATCTCAAGTGCCGAGCAGGCTCCCCACTGAACCTGCGGTCCCCACTCGGGTTTCCAGCACGCTGGGTTTGCGCCGAGGGAATGTCGCGTGCAATCACCCGTTCCGGGGCGCGTAGCAACAGCGCGACGTCCAACGCAGCGGAGAGAATCTGACGTGAGCATCCGGGTCGATGTGTGGGAGGGGGCGCGCATCGCGCTGTTCTCGCTGCGTTCCAACCGCCTGCGGACCGTGCTGACGACGGTGGGCATTGGCGTGGGCGTGTGTACGCTGCTGGCCATTGTCGGCATCATCCAGGGCATCAACCGCTCCTTCGAGGACCAGCTTTCGAGCATTGGCGCCAACACGCTCCAAATCTCGAAGTTCCCCTGGACGCTCAACGGCGACTGGTGGACGTACCGCAACCGCAAGGACCTGAGCGCGGACCTGGTGCCGCCCATCCTCAACGCGTCCGAGCACGTGCTGGCCGCGGCGCCGCTCTTCTTCGAGCGCGTGGAGGCCCGCTTCCTGGACCGCAAAATCGGTTCGGTGGTGCTGGTGGGCACCACGCCGGACTACGCCACGGTGAGCTCATTCACCCTGGAGCGGGGCCGCTTCCTCACCCACGCGGACGTGGACAACCGGGCGCAGGTGGCCGTCATCGGCGCGGAGCTCGTGCGCTCGCTCTTCCCCGGCGTGAATCCGGTGGGGCAGCGCATCCTCTTCGAGGGCAAGCCCTTCCGCGTGGTGGGGACGCTGGAGGCCAAGGGCACCATCCTGGGAGAGAACCAGGACCTGGTGGTGATGGTGCCCTTCCGCACCTTCCTGGCGCAGTACGGCAAGAAGCGCTCGCCCAACATCGCGGTGGCCGTCACGTCGCCGGAGCATGCGCCGGCGGTGGTGGACAAGCTCACCGCGGTGCTCCGTCGGGAGCGCAACACGCCGCCGGGACTGCCGGACGACTTCGCCATCAACCGGCCGGACCAGCTGGCCAACATGTACGCGCAGCTCACCGGGGCGCTCTATGGCGCGGCCACGGGCGTGGGCCTCATCACGCTGCTGGTGGGCGGCATCGGCATCATGAACATCATGCTGGTGTCGGTGCGCGAGCGGACGCGGGAGATTGGCGTGCGGCGGGCGCTGGGGGCTCGCAAGCGCACCATCATCCTCCAGTTCCTGATGGAGGCCTCGTGCGTGTCCGCGCTGGGCGGCACCCTGGGGACGGTGGTGGGCCTGGGGCTGGCGCGCATCGTGTCCTTGATTACGCCGCTGGCGGCGGCGGTGGAGCCGCTGACGGTGGTGGCCGGCGTGGGGTTCGCGGCGATGGTGGGGCTGCTGTTCGGCATCTGGCCGGCGGCGCGGGCGGCGAACCTGGACCCGGTGGAAGCGCTTCGCCACGAGTGACGGACGGGAGACGGCGGCGATGATGGCAATCTGGGACACCCTGCGGCTGGCGTTCGGAACGTTCCGTTCCAACCTGCTGCGCTCCTTCCTGACGCTGCTGGGCATCGTCATCGGCGCCACCACGGTGGTGTCGATGATGGGGCTCATCGAGGGCCTGCGCATCCAGGTGAACGAGAGCATGTCCGAGCTGGGCTCCGACTGCTTCCAGGTGCAGCGGCTGCCCTTCGGCGGAAACCTGTCCCTGGCGGAGCTGGCGCGGCGGCCCCGGCTGAACGAAGGAGACTTGGAGGCCATCCGGCTGCAGCCGTCGGTGCTGCTGGCGGCGGCGGAGGACTCCAAGGGTGGACAGAAGGTGACCACGCCGCAGCGCGAGTCGCGCCCCAACGTGACGGTGTGGGCCGGCACGCCGGAGTACTTCCAGACGAACTCGGTGGTGGTGGAGTTCGGGCGGCCCTTCACGGACGCGGAGTACCTGGACGGCCGCCGCGTGGCGGTGATTGGCCAGGACCTGGCGGACACGTTGTTCCCGGGCGTGCAGCCCCTGGGGCAGAACATCCGCATCCTGGGGCGCAGCTTCCGGGTGATTGGCACGCTCAAGCGCCGCGGCAGCTTCATGGGCGGGGGCAGCCAGGACAACCAGGTGATGATGCCGCTGTCCGTCTACAAGGCGCTGTTCGGGGTGCGCAACTACCGGGTGAGCATCCAGGCGCAGTCGGCGGAGGTGCTCCAGCGCGCGCAGGACGAGGTGACGCTGCTGATGCGGCGGCGCCACAACCTGAAGCCCCTGGAAGAGGATGACTTCTTCGTGTTCTCCAACGAGAGCGCCACGGAGATGTTCAACAACATCTCGAAGGTGATTTCCGCGGCCAGCTTCGGCGTGTGCATGCTGTCGCTGCTGGTGGGCGGCATCGGCATCCTGAACATCATGCTGGTGGCGGTGACGGAGCGCACCCGGGAGATTGGCATCCGCAAGGCGCTGGGGGCGAAGAAGCGGCGCATCCTCGCGCAGTTCGCCATCGAGGCGGTGGTGCTGTCCCTGGTGGGGGGCGTGCTGGGCGTGGGCATGGGCATGGGCCTGGCGCAGCTGGCGAAGTGGATGGTGGGGCTGCCCGCGCAGGTGCCGGCCTGGGCGGTGGTGCTGTCGCTGGCCATGAGCAGCGGCGTGGGCCTGCTGTTCGGTATCTACCCGGCCGCGCGCGCCGCGAAGCTGGACCCGGTGGAGGCCATGCGGACGGACTGACGCCACGCCAGTGCCGCGCGGCGGCTGGGAATGAAACGGGGCCTCCTCCGCGCGGTGCGGCAGGAGGCCCCAGGTGTTTCAGCGCGTGCGTCCGGGGATTACGGACACGGGGTGCCGCAAATCAACTTCCCGGTGAAGGGGTCCTTCCAGCAGGGCGGCTGGCAGTCGTTGGCGACGGCCGTGGCCGGCGTCATGGTGATTCCCAGGCCCAGCACGGCGGCGGCGGCGGTGAGGACGACGGCGATTCGGAGGTGCTTGCGAGCAGTCATGAAGGTCTCTCCAGCGGCGGTGTCCGTACAGCGCGGCGGAGTGTGGAGCCCAGGTCTGACAATCACAATGCGCCGCGTGTCACACGCACTGCGTCTGAGACTGCAAGGGCTTGGGTGGTGCACAACGCGTGTGTGTAAAACAGACGCAGCGGAACTATTGCGTGCGTCCATCTGGGCGAGGTCCGCCGCCTGCCCATTGATAGCCCAACGTCGCGCCCACGCCGATGAATCCCAGGGCGATGAGCCGACGGCCGCTCTTCAAGCGGGCGCTGGGTTTGGACAGCTTCACCAGGGCCTCGTGGACGATGACGCCCAACAGCGTGCCCAGCGCCGCGCCGCCGAGCGCGCCCAGGTAGGCGCGGCCCGGGTGGTGGCTCTTGCCGAAGGCGAGCTCGCCCAGGCCCCACGTCCCGAGCGCCGTCAGGGGCGGGGTCAGCACGAAGCCACCGCCGAAGGCCACGGTCTCCAGCTCCATCCACCGCCCCGGGCTGGGCGCCGCCGGGCGGAAGAAGAGGAGCCGCGAGGGGATGGCGCCCAGGAGCATCCCCGACGCCGTCTGTGCCGCCGTGGCGCCCACGCGCGTGTCTCCGCCCACGCGGCTGGCGCCCCAGACGCCGGCCACGGGAAGCAGCGCGAGCCCGCCGTGCGCCACCCACGCTCTTTTCGGGAGCGGGACGTCCTCCGGTTCGATGTACGTGGGCACGGCCGCTCTCTCCGGTGACGTGCCGGCGGGCGTGTCGAAGTACCTGGAACGAGGCTCGGAAGGGGGTGTGTCGCGCAGCGGTGCGTCCGCGGCGGCCGCGTGACTCCAGGTGGGCCACAGGCAGCCCAGCAGCAGCGTGCACACGAGGGTGTCATGGCGTCGGTGGGAAGGCACGTTGGGCATTGGCGACACGCGGTGTGTCCCGAAGGTGCGCACGCGGGGCGGGGGCTTCCACCCTCCTGTGGAGTTGGGGCCGCCTGGAGGCCATGGGGTGTCTTCCGTGAGACATCGGCAGGTGCGCCACGTGCCATGGGCGCTTAGCTTCCGGCGGTGAAGCTCGCCTGGCTCGTGCCCGTGGTGTTGATTGTCGCCGGGTGTCCCGCTCCCAATCACCGGCATGACCTGCGGCTGCGTGCGTTGCCGGGGAGCAGCCCGGAGGCGCGCTCGCTCGCGTTCTTTCAGTCCCTGGGCGTGGCGCTGGTGCCGGGCCACCGCGTGGAGTTGGTGGAGAACGGCTTCATCTTCGACGCCATCGAGGAGGAGATCCTCGCCGCGCACTCCAGCATCCACATCACCAGCTACATCTGGCGGCCCGGGGAGCCGTCGGACCGGCTGGTGCGGGCGTTGGCGGCGCGGCGGCCCGGGGTGGCGTGTCGCGTGCTCGTGGACCCGCTGGGCAGCGTCAACTTCGAGGCGGTGATTCCCGCGCTGGCGGCCAGCGGCTGTGACGCGCGCTACTTCCGGCCCATCCAAGGGGACTTCGCGGCCCTGGATGCGGTCCGCCTCCGGGCGCGGAGCCACCGGAAGCTGGTGGTACGGGATGGCGAGGTGGGCATCACCGGCGGCTGGGGCATCTGGAAGAGCTGGATGGGGAATGCGCAGAGCGAGGAGTACTGGCGCGACATGAACATCCGCGTGGAGGGCCCGGCCGTGAAGGAGATGCAGGTCGCCTTCGCGCAGAACTGGCAGGAGGCCGGTGGAGACTTCCTGCCGGCCACGGACTTCCCGGAGCCGCGCTACGCGGGGGACGCGCGCGCGGGCTTCGTGGCCAGCACGGACAACCGCTTCCTGTCGGACGCGCGGCGCATGACGCTGCTCACCATCGCGGCGGCGGAGGAGCGGCTGTGGATTGCGAACTCGTACTTCATCCCCTCCGACGCCATCAGCGACATGCTCCTGGAGAAGGTGAAGCAGGGCGTGGACGTGCGGGTGATTGTGCCCGGGCGGCACCACGACGTCGCCCCGGTGCACGCGGCGCAGCGGGCGTCCTACGCGCGCTTGTTGGAAGGCGGCGTGCGCATCTGGGAGTACGAGCTGTCCATGATGCACTCCAAGACGATGCTCGTGGATGATTCGCTCTCCGTCGTGGGCTCCACCAACCTGGACCCATTGGCGTTGACGACGTTGGAGGAGTGCTCGGTCGTGGTGGAGGATGCGGCGCTGGCGGCGCAGCTCGCCGCGTCTTTCGAGAAAGATTTACGCCACTCGCGGGAGATTCACTGGAGCGGGTGGAAGCAGCGCGGGCTCTTGCAGAAGCTGGGCGAGCGGCTGCCGTGGTTCATCGGCAACTATCTCTGACCCGCGCGTGGTGACGCCGTCCCAGTGTCGGCCTGCACGCAGGCATGAGCGGGGCTGACAGGGGCGAAATCGCGCGGGCGCGCGGCCAGTCGTAGAGTCGGGCCATGGACACCCGGCATGTCGTGGAGCGGGCCCTCGTTCGCGAGGCACGGCCCGAGGATGACGCGGTGGTGGGGGAGCTGTTGGTGGAGGCCTTCCTCACCCAGTACGCGAAGAAGCTCCCGGACGTCGTCTATGGCGACGAGCGCAAGCGCGCGCTGCGGGACGTCGCGTCCCGGCGCGAGGTGGCCACCGTGCTGGTGGCCGAGGTGGACGGGCGGGTGGTGGGCACCGTCGCGCTCTTCAAGCCGGGCGCGCCGGGCTCCGAGGCCTGGCTGCCCAACGCCGCCGACCTGCGCGGCCTGGCCACCGCCGTGAGTCACCACGGCACCGGGCTGGCCCGGCCCCTCATGGACGCCGCCGAGGCCCTGGCCCGCCAGTGGGACGTGGACGCCGTGTGCCTCCACGTCCGAAGGGGCGCGGAGGGCGTGGGGCGCATGTACCTGCGGCGCGGCTATGTGCGCGAACCCGTGGGGGACATGGACCTGCCCACGGTGTTCCTCGAAGGCTACGTGCTGCGCTTCAAGCAGGACTGACGTCAGCCGCGCAGCGGCAGGGTGAAGGCGAGCTGGAAGCGCGTGCCCGCGTGCTCCGGGCGGACGGTGGCGGTGACGTGCACGCCGCGGCCGTTGTCCGTGGCCACCAGCTGGCCGCGCAGCTGCCCGTTCTCCGTGGCGCCCCGGAAGAGGAACACCTCCGCGGCCTGCGAGAAGATGGCGTCCACGTCGTCGCCGCCCGTGCCCGCGGGGAGCTGGTCCCGCACCCAGGTGGCGAAGCGCACGATGCGCCCGGTGAGCAGCTGCGCGGGCAGCGGCACCGCGTAGCCCCCGCCGAACACCATGGGCGCGGCGGACAGCAGCACCGCGTCCGCGTTGCGCCCGCTGCCCAGGCCCAGGATGCCGCGCTCCTCCAGCCGCGCCTGCGCCCGGATGGGGAGGAAGTGCTCAGTGGGGATGCCGAGCCCGGTGTCGCGGCCGGTGGGCAGCTCCCACAGGGCCGGCGCCTTCAGGCCGCCCTGCTGGCCCATGATGCGCGCGAAGGCGCTGGTGTCCCGGTAGCTGGCCGCCAGCATCGCCGCCACCGCCAGCGCGGGGCTGGTGAAGCTCACGCGCCGGGCCGCGCCGCGACCCTCGCTGGCCACCACCACGCGGTTGATGACGGCGCACAGCCAGCGCGCGGACTCGTCCTGGCGCAGCGCCGTCCAGGCCTCGGAGACCTGTTCGCGCTCCTCCTCCAGCGCCACGGCCAGCTCCGCCTGCGCCACGCCCAGCAGCGGCGCGGACACGGCGGCCACCACCGGGAGCTGCGCGCGCTCGCCCAGCGCCGCGAGCCTGCCCAGGAGGGCGACGTCGTCGGTGGCATCCGCGAGGAAGACGGCGTCGGGGCGCTCGAAGGGCTCGGCGTCCAGCGCGCCCTGCACGGCGTCCAGCAGCCCGGCGCGCGCCACGTCCAGCACCTCCACGGTGATGCCCGAGGACGCGGGCACCTGGTCCAGCAGCCACTTGAGGCCGCGCCACGCGGACTCCAGGGGGGCCACGGGCTCGGCGCCGAGCAGGTCCTTCGCCGTGAGGAGCAGCGCTTCTTCCACCAAATCTCGGGCCGTCTGCCGGGTGGCGGCCTCCGGCGTGACGACGGGCGCGGGCGTGGCGGGCGCGCGCGGATTGAGGGCGCGCAGGAAGGCATCCACCGCGCGGGACGCGGCGGCGGGCGTGCCCGCGTCGGCGCGACTGAGGAGCGTCTCCACCAGGTCCTCGTTGGATTCGGTGGGCTCGGCCGGAGCGGTGGGGGCGGGCGGCGGAGCGGAGACGGCGCGCAGGGCCTCGGCCACCGCGTCCGGCAGGCGGCCCGGCCCGGTGACGGTGGCCACGCGCGTGGCGGCCTCCTCCGGCGTCAGCGTGCGCAGCGGGTCGGAGGTGGCCAGCGATTCGTGCAGGTGCTGCAGCGCGCGCAGCTCCGGGACGCGGGTGATGACGTCCGCGAAGCTGAAGGCGCGCAGCCGGTCGAAGGACAGCTCGACGGTGCGCGTGTCACCTGCTCCCAGCCGGTCGGCCACGGTGACGCGGAGCCCGCTGGCGGCGCGCGTGAGCTCATCGCCGAAGGTGTTCACCGTGAGAGGGAAGCGCCGGCCCGAGGGGGACGGGGAGAAGGCACCCACCACCAGCCAGCGCACGCGCGCGCTCTCGGCACTGCTTCCGTTCTGGCTCATGTCCCGCATCCCCTCCACGACGAGAAGGCCGCTACGTTAGCGCGCCAGGTGGGAGCGTGGACTGATGACTGCGACCACCGCCCCATGACGGCAGTCACCAGGGTGCAGGGCTCCACGAGGAGCCGGCGCTACATGGGCTCAAGTAAAATCAGTGACTTGGCGGAGGGGCGGGGATGCCCGGTGGTTGGCACACCTGCTGCTACTGGTGCGTGGGTCGCCTACAGAAGCCCTCCAACCCCACCCCGAAGGAACTTCCCCATGCGCCTCTCTCCGCTCAGCGGCTCCGCCTCTTCCGCCACCCGCTCCCCGGCCCAGGATGTCTCCGGCTCCCTACCTACCGCGTCGCTGTCGGGGGCCTCGGCCCAGAAGCCGGCGCTGGGGCGGCTTGGAATGCAGCAGGATGGCTTCGACATGGGCGGCGGCAAGGCCCAGTCCCTGGGCAAGCTGCTGGAGGGGGCCATGGCCATCATCAGCACGCTCACCCAGCTCCAGCAGGCCATGCAGGGCGGCGCGGCCGGTGGCGCGCAGGGCGCCGCGTGCGGCCAGGGCGGCGCGGGCGCGTCGGGGGCCTCCCCGTCGCAGTGCTTCTCGGACAGCTCGTTCTCTCCCGCGTCGGCCTGCGGCAACCGTCCTCCCGTGGAGCTGAACCCCGCCGCCCAGGGCCCGTCTCCGTTCATGAGTGATCCGGTAGATGGCCTCACGTCGGCGCCGCCGGCGGGTGGCTCCGCGCCCGCGCCGGCGGGTGGCCCCGCGCCGGCGGGTGGCTCCGCGCCCGCGCCGATGGGTGCCGCGCCGGTGGGTGGCCCCTCGCCCGCGCCGGTGGGTGGCCCCGCTCCGGTGGGTGGAAGCGGTGCGGCGCCCTCAGCACCGTCAGTGGGCGCGAGCAAGGGCGCTGGCGGCGCGAGCCTGGGGGGCAACCTGCCTCCCGCGCTGGAGAAGCTGCGCCCGGCGCTCGAGTCCGCGGCGGCCAAGACGGGCGTGCCAGTGGAGATGCTGGCCGCGCAGGTGTGGGCCGAGTCCCGCGGTGACGTGGCCGCTACGTCCACCAACGGTGGCAACGGCCTGACGGACACCGGGCTGATGCAGGTGAACCCCAACACCTTCAAGGAGCTGCAGAGCAAGCACCCCGAGCTGCAGGGCAAGAGCCTCTCCGACCCGGAGACGAACATCCTCGCGGGTGCCTGCTACATGAAGGACATGAAGGAGCAGTTCGGGAGCTGGGACCTGGCCCTGCGCGCGTACAACTCTGGTCCGAACGGCGTGGACAAGAGCAACCCGCACGCGATTCCCGCGGGCACGGGTGACGCCAGCTACGTGCAGAAGGTGAATCAGTTCGCCAGCACCCTGGCGTCGGGCCAGGGCGCGCTGCCGGCGTAGCGGACGCCGGCAGCGGAGGACGCCGGCAAGAAGCTCAGGAGGACTCGCGGCCGAAGCTGCCGCGAGCCCGAGAGCCGCCGCCGTCGGTGTTGCCCAGCGCGTCGGTGTGGAGGGCGCTCTTCTCCACCAGCGTTCCCTCGTCCATGGCGGTCTGCGGGTCGCCGACGACGAGCATGCCGCCACCCTGGTGCAGCTCCCACGCGGAGCCCACGGCGTCGGCAATCTGCTGGCCGGACACGGTGTACTTGGAGCCCGTGTTCGTGTCCTTCACCTGGTAGTTGCCCTGGTCGTCCATGCCGTCGACGACGACCCAGTGCGAGCCACCGGCGACCTTGGAGTCCACGCCCGTGGCGAGCCGGTTGGTGTCCAACTGGACGACGGCCTTCTGTCCGCGGGCCAGCGCCTCGTTCACCGACGGCATGTCGAAGTTCGAGGTGCCCTTCTTCACCTCCAGGCCCTCGTGCGCGAACATCTTCGCCAGCTCCTCCGGCGTCGTCCCGCCCCCGTCGGTGAAGCGCGACTCCAGCGAGTCCATCTTCTTCGCCGCCGCCACGGAGTCCTTGCCCGCCGTGGGCGACAGCAGGGTGGCCACCGCGGCGCCGCAGTTGGCGTCCTTGGTCTGCTTGATGACGTCCGAGGTCGCGTCCACGGCCTCGAAGCTGTCGGTGAAGTACTGGGCCACCACGTCGGGGACGGAGGGCGGCTGGGGGGCCTGGGCCTGGACAGGCTCGGACGCGGCGGGCTGCACGCTCTGCTGCGGCCGGGCCTCCGAGAGCCTCGCGATGGTCTGGAAGAGGTTCACTCGCATGGGCGGTCTTCCCTGGGGCTGGGCGGAGCCCACATGGCTCCAATCCGAGGTTATCTCCAAAGTCTGGAGAAAGTTGTTTCCGCGCCGCTCAGAGGCCGCTGCTCGGTTCAATACCGTGCTTTTTCAAGAGCTTGCGGAGGTAGACGCGGTCGATGTCGGCCTCGCGGGAGGCGCGGGAGATGTTGCCCTCGCAGCGCTCCAGGAGGTTGCGGAGGTAGTCGCGCTCGAAGCCCTCCACGAGCCGCTCCTTGGCCTCCTTGAAGGGCAGGTCCAGGTCGGCCGCGCTGGGGCCTCGCTCGCTGTCGGCGGACTCCAGGTCCGGGAGGGCCTCCTCGCCCAGGTTCACCACCTGCTCCACCACGTTGCGCAGCTCGCGCACGTTGCCGGGCCAGGGGTACTGGGTGAGCAGCGCGCGTGTCTGGTCCGACAGGGCGCTGGGCGGACGGCCCGTCTGCTCGAGCATGTTGTCGATGAGCAGGGGGATGTCCTCGGGGCGCTCGCGCAGGGAGGGCATCGTCACGCGGAGCACGGCGAGCCGGTGGAAGAGGTCGCGGCGGAACTTCCCCTGCCGCACGGCGTCCTCCAAATCCCGGTGGGTGGCCGTCACCACGCGCATGTTGACGGTGACGTAGTCGTTGGCGCCCACGCGCTTCACCTGGCGGCGCTCCAGCACGCGCAGCAGGCGGGGCTGGAGCTCCAGCGGCAGCTCGCCGACCTCGTCCAGGAAGACGGTGCCGTTGTGGGCGCGCTCGAAGGCGCCGGCCCGGTCGCTCTGGGCGTTGGTGAAGGCGCCCTTCACGTGGCCGAACAGCTCGGACTCGATGAGCGAGGGAGCCACGCCCGCCAGGTCCACGATGACGAAGGGCCCGCTGGCGCGGCGGCTGGCCTGGTGGATGGCTTCGGCGCACAGGTCCTTGCCGGTGCCCGTCTCGCCCTGGATGAGCACGTCCGCGCCGCCCGGGGACATGCGCTCCAGCAGGGTGAACACCTCGCGCATCCGGCGGCTGTTGCCCACCAGCGCGCCGAAGCGGTCGCGGTTGGAGAGCAGCAGCGTGCGCTTCGCCGTCTCCTCCGGCACCAGCTTCAGCTCGGTGGTGCCCAGGGTGATGACGGTGCCCGGGTGCAGCTCCAGCTCGGTGAAGCGGCGGCCGTCACACGAGGAGCCGTTGCGCGAGCCCAGGTCGGTGGCCACCACGTGCTCGTCATGGACCGTCAGCTTGAGGTGCTCGCGGGAAATCGTCTTGTCGGTGAGGACGATGTCGCACGTGGGGGCCTTGCCCAGCACGTACTCGGGCCTGGTGAGCGCGTGGCTCTGGCCGGACTCGGGGCCGGACAGCACCATGAGCTTCAGACGGAGCCGGCCTTGCCGCGCGCGGCTCAGCGTCAGCGTCGGGTCCAGCGCGGGTTCCTCTTCGTTCGACGGGGCCACGGGAGCGGGACGCTAACACGGCCGGGGCGGCCCGCCACCCGTCGGGTCCGTGGCGGCTTCACCGCCGGGGCCTGCGGGCGGGCGGACGAGCGCGAGCCGGGGCCGGCTCGGGCGGCAGCGTCGACAGCCAGGCGTCCACGTCCGCCACCCGCGCCTCCAGGCCGGCCTCGGTGAAGCGCGCCCGGGCCTGGGCCGCCTCCCCGCGGGCCTCCGGGGGCTGCTGCGTCTGCCACAGGGCGCGCGCCAGGGCGAAGCCGGACTCGGCCAGCACGTCGGGCGGGGCCGACGCGAAGGAGACGGCCTGTCGCAGCGGCGCCACCGACTCGTTCGCCTTGCCCAGCTCCAGCAACGCCTGGCCCACGCCGTCATAGGAGTACTGGAGCCGCTCGTCGTCCGCGGGCAGCGCCGCGCGCTTGATGAAGAGCGCCTCTTCGTAGGCCTTCAGCGCCTCGTCGTAACGCTTCATCGCGTGCAGGCACATGCCCACCTCGTCCAGGGCCTCCGCGTAGAGCACGCTCGTCTCGCCCCGCGTGGCCTTGCGGACCTGGGCCGCCGCCTGGGCGTGCTTCAGGGCCCTGGCGTCCTGCTTCAGCTCGCGCAGCGTCAAGGACAGCATGCCGTGGCGCTGGGCCATGTCCGGGTGCCAGGGGCCCACCGCGGCCTCTGTCAGCACCAGCGCTTCCTCCAGCAGCTCCGCCGCCTTCTCGGGCTGCCCCAGGTCCAGCATCACGCCGCCCAGCAGGAAGGTGGTCCGCGCGCGCTTGGGGTGGCCCAGGGGCAGGGCGCGGGCCTGGAGCGCCTTGGCCTGCTCCAGCAGCGCGCGCGCGTCGTCGAAGCGCTCCTGCGACACCGCGAGGTTGGCCTGGTTCATCCGCACGTCGGCCTCCAGCACGGGCTCGCCGCCCAGGCGCTGGAGGGTGGCGTGGGCCAGCTCGCCCCAGTCCGAGGCCTGGGTGAAGTGCCGCTGGCCGTCCTCCACGTAGAGCAGCTTGTTGAGGATGGCGACCTTCAGCCGGTCCGCCCGTCCCGCCTCGGCGTCGCGCGCGGCGTGGAAGAGCTGCTTCGAGGCCTCGGGGGACTGGCCGTGCTGCTCCTGGAGCCAGCCCAGGTGGAAGCGCAGCTCGGCCGTGAGCGGCAGGTGGCCGGTGGCCAGCACCGGCGCCTCCAGCGCGCGCGCCACCTCCAGGGCCACTGGGTAGCGGCCCGCGTCCACCAGCGCCTTCACGTTCGCGACCTGTCCCTCCAGCTTCTCGATGTCGGCGCGCTTGCCCGCGTCCGAGGGCAGCCGCTGCTGTTCGGCCAGGGACTCCTCGTCCTCGCATTCGTGCAGCGAGGGCAGGGCGTGCACCGCGTCCACCGACTTCTCCACCAGCGCCGCGTCCGCGGTGGACAGGAGCGCCACGGTGGCGCGCACGTCCTTGTGCCGCCGCGCCAGGCACACCGTCCGCCGCGTCAGCAGCTCCTCGGTCTGCACGCCGTGGACGTGGGTGGCCTCGCAGGCCTCGGTGCTCTGCTGCTTCCACGCGCTCGCGTAGCCGTCCAGCACCTGGGAGACCTTGCCCGCCAGCTCCTGCGCGAAGGGCTTGCCGGTGGCCAGGAAGGCCGCCTCCACCTGCTGCTTCGCCGCCGGGCTCCAGACGGCATCCATGCGCGCGCCCGCGGCCGCGCAGACCTGCGACTGCTGGTAGAGGACGCCGCCCACCAGGGCCACGCCCGCGGCCACGGTGCTGGCGCCCGCCACCCAGCGCCGGCGCTTCGTGAGGCGGTGCTCCTGCGACAGGGCGCCCAGCAGCTCCGTCATGGATGCGAAGCGCGTGGCCGGGTCCAGCGACAGGCCCCGCATCATCGCCTGCTTGACCCAGGCGGGGACCTTCACGTCGCGCGGCGGCTCCTGGATGAGGACGGGCGGCGGCTGTGGCTTGGGGGGCTCGCGCTCCAGGGGCGCCGTCGCGTGCAGCGGCTCGGTGGCCTCGACCTCGGGCTGCGCCTGGGGCCTGCGCGAGGACGCATACGCCTCCATCTTCGCGGGCTCGAAGGGCCGCTGACGGTAGAGCGCCCAGTACAGCGCGACGCAGAAGCTGAACTGGTCCGAGCGCGGGTCCAGGTCATCCCCGCGGAACTGCTCCGGGGACATGTAGCTGGGCGTGCCGATGATGAGGCCCGCCTCCGTGAGGGGCGTGTCCAGCATGCGCCGCTCGGAGGGCACGCGGGACTCCGAGTCCTCGGAGAGGTGCTCCTCCACGGGGAGCGTGCCCACCGGTCGCGCCAGGCCGAAGTCGGTGACGAAGACGCGGCCCGCGCGGCTCACCAGCACGTTGGCGGGCTTGAAGTCGCGGTGCACCAGCCCGGCCTCGTGCGCGGCCTGGAGTCCCCGGCCCGCGGAGAGGAAGGCCTCCAGCACCTCGCGCCAGGAGCGCTGCCCCTCCTTCACCCACGAGGCCAGGGTGCCGCCGTCCACCAGCTCCATGGCCAGGAAGACGCGGTCCCCCCACACGTCCACGTCGAAGATGGGGATGACGTTGGGGTGCGACACGCGCGCCATGGCCTGCGCCTCGCGCAGCAGCCGCGCCCGGGCCTCCTCTGAATCCGTGCTGCTGTCCGCGTGCAGCAGCTTGAGCGCCACCTTGCGGTCCAGGTCCGGGTCATAGGCCGCGTACACCACGCCCATACCGCCCTGGCCCAGGCGCTTGAGGAGGAAGTAGCGCCCCACCTGAGGCACGGGGGGCGCGTCCTCGCGCCGCGACCCAGGGCCGGTGCCGAAGGCGTCGTCCTCGCGATTGCCCGTGCCTGCGCGTCCGCTGCCGCTGTCTCTCATGCTCATGGCCGATGCACCCGGCCCGCGACTCTAGCCGCGAATAACCGTGAGGCCCATGTTCCAGGCCGCTTGGATGGTTGCCTATGCACCAGGCCGGTGTCGGCCGCCGCCGACGGGTGGGGCCTGTCCGCTGCGCCCCCTGGATGCTTCAGAGAGCAGGGGGCGTCGTTTGCGCGAACTACACCTGGGTGAAGGCGCCGACTCAGGCCGCGCCGCGAAGGACGTCTAGGGCATTCGCCGGTTTTCTGTCCTCTCCGCAACGGCCTGGAGCCCCGCTGGACCTGCAGTGATGCGGCCTTGCCAGGTTGCAAGATGCCCTTGTTCGGCTGAGTCACTTGCGTTGCGAGTGTCAAGGCCGCAGGGTACATTCACGCTAACACCATGGCCGAAAGTTACTCCCCACCCCTTCAGAAGCTAGGCAGGCGTTTGAGCGCCCGCCGGGAGGAGTCGCGGCTTGATATTGGGACTCTGGCAACGCAGGCGCGGCTCAGCCCTGATGCCATTGAACGTTTCGAGCGAGGTGAGGGAGGCCTTGGCATCGCAGCGCTTGGCCGACTGGCACGTGTCCTGGGCGTAGACTCCGCCGAGTTGGTCCATACCTCAGCGAAGGAGTCTGCCGCCTTCGTTGCCCCGCAGGTGCTGCTCAAGCAGCGAGGCAGCGTGGAACTGGAGAGGGCCGACCTGGATGCCATGGCGGAGGGGCTGAGCCGCGCCCGGGCGTTCGCGGAACTGGGCATGCTTCTTGGGGTGGAGCGGTTGGCAGATTGCTTCACGCCCAAGGTTGCGCCAGAGAGGGAGGCCTACCAAGAGGGTTATCGACAGGCGCGAAAGGCGCGTGAGTTCCTGCCTGAGCGCACAGGACCACTTAAGAGCCTCGCTCGGTTGATTGAAAATCGGTTCAATACTCTGGTCCTGACCCATTCTTTCGGGAACCGGGGCGTACTTGGCGCGAGCTGCCGGACAGGGGATGCCCGGTTGATCGTCGTGAATGCCCAGCTCCAGAGCGAGGCACAGCGGCGATTCGTCCTCGCGCACGAACTGGCTCATCAGTTGCTCGACCTGGGACCTGAAGCTGTCGAGACGGACGTGGGCGAGCTTCAGTCGCGCCGTTTCTGGTTCGAGAATTCCCCGACGGAAAAGCGCGTGAACGCTTTTGCAGCCATGCTGCTGGCACCTGACTTCGCGGTTCATGAGAAGTTCGGCCCTCCATCATCTGGGGCAATAGGCACGGTGGAGGCTCGCAGGCTGGTAAGCGAGGCTAAGCGCCACTTCGGCCTCAGCTATTCAGCCATGACTTGGCACCTCAAGAACCTGCGGTACTTCGACGAGTCCATGGTCGACATTCTGCTGATGACCGCAGAGGTAACCGAGGTGATGGGGTTCGAGGAGGATACCCGGTTTGATGGGCTCCAGCGGAGGGTACTGGAGGCTTTCCAGCGAGAACTCATCTCGAGCGGCAGGGCGCGTGAACTGCTGGGATACTCCATTGAGGACTTGTTGGGCGCTTGATGCTTTACGCGCTTGATGCCGACATCATCATCCCGGTCCAGAAGTCTGGCCAGATGGACGCCTTTAAGTCCGTGGGGCGGTTGCCGGTGTTGGTGACGGACGTCGTATGGGAAGAGGTCATTGGGGGGACGGATGCCCGTCAACGCGAAAACGCTGACCTGTGTGAGGTGCTTCAGGCGATTGCGGGTGGACCCACCGAGCTTCTTCCGGAAACTCCAGAAGCACTCGACTTCGTGCGACTCGACGCGCCGAGATATGGTCCAGGTGAGCGGTCCATGATCGCGTATGCCTTGCACCATCCGGAGGTCACTCTGGTGCTGAACGACAAGCTGGCCATCCACCGTGCCATTGAGGAACTGCGTGGAGAGAGAGTTCTCTCGCTGCACGGGTGGCTTCGCGCCATGGAATCTCACGGGCTGCAGCGTAAGATTGCAGAGGCAGTCTCCGCCGCGTTCTGCAGATCTCATCAGCCGCACCGCCCTCCCCTTTGGTGGTGAGTCCTGCAACGGCGGGAGTCGCCCAGTTCCGTGGCCTTTCAGCATCTCGTGTGGACCGTAGGTTCAGATGGTGGGCAACACTAACGCCTCTCATTTCCAAGTAATTTGTGAGCGAGCCCTTACCTTCACGCCGCCATGTCCCTTCGCAAGGATTACATCGAGCGGCTCATCGAGGAGTTCGCCGCCGCGCTGGCCCGCATCATCAAGGCGGGCCGGGAGAAGAAGCTCGCGGACGCCCAGCGCCTCATCCAGGAGACGGCGCTGTCCACGTTGGGCATGGAGTACGCCGCGCTGCTGATGGCGGACCCGGCGTCCACCGCGCGACTGCTGGGCGCCCCTCCGCGCGTGAAGGTGCTCGCGCGCCTGGTCGCCGAGGACGCAGCGCTGATCGCCGAGCAGGGGGACGCCGCCACGGCCACCTCCCGCTTCCACTACGCGCTCGCGTTGTACGAAGAAGTCCAGGCCGCGGGCCTCACGCTGGACGCGGACGACACGGCCACCATCACCCGGCTGCGCGGCCTGCTGGCGGCATCTGACTCCCGCTGAACACAATCCCTGTCACCCGTCCGAGGGATGGGTCCGCTATCCGACAGAATGAGTGCCCGGATGTCTTCCATTGGGCGTGTCTGAAGACACCCTCGGGGACCCCTGGGTTGCATGACAGCCCATTCCCCCGGTTACGATGGCAGGCCATTTCTTCACGCCAGACACCTGGGGGGTGCGCGTGTCCTTCATCCAGCTTCCGCGGAGCGTCGTCTCGTGCCGTAACCTCGTTGGAGGAAGCTGGCAGGTGCCGCCCGGTGCGGCGCAGCTCGATGTCCGGAGCCCCTACACCGGCACCGTCATTGGCAGGGTTCCCCTCACGTCCGGCGCGGGAGTCTCCCAGGCAGTGGAGGCCGCGAAGGCGGCGGCGACGTCCTGGAAGGACACCCCGCTGCGGGAGCGCACGCAGTTCCTGTATCGCTTCCGCCAGCTCCTTGAACGGGATTTGGACGCCCTGGCCCAGCTCGCCGCCAGCGAGGCGGGGAAGACGGTGGCGGAGGCCCGCGCGGGCCTGCTCAAGGGCATGGAGGTCTGCGACTTCGCGCTGTCCCTCCAGAACCTCGACACGGGCGCGCACCTGGAGGTCAGCCGGGGTGTCTCCTGTGAGTACCGCCGCGAGCCGCTGGGCGTGGTCGCCGGCATCACACCCTTCAACTTCCCGGCGATGGTGCCGATGTGGATGTTCCCCATCGCCGTCACGCTGGGCAACACCTTCATCCTCAAGCCGTCGGAGAAGGTGCCGCTGACGGCGTGCGCGCTGGGCGAGCTCATGTGCGAGGCGGGCTACCCCGCGGGCGTCTTCTCCGTCGTGCACGGCGGCAAGGAGGCGGTGGACGCGCTGGTGGCGCATCCGGACGTGCAGGCGGTGGGCTTCGTCGGCTCGTCCGCGGTGGCGCGCCACCTGTACGCGGAGGGCTGCAAGCGCGGCAAGCGCGTGCTGGCGCTGGGCAGCGCCAAGAACCACCTCATCGTCGTGCCGGACGCGGACCCGGAGCTGACGCCGCAGGCGGTGGTGGACTCGTTCACCGGCTGCGCGGGCCAGCGCTGCATGGCGGCCAGCGTGCTGCTCGCGGTGGGCGACGTGGAGTCCATTCTCCAGGAAGTCCTCCGCCGCGCGGCGAAGCTGGAGTTGGGGCCCGGCATGGGCGCGCTCATCGACCGCGGTTCATTGGACCGCCTGGAGACGGCCCTGGCCCGCGCGGAGGCCGAGGGCGCGCGGGTGCTGCTGGACGGCCGTGGCCGCAAGCCGCGGGGCGAGCCGTGGGCCGGTGGCAACTGGCTGGGCCCCACGCTGCTGGACGGCGTGCGCCCGGAGATGGAGGCGGCGCGGCGCGAGCTGTTCGGCCCGGTGCTCTCCATCGTCCGGGTGCCCACGCTGTCCGCGGCGCTGGCGGTGGAGAACGCGTCGCCCTACGGCAACGCGGCGTCCATCTTCACCACCAACGGTGGGGTGGCGCAGCTGGTGGTGGAGGGCGTGCGCGCCGGCATGGTGGGCGTCAACGTGGGCGTCCCCGTTCCGCGTGAGCCGTTCTCCTTCGGTGGCACGGGTGATTCGCGCTTCGGGCACGGGGACATCACCGGGCCGTCCAGCCTCGACTTCTGGACGCAGGTGAAGAAGGTCACCCGCAAGTGGTCGGCCCGGACCGACGGCTCGTGGATGAGCTGAAGCGCGCCCCACGCCGCGAAGCACCGCCCCCGCACCCCGACTTTGCTCCCGCGCCCGCAAGGAGGGCGCTCCCATGGCCGAGAAAAAGAATCCCAACCACATCCGCCTCACCTCCCACCCGGATGGCGACGTTCCCAGCGTCCCCATCCGCTGGGGAGACGGCGAGCCGACGCGCCGCGGCCCCGTCGTCGCCACGCTGACGGAGGCCGGGCACCGCAACGTGATTGGCACGCACGCCGGCGCGTATGCCGTGTACCGAGCGCTCGCCGTGGCCGCGGGCATGCTGCCGCAGGACCACCGCGCGGACCTGAAGAACACCGCGCCCGCCGCGCAGGTGGGCCCGCATCCGTCGTGGAGTGACCCGCAGCGCATCGTCTCGCTGGACCCGTGGGGCGCCATCGCGCCGCAGGCGTTCCGGCCCTTCGCGGAGCAGGGCATCGACTTCCGGCCGACCATCGCCGTCACCAAGGCGCACATCAACTTCCCCGAGGTGCGCGACGCCATCGAGGCCGGGCGCCTGAAGCCGGACGGAGACCTGCTTCGCGACAACGGCGACATCAAGGTGACCAAGGCCGCGGTGGACCCGGTGTGGTACCTGCCGGGCATCGCGAAGCGCTTCGGCATGACGGAGAGCGCGCTGCGCCGCGGCCTCTTCGAGCAGACGGGCGGCATGTTCCCGGAGCTGATTACGCGCCCGGACCTGCACGTCTTCCTGCCGCCCATCGGCGGGCTGACGCTGTACGTCTTCGGCGGCATCGAGACGCTGGCGGACCGGGACGTGCCGCTGACGGTGCGCGTGCATGACGAGTGCAATGGCTCCGACGTGTTCGGCAGCGACATCTGCACCTGCCGGCCCTACCTGGCGCACGGCATCGAGGAGTGCGTCCGCGCCGCGCAGGCGGGCGGCGCGGGGCTCATCGTCTACCTGCGCAAGGAAGGCCGGGCGCTGGGCGAGGTGACAAAGTTCCTCGTGTACAACGCGCGCAAGCGGCAGGAGGGCGGCGACTCCGCGGCCACCTACTTCCAGCGCACCGAGTGCGTGGCCGGCGTGCAGGACATGCGCTTCCAGGAGCTGATGCCGGACGTGCTGCACTGGCTGGGCATCACCCGCATCCACCGCTTCGTGTCCATGAGCGACATGAAGCACGACGCGATTACGCGCTCGGGCATCGAAATCCTGGAGCGCGTCCCCATCCCCGACGCGCTCATCCCCGCCGACGCCAAGGTGGAGATGGAGGCGAAGAAGGCCGCGGGCTACTTCACGCAAGGGCCGGTGGCGGACGCGGCGGAGCTGGCGCGGGTGAAGGGGCGGGACCTCGATGTCTGATTCCGCCTTGGCGAGGTTGGACCTCTCTCCCGCCGTGGCGTGGCTGCGCACGCCGTCCGCCATCCGCGAGCGCTGTCACCAGCTCCTGGACCTGGGGCTTGAGGGCAAGCTGGAGCACTTCCGGGTCGAGCCGTCGCGGCTCCCCATCGTCGTGGACACGGTGCTGCACGTGACGCGCGAGCACTACCCCACGCTGGACGTGCCGCTGCACAGCCGCTGGCGCCACTTCGACGTGGGTGGCGTGGCGCGGCTGGCGGAGCTGGAGGCGCGGCTGAAGGACGCCACGCTTCAAGAGCGGGCGCGCGCGAAGCTGGACCTGGTGGTGGTGAGCGTGCTGCTGGACGCGGGCAGCGGTCCGCAGTGGCGCTACCAGGAGGCCGGCGGGAAGACGTGGGCGCGCTCCGAGGGCCTGGCCGTGGCCAGCTTCCGCATGTTCATGGAGGGGCGCTTCTCGTCGGACCCGGACCGGCCGCTGCGCGTGGACGCGGAGGCGCTGGGCCGGCTCACGCGTGAGGCGCTCGCGCGGGGCATGCAGGTGACGGACGCCAACCCGGTGGATGGGCTGGACGGCCGGCTGCACCTGCTGCACGGGCTGGCGAAGGTGCTGCCCCGGCCGGGCGCGTTGCTGGACATCATCACCGCGCAGCACCGCAGCGTGCGCGCCGCGGAGCTGCTGGGGCTGGTGCTGGAGGTGCTGGGCCCCATCTGGCCGGGCCGGGTGATGGTGGACGCGGTGAACCTGGGCGACGTGTGGCCGCATCCCGCGCTGGGGCCGGTGGAGAGCCTGGAGGCGCTGGTGCCCTTCCACAAGCTGTCGCAGTGGCTGACGTACTCCCTGGTGGAGCCGCTGTCCGAGGCGGGCGTGGTGGTGACGGAGCTGGATGGGCTCACCGGCCTGCCCGAGTACCGCAACGGCGGCCTGCTGGTGGACCTGGGCGTGCTGTCACCCCGGGAGCCGCGGCTCTTCACGCAGTCCTTCCACCCGGGTGACGAGCCCATCGTGGAGTGGCGCGCGCTGACGGTGGCGCTGCTGGACCGGGTGGCGGCGCTGGTGCGCGGCCGGCTGGGGTTGAGCGCGGAGGAGCTGCCGCTGGGCAAGGTGCTCCAGGGCGGCACGTGGACCGCGGGCCGGCGCGTGGCGGCGGAGCGGCGTCCCGGGGGCGGGCCGCCCATCCGCGTGGACAGTGACGGCACGGTGTTCTGACGGGAGGACGCAATGGAGTTTCCAAACTGCACGGTGGTGGACCACCCGCTGGTGAAGCACAAGCTCACGCAGATGCGCCGGGTGGAGACGAGCACCGCCTCCTTCCGGGCGCTGCTCCAGGAGACCTCGCTGCTGCTCGCCTATGAGGCGCTGAGAGACCTCAAGGTGCGCGAGGAGGACATCCAGACGCCCATGGCGCGCACGGTGGCGCCGGTGCTGGACGGCAAGAAGCTGGTGCTGGTGGCCATCATGCGCGCGGGGCAGGGCATCCTCGACGGGATGCTGCAACTGGTGCCCTCCGCGCGCGTGGGGCACATCGGCCTGTACCGGGACCCGGAGACGCTGTCGCCGGTGGAGTACTACTACCGCGTGCCCGGCCAGCTCGCGGACCGCGACGTGGTGGTGTGTGACCCGATGCTGGCCACGGGCAACTCGGCGGTGGCCGCGCTCCAGCGGCTGAAGAAGAGCAAGCCCGGCTCGCTGCGCTTCGTGTGTCTGCTGGCGTGCCCGGAGGGCCTGACGAACCTGCGCGAGCACCACCCGGACGTCCACGTCTACACCGCGGCCATCGACGAGCGGCTGGACGAGCACGGCTACATCCTCCCGGGCCTGGGCGACGCGGGAGACCGGCTCTTCGGGACCAAGTAGCGCGCGGTGGAGGAGGTACCCCTCACCCGGCAACGGTGACTTGGAGCGCGGCCGTGTCTGTTACAGGCTGCGCGCCGCGGACGGGGCCGGCGCAATCGGGTAGGGGAGTTGTCGATGGAAGGAAAGCTTGTTGGCGCCCGGCGCATGACGGCCTGGCTGGGCTGCGCCAGTGTGCTGGTGCTGGGACTGTCGGGGAGCGCTCGGGCGGAGTCGCCGCCGTGCGATTGCTCCACGTCGAACCAGAGCGTCGTCTCCGAGGTGCCGTGCCTCACCGTGCGCACGGCCGTGAGCTGTGGGCAGAGCACCGTGCGCAACGCCTGCGAGCAGACGGTGACGCTCGTTGACTGGCCGCTGTGGAACTGTCCGGACGGCAGATGCACCCAGGAGCTCCCGTCAGGTGAAGAGGTGGGCTTCATCTTCGCCCGTAAGGACCGCGAGGAAGTGCGCTTCGTCGAGCAGTCCTACACGGTGCGCGTGGACGGCGCGGACCAGCAGCTCGCCGTCAGCGCGGAGGTGACGTGCTCGGGCGTCCGCGATTCCGGCGGCGATGGCTGCGCCGCGGCGCCCGGTGCGCTGGGCGCCGCGGGGGTGGCGCTGCTGGTGGGCGCGGTGGCTCGCAGGCGCCGTGGGGCGTTGGCGCGGGCTGTCGTGCTCGCGCCCTTCCGCCGCTAGTTGACGGTCCGGCCGGAGGCCTCTTCGGCCCCACCGGGACGGAGTTCATTCACCTCCCACGGTGAGCGCTTCGGTCCACGCAGCGCGGCGATGTCCGCTGGAACGTACAGCCGCGTTCCAGGGGGCGGCGTGTTGCCGAAGTGGGTGAGCACATGGTTCAGCACCGCCGCCAGCTCCACATCCGGCAGGTGGCCCATGGAGGGCATGGGCGCGCCCCAGCGGGGGCTCGTCAGGCCGTGGAGGTGCAGCTCCACCAGGTACTCGCGTCCGCCCGGCGCGGCGAAGAGGCGCGCGGTGTCCTGGAGGCCAGGGTACTGGTCCCAACCCTGGCCTTCGCCGCCATGACAGTTCCGGCAGTTGCTCGCGTAGGCGTGCTCGCCCACCTCGCGCCACTCGAACTGGTGCTCCGGGGTGGGCTCATATCGAGCGAGCGTCGCGTACTCGTCGGAGAGGACGAGCTGCGCGGAGCGCATCCAGGCGAACAGCGCGGAGCCCAGGATGAGCAGCGCGGCGATGGTGTAGGTGGCGATGTTCGCCACGAGGTGTCGCATGGTGGCAGAGGCTCCGGCCTAGGCGAGGTTGAACTTCTCGAGGTGGACGCGCGCCTCGGGGACGCCGCGCTCCTGGAGGGCTTCGTGCACCGCCGTCATCATGGGCGGCGGGCCGCAGATGAAGAAGAAGCGCGCGAGCTTCTCCTTCGGCAGGTGCCGGTCCAGCACCTCGCCGGTGAGGAAGCCGCGCTCGCCCTTCCAGTCCTCGGCGGGCTCCTTGAGGACGTAGACGCAATGCAGGTCCAGCTTCTCCTCGAGCTCGGCCAGGGCCTCGCGGAAGGCCACGCTGTCCCAGTCGTTGTCGGCGTAGAAGAGCGTGACGGGCCGGTGGTCCTTGCGGTCCGCCATGGTGCGCAGGAAGGAGAGGATGGGGGTGATGCCCACGCCGCCCGCGATGAACACGTAGCCGACGGCGGGATAGCGGTCGATGCTGAAGGCGCCATGAGGGCCGTCGAGGTACGCGCGCGTGCCCGGTGGGACGTCGCCGATGCGGCGGGTGAAGTCACCCAGCGACTTGATGCCGAACTCCAGCCGGTCCGAGCGCTCGGCGCTGGAGGAGAAGCTGAAGGGGTGCTCTTCCATCGTGAAGGGCGAGCCCTCCAGCTTGATCCAGGCGAACTGGCCGGGGTCGAAGCGCATGCCGTGGTCCCCCACGGGCTCCAGCACCAGGGAGTGCGTGCTGCCGCGCTCGGGGCGGACCTCGGCGACGCGCCAGCGGTAGTTGCGCTGCCACGCGGGGCGCAGGACGCGCAGGTAGATGACGAGCATGACCATGGCGGCGCTGGTCACCACCCAGATGGCGTGCTTCCACGGCGTGTTGGTGTACAGGCCCGCCATGGAGACATGGAGCTGGGCGAAGACGATGGCCGCCACGCCCAGCAGCAGGTGCAGGAGGCGCCAGCGCTCGTAGTTGATTTTGAGCCGCTCGCGGAACTGCGAGGTCACCACCAGGATGACGAGCGTCAGCACGCTCATCATCGCGGCGCGGCTGGCCCAGTTCCCGCCCAGGGGGTTGAGCAGCTTCAGGCGGGACGGGTTGTCGATGACGATGATGAGCGGATGCGCCAGCACCAGGCACACGGCGACCATGGCGATCTGCCGGTGGTACTGGAGGATGATGTCGATGCCGTAGGGCGCGGTGATGCGCTTGAAGCGCGCGATGAGCACGAACTGAACGGCAATCTGCGTCAGTCCCACGAAGCCCAGCGCCACGGACAGCTCGAGCCAGAAGGACCGCCCGGACGGGGCCGGGGGGATGAGCATCAGGAAGACGGGCACCAGCACGACGAGCAGGTAGAGGCTGATCCAGAAGAAGCCAGACATCATGCGGTTCATGCGGAGACTCCCATCAGGCCCCGTAGCCCGGGATGCGACCGAGGGGAACGTGGAAGCAGGCAGGTATCGCTCGCACTGTTCACGGAATGACCCGAGCCGTCCGTCCCCGCGACCTGGCGTGCGAGCCCCGGGGCCCCCTGGCCCCGCCGCCAGGGCGTGCACATCGTTCAGGGGGATGCATACCAGGAGAGGAGAACGACGATGGCCGAGCAGCGCACACCGAAGTCACGTGACGCGTCCGAGTCCCCGCAGCCGGACTCGCGCCTCCGCGAGTCGATGAGCGACCCGGAGACGGAGCAGCGGGACGCGGAGGACCGCGCGGTGACGAACGAGGCCCACCGCTGGGGCGACGCGGGCAACTCCCGCGAGGAGCGCGGCTACCCACGCGAGGGTGACGCGAGCAGCGACAAGGGCAAGCCGTAGCCGTGGTCCGCCGGCACCCGGGGGGCCTTCCGGGGAGGCCGGGTGTCTGGATTAGTGTGGAGGCGTGTCCGCGCCCATCCTGCTGCTGTTGCCCCTGCTTTGTGCCTCCGCCCCCACGCGCGTGGAGCTGGTGTTTGGTGGGGATGTGATTCCCCATGGCGAGGTGAAGGAGGTCGCGAGGCTGCACGCGCGCACCGGGGCGCCGCCACCGGAAGGAGGCCGGCCGCCCTCGCTCAACCATGAGGGGTGGGACCATGTCTTCGGGCCCATCGCGGATGTGCTGCGCACCGCGGACGTGGGCGTGGTGAACCTGGAGACGCCCGTCACCGACAACAAGAAGGCCGTGGCGAAGGAGCTCTTGTTCAACGCGCCGTCGGCCATGGTGCATGCGCTGGCCTCGGCCGGGGTGAAGGTGGTGTCCACCGCGAACAACCACGCGAGGGACCAGCACCCCGCGGGCATCCTGGAGACGCTGCGGCACCTGGAGGCGGCGGGCATCCGTCATGCGGGCACGGGCGCGACGAAGGCCGCCGCCTGGGAGCCCGTCTTCGTGGACGTGCGCGGCGTGAAGGTGGGGTTCCTGTCCTTCACCCGCCTGCTCAATGGCTTCAGCAACCCGAAGGATGCGCAGGCGCCGCATGTCGCGCTGGTGCCCTACTCCGGGCACGAAGCGCACCGGGGTGTTCAGCCCGAGCAGGCCGTGGAGGCCGTGCGCGCCGCGGCGGCGCGGTGTGACGCGCTCATCGTGCTGGTGCACTGGGGGACGGAGTACAAGGAGTCGCCACGACCCGAGGACCGTGCGCTGGGGCGCGCGTTGCTGGACGCGGGGGCGAGGGCGGTCATCGGGCACCATCCGCACGTGCTCCAGCCGCTGGAGTCGTACCAGACGGTGGATGGGCGCAAGGGGCTCATCGCGTACTCGCTGGGCAACCTGGTGGCGAACCAGGACCGCTTCTACCAGCACACGGCGGGGGCGAAGCGCTCGGGGGGCGACCGGCGGGATTCGATGTTGCTGCGGCTGTCGCTGGTGCGGCCCATGCCCGGTGTGTCGGTGGCGCTGGAGGAAGTGGCGGTGCTGCCGGTGTGGATTGAGAACAACGCGGTGGGGCGGGCGCGCAAGGAGTCGCGGAACATCCAGCCGGTGCTCATCGACCGGGAGGTGGAAGCGGTGACGGAGCGGCTGACGTTGCTGGCGGCGCGCCCGGAGCCGCTGGACAAGGAGACGCGCGCGCAGAAGGCCTTGCTGGAGCGGCGGCTGGAGGGCTCCAAGCAGCGGCGGGAGCGCATCCTCCGGATGCTGCCGGAGGGGTTCGCGGTGGCGTCGCCCGAGCTGCGTCAGCGTGGGGCGGTGGCGGTGCCTGCTGCGCGGTTGACCTCACAGCCGTGACGGCAAAGGCACACGTGGGTGTGCCGCCGGTCCACGCTGGCTGTGATATGTCCATGGCCTTTCACTTGGGCGGACTTCAGGGTGAGTCGGCTTTTGAGCAAGTCACGCCTGGGGCTGGGGTAGAGTGCACCCCATGCGTCAATCCGCCATCCTCCTGCCGCTGTTGTTGCTGCTGGCCTGCAAGAAGGACTCGAAAGAGCCGGACACGAAGGAGGCCGCGGTTCACGTCAAGATTGGCCACCATCCGAAATTCAGTCAGGGCTGCATCACCGTGGAGGCCCATGGCGGCACCGGTGAGCCGGTGCTCGCGGCGTTCAATGCGCCCGGCCAGTTCGACCCCAACGACCCGGTGTTGAACGTCGCCGTCTTCCGGAAGGCGGACTGGGGACGGGACGTCGAAGTCACCGTCAGGGTCTTCGAGAAGGGCTGCGCGGCGGAGCAGTGGGTGGATGAGCGGAAGCAGACCTTCCGCTTCGCCTCCGCGGGCCGACAGGAGTGGCTGCTCGAGGACCTGCACACCGCTGACGAGGACGGTGACGGCTTCGTCTCACCGGGTGGTCCGATGAACCGGGGTACGGACTGCGATGACCTGCGGGCGACGGCGTTCCCTGGCGCGCCGGAGCTCTGTAATGGCCTGGACGACAACTGCGACGGCCGGCAGGAGACGGGGGTCGTCGACAGGCTCTGGTACCTGGACCAGGACCGCGATGGCTTCGGACGCAGTGTGCCCGGCACGCAGGCCTGTGACCCGCCGAGTGAGCTTCATGTCGAGGTGACGGGGGATTGTGACGACGAGCGGGCCGACATCCATCCCAACATCGTGGAGGCGTGCAACGGCTTGGATGACAACTGTGACGGGCGCGCCGACGAGTTGTTCGCGGAGGGGCCGGGTGCACTGGGGACAGCGTGCACGGAGGCCTGCGGCGGGACGTATGCATGCAACGACGCGCAGACGGGGACGGTTTGTGTCGGCACGCCTTCGACGCCGCTCTACACGGATGCGGACAGCGACGGAGAGGGTGAGAAGGACGGCGAACCGGTGGGAGAATTGTGCCCTGGCGCGCCGCTGCCTCCGATGATGGCGGACAACACGCTGGACTGTGATGACGCTGACCCCGACACGAACACCCAAGCGACGGAGGTCTGCGACGGGCTGGACAACGACTGCGATGGGCAAGTGGATGAGCAGATGTCCTGCGGCTCACTGAGAAAGGTCGAAGACCCCGCGCTGGCAGGACGCCACTGGAGGACGGTGGCCGTGCACCCGAGTGGTTACCCGGTGTGGGTGGCGGGCTTGAACGGCAAGCTTGCGGTGAAGATGAACGCGGATTCAGCGTTCTTGAGTCACGACGGGGATACGGCGACTCGGTGTGGGCCCGCAGGGAACACGTTGGATTGGCACGCTGCGTGGATTAATCCCAATAATAGTTATCTTGTCGTGGTTGGCGAAGATGGCTCGATTGGCGAGCACAACGGGGGCTCCTGCTATCATATCGACGTCAATTTCCCTGGAAATAGCGACTACTTCTCAAGCGTCGTCGGAGTAGGAAATCCAGCTCAAGTATTCGCAGTCTCTACCCAGGGCCACTTGTATGAGTGGACAGGTTCGGCCCAGCGCCACGACTCACCCGGTCGGTACTGGGGGCTCCATGCTCTCGGCCCTAATGCGCTGTATGCGGTGGGCTCGACAGGGGAGTCGTCGCCGCTGACGCCGATGGTCAATCTCTATATTCGTGACACGAACTGGGGCACTGCGGCAGCGCACAACCTTCAGGGAACCGCGGGCTACAACGGGGGCTTGCGGGCTGTGTGGGCTGCGGACGCGACGCTCATCTACGCGGTGGGTGACGGTGGGTTGGTGGTGAAAGGCAGTGGGCAATCGAGGGATTGGGAGCGGGTGCTCCCTCCATCCGGGCCCACGGTCAACTACGTCAGTGTGGCTGCACCGCCCCAAACCCTGAATGCATACATCATTGGCAACGATGGCAATTCAGGACGGCTGCAGCGGTTGACCCCACACGGCTGGGCCAAGGCTCCCGCCTTCACCCCAAGCGCTCCAACCGTGCCCCTCCGCGACATCGCGATGACCTCCTCAAGCAACTTCTGGATCGTCGGCGACGACGGACACGTCTACCACTTCCCGGAGCCGTAACCCTCAGCCCCCGCCCCGTCCCTCGGGTCCAGGGGGCGGGGCGCGGTCCTCGCGGGGCAGCTCCCGCAGGGCCACGATTTTCTCCAGCAGCGGCCCCCCGTGCTTCATCCGCGCAATCCGCTGTGACGGATAGATGCCCCGGTGTCCCGTGAGCAGGTACGCCACCGTGGCCACAATCGCCACGTGGGGCAGCACATTCGCCCCCAGCAGCTCCACGGCCATGATGGACAGCGCCAGCGGCGTGTTCGCCGCCGCCGCGAACAGGGCCGCCATGCCCACCGCCGCGCCCAAATCCAGCGGCAGGCCCAGCAGCCGCGCCAGCACGTTGCCCAGCGCCGCGCCAATGAAGAACAGCGGCGTCACCTCGCCGCCCAGGAACCCCGCGGCCAGCGTCACCGCCGTGAAGGCCAGCTTCCACGCGAACGCGGGCACGGGCAGCGCCGGGTCCTGGAACGCGCGCAGGATGCCGGGCACGCCCAGGCCCAGGTAGTCATCCGTCCCGGCCAGCTTCCACAGCACCACCACCGTCGCACCGCCCAGCGCCATCCGCACCGGCAGCCACGGCACACGCTGCTCCAGCAGCTTCTTCAGCCGGTGCATCAGCTCCACGAACACCACCGCCACCGCCGCCACCGCCACCGCGAACACCAGCCACTTCGCCAGCACCACCACTGTCAAAGGCAGCGCCCCCGGCGCCGGATACGGCGTGTGGTGGATGCCCAGCCCCCGCGTCACCAAATCCCCCACCACCGACGCCACCAGCGCGGGCAGCAGCGCCTCGTAGCCCATGCGCCCCACGACGACGACCTCCAGCCCGAACACGGCCCCCGCCACCGGCGTGCCAAACACCGAGCCGAAGCCACCCGCGATGCCCGCGGCCAGCAGCTCGCGGCGCGTGTCCGGCCCCACCCGGAAGCGCCGCGCCACCAGGTCCGCCAGGCTGCCACCCATCTGCACCGCCGTGCCCTCGCGGCCCGCGCTGCCGCCGAACAGGTGCGTCAGCACCGTCCCCACCAGCACCATGGGCGCCATGCGCACCGGCACCTGCGCGTCGCTCGCGTGCACCGTGTCCAGCACCAGGTTGTTGCCCCCGCGAATGGGCCCGCCCCACTTCGCGTACACCGACCCCAGCACCAAACCCGCGACGGGCAGCGCGTACACCAGCCACGGGTGCCCTTCCCGGAAGTGTGTCGCTTCGTCCAACAGATAGAGGAACACCGCGGACGCCACGCCGCAGACGACGCCCACCAGGCTCCCCAGGAGCAGCCACTGCAGCAACGCTCTAGTGCCACGGGAAAGATTCACGTGAAACACTCCGGACCTGGGTGAAACATGATGAAACACCGCGTCAAAGGCTTGCGCCCCGTCATTCCGACGACACCCCTTCACGCCGGGGTGAGGTCATATCAACACCAGTAATCCTGACTTGATGCGTTATTCCTGTTTCGAGGTGATTTGCGAATCGGCGCCATGTAGCGTGCGCGCTCCCCCAAAAACCCCCAGCGGGAATCCAAAGGAGCGGGGCATGTCTTTCCGTCATAACGGGATGTCCATCGTTGCCATGTGCGCGGCAGTCACGGTCGGTGGTAGCGCGATGGCGAGCACCATCAACCAGAACACGTCGTGGACCATCGACCAGCCGTCGACGTCGACGAAGTACCGCGTCGTGGCCTACGGCGACTCCATCTACGCCGGCTACAACGGCAGCGTCTTCTTCTGGAACGTGGCCCGCCGCGCGGCGCCGGTGGTGCAGGGCGAGGACCTGGCGCGGAAGTGGAACGCCGACGTGGAGGTCATCCGCCGCACCAAGTCCGGCGCGAAGGCGGACGACATCTACAACAACAAGATTGTCTCGGAGCGCTCGTACATGCAGGCGGCGAACACCCGCGTCGTCATGTTCGAGATGTGTGGCAACGACTACCTCCAGGCGCGCAGCGCCTTCTCGGGGCAGACGGGCACCTGTAACTACTCCGGCCTGGAGTCCGCCCTGGCGACCTGCACCACGTACATGGAGCGTGCGATGCAGGCCATCAACCAGTACGCGCCCGCCACCGCGACGAAGATCATCTCCAACATCTACTACCCGGGCTTCAACGCGGACAACGTGAACACCCAGTGCCGGGACTCCGCCACGGGCCAGGTCGTGAACAAGCGGGAGAAGTTCCTGCCGCTGCTGGCGCGCAGCAACTGGCGCGCGTGCAGCCTGGCGGCGCGCTACGGCTTCAAGTGCGCGGACTCGTTCGCGGAGTACATGGCCGCGGACTATGACTCCAACGGCGATGGCAAGGTGGACTCCGCGGCCATCCGCTACGTCCAGGGCGAGTCCGAGGCGGCGTACGTCCAGCGCATCTCCGTCACGCTGCGCTCCACGCTGCGCGACGCCAACACGCACTTCGTCAACTCGAGCACCAGCTACGACTACCTCCAGTCGGATGACGTCCACCCGACCTACACCGGTGGCACCATCTCCAGCTCGGGCGGCACCGGCGCGCTGCCCACGGACACCTCGACCTGGAACAAGACGGGTCACGACCGCATGGGCTTCGAGAGCTCGAAGTTCAACCCCGCCCGGCCGTAGTCGCGGCGACCGCGCCTGAAACATGGGCGCGGCGTCTGGGCCTCCGGTTGCCTTCGGGAGCCGGAGGCCTTGTCGTTTCCAGGGAGTGGCGCGCACGTCACGTCAGGAAGAGCGCGCCCATCAACGCGAAGGGGCCGGCGTAGTAGGCGAGGCGGCAGAGCCACTCCGCCGCGCGCCGCGCCCCGCGCGTCCAGGCGGGCAGCAGCCACGCGGCCAGGAGCGACGCGCTCTCCGCGACGACGCGCCAGCCGCAGGCGAAGAGCAGCAGGCCCAACGAGATGGGCACGTAGTACCGGCCGAACGAGCGGAGGTACGCGTCCAACCCGTACATCCTGTACTCACCCAGCGCGCCTCCAAACGAGATGACCTGGTTCGCGCGGAAGAGAATGGCCGTGGGCACCAGCGGGAACAACACGAACTTCCCCATCAGGTGGTACCAGCGCCGGCGCCACAGGGCCTGGCGCGCCTGGGCGTAGCGAACCAGCGTGTGGGCTCGCGCGGCGCCCAGTGTTCCATGCCGGCCCAGCGCATTCAGCAGGGGCACTGCGTCCTCCACTTCCAGCGCGTGGCTGAAGGCGCGGCCGGACCGCATCCGCAGCGCCAGGCCGGGCCCCGGGAGCGGCAGCCGCCAGGGGCGCACCGCGGCCACGGCCTCGAAGGGGAGCTCCATCCGGGTGCCACCGCGCAGCGTCAGGGTCCACTGGTGGGTGTCCACGTCCACGGTGGCCCGGTGGCCGCGGCGCAGCGCGGCGACGAACGCGAGCGGTAGCGCGACTCGCAGCACCAGCCCGATGATGATGGGCACGGGCCGCGGCTGCTGGCTCCCGTCGGAAAGCTCCATCCAGAGCTGCGCGGTGAAGTGGAGCAGGGCGCCCAGCGCGGCGAGCTGCGTCACCACCGCGAGCCCTCGCAGCCCGGGGGTCCAGGCGTGCACGACGAAGCGAGCGGGCTCGGGCGTGGTCGCGGGCGGTGGCGCGCCGGGGGCATCGGTGACGAGAATGGACGAAGAGCTCATGAGGGTGAGCGGACAGGCGCTGTGATTGCCTCGGGGGGAGTGGCTCCGTAGCATACGCAGCCCGGAGGTCTTCGCACGAACATGAGGCCGCAATCCCCTACACCGAAGCGGCGCGTCGACAGTGACGGCGTCACGCACATCGCGCCTGCTCGCTCGGGGAAGGGCTTGGGCGTGTGGCTCGTGGGCGGCGCGTTCGTCTTCACGCTCGCGTGCATTGGCTGGAGCGTCTGGTGGGGTTCGTCAGGCCTCCAGGTCGAAGCGCCGCCGCCGCTCGCGGAGGTGCCGCGGCCCGCTCCGCCTCCCACGCCTGAAGTGCGCGCCCGCGCGCCTCGGCCGCGGACGCCTGCCGTCGCGGCCCCGGCACCGGGGCCTGTCGCGGAGCCGGTGGCCGAGCTGGCCACCGACACCGACGTCCAGGAGCCCGACATGGAATCCGAACCGACGGGCCTCCAGCTCTACCGGCCCGGGACGAAGCCCATCAAGAAGGGCCTCGTCGTCCCCGACGACTTCGAGCTGCCGCCCGGGTACGTGCGCCATTTCCAGTACACGGATTCGGGCGAGCTCGTGGCGGCCGTGCTGATGTTCCATCCCGACACCCCACCCACGGATGCGAACGGGCAGCCGATGCCCGTGCCTCCCGACGGGCTGGTGCCCGAGGAGCTGGCCCCGCCCGGAATGCCCATCCAGCGGCTGGAGCTGCCCGAGGGCGCGGAGCGCGGGGCCTCCCAGCAGTGAACGACGTGCAGGCGAGCGGTGGGCGCGGCCAGCACCTGGGCGCGGCGCTGCTCGGGGTCGTGGGGACCACGGTCCTGTTCGCGCTGTTCGCGCGGCTGGAAGCGCACTGGCTGGCGCTGGGCTGGGTGGCGATGGTGCCCTGGCTCGCCGCGCTGGACCGGGCCCGCTCGGCGCGCGAGGCGCTGGGCCTGGGCGTGCTGCTCAGCGTGACGTTCACCGCCGCCGTCTTTCACTGGTTCCCGGGCGCGCTCCAGGCGTACTCGCGAGCGCCCACGGCGGTCGGCTGGGCGCTGTTCCTGCTGGTGGCGCCGCTGCTCCAGCTCCAGTTCGCCGCCGCCGCGCTGGCCCGGTACGCGGCGCGGCGTCTGGCGCGGGAGGGGCAGGGCTGGCTGCCGCCCCTGGTGGGGACGCTCGCGTACGTGGGCGTGGAGGGAATCACGCCCAAGCTCTTCGCGGACACGCTGGGGCACGGGCTCTATGCGTCCGAGTGGCAGCGCCAGGGCGCGGACGTGGCGGGCGCGCCGGGGCTCACGCTGGTGTTGCTCCTGGGCAACGAGTGCGTGCTCGCGGCGCTTCGTGCCTGGCGGGGCCATGGGGCGCGGCGCGGCGCCTGGAGGCCGGTGGCGGGGCTGGCGGCGCTGGTGTTCGGGCTGTCGGGGTACGGCGCCCTCCGGCAGGCGCAGGTGCGCGAGGCAACCCGGGTCGAGGGCGGGCTGGTGGTGGGCGCGGTGCAGGCGAACATCACCCGCTACGAGAAGCTGAAGGCGGAGCTGGGCGCCTACGAAGTCGTGCGGAGGGTGCTCGACACGCACTACGCGATGTCGGACGCGCTGCTGCGCGACGGACCGGTGGACCTGTTGGTGTGGCCGGAGACGGTGTACCCCACGCCCTTCGGTACGCCTCGCAGCGAGACGGGTGCGGCGCTGGACGCGGAGATTGCCAGCTACGTCTCCGAGCGCGGCGTGCCGCTCGTCTTCGGCACCTACGACTTGGAGGGCGAGCGCGAGTTCAACGCGGCCATGTTCCTGGGCCCGTCTTCACCCGGGCGCGCGCCTGAACGCGCCGCGTACCGCAAGACGATGCTCTTCCCCCTGACGGAGTGGGTGCCGGACCTCATCGACACCCCCACGCTTCGCGAGTGGCTGCCGTGGACCGGGCGCTGGAAGCGCGGGCCCGGGCCCAGGGCCGTGCGCTTCACGTTGCGCGATGGGCGCCAGCTCCGGGTGGCGCCGCTCATCTGCTACGAGACGATTTTCCCCGAGTATGTCGCGCGGGGCGTGCGGCAGGGCGCGGACCTGCTGCTCACGCTGTCCAATGACTCCTGGTTCACCGGCACGCCCGCGCCCCGGTTGCACCTGATGCACGCGGCCTTTCGCAGCATCGAGACGCGGCGTCCGCAGGTCCGCGTGACGAACTCGGGCGTGTCCGCGCTCATCGACGCGACGGGCGCGGTGGTGGCCGAGGTGGACGACGACCAGCGCGCTGGCCTCACCATGCGCGTCCCCGCGACGGCCGCGTTGACGACGCTCGCCCTGGCGTGGGGCGACTGGCTGCGCCCCCTGGCGCTGGCGCTGGCGGTGGGGCTGCTCGTAGGGGTGGCATTGGCGCGGCGGAGGGCGCGTCCCTGAGGTGTCGCCCCGCCGCTCGAACCACCTGGGGGGCTCGCGGCGCGTGGGGATGGGCTAGGGTCGTCCGAGCTCATCTCCGAGCACGGGGCGGATTGCCCGGCTCCCTGGGACTCTCCTCATGACGTGGCTTCGCGCGCTCGCCGTCCTGCCGCTGTTCGTCTCGGCTTCGGCCTCCGCCACCTGTCCCCCGAAAGGAAGCACCCGGGAGTCACTGGCCGCCTTGAAGGCGAAGAAGTTCGCCGTCCCGGACGACGCCGAGCGCGAGGCCTTGGTGAAGGGGCTGCTCGGTTGTCTGGGCGCGCCGGACCCCGCGCTGCGAGATGGCATCGCCTACGAAGCGCTGGCGCAGTGGCTGCGCGAGGGGAAGCTCGACACCGCGGCGCTGCGTGGGCTGCGGGACGCGCTGCAAGGGATGCTCGCGGGCGCGGACGCGGAGGGCTTCCGCAAGCCGTTCGCGGCGCTCGTCCTCTCGGAGGTGGCGCGCGTGGACCGCGTGAAGCCGTGGATGACGGCGGAGGAGCGCACGGCCATGGTCGAGTCGGCCGCCCGCTATGTGGAGTCGGTCCGCGACTATCGCGGCTTCGAAGAGGTGACGGGCTGGCGCCACGGCGTGGCGCACGGGAGCGACTGGTTGATGCAGTTGAGCCTCCACCCAGCGCTGAGCCGCGCGCAGGCCGACCGCATCCTCGCCGCGGTCGCCGCGCAGGTCGTGCCGGAGCGTGCGCATGCCTATGTCTTCGGCGAGCCCGAGCGGCTGGCGCGCCCGGTCCTGTTCCTCGCGCGGCGCGGCCTCTATTCGGAGGAGGAGTGGCGGGCCTGGTTCGCCGCGCTGCTCCCCCGGCTCGGGGACGCCAGCAAGGCCTACAAGGACGGCGCGTGGCTGGCGCGGCGCCATGACCTGCGCGCCTTCCTGCTGAGCCTGTTCGTGGAGGCGGACGAGCAGCTCGCGCCCGCCATCCGCGCGGCGTTGAAGCAGGTGCCGTGAGCCGGCGCGGCCCTACAGCCGCCCGGCCTTGAGCTCCTCCACGAGGTGAGCGCTGGCGCGCACCGCGAGGGCCATCATCGTCAGCGTGGGGTTCTGCGGGCCCTGGGACGGGAAGCAGGCGCCGTCGTTGATGAAGAGGTTGGGCACGTCCCAGCTCTGGTTGTGGGGGTTGAGCACCGACGTCCTCGGGTCCGTGCCCATGCGCGCCGTGCCCACTTCGTGGATGGCCATGCCCGGCGTGGACAACGTGGCGTTGGTCTTCTCCACGGTGAAGCCGGCCGCCTCCATCATCTCCTTGCAGGCCGCCACCGCGTCCTCGGCCATCTTCAGCTCGTTGGCGGAGTGCCGGCATTCGATGTGCGCGGCGGGGATTCCCCAGCGGTCCTTCACCGTCGGGCTGAGCGTCACGCGGTTCTCCGCGCGCGGGACCATCTCCCCGAAGGGCACGAAGTGGCAGTTGTCTCCGAAGGTGAAGACCTGCACGCCGTAGCCGCGCGCGAAGTCCTGCTCCTTCGTGGCGACGTTGCGGAACTGGGGGATGTACGCCCAGCTCTGCTCCTGCCGCTGGGCCTCGGGAGGCAGGTTCATCTTCGCCTCGATGCCCAGCAGGTACGTGTGGTCCATCAGGTTGCGGCCCAGCTGTCCCGACGTGTTCGCCAGGCCGTCCGGGAACGCGCTGCCGCGCGAGTTGAGCAGCAGGCGCGTGGACTCAATCGCCCCCGCCGCCAGCCACCACCCGCGCGTGGGCCTCGTGGGACTTGCCCGACTTCGCGTCGAAATAGTGCACGCCCGAAGCGCGCCCCGTCGCCGCGTCATAAAGCACCTGGTCCACCACGGCGTTCGTGCGCAGCGCGAGCCGGCCCGTCTTCAGCGCGGCGGGCATCGTCACGGGCGCTCCCCCCGTGCGGCGGACGATGACGCGGCGTTCGGGCCAGCGGCGCTCCACCTGTTCCTTCAGGCGCTGCTCCGCGGGCGTCATGGTGAGGCCCCCCGCGAAGACGGAGTCCGGCAGCATGTCCAGGCCATCCGCGTTGTTGTGGAGGCCCATCCACCGCTCCACCGTCTCGTAGTGCGGCGCCAGCTCCGCCAGCGTCAGCGGCCAGTCCGGGCCCTGCCCATCCTGCGTGCCTGCTTTGAAGTTGAAGTCAGACAGCCGGTAGAACTGGCGCCCGTGCGCCTTCACCGACGTGCGCCCGCCCACCTGCCGCGCGCGAATCCACGTGAAGGGCTGGTCCTCCGGTGTGGTGTAGGGATTGTCCACGTCGTCGACGAAGGCGTGCGGGTGGAAGGGCCACGCGAAGGTGGTGCTCTGCACCGACTGGCGCACCTTGCGCGAGTCGTCCGTCTCCGCCAGGTAGCCGAAGGACTGGCGCAGGCGGTGGAGCATCCACAGCATCCGGTCCGCGCCCATGCCTCGGCCCGCCTCGAGCACCAGGACACGCAATCCCGCTTCCGTGAGCTGCTTGGCCGTCCAGCCGCCGCAGGCGCCCCCGCCCACCACCACGTCAAACATCGTCCTGGATGTGCCCACGGCTTTCCTGGCGCGACAGTGCCGTCTTTGATGACACTGTGAGTTGTCTACATGGAGTGTAAACTGCCCGGTACGTGGCGAAGCAACGTGAGTCCCTTCTGCACGCCTGGGGTTCAAACGCCCCAGCTCCCTTCACCGAGGTTCAACGAAGATGAAGTGGCGGTGGCTGCTGGGTGGAGCGCTTGCGCTGGGGCTGCTGGCCGCGCTGGCGGTGTTCGGTCGGGCGCTGCGTCATTCGGAGGCCTACTTCCACTACCCACGCCCCACGGCCGAGCGCCCCGCCGACTTCGCCGAGGCGAAGGACGTCTCGCTTCAGACGTCGGACGGGCTGACGCTGCGGGGCTGGTACGTGCCGTCCCGGAACCGCGCCGCCGTGGTGCTGGCGCATGGCCTGTCCCAGACGCGCGCGGACCTGCTGCCCGAAGCGCGAATCCTGCGGGCCGCGGGTTATGGCGTGCTGCTCTTCGACCTGCGCGCCCACGGTGAGAGCCAGGGCGAGTTCTCCACGTGGGGAGACCTGGAGCGCCGGGACATGCGGGCCGCGCTGGCCTTCGCGCGCGCCCAGCCGGACGTGGACCCGGAAAGGGTGGGGGCGCTCGGCTTCTCGATTGGCTCCGCGGCCGTGGCCGAAGTCGCGGCGGAGGACCCGGCGGTGCGCGCCGTGGTGCTGCTGTCCCCGTTCAACACGCTGTGGCTGGCCGCCGCGTATGACTTCCGCCGCTTCGGCTTCGTGTCGCAGTCCGGCGCGCTGGTGCCCTTCTGGCGGCGCGGCATTGCCCTGGAGGAGGTGCGCACCATCGACGCGGTGGAGCGCATCCGCCCCCGGCCGCTGCTCATCGTCATGGGGACGGAGGAGTCCGGACAGCCGCTCGCCGATGCGCTCTTCGCGAGGGTTCGCGAGTACGCGCAGACGTGGCGCATCCAGGGCGCCGGGCACGGGAACTTCAGCGCCGCCGAGCCGGAGGCGTACCCGCGCAGGCTGAAGGACTTCCTCGACGCCGCGTTGCTCGCGCGCTGAGCGTCACTCCGCCTGAGGGGCCGCGCTCGCCGTGGACTCCAGCTCCGTGAGCTGCGCCAGGAAGGCGCGGCCCTTGGCCGGGTCCGTCATGTGGATGAAGGCGGCCATGCCCTTGAGCTGCTCCAGCGACTCGCCCTCGCGGGCCGGCTTGCCCTTCTTCCGGTTGTGGATGGCGGCGCGCAGTTGGCGCACCACGTCGCGAGGGACTCGGGCCGCCGGCGCGTCCTTGCCCGCGGCATTCACGACCAGCCCCGTCACCCGCTGCCGCGTGCCCTTGCGCGCCACGCGCGTCTTGTCCGGGTGCACGCGGAAGCCCTCCGCCTCCACCACCTCCTGCACGCGCGACAGCAGCATGGCCACCGGGGGACGCTGCGTCCGCCGCGCCTTGGGCTGCTTCGCCTTCGTCCACGAGAAGGTCAGGTCGTCCGCGTAGCGCGTGTACGTGAAGCCCAGCCGCTTCGCGAGCGCGGACAGCCGCTTGTCCAGCTTCAGGCACAGCGCGTTGGTGATGCCCGGCGACGTGGGCGCGCCCTGGGGCAGCGCGCGCGGGCCCTTGGCCACGTGCAGCAGCTTGCCCCGGAACTGCACCGCCTCCCGCGGCGCCTCCGTGGAGAGCAGCGACAGCAGCGTGGACGTGCCCTCCGGCAGGCCGCCCTTGCGCAGCAGGCCCTTCACCCGGCGCCAGGTGACGGAGGGGAAGAAGTCCTTGAGGTCCACCTTCACCACCACGTCCGCGCCCTGGTGGGCCAGCGCGTTGGTGAGGATGGAGCGCCCCGCCACGAAGCCGTGCGCCGCGCCGTGCACCGGCAGCCGCTCCACGACGTTGGACAGCACCCAGCGCTGCGCTGCCTTCAGCTCCGGCTTGGGGGACGTAATCGTGCGCTGGCTGCCGTCCCGCTTCGGAATCGTCCAGCTCACGTAGTGCGTGGCCGTGTCCACCTCGCGGTGGAACGCGAACCAGCGCAGCTTGGACACGCTCAGCCCCAGCGCCTTGGCCAGCGCCTCCGCCGAGTCCAGCTCCGTCAGGCCGTTGGCCCGGGCGCGCTCCTCGCGGTGGGGCACGTCGAACGCGTCCGCCGGGCGGTCCTCCACCCAATGCACGCCCGCGCCCAGGTGGCCCACGTGCGTGGCCTTCCACGCCTCGTGCGCCTGACGCTTCAGCGCGCGGCGCTCGGTGGCCTCGGCCTTCTTCTTCTCCTTCCAGGCCTTCTTGTCCTTCTCGGAGGCGCTGGAGAAGTCCAGGTCCTCCACCGCGAGGCCCTTGGAGACGAGCTGCGCCTGCACCCAGTCGTCGGCGCCGCCCGCTTCGTCGATGGCCTTCGCGCGGACGAGGAGCGCTTCGTGCGCGAGCCGGCGGGCCTCACGCTTCGCGGCGGCGTCCGGCGCCGGAGCGGTGGGGTCGGGCGTGGGCACGGCCTGCGGCGAAGCTGCGGGGACGAACGGGTCCAGCCTGGCGGTCATGTCTGCACCTTGGGCGGGCGCGGCGATGGAAGACGGGACATGGCGCGAGCAGTCGAGGGAGGCCGGGAAAGCACCACCATCTTACCTGGGGCACGGTAGCCTCACCGGCTCTCCCCTCCTAGGCACTACGGCCGGGGTGGGTAAACGGCGGTCGCGTCGTTGGCTCCGCTACCCACCCTGGCCGTAGTGCCTAGGAGGGAGAGAGCCAAGAACAGGCTACCTTGCGGAGAGTGTCCTGCATTTCAACCGGAGCGGCGCAACGCCGCTCCCGCGCTCGAGGCGCTCAGGCTGATGCACTCCGGACCTCTCTCGGCTGCTCGCGCGTGAAGCGCACGTCGTCGTCTCTTCGTCGCACCTGTCCTGCCGGCCGCTCGCAGCGGCCGGGCCGTGGTTGATGGGTTTACACCAAGGCCGAGGCCGCGTCGATGTAGCCTTCAGCCGCCAATTTCTCCAGCCGCGCGAAATACGCCCCGCGCGCTTCGGCATCCGAGTCGAACCAGAGCCGCTGGTGACGCGACGTGCCCGTGCGCGGGCCCCACTCCACCGCCACCACCTGACCATCCAGGGAGACCCGGTACACCGTCTCCAGGCCGCTCTCCGCGTCCCGGCGCACGTAGGCGCGCGTCTCCGCGCGGATGAGCTTGCGGCCCTCGGGCGTCTGCCGCAGCGCCTCTTCCTCCGCCCGGCGGCGCGCGTAGGCCAGCCGCAGCGCCAGCAGGTGCTCGCAGGGGCCCTCCCGCAGGCCGGAGCGCCGGTGGTGCGGGCACCCGCAGCTGGCGTCCTTCACGCGGCCCTCCAAGTCCAGCGTGAAGCTGGGGAAGAAGCTGCGCAGGGCCTCGCGGTCCACCACCTCGCCGTGGATGCGGAGGCCTTCGCCCACCACGTCGTGCACCTTGGTCAGCTTCACCTCGCCCGCGCCCGGCGCGCCGTCGCCGCCCAGCAGGCGGTGCGCCCGCGCCTCCAGCGCGTTGCCGTAGCGGATGACGGTGGCGTCCACCGGCGTGGGCATCAGCTCGCGCGGACGGTACTGGCCGCGCGCCACGTCGAAGAGGATGCGCCCGCGCAGGCACTCCAACTGGAGCGCCGCGCGCACGGACTCCTTGGGCGCGCCGGCGCTGGCGGCCAGCGTGTCGAAGGGCAGGGGGCCTTCGGTCCGCAGCCGGTCGCGGAGCCGCTCCGCCAGTCCGTCCGGCACCGCGCGGGGCATCAGCACGTCGAAGGCCGCGGCGGAGGACCAGCCGCTCTCCGTCCAGCCCGTGAGGCCCAGCGTCAGCGTGGCCGCGCCCATGTCGATGACCCAGAACACCGGCAGGCCGGGGCCCATCAACTGCACGCGCACGGACTTCGCGTGGGGCAGCAGGCGCGCGAGCGCGGCCAGGCGCTGACGGCCGAAGGTGCGCACCACCGCGGGCGCGGTGCCGTTGTACGTGCCGCCGTGGCACTCCAGCACCAGCTCCCACGGCTCCAGCACCAGCCGGGGCGGGGCGCCGGGCACCAGCTCGAAGCGCAGCGCGCGCGGGGCCTTCTTCGCCTTGCGAGCGCGCAGGGCGAAGAGGAGGTTGTACAGGTCGATGGGCGCCAGCTCGCAGGTGCTCGCGGGCAGCGTGGCGGCGGACTGCACCTGGAGGAAGCCGCGCAGCCAGGCGTGGGGCACCTCCACGTTGCGCGGGGCGCGGGCCGGCTGGGAGGCCGGCGTGGCCAGCGCGACGTGGGCCTCCAGGGAGACGGGCACGTAGGTGCGCAGCCGGTCCACGCGGGCGGGCAGCTCCGGCGGCACGTCCAGGAAGGTGGAGCCGTGCGCGGCCTCGCGGCCCTCGAAGAGGCGGTTGTCGAAGGACAGCCGGGCGTAGGCGCTCTCGTCGCGGGAGAAGACCTCCAGCGACACGCTGTCGGGGTCCACCGTGAGCACGGGGTCCAGCACCGCGTCCTGCTGCTTCTCCCCGTCCAGCGCGTTGTCCAGGAACGCCTTCTGCGCCTCCCAGATGAGCGCGCTGGCCCGCTTGCCCTGCTTCATCAGGTAGGCGAGGTACGCGGTGCGGTCCTTGCCCCGGTAGCGCAAGTCGCTGGCGAGGATGCCGAAGGTGGCGGCCAGCGCGTCGCGGAAGAGGGCGGCGTCGGTGACGCGGCCGCTCACGCCCACGGTGCCGCGCGAGCCCTCCAGGGCCAGGCGGACGCGCGAGCCGTCCGTGCCGGACTCGACGTCGCTCGCGGTGGCGTAGCGCAGCTCGACGGGGTGTCGGGTGGCGGTCGTCACGACGGGTTTCCTTCCTTCCGGTTCCGGGCGCGCTCAGCGGCCCGGCGTGCTCGTTTGTGGGCGCGCCACGCGGCCTTGCGCAGCTCCACGGTTTGCGACTTGTCGAAGGCGGCCTCGTGCAGCAGCTTCGCCGCGTCGTCTCCGCCCAGGCGGCCCAGCGCGGCCCACGCGTCCTGCCGAGTCTCCGGCTTCGCGTCGGTGGCCAGGGACTTCAGGGGCTCCAGCGCGTGGGCGCCCAGCAGCGTCGGCACCGACAGCCGGCGGCCCTCGGAGGTGGCCAGCAGCTCCCGCGTCGTCCGGGCGCCCATGGGGCCGAAGGCCACCGCGTCGAAGGGCTTCACCTCCAGCGCCCACGCGGTGGCGCGCTCGGGGGCGAGCTTCGCCAGGGCGTCCGCCGCCGCCGCCCGCACCCGCGCGTCCGGGTCCACCAGCGACTTGCGCAGCGTGTCCGCCGCGGCGGCGCGCTCCTTCTCGTTCGTCAGCACGGCCGCCGGGGCCTGTCCGGTGAGCGTCAGCGTGCCCCCCGGCGTGCCCAGCCGGCCCAGGGCGCGCGCGGCCTCCTGGCGCACGGTGCCCGGGGCCGCCGTCTCTCCCCCCTGGAGGAGGGTGCGCGCGGAGTCGGCCAGGCCCGCGGTGCCCAGCCGGGAGCCCGCCCACAGCAGGCGCTCCCAGGCGGCCTCCAGCGCGGCGCGCCTGGACGGCGCGGCGGAGGTCCAGTCCGTGGCCGTGCGGCGCTCGGCCGTCACCAGCGCGCGGGACAGCGCGGCCAGGTCCACCGCGCCGGGCTCGCGGGCCTCACCCGTCCAGGTGCCCACCAGCAGCGCGGCCTCCTGGCGGGCCTCCGGCTTGTCGTGGCCCAACAGCGCCACCACCTCCGGCAGGGGCAGGGCGCCCCGGCGTGCGAGCCCGCGCCGCAGGCGCAGCCGCAGCGTCACGTTGTCCAGCGTGGCCAGCCGGGGCACCAGCAGCGCCGGGTCGCCTTCGTTGGCGAGGTAGGCCGCGGCGGGCGCGGAGATGTCCGGGTAGCGGCTGGCCACCGCGTGGAACTCCACCCGCGTGCGCTCGGTGGGGAACAGCACGTCGAGCGCCTTGCGCGCCTCCTTGCGCAGCTCCTGCTGGGGCGCGTCCAGCGCGGCGGCCAGGGCCGTCTCCGCCGCGGTGTCCTTGAGCTTCCCCAGCTCCTGCGCCGCGGTGAGCTGCACCGGCAGCGCCGTGCCCGTGTCGCCGAGCAGCGCCTCGATTTTCACGCGGGCGCGCTCGCCGCCGATGGCGCGCAGGCCCCTCACGCCGGCCTGCTGCAGCTCCAGCGTGGCGCCCTCCACCGCGGCGGCCTCCACCTTCTCCTCGACGCGGCGGCGCTCCTCGCCGTCCGGCAGCTTCGCGGCGAGCCGGCCCAGGCCCTCGATGGCGGCCGACACCATGCTCGGCTCCACGGGCGCTTCCGCCGTGCCGCCCGCGGCCACCGTCTCCAGCTCGGCCAGGGCGCGCGCGTCACCCAGCGTGCCCAGGGCCAGCAGGGCCCGCTCGCGCTGGCCGTCTTCACCCGCGCGGGCGTACAGCATCAGGGGCCGCAGCGCGCTGACGCCGCCCTTGAAGGCCACGCCCTCGGCGGCCGGCAGCATCAGCTCGCGCGAGCCGCCGCGCAGCACCGCCTCCAGCGGCTCCACCGGAGCGCCGTGCTCGGTGACGCGCCTGGCGTAGCGCTCCACCGCCTCCGCGCCCACGGACGCGAAGCGGTCCGAGAAGAGGCTGGCCAGCAGCTCCGACTGGCCGGCCTCGGCGCCGTGCTCCAGCTCGCGCAGCGCGGCCAGCCGCACGGACATGTCCTGGTTCTTCACCGCGTGGCGCAGGAAGGACACGGCCTGGGCCGCGTCGCGCTTCTTCACGTCCGTGCCGGCCACGTTCATGGCGGCGGTGACGCACGCGCCGCGGACCGAGCCCTCCTCGTCCGCCAGGCACTGGCGGGACAGCACGTCCAGCGCCTCGGCGCGGCGGGTGTCGCCCAGGGCCGTCACCAGGCGCTGCCGCTCACCGGCGTCCTGGGTCGACGTGAGCCGGGCGGCCAGCGCGGCCACCGCGGCGGGCGTGGCCAGCCGGGACAGGGCCTTCGTGGCGCGCTTCGCGGCGTTGGCGTTCTCCGCGCGCAGGAAGGTGGCGAGCACCTCCACCGCGCGGTCATCGCCGCGCCACGCCAGCAGCTCCGAGGCGCGCAGGCGCAAATCCTCGTGCTCGCTGGCCATGGCGCGTCCCAGCGCCTCGGTGACGCGCGAGTCGTTGGCGCCCGCCAGCCGCTCGATGACGCCCACGCGCAGGTCGGCTTGCTCGCTGCCCAGCGCGGCCAGCAGCGGCTCCAGGCTGCCGGGCGGGCTGAGCTTCTCCAGCAGCTCGAAGGCGTAGCGGCGCACGTCCGTCAGCGGCGAGTTCAGCGCGGCGGTGATGCGCGGCTTCGCGGCGTCACCCCGCGTGGCCAGCTCATCCAGCGCCGCGCGCGCCACGTCCGGCGCCAGCGAGGCCAGGGCCAGCGCCAGCGGCTCATCGCTCCCGGCGGGGAACAGCTCCTTCAGCCCGGTCAGCGCGGCCTTGCGCACCAGTTGGTGAGGGTCTTCCAGGGCGCGCAGCAGGGCTGCCACGGCGGCGGGCGTGCCGGCGAAGCCCTCCAGCGTGAGCTTCACCACGCGGTCCACGGCGTCGCGGCGCACGCGGTGGCTCTCGTCGTCGCCCGTGGACACCTGCCGCAGCAGGCCGACGTAGGCACCGAAGGCCAGCCGGCGCAGGTGCTGCCGCTCGGCCTGGGCGGAGGCCTCGGGCGAGGCGGCGGGGGCCTCCGTCTTCACGGCGGAGAAGATGCGCCGCAGCCAGTTCTTCGCGGGCGTGGCCTGCGCGGGCGAGCCGGTGGGGGCCGTCTCCGGCTTCCAGGGCGCATCCAGCGTGCTCGGCCGCGCCACCTTCCTGGCGTGTCGGAAGTACTCCAGCGGCTTGTCGCGCAGCTGCAGCACCTGGGCCGCCGCGTAGCGCTGCTCGGGCTGGAGGCTGGACAGGGCCTCCGCGAGCCCGACGACGTACTTCACGCGCTCCTCTTCGGCCGGCCAGTCCTTCATGTCGGCCACCTTCTCCGGCCGAGGCGGCAGCAGGGCCTCCACCAACTGGGCGCGCGCCGCGTCCGGCTCCGTGCGCAGCTCCAGCGCGCGGGCGGCGGCGTAGCGGACCTCCGGCCTGCCACTGGAGAGGGCGCTGGTGAGCAGGTCGGGCGGCTCGCCCCTGCGGCTGGCGCGCAAGTCACGGGCGAGGACGATGGCGAACACCATCTCCTGCACCTCGCGGGCGCGGTCCTCCAGGCCGTGCAGCAGGCCGCCGTCACCCTCCGGGCCCAGGGCCGCGAAGGAGAGGATGGCGCCCAGCCGGATGGGGAGGTGGTCGTGGCGCAGGTTGCCGGTGAGCACCGGCAGGGCGCGCGCGTCACCCAGGCGGGACAGGCCGTCCGCGGCCCAGGAGCGCACCGCCACGTTGGCGTGGCCCAGCGCGTCCAGCAGGAAGCCCTCGTCGCCCCGGCGGGCGGCGGTGGCGAGCCCGCGGCCGCCCTGCTCCTGGAGGTCGCCCAGTTCATGCGGCAGCAGCACGGTGGCGAAGAAGGTCAGCAGGCGCCGCGAGCCCAGCGACGCCAGGGCCCGCGCGGCGCGGATGCGCAGCGGCACCAGGAAGGCCGGAGGGTAGAGCCGCTCCAGGTCCTTGTCGGTGATGAAAGCGCGCATCGGCTCGATGATGTCTTCGGCGCCACGCGGAGCCAGCAGCTCCACGGCGCGCACGCGCACCGGCAGCGGCGCCGCGGAGAGCCCGGCCAGCAGGGGCCCGTTCTCGTCGGGCACCAGCTTGTCCAGCGCCTCCAGCGCGGCTACGGCGACGGGGACCTCCTCGTCCTGGACGCGCTTGAGCAGCGGCGAGCGCAAGGGCTCGATGGGGGCGTGGATGGCGCCCTTCGCGGCGTGCTCCCGCAGCGGCGCGTGCGAGGTGGCGAGCGCCGCGAGGTGGGCCTCCGCGTGCTCCTTGCCCACGTGCTTCACCCACGCGTCATACGCGGCGGTGGCCACGCTGGTGTCGCGGTCCTCCACGGCCTTCTTCAGCCGCTCCAGCGCCCAGCCCTCGGCGGCGCGCTGCGCCAGCACCTCCACCGCGCGGTGGCGCAGGTCGGGGAAGCGGCCCGCCAGCGCGCGGTCCAGCGCCTTCTCCGGCGCCTGCTCGTTCCAGGCCCACAGCGTGCGGAAGGCCTCGCCGCGCACCTTGCCGGACTCGTCCTCCAGCGCGTCACCCAGCAGCGGCTCCGCGCCCGGCGTCGAAGCACCCAGCTTCACCAGCCGGTCCAGGCCGCGCACGCGCACGTCCTCGTGGCCCGAGCGCAGGGCGGCCTCCGCCGAGGCCAGCGGCGCCTCCGCGTCCAGCGCCACCACCGCGTCCAGCGCGGCGGCGCGCACGTCCGCGTCCTCGTCGTCCAGCATCCACACCAGCCGCTCGCGAGCGCGCGCGTCCTGGAGGGCCTGGAGGGAGGAGGCGGCGATCCGGCGAATGGTGGCGTCCGGCTCGCGGGAGAGCTGGAGCAGCGCGCCCAGCGCCCGCGCGTCACCCAGCTGCGCGAGGCCGCGCGCGCCGTGCACGGCCGTGTCCGGCGTGCGGCAGGCCATGGCGGCCAGCAGCGGCTCCAAATCGCTCTCGGTGAGGGCCGCGCCCGAAGTGCCCTGCGCGGGCATCGCGTCGCGCGCGGCCTGGAGCTCCGCGTCGGTGATGGGCGGAGTGCCCGCGACGCCCTGCGCTCGGCGCGCGTGCTGAGCCAGCCAGCGGGACACCTCCTTGGTGCCCCGGGCGAAGCCCTCTTCACGCGACTCCAGCGCGTGGGACAGCGCCCGGCGCTCCATGACGCGTACGGTGAAGGCCGCGCGGCGAACGCCGAGGTCCGCGTCATCCAGCGCGCGGCCCACCAGCGCCTGGAGCTGCGCGTGCCCGAGCAGCCCCTTCGCCGCGGCGCGGACGAGCACATCGATTTTGAGCAGGGCCGGGCCGCGCTCGAAGGCGGTGCGCAGCGGCTCGGCGCCGTCGCCCGGCACCACCTGGGTGAGGGCGTCCAGCGCGGCCAGCCCGACCGCGGCATGGCTGTCCGCGAGCTGACCGGCGATGAGGCCCGGCACCAGCGGGGACGTGCCGCCCAGCTTCGCCAGCAGCTCCAGGCCCAGCACGCGCACCTCTGGGTGCTGCGAGCCCAGCGCCGCGCGCGGCGCGGACAGGGGCGACTCCGGCTCCAGCGCGACGAGCGCTTCCAGCGCGGCCTTGCGCACCATCGGGTGCGAGTCGTCCAGCCGCTCGCGCAGCTTGGGGCGCGCGGCGGTGCGGCCCTTGTCCGCCAGTTCGCGCACGGCGAGCCGCCGGACCTCCACGTCCTTCTCCGTGGCCAGCACCTGGAAGAGGAAGTCCAGCGCCTCCGGCTCCTCCAGCGCGGCGGCCTCGCGCACCGCGGCTTCGCGGCGGGGACGGCCGGCCTTGAGTGACTCCGTCAGCAGGTCGATGCCGTGCTGGGACGTGTCGTGGTCGCCCGCGGGCGAGCCGTCCACCGCGAGGCCAAAGCGGTGCGCGCGGCGGTCATCCCCGCCCGTGAAGATGGAGCCCAGGGACGTCTTCGCCAGCCGCGGATTGACGGGCGGGGCGAAGGCGAGCGCCTGCACCGGCTTTCCACCCGCGTCGAGCGAGCGCGGCTTGCGGCGCGCGTCCAGGCGCCAGACCTTGACCTGGCCGTCGCTGCCCGCGGACCACACGCGGTCGCCGGGCTCTTCCTCCCCCGGCCCGGCGGTGGGCGTGGGCGGGAAGAGCAGGGCGAGCACCGGGCCGGCGTGGCCGGTGTCCTTCTCGCCGCGGACCTCGAACTCCACCGTGCCCACGAGGTACCAGATGCGCAGCTTGCTGTCGTCACCGGCGGACACCAGCCGGCCATCGCGCGGCGTGAAGGCGAGCGCGCGCACGGCGCCTTCATGGCCGGCCATGTCGCGCCGCGCGCCCGTGGCCACGGTGAAGACGTGCACCACGCCGTCGTCGCCCGCGCCCGCCGCGTAGGTGCCGGAGGGGTCCACGGCCACCGCGCGCAGCGGCTGGGTGGACGCCGTCCACTCGTGCAGCTTGCGCGTGGACTCCCAGTCCCAGGCGCGCACGGCGCCGTCCGCGCCCGCGCTGAAGAGCAGCGTGCCATCCGCGCTGGAGGCCAGCGCCGTGACGCCGCCGGGGTGCACGTCGTTGAGCTGGAACTGCACCTGTCCGTCGGACACCGCGCCGATGCGCAGCGTGCCATCCGCGCCGGCCGCGGCCCACTGCCCACCGGACAGGGCGAGCGCGTTCACCGCGGAGGGCAGCTCCGTGCTCCACAGCACCTTGTTGGTGCCCGGCTCGAACGCGGTGAGGCGACTGGCGGTGGAGGCGCGCGCGCCGCCCACGAGCAGCAGGCGCGCGTTGGCCGCGAGTGCACGGACCTTCTCGATGTTGCCGATGGCGAGTACGGGCATCACGCTCCTCAGTGGCTGCTCTTCTTAGCACCAGCGCCCTCAATAGAAGAGCGCGCAGTGCGGGTGTTCGCGGCGGCCGCGCGCCGTCAGCGCCCGTTGCCCCGGATTCCGGTGGAGCGCAGATAGAAGCGGGCCGTCTGCGCGAGGAAGCGCAGGGGGTAGCCGGGGTCGGCGAGCTGGCGCTGGAGCTCACCGCCCAGCTCCGACAGCAGCGCCCGCAGCAGCGCCAGCTTGCCCGGGTCGTCCAGCGTGGAGGCGCGCCCCAGCGAGGGCAGGCGCCGCCGCCACGCCGGGCTGCTGGCCAGCGCGGCCCGCACCCCGTCGAGCAGGTCCAGCAGCGTGGGCGGCATCAGGCCGATGGAGATGGACAGCGCCTCCTCGGAGGCCTGCGCCATGTGCCAGTACCCGCCCGGGATGTAGATGAAGTCCCCGGCGCCCAGCGCGTGCGTCTCCACGGGCGTCTGCTCCTGCGCCGCCAAAGAGCCGCTGGGCACGGACTCCGGCAGGGGCACGGGGTGGAGCGTGTTCTCCCGCAGCAGGTAGTCCTTGCGGCCCGCCGTCTGGAGGATGAACACCTCCTCCGGGTCGCAGTGCCAGCCGAAGCCGTGGTGCCCCGCGGGCGTGCAGTAAATGTGCAGGTTGATGCGGCCGTGCAGCTCCGCGCTGAAGGCGCGCGCCAGTTGGGCCAGCTCCGGGTGGTGCTGGTCTGGCTGCCGCAGCGCCAGCGTGTAGCCCTGCGCGAACAGCTCCCGCGCCTCCTTCGCCGTCGTGGGCCGCGCGCCCGGGTAGGGCACGCCCTGGCGCGCGAGCAGCACGTCGCAGGCCGTCTCCTCGACGAGGAAGTCGATGGTCTCCCACGTCCCCAGGCGCTGGAGGCGCTCCGCGGCGGAGGCGCCGGTGAAGGGACGCCGCTGGTAGTGCTCCTGGAGGAAGCGCTCCCGCGGAAAGCCATTCAGCAGTTCATCGAGCAGCATGTGCGTTCAATCTGCTCAGGCGCCGCCGAGCTGCGCATCCGGGTGCGCGGCCCGCAGCCGCACCAGCGAGGCGAGGCAGCTCTGCCACTCCCCCTTGGCCAGCGAGCCGGTGAACTCCTCCAGCACCGGCGCCACCACGCGGGCGAAGGCCGCGTCGTCCAGGCCCAAATCCCGCACCAGCTCGATGACGCGGCGCTTGGCCGCGCTGGCGGACAGGCGCTTCTGCACCTCGCCCTCGCGAGCTTCCTTGGCGCGGCCCGGCGGCAGGCCGAAGAGCATCTTCCGCAGGAAGGTGCGCAGCGCGTCCACGTTGGCGAAGCGCTCCGTGCCACTGGCGGCCAGGGCCTCCTTGGCGCCCGCGGGCTTCCACCCCTCCGGCAGGTGCGTGGGCCGGTGCTTCTCCCAGAGGAGGCGCACCGCGAACAGGCCCACCTCGCGGTCCGCGCTCTGCATCAGCCACGCGAGCCGCTCGGCGCCGCCCAGCCGCGCGTAGTGCCGGCGGATGAGCTCCACCGCGACCTCGCGCGTGCTGCGTTTGGTGCTCTCCGTGAGGGAGAACACCTTCACCGGGTCCAGCTCCTCCGGCTGGAGCGTGTGCCGGGCGTCCGCGCCTTCCTCGCCCGCGCGCAGCAGGGCGTCATAGGCCAGGTTGCGGACCTCCTTCGCCTCGGCGTCCGCCAGCTCGTACACGCGCGTGTGCCAGCCCCAGGCGCGCAGCTCCGCGCGGGCAATGGCCAGGGCGAAGCGGCGCACGTCGTCACGCGAGTCGGTGAGCGCGGGCCACAGCAGCTCCGGCGTGTACGCCTTGCGCGGCGCGCGGGGCTTGAGGTTGTAGGACTTGGACTCCGGCTGCTCCGGCCCGATGACGGGGTGGTGGCAGCGCAGGTACGTCTGCGCGAAGGCGCGCACGGGCACCGGCTGCTTCGCGCCCAGGGCCAGCTCGAAGAGGCGCTCCAGGCCCGCGGCCGCGTCGCCCGCGTCACTGAAGTCCGCGGGGGCCACGTTCTCCAGCAGGTAGCGGTGCGCGAAGCCGTGCAGCTCCGGGTCGGCGCGGCGGGCCAGCGCCAGCAGCCAGGGCACGGTGAGCTGGCGCGCGGTGAACAGCTTGCGGTTGCCCAGCAGGCCCAGCGCCACGCCCCGGTACTTCGCGCTGAAGACGCGCGCCTTCACCTGCTCCACGTCCAGCCCGGGCAGGCTGTCGGCGCGCATGAGCGCCTGGGTCGCCATGTTGCCGATGCGGGGGTGGGCGGCCTTCTCCAGCAGCCACTCCGGACCGATGGCCGCGGCCGCGTAGGCCGACAGCGCCCGCATCGCCAGGCCCTCCACGGGGTGGGGCTTCTTCTGCAGCCGCGGGTCGTCCAGCAGCGCCTTCCAGAAGTCCGAGGGCAGCTCGGTGGCGCCGTACTTGGAGCCGATGAAGCCCTTCACCCAGTTGAGCTGCTCGCCGGTGCCCAGGTACATGTCGCGCAGGAAGTCCGCGGGCAGCTCCGCCCGGTCGAACGACTGCGCCAGCGCGCCCGCCGCGAAGCCCGACGTGGCCTTGTGCTGCAACAGCCGCCCCAGCAGCGCCACGCCCAGCTCGCGCGGGTTGCGCTTCTCCAGCGTGGCCGCGGCGAAGGACTTCACGTCCGGGGCGCCCTGGGCCACCAGCTCCTCCAGGCGCTCCGCCGGCAGGTCCTGCGCGTGGGCGCGGGCGTACTCGATGGCGTAGACGCGGGCCTTGGCGCTGGGGGACAGGAGCAGCGCCAGCACCGCCTCATGCAGGCCCAGCTCGCGCAGCCGGCCCTGGTGGAACTCGGGCGAGCCCTGCAGCGTCTCCACCAGGAAGTCGTGCGCGCTGCCCAGTGGCCGGCGGGCGAGCCGGTCCAGCCACGCGGGCGTCACCTTGCGCAGCGCCTCCGGGAAGTCCTTGCGCAGGCCCTGGATGGCGAAGCTGGCGGCGGGGTCCGACTCGCACACGTCCAACAGGCGCATCAGCGCGTCCGGCGAGCGCTTCCACGCGTCTGGGAAGGCGCGGTGCTTCACCATGTCCGCGGGCGGCGGCATGGCGAAGGAGTCCTGCGAGTACCTGCCGCTGCCGTGCGCCCAGAGGTGGTGGGCCACCCAGACGCCGTACCAGGAGGTGTCCGGCGTGTAGTGGCGCAGCACCTCCACCGCGAACTGCGGGTAGAGCTCCGGCACGGCGGCGCCCAGGTGGCGCAGGTAGCGCCACGCGCGGCGGCGCAGGTAGGTGAGGGTGCCGCCGGAGACCTCACGGCTGGCGCTGGGGCGGTGGCGCTCCACGTCGAAGCGCCAGGCGAGCACGCCGAACAGCTCCGCGTCGTGGTTGGCCTCCGCCAGCTTGTAGATGCGCTTGAGGCCGCCCCACAGGCCGAAGCGCAGGTCCGCGCGGCGGGCGATGTCCATCAGCGCCGCGCGCGAGGCCTGGGTGCCGCGCTGGTAGAGCGCCACCAGCAGGTCGGCCAGGGCCAGGCGGGGAGGGCGGGGCACGTCCTGCTGCGCCAGGTAGCGCTGCCACGCCTCGGAGGAGGCCTGACGCCGCCCGTCCGACTCGTAGTGCGCCCGGGCCTGGGTGAGCGTCCGGAGGAGCGCGTCGAAGGTGAAGGCGTCCTTCGGCAGCGGCTTTTCCGGTGTCTGCTCGGGCTGCTCGAGCAGGGCGAGGACGGCATCGGCCAGGTCAGGGGACTCGGCGCGGACCAGCCGCTCCAGGTCTGCCGCGCTCAGCGCATCGCTCGTGGACGTGGACATGGAGGGGGGATTTACCACGCTACTTCTTCCAGAACATCAACGCGTCGAACAGGTCCAGCCCGGGGCCCAGGGCGGAGCGGGAGCTGTTGTTCTCGAAGTACGTCAGGTCCACGAGCAGGGCGACGGCCAGCACCAGCTGCCGCAGCCGGAAGTCGGTGCACTGGGGCTGGAAGTCGAGGGTGAAGTTGTCCGCGGCGCTGAAGCTCTCCTGCAGGAAGCCGCTCCAGCGTTTGCGGACGACGGCCACCTCCACGTCATTCTGGAGGACGCGGAAGGTCCAGGGCCTGAACAGGGGCCCCTTCACGGTGGCGATGACGGCGCCGCCCGGGGTGACGATGTCCAGCTTGCGCCCCAGGAGGGTGAAGCGCTGCTGGATGCGCGCCATCAACCGGCCATCCCAGGCGAGGATGTCCGCCTTCGTGAGGAGGAGGCTCCAGGGGCGCTCCACGACGAGCGCCACGATGCCGCCCAGGGTCATGCAGTCCAGCCGGGCCTTGTAGAAGGGCCAGAAGGTCCGCTGGAGCATGCCGCCGAAGCCACGGGCCTCCTCCTCCACGTACAGCGCGACGCGGCCCATGTCGTCGCAGACCTCGTAGCGGTTGCGCGTCTGGGCTCCGAAGATGATTTCCAGGCCCTCGCGAAACTGCCGCATGCGCAGCGCGGGGGCCTCCATCATTCCTTGGAGCGCCATGCGCAGCTCGGTGCCCATGTGCTTGGGGTCTCCAGGGAGTCCCTTGCCCGCGCCGGAGGGCACCTCGACCTCGGAGAGCGGCTCCAGGGCCGCGCTGGCGGGCGCCTCGGGCTTGCGAGGCTCGCGGCCCCGCCAGTCCAGCTCCAGCTCGGTCGTGTCCGCGAGGGGGCGCTTGTCGCTCATTCACTTCACTCTAAGCCTGGGCCGGGCTCCCCGATAATCCCACCCCCGCTCAGGGCAGGGGCCGCGGCATCACCTGGATTTCGCGCTCCAGCGTCTCGCCCTCCGCGAGGAAGAGCTCCTCCCGGTGGACGGTGAAGCGGGCGGGCTTGCCTGCTTCTTCCAGCAGGACGATGAACGTGTACGTCCCACCTGGGAGCTGCTCGTACACCCACACGCCCTCCTGGCTCTTCGTGGACGGGCGGAGGTCGCCGAAGCGGGCCCGCGTGCGCAGCTCCCGAGCGGACACGGTCGGTGGCACCGTGTCCGCCAGCAGCGCCAGGTAGCGCCCTTCGCCCGGCCTGGCCGGAGGCATCCGGATGCCGAGCCGCATCGTGCCGCTGCCGGTGGCTTCCGTGAAGGCGAACGTCACCTTCCCCATGGGGGGAATCGTCACGCGCCGCGGGAGGAAGGTCACGACGCGGCCTTCCGCGTTCTGTCCCATGGAGGCCGACAGCGTGTAGGTGCCCGCCGGGACGTTCCGGGCCTGGAACGTCCCCAACGCCTCGTCTACCGAGGCGGAGTAGTCCCCGTCGTTGGCCACGAGCTGGACAATGGCTTCCGCGGGCTTTCCGTCGCGGTCCTTCAGGGTGCCTTCCACCTGGGCGCCCGGGGCGACTCGCAGCTCCAGTGTTTCGTCGCCGGTGCCAATGCGTTGGCGCAGCAGGGGGTGGCCCCGGTACGTCTGGACCAGCAGGTCCATCGGGCGTGCTTCCAGCGGGGCGAAGGCGAACGTCCCGTCCGTGCCGGTGGCCTCCGCGGCGATGGGCGCGACCTCCTTCGTCCAGCCCCCTTCATCGGGCAGGTGGGCCTCGACGACGGCGTCCGCGATGGGGCGCGACGTCTCCGCGTCCACCACCCGGCCGCGGACGTTGCGTCCGGCCTCCAGCAGCACCGCGCCCAGGTCCACGTCCTCGCCCGCGGACACCTGCACCTCGCGCATCGCGCGCGTCAGCCCGGGGGCCTCGAAGGTCAGCCGCTGCGTGCCCGCGAACTCGGCGGCGAGCTCGAAGGCGCCCTGGGGGTCCCGGAAGGACTGCTGGTCAATGGTGAAGCGGGTAATGGGGGAGCCATCCCCGCGCACCACGCGGCCGCGGATGCGGCCCTGGCTTCGCAGCATCAGCCGCACGTCGTCCGCCCCGGACCTCGCGAAGACCACGAATGGGGAGCGCCCGGCCACCGTGGGGCCCGGGGCTTCGAAGACATATCCGTCCTTCGACGCGCTCAGCGCGCACGCGCCCTCCGCCAGGTGGTGCAAGGTGAAGCGTCCCTCCGCGTCGCTGGAGGTGCCTTCGAAGACGCCGTCACGGGACCTTGGGAAGTTGTTCCCGTCCACCTGCGCGTCCGCCACCGGGCGTCCGTGTTCGTCCACGACGATGCCGGACACCGGGGCGCCCGTCTCCAGCCGCAGCGAGGCCTCCACGCGCTCCGTCCCCTGCACGGTGACGGTGCGCAGCGCCTTGGGCCCGCTGACGCCGAGGTCCGGCCCGGAAATCAGCGTGTACGTGCCCGGCCCCACCTCGGTGACGAGGAAGCGCCCCTCCGCGTCCGTTTCGGTTTCCTGGGAAGCCACCGCCTCGCGGGTGTCCACCAGGCTGAGCGTCATGCCGGAGATGGGCACGCCCTGGGTGTTCGTGACGACCCCCTCCACCTGGCCCGCCGCGCGCAGCGCCACGCTGAGCGCGGGGCCCGGCACGTCCACCCCCACCCGCTCCTCCACGTGTCCAGGGCGGGTGAGGACGAGCGTGTAGTCCCCAGGGTCGGGGAACGTGAGCTCGAAGCGGCCGTGTTCGTCCGAGGTGGTGGGGTCGACGTCTTCGCGGAAGGTCCCGGTCTCGACGTGAAGCTCGTCGTCCACGTCGATGTCCACGTCGGACAGGGGGTTGCCCTGGGCGTCGGTGACGGTGCCTTGGAGGAGGTGGGCGCGCGCGAGGGTGAAGTCCACGCGCTCACCGGGGCTGGCGACCACGTCACGGAGCTGTCCCTGGTGGCCGGGGGCCATGACGTTGAAGATGTAGGGCTCCATGCGCAGGGGGCCCAGCCGGAACCGGCCATCCTCCGCCGTGGTGACGTCGTCCGCGGGAGGCGCCCGTCCCCGGGCCGCGCCGGCGCCCACCCTGGCGCGAGCGATGGGGCGTCCGGACTCGTCACGCACCGAGCCCTCCACGTAGACGAGCGTGCCCAGCCGCACGGTGGCCTCCGCGTCTCCGCCTTCCTCGGTCAGCGCCACCGTGGCGAAGCCGTGCTCGCCTCGATGCGCCGCGCGCACCTCGTAGTCACCGGGCGCGAGTGGCTCGAAGGAGAAGCGGCCCTGGTCGTCCGTCACGGTGACATGCGGCGTGTCCTCCACGTGGACGTCCGCCCCGGGCACCGGCTTGTCCTGGGCGAGCACGCGGCCGGACAGCCGGCGCGGTGGATGAAGGACGATGGGGTCGAGCTGCTCCGCGTCCGCCTCTTGGCGCGACGCCGTGAGCAGGCCCTCGCGGGTGGCGACGACGGTGTAGTCGCCCGGCGGGAGGGGACCGAAGGCGAAGCGGCCGTCCGCGTCGGCCAGGGCCTCGAAGAAGCGGGCGTGGTCCTGGTGGAAGAGCGTCAGGCGCGCACCGGGCAGCGGTGTGCCGGACTCGGCGACGACGCGGCCTGGGAGGAAGTGGCCTGCTTCGAGCACGAGCTGCACGTCCTGGGCGTCGGTGCGGACCTCCAGGGCCAGCGTGGCGTGGCGCTCGCCGATGGCCCAGAGCGCCACCCTGCCCTCGGGGAGGTCTTCGAGCAGGAACGTTCCGTCCGCCGCGGTGCGGGCCTGGGCCACCACGGGCGCGGCGCCGTGGCCGGCTTCGACGAGCGCGCGCACCAGCTCCTCGGGCTCGCCGATGCAGCCTCCGGAGGACAGGGGCAGCGCCGGTGCGCGCGTGTCACATGGGCGCGCGGACAGGGACTCGCCGGGCATGTCGCGCGTGGCGGAGACCTGGATGCCCGCGGCGGGGCGGCGCCGCGAATCAAGCACGCGTCCGCGGAGCGAGTGGTCGCCACGCGGTGGGGGCGTCGGGACGCCGAGGTCGCGCCGTGCCGGGGTTCGCCGCGCGGTGGAGGTCGCTCGTTGCTCGCCGGTGTCCTCCGTCCGGTGGACGAGCGCCACGGCCAGCAGCAGCGCGAGCCCCCCGAGTGCGACCATCACCAGCGGCTGTCTGCGCATTGCGTCCCCCGGAGCGCGAGCCCCGCCTCGACCCCGGGGCGCATCTTTGCCCGGGGATTCAGGCTGGCGCTATGGGGTGGCGGTGCCGGGTGTCAGGGCCTCGATGCGTGCTTTTTCCGAGACGATGAGATTCCGGACGTGCTCGCGCAGGGACGCCACGTCGGTGAAGGCGCTGGGGTCGACGGGGGGCATGACCTGGACGTGGCAGCGGGAGGCGGTCTTCAGCACCAGGCCATGTTTGGGCAGGGTGCGCGCGGTGCCGGTGAGGACGATGGGGATGATGGGGCAGCGCTGCTTCAGGGCCAGCACGAAGGCGCCGTCCTTGAAGGGCTTCACGACGCCGTCGAAGGAGCGCGTGCCTTCGGGGAACATGAGGATGGGCACGCCGCGAGACAGCCAGTATTCGCAGGCCGCCATCATTTTGATGATGCTCGCCTTGTCGCCGCGCACCAGGGGGACGTAGCGGTTGAGCCGCATGTTCCAGCCGATGAGCGGCAGCTTGAAGTTCGACGCCTTGGAGACCCACTTGAAGGGGCGGTAGAGGCCGAAGAGGACCAGGATGTCGCCGAGCGACTCATGGTTGGCCACGAGCACGGCCGGGCCCCGCCAGGGCAGGTGTTCGCGGCCGTCGACCTCCAGGTGCCAGAGCGGGTTGACGTAGAAGTAGAGCTGCGCCCAGAAGCACGAATACAGGTGCAGGACGCGGCCGTCGCGGTCGAACGGCAACGTGACGGCCCACACGAGCGCGGCGCCCACGAAGAGCACGGCGCTGGAGAGCATCAGGAACGCCCAGAAGACGATGGAGAAGAGGAGTCGAATGGCGCGCAGTGTGCCACAGGCTCGCGGGGCGTGGGCTTGAACTTGGGGGCCCACGGGCGTCAGAGGTCCTTCCAGGAGCCCTCTTCCGTGCCGCGCCAACGTGCCCTGGCGCGGTGCATCCGCTCAATGTCAATGGTTGGTACAGACATTGGAAGCCCATGAAGCGTGTGTGAGGCTGTCTGGTAGGTTCGAGCCGGGAGGGCGCGCATTGCCCCGACTCGTTGCCATTCTTTACCTGCTGGTGGGGTTCGCTGTCCCGGCGCAATCCCTCACGGCCCCTCGCGAGCGTGTCGAGCGGCGCGTCATTCTCGCAGGCCCCGAAACGCAACAGCGGTTGTGGCGGCGGGCGGCGCTACGAAACGAAGCAACGCGGGTTGGGTTTGGCCCGGTGGCTGGCGCTGTCGTTGGTGGAGCGACTCGTGCTGCCCCGGCGCGTCAGGCCGTCCTCGATGCCATTGACGAGGTGAAGCGCTCCATGGAGGGCATTGACGCCGCGCGCGCTCGGCTTGCGTCGCATTCGCCCGCGCTCGGTGGCCGGGGACTCCATGGGGCGTTCACGCGCTACCTCGACCACGGCTCCAGGCAACGGGCCTGGCTCCGAGGAACGCTCGGGAGCGCCACCGCGTTGGTGGGAGTGGCGTCACAGGTGGAGGACTCCGACATGGAGCGGGGCCTCCTCCGCATGTCGGGGCCTCGCCTCCAGGCCGCGATGTTCGGAGCTTTGCTGCTGGCCACGTGGGTGGACTTCCTCCAACTCGCTGACGCCGTGCTCCGACAGTGCCCCGCCTATAGCGTCGAGAAGCTGTACGCGGACCTGCTTCGCGTTCAAGGCCTGATGGCTCCGACGCTGGCAGACCTCGCCTCGGGGGACTCGGAGCGCGTCGAAGTGGCGGCGACCGCGACGCCCGAGCTGATGGGGAAGCTGACCCACGAGTTCGACGCGATTCATCGAGGCGCCCGCGCGGCCATGGAGAACGGCGCCAAGCTCATGGTGGCGGCGCAGGTGGTGGAGATGTTCACCATGATTTCCGCGATGAAGTTGTCACTCCCCCGGTTGCCCTCAGCCGGACCCGCGACGCTCGGCGTGGGGCTGGTGATGAGTCCGGGTGGCGTCATGGTGGGCTCGCGGCTTGTCGTCTCCGCAGAGTGGGTGGAGATGATGCGAAGGCTGGTGCAGGCGGGCGTCCTCTCCGTTCCGGCTGTGAGCGCGGCCATTCGCATTCACGGCGGCCAGGTGATGATGGCCCAGGCGCATCAGGACCTGCCCAAGGGCGTGCGCGACGCGCTGGGCGACAGCCCCGAAGTGCGTGGCATGCGGGTGACAGGCAGGGCGGGCGCGGGCATGTCCGAGGCGCCGAAGCACCACGTCCTGCCGAAGGAGCACCGTGCGTGGTTCGAGGCGCGCGGCTTCAAGGGCGACATGGACATCGACCAGTTCTGCGTGCGGCTGGAGCGGGCCCACCATGAGGCGATTCACGGTGGAGGGAACTGGAAGCTGGGGCGAACCTGGCCTGGCGAGTGGAATCGGATGATCATGCGGCTTTTGGGCAAGGCCGAGAGAGAGACTGGCCGGAAATTGAACCGCAACGAGGTCCTGAACATTGTCGCTGAGAACATGAAGTTCTACGACATCCCGATGAAGTTCACCAAAGGGGGTGCCCGATGACCGACGGGCGTTCATGGCAGGGGAACTGGAAGGTTCGCCTGTACGAGCGAGTTCGCGCGCGTGGCTTCGATTCGCTCACGGCATTTGCCGACGCACGTCCAGCCATCCCGTTGACATATCTGGCCGAAGAGCTTGGCAAAGATGACATCGCGGGTGTGCAGGTCCTCAGGGGATTGCTCGCCGAGGCGGAACAGCGCAAGCGCGTCACGAGGTTTGTCCGAGATGTGCTCGTGCGACTGTTATCCCAGAACCTACCGAATGGGTGGCCGACCGTGATGGACGACGAAACGCGCTTCCAGGTCGGGAAGACGCTTGGTTCATGGTCTGCCTACATCCCCGATTCGTATGATGAGCGAGCGGATCAGGTCATGGCAGCGCTTCGCGCGACTCCGCCGCCTCCCGGCTGGCGCCCGCTCGGCCCTGACGACGAGCTGCTCCGAGCGCTCCTTCCCGACGAAGAAGCCTGAGCGACAGCGGCGGCACCTGTCAGGTCAATGAAGGAGCCGCGGCGCATTCCAGGGAGCCGCCGCTGTCGGAAGGTACTTCCAACACCTGTGCCTCGGCGCGGTGCATCCGCGCGCCGTGGCGCGCGGCCAAGGGCCGGTCCACCCAGCGGAAACCATGAAGCGCGAGTGAGGCTGTCTGGTAGGTTCGAGCCCGGAGAGCGCGCATTGCCCCGACTTGTTGCCATTCTTTACCTGCTGGTGGGGTTCGCCGCCCCGGCGCAATCCCTCACGGCCCCACGCGAGCGCGTCGAACGGCGCGTCATTCTTTCCGGCAATCCCTCCGAGCCGGTGCCGGAGATTCGAATCGCCGCTGGCACCACCACCCTGCTGCGCTTTGACGCGCGCCTCGACCGTGGCACGGTCGAGGTCGAAGGGCGCGAGCGCCTCCAGTTCGTGGATGCCGGAGAGCGAGTCCTCGTGCTGGAGCCCATGATGGACCTGGGCTCCGGGGAGCGGTTGCTGCTTCGCGTGCGCTACGCGGACGACGCCGTCCCCGCGCAGGGCGTCTTCGCGCTCGTCTCCAGCGCGTCCGAGGTGGATGTCCGGGTGGATCTCTTCCGGCGGCGTGACTCCATCGAGGTGCTGCGGGCCGAGCTGGCGGACGCGCGGGCACGGCTGGTCGCCAAGGAGGCTGAGCTGGGTGCGCTCCACGCTCGCTGTCAGGCCAGCGGCCCCGCGGGACTCGTGCTGGCCGGGCTCCTGGACGAACGCGGCGTGGACGGTCGTACGCTTGTGCGCGTTCTTGCGACGAAGCCCGGGCTGGGCCTGGTCTATGAGAAGGGGATGGTGCTCCACGCCAAGGCCTGGTCCGTGGTCTCCCTTCGCGTGCGGAACACAGGCGCGGAGCAGTGGACCGCAACGACGGCGGAGTTGGTCAGTCTCTCCAGTGGAGAGCGCGTCGAGGTGGTGGCCGTCAGGATGCAGCAGCCTGTGATTGCTCCAGGCGACACGGGGCACGTCGTCATCGAGGTGAAGAACCCACCGGCGAGCGCTGGAGCAGCGTTCCATCTGGAAGTAGGGGATGGCGCGGGGCGGGGGCGGACGCTCGCTCTTCGTGTGATGTTGGGAGGGACTTCAAAGTGATTGCCATGTACCACCCCGCGCAGCTCCAGCCCGGCCAGATGCTGGACGGGTGGCGCGTCATTCGACTGCTGGGAGCGGGCACCTACGGCGCCGTCTACCGGGTCGAGAAGAATGGCCAGCACTTCGCGATGAAGCTGGCCATGCACCGCGCCAGCAGCGGCGACGCGGAGCAGGCGGACGCGCGGCTGAAGCGGGAGCTGGGGTGTCTGGTCCACCTGTCGCACCCGAACATCATCGCCTCCAGGGCTCACGGCCGGTGGCCAGACCTCGTCACGGGCTGGCTCTACGTCATCCTCGACCTCGTGGAGGGGTACACCCTGGCCGAGTGGGTGGAGCGCATGCACCCCACCGCCCAGGAGGTCACCCGCGTCTTCGGGAAGCTGGCGGCGGCCCTGGACTACATGCACGGGCGCGGCGTCTTCCACCGGGACTTGAAGCTGGGCAACATCATGGTGCGCGCTGCGGATGGTGAACCGCTCATCCTCGACTTCAGCGCGGGCGACTACGCCCACGCCGAGGACCTGACGGACGCGCCGCTCCCACCCGGCACGCGGCGCTACCGCACGCCGGAGGCCTTCCGGTTCCTGCGCGAGAACGGCGACAAGCGTGACGCTCGCTACGAGTTCAAGGTGGCGGACGACATCTACGCGCTGGGCGTCTGCCTCTTCGACGTGTTGACGGCGCCCGAACCCGTGAGTGGCGTCTTCAGGGCGCCCGTCGAGGGCCGCTGGATGCCGCCGCCCGCGCGGACGTTGAATCCGCGCGTGCCGGGGCCGCTGAGCGACGTGGCCATGACGTTCATCGCGCGCAAGCCGGAGCATCGGCCCCCAACGGCGGAGGTGCTGCGGCGCAGACTGGAGGCCTTCGCCACGGAGGCGGGGCCGGAGTGGACGGTGCCCCTGCATGCCCCGGCGGCGAAGCCGCGCCTCGACCCGGCGACAGGCGCCGAGGAGCCCGTACCGCCGCGTCCGCGTCCCCGGAGGTGGGCCGTCCTGGCCGGGGCCGTGTTGGCCGTGGGCCTGGCCGCCGGGCTCTCCATGATGAGCGCTGCTCCCCCAGAGGCGCCCGAGAGGGCGGACGGCGCCGCGCCCGCGAGTCGTCCGACGCGGGACGCGGGGACCGTGGCCCTGGCCGAATCACCCGCGCCGTCGTCCCCACTCGTGGTGGATGCCGGCGTGTCACGGGACGCCGGTGCCGCGCCTCCTGTGCCCACCACTTCATCCGCTGGGGTAGCGTCGCCCCGGCAAGTCCCTGTCCAGAAGGAAAGTCCCGCCGTGAAGCGTGCCCCCACCGTCACCAGCTCGTCCGAAGCTCCGGCCAAGAAGGCCCTCTCCACCGGAGGAAGCAGGGCGGAGTTCCTCAAGAAGTGCGCAGCCGCCAGCGCCGCCGTGGCCTTGCAGCTCGGGTGCCCGAGCAGCTCCCAGGTGCGCCCCGCCTCGGCGGAGTGCCCCACCGAGGCGCGGGCGGCCATGAAGAAGCTGGGTTTTTTTGCGACGCGCGGCACTGGCGCCGTCTATGTCACCCTCGACCTGCGGCAGCCAGGGCGCGCAGATGAGCTTGGGGTGTTCGGCGACGGCCCCGTGCGCGGTGTCGTTGAAGAAGGGTGGGATGCCATGCCCACGGGCACGATTCTCTACGGCCAGCTCTGGACGGGGGACGGGCGTCTCTATGCCCGCTATACCCGGGCCGAATATCCAGACGGGAACACCTATCCCGTGTGCCTGGTCATTGGGGAAAATGGACCGGAGGAAGGGGCAGAGGGGTCGGTGCCGGGAGCCGTCATCTTCAACCGCACCGAACCGACCTTCCCCGTGCAACACTGGCCATGAGCGCGAATGTAAAGAGAGTTTGCAATCCATGAAGGACAACGGACTGGGAGTGAATTCGGGGCGCTGGGCGGTGGCGACCCGTGACGTCATTCACTCTGGAGACGACTGGCGGTAGCCTGCTGTCTGTCTTTGCGCGGCGTCGCTCGCGAAGGCGTCACGGAGACCTTCTTCATGTCCAATGGTGATGACCCTCGGCCCCCCGAGGGCGCGGTCCTCTTTTACAATGGGGACACCGCGTATGAGTTCCTCCAGAACCTCGGCCTGGGCCGCAATGGCGAGCGCCTCATGCTTGCTCGGCCGCGCACCCCTTCCGGCTACCAGTCCAAGGTGCTGCTCAAGTGTGTGGTCCTGCCGGAGGCGAAGTTCCTGGAGATGTATCCACGCGCCCGGGCGCGGCTGGAGGAGGAGACGCGGCTGGCGCGGTTCCTCCATCACCCCAACATCGCCCGGGTCCATGGCCTCTTCGAGATGAAGTACGGCCTGTGCGCCGTCCTGGAGTCCGTGGAGGGCTTCAGCCTGGACACGCTGCTGGCCATCGCCCAGACGCGGGGCAGCTATTTCTCGGAGGCCTTCGTCCTGTATGTGTTCGCGGAGGTCGCGGGAGCCCTGGCCTACGCGCACTCGCGGACGGACGACGCTGGCGTGCCGCTCGGCATCGTCAATCGCGACATCAACCCCGCGCGCATCCGCTTGCGCCCGAATGGCGGCGTGGCGCTGACGGACTTCGGCGTGGCCTTCTCCCGGCTCGCGGGCCGCATCGCCACGTCGCTGCCGCGTCCCAGGGGAGATGTCATCTACGCCGCCCCGGAGGCCATGCTGGGGGAGGCCGTGGACGCGCGCGGGGACCTCTTCTCCCTGGGGCTGACGATGCTGGAGTTCGCGACCGGCAGGCACCTGTACGACCCGGCGGACCTGAAGATTTCGGAGGCGGAGTCGCGCCTCTCCCCCGCGGAGCATGAGCGCGTCCTGCGCGCCTCCATCACCCTCATGGAGACAGGGCAGCCACTCCATGTGGAGGACGCCATCTGGTGTGCCATGGTGTATCGCGCCCCAGACATCGGCCGTGCGGCCTTCGGCGTGTCCAAGCACCTGCGCGCCATCTTCTACACGCTGCTGCGCCGCAAGCCCGCGGACCGCATCCCGTCAGCGGCCGAGCTGGAGACCGCCATTCGGGCCCGGTTGTCGCAACTGGGGCCCTACGGCGCGGAGGACGCGGTGAAGGAGGTCCAGCGGGCGCTCCTCGAAGCGGGCGAGGCGCTGGAAGAGTTGAGCCTGGTGGACGATGAAGGCGGCTTCGTTCCGGCGGACTGGCGCGAGCACCCGGACACCGTCGAGACGCGGCCGGGAAGCTACATCTCGGATGAGCTGACGACGGCGCCCGGGGCGCGTCGGGCCGGGAAGACGCCACCGGCCGCCTGACGTCGACACTCCAATCCCTTCACCGAAACGGAAGCACTACCGGCCCGGCGTGACGCGCTGAGCGGGGTGGAAGGCGCGTGTCATTTCTTCCCCCAGGAGGGGGCATTCACGGGAGTCGTGTATGCGTTGGATGCGGAGTCGTGCTGCCGTACTGGTGTTGCTCTTGGCCCCCTTGCTGGGATGGGCCTCGGAGCCTCCCGTCCCAGAGGAAGAGGCAGATTCCGCCTCGACGGCACCTCCCGCGCGTGGGTGGCACACCCTGACGCGCGTGGAGGCGACGACGTTTGCGTTGCTTCCTCGCGCGGGCGCGGGTGGTGACGCCGGCTTCATCCAGGTGGAGCCCACCCTCATCATCGACGGCGGCCCCGAGTTCGGAGTGAACGTGGGCGCACCCGTGCGCTTTCGCCTGTGGGGTGGTGGTGAGGGCGCGGGCTTCGTGCGGCGGGAGGACTGGGACTCCCTTTCGGACTGGGGGCAGCTCGTGCGTGGCCTCAAGTTCGGCTCGGACGACGCGCCCCTGGGCGTCTGGTTCGGCGCCTTGGAGGGACACAGACTCCTCTCCGGGCATCTGGTCCGTCGCTACTCCAACCGGACGAATCCGGACTACCACCCGGCCGGGGGCTTCTTCACCGGCACCGTCGGCCCGCTCTACGCGGAAGCCTTCGCCTCGGACGTGCTGGGCGCGCGGTTGATGGGGGCGGAGCTCTCCCTGGACATGGAGCACCTCTTCTTCGGCAAGCCCGAGGAGCACGGACGCTACACATTGGGCCTGTCCGCCGTGCATGACTGGGGGCGCGCGGGTGGCCACGCGCCAACGGTGACGCTGGCTCACGTCGACGCAACGGCGGTGGTGGTGGTGCGACCTGACTACGAGGTCCACCTGGTTGGGGGCTGGGGTGGCCGTCCTGGTGCGAGCGGCGCATGGGGGGCCGTGGTGGGCGCGGGGGTGGACGCAGGGACGGAGCGGCTCGACCTGCGACTTCGGCTGGAGGCGCGGCGCCAGCACGGCGGTTTCCGGCAAGGCTTCTTCGGCGCGGACTACGAGCTGGCGCGCTTCCAGGCAGCGGGCCCTGACGGTGGGCCCATCGCGGGTGCTGCCTTCCCGGACGGCTACTCCGCCTTCGGGGAAGCGGAAGTGGGCTGGGATGCCGTCCATTACGGGGGCCTCTCCAGGCACCTGCGACTGTCGCTGGGCGCGGAAGCTTTCTCCTGGGGGCGCTTCGACGTGGACGGGCGTGTGGCGGTGCAGCTCTTCGCGCGCAGCCTGGAGGTGGCGTTGAAGGGGCTCGGAGTCGGCATGGGACAGCCCGGAGCGCGCTACCTCGGTGCGGCGGAAGTGCGCTGGCGATTCCTGGGCGGGAGGCTTTACGCGATGGGGACGGGCGGCACGCTGCTCTTCCCCTCGGCGGAAGGGACGCTGCGGCCGGGGGCCTTCGCCTCGGTGGGGCTGGGGGTGGACCATGCGCGCTGACGCTCTGCTGTTGTGGATGGCGGTGCTGGCCACGGGCTGCGCTTCGGTGCCGCATGCTCTTGGGCGCGGCGGAACGCTGCGCTACACGCCGCGCGTGGCGGCTACGTCCCCCGCGTGGGACGAAGTGCCGAGCGATGAGCCCTCACGCTCCCCTGCCGCTCCTCCGTCTTCTATTTCAGGGGCCGAGGTGCACCCACGGCGGCTGCGTCGCCAGGGACCACGCCACGACGCAACGGAAGCCGGGCCTGACACCGTGTCCGGAGCTGCCGGGGGTGGAGTGCGGAGCGGCGCAGCGGCGCGTCAGTCAGTCCTCGACGCCATTGCCGAGGTGAAGCGCTCCCTGGAGGGCAGCGAGGCCGTACACGCTCAACTCGCGTCGCGTCCACCCGCCTTCGGTGGCCGGGGACTCCCCGGAGTGTTCACGCGCTACCTCGACCATGGCCCCAAGCAACGGGTGTGGCTCCGAGGCGCGCTGGGGAGTGCCACCGCGCTGGTGGGAGTGGCGTCACAGGTGGGGGATTCCGACATGGAGCGGGGCCTCCTCCGCATGTCGGGGCCTCGGCTTCAGGCCGCGATGTTCGGAACGCTGTTGCTGTCCGCGTGGGTGGACTTCCTTCAACTCGCTGACGCACTGCTCCGCGACTGCCCCATGTGCAGCTCCGAGAAGCTGTTCGTGGACCTGCATCGCGTCCAAGGCTTGATGGAGCCCTCCCTGGCCGACCTCGCCTCGGGGGACTCGGAGCGCGTCGAAGGGGCGGCGATCGCGATGCCCGCGCTGATGGGGGAGCTGACCCGCGAGTTCGACGCGATTCATCGGGATGCGCGCTCGGCCATGGAGTTCGGCGGCAAGGTCATGGTGGCGGCGCAGGTGATGGAGCTGGTTGCCATGGTTTCCACGCTGAAGCTGTCACTCCCTCGGCCACCCCCAGCAGCCTCCGCGACGCTCGGCGTGGGGCTCGTGATGAGTTCGGGTGGTGTCATGGTGGGCTCGCGGCTTGTCGTCTCCGCGGAGTGGGTGGAGATGATGCGAGGGCTCGTGCAGGCGGGCGTCATCTCCCTCCCAGCCGTCAGCGCGGCCATCCGCATCCACGGCGGACAGGTGCTGATGGCCCAGGCGCACCAGGACTTGCCCAAGGGCGTGCGCGACGCGCTGGGTGACAGCCCCGAAGTGCGCGGTATGCGGGTGACAGGCAGAGCGGGCGCGGGCATGTCCGAGGCGCCGAAGCACCACGTCCTGCCGAAGGAGCACCGCGAGTGGTTCGAGGCGCGCGGCTTCAAGGGGGACTTGGACATCGACCAGTTCTGCGTTCGGCTGGAGCGGGCCCACCATGAGGCGATTCATGGTGGGGGAAACTGGAAGCTGGGGCGCATATGGCCCGGCGAGTGGAACCGGATGATCATGCGCGTACTGAGCAAGGCTGAGAGCGAGACAGGCCGAGTGTTGACTCGGAATGAGATCCTGAAGATCGTCGCAAGGAACATGAGAACCCATAAGCTCCCGATGAACTTCGTTCCTGGGAGAAGTCGATGAGCGAGGATCGTTCCTGGCAGGGGAACTGGAAGGCCCGCCTCTATGAGCGAGTCCGCGAGCGCGGCTACAACTCGCTGACGGCCTTCGCCAATGCGCGGCCTGCTATCCCGCTGTATCTCCTGGCCGACGAGCTTGGGCGGGACGACATCGCGGGAGTACAGGTGTTGAGCGGGCTCCTCGACGAAGCGGAGCGACAAAGGCATGTCACACGCTTTGTTCGCGACATGCTCGTGCGCGAGCTGTCCGAGAGCCTCCCTGACGGTTGGCCGACCGTGATGGATGATGATAGCCGCTTCGAGGTCGCCCAAGCGCTCGGCTGCTGGTACGGACACGTACCAGAGTCCCACCAAGAGCGTGCCGAGCAAGTCATGGCAGCGCTTCGCGCGACTCCTCCTCGTCCTGGCTGGCGTCCGCTCGGCCCTGACGACGAGTTCCTCCGGGCGCTCCTCCCCGACGAAGAAGCCTGAGCGTCAGCGGCGCGAAGCACGGGCCGCGCCGACAGCCCTCCCATGACCGCGCTTTCGCGCCCACAGATTTAACTCGGCTTAATTCAACGGGAGCGTGGCCGGGCGCGATACTCGGTTCATCGGGGCCGTGGAGGCCCAGAGGGGGAATTCCATGTCACGCATCCAGAGCCATTCATTCTTCATACCGTCGTCGACTCCGACGGCGCCGCAGTGTACCCCCGCGACGCGGGAAGAAGGGGTGAAGGAGGCGCCGCCCGCACCTCCGCGCAACCCCGTGCGAGACATCTTCGAGCACGTGGTGAGCCTCGATGCGCTGAGGCGCTTGCAGGGACTGGCGATGCAGGTGAACGTGGCGCCCCACTGCGCCGTCCCGCCGACCCAGCCGCGGGGCGGTCCGCCCTCGCTGACCGACGCCACGGACGTAGCCAGCGTCGCCTTCAATCAGAGCGACCGCGCCGATGATGGCCCCGTCACGCGCCTGCAGCAGTTCCTCGAGGGCGCGGGTTACCTGGACATGGGCGGCGCCGATTACGGCACGTTCGGGCGCCTGACGCAGGCGGCCCTGATGGCCTTCCAGACCGCCGAAGGCCTCAGCCCCGCGGATGGCACCATGAGCCCGGCCACGCTCGCCGCCATGCAGCGCCCCCAGCACCCGGCCACGGACCCCACGATGTCCTCCCTGGCCCAGGCCTACGCGCCGCAGCTCGGGCGGCCCATGAGCCCGCTGGAGCCGGGCAGGGATGGCGCGATGGTGCAGCAATTCGAGCACGGCACCCTCACGCGCCTGCCGGGGGGCGAGGTGCGAGTGCAGGACCTGAACGGCGAGGACCTGGTGCCCCCCGTGTCCCCGAGCACCGTCTCGACGCTGGAGGAGGCGACGGCCTTCCACGTCGCCCAGTGTGGTGCGGAGGGCTACAGGGACTTCAACGACGGCAGCAAGTACTACGGCGGCAATGACTGCGGCCCGGCCTCGGTGGTCATCGCGGCGACGGCCGTGGGCGCGATGGCGCCTCCGGGCGCGGCCGGCGCGGGCGAGGCCATCGACACGGTGCGGGAGAACATCCTCGACGATCCGAACTCGAACACGTCCGTGACGATGACCGTGACTCAGGTGGCCGAGGGCGTGACGGACGCGGGCGCCGTGGCCACCGTCGTAGGCTCGGCGGACGTCGACATGGCGGCCGTGGACGCCGCGCTCTCTCGCGGGCATCCCGTCATCCTCGGAGGCAATCCCTTCGGTAACGACCCCGACCACCAGGCCTGGGGACCCACGGCGCGGGCCGATGACAACTACCTGATGGGCGAGAACTTCGGTGGCCACTGGGTCACCGTGACGGGCATGACGGAGTCGGGCAACTACATCGTCAATGACCCGCTCTGCCCCAACGGCCCCATCGAGGTGACGCCGGAGCAGATGGCCGAGTACGTGGATGGCAACCTCGGCATGGTGGAGGTGAGTCCCATGCCCGTTCCCGTGTCGTGATGCAGGGCCGGGGTCCGGCCGCGGAGCCAGGGCTGTAGTAGCGTCGCCTGTCAGCCGGAGAGGACATGATTCCTCCGGCTGACACACGCGTGAAGGGCGTCCATGGCAACCCTGAAACAGGTCGCGTTCCAGATGGCGAGGACTCCCGCTTCAGGTGCCCTGGTGCGCTTCGGCTTCGCGCACGCGGACCGGCTCCTGCCGCTCACCTCCGTGGCGCGCTCGGCGCATGCCGCCCTCTACCGCCACCCGCGTCCGGTCTACGGCACCTTCCACCACATCGCCGTCCCCCTGCATGGCGTGCCGGATGTCTTCGCCCTGGCGCACCCGCGCCATGCAGGGCTCCGCGCGGGCCTCTTCGCGCTCATCGCCAGCGCCCGGCAGCAGGCCCCGTCCTCGGTGCTCGTCAACGCGGGCCCGCGCCAGGACGTCGGGCAGGTGCACTTCCACCTCACGGACGGCGCGCCCTTCAGCGACGCCGTCCGCTCGGAGGCCCTTACGTGGCCGGACTGGGACGAGGCCGTCCGCGCGCTGACCTCCGTCCCCAGCATCCAGGAGCGTTATCGCGCCGGCTTCTCCCTGCTCCAGGACGCGGGGGACCCACGGGTGCGCCTCATCTGAGGCTCACGCCGCCGGAGACCAGAGGTCCGCCAGCGTGCCCGCGGCATGGGCCTCGGTGTAGCGGCGCAGGTCCTCCGCGTTGTCCGCCTCGAGCCAGCCAGACGCGATGGGCACGGCGTGAATCGCCACGCCGTCGCGGATGAGGTCCTGGAGGAAGGCCGTCATCGACGTATTCCAGTAGCGGGCATCCTGTGCCACGCGCAGGTCGAAGCGCTCGAAGAGCGCGTGCAGCACCCCGGGAGCGAAGCGCAGCAGGCCGATGTACTGTCCTTGCACTTCATCGACCGACCGCACCCGCGCGCCGATGTCGATGATGCGCTCACCCTCCAGGCGCAGCGACTCGCAGTCCGTCGTGGGGTCCTCCATTCGGAGCTCCCACAGGCGGCGCCACCGCGTGTCGACGGCGACGTCGATGTCCCGGGACGCGGCGAGCATCGTCCCCAGCACCTCGCGCGAGAAGACGATGTCCCCGTAGGCGACGAGGACGGGCTCGCTCCGGGACACCACGGGCAGGCTGAAGCGCAGCGTGGCGACCATGTTGCCCGTGGTGTAGGCCGGGTTCACCACCACGCGCACGTCGCGCCCCGCTTGAATCTGCTCCGGGTACGCGCCCGCCATCACCGTGACGTCGACGCCGAAGTGCTTGTAGACGGCCAGTTGGTGGTCGAGCAGCGCCGCCCCGGCCAGTTCCACCAGACACTTCGGCCGGCTCGCCGCCAGCGGCCCCATGCGGGTTCCCAGCCCCGCGGCCAGAACGATTGCTTTCACAGGTTGTATGCCTCCATGAAGTCGAGGACCGCCGCCAGGTGGTGAGGCGCGCGCTCGGGGTGCCAGAGGATTCCCAGCGCGCGCCGCTGCCTGCTCGCGAAGGCCTCCACCGCGCCATCCTCCGAGCGCGCGAGGACGTCCCAGCCGGCGGGCAAGGACTGCTCCTCCACGCCCCAGTGGTGGAAGCTCGCCACCTCCGCTGGGCCCCGCCACGCGCTGGCGAGCGGGCCGCTCAGCGCGTGGCGCACACGCACGTGTCCCTCGACGCGCACGAGCCGCATCCCCGCGGCGAGCGCGAGCATCTGCGCGCCCCGGCACACGCCGAGCAGCGGCGTCCCCGTCCGAGCGGCGAGCGACAACAGCACGGACTCCGCCTCGTCCCGCGCGGGGACGTGCGCCTCACCCGTCCCCGGCGCGTCGTTGCCCCCGGTGAGGATGACGAGCGCGGGACGGAGGGCCTCGAACTGGGCGGCCGCCGCGGCGGCCACGTTCACCGCGGGAAACGGCACCCAGCCAGCCTCCCACAGACACGCGGCCCAGGAGGACTCGAGCGCGTCCCGCACCTCCGGACGCCCTGGGACGCGGTCGCTTCGCTGGGTGACCAGGACCACGCGTCGCTCACTCATGGACGAGCCTGCGCCCCCCGCAGTCCAGCGTCATCACCCGCCCGCCCGACAACCGCCGGAACTGCTCCCGGCCCACGCCGATGGCGGCGGGGAGCTGCAGCTCGGTGCAGCGCACGGCCATGTGTGAGTTCGCGCCACCGTACGCCGTGACGATGCCGGCGACGCCGAGCGCGAGCAGGCCGTCATAGCCAGGGTCGGCGCGCTCCAGCAGCACGATGGCGCCGCGGACGTGCTCCGGGTCCGGCAGGCCGTTGGCGACCAGGACCGGCGCGCGCACACAGGCCTTGGTGACGAACAGGGGCTGCTCGCCGCTGCTCACGTGGAAGAGCAGGTGGGACGTGCGCACCAGGATGTCCGGCAGCTCGATGAGGTTGACGGCGGCGGCGTGTTCGCGCGCCTCGTCCACGGCGTCACGGCACCACCGCCGCGCCTCAACGGGCGGGAGCCCGAGCGCCGCCTCCACCTGCTCCAGCGACAGGTGCGCCAGGTCATCCCGGCTGAGCCCCAGCGGCTCTCCCCACGCGGCGAGGTGCTCGAGCACGCCGCTGAGCGTCTTGGTGAACACATGCTTGCCGTACTCGCGGCCCGCGATGGCCGCGCCCAGGTGGCCGAGGAACGCGTCGCTCGTCAGCGCCAGCCCCGCGCCCTCGAGGCCCGCGTCGAGGCGCTCCAGGAGCTCCCTGGGGAGCGGCGCCGCGTGTCTGGGGGGCTCCTCCGCTCCCGAGATGAGCGGACCGAAGTACCGCTCCGGGTCCGCGCCATAGCGCGGCATCCGGATGTCGTAGGTCCCCGGGCGAAGGTGCCCGAACTCCGCGACGAGCGCCTCCAGTCCCAGCTCGCCCCGCCGCACGCGGAGCGCGTCCGCTTGCAGGTGCCCGGCCACGGTCCGGATGCGCTGGAGCACCTCGCGCTGTTCGCTCGAGTCGAGCACGCCTTCGCGCACGAAGCTCTTGAGCAGCGCGGTCACCACGAACGCCGTCCGCGCCAGGTGCGCGAAGGGCAGGGTGCCCAGCTCCCGCAGGCGCGCGAGGACGGGACCCGGCCCAGCCTCGAAGCCGGGCGCGAACGGGTGGGCACGCAGCCGCTCCACCTGCGCCAGCCAGACGGGCAGCTCGCGGAGCCCGTTGAGCGTGAGGTCCCGCAGCGCCGCGGCCAGGGCGTCCAGCTCCTCCGCATCCACCGAGGCCCCGTAGTGGCGCCGCAGCCGCTCCCGCAGGCCCAGGCTCGCGCAGGTGTCGGCGATCTCGAACTCCACCTTGTCATGAAGCTCCGGTGACTCGGCCAGCCGGGCGAGCTGGTGGGAGACCAGGGCCTCCGCCACGTGCGACGGGGTGACGGCGGGGATGAAGGAGTTGAGGGAGGCCCGCACGTCCACGTAGGCATGCCCCGCGAAGTCGCGGAGCAGGGGAACGCCGCGCAGGTCGCGGTACCCGTAGCCGGCGCGCTGCTCCGCCCAGGTCCTGTCTGTGATGAGCCCGCCGTAGAGGGTCCGCGCGAGCGGCAGCGGGCGCCGGCCAATCATCTCCGCGGGGTTCCAGTCCGTCATGGTGCTGTAGACGGGCCCCTCTCCGATGACGGTGCCCTTCGGCCGCAGCAGCGCCTGGTGCGCCGTGCAGGCCTCCGCGAGCAACCTCGCGCGGCGGACCTCGCTCCCCTCTGGAAGCGACGCGCCCTTGGCGATGGGCCGCACCTGGAAGAGGTGGAAGTCGCCGCCCGCCAGCGCGAACTCGATGTCGAGCGCCTCCACCCCGATGAGCTTCACCAGCTCGCGGCCCACGGTGACGACGCGGCGGAGCGAGTCCGGAAGCAGCCCCTTGGGGACGCCGTGCTCCACATAGGCGGAGGAGGGCTTCTCCAGGGCCCCGGACGTAATCTGGTCCGTTCGCCCGCTGTGTACGTCCGACGCCACCACCCAGTAGGAGGCCAGCGTCTCCGGGTGCCGCGCCATCAGCACGCCGCTCTCGCTCACGGGGTAGACGTAGGACTGGAGGAAGACCTTCTCCGCCGCCGCCCCCGGGCCATACGAGTCGAACACGTCCGAGATGGCGCCGCGGAGGGCCGCGGCGTCGCCCGCGTCCACGTCGAGCACCGACAGGAAGCGCCCGGCGTTCGACGCGCTCCACGCATCCTCCGCGGAGCAGGAGGAGCGGACCACGACGCGCTCACTCCCGAAGCGCTCGTGCACACGGGAGCGCACGCCGTCCTGGTCCCGTGCCCACTCCTCGCCTCGCACGACGAGCGGCTGGCAGATGCGCCACGGCCCGTGCAGCTCCGAGAGGACGTCGAGCGTGCGCGCCTTGTCCCCCAGGACGAGCCGGCCCACGGGGGTGAGCGGCTCGCTCGTGGCCTCGTCCTCCCGGAGCTCAAGGTGCGCCACGTCTCCGGCCTGGGTGAGGCGGCCCGCCACCTCGTCCAGGTCCCAGCCCTCCAGCGCGCCTCGCACGGCCTGGGTCCTCCCGAGGATGAACCGGCACGCGCCCCGCCAGGTCGCGACGACGGCGGGGGCCTGCTGGAGCAGCGCGTGGAGCGCGCGCGGCCGGGGGAGCACCGTCCCCTTGAAGACGAGCGTCAGCGGCGCGCCGTCATATGACTGGGCCAAGGTGCTCAGGACACGCTCGGCCCAGACGCGCATGGAGGCGTGGGTGGGGCCGATGCTTCGGCTCCGGCAGTCGGGCGCGCTTCCGACCCGCGGGGTGAGGTGAAGCGTCGCGGTGTCACGGTCCAGGGCAGTCACGGGCAGCCTCGCACGGGCGGACGTGGCGCATGGCACGAGCGAGGCATCGCATTGTGGCCCCTGCCCACGTGTGGTGGATTGAATGCATGAGAACCTTCGCCACGGAGGAGCGGCTCGCGTATCGCCGCGCGGGCAACGAGCTGCAGCCCCGCCCATCCGAGGACCATGTCCTCTCCTACGAATACCGGCTGATGCAGTTGCCGCTGGTGCGGCCCGACCATCCGGAGGTCGTGCCGTTCGACCTCAAGGCCGGCTACGACTGGCTGGGCACCTACCGCGCGCCGCGCATCTCGCTGGTGGGCTTCGTGGACTTCGGCGCCTTCGCCCAGAGCCCCTCGTTCAACCGCTTCATGAACGCTGTCGCCATGACGGCCGCGGCGCGGAAGATTGCGTGGGACCTCGTCGAGCGGCGCAAATACAGACACCACTTCACCATCTGCAACGGGCTGCATGAGCGGATGCCCGCGCAGGACATCGTCCCCTTCGTGAAGCAGCGGCTGGAGGGCTTCCCCCGCTTCCGCGTCCAGGTGAAGGGCGGCTGGTTCTGGGGCAAGAAGAACGGCCGCATCTACTTCCCCGTCTACCCGGAGCTGACGGAGGGTCCGGAGCCGGTGGACCACCTCACCGAGGTCCAGAAGCGGCTGGGGCACTCGCTCCACCCCGGCTTCTACATCGGCTGTTTGCAGTTGATGGACCACCTGCGCTTCAACGCCGAGCTGGACGTGCATGAGGCGGACGAGCTCTTCGGCGTGCTGCGGAGCTTCCGGGAGAGCGTCATCGTGGAGCTCGAGGTGAACGAGCTCTCCATCCTGCGCACGCACGACGACCTCATCCTCAAGAGCCGGGTGCTTGACCGGGTGCCGCTGGCGGAGTGACGGGCTCATTCGAACTCCTGGAGCGCGCTGCGCAGGAGCACGCGCTCGTAGGCGTTGCGGACCAGCGCCCCCAGCGGGCCGATGAGCCGCGTGAGGTCCGTCTCGCGGTACAGCGCGGGCTGGTGGAGCAGCTCCAGCACCGTGGCGATGAGCGCCGGCTCCACGCGGTAGTCGAACATCCCGGGCCGCCGTGGATGCGCGAGCCCCGCGCGGACCACCTCCGCCACCCGCGCGGCTTCGTGAGCCACCCCGCGCAGGTACAGCTCGCGGGACGCGTCGTGCTCGGCGCGGAGCGCGGCGAGCTGACTGCTGGCCTCGCGCCACGGTCCGACGAGCGCCTCGGGGAAGGGGGCGATGAGCTCCACCTCCTCGGCGAGCCGCAAGCGCAGGTGCATCAGGAACTCCATGGGCGAAGGCCGCCACGCCCGTCCGACGAGCGCCTCCGGGAGCTGCTGCCCCGGCGACGTGGCGCGACGGGTGGGCTGTCCCCGTGACGCCAGGAGCAGGCGCAGCTCGCGAGGGTCGAAGGCCGTGGCGGCCTCTTCCAGCGTCGCGCGTGTGTCGTCCGAGGAGTGCATGAGGCTCAGCGCGCGCGTCGGGGCTTGTAGCCGGCTGCGCAGGTGGTGCGGCGAGCGCTTGCGCGGGTCCGCGGAGCCCTTGAGCGCCTTGAACGCCGCGCAGGCCGACCGCCCCGGGGTGTGGAGGAGCAGCGCGCAGGAGGGCTCGAGCAGATAGATTTCGCTCGGGACGGCCCACGTCTTGTCGACCGCGATGGGACGGTTGGGGCTGTAGACCGCCTCGATGGTGCTCTGCGTGTACTGGATGAAGCGCCGGTCCACGACGTGGAAGCCCTCGCGCTGGAGGTACGCGAGCGCCTCCTCGGCCAGCCCGAGCCCGAGGGCATACGGGTCGAAGAACGTGAAGACGAACGCCTCGCTCCCAGGACGCGTGGCGAAGTCGTCGACGAGGCCGGACACACTGGCGAGGTTTCTCATGGGTGTTCTCCGCTCCCGGGTTCGACGAGCCACAGCGCCTCGGCCGGCGCGAGCGACACGGGCCCGCTGCCCTGGCGCCCACCGAGCAGGTCCTTCCAGGTCCGCAGGGGCGTGGAGACGGACACGGGCTCCACGCCGAAGTTCACCAGGACGTGCAGGGGCTGATGGCCATGGCCTCGCGCCAGGTGGAGCACCCCCGGGGCGGGCAGCCGCGCCTCGCAGCCACCGTCCTCCGTCAGCGCGGGCGCCTGTTCGCGCAGGTGGATGAGTCTCAGAAGGGACTTCAGGATGCGCGCATGCACCGGTTGCCGGACCCGCTCGCGGAGCGCTTCGTATGCGTAGCGGTGCCGGTTCGCGGCGCGCGGGTTCGAGGGCTCGAACTCCACCGCGTCCGGCAGTCCGAAGAGCGTGGGGAAGTAGAGGCAAGGAGTGGCGGGGAGCGCGAAGAGGAGCGCGTGGGCGGCCAGGTAGCGCTCGGCGTCGAGCCCCGCCTCGGTGGAGAAGATGCGGTGCAGGGAGCTGTTGAGCTCGTAGGGCCGTGACTCGCCCCCCACCTCCGCGTGGGACACCCGGACGCCCGCGCGCTCCAGCCGCGTGAGCACGCGCCGCAGGGTGGGCGCGTCGAGCGGCGGGTCCATGGGCCGCAGGTGTACGCCGTCATGGGTCTGGAGAAAGGCGTAGCCGTCGCGGTGGCGCGCGTCGGACGTGGACGCGTTCACCCAGTCCACCAGGGGCTGTCCCTCGCCCGCCAGGGCCGCCGCGAAGACGAGCAGCGGCACCGCGAGGTGGTTGTCGTGCTGCGCCAGCTCCTCGCCCAGGTAGCACCGCTCCCCGGCGCCGTGGTCCGTCTCCGCGAGCAGGCGCACCGAGGGGTCCACCAGGTCGGCCACGGCGCGCAGCGCGCGCACCAGGACCTTCGCCTCGGGTTGGTGTGGCCCGCCGGGCACGCGCTTCCACGCGTGGGGAATGGCGTCCAGGCGGATGACGCGCGCGCCCGCCGCCACCAGCCGCAGGAGCGTCCGCGCCGTGCGCTCGAAGACCTCCGGCGAGCCATGGTTGAGGTCCACCTGCGCGCGTCCGTAGGTGCACCACGCCCACACGGGGCGCCCCCCGGCGTCGAAGCGCTGGAGCAGGGGAGCGGTCCGCACCCGCGTGCCCCACTCGATGGCCCGTGGCTCCTGGAAGAGGTGGAAGTCCTCCGGCCGTCCCGCGCCGCGCAGCACCTCCCGGAACCCCGGGTGCGCGGTGGACACGTGGTTCAGCACCAGGTCGAGCATCAGCCCGCCGCCCACCTCCGCCAGCCGCTCCAGGTCCTCCCACCCCCCCAGGCGTGGATGCACGGCCTGGTGGTCCACCACGGCGAAGCCGTCGTCGCCGTCCGACACGTAGGGCGGCAGCACGTGCAGCAGCGTCGTCCCCAGGGGGCCCACCTCCTCGTCGAGGAAGCGCCGCAGCGCCGCGAGGGGCGCCACGCCGCCGTCGACCACGTGGTCCGGGTACACGGCGATGACCGCGGGCCGCGCGCTCGCCGCCGCGTGCCCGGGCCGGACGCGCGCGCGGACGTCCGCCGCCGCCGCCTCCTCCGCCAGCGCCCGGGCTCGCGCGTCCGCGCGCTCCGCGCCATGGAGCCGGCCCAGCGATTCTCCCAGCCGCGCCATCGCCGAGGCGCGGACCGGTTCAGCCATGGTGCGGGGGGCGGTCATGCCTGGTGCTCGAGGACGTAGGTGATGCTGCCCTGGAGGAACTCCACCGCGCGCGCCAGCTCCGGCTCCGCCGACATGCGCGCGGCCATGCGCTGATGCAGCGCCTCGATGCGCGTGAGGCAGTCACCCAGCGGGCCCGCCGCGCAGTCCGCGAGGATGGAGAGCCCCTCCGCCAGCAGCGCCCGGTCCACCTCGCCCGCGGTGGTCATCGCCTTGTGCGACTCGATGAGGAGCCACTTGCGCGACGCGCTGGTCACCCCCAGCGTCGCGAGGATGGAGACGAGCGCCTCCTCCACGGCGATGCGCGCGACGTGCCGGCTGGACTCCTCGCTGGTGGCGCGGTGGCTGATGGCGTCCTCGAGGTACTCGTGGACCTCCATGAAGTGCCGCACGGTGAGGTAGGTGGGCAGCAGCTCGACGAGGAACTCATCCCGCCAGCTCGCGACGAGGCTCGGGTTGAGCAGCGGCACGCCGGTGCGCAGGCGGTGCAGGAAGCGCAGTTCCGGGCCGTCGATGATGGGGACGAACTTCAGCTCTGACGGCTTGTAGAGCGCCGGCGCGATGGCCGTCATCCACGTCATGATTTCCGCGACGCGGCCCCGCTCGGCGAGCTCGATGTTGACCTCGATGCCGTCGCAGTACTGGAGCGCTTCGCTGAAGCGGCTGTTCTTGAAGCGCATCCCCTCCCGCGCCGTGACGAGCGACGTGCGGTGCGGCACCAGCACCATCAGGTCCACGTCCGAGCTGGGCGTGCCATTGCCGGCCGCGAGCGAGCCCGTCAGCAGCACGCCGCACGAGGCGGGGTCGCTGACGAGCCCCGGCAGAATGTGGTCGAGGTCCACGCCGTGGGCGCGGAGCGTCTCCGCGGTGAGCGGCTGGCCATTGGAGAGCTGATGCGTGCGCTTCATGATGTCACCTTCCCCTGTCCCTGCTGGGACAGTTGCAAGTCCGAGAAAACGTCCGCGCACGCGTCCGCGACGGTGTGCACCATCTGCGCCTCATGCGTCCGCATCACGCTCAGGCGCAGCAGGCCGCGGCCGGCTGGGACGGCCGGGTGGATGACCGGGTTGGCGTAGATGCCCCGGTTCCACAGCAGCCGCCACGCCTGGAGCGTGTCGAAGTCCGCGCCCACCTCCACGCTGACGATGGGTCCATCCGACGGCAGGGGCCGCAGCCCGCGCGCCGTGAGCGCCTCGCGCAGCGACGACACCCGCGCCTTCAGCTCGCGCACCAGCTCCGGCTCCGCCTGGAGGATGCGCAGGGCCTCGAGGGCCGCGGCCACGGAGGCGGGCGTGTTGGAGGCGGTGAAGAGGAAGGGACGCGTGAGGACGCGCAGGGCTTCAATCTGGTCCGCGTCCCCGATGATGGCGCCGCCGCAAGAGCCCAGGCTCTTGGAGAAGGTCACCGTGATGAAGTCCGCGTCCTGGACGATGCCCTCCTCCTCCACGGTGCCCAGCCCCCGCTCGCCCACCGTGCCCAGGCCGTGGGCTTCGTCCACGATGAGCGCCAGCCGCGTGGCGTGGCACACCTCCAGGAACCGGCGAAGCGGCGCCCGGTCCCCACGCATGGAATAGACGCCCTCCACGACGCAGAGGCCGGTGGAGTCTTCCTGCGTCGCCTGGTTCAGCAGGTCCTCGGGGTTGTTGTGCGCGAAGCGCTTCATGGTCGCGCGTGCCAGCCACACGCCGTCCAGGACGGAGGCGTGCATCTCCTCGTCCACCCAGGCGCGGTCATTGCGGCCGAGCAGCGAGCTCATCAGGCCCAGGTTGGCGCCGTAGCCGGTGGAGAACACCATGGCCCCGGTGCGGCCGTAGAAGCGGCGCAGGGCCTCCTCCAGCTCCTCGTGGAGCGCGAGGTTGCCATTGAGCAACCGCGAGCCCGTCACCCCCGCGCCCCAGCGGGCCGAGGCCTCCTGCGCGGCGGCGATGACGCGCGCGTCGTTCGCGAGCCCCAGGTAGTTGTTGGAGCCGAAGTTGAGGATGTCCCGGCCCTCCATGCGCGTGAGCGGGCCGGTGGCGGACTCCACCCGCGTGAAGTACGGGAGGCGCCCGATGCGCCTGCCCAGGCGGGCCTGGGCCACGCGCGGGTCGCCGAGCAGCTTCTGGATGACGGGCGCCCGAGAGCGGCCCGCGGTGATTGGGTCATGTGGTGTCATGCTTTTGGTCCCGGAAGTCGAACGCCAGACTCGCGGCGGTCGCGCACACGGCGGTGAAGGTGAGGATGACGGCGGCGCTCTGGAGCACGACGCTCCAGCGGCCCTCGCCGAAGGTGGCTTCGTTGAGCGCGCGCAGCGCCCAGTAGTGCGGGGTGACATGGCCGAGCGCGCGCGACCATCCCGGCAGGGCTTCGGTGACGACGATGGCGCCACCCACCGCGCTGAACGTCACGAGCACGAGGTACGAGAGGTTGGAGAGCGTGGCGGTGCTGCGGGTGACGGCGAAGAGGAGGAAGCCCAGGGCCGCGCCGCTGGCCACCAGGACCGCGCCGGTGAGCGCCACCTGAGGGAGGCTGCCGTTCAGCGGCAGGCCCAGGAACGCCGCCGCGAAGCCCGTGAAGAGCAGCAGCTGCGCGAAGGACATCGCGCACGCGGGCAAAACCTTGCCCATGGCGAACGCGAGCTTCGACGGGCGGAGCAGCGCCTGCCTGCCCTGGGTGTGGTACCAGAAGTCCCGGTAGAAGGCGTGACCCGAGTACGTCACCACCATGTAGCTGAACATCACCGCGAAGCCGATGGTGGCCCGGCCCATGGCGCCCGGCGCCGCGTTGAGCCCCGAGACACCCGGGCCGAGGATGGCGGAGAGGACCGCGGGCAGGATGAAGATGAACACCATGGCCGTGCGCTCGCGCGCGAGGACACGCCACTCGGTCAGCGCGTAGCACCGCGCCTCGTTGAAAAAGCCAGCCACTCCGCCGTGTGTGGCGGAGGGAGGGGACGACGGGTCGTGACTCATGGGGCCTCGGATTCCCGAGCGAAGGCGCTCAGCGACGGGTCTCTCAGCAGGAGGTCGCGGAGCCGGTTTCCGGACAGGCGCAGCTCGGAGAGGTAAACGTCGGAGGGGAGCTCGCCGAGCTTCGAGCGGACCTCTTCCAGGCTGTTGGTGGTCAGCGCGAGCTCCCACGCGGTGTCCGTGGGGCGCTCGCCGCGCAGCGACAGCGTGCGCGTCTGGCTCGACAAGACGGCGCCCAGCGCTCCCAGGTCGCGCGTTGTTCCGTCCCGCAGCAGCACCAGCTCCGTGGACAGCTCCTCGATGTCCTCGGGGTAGTGCGCGGTGACCAGCACCGCGGCGCCCTCCTCGCGCCAGGCGCGCACCCGCCGCATGACGAGCTGGCGGGCCTCGAAGTCGAGCGCGACGGTCGGCTCATCGAGCAGCCGGATGGGGGGCGCGTGGACGAAGCTCGCCGCCAGGTGCACGAGGCGCCGCTGCCCTCCTGACAGGTGGTGCACGCGCGTGCGGGCGATGGGACCCAGCGCGAACTCCTCCAGGGTCCGGTCGATGGCGGCCTTCGCCTGCTCGCGGCCCAGCAGCAGGTGCGCGAGGTGCCCGACGTTCTCCTCCACCGTGAGCACGGGATAGAGCGCGATGGCCTGCGTCGCGAACCCGATGGCGCGGCGGGCGGGGAGCGCCCCCACGTCGAGCCGGAGCGCGCCTCCGGTTGTCCCTCGCACGGTGCGGGTGAGCACGCCCAGCAGCGTCGTCTTGCCCGCGCCGTTGGCCCCGAGCAGCCCGACGCAAGTCCCCCCTCTCAAGCGAAGGGTGGCGTCGCGGAGCACGGGCGCTCCACCCGCGAAGGCGAAGGACAGCCCCTGCGCGAAGAGAAAGATGGTTTCCGGCGTGTGTCCCATGGTCAGTGGGTCCGCCCGGGCCGGACTTCGAGAGGCGAGTGTTTGTCTGATTTTTTAGCTTTTCCAGTCATTGCTGGAATGGCTTGTACCGGAGCGGTCTGACATCGGGCGTTAGCGTCATGCCGATGGCGCCGCGCGGCTCCGGGGGCGCTCCAAGCTCGAGGGCGAGCGCTGTGACCAGTGCTAGGTCTGAACGCTCTTCCGCGTCGTGAGTCCGCGGAGGAGTCGAACGCCGTTGGCGAAGGCGCTGACCACCAGCAGCACGCAGGTGGCGCTCATGCTGAGCGTCAGCAGGGTGTCGACGGCGCGCTCGCGAAGCAGGACCCACGCGATGATGTCTTCAAGCGCGGGTGGGGGACTCCAGGTCACCCGGATGTACTCGAGGTGGGAGATGCCCTGTCGAGCCAGAAGGAGGAGCGTATTCAAGGCGGGGCCGAGCACCAGCATGGCCACGGTGCGAGAGGACCTCACCACACGCGCCCAGAGCGCCGCGACGAGCATCGCCAGCGAGAGCCCGGCGACGAGCGGAGAGAACGTGTCCACGGCGAACACGAGCTGCCTGTAGATGGCGCGTTGGGCGGGAGACTGCGGCTGGAAGAGGGCGTTGAGCCGGACCAGCATGTCTTCGGAGGAGACGCGCTCGCAGCCGTAGCCCACCAGCAAGTTGCCGCTCACGAGAAGCCCGAGCCCGAGCACGCCCAGCAGGGGCACCCATTTGCCGCGGCAGGCCTCCACCCAGCGCTCGACTCGCATGGGTGGAGAGTCTGTTTCAAAGTGCATCCGGATGGGAAGCCGTGCGCCGTCGCGCGTGCGCCTACCGGGCGAACAACGACGTAAGGATGGGCTCGGCATGCGTCCACAGCAGCGCGCCCCCTGCGTCTGGCTCCACGCGGCGCCGGGCCGTGGGAAGCCTCGCTGCGAGCGTCTGTCCATGGTCCGGTGAGTGAACAGGGCTGGTGTCGAGCGCTCCGTACCAGAGGTCCACCGGCACGGAGATGGACTCGGGCTTGAAGGGCCACGGGGACATGGCCAGCACGGTGTCGCGTGCGTAGCCCGCGGTGCCTTGTGAGAAGGCTTCGTCCAGCGCGCGCCGGTACGCTTCGGCGAAACGGGGCTCGGTGTACACGGCGCGGTCCGCTTCGTGGCTCATGCCGATGACCATGTCCCACATCATCTGGGCGCTCATCCTCGCGAAGAAGGCCTCGGCTTGCGCGGGCGCCGTGGCGGTGAGGTCCACCAGCTTCACGACATCCGGATGGAGGAGTGCGCGCATGGCCGGGTGTGCCAGTTCATCCCCGCCTGAAACGAGCGCGACCGCCTCCACCTCCTGTGAGGCCGCGCAAGCGAGCGCGAAGGGCGCGCCCTGGGAGAATCCCACCGCGCGGAGCCCGTTCAGCGCCCGGGCAAGACGGAGGTGTCGGATGTCCGTTGCCCAGTCCAGGAGGCTCCGCCGTGGCATGGGCGTGGAGGCCCCCAGACCAGGTCTGTCGACGGAGATGAGCCGGACGCCTGTCTCCGCCAACACCGCCGAGCCAAAGCCCAGCCAGCGACTGGTCGCCGCTCCCGGGCAGAGCAATACGGGCCTGCCCGTGAGCGGGCCCCATTCACTCCAGCCCAACACGCGCCCGTCGGGCAGCGCTGTCGTCCCCTGTCGTTCTGGGGTCTGCATATCGGTGGTCGTCATGTCTCGGAGCGTCGTCGCCAGGGATGGCGCCTGACGGTATCTCCGATACGCTCCGGGCACGTCATTCTGGCGCTTCGCCGGGCTAACCCGCCTTCAGCACGGACACCGGCGCGGGCGGCTCGCTGGTGGAGGCCTCCAGGGTCTGCACCCGCGCGCCCTCGGCGGCGAAGGCGTCGCGCAGCCAGGGGTGGCAGGTGAAGGCGATGACCTGCTGGTGCTCGGAGAGCTTCGCCAGCAGGTGGATGGCGCCTTGTGCCCGCTCCGGGTCGAAGTTCACCAGCACGTCGTCGACGATGAGCGGCAGCGCCCCGCGCGTCTCCCCGAAGTCGCGCACCACCGCCAGCCGGAACGCGAGGTAGAGCTGCTCGCGCGTCCCTCGGGAGAGCTGCGCCGCGCTCCAGTCTCGCTGACCCTCTCCCACGCGCAGCTCGCGCTCCTCCCCCGTGGGGATGAAGACGCGCTGGTAGCGGCCCTGGGTGAGCGCGGCGAAGTGCTCCGAGGCGAGCTGCACCACGCGCGGCTGCTGCTCCTCCTCGAAGCGGCGCCGGGCCCGGGCCAGCAACGCCAGGGTCAGCCGGTCCGCCGCGTACTGCTTCGCCAGCTCGGCGGCCCGCGCGCGCAGCGACTCCTCGACGATGCGGAGCTTCGCCAGCGCGTCGTCGTTCTCCCACTGCTCCAACTGGTGGCTGAGCGCGCCGCGCTCCGTGAGCACCGCCTTCAGCCGCTCCTGGGCCCCCGCCTGTCTGTCGCGCAGGGACTCCAGCTCCACGCGCAGACCCTGCTCTCCGCCCACGTCGATGAGCGCCTGCCGCGCGGGTGCCTCCAACAAGCCCGTGCGCGCCTCGATGCGGTGTGACAGCTCCCGCGTCCGGCCCGTCAGCTCCACGTAGCGGCGTGCCTGTGCGGCGCGGCGGCGGAAGGTCTCCTCGTCGGCGCTGCCCCCTTCGGCCAGCAGCGTCGCCAACGCCGCCTCCTCGTCGTGACACAGCCCGTCCAGCCGCGCCTTCTCCGCTCGCAGCTCGTGCCGCCGCTCCTCCAGCGTCCTACGCTCCAGGCTCCGCGCGCGCTCGGCTTCCAGCGCCGCCGCCACCCGCGACGCCAGGGGCTCCATGACACCGGCGTCCAGCTCGCGGGCCTCCGTCGCGCCCGGGAGGAGCTCCGCCATCACGGCCTCCGCCCATAGCCGCGACGTCACCAGGGCGCAGGCCTGCGCGTCCACCGTGAGCGCGGCGTCCTCCGCGCCCACGTCCAGGAGCCGCTGGCGGAGCGCCGCCGTGTCCCGCCACAGCGTCAGCGCCGCGGACGCGGCCAGCGTGGGCGGGAAGCACCGCTCCGACAGCAGGGCCGTCAGCTCCGTGCCCAGCTGTTCCTGCCGCGACTCCGCCTCGGCCACCGCGTCGCTCGCGCGGTGCTCCTCACGTCGCGCGGCGGCGTGCTCGGCGTGCAGGGTCTCCCGCTCCCGCTGGAGCTGTTCGCGCCGTCCCGCCCGCTCCAGCGCATCCGCCAGCACGGCTTCCCGCGCCGCCATGTCCGCCGCCGTCGCCACCAGGTTGAGTCCGGCCTCGGACGCCGCGGACAGCAGCTCACGGTGCAGCAGCTCTTCCCGCGCGGACAGACCCATCAACGCCGCGCGCAGCCGCTCCTCTTCCTGTTGCCGCCAGCGCTGGCGCGCGCGTTGCGCCTCCACGTCCGCGTCGCGCGCGGCCTCCACGCGCCGCCGGGCCAGCTCCAGCACGCCCGTCAGCAGCAGTCCGCCCACGAGGCACAGCGCGCCCACCCCGTTGCCCGCCAGCAGCCACGCCGTCACCGCGAGCGCCACCACCATCGCCGCGACCGCCGGCACCCACCACGTGGGCAGCACCGCCGCCGTCACCTGTGGCTCGCCCTGGGTGCGGACGCTCTCGAATTGCCGGTGCAGCTCGGCCCGCTGCTCCGACAGGCGCTCCATCTCCGCGCGCACGGTGCGCAGCCGTCCCAGCCCCGCCTGCTGCTGGCGAATTCGAGACGCTCGCTCCTCCGGCAGCGTCGACACCTCCGCGTCCACCCGCGCCAACGCCCCATCCAGCCGCTCACGCTCCGAGACAGCGCGCGCCCAGGCGCCCTCCGCCTCGCGATGCGCGACCTCGGCCGCTCCCAGCCGGAGCGCCAGCTCCTCCAGCGTCACGCGGACGCTCACGCTCAAGTCCAACGCCAGGAGGCCGGGCCCATCCACGGGCAGGCCCAGCTCGCGCAAGGCCAGCTCCACCTGCCGCTGCTTCTCCGCCAGGGCGGCCCGGCGCGAGGGCAGGGCGCGCAGCAGCGCGGCGCCCTCGGTGTACGCCGCCAGGGCCTGGCTCAGCGCCTCCTCGCGTCCACGGACCCCTGACGGCGCGGACAGCCGCTCCAGCCCGGCCTCCACCGTGGCCAGCCGCTCCGCCAGCCGGGCGCCCTCCGCGCGATAGCTCCGGCGCCGGTGCAGGCCGTCCTCGAGCCGCGACTCGCCCGCCTCCGGGAAGGACTCCAGCGCGGGCAGCGTCGCCAGCTCGGCGCGCGTCTGCGCCAGCGCCGCCACGTCCCCGAGCGCCGCCTCCAGCCGCGTCAGCCGCTCCAGGCCGGTCCCCGTCTCCAGCAGCTCCGCTTCGAGCGTCCGCTGCTCCTCCACCCGCGCGCCCAGCCGCTCCTTCTCCGCGAAGTAGCGCGCGGGCCGGTCTCCCTCCTGCCGCAGCCGAGCCTGGACGTCCTCCAGGGCCTTCAGCGTCTCGTTCAGCGAAGGCTTCACGCCGTTGGGCTTGTAGATGCCCTCGGTGCTCTTGCGGAGCTGGTCCATGACCTCCGGCAACCGGCGCGCGCCGCGCATGCTGGCGGCCACCAGGGCCTCGGAGGCGCCTCGCTGTTCGGTGAGCCGCTCGAAGCCGGCCAGCTCATCCAGGCGGAAGGCGAACACGTCGAAGAACAGCTCGCGCGACACGTGGGCCAGCGCGCTCTCCAGCGACTCCTTCGAGAGCTCCTTCCCCTCCGCGTCGCGCACCGACAGCTCTCCCTCCGACGAGCGCCGGCTCGCGATGCGGCGCACCCACAGCGGTCCCGCGTGGGTGGTCAGCGTCAGCTCGCCGCCGAACGCGCCGCCGTGGGCCGGCTCGTAGCGCTCCGGCTGTCCGCGCTTCTCGAAGCCGAACAGCATGCTGCGCAGGAAGGCCAGCAGCGTGCTCTTCCCCGCCTCGTTGGGGCCGTACAGCAGGTGCAGCCCTGGCCCCAGGTCGAGCGTGAGACCGGAGAAGCGGCCGAAGCCGAGCACGCGCAGCGCTTCGATGCGCAGCCCCGGCTTCATGACGTCTCCTCCTCGTGCAGCGACTCCACGCCGTGCAGCCCCGCCTGCACCACCCACTCCGCGCGGGGGGCCTCCAGCGCGTCCACGCCCAGCCGCTTCAGCCGCTGGCTCAGCGCGCCCAGGGTCTCCTCTTCCCACAGCCGTGCCAGCGCCTCCGGGTCCTCCGCGAGGAAGCCCACCTCGTCCAGCAGCGTGCGCGCGAAGCCGCCCGCCGCGCACACCGCCTCCAGGTCCACCTCCGGCCGGCTGCTGTCCCGCAGCGACTCCAGCAGCACCGGCGGGTGGCTCCTCGCGAGCTGTTCGCGCAGGTCCACCTCCAACTGTGCCAGCGCGCCGGGGCGGGCCAGCTCGCGGTGCAGCGGACCTCTTCCGGTGAGGGTGAGGCGCACCGCGTGGCCGTCCAGCTCGGGCGCGCAGCGCGCCTCCACGCCCTCCATCGCCGTGGCCAGCAGGCCGTCCAACGTGCTGACGCCGGTCAGCGGCACCTCCAGCTTGTGCCAGCGCACGCCGTCCACCGGGATGAAGCGCCGCCGCATGCCGCCGTCCTCCACCTCCACCAGCATGCAGCCGCGCGGTCCGGTCTCGTTCGCGTGCCGGCCCTGCGGGTTGCCGGGGTACACCGCCACGCCGCCGCCGGGGAGCAGGTGCTCGGCGCGCGTGTGGACGTGGCCCAGCGCCCAGTAGTCCAGCCCGCGCGAGCCCAGCCCCGCGGTGGTGCAGGGCGCGTAGTTGGCGTGGCCCTCCACGCCGCCCAGGTTGGCGTGCAGCAGGCCCACGCTGAAGCCGTCCCCGGTGCGGCGGAAGCGCGCGGAGAGGTCGTCACGCACCTCCACGTCTGGATAGGAGATGCCTTGCACGCGGCACAGGCGCCGGCCCTCGCGCTTCACCTCCACGTCTTCCCAGTCCGGGCCGAACACCTTCACCGACGGCGGCAGCCCCAGCGCGCCGGTGTCTCCGCTCAGCGGGTCATGGTTGCCGTGGACGATGAAGGTGGAGATGCCCGCCGCGTCCAGCCGGCCCAGCTCGCGCCGCAGCGCCAGCCGCGCGCGCACCGAGCGGTCCTTCACGTCGAAGAGGTCTCCGGCGAGCAGCAGGAAGGCCACCCGCTCTCGCAGGCACACCTCCGTGATGCGCGTGAGCGCGCGGAACGTCGAATCCTGGAAGCGCCCCAGGAGCGGCCCCTGGGTCGCGACGCCCCGGAAAGGCGTGTCCAGGTGCAGGTCGGCGGCATGAACGAACTTGAAGGGCATGGCGCGCCGCACAACGTACCCGATGCGGGCGGGTGACCCGACATTCCAGCCTGGACGCACGGTCGCTGGCCGACAGCGACCTCGTCCTTTGCGCTCGGGTGGCGTCGACTCGCCGCCAGAACGGGTGTGACGGGGAGGACAGAGCCGAAGGTCCGGAGCGAATCCTCCTGGGTCGGCGTGGCGGACCCGTCAGGTCGCTTCCGCGCGAGGGCCTGGATGCGGAGCGGGGCCCGGAGCCTCCCGGACCCCGCGGGTTGCTTGCTCGCGGTGTGTCGCGAGCAGGCGGGCTACTGCTGGCCTTCGGGGCTGTGCGTCTCCGTCTCCATGGGGCGGTCGTCTTCCATCATCCCGGAGCCACCGGTGCCGGCGTCGTAGCCGTCTTCCATCATCCCGGAGCCGCCCGTCCCCGCGTCCATGCCTTGAACCTCCTGGCCGGTGCCGCCGGTGCCGCCCATGTCGTCCATGGGGCGCGGCGCGGTGTCCTGGCCGCTGCCGCCCGTGCCCTCCATGCCCGGGGTGGTCGTCGTCCCCTGCTGGTCACGGTTCTGTTCCCTGCAGCCCGTGACGGACATCGCCACCGCCGCCGCGCCGAGCACCATCCACCGATTGAAAGCCTGCATCGCGTTTCCTCCCTGAGTAGCGACTGGCCCAAGGCTGGAGGCGACCTGCGCGTGTTTCACCCCGCCCTCTCGGCCGTTGCGCATGTCCGCCCGGGCCTCGGCCGGCCGGCCAGGGGCCCGCCGCGCTCGGTCCTGCAAGCCGTGCCGGAGACGGCGCCAGCCCTCAGTCCACGCGGCGGAGCACGAGCAGCCCGTACTCCAGGCCGCCATCCATCAACGCCTGCTGCAGGCGCAGGTGCGCGCGGCTGGATTCGCCGCGGCCTGCCTGAGCGAGCGCACGCAGGGGGTGCTGGGCGGGGTGTGCCGAAGCGCGCTCATGGACCATCAATTCCAGCGTCAGCGACCAGAAGCCCACCACGCGCGAGGACACGTCGTCGCGCACCTCCAACTCCAACCCCGCGGCGTGCGCGGCGGACAGGTATTCGTCGAGCGAGCCGATGCGCGTGCGCCAGTACCGGTCGAAGCCGGGGGCCAGCTCCGGACGGCGGAGGAAGCAGTCGGCGATGGCCAGCACGCCCCCGGGCTTCAGCAGCGTCCGCGTGCGGCGGAACCATTCGGCGCGCGGCAGGTAGCAGGCGCTCTCCACCGCCACCACCGCGTCGAAGGCCGTGCGGCGCGGAACGCAGAGGGCGTCACAGAGGATGGGGCGCACCTGCGCGCTCACGCCCGCGGCCTTGGCGAAGCCGCGCACCAGCGCGACATGCGAGGGCACGTTCGTCACCGCCGTCACGCGCGCCTGGTGCTCGGTGGCCCAGTACAGCGCGCCGCCGCCCAGGCCACAGCCGACGTCCAGCACCTCGCCGCCGTCCGGGAAGCGGCCCACGGCGCGCGCCAGCTCCACCAGCAGCGCTTCCTGCGCGGAGTGGACCGTGTCGCGCAGCACCGCCGAGGGCGCGCCGGGCGGCGGCACCACGTCCACCAGCCCGGAGTGATAGTGCACGCGCGGGCCGGGCCCGTAGCGCTGGAGCAGCCGCTCCGTCTTCGCCTCGTAGTACGCGCTCACCTCGTCGCGTCTCCACTCGGATGGCAACTCGGATGGCACGGCTTCGGCGCTCATGACTCCCCCTCTGGAAGCAGCGGTTCGATGCGGCGCAGCGCCGCGTCCAGGCAGCGCAGGTCCTGTTGGCGCAGCGCCTGCGCGGCGGCGCGCGCCCACGCCACCACCGCGTGACGGTCTGCTTCGGGCATGCGGGTGAAGCGCACGTCCCGCGTGCGGATGTCCTCCGCCACGTGCGCGGCCACGCCCAGCGCCCGGCCCGCCGCCGCCGCGCGCGGCTCCAGCACCGTGCCCGCCCACAACACGCGCAGGTACGCGGCCCACTGCTGGCCGGCGATGCCCTCCGCCACCTGACGGAACAACGGCGCCGTCCATTCGCTGGCGCGCACCTCCAGCGCCTGCGGGCCGGCGGCCACCGCCAGGGTGCGGACGGCTTCCTCCAGCACCGGGCCCGGCAGCCGCGCCTGCGCGCCGCACAGCGTGGCGAAGGCCAGGTTCTGGAGGATGAACTGCACGCACGGCCCCACGCGGATGGGCGGGTCGTGGTACGTGCACTCACCGTCGATGAGGTCGTCGGCGAGGTTGCCCGCGCTGAAGCTGAGGAAGAGCCCGGCGCCGCGCGCCAGCAGGGCCTCGCGCGGCAGCCCGGCCTCCGCGCCCGCCTCGTAGAAGAGGGACAGGGGGCCCGGCTGCGCCGCCTCCAGCGCCGCGAGCACGTCCCGCTCCGACACCTCCGGCAGGCCCAGCCGGCGAAGCGCGCGCAGCGACTCCTGGTACAGGGCTCCGCCGCTCATCGGTACTCCCTGGGAAGGACCATGCGGAGCACGGCGCCGCCCCCGGCCGCGTTCTGCCGGTGCAGCATGCCGCCGCTGGCGCGCAGCAGGCACTCGCTGGTGTAGAGGCCCAGGCCCGTCGCGTGGGGCTTGCTGGTGTACAGCGCCTCGGCGGGGCGGCTGAGCTGGCCGGGCGGGAAGCCGGGGCCGTCATCCGTGATGATGACCTCCAGGCGCCCGCTGAGCGGCTCCACGCGCGCGTGGATGTGGACCCGCGCCGCGCCTTCCTCGCCGTTTCCCTCACAGGCGTTGAGCACCAGGTTCTCCACCACGCGGCGCAGCGTGGGCGCGCCGCCGCGCATCAGGGCGAGCAGGGGGGGAGAAGGCTGCTCCACCTCCACCTGGATGTCCACGTCCGGGAAGCGCAGGCCCACGCTGGCCTGCACCGAGTCCAGCACCGGCGTCAGCTCCACGGGCTCCGGCTCCATGCCGGCATGGCGCCGCCCCTTGTTGCGGGCGTCCAGCATCATGTCTCGTATCTGCGTCAGGTTGTCGTTGAGCTGCCGGAGCAGGTCGTCGAACTCGGTGCGGCCGGGGCCCGGGCGGTGCGCGCCCACCACGGCCAGCATGTCCGCCGCGCTGCCCGCCGCCATGAGCGCGTTGTCGATGTCGTGGTGGTAGCCCAGGATTTCCGACAGCGCCTGCGACAGGCGGCCCACGTCGCGCTCCTGCTGCTCCAAGAGTTGCGCGTGCACGGCGGCGCGCAGGCGGTCCGCCTCCGCGCGCGCCCGGTCATGCTGCACGGCGAAGGTCCCCAGGTAGAGCTGGGCGGTGAGCGCGGCGGGACCGATGACGCCGAAGAGGGCCAGGTGCTCGTCGCTCCCGTGCAGGGGCAAGGCCAGCGCCAGGGCCAGCAAGGTCCCCAAGGCGAGGAAGGGCTGGCGTGGCGTCACCCGGTGCAGGCGGCCATGGAAGGCGGTGGCGAAGAGGAACAGCGAGGCCAGGACGGCGGCCCCTGGCGGCGCCGACAGCGCCATCAGCGCGGCCACGAAGAAGTGCATCGCCGCCACGCTGAAGATGAGCCACACCCAGCCCCAGGGCTCGATGCGGCGGCGTCGCCGGTGGGTGAGCGAGAACAGCACGCCGCTGGCCAGCATGGGCACGGCGCACAGCAGCGCCGTGCCGAAGTGGATGCCGAAGAAGCTCCGCGCGCCAGGGGCCCAGGCCGTCATGGCCAGCAGGCTCGGCACGAAGGCACAGAGCGCGAGCCACGCGCCCAGGCCCGAGGCGGCCAGCACCTCCGCGGCATCCTGGGCGCGCGTCCACCGCCGGAACGAGGACAGGAGGGCCTGTCGCCCGGCGGAGCGCGGACTCATACGGTGGCGGACAGGAGGTCACCCGCCGTACCCAGGCGGGTGGCCTCCTCGGTGGCGCGTTCGGCCCGGAGGTTCAGCTCGTTGACGAGGTCCGCGTTGCCGCGCTGGAGCAGCTGCACTGACACCTCGCCGCCCGCGAGCACGTGGTGGAGGGCCTCCAGGATGGGCCGCAGTGCGGGGTTGAGCGCGCGCGCACCCAGCGGGCCCTCCACCGCGCCCAGCTCATGACAGCGCGCCAGGTACGCCGTCAGCGCGCTGTCGCGGGGGGGGGCTCCGCGCGAGCCGTCGTGCGCTGGCCTGACGGCACGGCTTTTAGGCCGGGGTGTCGTGGGCGCGCCCGTGCGGGCATCCCAGCGCGGTGGGCACTCTCGTCGCGTGCGAAGTGGATGGATTCGGATTTCTCGGACTCTTGGCGTCATGCTGGCTCCCCCCCGGGGCCCCGCACAGTCGTTTCAACTCCGAGCAAAGCGAAGGCTGCCACGCGCCGTCAAACTCCCGGCCAGGCGAGTGTTGTCCAGCGTCTTCTCTTCACCCTTCGGGGCCGCCCGGTGGTACGGGATGGACAGCGGGCGCGGTGGAAGAGGTGCGCGGAATGTCTCGAGTCTTGACGAAGCCGGGGCCAGTCACCGTGGCGGTCCTGACGTTGCTCGTCGCGATGGCCTCCATCCAGGCGGGCGCGTCGCTGGCCAAGCAGGTCTTTCCCATGGTGGGCGCGGCGGGGGCCACGGCGCTTCGCGTGTTCTTCGCGGCGCTCATCCTGGCGGCGGTGTTCCGGCCCTGGCGGAAGCGGCTCACCCGCGAGGACTTGCGGGCCGTGGCCATCTACGGCGCGGCGCTGGGCGGGATGAACCTGACCTTCTACCTGGCGCTGGAGCGCATCCCGCTGGGCATCGCCGTCGCCATCGAGTTCACCGGGCCGCTCGCCCTGGCCATCTTCTCCACGCGCCGGGCGCTCGACTTCGTGTGGGCGCTGCTGGCCGTGGCCGGCATCCTGCTGATTCTGCCGCTGTCGGAGACGTCGCGGGCGCTGGACTGGGTGGGGGTCTGCTGGGCGCTGGTGGCCGCCACCTGCTGGGCGCTGTACATCCTCTTCGGTCAGCGGGCCGGAGGCGCCGTCCACGGCGGCACGGCGGCGTCGCTGGGCATGCTCACCGCGGCGCTGCTGGTCATGCCCTTCGGCGTGGCGCACGCGGGCATGAAGCTGCTGGACGTGTCGCTGCTGCCGGTCATCCTCTGCGTGGCCGTGCTGTCGAGCGCGCTGCCGTACTCGCTGGAGATGTATGCCCTCAAGGTGCTCCCCACGCGCACGTTCGGCATCCTGATGAGCCTGGAGCCGGCGCTGGCGGCGGTGTCCGGGCTGCTGCTGCTGAAGGAGCGGCTGTCGCTGGTGCAGTGGGCGGCCATCGGCTGCATCATCCTGGCGTCCGTGGGCAGCTCCGCGACGTCGCGCAGGCCCGCTGAGGCCGCCGCGGCCACGAGCTGACCGGAAGGCCCGGCGGCCCCGTTCTCCGGGGGTGGGCCTGTCTTCGGGCTCGCAATGGGGCCCGGCGCCGGGCTAGACGACGGCCTCATGCGTGACCGAATCCAGGCCGTGCTCCGCCAGCTTGCCCAGACGCCCGACATGGAGGCGCGCTGGCTCCACACCCTGTCCCTGATGGAGTTCATCGGGGCGCGGAAGATTTCGCGCACCGTGGCGGACCGGCACCCGACGCTGGAGGTGCTGGGGCACCTGGCCGACGAGACGCGCCACGCCTTCGCCTTCAAGCGCCTGTCCGCCGAGGTCGCCGGCGCGGAAATCACCGCGTTCCTCTGCCCGGAGGCCGCGGGCCGCTACTTCCAGGCGCTGGACCACGAGCTGGCCACCTGGGCGTCGTCCTTCACGGGCGCGCCGGACGTCTACCTGCACTACCTGCTCACGACGACGGCCATCGAGCGTCGCGCCATGGTGCTGTACCCGCTCTACAAGGCCGCGACCCGCCAGCCGGCCGTGCGCGAGGAGCTGGGGCGCGTCGTCACCGAGGAGCAGAGTCACCGGCGCACCATCGAGGACGCGTGTGTCGCGCGCCTCACCGCCGTGGGCGCCACGCTGGACGCCGCGCTGGCGCTGGAAGAGCGGCTCTTCGCGGTCTTCATCGGTGAGCTGGAGGCCACCGTGGCGCGGGAGTCGGGCGCGCAGGCCGCCTTCGCTCCGACGTCCGGGTGACTACAGCGCGTCGTCTTCGCCCCCGGGCGCGCCCGTGCCATGGGCGCCCGACAGGACGAGCGTGCCGTCCATCAGCTCCGCGCGCAGGTTGCGGGCCTTGCGCGCCCGCTTGCGGCTGAGCTCCACGCCCACCGAGTCCAGCCCCAGGGCGTTGGCCACAGCCAGCACGGTGCCGTGGCCACAGAAGGGGTCCACCACCGTGCGCGTGCGCGTGTGCTCCAGGATGAAGCGGCACGCGATGAGGCACGCCTCCACGCCCATGCCGCGCGTCCATGTCACCTCGCCCGCTTCGGGCAGGACGTCCGGCGTGGACTTCGCCATGTCCGCGCGGACGCCGCGCGAGAAGCACAGCATGTGGGAGTACGCGGGCCGCCCGAACGTCACCGTCCCAGGCGGCCGCCGGCACACCACCTTGTGCCAGAGCAGGTCGACGCCCGCCTCCTCGGCGGCGCGAGACACCAGGTAGCCCTTGTCCACCCAGGTGCCCTCTTCCTTCACGTCCGTCTGGTAGAAGATGGCCACGCCTTCGGGCGGCACGCGCGCCAGGATGAGCGCCGCGGCCCGGATGAACCAGGCCTTCCACTCCGCCAACGACAGGGACGGGAACTCGGACCCGTCCGGCAGGGACGCGATGGCCGAGCTGCCCTCCAGCACCGGCCGCGCCTCCAACCACACGAGTGCGTCTTCGCAGTACACCGTGCGCTTCGCTGCGCCCGTGGCGCCTGCCTGTTCGTCCGCCATGTGGCCAGGGAGTCTGCCAGAGCCGCGCGCACTCCGCGTCAGGCTGGAAAACACGCCGAAACCGTGGCTTGCTTGCGCTTCCCTAGATTTCTACAATCCTGGTTTATCTCGTTGTGAAGGAGAGACGGAATGCCCACGACTTCAGCGAAAGACGGGACTTCGCTCCACTACCGTGTCGTGGGTGAAGGTCCGCGCACGGTCATCCTGGTCCACGGCTGGATGGTGTCCGGCGCCGTCTGGGACGCGCTGGTGGAGCGCCTGGAGCTGACGGGGCTGCGGCTGGTGATTCCGGATATGCGGGGCTCCGGCCAGTCGGGCCGGCCGGACGGGGGCTTCAGCCTGGAGTCGCTGGCGAACGACGTGCTGGCCGTGGCGGACGCCGTGGACGCGCGGCGCTTCACGCTGGTGGGGCACAGCATGGGCGGCCAGTTGGTGAAGTGGGTGGCCGCGCAGGTGCCGGCGCGCGTGGAGGGGCTGGTGCTCCTCAACACGGTGCCCGCCGCGGGCCTGCCGCTGCCTCCGGATGCGGCGGGGCTGTTCCGCACGTCGGCGGAGAGCCTCGAGAAGAAGCAGACCATCCTCGGGCTCGCGTGCAAGCAGTTGTCGCCGGAGGCACTGGAGGCGTTGGTGAAGGACTCGATGGGCGTCAGCCCGGCGGCCATCGAGCACGTCTTCGACGCGTGGACGGCGGGTGGCTTCGCCGACAAGCTGGCCTCGATTACGGCGCCCACGCTGGTGTTGGCCACGGACGACGCCTTCCTGCCGGCCGCCTTCCTGCAGGAGGCGGTGGTGTCGAAGATTCGCGGCGCGCGCCTGTCGTACCTGCCCGGCCCCGGTCACTACCCACAGGTGGAGCGCCCGGCGGAGACGGCGGCGCTGGTGTCCGCCTTCCTCGCCGGCGCCCTACCGGCCTGAGCGCCCGCTTCGAGGAGGCAGCACGATGGCCTGGAACATGTCCTTCGAGTACGACGCGCAGAACGACGTCGTCACCGCGTACTTCACCGACTGTCTCCTGACGAATGAGGCGGACGTCCTTCGCTGGCGGAAGGAAGTCGAGGACCACCTCTCCAAGTATCCGTCCAAGGTGGACCTCCTCATCAACCTGGACGGGCTGGTGGTGAAGTTCACCGCCGGCCGCGTCTTCGGCAAGGAGCGCCGTGACGTGCTGGAGCGCTACACGCACCGCTCGTACCGCTTCGGTGGGGATGAGATGACGCGCATGTTCGTGCTCACCAGCGGCGCCATCAACGGCGCCGCCGTCAATCACTACGCGACCCGCGACGAAGCCCTGGCCGCGCTCCAGGCCGAGCGCGAGGCGCTGCGCAAGCGGGGCTTCTCTCCCTTCAGCGGTGGCTTCGTCGGCAGCAAGGTCTGAACCTTCGCGACCAGGGGCGAGGGCCGTCGAAGCGGCCCCCGTCCCCCTGCTTCATGAGCAGTGCGTCTGAATGCAGTTCCCGTCGCAGTCGTAGACGCATTGGACGGATGACCGGCAGGTCACCCGCCACACGGCATCGGGGTCCTGGCACGTGCCGTTGCTCCCCGCCCGCAGGCAGCCCCGCGTCTCGAGCGACTGGGAGTAGTAGTACGTTCCTTCATGGCACATCGCGGGATAGACGGTGCCAATGCCGCACCATCCGGACCGATAGACATACTCGCTTTCGGCGGAGGTGTAGAGGGTCTTCCGGCCGTAGGTCCCAGCCCGCGGGTCGCAACCGCGGGTGCACGTGGTTTGATTGAGGTAGATGCCATTGCAGAAGTCGGCGCACGCCGAAGAGCACCCCACGTCCGTCACCAGCCAGCCGCTCGGGCAGCCCGAGCCACAATGCGAGAACGTCTCGGTATTGGGGGCGCAGGTGACCTGATTGTAGGAGTAGGCGCCGCTGCACGAGCTGCCACAGGCGGCCGGATTGCAGAGCTGGCTCGTCACATGCTGCCCCGCGGGGCAGGTGGTGCCACAGAGGGTCAACTCCTGCGCGGCTTCGCCAGACTCGAGCTCGGTTCCAGACGCTGGAGACGCTTCATCCGCCGGGATGTTGCAGCCCCCGAGTACAAGCACGCCGCAGAGCGCGGTGGTCAGGGCCGAAAGTCTCATCATTCCTTGCATGGTCGAATTCCTCTCGCTGGGAGGGTGGGTTTGAGGGGGGTGAGGCGCGCTCGGCAGTTCACTTCCCAGACGGCGTCTGGGTCGCCGCAGGAGCCATTGCTCCCCACGGCGTGGCAGAAGAAGTTCGAGAGCAGGTGGGAGGAGTAGTACGAGCCGTCGACGCAGACGGCGGTGGGCAGTGAGGTGCACCAGTCCTCGCGGTTGGCTATGAAATACCACGAGTGAATATCTGGCATCCACCTGGCTGTCGTGGAGGTCGTGGGAGAGAGCCTCACACGCCCGCGAACCACTCGTAGCCGCGGTCTTCCCAGTAGCCGCCGGTGGGCTCGGGAAGGAAGTTTACCTTGGTGAGGTACTTCACCATCTTGTAGTCCAGCTTCACGCCCGAATAGAGGCGCAGGGGCGCGCCGTGTCCGGGCGTCAGCGGCTGACCGTTCATGCCGTAGGCCAGAATCGTCTGTGGATGGAAGGCGCTGGGCCGGTCCCAGGACGAAGAATAGCCCGCGTCGAACGAGCGCAGCTCCACGTAGCCCGCTCGGGAATCAGCGCCCGCGTAGTGGGCCAGCTCGCTCAGGCGCACGCCATGCCAGGACGCCACCGCGCTCCAGCCCACCACGCAGTGATGGCGGATGCGCAGGTCGGTGCGAGGCAGGCGCTGGAGGGCGTCCAGCGTCAGCACGCCGGGCCGCGCCCCCATGCGTCGCGCGGAGGACGGGCGCCTGGCCCGGGGGGCACCCGGCCAACCGGGCCGGGCTTTCAGCTCGCACGAAACCTTCAGGCTGTTTCGTGCAAGGTGCAACCCAGGGCAGGAAGGCCGGGGCCCAACCCCCTGGAATGACAGGGGCACCATGGGCGCTGGCCGGGCACGGCGGGTGCTCTTGGGGAGGGCACGACCATGCTCGTATCCCCACTGTCCTCCCTGCTGTCCTCCCTGCTGTTGTCCCAGGCTGCCGCGCCGGAGCCGTCCGCCGATTCCGAACCCCCGGGCCTGCTGTCCCGCCTGACGGTGGAGGGTGGGGTGGACGTGTATTACGCGCGCAACTTCAACCGCCCCTCTGACGGGGCCAGCTTCCTCCCTGGCACGGGCACCACCGCGAAGCGTGACAACGAGGTCTCCATCAACCTCGCCTCGCTGGGCGTGTCGCTGGCCCCCGAGCCCGTGGGCTTCACGCTGCTGCTGGGCTTCGGCACCGGCATCGAGGTGCTGTACCAGGCCGAGCCAGAGGGCGCCGCGACGGGCCCCGAGGTGTGGCGCCATCTCCAGCAGGCCACGGTGTCGTATGTGACGGGCCCGCTGACGCTGGAGGCGGGCGTCTATCCCAGCCACATCGGCCTGGAGTCGTTCCAGTCGCAGCTCAACTGGAACTACACGCGCTCGTGGATGGGCGAGCTGTCGCCCTACTACCAGTCCGGCCTCAAGGGCACCTGGGCCTTCAATGATGCGTGGAGCGCGCAGCTCCACCTGCTCAATGGCTGGCAGACGATTGGTGAGAACAACCGCGGCAAGGCGCTGGGCACCCAGGTGGCCTACGCGGGGCCGCGGCTGTCCGCCGCCTTCAACACCTTCGTAGGGGAGGAAGGCGACGGTGGTCTCCGCCTCTTCGTGGACGCCGTGGCCACCTGGAAGGTGACGCAGGCCTTCTCACTGGCGGCCACCGCCGACGTGGGCCGGCAGGCGCGTTCCGGACAGGACGCGGCCCCGTGGTACGCGGCGGGCCTCAACGCGCGCGTCCAGCTCGCGGAGCCGGTGGCCCTGGCGGCCCGCGTGGAGGCGTACCGAGACCTGGACGGTGTCACCTCCGGTGCGTCGCAGACGCTGGCGGGCGGCACGCTCACCCTGGAGGTGAAGCCCGCCGAACACCTGGTCCTCAAGCTGGAGGCGCGCCACGACACCTCCACCGCGGACGTCTTCACCGCACGCGCCACCGGCGTGGATGGCGCGCCCACGTTCAAGGACTCCGAGACGCTCGCCGTGCTCGGCGCCGTCGCCTGGTTCTGAACGGGAGCCCCACGCCATGGACCTTGTCCTCATCCTCGTCACCACCGCTTTCTTCGCGCTCGCGTGGGCCTACGTCCACGGCTGCGACCGCCTGTGAGGTTTTCCCGATGACCTTCGAATACGCCGCTGGCGCCGTCCTGTCCGTGCTGCTCGGCGCCTACCTCCTCTACGCGTTGCTCCGTCCGGAGCGCTTCTAGGCCCCCGCCATGTCCTTCATCGGTTGGTCGCAAATCCTGCTGTTCTTCGTCCTGGTGCTGGCGGTGACGAAGCCGCTGGGCGCCTGGCTCTTCCGCGTCCTCGAAGGAGACGCGCGCCCGCTACCCCGCGTGCTGGGGCCCGTGGAGCGCCTGCTGCTGCGCCTGTGTGGCGCGGCGGACCGGCGCGAACAGACGTGGGTGGCCTACGCGAGCTCGCTGCTGGCGTTCAGCCTCTTCTCCGTCCTCATCGTCTACGGCCTCCAGCGCGCGCAGCACCTGTTGCCGCTCAATCCCCAGGGGATGGCGGCGGTGGAGCCGGCGCTGGCGTTCAACACCGCCGTCAGCTTCACCACCAACACCAACTGGCAGGCGTATGGCGGGGAGTCCTCGCTCAGCTACTTCACGCAGATGGTGGGCCTGGCGTGGCAGAACTTCGTCTCCGCCGCCGCGGGCATCAGCGTGGCCCTGGCGCTGGCGCGCGGCTTCACCCGCCGGCCCGGCCCGGACGGACAGAAGACGCTGGGGAACTTCTGGGTGGATGTGATGAACGCCACCCTCTACGTGTTGCTGCCGCTGTGTCTGCTCTACGCGCTCTTCCTGGTGTCGCAGGGCGTGCTCCAGAGCTTCGCGCCCTACCTGCGGCTCACGACGCTGGAGGGCGCGAGCCAGACGCTGGCGCAGGGGCCGGTGGCCTCGCAGGAGGCCATCAAGATGCTGGGCACCAACGGCGGCGGGTTCTTCAACGCCAACAGCGCCCACCCCTTCGAGAACCCCACGCCCTTCACCAACCTGGTGCAGATGGTGTCCATCTTCTCCATCCCCGCGGCCCTCACGTACACCTACGGGAAGATGGCGGGTGACACCCGGCAGGGCTGGGCCCTGCTCGCGGCGATGTCCGTGCTCTTCCTCGCGGGCGTGGCGGCGGTGTACGCGGCGGAGGCCCAGGGCAACCCCGCCATCGCCGCCGCCGGGCAGGTGGCGCAGGCGGGGAACATGGAGGGCAAGGAGACGCGCTTCGGCATCACCGCCTCCGCGCTCTTCGCCGCCATCACCACCGCGGCCTCGTGCGGCGCGGTGATTGCCATGCACGACAGCTTCACGCCCCTGGGCGGCCTGGTGCCCCTGGTCAACATGCAGCTGGGCGAGGTCGTCTTCGGCGGTGTGGGCGCGGGCCTCTACGGCATCCTCGTCATGGTGGTGCTCAGCGTCTTCATCGCCGGGCTGATGGTGGGCCGCACGCCCGAGTACCTCGGCAAGAAAATCGAGGCGCGGGAGATGAAGCTCGCCATGTTGTACGTGCTCGTCTTTCCGCTCTTCACGCTGGGCTTCAGCGGGCTGGCGGCGGTGCTGCCGCAGGGCGTGTCCTCGCTCAACAACGGGGGGCCGCACGGCCTGTCGGAAATCCTCTATGCGTACACCAGCGGCGCGGCGAACAACGGCAGCGCCTTCGCGGGCCTCAACGCCGACACGCCCTTCTGGAACCTCACCCTGGCCATGGCGATGCTCGGCGGGCGCTTCCTGATGATGGTGCCCGCGCTGGCCATCGCCGGCTCCATGGTGGGCAAGAAGGTGTCGCCAGCGGGCCCGGGCACCTTCCCCACGCACGGCGTGCTCTTCACCGGTCTGCTGGTGAGCGTGATTGTCATCGTCGGCGCGCTCACGTTCTTCCCCGCCCTCTCGCTGGGTCCCATCGTCGAGCACTTCCTCGCCGGGGCCGGAAAGGTCTCCTGAGATGTCCTCGCCTGCTTCGAAGCCGGCGTCGCTGCTGGACGCCTCGCTGCTCAAGCCCGCGCTGGTGGACAGCCTGCGCAAGCTCCACCCGCGCGACGTGGCGCGCAACCCCGTCATGTTCGTGGTGTGGGCCGGGAGCCTGCTCACCACGCTGCTGGTGGTGAAGGACCTGGTGGCGCCGCGCCCGGAGGCCGCGCCGCTGGGCTTCACCGTGCAGGTCATGGTGTGGCTGTGGTTCACCGTGCTCTTCGCCAACTTCGCGGAGGCCATGGCGGAGGGGCGCGGCAAGGCCCAGGCCGGCGCCCTGCGGAAGCTGCGCAAGGACACCACCGCGCGCCGCTGGAAGGACGGCCGCGAGGAGCGCGTGTCCGCGCCGGACCTGCGCAAGGGCGACGAGGTGATTTGCGAGGCCGGAGACCTCATCCCCGGCGACGGCGAGGTGGTGGAGGGCATCGCCAGCGTGGACGAGTCCGCGGTGACGGGCGAGTCCGCCCCCGTCATCCGTGAGTCGGGCGGCGACCGCTCCGCGGTGACGGGTGGCACGAAGGTGCTCTCCGACCGCATCCGCGTGCGCATCTCCGCCAACCCCGGCGAGTCCTTCCTGGACCGGATGATTGGCCTGGTGGAAGGCGCGGCCCGGCAGAAGACGCCCAACGAGGTGGCGCTCCACATCCTGCTGGTGGGGCTCACCCTCATCTTCCTGCTGGCGTGCGTGACGCTGGTGCCGCTGGCGCTCTATTCGGGCGTGCCGCTGTCGGGCGCGGCGGTGGTGGCGCTGCTGGTGTGCCTCATCCCCACGACGATTGGCGGCCTGCTGAGCGCCATTGGCATCGCGGGCATGGACCGGTTGCTGCGCAAGAACGTGCTGGCCATGAGCGGCCGCGCGGTGGAGGCGACGGGTGACGTGGACACGCTGCTGCTCGACAAGACGGGGACCATCACCCTGGGCAACCGCATGGCCACGGAGCTGCTCCCCATGCCGGGCGTGCGGATGGAGGAGCTGGCGGAGGCCGCGCAGCTCGCCAGCCTCGCGGACGAGACGCCGGAGGGGCGCTCCATCGTCACGCTGGTGAAGGACACGTACAAGATGCGCCCCCGCGAGCTCCAGGCGCACCACGCCACCTTCGTGCCCTTCACCGCGCAGACGCGCATGAGCGGCTGCGACCTGGTGGACCCGCACCCACGCGGCATTCGCAAGGGCGCGGTGGACGCCATCGTCACGCACGTGAAGTCCCAGGGTGGCGCGGTGCCGGACGCGCTGGCCCAGGTGTCTGGCTGCATCGGTGACGCGGGCGGCACGCCGCTGGCGGTGGCGGACGGCGCGCGGCTGCTGGGCATCATCCACCTGAAGGACGTGGTGAAGGGCGGCATCAAGGAGCGCTTCGACCGCTTCCGCGCCATGGGCATCCGCACGGTGATGATTACGGGTGACAACCCGCGCACCGCGGCGGCGATTGCCCGCGAGGCGGGCGTGGATGACTTCCTGGCCGAGGCCACCCCCGAGGCCAAGCTGGCCCTCATCCGCACCGAGCAGGGCCGCGGCAAGTTGGTGGCCATGACGGGCGACGGCACCAACGACGCCCCCGCGCTGGCGCAGGCGGACGTGGGCGTGGCGATGAACACTGGCACCCAGGCGGCGAAGGAGGCCGGCAACATGGTGGACCTGGACTCCAACCCCACCAAGCTGCTGGAGGTGGTGGAGGTGGGCAAGCAGTTGCTGATGACGCGCGGCACGCTGACGACCTTCTCCATCGCCAACGACGTGGCGAAGTACTTCGCCATCCTCCCGGCGCTCTTCATGGGCGTCTTTCCCCAGATTGCGCCGCTCAACGTGATGGGGCTGACCTCGCCGTTCAGCGCGGTGCTGTCGGCCGTCATCTTCAACGCGCTCATCATCATCCTGCTCATCCCCCTGGCGCTGAAGGGCGTCCGCTACCGCCCGCTGGGCGCGGAGGCACTGCTGCGGCGCAGCCTGCTCCTGTACGGCGTGGGCGGCGTCATCGTCCCCTTCGTGGGCATCAAGGTCATCGACGTGCTGCTCGGCGCCGCGGGTCTGGCGTGAAAGGACGCATCCCCATGTTCTCCACACTCCTCACGGCCCTGCGCGCGTGCGTCGTCACGCTGGTGCTCACGGGCCTGCTGTACCCGCTGGCCGTCACCGGGCTGGCGCAGCTCCTCTTTCCGGGGGAGGCCAACGGCTCGCTGGTGACGGACGACCGCGGCCGGGTGGTGGGCAGCGCGCTCATCGGCCAGGGCTTCACCCGGGCGGAGTACTTCCATCCGCGTCCCTCCGCCGCGGGCGCGGGCTATGACGGCGCGGCGTCCTCGGGCAGCAACCTGGGGCCCACGTCGCTGAAGCTGAAGGCGCGCGCGGCGGCCGAGCTGGAGCGCCTGCGCCGGGAGAATCCGGAGGCCCCCGGGCCCGTGCCCGCCGAGCTGGTGACGACGTCCGCGTCGGGACTGGACCCGCACCTGTCGCCGGAGGCGGCGCGCTGGCAGGCGGCGCGGGTGGCCCGGGCCCGGGGGGTGGCGCCGGAGCGGGTGCTGGCCGTGGTGGACGCGCTGGTGGAGGGGCGGACCTTCGGCGTGCTGGGCGAGCCGCGCGTCAACGTCCTGCTGTTGAACCTGGCGCTGGACCGGCGCTTCGGCCCGGGGGTGGGGGACGGCGGGCCGCGGCCGGGCCGTGGCGTGCCCTGAACACCGCTGCGTGCAGGCACGCATTCACCCCGTGAGCTTCGCCGGGCGCGAGGGCATCCTCCGCCCGGCGTCCCACGGGATGGGGAGAGGATGACGATGACGCGGCGCTCACGCGCGGAGGACTTCCTGGAGCTGGTGGAGCGGGGCCGGCGCGGCCGGCTCAAGCTCTACATCGGCTTCGCGGCTGGAGTGGGGAAGACGTACCGGATGCTGGAGGAGGCCCACGCGCTGAAGCGGCGCGGCGTGGACGTGGTGCTGGGCTTCGTGGAGCCGCACGACCGCGCGGACACGCAGGCGCTGGTGGAGGGCCTGGAGGTGGTGCCGCGCAAGCAGTACACCTACCGCGACGTCACCGTGGAGGAGATGGACCTGGACGCGGTGCTCGCGCGCAAGCCGCAGGTGGTGGTGGTGGACGAGCTGGCCCACACCAACCTGCCGGTGTGCCGTCACCGCAAGCGCTACCAGGACGTGCAGGCGTTGCTGGAGGCGGGCATCAACGTCATCGGGGCCTTCAACGTCCAGCACCTGGAGAGCCTCAACGATTTGGTGGGGCGCGCCACCGGCGTCACCGTGCGCGAGACGCTGCCCGACAGCTTCCTCAAGGCCGCCGACCAGGTGGTGAACCTGGACCTGGCGGTGGAGGACCTGCACGAGCGGCTCCGGACGGGGAAGATTTACGCGAACGACAAGGTGCCCCAGGCGCTGGAGCGCTTCTTCAAGGCGGAGAACCTGGCCACGCTGCGCGAGCTGGCGCTGCGGGAGGTGGCGGAGAGCCTGGACCGCGCCACCGCGAGGCCACCTCCGGGGGAGGGAGATGAAGGCTCGCAGCGGGGCGCGGCGTGGGGCCGGGTGCTGGTGGCGCTGTCGAGCTATCCCCGGCACGCGGCGACGCTGCTGCGCCGGGGCTCGCGGATGGCGGGCCGGCTGAACACGGACTGGTTCGTCGTGTACGTGGAGACACCGCGCGAGGCGCCGCACCTCATCGACTCGGAGGCGCAGCGGCACCTGTTGACGAACATCGAGAAGGCGAAGGAGTTGGGCGCGGAGGTGGTGCGCCTGAGGGCGCGAGACCCGGTGGAGGGCATCCTGGACTTCGCACGCTCGCACGGGGTGGGGCACATCATCGTCGGCCGCTCGCATCAGCCGTGGTGGAAGCAGCGGCTGGGGCGCGCGGTGGACGTGCGGTTGATGCGCGAGGGCCGGGGCTTCGACATCCACGTGGTGGCCTTCGAGCCGCGGGAGGAGGGACGCCGCCCATGACGCTGCGAGCCCGGTTGTTGCTGGCCCAGGCGCCCCTGGCCCTGGCGCTGTTGCTGGTGGGCGTGGTGGCCGTGGTGACGTTGTCCCGGCTGGGGCGCGCTGGGCCGCGGGTGCTTCAGGACAACTACCGCAGCGTGCTGGCCGCGCAGGAGATGATGGCGCAGCTGGAGCGCATGGACAGCGGGGCGCTCTTCATCATCGCGGGCGAGCGGCAGCGCGGGCTGGGGCAGCAGGCGGCGCAGCGCGAGCGCGTGGAGTCGCGGCTGCGGGTGCAGGAGGGCAACGTCACCGAGCCCGCCGAGGACGCGGCGACGCTCCGGCTGCGCCTGGCCTGGCGGCGTTACCTGGAACGCTATGACGGGTTCCTCGCCCAGCCCTCGCCCGAGGGCGCGCGGGCGGCGTACTTCGGTGGGCTCGAGCCGGCCTTCCAGACGGTGATGGGCGCGGCCCGAGCCATCCTGGACCTGAACCAGGACGCCATGGTGCGCAAGAGCGAGGCGTTGCAGCGGCAGAGCGCGCGGGTGAACACGGTGATGGTGACGGCGGTGCTGGTGGCCTTCGTGGTGGGGTTGCTCGCCTCGCAGTCGCTGACGCACCGGGCGCTCCGGCCGGTGTCGGTGCTGTCGCAGGCGGTGCGGCGCCTGGGTGAAGGCGACTACGCGGCGCGCGCGGTGGTGGAGGGGCAGGACGAAGTCGCGCGGGTGGGGCGGGAGTTCAACGCCATGGCGGAGGCGCTCCAGCACTACCGGCGCAGCAGCCTGGGCGAGCTGCTCCAGGCGCAGGCGGCGTCCCAGGCGGCCATCGACAGCTTGCCGGACCCGGTGGTGGTGTTCGGCGCGGACGGCGAGTTGCTCAACGTCAACCGCGCGGCGGAAGAGGTGCTGCGGCTGTCGCTGGAGGCGGGCGGGGACATGCTGGGGCGGGTGGTGCCGGAGGCGCGCGCCGTCCTGGAGCGGGTCCGCGAGCATGTGCTGACGGGGCGAGGGGCCTATCAGCCGCGCGGGTACGAAGAGGCGGTGCGGGCGCCGCTGCCGGAGGGCGACGGGTGGCTGCTGGCCCGGGGCAGCCCGGTGTACGGCGAGACAGGGGAGGTGGTGGGGGCCACGGTGATTCTCCAGGACGTGACGCGGCTGCGGCGCTTCGACGAGCTGAAGAACGACCTGGTGGCCACGGTGGCGCACGAGTTCCGCACGCCGCTCACGTCCCTGCGCATGGCGCTGCACCTGGTGACGGAGGGGGTGGTGGGGCCGGTGACGGAGAAGCAGGCGGACCTGCTGTTCGCGGCGCGCGAGGACTGCGAGCGGCTGCAGGGCATCGTGGATGACCTGCTGGACCTGTCGCGCATCCAGGCGGGGCAGCTTCAGTTGGAGCTTCGCCGGGTGCCGGCGGAGGCGTTGGTGGACGCGGCGCTGGAGGCGCAGCGCGCGGCGGCGGAGGAGCGCGGGGTGCGGCTGTCGAGGCAGGTGGGGTTGGACGTGGAGCCGGTGGACGTGGACCCGGACCGGCTGGGGTTGGTGCTGGGGAACCTGGTGGGCAACGCGGTGAAGCACACGCCCATGGGCGGCGAGGTGGAGGTGCGCGTGTCGCGGGAAGCGCGCGGGGTTCGCTTCGAGGTGCGGGACACGGGGGAGGGGATTGCCGTGGAGCAGCAGGCGCGCATCTTCGAGAAGTTCTACCGGGCGCCCGGCGCGCCAGCGGGGGGCGCGGGGCTGGGCCTGTCGATTGCGAAGGACATCGTACAGGCGCACGGCGGGGACATCGGCGTGGTGAGCGCGCCCGGCCAGGGCAGCACGTTCTGGTTCACGCTGCCCCGGCGGGAGGAGCCCGGGCCGGAGCGTGCGTGAGGGACTGGAGGACAACCCACAGGGTGCGTCAGAGGCCTTATGTACGGTGGGGCTGCGCTCATCCCTGAGTCACCTGCTGTTCGGGTGCGAAGCCAGGCGCTTCGGCCGCTTGGGAAATCACTTGTGCGCGTTGACTGGTCGTTGTTATTAATATTGCGGTCACCGCAAGTGGGAGTGGAGGGCGTTGAGCAAGGAACCCTTCAAGCGTTTCGAGGCGCTCAGATTCGCCCGGCGTCTCTTGAATGAGGGCTCGTTGGTTCTCAAGCAGCACGCGAAAGACCGCATGAAGCAGCGGAACCTCGCGACCACGGACATCGAGAACATCATCGAAGGCGGAGTCGTGAACAGCGAGGGGGAACAGAAGGATGGTCGGTGGACCTACGTCATCGAGACTCCACGCATGGGGCTCGCGGTGGCCTTTCGCTGCGACGAAGCGGGCGATGCGAACGAGTTGGTCATCGTCTCGGTCTGGAGGAAGTCATGAAGTGTGAGAGCTGTGGCGGGGAGCTCTTGGAGACACGACTCGACAGCTACCACTTCGACGAAAGTGGGTTGGAGGATGTCATCCTCGTGGGGGTGGTTGAGCGCCGGTGCGAGAAGTGCGACGAACGAGAGGTCGTGATTCCGAAGTTGAAGGAGTTGCACCGAACCATCGCGAAAGCCCTGGCCGCGAAGAACAGCCTGCTGACGCCATCGGAGGTTCGATTCCTGCGCAAGCACCTGGGATTCTCGCAGGCCGACTTCGCCAAGCGCATCAACGTCCGTTCTGAAGCGGTGTCTCGCTGGGAGACTGGCGCCGAAGAGTTCAGCTGGCATTTCGAGTTGCTGCTTCGCTTGATGGTGATGCTGGAGCTTCACGAGCGGAACTACACCGTGAAGTCCTTCGACGAGGTCCAGGAGAAGAGGCTCACGGCCCCTGTCCGAATTTTCGCGGAGAAGTCAGCGTGGAGGCCAGACAGCACCTACATGCTGACCTCGGCCTGCTGAGGAGCGGTGTACCTCAGGGCAACACCGCGCCCTCGTCTTCACGCTGCCTGCCTCCCCGTGAGTTGGACTCGCGGCCTCAGGCGTTCGCCTGCCCCTGGAGCTTCTGCATCTCCTCGCGGCGGACCTCGGAGGCGGTGCGGACGATGTCCTTGCACGACATGCCCAGGTCCTCCTCGGTGACCTTCTGACCGAGCTTGGGCAGCACGTCCCGCTCCTCCATCGTCACGTGGTCCTTCACCACCTGCTCCAGCTCGCCGAACAGGGAGACCAGCTTCTTCGGGTCGTTGCGCGCGCGAATCATCTGGGCGATGAGCTGCGTCATCTCCCCGTGCTCCTCGACGGAGTCCTGAATCAGCTTCTCCCCCACCACCCGGCGCGCGGCGGGGTACACCCAGCGCTCCTCGATGGTGGTGTGCAACGTGAGCGCCTCCGCGAGCTGGACGCCGAGCGCTTGCCTGCTCGCGTCGTCCTTCGCCGCGCGACAGGCCTCGAACAGCGCTTCCACCTCGCGGTGCTGCTGAATCAACAGGTCAATCACGTCCACGGCTGCGCTCCTTGGAATCGGTTCGGTGTCCTCCAACGCTCCGCATGTGCGCGGGGCGCCGCAATCACCGCTCCAGGCACACGGAGAAGCCCTGCCCGGTTCGCTCCCATGAAGCCCCGGGCTGGCGCGCGTGCGACCGCTGCGCGCGCTCACGGCTGACGTGGACGTGAGGACTCGGAAGGAAGCCCCTCAGTCCTCGCCAGACTCGTACTTCTTCCGCTTCCGCCACAGGGTGGACGCGTCGATGCCCAGCACCCGCGCCGCCTCGTCCAGGGTGGGCGCCGAGGCCATGACGCGCAGCACGTGCTCGCGCTCGACGTCCTCCAGCGTGTGCGGCCCGCCCAGTGCCATGACCGGGCTCCCCGCCGCGGCGATGCGGTCCGGGAACGCCTGCGGCTCCAGCACCTCCGCCGGCCAGACGATGAGCGCCCGCTCCATCGCGTTGCGCAGCTCGCGCACGTTGCCCGGCCACCCATAGGCCCGCAGCATCTGCTCCGTCGCGGGCGACAGCTCCGGCGGAGGGCGCTGCGCCGCTCGCGCGAAGAAGGCGACGAAGCGCCGGGCCAGCGCAAGCAGGTCCTCCGGCCGCTCCCGCAGGGACGGCAGCTTCACCTCGATGACGTTCAGCCGGTAGAGCAGGTCCTCGCGGAAGCGGCCCTCCGCCACGTCCTTCTCCAGGTCCCGATTCGTCGCCGCCACCACCCGCACGTCCGCCTTGCGCGTGCGCCCCTCGCCCAGCCGTTCGAACTGCTTCTCCTGCAGGAAGCGCAAGAGCTGCGCCTGGAGCCCCGGACTCATCTCCGCGATTTCATCCAGGAACAGCGTGCCCCCTTCCGCCGCCTCCACGCGCCCCGGCTGGTCCTTCACCGCGCCGGTGAACGCGCCGCGCACGTGGCCGAACAGCTCGCTGGCCAGCAGCTGCTCTGACAGCGTGGGGCAGTTGACGGTGACGAAGGGCCGGCGCCGCCGCGCGCTCATCGAATGCAGCGCGCGGGCGAGCACCCCCTTGCCCGTGCCACTCTCTCCCCGCAGCAGCACCGCCGCGTCGGACGCCGCCGCGCGCGTCAACAGCCCGATGGCCGCGTGCATCACGGGTGAGGCCGTCTCCAACGTGGCCTCCGGCACCGCCTGGGACAGCTGCCCCTCCAGGTTCTCCAACTGCGACGCCAGCTCCTGGTGCCGCCGTGCCTTCTCCACCACGTGGCGAATCTGCGCGGGCGTGAAGGGCTTGGGCAGATAGTCCCGTGCCCCGCGCCGCATCGCCTCCACCGCCGTGTCGAACGTGGCGTAGGCGGTGATGAGCACGACGTCCAGGTGGGGTGACTCGGCCAGGAGGCGCGGCAGCAGCTCCATGCCGCTGGCCGTGCCCAGCCGCAGGTCGACGAAGGCCAGGTCGGCGGGGCCCTGCGCCAGCGCGGCCAGCGCGGCCTCGGGGGTGGCCGCCTCACGGACCTCGCAGCCGAAGCCCTCCAGGCACACGCGCAGGGTGTGGCGGATGTTCCGCTCGTCGTCCACCACCAGCACTCGCATGGGGCGCTCTCGAACGTCCATGGCTTCATCCTAGGCGCAATGCCCGCCGTCACACGGCCAGACTCCCTCCCAGCGTGCGGGAGCACACGCAATGGCCGCCCAGGTGTTGGCGGTTGCCACACATCCCCTGCACTCCGTGCTGGCGTTGCTCGCCGGTTTGGGCTGGAACAGGGGGCGTATGCGCTTGATGGGGATGATGGCAGGCGGCCCGCCGCCCGAAGACGGTGAAGAGGAGAACGTCTTCTCCCGCGCCCGAGGCCCCTCGCCGGCTGAAATGCGGAACCGGAAGCTCGTACTGGTGGGGCTCGGGCTGCTGTTGCTCGGTGCCGTCTGCCTGTACCTCCTGGGCGGGGAGAACCGGGCGCTGAAGGCGCTCTCTCCCGCGCAGCGGGCCTCGCTCTTCCAGGAGACGCGCGAGTCCTTCCGCGAGCTGTGCACCGGCGACGCGGGCACCACCCGCTTCCCGAAGCGCTGCGCGCGGATGGCGGACTTCCTCACCCGCTTCACGGAATGCGACGAGCCCTGCCAGCAGGAGATTGCGCCGGCGCTCCAACCCTCCGTGCGCTGACCCGAGCACTTGCCCGGGAAGCGACGCCCTGCCCTCCTTCCCGGACAGCACCGCGAAACCGGGCTACCGGGATGCGCGCCCGTGGGTGGGGTCAGGTCCTACCCGTCTTTCGCAGCGCTCCGAGTCCGTCCGAACGACACGGGTGGTGAGAGTTACCCGCCCGCGGACAGTTGGCTATCCTACGACGCGCGGCGTGAGCACCGGCCGCACGAGGATGTGGCTCCCGTGGGAGTCCACGGAAGGATGGCGACATGTGCTGGCGCAGCGAGCCCTGGAAGACGGGGTGGCTCTTCCACAGCCGGATTCTGGCCGCGACGCGCGGCATGGAGTCGCGGGCGTTGAAGGGTGCTCACGGTAGCGGGGAGGCCAGCGGGTGCGTTTGAAGCTCAAGCAGAAGATGATGTTGTTGCCAGCCGTTGTCGCGGTGTTCCTGGTGGCCATCCTGGTGGCGTTCTTCGCCCTGGGGGCGCGCTCCGGTGGCGTGTACGCGCGCATCAGCAGCTCGCACGTGCCCACCATCGAGCTGAGCCGTGAGGTGATGCACCGCTACCCGGGCCTGCACCGCAACGTGGTGGTGGCGGTGACGGGGAAGGTGGCGGAGGGGCTGGAGCCGGCGCGCGCGGAGGTGCGCGAGCTCCAGGCGAAGCTCGACCTCGCGCGGGCCGTCCCGGGGGCCAACACCGAGCGCACGGAGGCGCTCAAGGCGGCCCTGGCCACGTACTGGACGGCCGCCGAACAGGCGCTGGCGCTCGTGGTGGCGGATGACGCCCAGGCGGCGCCCGCGTTCGCGGCGGTGGAGGCCCAGGCCGCGGCGCTGCGCGAGGCGCTCCAGAAGGCCGTGGACGAGGACTCCCAGGCCATCGCCAGCTCCTATGAGGAGGTGGCCGGGCTGCACAGCGCCAGCACGTGGGCCGTGACGGCGCTGGTGCTGCTGTGCATCGCGCTGACGGTGGGGCTGGCCATCTGGCTGCACCGCGAGGTGACGCTGCCGCTGGCGAAGCTGACCCACGTGGCCACGCGCATCGCGGAGAAGGGCGACCTGACGCAGGCCATCGACGTGAGCGCTCACGACGAAGTGGGCGAGCTGGCGCGCGGCTTCCAGGTCATGGTGTCCCGGCTGCGCGACGTGCCCACCACCATCCAGACGGTGGTGACGGACCTGACGGAGGCGGCGAAGACGCTGACGCAGGCCAGCCAGGAGCAGGTGAACTTCCTCACCAACCAGTCCCGCAGCCTCACCGAGGCGAGCACCACCATCGCCGAAATCGCGCAGACGTCCAGCATGGCCGCCAGCCGCGCGGAGATGGTGCTCCGCGTGGCGGGACAGGCGGACGCGTTCAGCGCGTCCGGCCAGGAGTCCATCGAGAAGAGCGCGGAGGGGCTCCAGCAGATTCGCCAGCGCGTGGGCGCGCTGGTGGGCAGCATCGGGCACCTGAGCGACCAGGCCGTGCACGCCGGAGAAATCATCGGCAGCGTGAAGGACCTGGCGGACCAGTCCAACGTGCTCGCGCTCAACGCGGCCATCGAAGCGGCGCGCGCGGGGGAGCAGGGCCGGGGCTTCGCGGTGGTGGCGCGGGAGATGCGCTCACTCAGCGGTCAGTCGCTGCAGAGCACCCAGCGCATCGGCAAGATTCTCCTCGAAATCAACCAGGCCATCCGCCAGACGGTGGGCATCGCCGAGGGCGACAGTGAGAAGATGGAGGAGGGCATCGAGCAGGTGCTCGCCTCGGCCGACACGCTGAAGGAAATCACCACCGTGGTGCAGGAGAGCAGTCAGGCCGCGCGCCAGATTGTGGCCTCCGTCACCCAGCAGAACGCGGGCATCGCGCAGATGACCGAGGTGATGACCACGCTGTCCTCCATGATGGCGGACGTGGTGACGGCCACGATGACGGCCGAGCAGGCGGTGACGCAAATCAACACGTCGCTGGGGCAGCTCCAGGAGCTGTCCACCGGCTTCCGCGTCTGACACGGCCGCCGGGCCGCGCGGGTGCCACCGTCCTGGGTGGCACCCCGGCCCGGGGCCTGGACTCACTCCCCCTGCATCAGCCCGGTGACGCGCCCGTCGTCGTGGACGGTGACGCGGCGGGCGGCGGGCTCGCGCGGCAGGCCGGGCATCGTCAGGATGTCGCCGGTGAGCGCCACCATGAAGCCCGCGCCCGCGGACAGCCGCACCTCGCGCACGGTGAGCGTGAAGCCGCGCGGCCGTCCCAGCTTCGTGGGGTCATCCGACAGCGACAGGTGCGTCTTCGCCATGCACACCGGCAGCCCGGCGCCGCCCAGCGCGCGGATGGCGTCCAGGTCCTTCTTCGCGCTCGCGGTGAAGGCCACGTCGTCCGCGCCGTAGACGGTGCGGGCGATGGCGGCCACCTTCTCCTCGGGCGTCTGCGCCACGTCGTAGAGGAAGCGCGGCTGGGGCGGCGCGGCGTCCGTGCCGTCCAGCAGCTCCAGCACGCGGTCGGCCAGCTCCAGCGCGCCGTCACCGCCTCGCGAGAAGCCGTCGCACACGGCCAGCTCCACGCCGCGGGCCCTGCCGAAGGCGCGCAGCTCCTCCAGCTCGGCCTCGGTGTCCTGCGGGAAGCGGTTGACGCACAGCACGGCGGGCAGGCCGAAGGCGGCCACCGACTCCAGGTGCTTCTCCAGGTGGGCGAAGCCGCGCACCAGGGCCTCGCGGTCCGGCTCGGCCACGCGCGCGGGGGCGGCCCCGCCGTGGTGCTTCAGCGCGCGCAGCGTCACCACCAGCACCACGCCCCGGGGCCACAGCCCGCTGCCGCGGCACTTGATGTCCAGGAACTTCTCCGCGCCCAGGTCGAAGCCGAAGCCCGCCTCCGTGATGACCTCATCCGCGTAGGCCAGCCCCATGCGCGTGCCCAGCACGGAGCTGCACCCGTGGGCGATGTTGGCGAAGGGGCCCGCGTGCACCAGCGCGGGGCCGCCCTCGCGCGTCTGGGCGAGGTTGGGCATCAGCGCGTCCTTCAGCAGCGCCACCATGGCCGCCGCCGCGTCCACGTCGCGCGCGCGCACCGGCTGGCCGTCCCGGGTGTGGCCGATGATGACGCGGCCCAACCGCGCCTCCAGGTCCTTCAGCCCCTCCGCGAGCGCGAGGATGGCCATGACCTCGCTGGCGGCGGTGATGTCGAAGTGGTCCTCGCGCGGCACGCCTTGCGCCTTGCCGCCCAGGCCGACGATGACGTTGCGCAAGAAGCGGTCGTTCATGTCCAGCGCGCGCCGCCAGCGCACGCGCGTGGCATCCAGGGCCACCGGCTGGCCGTAGAAGACGGCGTTGTCCACCAGCGCGGCCAGCAGGTTGTTGGCGCTGGTGATGGCGTGCAGGTCGCCGGTGAAGTGCAGGTTGATGTCGGCCGCGGGCTCCAGGCTGGCCTGCCCACCGCCGGTGCCGCCGCCCTTCACGCCGAAGACGGGCCCCAGGGACGGCTCGCGCAGGGCCGCCACCACGCGGCGCCCCCGCTTGCGCAGGCCCATGGCCAGCGCCACGGACATCGTGGTCTTCCCTTCGCCCGGCGGCGTCGGGTTGATGGCGGACACGAGCACCAGGCGTCCCTGCCGGCCGCCCCGCTTGCCGAGCGCGTCCAGCGACACCTTGGCGCGGTGGGTTCCCCACGGCAGCACATCCTCGGGAGACAGGCCCAGCTCCGCGCCCACGTCGGTCATGGCTCTCAGCGTCATGCCGGGAATCTCCGCGCGGACCTGTCGGCGGTCAACGGCGCAGACGCGTGCCTGTTGAAATCCAGGGCCGTGAAGACCGCTGGCGCGCGTCAGTCCAGGCGGAAGCCTTCGGGGGCGCGGGGGTCCTTCCTGTCATACATGTTGAGGTAGAGCATCACCGGCGCCTCGAGCCCTTCGTAGCTGACGATGTACACGTCGAGCATGCCGGCGCCGAAGGGCGAGCCCTCCGATTCGAAGGCGCAGCAGCTTCCTCGCCGCTCGTAGCGAACCTTCTGCCCCTGGGGTCCCCGCAGGTGCTGGAGGTATTCGTGTTCCCCGTCGACGCCGCCGCCCACGTGGATGGGGTCGTCCTCGCTGAAGCCATAGCCGGAGGGCGCGCGGGAGGTGGCCTCGGGGGCCGCCGCTTCCGTCGCGGGCTCGGCCGGCCGGGTGGCGCTGGCGGTGGAGGCACAGCCCGTGGCCAACACGGGCACCAGGAGCAGCATCGCGAGGCGGGAGGTCGTCATGCGGCGGGAGCCTATCGCTTTCGCACGGCGAGCGGCCTTGGCGTCGGGAGCCCCTCCGGCGGTGGCAGCCGAGCAGGGCGGCCCCTTTCATGCCCTTGGCGTGCGCCGCATCTTTCCGCCGGAAACGTCCCGCCAACGAGGCCGAGGAGCGCCCATGTCGAAGGTGCACATCCATGAGCAAGGGGCATTCCGCGGGACCAGCAGGAGCACCTCTTCGAGCGCTTCTTCCGCGCTCGCAACGCGCCGATCTCCGGCTTCGGTGGCCTGGGGTTGGGGCTCTACATCTGCCAGGACATCGTCGAGCGGCATGGCGGACGGCTGTGGGTGGAGAGCGAGCTGGGACGCGGCTCCACCTTCCACTTCACCGTGCCGCTGGCGCCCGCGTGACGGTGCCTCACCGCGGCAGGGACTGCGCGGCCTGCCGCTGGCGGGCCACGCGCAGGCGCCACACCGCCACGGGGATGCTCACGGTCAGGAGCGCCATGCTCCAGCGCCACGGCCCCTCCGTCCACACGCGCTCACGCAGCGGGGCGGGAGCCTGGGCGCCCAGGAGGAAGGTGGCGGTGGCCAGCACGAACACCGCGAAGCCCTTGCGCAGCAGCGCGGGGGGCACGCGCCCCGCGAGCCTTCCTCCCACGAGGCTGCCCGTCAGCGCGGCCAGGAGGACCTCGCCGGTGAGTTGCCAGGGCAGGTCCAGGTGGCCCAGGTGTCCCACCAGGCCGGCGGCGCACTGGAGCGCGATGACCACCAGGGACGTGGCGGTGGCGACTGGCATGGCCAGCCCCGCCAGTGACAGCGCGGGCACGATGAGGAAGCCGCCCCCCGCGCCCACCAGCCCCGACAACACGCCCACCGCGACGCCTTGGGCGAGCACGCGCGCAGTGGGGAGCGGAGGGCCGCTGGTGACGGCGGGGGCGGCTTCCCGGCGGCGAAGCATGGCCACGGCGGCGGCCACCATGACGCCCGCGAACAGGAGCAGCAGCGTGCCGGGCGCGAGGTGGGGATTGAGCCGGCCGCCGAGGAAGGCCCCGCCCATGCCGCCTGCGCCGAACACGAGCGCGGTGCGCCAACGGACGCGGCCCGCGCGCGCGTGGAGGACGGCGCCACTGGCGCTGGTGACGCCCACCACCACCAGGGACATGGCGATGGCCGTCCGAGGCTCGACGTCGAGCACGTAGATGAGCAGCGGCACGGTGAGGATGGAGCCGCCGCCTCCGAGCAGCCCCAGCAGGAGGCCCACGAGCAGCGCGCCCGCGAGGCCCGCGTACGGCATCACCGCTCGCCTTCCGCGCGCGCGACGGCGAGCAGGTCCTGGCACGTACGCAGCAGGTGCTCGAAGGCGGCGGTGTCCCGGACGCCCGGCGGCCGCGTGGCCTGGAGCGCGCCGAGCACGGCGGTGAGCGCTTCCCGGGACGGGGTCGTCATGGGGGGCACGGTGGGACCTTCGTGGGGCGGTGGTGCCAGGGCGCGGTGGAGGCCGTCGAGCAGCCCGTCGCGGACGGCGCCCAGCGTGGGCAGGGTGTGGGGGGCGGTGCGCACCACGGGCAGCCGCGCGGTGTTCCACGCGAGCATCCCGCCTCGCAGGTTCATCACCCGGGTGAAGCCCAGGGTGACGAGGCGCATGGCCGCCCTCGCCGAGCGCGCCCCGGAGCGGCACACCAGCACCACGTCCGTGTCACGCGGCCAGGCGTCGACGACGTCCCGCACCGTGGCCAGCGGCGCGTGCCGGATGCCCGCGAGGTGGCCCAGGATGCCGTCGAGCTCGGCGGCCTCTCGCACGTCGACCTGCGTGAGCTCGGAGGGCAGGCACGCCGCGAGCTGTCCCACGTCCACGTCGCGGTAGCCCGCGGGGTGGGGCGCGGCGTTGTCGAAGAGCGGGTGCATGAGGGCTTCAGGGCTGGAGGGGAGGTGAGGGCGGCGTGTGTCCGCAGGCCCGGTTCGCGGGGACGGCCACGTCCAGCTTCCGGGGCGGTGGGAGCTGGAGCGCGTTCATCAAGGCGATGAAGTCCTCGCGCGTGCGTCCGGCGAGCCGGGGGTTGTGCTGCTTCTCCTCGCCCACCGTGGACATGGCGTGCCCGGCGTAGTCGTGGCCGGGGTACACCGCCGTGTCGTCGGGGAGGGTGAAGAAGACGCGGGTGATGACGTCGTAGAGCTGGCCCGGGTCGCCGCTCTGGAAGTCCGTCCTCCCGGTGCCTCGGATGAGCAGCGCGTCTCCGGTGAAGAGGCGGCGCTCACAGAGGAAGCTCAGGCTGTCGTCGGTGTGGCCGGGCGTTTCGAGCACCTGGACCTCGAGGCCGCCCACGCGCACGAGGTCTCCGTGATGCACCGCCCGGTCCACGCAGGGCGCGCCGCGGCTGGAGCCCACCACGGTGGCGCCTGTCCGCTCGCGAAGCACCCCCGCGCCGGTGACGTGGTCGGCGTGGACGTGCGTCTCCAGCACCACGGACAACGTGAGGCCCAGCTCCCGGAGGAGCTTCAGGTCTCGCTCCGCCTGCTCCAGCACCGGGTCGATGAGCGCGGCGGCGCCCGTGGCCTCGTCGGCCAGGAGGTACGTATACGTCGAGGTATCCGCGTCGAAGAGCTGCCGGAAGCGCATCGTCCGTCTCCGTCTGAGTGGGGTGCGAGCCCATCACTGCCAGCGACGTGCCAGCAGGCCGGGCGGTGGAGGTGGAGGGCTCGGGCCGAGTGCGCGCGGGGCGCCGGCACAGCGGAAGCGGACCCCGCGGGCACGAGGGAGTGTTTCAAGTTCGCTCCTGTGAAACGCGCTTGAAACAGGGGTGAAACGTCGTTCGAGGGCGGAGTTTCGTGGCCGTCGCCCGGGTGTCCTTGGCGTCAGGCGATGAACGCGTGGCTGCTGTGTTGGAGGGGCGCTCAGCGCTCCGCCGTCGCTCCCAGGGCGCGCAGGCGCCGCCACAGCGTCACGCGGCTGACGCCCAGCAGGCGCGCGGCCTCGGAGCGGTTTCCGTCCACCTGGGCGAGCGCGGCGCGGATCCGCTCCGGCTCCAGCGAGGCCTCCGGGGCGGGCCTCGTCACGGGCGCTGGCTGCCGCGGCTCGGAGAACTCCGGTGGCAGGTCCGCCTCGTGGACCACCGGGCCTTCTCCGATGACGTAGGCGTACTCCACCACGTTGCGCAGCTCGCGCACGTTGCCGGGCCAGGGGTGCTCCTCCAGCAAGCGGCGGGCACCCGGAGAGAAGCGCTGCACGCGGCGGGTGCCTCGCTGGTGCAGCTCCTCCAGGAATCGCAGGGCCAGCGGGAGGATGTCGCCTCGTCGCTCCCGCAGCGTGGGCAGGAAGAGCGGCACCACGCGCAGGCGGTACATCAAGTCCGCGCGGAAGCGCCCCGCCTCCACCTCGCGCCGCAGCGGCCGGTGGGTGGCGGCGATGATGCGCACGTCCACGGGCACGGGCTGACGGCCTCCCACGGGGATGACGGTGCGCGTCTCCAGCACGCGCAGCATCTTCGCCTGGAGGTCCAGGGGCATCTCCGCCACCTCGTCCAGGAACAACGAGCCCTTGTCCGCGAGCCGGAAATGCCCCGGACTGTCGCGCACCGCGCCCGTGAAGGCGCCGCGCACGTGGCCGAACAGCTCGCTCTCCAGCAGGTTGGGCGGCAGCGCGGCGCAGTTGATGGCGCGAAACGGCCCGCGCGCCCGTGCCGACAGCGCATGCAGCGCGTGCGCGATGTGCTCCTTGCCGGTGCCCGACTCTCCGCGAACGAGCACGCTGGATTCGGTATGGGCCACCTTCTCGACGATGCGGAAGACGCGCCGCAGCTCGGGCGCCTGGGTCCACAGGCCGTGGAAGAGCTCGGCGTGGCCGTCCAGCGCGCCCTCGGCATCCGGCGTGATGAGCAGGGCCCACCCGCCCACGCGGGCGCCGCGCGGCAGGGGGACCGCGCGCACCCGCACGGACTTCAGGCGCCCGCCCACGCGCAGCCGGGCGGAGGTCTCCCGGCCGTCCTTGAGCAGGGCGTCGTCCAGCGGCTCCGCGCCGTCGGGACGCACCAGGACGTGCGCCAGCGGCGCCCCGGCGCGAGGCGCGCCGCCCAGCAGGGCCTCGAGCGCGGGTGTGAGCGCGCTCACCTTGCGCGCATTGTCCACGAGGAGCACGGGGCCCGCGAGGGCATCCAGGGCGGGGAGCACGAGGTGAGCGGTGGGCATCGTCGGTGCATAGCCCGCCCCCCCGCGTCTCATGCAAGGCCCCGCATCATGAAGGTCCAGTAGAGGTTCGGCAGGCCGTACTTCTTGAGCAGCCACATATCGCGCCGCTCCTGGAGGGTGTCGATGAGCGGGATGCTGGGCGCGGGCTTGCCGTCGTAGTCGAACTCGGCGAGCAGCAGGCGCCCATAGCCGGTGGTGAGGGGGCAGGACGCGTAGCCGTCATACCGCGCGGGCAGGGGCTGGTCCTTCATGCAGGCCAGGAGGTTCTCCACCAGCACCGGCGCCTGCTTGCGCACGGCGGCGCCCGTGCGGCTGGTGGGCAGGTCCGACGCATCGCCGAGCGCGAAGACATTCGGATGGTCCGGGTGCTGGAGCGTGTACTTGTCCGCCTTCACCCAGCCGGCATTCGGCCCCTCCTGCCAGGACAGGGGGCCGCGCTTGATGAAGTCCGGCGCGCTCTGCGGCGGGGTGACGTGCATCATGTCGTAGGCCAGGGTGACGCGCTCCGTCTGCCCGTCGCGCGAGGTCTCGAAGGTGGCCTCGCGCCGCTCGCCATCCACGGCGATGAGGTTGTGCTGGTAGCGGGCGGTGATGCCATAGCGGTGCACCACGCCCTCCAGCACGGAGGCGAAGGGCTTCACGCCGAAGATGACCTTCGCGCCGGAGCCGAAGACGACGCTGGAGCGCTCCAGCACGCCGGTGCGGCGGAAGTGGTCGGCGGCCAGGTACATGATTTTCTGGGGCGCCCCGGCGCACTTCACGGGCGTGGAGGGCTGGGTGAAGAGCGCGGTGCCACCCTGGAAGCCCTTGAGCAGGCGCCACGTCTTGGGCGCGAGCTGGACGTCATAGTTGCTGCTGACGTGGGGGGTCTTCAGGGCCTCGCGCAGGCCCGCGACCTTGTCCCAGTCGAGCTGGATGCCGGGGGCGACGACGAGGAAGTCATAGCCCAGGCGCAGGCCGCCGCGGGTGAGGACCTCCCGCGCCTCCGGGTCTATCTCCGTGGCGGCGTCGCGGACCCACTTCACGCCGCGCGGGATGAGGCGGGACTCGTTGCGCACGGTGTCCTCGACGCGCGCCTCCCCGGCGCCCACCAGCGTCCACAGGGGTTGGTAGTAGTGGTGCTGGGAGGGCTCGAGGATGGCGACGCCCTTCTGTCCAGCGCGCGCCAGCCGGGCGGCCACCGAGATTCCGGCCGTGCCACCTCCGATGATGAGGACGCGATGGTGTTCGCGCACCGGCACCACCCTGGGGCTGGACGGCGTCACCGAATCCCCGCGGCCGCGGTCCTCATTCGTCTGCATGTCGAGCGCTCCCTTGTGACGCGTGAAACGGACAGGAGGCCCCAGCAGGGCCCGTGCCACACTCGTCCCCGAGTGCAGGCCTCGGGTGACGGGGTGAACAGGGTGTTTCCCGGTCGTTTCAGCGTGTTTCAGGGCGCGAGGGCGGCGGCACCGGCAGAGAGGGCCCGGTGCCGCGCGCGGACCGCTACTTCCCGAAGATGCCGCGCAGGCGCTTCTTCGCTTCTTCCTCGGCGCGCTTCTTGGCCTCGGCCTCCAGGCGCGCCTTCTCCTCGGCGGCCTTGGCCTCCAGCTCCTTGCGCCTGGCCTCGGCCTCGGCGCGAAGCTTGTCCTCGCCGCCTTCGATGAGGCCCTGCACCTGCTGGCCGCGCTCGCCGCCAATCAGGCTGCCCGCCAGCGACGAGGCCGCCAGCTTCGCGATCTGCGTCACCGCCGGCTTCACGTCCAGGCTGGTGACCTCCGGCTTCCACGCGGGGCCCGTCAGCTTCAGGCCCACGGGGATGGCGGCCGGCGGCGTCACCTTGCCCAGCGTCAGCGTCTTCACCGTGGCTGGCGTCAGCGACACCGAGCCCGTCAGGTCCAGCGTGCCGTCCAGCCGGATGCCGCCGTCGAAGCTCAGCGCCGCCTCCGGACGCGACCACTGCAGCGGCTTGGAGAGCTGGGCCACGCCGTCCTTGATTTGCACGCTGAAGGGCAGGTCGCCGCCCAGCTTCGTCACCTGCTCGTTCTTCAGGCCCTTGGCCGCGATGGGCAGCGCCTTGGCGAGCGGCTCGGACACCGCCGACACCAGGTCCTTGCCCAGCAGCTCGCCATCCAGCAGGTCGCCGTTGATGCCACCGAGCAGCGTCTGCTTGAGTTTCTCGGACGTGTAGCCCACGCCCTTCACGTCCACGTTGCCGTTGAACCTGCCCGTCACGGCCTTCTGCGGGGTGAACTGCGTCAGCGCCTGCTCCACCGCGACGCTCTCCACCTTCACCTTCGCCTCGAAGGGGCGCTGCTCCGGCTGCGGGCCCAGGCGCACCGTGGTGCCGTCCGCGGCGATGCGTCCGCCGTAGACGCCCGTGGAGAACTTCTCCACCGTGATGAGGTCGTCGGTCATCTTCACCACGCCCGTCACGTTCGTCATGGTCATCTCCAGGTAGCGGAGCGTGCCCACCGCGAAGCGAAGGTCGCCCCGGTAGCCGTTGAAGCGCGTCGGGTCATCCGACGGCGGCTCCTCCGGCGGCGGACCACCACGCGCCTGGACTTCCTCCTCGCTCATCATCAGCGCGTCCGCGTCCAGGTTCTGGCTCTTGAGGTCCGCGGCGAACGTCGTCGTCTGCTGCTTCCCCGTGCCCGCGAGCGCGAAGGACGCGCTGCCCGTCATCGTGTCCGCGAGCACGTTCGCGGTGAGCTTGGGGATGTCCACCTTCATGCCGGAGCCCTTCCCGGGCGCGTAGGTGCCCGCGGCGCTCAGCTCCATCCGCTGTCCCGGGGCCTTGTCCACCAGCAGGCCGGGCCGCAGGTCGACGCCGCCCAGGTCCGCCTTCGCGTCGAAGCGCAGGGCGCCGCCGGTGGCCGCCGCGCCGGAGACTCGCGCGGAGAGCTTCATGGCCCCGCCCGCGTCCTTGGTGAGCTGGGCCGGCACGCGCAGCCGCACGGGCGTCAGGTCCACGTTGACGTCAATCGCCTGCGCGTCCTGCGTGCCGCTGCCGCGCACATCCAGGCCGATGGGGCCGGCAATCATCCCGTTGAGCTGCTTGCGCAGCGGCGGGTAGTACTCGGCGAGCGCGGCCGGGTCCAGGTTGCGGCCCGTCAGCTCGAAGCCCTCCACCGCGGGCGTGTCGGTGAGCAGGCCCTTCACGCTGCCCTTGCCGCTGAGGCTCGCGGGGCCCAGGTCCACCTTCAGCTTGTTGAGGGCCAGGTCACCGGTGGTGATGTCTCCCGCGACGTCGGTGTCCATGACGACGTCCAGCGCCTTGCCGCCCTCGGAGCCGGTGAAGCTCAGGCCCAGGGCCTTGATGATGCCCACCAGCTTCGTGGGGCCCTGGCCGCCGGGGACGGCGCCGCCCAGGTCCGCCTGCCAGTCCGCGTCCAGCGTGCCCGCCCGCAGGCCGATGTCCGGCGGCAGGAAGGGGCCCAGCGGGGCGAGGTCGATTTTCTGCGCCTTCAGCGTCACGCGCTCGGGCGTGGGGACCAGCGTGGCCGGCAGCGGCGCGGCGTGCAGGGACACCTGGAGGTTCTGGGTGTCCGCGAGCACGGCGGCGGCCAGGTTCACCACCAGCGGCTTGCCCACGCGCAGGTCCTTCACCTCGATGTCCAGGTCCTTCACGCCCAGCTCGCGGGCTTGCTCCCCGGCGCCGCGGTCCACGAAGCGGATGGCGCCGTCGGTGAGGGCCGCGCGCTCCACGTGGACGCCGGAGAGGTCCATGGGCTGGGACTCTTCAGTCGGCGCCTCCTCTTCCTTGGGCTGCTGTTCTTCCAGCCGCTGGAGCAGGCGCTGCACGTTGGTGGTGCCATCCGCGAAGCGGACCAGGTTGACGGTGAGGCCGGAGACCTCCGCGTTCTTCACCTGGATGTCCTTGCCGCTGGAGGACAGGAGCGGGCCCGCGGCGACGCGGACGTCAATCTGAGCAAGCTGGGCCAGCGGCAGGTCTTCCCCTTCGGCGGGGCCGACGGTGACGTTCTCCACCTGGGCGCCCAGCGTGGGGAAGAGCTTGGTGGAGATGTCCCCGATTTCGATGGGACGTCCCAGGAGCTGGGAATAGGTGGCGGCCTGGTCGCGGGCCGTCTTCAGCAGGATGGCGTCCAGTCGCCAGAGGGCCACGGCCACGATGATGACGAGGAGCGCGAAGACTCCTCCGAGGACATAGGGCCAACGGCGCTTCTTCTTCACCACGGTGTCGGACATCGCTTGAAACCTCCTCCATCGAGCGGGCCGCGGGCGCCAGCCTGTGCGGTACCCGATGGGCAGGCAGACGCTTAGCCCAGCCCTGACGCGTCCGCACGCGTCAGACGCGCTGGCCCGCGGCGGGACAGCAGCATGACTGTTCTGCCCAGGACGACGCTGGAGGCGGGGAGAAATGCACGGAGGCGTACATTTCGAAGGACGGACGGCCGCTCTGGGGGCACAAAAAGAGGGGACACCAGCCGGCTCCTGGTGCCCCCTGCCACTCGACACTTCTCCGAAGTGGGCACCCGGCACCAGGAAGGGAAGGGGCCAACGCCGTCCCGGTTGGCTCCTGGGGCCGGCCGCGCCGAGGGCGAGCAGGCGCCTACCGCTCAGCGCACGCCATTGCCGGTCAGGTCACACATGCCCGCCGGCCGCATGCGGAGCGCGCGCAGCTCGCGGCCGTAGTCGGCGCTGTCGCTGGCGACGAAGTAGAGGTCCCACCCCGAGCGGACGAAGTCGCTCGGGAGCGAGTGCATGGCCCCCGGCGCGATGCCCTGCACCTCGAACGCCCCCTGCTCCCGGGTGTCGCTCACCCACGCCTCCCGGCCCCCGGCCTCCGTGTAGGCGCTGAAGAAGAGGTACTCCTCCACGGCCGTCAGCTCCGAGGGCTCCGAGCCCTGCGCGCCCACGGCGATGTCGGCGTGCAGCTGCGTCCCCGCGCTCGTCCCGTCGCTGCTCCACAGCTCGCGGCCATGCACCCCGTCATCCGCGACGAAGAAGAGCCGGTCCTTCACCACCGTGAGGTACATCGGCTGCGACGGCACCGTGCCCGGGTAGATGTCCTTCACCCGCGTCGTGCCGGACGTCGTGCCGTCGCTGCGCCACAGCTCGAAGTCCATCCCCTCGGCGCCCGTCGTCGCGCTCAGGAAGAGCTTGTCCTTGTAGGAGACCAGCCCCAGCGGCGCGCCAATGAACGTGTACACGTAACGCGCCCAGCCCGACGTGCCGTGGGTGACGTAGAGCCGCGTCTCGGGCGCATCGAAGTTCCAGGTGAAGAACAGCTTGTCCCCCACCGGCGTCAGGTCGCCCAGCATGTGGTCCTCCGGCCCATCCACGAGCCGCACGAAGCGGGTGCCATCGGTTCGGTACAGCTGCACCCGGCTCGCCTGGCGGTCGGTCGGTGAGAAGATGTTCACCTTGACGTAGAGCGCGTTCGTCCCCGCCACCAGCTCGAAGTGGCTGGAGACCAGGTCTCCCTCGGTGCTGAAGTCACGCAAGAGGTAGGTGCCCTCCTCCGTGCCGTCGCTGCGCCACAGCTCGCGGCCATGCACGCCATCGTTCGCCGTGAAGTACAGCACGCCGTCGTAGAACGTCAGCTGCTCCGGGGCCGAGCCCAGCGCCCCTGCCGAGATGTCCTTCACCAGCGCCGTGCCCCCGGTGGTGCCATCCGTCTTCCAGAGCTCGCGGCCATACATGCCGTTCTTCGCCGCGAAGTACGTCGTCGTCCCGCCCTGGACGAAGGGACCCGCGTCCGAGCCCGGGCTTCCGGTGTTCACGTCCAGCAGCGGGCGCGTCCCCGAAGCCACGCCCACGCTCACCCAGGGCTCACGGCCCCACACGCCATCCGTGGCGGAGAAGAGGAGGGCCTCGTTGCCGTGGGTGAGGCCCCGCGGATAGGAGTGCCCCGCGCCCGGGAGGATGTCCCGCACGATTCGGGCCGTCGTGTCGCACAGCTCCCAACCGGCCGCCGCGCCCAGGCGCGCGGTGTCTTCACGGCCAGCGGCGGCTTCCACCTCCCCGTGCTCCAGGCGAACCGGGTAGGGGGCTTCAATGTCGCATCCGACGGTGGCGAAGCCTGAGACGGCGGACAACAGCAAAGGAAGGCTCTGTGCGCGAAGACGCATACTCACTCCTTGTTTCGGTGGCTGGGGCGGTGGGGTGCCGTGGTCGCGCAATCTGGCCGGGATGTGACGAAACCCAACCCGTCCGCGAGTCGGTCCAGGACTGTCATTGCGTGACAGTCGCCCTCCGCGGGCGCCTCGGCGTACGAGCCCGGGGACCTTCAGCCGACAGCCCGGGCGCGAGCTGTTCGACGAAGAATCATCCAGAGCGCGCTTCCCGCTTTCCGAACCGCCGCCTCATCACGAGACTCGAGCCGCCATGCGCATCCGCTCCTCATTCGTCCTGTTGGCCTGTGTCTCCGCTTGCGCTTCGCGCCCGGGGCCTGGGCCGGAGTCCTCCACGGCCATGCCCACCGCCACCGTCTCCGCCGCGGATGCCGACTACGTCCTCCTCGCGCGCGAGTACCTGGATTGGTATGCGGCGGCGCATCCCACCCGGGCCACGCGGCTCGGCTATCACATGCATGACGCCCACCTGCCGGACGTCTCTTCGGACGCGCTGAAGCGCAAGGCGGAGGCGCTGCGCGGCTGGCTGACGCGCCTGGAGCAGGTGGAGGCGCGCGGTGGCCTGTCGGGAGACGCCGCCGTGGACGTGCGCGTGCTGGAGAACGCGATGCGCGCCGACCTGCTGGAACTGGAGGAGGTGCGCCCCTGGGCGCGCAACCCGGGCTTCTACGTGGGCATCATCTCCAGCGGGCTGGACGGCCTGTCGTCACGCGAGTTCGCCCCCGTGGCCGAGCGCATGCGCGCCATGCGCTCCCGGATGGCGCGCATCCCCGGCGTGCTCGACGCGGCGCAGTTCAACCTGAGCGGCGTCCCGAAGCTGTGGGCGGAGTACGCGCTGCGCGACGCGCGTGGCACCGTGGTGTACCTGCGCACGGACCTGCCCCGGACGCTGGCGGCGCAGGGGTATGCCCAGGTGCCGCTGAGCGAGCGCGCCGCCTTCACCGCCGCGCGCGAGGAGGCCGCGCGGCAGCTGGAGGCCTTCGCGGTGTGGCTGGAGCGCGAGCTGCTGCCCAAGGCGGACGGCGACTTCCGCCTGGGCCGCGAGCGCTTCGAGAAGAAGCTGGCGCTGGAGGAGCACGTCACGCTGGACGCGGACGCGCTGCGCGACATCAACGAGCGCGCCATCCGCGACTACAAGGCCTGGGTGGCGCGAGAAGCCGCCCGGTTGGACGCCTCCAAGACACCCGAGCAGGTGATGGCGGAGCTGGTGAAGGACCACCCGAAGGCGGAGGAGCTGGTGGCCTCGGCGCGGGCGCAGTTGGTGGAGCTGCAGCGCTTCGTGCGCGAGCGGAACATCCTCACGCTGCCGTCGGACCGGCTGCCCGTGGTGCGGGAGACGCCGCCCTACGCGCGGCTGGGCTTCGCGTCCATGGACACCCCCGGCCCCTTCGAGAAGAAGGCCACCGAGGCCTTCTACAACATCACCAACGTGGAGCCCGGCTGGACGCCCGAGCAGAAGGCCCAGCACCTGACGTACTTCAACCGCGCGGGCCTCCTGGGCATCACCGTCCACGAGGCCATGCCCGGCCACTTCGTGCAGCTGCTCTACGGCGCGCGGATTCCCACGGACGTGCGCAAGGTCTTCACCCCCGCGTCCCTGGTGGAGGGCTGGGCGCACTACTCCGAGCAGATGATGGTGGATGAAGGCCTGGGCAATGGCGACCCCGCCGTGCGGCTGGGGCAGCTCCGCCGCGCGCTCCAGCGGCACGCGCGCTGGTACGCGGCGCTGGCGCTGCATGTGTACGGGGAGCCCTTGGAGGAGGTGGCGAAGCGGTACGCGGAGATTGCGTACTTCGAGCCCTTCCCCGCGCTGCGCGAGGTGGAGCGTGGCACGCTCGACCCCACGTACCTGTATTACGCCGTAGGGCGCATGCAGATTTTCAAGCTGCGCGACGACTACCGCCGCCACCTGGAGTCGCGCGGTAAGACGCTGGTGCTGAAGGACTTCCATGACAGGCTCCTCCAGCTGGGGCTGCCCGTGTCGCTCGCGCGGGAGGTGTTCCTGCCGGGCGACACGGCGCCGTCGCTGGAGTGAGCCGCGGGCTACAGCTCGATGACCCGGGGCGTCTCCTCCTGCTCCACCTGCGAGCGGGAGGCGAGCCCGTCGTAGGTCACCTCGAAGACCTCACAAGCGGCTCGAAGCAGCGACATTCCGACCCTCCCCACCACCACCGTCCCGAAGGGAAGCTGTGGCCGGGTGGTGCTTCGTGCATCCCTGCACAGCCCCGGCCGTTCACCGTCGGACGTTGACCGCGCTTGGCGTCACTTCTTCTTCGGCGCCGTCCCCGACATGTCGCGGATGAAGACGCGGTCGATGCCGTGGATGCGCAGGGCCACCAGCTCGTCCGGCGTGACGTTGGGGTAGCCCGACTCACGCATTTGCTTCACGAAGTCGGGCGTGACGCCGTGGATGCGGAAGGCCAGAAGCTGGTCCTGGGTGAGGTCCGTGAAGCCCAGCTCGCGCAGCTGCTTCACGAAGTCGGGCGTGACGCCGTGGATGCGGCCCGCGACCAGCTCCTTGAACGACAGGCCGGGGTAGCCCGCGTCGGACAGGCCGCGCACGTACTTGGGCGTCACGTCGAAGATGCCCGCCTGGATGAGCTCCTCCGTACTGAGCTGCTTGTAGCCCAGCGCGGCCAGGGCCTGGATGCGGGCGGTCGTGACATTCGTCGCCGCCAACTGGAACTGCGCCTCGGGCGTGATGTCCGAGTAGCCCAGCGTGGCCATCGTCTTGAGGAAGGCGCTGCTGGCCTCGAAGCGGAAGTGGCCCGCGCCCTGGCCGTCCTGGAACTGACCGTCGAAGCGGAAGGTGCCGGCCTCACGCGGCAGGGTGAAGGTGGTGGCGCCGCCCGTGGTGGACAGTCCCTGGAAGGACGCCAGGGGCTCGGTGAAGCCCATGTTGCGGTGCGGGCCCTGCTGGAGCTGGAGGTTCAGGGTGGAGGGGTCGCTGCGCTTGGTCGAGGCAGACCAGGTGCCGCGAGGCTCGAAGGTGGAAGAGGCCGCGACGGCGGAGGTGGCCATCAACAACAGGGCCACGAGGGACAGGCGTGACGACATGAGACGCATGGTGGGCTCCTTCGGGTAGACCCCTCCCGTGCGGCGCGCGTCCGGTGGGACGTGCGCCGAGCGGGGTGGGGCAATCGAGACGTGAGGGGGGAGGGACGAACGGCTTACTTCGAACCGGTGCCGCGCATCTTCCGGATGAAGTCCGCGTCCACGCCGCCGGTGCGCAGCCGCACCAGCTCATCGACGGAGAGGTCCTTCAGGCCCGCGTCGTGGAGCTCGCCCAGGAAGTCGGCGTCCACGCCCGTGGCGCGCAGCCGCTGGAGCGCCTTCGCGTCCGTCGTCTGCACGCCCGCCTTGCGCATGCTGGCGAGCCAGCCCGCGGAGACGCCCACGGCGCGAAGCCGCGTCAGCTCCTGGGCCTTCAGCTTCGACAGGCCGTGCTTGTTCAGCTCGCGGATGTACTCGGGGCTCACGCCCACGGCGCGGAGGTGAGCGAGCTCCTCCAGCGACATGCCGGTGTAGCCGGCGTCCTTGAGGCCGCGGACGAAGTCCTCGTCCACGCCCACGGCGCGCGCGTGGGACAGGGCCTTCGGGTCATCGACGTTGAAGCCCGCGGACTCGAGGGACTGGATGTACTTGGGCGTGACGCCCAGGTGCCGCAGGTGCGTCAGCTCCTCCGCTTCCAGCTTCCGGCCGAAGCGCGTGTTCATGTCCTGGATGTAGTCGGGGGTGACGCCAGCGTGGCTCATCGTCACGAGGTTGGCGACGGTCGGCGTGTAGCCCATGGCCGTCAGCTGCCGCACGCGCTCCGGGGTGATGCCCGCGTTCTTGAGCGCGATGAGCTGCGCCACGGAGAGCTGCTGGCCCGCGCCGACCCGCGTCTGCCCGTCAAACTCCCGCTGGGCGCGCGCACCCAGGCTCCGCGCCGGAGGAGCGGGCGGCGGGATGGGGCCCGGAGCCGCGCGGGCCGCCACGGCCGCGACGCTGGCCGGAGCCGCGGGGGGCGCCGGGGGCGCGGGCGGTGTCACGGGCGTGGGCGCGGGCGGCACCGGCGGGGTGAGCGAGAGCGCCGGGATGGGCGGAGCCTGGACGAGGACGGGCTCGTCTCCCGGCCGCGGCGCGGCGTCCGTCTGTCCCAGCAGGAGCGACGTCAGCGGCGCGGCCACGGCGAGGCTGCTGACCAGGGTGAGCACGGAGGCGCCCGCCGCCCAGCGCGAGGCACAGCGCGACGTGGGCAGGGTGATGAGCCGCCGCACGCGCTCCGGCAACGAGCCGCCCAGCGCGGACATGGCGGGGCTCGGCGTTCCGGGCAGCACGCGGAGCGTCTCGAGCGCCGTCAGCGCCCGGGCGTAGGAGACGGAGTTGCCGCTGGCGGCCACCGCGACGTCGTCGCAGCAGTGCTCCCGCTCGACGCGGATGACATGGGAAATCCAGCGGACCGCGGGGTGGAAGAAGAGCAGCGTCTCCACCAGCACCTGCGCCAGGTTCACCGCGAAGTCGTGACGGCGGATGTGGGCCAGTTCATGGGCCAGCACCATTTCCAACTGCCGAGCGGGCAGGCCCGCCAGGGTGGACACGGGCAGGAGCACCACGGGCGATAGCCAGCCCACCGCGGCGGGCACGTCCACGTCGGAGGACTGGAGCAGCCGCACCGCGCGGTGCAGGCCCAGGCGCCGCGACAGGGCGTCCAGCCGCTCCTGCCATGCAGCGGGCGCGGGCAGGGCCCGGTCCGCTAGCCGGCGCAGCTTCATCCACTCCGCCGCCATCCGCCCCGAGCTCAGACCCACGCCCGCCGCCCAGGCGAGCACCAGCCAGTGCAGGTGCGCTTCAACCACGGACAGCGCGCGTTGCAGCAGCAGCCCGGCCATGACCAGGAACGAGCCCAGGCCCGTCAGCACCGTGCTCTCGAAGCCATTCGCGGCGCCGTCCTCGGCCATGTCCGCGTCAATCCACGCAGGCGACGCCGCGACGGGCGACAGGCGCCAGGAGGGACGCGCCGCCGTGCTCTCCATGGGGTGGGGATTCGCGGCATCCACCCGGAGCCGCGTGGGCGGCGCGGAGGTGTCCATGGCCACTCGCGCGGGCGCGCCGTGGAAGTGCTTCCACCCGGAGGCCACCGGCAGCGCGAGCGCCAGCACCAGCGCCCCGCAGGCCAGCGCGTAACGCGCATGCGCCGCGCGCCGCCCCACCGTGACGAGCGCCACCGCCAGCAGCAGCGCCACCAGCGTGCCCTGCCAGAGCGAGTGCAGCAGCGCCCACCCCAGGGACTCCATCAGCAGCCGGCTCATTCCTCGCCTCCTTCCAGCGTGTCGAGCAGCCGGCGCAGCTCCGCCAGCTCCTCGGGGCGCGTCTTCTTCGACGACAAGGCCTGCATCGCCAGCCGCGCCGGAGAGCCACCGAAGGCGCGGTCCACCAGGTCCGTCACCAACTGGCGCTGGGTGCGCTGCTCCGTGGCCCGAGGCCGGTACACGTGCGCGCGCTGGGACTCGTCACGCTCCACCAACCCCTTCTCCGTCATGATTTGCATCAGCTTCAGCACCGTCGTGTACCCGGTGCCCTCCGGCTCGTCGCGGGTGAGGGCTTCATGCACCTCGCGCACCGTGCTGTCGCCACGCGCCCAGAGGACCCGCAGGATGGCCAGCTCCCCATCCGTGGGACGCGGCAGCTTCGTCTCACTCATGACGCTTCCTTCCGTGACTCGATTGCCTGAAGCCATATTACGAATGGATTCGTAGATGTCAACGAAGCCCTTCGTAGATGCGGGCCGTCAAAAGCCCCCTGCCTCTGGGTGAGGGAGGGGGCTCGGAGGCTTCAGGCGGGTGCCCGGCCGTCAGCCTTCGTGGCGCCTGGCGGGCTCCGGGGGCGGCGTCTGGGCGGCGGCCTGGCGCTCCCAGAAGCGGCGCGGGTGGCCGTCACCCCGGGTGCCGCCGGAGAGCCGGTCCACCCAGGGATAGCGCTGGGCCTCCTCGGACGTGTAGCCCAGGTTGAAGACGGTGGGGCTCTTGGGCCTGTCACCGGACTTCTCATAGAAGGTCCCGAAGAGGCGGTCCCAGAAGTAGTTGGTGATGCCGTAGTTGCCCTGCTCGTTGTGGAAGTGGTGCGACAGGTGCAGCCGCTTGATGTCCTTCAGGAACTGGGACTTGGGCGTGTAGTTCAGGTGCTGGATGCAGTGGCAGAATTCATAGAAGCACGTAATCACCATGGCCCAGCCCAGCGCGGCGGCGGCGCCTGCCTTGCCGCCGATGAGATAGCCAATGGGGGCAATCACGCCGCCCACCGTGGGGAGCACGTTGGCCAGCGCGCCGAAGAGCACGCGCAGGTCGTGTGGGTCCTGGTGGTGGTCGAAGTGGATGCGCTTCCACGTCGCCGCGGTGAGCGGTGATTTGTAGAGGAAGCGACTGTGCAGGATGTGCTTGTGCACCAGGTACCAGCCGAAGGGGAACGCCACGCTCGCGGCGAGCATCGCCAGCAGCATGCGCAGCGGGCTCTCGAACCACCTCACGGCCAGGACCAGGCTGATGATGCCCACGGTGATGTAGGCCACCACCGCGTAGTAGGTGAAGAACGAGTAGACCAGGTCGCCCAGCGTCATCCGGTCCAGGTTGTGCTTGCGGTGCTTCAGGAACGAAAAGGGTGCGCTGACTGCCACGGTATCCTCGCGACAAGCCGCTGCCCCCGCGGAGGCAGACGAAGCAGGAGTGTGTGCGCGCCGTCCCCGCCGGCCACGGGGCTTACGGCGGTGCTGTCAGTACCAGGGGCCCTTGAAATTGCCGCATCCTGAAAGCCGCGCCATAGCGTTTTCCTGGAGCAGGCAAGAAGCAACCCTGCTGAATGAACAGGCGGTGTGTTGCCTGCCTGCCCAGAAGCCAGCCCAGGCACGGGCTTCCTTCGCGTCCGATAGCAGCCCACTTTCCTGGAAGCGAGGATGACTTTCCGGGAGGCGCGGATGGCGGAGCACGAAGGACAGCAGACACGCAGGACCCAGGTACGCAGGCGCAGGACATCGGCTCCCAAGACAGTGCGCACGGGTGAACGGAGTGCCGCGCCGGACCGGGGCAGCATCGCCCTGCGCCGCACGGTGTCGGAGTACCGGGCCACGGCGGAGGAGCAGGCGGCGCGCGTGCGTGAGGAAATCGAGGCGGCGCTGGTCCAGGCCCGCGGCACCCGCGAGGCCATTGAACAGCGCATCGCGGAGCAACTGCACGCGCCGCCCGTGAGCCGCACGCCCGCGCCGCGGCGCAAGCGCGCCACCCGCCGGGCGTCCCGGAAGTAGCGCGTCGCTCAGGGGGTGACGCGCGTGGGGGAGGGCGCGGCCACGGGGGCGACGTCCTCGGGCCCCGCGCTGGAGGCGGGCTCTCCCAGTTGCTTCAGCTTGCGCGCCAGGTCAGCGGCCTGCGCGCCCTTGGCACCCAGCTCGCTACCCTGCACCCCGATGAAGGAGACCCGGGCCCGCTCCAGCAGCGCCACCTGTGCGTGGAGCTGGGCCAGCAGCCGCTCCTTGCGGCGGGCCAGCACGTCCAGGTGGTTGAGCTCCTCACCCAGCGACGACGCGGCCAGCTCCAGTTGCCGGCGGGCCACCGCGTCCTGCGTGGCGGCGGCGCGCTCCCGCAGCTCGCGCACCTGGGCGTCCACGTCGTTGGCCACCACGGAGCCGAGCTGGGCCTCCAGCCCGAAGTGGACCTCCGCCAGCGAGAAGCTGTCGCCCGTCATCTTCTCCAGCACGCCCAGCAGCTCCGTGCGCCCGGTGCTGGACGGCATCTTCGTCACCACGTCCTTGCACTGGCGGTAGAGCGTCAGCGCCCGCGTGGCCAGGGTGCGCGAGTCGCCCTTGAGCGCGTCTTGCAACTGGCGGCCCCGCGCCTCCACCGCGTCCAGCTCCACGCGGAGGTGGGCCGGCAGCGTGCCGATGCTCCAGAAGAGGCCCACGACGAGGAAGCCCACCAGCGCCGGCAGCAGGCCGTCGCTCCCCAGGAAGCGCGCCTCCAGCACCTGTTGGACGTAGAGGCCCAGTGGGACGAGCACGCCCGCGGCGGCCGCGCTGGTGGCCACCGCGGCGGGCTGCCCCGGCTGCTCCCGTCCATGGCCCAGCCAGGCCACCAGCGCCGCGGCGAGCGCGCCCGCGAGGCTCACGGGCAACGGCTCCGGGGCCCGGAAGAAGTAGGGCAGGGCGGGCAGCACCGTCAGCGCCAGGCGCAGCGCCAGGGGGTGGACCCCCGTGGGCTTCACGCACGCCTGCGCCGCGGCGACGATGGCGAGGTACTCCGGTGTCAGGTGCAGGTCCGGCACGGCGCCGGCGACCAGGCCCATGCAGGCGGCGCCTCCCAGCGCGCGAAGCGTGCGGGTCTCGAACTCTTCGCGGTGGAAGTACTGCACGGAGAGGGCCATGGGTTCACCGTCCTGCTAGTACGTGTTGTTCTGGCCGAAGTTCTTGATGGACTTCTTGAGGAGGTTGCGCGACTCGGCCTGCGCCTCCTCCGCGCTGGACGCTCCGGCCAAGGCTGCCTGGGAGCGGCTGACGTCCGCAAGCTCCCCGGACAGCGAGGCCGCGGAGGTGCCGAAAATGCTCCGGGCGTTGTCCAGCAGGCTACGGGCCTTCGCCTTGTTGCCGCGCTTCATCTCCTCCGCGGCGGCCACCATCTGCTGGGTGCCCAACGCCCGGGTCGCGTGGACGCGCACCTCCTTGTCCAGGTACGCGCGCACGAGGTCCAGGTCGCTCGTCACCTCCGCGGTGAGCCGCAGCGCCGTCTCCGCCGGCAGGTCACGCGCCACGTCGACGTAGTGCACCCGGGCGTTCAGCAGGGCGAGCGCGCCGGCGGTCCGCGGGGTGTGCAGCGACAGCTTCGCCATGACGCGCACCGTCTGGGCGCTGGCCATGTCGTACAGCGGCACCTTCAGCACGTTGCCCTCGCGGAAGGACGCCATGCCCATGACCTCCACGTGCCGCACCTCGGGTGGGACGTCCAGCCGCAGCTCCACCAGGCGCGCCACGGTGCTTGTCGCCTGGTCCAGTTCGCGGGAGAAGACCTCCGCCAGCCGCGCTGAATCGTCGATGAAGCCGGAGAAGCCGCCCCCCTGCTCGGCCATGCCGCGCATCAGCGTCTCCTGGTAGTCCCGGCCCACGCCCAGCGCGCTGACGGTGATGCCGTCGCGGCGCAGCTGGTGGACCTGGTCCAGCAGGCCCGGCTCGGACACGATGCCCGTGGTGGGCTGGCCGTCGCTCAGCAGGATGGCGCGGCTGACGCGGTACTCGCGCAGGTGGGGCCGCAGGGCGTTGGCCGCGGCGTCGAGCGCGCCGCTGATGTTGGTGCTGCCGTCATCCTGCAGCCCGGAGATGAGCGTCAACAGCTCCGCGCGCGCCTCCTCCGTCATCCGCCGGCTGGGCTGCACCCGCACGTCGGTGCCGTAGTCGATGAAGGCGAGCCGGTCCTCGGGCGTCAGGCGTTGCACCAGCTCCGTGGCGGCGCGCCGGGCGTCGGCCAGCTTCTGGCCGTTCATGGAGCCGGAGCGGTCCAGCACCAGCGCCAGGCTGACGGGCACCCGCTGGCCGGTCTCCGCCGGGCGCGCCTTCAGCTCCAGCCACGCGAAGGCCTCGCTGGGCCCCGTCTGCACGTACGCGCCGGACAGCTTGCCCGCCATGCGCAGGGCGCCATCCTCCGGCTGGGACGTCACCAGCGGCAGCGTCCGCGTGGCGGGTGGGTCCTCCGGGCGCTTCACCGTGTGGCTGGTGTCCGTGACGATGGGAGGGGGCGGCGCGGGCGGCGCGGGCGGCGTGCCCAGCAGGAGCGCGCCCACGGCGAGCACTCCCGTCGCGGCGACCAGCAGCAGTGAGCGGTTCATTCAGGGCCTCGGGGTTGGAGGGATGCGGCACACTCGCCTGGAGTCGCCTGGGGCCGCATCGGTCACCAGGAGGAGGGTCCACCCGTTGGCCGATACGGCCTGCGCTCGCGGGCTCAGGCGTCGTGCACCGGCTGCCGCTGCCGCACGAGCTCTTCCACCACGCCGCGGACCCGGGCTTCGTCGAAGGGCTTCTCCAGCAGCAGGTTGGGGATGCTGGCCAGGAAGTCCCGCGCGCCCGAGGTGAACGCGCCCCCGGAGACGAACACGAAGCGGCGCTCCAGCCCCTCGTACTCGCGCCGCACGGCCTCGTATACGTCGCGCCCCGTCAGGTCCGGCATCATCACGTCGCACAGCACCGCGTCCGGCTCCAGCCCCCGCTCCAGCAGCTCCAGCGCCTGTCGCCCGCTGCACGCCACGTCCACCTGGTGCTCGCGGAGGATGCGTTGCAGCACCCGGCCCACCGCGGGCTCGTCGTCCACCACCAGCACCCGGCCGCGCGGCGCCTGCGGTGCTCGCCGCGTGCCAGGCTCCGAGGGCTTCGCGCGCTCCACCGTCTCCGGCGTGGGCAGCACCACCCGGAAGAGGGTGCCTCGCCCCGGCTCGCTTTCCACGGTGATGTCGCCGCCCAGGCCGCTGATGATGCTGTGGCAGATGGACAGGCCCAGCCCCGTGCCCACGCCCACCGGCTTGGTGGTGAAGAAGGGGTCGAAGATGCGGTCGATGACCTCGCGCGCGATGCCCACGCCCGTGTCCGCCACCTCCACCACCACGCGCCCGGCGCCGTCCACCCGCGTGGCCAGCCGGATTTCGTGCCGGTGCGCCGCGCCCTCCGGAATGGCCTGCGCCGCGTTCACCACGAGGTTGAGGAACACCTGGCTGAGCTTGCCCTCGTTGGCCATGACGGGCGGGATGTCGCCGTAGTCGCGCCGCAGCTGCGCGCGGTGGCGGATTTCGTTGGCCGCCATCATCGCCACCGACTCCAGCACCGCGTGCACGTCCAGCGGCGACACGCGCTCCTCGTCCGGCCGGGAGAACGTCTTGAGCTGGCGGACAATCTGCCGCACGCGCTCGGCGCCCTCACACGCCTCTTGCAGCACCTCCTGCCACTCCCCCAGGTCCGGCTCGCCCTTGAGCCGCGCCTGGAGCGCCGCCGCGCCGTCCCCGGGCGGCAGGCTGCGGTTGAACTCGTCGGACAGGAAGCCCAGGTTGGACAGCACGAAGGCCAGCGGGTTGTTGATTTCGTGCGCGATGCCCGCCGCCAGCGTGCCCACCGACGCCAGCCGGTCCGCCAGCGTCAGCCGCGCCTGGAGCTGGCGCTGCTCCGTCACGTCGCGGGCAATGGACACCACCGCGGGCTGGCCGTCGAAGCGCAGCGGCAACGACACCACCTCCGCCAGGCGGGTGCGCCCGTCCCTGCGCACCAGCCGCCGCTCGCCGGTGAGCGCGCCGGCCCGCACCGCGTCCGGGCTGCGCATGTCCCGCACGAACTCCGTGAGGGGGCGGCCCACCAGTTGGTCCGCGCGCTCGAAGCCCAGCGTGCCCACCAGCGCCGCGTTGGCGTAGACAATCTGGTTGTCCCGTTCGATGGCCGCCGCGTCCGGCACGCCCTCCAGCAGCGCGCGGAAGCTCGCCTCCGACAACCGCAGGGCCTCCTCCGCCTGCCGGCGCTCGGTGATGTCGCGCGCCAGGCCCTCCACCGCCACCATGCGCCCGGAGGCGTCCGTCACGGGCGCCACCACGTGCTCCAGCCACAGCGTCCGCCCGTCGGGGTGGAGGAAGCGCACCACCACGGGCGCGCCCTGGAAGGGCTCCGGCGCCTCCAGCAGCTGCTCCATCAGCGCGCGGTCTTCCTCGTGCACGCGCCGGTACCACAGCTCCGCGTCCGCGTAGTGCGCCACCGGCCCGTAGCCCAGCTTGGTGTGGGCCACGCGGCTGACGTAGGCGAAGCCGCGCGGGGGCTCGCGCCGGTACACGTAGAGGACGTCCGACGCGTTCTCCGCCAGTTGACGGAAGCGCCGCTCGCGCTCGCGCAGCGCCCGCTCCGAGTCGCGCCGCTCCAGCGTCATGGACATGGCGCCCGCCGCCGCCGACAGCAGGTCCACCTCCAGCCGGTCCCACCGCCGCGCCTCCGCGGTGTTGTCGAAGCCCACGAAGCCCGTCAGCACGCCGCGCACGCGCAGGGGCAGCGCCAGCAGGGACAGGATGCCCTGCGGGTCCAGCAGCTCCCGCTCCGACGCGGGAAAGCTCTCCACCAGCCCTTCGATGACGTCGCCCCGCGACAGCGTCTCCGTCCAGCGCCGCAGCGCGGGGTCCATGGGCAGGTTCTGGAGGTCCGGGTTGTCCATTTCGGGCTTCACGCCCGGCGCGCACCACTCCGCGCGCTGGCTGCACAGGACGGCGCCGTCTGGCGCCCGGTGCAGCTCGAACACGTAGACGCGGCTGGCCCCCGACGCGTGGCCCAGCGGCGCCAGCGCGGGCCCGTAGAGGTCGCCGCCATCCTGCGTGGCCAGCAGCCGCTGCTGCATGTCCACCAGCGCGGTGAGGTAGCGCTCGCGCCGCGCCAGCGCGCCGTCCGCCGCCTTGCGCTCGGTGAAGTCGTTGAGCGTGCCCGCCGTGCCCAGGACGTTGCCGTCGTCGTCGTGCATCAGCCGGGCGAACACCTCCACCCAGCGGTAGCTCCCGTCGCGCGTGAGGTAGCGCATCTCATGGCGCACGAACTCCACTTTCCCCGCGAACAGCTGCTGGAGCGGCTCCGGGTCGCGCTCCCGGTCATCCGGGTGGAGGAACTCCGAGAAGGAGCGGCCCAGGCTCTCCTCCACGCTGAAGCCGGTGATGTCCGTCCAGGCCGGGTTGAGGAAGGTCCACGTCCCCGCCAGGTCTGTCTGGAACACCACTTCCCGCAGGCTGTCGATGACGCCTCGGTAACGGTGCTCGCTGGAGGTCCAGTCAGGCGTGGAGTGCGGCTTCTGCATGATGGAACTCGAGAAAGTGGGCCGCACGGGTGGACGCAAGGTCACCCGGATGCGCTACAAAGGGGCAGAGAATCTGGATTTCCGGGCAGGCAAGCAAGGGGGCTCCGATGACCCTGGCAGGCGCGGGATGGGGATGGCGCCCCTTCTGCTGTTCTGTGGGAACACGGAGGCTGCCCTTCGTCCGGGGAAGGAGACATGCCTCCATGCTGCCTCTGCTCGCGGGAAGTCTCTCATGGCCTCTGGAAGCGCCCCGCTTTCGATGATGCACCTGGACTCCGAAGAGGCGGACGCCCTGCTGAAAGAGGGCGTCCTCCGGTTGCTGCTCGAGCAGGCGGGCGAGGCACTCGTGTTGGTGGATGTCACCGGGCGTGTGCTCGCTTTCAACATGGAGGCCGGGCGTCAGTTCCGCATGAGCCGGCCCGAGCGCGCCGAACAGGGATGGCTGCCCGGCTGTGTATGGACGCGTGCGGAGGATGCGTCCATGTCGGTGGAGGTGCCGCCCCTGGCGCGCGCGCTCACGGGCGAGTGGGTGGCGGAGGCCCGCTGGCGGGTGCGCCGGCAGGATGGGACGCACGTCCTGCTGCGCGCCTCCGCGGTGCCGCTGGAGCACGACGAGGGCCTGACGGCCGGAGCGCTGCTGCGCGCATGTGAAGTGGCCTCGTCCGCGGGGCTGGACGCGGTGGGCTCGGCGCGGCTGCTGGCGGAGGCCGGCGCGCTGCTGGGCGCCGCGTTCGACGACGAGGCCGCGCCGCGGCTGCTCCGCTTGCTGGTGCCCGCGCTCGCGGACGCGGCGGTGCTGTACCTGGGCCTGCCCGGAGAGCCGCCGCGCCCGGTGACGGCGCTGCACGCCGAGCCGGAGCGCCATGGCCTGCTGGAGGAGCTGCTGCGCCGCTACCCCCTGCCCCCCGAGCGCGTGCTGCCGTTGTTCGGCGCCGGTCAGTCGGAGCGGCTGCGGGTGACGGAGGCCCACATGGAGGCCGCCGCGCGGGACGCGGAGCACGCGCGGCTGCTGCGGGGGCTGGGCCTGCGCTGCTACCTGGGCGTGCCGCTGGTGGCGCGCGAGCGCGTCATCGGCACGCTGGCCCTCTTCCGCGCGGATGAGATTCGTGACTTCAGCACGGAGGAGTTGCGGCTGGCGGAGGAGGTGGCCCGCCGCACCGCGCTCTCCGTGGACAACGCGCAGCTCCTCCAGGAAGCGCGCGAAGCGGTGCGCCTGCGCGACGAGTTCCTGGGCATCGCCAGCCACGAGCTGAAGACGCCGCTGACGCCGCTGCACCTCAAGGTGCAGTTGCTGCAGAAGCAGGTGGATGGGATGGCGGCCCACAACCAGCCGGTGTCCGCCGAGCGCGTGTCGGAGACGCTGGAAGTGGTGCAGCGGCAGGTGCGCAAGCTGACGAGCCTGGTGGACAACCTGCTCGACGTGTCGCGAATCACCGCGGGCCGCCTGCGGCTGGAGGTGGAGGAGATGGACCTGGCCAGCGTGGCGGCGGAAATCCTCTACCGCTTCGCGCCGTCCGCCTCGCAGCTGCAGTGTGAGCTGGAGCTGCACGCGCCGGTGCCCGTCATGGGCCGGTGGGACCGGCTGCGGCTGGAGCAGGTGGTGACCAACCTGCTGTCCAACGCGCTGAAGTACGGCGCGGGCCACCCCGTGCGCGTGGCGGTGGAGGCGGAGGGGCTCAGCGCCCGCCTGACGGTGCGCGACGGCGGCATCGGCATCTCCGCGGAGGACCTGCCGCGCATCTTCGAGCGCTTCGAGCGCGCGGTGAGTGACAGGCACTACGGCGGCCTGGGCCTGGGGCTCTACATCACCCGGCAGATTGTGGAGGCCTTCGGCGGCACGGTGCGCGCCACCAGCGAGCCGGGGCAGGGCTCCGTCTTCGTGCTGGAGCTGCCGCGCGGTGACATCCCCGAGGAGTGGCTGATGGCGCACGGCGCGCCGGAGCCGTCGTCGTCCTGAGGCGCTAGGCCGCGCTCGCCGGCGCCGCGGGCTCGGCGCGGCGGGGCAGCCGCACATGGAAGCTGCTGCCGCGCTGGGGCCCCGGGCTCTCCGCCCAGATGGTGCCGCCGTGGCGCTCCACGATTTCGCGGCAGATGAAGAGGCCCAGCCCCAGCCCGCCGAAGTGGCGCGCCTGGGCGTTGGACGCGCGCGCGAAGGGTCGGAACAGGTCCGCCACGTTCTCCGGGGGGATGCCGATGCCCTCGTCACGCACGCTCAGCAGCACGTGCGTCTGCGCGGCCTCCAAGGACATGCGCACCGCGCCGCCGTGGGGCGAATAGCGCACGGCGTTGCTGACCAGGTTGGTGAGCACCTGCTCCAGCCGCAGCGCGTCCCAGTCACCCTCCACCGGTTGGGCGGGGACGTTCAGCTCGAAGGTGACGCCGGACTCGGTGCGCAGCGCGAAGCGCTCCAGCACCTCGCCCAGCAGGGGGACCAGGTCCAGCCGCTTGCGCTCCAGCTCCAGCCGCCCGCCCTGGATGCGCGCGGTGTCCAGCAGGTCATCCACCAGCCGCGTCAGCCGCTCCGTCTGCCGGGCCATGGAGCGCAGCGCCTTGAGCAGCCGCTCGCGCTCCGGGAAGTCTCCGCTCCGCTCCAGCCGCTGGAGGGTGAGCGCGGCGAAGCCCTTGAGCGGGGTGAGCGGCGTGCGCAGCTCGTGGCTGGCCACGCTGAGGAACTCCTCGCGCGCGCGCACCGCCTCCTTCAGCTCCGTCTGCGTGGCGCCCGTGCGGGCCGCCATCTCGTTGAAGCCCCGGGCCAGCTCGCCCAGCTCGTCGTCCTCCTCCACGTCCACGCGCTGAGACCAGTCGCCCGCGGTCAGCGCGGCGGTGGCGGCGCGGAGGCTGTCCAGGCGGCGGATGACGTCGCGAGCGACCAACTGCGACAGCAGCAGGGCCATGAGGACGCCCAGCAGCACCAGGCCCACCACCGCGGCGCTCATGCGCGTAATCGCCGCGTAGGCCACCACGAGCTCCTGCGTCACCAGCACGCTCCACTCCGTGCCTTCCACGGGGGCCTCGGCGGCGAGCATGCGGCGGTCCGCCGCGTCGAAGGCCTCCAGCACGCCGATGCCAGGCCGCAGCAGCTCCAGGCTGAGCGCGTCCGGCAGGTGCGCTTCGCCCAGCAGCGGCGCGCCGGGCGCGGTGTCACGGAGCACCTTGAAGCCGCGCCGGTCCAACACCTGCACGCGGAAGCGCCGCGACGCGGGCGTGGTGGCCCGGCTCAGGCGCTCCAGGGACATCAGGCCCACCAGCATTCCGCGCACCTCGCCGTCCTCGCGGAAGGGCTGCGTCACCGCGACCAGAGGCTGGCCGGGCGGGCGGATGAAGGGCGGGGACACCTCGGCGCCCCGGGTGAAGGCCGGGGGCAGGAAGGCGCGCGGCTCCAGGTTCCACCCCGCCACGCTGGGAGACGCGGCCAGGATGCGGCCCTGGGTGTCCACCGCGAGCGCCGCGTCGAAGGCGCGCTCCTGGGCCGCCAGGTTGACCAGGTAGGGCTCCAGTCGCTCCGCCGCCGCCGCGGCGAAGGCGGCGCGGAAGCCCGGCGACTCCAGCATCAGCGCCAGGGACTCACCCGCGTCGTCCAGGTAGCGCCGCAGGAAGTCGGCCTCACCCGCGGCGGCGCGCTGCGTGTCGTCGCGCACCTGCTGTTCAATCGCGTTCTGCGCCAGGTATGCCGCCAGCCCACCCAGCGCCAGCAGCGGCACCAACCCCGCGAAGGCCAGCCCGCGCAGCAGCTTCCACCCCACCGTGCGCGGCGCGCGCGGCCGCCAGTCCAGTGCCTGCGCGACACAGGCCAGGGTGAGCACCGCGTACACGCAGGCCCCCAGCCACGACGCGCCGCGGCCCAGCGCGTACGCGAGCAGGGCGAAGGGCACCGCCAGCCCGCCCATGAGCAGGGCCGGCAGCCGGCGGTGGAGCCACTGTGAAGGCAGCAGCAGGCCCACGCCGCAGACGGCGAAGAGCAGTCCCACCAGGGGCCGCAGGGGCGCGAGGTGGGCGTAGACGGAGAGCGGGAAGCGCTCGGGCACCACCAGCATGGCCACGCCGAACGCCGCGCTGGTGAGGGCCGCGAAGGTGCGCAGCACGGGGCGCTGGCGCATGGCGGGCCAGGCCTCCAGCACCACGCCGCCGAAGAGCACCGGGTAGAGGATGATGCCCGTGAAGCTGCCGGGCAGGACGTTGAGCACCCACCAGTACAGCGCCATGGCCGCGCCCAGCAGCAGGCGCCCCGTGACGTCCAGCCAGCGCGGCGCGCGCGGATACAGCAGCGCGCCCATGAGCATGATGCTGCCCGTCAGGTACGTGAGGCCCAGCAGGCGCACGTAGGGGTAGAGCGGCCGGAAGGAGGCCACCCGGAACTCGTACGGGACGTACGTCATCAGCACGCCGAACATCAGGCCCACGACAGCGGCGGGCCAGGTGAGCGGCAGGAGGGCCGGTGCGGGCGGCGCCTGGATTTGCGGTGAAGGCGAAGAAGACATCTTTGCGGATTCACGCGCGAGGGGCGCCATGGGTGCTACGGCCCCCCGGGCTTTCGTCGAAGGCTCGACATCACGCGACCTCGAGCACCGTCCATTCGCGGACCTCGCCCGCGAGCATCACTTCCACTGTATCACCCGCCTTGCGGCCCATGAGGGCGCGCCCTACGGGGGAGGCGGGGGTGATGACGGACAGGAAGCCGTCACCGCCCGGACCCGTCAGCTCGGTCCCCGCGCCGGCGGGGAGGACGAAGAAGGTCCGTTCGGAGAAGCCCTCCTCGTCTTCGGTGCTGACGTCCACGATGGCGCCCAGCGCCACCGGGCCTTGCCGGGGGAAGCGTGGGAACTCCGCCTGACCAAACTTCGTCAGCGCCTGGAGTTCTTCCTGGACCCGACGGGCCCGGTTGGCCTGTCCGGTGGCGAGGCTGCCGAACTCCAGGGCGGCGCGGCCGTCCTCTTTCTTCTCGGACTCCGTGGCCAGGCTGCGGGCGGCCTCGCGGGCCTCCGCCTCGGCGCGGTGGGCCAGCCGGTCGCTCTGCTGGAGGCGGTCCGCGAGCTGGCCCAGGAGTGCATGCTTGTCGAGTCCCATGGGTGGTACAGAACTGTAGCGTCCACGGCGGACACCTCCAGTTTTCGGCCAGTCGCCCTCCGCCGGCCCGGGCTTAGACTGGGGGCATGACACCCCAGGAACTCTCGGAGAAGGCCCGGCAGCTCGTCGCCGGAGGCGCGGTGCTGCTGGACGTGCGCACGCCGCAGGAATTCCAGGAAGGGCACCCCGAGCCCGCCCGGAACATCCCCGTGCAGGAGCTACCCCGCAGGCTGGCCGAGGTGGGCCTGCCCGGCACGCGCGTGGTGGTGTACTGCGCGGCCGGTGGCCGCAGCGCCCAGGCCGTGCAGCTGCTTCATGCCAACGGCTTCCCGGACGTCTTCGACCTCAAGTCCGTGAAGAACTGGTAGCCACCGGGGGGCGAGTGCCCGGTGAGTCCCGGGCACGCGCTTCCAGCCGTCCTACCCGCGCGTCACGTCGCGCAGGAAGCGGTGCACGTCCTGGTTGAAGCGCCGCGGCTGCTCCGCGTGGGGCGCGTGGCCCGTGTTCGGGTACAGCTTGAACTCGGCGTCCGGCAGGGCGTTCACCAGCGCCCGCTGGTCGGCGACGGGGAAGAAGCCGTCCTGGTCACCGCCCACGACGAGCACCGGCACGCGGATGCGGTTCAGCCGCGCCGAGTGGTCCTCCGCGAGCATGCCGTCCAGCGCGTCCTGCCACACGCGCGCGGGCACCTTGCTGCTCTCCGACACCAGCGTGTTGATGTACGACGCCGGGACAGGACGCACGAAGGTGCTCTCCTGGAACGCGCGGATGAACTCCGGGTCGACCGTGCCCTCGAACGTGTCCACGATGGACTTCAGCTCCAGCGCCACCGGGTTGCCGGCGACGGTGGGCGCCGAGCCGACGAGCACCAGCCCCTTCACGCGCCGCGGGAAGTCCAGCGCCACCTGCTGCGCGATGAAGCTGCCCATGGAGTGGCCGACGAGGATGGCGCCGCGCTCGCCCACCGCGTCCAGGAAGGCGTCCACGTCCGCGGCGAAGGACTGCTGCGTGTAGCAGCACGCCGGGCGCGTCGAGTCTCCGTGGCCGCGCTGGTCCAGCACGTAGACGTGGTGGTTGCGCGGGAAGGTGCGCAGGTTCAGGTCCCACGTGTGGTGGGAGTCCGAGTAGCCGTGGAGGAACACCACCGCGGGGCCCAACGGCAGGCCCTGCTCCACGTAGCGCAGCGTCACGCCGGTGCGCAGGCGGACGGAGCGCTCACGGGGCGTGCCGAACAGCGCCTGCTCGGTGGAGGCGACCTCCGCGCCTTCGGGCGCCAGTTGCGTGTCGTTCGAGTCTGACTCCGGCGCGGGACCACAGGCGGCGAGAACGGGAAGAGCGAGCAGGGCGGCGAGGAGCTTCCTCATGCGTGAATGCCTCGGGGCTCTCCGGCGGGAAAGTCCGCCGGTGCATCGAGGAGTCTACGGCTACCTCTGACATTGCCTCGCTGGAAGCGACTCGCGGGGTTGGTGCGCACCCGCTTTTCAGAGGGGAGAGTCAGCGGGAACCCGCTCGAAAACGCACCATGGACGGAAGGTTCTCGCGCGGGCGGCAAGCCTGTCGCGGCCGTGCAACATAGCCCCCTGCGTCACCTCTTGGCCCCCGCCTTCTTGGTGTCGCTGGATGCCCGTTGCGCCCGCGCGTGCACGGCTGGCGCGTCAGCCCGCCGGGCGCCGGGCGATGATGAGCTCGCTCACGCCCTGGAGCCGCTGCACGCGGCGCTCGACGTCGAAGCCCGCGCGCCGCTGGGCACGCGCGAGCGCCGCTTCGTCCACGTCGATGGCGGTGACGGCGGTGACGGTGTCCGGGTAGCCGGGCAGCGCCAGGCCGGTGCCGGTGCCCACCTCCAGCACGTGGCCGGACAGGCCGCGCACCAGCTTGCGCCGGGCGGCGGTGAGGCCCAGCCAGCCCAGGGGCGTCATGACCGCGTCGTACGCGAGCGCCTTCATGCGACAGCCTCCTCGTCGGAAATACGCGGGCCCGGATGCCCGCCGCGGATGCGCCGGAGCTCCGGGCCCATGAGACGCCAGGCTGCCGTCCTACCGCGCGCCCACCGTTCCCGTGCTCTTCGGAGACGACGGCGGCGAGGAGGCCGTCCCCGGCTCCCTGCGCCGCAGGACGCCCCAGATGCCGTAGAGCGCCAGCGCGACGCAGCCGTACTGCGCGGGCGTCAGCCCGAAGTAGCGGGCGTCCACGTAGGCCATGTCCGTGGCGCGCAGGTAGTCGAAGAAGAAGCGGCAGACCGCGTACAGCACCGCCAGCAGCGGCAGCAGGCGCCCCTTCAGCTTCCCCGCGTTGCGCAGCGCGTACAGCAGGCCGCTGATGGCGAAGAGCGCCATGGCGTCGTACATGCCCAGGTCGTGCCGAGGGCCACCGGGGAAGGCCACCGCCAGGAAGAAGTCCGTGGGCACGCCCGGGTGGTCATGCACGGCGAAGCAGCCCAGCCGCGCCACCGCCCAGCCCGGCGCCACGCCCAGGGCGAACGCGTCCGCGTAGTCCGAAAAGCGCAGCTTGCGCACCTTGAAGAACACGACGGCGGCGAGAATGCCGCCCAACAGGCCGCCGAACGAGGACAGGCCATCCCAGACCTTCAATATCTGGAACGGGCTCTTGGACAGCTCCTCCGGGTGGTAGAAGAACAGGTGCACCCAGTGGCCCACGACGACGCCCACGCCCACGCCCCAGGGCGCGAAGTCGGCGAGCGGCTCGGGGTTCAGGCCGTCGCGCTCGGCATTGCGGCCAAGCAGGCGCGCGGCCAGCAGGATGCCCACCGCGACGAAGATGCCGAAGGGCTCGATTTTGAGGGGGCCCAGCTCAATCGAGGGGGCGTGCCAGTAGGGAATCACGTCAGGCGGCTCCAGGGGATGCGAACGTCCCACCCTTAATTAATCCGGGCGGAGGGATGTGGGCGAACAAATGTCGGAACGGAGTCTTTCCCGGCCTCGTCTTCTTGGAGGTCGGGTGGAGGACACCGCTCCTGTGTGCCTCCGGGCACCTCGCTCGTACCCAGGAGGGAATCACTCCCACTTCCGGACGTTCGCGCAAGGCCAGTTAGAACCGAATTAATCCATTCGTGCGTGTACTACGGGAAATCCGTGGTTTTTTGTCAGGCCCTTCCTGTCCAATCGAACGGGAACGCAGGGCCTCTTGGATGAAGGGGGGTAGGCATGACGCCGCGAGCAGTCTGTCACGTCGGGCTCGCGGCCCCATTGCCCCTGTCGCACGCGCGAGGCGCCGCACGCGACGGGTGCTGACCTGATGCTGGACGACCTCGCCTCATGCGTCCGGCGTAGCACAGTGGTTCAAGGAGCACACAACCCATGAAGTCCTACCTGTTGGTTCCAAAGGAGTCCATCGAGTCGCAGGCTCGCGTGGGGCCTCGCGGCACGGAGCAGGGCGAGCGCGTGCTGTCGCGCACGACGGCGCTGCGCTTCGCGGTGGCGAACAAGGCGCCGGACACGCTGTTCGCGCTCGGACTGCGGTCGGCCACGCTGCCCGGCCCGCGTCCGCCCGTCAGTGGACAGGAGGAGCGTCGTCGGAAGGGCAAGGGCGCGAAGGCGGCGCGCCTGGGCACGCGCGGCGCGGACGCCTCCACGCCGCCCATGCCGGGCGCGACGGTGGCGGAGCAGACCGGCGCGGAGCCCGGCAGCTACCGGTACATGCCGCTCATCGGTGCCACCATGGCGCACTTCTACGAAGACCACACGGAGAAGGAAGCCCGCAGCGAGCTGGAGCGCGACTTCGAGTTCATCCCCGACGTCGTCCCGTTGTCCTTCCCTGGCCCGGTGTCGGCGGGACAACCGGGACCGCGCAACCGGGGCATGTCCTCGCTGGCCGAGCGCGAGTGGCCCGACGAGTCCGGCGTCCCCCTGGCTCACGCCCAGGGCATCCGCGGCGCCGGCGTCATGCTGGGCATCCTCGACACCGGCGTGGACGCGGACCACCCCGAGCACGCCGCGCGCGTCATCCAGTTCCGCTACGTGTCGCTGTTCCCCAACTCGCCACACAACCCGGCGCGGGACATCCGCGGCTTCGACCCGGATGGCCACGGTACGCACGTGTGCGGCATCGCCGCGGGTGTGCACCACGGCGTCGCCCCGGAGGTGGACCTCTACGTCGCGTCCGTCATCGAATCGGAGACCATCCGCACCAGCCTGGGCCGCGTGGCCGCGGGCATGGAGTGGCTGCTGCACCAGTTCAGCCGCCCGGAGAACTCGACGCGGCCCGCGGTGGTCAACCTGTCGCTCGGCTTCCCGCTGATGCCGCCGCCCGGAATCTCAGAGGCGGACTACAACCTCAACCTGCGCGCGCTGCAGACGATGATTCGTCGCCTGCTCGACAGCAATGTCCTGCCCGTTGTGGCTGCAGGTAACAGTGGACCCGACACGGTTGGTTATCCAGCGGCCTTTCCAGAATCACTGGCTGTCGGCGCGGTCGACTTCGAGCGTAACGTGGCCACATTCTCCGCGAGTGGCACCGTGAGTAGGCGCGTCGTGCCGGACATCATGGGGTATGGCGTGAATGTCTATTCCAGCACGGAGCGTCGTTGCAACAACCAGGCGTTCTACGAGCGAATGAGTGGCACGAGCATGGCAGCGCCCTATGTAGCGGGTATCGCGGCGCTGTACCGCTGCCGTGCCCCTGACTTGACGGCGCTCGAGGTGAGGGATTTGATCCTGTCGAATGCGGTGAAGCTCCCTCGGTCGGGAACCCACAAGACAGGCAAGGGCCTGGCCGTATTCAGGTGACGGTGGTGGTTGAAGCCGGGGTCGGCGCCATGGGAGCGCCGGACCCGGGAGAGGATGAGGGTCATGGGCAGGAAGAATGGCGAGTGGGGGGACGTCCGGGTCGGCGGCGTCCCGAGTCTGTCCGCGCGCGTGCGCCCATTGCCGGGCGCCGCGGGTGCGGACACGCAGCCAGACTGGATTGACGTGACGGTGATGCCCCGCGAGGAACCGGCGGCGGCGTCGCGTGGGCGCGCCGCTCCCCGTCCGCCCGTCCGCTCCCGCGTGGAAGTGCACCAGGCCGGTCTGGCCGAAAGCGCGCGCTTCCACCAGAGCCTCATGCGCTGGCTGGAGGCCCACCATCTCCTGGGCGCGGTGCGCTCGGTGAGCGAGCCGGGCTCCATGCCCATGCTCCACCTGCGCTGCGCGCCGCGGGTGCTGGACCAACTGCGCCGTGCCCCGGAGTTCGAAGCGGGCACGATGATGCCCCTCGACCTCATCTAGCGGTGGGTGCCCCTCGCCTCGCACCCCTGGTCTGGGACTCCCTCCCTGTCTGAAGAGGGCTGCCCGGGTGGCCCTGCCGCCACCTGGAAAAGCGCGTGTCCCCGCCTTTCCTTGAAGATGTGGCCGAGCCTTCGTTTCCGCTACTGAGAACCGACGGCTCCGCCGCTTCTTCCTGAATAGCTTGGAATCTCGCGATTAGCCCGTCATTCCGCCAGTCGCCCGCGAGTCGAAGGGTGACGTTGGCTGGTGGACGGGGCGCAAGCGCGGCGCGTGTGAGGCTGTGCGCGTGGCGACGCGGTGAGCAGTGATTGTCTCCCATTGTCGCCGTGTCCCGCTGTCACCCGTGTCACGCGGTGTGACGTCCATTGCACACGCGCACAGTCTGTTCGTCCCCAGCCTGTCACGGCGCCGCCAGGAAAACCGGGGGCCTGCGTCTGTCCATTGAAAGGCACGAAGGTTGCCTTTCGCGGTCAGTGGACGCGAGCCCCCGGAGTCCCTCCATGCAACTGGCGATGAAGCCCTCACTCAGTGCGTGCAGCCCCTCTCACCTGGAGGTGGCGCGATGACGGCCTGGAAGCCAGGCAGTTCCTGCCGCCGCTGCCGCCGCAGGCGCTCTCCCCGGGTGTCCCTCCCGCCCTCCACCTCCAGCGCTCCGAAGGCCGGCCCCCACGCCAGCATCGCGGCGCGGTGCGTGGCAGGCCGGCGGTGCGGGTGCCTGGCATCGGGCCACCGCAGCGTCCGGCGCCGCGTGGAGCGGATCCGCCGTCAGAGCCACCCGTGGTGGTGACTGGTGACGCCCGTCACCAGGGGGTGAGCGGTGTCACCGGCCTTTCCGCCCGGGAGCCGCCCCCTGCCTCGCGGAACCTCTTGAAATCACGAGCTTTGTTGCCCGGGTTGTGACGCGGCGCGGCAGGCATGGGACATGCTCTGGTGTGGGAGCGTCGCCTTCCTCCCGCTCCCGAGGCTCCCATGAAGCTCCGCTCGAAGCCCTCCTTCTCCAAGCCCTCGTCCTCTTCCTCGCGTCCCCGCTCCAACAGCGCGCCCCCGAAGCTGGACGCGAGCAGGCCGCAGAAGACGGACAAGACGCCGAAGACGGAGACCGCAGCCGGGCCCAACGCCCCGCGCCCGACACCCAGCGAGCTGCAGACGGGCAAGGACAACCTCAAGCGCACGGACTACGGCGTGGTGCACCCGGACCTGCAGGGCATCCGCACGCGCCGTGACAGCGGCCAGTCCGGCGCGGACTTCGCGGACTTCAATTCGGACGTGCGCACCTCCACGCACCGGCTGACGAGCCAGCCCCAGGGCAACCAGTTGATGACGGAGCTCAACGGCCGGACGCAGGCGGTGAACCCCGGGATGACGGGCACCCAGCGGCAGCCCTTGACGGTGGCGGACATCTACTCGGGCCGCAACAGCGCCATGCCGATGTCCCACGTGCCCCGGAACGACGGCACCTACGCCTCGACGCGCCCGGCGTACCGCTACGAAGGCCAGCCTGGCGCGGGCCGGCCCAGCGACATCCGGTACAACGAGCAGGCCACGGGGCCGCGCTTCAACAGCCTGGGCCACGAGTCGGTCCACGCGTGGCGCGCGTCCAACGGCGTGCAGGTCAGCCCGCTGGCGGCCAGCAAGCACAGCAACGCGGACGTCTTCAACCAGCACCCCCAGTACACGAGGCCCATGAAGGAGACGGTCGAGGAGCGGCTGCGCTTGCGGGAGGAGTTCGAGACGATTGGCCTGCGCCCCACGCCGCACACGCCCGCGGGCTGGGCGCCCAGCGAGAACGCGATCCGCGCGGAGCACGGGCTGCCGTCGCGGCAGGACTACTCGGGCATGCGTCCCGACAAGAACGGCATCAATGACACCCTGAGCGTCTTCGACCAGGGCACCGACAACCGCAACTTCTTCCAGAAGCTGCGCGGCGAGCCGTCGCCCATCGGCCGGATTGTCGGCGACCTGGAGAAGTGAGTCCGAGGGGGGCGTCCCCCTCGGGCCCACCGGGGGCGCGCCTACTGACGCACCAGCTTGTAGGCGGTGAGCGTGCCGTTGAAGCGGCCCAGGCCGGTGATGTCCCCGCGGGCGTTGATGTCCTCGGCGCTCAGCAGCGTCCATCCGCTGCCGGCGGGGAGCACGCTGTTGAGGTCGTGAATCTGCTCGCCGAGCCACGCCACGGCCGACGCGGTGCCCAGCGTGGTGTTGCCGTAGTACTGGCCCACGTAGCCCACGACCCAGCCCTCCGCGTTGATACCCTTGGCCTCGCTGTGGATGGCGCCGGGCAGGCCCGGCAGGGTGCCCAGGCTCCGGATGGTGCCGTCGCTCCAGACGAAGGCGTTGTAGATGGGTGAGCCGCCAGACGTGGCGCCCACGACGGCGGAGCCCACCACCGTGCCCGCGTCGTTCACGTCATGGGCCTGGCTGGCGCGCGTGACATCCAGCGCCCCCAGATTCACGCGGGTGCCCTCGCGCGTCCACAGCGTGGCTCGCGTCACGCCCTGGGCGTTCTTGCTGTAGCCCACCACGTCGCCGTGCGCGTTGATGCTCCAGGCGCGGGCCAGCGTGGTGTTCAGGCCGTCCAGTGAGCCCAGGTCCGTCATCGCGCCCGCCTCCCAGCGGAAGGCGCGGCTGGCGGTGCCGGTGGAGGCGCTGCCCACGATGACGCCGCTGTCGTTGATGTCGGTGGCGACGGCGGTGGCGCCGCCCAGCGTGCCCAGGTCCGTCAGCACGCCGGCCTCCCAGCGGAAGGCGCGGGGCGCGTCGTTGTCACTCTCGCCCACCACCACGCCGCTGGCGTTGATGCCGTAGGCGCGGCTGAAGGCGTTGCTGCCGGGCAGGGTGCCCAGCTCGGTGAGCGTGTCGTCACTCCAATGGTAGGCGATGAGCGGCGGCGGCGTGCCACCCACCACGGCCGAGCGCACGTTGCCCACCACCTGCCCGGCGTCATTCAGCGCCTGGGCATAGCTGCCGGTGCCGGAGGGGTAGCCGATGGGCACCAGCGTGTACGCCGGCAACTGCGGGGTGACGGGCTCCTCTTCCGGGACGCAGGTGCCGTCCTGCTCGACGTAGCCCGCGTCGCAGTGGCAGTGGTCGCCATGGGCGTGGCCGTGCTCGCCGCAGTCGGGCGCGGGCTCCTCTTCCGGGACGCAGGTGCCATCCTGCTCGACGTAGCCCGCGTCACAGTGGCAGTGGTCGCCATGGGCGTGGCCGTGCTCGCCGCAGTCGGGCGCGGGCTCCTCTTCCGCGACACAGGTGCCGTCCTGCTCGACGTAGCCCGCGTCACAGTGGCAGTGGTCGCCGTGGGCGTGGCCATGCTCGCCGCAGTCGGGCGCGGGCTCCTCGGCCGGGACGCAGGTGCCGTTCTGCTCGGTGTAGCCCGCGTCACAGTGGCAGTGGTCGTCGTGCAGGTGCCCGTGGCCGCCGCACTCGACGACGGGCTCCTCGGCGGGGACGCAGGTGAGGCCGTCCGCCTCATAGCCTTCGTCACAGTGGCAGTGGTCACCGTGCAGGTGCCCGTAGCCACCGCACTCGACGGGTTCGGGGTCGTCGGAGGAACCGCAGCCCCCCAGGAGGATGGCCGTCGCGGCCAGGAGGGCCAGATGAAGAGTTCGTAGGTGCATCACTTGTCCCGGCACTGGGTGGAGAACCGCGTGGGCGGGTGTCGCCTCGCGCGGCCCCGACATATGTCACGGCGGACCCATATGTGCAATCGTGTTGCATTAGTTCTCTAGGGGCGAAAATGGCCTGGGCGCGGAGTGCGCCCGTTGGATTTCGAGCACTGTCCCTGGCGCACACACCGGCGCTGTATCCGCTGGCTGACGCGCGCGCGCGGGTGTGCCCGGAGGGTGGCTCCCCAATGCGTGCCGCGTGACGATGCATTGCCGCCCCGGGTTCAAGAAAGAGGGCGGTCATGGTGGGACTTCGAGCAGGTGCCGTGGTGTTTCTCGCGTGCGCGGGCATGCTGGGCGCCACGCCTTCCCGTGCGCAGGCGCCGCTGGAGGAAGCGCCCGGGGACGTGCTCTCCGAGGACCAGCTGGAGGCGCTGCTCGACTCGCCCGTGGCGCAGCCCTCGGATGGGGAGCTGGCCACCCAGGCCTTCGGTCCGGGGCAGCTCGCGCCGTACTTCGCGGAGGGCTCGCTGGCGAAGGCGCATGCCGAGTTCCGGCGTCGTCGCTACGCACGCGCGAGGGCGCTGCTCGCCCAGGAGGCCGCCACGCCGCAGGTCCGCTTCCTCATGGCGCAGAGCGCGCTGCTGGCGCGCAACCACGCGGTGGCGGCCGACGAGTTCGCCGCGCTGGCGGATGACTACGGCGCGCTGCGCGACCACAGCCTGCTGCGGGCCGCCCAGGCCAACGAGCGGCTGCGCAAGCTGGACACGGCCGCGGTGCAGTACCGCGACGTGAGCCCGGGCTCGCCGCTGTACCCGGAGGCGCGCTTCAGCCTGTCGCGGGTGCTCCAGCGGAGGAGGGACATCCCGGGCGCGTTGACGGCGCTCCAGGAGTTCATCGACAGCCGCCAGTCCCGAGGGCCGGACGCGCTCCGGATGAAGGCGCTGCTGACCATCTGCGACCTGGCGCGCGCGCAAGGGCAGTACAACGCTGAGCACCGCGCGCTGCTGGAGGTGTGGGCCACCAGCCCGCTGTCGCGCGAGGCGAGGCGCGCCGAGCAGCGGCTGAAGGGCCTGCCCCTGCCGCTCAAGTGGCGGGTGCGCCGCGCCGAGGCGCTGGTGGAGTTGCACCGAAACCACGCTGGCATGGCGCTGCTGAACAAGGTGCTGCCGCACCTGGAGTTGCCCGACGAGCTGGCCTGCCGCGCGCACCTCACGTACGGCCGGGCGCTGCGCAAGGAGCGCAAGCATCGCCGGGCCATCGACATGCTGGAGCCCATGGTGGAGGGCTGCACGGCGTCCGAGCAGCGGCCCCAGGCGCTCTACATCCTGGGCTACTCCCAGTCGGTGGTGGACCCGAAGGCGGCCATCACCACCTACGCCACGCTCGCCCGGGACTACCCGGAGCATGGCTACGCGGATGACGCGCTCTTCTTCGAGGCGTGGCTGCTCCAGCGCACGGGCGACGTGGACACGGCCCTGGCGCGCTACGAAGAGGCCGCGCGGCGCTACCCGGCGGGGAACTTCGCCTCGGAGTCGCTCTTCCGCGCCTTCTGGCTGCATTCCCGCAAGGCCAACGCCCCAGCGGCCCTGGCCGCGCTGACGGCGGTGGAGAACCTGCCCGAGGCGGCGCGCACGGACGAGGCGCTGTGGCGCTCACGGTACTGGCGCGCGCGCATGCAGGAGTCCGGCGTCTCCGCGGACGCGGCGCTCGACGCCTACGCGCACATCGCCGCCGAGCGCCCCGCGGCCTGGTACGGGATGCTGGCGCGCTCACGGCTCGCGCTGCTCTCACCGGAGCGCCTGGCGCGGCTCTACCCCAAGCCCGTGCCTCCCGAGTCCCTGGAGGGCACTGGCGGCTCCGGCCGCGGTGACGCCCCGACGGACGAGGCCATGGCGGAGGTGGGCGAGTCCGAGGAAATCTGGCCCCTGCCGCCCGGCGCGCTGGCGAAGGACGCGCGCTTCAACGCGGGCGTGGAGCTGATGCGCCTGGGCCTGCCCGGCGCGGTGGAGGAGTTCCTCGCCGTGGATGCGCGCGCGCTGCCCGAGGCCCCGGCGCGGCTGCTGTACCAGACGCTGAAGCGCACCGGTCGCAGCCGGGCCGCGCGGCAGGTGGCGCGCACCTCACTGAAGCAGGAGGTCCACGGCCCATTGAGCGCCGCGTCCCGCCCCATCTGGGAGGCCACCTGGCCGCTGGCGTACCGCACGTCCATTGCCCGCTACGCGCGGGCCCACCGCGTGGACCCGGACCTGCTCCAGGGCCTCATCCGCGAGGAGAGCCGCTTCAACGCTCGCGCGCGTTCAGCCACGGGCGCGCTGGGCCTGGCGCAGTTGATGCCGGCCACGGCGCGGCAGGTGGCGGACTCGCTGGACATGCCGATGCCGGGCGAGTCCGCGCTGCTCCAGCCCCACACGAACATCCGCCTGGGCGCGGCGTACCTGGGACAGCTGCTCAAGCACTTCGGCGGCAACGTGGCCTACGCGGTGGCGGCCTACAACGCCGGACCCCGGGCGGTGGAGCGCTGGCGGCACGCGCTGCCCGAAGCGGAGCTCGACGAGTGGGTGGAGCACATCGGCTTCGAGGAGACGCGCGGGTACGTGAAGAAGGTGCTGGGCAGCTACAGCGCCTACAAGCTGCTCTACGCGGACGAGCCCGCGCTGCTGCGGGACTTGCGCCTCAGCGACGCCAGCCGGCGGTGAGGCGCAAGTCCCAGCGGACCTCCAGGCGGCACGGCGCCGCGCCGCCCGGAGGAGGGGCCTCACTCAGAAGTTGAGGCCGCCGTCCACGTCGATGGTGCGGCCGTTGAAGTAGTCGCACTCCAGGATGAACTTCACGGCGAGCCAGATGTCCTCGGGCAGGCCGATGCGGCCCACGGGGATGTTGGAGACCAGCGCGTCGCGGGCCTTCTGGTTCATGCCCTGCGTCATCGGCGTCTCAATCATGCCCGGGGCCACCGCGCCCACGCGCACGCCGAAGGGGCTGAACTCGCGCGACCAGGTGACGGTGTTGGCCGCCAGCGCCGCCTTCGCGGACACGTAGTTGGACTGGCCGCGGTTGCCGTGGCGGGCAATGGACGACATGTTGACGACGACGCCGCCCTTCTGGCCGGACTCGGCCACCTTCGCCACCACCTCGCGCACCATCAGCGTGGCGCCCGTGAGGTTGACGCCGATGACGGCGTTCCAGTCGGCGGTGGCCAGCTTCTTCACCTCGCCGGTGGTCCGGTCCTTCTTCACCAGCAGCGCGTCCCGCAGGATGCCCGCGTTGTTGATGAGGCCGTTGAGGCCGCCCATGGCGCCCTGCGCCCAGCTCACGAAGGAGACAATGTCCTCCTCGGAGGACACGTCCAGCTTGCGGCGGTGGATGCCGGCGGGCAGCGAAGCGAGGCGCTCCTCGGCCACGTCACCCACGGCCACCTGGGCGCCCGCCTCGTGCAGGCGCTGCGCGAAGTGAGCGCCCATGCCCTGGGCGCCGCCCGTGACGATGATTTTCAGGTCCTTGAGCTGCATGTGTCTCTCTCCGGCAGGTGGGGTGGTACGAAATGCCGCGCAGGGTACGAAACCCCGACCGCCCTGGCCAGCGCCGGAAGATTTGAAACCTGAATCAAGCTTCAACTTCGCTGAAACGAAGAGCGCCGCGCCGTTTCCGACGCGGCGCGGCAAGGGCCCTCCGTCAGCGGCTCAACCCAGCTCGGCGGCAATCACGGCGCCCAGGCGGCGCATGCCCTCGGCAATCAGCTCCGGCGGGCGGTTGGAGTAGTTGAGGCGCATGAACTCCGGGCGCGGGGTGTTGGCGAAGAAGGGCGCGCCCGGCACGAAGGCCACCTTCTGCGCCACCGCCTTGGGCAGCAGCGCCTGGGCGTCCAGCCCGCCGGGCAGCTCCACCCAGAGGAACATGCCGCCTTCGGGGTGCGTCCACCGGGTGCCGGCGGGCATGTGGGCCTGGAGGGCGTCCAGCATGGCCTGGGCGCGCTCGCCGTAGACGGGGCGCAGGGACTCCAGGTGGGCCGCGTAGTCGAAGCGCGCCAGCAGCTTCACCACCGCGCGCTGGGCCAGCGTGGCGGTGTGCAGGTCGGTGGACTGCTTGGCGACGGCCAGGCTGCGCACGAAGTCGCGCGGGCCCACCGCCCAGCCCAGGCGCAGGCCCGGGGCCAGCGTCTTGGAGAAGGTGCCCAGCGACACGACGACGCCCTCGTCGTCGAAGGCGGCCAGGGACGGCAGGTGCTCGCCGCGGAAGCGCAGCTCGCCGTAGGGGTCGTCCTCCAGGATGAGGAAGCGGTGCTGCTGGGCCAGGCGGACCAGCTCGCGCCGCCGCTCCAGGGACAGGGTGGTGCCCTTGGGGTTCTGGAAGTTGGCAACCACGTACACCAGCTTGGGCTTGTGCGTGGCCAGCAGGCGCTCCAGGTCATCGGTGCGCATGCCCTGGTCGTCGCTGCCGACGGTGGCGAAGCGCGCCTCGTAGGCGCCGAACGTCTGCAGCGCCGCCAGGTAGCTGGGGTTCTCCACGATGACGAGGTCGCCGGGGTCCAGCATCACCTTGGCCACCAGGTCGATGCCCTGCTGCGAGCCGTTGGTGATGAGCACCTGGTCCGCGTTGGACTGGCGGCCGCGCTTCTGGAGGTGGCCGCAGATCCACTCACGCAGCGGGCCGAAGCCCTCGGTGGTGCTGTACTGGAGCGCGGCGCGGCCTTCGGTGGCCAGGGCCTCGGCGTGAGCCTCGGCGATGGCCTCCAGCGGGAAGAGCTCCGGGGCCGGCAGGCCTCCCGCGAAGGAGAGGATGTCGGGCTGCTCGGCGACCTTCAGGATTTCGCGCACCGCGGACGTCTTGATGCGGGACATCCGTTGGGCCAGCCGCCATACGGGCGGCGGGGGGAGGGGGGCGCTCATCGCGTCAGCGCTCATGCATCACGCTCCTTTTGGGTTCTCTGGAGGCACCTGCACATGCGTGTCCTCCTTCATGGACGTCAGGACGATGGTGGTCTGCGTGCGGGTGACGCCCGCGATGGTGCGCAGCGTTCCCACCAGCAACGAGTCCAGCGACCGGGTGTTCGCCGTCTTGACCTTGAGCAGGTACGAGTCCTGGCCCGCCACGCGGTGGCACTCCAGGACATCCGGCAGCGACAGCACCTTTTGCAGGAACTCGTCGAAGTACTTCGGGTGCTCGATGCTCACGCCGATGAAGGCCGTGATGTCCTTGCCGAGCTTCGCCGCGTCCACGCGGGCCGAGTAGCCCGTGATGACGCCGCGCTCCTCCAGCTTGCGGATCCGCTCCGCCACCGCCGGCTGGGACAGCTTCACCGCGCGCGACAGCTCCAGCTGCGTGGCGCGGCCGTCGCGCTGCAACATGTCGATGATGCGGTGGTCGAGCTCGTCCAGGAACATGGGGGCGTTTGCCTTGATTTTATAGGTACATTGGTCGGGCGGCAGATAATTTAAATTTGAAGCTCCAAGGATGCAAGTCCGGAGGCGGTGTCCGTTCGCGTCGGAAGCTGTGCCGGAGTTACCGGTGGGAAGGTGTGCTTGTCCGCCGGGCGAGGCCTCGGCTGGAGAGCGGCGGGAAGCTGGGGCGAGCCAGGCGCGGTGGCACCTGCCCCGGGGTTCGTTGACACCGCGTGTCGTGTGCGGGCGAGCGGTGGTCGAGCACTGGACTGTTCGTGGCACGGCGCGTGGCGGCGGCTGACCTCCCTGCCTGAAGCTCATCAAAGCCTGGGGGCGGACATGGCGAATACCGTGGGTGTGAACAAGCTGTCGGTCATCACCAAGGACAGTAACGGTGTCACCGTCGCTTTCCCTGACGTGTGCAAGACACCGACTCCGGCCGGGCCTGTCCCCATTCCCTATCCCAACATCGCGAAGTCCTCGGATACGGCGAAGGGGACGAAGAAGGTGTCTGTGGAAGGCAACCCGGTTTGCGTGAAGGACTCGAACTTCAGCTCCAGTACGGGTGACGAGGCCGGTAGCGCCGGAGGCGTGGTCTCCGGCAAGACGAAGGGCAAGGCCGAGTTCGTCAACTACTCCTTCGACGTGCTGTTCGAGGGGAAGAACGTGGCGCGCGCCATGGACCTGATGCTCCACAACGACAAGAACACCCCGCCCTTTCCCGTCATGCAGCCCCCGGTGATTGCCGTGGGAGGGAGCTCCGAAATCGTGTGTGACGAGTGTGGCAAGCCGCGGTAGCGCCAGGCGGCTACCCGAGGGACCCCGCATGGACACCTCAAGCCCTGGTCACAAGCGCAGTGCCCCGTCCGAGTCGCTGGCGGAACGGATTCTGGGTCCCCAGGTGGGATGGGTGACAGGTACCAGCAGTGCCGGCGGGGCGCTCGTGGACTATCCCGGCAACCCGCACGGGCCCCTTCCCGCACGCAGCGCGATACCGCTGGACCGCGAAGCCCTGACCCGTGCGGCCCAGTTGCGGCAGGGCGCCATCCTCCTCTTCGAGAATGGCGATCCAGGCCTGCCCCTCTTGATGGGGCTCATCCATGCGCCCAGCGAGACGCCTTTGCTGGATGCCGCGCTTGAACCTCCCCTTGATGAGGCGCCCATGGAAGCCCAGGTCGACGGGCAGCGGGTGGTCATCGAGGGACGCGATGAGGTCGTCCTGCGCTGTGGCAAGGCCAGCCTGACCCTGCGCCGCAATGGGCAGGTGCTCCTGCGCGGCATCAACATCCGGACCGAGGCGGACGAAGTGCAAAGAATCAAGGGTGGCAAGGTCCAAATCAACTGACGGCACACCAGACCCAGGAGTTCGTCATGTCGAAAGAACAGCACAACTGGGACGACAAGAACCTCACCGTCAAGCACAAGGTGGTCAGGAACTCGACGGAAGGTGGTGCGTGTCTCAACCGGCACGACGGAAGCCGCGAGCAGAATGGCAAGGGCGTGCTGAAGGCCGTCTCCTGCAACCATCGCTGGCAAGCCTTCAAGAAAGCGCTGGAGACGAAGGCGACCTACAACTGGCCCGCCTATGAAGCCCTGAGCAAGCAGAAGACGTTCGCGATGGTGGTGCGCGCCCGCAGCGGCACCCGGCGGGTCCAGGCTCCCAACGGGGAGAACAAGGCCTGGGACGTCACGGCAGAGGGGCACAACTTCCGAACCAGCTGCAACGTGCCCTTCTGGCACGAGGCGCACCACCTCGTGCCCAACAACGTGCTCAAGTCCTGCATCGCCAAGGTGGGTGAGGGTCAGCCCTTGCAAATGGTGTATGTGAAGAAGGTTCGCAGCGGGTTGCTCAGGGAGAAATACAATCTCAATCACAAGGTCAACATGATCTTGTTGCCGATGGATGAGAAGGTCGCGCGGGCCTTGCAGTTGCCCCGGCACCGGCTCACCGCGGAGCACCGTTCGCACCGGGCCTACCGCAACCACGTGCGCGACAAATTGAAGTGGTACCTGGTGCCCGTTCGTGCGGCCGTGCAGAAGCACGAGGGTCCGCCCGCCGACTACAAGGCCTGCAAGTTGGAGATCGAGGCGCTTTCCAGCTTGCTGTATGACAAGATTATTGCTGCGGGAAAGCTGATGGCAGCGGGGACAATGAAGGGCGATGCGCTGGATGAAATCCCGGCCAGCCACTTCAACAAGACTCCCACCAAGTCGAATCTAAAGGGTCTCTTCAAGTCATGAGCGATCATGCTGCGACCGCGGGAAATCTCCGGTTCTTCATGCTGGACAACATGGGCGACCAGGACGACCCGGACCTCTGCATGCTGGGCAACTTCATCAAGGGCATCGGGATGGACTCGTGGCGCGTGGCCTTGGGCGAGCCCGTGGGTGCCATCCTGCCCAGGGATGCCCGCCTCTACATGGACAAGGAGAACCTCGGCATCCAGTTGTCCTCGCTGCTCGGTAACACGCAGCAGATGCTCATCGTCCATAAGGACGTGAAAGACATCATCCAGAAGCACTGCGGTGACGAGAAGGTGGAGTACCTGTCTTTCACGTTGTACGACCACCGCAAGCGCGTCTACAGCCGGGACTACTTCATCATCAACCCGCTGGGGACCTTTGATTGTCTGGATATGGACGCGAGCGATGTCCAGCGAGGGACGGAGAACCCGGAGCGTATCGTCGATGTGCACGTGCCTGTGCTCGACCGGAAGAAGATGAAGAACGCTCCGCCGCTATTCCGCATCGACAAGGACTCCAAGTCCTATGTGCTGAGCTTCGAGCTGGCGAAGGAGCTCAGCGAAGGTGACTTCAGCAATCTCCTCGTGTCGGAGCTGAAGTTCAGCGACGCGTGACGAAGCCCATGCACACTCCGCCCGGCCCCCCACGCGAAGGTCTCGCCAGAAGTCAGCGCCCTGGACGCATCCTCTGGGACGTCATGCAGGAGCACCTGGACGAGGCCGCATTCCACTGGCGCCAGCGGGAGCGCGCGCTCGCCTCGTGGGAGGAGTCGCTCGAGGAGGTCGCCGAGGGCGACGAGGCACGCCTGCTCGCGCACGTGGAGGGGCTCGTCATCGGAGGCGCACCCGTCGCCAGGCGGTTGCTGCTGCCCGCCCTGGAGGGCGAGGACCTGTGGCAGGTCGGTCCCGCGGCGCTCGCGCTCCTCGAAAGGGAAGGGGCCGCGTCCCTGGTGCTGCTGCTGCGGGGCCTGACGGAGGGGCCGGAGGAGTCGCGCCCCGAAATCCAACGCGCCTTCGAGCTCGCCGACCGGAGCCGGTTCGAGGCCCTGCTGCTCCCTCAGGTGGCGCGAGTGGGCCCGGAGGCCCAGGCGATGTTGCTGGAGGTGCTGACCGCGTGGCAGGCGGACCCGGGCACGGCGCTTTCTCGGACGCTCGGCGCCGCCGACGCGCCGGCCCTGTGGGAGGCCGCACTGCGCGCAGCGCGCTTCACCGCGCGACCGGTCGCGGAGGGACTCGTGCGGCAGGGGCTGGCGCATGCCGAGGACGCCGTGCGATGCGCGGCCCTGGAGACGGGCCTCATCCTGGGGCTGCGCGAATCGTGGCATGCGTGCCGGCGGCAGGTGGGGGCGCCGGGCGAGGCTGGCCGCCTGGCGACGCTGGCGCTCGCGTCAGGCGGGGAGCCCGCGGACATGCGGCTGCTCCTTGAGGCAGCGGAAGCGTCGCGGCTCCGCGAGGACGTGCTTTGGGCCCTGGGGTTCAGCGGGCGACGGGTCGCGGCCGAGGCGCTGGTGGACGTGATGCAGCGGGAAGAAGCGGTCTCCCGGCTGGCGGCCGAAGCATTCGCCATCATCACCGGACTCGACCTCACGGAGCACCTGCTCACGGACGAACTGGACGACGAAGCCCCTTCATCCGCGGAGGAGGGCGCTGGCGAGATGGGAGCGGCAACAGGCGCATGGCGGGTTCCGCGTCCGCCCGGCCGTGTGCGGGCTGCCTCTGTGCGTGCCTGGTGGCAGAAGGCGCGGACACGCTTCGACGAGCGAGGGCGCTTCGTCCGGGGCGTCCCCTGGAGCCCCGCGGCCGTGTCCGCGGAGTTGACCCATGGGCCCGCGTGCCTGCGCCCGGTCTGGGCGCTGGAGCTGGCGGTCCGCACCCGAGGTGCCCTCCAGGTGGCGACCACGGCACGAGCGGCCTTCCAACTGCGGCAGCTCCAGGGCCTGGTGGCGCTGCGTCTGGACTCGCCGCTCCGCGGTTTCGACAGCCTGATGACCGCCTGAGGGCGGGAGCGTTCTCGCTGGGGAGGTCCCTTGAGTCTGGTGCTGATGGCGACCGGTGCGGTGACGAGCGTCGGACACTCCGTGGAGGCCGCCTGCGCTGCGATTCGCGCCGGTATCTCACGGCCCCGGAAGCTTCGGGAGTTCCGGGTGGTGGAAGAGGAATCCCAGGAGGACATCCCCGTGTCGGGCCACCCCATCCGGGGCTACACGGAGGGCTTCCAGCTCATCGGCCGGTGGCTGCGGCTGGCGCGAGGCGCCGTGGAGGACCTGCTGTCTCATCCCGGCGTGTCGGGCAGGCCTGCTGCCTTCTGGGAGAAGACGGGGCTCGTCGTCGTGACACCCCCCGCGGATGACGAGGTCTTCCTGTCGGCGCCGGGAGGGGCGCTGGAGCAGATTCGCGAGAGCTACCTCCAGCCGCTGCATCGCTCGCTCGGGCTGGCCATCGCCGAGCCGAACGTGGCGCTCATCTCCAGCGGGCACGCGGGCACCGCCGCGGGTCTCCAGCAGGGCCAGCAATGGATGGCCTCACACGGCCTGGAGCGCGTGGTGCTGGTCGCGGTGGATTCGTACCTGGACGAACTGCTTCTCCAGCAGCTCGCCAGTCACCGCCGGCTGAAGACCGAGGACCATCCGGTCGGGTTGATGCCGGGGGAGGCCGGCGTGTGCCTGCTGGTGGAGACGGACGCGAGCGCGCGTCGCCGCGGCGTGGAGTCCGCCATCCGCATCGACACGATTGCGACGGGCCGGGAGCCCGACCACTTCGGCTCAGGGCGGCAGAACATGGGCCGCGGGCTCGCCGCGTGCATCCAGGACGTCCTGTCGGGCCTGCCGTCTCCCTTTGAAGGGGATGTCTACGCCGACCTCAACGGCGAGCAGTGGCGGTCCCATGAGTGGGGTTGCGTTCGCGTCCACCTCGGGACGCGGCTCGGCGCGGCGCGGCTGCACCTGCCTGTCACGTATGTGGGAGACGTGGGGGCTGCCAGTGGCGCGCTGGGCGTATGCCTGGCCGCGCACGACCTCTCGCGGGGCCACGGCCGGCAGGCTTGCTCGCTCGTCGTATCCAGCTCCGAGCACGGCGCGGTGGGCTGCATGTCACTTCGGAGGAGCGACACATGAGCGCCGTGTATCTGCCTGTCTATGTCCAGAATGCGCTGGAGGACAACCTGGGGCTCCTTCCGCGCATCCGTGCGGGGGCACCCCAGCGCAAGGTGCTCGCGTTCTGTCAGAACTTCCGCATCGCGGGCATCGGGAAGCTCTTCCTGGATGGCTCGCCCGACGCGCTCCGCTTTCACCTGCACCAGAGTGGCCGCGCCTTCGCTTTCTTCAGCGCGCACGCAGCGGAGGAGGGGCGACTCGGGAGCAAGGCGCTGCCGTTCTTCGACGCCTTGGCTGCCGGCGACGCTCAGGGAGCGGAGGAGATTGCACGGCACTCCCGGCGGACGTGGGTCCAGGGAAAGGAGTATGAGGAGGACTTCCTCTTCGTGGAGTTCTGTATGCAGCACGCCTGCCTGGGGGCGTCGCGCACCACGCTGGAGGCGCTGCTCGAGCGCTATGAGAAGGCGCTCGAAGGCTCGGAGGACTTCCGGCTGGACGTCTGCAAGGCGCTCATGAACGCCCGCGAAGATGACTTCAACGCGGCGCTGGAGCAGTACCTGGAGGCGCGGAGCGACGAGTGGGCGGAGCTCGAGGACCATGGAAGTGTGGCTCCCGAAGTCCTCGTCACGGAGGGACGCTTTTGCGTCGAGGGGCTCAGCCTGGTCTACATGGCCGAGCGCCAGGGGCTGACGACCGAGCCGGACTACCTGCACATCCCCTCGCTCGCGAGGAAGGGCCGTCCCCCGGCGTTGGATGCCCGCTCCTGGGAGCGCATCGAAGTGGAGACGGACTGAAGGGGATGGGGGGGGCGCTCACCGGTGGGGGCTTGCTTGAAGGGACTGTTGGGCAGGCGCGCATCGCGAAATCACGCCCCACGCTGGCGTGGAATCGGGCAGTTGCGGCCTTGTGGCACCGGGAGGTTCTCGGGAATCCCAATGAGGGTGCTGGAAGGGAGGACCCGTGGAAGCGCGTGTGTCGCCTTCCTGACGAGATGTCTGGTGTTGGCTCTTCTTCAGGCTACCTCCCAGGTAATGTCCAGTGCATGCGGCGCTTGATGCGCGCAAGCCTGGGGGGCACGCATGTCCGACGAGGGCGAGGTGTATATAAATGGCATGACGCCGGTCACCGAGGAGAGCGGAGGCACGGTGGTGGGCTTTCCGGACGTCTGCCGGGTGCCTTCGCCGGGAGGGCCTTTGCCCGTGCCGTTCCCCAACGTCGCGGTGAGCCGGGACCTGGAGAATGGCTCCCGGACGGTGCGCATCCATGGTGCGTCGGTGGCCCTGCGGGACTCATACCTGGGCAGGTCCACCGGCAACGAGGCGGGCACGGCGGGCGGAGGCGTGACGTCGGGGACGACGAAGGGGCGCGCCCACCCGGTGAGCTACTCCGCTGACGTCTTCATCGAGGGCAGGCCGGTGGTGCGCAACCTCGACCTCTTCACGCTGAATGACCACAACACGGCGCCGTTCCCCATCATGCAGCCGCAGGGCGCGCCGCCAGTGGCGGTACGGGTGGAGGAGGTGGCGCAGGGGGAGCCCGAGGAGACGTGTGACTACTGCGGGAAGGAGGCGCACGCCTTTGACAGGAAGGGCAGGGTGGGGTGCAACCTGGGGAACTCGGCGGTGCTGGGGCGAAACATGCTGGAGGGGCGGGAGCTGTCCACGCATCCGTGGTACGCGGGGCCCTTCTCGCTGGCGGCGCACCACCTCATCTGCCTGGAGGCGCTGGACGACGACGGTTGGGCGGCCTTCTGCGCGCAGTTCGGCTACCACCCGGACCGGAATCGGAACGGTGTCTTCCTCCCAATGAAGATGGCGCTCGCGTGCCAGTTGGGTGTGGCGGTGCACCGGGGCAACCATGCCGAGGGTTTCGCCCATGACTTGCACCTGCCGTACCCCAAGGCCGTGAAGAAGAGGCTCCGTGACCTTGAGCGGCGGGTGTTGTCAGGCGAGTACTGCTCGAACCCGGACGCTCTCGCCGCGACCCTGGACAAGGTGAGCGCGGAGATTCTGAAGAGTATCGAATCGGGCTTGTGGACGCTTACCCGGGATGGACTCGACTATCGGGTGGGCGGCGTGGGCTGTGGCGGCTTGCGGAGCATCAGCCAGAAACCCACTTCGGCACCATGCCCACAGGGACGCGATCACGGGCTGGCGCACAGCGTGACGAGACAGCCGCTGCCCGCACGAGCCCTCGTCGTTGGAGCATGACTGCCATGCAGAACGAGTACTGTGTCCTGGAGTCCGCCGCGTCGAATGACTACCCCATGCTGGCTCGGGACGAGTTCTTCGTGGGGCTGGTGAGGCCCAGGCCTGTCAAGCCGTTGGGGCGCCCCGTCAAGCTCAGGCTGGGAAAGCCCATCCCCAGGAATCCCCTCATGGTGGACTTCCACGAGCTGCCCGAGCCGGTGTTCTCTCCGCGTCTCAAGACTGCGTTGGAGGCGCTGGACATCTACGGCGTGCAGTTCATCCCGGCGGATGTCCGAGTGACGCCTGATGATGTGAGACCCTATTGGATCATGCACGTCCACAACTGGATTGCCTGCGTCGACCGTGAGCGCTCGGTGCTGTCGCTCCATGACGACGGGGAGGTCCTCGGAGTCCGAAGGTTGGTGCTGGACGAGCGGTTGCTTCTGGAGATTCCGCTGGAGCGGCGGCTTGCGTTCTGTCTGTCGGAGACCCCCTCCACCCACGTCTTCCACCAGTCGCTAGTGGAGCAGGTGCTGGCCCTGAATCCGGAGGGGCTGCGCTTCATCCCCGTGAGCCAGTGGAGCGATGCCGCCGCCTTTCAGGCGTGAGCCATCCAGAATTCGAATTCACGCTGAGTCCGTCTGGAGTAGCTTGGCGGGAATGTCTACTTTACATCGCTTCGTATATGCCCTTGTGGTCTTGAGCGCCCCCGTGTTCGCGCAGAGTGTCACCAGCCCGTCGGAGTGCCGTTCGTCCTTCGCCCGGAAGCCGTCGCAGCGCTCCATGTGTGTCGAGTGCACGGGCGGCGGCGGGACGTGGGAGAAGAGCAGCAGCGCCGGGAGCTGGGGCTGCGCGCTGCCCAAGGGCGTGGACCGCATCGGCCAGTTCCGCCGCTCGAAGAGCGTGAAGCGCGACGAGGGCCCGAAGAAGCCCAGCTCCGTGGGCGCGCACTTCGCGAAGTACGTCGCCGTCCCCGCGGGTACCTTCCAGATTGGCTCTGACGGCGAAGACGTCGACCGCAAGTCGAACGAGTACGTGGCGCAGGTGAAGCTGACGCGCGGCTTCTCCATGAAGGCCACCGAGGTGACGCAGGGCGAGTGGTTCTTCATCACCGGCAAGCCGAACGACTTCTACGACGCGGAGTGTGGCTACGACTGCGCGGCGGTGGGCATGAACTTCTTCCAGGCCCTGGAGTACCTGAACGCGCTGTCCAAGCGCGAGAAGCTGGAGCCCTGCTACGAGATTGACGGCGACAAGGCGTCGTGGCCGAAGGGGCTCGACTGCAAGGGCTACCGGTTGCCGACCGAGGCGGAGTGGGAGTACGCCGCGCGCGGAAAGTCCACGGAGCGCCGCTACGGCGAGCTGGAGGAGGTCGCCTGGTACGACAAGAACTCCGACAACAAGTTGAAGCCCGTGGCGCAAAAGAAGGCGAACGCCTACGGCCTCTTCGACATGCTGGGGAATGCCGCTGAGTGGGTGTGGGACATCTCGGAGTACACGGCCTTCGACAAGGAGGGCGAGGTGGTGGACCCCATCATCGGCGGGACGACGCTGGGGGACTACGGCGTGGAGCGCACGGTGCGCGGTGGCAGCGCGCTCGACCGGCCCTATGACAGCCGCGCGGCATTCCGCTCCCAGGCGTACCCGAAGGCGTCGTTGGACCGCATTGGCTTCCGGCCGGTGCGCACGCTGCCGTGACGTGAGGGCGTCCGCCACGCGGACGGCCCAGCTCCGTGGAGCATGTCCCCACCCAGACGCGAGGTCGGCCGGGTGGGGAGGTTGTGCGCGTCGTGGCCGTCACACAGGGGTACGTGCCAGTCCGCGCCCTCCCGCGTGAGCCGCTCGTCCAGGTGCGCCACCAGCGCCCCATCGTCGGGCCTGGACGCGGAAATCGCCACCTCCCGAAGCGCCCTGCGCATCTCTCTGCTCGAAGCACGTTGCGCCGACCGCGGCCGCACGGACCGACGATGATGCGGCACGCCGTGCCCGCGCCGCCCCCCCAGCGCGGGAGCACCGTGCCCCACCGCGACCTGGGACGCGCGAGGCGCGCATTCACGCTAGGCTCTTCTGTCGTTGGCGCGACACGCGCGCTGACGCTCCGCGTCGTATGTGCGCTTTGACGCGCGGAGCCATCGACCGTGCTTTGACACCCTCTCTGCCGGGTGCTACCGCTAGGTGAAACATGAATCGGGCTTCAGCTTCTCCAGACCGCTCCGGACCCGTCACGCCGCGAGGCCAGAAGACGCGTGCGAAGCTGTTGAAGGCCGCGGAGTCGGTCTTCGGTGAGAAGGGCTACGAGCGCGCCTCCATCGCGGACATCACGCGCAAGGGTGGCGTGGCGCTCGGGACGTTCTACGTCTACTTCCCCGACAAGCAGTCCATCTTCGTCGAGGTGGTGGACGAGCTGGGCACGCGCCTGCGCCGGCTCATCGCCGAGTCCGTGGCCGACTGTGAGCACCGCGTCGACGTGGAGCGCCAGGGCCTGCGCACCTTCTTCCAGTTCGTGCGGCAGCACCCCAACCTCTATCGCGTGGTGCGCCAGGCGGAGTTCGTGGATGAGGCGTGCTACCGCCGCTACTACGACCGCTTCGCGCGCGGCTACGTGAGCGGGCTCACCCGCGCCATGGAGGCGGGCGAGGTGCGGCGCATGGACCCGGAGGCGCTGGCCTATTGCCTCATGGGCATCAGTGACTTCCTCGGCATGCGCTGGGTCCTCTGGGAGGAGGACCCGGGGCTCGAGCGCGTGCTCGACACCGCGATGACGCTCATCTCCCACGGCCTGGACCCGCGCGCGTCCACGGGCCGCAACACCGTGAAACCCTCCGCTGCTTCGAAGCCGAAGCCGAAGCTCAAGCCGAAGACCCCGAAGAAGAACACCCTGCGTTCCGCCCGCCGCCCGGCGCGCGCCGCCCGGAGCTGACGAACACCCATGCGATACGCCCAGATTCTCTCCACTGGCCGCTACGTCCCCGAGAAGGTCCTCACCAACGCCGACGTCGAGAAGATTCTCGGTGAGAAGGTGGATGAGTGGCTCCAGCAGAACGTGGGCATTCGCGAGCGCCACATGATGGCGGATGACCAGGCCACCTCCGACCTCTGCGTGGGCGCCGCCCGCCAGGCGCTGGAGCGCGCGGGCACGAAGCCGGAGGCGCTGGACCTCATCATCATCGCCACCGACACCCCGGACTACCTCAGCCCCGCCACCGCCTCCGTGGTGCAGGCGAAGCTGGGCGCGGTGAACGCCGGCACCTACGACCTCAACTGCGCGTGCGCGGGCTGGGTGACGGCGCTGGACGTGGGCTCCAAGACGATTGCCGCGGATGACAGCTACCAGCGCATCCTCGTCGTGGGCGCCTACGGCATGTCGCGCTACATCAACTGGAAGGACAAGAAGACGGCCACCCTGTTCGCGGACGGCGCGGGCGCGGTGGTGCTGGGCGCGGGTGACACGCCCGGCTTCATGGGCGCGAAGCTGCTGGCCAACGGCGAGTACCACGACGCGCTCGGCGTCTACACCGGCGGGACGAACCGCCCGGCCACCGCCGAGTCGCTGGCGCTCACGGGCGGCAAGCCCGCGGTGCAGTTCGTCCGCAAGTTCCCCGCGACGTTCAACACCGAGCGCTGGCCCATGCTGCTGGACCAGCTCCTCAAGCGGCAGAACCTGAAGCTGGACGACGTGAAGCAGTTCGTCTTCACCCAGCTCAACCTGCGCACCATCGAAGCGACCATGAAGATTCTGGGCCAGCCGATGGAGAAGGCCCACTACACCATGGACAAGTGGGGCTACACCGGCTCGGCCTGCATCCCGATGACGCTGGATTACGCGGTGGTGCAGGGCAAGGTGAAGCGCGGCGACCTGGTGGCCCTGTGCGCCAGCGGCGGCGGGCTCGCCATGGCCTCCGCCCTCTACCGCTGGACGGCCTGAGTCACGCCATGACGGAGGGCGCTCACATGTTCATCGGTGACTGGATGGGCCGTGGCGCCCTGTACTGGCCCGACAGCGTCGCGGTGGTGGACCCCTCCCGAGGGGACGCGGGCCGCTTCACCTACCGCGCGATGAACACGCGCGCCACCGCGCTGGGCGGCTGGCTGCGTGACGTGGCCGGCGTGAAGAAGGGGGACCGGGTGGGCATCGTGGCCCACAACGGCGTGGAGTACCTGGACGCGCTGTTCGCCTGCGCGAAGCTCGGCGCCGTCTTCGTCCCCTTCAACTGGCGCCTGCACGCCGCCGAGCTGGCGGACCTGGTGCGCTCCATCCGCCCCGGCGTGCTCCTCTTCGGCGACGACTTCGGTGACACCGTGGCGGACGTCCGCGAGCGCCTGGGCGGCGGCCCCCGGCTGGTGGCCCTGGAGTCGCGAGGCCTGCCGGGCGCGGACGCCTACGCCGCGGCGCTGGCCCACGTGCCGGGCGCGCCGGTGACGCAGGACGCGGTGTCCGAGGAGGACATCCTCTGTCTCATCTTCACCGGCGGGACGACGGGGCGCTCGAAGGGCGCGCGCGTCAGCTACCGCATGGTGGCGTGGAACACGCTCAACACGCTGGTCCACGAGGTGCGGCCCGGCGACGTCACGGTGACGCACACGCCCATGTTCCACACGGGCGGGCTGCTCGTGTACACGCTGCCGCTGCTCACCGTGGGCGGCACCGTCGTCCTCATGCGCCGGTGGGAGCCGGAGGCGCTGCTGGACCTCATCCCCCGGGAGCAGGTGACGCTCTTCTTCGCGGTGCCCACGCAGTACCAGCAGTTGTTGGAGTCGCCGCGCTTCAAGACGACGGACTTCTCCTCCGTGCGCTTCATGACCAGCGGCGGCGCCGCGCTGCCGGTGCCGCTCATCCAGGCGTGGCAGGCGGTGCACCCGGTGCCCTTCAAGCAAGGCTTCGGGATGACGGAGTTCGGCCCGGGCCTCTTCAGCATGGGGCCGGAGTTCGCGGTGTCGAAGGCGGGCTCCATTGGCCGGCCCAACTACTTCATCGCCGCGAAGCTGGTGGATGACGACGGCCGGGAGGTCCCCACGGGCGAGGTGGGCGAGTTGCTCCTCAAGGGTCCCTCCATGTGCTCCGGCTACTTCGAGGACGAGGCCGCCACGCGCGAGACCATCGACCCGGACGGGTGGCTGCACACCGGCGACCTGGCGCGCAGGGACGCGGACGGCTTCTTCACCATCGCCGGGCGCAAGAAGGACATGTTCATCTCCGGCGGGGAGAACATCTACCCGCTGGAGCTGGAGGCCGCGCTGTACGAGCACCCCGCCGTCGCCCAGTGCGCCGTGGTGGGCGTGCCCGACGAGAAGTGGGGCGAGGTCGGCCGCGCCTTCGTGGTGTTGAAGCCGGATGGGAAGGTTTCGTCGGAGGCGCTGTTGGAGCACCTGCGGGGACGCGTGGCGCGCTTCAAGGTGCCCAAGCGCGTGGAGCTGCTGGAGCGCCTGCCCATCTCCGCGGCCGGAAAGATTCTCAAGCGCGAGCTTCGCGACGCGGCCGTGGCCGCGGACCGGGACCGCTCGCGTCATTGAGCGTGAAGGCACCTTGAAGGACGGGCCACGCCAACGGTGGCTCGCTGCCTGTCGACTGTCGCGTCAGCCCGGCGATGCCCGCCGGAGGAAGAGGAGCAACCCATGAAGAAGATGCTGCTGTCCGCGGTGATGACGTCTGCGCTGTCCCTGGTGGGCTGTGGTGAGAGCGACCCTATCGACAACGGCCCCGACAACACCCCCAACCTGAGCACGTCGCAGGGCATCCTGACGTTCCTGGAAGGAAAGACGCTGACGATGACCGGGGACGACATCCCGACCCATCCGAACGGCTTCAGCGAGGACGTCAACTTCGGCGCCAGCTCGCAGTGCTACCAGCGCGTCACCATGTCGGTGCAGGGCGGCAACTTCCGGGTGGACAGCATCCCGGGCACCATCGAGGGCGCGCCGCAGGCGGGCCAGACCGGCACCTGCAACCCGGACCTGCCGCAGAACGCGCTGTCCTTCACCTCCACCGTCGTGAGCATCGAGAACGTGTCGGCGAACGGCGAGTGCTTCGACGTCGCGTTCACCTTCCCCGGCTTCCGCCAGGTGGGCCGCGGCTCGTTCTCCGCGGACCAGCGGCGGCTGGACCTGGAGCTCTTCTTCGAGGGCGGCGCCACGGGCGCCAACTGCGCGGCGGGCGGCGTGGGCTCGGCCACGGTGAACCAGGTCATCGCGGGCGAGAGCCGTCCATTCGAGGGCAGCGCGGTGCAGAGCTACGTCATCAGCGGCAGCTAGCGTGAAACCCGCCGGGAGGGAGGCGTGCTCCTCCTCCCTTCCGTGTGGGGCCCGCGCCCGGCGGTCGCCGTGTGGCGCGGTCGCAGGGGTGGAGCACGCAGACGTTCGCAGTCCGGCCGGAAGGCTGGGAGCGCCCCGCGCACGGGGCCGAGGTGTTTATGGCACGGTGGTGGTTTTCCGAGGCACGCAGGGCGGCGCGGCGGTCCGCGGGAGCCCTGGCGTTGGCGCTGGCGGGGGTGTCGCTCCCGGCGGCGGCGCAGAGCACGCCGGTTCCCGGCCTCTACTTCGGTGAGTGGAACGACGAGACGAACCGCGACGAGGACGCGAAGCCGCGCGAGTTCAGCCTCATCAACTACTTCTTCACGCGCGTGTCGGTGCAGAACCAGGTCGGCGACCCGGCCGGCCTCCGCGGCGTGGCGCTGGGCCCCATCGGCCTGCCCGCGGGGAGCGCGGTGCGCGCCGAGCCCGGCCTGTCCGCGTACTTCATCGAGCAGCGGTGGATTCCGGTGCTGGAGTACAGCCCCCACTTCGTGGACGGGCTGGCCTCCTTCCGGGCCCAGTTCGAAATCGACTACATGTGGGGCCGCTCCGCCAACGCGCTCCAGCAGAACGAGGGCGGCGGCTTCAACGCCGACCAGGTCAACATCCAGACGAAGAACGTCAACGTCGCGCTGTACCCCACGCGCAACCCGCGGCAGTTGACGCTGCTGGTGGGCACGCAGCCGGCCTACGACAACGTCTACGACCCCACGCGCACGCCGCTGTCGGACATCACCCGCACCGGCTACAAGATGAGCTTCCTGGGCAGCGACGCCACGGGCCTCTCGCTCTTCAGCGGCTACAAGGGCCTGGCCAAGCTGAGCCTGCTGCCGCTGGGCACCGCGCAGGCGGACAAGGCCACGCGCAACGACCCTCGCCTGAAGTACATCTGGCTCATCACTGGTGACTACGTGTACCCGGTGCGGCCCAACACGAACGTGGGCCTGTCGCTGTGGTTCCTCAACGACCAGACGAAGGGGGACGCCTACGCCTTCGAGGGCCTGGTGAAGAGCGGCCCGTCCTCCACGGGCCTCAACACCTTCACGGGCACGGCGCGCTTCGACATCGCGCGGCCCACGGGCAACGTCTTCTGGGCGGGCGCCAACTTCAACCACAACATCGACTTCCGCACGGGCCGGTTCGGCGCGTCCGGCTTCGTCATGTACAACGGCGGCAAGTACGTCAGCGACGACCCTGAGCGCTCCGCCCTGGACGAGCTCACCATCTCCGGCCTCTCCGCCAACCTGGAGCTGATGTACCAGTGGGGCCGCGGGGCCGCGGACATGCTCACGCTGGAGGGCATGTACACCACCGGTGACAGCGACCTGTCCGACTCGCGTTACACCGGCGCCTTCACGCTCAACCAGTACGGCCTGCCGGGCGCGGTGTGGTTCAACCACAAGATGCTCATCCTGTTCCCGTTCACCAGCACGGTGAACAACTACACGGGCGCGGTGACGGACATCTCCAACCAGGGCTACGGCATGCGCGCGGCCATCGCCACCGCGGCGTGGGACATGGTGCCCAACAAGCTGAACCTCAAGCTGGGCGTGGGCACCGCCACCTCCGACGCGACGCCCGTGCGGTGGACGCCCGAGGTCGAGCGCGGCCGGTACATTGGCACCGAGGTCAACGCGGAGCTGCGCTACCACATCCGCTACCTCATGACGGCCGGCCTGCACGCGGGCTACCTGTTCCGGGGCAGCTTCTACGAGGGCTCGCCCACCATCCGGACCAACCCCTTCTCCGTCTTCACCACCTTCACCTGGTACGCGTTCTGACCATGAGCACCTCCCGCGCATTCACGGCCCTGCTCCTCGCGGCGGGGCTCTCCTCCGCCGGTTGCGTGCGCTCGTTCGCGCAGCAGCCCGCGCTCTCCTTCCAGGACCTGGACTACACCTCCGAGGGCTCGAAGCAGCCCTGGCCGGTGAAGCGGCTGGCGCTGCCGCGCACCGCGAACCAGTACGGCATGGCCGTGGTGCCCGAAATGGCCTACGTGGACATGCCCGGCAGCGGCCCGGACGCGAAGGCAGTCGTCTTCATCCACGGCCTGGGTTCGTACCTGAAGTTCTGGCGGGCGCAGCTGGACGCCTTCCAGCAGCAGGGCTACCGCGTCATCGCGGTGGACCTGCCCGGCTACGGCAAGTCCGACAAGCCCGGCAGCTTCCCGTACACCATGGAGGCCATGGCGGACGCGGTGCTGGAGCTGGTGGACACCCTGGGCCTGGACACGCCCGTGCTCGCCGGCCACTCCATGGGCGGGCAGACGTCGCTCTCCTTCGCCATCCGCTACCCGGCGTCGCTCAGCGGGCTGGTGCTGGCGTCGCCCGCCGGCTTCGAGAAGTTCAGCTGGCGGGAGAAGGAGTGGTTCGCGCGGGTGATGAGCTTTGAGTTCATCAAGACCGCGCCGGAGGCCAGCATCTGGGGCAGCGTGCGCCAGGCCAACTTCATGCACTGGCGGCCGGAGCTGGAGTGGCTGATTGAGGAGCGCGTGCGGCTGGCGAAGTCGCCCGAGTTCGACGCCTACGCCTACGCCAACGTGCGCACGGTGCGGGGCCTGTCCAACAACGACTTCGTGCGCGGAAACCTGCACCGCGTCACCGTGCCCACCGTCATCATCTACGGCACGGATGACCGGCTCATCCCCAGCCCCTTCCTCCACGGCGGCGAGGCGCGCGGCGTCATGGAGTACGGCGCGTCCCACATCCCCGGCGCGAAGCTGGTGGCGCTGGAGGGCTGCGGGCACACCGTGCAGCTCGACTGCACGGAGCGCTTCAACGAGGCGGCCTTCGCCTTCGTCCGCGACGTGGCGGCGGAGCGCATCGAGGTGCCGTCCGCGCCCGCGAAGGAGGAGGCGCCGCGGCCGGAGGCTCCGCCCGCGCCGGCATCCGAGCCGCTCACGCCGGAGAGTCTGCCTCCGCCCACGCCGGGCCAGGAAGGCGAGCCGACGCCGGGCGTGCTGCCCCAGCCGTAGCGCGCTGCCCGGTGCACCTCCACCCCGGATGCGCGGGTGGAGGCGCTCGCGTGGAGCCGGCTACGGGATGGTGTGGTTGACCACCATGCCGTACTGGACCTCCGCCGTCAGGTCCTTCGAGTTGAAGTGGCCGTAGGGGTAGCCGGTGTAGCGCTTCTCGCCTGTCTGTCCGGGGAGGCGCGACGTGTACTCGCCGTAGACGATGCCGTCGTAGCCGATGATTTCGTCCGCCGTGGAGTAGAGGGCGTAGCGGTAGGCGCCCTCGTAGCCGCTCTTGGCGCGCAGGTCATTGAGGTACGCGGAGCGGCCGGTGACGCTGCCCCAGTAGAGGTAGCCCGGGTACAGGCCGTTGGTGGAGCCGCAGGTGGGCGTCGACGGGCCAGACATGTAACAAGACGTCAGGCCCAGGTTGGCGCCGGCGATGCCGACGAAGGTGTCCACCGAGGACGTGAGCGGCGCGCCCACGTTGTAGCTGCCGCCGTCCGCAGCGTCGTGGGCCGTGCCGCCGAGGATGGCCTTGCGCGCCAGCGTCACGCCCATGGAGTGGGTGATGATGTCCACCTTCGAGGCGCCGGTGTACGCCTTCACCGCCTCGATGAACTTGCGCACCTTCATCACGTTCTGCTTCGAGTGGTACTGGTTCGCGGACTGGAGCGCGTTGGCCGGGCCCCACGTCGTCGCGTACAGCTCGCTCGTCTTGTAGCCCCGCGAGTGGAAGTACTCGATGGAGTTCGTCCAGCCCGTCTGGCCGAAGACGCCCGAGCCCACCGCCTTGTCCGAGTTGCCGTGGATGAAGATGACGGGCTGCTTCGTCACGGTGTCGGAGGCGCTGGCCTTGCCGCCGTAGCTTCCGCCCTTGAGGTCCGCGCGGACGAAGTCGTAGCTGTTGTAGCCGTTGGACGACAGCCAGTTGCGGAAGTGCGTGGTGGCGCCGGAGGTGGAGACCGCCGCGGCCTCCACCACGCCGAGCGCCTCCTCGTGGGGCGCGAGCTCCTCGCCGCAGCCGGTGGTGATGCCAAGCAGCAGCGTGCTCGCGAGATACAGCGAAGGCCTCAGACGCATGGGCATGCTCCTAATGTTTGTTTTTGGAGAGCGCGTCCGGAACAGGAACTGTCCTCGAGCGCGATACACAGTCTAGAGACATCTCCCGCGAGCGTCTTCCGTCGTCTGGACGTGCATGGACGTTGTCGCGCTGCGTCGCGTGGTACTCAACGGGGTATGCGCGCACGCAAGGTCGTCATCCGCAAGGCAGGTGGGTACGGGCAGCTCCACCTTGAAGAGGTGAATCAGGATTCACCTGGAGTCGGGGAGGTCCGGGTGGCCACCGAGGCCATCGGGGTGAACTATGCGGACTGCGTCATCCGCATGGGGCTGTACGCCTCCGCGAAGGAGTACGTGGGGTGGCCCATCACCCCGGGCTTCGAGTTCGCCGGCCGGGTGGAGGCCGTGGGCGAAGGGGTGGAGGACCTGGCTCCCGGCGCGCGGGTGTTCGGTGTGACGCGCTTTGGTGGGTACGCCACCCACGTCACCGTGCCCCGTCACCAGGTGTTCGCCTTGCCCGCGCGGCTGAGCATGGAGCAGGCCGCGGGGTTCCCCACGGTGTTCCTCACCGCGTACTACGCGCTCTTCGAGCTGGCGCACCCGCGCCCGGGCGCCCATGTGCTGGTGCACTCGGCGGCGGGGGGCGTGGGCGGGGCGTTGCTGCAGTTGGGCCGCATCGCCGGGTGCCGGATGGTGGGCGTGGTGGGTGGGACGCACAAGGTGGAGACGGCGCTCGCGCAGGGGGCGGCGGTCGTCATCGACAAGAGCCGGGAGGCCTTGTGGGCCGCGGCGGAGCGGGCGGCGCCTCGAGGGTATGACGTGGTGCTGGACGCGAACGGGCCGTCCACGCTGCGCGACAGCTACAAGCACCTGGCGTCGCCGGGGAAGCTGGTCATCTACGGCTTCCACTCCATGCTGCCACGCACGGGAGGACGGCCGAACTACGCGAAGCTGGCCTGGGACTGGTTGAGGACGCCGCGGTTCGACCCGCTGACGCTCACCAACGACAACACCAGCGTGCTGGCGTTCAACCTGTCGTACCTGTTCGAGCAGCGCGCCGTGCTGGAAGAGTCCATGGCGCGGCTCCTGGGCTGGCTGGAGGAGGGGAAGCTGGTGCCGCCTCCGGTGAAGTCGTTTCCGTTGGACGCGGTGGCGGATGCACACCGGGCCCTGGAGTCCGGCGGTACGGTGGGGAAGTTGGTGCTGGTGCCGTGAGGGCGTGCTCGGCCTGGTCGAGCGCTCCTCTCTATCGAGCGGGGCGGGGTGCCTGTTGGCGCGCGGCGTCCCGCCGGAGTGGAGGCCGGGCTCGCTGGCGCTCCCGCATCATCGCGTCGATGCGGCGGCCCAGGGCTGGGATGCGCTGCGTGTAGCTGATGGACGTGCTGATGTAAGGGAAGCCGTCTTCGCCCTTCGCGAAGTCAGCCGCGTCAGTTACCTTCGCGTCGTAGTAGCGGTAGCCCAGGTTGGACAGGAACACGACGATGTACCGGCGCCAGGGTTTGCCGGGCAGGGCGCGGACGATGCCGCCGTCGCTGCCGTAGTTCTCCGTCAGCCCTGTCTTGTGGAGGAAGGTGACCTCCGCCGTCGCGTTGCAGGGGCGCGTGTCCCGGCCGAAGGCGGTCTCCGCCGCTGTCACCGTGCCGTCCTCGGGGTGCACCCATCGCGATGGGACCGCCGCGGGGATGCCTGGCTCCGCGCGGGCGTCTCCGCACAGCAGCGTGGAGGACAGCGCTTCATGCAGGGACTGGTCGGCGAGCAGGGCTTGGAGGTGGGCCCTGGACGCGCCAGAGAGCGCCTTCGCCGTCACCTCTCGGCCCGAGGCGGTGTGCCAGAGGACGCCGGGGCCTCCTTCGATGAGCAGCAACAGCCGCGCGGTATCCAGCGCCGTCATGTGAATCTGGCCGGGGTTCCAGCTCCGGCCCGTCACCGGGGACGTGCCGTGGATTTGCAGTGTGTCCAGGCCCAGCGCCGCCAGCTCCGCGTTGAGGCCCGCCATCGCGCCTTGCGCGTGGAGCAGCTTCACCAGGGCCTCGGTGGCGGTGTTGTCCGATTCAGTCACCATCGGCTCCAGCCAGTCGCGTATCGGGCGCGTGCCCTGGTCCTCGGTGTCCCGGAGGAAGCGCCAGGGCTGGTCCAACGTGAGATGACCCTGGTCCACCCACCGGAGGACGCGAAAGGCGATGAGCAACTTGAAGAGCGAGGCGGGGTAGGGCGCCATGAAGCGCAGCGGCGCTTTGTCGCGTCCGGGAACCAGGGCTTCCGTGGGGGTGGTGTTCTGGGCGCCGCTGTCCCAGAGGTCCAGATTCCACGCCGTGAAACGCACCGCCGTGGTGCCCAACGTTTCGACGTCGATGGGGACGATGACGCCAGCCGGGTAGTCGCGAGACAGCAGCACGTTGGCGGCGGCAGTGGGACGGCTCCGGGCGTCCAGCTCGATGACGGCGACGTCGACGTAGGGCGCCTGGGTGATGCGCGCACCGGCGCGCTTGAAGTCGAGCACCTGGTCGAAGCCCGTGTCCCGCACGGCCGCGAGGAGTGACTGTTCCAGGGTGGCGGAGGACTTCGCGCGGCGGGTGCGCTCGGCGCGCGGTAGCCGTGTGGAGGCGGCTCCTGCTTCCGCGCACAACACGAGGGCCAGCGCGACGAGCGGCTTCCTCCAGCATGGACTCATGAGCGACCTCGGGGCCTCTTCTGGGCGGAGGCTGACGCCAATGGGAGCGACAAGTTCGATGCGTCCTTCTTCGACGGTCGCCGGGTGGTGCTCTTTCGTGCCCCTGGCCTTCGACCTCGATACGCCGGGAAGCGGCTCCCCTGCCCATACTCGACGGATGGATCTCGCTGCCGCGTGGAGGTCTTGACCAGGAGCTGGCGCTCTCCCATCGACCGGAGTCGCTTCCTGCGCGCACCTGGGGCAGGGCGAGAAGGGCTTCCCCAGGGGCGTCGCATCATGCGTGAACCTAGCGAGTTTGAGGGGAGTTTGAGTCTACCCTCCACAGTGGAGGGTAGACTCAAACTCCATTCAAACCTCCAGCCGGAGCGCCGCGAGGGCTCCTCAGCTAGCGTGGAGCCCATGCCCATCGTCCATGACTGGCTGGCCCGGCGTGCCTCGCTGGCCCCTGAGCATACCGCCCTCATCGACGCCGACCATGGCGAGCGGCGCATCTCCTTTCGGGAATGGAACGATGCGGCTTCGCGTACCGCCGCCTTCCTCCACCATGGACTGGGCGTGGGGCGAGGGGACCGGGTCGCAGTGCTCGCCTACAACTGCGTCGAGTTCCTCGACCTCTTCTTCGCGTGCGCGAAGCTGGGCGCCGTCCTTCAGCCCCTCAACTGGCGGCTGAGCGCCACGGAGTTGGGCGGGCTGCTCGCGGATGCCGAGCCCTCCGTGTTCGTCTTCGGGCCGGAGTTCCGCGCCCAGGTGGACGCCGTGCGGCCTGGCGCGTCCTTCGTGCGTCACTGGCTCAGCCTCGCGGCTCCAGGGCCTGGCGAGCGCGCCTTCTCCGAGCGCGACACGCAGACGGACGTGTCCCTTCCGCCGCTGGAGCTGGAGGCGGATGCCCCGTGGGTGCTCTGCTACACGGGCGGGAGCACCGGCCTGCCGAAGGCCGCGGTGCTCACGCACCGCTCCATCACCGCCAACGCGGTGAACACGGTGATGGGCTGGGGACTGACCGCCGATGACGTGGCCATCCTCAATGCGCCGCTGTTCCATGCCGGCGGCCTCAGCGTCTTCACCGCGCCGCTGGCCTACGTCGGCGGCGCCTCGGTGGTGTGCCGGAGCTTCGACGTGGAGGGCGTGTTCGACCTCGTGGAGCGGGGCGTGGTGAGCCTCTTCTTCGGCGTGCCCACCATGTTCATCGAGATGCAGCGCCACCCGCGCTTCGATGCCGTGGACCTCTCACGCCTCAAGCTGGTCATCAGCGGCGGCGCGCCCTGCCCGGAGCCCGTCTTCGAGCGCTTCTTCGCTCGGGGCGTGGACTTCAAGACGGGGTATGGCCTCACCGAGGCGGGCCCCAACAACTTCTGGCTTCCGCCGGAAGACGTGCGCCGCAAACCGGGCGCGGTGGGGGTGCCCCTGTTTCACGTCGAGGCCCGCATCGACGGTGAGACGCAGCCGGGCGACGTGGGCGAGCTGCTCTTGCGAGGCCCTCACCTGTGCGCGGGCTACTGGCGCCGCCCCGAGGACACCGCCCGCACCTTCGCGGACGGCTGGCTGCACACCGGCGACCTGGCCACGCGGGACGCGGAGGGCTGCTTCCGCATCGTGGGTCGCAGCAAGGACCTCATCATCTCCGGCGGTGAGAACATCTACCCGTCGGAGGTGGAGAGCGTCCTCGCGGGGCACCCCGACGTGGCGGAGGTCGCTGTCATCGGCGTGGCGGACCCGAAGTGGGGGGAGACGCCGCGCGCGCTGGTCGTCGCTCGGCCGGGCACCTCGCCTTCGGCGGAGGCCCTGCTGCGCTTCTGCGACGGACGGCTCGCCCGCTACAAGACGCCCAGGTCGGTTCGCTTCGTGGACGCCCTGCCGAGGACCTCCGCCGGCAAGGTGGACCGGCGCGCGCTCGGCGTCGCCCACGGCGCGCCCTGAGTTGCCCACAAGTCCTCCCCAGGGCCGTGGCACTGGCGGCTGCGCATCCGTTCGTGCCGGGCCGCCCGCAGTGGTGGCCCGGCCGACGACGGAAGAGGCGCGTCAGGGCCTGGGGCGAGTCTGGATGCCCACCGCCAGGATGCGCATGGCCCGGACGTCCACGGCGTAGGTCGTGACCTCCTGAAGCGGCTTGCCGGAGATGGCTTCCACGGAGAGCGCCGGTGAAGGCGGGCAGGTCGCGTCGTTCTGCTGGAACTCAACCAGGACCACGCCCTCCGAGCCGAGCGCGGAAGTCACGTCGTAGGACTGAGGCAGGTAGAGGCAGGCCTCGTCGGGGCGAACACCCGGGGGGATGGCTGCACCGCGTGGCCTGAAGTCATCCATGGCGAGCTGAATGGCCGCGGCGGTGTTCCCTTCCAGGTGGAGCATCCCTTCCGATGGGAGCTCGAGTGGGAAGGTGAACCCCGCTGCTTCTTCGGGTGTCGCTCGGGGAAGGAGCGGCGCGGTCGTGGCGCAGCCCATCGACAGGGCTCCGAGCACGAGGAGCGAAAGTGGCCCAGAGCGCGTCATGGCTGCTGCACCGCCAGGATGCGCCACGCGCGAGTGTCCACCGCATAGGTGGCGCCCATGTCGGTGACGGGGCCTTCTTGCATGCAGGCACCTGGGCTGACGGAGAAACGAACGAGGAGGATGCCTTCTGGCATGGGGGAGGTCCTCACGTCATAGGACTGCCGCTGATTCAGGCAGACCTCCACGGGGGAGGCGTTGCCCGGAAGGCGAACGTGCCTGGGACGGAAATCATCTATCGCCAACTGGATGGCGGCCGCCGTTGCCGAAGGCAGCGCGTGTCGGCCGTCAGCGGGAAGCGCGTCCGGGAACTTGAACCACGCGGCTTCTTCCGGTGCGGCGCGTGGGAGCGTCGCGGAGCGGGGGACACATCCGGACAGCAACATGCAGAGTGCAAGGAGCTTGGACTTCATTCCGTCACCGTGGTGATGCGGCCGGTGGCCTTGTCTTCGGGAAGGATGCGTCCAACGAGCCTCCATCGCTGGGCCTCCCGGACGTACAGTTCGCCAGGCCGGGTCTCATTCGCATGGGGGACGAGCTTATGGATGATGCACCGGGAGTCGAACTGGATGCGGATGAAGTATCGCTGGGTGTTCGCTCTTCGGTCCTCTTCCGACATGGGGGACGGCGACCAGGGGTGACTGTGATAGTCGGCGATGACTGATGCCCGGCCGCGTGTGTCCTGGACGCTCATGGGCGCGTAGCAGGTCTTTCGTCTGCTGGGGCCCACCGGCCGTTTCGTACCCAGTGGGGATGGGAAGCTCGCATGGTAGATGCCATCGCCCAGGCTATAGAGCGCCCCGCAGTACTCCTGGCCATGGTCGCCGTCCGTCGCGCCCGGCAGCCGCATGATGGCGGGGCAGAGCTGGTCGATGACCACGTCGATGTCATTGGAAGGGGAGATGGCCTCCCAGGGCCCTCGGACCCAGACACGCCGGTTGGTGGCGTTCGCGAAGCCATAGTGCTCGGCTTCGCGCGGCATCCATGGGGTGGCAGCGCACGCGGCGAACCAGAGGTTGGCGAAGAGCAAGCACCGTGCGTGGCGCATTCCTGGGAAGGTAGCAGCCAAGCGTGGCGCGCACCATTCACCCCCGCGCCGTGAAGCGCCCGGCCAGCTCCTTCAGCTTGGAGGCCCGTGCCCGCAGGTCCTCCACGGAGCGGGCAATCTGCCGCACGCCGGCCACCGACTCCGTCGAGCTCACCGAGAGCGCCTGGATGCTCCCGGCGATGTGCTCCCCCGACTCGGACTGGCGCGTGTTCTCGTCCGCCATCCGCTCCACCTTGCCGCCAATCTCATTCACGCCGGCGAGCAGCCGCGACAGCGCGTCTCCCGCCGCCGAGGACAGGCCCAGTCCTTCTTGCACCGCCGTGGTGCCCTGGCGCATCAGGTCCGCCGCCGCCCGCGTGTCCGCCTCGCTCCGGCCCAGCAGCGTCTGCACCTGCCCCGCCGCGTCCCGCGTCCGGTGCGCCAGCTTGCGCACCTCGCCGGCCACCACCGCGAAGCCCTTGCCGTGCTGGCCCGCGCGCGCCGCTTCAATCGCGGTGTTGACCGCCAGCAACTGCGTCTCCTCCGCCACCTGCTGGATGAGCCGCAACATCTCCGCCGTCACCCGGCCGGAGCTCTGCAACCGCTCCACCGTCCGTGCCGCCTCCTCCACCACCTCCACGATTTGCGCCATCTTCCGCAGCGCCTGGCCCACCGCCGCGCCCCCCTCGCGCGCCACCTGTCCGTTGTCCGCCGCCGTCTTCGCCGCCGTGCGCGCCGCCTCCGCTCCCTGGGATACGCGCGCGCTCATGTCCTGCACCGTCCGCGCCGCGCGCTTGAGCGAGTCCGACTGCTCCCGCGTCGTCGCCGACAACGCCTCCGCGGAGCTTCGGATGCGCTCCGCGTCCGCCGCCGTGGCGCCCGCCGCATCCACCAGCGCCGCCACCACCTCGCGCAGCCCCGCCACCATGGTGTTGAAGGCCGCCGCCAGTTGGCCCACCTCATCCGAGGAGCGCACCGCCACCCGGGTCTCCAAATCTCCGTGCGCCACCCGGTGCGCCGCCCGCGCCAGCTCGCGCACCGGCCGCACCACCCGGCGCGACAGGTAGGCGCCGGCCAGCAGCGCGAGCACCAGCGCGCCGCCCACCGCCAGGAGGATGCGCTGGCGCACCGCCGCCACCTCGCGCTCGAGGTCCTCCACGTACACGCCCGTGCCCAGCACCCAGCCCCAGGGCGCGAAGAGCTTCACGTAGCTCTCCTTCGGAATGGCCTCCGGCGAGCCCGGCCGCGTCGCTTCGTAGGACACCGCGCCTTCGCCCCGCGCTCGCGCCAGCGTGACGATGTCCACGAACACCGGCTTGCCGCGCACGTCGCGGTAGCCCTTCAAGTCCTTGCCCAGCATGTCCGGCAGGTGCGGATGCATCACGAGCCGCGTGTCCAGGTCGTTGACCCAGAAGTACTCCACCCGCGAGTAGCGCAGCTGCTCCAGCAGCGCCGCCGCCTGCGCCTGCGCCTCCTGCCGCGTCAGCGCGCCCGCCCGCTCCCGGGCCTCATGGACCTCCAGCACGCCGTAGGCCGTCTCCACCGCTTGCCGCAGTCCCAGGATGCGGTCCTCGCGAAGCTGCTCCCGCAGCTGCGGCAAGACGAACCCCAGGATGACGACGAGCAGCGGCAGCGCCACCACGCCCATCGCCACGCACAGCTTCACCAGCAGATTCCGGCCGACCGCCATCGGCCCCCAGCGTACCCGCCGGCGCGTCACCGCGCTCGTTCACCTGAGTCTGGAAACACCCCCGGTATGCGCCCATCAAGGATTCGCACACCCGGTGAGGTCTCCCGTCCTTCATCAAGCCCTGTATTTCCAGATAGATATGAGGCGTGGTGAACCGCTTATGCGCACGCTGGAAACATGAACCAACCCTAGAGGGCGGGACAGCGTGCAGGACTCGACGGAACCGTAGGAAAGTCGCCGCACAACGCATCAGGTTCTCCCGCCACCCCGGTGACGGCGTGGGTTCGGACGGCTCGCGGAGGTCCCTCCCCCGGCGTTCTCCGTCGAGAAAAGGCCCCCGCCGCGCGTCGTGGATGGACTCCGCGAGTCCACCTCGTGCACAGCAACCCTATGGGTGGACAATTGGAGGCTGACCCGACAAGTTCTGTCTGTCTGCCCCCATACGTCCTATGCCAGCGGCCAAACGTTTCGGGTCGGTAAGGCATGGACAAGAAACTCGCAACCACCATCGGAGCTGCCGCGCGCGTTGCTCGCACCCGCCTGGAGCTCACCCAGGCGGACGTGGCCGAGCGTATCGATGTGGCCACCGAGGTCTACGGGCGCCTGGAGCGCGGCGGAATGCTTCCCAGCGTGCAGACGCTGCTGAAGCTGTGCCACGAACTGCACGTCTCCGCGGATGAGCTCCTGGGGCTCTCCGCGAACGCCGTCAACGGTGTCGCGCGCCCCGGCGAGGCGCCCACCGCTCCGCAGGAGCGCCCCGAGGTGCGGCGCCTGCTGCGCACCGTGCGTCCGCTGGAGCCCGCGAAGGTGAAGCTGTTGGGACTGGTGGCCAACGCGTTGAACCGCCGCTGACCCTGTCGCTTCAATCCCTCACAGCTCGGAGAGGATTTTGTCCAGCTCGTCAGGCTTCACGGGCTTGATGAGATGCCGGTCGAACCCGGCGCGCAGCGCCTGGTCCCGTCCCTCCGGGTCGCCGTAGCCCGTCATGGCCACCAGCCGGATGCCGTTGCCCACCTGGGCGCGCAGCGTCTGCGCCACCCGGTAGCCGTCCAACCCGGGCAGGCCAATGTCCACCAGCGCCAGCTCGGGTGGCTGAGACACCGCGAGCGCCACGCCCTGGAGGCCGTCCGGCGCCACCGTCACCTGGTGGCCCCACAGCTCCAGCAAGTCGCGCATGGCCTGGCGCGCGTCCGGGTTGTCCTCCACCACCAGGACGCGCCGGGCGCGGCGGAGGTCCACCGCGTTGCGCGCGGGCGCGGGCGCGCCCAGCGTGAGGTCCAGCGGCAGCTTCACCACGAACTCGCTGCCGTGGCCGGGGCCGTCGCTGCGCGCCGTCACCTCGCCGCCGTGGAGCTGGACCAGCTTGCGCACCAGCGTCAGGCCAATGCCCAGGCCACCGCGCGTGCGCTCCAGCGAGGTGTCCGCCTGCGCGAACAGCTCGAAGATGTGCGGCAGCACCTCCGGCGGGATGCCGATGCCAGAGTCCTTCACCCGCACCACCGCCTGGGCGGAGCCGTCCACGCCTTCCTGTTCCACGCGCAGGTGGACGCGGCCCGCGTCGGTGTATTTGAGGGCGTTGTCGAGCAGGTTGGTGAAGACCTGCTCCAGCCGCGTGGCATCCGCCCGCAGCCAGAGCGGGCCGGAGGGCAGGGTGACGTCCAGGCCCAGCCCGCGCGAGTCCGCCAGGGGCTGCACGACCTGGAGCACCTGCCGCAGCACGGGCACCAGGTCCACGTGGCCTGGGCGCAGCTCCACCCTGTCGCGGGTGATGCGGCTGACGTCGAGCAGGTCATCCACCAGCCGCGCCAGGTGGGTCGTCTGGCGCTGGATGATGCCGCGCATGCGCGCTTCCTTGTCATCGCGGGTGGGCCTGCGCTCCAGGATGCCAATGGCCGTCATGATGGCGGCCAGCGGGTTGCGCAGCTCGTGCCCCAGCATGGCCAGGAACTCGTCCTTGCGGCGGTCCATCTCCGCCAGCTCGTTGGCGCGGTGGCGCGCCACCTGCTCCGCGTGGCGCAGGCGCAAGAGCGACTTCACCGTGGCGATGAGCTCCGCGCCCTCGAAGGGCTGGGTGAGGTAGGCGTCCGCGCCGCCCTCCAGGCCGCGCACCTTCTTGTCGGAGGTGACGAAGGTGGCGGAGGTGTGCAGCACCGCCATGGAGGCGGTGTGGGGGTCGGCGCGCAGCCGTTCGCAGACCTCGTAGCCGCTGATGTCCGGCAGCTTCACGTCGAGGATGACGACGTCCGGGCGGTGTTGCTGCGCCAGCAGCAGCGCGGCCATGCCGGTGGCCGCCTCCAGCACGTTGTAGCCCGCCAGTGACAGCAGGCGGTTGACGAGGTAGCGATTGGCGTCGTCGTCGTTGACGTTGAGGACGGTGGCCAGAGGGGGCTCAACCACGGCGGTGCGCCTCCTGGTGCAGGGACTGGGAGCCCAGGCCGGCCTTGGACAGCGCGTCCCGGATGCGGGTGATGGCCACCTCGCGGCTCAGCGTGTGCTTGGCCAGGATGGCGGTCGTCTCCTTCGCCAGCCGCGTGCGCTCGTCCTCCTTCAGCTCGTGCGAGGTGTGGAGGATGACGGGGACCTCCCGCGTGCGCGGGTCCGCCTTGAGCTCGTCCAGCACGTCGAAGGCGGTGATGTCCGGCAGCACGAAGTCCAGGAAGATGAGGTGCGGAGACTGCTCCCGCGCCAGCCGGACGCCGTCCTTGCCGCCAGCGGCCTCCAGCAGGACGTAAGGCATGTCCTTGAGGAGCTGCTTGAGCAGGTAGCGGTGCACGTCATCATCGTCGATGATGAGGATGCGCTCCACCGGCCCGGTGCGCGCCATGGCCTGCAGCTTGCGTTGCAGCCGCACCTCGTCCACCGGCTTGAGCCAGAACTCGTCGGCGCCCAGCGCGCGGGCCTTCTGCTCGCGGTCCGTCACCGTCACCACGAGGATGGGGATGTCGCGGGTGGCCTCGTTGTTCTTCATGTCCGCCAGGAAGCCCCAGCTCGTCTCGCCCTCCAGCATGACGTCCAGCACCATGGCGGCGGGGCGCACGCGCTCCAGCACGCGCCGCGCCTCCTCCGTGCTGCGCACCGGCAGCACCTGGAAGCCGGAGCGCGCCAGGTACTTCTCATAGAGGAAGAGCGTCTGCCGGTCGTCCTCCAGCACCAGCACCGGGGCCCGGCTGGGGTCCAGGTGCTCGCTGCGCTGGGTCAGGCCCGTCATCTCCGTGACTTCCATGTGGACGCGCGGGAGGGTGACGGTGAAGGTGGCGCCCTGGCCCAGCGCGCTCTTCATGGTGAGCGTTCCGCCCAGGAGCTCCGTCAGCCTGCGTGCCAGCGGCAGGCCCAGGCCGGTGCCCTTCGCATGGCGTTGCAGGTGGCTCTCCACCTGCGCGAACTCCTCGAAGATGCGCGCGTGGTGCTCCGGCGCGATGCCGATGCCCGTGTCCTGCACGGTGAACACCACCGTGTCCCGCGGGCCGGGCGCGGCGGAGACGGTGACGTGGCCGGACTCGGTGAACTTCAGCGCGTTGGACACCAGGTTGCGCAGCACCTGGCTCAGCCGTGACTCGTCCGTCTCCAGCTCCAGCGGCGCGTCCGGCTCCACCAGCCGCAGCTCCACCGGGGAGTCAGGGGGCAAGAGCGGCTTCATCATGCCGCGCAGCGCGCTGAGCACGTCATGCACCACGAAGCGGCTGTGGCGCAGCACCGCCTTGCCGGCCTCCATCTTGGAGAGGTCCAGCAGGTCATTCACCAGCTCGAAGAGCGCCTCCGCGGAGTTGCGGATGAACTGGACCTGCTTCTCCTGCTCGCCGCTCAGGGGGCCATTGATGGGGTTGAGCAGCACCTTCGACAGGCCGAGGATGGAGTGCAGCGGGGTGCGGAACTCGTGGCTGACGTTGGTCACCACGCGGCTCTTGATTTCCGCGACCAGCTGGAGGCTTTCGGCCTTCTCATCCAGCGCGGTGTGGAGGCTGCGCACGCCGCGGTTGGACTCCTCCAGCTCGCCGTTGAGGCGGGCCAGCTCGTCCGCGCGGCGCTTGAGCTCGCGCTGCTGGCGCTCCGTCTCCCGGTGGAGCGTGGACACCTCGCTCAGGGTGGTGCTCACCCGGTCGAGCGCGCTGCCGTAGTCCTCCGGCACCAGGCTGCCCACCAACAGCACGCCCCCGTCATGGGGCCGGGCGCGGAAGGCGAAGGTGGAGGGCGTCTGGTCGCGGCAGAGGATGAGCTCCCAGCCCTCTACCTTCTCGTCGCGCGCCTGGAGCAGCAGCCGGTCCACCTTCTCCTCGGTGCCCTGGGCCGCCAGGGCGCGCAGGGGCTTTCCGGGCTCGGCGGCCAGGACGTTCCGGGCGCGGGCGTCCACCCAGGTGAGGGTGCCTCCCGCGTCGCAGGCCAGGGCGACTTCGCGGCTGAGGTCGTCGAAGAACAGTGGCTCGGTGGGGGCGAGTTGCCTCATGAACGGGTCTCCTCCCAGGACACGCCTGCCTCGGCGAGGAGCGTCCGTGCTTCGGGGTGACGTGAGCCCAGCACGGCCTTCAACATGCCCAGCACACTGGGAAATGCCAGGAGGCCAAAACCGCGACGGGGCCAGAAGCCGGCGTACCAGCGCACATGGTCGCCCAGCAGGTCGGACTTCCCGGCGGCGAGCGCGTCAGCCACGTAGGAAAGCTGCAACTGGAGCTCCTCCTCCAGGCGGGGCTGGTCCTCGGGGATGATGTAGAGCGTGAGGCGCGCCGTGGCGGCGCGGGCGAGCTCGGGCGCCTCCTCTTCCAGCAGCTGGGCCGGACCTTCCAGATAGCGGAGGGCCTGTCGCGCGGCGCTCACGTAGCCGTGGGGGGTGCTCCCGGGGCCCCAGCCCTCCGTGGCCAGCGCGGCGGCCAGCCCGGCGAAGTGCTGGTCCAGGTGGCGCGAGCACATGCCACGCGACACCAGCAGGGTGCGCAGCCAGCGGGCGTAGCCCTCCAGGACGGAGACGCGGTGTTCGTCCAGCGCCTGCACCAGGTAGCGGACGTGGAAGCGCGCGTCCTCGTCACCGAAGCGGCGCGCGCGCTCCAGGCCGTAGCGGGCGGCCCAGAAGGGGTCCTGATAGAGCGCCTCCTGAGAGGCGGTGGCCAGCCGGTCCGCCCGTGCTTCCACGCTCTTGCTCACGCTCTCCATGGTGCCTTCAGACTCCCAGGACCCGGCAGGCGGACGCGACGAACTCCCGCGCGTCCTTGCCGAAGAAGTTCACACCCAGCGCTTCCTCCAGTCCGCGTGCCCAGTTGAAGGCCAGGCCGCCCACGGCGATGGGGACATCGGGGAGTGTCTTGCGCACGTGCGCCACGGCTTCGCGGAGCGCGGGCAGGTGGTACGTCATCGTCACGGAGAGGGCGACCAGGTCCGGGCGAAGCTCGGCCGCCATTCGTGCCAGGTGCTCCGGTGGAACGTTGGCGCCCAGGAAGCGCACGTCGAAGCCGGCCATCTCCAGGAAGTCGCTGGCCATGCGCGCGCCCATTTCATGCAGCTCGCCCCGGACGCAGGAGACGAGGACGACCTTGCCGTTGAGCGGGTCCCTGGGCAGGTGCCGGTACAGGTGCGCGAGCGCGAGCTGGGAGACGGCGGTCGCCAGGTGCTCCTGCGCCACGGAGATGCGGTTCTCCTGCCACAGCCGGCCGATTTCGTACTGCGCGGGCTGGATGACCTCCAGGTGCAGCGTCTGGAGGGGGATGCCCCGAAGCAGTCCCTCGTCCACGAGCAGCCGCAGCGCCTCACGCCGGTTTCCGGCGAGCTGCGCTGAGAGATACGCGTTCAGCAGGCCGGTCAGGGCGGAGTCGTTGGCGGTGAGCACGGGCGCGATGGAGGGCAGGTCGAGGGGGCAAGTATCGGGGTTGCGTTTCTCAGTTACAGCGAACCCGCCCCGATTTCATCGCCAACCTGACAGTGCTCGGCCCTTCTTGCTCGCGCTCGTGTGCCTGCTTGCTTGTAGCTTTTACCGAATAGAACGGGCGGCATTGTACCTGGGTACATGGACACTGCGCTGATTCCAGGGAAGCCCCCGGGAAACACGGGACTGAAAAGTCCGGGTGACAGTTCACCGAGGCCGCGGTGTTTCCCTGTCCGCGGCAACCGAGGGAGGCGAGCAAGCGGTGTCAATCGATGTGGAGGCCTACTACCGGCGCTATGGCCCCCAGGTGCTCCGGCGCTGCCGCTTCCTCTTGCGTGACGAGGAGAAGGCCGTGGACGCCATGCACGACGTGTTCGTGCAGTTGCTTCGCTACCAGGGCGCGCTGAAGGACGCGGCGCCGTCGAGCCTGCTGCACCGCATTGCCACCACGGTGTGCCTCAACAGGCTGCGCGGCGCGAAGCGGCGCCCGGAGGACCGGGAGGACGAGCTGGTGCTGCAGATTGCCTCCGCCGAGGACCCCGAGTCCCGCGCCGCCGCGCGCGGCCTGTTGGACAGGCTCTTCGGCCGGGTGCCCGCGTCCAGTCAGGACATCGCCGTGCTGCACCTGGTGGATGGGATGACGCTGGAGGAGACGGCCCGCGAAGTGGGGCTGTCCGTGTCCGGTGTGCGCAAGCGCCTGCGGGCGCTGTCGGCAGTGCTGCAAGAGCTGGAGCTGGAGGCCGCATGAAATCCGCCCACCACCGCACCCCGGATTGGTTGCTGGAACGAATCGCCCTGGGCGAGCTGCCGCCCGCGGAGCTGGAAGCCGCCCGCGCCCGGCTGGCCGAGGAACCCGGCGGCCTGGCCCGGCTCGCCGCCCTGGAGGCCGACACGCGCGCCACGCTGGAGGCGCTGCCGCCCGCCCGGGTGGCCCGCGAAGTGGAGGCGCGCGTGGCCCGGCGGGACGCGCCCCGCCCGGCCTTCCGCCTGTCGCCCGCGTGGGGCCTGGTGCCGGCGCTCGCCGCGGTGGCGCTGGTCATGGTGGCCCTGCCTTCCTCCGAAACAGGGCAGGGCACGGCCCCGGGGGACACCCGGGAGGTGACGCGCATCAAGGGGCTGGCGCCGCAGTTGGTCATCCACCGGCAGTCCACCGCCCGCCCGGAGCGGCTCGCCGACGGGGCCGCCGCCGCCGCGGGGGACGTGGTGCAGGTGGCGTATATCGCCTCGGGCCGCTCGCATGGCGTCATCGTCTCCCTGGATGGCCACGGCGCCGTCACCCTCCACGCCCCGGAGGAGGGCCCCCAGGCCATGGCCCTGGTGCCGTCGGGGACGCAGGTGCTGCCGCGCGCCTACGAGCTGGATGACGCCCCGGGCTTCGAGCGCTTCTTCTTCGTTTCGTCCGACGCGCCCTTCGACGTCGAGGTGGTGCTGGCCGCCGCGGAGGCGTTGTCTGGAAATCCCGACGCTTCCTCGGCACCGCTGTCCTTGCCCGGGAACTTGACGCAGGCCTCCCTCACGCTGGAAAAGCAGGAGTGATGAAATCCTTTGCGCTCCTCGCATTCGGGCTGTGGGCGGGGACAGCCGCCGCCAATTCCCGGTACGCCCCCCGCCTTTCACTGATGGGCGAGCGGGGCGCCTTCGCCCAACAGGTGGGCGAGGACGTCCCCGAGCCGACCTCACGGGGGCTGCGCCGGGGGTCCACGCACATGGAGTTCTGGGTGAGCGACATCCAGGTCTCCAACATGGGCGTGAAGCTGGGCGGCGGCGCTGTCTACTTCACGCTGATGGCGGGCCTGGGGCCGGGCCGCGACGCGCGCTTCAGCTTCGCGGCGGGCGTGGGCGGGCACATGACGCTGTCCCAGCGGCTCTGGGTGGACCTGGACGTGACGGGCGGCGCCGTCCAGCCGGTGCGCAACCCGCTGGAGGGTGACGGTGGCAACGTGCTGGGGCAGGCCCGGTTGATGCTGGGCTTCCAGTTCCTGTCGCGTCTGGCCGTGTTCGCCGGGCCCACGTACAACGCGTGGTTCTCCTGGGGCGAGTCGGACTTCGACGCCATCACCCGGTTCTCCTTCCGGGAGAACCATCCGGAGCCGGATCAACGCCTCCAGCACTGGCCCGGCATCCAGGTGGGCCTCCACATCTGAGGCCCGCCCGGAAGGGTGGTTTCAGTTTTCGACCTTGCTGGCGCGCAGGACGGTGGCCGCGCCCGCGGGGCCCGCGTTGGGCCGCGTCTCCAGGGTGCCCTGGAGCTTGAGCCCGGTGCCGTCCAGCGTCTTGCGGATCAACGCCTCCGTCTGCGCGTCCGAGCCCTTCGTCACCGCCGACAGCTCCAGCTCGTGCACGGGGATGGGCTCCGCGTCCGGCGTGTCCACCGGGAAGGCGTTGTAGGTGGGGCAGGGCGGGGCGAAGCAGCGCACGCCGCTGTCCTTGACGATGTAGACGGTGCTCTCACCCTGTTGGGGCTGGGAGTCATTGCTGGGCGGTGGGCTCATGGGGGGCGTTCCGTTCTCGCTGGAGGAGGGGGGCTTCTCGCTCGCCGCTGGCGAGGACGTCGCGGCGGGCGGCTTGCTACATCCGGAGACGAAGCCAAGGACAAGGGCGGCGAGCACCAGTGAGCGGTTGTTCATGACGGGCTCCAGGGGAGGAAAGTGGCGCCAGTGTGCTCCGGCTCGCCGCCAGGGGCCAGTCTGTCTCGCGAATTGATGACTGGCGGTCAGTTGCAGGTGGACATTGATGCTCCTACGTCGCTCAGGGTTCGTTGACGGACTGGAGTGCAGGGGCTACATCCGGCCTCGTAGATCGGCCTTCGCGGCCGAGACCCGTAAGGACGCCCTCCGATGGAATTCCGCATCGCCGCCGACGAGCTGAAGAAGGCCCTCTACCGCGCCCAGGGCATCGTGGAGCGCAAGACGACGATGCCCATCCTGGCCAACGTGCTCGTCACCGCGAACAAGGGCGGCATCACCGTCACCGCGTTCGACCTGGACATCGGCGTGGTGTCCGAGCACCCGGCCGAGGTCATCAAGACGGGCGCCGTCACGCTGAGCGCCAAGTACGTCTTCGACATCGTCCAGAACCTGCCGGACGCGCAGGTCACGCTGAAGAAGCTGGCCAACAACTACGTGGACATCTCCAGCGGCTCGGCCCACTTCAAGATCGTGGGCATGGCGGCCGAGGAGTACCCCAAGCTGCCGAAGGAGGAGAACGCGCCCCTGGTGCAGGTGGGGGGCAACACGCTGCTGGAGATGATCAAGAAGACGCAGTTCGCCATCTCCAGCGACGAGACGCGCTACATCCTCAACGGCGTCTTCTTCGAGCCCCAGGCCAACGGCAAGGTCCGCATGGTGGCCACCGACGGCCACCGGCTGGCGCTGGTGGAGCGCGACCTGCCGGGCGACTTCAAGCTCAAGAGCGGCGTCATCATCCCCCGCAAGGGCCTGATGGAGCTCAAGCGCCTGCTGGACGAGGCGCCGGACGCGGAGTGCCACCTGGGCTTCGCGGAGAACTCGGCGCTGTTCAAGAAGCCGGGCCTCACCATGGTGATGCGCCTCATCGACGGGCAGTTCCCGGAGTACCAGCGCGTCATCCCCAAGGAAGGGGAGAAGGTCGTCCTGGTGCCCAAGGTGCGCCTGCTGGAGAGCCTCAAGCGCATCGCCCTGTTGTCGGCGGACAAGAGCAACGCGGTCCGCATCGGCCTGGAGGAGAACCAGCTCATCATCACCGCGAGCAACCCGGACCTGGGCGAGGCCAAGGACGTGCTGGAGCTGGCCTACCGCGGCAACAGCATCACCATCGGCTTCAACGCTCGCTACTTGATGGACGTGCTCGCCGTGACGGAGACGGACGAGGTCTCCTTCGAGCTGGGTGACGAGCACAGCCCGGGCGTGCTCCACGCCCCCGGCGACCGGAGCTTCACCGCCGTCGTCATGCCCATGCGCGTGTGAGTCGGCCAGGGCCCCTTGAGCGGGCCCGCACCGTTCACTCGTGACGCGTCGGGCCCCGTGGGGGCCTGACACCCGGCCGGTGCCTTCCTATGGTGAGGGCATGGCCACGCACCCGGACAACCTGCGCGCCCGGCTGGAGGACCGCGCGGACCTCCTGGAGGCCACGCGGCTGCGCTATCGCGCCCTGCGCGGCCTGCTGGCGGCCTTCTTCTGGAAGGAGCGGGTGCGCTCGCAGTTCGAGCTGCTCTTGGAGGTGGCGCGCGCGCAGCCGGAGGTGGACGCCACCCTGGCCGCGCTGAAGCGCCGCGCCGCCGCGGAGGGGTGGCCGGCGAGCGCCGCGCCCATGAAGCTGATGCGCGAGGTGGAGCGCCTGCGGGAGGACGTCCAGCGCGTGGCCTTCAAGCGGCTGCCCGCGCCAGGGCGGCCCGCGACGCTGGGCGAGGCGCTGCTGAAGCTGGAAGAGACGGTGCTGGAGGCGGGGCCGCTCCTGGGGCGGCACATCTGGGCGCGGGCGGTGGAGCTGCTGCCGCGCAACCTGCCGGAGCTGCGCGCCGCGTGCGCCGCCGCGGAGGTGTTCGAGCACGTCTTCAAGCGTCCCGCGCCGGAAGGGGGGCTGCCCTTCACGGCGGAGGAGGCGGAGGCCCTTCAGCGGGCCCTGCCGCTGGCGGAGGCGGCGCTGGCGGCGCTGTGGCAGCGGCTGGAGCACTTCGATACGCGCGGGCAGGTGAAGCGCTTCCTGCTGGCCCGAGTCTCTCGCGCGCCGCGGCGGGTGCCTCGCAGCGGGCCGGAGCTGCTGCTGCACGCGGCCTTCTGGCGGGGCGTGGCCTGGGCGCGGCTGCGCGGCGTGCTGGAGGCGCGCCTGGCGCCGGTGGTGCCCACGGACGCCGAGGTGCCGTCGTTGCTGGCGTGGCTGGCTGCGCGCGAGGGGCGTGGCGCGGAGCCGCGGACTGGCGGGCCTGGGCCGTCCGCGGCGCCTGGCCTGCAGCCACCCACGGGGGGGCTCAGGGGCGACGATTCGCGGATGGGCTGGCCCGTGGGGCACGCGAGCGCCGGCCGTCCAGAGGAGTCGGGCGGCGCGGGCGTGGATGTGGCCGAGGAGGTGCGGCTTTCGGCCTGCGAGGCTTTCGGTGAGGGCCGCGCGGGGCTCTTCGAGCTGGCCGCGCAGCTGGCCTTGCTGTCCCGCGAGCGTCCCGTGGGCGCCTGGAACGAGGAGACCGCGTGGGCGCGGCTGTGGAACGCGGCGCAGCGGGCTCGAGGCGAGCAGGGCGAGGACGTGGAGCGGCTGCGGGACGCGCTGCGGCTGTTCATCCTCCTGCGTGGCCAGGGCCAGACACCCGCGCGTCTGTTCTCGCCCGAGCGGGCGCGCGTACCCACGGCGGAGGCCGGGGCCGACGCGGGCTCGGCTGTGAAGGACCTGCCCGCGCTGGTGCACGCGGCCCGCGCGGCGGCGTGGCGCGGTTGATGTGCCCAAGTCTAGAGGTGGTCTCAGCATTGAGCGAGCAGGCATGGGTGCGGGGGGATGACTGGTGTAGTTGCCCCCGTCAAATCGGACAGCTCAGGGTTGGGAGTTAGCACTACGGAACTCGCGGGGTGACATCATCTTCAATCCGCGATGAGGGTGGCAGCGGTTGTAGTCGTCGCACCAGGCGGGCAACCGGGTGAGGACGTGGGAAGCGGAGGGCAAGTCGTTGACGTACACGTAGTCGCGCTTGAACGTCTTCACGAAAGCCTCGGCCATGCCGTTGCTCTCCGGGGAGTAGGCGGGCGTGGTGCATACCACCAGGCCCAGATTCCGGCCGAAGTCGCGCGTGTCCTTGGCCGTGTAGACGGGCCCGTTGTCCGACAGCCACTCCACCGGGTGCGGCACCCTCGAGGTGCCCGGGCCGAAGCGGGCCTCCACCGTCTCGGCCATCAAATCCTGAATGGTGAGGCCGGTGGGGTGCTCGACGGAGGCACGGTACGCGATGAGCTCCCGGTCGCAGCAGTCGAGGCTGAAGGCCACCTGGACGCGCTCGCCGTTCCAGCAGCGGATTTCGAAGCCGTCGCTGCACCAGCGCAGGTTGGACTTCAGCGTGATGATGGTGCCCTCGTGGGTACGAGTAGGCTTCCCTGTGTGCCGCTGGAGGAGGAGTTGGGCGTCGCGCATGAGCCGGTACGCCCGCTTGTGGTTGACGGGCGACTTCCCCTCCGCCCGGCGCTGTCGGTTGAGGACGGCGCACGCCCTGCGGTAGCCGTACGTGGCGCGCTCCTGGGCGACGGCCTTGAGTCCCTCCAGCGCCTCGGCGTCGGCATGCGCGTCTGGGCGGCGGGGCTCCCGAGCCCCCAGGGGACGATGCAGGGTGGAGCGGGACACGCCGAGTGCCCGGGCCACCGCGCTCACAGGATGCCTCCCAGCTTCGACAAGGCCGCGGGCGACAATAGTTTTTTTTCGCGAGCCAACTCCACCGCGTCCCGGAGGACTTCCGCCTCCTGCGTCTTCTTGCCCAAGAGCCGCTGGAGCTCTCGCACCTGGGCCTTGATCGCCTGCACCTCGGACTCGGGCACCACGGCCTCCCCGGCCTGCAGGCCGGACACGCCGCCCGCCTCCTTCAGGTGCCTCCAGCGGAAAAGCTGGCTGGGGCTGATGCCGTACTTCCGCGCCACCAGGGACACGCTACTGCCCGGCGCCTCGCACTCAGTCACCAGGCGCAGCTTCTCCGCCGCCGAATACCGCCGACGGCGCTTGCCCTTCTCCGCCCCCTCAGGGGCTCCCTCTTGGCTCTTCTTCTCCATGCTCAGACTCGCTTATTAGCCGAACGAGCCTGTCCGACTCTTCAGGGGGCTACACCAACTGGCCTCTGATCGACGTGGAGGGGATGGCCATGTTCGAGCCACGGAATCCCAGGTTGGAGACCTGGCAGTCCAATCCTTGTCAGTCAAGGCTGAGTTGTGCGACCAAGGCGCGCAATTCGAGCCATGCTTCCTCGAAGGGGATGAAAGTCCTCGCTGTCTGCTTGAGGCTGTCGTAGTCCACTCGGGCCAGTTGGCTTACTTCCGGATTGTCAAACGCGGCGTGTGATACGGGTACGCCACGAGCATGGGCTTTCCTGTGTAGGTATTCGGCGATTCGTATGTGGTTGATTTCTGGATGGGTTCGAACGAGCATTGCAATGTCTAGGAGGTCTTGACAACGATTACGCTTTCGAATCGGCTGCTGTAGCAGTGCACGTAGTTTTTCTGCGATGATGTCGTCCACTGTGCTCACTCGAAGACGCGCAAGCCCATGGATCTCGACGAGTTCATCTCCGCAGACGGGTTCGTTGAGACTGATGTCAATAGGAATGACAGCCTTCGAGGGGTCCCCTCGTGCGATGCGGTCGCGGTTGTTTAGGTCATCCTCAAGTGCAAACCCTACGCTCACCTGATAGGTCACGAATGTGCGGTTGGGACCCGGAGGCTGGCGGTCAATTTTTTGGATGCGGAAACTGATGCCAAGAGATCGACCTGTCTGCTCGAGGGCACGCCCTAGATGTTTTTGTATGTCATCTGCCGTCAGTCCAGATTCTATGGAGGAGAAGTCGAGGTCCTTCGTGCTTCGGTTTGGCTGCCAAACGAAGTCAAGAGCGTTTCCGCCTTTGAATACGAGGATTCTGCTGAGCCAGTTGGAACTGGCAATGGCCCGGAGGATGGCGCCCTGTGCGAAGCGATTACGCGCTTCTGTGAAAGGTCGAGAGTTTTCCTTGGCCCATGCTCTAATGTTTGACAAGGCCTCCGGATAGAGAGCCTTCATTCTCCCGCTCCAGGGTGGAGCGCCTCGATTGGGGCATTAATTGAGAGCTTCCACCGATCGTTGAAGGTAGGGGCGAACGGCTCACTGCCAGCAAGTCGGCTTGAGCCTCCTCGTTTGGCGAGGTGCGGCCACTCCTGGAGGGCCGCGTGGTGTAGTCCCAATTGCTCCATGACGAATCCGGTGCGTTGGCGCAGTACTCCTTGATTGAGAGTGTCGACGAACTCGACTAGAGCATCTACGTTCAGGACGTCACGCGCCTGCACCCATGCTTGGAGTACCTTTTGGAGCCCCCCACACCATTCTGGATGGGCGAGGCCATCTACCAGGGTTCGCTCAGGCGTCGTAACGCGAACAGGGTATCCGTGGGGGCGGTATTCCGCGGTGCCAAAATCGGAGGGCGCTGTACGTAGTCGATGCCAGTCAATAGATTGACCAAAAAGACTCTTAGGCATTCGTCCCCAGGCCGCCCACCCGGTTTCAGCCCAGTCTTCTTGCTGTATGCCAGGCGGGATCAGATGACTGCTTGGGCCGGAATGCACGACTGCATGGATCTCCTGCGGGAAGTCATCTGTAAGGCCATGGAAGGCCAGGGCGGTGATGTGGCTGAGCGCCGCAAATGGATGTGCTTCCATAAGCACCTCCTCAGCCCCGATAATCCCCGAGCGCCCATATGGCGCGAGTGCTTCGTAGACATGAGGACACCCTTCCACCAGGGCAAACTCATTTGAGTTCACCAGTCTGCTCATAATGGGGTGAATGGCCTCAAGGCTAGTGGGGGCGTCACGCCAGCGCCGATCCTCGGGCTTGGTTTGATGACTCGCTCGACGGAGCAGCAGGAGTGCGCGCCAATCGGACACGACTCTCCTGTTCTCTGCTGCTAATTGGTGAACCAGTGCCTTTCCATAGGTAAGCTTCATTGAGGTTGTTTATGCACGCCTTACCTTTCGTCCTTAGGACGAAAGGTAAGGCGTGCATTCGTAGTTGTCAAGAGCGGGTAGCATATTCGTCCCGATGACCACGCTAACGCTCATGGCGAGGTCGACTTCAGGGCGCGACCTAAGGAGCAGACTGGGAAGCAGGAGACCACGCCCGAACTCCGCTACTTCCTGATTCGCGACCTCTTTCGGCGGAGATGCCAGGAACACGAGCCTTGCCAAGTGCCTCCTCTTGGCCCACAAGGGCAGCAACCGACAGCGGGCTAGTTCAGCAACTCGCCGAGCAGTTGCGAACTGCTGGTGTCCTGTAGCCGACGATGCTGCTCGGTCAAGGTGTCAATCCGCATGGGATTTAAGGCTCGCGCATGAGCAACCTCGTCATGGCGGGTACTGAGCCCTGGCTCACGAAGCGCTCGAAAGCGGCTTCGGGGCCATCGGCCTTCCTTCCTCCCCCTGAAAGCGCCCTTGGCTAGCTCTCCAGGTATCTTGGCCCGAAGTCACCACTACCTACGAGTCCCACTTGCGAGATGGGGGCTGCGCGTCACCCACGGAAGCGGCCGAAGCTCAGGTTCGGTAATATCGGCAATCCTGAACATGCCGTGAGTCAGTCTCTATCATTTGCGGTGGAGGAGACGCGCGTGCTCACGTTGGCTGGAGTTCACCCTTGGAGACGGGCAGCAGCCGCGAGGCCAGGCCCGCGAGGAGGGCGTCCTCCGTCAGGGCCACGGCCACGTCCGGCACGCCCAGCTTCTTCGTGGCAGCGCGCCGCAGCGAATAGCAGGCCCAGCTCGACGCCAGCGCCGCCACGGCGCCCAGGGCCGCCGCGGCGAGCCGCATGCCGCGCTGACGCTCCGTGGTCACCGAGGCCGCGGCCAGGGCGCCCGACACCATCCGGCCCGTCAACGGCACGGCGCTGATGCGCGCGGGGGTCATCGGCAGCTTGTCCGCGATGAGCTCACCCACGGCGAGCAGCCCCAGCACGCGCGGCGTCCAGCGATGCGCCAGGGCCCGGGTGAGCCGGTCCGCGCTGTCAGGCTGCGTCTTCATCAGCCAGCGGCTCGCCAGCGTCGGCGCGCTCATGCTCCGCATCCCCGCCAGCACGCCCAAGCCCAGGGCCCTCAACCCGTGTCCTCGATTCATGGCCTCTATCTCCTCCTCCAACTGCGTTTCTCGCCGTCCTGGCGCCCGCCGCGCGAAGAACTGCACCGGGGCCGTCCCCAGCGCATGGCCGGAGTGCGCCAACTGGCCGTGGCTCGCGTGCTGGCCGACGAGCTCCGGGTGCTTCAACGCCAGCTCGCGCACCCGCACGTGGGTCAGTCGGTGCCACGCGCGCTGGTAGCGCGGGGCCACCATCGCGAAGCCCAGCCGGCTCCACCAGTTGGGGAACTGGCCGGGGCGCCAGGCCGCCTCGATGTGGAAGCGCACCTCGCCGCGCTCGTGGTCCTTCTTGAGCAGGAACCACTCGCGCCCGGCCTCGATGTGGCCATCGAGCGTCTCGAAGCTGAAGCCGAAGATGCTGCACGCCTCGCCGTGCTCCTCGCGCGTGCCGCCCACCCGCACGCCGCACAGGTAGCGCAGCTGCTGGCCCAGCGAGCGCAGCTCCAGCAGCACCGTGCGGCCCTGCATCGGCTCCTCGTCGGAGAAGTGCCAGGCGACGATGCGCGGGTCGGAGAAGTCGAAGGTCTCCAGCACCTGCTGGGCGCGCTCGAAGAGGCCGCCCGGGACAGGGCGCCCTGGTGGCTCGCGGCCGAGCACGCTCTCCGAGCGGACCTGGCTCCACCCGCCCTGCAGCGTCATCTCCCCGGAGACCTCCGGGAAGTTGCGCTCCAGCGTGCGAGCCCGCGCCAGCCGAGGCACCATTTCCGCTTCCGTCCAGCCGGAGAACCAGCGCCACTCAATCATTGTCTTCCGTCTCCCCGCGCCAGGAAGGTGGGCCCGTGGACGGTGTCGCCGCCGGGCGGTTCGCCCTCCAGCTCGGTGGTGTCCGCGTGGATGACGCCATGCACTCCGGTGCCGGCCGTCAGCGCGGCGCGCAGGACGAACTCGGTCCAGGTGTTGGTCTGCATGGCGTCTCCGGCGGTGACGAAGCCGAGGTAGTGGAACGTCGAGCCGGAGCGCGCCCGGCTGCGGATGTGGAAGATGACATCGCCGCGCGCGTTCCGGTAAGCGCCGAAGGTGATGCGGCCCGCCTCCGGGTGCCCGTGGAGCGTGCCGAGCGTGAAGCTCTGGGCGTCCTGGTGGATGACGCGCACGGCGGAGGTGCCCGCGCCCTGAATCTTCACCGTCAGCTCTTCGTCCAGCGCCAGCGGCTGGCCTTCGCGCTCCTGCTGTTTGCGCTCGAAGACGCAGAGCTCGGCGGGCGCGAACTCGGCGAAGCGCACGGCCACCCAGCGCATGAGCTCCTCGGGAGAGACCCGGCAGTGCTGGATGACCGCCCAGTAGTCGCGCTGGAGCAGGGGGCCCGCGCCCTCTTCAGGGAGCTGAAGGTCGCCTGACTGGCCGGCGTCTGTGTGCATGGACTCGTTCGCCATCTCGCCCTTTGCCTCCATCGGTCACACCATGATGGGGACCTCTCCGCCGGGCTGCATGGCGCCGCCTGACGGAAGAGCGCTGCATGCGGCGGGCCTGCCTGCCCGCCCTGGGAGGGAGCATGGAGACGGACGTCAACCCGGCGAGCCGGGCGTCGGAGCAGGACTACAGGGACGTGCCCCCGGTGGTGCGGGCCGAGCACGCCGAGCCGTCACTGACACGGTTGATTGAGCAGCAGACGGCGAAGGTGCCCTCACACGTGTTCCTGGTGGCGAGCCTCGCCGCGATGGCCTCGTCCTTCATCCTGGAATTGACGGGCCGCTCGCGCCCCAGTCGCTTCATTGGCCAGTGGGTGTCGCCCCTGCTGGTGATGGGCGTCTACAACAAGCTGGTGAAGATTTTCGGGCCGCGGTGACAGGTCCGCGTTGTCTGAAGTGGAGAGGACACGGTCGCCAGCGAGGGGCGCGAGCGGCGGAGGACGAGTGTTCCGGCTCGCGAACTTCGCGACGATGATCATCGGGACCGAGCGGCTCGTGGATGCGGTGAGGCGCCTCGGACTGGAGGGAGTCGCTTGTCGTGAGCTCCCCACCCGTTGACGGCAGCGCGTCACCCCTGCGCGTCGCGCGCGGCCAGAATCGCGTCAATGGTGCTGGCGTGCTCGGGGAGCTGTTCGCGGAGCCTCTGGAGCAGGCGGTCGAAGTCCTCGGGCGTCTGCGCGAAGCCTGCCTCACGCGAGATGTTGTTCAGCACCACGAAGGTGCTGAAGGACCGGTCTTCGTGGCCGTTGCCCATGGTGGACAGCAGGGCGTAGGCGTCGTCACCGGTGATGCCGTAGGCCTTGAACAGCTCCACCACGGGGTCGAAGTACAGCCCGTTGTTCGTGCCCTCGGTGAGGAGCCATGGCAGGTTCACGGCCAGGGCCTGCACGTCCTCCGCGGAGATGCCGAGCTCGTGCCGAAGCTCCTCGATGCGCTCCGGGTCGGCGGCGCGCAGCGTCTCGCTCAGCTCGGGCGACACGCCAATTTCTTCCAGATACCGCTCGCGCGCATCATTCAGCTTCGCCGCCTCGAAGGGCGCCACGCTGAGCTCGCCAATCACGCTGATGGCCGCGCCGATGCCGTTGATGATGAGCCCCACGGGCGCGGCAGGTGTCAGCTCCAGCGCGGAGCCCAGGACCCCCAGCGCGTCGCCGAACGCCGCGATGAGGTAGCCCGGGTTCTGCTCCTGGGCGAACTGGTTGAGGTGGATGCCCAGCGCGGTGGCATTGGCCACCAGGCCCAGGGCCGGCGCGAGCTTCGCCGCGAAGGAGGCCGCACGCGAGGACTCCCCGACGATGGACATGGACTGCAGCACGCCCGCCGTCAGCTGCGCGCCGCGTTCGCCCGCGCTCGCCAGCCCTTGGAGCATGCCGGCGAAGTCGCCCTCGCGGCCCGCATTGATGGCCGACACCGCGCCGAAGGCCACGCCCGCGACGGCGAGCCCTCGCATCAAGGGCGAGGCCGAATCCCAGTTCTGCGCGAGCTGCGTCAGCCGGTCGTAGTTCCCAGCACGCGCCTGCTGGATGGCCTCCAGCCCGTCCTTCAGCTCCTGGTACGCCGTCGCCGCGGGCCCCTTGGCGTTCTTCAGCGGCTCGAGCAGCTCCTGCAGCCGCGCGAACGCCGTCTCCGGGTCTTCGTCCGCCAGCAACTGCGCGGTCGCGTTGGCGATGCCCTTCTCCAGGACCTTCGTCTCGAAGTCACCCCAGTGGGCCACCACCTGGCCCATGGGGCTGGTGGGGTCCGCCAGGTAGCGCGCGCCCATCTCCAGCGCCACCGCGGCGTGGCTGGAGTCCGCCAGCAGCTCCAGGGCCTTGCGCAGCGCCGCGCCATCCCCCTGCGGGTCCGCGTACGCGGCGGCCTCCATGACGGAGGCGTTGTCCTGCACGACCTCCGCGAGCCGCGCCGCCGTCGCTTCCAGCTCGTCGTAGACGGCCTTGTTCTCCGGGTCGTTGCGGAACGCGTTGATGTACGCCTGACGCTGCTCCTCGGTGAGCAGGTCCCCCATGTCCGCGAGCTGCTGCGCCAGCCACTCGTCCTTCTTCTGGGCCTCCGCCTTCGCGTCCTCGTAGTCGCTCGTCGCCTGCTCCACCTCGGCCACGGCGGCGTCCGCGCCAGCGGGCGGCTGGGCCACCTGCACGTCCAGCGCGCCCATCACCTCCTCCCAGACGCCCGGTGCGACCTGGGAGAAGGCCTGGAGGTCCGCGGTGTTGATGACCCCCGCGTCGAGCGCGGCCTGGAGCGCGCCCAGCACCGCCTCGCGCTGCGCCTCGGTCCCTCGGTGTTCGCCCGCCCCGCTGATGATGAAGAGCCCTTCGAAGCCCGCAATCACGTTCTGGAGCTCACCCTCGGGGCCGCTCTGGGCGAGCAACCCGATGAGGTGGGCTTGATAGTCCGGGTCTCCCGCATGCTCCTGAAGCAGCTCCGACGTCAGGTAGGGCCGCGAGAGGTAGTGCGCGTTCATCAACCGCTCGAAGTCCTCCTCTGCCTGGGCCTTGGAGTCCGCGTCCAGTTCGCGCGCGGCGGAAGCCGGGGCCGCGTCGGCCGTCGACAGGGAACTCGCCTGCTGGGACATCAGTTGTGGCAGGCGGACCTTGGGCGCGGCGCCGGAGAAGCGCGCCAACTGCGCCGCGGTCAGCGTCGCGGCCTGGGCGGTGTCGGGCGGCGCGCCCTGGCGTAGCGCCTCGGCCGCGCTCTGGGCCTTGCGCGGGGCGGGCTCGAAGGGGGCCGCGCCGTCCAGGCGAGCCCTGTTCACGGGCGGTCGGGTGGGCTCGAAGCGAGACTGCGCCGGGTGCCCCGGGGGCGGGGACGGCTTGCGCTCCGTGGCGCGGGCGGGCGCCTCCGGCTTTCGGGTCGCGGCCCCCGCGGTGGACGGGGGAATCACAGGCTTCGAACCCTTGATGGTCATGCGCATGCTCCCTGGGGGGCGGAAGGCGTCCCGCAATTCAGGTATCGCCGCCGCACGCCAGGGAGTTGCCTGTGGGGCCTCGGTTCATGACGAAAAGGGAGTCGGCCACCTACTCGCCGACCTCGACGACGCCCAGCGGCAAGCCCTGTCCATTCACCAGGGCCTCGAAGCGGTGCGGGCCCGCATAGTGCTTGCGCGTGGTGAGCTGCGCGAAGGAGACGCGCTTGCTCACCGTCTCCGCCTGTCCCGGGCCGAGCAGCAGCTCGCGCACCTTGAACACCTTGGGCCGCGCCTCGCCGTTCGCCTTCTGGAAGTGCACGGCCAGGTCCACCACCAGCGTCTGTGGCCGCTTCGAGCGATTGGCCACCTCGAAGTGGACCTCCACCGTGTCACCCAGGGCCGCGCGGCGGGGCAGCTTCGTCACCCGGGCCTCGATGCCCGACGGAGGCCGCGCGCCCACCACCGCCAGCGCCGCGGGCTCTCCGCGCTTGATGGACGAGCGCAGCGCATGGCGCACCAGCCACTCCCGCTCCGGCGTGGCGTCCTTCATCCACGCCGTCGCCACCTGCACCAGCAGGGCGGGGTGGTCCTTGCCGATGTCGTTCAGGTTGTTGGCCACCGAGCGGCGCACGTACAGCGCCGGGTCGTCCTTCAGCCGCTCCAGCAGCGCGAGCACGGGCGTGGGGTCCCTCTGGAACTCGCGCAGCCGCGAGGCCCACGGCAGGCGCGTGCGCGTGCCCTCCGACACGAGCCGCCGGACATGCTCGCTCGGGTCCTCCGTCCACTCACGCAGGCGGGCCAGCGTCCTGGCGGTGTGCCGCTCCAGGTAGGGCCGGATGGAGAACTCCGCGGTGAAGCGCTGGGTGAGCGCGTGCTGCGCGCGCATGGACGGCTCGAAGTGCGCCAGGCCGTGCTCCGCCACGTACATCGTATGGGGCAGGTAGAAGAAGGAGGCCATGGCCCCGCCCTCCGTGGCCTCCGTCCGGGGGCCGAGCGAGCGCAGCAGCACCTCCACCGCCTCCGGGTAGTCGCCGGGCAGCGCACGGTGCAGCGCGCCAGCGATATGACGCGCCCGGTCCATCAGCTCATGGCCATCCAGGCCCTTCGCCGCCTCTCGGATGAAGGCCGCGCGGGGGAAGGTCGGCGCCGCGGCGTGGAGTGACGCGGCGAGGCGTTCGACGAGCCGCGCGTCAAAGAAAGTCTTGAGGGAGTCCGCCATGGTGCGTGCATCCTGGCATGGGCTCCCCGGTGCACCAGCACCCTGTGCGTGTCAGGGGGCCCCAGTGGGCAGGCGGCCGGACAACGGTGGACTGGGCAGCCCGGGGTGGCTCTGCTAGGCCCTGGGCACTTGGTGACGCGAATGGGTCAGCAACGGAGTCAGGACATGCGCAGCAGGCCCGTGGTGACGGAGCCCCGCTCCTTGCGCGAGCAGCTCGCCGAGGTACCTGACTCGCTGGCGCTGCTCGAAGGCTTGTTCACCCATTCGCCGGTGCCCTACGCCGTCTTCACCTCGGACGGCCACTGCCTGCTCACCAACCCCGCCTTCCTGGCGATGTTCGGCGCGGCGCCGCCGCCCGAGTACAGCCTCTTCAAGGACGAGCTGCTCGCGCGGCTGGGCTACGCGAAGCTGCTCCGGCGGGCCGTGTCGGGCGAGCGCATCCAGACGCCGGTGTTCTGGTACGACGTGAAGGAGCTGGAGCACATCCGCGCGCCCGCCGAGGCGCGGCGCATCGCCATCTCCTGCACCGGCTTCCCCCTGGTCGCCTCCAGCGGCGGCGTCACGCACATCGCCGTGGCCTACCAGGACCTGACGGCGGAGCTGGCGGCGCGCGAGGCGGCGCAGGCGGAGCGGCGCAACCTGCTCCAGGTCTTCACCCAGGCGCCCGTGGCCATCAACGTGCTGCGCGGCCACGAGCTGCGCTACGAGTTCGCCAACCCGCTGCTCCAGAAGCTCATGGGCGGACGCGAGCTCAACGGGCGCACCCAGGAGGAGGCCATTCCGGATTTGTCCCCGGAGCTGCTGAGCCTCCACCGGGGCGTGCTGGAGACGGGCGAGCGCGCCATCGCGCGGGAGTACCCCGTCACCATCGACTACGAGGGCGCAGGCCACGTCGAGACGAAGTTCTGGAACATCATCTTCGAGCCCCTGCGCGACGAGCGCGGGCTCGTGGACGGGCTGGTGACCTTCGCCTTCGACGTCACCGAACAGGTGCTCGCGCGCCAGGCCGTGGAGAGCCAGCAGAAGTGGCTGGAGGCCGTGCTGGATTTGATGCCCATGCCGGTGGTGATGGCGGACCCGGCCAGCGGCGACCTCAACTTCTCCAACGCCGCGGCGGACCGGCTCTACGGCCTGAACATCCCCAAGGACGTGCCCGCCACCGCGTATGGCGAGCACTTCCACGTCACGGACCTGGAGGGCCGCCGGCTGAGCGTGGATGAAATCCCCTCCACCCGCGCGGCCCGGGGCGAGCGGCTGGACGGACTGGAGGTCCATTGGCACACGCCCGCGGGCCAGTACGCCCTCAGCATCTCGTCCGAGACGCTGCCGGCCATGCACGGCCACCCGTCCGTGGTGGTGATTCCCTTCCTGGACATCACCCGCCTGAAGACGGTGGAGCAGCACCTCCAGGAGGCCGTGCGCGCCCGTGACGAGTTCCTGTCCGTGGCCAGCCACGAGCTCAAGACGCCACTGACGTCGCTGGGGCTGCGGCTCCAGTCCTTCGCGCGCGCCATCCACGCGGACCCTGAGTCCGCGCTGGCCCAGCGTCACGGGCGCGAGGTGGAGGCCATGCGCCGGCAGGTGACACGTCTGGCCGAGCTCGTGGACGGGCTGCTCGACGTGTCGCGCATCAGCACCGGCCGGCTGAAGCTCCGGGTCGAGCCGGTGGACCTGCCCTCGCTCGTGCGCGAGGTGGCCGCGCGCTTCGAGCTGGAGGCGGCGCGCGCCGGCTGCGCGCTGCACGTCACGCGGGCTGAAGGGCTCGAGGGGGCGTGGGACCGGCTGCGGCTGGAGCAGGTGGTCTCCAACCTGCTGTCCAACGCGCTCAAGTACGGCGCGGGCGCGCCCGTGCACATCGACGTGGCGCCTGTTGGGACGGGCGCCCGGCTGTGGGTGAAGGACGGGGGCATTGGCATCGACCCGGAAGCCCACGCGCGCATCTTCCAGAAGTTCGAGCGCGCCGTGTCCGAGCGGAACTACGGCGGCATGGGCCTGGGGCTGTACGTGACGCGCACGCTGGTGGAGGCCCTGGGCGGCACCATCCAGGTGGACAGCCGGCCCGGCGAGGGTGCGACCTTCGTGGTGGAGCTGCCGCTGCGGCCCGCGAGATAGGTCCCCCGCCGGAGGGCGGAGAGGTGATACGGAGGGGCCGTGCGGCTCCTCGCGCTTCACGTCCACGACTTCCGGAACCTCCCCCAGGTCCAGCTCACGCCCAGCGCCCACGCCACCATCGCGGTGGGGCAGAACGGGCAGGGCAAGACGAACCTGCTGGAGGCCCTCTACTTCCTGGCCACGCTCAAGCCCCTGCGCGCGGGGCGCCTGTCGGAGCTGGTGCGCTGGGGCTCGCAGGGCGCGCGGGTGACGGGCCGCTTCCTCCTCAAGGGCGCCGAGCGTGAAATCGCCGTGGAGGTGGGCGGCGGCACGCGGCAGGCCTTCGTGGATGGGAAGAAGGCCTCCAGCCTGGAGGACTACTTCGGCGGCGTGTCCGTGGTGGCCTTCACGCCGGACGATTTGGAGGTGGTGAAGGGCGGGCCGGATTCGCGGCGCGGCTTCCTGGACCGGGCGGTGTTCAACCGCTTCCCCGCCTTCCTGCGCGAGAGCCGCGAGTACGCGCGGGCCTTGAAGAACCGCAACCGCCTGCTGCGCGAAGGGCACACCGTGGACGCGGTGTACCTGGAGGCCTACGACGAGACGCTGGCGAAGGCCGGCGCGCGCCTCTATTCGCGGCGGCGCGCGCTGATGGCGGAGCTGGCGCCCAGGGCGCAGGCGACCTTCGCCTCCATTGGCCGCACGGTGGACCCGGCCGTGTACCACTACCGCCCCGCGCATCTGGAGGGCGACTTCGCCGCCGCGGACGAGCCGACGCTGGCGTCCCTGCTGCGGGAGAGCCTCGCCGCGCGCCTGCGCCGGGACATGGAGCGCGGCTTCACCTCGGTGGGGCCGCACGCGGATGACGTCTCGGTGACGCTGGGGGCCCGCAGCGCGAGGGCCTACGCGAGCCAGGGACAGCAGCGGGCGCTGGTGCTCGGCTGGAAGATTGCCGAAATCGAGAACCTGGAGGCCGCGATGGGCTTCCTGCCGCTGCTGCTGCTGGACGATGTGTCGAGCGAGCTGGACCCCGAGCGCAACGCCTACCTGATGGGCTACCTGGCCCAGAGCGGCGCGCAGGTGGTGCTCACCACCACGGACGGCTCGCTGGTGCGGGGCGCGGCGGCGGATGACACGCTCTGGCTCGACGTGCACGGCGGGCAGGTGGCGGTGCGCGCGGACGCCCAGCCGCCTCCCGCTCCCTGAGTCACGGCGTCACGCGCCGGCGGTGCCAGGGCCAGTGGATGTGGGAGCGCCGCTCGGAGTGGCGCGGAGCGTCGCCTGGGGCCACGTGCTGGAAGAAGGGGAAGCGGTACTCCGCCCAGAGCACGCCATACGCCACGGCGAAGAGGAAGGTGGCCAGCGGCAGCCACCAGGACGTGCCCACGGCGAGCGCGACGACGGTGAGCAGCAGCAGCGCGACGCCCACGCCCAGCGACACCTCGCGCAGTCGCTTGGACTCGCTGAAGGCCAGCCCCATGGACACCACCGCCAGGAGCAGCACGCAGCCAGCCAGCCAGTAGCTGTGCCGCACGTACAGGTTGGCGATTCCCAGCAGGAAGAGTCCGAAGCCGAATATCGCGAGTCCGCCGTCCATGGGGGTCCTCCTTGTCCTTGGTTTCGCGCGCGGGGCGCTGCGTTCCGAGCCGGGCGGCTTGCATGCGTCGGGACAAAGCTGGGGTTGGGATGGTGGCCGGGCACTGCCCGCGGAGTGATGCCCGCTTGGACAGGTTGGTGTCGCGACGGCCGGCCGGCGCCTCACGGGTGGCGGGAATGTGACGCGCCAGGAAGGATTTAGAGGTGTGACAGTGGACGTTTGGCCCCTACCACACGGCATGGAATTCCTTGCAGGTGCGCCACTTGTGACGCATGACTCGGCCGCAGGGCCGGGAGAGAGCCACGAAGAACGGTGCCATGCTGCGGATGACGTTGCTGTGCGTGCTGGTGGTCATGCCCCTGACGGGTTGTCACCGGACGACGTTCGAGGATTCCGTCCTCACCAAGCCCGCCGTGCGCTACCGCATTGGCAAGCTGCCCGCGCACTGGCAGCAGGTGCGGCTGGAGGACAACGACCTCGCCTTCGCCGAGGAGGGCACGGGCCGTGCGCTCTCCGTCAACGCCACATGCAAGGGACATGATGACCCGTCACTCCAGGTGCTCACGCGGCACCTGCTGGCGGGCTTCACGGACCGGCGGGAAGTCTCCGAACAGCGCATCCCCATGGATGGCCGCGAGGCCCTGCGCAGCCGCCACCTGGCGAAGATGGATGGCGTGCCCGTTCAACTGGAGCTGGTGGTGCTGAAGAAGGACTCCTGCGTGTTCGACTTCACCTACGTGGCGCCGCCGGGGCTCGCGGAGGAGCGCATGGCGGACTTCGACGCGCTGCTGGCCGGCTTCGAATTGGAGCGCAAGGGATGACGACGCGGCAGCCCGAGGTGGACGCGGCGGCGGCATCCGGGTCCCCGAGCCTCATGGACCGCGTGAAGGAGCGCCTGGAGTCCCTGGGCGCGCTGTCGCGGATGACGGGGCAGGTGTTCAGCCGCGCGGTGCGTCCGCCCTATGACTGGCGCGGGCTCGTGTACCACACGGAGTCGCTGGGCGTGCGCTCGCTGCCCATCGCCCTGCTCACCGCGATGTTCGCGGGGCTCGTCATCTCGCTGCAGTTCGGCTACTTCCTGTCGCGCTTCGGCGTGCAGTACACCGTGGGGCGCGTGGTCATCCTCACGCTCTTCCGCGAGCTGGCGCCGGTGCTCACCGCGCTCACCGTGGGCGCGCGCATCGGCAGCGGCATCGCCGCGGAGCTGGGCGCCATGACGGTGACCGAGCAGGTGGACGCCATCCGCGCGCTGGGGGCGGACCCGCTGCGCAAGCTGGTGGTGCCTCGCGTGCTGGCGTGCCTGATTGTGATGCCGGTGCTCACGGTGTTCGCGGACGTCGTGGGGCTGGTGGCGGGCGGGCTGGTGGTGAACTTCCAGTACGCGATTACGCTCAACCTCTTCTTCCAGGGCGCGCTGGACGCGGTGCTGATGCCGGACTTCGCCTCCGGCGTGTTCAAGGGCGCGGTGTTCGGGCTCATCATCGGCCTGGTGGGCTGCTTCCGCGGGCTCACCGTGGAGGGCGGCACGGAGGGCGTGGGCCGCGCCACCACCCAGACGGTGGCCACCACCTCCGTCTCCGTGTGCCTGGCGGACTTCTTCATCACCCAGCTCACGCTGAACCTGTGACGCGCCATGCGCTCCTCGTCCTCGCCCGCTTCTGAGTTCGCGTTCCAGCCGCCCAGGCCGGGGGAGCAGCTCATCTATTTCGAGCACCTGACCAAGGCGTTCGGCGCCAAGCACGTCTATGACGACATGGACCTGGACGTGCGCGTCGGCGAGACGCTGGTGGTGATGGGCGGCTCGGGCACGGGCAAGAGCGTGCTGCTCAAGTGCCTCATCGGGCTGCTGTCGCCAGACACCGGACGCATCCTCTTCCAGGGGCACGATTTGACGCGCTTCACGGAGGAGCAGTTCATACCGGTGCGTCGGCACGTGGCCATGGTGTTCCAGGGCGCGGCGCTCTTCGACTCGCTGAACGTCGGGGAGAACGTGGCGTACCCGTTGCGCGAGCACTTCCCGGACATGCCGGCGGACGAGGTCCGCGCCCGCGTCGCGGAGAAGCTGGCGCTGGTGGACCTGCCTGGCACCGAGCGGCTGATGCCCTCCGACTTGTCGGGCGGCATGCGCAAGCGCGTGGGGTTGGCGCGGGCCATCGCCACGGAGCCGGAGGTCATCCTCTGGGACGAGCCCACCACGGGCCTGGACCCCGTCACCACGCAGTCCATCAACGTGTTGATCAACTCGATGAAGACCCGGCTCGGTTGCACCTCCATCGTCGTGACCCACGACATGGTGAGCGCATTCACCGTGGGAGACCGCATCGCCATGCTGGCCAATCGGAGAATCGTGCAGGTGGGCAACCCGCGGGAGATGCTCCACTCCACCGTCCCGGAGGTGCGTGCCTTCCTCGACGCGCGCCGCGTGGAGCTGTTCCCTGGAGGCGCGCCATGAGCCTGTTCTCTCCCGTTGGAACCGAGCGCCGCCTGGCGATTCGCGCGGGCCTGTTCGTCGCCATTGGTCTGGCGGTCGCCAGCGTGGTCGTCATGGTGATTGGCCAGCAGTCGCGCCTGTTCGAGCGCAAGACGACGTACCGCGCGTACTTCACCAACGTGCAGGGCCTGAGTGATGAGTCTCCCGTCTGGCTTGGGGGGCTCAACGTGGGGCGGGTGACGGGCATCGTCTTCTCTCCCGACCCGAAGGACCCGCGGCTGGAGGTCCAGTTCCAGGTGTCGTCACGCTACACGGACCGCGTGCGGCAGGACTCGGTGGCGCAGCTGTCCAGCATGGGGGTGCTGGGCGACAAGGCGGTGGACATCTCCCTGGGCAACCCCACGGCCCCGCCGGTGGAGGCGGGCGGGGTGCTCAAGTCATCCTCGAGCGGTGACTTGTCCGCGCTGCTCAACGGGGCGTCGCAGGTGATGGAGAACTCGGTGGCCATCAGCAAGTCGCTGCGGGCGGCGGTGGACACGTACGCCAACCCGGAGATGGCCCGTGACGTGACGCGCGGCATGGCCGCGTTGCGGGCGCTGCTGGAAGAGGTGGAGAAGGGCGAGGGCGTGCTGCACGCGCTCATCTACGACAAGCAGGCCGGGCGCGAGGTGCGGGGGCTCTTGGCCAACGCGTCCAACGCGGCGGCGCGGGTGGATGGCGCGGTGGGTGAGCTGGAGGGGATTCTGCGCGAGGTGCGCACGGGGGACGGCACGGCGCACGCGCTCGTCTACGGCCAGGATGGCGCGAAGGCGCTGACGGAGCTGGGGGCGGCGGCCGGGCAGCTCGCGGGGCTCATCGAGGACGCGAAGAAGAGCCCCAACGGGGCGGTGCACCAGCTGGTGTACGGCGACGCGAGCGGCATGTTCGCGGACCTGGGCAGCGCGGCGGCGGACCTGAAGCAGATTGCGGCGACCGTGGCGAAGGGAGACGGCACCGTGGGCGGGCTCATCAGCGACCCGACGGTGTACGAGGACCTGCGGGAGGTGCTTGGCAACGTGAAGCGCAATCGCATCCTCCGCGCGCTGGTGCGCTTCTCCTTGAGCAACCGGCAGGACCTGGACCAGGTGGGCAAGGTGGAGGGCGTGGAGCCTCGGTCAGAGGAGCCTGCGGCCCAGCCCTAGTCTGGGTGGACGGAAAGCTCGCGGAACGCGATGTCGCTGAGTTGAAGCTGCTTCACGGCTGCGACGAAGCGCTCGCTAGCGACGATGATCGTCTTGAAGTCCCGAAGGCGGAAGAGGTCGATGTCCTCGGGCAGCGTGCTCGCGGCCAGCACGGCGGACTCAGCTGGGTAGCCGTTCCGGTGGCTGCCACACCGGGGACAGGGCTCCTGCCAGTCCGGAGCGTGGCTGGAGGGATGCAACGCTCCGTGGGCGAGGACCTCCAGGCAGTGCAGGGGCGGTGCTGGCTGTCCGCGATAGCCCAATTCTCCTGGCGCGCCATGCAGGCCCCTCACGCCGGCCGCGTGAAGTTTCTCCAGGGCTGAGATTCGGATCCACGGAGCCCAGGGCGCCTGGAAGTAGAAGTCTCCAAAACGGCCCTTGGCCTTGCCGGCGACAGGCCCCAATTGTGTGCCGGGCTCCAAGGGGGCACCTCGGGGGACCCACGGCCGCAGGTGCTCGCACAGTTGCTGGTATGCCTCCAGTGACAGGGCTTGTTGACTCCGCGGCTCTTCCAGCAGGGCACGGTGTGCGAAACGCGAGAGGTCCACGGTGGGGTAGGCCTCTCCGAGGCCGCCGTAGCCGCCACAGAGGGTGCAGTCGATGCTCGGGATGCACCAGGGGCTCACGCCGTCGATGCGGCCCGAGTGCCTCGTGGCTTCATCCTCGAGAACCTCGAAGAACCTCACGTGCTGCGCCTCCAGCGGCAGGTCATCAGCGCAGATAGTAATAGGGGACGATGGGGCCTATCAGGTCGTATTTCTGGACCAGCTTCCCCAGGTGTTCCCAAACCTGCTGTTGGGAGGCGCCGGGATACCTGCGAGCGAAGTCGGTCCATTCCTGGTTCCAGGCGCCACCTCGGGGGCCGCTGTGGATGCGCTGATGTGTGTCCTTCGCGATGACCAGGGTGAAGTCATGCACGTTCAGTGCGCGAGGGCTCCTCGCGAACCACTTCGCGAGATGTTCTGCCTGGGGAAAGAGATGATGCCGGACCCAGTCAGGGCCTGATGGTAGGCGCGGGGCTCGATGTTCAGGCTGCGGCGAGTTGTGCCAGTCAAAGACGAAGACAGGCCCATTTCCGCCGGGGAGCTTCTGGACGTTGCCCCAGCGCCGATGGGGACCCGAGCCGGGCGCGGCGGGCGGGGCGATGGTGCCACCGCCCTTGGCGAGCAGCCTCCCCGCGTCTTCACAGAGGTAGAGGCCACATTGTATGGCGCCATCACAGACCCATGTGACACACCGGTCCGCGTGGGTGCATGACTCGCCTTCTCCGTGTGGCACTTGCTCCCATGCCTGCTGGGGTTTCTGCGCGGTGTGCCCGCATGCCGTGAAGGCCAGCGCGAGCAACCACGTGACGAGTGCCCATCTGCTGTCCATGCATGCCTCCCGGCGCTGGTGTCATACCCGCAGTGGCAGTCTATCCAGATACGCGCCAGGTTCCGCGGTGCCAGCATTCTCTGGCATTGAGCCTGCTCCTGGCTTTCACGCCCCCAAGGCACTAAGACGGCGACCCTCCAACGCGCCGCTGCCGGAGCGCGCGAGGTTGGCCCGCCGCGATGAGCTCATCCGCCGTCTCCACTCCCGTGGCTTCCGCGCCCGCGCGCTCCACGTCTCGCCTCTGGGCGGGGCGGGTGCTGCTCTTCGTGGGCTTCTTCGCGGCGCTGGCGGCGTTCCCCGTCTACACGCCCTTCGACTCCAAGCTGACGCTCCCCACCACGCTGTCACTGCTGCGTGAAGGGAACCTCGACCTGGACGAATACGCCCCCACCTTCGAGTCCTACCGCCACGGCCTCTACGAGCGCGACGGCCACCTCTACAACTACTTCCCCCTGGGGCCTTCCCTGGCCGCGGTGCCCATGGTCGTGCTGGTGGATGGCTTCGTGCGCCTCGCCACGCCCGTGGGCACGCTGCATCCATCCCTGGCGAAGCCCCTGGCGCACTGGCGTCACATCTACGACGCCACCGGCAGCGTGGACCTGGATGCGTGGAATGGCCCGCAGCGGCTCTTCGCCTCCGCGCTGACCGCGCTCGCTGGCGTCGTCATGTTCGTGCTGGGCACCGCGCTGCACCTGTCCCGCCAACGCGCGCTGCTGCTCGCCGCCGTCTTCGTCTTCTGCACGCCGCTGCTCTCCACCGCCAGCCGCGCCCTGTGGCAGCACGGCCCTTCGCTGCTGTGCCTCACCGGGGTGCTCCTCTGCCTCATCCGCGCGCGTGAGGCCCCGCGTCACCTGGCCTGGGCGGGCGTCGCCCTGGCGCTCGCCTACGTCATGCGGCCCACCAACAGCCTCTCCGTGCTGGTGCTGTCGCTCTACGTGCCGTGGACCCATCCGCGTCAGGCCTGGAGGTTCTTCGCGGGCGCGCTCGCCGTCGCCATTCCGTGGGTGACGGTGAACCTCGTCCACTACGGCTCCGTGCTGGCGCCCTATTACGAACCGCAGCGCCTGGAGCTGTCCGCCGCTCGCGTGGCCGAGGCCCTGGCCGGCAACCTCGTGTCTCCCGCGCGCGGGCTGCTCGTGTTCACCCCCGTGCTCCTCATGAGCGCGTGGGGCCTGTGGATGGACGTGCGCGCCCGGACCTTCTCCCGGCTGCATGCCGCGCTGGTCGCGGTGGTGGCGCTGCACTGGGCCGCCATCTCCACCTTTCCGCACTGGTGGGCAGGGCACTCGTATGGCCCGCGCTTCTTCTCGGACATGGTGCCCTACCTCGTCTTCTTCCTCGTCCCCGTGGTGCGCGCGCTCCAGTGGAAGGGCCCCGAGGCCCGGCGCGGCCTGACGGCCACCTTCGTGGTGCTGGCCGTGTTGAGCCTGGTCCTCCATGTCCACGGCGCCAGCTCGCGCGCGGTGTACCGGTGGAACAGCCTCCCGCTCGACGTGGACGAGCACCCGGAGCGGCTCTGGGACTGGTCCGACCCGCAGTTCCTAGGCCGCCGCTGAGCTACCCGCCGCGTGCGTGCCGCGCCAGCGCGCGCGTCAGGTGCCCCGCCACGTCCGTGCCCCCGCGCGCGTCGAAGCCCAGGAACATCGCCGAGCCGTTCAGCTCCAGGATGCGCGGCACGCCGTCCGCGCCCCGCTTCAAGTCCATCCCCGTCCAGCGCAGGCCCAACACCTCGCACGCCTTCACGCAGTCGCGTGCCACCTCGGGCGGCAGCGTCACCTGCTCGATGCGCTCCTCGTGCTGCCGGAAGTCCAGCGACGACGAGACGATGCGCAGGCTCGCGATGACGGCGCCGTCCAGCACGTACACGCGCAGGCTCTCACCCGGCAGCAGCTCCTGGAAGGTGACGGGCGCGGCGGAGAGCGCCGCGAGGCGTTCGTCCGTGAGGTCCGCTTCAGTCAACTCGCGCGTCGCCGCGCCGCCCACGACGGGCTTGTAGGCCACGCGCCCTTCCTGGGCGAAGCGGCGCACCGCCTCCGCGTCATTCGTCCACAGCGTCCGGGGCACGGGGAGCCCCTTGGCCTGGAGCGCGGCGAGCTGCGTGGGCTTGTGCATGCACCAGTCCGAAGAGGGCGGGTTGTAGAGCGGCACGCCCAGCCGCTCCCAGCGGCCCAGCAGTCCCAGGAGCAGCGCACTCTTCTCGCGGAACGCGGTGAGCGTGGTGCGCCAGTCCGCGTCCATGGCCTCCTGGGCATCCACGCCGAAGGCCATTGGGTGCGCATGCAGGCCGCGCAGGTACACGGCGGCCGGACGCCCCACCTCACGTCCGTCCACGACGATGCCGTCCAGCGACTCGGTGAGCGACAGCCGCGTCTGCTCGGGGAAGGCCCGCGTGTCCACCACCACCGTGTCCACGTCCTCGGCCCGAAGCCGGCGCGCCACCTCCAGGACGTGGGCGTCATCTCGCGCACCCAGCAGCACCACCGGGCCTGTCCGTGTCACGGGCGTCCTCAGCGTTGGAGCTCGCCGCCGTCGCCCGTCTCCTCACCCACCGCCATCGTGGTCACCTGCGCTTCCTTCTCAGGCCGTGGTTCGGGGGACGCGGGCGCCCAGTCCCGGATGAACAGCGCGCGCGGCGGTTTCGGTGGTGACGTCTTTGGCATGGTGCCTCCAAGATGCGGACGGACCTGGCGCCGCACCAGTGCCGGCCATGGAGCGCCGCGTCACCCAGGCTGCGCGGACCCTTTCGTCCACCGCTCCACGCCAGCGCCTGTCCAGGCCGAGGCGCTTGTTCGTTTCCGGTGACTTCCACCGCGCGCCTGGGCTCCAATCCGTTTCATGAAAGCTCTTGCCCTGCGTGAGGACCGCTTCCTCGACGTGCTCCGGCGGCTCATCGCCCTGACCCCGAAGCTGCAGAACAACCCTGGCGCGGGGCTGGTGCCCGAGGAGCGGCTCGCCGCGCAGGTGGTGCTGGACGCCCTGGCGCCGCACATCGAGAGCGGCTTCATCCAGGCGGAGTCCGTGGCGGGGCCGGGCCAGGCGTCGCGTCCCTGCCTGGTGCTCACCGTGCCGGGCGAGGGGGAAGGCGCCATCGGCTTCGTCGGCGCGCACTTCGACGTCGTCCCGGCGGACCAACAGGCGGAGGGCTGGGAGCGCAGCCCCTTCGAGCTGTGGCAAGGCCCCGGCGGCGTGCTCTACGGGCGAGGCGTCACCGACTGCCTGGGACATGTCGCCGTGCTCACGGACCTGCTGGCCCAACTGGCCGAGCGCAAGGTGCGCCCCAGCCGCACGCTGAAGGTGGTGCTCATCTCCAACGAGGAGTCCTCGGAGCTGCCGGGCCTGGGCCTCAACTACGTGGCCGAGCAGGGGCTGCTCAAGCCGCTGTCCAGCCAGCCGGTGTACTGGCTGGACAGCGCCAACTTCGGCCCCACGCTGGGCACCGCGGGCGTGTCGCTGTGGGAGCTGAAGGTGACGGGCGTGGGCGGCCACTCCGGGATGCCGCAGAACTGCGTCAACGCGCTGGAGCTGGGCATGGCCGCGTCGCTGGAGCTGGCGCGCTTCTTCCACGAGCGCTTCCCGCCCACGGAGGACGAGCAGCGCTGGGGCTTCCTGTCGTCCTCCAGCCTCAAGGCCACCGTGGTGGAGGCGCCCAACACCAAGGAGACGAAGGTGCCCGCCGACGTCGTCCTGCGCGGCGACATCCGCCTCACGCCCTTCTACGATTTGGCGGAGGTGCAGAAGGCGGTGACGGACTTCATGGCGGAGCTCGACGCCCGGCTGGCGCGCGACGACGCCCCCGCGCACTTCCCGCGCACGCGCACGGCCGGCGGCAAGCGCGGTGAGCTGGCGTTCCGCTTCCTGGGGGAGGGGACCGAGGGCATCGCCTGCCGGCTGGACTCGGAGGGCCTGCGCGCGCTGAAGGAGGCCATGCAGGTGGTGCGCGGTGCGGCGGCCACGCCCTTCTCGCTCACCGGCTCGCTGCCGCTCGTGAGGGACCTGCAACGCCAGGGCTGCGACGTGCAGATTACGGGCTTCGGGGACATGCAGTACTACCACGCCCCCAATGAGCAGGCCCGGCTGGAGGACTTCCGGCAGGGCTTCGCCATTCTCCGCGAGCTGCTCGTCCGCCTCTGAGGCGGAGCACATGTGCGTGGACAGCGCGGCCGGGGACCGCCACAGTCGGCCCGGGCCGCGGGCACCTCCGCTCGCGCCGGCTGCGCGAGAGGAGCGGTGACGCCGTGAGAGACTTGCTGATGATTCCGGGGCCGGTGGAGTTCGAGCCCGAGGTGCTCCAGGCGCTGGGCGCTCCCACCCTCAGCCACACGGACCCCGCCTTCATCGCCGTCTTCGGCCGGGCCCTGAAGCGGCTCCGCGAGGTGTGCCTGGCGCCCTCCGCGCAGCCCTTCGTGGTGTCCGGCTCCGGCACGCTGGCCATGGAGCTGGCGGTGGCCAACCTGGTGGAGCCCGGGGACGCGGCCCTGGTGGTGAACACCGGCTATTTCAGCGACCGGATGGCGAAGATTCTCGAGCGCCACGGCGCCCAGGTGACGCACGTGCGCGCCGCGCCGGGCGACGTGCCCTCCCTGGACGAGGTGGAGACGCACCTGTCGAAGGGCGGCTTCAAGGTGCTGTCCGTCACCCATGTGGACACGTCCACCGGCGTGCTCGCCCCCGCGGAGGCGCTGGTGCGGGCCGCGCGCAAGCACGGCGTGCTGTCGGTGGTGGACGGCGTGTGCGCCACCGCGGCGGAGACCTTCCACCAGGACGCGTGGGAGGCGGACGTGTACCTCACGGCCAGCCAGAAGGCGGTGGGTGTTCCTCCCGGCCTGGCGCTGCTCACCGTGGGCCCCCGGGCCATGGAGGCGTGGCGCAAGCGCAAGGCGCCGGTGGCCAGCGTCTACGCGGACTTCGCGGAGTGGCTGCCCATCATGGAGGCCTACGAGGCGGGCAAGCCGGCCTACTTCGCCACCCCGCCGGTGAACCTCGTCGCCGCGCTGGACGTGAGCCTGGGACAGATTCTGGCCGAGGGCATGGACGCCCGCTTCGCCCGGCACCAGCGCGTGGCGCGCGCCTTCCGCGCGGCGTGGAAGGCCCTGGGCCTGCGCCTGCTGCCCGCCTCCGACGCCGTGGCCGCCAACACGCTGAGCGCCGTGTACTACCCGGACGGCGTGGACGCGGCGCTGGTGGGCGGGGTGAAGGGGCAGGGCGTCGTCGTCGCCGGCGGCCTCCACCCGGACCTGAAGACGCGCTACTTCCGCGTGGGCCACATGAACCGCGTGGGGCCCGCGGACGTCCTCTCCACGGTGGGCGCCCTGGAGCGCGCGCTCCTCGCCGCCGGCCACCGCTCGGAGCCCGGCGCCGCCGTGGCCGCCGCCCAGGCATCCCTGATTGCGGGCTGAGCCCGGCTTGGGGCATCCGTCCCCATTCGTTGGCTGGCGGATGATCCTCTCGGCCCGCGGGGCGAACCGGGTTTGATTCGACAGCACCGGAAAAATATGCGACTGTTGGCTTCCCGGAAGTGGGGGGGAATCCTGGGAGCTCGGAAACATCCGCGAGGAGAGGTGGCGGTGTGTTCCCCGGGCGCCCTGGAAGGGCCCCTCGGGGAGATGAGCATGTACGCGGGTTACGAATCGAGCGCGGGTGGTGGCGCGGCCTGGGAGCTGGAGTTGCGGCGTCTGGCGGCCACTGACGACGACATGGCGCGTGGAATGTTCTTCCAGGGCACGCTGGACGTCGTGGGTTTCCTGGGAGGCGAAGGCGCCGTGGCCCGCTGCAAGGGCGTGGCCGGCATCTGGGAAATCAACCTCCTCCACATGTACCCCATCACCCGGTTCCTCCGGATGTCGTCCACGGCGGCGCGGCTGCTCGCTCCGCAGCTGGAAGGCTTCGAGGGCGTGCTGCGGCGCATGGGAACGCAGGCCACGGTGGACTTCGTGGCGTCCGAGTTCGGACGGGAGCTGATGCGCACGGCCAGCGGCAAGCCGCGGCTGCTGTTGCAGTCGCTGGGAGAGGCCTACCTCGCCGCGGTGACCTACGGGGAGCGCTACCCGCTGTGGACGGGGGAGACCAGCGCCCGCTTCATCATGCGTCGCGACTTCATGCCCGCCGCCTACCACGAGGGCGTGCTGCACGGCGTGCTGGAGGCGGTGGGCGCGCGCGAGGTCCGGGTCCACGGTCGCCAGGTCGGACTGCTCGACAGCGAATACGAGCTGTCCTGGAAGTAGGTCTGCCCCGGGGATGATGGCGCGGGGGGCTCGTTTGCTCCGTGGGGTCCTGGAAAACCTGCCCGGCAACGCCCGGACGTTTACCAGCCAGCGCTCGGGAGGGCGCAGCGTGTTTTTCGCGACGTCGGGGGCGTGCGGTGGCCGTTACCGTGCCCGGGACAACGGCGCGGGATTCGACATGGCGGACGCGGGCGCGCGCTCCCCTGGATGGGCCGTTGGAGAAGGAGAGGCGTGAGTGAGCCGGCCGTTGCTGGTGGTGGATGACGACGCGGATCTTCGCGAGGCCCTGGAAGAGGTGCTTCGTGACGCGGGCTACACGGTGCTGGGGGCCAGCAATGGGAAGCATGCCTTGGAGGTGCTGGGCGCGGCCACGGAGCTGCCGGGGCTCGTCCTGCTGGACATGATGATGCCCGTCATGGACGGCGGCGCGTTCGCGCGGGCCATGCGTCAGGTGCCCCCCTGGCGGGACATCCCGGTGCTCGTCTTCTCCGCGTCAGCGAATGCGCGCCAGGTCGCGGATGAGATTGGCGCTTGCGGCCACCTGCGCAAACCCGTGGATGTGGAGACCCTCCTGGACGCCGTCAGCCGCCATCTGACGGGGTGAAGCAGGCCAGCAGGTCTCCCTTGACGCCCCGCGTTCCCTCCCGTTGACGCCTTGATATCCGGTTGGTAAGTGCCAGCTTAACACTTTACGTGGAGGGCCGGATGCACACCAACGCGCTCGCGCTGCTGATTTTGCAGCTCATCGTCATCATCGGTTTGTCGCGGCTCATCGGCCGCGGCGCGCGGTGGTTGGGACAGCCGCTGGTCATCGCGGAGGTGGTGGCCGGCATCGTCCTGGGGCCCTCGCTGCTGGGCTGGCTGGCGCCGGAAGTCATGAACGGGCTGTTCCCGGCCTCGTCCATGCCGGTGCTGACGATGCTCAGCCAGGTGGGCCTGGTGCTGTTCATGTTCCTCATTGGCCTGGAGCTGGACCCCCAGCTGCTCAAGGGCCGTGGGCGTGCGTCGGTGGCCATCAGCCACTCCAGCATCGTCGTCCCCTTCGCGCTGGGCGCGGGCGCGGGCGCGCTGTGGCTCTACAAGAGCCTGTCGTCGCCAGAGGTGCCCTTCACTTCGTTCGTGCTCTTCATGGGCGTGGCGATGAGCATCACCGCCTTCCCGGTGCTGGCGCGCATCCTCGCCGAGCGCGGGCTGCTCCAGTCGAAGGTGGGCACGGTGGCCATCGCCTGCGCGGCGGTGGATGACGTCACCGCGTGGTGCCTGCTGGCCTTCGTCGTCTCCATCGTCCGCGCGTCGAGCCTGACGCAGGCGGCGCTCACCACGGTGCTGGCGCTGGGCTACATCGCCTTCATGCTGTTGGCGGTGAGGCCCTTCCTCGCGCGCCTGGGCGCGCGGGTGGCCAGCCGGGAGGGCCTCACCCAGAACGTGGTGGCGGGCACGCTGGTGCTGCTGCTGGCGTCCGCGGGCGTGACGGAGCTCATCGGCATCCACGCGCTCTTCGGCGCCTTCCTCTTCGGCGCGGTGATTCCGAAGGAGGGCCGGCTGGCGGAGGCGCTGGCGGAGCGGCTGGAGGACGTGGCGGTGGTGTTGCTGCTGCCCATCTTCTTCGCCTTCAGCGGCCTGCGCACGCAGATTGGCTTGCTGAACACCGCGGAGGACTGGGTGACGTGCGGCGTCATCATCGTGCTGGCCTGCGTGGGCAAGTTCGGTGGCAGCGCGGTGGCGGCGCGGCTGACGGGGCTGCGGTGGCGCGAGGCGAGCGCCATCGGCATTCTGATGAACACGCGCGGGTTGATGGAGCTCATCGTCCTCAACATCGGCCTGGACCTGGGCGTCATCTCACCCCAGCTGTTCACCATGATGGTGCTGATGGCGCTGGTGACGACGTTCATCACCACGCCGCTGCTGAAGTGGATCTACCCGCTGGAGGAGCTCGCCCGCGAGCGCGTGGTGTTGCCGCTGCCGGTGGAGCCGGGCCCGCCGCCCTACAGCGTGCTGATGTGCGTGTCCCACGGGCAGGCGGGGCCGGGCATGGCCACCCTGGCGCGCTCGCTGACGGGGCGTGAGGAGGGCGCGCAGCTTCATGCGCTGCACCTGATGTCCCCGGAGCGCGCGTCCCTGCGCCCGGCGCAGCAGCGGGAACCCGAGGAGGACAGCGCGCTGACGCCGCTCTTGGGGCGGGCCGAAAGCCTGGGGCTCTCCGTGCGGCCGTTGTCGTTCGTCTCCGTCGACCCGGCTCGGGACATCTGCCGCACCGCGAAGGCCCGGCGCGCGGACCTGGTCCTGCTGGGGTGGCACAAGCCGCTCTTCAGCCAGACGGTGCTGGGCGGCACGGTGCATGAGGTGATGCAGGAGGCCCGGGGGCCGGTGGCGGTGCTGGTGGACCGGGGCCTGTCGGACATCCAGCGCGTGCTGGTGCCCTTCGTCGGCAGCCGGCATGACCGCGCGGCCCTGGCTTTGGCCCGGCGGCTGATGAAGCAGGCGGGCGCCGAGGTGACGGTGCTGCACGTGACGTCGGACCTCGGCGGAAACGGCGGGGCCCGGTCGCAGGTGGAGGAGCTGTTCCCGGCGACCGATGGCGGCGTGACGCTGAAGGTGGTGCGCAGCGACGCGCCGGATGAGGCCGCCCTGGGTGAGGCGCGCCATGGCTACGACCTGGTGATTGTCGGCATCGGCGCGCAGTGGGGGCTGGAGGACAAGGCCTTCGGCCTGCACCGCGAGCGCATCATCCGGGACGCGCCGGGCTCGCTGCTGGTCGTGTGTGACGCGTCGCCCGCCACGGCGGCGGAGCCCTCCCCTGAATCCTCCAGCAACGGGGCCAGCGCGGCCCGGGTGCTGCCCGCGAGCCGCTGATGCACCTGGGAGCCACCCTTCGGCTGTTGCGCACGGATGCGGGTCTGTCGCTGCGGGACCTGGCGCGCCGCATCGGCGTGTCCAGCGCGTACCTCAGCCGGGTGGAGAACGGCGTGGACGCGCCCCCCACGCCCGAGCGCCTGTCGGCGATTGCCCGCGAACTGCGAGTCCCGTCCTCGCTGCTGATGGACGTGGCCAACCGGCTGAGCCCGTCCGTGGCCGCCTACCTGGAGGAGGTACCGGGCGCGGGGGCCCTCTTCCTGGACATCGCCCAGCGGCGCCTGTCCAGGCGGCAGCTCGCGCGCGTGCGCGACTTCCTGGACGCGGAGTTCCCCGTGGCCCCAGGGCGGCGCGACGTGCCCGTGCCACCGCTGGCGCCCCTGCTGGCGCCGGAGCGCGTGGTGCTGCAGCTGTCCTGCGCGGGCTGGGACGACGTGCTGGACGTGGTGGCGGAGCGGCTGGCCTCCTCTCGGCCCGGCGCCGACGTCGCGCGGGTGGTGGAGGGCCTGAGGCGGCACCGGGAGGAGTCCTCGTGCGCGGTGGGGAGCGGGGTGGCGGTGCCGCATTCCTTCCTGCCGGGCGCGCTGCCCACCGCGGCGCTGGTGACGCTGGCCACGCCGCTCGCGGGCGATACGCCCGACGGCGAACCGCTTCGCGTCGTGGTGGCAGTCCTGGACGCCGAGCGGGGCGGCCCCCAGCTGGTGCGGCTGGCGCACCTGGCGCGGCTGGCGGCGCATGGGCTGGCGGACCGGCTGGTGGGGCTCAGCCAGCCGGCCCAGGTGCTCTCCATCCTGGCGGAGCTGGAGGCGCTGCGCTGACTCAGGCGCCCGGGCGGCCCCAGGTCTCCCACGCGCCCAAATCCCGGTAGCCCAGGCGCTGGTACAGGGGCTTCGCCTCCGGTGTCGCCTGGAGCACCGCGGCCGTCATCCCCCGTGCCCGTGCCTGGTGGTGCAGCCCGCGCATCACCTGCGCGGCCAGCCCCTGGCCCCGGGCTTCGGGCACCGTGGCCACCATGTAGATGCCCGCGGTGTCACCCACGTCCCGGGCCAGACCACACGCCAGGGGAACGCCCGCCGCCTTCGCGACCAGCGTGTGCACGGGCAGCCGCGGCGGCCGCAGCCAGACGTCGAGCTGGCGCCCCAACTGGCCCCACGTGCGCTTGTTGATGGCGACCATGTCGTCCTGCGTCTCGGAGACCTCCAGGGAGATGTCCGGAGGGACGTCGGGCACGTCCCCCAGCGCCAGGCCCATGGCGTCCATCCGGACCGCGTCGGGGCCGAAGCCGGCGGCCTCCAGCACCCGCCGGGCTTCGGGGTCTCCGGGCGGCAGCACCACGCGCCAGCCGGGCAGGTCCAGGCGCCGGTAGAAGTCCGTCAGGGCGGGAAGGGCGTCGCGCAGCGCCCCCGCGTCGTGGAAGAAGACCTGCTGGGCCCGCGCGTGCTCCGGGTGCTCCGGCAGGCAGAAGGCGTCCACGCCCGGCAGGCCCAGGTGCCGCAGCGTGCCCCGCTCCCGCTGAAGGTGCTTGAAGGCGATGACGTTCGACAGCAGGCGCGCGGACAGCTCGGCATTCGTCATGGGGCTTGGGAGCGTAGGGCACGCTCCGCCCGGCGGAGAACAGACGCGGCGCTCAAAACCGCGCACCCGCGCGCAGGGAGGATTAGGGTGCGGGGGCACTCATGAGCAGCCCGCGCTTCTACGCCTTCGACCCTCGCGCCACCCGCATCGCCCTGTTCGCGGGGGCCTGCGTGCTGGCCGTCCTCACCGCCTGGGCCCTGGCGGATGCCCGTGACGCAGGGGGTGTGCAGGCCGTGGCCCGCGCTGGCGTCTCCGCGGGGCTGATGTTGACCTTCCTGGTGTCCTTCCACCGCCTGCGGCCCCGCACGGGCTGGGGCGTCACGGTGGACGCGCGGGGCGTGCGCGTGGCCCGGCCCTTCAGCAAGAAGGCGCTGGACCTGCACTGGGGGCAGATTGACCACGTGCGCCGGATTGGCCGGAAGGGGAGCGTGCTCGCCCTGTTCCTCAAGGAGGAAGGCCGAGTGCTCGTCACCCGGCATCTCTTCGCCCGCAGGGCTGTTTTCGACGAGCTGTTCGCGGCGCTGGAGGACCGCCTCCCGCCGCCCCGTTTCGATGCCTGAACACCCCGTTTCCGGGGGCCGCCTCCCAGGCAGGCGGCCAGGCGGATTTCACGAATGTTTACGCAGCCTTGCGAGTCCTCGTTAACCTTGTTCGACGTGCCTTGAAGTGGTACGCACGGACCTGTTGCAAGGCTCCTTTTCCCAAGGACAGCTTCACATGGAAAAGACCCCCGCTACCGGCTCGGCGGTTGCTCCGCCGCCCGTGGAGTATGGGACGGACAGCATCACCAAGCTCGAGGGCCGCGAGGCGGTCCGGAAGCGCCCCGGCATGTACATTGGCGACACGATGACCTACGGGCTCCACAAGCTCGTGTACGAGGTCGTCGACAACGCGGTGGACGAGTCGCTGGCCGGGCACTGCACCGACATCGAGGTCGTCATCCACGTGGATGGCTCCTTGAGCGTGCAGGACAACGGGCGCGGCATCCCCGTGGGCCCGCACCCCAAGTTCCCCAACAAGGACACCCTGGAGGTCGTCCTCACGGAGCTGCACGCCGGCAGCAAGTTCGGCAACGGCGCGTACAAGGTCTCCGGCGGCCTCCACGGCGTGGGCGTCACCTGCGTCAACTTCCTCTCGGAGTGGTTCAAGGTCCGCGTCCAGCGAAACGGCGCTGTCTACGAGCAGTCGTACGCGCAGGGCATCCCGGACTCGCCGCCGCGCGAGGTGGGCACCACCGACAAGCGCGGCACGTACATCGCCTTCAAGCCGGACTCCACGGTGATGGAGCTGGTGGAGTTCAACTTCGACACGCTCAGCCAGCGTCTGCGCGAGCTGGCCTTCCTCAACGCCGGACTGCACATCACCGTCCGCGACGAGCGCACGAACAAGGAGCACGACTTCAAGTTCGACGGAGGCATCTCCTCGTTCGTGGAGTACCTCAACAAGTCGAAGCAGACGCTCCACGACAAGCCCATCGCCTTCAGCACGGAGCGCGAGGGCGTCGCGCTCGACATCGCGATGCAGTGGAATGACGGCTACGACGAGCGCATCTACACCTTCGCGAACAACATCAACACCCACGAGGGTGGCAGTCACCTGTCCGGCTTCAAGGCGGCGCTGACGCGCACGCTCAACAGCTACGCGGAGAAGGGCAGCCTCTGGAAGGACCTCAAGGAGACGCCCACCGGCGAGGACGCGCGTGAGGGCCTGTCCGCCGTCATCTCCATCAAGCTGACCACCCCCCAGTTCGAGGGGCAGACGAAGACGAAGCTGGGCAACAGCGAGGTGAAGGGCCTGGTCGAGCAGATGGTGAACGACCAGCTCGGCTCCTTCCTGGAAGAGACGCCCATGGTCGCCAAGAAGGTCGTGGCGAAGATTGGCGACGCCTGCCGGGCGCGGCTGGCCGCGCGCAAGGCGCGTGAGACGGTGCGCCGCAAGGGCGTGCTGGACGGCGGCGGGCTCCCCGGAAAGCTGGCGGACTGTCAGAGCCGCGACCCGAACGAGAGCGAGCTCTACATCGTGGAGGGTGACTCCGCAGGTGGCTCCGCCAAGCAGGGCAGGGACCGGCGCAACCAGGCCATCCTTCCGCTGCGCGGCAAGATTCTCAACGTGGAGAAGGCCCGCTTCGAGAAGATGCTCACCAGCGCCGAAATCGTGACGCTGATTACGGCCCTGGGCACGGGCATCGGCGCGGAGGACTACGACCCGGAGAAGGCGCGCTACCACCGCATCATCCTGATGACGGACGCCGACGTGGACGGCAGCCACATCCGCACGCTGCTGCTCACCTTCTTCTTCCGGCAGATGCCGGAGCTCTTGCAGAAGGGCTACCTCTACATCGCGCAGCCGCCGCTCTACAAAGTCACGCGCAACAAGAAGGACCAGTACGTCAAGGACGAGGCCGCGCTGAACGAGTACCTGCTCAAGATTGCCTCCGAGCACGCGCGGGTGCTGACGCCCGAGGGCGAGCTGGGCGGCGCGGAGCTGAAGGCGCTGCTGGAGAAGGTGATTACGTACGAGGCGCGCCTGGAGAAGCAGGCCAAGCGCCGGGACGCGCGCGTGGTGGACGCGCTGGTGCAGGGCGCGCGGCTGTCGGCGGAGACGCTGACGGACGAGGCGGCCCTGGAGACGGCGGTGAAGGCCGCCTACGACACCTTCGAGCGCCGCATGCCGGACGTGCTGGGCCGCGTGCGCCACGAGCTGGTGCAGGACCCCGAGCACCACACCAAGAAGCTGGTGTTCCACACCGACGTGAATGGCGCCATGCGGGAGTCGGTGTTCGACCACGCCTTCCTGTCGTCGCCGGAGTACGTGGAGCTGACGGCGCTGCGCGACGCCTTCGTGGCGCTGGGCAAGCCGCCGTACAAGGTCCGCGTGGATGCGGGAGAAATCACCGTCTTCTCCGTGCAGGAGGTGCTCGCCGCCGTCCGCAAGGACGCGCAGCGCGGGCTGGGCCTGCAGCGCTACAAGGGCCTGGGGGAGATGAACCCGGAGCAGCTCTGGGACACGACGATGAACCCGGCCACGCGCACGCTGCTCCAGGTGCGGGTGGAGGACGCGGTGGAGAGCGACGAAATCTTCTCGCTGCTGATGGGCGAGGCGGTGGAGCCGCGGCGCGAGTTCATCGAGCGCAACGCCCTGGACGTGCAGAACCTGGACATCTGAGTCCGTCCCGAGGAAAGACGCGTGGGCCCGGTGCCCTCTCGGCCCCGCGCCCACGTGCCTTTCCCGTCCTTGTCGAGCCGGCCCCCCGCGCTGCTACCGCTCCGAGCGGCCTGAGCCCCTCAGGGCCTCCGCGCGCTCCTTGCGGCTCATGGACGTCACGTCGACGATGTCCACCTCGAAGGCACCCCTGTTGTCGCTCACCTGGAGGTCGGGGAAGGTGCAGTGCAGGTCCTCCGTGTCCGTCACCTGGTAGCGCTTGCCAGTCTCGAGGACGCGGTGGGTGGCGCGCACGGATTCGGGCGCTGGCCCGCGCTCCATGCACAGCACCTGGTGGACGCGGCCGCTGGCACCGGGGCGCAGCTCCGCGATGTCGTCACGCACGGTGAGCAGGTAGGTGGAGCGCGGGTTGAGGCCGCGCAGCACCATTTGATGCTCGGGCTTCAGTTGCACCGCGTGCTCCTTCGCGTCGAAGGTGAACGAGCGCGGCGGCACGTAGGCGGACTGGCGGACGTTGATGCGGATGGAGCCGCTGTTGTCGTCCGGCCCGCCGTCATCCAGCGCGAAGACGTGGAGCTTGCGGGCGCCCTTGATGGTGCGCATCGACGTGCCGAGCAGGCCGAAGCTGCTGTCCACCGGCCCGTCACCCTCGATGAGGTAGGCCAGCGTGCCGGAGGCGGTGCGTCGGCCTTCGGCCATGGACGCGTTGCCCTGCGTCCACACCGAGTAGGTCGTGCTGGGGTTCAGCTCGATGCTGGCGGTGTTGTATTCGGGCAGGGGGACGGCGTTGTACTGGGGGCGCAGCACCAGCACGCGCGTGGGGTAGTCCACCTCGTGCATCGTCCGCTGCGGCGTCTCCGGCTCCACGGGCCCGTCTTGTGTGACGGCCACGTCCGTTGCCGCGCCCGCGTCCTCCTCCGGGGCGCCCGCGCCACCGTCCTCCAGCGAGGCGCCGCCAACTTCCGCCACCAGCGCTGCGCCCGCGTCCTCCTCCGGGGCGCCCGCGCCACCGTCCTCCAGCGAGGCGCCGAAAGCTTCCGCCACCAGCGCTGCGCCCGCGTCCTCCTCCGGCGCCGTCGCCACGGCCACCTCGACGGGCGGCGGTGGTGGCGGCGCGGCGATGGGCTTCAGCTCCGCCGTCAGCGGCTCCACCAGGCTCGACGTGGGCGTGAAGCGCTTCGTCCAGGGCAGGTGCCCGGGCAGCGTCAGGGCCAGCGTGTTGGTCTCGCCAATCTTGACCTCCACCATCAGCGGCGTGGCACCCTTGAGCACCTGGTCGTTGAGCCGCACGGTGGCGCCCGCGGGCTTGGAGGCGAGCCACAGCGTGGTGGTGGAGGCGTACGCGTCGTCGAACGTGGACTCGCGCGCGATGACGAGCTTGTAGAACACGCCGACGAGGAGCAGCGCGGCGGCGGCATAGATGACGGACATCGTCACGATGCGCGCCTTCTCCTTCCCCTTCGCCACGCGCGCGGCCTCTTCGCGCGCCAGCGCGTCCCGGGCGTCGTCCACGGTGGTGCGGTAGCCCTTGCCACTCCAGGTCCCCACCGGGTGCGCCTGGGTGGTGGGCTCCTCGGCCTCGGCGGCGGGCACTTCGATGGGGGTGTCGCGCGGCGCGGCCTGGGTGGGGAGGGGCGCTTCGCCCGCGTCGGTGCTCGGCTCGTCGCCCAGCTCCGGCACGGGGGGACCGGGGCGCTCGGCGGTGTACGTCCTGCGGGCGCCGCCCTCGGAGCGGGGGAGCTGGGACTGGGTGACCCGCCGCACGCCGCTGCTCGTGGGACGGCGCACCCCCGGGTTGCTCCTCGCGGGGCGGCGGCCTGCTTCGCTGCCAGGGCGTCCGCTGTCGCTGCCAGGGCGCCCGCTGTCGCTGCCAGGGCGTCCGCTGTCACTGCCGGGACGGCTGCGCACGCCGGGGCTGGAGCCCCGCTGGGCGTTGCTGGACGGGAGCCGCGCGCGGCCCTGGGTCGCTTCCGTGACGCCCGTCTGCCAGGCGGCGAGCTGCTCCTGGAAGGTGGGGGACACCTCCACCCGTCGGCCCTCGGCGGCCAGCTCCTCGGGGAAGAGGTGCGCCATGAGCTGCGACAGCAGGGTGGGGGTGAAGCGCGGGTTGTCGCGGTAGAGCAGCTCCACCAGCGACTCGCTCAGGTCCTTCGCCGTCTGGTAGCGCGCCTCGCGGTCCAGCGCCAGGGCGTGGGAGATGACCGTCTCCACGTCCTCGCTGAGGGTGGGGTTGTGAGCGGACGGTGGCAGTCGGTCGCCCATGAGGATGCGGGGCAGGACGGTGACGAACTCCCCTTCATAGGGGCGCTTGCCGCACACCATTTCGTAGAGGACGACGCCCGCGGCGTACACGTCGGTGCGCGCGTCCAGGTCCTGCCGGCCCTGCGCCTGCTCCGGGGAGAAGTACGGGTACTTGCCCTTGAGGGTGCCGGGAGACGTCTTCGCCTCCACCGCGCTCGTCACCTTGGCGATGCCGAAGTCGATGACCTTGACCTCGCCCTCATAGGAGATGAGGACGTTGTCCGGGGACACGTCGCGGTGCACCAGGCCCAGCGTCTGCCCGTCGTCGCCCACGTGGCGGTGCGCGTAGTCCAGGCCGTCACAGAGCTTGCTGGCCACATGGAGCGCCAGGGACTCCGGCAAGAAGCCAATGCCCATCCGCTGGGCGCGGCGCAGCACCTTGGACAGGGGCTGGCCCTGCACCAGCTCCATGGCGATGAAGTACTGCCCGTCCACCTCACCGAAGTCGAAAATCTGCGCGATGTTGCTGTGGCTCATGCTGGCCACCACGCGCGCCTCGCCGATGAACATCTCGACGAAGTCCGCATCGTCGACGAAGTGCGGGAGGATCTGCTTGATGACGCAGGGCTTGGTGACGCCCGCCGCGCCCGTCATCCGCGCGCGGTAGGTGACAGCCATGCCTCCCGCGGCGATCTTCGAGAGGAGGACGTATTTACCGAATTGCTGAGGGCTGTTTTCCGCCACGGGGTAGGAGCATACCTTCCTTCCGGGGAAAATCTCGGTTCCAGATTGCACTCTGTGCAAAGTTTTTCAGGGTTGCCGAGGTGTGAGGCTTCACAATTCTTCACGCAGGGCGCCTGCCGTGCGGGGGCCCAGCGCGGTTATCTAGCGGACCCGCCTGCGCTTGCCGGCGGGCGGGGGCGGCCGGTCCCTCACGGAGAAAGAGGCGTCGCCGATGGTGTCCGAGCTCCCCCTTCGCTCGCGGTGGGGCGCCGTGTGGCTGAGTGGAGTGCTGCTGTTCTCGACGCCGGGCCCGGCCCGAGGTGGAGATGGCGGCCCGGACGTCTCTGTGGATGCGCCCCTCCAGGCGCGGGTCGGCCCCTCCCAGCAGCCGTTGGCGCAGGTGCCTCCGCCGCCCCCGGAGCGCCCCGACTTCAAGCCGCTGGCGGTGCCGGTGGCGGTGGTGCCGGGGTTGCTCTTCCACGGGCTGGGGGCCCTGGTGGCGGGGGACGGCCAGACGGCGAAGCGGCTCTTCGCCATGGAGGGCGCGGGCCTGGGGCTCATCGCGCTGGGCGGGGTGCCCATCGCCCTGACGGGCGCGTCGCGGCGCACCATTGCGCCGCTGTACGCGGTGACGCTGGCGGGCTTCAGCGTGCTGGGCATCTCCGCGCTGGCCAACCTGTATGCGGTGACGGCGCCGGCGTTCGACCCGGGCGTGGCGCCGCCGCTGCTTCCGCCGCTGGAGCTGGAGGTGGGCTACCAGTATGTGAATGACGCGGCCTTCGACTACCGCCACTTCCTCACGGTGGGGGCGCAGGCCCGCTTCGACTCGCTGCGCCTGCTGGGCGCCGTGCGGGTGGACCCGTCCGAGGGCAACACCCAGGTGCGCCTGGGCGGGGCGTGGCGGCTGCTGGGCGCGCCGGAGCGCTCGCTGGCGGGCACGGATGGCAGCGCGCTGGACGTGGAGGCCTTTGGCCAGTTCCACCGCTACCCCACCGAGGGCTTCGCGCTCATCAGCGGAGAGGTGGCGCTGCGGGGCCGGCTGGCCATGTCGCGCATCAGCCCGGCCCTGGCGGGCTCCTTCGCGGAGGTCAGCGTGGGCACGTCGGCGGAGGCCATCACGTACCCTGGCGCGGTGAGCGACGGGAACCTGCACGAGCAGCTGCTCTTCACCTTCGGCTACGGCGTGTGGCTGGGCCGGGGCGGGCCCTTCCGGGGCGAGGCGATGCTCTATTACGACCACCGCAAGGACTCCTTCGCGGGCGGCATCCGCTCGCGCGGTGGCGGAATCGTGGGCGCCTTTGGCCTGCGGGGCCGGGCGCTGCTGACGGATGACTGGGGCGTCGCCGCGGAGGTGCAGGGGGGTGGCGCGCTCGTGGGCCGGCTGTCATTGATTCATGCCCTGGGAGGTGAGCGGTGATGCGCGTGGGTGTGATGGCGGGAGTGCTGGCGGCGCTGGTGTCGTCGGGCTGTGGCATGCGGCCCGCGGAGAACCGCGCCGTCGCGGATTCCAAGGTGGGACAGGCGCAGCAGGGCGGGGTGACGCTGTCGGTGGCGGACGGGCTGGCGACGGTGCGCGAATTGGCGCCGGGCTCGCTGGTGCTGTGGGGCAACGCGCCGGCCTTCACCGCCCGCATCGACGTGGGCGCACAGGCGCCGTCCGACTGGCTGGTGACGGTGCGCAACGCGATGCCGGACGCGGTGCTGGTGGCCCAGGAGGAGGGGGGCGCGCCGCTGGCGCAGGAGGCCCTTCCCCAGGCGCTGCCCACGGTGAAGGTGTGGCGCGTGGCGCTGCGCGCGGGGACGACGGCGCGGCTGTCCGTGGCGCCGCCGGATTCGGAATCACCAGAGCCCTTCCGCTTCCTCGTGCTGGCGGACGTGCAGGAGGCCCTGCCGCGCGTGGGGGACATCTACGCGCGCATGCGGCGGGACGACGCGGCGCGCTTCATCCTCTTCGCGGGTGACCTCACGGAGTCCGGCACGCGCGACGAGCTGCTGGAGTTCCAGGAGCGGCTGGAGGCGGGCTCGCGCATCCCGCTGTACGCCACCCTGGGCAACCACGAGACGTTCACCCGCGACGCGGCCGAATACCACGCGCTGGTGGGGCGCGGCAGCCAGAGCTTCGTCTTCAAGGGCGTGCGCTTCTCGGTGGTGGACTCCAGCAACGGCACGCTGGACCCCGGCGTGGAGGAGCAACTGGAGGGGTGGCTGGCGGCCTCGCGGGACGGCACGCACGTGGTGGCCATGCACGTTCCTCCGCAGGACCCGGTGGGCCTGCGCGGCGGCGGCTTCGCCAACCGGGGCGAGGCCGCGGGTTTGATGGGGAAGATGGCGCGCGCGGGCGTGGACCTCACGCTCTACGGGCACATCCACTCCTATTATTCATTCACCAACGGGGGCATCCCCGCCTTCATCGTCGGCGGCGGAGGCGCCATTCCGGAGACGTTCGACGGGGTGGGCCGGCACTACCTGTCCGTGGAGGTGAGCGCGGACGACGGCTTGCAGCAGGCGGCGCTGGTGCGCGTGGATTGATCAGTAGGGGTGCTGTTTTAGCCTACCCTCTTGATCTGACACTGAACATCTGGGCAGATAGGGGCCACCTTCCCGCAAGGAGCCAGGAGGCCCGCGCATGTTCGACTCGAACGAGAACGACCCCATTTCCCCGGCGCTGCGTGCGCTGCTCGAGCTGTTCACCACGGAGCTGGCGGAGGTCCGCTTCCCGGACATGAACGGCGAGGTGCTGGACGCCGCGGCCGAACAGGTGCGGGAGCAGGCGGAGGCCGTGGCGCGCGCGCAGGCGGCGCTGGAGTCCGCGCGGCAGGCGCTGCACGAAAGCCAGGAGGCGCTGCTCCAGAAGGGCCAGCGGGCGCTGGCGTACGCGCGGGTCTTCTCCGAGGAGAACGTGGAGCTGAGCGCGAAGCTGGACGGCATCCACCTGCCGCGTGCCGCGCGCAAGGGCGCCCGGGCTGACGGCGCGGCGGCGGACCCCGCGAGCGCGGCGCAGGGGAGCGATGAGAACGCGCCCCGCCGCCGGGGCCGTCCGCCCAAGGCCCGCGCCGCCGCGGGGGCCTCCCTGTTCGCGGACGGGTCCACGCCGGAGGCGCTCGCCGCGGCGGCGCACCACACCGGCAACGGCATGTTGTCCGAGGCCTGAGCGGGGCTGCGGATAAACGAAGCCGCCCGGTGTGTCGCGGCCACCGGACGGCCTCGCGAGGACTGGCGCGTCAGTTGGGCAGGAACACCGCCCGGACGCAGCCGTCCTGCTTCTTCTTGAAGAGCTCGTACCCCTTCGGCGCATCCTCCAGGGAGAACCGGTGGGTGGCGAGGAAGGACGGGTCCAGCTCGCCCTTCACCACGTGCTCCAGCAGGCGCGGCAGGTACTTCTGTCCGTGCTGCTGGGCGGCGCGGACCGTGAGGCCCTTGTTCATGAGGGCGCCCATGGGGAACGCGTCCATGAAGCCGTAGACGCCCAGCACGGACAGGATGCCGCCCTTGCGGCACGCGAGGATGGCCTGCCGCAGCGCCTGGCCCCGGTCCGTCTGCAGGTGCAGCGCCTGCTTCGCGCGCTCATACGCGGCGCCCACGCCGGTGCCGTGCGCCTCCATGCCCACCGCGTCGATGCAGGCGTCGGGGCCTCGGCCGCCGGTGAGCTCCTTCAGCACGTCCTGGACGCTGTCCACTTCTTCGTAGCTGATAGTCTCCGCGCCCACCTTCTCCCGCGCCAGCTTCAGCCGTTCGGGGAAGCGGTCAATGCCAATCACCTGCTCGGCGCCGAGGAGGAACGCGGCCTTCTGCGCCATCAGCCCCACGCCGCCGCAGCCCCACACGGCCACCGTCTGGCCGGGTTGGATGTCGCAGAACTCCGCGCCCATGTAGCCGGTGGGGACGGCGTCGGAGAGGAACAGCGCCTGTTCATCCGTCACGCCTTCGGGCACTCGGAAGCAGTCGTTGTCCGCGTGAGGGACGCGGACGAACTGCGCATGCGCACCCGCGTAGCCGCCGAAGGCGTGGGTGTAGCCGTAGATGCCGGCCGTCTGGGAGCCGAACAGGGGCTCCTGCAGTTCGCCCTGGGGGTTGGTGTTGTCGCAGAGGGACCAGAGGTCGTGCTGGCAGTACCAGCAGCTTCCGCAGCAGATGAAGGATGGGACGACGACGCGGTCCCCCACCTGGACCTTCTTCACCGCGGGCCCCTTCTCCACGACGGTGCCCATGAACTCGTGGCCGATGACGTCTCCCTTGCGCATCGTCGGGATGTCGCCGTCGATGAAGTGGAGGTCGGAGCCGCAGGTGGTGGACATCCTCACCTGGAGGATGACGTCGTGCGGGTTGACGATGCGAGGGTCCCCCACCGTCTCCACGCCCAGGTCGTTGATGCCGTTCCAGCAGAGTGCGCGCATGGGCAGGTTCCTCAGGAGGCGTAGCCGCCCTCGCGAGCGGCGGGGTTGGGCCGGGTGGTGGGAATCTCGCCTGACTCGACGAGGCTCTTGAAGCGCTTGAGGGCCATGAGCGCGAGCGCGGCGGGCACGGCGCCGAGCCACTGCACGGCCTTTTCGCCCAGGACGCCGCCCGGCGGGTCGAAGACGAAGCGGAGCGTCACCTCCGTGCCCCAGTCCCGCGGCGCGGGGCGGAAGCGCACCCAGCCTTCGTTGGGCAGGGCCGTGTCCCCCACGGATTGCCAGCGCAGCAGCTCACCGGGGCGCTCCTCCACCACCTGGGCGTGCCATTCGAACTCCTTGCCGAGCACGCCCGGGACCTTCCAGTGCTGCAGGCCCTCGCCGGAGGACGTGACGTCGGCGAAGTGTCCCATCACCTGGCTGAGCGTCTCCGCGTCGAGCCAGCGGCGATGCAGCGCCTCCGGCGTGCCTTGAATGGTGATGGAGCGCTGGAGCACCGTCAGCTCGACGGTGGCGTCCCGGCCGCGTTGCCGGCGGAGCTTCCGGACGACGACGCCGTGCCTGCGGACGTAAGGCGCCTGCTCGGTCCGGGTGCCGCGGAAGAGCAGGCCGCCACCGGCCAGGGCCATGGCCACGCCGCCCAGCCTGCCGCGCTGGAGGCCCAGCGTGAGCAGGGCGCCACCCGCGAGCGCGGAGACGAGTTGCGGGAGGCGCTCCTCCGAGGTGCGCTGGCCGTCGCGGCGAAATGGGCTCCACCGCTGGCTTCCGCCGCGTGGGGACACAGCGGGAGAGCGGGCTCCTGGCTGCTGAATCGTGTCACGCATGGCGGTGGCTCCTCCTGGGCAGGCAGGAGTCGGGCCCGCCACCGGAGAAACGTTGGGGGAGCCGCCGGGGATGACAACCCCGCGAGGGCGGGCCGCGCGGGGCGGTGGGCCCAGGGACGCCAGGAGGCTCCGGGGGCGCTGCAAAGGCCACGGCCCGGCCGGGTGCCGTCGCCGGAGCCCCCCTCCGCGCGCCGCACTCGACCGGGCCATGGGACCGGGCCCCCCACCCGCGTTCGGTGGAGGGGCCCGGCTCAGCTCAGCGTGGGGACGTCAGTTCTGCGGGAAGGCCGTCCAGCCGGCCAGCCAGTTGGTGGTGCCCACCGCGCCCACGAAGCGGGCGGAGGTGTCGAAGCCCGCCGGCGGCGTGGCGGCGGAGTCCGGGTTGAGCGCGGGCGAGCCGGCCACCGGCATGAAGTTCGGCGCCGTCAGGTTGAGCGCGTCGGTGAGCTGCGGGTCCACCACGCGGTTGTTCAGGCCGGAGGCCAGCACCTTCTCCGGCTCGCTGAAGTTGGACACGTCCGGGTTGGTGACGTTGCCGCCCGCGTCCACGGTGGGGTTCGGCACCGCGGGGATGGAGGCGGTGTCACCGCGGTTGCTCCAGAAGAACGCGTTGCGCAGGTACAGCTCGGGCGTGGCCGCGTTCCACAGGGCCGCGGAGGCCGTGCCGCTCACGTCCACGGCGAAGTCCGCGAAGTGGGCGACGATGATGTTGTTCAGCTTGCCGCCCGCGCCGGTGTTGAACACCATGCCCGCCTGCACCGGGCTGGTGCCCGACGGACGGCCCGAGCCGATGAAGGTCGCGTTCCAGATTTCCGGCGTGGAGCGCGGCGTGGCCGCGTTGTCGTTCCGGTTGCCGGACGCCTCGATGCCGAAGTTGCCCACCACCGCGTTCTGCTGCGCGATGAAGAACTGGATCTTCCCGTTGTAGCCCAGGTCGTAGTCCAGCGAGTCGTCATCCGCCTGGGTGACGACGGCGTGCGACAGGTTGGCCGAGCCACCGAAGAACTCGATGCCGTCGTCCGCGCCCAGGTGCACCTGGATGTACTTCAGGTCGGTGTCGCTGCCGCAGCCCCCCACGGTGAGGCCGTTGAGCTCGTTGTCCTCGGCCAGCTCGAAGCCAGCGAACTCGATGCGCGCGTAGTTCAGCTTGCCGCAGTCGTGCGACCCGTCGGGGGTGGCGCCGCCGCCGTAGCGGGTCAGCGGGTTGCCCGCGGAGGCGAAGAAGCCCTCCACGGTGTTCTCGCCGCCAGCGACGTTGACGTGGCCCTTGCCGAGGAGGACCACGCCGCCCCAGTCGCCCGACGCGCGGCTGCCCACGGGACGCGAGCTGGTGAAGACGATGGGCGCCTGGGCCGTGCCCACCGCGTGGATGCGCGCGTTGCGGGTGATGACGAGCGCGCTGCCCTGGTCACCCAGGATGCGGGCGCCCGGCTCGATGGTGAGCGTGCCGCTCTCCACGAAGATGTAGTTCTTCAGCGTGTACGTGTGGCCAGCCTTCCAGGTGGTGTCCTGGGTGATGTTGGCGGACACGTCCTCCGTGGTGCTCGGCGGCGGCGGGGCGGGGGGCGTGTTGTCATCGTCGTCGCCGCAGGCGGGGGTGAAGGCCAGGGCGGAGAGCGTCAGGAGGGATGCAAAGAGGCGCTTCATGGGAGTGCTTCCTTTCGCGGGTTAAAGTGACCAGCCCAACGACGCGCTGAAGGCAACGCCAGGCTTGTACGACTGCACGACTACCGAGTCCTGGCGGAGCGTGACGGAGGAGTTGAAGAGGTTGGCCGCGGTGAGCTTGAGCTGCGCGGAGCCCAGCTGCTGGGCCACGGAGATGTCCACGCGGTGGAAGGGACGCTCGTAGACGTCGGGGAGCCGCTGGACGCCCACCTCGCTGATGCGGGGGCCGTAGACGTTGTAGAGGACGGTGAGCTCGGTGCCGCTCGCGGGCCGCTGGTAGCCGACGTTGAAGTTGACCACGTAGGGCGACTGGCCCTGGAGCGGGCGCCGCCGGTTCGTCTGCGCGCCCACCACGCTGGCGTCACCCAGGTCCACCTCGGAGCGGATGAGCGTGAGGTTGGCGCCCACGCGCACGTCACGGAGCGCGTCGGTGACGCGCGCCAGGGACGTGCGGGCCTCCAGCTCCAGGCCGTAGGTGTCCGCGCCCGCGGCGTTCCTGTAGCTGAGGTCCTGCGCCTCCGGGTTGTTGATGACGCGCTCGATGGGGTTCTCGAAGCGCTTGTAGAAGGCGCTGGCGGCCAGCACCTCGTTCTCACCCGCGAACCACTCGACGCGCGCGTCCACGTTGTGGATGCGCGTCTGCTCCAGCTCCGGGTTGCCGGACACGTTCCGGCGGCGCACGAAGTCGAAGTAGATGAAGGGCGCCAGCTCGCGGAACGTGGGCCGCGCCAGCGTGTAGCTGTAGCCGCCACGCAGGTTCACCGTCGGGGTGAGCGCGTAGATGGCGTTGAGGGCCGGCAGCAGGTTCGCGTAGTCGGCGCGGTTCTCCACGCCGGAGGCGCCGGTGAACGGGTCCTTGAGCGTCAGCACCTGGTTGGAGGTCTCCAGGCGCACGCCGCCCACCAGGCGCAGGGCCTCCAGGGGCTGGATGTCCGCGGAGACGTAGCCCGACAAGATGCCCAGGTACGCGTCATACGCGTCGTCGGCGCGGGTGGAGTCACGCACGTTGATGCTGGTGCCCATGTTCTCCGGCGCGAAGAGCTGCTCGGGCGGGAGGCTGCGGTCCACGGGCGTGTTGCCCAGCAGGTAGCGGAAGCGGCGCGCGCCGAAGTCACGGAAGGACACCTGGGCGAGCCCACCGGCCTTCAGCTTGACGGCGGAGAAGGGCACGGTGACGTTGAGGCTGCCACCCGTGGACGTCTCACCCAGCTCGGCGAAGAAGCGCTCGCCGCTGTTGGGCTGGTTGGGGAAGGTGGGGACCGTGCCGGGGACGTTGAAGTTGTTGCTGTAGAGCGTGTCGCGGGTGTCGGGCTCGTCGCGGTCGACGCGGGACACGTTGGCCTGCCAGTCCAGCTCGGCGTCACCCAGCAGCCCCAGGCGGTGGAAGCCGCGGAGCTGGTTGAAGAAGAGCTGGCGGCTGACGAACTGGAGCCGCGTGCTCTCGGCGCGCTCGGTCCGGATGATGTTGGTGGAGGCCGCGGTGTGCGTGCGCGTGTCGGTGCCGCGGGTGTAGAGGCCGAACCAGGTCAGCTCGTTGTCGCGGTCAATCTGGAAGCCCACGCTACCCAGGCCGCTGAGGCTGGCCGTCTCGAAGCCCTGGGTGTTGTTGGCCGACTCGAAGGCGTAGAGGGTGTCCGTCTCGTCGCGGGAGGCGCGGGCGAAGGTGCCCTCCTGGACGCCGTCGCGGTGGCCGTAGTTGGCGCTGGCCAGGTAGCCCAGGCGGCTGTTGCCGAAGCGCAGGGTGTCACCCACCGACACGCCCAGGCCCATGTTGGGGAGCGCGGTGGTGCGGCGGGCCTCCCAGATGTTGGGGAAGCTGCGGTACTGCTGCGTGAGCACTTCGAGGGACTCGCCGGACGCCCCGAGCTGGGTGTCGCGCGGAATCGCGCCGGGGAGCTGGCGGCTGGCGCTGGGGAAGCCCATTGCCTCGCCGAAGCCGCCCTGGGCCTGGCTGTTGCGCTCGCGGAACGTCGTCACGGAGTCGCCGCCCAGCGTGATGCGCGGCCTGAGCTCGAACTCGCTCGGGTAGGAGTTGGTCTCGATGAGCAGCGTGCCGCCGCCGAAGGTGCCGGGCAGGTCCGGCGTGTAGCTCTTCACCACGTTGAGGTTGGCGAGCAGGCTGGTGGGGAAGATGTCCAGCGGGACGCTGGGCTCGTCCGGCTCGGGGCTGGGCAGCAGCGCGCCGTTGAGCAGCGTGGTGCTGTAGCGGCCCCCCAGGCCGCGCAGCAGCACGTAGCGGCCGTCCACCACCGTGGCGCTCACCACGCGCTTCACCGCGTCGGAGGCGCTGGAGTCCGGCGTGCGCGCGATTTCCTGCGCGCTGATGGCGTCCGACATGGCGGCGGCCTTCTTGCGCTCCTGGAGCAGCGCGCCCTCGGCCCGGCGGTCCGCGCGGGCCTCGACGACGACCTCCTGCACCGCGCCTTCGTCCGCGCCGAGCGCGATGTCCAGCTTCGTCGCCTTGCCCTTCGACACCACGACGCCGGTGATGCGGCGGCCCTGGTACACGTCATAGAAGACGCGCAGGTCGTACTTCCCGGGCGGCAGCGCGACCCGGTAGAAGCCGTCCAGGTCGGTGAGCACCTGCTTCTGGGCGCCCGTCACGACCTTCACGGTGGCCTCGATGAGGCCCTCGCCGCTGGCTTCGTCCGTCACGCGGCCGTGGATGCCGGTGAAGCCCGGGGGCGGAACGGCGGACTCGGCCAGCATCGCCTCGTCGCTCATGCCCTCCATGGACTCATCGGCGGGCGCCGCGGGCTGCTGCGCGGTGGGGTCGGCCTCGGTGCCCGGCTGCTGAGCGGTGGGCGCGGTCTCGGTGCCGGGCTGCGCGGCCGTCGGCGACGCTTCGGTGCCCGGCTGCTGCGCGGTGGGGTCGGCCTCGGTGCCCGGCTGCTGCGCGGAAGGCTCCGCCGCGGTGGCCGGAGCGGCAATCCCAGACGGCTGCGTCGCGGTGTCCGTCGGCTGCGGCGGTTGGGTTTCCTCGGGTTGGGGGAGAGGTTGCGTGACGGGGTCGACCGCGGGAGCGGGAGCCGGGCCCGGAACGCCGGGCGCCTGTGCGAACACGGGCGTAGCTGTCATGACAAGCGCGGCCACGAAGGCGCGCAGGGGGGCGGTGCGAGACAACACGACACTCCTTACCGAGGTGTGCGTAGAGAACGCGACACGCATGGCATCTGGATGAAGGGGCTGTGACGATTCAGGCGGCGGACCGCAAACTCGGTGTCACGGTCCGCCGCGGCACTGCATCAATCCGCGAGCTTGTCCGGCAGCACGCCGACAGTGATGTCCCCGCCTCGCGCGAGGTCCAGCACGTCCATGGCGGCGCCGTACGGCACGTCATCGCTGGCGTCGAAGAACACAATCTTGTCCGGGCGCGCGTTGAGCATGCGCTGGAGCCGGGCCACGACCTGGTCGCGGGGCACTTCTTCCCGGTTGATGCGCAGCACGCCGGACTTGTCCACCGTGAGCACCACGGGTGGCTTTGCATCGGGAGGAGGCGCAGCGGCCTCCGGGTCATCGCCCTTGGCGGGCACCGTCATCCACATCTGCTTCGTCATCAGCGGAGTGACGACCATGAAGATGATGAGGAGGACGAGCACCACGTCCACCAGGGGCGTCACGTTCATCGCCGGGCGGATGCCGCCCTTCCCGCCTCCGAGGTCGAATGCCATGGCGTGCGCTCCTAGTTCTTCGGCTTGTCGACGACCTGCAGGTTGATGCCGGGGAAGCCCAGCTCCTGCATCGCCTTGAAGAGGCCGCGCACCTCGGAGTAGCGCACGCCCCGGTCGGCCTTGAGCACCACGGGCGAGTCCGGGTCCTTCGCGCGCACGGCCTTCAGCTCGGCCATGAGCGCGTCGCGCTTGAACTCCTTGCGGTCCAGGTAGAAGGCCCCGGTGGCGGACAGGCTCACCGTGGTGGGCGTCAGCTCCTTGTTCTCCTTGTCCGGGTTCGTCGCGGTGGGCAGCTCCACCGCGGCGCCGGACTCAATCTGCGGCGTGACGACCATGAAGATGATGAGGAGGACGAGCACGACGTCCACCAGGGGCGTCACGTTCATCTCCGGCGTCAGGCTCCTACGCGGGGTGGACATCGCGGGACTCCTTGCGAGCAGCCAGCTCCGGGCCCGTGGCCACCGCGGCGCCGTTGGTGGCGGCGGGCTTCTGCGGCCCCAGGTCCTCCAGGTAGTCCATGAACTCGCTCCGCGCGGCGTCCAGGGAGAGCTGGAGCGAGTCGGCGCGGGTGGAGAGGAAGTTGAACATCAGCACCGCGGGGATGGCGACGAGCAGACCCAGCGCCGTGACGACGAGCGCCTCGGCGATACCGGCGGACACCGCGCCCAGGCCGCCGGAGCCTTCCTTGGCGATGCCGGAGAAGGCCTCGATGATGCCCACCACCGTGCCGAGCAGACCGACGAAGGGCGCCACCGAGCCGACGGTGGCGAGCACGGACATGCCGCGGCGCACGTCCGCGCTGACGCGCTCGTTGATGCGCACCAGCTCACGGCGCGTGAGCTCCACCGGACCCAGCTTGCCGGCCGGCACGCGGGACTTCGCGAGGAAGTGCTTCATGCCGCCGCCCAGGAGCATGGCCAGGTGGCTGCCCTTGGTGGCCTCCGCCTCCTTCACCAGCGCCTCGTGCTGGTGCTGGGTGAGGAGCGGGCCGGCGCGGGACGCGAAGCGCTTGGAGATGGAGCGCGAGCGGAAGAAGACGAAGAGGCGTTCGAAGAACACCGCGAGGGACGCGACGGCGAAGAGGATGAGGGTCCACGCGATGCCCAGCGCGAACACACCCATGTGGTTGTAGATGTCCCTGAGATTGAAGTTCATGACGGGTTGCTCCTGGGGGGCAGGTGCGGGTGAGGCCTTTTCGGCTTACGACTTGAGACGGAACGGAACCTTGAAGATGCGGAACACCGCCGTGGGCTGACCGCCGACGATGGCGGGCTTGAAGCGCCACGTCTTCGCCGCGGCCATGGCCGCGCTGGCGAAGGGCTCGTCGCCGCGCATCACCCTCAGTTGGGTGACGCGGCCATCCACGCCCACCACGCCCTTGAGGATGACCAGGCCTTCCAGGCCCTTGGAGCGGGCCGCGGAGGGGTATTCCGGCGTGAGGTTGGAGGACAGGGGCTCCGGCGGCGTGCCGGACTCGGGAAGATTGATGGGCGCGACACGGCCGCCACCGCCGGCGAGCGTGTCACCGCCGGGGACGCCGCCCACCACGCCGCCAGGAACGAGCGCGCCGGTGCCACCCACGGCGATGGGCGCGGCGGCCACCGTCTCCGTCGCCGACTCGGGTGGCTTCTCCAGCGGCACTTCCTTGGGAACGACGATGGGCGCGGGGGCCACGGTGGGCGGCGGCGCCTTCGCGGCGGCGGGCGGTGCGGGCTTGGGCGCCAGCTTCGGCTTGGGAGCAGGTGGGGGCGGAGGCGGCGGCTTCACCTCGACCACGGGTGGGGGCGGAGGAGGGGGCGGACGGAACACCACGTCCGTGCCCTTCTTCTCTTTGATGACTTCCGTCACCTTGCCGGCCGCGGTGATGGCGGCGATGCCCATCAGCGCGAACACGGCGACGGACGCCGTAGTGGAGAGCGCGAACCGCCGCGCTGATTGGACGTCCGGGCCGCTGTCGAAGGTCTCGAACATGACTGGACGCGCATATAGCGACGCCATGTGTCGGGCCTGTCCGGGGCCCGTGACACTTTGCTTCCATCAATTTGACGGAAGCGTCACGGCGCGAGCCCGCCACCAAAGCAACGTGGCAGGCGTGACACGGCGTCTGCGTCCACCACCGCGCGCGGTGCGCCCACGCGGCGCATCTGCGACAGCAGGGCGATCAGCAGCGCCGTGTAGACGAGCGCGAAGGGGCGCCACAGGAGGACGTGGCGGCTCCACTCCGCGCCCAGCCCCGAGTCAGAGACCAGGAGCCCCGTGAGGGCGATGAGCGCCACCAGCACCAGGTTGGGCCGGTGGCGGCTCTCCACCGCGGCGCGGATCAACGGCCAGGCCAGCACGTAGTTCGCGCGCCACGCCAGCGGTGACAACAGGGTGACGCCCAGGCAACACACGGCGATGAGGTCCGCTGGCCCGGGTCTTGCCCACACGACGGCGGCGACGAAGAGGACCATGGCCACGGCCTGCGCCAGCGACATGTCACCGGGGGGCACCACGGTGTCGGGCGGGTACACCAGCGCCAGCAGCACGGTGGGCAGGCCCTGGGTGTTGGCCTGGAGCGCCCAGGGCGGCGTGGTGCGCGCCAACGTGTCGCTCCAGAGCTGGAACTGCGCCAGCGTGCCGTCCCAGCCGTAGCGGGCGAGCGTGGGCAGGGTGAGCAGCAGTCCCACCACGGCGGTGGCGCCGATGACGCGCCAGTGCCGGCGCCACAGGAAGAAGAGGCCGACGAGGGCGGCGGGCGGCTTGAGCAGGAAGGCGACGGCGAAGGCGATGCCGGGGCGCCACACCTGTCCGCGTTCGGCGCCGAGCGTGGACAGGAGGACGAGCAGCAGGATGACGGCGTCCACCTGGCCGTAGAACAGCTCGAAGGTGAAGGACGGCAGCAGGGCCAGCGTCGTCAGCGCGGGCGCCCAGGCCCAGGGCGTGGCTTCCCCCGACGAAGGCGTGGCGCGCATGGTGAGGCGGGCCACGGCGGCGAGCGCGGCGATGGAGCCCAGGTTCCACAGGGCCACGGCGGCGCGCGCGGGGAGCAGCGTGAAGGGGAGGAAGAGGGGCGCGGTGATGGGCGCGTACTTGAACGGCATGTGGCCGTCGGACAGGCGGTAGATGTCCGAGGCCTCCCAGAAGCGCTCCGCCGCCATGAGGTAGACGCGGAAGTCCACGCCCCGGCGGGGATGCTGGCCCACGGCGATGGCGGCCACGGCCAGCACGGTAAGCACGAGCCACCAGGCCCAGCGCGCCCAGGGCGCACCTACTCCAGGAGATGTCCCCTCACCCTCGGCCGGTGGGGGGGATTCGGAGCCGGGGGGCCCCGGGTCGACGGCGGTCATCAGTAGGGAGGGGTGGGGTGGGCAGCGGCACCATTCCACGCCCGCCCCCGCACACGCAACGGAGGGGCCGGCGCGCTACAGGCCGTACGCTTCCAGCAGCTTCAACCACACCTCGCTCATGGTGGGGAACGACGGCACCGCGTGCCACAACGTATCGAGCGGCACCTCCCCCGCCACGGCGATGGTGGCCGCGTGGAGCATCTCCCCCACCTCCGGCCCGGTGAACGTGGCGCCCACCAGCACCCGGCGCTGCTCGTCCACCACCCACTTCACGGTGCCGGTGAGGCCCTTGCCCAAAAGCGACGTGCCGGACACGTCCTGGAGCTGCTTCTCCACCGTGCGCACCGGCAGCCCGGCCTCGCGCGCCTTGGCCTCGGTGAGGCCCACGCTGGCCACCTGCGGGTGGGTGAAGACAACTTGCGGAGTGGCCTTCGCGTCCGCCCAGGCCCTCGCCTGCTTGCCCGCGATGACGTCGCCCACCATGCGGGCCTGGTACTTGCCCATGTGGGTGAGGAGGTTGCGGCCATTGATGTCGCCGCACGCGTAGAGCCAGCCGCCGTCCACGCCCTTCGCGCGGAGCTGGTCATCCACCTCCACCGGCTTGCCGCCCTCGAGCCCCACCGTCTCCAGCCCGATTCCTTCCGTGCGAGGCACGCGGCCCATGGCCACCAGGATTTCGTCCGCGACGACCTGCTCGCCATTGGACAGCGTCACCGTCGCCTCGCCCTTGCCGCCGGGCCGCTGGACGCGCGTCACGGTCATCCCCAGCAGCACGCGCGCGCCGGAGTCCCGCAGCGCCTGGGCCACCTGCGCTCCGGCGAAGGGCTCCGCGCGGGACAGCAGGCCCTTTCCGCGCTGCACCAGCGTCACCTCGGAGCCCAGGGAGCGCCACGCCTGGGCCAGCTCCACCGCGACGGCGCCGCCGCCCAGCACCACCAGCCGCTTGGGCACCTGTCTGGCCGCGGTGCCCTGGCGGTTGTCCCAGGGCTGGGCGTCCTTCAGCCCCGGGATGTCCGGGATGCGAGGCCGGCTGCCGGTGGCCAGCACCACGGCCTTGCGGGCCTCCAGCTCCCGCACGGCGCCGTCCTTGCGCTCCACGCGCACCTTGCGCGGGCCGGTGAGCTTGCCGGTGCCCCGCACCACCTTCAGCTTCGCGTCCTCGGCCCACTTCACCTGGGAGTCGTCCTGGTAGTGGCTGACCATCGAATCCCGGTGGTCCAGCACCGCGCGCGCGTCGATGCCCGCCGGGAGCTTCTCGCGGATGCCGGCGGCATGCTCCGCCAGCCACCGGACTTCCCCCGGGCGCAGCAAGGCCTTGCTGGGAATGCAGGCCCAGTACGAGCACTCGCCGCCGAGCAGCTCATGCTCCACCAGCGCCACCGACAGCCCGGCCTCGGCGGCACGCGCACCGGCGACCTCCCCCGCGGGGCCCGCCCCAATCACCACCACGTCGAACGCTTCCGCCATGTGCCTTCACCTCGTGCCCACTGCGTAGCGCGACGGCGGGCCAGGCCCACGGCCACGTTGAGACGCACGTCCGCTGCTGGAAAGTGAGGGTGGTCACCCGTCGACATCGGACACAGGGCCTGGGCCCGAGGGGTGGCTGGCTGTCAGGTCTGCCCGCGTCCTGCCGTCCCGGGCGCGCATCCGTCCGGCGGCGCTGGAGCACGTGCTGCGGCGCGTGGTGTACGACAAGGGGCGCATCGCCGCGCTGGTGGAGGAGGCCCCCGCCGCCTACCGCGACATCACCGAGGTGCTGGAGGACGAGGCCGACCTCGTCCGGCCGCTCCTGCGCCTCACGCCGCTCGCCGTCCTCAAGGGCTGACCCAGGAGAGGCCGCCCCTGGCCAGAATCCGGGGGCGGCTTTACTCCAGGTGTAAAGAGAGAGCGACAATGCGCCCGGCTCCGGCGGCCCTCGGGGCCCGGGCGAGGGGTCCAGTGGCTGACATTGCAGGGAACCGCTTCAGGGGAGTTCCCCGCACCCGTCGGGATGCCGTACACTCGGACACCAGAAGTACACGTGAGAACCTGCTGGGGCGTCGTCTAATGGCAGGACATCAGACTTTGACTCTGAGTATCAAGGTTCGAATCCTTGCGCCCCAGCCACTCCGCTCCGGGGGGACGCGGTAGCCATGCGTCCGCCCCGTGCATGAAGGACGGTGGGCCGATGCCGCAGAAGACACTCCTTCTGGTCTCCGTGGGTAGCCCGCCTGTCTCGCTGTTGAGGGACTTGCAGGACCCTCTGGCGGCGCAAATGGGTGTCGCGGCCGTGGTGTCGAAGGCGGTCTTGACGACGCCCGCCTACGCCTTCAACAAGGACCGCGGCCAGTACCACTGCAACGCCATCATGCGGCGGCTGACGCCCATGCTGGAGCCCGGTCAGTTCGCCGTGTTGGGCATCTCCGACGTGGACCTCTTCGTCCCGGACTCACCCTTCGTCTTCGGGGAAGCGGACCGCGAATCGAAGACGGCGGTGATGAGCCTCCACCGCCTGGCCCAGGGCGCCGCCAGCGATACGCTGCGGCGCCGCGCGCAGGTGGAGGTGGTGCACCAGGCGGGACACCTGCTCGGGTTGTCCTACTGCGAGGACCCGCGGTGCGTGATGTTCTTCGCGCAGACGCCGCAGGATTGCGACCGCAAGCAACTGTCGCTCTGCAACCTGTGCCGCAACGAGCTCCAGAAGCTCAACCGCTGACCTTGACGGTGCGTTGAATCATCCGTGGCGCGTTGACGTCAGTCCCGGTGCGCTCTGTAGTACGGGGCTCTCTATCGGCCGGGAAGCGGAGTGACGACGATGACGGGCAAGCAAAGGTTCCTCGGAGCGGTATTGGCGGTGGGGATGCTGGGGGGCTGCGAGCCCCTGGACGACGGTGGCGGCGGCGGCATCGGGGACGCCCTCTTCACCCGCGGCTTCGCCTTCGTGCGCGAGGACGACCGCAACGTCTTCGTGGTGGACGACAGCGGCGACGCCAACAGCCCGCAGCGGCTGACCAACGTGGGCGGCGCCTACTGGCCTTCGGTGTCGCGGGACGGCCGCAGCGTGGTGTTCGTCCAGCGCAGCGGGAGCGCCACCTCGCTGCTGACGGTGCCCACCTCGGGCGGCACGCCGTCCACGCTGTTCCGGGCGAATGACTCGGCGTGCGCGCGCGGCTGCGCCAACTTCCGCACGCCCACCTTCAGCCCGGACGGGCGCAGCGTCGTCTTCGTCTTCTCGCCCGGCAACAGCTCCCAGACGGCGCTGGCGCGCATCAACACGGACGGCAGCGGCTTCCAGGAACTCACGCCCAACAACGTCATCGCCTACGGCGCGCCGTCCTTCGTGCCCAACGGGAGCGCGGTGCTGGCGGGCGCGGGCAGCGGCCTGAACCAGCTCGACCAGCTCGCGCACGTGCCGCTCAACGGGGGCACCATCACCTACTCCTCCCTGAGCGCGGGCGTGCAGTTCGTGGAGAACCGCGTGGCGGTGTCTCCGAACGGCTCCCAGGTGGCGCTGGATGGGCGCCTGTCCTCCGGGGGCACGCGCATCTTCGTGGGGCAGCTGTCGGGCTCGAACGTGGGGGCGCTCCAGCGTGTCACCAGCGGCGGGGTGGGCTCGGAGGAGTCGTGGCCGAGCTGGACGGGCGCCAGCCAGTTGGGCTTCCTCATCAGCGCTGGCGGGAGCGACCCGGGCATCTACCGCGCGAACCTCAGCTCGGGCGCGGTGTCGCTGGCGGTGCCCAGCGCCACGGAGCCGTCCTACGGGCCGATTTGACCCGGAGCGGCTGACCTCGGGCCCGGTGGCGAGGCGCCAGCGCCGCCCGCCGGGCATCCGAGAGGCGGCGCTTCGGGCCTGATTCGCGCCGTGGGGGCGCCTGCGGTAGCCTGACGCATGGAGATGCCGGCATGAGCGTGTCACCCGACAGCAAGTCCCTTGCCTCTGGCGCGCCGTCCCAGGAGCCCATCCTGGGGAGCCGGGCCGGCAACCTGGTGGGCGTTGATGCCAGTGGCGCGGTGCTCGTGGACTTCCCGGGCAACACCTCGGGGCCGGTGGCCGCGCGGCTCGCCGTTGTCGTGGACCTGAAGGCGCTCCAGGCCGCCGTCGCCCAGCGGCAGAAGGTGGTGCTCCTCTTCGAGAACGGAGACCCGCGTCTGCCCTTCGTCATGGGACTCATCCAGGAGCCCAGCGCGACGCCGCTGCTGGACGCGTTGCTGGAGTCGCCCCCCCCGGAGGCCGCGCCGCGGCCCACGGAGGCCCATGTCGACGGCAAGCGCGTCGTCATCGAGGGCCAGGACGAAGTCGTCCTCAAGTGCGGCGAGGCCAGCATCACCTTGCGCCGCAACGGCAAGGTCATCGTGAAGGGCACCTCCCTGGAGTCGCGCGCCTCCGGCCCCCACCGCATCAAGGGTGGCACGGTCGAAATCAACTGACCCTCCGGGCGTAAGGCGACGTGCGTCCGGGGGCAACTGGCGTCCCAGCGCGCGAGGCGCGATGCTGCCGCGCGGAGGTCTGACGATGTCCCTCTTCGATGCCGTGCTTGCGGGTGACCGTGACGCCGTGGAGTCCCACCTGTCCGAGGGAGCGGACCCCAACCCCTTCGACGAGGAGGGCCGCACGCCGCTGATGGCCGCGGCCCGGGCGGGACGGGCGGACCTGGTGCAGCGCCTCCTGGATGCGGGGGCCGACCCCGAGCTGACGGACCGCATCGGCGAGTCCGCGCTCATCATGGCCGCCGCGCACGGGCACACCGAGGTCTGCCAGTGGCTGATGCCCCACGCGCGCGCGGATGACCAGGACCTGGCCCGCACGCTGCTCTCCGGCCTGGGCATCACCGACTTGCGCCTGGACGCACCGCCTCCGCCGGACAACAGCTTCCGCCGCAAGCTCGCCTCCGCGGGGGCGTATGTCTCCGGCAAGCTGGGCGACGACGGCGCCACCCAGCGGCTGGCGCGCGTCCTGCGCTCGGAGAAGCAGCGCAAGCCCTAGAAACGGCGAAGGCCCGGGGCTTCACGGTGGAAGCCTCCGGGCCCTCGGGTGAAGCGAAGCGGGCGGGCCCTTCAGCGGGCCCGCCGCGCTGGCACTACTCCGGCTTGGCGCTCACCGTGGCGCTGGGGGCCACGGTGCCCACCGCGCCGCTCTTGGTCTCCAGCGCGTCGGCCACCAGCTCGGTGATGTCCTTGATTTTGATGTTCCCCTCGCGGCCGGTGTCGTTCACCGCGTCGGAGAGCATCGTGGAGCAGAACGGGCACGCCACCGCGACGATGCCGCTGCCGCCCTGCTCCTTGTAGTCGCCCACCTGGCCCGGCTTCTTCTTGTCCGCGGCGTTGGGGTAGGGCGTGTTCGGGTCCTCGGCGTGCTTCAGCGTCAGCGCGGCCTCGTTCAACCGGTTGTGGTTGATGCGCGTGCCAATGTGCTCCTCCATCCACATGCGACCGCCGCCGGCGCCGCAGCAGAAGCCCTCGCGCTTGCTGCGCTGCATCTCCACCACCTCGAGCCCGGGGATGGCGTTGAGCACCTCGCGGGGGGCGTCATAGACGCCGTTGTGGCGGCCCAGGTAGCAGGGGTCGTGGTAGGTGAGCTTGCTGTTCATCACCGCGGAGAGCCGGATGCGCTTCTCCTTCAGCAGCTCGTTGATGAGCTGCGTGTGGTTGATGACGCGGTACTCGCCGCCGAACTCCGGGTACTCGTTCTTGATGGTGTTGAAGCAGTGCGGGCACTGGGTGATGACGGCCTTCACGCCCATCGAGTTCCACGACTCGATGTTCGTCTTCGCCATCGTCTGGAACAGGTACTCGTTGCCCATGCGGCGCGCGGAGTCGCCGTTGCACATCTCCTGCTTCGACAGCGTGGCGAAGCTCACGCCCGCCTCGCGCAGAATCTTCACCAGCGCGCGGCTGACCTTCTTCTGCTTGTCGTCGTAGCTGCCCGCGCAGCCCACGAAGAAGAGGTACTCGTAGGGGCCGCCGTCGTCACCCCACGTGGGCAGCGCCAGGTCCTCCGCCCACTCGTCGCGCCGGTCCTGGCCCAGGCCCCAGGGGTTGCCCTGGCGCTCGATGCCCTCGAACACGCGCTGGATTTCGGGCGGGAACTCCGCCTTCACCTGCACCTGGTAGCGGCGCATGTCGATGAGGCGCGGCACGTTCTCGATGAACACCGGGCAGGCCTGCTCGCACCAGCCGCAGCTCGTGCACGCCCACACCGTCTCCGCGGACAGCGCGCTGCCGACGATTTCGGGCAGCGGCTCCTTCACCTTGTTGGGGCCGTAGCCTTCCTCCACCCACTGCTCGTTGTCCCAGATCCAATGCTTCAGGTCCTGGTTGACGCCCTTGTGGGTCAGCGGCTTGCCGGTGATGTACGTCGGACAGTGCGTCTGGCAGCGGCCACACTCCGTACAGGAGTAGAGGTCCATGCCCTGCTTCCACGTCAGGTCCTTCACCGTGGCCGTGCCGAACTCCTCCTTCTCCAGGTCCGGCGTGGGCAGCTTGCCGGTGGAGTGCGTGCGCTGGAAGAAGACGGTGGGCAGGCCGGTGATGATGTGGAAGTGCTTGCCGCGCGGCAGGAAGTTCAGGAACGCCAGGATGATGACCAGGTGGACCCAGAAGCCGGCCACGCCCAGCACGTGCGCGGCGGTGGCGCCCAGTGGCATCATGGCCAGGCCCGTCAGGCTGGTGAACGGCTCCCACCACACCAGCGCGGCGGCGGACTCCGGCACCTGCGTGGCGCCCATCTGCGTCTGCGCGGCGTGCGCGGCCACCATGTGGCTGCCGCCGAACAGGAACTCGGAAATCATCAGCCCGCCGATGAAGCACAGGATGAGGTACGCCTCCCACGACGGCGTCAGGCGGTCCGGCTTCACCTTCCAGCGGACCCAGATGTAGTAGGCCACGCCCAGCAGGGCCAGCGCGGCGACCACGTCCTTGGCCAGCAGGTAGGCCTTGTAGAGGAAGAGCAGCGCGGACTGATCCGCCCAGAAGGGGTGGCCCAGGTCCGTCAGCACCTCCAGCGCCGTGGTCGAAAACCCCATGGCGAAGAGCATGACGGTGCGCAGGGCCAGCACCATGAAGGCCGCGTAGATGAGCACGTGGAACAGGCCCGGCGTGAACTCCTCCGGATCCACCAGTCGCTTCTGGCCAAGGCCGAAGCGCACCAGTTGCGCCACGCGGAAGGGGATGTTGTCGAGCCGGTTCTCCTTCTTCATCGCGAGCAGGACGCCCACGCGACCGGACATGGTCATCACGAAGATGGGAACGGCGAGGGCTAGCAACAGGCCGGTGATGATGGGACTCATGGGACTCTGAGGACCTCTGGGGCGCGGCGGATGGGCCCGGGCTGCCGCGTCGCGGCAATTCTTGAGTGCGCTTCAACCCTAACAGGGGTGATTCGCGAATCAAGCGCCCTGCTGCCCCACGTGTCCTTCATTGGAGAACGCGGCCTGGGTCCGCCGGGGAGTGAGCGGCCATCGCACGGATTTACCAGGGGCGGACGGCGGCCAGGGCCTCCTTGAAAATACCTGAGAGTCAACCGCTGTGGGATTCCCTCGCTCGGACCCAGGGCTTACCTTGTGCGATTGTCACGGGCACTGTCCGACGCTTGACGGTTCGTAACTGGCTGTAAATACGAGCACGCCTTGCTGGAGAGCAGGCAGGTAGGCAGACGGTCTACACGAGCCCCAGAACTTTGAGACCCCAAGGGCTTTACAACGCGGGGCGACATCCTCAACATGTTCGGTAAATCGGTCAACGCTTGTTGGAGCGGGTCTCGCATGGGGTGAGCCCGGGTCGACCGAAGCTGCAGGGGAGCCGACAATGGTTCACGACGACACCACGTACATGGACGATGAAGGTTTGCCTTATGTGGATCCGCGGCAGGACGCTGACGCGGAGGCCTCGGGGGCCGACGAGGGCGCGCCCGGCCGCCGCTGGGGCTACGCCGAGGAGTCGTGGGGCGGCTGGGCTGCGGCCGAGTAATTCGCGGCCCCCGCGGCCGGTGGACGCGCGGGGGCACCAGCGGTAACCGGGGCAACCGATGCCCGCGTGGCGGCTCCCTCAGGGTGAGCCCCCGGGCCCCCTTGCTCCAAAGCACGACTCCCGACATTCTCAGACCCTGCAGCCTGCTCGCGAGCGTCCCCCGCTCCCGTGCGTTGTGGCCCATGAGACTTCCGGCATCGGGGGCAGTCCGCTCCCGCAGATTGATTCGCGGCACAATGCCTCGTGCGACCACGGGGGAGTACGTATGAAGCAGACGGCCTGGGCAGTGGAGCGTGACGCCGAACAGGGCCGCGAGGTGCTCCTCCTCGTGACCTTGGAAGCCGACGCCGATGCCCCCCGCGCCCCCGTGGCCATCAACCTGGCCTTGGATCGCAGCGCCTCCATGCGGGGCGTGCCGCTGCTCGCCGCCGTGCAGGCCGCCCAGGCGCTCGTCGAGCGCGCCAGCCCGCGTGACTACCTGGGCCTGCTCACCTTCGACGCCGAGCCCGAGCAGGTGCTCCCCATGCGCGCCATGGACGCCAGCGCCCGGGCGCAGCTCCTCAAGGTGCTCGCGCGCCTGGAGTCCGGCGAGGGGACCGCCCTCCACGAGGCCGTGGAGCGTGCCTCGGAGGCCGCCCGCCGCGTGCTCGTGCCCGGCGCCCGGCCCCAGGTGCTGATGCTCACCGACGGCGAGCCCTCCGTGGGCCCGTCGCAGCTCGCCGAGTTCAAGACCCAGGGCGCCCGCATCGCCGAGTCCGGCGTCATGCTCCACGCGCTGGGGTTGGGCCGCCATTACCTGCCCGACGTCCTGGAGGCCCTCACCAGCCCCTCCGGCACCGGCTTCGTGCACGTGGATGACCCGGAAGGGTTGCCCATGGCCGTGGGCCAGCTGGGCGCCGAGCTCTTCGGTGAGGTCGTCTCCGACGCGCGCGTGCACGTGCTGCCCACGGGCTTCGCCGACGTCCGCTGCCGCCACCGCTACCCCTCGCGCGTGGAGGGCGACGCCATGAGCGCCACCCTGGGCGCCATCTCCCAGGCCTTCCCGCGCCGGGTCCTCTTCTCGGGCATGTTGGGGGAGGCGGAGTGGAACCTGGGCGTGTCCACGTCCTACTCCGAGCGCGGCGATACGCGGCGCATCAGCGTGCCGGTGACACGCGTGCTGCCCGACAGCGACGCGGGCCGCTTCGTGCGCGCCGTGTCCGCCGAGCTGGACCTGGTCGCCAGTGAAGCCGCCGCGTGGAAGGCCCTGGGCCGCCGTCACCAGGACGCCGCGGAGCGGGCGCTGGAGGCCGCCGACGTGGCCCTCTACAAGCTCGCGCGGCTCGGCTCCGCGGAGGTGCCCGCGCAGCGCCACGTGGAGCGGCTGGCGGACCTGCGCCGGGTGATGGAGCGCCGGGCCAACAAGCTCCCCGCGCTGGTGATGCGCCGCGCGCACTCCGAGGTCTCCCGCATCACCATGAGCCGCGTGGGTCCCACGGCGCCCGAGCCCGCGCTGCTGCCCTGGAAGACCGAGGACTGACGCCCCCGCTCGGCTGCTCCCTGTGGGGTGATGACGTTGCCTCTGTGACGCTGTAACCCCCTCCGCCCGGGTGGTCCGCCTGGGAGTGGGCGTGGCGCGTCATGCGAGGGGAATGCCCGCCTGCCCGGATGGTTCACTGTGCTCGGAGGCACGTGACTGCCGCTGGCGGGCCGGCCTCCTCTGGGTTAACGGGAATCGCATGACGCATCGGCAGTCCAAGAGGCTCGGCTGTGTTGGCGGAATCGGACTGCTGCTGGTGGCGGCCGTCGCGTGGGCGGACCTGCCCGCGTCGGCGGTGGCCTCCAGCGCGCCGGACGAAGGCGACCCTCGCATCGAGGGCGCCCTCCTGGTGGACGCCACCCAGGTGAAGCCGGGAGACACCTTCCGCGTGGGCGTGCGCTTCCGGTTGGACCCGGGCTGGCACGTCTACTGGAAGAACCCGGGCGACTCCGGCCTGGAGACGGAAGTCGCGTGGGACACGCCCGGCGTCACCGTGGGGCCGTTGCAGTGGCCCTTCCCTCAGACGTTCCGCACGCCCGACGGCTTCATCACCACCCATGGCTATGACGGTGAGGCCATCCTCGTCGCCGACGCCAGGGCCGTGGAAGGGGCCGCCACGGGCACGGTGACGGTGTCCGCCGCCGTGGAAGCGCTGGTGTGCGAGGTGCACTGCATCCCCGCGGAGCTGATGCTGACGCGCTCCATTCCCCTGGGACCCCAGACGGTGCGCGACGCCGAGACGGCGGCCGTCCTCGACGCCGAGCTGGCCAAGGTGCCCCGTCCCGCCCAGGACAGCGGCCACGCGGCGACGCTGGCGCTGGATGCGCCCCAGCTCACCGCGGGCCAGGATTTCACGGGCACCCTCACCCTGACGGCCCCGGGCGGCGCGGCGGTGCCCGCGGTGGAAGGTGACTTCTTCGTCGCCGACCGCATCCCCGGCGTCGCGCGCGTGGGGCTGGCCTCGGACGGTCCGGGCCGCTTCAAGCTCAAGGGCAAGGCGGAGCCGGACGCGCAGGCGTCTGCGCCGGGCCTGACGGGCGTGCTGCGGCTGGGCACGGCGGCCACGGGCTACCAGTACCTCGAGGTGACGGCGCCGCTGGCCCCCATGGTGGCGGCCGGTGGCGCGGCGGGGACGCCGGCCGCGGTGAAGCCGCCGTCGGTGAAGGACAGCATCGCGGCGGTGAAGCCGGTGGGCGCCGCCATCGCCCCGCCGCCCGCGGCCGAGTCGTCCATGGGCCTGGGGCTGGCGCTGGTGTTCGCCTTCTTCGGCGGCGCGCTGCTCAACCTGATGCCATGTGTGTTCCCCGTGCTGGCGCTCAAGGCCTACGGCTTCACGCGCATGGTGCAGCAGGAGCAGGGCCGCGTCGGCGCGCACGCGGCGGCCTACGCGGGGGGCATCATCGGCAGCATGCTGCTGCTGGCCGGCGGCGTGCTGGCCGTGCGCGCGGGCGGGGCGAGCGTGGGCTGGGGCTTCCAGTTCCAGGAGCCGCTCTTCGTCGCGGGCGTGTGCGCGGTGCTGGTGGCCTTCGCGCTCAACCTCTTCGGTGTCTTCAACGTGGGCCTGGACGGCACGGCGCTGGCGGGCAAGGTGGACCAAAGCCACGGCCTGATGCACAGCGCTGGCGAGGGCGTGCTGGCGGTGGTGCTGGCCACGCCGTGCTCGGCGCCGCTGCTGGGCACCGCGGTGGGCTTCGCCTTCGCGGCGGGCCCCCTGACGGTGCTGGCCGTCTTCACCGCGCTGGGCCTGGGGCTCGCGCTGCCCTTCTGCGTGCTGGTGCTGGTGCCCGGGCTGGCGAAGAAGCTGCCCAGGCCGGGCGCGTGGATGGAGCGCTTCAAGCAGGTGCTGGGCTTCGCGCTGCTGGCCACCACCGTCTGGCTGGTGTGGGTGATGGGCGGGCTGGCCGGCGTGGACGGCATGGCGCGGCTCCTGGCGTTCCTGGTCGCGGTGGGGCTCGTCACGTGGCTGTATGGCCAGGGGCAGGCGCAGGACGGCGTGCGCAAGCTGGCCACCGTGGCGGTGGCCGCGGGTGTGCTGGTGGCGTCCGGCCTGCTGACGTTGCGCTTCGAGGACGAGGACCCCGTGGCGGCGCCTCGGCTCGGGTCCGCGGTGGCGCAGGCGCGGCCGTGGAGCTCGGACGCGGTGAACGCGGCGCTGGCGGCGGGGCAGCCGGTGTTCATCGACTTCACGGCGGACTGGTGCCTCACCTGCAAGTTCAACGAGCGCACCGTGCTGGCCACCGACGAGGTGCGCGACGCCTTCACGAAGCACCAGGTGGCCTTCTTCATCGCGGACTGGACGCGCCGGGACGCGAGCATCACCACCAAGCTGGCCGAGCACGGCCGGGCCGGTGTGCCCATGTACCTGGTGCTGAGCCCAGGGGCCCCCGACACGCCGGAGGTGCTGCCGGAGTTGCTCACGCCGGGCGTGGTGGCGGACGCCGTGAAGCGCGCGGCGGAGTGCGCACCCTCGAAGCTGGGCAGCGGGGCGAACGTCCTCTGCGCCGCGGGTTTCCCGAATCACTGACGTCGTGCTGTCTTCCCCGCAGTCCCCAAAACGCTGGAGCAACGCCATGAAGCAGGTCTTCACCGCACTCGCGCTGGGCACGTTGTTCACGGGGGCGCCCGCCCTCGCCGACGCGGAGGTCGGCAAGCCCGCGCCGACCTTCACGCTGAAGGACGAGTCCGGCAAGGAGCACACGCTGGCGCAGTACAAGGGCAAGGTCGTGGTCCTGGAGTGGACCAACCCCGAGTGCCCCTTCGTTCAGCGGCACTACAAGAGCGACACGATGGCCACCACGCTGAAGGGCTTCGACGCGAAGAAGGTCGTGTGGCTGGCGGTGGACTCCACCGCGCACAACACGTCGGAGAAGTCCGCGGCGTGGAAGAAGGATGAGGGCTTCCCCTACCCGGTGCTCCAGGACGCGAGCGGTACGGTGGGCAAGTCCTACGGCGCGAAGACGACGCCGCACATGTATGTCATCGATGAGAAGGGCGTTGTCCGCTACGCGGGCGCCATCGACGATGACCCGCGCGGCAAGAACGCCAAGCCGACCAACCACGTGAAGACGGCGGTGGACGCGGTGGTGGGTGGCCAGCAGGTCCCGGCCAGCACCACCACGCCCTATGGCTGCTCGGTGAAGTACAAGAGCTAGCGCTGGCTCGGCTGGGGGCCTTCTGCTTGAGCGGCGGGCAACGGCGCCATGGCAGGCGCCTTGCCCCGTGCGGAGCGCTAGGACCCGTCCGTCCCGCGCTCCTGTCGCGTGGAGGTCGTCCGCCCGGCCTCGCGCGGAATCGTGAGCAGCGAGCACAGCGCTCCCACGGCGCACAGGCCAGCGGACACCCAGAGCGCGCGCCGTGTGCCCACCAGGAAGTCCACGCTGGCGTCGCCGGCGAGCCCGCCCAGCAGCGGCAGCAGCGCCACCGCCAGCAAGCCGGCGATGCGGGCCACGGCGTTGTTCACGCCGGAGGCGATGCCCGCGTGGCGGTCCTCGACGGCGCCGAGCACCACCGCCGTGAGCGGACCGACGGTGAGCGCCAGCCCCAGCCCCAGCACCACGATGCCGGGGAGCACCGTGCTGACGTAGTCACCTCCGCGCTGGAGGCGCGTCAGGAGCGCCAGCCCCACGCCCGCGAGCAGCGGCCCCGCCGTCATCAACGGACGTGCGCCGATGTGCCCCGCGAGCCGCCCCACCGAAGGTGAGAACAGGAGCAGCATCAGCGTGATGGGGAGCAGCGCCGCGCCCGCGCCGAGCGCCGAATAGCCGAGCTGCTGCTGCAGGGCGAGCACCACCAGGAAGGTGGCGCCTCCGAGCGCGAAGTACACGACGAGCGTGGTGAGGTTCGCGCCGGAGAACGTGCGCGAGTGGAAGAGGGTGAGCGGCAGCATCGGCTCCCGCTGCCGCGCCTCCAGGACGAAGAACGCGGCCAGCAGGACGGCGCCTCCGGCCGCGGCGACGCTGGCCGCCAGGGGCCATCCATGGGCGGGGCCTTCGATGAGCGCGTAGATGAGGCCACCCAACCCGAGCGCCGCCGTCACCGAGCCCGCGACATCCAGCCCGCGCGCCCCTGTCTTCGGCGCGATGTCCGGCACGTACCGCAGCGCCGCCCAGGCGGTGAGCGCGGCCAGGGGCACGTTGAGGAAGAAGACGAAGCGCCATGAGCCCGCGTACACGAGCCACCCGCCCAGCAGCGGCCCCACGGCCGTGGTGACGCCGGACAGCCCGGCCCAGGCGGACACGGCGCGCTGCCGGTCCTGAGGCGGGAACGACGTGCGCAGCAAGGCGAGGCTCGCGGGCACCAGCAGCGCGGCGCCCACGCCCTGCGCCGCGCGGAAGGCGGCCAGCGTCCAGGTGTTGGGCGCCATCCCGCACAACACCGATGTGACGGTGAAGACGAGCATGCCCAGCAGGAAGACGCGGCGCTGCCCCTTCGCGTCGCCGAGCGCGCCCCCTGTGAGCACCAGGGAGCCGAGCGTGAGCAGATACGCGTCCACGGCCCATTGGAGGCCGGACAGGCCCGTGTGGAGTTCGCGGCCCATGGCGGGCAGGGCGACGTTGACGGCGGTGGAATCGAGGAACGCCATGCCGCTGCCCAGCACGCTGGCGAGCAGCACGCCCCGGCCGCGGGGACTGTCATAGGCGACGGGGGTGTCGGGTGCGGTGGTGGCCATGTGGCTCTACCGTGCACCCGGGGCTCCGCGCACGCCATCCGCCACGGCGGGGTGGGGACGTGCCTCCGGTGGCTCGCCATCCTGGCTGGTGCTCACTGAAGGACCCCGCCCCCAGTGCCTACGCTGTGGAGGGCACTGGGTCGCCCCAGTCACACGGAGGTGTCACATGGAGCCGATTTGCGAGCACATCCAACAGGCCGGAGACCCGCCTCCGCGCTCGCGAGGCTGCGAGGAATGTCTGGCCATGGGAGCGAGCTGGGTGCACCTGCGTCGCTGCCTGAGTTGTGGCCATGTGGGATGTTGTGATTCCTCGCCCAACCGGCACGCGACGAAGCACTTCCAGCAGTCGGCGCATCCCGTCGTCCAGTCCTTCGAGCCGGGTGAGGAGTGGGCCTGGTGCTACGAGGACGAGCTCTTCACCGAGCACCGTCCGGCGCCATCGCAAGACGCGCGGCCCTGATGTGGGCCGTCATCCGCTATCATCCTCCGGGCCCGTTTCAGCTCGTGGGAAGAAAGGCGCGGCACCGCACCATGGACGCGTGGACTCTCGAAGGCTCGCGCATCACCGACCCGGAGACGTTGAGCCGCCTGCGGGAGATGCTGGCGAACGAAAGCCCGCTCATCATCGAGCACCGCTTCTACCGGGAGACGCGCGCCCCGCACCGCTTCATCTGTGACGATGCCGACGTGCTGGACGAGTATCTCCAGGAGTCACGTCCTGGAGACTCGTTCTGGGTGTGGTCCTACAAGAGCCTCTGCCGGGGCGACAACATCCTGCTCCAGGGGAAGATGCCGGACGCGCAGGGGCGGACGCCGGGCAGCGGCGTGGCCTGAGTCCGGCGGCGACCAACCCACCAGGGGAGCGGTCCGCGCGACTCCAGCCCTGCTGCTTCCCCACGGCCCGCGCGTCCCTACGTTCTCCAGGAACTTCACGATGGCGAACGAAAGGTCATCCCCATGGAAGAGACAGGCGAGCGCACGATGAATCAGCCGCAGGGGGCCATCCAGGGAGACCGCCGGGAGTTCGAGGAGCTGCTGAAGGGCCATGACACCGCCCTGCTCACCACCCGTGGCGCGGACGGACACTTCCACACGCGGCCCATGGCGGTGGCGAAGAAGCACAAGTCCGGCACCGTGCTCTGGTTCGCCACCTGGACGGACACGCAGAAGGTGCAGGACCTGGAGTCGGACCCGCACTGCGCGCTGGCCTTCCACGCGACGGAGGACAGCGCCACGTATCTCTCCGTATCGGGCGTGGTGGAAATCGTCCGCGACCGGAGGACCATCCATGACTTGTGGGAGCCCGGCTGGAAGCCCTGGTTTCCCCAGGGCCCGGATGAGGGCGACATCGCCCTGCTGCGCTTCACGCCCGAGCACGCCGAATACGTCCACCCCGCGGGCGGAAAGCTCAAGGTGCTCTTCAGCACCGCGAAGGCGCTGGTGACGAAGCAGCGCCCCGACATCGCGCCCAAGAAGGAGCTGGACCTGCACTGAGGCTGGGCGAGCGCCCGCTTACCGCCGTTCCAGCAACGCGCCACCCGGCCCGAAGCCCAGCGTGAGGCACAACACGCGTGAGTGGTTCGCCAGCCGCGAATCCCTCCGCGCGGCCTCCGTGGCCAGCTCCGCGTCATTGAGCACCAGCGCCGTACCGCCGCGGCCCTCGTTCCCCAGGGCCGCCTGGAGGATGTCCGCCACCAGCGACGCGTGGCCCTCCCAGCCGTAGGTGCAGCCTCCAGGGATGAGCGAAGCGTCCAGCGGACACGGCAGCGCGAGGCACAAGGCATCGGGAGCCTGTGCCGAGAACACGCGCAGGGCACTGGCGATGAACGCCACCGCCGCTTGCACATGACGCCTGTCCGGAGGCCGCGCCATGCCGATGAAGTACCGGGGCAGCAGCGCCGTATCGCGCTCGAAGATGCGCGGTGCCGCGGTGTGACTCACGCACTTGATGCCCGTCTGGCCCACGTCGAGCGCCACCGGGTGCGCGGGCGCGAGCGGTGCAAGCAGGCGCAGGCCCGCCTGCGCCGGCGCGAAGAGGGGATGCTCCGCCACGTACACAGGGCAGGGAAGCGCGGTGGCCACGTGCGAGAGCATGGCGCCGAAGCCCTCCAGGCACACCAATCCGCCACTGAGCCACACGGCCTCCACCGCGTGCCGCTTCACCAGCGTGGACAGCGCCACCGCGAGCGCCGGGCCCAGCTGGCCCGCGAGCGCCGGCTCGGAAACCCCCGCGCGACGGTCCGCGTCCACGCGAGGCGCCCCGAGCAACTCCCACAGCTCGCGCCCCATCACGGGCAGGTTCCACACCTCCAGCGGCGACACACCCGGCAACACCAGTCGCCACACGTCCCAGTCACGCATGCAATCACTCACGCCACGAGTCGGAGGATGCGTTCAGCGGCGTCCTTCGCGCCGTCCCGCGCCTGGTAGGACGCGGCGATGCCGGCCACCCGCTGTCGCAGCACCGTGCCCGGCTCCAGCAGCTGTCGCAGCGCCTCGCGGCAGTCTTCCACGGAGAGCGAGCGCGGCGCCCGCACCAGTCCCGCGCCCGACTTCGCCAGGAAGTGCGCCTGGATGGGCTGGTCGTTGCAGACGGGCAGGAGCAGCATCGGAACGCCTTCGGTCAGCGCCTCCATGACGGAGTTGGCGCCGCCGTGGGACACGAGCACGGAGGCTCGCGATAACAGTTGTCGCTGCGGTGTGTATGACACAGCGACCACGTCCCCGGAAAGGTCGTGAATAAAATCTGTATCAGCCAGCTCGCCCGCGCTGAGCACCACGGTGACGCCCAGGGGCGCGGCGGCCTCGGTAATCGTCTGAAACAAATCGGGTTGCCACGAAATCTGGCTGCCGAAAGACACGTACACCACGGGCCTGGTGCCCAGCCGCTCCCACGGGAAGTCCACCTCGTCACCGCGCGCCTCGGGAGGCCGTGACGGTCCGACCAGGTGGGTGGCGGGAGGCAGCCCCGCATCGGAGCCCAGGAAGGCCTCGGTGGCGAAGATGACGTTGAGGTCCGGCGACAGGCACTCACAGTTGCGGAAGCGGGCCTCGAAGCCGTGGCGGGCGAACAGGGCTTGCCGCTCGTCGGCCAGCGCGCGCACGTTGCGGCGCAGGCCGTAGTCTGTGGGCGGCTCCAGCAGTGACAGCGCGGAGGACACGCCCGCCCAGGGGATTTGCAAGTCATGGGCGGCCAGCACGGCGGCGTACTGCATGCCGTCCAGGGCCATGACGTCCGGACGGAAGCGCTCGACGGCCGCTCGCACCGGCGCCAGCAGCGAGGGCACGGCGTCAATCAACAGGCCGCGAATCCACCGCCCCAGCGCCGCTTCATCGAGCACCAACCGCGCGAGCGCCTCGCCGCCCGTCTCGATGGCGGGCACGGGCGCCTCGGCGTGAGGCAACGCCAGCACCTCCACGCCCAGCCGTTCGAGCTGTGGCGCGGGCTCGGGGATGCACAGCCAGCCCACGTGGTGGCCCATGCGGCGCAGCCACTGCGCGACGCCGGCCATGGGGTTGAGGTGGCCCTTCTCGGGGGAGGTGGCAATCAGGATTCGGGACATGGGGGATGGGCGCTGGCGTGGGCGTGGAGCATGGCGAGGGAGCACAACCGCATCAACAGCCGGTCCATGACGCTCGCCTCGGGAGCGTCGGCGGCCAGACGTGCGGAGCGCTCCAGCAGGGCCCGGGTCGCTTCCGGGTCGACGACCTCCAACGGCGCCAGCCGGACCGGTGTGAGCCATTCCCGGTACAGCTCCAGCCAGCGCGCGCGGACGGGGCTGGAGAGCGCGGTGTGCGCATAGCGCGGCGTCTTCCGGGCCCACCGGACCTCGTCCGGTACCAGCGTGCGCACCGCCTGCCGGAAGAGCCACTTGCCGGCCCCGTGCCGCGCGAGCACGTCCAAGGGGAGCCCCAGCGCCACGTCCGCGAAGTCCGCGTCCAGGTAGGGCGTGCACACGTTCACGCTGTGCGCGCGCGCGCTCCGGAGCTCGGGAGGCAGCACCAGCTCCCACAGCACCCAGGCCGCGTAGCGGACCTCTTCGGGGTGATCCTCGTCATGGGAGGCCAGCTCCGCGTCCCAGGGAAGGCGGAGGGCCCGCTGATCCACCCCCAAGTTGTCCACAGGCCCTGCGCGCAGCACCTCGTGCACGAGGCGCCGGTCTTCCATCACACGGGCCGCCGCACCCGCGAGCGCCGCCGGGTTGCCCATGAGCACCTCATCCGCGCCCGCGCCGCTCAGCAACGTGGAGGCGCCCTGCCGTCGGGCCTCCGCGTAGAAGGCGTGGCTGGCCACGGCGCGGGCGTTGAGGATGGCCGTCTCCTGGCTCAGGACGGCGGGCTCGAGCAGCTCCGGGAGCACGGCGTCCGGGATGGACACGTCCACCAGCTCGACTCCGGTTGTACTCGCCACCATCCGGGCATTCCGCCGCTCCGTGGCATCCGCGAAGTGGACGTCCATGGTCCACGCGCGCACCCGCCCGGGGGCCTGCCGCGCGGCCAGGGCGCACAACGCGGCGCTGTCCACGCCACCGCTCAGGCTCACGTCCACCGCGCCCGTCGCCAGGTGCTTGCCTACGCTGTCCGCCAGGGCGGCCACGAGCCGCTCCGCCAGCCTGTCCTCATCCTCGCGAGTCTCCGGAGTCCCCGTGCTCCGACGCACGCGAGGCAAGGCGCCCGGAACCCGGCGCACGCCCTGGAACACGCTGCTGTCGGCAGGCAGCGCATGGCGCAGGAAGGCGGCCACGGCCTCCGGTGACAGACCCGGGGGATGGAGCCGCAACACGGAAGGCGCCAGGCGCGCCGATGACTGGTAGCGGGGCAGGGTGGCGAGCATTCCGCCGGAAGCGTGAGACACGTGAGCACTGTGGCAAGCGCCAGGGGCGTCGGGCAACCTCGTATAGTCCCGCCGTGCGCTACGAGCTCCAAGACGGACGCATCCTCACCTGGTCCCTGGAGACGCATGTCGCCACGCACTGCAACCTGCGCTGCGTGCAGTGCTGCCCGCTGTCGCCGCACCTGCCTGCCTGGTCCGTGGACCCCGCTGCGCTGGGCAAGGACTTGCGCCAGTTGGCCCGGGCCCTCCGGCCCAACGTCTTCAAGCTCACCGGCGGCGAGCCCTTCCTCCACCCCGACCTGCCAGCGGTGCTGGACGCCGTGCGCGCCTCGGGCATCTCCCCGCAGGTGTCCGTCACCACCAACGGCTTCCTCGCCCAGAGCGCCCCTGACGCCGTCTACGAGCGCCTGGACCGGATGACCCTGTCCGTCTACACCTCCGCGCCGCTGCCGGAGCGCTCCATCGCCCGCATCACCGAGCGCTGCGAGCAGCACGGCGTCTTCCTCACGGTGAAGCGCATCGACGCCTTCCAGCAGCTCACGCCGGAGGCGCCGCACGCCTCCGAGGACGCCGTGCGAGGCATCCACGCGCGCTGCTGGCTGAAGGTCCGCTGTCACCTGGTCCACGCGGGCCGCTTCTACGCCTGCACGCGCCCGCCGCATGTGGCGACGGTGCTCGGCGGCACGTACCCGGAGATGCCCGCGCTGGGCGAGGTCGACGGCGTGCCGCTGGACACGCCGGACCTGGTGGGCCAACTGCTCGGCTTCCTCGAACGGGAGACGCCGCTGGCCACCTGCCGCTACTGCCTGGGCGGCGACGGCGCATGGCAGCCGCACGCCCAGCTCCCTCGCATTCGAGTCTGAAGGTCACCTCACCGGGCGCGCGGCTGGGACGCCTTGGGGAGCGAGGACTGCATGGACGGCGGATAGCGCCCGCCCGCGGCGACGCCCGGAGGCGCGACGGCGTTGATGGCGGCCACGTCCTGGTCCGTGAGCGTCACCTCCAGCGCGCCCAGGTTCTCATCCAGGTACTTGCGGCGCTTGGTGCCGGGGATGGGCACCAGGTCCTTCCCTTGGGCCAGCACCCACGCGAGCGCGAGCTGCGCCGGCGTGCAGCCCTTCTCCCATGCCAGCCGCTCGATGTGGCCGACCAGCTCCAGGTTGCGCGTGAAGTTCTCCCCCTGGAAGCGAGGTGAGAAGCGGCGGTAGTCGTCCTGCGCCAGGTCCTCGAAGCGTTTGATTTGCCCCGTGAGGAAGCCGCGCCCCAGCGGGCTGTACGGGACGAAGCCCACGCCCAGCTCGCGGCACGCCTGGAGCACGCCGTCCTCCGGCTCACGGCTCCACAGCGAGTACTCGCTCTGGAGCGCGCTGATGGGATGCACCTTCGACGCACGGCGCAGCGTGTCCGCGTCCACCTCCGACAGGCCGAGGAAGCGCACCTTGCCCTCACGCACCAGCTCCGCCATGGCTCCCACCGTGTCCTCGATGGGCGTCTGCGCGTCCAGCCGGTGCAGGTAGTACAGGTCGATGACGTCCACGCCCAGCCGGCGCAGGCTGGCCTCGCACGCCTGCTTTACATACTCCGGCCGTCCGTTGATGCCGCGCTTCTGCGGGTCCGCCGGGTCGCGGACGATACCGAACTTCGTCGCCAGCACGACGTTCGCCCGGTGCGGCTTGAGCACCCGGCCCACCAACGTCTCGTTGGCGCCCGAGCCGTACATATCTGCGGTGTCGAAGAAGGTGATGCCCCGCTCCAGCGCGTGCAGCAGCGTGGCCTCCGACTCCGCGTCATCCCTGCCCGCGTAGAAGTCGGACATCCCCATGCAGCCCAGGCCCAGCGCCGAAACGGTGGGGCCCTGCCTTCCCAGCTTCCGAGTCTCCATGTCCCTCACTCCTTCCTCGTGGTGACGCCCCTCTAACTGGTGCCTCCCGGCCTCGCATGACCTTCGAGTCTGGAATCGTCAATCAGGGGGGCACGGAGGGCCTGCTCCGCGCCCAGGTTGCCGGGCAGCTCCACGATGAAGGTAGAGCCCCGCCCCAGCGTGCTCTCCACGTGGACCCTACCGCCCATGGCCTCCACCAGCGTGCGGGTGATGTACAGGCCCAGGCCCAGGCCACCATAGTTGCGCTCCGACACGGCGCGCTCGAAGCGGCCAAAGAGGCGGGGCAGGTGCTCGGGCGCGATACCGATGCCCTCGTCCCGCACCGTCAGCCGCGCTCCGCCGTCATGCGGCTCCAGGCGCACGTGGATGGGCTTGCCGTCGCCGTACTTCACGGCGTTGTCCACCAGGTTGGTGATGACCTGCTCCAGGCGCAGCCGGTCCCACCGGCCCACGATGTAGAAGTCCCCCGCCTCCAGCAGCAAGGAAGAGCCGGCGCGCGCCGCCTGGGGTTCATACCGGGTGACGACGTCCCGGACGAGCGACCCCAGCTCCAGCTCCTCCATCTCCAGCGAGAGCCGCCCCGCGGAGATGCGCGATACGTCGAGCAGGTCGCCCACCAGCTCCGCCAGCTTCTGCACCTGCCGTGCGCCCACCACCACATAGCGCTCCACCAGGTCGCGCGGAACCGGGCCCGGCTGGCGGGCCAGCTCCCGCGCGAGCGCCTGGAGCTTCAGGCTCAGCGGGGTGAGCGGCGTCTTCAGCTCGTGGCTGGCAATGGACATGAACTCGTCGCGCAGGCGGATGGCCTCCCGAGCCTCCGCATAGAGCCGGGCATTCTCCAGGGAGAGCGCGGCCCGGTGTGCCAGCTCCTTGGCGAACGCCAGGTCCGACGTCGAGTAGTGCCGGCCGGAGTAGGAGTGGATGAAGCTGAGCACCCCCAACACCTGTCCGCGCGCAATCAAGGGCACGGAGATGAGGGAGTTGGGCCCCATCGCTTCCATCACCCGGGCGTGTTCCGGATTGTGCGCGAGCGCGTGAATGCGCTCGCGGGTCAACCGCTCGATGTGAACCGTCTCCGCCCGCAGCAAGGCGCCCGTGGGGGGATGCCCCGGGTTGCCGCTGGGCTGCATTCCGAAGCGGAGGACATCCTCCGCCAGCGCCTCGTCCTCGGGCCGGAAGTGCGCCGCCGCGAGCCGCCGGAACGTCCCGTCTGGCGCCGCCACGTCGACGACGCACCAGTCCGCGAAGGTGGGCACCACCAGCTTCGCCAGGTTCCGCAGCGTCGCCTCGTCGTCGAGCGACGACGTCAGCACCGCGCCCGACTCCGCGAGGAGCCAGTCACGCGCCTCGGCCTGCTGGAGCTCGTGCGTCAGGGCCTCGGCGCGCTGTCGGGCCCGGACCAGGTCCGTCACGTCGAACCCGAAGCCGACGATGCCGTCGATCTCACCCTGCTCGTTCCGCGTGGGCTGATACGCGATGTTGAGATACGTCTCCTGTATCTCCCCATTGGGGAGCTTGCGAGGGAACGGCACCGCATTGCCCGCGAAAGGGACGCCGGTGCGGTAGACCTCGTCCATCAGGACGATGAGGCCCCGTGTCTCCGCCCAGGGCACGGCCTCGCGGGCCTCCCGGCCCTCCAGCTTGTCCGTCCCCATCAGCGCGTTGTTCATCGTGTTGGAGAAGGAATAGACGTGTCGGGGGCCACGCATGAGGATGATGCCCGCGGGCGCGTCCTGGAAGAGCGTGTGGAGCCGTGCGCGTCCGGCCTCCGCCTCGCTTCGGGCCGCCCGCTCCCGCTCCAGCAGCCGCGCCCGCTCCGCATTGGCCTCGCGCAGCAGGACGTTCAGCTTCGTCATCAGCATCGAGAGCACCGCGAAGGCCGCCAGCGAGACGGCCCTTCCCGCGCCAGTCTCCTGATTGAGCAGCAGCTTCAGGAAGTAGAAGTCCACCACCACCGCCGACAGGAGCGTCGTCGCCAGGGCGGGACCCCAGCCGCCCCACCAGCCGGCCACCATCACCGCTCCGAAGAAGAACAGGAACGGGGTGGCGGGGATGAACGATGCCACGCTCGCCTGGATGAGCCACGCCGCGACGAAGGCGAGCAGCGCGACGCCATAACGTCCGGCGCTTGAAGCCCAGCGTGGGTGATGTCGTTCCGGACGTGCGTGCATGGCCAAAGGCGGGCTCCCAGCCGGCTGCATACCCCCGAGGAGGGACCGCGCACCTCTCAGGTAAGCACCGAAACCCACTGCATGACATCTTGCTCGCCGCTCTGGCATGCAAGGCTGCTCAACGCAGCCGGCGGAACGGCTGTGGCTTGGTGCCCACGGCCAGCGACGCTCCCTCCACGTAACACACGTCCAGGCTCGGCTGTGTCCAACCCAGGTTCCGCAAGGCGCCGGCAAGCCGCTCGCGCAGGGGCGCAACGTCCGAAGGGCTCGCGCCCGCCAGCTCCAACTGGAAGTGCGAGACGTCCGCCTGTGTCAGTCGGAAGCCACGCAGCGCATGGTGCTTGAACACCCAGGCCAGCGCCCAGGCGTCCACCTCCCGGCCCGAAGGCGTGACGAAGTGGCAGGCGCCGCGTCCGCCGAAGTGCTCCAGCGTCCACCCGTGAAAGCCACAGGCGCAGGCGTCACGCCGCACGCTGCCCGCGTCGCCCGGGAGGTAGCGCAAGAGCGGCAGCACGCTGGGACGCAGCCGTGTCACCACCACCTCGTCCAGCCCGGGCTCCAGCCAGACATCCGGAGCCAGGACGTGGAAGCGGCCCGGCGCCTCGGGCCTCGGGCACTCCCAGGCCAGGGGGCCCGTCTCCGTGGTTGCATAATAGTTGAGGACAGGCGCGGGCACCGCGTTCGCCAGCTCCGCGCGCAGGCCGGCAGGCAGGTGTTGCGCGGAGGTGAGCACCAATTGGGGCGTGGGCACGCCGGGCTGTGCCGCCAGCCACCGCAGGCCCTCCGGGTCGGAGAAGAGCACGGCGGGACGCACGCGGCGCAGGCGCTGGAGCGCGTCCTCGCGCAGGACGGAGATTCGGTGCAGCGCGCCGTCGTGGAGGATGGGCAGGCGCACCGAATACTCCAGCCCGCCCGGCAGCGCGTCCAGCAGCACCACCCGCGGATGCGGAGGCAGCGCCGCTCCCACGCGCGTCACGAGGAAGCGCAGCACGGCCCACATGTGCAGGCAGTCGCGCCGGTCCCTCACCACGTTCACCGGCGCCCCGGTGGACCCGGAGCTCTTCACCACCACGCACTCATCGGCGTCCGCTGGCGGCGTGGGCACCGCGTCCCAGTTCGCGGCCAGGGCCTCACGGTCCAGGAAGGGCAGGTGGCGCAGGTCGTCCAGCGTCTGGAGGTCACCCGGGTGCAGGCCCGCCGCGTGGAGCCTCCGGGCGTGGTACGGCGAGCCCCGCAGCGCGTCGCGCAGGCCGGACAGTCGGGCGTCCAGGTCCGCGCGCGCCGCGTCCTCGTCGGCCAGGGAGGCGAAGCGGGTCAGGCCCTCGGCGATGGACTCGGCCCAGGGGATGTGGGGGCGCTGCGAGGAGGTGTCCCGGCGGATGTTCGCGCGAGGCGCGACGCGCAGGTTCGCGGACAGGACGTTCGTCACTCCCGCCACCCACGCGCCTCCGTGGCGCGCTGCTCCGCCTCGCGCAGGGCCTGCTGGCGTTTGTCCGCCTCCTTCTTCCGGGCCTCCTCCGCGCGCCGCATCTCCGCTTCCGCCTTGCGGTAGTCCAATTGCTCGATGCGCGCGACGGAGCCCTTCGGTGACTCGCCCGTGCACTGTCCGCCCACGACGCGCACCCACTTGCGAATGAACTCCTCGCGGCGGAAGGTGTTGGAGCGAATCATCTCCGCCGTCAGCGGGGCCACGTCCTGGAAGAAGCGCTGCAGGAGCGTCGTCGCGTCGTCGTTCTGCTGCAGCGCCTGCACCGTCTCCTGCCGCAGCGCCGAGGACACCAGCACGTGCGCGAGGATCACCACCTGCTCCCGCCACAGCGGGGAGCGGGCCTTGTCCTCCAGGGCGCCCCAGTCCGCGCGGGACGGGGGGCGGACCTTCGCGAGCCGGAAGGTGTCGCAGATGATGGCCAGCGCCAGGTCATGCGAGTACGGCGACACGATGGGAGTTGCTTCGAGCTGCGTCTGAAGCTCGCGGATGTCGAAAGCCATGGGACTCAATTCTCCAGCAATGCCTGGGCGAGGTCGGCGGCGGCCTTCGCGAAGTCGGAGGGCCAGCGCACCACCACCAGCCGGAAGCGGCGCTCGCGCAGCAGCGGCGCCAGCGCCTGCCGTGCGCGGAGCTCGTCGGGAACCGCGAGGATGGCCACCACGAGGCGCGAGCGCCGGATGGACTCCAGCACCGGCGCCAGGGGCTTCTCCGCGGTGACGTTCATCAGGAAGTCGCTGTCGGAGATGATGATGCGCAGCGCGTCGGGCCGCTCGCGGGACAGCGCATCCATCACGTCGAAGGGGAACAGCGTGCCTCCGCCGATGTAGCTCAGCAGGAAGTCGCGCGCCGTCTCCTCGTCGTACATCCACGGCGACACCCGTGGGTTGCCGTGCGAGTACACGATGCCGCGCACCGTGGCCTTCTTCCTCAGCGCGGAGGCGGACAGCACCTGGGCCGCCAGCGTCATCGCGTTGAGGCTCAGCTCCGGGTTGGGCATGGAGCCGCTGGTGTCCAGGTAGATTTCCACGGACGGCGCGCCCAGCTCGGACGGGGGCGGCAGGTCCGCCTCCAACTCGCGGCGCAGCGGGGACACCGCGGCCAGGTGGCCCTGGGACAGCACCGTCAGCGTCCAGTCGATGCTGGACGGGTCGTCGCCGTACTCCCACGCCTGGGGCGTGGTGCGCAGGTAGGGCTCCGGCTGGGACGGCGCCGTGGGGAGCTTCAAGATGTGCCGGTCCACCAGCCGCCGATAGTGCTTCGCCACCAGGGCCCGCCGCAGCGTCCCGCCCTGCTTGCCGGGCAGGTGCTCGGTGACGCGGTGGATGGAATCCAGTTCGTCCTTCTCCTTCGCGCGGGTGCTCAGGGGCTCCAGCCAGCCCTGCTCCTCCGCCTCCTGCAGCGCGTCGTCCCAGCGGCTGCTGCCGTGGATGGCGGCGTCCAGGTCGTCCACGTCCGGCACGGAGACGTCCCCACCCAGCGGCAGGCTGAACTCCAGGTCCGCGGGCTGCTCGATGTACCGGATGAAGGTGGCGCAGAAGTAGAGGAACTGGAGCTTGCCGTTGGGCAGCGCGTAGAAGGTCTGCGCGAACATGCGCGCCTCGGCGCGAACGCCGGGGTAGCGCTGCTCCATCGCCTCGAGCTGCGCGGCGGGCACCAGCTCCCCAGGGGGCAGGCCCCACAGCTCCTCGTAGATGGCCAGGTAGAAGAAGAACAGCGGCGACACCTCGCCGCCCTGCACGCGCTGGAAGCCCCGGTACACCGCGCACAGCGCCTCCGCGTGCGTGCGGCCCACCACCTCGTTCACCTGCAAGTCGTAGAAGAGGTTGGTGAGGGACTGCTTCAGGCCGGGGACCAGCCGCTGCTCCTGCACGCGCAGCTCCGCGTCCCAACCCAGCGTGTGCGGGAAGCGCGCGTGGTGACCGACTTCATGCGCCAGCACCGCCGGGAGGCTGCCAGGGGCCTCCATGGCCTCCAGGAGCTTGAAGTTGACGAAGACCTGGCGCTTCACCAGGTCGATGTACGCGAGCGGCTCCTGGGCGTGGCTCTCATCGGGATGGAAGGCCACGTGCGGCTCGGGGGGGCTGAGCTGCACGCGCACGTCCCACAGCGCCAGCGCGTCGCGCCAGCCCGTGGCCACGTCTTCGCGGGTGATGCGCGGCGGAGGACTCATTCCGGGACGAACACCAGCACGTGCTGGGAGGTGTGCAGCGTGGCCGCCACCCGCCAGTCATTGCCCAGGGTCGCGAACCACGCGTCCGCGCGCGGGTCCTCCCGCAGCGCTTCGTCCAGGTGGGGGCTCTCCACGCGGGTCTGCTCCGGCACCTCGCGGCAGCCCATGGCGCCCAGGCTGACGGGCGCCTGTGCCAGCCAGATGCCCTGCGTGGCCGCGTCGCGGCCCGCCACGGCCTGACGGTGCCGGTCATGCACGCACACCACGGTGGGGGACAGGAAGTGCATCGCGCCGGGGAGGAAGCGGCTGTCCTCTTTCGACAGGTCCACCCAATGCGCCTGGGCGCGCGCGGCCAGCGGCGCGTCGGGTGGCTCCAGGGCCACGGCGGAGGTCTCACGCAGCCGCGCTTCGATGTCCTGGAGCGACGCCAGCTCCCGGCCCACGCGCCAGAAGATTCGCTGCACCCACGGCGGCGCGGACTCCAGGTTCTCCCCCAGGTTCCACAACTGGGCGAACACCTGCGAGCGCTCCTTCGCGGGCACGGCGGCCAGCAGTCGGGGAAGCAGGTCCGACCACGCCAGGGTGAAGAAGTTCTGCCGGCCGGCGCTCGCGGGATACAGGTAGCCCAGGCCAATGGCCTCCGCGCCCAGCTGGAGGTAGGCGCGCAGCAGCTCCTCGCCCTCCGCGGCTGGCGTCCCCGCATCGAGCAGGGATTGTCCCAGCCGCTGCGCGGCGCCGCCGGTGAGCTCGCGCCACAGGGCGGAGTCCCAGCGCACGAACCGGGCGCGGGCATTGGCTTCCAGCTCGTCGGTGAAGGTGCTCATGGGCGGCCGCCCGGGTTCTCCTTCAGCCACGTCGCGTAGTTCCGGTAGCGGCTGTAGAGGGACTTGAGGTGGATGACGTCCTCGTAGACGGGGCCGGACAGCTCGTGTCGCGTGAGCAGCTCCTTCATCAGCACCGTCACCCGGTTCATGCGCTTTTCGGTGGTGCGCAGGTCCACGCCGGACAGGCCCTTGTCCAGCTCCTGGCGCAGCGTCGTCACCTTGCGCCGGAGGGGCTCGTGCGTGTCGTAGTGGCCCATGGCCATGTCGAACATGTTCCGCAGCCACGCCACGCGGTCCTGGAGGAGCATGCGGTGGCCCTTCACCTCGAAGAAGGCGCTGCGCGGGTTGGGCACCAGCTTCTCGTGCAGCACCCAGGGGGCAATCTGCCGGAAGTCCTCCAGCTCCACGGCGGCGTGGCCGCGGAAGAAGGCCATGGCCTTCGCGAAGTGGAGGATGGTCTGGTACGCGCGCACGCTGACGCCGTTCTCCGTCTGCGTGCAGAGGTGGACCTTCTTGTCCAACGGGCACTGCTCGTTGCACACCGCGGCCACCGTCTGCCCGGCCAGCTTGAGCGTGTCCTTGTGCTTGAACTCGAAGCGCGGCGAGGCCATGCGGCAGAAGTCGAGCTGCCCCAGGAAGAAGGCGATGCGCTCCAGCACGTCCTTGGGCACCTCCACTTCCAGGATGGCGGCGTAGGCGCGCTCCAGCTCGCCGGGCGTGAAGACGATTTCCTGGGGCAGCAGCTCCTCGGGGGACTTGTCGGCCTCCAGGCGCTGGAGGAGCTGGTCCATGAACCCCGAGTTGAACGGCACCGCGCGCACCACCACGTCGATGCGGTCCTTCAGCGCCTCGATGACCTGGAAGGTGCCGCCGCCCTGGTCGTCGTTGGCGGTGAGGAACCAGGACGAGCGGCCCGCGTAGACGTACTGGTCCATCATCTCCGCGTAGCCCTCCGCCATGAGGGACAGGAGCGCGGACTGCGTCTTGGTGGGGATGCGGTTGTACTCGTCGATGATTTTGACGCGCTGGCCAATCCACTTGCGCCAGCTCACCTTCACCGCGGACAAGTCCTCCGCCTTGAGCATGTCGGAGGGCAGCGGCGCGCCCAGCAGGTCCGCGATGGAGAGCTGCGGATGGCCGCGCTGGATGCCGCGGTGGACCTCGTCGCGGCCCATTCCGGACAGCAGGGCCATGAGGAGGGCGGACGTCGTCTTCCCGCGCCCCGGCCCGCCCACCAGCAGCGCGCGCCGGCAGGTGAAGAGGGTGAGCAGGGGGATGAGGACGAACGAGCTGTAGCTGGTGTCCTCGGGGAGGTGGAGCTCGTCACCCGCGGGCGTCTTGAGGGACGCGGCCGAGCCGAACTCCAGGTCGTAGTAGGGACAGATGACGGCGTTGTTGGTAATCCACCAATACGCCTGCCGCATCTTGTCGTGGAGGCTGCCGCCGTCGCGCTCGGAGAGGTGGACATTGAGCTGCTTGTCCGCCGTCGCGCGCCCGGTGAGCAGACGCGTCACCCAGTCCTGGTTGGCCATGCGCGCCGGAGCCTATCACCCGGAGTGGACGGGCGCAGGCCGGTGTCCCACCGCGGCCCGCCCGTCGGGTCGCTCAGGGCCCGCGCAGCCGCGACATGAGCAGGAAGCCCACGGCGAGCACGAGCAGCGCGCCCACCACGGCCCACAGGGCGACGGAGCACCCAGGGGATGACTTCGAGACGATGGGCAGCTTCTGCGTCCGGAGGTCCTCGGTAATCTGCGCGAGCAGCCCGGCGTCGTAGGACACGGGCTCACCCTTGCGAATCTTCCGGCCCAGCTCCTCCAGCTCGCCCCCCGGCAGGTAGCGCTCCGTGAGCAGCAGGCTGCGCGCCTGGAGCGTCCGTTCGGTGCCATGGGCGGCGGGGTCCAGTCCGCAACCCGCGCAGGGGGTGAACGCGCCCACCTTCGAGTTGCCACACCGCACACAGACAGCCAGGGTCATGCGCCTACCCTAGCGCGAATGCCCCGCGAGGAGCGGCCCGGCAGTCCTCACGGGCCGCTCGGCGGGCGTCGCGTCAGGGGGCCAGGTTGCTCAGGTTGTTGCCGGATGTGCGCGACGGACGTGGTCATCGCGGCCGGTGACCACTTTGTGGTCATTCCATGCGTCAGGTGACCGGTTCCGGCCGCGCGGTGGCGTGACGCTCCAGGGGGACGGCACGCGGCACAGCCGCTGCAATGTCCTTTGCGCGTCCCATCCGGGACACCCGCAGCGCACCCCTCAGGAGACGCCCCATGGATGAACAATCGCTCGCCCCTCGCCAGCGCTTTCCGCGTTGGATGCTGGCTGGTTGGATGGCCACCGCCGCCTTCGTTGGCTTCCACCATGTGCCCGCGGCCAACGCGTCACATTCGCATACGGGCTGGAACCAGATTCACATCGCCACCATTCATGGCAATGACGGCCCCGCGGGTGGCGGCAGCGGACCGGGTGCGCAGGACGAAGAGTACTGCGTGATGTCGGAGACCACCGCGCTCCCGGCCGCGACGATTGCGCCCTTCATCGAGCAGACGTTGGCGAAGCTGGACTTCAGCCTCGTCTGGGATGGCGCGGCGGACTGGCGCGTGGACCTGTGGCGCACGCAGAAGTTCTGCAACCAGTACGCGACGGCGGACCGCAACCGCATCGAGCTGGAGTTCCGCATCCGCGAGTCCTGGGCCGCGCTGTGCGGCGGCGAGCAGTACGCCTGTGTCACGGCCGTGAATCCGGTGACGGACTCCAGCGGGCGGCACCAGCACTACCTGTACATGAACGCGCACCTGAAGCGGGAGCAGATGGCCGCCATGGGAGAGCGCGCCCGCAAGTTCATCAACCACGAGACGGGGCACCTCGTGGGCCTGAGAGACCCCAGCTACCACGGGGACTGCATGCACAGCGTGATGCACAACAACCTGTACCTGAGCTACGGGTGCACCGACCCGGTGTGGCACCCGACGACGTCCGACTTCGTGTCCGTGCGCAACATCGCGAACCGCGCCAACTGAACGCCGTCATCCCTTCGACATGAGGAACTTTTCCATGAAGCGCTTCCCTCTGCGTGAGTTGGCCCATGTGGTCGCGATGTCCGGTGTCATCCTGGCCGCGGTGCGGTGTGGCAATCCCGAGGACACCCACGCGCCCGACGATGCCTCCCAGTTCAACGTGCACAGCGCCCTGCTGACGAGCAACCGCGACGCCCTGCGCCTGTGCGTGCAGGAGTCCGCGTCCCTGCGTGGCAGCGCCGCCCGCATCACCGAGCGGCTCGGTGCCAGCCTGCGGACCGTGTCCGGCCACCCCGACTGGGAGGCGGCGCGCTTTGGCGACAAGGCGCCTACCATCGAGCAGGGGTGTCCTGGGCCGGCGCTCGCGCTGGAGCGGCTGGAGCCCAAGGAGTCCATCATCGGTCCGGGCGTCGCGGTGAAGCCTGGCCGCTACCGCACCTTCATCCACGTGCTGGATGAGAAGACGGCGGACGTGGTGCTGGGGGAGCGGCAGGTGGACCGGGCGCCGGCGGAGTTCCTGCGCGTCGACGACCATGTGCTCGCGGAGGTCTCCACGGCGCTCGTCGTGCGTGAGTCCTACCTGGACCACCCGGAGTTCGCCGCGCGCTGGCTCACGGGCGCGGTGGGTCTGCAGGCCGTGGAGGCCGGCCTGCCCGGCGTCCTGGGTGACGTGTTCGACAAGCCCGTCACGGATGCCTCGTCGCTGGCGAAGCCCTCGCTCGACCCCACGCACTGAGACGTGGGGGCTCAGGCCCTGCGAGCGCGCGGCGCACGGGTGGGCCGGGCGGGAGGCGTCTCCAGCTCCCGCCCGGACATCCGGCGCAGCTCGGCGTTGCCCAGGACGACTTGCGTCAACCGGGAGCGGGAGATGCGCAGCGCCGAGGCGGTGGCGACGACGTTGCCGCCATTCTCCACGAGGCTCTGGGCGATGCACTGCCGCTGCACCTCCGCGAGGAAGTCGCGGAGGGAACCCCCATGTTGCCGGAAGAGCATGGGGATGTCCGTCATCGCCGCGGGCGTGGGCCGGGGCTCGGCGCACTCCAGCGCCCGCTGCAAGAGCGGCGCGAGCACTGAACCACCAATGGCGGGCGCATCCGACAGGACGTCCGCCGCGCGCACCACGTTATGAAGCTCGCGGACGTTTCCGGGCCACGGGTGGGCGCGCATCAACCGCGTGGCCTCGGGAGTGAACGACTTCGGCGAGCCCCCGCGCTCCTGGGCCGCCTGTTCCAGGAAGTACATGGCCAGCAGGTGCACGTCCTCATCGCGCTCGCGGAGGGGCGGCAGCTCCACCTGGATGCCATTGAGCCGGAAGAAGAGGTCCTGCCGGAAGTCGCCCGCGCGGACCGCCTTCGCCAGGTTCCGGTTGGAGGCGGCGACGACGCGCACATCCACCTGGACCGTCTCCGCGCCGCCCACGCGTTGGAACGAGCGCTCCTGCAACGCCCGCAGCAACGCGGCCTGGCCCCGAGGGCTGATGTCGGCCACCTCGTCCAGGAACAGGGTGCCACCGTGGGCCTGCTCGAAGCGCCCGCGCTGGCGGGCCATGGCTCCGGTGAACGCGCCGCGCTCGTGGCCAAACAGGTCCGACAGCAGCAGCTCATCGTTGATGGCCGCGCAGTTGACGGCGACGAAGGGGTCCGAGGCACGCCGGGACAGGTCATGGATGGCGCGCGCGGCCAGCTCCTTGCCCACGCCGGTCTCACCGAACAGCAGCACGCTGGCGTCGGAGGAAGCCACCTTGCGCAGCTGCGTCACGGCCGAGCGGAACACCGCGGAGCGGCCGCGCAGGTACGGCGGCGCGAAGCCGTCTTCCGTGGGAGACTCACCCAGCAGGGTCCGCAATTGAGGTCTGTCATAGGCGCGGCGGAAGCGCTGCTGGGCCTCGGGTGGCAGCGCGTCGATGAGCCGCCGCCACTCCGCGAGCGCCGCCTGCCGAGCGCTCAGCCGCTGCGCCTCGGTGCCGCCCGCCTCCGCCAGTTGCAGCGTGAGGACGCGGACCCGCAGCGTGAAGTCCTGGGCGCTCAGGCGGTCGGGACGGGCGCTCGCGCGGCGCAGGGCCCGGCGCGCACGAGCCATATCGCCATTGGCGAAGGCGACCCGGGCATCGAGCAGATGGAGCCGGGCCGGCTGGGTGGCGCTGTTGCGCAGGTAGAGCCGCTGGGCCAGGGCATCCAGGACGGAAGAGGCCTCCGCCGCCCGTCCCAGCGCGAGCAGGGCCTCCACGCGCAGCCATCCGGTGGGGATGGCATAGAGGTGGGGCTGCGCCGTCTCCTCGTCGCCGCTCAGTCCGTCCAGCGTGGTGAGGGCCGCCTCCCACTCGCCGCGAGCGCAGTGGAGCTGGGCGCGGCTCAAGCCCACGGCCAGCCGGGCCTGGGGTGAATCGGGTGCGCGCGCCACGAGCGCGGCCAGCTTGCGCTCCGCCTCTGCGGTATCGCCCAGGAAGCAGTCGGTGGCGATGGCCTGTGGGTAGGCGGAGAGCTGCTGGAAGGGGATGTCCAGGCCCGGCAGGGCGAGCGTGAGCGCGGACTGGGCCTCCAGGTGGCGGCCCTCCCGGGAGTAGGCGAGTCCCAGGCCCAGCAGGGCCACGGCCTCGAAGGGCACCTCGCCGCACAGCAGGGACAGCGCGGCGAGCCCCAACTGGATGGCGGCGGTGTTCTGCTCCGCGCGCCGGGCCAGCGTGGCGAAGGCGACCTTGGCCAGTCCCACCAGGTCGTCCAGGCCGGCGGCGCGAGCCTGTCCCTCCACGGTGGTGAACAGGCGCCGGGCCAGCGTGTCGTCGCCCGCATCCATCGCCACGCGTCCCTCGAGCACCGTCATCATCAACCGCGAGAAGGTGTTCTCCGGACCGTCGAGCGCTGGATGCGCCACGCGCGCGAAAGCGATGCCCGCCTCCCGCTGTCCCGCATCGAGAAGGAACTGCAGATGAGTCGGCGCCAGGAAGCCATGGTCCTCTGAGATTCGGCCCGCGAGTCCGTCGGTGCCCAAGGCCCAGGCGACCAGCGCGTGCCCGGACGTCACCTGCCCCCCTCGCACGAGGACGTGCGCGGCCGTGGCGAGCAAGGCACTGGCCCACCGCGCCTGCTCACCCCAGGGGGCGAAGTTCCAGGGCGCGGGCATCGCGCTGTGCGAGGGTGCGGGCTCCAGCGCCCACAGGACGCCCGCCACCATGTCCGCGGCGCGTCCCGTCGCCTGCTGGAGTTGCTCACGTCCCTGGCCCAGCGGATCCGCCGCCAGCATCAACAGCAGGGCTTCGTCGGAGGCCTCGGCCAGCGGCGCCAGGCGGGCGCACGTCTCGCGGACCTCGGGCACTTCCAGCAGGTTCACCGCCATGTCGAGCGTCGCGGCCCTGGTGGGCGCCAGCCGGTGTCCCGGCTGCACCGTGCACAGCCCCGCTTCACAGGCGAGCCGGGCGCCCTCATGGAGCGGCGCCCCAAGGGCCTCGGCGAGCGTGTTCACCGGCAGTGGCCGAGGCGTCGCACAGGCAGCCAGCACCGTCAGTCGACGCAGGCGCGCGGGCTCGCGACGTGTGGGGTGCAGCAGGGAGGCGATGGTGTCATCAGGAGAGACAGGCACAATCGGAAAGCCTGAGGCCGCTCCGACACGCCATCAAGGGCCCCCGCGGAGACATCCGGCAAGAGCGCAGCGCCGCTGGAATGCTTCAGCAAAGCGGTTTCAACAGGGGGGCCTGCCTGCTCGCAGGCCGTGCGACGAGGCGTGGCTCAGGCCAGCGTGACGCCATGCCCTGGGGCATCCGTTGGCAGCTCCAGCCGTGCGCCCGCGTACCGGGCCCCGCCCTGGAAGGGGTGGCTCGCGATGAACAGCGGCGTATCCAGGTCGGCGTAGGTGAAGCCCCCCAGTCCGGCGGCCAGGTGTGCCGAGGCGGACATGGCCAGCACGCTCTCCACCATGCCGCCCACCATGAGCTCCAGGCCCGCGGCGCGAGCGAGGCTCCACATCGTCAGCGCCTCGACGACGCCACACTTCATCGTCTTGATGTTGATGGCATGCGCGGCGCCCTCCCGGATGAGTCGCAGCACGTCCTTCGCCGAGCGCGCCGACTCATCCGCGCACACCGGCACGCGCGAGCGGCGCGTGAGCTCCGCCATGCCGGCCACCTCATGCGCGGGCACGGGTTGCTCGAAGAGGGCCAGGGGGACGTCCGCGCGCTCCAGCGCCTTCAGGAAGGCGAGCGCCTCGGCCACGTCATAGCCGCCGTTGGCATCCGCGAAGAGCCGGGCCTGGGGCGCCACTTCATGGATGGCGACCAGCCGCGCCGCGTCTTCATCGGGTGGCAGCGCCCCCACCTTCACCTTCAGCGTGGTGATGCCCCGCGCCAGGATGGCCTGCGCGGACTTGCGCGCATGGGCCACGTCTCCCGCGGTGATGGTCATGTCGATGTCCAGCGTGGCCTGCGCGCCGCCCAGCATCACGTACAGCGGAACGCGGTAGTGCCGAGCCAGCGCATCGAGCAGCGCCGTCTCCACGGCGCACCGGGCGGAGGGTGCCAGCGCGAGTGAATCCCCCAGCGCCTCGGACGCGGGCCGCCACGCGCGAGCGTCGTGTCCCACCAGTCCCGCGCGCACCTGTTCCAGGGCGGCCAGCGTACTGGCTTGGGTTTCTCCGCTGACGGCGGGGAAGGGGGCGGCCTCGCCCAGGCCCTCGGTGCCGTCCGCCAGGGTGAGCCGCACCAGGACGTTCTCCGCGGCGTGCTGCGCGCCGGTGGCGATGGCGAAGGGCTCGGTGAGCGGGAGGTGCAGCGGCTCGAAGCGCACGGCGGTGATGAGGGTGGGCGTCATGGGCGGCCGACGAGCCTAACGGGAACTGAGACCTGTCCGCCGCGTGTACTTGTGACGGCCCCGCATTCGTGTCGACATGGGGCCATTCTGAACGACCGATTCCAGGCGGCTCCGGCGCCCGACATGGATGTGCTGCTCGTGGCGCTCGAGGAAGCGGAGCGCCACCAGCCCGAGGGCTGCATGGTGTTGCACGCCGTGCGGGACGCGTCGGGTGCGCTCGTCGACTTCCAGTGGGCCTGGGTGAATCCCGCGGGTGCGCGAGCGCTGGGGCACGCCGCACCGGAGTCGCTGCGCGGCAAGCGGCTGCGCGAGCTGATGCCGGGCTCGGGATTGGCCGCGCGGGTGGACTTGCTCCGGGACGTGGTGGAGGCGGGGCGGCCAGCCGCGGACAGCTTCCGGGAGGGGGACGCGTGGCTTCAGGGGACGGCGGTGCCGCTCCGGGACGGTGTGCTGCTGCGCCTGCGTGACATCACCAGCGCCCTGCGGCTGGAGGAGGGCGTCCGCGAAACCCTGGACTGGGTGCGGAGCATGCTGGAGGCTACGCCCGACGCGTTCTTCACGGTGGATGCGGACTGGCGGGTCACCTATGTGAACCACGAGGCCGCGGCGCTCAGCGGGCGCTCGCAGGAGCAGCTCTTCCGGCAGATTCTGTGGCAGGCGTGCCCGGAGCTGCTGGGCACGCGGATGGAGCGGGAGCTGCGCCGCGTCGCGAGCGGTGCGGGCCCCACCATCTTCGAATGGCGCGCCACGCCTGGACGCTGGCATGAGGTGCACGCCTGGGGCGCCAACGGCAACGTGTCCATCTTCGGGCGGGACGTCACCGCCAGGAAGCAGGCGGAGGCGGAGCGGGACGTGCTCCTGTCGCGTGAGCACTCGGGCCGCCTGGAAGCCGAGGCGCTGGTCCACGAGCGCACCCGCGAGCTCATGGCCGCGCGCGAGCGGCTGGTGCAGTCGGAGAAGCTGGCCATGGCGGGACAGCTCGCGGCGGGCGTGGGGCACGAAATCAACAACCCGCTCTCCTACGTCGTGGGCAACCTGCAGTTCGCGCTGGAGCAGCTCGAGCCCCTCGCGGCGCGGGGCGAAGTGAGCGCCGCCTGGACCCGCGCGCTGGGCGAGGCGATGGAGGCCCTGCGCGAAGCGAAGGAAGGCGCCGAGCGCATCCGCACCACCGTTCGCGACTTGCAGACCTTCGCCCGCGCGGAGGAGCCGCAACTGTCACCCGTGGACGTGCACGCGGCGCTGGAGTTCGGCCTCTCCATGGCAATGCCGCACCTGCGCCACCGGGCCCGGGTGGAGAAGCGCCTGGGCCCGGTGCCCACGGTGATGGCGCACGAGACGCGGCTGGGGCAGGTGTTCCTCCAACTGCTCGTCAACGCCGCGCAGGCCATCCCGGAAGGAGACGTGGCGCGCTACCAGGTGACGCTCTCCACCTGGAGGGACGGTGCGACGGTGGTGGTGGAGGTGGCGGACAACGGCCACGGCATGGCGCCCGAGGTCCTGGAGCGCGCCTTCGAGCCCTTCTTCACCACCCGCCCCTTGGGGGAGGGCGCAGGACTCGGCCTGTCCACCAGCCTGGGACTGGTGCGAGGCATGGGTGGCGAATTGTCGGCCTCGAGCGCGCCGGGGCTGGGCAGTGTCTTCCAGGTGCGGCTGCCCACCACCGACGCGGACGCGCCATCCGTTCGGGTGGCGGAGGACAAGGACCTTCCCGGGCGGAAGCGGGTGCTGGTGGTGGATGACGAGCCGCTGCTCGCCTCGGTGCTGGGCCGCATCCTCGGCGCGCGTCACGAGGTGGTGGTCGTCCACAGCGGGCGCGAGGCGCTGGACACGCTGGCGCGCGACGCGGACTTCGACCGCATCTTCTGTGACTTGATGATGGGAGACCTGACGGGGATGGACGTGTACGACGCGCTGTCCTCGCGTCAGCCGGAGCTGCTCGCGCGCTTCGTCTTCATGACGGGCGGAGGCTTCTCCGAGCGTGCACGGACCTTCCTCCAGTCGGTGCCGGTGCCACGCATCGAGAAGCCCTTCGAGCTGGGCGTCCTACACGCGTTGGTGGAGGACGCCCCGCCGCGCGAAGCGGTGTGACTACAGCTTCACCTCTTCCCGGTCGGGCTGGGTGATGTAGCCCGAGCCCGCGGCCACCAGCTTGGCCATCAGCTTGTCCATTCCGTTGGAGCGGGCAAAGGCCATCTCGTTGCGGGTGGCGCCCACCAGGGTGAGCAACTGCACCTTGCCGCTGGGGAGCACGAAGTGGTCGGGCCGGGCCGGGTCCCTGACGAACACGAAGCCGCCCAGCTTGGACTCGCCACCATCCAGCGCGCCCTCCACCGGGTAGCGGTGGCCCATGGCGAAGGCGCGCAGGGACACGAGGTTGTAGGCCATCATGTCCAGCAGCCGGAACACCGGCCACTTCGCCTCTTCAGGTGTGTGGATGACCATCTCGTAGCCCAGCCCGCTGGGCCCGTCGTCGGGGATGTCCTCGCCGGGGGCCGTGGTGAAGGGGTTGGACAGTCCGCTGGTGACATAGGTCCAGTAGGGGTAGTTCTCGCTGGGTGGGGCGACGCGTACGCCCATGGGACCCCAGTTGGGGTCCGCCTCCTGGACCTGGGTCAGCTCACTCTCCATCCACGCCTGGATGGCATCCGTCTGGTCGAGCGTGAAGACGCCTTCGTCAATGGCGCCAAACATCTTCGGATACTCGACTTCATCGCGGTCCGCCCAGCAGTCCTCGTACCACTGGATGAAGTCTTCGTTCGTCTCCGGGGCTTTCATGGCGATGACACTCTAGAGGCTCACCCCGGTTTCACAACTTCAAGTCGCGGAGATGTCTCTTCAGGCTGACAATCCGGGGGGCGTTCAGGTGCCGGTCGCCCCTTCGGTGCCCGGGGGGGCGGCCAGGGGCCAGGGTTTCAGCCCGCAGATGCGCTCGGCCTCCTCCACGGCGGGCGCCAGCCGAGCGTGCTCCCGGCGGAGGAAGCCCCGCACCGCGCCGTCCAGCGTCTTGTCGAAGATGAGGTGGGCGCTGTGCACGGCGGTGGGCTCGAAGCCGCGGGACACCTTGTGTTCACCCCCGGCGCCGGGCTCGAACACCTTCCGGCCGGTCCGGATGCAGTCCTCCACGGAGTGGTACAGGCAGACGTGGAAGTGGAGGAAGGGGTGCTCCTCGAAGGCGCCCCAGTAGCGGCCATAGAGGCGCTCCGGGGTGGCCAGGTTGAAGGCGCCGGCGACGACCTGCTGGCCGCGCACCGCCTCCACCAGCTCCACCGAGCCGGGCATCGTGCGGAAGACGCGCGCGAAGAAGTCAGGGGTGAGCTGAATCTGTCCCCAGGCGTGGCGCTCGCAGGTGGAGGTGTAGAAGCCGTAGGCACGCTGGGCGTGCACCTGGGAGAGCGCGTCGCCGCGCACCGTGCGCAGGGAGATTCCCTGGGTGGCCGCGGCTCCGCGCTCGCGCTTGAGCTGGTTGCGGCGCTTGGAGTCGAAGCGCGCCAGGTAGTCGTCGTAGCTGCCGTAGCCCGGGTTCTTCCAATGGAATTGAAGGGTGATGCGCCGAGCGAGCCCCTCGGTCTCCAGGAAGTCCGCCTCGTCTCCCGTCGGATACAGGACGTGGACGGAGGAGCAGCCCGCCTCCTGGGCGCTCTCGGCGGCGGCGGAGAGCAGGGCCCGGCGCAGGGCGGGGACGTCCTCGCCCGGGGCGATGAGGAAGCGAGGGACGGTGGCGGGGGACAGCGGCCCGCCCACGACGAGCTTCGGGTAGTACTCGACCCCGAGCCGGGCGGCGGCATCCGCCCAGCCGAAGTCGTAGATGTACTCGCCCATGCTGTGGAACTTGAGATACGCGGGCGCGGCGGCCACCAGCTTGGGGCCGCGCCACAGCGTGAGGTGATGCGGCGCCCAGCCCGTCTCCTCGGTGGCGCTCCCGCTCTCCTCCATGGCCGCCAGCCAGGCGTGCCGGACGAAGGGTGGGGCGTCGGGGCCGACGAGCGCGTCCCAGCCTTTGGCCGGGGCGTCAGTCACTGCTTCGAGGATGCGGAGACGGAGCGGGGTATCGGCGGGCACGGGGGCACTCTTAACGCGCCTCGCACATACCTGCAGTGGGTTGCTGGCCTGTCCGTCAGGCGGCCCGGGCGGCGCCCCCGGTCCGAGCGGCTTCGCGGGCCTCCGGCCAGACGGCACGCTGCGGGGTGGTGATGCGGATGATGCGCAGCAGGGCCAGCACGCGCATCACCTGCCACGTGGGGTCCAGCTCGAACTTCCGGGCCGCGAAGTTGGGACTGCTGCCGTACTTGTGGTGGTTGTTCTGGAAGAGCTCCCCCATGCAGAGGAAGTCCATGGGCAGCGAGTTGCGCGACTTGTCGGTGCTGGCGAAGTTCCGGTAGCCGTATTTGTGGCCGCACCAGTTGACGATGGCGCCGTGCACGGGGCCCATGAGGAAGTGCAGGGGCAGCAGCAGGAACTGCCAGGGGGAGGTGGCGAACGCCACGTAGAAGGCGGAGTAGAAGGTCACCCAGCCCAGCGAGGCGAGCCACGAGGTGCGCAGCGTGGTGTCCACGAGCGGCCACTCCGGGTAGCCGCCCAGGAAGCGGGCCTCGGGCTGGCCGCGGCCGGCCGCGTAGTCGTCGTAGCGCGCCTTGGTGTGCCACATCATCCGCGCCACATCCTTGAAGAAGTGGGGCGAGTGCGGGTCCTTCTCGGTGTCGGAGAAGGCGTGGTGCTCGCGGTGGAGGATGGCGTACGCCTTGGGCGACAGGTACGACGAGCCCTGCACCAGGTAGGTGAGCAGGTGCATCACCCGCTCCGTCTTCGGCCCCATGGTGTACATGCGGTGGGCCGCGTACCGATGCTGGAAGAAGCTCTGGAAGAACACGCAGAGCAGCCAGTGCGAGACGAAGAAGATGAGGACGGCCATTCGAGCTCCCCGGTCAGTGACTGAACTGGGGTAACACCGGGCATGTCATGGCCTCGTCACGCAGGGCCGAAGAGCGGCGCCCCTGCCCCGAGGGGCGATGCGCCCGGTCGCTCCTCTTCAGGGGGCCATCAGTAGAACGCGCCGTGGCATGACATGACGCGCGGCGGTGTGGCCCGCTCTTCCGGTACGGAAGGGGGGCACTGAGTTCCACGAGAGGAGCACACGCGTGAAGCGGGCGGACATCGTCGGATTGGACAAGGCGCACGTCTGGCATCCCTACACGGCGATGGAGGCCTACATCGCGCAGACGGACCCACTGGTGGTGGCGCGCTCGGAAGGGGCGTACCTCCATGAC
>NZ_CP077414.1:6965000-9016985 GCF_030168875.1 Myxococcus sp. SDU36
TGGAGCCGGAGCGAAAGCGAGTCCGAACAGGGCGTTTAGTTGCGTGTATTATAACCCGAAGCGGGGTGATCTACACATGGCCAGGTTGAAGTGCGGGTAACACCGCATGGAGGACCGAACCCGTGAAAGTTGAAAATTTCTGGGATGAGCTGTGTGTAGGGGTGAAAGGCCAATCAAACTCCGTGATAGCTGGTTCTCCCGAAAGATATTTAGGTATCGGCTCGGGCAATTCAATGCCGGAGGTAGAGCACTGGAACGGCTAGGGGTCTCACCAGATTACCAAACCGTACCAAACTCCGAATGCCGGCAATTGTTATCCCGGGACGCAGTCAGTGGGTGATAACGTCCATTGGCAAGAGGGGAATAACCCAGACCGACAGCTAAGGCCCCCAAATCTAGTCTAAGTGAACACTAGAAAGGATGTGGCAGGTCATTGACAACCAGGAGGTTGGCTTAGAAGCAGCCATCCTTTAAAGAAAGCGTAATAGCTCACTGGTCAAGACAGGCCGCGCCGAAAATGTAACGGGGCTCAAGACTAGTGCCGAAGCTTCGGGTCATACGTAAAGCGTATGGCGGTAGGGGAGCGTCCCAGTTGCAGCGAAGGTCGACTGAAAAGGCGGCTGGAGCGACTGGGAGTGCTGATGCCGAAATGAGTAGCGATAAAGGGGGTGAGAAACCCCCTCGCCGTAAGCCCAAGGTTTCCTGGGTCAAGTTAATCTTCCCAGGGTTAGTCGGAACCTAAGCCGAGGCCGAAAGGCGTAGGTGATGGAAAGCGGGTTAATATTCCTGCACCATCTTGTGAGCGTTGAACTAAGGGAGGACGGAGAAAGCTAGGCGAGCTGACCGGTGGTTGTGTCAGTCTAAAGGTGTAGGGGTGTCGCGTACGAATAAAGGCGCGGCAGCCATCCCCGAGACTCCATGGCGCCCCGTAAGGGGTAAGTCGCTGATGCTCTGCTTCCAAGAAAAGTCCCGTAGGGAGCTTACAGGGTGTCCGTACCGTAAACCGACACAGGTGGGCGAGGAGAAAATCCTAAGGCGCTTGAGAGAACTCTCCTCCAAGGAACTAGGCAAATTTCCACCGTAACTTCGGAAGAAGGTGGGCCTCTGGTAGGTGTAGGCGTACAGCCGAAGCCGAGAGAGGTTGCAGAGAAATGGCGGTAGCGACTGTTTACCAAAAACACAGGACTCTGCGAAGGCGACAAGCCGACGTATAGGGTCTGACTCCTGCCCGGTGCTGGAAGGTTAAGGGGATTCGTCAGCCGCAAGGTGAAGCGATGATCCGAAGCCCCAGTAAACGGCGGCCGTAACTATAACGGTCCTAAGGTAGCGAAATTCCTTGTCGGGTAAGTTCCGACCTGCACGAATGGAGTAACGACTTCCGCGCTGTCTCGGAGAGGGACTCAGCGAAATTGAAATAGCTGTGCCGATGCAGTTTACCCGCAGCAAGACGGAAAGACCCCGTGAACCTTTACTATAACTTGACAGTGACACTAGGGATTGACTGTGTAGGATAGGTGGGAGCCTTTGAAGCCGGGCCGCTAGGTTCGGTGGAGGCAACGGTGAAATACCACCCTGTTGATTTCTGGTGTCTAACCATGTCCCGTCAGCCGGGATTGGGACACTGTCTGGTGGGTAGTTTGACTGGGGCGGTCGCCTCCCAAAAAGTAACGGAGGCGCGCGATGGTTCCCTCAGCCCGATTGGAAACCGGGCGTCGAGTGCAATGGCATAAGGGAGCTTGACTGCGAGACGGACACGTCGAGCAGGTGCGAAAGCAGGTCATAGTGATCCGGTGGTCCTGAATGGAAGGGCCATCGCTCAACGGATAAAAGGTACTCCGGGGATAACAGGCTTATCTCCCCCAAGAGTTCACATCGACGGGGAGGTTTGGCACCTCGATGTCGGCTCATCGCATCCTGGGGCTGGAGCAGGTCCCAAGGGTTTGGCTGTTCGCCAATTAAAGCGGTACGCGAGCTGGGTTCAAAACGTCGTGAGACAGTTTGGTCCCTATCTGCTGTGGGCGTAGGATACTTGAGAGGCTCTGACCTTAGTACGAGAGGACCGGGTTGGAGGCACCGCTGGTGTACCAGTTGTCTCGCCAGAGGCATCGCTGGGTAGCCATGTGCCGATTGGATAACCGCTGAAAGCATCTAAGCGGGAAACCGACCTCAAGACCAGGTATCCCGGGCGCAAGCCCCTGAAGACCCGTCGAAGACTACGACGTTGATAGGCCGGGTGTGTAAGCGTGGTAACACGTTCAGCTAACCGGTACTAATTGGTCGTGAGGCTTACTTTCCCCATTCTCTTGCATGCCCCCTCAAGGGGAGTAAGGGACTCGGGGCCAAGGCCGAGGCTCGAGCGCTTCACGCGCTCGCCTGGAAGACTGAAATACGCACAGCGAGACTTCGCTCAAACGAAATTGAAACTTACCCTTTGTATGCACTGTCGCTTGTTTTCCGGTGGCTATGTCGGAGGGGTTCCACCCGTTCCCATCCCGAACACGGAAGTTAAGCCCTCCAGAGCCGATGGTACTTCGCGGGAAACCGCGCGGGAGAGTAGGTCGCTGCCGGATTCTTTTTGAGAAACCCCCGGTGTCCCTCGTGGACACCGGGGGTTTTCTGTTTTGGGCCGTTTGCTTTTCGCGCGTCACCGCGGAGGCTGGGCCTGGCGCCGCGCGCGCAGCCGGCGCACGCCGCCCACCGCCAGCAGCGCCGCCGTGGTGGCCAGCACCAGCAGATGCTCGGCCCGCGCCGCCCCCTTCGCCACCGCGTCCACGCTGTGCGAGAAGGCGTACCCCAGCCCCACCACTACCGGGGCGCTGACGCACAGGGCCAATCCATCCCAGAGCAGGAAGTGGCGCAGCCGCATGCCTTGCACCGCGGCCATGATGAACACCGCCCCGCGCAGCACCGAGAGAAAGCGCCCCACGAAGACGCAGCGCCCGCCGTGGCGCGCGTAGAGCTGGACCAAGCGCTCGCGGCGCTCAGGCGGCAGGAGCTTCTTCAGCCGAGGATGCTCGTACAGCGCGGGCCCCAGCCTTCGGGCGGTGAGGAAGAGGGCCGTGTCTCCGCAGAGCACGCCGACCATCGCGACCGCGAGCGCCAGGGCCATGGGAAGGACGTCCCGGTGCGCGAGGATGCCCAACGACAGCAGCACCAGGTCCTCTGGGATGGGCACACCCAGGCCTCCGGCGACCAGGGCGGCGAAGAGCAGGGCCGCCGAGCCATGGGTCAGCAGCCACGGGAGTGGACCTGCGGCCATCGCGTCCCCCTTTCAGGGCGTCATTCAGGTTCCGCAGGGCGGACCGTGCGCGCCACCCTGCGCCCCTGCCGGAAGAGGAGGACCTCCCGGGAGATGCGTTGAGGGGTGGCGGCCACACGGGCACCGCCCCCACCGCTCCGTGCCATATCGCTGCCCCCCACGTGCCCACCCTACCTGAAACGGGCTACCCACCCCGCAGGTCAGGGTCTGTGCAGCCCTGGACGGGGGGGGGAGGTGAACTGTTTCGCGGCGACCGTTCGCGTGGCCGCTGCTGCGCCTCGCACGCCTGGACGAGGCGAGGCGCGGCAGCCCTCGAGGCTCACGGTGCGTCAGTTTCGCGACGGGTAGATGCCTTCCAGCGCGATGATGAAGTTGATGCACAAGAAGGGCGACATGTTGTTGTGCGGCTGGCTTCCGCCCGCAGCGCCGATGGCGGCGGGGTTCATCGTCCCGTCGATGGGAGCGGCCCGGTAGTTGAGCACTGTTGCCGTGGAGTCCGCCGCGAGCACGGTGCCAACTGGCGTTTCCGTATCGCCGGCCTGGCTGCTCACATTCAGGCTGTGACTGTGCGCCGGCATCTGCGTCGAAATCAGCGTCACGGTTTCAGTTCCGCCTTGTTCGCCCAGCGTGCGAGGGGAAAGACCGGGGCCTTGACCCGGCTGCATGGGGTAGCGGCCACGCAGGTCCGGCAGGGCGAACGTCGTCTGCCCGTTGCCTCCATAGGTGGTGCCGAGAATGGAGAAGAGCGCCGTGTTCTGGGCGATGGGGAGAAGCTGCCCCTGGCAGAAAGCCCAGCCCCGCGGAGCGAAGTTGCCTGCGAACATCATGACCTGACCGATGAAGGGCTCTGACACGTGCGTCTACCTTTCGAGAAGAGGACTGCCGGACTGCACCAGTTGCGCATCCTCACAGAGCAAAGGTCCGGCCAGCGCTTGAATCGCGCGTGTTTCATGTGGGCGTGACGGCGGCATGCAGTGAAACGTGAGGCGCGGTGCCTCCTTGTCTCGCTGTGTCACGCGCGCTCGTGCGTCCGGTGCAGACGCGGATGCGTCCGGCTCAGACGCCGGCAGGCCCGCGTGCCGATGAAACGCGGGTGCGTCCGACCCGGACGCTGGGGCAATGTTTCGCGGGCTCTCCCACAGGAGAGAATCTGCGCGGTTACCGCCAAACCTCTTGGGTTGCCCCGGTCTTCTTGGCGTGGCGTGAGGCTTGCTCAGAGGCTCGCGGGATGACGTTTCACGACGAGGAGACCGGCAGATGACGCAAGAGAACTGGCGACGCCCGCTGTATCAGAAGTGGTTTCAGGCGCTGCCGCTGACGGCACTGCTGGTGCTGTCGGCGTGTGAGGAAGGCACGCCGGGACCGCAGGGGCCGCAAGGTCCTGCGGGTCCCGCGGGCGCTGAAGGACCTCCAGGAGCGCCGGGGGCTGCGGGGCCCGCCGGCCCCCAGGGCGAGCCGGGTGCGCCTGGCGCGGATGGGCCTCAGGGCCCTGTGGGGCCCGCGGGGCCGGCAGGGGGACCCGCGGGGCCGCCGGGATTGACGGCGCTGGTGCGGACCGCGTCGGAGCCCTCCGGCGAGAACTGTTCCCAGGGCGGCGCCGTGGTGGAGACCGGCATCGACGTCAACCGGAACGGCGAACTGGAGGATGAGGAGGTTGATGCCTCGCTGACCCGCTTCGTGTGCAACGGAGAGATGGGACCGGTGGGGGCCGTGGGCCCGCAGGGCCCCGCGGGGCCGCAGGGCCTCCGTGGTGAGCAGGGCGTACCGGGGGCTGTCGGTCCCCAGGGCGAGCAGGGGATTCAAGGTGACCTGGGACCGGTGGGACCTGCGGGCGCGATGGGACCTGTCGGTCCGGCGGGACCGCAAGGCCCCACGGGAACCCAGGGGCCGGTGGGACCTGCGGGCGCGGTGGGCCCGGCCGGTCCGGCGGGACCGCAAGGCCCTACGGGAGCCCAGGGGCCGGTGGGCCCGGCGGGCGACACGGGGCCGCAGGGAGAGGTCGGCCTGGGCACGGTGATGCGGACGACCGTGGAGCCGGCCTCCGGCAACTGCGCCACCGGGGGCGTGCGACTGGAGACCGGTGTCGACGCCAACCGCAATGGCACGCTGGATGTGGGCGAGGAGACCGTCGCGCTCACGCGCTTCGTGTGCAACGGCCCCCAGGGGCCGCAGGGGGTCCAGGGGCCCGCGGGAGCGACAGGGCCCGCGGGGGCAACGGGGCCCGCGGGACCGACTGGAGCACAGGGCCCGCAGGGGCCGCAGGGGGCCACGGGCTCGCTGGGCGCCTACGGTGACGGGTCCGGTGGGGCGCTCACCGTTGCCAGTGGGAACACGTTGGATTTGACCACGGCCGCGGGGTACGCGTCGCTCGCGGGGCGGCATCACCTGCAGTTCACGAACGTCACCATCAACGGCACGCTGATTGTCCCCAGCGGGACGGTCATCCGGGCCACCGGCGATGTCACCGTCAACGGCACGGTCATCGTGGACTCCAGCGCCGAGGACAATGGCACCGGGCCCGCGGAGGCAGGCGTGGCGCGTGCGGCCGCCGGTGAGCCCCAGGGGGGACGTGGGTTGTTCCCGCTGCAGGCTGCTCAGCTCCTGCGTCCCGGTAACCAGGGGGGCGGCGCTGGTGCCAAGCAGGCCGGTGTCCCTGGTGGCAAGGGCGGTGGTTCGCTCGTCATCCTGGCGCAGGGCGCGCTCCGTGTTCCGCCGGGGGGCGCTATCAACGCCAACGGGGAGGCCGGTGGGAGCGCCAGCAACTTGCCGGGTTCGGGCGGTGGCGCGGGCGGCGTCCTCGTCCTCGTGGGCAAGGGCTCCATCACCGTGGGCGGTGCCCTTCGTGCGGTGGGGGCCAACGGAGGCGCGGGCAACAACGCGGGTGGGGCGGGCAAGGGCGGTGGCGGTGGCGGTGGCGGTGGCATCATCCAACTGCTCTCCACCACGACACCCAGCGTGACGGGCACCATCGCGGTGAACGCGGGCGCCGCGGGCGCCACCGCGAACCCCACGGGCGCCAGCCAGGCCATCTCCGCGGGGGGGGGCGGCGGCGCGTGCGGTGGCAACGGCGGCTCGGGAGGGGGCGGGACGCTGGCCGTGCCTCAGCCGTCCGAGGCGGGGGCCGTCGGATATGACCTCCGGACCGTCACGCCCACGCCGGAGAACGTGTTCCTGTAATCCCTGGTGGTTTGGGGGGATGCGGCGGCTCGCGAGCAATCAGCTCGCGGGCCGTTCGTGTTTCTGGCGCATGGTTCGGCTGTGCATCAGTCCTGACGTGGCGCGGGGTTCCACGTCATGGCGACGTAAGGGTCGGCGGCCTCCTGCTCGGGCGGCGCTGCGTCCACCTCGAAGCCCAGGCGCTCGTACAGCCTGCGCGCGGGGCTGGTTCGCAGCACTCGCAGCCGGAGGGGGACGCCCGCCTTCCCGGCCTCGTCCCGCACCTGGGTCAGCAGCCGGGTCCCCACGCCGCTGCCTTGGTGCGAGGGCAGCAAGGCGATGTCCACCACCCGCCACGCCGCCGCGTCCTTCGCGACCAGCAGGCGCCCCACGGGCCGGCCCTGGTGGCACACCACCAGGTGGTCGGCGCCGGGATGGCGGGCCGCCCAGTCGTGAGACTGCGCCATCCACTGCATGCGGAGGAAGGCGTCGCGCTGCGCGGGCGCCCAGCCCCATGCGGCGAGCTCGGCCTCCCGGGTGCTGGCGTACAGCGCGAAGAGGAAGGGTTCGTCCGAGGCCGTCGCGGCCCGCAGGTCAATGGACACAGTGGTGCGCAGCATGGCTCGACGGGCGACGACGCGTCCATCAGCGGACGGCCTCCGCCATGCGCCGTCATCCGCCCAACGGCGGATGCAAGCAGCGGTAAATCCGGACGTCCTCGTAATCGTGGTTGGACGTCAGACCCGGATGAGATTTTCGGGAGCAGTTCCCGAAGGAGCCACACGATGAAGAAGACGCGAGACGAGGCACTGAACCTCCAGGAAGCGGGGGACATGGAGGCGCGGTGGCGGGGCCTCGCCACCCAGTTGCTGGAGCTGGGCGACGACGCGATGGATGCGCAGCTGCTCGTGGCCTTCCGCGCCGCGCGTGAGGACGGGGTGGTGCCTCCCGACGCGGGCTTCTTCCTGGTGGCCCACATCCTCACCACCATGGCGGACGAGGCGATTGGTGACGAGCCCCGCGTGTGCCGCCTGGCGCTGGAGTTGGAGTTGATGGAGCGCGAATACGGCGTCGAGCAGGGCGCCTGGCTCAGCGGCGAGGAGACTCCCCCCGAGGACTGGGAGGCCCTGCGCGCGGCGTACGACGCCGCTTGTGACGAGGCCCGCGCCACCTTCTTCACGGCCTACGGCGAGGAGGAGATGGCGCGGCTCTACCTGGATGACCGCTTCTGCTTCCACCGCCGCTTCGAGAGCGGGCGCCGCTTCTTCCACGGACTGCCCATGCTTCCCGAGCATCTGCACTGACTCTCAGTTCTCAATTTCTCTCATTCAAATGATGTGAGCCGTCTTTCACGCATCTCAGGCGGAATGTTGCGGCTACAAAGTTTGGATTAGCAGGACTTCAAGGTAGCTCAACGCGGTGTTGGTGCTGCGGTTTGCAGCGTCCTGGCATTTTCCGTCGGCACACCCTATTCCGGCGCTCGCTTCCGGTGCGCGGGTGTGAAGACTCGAAACTCCAAGGCGAGTCTTCAGCAGCTTCGCTGCTCGGCGGCGCGCGTCTCTGGCTGAAGTCCCCTCCAAGGACCCGGAGCCGCGCGCCGCCGCTCTTTTCCCCACGAGACGGTGGCCTGGGCCGATCACGGCGGCCTTCGGCGGGTGGTGGCGTAGGATTCGCGCGCCATGACCACCGACTCCGCCCACCGTCTCCTGGACCTGCTGTGGGAGCGCTACGCCGCGGAGGTGCCCTACGCGCGCACCTTCGTGCAGCTCTCCGGGGGCCGCTTCCGCAATGACCACGTCGCGCTCCGCTCGCTGGCCCGGCCCGGTGGTGGCATCGCGCTCTTCTCGCAGCCCTTCCTCCGGCTCGGCTGGAAGGCCGCGGGCGCGTACACCTTCCCGGACGCGCACCTGTCCGCCATCTATCTGTCACATCCGGCGGGGCTGCCCCGCATCTTCATCTCCGAGCTGAAGCAGGAGGAGCTGTCCCCGCGCGCTCGCGAGCTGCTCGCCCGGCTGCCCGAGGACCCCGCGCCTCCCGAGGACGTGGACGCCCTGGCCGCGTGGTTCGGCCCGCCGCCCCCGCCGGACGAGGCCGCGCTGCTGGAGCTGGAGAAGGAGTCCCAGTACGGGGCCTGGCTGCTCGCCTTCGGCCGCAAGGTGAACCACTTCACCGGCTCGGTGGACGACGTGGAGGCGTGGCAGCAGCGCATGCGCGAGGCTGGCGTGCCGATGAAGGCCGACATCGAGGGCGCCCCCGGGACAGCGCTGCGGCAGACCGCCACGCAGGCCGCGCCGCTGCCGGTGCTGCTCAAGGGCGGTGGCGCGCGCTCGTGGCCCTACGCCTACTTCGAGATTGCCCAGCGCACGCCGGACTTCGATGGCTTCCTGGGCCCCCAGGCCCGGGCGCTCTTCGACATGACGAAGCGCGGCGAGTAGCCCCCCGGGTCATCCCCGCCGGCCAGGGGCAATCAGCGCGTTGAGGACGTGGTCTCGCCACTGGCCGTCGATGAGCAGGAGCTCCCGCGCGATGCCCTCCACCTGGAAGCCCAGGCGCTTCAGCACCGCGGCGCTGCGCAGGTTCTCCGGCAGGTGGTTGGCTTGGAGGCGGTGCAAGCGCATGACGTTGAACGCGTAGTCACACAGCGCGCGCAGGGCCTCCGTCATCAGGCCCTGGCCTTCGTAGTGGTGGTCCAGGCCATAGCCCAGGTCCGCGGACTGCAACGGGCCTCGGCGGATGTTCGTGAGCGACACGTTGCCGATGATGGGCGCCAGCAGGAAGGGCTGGTTTCGTGGCAGCAGGAACACGCGCAGCGACAGGTCGCGCCGGAAGTCCTCGCGGTCCTGCGCCAGCCGCGTGCGCCAGTACGTCACCGAGAAGAAGTTGGCCGGCCGCGCCGGCGACACGGGGGAGACGTGCTCCCGGTTCGCCTCGTGGTACGCGAGCACCCGCCACGCCGCATCCGGCGGAAGCTGCGCCAGATGCAGGCGTTCGGTGCTCAGCAGGCTTTGGACTGCGTCTGGGCCCATGGCGGGCATTCAACCCCGGCGGCCGTTGGCTTTCAGCGCCGAGGCGTCGCCGGGGACTGCGCGCCGCTGCCGCCGGTGGCCTCCGCTCCTCCGCGCGGGAGGATGATTTCCACGCGCCGGTTGCTGGCCCGGCCCTCGGGGGTGGAGTTGTTGCCGACGGGCCGGTACTCGCCCAGGCCGCGCACCTCGACGCGGTCGCGGCTCACGCCCTGGCTGATGAGGAACTCACGCACGCGCTCCGCGCGCCGGTAGGACAGGGCTTCGTTCATCGCGTCCGAGCCCATCGAGTCCGTGTGGCCTTCAATGACCATGGGGCTGTCAGACGCGTTGAGCGCGTGGGCCACCTCCGTCAGTTGCTCACGCGCCGCTGGGAGCAGGTCCACCGCGTTCGAGGCGAACAGCACCTGCCCCGACAGCGTCAGCACCAGACCTCGGGACTCCTCGCGGACCTTCACGTCGCGCGCCGTCGACTCCAACTGCGTCAGGGCCTCCGTGGCGCGCTGTTCCGCGTCGAGCCGTGCCTGTCGCTCGCGCTCCAGCTCCCGCTCCACCTGGCGCCGTGCCTCCTGCTCCGCCTCCAACTCCGCCGTGCGCTGGAGCAGTTCGTGGTTCTCCTGGGCCAGGCGCTGGGATTCCGTCTCGGCCCGCACCCGGCGCTGCGCTTCTTCCTGAAGCCGCGTGGTTTCCTCCGCCAGCCGCCGCGACTCCGCCTCCTGCTGCTGAGCCAACCGCCGCAGCTGTTCCGACTCGTCCTGGCGCCGCTGCGCATCCATCCGCATGCGCTCGGCTTCCTGCCGCCGCGTCACGGCGTGCTGTCGGGACTGCTGCTGCTCCTGGAGGGCTTGCAGCCGCTCCCGCTCGGCCTGGGCGAGCTGCTGACGGGCCGCCTCCAGCTCCGCCTGGGAGCGCTGCCATTGCCGCGCCTGGGCTTGCTGGAGCGTGGCCTGGGCCTCGGCCTGCCGCCGCGCCGCCAGGTCCGCGGTGCCGCGTGCCCCCGCCGTCTCGGACTTGCGCAGCGCCACGTAGGACAGCGAGCGGGTGCGAGGGGAGTCCTGGCTGCGGTCGTACTCCCGCTCGGCTTCCAGCAGCGCATCTCGCGCCGCCGCGACGTCGCGGGGACGCTCACGGCCCTGGGGGCTGGTGGAGACCTCCTGGTACGCCGCGCGCGCGTTGAGGAGCTCCTGTGGTGGCGGCGTGTGTGCGCACCCCACGGCGGCCAGCGCCGTGACGCCAGCGAGGGTCTTCCATCCACGCTTCAGCATGTCGCTCTCTCCTGTCGAGGTTGTCGGCTCACGGCTGGCCGCGGCGCAGCGACTCCGCCTGGGCGGCCGTGCGTCGCGACGCGCGCTCCAGTGGGACGGCCCGGGCCAGCGCGTGCGCCAGCTCCGCGTCCGCCTCGGCCTGCCTGAAGCGCAGCGCCGCGGCTTCCTGTTCGCCTTCCACCCACAGCCGCTCCGCGTCGGCGAGCTGCTGCCGGGCGAACTCCAGGTGGAGGGCCGCTTCCGGGACTCGAGCGGCGCCAGCGCCTTCCGCCGCGCGCAGCGAGGCCTCGGCCTGCACGCGTTGCTCATTCGGCGCGGGAAGCACCTGCCGTCCGGCGCATCCCACCATCGTCAGGCCCAGCAGCACCGCCGCCAGCTTCAGGCGCATGGTTTCACCACCTGCCGCTCGAGGACGTGGACACGCGTCATGGCGCGCCCAGACGTAGAGGTGGGGCCTCGGAGACAGGCCGGCAATCCAACCGTGGCAGGGTTGGCCGAAGAGCGGGCGGGCGGCCATACAGGCGCCTCACCTGTAGCGTGGGGACTTCCCCTCACGGGCGCACCTGGACGCTGGCCGGCGCGCGCCACCGGGGGTAGAGAGGGCGACATGCGCCTGCACCTGGTCGACGGCACCTATGAGCTCTACCGCGCCCACTTCTCGCCCCGTCCGGGGCATGCCGCGCCGGGTGGACAGGACGTGAAGGCCACGGTGGGGCTGATGTCCTCGCTGCTCGCGCTGCTGCACGACGCGGACGAAGCGGTGACGCACGTGGCGGTGGCGTTCGACAACCCCATCCGCTCGTTCCGCAACGCGCTGTTCGACGGCTACAAGAGCGACGAGGGTGTCCCGCCGGAGCTGCACGCGCAGTTCGACCTGGTGGAGGAGGCCGTGCGCGCGCTGGGCGTCACCGCGTGGTCCATGAAGGAGCAGGAGGCGGATGACGCGCTGGCCACCGCCGCGGCGCGCTGGGCGGACGCGGTGGAGCAGGTGCGGCTGCTCACGCCCGACAAGGATTTGGGCCAGTGCGTGCGCGGCAGCCGCGTGGTGCAGGTGGACCGGCGTCAGGAGAAGGTGCTCGACGAGGACGCGGTGCGCGCGAAGCTGGGGGTGCCGCCCGCCAGCGTGCCGGACCTGCTGGCGCTGATGGGCGACGCGGCGGATGGCATCCCCGGACTGCCGGGCTTCGGGGAGAAGGGCGCGTCGGCGCTGCTGAGCGCGCATGGCCACCTGGAGGACATCCCCGCGGAGGCGTCCGAGTGGAAGGTGCGTCCCCGGGGCGCGGAGAAGCTGGCCGCGACGCTGCGCGAGCACCGTGACGCCGCGCTGCTCTACCGCCGGCTGGCCACGCTGGTGACGGACGCGCCGCTGCCGGGCACGTCGTCGCTGGAGGACCTGGCGTGGAAGGGCGTGCCGGCCGCCGCGTACGAAGCCTTCTGCGACCGGCTGGGCCTGACGACGCTCAAGCGCCGCCCCAAGCGCTGGGCGCCCTGAGCTACCCCGCGGCCGCGCCGCCGTCCGGGCGCACGGGCAGCGCGGTGGGCGCATGCCGCGGCAGCCGCACCGTGAAGGTGGTGCCCGCCTCCTCCGTGGAGCGCGCCTCCACCGTGCCGCCGTGGGCCAGGACGATGCTGCGCACGATGTAGAGCCCCAGGCCGATGCTGCGCCGGCCCTGGTCCTCCGGACGCACCGTGGCGCGCTCCAGCGGCTCGAAGATGCGCGACTGGCGCTCCAGCGGAATCGCCGGGCCCAGGTTGTGGACCTCCAGCACGACGCCGTCGTCATCGCCTCGGGACATCACTCGCACGGGCGTGCCGGGCGGGCTGTACTGCAGGGCATTGCCCACCAGGTTGCCAATGAGCTGCGCAAGCCGGTCCGGGTCCCACGTGCCCGAGCCGTTTCCGGTGCGCTCCGTCTCCAGGCGACGGTCGGGCCAACCGGCGTGCACCTCGTCCAGCACCGCGCGCACAACTTCGTGCAGGTCCATGGGCTGGGGGTACACCGGAAGCCCCGTGCCCTGGCGCGCGCGGGTGAAGTCCAGCAGGTCGCGAATCATCCGCGTCGCGCGGTCCGCCGAGCTCCGGATGCGCTGCGCCTGCCGCTCCTGCCGCTCATCCAGCGGTCCGCGCTGGAGCATCATGGACACCGCCAGGGTGATGGCCCCCAGCGGGTTGCGGAGGTCGTGGCTGACGATGCCGATGAGCTGCCGCTCGAAGTCCGCGCGGGCCTTCATCTGCTGCGCCAGCTCCGACTCCTTGCGCCGCGCCAGCACGGAGTCCGTGACTTCCGCCGCGAACAGGATGACGGCCGCCAGCCTTCCGCTGGCATCCCGCATCGGCTGGTACATGAAGTCGAAGTAGCCCTCCGGCGGGGGGCCGCCGGGCACCTGGGCAATGCGCACGGGCAGCTCCCGCGCGCTGAAGGGCTCGCCGGTGGCGAAGACGGTGTCCAGCACATCGAAGACGTTCTGTCCCTCCAGCTCCGGCAGGGCCTCGCGGAGCGTGCGGCCCACGAGGGGCCGCTGGCCAAAGCGCTCCCGCAGCCGCGCGTTGGCCACCACGCAGCGCTGGTCCGGCACGCTCAGCACGCCGAGCAGCGCGGGCACCTGTTCGAAGAGCGTGGCCCGCATGGCGCGCTGCCGGTCTGACTCCTCCCGGGCCCCGCGCTCCAGCTCCAGCAGCCGGGCCCGGGCGGCCTCGGCCTCCTGGCGCTCGGTGACGTCCTGCATGGCGCCCACCACCTGCGTGGCCCTGTCCTGCGCGTCGCGGATGATGTGGCAGCGGTCCGCCACGTAGGCCCAGGAGCCGTCTCCGCGCTGGAAGCGGTAGGTGCCCTGCCACTCGTGATCGGGGCCTTCCAGGGTGGCCTGGAGGCTGGCGACGGTGCGTGCGCGGTCATCCGGGTGCAGCCGCTCCTCCCACCAGCGACGCTCGTCCTGGATGGTGCCGGGGGCGTAGCCGAAGACCTCGTCCAGGCCGCTCGTCCAGTCCATGAGGCCCGTGCGCGGGTCCCACTCCCACACCGCGTCCCGCGTGGCGCGCGCCGCCAGCCGGAAGCGCAGCTCGCTGCGCCAGGCGCGCTCCTCGGCGGCCTGGACCTCCGTCAGGGTGCCTTCCAGCCTCCGGCGTCGCGCCCGTTCGTCCTCCAACGTCTTGCGCCGGCTGCGCTCCCACTGCGCCAGGGCCTGGACGCGCGCGGCGAACTCCATCGGGCGGAAGGGCTTGAAGACGTAGTCGTTGGCCCCCACGGAGAGGCCTTCCACCACGTCCTCCGCGCGCGTGTTCCCGGTAATCAGCAGGACAGGGACGTGCTCGGAGGCGGGATTGCTCCGGACGAAGCGGCAGACCTCCAGGCCCGACATGCCGGGCAGGTGCCAGTCCAGCACCAGCACCTCGGGCACGGGCCCTTGCGTCAGGGCCTCCAGCAGTGAGGCCCCGTCCAAGAACCCCGTAATCCGGCAGGAGGGCTCCAGCGCGCGGCAGATGGCCTGCGTCTCTACTGGACTGTCGTCGAGCACCCAGACCACGGGGGGAGCGGGCGCGACGCGGGGGGAGATGGGCACGGGTGGCCGTGGCTCTAGCAACCGCCTCTCACCCAGGTCAAATCTTCCAGGGCAAGCAGACCCTGGACCGCCTGCCTCTCTGTCCGCCGGAGGTCAGCCGCGCGTTACGAGGGGAATGACGAGTCTCCATGAACCCGGCCGTCTCCAGCGGTAGAAGGAAAGCATGTCCGTACAACTGAAGATGCCCTCCGAAGACGACTGGGTGCCAAGCCAGGACGACCTGCCGTATCACCGGCTGGGCGGCACGGAAGCGGCCATGGCCCTGGCCGAGGCCTTCTACGACGCCATGGACGCCCACGAGCCCGAGCTGGCGCGCCTGCACGAGCTGGACGCCGAGGGCCGGGTGAACCGCGGCACGCGCGAGCGCTTCGGCCTGTTCCTCGCGGGATGGCTGGGCGGGCCGCAGGACTACACGGAGCGGCATGGCCACCCCCGACTGCGCATGCGGCATGGCCACCTGCCCGTGGGCGTCGCCATGCGGGATGCGTGGGTGCGCTCCATGCAACGAGCCATGGACGCGCGGGGCATCACCGGGGGGCTGCGCCGCTTCCTCGATGAGCGCTTCGCCCACGTGGCGGACTTCCTGCGCAACGTCGAGGAGTGAAGCACAGCCCACCTGGGGGCGTCAGGCCCGGCGCAGGGCGAGCGCGCACAGCCGCCGGGTCCGACGCGGCTCCGGGCGGCGCAGGCGTGCACCCAGGCGCGGCGGAAGGTGGGCCAGCGACTTCACGTCATGCACCAGTCGCAGCGCGGCCAGCCCGCGCACGGCCCACCAACCCGGGTCCGGCTGCCGCCACCCGCGCCCCATCTGCGCCGAGGCCGGGTAGACGTGGTGGGTGTTGTGCCACGACTCACCCATGCTCAGCAGCGCCAGCCAGCCGGCGTTGCGCCCCTGTTCGGCGCAGCCCGGCAGCTCGTAGGGCTGCTCGCCCTCCACGTGGCTCACATAATGGACGCACCAGAAGCCGTCCTGGGTGAGCGCCAGCCGCACCAGGATGCCCCAGGCCACCCAGGGCGCCCCGCCCAGCGCGTACAGGGCCAGGGCGAGCGGCACCTGGAGCCACAGGCCCGCGCGCTCCAGGCCGCGCAAGAACCCGTCCTGCGTCACCTGAGGCGCCGCTGGCACGTCCGGGGCGCCGTCGCGCGGGTGCCAGGTGTGGAAGAGGGCGTAGGCCATGGCGCGCGTGAAGCCCTCGCGGTAGCCGAAGTAGGGGGGGCAGTCCGCTTCCGGCTGGTTCTGGTGGAAGTCGCGCAGGTCATGCATGCGGCTCATCGCGATGGGGCCGCCCAGGCCGGCCAGGGTGCCGAGCAGCGCCAGCGCGCGCTCCACGGGCGCCGAGGCACGAAAGGCCCGGTGGATGAGTCCCCGGTGCAGGCCCACCGACACACCCAGGCACATCGTCACCGCGGTCAGCCCGGCGAACACCGCCACCGCGCTCCACGAGAAGAAGCAGGCGCCCCCCACCAGCGCGCCCACGTGCAGGAGGCTCCAGCGCAGCACCTTGCCTCCGTCCAGCCTCGCCGTTCCCCACCGCGCGCTTCCTGTCTCCGCCATGGCCCGCTCCTTTTGGAAGGGCGCCATCGCAAGGAGCCTGCCACCGGAGGCTGGGCCTGTTTCCGCGGGGTTGCGCGCGCGGAGGGGGCCTGGGTGTCAACGCCGTTCACAGCGCGCGCCCACGGCGTGGACGGTATGGGCCCCAGGGTGAATGACGGGCCGGTATCCGGTGTCCACACTGTCGTTATTCATCCGGGGATGAAACCGTACGAGGAGGTCTCCACATGAAGCGCATGCTGATGCCGCTCCGCCGGAGCGTGCTGGTGTTGGGAGTGGTGCTGGGGGCGGGCGTGGCGATGGCCGAGCCGAAGCAGGGCGCCATCAACCTGAAGATTGCCTTCCAGTCGTTCAACCTGGAGATGACGCCCGAGGCGGTGACGGGGGCGGACTTCCAGGTGGCTCGCTCGCCCGGGACGCTGAAGGGCCGCGGGCTGAAGGGCAACTTCGCCCTGACGCTGAAGGACGGGGCGGTGGAGGGCGCGGTCGGCGGCGCGCCGGTGAACCTGACGGTGACGAAGGAGGGGGACGCCATCGTGGCCAAGGGCGGCTTTGGCGGACGCCCCGTCAGCCTGAAGCTGAGCCCCAGCGAGCTCACCCTCTACGTCCGCGACTGCACCTACCGGCTGAAGGCGGAGGACACGAACCGCTTCTACACGGGCCGGCGCAGCTGCGACCGGGCCATGACGCCCGGCTCGGAAATCTGGCTGCCGGACGAGTTCCTCGCGGCGAGCCCCGAGGAGAAGGCCGCCATCCTGTTCCTCGCGCTGTGAGGCGCGCCCGCGCGGGTGGGCCCTCAAGCGTCCTCACCCGCGCGCCCGTGGCAGCACCACGGTGAAGGTGGAGCCCACGCCCAGCTCGCTGCGCACGGTGACGTGGCCGCCCATGGCCTCCACCACCTCGCGGACAATCCACAGCCCCAGGCCCACGCCGTGGTAGTCCCGGCCGGACACGGCGCGCTCGAAGCGGTGGAAGAGGCGGGGCAGGTGCTCCGGAGCGATGCCGATGCCCGCGTCGCGCACCTCCAGGCGCACGTGGGTCTCGGTGCTGGACAGCGCCACCTGGACGGGGCCGCCCCGCCCGTACTTCATCGCGTTGGACACCAGGTTGGTGAGGACCTGGTCCAGGCGCAGCCGGTCCCAGTGGCCGTGGGCCTCCCGCGACAGCGTCAACGTCAGGGGTGTACCCGCGCCCGCCAGCTCTGGCTCGAAGCGCTCCGCTACCTCGCGGACCAGGGCGCCCAGGTCCATGGGCTCCGGGTTCAGCTCCAGCCGTCCGGCGTGGATGCGCGACACGTCCAGCAGCGCGTCGAGGAGCTTCGCCTGCCGTTTCGCCTGACGGCCCACCAGGTCCAGGCCCCGGTGCAGCCGCTCCCGGGGGACGTCGTCCGGTGAGCGCTCCAGCGCGGTGCGCAGGTGCTGTACCTGGAGCTGGAGCGCGCTGATGGGGGACTTCAGCTCATGGCTGGCGATGGCGAGGAACTCCTCGCGCAGGCGGATGGCCTGGCGCGCCTCGTGGTACTGGCTCGCGTGCTCCAGGGCGGGTGACGCCCGGCGCGCCAGCTCCCGCGCCAGGGCCACGTCCCGCGCGTCAAAGGCCCGGCCGGCGCGGGTGAGCACCAGCGCGGCGCCCTTCCGCCCTGGCCACGCCAGCGGGACGCCCAGCCAGGACGGCGGCTCCGCGTGGAGCGCCGGCCTTCCGGACGCGATGATTCGCGACACCGCCGCGTCGTCCGGGACGCTGGGCGCGTCGGCGTCGAGGCGTGCGTCCAGCCCCGCGGACGCCACGCACCGCACCTCGCCCGGGGCGTCCTCGAGGAACACGCGGCAGGAATCCGCGCAGCCAGGCACGGCGAGCCGCACCAGGTGCTCCAGCGTCGCGTCCTGCTCCAGGCTGGCGCCGAGGACTTCACTGGCCTCCGACAGGAGCCGGCGGTGGGCCTCACCCCGGCGTCGCTCGGTGACGTCCACCAGCATGCCCATGCACTGGGCGGGACCGGTGGACGCTGGCAGGGAGGCCGCCCACAGCTCGACATGGAGAGGCGTGCCATCGCGCCGGTGGAGCTCCAACTCCAGACAGGGCGGCTCCAGACCTTGCGAGGCCTGCTCCAGATGGCGGCGGAACAGCTCCCAGTGGGCGTCGGTGGCCCAAGGCGCGCGGTGGCCGAGCACGTCCTCCCGGCTCCAGCCGAAGAGCCGCTCGGCGGCGGGGTTCCACAGCCGCACCGTGCCATCCAGGTCCAGCAGGTGCATGGCCAGGGGCGAGACCTGGAAGATGGCGTCCAGCACCGCTGGACCTCGTGCTCCGGACCGCCGGGCCTCTGCCTGACCATGTGCCGCCACCATCGTCATCGCGTCTCCCCCCCGTCGTGTTGCATGGGAACATGGCTGAAGCGGGGCGAGGAGCGTCCGTCCGGGCAGGGCGGCCGTGCCGTCGCGGGTGTCGAACATCTGCGGCCTGGGAGTGTCCGTTCCGGACGCACTCCCCGCCCTGGGGCCCCGTGAAGCCGAGGCGGGGATGCGGCACGCGTACAGGGGAATACGCCGGGCGTGACGCGGTCGCGGTTGCTCTGGGCCCGGGTTCAGCTAAAGCGCGGCGTCGTGAAAGCGACCACCACCGGAGTGCCGGGCGGCGAAGACGTCAAGAAGGGCCCGGACACCTTCAAGCGCTCGGCGTTGCTGGCCCTCGGGGCCCTGGGCATCGTCTACGGCGATATCGGCACGAGCCCGCTGTACGCGTTGCGCGAGTGCTTCACGGGGGCGCACGGGATTCCGCCGACGCCCGCGAACGTGCTGGGGGTGCTGTCGCTCATCTTCTGGTCGCTCATCATCACCGTGTCGGTGAAGTACCTGCTGCTGGTGATGAAGGCGGACAACCGGGGCGAAGGCGGCATCCTGGCGATGATGGCGCTGGTGATGCAGCGGCAGCGCGCGCAGCCGCCACACCGGTCGCGTCCGGTGTTGATTACGCTGGGCATCTTCGGCGCGGCGCTCCTCTATGGTGACGGCATCATCACCCCGGCCATCACCGTGCTCAGCGCGGTGGAGGGCCTGCATGTGGCCACGGACGTCTTCGACCCCTACGTCATCCCTATCGCGCTGGTCATCCTGGTGGCGCTCTTCCTGGTGCAGCGGCACGGCACCGCGCACATCGGCGCCGTGTTCGGGCCCGTCATGTGCGTCTGGTTCCTCACGCTGGCCGCGCTCGGCGTGAAGGAGCTGGTGCACAACCCGGCGGTGCTGGGCGCGCTGTCGCCCTGGCACGCGGTGGAGCTGTTCCGTCAAAACCACCTGCATGGCTTCCTGGTGCTGGGCGGCGTGTTCCTGGTGGTGACGGGCTGCGAGGCGCTCTACGCGGACATGGGCCACTTCGGCCGCAAGCCCATCCAGTTGGCGTGGTTCTCCATGGTGCTTCCGGCGCTGATGCTCAACTACCTGGGGCAGGGCGCGCTGGTGCTGCGCGACCCGAGCGCCGCGCGCAACCCCTTCTTCCTGCTGGCGCCGTCCTGGATGCTGTATCCGCTGGTGGCGCTGTCCACGGTGGCGGGCGTCATCGCCTCGCAGGCGCTCATCGCGGGGGTGTTCTCCCTGACGCGCCAGGCGATGCAGCTGGGCTACAGCCCGCGCATGGAGGTGGTGCACACCTCGGCGGAGGAGATGGGGCAAATCTACCTGCCCGGCTTGAACTGGGCGCTGCTGGTGGGCGTGGTGGCGCTGGTGCTGGGCTTCCGCTCCTCCAGCGCGCTGGCGTCGGCCTACGGCATCGCGGTGTCCACGGCCATGGTCATCACCACCCTGATGGCCTACGTGGTGGCCCGGGAGCTGTGGGGCGTGCGGCGGTGGGTGGCCATCCCCGTGGTGGGCCTGTTCCTGGTGGTGGAGCTGGCCTTCTTCGGCGCCAACGCGGTGAAGGTGGCGGACGGCGGCTGGTTCCCGCTGCTGATGGCCGTCGTCGTGTTCACGCTGATGACGACGTGGAAGCGGGGGCGCGACATCCTGGCGGCCAAGCTGCGCGCGTCCAGCATCCCCCTGAAGGAGCTGCTGGGCAGCTTCGGCGACCACCCGCCGGTGCGGGTGCCGGGCACGGCCATCTTCATGACGAGCAACGCGGAAGGCACCCCGCCCGCGCTGCTGCACAACCTCAAGCACAACAAGGTGCTGCACGAGCAGGTGGTGCTGCTGACCATCCTCTCCGAGGAGCTGCCGCACGTGCCGCCTGGCGAGCGCGTGGAGGTGGAGCCGCTGGAGCAGGGCTTCGTGCGCGTGGTGGCGCGCTACGGCTTCATGGAGAACCCGGGCATCCCCGACGTGCTGAAGCGCTGCCGCGAGAAGGGGCTCCAGTTCCAGCTGATGGGCACCAGCTTCTTCCTGGGACGGGAGACGCTGATTCCCACCAGGCGCCCCGGCATGGCCGTGTGGCGCGAGGCGCTGTTCGCCTGGATGAGCCGCAACGCGCGCAGCGCCACCTCGTACTTCCGCATCCCGCCCAACCGGGTGGTGGAGCTGGGCGCGCAGGTGGAGCTGTAGCCCCGTGAACGCCTGCGTCAGGGCGGGTGCGCTTCACCCCACATCTGCCTTGACTCTTTGCGCTGAATGACGCTTCTGTACTCCTGGCTGCGCCTCCCTGCCACATTTACGTCCAGATTTACCTTTCGGACGGAAAATTACGACAGGAAGCAACAAATCGGACCGTATGTCGAAAATCATTTTTGTCCGGCGGAATGAACCCTCCGCGGACGGAACGAAGCTCGGCATCTCGCAAACCGGTGTCCCCCGACACCCCTCGTCCGAAACCAGGTCAGCCCATGCTCGACATCGCGCCCTCGTCCGCCAACTCCGCTGTTGCCCCTGCCTCTGCCTGGGCGTCGTCGGAGCAGACGCTGGAGACGCTGTCGGGCCTGGCGCCGCACACGCTGCTGACGCATGCGGACCTCTACCCGCGCATCTGCGTGAGGGATCCGTACTACGCCCTCAAGGACGTGACGGTGATGGGGGCGGGCGAGGTGGTGGCGCGCATCCCGGTGCAGCAGGACCCGGACGCGGAAGCGGGCCCCATTGGCCTGGGTGAGGCGGGGCGGCACCTGGCGATTCTGGGCTCGTGCGCGTCCGCGCTGATGTCGCCCAAGGACGGCCAGCACTTCTACCTGGCGTGCGGCGCGCGCGGGGAGTGGCTGCGGCCGGAGCCCATGGCCCGCGCCACGGACCTGCTGTGGGGGCTGGCGAGGGCGGAGTTCACCGGCCGCCGCACGGCCACCGCGCGCACGCTGCTGTCGCTGCCGGACGGCACGCCGTTCTTCCGCCTGGAGGTGGACTACAACGTGCTGTCCGCCGCCGCCTTCACGCGCTTGTTCGGCGAGGCCCGGGTGGACATGCGCCGCGAGCCGCGCCGCGACGAGGGCGTGCAGCGCACCCCCGAGGAGTGGGCCCGGCTGCGGCAGAACCCCTACAGCAAGCCGCTGGCGCTGCGCGACTGGCGGCCGGACGGTGAGAGCCTGTCGGCCACGCTGGGTCCGGTGACGGCGGAGATGTGCAAGGGGCACTTCGCGTTGCACCCGGTGATGCCGGTGGCCGTGGTGGCCAGTGGCATGACGCGCGTGGCCGCCACGCTGCTGCGCCGACTGGAAGGCGCGCCGTGGGCCCGCTGCATGGCGAAGGACGTGCGGCTGAAGGCGGACACCCTGGCCTACGCGGGCCAGACGGTGACGTTCGGCGCCGTCCGCCGCGCGCACGACGGCGGCGCGCACACCTTCACCTGCCAGGCGTCGGTGGGCGAGCGCGTCGTCGCCGAGCTGGACGTCACCTACACCCGCGTGGACTGAGCGCCGCGCCTCAAGCCCACCGGATGTCGTAGTCCGCGCTGTCGATGCCTCGCGGCGTCGCGCGCGCGGTGCCTTTCAGGCCCAGCACCTTCAGCGCGCCGGTGAGGACGCCCTCGTGGTAGGCGGGCGGCAGCATGTCCCGGCGCATGTGCAGCGTGCCGGAGGTGGGGCCGGTGGGCACGTAGTCGCGGCTGCCGTAGCTGACGGCCGCGCCGTAGCCCATCTGCGCGCCCGCGAAGAGCTTCTGCGGGTCCCCGCGGGAGATGATGCCGAAGATGAGCATGCCCGGCCCGGTGGAGAAGCGCGTCACGTCCTTCTCGCCGCACGCATGGAAGACGGCATCCTCGGGGCCCAGCAGCGGCTCCAGCGCGTCCGCCGCGCGGTAGAGGAGCGTCAGGAAGTCCCGCGCCGGGTACGTGCGCAGGTCCGAGTACGCCGCGCCTGGCGCCCCCGCGCGCACCGCCTCCATCGCCGTCAGGCCCGCCTGTTGCTGGACGAGGCTGAGCATCGACTTGAAGAACAGCCCCCGCACCGAATCACCCGGCTGCACGGCCGCGAGCCGGGCCTCGAGCTCCGCCTTGTTGGACGGCATGGCGCGCCTCCTCACACCTCGTCGAGCAGCATCGGGGCGAAGCCCGCCGCGTCACACGAGGCCAGCACGTAGCGTACGCCGCCGCGCTCGCCCGTGAAGCCCGCGGCGATGCCGGCCGCGTGCAGGTGGCCATAGACGCACACCTTCGGTCCAAACGCTTCAATGGGCTCGCTGAAGGCGGTGGCCTTCTCGTTCGCGTACACCGGCGGGAAGTGCACGGCCACCACGCGCACCAGCGGCGTGGCGCTGGCAGCCTCCTTCTTCTTCGCGTCCTCCATGGAGGCCGTCAGCCGGCGCGTCTCCCGCTCCACGTAGCCGGTGTCCGCCGCCTCGTCCCCCATCTCCCCGCCGGGCATGGGCGGCGCTTCCGGCGCGGTCCACAGCCGGCTGCCCGCAATCACCCACGGGCCCATGACGACGGCGTTGTTGTGGAGGAAGCCCTCCAGGGTGCGGAAGGGCTCCAGCAGCTTGCGCAGCTTGGAGGCGGAGTCACCCCACCAGTAGTCGTGGTTGCCACGCACCAGCACCTTGCGGCCCGGGCGCGCGTCCAGCCACGCCAGGTCATCCATCACCTCGTGGGCCCGCGTGGCCCAGGAGATGTCCCCCGCCACGATGACCACGTCCTCCGGCGCCACCCGCTCATCCCACGCGCGTTGCAGCGGCAGGGGATGCTCGGACCACCCGAAGCGGTGCATGTCCTTCTGTCGCGTGGAGGGCAGGTGGGTGTCGCCGATTCCGAAGAGCCGCATGGCCCCCTCATAGCGGAAGCCCTCGCCCCTGTCGGCCCCCGCGTCCCAGTCCCCACATCCGATGTCACGCCAAAAGGCGAAGAGCACTGGAAAACAAGTAAATAAGTTTTACAATATCCTGTCTCGAAAAACGTCAGTGGGACATCTGGTGGCCAACCCGATGCCTCGGCTGTCAGGGCTTACATGTGGGCTGTGCCTGATTCCAGGGGGTTGTGTCGTCGGGTGCCCGGTTTGTGGGCGGAATTCTTGACGGGGAGGTGGAGCATCCATGCTCCACCTGGAGTCGTGGAAAAGAGGAGCTCCCTGGGAACGCGTGGCTGGCATGCATGGTGCTCAGGCCAGGGTCGCTGCGCCGCTCCCGTGAGACGGGGGCGACCGTGGAGCTGCTGACCCCCCTTCAAGGAGTTCCGATGCACGTGTTTCGCAAGACGTTCGCGGCGACGGCCGCGGCCATGGCCCTGGCGGCCTGTGGCCCCCAGCCCGAGGCGTCTCCGGAAGAGACGGCCCCTGAGTCGCAGGTTCCCGCGGGCGCGGTGGATGACGCCGCCCGCGCGGTGGCCGACGCGGCTCGCCGCACGCCCAACGAACTGGACGCCCAGTTCGCCAAGGCCGCTGGTGAGTTCAACGTCCCGGTGAACCTCCTCAAGGCCATCTCCTACGCGGAGACGCGCTGGGAGCACGTCCTGGGCGAGGAGGAGTTCGAGGGCCGTCCGGCGGCCTTTGGCCTGCTGGCCCTGCGCGGCCAGCTCATCACCGACGGCGCGGCCCTGGCGGGCGTGTCCGAGGACGCGGTGCGTGGCGAGCCGCTGGCCAACCTGCGCGCGGGCGCCGCGCTGCTGTCGAAGTACGCCGACGAGGCGGGCATCGACCGCGCGGACCTGGGCGCGTGGGCCCCGGTGGCCGTGCGCCTGACGGACATCTCCGACCCGGACATCCAGGCGCACTACATCCACAACGACGTGTACGCCGTGCTGCGCGAGGGCGCGGGTGCGTTCACGCCGGCGGGCAAGGTCGCCGTGTCGCTGGATGCGACCCAGGTCGAGCCGAAGTTCGCCCTGCCGAAGATGCAGGCCCTGGCGGCCGGTCCGGACTACGCGGCCTCCATCTGGCGCCCGTCGCCCAACTACAACGCGCGGCCCGCCGGCATCGGGCAGCAGATGGTCATCATCCACACCTGTGAGGGTGGCTACTCGGGCTGCTGGAGCTGGCTGACCAACTCCTCCGCGGGCGTGAGCGCGCACTACGTGGTCAACGAGACGGGCACCGAGGTGTCGCAGCTGGTGCGTGAGACGAGCCGCGCCTGGCACGTGGGCGCCGCCTACCGCAGCAGCCTCAACGGCGGCGTGAAGTCGAACCTCGACGGCCGGTCGACGAACGACTTCTCCATCGGCATCGAGCACGGCGGCTACGCCAGCTCGGCCTCTTTCAACACGGGGATGATCAACACCTCCGCCCGGCTGACGTGCGACATCACCCGGGACCGGGGCATCCCGCGCGACAGCTACCACATCGTGGCGCACGCCCGGCTGCAGCCGGAGAACCGCACGGACCCGGGCCGCAACTGGCCGTGGACCACCTACATCAACCAGATTCGCAGCTACTGCGGTGACGGCGGCACGACCTCGGCCATCGTCGTGGACAGCAACAACGCCAACAACAACGCCAGCAAGGGCTACATCGCGGTGCCGTCCACCTGGCAGCGCGGCACCAGCGCGGGCTACTACGGCAACGACTACTACTTCGCCTCCACGCAGCCCATCTCCGAGCCGGCGGTGTTCCACTTCCACATGCCTTCGGCGGGCAGCCGGACCATCCAGGCCTGGTGGGTGCAGGGCACCAACCGCTCTCCCGCGGCGCCCTTCGTGATTACGCACACGGGTGGCAACAGCACGGTGACGGTGAACCAGCAGGCCAACGGCAGCAAGTGGGTGACGCTGGGCACCTACAACTTCGCCGCCGGCTGGAACAAGGTGCAGCTGAGCCGCTGGGCCTCCGAAGGCTACGTCGTCATGGCGGACGCCATCCGGATTCAGTGAGGTGGTGATGCGAGGCCTTGAACGGCTTCAGCGTTCCTGGCCGTGGCGGGCGCGGTGTCTGACCGCGCTCGCCGTGCTCGGTGTCGGGTGTTCCGGCCGGTGTGGCGGGGCGCCCGGCCCTGGGCCGCTGTCGAAGGAGGAGGCGGGCGCCATTCCAGGCGCGGTCATCTTCTTGTCGGAGCGGGCGGGGCGGAAGGATGTCTGGAAGGTGAGTCCGGACGGCGTGGAGACGCAGCTGACGCGCGGTGAGGAGGACGTGTACCCCGGTCCCCTGTCGCCAGACGGCAAGTCGCTGCTCGTCATCGCCGCGGCGGAGGAGGGCGGGCTGCACCGCCAGCAGATGCGCGTGCTGCCGCTGGATGGAAAGAGCCCGGTGGTGCCGCTGCACCCGCCCCGGGCGCGCGCGCGCAACGCGAGCTGGGCGCCGGACGGCACCTGGCTGGTGGCCGAGTCCGACGCCCAGGGCTTCAGCGACGTGGTGCGCCTGGCGCCCCGCGAGGGTGTGCCGGAGGTGCGCCTCACGCAGGTGCCCCAGGGCTGCTTCGAGCCAGCGGTGTCGCCGGATGGCAAGGAGGTGGCCTTCGTGTGCAGCCGTGAGGGCGACCCTGAAGTCTACGTGGCGAACGCGGACGGCAGCGGTGAGCGCCGCCTCACCTTCTTCCACCATGAGGACCGCACGCCGAAGTGGAGCCCGGACGGCCAGTGGCTCGTCATCGTCAGCGACCGGGAGCGCAGGGACCGGCTGTACTTCCTCCGTCCGGACGGCTCGGACCTGCGCGCCGTGTCGGGCGAGTCCTTTGCTGGCGACGAGCGCGAGGCCGCCTGGAGTCCGGACGGGCAGCGGCTGGCCTATGTGAGCCGGCTGCCGGACGGGAACACCCGCATCTGGGTGGTGTCGGTGGCGGGCGGCGCGCCGGTGGCCCTGACGGACGGCAAGCTCCGGGACGACATGCCCGCGTGGAGTCCGGACGGGAAGTACCTGGCCTTCGTGTCCGAGCGCGAGGGTGACACGGACGTGTACCTCATGCGCGCGGATGGCACCGGGCAGACGCGGCTGACGACCGCCAAGGGGCCGGACTGGCTGCCGCGCTGGGCGCCTACGCGCTGACGGCGGAGCCGTCTCCCGCCGCCGGGTCCTGACCAGTCGGGACCTGGGGCGGGAGCGGGGTCGCGCCGTGCGGGGCGACGGGCAGGCTGAAGCTGAAGGTGGAGCCTTGGCCGGGCTCGCTCTCCACCCAGATGCGCCCGCCGTGCGCTTCAATGATGAGGCGGCTGATGTACAGCCCCAGCCCCAGCCCCTTCGCGTCCGCCGCGCCGCTCTTGCGCGTGCGGTAGTACTTGTCGAAGACGTGGGCGGCGTCTTCCGGGCTCAGCCCGGGGCCCAGGTCCGTCACCGACACCACCACCTGCCCCGGCTGGAGCTGGGCGCGCACGGTGATGGGCTGCCCGCCGGGGCTGTACTTGGCGGCGTTGGTCATCAGGTTGACCACCACGCGCTCCAGCCTCGTCGCGTCCACCCAGACAGGGGGCAGGCTGCCCTGGACCTCCAGGTGGAAGCGCTCGCGCACGTCGGGGGCCATGTCCCGCTCCAGCACCTCTTCCAGGAAGCGCGCCAGGTCCCGGGGCTCGCGGCGCGGCGCCTCCCGCTGGGACTCCAGCCGCGCGCCCTCCAGCAGCTCCTCAATCATGGAGCTCATCCAGGCCACGCTGCGCTGGATGGACTCCGTCATGGAGTCCTCCCGCTCCAGGTTCCGCTCGCGCAGGGCGCGCCGCAGCAGGCCCACGCGCAGGCTGATGGTGTGGAGCGGGTTGCGCAGGTCGTGGGAGATGAGGCTGACGTATTCCTCCCGGAGCCGGTCCAGCTCGTGGCGCGTCGTCACGTCCTGCGCCGTGGAGACCACGCCGCGCACCTTCCCGCCAGGACCGAAGACGGGGGCCGCGGTCATCAACACCGGCAGCCGGCTCCCGTCGGGGTGGAGGATGAGGAACTCCTCGGGCCCCACGAGCTGGCCCGTGAGCAGCGCGCGGACGATGGGCACCTCCGTCCTGCGGACCGGCTTGCCGTCGGCGGTGAGCACGGACGGGCTGTCCTCTGTCATCTCCGGCGTCACGCCCTGCAGCGACCGCCCGAGCAGCTGCTCCGCGACGGGATTGGCCACCAGCCCGCCGCCATCCGCCGCCACGAAGACGATTCCCACGGGGGTGTGGTCCAGCAGGGCCTGCACCTGACTGCGCTGCAGCTCCGCCTCCTCTCGGGCACGCTGGACGCTGGCGAGGTACCGCTCCCGCTCCGTCACGTCGCGGACGACGGCGAGCACGCTGGGGCCCTCCGGGCCAGACACCGGGCTCAGCCGCACCTCCAGCGACAGCGGGCCGCCATCCTTGCGGCGGCCTTGGATGGCGCGCTCGCCCAGGCCGGTGTCCAGGCTCCGGCCACCGAAGAGCCCTTCGGGAACCAGCACCTCCACCTCGCGCCCCAGCAGCTCCTCGCGCGGATAGCCGAACACCCGCTCCGCCTCCGCGTTGACGAAGCGCAGCAGGCCTTGTGCATCCACCGTCAGCAGCGGCGCGGGGGTGGTCTCCAGCAGGCCCCGGTAGCGCGCCTCGGAGGACTCCAGCGCCGTGGTGGCCTGTTGGCGGTAGGCCTCGATGAGGTCCAGGGCCCGCGCGGACAGGAGCACGAGCGCCGCGCCGCCCGCGCTCACGATGGTGGCGAAGATGGGGAGCTTCGCCTCCAGGTTGATGGCGCGCACGTCGTGCAGGAGCATCAACACCATGCCCACCAGCGAGGGGCCAATCAGCACCATTGGCACCAGCCGGCGCGCGAGGAAGCCGCCGAGCGAGTCGCGGGTGATGCGGCTCATCAGCCCCTGGCCCGGTCGCGCGCAGAGCGTGCCCACCGCCAGCAGCAGCAGCGTCAGCGCGGTGGGCAGGCCCATGCTGCGCTCGGCGAGGAAGGGCAGGGTGCCCACCATCAACAAGGGGCCCATCAGCAGGCCGTTGAGGCCCAGCGTCGAAGTCACCAGCGACAGCACGACCAGCATGTCGCGCGGCCGGACGCAGCGGCCCCGCCCCGGGAGCGCCAGGGCCACGCCCAGCAGCGTCATGCAGATGGCGGAGAGGGGAGAGGGCCGAGGGAGCGCCGAGGCGTGTTCATCGAGCAGGCGCAGCATCAGGGACTCCGCCCCCGCGTCCCAGCCGGTGACGTCGCGCAGGAGACTCACCGCGCCGATGGCCAGCATCACCAGCGCGCAGGCGGTGGTCGCGGGTCCCTGGTGGCGGAACGGGCGGCGGAGCAGCCGCAGGCCCAGGGCGACGCCGCCGAACATCATGGCGATGCCTGTCTCCGGCGTCATGGGGATGCCGGCCACGCCGGGCCTCAGCATCTCCACGTCCCAGGCCCAGCCCAGGAGGTACAGCGCGCCCACGAGCGGGACGCCCAGCGTGGCGAGCCAGGCGATGCCGCGGGCCATGGCTGCGCTCCGACGCTGCGGCCTCCAGTATTCGTTCATCGTGGCGTCCCCCAGGAACGCACAGGGCTCCTCCCGTGACGCACCGGCCCGAGGCCCTGCTCGAGACGCTCCAGTGAGAGTGCGGCGCAGCGACAGGTGGGGACGGATGGGCGCCGCCAGTCCATTGGCTCGAGCCGCGCGCCTCCCATGGAACATGGGGGCGGCCCTCGCGCGGGGCAGCGCGCCCCGAGCAGCCGAGTCGCGAGCGGAAGGCCGGACGCCGAGCTGACTAGGGCGGCGGGTGGAGGCCGGGATGGACGGTGAGCACCAGCCCCCAGCCCGGCGCCACGCCCACGTTGCGTGGCACGTAGCTGTCCATGCCCGTGACGGAAAGGAGGAAGGCCTCCGCGTCCGCGCCCGAGTGGACGTAGACGAACAATCCGTCCGGGCCGGTGCCCTCCTGGTTCGCGCCCTGGAGGTCGGCGGTGGGGTAGTGGATGCGACCAGCCAACGACTCGCCGTCGGGGGTGAGCTTCGCGCCCGCGACGGGATGGCCGCTTGCATCCACCACACGGCCCAGCACGAAGCCGGCGTCGCGCAAGGTGGCCGCCCGGTTGTCGGTGTGGCCCCGGATGGCGTTCTCCCCCACGGCGACGCTGAGCGCGTCATGGAAGGCGTCCGGCAGTGCCCACACGCGCGCGCCGACGATGTCCGTGCGCGGCCGGGCACCGGTGAAGGCGGAGTCGTAGACGACGGTATGGGTGGGCACCAGTCCCGCGGCCTCCGCGCCCACCGCGAGGCTCAGGTGCATCTCCCGCACGGCCACGTCGCGCACGGTGAAGGCGCCATCCGCGGCGGCCGGCGCGGTGCCGAAGGTGGCGTTGGCGTCATCCACCGCCAGCCGCAGGGGCTCCGTGGCGGTGAGGGGCGCTCCCTCCAGCGAGGGCAGGGGCAGGCCCCGGGCCTCGAGCAACCGCCGGGCCTCGGGGAGCAGGTCCACCGTGCCGCTGACACCAATGTGGAGGTTGTCCAGGTCCACGGCCTCGGCGTCGTCGGTCTGCACGCCAGGGTCGGGTGTGAAATCGCCAGGGCCGCAGCCCAGTGAGAGTCCCAGCACGGCACATGGAACCATCAGGAGAGGACGCATCATCGCGGGAAACCTCTCCACGGCCCCACGCGGCGGCAATCCACCCCGCGCCCCGTCCGTCCCCTGGTCGACGCCGCGGTGGTGCTGACCCGGCGTCTGGAGGGCGGCGCGCTGTCCGAAAAACATCAGCGCCGCGCCCCGGAGTGGGACGCGGCGCCGTTCATGTGGACGCCAGACGTCGTCAACCCGGCCGGAGCGAGGCGGCCATCACCCGCCCCGCGGCGGGGTCCGCCTCAGCGCCAGCGGCTGTTGCCACCAGAGGAGGACGACGAACCCGAGCGGCCGGACGGAGGCGCGCTGGAGCCCGAGGACGACTTCCCGCTGCTGCTGCCACCGCGTCCCCAGCCCCCGCCGCTGGAGCTGGAGCCCGAGCTGCTGCTGGAGCCCCGGCTGCTGCCGCCGCTGTTACCGGAGCTGCTGCCGCCGCTGTTACCGGAGCTGCTGCCACCGCGTCCCCAGCCGCTGCCGCTGGAGCCCGAGCCGCTGGAGCCCGAGCTGCTGGAGCCCGAGCTGCTGGAGCCCGAGCTGCTGGAGCCCGAGCTGCTGGAACCCGAGCTGCTGGAGCCGCCGCTGCTGCCTCCACGCGTGTTCCAGCCGCTGCCGCTGCCCGAGCGACCGCTGTTGGAGTTGCCGCTGTTGTTGTCGCGCGAGTCATCGTCCTTGGGCGCGGCGTTGTTCGTGGTGCGGCCCGCGGGAGGGCTGCTCCAGCCGCTGCCGGAGGAGTTGTTGCTGGGCGCGGCGTTGTTCGTGGTGCGGCCCGCGGGAGGACTGCTCCAGCCACTGCCGGAGTTGTTGCTCTGGCCACGCGACGGCCGGTTGTTGCCACCCGAGCTGGAGCCGCGCGGCGTGGTCCAGCGCGTGCCTCCCGGAGGCGGCCGGGTGCCGCTGTACGTGTTGCCAGGCACCACGGGGCGGGCGGGGCGGGCGTTGGGGCGCGTCGCGGGGCGCACGTAGCCGTAGCCCGCGGAAGCGCTGTGCGTGCGGCTCCACACGTAGCCGCGGTTGCGCTCGTAGCGGTAGATGTTGCCCCCATTCGGGTAGTAGTCGTGGGAGTGCCGCCCGTGCATGTTGCAGAGGCCGCCGTGCGCGTGCGGGTGGTCGTTCCAGTACCAGACCACCGAGGGGCCACTGTAGTAGTACGCGTTGTCCGAGTAGGCGTAGTACGTCGTGGTCGGCTCGTAGTCGTGGACGTGCACGTGCGAGTACGGGCACCAGCCGCCGCCGAAGTCATCGGGGATGGGGTGGTCGCTCGAATAGCTGTACTCGATGACCTGAACCGGGGCGTGACGCGCCGGACCGTGGACGTGGGCGACACATCCAGTGCCCATCATCAGTGCGAGCGGAACGGCGAGGGCGAGCAGGCGGCGCATGTGGTGACTCTCCTGGGCGGAGTGGACGGACGGGCCGTCCACCTTGCGGCCACGCGAGGAAGACGGACGGGCGTGGAGAAAATTCACGCCCGGGTGCAGTCCCCCTTCGGACCTCCGCCCGCTCCAGGATAGCGCCCTTCGTCCTCTGGTGGACACCGCCTGGGTGGTGTAGGGGGAAATGTGCGCGCTGCTTGTCCCGGAAGGGTGAGCCGCGGCGCGTGGGGAGACGCACCATGGCGGAGACTGAGTTCACTTCGGGCGCGAGCTGTCCGCTCCACCCGGCATTCGAAGCAGTGGGCACCTGCTCCCGCTGCGGCAACTTCATGTGCCGCGCGTGCAGCGAGGGCGGCTCGCAAGCCTGGTGCCCGGCCTGCCGTCAGCGCGAGGGCGTGGGACAGGCCTTCGCGCTGAACCGCGAGAACTGGAGCATCTCCGGGCTGATGGATGTGTCCTGGGATGCGTTCAAGCGCGAGTGGGTGATGCTCTGTGTCGGCGTGCTCATCTTCCTGGCGGGGTCCTTCGCCGGGCAGGTCGTCTCGCAGCTCTTCTCCGTCATCAGCGGCGTGACGGAGAGCGTCGTCGTCATCGTCCTGGGCTTCATCATCGGGATGATTGGCTCCTACGCCATCCAGGGGGCGATGACGCTGGGCTTCCTTCGGATGTGCATGGACGTGCTCAGCGGCCGGCGCGCGGACCTGGCGCGGATGTTCAGCCAGTTCGGCAAGATTCCCCAGTACCTGGGGACCCTCTTCCTGTCCTTCCTGCTGATACTCCCGCTCCTGTTGCTCATCGTCGTGGGGGCGCTGGGCGCGGGGCTGGCGACCGGCACCCTGTCCTGGTCGGAGCTGGTGGCGCTCAAGGACCTGCCGACCTCGGAGCTGGATGCCGCCTTGAAGCCCATGGTGCCGGGCTTCGCGGTGATGGGGCTGGTGGCCATCGCGCTCTACATCTTCCCGGGCGGGTGGCTCCTCACGCCGCTCATCCTGATGCAGCCGGAGCTGGCCCGGACCGAATCGCCCGGCGTCGTGGAGACGCTGCGCCGCTGCTTCGTCTACGCGCGGGGGCAGCGGCTGCCCATGATTGGAACGATGTTGCTGGGCGGCTTGCTCGCCATGCTGAGCGTGCTCCTCTGCTGCGTGCCCGTGATTCCCGCCCTGGGCTTCCTGCAGTTGCTGATGGCCGGGCTCGCCCTGGCGCTCAGCAACGGCGCCGAAGAGGCCTGAGCCCTTCCTCCACGCGGGGCCTTGCGCGCCTGTCGCGCGCAGGGCCTCCGGAAGGATGGGGGCTTCAGTGCACCACGCGCTCGGGCGAACCCGAGCGGGGCACGGACACCTTGCCCAGGCACGCGAGGATGTGCTCGCGGTACTCGGTCAGCTCACGCAGGCCGCACAGCATCCACCGGCCGCCGATGACGAGCGTGGGCACGCCCCGCACGCCGCGGTGGGTGGCATCCTGGTGCTCGTCGAGGATGAGGCGGCGCGTCTCCTCCGAGCGGAAGGCCGCGGAGAACTCGTCCATCGCCAGGCCCACGCGCGAGGCCAGCTCGAACACCACGTCCGAGCGGGACACGTTGACGCCCTGCTCCAGCGCCGCGCGCTGCATGGCGCGAGCGAGGAACGCGCGCGCCTGCGGGCCCTGCAGCCGCGCCGCTTCCAGCGCCGCCAACGCCGGCACGCTGGTGCGCGGTGGATCTCCCCCGAGCCACAGGTCCGTGGACAACAGGTGCGCGGCGGCGTCCGGTTCGCGCTGTGCGCGCTCGACCTCCTCCACCAACGCGCGTTGTTCGCGCATCGTGGGCAGCACGTCATGGACGCGCAGCGGATACGGCCTGACGCTCCAGCGGACGGCTTCGCCCAGCTCCTGGCGCAAGACCTCCAGGCGCAGGTCGGCGAGGTAGCACCAGGAACAAAGCACGTCCTGGTAGACGGTGATCTGCAGCGGCTTGTGCAGCGTTTTCATTTGAGGGCCGCCAGATTAGAGGGCCACCCGCGTCGCTGCCAACTCCCCAGGACACACGGGCCACGAAGGCATTCCTGAGTTCCTGAGGAGCATGCAAGGTGCCTTGCCCCGGCTGTGCGGTTGCTTGAAAGCAGGCGAGCAACCTCGGCGGACCCGGGTTCGCGCTCACCCGGCGCGCTTCGCCTCGGCGTACTTCAGCGCGTGGTCGATGATGGCTCCCGCGATGTCCCGCTGCGTGGCGCGCTCCAGGCCCTCGAAGCCCGGGCTGGAGTTGATTTCCATCAGCCGGGGCCCGGCGCGGCCCTCCAGCATGTCCACGCCCGCGACCTCCAACCCGACGACGCGCGCGGCCCGCACGGCTGCTTCCATGTAGGGCTCGGTCAGCTCGATTGCCTGCCCCTCGCCGCCGCGGTGGATGTTGGAGCGGAACTCGCCGGACTTGGCCTTGCGCCGCATGGCGCCCACCACGCGGTCGCCCACGACGAGGGCCCGCACGTCCCGTCCCTCGCTCTCCGCGACGAACTCCTGGAGCACGATTTCCTGTCCCAGGTCCCAGAAGGTGTCGAGGATGGTCTGCACCTCCGACAGCGTGTGCGCAATCATCACGCCCACGCCCTGGGTCCCCTTGATGAGCTTGATGATGACGGGCAGCCCGTTGACCTCCTCCACCAGCCGGCGCACGTTGCTGCGGTCATGCGCCATGACGGTGCGGGGGATGTCCAGCCCGGAGCGCGACAGGAACTGCAGCGCGCGCAGCTTGTCGCGGCTGCGCGCGATGGACGTGGGCGGGTTGAGGACGGGCACGCCCATCAGCTCGAAGTGGTTCACCACCGCCAGGCCATAGGCGGTGATGGACGCGCCGATGCGCGGCACCACCACGTCCACGCCACGCACCTCCACGCCGCGGTACGTCATGCGCGGTGCGTCTTGCGCGAGCAGCAGGCAGCAACGCAGCGTGTCCAGCACCAGCGGGCGGTGGCCGCGCGCGCGGATGGCGGCCACCAGCCGCCGCGTGGAGTACAGCGCGCGCTTGCGGGACAGGACGACGACCGTCTTCTTCGGGGGCCCTCGCCGCGGGGGGCGCTCGGGACGGTCGGGTGCCATGGGCCCGGGCAGGACCGGGGCCTTCTTCGGCTTCACTTTGCGCGGGGGCATGGGCGGGGCGCGGGAGCCTAGCACGGACAGCGCGAGGGGCGGGCCTCGTGGGGGGCCTTTGGTATCCTCGCGCGCAGATGAGTGCTCCCCCTCTGCACCCTGACGACATCCACACCAGTCCCGGCGACGTCGGACAAGACCTGAACCACTCCCCGTTGTTGAGCGAAACGCTCGTGGTGGACCCACGCACCACGGTCAAGCTCCACAAGTGCCGCCTGGCCGTCACCGCGGGGCCGGACACCGGCCGCTCGGTGGTGAGCGACAAGGAGCGGCTGCGCTGCGGCGCGCATCCTGGCAATGACCTGGTGCTGGTGGAGGACCGCACCGCCAGCCGCCACCACTTCGAAATCCAGTTCACCGAGCGCGGCTACCTGCTGGTGGACCTGGGCTCCACCAACGGCACCTTCCTGGATGGCCGGCGCATCGAGCGGGCCTACCTGTCACCGGGCTCGCAGATTCGCGCGGGCTCGTCGGTGCTGACCTTCGCGCCGCTGGATGAGGAGGTCACCATCGAGCCCGACCGCGAGGGCGAGCTGTGCGACATGGTGGGGCAGAGCATGAAGATGCGGCAGATATTCGGCCTCATCAAGAAGATCGCCCCCATGGGGGTGCCCGTCATCATCCAAGGTGAGACGGGCACCGGGAAGGAGCTGGTGGCGCGCGCCATCCACGAGCTGTCCGGCCGCACGAAGGGGCCCATGGAGGTGCTGGACTGCGGCGCCATTCCCCCCAACCTCATCGAGAGCGAGCTGTTCGGCCATGAGAAGGGCGCCTTCACCGGCGCGGTGAGCAGCCGGCCGGGCGCCTTCGAGCGCGCGCACGGGGGCACCATCTTCCTGGATGAGCTGGGCGAGCTGCGGCTGGACCTTCAGCCCAAGCTGCTGCGCGTGCTGGAGAACCACGAGGTGCGGCGCGTGGGCGGCAACGACGTCATCGAGGTGGACTGCCGCGTCATCGCCGCCACCAACCGCGACCTGATGAAGGAGATTCAGAGCGGCGGCTTCCGCGAGGACCTCTACTTCCGCCTGTCCGTCATCACCATCCAACTGCCGCCGCTGCGACAGCGCCGCGACGACATCCCCCTCATCCTCAAGCGCGCGCTCGCGGACCCGGAAGTGGTGGGCAAGCACGGCAAGAAGCGCTTCTCCGCGGAGTCCCTGGGCCTGCTGATGTCGTATTCATGGCCCGGCAACGTGCGCGAGCTGATGAACGTGTTGTCTCACGTCCTCACCTTCAGCGAGGGCGAGGAGATTCAGCCCGCGCACCTGCCACCCCGCGTGCGGGGACAGGTGCGCGAAGGGCCGCTACCCTTCAACGAGCACCTCTCCTTCAAGGACGCCAAGGAGCAGCTCCTGGAGAACTTCGAGCGCGAGTACATCTCCAGCGTGTTGACGCGCTGCGAAGGAAACCTGTCTCGCGCCGCGCGCGAGAGCGGGCTTCACAGGAAGTCAATTGAGCGACTGGTGAAAAAGTACCAGTTGGACACAAAGGGGATGAAGTCACGCTAGCCCCAGGCGCAACCGGAGGGAGGCTGTCACTCGGTTGTTTCACGTCAGAAAAACGCGGTTGTCGCGGAGTCGTGCTCTCCTGCGTGAAATGCAAGGAACGCCCCGTCAAGTTGACGTATGTCCGATCGCGGCTGAATTCCCGGAACATGTGCCCGTCATGAATTCACAGCGTCCGAGCCGAAGGGGCGAATCCGGGCAGGCGATGGTGGAATCCGCCCTGACGCTCCCCCTGATGGTGTTCATCATGTTGGGGACGCTGCAGCTCTTCCTGATGCTGCAGGGGCGGCTGATGGCGGAGTACGCCGCCTTTCGCGCGACGCGGGTTGGCAGCGTCAACCACGGCGACTGTCAGGCCATGACTCACGCGGCCATCCTGGCGCTGATGCCCAGCTACTATTCGTTCCTGGGCGGCGCGGGGGGCTCACCGGGGCAGAAGCTGGCGAATGCCTTCGCGGCCCGTCGCGGCAACCAGTACCACGGCGCGGAAGGGCGGGCCAACCGGGTGGCGATGCCCGACGGGAATCATACCGGGGCCATCGTGTGGATCATCCGCGACAGTCCGCTGGCCACTGCGGTGCCGGATGAGGACGCGCTCTTCGACCAGTTCGACAACCCGGCGGGTATCGTGCGGCTCGAGACGCGGCTGGTCTTCTGGTTCCCGCTCAAGATTCCCTTCGCCAACTGGGTCATCGCCCGGTTGACGATGGCGCGCTGGGGATGGCGGGACTACACGAACCAGAATCCGTTGATGCAGACGCAGCGTGCCAGGTGGACCCAGAGCCCTTCGCCCATCGGGCTGGAAGGGTTGATTCGTGAAGAAGCGCTGCGGCGGATGAATGCCGAGCAGTACGTCATCCCCATCCACGCCTCCGCTTCCCTCCGGATGTTGACGCCAGTGCAGCGGCGTTTCTTCCTGACGCAGAACTGCGCTCCTGCTCCCGAGGCCCTATGACGCACAAGCTCCTGAGTCGCGGACAGACGCTGGTGCTGTTCGCCTTGACGTTGTTGTTGCTCACCTTGCTGGTGACCTTGACTTTGTCGCTTGGCTCCAAGGTGAAGGAGAAGATGGAGGTCCAGGCCGCGGCGGACGCCGCCGCCTACAGCCAGGCGGCGACGACGGCGCGCGTCTTCAACGAGATGGCCTTGATGAGCCGGGCGCAGATTGGCCACCTGGTCTCCAAGGCCGCCGTGCAGAGCCTCATCGACTGGAGCAGTTATTACCGCGCGCAGATTGGCGCCACGCGGAATGCCTACACCATCGCGATGCTCCCCTACGTCGCGTTGCTGCCGTGCTGCATCCCCTTCTCGGGGTGCAGCAGCTTCTGCAGGTGCGCCATCCAGGGCGTCCGGGACATCACCCGCAGCCAGAGCGCGCTCTCTCGTTATGACCGCACGGAGATTGCTCCGCGGTGGGATCAGCTCGAGCGGCCCGCCGGGCAGCGAGCACTGCGGCTCAGCCAGGCCGCGCAGCAGATGTTCGTCGTGGGGCAGGTCGTCCAGTACGGGCGCCTGATGCTCGACTTGAACAGTCAGTCCGCCGCGAACGACATCATTGACAGCGCCAGCGCAGGCAGCCGCTGGGCAGGGGAGCTCCGGGTGGATGGTGTCTCCACCACGCGCCGCGAGGTGACGCCCTACCTGGGGGCCGTGGCGTGGCCCAACCTCATTAATGGACACCACGTCTATGCGGCCATGGGCAGCCGGGGCCACAGCTTCGTCGCCAACCGCGGCATTTTTCCCACCGACGACATGCTCGTCACCCAGGGCATCCAGCGAAGGTTGACCGCCCCGGACACGGTGATGATTCAGGGAGATGGCAGCACCTACTGGGCCCGCACGCCGCTCCATGGCACGTACCTGGGCACGACGGATACGTACTCCATCGCGGATGACCACGGCCTGTCCTTCGTCACCTTCGCCCGCGGCCGACCCCCATGTCCGACGCAGACCTTTGGTGTCGGTGTCGCGGAGTCGCTGCTCATTGGCTCGGATTCGAGCGACGCCACGGACCGGCACCGCTGGTCTCCGCGCCTGGGGACGGGGGACCTGGAGCCGGCGCAGACGCGTCACAACATGGGGACCTGCTATGGCCGCAACCGGATGGGGTGTCCATCCGTCTGGCCCATGTTCGTCGACTACAACGGCGTCAAGGTCATGGACAAGGATGACAACTGGGGGCAGCCGAAGAACTTCGCGGTCATCCAGCGGGACTATTCCGTGCGTGGCACCCAGGCGGACCCCTGGAACCTGCTGTTCCGCTTCCGGTTCGCGGGGACGGACAGCGGGTTCGACAACAGCGGGCTCGTCCTGGGGCCGGCGGGCGGTGGGGTGAACATCAGCCGCCAGACGGCGGTGTCCACCGGGCTGGCCTACTACCACCGTCGCGAGCACTGGCGCGAGCCGCCCAACCTGCTCAACCCGTACTGGCGCGCCACGCTGGTGCCCGCCAGCGTGGACTCGAGCGGCGAGGATGATTTCGTGGACGAGCTGAACGGCGCCGGCGTGGGCTGGGCGGCGGATGCATACGAGGCCCTGCGTGAGGCGGGCTACAGGGGAGGGCCGTGACATGGAGATGTCTCCTTCGCGTCGCACCTCGCGAGGCCAGGCGATGGTGGAGATGGCCATCGGCTCGCTCGTCTTCATCACCATCCTCCTCTTCGTCATTCACTTCGCCGAGGTGTCCTTCCTTTCGGTGAAGGTGACCGAAGCGGCGCACTCCGCGATGTTGGATGCGCCGGGGCACAAGTTGCATGAGTGGCCCAATGACTCATCGCCCTCTTCCGCGGCGGCGGAGCGCGCGGGGCAGGACGCCGCCATCCGCTACCGGGACTTCGACAGCCGCACGTCCACCAACGGCGCGGGCGTCATCACGCTCGCTTTGACTCAGACGACGGGGATGCAGGTGTCGTGCAGTCAAGGCGGCCCGACCTTCGACCCGCATCCCGTCTTCACGTCGGTGGCCTATCGCGACGGCGGCGGCATTTCCTGTACGGCGCAGGCGGACCTGACGGCCTTCCGGATTCCGCAGCGCGTTGCCCAGCAGGAGACAGGCGGCTTCTTCCAGGCGGAGCACTACGCGATGCGGCCCATCCGGGTGTGCGCCATGGGGCGTGCCCAGGGGGGGGACTGCACCGGGCGCCTGACCAGCATGCTGGATGACTGGGGCCTGACGGGCTCGGGCGAGTCCGGTTCGTGCCCCATCATCCCCGACATTCCCGCTCCCTGCCCCATGAACCTGCCGTACTGGGGAATGGCTTCCAGTGTCTATGGCGTCAGCTTGATGGTGAATGCCTTTGGGCCGGACTTCTCGGCGAGCCGTCTGGCGCAGACGGTCGTCGGAGGGCTTCCGATACCCTTCTTCTTCGGCGCGGAGAACATGTTCTGGATGAGCGCCGTGGGAGAGGAGGCCTTCTTCGGTCAGCCGCTGCCCGCTGACTCGATGGGCGGCCTGGCGACCATGGGGTACAAGGGTTGGCCCACGTCGCCGGGGTTGTTGCCTCCGGGACTCAACTGGCAGGCGATTCCCTACCCTGTGTCCTACGGCCGCCGGGACTCATGCTTCCTGGGAGACGAGTGTCCTTGATGCGCGTGTGGCCGCTGTGCATGGTTCTTGCGACGGCGCCCTCCGTGGGGTTGGGCAACACGTCGAAGTCCGCCCCCCCGAAGGTGCGTCAGGCCGCGGAGGCAAAGGGGAGCGCTGCCGGGAAGTCGAAGCAGCCCCCGTCCGCGAAGACTCCGGGCGCCAGCGGCAAGCCGGTGGTGGCGCAGCCGTCCGAGCAGGATGCGGGGACGCCATCACCGCGGCCCGCGTTCCGCTGGGACATCCCGGGGGTGACGGCCTGGGTCGAGTCTCCCGGCCTCCAGGTGACGGATGGCGTGCCCATGCACCTCCAGCTCGCGCGCTCGTCCTGGCAGATGGACCCGCTCATCCAGCACATGGTGGACCGCTTCCGGGCGGCGGGGCTGTTCATCTCCTCCTCGCCGGAGGCGCTCAACTCCCCGATTGCGGAGCCCATGCTGACGGCGCTGGATACGCAGACGCTGACTGCCTACACGGTCATCTTCCAGAAGAACCAGGACAACACCGTCACGCTCATTTTGGGAACCTCCGATGTGTCCAAGTACACGCCGGCCGGGAGCCTCCAATTGGAATGGGCGCCGGTGATGGCAGGCGCGGAGCAGGTGACGCGGTCGAACCTGGAAGGCTCGCAGATGGCCATGTACGCAGTGAAGGCCACGGCCGCGGAGGTCCGGGAGTTCTATCAGGTCGAGCTGCGGCGGGCGGGCTTCGCCGAGGACCCGGAACAGCCTGGCGTGTTTCAGCGCGGCACGGAGCAGCTGACCGTTCGCACCCAGCCTGAAGGGGACTCGATGATGGTCGGGCTCTATCGCAAGCTGGGCGTTCAGCCGAAGTGACCCCCTGTGTCAGGGAAGATGTCGCCTCGGCTAAGAGTTCATTTCGAAACCGCACCAGCAGCTCGCCCGTGACGTGCTGCCGGGCGGACGGATGTCCACCGTTGGGGGCATGAAGGAGTAACACTACTGCGTCAGGGGTAGGACGAGAGGGGGCGAGTGCGACGGAGGGCTGGGGGCTGGTAGGCCCTCATTGCATCGGCCGCCATCCGCCCCACTCATGAAGCAGGTATGGACTCCTTCATGAACGGCGCCGCGGTGCAGCGGCTTGAGAGGTACTTCCAGCAAATTGGCGACGTGCTGGGCGAGGAGAGCCGGCGCGGCTCGTTCGCCCTCTACGCCATGGGTCTGCTGGAGGAGGGGGAGCGCAAGAGTGTGGAGCCCATCGCCGCCCGTGCGTGTCCGGACCCCGAGCGGGTGGATGCCATGCACCAGCGACTGCTGCACTTCGCCGTGGACTCGAAGTGGAGCGACCGGGACGTGCGGCGCCAGCTGCGAGGTACGCGCTGGAGGCGATGACGCGGCGGGAGTCGGTGGAAGCCTGGATTGTGGACGACACGGGCTTCCTCAAGCAGGGAAAGCACTCGGTGGGCGTCCAGCGGCAGTACACCGGCTCGGCGGGGAAGGTTACCAACTGCCAGATTGGCGTCAGCCTCACGTCTCACGTTGCCCGCCCGGCCTCCCCGTCCACCCCTCGGGTCCCTGCCGCAGTAGTGCTAACCCGGAAGCGGATGCACTCTCACGCGGCCTCCTCACGAAATCGCAGACGCCCGAGAACGCATCAGGCCTGCCACTGCGCGCCGACTTGTTCGACGCGCAGTGGGAGGTCAATCCAAATCCATGGTCAACTTGGTGGTCAGCCGCGTTGGCATTTTTTTGTGATTGTTTACCCCAGGCTTGTGCCTCCTTAAGTGTGAATTACTGAGCTGTGATAGCTTGAGGAGGGCGTTGGGTGTGCTGCGGGGACTATTGTAAATTTCGCATTAGCGTGCATTGCACGGGGCCTGGTATTCCAAATCGAGGCGGGTGATTGTGTTTATCGCTGACACATACCTTGTGAGCGCAGTCCCCGCGGCCGCTAGCCGCAGAGCCCACGCCGTGTCGTGACTCTGGAATGTCGTTAAAGCCAGTGCCATTGGACGTCGTGCACAGTTGCGTCCCCGGAGATTCTGCTTTGTTGTAGGAAAGCATCCATCGAATGTGGCGTTCACCGCCAGGTTGAGCGCGTATGAGCGCCTGGGCGTGGTATCGCATGATGCAATCATGCGCACCGCTAAAGACGCTTTGAGTGCCGTCCTCTGCGCACTTGGCTGAAATGTTGAGGAGTTGGTCCGGCGCTGGAAATGCCAGGTTGGACTGGAGTGGGAAGATCGTTCCGGGCTCATATCCGATCTCGACTCTGCCCGAATTGAGTCCAAGGGGGGACGCAGGCGTTTCAATGGTGACGCTTACGTCATCCACAACTGTTGTTTGCCAGTAGGCCTTGAATATTCCGCCCTCCCCGTGATGCGGAACGTTGACCGAGTGGGCAAGCTCATGTGCCACTGTTGATGTCAGGACGTCGGCCGGTGTTCTTTCGCCAATTCCGACGTACTGGATGTGTTGTGGAGTGCTCGGACCGCCCACGGTTTCAGAAAACGAAAGGCCGAGAATTGGCTTCATGACAACCAAGTGCTGATTGACTATATGAGGAACCCCTGCATGGTGGGCGTTTATAATGCGAGTGCTGGAAAGGTATTCTGAGCCATAGAGTTGACGGACTTTCAATCCTGTCAGGGACTGGAAGAGCTGGATACCTGAAGTTGCTGTGGAGCCAAAGTCGTTGTGAAGAAAATAGTCTACCTCTGATGGGCGTGTACGCGTATGCTGCCCTTCGAGAATGAAGCCACGATACTCTTCATAAAGCGTGAGGCCGTCCCCTTGGTGTCCATCGCCTTTCCCATTGGGGAGTTGATCACTATCGTCGCTGTCGGATAGTGTCGATGCATTCTCGTCTTGCTTCCATTTTTCGGCGACGAGAGAGTTGGCTGCGCGTTTGGGGAGGAGTAACGCGCCCTCTGCTGAAGAAGTAAAGACATCGGGGGACAAGGGCGAGGTTGTGACTCTAGAAACAACAAAGCGGTCGTCTGCTGTTTGTCCAATCGCCCAGATGGTCCCATAGCTGCCGAAATCATATGAGGAGACCTCCGCCCTGGCTTGAGTGTATTCGCCGATCGGCGTTTGGACTTTTTCTTCGCTTATGAAGGTTAGACCGTGGGTCGCATTTTTCCCCGGCTCAAACTGTAGGTCCTTGGGGGATTCTCCAAAAAGGGGGATCGGGATCGGTGGTGAATTCATCGCCGTCCCTGGAATTTGAGAAGAGGTGAGCATGAAGGTGATCTGCTTCACGCTCGGGGTCACGGTGCCTTGAGCTACTACCTGTGCTTGTACTTGAATAGTTGAACCTGGTTCCGGAGGTTCACTGCCAGTTAGCGATGAGCCAAAATCGCTGGAGCCGCGAGGCAGCCAGTCATCATAGTTGTCGGCGGTTAGGTGTAGCTCCACGTCTGTTGCTTCGGGCCTCAGGTCCCATTCGATTTCCCACTCTACTGGCGTGGAGCCAAAAGGAATAGGATTGGCGGGAACACTGGGGATCAATGTACTTCCATCTGTGAAAAACTTGCGCTGTCCTTTGAGGCGCAGTTCCTCAGTGACTGCTGGAAGTGGAAACGTGAAGAGGCTTGCGGCTGTCGCGTTTGGGTAACCGTACCAAAATATGTCGCCATCTGCGGATGTTCCAGACTGTGTAATAGTCCCCTTGCACGTCCTCGATGTGAATGCGCCGAATGGGTGAAACGAGTATGTGCTGTCTGAAGGAAACGTCATGCTGGCGTTGAAGGCCGGAACGGTGTCAGCGCATCTCGCTGTTGTGGTGGATACGGGGATGCCCTGGAATGTTATTTCTTCATTTTTTTCGAAATTGGCGAAGCCCGGTCCAATCTGTGCATAGCCAATGCCAGAAAAGCCGATTAAGGTTAGTCGAACAGGGGCCGTATAAGTCAGATTCGCTGACCAAGTGAGAGTGGTCGTGAGTTCGCTAGATACCCCGCTGGACGCGCTGCGTGCGCGGTAATACCCAACCCAACTACTGATCCCGAGTACGCGCGCTTTAGGTGTCGTGAGTTGCTGCTCTGTGGTGTTGTGGTGTTGTGGTTGCTGGATTTGCTCTGGTTCGGAGCACGCGGAGAGGAGAAGGCATCCCAGTAGTGAGAGGATGCCTATTTTGTTCGGAACGCGCGTGGTCATAATGGCGTGTGTGGTCTTGGGGAGTGGTGAGCTTGCGTGCATATTCAGAGGGTGGCGTGGTGGTTTGTGGAGGTCTGTTGGGGTAGGGGCTGGTTCTCTTTTGGAATCTTATTTTGGAGTGAGTGGCACTGCTGAGAATAACGTCTGTTGCTGTTGGCATTGATGCGATTTGGAAATGTGGTTGAAGTGATATTAGAGGTGGTAATCCGTTGTGTTATGGGATTTTTATTGCATGCAGATCGGGCCTGACTCTCATTTTGAGCACTCAGTTCAGAGGAATTGAGCGCGAGGTTAGGTCGATAGATGTGCAAGGGTCGCTCGGGAATTAGTTGGCCAAATCAGCGGCACCGCCGCCTCCGCCTCTCCACGCCCCGCCTTCGCCAGCCGACTCGACCACCGGTACAGCGGGCTGGGCGTGAACTCCTTCCCACGGCAGTACTCCTCCGCACTCAGCCCACTGGTGCGCCACTCCTCCACTCGCTTCTTCCACAGCTCCGCATTCGCCATGCGCACCACCTTGCGTGCTTCGGCTCATCCCATCCAGACGGGGCTCGTGCAGCGGGTATTGCGCCGGGATAAACCGGCATGGAGTAGCGAATGAAAGAGTCGTACATCGAAGGGCTCGCACCCCATGATGGCCCCGAGTCATGCGTCGGCACTCGTGAGGGTGTAGGCGAAGCGTTGACAGGGGGAAGCGCAGGCAGGGCTATTGAGCCGCGAAATCAACTACACCAGGGCGCCGACGCTGTTATCCGAAGCGGAAGGCAACATGGACCGGGACAGGAGAGCGAGTCCCGGAACGGTCCTGCGCGGTCGGAGAACCTTCGCATGCGTGGACACTCCATGCGCGAGAACCGGGAGGTCCTCTCCCCGCCCACTGCGGAAGGCGCTGTGGGCCGCATCGGGAAGGCCGATGGCCGTTGTAGAGCGACAGCAAAATTGACCCCCTCGTGCCACTAAAACTGACCCCCTCTCCGGGCCTGCAAACCAGGGAGGTAGGCAGCAATGGAAGGGACAGCAGTAGTAGCCCTCCGCTCGACAGCGGAGGAGTCGATGGTCGAGCAGGAAGTGGTGCGGCAGGTGCGCGTGCTGGCGGAGGCGGGCTGGGGCGCCAAGCGCATCGCGCGAGAGGTGGGCGTGGCGCGCAACACGGTGCGGCGCTACCTGCGTGCGGGGAGTGCGGCCGACACGCAGGTCCGACCGAAGGCCCGGCGGCTCACCGAGAGCGAGCAGCAGCGCGCGGTGGAACTCTGGGATTCGGCTGCTGAAGGTAACGCCGTTGTCGTCAAGGCGCTGCTGGCGCAGGAGGGAGTGGAGGCCAGCGTGCGCACCGTGCAACGCGCGGTGGAGAAGAGGCGGCGCCAGGTGCACGCAGCTCAGACGGCGACGGTGCGGTTCGAGACGAAGCCAGGGCAGCAGATGCAGGTGGACTTCGGCGAGAAGAAGGTGCGGCTGGGCGGGCAGGTGGTGAAGGTCTTCCTGCTGGTGGCGGTGCTCTCTTTCTCCAGGCGCTTGTTCGTGCGAGCCTTCCTCAACCAGCGTGGGGACGACTGGCGCGAGGGCGTGGCCGCGGCCTTCGTGCACTTCGGGGCGTGCCGCTGGAGGTGCTCTCGGACAACGCCCGGCCCCTGGTGGAAGAGAACAACCGGCAGGCGGGCACCGTGCGCTTCCACCCGGCCTGGGTGCAGTTCTGCCGGGACTGGGACGTGACGCCCAAGGCGTGCGGGCCCTACCGCGCTCGTACCAAGGGCAAGACGGAGTCGGGCGTCAAGTACGTCAAGCGCAACGCGCTGGCGGGCCGGGACTTCGAGGCCTTCGGTGCGATGGAGGCCCACCTGGCGCAGTGGATGGGCGAGGCGGATGAGCGCGTGCACGGCACCACGCACGAGCCGCCCCTGGAGCGCTTCGAGCGCGAGGAGAAGGCCGCCCTGCGCCCGCTGCCCCTGCGAGTGCTGCCGCGCCGTCACCAGCGGCTCAAGCGCAAGGTGGCCAACGACGCGCTCGTGGACGTGGACACAGTGCGCTACAGCGTGCCGCACCGGCTGGTGCGTGAGAATGTCGAGGTGCAGGTGGGGGACGACGAGGTGCGCATCTTCCACGCCGGTGCGCTGGTGGCCACGCACGCTCGCCATCGGCAGCCGCACGCGCGCGTCGTCGACCCGGCGCATTGGGAGGGGCTGTGGCGTCCGCGTGACGAGGAACGCTCCGAGAAGGACTCGTCGCTGACAGGCCTCGGGCGCTCGCTGGAGGACTACGCCGCCGTCGTGGAGCAGGACTCGAAGCGAGGTGCCGCATGAGCCACGACCTGGTCCACGCGCGCGTACGGGAGCACCTGGGCCGGCTGCGCCTGGGCCACCTGGCCGAGCGGCTCGACGCGCTGCTGTCGGAGGCGGCCCGCACCGAGCCCACCTACCTGGACTTCCTCGACGCGCTGCTGCGCGAGGAGATAGGCGCCAAGCAGAAGAAGCGCGTGAGCATGGGAATCACCATCGCCCACTTCCCCGCGGTGAAGACGCTGGAGGACTTCGACTTCAAGGCACAGCCCTCGGTGGACAGCAAGCTGGTGGCGCGACGCTACGAGAAGGGCAGCCTGCTGATTACCACCAACCAGTTGGTGGGCCAGTGGGGCGGCGTCTTCGGCGACGACGTGCTGGCCGCCGCCATCCTCGACCGACTGCTGCACCACAGCCACACGGTGCTCATCCAGGGCGACAGCTACCGGCTACGCCAGAAGCGCAAGGCGGGGCTGCTGGGCCGCAGCGCGCCGCCTGGCAACGACGGCTGAGTCGAGCACGAGCGCAGTGCCTCGGACGTGGCCTGCGCGCGCCCTCGCTTGAGAAGCAGCGAGGGCGCGCTCCGGCGGACGCACGCAGGGAAACGACGTAGCATCACGGCGCAGTCCAACTGGGCCCGGGGAGGGGGTCAGTTTTAGTGACGTAAGGGGGTCAAAAGTTCCTGTCGCCTGACAGCCGTACTCCGGTGATGCACGGGGGGAGGAAGTCGGATGGGCCCGTAGTACCAACGAAGCTGCTGAACAAGGTCGCAGGTGCGGCTGCAGAGGCGGTGGAGGGAAGGGGCCCAGCCCAGGGGAACCAGGACCAGCAAAACGCGCCCCGGACGCAGTGCCGGACACGCGCGCCCAGTTCGCTGGGCCGGGTACGTCGAGCAGCAATAAGGGACAAGGAGGCGAAGTTCACGGCGCTCCTGCACCACGTGACGGTGGAGCGGCTCCGGGAAGCATTCATGGCCCTGTGCCGGAATGCGGCACCCGGGGTGGACGGCGTCACGTGGGAGGCCTACCGAAAAGGGCTGGAGGGCAACCTGCAGAGCCTCCACGGACGGCTGCACACAGGGGCGTATCGAGCGAGGCCGTCTCGAAGGGTATACATCCCCAAGGCGGACGCGCGGCAGCGACCGCTCGGCATCGCCGCGCTGGAGGACAAACTCGTCCAGCGCGCCGTCGTCGAGGTGATGAACGCCATCTACGAGGGGACTTTCTCGGCTTCTCGTACGGCTTCCGCCCAGGGCGCAGCCAGCACCAGCGGAACCTGTCAACGCAAGTGAGACAGTGAGTTCAAGAAATTACTGAGCAGCCTCCAGTGAGGTGGAGCGCCGCGCGGGGTCGCTTATCCAGACGATGGTGGGCGGAACCTTCGGCGTGGGTGCACCGCGAGGGAAGCGCTCGGGGTGAGCGGCGTAGGCCGCGGCGAGTACCGCGCTCCGGGCCGCGAGGCGCTCGGCAGCCAAGCCGTGGTGCACGTCATAGGGTGTCAGCAGGCCGAGGCCGCCGTGGTGGTGCTCGTTGTTGTACCAGCCGAAGAAGTCACCGCAGTGGCCGCGAGCGTCCTGAATGCAGCCGAAGCACTCGGGAAAGTCGGGCTGGTACTTCATCGTCTTGAAGTGGGCCTCGCTGAAGGGGTTGTCGTTGGAGACGTAGGGCCGCGAGTGCGTCTTCGTTACGCCCAGGTCGGCCATCAGCAAAGCCACCGGCTTGGAAGTCATGGAGGAGCCCCGGTCGGCGCGAATCGTCAGCTGGCCGGGCACCACGCCCTGGCGCTCGCAGGTTGTCGCCAGCAGCTTCTTGGCCAGGGTGGCTGACTCGCGGTGGGCCACCATCCACCCGACGACGTAGCGGCTGAAGACGTCCATGACGACGTAGAGGTAGAAGTACGTCCACTTCGACGGGCCGTGCAGCTTCGTTATGTCCCAGCTCCAGGGTTCATTGGGCTTCGTCGCGTGCAGTTGGGGCACCGGGTGGTTGGGGTGGCGCAACTGGCCCGCGGCGCTCGCGCACCTGCTGATTCTCAGCGAGCACCCGGTACATGGTGCGCTCCGAGCACAGGTAGCGGCCCTCATCGAGGAGCTGCGCGTAGACTTCCGCGGGCGCGGCATCCACGAATCTCGGCTCGTGCAGCACCGAGAGCACCTCGGCCCGTTGCTCGGGCGGGAGGGCCCTGGGTGGGCTGGGCCTGTGCACCGGCCCGTGTCGGGGCTGAGCCTGCCGGTAGAAGGTGGCGCGCGGCAGGCCCAGTGCCTGGCACACCGGCGCCACGCCCATTGCGTCGACGGCCTCCAGTGCCACGGCCATCAGGGCTCCTCGTCGGGCTTGGGCAGCTCCACGCCCAAGATTTCCGAAACTTTTTTTGAAGGTCCAGCAGCGCCTCGGCGCGCTTGAGGCGCACCTGGGCCCGGGCCAACTCCTTCTCCAGTTCGGCGACGCGCCGGGCGCTCGCGTCGGGCACTTGGGCCTGCGGGCCGCGCTTCTTCGGACTGCGAGCCGACAACTCCCCCGCATCGCGCTGGCGTCGCCAAGCACTCAAGAGCGAGGAGTACAGCCCTTCTCGGCGCAGCAGCGCCCCCACTTCACCGGGCTTCGTGCTGCGGTCTGCCTCCGCCAGCACCCTCAGCTTGTACTCCGCCGTGAAGCCTCGCCGCCTGGCCTTCTCCACCACCTCGGTCTCCATGACACGAGCCTCTTCCACCACTGCGGTCATCGTTCCTGCCTGGGTCGCCCTGCACACTAAACTTCCGGGTACGGACTGTCTCACTCACGTTGGCAGAGAGGGCAGTCGCTGGACGCACTCGCGGTGGGGCTGTTGCGCAAGAAGGTGAACTGGGTGCTGGACGCGGACATTCGTGGCTTCTTCGATGCCATCAATCACGAGTGGCTGATGAAGTTCGTTCAGCATCGCATCGCGGACGAGCGGGTCCTGCGTCTCATCCAGAATTGGCTGAGCGCGGGGGTGATGGAGAAGGGGGTGTGGGCGGCAACGGAGGAGGCGACGCCACAAGGGGCAACAGCCTCGCCGCTGCTGGCGAACATCTACCTCCATTACGTCTTCGACCTCTGGATTCAGCAGTGGAGGAGGAGGCACGCACGGGGCGATGTCATCGTCACGCGGTATGCCGACGACTTCATCGTTGGATTCCAACACCGCACGGATGCCGAGCAGTTCCTGGAGAGCCTCCGGGAGCGATTCCGGAAGTTCTCGCTGGAACTGCACTCCGAGAAGACGAGCCTCATTGAGTTCGGCAGGATGGCTGCCGAACGGCGCAAGGCACGGGGACTCGAGAAGCCGGAGACCTTCAACTACCTGGGTCTGACGCACCTTTGCGCCCGAACCAAGGCAGGGAAGTTTCTTCTCCAGCGGCAGACGATGCGCAAGCGGATGCGGGCGAAGCTGAGCGAGGTGAAAGCCGAGCTTCAGCGTCGTCGGCACCTGCCCATCCCAGCGCAGGGCTGGCGGGGGGTGGTGCGCGGGTATTTCGCGTACCACGGAGTCCCCACCAACACGAGGGCGATGTCCCAATTCCGCTCCCAGGTCATCTGGCACTGGCACCGCGCGCTCAAGCGTCGCGGGCAGCGAGACCGGCCCTGCTGGGGGCGGATGAGTCGCCTGGTTCGGCGCTGGCTCCCACTCGCGAAGAAGCAGCATCCATGGCCCGAGGAGCGATTCGACGCCAGAACCCGAGGCAAGAGGCGGATGCGGTAGCCCTGCCTGTCCGGATCTGTGCGGGGGGCGGGCCGTGAGGCCCGTCCCTACCGCGACCGATGAGTCGCCTCGTCCGGCGCTGGCTCCTACTCGAGAAGAAGCAGCATCCATAGCCCGAGGCGCCATTCGACGCCAGAGCCCGAGGCAAGAGCCGGATGCGGTAGCCCTGCCTGTCAGGATCTGTGCGACGGGCGGGCCGTGAGCCCGTCCCTACCGCGACCGATGGTGTGGGGCCAGGGAGGGTGATCTCCCTGGTCTACCCGCCTACTCACCGGTGATGTGGCGCGGGTAGCGCCCCGTCAGAGCCGGACGCCGCACTTCCGTGCGCAGCGCTCCATTGCCTGCGCACAGCGAAGCTGGCAGTTGCGGTCATTCCCCTCGCATTCACCGATGCACTTCGCGACGGGTTCCTGGCACTTGGAGATGCATTGGGTCTGCTTGGCATCGTGCTTGGGAAGCTCGATGTCGTTGCCATCCTCGTCCTGGATGGGCGGCGCGGCCTCGACCGAGCCTGCCAGGAGCAGGACCGTCAGCGGGAAGAGCAGCAGTCCGAAGTGCTTCATGGGCAGTCCTCGCAGTGGTGTTGGGCGGAGGAGCTGACAGGTTCCTCCTTGTCTGGTTGTCCAGCATAGCGTGGGGCGCGAGTGCATTGAAGCGCTTGGGGGTCGCGTGTTACGGCCGCTCGACATGAGCGACACGCCCCCGAAGGACAAGGACTTCAAGGACTCGGTCAACCTGCCGCGCACCGACTTCCCCATGAAGGGGAACCTGGCGCAGCTCGAGCCGCGCATGCTCGGCTGGTGGGCGGAGCGGGGGATTTGGGGGAAGATTCTCGAGCAGAACGCGGGCGCGGAGCCCTTCGTCCTGCCCGACGGTCCGCCCTACGCCAACGGCCACCTGCACGCGGGCCACGCGCTCAACAAGGTCCTCAAGGACATCGTGGTGAAGTACCGGAACCTGTCCGGCCGCCGGTGTGACTTCATCCCCGGCTGGGACACGCACGGGCTTCCGATTGAGCAGGCCGTGGAGAAGCGGCTGAAGGACAAGAAAGTCGACAAGCGCACGCTGGCTCGCGACGCCTTCCTGGAGGCGTGCCGCGCCTACGCGCTGGAGTTCGTCGACATCCAGAAGGCCGAGTTCCAGCGCCTGGGCGTGTTCGGCTCGTGGGAGCAGCCGTACAAGACGCTCGACTTCACCTACGAGGCCCAGGAGATTCGCGAGCTGGCCACCTTCGCCAGGCGCGGCATGCTCTACCGCCGCAAGAAGCCCGTGTACTGGTGTCTGTACGACCAGACGGCGCTGGCGGAGGCGGAGGTGGAGTACGAGAACCACACCTCGCCCTCCGTGTACGTGGCCTTCCAGGCCGGCGCGGAGCTGGCTGAGCGCGTGCCTTCGCTGAAGGGCAAGGACGTGGCCTTCGCCATCTGGACGACCACGCCGTGGACGCTGCCGTCCAACCTGGCCGTCGCCGTCAACCCGGAGTTCGAGTACGTCTTCTACCAGCTCGGCCCGCGTGTCATCTGCGTGGCGCGGGAGCTGTTGCCCAAGGTGCTGGCGGAGGTGAAGGCGGACGAGCTGGCGGTGAAGCACGTGGAGCTGCCCGGCGGCGAAGTCTCCGCTGCGGCGTTGGTGGACCCGTCGCGCATCCTGGCGTACGCGCGCGGCGAGGAGCTGGAGCACCTGACGTACCAGCACCCGCTCTACGAGCGCCGGGGCCGCGTCATCCTGGGCGAGCACGTGACGCTGGAGGCCGGTACGGGCCTGGTGCACACCGCGCCGGGGCACGGCCAGGAGGACTACGAGGTCGGCCTGAAGTACGGGCTGGACATCTACAACCCCGTGCGTCCGGATGGCCGCTACGACGACACGGTGGGGCCGGTGCTGGAAGGCCGGCGCGTGTTCGAGGCGAACCCCGTCGTCATCCAGTTGCTGGTGGAGAAGGGCGCGCTGCTCAACGGCGCCACGGACACGGTGGCGCACACGTATCCGCACTGCTGGCGCTGCCGCAACCCCGTCATCCTGAGCGCGACGTACCAGTGGTTCATCCCCATGGACGCGCCATTCCACGGGACGCAGACATTCCGTCAGGTGGTGCTGGAGCAGGTGGACACGGTGCAGTGGGTGCCCTCGTGGGGGCACAGCCGCATCCGCGGCATGCTGGAGACGCGGCCGGACTGGACCATCAGCCGGCAGCGGACGTGGGGCGTGCCCATCTGCATCGCCTACTGCGAGGGCTGCGAGGAGGCCGTGGTGTCGCCCGAGCTGATGGAGCGGGTGGCGGCGGCGGTGGAGAAGGAAGGCGTGGGCGTGTGGTACCGCACGCCGGTGAAGGACTTCCTGGGCGCGGACTTCCAGTGCCCGCGCTGCGGCAAGGGGGAGTTCCGCCGCGAGACGGACATCCTCGACGTGTGGTTCGACTCGGCGTGCATGTTCTCCGCGGTGCTGGAGCAGCGGCAGCGGATTCCGGCGGACCTCTTCCTGGAGGGCAGCGACCAGCACCGCGGCTGGTTCCATTCGTCCATGCTGGTGGCGGTGGGCACGCGTGACGTGTCGCCGTACAAGGCCTGCCTCACGCACGGCTTCGTGGTGGACGGCCAGGGCGAGAAGATGTCCAAGAGCCGCGGCAACGTGGTGGCGCCGGACAAGGTCATCCAGCAGTACGGCGCGGAGGTGCTGCGCCTGTGGGTGGCGGCCAGCGACTACCGCAACGACGTGCGCCTGTCGGACCAGATTCTCAAGGGCCTGTCGGAGGGCTACCGGAAGATTCGCAACACCGTCCGCTACGCGCTGAGCAACCTCTACGACTTCGACCCGGCGAAGCACGCGGTGCCGGAGGCGGAGCTGCTGCCGCTGGACCGCTGGGCGCTGGGGCGGCTGGCGGAGGTGGTGGCGCGGGTGCGCAAGGCGTACGAGGACTACGAGTTCCACCTTGTGTACGCGACGGTGGTGGACTTCGTCGCCGGTGACTTGTCGGCGGTGTACTTCGACATCCTCAAGGACCGGCTCTACACGTGGCGCGCGGACGGGCAGCCCCGGCGCGGCGCGCAGACGGTGCTGTACGAGGTGGCCTCGGTGCTGCTGCGCCTCTTGGCGCCGGTGATGAGCTTCACGGCGGAGGAGGCGTGGCAGACGCTGCCGGGTAAGCCGGCGGAGAGCGTCTTCCTGGGCGGCTTCCCGGTGGTGTCCGCGAAGCTGGAGCCGGCGCTGGCCGAGCGCTACGCGAAGCTCTTCGCGGTGCGCGGCGCGGTGCAGGGCGTGCTGGAGGCGGCGCGGCGGGACAAGCGCATCGGCGCGTCGCTGGAGGCGCGGGTGGTGCTGACGGCGGAGGGCGCGGCGCGCGACTTCCTCCACGCGAACCTGGCCGAGCTGCCGGGCCTCTTCATCACCAGCCAGGTGGAGCTGGCGGACGTGAAGGGGGACGCGGCGCAGACGCTGGAAGTGGCGCAGGCGTTCGGCGAAGGCGTCCGCGTGACGGCCGAGGTGCTCCTAGCGCACGGCGAGAAGTGTCCGCGCTGCTGGACGTACTCGGAAGCGGTGGGGCAGGGCGGTGAGGTCTGCCTCAAGTGCCGCGAGGCGCTGGCGGCGTAGCGGGCCGCCTGCGTGAAGCCCTCCCCGGCGGGTGACTCCGGGGAGGGGCGGGGCTCCTCAGGCGAGGCGCGAGCTCAGTTCGTGCACTCCGCCACCTGGCGGTCGATGGCCGCCTGGGAGTCGCAGTCCAGCACGCTGGCCAGTCCTGTCCGCGGCTCCACCATGATGAGGCTGCGCGCGCGGCCCGAGGTGAAGTCGAAGCGGAGGTTGCCCGGAGCCGCGGCATCCAGCGCGGGCGTGTCATCGAGCGAGTCTCGCATGCAGCCCAGGTCGCCCGGGCGCACGGGTCGGCCGGAGCCGGGCATGTAGCAGAGCCCGTGAATCGCGGCGGCATTCATGGAGACGGGGAGGATGATGTCCGGGCCCAGCTCGCTGCAGCAGTCCGGGTTGGCGCGGCAGGTGACGTTCTCGCAGCCGGCGGAGGGACAGCTCGCGTTGTCCCAGGTGTTGTCGCACTGAAGCTGTTCCCACCGGGCCACGGTGCGCGTGGTTCCATCGCCGCGGGGAACAGCCTCATCCACGACGATGCGCACGGGCTGGTTGGTGGAGATGGCGCGCTGCCGGGCTCGGAGCGTGGAGGCCCACAGCTCGCGCGTGGCCTCGTTCTCCCGCTGGCGGTCGACGGGCGTCTGGATGCCTACCAGTGCCGCGGCGAGCAGGATGGAAGCGATGGCCACGGTGACCATCATCTCCAGCAGGGTGATTCCTCGTGTGTGCTTCATGCTCAAGGTCCCACCGGGACGGGCAGCAGGCCGCCAGCGGCAAAGTTCCGGAGCGACACCCGGAAGGTGAAGGTGCGCCGCTTGAAGCCATCAACGGGGAAACCTTCCCGGTCTCTAATGATGGGCTGGGTGGGGTCGAAGGCCTCCCGGTTCTGCCTCGGCGTGCGGACGACGAGGGTAACCTCCACCTCTCGGATGCGCTGCCCCAACCGGAGACGCAGTTCCTCATCCGAGGCGGGGGCGACCGACTCACTTGGATGCACCTCGATGGGGCAGGTCGTACGCTCGCATTCATCCAGCGCCAGGGGCTGGCCGTTCTCCTCATCGGGGAACCAGCGCATGCCACCGAACGGGGCCGCGATTGCGACCACGCCTAGCCGGACCTTGAGGCGCTCCACATCCCGGCTCAACGCCACCCAGTCCACAGCTCCGGGCCCCAGGTACTCCAATATGGGGGTGCCACTGGCCCAGTTCACCCGGTAGGTCGCGCTCTGGGCCTGCATGATGCGCCAGGTTTCCTGCTCGGAGTTGATGCTCCACGGTCCTGCCCCTGGATCGAAGCAGGGGCCCGAGGTCGTACGCTCATCGCCGATACCTGGCTCGGCGGTGAGCAGGTTGTTGGCCGGGTCCACGTTGGTGACGCGCACATGGCAGGCCAAAAGCTGGTTCGGGTTCACGACGAAGGCCGGGGTCGAGGTCGCCCCTCCGACAGGCTGAAGCCGGTTGGAGGAGTTGGGCACCAGGCAGAAGCCCTGCATTCCGTTCCTCACACCGGGGCCAGCGCAGCCGACCGTCGTCAGGTTCACCAAGGCGCGGGGATTGCCCCAGTGAATCTGGAGCACATCCGACCGCTCGTTCTCAAGAATCCCCGGGGGCGGCAGGGCGAAGCCCAGGTCCGTGGGAAAGGGGCGCGTCGCATCGGCGACCCGGAGGTCTGGCTCGGTCCACACCTGGACGGCGGTCTGGACGCGGGTGTCACTGAAGATGATGGGCGCATTGCCCATGCCCGTGCCGGCGCGCTGCAGGTCGGAGGTGATCAACTCCGCCAGCGTCCTCCCGGCGACCTGGGCCTGCATCGTCTGCTCTTCGAACAGGGCGCGCCGCTGCATCTGCATGGCCGCGACCAGCCCCGCGCCAAGCACGATGAGGCCAATGGCGCTGGCAATCATCACCTCGAGCAGCGTGAAGCCGCGGATACGAGGCGACATGGGAAGGGCTCTCACGGCGCCATCCTCGTCTGGAGCATGACCACCTGCCGGTCGCTGCGCTCCTGTTCGCGCCAGCTCACGATGACGCGGACGTTGGCGAGGTTCCCCTGGGTGTTGGGCTCACCCTCGATGAGGTCTCGTGTCAGGGCCGCGGGAACTACGGAGCCCGGCTCGATGGTGGCGGGGGCGGCTGGCACGTCCACGTCCACGACGACCTGGTAGTGGCGCGCGATGACTTCGGGGTCGTCGGGTGGCTCAGGGCTCAACTCTCCAGCGCTCGTCTGGAAGAAGTCGAAGGTCCCGTCCAGCCCCACCAGGTTGCCGCACGGTGGGTCCACCGTGCAGCCCATCATGGTGATGTTCTCCAGCGTCTGCTCGGCGATGAGCTGGGCCTGCGTGGCGCTGAGGCTGCGGCGGTTGGAGTAGCTGGTCTGGGTCACGACCATCATCGCGGCACCAATGCCCAGCAGGAGGATGGCCATGGTGGCCAGGACCTCCAGGAGCGTGATGCCGCGACGCTGACGGTGTTTCAGGGACCTCACTGCGGAATCCTCCCGTCCGGGCTGGGCGCGTAGATGAGCACCCTGGACCGGGCCGAACCGCCCGCGGCGGAGCCCTGGTTGAACTCGCCACTGCCCAGGACCTGCATCTCACCGCGCACGCTGGGAATGATGAGGTGGCCATCATGGACCACGGGCGCGTTGACGGCATGCCCGCCGAGCGCCGCGCTGGCCATCGCGGGCGGGTTGTTGCCGTCTGGAAGCAGGCCGGACTCGTAGTAGCGGCCGCTCTCCGTCTCGCTCAGGTTGCAGACGTCCGCCGCGGCGCCCACGGCCGTGGTCGCGTAGACCTTGTCCTGCGCCACCACCACGCCGCCCCACACCGCCTGGCCGGGGTCCAACTGCTGCACCCAGAGAGGCTCCAGCAGCTCGCAGGCCTCACGCCCGGCGGGGTCCGTGTCCTCGAAGGCCAGCAGGTGGTAGCGGTAGCTTTCCTTGTTCGGAGGGCCGTCGGAGAATTCGTCCGGGTTGTCGCCGGTGCCGAAGTAGAAGCGCACCACGGGGCCGTGGTTGTTCCGCACGAGGTTCACGCCGAGGTTGGAGTGAATCTGCTGGTAGATGGGGTCCTGGGCCGTCGCCGCGTCCGGGTGGTCCGACAACGTCGCCGGCGCGCTGGCGACCTTGCAGGTCTTCACCCGCCGGCCCAGCGGCGCGCTCGGATTCACCTGGTCGAGATTGATGCGGTACACGCTGCCCGCGGTCGTCGGCACGTACAAGACGTCGTAGTTCCCGTCACGGTCCAGGTCCAGCATCGCGGTCTCCGCGGCGATTCCGGAGCCCTGGTCCAGGGTGATGACGCCCGTATAAGCCCCGCCTGGGAGCGCGCCATAGGTGAGGGGCTGCCCCGTCTTCAGGTCGATGAGGTAGAGCGTGCCGGCCCGGCTCGGCGAAGCGGGCACGTAGTCCGTGCCGACCACGGTGGCCCACCGCCCCTCTTCCTGCGTGCCCCAGGTCAGGCGTCCAATCGACGGTGCATGGCTGGAGCCCGAGTTGTCGGGGATGTCGATGAGGGGGTTCACCAGCTTGGCGGTGGAGAAGGCTTGCTCAAGGGCGGGCTCCCGCAGGTTGAACTCCCAGAGCGGGAGCGGGTACCAGGGGTCGTTTGCGTTGGTCACGTCGAGGGCGACGACCGCCGGGCTGTTCTTCCCGGAGGCGCTGACCAGGACCGTCTTGGCGCCCTCCGTCTTGGAGGCAGAGGACGACGGGGTCCACGCGGGCCGGTTCGGAATGCCGAAGTCCACGTTGGCGATGCTGGGAGAGGCATCCATTGACGGTCGGAGCAGGTTGCCCGAGCCGTTGAACCGCACGTAGAGGTTGCGGTACCGCTCCAGCATCATGCGGGGCATGTACGAGAAGAGTTCCGTGCCCATGCCGTAGTTGCGGGCGTTGATGTTGCCCGCGCCGGCACACGAAGCGGCGGTATCGAAATAGCCGCGGACCATGGTCATCCCGGGGATACAGTCGTCGTACGTGGAGTTTCGGAACGCGCCCGCGTCGAAGGCGTGCAGGTAGCCGTTCATGGTGCCGACGTAGGCCACGGTGGGGCGCTGGGCGAGGGCCTCGGTGAAGTTGCGGCGGTAGAGGTCCCGCTCGCCCGCGCGGGCGTTTTGTGCCCAGCCATCGAGATAGGGGGGGACGCTGATGGCGACAGTGGACATGTTGATGCCGCCCAATGCCCACGGCCTCCGCTCGTTGAAGGGCCCTGGTGCGTAGTGGTCCTCCCAGCCGTACAGCCACTCCCGCAGGAAGTTGCGGTCGTTGGTGTGGTCCGTGATGCGCTTGTCGGGAACGGTGCTGGAGGGCGTGCCGCACTTGCCATCGTTGTTGAGGTCGTACAGGAGCCGTCCGCCCTGCTCGATGTCGCAGAGGGTGTCCGGGAAGAGCGGGCTGGTACTGCTGGTGTCGGTCATCAGGTCGGACACGGTGCTCCGGTTGCCCGCCGCATTCAGGGTGTAGAGCTTCCGCTGCATCGGGTCCGAACCGTGGCCGTTGGTGCCGAAGGTCAGCGCCATCACCCGGCCCGCGTCCCAGCGCTCGACGGCATTGGCGGCACTGGGCAGTTCCGGGTCATACAGTGAGCGGAAGTAGAGGCGCCCGCGGACGGTGAAGTCCTTGTTGCCGTCATAGGCGCGAGTCCCCGCCGCGGGCATGCCATTGCCAGGCCAGGTTCCGGTCCTGCCCCACGCGCTGCCCGGTGTCTCGTTCACGCCCCAGACGATGGCGTTGCCCACCGTGGACGGGGACGCGCGCGAATAGCTGCCCGAGCGCACGGCCTGGTAGCCCACTTCGACGTCGTCGATGATGGGGCGGCAGAGCTCGCTGGGGCTCGTGATGTCCACCTTCCAGCAGAGCTGCGAGCCGGTGAAGCCCATGGCCATGATGTCCAGCTCCACCTCCTGGGTGGGCTCCTCCGTGTCCGGAAAGACCACCGGGAACCAGGTGGGGGGCTCGGGATTGGGCGTGCACTCCATCTGCTCCGTCTCCGGGTTCGGGGCGCAGATGCGGCAGTCCACCGCGAGCGAGTAGTTGATGGTGGGCCGAGGGCCATCCGGCGGTGTGCAGGCACCCGGGATTTCCTCGGTGAAGCACGGCGGGCCGCCGGCGCAGGTGCGCGGGGCAGGCGCGTAGTCATCCTGTCGCTTGAAGCGAACCTTGGTGATGACGAAGTCGTTGGCGATGTCTGGCGACAGGTCGCCTGACACCGTGGCGGAGCGGATGCTGCCGCCGTTCTGCTTGTTGATGACGAACACCACGTCATTGAAGTCGCGGTCACCGCCCCCAGGGATGTCCTCGAACCCCAGAATCCAGCGGAACGGGTCCGTGCTGGGCGCACCCACGATGACGTGCGGCATGGGATTGCGCGCACCCGCAGGCCTCGGAATCGTGACCTTCTCCATGGGCATCTGGAGCCGGTCGAAGAGGTCGTCATTGGCGAGCCGGTACAGCGTGGTGCCCCACTCGGTGATAGGTCCATCCAGCCAACCGCAAAGGTACTCGTTGGTGTCCTGGACGCGGCAGGCTCTGGCGGGGGTGCTGGCCGGGTTGTCGCGGTTGCAGCCTTCGTCGTAACTGCAGCCGATGTTGCGCTCGGCCGTGATGGTGCCACCCTCGGGGTTCTGGTCCAGGTTCCAGTCGGCCTTGGAGAAGAAGACGTTGGTGGCCGTGCGCAGGTGAAGCGCGCAGCGGCCGTCCGGGTCCTGCTTCAGGCAGGGAAAGACGTAGCCTTCACGAGGACCGTGGCCGCTCTGGTAGTAGACGACGAGGAAAAAGACGATTTCCTTGCCGCCCTGAATCATGCCCAGGTCCACGGTTCGGTCGTAGGCGGTGACGCCGTCGTCCGGGTTGTTGGTGCGGCGCAGGCCCCGGGGATCAAAAGCGGAGACGTCGTAGTCGGGGATGCCCTCGGAGAAGTCCCCGACGTCGGCCACGGGCGCCAGGTTCCCGTAGTTGGTGCGGCCCGAGTCATCATCCGCGAGCAGGAAGACCATGCGCCCCAGGCCCATGTTGCCGTTGGCTTCCGACGGGGGCTCCAGCAGGTTGGGGAGGTGCGGGAAGAGCCCTCCATCCGAGAACGCTCCACCAGGGTTGTTGGAGCCGTTGGCGAAGGCCCCCACCTGGTCCGTTCGGTTCCATTCGCCGCCGAGGCCAGGCCGGGCGTCCGCGAGGTCGATGTTGCCCTGGAACGTGGCGCCGCAGCCCACGTTCATCGCCAGCTCAGGCTCGCTGTAGTTCTCGCCTCCCGAGGTGAACGTGCGCGTGCAGCGTCGCGTCTGTCCGACGTAGGGCCGGGCCTTGGTGCCGGTCCGGGGCGCCAGGTTGAACAGGTCCTCGTGAAGGTCCAGGATGCCGTTGTTGTTGGTGTCGAGCAGATTGCCGTTGGTGTCGACGTACCCGCGGTCACGCAGGTCGTCCATGTACATGTAGCCGAGTGAATGCGAAGCGCCGGCTGACTCGAAGACGTAGCTGATGGTGACGTTCTGGTCGAACGGGAAGAAGATGCGCTCCGGGTTCAGCGCGGTGAGGTTGGTGTTGAGCTGGAGCCGAGCCGGATCCTCATCGGTGATGAGGACACTCGACTCCTGAATCTCCAGGTTCTCATCGTTGAACTCGGGCTGCTTGTTCTGGTCGAGCTGGTTCTCACACAACCGGGAGGAGGCTTCCGGTGGGGTCTGGGCGAGAGCGAGCGGCGCCGACAGCAGGGCGAGCGTGGCGAGCGTCTGGGTGAGCGTGCGCATCACTTCTTCCCCTGGGAAGGACGGGACAAGTCTTGGGCCTTGCGCTGCTTCCGGGCGCGGCGCGCTTCGAGGTCCTGCTGGAGTTGCTTGCGCAAGGTCTCCTCGCGCTGCGGCGGCGGCGGATGGATGCTGAGGGCCAGAAAGGTGAAAAGCAGGTCCCGGTCCGCCTCGGGCAGCAGGCGCGTATCGCAGTTCGTCTTGCGATTGACCTGCGTGGGGGCCGCAATCCAGGTGCGGAGCTGCTCGGGCGTGCGCTGGGAGAGCAGCGGCCCCAGGTCAATGGCCCGGGTGCGCGTCTTGGGTGGAGCGGGCTTGCTGGCGGTGGTGGACTTGCCAGTGCCATGGCTCTGGGGGGTGACCGTGTGGCATCTCGCACAGGCCTTCTCGAAGGCGAGCTTGCCCTCATCCGTGGCGCTCACGGCCAGGCCTGGAATCAGGATGATGGACAACAGGGAAAGTCGTTTCATGGGGAGCGCTCGACTTAACTGCCGGAATTGAGGGTCATGACCGGAGTCAGGATGGTCGGACCAGGGCCTGTTTCGGAGTAGGTATTGGCGGGGCCGCCTCCGGTCATTTCATTGCCTGGGCTGGTGACGGCTGGTGCGTTTTCGTTGGAGATGAGGGTCTGGATGACGGCGCGCGTGGGCCGGCTGCCCGCGCGCCCGACAACCTCCCCCACGGCGATGAGCCAGACCTGACCGTTGGTGTCCGTCAGGCCGTCATCGGTATCGTCTTCGTCGTCGCGCACGAACACGCGGTAGCGCACGTTCTCCTGGAGCGGGAAGGCCGCGTAGTCCTCACCGGAGGGACTCTGGCGCTCCGCGGGCGCGAGGTCGGCTGGGTTGATTGCCAGCGAATTCCAGGAGCCGGGGGCGCCAGGGCCGGGCAACACCTCGAAGAAGGGCCGGATGCCTCCATTCAGCCCGGGTTCGTTGACCTGTTGCATGTCGGCGAACGCGAACGTGTAGCGCCGCTCAGCGCCCACGCGGATGCGCATCGCCTCGCGCCCCTCGGCCAGCCCCGCCTCCGCGGCGAAGTAGGCTTCCTTGTAGCGCCGGCCATCACCCTGGACCTCCGCCTCGCGGCTCACCAGGCCGTAACTGAGGAGCACCGCGAGGGTGACCATCGTGACGATGCCCATGGCGAGCAGCAGCGTGAAGCCACCTTGCCGCCGTCGGACTGTGGGACGTTGCACCATGTCGCGGGACTCCCTTGGACTCCGGCCCTTGAGGGCGATGCCAGTGTTGCTCACCACGCAATTGCCATGCCTGAGCGGCGGCACTGTAACTGGCCGGAACTCGTGGGCAACGTTCGGGTCGCACTTCAAGGCTGGGTCTGGGGCGACTTCGCAAGAGTTGCGGAGTTGCAATTACTTGCGGGGTTTCCGCTATCCCCCTGTGACTTCTTGGCTTCCAATTTTTTGAGGAAGTCGGACGTCTGAGCCGCGTCTGCCAGACTCTCCGTGACGCTACTGGGGGGCTGCCTGGATAAAATCATTCAGCCTTGTCATAAGTCACAGGACCGCCACATCGAGGGTTTCTATACTCCCGTCGCCGTCCGCACCTGGGTGTCGTCGGCGATTTTTCCCTCTCGACTCCTGAGTCCGACAGCATGAAGAAGACGCTCACCTCCCTCCTGTGTGCAGCGGTTTCGCTCACACTTCTTTCCCTGGCGTGTGGTGAGGGCAATCCGCCTCGTGTGCCGCAGCCGCTGGAGGATGGAGGGGTTCTCTGGACGGAGTGCAGCCCCGAGGGCGTCAGGGAGGACTGCTCGCAGGGCGAATCCTGCATCTTCGTTGCTTCCCATGACCGCCACCTGTGCGTCCGGGCTTGTGATCCGCAGACCGCGTGCGAGCACCCGGATGCGGTCTGCTGCCCTTCGTCCGGAGACGATGCCGAGGGCGGCCACTGCGTGCCGAACAACGCGTGCGAGCAGACCGACGCGGGCGTGGACGGCGGTTCGCACGAGGAGACGGACGGTGGCGTCCAGGAGGATGGCGGCTCGGCCACCGATGACGGCGGGACCCAGGAAGAAGACGCGGGAGTCGACCCGGAGCCGGATGCTGGCACCGAGCCCGACGCGGGCACGGATGCCGGCACCGAGCCCGACGCGGGCACGGACGCGGGCACGGATGCCGGTACGGACGCAGGGACGGATGCCGGTACGGACGCAGGGACGGATGCCGGTACGGACGCAGGGACGGATGCCGGCACCGACGCGGGGACGGACGGCGGCACGGAGGCGGGGCACACCGCCATCCGGGTGATGGCGTCCAACCTCAGCAGTGGCAACTACCAGTCCTATGATCCGGGGCACGGCATCCGCCTCATCAAGGGCGTGGACCCGGACATCGTGCTGATGCAGGAGTTCAACTACGGGAACGACTCGGCGTCGGACATCCGCTCGCTGGTGGATCAGATTGCGCCGGGCTTCCACTACTCCCGGGAGACGGGCGCGCAGATTCCCAATGGCATCATCAGCCGCTGGCCCATCATCCAGTTCGGCCAGTGGCCCGACCCGCGCGTGTCCAACCGGGACTTCGCCTGGGCGCGCATCGACATCCCGGGGCCCCGCGACCTCTGGGCGGTGAGCGTGCACCTGCTCACGTCCAGCGCGAGCAACCGCAACGCGGAGGCGCAAGCCATCGTCAATGAGGTCCGCTCGCAGATTCCGGAGGACGACTACCTCATCATCGGCGGCGACCTGAACACGGACAGCTTCAACGAGTCCTGCTTCGCCACCTTCCGGCAGGTCGTGACGACGGCGGGTCCGCACCCGGCGGACCACAACGGCACCACGGGCACCAACCGCAACCGCAACAAGCCCTACGACCAGATTCTGGTGGACCAGGACCTGCGCCAGTACCAGCAGGCCACCGTCATCGGCTCCAGCACCTTCGCCAACGGGCTGGTGCTCGACAGCCGCACCTACCGGCCGCTGTCGGAGATTGCCCCGGTGCAGTCTGGTGACAGCAGCGCCTCCAACATGCAGCACATGGGCGTGGTGAAGGACTTCCTCGTCCCCAACTTCTGAGGGGCCGCCCTTTCTCGCGGGGGCGCGGCGGCCATCCTGGGCCGCCGCGGGCCTCGGCTCAGAAGCTCCACTTGTGCTTGTTCCGCTCGATGAAGCGCGCCACGGGAGGAATCCGGGCGATGAGCGGCGTGAGCACGAACACCGCGGCCAGGCGCAGCGGCTTCACCACCTGCGACGCCGCGTAGGCCGCCGCCCAGCTGCCCGCCTTCTCTCCAGTGCTGCTCGGCTGGAAGCCGAACTCGATGGCGGCGTAGAAGCCCACAATCACCAGCCCGAAGATGGCGTAGTTCACCACCAGCGCCAGCGGCCCGTATTCGAGCATCAGGTTCTTGAAGCGGGCCATCAACGAGGGCTTCGCGGGCTTGGGCGCGGCCTCGGAGGGTGGGGGCGTGTCGGAGACTGAGGGATTCACGTCGGGTTCAACAGGCGACATGGCGACACCATGCCCCAAACCGGTGCTGGCCGGGAAACGGAGCGAGCGGACAGGAGAGGGGCGGGTGGCGCTCTTCATTGTCAGGACTCGGGGGGCGGGATAGAGGAGGGCGCGCGACATGAAAGTCTCCCATCGGTTCCTCCTCCTCGTGATTGTCGCGGTGCTCGCCGCGGACCAGGTGACCAAGTACCTGGCCGTCTCCCGGCTGACGGATGCCCTGGATGGGCGGGAAGGCCTGGCGCGGGTGACGGGCTTCGTCACCGAGCGGAACCTGGACAACCGCCCGCCGCCCGAGGACGGGCCGTTCCGGGTGTTGCGGCCCTATCGCTTCATCGAGGACTACTGGCACTTCCGCTACGTGGAGAACCCGGGCGCGGCCTGGGGCATCTTCGGCGACATGCCCGACGGCGCGCGGCGCCTCTTCTTCCTCGTGGTGAGCCTGGTGGCCATGGGCTTCATCTTCGTGATGTACCGGCGCATGCCCGCGGAGCAGCGGCTGGCCCGGGTGTCCCTGGCGCTGGTGGCGGGCGGAGCGCTGGGCAACTTCGTGGACCGGCTGCTGCGCGGCTACGTCATCGACTTCATTGACTGGCATTGGCGCAACCAGCCGGGGATGCGCTGGCCGACCTTCAACGTGGCGGACGTGGCCATCAGCGTCGGGGTGAGTCTCATGCTGCTGGACTCGCTGCGGACGACGAAGCGCCCCAATCCGTGACGGGCGGGCGGCGGCTGGTGTAAGTCCCGGACCGTGCCGCGCAAATACATCATCCTCCTCGCCGTCACCCTTGGCGTCATCGCGCTCGACCAGTGGACGAAGTACGTCGTCGTCCGCGAGCTGACCACCCAGATGGAGGGCAAGGAGCGCCTGGGCGAGCGCCTGGCCGCGATGTACTCCGCCCCGCCCCCCCAGGGCTTCAACGGGCTGCACTACCAGCCCCGCCGGCACATCGAGCTTTCGGAGTCGTTCTTCCGCCTCCGCTACGCGGAGAACCCGGGCGCCGCGTGGGGCCTGTTCCGCAGCCTCCCTCCCGAGACGCGGGTGCCGCTCTTCCACGTGGTGAGCATCGCGGCGGTGCTCCTCATCTCCTTCTATTTCCGCAAGCTGTCTGGAACGGACCCGGAGGAGAAGTGGGCGCTGTGGGGGCTGCCGCTGGTGCTGGGCGGCGCGCTGGGCAACTACATCGACCGGGTCGCCCGGGCCTTCGTCATCGACTTCCTGGAGGCCCACTGGTTCGACAAGGTGGCGTGGCCTTCCTTCAACGTCGCCGACGCGGCCATCTGCGTTGGCGTGGGCATGCTCATCGTCGACTCCTTCGTCCGCAAGGAGAAGCCGGCCCAGGCAGCCGGGCGGGCCTGAAGGCGCGCATGCGGGTCGTCCCGCCCGCGCAACGAGGGTAGCCTTCGTCGCCATGCTCCCCGTCCTCGTCCACCTCACCTTCACTTCGCTCTGGTCGCAGCTCCTGCTGTACGCGATGGCCGCGGGCACGGTGGGCTACGTCGTCTTCAACGGCTGGCGCAGCGCCGAAGGCGCGCTGGATGTCCGGACGGGCACGCGCGCGCCGGTGTCCTCACAAGACCGGCTGCTGCGGGCCGCGGCGTATGGCCTCGTGGGCGCCGTGCTGGCCTGGTTCGCCCTGCGGTACTCGCTGCCGCCCGGGGCCTTTCCGGGCGCCCAGGGCGAGGGCATCCCCGTGCACACCTATGGCTTGCTGCTGGCCCTGGGCTTCACCACCGCGGTGACGGTGGCGGGCCGGCTGGCGCAGGACGAATGGCGCACGCTGGAGCTGAAGGACGACGGGGCGTGGGTGGACGTGGAGGGGCCGAAGAAGCGCGAGCAGCTCATGGACATGACGGTCTGGATTCTGCTCGGCGGTATCGGCGGGAGCCGGCTGCTCTTCGTGCTCGTGAACTGGCAGGACTACGCCCGTGACTGGACGCAGGTGTTCTCCCTGGGCGGCGGGCTCGTCTTCTACGGCGGCTTGATTGGCGCGTCCGCGGCCGCGTTCGTGTTCGCGCGGATGCATGGCCTGGACTTCTGGCGCCTCGCCGACGTGTGCATCCCCACCGTGTCGCTGGGCCAGTGCCTGGGCCGCCTGGGGTGCTTCAGTGCGGGGTGCTGCTGGGGGGACGTGGCGCCCGCGCATGCCGCCACCGCGGTGCACTTCCCCGGCAGCGGGGTGGCGCAGGACCTCCTGGGCGGGCTCGGCAACACGTCCAGCCTGGCCTATTCGTCCCAGCTCCAGGACACGCGGTACGTCGTGGAGGCCACGGGGGAAATCTTCCACCACGCCGCGCCTGGCGCGGTGCGCATCTCCGACTGGGTGGCGCAGCAGGGCCACACCCTGGGGCTGTACCCCACCCAGCTCTTCGAGTCCGTCGGGCAGGTGGTGCTCTTCGTGGGGCTGCTGTACGCCCGGCGCTACCGCCGCTTCCATGGCCACGTCCTGGCGCTCTGGCTGATGGCCTACGCGGTGCTCCGGAGCACGGTGGAGCTGTTCCGGGGGGACGTGGAGCGAGGCACCCTGCACGGCCTGCTCCAGTCGCTGGGGGCGGGGGAGCTGGCCTCGGCGGTGCCGCTGGAGGCGTGGTACAATGTCTCCACCAGTCAGTTCATCTCCCTGTGCATGTTCACCTTTGGCGCGGTGCTGCTCGCCCAGAAAGGCCGCCGCCGGGAGAGCGAGGCGGCAAGCCTGGGGCCTACCCCCTCGGCTGCGTGAGGTTGAATCGCGCGGGCCTCTTGGGGACACTCTGAGGAGTCATGCCGCCCCCCGACGCCCGACAGTCCGCATCCAAGAGCTTCGCTGGCAGGTCCACCTCGGCCGACCCCGGCTCCAGCGAGGCCGTCCTCCAGGAGTGCGAGGCCCTGGAGGCGGAGGTCGCCGTCCTCCGCAACCTCTACGAACAGTACTTCCTGGGCAACGAGCGTCAGGCGCCGTCGCGCGCGCACGAAGACCTCAAGAAGCGGCTGAACAAGCTGAAGGGCGCGTTCATCCGCAGCACCTCCGCCAAGTTCCGCGTCGCCAGCCTGTACAACAAGTTCCTCACGTATGAACGGCTGTGGGTGCGCACGCTCCAGGAAATCGAAGCGGGCACCTATCGCCGGGATGTCTTCAAGGCGCGCCGCCGCGCGGAGAGCCGGAAGGCCAGCTCGCCAGGCGCGGCGGGCCAGAAGGGCGTCGTCGAGCTGCCGGAGGACATCTCCGACATGGACTTCGAGGAGGTGGAGGAACTGAGCCGCCCTCGGCCCGTCAATGAGCCGCAGGTGGCCACCCGCTTCCTCCAGGCCACGGATGGTACGCCGTCGAAGGGCGCGCCCGCGGTGGGGAGCACGCCGCTGCGTGGCACCCCCGCCGTGGCGCCGCTGACGGGTATTCCCGCCGTGGCGCCCGTGGCGGGGACACCGCCGCGCGGTCTGCCCACGGTGGGTGGCACGCCTGCGCATGGCACGTCGGTGGCGCCGCCGGGCATGGCGGCGAAGGCACCGGGCGCCGTGGCCAGCACGCCGCCTCCGTCGAGGACTCCGGCCGTCGGAGCGAGCAGCACGCCGCCTTCGTCTCGGCCCGTGGCCACCAGCGCTGGCAGCATGCCGCCCCCATCGAAGGCTCCCAGCGCGGCCGGCGGCATCCCGCCGCCGTCGCGGCCCGCGTCCATGCCACCTCCCTCCACCGCGTCCCGGCCTCCCGCGGCGAGCGGCGGTGGGATGGCGGACGACAAGCTGCGTGCCGTCTACGACGCGTACGTCACCGCGAAGCGCCGCTGCCAGGAGGACACGTCGAAGCTGTCCTACGAATCGGTGGCGGCCACGTTGCGCAAGCAGGTGCCGGAGCTGCTCAAGCAGCACAACGCGAAGGCGGTGGAGTTCAAGGTCGTCATCAAGGACGGCAAGGCGTCGCTCAAGGCCGTGCCGAAGTAGCCGTCACCGGACAGTGCGCGGGCGTCCGCACGTCGTTGGCTGGACGCGGGTGTCGGGAATCGTCGCCTGCTGAAAAAACGAGTGCCTCTGCTGCCAGAGCGGGTTGTCGCCCCGGGGGTGCCTCCCTAGCTTGCGTTTCGCGTCAGCGGCCGGTGGACGGCGCGAGACACTGCGGGAGGCGACGTGGGGATTCGGCGGAGGTGGCTCGGGCTGACCATGGTGATGGGACTCTCCCTGCTGGGCACGGGGTGCATGTCGCCCTCTCAGGAGGCGCAGGAGCGTCTCGCGGCGCTGGAGGCCGAAGGTGAGGCGATGGACGCGGTGCTCGACTCCGTCGAGGAGCGGCTCCTGGGCAACCAGGCCATGCTCCAGACGTGGCAGGAGCTTGGCCGTCGCCACCAGGAGGTGACGCAGCTGCACTGCGAGACGTCCGACCCGCACATGGTCGCGATGATGAAGCACTACAAGAAGCAGGAGGACCGCGCGCGTCAGCTCAAGCGACGCGGCAGGGGTGTCGCCTCGGTGGACAAGGCGGTGCTCACCTCCGGCAAGGCGCGGCGCGGCAACAACTGACGGCGCTCAGATGCTGAGCCTCTCGCGGAAGCGCTGCGACTGGCGACGGGACAGCTCCACCTCGCGGCCACCGCGCAGGCGCGCCACCAGCGTGCCGCTGGGCCCAGGCTCCAGGGACTCGATGAAGTCCAGGTTGATGAGGTGCTGGCGGCTGGCGCGGAAGAAGCGCGCCGGGTCCAGCCGCTCCTCCAGATAGGTCAGCGAGCGCAAGAGCAGCGGCGCGTATCCGTCCAACGTCAGCCGCGCGTAGTTTCCCTCGGAGGTGATGAGCGGAACCTGCGCGAGCTGCACCAGCCAGCAGCGCTCACCCTCCTTCACGAACACCCGCTCCAGCGGCGTGCCCGGCGTCTGTCCGTGCGCGGGCTTTGCGGTGGCCATGCGGCCCCGCTCCCGCACGCGCTCCAGCGCGGTGGCGAGCCGCTCCGGTTCAATGGGCTTGAGCAGGAAGTCGAGCGCATTCACCTCGAAGGCGCGCACGGCGTGGGCGTCATACGCGGTGGTGAAGACGACGTCGGGAGGCTCCTCCAGCCGCTCGAGCACGTCGAAGCCCGTCCCGCCCGGCATCTGGATGTCGAGCAGCAGCAGGTCCGGCGACAGCGCTTCCACCCGGCGGCACGCCTCGTCCACGTGCGTGGCCTCGCCCACGATTTCCACGTCCGGGAAGGCCGCGAGCAGGCGGCGCAGCTCGGCGCGGGCCAGTCGTTCGTCGTCAGCGATGAGGACTTTCATGTCAGGGGCAGGGGGATGCGGACGCGCGCGGTGGTCAAGGACGTCCGCGTGCGGTCCAGGTGCAGCGAGGCGTCGGCGCCGCACAGGAGGCGCAGCCGCTCACTCGCGTTGTGAAGGCCCACGCCGCTGCCCTCCACGGGGCGCGCCGCCGGCGTGGCGGTGTTGGAGACCTCCAGCAGCAGCACGCCCTCCTGGATGCGCGCGGAGACCGCCACCTCGCCGCCTTCGGGAAGCTGCGCCACCCCGTGCTTGATGGCGTTCTCCACCAGCGTCTGCACCAGCATCGCGGGCACGGCCAGGGGCAGGGCGGCCGGCTCCACGTCCTCGCGAACGCGCAGGCGGCTCTCCAGGCGCACGCCCTCCAGCTCCAGGTAGTCACGCACCACCTGGAGCTCCTGGGCCAGCGGGACGGTCTCCTTCTCCCGGGAGGTGAGCGCATGCCGCAGCAGCGTGGACAGCCGTGTCACCACCTGCTGCGCGCGGGCCGGGTCCTCGGAGATGAGGGCGCGCACGCTGTTGAGGCAGTTGAAGAGGAAGTGCGGCTGGAGCTGCGACTTGAGGAAGCGCAGCTCCGACGCCTGGGCCGCGGCCTCCAGCTTCCAGCGCTCCAGCTCCATGGCCCGGGCCTGCTCCACCGCGTGAACACCGAAGTAGAGGAGCAGCCACAGCGTCATCATCACCGTCCAGATGAAGCCGCTGATGAGGAAGCCCATGGGCGAGGCATCCTCCGGCGTGAAGACCCCCAGCACGGAGGTGCTCAAGCCGAAGGCCGCGATGTTCTGCGTGACGCCCAGGCCCACCGCCGTGAGGAAGACGCGCGGGGCCAACCGGGAGACGGGCAGCCGGGCCCACGCTCGCAGGGGCAACCCGCGTCGCGCCAGGTGCGTGATGAGCGCTCCGCACAAGCAGAGCACCCACCAGGACGCCCAGATGTCGGGCCTGGGCGTCAGCAGCGTCAGCAGGGAGTTGAAGGTGGCGTAGAAGCCCCAGCCCCCGACCTGGCAGGCCACATAGGCCCAGGTGCGCGCCGACGAGGACTTCATTCAAGGGCTCCCTGCTTCAAGGCCGCGCGAGTCCACCACAGTCACTGACGCGGCTCCACCCGGGCCACGGGCGCATGGACGCCGAGGAAGCCGTCCAGCTCCCGGAAGAAGCCCGCAGGGTCGTCCCACATGATGAAGTGGCGGGCCGTGTCGTGCATGACGACGCGCGCGGTGGAGAGCGTGGCGTACTGGCCCTTGTACACGGCCTCGACCGTCTCACGCGGCACCTGGCCCTTCAGCGCAATCCATGAGCCGAGCACGAGGGTGGGCGCGCGGATGCGCGGCAGCTCCGGGCGCAGGTCGGTGGTCATCAACTCGTACATGGCCAGGGCCACCGTCTCGGTGTCCGACTGGTTTCCCCAGCGGAAGGCGACGTCCTGCCTGGACGCGTCGGTGATGTAGCGGCGCAGCGTCTGCCGCTGCAGCTCATTGCGCTGGGCGACGGGCCAGGTCCGCAACTGCGTGCGCAGCTGGTCGGCGTAGGGGCGGCTGCTCTCCACGGTGGCGCCGGGAGACATGGCGGCGGGGAGGAAGGGCAGGCTGTCCACCACCACCACGCCGCCCACGCGCTCGGGGACGTCCGCGGCCACCGCGAGCGCCAGCACGCCGCCCAGGCTATGGCCCACGAGGATGGGCTTCTCCAGGCCCTGCTCGCGCAGGTACTCGGCCACTGCGCGGCGCTGCGTTTCGAAGAAGGGCCCGGGCAGCGCGGGCTGTCCCGCGAAGCCGGCCAGCGTGAGGACATGGGCGTCGTACTGGCCGCCGAGGTGCGCCACCGTCTCACGCCAGACCTCGCCCGATGACGCGAGCCCGGGGATGAACACCACCGGCCTGCCCTGGCCGGAGCGCTCGACGCGGAAGGGCGCGGTGGACGCAGTGGGCCCGGAGGTGGTGGCTTCCGACGTCGCCGCGCCGGACGTGGACGCGCAACCGGAGAGCAGCGACAGGACGAACAGCGACGAAAGGGCGTGGCGACAAAGCATGAAGGGCTTCCTTGTCGGGAGGGGTGAGTGCCGCGAAAGACAAGGTACGCCCCGAGCGCGCACGCGCTCCGGATACTCCATGAGCGGTTGCTGCCGGTGATGAGCGGCGTCCGGGCGGGGCGGCTGGCGTGAGCACCTGGGACGCGAGGACGCGGCGCGCACCTTGATGGCGCCTGTCCGCATGCCAGGCGAGGAAGCGAGTCCGCCGCCGGGCCTCATCGAGCGCGGCCGCTGTCGCACAGCGCCTTGAAGCGGCTCAGCGTCGTCGCAGAAGCCACGCGCGGGCGGAGCGGTCCATCGCGGCGACGGCGCGGAGGAAGAGGCTGGGGGACATGCGGCGCAGACGCCAGCCCCAGCGCGCATCCGCCATGGGGACGGTGTAGAGGCTTCGCGCGTCCACGGCCTCGAGCAGCCTGCGCGCGATGACCTCCGGGCCCAGGCGGGCCGCGTCCATCATCCCGACGGCGAGGGCGCGAAGCGTGTCGTTGGCGTAGGCGCCCGAGCTGGCAATCTGGGTGCGGAAGAAGCTGGGGCACGCCACGGTGACGCCGATGCCGGTGGCCTTCAGCTCGGCGTGGAGCGTTTCGGAGAGCGCGACCACGCCTGCCTTGGACACGTTGTAGGCCGCCAGGTCGGGCACGTACACGAGCCCCGCCGCCGAGGCGATGTTGAGGATGTGGCCGGACCTCTGCCTGCGCAGCCGGGGGACGAAGACATGGCAGCCGTGGATGACGCCCCACAGGTTGATGTCCAGCACGCGCTTCCATTCGGAGAGCGACAGCTCGCCCACCGGACCCGCGCTGACGACCCCCGCGTTGTTGACCAGCAGGTCCACGCCGCCCAGGGCGCGCTCCGCGGCGTCGGCCATGGCCTCGACCTGGGCCGGCTCGGTGACGTCACAGACCTGGACGTGCGCTTCGCCTCCCGCGCGGGTGACGCGCAGCGCGGTCTCCTCGGCGGAGGCGGCGTCGAGGTCGGTGACGAGCACGCGGGCCCGCCGGCGTGCGAGCTCCTCGCAGAGCGCGCGGCCCAGGCCGCTGCCCGCGCCGGTGATGACGGCTCTTGGATGGGATGGAAGGCTCATGTGTGTCGTTGCGGCAATGGGCCCAGCATGTCCCCGCCGCTGCCTCCGCCGCCATCACCCCGCGGCGCCTTGACGCGAGCGCCCAGAACGGCCCTGACACCGGGTGCTCCATGACACACCTGACATCCCTGTCCCGGAATCGCGAACGCGGCGCCTCCGCGGGGCGGAGACGCCAGGCAAGCAAGCGGGCGCCAGTGACGACGCGGGCGAATCCGGGTACAACCGCCGCTGTGAGACGCGCCTGGTGCGGAGCGTTCGCCGCCATCGCGGTGGGCCTCTTCGGATGCAACGACTTGGAGGTCTGTGGCTCCACGGCCAGCGACATCACGCGTGATGGCGGGGAGCCCTATCGCTGTGTCACGTCCGAGGACTGCCCGCGCACCTCGCGCGTCAACGTCTGCGTCACCGACGTCTCGCCGATGGAGGTCTGCGTCCGCTGTCAGGACACGAAGTGCGTCACCGTGACGCCGGAGGCCTGTGACTGATGAAGTCCTTGCGGCTCGCGCTCGCCGTGCTGTCCCTGGCCGCCACGGCGTGCCGGGACAAGCCCGTGGACCATCTCCAGCGGGCCCGTGACGCCATCTTCGAGAAGCGGCCCGACGAGGCGCTCGTCGAGTACCGCAAGGCCTTCGACGCGACTCGCCATGACTCCTCGCCGGAGGCGCTGGTGCTCCGCGCGCGCGCCCTCAAGGGGGCCGCGGATGTCTATTGGCTGGAGCAGCGCAAGGTGAAGGAGGCGGTAGGCGTCTACCGCGAGCTCATCCAGCAGTGCCCCGAGTCACCGGAGGCGCTCGAGGCCCGCATCATCCTGGCGGACCTCCTGCGCGTGCACTACCGCGACGTGCGCGGCGCCATCGACCAGCTCACCGCGGCCCTCAAGCTCAATCCACCGCAGGGCGCGGAGCTGCACTACCTGGTCACCAAGCTCTACTTCGAGCTGGGCGACTATCAGCAGTGCGAGCTGGAGACCCGCCGCATCATGGAGCGCTTCCCCACGAGCGCCTACGTGGATGACGCCCTGTACCTCCAGGCCCAGGCCCTGGCGATGATGGAGGGCCGCCGCCAGGAGTCCTCCCGCACCTTCGCGGACCTGCGCACGCGCTTCCCGGACTCCGAGCTGGCGCCGCACGCCCTCTTCGAGATGGGCAAGCTGCGCGCCGACGCGGGGGAGAACGAGAAGGCCATTGAGACCTGGGTGGATGCGCTGAAGACGCACCCCGACCCCGCGCTGGTGCAGGACTACATCGCGCGGGCGCGACGGCGCATCGCCAACACCACGGCCTCGGGTGTGGGGCAGCGCGAGGTGGCCTTCGACCGCGTCCGCCCGGCCCGGACGTCGCTGGAGGCCGTCGGTGGCCGCCCCGAGGAAGCCGCGCACGAGCACGACTGACGCGGGGCGGACACGCCGCCCTACGCCGGGACGTCCAGCGTCGCTTCCAGCAGGGTCGCGGGGCTCGCCCCGTCCTCGGAGAGGGCCGCCAGGAGCACCCGCACGCGGCCTTGTTCCACCCGGGCATCCACGCCCGTCACCGACAGGTGTCCGTCCAGCGCGTCGAGGAACTGCGGCGAGCCATCCGGCGCCAGCACGCCCACGACGGAGCCGCCCACGGTGGCCGCCGGGCCGGTGCTCCCCGCGGTGGCGGTGAAGACCATCCGCCCGCCAGGAAGCGGCGAGGCCGCCGTGAAGGACAGCCGCATGCCTCCGGCCTGTCCCAGCTCCCAGCGGCGCGTCATGCGCACCACGTCCGGGCCCAGCGCGCCGGCCTCCAGGCCGCGCAGCACCCGCTCCGCGTCCAGGTCCACCAGGGCGTCGGTGCCGGGCTCGCCGTCGCCGCGCTGGAGCAGCCGCAGCAGTCCGCTCGACATCGCCGCCCCGGCGATGCGCAGCGGTCCCAGCTCCCGGCTGAGCTGGGTGTACAGCGCCGTGACGTCCACGGCCCGGGCGTCGCCCGCCAGGGTGCCGTCCGCGCCCAGGGCGACCCACGCGCCGCGCTGCCTGCCCGCGGAGCTGCCCGACGGCAGCACCAGCAGCGAACCATGGGGCGAGCCGCCCTGGGGCGCCAGCAGGCAAGGCACCTCCAGGGCGGGCCGCGACGACTTGAGGGAGACGGGCTCGTCGGGCTGGTGGTTCGCGAAGAGCACCACGCCGTGGCCGGGGCTCTCCGCGGACAGGGGGAACGCGGCCAGGTGTAGCGGCTCCTCCGCGACGGTGTAGAGCCAGTCGCCCGCGCGGACCAGTCCGCTCAAGGCGGTGACGTGAGCAGGACGTCCTGGCGTGACGGGCGCCTCCAGGTCCAGGGTGCGCCGTGAGGTCAGGTGAAGCATGGCCGTATCTCCCGCGAAGCCGCGGCCTCACGGGCCCCGGCGCTTCAGAGCAGCGTACCGCGCAGCAGGAGGCTGGCGACGGTGAAGTAGATGAGGACGCCGCTAACGTCCACCAGTGTGGCCACGAAGGGGGCGGAGGCGCTCGCGGGGTCGAAGCCGAACTTCCGCAGCACCAGGGGCAGCATGGAGCCAGCCAGGGTGCCGAACGTCACCACGCCCAGCACGGACAGGGCGACGGTGATGCCCAGCGGCAAGGCGTGCTGCCCGTAGACGCCGGTGATGGAGTTCCAGATGAGGATGCGCGCCAGGCCCACCACCCCCAGCACCAGGCCCAGCACCAGGCCGGAGAGCAGCTCGCGGCGAGCCACGCGCCACCAGTCCCGAAGTCGCATCTCGCCCAGCGCGAGCGAGCGGATGATGAGCGTGGAGGCCTGACTGCCGGAGTTGCCGCCCGAGGAGATGATGAGCGGCACGAAGAGGCTCAGCACCACGGCGGTGGCGATTTCGTCCTCGAAGCTGCTCATCGCGGTGGCGGTGAGCATCTGCCCCAGGAAGAGCACCAGCAGCCAGCCGATGCGCTTCTTCAACATGCCGAAGAAGCCGGTCTCGAAGTAGGGGGCCTCCAGGGCCTCCATGCCGCCGGCCTTCTGGATGTCCTCGGTGGCCTCTTCCTGGACGACGTCGACGATGTCGTCCACCGTGACGATGCCCTTCATCCGCTGCTGGGCGTCCAGCACGGGCAGGGCCATGAAGCCGTGCTCGGTGAACAGCCGGCTCACGGCCTCCTGGTCGGTGTCCTCCGACACGGTGACGACGTCGCGCTGCATGACGTCCGCCACCCGCTTGTCACTGGCGGACTGGAAGAGCTGACGCAGGGACAGCACCCCCTGCAGGTGCTGTTCGGCGTCGAGCACATAGGCGTAGTAGACGGTCTCCACCCGCTCCCGCGCCTGCTTGCGCAGGTAGCTGATGGCCTCGTCGATGGACATGTCCGGCCGCACGCGGGCGAAGCGCGGGTTCATCAGACCGCCGGCGTCGTCCTCCGCGTAGGCCAGCAGCACGTTGACCTCGCGGCGGCTGGCGTCGTCGAGCTGCGAGAGGATGGACTCCGCCTGCTCGGGCTCCACCGCCTGCACCAGGTCCGCCAGGTCGTCCGGGGGCAGCAGCCGGACCCAGGTGCGTCGCTCGGCCGGATGAAGGTGGAGGATGAGCTCCGCCTGCTCACGCGCCGACAGCGCCAGGAAGAAGTCGTCCGCCACCGAAGCGGGAAGCAGCCGGAAGCCCTCCATCCGCTCATCGACGGAGAGCACGGGCCACGCCTCGTGCAGTTCCTCCATGGAGAGCGCGGCGCTCTGGGGGCTTTCCGTCATGGGGGGCTCACCTCCGGGCGTGTCGGGTGGAGCGCGTGGTGCCGCGGCGCGCTGGCCTCTCTACACCCGGAGGCCGGGCATCGCGAGAGGCAGGCAGGCGACATTTCGCGCTTTCCCGTCCGTGTGTGCCCCAACCGTCTCGTTATTTCAACGAAGACGCGCCCCGTGCGTACACCCGGGTTTGACGGGTGAGGCCGCCCGCGTCCGCCTCCCAGTAGAAGCGGGGCGAGAGGGTGCGCGGGCCGGACGACAGGTCCGTGTTTCCGGGAAGCAGCTCCAGCCCCAGCGGGCCCTCTGACTCGGGCGCCACGGGCGCTGCGGTACCGACGCGTGACTGCCGCCACTGGATGAAGGGGATTGCGAAGCCGGGGCGGAGGGGCGCGCTCACCAGTTCGAGTGGCGCGTCCACCACCAGGGTGCCTCGTTCGGTCAGCCCGCCATCCACCGCGGCCCACCGGTACAGCGTCTGTCCTGGCTGCGGCAGGAGCAGGGAGTCCACGCGGGTCCACACCGCGCCGTCTTCGATGCCCGCTGGCACGCCCGGCAGGCGCTGGCACGGCGCCTCCGAGGCGACGAAGGCCCCGTCCGGGCCCAGCCGGAACTTGCACGCGTGGCTGTCGAGCTCCGGCGTCACCTGGATGACGCTGACCGTGTCGGGGCCCAGCCGCACGAGCAGGCCCAGCACCATGTCGACGCCGAAGGGTATCTGGCTGGCCCGTCCCCACGGTGTGGGGGTGGCGCCGGTGACGACGCCCGCCGGCGTGAAGGCGAAGCGATGCAGGCGCTCCGAGTCGAGCACCCACAGCTCCTCCGCGGTGGCGAGCCGGCTCTGGATGACCTTTACCGTGTCGCGCTGATTGAGCAGGAGCGAGCCGGTGAGCTCGAGCTCCGAGCCGGTGTCGACGAAGCGGCGGACCCGGTCCTCGCCCACGACCCAGACGATATTTCCCGCGACGGCCACGTCGGGAATGCCGGAGACGCCGCCGAGTGGCGTCTGGGCCGCGGTCGCCGCGTGCACCGCCACGCCGTCACACAGCCAGGTGCCATGCGTGGTGCGGTCCAGTTGCGTGCAGCGGGGCAGCGGGAGCACCGTTGGACCGCCTCCGGTCCATGCGCGTGACACGTAGGCGCCGAACTGCTGGAGGCTGCCCACCGGGGAGAAGGCGACGCGGACGTGGTAGCGCCCCGGGGTCGTCGGGGTGAAGCGGACGGTGGCGGACTGTCCATCGCCGGTGAGGGAGGACTCCGAGGCCACGGTGTGGTTGTTGGGGTCGAACACCTCCGCGGTGATGCGGTCGGGGACCTGGGAGGTGTCGGAGCCATCACAGGAGCCGCGCAGGCTCGGCTTGACGTGGAGCTCCGCGGGGACCTCCAGCGACAGCAGGGGCGGCGTCTGCCCCGCGTCTCCTGGAAGCGGGACCAGGCCGCAGTCATCACCGGTGTCCGCGCACCCGGACAGGGACAGCATCGCGGACCATGCGAGCAGGCAGGAGACGGTCTTCATCGAATGGGGACGCCGCCCGGGTGACCTCGGCCTGGGGGAGGCGGCGCAGGCTCCAGGGTCTTCTTACCCCATCCGCGGGCCGGGCTGGAGGCAGGCGTGGCGCAGTGTCAGCTTCCTGTAGTGAGCGAGCCGGGCTGATGGGCGGGCCACAGGTCCTGATACCCGCGATGTCGTTGCACCGCGTTGATGACCACGCTTCCGTTCTCCAGGAGGATGACGCCGTACCCCGGTGGACCCGGATAGCGTGAGAGCCGGTCGCTGCTCATATCGAAGACCAGGGGCAGGTGCGTGCTCTCCAGCACGGTAAAGGGATGGCCGGCCCAGAGTCCGCTGACGTTGCGGTGCAGATGACCGAAGAGCAGTTGCGTCGGCGCGGAGCGGGCGCGCAGCAACTGGAAGAGCGCGTTGTCCGGATCCCTCAGCCGCAGACGGTCCAGGGGCGGCACGCCGATGGCCATGGGCGGGTGATGCATGAAGAGCAACGCCGGCCTTGCCCCCGCGCTTTGCAGTTGCGCTTCCAGCCAGGCCAGCCGGACGGGGCACAGCTCGCCATGATGCCCGTCTTCAGCCTGTGTATCGAGATAGATGAGACGGGTGCCGTTCAGCTCCTCACTGGATTGCAGGAAGCCGTCGACAGCGGGAGCGTCGGGGAAAACCTCCCGCAAATTGGTGCGCCGGTCGTGATTGCCCACCAGCAGCCGATAGGGAACCGGAAAGCCTCTCAGCGCCTCCCGTAGCACCTCGTAGGCTTCGGCGCTGCCGGACTGCACCAGGTCCCCGGTCAGAATCAAGCGGTCCGCGTCGGCGTGTTGGTCGCGGAGTTCATCCAGGACGGCGTTGAGCCGTTGCAACGGATTGGCATTCTGCGGCCAGGGGCGCCCGGGCTCCACCAGGTGCAGGTCGGTCATCCAGAGGAGCTTGCTCTTCCTCATCGTCGTGCTCCCTGGTCCGGCCGAATGGCAATGGACGACAAATCAGTTTTTTCATCCAAGACCGGGCCGGCCAGGGCCTTGCGTTCGGAATAGCGGTCCGTGAGGGGATTGACGTGAGGGCGCAGCAGAATGGTGAAACGGACCAGCTCTTCCATGACGTCAACGATGCGCTCATACAGCGGCGAGGGCCGCATCCGGCCGGCGGCGTCGAACTCCTGAAATGCCTTGGGCACGCTGGACTGGTTGGGGATGGTGAACATGCGCATCCAGCGGCCCAGCAGCCTGAGCGTGTTGACCGCGTTGAAGGATTGCGAGCCGCCGCTGACTTGCATCACCGCCAGCGTCCTGCCTTGCGTGGGGCGAATGCCGGCCATCTCCAGCGGCAGATGGTCAATCTGCGTCTTCATGACTCCGGTGAGCTGGCCGTGCCGCTCCGGGCTGCACCAGACCTGCCCTTCGGACCACAAGGCCAGCTCGCGCAGTTCGTGAACAGCGGGGTGGTCGTCACCGGTGGCCTGGTCCGGCAGTGGCAGGTCGCTGGGGTCGAAGATGCGCGGTTCGGCGCCCATGAAGCGCAGGAGCCGTGCCGCTTCCTCCACCACCAGACGGGAATAGGAGCGCTCCCGCAGCGAACCGTAGAGCAACAGAATCCGGGGCGGGTGGCCGGTGGAGTCGGTCAGTCCCGCCGCCGGGTTCCGGTGGGCGAAGCGGGGGTCGAGCGCGGGAAGGGAATCGGGGTCAGGGAGTGGTCGCAGGCGCATGTTCGTTCCTCGTCAAGTGCTGGAGCAGGGTGAGCGCGCCGAGGGCCAACAGCCCGAGCGCGGCGGAAACAACGAGTGCGCCGCTGCCGAATCGTTCAATCAGCAGGGCGAACAGAAATGGCGCGAACGCCTGTCCGACGCGGGCCGGTGCCATCAGCCAGCCCTGGCGTCGGCCGTAGCCCTGGGGGCCGAAGAGGGCCAGCGGCAGGGTGCCCTTGGCGATGGTCAGGATGCCGTTGCCGGCACCGTGCAGCAGCGTGAACAGTGCTGCCGCTGGCGCCCCGAAGAACAGCATTGCCATTGCGCCCAGGGGATGGGCGGCGCAGGCCAGCCGGGCGGAGACCATGGGGTGGAAGCGCCGTAGCAGGGAGAATTCCAGGAACCGTGCCGCCACCTGCGCTGGTCCCACCAGCGCCGCCAGACCGATAGCGACCGCGGCGGTGAAGCCGGTCTCCTGGAGCAACCGCGGCAGATGCGCCGCCATGGCGGTGCTGAGAATCCAGGTGACGGCGAATACCAGCGCCAGCAGGGGCATCGCGAAGCGTGGCGCTGCTGGCCCGGCCAGGGGTTGCTCGACGTGGCTCGTGTCGACCTGGGGGGCCTTGGGAAGTAGCAGGCGGTTGAGGGGCAGGCCCATGAACAGGTGCGCCGCGCTCCAGGTGAAGCAGGCCACCCGCCAGCCCCACTCGGCGTCCAGCCATGCGGTGATCGGCCAGCATACGGTGCTGGCGAACCCCGCCAGCAGGGTGATGCCGGTCATGGGACCGCGCGCCTGGTGGCCATAGAGGCCCGTCAGCGTGGCGAAGGCGGCTTCATAAAGGCCCACCGCCATGCCGACGCCGATGATTGCCCAGGCGAACCAAAGCGTGGCCGGACCTTGGGCCAGACCGAGCGCCAAACAGCCCGTGGCGAACAGCAGATTGGAGGCCGCGAGTACCCCTCGGCCACCGTGGCCATCAATACGGTGACCCACCGCGGGGCCGAGAAAGGCGGTGATGAGCAGGGCCAGAGAGAAGGCGCCGAAGACGTTGCTGGTGGAAACGCCCAGCCCCCGTGCCATGGGCTCCGCCAGGATGGCGGGCAGGTAGTAGGTGGAGCCCCAGGCCAGGGTTTGCGTCAGTCCCAACGCCAGAACGACCCGTCGACGCGCGCTCATCGCCGCTCCCCCCGAGGCGCCGTCGACCCGAGGGGAACTCGAGGGACGATGCCTGGAATACACATGCCTCCATCATCAAGGCATCGAGCATCGATGTGTCTGGGCAAAAAAAGAGTCATGTCTGCCTATTTCGAGGACGTCTCCGTGGCCAGCTTGCTGGCGACGATGCACTCGGTGGCTTCCAGCCAGGCGTCCACCGCCACCTGAAACGCCCCCCGGCCCTTGTCCGTCAGCTCATACACCTTGCGGGAACGCCCCTGGACCACTTGAGTGGTGGAAGAAAGGTAACCCCCTGCTTCGAACTCATTGAGTACCGGATACACGGTGCCCTCGGAGGGGCTGCAGCAACCGTGGGTGCTTTTTTCGACCGCCTGTACCACTTCATAGCCATGCATCGGCTTGCGGTGCAGCACGCTGAGCACGAAGAACTTGGACAATGACATCTTGATGGTGCCGCGCCAGTAGCTGGGGTCACTGTAGTCCGGTACCTGGCGGCTACCGGCCCGGCCTGATTCGGATGCCGCACTCATGATTCTGGAACCTATACCTCGATGCTCGATGTGTAAAGGCTCCCGTGTGCTTGTGTCTGCGGGGGGTAGGGGCTGCGGCCCGATTACGGATTGCCGGGTGGGGGCCGGCCGAACCAGTTGCAAGACTCGCAACAGTGCATACAACTGGGATGCGGCCATCGGGACACCTCGAAGGTGCTGGAGGAGGCGTGTCGTGCCCGACACCTCACTCAGCTGGCCCCGATGGCCGCTCTTCTCCTACCCTCAGCCCTTCCTTCCCTCGTCCTCCTGCTTGGCTCACCCAGCCGAAAGGGCGAAAATCGAGCCAGAAGGGCACCGAGCACTCGGCCGTCGGCCCTATGAGGTGGACGTGTGTCAGGCGACAGGAACTTTTGACCCCCTTACGTCACTAAAACTGCCCCCCTCCCCGGGCCCAGTTGGACTGCGCCGTGATGCTACGTCGTTTCCCTGCGTGCGTCCGCCGGAGCGCGCCCTCGCTGCTTCTCAAGCGAGGGCGCGCGCAGGCCACGTCCGAGGCACTGCGCTCGTGCTCGACTCAGCCGTCGTTGCCAGGCGGCGCGCTGCGGCCCAGCAGCCCCGCCTTGCGCTTCTGGCGTAGCCGGTAGCTGTCGCCCTGGATGAGCACCGTGTGGCTGTGGTGCAGCAGTCGGTCGAGGATGGCGGCGGCCAGCACGTCGTCGCCGAAGACGCCGCCCCACTGGCCCACCAACTGGTTGGTGGTAATCAGCAGGCTGCCCTTCTCGTAGCGTCGCGCCACCAGTTGGAAGAAGAGGTGCGCGCTCCTCTTCTCGAAGGGCAGGTAGCCCAGCTCGTCGATGATGAGCAGCTTGGGCTTGGCGAAGTAGTTGAGCTTGTCCTTGAGGGCCCCTTCGCTCTCGGCCTTGGCCAGCGCCGCCAGCAGCGCCGTCGCGCTGGTGAAGAGGACCGAGTGCCCGGCCTCCACTGCCGCCCGTCCCAGTCCAATCGCCAGGTGCGTCTTGCCCACGCCCGGCGGGCCGAAGAGCAGCACATTCTCCGCCTGCGCGATGAAGCGTCCAGTGGCCAGCTCCCGCACCAGCTTGTTGTCCACCGAGGGCTGCGCCTTGAAGTCGAAGTCCTCCAGCGTCTTCACCGCGGGGAAGTGGGCGATGGTGATTCCCATGCTCACGCGCTTCTTCTGCTTGGCGCCTATCTCCTCGCGCAGCAGCGCGTCGAGGAAGTCCAGGTAGGTGGGCTCGGTGCGGGCCGCCTCCGACAGCAGCGCGTCGAGCCGCTCGGCCAGGTGGCCCAGGCGCAGCCGGCCCAGGTGCTCCCGTACGCGCGCGTGGACCAGGTCGTGGCTCATGCGGCACCTCGCTTCGAGTCCTGCTCCACGACGGCGGCGTAGTCCTCCAGCGAGCGCCCGAGGCCTGTCAGCGACGAGTCCTTCTCGGAGCGTTCCTCGTCACGCGGACGCCACAGCCCCTCCCAATGCGCCGGGTCGACGACGCGCGCGTGCGGCTGCCGATGGCGAGCGTGCGTGGCCACCAGCGCACCGGCGTGGAAGATGCGCACCTCGTCGTCCCCACCTGCACCTCGACATTCTCACGCACCAGCCGGTGCGGCACGCTGTAGCGCACTGTGTCCACGTCCACGAGCGCGTCGTTGGCCACCTTGCGCTTGAGCCGCTGGTGACGGCGCGGCAGCACTCGCAGGGGCAGCGGGCGCAGGGCGGCCTTCTCCTCGCGCTCGAAGCGCTCCAGGGGCGGCTCGTGCGTGGTGCCGTGCACGCGCTCATCCGCCTCGCCCATCCACTGCGCCAGGTGGGCCTCCATCGCACCGAAGGCCTCGAAGTCCCGGCCCGCCAGCGCGTTGCGCTTGACGTACTTGACGCCCGACTCCGTCTTGCCCTTGGTGCGAGCGCGGTAGGGCCCGCACGCCTTGGGCGTCACGTCCCAGTCCCGGCAGAACTGCACCCAGGCCGGGTGGAAGCGCACGGTGCCCGCCTGCCGGTTGTTCTCTTCCACCAGGGGCCGGGCGTTGTCCGAGAGCACCTCCAGCGGCACGCCCCCGAAGTGCACGAAGGCCGCGGCCACGCCCTCGCGCCAGTCGTCCCCGCGCTGGTTGAGGAAGGCTCGCACGAACAAGCGCCTGGAGAACGAGAGCACCGCCACCAGCAGGAAGACCTTCACCACCTGCCCGCCCAGCCGCACCTTCTTCTCGCCGAAGTCCACCTGCATCTGCTGCCCTGGCTTCGTCTCGAACCGCACCGTCGCCGTCTGAGCTGCGTGCACCTGGCGCCGCCTCTTCTCCACCGCGCGTTGCACGGTGCGCACGCTGGCCTCCACTCCCTCCTGCGCCAGCAGCGCCTTGACGACAACGGCGTTACCTTCAGCAGCCGAATCCCAGAGTTCCACCGCGCGCTGCTGCTCGCTCTCGGTGAGCCGCCGGGCCTTCGGTCGGACCTGCGTGTCGGCCGCACTCCCCGCACGCAGGTAGCGCCGCACCGTGTTGCGCGCCACGCCCACCTCACGCGCGATGCGCTTGGCGCCCCAGCCCGCCTCCGCCAGCACGCGCACCTGCCGCACCACTTCCTGCTCGACCATCGACTCCTCCGCTGTCGAGCGGAGGGCTACTACTGCTGTCCCTTCCATTGCTGCCTACCTCCCTGGTTTGCAGGCCCGGAGAGGGGGTCAGTTTTAGTGGCACGAGGGGGTCAATTTTGCTGTCGCTCTACAACGTGGCACCCAAGACGCCAGGCGCCTGTTGTGCACACCAACACCAACCCCTGGCGTACTCAGGAAGTCGCATTCAAAGACGCGCTCTCGTTGTCGCTTCAATGCTTGTCGCGGGAATCTTGACCGGCTGTGGCGGGAGCAGCTCACGGGGAAGATGTACGTCTGGCTCATGCAGGGGGCCTCGCTGGTGGGCGGGGCCGCGTTGCCGTCCCTCGCGCCTTCCCTGACGGTCCAGGCCACCTCTGCCTTCGGCGGTGCCTCGCCGGGCAATGACCTCGTCCTCCAGGCGCCACTGGCACGGGGAACGAGAACATCCGTTTCCTCAGCAACACCTTCAGCGTGCTCGGACAGGCCCCCATCACGAACCTGCGGCCGACGGCGAGCTGGTACATCGCCGCCTCTGGCGACTTCAACCGGGATGGGAGGACGGACCTCATCTGGAGGCACAGGACCACGGGCCAGATGGAGCCTGTATGTCCATGTGTTTTGGTTCAGTGAAGGGGGTCGTACCGGACCAGTTCCCGGGATGGATTGCGGGGGCCCAGCGAGGGTCCGCACACTGATGGGTTTGCGCTCCGCTGTGGCGTCGAGCGCTACAAAACACCGGGACCTGTGTCGTCCGGCGTTACGCCAGCCCCCGCCGAAGCGGCTCGCGGAAGATGCTTCCACTCGGAGGCGCCCAGTGCGGCGTTGCTGGCGCGCCGGGTGCAATGTCTCGCGGCCGGGTCTGTCTCAGACCCGAAGACGTCATCCCCCAACAAGAGGAATCACATCCATGAACATCAAGCAGACGGGCCGCTTTCTGGCGGCCGCGCTCCTGAGCCTGGCCGCCGTGGGCTGCCAGGGCGAGGAGCCGTCCCAGGGTGACTCGGTCTCGACCCAGGAAGCCGCCTCGAAGCAGCAGTGCATCGAGGGCTTCAATGGCATCCGCAACTGCGCGACGGGCAACGCGCAGCTGAGCAAGTCGGAGAAGGGCATCGTCGTCTCCGACCTGAAGAGCGTGAAGTCGGACGGTATCGCCAGCACCTTCCCGCGCGCCTCCACGTGGTCCATGGACGCGGCCATCGGCGGTCTGGGTGACACGGGGCAGGGCCTGGCCCTGGCGGCGCGTGATGGTGACCAGGTGGTCAGCACGCTGCGCATCGGCCTGGGTGGCGAGCGCGACCAGATGCAGCTCGCGCCGAACTTCACCGGCACGCCGGGCGGCTCGCAGTACCGTGCGTACATCTACTCGGGGGGCCACCTCCAGGGCACGACCAACGTGATGAACTACGACCGGTTCCTCAACCCGTGGTGGTGGGACTTCTACTGGTACTGGTGGCCGATCCGCATCGGCTTCCGCAACCACCTGTCCCTGGGCTACAACGACCCCATCAGCCAGGGCGCTTGCGTCTGGAGCCTCCACGGTGGTCCGCAGGCCTTCTCCATCGACGTGAACGGCCGCCGCATCAGCGGTGATGAGATCGAGCTCGTGGAAGAGGTCGGTGACGGTCACTACCCGTACACCAGCTTCTCCTCCATCGAGGTGCGGGCCGCCGCCAGCGAGTTCACCGTGCTGGGCGAGGCCATCACCCCGGCCAAGCGGTAGTTCGCGGTTCGCCGTCGCCGGGTGGGGCGTGCGTCCCTACCCGGCGTTCAGGTCCTCGAAGCCGAGGACGCGGCGGAAGTCCGACGCACGCCAGAAGACGTTGCCCTGCGCCTGGAAATGGCGCAGTTCGGCGCGGGCCGTGTTCACGTCGATGGAGAAGGCCCGCGGACCACCGTGGAGGCTGAAGGGCAGCGCGCCGCTGAGCCCCGCGAGCACGTTGTAGCCGGTGAAGCGCGCGCCGAACTGCTTCAGGAAGAGGGGCAGCGCCTGGCCGGGGTGTAGCGCTTCGTCTGGAAGCGCAGCCCGCCCGAGGACCGCAGGGTGCAGGACGGCGTCAGCCTCGCTCGCCGCACCAGGGTGTTGGCGAAGCGAGGAGGGCCGCTGACGGGGCGGCCCGAGTGATGCTCCCGTCCGGTGGACAGGCCGCTTGAGCCCCCCTGGTGTACACGCCTGCCCAGACCGCGCTCCCATCGGGTGCGTAGGAGGGGCCTGGACCTCTTGGCGCCTCTTGAGCCTCAACACCACGCGGCCTGGGGTGGCCCTCGTGCCGGGGCCACCCTCGCACATGCCGTGGGCAAGCCCAGGTGCTCCAGAATTGCCCGCACCCCAGGGGCCCCCTTCTCGTACGCCAAGAGCCTTGAGCCTGCCTTCACACCTCAGGCAGGTGAACACGTCGAAGTCGAACGTCCTCCTGCGCACCTGCTCATGCGGGGATGAGAACGGGACAAGACGGGATAGGGAGGCACAACGAACCGACGTGAGCTCAATGCGATAGTGGGTAACAGCGCGTCCTGCCTGGGGTTTCCTATCGCCTTGTCTGCGCGCTTGGGGTGCGCCCACTACTCCTTCATCGGCGAGCAGAGCTCCACCAGGACGCCGTTGAGGTCTCTCACGTAGGCCACCGTCTGGCCCCAGGGCTTCTGCTTGGGGGGCTGCGTGGCCTCGGCGCCCGCTTCCACGGCGCGCGCGTAGGCGGCGGCCACGTCGGCGGTGACGAGCGCCAGTTCGATGGCCGCGGCGTCTTCCTTCGGACGCAGATGGCGCACGGTGAGGCCATGCTCCTTCGCCGCGCCTTCCTCGACGAAGGCCAGGGCGGTGGTGCCTGTCTCCAGCTCCGCGTAGGTGCCACTCTCGTGGATGAAGCGGCGCGCCAGTCCGAAGGCCTTCTCGTAGAAGGCGATGGCGGCGCTCACGTCCGGTACGTAGAGGATGATGTAGCCGAGCTTCATGGCGGACTCCTGTCGGTCAGTGGGACGTCTGTGTGAGGGCGTCGTCACACGGATGGCGCGCGCCTGTCTTGAAGGAATCGGACAGCGCTCAACCCACGAGTGCGGTGGGGGACACGCCGGCCAACTCCCGCACGTCTCGTGACAGATGCGCCTGGTCCGCGTAGCCGCATGCGAGCGCGACGTCACACAGGTCCGCGCACTCACGGGAACGCAGCAGGGACACCGCCCGCTGGAGGCGCAGCACGCGCGCGAGCAGCTTCGGCGGTACGCCGACTTCGTCCAGGATGTCCCGGTGGAGGGTGCGCTCACTCACGCCCATGGCGCGAGCCAGCGCCGCCATGCGCACCTGCCCCGACGAGGCTTGGAGGTGTCCCAGGGCCTGGACGGCGCGGGGCTTCGCGACACTCCGGAAGGAAGCCCAGTGTCGAGCGATGGTGCGCTGGAGCAGGGCCATGGCCTGGGCTGGCGAGGCGCAGTCTTCCATCCGCCGCTGAAGCTGTGCGAGGGCGGGCGAGCAGTCCTGGACGGAGACGTTGAGCCCGCAGAGTTCACGGGGACTGACACCCAGCAGGGCCTGCGCCCAGCCAGGACGGAGCCGGACGCCCAGGCTCACCGCGCCGGGCTCGAGGTCGACGAGGATGAAGCGCTTCATGGGACCGACGACGGCCAGCCGGGGAGCGGAGAGCCACACCGGGCCTGGCGCGTGGTGGAAGCCGAAGATGAGGTCGGTGCAGCCATCCGGGAGCACCCGGTGCTGGCGGGGAAGGAGAGCGCCGTCATGCGGCTTCTGGGGCACCCAGAACTGCCAGAACGCGTCCACCGCATCCGCCAGCTCGATAGGCGGTGCCCACTGGGTGTAGCCCTGCTGCTGTGCGTCCTCCGCCATCGCGTCCCTGCTTACACCACTGGGAGCGGCGCCGGTACGCGTCAGTCCCTGTGTGGCCCGCGCGTCCGTTCCCCCGAGAAAGGAGCGGTGGCCATGACGACGGTGAACCTGACGAGCCGGGTGAATCCCCTCCCCATCGATTCCGAGCCGGACGACCTGTTCGACGGCATCGCTTCCTTCTGACACCGCGCCCCGTGGCTGGGGCGCCCCCGCGCTCCTTCAGTTGTGCGGTGTCCCCGGCGTATGGCAAGTGAGAGGTCCCTCTTGCTGGACACCCCGTGAGCCCGGTCACCCTGCAAATCAACCTCGCGCCCACGGATTATCCTCACGCGCGCCTCATCCTTCCGCATCAGCTTCGCCAGCTCGGGCCTTCCGTGCAGGAGGTGCTGCTCGTGCTGGACCTGCACCGCAGTCAGGGCAGTCGCTTCGCGGGGGCGTGGCTGGAGCGCAAGCCGAAGATGGACGCGCTGCTGGCGGAGCTGTCCTCGGCGGACGCGCGCATCCGGGTGGCGGAGGTGGATTACTCCCTCGCCGTCACGAAGGCGCTCTCCGAGCAGTTCTTCGGAGGTACCCGGCTGCCCATGAAGGACTCGCGCGGCGGGCCCTTTCATTCCTACTTCTTCGGGCTCGCGGCGGCGAAGCACCCGCACGTGCTGCACCTGGACGCGGACATGCTCATCGGCGGAGCGTCGCGCACTTGGATGGCGGAGGCGGCCGCGCAGCTCGCGTCACGCGAGGAGTTGGTGAGCTGCAGTCCCTTGTCGGGCCCGCCGCGCGCGGACGGGACGATTGCGGGAGACACGCGCTGGTACGAGCCCGATGCAAAGGCCTCCCACGCGTTCCGCTTCCGGCGCTTCAGCAGCCGGGCCTTCTTCGTGGACCGCGACGCCCTGGTGCGCCGGGTGGGCCCGCTGCATGCGAAGCTGGCGCCGCCCATTCACGTGCTGCGTGCCTTGCGCGCGGGCAATCCGCCGTACCGCGAGCCGGAGAACCTCATCACCCGGAGGCTCGCACGCCGTGGCTTGTGGCGGCTGGACTTCCTGGGCGCCGCGCCGGGCCTGTGGACGTTGCATCCCCAGTACCGCTCGCCCACGTTCTACGAGCGGCTGCCGGAGCTGATTTCGCGCGTGGAGTCCGGGGACATGCCTGACGCCCAGCGCGGCCAGGAGAACGTGCAGGACTGCCTGGTGGACTGGTCCGACGTGCGGGCCGCGCGGCGGAAGTGGTGGCGGCGCGGGTAGTGCCAGCACCTCCGCCTGGGGCCTCTGGCGTCAGCCCAGGGGCGACTCGGAGATGACGATGCCGTCCAGGTCCGCGTAGACGTAGTGGCCGGGGCGGAAGGTGACTCCGGCGAAGCGGACCTCCTCGTCACGCTGTCCTTCATTGCGCTTGAGGCTCTTGAGCGGGTGGGTGCCCAGCGCCTTGACGCCCAGGCGCATGCGGCCCACGTCCTCGGCGTCGCGGATGCAGCCGTTCACCACCACGCCCGCCCAGCCATTCTGCTGGGCGAGCAACGCGAGCTGGTCTCCCACGAGCGCGCAGCGGCGGCTGCCTCCGCCGTCCACCACCAGCACCCGGCCCTGGCCGGGCTCCTCCAGGGCCTTGCGCACGAGGGAGTTGTCCTCGGGCGCTCGCACCGTGCTGATGGGGCCCGCGAAGGTCCGGACGCCGCCGTAGTCCTGGAACCCGGGCTCGGCGATCTGGAACCGCGGCGTGCCGGCGTGGGCATCGCAGAGGTCGGCCGTCTTGAAGTCGGTGAACGTGCTCATGGGCTCGGAGCCTTCTCAGGCCTCGCGGGGCGACGCAACGTCCAGGGCGCGCAGGTCCTCCTCCGTCAGTTGCAACGTGAACGCACCCAGCAGTTCCTGCGTCTGACTGGCGGACGTCGCGCTCGCGATGGGCGCGACGATGGTGGGCTGGGCGGCGAGCCACGCGAGCGCGACCTGGGCGAAGTTCGCTCCCGGATGCCGGCGCGTCACGGCGTCCAGGGCATCAATCACCGCCCAACCGCGCGCGTTTCCATGCCGCTTCAGCACGCCTTCGGCGCGGGCCGACTTCGGAGGCGGCTGGTCCTTGCGGTACTTGCCCGTCAGGAAGCCGGAGGCCAACGCGAAGTAGGGCGCCACCACGAGCCCTTCTCGTTCGCAGATGTCCCGGAGTGATGACTCGAAGCCGTTGCGCTCGACGAGGTTGTAGTGCGGTTGCAGCACCGCGTACCGGGCGAGGTTGTCTCGGCGGGACACGTCCAGTGACTCGGTGAGCCGCTGCGGGGAGTGGTTGCTGGTGCCCAACGCGCGGACCTTGCCGGCGCGCACCAGCGCGTCGAAGGCCGCCATCGTCTCCTCCACCGGCGTGCCCAGGTCCTCGTAGTGCGCGTAGTAGAGGTCGATGACGTCCACCTGCAACCGGCGCAGCGAGGCCTCCACGCTGCGCTGGATGTGTTCGCGGCTCAGGCCCTTCCCCAGCTCTGTCTGCGAGCCCACCTTGGTGGCGATGACGACGCGCTCCCGGGCGCCGCGCGACTTCATCCACTTGCCGATGAGCGTCTCCGACTCGCCGCCGCGGTTGCCGGGGACCCAGCTCGAATAGACGTCCGCCGTGTCGATGAAGTTGCCGCCGTTGTCGACGAAGGCATCGAGCACCGCGAACGAGGCCGCCTCGTCGGCTGTCCAACCGAAGACGTTTCCGCCCAGACACAGGGGGGAGACCTGGAGGCCCGTGGTTCCGAGCGCCTTGCGCGCTTCGAGCTTCGTCTGGGGCATTCCTGTCTCTCCTTCGATAGGGGGCCGGCTCGCGGGCCGTGGCCGGCGTAGCTAATGCGTTCCGAAGAAGGGCGCAGGTCAAAATGCCCCGCTCATCGGCGCGAACGTCGTGCGGTATCGAGCACTTCCCAGCGCTGCGGTTGCTCCGCGAGCAGCGCGAGCCAGGGCGCCACTTCGTCTCGGGCCGCGGCATTCGTGTCACGGAGCCGCTCAAGGACGGGTACGGCGCGGCTCAGGCCCAGCCGGGAGATGGACTCCAGCAGCGCCTCGCGCACGCTCGCATCGGGTTCGGCGCTGTAGCGTGCGGCGAGCGCATCAAGGCTCGCGGAGAGCTCCGCCACGGGCGAGGTCGCCAGGGCCCGTGCCGCCGCGGCGCGCACGTCGGGGGACTGCGCTGACTGGAGCAGGGTGCGGACCTGCGCCACCGACGGGCCTCTCACCGCTTCGATGGAAGACGCGCCCAGGAGCCCCGCCGCCGTGGCCGAATCGTCCGCGACGGTGGACAGCGACACCGCGCGCTCCGCCACCACGCGGTAGCGGCCGGCGTCGCGAGCGGCTTCCTCCCGGAAGTTCTCCACGGCGGCCGCGCGGACCTCGGGCGCCGCGTCCGTCACCCAGTCGCGGTAGACGTCGCGGCCCTTGAGTACCTGGATGCCCAACAACTGCGTGGAGGGCTCCCCCGTCTGTTGCAGTGAGCGAATCAACACGGCCCGCAGGCGCGCGTCGGGTGTCTCCCTCACGCGGTCCACCAACCGCTCCAGGATGTGGGACTGACCCTCCATCGCGTAGCGCAGCACCCAGGTGTCGGCCAGCAAGGCCAGCACGTCAGCGTCCTGCTCCTGGCCGAGGTGCCGCCAATGCACGTCCTCGGACCGTGACTCCACGAGTCCGCGAATTTGTTCTCGCACGTAGCGCCGGTACGCCGGTGAGGCGCGGCCCTGGCGATACTCCGCGAGGAGCGCCGTGAACTCACACGGCACCGCCTTCAGCGGCTGCGCATGCGCGGGAAGGGGCGGGAGCGCCGGACGTCCGGCGTCAGCGGCTTGCGGCGTCGAAGCGTCGAGGACAGCGGCGGTGTTCCTGTCCGCGGCACTCCAGAGGCGTGTGCCCACCACGGCTGCGCCCAGCGCCCCGGCGAGGAGGCCCCAGCCGAGCCTTCCGCGTGGATTCCTCATGGCGTCCGAGCCTCCGCGTCCTCAGGGCAGCGGTGATACACGCGCTTGTTCAACCACAGCCGGTCGAAGTCCACGTGTCCCGCGTCGTAGAGCGCCTGGAAGTCGGCGACGTCTCGCGCGAAGCGGCGGTCCTGCCTCGCGTAATCCCGCGCCTGGTGCAGGGCAGCGGCGCCACCGGCCCGGAGCGTGTACCGCAGGATTGCCCAACGCACGCACAGGCGCTGCTCTCCAGGAAACGCGGCGCGGAAGTGGTTCAGCACCGCGCGCGTGTCGCGGCCATCGGACAGGGCCAGGCCCGCCAGCTCCCGGACGTTGGCGTCCGCGTCATTCTCGAGCACCCAGGCCAGTTGCTTCACGGTCCGCTCATCCAGTCGCATGGACAGGGACGCGGTCAGCTCCACCGCCAAGGCGCGGACGTGAGGGTCCTCGGACTCCCGAGCCAGTGTCAGGAGCCGCGTGAGGTACGGCTCCACCGAGCCCCCTGCCTGGAAGTCGTTCTTCATCACCCAGCCCAGGGTTCTCACCGCGAGCAGGGACATGCCCCGCGGCGCCGTGCCGCTCCTGGCCAACGCCATCAGCCGGTCCTGCGCAGGGGCGCCGAAGCGCGCCTGTGTCTCCAGGGTCTGCAGGGCCTGCGCGCGGTGGTCGATGGAGGCGTGTTGCTCCGCCATCGTGAGGAGCCGCTCGGCCACGCGAGCATCCCTCACCGCGGAGGCTTCACGCAGGCCAGCCATCAGCACGGCGGATTCGGGCGCGGGTGCGGTGTCAGCCCAGTCGAGCACCTGGAGCGCGGCCTGGGCGTCTCCACCCATGACCTCCGGAATCCGCTCGGTGAGGAAGGCGAGGGCGGCGGGGTCGTTCTGCGCCAGGGACTGCTGGATGGCGGCGCGCACCGTGGGCAGTCCGTGAAGTTGTTCGAAGTCCAAGTAGCCCGCGCGGCAGGTGAGGCGCGGAAGCCGCTGGTGGGGTGGCTCGGCGGCCATGGCAGGGGTGACGCCACACAAAAGGCAGGGCCAGAGCGCATGGGCCCAGCCACGGACTCGTGCGCGAAGGGCCTGGTTGTGGGGAGGGGAGGCGGGCATGGCGCGTGTCGAGCCTCAGGCAGTGCGTCGCTGAAACCATCCAATTTAGTCAGATTTACAAGAAAGACGGTTTCTTCCGTCCTGCCAGAGACTGTCCATAATGTGTCGTGGACGGCACGGAGAAGCGGGGGGCATGGGGGCGGGCGCGCGGGGACACAGAATGCCTCGTGCCGCATGTTATGGAACGCGTCATGAACCACGCTCACAGTCAGGCTCTCTTCGCCCGCGCGCAGGCCCGCATCCCCGGCGGAGTGAATTCCCCGGTGCGCGCCTTCCGAGGCGTTGGCGGCGACCCTGTCTTCTTCCGTGAAGGCACAGGTGCCTGGCTCACGGATGTGGACGGCAACCGCTACGTCGACCTCGTGGGGAGCTGGGGGCCGCTCATCCTGGGCCACGCGTATCCGCCCATCGTGGACGCCATCATCGACGCCGCCCGCCGGGGGACGTCCTATGGCGCGCCGCACGCGGGCGAGGTGGAGTTCGCGGAGCTCATCTGCGCCACCATGCCCGCGGTGGAGATGGTGCGCCTGGTCTCCAGCGGCACCGAGGCCACGGTGGCGGCCATCCGCGTCGCGCGGGGCTTCACCGGCCGCGAGCACATCCTCAAGTTCGAAGGCTGCTTCCACGGCGCGGGAGACCCGTTCCTGGTGAAGGCGGGCAGCGGCGTGGAGACGCTGGGCCTGCCGGACTCGCCGGGCGTGCCGTCCGCGCTGGCGAAGCTCACGCTCACCGCGCCCTTCAACGACCTGGCCGCCGTGGAGCGCATCTTCGCGGAGAAGGGCCAGGACATCGCCTGCGCCATCATCGAGCCGGTGGTGGGCAACATGGGCGTGCTGGTGCCCAAGCCGGGGTACCTCGAAGGGCTGCAGGCGCTCTGCCAGAAGCACGGCGTGCTGCTGGTGCTGGATGAAGTCATGACGGGCTTCCGGCTGTCGCGAGGCGGCGCGCAGGAGCTGTACGGCCTCAAGCCGGACCTCACCACCATGGCCAAGGTGATTGGTGGGGGCATGCCGCTGGGCGCGTATGGTGGCCGCCGCGACATCATGGAGCAGGTGGCTCCGGCCGGCCCGGTGTACCAGTCCGGCACGCTGTCGGGGAACCCGGTGGCGGTGGCGGCGGGCCTGACGTGCCTCAAGGCCCTGGCGGCGCCCGGCACCTACGTGCGGCTGGAGGAGGTCAGCCGCATGTTGGAGGTGGGCCTGCTCGCCGAGGCGAAGGCCGCGGACGTGCCCGTCACCGTCAACCGCGTGGGCAGCATGCTCACGGTGTTCTTCACCGGTGAGCCCGTCTACGACTACACCAGCGCGAAGAAGGCGGACACGGCGCGCTTCGGCAAGTTCTTCCACGCCATGCTGAACGAAGGCGTCTACCTGCCGCCCAGCCAGTTCGAGGCGGCGTTCGTGTCGCTGGCCATGGGCGAGCCGGAAGTCGCGCACGTCCTCGCGGCGGCGAGAAAGGCCTTCCGTTCGCTTGGCAAGACCGGTTGAGCCCGCGCCCCTCGAGGGGCCCGTTCGCTTCGGTCCCTATACCCTCGCGCGCCGCATTGGCGCCGGGGGGATGGGAGAGGTGTTCCTCGCGCGAGAGGAGGCGCCTCGCCGTGCCTGTGTCGTGAAGAAGGTCCTCCCGCAGCTCATGGCGAGCTCCCAGTTCGCCGGGCGCTTCCGGGACGAAGCCCGCGTGGTGGTGCGGCTGCACCATCCGAACATCGCGCGCGTGTACGCCATGGGCGAGGTGGAAGGGCAGCTCTACCTGTCCATGGAGTACGTGCAGGGCAAGACGCTCAGCCGGCTGACGTACCGGCTGCGGCAGCTCGGGCGGACGCTGCCGCTGGGCATCATGCTGCACCTGGGGCAGCGGCTCTGCGAGGGGCTGGCCTACGCGCACGACGCGACGGATGAGTTCGGCAACCCGCTGCACCTGGTCCACCGGGACCTGTCTCCCGCGAACGTGTGCATCAGCTACGCGGGCGAGGTGAAGATCATCGACTTCGGCGCGGCGCAGTCCACGCTGAAGGAGCAGCAGACGGCGCCTCGGGTGGTGATTGGCAACCTGACGTACATGGCGCCGGAGCAGGCGCGGAAGCGCTTCGTGGACCGGCGCGCGGACGTGTACGCGGTGGGCGCGCTGCTGTGGGAGCTGTTCGCTTGGAAGCCCCTGGTACAACGGGGCGACCCGGTGGAGCGGTGGCGGCGCGCGGCATACCCCCATTGGGAGCCAGCGGGGAGCGTCCGTCAGGGCGTGCCGACCAGCGTGGATGCGTTCCTGATGCGCGCGCTGGCCTCCGAGCCCGACAACCGCTTCCCGGACGCGGCCGCCATGGGCGCGGAGCTGGCGCGGATGAAGGCGAAGCTGGCGCCCAACGTGGGGGATGCGGACGTCGCGCGCCTCATCGCGTCCGCGTTCCCCCGCGAGAAGAAGGCGGAGGAGCTCGTGCTCCGCGAGCTGCTGCGGGAGCCGCGTTCCCGCGCGCTCACCGAGCCCGCGCTGGCCACCGTGCTCGCTCCGCCCACCGCGCTCGCGTTCGAGCACGAGGGCATCGACGCGCCCGAGGACTACGTCCCGGCCGAGCGTGGCGACGCGGAGGCGCCGACGGACGCCTCTGTGCGAGGCACGCCAGCGAAGGCGGCGCCCGCCGACCCCGGTGACGCGGATGAACTTGAAGTCACGGTGCGCGGGATTCCTGGAAAGACGCCGGAGGTGCCTCGCGCCGTGAATGAGCCTCGCGTCACCGCGCTGTACGGGACGGAGGACGAGGCGACGGTGGTGGAGGGCGGAGCCTCGCGAGCACGACGGGGCCTTCCGGGCGGCGAACGGGCACACCTCGATGTGGAGGGTGAAGCCACTGTCCTCCAGCCAGCGCGAGGCCCGGCCGCGAGCGCGCCGCCCGATGCGGACGAGGAGACCACGGTCGTTCAGCCCGAGCGTGCCCGGATGGCGGCGGACGCCAGGACCGCGAGCCCCGGAGCCAGCCTGGGCGGAGACGCGGCGGCCACCGAAGCCGTCGATGCGGCGAAGCTGATGGTCGCGCTGGAAAGGGCGGAGGCCACTCGAAACCAGGGCGCGCATGCCGCTGTGTCCGAAGACGTCACCGTGACGGAGGTGAACCCCGCCAGGGCGCTCCAGTCCTTGACGCCCCAGGTCGCGCAGTCGCGCCGAGCCACCCGCGAGACGCAGGTGGGCTTCGGCGTGGACATCTCCCAGGCGGTGGATGCCGCGGCGGTGGAGGCCCGTCGTCTGGAGTTGGTGCGCGCCATCACGGGGGATGAAGCCCTGCCCGTGCCAGCGCCCAAGGAGGTTTCCGGCACCTGGCTCCGCGGCGGTCGCCTCTGGCTCGTCGCGGCGCTCTGCGTGGGCGCGTGTGCCCTGGGGCTCGCGCTGGCGTGGGCGCTGTCCTGAAGCCAGCCGCGGGCGTCAGCTCCCCGAGGGCAGTCGGTAGCTGAAGCCCAGGCTGAGGGTGGCGGTGTCAATCCAGTTGCTGGTGAAGCCGTCGCCGAACTCGTCCTCGTTGTCGTCCGACGTGCCTCGCGCGCCGCCGCCCAGGTAGCGCAGGTTGAGGAACGCATCCACGTTGTCGGTGATGCGCACGCCGCCGCGCAGGGACGCGTCCAGCAGCGCGCCCGTGGTGTTGGAGTCACTGTCGCCGTTGATGATGGCCGTGGGCGCGTAGCTGCCGTCCGCCTCGAAGCCCAGCCACCAGCCACCGCCCAGTCCCCAGCGTCCGCGCACCTTCAACAGCGGCACCGGCCCCACGTCGCGCGTGGTCCGCCGCAGCGTCCCGTCCGCGGAGGTGAAGACATAGTTCGCGTTGCGGAGCTGCAGCGACACGCCCACGGACAGCTCGCGGTCCGGCCCGGACAGCAAGTCAAACAGGTAGCTGGCCCGGTAGAACGGGAAGCTGTAGCGCACGTCCAGCGGCGTGCCCGCGGGGAAGTCCAGCGCGTCGATGCGCACGTCCCGCTTGAGCACCACCTGCGTGTCGATGGCCAGCGGCTGGTAGAGGAACACCACCGAGTGCCGGCCCTTCAACGTCAGCTCGGCCGACAGCCGCATGAAGTCGTAGAGGTTGTCCTGCCCGCCGTCGTCCGTGTAACGGAACAGGGTGCCGTCACTGCCCTGGCGCAGGCTGTGGGCCAGCACGTCCAGGAACCCCAGCTCTCCCACGAACTTGAGCTGCACCCGAGGCTCGTCCGGAGGCGTGGGCGCCTGGGCCTGGACGGTGGAGGTGCTCAGACAGAGAAGGGCTCCCAGGACGGCGGCATGGCGGTGCATTTCTGCTCCTCGCGAGGGGATTTGCGCCCCGGACGCGCGAGCTTCAAGTGCGTTACCAACCTTCGCTCACCGCCGTGGCGGGGGTGTCCAACGGCAGATAGAGCCGGAAGGTGGTTCCCTGGCCCGGTTGGGATTCCAACGCGACCCGACCCTGGTGCGACTCGATGATGCGCTTCACCACCGCCAGCCCCAGGCCGGTGCCCTTGGCCTTGGTGGTGAAGAAGGGCTCGAAGATGCGCGCGCGCACGTCGGGGGCGATGCCCGGCCCGCTGTCCGCGAACCGCACTTCGACTTCGGGCGTCCCCGTCGCGCGCCGGACACTCGCGCGCAGCATGCCGCCCTGGGGCATGGCCTGCACGGCGTTGATGGCGAGGTTGAGGAAGGCCTGGCGCATCATCCGCTCGTCCACTGTCACCGAGGGGACATCGTCCGCCAGGTCCAGCTCCACGCGCACCTGGCCCGGGGCCTCCGCCAGCGCGCCTCGCACCGCGTCCTCCACCAGGGGCGACAGCGGCACGGCATAGGGATGCGGCGCGGGCGGACGCGCGAAGGTGAGCAGGTCCGCGACGATGCGGTTGAGCCGGTCCGACTCCTCTCCGACGATGTCCAGCAGCGGCACCGCCGCGCTGTCCGGCCCGACGATGCGCCGGATGGACGCCACCGAGTTGAAGATGGCGCCCAGGGGATTGCGCACCTCATGGGCCACCACGGCGGCTAGCTCGCCCAGCGCGGCCAGCCGTTCGCGGTGCACCAACTGGGCCTGGGTCCGGGCCAGCTCCACGTAGCTGGCCTGAAGGTCCTCCACCAGGCGCGCGCCCTCGCGGGCCAGCGCCAGTTGGTTGGCGATGGCGCTGGCTCGCTCCACCTCCGCGAGCGTGAAGCGCCGCGGCCGCCGGGTCTCCACCGCCATCATCACGCCCATGGGGCGCTCGTGGACCACCAGGGGGAGCACCAGGAACGCTCGCGCGCCAGGCAGGCGCCGGACCTCTTCGTTGACGCGCAGGTCGGAGCGGGCGTCCTCCACCATCACCACCTCGCGCGTGTGGAACGCCACCGACGCCAGCGATGCGTCGGCCGGGAGGAGCGGCAGGTCGTGCCCTTGCAGCTCCGGTGAGCCTCCCGTCATCGCGCGCGGCTGGAGCCGCTCGCCCGAGCTGTCCGGCAGGAACACGTACGCATCCGACGTGTCCACGATGCGCGCCAGGCTGGTGGCGCCAATGTGCAGCAGCTTGTCCAGCTCCAGGGTGGCCGCCAGCGCCTTGGCCACCTCGTGCAGCAGCGCCAGGTCCTCGGCGCGGCCACGGAGCTCATGCAGCAGCCGGTGGGATTCAATGGCCGCCGCGAAGTGGCTGCCCATGGCCTGCAACGTCTCCCGTTCGAGCGGCGTCAGGGGCCGGCGCTCCCGGAAGAGCGCGGACAGCGTGCCCACGTCCCGCGAGCGCACCCGCAGGGGAACGACCGCCACGGTACGGAAGCCCTGCCGGCGCAGCTCCTCGCTCAGGTCGTCCGAACAGGACTCCACCTCGCGCTCCAGCGGGATGCCTTCGCGCTGCGCCTGGAGGCACAGGCTCCCGGCGCGCCAGCGCCGCGTGAAGTCCTCCGAGCCTTCGGCGTCCAGGCCGCGTGAGTACGCGAGCTCCACCTTGCCGTCATTCGCGGGCAGGAGCACCGTCACCGCGTCGCAGCCCAGGAGCCCGGCGATTTCGTCGGTCCCCGGCGCGAACAGCGCCTGCGGGTGCGGCGCGGAGGCCGTCACCGAGGCCAGGCGGTTGAGCGCCGCCAGCGCCGTGTTCTGCGCGGACAGGCGGAAAATGGTGAGCGCCGCGTCCAGCGCCGCGGACACCTGCGCGCCGAAGAGCCGCACCGGTGGGAGCTCCTCCTCGCGCAGCCAGTCCGCCGCCAGCGCGAGCATGGCCCGGGGCTGGCCCTCCACGTCGACGCGCACCGCGATGGCCCGCGTCTGTCCGGCGCGCTGGAGGCCCTGGCGCACTCGCTCGCCTCGGGCGCCCCGGAGGAAGCGCTCGGCCTCCTGGGGCAGCTCGTCCGTATAGGCCGCGCTGTCGCGCCACGCGCGCTTCAGCACGGGAGGCCACTGGCCCACCACATCCCGTATCCAGCGGCCGCTCAACGCCGCGTCTTCCAGGGGCACCAGGCCGGGTGGCACGAACGTCTGCCCCAGCCGGACGCCCAGCCGGTCCGGCGAAAGCCACGCGCAGCCGAGCCCCAGCTCTTCCACGCCGGAGAACATCCGCCGCAGCACCTCGCCCTCGGTGCGCAGCGAAGGCAGGCTCGCGCCCAACTCGGCCAGCCGCTGGAGCACGCCGCGGCGCCGGGCCCGCGCCGACACGTCGCGCACCAGCACCACCCACTCCGTGCCGCTGGGGATGACGGTCAGCTCCACCCGGCGCTCCTCCTCGGCGGTGCGCAGCATCGTCTCGTAGGTGGTGGGGACGGGCTCGCCGCGCTTGCGCCGGGCGTGGCGGGACGCCAGCTCCGCCGCGCTCGCCGCCGGGACGAGGAGCGTCGCGGACTCACCCAGCACGGCCTCGCGCGGGTAGCCCGCCATCGTCACCAGCGCTTCGTTCACATAGACGAAGCGGCCGTCACGGACGACGCAGACACCCACGGACATCGCATCAAAGGGGCCGTAGGCTGCCCCGGTTTCGGCGGCGATTTTCACGGCAGCCTGACTCTTCCACCGCTGCCAGCCCGCGCGAAATCGCCCGCCTGCTGCTTCGCCCACCATTCCACAACCCGGCGCCGTCCCTGCGGCTTGTACGTAGTACGGGCCCGGCCGCGCGGTGCGGTCGAGCCCGTACCTCCCAGGCGGTTGGCGCCTCGAGCCGAATCAGGCGGGAGCGCTCCCAGGAGACTCCGCGCCGCGGTGGTGGACCTTGGTGTACAGGCCGATGAGCTCCGCCTGCCCCACGATGTGGCCCTCCATGGCCTCCCGGAGCTGCGTGCGCGAGACGCGGCCCAGGTCCGGCAGCACCGTGTCCAGGGCGAACAGGCGGAAGTAGTACCGGTGCATGCCCACGGGCGGCATGGGGCCTCCGTAGTCCTGGCGGCGGAAGTCATTCTGGCCCTGACGGGCGCCCTCCGGGAGGACGTCCGGCGTGGCCCCTTCCGGCAGGCCCTGGGCCGAAGGTGGGATGTTGTAGACAACCCAGTGGGAGAAGGTCATTTGAGGGTTGCGCGGGTCTGGCGCGTCCGGGTCCTCCACGAGGAGGGCCAGGCTCTTCGTCCCGGCGGGCATGCCCGTCCATTGGAGCGGCGGTGAGATGTCCTCGCCCTCGCCGGTGTAGGCGATGGGGATGAGGTCGCCGTCCTTGAAGCGGGGGGACGTGAGCACGAGCGGCTTCGGCATGAAGTCCTCCAGAGGTGTCGCGGTGGGTTGACGCGTATCGGGTGCAAGCTGGCGACGCAGGCGCCCGGGCGCCGAGGAGCGGGCCGGCCAGCGCCCGGAGGCTGGTCACCTGGGGGTTGGGGCAGGCGGCCTCGTCCCCAGGCGCCTGCTTGTACCGCCGGGCTCGAGCGCCTCGCCCAGAGGAGAAACGCCCGGGTGTGCCCTCGAGGAAAGGTCCTCGATTCCATGCGGGGCAGATCGGCGGTAGCTGAGCTTGCCGAAGCGGCAATCGCCGCTGGGGGCCGGGGGCCGCGGCCCATGGTAGCGGTTGCGTGTGCCGCGTGTTCGGTGTTAAGCGGCGCCCGCGCGTAGAGGGGTTTGGGGAGACGTCCGAATGGAAGTGAAGGAGCCCCGGAAACCGGGCGGTTCGGACGGCAGCGAGCTGGGTGAGACGGCCCGGCAGATGAGGGCGGCGCAACCCTACGTCTCGGCGGTGTGGAAGCTGGTGGGTGGCGCGGTGGTGGGCGTGCTGGGTGGCTACTGGCTGGACGGGTGGTTGGGGACGGGGCCCTGGTTGATGGTGGTGCTGAGCCTGGTGGGTATCTGCGTGGGCTTCTATGGATTCCTCCATGAGATGGCCCGGCTGGGGAAGCGGAAGTGACGGCGCGGGGCGGCGGTAGCGGGACGGACTCCTTCCGGAGTCATGCGGCGCTGGCGGGTGGCGTGGCGGTGGTGGGCCTGGCGCTGGCGGCGTTGATGCCGCGGGTGGTGGAGGACCGGGTTTCGGCGCTGTGGGGCGTGGGGCTGGCGGTGGTGACGGGCGCGGTGGCGCTGGTGCTGAAACGGCGGGCGGTGCGGCAGGACCTCAACGCCGCGCTGAAGGTGGTCGGAATCATCTTTGGCCTTCGGGCCGTGGGCGTGTTGGCGGGACTGTTGGGCGTGGTGTCGCGGGGAATGGCGGCGGTGCCGTTCATCGCCGGGTTCTTCGGCGTCTACTTCGCGCTGCAGTGGATTGAAGTGAGCTACGTGATGGCCGCGTCGAAGGAATCGGCGGGCGGAGACGAGTGATGCGCAAGGCAATGGTGCTGTTCGCCAGTCTGTTTGCTGCCACGGCGTGGGCCGCGGGGTCCGAAGACGACGTGCCGGGGTACATCCTCCACCACGTCGTGGACTCGCCCTACCTGGAGATCGAGGTCCCGCTCAGCAGCCCCATCCACGCGCTGGACTTCCCGAAGTGGCACATCCCGCTGAAGGCCGACGGGTGCGCGGCGCGGATGACGGCGCACGGCGAGGAGATCCCGGGCCTCACGGAAGGCTGCCTGGACCTGTCCCTCACGAAGCACACCGTGATGATGTGGCTGGCCGCGCTGCTGCTGATGGCCACCCTGTTCACCTGGAGCAACCGCGACAAGACGAAGCTGGTGCCGCGCGGCGCGGGCGCCAACCTCATCGAGATGCTGGTGCTGTTCGTTCGTGACGAGCTGGCCATCAAGAACATCGGCAAGGAGGAGGGCCCCCGGTATGTGCCCTACCTGCTCACCGCGTTCTTCTTCGTCCTCTTCATGAACCTGCTGGGCCTGGTGCCCTGGATGGCGACGGCCACCGGCAACCTGGCCGTCACCGCGTCGCTGGCGCTCTGCACCTTCGTCATCACCCAGGCGGCGGGCATCCGCGCGGCGGGCCTGGGCGGCTACCTGAAGCACCTGACGGGTGGCGTGGCGCCCTGGCTGTGGCCCATCATGATTCCGGTGGAGGTGCTGGGGCTGTTCACCAAGCCCTTCGCCCTCACGATGCGTCTGTTCGCCAACATGCTGGCGGGCCACATCGTCCTCTTCTTCCTCCTGGGCCTCATCTTCATCCTCGGCCACCCGGCGGTGGCGCTGGTGAGCGTGCCCTTCGCCTTCGCCATCTACCTGCTCGAGCTGTTCGTGGCCTTCGTGCAGGCGTACGTCTTCACGATGCTGTCGGCGCTGTTCATCGGCATGAGCGTGGCCATGGGTCACCACCATGACGACCACGGCCACGAGTCCGAGGTGGGCCCCAGCCACGACCACGGCAGGGCGCACCACATCTAGGCCGTTTGTGACGAGTTAGCGGGGCGCGGAAGGTCCGGCGCCCCGGTCGAAGACCCGGCGGTTCGAAAGGCCGCCGGAGGTAGTCCTCAAGGGACATCACGACCCCCCCACAAGCGGGTCCACGCTACGAAAGAACAAGTGTCACCATGACCAACCTCGCTCTTGCCTTCCTCGCCGCCGGTCTGGGTGCCGGTCTCTCCATCATCGGTGCCGCGCTCGGCATTGGTAAGCTGGCCGCCGCCGCCATGGACGCCACGGGCCGTCAGCCGGCCGCGGGCGGCGACATCCGCACCACGATGATCATCGCGGCGGCCCTCATCGAAGGCGCCACGCTGTTCGCGCTGGTCGTTTGCATCCTGCTCGCCACCAAGGTCTAGGCGAGCGCAGGTCGAGTCATCGCTGGACGGTCGCCGGTGCCCGTAGGGAATTCCACCTCGGGCGCCGGTCGCTCCAGCCGCGGTAACCGAAGTCTTCGCAGCCTCCCTCCCTCACGCTGGACATCCCGCCATGTTCCTGCCCTCCGTCCTCGCCGCCAGTAACCTCGTGAAGGTCCAGCCGGGCCTCATCTTCTGGACCCTCATCACCTTCGTCATCGTCGCCATCGTCCTGAAGATGAAGGCGTGGGGCCCCATCCTGTCGCTGGTCGAGGAGCGCGAGAAGCAGATCGCCAGCTCCATCGAGAGCGCCAAGCGTGAGCGCGCCGAGGCGGAGAAGCTGCTGGCCGACCAGAAGACGGCCATCGCCGAGGCCCGCCGCGAGGCCGCGGAGATGATGCGCCGCAACACGCAGGAGATGGAGAAGTTCCGCGAGGAGCTCATGGCCAAGAGCCGCAAGGAGGCCGAGGAGCTCAAGCTGAGCGCGCGTCGCGAGATTGACGAGCAGAAGGCGAAGGCCATCGCCGAGGTCCGCTCCATGGCGGTCGACCTGGCCATGGAAGTCGCCGGCAAGCTCATCAGCGAGCGCATGGACGACAGCAAGCAGCGCGCGCTGGCCGAGCAGTTCATCCAGGGCCTGCCGCTGAACGGCACCAGCGCCACCGGCGCCGTGCGCCGCACCGCCTAATCCCCTTCAGGGGAAGCGCGCCCCCCGGCGCGCGTGTTCCAGGGAATCACCATGGGTCTATCCATCGGAATCGTCGGGCTGCCCAACGTCGGCAAGTCCACCCTGTTCAACGCGCTGTCGGCCGCGGGCGCGCAGGCGGCCAACTATCCCTTCTGCACCATCGAGCCCAACGTGGGCGTGGTGCCCGTGCCGGATGACCGCCTGGACCAGCTGTCCGCGCTCATCAAGCCGCTGAAGAAGGTGCCCACCTCGCTGGAGTTCGTGGACATCGCCGGCCTGGTGCGCGGCGCGTCCAAGGGCGAAGGCCTGGGCAACCAGTTCCTGGGCAACATCCGCCAGGTCAACGCCGTGCTCCACGTGCTGCGCTGCTTCGAGGACGAAAACGTCACCCACGTCGAGGGCGGGGTGAATCCGGTGCGGGACCGGGACGTGGTCGACACGGAGCTGTGCCTCAAGGACCTGGAGACGGTGGAGAAGCGCCGCGAGCGCACCTTGAAGAACACGAAGATGGGCGGCAAGGCCGGCGAGGAGGCCAAGGCCGAGGTGGCGCTGCTGGACCGCGTCAAGGCGAGCCTGGACAACGGCATCACCGTGCGCGCCCAGAAGCTCACCGAGGAGGAGAGCGCCGCCATCCATGACCTGTTCCTGCTCACCGACAAGCCCGTGCTGTACGTGGCGAACATCGGCGAGGCGGAGCTGGGCAAGGAGGACGCCAACCCCCACGTGAAGGCCGTCCGGGAGATGGCCGCGAAGGAGGGCTTCGAGGTGGTGGTGCTCGCCGCCGCGCTGGAGTCCGAAATCCAGCAGCTCCCGGAGTCGGAGCGGCCGGGCTTCCTGGAGAGCGCGGGCCTGTCCGAGCCGGGTTTGCACAAGGTGGTGCGCGCTGGCTACAAGCTGCTGGGCCTGTGGACGTACTTCACCGTGGGCGAGCAGGAGTGCCGCGCGTGGACCATCCACCAGGGCTACAAGGCCCCGCAGGCCGCTGGCGTCATCCACTCCGACTTCGAGCGCGGCTTCATCAAGGCCGAGGTGATGCGCTGGGAGGACCTGGTGAAGCTGGGCAGTGAGTCCGCCGTGAAGGAGAAGGGCATGCTGCGCGTGGAAGGCAAGGAGTACGTCGTCCAGGACGGCGACTGCATGCACTTCCGCTTCAACGTGTAGCGGTCAGCACACGGTAGGCTTCGCGGGCGCTGTGCTTCCGGACGGTTCAGTCTGGAGGCGGCGCCCGCGAGCCGTTTCTGGGGTTCAGAAGCCGCGCGGGCCTTGCAGCACGGTGTAGACCCAGATGCCCACGGCGATGAGCGCCAGCACGGTGGTGAAGGTCGCCGTGCGGCGCATGCGCGGGCGCTCGTCCACCGGGTGGCGCGAGGCGAAGAGCCACATGCCGCCCACCCGCAGGACGAGGAACATGAGGAGCAGGAGCGGGCCCACCACCTGCCAGCCCGAGGGGCGCATCAGCACCACGCCCCACGAGGCGAGGAAGGCGACGTTGCCGAGCAGTGAGGCGATGGCGAAACGGGGATATACGCGTCGAGTGTCCACGGCGCGGGAGTTTCCCCTCACGGGCGCGGGCCTCCAACGACGGACTTCGGTGGGTGCGCGGCAGGCGACAGTGGCCCTTCACGCAGTCCCATGTCACGCCGTGCCCGGACGCTTTGCTTCCACGTAGCGGGCCCGGGGACGCAGCAGGTGGCCCTGTTCCCGCTGCTCCAGCACATGGGCCACCCAGCCGGCGGCGCGCCCCACGGCGAACAGCGTGGCGCCAGCGCCCGGAGGCAGTCCCAGCGCTCCGGCGAGCATCACCAGCCCGAAGTCCACGGACGGGGGCGGATGTCCCGCCGCGCGCATGGCTGCCAGCACGGCGCTGGCAACGCGGACACTGGGGGGCTCTGGCCTGACGCTCCGCGCGGCTTCCACGAGCGGCGGCGTGCGCGGGTCTCCGTCCGGGTAGAGCGGATGGCCGAAGCCTGGGACTGCTTCACCTCGCCGCAGCCGCTCCCGGAGGACCTCCGCGGCACGCTCCGGCCGTCCCACCTCCACGAGCAAGGCCGCCACGCGGTCGCAGGCCCCTCCGTGCCTGGGACCGGAGAGCGCGGCCAGCGCGGCGCTCAAACAGGCGTACAGGTCCGCGCCGGAGGAGGCCGCCACGCGCGCGGTGAACGTGGACACGTTCAGCTCATGGTCCGCGCACAGCACCAGCGCGCGGTTGAGCAGCTCCGGTGCGCGCTTCACTCGGGTGTTCCAGGCTCGCGCCAGGGAATGCGCCACCGTGGGCTCGTTCAAGGCTTGCGTCACCCGTCCCGGCGCGTTCGCCACGCAGACCCAGGCTGCCAGGTGGCGCAGCAGCCTCCGGGCGCGGGCGCGCTCCTGCTCGGGCGGAGCGGCGAAGCGTGCCTGGTCCCTTGCGCCCAGGAGTGGCACCAACGCAGACAGCGCGGCCACGGGAGGTGTTCCTCGGGGCAGCAGCTTCGCCAGCTCGGACGGTGGAAACGCCGGCTCAGGGGAGGGCCACCGTGACGCTGCTTCGGGGAGCGTGCCCGTCCACAACAGCTCCGCCACGTCCTCGAACGCGCGTCCCTCCACCGCGAGCGTCACCGCCGAATGGCCTCGGTACGCGAGCCCCTCCGCGCCGACGCGGGACACCGACGAGTCGATGACCGGCTCGCCCCAGCGCAAGGCGCCCGAGGCCACCGCGGCGTGTCCCGCTCTCGCGTCGTGCCGCGCCTTCAGGCGCTCCAGGTCGGAGCGCACATAGCGGTTCTCCTTGGTGCCGCGCTCCGGCACGCAGCGCACGAGGCCCCGGCTCACGTAGGTGTAGAGCGTGGCCCGCTTCACACCCAGGAGCGCGGCGGCCTGTGCCGCGCTCACGAGCTCCTCCTCAGGTCGATGGTCGAATCGAGATTGAGAGCGTCCACCCTTGGGCCTACTCATGTCTCACGCACCTCCGCGAAGGCCATTGTCGACTCGACTGGATGGCGTGTCGACACGTCCCATTCGCGCTGCTCGCGACGTGGCCCTGAACAGGAGCACCCGCCCATGTCCTCGCATCCTCACGTCGTCCACGAGCCCGAGCTTCCCTGGACCGAAGTCACGCAAGGCCCCCGGGTGGAGTACCGCCGCAAGCAGCTGGGCGCCGCCGCCAAGGGCCGCAAGCTGGGGTGCAGCTTGATGGAGCTGCCACCCGGCAAACACGCGTGGCCGCGGCACTACCACCTGGCCAACGAAGAGGCCTATTACATCCTCGCGGGCACGGGCCGGCTGCGCCTGGGGGACGACACCGTCGCCGTCAAGGCGGGCGACTACGTGGCGCTGCCGGTGGGGCCCGGGGGCGCGCACCAGCTCCTCAACGACGGGGCCGAGCCGCTGCGCTACCTCGCCTTCTCCACCATGGTGGAGCCGGACGTCATGGTGTACCCGGACTCAGGGAAGGTGGTCATCTCCGCGGGCAGTGCTCCCGGGGGCGACAAGGCGGCGCGGACCCTGTTCACCGCGCTGCCCCTCTCCGCGGAGGTGGACTACTGGATCGGCGAGGAGCGATAGGCTGTGGGCCGCGATGGCCCCATTGCTCGACGTGCTCATCCAGGAGCGACTCCTCAAGGACCGCGATGCCGCCGCGGCGCTGCTGCCGCGAGGCGAGCCTCCTCATGTGTCCATGCTGCGCCTGTGTGACGCGGGCCTGCTCGAAGGCGGCGTGTCCGTGGGCCATGGCGTGCGCGCCGACGAGCTGGTGGGTCCACTCACCACCGCCATGGGTGGCGCGGCCCGCCGCTTCAAGGTGGTGGATGTGCGCGAGCGCCCCGTGCTGGAGCTCCACGTCATGGCGGGTGACGTGACGGAGCGCTGGGAGGTGGAGGACCTGTCCGTGTTGGTGCACAACCTCAACAGCCTCTACCGCGATGCGCCGGATGTGCGCGCGGTGGCCGAGCTGGGCGAATGGGAGGATGCGCTCCAGCTCTGGTGCGTGGACAAGCGCGCCCTGCCGAGGCTCGCGCGCCAGTCCTTCTTCGCACCGCGCAACGGCCGGGCGCTGATGAACTCCTCGGGCGAGTGAGGCTCCAGAGGGGCTCGCACTCGCGGTGGACCCTCCTTCTGAGGCAGCATGAGGGGGATGCGCTTCGTCCTCACCTGCCTGCTCGTGTTGCTCCCGGCGTCTCCCGCGTTGGCGGAGCTGGATTCCTTCGGCCTGGGCTCGGGCCGTGATGGCGCGCTGTCCGTCACGACGGTGGGGCGCGTCCTCAATGTCGCCACGCCGCTGACGGACCTCGCGGTGGTCGGCGCCCGCGACGTTCCGGTGCAGAGCGTCTCGGGTTTCACCGTGGGCATGCTGGTGCTGCTCCACCAGAGCGGTGGGTCGGAGGAGGCCGTGGTCTCCAGCGACGGCGGCACCCTGGAGCTTCGGCGGATGGGCCACTGGGAGCTGTCGCGCGTGGACGCGGTGACGGTCTCGCCGCCCGTGCTGCGCCTCTCCGAGCCCCTGGTGCAGGCCTACACCGCGCCCGGCGCGCAGGTGGTCTCCGTGCCGGAGTACACGAACGTCCTCGTGTCCGCGGGTGCCTCCATCGTTGCCCGGCCATGGGACGGGCGCAGCGGCGGCATCCTGGCCTTCCTCGCCACGGGCACGGTGACGAACCACGGCCTCATCAGCGCGGATGGAATGGGCTTCCGGGGCGGGGCCTTCCTCAACCACGCGGACCTCCTTGGCTGCACCGGCCTGGACATCCCTCCCGAGGCCGGCGGTGCCTACAAAGGGGAGGGCCTGCGGATGGGCCGCTTCGGCGCGGCCTCGGGGCGCGGCTCCGTGGCGGGTGAGGGCGGCGGCGGCAACTGCCACAACGCGGGAGGGGGCGGAGGCGGGAACGGAGGGCGGGGGGGTGTCGGAGGCCGCACGTCGGAGGCGGACCTGGCGCGGGACATGGGCGGTCTCGGTGGCGCGCCCGCGAACTATTCGCTCATCGAAAAGTTCGTGTTCGGGAGCGGCGGTGGCGCGGGGGAGGGCAATGATGACCTGGGCTCGGGGGGCGGCGCGGGCGGCGGTGTCGTGCTCATCCGGGCGAGGGTGTTCTCCGGCGCAGGGCGCTTCTCCGCGGATGGGCTCGCGGCCGGCCACACGCCGGGCGACGATGGGGCGGGCGGCGGCGGCGCGGGCGGTGTCCTCATCCTTCGCGCGCAGGACGCGCTGGCCTGCGGGAGTGCCCAGGCCGCGGGCGGCAACGGTGGCAACGTCAGCTACCCGGACTGGGTGCTCGGCCCGGGCGGTGGCGGCGGTGGCGGCGGCGTGCTGCTGCAAGGGGTGACGGCGTCATGTCCCAGGGGCGTGCCGGGTGGCGCCGCTGGAACCATCAACACGGCCGATGGCGGCACCCATGGCGCGGGCATGGGGAGCGAGGGCTTCGCCGAGGAATACCTCGCGGCCTATCGCGCGCCCGGGATGCCGGCTGTCATCTCCCCTGTGTCCGGAGCGGTGGGCCTTCCACACCGGCCTCGCTTCGAAGGCCGGGCGGACCCTGGCGTCCGGGTCCTCGTGTTCGTCGATGGCGTCGAGCGGCTTCAGGTGGGCGCTGGCGCGGATGGCCTGTTCACCGCGGCCATCCCTCCGGAGCAGGCGCCGCTCGATGTCGGCGCGCACACGGTCCATGTGGTGGCGGAGTCGCTGGGCGCGTACAGCGCGCCCTCCGCGCCCGTGTCGTTCTCCGTCGCGGCCACGCTGGAGGATGGCGGCGTGGTGGTGGAGCCCATCCTGGTGATTCCGCGGGACGGCGAGACGGTGGGAACCACGCCGCTGTTCGCGGGCGTCGCGCCCAACGGGCCGACGGTGGGCATCGAAGTGGACAATGGCCCCGAGGTCATCATCCCCGTGGATGGCGCGGGCCGCTTCCGCTACCAGTGGCCGTTCGAAACACCGCTGGCGCCGGGCCCGCACTTCGTCACTGTCCATTCGCACAACGAGGCGGGGCTCAGCGGGCCCTATTCGCAGCCCATCCGCTTCGAGTCCGAGGAGGTGAGCGGCGGGGGCGACGGCGGCACGTCCGAGCAGGACGCGGGCACGTCCCAGGGAGATGGCGGCACGCAGGTGCCGGAGGACGGCTGGCCGGTGCTGGTGGTCCCCGCGGAGGGCGAGGTGGTGGACTCCACGCCGCTGTTCGCGGGCGCGGCGACGGCTGGCGCCACGGTGGTCATCGAGGTGGACGGCAGTGAGGTCGCCACGGTGACGGCCGATGACACCGGGGCCTTCCGTTACCAGGTGCCCCGCGAGCGCGCGCTGTCGGTGGGCTCGCACGATGTCGCGGCGCAGGAGCACCTCGTCACCTCCAGCCAGGCGCCGGCGCGCTCGCGGACCACGGGCTTTCAGGTGCGGGGGCCCGCGGCGCTCGACGTGGGGTGTGGCTGCGGCGCCGCTCCCGTGGGCGCGGTGGGCTCCTGGGTGCTGCTGGCGGGGCTGGCCGGCCTGTCGCGGCGGCGTCGCGGATAGCGGTCCGCGAGCGGCCGGCCTGCCCGGTGCGTCAGTCGTCGCCCAGCAGGCTGCCCAGGCCGACGCCCCCGAGCACGCTGCCTTCTCCCGTCGCGCCACCCGGGCGCGAGGCGGAGAGGATGCGGCCCGCGAGCCGGCTGAAGGGGAGCGACTGGAGCCACACCTTGCCGGGGCCGCGCAGCGTGGCGAAGAAGAGGCCCTCGCCGCCGAAGAAGGCCGTCTTGATGCCGCTCACCATCTGGATGTCGTAGTCCACGGTGGGCTGGAACGCGACGATGCAGCCGGTGTCCACGCGCAGCAGCTCACCCGGGCCCAGCGTGCGCTCGTGCAGCGTGCCGCCGGCGTGGATGAAGGCGAGCCCGTCACCCTGGAGCCGCTGCATGATGAAGCCCTCGCCGCCGAACAAGCCGGTGCCCAGCTTCTTCTGGAAGGCGATGCCCAGCGTCACGCCCTTGGCCGCCGCGAGGAAGCTGTCCTTCTGCGCAATCAGCTCACCGCCGAGCTCGCCCAGGTTCACCGGGATGATTTTGCCCGGGTAGGGCGCGGCGAAGGACACCTTGCGCTTGCCGCCACCGCTCTTGTTGAGGAAGACGGTGGTGAAGAGGGACTCGCCCGTCAGCAGGCGCTTGCCCGCGCCCAGCAGCGAGCCGAAGAAGCCACTCGTCTTCTCCGAGCCGTCACCGAAGATGGTCTCCATCTCGATGCCGTCTTCCATGTACATGAGGGTGCCGGCTTCGGCGACCGCGGCCTCTCCTGGATCCAGCTCCACCTCGACGAACTGCAGGTCCTCGCCGTAGATGTGGAAGTCCACTTCGTGCATGCGTGCCATGGATGCGCTCCGTCGTGAGGAAACGGCGCGCACCATAGCCGCCCCGAGGTGGGGCTACCGCGACAGAATCAAAGCCAGGGTGGCCACGAGCCGGGCGTCGTCGCCGCCAATGGCAGGCGGAATCGACAGCGAAACCGGGTTCTCCAATCCGGCGAGGCACGAACGCCAGCCTTGATAGCGGCCTTCATCGGAGGCCGTGAGCTCGTAGCTGCACCGGCCCACGTCGCCCTTGAACGTCCGCGGCGTCACCCGGAAGTCGGTGAGCTGTCCTCCGAACGTGCCCTTGGCGCGCAGGCCTCCTGCTTCCTGCGTCAGCCGCAGGTCCACGGGGCCGCTTCCGTAGATGCCTCGGACCCGCGCGGCGTCCAGCGTGAGGTTGAGGGGCCTGCCGAAGGCGCGGCCTCGCAGGGCGTCGTCGCTGAAGCCGACCTGCAGGTCGGGGCTGGTGAGGTCGCGGTCGGTGACGCGCGCGTTGAGCGCGACCCGAGGCGTTCGCAGGTCCAGGTACTGGACGGGCTGGGCCCAGGCCGCGCCCGCCGCCGCGAGCAGCGCGGCTGTGAAGATACGTGAAGTTCTCATGCTTTGAACGTAGCCGGCTCGCCAACCCGTCGCCCGTGGCTTAGGTGTGGTGCACGAGATGAGGCGTTGACCCGCCTGGTGTCCGGGCGGGTTGCCGGGCAGCGGCCCCAGGCGGCCGTTATGTCCCCGCGCTCCGGGCGCGGTCATGGCTGGCACCGGTGAGAAGGAGGTTGTCGTTCGTGGCGGAGCTGACCCCAGGAGTGGAGCAGGAGGCCCGGCGGCCCAGGGTGCCCCTGTCGCTGGCGTTGCGGTGGTTGATGTCGCTGGGCGGCATCCTCTCGCTGATGGGCGGGCTGCACGCGTACCTCGCGGTGCGCCTGTTCGTGAGCCCGCAGCTCCCCGCGCCGTGGGCCTGGCTGGGCCCCGTCCTGGTGGCGCTGCTCTTCCTGTCGCTGCCGGTGGGGATGGCGGCGTCGCGCCGCGAGCCGACCCTCTGGACGCAGGCGCTCCAGTGGACGTCCTACGTGTGGCTGGGGGCCTTCGGCATCCTGCTGAGCGCGGTGGTGGTCGCGGACCTGGTGGGGCTGGGCCTGTCGTGGTCGGGCGTGGTGACGGACGCGCTGGCCCTGGCCCGGGGCAAGGCTCTGGTCGCGGTGGGGGTGACGGTGCCGGCGGTGGTGTACGCCTTCATCACGGCGCGTGGCCGGGCGACGGTGGAGCGGGTGACGGTGCCGGTGGCGGGCCTGGCGCCCGGGCTCAGCGGCCTGAAGGTGGTGCAGATTTCGGACATCCACGTGGGGCCCACGTTGGACGGCCGCTGGCTGCGGCGCGTGGTGGAGCAGGTGAACGCGCTCCAGCCGGACGTGGTGGCGGTGACGGGCGACCTGGTGGACGGCACCGTGGAGGCGCTGCGGGACGAGGTGAAGCCTCTTTCGGAGCTGCGCGCGTCGCTGGGCGTCTTCTACGTCACCGGCAACCACGAGTACTACCACGGGGGCCCAGCCTGGGCGGCGGAGGTGGCGCGCCTGGGCCTCACCGTCCTCCAGAACGAGCACCGCGTGGTGGAGCGCGACGGCGCGCGGCTCACCATCGCGGGGGTGACGGACCATGACGCGGGGCACATCATTGCCTCGCATGCCAGCCGTCCGGAGCTGGCGCTGCACGGGGCGCCCCACGGCGTGCCGCGTCTGTTGTTGGCCCACCAGCCCCGGTCCGCCCTGCGCGTGGCGGAGGCTGGGGTGATGGTGGACCTGCAGCTTTCCGGGCACACGCACGGCGGACAGGTGTTTCCCTTCATGTTCTTCATCAAGTTGCAGCAGCCGGTGGTGCGTGGACTTGCCACCATCGCCGGGGTGCGCGTCTATACCCACCGGGGGACAGGCTATTGGGGGCCGCCGCTGCGACTGGGGCCCTCGCCTGAGATTGCCGAGCTGACCCTGGTGTCCGCCCCGGGTTGATTGCACACCCTGTGCATCTGTTACGCGTCCGCCTGGAATTCGTAGCACTTCGAGCACGACGCGGCGGGCTAAACCCCTGCTGATTCGTCGTGGCGTACTGGATGGACGGCACGGCAGGTTGGAATGGTAGGTTTTGCGGACCGTGCAAACCCTTCAGGCTTCCTGGATTGCGCTGTTCGCCGTGTCCTGGCTGAGTTGCGCCACCGCCGCCAAGCCGCCAGTGCAAGAGGCATGGGAGGAGGCAGAGGTAGCGTGCAACGTCCATGGGGAGGACCCGTGCGTCGCCCTTGTGTGCCTGGATGACGCTTGCGGTTTCTATCTCTGCGAGGACACGCCAGGGGAGATTGAGCTAGCGCGCTTCCCTCCCACGCGTCCGCCTGTGGCGGCGGCGGCGCCCGGCCGCGGACCACGGAGGAGTTGGGGCGGCGCCCAGAATCTCCCGCGTGGCGCCGTCATGGTCTTCCCCAACTGGAACGGTGCTCCTGCGAAGGTCATCCCGCCTTCGCGCCAACTCATGCGTGGACGCTGGGAGAAGCATCACATCTTCCCTCAGTCACGGGACCTGGCGGACTGGTTCGAACAGCAAGGCGTTAAAATCCACAACTACACGATGCCCATTCCACTTCATGTCCACAGGCGAATTCACGACGGCAACGGGCGCGGAGGGGAATGGAACGATGCATGGAGGGCATTCATGCGAGCAAAGCCCAAGGCCAGCCCGGAGGAGATTTTCCGGCACGCGGGCGAACTGATTCACAGATTCGAGCTCATGGGTGGCCCTGTCCAGCCCTATTATTCTCGCCCTGGAGCGTAGGCACGAATGAGCCAGTTTTTCCTGTTGAGCGAGGACAGACCCGCCACCGCGAAGCATGGCGGGGAAGTCGATGCGTCCCATAAGTGGCGACTTCCCGGCGTGCGGTGCCTCGCGTGCGGCGCCACATGGAGCGACGTGGGGCACGACTACCCGTCCGTTGACCTCTCGGAGCTTCCGGAGCACCGCGAGTTCGAGAAGGCCAGACCTGAGTCCTTCCCCGAGTTTGCGCGCCTGCGCGAGTTGGTGCGTCCCCTGGTGCCCCCACATGTGGAGCTCCCCCCAGGTACGCACTTCGGTGCCTTGATGGGCCGCGCCTTCGGACGTTTCGGGCCCATTGATTGGGTGGGTGGGATAAGGCTTTTGATGCGACGGGACGCGCTAGAGCGACTTCAAGCGGAAGGCGTGCGCGGCTTGGTGGGTTGTCGCACTGAGCTTCGGTTTCGCCAAAAGGCCCCGCCAGATTTGCTGGAGCTTCAAATAGGGCCGCACGGTCGGTTGCATCCGGACTGCATTCCTCCGGACGTGCCCCCGCCGTGCCCAACCTGCGGCCGACAGTCGTTCAGTTGGCCCGAAGAACCCATACTGGACGCGGAGTCTCTACCCCCGGAGCTGGACCTGTTCCGAGTGGGTAACTTCGCAACGATGGTCATCGGCACGGCCCGCTTCGTGGACGCCGTGCGCCGCCTGGAACTGGATGGCATCATGTTCCGCGAGCTGCCGACGCGGTAGGGTGGCGGTGAGTGTCAAGGCCGATGTCGGGTGAGTCGGGTCAGCGCATCTTCGTCAAGGTGCAGCAGCCGGTGGTGCGTGGACTTGCCACCATCGCCGGGGTGCGCGTCTATACCTACAGGGGGACAGGCTATTGGGGGCCGCCCCGGGTTGATTGCACACCCTGTGCATCTGCTACGCGTCCGCCTAGAATCCGTGGCTCTCCTAGCTGAAGAGGGACACGCCCCTGGATCTGGCAACGCTCAACAAGCTGCTCGCGGTCGGTGTGCAGAACGGTGCATCGGACATCCACTTCCGGCCGGGAGACCCGCCCATCTACCGGGTCAATGGCGCGCTCCGGCCCTTGAAGATGGAGAAGCTTCACGCGGACCACACACGACAGGTGGCGGTCCATGTCGTGTCGGACCCCGAGGTGAAGAAGCAAATCGACACGCTTCAGGAGTGCGACGCGTCCTACAGCCTCCCGGGCGTGGCGCGCTTCCGGGTGAACATCTACCGGCAGCGGGGCTCGCTGGCGTGCATCCTGCGCATCATCCCGGATGAAATCCCAACCATTGACGGGCTGGGATTGCCGCAGGTGCTGAAGAAGATCGCCGGCAACGAGCGCGGGCTGGTGCTGGTGACGGGCGCGACGGGCTCGGGGAAGAGCTCCACGCTGGCGTCGATGATTGACCACATCAACCGCACGGAGAACCTGCACGTCCTCACCATCGAGGACCCCATCGAGTTCATCTACAAGAACATCAAGTCCTCCATCTCCCAGCGGGAGATTGGCCCGGACACGCAGAGCTTCGCGATTGCGCTGCGCGCGGCGCTGCGCCAGGACCCGGACGTCATCCTCGTGGGTGAGATGCGCGACACGGAGACCATCGACATCGCGCTCAAGGCGTCGGAGACGGGCCACCTGGTGCTCTCCACGGTGCACACGACGGACGCGTCCCGCACCATCAACCGACTGGTGTCGGTGTTCCCCGCCGAAGAGCAGACGATGGTGCGCATGCGCCTGGCGGACTGCCTCAAGGCCACGGTGTCGCAGCGCCTGCTGCCCCGGGCAAGCGGCAAGGGCCGCACCGTGGCGCTGGAAATCATGGTGCAGACGAAGACGGTGGAGCAGTACATCCGCGACGACCGCGCCAACGAGCTGAAGGACGTCATCGAGAAGGGCCGCGACATGTTCGGCATGCAGTCCTTCGACCAGCACCTGACGCAGCTCTACCGGGAGGGGCTCATCACCCTGGACACGGCGCAGAGCGCGGCCTCCAACCCGGCCGACTTCCAGCGCGCGCTCGAGTTCGAGTGAGCGCCGCGGCGACTCCCAGCGGAACGATATGGGTCAAAGCAGACCCGATACATCTGAATAGGTGTTACTTTTGACCTGCTGAACGGATGTCTTGGTTCGTCCGTCTCCGCGGGTTTGAAGGTCCGAAATCCAGGAACTATGCTTAGAAATTGAAGTAAAGTTTGATATTTCCGCTATTGCTGGTTATTGTCGCATTGTGTCCAGCGCCCCCTCCCCCCTGATTCGCCGTGCGCAGTCCCTCCTCGATGCCCGCCACCTGGTGGAGGCTGGCGCACTGCGTCTTCCCCTCGAGCCCACGCCCGCGCCCGCACGGCGTCACCGGAGCGTGCCCAAGGGGCCTCGGGTGATGCTCGTCTCGGAGGAGCCGCTCTTCCGGCTGGCCATGGGCCGCGAGCTGGCGTCAGACTTCGAGCTGGTCCCCACGTTGGGCATCGCGTCGGCGGACCGCCGGATGGACCTGGGCGTGGTGCCCGAGGCGGTGATTGTGGACCTGGACTCCGTGGAGCGAGCGGCCGTGCCGACCTTCCTGGCGCGGCTGGTGGACAGGGACTTGTCGGGGCCGCGCATCCTCGTGTCGTCGCACTTCCGTCCAGAGGTGGCGGCGGCCTACAGCGCCTCCAGCCTCACGCACTTCGCGCTGTCCCGTCCGTGGCGCCCGGGCGCGCTGCGCACGCTGGTGGAGTCCGTGATGGGCCTCTCCGGGCTGAGCGCCATGACGGTGGGGCGCTGAGGAACATGGGATGAGCCACGCGGCCACCATCTCCGAGCGGCTGGTGGATGCGGGCCGGGGCCTGCTCACCGGTGTCTCGAGCGCGTCGGTGGGCGTGGCCCGCAGCGTGGGCGTGGTGTTGAAGGCGATGGGCGGAGGCGTGGCGCAGTGCGCGCGCGGCCGGCCTCGCGAGGGACTGCCTCAACTGGGCCAAGGCCTGACGCGCGTGGCGCAGCTCCCCGCGGACGCCGTGTTGATGGTGGGCGGGCGCGTGCTCAGCTCGGTGCAGGTGCTGGTCGGCCTGGAGCCACCGGGCCGCCGCCTCACGGTGGAGGAAATCAGCCGCCTACGGCCCGTCTTCGGAGACAGCCTGGACTACGCGGCGGTGCGGGTGAAGGTCGGCCGGCTGGGCCTGCTGGGCCTCCCCGGGCGGGCCTTCGCGCACGGCAACACCGTCTTCGTTCCGCCTCGGAGCGGGGCCGTGGACTTCGGCCTGCTCGTCCACGAGCTGACGCACGTGTGGCAGCACCAGCACGGCGGCACGGCCTACCTGAGCGCCGCGCTGGCCGCGCAGTGGTCCGGAGATGGCTACGACTGGCGCAAGGGCGTGAGCCGCGAGAAGCGGTGGGCCCAGCTCAACCCCGAGCAACAGGCGCAGCTCATCGAGGACGCCGCCGTCGCTGGCCTCATCCCCGTCACCTCGCCTGTGTCCCCGCGCATGAAGCTCCGGGGCTGGTCCGACGCGGCGCTCGACCTGCTGGATGAGGCCGTGGTCTGCCTGCACGCGGGGCGCGGCGCGCCCTGAGCGCTCACAGCTTGGGCGGCACGCTGCGCATCCACGCCTCCGGCCACGTGCTGCGGCACCTGCCGCCCGCGTGGCTGCGGAAGCTCCAGGCGAAGCGGCCGGACATCGAGGTCGCCCTCTTCGAGTCCAAGACGCCCGCGCTGGACGTGCTGCGCTCGGGGGACACGGACCTGGTGGTGGACCACCCGCCGGCGGTGCCCGATGACGTGGAGACGCGCGAGGTGGGGCGCACGCACCCCTTCCTCGTGCTGCCCGCGCACCACCCGCAGGCGAAGCGTCCGCGGGTGCGGCTGGAGCAGCTGCGCGACGACGCGTTCATCGCCTACAGCACGGACCGGTACTCCAGGCCGCGTTGTCGCTGGCGCCCCGGCGCTGAGCCGCCGCGGGCGCTTGAACGCCAGCGGGGCCCCGTGCCCGCCTGGAAGGTCGGACGCGGAGCCCCGGAGGTGCTCGCTCAGCTGCGGGCGGGTGCTCAGCCCTGGTACTGGTGCACCGCCATGATGGGGTAGTTCATGCTGGAGATGGTGACGCGCTGCGAGCCATCCGAGTTGACGTTGTTGGAGCCGATGAACGTCGGCTTGCCGTCCTTCCAGCCCGCGAACATCACCACGTGCTGGCCGCCGTTGGTCTTCATGGAGACCACGTCACCCGGCTTCGCGTCCCTCAGGTCGATGCGCTTGAAGTTGGGGTCCCGGTCCAGCTTGGCCATCAGGCCCATCACGCTGTTGTCGTGCTGCGCGTCGGAAATCTGGCCCGACTGCTCCAGCACGGCGGACACGAAGTTGGCGCAGTTGACGTTGTTGGGGACCCAGTCCTCCATGTCCGCGCCCACGCCGTTCTTCTCCAGCTTCAGCGAGCTCGCGTTCTTGTTCAGGTGCTGTGACGCGATGTCGAAGGGGCTGCCCTTGGGGCCGCGGGTGCCGGGGCCGGAGCTGTTGGGGCCCTGCACGCCCTGCGCACCGCCGCTGCTGCCACCGGCCGTGGCGCCACCCGCGCTGCCCGCGGAGCCGCTCTCGAAGGAGTCCCGCGAACCCGGGATGTTCAGCGACTTGCCGGCGTAGATGAGGTCCGCGTTCTTGATCTGCGGGTTCGCCTTCATCAGCGCGCTGACGCTGGTGTTGTGGCGCTGCGCCAGGTGGGAGAGGGTGTCGCCCGACTTGATGCGGTAGCTGCTCATGGGGGGCTCCGTGGGGGTGTGGAGCGGCGCTGGGGGGGCGTCGCATGTACGTCTTGCACCTATTCTCGAAGCCTGAGAGACGGAGTTGCGTGCCCCTGGATTTTCAAGGCCAGCACCCCGGAACCCCCCGTGATTCCTGCGGATTTTCCAAGAGGTGGGTCGAAAAGCACTTCAAAAGGGCTTTGGGCGTCCGCGGAGGGTGCCAGCGTCGGTGAGCGGCCCTACCTTGGGCGACATGAGCGCGCCGTCCCGGAGATTGAACCTGGACTGGGTGCTGCCCTCGCTGGCGGTGGGGGGCCGCTTCCCCGTCGATACGGCGGAGCACCTCGCGGGGGCGCTGGGCATCCGCTGCGTGGTGGACGTGCGGGTGGAGGCCTGTGACGACGAGCACGTCCTGCGCGAGCACGGCATCACCTTGTTGCACCTGCCCACCGAGGACCTCCGGGCCATCCGTGGCGACCGGCTGGATGACGGCGTCGCGTGGGTGACGGAGCAGCTGGCCCGGGGCCACAAAGTCTATATCCACTGTGAGCACGGGGTGGGGCGCAGCGCGCTGCTCGCCTTGTGCGTCCTGGTGGCGCTGGGGCATCCGCCGCTGGAGGCGCTGTCCCTGGCGAAGCGGCGGCGCTGGCAGGTGTCGCCCAGCACGGAGCAGCTGCGCACCTTCATGGCGTGGGCGGACGCCTGGCGCCAGCGTCACGCGGTGACGTGGGCAGTGCCCACGCTGGAAGCGCTGGCCGCCATTGCGCACAGCCATCTGACGCAGCCGCCACCCTCTTCCCGTGGGAATGAGGACTGAGGGAGCGCCGTGATGCTGGTGTCCGGAGAACATCCGCGAGAGGTGGACCCGACCGCGGAGGCGCGTGCGCTGGCCAGCGCCTGGTGGGAGGTGGACGCGCTGCCTCCGGGCCTGACGCGTCACTCGGCGCTGGTGTCGCTGCTCATCCGCGCGGGGGAGTGGGCGCAGGGCGTCCTGGACGCGGAGCAGGTGGTCCAGCAGGGCGAGGACGGCGACACGGTGCTGGCGCGGGCCTGCGAGTCCACGCTGCTGGCGCTGGGCCGCGCGGTGGTGGCGTCCTGGACGGACGGCTTCCGCGCGGACCTGTCGCAGGTGGGCAGTGCGCTGGAGGCGCTGGGCGGATTGGGACTGCCGCAGCGGGTGCGGTGCAAGGTGCCTCGCGGGTATGCGCTTCAAGGCCTCTACCCGGAGAGCTACCTGGCGTCGGCGCGGGCGCTGCCAGCGCAGGGCGGTCCCTGGCGCGTCGTGGGCATTCGCGGCATTGGCACGGGGCTGGCGGGCGTGGTGGCCGCGGCGCTGGGCACCCAGGCGGTGTGCTTCGTCCGGCCTCGCGGGCATCCCTACCGGCGCACGTTGTCGCTGTCACCCGAGCGGACCGCGCAGCTGGTGGACGAGGCACGCGCGGGTTACCGCTTCGTGGTGGTGGACGAGGGGCCGGGGCGGTCCGGCTCGTCGTTCGGCGCGGTGGCCGAGTTCCTGGAGGCGCATGGCGTGGCGCCTTCGTCCCTGTACTTCCTGCCGGGACACGGCGGTGACGTGGGACCTCACGCAACGCCGAGGCACCGGGAGCTCTGGCGCCGTGCCCAGCGCGGGGTGGTGGACTTCGAGTCGGTGATGGTGACGCCGGCCGAGCCCGCCCATTCGCTCGCGAGCTGGGTGGAGGACGTGACGGGCAAGGCGACCGCGCCGCTGGAGGACCTGGGCGCGGGTGGCTGGCGGAAGCACCTGCTGCACGACCTGCCGAAGGCGGCGTGGCCCCCGGTGCACCGTTGGCGTGAGCGCCGCAAGTACCTGCTGCGCGCGGGCGGCCGGCCGTGGCTGCTGAAGTTCGCGGGCCTGGGGGCCTATGGCGCGCGCGCCTATCTCCAGACGCGGGTGTTGGCGGACGCGGGCTTGGGTGTGCCTGTCTCGGGGCTCAAGCACGGCTTCCTGGTGCAGCCATGGCTGGAGGAGGCGCGGCCCCTGAGCACGGTGGAGCGCGGGGGGGACCGCTGGGAGCTGGTGGCGCGCGTGGGGGCGTACCTGGGCTTCCGCTCGCGTCACTTCGGCCGGGTGGAGGATGGGTGCGGCGCCTCCTCGCGCGAGCTGTGGGAGATGGCTCGCTACAACACGGAGGTCGCGCTGGGACGCGAGGTGGCGCAGGCGCTCCATGTGTGGATTCCCCGGCTGGGCGCGCTGGAGCGGATGGTGCGCCGGACGGTGACGGACAACCGGATGCATGCGTGGGAGTGGCTGGTGTTGCCCGGTGGCCGCGTGCTCAAGGCGGATGCGGTGGACCACCACCGGGCGCATGACCTGGTGGGCTGCCAGGACCTGTCCTGGGATTTGGCGGGCGCGGCGGTGGAGCTGTCGCTGGACGCGGAGGAGCTGGCCGCGCTCTGCGCCACGGTGGAGCGCCACAAGGGCCGGCTCCCGCCCCTGGAGTTGCTGCGCTTCCACCGGCAGGCCTACCTGGCCTTCCAACTGGGGGACCATGCGCTGGCCGCCGCGTCCTACGACGCACACGCGCCGGACGAGGCGGCCCGGCTGCGGCATGCCGCGGCTCGCTACGCGGAGCTGCTGCGTTGTGAGCTGGCCCCGGCCAGCAGCCGTCCACTGACGGGCGGAGTGGGTGTGGGCGCGCAGATGTAATGACGGGCAATCCCCTCGTTACTGTCGCCCCCCGACATCTGGCGGCCCGCGGATGCCGAGGCGCTTGAAGCGGGCCAGGGCTCCGCGCATGGTGCCGGGGTGAGCTCCATTCCTCATCCTGACTTCACGGCCGCGCGCTTCTCCCACTGTCCGGACGCGCGCTTCCAGCCGGCGCCCGCGGACGGCGTGTTGCCGGAGGGCTTCTTCACCACGACGAACCTGCCTACCTACGTGCGCGTGGGCGGCGCGTGGCGCATGCCTCGCGAGCCGCGCATGGACGGGGCGCTGGTGCTGGATGCGCAGGGCGAGCTGTGGATTCGCGAAGGCCGCCGCGTGCGTGCGGGCGAGCGCGTGGTGGTGGGCTTCGCGGAGGACGGCAGCGAAGGCGTGTACGTGAACACCGCCTACCTCGCGGGTGAAGGCGAGGGCGAGTTCAAGTTCATGACGAGCGCGGTGTCTCGCGAGAAGCCCATCGACTACGCGCACATGGCCCGGGTGCTGGTGGACGAGCGCGAGCGCGGGGGCTACCCCATCTGGGTGACGGGGCCGGCGCTGGTGCATTCGCGGGCGCGCGCGGACATGACGTGGTTCGTCGCCCATGGCTTCGTGGGCGCGCTGCTGGCGGGCAACGCGGTGGCGGTGCATGACATCGAGGCCTCCATCTTCGGCACCACGCTGGGGATGAGCGGCTCGGGCGAGGCCACCTCGGGCGGCCACGGGCTGCACATGCGCGCCATCAACAAGGTGCGGGCGGCGGGCTCCATCGCCAAGGCGGTGGAGGCCGGGGTGGTTACCAACGGCATCATGCACGCGTGTGTGGTGCATGGCGTGCCCTTCGTGCTGACGGGCTCCATCCGTGACGACGGGCCGCTGCCGGACGTGGTGACGGACAACCTGGAGGCGCAGGTGGCCATGCGCGAGCACGCGGTGAAGGCCACCATGGCGGTGATGATCGCCACGGCGCTGCACGCCATCGCCACCGGCAACATGCTGCCGGCGTTCGTCACGGAGCAGGACGGCTCGCTGCGGGAGCTGCCCACCATCTGCGTGGACTCGTCCGAGTTCGTGGTGAGCAAGCTGAAGGACCGCGGCACGCACCAGGCCTTCGGCGTGGTGACGAACGCGCAGGACTTCATGCACGTCCTGCGGCTGTACGTGGAGCGGGATTTGGCGGCGCGCGGGCTGCCGGTGCCGAAGTAGCGGGCGCCTCCCGGCCGCGACGGTGGGCCTGGCACCGGTGGCCAGGCTCGCGTCGGTGTCTCCGCCTCAGAACGACTCTTCCGGGACCTCCATCAGGTCCAGGTTGCCGTGCTCCACCATGCGGGCGGCGTGGGCGACGCCGGGCAGCACCTCGTGGCAGAACCAGCGGGCGCTGGCGAGCTTGCCCACGTAGAAGGCGCGGTCCCCTGGGTTGCTCTTCATGCGCTCCTGCGCGACCTCCGCGTGGCGCACCAGCAGCCAGCCGATGACGACCTCCGCGACGGCGGCCAGCACGCGGTTGCCCTGCAGGCCCACGTGGTAGACGGACTCGCCCAGCTTGCCCATCAGCGTGCCGAGCATCGTCTCCAGGTCGCCCAGCGCGCGGCCCAGCGCGGCGCGCTCGGCCTCCAGCGCCTCGCCGGTGCGCTCGGCCGTCTCGCGAATCTGGGACAGCAGGCCCTGGAGCGTCGCGCCGCCGTCACGCGCCACCTTGCGCATGAGCAAATCGAGCGCCTGGATGTGCGTGGTGCCCTCGTAGAGCGTGTCGATTTTCTGATCCCGGATGTACTGCTCCACCGGGTAGTCCTGCAGGTAGCCGGAGCCGCCGTGGACCTGGAGCGACAGCGCCAGCAACTCGTAGGCCTTCTCCGAGCAGTAGCCCTTCACCAGCGGCAGCAGCATGTCGTTGAGCGTGTCCAGCTCGCCCGCCTCGGTGGCGCGGTGGCCGCCCTTGCGCTCCACGCCGTCCTGGATGAACGCGGTGTAGAGACACAACGCGCGCATGCCCTCCGCGTGGGCCTTCTGCGCCATCAGCATGCGGCGCACGTCGGGGTGGCGGAAGATGGGTACGCGCGGCGCCGTCTTGTCCCGGGCCTGCATCAGGTCCGCGCCCTGGAGGCGGTCCTTGGAGAAGGCCAGCGCGCGGCCGTAGCCGGCGGACAGCGTGGCCATGGACTTCACGCCCACGGCCATGCGGGCCTGCTCGATGATGTAGAACATCTGCCGGATGCCGTCGTGGACCTCGCCCAGCAGCAGGCCGCGGCAGGGCTTCCCGTCGCCGAAGGTCATCTCACAGGTGACGGAGCCCTTCAGCCCCATCTTCTTCTCCAGCTTGGTGCACACCACGCCGTTGGCTTCACCCAGGCTGCCGTCCTCGTTCACCCAGTACTTGGGCACGACGAACAGCGACAGGCCCTTGGTGCCCGGCGCCGCGCCCTCCGGACGCGCCAGCACCATGTGGATGATGTTCTCGGACATGTCCGAGTCACCGTTGGTGATGAAGCGCTTCACCCCTTCGATTTCCCAGACGTCGTCGGAGACGCGGCGGGCCTTGGTGCGGGCGGCGCCCACGTCACTGCCGGCGTCGGGCTCGGTGAGCACCATGGAGCCGCCCCAGCGGCGGTCCAGCATGTGCGGCAGGAAGCGCTGCTTTTGCGCGTCCGTTCCCAGCCGGTCGATGATGCGCGCCAGCAGGTTGCCCAGCGTGTAGAAGGCCAGCGAGGAGTTGGCGCCCACCAGCAGCTCGAACGCGGCCCAGCCCAGCGAGGGCGGCGCGCCCATTCCGCCCAGGTGCGGCGGCTGCTCCAGCAGGTGCATGCCCGCGTCGAAGAAGGCATTCATCGCCTTCTTCAGTCCCGGCGGCAGCGTCACCTCGCCATTCTCGAGCTTCGGCGGGTGGTGCTCCGGCTCCTCGTAGCTCTGGGCCAGCTCGTTGACGCTGAGCTGGGCGAACATCTGGAGCATCTGGCGCGCGGCCGTCTCGTCCAGGTCGCCAAAGGGTGCGTGGCCCAGCGAGGCGCGGCCGATATCGAGGAACTCGAAGAGGTTGAACTCGATATCGCGCAGGTTGGGGACGTAGTGGTTCGAAGACGACATCTCGGGCTCCTCGCGGGGGTGGGGCCGCGAGGCTAACCCGAGATTGATTCGCGAGTCAGTGACTCTTGAGCTGCAGGGTGGGCACCGCGCCCTCGCCGAGGACGAGGTGCACCTGGCCCACCTTGGACGCGAGGTCCTTGTAGGCCTCCAGCTCCTTGAGGCGCACCAGCAGCGGGTTCTCCGCCAGCACCTTGGCGGTCTGCGCCATGGAGCGGGTGGCGGCCGTCTCCTCGCGCCGCATGATGACGTTGGCCTCCGCTTCCTTCTGCGCCTGGATGACGCGGTTGAGCAGCTCCTTCATCTCACCCGGGAGGACGACGTCCTTGATGCCGAAGCGCAGCAGCTCCAGGCCCACGGTGTGGGCGCGGTCCTTCACCTGGGTGAAGAGGCTTTCGGCCACGGCTTCGCGCGAGGCGAGCAGCTCATCCAGCGTGCGCTCCGACACGGCCTCTCGCGCGGCCAGCTGCATGGCCAGGTAGAGGACGTCATCCGGCGCGCGGGACACGACGGCGAGCCGGCGCGCGTCCGAGACGCGGAAGGCCGCCGACAGGTTGAGGCGCAGCGTGACGCGGTCCTTCGTCATCACCTCCTGGCCGGTGACGTGGAGCAGGCGCTCGCGCAGGTCGATGACGGCCAGCTGCACCTTGCGGGCGACGGTCCACGCGGCGTGACGGCCCGGAGGAAGCTCGGCGTCCAGCACGCCCTCCACGTAGCGGAGCACGACGGTGCCCTCGGTGGCGGTGGCCTCCGTGTAGTCGCTGGCGGGGACCAGGGCCCGCACGTCGTCACGCAGCGGCGTGGTGGTGACACCCGAGGTGTCCACGCGCTCCACGCGCACGGTGGGCGCGCCGGGCTTCAGGTCGCGGCTGGGGAGGCGCTCCACCGTCCACACCTGGTGCAGGCCCCGGCCGAGCCACCGCACGGGGCGGCCCTTGTGGAAGAGGATGGCGCGCTCGTCGGCGCTCAGCTCCACGACTTGCAGGTCCGTCTCCGGCACGAGGGCCAGGAGGGCCGGGTCGAGCTGGGCGAGCGGCTGCTCGGTGCTCACTCGCACCAGCCGCACCTTCTGGAAGGGGTGGAGCAGCCAGTGCCGGCCGGGGACGAGGTATTGCTTCGGCTTCTCGTCCACCAGCACGAAGGCCCGTTCGTTCTGCCCGACATCCACACGCATGATGCTCATCGCGCACCTCCTTTCCCCCGCCGGGGGAGCTTGAAGAACCGGGACGTTTCCGTGCGCGTTGTCGCGCGTGTCCCGGGCACTGCTGAAAAGTGAGGGCCCCGCCGTTCACGGACCGGTGAGCGCGGACTGCCTGTCCTGGCCGCTTCCTGGCTGCTCGCGCCTGCGCGCCGGGTGCCTTCCGCGGACGGCGGCAGGGGCTCCCGCTGGCTGCTCGGGAGGGGCTCTGTCGCCCTGGCGGAAGGCCGGGCATCGCGGTGGGAGGAGTGGGAAGCGGTGGACCCGCGCTCAAGTCAGCTCGCGGCGGAGCCCTCTGGATTGAACGAAGGAATCGAACCTTCTCCGCAGGATTTGGACCTGTGCTCTACCAGTGAGCGAGTTCAAAGCAGGCGCGGGTTGCGGCGCCTGCTTCCTGTTGGACCTGACGGAGGCCCGGCCGGGCGGTCCGACGCGAGGAAACCACTGCGAGCGATGGACCCGGGGACGCCCCTCCGGAACCTGGGTGCAGCGCACCCACGTCAAGAGCCGGGAGCCCGGGGACAGCCCCGTGACACCTCTGGATTCCGCCGGGGCGGAGGGACGGGGGACGGCGGCTGGCCTGACAGTGGGAGCGCGTCTAGAGATTCTCCTGGCGGTCTACTCCGAGTATCCCATCCCTCAGTTGATTGGCATCACACCCTGACCATGCGAGAGACCATCGAATTCAGAATCGCCGAGCGGGATGCGCGCATGCACCTCGACTCCGGGCTGGGCGTCTCGCTAGGGGGCTCCATCCGTAAGGTGGTGTTGCCTGTCGATGATGCGCGGGTAGGGCGAATCGCGCAGCTTCATCGGGCCTATGGAGAACGTGGCGACGCGTTCTTCCTGTCGTGGAATCTCCACCGGAGCTACACCGAGAAGGAACTCCGTGCCGCGGAGCTTCTCAACCTCATTGTTCGCGCGCGGTTCGAGCCGACAGGCGCCATGTGTGGAACGACCTATGACGAGTCCTCTACATGCAGGCACTGCGGTGCGGGCGCTAGGCAAGCATCCGACCTGGTTCTCGACACCCGGCGTATTCCGAAGAGCAAGGACATCGCACAAACCATCGCGGGTGAGGTGGTGGTGTCCTCCCGATTCGCGACGGCATTCCGCGAGAGCGGCCTGCGAGGTGCGGAGTTGCGCCCCGTGCTCCATCAAGGGCGCGGAAAACCACTGTCCTCAGACTGGTTGCAGCTCATCGTGACGTCGAAGCCTCGGAGCTTGAGCACACGAACGGTGGCGGGGAACAACCCGTTCGACCTCGATGCGGATGACGCGTTCCGATGCCCGCTGGGGCACATCGCGGGGCTCAATCAAATCTCGGAGCTGTACGTTGAACGGGCCAGCCTCGACGACGCCGACGTCGCGGTGACCGACAAGCTGTTCGGCGACCGGCGTGGTGAGCTGAGGCCGGAGCCGCGCTTGCTCATCTCTCCTCGCTTCCTGGACGCTTTGGTGGCCATGAATGCAAGGGGCTATGCACTGGAGGCCGCCCACTTCGTGTGAAGGGGCGGTCGTTCTTCGTGCGACTTCACTTCACGTCGTCAGCGTCCTGGGGCACCAGCGGGATGGGCGCCTTCGCCGTCTGCTGCGCGGGCGTCGCCAGGATGGGCTCCTCAGGGTCGGTGGGCTGGAAGGAAGGTGCAGGCTTCATCGGCGTGCACTCGGCCGCGGCCGGGACGCCGGGCCGCTTCTTTCCCGAGGACGCGTGCGACGGATTCGTCTTCGCCAGCGTCGCCGAAGACAGCTCGCACATGGGCGGCGTGTCCGTATCGATGATGGGCTTCATCACCCTCGGCTGCGGCGCGGTCTGTGTTCCCTGGGACGACGAGCTCCGCCGCGCCGAGGACGACACGTCACCCCGGAGCGCCGCGTCGCTGCGCTGCGTGGAGTCAGTCTGGGTGTTCGCCAGTCCCTCGCTGCTGGACGTGGAGGTGGCCGTCGCCACCGCCGAGGGCGCGGGCTTCTTCGCCGCTTCCCCCAGCGCCTCCGCGAGCAGGTTGTTGCTCTCATGCATCTGGTCGCGCGCCCGCTCCATGCTGGCGTCGTGACGCGTGAGCTGCTCCGTGAGGGTGGCCTGGTGCTGGTTGCGCTCCTGCTCGATGCTCGCCTTCAGCGTGTCCCGCTCCCGCGCCACCTCGCTCAGCCGCTGCTCCAGCGCGCCCTTCTCCGTGTTCAGGAGGGTCTCCGCCCGGGCCATACAGGCCGCGAGGACCTTCTCCTCGGCCTCCCGCTCCGGCAGGGATTCGCTCCGGTTCCACGCCATCAGCGCGCTGCTCTGCCAGCGGTAGTCCGTGTGCATCACGCACTCCTGCACCAGCCGCGTGAGTCGGTCCTCGGACCAGACAGGCACGGGCCGGGCGCAGGGCCCCACTTCCTCCTTGAGCGTGGAGGGAAAGGCACGGGTCTGCTTCACCCAGCAACCGTCTCGCTGCTCCATCCGCACCGAGGTACACGCGCTCGCCACCATCGCGAGCGACACCGCAGCCACAAGCCTCATTGTCTCCCTCCATCCCCTGCGCCCATCGGCCCGTGCTTCTCCGCGGGACGGTAGGAACGGCACGGAGCCGCGCCCATGTCCGTGAACCCGGGCGCCGTGTGCGAATGTCCGGGGACGGACCCTCGCCGGCAGGCAAGCGAGCGTGGAACGACCCACCACGGTGCGTTGGCCAACGCTCCTGCCCGCGCGGGCGAGGCACTGTCACCCTGCTCGCGCCTGCCGGGTTGCCCTCCGTCGCGGCTTCAGCGGAGCAGCGCTTCCGTGTGGCTCAGCAGCTCCGGCCCACCGGGCCTTCCGTGCCCCGGGACCACGACGCGAGCCTCTGGGAACCGCTGTCGCGTCCGCGAGAGGCTCGCGGGCCAGGCCACCACGTCCGCGTCCTCCACGTTGCCCAGGTTCGTCGCGGCGCCGTCCTTCACGAAGCAGCCGCCGAACAGCACCCCGCTGTCCTTGTGCCACACGACGATGTTGTCCTTCGCGTGGCCGGCCCCGGGGAAGAAGAGCTCCAGGGAGCCCACCGTGCGCGTGTCAGCGAAGGTCTCCGTGGGGCCCGGCCGGCCCAGGGTCGTGGCAATCCGCGCCGTCTCCGCCAGGCCATGGACGGGGAGGCCATGCGGGACGAGCGCCGGAACACCGCCGAGGCGATCCTCGTGGAAGTGCGTCACCACCGCCGCGCGGACCGGACGCCGAAGCGTGTCCCGGGCCCAGTCGAGCAGCAGCGCGCCCTGCCGTGCATCCCAGCCCGTGTCGACCAGCAGGGCCGTTTCATCTTCCTCGATGATGAGCCCGTTGGTGGAGACGCGGCCGTATGGCTCCAACGTCATCACCGTGACGTGCAACCACACGCCAGGCGCGAGCTTCCGCACGCTCACGTCATCCGCCAGCACGTACTCGTCCGGACCCTGCGCCTTCGCGGGGACACTCCGCTCCACCGACGCGGCGGGTGGGGTTCGGGTGCAGGCGGTGCTCAGCGCGAGCAGGGCAGTGGCACAAAGCCAACGAAGGGGAAGCAGCGTCATCGTCAAGAGGCCTCGGCGGCGGCGATGCCGCGTCGGAGTGGAGGGGTTCGAGCGGCCCCGGTTGTACCGAATCAGTGCGTCTCGGAGAGATGGGAGGTGGTGAGCCAGACCTTGCCGTCGAACCGGTAGATCCAGGTGGCATTCCCCTCACCCCAGTCGACCAGTCCCTGTCCCGGAGGCAGGGACGCGTCATTGGAGACGTAGCGCTGAAGGCAGCTCAACTCGCGCGGCAGCGTCTGGACTTCCCTCATGTACCCGCCCCGTGTGAAGAGCACCTGCACGGGGACAGACCGGTTGCACGAGTAGCCCTCGCCCGGAAAGGCGTAGTCCTGCTCACCATCCTGGTCGAAGTCACCCGGCACGCACGGCCATCCGCTCGCTCTCAGGACCTCCGGGTCCACGCCCACTTCCACGAGGTGGGGCGCTGCGTCTCCGACGGTGCCCTTGCACAGGCACCGGAAGTTCGTCTCCGGGTCGCAGCCCTCATCCACGAGCGCCACCGCGACCCGTTGCGGCGTCGCCTCGCCACGGAGGGGCGCTTCCGTACATCCCACTGCCACTGCCAGCACAGACGCCCCGATGCAGGTCCAACGCAGCTGATTCACGTGTCGATGCCTCCTGGGAGGGCGCCAGTGCAAGCTCCGTGCACACCTTGGAATGGCCGGTTCGTGGCCCTCAGGCAACGAAAGCGCGGCCCCAGAGCCACACGCTCAGCGCCGCTCCACCTCCCACCAGCCGAACCACATGGTCCGCTGCTCCGTGAGCTGGACCCAGCCGGGCGCATGCGCGTACGCGCGAGGGAGCAGCCCCGCCGCCGTGACGGCCCGAGCGGTCTCCTCGAACGAGTACAGGTGCAGCGTCACCGCCGGCCCCGCCGTCTGAATGGGCTGCGCGGGCGCTTCGTGTCCTTCCAGCCCTGGCCGCCGCTCCAGCACGGTGAAGAGCAGCTTGCCGCCCGGCTCCAGCGCCTCCGCGAGGTGCTTCAGCACGCGGGGCAGGTCGTCGCAGAAGTCCAGGCAGCCGATGGCGAGCGCGACGGTGAAGCGGCCCCACTCGGAAGGAATCGCCTGGTGGTAGCTGTGCGCATGCCACGCGCCCCCGGGCCTCGCCGTCCGGGCCAGCGCGAGCATCTCCTCGGAGAGGTCGGTGCCGACCACGGCGATGGAGGCGTCCAGGCCCCGGGTGTGGAGCCCCGGCCCGCACCCCACGTCGAGCACTCGGGCGCCGGGCGCCACCACCGTCGCGAGGAAGCGCTCCACCCGCTCCTCGTACCGGTGCAGGGCGGGGAAGAGCGCCTCGTAGGCCGAGGCAATCTCTCCGTACACCTGCTTCACGCCCGCTTCCTGTGCATCCCGAGACACGGTTCCTCCGGCGCGTGCGCGCGCCCTGGCGGCGGACCTGCTTCGCTCAGGCACACGCACCGGAACCGGCGTGCCGCACCCGCCGAGGCCTTCCTCGGCGGGGAACCCTAGCATGCGGCGCCTGCCTCAGTCCGTGACCTGCCGGAACACCGCGAGCGAGCGGCCGATGAGCTCGAACGTCGCGCCCTTCACCGGCTCCGGTCCCCGGTTGTCGTCGGTGGTGCAGAGCTCCAGCTCCCACCGCTGGCCCTGCGCGGCGGGCGGCAGCTTGTACGTCACCGGCTCATGGTGCGAGTTGAGCAGCACCAGCAGCGCGTCACCGATGATGCGCTGCCCGCGCTCGTCCGGCGTGGGGATGGCGTCGCCGCCCAGGAGGAACGCCAGCGAGCGCACGAAGGGCTTCTCCCAGTCCTCCGCCTTCATCTCCGTTCCATCCGGCCGGAACCACGTCAGGTCCTTGTGCTCGGAGTCCCACAGGTGCTGGCCCTTGAAGAAGCGGCGGCGCTGGAGCACCGGCTGGCGGTGGCGGAAGTGGATGAGCTTGCGGGTGAACTCCAGCAGCTTCTGCCGCCGCTCATCCAGGTTCCAGTCCACCCACGACAGCGCGTTGTCCTGGCAGTACGCGTTGTTGTTGCCGCCCTGCGTGCGGCCCATCTCGTCACCCGCGACAATCATCGGGATGCCGGTGGACAGGAAGAGCGAGGCCAGCAGGTTGCGCTTCTGCCGTTCGCGCAGGGCGATGACGTCCGCGTTGTCCGTCTCACCCTCCACGCCGCAGTTCCACGACTGGTTGTCGTCCGCGCCGTCGCGGTTGTGCTCGCCGTTGGCCTCGTTGTGCTTGTGGCTGTACGTCACCAGGTCGTGCAGCGTGAAGCCGTCATGCGCGGTGACGAAGTTGATGCTCGCCTGGGGCCGGCGGCGCGCCTCCGCGTACAGGTCCGCGTTGCCCGTGAGCCGGTAGCCCATCTCACTGGCGAGGTTCTCGTCACCCTTCCAGTAGCGGCGCAGCCCGTCCCGGTACTTGCCGTTCCACTCGCGCCAGGGCGAAGGAAAGCCGCCCACCTGGTAGCCGCCGAGGCCCACGTCCCAGGGCTCGGCGATGAGCTTCACGCGGCCCAGCACCGGGTCCTGGTGGAGAATCTGGAACAGCGCCGCGTCGCGGTCGAACGCGCCTTCACCCGTGCGGCCCAACACCGTGGCCAGGTCGAAGCGGAACCCGTCCACGTGCATCTCCGTCACCCAGTAGCGGAGGCTGTCGATGATGAGCCGCGCCGCCTGCGGGTTGGACGCGTTGACGCTGTTGCCGCACCCGGTGAAGTCCAGGTAGTGCCGCCCGTCCGGCATCAGCCAGTAGTAGCTCGCGTTGTCGATGCCCTTGAGCGACAGCGTGGGCCCCAGGTGGTTGCCCTCGCAGGTGTGGTTGTAGACGACGTCGAGGATGACCTCGATGCCCGCGGTGTGCAGGTCCCTCACCATCGCCTTGAACTCGGCGACGGCGGCGCCGGGCGTCTTGCGGCTGGCGTAGTACTGCTCCGGCGCGAAGTACCCCAGCGTGTTGTAGCCCCAGAAGTTGGACAGCTTCTTGTCGTCCAGGAACGAGTCGTCCGCGAAGGCATGCACCGGCAGCAGCTCCACCGACGTGACGCCCAGCTTCTGCAGGTGCTCGATGACGGGCGGGCAGGCCAGGCCCGCGTAGGTGCCGCGCAGGTGCTCGGGCACGCCGGGGTGGCGCATGGTGAGGCCGCGCACGTGGGCCTCGTACAGCACCGTCTTGCGCCAGCTGATGTCCGGGCGCCGGTCATTGCCCCAGTCGAAGAAGTCGCTCACCACCACGGACTTGGGCACGCCCGCCGCGCTGTCGCGTTCGTCGCGCGCCAGGTCCTGCTGCGCGTGCCCCAGCGGATAGCCGAACACCGGCTGGCGCCAGTCCACGTCGCCGTAGAGCGCCTTGGCGTAGGGGTCCACCAGCAGCTTGTGCGGATTGCAGCGGTGGCCCTTCGCGGGCTCATACGGGCCATGGACGCGCAGCCCGTAGAGCGTGCCCGGCTCCAGGCCCGGCACGTAGCCGTGGTGCACGAAGTCCGTGGACTCCGACAGGTCGAACCGTTCGATTTCGCGCGTCGGGTCCGTGGGGTCGAACAGGCAGACCTCCACGCGGGTCGCGACCTGGGAGTAGACGGCGAAGTTGACCCCAGAACCATCGAAGGTGGCGCCACGAGGCCAGGGCTTGCCCGGCCAGACTTCCCTACTCATTGCAGGCTCTCGATTCTGAAGGAAAGGCCCGCCCAATGTGGGATGGCCCCTCTGGGCTGGCAAGCGTCACGCGGCGGCAGCGTGGTCCAGTGAGCGCCAGGTTCCCAGCGCCCAGTCCTGCTCGTCCGGGTCGGCGAAGCTCACCACGCACAGGGCGCGGCGCTTGCCCGAGCTGCACAAGGCGGTCAGCCGGCACTCGCCCGGCTCCACGCGGAGCGAGGCCCGTCCGCTGACGCGCACGCCGTGGTGCTCCAGGTCCATGGCCCGGCGCTCCATGAAGGAGGGCATGAGGCCGTCGGCGCCGCCGTCCTCCAAGGGGACGAAGCGCACGCTGCGCCGGTGGTCCCGCGCCACCCACGTTCCATCCTGCAGGTGCGCCTCCGCGAGCGACCCCGGAATGCGAATCTCCCAGCCCGCTGGCAGCGCCACCTGGACCACGCCGCGCCGGTAGCCCAGGGGCGGGCCGCCGGGGGCCTGCGAGGCGCGCCGGTGGACTTCCTCGGCCAGGGTGCCGCCCACGCCCAGGAAGCCGAGCACCTCCTGCCACTCCCGCCAGGGGTAGGGCAGGGACGGGTCCTCGCGCCAGGCCTGCTCCAGCAGGCGGGCCACGTCGCGCATCAGGTGGCGCTCGTCGTCCAGCAGCGGTGGGCGCCAGACCACGTCCGTCCACAGGCGGCACCGCGCGCGGTTGAGCCGCATGCGCGCGTCGATGCCCGGCGTCCACCAGGGGAACACGTCGATGCCGCGGCGCGGGTCCTCGTACACGTCCACCAGCCAGCGCGCGTCGCGTGGCCCCAGCGGCGTGAGCAGCGCGCCGGGATATTCGAAGGTGTGGCCGAAGCGCATGGACAGCGCGAAGCCCGATTCGCCGTGGCTTCGCATGCGCAGCACCCGCCCCACGGCCTCCTGGAGCGACGCCAGCATGTGCACGTCCACGGGCCCGGCGTCTCCAGTGTGGAAGTAGCCGGTGGGGTCCCCTCCCTTCGAGGCCGCGCGTCCCTCCGCCCAGGCGATGTCGAGCGCCTCACCCATGGCCCTCAGCGTATCACAGAGGAAGCGGTGGTAGCCGGGGCCCACGGCGGAGGTCTCCGCGGACACGGAGACTTGGGCGCCCGAGGTGGCCACCAACGCGACCTCGTCCGCCGCTGGGTGCAGCCGCAGCCGGAGCGTGGGGGCGCCCAGGGGGCCAGTGCCCAGGAAGGCGCTTTCGAGCAGCTCGCCGTGGTGCTCGTGAAACCACGACGACATCCGCTGGAGCCAGGGGATGGGGCCCTCGGGAGGGGAGAACAGGTGTTCGCTTCCCCGTCGCCTTCCGGCCAATGCCAACTTCACGCTCATCTCATCCCACCCCGCTTCTGAACCGCGGTTCAGGTTCTGTTCACTATTTCAGCGTGGCTCTCCTCGAAGGTGCCACTGACGGGCAGTGGCTGCCCGCTCGTCCTCAACGTGGTCACGCACGGCAGGCGTGGGTGCATCCATACGGCGGGCCGTGTGCGGGCAGCCCATCCGAAGTCATCAGCATCCGTGCAGGCAGGGGGCCCGCTGCCAGGTGCCCTTTGGGGAGGGCGCCCCCAAGTTGGAGGAAAGGAGGCCGCCATGAGCAAGAAGGACGTGTTGCACATTCCACCTGAGTCCGTACCCACCGCGCCTGACCGGAACGCAGACACCGAGGACGCGCAGCGCTCGCCGCGCGGCAGTCCGCCCGCGCTGCATCCGGAGGGTGGTCCCGCCGGCACGCCGGGGACGGGTGGCAGCCAACGCATCATCGAGCCGGTGAAGTCACCGCAGCCGCATCCGGGCTTCAGCGTGAGCTGAGTCCGTCGCTGATGACGCACAGGGCGATGCCCGCGGCACGGTCGCCGCGGGCATCGTCTTTTTCGCTGTCGTGTTTCGCGCCACAAAGGGCAATGCCCGCGGCACGGTTGCCGCGGGCATCGTCTTGCCGCCGTGAAGTGCGGGCCGGCTTAGCGCGTGGAGTCCGTCTCCGGGAGCGGCGTGGGCGGCGTCATCCGGGTGTCCGGATCCATCATGCCGCTGCCGCCGGTGCCCGGCTCCAGCGTGGAGTCGTCATCGGCCTCCAGGTCCGCGGGGTCCGAGGTGTCGAGCGGCTCGACGTCACCCGCGCCGCCAGTGCCCGGCTCGCTGCTCATGTCCGGGTCCAGGTTCGGGTCCACTTCCGTACCGGTGCCCGGGTTCAGCGTCGGGTCCGCGTTGGGGTCCATGCTGTTCGGGTCCACGGTCTCCGACTCCGGAGACAGGGCCGGGTCATCCATGCCCGTGCCGCCCGTGCCAGGTGGTGTCGTGGTGTCCGTGCTGGTGCCGGTGTTCGGGTCACTCATCGTGCCCATGCCGCTGGTGTCCGTGGTGTCCGTCGTTTCTCGGGTCGCGCCCGAGTCGGACTTACAGGCGGTGCCAAAGGCGAGGGCACCGGCGGCGAGAGAGGCAAGGACGGCCTTCGTCTTGAGGAACTTCGTCATGGTTCGTTCTCCGGTCGGTGGGTGTCTGGCTGCTGCTGGCCGGGAACGTGAGCAGCCGATGAGCGGTCTGCTAGAGGCCCCTCCCATGGCCGCTTGCTCTCCAGGCGGCGGCGGGAATGAGACGCGGGGGCGGCTTGATAAACGCGCAGTGTCCTTCAGTCGGCGCTGTTGGGGCCCACCAGTCGCGGGCGGTCGTCTCCCCGGTTGCCCTGCGCGCGCCTGCGGAGCGAGTCGCGCCAGTTCGGCGTCAGCAGGGGACACTCCGCCAGCAACGCGGCGTCCTCCGGCGCGTGGCCGTGCATGGCGTGGTGGGCGAAGGCGACGGTGAAGGTGGGGAAGGGCCGCTCGAGCAACGCCACCGCGTCGCCTACCTGGACGGGCCCTTCCTCCAGCACGCGGTAGTACCAGCCGGTGCGGCCGGTCTGCTGGAGCAGCAGCGACAGGTCGCGCTGTCCCCAGCGGCGCGCGGGCTTCCAGCAGGGCTGGCGAGGCTGGGACACCTGTACGCGTGCGCCGCCCACGCGCAGCACGTCTCCGATGCAGACGTCCGCCTCCGTGCCCTGGGAGAACACCCAGTTCTCACCGAAGGCACCGGGGCCGACGTCGTCTCGCGCCAGGCGTTCGCGCCAGAAGTCGTAGTGCGTGACGGGGTAGGCGAGGACCGCCTTCTCCGGACCGCCATGGACCTTGCGGTCCGCCTGGCCATCTCCGGCGAGCCCCGTGCGTGACAGCCACACCGGGCCTGTCACCGGCTCCTTGAAGATGGCGCTGGTCCAGGGCCGCTCCAGCGGCGAGGTGGCACCGGCCACGCCCAGCTCCCGGGGCATGCCCACTCGCAGCGACAACAGGCGCGTCACGAGGGTCTCCATGCCCGTGGGACAAAGCAGGCGCGGACGTACCTGTCCAGCACGGCAACGCCCCATCCGCGACACCGCGAGGCCCGCGGTGCCGGGATGGGGCGCTGCTTCAGGGTGACGCCGCGGGGGCTAGAAGCCGGTGCCCGCGTCGTTCAGGACGCCGGAGGGCGCGGGGACGGTGTTGGATGTCCCGGTGCCCGTCGGGGCGTCGAGCCCGGGCGTGGTGCCGATGCCCGGCGTGGGCAGCACCCCGGAGCCGCCCGTGCCCGCGTCCGCGCTGTAGGGCGTGGTGCCGGGGACAGTGGACGTGGCGCCCTCCGCGCCCGTGTCGTAGGGCGTGGTGCCGGAGCCGCCCGTGCCCGGCGTCGTCGAGGACGTTCCCGGGGGCAGGGTGTTGGGGTTCGTCGCCGGGGGCAGGGTGTTGGGGTTGGTGTTCGTCGAGCCCGTCTGCGGCGTCGTGCCGGGGCCCGTGCCCGGCGTGGTGTTGCCCGGCGCGGTGCCCGGCGTCACCGTCTGTCCGGTGGACGGGTCCACCTGCGCCACCTGCACCGGCGCCTCCGTCGCGCTGCACGCGGCTCCCAACGCCAGGGTGCCCGCCAGTGCTCCGGCCCACATCCAACCCCGCTTCATCTGCTTCGCCATGTTGCTCCCTCCTTCGTGGGTGTGTGTGTTTCAGCTTGCGTGCGTGGGCTCGCCGCGCCCCGAGCGACGCGGCGGCTCCGGTTTCTGCGCTTCCTTTCGGGCGGGATGGCGCTTCAGCCTGCGCTCCGACAGCACCAGCAGCAGGGCCGGGAAGGCCACCAGCATGATGAGGAGGTTGGTGGCGAAGCCCAGATTGGCAAGTGCGCCAATGGAGTTGAGGCCCGGGTGGTCGGCGAGGAAGAGCGCGCCGAAGCCCATCGCGCTGGTCAGCAAGCCGCCGCAGATGGCCTTCCCCGTCTCCGAATACACCGACACGAAGTCCTGGCCCGGTGACGACAATCGCGTCAGCAGGTGCACGCCCGCGTCCACCGTCGTTCCGATGAGAATGGGGATGACGAGGATGTTGAGGTAGTTGAACTCCAGCCCCAGCAGCGGCATCAGCCCCAGCAGCGCCACCAGTGACAGCACGGTGGGCGCCATGCACAGCAGCGCGATGCGCAGGCCGCCCAGCGTCAGCCACATGGCCAGCAGCACCGCCAGCGTGGTGACTCCGAGGATGCGCGGCGCCTCGTGCGTCACCATGTCCAGGATGTCCGCCAGCACCATGGACTCGCCGGCCGCGGAGACGCGCGAGCCGTCCGGTGTCCCCGCGCCGCGAACCTCCCGCGCCAGCGTGCGGACCGCCATCCCGTCCGACTGTTCCACGGACGGGTAGACCATGACGAAGCTCCCCGGCGCGCCCTGCCGGCCCAGGAACTGTTGCTGGACGCTCGGCGGCAGGTCGTCACGGGTGAAGGGCGGTGCGGCCGCCTGCCTGCGCAGCGACGCCACCTGCGCCCGTTGCCGGGCCTCCAGCCCGTCCTCCGGGACGCGCTCCAGCAGCCGCGAGATGTCCTGGAGGACGCGCTGCTTGCGCGGCTGGTCCTCGGGCACCAGCGAGGACAGCGAGGCCACGAAGTCGATGGTGGAGTCCTTGCCCCGCTCGCGTTGACGCGCTTGGAGCCGCTCCACCATCGCCTGTTCCTCCTCGGGCGACTGGGTGAGCACCACCACCGGGCTCTGCGAATAGCCGATGAGCCGGTTGACCTCGCGGTCCAGCGTGAAGGACGGCAGGTCCTGGTCCTCCAGCGAGCCGAAGTCGAAGTCGAAGCGCACGCGCCCCGTCTGGCTCAACAGCCCCAGCAGCAGCACTGCGGACACGGCGGTGACGACGTGCCGGCGGCGCAGCAGCAGATGTCCCATGGGAGCGCGCGCGGTGGTGACGGAGGCGCGCCGGGGCGTCCACCCCCAGCGCGAGGCCAGGCCCAGCAGCGCGGGCAGCACCAGCACGTAGGCGGCGATGAGCACCACCATGCCCACGCCCGCGATGACGCCGAACTCACGGAACGCGCGGAAGCGCGAGGTGCCCAGCACGAAGAAGGTGAGCGCCGCCACCAGCGCGGAGACGAGCGCCGCGCCGCCGGTGTGCGTGAAGGACGCGCGCGTGGAGGACTCGGAGGTGTGGCCTTCGCCGCGCAGGTGCAGGTAGCGCCCCAGCAGGTGGATGCCGTGCTCCAGGCCCAGGCCTCCGAGGATGGCGCCCAGAAAGCCCGTCAGGAGGTTGACCTCGCCGAAGACGAGCGCCACCAGGCCGTACGTCCACGCCAGCCCCGCGCCCACGGGCGTCAGCACCAGCCCCACCGCCAGCGCGCTGCGGAAGTGGAAGAGGAGGTAGAGCAGCATCAGCGTGGTGGCCACCGCCGAGGCCATGCCGATGTCGCGTGCAATCTGCTGCTGCTGGTCCAGCTTCTTCTGGAAGGTGCCGGTGATGCCCACCTTGAAGCCGGCCCCGTACTTGGACAGGTCCTGTGCGGCGAGCAGCCCGCGCACCTCGTCCGTCACCTTGCGCGAGAAGCCCAGGTCCGCGGACGTGGTGTCTGGCTTGGCCAGGAGCACGATGCGGCGCTGGCCCTCATCCAGGTAGTAGTCACCCTCGCGGGTGGACAGCCGCTGCCCGGCGCCGCCCGCGTACTTCGCCTCCAGGTCGGAGAAGTCCAGGGACGGCGGCTCCTCCTCCACCAGCGGAACGTAGAGCGGGTTGGCCTGCTGCTGTTCCCATTGGAGGCGCGCCTCCAGGCGGCGGTGCACCTCTCGCAGGTCCTCTTCCGACAGGAAGTACAGGGCCCGGTCGCGGAAGAAGGCGCCGGGGCGCTGCGACTCGACGAAGCGGATGCCGGGCAGGGCCTCCAGCTTGGGGGCCAGGTCATCCGCGAAGCGCTTCAGGGACTCGGGGTCCGCGCCTTCGCCCACCACCGCCACCCAGCCGAGCGCGCCGAAGCGGCGCTCCAGCTCCCGCAAGTCCTGCACGCTCTGAAAGGAGGACGGCAGCAGGTCCACCAGGTTGGCGTTGAGGTGCAGTCCGCGCGCGAAGAAGCCACCTGTGGCGGCCAGCAGCAGCGCCAGCAGCAGCGCCACCACCGGACGCCGGTGGTTGTGCGCCGCCATCGCGCCCAGCGCGCGCTCCACGCGCCCCATCCACCGCGGCTCGCCCGGAGGAGTCGTGTCGTTCGGATGCGCTCCCATCATCGGCCCGCGGCCACCACCCGCGGCCCCGGCCCTCCCGGTCCCGCGGAGGGCGGAGCGGCTTCCCCTCCCTCGTGTGCTCGCACGCGCGAGCCCGTGTCGCCGGGGAACGTGACCACGGTGGGGGTGCGATGCAGGCGTCCACGTCTGCTTGTCTGCCCACCAGGGAGGGACAGCCAACAACGCGCATGGCGTCCATTCAACCCGCCGCATCTGCCTGGGCGACGGCGTGTCGGGGGCGCGCAAGCAGGCGAGCATTCGCTCGAAGGGCGCGTTACACGAGGCAGGTGATTCGTAGCCTTACTTTCCGCCTCACGGCATAAACGCGTTGACTCTCCCGTTAGCGCGTGCCCAAGGTGTCCGGCGATTCGGCCAGTCAACAGATGCAGGTGTCGAAAGCATGAGTGAGAAGCGTTGGTCGGAGCGGTTCGAGGGCGCCATGGGCCGCCTGGCGGTGTGGAACCACCGGAAGCCCTTCCAGGCGCTGCTCCTGGCCCTGGTGCTCACCGTGCTCGGCGCGTACTTCGCCAGGACGCTGACGCTCAACGCGGACTTCGTGGGGCTGCTGCCGAAGAACTTCCCCAGCGTTCAGGACATCGAGAAGCTGCGCAAGCGCTTCGGTGGCCAGGGCAACGTGGTGGTGGTGGGGATGGGCGCGGACCCGGAGGTGCTCAAGCGCTTCGCGGACGACCTGGCGCCGAAGCTGGGGGCGCTGTCGGAGATTCGCTACGTCTCCCACCAGCGGCCCCGGGCCTTCTTCGACGAGCACTCGCTCTACTACGTGGACGTGGAGGACCTGGAGACCATCCAGGAGCGCATCGACGCGCGCATCCTCTGGGAGAAGCAGCAGGCCAATCCGCTCTTCGTCTCGCTGGTGGAGGAGGACCCGCCGTCGGTGGACTTCGCCGACATCGAGCAGAAGTACACCGGCCGCGCCAACCAGCGCCTCTCCGGCCAGGGCGACCTCTATTACATCAACCCCACCGAGCGCATGGTGGTGCTGATGGCGAAGCCCCGGGGCAGCGCCGCGGACCTGAACTACTCGAAGAAGGTCGTGGCCCAGGTGGAGGACTTCCTGGCGCAGCAGGACCTGTCGAAGTACGGGCCCGGCTTCAAGACGGCCGTCACCGGCACCTTCAAGAAGAAGATTGATCAGCAGCGCGTCATCGTCAGCGACCTGGCGAGCGCGTCCACGCTGGCCATGGTGCTGCTGCTGGCGTACCTGGCCTTCCACTTCCGCAGCGCGCTGTCGGTGGGCCTCACCATGGCGCCGGTGATGGCGGGCCTGGGGTGGACGTACGGCTTCGTGGGGCTGGCCTACGGGCAGGTGAACCTCCTGACGGGCTTCCTGGCGGCGGTGCTGGGCGGCCTGGGCGTGGAGCACGGCATCCACCTGCTGGGGCGCTACACGACGCTGCGCTCGGAGGGGATGGACTCCGAGGAAGCGGTGGAGGAGTCCTTCCGGCACACCGGCTTCTCCGCGCTCATCGCGGCGCTGGTGGCGGCGCTCACCTTCCTCAGCCTGGCCATGTCGGAGTTCAGGGCGTTCCGCGAGTTCGGCATCATCGCCGCGGTGGGCATGCTGGTGAGCATCTTCTCCTACGTGCTGTTGCTGCCTGCGATGCTGGGGCTGGCCACGCGCTGGGGCTGGGCGCCGCGGGTGCAGCAAGCGGAGTCGGCCGGGCCGCTGAGCCTGCTGGCCCGCTGGCTGCCGCGCTCCTACCGGGGCGTGGGGCTCGTGGTGGGCGTGGGCGTGCTGGCGCTGGTGTCCCAGGCGCACCGCATCTCCTTCAACTACGACTCGCGCACGCTGGAGGACTACAAGCAGGCGTCGGCGGTGCTGGACCAGAAGGTGAACGACATCCTGGGCTACTCGCAGACGCCGGTGGTGGTGCTCACCGACTCGCAGGAGATGGAGCGCGAGGTGGTGCGCCAGCTGGAGGCGCGCAAGGCGGCGCGGGGCAAGGACTCCACCATCGACTTCGTGGGCGCGCTGGATGACCTGGTCCCCAAGCGGCAGGACGAGAAGCAGGCCATCCTGCAGGCCATCTCCACGAAGCTGGAGAAGCTGGACCCGGAGCGGCTGCCCGAGGACACGCGCATCACGCTGGCGCGCGCGCTGAACATGGCGAAGGCGAAGCCCTTCACCCAGGAGGCCCTGCCCACCAGCGTGCGGCACCAGTTCGAGAGCCTGGATGGCAGCACGGGCGGCGTGGTGCTGGTGTACGCCGGTGGCGTCAGCCTGTCGGACGGCGAGGGCACGCGGAAGTTCGCCAAGGAGGTGCGTGGCCTGCAGATGCCGGACGGCAGCCAGGTGTCGGCGGCGGGCGAGGCGCTCATCCTGGCGGACATCCTGGACATGGTGTCGCGCGAGGGGCCGCGCATCCTGGCGGCGGCGGTGCTGAGCGTGCTGGTGGCCATGTGGCTGACGCTGGGCAAGCTGCGCACCGCGCTCATCTGCATGTTGCCCACGCTGCTGTCCGTCATCGGCCTGGTGGGGCTGATGTCGCTGCTGGGGCTGCAGTTCAACTACCTCAACATCATGGTGCTGCCGGTGCTGGTGGGCACCACGGTGGACGCGGGTGTGCACCTGGTGCAGCGGCTGGGCGAGCGCGGCGCGGACTTCGTCTCCGTGTACGCGGAGACGGGCCGGGCGATTACGGGCGGCCTGCTGACGAGCGCCATCGGCTTCGTCGCGCTCATCCTGGCGAAGCACCCGGGCCTCAACTCCATCGGGGACCTGGCCAACCTGGGCTTCGGCATCAACCTGGTCATCGTGCTGCTGGGCTTCCCGTCGCTGCTGCTGATGGTGGAGCGCTGGCGCCGCAAGCACAGCACGTCTCCGGATGAGCAGACCGAGCAGCCCGCGCCGGAGGCGTGAAGGCAGACGCCGTTGGCCCCGTGCGCCCGCGCTCGATATGACAGGGGGCCGGGCCGCGAAGGCCCTCAACCCTTCATCAAGGTGGCGTGATGAGCCGGATGCGGAGCGCGGGTCGCTGGTGGCTGCTGATGGGACTCCTCGGGGCCGCGACCCTGGCGGGGTGTCGTCACTCGGGCGAGCGCGAGGAGAAGGCGGGTGATACCCGCTGCCCGGAGTCACGCGAGCTCACCTGTCTGGGCGGGACGAACTGCACCATGGACCGCGAGCGCGGCTGCCAGACGTGCCAGTGCAGGAGCCAGAACGTGCTCGAGCCCACCGACTACCGGCGGCCGGAGGCGATGACGCCGGAGCGGCGTCAGTAGGTCGTCACGGTGGGCCGCCCGCGCGCGGGCCGTGTCAGCAGCCGAGCACGGGATAGTCAGCGGGGCGCAGGAGGAGGCGCCACGCGTTTCCTTCGCGGAAGAGCAGCCCGGTGACGGCCTGCCCCTTGAGCCCCACGCGGACCAGGTACTGCGTGTCGCCGCCGACTCGCAGCGAGGCGACGAGGTCCGTGCTGGCCTCGCCGTAGTCCGCGAAGCTGACAACGAGGGGCCGCCGGTCCACGTAGAGCAATGAGGCGGCGGGGGAGTCCGCGGGCGCGAAGGGCGTCGGCCCCGGGAAGCACTCCAGCCGGGTGAAGGGCCCCTGCCGCTCCTGGGTGCAGGTGTCCAGCGGGACGCGTGTGTCGTCGCTCCGGCCATCGCGGCTGGCCTCCAGCGTCACGTGCCCCTCGGGCGAGGTCCTCCACCGGTAGCCAGGGACGGGAAGGCCCTCGGGCGTGAAGGGGTCGGCGCCTTCGTCCACGGGACGCTCGAAGGTGTCAGAGGTCCACTGCCCGGGGACAGGACGCTCCGGCGCCGTCCTGGGCGCGGGCTGGCTCACCGTGCCGGTGACGGTGCCCGCCAGGGCCACGAGGTGCTCACCGAGGTCCGGCGTCCCCTTCGCCTGTGTGTAGACGCCCACGGTGTGGCAGACCGGCGGCAGGCCCGCGTCCTCTTCTCCCGTGCACACGGACTCCGTCCGCTGGAAGCGCGCCACCGCCAGGCCCCGCGTGCCGACGAGCGTCATGACCTGGAGCCGTGAGGCCACGTCCTCCGGCGCCTGCTCGCCCAGAATGACGCGGCTGGTGCGGCCGGATACCGCTTCAAGCTGATACGGCGCGGTCCACCGCTCCTCGGCGGCGGCCCCGAACGAGGCCAACGTGACTCCCAGCACCATGGCGTAGCGCATGACGTCCTCCTGATGAGGGCTGGAATAGCAATGCGTGTACCAGGGCTTGGAGGCTCGGACCGCGGCCTGCCAGCCACACCCTGGCGTCAGGCCGCCCGCCATGGCGCCCTTCGAGTGGGTGCCGCCGCGAACGCGCGAATCCGCCGATTCGGCGCGAAGCCGCGCCCTCCCGAGTCCGGCAGCCGCCGGTTAGCACTGCTCCATGACGAATCGGGCGGCATGGACGCGCCGTGAGGCCCTGGCGCTGGCCGGGCTGGGACTGGCTGGTGCCGCGCTGCCCCTGGGCTGCAGACACGCGATGGACGCGAGGAGGACGGACGACATGGAGCGTAAGGACGTGGTGGACGTGGTGGTGGTGGGCGGCGGCCCGGGTGGCTTGAGCGCGGCGCTGGCGCTGGGGCGTGGCCGCAAGAAGGTCCTGGTATGCGACGCGGGGACGCCTCGGAACGCGGCGGCCGAGGAGGTGCACACCTACCTCACGCGGGATGGCATCCCGCCCCGGGAGTTCCGGCGTGTCGCCTGGGAGCAGCTGCGCCCCTATGACGTGGCGCTGCGCGAGGCGCGGGTGCTGGACGTCGAGCGCGCGGGGACGGTGTTCCGCGTGGCGCTCGAAGGGGGCGACGTGGTGGAGGCGCGCCGGGTGCTGCTGGCCACGGGGATGGTGGACGTGATGCGCGAGCTGCCCGGCTACGGCGACCTGTGGGGCAAGGCCATCTTCCAGTGCCCGTACTGCCACGGCTGGGAGATTCAGGACCGGGCCTGGGGCGTGCTGGCCGCGAACGAGATGATGCTCGACTTCGCGGTGATGTTGACGGGGTGGACCCGCGACCTGGTGGTGTTCGCGCTGGATGGCTTCGAGGTGCCCGCCGACAAGCGCGCGCTGCTGGAGAAGGCGGGGGTCCGGCTCGAGACGCGGCGCATTCGCGGCCTCATCGCGGCCGGGGAGACGCTGGAGGCGGTGGAGTTGGAGGATGGCACCCGGGTGCCTCGGGAGTTCCTCTTCGACCGTCCACCCCAGCGGCAGTCGGCGCTCGTGCAGCGGCTGGGGCTGGAGCTGGACGAGGAGGGCTTCGTGAAGCTGAAGGGACCGGGCGAGACGTCGGTGCCGGGCATCTACGCGGCGGGGGACCTCGGCACCCGGATGCAGGCGGCCATCGCGGCCGCGTCCGCGGGGATGATGGCGGCGGGCATGTTGAACCATGAGCTGAACCTGGAACGGGCGGGCGCCGCGCATGGACCTGCTCAGGGTTGAGCCCGGGCGCTTCGCTCGCTACGAAGGGGCGATGCCGTCCGAGCCACAAGCGCCGTCCCGTGGGCCCGACTCGTCGTCGCGCCTGGACTTCGAACAGGGGCGGCTGCCGATATGGGCGGGGCGCCTTCACGTCCAGCACCGGGCCGGGCGCGCCACCTCCGTGCACGCCTACGCGGTCGTGATGCTGGTGACGCGAGGCGAGTCGAAGATGCGGCACGCGGGGGACCTGGTCGTCAGGGCGGGAGACGTCCACCTGATTCCGCCCGGGGACGCGCACGGGGCCGGTGGTTCGAACGCGGAAGGGTGGGGCGTGGCCTTCCATCCGGACGCCCTGGGCGAGGACGGTGGGGGCGCGAGTCGCCTGGGGCCGTTGCTGCGAGTGCGCCAGGGCTGTCACCCCGTGCTGCGGCCCACGGTGCCGCAGCGCCGGCGGCTGGCGCGGTGGATGCGGCTGCTGTCGGAGGAGGTGGCGCGCGACGAGCCCGGGCACGAGGAGGCCGCGCGCTCCCTGCTGCGGCTGGTCCTCATCGAGCTGGAGCGGATGACGGCACAGACGGGCGCGAGCGAGCCGCCTTCCCTGGGCTTGAGCCGCAAGGCGCTCACCTACATCGAGACGCACTGCCTGGAGCCGCTGTCGCTCGCGCAGGTGGCGAAGGCGCTGGGGCGCTCCTCCGCGCACGTCGCGGGCGTGGTGCGGCAGGAGACGGGCCGCACGGTGGGCGAGTGGATTCTGGAGTGCCGGATGGCGGAGGCGCGGCGCCGCCTTCGTGGCACGGACGAGCGCGTGGACATCATCGCGGAGCGCGTGGGCTACGCGGACGTGACGCACTTCATCCGCCAGTTCCGCCGCGTCCACGGGGTGACGCCGGCCGCGTGGCGGCGCAAGGCGACGGCAGGGACTCCATGAGCCGTCCCCTCTGAAAGTCACGGAGGGGGATGCCGGGACGTGCGGGGGTGAAGTAAGGGTTCTCCCTGGGCCCGGAGCCGAGGGAGAGTCATGAAGAAGGCGCTGGTCATCGTCGTTGGCGCAGCCGTGCTGCTGCTCGTGTTCATGTTCGTCGCTGGCGAGCAGCCGCCGGAGCCGCCGGGCGCCAGCGGGGGTGGACGCCAGTTGGACCTGTCGGGCTTCGACCCGGCGCGTGTCACCGGGCTGGAGCTCTCGGGCGTCCGCAGCGCCACGCTGCAGCGGGACGGCGGTGGGTGGACGGTCGCGGAGCCGGGCTCGCCGGAGAGCCGCTACCTGGCGGATGAGGCGATGGTGAAGGGCGCGCTGGAGGCCCTGGCCCGGGTGGCGGGCGCGAAGTTCATCAGCGGAGAGGCCGACCGGCTGAACGACTTCTGGCTGGATGGCGCGCGGGGGCTGAAGGTCCGCATCCTTCAGGAGGGCCGCCCTCCGCTGGAGCTGGTGCTCGGGAAGGATGGGGCGTCGAACGGTGGGACCTACGTGCGCAAGGCGGCCAACGCGGACGTCTTCGAGCACTCCACGCGGCTGGGCTGGTTGTGGCGCCGGCGCGTCATGGACTGGCGGGACGCGCGGTTGGTGCGCGGGGCGCCCGAGGACTTCACTCAGTTGGTGTTTCGCGTCGGGGATGATGCGCCGGTGACGGTGACGTCGAGTGGCGCGGCGGGCGGCTGGCGGCTCGCGGAGGGGACGCAGGTGCCGGAGGGCTTCCGGTTCAGCGCGCGCGGGGTCGAGCAGGTCGTGCGGGACTTGTTGGAGGTCGAGGCGCAGGACGTGCTCGCGGGGGAGGCCGCCGCGGAGGCGAAGGCCGCGCTCACCCAGGCGCATGACACGGTGGAGGCGCGCCTGAAGAGTGGGAAGACGGTGGTGCTGCGGCTGGGCCGCGCGGCGGAGGCCCGGGACACCGTCTTCGTCCAGTTGGAGGGAGATGCGCGGGTGTACGAGGTGTCCGCGGTGTCGGCGGCGCAGGTGCGCAAGCGACTGGTGGACTTCCGCGACCTGCTGCTGCTGCGCTTCGCGGTGGAGCAGGTGAACCAGGTGCGCATCCAGACTGGTGACACGACGGTGGTGGTGGCGAAGGAAGCGCAGGGCTGGGTGCTGCGTGAGCCCCAGTCGCCGCCGGAGTCCTTCCGGTTCGACGCGTCACAGGTGGAGGCGCAGCTCGTCTGGCTTCAGCGGCTCGAGGCCTCGCGCCTCGTCGATGGAGCGGTGCAGGACGCGCAGGCGGGCCTGTCTCCGCCCGTGGCCTCCGTGGAGGTGCGCGAGGAGGGCGGCGCCGTGCAGACGCTGTGGCTCGGGAACGAGGTTCCGGACGCGCCGGAGGGCACCCAGGAGGTGTACGCCCGAGGCTCGCGTGACGGCTTCACCTATGCCGTGGAAGACAGGGCGCGCGCCTGGGTGTCGCGGGGCCTCGCGCTCTTCAGTGGGCCGTAGCGTCTGCGCGAGTTGCTAGAGCTCGCTCAGAATCCGTCCGTGCCCATTGATGGCATAGGTCGCGCCCGCATCCATGATGGGGGCGGCGAGCTCGATTCCGCATCGGGAAAGCCTGGGCAGGAAGCTGACGAAGTAGAGCTGGTCGTCCTGCTTCAATACCGTCACGTCGTAGGTGCTCCGCAGTGACAGGCACCGTGCCAGTTCCTCGGTGCGGGCCTCCGCCTTGGCGCCCGGAGGAAGGAAGTCGTTCATCGCGACTTCGAGTGCCGCCATCGCAGGGCCATCCAGGTGCGTTCCCTGCTCCATGGAGTCAGGGAACGTGACTTGGGCTGCCTCCTCCGCGGGGGCTCGCTCGGCCTTGGGGAGCTTGTAGTAGCCAAACCGGGCGCAGCCGTGCAGCAGGCTTGAGCAGGCAAGGAGCGCGACCAGCGGAAACGGCTTCATGAGGTGATGCCCATCATTCGACGTGCCAGCCCATTGAAGCGGGACTGAGCTGGGCGCGGCCTACGCCGCCCGCTCGGACGTCCGTGCCCGCCACGCGGCGACGAAGTCCGCGAGCCCGTTCAGCTGCCGGTCATTCAGCGTGGACTGCCACCGCGCCCGCCGCAGCTCGCGGTACGCGGCCGGGGCCTCCCAGCCACGCGCCACCATCACCGCCAGCCCCACCAGCGGGCCCCGGCCCACGCCGTGCTCACAGTGGGTGTACAGCGTGCCGCCCTGCTCCAGCCGGGGCAGGGCCCACTCCACGCCCAGCATCACCTGCTCCACCGACGGCGGATAGCGGTCCGTCACCGGCAGGTTCAGCAGCTCGATGCCCAGCGCCTTCAGCGCCTCCGCGTCGTCACAGCGCTCGCCCCGCACGTCAATCACCGCGGTGATGCCACGCGCCTTCAGCTCCGCGTACCGCGAGCGAGGCACCGCGCCACCCACGTACAGCCAGTCATTCACCCGCGACACGTTCAGCCCGCGCCCCGGCAGCTTCGTGGTCCACTCCACGCAGCGCGCCACCGAGCGCAGCACCTGCTTGCGCACCCAGCCGCGCACACCCGGCACGTGGTGCACCTCCCGCAGCAACGCGAAACTCACAGGTCGCCCTCGAGCGTCACTTCCATCAGCCCCGTCACCGGCGCCTTGCCCTCGCGCTCCAGCACCGCCCGGTGCAGGTACGTCACCGGCGAGCCCACCACCGAGCGCACCAGCCCGCCCAGCACCGCGCCCAGGTCCTCCACCGGCGCGCTGCGCTGCAGCAGCGACGTGGAGCGCAGCACCATGGCGGAGGCGCCGTCCGCGAACAGCTCCACCTTCCACGAGCTCCGCTCCTTCACGCCTTCCCGCGCCAGCGTGAAGTGCTCCAGCGAGCGGGCCTTGGCGCCTTCCTCCCACGCGTACACGGGGCCGTATTCACCGTCCTGGCCCTCACGCGCCAGCAGCACCAGCTTCTCGCCGCCGCGCAGCGCCCGGAAGCGCACCCACCGCTTCGCCAGCTTCGCCGGAGCAATGGTGGAGCGCGTGTGGTCCGCGTACCCGCCACCCGTGTAGACGACGTCCTCGCCCTTGGGCCGCCTCACCGTCGCCTTCAACGCGCTGAAGGCCAGCGTCACCTCGTGGTGGTAGCGGTCCTTGCCCACCTCCACCTCCGTGCCTTCCTGGCCCTGGGACGTCATGGGCGCGGCGTACTCCAGCAGCACCCGCCCGCCCTCCAGCGGGACCTCCACGCGCGTGGCCCCATCCGCCGAGCGGGCCGAGCACGACCCCATCTTCAGCGTCGACGTCTTGGCGTCATGGCTCCAGTCGCGCGCCTTGACCTTCGCCTGCGCGGACCAGGCCTTCTGCCCCGGCGTGAGCACCGTGGTCCGGCACAGGCCGGTGCGCGAGCCGGGACCGATGTTCGTCACCGTCAACTGCACGAAGATGAAGGCGCCGCCCTCCAGGTCGCCGATGAAGGTGAAGTTCTCCGCGTAGTTGTCACTGGGGGACACCTTCGGCTCCAACACCGCGCCCGCCGCCGCCACCGAGGGCAGCACGAGCGCGGTGGCCACCGCCAGGCCCTTCAGCACCTGGAAGCGCCCTTCAGGCCGCATGGGGGCGCTGCTCCATGAGCGGGTCCTCGGCGGCCGCCGTCTCGTTGTTGAAGACGTAGTCCCGCTGCAGCGGCAGGTTCCACGCGAAGTACACCACGCCGCGCACCAGCCACCAGCCCAGCGCGTAGGCCAACTGCGGGTGCAGCGTCAGCAGCGCCACGCCGCCCGCGTTGAGCAGCGCGCTGGTGCCGCTCACCACCGAGTAGCGCGCCAGCTGCCGCGCCACCGCGCCGGTGCTCTTGAAGGTGAGCACCCGGTTGATGGAGTAGTTCACCACCGCGCCCAGGCCGCAGCCCAGCACCGTGGCCCAGGCGGGCAGCATGCCCACCCACTCCACCAACGCCAGCACCAGCGCGAAGTCCACCGCCGTGGCCAGCGCGCCCGCCACGGCGTTGAGGCCGATGATGGCCTTGCCAGAGCGCGCCTCCTGCCGCTGGGGCGCCAGCGCCTTCACCAGGTTGCGGAAGCGGGAGAGCGCCGTGACGTTGCTCATGACGGCGACGAACACCAGCCCCACCACCGCCAGCCAGTGCATGGGGTGCTTCTCCTCGGGCCAGAAGACGGCCTCCAGGATGGGCGACAGCGCCGTGCCCGCGCCCATGAAGAGCACCCGCTCCAGCCGCTGCATGGCGCCGTCGCGCACGTTGACGCCCAGGCCCTCACCCTTGGCGCGCACGTAGGGCACCAGCGAGGAGCCGAGCAGCGCCATCAGCGCGGGCAGCAGCACCCAGGTGTCCCGGTAGTACCAGGCCAGACCCATGAGCATCGCCGAGTCCACGTACCGGTCCAGCACCGAGTCCAGCGCCGCGCCCGCGGGGTTGGCCTCCTTGCGCGTGCGGGCGATGCGCCCGTCCATGACGTCCAGGATGCCCGCGAACAGGAAGAGCCAGCCGCCCAGCGCGAAGCGGCCCGCCGCCACCGCCACGCCGGACGACACGCCCAGCAGGCCCGACAGCATGGACAGCGCGTTGGCCGGCAGGCCCGAGCGCAGAATCACCGCCCACAGCGGCTGGATGATCCAGAAGAAGTAGTGCCGCAGGAAGAAGCCCACCAGCACGGTGCTGCCGCGCTTGAGCGTCTCCTCGTCGCGGGGGATGCCCTTGAAGGCGCAGCGGATACAGAAGACGAGCAGCCCACCCAGGAAGTAGGTGCAGGCGACGATGGCCGGAGCCAGCGCCGTCCAGATGCGGGCGGACGGAGACATGTTTCCGGTCAACCACGCCATCAGGTTCTCAAGCACGGGTGTCTCCTCTTGTATTCAACGACACGGCCCAGGGTGCGGTGGCCGTCACGCGGGCGTAGACGCTTTCGACCGCCAGAAATGCAACCGCCGCCACACCCAGGCCCGCGAGCACGTCCAGGATGTAGTGGTGCGTCAGGTATACGGCGGAGAAGGCGACGAGCAACGCGAACAGCCCGGTGGCGATGCGCCAGGCCCAACCGCGCGACCACACGAACATCATCACCAGGAACGGGTACGCCGCGTGCAGGGAAGGCATGGCCCCGAACACGTTGGTGCTGCGCGAGTAGAAGCCCGCAAAATAGCGGATCCCCAGCAGCGCGTCGAAGCGGGCCGTGCCCGCGGGGTTGGGGGGCGCGGCCAGGTCGGCCGGTCCCGGGCCGTACTGGAGCACGTACCAGGGCGGCGCCGCGGGGTAGAGCACGTAGATGACGACGCCCATCGCGTTCGTCGCCAGGAAGCCCCAGCACAGCCGTTCGAAGAGCGAGTCCTTCTTCACGAAGAAGAAGAGGGCCAGGATGAAGACCTCGTACAGGTACGCCGCGTAGGCGAAGCCGCACAGCAGGTCCAAGGCCGGGGTGAAGCGCGTGGCCCACCATTCGGGCCAGTGGGTGCCGCCGGGCGCCGGGAACCACTGGCGCTCCAGCTCCCACAGGTCGCCCGTGTGGATGGGGCCCCGCAGGAACAGCCAGAGGCCCTGGCTGTCCAGCAGCATCCCGGTCAGCCACAGCGCGAGCCCACCGCGGAGGAAGCGCTGAAGGCGGGGGCCCGCCCAGGCCACCCCCAGAATCAGCGCGTCCGCCGCGACGTGGTCCCACCGCAGCCGGCCGGTGGCGTACACCAGCGTCAAGTGGCTCAACCCCAGGACGGTGCAGAGCCACGTGAGCGCGGTGACCCTATTTGGAGAGCGGGAGGTCATCTCCGTAATAGTCGAGCCCGAGGTGGGTGATGGGGTCCTCGCCCGCGACGACGCGCAGCGTGTTCTTCAGCTTGGTGAGCTGGATGAAGAGGTCGTGCTCCACCGGCAGGCCCGGCTGCGCCATGGGGCTCTTGAAGTAGAAGGACATCCACTCCTGGATGCCGCGCCACTCCAGCCGCTTGGCCAGGTCCAGGAACAGCGCGATGTCCAGCACCAGCGGGGCCGCCAGGATGGAGTCGCGGCAGAGGAAGTTGACCTTGATCTGCATCGGATAGCCGAGCCACCCGGTGATGTCGATGTTGTCCCAACCCTCCTTCGCGTCGCCGCGGGGCGGGTAGTAGTGGATGGACACCTTGTGCGCGTACTTCTTGTACAGCTCCGGGTACAGGTCGGGCTGCAGGATGGTGTCCAGCACGCTCGACTTGGTGACTTCCTTGGCCTTGAAGGCCGCGGGGTCGTCCAGCACCTCGCCGTCGCGGTTGCCCAGGATGTTGGTGGAGAACCAGCCGTCCAGACCCAGCATGCGGGCCTTGAGCGCGGGCGCGATGACCGTCTTCATCATCGTCTGGCCGCTCTTGAGGTCACGGCCAGCGACGGCCACCGCCTCCTGCCTGGCCAGCTCCTGGAGCGCCGGCGTGTCCACGCTGGCGTTGGGCGTGGCGTTCGCGAAGGGCACGCCCTCCTTGATGGCCGCGTAGGTGTAGAGCGCGGTGGGATTGATGTCCGGGCTGTTCTCGTCCAGCGCCTTCTCGAAGGCGGCCAGCGTCTTGAAGGACTCGGGCAGCGGACGGAAGGTCTCCACGCTGCTGCACACCACCATCACGGCGCGCGTCGCGTTGAGCTCCTTCTTGAAGTCGCGGATGTCCTGGCGCAGCGCCTCGATGCTCTCGCGGTGCGTCTTGGTGGCCTTGATGTGGTTGGCCTCGATGCGGCGGACGAACTCCGCGTCGTGCACGCCCTGCTTCGGCTTGATGCCCTGGAGGAACGGCTTCACCTCCTCCAGGTGCTTGTCGCTGAGCACGCCCGAGCGCACGGCCACTTCGTACGCGTCCTCACGGATGATGTCCCAGGCGCCAAAGGCGATGTCCTTCAGCTCGGCCAGGGGAACCAGCTCGTTGAGCTTCACGGTGCGCCCGTCGGTGCGCTTCCCAAGGCGGGCCGTGCCCATCTGCGTGAGCGACCCAATGGGGTGACCCTTGCCCTGCCGCGCCAGCTCGACACCCGCCATCAGCGTGGTGGACACAGCGCCCAGACCCGGAATCAAGACCGCGAGCTTGCCGTCCGGCTTCGCGACCGACCTCTTGTTTTCCATCGTGATGTTCCTTCGTTAGACGTATTCGAGTCGGCCGTATGCGGGTCGGTACGATACCGGTCGTGCATGCGGAAAATCTCGAAAGCGGATGGTTGATACTCTAAAGCGTTCGTCACTTCAACGTCATGAGCGTGGCGGCTCTTACCACCCGGAGGCGCCGCACTCATGGATCAGCCCAGCCGGAGGTACAAGGCGAGGAGATCGACGCTGTCAGAGAAACACCAGGTCGTCAGAAGGACGACATCCACGGCACACTCCTCGGACAGGTTCGCCATGGGTTTGTAGCGACCCATCCTGCATCGAGGATGAAGAAGGTGTGAGTGGGACAGGAGGGGGCGGAGCCGTCGCGAGGCGCCGTCCCTCCTTTATGTAGGCTCATCCGGTGGGCCCGGTCCGGCTCAGTGGGGCAGCGGGGCGCTGTCATCCAGGTCGAGCTTCGGGTGGTCGCCCGGTGCGTAGGGCTGTCCGGTGAAGGCGGCCTTCACCATGCCGGCGAGCTGGACCATGCGGTTGTTGGGCGTGTCCCAGTACTCGGCCTTCTCCACGCGGACGCAGAGCAGGGCGAGCTCGGGGTCGTCCAAGCCGTTGGGGAACCAGGCCTTGAGGGTGGGGTTCCACAGCTCGCGGGCCTTCTCCTTGTCGAGCACCAGCCGGCAACGGCCGCTCACGGAGACGTAGCGGTCCCGGCTCGGGTCCGAGTACGCGAGGTTGACGTGGTGGTCGTGCGTCACCTCGTCCACCTTGGGTGAATGCTCGCGGGTGAAGAACCAGAGCTCTCCGTCGAAGTCCCGCGCGTGGGTCCACATGGGGCGGCTGCGCAGGCTGCCGTCCGCTTCCACGGTGGTCATCATCGCGACCTTGATGCCCTTGATGAGGTCATCGAAGTGCTCGGCGACGTCTTGGGTGTCCTTTTTCTTCCTGGCCATCGCTGCCTCCCTTGGGAGCACAAGGTAGGCAGCGCGGAGGTCGGCGGGCACAGGGCGGTGGGTTGGCCGCCGCCAGGGCAGGCGGGCGTGTGGTAGGTGGCCGAGCAGGAAAGCGAGGGTTCGGATGCTGAAGACGGAGTGGAACGAGTGGAGCCTCAAGGCGCTGCAGCTGGAGACGGCGGTGCTGGCGCTGGAGGAGATTGACCTGCCCGAGGAGATGCACGCGCTCCAGGAGGCGGCGGAGGAGAAGCTGCTGGCGCTGGCGCGCGCGTGGAAGGCCCGTCAGCCGCGGCGCGAGCCGCGCACGTGGGAGCGTCAGACGCTGCCCGATGGCGCGCCTCGCGACGCCGAGCTCAAGGACCTGGTGGAGGGCTTCAAGGAGGACGGCAAGTCGTGGACGCTGCTGCGCGCCACCAGCGACCTCAAGGAAGTGGTGGAGACGGTGGTGTCGGAGGGCCGCGCGTGCATGGCCGCGGGCGGCGAGTACTACCTGGGCCAGTGGGACGCGAAGGAGTCCGTGCTGGAGGTGGGCCGCGACGACGAAGCGGACGAGCCCGGCACGGGCCTGGTGCTGGAGCCCACGGGTGAGCTCCAGTACACGCCGGACCCGGAGCTGTAGCCGCCGCTCAGCCCTCCAGCGCCTTCACGATGCGGGCGCGGAGCTTCTCGTCGGGCAGCCGGCCGAAGCCCGCGCGCACGTTGTCGGCGGCGTGCGAGGGCTTGCGGGTGGCGGGCAGTGCACCGCCGGGTGTCCCAGGATGACCTTGAGGAACACCTGGGCCCAGCTGGTGCAGTCGATGTCCGCGGCCCAGCCGGGCAGGGGATGGCCGCGCACGCGCTCGAAGAGGGTGCCGCTGGAGAAGGGCCGCATGACGAGCACCGCCACGCCGTGCTCCGCGGCGGCGGGCAGCAGGCGCTGCTCCGCGTCGCGCTCCAGCACCGAGTAGGGCAGCTGGACGAAGTCCGGCTTCTCCTCGCGGATGATGCGCTCCAAGTCATTGAAGGCGCCGCGGGCGTAGTGGGTGATTCCGAGGTAGCGGAGGGCGCTCGCGGGCGGCGGCTGCGCCGCAGTGGACAGGTGACAGTTCCGCGCGGCGCCGGTGTTCCCTTGCGCGAGCGGGGCGGTGACGCCTCCCGATGATTCCTCCTGGCCCGGGTGCTCGCGCGATGCGGGCCGGGCCGCATTCACAGCAGTCCAGGGAAGGTCCAGGCGATGAATCGCAAGGTCTCGGTGTGCGCGGGGATGATGGCGGCGGTGGTGGCGTTCTCGGCTTCGGCCTCGGCCGAGGAGACGGCGGAGACGGACGCGAACGAGGTGCACATCCCGTTCAGCCTCACCCTGGTGCCCGGCCTGAGCACGTCTGGCTTCCACACCGGCAACGTGGTCAACAACGTGTCCATCGGCCTGGTGGCGACGCACGCGAAGCGGGTGGACGGCCTGGCGATGTCGATTGCTGGCAACTGGGTCGGGGAAGGCGGACTGAGCGGCGCGCAGCTCGCGGTGGGCGCCAACCTGGCCCGGGGGCCGGTGACGGGCGCGCAGTTCTCCGTGGGCGCCAACGTGGCCGGCGCGGACCTGCTGGGCCTCCAGTCCACGGTGGGCGTCAACGTGGTGCGCGGGGATGCGGAAGGTGCGCAGCTCGCGGTGGGCGGCAACCTCGCTTCGGGCGCGGTGAATGGCGCGCAGCTGGGCGTGGGCGTCAACATCGCGGGGAAGGGCCTGTTGGGGGCGCAGCTGGGCGTGGGCGCCAACATCGCGGCGGGGCGGGTCCACGGCCTCCAGGCCTCCGCGGGCCTCAACGTGGCGGGGCAGATGACGGGGCTCCAGATGTCCTCGGGTGTCAGCTACGCGCGGAGCCTCTCCGGCGCCCAGCTCTCCATCATCAACGTGGGCGGCGAGGTGGACGGCGCGCAGGTGGGCATCATCAACATCGCCAGCAACGTGACGGGCGCGCAGGTGGGCATCCTCAACGTGGCCCGCGAGTTGGACGGCGAGGCGGTGGGCATCCTCAGCTTCGTCGGCGGCGGCCAGGCCCATGTGCAGGCCTGGGCCAGCGACGTGGCGCTCACCAACGTCGGCGTGAAGCTGGGCGGCCGTCACATCTACTCGCTGTTCACGGTGGGCTACAGCCCCTCCCTCAACGAGGACCGTCGTCGCTATGTCATGGGCGCGGGCCTGGGCGGCCACATCCCCGCGGGCCGCTTCTTCGTCGACATCGACGTGGTGGGCAGCACCGTCCACACGAAGCGGCTCTTCGATGACACGGACCATGTCCTGGGGCAGCTGCGGCTGATGGCGGGCTGGCAGGTGGCGCGGCACTTCGCGGTGTTCGGTGGCGTCAGCGCCAACACGCTCGTCACCTGGGAGGACAGCGACCGCTGGAATGAGCTGGGCATCGGGCCGCAGTGGCGCCACGTCGCGGACGAGGGCCGCACCACCGTGCGCATGTGGCCGGGCCTGCTCGCGGGTGTCCAGATTTGAGGCGCCCCTCCATCTTCATCCCGGGCGCTCTGCCTTGGAGCGCACTGCCCAGGGGGTGAAGCATGGAAGGAAGCATGCGCGCGATGGTGCTGCGCGAGGTAGGGCAGCCCCTGCGCGAGACGCGGCTGCCCATTCCCCGTCCCGGCCCGGAGGAGCTGCTGCTCCGGGTGCGCGCCTGCGCGGTCTGCCGCACCGACCTGCACGTCGTGGACGGTGAGCTGCCGAAGCCCAGGCTGCCGCTCATCCCCGGCCATGAAATCGTGGCCACGGTGGAGGCGGCGGGCGAGCGGGCGACGGCCATTCCCGTGGGCACGCGAGTGGGCGTCCCCTGGCTCGGCTGGAGCTGTGGCCGCTGCCGCTTCTGTCTCGCCGGACAGGAGAACCTCTGCGAGCAGGCCCGCTTCACCGGGTACCAGTTGGATGGGGGCTACGCGGAGTTCACGGTGGCCCACCCGCGCTTCTGCTTCCCCCTGCCGCCCGAGTACCCCGACGTCCACGCCGCGCCGTTGATGTGCGCGGGCCTCATCGGCTTTCGCAGCCTCCGCATGGCGGGGAGGGAGCGGCGCCTGCTGGGCCTCTACGGCTTCGGCGCGGCGGCGCACCTGCTCATCCAGGTCGCGCGCCATCAAGGCCGGCGCGTCTTCGCCTTCACCCGGCCGGGGGACGTGGGGGGCCAGCGGTTCGCGCGGGAGCTGGGCGCGGAGTGGGCGGGGGATTCGGACACCGCGCCTCCGGAGCGGCTGGACGCGGCCATCCTCTTCGCGCCCGTGGGCGCCCTGGTGCCCGCCGCGCTCCGGGCGGTGGACAAGGCCGGTGTGGTGGTGTGCGGCGGCATCCACATGAGCGACATCCCCTCGTTCCCCTATGCGCTGCTGTGGGATGAGCGGGTGGTGCGCTCGGTGGCGAACCTCACCCGGGCGGATGCGCTGGACTTCCTCGCGCTCGCGCCCGCGGTGCCGGTGCGCACACAGGTGCAGACCTTCCCACTCTCCGCCGCCAACGAGGCCCTCACCGCGCTGCGGCGGGGCCAGGTCCAGGGCGCGGCGGTGCTCGAGGTGGCGACCGGAGGTTGAGCGTGGCGCCGGGCGGGCCCACGCCCGCCTCCCAGGGGTGGTGGGGCAAATCGCCACGCAGGGACTGCGGCGGTGTCCCATTTCGCCGCAAACGCAGCGTGTGGCTTTCGCGGCGCTGATGGAATTTCGCGGACCTGGCGCGCTGGCCGCGCAAATGCACCCGGACGGGAAGGCAACCCGATGCCCCCTTCCTGGGGGGCACCACCACGCGAGGCGGACGATGAACCGAGCGCTGCAAATCACCTATCGGGGCATGGAGACGAGCGAGGCCCTGAGCGAGTACATCCGCGACCACGCCGGCAAGCTGGAGCAGTTCTACGACGGCATCGTGGGGTGCCATGTGGTGGTGGAGGAGCCGCACCGGCACAAGCAGCACGGCCGGCATTTCCACGTGCGTGTGGATGTGAGTGTGCCGGGAAGGAACATCGTCGCCACCCGGGACCCCCAGGCGCGCACCGGGCACGAGGATGCCTATCAAGCGGTGACGGACGCGTTCGACGCCGCCAGGCGCCAGCTCCAACACTACGCGGACGCGCTCCACACGCACCACCGGTGACGGTGTCCCTCGCGCGGCGCTTCATTCCCATTACAGACATCCAGCTGGGCGGTCGCGCGACGCACCTTCCGAACATTTGCCATTCAAACCCATGACAGGCCTGGGGTGCTGAGCGCTATCGTGGGGCTTGTCACGCCATGAAAGCCCAGCGCCTCCAGGTGCTGCGGGTCGACGCCGAGGCTCCCCACCTCGTCACCACCGCCGCCGTCCACTCGACAGCCTCACTTGCCAAGTTCGCCACGGCTCCGTGCGCGGGGCGCCTGCGTGGGTCGCGGGCGAGTCCGGGGGCTGAGCGATGAGGGGCCCCGTGGGCAAGCGGGGGTGGTGGGTGGTGTCCGGCGTCGTCTGGCTCGGCGGCGTCGTGGCGGGCTCGCTGGCCATGGCTCGCTACTCCCTCACGCCCGGCGAGTCCCTGGCGGCGCCCGCGCGCTGGCCCGGGGATTCCACCGTGCCACGCGTGGAGGGCCGCCCCACGCTGGTGATGCTGGCGCACCCGCTCTGTCCCTGCACGCGCGCGAGCCTGGGCGAGCTCTCGTGGGTGATGACGAAGGCGCGGGGGCGGCTGGACGCCTTCGTGCTCTTCCTCAAGCCCGAAGGCACCGGCGAGGCGTGGGAGCAGGGCGAGCTGTGGCGCTCCGCGGCCGCGATTCCGGGCGTCACCGCGCTGCGCGACGAGGGCGGCGTCCAGGCGGAGCGCTTCGGCGCCGTCACCTCCGGTCAGGTGCTCTTCTACGACGCGGGTGGGACGCTGCGCTTCAGCGGCGGCATCACCCCGGCCCGGGGCCACGCGGGCGACAACGCCGGGCGCGCCGCGGTGGAGGCCCTGCTGGGGGACGCGCCGCAGGACGCGCTGACCGGACACGCCGTCTACGGCTGTGAGCTGGAAGACCCCCGCGGGAGCGCGCCATGAGCCCGGCGCGGGATGAGACGTCCAGCCCGCCCCTGGCGCTCAAGGAGCGCGCCGCGCGGCTGTTTCGCGAACACCTGTCCGCGGTGCAGGTCCGCACGGACCGGCTCTTCGCGGGGCTGATGCTGGGCCAGTGGGGGGTGGGCATCGTCATCGCCCTGTTCGGTCCGCGGAGCAGCGGCGCGCAGCTCCAGGCGGCCCTGCTGGTGGGCACGCTGCTCAGCGCCTTCCCGATGTTGATGGCCCGCTGGCGCCCGGGCTCCACGCCCACCCGTCACGTGGTGGCCGTGTGCCAGGCGCTCTGGTCCTCGCTGCTCATCTACCTGACGGACGGCCGGGTGGAGACGCACTTCCACATCTTCGGCTCGCTGGCCTTCCTGGCGCTGTACCGCGACCCGTGGGTGCTGCTCACCGCGAGCATCACCACCGTCGTGGACCACGTGCTGCGCGGCACCATGTGGTCGCACTCGCTCTACGGCGGTTTTCCGCCGGAGCTGTGGCGCTTCGTGGAGCACGCCTTCTGGGTGGCCTTCATCGACGTGGTGCTGGTGTATTCGTGCCGGGGCATGCTGCGCGAGCTGCGCGAGGTGGCGGTGCGCCGGGCGGAGCTGGAGCTGGCCCGCGAGCGTGAGTACGCGAAGGCGCGCGAGCTGGACCGGGCCCTGCGCGAGCTCAGCGGTTTCCAGGAGCACCTCATCCGCGTGGAGAAGCTGGCCGCGGTGGGACAGCTGGCCGCCAGCGTGGGGCACGAGCTGCGAAACCCGCTGGCCGCCGTGCGCAACTCCCACGCCTATCTCTCCCGGAAGCTCACGAAGGACCCGGTGGGGGCCGCGAATGACCCACGGGTGCCCCAGTTCCTGGGGCTGATGGAGCGCGAGCTGAACGCCTGCGCGAAAATCATCTCCGACCTGCTCGACTTCGCCCGCGAGCGCCCGCCCGCGCTCCAGCCGTGTCCGCTGCGTCCGCTGGTGGACGAGGCCATTGGCGTGGTGCCGCAGCGGGAAGGGGTGCGAATCATCAATGACGTGCCGGAGTCGTTGCCGGTGCCACACCTGGACAAGGAGCAGTTCCGCCAGGTCCTGGTGAACCTGGTGCAGAACGCGGTGGAGGCCATGCCGGTGGGGCGCACGGGAGAGGTTTCAGTCGTGGCGGAAGGTGGGGACGCGAGCCCCTGGCGCATCCGGGTCGTGGATGACGGCGCGGGGATTCCTCCGGAGGTGCTGCCCAAGATTTTCGAGCCGCTCTTCACCACGAAGACGCGCGGCACCGGCTTGGGACTGGCCATTGTCGCCAACATGGTGCAACGTCATGGCGGCACAATCTCTGTGCGCAGCGAAGCGGAGCGGGGTAGTGAGTTCCTCATCGAGCTCCCCGCGGCAGCGGCGGCCCAGGCCGCATGATGGAGGACGTCGCAGTGGCCCCCGCGCGCATCCTGCTGGTCGACGACGAGGAGTCGCTTCGCATCACCCTGGCCGCGAACCTGGAGCTGGAGGGCCACACGGTCTTCGAGGCGGCCAATGGTGAGGAGGCCTTGCGCCTCCTGGAGAAGCAGTCCGTGGACGTGGTGCTCACGGACATTCGCATGCCCGGCCTGCACGGCGTGGAGCTCTTGCGCCGCATCAAGCAGGAGCGCCCCGACATGCCGGTGGTGCTGATGACGGCCTTCACGGCGGAGGAGCTGGTGGATGACGCGCTCGCCGAGGGCGCCTTCACCGTGCTGCCCAAGCCCTTCGACGTGGCGCACGCGCTGGACACGGTGCTGCGCGCGGCGGCGGCGCCCCAGGTCCTGGTGGTGGACGACACCGAACAGGTGGCGCGCGGCATGGTGCGCGCCCTGAGCACGGTGGGGCTGCGCGCGCGCGCCGTGTACAGCGGGGAGGAGGCGCTGTCCTCGCTGCGCTCGGGGGAGTACGACGTCTGCGTGCTGGACCTGGTGATGCCGGAGATGAGCGGGCCGGAGCTGGTGTCCAAGGTGCGCGCGGCGAACCTGTCCGTCGCCATCATCGCCGTGTCCGGCCACGTGGTGCCGGAGATGCTGCGCAGGGTGGCGGCGCAGGGCGCGGTGGTGTGCATGACCAAGCCGGTACCGTTGCGCGAGCTGGTCCAGGCGATTGCACGGGTGCGAGGCCGGCCTCAGCAAGGGCCGCAAGGCGCGAGGATTTGACCCATGGCAGGCAGAGACCTCCAGGCGCGTGAGCGAGCGGCGGTGGCGGACGTGGTGGCCTCCACCCTGCGGCACGACCTGCGCAACAAGCTGGCCAGCATCCGCAACGCCTCGTTCTACTTGATGCGGCAGGTGAAGAAGACGGACCTCTGGAGCGCGGACCCGCGCGTGGAGACCTTCTTCCAGCTCATCGAGAAGGAGCTGACGTCCGCCGAGGACGTGCTCTCCAAGCGCGCGCCGCCGCTCACGGGTGGCACGCGCCCCCGGTGCAGCGCCCGCGTCGGCGTGGAGCACGCGCTCGCCGAGGCCCAGGTGCCGCCGTCCGTGGAGGTGGTGCGCGACCTGAAGGAGCAGGGGGGCGTCCCCCTGGAGGCGGAGGACCTGGCGCTGCTGGTGCGCTGCCTCGTGGACAACGCGCTGGAGGCCATGCCGCGCGGTGGCACGCTCACGGTGCGCACGCGCGACACCGAGAGCGGCGTGTGCCTGCGCGTGGAGGACACGGGAGAGGGCCTGGCGCCGGAGGCGTACTCCCGCGCGCTGGAGCCCTTCTTCACCACGCGGTCCCACCACGCCGGCCTGGGGCTGAGCATCGTCCACCGGACGGCCGTGCGGCATGGCTGGCAGTTGGACCTGGGCGCGGGCCCTTCAGGGGGCACCTACGTGGAGATTCAATTCACGGGCGCGGAGGCCGGGGCGCATGACCGGAGTGACGTGACTCGGGGGAGCAAGTGATGGAGACGAACTGGACGTTCGGGCGTTGCCTGCTGCTCGTGGAGGACGACCCTTCCAACCGGATGACGCTGTCCGCGCTGCTGGAGGATGCGGGCTTCGCGGTCGTCACCGCCGGTTCCTATTCGGAGGCCGCGGGATTATTGAACCGGCCTCGTGCGTATGACGCCGTGCTGTTGGACCAGAGCCTGGGTGACGGCTTTGGGACGGGGCTGATTCCGCTGGTGCGCCACCACATGCCGAAGACCAAGGTCGTCTTCGTCACCGGTCATGACGGGAAAATCGACATGCCGGTGGACGCCGTCTTCCGCAAGGGCGGCCACTTCGACGACCTGCTGGCCTTCCTCTTCAAGTTGTTGCCCCAGCGTCCGCTGGGGGCCTGAACGCGAGGTTCCAGAATGCTGCTCCCTTCCGTTTCCGAGCGCTCCGCTCTCACCCGACGGCGGGAGCAGCTGGCGAAAGTCCTGGGGAGCGCGCCCGCGCTGCTGGCGTCGAGCCGCCCCCGCCCGCGCAACTACGCCGCCGACCAGTTCCCCTTTCGCGCGTCGAGCCACTTCCTCTACCTCTTCGGGCTCGCGACGCCGGACGCCGTGGGCCTCTATGACGGCCAGGGCTGGACGCTGTACCTGCCCGAGCCCGGTCCCGACGATGCGCTGTGGGACGGCGCGGTGCCCGGCTTCGGTGAAATCGCGGAGCGCATGGGCTGCCCCGTGCGCTCGCGCGCCGAGCTGCCCGCGGCGCTGAAGGGCCGCGACGCGGCGACGCTGCCCACTCCGGATTGGGAGACGTGCCTGGACGTGGCCGCGCTGCTGGGCCGCGAGGTGCGCCCCGGCCACCTGGCGGCGGTGGACGTGCCGCTGGCGGACGCGATGATTGCGCTGCGGCTCCGCCATGACGACGCCGCGCAGGCGCAGCTGCGTCAGGCGGCGGAAGTCACGGCGCCGGCCCACCTGGCGGGCATGCGCGCCACGCGGCCGGGCATCCTGGAGGCCGCGGTGCGCGCCGCGATGGAGGCGGAGTTCGTCTCGCGCGACGTGCGGCCGGCGTATCAGCCCATCGTCACCGTGCACGGCGAGGTGCTGCACAACCTGCGCTATGACCACACGCTGCGCGAGGGAGACCTGCTGCTGGCGGACGTGGGCGGTGAGAGCCCCGCTGGCTTCGCCTGTGACGTGACGCGCACGTGGCCGGTGACGGGGCGCTTCAGCACCACGCAGCGCGAGCTGTACGACGTCGTGCTGCGCATGCAGCAGGCCAGCATCGACGCTGTCCGTCCGGGGACGCGCTACCGCGACGTGCACCTGGCCGCGCACCGGGAGCTGGCGCGGGGCCTGGTGGCGCTGGGCATCCTCCGGGGAGACGCGGAGGAGTTGGTGGTGGACGGCGTCACCGCGCTCTTCTTCCCGCACGGCGTGGGCCACCTGCTGGGCCTGGACGTGCATGACATGGAGGATTTGGGGGACCGTGCGGGCTATGCGCCGGGCCGCGCGCGCTCGCCGGAGTTCGGCCACCGCTCGCTGCGGCTGGACCGGGACCTGGAGCCCGGCATGGCGGTGACGATTGAGCCCGGCCTGTACCAGGTGCCCGCCATCCTGTCGGACGCGCGGCTCATGGCGCGCGCGGGGGACAGGCTGCGGCGCGACGTGCTGGCGCGCTACGCGGACGTGCGCGGCATCCGCATCGAGGACGACGTGCTCGTCACGCCGGGTGGCAACGAGGTGCTCACCGCCGCCATCCCCAAGGAGGCCTCCGACATCGAGGCCGTCATGACCAGCTCTGCCCGTCCAGCTCCGGGAAGGTGACCTGGCACTGGCCGGGATTCACGCCGTCCACGCGCGCGTAGCCATTCTTGTTGAGGGTGCCTTCGCGCGTGCTCCCATCCGGGAGCGTCACCCGGTAGCGCGCGTGGGGGATGGGGCTGCCCTCCTCGTCCTTCAGCTCGATGGCCAGCCACGTCTGTTCCTCGACGGGGGCTTCCTCGGACGTCTGTGGCGGTGGCTCCGGCCAGGGCGTGGGCAGGAGCACTGGGCGCGCCACGGGGAGGGCCACCAGCTCGCCATGCGTGAAGGCCGCGGTGAGCCGCTGCTGGAGGCGCTGCTCGTACCGGCCGCGCTCCAGGCCGGACAGGCCCAGCGGGCGGCTGCCTCCGAGCGCTTCGTACATCGCATACAGCGTGTGCGCGGCGGGGGTGGCCAGCCAGCGCTTCAAGGCGGCGCTGACGAAGACGTCGGGGACGGGCGCGTGCGGGTGTTTCAGCCGCTCCAGGTCGACGGACGGTACGACGAGCCAGTCTTCCCCCTGGGCCGGCAGCCTCCACCGGCGCTCACCGTGCAAGCGCTGCATCATGACGGCCTCCCGCTGCTCGGAGGGTATCAAGCTGCGCGCGCTGCGCAGGCGCCGCCGCGGTGTGGAGTGCGCGGCGCCTGACGCCGCGCATCGGAGGTGTGGAGTGTGGAACGTCCCGGCGGGACGCCAGGGCAGAGGCTACTGCTGCTGCTGCGGTGCGGCTTCGGGCACCTGCTGAGCCTCGGTGGGCGCGGCGGCCGGGCTGCTGAACGCGAACACCCTCTTCCACTTCCCGTCGCGGCGCTGCCACTCGTCGGTGAAGTACACGGCGTCGGTGGCCTCGGTGCCATCCGCCGTGAGTGGGTCCGGTGAAGCAGTGGACAGGCGCGGTGCCTTCAGGGGGCACAGCGTTCTAGGACGAACAGTGGGGGGTGGCGCGACGAGGACCGGTTCCTACGTTGCACGCCCTGTCGAAGTCAGGGCCGGTGAGTGCAGCGCGGGCGAGGGAGGGCGTGTGGACGAGCTTCTTTCCGGAGCTGAAGGGCAGTTTCGTACTCAGGGCATAGGCACTCCAGGTGCGTTGGCGCCGCGCGGCACGGTGCGCGTGAGCGAGGTGCTGGAGGGTGACCTCGACGCGTATCTCGACCGTGAGCTCCTCGAGGTGGGTGAAGACGACGCGGCCGAGGAGGCCACCGCACCCGTGGCGGAGGTTTCCGCGAGCATGCGCGCGCTGCTCGCGCTCGCGGAGGAGGAGATTGCGTGGCTGGCGCGCCTGTCGCCGTCCACCTCGCGCGCGCTGGACGTGTTGCCTGAGCCCCCGGTGGAGATTCCCGAGTGGATGCGCACTTCGCCTGGCGCGAAGCAGGTGACGTCCCTGCGCGCCTTGTTGCCGCCGCGTGCGGAGAATGTGCTGGCGCGTGCGCCGGCTGCGCCCATGTGGGGTGATGCGCCGACGCATGCGCACCCGGAATCCGCGCGGTGGCGTCGTGCGCGGGCGACCAGGACAGGCCGTGTCCTGGTCCTTCGTCCCGGGGCGTTGATGGGCGCGGCGGCCGTGGGCGCGCTGACGGCGGGCCTGCTGCTGGTCGCGGGACTCTCCGTGCGCGGAGATTCCACGGGGACGCGGGCGCGCGTCGATGGAGCCCTCCGGAGCGCGGCGCACGGCGCTGTCCTCGGCGCGAGCGGTGACACCCAGGCGGGCCTGGCCTCGGCGGGCGCTGGCGCCGCGATGCGCACCGCCGCCCCGTCGGGGCACGCCAGCGGAGCAAGCACGTCCACGGAGGCCGCCATGAGCGCTTCATCGTCGGACGCGGCGCTCGAGCCCTCGTCGCGCGTCTCTGGTGCTGCGTCGTCCGTGGCGGTCTCCAGCACGCAGCCGGGCATGGGCTCGGCGCTTCTTCAGGACGCGGCGAAGGGACTGCGCGCGTCCGCGCCTGCTTCGGAGCCGGCGCGAAACCCGGGCACGCCCGTGGCGGAGTCGCTCGCGGTGGTGCGCCCCGCGCCCATCCAGCGCAAGGCACCCGCGAAGACGGACGCAGCGTCGGCCCTGCCTCCCGCGCCCGTCGAGCTCGACTTCGGAGCCCCGGAGGCGGAAGGCTCGGCGTCTCAGGACCGCATCGCGACTTCCCCGGGCGACGTCGCCGCGGAGGAGGACACGTCGGAGAAGGGGCCATACGAGGACCTCGACGAGGCCTTCGCGCGCGAATTGGGCTTCACCGAAGACGCGGACGCGGAGGGCGCGAAGGCGGAGGAGTCCGCGCGCACCGTCTACGTGCCGCCCGCGGTGGACGTGAAGGCGCACCTCACGCCGGAGGACGTGAAGCAGGTGGTGCTGACGAACCAGCCCGCCATCACCGCATGCCTGCGCTCACACGCGCGGGGCACGCCGATGGAGGCCGGTGGCCGCTTCATGGTGCAGTGGTCGGTGCTCCCCAGCGGTGAGACGCTCAACGTGTCCATGGACACCGCCGCGCTGCGCGCCACGCCGCTGTCGCGCTGCATCGAGGACGTGGTGCGCCGCTGGACCTTCCCGGTGCATCAGGTGCGGATGCAGGAGCCCATCCGCTTCCCCTTCATTTTCTGAGGCGGGGTCGGCCCGCTGGCTCCTATGCTCCCTCCTGGAATGTCAGCGCTCGAACCCCCGGAGCCCACCGAGTTGCACGTCTGCCACTGCTGCCTCATGCGGCTGGAGGTCAGCGCCGGTGGCGTGGACCTGCCGAGCCGGCTGCAGGCGGCCCTGGCGGGACGGGGGCTCGCGGAGCGGACGCGGGTGATGGAGTCAGGGTGTCTGGGGGAGTGTCCCGAAGGCCTCGTGACGGTGATGGTGCTCCCGGACAGTGGCTCCGGTGCGCACGTCCAGCTCATCGACCCCGCGAAGGACGGAGCGGACCTGGCCGAGCACGTCGCCGCGTTGTCCGGTGCGAAAGACGGGCCCCCGTGAGCTGCGCGGCCTTGAGCAGCGCTTCCACCATGGGCACGCAGCTCGCCTCACCCTTGCCAGCGATGGCGTACGCCGTGCCGTGGTCGGGAGACGTGCGCGGCACGGGCAGGCCCAGCGTCACATTCACGGTGCGCTCGAAGTCCAGCGCCTTGGCCGGGATGAGCCCCTGGTCGTGGTACATGGCCAGCACCACGTCGTAGCGCGCGCCCACCGCGTCGGGCTTCGCGAAGAGGCCGTCCGCGGGGAGGGGCCCATGCGCGTCCACCCGGGCCGCGCGGGCCTTGCGGATGGCGGGGCCAATCACCTCCACCTCTTCGCGTCCCAGGAGCCCACCTTCGCCCGCGTGCGGGTTGAGCCCCAGCACGGCGATGCGCGGCTTGTGGCCCACCACCGGCTCCAGGCTGCGCGACAGCAGCTTGAGCTGCGCCGTCAGCCCGTCCACGGTGAGCAGGCGCGGCAGGTCCGCCAGGGGAACGTGGTTGGTGGCCAGCGCCACGCGCACGCGAGGCCCGTCCATCAGCATCATCACCTCCACGCCGAAGGCCTCCGCCAGCACCTCGGTGTGGCCCATGAAGGGGATGCCCGCGCGGGAAATCTGCTCCTTCGACACGGGCGCGGTGCACAGCGCGTCCACGTGTCCGGCCCGCATCGCGTCGATGGCCGCCCTCACGAAGGCGTACTGCGCACGGCCGCCCTCGCGCGAGGGCCTTCCGGGCGCGCGGTCCTTCTCCGGAAGCCGCGTCACCTCCACCACGGTGGGGCCTTCCACGCGGCCCAGGGCGGAGGGCTCCACGCGGGCGTAGCGGCGCAAGGCGGGGAAGCGCGCCAGCGTGGGCCCGTCCCCGAAGATGACGGGGACGAGCACCTTGCGCACGGCGGGCTTCGTCAGGGCCGCGGCCGTCACCTCCGGCCCGATGCCCGACACGTCCCCCAGGGAGATGCCGACGAGCGGAGGTCCCATGGCGGCTACATCTTCACGTCGACGCTGGCCTTCTGCCGCAGCTCCTGCACGTACTGGTCGAGGAACTTCTCCGTCTTCTCCTGGAGCAGCTTGCCCTCCAGCTTGGAGCGCATCTCCTCGTAGGACGCGGCGGCCACCGAGCGGCGCTCCTCCACCTTCAGCACGTGCCAGCCGAAGTTGGTGCGCACCGGCGCGCTGACGCCGCCCTCGGGGAGGCCGAACGCGGCCTTCTCGAAGGCCGCGACCATGACGCCACGCTTGAACCAGCCCAAATCTCCCCCGTCCGCGGCGCTGGGGCCTTCGCTGCGGGCGCGGGCCAGCGAAGCGAAGTCCATGCCCGGCCGGCGCGCCTCCGTGGCGATGGCCTCCGCCCGCTGCCTGGCGGCCTCCACCTGCTCCGCCGTGGCCTTGGCGTCCACCTGCACCAGGATGTGGCGCGCGTGGACCTCCGAGTCACCGCTCTCCAGGCGCGTGTACTGCGTGTAGGCGGCCTTGAGGTCCTCCTCGGTGATTTTCACCTGGGGGCCCACCTTCATGCGCAGCAGGCGGTCTCTCAGGATGCGCTTGCGCATCATGTCCCGGTAGGTGGCCATGGTGAGGCCTTCCCCCATCAGGAGCTGCTCGAACTGCGCGGGGTCGGTGATGTTGTTCTGCTGGCGCACGTCCGCCACCAGCTCATCCACCTCCGCCTCGGTGGCGGTGATGCCCATTTGCGCGATTTCGGACTCCATCAGCTTCTCGCCGATGAGGGTGTCCAGGGCCGTCTTCATCAGCGCCAGCCGCTGCTCGCCGCGCTTGCGCGGGTCCGGGTCGTTGACGCGGGCCATCTCCGGCGCCGCGCGCTGCTGCACCTCGGACAGCGCGATGATGTCGCGGTTCACCACCGCGGCCACCTTGTCCACCAGCTCCGCGTGCGCGGCCCCGCCGCTCCCCAGGAGCGCCACCGCCGCGATTGCCGCCACCAGCTTCTTCATTCCTGCCATCCTTCCGTACCACCCCGGGCGCGTCCAACCGCCGCCCCGGTCTTCGATTCCGTCGTCACTCCGCCGTCGCCTGCTGGGGCGCCACCCGCCCGCGGATGGCCTGCAACGTGGCCTCGTTCACCTGGACCTGCGCCTTCTGCCGCAGCTCCTGCTCGAACGTCTCCTGTGCCTGCGACCGCTTCTGCTCCAGCAGCTTGCCCTCCACCAGCGCACGCACCTCCGCGAACTCCCGCTTGCGCGCCGGCTTGCGCTCCAGCACGCGGAACAGGTGGAAGCCGTACTCGGTGGACACCACGTCCGAAACCTGCCCCACCCCCAGCTTGAATACCACCTCGTCGAAGGCGGGCGGCATCTGCCCCCGGGGGAAGAACCCCAGGTCGCCTCCCAGCTTGGCGTCCGCGCTGAGCGAATACCTGCGCGCCAGGTCCGCGAACTTCTTGCCGGACTTGAGCTGGGATTGCAGCCGCCGTGCCTCGTCCAGGCCCTTCACCACGATTTGCGCGGCGTGGACCTGCTCGGTCTCGTGGAAGTCCTGCTCGTGCGCGGCGTACCAGGCCCGCAGCTCTTCTTCCGTCACCGCCACGCGCGAATAGACGTGGCTGGCGAACAGCTTTTCGATGGTCAGCCGGCTTGCTTCCCGCGAGCGCAGCTCCGCCATGGACAGCTGCCCCTGGGCCAAAACCTCGTTGAAGTTGCCCGCCGGATAATCCCCCGACAGCCGCAGCACCCCCCGGTCCACCTCCTCCGGGGTGACGGTGACGTTGTGCTTTCGCGCCTCCTGGAGGAGCAGCATCCGGTGGATGTACGTGTCGAGCAGCGCGTGCTTGAAGGGCTCCACGTCCTCGGAGGTGCGCTGGGACACGTCCGACAGCGCCAGCTCGCGCCACAGCTCCTGCTCGAAGTCCGCCCGGCTGAGCACCTCGCCGTTGACGCTGGCGACCACCAGGGCCTCTGGCGTCTCCTTCACGGGCTTGGTGCAGGCGGGCATGCCCAGCCCCGTCGCCAGCGCGATGGCGAGTGGGACCAGGAAGGCGCGGGTGGGAGAGAAGCGCATGCGCGGGGCCTCGTGGGGGGGAGGGCTCCAGGGTGGCAAGCCGTCAGTCATGGCGCGAGGCCCGTTCCGGTAGCACGCCGGGCAGGGCCGGACAACCTCACCGGGCCTACGGCCGCGTCGCGTGTGCGGAGAGGAACGCCTCTATCAGCGGGAAGATTTCGTCCGGGGCCCGGCGGCCCAGGACCAGGTCCGCGTGCCCATAGTCCGCCCCGAAGCCGTGGGCCTTGCCCGCCACGAGGACCTTCACCGGCCCGCCCAGGTACTCCTTGGCCCGCGCCACCGCCATGGGCGGGGCCAGCAGGTCCTTGCTGCCCGCCAGCAGCAGGAAGGGGATGGTCACCCGGGACAGGGACTCGCGGTAGTCGAACTCGCCGTTGTAGGACGTGAAGCGGTTGGTGGTAATCCACCGCGCGAACTGGCGGGCCACGCCGCCGGCGATGTCGGCGGGCACGTTGGCCAGCGCGCGCCGCACCACCTCCGGCTCCATGTTCTCCGCCAGCATCATGTAGCGGCTCATGGGCCCCGGCGGCGCGCCGAACAGGGCGATGCTGGTGACGCGGCTGGTGGGGATGACCCGCAGCTTCAGCACTGGCTCCACCCGCTGGATGAAGGTGCGCAGGCCCGGTTGCACCGCGAAGGTGAAGGGGCTGCCCAGGGCCACGGCCGCCCGCACGGGCGCCTGCGGCGTCTTCGCCAGGTGGGCGTAGAGCATCAGCCCGCCCTTGGAATGACCCACCCAGAGCACTTCCTTCGCACCTGTGGACAAGACGGTTCGCACCGCCGTGCGCACGTCGTGCTCGGCCTGGTCGTCGAAGTTGAAGTCCGGGCAGTCGCCCGCCAGCCCCCGGCCCCGCAGCTCCAGCACCCAGGTCTCAAAGCCGGAGCGGGCCAGGTAGCGGGCCAGGCTGTACTGCTCGTCGAAGTCCAGGTGGAAGCGGTTGGCCCCCAGCCCGTGGCAGAGGATGACGGGCTGGGCGAAGCGCTTCTCGCCCCGGGGGTGGTAGCGGCCCAGGGCAATGGAGGCCCCGTCGTCCGTGGGCACCCGGTACAGCTCATCCGGGCGGAAGCTGAGCGTCAGCAACCCCTCCTTCCCACGCGTCATCGTCCGCGAAAAGAGGTCCGCCATCCGGCCCAGCCGTGCCACCTGTCGACGAGTCACGCCGCCAGTCTAAGCCGGACCGCGGGGCCCTGCCGTGTTCATTGGTGAGCAGGCCCCTGCCCGGCAGGACTGTTGCAGGGAGATGTAGGCAACGACTCGGAGGACGTGGCAATGCGGCGGAAACAGGCGTTGAAGGAAATGTGGTCCTCCCTTATCGCCACCGCTTTTCCCACGGATACCCTGCTGGCGGCCCTTCGGAAGATGGAGCGGCACCAGGTGCGGTTGTTGGGCGTGGTGGGGGAGGGGGGCGGGTTGTTGGGGTTGGTCAGCGAGGAGCACCTCCTCGCGGCCTGGAGGGGGGACCCACTGGCGCCGGTGTCCGGCGTCATGGCGCGGGCGGGGGCTCCTGGCGCGGTGTGGGCGGGGGCGCCGCGGTTGCGGCTTCGGGGCCTGCGGCCTCGCGGCGCGGGGTGAGACGGCGGTCCCCGGGGGCGGTAGAGTGCGGCGCGCCGTGCCGGACGAATCGCCCTCGTGGACTGTCTACATCCTGCGCTGCCATGACGGCACGCTGTACACCGGCGCCACCAGCAACCTGGAGCGTCGGCTGGCCACCCATGGCCGGGGGCGCGGCGCGGCGTACACGCGGGCGCGGCTGCCCGTCACCCTGGTATGGAGCGAGGCTGCGGGGGACCGCGGCGCGGCGCTCCGGCGGGAGGCCGCCATCAAGCGGCTGTCGCGCGCGGAGAAGCTGCGCATGCTGGGGCATACCTGAGCGCCTGTATCACGCCGGTGGGGCAATACCTCCCCCGTTGCAGGCGCGTTACTCTGGCGCGACCATGCAAGGGGGCCGGTTCATGTCTCACTCGTACTCGAAAGTGTTCGGGGCGTTGGTGCTGTTGGGGCTCGGGGTGTCCTGCCGGGCCAACCACCCGCCGGAGGTCTCCACGGGGCCTCGGCCTTCACCGCAGGTCGTCGCGGCGGGGGGCGAGGTGTCCTTCATCTTCGAGGTCGAAGACCCGGACGGGGACGCGATGACCTACCAGTGGAAGCAGCTCCCGGCGCAGCCCGCGGGCACCTTCAGCGATGTGAACGCGCGCAATCCCACCTGGGTGGCGCCCGAGGTGTCGGAGACGACGAACTTCGCCATCATGGTCACCGTGCTGGACAGCGAGGGGGGTGGCATCGTGGCCCAGGGCCCCGGCGTCATCGTCCACGCGGCGGCGTCCCAGTCGCCCTGAGCGCCGCGGGCCGCGCGTCAGGGGGTGGCGCGTGGCTCCGTGGGGGGCGGCGTCTGGCCGGCCTGCCCCCGCGCCCGCTGGTGGGCGCGGCGCACGAAGAGCCCGCCCAGGATGAGGAAGAGGCCCGCGCCCGCGCCCCCGCCGATGACCTGGTACGAAATCAGGTCCGCGGACGTCTGGCGGATGACCTCGGGCAGGTTGCACATCGTCTGGGTGGCGTAGGGCGTCTCGTTGTTCCAGCCCAGGTAGTGGGGGCCCAGCCAGGAGGCGACCACGACGCCCAGCAGGGCGCCGGCGAGGACGAAGTTGAGCAGCGTCTTGGCGGCGTTCATCGGCAGGCACCTCGGCTGGTTGACGTCGGGGCGTGCTTAATATGTGCACGCCAGCGCCGCAAAGCGTGGAACGTGTTAAGGGGGGAAACGTGCCGCTGCTCCCGCTCGCCATCCTGTTCGCCGCGCTCGCGCTGGGCTGCGCCGCCACCCTGCTCGTCCACGCCTTCCGGCGGAGCGTGGGCACGGGGGTGATGGTGCTGCTGATTCCCTGCTACATGCCCTTCTACGCCTTCAGCCAGTTCGAGCACCGGCGCAAGGGCCTCATCGTCGCGGGCTTCATGGCCAGCACCGTGCTGGCCGCCGTGTTCCTGGGGCTGGGCCTGCACAGCCTTTCGGCGCTGGCCTCGCGCACGCCTCCCACGGGCTTCTGACGGCGGGGCGCCCGGCGTGGAAGGCCGCGTGCGCACACCCGTCGGCGCCGTCTGCGCCACCCACCCGGACGCGGCCGCGGTGGCCACGTGCACGCGCTGCGGCGGCTTCCTGTGCGGGGACTGCACGGAGCTGGCGGGTGAGGCCCCCTACTGCGCGCCCTGCGTGGCGGTGCTGCGCCGGGAGGCGCGTCCTTCGCGGGTGATTCGGGTGGCGCTGGCGCTCAACGTGGCGGGGCTGGTGTGCCTGCCGTGCTCGCTGGCGTTGCCGCTGCCCACGCTGGTGGCGGGGCTGGCCGGCGTGGTGCTGGGCCTGCGGGAGCTGCGGCGCATCGCCCGGGGCGAGGGCGCCGAGCGCGGCAGGACGCTGGCGTGGGTGACGACGGGGCTCGGCTGGCTGAACCTGGGGCTGGCCTCGAGCTGGCTGGGCGTCGTCTTCTTTGGCTTCGGGTCCTGAGGGCCGAAGCGCCGCGCTCACACGCCGCGCGCGTTCGGGTCCCACAGGTACTTGTGCATCTGCAGCTGGAAGCGCACGGCGAGCCTGTCCTCGATGACCCACTCGGCGAGCTCGCGCGGGTGGAGCTTGTCGAACACGGTGGAGAACAGGGTGCCGTAGGGCTTCTGGAGCAGCTGGTGCTCGGCGATGAGCGCCTTGGCCCAGTCGTAGTCCTCGCGCGAGCCGATGACGAACTTCAGCTCGTCGTTGCCGTTCATCGACGTGAAGTTGCGGTAGTCGTTGCGCGGGTGCTCTCCGGAGGAGGGCGTCTTCATGTCGACGATTTTGTGCACCGCCGGAGGCACCAGCCGCACGTCGATGGCGCCGCTCGTCTCCAGCAGCACCTTGAAGCCGGCGTCGAGCAGCGCCTCCATCAGCGGGTAGACGCCGGGCTGGAGCAGCGGCTCGCCGCCCGTGACTTCCACCATGGGCGTGCGCAGGCCCCGCACCTCGCTGACGATGTCCGTGATTTTCCGGCGCGCGCCGCCGTGGAAGGCGAACTCGCTGTCGCAGTAGGTGCAGCGCAGGTGGCAGCCCGTGAGGCGGATGAAGGCGCACAGCAGCCCGGCGTGGGAGGACTCACCCTGGACGCTGAGGTAGATTTCCTTCACCACCACGGAGTCCGCGGTGGGGACGCGTCGGGGCTCGATGTGTGGGCGCGCTGCGGGCATGGCGTCTTCGCTGCTTCGGGGGAGGGGCGCTTCAACCCCAACCTGCCGCGCCAGGTCAAGCGCGGCCTGCTGCCTCGCCCGAGGAGCACTCAAGGGGCGGCGGGGCCCTTCACGCGCTCGACGAAGGCGTCGATGAGCTGCCGGGCGATGCTGAGCTTCGGGGGGATGCGCGGCAGGTTGTCTGTGCTGAACCAGTGGGCCTCGGAGATTTCCTTGCGGTCCACGGTGATTTCGCCGCCCGCGTGCTCGGCGGTGAAGCCCACCATGAGCGAGCGTCCGAAGGGCCACGGCTGCGAGCCGAAGTAGCGGACGTTCTTCACGTCGATGCCGACCTCCTCCTTCACCTCACGCGCCACGCACTCCTCCAGCGACTCGCCCGGCTCCACGAAGCCGGCGAGCGTGCTGAACATGGGCTCCGGGAACTGGGCGTTCTGCGCCAGCAGCATCGTGTCGCCGCGGGTGATGAGGACGATGATGGCGGGGGCGATGCGGGGATAGAAGGGCGTCTTGTCCACCGGGCAGCGGCGGGCGCGCTCTCCCGCGACCAACAGGGTGGGCTGTCCGCACCGGCCGCAGAAGCGGTGGGTGAGGTCCCACTCGACAATCGCGAGCGCGCGGCCCGCCACGGCGAAGCGGGCGTCATCCACGCGCTTGAAGAGCGAGCGGGCGGCGACGACCTTGTAGCCGTCGGGCGGGGCGAAGTCCTTGGCGAACCCCGCCGCGTAGCAGTCCACGCCGTCCAGCGCCCCCAGGTAGTGCGCGGCGGCGGCGAGCTCCGGGAAGGCCGCGCCGGTGGGGATGGCGATGCCGTCCGCGTGCTCCTGGACGAGCACGTCCATGCCCCGGGCGAGGAAGAGCAGGGCGCCCTCGCGTGGCCGGTCGGGTGGGGTGTGGTCGGGGACGAAGAGGGGTGCGGAGCTCACGGCGCCACACTAACGGGCCTGGGCCGGATGTGCAGGCGTTGCGTGAGCTTCGGGCCTGGGACGGCGGCGGGCTCAGCGGTCCTTCTGGATGAGCTCCACCTTGTAGCCGTCCGGGTCCTCGACGAAGGCGATGACGGTGGTGCCGTGCTTCATGGGGCCGGGCTCGCGCACCACCTTGCCACCGGCCTGCCGGATGGCCTCGCACGTCCCATGGATGTCACTGACGCCCAGCGCCACGTGGCCGTAGGCCGTGCCGAGCTCGTACTTCTCGACGCCCCAGTTGTGCGTGAGCTCCAGCGCGGGGTGGGTGTCCTCGGGGCCGAAGCCCACGAAGGCCAGGGTGAACTTGCCGTCCGGGTAGTCGTGGCGGCGCAGCAACTTCATGCCGATGACCCGGGTGTAGAAGTCGAGCGAGCGCTCGAGGTCACCGACGCGGAGCATGGTGTGCAGGATTCGCATGCGCGCTTCATAACGCCATCATCGCGTCGCGTCATGCGTCCCCGCCGCCCGCTGCCCCGGGGACTCAGGGCGTCTCCTCGGACTGTGCCTTGGGCGGCACCGTGAGTGTGCCCACCTGGACATGGGACGGCGTCAGTGGCTTTCCGTCCGCGCCCCGTCCATTGATGCGTGAGCCATCACCCCCGGCGTGCCACAGGCCCACCAGGACCTTCCGCTCGCCCGCGTCCCAGTCCTTCGTGGACACGGAGAAGGCGTCCCGCAGGAGCGTGTCCCGGGGCGCCTCGGCGAAGAAGTAGGTGCCGCCCAGCACCGGGTGGTCCGCGTTCTTCCGCTTGCTGCCCGGCGGGCCCGGGAAGTGGACGAAGATGCCCGCGGAGCGAGGCACCGGCCCGGTGACGCGCCAGTAGAGCACCAGGTGGAGCAGCCCCTCCGCGTCCGGCGCCGACGGTAGCTCCGCGCTCACCAGCTCCACCGGCACGTCGAACTGCGCGCCCACGGGCTTCGCGGTGGGCGGCAGCGACGCCACGCGCATCGGCGAGCCATCCGCGTTGAGGGGCGCCGCGCGCGCCAGCGGCTCCGGTGACGTCGCCAGCAGCACGCCCCAGACCACCAGCGGCACCGTGGCCACGCCGATGGCCGCGGGCCCCAGCCGCCCGCGCAGCCGCCAGGCCACGAAGCCCAGGCCCAGCCACGCGAGCGCGGAGACCCCCGCGCCGCCCAGGCCGGAGCGTGGCAGGAAGCGCAGCACCACGCGGTGCGTCCCTTCCGCCACGCGCACGCCGAGCAGCCCGTCCTGGGACACCACCTGGCCCTCCGAGGACTTCCAGCCCGGGTGCCAGTTCTGGTTCACCAGGAGCACCGTGGGACGCGTGGCCGTCACGTCCACCGTGACGCGGTTGGGGGTCCACTCCACGCGGCGCGCGGTGCCCGCGGAGGCGTCCTCCAGGTACTCCTCCTGGGGCAGGTCGCCGCGCAGGCGCTCGGACATGGGCACCGGCCACGCTTCGCCACAGGCGATGGAGCCCCGGTTGAGCGCCAGGAAGTAGCCCTGGGCCCAGCGGTTGCCGCGGGCCTGGGCGAAGGGGCGCTCCGCCTCCTCGGGGACGGGGCCGGGCGAGGGCACCACCTGCGACCAGCGGCTGAGCCGGTCGAAGGCGCGCACCTGGAAGCCCCAGCCCACGGCGATGAGGACGCAGGCCACCACCGCGGCGGTGGGCCACCAGGACGTCGCCGTGCGCGCGGCCGGCACGCGCCACACGCGCACCAGCAGCACGGCGAGCCCCAGCGCCACCAGCTCCGCCAGGAAGAGCCCGGCGGGCACGAGGAAGCGCTCCGGATAGCGCAGCGTCCCGAAGATGGGCAGCAGCCGCAGCGCGCCGAACAGCGAGGGCACCGCGGCGTAGCCGGCCGCCATCCACACGCACAGCGCCGCCAGCACCGCCGGGTACAGCGCGCGGCGCCACGCCCACGCGGCCAGCGGAATCAGCGCGAGCACCGCCGGCGCGAGGAAGAAGTTGCCCGGGTCGCTGTGGCCGGAGCGCGCCGGCATCTGGAGCAGCATGCGCGCCAGCTCCTCCGCGGAGTTGCCCGGCGTGCCCGCCATGATGCGCGGCGCCGAGCGCATGGTCTCCACCAGCGGCCACAGCCGGAACGCGCAGGCGCCCAGGGTGAACACGGCGGTGGCGCCCAGGGCCCACAGGGCCGCCTTGCGCCGGGGCGTCCCGCGCAGGCCGTGCAGCGTGCGCCCGGCCTCCAGCGCGACGAAGAGCGCGCCCATGGGGACGGGGTACGTGCCGCCGAAGCCCAGCAGCACCGCGAAGGTGCCGGCCACCACCGCGGCGCCGCGAAGGCTGCCCTCCGCCGCGCGGCGCGTGCCCCACAGCAGCCAGGGCAGCAGCAGGAAGCCCGCGAAGTTGAGCCAGCCGATGGACCACGACAGCGCGGTGAAGCCCGCCAGGCCGAACAGCGGCGCCGCGCCGAGCGCCCCCAGCGCGGAGCCCACGCGCCGCCGCGCGTAGTGGAAGAAGCCCTCCATGCCGAGCACGAGGAAGGCCCACAGCAGCAGCGGCTCCGCCGTCCGCGCGCCCATGAGCGCGGACACGAGCAGCGTGGGAGACGCCACCCGCGTCTGCGGACTGCCCAGCGCGTACTGCCCGCCGCAGGCCCACGGGTTCCACAGCGGGAGCTGCCCGTAGTGCGTCACCGTGCGCGTCCCCGCGTCCTCGTACGAGTGCAGCAGGTGCGCGTCGCGGAAGTCATTCATGCCTCCGGCCTGCTGCAGCGGACGCCAGGCGGCGGCCAGCGCCAGCGCGGCGAACAGGGCCAGCCGCACGCTGGTGAGGGTGGCGGCGCGGTGGGCGAAGCGGAGCAGCCTGCGGTGAGGAGGCATCATGGGCGGTGGGCGCCGGAGCTCAGTCGTAGAAGGGGCGGGGCTTGCAGGGGCTTGCGGTGGCCTTGCGCGGGGGCAGCACGGGCTGGCCGCGCAGCTCCTCGTCGATGGCGCCCAGGACGTCCGTCACCGGCACGCGGCGGCGGCGGGCCTCGTCCAGCGCCCACTGGCGCTCGGACGCGCCGAAGTCATCGTCCTGGGACCAGCGGTCGCCGGGAAAGGACTGGCGCGACTTGCGGCGCCACTCCGGCTCCTGGCTCGCGGCGGCGCGGCCTACCTGCTTGCGCTCGGCCGCGTTCAGGGTGCGTTCACGCGGCGGCAGCTCGGCCGTGGCGGCGCGCACCACCGCGGTGGCGCTGCACAGCGCGAAAGCCAGCCAGCCGACCTGTGCCGTTCGACGCCACCTTGCACCCATGAGGGCGCTCTACTCCAATTCAGCCCCGGCCGTCCTCATCCGCGTCGGCGTCCAGGCCATGCGGATCCGCGAGCACCCTGCGCGCTCGCTCCATCAGCTCCACCACAATCTGTCCGGCGGGTAGCACGCTCTCGATGCGCGCCATGCTGGCGCCGCTGGCGGGCATGGCCATCTCCTCCAGGTCCCCTTCGGTGTCGGGGGTGGGCACGAAGGCGCTGTGCGGTGGCACGTCGACAAGGGGGCCGCCTGGGATGCCGGGGAACAGCCGGGTGGTGCCGATGCGCTTCGCGGTCGCCATGGGCATGGGCGCGCGGCCCTCGCGTCCCGTCCACTCGCGCACCACGCCGTTGCGCAGCACGCGCATGCGGTGGCCCGGCCACTCCCGGCCGAAGACGGTGGTGACGTCCGAGTCCCCCGCGTCCCCGTCGACGATGCGCTGCTTGTAGGCCGGGTGGGCGTGCGCTTCCACGGAGGCCACCATGCGCGTGCCCACCCAGACGCCGTCTGCGCCATGGAAGAGGGCGCGCGCCGCGCTGAGCCCGTCGGCGATGCCGCCCGCGGCCAGCACCGGCACCGAGTCCGTCAGCGCGCGTAGCTCGCGCACCAGCGCCAGGGTGGGCGTGGTGCTCTGGTTGAGTCCGGACGCCTGCCGGCCCTGCGCGATGAGCCCGTCCACGCCCAGCGCCAGGGCCAGCCGGGCCACCTCGACCGAGGGCGCCTGGACCCAGACCCGGCTGCCCGCGGCCCGCAGCGTCGCCACCCACTCCGAGGGCGGCAGGCCGCCTTGGAAGGCGACGATGGGCACGCGCCGGGCGACGCACGCCTCGATGTGCTCGCGCGTGGTGGGGTGCCGGCCATCCCGTGGGACGAGGAGGAAGTTCACGCCGAACGGCCGCTGCGTGCCTGCTTGGATTGCCTGGAGCCGGACATCCAGGACGTCCGCCGGCTCCGGCGCGGCGCCGAGCATGCCCACGCCGCCCGCCTCTGACACGGCGATGACCAGCGGTGTCAACGCCACGAAGGCCATGCCGTCGCTGACGAACGGATACTTCACGCCCAGCTCGCGCGTCAGCCGCGTGTGCAGGGTGTTGCCTTCCAGGACATAAATCGGAGGCCGCCGGGGCTCCGGACCCGAATCACTGTGCTCGTCTTCGGGCTCGGCTTCACGGGAAGAGGGCGGGGAACGTCCGTCATTCGCTCCGTTCATCGGGTCTCCTGAAGCTGGCGGGCTCTTCGGCTTCTCCAAGGTTACCAGCAACCCCGTCGTTCTAGAGGCGGGGAGCGGGAGAGCACCTTCCAGGCTGGTTGCCGGGCAACAGCCGCGCGCGGGGCCTGGCGAGTCGGCGCTGACGCCTCTCAGTGGACCGAGCAGGGCCGATGCTCGGCATCCTACAGGCGAGGCCCGCGAAGGTTGCCGCGCTTGGACCCAACTTGGTAGGTTGGCGGGACTATGCGCACTCTTCCCGTTTTCGGGTATGGCCTGATTGCTGTCCTCGTGGTGTCATCAGCCGCTCAGGCCCGCGACGAGCGCGACAAGCCCGCTGTGCGCGCCATCATGCTCTCCGAGCACCCAGCTAACGGCACCCACTCCGTCTACGTGAAGGGGCAGGTCGTCACGACACTGCGGTTCGAGCAGACTGTAGACCCGAGCAAGACGAAGATGATGGGTTGGGAGGGGCGGCTTGAACCGGTGGCGGTGGCTCGCAACAAGGTCATCCTTGAGCCCATTCGGGACCTCCACCGGGACGAGGGCATACCCCTGGTCGTGACACTGATTGATGGGACCGAGATTCCGTTCCTCGTGAAGTCCCCGTGGCGCAAGAGCGACGGAGGGTGGCCGCCGATTCTCGACCAGCAGGTCGACGTGTTCAAAAATCGGGAGAGCTATGCGTCCATGTACGCGGCCCTGATGGACGCGCTCAAGAAGAACGACACGCTCACAGAAGAGAATGAGCGCTACCGCAAGGAAGAGAACTCGGTCGATCACGCCCTCGCGACGTTGCTTGCCAACGGGGAGGTCAAGAAGACGCCGTTTCGCCGCAAGAGGTACTGGCGCGCGAAAAACGAGGACATGGACATGAAGGTGGAACTGTTCGAGGGCCCCGGGAAGGCGGCGGTCGTCATCCACCTGAAGAACACCGACTACGGCCAGCCATGGGCATTTGATGGCGCCTACCTGACTCGCGATTTCACCAGCTACACGGCGCGCCCCTTTGCGCTTCGCATGGACCGAGGCGAGATCGCGCACGGTCAGTCGGGAAAGATCGCGGTTGTAGCTGACAAGAGCGCCTTCGAGACAGGGGGTGGACAGCTCGCTGATCTCTTCCTGCAGATCTTCCGGGGGGATGGGTTCCTACAGGTCGCAGTGGCGATGGATCACACCCTCGTTCGGCAGTAGAAGTGCCGTTCATGCACACGATCAAAGCGCTGCTGCTCGGCTCCATCGTCCTGCTCACCACGTCTTCCGGCTGCACGACAACCGGCGGCGTGGCACTCCGTCCGGACGGCACGCCGGGTCCGCAGGAGTGCTCGGCGAAGGCGCTCGAAGTCATGCGGTATTTGAAGCTGCATGTTGGGGATTCCGCGTGGGTGGACCTTGATGCGAACCAACTCGACGCAAGGCGCATCACGCTCTACGACGGACCTATCGAAAGCATTCTGGACGAGGAGCTTGGGACGCTCGAGTCGACGACCCGCTTGTACGGACAGGTCTGGACGAGCGGCCCACAGGTCGTCATCCGGTGGTACGAGGCCCACCCGCCGGACAGCGAGAAGGTTCCCCTCTGCGCGGTAGCCCGGCTCAGCCGTGACCAGATGCGGAAGCTGCCCGAGTCGAAGCCCGGGATGGCCATTCTCGAAGGCTCCAAGGCAGCAGCCTACATTGTCGATGCGTTCCGTTGACGCGCTCGGTGGGCTGGTCGACGCGATACTTCAGGCTCAAGCTGTAGAAGGACCTCTGCCGGTGCGAGGAACACTACTGCGAGGCCGCTGCCCGCCGGCTGGTGTGGGCGCTACGCGAGGGGCAGGACCAGGTCGCGTAGCGCATCTGGCGGGGCGGTTGCATGCGGCTGCCCCGCCGGGCCATGCCGACGTTCCAGGCGGCGACTCCTCGCGCGACTACTCCTGCACCGCGAGGATGCGCCAGCCGTTCACATCAACCGCATAGGTGGCGCCCACGTCCAGGATGGGTGCCGTGGCGATGTCGCATGCATCCGGGTTCGGGAGGATGCTGACGAGCACGACGCCCGGCGAGGCGGGTGCCGCGGCGACCACGTAGGACTCGCGGCGGTTGAGGCACTCATAGAGCGGCGTGGCGTCGCTGGGCAGCTTCCGGTCCCATGGGAGGTAGTCCTCCATGGCGAGCTGGATGGCGCGCAGGGTGGTTCCGTTGATGACCTGCCGTCCCTCAGTTGGAAACGCGAGCGGGATTTCGACGGCGGCGGCCTCTTCCGGCGGGGCGTGGACAGGGCGCGGCGGTTTCTGGAATAGGGCGCATGCCGGGAGGATGCAGAAAAGGGGCAGCAGAACGCGCTTCATGGGGCCTCCGTGCGGGCCACGAATCCGAATGTGCATCGACACGCTCAGCCCTCAGTCATCCACCGCTGTGACGAACCCGAGGCCCTTGTCCTCGTGCTTGATGATGCCCACCAACTTCCAGCGCTTGTGTTGTCGGAGGTAGACCTCTCCGGGTTGCTCGCTGCCGAGATTCGGCACCAGCTTGGTGATGGTGCAGGCGCGGTCGAACTGGATGCGGATGCTCCAAATCTGCATCGCCGCGAAGCGGTCCGTGGGCGACATGGACGACGGGGACCACGGATGGCTGTGGAAGTCCCCGAGCACGATCGCCCGGCCTCTGTCGTCAACGACGTAGCGCGGGGGGATGCACTTCTTCTTCGACGGGCCCACGGGGACAGGCTCACCCAGGGGGGAGGGCATGCTGGCGTAGTAGGTGCCGTCTCCCAGCGAGTAGATGGCGCCGCAATACTCCTGCCCGTAGTCGCGCTCCATCGCGCGCGGCAACTCCATGACAGCAGGGCAGAGTTGGTCGATGACTTCGTCCACGTCGGAAGACGGGGTGATGGCTTCCCAGGGGCCGCGCACGGAGACGTGGGGGCCTGAGCGCCAATAGTCCCGCGTGCCACTCGGTTCAGGCGCCCCGGCGCAGCCAATGGCCATGCCGAGCGCTGCGACGCGTCCCAGCCGAGCTGCTGTCATGGACCCCTCCTGTTTGAAATCAGGATTTGGAGCCCATATAGGACAAGTCTTCAAGTTCTGACAATGCGGCTTTGCTGCTTTGGGAGGGTTTGCACCAAAGAGGCATGGTGCCGGGTCGGCACACCCCGGCACCGATGCCCGCGCGGGAAGGAGGGGCATCCCTCCCGCGCGGGTTGCGCTGGACGTCAACGCTCCCTCAAGCAGGTGCGCAGGAGGCGAGCGCGGGGCTTGAGGCAGCGGCCGGGAAGGAGCGGGTGAAGGAGAGGACACCGCGAGTGGACTTTCGCCGAGTTGCTCAGGAGGACGTTCGACTTCGACGTGTTCGGCTGCGTGAGGTGTGGAGGCAGGCGGCGGGTATTGGCGTAGGTGACGGGGGCCCCCGGGGTGCGGGCGATTGTGGGGCACCTGGGCTTGCCCACGGGATGTGCGAGGTTGGCCCCGGCACGAGGGCCAACTAGGCCGTGTGGTGTTGAGGCTCAAGACAGCCAACAGGCCAAGGCTCCTGCCACGCACCAGATGGGAGCGCGGCCTGGACAGGCGTGTGCCCCAAGGGGGCTCAAGCGGCCTGTCCACCGGCCGGGAGCATCGCTCGGGCGGCCCCGTCAGCGGCCCTCCTCGGCCCCTCTGCACCCTCCCCCCTCAACAGGGCCCCATTCCTCGTATGCGCTCCTCGGGAATCAGGGGCGTTTTGCCCGGCGCCCACTGAATCTTCAGCCCGTCCAGCCCCCGCGCCCGGCAGCGCGCCAGGAAGCGCTGGACGTTGCGCACCGTCGTCCCCAGGTCCTCCGCTATCTGCTGCTGCGGCCTGCCTCGCGCAGCCATCAGCACTGCCTGGCACCTGTCGCGCAGCCGTCGGTCCTCCGTCGTGCGGAAGCACGCAGCCAGCTCGCTCCCTTGCTCTTCGGTCAGTTGCAATCTGCTCACGCTGATTCAACCCACGGCCCACGACGAATACATCCGGGCCGTGAATCGGAGGCACCCGTCCGCGACCCTCCTCGTCATCTCGGCACCTGCTCACCACCCTCAACAGCGCCCCTATTCTTCTTATGCTTACCGACATCCACCATCCGGCGGTTGTCTGCAGCCTAGAGGTGTGATTTGCATATGCCGATAATAGCAAGAGCGGTCGCCGCTAGTCCTGGTCGAACAGGTTTCCGAGGGGAACTCATCAATGATCTTTGAGGCTGATACGGACCAGATATCAATGCTGAACAGCCTTCAGTTGGTCCAACTCATGAAACGCCTAATACAGGCGGAGTGCCGGCTCGTGGACATCCCTCTACGCAATGCAATGGTGCCGCTTCAGATCACAGTTGCCGATGGCGGTGAGGACGGTCGGGTTAAGTGGGAGGGGGGAACCGACAGTACTGATTACTTCCCGGCACGCTTCTGCGTATTTCAGTCTAAAGCACAGAATCTGACGGAAGCACTGGTAAAGAAAGAGGTCTTTAAGGCTCCCAAGCAGGATCGCAAGTCCAAGACGGGTCACAAGTCTAAAAAAGATACCCTTGCACTCAGTACGGCTATCTCCGATGTCCTGTCTCAGAACGGCGCATACATTATCTTTTGCTCTCGGGGATTTACTGGGCAAAAGATCGAAAAGCTTCGAAATGCAATTAAGTCAGCCATACGTGCATGTCATATAGATTCCTGCTTTGCTGCCGCAATTGAAATATATGACGCAAATCGCATTGCCGACTGGGTTAACACTCATCCTTCCGTCGCATTGTGGCTTGCGGCACTTCATCGCCGCCGACCACTCGCTGGATTTTTGACGCATGAAGCGTGGGGGCGGGGATCTGAAATCGCGGATGTTCCTTGGGTTCCCAGCGACGTGCCTCGGTTCATTCCAGCCAACCGGTTCATTCCGGATGATGAGCACAAGCACGGTAGGAAGATCGCTTGGACCTTTGAGCAGGCTGCTCAGGCCGCGCTGAAGCATCTGGCCGAGGACAAGGCAGCGTTGCGAATCACAGGGCCGTCTGGGTTCGGCAAGTCCCGCTTTGCTTTCCAACTGTTCAAGCGGGACGAGACAGCATCAGAAGGGATCGAGGGCGTGTCGCTAATTTATGCGGACACGACAATTGCGGGCGACGAACCGATCAAGCAACTTGCCCTTGATGTTACCGATGCTGGATCTCCTACTATCCTTGTCGTGGATGAGTGCTCCGACGAGACACATCAGAAGTTGGCCGCGATTGCCCAGCGAAGCGGTTCGCGCTTGCGCCTCGTCACCATCGACGTTGAGACCAAGATAAACCAAGCAAAAGACACACTCGTAGTGCGCCTGGAGCCCGCAGGAGGTCAGATGATCCGCGAGATTGCGCACGCGGTAGCGCCCAGCCTAGGCGACGCTGTTACGCGTTCCATTGAAGAACTCGCAAAGGGGTTCCCGCGGATGGCCGTTCTCGCGGCTCAGCAGGACGGTGCTGGAAGACAGACGATACGTTCTGCTGAGCAAGTACTGGATCGAATAATCTGGGGTCGTCGGCAGCGCAACGATGAAGCGCAGAGGTCCCTCGAAGTCTTAAGTCTCTTTGAGTGGGTCGGCTTGAGGGGGCGCGTCGCCGAAGAGTGCTTACTTGTCGCACAGAAGCTCGCTGGAATTGCTGATGATGTATTTATTGAGCATATTAAGTCTTTCGAGTCTCGCGGCATCGTCACTCAGCGTGGTGATTTTGCGCAGGTAATGCTCATTCCGCTTGCAGTTCACCTGGGAACATATCGGTTGTCTTGCTTTCCTCATGGTCGACTTGAGGCTTTCTTCGTGGAGGCACCGCATCGGTTGAAAGTGAGCCTTCTACGACGCATGCGCTGGCTCGATACCTCGGATGACGCGAAAGCATTCGCGCGAAAACTCCTTGGTACTGATGAGCTAGGCAATCTTAGCGTGCTCAACACCGATTCGGGCGCAGAGTGTCTCGACCATCTCCTCCATGTCGATCCCGATCTCGCGATGACAACGATTCAACAGGTTTTTGGGGGGCTCAGCGATCAGGACCTGCGAGGTGTAGATGAGGGGCGCCGACATTTAGTCTGGGCGCTTGAGAAACTCGCTTTCCGGAAAAGCAGCTTTAATAGTGCGGCTACCCTCTTGCGCCGTCTTGCCGCTGCGGAAGTTGAGGGACACTTCTCCAATAATGCAACTGGGCAATTTAAGCAACTTTACCAACTATATCTCAGTGGTACTGAGGCCCCGCCTTTGGCGCGCCTTCTTGTGCTCGATGATGGGTTGCGTTCAGATAATCCGAAAGAGCGTGAAGTCTGTGTCGAGGCGTTAGGGACCATGCTAGCCATCCATCACTTTTCTCGCAGTGGTGGGGCCGAGGAAATAGGGAGCGGCGAACCCCGAAGTGACTGGGCACCCACAACCTATGGGGAGATATGGGAATTTCATCGAGCAGCAATAAAGCGTCTGACGGATATCGCTGCTAGCGACGAGTCATTGAGTGCTAGGGCGAAGAGAATTCTGGGTTCCCACATTCGCGGCCTTATCAGCCAGGGCTTGCTCGATGACCTCAAGGTTATGGTGTCCCGAGTTGGCGCATACAGTGGTTTCTGGCCCGAGGCAGTGAGAGGGGTGAACGAATGGATTTACTTCGACCGTAGAAAAGCTCCGGCGGATCTCGGAAAAGCTGTCCGGACCTACTTCGATGAGTTGATGCCATCAGACCCGGTGGAACTTGCCGTCCTTTACACGTACGGCTTGCGGACAGATTTTCACGATCCCAATGCGTCTTATGATGAGGAAGATCCGTCGCTTCTTGATTCTGAGTATGTTGTCCGCAAGGCAACCGAAGTTGCAGAGGTCATTTCAGGTGATCCTGTGATGCTTGGTCGTGCGCTTGACAGGTTTGTTAGTAGCGATGCCAAGACAGTTTTCTCCTTTGCGCAGCGGCTCGCGGAACTGGTCCCCAGTCCAGTGGAGTTGTTTGTCGTGGCACTCGCCAAGGCAGAAGCGAAGGAAGGTACACCCAATCGCAAGTTCTTTGGCGGGCTGATCTCTGGTACGGATGGTCGCGACCCAAAGATGGCGCGTGATTGTATTCGGGCAGCCCTTCGTTCTGAGAAATTTAAGAAGGATGCGATCTCGCTAATCGGTGCTAGCAAACTCCAACCAAGCGATATTCAGCTTGTCGTGTCACTTCTCCAAGCGCACGAAGTGCAGCCTTGGCAGTGCGCGTCTCTGTCCTACGGGCGTGGAATGGAACATCTCCCCGGAGAAGTGATCATCCCGCTGCTGGAAGAGCTAACAGTGCACGGACCTGAAGGACTCTGGACCTGTCTTGACATCATCTCCATGGTGCTCCATGGCGGCAAGGAACTAACGACCCCCCTTGTCATGACACTTAGGGCGGCACTTGTAGCGCCGGAGTTGTTTGAAGAGCCATTGCGTGACCATAGCGATGGATACCACTTGAAGGAGATGGTTAAGTTCCTAGCGAAGCATGGCCGTATTGACAGGAAGTTCGCACAGGCTCTCGTGCAACAGTTTCTTGGTATTTGCGATAGACGTAAAGATGATGTGTTTCACTCACTCGAGAATGACGTGCAATTTGCACTCAAGACAGTGATGGGTGTGCATCCAGAGGAGGTCTGGGCTGGTGTTGCCCGCCTTCTTCAGAACCAAAGCGCAATAGTGCGTCATCGCCTGGAGTGTCTGCTGAGGTCGGACGATGATAAGCATCTGGAAGCAGGCCTGCTTTATGATCTTCCCCGCGACTTGTACCTTGACTGGGCTCGTAGAAACCCATCTGCACGTGCTTCTGTTGTCATGAAGTGGTTGCCGATAGTTACGAAGGCCGAGGATGGTACCTTGTCTTGGCATTCGGCACTCGAAGACTTTATTGCTGAGTTTGGCAACCAGAAGTACGTGCTTGATGAACTGTCGTTCAGGCTTCGTCCTCGAGTGTATTGGGGTTGGGCGGTGCCTCAACTGGAGCCGTTGCTGCCGCTGCTCAGATCATGGTCCGCACATTCTCGTGCCGAAGTTCGGCAGTGGGCAAGCGGTCGGATCACTTGGATCCGGGAGCAGGTCCAGCAGAACGAACAGGAAAGAGATGCGGACGTCGTCAGGCTCTCTTAAGGGATGCGAGCTTGCACCTCGTAACCGTCCGGTGGACGGTGTCCTTCCGGCAGACGTGCGTGAAGGGCGTGGCCCCGCTGGTGGCCACCGTGTGGGAGTGCGAGAGGCTGCGCTGCAACCTGTGCGGGGAGGTGTACACCGCCCAGGCGCCCGAGGGGGTGGGCGAGGAGAAGTACGACGAGACGGCCGTGGCCATGACGGGGCTTCTCAAGTACGGCACGGGGCTGCCCTTCCACCGCATTGAGAAGCTCCAGGCGGGCCTGGGCATTCCTCTGCCGGCCACCACCCAATGGGAACTCGTCGAGGCCGCCGCCAGCAAGCTGCAGCCCGCCTTCGACGCGCTTCTCAACCAGGCGGCCCAGGCTCCGGTGCTCCACAATGACGACACCGTCATGAAGGTGCTGGCGCTGACGCGCGAGCAGGTGCAGGCGGCCGCCGCGGGTGCCCCGCTGAAGCGCACCGGCGTGCACACCTCGGGCCTGCTCGCCGTGGGCCAGCAGCACCCCATTGCCCTCTTCTTCACCGGTGTCCCTTCGGCAAGCGTGCGTGAGCGTGCCGGCGGGGGCCAGTAGAATGGGGGCAGGCGCGGAGCGCTGCTGCGCCTGCGTTGAGGGTCACCCGGACGCGCGGATTTCTGGGCATGGGCGGCCCGGCGTTCGCGACAGGGGCTGGGTGAGTCAGGTCCCGGACGGCGGCGCATCCGCCGCGGCCAGTGCCTGCTGGTAGTTCCAGGGCATCCACTCGTCCGGGGCTTGCGCCAGCGCCTCCGGGTGGCGAAGCAGCGCCACCAGGTAGTTGAAGGGGTTGCCCTCGCACAACTCCACGGTGTGGATGAGACTCATGAAGACGTCTCCCACGTGAGCGCCATTCAGCGTCTGGTAGAAGAGGGCATTCTTGCGGTGAAGAATGACTTTCTTCAGGGCCCGCTCGCATACGTTGTTGTCCAGTGGGGCACCCTCCTCGCGCAGGAAGAGGGTCAGCTCCTCCCAGTGCTTGCGCAGGTAGGCAATGGCCTGGCCCAACCCGGAGTTGGGCTCCACCTTGCGCTGGGTGACTTGCTCCTCCAGCCACGCCTTGAGTGCGTCCAGGACGGGGCGGCTTTCTCGCTGGTGCCTCGCCAGCCGCTGCGCGGGCGTCAGGCCCTCTTTCCGAGCGACGGCGTCCACCCGGTACACCTCCCGGAGGGCCTCCAGCACGCGCGTGCATTCCTCCGGGAAGTCGGCGGCCACGTCGACGAAGCCCCGCCGCGCATGCGTCAGGCAGTTGGCCCACAGCGTGGCGAACTCCCCGGGCACATTCGCCGTCTGCGCGTCGCTCATCTGAATGGGCGTTGAGAGTTCAGCGGCGCGCTGCTGAAGGACGTCCGCGAGATTTTCTCCGGCGTGCTGGCGTCCGGTGAAGAAGAGGGCAATGGGGTGCTCCTGGCCCACGGCGAGCAGGCCCGAGGTGTGCACGCCGGTGCGCTTCAGCGGGGCCCCGCGGCGGCCGCCTGCACCTGCTCCCGCGTCAGCGCCAGCACCTTCATGACGGTGTCGTCATTGTGGAGCACCGGAGCCTGGGCCGCCTGGTTGACAAGCGCGTCGAAGGCGGGCTGAAGCTTGCTGGCGGCGGCCTCGACGAGCTCCCATTGGGTGGCGGCCGGAAGGGGAATCCCAGGCCTGCTTGGAGTTTCTCAATGCGGTGGAAGGGCAGCCCGCAGCCGTACTTGAGAAGCCCCGTCATGGCCACGGCCGTCTCGTCGTACTTCTCCTCGCCCACGCCCTCGGGCGCCTGGGCGGTGTACACCTCTCCGCACAGGTTGCAGCGCAGCCTCTCGCACTCCCACACGGTGGCCACCAGCGGGGCCATGCCCTTCACCCGCACCCGCTTGGACGGCTCCTGCAGCGGGTACACCTTGCCCTTCAAGCAGCCCTGGCACACCTCCCCACCGTGCAGCGAGGCGTGCGCCACCTTCTCCGGCTGGCGCCCGTGTAGGCCGCCGCCGCGGTGCGTCCGTGCCCCGGGGCGGGGGCCTTCTTTTCCTCCTGGTGCTGGACGCGCCCAGCCGGCTGTCCCGCCTTGCGCAGCACCGCGTCCGTCTTCTCGGTGGGCGCGCCGAAGAGAAGCCTGCGCAGCCGCTCGAGACTCGTCCCCTTCGCCTGCAACTCCGCCGTGACGAAGGCCAGCGTGTCCATGGCGGCCTTCAGCTTCACGTAGTCGTCCTGGCTGAGTGCCCCGCGCGTCCGCTCGACAATGACTGCCAACTCCGCCGGATTCACCTCCAGCCGCTGGCGCTGCTTCTTGCCCATGCCCGCTACAACCGGTTTGTGGCGCGCAAGCCTGCCTGGGGCGTGGGAGTCCGGGCTCGCTCCCATGGAGGGCGACGCGGCCTACGTGCCCACCTGGCGCCACTCAGGGGCGGCCTGCGTGGCCGAAGCGTCGCCCGCGCACAGCAGCACCTGCAACTCGTGGGCGCGCAGCGGGCCGCCGCCTCACTCGCCGTGGGCCACCAGCGAAACCGCCCCTGGGAGAGGCGCTTGTGACACAGCCAGAAGCCCTGCCCGTCGTAGACGAGCAACTTCACCGCCGTCCGCTGCCGGTTACGGAAGACGAATACCGTTCCGCTGAAAGGGTTTTCCGCGAGGGCCGCACGGCACTGTTGCGCCAGCCCATCAACGCCCCGGCGGAAGTCCACCGGCTCAATGGCCACCAGCACTCTCATTTGAGGAGTGATTTGAATCATGGGCCCCGCAGCGCGGCCACCAGGGCCAGCACGTCGAAGCCCTGGCACGAGGCGGGCACGGTGAGCGTCAGTCGGCTGCCCTCCCGAGCCACGTACTCAATGACGAGGTTGGCGGCGGGGCCGGCCCCAGCAGTTGCGCGGCGCTCACCTCAAGGAAGCCGTCCGGCCCGCTCGCCGCGCCGGCCTGACGCTTCGGCGGGTGCGCCGCCGACGTCCGGGCCTTCAGCCCGGCGTGGCCCACCCCCAACGCGCGCGCGACATGGGACACCCCGTAGCGCTGCGCCGCCGAAACCGCCTCCCTCCACAGCGCCTCTGGCATCCGTCCCTGCTGGCTACGCGTCAGCCGCCACTGCTGCACCCGCCCGCGCAACGCCTCCAACTCTTCCGCTGCTATACTGCCTCTCGCCACCGTGTCTCTCCCGGTCCGCTCCAATGGGCCGTGGACGGTACCGGGGGGCACCAGGGCCCTTCACGCACGTCTGCCGGAAGGACACCTTCACCGGACGCCAGCACGCCGGAGAGAATCTCGCCGACGTCCTGCGGCAGCGCGCCGCCACACTCTCAGCGCCCATTCAGATGAGCGACGCGCAGACGGCGAATGTGCCCGGGGAGTTCGCCACGCTGTGGGCCAACTGCCTGACGCATGCGCGGCGGGGCTTCGTCGACGTGGCCGCCGACTTCCCGGAGGAATGCACGCGCGTGCTGGAGGCACTCCGGGAGGTGTACCGGGTGGACGCCGTCGCTCGGAAAGAGGGCCTGACGCCCGCGCAGCGGCTGGCGCGGCACCAGCGAGAAAGCCGTCCCGTCCTGGACGCACTCAAGGCGTGGCTGGAAGAGCAAGTCACCCAGCGCAAGGTGGAGCCCAACTCCGGGCTGGGCCAGGCCATCGCCTACCTGCGCAAGCACTGGGAGGAGCTGACCCTCTTCCTGCGCGAGGAGGGTGCCCCACTGGACAACAACGTATGCGAACGGGCCCTGAAGAAAGTCATTCTTCACCGCAAGAATGCCCTCTTCTACCAGACGCTGAATGGCGCTCACGTGGGAGACGTCTTCATGAGTCTCATCCACACCGTGGAGTTGTGCGAGGGCAACCCCTTCAACTACCTGGTGGCGCTGCTCCGCCACTCGGAGGCGCTGGCGCAAGCCCCGGGCGAGTGGATGCCCTGGAACTACCAGCAGGCCCTGGCCGCGGCGGATGCGCCGCCCTCCGGGAACTGACTCACCCGGCCCCTGTCGCGAACGCCGGGCCGCCCACGCCCAGAAATCCGCGCGTCCGGGTGACCCTCAACGCAGGCGCAGCAGCGCTCCGCGCCTGCCCCCATTCTACTGGCCCCCGCCGGCACGCTCACGCACGCTTGCCGAAGGGACACGGTGTACCGGGTGGATGCCGTTGCCCGGAAGGAGGGCTTCACGCCCGCGCAGCGACTGGCGCTGCACCAGCAAGAAAGCCTTCCCGTCCTGGACGGCCTCAAGGCGTGGCTGGAGGAGCAAGTCACCCAGCGCAAGGTGGAGCCCAACTCCGGGTTGGGCCAGGCGATTGCCTACCTGCGCAAGCACTGGGAAAAGCTGACCCTCTTCCTGCGCGAGGAGGGTGCCCCACTGGACAACAACGTATGCGAGCGGGCCCTGAAGAAAGTCATTCTTCACCGCAAGAATGCCCTCTTCTACCAGACGCTGAATGGCGCTCACGTGGGAGACGTCTTCATGAGTCTCATCCACACCGTGGAGTTGTGCGAGGGCAACCCCTTCAACTACCTGGTGGCGCTGCTTCGCCACTCGGAGGCGCTGGCGCAAGCCCCGGACGAGTGGATGCCCTGGAACTACCAGCAGGCACTGGCCGCGGCGGATGCGCCGCCGTCCGGGACCTGACTCACCCAGCCCCTGTCGCGAACGCCGGGCCGCCCATGCCCAAAAATCCGCGCGTCCGGGTGACCCTCAACGCAGGCGCAGCAGCGCTCCGCGCCTGCCCCCATTCTACTGGCCCCCGGCGGCACGCTCACGCACGCTCGCCGAAGGGACACCCTGGGCACGGGTGGCTACCTGATCGCCAATCTCGCGATGTGCGAGGGACGGCTCCAAGGCTTCTCCTCCTCCGCGGCACTCGTCACGGGTGGCACCATCGGTGCCGGGCTGGGCCTGCTGGGCGGGACCCTGCTGGTGGGGCACTGGATGGCGGCGATGGCGCCTGGTGGGGCGTGCTGGTGGGCATGGCCGTCGGCATGACCGTGGGCACGATGACCATGTAGCTTCTCGATCCCTCTCACGCCGGCACCGTGTTCGGTGCGACGCTCGTGGGCACGGTGCTGCTGGGCTACGAGCTGACCTCCCACCACAGCGCGAAGCAGTTTCGCTCCACGCGGCTCTCCGTTCCCTCAGGGCGCGGCGGCCAGCGCCTGGGCCTTGGCCCTTCGGCCCCGCCACCAGAGCGCGAGGGTGATGGGAGAGACGAGCACCAGCATCATCAGCGAGCCGACCACCGCGCCCGCGGTGAGCGCCGCGGCGAAGCGAAGCGCGGCGCTGAGGCCCGCTCGGTGGGGACCCGCTCCGATCCCGAGCTCCGCGCGCAGGTCCTCGACGTTGCGCTCGAGCAGCGCCTCTTAGTCGCGCCCGTAGGTGGACTGCTCGTCGAGCCCGCGGACGAACGCGCGCCAGGTGCGCACCGGGGCCGTCAGCAGCCCCCCGGTCATGCCCGAGAGGTTGAGCACCCAGGCCGCGTGGAAGTCGCCGCAGCCCGCGCCGATCTCCCACGCGGAGATCTCGAACTCGCCCGTGAGGTCGGTGCGATAGCCGGTGAGGACGTGGTGCAGATCGTGGAAGCGCACCGCGCGCTTGCGAGCCTCGGTGTTGGGGAGCGGGAAGGGGAGGGGACCGAGCTTGAAGTCGACAGCCGCGCTCGTCGAAGTAGCGTCGCAGCGCCGTGGCCATGGTCTCCATCGCGTGGACTCCCTCGCAGCGGGCGCAGCTGCCCCGCGGGTTCGCAAGGAGTCTGACGCGGAGACCTCCGTGCCGCACGTCGCGTTCGAGGAGAGGCATCAGGCCCGGCGATGCGCGCGGGGACCGGTGCTCATGCTCCGGCCCGCGGGTGTGCCTGGGTTTCAGGCGGGACGCCGTGTGTACGACCGCGTGAACGGCGGCACCGAGCGCGAGCTCCCAACCCGGAACAGCAAGGCCGGCCATGGGGACGTGCCCCACGACCGGCCTTGCTCCTCGGCGTGTCGACGCGGTCCTACTGCAGGGGCACGCGCTTGAGCCTGAAGGGCGAGGGGCTCTCGCTCATCGTGAAGTAGCTCGCGCCGTTGGCCTCGTACTCGATCGCCTCACCCTGGCCCTCGGTGGTGTCGGTCAGCGTGACGGGCGTCGCGAAGACGGCCGACTCGAAGCCAAGTCCCGGCGTCGCACGGAACTCGTAGACAGTGCGGTAGGTGCGAAGGAGGAAGCGATCCGCGCATGGGTGGATCGCCGCCGCGGTCGCGGCCGAGAAGTTGGCGTCTCCGTTCAGCGGCAGTTGGATCGTGTGGACGTGGATCAGCGTGGCCTGCACGCCCGGCGTCAGTGGCTGGGGGAACTTGTACACGCCGCTCTGCCCCGTGCCCCCGTTCTTGGTGACGACGTAGATGTCCCCGGTGGTGGGGTGCACCATCAGCGACTCCGCGTCCTTCGCGCCGTCCGGATAGACGAACGGGAAGGCCTCGGCGACGAGCCCCCCCGAGGTCTGGCCGTTGGCGAGATCCGGCTCGGGCACGCGGTAGATGGTGAACGACGTGGGGCTGCCACCCGCGGGGAAGTTGGCGCTCCACTTCCCGATGTCACCGATGAAGATGCACGAGCCGCTCGGGCAGGGCCCGGTTGCGAGGTCCTCCCAGTCGGCCGGCGTCACGTTGGTCACGTTGAACGTGCCAATCGTGCTCGCGTTGAGCGTGTCGATGGCGACGATCGCGGTGGTGTCCTCGTTGTGCACGTAGAGCGCGTTGCCGACCACGCGGCTCGCGGCCAGGCCCGAGGGCTCCACGATTTCCGGCGCGGTCACGGTGCCCTGGAGCGTGAAGGTGCTCGCGTACGTGTCGCCGACCATGCAGGTGGGGGCGTTGGCGGCGCGCAGGACAATCACGTGCGCGGTGTTGGTCTGCACGAACGCGGAGCTGCCGGAGAGGCCCGCCTGGAGGCCCGGCGCGGTGAGCGACCGGTAGGCCGAATTGAAGAGCAGTCCGTTGGTGTGACCCAGGCACGCGTCGAAGGCCTCGGTGAAGCCGAGCGGCGGCTCGATGCCGGTGGCGGGGCAGGTGGCGTCCGGCCAGACCTGTGAGCCGTACCAGACGGCGAGGCCACCCGCGCTGCCGGTCACCACGTCGGGCACGGTGAACGACGCGGAGTCGCCGTTCTTCTGGCCTGCGTGCACGTCGATTGGCTGGATTGGATCGACGCCGCTGAAGGCCTCCACGCTCCCCGCCATGTGGGTGGTCGCGTCCAGTTCGAACGCGTAGCTCGCAGGCTCGGAGGCGCCCGCGACGCGGTAGAAGATCCAGGTGCGGAGGGCCCAGGCGCTCTGCTCCGAGCGCAGGAACGTCCAGCCGGCGGGCGGCGTGACGGTCGCGGAGATGTTGTTGCGCACGCTCACCCGCGCGATGAGCGCGTCGTTGGCCTCGGTCCCCGACGGCTTGGGAATCGACAGCGAAGCGATCGACAGGCCGCTGTGGTGCGAGCTCCCACGCAACGCGACCCCCGAGGACGGCGCGACCTCGGCGCGGCGAAGGGCGACGACCTGCGCGACGTTGGTCTCGGCGAACGTCGAGCTCCCGTTGAACGGTCCCTGGAGGCCGGCACCGGCGAGGGGCATGAAGGCGGCGTTGAAGACGAGGCCCTGGGACGAGGACACCAGGCAGGTATCGTAGGTCTCGGCGAAGCCCACAGGGGGCTCGATCGCCGGGGTCGGACACGCGGCGCCGGTCCACGCCTGCGCGCCGAACCAGACGGCGGCCCCGCCCGCGGTCGAGGTGCTCAGCTGCGGCGTAGTGAAGGCCGTCGAGCCGCTGTTGCTCTTGCCGGCGTGCGTGTCAATCGGGTTGGCCGGATCGACGCCGGCATACGCCACGAGGTTGCCGACGAGGTAGCTCGCGATGGAGCTCTGGAAAGTGTGGCTCGCGGGCTCGCTGGCGGTGGCGACGCGGACGAAGACCCAGCCGCGGATGCTCCAGGTGCTCATGTCGGTGCGCACCAGCGTCCAACCTGCAGGCGGGGTGAGCTCGGCGCCGATCTGGTTCCGGTTCGCAAGGTGCGCCAGCAGCACGTCACCGGCGGCGACGCCCGTAGGGGTCGAGAGGGTCAGGCTGGTGACCGTCTTGCCGCTCGCGTGCGTGGTGCCGACGAGGGAGATCTCCTCGGTGGCCGGCGGCTGGAGGGGACGCAGCACCACCGCGTGCGTGATGTTGGTGTTGGGGAGCGTGGAGCTGCCGGTGAAGGCGGGCTGGGCACCTGCGGCCCCGAGCTCCGAGGTGGCGGCGCTGTGCAGCACGCCGCGCGACGACGAGACGAGGCAGGTGTCGAGCTGCTCGGTGAAGCCCGTCGGAGGGGTGTGGACCGCGGGGCACGCGGCGCCTCCCCAGACCTGGGCCGAGAACCACACTGCGAGGCCGTTCGCGGACGACGTGGTGGCGACGGGCAGCGCGAGGCTCGCGCTGTTGCCATTCTTCTGGCCCACGTGCACGTCGATCGGCTGGAGCGGATCCGCGCCCGACACCGCGACCAGGGTGGCCGCCATGGAGCTGGCGAGGTCGAGGGTGAAGGTGTGACTGCTCGGCTCGGCCGCGCTGGCCACGCGGAGGAAGAGCCAGGACTTGATGGCCGAGGCGCTCTGCTCGGAGCGCAGCAGCGTCCAGCCAGCGGGTGGGGTGGCGACGGCGGCGACGGCCTCGCGATTGCTCAGCTGCATCACCAGCACATCTCCGGCGGCCGTACCGACGGGGGTGGGGATGGAGAGGGCGGTGATGGCCAGGCCGCTCGCGCTGGTGGTTCCTCGCACGGAGAGCGTGGAGAGGCCCTGGGCCGTCGTCGCCTCCTGTACGTCGTCGGGCTGCGCGAGCTCAGGCGTTCCACAGGCGGCCATCACTAGGGCGGCCGCGATCCACAGACTTCGGAATGGGGTCATGGGGTTTCGATCGGGTGCCGACTCACCGGACTGGAGGTCCGGGAATCGGCCATGTGAAGGACCCCGAAGCGAGAAGCGCAATCGACTGTCATGACACGGGAAAGCTGCCGTGAAACGGCTGGGATCGTCGGGTGGGATTGAAAGAAGGTGGCAGTCCTGTCCAAACGGTCACGGGAGCAGCGTTCGAGGAGGTCCAGGCGCTCGTAGGTCCGCCTAGGCCCCGAGTGTCTTGCGCATGTTGCGGTGGGGGACGCCCACCTCGGTGTAGGGGGCGCCGAAGACGGCGTAGCCCAGCCGCTCATAGAACGGGACCGCCGGTTCGCGCGCGTGCAGGTGGACGTGGGTGAAGCCACGCCGCGCCAGCTCCACTTCCAACGTCCGCACCAGCCGGGCGCCCAGCCCCTGTCCCTGGAGGTGGGAGGCCACGGCCATCTGGAACAGCCGTCCGCCGTGGGCATCCTCGGGGTTGAAGAGGACGCAGCCGAGCACCGCCTCCTCCTGGTGCGCCACCAGGTGCAGGCTGTCCGCCTCGAAGGGGAAGGCCACGTCGTCACGCGTGTAGCCGAGCGGCTCGCGCAGCACGCGGAAGCGCAGCTCCAGCTCTCCCGCGTAGAGCGGGTGTCCGGGGTGGATGAAGGTGAAGGCGGCGCCGGCCGTCACGTCAGAAGGTCCCCGTGAGCTGGAGCGTGAAGGTGCGGCCGTACTGCGGCACGGGGGCGATGGAGTTCTCGTCCGACACTGGCAGCGCGTAGCGGGCATCCAGGAGGTTGTGCACGCCTGCGAAGTAGCGCAGGGGGCCGTAGTCACCCGACAGGCCGAAGCCCACCAGCAGCGCCTCGCCGCTGTCCGCGCCGCCGGGGCCGGTGGGCCGGGCGCTCTGGTAGATGGCCTGGGTGGCCACGCGCATGTCGCCGGCGCCAATGGGCAGCATCATCCGGCCCGCCACCAGGTGCGCGGGCGCCGCGGAGGCCACCTCTTCCGAGGCGTTGCGCAGGGTTACGTAGGAGTAGCTCACGTCCACCAGCAGCCAGCGCCCCGGCTGCCAGTGCACGCCGGCCTCCGCGCCCCATGCCAACGTGGTGCCGTCGGCGTTCATGAAGCGCAGACAGGCGGCGGTGCCGCAGTCGCCTGAAGGCGCGTCCTCGGCGCTGAGCTGCACCAGGCTGGAGATGCGGTTGTGGTAGCCGGCGACGGTGAGGCGCAGCTCGTCCGTCAGGTCGTGCGAGTGCTCCAGCTCGAAGGTGGTGATGGTCTCCGGCCGCAGGCCCAGCGCCGCGCCCTGGGAGATGCCATCCGCGTAGTAGAGCTCGTAGACGTTGGGTGCGCGGAAGGCGTTACCGGCCACCAGCTTGGTGAGGCCCTGCTCGTAGGGCCGGGCGATGACGGCCAGGCGCGGGGTGATGGGCGTGCTGTCCAGGTCCACGTACTTGTCCAGACGCAGGCCGGCCGACACGCTCAGCCGCGGGTGGAGCTTCCACTCGTCGAGCAGGTACGCGGACAGCAGCGTGCGCGCCTGCGTCTCCAAGGGCAGGTCACCGGCGTCCTGCCGGACGCGAAGCTGCGCCTGGCCCTCCACGCCGAGCGTGAAGACGTTGCCTTCGAACAGGCCGATGCGCGCGCGGGCCTCGCCGGTGAGCCAGTCCGCCGCGCCGCCCTCGGTCCGGGCGCCGCCGTCCTCCTCCGGGTAGACGTAGGTGCCCTCGTAGCGGCTCAGGTCGAACGCGCCGCGCACGGACAGGCTGAAGCGCTCGGTGAACTGGCGCTCGTAGCGGGCCTCCGCGAAGGCGCGCAGGTCCTCCACGATGTTGCCCTCCGTGCCGGGCACGGTGCCGTAGGGCGCGGTGGGCAGCTCCTTGGTGCGCACGTTGAACTGGGCCTGGAAGGACAGGTCGCCCACGCGGGCCCGGAGCGAGCCCCCTGCGGCGCGCTCCGCGTCCAGTCCGGTGATGATGGGGCCGGGGGTGCCCAGTCGGGTGGTGTCCGCGCCCGTGGCCGTCAAGGCGGCGGCGCTCACCAGCACCGACCGGTTGCCGTCCTCCCACGACGCGGTGGCGTGTCCCCGGGTGGTGCCGAGCGCGCCCACCGCGCCCGTGACTTCCAGGTGCTTGTCCGCGCCCAGGGACTCACGGGGGACCACGTTGATGACGGCGAAGAAGGCGCCCGTGCCGTACAGGGCGCTGCCAGGGCCGCGCACCACCTCGATGCGCTCCACTTCCTGGATGTCCACGCTGAGGTCGCGGGCGGCGAAGCCCTGGCCGGCCCAGACGTCGTTCATGGCGTGGCCGTCCCAGAGGATGAGGATGCGCGTGTTGAGGTCGCCCGGCGGGGAGAAGCCGCGCACGCCCATGTACGTATAGGTCCGGTCGTCGGTGAGATAGAAGCCGCGCACACCGGCCACGGCCTCGGCGACGGTGCGCCAGCCGAAGGCGCGCAGCTCCTCCTGCGAGAGCACGGTGGTGGAGGCGGGCGCTTCGTCGACGGCGACCAGGCTCTTGGAGGCGGCGCGCACCGGAGGCGGCGCGTAGCGCAGCTCGGCGTGGACCTTCACTTCTTCCTCGGCCACCACCTTCACCGTCTGGCGCAGCGGGCGCACCTCGCGGCTCTCCACCTCCAGCGTGTGCTCGCCTTCGGGGAGGGTGACGACGGTGGGGGTGAAGCCCGCGGGCTTGCCATCCACGCGCACCGTGGCGCCGTCGCGATTGGCGGTGACGACGAGCCGCCCGGTGGGCCGGTCCTGGGGCCGCAGCGCCACGGCGACAGGCACGTTGCCGTCGGCGGGGACGTCCACCACGTACTGGCTGGGCGCGTAGCCGGGGGCGCGCACGTGCAGCACGCGCTGACCGGGAGGCAGCCGCACGCGTCCGGGCACGCGGGCCAGGACGTTGCCGCTGGGGGCGTCGCGAATCTCGGCGCCCGCCGGCGTGCCCGTCACCTCCACGCCGCCGGTGATGAGGGACAGGTCGAAGGCCTGGTCCGTCTCACGGCCGCGCACCAGGGTGAGCGTGGCCTCCGTGGGGCGGTAGCCGTCCTTCTTCACCATGATTTTGTGACGGCCGGGCGTCAGCGCGAGCGTCTGCGGAGAGCGGCCCCGGCTGCCCAGGTCCATGCGGTCCACGTAGACGTCGGCGCCCTTGGGGTTGGTGGTGACGCGCACCAGCGCGACCTTGGGACGGAGCCGGTCCACGGAGCGGGAGACCTCGGCGGCGTCGTCCCTGGGCAGGTCCTCGGCGAGCAGGTCGTTGTAGTAGCGGTACGCCTCGTTGAACTTGCCCAGCGCCTCGAAGCAGCGGGCGATGTTGAAGAGGACGTTCCGGTTGGGCACCAGCCGGTAGCTGGTGAAGTAGGAGCGCAGCGCCTCGGCGTACTGCCCCTTGGAATAGGCATCGTTGCCGAGCTCGAACGCGATGTCCGCTTCATCCGCGTTGTTGTCCGCGAGCACGGGCGCGGACAGGAGGAACAGCGAGAGGACGAACGCGAAAGAACGGGAGGCACGCATGGGGCGCCGCGCATTCTTCCCTCTCCGGGGTGAGAGGTCCATGGGGGCTTGAAGGTTGGGTTCTGAGTGTCAGACCTGCTGGGTAATGTCGGGCCTGGACATGTAATGAGGAGTGGGGTTCCACTCCGGGGAGGCGGGGGCCATGATTCAGGAGCAGCCGGCCATCACGGTGAGAGAGGAGTGGGACACGGGAATGGGCCACGAGACGAAGCGCCCGGCGACGTATGAGGACCTGGTGGCGCTGCCGGAGTACCAGGTGGGGCAGATTATCGATGGGGAACTCATCGCTCAGCCGCGTCCGGCCAGTCGGCATGCGCGGGCGAGCTCCCGGCTGGGGGGAGAGCTGTACAGCCCCTTCGAACGGGGCCGCGGCGGACCTGGAGGTTGGTATTTCCTGGATGAGCCAGAGCTGCACTTCAGCGCGGACGTGCTGGTGCCGGACCTGGCGGGTTGGCGCCGCGACCGCATGCCGGAGGTCCCGGATACGTCCTTCTTCACGCTGGCACCGGACTGGGTCTGCGAGGTGCTCTCCCCTTCCACGGCGGCCCTGGACCGCTCGCGCAAGAAGCGCATCTACGCGCGGGAGGGCGTCGGGCACGTGTGGCTCGTGGACCCACAGGCGCGGACGCTGGAGGTGTTCCGTCTGAGCGGTGGCCAGTGGCTCGAACAGGGCACCTGGTCGGGTGACGAGCGCGTCCGCGCCGAGCCCTTCGAGGCGCTGGAGCTGGAACTCGGCGTGTTGTGGTTGCCGGAGCCGAAGGCGAAGTGACGTCTTCGCCTCAGTGAACCACGCCGCGCGCGGACATGGCCGCCTCAGGTGAGGCGGAAGGCTCGCGCATCAGCTTGTCGCCCGCGGCCTGGAGGACCTGGGTGGTGGCACCCTCGGGGTCGCGGAAGAAGGAGGGCGTCCACATCCGCACGAGCCGCCAGCCCTGGCCCTCCAGCACGCCCGTGCGGAACAGGTCCCACTCCACGCGGTCCGCGGCCTTGGGGTAGCGCGTGCCGTCACACAGCACGCCGACGGTGACGTCGCCCGGCCGGGTGGGGTGCCGGAGCGCGACGTCCACGCAGAAGCCGTCATTGCCCCAGTGGACGTCCGACGACACGCGGTGCTGCGTGGCCAGGTGTCCTGCCAGGGCCCGCGCGAAGGCCGAGCCCGCGTCCGTGGGCCGCACGAACACCTCCGCTGGCTGGGTGGGCCGCGGCGTCTGGGCCCTCGTATCCTCGGGCTCGCCCCGGGCCGCCTGGGCGTAGGCCGACTCCAGGGCCTCCGCGAAGCGCAGGTAGGCGAAGAGGAGCCAGCCGCCGTTGGGCTGCCGGCCCGCTTCCATGGGGGGCGCGGACAGGTAGGACTCGCGCGGAATCGAGGTGACGAGGTGAATCTGCTCCCGCGCCCGCGTCACCAGCACGTTGAGGCGCCGGCCGCCGCCCGCGCTGCCCAGCGGACCGAAGCGCCGGTAGAAGCGGCCGTGCCGGTCCGGGCCGTAGGTGGTGCTGATGATGAGGTGGTCCCGCTCGTCGCCCTGGACGTTCTCCAGGTTCTTCACGAAGAGCCCCTCGAACGAGCCCGAGCCCCGGCGCACGCGGGCTTCGGCCAGCCGCGACGCGAAGGCCGCGTCGCTGGCGGCCATCTCATCGAGGACGTCGTTGAGGGTGTCGCGCTGGGTGAGGTTGAAGCACGCGATGCCAATGGACGGCGGCTCGGGCCGTGAGAGCAGCTCCTTCACCAGCGTGCCCACGGCGCGGGCCTCCACCAGGTTGGCGCGCTTCTCATAGGTGCCGCGCACGGGGAGCAGCCGCAGCGGCGCGTGGGGCACCTGGTGGGATGGGTGCGCGGGGATGGCCTGGAGCCGCTTGTCGTAGAAGTGGTCGTTGCTGAAGGCGATGAGGTCCGCGTTCTGCGAGCGGTAGTGCACGTCCAGGTAGCACTGGTCGATGTCGAGGTTGAGCGCCGCCGACAGCAGGTCCTCCACCTCGGCTTGCTGCTCCTCGAAGAGGCCCTGCTCGCTCTCGGCCTCCTGCTCCGCGCTCTGCACCACGGCGGATTCGAAGAAGCGCGTGGGTGGCAACTGCTTCGGGTCTCCGGCGATGACCACGCGGTGCGCGCGGGTGAGGACGGGCAGGGCCTCCTCCAACCGGCACTGCGAGGCCTCGTCGAAGATGACGACGTCGAAGATGGGGCGACGGGGGAAGATTTGCGCCACGGTCTGCGGGCTGGCCATCCACACGGGGCGGAGGTCGAAGAGCGGGTCGCCCCCTTCGATGCCCTGACCGGTGGCGATGACCTGCCGCACGCGCATGGCGCGCTCGCCCCGCAGCATCAGCCGTCGGCGCAGCTCCGCGCCCTGGCCGTTGAGCCGTCCGCCCGTGCCCGCCAGCAGCCGCTCGCGCTGGCGCTGCGTCCAGCGGTGGACCAGGGCGTCGCGCACGAGGACTCGCTTCTTCTCCTCCAGCGCGCGGTAGTGCGAATGGGTGGTGCGCACGCGCTCGGCGTCGATGTGCTGGAGCGCCGGGGCCTCCCTCAGTCTCGCGGACGCTTCCGCCGCCAGCGTCGCCTTCAGCACCGCGCGCCAGCCCGCCTCGGCCTCCGCGCCTTGACGTGCAAGCCGCTCCACGGCGGACTCCAGCGCCGCAGGCATACCCGCCAGCACCGCGCGCATGCGCAGCAGCCCTTCCACCGTGGGGAGCCGTGACGCCAGGGCCGCGGTGACGGAGGCCAGGCGCTCGCCCGAGCGCAGCCCACGCGAGCGTGCGTCCAACCACTGCGCGCAGAAGAGCCCCGCCTCGGCGAGCCGGGCCTCCAGCCGCGCGACGGCGTCGCCTCGGGCAGCGGACAGCCGCAGGCCCGCCAGCAGCGCCGCGCGCGCCCCCGCGTCCGCCGTCAAGGCCGCCCGCACCGCCTCCCGGCACGACGCGAGCAAGGGCGTGCGCTCCAACTCCTGCAGCAACTCGAAGAGGGCCGCGTGGGTGCGAAGCGTCTGGGACAGGGCCTCGTCGGTGAGCGTCGAGCTGTCTCCCGGGACGAGCGTCGTGCGGTGATACTCGGTGAGCAGCGCGCGGGCCTTCACGCCCGTGAAGAACCGCGTGACGCGCTCGGCGGCGAGGATGCTCAACGTCAGGCCGAACTGCTGGAGCACCCGGCGGGCCCCGGCCTTCCGCGCGAAGTAGAAGAACGCGTACCACTTGCGCGCGATGTCCAGGTACGAGCCCAGCGCGGCCATCGCGGGGGCCAGCACACTCAAGGCCTGGGGCTGCTCGCGGTGGACCAGCGCCAGCTCCGCGTCCAGCGGCCCCTCCGCGAGCACCTGCCGGTGCGCCGCCAGCCCGTCGAGCTGGGTCCGCGCGGCCTGGACCCCGTCCGGAGCCGCAGAGCCCCAACGCGCGAGGACGTCCGGACGGGCCGACTCCAACAGCGGCGCCAGCTTCTCCGCGAAGGCGGCGCGCGCCGCGCCCTCCGCCCGAGGGTCCGCGCCGAAGACAGGGACGTCTGGCGACACGAGGGCATCCGCTTCCTGGGCCGCGCTGTCGACGGCGCTCAGCCGCTCGCGATAGGTGGCCAGGGGCGTCGCGAGGTAGCTGGCCAGGTCCCCGCCCAGGGCCTCACGCCAGGGGTTGTCCGGGTAGCCCTCCTTGCCACCGCGCTCCAGCACCTCGCGCACCTCGCGCTCGCACGTCGTCACGTCGCTCAGCCGCGCATCGGAGAGACTCGACACGGCGGGCGTGAGCGAGCCGGGGGCCTCCACGGAGAACCACTGGCCCACCAGCTCGTGGAAGGACGGCGCGGTGCCTCCGTCGGGGCGCTCGGAGAGGGCGCGGTCGGCGGACGTCAGCTCGTCGTGGAGGGACTGGAGCTCCGTGTCGATGCGCGCCAGCTCCCTGGCCCCGGCCGCGTCGGTGCGAGTCTCCGGCAGCGCGTCGAGCTGCTCGCGGATGCCCATGTAGAGGTCGCGCTGGTCGCGCTGGGCGTCATGGACGACGGCGCACAGGTGCCCCAGGCCGAGGTGGTCCAGGCGGTGCTTCACCACGTCCAGCGCGGTGCGCTTGTCGCAGACGAGCAACACGCGCTCCCCGCGCGCCAGGTGGTCGCCAATGGCATTGGCGATGGTCTGCGACTTGCCCGTGCCCGGAGGCCCATGGATGACGAGCCCCCGGCTGCTGCGAGCCAGCCGCACCGCGCGTGCCTGGCACGGATCCGCGCGCGTGACGAGCCGCTCCTCGTCCGCGCGCTTGAGTCCCTCCAGGTTGGGCTCGCCGCCGCCGTGGCCCGGGGGCGGGCCGAGAGACACGTCCACGCGGAGGAAGCTCTCCAGCGGGCCGGAGATGGGCTCGCCGTCCAGGAGCGCGCGCATGTCGTCCACGAGGCTCTGGTTGGACAGGGGATACAGACCCAGCACGGCGCTGGGGAGGATGGCGGCCTGGGGCTGGGCATCGTCGCCACGCGGAACGGCGGCCAGGAGGGTCTCCGGCGTGAACGGCGAGGGGGCGGGCAGCTCCAGGGCCTTGCACACGGCGGCCACCAGCTCGTTCAGTTCGCGCCACGGGTCCGCGCCTGTTTCATCCGCGAAGAGGTCGCCCAGCCGCTGGCCGGTCTGCTGCTCCAGCCAGGCGAGCAGCGCGGTGTTGGGGGCCACGCGGTCCACGCCGACCTCGGCGCTTTCCAGCTCCACCGACGGCATGCGGCCCTTCTTGAGGGTGAGCCGCACGGGGATGAAGGCGATGGGGGCCAGGATGCGCCGGGTGCCGAAGCCGCGCTTGTCCTTGGCGCCCGGTGGCAGGTGGAGCAGGGGGAAGCCCACGTGGAGGACGTGGGCGCCGGTGTCCTGCTCGAAGGTGCGGGCGTCCTCGACGATGGCGGCCAGCTTGCGCAGCAGGGCCTGCTGTTCCTCCTCCGCGCGGGAGGCCGCGTGGGCCTCGTCCAGCGGAAGCGCGGCGTCGGAGGGCACGTCGCGAGGAGGCGCCTGGGGGGCGGCCAGCGGAAGCGCGGCGTCGGAGGGCACGTCGCGGGAACGGACGCCATCGTCGTCCAGCATGTGCGCGGCCGTGGGTGCCGCGCCCAGCATGTCGTCGGCATCCGTCTCCGTGGCCTCGTCGTCCCGGGAGCGAGCGGTGCGGGCCTGGGCGGAGCCCTTGCGCGGGCGAGCCTCGGGCGGCGGCGGCTTCACGCCGAGCCGGGCCTGGGCCTTTTCTCCGAGCAGGGCGGCCAGCACGGTGTGCGGCGCGGTGCCATCCAGCCGGTTCAGCGTGGCGAGGTCCACGCGCTGGCGGCTGTTGTGCGGCCGGCTGTTGAGGCTGGGGCCGGATGCGAGCGCGGCGTAGAGCCGCTCGAGCATCTTTTCCAGGACGCGGTTGCGGGGCTCGGGCGACAAGGCGGCACCTCTCGACGGGAGGGGAGGCCGCTGTCTCTATCACGCGCGGGCGCCCTGGGCCCGGGCCTTCAGTCCGCCAGCGCGGCGGCGAGCGCCTGGGCCGCGGCCTCCAGCTCCCGCGCGGGGAGGTGGTCGGAAGCGGGAGCGTCGAAGACGGCGCGGCCCCAGAGCCGCTGCGGCGTCTGGGGATAGCGGGGGACGAGGTGCAGGTGGAAGTGGCGCAGCACATCGCCAATGGCGAAGGCGTAGGCGTGTTCGGCGCCCAGCACCTCGCGCTGGGCGCGCATGACCCGGGCGGCGAAGGGGCCGAGCTCGCTCGCCGCGTCCGGCTCCAGGTCATACCAGGCGCGCACATGCCGGGCGCTGGAGAGGACGACCCAGCCGGGCACGGGGCTGGGGCCCGCCACGCCATGCAGCACCAGTCCCGGCGCGCGCGCGATGACGCCCCCCACGGGCCGCGTCGCGCCGCGGACGATGGCGCAGCCGAGACAGGGGTCATTCACATCCAAGACATCCGGCATGGGCTCACGCTAGCAGCCTGGGGAAAGCCCGGGTGGGTCACGCCGTCGGGTCAACAGCGACTCATGTCCATGGGGCATACGGGGTTCTCCGAGTGATCCGTGACACACCCGGCCACGGGTGTCTCGGCGGATGAGAACCGGTCCTGAATCAAGGGGGGCTCCTTGACGGAACGGGCAAGTGTCGGAGAGTGTCCGGCTGGTGCCTCGTGGAATGTTGGGGCAGTGATACTTGGGGACTTTTCTTTCAAGGTGGGGATGATGAAGAAGCATCTGGTAATGGCCGTGGTTCCGTTCCTGGCGTTCGGTTGTGGCGACGACCTGGTTGACGCGGACGGAGACGGAATCGCGGACGGCGTGCGCGTCCCGGACAGTGTGACGGTGGTAACGCCGGCCAATCCCAAGGGCACGGTGTCGGGCCAGGTGCTGAGCACGAACCTGCAGCCCCTGGGCGATGTCACGGTGGAGATGACCATCGGCAGCTCTGCGGAGCCGGTGGCGGCCCTCTCGGACACGAAGGGCAACTTCACCTACACGAATGTGCCGGGCGGCGCGCAGGTGCTGCTGACGTTCTCGAAGGCGGGCTACGCCACGCTGCGCGCGCAGGCGACGGTGCCGACGACGGCGGGCAACGTCCCCATCAACAACGGCAACGCGAGCTTCGGCCCCATCACCCTGACGCGGCTGGACGGCACGCTGAACTTCCTGGTGGTGACGCCGACGGGCCGTCCCGCGGCGGGGACCCGGGCGACGCTGGAGGCCACGCCGGCGGGGTCCATCAACAACGGTGACAATTCCTCGTCGATGGTGAGCTCCGTCGTGGTGGAGGCCACCGCGAACGAGCAGGGCCTGCTGTCCTTCACGGGCATTCCCAGCGCGTCGGAGCTGGCGCGCCTGCGTAACGGCGCCGGGCAGTACAAGCTGTGGGTGTCGCCCATGGACAGCAACGGCGATGGCATCCCGGAGACGGGCGGCTACGTCAGCACGTATTCTGGGGCCGAGGTGGTGGCCAACGGCACCACCCGGCTCATCAGCCTGCCGTACTCGCGGCCGCAGAACGTGCCGCTGAGCATCGAGAGCAGCAACGTGGCCAGCCTGAGGGGCGCCGCCGCTGACCTGCACCCGCTGCGCAACCTGGTCCGCCCCGGCGAGCCCATCCACGTGTTCTTCAACCAGCCGATCCAGCAGGGCTCGCTGTCCGTTCGGATGACAAGCGAGAATGCAGCGGAACTTCTGCCCGTGACGACCAGCGTTGCGAATGGTGGCTACAGCGCGACCATCAACCCGGGTGGCGCCATCGCGGACGGCCGCGAGTACAACATCGACGTGCGCGCCGTGTCCGCGGAGGGCGGCAGCATGTACGCGCGGACTGGGTTCTTCTTCACCGGTGACGCGTCGGCCGTGCGGCAGATGTCCATCACGGAGGCGCGTTATCAGGAGATGGACACGGGTAGCGAGGTGACTGCGACCCAGCTGAACAGCGGCGAGATTGTCTACCTGACCTTCAATCATCCGATTTCACGTGCCTTCACGACTGGTGGGCATGTGTACGTGCGCTTCCACCGAAACATTGCAGGCCCCGTCGCTCCTGTTGGCTCCGGGATTGGGGACTCAGTAGGTGAGCATAGCAATGCGACGGGCTTCGAGCTTCAGCCGTCCGAGCCGACGCGCCCTTTGCCGACGCGTATCCCGAACGAGAATCCGGCGTTCACGATTGTCAACTCGGGCTATACGTCACGTTGGGCGTTCACCTACATCGGTAACCCAATTCAGAGCCACGAGTTCAGCACGGTTCAGATGGAGGTGTACTTCTCTGAGCTTCCCTCCCGCGCCATCATGGGAAGCTACGAGAACTACATGGGGCAGCCGCTCGTCTCGAACCTGACTGTGACAGGGGTTGTCCAGCAACCGGCGGCCGTTCCTGTCCCGTGACGCGCAGCCGTAACTGAAACCGCGGGGTGTCGTTTCCAGAGCCCTCCATGGATAGCCATGGAGGGCTCTTCGTTTATCATGTCGGTGAATAGTGTCCGGACTACCGGATGGGGGTCCATCCAATCGAATGGTTCTCCACTGAGACCTGTCGAACAGGAGCGGCTAAATAGCCGTAATCCCTGAGTCGCCAGTTCGTGGAGATATCCAAGATTCGGTATGTGCCATGCAGTGGGTGAGTACATCATGCTTGAAATTCGCTTCCTGGCAGCAATATTCAGTCTGGCGGTTTGCGCCTGCATCAATGTCCCAGAAGTTGAGCAGGCTTTGCCTGATGCTGGTGGGACAGACTCCGGTTCAATTGACTCAGGGACTCACACGGTTGTTTCACTCCAGACTTCACGACTGGTGACCAATCGTGACGTGCAGGTCGATGTCAGCATTGCGGGAGGTGTCCCCGAAAAAGTTGAACTGTTTGTCAATGGGTTTGTAGTGGCGATTCTTGCGCCGCCGTATGGGTTGCGTTTGAGTGCCAGTGCGATGGATGAAGGTGTGCATTCACTTGTAGCCGTTGCGACGGTTGGTGGGCACATGTTTGGCAGTGTTCCGAGGGAATTGATTGTCGACCGGACGTCGCCGCGAATCGTCTCGCATGTGCCGATGAATGGAGCGAGAAACGTCTCGGTTCACCAAGCGATTCGGGCCGAATTTTCTGAGCCGATAGACTCCTCGACGGTGAATCAGGAGAGCGTGAGGCTGGTGGCGGGCGGAAATGTGCTTGCTGCACAGGTGGTGCTTGGCTCGGAGGGATCCTCAGTGGTGTTGCGCCCGGAGTCACCTCTTCCCGTGGACGTGGACGTCTCTGTGGTTATTGAGTCGACGGTCGCTGACCTCGCTGGAAACGCGCTCCAATCGCAGCAGGACTGGGAATGGGTGGCTCCCGGGTATCTCCCATTGGGCGAGCCGCTAGCGGCTAGTTCTGACGGGGTTCCCAGTGCCGACTATCCCTGTATTCAAGTGGGCGGGGATGGAATGCCCATCGTTGCTTGGTCTGAAAGTAGCCAGCCGGAAACGATAGGTGCTCATGTCAGACGATGGAACGGGAACTCATGGGAGCGCCTCGGAGACGTCTTGTACGTAGGTCCGAAGGGTCGGTTTGCTTCAAAGTGCTCTTTGGTGGTGATGCACGACGGGGTTCCAGTCGTGGCGTGGAATCAGTACTCGCCGACCACCGGTGAAGCGGAAGTCTATGTGGCCCGATGGTCAGAGGGAACGTGGCGAAACTTGGGGAGTCCCGTTAAAACCGTGTTCTCCAATGGAGGGGTCGATGCAATCACTCTTCGCGTAGGTGCGACGGGGCAGTTGGCGCTGATGCTCTGGGAGAAAAGTGCTTCTGGTAGCCAGATTTCTGTGTGGCGTTGGGCAGGAGAGAGTTGGGAGGTGCTTGGGGGCTCCTTGAAGGTGAATCACTCATGGCTGCTTGCCAGTGCTCAATTCGTGATGGGCTCATCGGGAGAGCCCTTTGTTGTCTGGCACGAAATGAACAATGCGGACACCAACACACGGCTCGCCTACGCGCGGTTTTGGGACGGAAGTTCCTGGCAGGACGGGAATATGTCATTCAATGACCATCCGGGTTTGCTGGGCCTGGATGACACGGGAACCCTCGTCTTGGCAAGGAGGGCGCGGGACATGTCGACGGGAGGAGAGGTCTCGGCTCATGTTCATGTCTGGAAATGGAGCGATGGGGTGTGGGCCGACATGGGCTCGCCCTTCGGTGGGATCTACCCCGGCAGGACGGATGCAACTGCGCGTGATTTCGCCCTGAGCGGTGCCGGCTTGTTCACCCTTGTTTCCGAGCCGCGTGTGGAAGATGGACTGGAGAGTCTCTACGTCTATCGATGGACGACAGGACACTGGGTGCCCGTAGGCGGGACGTTGGTCGCGTCCCCTGACTCTCCGCCACTGAACGCACGGTTCCAATTCGCGGTTGATGCGGCTGGAACCCCCTTCCTGGTTCGCGCCGAACGCATCGGGCAGAGCTACGACGCACGGCTCCACGTCTACCGCCCCAACAACTGAGCACCCGTCGACGTTCCGCCGTCCACCCCACCTGTCCTCCAATGAACACGCACTGGCACTTCGGTCCGTATTCGTTGAAGAGCGGGGTGGGGTGGGCACGTCGGGAGGGGCGTGTATAGATTGTTCAACGCCCGTTCCAACCCCGAGAGGCGTCTGTCCCATGAAGAGCACGGCGATGACAGTCCAGGCAGAAGACCTGCCAACCGCCCAGGAGCCCGCGGCGGGCGGGAGCAAGAAGCGCGTGCTCGTGGTGGACGACTTCGATGACGCCCGGGAGATGTACGCGGAGTACCTGGAGTTCGTCGGCTTCGAGGTGGACACCGCCCGCAACGGCGTGGAGGCGGTGGAGAAGGCCAGCGAGGGCGAGCCCGACATCATCCTGATGGACCTGTCCCTCCCCGTCATGGACGGCTGGGAGGCGACGCGGCGCATCAAACAGGACTCCCGCACCCGGGACATCCCCGTCATGGCGCTCACCGGCCATGTGCTCGCGGGGAACGCGGAGCACGCCCGGGACGCCGGCGCGGACGAGTTCGTCGCCAAGCCCTGCCTGCCGCAGGATTTGGAGAACAAGATCCGAAACATGCTCAAGCCGAGCAAGGGGAAGGTCCGGGGCGGCTAGCGCCCAAGGACAGCGCCACTGCTCGGTAGCGGACACTCCAGCGGCCCTGGCGTCCTGGAGTCTCCTCCCGCGTGGCCCGTTCAGTTGACCCCTGGCGGACGGATGCATAGGCACCGGGTGTGGGCTCTCCGGCCGCCTCGCCGCCTCCTGATGCGTGGACTCCTCCCCAGGAGTTCGACGAGTACCGCCTCGTGCGGGCCATCGGGCGTGGCCGCACGGGGCGGGTCTTCCTGGCCCATGACACGCTGCTCGAGCGTCCCGTCGCCGTGAAGTTCATCCCCGCCCTGGGACCCAACGCCCTGGCGCGGTTCCTCGTGGAGGCCCGGGCGGCCGCGCGCATCCAGCACCCCAATGTCGTCACCCTCTACCGGGTGGGGCAATTGGAGGAGCAGCCCTACCTCGTCTCCGAGTTCATCCGGGGGATGAGCCTGGACCGGCTGCCCAAGCCCCAGCCCTGGGAGCGCGTGCTGGCCATGGGGCGGGATTTGGCACGAGGCCTGAGCGCCGCGCACCGGCGCGGGGTGCTGCACCGGGACATCAAGCCCGGCAACGCCGTGCTCACCGAGGCTGGCGAGGTGAAGCTGCTCGACTTTGGCCTCGCGAAGCTCCTGGACCGGGCCGCGGGGGTGGGGGATGTCGCGCCGCCCGCTTCCGGGACTCCGCCACCAGCGCCGCCTCCCGACCTGGACCCGGAGGCCAGCCCCAACCTGGGCGCGCGCTCGCTGGACGGCGTCTTCCTTCCCTCGCTGCCGCGCGGCTCGCTGGTGGGGACGCCGTATTACATGTCTCCGGAGGCCTGGGCGGGCGAGGCGCTGACGGCGCGCAGTGACGTGTACTCCCTGGGCGTCGTCCTGTACGAGCTGTGCGCGGGCAAGGGCCCCTTCCGGGACGTGCCGTGGCGCGAACTCTCGGAGCGGGTGCGCCACCGGGATGCGCGCCCCCTGGCCCAGGTGGTGCCCGGCGTGGAGGCCGACCTCGCCGCCGTCATTGACAAATGTCTGCGTCGTGAGCCCTCCGAGCGCTACGCCACCGCCTCGCAGCTGCTCGACGCCCTGGACGCACTCACGCGCGACGACACCGTCCAGGCGGTGCCGGAGGGCAATCCCTATCGCGGCCTCCAGGCCTTCGAGGCGGAGCACCGCGCCGTCTTCTTCGGCCGCCGCCGCGAGCAGCGCGCGGTGCTGGAGCGGATGCGCTCGGAGTCCTTCCTGCTCATCACCGGCGACTCGGGCGTGGGGAAGTCCTCCCTGTGCCTCGCCGGGCTGCTCCCCGCTGTCACCGAAGGGGGCCTGGAGGACGGGCGTCGCTGGCGCAGCGTGCGGCTGGTGCCGGGCCGCAGGCCCCTGGCGGCCCTGGCCACCGCGCTCGCGCCCGTGCTGGACACGGAAGAGGAGCCCCTGGCCGAGGCCCTGCGCGCCGAGCCCACGTCCCTGGTGCGCCGGCTCCGCGTGAAGCTGGGCGCCCAGGAGGGGCTGCTCGTCTACGTGGATCAGCTCGAGGAGCTGGTGACGCTGGCGCCGCGGGCCGAGGCGGAAGCCGCGGGACAGGCCCTGGGGGCGCTCGCGGAGGGCGCCAGCGGCGTGCGCCTGCTCGCCACGGGGCGCAGCGACTTCCTCACCCGGCTGTCCGCCGTGCCAGGGCTGGGCGCGGAGGTGCCGCGCGCGCTGTACCTGCTGCGCGCCCTGTCGCCCGAGGAGACGCGGGAGGCGGTGACGGGCCCCGCCCGCGTGAAGGGCGTGCGCTTCGAGTCCGACGCGCTGGTGGATGCGCTCGTCACCTCCACGCTGTCCGCGGCGGAGGGCGGGCTGCCGGTGCTCCAGTTCGCGCTGGCCGAGCTGTGGGAGGCGCGCGACGCGGCGGCCGGGGTCATGACGCAGGCGGTGCTCGACTCGCTGGGCGGCGTGGAGGGCGCGCTCGCGCGGCACGCGGATGCCGCGGTGGCCCGGCTGCTGCCGGACCAGCGAGTGGCGGCCCGGGGCGTGCTCCTGCGGCTCGTCACCGCGGACGGCACCCGCGCGCGCAAGACGGACCGCGAGCTGGTGGGCGACGACGCGCGCTACCGCGCCGCCCTGGAAGCGCTGGTGCACGCGCGGCTGCTCGTGGCGCGCGAGGCCCAGGAGGGCACGTCCTACGAGCTGGCCCACGAGGCGCTGCTCTCCGGCTGGGGCACGCTGGCGCGCTGGCTGGCCGAGGCCTCCGAGCGCCGCGAAATCCAAGCCCGGCTGGAGGCCGCCGCCGCGCACTGGGAGAAGCTGGGCTCCCCGAGCGAAGCCCTGTGGGGCCCGCGTCAGCTGGAGGAGACGCAGGTGCTCGACACGGGCGAACTCACCCGCCGCGAGCGCGACTTCCTGAAGGCCTCGCGCCGCACCATGGTGCGCAGCCGGCGGACGCGGCATGCGCTGGTGGTGGGCTTCGTCGTGTCCCTGGGGCTCGTCTACGGCGGGCTCAAGCTGAGGGAGCGTTGGAGCCTGGACCAGCAGGTGCGCGACGAGCTCAGTCAGGCGGCCCAGGGCCTGAGCGCCGTGCGTCAGGACTGGGGCACGCTGAGCGCCGAACGCGCCGAGGCCTTCCGTCTCTACGACACCGGCCAACGCGCCGACGCGGACCGGCACTGGAGCCGGGCCGGTGCGCAGGCGGGACAGCTTCGAGGCCGCTTCGATGAAGTGGCCGGACGGCTGGAGCGTGCGCTGGCGCTGGCGCCGGGCCGCGCCGATGTGCGCGAGGCCCTCGCGGACTTCCTCTACGAGCGAGCCCTGTGGGCCGAGCAAGACGAAGATGCCGCGGCGCTGCCCGCGCTGCTCCAGCGGCTGCGGCTCTACGACACGGCGGGCACGCGCTGGCGGCGCTGGAACGCCGCGGCCCGCCTCACGCTGGAGACCTCCGTTCCGGGCGCGGAGGTGGAGCTGCGCCCGCTGACGCGCGATGCGCGGGGCGCGTATCTGCTGGGCGCGCCCCTGCAAGCGGACCCGGGACGCTGGCTGGACGCAGCGGTGGCGCCGGGCACGTACCAGGTTTCCGCGCGCGCGCTCGGCTACGAGCCGGTGGTGCAGTGGGTGCTGCTGCGGCGAGGCGAGTCGCGGCGGCTCGGCGTGCCGCTGCCGCGCCTGGGCAGCGTGCCGGAGGGCTTCGTCTTCGTGCCGCCGGGCGAGGTGAAGTTCGGCAGCGCGGCCGAGGCCAGCGTGCGCGAGTTCTTCAACGCCGTCCCCCTGCACCCCGTGGACGTCCCCGCGTTCCTGATGGCCCGGCACGAGGTGACGTACGCGGAGTGGCTGGCCTACGTGGAGTCGCTGCCGTCCGCGCAACGCGCACAGCGGCTGCCGCGCGTGGGCACGGGCGGCTACGCGGGGCTGCTCGCGCTGGGGCAGGTGGACGGCGTCTGGCGGCTGCGCTTCCAGCCGGGGAGCGAGCCCTACGTGGCGCGGGCCGGGGCGCCGCTGCGCTACGCCCGCCGCACGTCGCGCGCGGCGCAGGACTGGCTGCGCTTCCCCGTCAGCGGCATCACCTTCGCGGACGCGGAGGCCTATGCCGCGTGGCTGTCGGAGAGCGGCCGGGTCCCCGGCGCCCGGCTCTGCTCGGAGCTGGAGTGGGAGCGCGCGGCGCGCGGCGTGGACGGGCGTGAGTACCCGCACGGCGACACCCTGGCCCCGGACGACGCCAACATCGACACCACTTACGGCAAGCAGCCTGGAGGCTTCGGCCCCGACGAGGTGGGCAGTCACCCCGCATCGCGCAGTCCCTTTGGCGTGGACGACATGTCCGGCAACGTGTGGGAGTGGACCCGCTCCTGGCTGGAGCCGGGGAAGGCCGTGGCGCGTGGGGGCAGCTTCGCCTTCGCGGCGACCTCGGCGCGCGTCTCCAACCGCGAGCTGCCGGAGCCGTCCCTGCGCGACGTGACGGTGGGCATGCGGGTGTGCGCGGACGTGGCATCCACCGCGCACCCATAAGCCCGCCTGCCTGCCCTACATCCGCTCCGCGCGCTACCGGACGGAGGAACCCTGTGTCCGCCCTGACGTCTTGGGCGGGTGATGCGCAGTGGACGAAGCAAGTGCCTGCGGGGGCTCGCGCAAGTTGCTGGGCGAGGGGCCGCTGCGGACATTGCCGCCGTGGTCGGGCCGGGAGGGTGGTGGGCGATGGGCGACTGGAAGCAGACGGTGGTGGCGCTGGTCAGCGCAGTGGGCATGGCGGGGTGTGCGGGGAACGTGACGGAGTCGGAGTCGGAGCCGGTGGCGCTGCGCTCAGGCGTGGCGGAGCTGGTGGCACCGAATGGACGGAACCTGAATGGCCGCAACCTGAATGGCCGCAACCTCAACACCCCCGAGCTGGGACAGCTGCTCGTGTCGGTGGACCTGGCGGGCGCCCGCATCGAAGAGGAGGTGCTGGGCGCGGTGCGGCTGGAGGGCAGCGTCTTCCACGGCGTCGCCTCCAGCGGCCCGGTGTCCGGCGAGGCCTTCCTGGGCGCGCGCTTCACCGGCAACCTGGGCAGCGGTGACACCGTGGAGCTGCGCGTCGACGGCATCGAGCCTGGAGCGGACGCGGACGCGGACGTCTGGGCGTACCAGGTCTCCTACTACGACGCGGCCGATGCGCTCTGGAAGCCCGCGTGCGCGGCGGCGGACGGCTCCGCGCTGGGCGCCATCCCCGTGGCGGGCCGGTGGGACTATCGCGAGGGCGTTCCGGGCGGCGGCGCGAAGGTGGATGACGCCGCGAGCTTCACCTTCGCCTGCGAGGGGGCGGCCATCGCCAAGTGCGTGCGCTTCGGCTACCGGCCCTGGGGCACCACGGCGGACGGCCTGAGCCTGGCGGACCACCACCAGGCGTGCACGCGCATGGTGCGCGCCGACTTCTGCGGCGACGGCACGTCGCACACCACGGATGGCCAATGGGTGAACCTCCATGACGGCGTGAACGTGCAGACGGATACGGAGGCGTGGCTGCACGAGGCCGAGTGGGACGCCAATGGTGCGCGCTGCTTCACGCAGACGACGCGCGCGGCGCAGGCCGTGAGCTGCCCGGGGCAGACGCCGCGCACCCACTGCGGCAAGTGGGCCCACTTCCAGGCCGGCACGCTCATCATGAGCGAGGTGCCTCCCGCGTCGTAGGCACTGTCCGCCCTGGCGCGCCTGGGAAGGCTCGCCAGCCCGTCAGCCCGGCCTGCTTGCTGGCGGTGGACGTTGTGGTCAACGGCTACCGGGGGCAGGGGGCCGACACCATGGTTAGGCGGCTCGCCGTTGGGGGGCGGAGATGGGAGACGCGCTGTGAGACGGGCTCGAATACGACAGGTCTTCGGCGGAACCTCGGCGGGGATGCTGATGGGGCTCTGCGCCCTGTCGGGTTGCCGCAAGGGCGAGGAAGCCGCGCCCGCGCCTCAGCAAGAGGAACTGGAGGTGACGCTGGGCCAGGAGAACGTGGCCCGCGCCGAGGTGCGGCAGTTGCGCTCCGGCCCTGGCATCTCCGGCAACCTGCAGGCGCGCACGGCGGCGGCGGTGCGCGCGGAGGTGGGCGGCACCATCCTCGACATCAAGGCCCAGCAGGGCCAGGTGGTGAAGGAGGGCGAGGAGCTGGCGCGCATCGAGGACGTCACGCTGAAGGACCAGCTCATCGCGGCGTCGGCGGCGGTCCGCACGGCCCGAAGCGCGCTCCGGGTGGCCGAGGCCGAGCAGGAGCGCGCCGCGAGGCTGTCCAAGGCGGGCGTCATCACCCAGCGGGACTTCGAGCGGGCGGAGCTCTCCGTGGAGCAGGCCAAGGGACAGCTCGCGGAGGCGCGCTCCCGGCATGCCCTGGCGCGGGAACAGCTCAACCGCGCGCGAGTCACCGCGCCCTTCGCGGGGGTGGTGAGCGAGCGGCAGGCCAGCGCGGGTGACGTCGTCCAGCCTGGCGCGCCGCTCTTCACGGTGGTGGACCCGCGCACGTTGCGCCTGGAGGCCTCCGTGCCCGCCGCGCTGCTCGAACAGGTGCGGGTGGACACGCCGGTGGAGTTCCACGTCACGGGCTACGGGGACCGCGCCTTCCGCGGCACGGTGGAGCGCATCAACCCGGTGGTGGACCCGGCCACCGGCCAGGTCCGCCTCTACGTGGCCATTCCCAACACGGACCTCCAACTGCTGGCGGGCCTCTTCGCGGAGGGGCGCGTCGCCTCGAAGGGCACGCAGGCGGTCGCGATTCCCATCGACGCCATCGACGACACGGGGACCGAGCTCGCCGTGCTGCGCATCCAGGAGGGACGCGTGCAGCGGGTGAAGGTCACCCTGGGCCTGCGCGACGAGGTGGCGCGGCAGGTCGAGGTTCGCTCGGGACTGGAGGACGGCGACGTGGTGCTGCTGGGCGCCGCGCGGAGCGAGGTGACGGAGGGCGCGCGCGTGAAGGTGTCACCCCCGCGGCCGGACTCGAAGCCCATGGGGGAGTCGGGGCCCGGCGTTGGCGGCTCGGAGGCACCGCCGCCCCCGTCTGGAGCGCGGCAGCCCACGCCGTGAGGCCGCGCCATCCCACCCTTGCTCCAAGCCTGGAGTCACGTCCGTGTTCATTTCCGACTTCGCCATCAAGCGTCCCATCATCACCATCACCTCGATGCTGGCGCTGGTGGTCTTCGGGCTCGTGTCGCTGGGACTGCTGGAGACCGACGAGTTCCCCGACGTCCAGCCCCCGGTGGTGAGCGTCACCATCGTCTATCCAGGCGCCTCACCGGAGACGGTGGAGCGGGAAATCCTCGAGCCCATCGAGGACGCCATCTTCGCCATCAGCGGCGTGGACCCGAAGGAGACGACGTCCATCGCCACCGACGGCCTGGCGTCCTTCACGGTGTTCTTCGACTTCGAGAAGGACATCCAGGAGGCGACGCAGGACATCCGGGACGCCATCTCCAGCAAGCGCGCGGACCTGCCGCAGGAGATGGAGGAGCCCATCCTCACGCGCTTCGACCCGGCGGACCAGCCCATCGTCTCCCTGACGCTCACGTCGGAAGGGCTGGACGTCGCGGCGCTGTCGCTGGTGGCGGACCCGACGGTGGTGGGCGAGCTGCGCTCGGTGCCCGGCGTCGCCCAGGCGGAAGTCGTGGGTGACGTGGCGCGGGAGATGACGGTGCAGCTCAAGCCGGAGGCGCTCCAGGCCGCGGGCCTGTCGGTGGCCGAGGTGGTGGCGGCGCTCCAGGCGCAGAATCTGGCGGCGCCAGTGGGCCGCATCAACGCGCCGCTGAGCGAGGAGTCCATCCGCCTCAAGGGCCGGCTGGAGAAGGTGGAGGACTTCCGGAGCATGGTGGTGGCCTCGCGCAACGGGCAGGCCATCCGCCTGGAGCAGGTGGCGGACGTCTTCGTCGGCGCCGAGGAGCCGCGCACGCTGGCGCTCTTCAACGGCGCCCAGGCGGTGGGCATCGAAGTGCTCAAGACCCGGGGCTACAGCACCACCGAGGTCGCGGACGCCGTGCGTGAGCGGGTGCATGCGCTCCAGTCGCGGCTCCCCGCGGGCGTGAAGCTCGAAATCGTGCGCGACGCCGGCGTCCGCGTGGAGAACGCCGTGGACAACGTGCAGTCCGCGCTGGTGGAAGGCGCGCTGCTCACGGTGCTGGTCGTCTTCGTCTTCCTCAACTCGTGGCGCTCCACCGTCATCACCGGCCTGGCGCTGCCGGTGAGCGTGCTGGCGTCCTTCATCAGCGTGTGGGCCTTCGGCTTCACGCTCAACACCATGTCGCTCTTGGGCCTGACGCTGGCCATCGGCATCCTCATCGACGACGCCATCGTCGTGCGAGAGAACATCGTCCGCCACGTGGAGATGGGGAAGGACCACTACACGGCGTCGCGCGAGGGCACCTCGGAGATTGGCCTCGCGGTGTCGGCGACCACCTTCTCCATCGTCGCCGTCTTCGTGCCGGTGGCCTTCATGTACGGCGTGGCCGGCCAGTGGTTCAAGCCCTTCGCCCTCACCATCGCCTGCGCGGTCCTGGTGTCGCTGTTCGTGTCCTTCTCGCTGGACCCGATGCTGAGCGCGTACTGGCCGGAGCCGCCGAAGAAGAACCCGGGCCTCATCACCCGGACGCTGAGCCGCTTCAACGCCTGGTTCGACCGGCAGGCGGAGCGCTACAAACACGTCATCGCCTGGGCGCTGGACCACCGGCTGGTGATGGTGTTGGTGGCGGTGGGCTCGCTGGTGGGGGCGCTGGTGCTCCAGGGCACCGTGGGCGGCGCGGGCTTCGTGCCGGTGAGCGACCGCGCGGAGGTGGAGCTGCTGGTGGAGACGCCCCCGGGCTCCAGCCTGGAGTACACGCGGCGCAAGGTGGACGAGGTGGCGCGCGCGCTGCGCGCCCATCCGGAAGTGGACTACACCTACGCCACCATCGGCGTGCCCGTGGCGCTCAGCGCGCCCGGCGTGGACCAGGCCCTGGTGTACGTGCGGCTGACGCCCAAGGCGGAGCGCGACGTGAGCCAGGACGCCTTGGGCGTCCAGTTCCGCGAGGAGATGAAGCGCATCGGCGGCGCCACCGTCTCCGTCTTCACCTCGGGCTTCGGCGGGGCCTTCAAGCAGCTCCAGTACGAACTGCGCGGCCCGGACCAGCGGGTGCTCACGCAGCTGGCGCAGCAGGTCCAGAAGGAAGTGGAGCAGGTGTCCGGCGCGGTGGACGTGGGCCTGTCCACGCGCGGACAGAAGCCGGAACTGGAGGTGGAGCTGAACCGCGGGCTCGCCGGACAGCTCGGCGTGACGGTGGGGCAGGTGGCCCAGGTGCTGCGGCCGGCCTTCGCGGGCCTGGACGTGGGTGACTGGGTGGACCCCATTGGCGAGACGCGAGACGTCATGGTGCGGCTGGCGCCAACGGCGCGTGACAACCCCAACGACTTGTCGCAGCTGCCCATCTCCGTGGGCGCGGCGGCGGGCGGACCGCCCCGGTTGGTGCCGCTGGGGCAGGTGGCGGACATCCGCCAGACGCTGGGCCCGGCGCAGGTGACGCACCTGAATCGTGAGCGCGTCATCAACGTGCAGGCGAACGTGCAGGGGCGCTCGTTGTCGGAGGTGGGCGCGGACATCCAGAAGCGGCTGGACGGCGTGAAGCTGCCGCCGGGCTACACGCTGACGACGGGCGGCGAGTCCGCGGACCAGGCCGAGGTGTTCATGCGCGTGTTCATCGCGCTCGGCATGGCGCTGATGCTGATGTACCTCATCCTGGTCATCCAGTTCGGCTCCTTCCTGGACCCGCTGGCCATCCTCCTCTCACTGCCGCTGTCGCTCATCGGCGTGGTGCTGGCGCTGCTGCTCACGGGCGACACGCTCAACCTCATGAGCCTCATCGGCATCATGCTGCTGATGGGAATCGTGGCGAAGAACGCCATCCTCCTCATCGACTTCGCCAAGTGGTCACACGAGAAGGGCATGCCCCTGCGCGAGGCGCTCATCGAGGCGGGCCGCATCCGGCTGCGCCCCATCATCATGACGACCTTCGCGCTGGTGGCGGGCATGGTGCCGGTGGCCATCGGCGCGGGCGAGGGCGGCGACTTCCGCGCGCCGCTGGGCCGCGCGGTGATTGGCGGCACGTTGACGTCCACGCTGCTGACGCTGCTGGTGATTCCCACGGTGTACGAAATCCTGGTGGACGGCCGGACGTGGGCCACCCGCGTGCTGCGCAAGCTCTTCCGGATGAAGCCTCCCGAACAGCGGCCCCACGTCCCAGGCGGCGGCCGAGGAGCGCCTCGACCCGCCCCTCAGGCCCGACACGACTGAGGGCTCGGCGACGAACGGGCGAACTCGGGACGACAGGACGGTTGGCGCAGCGCGCCAGGGGCCGTAGGGTCAGCCCCTTCCGCCATGTCTCGCGCCTTGCTGCCTGAAAATCACCACCGACTCGTCACCGAAGCCCTGGCCGCGCTCGACGTCCGCAACTGGGTGCTCAGCATCCACGACCCGAGCTTCCCCAGCCTTCCCGCGGAGGACACGGGCTGGGGCTCGCCGTACTCGGAAGGGGCGGCGCGCTTCCTCGCGTTCTCCCGGGAGCTGGGCTTCAACGGCATCCAGCTGGGGCCTCAGGGGCAGGTGACGGAGTTCAACGCCTCGCCGTATGACGGCACGCTCTTCTCGCGAAACCTCCTCAACGTGGCGCTCGCGCCGCTGGAGGCCGCCGAGCCCTGGGGCGCGCTGCTGCCACCGGGCCGCGTGGCGGAGCTCGCCGCCAGCCGTCCCCAGGCGCTGCCCCCCGGCGAGCGCTTCCGTCACGCCTTCCGCGCGCAGACCACGCTGCTGAACGAGGCGTGGCGCACCTTCCAGCAGAAGCGCGCGGCGCCGGACGCCGCTCCGCCCATCCGGGCGCTGGCCGCGCGCTTCGACACCTTCCGTCAGCAGCACCGGGCCTGGCTGGTGCGGGACGCCCTCTTCGACGTGCTGTGCGAGGAGAAGCGCGAGCCGGACTGGCGGCGCTGGGCGGACTCGCTGGACGGGCGGCTGTGGAACCCCTGCCCGGAGGAGGAAGCGGCGGCCGTCGCGCGCCTGACGCAGTTGGAGCTGCGCTACGCGGACACGCTGGAGCGCTACGCCTTCTGTCAGTTCCTGGTCCACGCGCAGCACCACGGCCTGCGCGAGCGCGTGGCCGCGTGGCGGCTGAAGCTGTACGGCGACCTCCAGATTGGCCTGTCGCCGCGCGACGCGTGGGCCTGGCAGGGCCTCTTCCTGCGCACCTACCTCATGGGCGCGCCGCCCAGCCGGACGAACCCGGACGGCCAGCCGTGGAACTATCCGGTGATGGACCCGGAGCAGTACTTCGAGCCGGACGACGCCGGCGCGAACGCCGGGAGCCGCAACGGGCCCGTGCTGCGCTTCATGAACGCGCGCATGGACAAGATGCTCGGCGAGTACGACGGGCTGCGGCTGGACCACCCGCACGGGCTGGTGTGCCCGTGGGTGTACCGCGCGGACCTGCCGGACGCGCTGTGGTCCGTGCAACATGGCGCGCGGCTCTTCTCGTCACCGGACCTGCCGGACCACCCGGCGCTGGCCCGCTTCGCGCTCGTGCACCCGGCGCAGGTGGACCGCGCCGTGTCGCGCTACGCGGACCGCTGGGTGAAGGACCTCTCACCCGAACAGGTGCGCCGCTACAGCGTCCTCTTCGACACGGTGGTGGAGGCGTCGCGCCGCAACGGGCGGCAGCTGGGGGACCTGCTCGCGGAGGTGCTCAGCACGCTGCCGTACCCGCTGGAGCGCGTGCTGGCGCAGTACGGCCTGGGCCGCTTCCGCGTGACGCAGAAGGCGGACCTGCACGACCCGGCGGACGTGTACCGCAGTGAGAACGTGGGCCCGGAGGACTGGGTGATGGTGGGCAACCACGACACGAAGTCCCTGTGGCGCCTGGTGGCGGACTGGCAATGGAAGGGCACGCTGCGCGCGCAGGCGGAGTACCTGGCCGCGCGCTTGTGCCCGGAGCCCTCGGAGCGCGAGGCCTTCGCGCGCGAGCTGTCCACGAGCCCGGGACGGCTGGCGCAGGCGAAGGTGGCGGACCTGTTCGCCAGCCGCGCGCGCAACGTGATGATGTTCTTCACCGACCTGCTCGGGATGCCGGAGACGTACAACGCGCCCGGCACCGTGGACGAGCGCAACTGGTCCCTGCGCGTGCCCCAGGACTGGGCGCGGGAGTACCGCGAGCGGCTGAAGGCAGACGCCGCGGTGAACCTGCCCGCCGCGCTCGCCATGGCGCTGCGGGCCCAGGGGGCTTTGGCCCGCGCGCGGCACCAGCGCTTGCTGGAGGGACTGGACGCGCTGGCCCGCGAGCTGCGGGCCGGGTGACGCCTGGGCCCTCAGTGCTTGACGTCCACCACGAGGCGGGTGGGCTCGCTCAGCTCCATGACGCGGAAGTCGTTGGGCGCCTTGTTGCCCAGCACCCACGTCACCTCGGCCTCGAAGTCACACGTGCGCACCAGCTCCAGCAGGGTGGGCAGCTTGGGCTTCAGCTCCAGCGCGGTCACGGTGGCGCGGCCCTGGTCGTCATGGCCGCGCGCGGGTGAAAGCGTGACTTGGAGAAAGCCCTCGCCGGCCAGGGGCGTCTCGTCGCCGGAGCCACACTGGATGATGGGCTTGTCCACGTACTGGAGCTGGTAGCCGGGGACCTGCGGCCCGTCGAACTCGAACACCACGCGGTCGAACTCCGCATGCGTGCCGGCGCGCACCGAGCGCAGCGTCACCGACTGGGCCGGGCGCCGCTTCAGTGACACCGGGGTGGTGGTCCACTCGCGGTTCTTCAGGTCCTCGGGCGGCGCGTCTCCCGTGGGCGCGTCCGAAGGCGGCGCGGTCTCACTGTCACCCATTGAGGCCGTGTGCACAGGCGGCCTGGCGGCGGCCTCGCCCTCGCGCGGGAGGGTGCCCGGGGGCGGCGAGGTGGGCGGCGCCTGGACTTCGGGCTGAGGCTGCGCGCCGGTAGGGGCCGCGGCGGGTTCCTCCTTCTTGGCGCACCCGGCGCCCGCCAGACACCCGGCCAACCACAGCGACGTCATCCTCCGTCCGGACCGCGTCATCATTCCCCTCCTGCCAGGGCCTGCGAGTTCGGGACTGCGGCCCATCGTCTCGCACGGGCGGCGGTCCGGGGGCCAGTGTCACGACGGGAAAGCGGGCAAAGCGAACACCCGGGGACGGCCCCGGAAGCGCTGGAAATTTCCACGGAGGGCCGGTTGCCCCGGAGGGCCTCCGTCACCACGAATGCATGACACAGGACGGTGGGGCCGCGACTATCGTCCGCGCCGCAAGTTGTCCGCGCGGCCCCCGAACGCGCACGAACCGGAGAGCACCCTCGCATGGCCCCCCTTGACCTGACCTCTCTTCCCCGTCCCTCCAGGGACGACGCCACCGTGGGAACGATGGCGCGTGGCATCGTCGGCAGCGAAATCCTCCGCATCGCGGCGGAGATTCGCGAGCGGGTCGCCAAGGGCCAGAAGGTGTGCAACCTCACCGTGGGCGACTTCAACCCGCGCGAGTTCCCCATCCCCGACGCGCTGCGGGCGCACATCACCGCCGCGCTCCAGGCGGGTGAGACGAACTACCCGCCGTCGGATGGCGTGCTGGAGCTCCGCCAGGCCGTGCAGCGCTTCTACGAGCGCTCCCTGGGCCTGAAGTACCCGCTGGAGGGCATCGTCATCGCGGGAGGCGCGCGGCCCATCATCTACAGCACGTACCGCAGCGTGCTGGACGCGGGGGAGACGGTCGTCTACCCGGTGCCCTCGTGGAACAACAACCACTACGCGCACATGATGGACGCGAAGAGCGCGGTGGTGGTGACGGACGCCGCGCGTGGCTTCATGCCCACCGTGGAGCAGCTGGCGCCGCACCTGGGCGCCGCGCGCCTCTTGTGCCTGTGCAGCCCGCTCAACCCCACCGGCACCATGATTGAGCCGGACACGCTGGGCGCCATCTGCGAGCGCGTCGTCGCGGAGAACCGCGAGCGCGAGAAGCAGGGCCGCAAGCCGCTCATCCTCATGTACGACCAGATTTACTGGGTGCTGAGCTTCGGCGCGGCCAGGCACGTCACGCCGGTGTCGCTGGTGCCGGAGGTGGCGCCGTACACGGTGTTCGTGGATGGCATCTCCAAGGCCTTCGCCGCCACGGGCGTGCGCGTGGGCTGGGGCGTGGGGCCGCCAACGATTATCGCTCGCATGCGGGACGTGCTCGGCCACGTGGGCGCCTGGGCTCCCAAGGCGGAGCAGGTCGCGGTGGCGCGCTACCTGGATGACACGGCGGCGACGGAGACCTTCCTGGAGGGGATGCGCAAGTCCGTGGAGGCGCGGCTGGAGGCCTTGCACCAGGGGCTCACGCGCATGCGCGAGGCGGGGCTGCCGGTCCAGCACATCGCGCCGCAGGGCGCCATCTACCTGTCGGTGCGCTTCGACCTGGTGGGCAAGGGGGGGCTGCGCTCCAACGATGACATCCGCAAGCTCCTGCTGGAGAAGGCAAACCTGGGCGTGGTGCCCTTCCAGGCCTTCGGCCTGGGCGCGGACACGGGGTGGTTCCGCCTGTCGGTGGGGGCCACGTCGGTGAAGGAAATCGAGGAGGCGCTGCCCCGGGTGGAGGCGGCGCTCCGCGAGGTCCTCTCCGCCGGCGCGTAATCCTTGCAACATCTTCCCGCCGCGCTCGTTCCATCATGGAGGTCCTGGGAATACGTTGCCCGGGGCCTCGTTGGGCCGCTCACGTGAATTCCTCCATGCTCAGGCGATTCGTGGATGTTCGGGACGAGGAGGTCGGCGCCGTCCGCTGGTCATTCCTGTATTTCTTCACGCTGATGTGTGGCTATGCCATCCTCCGGCCCATCCGCAACGAGATGGGCACGGCGGGCAGCGTGAAGGGCTTGGACTGGCTCTTCACCGCCACCTTCCTGGTGATGCTCGCGGCGGTGCCTGTCTTTTCCGCGCTGGTGTCACGCTGGCCCCGGCGGGTGGTGATTCCTCGCGTCTACCGCTTCTTCCTGCTCAGCCTGCTGGGCTTCTTCGTGGTGCTGAAGCTCGGGGTGGCGCGGGAGACGGTGGCGCGCGTCTTCTATGTCTGGTTGAGCGTCTACAACCTGTTCGTCGTCTCCATCTTCTGGAGCTTCATGGCGGACGTCTTCGCCAGCGGACAGAGCAAGCGGCTCTTCGGCTTCATCGCCGCGGGGGGCACCACGGGCATGCTGGTGGGGCCCTTCCTGGTGGGGCGGCTCGCCGAGCCGGTGGGCCCCGTGAATCTCATCCTCATCTCGGTGGTGCTGCTGGAGGTGAGCGCGCAGTGCGTGCGCCGGCTGAGCGGCTGGGCCCAGGACGTCCAGCATCAGCCCGCCGCGGCGCAGGGCCCGGTGGGCGGCGGCGTGCTCGCGGGGCTGCGGCTCATCGTGACGTCGCCGTTCCTGCTGGCGCTGGGGCTCCAGGTGCTGCTCTACGCGGCGACCTCCACGTTCCTCTACTTCCAGGAGGTGCGGCTCGTCGCCGCCATGGGCAACGACGCGGCCAGCCGCACCGCCCTCTTCGGTGACATCGACTTCTACGTGCAGCTGGCGACGCTGGGGTTGCAGACGCTCGTCACCGGGCGCGTCATCTCCTGGCTGGGGCTGGGGGCGGGGCTCGCCGTGGCGCCGGTGGTGACGGGCCTGGGCTTCCTGGGGCTGGCCGCCATGCCGGTGCTGACCGTGCTCATCCTGTTCAAGGCGGTGCGCGGCGCCAGCCACTACGCGCTGGAGCGGCCCTCACGCGAGGTCCTCTTCACCACCGTGGACCGCGAGGCGCGCTACAAGTCGAAGAGCTTCATCGACACGGTGGTGTACCGCGGCAGTGACACGGTGAGCGCCTGGCTCCAGGGCGGCCTCACGAAGCTGGGCCTGGGCACGACGGGCCTGTCGCTGGCGGCGGTGCCCCTGGCTGGGCTGTGGCTGGGCGTGTCGCTGTACCTCGCGCGTCATCAGCGGCGGCAGGCGGAGCCGGTGCCGTCCGCGGTGCCCGAGGCGCCGGTGCCCGAAGAGGCCGCGGTCCGGTAGCGACCATCCACACGCAGTCAGTCCACACACGCAGGAGGAATCCCGCATGACGCTGTCTCGCAGGAGTGTGATTCAGGGAGCGGCCGCGGCCGGCTCGCTCTGGGCCATGGGGTGCGCCACCACGGGCACGTCCGGCACCGCCGCGTCTTCCACCCAGGGGCAGGGGGAGCAGTCCTCCGCGCCCGCCGCGCCGCTGCGCATCCTCATCCTGGGCGGCACCGCGTTCCTGGGGCCGGCGCTGGTGGAGTTCGCGCGCTCGCGCGGCCACACCGTCACGCTCTTCAACCGGGGGAAGACGAATCCGAACCTCTTCCCGGACGTGGAGAAGCTCGCGGGTGACCGCGACCCGAACAAGGGCGAAGGCCTGAAGGCGCTGGAGGGCCGCAAGTGGGACGCGGTGGTGGACACCTCCGGCTATGTGCCGCGCGTCGTGCGCGCCTCCGCGGAGCTGCTGGCCCCTCACGTCCAGCACTACACCTTCGTGTCCTCCATCTCCGTCTACAAGGACCTGTCGCGGCAGGGGCTCGACGAGACGGCCGCCGTCGCCACGCTGGAGGACCCGGCGACCGAGGAGGTGGACAAGCACTACGGCGCGCTGAAGGCGCTGTGCGAGCAGGCCGCCGAGGCCACCCTGCCGGGGCGCGTCCTCAACGTGCGGCCGGGCCTCATCGTCGGGCCGGATGACCCGTCCGACCGCTTCACCTACTGGCCCCTGCGCGTGGCCCGCGGCGGTGAGGTGCTGGCGCCCGGCGACGGGCAGGACCCCCTTCAGTTCATTGACGCCCAGGACTTGGCGGCGTTCATCATCCGCTCCGTGGAGCGCCGCCTCACCGGCATCTTCAACGCCACCGGCCCCAGCCAGGACCTGCTGATGCGGGACTTCCTGGAGGCCAACAAGACGGCCCTGGGCAGCGACGCGCGCTTCACGTGGGTGGACACCGACTTCCTGAAAAAGCACAAGGTGGAGGCGTGGTCGGACATGCCCGCCTGGATGCCGCGCAACGGTGAAGAGGGCGGCATCGGCAAGGTGAGCATCGCCAAGGCGCTGGCGGCGGGCCTCACGTTCCGCCCGGCCACGGAGACGATTCGCGACACGCTGGCCTGGTTCAAGGCGCTGCCGCCCGAGCGTCAGGCGAAGCCGCGCTCCGGCCTGTCCGCCGAGCGCGAGAAGGAAGTGCTGGCCGCGTGGCACCAGGAGCGCGGCACCGCCACCGCGGGCTGAGCGGGCCTCCGAGCGCGGGGATGGGCGGCCGGAGGGGCGGGTGAAGCGTCCCCTGGCACCGCCCGTACCCCGCAAAGCAACGAGGGATGCCCCGATGGACTCGGAGCATCCCCCGGATTTCGACCCATCTATCGGGTTCGCCCTCCCCCTCTGGCGAGCGTGACCCCGGGTCCCCCATCCACAGACTTTGCCGCCCCCGCGGCGCCGTCTTCCTACCCGCCCTTGGTGTGTGTCCGGAGGGCCTTGGACCCCTCCAGCGAAGCTGCGTGTGAAGCCTTCCCCCTACACCGCTTACGGCCCCTTCAGGTGTGCGTGCCCGGTGCCCCCCAGCACCGTCACCCGGGGGAGCCGAGGCCCCCCCTTCACCTGTCCTGCCGCGTCCCAGGGCACCGCGGGCCTTGAGAGGGCCCGCAGCCGTGCCTGCGTCTGGGCGCGTCCGAACGTCTGCGGGCGCATGGACGCCACCCGCGTTACGTCCCTCGACTGGATTTGGATGGCTGCCGTCACGGCTGAATTCGCCAGGACCGCCAGCTGTGCCCGCTTCGCCCCCGCGAAGGTGGCCAGCTCCGGAATGACGATGCCCTCCAAAGCCCCCCCAGTTGCCTCGAGCCACTCCCCCCGGGAAAAGCGCCCCGGCCGTTGAGCCGTGGCCCTGCTCCCCTTGTCGCCGTGCGACACTGCACCGAGCCTCGTGTTTCCCCCAGATGCCCCCCGGCCCGGTCCATACGCGACGTGCGACATGCTTCTTCCCCCCGTTCGGTCCGCCGAAGTGACTGGCGACAAGGGCATACTGGCTCAGACCCAGGACGGAGTTTTCCGCCTCCGCGCCAATTGCTTGCGTGAGCGCGCCAGCGTGTCTGGCGTGTTTTACAGGGTGTCGGAGGGGCGCATTTTCCGCGTCTTCTCAGAGACCTGGAAGGTGGCGGGTGGGACGTGGGGCGAGCAGGCGCCACGGGTAGGGCGAGGCAGGATTCGGAGATGTCAGCCTGACGCGATAGGGGAGTGGCTCACGCTGCGGCTCCAGGCTCCCTCCCTGGTGGGTGGTGTGGTGGGCGGGAGGGGACAGGGCACATGAGGTGGGAAGAGATGGGCGAGACGCCCCGGGAGGACAGGCGCGGAGGTAGGGACGGCGGTGGTGTGAGGGCGTCCCCCGGTCGCTCCTCCCTGGTGGCCGTGCTGGCGGAGAAGCCCTCCGTGGCGCGCGACATCGCGCGGGTGCTGGGGGCGAACGAGCGCGGAGAGGGCTGGCTGCGCGGCAATGGCTACGTGGTGACGTGGGCGATTGGGCACCTGGTGGGGCTGGCGCAGCCCCATGAGATTCGCGCGGACTGGAAGAAGTGGAGCCGCGCGCTGCTGCCCATGCTCCCGGCGGACTGGCCGCTGGTCGTCTCCAAGGAGACGCGCAGCCAGTTCGAGGTGGTGAAGCAGGTGCTCAACGCGCCGGAGGTGTCCTCGGTGGTGTGCGCCACGGACGCGGGGCGCGAGGGCGAGCTCATCTTCCGGTACATCTACGACGCGGCGAAGTGCCGCAAGCCGGTCCAGCGGCTGTGGGTGTCGTCGCTGACGGAGCGGGCCATCCAGGACGGCTTCCGCCGGCTCGCGGACGGCCGTGAATACGAAGCGCTGGCCGCCGCGGCCATGGGGCGCAGCCGGGCGGACTGGCTGGTGGGGATGAACCTGTCGCGCCTGTACACGCTGGCGCACGGGGGGCATGGAGAGATGCTGAGCGTGGGCCGGGTGCAGACGCCCACGCTGGCCATGGTGGTGGAGCGGGAGCTGGCCATCCGCGACTTCGTGCCGCGTGACTACCTGGAGGTCGTGGCCACCTTCGCGCCCAGGGCGAAGGGCGTTGCGCCGGACGCGCTGTACCAGGGCACGTGGTTCCGCTCGGGGCCGGATGGCAAGCCCGTGGCGCCCCCGGGCTTCGAGGGCGTGCGCGAGGCGCGGCGGCTGGAGGCGAACGGGGTGGAGGCGCAGGCCGTCATCGACCGCGTGCGCTCCGGCCGGGCCGTCATCGAATCGCTGGAGTCGGAGGAGAAGAAGATGGCGCCTCCGCTCCTCTACGATTTGACGGAGCTGCAGCGGCACGCCAACCGGCTCCATGGCTTCAGCGCGCAGCGCACGCTGGAGGTGGCGCAGGCGCTCTACGAGAAGCACAAGCTGTTGAGCTATCCGCGCACCGCCAGCCGGCACCTGTCGCGCACCGTGGCCGACACGCTGCCGGAGGTGGTGAACGCCATCCGCGCGCCCTATGAGGAGGACCTGGCCGTCGGCACGGGGGCCCGGGCGCTGGGCAAGCGCTACGTGGATGACGCGAAGGTGACGGACCACCACGCCATCATCCCCACGCCCACGTCGCCAGGCGGGGTGCGGCTGTCTCCGGACGAGCAGCGCGTCTATGACCTGGTGTGCCGGCGGCTGCTCCAGGCGTGGCACGAGGACCATGTCTGGCGTGTCACCACGGTCATCACCGCGGTGACGTCGCCAGGGGCGCCGCCGGTGGTGGACCGCTTCCAGAGCACGGGCACCCAGGTGGAGCGGGTGGGCTGGAAGGTGCTGGACATTGGCGGCGGGCAGAAGGCGCCGCGGCTGAAGCCGGAGGGGCGCAAGGGCGAGGACGCGGAGCGGGAGCCGGACGACGAGCCCCAGACGCTGCCGCCGGGCCTGGCGCGCGCGCAGCCGCAGTCCGTGGAGGACGTGGAGGCGGTGAAGAAGCGCACGCGTCCGCCCCCGCGCTTCACGGATGCGACGCTGCTGACGGCCATGGAGTCGGCGGGGCGGGCGCTGGATGAGAAGGAGCTCGCGGACGCGATGCGCGAGACGGGCCTGGGGACTCCCGCCACCCGCGCGGCCATCATCGAGGTGCTGCTGGACCGCGAGTACCTGCGCCGCCGGGGCAAGGTGATGGAGGCCACGGAGAAGGGCATCCATCTCATCCAGGTGGTGCACCCGGATGTGAAGACGCCGGCCATGACGGGCCAGTGGGAAGCATGGCTCCAGCGCATCGAGCGCGGTGAGGGCCAGCTCGATGCGTTCATTCGCGGCATCGAGGCGTATGTCATCGAGGTGGTGGGCCATGGCGCCACCGCGCCGCAACGCAACGAGGTCATGGGGGCGCCACCTGGCGCGGGCTGGGGGCAGGGCGGCGCGGCGCAGGTGGCGAGCGAGGGAGGGGGCGCGGGAGGTTCGTCTGGCGTGGGAGCACGTGGCCCGGGCGGACGTGCTGGGTTCGGGGAGCCCTCCGCCAAGCGCCATGCGGATGCTGTGTCGGGAGGTGGCCGGCAGGGGGCGTTCGCGGAGGCTCCGGAGCCGCTCTTCGGGACGCGGCGGAGCAGGACCTCGGGCTCCGTGGGTCGCTCGGAGCCTCATGACGAGCCACCGTCCTCCGCCATGTCACCGGGCGGCGGACCGGCCTCACGCCTTCCGCGAGCGGACGGCGCGGGCTCGAACGCTGGGGCCTGGGGGGACGCTGGCGCCGCCCGTGCTCCAGTGAACCGTGCGAGGACCACGGCGTCTGCCGCGTCCACCGGGCAGCGGCCGGAGCGCATGCGGCGCGCGCCGACGGCGCCCGAGGCGCTGCGTCCGCTGCTGAAGGAGGCGTTCGGCTTCTCGGACTTCCGGCCGTACCAGGAGGCGGTGTGCCGCGCGGCCACCGCGGGAGAGGACCTGCTGCTCGTGATGCCCACGGGCGCGGGCAAGTCCCTCTGCTACCAGTTGCCCGGCCTGGCGCGCGCGGGCACCACGCTGGTGGTGAGTCCGCTCATCGCGCTGATGGAGGACCAGGTGGCGCGGCTCCAGTCGCTCGGCTTCGCGGCGGACCGCATCCACTCCGGGAGAGACAGGGCCATGTCGCGGCAGGTGTGCGCGGACTACCTGGAGGACCGGCTCGACTTCCTGTTCATCGCACCCGAGCGGCTCGGCGTCCCGGGCTTCGTGGAGTTCCTGGCGCGCCGCACGCCCGCGCTCATCGCGGTGGACGAGGCCCACTGCATCTCCCAGTGGGGCCACGACTTCCGCCCGGACTACCGGCTCCTGGGCGCCCGCCTGCCGCTGCTGCGTCCCGCGCCCGTGGTGGCCCTCACCGCCACCGCCACGCCGGACGTGCAGCGCGACATCGTCCAGCAGCTCGGCCTGCACGGCCCCGGAGGCAAGGCGCGCACCTTCATTCACGGCTTCCGCCGCACCAACATCGCCATCGAGGTGCGGGAGCTGAATCCCAGCGCGCGCGGCGACGCCATCCAGGCCCTGCTCCAGGACGAGGAGAACCGGCCCGCGATTGTCTACGCGGCCACGCGCAAGCACGCCGAGCAGTTCGCTGACCTGCTCGCGGGCGAGTTCGCCGCCGCCGCGTACCACGCGGGCCTCCAGCCCTCGGAGAGAGACAGGGTGCAGGCGGAGTTCCTCCGGGGTTCGCTGGAGGTCATCGTGGCCACCACGGCGTTCGGCATGGGCATCGACAAGGCGGACGTGCGCACCGTCATCCACGCGGCGCTCCCCGCCAGCCTGGAGGGCTACTATCAGGAGCTGGGCCGCGCGGGCCGTGACGGAAAGCCGTCGCGCGCGGTGCTGCTGCACTCGTACATCGACCGGCGCACGCACGAGTTCTTCCACCGGCGCGACTACCCGGAGGCGTACGTGCTGGAGCGGCTGTTCCAGTCCACGGCGCCGCAGCTCGAGCCCAAGGCCGTGCTCCAGGGCCGCGTGCGAGGCGACCCCGAGGTCTTCGACAAGGCGCTGGAGCAGCTCTGGATTCACGGCGGCGTCGTCATGACGCCCGACGAGACGGTGATGCGCGGGCGGCCGAACTGGTCCGCGGCGTACTCCGCGCAGCGTGAGCGCAAGCTGCTGCACCTGGAGCAGATGGGGCGCTACGCGGAGGCCCATGGCTGCCGCATGAAGCAGCTCGTGGGGCACTTCGGTGACACCCAGGATTCGGGCGAGCCGTGTGGCCTGTGCGACGTCTGCGCGCCGGAGGACTGCGCCACGCAGCGCTTCGCCGAGCCGACCTCCGCGGAGCGGCACGGGCTGGAGCGCATCCTGGAGTCGCTCCAGGAGCGGGACGGACAGGCCACCGGGCGGCTCCACCGTGAGCTGTTCGGAGAGGCCCTGCCACGGCGTGAATTCGAGCGACTGGTGGGCGGACTGGTGCGCGCTGGGTTGACGCGCCTGGCGGTGGACTCGTTCGACAAGGACGGGCAGGTCATCTCGTTCCAGCGCCTGGCCCTGACGGACGCGGGCCGGCGCACGCGCGCGGTGGACCCCCAGCAGGTGCTCCTGCCCATGCCCTTGGAGAAGGCCGCGAAGCGCAAGCGGCGCCAGGGCGCGGAGGCGGGCACCGCGAAGCGGTCCTCGGGCAAGAAGCGCACGGTCCGCGCCCATGGCGGTGCCGCGACGCGGCGCACGGCCGAGCCCTCCGCGAAGATGGTGGAGGCCTTGAAAGCCTGGCGGCTCGCGGAGGCTCGCAAGCGGCGCGTGCCCGCCTTCCGCATCCTCACCGACCGGGTGCTGGAGGCCATTGCGTCGGCCTGTCCGGAGAATGGCTCGGAGTTGATGGCCATCCACGGGGTGGGGCCCTCCCTCACGGAGCGCTACGGCGCGCAGATTCTTTCCCTGGTGGCGCGCAGGAGCTGAGCCCGGAAGCCCGCGCACGAGGCGGCGTCCTTCCCACGAAGGGAAGGGCGCTTCCCCCCTCGCGCCACGCGGATGCCAGGGCAAGTCCGCGGGGCGGGGCGCAAGGGGCCGCGTCCACACGCCCGCAGGAACGGGGAGCGTGCGTCCAGGCAACGAATCTTCTTCACCGCGCTGGCGGGCAGTGCAGGCGGCGTTCGCCCATCGCCACGTTGGTCCGACCAAACCGGCGGACTTGCGAGCGGACGCAGGATGAAGAGGGGGCACGCGATGGACCTGGGCTTCGAGACGATTGGAAACGCCACGCTCATCTGCCACGACCACGGTCCGGTGCTGGTGACCGACCCGTGGACGGACGGCAGCGCGTACTTCGGGAGCTGGACGCTGTCGCATGAGATTCCGGCGGCGCAGCGCGCGGCCATCCAGGCCTGTCCCTACGTGTGGCTGTCCCATGGCCACCCGGACCACCTGAGCATGGAGTCGCTGGACGTGCTGCGCGCGCGCACGCTGCTGGTGCCCAACCACTTCGGCAACCGCATGCGCGATGACCTGCGCGAGCAGGGCTTCAATGTGCACGTGCTGGTGGACCGGGTGTGGACGCAGCTGTCACCGCGCATCCGCGTCATGTGCCTGCCGGACGTGAATCAGGACGCCGTCCTGCTGGTGGACATGGACGGGCGGCTGCTGGTCAACCTCAACGATGCGGGGGACCGCGGGGCCGGCCGCTTCGTGCGCAAGGTGGTCAGCGGGTATCAGGAGTCGTACCTCCTGGCGCTGTCCGGGTATGGCGACGCGGACATGATGAACTTCTTCACCGAGGACGGGCAGCGCATCGCGCCCCACGCCGCGGCGAAGACGCCCGTGGGGCGGACCATTGCCCGGCAGGCGGAGTTCTACGGGGCGCGTTACTTCATCCCCTTCAGCTCCATGCACAAGTACCAGCGGGCCGACAGCCGCTGGGCCTCCGAGTACACCACCCGGCTGGAGGACTACGGCCGGGGCTTCGAGTCGCGCACCTGCTCGTTGCTGCCCGCGTTCATCCGCCACGACTTCATCCGCGGTCAGACAGAGCGCATCCAGCCTCCGGAGCGCGTCCTGCACCCGGTGGACCCCAAGGCCTTCGGGGACGACTGGAGCGAGCCGCTGGACGCGGACGAGGTGAAGACGCTCACCACCTACTTCCTTGGCGTGGAGCACCTGGGGCGCACGCTCGACTTCCTGCGCTTCCGCGTGGGCGGCCGGGAGCACGTCGTCGCGTTCCAGAAGCGCCGCTTCCACCGGGGCATCACCTTCGAGGTGCCGCGTGGCTCGCTGATGACGGCCGTGCGCTATCAGGTCTTCGACGACCTGCTCATCGGCAACTTCATGAAGACGACGCTGCACGGCGACTTCGGGGCGGGGCGGCTCTACCCGGACTTCAGTCCCTACGTGGCCAAGTACGCGGACAACGGGCAGGCGCGCACGCGCAACGAGCTGCGGACCTACTTCGCGGACTACCGCAGGCGCGACCCGCTGGGCTTCCTGCGCGCCCAGGTGGAGACGCATTGCGTGCGGCCCCTGCAGACGCAGTCCGCGGAGCTGCTGCGCACCTTGCTGCCCCAGGACTCACGGGGCTTCCGCGCCGCCAAGGAGACCTTCTGGCGCGTCCGCCGCGCCCTGCTCTAAAGGTACGGTGACAGCAGCCGCGCCAGCCCATCCCGCAGGCGGATGGGCAGGGCGCGCGCGTCCACCTGCTCCAACGTGAGGGGCCGCGCGTCGCGCAGCCGCGCGGCCACCACGCCCTCCAACTGCGTGGCCAGCGCGGCGTCGTAGCACTCCACGTTGAACTCGAAGTTGAGCCGCAGCGAGCGCGGGTCCCAGTTGGCCGAGCCGATGAGCGACCACACGCCGTCCACCACCATCAGCTTCGTGTGGTCGAAGGGCGGTGCGGTGAGGAAGATGCGGCAGCCCGGCCGCAGCACCTGCCACAGCTGCGCCCAGGTGGCCCACTGGACCACCGGGAGGTTGCCCTTCAGGGGAAGGAGGATGTCCACCTGGACGCCGCGCAGCGCCGCCACGCTCAGCGCGGTGATGAGGGCCGTGTCCGGGAGGAAGTAGGGCGTGATGATGCGCACCGATGTCCGCGCCGTGGCCAGGGCCCCCAGCAGCACCGTGCGCAGCGTCTCCAGGTCCTCGTCCGGGCCGTCCGCGATGCCTCGCGCGAGCACGGTGCCCGCTTCGGTGAGCGGCGGGAACCAGGCCTCGCCCGTCAGCCGCTCGCGCGTGGTGAAGGCCCAGTCCTCCGCGAAGGTCTCCTGGAACTGGCCCACCAGGGGGCCTTCGACGCGGAAGTGCAGGTCCACCGCGGCGTGCTCGCCGGGCCAGAAGGCCTTGCGGATGTTCATGCCACCCGTGAAGCCCACGCGCCCGTCCACCACCAGCAGCTTGCGGTGGTTGCGCAGGTTGGCGAAGGGCAGCCGGTAGGGCATCAGCGACGGCAGGAAGCGCGCGGCGCGGACGCCCGCGCGCCGCAGCCGGCCCAGGATGGGCGGCCACGTGTAGCGCGAGCCCACCGCGTCCACCAACACCCGCACCTCCACGCCCCGCTTCACCGCCGCCCCCAGCGCCTCCACGAAGCGCCGGCCCGCCACGTCATTGTCGAAGATGTAGCTGCACAGCGACAGCGTCGTACGCGCCGCGGCAATCGCCTCCAGCATGGCCGGGTAGGCGTCCCGGCGGGACTCCAGCACGGTGACGCGGTTGCCCGGCAGCAGCGGCCGGCCCACCACCGCGTCCCCCAGCCGCACCAGGGGGGCCAGGGGGGCGGCCCCGGGGTGGGGGATGCTCACCGCCTCCGCCTTCATGGGCGCCACCTGGGGCGACGGCGGGAAGCGGCCATGCTCTTGTTTCAGCATCAACGAACGCGCCCGTCGCCGGATGCGGTTGATGCCCAGCAGCAGGTACAGCACTCCGCCCAGCACCGGCACCAGCCACGCCAGCCCCACCCACGCCACCGCGGCCCGCACGTCCCGCTTGTGCAGCACCGCGTGGGCGCTGGCCACCGCGCTGATGAGCACCGTCAGCGCCGCCACCACGTGGGGCCAGGCCACCTCCAACCACGCGGGGATGTCGAACAGGTGCATGGCGAACGGTGGGGTCCTCCCGCTTCCGCCTATCACGCCCTCCTGGAACGCGCAGTCCTCCGCGCCCCAGGGCGTCGGGAACCAACGCCCCCGCGGCCGCTGCCCCCCGTGTTCCGGCGCTGCATGAATCCCGCCCTACTGCGGTGAGGGGGTTGACGCAGGTTGTCTGGGAATGCATTTTGCCAATGTCTTGCATTTTGCAATGGGTGGTCTTCTCCCCGGGCGCAGCGGACCTGATCCACGGGGCAGGTGACCGATAACCAGACAGCACTGTCTGGTTTGGGTGCGGCTCCCTCGAAGGAGGCGATTCCTCCGTGACGACGCCACGTTGCCGGGCGCGCCGTCAGGACTTTTTACGTCGTTTGACTTCAAACATGGAAGGTCGCCGGTCCATGTAATGTCCTGAAGTCTTGCTTTGTCCTCTGGGCGTCAGCTTGGCGCGGCGGTTGCTCATGGGCGGAGCGCTCCAGGCCGCGGCTGGCGGAATCGCCGGGCGGCCGGTGCGTCCCCCGAAGTAGGCGTCAGAGGAAACCCCAAGATGCTCAAGTTCCGCTCCGTTGCGCTGGTGGCTGGTGTGGCCCTTCTCGGTTCCGCGTGTGGTGGCCCGGAGGCCTCCGAAGCCGAGCAGCCGAAGATGACGTGGGAGGAGTTCCGGGCCTCGGTGTACGAGGACCCCGAGGGCAAGCTGATTTTCGACGGCGACATGGCGCTGGACAGCGAGGAGGAGCTGCGGGCCTTCTTCGACAACAACGTCGCGGCGGAGACGGGCACCAGCCGGGGCGGCCTGGCCGTCTACAACACCAGCTCCACCAAGTCCCCCACCGGCGACGTGAAGTGGAGCGCCACCCAGGCGCGGAACCTCACGTACTGCGTCAGCAGCACCTTCTCCGGCAACAAGTCGCGCGTGGTGACGGCGATGAACAGCGCCACGGCGGCCTGGGAGGCCACCGCGAACGTCAACTTCACCCACGTGACGGCGCAGGACACGGCCTGCACCGCTTCGAACAACAACGTGCTCTTCGACGTGCGTCCGGTGAACTCGGGCGGCCAGTACCTGGCGCGCGCCTTCTTCCCGAACTCGGGGCGCTCGGGCCGCAACGTGCTGGTGGACAACACCGCCTTCGGCAACATCTCGCCCTGGACGCTGGCGGGCATCATGCGCCACGAGCTGGGCCACGTGCTGGGCTTCCGCCACGAGCACACCCGCTCCACGGGCAGCGGCTGCTACGAGGACAACGCGTGGCGCGCGCTGACGACGACGTATGACCGCGCGTCCGTCATGCACTACCCGCAGTGCGCGGGCACCCAGACGGGTGACCTGGTGCTCACCACCCTGGACAAGCAGGGCGCTCGCGCGCTGTACCCGTAGTCCCACGATGCAGGACCGCCACCCTGGCCGTGCCGTGAGGCCCGGTCAGGAGGGGCGCGCTGGCTGGAGGGCACCCCTTGCTCGGGGGGGCGCCTTCCGGCCTCATCGCGTTCGCGCGGGGCCCGCCGTCAGGACGGCGCGCCGACGCCCTGCTCCTCGGCCGCGTGGGCCGACTCGAAGAAGATGAGCGTCTTCACGTGGTCCGCGTCCTCGATGTCGAGGCACTCCAGTTCGCCGCTGTCACTCTCGTCCGCGTAGATGTGGTCAGGCTTGAGGATGCGGTGGGTGACCTCTCCGCCCGGCCGGCCGACGATGATTTCCACGGAGCCCTTGTCGCTCCCCTTCGGCTCGAGGGCGATCTCCACCAGCGGCAGCCTGCCGGCGAGCGGCTGGTCGCCGAAGTCGGCGCTCTCCGTCTCGATGCGCACCCAGTGGTCGCGCTCCAGATTGCTCAGCAAGGCGAGGTACTCCCCCCAGCCTTCCTTGGGTATCTCCCGAGTGTGATGCATGTGTCTGCCCTCCGGATTCCGTTGCCCAGCAAAACCGTAAGGCTTGTGCGTGCGGGGTGTGGAACGGGCCTGCCCCCCTGGCACGTCAGCGCCGCCGCGGCCGGGCGCCGGGTCCGCTGACCGGAAGGCGGCGGGGCTACGCGAGCCGGGCCTGGACCTCGCCGGCCTCCAGCGTCAGCCGGAGCGTGCCGTCGTTGCCCTGGTGGCCAAAGTGCTCGTAGGCGGCCCGCTCCAGCAAGGGAGCGAGCGTGGTGCGCAGCCCTCGCGCGCCTGTCTCCCGCTTGAGCGCGCGGGCGACCACGAACGCCCGCACGTCGGGTGCCACCTGCAGGCGCAGCCCTTCTTGTTCGAACTCCCGCTCGTAGGCACGCAGCACGTTGTGCTGGAGGATGTCGCCCAGGGTGGCCGCGTCCAGGGGTGAGAAGGAGACCAGCCGGTTGAAGCGGCCGATGAGCTCCGGGATGAAGCCGTAGCGCGCGAAGGCGGTGGTCTGCTCCAGTTGCTCCTCCGTCACCCGCGTGGCGATGCTCTCCGCTCGCGCCGGGAGGGGTTCGCGGCCGAAGCCCAGGTGTTCGCTCCGCGCCAGCCCCTCCGCGGTGGCGCCCAGGCCGCTGAAGGCGCCGCAGGCGATGAAGGTGACGCAGGCCAGCTCCATGGTGTCGGGCCGCTGGCGGCTGGTGAAGCCGAAGTCGGGCGGGAAGTCCGCGCTGGGGGCGGACAGCATGTGCAGCAGGCCGCGCTGCACGCCGAAGCCGCTGACGTCCTTCGTGGTCTGCTGGCCGGCGAAGCGGCTGTCGGAGCGGCTGGTGGCGAGCTTGTCGAACTCGTCCATGCACACCACGCCGCAGCCGGCCCAGGCCGCGTCCCGGTCCGCGGCCTCGTACAGGCGCGACAGCAGCGTGCTCACGTCGTCGCCCACGTAGCCCGTTTCGGAGAACTGCGTGGCGTCCGCCAGCACGGTGGGCACGGCGAGGATTTCGCGGAACAGCAGCTCCACGAGGAACGTCTTCCCCGAACCGGTGGGCCCCAAAAAGAGGCAGTTCTCCCGCATGCCCGGCTCGGGGGCGAGCCCCTCCAGGTGCAGGTGCCGGATGCGGCGCAGGTGCCGGTATGCCAGCACGGACGCCGCGCGGCGCGCCTCCGGCTGCCCCCGGTAGCCCAGGTCCGACAGCCGCTCGTCGATTTCGCGGGGAGAGAGGACCTCGATGGCGGCGACGCGCGCGCGCACGTCCTCGTCGGGCGATTCGGGCAGCGGCTCCAGGCCAGGGTGGGTGATGTTCATTCCAGGGGACTCCAAGCAGGGGCGGGTGGCCGCCGGAGGGCGCATCATCCTGGCGGTGGGCGGGGCCGACAAGGCGGGCCGCGCGCCCGCGCACGGCGTGTCGTCGCGAACACCGTCGGCCGGTCCCCATTCCTTCCGGGCACCATGCCTGCCCGTGAACATCCGCCGCGAGGCGGTCGCGTCCGGCCGCACGGAGTGCTCCTCAAGGACAGGGGTGACGTAATAAAGGACTCGCCCATGGGTCCAGCGGATGAGTCTTTGGCGGCGCGGTTGAAGGCCCCTCTCTTGGGGGCGTGGGTGGAGGCGGACGCGCGGGTGCGGTGGCGGCTCTGGGCGCCCGGCCACCAGCGCGTGGAGGTGGTGCTGCACGACGCGCAAGGCAACCCCGGCCGCGTCCTGCCGATGACGCCGGAGCCCGGCGACTGCTTCGGCGCGGTGCTGGAGGGGCAGGGCGCCGGGCTTCGCTACAAGCTGCGCGTGGACGGCGAGGGGCCCTTCCCAGACCCGTGGTCGCGCTCGCAGCCTCAGGGCGTGCATGGGCCGTCCGAGGTGGTGGTGGCCGACTTCGCCTGGACGGACGCGGGCTGGAAGGGCGTGGCGCCCCAGGCGCTGGTCCTCTACGAGGTGCACGTGGGCACGGCCACGCCCGAAGGCACCTTCGAGGCGCTCATCCCGCGCCTGGCCGGCCTCAAGGAACTGGGCATCACCGCGCTGGAGCTGATGCCGGTGGCGTCCTTTCCGGGGCGGCGCAACTGGGGCTACGACGGCGTGAACCTGTTCGCGCCCCTGCGGGACTACGGCGGTCCGGAGGGGCTGCGCCGGCTGGTGGACGCCGCGCACGCGCACGGGCTCGCGGTGCTGATGGACGCCGTCTACAACCACTTCGGACCGGATGGGAACTACCTGCGGGTGTACTCACCGCACTACTTCACCGGCCGCCACCACACGCCGTGGGGCGACGCGGTGAACTACGACGGTGAAGGCAGCGCCCACGCGCGGACCCAGGTGCTGGCCAACGTGGAGATGTGGATTGCCGACTACCACCTGGACGGCCTGCGCCTGGACGCCGCGCACGCCATCATCGACGACGGCACGCCGCACCTGCTCACCGAAATCGCCGAGCGGGCGCGGGCCTGCGCCCCGGGCCGGCAGGTGCATGTCATCGCCGAGGACGAGCGCAACGAGCGGCGCCTGCTGCGCCCCGCGTCGGAGGGCGGCCTGGGGCTGGACGGCGTGTGGGCGGATGACTTCCACCACCAGCTGCGCCGGGCCTTCGCGGGCGACAGCGAGGGCTACTACCAGGACTACACGGGCAGCACGGAGGACCTGGCGCGCACGCTGAACCAGGGCTGGTTCTACGAAGGGCAGGCGTCGAAGAACCTGGGCCACGCGCGGGGCACGAAGGCGGACGGGCTCGCGCCCTGGCGCTTCGTCCACTGCATCCAGAACCATGACCAGGTGGGCAACCGGGCCTTCGGCGAGCGGCTGGGGCATGACGTGAGCCCCTCGGCCTTCCGCGCCATGAGCGGCCTGCTGCTGCTGTCTCCCTACACGCCCCTGCTCTTCATGGGGCAGGAGTGGAACGCGAGCACGCCCTTCCTCTACTTCACCGAGCACAACGCGGCGCTGGGCAAGCTCGTCACGGAGGGGCGGCGCAAGGAGTTCGCCGGCTTCGCGCGCTTCGCGGGCGCGGAGGTGTCGGACCCGCAGGCGGAGGACACCTTCACCCGCTCCCGCCTGGACTGGGCGGAGGCGGAGAAACCAGGGCATGCGGGCGTGCGAGCGCTCTACCGGGAGCTGCTCCGGCTGCGCGCGTCGGAGCCCGCCCTGCGCGAGACGGGGCGGGGCTCCTATGCGGCCCGGGCCCTGGGGCCGGACGCCCTGGTGCTCGAGCGGCGTGGGGGCGGCCAGCGCCTGCAGGTGGTGCTCAGCCTGCGCGGCGCGCTGGAGCATCCGGTGCCCGCCGGCTCGGAGCTGGTGCTGTGGACCGAAGACGCCTGCTTCGGCGGCTCCGAAAAATTGAAGCCATTGAAGACAGACACCGTGCGACTGGAGGGTTCGGCTCTGGCTGTGATAAGACTTCCCGCAAAAGACTGAGAAACGCGCGGTGTTTCATCGTGCGTTTCACTGCAGAGCGAGCGGGCATGGCTGAAAACATGCTCAAGAAATGCCGTGGGAATTCCATATTGACGCAAAGGGTATTGGGGCCCGCAGTCCGTCGTTGAGTCGGTAACACCTCTGGCCGCTCCTGGAGGAAGCCCTCGTGCGTTGGTGTGGGGGCTTGCTTCCGGGCGGCCAGGGAATGGAAGTCCACGCGCCGCGGGGGGAGCGCGGCGCTCCGGAGCGGCTCCTGGCCGCTCCGAGGTGCCGCGCGAGCTCGCGGTCTCACTTGAGGTAGTCACTTGAATCGACAGCACTCGACTTCGTCCCGGGGGGGATGGAAGCGCTTCCGCACGTCTGTCACCGCGTTCTCGCTGGCCGTCAGCGCGTTCGCGACGCCCGCGCTGGCCGCTGGAGGCTTCGTCTCCGCCACCGCCAGCTCCTACGACGGACCCACCCCACCCGCCATGGCGGTTGATGGCAACAGCGCCACGCGCTGGTCGGCCTTGGGCGCGGGCCAGTGGATTCGCGCCGACATGGGCTCGGTGAAGCCGCTGAACGGCCTGGATATCTCCTGGTTCCGTGGCAACGAGCGCATCAACCTCTTCGACATCTCCACGTCGACGGACGGGACCACGTTCACCCGCGTCTTCGTGGGAATCTCCTCCGGGAAGAGGATTGACTTCGAGCGCGTCACCTTCCCCACGGTGAACGCCCGCTACGTGCGCGTCACCTTCTACGGCAGCACCCAGACGACCTGGGGCAGCATCACGGACATGGCGGCCCTCTCCGGCGCCACCGTCCCGGAGCCCGAGCCGGAGCCGGAGCCGGAGCCGGAGCCGGAGCCCGAGCCGGAGCCCACGCCCACCCAGGACAAGTTCGGCGTGACGATGATCTACCCGACCAAGTCGGGCGGCGAGCAGTGGTTCCTGGCGGACAACGCGACGTCCGACAATCGCTTCGACCCGCAGAACACCATCACGCGGAACTCGGATGGTTCCTGGAAGATGAAGAACAGCAAGGTGCGCATGTCCGTCTTCACCTCCACGGGCTACAGCGCGTCCAAGATTCCGACGTATGACCGCGACGTGCTGGCCAGCCGCGGCTACATGCAGGCGGCGAACGACTGGCGGAACATCGAGATGACCGGCTTCATCAAGGTCAACTCCGTGTCCGACGTCTCGGACAACTTCGCGTGGTACGCGCGCGGCGGCAAGCACAACGACAACCACTCCGGCTGCGAGGGCAGCAGCTACAAGGGCTCGCTGCACTATGACGGCCGGGTCCGCTGGCAGAAGGAGACGTGGCACGTCTCGTACAACCAGGCGTCGTACAAGTCCGGCACGTCCGCGCTCCGCGGCCGCTGGGTGGGCTTCAAGTCGGTGATGCGCAACACCAAGGTCAACGGCAAGGACGCCGTGCGCCTGGAGATGTACCTCAACGAGAACGCCGACAAGGTCACCTGGAAGAAGGTCTACGACATGGTGGACTCGGGCAGCTGGGGTGGCGACGCCAGCCACTGCGGCGGCGCGGTGAACGCCATGCCCATCAGCTGGGGCGGCCCCATCGCGGTGTTCCGCTGGGACAGCGCCACCGACGTGGACTTCAAGTGGCTGTCCGTGCGCGAAATCCCCGCGGAGCAGTGAGCCGCTGACGGCGGCTGACGCCCGCCCCGGTGCTCCCAGGAGCGCCGGGGTGGGGCGTTTTCAGCTCCAGTGGTGGATTCCCCCTGTCGACAGGGGCCCCTCTCCCGTGTTCTGGATTCGGTCCGACATGGCCATGAACGTCCAGACCGCCACCGACACGTCCGACCGCATCTGGGAGCAGGAAATCCTCCCCGCGCTCGAGCGCTACATCCGCATCCCCAACAAGTCGCCCGCCTTCGACCCGGACTGGGCCCGCGCCGGCCACATGGAGGCCGCCGTCCAGCTCGTCGCGGATTGGTGCCTCGCGCAGGCCCCGCACCTGCCCGGCCTGGTGCTGGAGGTGGTGCGCCTCAAGGACGAGCAGGGCCGCGAGCGCACGCCGGTCATCTACATGGAGGTGCCCGGGACGAAGGGCGACGACACCGTCCTCTTGTACGGCCACCTGGACAAGCAGCCGGAGATGACGGGCTGGCGCGAGGGCCTGACGCCGTGGACGCCGGTGCGCGAGGGCGACAAGCTCTACGGGCGCGGCGGCGCGGATGACGGCTACTCCGCCTTCGCGTCGCTCACCGCCATCCGCCTGCTGCGCGAGCAGGGCCTGCCGCACGCGCGCTGCGTGGTGCTGATTGAGGCGTGCGAGGAGAGCGGCAGCTACGACTTGCCGGCCTACATCGAGGCGCTGGCGCCGCGCATCGGCAAGCCGTCGCTGGTGGTGTGCCTGGACTCCGGCTGCGCCAACTACGAGCAGCTGTGGATGACCACGTCGCTGCGCGGCATGGTGGCCGGCGACCTGCGGGTGGACGTGCTCACGGAGGGCGTGCACTCCGGAGACGCGAGCGGCGTCGTCCCGTCGTCCTTCCGCGTGCTGCGGCAGGTGCTGTCGCGCGTGGAGGAGGAGGCCACGGGCAAGGTGCGGGTGGAGGCCCTGCACACGCAGATTCCGGAGGCGCGGCGCGAGCAGGCCCGCGCGGCGGCCAAGGTGCTGGGCGAGGAGGTCTTTACCAAGTTCCCCTGGGTGCCCGGCACCCGCCCCATGTCGGACGACGGCGCGGAGCTGGTGCTCAACCGGACGTGGCGTCCGGCGCTGTCCGTGACGGGCGTGGACGGCATGCCGGCGCTCAGCAGCGCGGGCAACGTGCTGCGGCCCTTCACCACGGTGAAGCTGTCCATGCGCATCCCGCCGCGCGTGGACCCCAAGGTGGCCATGGAGGCGCTGACGCAGGCGCTGGTGGAGGAGCCGCCGTACGGCGCGACGGTGACGTTCAAGGGTGAGAAGTCCAGCACCGGCTGGGACGCGCCGCCGCTGGCCTCCTGGCTGTCGAGCGCGGTGGAGTCCGCGTCCGCCACCTACTTCGGCCGGCCGGCCATGGCCATGGGCGAGGGCGGCACCATCCCCTTCATGGGCATGCTGGGCGAGCGCTTCCCGGAGGCGCAGTTCCTCATCACCGGCCTGCTGGGCCCGGGCAGCAACGCCCACGGCCCCAACGAGTTCCTCCACATCCCCACGGGCAAGAAGCTCACCTGCTGCGTGGCCAGCGTCATCGCCGACCACTTCAAGCGGTAGGCCGCTCGCGCCGGGCCCGCTTCCCACGCCGGGGAGCGGGCGGCGCGTCCAGCGCCTCGTCGGTGAGGCGCACGGCGCGGCGGTTCCAGGAGAACGTCAGGCGCTTGCCCGTCTCCGGCCAGTCGAAGGACACCGCGCCCGTGCGGCCGTCCTTCTCCAATGACAGACGCACACCCCACTGGGGCGCCTCCTGGACGCGGTGGCGCACGTCCTGGGCCACGGCGTCCACCGCGTCCCGCAGGGCCACGCCCAGGTTCATCAGGCCGAGCTGCGCTCCGCTCAGGATGTGGGGGGCGGGAGGCGGCGTGGACTCCAGGAACTGCTGCTCGCCCACGGGCCGGAAGGCCGTGGACGTGGGCGGCGCGTCCATCATCAGCAGGGGGCCGCCGTCCGCCTTGCGGAAGAAGTACGGCACGTCATAGCGGCCCAGCTGCTCGCGCTCCTCCGGGCTGAAGCGCACGCGGCCCCGGTCGCTGGTTTCGAGCACCTGGCCCTGGGACGCCAGCATCATGTGCTCCAGCGGCGCGTCATACACGGCCGAGGGTTTGACGAGCACGCGGACGTGGTGCCGCCGCGCCGCGCGCGCGAGGAAGGCCGTCACGCGTTCGTGCTCCAGCAGCAGCCGGGTCCACACGTCGAACATGCCGCGCAGGAAGGGCAGCAGGTGCGCCGCGTAGCCCACGTTCCCGTCCGTGTCCGCCACCACGGAGCGGGCCTCTTCCCGGGCCCACGCGCGCCTGCGCGGGCGAAGCTGGAGCGCGCCGCTCCGGGCGGGGAAGAAGCACAGCAGCGGACCGCCGGTGGTGCACCACCAGGCGCGCCACTCGAAGCCGACGTGGTGGTTGCCGCGCCGCTTGCCGTCGGAAATCAGCCCTGTCTCCGGGAGCCGGCGCACGGGGCTGAAGAACAGCTCCAGGTCCACCAGGTAGGGCAGGGGCTCGCGCTGTCCGCGCCGGACGCCCACCACCAGGTTGCTGCCCAGCAGGTCCGCCGCGCCCACGGCGAAGCACGTGCCGGTGAGGGCGCCCGCGTGGTGCCAGAAGCGCGCGGCCTGGGGGGGCGACAGCTGGCAGCCGTGGAGCTTCAGCTGGGGCGAAGCGCGGAGGACGCCCCACTGGCGGGGACGTTCAATCCAGTCCTGCCAGCTGTACGCGGAGGCGTCCCTGCCTCGTCCGCGCAGGACGCGCAGCGTGGGGAGCCGCACCTCGCCCGAGGCCGCCGGGAGGTGGTTGACCCAGTCGAAGAAGGCGCGTGGGCCACGCCGCTCCGGCTCCGCCAGGAAGAGGGCCTCACCGCTGGCGGGCCGGGGCTTGTACGCCAGCGCGCCGCCCCGGCGGAACTGGACGCGCAGGACGTGCTGGCGCCCGTTGTGCGTCTCCTCTGGGTTGGTCCAGAGCCGGGTGACGGGGCCCTCGAAGCCCGCGCGGCGGAAGACTCCGGACTTCATGTCCCGCGCGAGCCGCTTCGCGAAGAGGCCGAAGAAGGCCAGGAACCCGTCCCTCAGGCGGAGCAGCCCTGGGTGGGGTCCCTGTGCCGCCGGGGTGGCGGCGCACAACGTGAAGGCATCCGTCAGCACCGGGCCGAACAGCGCCGCGTTGCCGAGGCGCACGACACGCGCGCCGAACAGGCCCGGGTGCCGCCGGGCGATGGCGTCGCACCCGTCGCCCAGGGCCTCATAGAAGTCCACCAGCGGCTGGAAGGCGGGCTGTGAGAGCAGGGCGCCCAGCCGCGCGGCGTCGCTGGCGCCCTGGAAGGCGCGGGCCACCCGCAGCACCCGCTCGGGGCCGGGCCGGACAATGGGCGGGAAGCAGCCGCTGGCCTCGGGGCCCTTGCGGACGGCCTCCAGGAGGCGGCGGGTCCGCGGAGGAAAGCAGAGTGGGGCGGCTGGAGGTGTTGGTGCAAGGGATGGCAGCACATGCGCCCTTCGCGTCATCAGTCAGCCCTGGCCCGGCGTGGGGCGAAAATAGAAACGCGCGGCCCGGCGAGGCCGGGACGCGCGTGTGAGGCATCAGCGCAAGCGCCAGTGGCGCGTGCGCTAGACGCAGTACATCCAGCGCGAGCAGCTCGCGGGCGCGTTCCCGGTACCGGCGGCCTTCACCGTCTTGTCCAGCGACTGCAGCACCTGGGTCAGCTTCTTGGTCTGCTTGGACGCCTTCGCCTTCGTCTTCGCCTTCATCATGGGAATCCTCCACACGCTGGGGTCAGACTGCTCAAGCAAGGTAAAGCAAGCAAAACCCCGGAGTCAAGTTGAGATGTCTTTATGGATGGCTCGAAATGTCAGTAGAATTTCCAGCATCCGACGCATGCCCGCTCGCGTCACGGGCAGCGGGTTCGAGACGCGGAGCGGCATGGCTCCCCGCGAGGGAAAAGGGTGCAGGAGCTCACCCACGCTCACCGTGCGTGCCGTGTTCAGTATCGCGATAAGTTTACTCACCGGTTGCTGAAGGCCTGAAACATGCAACGCGTTGCCGTTGGCTGAGCAGCACCACCCCGTGCCTGTCTTCTCCAGCAGGATGGGGAAGCTTTTATTCCCGCGAATCATGTCTGTGTCCTTGAGGGGCCGCCGCCGCGCGGGAGGGGGTGGGGGCTCGAAGCCGCCCGCGGAGCGCCGGTTGAGCCACAGGGCGCGGAGGTGGGCCTGGGTTCGTGCGTCGCGGCTGTTTTCACGCAAGGTGTTGGCGGCCTGCCGCAGGGCGACGGGCAGCTCCCGCGGCAGCACGCCGTCGCCGTCGAGCACGCCCGGCACCAGCGCCTGGCCGAGCGCCGCGTCGCGAGCGCGCGGTGCGTCAGCGAGGCTCGCGCTCAGCAGGTCCTCCACGTCATAGCGGACCTGGTGGCCGGTGACGGGGATGCCCACGTTGACGCTGGTGGCCACGTCCCGGCTCGCGCTCTCTCCGACGTGGTAGTAGCTGGCGGGCCAGTAGAGGATGTCGCCGGGGCCCACCTCCGCGGTGAAGGACTCCGCCAGGTAGGGCGCGTAGTCCACCAGGGTGGTGACGGGCATGCTCCACGGACGCCGGGCCCAGAAGCGCATCCGCTTGCGGCCCCGGAGGGCGAAGAGGAACGTGGTGAAGCGGTCCAGGTGGACGCCCACCGGACTGTGCTCGTAGTTCCCGTGGAACAGCGTGGTGATGCCGCCCGACAGGGGGAGCCCCACGCGCCGCCAGAGCTCGGAGAAGAAGGCCCGCTCCCGGGACCAGAGCCCGAAGCCATGGGCGTGCAGCAGGGAGATGATGAGCGCGTAGCGGCGTGTCCCCAGCGCGTCCGCGAGCCGCGTGTCGTAGCCGTCCAGCGAGCCGTCGGTGTCGCGGGGAAGCCAGGGCCCGAACTGGACGGGCTGCCCCTGGTCGATGGTGAACTGGACGTCCGTGCGCGCCTCGATCGCCGTGGGCGGCTCCATGGCGCCGCGCGAGGCCCCGAGCGCCGCGTCGAACACGTCCGCTTCCATGAAGGGGCTGACGCCCGCCGCCGGGTAGAGCACCGGCCGCTGGTTCCAGTAGCGCGTGACGAAGGTGTCCCAGTCGAACCGTCGCTGGATGTCGATGCGGGCCATGCGTCAGGCCTCCTTCGAGGGCACGCGCTCGATACCGCGCAGCGCGTGAAGGGTTTCCAGCAGGGTCCGCACCTGCGCGCGCTGCGCCGCGCCTCGCCCCAGGCCGCACAGGGCGCCCACCCGCACGGGGACGCCCGGCGCCAGCGCGTCCAGCACGCGCGCCGCGAAGGGCCCTGGACCGGCGAAGGCGTGGCCGTTGACGGCCCACAGCCACTGCCCCGGGCTGTCCTGCATCCGCACCACGCGGCCCGGAGGCGTCTTGCGCACGTAGGCGTCTTCTTCCAGCGGTTCGTGGGCGCGCGGCGGAGGCACTGGCTCCAGCGCGGAGGCGCTGACGCGCTGGGCCCAGGAGATGCGCAGCAGCTGCTGCAGGTCCGGGCCGTGCGTCACGTCCCGCAGCGCGCTCGCCGCGTGCGCCAGCCGGGGCACGCGCGTGCGTCCCCGCGTCCCGGGATAGGGCAGGTACGGGACGGTGTCATCCTGCTCGCCCTGGGCCTCCAGGAGCTTCACCGCCAGCGCCTTCACGGCCTCCAGGGGCTCGCCGCCGCGCACCGGAATCCACAGCCGCAGCACCAGCGCGCCCTCGTCGCTCGCCTCCTCCTGCCAGACGTGGGACGGCGCATACAGCACGTCCCCGGCCTGGGCCTCCACCGTGCGCGCCCTGCGGGCGTCCTTCGTCCATTGGCGCGCTCGCAGCCGCCCGTGGAGCACCGCGGTGAAGCGGGCATGGTGCTCCCGGCGCGCGGCGCCCTGCGGCGGCTCGCCGAAGCGGCCCAGCCACAAGTCACTGACGATGGGCAGCACGGGGACGCCGACGTGCGCCAGCACGCCATCGACGAAGGCGCGCACGCGCTCCCACTGCGCGTAGTCCAGCATGAGCGGCTGCTCCACGAAGCACTGGAAGCCGCGCGCCGCGCCGAGCTTTCGGCTGACGCGCTGGAGATACGCGGTGGCGTCCGCGTCCTCCTCTCCGGGCAGGAGCGTGCCGGGCGCGCGCAGGCGGGCGGCGTCCGCGAAGAAGCGCACGTCAGGCAGGGCGCGGAAGCGCGTGCCGAGGCGGAAGGGCGCGCTGACCGAGACGAGCCCCTGGAAGGCCCGCTCGGGGGACACCAGCGGCGCGCCCAGCCGCAGCCGCGTGGGGGTCTGCTCCCAGTGTGTGCTCGCGAAGCGGGCCCAGTCGGGGGCATGTCGCATGGGCATCGATTCCACCATCGAAGTCTGACGGCAGGTCCTTCGCCGTGCGGTTGTTCTGATAGGAGGCAGGGCTGCCCACCACCGGAAAGGTCACGTTCGACGATGAAGCTCTATTTCAATCCCCGAAGCCGCGCCGTTATTGCCAAGTGGATGCTGGATGAGTGCGGCGCGCAGTATGAAATCGTCCCCATCGACTTCGAGAAGAAGGAAAACAAGTCGCCTGAGTTCTTGAAAATCAACCCCGCTGGGAAGTTGCCAGCCTTGGTGGATGGCGACACGCGGCTGTTCGAGGGCGCGGCCATCTGCCTCTACCTGGCGGAGAAGTTCCCGGACGCGGGGCTCGCGCCCCAGCCGGGTGACCCGGACCGGGGGCGCTACCTGTCGTTGATGGTGTACTCCACGTCGCAGCTGGAGCCCGCCATGGGCGACCACCTGATGAAGCTGCCCACGGGGCCCTCGCGGGGCTGGACGGACTTCGAGACGGTGCTGAACGTCATCGAGGGTGAGCTGGGCCAGGGCCCCTACCTGTTCGGTGAGCGCTTCACCGCGGCGGATGTGATGGTGGGCTCGATGTTCATCTGGATGCGCATCTTCGGGAGCCGGACGGGGCGTCCCGCGCTGGAGGCCTACGTCGAACGGCTGCTGGCCCGCCCGAAGGGCATGAAGCTGGGCTGAGCGGCGCACCGCGCGAGGCCGAAGGCCCGGACCTTCCGAAAGGGAATGTGTCCGGGCCTCCTGGCGGCCTCGTGGGCCGCCAGGAGGCCCGGACCTTCCGAAAGGGAATGTGTCCGGGCCTCCTGGCGGCCCACGGGGGCCGGTGCGTCAGTCCAGAACGCCGATGGTCTTCGCGCGCGTCACGGAGCTGCCCACGCTGACGTAGCCCTGATACCAGGACGTGTCCTTCGTCCCCAGCTTGTCCTGCTGGAGGTGGGCGTGGGGCCCGGTGGAGTTGCCGGTGCCGCCGATGTTGCCCACCTGGCAGCGGTCACACGTGCGGTTGCGGGAGTCCGCCGTCTTGATGAAGTGCCACTGGCGGAACGTCCAGCCGCTATTCCAGACGTGGCGCGCCTCGTTCTGGTTGCCGCTGCCGTTGCCGTTGCAGACCACGCCGGTGGTGCGGATGGTCACCGCCCAGTAGACGGAGCCGACCACGCCCGTCTCCGCGCCCCAGTAGTTGCACCGGCCACCGCTGCCGATGTCCACCGCGCCGTGGAAGGTGCCGCTGCTGTAGCGGGTCAGGGCCGTCACGGAGCCCGTGTGGGTGCCCTTGACGGTGTGCGCCGTCACGGACGCGGGGATGAGCGCCACCGCGGCCAACGCCGCCAGTGAGGACTTCCAGGTGCTGCTATGCATGAGGTGTTCCTTTCAGTGGACTGCCTGTCACGGAGCCTGCTGCAACCGCTGCTTCTCCCTCAGGAGCAGGCTCCACTCCTGAAGGCCCATGCCCAGAACCTGAATCCACGCGTCGGCCTCCCGCGCCAGGCGCGGGTCCATGTCCCGCAGGCGCTGGAGGTCGGCAATCGCGCCGTCGAAGCCGAGCTGGGCCACGCTCTGGAGCAGCGCCTTGCGCACGCCTTCGTCCGGCTCCTCGCGGTACATGGCGAGCAGCGACTCGCGGGCGCCCTGCATCTGCTCCGCCGGGACGCCCCCCAGCGCGTTGACGGCGGCCTTGCGCACGCTCGCGTCGTCGCTGCGCAGCAGGGAGGTGATTCGCTCCGCGGACGCCGCGCTGATTTTCTCCGTGGAGAGGTTGTCCAGGATGCGCGCCGTCACCTCGGGGTCCGAGGAGGCCACCGCGGCCGTCACCGCCGTGTCGGCCGCCGGACCGTACTGGCCGGCGTACACGTGCGCGTTGTCCTCGATGAGGTTGGTCGCCGCCTCCTGGCGCACCTGGGGTGACTCGTCCCGCACCATGCGCTCGTACAAGTCACCCGTGCGCTCCAGCGCGCCGGTGCGCCGCATGGCCCGCAGCGTGGCGGCGCGGACGGCCGGGTCCGCGTCCTGCGACGCGCGCTGGGCCACCACGTCCATGGCCTGGGGGTCGGCTTCCCGCTCCGCGCGGGCCACCAGCGCCGCCGCCAGGTGCTCGGCCATGACGGGGTCCGTCTCCCGCGCGAAGGCGTCTCGCAGCTCCGCGTCCGGCAGCGTGACGGCGGCCTCGCGCAGCAGGGTGCGCAGGTAGCGCTGGTAGGACGGCGAGCCGGAGCCCAGTCCGCGGCGGAGGTCATCCATCAGCCCGCGCACGGAGCAGGTGCTGGGCCGGAGCGCGGGCTGCGCGTCGGCGGAGGCCGCGTGCGCGCCGGTGGCCAGCAGGGGGAAGAGGGGAAGCGTGAGCAGCAGGCAGAGGCGTTTCATGGGAGCTCCCGTGCTCAGTCGTGACCGACGAGGCAGCCGAAGGGGTCCTGGTCGGGCAGGCTGTTCCAGAGCCGGACGAAGTCGTGGAGCCCGCTGGCGTAGAGCTGCTCGAAAATCTGGTAGAGCGGCTGGAAGCGCGGGTCGGCCATCGCCATGTTGGCCATGACGGGCAGGGCCTCGCGGCCGGATGCGCGCGCGGCGAAGCGGAAGAGGGCCCACCGCACGCACGTCTCCTGCTCCCGGGCGAAGGCCTGGGCGAACAGCTCCAGCACCTCCTGCGGGTCCCCGGAGATGGAGAGGTTGTGCGCGGCGGCCTCGCGCCCGTCCGGGCTGCCCTCCTGCGTGAGCACCTTCGCGTACTGGGCGCGGGTGTGCTCATCCAGCACGGGCGTGGCGTGCATGGGCGTGGACAGCGCCAGGTAGCGAATCTGCTCGTCGGGGGACTCGGTGCCGATGGCGAGCAGCGCGTCCATGTACGGCGCGGCGTTGCCCTTCGCCTCGAAGTCGCGCTTCATGACGCGGGCGATGGTGCGCGTGGCGGCCCAGCCCGCCTCGCCGGAGACGGGGTCCTTCGCGAAGGACGTCAGCGTGTCCAGCGCCGCCGGCTCGAAGCGCTTCTGCGTGTCCAGCGCGGCCAGGATGCCCGCGCGCCGTCCGCCGTCGAGCGTGGCGTCCATGCCCTGCGCCAGGAGCTGGGTGGCCACCTGGGCGTGGTGCACCGCCTCCGAGCCGCGCAGCGCCGTCAGGAGGACGTTGAACTCGTCAGGCCCCGCGGTGCGCGCCCAGGACAGCACCTCGCTCGCGCGGTCCGGGTCCTGGCCAATCAGCTCCGTGAGGCGCTCCGTCAGGTAGTCCGCCACCAGCGAATCCCCCGACGCGAGCAGCGGCGCGGCCCACGCGCGGAAGTTCTCCAGCGTCACCGCCGCGTCGAAGCGCTCCAGCTCGCGCCAGCACACGGCCTCATCGAAGCGAGGGGGCGGCGGCTCTTCGTCCTGTGCCCCACCCGCGCCCGCGCGGCCGCCGTGGCCCCGCCCACCGGCTGCGCCCTTCCGGGACGCCGCGGCGGCGGCGCCGGCTTCGGAGGGCTCGCCATCGTCGCCGCGCGACGACAGCAGCGCCACGCCTCCCACGAGCAAGGCCGCGCCCGCGAGCCACGCCAGCGCCTTGGGCACACGACGACCCGGAGCGGGAGCGGCGGAACGGTGGATGGATTCTGGAGTCATGGCGCCTGGGCCTGTGAGGGGGTCCACTCCCCCTGAGGGCCCGGCGCGCGCGCTGTCTCAGAAAATCATTTCTCGCGGATTTTCCCGCGCGAGGCTCAGCGACCCGTCTTGATGCCCAGACCGCCGCCCTGGCCGGAGTGGGGGGGCCGCTTCGTCCCGGCCGCTGGCGTCACCGTGACGGGCTTGCCGCCTTCGGCGCGCCGCAGCTCCAGCCGCAGCTCCTCGTCCGTGGCGGACACCTGCCGCGTCACGGGCTCGTAGCCGTTGAGGGCCAGCGTCACCGACACCGGGGCGGCTCCGGCCTCCAGCTCCAGGCGCAGCGGCGTCTCGCCGCGCGCCTCGCCGTTGACGCTCACCCGGGCCCCGGGGGGCTCGGTGATGACGGGCAGGTTCACATGGCGCGCCGGCTCGACGTCGATGCGCGGCGGCGGCGGCACGTCGGGCGCGATTTCCGGCTGGTGGGGCACGGCCACCTCCACCGGCGGACGGACCGGGGTGGCGTCCGCGGGCGAGCGGAAGAAGACGATGCCCACGCCCGCGATGAGCAGGCCCAGCCCCGCGGTGGCCACTGGCAGCCAGGGGATGCGCCGGGGCGGCTCCGGGGGTGGACGGGCCAGGGGGGCGGTGCCGCGCGTCTTTTCTTGCAGCGGCGGCGCGGCGGTGGCGGCGGCGGCGTGCCGTGAGCGCGTTCCGGGGCCGCCATGGGGCGAGCCGCGCATGGCCCGCGACGCGGAGGAGCGCCCGGCGGGCCCCAGCACGCCCGGCACGCCGCTGAGCGACGAGTTGGAGCGCGAGTCCAGGTCCGCGTCCTCCGCGAGCTGGTCCAGCTTCGCCGGGTCCGTCTCATGGGCGATGCGGTCCGCGTAGAGCTCCCGCAGGAAGGCGGACAGGTGCGCGCTGCTGGAGGGCAGCCGCAGGTTGAGCGTGTAGTCCTCCAGCGCCAGCCGGAAGGCGCCGCAGTCCGGGTAGCGCTGGTCCGGCGAGGGCGCCAGCGCCTTGAGCACCACCTCGTCCAGGCCCGGCGGCAGGCGCGGGTTGAGCTGCGACGGCCGCGGCACCTGGCAGTCCTTCACCAGCCGCAGCGTCATCATGTCCGACTCGCCCTTGAAGAGGCGCTTGCCGGTGAGCAGCTCCCACATGACGACGCCCAGCGCGAACAAGTCGCTGCGCGCGTCGATGGCGAGCCCGCTGGCCTGCTCCGGGGACATGTACGGGTACTTGCCCTTGAGGACGCCGGTGGCCGTGTTCTGGCTGCTGGTGGCCGCCTTCGCCACGCCGAAGTCGATGACCTTCACCCCGCCGTCGAAGCCGACCAGGATGTTCTGCGGCGACACGTCGCGGTGCACCAGCCGCAGTGGCTTGCCCTGGGCGTCACGCGCCTGGTGCGCGTAGTCCAGCCCCGCGGCCGCGTCCGCGATGATGCGGAGGATGAGCCCCACCGGCAGCGGCTTGCCCTGCGCGCGGGACGTCTTGTCCAGGCGGCGCACGTCGTCGCCCTGCACGTACTCCATCGCCAGGCAGTGGCGCCCCTCAATCTCTGTCAGGTCGAGGATGGTGATGAGGTTCGGGTGCGTCAGGCGCGCGACGAGCCCCGCCTCATCCAGGAACATGGCGAGGAACTCGTCGTCCTCCGCGAGGTGGGGAAGGATGAGCTTGAGGACGACAAGCCGCTCGAACCCCGTCCCATGTTCGCGGGCCAGGAACACCTGCCCCATTCCCCCAGAGGCAATCTTGCGCAGCAGCTCGTACTTACCGAATGGCACAGCCATGTGTGCTCGACAGGATATCGCCCTTTCTTACCTCGTGGGAATTGCTCAGTCGCGAATTACCCCACAAGGTTGGAGGCAAGCAGGCAGGCAGGCGTGCGGCGCCTGCCCGGCTTCCAGGGGGCTCAGGCTTTCATCTTGTAGCCAGAGCGCAGCACGGTGTAGGTGAGCGCGGTGGCCACCACGGCGACGGCGAAGAGGATGCTCCCGCCGCCCAGGGGCGAATAGATGCTGCGGCCGAGCATCCCGTAGCGCAGCCCCTCCACCATGTAGACCATGGGGTTGAAGAGGCTGACGGTGTCCCAGGGCGCGGGCAGCTCGCGCACGGAATAGAAGACGCCGCCCAGGAAGGTGAGGGGCAGCATGACGAAGGTGGGGAAGAAGTTGATCTGCTCGAACTTCTCCGCCCACACCGCCGCGAGCAGGCCCAGCACGCTGAAGACGTAGGACGACAGGACGAGGAAGTACGCGGCCACCCCCGCGTGCTCCAGGCTGAAGCCGGTGAAGAGGGTGGCCACGGCCCAGGTGAGCAGCCCGACCACGAGCCCCCGCACCATGGCGCCGCCAATGAAGCCCGCCATCAGCTCACCGGGCCCCAGCGGTGCCACCAGCAGGTCCACCACGGTGCCCTGAATCTTGGTGATGAACAGCGAGGAGGAGCTGTTGAGGAAGGCGTTGTTGGCGATGCCGAGGAAGACGAGCCCCGGCACGATGAAGTGCAGGTACGGCAGGCCCTCCACCGTCTGGATGCGGCTGGAGATGGAGAAGCCGAAGACGATGAAATACAGCGTGGTGCTGATGAGGGGCGACAGGACGGTTTGTCCCGGCACTCGCATGAAGCGCCGGACCTCCTTCGCCAGAAGGGTCTTCATCCCAAGGACGTTCATGATGAGGGCTCAGGCGGCCTGCTGGGGGCGGCCACGGAGGATTTCGATGAGCACGTCCTCCATGCGAGAGCGGCGCGTCTCCACGTCGGAGATGAGCTGCCCTTCGGCGTAGAGGGCGCGGAGCAGCTCACCGGACGGGGCGCAGCCGTCGCGCTCCACGTAGGTGAGGGTGCGGCCGTCCTCGCTGAGGCGGGCGGTGAAGCGCTTGCCGGCCTCGGACAGGCCCGGCTGCGGCTGCTCGAAGGTGATGATGACGCGGCGCTCGCCGAAGCGGCGCAGCAGGGTGGCCTTGTCCTCCACCATGAGGAGGCGGCCTTCGTTGATGATGCCCACGCGGTCGGCCAGCTCCTCGGCCTCTTCCAGGTAGTGCGTGGTGAGGACGATGGTGGTGCCCTCCGAGGCGAGCTTGCGTACATAGGTCCACAAGTCCCGGCGCAGCTCCACGTCCACGCCGGCGGTGGGCTCGTCGAGGAAGACGAGGCGGGGCTTGTGCACCAGCGCCTTGGCGATGAGCAGCCGGCGCTTCATGCCGCCGGACAGCGCGCGGGTGTACGCGTCCTTCTTCGCGTGCAGGTTGAGGGCGGTGAGCACCTCGTCGATGCGCGCCTCATCCGCGGGGCGGCCGTAGAAGCCCAACTGGATGCGCAGGGATTCGGCCACGGTGAAGAAGGGGTCGAAGTTGATTTCCTGCGGCACCAGCCCGATGTCGTAGCGCGGGCCCACCGGGTCCTGGTCCAGGTCCTTGCCGAAGACGCGGATGCTGCCGGAGGACTTCTTCACCAGGCCGCAGACGCTGCCAATCATCGTCGTCTTGCCCGCGCCGTTGGGGCCCAGCAGGGCGAAGATTTCCCCGGGTCGGATGGCGAGGTCCACGGTGTGAAGTGCCGTGAACTCTCCGTACCGCTTGGAGAGTCCCTGGAGTTCGAGAGCGGGGGCGGACATGGCGCGCTTCCTGTAACACCTCCGCTCGCGCGGCGCTCGGCTTGTGTGCCCGGGACGGGCAGATGCGAGGACAGGGTGGGCTGGCGGGCTGGGAGGCGCGGGGGACCCCGCCGCCCGTGCGGACGGACCGGAGCGATGCGTTGGGAAACCAGCTCATTGGAACCGGACCGCGCGGAGCCTCACGCGCCGCAGCGCCTCTTCTCGAGGCAAGTGGCCTCGGGGAGAACCTGACGCTTGACGTCCGTCACCTCCTTTCGAGCCGGGCGCGGCCAGAGTGTCGATGACGACCTCAATGCAATGCATTGAGCCGCGGCCCGACGCCCTGTCGGACCGAATGAGGAACCTCTGTCCTGATTGCCCTTTCCGGGGCCTTTCACAGGAGGCGTCGATGTTCATGCGCTGGGCCATCGTGTTGCTGCTGGTGTTACCCGGAGCGGGGTGGGCGGAGGAGGTCGCCGACCCTGAAGATTCCGCGGGGGAGGAGGAACCTGCGTCACCAGCAACCCATGGGTCGCGCTCACAGTGGGCGAACCTGCTGCGCATGGAAGCCACGTCGCTGACGCTCCTGCCCAGGAGGGGCGTGGGCCGCGACGAAGGCTTCGTCCAGTTGGAGCCCAGGGTGGTGGTGAGGAAGCGCGGGGTATTCAACCTCAGCCTGGGGGCTCCCGTGCGGCTGCGGTTGTGGGGCGGCGGTGAAGGGGCGGGCTCCGTGAGGAAGGCGGACTGGGACGCGCTGTCCGACTGGGGACAGGTGGTGCGCGCTTTCACGGTAGGAGGGGACGCGCCGAACTCGCTGTGGATGGGCGCCCTGGAGTCCTACACGCTGCTGTCCGGGCACCTGGTGCGGCGCTACAACAACCGAGGCAACCCCGACTACCACCCTGCCGGGGCGGTGGTGACGGGGAAGCTGGGTCCCGCCTACGTGGAAGCCTTCGCTTCCGACGTGCTGGGCGCCCGGCTGGTGGGCGCGGAAGTCGCGCTGGATGTGCCGTACCTCCTCTTCGGCCGGCCACCCCTCCCCCTGCAGTACCTGCTGTCGCTGTCCGCGGTGCATGACTGGGGGAGGGCAGGAGGCGCTTCGAAGCCCCTGACGTTGGCGCACCTGGACGGCACGGCCATGCTCGTGCGGCGCAGGAGCCCCGAAGGCGGCTTCGAGTTGCAACTGCTGGGCGGCTGGGGCGGACGCCCGGGCGAAGGCGGGGCCTGGGGCGCGGTGGCGGGTGTGGGCGTGGATGCGCTGACGGCGACGGTGGACTTGCGGGCCCGGCTGGAGGGGCGCGTGCAGCGCGGAGGCTTCCGGCAGGGCGCCTTCGGTCCGGACTACGAATTGGCCCGCTTCCAGGTGGCGGGCCCGGCCTCCCTGCCGCAAGCGGAGGCGCCCTTTCCTGAGGGTTACTCGGCCTATGGCGAGGTGATTCTCAGTTGGGACGCGGAGCGGCTGGGCACGCTGGCGCGGCGCCACCTGCGCCTGACGATGGGGGCGGAGGCCTTCTCCTGGGGCCGGGTGGACGTGGAAGGCCGCCTGGAAGCGCAGGCCTTCCACCGGAGCCTCACCGTGGCGGTGGGCGGCCTGGCGATGGGCACGGGCCAACCGGCGGCGCGCTATCTCGTTTCGGGCGAGGCCCGGTGGCGCTTCCTCGGGGGGAAGCTGTACGCGGTGGGGCAGGGCGGCACGCTGCTATTCCCAACGGCGGAGGGGACGCTGCGGCCGGGCGCGTTCGCGGCCGTGGGCCTGGGGGTGGACCATGTCCGGTGAGCGGCGGCGTGGCGGAGTCGGCCTGGCGATGGTGGTGGCGCTGCTGAGCGCGGGCTGTGCCTCGCTGCCCGCGAAGTCGAGCCATGGGGCCACCCTGGCCTTCCGGCCCTTCCCCGCCTCCGTCCAGGCGGCGAGGAGCGCGGCGGGAGGTGCGTACCCTGTGGAGGCGCTGGCCTCCACGGAGGACGGGGCAGCGGCGCCCTTGGGCCTTCGACGCGAGCCCCTGGCGGAGGAGAACGAGGGCGCACGCGCGCCAGGGATGAAGTCGGTGGCCAGCGGCGGGGCCGTCGCCTGTGGGGGACGGCCCGTGCCCTTGGGGTGGCCTCACCTGGATTCCAGCCGGGAGGTGCTGGCGCCCTTCCTGGCATGTGCCGCGCCCGCCGAATTCGTGGCCATGCAGCGCGGGGTGGACATGGCCGCGCTGGTGGCGTCCCTCACGGACTGGGACGCCGTCCGGCTGGGGGCCCTGGGGCCGCTGGACGCGAGGGCCTCGGAAGTCCTCGGACGCAAGCGCGCGGCCTTCCTCGTCACGTCCGTGGAGAAGTACGGCGTGCCGTATGCCGAGGTGCTCGCCCTCTTCGTCCTGCACGCGGCCTTCGACGACGAGCTGCGCGAGGTGGTGCAGCTTCTCGCGCGCGACAAGCAGTTGGGGGAGACGTTGGGGGCCATGGCCGCCGTCCGCGAGGAGCTGAAGCGGCGGGGCCTGGCGCTGGAGGGCTTCCCGGAGCGGGGCGAGCAGGCCCGAGACGTGCTGCGCGGCCTGGGGCGCGCGGGCCGGGACATGCTCGCCAGCACCTCGGTGAGTGGTGAGGCCCGGTACACGGAGCTCATGGCGCTGCGTGGGCAGCTTCCGCCGCCCTACCAGGACGCCCTCGACGAAGTGTGGAAGGCGTTGATGGCGCGGCACTACGCGCCGGGAAGCGCCTCCGCCGGGGCCTTTGACTCTCTCACCTTCGGTGTGCCGGTGGGCTTCTACCACCTGGTGGTGTGTCCCTCCGCCCGAGCGCACCCGGCAGGCCCTTGAAGTCTGAGCGGAGAGAGTGTTGGGCGGGCCGCCAGCGGCGCGTCGTCAGTCGTCAGAGCACCGACTCGAGCGCGTCCGAGAGGGCCAGCAGCAAGGCCAGCTTCCGCTTCTGGCGGCGGTCGGCGTGGTTTGCATCACCGGCAACCCAGCCGGCGAGGCTCTCGAAGTCATCACGGGTGCCGCTCAATTCGTAGTCCAAGCCCTCGTCTTCGAGCCCTTCGACTCGCTTCGCCGAGGCGAGCACTTCCTCGGAGCATGGGTAGTCGAGGTGCTTGAGCAGCGCGAGCGCGTCGGCGGAGATGTAGATGCGGAGCTTCCTCTGGTTCTTCGGCATGCCGTCCTCCGCCGAGGACCATACGAGAGGGCCACGCCTGCCTGCGAGGCGCGAGGCGCCCCTGGCGCTCAGCGCGCGGCTGCCGCCTTGCCGCGCACGGCTTCGGGATGCGAGCGCTTCCATTCCGCGGGCAGCAGCGCGGGCATGTCGCGGAGGCACAGCTTCTGGTGGCCAGCCGGGGCAGGACGTCCGCCAGGTATGCGACGGGGTCTACCTCAGCCAGCTTGCAGCACCCCAGGAGGGTGTACGCAATGGCGGCGCGTTCGCCACCTGCGTCACTGCCGGCGAAGAGGAAGTTCTTCCTCGTCAGCGCGGTGCGGATGTGCAGGCGCTCCACGACGGTGTTGTCGATGGGGATGACGCCGTCTTCGAGGTAGCGTCGCAACGCCTGTTGGTGGTTGAGCAAGTACCGGATGGCCCGGCCCAGCGGGGAGGAGGGCGGCTCATTGGGTTGGTGGGCAATCGCCCAGGCAATGAGGTCGTCGTAGACGGGTTTGCTGCGCTCCTGCCGCCCTCGCCGCCGCTCGTCAATGGTACAGGCCTGGAGCCTTCGCTCGATGGCGAAGAGTCGCTTGAAGGCCGCCAGCGGCAGCGCGGCTCGCTTGTCGCCGCCGTCCAGGGCCTTCCGGAAGTAGCGCCTCGCGTGCGTGTTGCAGCCACATTCCAGCAGGCCCGCCCGCTTGAAGGACGCGTCGAAGAGGCCGGCCGCATCGGCCACCGTGAGGCCCACTCGCATCGCCAGCATCTGCGCGGGGCCTATCTCCCCTCGCGCTGGCCCTCCCGCTTGCCCGTCGAGTTGTACAGACACAGCGCGGTGTGCTGCGTGCCGCAGTCTTTCACGTCGGCGCCCACATAGCCCCAGATGGCGCCCAGGCGAATGCCCTTCGCATTCTTCGAGTCCAGCACCGGCAGCGACGTCGCATCCAGGTGCATCACCGTGGCGCCCAGTACCTTGGACATGGCCGCGCGCCACACGGGCCGGAGCGCCTCGGTTGCCCAGGCCACCTGGTCGGCGAGGGTGGAGAGGCCACCTCGAGTCCCAGCCGCTCAAAGCGCTCCACCTGCCGGCTCAGCGGCAGCCCGTCGTAGTACTTCTCCACGAGAAGCTGGGCCACCAGCCTGGCGCCCATCCTCCCGCCGCTCACCACCTTCTCGCCCAGCGGGGCGCGGACCACCTCCGCCTCGCACAGGTGGCACGCGAGCTTCTCCCGCTTGTCCTGCCGGACGATGACCTCCGCCGGAATCAGGTCGATGACCTCCGTCACCTCGTGCCCGACGCACTTCCGCACCTCGCCGCACCGAGGGCACGGACGCTGCTGTGCAGGCACCGGGATGACGTTCTCCACCCGGCGCAGATTCGTCGGAATGGGGCGGCGGGCGGGACGCGTCCGCTTCGGCCGCGCTTGTTCCTTTTGCGGAGGCTCCTCGTCAATGCCGGACGAGCGGCGAAGTCTTGCATCCACTTCCGCCACGTCACCATCGGAGTTCGCCGGCAGTCCGCCCAGGAGCAGCTTCAGCTGCGTGGTGGACACGCCCTCGCTCTTCTTGCCCTTCGTCTTGGCGTCCTGAAGCAGCCGCTCCAGCTCCGAGTTTCTCGACACCAGCCTGGCCACCAACGCCACCACCTCTTCGGTGCGGCCCTCGGCGAGGAGCGCTTTGAGCACCTCCAGCACCGGGCCTCGGCGCGGCTTCTTCGTCGTCTCGGAGGTGGGCGCGGTACCTGGCAAGGCGCGGGAAAGGTAACCAGCCGCCGTGCCCGCGCCACACCCTCGAAGGAGATTTTCTTCAGGCCGAGCGCAAGTGCCCCGGGGGCTCCCAGCGCTGCGACGTCCGCGCGCGCTGCACGTCGATGCCCTCGAGCAGCATCGCCAACTCATGCACGTCGAGTTCAATGCTGGTGGCGCCCAGGGCCACCTGGCTCGGAAAGGTGAAGGTGCCACGCTCGAGGCGCTTGTGTACGAGGGTGAAGCCGCCGCGCGTCCACAGCAGAAGCTTCACCTGGTTCTTCCGGCGGTTGAGGAAGACGAAGACGTGGCCGCTCAGTGGGTCCTTGGCCAGCACCTCGCGGACTTCGTTGCTCAAGCCATCGAAGCTGCGCCGCAGGTTGCACGGCGCCATCGCCACGTACACCTTCACCGCCCGGGGCAAGAGCAGCATCTACCCGCCCCCCGCAGCCAGCGCACCCACCAACTCTGCGACCCAGGCAGGGGGGATTGCGGCCGCGTCCAACAACTCCAGCACACAGCCGCCCGGCAGCCTCACCACCACCGCGGCACTCCCTTCCGCGGGCAGCGTCGGCGCAGCGCTCATCCCCCTCAGCACGGCCGGTACCCACCGCGCTGGGCCGTTAACGGGCGCCGCCTCCTCCCACTCCCCGAGGCGCTCCCGCCACCAGCGCAGTCGCTGGTCCGAGACGCCGCGCTGCCGCGCGTACGTGGCCAGCGGCAACCCGCTCCTCTGCAACGCCGCCAACTCCCTGCGTGCCTCGTCAGGCGTCCACTGCCGCCAACCGCCCCGCTTCTTCGTCGTCCTGAGTCCGTGCATGGCTCGCTACCTCCGCGGCCAGCCTCAGCATACCTCCTGGCGGAGCGCAGCCGCCCACCCGGTGCGCTCTGGCGGAGGGACACCTGGTGGTGGGCACGGGGCACGGGGCGTACTCGCTGGCGCGGGGCAAGTACGAGCAGGCCACGCGCGAGCTGGCGCCGACTGGGCTGATGGTAGCGCTGTATGCCGCGGGCAAGGGCGCTCGTGCCCTGGTGGAGTCGACGTCCAGCGGGCGGGCGAGCCTGCGACGGCTCTCGGCGCTGGATGTCGAGTCGCTGAAGGCCGTCGTGAAGGAGTTGGAGGTGCAGTTCGGCCCCGACGCGGTCCGCGACGTCTTCTCACTCCTTCGAGGCAAACGTGAGGCCGCGCTCTTCGCGGCGGTGGAGGGGCCGGCTGGCGTCAGGGCCCTGCATGCAGCCCGAGGCAACCTGCCCAGGGCGCAGGCCCTGTTGGCGGAGCGGTATCGGGAGCCCTCAAGTGCCAGCGCAACAAGGGGCGGCGTCGCGAGGAGTCGTGGCGGCGGCAGGCCCTCCCTTCCGCCAGAGGCGGCCGGAATCCCGGCGGAGGTGGCGGAGGCGAAGCTTCGGCAGGCGGAGGCCGAGGCCGCGGGGGCACGGCTGCCGATGGACGTGGGCTTCCTGAAGAAGCACAGCGAGACGCTGCGGAAAGCGGCGCCTCCGGGAGCCGCAGTTCATGCGCTCTGGGCGGACTACCTCTCGTACTTGGAGCGCCGGACCGCGGAGGTCGGCCAGCGCACGGCGCTCAAGGGGCCGCTGGAGTGGGCGGGCTACCAGGGGATGCGTGACCGGTACGCGCGGGGCCTGGCCTTCGAGCGGAAGATGGTCGCTCTCCTGGAGGAGGACGCGGCCCTCCCTCGGGCGCAGCGGCGGTGGCTCAAGGACTTCGACCAGCCCCGCATCGAGACGCATGTGGGGGTGGCGAAGGCGGACCTGCGCTTCGCGGACGTGCTCGTCATCGAAGAGGGGCCGCCTGCTGGCCCGACGCCCCGCGTGGAGACGTTCAGCCTCAAGAGTCGGGACCTGAAGCTCCTGAAGGGAGGGGAGCTCACGTCGCAGATGATTGCGGACGCAAGCAGTGCCCTGCGGTATTACGGCGAGATGCTGAGTATCCGTAGGCCTGGAATGCAGACGGATGCACAGGTTCAGAGGGTGCGACTTGTTTATGAGGGGGGTGCACTCAAGCCATTGGACGCAAGAGCGTTGGTCGATGCCATGAAAAAAACCAAGATGGAGGTCGAAGGCGTGGAGGTCGTGGTCCAATGAACGCACCGACCTTTCAAGCGTTGAACGCCGGGGACAGCCTTCGACTCTTCCTTGAGGGCTCCTTTGAGCGTCAGGTGCCGGTCGAACGCGAGTTTGAGTTCCTGTTTCAGTCCCTTGAGGAAAATGCGGGCGGTTGGATGCCAACCGCCATCGCGGGAAAGCGGCAACGCAAATACTCGCGCTCCTCGGTCTGGAAGGCCTTGGATGAGGGACGAAAGGGGAAGAGCACGTCCATTGAACTCTTTCGCTCGGATTCGGACCTGCTCTCCTCTCTGACTTTATACCTGGGACTGACGACCCCTCAGCCTTCATTGAGCCTCAATCTGCAGGTCCAGCCGCTGTCGTATTTCAATGAGCAGGAGCGCTGTCGCACGTTCGTGAAGATGGTTCGTGATTGGGCTGCGAGGTACCCGAGCCCGTTTGCAATGGCGCATAGTGCCGCTGATGATCAGTTGTCTGGCGCCCCCCACTTTGGGCGCGATGACGAAGCGACTCTGCGAGATGGCTTCGACAAGGTCTACGAGCTGTTCTGGCTGAACGTCTTCGGCCCCAAGCTCGTCGCGCGCGTAGGCCGCGAGCGGATGCTCTCGGCGCCTGCGCACCGCGTGGAGGAGCTTCCCAACGGCGCTGTCCTCCTGGTGCTATGGCCTACCGCCGCCGACTTCGCTAGCGATGAGGCGCGCGTGGCGCAGGCCCGCGCCCATGTTCACCTGCGGCCGGACCTCGACTTCGACGCGGTGCTGCGCACGCTGAGGGAGCGCAGCGCAGCGCTCGTACCCATCGAGCCGAGCTTTCACCCGGACGTGGCGCCGTTCCTCTCGCGGCTGCCGGCGGAGTTCGCCATCAGCGAGCGGCAACGGAAGATTGCTGAGCTCAACGCCTTCCGGCCTCCGGAGCCGGAGGAGTGGCTCCCAGCCGCCCTTCCCTCGGAGGTGGAGAATTCAGAGCGCGTCCTCATGTCTTACGGAGACTTGTCCGAAGGCCTCATTGCGGGGCTGCACGCCAAGGTGCCCTCCATCATGGACGAGACGCCTGAGTCTCTCACGGACCTGGACGTCTACTTCTGGCGGGAGAACTTCCCGGAGCGGTACGAGCGGCAGCTCATCGACAGTCACACGGCTCCAGCGTTGGGTGCCTACCTGGGTGACGTGCTGGTGCGGCGACTGGGAGGGACGTGGGTGCCGCGGCGGAAGCTGGAAGAGTCCCAGGTGCGCGTGGGCAAGCGCGTCTGGCTGCCCTTCCTCCGTGCGCGCCGGTACATGCAGTCGCGCCAGTCGCTGTTGGAGTACTCGCTCACCCAGTTCTTCCGGGCGGTGAATCAGCACCGGCCATGACGGAGGTGTCGCCGAGCGTGACTGCTGCGGGGGCACCCGTCATGCGGGGGCACGACTCCGGTCATGCGCGACTCGACGAACCTTTTCAAATCCGATCCTGGGAATACGCATCAGGTCCGCGGCTGGATGGGCGCTTGTCATGCCTGCATGCGCTATTCTGAGGGGCAGCGGAAGGGGGACGAAGCGTTGGACCTGCTCCGCGAGGTTTCGCGCCGCATCCGCGACGGCTCCGCGAGAATCTCCGAGGCGCTGAGCCGTATGTATCAACACAAGGAGGCCGGCGACGTTGATCGCGCCCGGCAGGAAACGTGGGATGTGCTCCCTGTCGAGGCCGTCCCGTTCTACCGCGAGATAGCGGAAGGTCAGCTCGAAGACATGGCGGACGAGCCGTAGCACCAGCGGGCCACGGACACTGGACCCTCTGCGTCGCCTGGAGGGCACGCGACACGGACACGTCGAACAGGCCACCCGCGAGGCGGCAACTGGCCCTGTCAGGGCCACGAGGGCGTCCGCGTTCCAACCCACGCTCCCCATGTTCACGAGGAGCGACGCGGACCCGTATCGCACCAGTCACCGTGGCCGAGTCTCAACCCACGCTCCCCGCGTTCTCGGGGAGCGACCAGAGGAGTTGGGCACTCTCTCCGTCCTTGTCGAGTTTCAACCCACGCTCCCTGCGTTCACGGGGAGCGACCTCTTCAACCAGAGCTACGTGGTGCTCAGCGTCGAGTTTCAACCCACGCTCCCTGCGTTCACGGGGAGCGACCTCTTCAACCAGAGCTACGTGGTGCTCAGCGTCGAGTTTCAACCCACGCTCCCCGCGTTCACGGGGAGCAACACCGCTTCTCCAGGTCCTCGGCGGCCTCTTCTCCCTCGTTTCAACCCACGCTCCCCGCGTTCACGGGGAGCGACCGCCGAGGTGTTGGGGAGGCGTTCGTGTCGGTGAGGTTTCAACCCACGCTCCCCGCGTTCACGGGGAGCGACCGGTGGACCGAATCACATCGGACCAGGAGCCCTCGTTTCAACCCACGCTCCCCGCGTTCACGGGGAGCGACTGCGCGCCGGACCCCATCGACGGTGTGGTGCGTCGGTTTCAACCCACGCTCCCCGCGTTCACGGGGAGCGACCACATGAACGCCCGAAGCCTGAAGGCCGCCGAGAAGTTTCAACCCACGCTCCCCGCGTTCACGGGGAGCGACGCAGCCCGCCGACTTGTCCCGACTCACCGACGAGTTTCAACCCACGCTCCCCGCGTTCACGGGGAGCGACTGGTGCCTTTGGTGTCGTCCGGGGCCTTGCGTGGTTTCAACCCACGCTTCCCGCGTTCACGGGGAGCGACTCGCTGCCAAACTGCAGCGTGAGTACACGGAGCAGTTTCAACCCACGCTCCCCGCGTTCACGGGGAGCGACGTATGCGGCGGGCCTGCTGGTGCTGGCGCCGGAGGGTTTCAACCCACGCTCCCCGCGTTCACGGGGAGCGACCCCAGGTGTCGCCGTAGTCCGGGTGGTGGTAGCTGTTTCAACCCACGCTCCCCGCGTTCACGGGGAGCGACAAGACAAGCTGCGCGAGCGTGAAGCGGTGGGAGTGGTTTCAACCCACGCTCCCCGCGTTCACGGGGAGCGACGACACGTGCTGCCCCAGCGCGCAGAGCTCCCCGAGGTTTCAACCCACGCTCCCCGCGTTCACGGGGAGCGACTTTCCCCCCGCGGCATCGCCGTCTACCCGCACCTGTTTCAACCCACGCTCCCCGCGTTCACGGGGAGCGACCTTCAGCCTGGACCACGTCAGTGAGCTTCAGGTGTTTCAACCCACGCTCCCCGCGTTCACGGGGAGCGACCCCCACTTTCGATATACGTCAAGGACGTTGAAGTTGGTTTCAACCCACGCTCCCCGCGTTCACGGGGAGCGACGGGTCAACGGCGAGCGGCCCCGGCCCGCTTACTGGTTTCAACCCACGCTCCCCGCGTTCACGGGGAGCGACGACAATCTCTTCGTGAGCGTCAACGAGATTGTCAGGTTTCAACCCACGCTCCCCGCGTTCACGGGGAGCGACCGAGTTGGTGCTGCGCCGCGTCGCTGACCCGAAGTTTCAACCCACGCTCCCCGCGTTCACGGGGAGCGACCATCTCGCCCACCTGCCTGCACGGCTACGAGGTGTTTCAACCCACGCTCCCCGCGTTCACGGGGAGCGACAGGACTGCCAGCAATCCCGCTGGCAGCGGATGAAGGTTTCAACCCACGCTCCCCGCGTTCACGGGGAGCGACGAGCGTGATTCACACAGCAGGCACCCTGGGGGAGTTTCAACCCACGCTCCCCGCGTTCACGGGGAGCGACCCGGTCAAGCGTCCGTGGGCGTGGCGTATGGCAGTTTCAACCCACGCTCCCCGCGTTCACGGGGAGCGACCCGAAGGACGGGACGCCTTTCGTCGTGACGGTAGAGGTTTCAACCCACGCTCCCCGCGTTCACGGGGAGCGACCACGACGTCCCCGCCTGATACCCTGCGCGCCATGTTTCAACCCACGCTCCCCGCGTTCACGGGGAGCGACGGCGCCGCTGGCTGTGTGGTCGTGTCTCCCTCGGGTTTCAACCCACGCTCCCCGCGTTCACGGGGAGCGACAGGGGCGGCGTGCCGGTGGTGCACAGCGCGGCGTTTCAACCCACGCTCCCCGCGTTCACGGGGAGCGACAGGGCCCATGTCCTCGGGCGGCGCGTCGTGCCCGTTTCAACCCACGCTCCCCGCGTTCACGGGGAGCGACCGTTTCACTTCTCACTCAGGAGTTTCGCGTTATGTTTCAACCCACGCTCCCCGCGTTCACGGGGAGCGACGAAGACGAAGCTTGCCACGCACGAGCGCATCACGTTTCAACCCACGCTCCCCGCGTTCACGGGGAGCGACCTTTGCCGCGTGGTTGTTCGCGTCTGGCAGCTTGACGTTTCAACCCACGCTCCCCGCGTTCACGGGGAGCGACCCACTACCCGGCCCTTAAACGTGCAACCTAGACGGTTTCAACCCACGCTCCCCGCGTTCACGGGGAGCGACCGGACGAGAGGTGCGGCAAGCCGGTGCCGCCCGGGTTTCAACCCACGCTCCCCGCGTTCACGGGGAGCGACTCGGCCTCGCGCTCCTTCGCGGAGCTGTTCTGCCAGTTTCAACCCACGCTCCCCGCGTTCACGGGGAGCGACCGCCGCCGCGCGCATCCTGGGGGAGCAGGGCCCCGTTTCAACCCACGCTCCCCGCGTTCACGGGGAGCGACCTACACGACGCCGCCGTGGGAGGCGCTGTGTCGCGTTTCAACCCACGCTCCCCGCGTTCACGGGGAGCGACAAGTTCATGAAGCGCCTGTTCGTGCCCGCGTCGAGTTTCAACCCACGCTCCCCGCGTTCACGGGGAGCGACGCTGGGCCTCCTGCCGCACGCCAACCGTGTCGCGGTTTCAACCCACGCTCCCCGCGTTCACGGGGAGCGACCGCCAATGAGGAACGAATCGCCCGGATTCGGGCGGTTTCAACCCACGCTCCCCGCGTTCACGGGGAGCGACCCGCGTTGCGCTGGCGGCCCCACGCCGTGGCCAGGTTTCAACCCACGCTCCCCGCGTTCACGGGGAGCGACCAGGGACTCAGCGAGGGGAGCGAGGCGTACAAGTTTCAACCCACGCTCCCCGCGTTCACGGGGAGCGACCTCCGACGCGAGCACGGTGCCCGTCTGGCGCTTGGGTTTCAACCCACGCTCCCCGCGTTCACGGGGAGCGACGGCGCACCGCCTCGGGGCCGTAGGTGAGGGCATGTTTCAACCCACGCTCCCCGCGTTCACGGGGAGCGACTGCCTCGCGCGACGACAGGGTGCCGTGCCTACCGGTTTCAACCCACGCTCCCCGCGTTCACGGGGAGCGACGGGACTCCTAGGGGTGGTTGTTGCTGGAAATGGTTTCAACCCACGCTCCCCGCGTTCACGGGGAGCGACTCTGCACTTCCAACATACCGATCTTCCTACGGAATCCAGCCCGATTTCGCGAACCTGCCTCCGTCACCACGCTCCTCCGACCTCGACACGCGTGCTTCTGCATCCAACTTATTGAAATTATTGTGGATTTCAAAGAGCGCGAACCCTCGGCGGAGCGCCCACTGGGGGCGGTTCGCGGGCGACTACTCCATGACAAGCAGCCCCTCGACGTTCAGAGGTCCCCGGGCGTCGTGGTGCCCTGTCTTCCGCTCGCCATCTTCCGACAAGAGATATCACCGTTGGACGATGCGATCATTGTGCGGGGTTGTGGAACTGCTCCCAAGCATGAGGTGAGCTGACATGCAAATGGCCCGTCGAGTGCCTGGTGACGGGCAGCATCGTGCCTGCTGGAGTGGTGCGCCACCAGCGGACATCCAGACAGGACCGAAGGGCACCATCGAAGTGCCCGGTGGATTCGAGGACACCGTCAGGGCGCTGGAGGACGCGCTTCAGCGCGCGGAAAGGCATGGCAGGTCCGACCACCCCCAATGGGCGTAGCGCTCAGAGTTTCTCCTCCAGCGCGACGCCTTCTGGGAGCTTGTCGCGGGCGATGTCGACCACGTAGTCGGCATACTGGCGCGCAGGCGCATCATCGTTCCGGCGCCGGACGTGGACCAGGTCGAACAGCCGGTGTGCGGGCGCGTTGCCGAGCGCGCTGTCGTGCTTGAACACGAGCAGCTTTCGGGTCGCCATCTCGCCGCGCGCGGCGGAGCGGTCGTGCTCGAACATGTTCGTCAAGCTGCGCCAGAGCAGTTCGAGGTCCTCGGCGGAAAACCCCGACCTTTCGGCCAGCTTGGCGGAGATGAAGCCGTGCGCGCGATAGAGGCCATAGGGCACGAGGTGCTTTCGCCCCATGGTGCGCTCCTTCTCCGCATCCTTCTCATTCGTGACCGCCATACGGGTGATGGACACCTCCAGCGGGACGATTGGATCGATGGAGCTGGCGAAGCCCAACTGCACGGGTCCCCGCACCTGGCCGCAGTTGACCTCCGTGGTCATGACCGCGCCGAAGCACCGGACGTCGAAGAAGTTGGCGCACATCCATCGCGTGAGCGCGTCCGCCTTCTCCTTCGCCTTGGGGAGCTTCTTGGCCGCTGGCTTGAGGTTCTCCGCCGTGTAGGCCTTGGCGTGCTGCTCGTTGAGGATGGCTTTCTCCGCCATGTAGATGGCAAATCCTGTCTCGGAGCCCTTCTCCAGCTCCACGTAATTGCGCACCTTGCGCTTCAGGGAGACGTCCGACACCAGTCCCTGGTTGGTCTCCGGGTCCAGTCTCGGCAGGTTGCCCGCGTCCGGGTCTCCGTTTGGATTGCCCTTGATGACGTCGAACAGCAGCACGAACTCGTAGCGGTTGGTGATGGCACCCATGTCACTCCCCCTCTTCCTGGTCGGTGTCGGCGGTGGTGTCGCCCTCGGGCGTGGCCGCTTCGCTCGCCGGACGGCGATAGCACTTCTGCTGGTAGTAGCCGATGGCGAAGCGGCCCTGGTCCTCCAGCCGGAGACTGGGAGGGAAGGTGGTGCCCAGGCCGTCCACGATCTGCGCAATCTCTCGTTCTAGAAACGAGGAGAGGCGGGGGTTGTCCTTCCTGACGCTCGCGAAGTGGTGGGTGGCGCCGCGCAGCAGGAGGGGGAACACACTGGCCGGCGTCGCGGAGGCAGAGCCGTAGTAGCGCTCCCGGATGGTGGCGTTGATGTCACGGCCCAGCGCCGCGCGCTGGAGGTTCTCCAGCGCAGCGAAAAGCCGGCCGAGCCGGTAGCCAGGATTGCGCTCTTCGGAGTCGAGACCCACGGGTGTTCCCCCTTCACTCTGTTGGTGGACGCCCTTGCGCGCGTCGCGCACAAGGCACATGCGGCAGATGGCGGCCCGCAGGCCGATGGACGTGAAGCCGACGTCGCGGTCGGCGCGCATGCGCATCACGACGTTCGCCAGCAGGCTGCCTGGATAGCGCTGACCGGTGAAGATGGCGCGCATCAGCTCGCCAGCGAGTTGTGGCGGAACGTTCTCGCTCTTCCCGTGCGCCGCGGTCTCGCGCAGCAGGCGCCATGGGGAAGGCGCCGGGTGGGGCGCGGGCTCCAATCGCAGGTCGCGATAGTGTTCGACGAAGCGCTGGCCGAGCCGCTCCAGCGTATCCGTCATCCAGAAGCGCACGGACAGTCGCGAGCCGTTCGGTGCGAGGCCGAGCACGTAGCAGCGCGTGTCCTGATGAAGGTCCGGATCGATGCTCGCAATCGGTTGGCCGCTGGCGAAGGTTTCCAGCACAGAGCGCAGCTTCGCGGTCTCTTCAGCATCGTTCGTGGGCTGGACCAGGACTGAAAGCAAGCCGATGGCCGCATCGGTCGCTGCCACGCCTGTCGCCTCGGCCCAGAACACCACGGTGGCGTCGCCGATGCGCAACCGCTGCCGGTTGTGCGGCTCTCTGCGGAGCAGGTGGTTCAGCGCCGTGGAGTAGGCAAACACAGCCTGCTGTGAGATGGAGGCGTTCTCGTTTCCCTTCTTGCCGTAAGACTCGGACGCCGACCTGTTGTAGGAAATCAGGTAGGCGCCCGAGGTCTGGGCGTCATCGACCTCACGGATGGTGGGATGCCCCTCCGCAAGCGGCCCCTCCGTGCCGTACACGAGGCACTGTCCTTTGCGCGCTTCCCTTGGCGTGAGCGCGGCCGTCCATAAGACCCGCGCCTCGGGCTTCTGGTGCAGGTAGGTGTTCTCACCGTCGATACGGAACACAAAGTTGGCGTCCAGCGCTTCCTCGGTGAAGCCGGGCAGCTCGCGGAAGCGAGCAGGCCTCCAGTCATTCACGAAGGCGAGGTAGGCACGCAGGGTGGGATCGGTCGCGTCCTTCAACACCTCATGCTGGCGTCGCTTGAAGGCTGCGTGCTCCTTGGTTGTGCGTTCGTCTTCGACAGCCGTGACGCCGAAGGCATAGGGCGTCTTGTCCCACAACACATGGGGCAGGATGCCCGAGGTGCGAGTATTGCTGGAGTATGTGGGAACGGGGAGGAGCTGCGGGCGCGACTTCTTGCCCTCGTGGATGCGGAGGTCGCGGATCTCCACGGGGGTGCCGTCCGACGCGAGGACCAGCTCGAAGCTGATTTTCTCATCCCTGAAGCCTGGGTCCGGCACGGTGCCGCGCTCGGCCAACTGGAGGTAGAGACGGCTGAGCGCCTCCAGCATCATGTGCGCACCTCCTCACTGTCCCAGGCGGGCACGTCGATGACACCCTGGTGCATCCGTGCACGGAAGAAGCGCGGCGCCATGCCATGGGCATGGTCGATGTCGAGCAGCATCCACCCCAGGTCGCGCTCTCCGGCCAGCTCGCCTGCGGGCGCCGGCAGCGGCGCATCCTGTTCGAGCAGCGCGAAGCTGGCCGGGAACTCGCGCGTGCCCAGGCAGGGCATGTGGAAGCACTGGCCCTGGCGTGCCCTCCGGTTGAACATGTCCAGATGCTTGCCAGCGTTGTCGTCCTCGGTGGCGCGCGCGGTCAGGTCGAAGTGCGCCTCAATGACGTAGTCCACTTCACGCAGCACGGTGGCGGCCCGTTGCAGACGGATGTCCTCCACATGGAGTCTGGCCGCTCGTGTGCTCTCGGCCTTCATCGCCTTGGCGACGTTGACGGCGGAGAGCTTCTCTTTCACCTCGTTGCGGCGGATTGACTCGAAGCGGATGGGTTTGAGGACGTGGAGGCGGTCGATGCGCCAGCGAATCGCCGGCTTCCAGTGGATGGCCTCCAGGATGCCCCGCGCCGCGGAGGGAGTGATGACGTCGTAGCTCACACGCTCCACCTTGAGCTCGGGGCGGGTGAAGCACGCCCGGTCGCCCCAGACCCGCAATCTGATGCCGTATGCCATCCTTCCCCCTTGGGTGCGCGGCGCCGCGAGGACCCCAACGCCGTCCTCCGCTGCTCATATCATGAGGTTGCTGGGGTCGATGAACGTCGGGGACTCCCAGCTCAACCCATACGCCGCATGATAGCGTTCAGGCTGCTTCAACAGCATGAACTGCCGACCCAGGCGCTCCTCCTCGAACGGCTGGACCGCGCCGGCCGCGCAGAGCCCGTTCAATGCACCGAGCGGCACCTGCACGGTGTAGCGCTGCAGGACGCGCGCGCTGGGGCCCACGAAGCCGCCGCGCGTCAGCGCCGCGAGGGCTTCGGAGACCGCTGGCGGCTCCTCGCGGGTGCCCGGGAGCCAGGGGACGATGATTCGCTGCTGATGGCTCTCAATCATGCGGAACTTACGCGCCACCTGCTCGAATGGTAGCTCAGTCCGCAGCCCCGCGAGCATGCTCAGGATGCCCTTTCCGTCGAGCCGCGAGTCGACGCCGTCGCGCCGCCAGTAGAGCAGGCGGAAATAGGCGTCGAGGGCATCTGGCGCCAGCGGGTCTTCTCGAAAGCGCGGCTGGCGCAGGATTTCGCGCGCGGACTCGGCGTACTCCCGCAGCTCGCGGGGCGGGGAGGTGTCCTGGCTCACCGGGCGGAAGACCAGGACCTGGCTCTCATTCCAGTCTCGCTTGCCCTCGCGATTGCAGCGTCCGGCGGCCTGGGCAATCGAGTCCAGGCCGGCCTCGGCGCGCAGCACGAGCGGGAAGTCCACATCCACCCCCGCTTCGACGAGGGAGGTTGCGACGAGTCGGCATGGGCGCGCTTCGCGGAGGGCGGTGCGCACCGTGTCCAGCACCTCGGAGCGGTGCCTGGAGTACATCAGCGTCGTCAGATGCCGCGCGCCGGGCAGGTCGCTGATGGCCTGATACAGACGTCTGGCGTGGACCCGGTTGTTGACGATGCACAACACCTGGGGATGCGCTCGCAGGTGTTCGACCAACTGCGCGTCGGTCGTCTCACCCAGGTGGCGCACGCGCACACGGCGCAACCGCCGATGGAGCTCGGCCGGGGCGGGGGCAATCTCGCGCTCGGGGCGGTCGGGGAGGCCGCCCGCGAAGCTGCGGACCGGGTCTCCTGTTTCCCAAAGCGCTGGCTGCGTCGCGGTGCAGAGCACCACACTGCTGCGATAGTTGCGGGCGAGCTCGTCGAGCGCCGCCACGCAAGGGCGCAGCAGCCCGAGCGGCAAGGTCTGCGCCTCGTCGAGCACGATGACGCTGTTCGCGATGCGGTGCAGCTTGCGGCATTGCGAGGGGCGGTCGCCGAAGAGGCTCTCGAAGAACTGCACGGCGGTGGTGACGACCACGGGGGCGTCCCAGCTCTGCATGTCGAGCTGGCGCTTGTCGCGTGCCCGCTGGGTCTCCAGCACGGCGTCATCGAAGCCGCTGTGGTGCTCCAGCACCGCGTCACCGTGAGGGGCGAGCGCCTCGCGGAACACCGTGGCGGTCTGCTCCACGATGCTGGTGTAGGGGATGACGTAGATGACCCGACGCTTGTCGTGATGCGCGGCGTGTTCCAGCGCGAAGCTGAGTGACGCGAGCGTCTTGCCGCCTCCGGTGGGTACGGTCAGCGAGAACAGCCCCGGAGCGGATGGGGCGTGCGCGCGTGCGCGAGCGAGCACCTCGGCGCGCACGCGGTTGACGTCGCTGTCCAATACTCCCAGGCGCGCCATGGAGTCGCGCAGCACGTCTCGCAGCTCGGGGAGCGTGACGGCGTGGCCGCGCTCCACCTGGCGCTGCTCCACCCTGGCGTAGAACGCCTCCGTGTCCAGGTAGTCGGCGTCAACCAAGCAGGAGAACAGCATCCGGACGAAGAACGCCAGGGTGAAGCCTGGTGCCCTGGAGTCTCGGAACCTGAGCGGAACGTCGGGCAGCGCGGGTGGCAGCTTCAGCACCGCCTCCCAGCCGGGCAGGAGCCGCGACTTGTCCAAGTCGAGCCGCTCCTTGAGCGAGCGGCGGGTCTGGCTCTCGCCGGGGAGACCATTCGCGAGTCCCGCGTGATGGCCGGCGATGGCATATGCAATCAGTCGGCCCCAGGGGCCCCACCGCTTCACGGCTTCGACGGCGCCAGCGGTCGAGTGGTCGATCCGGAGCTGCTTCCCGTTCAGGCGCTCCTCCTGGAAGGGACGCTGGTTCTTGCCCAGGTCGTGCAACCGGCCGCTCACCTCGCCATATGCCGCGGCGCCGAACGCGGCGGCGAAGTCCGCCGCGAGCCGCCCCGTGTCGAGCAGATGGTCCGAGAGCCGATGCCAGTCCCGGCGGTCGGCATTGGCTGTCGAATGCGCGAATCCATTCATGGGCAGAGGGAATCCCGCGGGATGGCCGCTGACGGGTGTTTTGCTAGACACCGCAGCGGTGCGGATGGACCCGCGTTGAGGACAGAGTTTAGCGCGAAGCAGCTTGAATTCAACGGGGCGGGCTCGCGGGCGGTGAGTGGGATGGCGCTCGACAGCGCACGCGCGGCGAGAGGCGTCTGTTAGCTTGGGCGCATGAGGCTTCACCCCTTGTCACGGCTTCCCGGACTGGCACTGGCGCTGTGGTCCCTCGCCGCATGGAGTACGCCGGCGGAGGTCATGCAATCCCCCAGGCTCCGGATGCGGAACGTCGTGCTCACCGCGAAGGCGGAGCCGGTGCGCATCTCCACCGCCGTCCCCACGACGCTCACGTTCGATGCGCCCATCGACACCCAGTCCGTGAGGCTGGCGGACAGCACAGCCGTGGAGCTCCTGGCGGTGGGAGGTCGCTCCATCACTCTCCGTGCGGTCGCGTCCGTGACGGAGCCGGTGGCGCTGCGTCTGCGATTGCAGGGGCCGTCCACCCAGGCGGCGCCCGTCTTCCTGCTGACCAGCGCCGAGGACGTGGTGGATGCCCAGGTCATGGTGTTTCACGAAGCCAACGCGCTGGCGCTCCTCCAGGCGCGCGTGGAGGAATTGGAGGCCCGCTGCGCCGCGTGCGAGGCGGCCCTGGCCGAGCGGCGCGAACAGGGGGCCATGAAGGGGCCGGCGGATTGGGTGCTGTCTCAACAAATCGAGCAGAGAGGCGTCCGGGTGGCGCGGTTCTCTGTGCCCCCCAGCTCGGACAGGCTGGATGTCGTGTCTGAGGGAGGCTTGCGCTTCCTGGCGAACACCTGGCTCGTGTTCAAAGCGGGTGTCAGGAGTGACATCGGCCTGTCCTGGCGTCCGGGCAGGGCCTGGCTGGAGAACGCCGTCACCGGCCAGCGGGTGGCCGCGCGCGCCGTGCGGTTCGCGCTGGAAGCCCACCCCCACGGCGCCGCTGGCCGTGTCGTGGTGGAGTTTGGTTGGGTGGAGAAGATGGGAGACTCGGCGACGTACCGGCTGGTGATAGAAGCAGCCGGCGCAGGTGCCTCCCTGGTCATCCCAGGGGTGACGCTCCAGGACGGAACCCCCGTGGGAGAATAGGGCAGCCCATGTCGACGCTGAACCTCTTTGGCTTCCTCAAGCCAGGCTCGCGCCTGGACGGCTGCAGGATTCGTGAGTGGAAGGGCGGCGGCGCCTACGGCGACGTGTACCGGGGCGTGCGCGCGGGCCTGCCCGTGGCCATCAAGGTGTCCAAGCACCGCCAGTTCAGCCTGGACAACAACCGCTCGGATGAGAGGCTTTTGCGGGAGCTGGTGTGTCTGGTGCGCCTGGAGCACCCGTACATCGCCAAGGTGAAGGGGTGGTCGCGCACGCAGGATGGGCGCGGGTACCTGGTGCTGGAGTACGTGGAGGGCTGGACGCTGGGGGAGTGGATTGCGCGCCAGCGCCCCACCTTCCAGCAGGTGGCGCGCCTCTTCGCGAAGCTGACGCACGCGCTGGAGTACATGCACGAGCGGGGCGTGCGCCACCGCGACATCTCCCTCTCCAACATCATGGTGCGCAAGGTGGACGGCGAGCCCGTCCTCATCGACTTGGGGGCGGGTGAGTACTCCGGGGCGTATGAGCTGACGGACGCGCCGCTGCCACCGGGCACCACGCGCTACCGCTCCCCGGAGGCGGTGAGCTTCTACAAGGAGAACCAGAACAACCCCGAGGCGCGCTACGCCTTCCCGGCGGAGGACGACCTCTACTCGCTGGCGGTGTGCCTCTATGACGCGCTGACGGACGCGGAGCCGGCCACTCCGGCGGAGGCGCGCAAGGCGCCGCGCATCGCCGTCAACAGCGCTTCAATGCCGCCGCCGGACGCGCGCGTGGCCAACCCGCGCGTGCCGGAGGACTTCAGCGCGTGGGTGGCGAGGTGGATGACGCGCGACGTGGAGGCGCGGCGCCCCGCGCTGGCGGCCATGCGTGAGACGCTGGAGGAGCTGGGCGAGCGGCGCGGCGAGGCGTGGGAGGCCACCGTGCAGCCGCCCAGGGCGGTGGGCAGGGGCGTCCTGGCCCGGGCAGCGGCGGCGCTGTCCGGGAGGAGGTGGCGCGTGGCGGCGCTGGCGCTTGCCCTCACGGCGCTCGCAGCCGCGGGCACCTTCGCCTCCCCGTGGCTGGTGGACACGGACACGGACACGCCGCCCGCGCGGGGCGCGACGCACGCCCTGCCGCTTTCAGCCAACGCGGGCGCGCAGCCCGCTCCCTCGGAGCTTCCCCTCGGGGATGACACACTGCCCATTCCCTCTCCTGCCGGTGAACGGTCCGCACAAGTGGCACCCGCCGCTGAGACTGACGCCGGGGCAGGACGTGAAGCCGCGCCTCCCGCCGGAGTGACGCCTGCCTTGCCACGAGCGCCATCCCCTTCCCCACGCGAGTCATCTGCCAGTGCGGTAGCGTCTTCGCCCCAGCCGTCTTCCGACGTGAAGGAAAGTCCCTCTGTGAGTGCCTCCAACCGTCCGCCGTCTCCCGCTCCCACCGCTGAGAAGCCACCAAGGACCTCTCCACCCACCCCCAGCCGCGCCTTCCTCGCGAAGTGCGCCGGGGCGACGGCCCTGTCCGCCGCCCTCATGGGGTGCCCCGCGCAGCAGGTCCGGCCCTCGTCCCAGAGTTGCCCCGAGGAAGCGGTCCGGGACATGAAGGCCTGGGGCATCCTGGTCGATCAGGAACTGGGCGTCGACGTGGATGTAAAGCAGCCCCCGATGAGCCGACCTCAATGCGAGGCGGCGGGGCGCGAGTTCCGTACGGGGCACGGTTGCCTGATCGTGGTGGGCGACGGGGAGATTGTCTCCCGGTCGCAAGACAACATCTTTGGCATCCAGGACGGAACGCTGCTCTACGGGAGGGTGTGGACGGGGGGAGAGACCGTGGTGGTCCGTTACACCCGCGCGGTGCGAGCAGACGGGCAGGCGTTCAACATCTGCGTGTCCCTCTCGCTCAATGGTGGCTTGACCAAGTTGCGTGGCTCCAAGCCTGGCGCCGCGGTCCTCCTGCCTTGGGCGGACGCGCGCGTCATCTATGGCAAGTGGCCTTGATGCGCCGGACGCGCCACGGTCCCCGGCGGGGCGCGGAGCCGCGGGTTCAACGGCCCTGAATCCCATCGCCGGGGACGTCAAGTGTCCAGATGCGCACTGGTCGGCGGGACGGGAGCAGGCGCCTTGCCTGGGGAGACCCGAGACGGCCGTGCGCGTTGCCTCATGCATGCGCCCGGGACGCTCTCACCTTGAGTGCGCTGTTGCACCCTGGTATCCGCAGAGCCCCTCACTCCGCCTCAAAGCAGGAAGGCCCAGATGGCCCAGAATTTCATCTTCACGATGCAGGACCTGCGCAAGGTCAAGAACAGCAAGGAGATCCTCAAGGGCATCTACCTCTCGTTCTTCCCCGGCGCGAAGATTGGCGTCATCGGTCCCAACGGCTCCGGCAAGTCGACGCTGCTGCGCATCATGGCGGGCGTGGACACGGAGTTCTTCGGTGTCGCCAAGCCGGACCCCAGCGCCAAGGTCGGCTACCTGGCGCAGGAGCCGCAGCTCGACACCTCGCTCGACGTGAAGGGCAACGTGGAGCTGGGGCTGAAGGAGATTCGCGCCACGCTGGACCGCTTCAACGAGGTCAGCGCGAAGTTCGCCGAGCCCATGAGCGACGCGGAGATGGAGAAGCTGCTGGCCGAGCAGGGCCGGCTGCAGGACGCCATCGACGCGGTGAACGGCTGGGAGCTGGACCGCACCATTGAGATGGCCATGGACGCGCTGCGCCTGCCTCCGGGCGACGCGGACGTGACGAAGCTGTCCGGTGGTGAGAAGCGCCGCGTGGCGCTGTGCCGCATCCTGCTGGAGAAGCCGGACCTGCTCCTGCTGGACGAGCCCACCAACCACCTGGACGCGGAGAGCGTCGCGTGGCTGGAGCAGGCGCTCAAGGAGTACAAGGGCACCATCGTCTGCATCACCCACGACCGGTACTTCCTGGACAACGCGGCCGAGTGGATTCTGGAGCTGGACCGCGGCGAGGGCGTCCCCTGGAAGGGCAACTACTCCAGCTGGCTGGAGCAGAAGCAGAAGCGCCTGGAGCTGGAGGAGAAGTCGGAGAGCCACCGCCAGAAGACGCTCAAGCGCGAGCTGGAGTGGGTGCGCGCCTCCCCCAAGGCCCGTCAGGCCAAGAGCAAGGCGCGTATCGCGGCCTACGAGGAGCTGCTCAACCAGTCGCAGGACAAGCGCGACGCGACGGGCGAGGTCATCATTCCGCCCGGGCCGCCGCTGGGTGGGCTCGTCATCGAAGCCAAGGGGCTGCGCAAGGCCTACGGCGACCGGCTGCTCATCGACGACCTGAGCTTCAAGCTGCCGCCGGGTGGCATCGTGGGCGTCATCGGTCCCAACGGCGCGGGCAAGACGACGCTGTTCCGGATGATGACGGGCGTGGAGTCACCGGACGCGGGCGAGCTGCGCATCGGCGAGACGGTGAAGCTGGCCTACGTGGACCAGAGCCGCGACGCGCTGGACGGCGACAACACGGTGTTCCAGGAGGTGAGCGGCGGGCTGGACCACCTGGACCTGGGCAAGGCGGGGCAGGTGCCCAGCCGCGCGTACCTGGCGGGCTTCGCCTTCAAGGGCCAGGACCAGCAGAAGCGGGTGAAGGACCTGTCCGGCGGTGAGCGCAACCGCGCGCACCTGGCGAAGATGCTCAAGAGCGGCGGCAACCTGCTGCTGCTCGACGAGCCCACCAACGACCTGGACGTGGAGACGCTGCGCAGCCTGGAGGACGCGCTGCTGAGCTTCGCGGGGTGCGCGGTGGTCATCAGCCACGACCGCTGGTTCCTGGACCGCATCGCCACGCACATCCTCGCGTTCGAGGGCGACAGCAAGGCGTTCTTCTTCGAGGGCAACTTCGAGGACTACGAGGCGGACAAGAAGAAGCGCCTGGGCCCCGAGGCCCTGGAGCCGCACCGCATCCGCTACCGCCCGATTACGAAGAGCTGAGCTGCTTGTAGGACCTTTCTTCCCTCCCCTGGCCAGGGGAGGGGAGAATGGGGGACGGGAGGCGTTGCCGTGATCGAGAAGGTCCAGTTCCGCAACTTCAAGGCGTACCGCTCGCTCGATTTGGAGCTGGAGCCCTTCACCGTCCTCGTGGGCCCCAATGCGTCGGGGAAGACGACGCTGCTTGAGGGGCTGAGCCTCTTTTCTGAGATCACCACCCACTTGTTCTCGGCTCCCAAGAGAGACTCCTCATGGCGGATGCCGCTGGTGCAAGCCCACGGAACCACGGGGGCAATCGAGGTCGGCGTTTCGGGTAAGTGGGGAACAGTCGATGGCTCCGTAAACATCATTGGTATTCCGGAGCCTGTCCCTGCCAATCCGACCATTCAGCCTTCGCTGACGATAGATAGCCTGTTGGCAGGCTCGCCCTTCAAGATCAGCTTGAAGCCACGGAACGGCAATTGGCTGGCAATGGCCAAAGAGGACTTGGCTAACATCGATTTCCACTGGGATATGGAGCGGCCAAGTCTGACGCAGTTTTTAGCGGGTGTCAGCGCGACCTCCATCTTGCGCTTCATCCCAAGGATGCTTGCGGCTGCGTCATACAGTGATGCAGCCGTGCCTTCTCTGTCTTCTGATGGAAGCGGCCTCGCGTCCGTGCTGGCCTATCTCAAGCTGAGCCAGGACGAGGTGTTCACCGAAATCGAGCAAGCCCTCAAGCAGATCGTTCCTGCAGTCCGTCGGATTCGGATCGAGCGCGCCGCTGTCGAGCAGACCGCTGTCCGCACAATTGCCTTGGACGACCAGAAGCACGAGGTTCCCGAGACGCGGACGCTCTGGGGGAATCAGGTCGTCTTCGACATGAAGGGCGCGAAGGGGGTCGCTCCTGATTCGGCGGGCGAAGGCACTCTGATGGTGCTTGGCTTGCTGACCGCGCTCATGGGCCCGTCGAAACCCCGACTCGTGCTCCTAGACGACATCGAACTGTCACTCCACCCGGCGGCCCAGTCGCGCCTCATTGCGGCTCTACGTGCCATTCAGAAGCGCGACCCCGAGTTGCAGATCATCGCCACCAGTCACTCCCCCTTCATCCTGAACGACCTCGACCCGAAGGAGGTTCGCATGACCTTCCTCGCGGAGAACGGGTTCGCGCGGTGCGAGAAGCTGACCGCGCACCCCGAGTTCGAGAAGTGGAAGGGCCTGATGGCCCCAGGCGAGTTCTGGAGCAGTGTGGGGGAGGACTGGATTGGAAAGCTGGGTGAGGCCACTCCGAATGAGTGAGCCCGCCTATGCGTTCGGTGTCGTCTGCGAAGCCCGAGCGGACCAGCGCACCGCATGCACCATCGCCAATCGCGTCATCGCTGAAGACGTCGACTGGGTTCAGCCCGAAGTCCGTGACACGCTCTACCGATGGTGCGGTGTCGGCGCGACGCCCGGGGATGGCTTCGTGCGCTGGCAGAAGGTCCGGGAGGAGCTCACACGCCGAGGCATCAAGCCTCCCTTCGGTCATTTCGGGGGAGCGGCGGGGAGGCCCGATGCACTCATCACCCGGCAGGTGCTGCTGCTCTTCGCTTCGCTGGAGCGACCACCGGACGCAGTGGTGCTCGTTCGCGATAGTGACGGTGACCCGTCAAGGCGCGATGGATTGGAGCAAGCGAGGACCTCACGCGCGTGGCCCTTCGAAGTGGTGATTGCCCTGGCGGAACCAAAGCGCGAAGCATGGGTGCTCGCGGGCTTCGAGCCACAGGGCTCCGATGAGGGCGGCCGTCTCCAGCGCCTCCGCGAGCGGCTGTCCGTTGACCCTCTTGTCAGGTCGCACGAGCTCGACGCTCGCGAACACGGCGCGAAGACCGACATCAAGCGCGCGCTCACGGAGCTGACCCAGGATGACTGGAACCGCGAGCAGCAGTGCATCGAGGAGTCGTCCTTGGAACTCCTGAAGCAGCGAGGCGCGAAGAACGGCCTCACTGCGTTCATGACGGAGGTCCACGACAAGCTCGTTCCCCTCTTCAAGGGACCGGCCGTTCCTGGATAGCCGAAAGCAGGCTCAGCAGATGTCCAGGCAGTCCACCGTGTAGAACGGCGTCACGTCCTCGGTGGCATAGCAATCCGGGTTCGCGCAGGTGCAGTGCAGCGTCATCACGTACTCCGTGAGCGCCTCGTCGTTGTAATACGTGTACGTACAGGCCAGATTGAATGACTCGGCCTCGGCGACGGGCGTGTAGCCCAGGCCGCCGCCGACAACTCCTGCGGGAACCGCCAGCACCGCGACCGCCATGAGCAGCTTCTTCATGTCTCTCTCCTGTGTCAGGGCCGGTACTCCCAGTGCCAGGGCTCGGACGGGACGGTGCGCACGAAGCCGTAGTTCTTCGCGTTGTTGGCCAGCCACCGGTACGTCGAGGTGCCAGTGCCGCCCGTGTTGATGTCCACCGCGATGCCGCCCTGGTGGTTGGAGTAGCCCGGAGGCGCGGCCAGGTTGCCCGTGCCGTTCTTGTACGCGCGGTACAGCGCTTCCTGCTCCGCCATGCTGCGGAAGCCGCTGTTCACCTTCAGGGTGATGCCCTGCGCCCGCGCCGCCGCGTGCATGCGGTTGAACGCCGCCGCCGCGTCCGAGCGCATCTCCTTGCCGTTCGGGACGGGCGAGAGCGAAATCTGCCGCGGCTGCCCGTTCACATAGCCCGTGACGACCCGGCCGCCACCGCCGCCGCCCGGGTTGGTGACGGGGCCCTGCACGTTGATGCCCAGCTTGTCCCACGTCTTGGGCCCGACGATGCCGTCCGCCACCAGACCGCGGGACTGCTGGAAGGCCTTCACCGCCGACAGCGTCTGGGGACCGAACACGCCGTCCGCCGAACCCGACTTGAAGCCCAGCACGTTGAGCCGCTGCTGGAGCGCACGCACCGGCTCACCCCGCGCGCCATTGCGCAGCGTGGGGCCCGAGCCGCCCGCTCCGCCCGCCGCGTTGAGCGCGCTCCACGTCTTGGGCCCGACGACGCCGTCGACCTGGAGCCCGCGCGCACGCTGGAAGGCCTGCACCGCTGCCTGCGTCTTCGGACCGAACATGCCGTCCGACGCCCCCGGATTGAAGCCCGCGGCCCGGAGCTTGTTCTGGAGCTGCGTCACGGCCGCGCCGCGCGCGCCACTGCGCAGCGTGGGCGAGGCGGAACGGGACGCGCTGCTGGACGCAGCAGCGGAGGTGCGGGCAATGGCTACCATGGGGGGACTCTTCCCTGAGAAGAAGAATGGAGTTGGACCCATTTTCCCAACCGCTCAAAGAAAGTTGCCTGGGATTCCGTCAAATCCGCGTGTCAATCCATGCGAGCGCTCATGATTGAGCTGCATTTCATGGCGCGACGGAAAAGTTGCGCCAAGGTGACAGTGGGCAGATGGGACTCGCGGCATTCATTGTTGTTGGAATTCTCTGCCTTCGTCGTCTGGTTTGTCATTGACTGACATGGGTGTGGCGGGGTCGCAGACAAGGCGCGCAGGTCGCACCCCTGGCGTGAAGCGGCACGGGCAAGCCCCCGGTCCACCGCCCGGCGGCCAATCAGGCTTGACGGGAAAACGCCCGGGAAGGCCGTTTCATAGAGAAAATCTCAGGTTCCTGAAGGAACAACCTTGGGAAGTGCCCCGCCGGCAGGCTGTTCTAGTCCGGTAGGGACAATAAATGGCCGAGGAAGCTTGCATTCGTCCCGCGCTGCTGAATGTTGTCCCCAAGGTTTTTTCTAGGGAGAGAGAGCGTCATGAAGGGAAGCTTCGCCAAGCGCATCACACTGTTCGTACTGACCAACCTCGCGGTGGTCGCGATGCTGGCGATCGTCGGGCAGCTCATCGGGGTGGAGAACCTGCTCGCCCGCCGCGGGGTGGGGCTGAACCTGCCGGGCTTGCTCATCATGGCGGCGGTGATGGGCTTCGGCGGCGCCATCTTCTCGCTGCTCATCTCCAAGTGGATGGCGAAGTGGAGCACGGGGGCGAAGGTCATCACGGCGCCGCGCTCGGAGGACGAGCGCTGGCTGCTGGAGACGGTGCGCCGGCTGGCCCGCGACGCGGGCATCGGCATGCCCGAGGTGGCCGTCTACGACAGCCCGGACATGAACGCCTTCGCCACGGGCGCCAGGCGCAACAGCGCCCTGGTCGCGGTGTCCACCGGCCTGCTCCATGGCATGAAGCGGGACGAGGTGGAGGCCGTGCTCGGCCACGAGGTGGCCCACGTGGCCAACGGTGACATGGTGACGCTCACGCTGCTGCAGGGCGTGCTCAACACCTTCGTCATCTTCCTCAGCCGCGTGGTGGGCTTCTTCGTGGACCGCTTCCTCAGCCGCTCCGAGGATGGCGAGGAGAGCAGCGGCTCGGGTCCGGCCTACTTCATCACCAGCATCGTGCTCCAAATCGTGTTCGGTATCGGCGCCAGCATGATTGTCGCCTGGTACAGCCGCCGGCGTGAGTTCCGCGCGGATGACGGCGGCGCGCAGCTGGTGGACCCGGGCGCCATGGCGCGGGCGCTCAACCGGCTGCGCATGCAGCAGGGCGAGCCGGCGATGCTGCCGTCCAACATGCAGGCGTTCGGCATCCGGGGCGGCGGGATGATGGCGCTCTTCTCCAGCCACCCGCCGCTGGAGCTGCGCATCCAGCGCCTGATGGACGGCAGCTGGAAGCGCTGACGCGAGCGCGGCGGTGACACCGGCGCATGTCACGAATGAGTGACATGCGCCGGGCTGTTCTGTGACACGGCGAAGCGGCCCGTGACGGTGAGGCAACAACCCGGGCCCGTGCGTTGCGGCAGTGCATTCCGTCCTGTAACGGGAGCGCAAACTCGAGCCCGGGCGCGCTTTCGCGCCTTGCTGGCAGTTCCGCGCCGTCATGACCTCCACTGCTTCGTTCCGCGCTGCTCTCCAGGTCCTGTTGTCCGGCTCCGCGCTGCTCCTGGCGCCCCTTGCCCACGCGCGGCAGGAGGAGGCCGCGGCCCCGTCCGCCACCGAGCCGTCTTCCGCTTCCGAGCCCACGCCGACGGCGGTCCCCGAGGCCGCGCTGCCCGAGCCGGAGGCGAAGCCCGAGGCTGAGAAGAAGGAGCAGGCCTGGTACGAGCGCATCCGCATCCGGGGCTACACGCAGCTCCGCTACAATCGGCTGCCCAGCTTCCGGGTGAATGACGCCCTGGTGAACGACCAGGGTGACCGCTTCCTCGGCAAGAACACCGGCTTTGGCATCCGGCGCGCGCGCCTGGTGCTGTTCGGTGACGTCCATGACCGCGTGTCCATCTACCTCCAGCCGGACTTCGCGTCGGTCATCGGGGACCAGTACAACGTCACCATCATACGGGACTGGTACGCGGACATCTTCCTGGACGCGAAGAAGGAGTTCCGGCTGCGCGTGGGCCAGTCCAAGGTGCCGTTCGGCTTCGAGAACCTCCAGTCCAGCCAGAACCGCCTCGCGCTGGACCGCAATGACGCCATCAACAGCGCCGTCAAAGACGAGCGCGACCTGGGCGTCTTTTTCTACTGGGCGCCCGCCGAAATCCGGAAGCGCTTCAAGTTCCTCGTCGACAACAACCTGAAGGGCTCGGGCGACTACGGCGTGGTCGGCTTCGGCGTCTACAATGGCCAGACGGCCAACCGCGCCGAGCGCAATGACACGCCGCATGGAGTCCTTCGCGTCACCTGGCCCTTCCTGTTCGGCTCGCAGTACGTGGAAGCGGGCGTGGGTGGCTACTACGGCCGCTTCGACCTCAATGCCTCGCCGCGTGACGGCGTGCCCTACGCGCTCGCCCGGGGCTCCGACATGGTGGACGCACGCGGCATCGTCAGCCTGGTCATCTACCCACAGCCGCTGGGCTTCCAGGCCGAGTTCAACCTGGGCCGCGGTCCCTCGGTGGGCGAGGGGCCCGTCGATGGCCTGCTCATCGACAGCCGCCAGCTCCGGGGTGGCTATGCGCAGCTCATGTACAAGCTGGACGGCGTGCTGGGCGTGTCCCTCATCCCCTACGTCCGGGGCACCCTCTATGACGGCGGCAAGAAGTTCGAGACGAACGCGCCGCTCTACGACGTGCGGGAGCTGGAACTGGGCGCCGAGTGGCAAATCAACAAGGCCCTGGAGCTGACGGGCACCTACCTCATCTCGGACCGCACCTCGTCCCGCTACCCGTACCTCCAGCAGCAGGGACACGTGACGCGCGTCCAGCTCCAGTTCAATTACTGAGCAACGCAGGCTGCCGCCGCGGGGTGTCAGTCACCACCCCGCGGCTGGTGCGTTGCGTCAGGGTTTGTTCAGGGGTACTGGATTTGGACGCTGAGGCTGTTGTTTCGCGGCTTGCGCAACTTTCGGACATTGATCCGGAAAATCATGGAGGCGTCTGACTTACTTCGCCCCCCATGGAGCCGTCGATGACTGGCAGCAACTCCTACCGAATCCGTCAGGGAGATACGCTCAGCGCCATTGCCCGGCGCAACAACACCAGCGTGGATGCGCTGGCGCGAGCCAACAACATCCAGAACCCGGACCGCATCCAGGCGGGCAGGACGCTCGTCATTCCGGGCGCCAGCGATGGGTTCGAGGCCAACGCGCCGCGTCCGATGCCGCGCCCGGCCAACCGCCCGGCGGAGACGCCACAGAACGGTGACAGCTTTGAGCCTGGCTCCGCGCAGGGCACCGTGGCGCAGGGCGTCACGCCGGCGGGCACGGCTGGGGTGTCTGGCACCCAGAATGGCTATCGCAACATCGACCTGACGGCCTTCCGCCAGGGCGGGACCAACTCCGAGTCCGCCATTGTCGTTGGCACCTCGGAAGGCAACCGCACGCCGAACGGTGGCTTCACGGCGAGCTTCGGGGGCCACACCGACCCGGGCAATGCCAGGCACAACCGCGGCTCGTTCTCTTATCAGGGGAGCGGCGCGAGCTCGCCGTCGCACGCGGACGAAATCTGGAACCGCGAGCTGGGCCGCGTCACGCCGCAGTACCAGCGCGCCGCCGAGCGCGCGGGCCTGGACCCGAACAACGCGCTGCTGGCCTCCACCTTCTACGACTTGCACACGCAGTCGCCCCGCGCGGCGCAGAACTTCCTCAACCGCGAGCTGCCCAGGCTGGCGCAGGATCCGCGTGGCGTGACGCCCGAGGCGCTGGTCGACGCGCGCGTGAATGCGTTCCGCAGGGACGACGGGCAGATCAGCGCCTCCGGCTTCAACCACGACGAGCAGCGCCTGCGCGCCGACCAGACGCGGCGTGAGACGGCGCTGGTCCGCGCCCTGGACGCGCGCGGCTACCGCGACGGCGGTGGCGCTGGCGCGGTCGAAAACGTGCCCATTCCGCGCCCGCGCCCGGAGAACCTCACGGCCGGCACCACCGAGCTGCCCGCCGAGGTGCCCATTCCGCGCCCGCGCCCGGAGAACCTCACGGCCGGCGCCACCGAGCTGCCCGCCGAGGTGCCCATTCCGCGCCCGCGCCCGGAGCACCTCACGGCCTCCAACACCACCGAGGGCGCGACGCCCACGGACCTGAACGACACGGCCGAAATCGCGCCCGCCGCGGACCGCCCGGCGGTGCAGACGGCCACGCCGTGGGTCAGCCAGTACAACGCGGCGAGGGTGGAGCGCGCCGGCGACAAGGCCTGCTTCCGCGCCGCGGTGGTGATGGCCGCGGGCGCTGGGGCCACCGTCACGGGGCCGAACAACCGCATCCAGGTGGCCACGGGTGATGACCCCAACGGCGGCGTCACGGTGGACGCCGCGGCGGCGCGCCGGGGCCGTGAGTACATCGACGGCCAGCTCGACGCGGGCAGGCCCGTCGTCGTGGGCGTGGACCACCGCTCCGGCCGGAACTCGGACAACGTGGACGGCATCACCGACCACTTCGTGGTGATTACGGGCCGCGGCACGGACGAGCAGGGCCGCACGTACTACACGTTCCACGACCCGGCGACGAACCACGAGCAGCGCGGCGCGGACACCAACCCCAACAACCGCTTCTACGTGGACCAGGACACCGGCAACCTCTACCGGGAGGGCCCCACCACGGGCAACGTCGTCCAGCGGCACTTCGAAGTGTCGATGGTCCGGCCGAACGCCTAGTCGTTCCGCCAGGTGACGGGCAGGGAGCTGGGAAGCCCTGATTCCAGGCGTCTCCGGGGCGGGAAGGAGTGACTTCCCGCCTCCGGGCGTTCAGTCAGGAACTGGGCGCGGGCGCGCGGCGCGTTATGGTCGCCTGTGCCCCGAGGAGCCATGAACTTCGTCTTCATCTCCCCCCACTTCCCTCCGCATTACTTCCACTTCATCTCCGCGCTGCGGGAGCGGGGCGTCACGGTCCTGGGCATCGGTGACGCGTCCTACGAGTCGCTCCGTCCCGAGCTGAAGGAGTCCCTGCACGAGTACTTCTTCATCCCCAGCCTGATGGACGAGGAGGCGCTCACCCGCGCGGCGGGCTACCTCACGTGGCGGCACGGCCGCATCCACCGCATCGACTCGCTCAACGAGTCCTGGCTGGAGGTGGAGGCGCGCCTGCGTGGGGACTTCAACGTGTCGGGCCTGCAGCCCGCGGACATCCACCGGCTGCGCTCCAAGTCCGGCATGGCGGAGGTGTTCCACGAAGCGGGCGTGCCGCACCCGGACCTCATCCGCGTCCGGGACGCCGCGCAGGTGAAGGCGTTCGCCGCGCGCGTGAGCTACCCGCTGGTGCTCAAGCCGGACGTGGGCGTGGGCGCCGCCAACACCTTCAAGGTGGCCAGCGACGCGGAGGTGGACGCGGCCCTGTCCCATCCGCTGCCCACCACCTACGTGGCGCAGCCCTTCGTGCGCGGCACCATCGTCACCTACGACGGCATCGTGGACCGGCACGGCGTCATCGTCTTCAGCCTCAGTCACGAGTACAGCGACGGCGGCATGGAGACGGTGGTGGAGCAGCGCGACATCTCCTTCTGGAGCCACAAGGAGATTCCCCCCGCGCTGGACGTGCTGGGCCGGCAGGTGGTGGCCGCCTTCGGCCTGCGCGAGCGCTGGTTCCACCTGGAGTTCTTCCGGCTGCCGGATGGCCGCTTCGTGGTGCTGGAGGCCAACCTGCGGCCGCCCGGCGGCTTCATGGTGGACATGATGAACTACACGTGTGACATCGACGTGTACCGGCTCTGGGCGCGGGTGGTGACGGGCGACCCGGTGGCGGACTTTCGCTTCACGCCGCGCTACCACGTCTGTCACAGCGCGCGCCGCAAGTCCCGCCGCTACCGGCACCCGCACGCGGACGTGGAGGCGAAGCTGGGCAGCTCGCTCATCCTCCACCGCGAGCTGCCGAGCATCTACCACAGCCTCCTGGGCGAGGAGATGTACCTCACCCGCCACACGGACATGGACGCCCTGCGGGACACGGTGCGCTTCATCCAGGACAAGGCCTGACGCGCGCGCTCAGCGCTCCGTCCAGGTGAGCTGGTAGGTGGTGCTGTCCGCGTCCTCGCGCAGGCGCGTCACGCGGGGGGACTCGGCGCCGCCCACGCGCAGCAGGGCTTCAAAGAGCGCCTCCGCGTAGCCGGGCGCGTTCAGCCGCGAGTTCATCCGCATGGCGTAGGTGGTGGGGCCCTGCTCCGTGAGCTCCACCTCCGTGTAGTTGTCGGTGGCGCGCAGCGTCTGCGGCAGGCGCTGCACCAGGCGGCGGGGGCCCAGGAGCCGCATGACGCCATACACCGCGCGGCCCACGACGGTGCGCCCGTAGCCCTGCACGTGGCGCTCGGCGAGCTGGCGGAAGGCGTCCTCCCGGGGCAGGCCCGGAAAGGTCTCCTCGACGATGACGTCCAGGCACTTCTCCCACAGGAGCACCGGGTAGCCCGGCAGCAGCGGCCGGTCCAGGTCGATGCCGGCCTGCCGCAGCCGGTGCTTGAGGCGGGGCGACACGCCGCCGCGCAGCCCGTGCTCGAGCAGGCCCTCCACCACCTGGACGTAGACGAGCCGCTGCTCCAGGGGAACCGCCCCGCGGTGCTTCATGTGCGGCGCCTCACCCCAGCAGCCAGCGCATGGCGGAGGGCAGCCGCCGCTGCCAGTCCCGCTCGTGGTGCCCGCCGTGTGGATCCAACACCAGCGCCAGCTCGTGGTCCGCGTAGCCCAGGTGCTTGAGGTGCTCGTAGAAGGCGCGCGTGGATTCGCCGTAGTAGACGGGCACGCCGCTGGCGTCCGTGTACTCGTGGGCGCCCGCGTCCAGGTAGATGCGCGTCCAGCGGCGGCTGTGCGCCGTCCATGCGCCGAAGAGCTGGTTGGCGCCCCACGTCACGGTGGGGGACAGGGCGCCAATCCGGCCGAACACCTCCGGATGGCGGCACCCGAGGTAGAGCGAAATCAGGCCCCCCAGCGACGAGCCCATGGCGCCCGTCCACCGCGGCTCCGGCCGGGTGCGGTAGGTGCGGTCCACCAGCGGCTTGAGGTGCTCCACCAGGAAGCGGGAGTAGGCCTCGCCGCGCGCGTGAATCGGGCTGCGCGGTTCATTCCACGGTGAATAGTCGTGCACGCGCCCCTCGCCCGAATCCACGGCGACGATGAGCCACGGCTCCAGGCTTCCCTCGCCCACGCCGTGCTCCAACGCGACGTTGGCGCACCAGGTCTCGAAGAGGGCGGATTCGGGGTGGGCGAACACGTTCTGCCCGTCGTGCATGTACAGCACGGGGAACCGATGGCCCGGCATCGCATCGTATGCGTGGGGGGTATAGACGCGCACGGTACGCGCGAAGCCCTCCTGGGGGGAGGGGAAGTCTCGGACGATGTGGACGTGGCCCATGGGAACCGGGTGCCAGCATACCTGGAGGCGGTGACAGGGCGGAAAGCGCTGGCCTCGGGGATGCACAGACGGCGGGCGGACCGCGGGGTGCTCCCATTCCGCGCTTAAAGCAGTTTAATCTGGAGTTCCGCATGGAGCTGGAACACCCGCATCTGGCAGTCCTCCTGCTCACCACCGAGAGCGACTTGCGCGAGGCGCGCGAGGCCTTGGATGGCAGCGAGGAGTCACGCCTTCGTTACGTCTCCGCCCAGAGCCGCGCGGAGGCCGCGTACTTCCTGGCGTCGGACCTGCTGGAAGTCGACCCGCGCATGGGCCGGGCCTGACGCGCGCGTCCCGCCTTTGGACGGCGCGTCCGCGTGCCGGACGGCCCGCATGCAGGGGGCTGCTGTAGGGAATCGTGGTCCCGGATATGCACAAGGCGCGGCGCGTGCGTCGGGTGCTCTGGGTGGGATGGTGTCTGGGGTGGTGGCTGGCGGCGGGCGCGCTGCCCGCGCATGCCGCGCCGTATGAAGTGGAGCCCGAGTCCGTGGGCGCGCAGGACCTGCTCGCGCTCGTGGAAGAGGGCGCCATCTCCGCCGAGACGTTCTCCGCGCTGCTGACCCTGCGGCGGACGGGCGTGGACCTGGGGCTGGCGTCGCGTGCCTCGCTCTACGGCTTGCCGGGGCTGACGTACTCGGACGTGGATGCGCTGCTGCGCTCTCGGGGAGGAGGCAGCGCCGCGGGTGGCGCTTTGACGGAGGCTGCGTCGCGGCGGCTCTCGCCCTTCCTGGACGTGCGGACGCCGGGGCGGCTGTCGGGTGACGCGCGGTTGATGATGGCCTTCGCCGCGTCGGATGGACTGCCGCCACCGCTGGCGTTGCAGGTCCGCGCGGGAGGGCTGGCGGGGCTTCGGGTGGGGCTGCTGACGTCGCTGGCCCGGCGGACGCTGGAGCCTCCGCGGTGGGATGCGCGGCGGCGTGCCTTCGTGGTGGAGGCGCCCGGGACTTCCGTCATGTTGCCCAAGCTGTACGTGCAGTGGACGGGCGCGCGCGCGTCGCTGCTGGCCGGGACGTACCGGCTGGGCTTCGGACAGCGGCTCACGCTGGACACCACGGCGCTGCCGTCGCCTGACGGCTTCCTGCCCGACGACAACCTGCGTCCTCCGGCGGGCTTGGAGCGCGCGTGTCTGGTGGGCGGGGCGGGTTGCGAGCCAGAGGAACGCCTGTCGGACGTCACCCCGGACTTCCGCTGGGACGAGGGCTTCCGGGGCATCGCGGGCACGGTGCGAGGCCCGCTGGGGACGGGGGCCGCGCTGTCGCTCACCGGCTTCGGCTCGTATCAGTCCCGCGCGCTGGCGCGGCATGCGGTGTTGGACCGCTCGCTGTGTTCGTCGTCTGGCCGTGGCGGCGTGTGCAAGGCGCCTGACGTCTGGGTGCGGGTGGCGGAGGGCCGGTGGGAGAAGCTCACGGCGCGGACGCTGCCGGGGATGTTCCAGGAGCTGGCGGGCGGTGGCAACGCGACGCTGGCGCTGTCGTCGCGGAGCCATGTCGGGCTCACCGGTTGGGTGGCTCGGCCCGTGTGGGGGCAGGAAGGGGCGAAGCTCGACTTTCAGCCCACCGCCCGCTACCCGGCGGGCGGTGCCTTTGGCGCCTTCGGGCTCGACGCCGCGTGGGGGCGTGGCGCGCTGGACGTCTTCTTCGAAGGCACACGCAGCTTCGATGCCGCGCCAGGGGGTGGCGGGGATTTTGGTGCGGTTCAGCGCACCGTGCTGTCAGGGGCGTCGCGCGAGCTGGAGCTGTCGCTGCGCTACTACGGGCGCGGTTTCGCCAACCCCTACAGCGGCGCGCCGTCAGGCCCGGATGCGCTGGAAGGCCTGCGCGTCCGCAACGAGCTGGGCGCCCGGCTGCGCTACCTCCACCGTGACGAAGGCGCGTGGCGGCTGCGGGGGCAGGTGGACGCCTGGACGCTGCCCGCGGATGGGGCGGCGGCTGGGAGCGCGGGCACGCTGCACGCGCGCGCCTCGGTGCGCGGGGACCTTCAGGTGCGGCCCTGGCTGCGGCCCTCGCTGCAGGTGGAGTTGCGCGACAATGGCGTGGGCGGAATGGGGGCGTGCGCGGATGGCTCGCGCTCCGAGCAGGAGGTGGAGGACCTGTGCGCCAGCGCGCGGTACGGCGTCACCGCCCGGGTGCGCTCCGACGTCGCGAAGGGGCTGACGATTTCGCTCCAGTACGGACATGCGCGCGTGCAGGCCCCGGAGACGAAGGGACTTCGTTACGACGCGCAGGCCGTGCTGGATGTCCGTGCCCAGCCGCTCGCGTCGCTGAAGTTGCATGGGCGGTTGGTGTGGAAGGACCAGGACGTCTCCGAGCGCAGCCGGCTCCAGCAGGAGCTGCGGACCGCGCTGGACGTCGCGTGGAGGGTGTCGAGCGCCGTGTCCGCCCGGGGCCGGTACGCGTGGGTGCTCGACTTGAAGGACGCGCGCGTGGCGCGTGTGCCGCCCGACCCGCCGCGCCACCTCTTCCACCTGGAATGGGAGACGCGCTTTTGACGAAGTTGAATATGAGGGGGCAGGGCATGAAGGGCTGGGGCAGGTACTTGGGGTGGGGCGGGTTGTTGGGGTTGGCGGGCGCATGGGCGTGTGGTGGGACGCCCCTGGACGGAGACGTGGACGCGGCGTGCGCGGGGCTGCTGCCCGGTGACGTCGTCATCACCGAGTACCTCAACGACCCGGTGGGGACGGACACGGGGCAGGAGTACGTGGAGCTGCACAACCCCACGCGCGCGCCCGTGGACCTGTACGGGCTGACGCTCTACGCGTCGCGCTCGGATGGCTCGCAGGAGAAGGCCTACGCCGTCATTGAGGAGCTGACGGTGGCGGCGGGGGACTCCGTGGTGCTGGGCGATGTGCGCGACGGACCGGTGCCCGCGCATGTCGACCATGCCTATGGCGACGGGCTGGGGGCGCTGGGGAACACGGGCGGACGGCTGGGCATTCGGTGCGGGGAGCGGGTGCTGGACGAGGTCCCGCTCTCCGCGCCCGCGAAGAGCGGGGTGTCGCGCATCTACGACGGCCGCCTGGTGCCGGACATGGCGGGGAACGACGACCTGGCCCGCTGGTGTGACTCGCCCGACGCGGGGGCCGGTGGGGCGTTCCAGGGCAGCCCTGGCGCCGCGAACGCGCCCTGTGGCCCCGTGGGTGACGCGGGCGTCCCGGAGGACGCGGGCGTGGTGGCGACGTGCAGGCCCGCGGGCGCCGGTGCGGTGAGGCCCGTCCTGCCGCCGGCGCCTGGAGACCTGGTCATCACCGAGGTCATGGCCAACCCGCGTGGCGACGACACGATGGGGGAGTGGGTGGAGCTGCGGGCCACGGCCCCCGTGGACCTCAACGGCGTGACGCTGGTCGCCGAGGCGGGTGAGGCGACCGTGAAGGCGGAGGGGTGCCTGTCGCTCGCGGCGGGGGAGTACGCGGTGCTGGCCCGCCGCACGGATGCCACCCTCAACGGAGGGCTTCCTCCGCCCGTGGCGACCTTCAGCATGGACCTGCGCAACGCGGGCGGCCGGCTGCAGGTGAAGGCCGGGGGCGTGGTGGTCGACGCGGCCGACTACAGTCTGGCGGTGGATGGCGTGGCCACGCAGGTGTCCGCGCCGCTCGCGGACGCTGTCCAGAATGACGCACCCTCCGCATGGTGCGCGGCCACGGCCGCCTATGGCTCGCGCGGCAACCAGGGGACACCCGGCCGTGGGAATCGTGTCTGTGAGGGAGACGCTGGCACGCCGGGCGGCGACGGCGACGGTGGAACCGCTGATGGCGGCGTGGATGCCGGGACGCTCGAGGACGGATGTATTGACCGGACCACCGGGAGGACTCGGGCGCGCAGGGTGCCTGATGCGGGCTCGCTCGTGCTCACCGAGTTCATGGCGGACCCCCAGGCGGTGGCGGACGCCACGGGGGAGTGGGTGGAGGTGCTCGCGCTGCGCGACGTGGACCTCAACGGGGTGTCGCTGTCCAACGAAGGCGGGGGCCGCTCGACGTTCGACTCGGCGCTGTGTCTGGCCGTCAGGGCTGGAGGCCGGGCGGTCCTGGCGCGCAGTGAGGATGTGTCCCGCAATGGCGGGCTGCCCGCGGTGCTCGGCACCTTCAACTTCAACCTGGCGAATACGGCGGGCAGCCGGAAGCTCCAGCTCTCGGTGGAAGGCCGCGTGCTCGACGATGTGTCGTGGACGGGGGCGGCCATCCCAGGTGTGTCCTCGCAGCTCGACCCCGGGCGCGGCGACCCGCAGCGCAATGACTGGCCCGGGAGCTTCTGCCCCACGCCCGAGTCGGCCCGTTATGGCCGGGGCGACCGGGGCACGCCGGGAGGGGTGAACCGCTCATGCGCGCTTTGATGAAAGGCGCGGTGGCCTGCTTGCTGGCTGCCTGTGGTGGGGGGGACGCGGACGTCGCTTGCGGCCCCGCTTCGGGACGCGTGGCGGAGGTCCTGGATGGGGACACGGTCGTCCTGGAGAGCGGTGAGCGTGTCCGCTACCTGCTCGCGGATGCACCGGAGCGCACGGGGGCGGGCGGTGACTGCTTCGGTCCGGAGGCCCATGCCTTCAACCGGGGACTCGTCGACGGCAGGCGGGTGACGCTGACCTATGGCGAGGCGTGCGAGGACCGCTTCGGTCGGCTCCTTGCCTACGTGTCCGTGGACGGCCGGGAGGTGAACACGCTGTTGGTGGAGAGAGGCCATGCCTGCGTGCTCCACGTTCCTCCCGCGGGCCGTTCGAGGCGCGCGGAGTTCGAGGCCCTGGAGGCGCAGGCCCGGCTGGCGAGGCGCGGCGTCTGGGGGGCTTGCGCGCCCGTGCCCTGTCAGCGGTGAAGCCCCTGACGGACGCGGCGCCAGCGTGGCCGCCTCTTCCACGAGGCATCCTCCGAGCCTGACTCGGAGACGGGCAGCCCGGCCGGGGGAAGGGAAGTATCCCAAGTGGTAGCAGCCACGCGCGGCCCGCATGGTGAGGGTGGGCGTTCCTGGCTGGGAGGCTGGTGAGGACATGCCAGGGCAATCATCGACCACGACGGCGCGCGCATGAGCCCACGCGTCATGGCGACGCTCACGCTGCCGGATGCGCTGGAAGTCCTGAGGGAGGACATCACCCGGCGCTGGCTGGCGGGGGTGGGCGCCGCGCTCGGGGCGCTCGCTCCCCTGGCGAGCACGGAGGCGGGGGGACTCCACACGCTCGTGGGGCGGCTGGGGGCGCTGCTCCGAATCCACTCCACGGAGGAGCGGCTGGCGGAGGCCCGCGCTCTGGGCCGCGCGCATGGCCGTGAGCGCTACCTGGCGGGCTTCGGCATCAGCGCGCTGGTGGTCGAGTACGGCGCGCTGCAGGAGGCCATCCTCGAGAGCCTGGAGTCCGTGGGCTGGGTGCCCGAGCTCGCGGGACTGCGCGCGCTGGCCCAGGTGCTCGACGCGGGGCTGGCGGAGGCGGTGGGCCAGTCCTCCCTGGAGGACGAGCGCACCGCCCGCGCCACGGGGGCCTGGCTGCATCAGTTGCTCGACCACGCGCCGACGGTCATCTACGCCAAGGACATGGCGGGCCGGTACCTCTACGTGAACCACGGCTTTGAAAAGACCTCCGGCAAGCTCCGGCGCGATGTGGTGGGGCACACCGACTTCGACCTGTTCTCCCCGGAGGTCGCCGGCACCTTCTCTGGCAGTGACCGGCAGGTGCTGGACTGCGGCCAGCAGCTCACCATCGACGAGTACGTGCCGCTCCCCGACGGGCCGCGCGTCTTCCAGACCCTCAAGTTCCCCCTCCCGGATGCGCAGGGGCGCGTCGTTGGGGTGTGTGGCTTCTCCACGGACTTCACCGAGTCGAAGCGGCTGGAGCGCGAGCGGGACGAGGCCCGTGAGCACCTGCGCCGCATCGTCACCCAACTGCCCGTCGTCCTCTGGGCCACGGATGCGCAGGGCATCATCACCCTCTTCGAGGGCGAGCGGCTGAGCGCGCTGGGACTGGAGCGAGGCGCCTACGTGGGGCGCTCCGCGTTCGACGTGTACCGCGACCGGCCGGACCTCGTGGCCGCCACGCTGCGCGCCCAGGAGGGACAGTCCTTCACCCTGGAGGTGGAGATGGCGGGCTCCTATTTCATGACAGGCATCTCACCCGTCATCGGGCCCGACGGCAGCGTGATGAGCGTGGCGGGCGTGTCGCTGGACATCAGCGAGCGGCGGCGCGCCGAGGAGGTGCTGCGCCAGTCGGAGCTGCGCTACCGGCTGGCCACGCTGGCGACCAGCGACGTCATCTATGACTGGGACCTGGACGCGGGGACCATCGAATGGAGCGAGCTGGCCGCCGTCCAGTTCCGGCTGCCCCCGGGCGTCCCGCGGCGGGACATCGAATGGTGGACGGAGCACATCCATCCGGAGGACCGCGAGCGGATTGCCCAGGACATGCGGACCGTCATCGACCAGGGCGCGAGCCATTGGACGGACGAGTACCGCTTCCTGCGGGGGGACGGCACCTGGGCCGTCATCTCCGACCGGGGGCAGGTGATCCGGAACGCGGAGGGCCACGCGGTGCGCATGGTGGGCGCCATGCAGGACATCACCGAGCGGCGGGCCACGGAGCTGGAGGCGAAGCGGCGCGCGGAGTTCGAGCAGCTCCTCATCGGCATCGTCAGCCACGACCTGCGCAATCCCCTCTCCGCCATCAGCATGTCCGCCACCGCGATGCTGCGGCGGGAGGGCCTGGATGAGCGGCTCCGCAAGGGACTGGGCCGCATCCTCTCCAGCGCCGAGCGCGCCACGCGCATGCTGAGGGACTTGCTCGACTTCACGCAGGCCCGGCTGGGCGGTGGCATTCCCATGGAGCCCCGGTGGCTGGACCTGCACGAGCTGACACGGCAGGTGGTGGAGGAGGTCCGGCTCGCCCGCCCGGAGCGGAGGCTGGAGCTGGAGTGCCGGGGAGACGGTCATGGGCTGTGGGACGCGGACCGGCTGGCGCAGGTCATCACCAACCTGGTCAACAACGCGCTCAGCTACAGCCCGGAGCACTGCCCGGTGCGCATCCGCACGCAGGGGCTGCGTGACGACGTGCTGCTGACCGTCCACAACTCGGGCGGGCCCATTGCCCCGGAGCTTCGGACCTGCCTGTTCGAACCGATGAAGCGCCCGGAGCGAAAGGGCGCCCGGGGCGGGCTGGGGCTGGGCCTCTTCATCGTGAAGCACATCGTGGATGCCCACGGCGGCGTGGTCCGCGTCCACTCCACGGAGCAGGAGGGCACCACGTTCCAGGCCCGCCTGCCCCGCCAGCCCGCGCAGCTCGCTCGCCCGGGCGTCGAACGCTCCGTGACACCGTGACGCTTGCTCCAGGGGGCCCGGCCCGGCTAGCACAGGGTCCGTGGTGACACGTCTTCCCTGGAGGGTTTCATGAAGAAGGTCCTCATCGGATTGGGCATCGGCTGCGGTGTCTTCATCCTGGCGGGCATTGGCTTGATGCTGGCGGGTGGCATCTGGGCCAAGAACAAGTTCGGCGGCAGCATCGAAGCCGTGCAGGCGATGCAGGCCCAGGAGCAGGAGCTGACGCAGCTCAACGCCAGCAATCCGTTCAAGGCGCCTCCGGAGGGGCAGGTGCTGCCGCTGGACGAGCAGCGGCTGCTGGCCTACCTGACGGTGCGTGAGTCGGCGCTGCCGGCCTTCAAGGCCTTCGAGGTGAAGTCCAAGGAGTTCGAGGCCGAGCACGCGGGCGACGGTGACGAGAAGCCGGGTTTCAACGCGGCCATGGACGCCGCGGGTCTCTTCATGGGGCTGATGGCGGACGTGCGCAAGGCGTACATCGCCGGCCTCAAGGCGCAGGGGATGTCGCCCGCCGAGTTCCAGAGCATCACCACCACCGTCTATGCCTCCATGGTGGCTGACAGCCTGGACCAGCTTGGCGCCGCGGCGGAGCAGGGCCGGAAGATGATGACGACGCAGCTGGCCGAGGTCGACAAGCGGCTGGCGGATGATTCGCTCTCCGACGCGGAGCGCGCGCAGCTGGAGGAGGCCCGGGCGCAGCTCCAGGAGACGCTGGACTCGATTGAGGAGACCCGCGCGAACGAGGAGCAGCCGCTGTCCGAGGAATCCAAGAAGGCGGCCGCCGCCAACGTGGCGCTGCTGAAGAAGCACAAGGAGCGCGTGGAGCTGATGGCCAACGTGGCCTTCGACGGCTTCGTGCTGGGCGGCGCCGGCGCGGACGGTCAGGCCGCGGGCCTGGAGTAGCCGCTCCGCCGTGTCATGGGCGTTCCCGGCCCAGTCCTCCCGTTCCACGGGGGCGCCGGGCCGGGACGCCGCCGCAGCGGATGCCTCCCGGTTGCGCGCCGCGTTGCAGTTGCAGGCGTTTTTCACATGCGCAATGGATTGCGCCCGCCAAAGGTAGGCGTGTGTGGCCTTTCGTCCGCCCGGCCACTCCCTTTGCGGCCAGCCGTCCGTGAGATATGCAAGCGATTGAACACACCGAAAGTCGCTTCGCGCGTGGAGGGGCGCGTGAACCTTTGAGGAATGGAGTTGGACGTCTGATGAACAAGGTCATCTTCGCCTGTGTACACAACGCTGGCCGCTCGCTGATGGCGGAGGCGTTCTTCAACGTGATGGTAGACCCCCAGAAGGCGCGCGCCGTCTCCGCGGGGACGCAGCCTGGCGACAAGGTGCATCCCGAAGTGCTCGCGGCGATGCGGGACATTGGCATCGACCTGCACGACGTGAAGCCCCGCCTGCTCACGGACGACCTGGCCCAGGACGCGCAATGGCTCATCACCCTGGGATGTGGCGAGGCCTGTCCCCAGGTGCCGGGGCTCCAGCGCGAGGACTGGCCGCTGGAGGACCCCAAGGACAAGTCGGATGTCCTGGTCCACCGCATCCGCGACGAGCTGGCCGCCCGCGTGGCCGGACTGCTGGAGCGCGAAGGGTGGATGCGCGCGGGCTAGCGCGGCCCGCACGCGCGCTCATCGCAGGTGGTAGTTGAAGGGCAGCTCGACGGTGACCCGGTCGCCGAGCGCCGGGGGCGGCGGTGGAAAGGGCGCGGCGCGCCGCACCGCCTCCTGCGCGGCTTCGCACAAGAGGCGGTGGGGGCAGGGGCCCAGCACCCCCAGGGCCACCAGTTGACCCTGCACGCCCACGGAGATGCGCAGCACCAATGACCCTTCGATGCCCGCCATCCGCGCCTCGTGGGGGTAGGGCACGTCCTCGAAGCGGTCGCGGAACATCTGTTCGAAGTAGCGCCGGGCCGCGTCCTCGCGGTTGTCGGAGGCCGTGGCGGGCGGCGGCTCCACGAGCAGCCCCGGGAAGCCCGGCCCCAGGGCGCGCTGGGTGATGCCCGCCACGGCGCGGCCCGCCAGGCTGTCACGGCCGTGGGCTGGGATGCCGGCGGGGCGCCCGACGGACAGCGGCTCCGCGGGTTCGGGGGGGCGTGGTGCCGCGGCGGTGCGCGCCGGCGTGGGCGCGCGCAAGGGCCGAGGCCTGCGCGCGGTCCGGGGGCGAGGGGCCACGGGGGCCGTCCCGGTGAGCTCCCCCACGGGCGCCGAAGGCGGCCTGGCGGTCAGCCGGAGCACGAGGACCTCTCCCCGGGTGGTTTCGCCTTCGAGCCGTCGCGGCAGGCCGTGCCACAGCGAGGCCGCGCCGAAGAGCGCCGCGGCGTGCAGACCGACGGCGGCCAGCACCAGCACCAGCGCGCGTTGACGGCTCCGGGCGCCTGTCACGTTGCCAGGGAGGGCCGAGGCGAACAGCACGGCCTCCGGCGCGCGGGCCCTCGCTGGTGCGTCCGGCATGGTGTTCCCCCTGTCCCGCCCACGTCTCGCCACGGGATGGGGTAGTGGCGTGCGTGCCGGGCGTGAAGGGGGCCTGCGCCGCGGGCGTGTGCGGCGGTCCGCACTCCGCCGGCGCGGTGTCGGGCGGCCTTCAGTGTGGGGACACCGGGGGACGGGGTTTGCGGAAGAGCACGGTGAGGTTGTTGCTGGGCATGTCCACCACGCGCTCGCGCTCCAGGCCATGCAGGGCGGCCTCGGCGGTGACGGCTTCCAGCGACCGCACGCCCCACGCCGGATTCCTGGCGCGAAGGGAGGCGTCGAACGCCAGGTTGCTGGGAGCCGTCTCGCGGCCCTCGACGAAGTAGGGGCCGTACAGGACGAGCAGCCCGCCGGGAGACAGCGCCCGGCCTGCGCCCCGCATCAGCCCCTGGCAGGCCGCCCAGGGGGCGATGTGAATCATGTTCACGTTGAGGATGACGTCCGCGTTCGCCTCCGGCCAGGACTCCGCGCTCGCGTCGAGCCGGCGCGGCGGCAGCAGGTTGGGCGGGCCCTCCTCGGCGCGCCACGCCTCGATGCTCTCCAGCGACTCCGCGTCCACGTCGGTGGGCTGCCAGACGAGGTGGGGCAGGGCGCGGGCGAACCAGGCCGCGTGTTGCCCCGTGCCGCTGGCCACCTCCAGCACCCTGCCGGAGGCGGGGAGGACTTCGCGGAGGACGGCGAGCAGGGGCTCGCGATTGCGTTCCGTGGCCGGGGCGTGACGCTTCATCCCTTGGGGTTTCGCACATCCGCCGCGTTCCACGCGAGCGCCAGGTGGCTGCCTGCGTGGGCCAGCGGACGCACGGCGTTCAGTCAGGCCGCCAGCGCTCGACGCGGCCCGGGCCTGTCCCATCCTCCACCACGCGGTACAGCGCCATCGTGCGTGCGCCGGACGGTGCGTCCACGGTGTGATGGACGAGGAGCGGCGCCACGGAAACGTCGGGAAGCGCGGCGCGCACCCGCTGGAGCGCGGCCTCGGGCGTCTGGGCCTCGAGCACGCCCGCCGTTGCGTGCCCTGTCAGCGACGCGTTGATGAGCATCCGCAGCTCCTCGTCCGTGCGGACCTCGTCCGCGAACACCACGTCCGGGTCCTGCCTCAGGAACGCGCGGAGCGTGCCCTCCATCGTCTTCTCATCTCCAGGCTGGACGATGCCGAAGCGGAGGTCCGTGGCGCGGGGCGTCTCCAACGCGGCCATCCCGCGCACACCATCCGGGAGTGCCTCGATGGCCGCGTGGAGCGACGTCGTCCGCCCCGAGCCACGCGCGCCGGTGAAGAGCACCCCCTGCCCCTGGAAGAGCGAGTCGAGCTGGAGGAAGCGCTCCGACAGGAAGCCGGACTCCTCGGCGGACAGGGGCAGCGAGGCGAACGAGGGGAACGCGTCCCGCGTCCGCCGGTCCCGGGCCACGGAGATGACCCACGGGCCCAGCGCGCCCGGCTGGAAGAGGACCCGGAACTCCACCTCCGGGCTGCTGGCCTCGAACGGGAACGGCACACTGCCGCGGTCGGGCCGCCGGGCATCGGCGCCGCGTTTCGCGAGCGCCGCCATGGCCTCCGTGAGCGGCCTGTGGAGCGACAGGTCCAGGGCGTGCCGCACCCCGCGCTTCTCCGCGCCGAGCAGCCCCGGCCGCGCCGAAGTGTCGGGGACGTCATAGAAGAGGCTGATGCCCGCGGCGTCCTGCCCGTCTTCGAGCGTGTCCGCCCACACCGAGAAGTGCGCGGCCCGCGTCTGCCCGGCGATGGCGTAGAGCGCCCGCGCGGCTTCATCGAAAGTCCGCGCCACGGGCGGCGTGGCCACGGAGCGGTCCTCCCGGGCCAGCGTTTCGAGCAGTCCTGCAATCACGGCGGAGATGGGCGGAGGGGGCGGACTCATGGTGTGACTCCGATGCGGAGACGGCCGACTCTCTCACGGGACACGTTCCGGACGGAGGCCGCGGAGACGCGGGCACGCCCGCGCACCGCCCTGGGGAGCGAGTGGGCGGAGCGGGGCGTGGGCCTCCTGCCATGACTCCGGGTCCGGGTCCGGCCTGGAAGGAACGTTCCGTCCACGCCCGTCTGTTTCCCACCCGGCAATTCCCCGCCCCCCCCGGGCCGAGCGGGAGTGGCGTCCCCAGAGGGCCCTTGGGGGGTACATTGGGGGCATGGTTCCACGGCAGGTGGACGGCTCGGGCGTTATCTCTGGCGTTACCGTCTCCCAAAGAGGAAAGTTCACCCAGGGCTCCCCTTCCTACCGGGCGAGCGGGCATTGGGATGTACTCCTGCGCCCGCGGGTTACACTGCCAGGCGTGGGTCCCAAGCAGGGCGGGGCGCTTCACATGTGTGTACGGTCCCTTGTTGTCGCGGACCTGCCTGCCACACCTTTGGGTGGGCAGGCCTGAAACCCAATTCGGAGGAGAGTCACCATCATTCGCGAACAGAGAAGCAGCCGCGGCGGGAGCCGCGACCAGAGAACCAACCGCCGTATCCGTGCCCGTGAGGTCCGCGTCGTCGGCTCTGACGGTAGCCAGCTCGGGGTCATGCCTCTCGAGGCGGCGCTGGATCGCGCCCGGACAGAGGGGCTGGACCTCGTTGAAATCAGCCCCATGGCCAGTCCTCCGGTCTGCAAGATCATGGACTACGGCAAGTTCAAGTACGAGGAGAAGAAGAAGGCCTCGGAAGCGAAGCGTGCCCAGGTCACGGTCCTGCTCAAGGAAGTGAAGCTCCGTCCGAAGACGGAAGAGCACGACTACGAGTTCAAGGTCCGCAATACCCGCCGGTTCATCGAGGACGGGAACAAGGCGAAGGTCGTCATCCAGTTCCGTGGTCGTGAAATCACGCACAAGGAGCAGGGCACGGCCATCCTCGACGACGTGGCCAAGGACCTGAAGGACGTGGCCATCGTGGAGCAGATGCCCCGCATGGAAGGGCGTCTGATGTTCATGATCCTCGCGCCCACGCCGAAGGTGGCGCAGAAGGCCCGCGAGCTCGTTCGTCAGGCCGCCAGCGCCGCCAAGCGGACCCCTCCTCCGGGAGCTCCTGCCACAGGCAAGCCAGCTGGTGCCAGCGGCGGCGCCGAGGAAAAGGCCGAAGAACAGGCCGAGGCGAAGGCCGAAGAACAGGCCGAGGTGAAGGCCGAAGAAAAGGCCGAGGAAAAGAAGGAAGCGCAGGCCGCGCCGGCAGCAGCCGAGGCGCAGAGCCCGACGGCGTCCTGAGGGATTGCCGGCACGCGGTGGGTCTTGATTCCCACCGCGTGTGGCGCCTCTCGAAAGCTGGGAAGGTGTGCCTCGCCGCCCAGGAGGCTGGCAGGCGACTTGAAAAGGAGGGCACTGCTGCCGCAGTCTGTCCACCCGCGAACGCTCGCGGACCTCCTTCCATCAAGGACGCGTGATGCTGCCTGTCCTCCTCGCCGTGCTGCTGGCGCAGACGCCCGCCGCCAATCCCCGTCAACAGGGCGTGCCCATTGGTAAGGGCAAGACGCTCCCGGCCGTCACGTTGTCCGCGCCGTCGGGCGGTTGGACGGTGGACCGGATGATGCTCATCGAGGGCACCGTCAGCGACACCACCATTGACCCGGTGGTGGTGTCCATCAACGGCGACCGCTACCTGATGCGCACGTACCGCGGGCGCTTCAGCCGCAAGTTCCCCGCCGCCAGCGGCAAGAATGTCGTCACGGTGATGGCCACCAACCAGGCCGGCACCGCGCGCGCGCAGGCCACCAGCTACGCGCAGATTCCGCCGGTGCCCTTCAAGGTGGTGCTCACCAGCGACACCGACGGCGTCTACACCGACCTGCACCTGTACGAGCCCACCGACGCCAGCGCCGAGGGCGGCACCCTGGACGTGGAGAAGATGGCGCACGTGTACTGGGCCAACACCGCGAGCCCCTCCGGCGGCACCTTCTTCCTCAACTCGCAGGGCGGTGACTTCGATCAGCCCGCGTACGGCCCGTACCTCTACATCCACCGCGCGCCGCCCAAGGGCGTGTACCTGGTGGCCACCAACTACTGGCCCAGCGGTGACAAGGCCCACACCGTGGCCACGCTGAACCTGTCGCTCTTCGAGGGCACGCCGAGCGAGATTCGCCGCATGGTGCGCATCCCCCTGGCCACGCCGGGCACCACCCGCGTGCTGGCCTGGGTGAATGTGCTCGGGGCCGGGCAGGCGGAGGTGTACGTGCCCTCGCAGGACCCGCGTCCGAAGCACGCCGCGTGGCCCAAGAACCTGGATGAGGCCCTCAAGGAACTCCAGTCCAACGGCGACGGTGAGTACTGACGCCTCCGTCGTCCGGGTCTTCACGTCCATGCGCCACGTCCTTCCCGTGCTCGTGCTGCTCCATGCGTCCGCGCCCCTGGCGAACGGAACGGCTGGCGTGCGGCCTCATGCGTCCGCGCCGTCCGCGTCCGGCGCGGCCAGTACGCGGACCCATGCGTCCTCGTCGGTGGGGCCGTCCCGTGCTTCCGCGCCGGCGGCGTCATCTACGCCCGAGGCGCGCGACGTGCTGCTCCGGCGGCTGGTGGCGCGCGTGGCGCTGGCCCAGGTCCGCAGGCAGGACGCCGCGTGGCATCCGGACCAGCGTGACTGCGCGGGCCTCATCCGCTTCGCCTTCCGTTCCGCGTACAAGCAGGTCGCTCCGGACCGTCTGTCCTCGCCGCTGTGGCGTGACGGCCGGGGGCGCCCGTCGGACTTCGCGGACGCGGAGGTGCTGCTCCAGCACAGCTTCCAGCGCCTGGGCCGCGACGACGCCACCCGCGAAGCGCTGCGCACCGGCGACGTGCTCGCCTTCCGCCAGGAGCAGGACGCGGGCCCCATCTTCCACCTGATGTTGGTGGTGCGCCCGGAGGACCGGGCCCACGCGCCCGCGCGCGTCGTCTATCACCCGGGGGAGAAGGGCGCCGCGGTGCGCACCGGCGTCCTCCACCACCTGGTCACCGAGGCGCCGCTGGAGTGGCGCCCGGTGCCGCAGAACGCTTCCTTCCTCGGCTTCTTCCGTTTCAAGGAGTGGATGTCATGACATCTCCCAAGAGTGGCCCGCCCAAGGCGCTGCTCATCGGCGTGGTGACCGTCCTCGTGGGCGGCGCCGTGGCCGGAGCCTTCTTCCTGGGGCGGCGCAGCGGCGAGTCCCGCGACGGCGGTGGCACTGTCACGAACCTGCTCGGCGGTGAGCGCAAGGGCCCGCCCAGCGCGGGCGCGGGCGTGGAAGGCCTGCCCGAGCCCGAGATGACGGAGCTGGACGTGCCCGGCACGGCCGCGCCCTCCGCCCTCTGGGTGGACGTGCACCACCCGGGCAAGGTGCGGGACGCGCTGGTGGCCAACGTGTGGCTGCGCGACCAGCTCCAGAAGCCGCTGGGCCAGGGCTTCGTCGGCGCGTGGGCCGCCTTCTTCGGCTCCACCGGCGAGGACCTCCAGGCGGGCTTCAAGGGCGCGGTGCTGGACCTCTTCGCGGGGCAGATGTTGGACGCCCCCTTCCGCGTGACGTGGTTCGCCGGTGACGCGCGCGCCAGTACGCCGGCCTTCATCCTCCCCAAGCCAGGCCGCGCCGCGACGTCCGCGTACGAGGCGCTGGACGGGGTCGCCAGCCGCGGCGGCATGAAGGCGCCGCACTGCCCGGGCGGCGGCGCGGAGGGCACCTATGAGCTGAAGCGCTGGCTGGTGGCGGAGCAGACGCTGTGGGCGGGGCGGCTCAACGACAGGCTGGTGCTCGCGCGCCACCCGGTGGCGGTGCTCCACGGCCTGTGCGCGGAGCTGCCGGAGCTGGAGGCGCAGGACGGCGTGGACGTGGAGCTGGGCTATGACGCTGCGGCCTACGGCCGCGAGGTGCAGCTCCTGTCGAGCGTGGTGGGGTTGGCCCCGGGGACGCGGCTCCAGTTCGGCGTGGAGGCGGGACGGCTGGTGGGCCGGGGCATCGCGGGCGAGCTGCTGGACGGCCCCGCGCGCCTGGACGCCGCGCCCCTGTCCGATGATTTGCTCAAGCTGGTGCCGGAGGACACGCCGGTGCTGCTGGCCTTCCAGCTCAAGCTGCCGGAGTCGCTGGAGCCCGAGACGCTCAAGGCGTACTGGGAGGAGGGCGGCGGCAAGGGCCCCACGCGCACGCGCCAGGTGGCGCTGGTGTGGACGCCGCGCGGTGACGCGAAGCTGCCCGTGGAGCTGGCCGTGCTGTGGGGCCGCACCGACGACGCGGCCGCGCTGGAGGGTCTGTTCTCCGGTGGCTACAACCGGCTGGTGCGCGGCACCCACTGCAACCACGTGGTGCTGGCGTCCAACGACGCGGAGCTGGAGCGCCTGCGCAAGGCGTGCGCGGGCCAGCAGCCCAACATGCTCAACGCGGCGGGCCCGGTGGTGGCGGGGCTGCGCGTGCCCACCTCGGTGGCCTTCGGGGTGAACACGGGCCGGCTGCTCAGCGGACTCACCATGGATGGTTATCTGTCCGAGTTCCGGGTCCGCCGCGACGCGCCCATTCCGAGCGCGGCGCCCCCGGAAATCGAAGCGGCGCGGAGCGACCTGGAGTCGCTGCCGTACCTGGGCCTGCGCGGCACCGTGCAGGGCGACTCGCTGGTTCCTGGAGGTTTCGGGTCATGAAGTGCTTCATCCGACTGGCGGCCCTGTCCGCGCTCATGCTGTCCGGCGTGGCCCTGGCCAAGCCGCTCTACATCACCGTCCCGCGCGCCTATGGCACCCAGGAGCCGGTGGCGGTGGACGTCGCCTTCGAGGACAAGGGCCCCGTCGAGCTGCGCGTCCTCAAGCCGGAGAACCTGGACGCCTTCATCCGCGCCCAGGGAGATTTGCGGCGCGCGTACCAGACGCCGCCCACGCTGAAGAACCCAGGCCGCGCGCTCAGCCGGGGCTTCAACGCGGTGCGCACGCCGGGCATGTTCCTGCTCGACACGCTCAACCCCGCCTTCCGTGACGAGGTGGGAGGCGTCATGCCCCGTCCCCCGCAAGCGGCGGGCTCGGGCGAGCCGCTGGCCAAGGTGGCCGAGGGTCCGGAGCGCCTGGTGGGCGTGCCGCCCGGCTTCACGGTGGCGCGCAGCCAGTGGCTGAACCTGGACCTGGGCGGCGCCGAGCGGGACTTCAATGTCCCCGGCTTCAACGCCAGCGGCCCCAGCGGCTTCCAGGAGCGCCGCGTCACGCTGGCGCCGCTGCCCTCGGGCACCTACGTGCTCCAACTGGTGCAGGGCCGCGTGGAGGGACAGGTGGTGCTGGTCGTCAGTGACTTGACGGTGCAGCTCAAGCAGACGGATGGCCAGGTGCTGGTGCGCGTGGCGGGCCGGGACCAGAAGCCGCGCGAGGGCGCCGAGGTGCGGGTGTACCTGCCCAAGGGCAAGGGTCCGGTGGGGAAGACGAACGCGAAGGGCGAGGTGACGCTGGAGGTGTCGGAGCCGCGCGTCATCGCCACGGCGACGGCGGGCGGGGACACGGCCATTGTCGACACGGACTTCTACTCCGCGCTGGCGGTGGCGCCGGACGTGTTCATCTACAGCGACCGGCCCATCTACAAGCCGGGCCACGAGGTGAAGTTCCGCGGCGTGGTGCGCCAGCCGGACACCTTCCTGGCGCGCCTCTTCACGCCGAAGCAGCGTCAGGTGCAGGTGAAGCTCGTCTCGCAGGAGGGCCGCGCGCTCACCACGCGCGCCTCGGTGGATGCGTTCGGTGCCTTCCACGGCACGCTGAAGGTGCCCGAGGACTTGGGCACCGGTGTGCTGCGCGTGGAGGCGGAGGTGGACGGGCACCCGCACCAGGGCGAGGCCCGCGTGCAGGACTACGTGAAGCCGACGTTCTACCTGGAGATGGAGCCCGCGACGGAGACGGTGGTGCCCGGGCAGACGCTGCGCGCGAAGGTGCGCGCCCGCCGCTATGCCGGTGGCACGCCCGACGCCACGAAGTACGAGGTGTTCCTCTACCGCAGCCTGCTGGACGCGCCCGCCTGGGTGGATGACGCGGGCAAGGGTGGCCAGGGCAGCGACGTGACGTACGGCAGCGCCTCCAGCACGGAGGGCAAGCTGAGCGTGCCGGAGCGGCTGTACTCCTCCGTGGAGGCGCGCGGCGCCTATGACGACCCGTGGTCCAGCGCCAGCGGCTTCGACGCCAACGGCGAGGCCGAGGTCGAGGTCGCCGTGCCGGCGCTGGCCGCTGGTGAGGAGCGGCTGCCGTACCGGTACACGCTCACCGTGCGCGCGCGCGACGACCAGGAGACCTTCGCCAACGCCACGTCCGCCTTCTTCCTGTCGAAGGTGGAGGTGCTGGGCCTGGCGCGTTACTCCGACGCGGTGGTGGCCAAGAGCGGCGACGCGACGCTGGCGATTCGCGCCACCACGCTGTCGGGCAAGCCCTACGGCGTGACGCAGGGAGAGGTGGAGTTCGTGCGGCGCGCGGCGGATGGCTCGGAGAAGAGCCTGGGCAAGCGCTCCTTCTCCACGGCGGCGGACGGCACGCACCGCGAGAAGGTCCCCACCTCGGACGTGGGCGCGGTGCTGGCGCGCGTGGTGGTGAAGGACAAGAACGGGGAGACGTGGCAGGGCGAGGAGTCCCTGCTGGTCATCGGCGGCGCGGACGAGCCGGTGGCGCGCGTGCCCAACCTGACGCTGGCCTCGCTGTCCGGGACGCTGGCGCCGGGAGACACCGCGAAGCTGGTGGCGCTGATGCCGGACAGCTGGGGCTCGGGCGGCCGTGACGCGGGCCCGGTGTGGGTGACGCTGTCGGGCGCCTCGCTCTACGACACGCAGGTGGTGGAGCTGACGGGCCGCACGCTGGTGCACAGCTTCAACGTGGAGAAGCGCTTCGGCAGCGCGGTGTACGCATCCATCGCGTACCCCACGGCCACGGGCCGCTGGGAGGAGCGCACGGTGGCCTTCCGGGTGATTCCGCGCGAGCGCACCCTCACGGTGGAGCTGCAGCCCCGCCGCGCGGAGGCCCCGCCGCTCACCGAGCAGAGCATTGACGTGCGCGTGGTGGACCACGAGGGCCGCGGCGTGGTGGCGCAGCTGTCCGTGGGCGTGGTGGACAAGGCCGTCTACGCCATCCAGAGCGAGTTCCGGCCCAAGGTGCTGGACTTCTTCTACCCGCCGGCGCGCAACAACGTGTCCAACTTCTTCTCCTCGGAGTTCCAGGGCTACGGCTACGGCGAGGCGCTGGCGCGGAAGATGGCGGGCCTGCCGGACCACGCCTTCGCCTCCATCAAGCCGCCCAGCCGCCAGACGAAGGACCTGGAGCGCGACACCGCGCACTGGGACCCGGCGGTGGTGACGGACCGGGACGGCCGCGCCACGGTGCGCTTCACGCTGCCCTCCAACCAGACGCTGTGGGTGGTGACGGCGGTGGCGGCGGACACCTCCGGCCGCTTCGGCGAGGGCACCTCCGAGTTCGCCACGCGCGGCGGCCTCAACCTCTACGCCGCGCTGCCGCAGTTCCTGCGCGAAGGCGACGAGGCGCTCGCCTCCGTGCGCCTGTCGGCGGGGGAGAAGTCGCCGGCCAGCCAGTTGCTGGACGTGAAGCTGGCGACGCTGGGCGCGCTGAAGGCGGACCAGTTCGAGCACAAGGTGGAGCTGGCCAGGGGCGGCGAGCAGGTGGTCCCGCTGACGCTGAAGGCCGCGTCCACGGGCGCGGCCCAGCTCACCGTGAACGTGGCCGGCGGCAAGGACCCGCTGAAGGACTTCAAGCGCTTCGAGGTGGGGCCGGCGGCGGTGGAGGACGTGGTGAAGGTGAGCGCCTGGGGCGGCGGCGCGCTGGAGGTGCCCGCGCCCAAGGAGGCGACGCTGGCGCGCGTGGAGCTGGTGCTCCAGCCGTCCATCGTGGACGCGGCGCTGTCCAACGTGCGCGAGCTGCTCACGTACCCCTACGGCTGCCTGGAGCAGCTCGTGTCCACCACCGTGCCCAACGTGGCGGTGTACCAGGTGCTCCAGAAGGCGGGCGCGCTGGCGAAGCTGGACACGGACACGCAGGCGCTGCTGGCGGAGGCGCGCAGCCGCTCCGTGCAGGGCACCGCGCGCATCCTCGACCTGTCGGTGAAGGGCGGCGGCTTCACCTGGTTCGGCGGCTATGAGACGCCGAGCCTGCCGCTGACGCTCATCGCGCTGGACGGCCTGGCCTACGCGGCCGAGGCGGGGCTGGTGGACCGCGCCGACCCGCGCCTGGTGGAGAGCGCTCGCTGGCTGGAGGCGCAGGAGGGCCTGCCGCCCGAGTACGACGCCACGCGCGCCTACGTGCTGGCGCGGCTGGAGGGCTCCAAGCAGGCCGCGCGCGTGCGGGCGCTGGTGCAGGGCGCCCAGGGTGGTGACTTGTACCCGCTGGCCCTGGCGGTGCTGGCCGCGGAGAAGGCCGGCGTCATCAAGGAGCCCGCGCTCCAGTCCCAAATCAATGCGTTGGTCACGCGCAGCGCGCAGGGCTACGCCACGCTGGCCGCCCACACGCCGGGCCAGCCGTTGGCGCAGTCCGAGGCCTTCTTCCGCTTCCCGCTGCGGCGCGTGGGCCTGACGGCCATCGCCGCGCACGCGGCCTCGTTCGGCACGCTGGACATCACCCGCGCGCGCCGCCGCATCCTGGAGCTGCTGTCCGAGCCTGACCTGTCCACCTTCGACCGGAGCACCGCGCTGCTGCACTCGCTGTGGCTGCTGGAGCGCGACGCGAAGGCGATGCAGGGCATGAAGGCGCCCGAGGTGAAGGGCGTGAAGACGCCGGTGAAGTTCACCCCGCGCGGGCTGGGCCTGGTGGCCGTGCTGGCGCCAGGGACGCGCACCGTGGACGTGGGCGGCTTCGACGGCGTGGCCACGCTGCGCGCCACCACGCGCACCCCGCTGTCCGCCGTGCAGCCGAAGGCGGAGGGCATGTCCATCCAGCGCGCCTACTACGTGCTGCGCGAGGGCGGAAAGGTGCGGCTGGGCGCGGACGACACCGTGTCCCAGGGTGAGGAGGTCTACGTGGAGCTGACGCTGGACGCGCGCGGCGACAACCGCGTGCGCTCGGCGTACTACGTGGTGGAGGACGCGGTGCCCGCGGGCTTCGTGCCGCTCCAGGAGGACAAGGCCTTCCGCGGGCCGCCGCACTCGCTGCCGCTGGTGCCCGAGGCGCTCAAGCGCCGCGTGCTCGACCCGGAGCGGGCGACGTTCTTCTTCGAGGAGCCGGCGTGGTGGAGCGACAGCCCGCGCACCGTGGGCTACGTGCTGCGCGCGCAGTTCGCCGGCACGTTCTCCGCGCCGCCCGCCCACATCGAGGACATGTACGCCGCCAGCATCCACGGGCGGACGGCCGCGGACTCGCTGAAGGTGGTGCCCTCCAAAAAGCGCCTGGGCGACCTGTAGTCCATGGGGTGGGCCGTCACGGTGGCCGTGCTGCTCGCGGCCACCCCGACCTTCGTCACTCGCGGCGACGTGACGCCCGAGGCCGGGCTTCGCCGCGAGGCCGAGGCCGCCTGGACGGCGCTGGAGGCGCGCTACGTCCAGGAGGCCGGAGGCGCGCCGGCGAAGCCTCCTGGCTCCATCGTCCTCCAGAAGGGCGCGGCGCTGACGCCCCAGCGCAATGGCCAGGGGCGCCCGGGGTGGGTGGAGCTGCGGCAGAACGCGCCGGGCGTGCTGGATGAGCGGCTGCGGCTGGCGCTCCGACACGAGCTGGCACACCAGCTCCTGTGGTGGGCGTGTCCCCAGTCCAGCGAGGACCGCCTCTTCCACGAAGCCTTCGCCGTGGCGGTGAGTGGCGAGCTGCCCTCGTGGAAGGAGGGGCCCTACCTGTCGTTGTCCCGCGCGGCGTCGGAGCTGGCCATGGCGCCGGCGGTGGACACGCCCCGGGCCCGGCGCGCGCTGGCGCGGCTCCTGAACGAATCCTCGGGCTTTCCTCCGGCGCTGTCGCGCAGGCTTCGGCAGTGCCAGGACGGCGCGCGGTGGGCGTCGCCGCTGTCCATCGACGAGCTGGCGGGCGTGGGCGTGCGCGAGGCCCGGCCCGCCACGGTGGTGGTGAGCCGCCATTCGGGAGAGGTGCTGCTGGCGGAGGGGGACGTGCGGCGCGCGCTGCCGTATGGCTCGGTGCTCAAGCCCTTCCTGTACGCGGCGGGCGCGGAGCACCCGGTGTTGCCGCCGCGTCCGGGCGTGCCGGAGTGGCTCTGCGGCGCGGGGTTGCCGGCGAAGGTGGACGCGCGCACCGCGCTGCTGCGCTCGTGCAATGGCTACTTCCTGGACTGGGAGGCGCGGGGCTCGGCGCCCCGGGCCTTCGGCGCGTGGGGGCCGGTGCTGGCCTCGGTGGGGCTGACGGGCTTGCCGGAGGACATGGCGGAGGCGACGGGGCTGCGCTCCACGCGGGCCCTGTCGCCCTGGGGCGTGGCGCAGGCGTACCGGCTGCTGGCGGAGGCCCGGCCGGAGGTGGTGGCGCTGCTGGCGGACAACGCCGCGCGCGGCACGCTGGCGGAGCTGCCCGCGTCGAAGTCGTTGGCGGGCGTGGCCACCAAGACGGGCACCGTGCGCGACGCGGCGAGCCGGCCCCAGTTCGGCTGGATTGCCGCCGTGGACGCGGACCTGGTGGCGGTGGTGGTGCGGCCCGGCGCCATGCCTCGCCAGTTCGCGGACGAAGTGCCCAAGGCGTTGGCGCGCGCGCGCAAGCAGGCCGGCCTGGAGGCCGCGCGTGTGCAGGTGCTGGGACTGTTGCCCGCCGGCGACGTGGAGGCGCGGTGCGCCGGCGCGGGCTTCTCGCTGGAGGAGGGGGTGCCGCGCGCGGGCGCGGAGGCCTGGGCGCCGCTGGCCTCACTCACGAAGCGTGGCGCGGCGGTGTGCCTGGGCGCGCCCTGGCGCGTGCGCTTCCCTGGCGGTCCGGAAGGAGGGCGTGACTACGCGGGCGTCTTCATCACCTCCGCGCCTCCGCCGTACCGGCCGCCGCCGGGCGTCCCCACCACCCCCAGCGCGATGAAGGCGCGGCGCGGCTCCGACTTCATCTTCCGCACCACGCGCCTGCAGTACGCGGCGGGCGTGGTGGCCGCCGAGGACGTGACGCTGACGGGCGAGCCTCGCGTGGCGCTGGCGCGGGTGGTGGCGCACAACGAGCAGCACGGCCACAGCCGTCACCCGGGGCGCCCTGTCTGTGACACCACGCACTGCCAGGCCTTTCGCGGCACCGTGCGCGTGCGGTCCGAGGACGCGAAGGCCCTGGGACTGGCGCCGCTGAAGTGGCGCAGGTGGCTGACCTTCTCCCAGGGCGGGCAGGAGCCCTGGCGGCAGGCGCGACCCCGCGCCGAGGTGGAGCGCCTGTTGGGGCGCGGGCTGGTGTCGCTGCGCTTCGAGGCGGGGCGGGTGCACTATCTGCGCGCGCAGACGGAGGGCGACGCGACGTTCGACACCGCGCGCTCGCTGCCGTGTGACTTGCTGCGCTCCGGCTTGAAGCTGCCGTCGTGCCCGCGCTCCGCGGCATTCAATGGCGCGTCCCTGCTGTTCGAGGGCCGTGGCCGCGGCCATGGCGAGGGCCTGGACGTCGAAGCCGCCAAGGCCTCGGGCTCGCGCAGCGACGTTCTGCTCGAAAAGGCCTACGGCAATGAAATCAAGTAATAAATTTTTAATGGCCCTGTCGGGCTATGCGGTTTGCAACTGAATTGCATGAAATGATGTCGGAGGGAGGCGTAGAGTGGCCTTGCTCGTCCGTTCTGGCGGGCCCTCATCGTAGGAGTGGTCGCCCATGCGCATCACCCGTATTCCCCTGCGCCGGAAGCTGTTCGGCGCGTTGTTGTGTTCCGTGTCGGTCGCGGCCTGTGGACCGGCTCCCGAAATGGACCCCGTGGATGAGAAGTCCCCGGAGCTGGGCGCCGAGCAGCAGGACGTCATCTACGGCGCCGACCACCGCACGGACGTCTATGCGTACACGGCCTCCGCGGCGCTGCGCCAGCGCGCCGAGAAGTCCACCGTGGCGCTGATGCGCCCGTCGGCGCTCAACACCTCCAACCCGAACAACATCACCTTCAACGCGTCCACGCTGCAGAGCGCCTACAACCTGTGCTCCACGCAGCGCTTCCTGAGCGACCCGACCCCGGCCTTCTGCTCGGGCACGCTCATCGATGACGACCTGGTGCTCACCGCGGGCCACTGCATCAGCACGTCGGACTGCTCGAACACCCGCTTCGTCTTCAACTTCTACCGCACGTCGGCCTCGGGGCTGCAGACGGTGACGACGCAGGACGTCTTCTCCTGCCAGTCCATCGTCGCGCGCCAACTGGGCACGGTGAACGGCCGCAACCTGGACTACGCCATCGCCCGGCTGGACCGTCCGGCCACGCCGCGCTTCGAGCCGGCGCCCATCCGTCCGGGCAGCGCCGCCCTGCCGGTGAACACCGGCGTGTCCGTGATTGGCTCCGGCAGCGGCATCCCGTTCAAGATTGACGACGGCGGCTGGGTGCGTGACGCCCGCTCCGGCACGATGGACTACTTCATCGCCAACACGGACACCTTCGGTGGCAACTCGGGCTCGGGCGTCTACGAGAACGACAACTTCACCGTGGCCGGCATCCTGGTCCGTGGCGAGACGGACTACGTCAACCAGGGCTCCTGCCGCGTCGTGAACCAGTGCACCGACACGGGCTGCCGTGGCGAGGACATCACCTACGTGCGCCCCGCCGTGGACCACTACTGCTCCGTCGCGGGCAGCCAGCGCCTGTGCGGCAACACCGAGCCGCCTCCTCCGCCCCCGCCGCCGCCGCCGCCGCCGGGCAACCCGTTCAACTACTCGGCCAGCAACACCAACAGCGCCCAGGAGAACACCACCAACTACGCCATCGCGCTGACGGCGGGGCAGACGCTCACCATCGCGACCTGCGGCCTGACGGGCGCGTCCTTCACGGGTGACACGTACCTGCGCCTGCGCAACGCCACCGGCGCCGAGGTCTCCGCCAACGACGACGCCTGCGGCGGCCGTGGCTCCAGCCTCACCTACGTCGCCCCCGCCGCGGGCGACTACATCATCAACGCGGGCTGCTACTCGAGCGGGAGCTGCAGCGGCAGCGTCGCCTGGACCACCTCCGGCGGCACCACCGGCCCCACCACGGGCAGCTTCAGCTTCAACGCCAGCAACACCAACAGCGCCCAGCAGAACACCGTCAATGAGAGCGTCTCCATCGCCGCGGGGAAGACCATCACCGTGGCCACCTGCGGCCTGACGGGCGCGTCCTTCACGGGCGACACCTACCTGAGGCTCTTCAACGGCGCCACGCAGGCGGCCGCCAATGACGACGCGTGCGGCGGCCGGGGCTCCAGCCTGACGTACACCTCCACCTCGGCCACCACCCTGCAGATTCGCGCCGGCTGCTACTCGTCCGGCACCTGCGGCGGCACCGTGGTGTGGAGCATCCAGTAGCACTGCCTTGACGTGAAGGGCGCGGGTGGCCTTTTCCGCCACCCGCGCCCGTAGCTTCGCAGACAACACCCCGCAGCTCCTTGTTGCCCGCGTGTCCCCGCGTTCCCCGTGGCCTCCCTCTGGAGCCCGGGTGGAGCGCCTCCGGCACGCGCCGTGCTCTGGGCCCCCACAGGGCCGAGCCCGGAGCCGGTCCCTCAACAAGGACGACGCGCTACATGAATCAGCGGAAACACACGAAACAGCTACGCCGCCAGCTTCGCTGGGCGGGCCTGTCGGCGACGGTGCTGGCCGCGCCGGCGAGCTTCGCGCAGGACTGCCCCAAGCCCTCGTTGCAGCAGTGCGTGGACGTCGACTACCGCGCCAGCAGCTGCGGCAGCGTCCACGACGCGTACTGCCAGGAAGCCGTGGAAGTGCAGTGGAAGGCCGGCTGGGAGGCCGCTCCCAAGCGCGAGGCGCTGCTGCCCGAGGAGCTGGGCGGCAAGGTGGGCACGGTGGCCTATGAGGCCCACGTCCCGAAGAGCACGCGCTTCCAGGGCATGGACCAGAGCCTCATGGGGCAGGTGCTCAAGGGGCAGATTCTCTACCGCAAGCACCTGGAGAACCTGTCGAAGGACGAGAAGGCCTACCTGGCGCGGATTCAAGGCTGGGAGAAGGACGGCACCCAGGTGACGTCCTGCCAGGAGTTCGTCGACGAGAAGTACCTCGACTTCAGCCGCTTCGAGCGGGAGGCGGGGCGGTTCGGCGACGACTACCGCGCCTTCTTCCAGGCGGCCTACGAAAAGGACGGCATCGCGGACCGCGTCCTCTACAGCCGGGACCAGGAGAAGCTGGCTCCCATCTGGGACGGGGCGCGCACGGCGAAGAACGCGTACTTCCGCTTCACGCCCGGCCCCTACCCCAAGGGCATCAACGGCTACGTCTTCGAGTCCGAGGCGGCGAAGCTGGCCAACAACGTGGAGGCGCGCAACTGGGTCGCCCCGTCGGACGAGTGGCACAAGAAGCAGGCCGAGCAGTTCAACCACATCGCGGATGACGTGCTCAACCACTACCAGGTGGAGCAGGAGTCCTTCACCGCGCTGCTGCGGCAGCGCGAGGCCGTCTACGCGGAGTGGGCGCTGGCCTCGAAGGTCCTCCGCGCGCGCGACCACCAGACGGCGGACCTGGACAAGCAGGCCGCGGAGCGGCTGTACGGGTTGGACCAGGCCATCGAGGAGTCGCTGGTCAAGGCGCAGAAGGACGGCTGCCTCGACACCCAGGGCCCCACGGTGTGCGACTGGAGCCCCCGCCGCTACAAGACGATGCTGGAGGCCGCCATGGCCCCGCGCCGCGAGGCCGACCTGCAGGCGTGCCTCTTCCTGACCGGCAACGACTTCGGTCCGGAGAGCTTCGTGCGCAACGCGGACAAGCTCAAGCTGAAGGGTCTGGACAAGAAGGACTACACGCTCTCCTCGTCGTTGCTGGCGAAGTACATCGCCATCTACGGCGCCCACATCCTGGAGCTGGACGCGCCGACGAACCCGTCCACGGGCGCGGTGCGGCACGGCGGTGAGTCCAGCGACAGCGGCTACGCGGGCGGCGCCACCTTCGGCGGTGGCTACGACTACGTGGCCGGCTGGGAGTACGTCCAGCCGGGCTCGGGCCTGCGCAACAAGACGCTGGGCGCCTGGTGCGACAGCGACGTGCGGCTCTACGGCGAGTTCAACGCCTACGCGAACGTGTTCAGCTCCACGCGGCACGAGGTGGCGCACGTGAGCGGCGAGGCCGGCACGGAGGGCAACGGCATCCGCCTCAGGCTGAACGCGCGCGTGCTGGGCAACTCCGTCTACAGCCACGACCAGCACCACCCGCTGCGCGTCACCTTCTACGAGGGCAGGCCCTACTTCGCGAGTGACGCCGCGAAGGCCTCCGCGACCTTCGTCGTCGTGTTCGTCCCCGTCACCGTGCAGGGCGGTCTGTCCGCGGAGGCGGGCGTGAAGATGAACATCGGCGGCGCCGTCACCCGCAACTGCGCCGAGGACCTGCTGGGCGTGGACCTGTACGGCACCATCACCCCGTTCGCCGCGGTCAAGGGCTTCGCGTCCGTGGGCATCGGCATTCCGGGCCTCCAGGTGGGCGTGCGGGGTGAGCTGACCATCGTCCGCGTCAACGTGCCGCTCTACGGCGACATCGGCCTCTACCTGAGCTCGCCCGCGCACCCGACGAACCCGAACACGCTGTTCCTGCGGGCGTCGTCGAAGCTGGACATCGAGCTGCGCTTCCTGGACGGCAGCATCAAGCTCTTCGGTGAGCTGCTCTTCCTGAAGGGCGAGGTCACCATCGTGAGCTGGAACGGCTTCGGCAACACCTGGAACATCTACAACGAGTCCAGGTCGCTGCCGCTGGTCCGCGTCTACTAGTCCGCGTCACCCCCTGGCCGCCGCGGTGTGCCCATCCGGCAACCGCGGCGGCCCCTTTCCCCAACTGTCTGGAGTCCTTCATGCGTCGCTCGAGGCTCGCCGTCCGCACGGCCGCGCTGACCACCACCCTGCTGCTCGCGGGCGCGGTGCCCGTCTGGTCCTACTTCTCCTCCGCCGCGCCGGAAGCCGTGGCGGCCGACGCGCCCGTCAGCGCCTCCCGGTTGCCGCTCTACCGGTGGACCGTGGGCGAGGAGCGCACGTACCACTTCGCCTGGAACGACCTGCAGCGCGTGGCGCTCCCCGTTCCGCAGCAGGGGGACGCGCCCCAGACGATGGACGGCACGCTGAGCCTGGACGGTGAGCTGACGCTCCAGGCGCTGGAGGTCCGCGCGAATGGCGCGCGCGTGCGGCTGGCGGTGAAGCGGCTGGAGCGGCACGACGCGACGCTCTCCGGACAGGCGCTCTTCCCCGACGCCGCGACCGTGCAGGCGCACCTGCCCCAGACGGCGTCGGCGTGGCTGGAGCTGGACGCCCGGGGCGCGCTGGTGGCCGTCCGGTTCTCCGACGCGGAGCCGCCCATGTTCCGCCAGCTCGCGCAGACGCTGGCGACGGAGCTGTTCCCCACCCAGCTTCGCGATGACGCCGAGTGGAGCGCCGTCGAGTCCACGCAGACGGGCGAGGTCGAGGCGCGCTTCCAGTTCGACGGCGAGGGCACGCGCCTGACGCGCCGCCGCGCGCGGTACCAGTCCCTGCGGGCCGCCGCCACCGCGCCGGCCTTCCGGCAGACGCTCAGCTCGCTCACGCACTTCGACCGGGACCCGGAGGGCTTCCTGGCCGGCGTGTCCCACGACGAAATCCTGGACGCCACGCACACCGATGGCCGGCCGCTGATGTCGCGGCGCGTCCGGGTGCGCCTGACGTTCTCCACGCGCCAGCAGAAGCCGCTGCCGCCGGCCTCGGAGGACAAGCCCGTTGTCCGCGCGCCGTCTCAGGTGGCCTTCGAGGGCGACGAGGCGCTGGCGCTGACGACCAGCCAGGCGGACGGGATGACGGTGGACGCGGCGCTCCAGGTGCTCGCGTCCGCCACCGACCCCGGCGCCATCGCCGAGCTGGGCACCTTCGCGCGGCGGGCCATCGCCGCGCTCCAACTGGAGCCCCACCGGGCCGGTGAGCTGGGACAGCTCTTCCGCCAGAAGGGCAAGTCGCCCGCGATGCGCGAGCTGCTGCTCGACCTGCTGGCCGGCGCGGGGCACGCGGAGGCCCAGGCCACGCTGCGCGAGCTGGTTGTCTCCCCGGAGGCCCGTGAGCACTCCGGCGCGCACGGGCTGATGGTGCAGCGCGCGGGCTTCCTTCGCGAGCCGGAGCCCGAGACGGGCCGGCTGCTGGCGCGGATGAACGCGGAGGCCCGGGCCGCCGGTGACGTTGGCACCGAGCGCGCGTCCGCCTACGCGCTGGGCGCCGTCGCCTCGCGCCTGCCCACGGGCAGTCCGGAGGTGGCCGAGTTCCTGCGTCCGCTGGAGGACGCCCTGACCCGCGCGGACAACGCCGAGTCGCGGGAGCACTCGCTGCGCGCGCTGGGCAACAGCCGCGCGCAGCGCGTCCTGGACCTGGCCTCGCCCCACCTGCGTGACACGGCGCCCGGCGTGCGCTCCGCCGCCGCGGAGGCCCTGCGCACCGCGCCCCAGGAGGCCGCCACGCGCATGCTGCTGGACGCGCTCATGTCCGAGCCGGAGCGCGCCGTGCAGGGCGCGCTGCTGGACGCGCTGAATGCCCGCGCCCTGGGCGCACCCGAGCTGGAGCGCCTGAGCGGCTGGGTCGTCGCGGGGCAGCTCGCGCCGGGCGCCGAGGCCGCGCTGCTCAACGTCCTCACCCCCCGCATGGATGACAGCGCCGCCGTCCTCCGGATGCTCCAGGCCCTCTCCGTCCGCCCGGGGCAGCAGCCCGCCACCCGGGCCCGCGTCATGGCGCTGATGGCCCAGGCCTCGGCCAGCCGCGGCGGCTGAGCCCCTTCGCTTCAACCCACCCACCGCAGTCGAGGTCCTCATGAAACGCAGTCTCAACGGGCTGTTGCCCCTGGCCCTGCTTGGCTTCTTCCTGGCGCAGGCCGCCCACGCGGACGTCGTGGACGACGTGCGGCGCGGCACGAACATCCGGCTCAACGCCGCGCGCATCCGCGTGAAGGGCAATGACTACGCCACCGGCTACTGGCTGCTGCCGAAGGCGGCCAACACGCTGAACCTCAACGTGCCGGCGCGGCAGTTCGGTCTCAACTCGGACCTGGTGCTGCACATGTCTGGCTCGCGCTCCGGGAATGTCATCACCTGGACCTTCGATGACACCCTGCCGAGCCGCTACAACCTGGGGGACTCCACCTACGTGACGCGGGTGCGGGGGACGCTGAAGGCCTACGCCCGCCAGGTGCGCGGCGCGGATGACCCCTACTGCGACAGCGCCGCCTGCCCCCACAACGTGGAGCTGACGCTGGCGCCCGGCTCCTGGGCGAAGGTGAGCGGCTACAAGACCTTCATCTTCGACATCAACTTCACGGAGGACGTCGATGTGAAGCAGTTCGTCGCCTACGGCGGCGTGCCGCGCCCCCGGCTGTCGTCGATGGTCGTCGTCACGCCCGCCAGCCGTTGCCCCTCCAGGGGGTACAGCGAGCTGTCCGGCGACGTGTGGCTCAGCAGCCCCGCGCCCACCGGCGGCATCCTGGTGGACCTGATGAGCGTGGACGCGAGCGTGGGCGTGCTGCCCGTGCGCGTCCCCGAGGCCCAGCGCACCGCGCGCTTCACGCTGCGCCTGCCGCCTCATTGGACGGGGCCCACCGTCATCTATGGCGCGTCGGGCGGCGTCCGAAAGAGCGTGAAGGTGCGCGTGAACCCCTGCGTGACGCATGTCTTCCCCTTCGTGCGCTGGCTCCTCATCGATTCGCTCTACGTCCCCGTCCACGTGCTCAACGGTGGGGCGGTGATTGCCCGGTACAAGGATGCGGAGTCGAAGTCGGAGGTCCTGCTGACGGGCAAGGGCGAGACGTACTGGCTCAATGAGGTGCTCGGCGCGGAGCAGGTGCGCGTGGCGGGCGTCAACTCGACGGGGGACATCTTCGGCACGGCCTACAACGCCAAGGGCCCCAGCGCGTTCCTGCTCCGCTCGGAGGACGTGAAGGCGGGCGCGGAGCAGTGGCTGGAGGGCTGGGAGGCCGTGACGGCCAACGCGCACGGCACGCTGCTGGTGCGGGACCCGAACGACGGCAAGAGCCTCTACCGCGTGGACGAGGTGGGGCCCGCCAGGCACCCCGGCCTGGACGAGCTGCCGCAGCGCCGCGTCCTCTTCAACGCGCTGGGGGAGGTGGCGGTGACGCTGGAGACGGAGAAGGGGCCCCGCGCCGCGCGCGTCTACGGCAAGGACGTGAAGGTGCTGCTGGACAGCGAGTCCGAAGTCACCGCGCTGAACGACGTGGGCGAGTTCGCGGGCACCGCGCTCGATTCGAACAAGCGCCTCCGTCCCTTCATCTGGTCGCGGCAGCAGGAGGGGGTCCGGTGGCTGTCCGTGCCCAAGGGCGTCGTGGCCGCGAAGGCCGTGGCCATCAACGACGGAGGCTGGGTGCTGGGCACCGCCACCGCCGAGGACGGCAAGACGCAGGTGCCCTTCCTCGCCTCGCCCGACGGGGAGACGGCCACGCCGTTGGAGTCGATGCTGCCGGAGGAGCTGAAGAAGGCCGGCTACCGCGTCCTGAGTGCGCTCGCGCTCGCCGATGACTTCAGCGTGCTGGTGCAGGCCCAGGATGAGCAGGGCCAGCGCGTCCACCTGGTGCTGAGCCCGTGAGCCGTGTCCCGGCCAGCGTGACTTCCATGCTTCCACAAACAAGGACCTTCCTCGTGAAATCGAACCTCTCCCTCATCCGAGGGCTGATGATGGTGTTCATGGCCATCCTGGCGGGCTGCGGCGGTTGCCAGAGCAGCTCCTCGTCGTGCTCCCCCAGCCAGTATGGAACCAACGGCTGTGCCTGCAGGACGGACTCCGCCAGCTGCAACGCCGGGCTGGTCTGCCGCAGCGGCAACTGTGAGCCGTGTGGCAGCGAAGGCGGCGCTTGCTGCGTCAGCGCGGGCACCACGTCCTGCAATGGCACGTTGACGTGTGTGATGGAGGCCGCGGGCGAGCGCTGCCGCAACTGCGGCGAGGTGGGCGAGGCGTGCTGCGTCTCTTCAGGGAGCAGCCAGTTCTGCCGCGCGAACGCCGTGTGCGTGAGCGGGAGCTGCCAGTCCGTGGCGGCGCACACCTGCGACCCGGACGGCACCGTGTACTCCGTGGGCATCCAGGACACGAACCTGTGCGCCCGGCGCGTGGTGGAGGTCCGCGCGAGCTCGCCCGCGAACGCGCTGCAGTGTGCCACCGCCAGCGGGATGCTGGCGGCGGATGAGACTGTCTATGACATCCCCAACACTCCCATCACCGACTACGAGCTGTGCCTGGAGTCGGAGAGCCAGGGGCGGCGCACCACGAGCGTGCAGGCGTTCGAGGACTACAACGCGCTTCGCTGCGCGCGCTGGACGCGGTGTGGCGCCAGCGACCCGTGCACCAGCGTGACGCACGGGGCCTGCACGCCCTGAGGCAGGCCGGGGGGGACGGATGCGGGGCGGAGCGCTCGGAGGGGGACGCTCCGCCCCGTGTCATGTCGCAAGGCGCCTCGCCATGGTGCCCAGCGGAGCCGCGCGCCTCCGCTCGCCCGCCCCACGGGCACTCCGCCGTGACGCGGCGTGACGTGGACCCTGGACAGCCCGTGTCGTTCGTGATTGTTGGGAAGCCAATCATCTCCCTTCCATCCTCGAAGGAAACGACATGCGCCGTCGCCTCGCCCTGCTCCTGATGTTGCTGCTGCCCATGCCGGGGTTCGCGCTGAACGGAGGGCTGGGCGAGCCCCCGGCGGATGTGGACCGGCGCACGCCCATGGCGACGGCGGCGGGCTTCCTGGACGCGGCCCACGCGCGGGACGCGGCGCGCGCGCCCCACTACCTGTGGCTGTCCCACGTGCCGCCGGAGCAGCAGGCCGAAGAGGGGCTGCGGCTGGCGCGGCGGCTGGTGTTCGTGCTGGACCGGATGTTGTGGCTGGACTTCTCGAACATCAGCCAGAAGCCGGAGGGGGACGCGGCCGACCCCGTCTACGACTCGCTGGGACAGATTCCGCTGCCGCGCGGCGCGGTGGACATCCGCCTGCAGCGCGTGGAGCGCCCGGAGGGGGCTGTCTGGGTGGTCAGCGAGGACACGGTGCGCGCCATCGACACGCTCTTCACTTTGTACGGCTCGCCGGTGCTGGAGAAGCTGCCGCCGCTGCTCTTCATGCGGCCGGTGTGGGTGCTGGAGCTGTGGCAGTGGCTGGGCCTGGGGCTGCTGCTGATGGGCGCGTGGCTGGCGGGTCGGCTGCTGGAGGCGGTGGCGCTGCGCGTGGGCGCGCGGGCGACGGGCATGACGCAGTCGGGGTGGGATGACCAGCTGGTGGCGGCGGGGAAGGGGCCGTTGCGGCACCCCCTGGCGGCGGCGGTGGTGGCCTCTGGCACGCGGATGCTGCTGCTTCCTCCGCCCGCGCAGCACCTGGTGGACCTGGTGGCGCGCTCGGTCGTCATCGCGTCGCTGGCGTGGTTCCTCATGCGCTTCGTGAAGCTGGCGGCGGGCTTCCTGGAGCACCGCGTGGGCACGGAGGGCCCGGACGTGGCGCGGGTGCGCGGGCTGCGCACGCAGCTGGCCGTCATGCGCCGGGTCATCGAGTCCACCGTGGTGCTGGTGGCGAGCTCGCTGCTGCTGCTCCAGTTCGAGGCGGTGCGCAACGTGGGCGTGTCGCTGCTGGCCTCCGCGGGCATCGCCGGCCTGGTGCTGGGCCTGGCCGCGCAGAAGTCCATCTCCACGCTGCTGGCGGGCATCCAGCTCTCCATCACCCAGCCGGTGCGCATTGGCGACACCGTCATCGTGGAGAACGAGTGGGGCTGGGTGGAGGAAATCACCCTCACGTACATCGTCGTGAAGGTGTGGGACTTGCGCCGGCTGGTGGTGCCGATGAGCCACTTCCTGGACAAGCCCTTCCAGAACTGGAGCAAGGTGTCGCCGGACATCATGGGCACGGCGGAAATCTTCGCGGACTTCCGGACGGACGTGCCGGCCGTGCGCGCCGAGCTGCGGCGCATCTGCGAGACGGACGGCGCCGCGCTCTGGGACGGCAAGGTGGCGGGGCTCCAGGTGACGGACTGCACCGAGCGGACCATGAAGCTGCGCGCGCTGGTGAGCGCGGCGGATTCGGGCAAGGCGTGGGACTTGCGGTGCGTCGTCCGCGAGAAGCTCATCGAGTTCCTCCAGAAGCAGCCGCATGGCCTGCCGCTGCTGCGCGCCGAGGCCACCCACGCGAACGTCCAGGACGGCGCCGCCGTCACGCTGGGCGTGGTGCCGCTGGGCAGCCCCGCTGGTGCCAACGTCATGGTGGCGGCCAAGCGCCAGGACTGAGCGTCGTGTCCACGGGGCCCCACGGGGAGGCCCCGCCGGGCAGGCCGTGTTTGCCGTGAGCGCCATGTGAGGCCCACCTTCGGACATCGCTTCGTCGGGAGGTGGACATGGCTGGAAGGCTTGGCAGAGCAGGCGGCGCGGTGCTCCTGGCGGCCCTGTGGGGCACGGGCCCCCTGGTGGGGCTCACCGCCCGGGCGGAGGCGGCCCAGGCCGGGCAGACGCGTGAGTCCCTGTCGGAGCGGGACCTGCTCCTGGCGCAGCTCGCCCTCTTCGACGCGACGGCCATCGCGGCGGGCAACCTGGCGCTGGAGAAGTCGGCCAACCCGCAGGTGCGGCAGTTCGCGCTGCGGCTGGTGGAGGACCACCGCCGGCACCTCCAGGACTTGAAGGCGTGGGGCGGCTCGTCGTCCATGGATAGGGTGGTGGCGGACCTCACGCAGCCCCGGGTCACGGCGGGGATGGGCGGCTCGGGGAGCAAGGACGGGGGGCTCCTCCCGGGGCCGAGTCTGTCCATGCAGCGCGCGGACGCCCGCCTGGTGCAGGCCGTGGCGTATGCCCAGCAAGACCTGGAGGTGCTCCGCGAGGCGCAGGGCCGGGACTTCGACGAGGCCTTCCTGAAGCGCGTCGTCGATGACCAGGAGGGCGGCCTGCGGCTCGTGAAGCAGGCACGGGCGACGTACAGGAACGACAGGGCCTTCACCCTCATGCTCGACAGGACGGGCAACCTCGCGGACCGTCACCTGCAGCGGGCCCAGGGGCTGAAAGAGTCCTTCGAGTGAACGCGCCGTCCCGTCGACTGGCTCGCCGGGTTGACGTGACGAAGCGGGGACGCCTAACTCCGGCGGCATGAGGACCGCCGCGAGGCTGCTGTGGGTGTATCTGGCTGGAGCCTTGGGCTCGTGCGCCGCGCCCGCGTCTCGGGTGTCGCCCGTGGCCCCCGAGGGGGCGACGCCCGTGGGGCCCTTCCTCCCTGAAGCCCGCGCCTTGTTCGAGGGCTGCACGCTGGTTCCGGACCGAGCCGACTCGCGGCGCTACCGCTGCGACGGCGTGACGGTGTGGCTGACCGAGCGGGAGGGCATGACGCGCGAGCAGGCCCTGCAGGAGGCCCGGGCTCGAATCAGTCAACGGCTGGGGCCCGGTGCCACGGTGGTGGAGGAGGCACTGCCGCTGGCGGGAAGTCCGTGGCCCTCGGTCCGAGTGGAGGCGTGCGAGGCGGAGGCCTGTCGCGCCGCCGGGTATGCCTCCGCGGTCGCCGGGGCGCTGGGGCGGGTGCGGCAGCTCGGGTGCGTCGTCCGCGCGCCCGTGAGGCCCCTGCTGGCGCGCTGCCTGGAGCTGCTCGAGTCCCTCGCCTCGAATGGCAGCCCTGAAGGTGAGACGCTGGGACGCGAGGCGCTGCTCGTCCCGCCGCGCCTGCCGTGGCGGGCCCTGGCCGTGCCGGACGGTTGTCAGCTCGCCGCGTCCACGGCGCGCGCGGGGCGCATCCGCTGCGAAAGGGCGGCGCTGTCGTGGAGCCTCCATGAGCCGGCCCAGGCCCAGGTGACGGAGCGCTGGCGCTCGCGGAGCGTGGCGGAGTTGGTGGATTCGCTGCCGGGCGCGGGGCCCGTGGAGGAGGTGCCCTGCCGGCTGGAGAACCTGGACACGCGCTGCGCGCGCTTCACGGTACCCTCTCCCGAGGGGCCGCTGCGCGTGTGGGCCGCGGCCGTGACGTGGGAGGACCGGGCGCTCTTCGCCGCGTGCAGCCACCTGGCCTCCGAGCCGCCGTATCCCGCCGTCTGCAACGGCGCGTTCAGCCTGCCTTGATGCCGCGAAGGACGACACCTCGTGTACGAGCTCCAGGACGTCTCCAAATGCTACGGGGCCCTGCAGGCCTTGCATCCGCTCAGCTTGAGCCTGCCGACAGGGCGCACCACGGTGCTGCTGGGGCCCAGCGGATGTGGCAAGTCCACGCTGCTGCGGCTGCTCAACGGGCTGCTGCCGTGCGACACCGGGCGCGTCCTCTTCGATGGCGAGCCGCTGCCCGTGGGTGGCGACGCGCTGCTCGCGGTGCGCCATCGCGTGGGGTACGCGCTCCAGGGGGGCGGCCTCTTTCCGCACCTCACGGGCGAGGAGAACGTCACCCTCATGGCGAGCCACCTGCGCTGGCCCGCGGCGAAGACGCGCGCGCGGCTGGAGGCGCTGGTGGAGTTGACGCGCTTTCCCACGGACGCGCTGGCGCGCTACCCCTCGCAGCTCTCCGGTGGTCAGCGTCAGCGGGTGGCGCTGATGCGCGCGTTGATGTTGGACCCGGACGTGTTGCTGCTGGACGAGCCCCTGGGCGCGCTGGACCCCCTGGTCCGTCACGAGTTGCAAGGTGATTTGCGCGGCATCTTCGCCCGGCTGCGCAAGACGGTGGTGCTGGTGACGCATGACCTGGCGGAGGCGGGCTTCCTGGGAGACAGCATCCTGCTCATGCGGGAGGGCCGCGTGGTGCAGCAGGGGCGGCTCGCGGATTTGGAGGCGCGGCCCGCGGACGCGTTCGTCACCCGGTTCATCCAGGCGCAGCGGCCCCTTCCCAGCGGCGGGGCGGGAGGCGAGGCGTGAGGGGCGTGTGGCTCCTGGCGTCGCTGCTCGTGTGCGCGTGTGGCGGGGCGTCCGCGGCTGGGGACGGCGTGCCCGAGGTGCGCGTGGGCTCCAAGAAGTTCACTGAGTCCGTCATCCTGGGAGAAGCGGCGGCGCAGCTCGCGCGGAGCACCGGTGCGCGTGTCACGCATCGGCGGGAGCTGGGCGGCACGGCCGTGCTCTGGGAGGCGCTGCGCCGGGGAGCGCTCGACGTGTATCCCGAGTACACGGGCACGTTGCGCCAGGAGCTGCTGTCCGGGCGCCACCTGCCGGACGACGCGGCGCTGCGTGAGGCCCTGGCCGAGGCGGGGTTGCGGATGAGCGAGCCGCTGGGCTTCAACAACACGTATGCGCTGGGCATGAAGGAAGCGGAGGCCGAGCGGCTGGGCATCCGGCGCATCTCTGATTTGCGTGCCCATCCTTCGCTGCGTCTGGGGTTCAGCAACGAGTTCATGGACCGCGCGGACGGCTGGCCCGCCTTGCGAGACAGCTACGCGTTGCCGCAGCGGGACGTGCGCGGGCTGGACCATGATTTGGCGTACCGGGGGCTGGAGAGCGGGTCGCTCCAGCTCACGGACCTGTACTCCACCGATGCGGAGATTGAAGCCTACGGGTTGCGCGTGCTGGAGGACGACCTGCGCCACTTCCCCGCGTATGACGCGGTGCTGCTGTATCGCGACGACCTGGAGGCGCGGGCGCCCGAGGCCCTGGCCGCGATGCTTCGGCTGGAGGGCCGCGTGTCCGAGGAGGGCATGGTGAAGCTCAACGCGCGGGCCCGGCTGGAGCGCGTGTCGGAGGGGCGTGTGGCGTCGGGCTTCCTGGCCACGGCGCTGGGGGTCAGCTCGGAGGTGCGTGGGGACGGGCTGGCCGCTCGCGTGTGGACGCGGACGCGTGAGCACCTGTTCCTCGTGGGGGTGTCACTGCTGGCGGCGATGGCGCTCGCGGTGCCCTTGGGCGTGCTGGCCGCGCGGCGGCCTCGGCTGGGGCGGGGCGTGCTGGGGTTGACGGGGGTCATCCAGACGGTGCCGTCGCTGGCGCTGCTGGTGGTGATGATTCCGCTGCTGGGGATTGGCTCGCGTCCGGCGATTGCCGCGTTGTTCCTCTACAGCCTGTTGCCCATCGTCCGGAACACGGCGGCGGGGCTGGCGGGAATCCCGCTCGAGGTTCGCGAGTCCGCGGAGGCGCTGGGTCTGCCCGCGCGGGCGCGGCTGTGGCGCATTGAGTTGCCCATGGCGGCGCCGTCCATCCTGGCGGGCATCCAGACGGCCGCGGTCATCAACGTGGGCACCGCCACGTTGGGCGCGCTGGTGGGGGCAGGGGGCTACGGCCAGCCCATTCTCACGGGCATCCGGTTGGATGACGTGCGGCTCATCCTGGAGGGCGCGGTTCCTGCGGCGGCGTTGGCACTGGTCGCCAGCGGCCTGTTCGACGTCGTGGAGCGCGTGGTGGTGCCCCAGGGGCTGCGGCTGGGCATGGCGGCGCGTTCGACGCGGTAGCCTTGCTCGGTGAGCCAGCAGAGTTGGTTGCCGCTCGCGAGGGCAGGTTCAAGAAAGTCGCTGAACGAGTCGGCAATCTTCCGAACTTCACGGGGGTACGTATCGTGATAGGCATCGAATAGCGGGTACGGGCCGCCAGGATGCGCCACGTTCACGAGGACGAAGTCGGAGTCCTGGCAGTCCACGAGTGGGTACAAAGACGCGGCCTCACTCGCTCCCTGGGCACGCTGGCGCAATCTGAGAGTCGATGCTGCAGTCCCCTCCAGCGAGAGGATGCTGTAGCTCGGCGACGCGGGCCCTTAACAGATGAGCGCGATGACCACGCTGCGCACGGGCACCGGTGTGCGCACCGAACACCGGCCGTCGGTCGGTTACGTAGCTCGCGTCAGGAAGCCTCCTAAACAACTCCGCTCCATCGCAGTGCAGGTAGAAGGCGCGCCGGTCATCATCCAGTCGCCAGCCCAGCTGCGCCTCGAAGGTCGCAATCCTCGCTGCTGTCGTAGGGGAATGTGGGAAATGCGCACGCACGATTTTGGTCAGCAGGGACCCGATGGTCATGGTCAATCCATATAGGGCCTGTTGGGTCCCACGGCGCTCCACCCACTACCGCAGCTATAGCAAGTCGGGTAGGCTCCGTTGAAGGTGTCATGCACGAGCGGAGGCACCGGCAGTACGTTGTCTGGCGCCGCCGGGTGCCCTCCGTCATCTGGGACAGCCGGACGCGCAGCTGGGCTTCACCCCAAAGTGCACCGGAGGCACACTGCTGCAGCCGCTGCCGGAGGGCTTCAGGTTGGTCGGCCGTCTGGGCCAGACGTGCCGTCAAGAACCCGATGTTCCTGCTCCCCAGCCAATATGAGGCCCGTGACGTAGCTGCTCAGAGCGCACCGCAGCTTGGTGCGCTGTCGGTGAGTCCAAGTACTCGAAGACTCCGCAGTCGACCTTGCGTAGGCGCCATGCTCCTTCGGCTGGATGTTACCGCGCCCAATTCATCTGTACGAGTAGTGTTAGGGACTGTACAGATGATTGCCGCTGACCCAAAATGGGACCTTATGCGTTCTTCGCCGTTTCCGCGACCGATCCATCCCTTTCCTGCCCGGATGGCGGCATCAATTCCGTGGGATGAACTTCAGTCACCAACTCCCCTTCGTGTCCTAGATCCAATGGCGGGTTCAGGAACTGCTGCGGTGATCGCGCGAATCCTCGGACATGAAGCGATAGGTATGGACATGGATCCGCTTGCCGTTCAGCTGGCTCAAGGATGGTGCACGGCCATCTCGGCTGCGGCTGTCCGAATGAGCGCCGCTAGCATTTTGAAGCAAGTATCCGACAGGTGGAAGAGCCTGCGCGGTGACGAAACCTATCCGCAAGATGCGGATGACGAGACACGAAAGTTTGTCCGCTATTGGTTTGACATCACAAACCGTCGCCAACTTCGCGCATTCGCTGATTCGATCGGACAGATCGATGAGCCGGACATTCAGCGGGTATTGTGGATTGCCTTCTCTCGACTTATTATTACGAAAGAGGCTGGCGTTTCCTGGGCACGCGACCTTGCGCACAGCCGGCCACATAAGGTGTTAAAGGAGCCCGAGCGGCCTCTAAATATCTATCTTCGCGAGATTGAAAAGGTGCTGCAAGCACTCCAGTCGGTCGAGCAATCGGCAAGCGGCAGGCCCCTGAGTGAAGCAAGAATCCGTCGGGGTGATGCCCGTGATCTTGCAGATATACAATCGAGTTCGATCGATGCCATAGTCACGTCGCCGCCGTATCTGAATGCAATTGACTACATCAGGACTAGCAAGTTCACACTCGTTTGGCAGGGGCACCCGCTCAGTTCTCTGCGCAGAACCAGAAGCCAGTTGATAGGAACGGAGGTGCAAGGGCAGGCGCTTGCAGATGCCTACGACGACGTAGCAAAGGCCATGGGCGCTATCGGAACGCTTCCGCAAAGGCAGCAACGGCTATTGTTTCGATACGTAGATGATATGAATCGGGTCTTTCGTGAGTTCTCCCGCGTCTTGGTTCCAGGCGGCAGAGTGATTCTTGTCATTGGGGATTGCGCTGTTCGCGGAGTTCGAATCAGGAATTCTTCTGGATTAGACGCATTGGCAAAGCGCCACGGGTTAACACCCCTAAAGCATAATCGTCGAATTCTGCCTGCAAACCGCAGATATCTGCCGCCGCCCTCGAATGGTCGCACTGATCTTAATGCGAGAATGCGAACGGAAGTTGTTCTGCGTTTTCAGAAGTCCATTCATTAGACCGGAGACGGACACGTCATGGGTGATACATTCGATGTGACGAAGTTCAAGAGCAAGACGGCCAAACAGTCCTCCCAATATGGACGACAGTTGAACCGTCTAAAGAGCGCAGGCAAGGGCACAAAGCAGATTGCCCAGGCTGTCGATAGCGCAGTTGCCAACTTGCAGGCAGGTTCAAGGTCGTTTGTGATTTATGGTGAGCCACAGAGCGGAAAAACCGAGATGATGATTTGCTTGACCGCTCGTCTTGTTGATAGCGGGTACAAGTTCGTGCTGCATTTGCTTAATGACAGTGTCGATTTGTTAGGTCAGAACCTTACGCGATTCAAGTCATCTGGACTGTCGCCAGGGGCTCGGAATTTTTCGGAAATTATTGACCCTGTAGTTAAAATAAAGGGACAAACCCACGTTGTTTTTTGTAAGAAAAATGCTCGAGATTTGCAGAACCTTATTGATAAGGTTGGAAATCTTAGCGGCATTGTCGTTATAGATGATGAGGCTGACTATGCGTCGCCCAACTCCAAGGTCAATAAGGGTGGGCGAACCCCAATCAATGAACTCATTCAGGAACTCCTGGGGACGACCGGTGTGTACATTGGTGTGACGGCGACACCTGCTCGCCTCGATCTTAATAATACATTTAACAATGACAATGAGGCCTGGGTTGATTTTCCGCCACATGGAAAATATACGGGTCAGGATGTTTTCTTTCCGTTGGCCGGGCCGGTGCAATATAGGCGCGAGCTTCTGAGCGATCAGGGCAGCGACCCTAAGCACGCACGAGCCGCGCTTCTCAGGTTTCTCGCGACGGTAGCGCACCTGAATCTGCATGTTCATCCGCATGTAGAAAAGAACTACTCATTTCTTGTTCATACCAGCGGAAAGAAAGCGGACCACAAGTCTGATTGGTCCACAATGTACAAGGCGCTCAATGCGCTTACGGATAAGGATAGTAAGGATTTTGATAAGTATGTTAAGCAGTTGTGGGAGATTGCAAGGGAACTCTATCCGGATTTTGACCCGGACGAGATTGCGGGGTTTGTGGTTGAGAATGTCGGCCGAAATGCCATCGTTGTGTTGAATAGTGAGCGCGACTGGAAAGATAACTCGTCGGCCGCGACAAGTCCGACGAGTCTATTTACAATCATAATTGGAGGCAATATTGTCTCGCGCGGTGTTACTTTGGATAATCTCATCTCGATGTTCTTTACGCGTGATGTGAAGCATAAGATTCAGCAGGACACTTATATTCAGCGCGCAAGGATGTTTGGGAGCCGAGGTGATTATCTTTCGTATTTTGAATTGACTATGCCGAGTGCGTTGTATGTTGATTGGCATAGGTGTTTTGTTTTTCATAGGCTCTCGCTCACTGCCATTAGGAAGAAGCTGGGTTCCCCTGTTTGGATTGGTGATAATCGGATTGCGGTTGCATCGAGTCCCAGTATTGATCGATCGACTGTTGACCTGAACCGAGGCGAGATGTCTTTCCCGCTATTCCCCTATGTGCAGGAACTCTCGACGATTCCGAAACTTTCGATTTCGAACGCTGAGAAAATGAATAAGCTAGTGAAGAGAATTGGTGAGCCTGGATTCCCGCAGTTTCTTCGCGACTTCATTGCGTCGACAACTAATGCTGATGTGGCCGTGGCAGTCCATAGTCCCACTGATATTGCGAACTATAATGATGCTGATACCGTGGAGATATCTCGTAAGAAGGGTTTCTTTGGAAACTCCCAGAAAGATGCGGCGAACTCTACGACTGCCGTACATCATTTGAAGGTGTTCTTTAATTCAAAGACAGGAAAGGCGCGGCTTTTTTATAAATTCGAAGGTTCGATTCAGTTTATAAAGAATACGAAATGATGTCGGAGTATGGCATGTATCATGGCTTGGTGCTGTTTCGATTGGTTGTCGAGCAGCGTCTTGCTGGTGTGTCGTTGAGATCCCTGCCCAGGGGACGCAGGAGTGATTTTTATGTGCTGGATGATCGGGTTGGACTGCTTGTTAAGCACTCCACTGCTCGATTGCGTCCATGGTTGTTTGGATTTGGTGCTGAGTCGGCTTTGCAGTTCTTGGAGGTTGGTTCTGGTTTGGAGACGACATTTGTTGTATTGGTTTGTAGGCTTGATGGCTTGGTGACGCTCACGCTTGATGAGGCTAGTCGATTGACGGTTGACGCAACTTCTGCCCATCCTTGGATTCGCGTTGATCGAAGGCGGCGTGAGCAGTATTGTATCTCTGGAAATGCAGGGCCCCTGCCGTACAAGCGCGCTAGCGGCCTTGAGCCTCTCGTGAGTTGCATTGAGCGGCTACGCAAGTCGGACGGCGTGCCTGCGCGTAGAAAGTAAGCGTCTGGCTGGTGACGTGGCGTGAGAGGTTGCATGCGGACGGGGGCCGTGTTCGGCGAGCGACGCGACGAGTGGGCTATTCAGCGGCTGAGCTGGAGGCGTGAGTCGGTATGCGTCCGGCCAACCAGTTGATGCGTGACGTGCTGGCTATCGAAGTCGTGTCGTACTACCGCGAACTGGCACAGGGCCAACTGGACGATATGAACGACGAGCCGTATGCGAGCGGGGCGACGTCGTCGCCCCGGCGCCTTGAAGCGCTGGCGTGCCACCACGTTCCCCCTGTTCACAGGCTCTTCCAGTGCTGTCGTCCTTGGGAAATCAAGCGGCTGCGCGGGCGCTCCCGATGCTAGGTTGACCATTCTGGAGGTCACCTACCCGTGTTCCAACCGTTCAGATTGGCTCTGACCTGCGCGCTCCTGTGGCGAGCCGCGGCGGTGGCCGAGCCGATGCCAGAAGCGCGCACCCGGCGCGAGCGGACCGTGACAGTCGCTGGCAGCACCGACGAACCGCTCCCCATCGTCCGGGTCGCCCGGGACACACCCACGCTGTTGCTCTTCTCGTCGCCCATCCAGAAGCGGATGCTCACCTTCGACGAGGCGCGGATCCGCGTCGTGGACGCGGGCGAGCGCTCCATCATCGTCCAGCCCGTGACCGACCTGGCGGAGGGCGAACGTCAGCAGGTGGGCGTGTTCTTCGCCGACGGCACGGCGCCAGCGCGGGCGACCTTCGTGCTCGTGAATGACTCCGCCGAAGTGGACACGCGAATCGACGTGCAGCGCTCCGAGCCACCCGTCGCCCCCTGTCCGGCGGGCGCTCAGGACGTGGCACCGAAGCCCGAGGACTTCCTGCTGCGGGGCTACATGGGGGAGGGCGGCGTCACGGCCGCTGCTACCCCAGAGAAGGACGATGGTGCCCAGGGCCTGCGCGCCTATCGGGGCGTGTCCTACAGGGGCAAGGGGTGGATCCTGGTGGATGTGCCACTCCAGAATCGTGCGCAGCGGCCCGTCTGGACTCCGCGCGAAGCGGCGTTCACGGGGCGCGCCGGCATGCCCCTGCGAGCGCGGCTCGCGCTGGTGGGGACGGGGGCGATTCCGCCTAGCGGCACGGAGCGTGTCATCGCGGTCGCGGAGTTGCCCGAAAATGACGCGAATCAGGTCCTCACGCTGGAGGTGCGTGGGACGGACGGACGCCGCATCGTGATTCCGGACGTGCGGTTCCAGCGTCCCATCGCCGGAGGGACGCCATGACCCCGGTGCCGCTCAAGCTGGACCCAGGCGCGTGCATTGACGGGTGGCAGGTGGTCAGGGAGCTGGGCGAAGGGGGCTTCGCGCGCGTCTTCCTGGGGGAGAAGCAGGGCCGGCGGAGCGCCATCAAGGTGGCGCGTCACCGGGAGGCCAGCGGCGACATCCGGCAGACCCATGCGCGGACGATGCGTGAGCTGACGGCGCTCCTGCTGTTGGAGCACCCCAACATCGTCAGGGTGCAGGGGCATGGTTTCACGGAGAGCGGCAATGTCTACCTCGCGCTGGACTACGTGGAGGGCTGGACGCTCGCGGAGTGGGCGGAGCGCAAGCACCCGACCGTGCGCGAGCTCCTGGCCGTCTTCGAGAAGCTCGCCGCCGCGCTCTCATACATGCACGGCCGGGGCATCCTTCATCGCGACTTGAAGCTGTCCAATGTCCTGGTCCGGAAGCGTGACGGCGAACCCATCCTCATTGACTTCAGTTGCGCGGTCCACGCGCTGGCGGAGCGCCTGACGAATGACGGCTTGCCGCCGGGAACAGACAGCTACCGCGCGCCCGAGCAGTTCCAGTTCCTGCGCGAGCACAGGGACGAGCACCGGGCCCGTTATGCCTTCCAGGTAGCTGATGAGCTCTTCGCGGTGGGCGTCATGCTGCATGAGCTGCTGACCGAGCCGCGCCCCACGGCCTTCCACCCGCGCTTGGACCTGAACTATCCGCAGGTGGAGCCCCTACCGGCCCGGGAGGTGAACGGTCGCGTCCCGGAGCAGTTGAGCGACCTCGTTGAGAGCCTGCTGTCGCGGACCCCGGGGATGCGCCCCGTCGACACCGAGGCGCTGCGCCGCGAGCTCGCGGAGCTCCAGGCCGACCCCGTCGCCAGGTATGACGTGCCGGTGCATCCTCCCTCGGAGCAGCGGCGGTCCGCGCTGGAGGCCCATGGCGCCTTGTCCGCGTTGCCGCATCCCCCGGCGTCCGGCGAGCGGCATGGCGCCCAGGCAGCCACTCCGCGCCGGGCTGGAAGGTGGCTCGCGGCGGGCGCTGGCGTCGCCGCCCTGGCCCTGGCCGCGACGCTCTGGGGGGCGGTGCCCACGCGTCCCGTCGAACCTCGCGCCAGTGTGATGAGCGCTCCACCTGGGGCTGCCCATTCGGCGCCGCTCGCGGTGTCCGCCCCTGCTATGTCACCCCCTGGCTCTGGCCCCTCGCCCGTGGCAGTCCCGGGCCCGGCGAGCGCCGCCGTCCAGAAGGAAGGTTCAACCGTGAAGACCCCGTCGCCTGAAGTCACGACTCAAGGACGCCCGCCGCGCGCGCTCAAGAAGAAGGCTGCCATTGCCGTGGAGTGCGCGTCTCTTTCGCTCGCAGCGGCCCTGTCGGCGGGCTGCCCGGGAGCCCAGGTCCGCCCCGAGCCGTTCACCTGTCCGGAGGCTTCGCTGGAAGCCATGAGCGAACACCTCCGTTGGAGTATCCCCGAGCGTTTTGTCCTCAACCTGGACGCCCGGTACGAGTCTGACGAAGAGGTCTGGTTCACCACGGGCGCTGAAGTGGTGGGCATCGTTCCCAAGGGCGTACAAATCCGGCGGCAGGTGGAATACACGCCGCATGGGACCCGCTTCTACGGGAAGGCCTACTACCTGTCCGAAAAACTGGGGCGCGACCCCTCGCTGCCGACGCCAGCGCTCGTCATTCGATATGATCGCGTGAAGCTGCCAGGACAGGACGAGCAGCCGGTCTGTTTCGTGGTGGAGCAATCGGTCCTCGAGGTCAAGGATGGCCGCGTGAAGGCAAGGAACGCGCAGGCCGGAGTGACTGTGTTCCGCTGGCCCTGAGCGCGTCGCGGATGACGTGGCGGGTAGGTGTCCGATTTCGCCGGGTCCGGCGCGCATGGTGACACTACCTCTGAGGGTCGTTCAATTCTGGCCAATCTCATGGGTAAGCTCCTCCCTTCGGTGCGCTGGCCCTCCCGGCCGCGCGAATGGAAGCAGGAGCGCGCATGTCGGCAATCGAGTTCAGGGTTCCACGCGGGGCGATTCTCTTCACGGCGGGCGGCTTCCAGTACGAGTTCCGCGCGGACCTGGGGGAAGCGCATCACGGGCTGAGCCTCTTCCTGGCGCGGCGCCGCACGCTCGAGGGGCACCTGCGTGGGAAGGTGCTGCTCAAGGCGGTGGGCATGCCGCTGGATGAGGAGTTGTCGCGCCTCAAGCGCGCGCGGGCGAAGCTGGAGGAGCAGGTGCGCCTGGCGACCTTCCTCGACCACCCGGGGATTCTGCGTGTCCACGGGCTGCACAAGGTGGAGGGCTGCTGGTACGTCATCACCGAGCACCCGTCCGGCCACTGCGTGGGAGACCTGTTGACGCTCGCCGGGGCGGGCAGGCGCCGGTTCTCGCCGCTGTTCGCGATGTACGTGGGCGCGAAGGTGGCCGAGGCCCTGGCGCATGCCCACGAGGCGAGGGACGACGAGGGCCGTGCCCTCCATATCGTTCACCGGGCCATCGACATGGCGCACGTCTTCGTGAGTTGGAAGGGCGCGGTGCGAATCGCCGACTTCGGCCTCGCGCTTTCGAGCCTGCCGGGGCGCGTCGCGTCCACGGTGCGCCGTCCCCTGGGGGATGCGTTCTATTCCTCGCCGGAGATGCTCCTCTCTGGCCGCGTGGACGCGCGCTCGGACCTGTTCGCGCTCGGCGTCGTCATGCTCGAGCTGGCGACGGGGAAGAACCTGCTTGATGCCCCGGACTCCCTCACGGAGGACGTGAAGGGCGCGCTGTCGGTCCGGCAGCGCGTGCGCGTCCGCCGGGCCATCCGGAGGGCTCGGCTGGCGAAGAGCCTGCCCACGGTGGAGGACGCCATCTGGCGCGCGGCGACCTACACGCGCGTGGACCTGGAGGCATTGACGGAGGGGCTTCCTCAGGGGCTGCGCGTGACGTTGTGCCGGCTCCTTCAGCCGTCACCCGCCGCCCGCTATCAAAGCGCGCGCGAGCTGGCCGCCGACCTGTGCCGCTGGCTGGGGGAGGGCGGGCTCTATGGCACTGCGGAAGCGGAAGCCGAGCTGTGCTCCGTCGCGAAGCAGGCGGGTGAGGCGTTCATCGAGCTGGGTATCCGGCGTCCGCGTGGCGCCGCTGATATCCAGGAGGACTTCAGCACGAATTAGGGGCCCACGAAATCGGCACGAACGCCCCGTGTCGGCCAGCGCGTGCGGTGTCACCGCAGGCGAGGCTTCCGCGTACATCCCGACGATGTGTGGGACGGAACCAATGGCAACTCAGGACGACTCCCCGCCAAAGCAGGGCAGTTGGCATCAAGTCAGAGAACTGAATTACGGACCCTCTGCCATGTCTTCGAGCTGGCCTTCCGCGATTTCGCGATAGAGCGGCACCGCTTCGACGGCGAGCACCCCCCGCATTTCCTGGCGGGCGCTGTCGAAGTCTCCTGCCTTCCGGTGGCGCCTGGCGCGATGAAGCGCGTCGACAATGCGGTCGGAGCCTTCCTTGATGCGGCGCGCGCATTCCAGCAGAAGGGCTTCCGCCTCTTCGGCCGTGCCAAGGGCTGCTGCCGCGTCAGCTTCGCCGATGCCTACCTCCGACCCGGTGCGTTCCAGCAGGTCCCTCACGTCCGCCGTGAGCGTCAGGCGTTCACCGTCCCGCACGCGCCGCGCCAGGGCTCGGACTGGCTCCCATTCAAGTTCATCCGCCATGCCTTGTTATCTCTTGCCCCGGCGGGGGCGATATCTGGCCGTGCCTGTTGCGCGGCTGGAGGACCCCAATACAGCGGCGAACGCCGTCAGACCGGCTCGGCGCGCGAAGCGGGCGACGTCTCCGCCACCACCCGGGGCGCATCCGCGGCCAGTCCCCCCGCGCACAGCACCACCACCGCCATCCACACGAAGTCCGCCAGCAGCAGGTGCACGAGCTGCATCCACACCGGCGCCAGCAGCAGCAGATTGGTGACGCCCGCGCCCAGCTGCACCGCGTAGAGCACGGTGATGGCGGACGCCGCGCGCCGCACGTCCTCCGATGGACGCACCCGCGCCACCCACCGTGACGCCAGCATCAGGAACGCGCCAATGCTCACCGCCAGCAGCGGGTGCAGCACCCGCAGCTTGATGAGGATGTGCGCCGTCTCCGAAACATCCTGACGCAGCCCCTCCGCCAGCGTCGTGGACGGGAACAGCGTGTCCCCCAGCGCCGCGATGGCGCCACTCACCCCCAGCACCAGCAGCCCCAGGAGGCTCAGGCCCATCAGCGTGCCCGGCAGCCCCTGGCCCCGCAGGCTCAACGGGGCCCGCCCCCGGGAGAACCAGATGACCAGCGTCTGCGCGCCCACCAGCAGGAAGGTGTTCACCAGGTGCACGCCCATCCACAGGGCCCGGCCCACGGAGGCGTTGTCCGCCACGTACTTCAGCAGGACGATTCCCGCGCCGACGAGCGCCTCCGTCATCATGAAGAACAGGGCCCACGCCGCCGCGCGCCGCGCCGGGTGGCCCTGGGCGTGCCCCTTCCGGGCCCAGACGAAGAGCGCCACCGCCAGAATCATCGCCAGGCCGCTCGTCAGCCGGTGCGTGTATTCGATGAGCGTCTGGACGCTGGGGGCTCGGGGGATGACCTCGCCGTTGCACACCGGCCAGTGGTCTCCGCAGCCAGCACCCGAGCCCGTGGCGCGCACGAAGGCGCCCCACAGAATCACGACCAGCGTGAAGGCGAGCACCCCCAGGCCGAAGGCCTGGAACCGGCGGGACGAGGCAGCGTGGATCATCGCGCTCCCCATTAACCCACTTCCACCGCCGCCGCTGTCCCACACGCCCCGGGGGCGCTCACCCTGGCCATCAGCGAGGCTGCTCGGCTGGCGGGCCGGCTGGACATCCAGTGTATCCGGAATGATTCAGATGGATGCCGGGGTGCATCCATTGGATATGCCCGCCCCCTGTCCGGGCGCGCGGATGATTTCCGTTTGAGTCAATCACCCTCCCGGGCATTGGCACGCCGGGTGCTTAACACCTCCCACAGTGCATCCGGTGCCGCGGTGGGCGCCGGAGACACACACCTTTCGCATGAGGTCGCTTCGGTGGCCTCGGCACCCCGGGCCGGAGTTTCCCCCCTCTCCGACCCGAGGGTGTGTTCTTCCAGAGGCACGCACCTCTGGAGCCGCTTCCCACAGGGGTGTGGGGAAACAGGGCGGAGCGCATCGCGGGCTGGGGAAACTCCTCTGACTTCAGCCCGCGATGCGCATCTGCTCCGCGCCCAGCACGGCGGGGAACGGCCCGTAGGCCATGGACCGCTCAATCACGTTCCGCAGCTCTCGCACGTTGCCGGGCCACGGGTGTGACATCAGCGCGGCGATGGCGTCCGGCCCCAGCCGCGGCGGCTCCAGGCCCTGGGGCGTGAGCTGCCGGACGAAGTGCCGGGCCAGCGCCATCACGTCCTCGCGCCGCTCGCGCAGCGGGGGCACGCGCACCGGCACCACCTGGAGGCGGTAGTAGAGGTCCTCTCGGAAGCGGCCCTCCCGCACCAGTTGGCCCAAATCCCGGTGCGTGGCCGCCACCACCCGCACGTCCACCTCCACCGGCCGTATCTCCCCCAGCGGGAAGACTTCGCCGTTCTCCAGGAAGCGCAGCAGCTTGGGCTGTACCTCCAGGGGGAGCTCGCCAATCTCGTCCAGGAAGAGGGTGCCGCCGTGCGCGGCGCGGATGACGCCGGGGTGGTCCGTGGCCGCGCCGGTGTACGCGCCGCGCCGGTAGCCGAAGAGCTGCCCTTCGAAGAGGTCCCGGGGCACCGCGGCGCAGTTGAAGGCCACGTAGGGCCGCTGCGAGCGCGCGGACAAGGCGTGCAGCGCCCGCGCCACCACCTCCTTGCCGGAGCCGGACTCGCCGGTGACGATGACGGTGGCGCGGCTGGAGGACAGGCTCGCCAGCTCCGAGCGCAGCCGCCGCATGGCCGACGAGGCGGCGATGAAGCCCGGCATGTCCGCGTCCCGCGCGTCCGCGTCGTCACTGGCGAGGGCGGGCACGTCCACCGGGGCGAAGCCTCGCAGGGTGGCGACCTCCAGCGCGAAGCCGCCCAGCCGGGACAGCGCCGTCAGCAGCGCGCGGCCGTCCGAGGGCAGGTGGCCCGCGACGCCCAGGCGGAGCCGCCGGCCACAGCCGTCCCCGAACTCCACGGCCTCGGTTGCGGGCACGGAGGCGTCGCCGCCCAGCGGCGTGGCCCGGCCCTGCGAGTCCAGCTCCTCCAGCCGGGGCGCGCCGTGGGGGAAGAGCCCCTCCACCACGGCCAGCAGCTCACGCTGGATGAGGGGCGCGCCCATGCCGCGCACCGACAGCCGCTCGAAGGGCACCACCAGGGCCTCCGCGCCCAGGCGAGGGGCGCCCTCGGCGTCGCGGGAGGTGGCGTGGGGCTCGCGGGCGGCGTCGTGCACGAAGTGCTGCGGGTGCACCACCATGCCCACGCGGTGCAGCTCCGCCTCGCTGGCGGCCAGCAGCTCGCCAGCGGCGGGGTCACCCTCCATCCGCGCCAGCAGCGCCAGCAGGTGGCGCGTGTAGACGGCCATGCACAAGTCGCCCGTGAGGCTGAAGGTGCCCAGCGCGGCCTCCAGCAGCGACCGGGCCTCCGCGGTGCGCCCGTCCAGGACGTGCAGCAAGGCCTCGAAGCGGTGGAGCAGGGCGGAGTGCCACGCGGACGGCATGCGCTCCAGGAAGGCGCGCGCCCGCCGCAGCAGCACCCGGCCCTGGTCGCGCTGGCAGGCGTAGACGCGCGCATACGTCTCATACAGCAGGCATTCGCGGCGCAGGTAGGGCCAGCCGCCCAGCTCCATGGTGCGCTGCCCGGCTGCGGCGAAGCCCTCCGCCGCGCGAGGCGCGTTGCCCTCGGCGAGGTCGGCCAGCGACTCCGCGAACTGGGCATAGGCGCCGGTGAGGGCCCGCTGGATGGTGCCGTCGTAGGCCGTCAGGTGCCGCGCCAGCTTGCGCAGTCCCGGGTACCGGCCGCTGAGCAGGTACAGCCGCGCGCGCGTCACCGTCAGGTACAGCGGCGTCCAGCGCAGCTCCTCCACCACCGCGTCCGCTTCATCCAGCACGGCCTCGGCTTCCGCGAAGCGCGCCAGCCGCAGCAGGGCCTCGGCCTCCGCGCGCGCGGCGAAGATGAAGGAGAAGCCGCGGACCATGCGCCCGCCATACGCGGCCTCCCGCGCGCGGCGCACCAACTGCAGCGCCTCGGAGGGCTCGCAGGCCTCGTCCAGCCGGCGCTGGGCCAGGAAGGCCAGGTTGCGCGCCTCCAGGAAGGCGTACCCCATCCGCGCCGCGCCCTGCGCCACCTCGCGGAAGCGGCGCGTGGCCAGGGTGGCCTCGCCGCGCAGGGCCGCCTCGTGGGCGCAGGCGTCCTCGGCGAGCAGCCGCAGGGCCGGGTCCTTCACCCCCACGAGCGCATCCGCCAGCCGCCCGGAGCCGTGGGTGATGCGCTCCGCCTCGCCCAGGTAGAAGCCGCAGGCGACCTCGGCCATGCGCAGCTGACAGCGGACCTCCGGGTCGTCGTGGTTGGCCAGCAGCGCCTCCGCGCGCGCCACGTACGCGGCGGACTTGTTCGCGTCGAACAGCTTCCCGTCCGGGGACGCGTAGAGGGTGGCCGCCATGGCGAGCACGCGCAGCTCCACCTCCTCCGGGAGGATGCCGGCGTCGGCGAAGGCCAGGTGGGGCAGCAGCGTGGTGAAGGCGCCCCGGCTGTCCTCGCGGCCCCAGCGCTGGAGATAGGCCAGTCCCACCGCGGCCATGGCCCGCGCGCCCGGGGTGCGCAGCAGGCCCGAGGCCAGCAGCGACAGCAGCTCTTCTTCCGCGGCTCGCCACTCGGCCCGCGTCAGGTGGGTGACGCAGGAGAGGATGCGGGCCAGCTCCTCGGGGTGCAGCTCCTGCCGCCGGGACGCGGAGCCGGCGGGCGTGGGGGCTCCGCCTCGCGCGGCGAGCTGGCGGAGCGCCACCGCCACGCGGCCACGCGGACGGCGGGCCTGGGGGGCTTCGCTCGGCAGCTCCCAGCGGTAGACGGTGAGAGGGGTGACGCCCAGCAGGCGTGCGAACGCCGCGCGGCTCTGCTCACCCCGCAGGGCGCGGATGCTCTCGGGTTCCCACCCGGCGCTCTCCCCCTTCTCCTCCGGTAACTCCACGGCACCTGCCCCCTTTTTCGCCCCCCGCCAGGGCACATTCTCTACGGAGTTTCCCGGGGCGAATGCAAACGGTTGAGCATTTCCGTTTGTTGCACGCTGCATATGCAGCAGGCGACGAATGGCGCGCTTCCCCTCCCTGAGGAGGCGTGTCGTCGTTATCGTCACCCCGTGCCTCGCGGACGTTCCCAGCCTCCGGTTTCCCCACCTTCCCGTCTCCAACATGAACGCCTGCTCAGGTTGGAGGACGCGCTCTCGGAGGGCCGCGCGCGTGAGGACGCGGCGGTGGAGGCCTGGGTGCGCCGCACCGGGCAGCTGCCGCCCCGGAAGGTCCGCCGGAAGTGGGAGAAGCAGTGGCAGCGGGAGGCGAAGCGCGCCGCCCGCCGCGCCGAGCGGGAGGTGCTGTCCCCCCGCTCGCGCAACCCGGCGCGGGGCGGCGCCTATGTCACGGCGTCGATGACGTGTGTGTTGATTGCCCTGGCGCAGCCCCGCCGGCTGTGGTGGCTGATTTTCGTGGCCCTGGGCTTCTTCCTGGCATCGTTGAAGCACCTGGAGCGTCCCCGGCGTGACGAGGCCCGCGCGCGCGACGCCGGGACGCCGGAGCGGGCGCCCGTGGGGGATGCGGACCCCCGGGTGGCGAAGGTGGACGCCCTCTGCGCCCGGTTGATGGAGGCCCTGCGCGAGGGGCCCGCGGTGCTGCGCGAGCTGGTGCATGCGCCGGAGCGCACGGTGGAGGCCCTGCGACAGGGTTGTCATGCACTGGTGCGCCGCGAGCGGGAGCTGCGGGCGCTGGCGCCACCGGATGAGGCCCAGCGGCTGGACGCCGAGCGGGACACGTTGGCGGCGCGGGTGGCCTCGGAAGAGGACGCGGTGGTGCGGGAGCGGCTGGCCGGAGCGCTGGTCGCGCTGGAGGCGCAGCGGCGCCAGCGCGCGGAGCTGGCCACCGCGGCGGCGCGGCTCGAGGCCGAGCACATGCGCCTCTACTACACCCTGGAGAGCCTCTACGCGCAGGTGCTGCGGGTGCGCTCGGCGGACACCGCGGGAGAGGACATCGCCGGGCTGGGGCTGCGGCAGAGCGTGGAGCAGCTCGGCGCGGAGGTGGAGGCGGCGACGCAGGCGCTGGAGGAGGTCCACGCCGCGCCCGGCGGCGGTGGCCGGACGCGGATGCGGTAGACGCCATGCGCGTGTATCAAGCCGGGGTGCTGTCCGGCGCGCCCATGCGGGACGCGGTTCGCGGTGCGCACCGCGAACCGCCCACCTTCAGGGCCACCAGCAGCGCGGGCAGCGTCAGGAGGTCCTCGGCATCCGCGACGTGCGCGACGGGGAGCACGCGCGGAAGCCGGGGTGCGTCCGTGAGGAGGGCCCATGTTGCTCTCGGGGGCCATTGAAGGAGGCCCAGGCCATGGCGCCAGCCATCTCCGGCGAGCTCGGAGACCTGGATGGCGGAGAAGCACAGCCCCGTCACCAGGACGCAGCCGTGGAGCACCGCGCGGGATGGCTCGAAGTCCTCGCGGTTGCGCGTGCCGAGGTGCTCCCACAGCCCTTGGAGCAGCAGCGGGAACATGGCGAGCCCCGCCACGTCCGACAGCTTTCCTGTCCACCAGGACGGCCACTGCGCCTTGAGCACATGGTCGTTGAGGATGAGCAGGGCCACCGCCGCGAGGGTGATGGGATGCCGCATCGCGCTGCCCGGCGAGGGGCGCCTGGCGGTGGTCATGCTTCAGCGCTCCGAGATGACGATGGAGATGTCACGCTCGGACAACCTCTTGCCGCTGTTTGGATCGATTGAGACTTCCACGCTCCAGGCTTGCATGTCGACGGTGCCCGGGTTTTCGCTGTCGATGCTGAACTCCAGCTCCCCCTCCCACACGCACTCCTGCCGGGCGTCGCAACGGATGTCGTGATGAGAGTACGCGGCTCCTTCAACGGGGGTCGTGTCGTTCTCCGCGAGGAGAATGCGTTCGCGATGGGAGTTGCCGTGGGGCTCCACGACAGGCCATTGCACCTGGAGCGTGGGCCTCTGACCTGGGACAGGGGTGTCGGGAACCCATTGGGCCGTGATGCCTGTCGTTACGAATAAGCTGGTGGAGAGTTCGTAACTCTGGGGCGCGATGCGCACCGTGACGTGGCGTGTCGTCTTTATCTGCTCGGTCGTGAGGGCGAAGGGGGCCCCGGATTGGGTGACCTGCACGGAGTTGTCTTCGGAGGTCGCCACGGTTGCAACGCAGGCGAGGAGCAACCCCGCGCGGATGGACCAGCTCCGGAGTCGTGAGTCAGGTGAGATGACGGACTGCGAGGAATGCACGGTGCCCCCTGATGCGTGGTTGCGGATGCGTTAGAGCAACCCCCGTGCCGTGGTTGCTCCGAGGGAGCGCCGTGCCGCGCTTGGAGGAAGCCGCGACTTCCATGTCAGGGGGCGGGTGGCGTCAATGTCAGCCGGGGCCCCTGAGGAGGACGGCGCCCGCGCTCAGCGGACCTCGGGGCAGTCCCAGACGTTGCGCGTGCCCAGGGGGCGGCAGGTGCAGACGTAATCGCTCCAGATGCCGTCCGTACACTGCTGCGTCGTGCCTGGGCGGGAGCACGACGTGTAGTTGAGGTTCCAGCAGAACGGGAGCAGCGTCGGGCCCAGGTCGGCCTCGTCGACATCCTCCCGGCTCACGAGCTCCTCGGGGTCCACGTCCACCGACAGCGCCTCCGAATCGAAGTCGGGAGCCGCGAACGCGGGAAAGGACAGGGACAGGGCGACGAGGAAGGCTTTCTTCATGGGACGGACTCCAGGGAGAGAGGGATTGCCGCGTCGCATCTTTCATCGCGCTCTTGAAAATGGCAATGTCTGGAGTTTTCTCGTTTGATGCGCCCACGACGCAGCGCCCGAATTCTGGGTCGCCACATCTATCGGTACCGATCCGAAGCGGCGAGCGCCTGGGGCTCCTCCTGCGGCGGCGCGGAGGTGGCGGGGAGCAACGCGGCCCCCTCGTATTCCACCGCCTTGGGGTAGGGGATTTCCAGGCCGTTGGCGGTGAAGGCCTCGAACAGCAGTCGGTTGAGCAGCCGCTTCACGTCGAAGTGTGTCCCTGGCTGCACCTTGGCTTCAATGCGCACGGTCATCCAGCTCTCGTCCATGCTCTCGATACCGAGCAGCTTGGGCATCTCGGACACCTTGCCCTGCGACAGCATGGGCACCTGCTCGCAGACCTGGCCAATCACATCCATCACCTTCTTCAAGTCGCACTCATAGGCCACGGCCATGTCCACGACCGCCAGCGTCCAGCCTCGGCTGTAGTTGATGACATTCTTGATTTCGCCATTGCGGAGGATGTGAAGGCGTCCGAAGCGGTCGCGAATGCGGGTGACGCGGGGAGTTATCTCCTCCACCACGCCCTCTGTATCGTCGATGCGGATGTAGTCGCCGTTCAATATCTGGTCTTCGAAGAGCAGGAAGACGCCGTTGACCAGGTCCGTGACGATGGCCTGCGAGCCCAAGCCCACGGTGAGACCGACGATGCCGGCGCCCGCGAGGATGGGGGTGGGGTCCACGCCAAGGTCGCTGAGCACCATCATCCCCACCAGGAAATAGACCAGGTACTTGGAGGCGCTCTGGATGAGGGCGACGAAGGTGTTGCGCCGCCGGGCCGCATCATCCAGGTCGGAGCCGTCCACCTTGAATGCCCGGGCGATGAGCAGCCGGACGAACTCCACGACGACGCTGGCGGCGAAGAACAGGGCGATGACGCGGATGAGCACCGGCCCGTACGGTGCAAAGGGCTCCAGGTTCTGGAACCGGCGGATGATGAGGGTCGCCACCGAGATGTAGACGATGGCCTCCAGGCTCTTCTGCCCCACCGGGAGCAGCCGGCTGAGGGCCATGAAGTACTCCTCGTACTTCGTGGCCGTGCCCTTCGCCGCCCAGGACCCGACCAGCCGCCCAGACATCAGGTGCAGCAAGGACACCGCCAGGCGCCCACCACTGATGGCCAGCAGCACGAAGAGGGTGGTGTCAATGAGCCACGCGAACGCGGCCGGGGGCTGCAGCGAGGTGACCGCCATGCCCACCGCGAAGTAGGCCAGCAACAGCTTGATGAAGCCGGGCCCCTGCTCCATCGCCTTCTGCGCATGTGCTTTGTGTTCTGGGGGCAGTTGCCACGCGTCCAACCTGCGTCCGAGCCGCACCAGGAGCCGGCGCGCCGCTCGCTCCAGCACCAGGACGGCCACCAGCAACAGCACCAGCAGCCCCGCTCCACGCCCCAGGGCCGCAAGCCCTTCCACCGTCACGTCCGCGAGCAAGGCATTGAAGTGGGGGGCCAGGTCCTTCTTCGCCCACAGGGAAATGCCCAGCACGGCGATGCCAGCGACGACCACCACGAAGGACAGGAGGGCGGCGCTCAGCCGGGCGCGCTTGCGAAGGGTGTCGGCCGCCTGCTCCAGCGCCTTCACCCCCACCAGCCGGATGCCCTGGTACAGCAGCGCACTGGAGGCCACGAGGACGGCCCAGAGCGCGAGCAGCAGCAATGTCACGCTCAGGCCGACGAGCCATGCGTTGTTCAACTCGACCGTATCCGCAAGCCGGAAGATTCCCATGCGACGGTGGCATATCACGCCAACGAACACGCCGCGCTCCTGCGCCCATGAGGAACAGCGGTTTCAATTGCTCGTCACGCAGGAAGGCCGCGAGCTGTTCGCGGTGGTCCCACGTCAAGTGCGGAAAAGGCGAGCGTGGCGTCTGAGGCAACCCCTTCTTGCAACACACCACCCTGGCGCGTACCCGAAGGGGCCCGCGCTGGCGGCGCTGCCCTGCATGTGGAGGTGCGAGGATGGTTGGCCTTGAGGCAAGCGCCCGAGTTCGCCGGCTGCACCACGCGGAAGGTTGGCCGGTGGGCGCCATCGCCGCGCGGTTGGGACCGCACCACGACACCATGGAGGCGGCGCTGGAGGCCGCGCCGGGGGCATGCACCGAGCCCGCCAGGAGGGGCAGGTGCTCAAGCTCCGAGGCTCGCCCGGAGCCCCCCCCATCAGCCGAGGCGTGAATCAGGACGGCACTCACCGGCCGCTCCCGTCCTTGATTCCATGCGCCACCGGGCACCCTCTGCTGAAGCGCGCGGAGAACTCCTGGAGTGCCTCATGGGCTGAGTCTGCGAGCACGTCTGTTGGCGACGAAAGCCCCTGGGTCATCCGCCGGCCTCGCTCGTCTTCAATGCCGAAGACGAGCCGCCCCGACGCCCGGTCGGCCACGATGCGGCCCAGCAGGTCGCGGATTTGCTCCTCGATGTTCGGGCCCGTGACTCCATTGGCCACCAGCAGCCGAAGTTCCACCTCCGCGGGGTCCATGATGCTGCGGAAGATCTGCCAGCGAGGGTTGTATTCGGCCACGGGCCAGATGGTGGGAACGACGACGTACAGCTTCTTCCACTCGGCTGGTCCCAGCATCTGCTTCCACCGCAGCATGGCCGCCATCACCGCGTCCACCTGCAGCTTTGCGGCGGTGTCCATGGTCAGCCGGATGTGGGGCCGCATCGAGGTGGTGTAGGCCTCGTAATCCTCCACGGTGACGCTGCGCTTGCGCAGCGTCTGCTCCACATAGGCGTCCGTGAGTTCCAGCATGGACTGGACCCAGGGTCGGTACGAGGCATCCAGGGACTCGGCGCCGTGCGTGAAGGACTCAATCGCAGTTCTTATCTGTCGCTGATAGAGCCGCGTTGCCTCCATCCACGAGGTGGCGGTCGCGTTCTGGAAGTAGGGGCTCAGGAGGGTGAAGAGTCCCAGCGGAATGTGAGCAAGACACTTGAGCAGCTCGTATGCGCGGGGCGTCGGGCGCACGGAGTATGTCTCGCCATTCTCCAGATACAGCGTGTAGCTACCGCCCACGCCCTGGCGACCGAGGTCGGCCCTATCCATCTCGGGCTCGGTGTCCCGCGCGATAATCAAAGGATGGATGTTGCGACCCACGCGGTGGACCATCCGCAGGTAGTTCTGTCGCATTGTCCGGTGCAGCTCAACGATGGCGCTGTGCAGCTCGAAGCCAGCGTCATGCTGGGTCGCACAGGGGGCGAGAATCTCCTGCACGCTCTTGGAGTGGAGCCGCGCAGCGGCATTGAAGCCTTCGGTGTCATGATACTCCCAGGGTTCGATGACTCCGGGGGCGGGGGGTGGATTGGAAGAAGCGGGTGGATTCGACATGATGACCCCAGGAAAATGAGTCCAGGGAGGAGTCACGGGCGGCTCAGGCAAAAGCCGCTCAGCGGCTCGCCCCGCACTGCGCAGCCGTGCGGGGCCCTCCGTGTCCGTGGCCTATGCGGCCCCCGGATTCAAGTGGCCGGGTCGACCTGGCCTGCTTTCTTCTCCCCAGGGCTCTCGAGGTTCCACGACTCCTGAAGCGACACGGGAACGCGGAACGTCACCCGGCTGCCGCCCGTTTCTGAAGAGTGGAGTCCCTCCAGCAGCTTGCGCGACAGGGAAGCGGAAATCTTCGCCGCGAAGCCCGATTGGTCCTGCGCCTCGTCCGACAGGGCGAACATCCAGCGCATCGGGCCCAGCAGGTGGCGGGTCCAGTCGGTTTGCTCAAGCCCGATGGCGTCGGCCACCGCCTCGCTGCACAACTCGCGCATCGTCGCCACCACGATGCCGTCCATCATCGTGCCGGGCATGCGCAGCTTCAGGTACTCAACCAGCGCCTTGGTCAGCGCGACCCCATCCGGCGAAGGCCTCACCTGGCGCTGCTGGATGGCCTCCCAGAGTTGCTGGGCATCTTCCAGGTCGCGCGGCAGCAAATCAGGGTGGATACCCAGGTAGTGTCCAATCACCCTCCAGCAATGGAAATAGGCGTCCTCTTCCTCCGGGGTGAAGTCCATGCCGAACTTGGTCAGCACTCGGGGGACCAGGGCCAGCGTCAAAAGCGTCGCAACATGGTCTTCCTGATTGGCCGGCGTGCCCCACTCGGACGCTTGCCACTTGGGGTCTCGCCCGACGTGGTATCGGATGGTGGCGTGGAGCAGACGGATTTTCTGCGCCGTACGGACCCCAAACCCATTCGGCCCAAGGCCGCCCTCCGCCATCACATCCAGGACGAACTGCGCCGTCTCGATGATGCGGCGGTGCACGTGCTTGTCGATGCCGCTCGTCCAGGTCAGCACCTTGGCCGCCTTGGCCCAGGCATAGCAACACGGCAGGGACCAGGTGAAGTACGCCAGGGTCATCTGCATGCCATAGCGATGGAAGAGCCTCTGGCCCAGAAGGACCTTCTCCGCATCGGCCCACTCGGGCCAATCATCCGTCTGGTTCAAATAGTCTTCCACTGTATCAGGCATCTCAGCGGGAACCATGTGCGCGTTCGAATGGATGCTCCGCATGATGCGGTTGACGGTATCCACTTCGTTGTTGGCGAAGACATTCTGGATGACCGCATCCGCCAGGGGCTCTCCCATGGCGCGAAAGGGTTCGAGCACCTCATCTGTCCAGCGACCACGGGATGAAGAAGATGACGACATGTTCTATTTCCTGAGTTTCAGATGTGAGAGGAGTCGACCCTGTCATGCTTCATGTGTTGCATCAGATGAAGGCAAGTAGGAGGAGGACCATGGTGAACTGGTAGATTGAGCCTAGCAGTGAAGGCGTGGATTTCTCACCCCTGAGACTTCTTTTTCTGTCGATGTGGCTCAGTTTCACACTGGGAGTCTCCTTCCGCGCCTGCCTGCTCCCTGCTGCGCCACACCTACGGCAGTCACCTCGCCATGCGGAATCAGGCTCGAAAACATGCGCGGGCGGGATTCGAGCCCGCGTCCGTCGAGCAAAGCCTCACGCCCTGTCTGGGCACGACCACCCAGGTCAACCCGTGCAAGGCGGCGTGCCGGGTGGAGCGCGCGGGGAGCTGAGCCGCGCGATGCCTGGACCGCCTCGTGGGCCTGGCGCCAGGTCAGGAGACGGCCCATCACTCCGGACCTGGGAGCCCCGTCGCTACTCGCTGATGGCGGCGCGGGGTGGAGGCTGCCGCGCCGTGTCCTCCGCCGCGGCGATGCGGACGGACTTGATGTTGACGAACTCGTGGATGCCCACGTCCGCCAGCTCGCGCCCGTGGCCGGAGTGCTTCACGCCGCCAAACGGAAGCCTGGCGTCCGACGCCACCAGCGCGTTGACGAACACCATGCCCGCTTCGATGCCGTCGATGAAGCGCCGCTGCTCGGCCTCGTCCCGCGTCCACACGCTGGCGCCCAGGCCGAACGGCGTCGCGTTCGCCAGCTCCAGGGCGTGGTCCACGTCGCGCGCACGCAGCAGCGTGGCCACCGGGCCGAAGAGCTCGTCGTGGAAGGCGGGGGCCTGGGGCGGGGGTTCGGCCAGGACGGTGGCCGGGTAGAAGTTCCCCGGACCCTCCAGGGGCTTGCCGCCCAGGAGCAGCCTCGCGCCGGCCTTCACGCTCGCCTCCACCTGGGCGTGCAGCCCGTCGCGGATGCCGCGCGTCGCCAGGGGGCCCAGGTCCGTCTTCGCGTCCATGGGGTCGCCCACGGTGACGTGCTTCATGCGCTCCACGAAGCGGCGCTCGAACTCGGAGTAGATGGAGTCGGCGACGACGAAGCGCTTGGCGGCGATGCAGGACTGGCCGTTGTTGATGAGCCGCGCGGTCACCGCCGTCTCCACCGCCTTCTCCAGGTCCGCGCTGGGCATGACGATGAACGGGTCGCTGCCGCCCAGCTCCAGCACCACCTTCTTGATGGCCCTGCCCGCGGCGGCGCCCACGGCCCGGCCCGCGCCCTCGCTGCCGGTGAGCGTCACCGCGCGCACGCGGCGGTCCTCGATGATGCGGTTGACGTCGGCTGTCTCGATGAGCAGCGCCTGGAAGGCGCCGCGCGGAAACCCCGCCTGAAGGAACAGTTCCTCCAGGGCCAGCGCGCACTGAGGAACGCTGTGGGCGTGCTTGAGCAGGCCCACGTTCCCCGCCATCAGCGCGGGCGCGGCGAAGCGGACCACCTGCCAGAAGGGGAAGTTCCACGGCATGATGGCCAGCACGGGCCCCAGGGGCTGGTAGCGCACGAAGGCGCGGCCGGTGCCCATGTCGACGAGCCTGTCGCGCAGCAGCGCTTCGCCCTGGTCCACGTAGTAGCGGCAGGCCGTGGCGCACTTCTTCGCCTCGGCCTTGGCGGCCTCGAAGGGCTTGCCCATCTCCTGCGTCATGATGCGGCCGTAGCGGTCGGCCTCGGCCTCCAGCAGGTCGGCCGCGCGCCGCAGCCAGGTGACGCGGTCGGCGAAGGTCGTCTCACGGTAGGCGCGGAACGTGTCGGCGGCCGTCTGCAGCTTCGCCTCCAGCTCCTCGGCGGAGAGGGGCGTGAAGGTGCGCAGCGTCTTGCCGGTCGCCGGGTCGATGGTGGAGATGGCCATGCGAGTGCCTCCTTGAGGCCCTGTGATAGCAGCCAGGCGCGGGGAGACCGTGCCGCTCGTGGCATGAGCGTCCGGCCGTTCACTCCAGGGCTTTCATCGCCCCGGCCCCTCCTTTATATGGGGGGCAGGACTGGAGACTGCCATGGCCGACATCATCCGCGAGCGCCGCTTCAACTTCCTCATCGCTGGGGTGCTGTCCCTCGTCATTCCGGGGCTGGGGCAGCTCTACAAGGGCCAGTTCCTACGCGCCATCCTGTGGTTCCTGATGGTGGGGGCCGGCTACTGGTTCTTCGTCATTCCAGGCATCGTCCTGCACTGCTTCTGCATCCTCGGCGCGGCCTTCGGCAGCGCTGGCAGCGACCGCATCCGTCTGCCCGGATAGCCGACGTTCCGCGCGGGAGACGTCCCGCCGGACGCCAGAGTGCATACAGTCACCGTCATGTGGCGGAGGCTCTGGCAGTGGATGTCGGGATGGGACGTGGCGGTGACGCGGCTGTTGGGGCTGCTCTTGCTGCTGCTGGTCTGCTGTCTGGGTTTCATCGCCCTGTCGGACGAGGTGGCCGAGGGCGAGACGCAGCAGCTCGATGAACGCATGCTGTTGGCGCTGCGCGACCCCGAGGACCCGGCGCGGCCTTGGGGGCCCTGGTGGCTGCGGCGCACGGCGGAGGACGTGACGGCGCTGGGCGGCATCCCCGTGCTGACGCTCGCCACCGTGGCGGTGTGCGGCTTCCTCCTGCTGGTGCGGCGCTACCGGACGCTGCTGCTCGTGCTGGGCGCGACGCTGGGCGGCGCGGGCCTCAATGTCCTGCTGAAACAGCTCTTCGCCCGGCCCCGGCCGTCCGTGGTGCCGCACCTCACGGAGGTGGTCAGCCAGAGCTTCCCCAGTGGCCACGCCATGCTGTCGGCCACGGTGTATCTCACGCTCGGCGCGCTGCTGGCCCAGCTCGCCGAGCGCAAGCGGCTCAAGCTCTATGTCCTCACCGTGGCGCTGCTGCTGCCGTTTCTCGTGGGCCTGACGCGTGTCTACCTGGGCGTGCACTACCCCACGGACGTGCTGGGTGGCTGGGTGGCCGGGCTGGCGTGGGCGCTGCTCATGGCGGTCTGCGCGCGGACGCTCCGCCGACGGAGCCCCGCGCTGCGTGCGGAGGGCCGGCGCCCCATGGAGTGAAGCGCGGCGAGCGGTGCGCCTTGCTCGAAGGCCCCGCCCCCCAGGCCCCTGGCGGCCCGCGTCATGCCCGTCTGCGCCCATGGCGCCGTTCACTGCGCGAAGCTCCACTGTGCCGTCGTGTCTGGGCATCCCGTTGGACCCTGGTCCCAGACCGACCGCCGTGAGAGACATGGGCCCATGAGCCTGTGGGACTGGCTGTCGCGATGGAGCGGGGGCGGCGCGCCGGTGCCCGCCTTCTACGACGAGTCCTACCGGCTGCCCCTCACCGGCATCGAGTCCTCCGTGGGCATCGAGCCGCGCGGCGTGGACTTCACCACCTGGTATCTCCTGGAGGCCCGCGCGCTGCGCTCCCAGGACGTGCACCACCCGCGGCCGGTGAGCCTGGCCGAGCTGTCGCGCGTGCATGACGCCGCCTACCTGGAGTCGCTGGGCCAGCCGGAGACGCTGGCGCGCATCTTCGCCACCGACCCCGCCGACGTGCCGGTGGACGCGCTGCTGTCCAGCCTGCGGCGGGTGTGTGGCGGCACGCTGGGCGCGGCGCGGCTCGCGGTGGCGCGCAAGGGCCCGGTGGTGAACATGGCGGGCGGCTTCCACCACGCCGGCCCGGCGCGCGGCGGCGGCTTCTGCGCGGTGAACGACATCACGATAGCGCTCGCCGCCCTCCACGCGGACGGCTTCGACGGACAGGCCGTGGTGTTGGACTTGGATGCCCACCCACCGGATGGGACGGCGGAGTGTCTGGCGGGCCAGCAGCGGGCCTGGATTGGCTCGCTGTCCGGCAGCGACTGGGGCGCGCTGTCGCCCGAGGTGGACGAGACGCGCGTCCCCGAGGACACGGACGACAGGACCTATCTGGCCCTGCTCGACGACCTCCTGGAGCGCATGCCCCGGCCGGACGTGGCCTTCGTCATCGCGGGCAGCGACGTGCTCGCGGGAGACCGCTTTGGCCGCGTGGGCCTGTCCCTCAAAGGCGCCCGCCGGAGAGACAGCGCCCTGGCGCGCGCGCTGCGTGGCATCCCCAGCGTCTGGCTGCCGGGCGGGGGCTATCACCGCGACGCGTGGAAGGTGTTCGCGGGCACCGTGCTCGTCCTGGCGGGGCAGGGCCGCCGCCGCATCAAGGCGCGCTATGACCCGCTGAGCGCGCGCTATCAGCGCATCGCCCGCTCCCTGACGCGCGAGGGCGCGACGCCATGGGACGAGCCCATCACCCAGGAGGACCTGGAGGGCTCGCTCGGCCTGAGCGGCGGCCAGCGCCAGCCGCGCATCCTCGGCTACTACACGGCGCAGGCGCTCGAGTACGCCTTCTTCCGCTACGGCCTCCTCTCCTACGTGGAGCGGCTCGGCTACAGCCGGCTGCGCGTGGAGGTGGGCTCGGTGGGAGAGGGAGACCGGATGGAGGTGCACGGCTGCGCGGCGGGCCAGGAGCACCTGCTGGTGGACTGCGTCGTGGAGCGCCGCGTGCTGGCGGGGGAGCCCTTCCTCTTCGTCAACTGGCTCAGCCTGCGTCACCCGCGCGCGCGCTTCAGCGAGGGGCGCTCGCGGCTCCCTGGCCAGGACGTGCCGGGCCTGGGGCTGGCGCGCGAGTCGACGGAGATGCTGCTCGTGATGGCCCGGCGCCTCGTCCTGGCGGGCGTGGCCTTCCGGCCCATGTGGTTCCACCTGGCGGCGCTGGCGCGCGCGCGCTTCCGCTTCCTGGACCCGGCGCGGCAGGGGCGCTTCGAGGCGCTGCTGCGCGACCTGGGGCGGTTGCCCATGCTGGAGGCCTCCCAGGCGGTGGTGGACGGCCACGTCCTGCTCAACGGTCAGCCCTACGCGTGGGAGGCGAGCGACATGGTGTCGCGCCTGGAGCCCGCGGCCGGAGACGCGGAGGCCGTTGCCCTGGAGCGCGAGCGCTGCCGCTTCACCTGGGAACCCACCCGGCGCGCCACCGGAGCATGATAGGGAAGGGGCGTGGACCTGGACGCGCTTCGCCGTGAGCAGCACAAGCGCCGGCTCTCCTGGATGCCGTGGCTCTACTTCGTCCTCAAGCCCCGCCACCGTGGATGGGCGGAGGCCTGGCAGCGCGAGGTGCAGGCGCTGCTGCGCGAGCTGGAGACGGTGGACATCGCGGAGGGGTGCTTCATCGCCCCGGAGGCGCGCATCTTCGCCGAGCCCGGACGCACCGTGTCCATTGGCCCCGGGTGCGGCATCGCCGCGGAGGTCTTCCTTCATGGCCCCGTGACGCTCGGGCCCCGGGTGAGCATCAACGCCCGGGCGAGCCTGGACGGCGGCGCCGCGGGCATCCGCATCGGCGAGGGCACCCGCATCGCCACCGGGGCCACCCTCTACGCCTTCGACCACGGCATCGCCCCGGACCGGCCCGTGCGCGAGCAGCCCGTCACCTCGCGAGGGCTCGTCATTGGCGCGGACGTGTGGGTGGGCGCCAACGCCGGCATCACCGACGGTGTCACCGTGGGGGACCACGCCGTCGTGGCCATGGGCGCCGTCGTCACCCGGGACGTGCCGGAGTGGGCCATTGTCGCGGGCGTGCCGGCCCGCGTCGTGGGGGACCGGCGGCAGCGGCCCCGCTCAGGTGCTCCGGGTGGATGGGAGCCCGAAGACGGAGCGTGAACTTCTCCCGCCTTCATTGACTTCCAGTTATTGAGACCCGATATGCTTCGGGTCGACGTCGCCACGGGAGGGGAACCGCAGGGTCTGGATTCGCTCCCGGCAGCCGTAGGTGCTGTCTGGGCCTCCGGCCCCTCTCCGATGAGGCGCTGAGGGAGGCCAGCACGTGGCAGACGAGCAACGGGACGCGGCCGTCATTGACGCTCCCGGTGAGGCTTCAGGGACAGCACCCGCCGACGTGGCGTGTGACTTGCTCCCTCCCATGAAGGCGCGGGCGGCGCACGCCGGGAGCCAGGTGGAGTCCGAGCGCTTCCAGCACTTGTCCGAGCTGCTGCACGAGGTGGTGTTCCAGCTCGACGCCCAGGGGCGGCTCACGGTGCTGGGCGGCGCCTGGGAGCGCCTCACCGGGACGCCGGTGGCCGCGTGGCGGGGCCGCGCGCTGCTGGACGCCATCCCCCCGGAGGACCGCGAGCGCGCCCAGGCGTTGCTGGCGTACGTGCCCGGCACCCCCGTTTCGCGCCAGGAGCTGCGCGTGGACGCCGGCGGCGGCCAGGGGGTCCGCTGGGTGGAGCTGTCCGCCCGGGCCCTGACCACCGTTCCAGGCGAGGTGATGGGAACGCTCCTGGACGTGACGTCGCGGCGCACCGCCGAGGAGGCCGTCACCACCCGCGAGCGCTACCTGGACGCCATGGTGCAGGTGCAGCGGCGGATGATGGGGCACGAGCTGCCGGACGACCTGTACGGCGCCGTCGTCGAGCCGCTGGGCCACGTCTCCGCCGCCAGCCGCGTCTACGTCTTCGAGATGCACTCCTCCGAGGACGGCGCGCTGCTGGCGTCGCAGCGCGCGGAGTGGTGCGCGCCGGGGATTCCTCCCAACCTGGAGGACCCCAACATGCACGGCCTGCCCTTCGGCGAGGCCCTGCGGCCCCACCAGTCCGAACAGTTGCAGCGCGGCGAGCCGGTGCAGGGCCAGCCGCGCGACTTCACGGAGCTGCTGGCGCCCATGCTGGAGGCGCAGGGCGTCCGCTCCGTGCTGCTGCTGCCCATGCATGTCCACGGGCAGCTCTTCGGCGTCATCGGCTTCGACAACTGCCGCGAGCCCCAGTCCTGGGGCCCCATGGAGGTGAACCTGCTGTCGGGCGCGGCGGGCGCGCTGTCCCTGGCGCTGGAGCAGCGCACGGCCAACGCGCTGCGCATGCGCACGGAGACGACGCTGCGGCGCACCGAGGCCGGCGTCCACCTGCTCATCGAGGCCTTCCCGGACCCGGTGCTGGTGCACGTGGGCGACGGCGTGCTGCTCTCCGTCAACCCGGCGCTGGTGCAGTACCTGGGCTTCCGCGACGCCACGGAGCTGGTGGGCCGCCACATGCTGGACCTGGTCCGTCCCGAGGACCGGGGCGCCGCGCAGCTCCACCTGAGTCAGGCGCTGGAGGGCAAGAGCGCGGCGCGCGTGGTGGAGATGCCGCTGGTGCGCAGCGACGGCGAGGTGGTGGTGGCGGACCTGGTGACGCTGGCCGTGGTGCTGGACGGCTCGCCCGCGCGCATCACCGTGGCGCGCGACTTCACCGAGCGCAAGCGCACCCAGGCGCAGCTGATGCTGACTGACCGCATGGCCTCCATGGGCCTGCTCGCCGCCGGCATCGCCCACGAGCTGAACAACCCCCTGGCCTACGTGCTGTCCAACCTGGACTACCTGCACAGCGCCGTGGGCGGCGTGCGCCCCCGGATGCTCTCTCCGGAGGAGTTGGTGGAGCTGCGGCAGGTGCTCGACGACGCCCGAGAGGGCGCCGAGCGCATGCGCCAGATTGTCCGCCAGCTGCGCGTCTTCTCCCGCGTGGAGGACGGCAAGGAAGAGTCGGTGGATGTCCACGCGGTGCTCGAATCCGTGTCGCAGATGGCCGCCAGCGTGGTGCGCGCCCGCGCCCGGCTGGTGAAGGACTACGGCGAGGTGCCGCTCGTGCGTGGCAACGAGGGCAAGCTGTTCCAGGTGTTCCTCAACCTCCTCATCAACGCCGCGCACGCCATCGAAGAGGGCAACTCGGAGACGAACGAAATCCGCCTCACCACCCGCGCGGAGGTGGGCGGCCGGGTGCTGGTGGTGGTGAGCGACACGGGCCAGGGCATCCCCCCGGAGCACCTGCGCCGCATCTTCGACCCCTTCTTCACCACCAAGTCCTCCGGCCTGGGCACCGGCCTGGGTCTGTCCATCTGCGACACGATTGTGACGGCGCTGGGCGGCCACATCTCCGTGGAGTCGGCGGTGGGCGCGGGCACCACCTTCCGCGTGGCGCTCAGCGCCGCGCCGTCCAAGGCCCCGGCGAACCGGCCGGGCGCGTGAGCGCTGGGGGGGCCGGCGTCACCTCCGGCCCTCGCGCGGACTGTGGCCCGCTCGACGGCTCGTTCTTCCGGTACTGCGCGTCCGCCCTGAAGCGTTATCCACTTCCACTCCGGGGGGATGTCCCCTGGCGCCTTGGAGGCAGGCCATGCGCACCTACTTCGTCCGGCACCTGCTGGCGCTCTTGCTCGTGCTCGCGACGGGCGCCCAGGCGGCCCACCCGCCCTGGCGGACCTCTCCGCACCCCGAGTCCTCCGCGTCCGGCCTGACGGGCGCGTGCGAGGACGCGCGCGACTTCCTGCTGGGCACGGGCCGCGCCGACATCACCGGCCCCGCCGCCGAGGTGGGGATGATGGGCTACGGCATGGTGGAGCAGCAGACCACTGGCATCCACCAGCGGCTGCGCTCGCGCGCGTTCGTCATCGCCTCGCCCTGCAACGGCAAGCGGGTGGCCTTCGTCAGCGCGGACCTGGGCATGGTGTTCCAGGCGGTGAAGCAGCAGGTCGTGGAGCGGCTGCGCGCGCGTTATGGCGACCTGTACACCGATGACAACGTGCTGCTGAGCGCCACCCACACCCACTCCGGGCCGGGGGGGTATTCGCACTACACCTTCTACAACCTCACCACGCTGGGCTTCTCGCCGCGGAACTTCGAGGCCATCGTCTCCGGCGTCGTCGCCTCCATCGTCCAGGCGCATGAGCGGCTCGCCGGGGGCACGCTGCGCCTGTCCTCGGGGGAGCTGCTCGGGGCCAGCCGCAACCGCTCTCCCAACGCCTACCTGCTCAACCCGGCCGACGAGCGCGCCCGCTACGCACACGACGTGGACACGCGGATGACGCTGCTGCGCCTCACCCGCGCGGATGGCACCGACGTGGGGCTCATCAACTGGTTCGCCGTGCACGCCACGTCCATGGGCAATGGCAACACGCTCATCAGCGGCGACAACAAGGGCCTGGCTTCGTCCCTCGCCGAGCAGGCGCACGGGGACGGAGACAGTGACGCCTTCGTCGCCGCCTTCGCCAACGCCAACGAGGGCGACGTGACGCCCAACATCCTGGGCGGCACCCACGGCGGCGGCGCCGACGACTTCGAGGACACGGACCTCTCCGGCCGCAAGCAGTACGACTTCGCCGCGAAGCTGTGGGCACAGGCGAAGACGCCCCTCACGGGCGGCGTGGACTACCGGCACGTCTACGTGAAGATGGACGCGGTGGACGTGGCGCCATCCTTCGCGGACGGCGCGCCGCGAGCCACCTGCCCGGCCGCCATCGGCCTGTCCATGCTGGCGGGAGCGGAGGACGGGCCGGGCGTCGGCGTGGAGGGCGTCACCTGCGCTGGTGGCCAGGATGCCTGGGGACAGTTCAGCTGCTCGCTCGCCACCACGCCGTGCCAGGCTGAGAAGCCCATCGTCCTGGAGACGGGCAGCATGCGGCCCGCTCCGTGGACGCCGGAGGTGCTGCCCCTGCAGTTGGTCACCCTCGGCAACCTGGCGCTGGTGGCGGTGCCCTTCGAATTGACGACCATGGCGGGACGCCGCCTGCGCGACACCGTGGAGACGGCGCTGGCGCCCACGGGGGTGACAGACGTCGTCATCGCGGGCCTGTCCAATGCCTACTCAGGCTACGTGGCCACCCGCGAGGAGTACGCGCGCCAGGACTATGAAGGCGCCTCCACGCACTTCGGCCCGTGGACGTTGGCGGCCCTCCAGCAGCACTTCCACCTGCTGGCCACCTCGCTGCGGGACGACGCCGGTGTGCCGCCCGGGCCCACGCCCAGGGACTTGCGCCAGGAGCAGCTCAGCCTCCAGCCCGGCGTGGTGTTCGACGACAAGCTCCTGTGGGTGGACTTCGGCGAGGTCGTCACCGACGCACAGCCCGCGTACTCGCGCGGCGACACGGCGCGCGCCACCTTCTGGGGTGGGCACCCCAAGAATGACCTGCGGCTGGAGGGCACCTTCCTGCTCGTGCAGCGGCGCGAGCCGGACGGCACCTGGACGGACGTGGCCACCGACGCGGACCCGGCCACGCGCTACCAATGGAAGCGCGAGAACTGCGTGCCCACGCTGGCGTGCTCCCACGTCACCGTGACGTGGCGCATCCCCGACGACGCGGCGCCGGGCACCTACCGGCTGGTCCACGAAGGCCACTGGAAGTCGGGCTGGGACGGCAACGTGCGGCCCTACTCCGGCGCGTCGCGGACCTTCACGGTGAAGTGACGCCGGGCCCGCGTCAGAGCACCACCTCCGCGCGCATCAACGTGGACGCGGGCGTGGTCAGCCGGTGGGGTTGCACGCGGCGGATGAGCTCGCACAGCCGGGCGGACGGGTTGATGAACTGCACGCCCACGCCCGTGGACAACATGCCCCACGTCTGGGCCTGGGCGGCGTCCACGTGCCGCACCACCTCGCCCGCGCACTCCACCAACTCGCCGGCCAGCAGCAGGGTGAACTCCAGCCGGTTGAACAGGCGCGGGAAGGGGTCCGCGCAGCACATGAAGAGCCCGCCCTGGGTCAGCTCCGTGCACAGCACCTCCACGTCGCCCGTGCCGGAGCGGCGCCGCACCCGCGCCACCCACGTCAGCGGCGGGGTGAGCATGTTGGGCTCCGTCGCCGGGCCTTCGGAGTCCAGCCACGCCAGGGACGGCACCGGCGTGTGGCTGCGCGGCGGCGGCGTCTGGGGTGACAGGGCGTCCGCCAGCGGCTGGGCGGCGGCCAGCAGCAGGGCCTCCTTGAACTCCAGCGCGGTGGCGTAGCGGTCCTCGCAGCGGCGCGACAGCGCGCGCAGCAGCACCTCCGACAGCGCGGGCGGCACCCCGGGCACCAGCAGGTGCGGCGGCGGCGCGCCCACCGGGCCCGTGCCCAGCGCCAACTCCACCATCTGCCCCCGCTCGAAGGGGAGCTGCCCCGTGGACAGGTAGTAGGCCGTCACCGCCAGCGCGTAGATGTCCGCGCGGCCGTCCACCGGCTGCCCCGCGGACTGCTCGGGCGCCATGTACGCTGGCGTGCCCAGGACGATGCCCGCCGCCGTCTCATCCTCGCCCGGGTGGGGACGGCGCGCCTTGGCCACGCCGAAGTCCAGCACGCGCAGCGACGGCGGCTCCCCCGCGTGCCGCACCACGAAGAGGTTGTCCGGCTTCAAGTCCCGGTGCACCACGCCGCACCGGTGCGCCGCGTCCAGCGCGTCACACGCCTGCGCCAGCAGCGACACCAACGCCGCGGGCACCATGGGCCGGGGCAGGTGCGACATGGGCACGCCCTCCAGGTACTCCATGACGAAGTAGTGGAGGCCGCCGGGCGCCTCGTTGATGTCGAAGATGTGGACGATGTTCGGGTGGCCCACCACGTTGACCGTGCGTGCCTCCGCGTAGAAGCGCGCGCGCAGGCTTTCGTCCCGGCCCAGGTGGGGGTGCAGCACCTTCACCGCCACCCGCGCGCCAATGCGCGTCTGCTCGCCCAGGTAGACGGTGCCCATTCCTCCAGCGCCCAGCCGGCGGACCAGCCGGTAACTCCCCAACGTCTGGCCCGTGAGGTCCACGGGAGGGGCCTCCGCGTCGCCCGTGGACAGGTACACCTGCGTCCAGGGCTCGCCGCCACACGCCACCTCGTAGGGATGCTCGGTCAGACAGAGCTCGCAGTGCATGGTTCCCTGAAGCAGACACCAGGGTGGCGCCTGGGCGCGCATCACCCCGGGCACGCACCGTCTGTCAGGTGGCAATGCGGCGCCGCTCCGTCGACCAGCGGACCGGTGACTCCTGCCGTGGGACGGCTGGCCTCAGCGCGCGGCGAAGGGAGCCGCGTCGACGCGCACACCCACGTACGACGGGAAGCGTGGCACGCCGTCGTTGGACAGCTCCTGGTAGCGGAAGGTGATGATGGCTCCCACGGGCGGCGGCGCTGCGCGCTCCGCGTCCGACAGGCCCGTGCCCACGCTGAAGCGCGTGCCGTTTCGCAGCTCCACCTCCAGCGCGCCCAGGCGGCCCTTGTGGCGGCCCGCGCCCGCGACGTGTCCCACCACGCGCGCTTCGTCGTCCTTGAAGCTCTTGACCTTGAGCAGCGTGTGGGAGCGGCCCGCCTCGTAGCGCGAGCCGGGCTGGCGCAGCATGAGGCCCTCTCCACCCAGCGCCTCCACGCGCGCCAGCTCCGCGCGCAGGTGCGGCGTGCCGTCACAGCGCGCATGGGCGTGCCACTGCGCATACGGGGGCTTCGCCTCCTCCATCCACTGCCGGCAGCGCTCCAGCCGCGCCTCGAACGTGCCCTCCACGCCGGGCGCGTCGAAGGCGACGAAGGCCAGCTCCTTCCAGTCGTCGCCGCGGTCCTGCCGGCGGACGATGCTCACCGTGCGCTGGAAGCGCTTGCGCCCGCCGAACAGCTCCCCGTCGAGCGGGAAGTCCGGCAGCCCCGCGGTGAACCACTCTGGCGCGAGGAACGCGTTGCCCAGCCGCGACCAGAACTGCTTCCCGTCCCAGTACGCGCGCACGCCGTCCAGCTTCTCGCTCAGCCACCAGCCGGTGAGGTCCACGTCGTTCTCCCACGACTGGGCCAGCAGCAGGGGCGGGGCCTGGGGGGCGTCGCCGGCCGACGTGCTCCTCGCCGGGCGTGCGGGGACCGCGGGAGCGCCGGACGCGTCACCGCCGATGCGCGCGTTCTCCGCGTCGTCTCCGCGCACGCGGCGCAGGTGCTTGCAGGTGCGCCGCTCGATGCCCACCGACTGGTTGCGCCAGGCGGGACACGAGCACGAATACACACCGCCGGTGTTCTTGAGGATGTAGGGCTTGGAACCCGAGCCCTGAACCGAGACCTGCTCCCCGTCCGCGATGTCCGCCATGACCGACCCTCCGCGCCGCATCCCAGGCGGCGATGGGATGAAGCATACCCCCTGGGTCCGACGTTCCGGGACGTGATGCGGTGGGCATTCCGAGTCGGAAGGGGTGGCGCGAGGCCACCGGGCGCCCCACGATGTGTCAGAGGGCCCAGGAACCAGGAGGAGTCGCGTCAATGGTCGTCATCGTCATGGGGGTGTCCGGAGCGGGGAAGACGACGGTGGGCCGCACCCTGGCGGCCGAGCTGGGCTGGCGCTTCGTCGACGCGGATGACCTGCACCCGCGCTCCAACGTGATGAAGATGGCCGCGGGCGCGCCGCTGACGGACGAGGACCGCGCCCCCTGGCTGCGCAAGCTGCGCGATGAAGTGGCGCGGACGCTGGCGCGGGGCGAGGACGTGGTGATGGCGTTCTCCGGCCTCAAGCAGGCCTACCGCACGCTGCTGGAGGAGCTGGACCCCGCGCACGTGAGGTGGGTGTTCCTGCACGCGCCGCATGAGGTGCTCGCCCGCCGGATGTCGCAGCGCCAGGGGCACTTCATGCCCGCGTCCCTGCTGGAGAGTCAGATGGCGACCATTGAGCTGCCCTCGCGCGCGCTCAGCGTGGACGTGACGCCGCCGCCAGCGGACATCGTGAAGCACATCCGCGACGCGCTCGGTGTCTGACAGCCGAACTCCCGTGTCGAAGCGGTGGGGCGGCCCGCCCCCTGGCCGCCTGGCTGGTGTATAGCGCTCCGCTGGGTTGCCACGTTTCCCTTCACCCGCCCGCGAGGACCACGCCATGTCCACCATTCCGACGCCACCCATCTCCGCCCAGGACGCCCTCGCGCGGCTTCGGGAGGGCAACCAGCGGTTCGTGATGAACGTGCGCAGCGTGGAGAACCCGCTCGGCCGCTCCGCCCGGCAGGCGCTGGTGGCGGGGCAGAGTCCCTTCGCCATCATCCTCTCGTGCTCGGATTCGCGCGCGCCGTCGGAGTACATCTTCGACCAGGGGCTGGGCGACCTGTTCGTCATCCGCGTGGCGGGCAACGTCGTCGCGCCGTCGCTGGTGGGCAGCGTGGAGTTCGCGGCGGCGAAGTTCGGCACGCGCCTGGCGGTGGTGATGGGCCATTCGCACTGCGGCGCCATCCAGGCCACGCTGGACTACGTGCGTGACGGCACGGGCGCGGCGTCCGACAACATCCGCGACATCGTGGAGCGCTGCCGCGAGCCGGTGACGACGGTGGTGAGCGCCGCCGGGCCGAAGGCGGACCCGGAGTTCCTGCTGAAGGAAGCCGTCCGCGCCAACGTCCGCAACTCCTGCGACCATCTGCGCCATGGCAGCGGCCTGCTGGAGCGGCTGTGCCGGGAGGAAGGCATGCGCATCGTCGGCGCCGAGTACTCGCTGGAGACGGGCGTGGTCGACTTCTTCGACGGCGTCTGAGAGAGGACACGTTCATGAAGAAGCTGGTCAACGCCCCTCGCGCGGTGGTGCGGGAGATGCTGGAGGGCCTGGTCTCGCTCGCCCCCGGACAGGTGCTGCTGGAAGGGGAGTCGGTGGTGCTCCGCGCCGACACGCCGTCCGACGTCCACGCGCGCAAGGTGGCCGTCCTCTCCGGCGGTGGCAGTGGCCATGAGCCGGCGCACGCGGGCTACGTGGGCGCGGGCATGCTGGACGCGGCGGTGGCGGGTGACGTCTTCACCTCGCCTGGCACCGACGCCGTGCTGGCCGCCATCCGCGCCGTCGCGGGGCCCGCGGGCGCGCTGCTCGTCGTGAAGAACTACACCGGGGACCGGCTCAACTTCGGGCTCGCCGCCGAGCTGGCGCGCGCCGAGGGCATCCCCGTGGAGCTGGTGGTGGTGGCGGACGACGTGTCCCTGCACGACACGGTGGAGCCCGCGCGGCGCCGGGGCATCGCTGGCACGGTGCTGGTCCACAAGGTCGCGGGCGCGGCGGCGGCCTCGGGCGCGTCGCTGCGGGACGTCCTCCGCGAGGCCACCGCGGCGGCGGAGGCGCTGGGCACCATGGGCGTGGCCCTGGGGCCCTGCACCGTGCCCGCGGCGGGCAAGCCGGGCTTCACGCTGGAAGAGGACGAAATCGAGCTGGGCCTGGGCATCCACGGCGAGCAGGGCGTGCGGCGCGTGCCGATGCAGACGGCGGACCGCCTGGTGGACACGCTGCTCACCACCATCATCGAGGACCGGCGCATTGGCTCGGGAGACCGGGTGGTGCTGCTCGTCAACGGACTGGGCGGCACGCCGCCCATGGAGCTGGCCATCGTCGCCCGGCACGCGCTGGCCGTGCTGCGCCAGGGCGGCATCCGCGTGGAGCGCGCGTGGTGCGGGACGTTCCTCTCCGCGCTGGAGATGCCCGGCTGCTCGTTGACGCTGCTGAAGGTGGACGACGCGCGGCTGGCCCGCCTGGATGCGCCCGCGGATGCGCCCGCGTGGCCCGGCGCGGGACGGCTGCCGAAGGAGCCGGGGGTGTACCGGCCTTCAGTTGCTTCGACGTCGGCATCCCTCCCGGCGGAGGCGCCGCTGCCAGGGATGGACCGCTTCCGGAAGGCAGTCCTGCGGGTGGCGGATGCGTTCGAGCTGTCCGAACCCCGGCTGACAGCGCTCGACAGCGCCGCGGGCGATGGTGACCTGGGGCTCAGTCTGGTGCGTGGCGCCGAGGCGATTCGCGCGCTGCCGGAGGACGCGTGGACACGCCCCGCGCGCGCGCTGACGGCGCTTGGCGACGCGTTCCGGCGCAGCATCGGCGGCAGCTCGGGGCCCTTCTATGCGACGGCGCTGCTGCGTGCCGCGCGGCGGCTGGCGGAAGGGCCCGCGGAGGCCTCCGCGTGGGCCGAGGCCTTCGACCTGGCCGTCAGCGCCGTGTCGGAGCTGGGCGGTGCGCGGCCTGGAGATCGCACCATGCTCGATGCGCTGCGGCCCGCCGCGGATGCGTTCGCGAAGGCGGTGCGCGGCGGGCAGGGGGCTCGCGAGGCCTGGGCCCTGGCGGTGCAGGCGGCCGAGGCGGGGGAGGAGGCGACGTCCCGGATGCAGCCGCGCCTGGGCCGCGCCAGCTACCTGGGCGCGCGCGCCGTCGGTGTGCCGGACGCGGGCGCCGCCGCCGTGGTGGTGTGGATGAAGGCGCTCACGCCTGTCATCGGCTGAGCGCCTTCATCCATGCCTCCGCGCCTACTGCACCCAGCGTTTGCTGGTCTGGTACACGTCCACCAGCGGGGAGACCAGGGTGATGCGCGGCCCCCAGCGGGTGGCGTCCTCCAGGTCCTCCTCCCGCAGGGATTTCAGTGAAAGAATTTCCGACATACAGGCCAGGGGCGCGTGCTCCCAGATGCGGGTGAGGTCGTCGGCCGTCACGTCGCCGATGAGCTCACCGTGCACGTCGTCCACCACCGGCAGTCGGCTCAAGCCATACCGCTGCATCAGTGACAGGGCCCTCACCACCGTGTCCTTCGGGAAGAGGGTCACTGCCTTCGCCACCGTGTCCTTGCGCTCCACATCCAGTTCCGTCATCGCCGGCCTCGCCACCCTGTTGTTGCCCTGCGAGTCACGGTAGCAAGACGGTTGCCAACAACCGGGGCGCCTCCGGGCGGGGGCGGGGAGGCGGGTGAGCGCTGGCTGCTGTCGCCGGGGTGACAATCTCCCTGGGCGGAGCGGGGCCCGTGGAGGGGCTACAGCCGGATGCCCACCGAGGTCCGCAGCTGGGTGTCGAGCTTGGGGACGGTGAGGGGCGGGGAGTTGTCGAAGGCGACGTTGAAGCCGATGCTGACGGTGAGCCGCTCGTTGGGCTTCACCTCGAAGATGGTGTCGTTGAGCAGGCGGACGTCAGCGAAGTTCGTCACGCGGGGCTGGACGTAGAGCGTCTGTACCAGGGCGACGTTCTCCATGAACTCCAGCCGCCCCAGGATGTAGCTGGACAGGCGGGGGTCGGTGCGGAACGTCCCGGCGTCGGGTTCGGCGTCCCGGCGGATGCGCTCGTGCTCCAGCATCAGGGCGACGCCCACCACCAGCTTGGTCTTCTTGTCCGTCAGCAGCTTCACCCGGGGCCCGGCGCCCAGCAGGGCCCGGAACTGGATGCGGCGGAACTCGTCGAACTCGTGCTGGAGGAACGTCTCGCCGGAGAGCCGCTCCGTGAACTGGTAGCGGTAGCGGACGTGCTCCAGCACCTTGCTGACGATGACCTCATCGGCGGCGAAGGCGTACTCCCCCCGGACGACGCCCATCCAGGTGTGATTCTCCGTGCGCCACTGGCCCACCAGGGCGCCGCGCAAGCTGAAGAGGTCGATGCTGCCCGTGCGCCAGTCCGCGCCCAGGTCCACGGCGGCCGAGCGCCCCGGGCCGTGTTCTCGTCGAACAGCGCCTGGACGTTGATGATTTGCGCCGCCGCCGTTGTCGCATGAAGCCACGCGAGCAGCAGCAGCGCCCACCTGCTGGATTTCAGTTCCGACATGCCCCGGGTCTGCACCGTCGGCCTGCATGTTTCAAGGGCGACGGCGCATCTCAGGGCAGGCGCTCCACCGTGGCCCCCGCGCGCTCCAGCAGCTCCCGGTACCAGTCGAAGGCCCGGGCGGTGCGCGCTCCCAGGGCCTTGGCGCCCCAGAGCACGGTGAGGGTGCGGCGGGTGTCCGCGTTCGTCTTGGTGCGCTGCGCGTCCTTGACGGCGTTGGCGCAGGGCCCCACCGCGTCGAAGAGGCACAGCAGGCCCGCCAGGTCGATGCTCTGCCCGGACGCGTTGAAGACGTACTGCGCGCCCTCCGGAGCCACGCCCACGCGGAAGGGGGCAATGGCCCGGTCCAGGTCCACCACGCTGATGGGCAAGCCGCTGTGCAGGGACACCGCGTTGCAGACATCCACGGCCAGGTTGATGGCGCCCAGCGAGCCGTCACCCGAGGCGCGCACCAGGTACTCCGACGCGGGCTTGCCACGCCCGGTGGGCTTGTAGCCACCGTGGCGGAGCATGTCGCGGATGGCGCCGCGCACGGTGTCGTCGCTGGACAGGGGCGCGGTGGCGTCGGGCTTCAGCAGCGCCACCAGCCACTCCGAGGAGGGCAGCTCGCCCAGCGGCCCGGGGAAGATGGTGGTGAAGGCCAGCGTGTCCAGGGAGGGGTGGGCGTCGACGGTCAGCACGGCGAGGCATTCTATGCCACGGCGCCCGTAGGGGCAGGTCCCACTTCCAGCCTGGGGCTGGGGGCTTCCCTGCCTGTCCGCTCCCGTGCAAGAGAAGTCGCCTTCCAGGGGTTCGGAACATTCTTCCCGGGGCGCGCTACGTGGCATAAGGGCGCCGCACCCGCTTCCGGGCCCCCCGCACGCACATGATTCGTCTCGACAACATCAGCAAGCAGAACGGCCAGCAGATTCTCTTCATCGAGGCCTCCGCGGCGCTCCACAAGGGGGAGAAGGTGGGCCTCGTCGGTCCCAACGGGGCCGGCAAGACGACGCTGTTCCGGATGATTACCAGCCAGGAGCACCCCGACGAGGGCCAGGTCGCGGTCGACCGGGGCGTCACCATTGGCTACTTCAGCCAGGACGTGGGTGAGATGGAGGGCCGCAGCGCCGCCGCCGAGGTGATGGACGGCGCGGGCCCGGTGAGCACGGTGGCCGCCGAGCTGAAGGAACTGGAGGCGGCCATGGCCGACCCGGACCAGGCGGACAACATGGACAAGCTCGTGGAGCGCTACGGCCTGGTCCAGGGGCGCTTCGAGGAGCTGGGCGGCTACGCGCTGGAGGGCCGCGCGCGGGAGATTCTGGCGGGCCTGGGCTTCACCCAGGAGATGATGGACGGCGACGTGGGCGCGCTGTCGGGCGGTTGGAAGATGCGCGTGGCGCTGGCCCGCATCCTCCTGATGCGCCCGGACGCGATGCTGCTCGACGAGCCGAGCAACCACCTGGACATCGAGAGCCTCATCTGGCTGGAGGAGTTCCTCAAGAACTACGACGGCGCGCTGCTGATGACGTCGCACGACCGCGAGTTCATGAACCGCATCGTGAACAAGGTGGTCGAAATCGACGGCGGCTCGCTGTCGACGTACACCGGCAACTACGAGTTCTACGAGCAGCAGCGGGCGATGAACGAGAAGCAGCAGCAGGCGCAGTTCGAGCGCCAGCAGGCCATGCTCGCCAAGGAGCTGAAGTTCATCGAGCGCTTCAAGGCGCGCGCCTCGCACGCCGCGCAGGTGCAGAGCCGGGTGAAGAAGCTGGAGAAGATTGAGCGCGTGGAGCCGCCCAAGCGGCGTCAGACGGTGCTCTTCGAGTTCCAGCCGGCGCCGCGCTCGGGCGACGACGTGGTGAGCCTGAAGAACGTGAACAAGGCCTACGGCAGCCGCACCATCTACGAGGGGCTGGACTTCCTGGTGCGCCGCACGGAGCGCTGGGCCGTCATGGGCGTCAACGGCGCGGGCAAGTCCACGCTGCTGAAGCTGGTGACGGGCGCCACGCAGCCGGACACGGGCAACGTGGCGCTGGGTGGCAGCGTGAAGCTGGGATACTTCGCGCAGCACGCCATGGACCTGCTGGACGGCGAGCGGACGGTGTTCCAGGCGCTGGAGGATGCCTTCCCCCGCGCGGGGCAGGGCTCGCTGCGGGCGCTGGCCGGCTGCTTCGGCTTCTCCGGTGACGAGGTGGAGAAGAAGTGCCGCGTGCTGTCCGGCGGTGAGAAGGCCCGGCTCGTCATGGCGAAGATGCTCTTCGACCCGCCGAACTTCCTGGTGCTGGACGAGCCCACCAACCACCTGGACATGGCCACGAAGGAGATGCTGATTACGGCGCTCTCCCGCTACGAGGGGACGATGCTGTTCGTCTCCCACGACCGTCACTTCCTGGCCGCGCTGTCCAACCGCGTGCTGGAGCTGACGCCCGAGGGCATCCACCAGTACGGCGGCGGCTACACCGAGTACGTGGCCCGCACCGGCCAGGAAGCGCCCGGTCTGCGGAGCTGAGGCACCGCGCGGCTGCTGGGAGCGGGGCCACGGGCCGAGGGCGCGTGCCCCGCGGCTCAGGACTCCGCTGGGCCCTGCTCGGACCAGGTGCTTCGGAGCGCACGGACCTCGGCCAGCAGCTCCTGGGCGGCGGCGTGCGTGGTGGCCGAGGGTGGAGCCGACGCAGGGAGGGCCGGCTCGGGATGCTGCGGCTCGCCCAGCCCCGCGTCCCGGTGCATGCGCACGCGCGTCATGATGACGTCGCGAATCTCCTCCGGGTTGTTCACGCCTCGGAAGTGGGCCTCGTGCAGGCCCTCGGTGTGCGCGGCGTCCGCCTCCTGCGAGCCGCGTCCGCCGCCTCCCGCCGTCTCCACCTTCACGTTGGCGATGCCGAGCACCCGCTGGAGCGGGTTCTGCCGGATGGAGACCTGCTGGATGTTGGCGAAGGTCATCGTCTTCTCCTGGAGGGAGACGAGCCCTTCCCGGATGCGCAGGCTCCGGTCGGAGAGGATGTACCAGCGGAACTCGTAGTCGAGCCACGCCACCAGGAAGCTGATGGGAAGCTGCACGATGAAGGCGAGCCAGGCGAAGGACTCGACGACCCACACGACTTCTTCTGCCCAGCGGAAGGGAAGGTGCGGGACGAACCGCCTCAGCGCCACCCAGCCGAAGAGCAAGCTCGCCGTCAGCCCCACCTGCTTCAGTGCCCAGTGAAGCAACTGGTACTGTCGATGCCGGGGCGCGGCGCGGAAGACGCGCACCATTCTTCCTTCGGGGATGTGGGGCGCGGGTGGGACCTTGAGCAGGCGCAGCAGCCAGACGTGACGCGTGTCAGACATCCTGCTTCTCCCGCGTGGCGCCGCTGTTCAGGCTGAGCCGCAGGGCACGCACCTCCTCGGCAACCTCACGGAGCGTGGCCGCCAGCGCGTCAGGGTCACCAGCGGGCATGGTGCGTGCGTGCTCCTGCGTGGGTGTGGGCCGCTCGCGGCTCCCGCGCATCCTCGAATAGAGGAAGTCCCGCATGGCCGCGTAGGCGGGAACGCCCTCAATGGTGATTTCCGCCTGCGAGTTGCCGCTCGCCGTCTGGATTTGGATGCGCGCCAGCCCCAGCCAGCGCTCCAGCAGGTTGCTGGACAGGTGGATGTCCTGGATGCGCGCGTAGGTGAGGGACACCTCCCGCCGGAAGAGGATGCCCCAGCGGACGGTGATGCCCTCGTCGTCCAGCGTGTAGCGCAGCGTCTGGAACTTGAAGTAGCGGATGAGCCCGAGGATGGGGAAGCCGGGCCCGGCCAGCAGCGCGCTGACGAGGTAGTAAGTGAGCAGGCTTCGGTGAGGCTGCAGCACCGTGGGCAGGCGCGACAGGAAGCCCCCGTCGCGGGGCACGGCTGTGAGGGCGTGGGGCGAGTCGGTCATGGGCGGCCGTGCAGGGTGGTGGTGATACGGACGGGCGCCAGCGCGATTGCACCGGCCCGCCCGCGATTCTGCGCTCAGGGGGAGGGGAGCGGCCACCCCCCTCCCAGGCGTACCTGCCGGCGGTGACTCAGAGCGGGGCGTCCGTGGCGCAGCTCGGCGCGCCGCTCTCCGCGGTCAGCCGGGCGAGCGACTTCGGGGCCGCGTCCGTGTAGGGCGAAACGCCGAGCACCAGGCACGTCCGGTACACGAGCGCGCGGCTCTCGGGGAACGCGGTGATGGGGAGCGAGGCGCCGGCGTTGAAGTACACGGAGCCCAGCGCGGAGCCGTAGAACGGGCTGCTGCCCCACGCGAACTTCTTGCCCGTCACCGGCGTCGCGGCCGACAGCCCGCTGTACTGCGCGGACTGGAAGGGCCATTCGCCCGCGGAGAAGCCCCCGCTGAGCAGCGCCCGCCCCGAGGCCGCCCGCGTCGTCCCGGTGTTGAGGCTGTAGCCGCCGTACACCAGCCCGGCGTCCTGGCCGAGCTTCAGCTCGACGAGCCCCAGCTCATACAGCACGCCGGAGGCGGGGTGCCGCGCCAGCAGCGCGTGGTACTTGCGCGTGTTTCCGATGGGCTCGTTCCACGTCCAGTTCGCCTCGGTGGTGAGCGCGCCCGCGGCGGCCACGCCGGTCGTGAAGTGGTGGAGGGAGTCGCCCCACTGCACGTTGTTGAGCGTGGCGCTGGCGGCGGCGTCCGCGAACTCGACGACGCCGTAGGGGCCTCGCATGTCGAAGGACAGCTGGCCCGCGGTGGCCTCACCCAGGTCCATCCGCGTGTCGATGCGCGGGAAGTCCGTGCCCTTCTGGAAGACCCATTGGATGGTGACGGGCACCATGAACTTCTGATGCGCGGCGTCCGCCGCCGCCGTCGCCTCCGTCACGTTGGCCATGGCGGCGCGCGTGCCCCACTTGGGATACCGCAGCGTGAAGCGGTGACTGGCGGAGGTGGACGCTGGCGTTATCTCCGAGCGCGAGGCCTCCACCGGGAAGCCCAGCCCCAGCGGCGAGTCATCCTCGCCATGCCGCCCCGCGATGGTGCCGGACGTGCCGTTGTCGAAGGTGCGGTACAGCTCGTGGGCCACGAAGTAGCCGAAGCCCGCCTCGCCGCCCGCCGTGCCATCCACCGTCACCGTGCGCCACTCCGCGCCAGCGGGCACCTGGTAGGTCATCTGCACCGCGTAGCCGCCGTTGCCAGCGGGAGACTGCCGCTTGAGGGACACCGTGCGAGGGCGTCCCTGGGCGTCCGTCCAGGCGTAGCGGTCCACGGGGATTCCCGCCACCGTGGTCGTCTCGCGAGAGACGCCATCGCCCTGCTCGGAGGTGGGCTCGGGGCCGGCGTCCGGAGCACCCGCATCCGGCGTTCCGCTGTCGCCGCTGCCTCCGTCCGTGACGCCGGCATCCTCCGGGCCTTCCCCGGGGCCGTCGTCGCTGTCGCAGGCCCCCAGCGCCAGCGCCATTCCCAGCCAGAGCCTGGCGAACCGTCGTCCGTTCTTGGTCATGGGCACAGTTATCCCGGAAAAAGGGAGACTTGCGCCAGGGCGGCCCGGCCCTACTCGAACAGCCGCCCCGCCAACCGCGCCAGCTTCTGCGCCTTGCCGGTGAAGGGCGGGAAGAACAGGTGGAGCAGGGACGTGCGCCCCTGGCGCAGCACCGCGCGCTCGTGGCTGAAGGTCCGGAAGCCCGTCTCGCCGTGATACGCGCCCACGCCGCTGGCGCCCGCGCCGCCGAAGGGCAGGTTCGGATTCACATGGTGCAGCACCACGGTGTTGATGCACGCGCCGCCCGAGCGCGTCTCCCGCAGCAGCCGCTCCACCGTGGCCTCGTCGTTGCTGAACACGTAGAGCGCCAGGGGCTTGCCGTCCTCGCGCACGTGCGACACCACCTCGTCCAGGGACTCGAAGCGCAGCACCGGCAGCACAGGCCCGAAAATCTCCTCGGCCATGATGGGCGTGTCGGGCGTCACGTCCGCGAGCACCGTGGGCGCGATGTAGCGCGACTCCGCGTCCACGCCGCCGCCAGCCACCACGCGCGCGCCGGCCTCCACGGTGCGGTCCATCAACTGGCGCACCCGCGTGAAGGCGCCGTCATCCACCATGCGGCACAGGTCCAGGCTCGCGCGGCGCGCCTCCTCGGTGCGGCCGTAGAACCGCTCCAGGGCCTCCTTCATCGCTTCGAGCAGCGCCTCTTCCTTCGACGCATGGACCCAGACGTGGTCGGGGGCGATGCACGTCTGCCCGCCGTTGAGGAACTTGCCCCACACCACGCGCTCGGCGGCGGCCTCCACATCCGCTGTTTCATCGACGATGACGGGCGACTTGCCACCCAGCTCCAGCGTCACGCTGGCCAGGTGCTTCGCCGCGGCCTCCATCACCCGCCGGCCCACGCGGGCGCCACCGGTGAAGAAGAAGTGGTCGAAGGGCAGCCGCAGCAGCGCCTCGCCCACCTCCGGGCCGCCCTCCACCACGGTGACTTCCTCCGGGGGAAAGACGTCCTTCACCAGCTCCGCGATGAAGCGCGCCGCGTGGGGCGTCTTCTCACTGGGCTTGCACAGCACGGCGTTGCCCGCGGCCACCGCGGCCACCAGCGGCGACACCAGCAGGTGGAAGGGTTGGTTCCACGGGGCCATCACCAGCACCACGCCCCGAGGCTCGGACCGCACCAGGCTGGACGTGCCGGTGAGCAGCAGGGGCGTGGAGACCTTCCGAGGCTTCATCCACGTCTTGAGGTGCTTCTGGATGGAGGCCAGCTCCATCAGGACGGGGAGGACCTCGGTGGCCTCCACCTCCGCGCGCGGCTTGCGGAAGTCGGCGTGGAGCGCCTCGGCCAGGGCCTCGCGCCGGGCGACGAGCAGCGTCTTGAGCTGCTCCAGCCGGGCCAGCCGTTCCTTCATGCCGCGGCGCGCCACCTCCCAGCGATGCGCATGGAGGCGGTCGAACGCCTCCTGCACGCCATCCGGCATCCGTGCTTCTTCCAACTTCACCACGCGCATCGCCTGGCTCCTTCCGGAGGTGCCCCGGCCTGGGGTGCCTACTCCAGCAGCCGGGTCGCGCGGGAGGCCAGTTCCTGCGCCTTCCCGCGATACGGCGGGAAGAACACCGAAGCCAGCGACTTCATCCACTGAACCATCACTGCCCGCTCATGGCTGAACGTCTTGAAGCCGAAATGGCCGTGGTAGTTCCCCAGGCCACTGGTGCCCACCCCTCCGAACGGGAGGTTGGGGTTCGCGAGGTGGACGAGCACGTTGTTCACCACCGCGCCACCCGACGTGGTGTTCTGGAAGATGTCCTCCACCGCCCGCTTGTCCTGGCTGAACACGTAGAGGGCCAAGGGCTTCCCGCCCGCGCGGATGTGCGCGTAGACCTCTTCACGGGACTGGTAGGTGAGCACCGGCAGCACGGGGCCGAAAATCTCGCCCTCCATCACCGGGCTCAGGGCCGTCACGCCAGACAGCACGGTGGGCGCGATGTAGCGCGAGGGCCCGTCCGCCTCCCCGCCCACCTCCAGCTTCGCTCCCGCGGCCACCGAGCGCTCGAGCAGGTCCTTCACCCGCCGCCACGCCACCGGGTCCACCAGTCGCGTCAGGTCAGGGCTCGCCTGCCGCTCCTGCTCCGTGCCGCCGTAGAAGCGGGTGATGGCCGCCTTGAGCGCCTCCAGGAACGCCCGCTCCTTCGACGCGTGCACGAAGACGTAGTCCGGCGCCACGCACGTCTGGCCGCCGTTGACGAACTTGCCCCAGCACAGGCGCTCCGCCGCGACGGCGATGTCCGCCGTTTCATCAATGATGACGGGCGACTTGCCACCCAGCTCCAGCGTCACGCTGGCCAGGTGCTTCGCCGCGGCCTCCATCACGATGCGGCCGATGCGCGTGTTGCCGGTGAAGAAGATGTGGTCAAAGGGCAGCTCCAGCAGCGCCTCCGCCGTCTCCGCGCCGCCTTCGAACAGCGCCACCTCGTTCTCCGGAAACACGTCCTTCACCAACTGCGCCAGGAAGCGCGAGGTGTGCGGCGTCTTCTCGCTGGGCTTGCAGATGACGGTGTTGCCCGCGGCGATGGCGGCCACCAGCGGCGACACCAGCAGGTTGAAGGGGTAGTTCCACGGCGACAGCAGCAGCACCGTGCCGCGCGCCTCGTAGCGCACGTGGCTGGACGAGCCCGCCAGCAGCATCGGCGTGCCCACCCGCCTGGGCTTCATCCACGACTTGAGGTGCCGCACCGTGTGGTTCAGCTCCTCCAGCGTGGGGTGCAGCTCCGTCAGGTCCACCTCCACCGCGGGCTTGCGGAAGTCCGCGTGGATGGCGTCCGCCAGCGCCGCGCGGCGGGCGATGATGGCCTCGCGCAGCCGCTTCAGCCGGGCGATGCGTTCGGCGGCCGTGGTGCGGGACATCGTCCAGCGGTGCGCGCGCTGGGCCTCGAACACCGCGCGGATGCGCTCGGTGTCGGCGGTGGGCTGCGTGGTGGCTTGAGCAGTCGCTTCGAGCATGGGGTTCTCCAGGGGTGGGAAAGGGGGACTCAGCGGGACTCCAGCCCGCGAAGAAGGGTGGTGAGGGCCGCCGTCAGCTCGGCGGTGAAGTCGACGCGCAGCGGCGCCAGGTGGGGCAGCACCTCCAGCACCTCGCGCGCCACCGGGGCCACGTCCGCCATCTGCCGCAGGCCCGTCACCAGCGCGTGCAGGTGGATGAAGAAGCGCGGGCCGTCTCCGGCTTGAAGGAACGACAACCGCTGCTCCACCCGCGTGCCCGCGCGGAGCAGCGCCGCCAGCAGCCGCTCCTTGAACGGGCGGAGCTGCTCGGCCGTCACGTTCTGCTCCAGCACCGTCTGGAGCAGCGCCAAGAGCCGCGTCAGGGCCTCCTCGCCCTCCAGCGACTCGGCCACCGTGCGCGCCAGCCGGGGCCCCGACCAGGCGACGGTGTCCTCCGCCAGCAGCCCGTCCAGCCGGTCGAACCACGCGAAGAGCAGGTCCTCCAGCAGCGCCAGGAACAGCGCCTCCTTGGTGGGGAAGTAGAGGAACACCGTGCCCTTGGCCAGCAGCGCCCGGCCGGCCACGTCCGCCATCTTCACCTCGGCGTAGGACGTCGCCTGATACAGGGCCAGGGCCTCATCCAGGATGAGCCGCCGCCGCGCTTCCTTGTCCTCGTCCTTGCGGGCTCGCTGGGGCAGGGCCCGCTTCGCCTTCGCCGCTGGGGTGCTGACCATGACGCATGGATGAATGACCCGCGGTCATTCGTCAAGTGACTGAAGGTCATTTGTCCACCGGGTGGCCAGGTGGGGATATGTATGGTGGAGTGCGTCCCATGCGTCCCATCGAGGCGGAGCTCCTGTCAGGCAGCGCGCTGTACCGGGAGGTGGTGTTGGAGAAGCTGCTCCATGCCCGGGAGTCGGTGTGGATGGCCACGGCCAACGTGAAGGCGATGTTCGTGGAGCACGGCGGCCGCTTCGTCCCGCTGGTGGACGTGTTGGACACGCTGGCGGCGCGTGGGGTGGCGCTGCGGCTGTTGCACGCGGAGCTGCCGAGCCGGCCCTTTCGCGCCGCCTTCGACCGGCGAGCGCGGCTGGTGGCGGGGGGCTTGTCGCTCAAGGTCTGCCCGCGCGTGCACTTCAAGGCGGTGGTGGTGGATGGGGCCTGGGCGTACCTGGGCAGCGCCAACCTCACCGGCGCGGGGCTGGGCGCAAAGGGCGACTCCGCGCGCAACTTCGAGCTGGGCTTCGTCACCGAGGACTTCGACGTCATCGACCGGGTGACGGCGCTCTACGAAGCGGTGTGGAGCGGCGCCGAGTGCAGGGTGTGCAAGCTCCGCGCGGTGTGCCCCGACCCCATCCTGCCGGCGAGCAAGCGAGCGCCCGCGCCGCGCCGTCCTCGCGCGGATGCCCCACGTCTGGGCAAGGCGCGCCGTCTCCAGCGGGGCGTGAAGCCCGCCCCACGCTAGGTTGGCCACACCGCGCGTCGGGTGCGCCCGGCACGGATGGGAGGCGTCCGTGACTCGGGCTGAATTCGCGGCCCTTCCGCTGTAGCGTTCCGTCGTTATTCGCGCGCTGCGCGTCCCGCATCAGGAAGCCTCCCCGTGCGCCCGGCCACCCTCTCCGCCACCTCTCCTCCCGAGCTGGAGTCGCAGCTCAAGCTGCGGCGCCGCAACTTCCTCCTGTGCGCCGCGGGGCTCGCGCTGTCGCTCGTGATGCACCCGCTGACGCTGGGGCAGGTCGTCACGCAGGTGCTCTGGGTCCACCTGGGCTGGTGCGCCGCCTTCATCTTCCTGGGCGTGGCGGTGGGGGCCCGGTGGATGTCTCCGCGCCCCATCGGCCTGGCCGCCGCCGTCGTCAGCCTGGTGGGGCTCACGCTGGACATCCACTTCACGGGGGGCATCTACAGCCCCTTCTTCCCTTCGCTGTACGCGGTGCCGCTCATCATCTGCGTCTTCACGCCGGAGCACCGCCGTCCCACGCAGCTGGCCTGCGCGCTCACGTGGGTGTGTCTGCTGGTGACGTGCTGGGCCTCGGGCGCGTCGCCGCAGGTGGCGGTGTCGCAGGGCCTGTCCTTCGCGTTCGTGGCGTGGGTGTCCGTGCTCGGCTCGCAGACGTTCCGCCGGCTGCGGGACGCGGAGCGGGACGCGGACGCGGAGCGGATGGTGGCGCTGGAGCGCCTGGCGGAGAGCGAGCGGCTGCGCGCCCAGGCGGACCTGCACCGCGCGGAGATGGAGCGGCTGGCGCTGGTGGGGCAGCTGGCCGCGGGCGTGGCGCACCAGGTGAACAACCCGCTGTCCTACGTGAAGTCCAACCTGGGCTACCTGGACGAGGAGCTGGGCGAGCCGTCGCCGGACGTGGAGGAGCTGCGCCGCGTGGTGGATGAGACGCAGCAGGGCGTGCTGCGCATCCAGCAAATCGTCACGGAGCTGCGCGACTTCTCTCGCGCCAACGCCCAGGACGAAGAGGCCTGCGCGGTGGCGGAGGCCCTGGCGAAGGCGCGCTGGCTGGCGTCCGCGGAGCTGCGTGGCCTGACCGAGGTGGTGGAGGACGTGGCGCCGGACCTGCCCCGTGTGCGCATGGGCCTGGGCAGGCTGGTGGAGGTGTTGGTGAAGCTGCTGCTCAACGCGGCCCAGGCCGTGGACGACGCGCGGCCCCGGCGCCCGGGCCGCATCGTCCTGCGCGCGCGGACGTTCCAGGAGGGGGTGCGGCTGGAGGTGGAGGACAACGGCGCGGGCATCCCAGAGTCCGTGCTTCCCCGCCTCTTCGAGCCCTTCTCCGCCGTGCCTCGCGCCAAGGCCGCGGGGCTGGCGCTGTCGGTGTGCCGCGACCAGGTGGAGAGCGTCGGGGGAACGTTGTCGGCGGAGCACCGTCCCGACGGGGGCACCCGCTTCGTCCTCAACCTGCAGCCGGCGCCGCTGCACGCGCCCGTCTGACGCGAGCGGCGTCGTGGGACGGCGAGGCGTGTCGCGCTGACCCGTCAGGCGGTGTGGCGACGCAGCCCGGGCTCGTCGAAGAAGTCCCGGGGCGAGGCCTGGTCCACGAGCATCCCGTCATCAATGAGCAGCACGTGGTCGGCCACCATGCGCGCCAGCGGGAGGTGCTGCGTGACGAGCACCACGGTGCGCTCGGCGCGCAGCATCATCAGCCGCCGCGCCAGCCAGCGGACGCCGTCCGCCGTGAGCCCGACTTCGGGCTCGTCCAGAAGAACCAGGGGCGCCTTGTTCGCGATGGCGACGGTGAGCAGGGCCAGCCGCCACAGCCCTTCGGGCAGCAGCGAGATGGGCCGCTCGCGCAGGCGGTCCAGCCGCACCGCCGCCGCGGGCGCGCAGGCCCAGACGGACTCCAGCGTCTGGCGCGCCTCGGCGCCGAGCAGCTCGCCCAGGGTGCGCGACTCCGCGGGCCGGGATTGGGGCACCACCGCCTGCGCCGACACGGGGAGGGTGAGCTGGCCCCGCACCCAGAAGTCCGCGCCGTCTCCGAGCGGGCCTTTGACGAGGGTCCGCAGCAGGGTGCTCTTGCCACCGCCACCCGGGCCCAGCACCACGCTGGCCCGCCGCCAGGGCAAATCGAAGGAGAGCTTCGCCAGCACCGCGCGAGGGCCGTAGCCGGCGCCCAGGTTCCTGGCTTGAATCATGGCGCTGCGCTCCTTTCTCGATGCGAGGGCGGGAAGCGCCGGTGAGGTGGGCGTCGCGTTCTTTTGTTTTGTAGTGTCTTTGGATAATTATTGTCAAATCGCCGCGGAGTGCGGGAATCAGTCTGAAAGTCCGCTGAGCATCGGAACTCCCGGAGTCCCGCGCGACAGGTGTCGGACCCACGAGGTGTCAAAGACTTGCGCGTCACCCGCTGAGTCGCCCCGTCCCACCTGACGACGTATGGGAATGTTGAGCGCCTGTGCAGACTGACAGGGATTGCCGGGAGCCAGCGGCTTCCCGGCTCCGGGACGTGACTACTCGGGGACGTCGGACGTGGCCGCGACGGGGACCTTGCCGGGCGCTCCGGCCGCTTCCTTCACCAGGGCCTCGGCGGGTGGCGGCGTGCCGTTGCCCTGCGGCTGCTTCTGCCTGTCTCGCCACGCGCTGGGGGACTCGCCCACCAGCTTGCGGAAGAGGCTGCTGAAGTGCTGGAGCGAGGCGCAGCCCACCTCCACCGCCACCGCGGTGAGCTTCATGTTCGACTCACGCAGCAGCGACTGCGCCATGCGCACCTGCACCGCGTTGAGCTCCGCCTGGAAGGACGTGCTGGCCTCCTTCAGCCGGCGCTGCAGCGTCCGCTCGGACATGCCCATCTCCCGGGCCACGTCCGACAGATTCACCTCCGGCAGCCGGCCCCGCATCACCTGGTGCAGCTCGCGCAGCAGGGGCGACTGGCCGGTGGCCTCCGCGACCAGGCCGTTGAGCTCCTCCAGCAACGCCGCGGCCTCTGCCTCCGGGTGCCCCAACCACCGCAAGGCGTCATCGGGGGCGGTGAAGGCCCGGCTGGGGTAGGCCCCGGACAGCAGCGTGTAGAAGCCGCCCACCACCGCGCCCACCACGCCCTCAGGCCGCACCAGCGCCTGCTTCAACACGGAGGTGCTGAAGTCCTTCTCGCGGGGCTGCATGTATTTGACCAGGGCGGCAAACGCCATGGGGTCCGCGGCCTCCAGCCGGCGCGCGTCCACCAGCGAGGCATGCGGCTTGGCGGGGGACAGCTCCACGTCCAGCACCTGGACGAGCCGGCGCACCTCGGCCTCTCCGGGGCGTCCCCAGAGGACGAAGCCGCACAGGTCCGCCGTGGCGTACCAGTGGAGGAAGCCCTCTCCGACTAGGTAACGGCCGTGGGGGTCCCGGCGGTAATCTTCGACTCCATCTGCCGATCGCACGGTTTGGCAGAATAGCGCTTCGCCACCCTGAGCACCCAGAACGGATTGATGGGGGAGAGCCCGGTAGTCAGCTCTGGACGGAGCCTGGACGTCCGAGCGAGCTCCTCGGTGAGGGCCGGAAGCTCGTGCCAGGGCACCTGCGGCTTCAGGTGGTGGGCCTGGTGGTAGCCCGCGTTGAAGAACCACCGGTTGTAGAAGGCGGAGTAGGACGTGGTCCCCAGGGCGTCCTTCTGCTCGGAGTTTGTCTCGAAGTGGGCCGCCAGGTTGAGCCAGTGGATGCAGCACTGCGTCACCAGCAGCACCCCCCACCAGGCCAGGCCCAGCGCGGGCTTCCACACGATGAGCGCCAGCAGCACGCCGTCCACCACCAGGAAGTCCACCGCCAGCTCCAGCCGCTGGTGCTTCTTCTTCGCCCACTGCCAGACCTGGCCCAGCGTCTCATAGGGCCACAGCCACGGCGTCAGCGCCGAGCGCAGGCAGTAGCGCAGGACGCGCTCTTCGGGACGGCGGCGGCCCCAGTCGCCCGGGCCGTCATCGTACCGGTGGTGGTTGAAGTGGTGGATGAAGTAGCCCCGGTAGGGGAACCCACACGCCATGCCCAGTGAACGGGACACCACCCAGTGCGCCAGGGGGGGCCGGGCAATGGACACGTGCATGTGGTTGTGCAGGACGGCGTAGTTCCAGAAGCAGATGGCCCAGCCCAGCAGGCACATGGCCAGCCGCCCCACCCAGGGCAGCGCGTCCCAGCTCAGGATGAAGGCTGGGAACCACCCCCACCACAACGCATGAACCGCGAGCTGCGGCAGGTCGGCTGCAGGGGGCGAGGGGCGGGCGGGGGTCATGAAGCATTCAGTACGCCCCCCCAGCAGCGGCTGCTTCACTCCACGCGCCAAGCGCTTGCGCCAGGGCGCAATCCGTCCGGCCCCTCACCCCCCTTCAGGTCCCAGTCAGGGTCTCCACCGCCCCGGCCGGGTCCTCGCTGTATCGCTACGTCTCGAGCGCGTTCGCCACCTGCCCGAGCAGGCGCAGACGCGGCGCGTCCAGCTTGCGCACCGTGCGCAGCAGTCGGCGGACCTCCGGGCGCTCGCGGTATTCCGGCGGGTCCTCCGCCAGCGTGGGCGCGCCTTCCACGCCCGCCATTCCCAGCAGCACGTCCGATGAGCAGTTGAGCACCAGGCACAGCTTGCGCAACGTGCGGACGCTGGGGAGCATGTGGCCGCGCTCCAGGCGGCCATACACCTCGGTGGCGATGCCAACGCGCTCGGCCACGTCGGCCTGGGTCAGCTCCAGCCGTTGTCGCGCCGCGCGGACCGCGTTTCCAATGAGGGTTGCCAGTCGTTGTTCCATGGCGTGCGGAAAACCTGTCGAAAAGAGGGCTTCGTCCCCCCGCATCCAGGCGGAGAGGCACCGGGGAGAAGTGACGGCCGTTGGCTGCCTCGTGGAACACAGATTACGAGTGGGGTCTGACATTCCGGGGCTTCCGGGAGCGCGGGGTGGAGCGTCCGGAATCGGGCGCTTCAACCCGTTGAGGCGGAGGTGGCTCGCGCGGCCCCCGCGAGCGCTCGGAAGCCGAAAATTCGGCCTGGGCGGCGTTGTCAACGACGGCCCGGGACGCGCTGAAAAAAGCCCTGGTGTTTCCGTGGTTTACGAAGTGAGGACGTCTGACGTAGGGTGGGCCCCCCGGTAGGTACCGGGAATCCGGTGCAAACCCCCGGTGACTCGGATCCGCAGGCCGCGCCGCGTGCCTCGCGGGGAGGCTGTTGAGGTCGTGAGCGACGAGCGTCCGGACGCGCTGCTCAAGAGCGCACTCGAAAAGATCGTCTACTTCGAGGCGCGTGCCCAACAGCTCCACAGCGAGCTGTCCTCGACACGCGATGAGATGGAGCACCTCAAGCGCGAGGTGGCCCAGACGCATCAGCGCGAGCTGGGCCTGCGCCGTGAGGTCGCCGAGCTGGAGGTCCGCGCGGGTCGGCTCCAGGCCGAACGCGAGGAGCTGGCCCGGCTCAACCAGGCCCTGCGCGGCGAGCGGAACCAGATGATGGACAAGCTGCTGGACGTGGGGCGCATCCGCGCCTCCTCCCAGGAGCGTGACGACGAGGACGACGACCTGGGGCTCGACCTGGCGTCGTTCATCTCCCAGCTTCGCAGCGAGGTGCTGCTGCGCGGTGAGGCGGGGCCGGTGGCCCGCGGGCTGGTGGTCCCCACGCGGCGCTCGTCGTTGCCGCTGCGTGAGACGGCGGCCAGTGTTCCCCTGACGCCGGCGCCGGTGAGCGAGCCGCCCGTGGCCGCTGTCGTCGAGGGTGACGGCCTGTCCCCGGTGGCGCGTGAGGCGCAGCGCTTCCTGCATGCGGGACGGCTGGGTGTGAGCGCGGCGCAGCACGCGGAGCTGTCCTCGCACGCGGGGTTCGGCGGGACGACGGATGAGACGCTGTTCGGGTTCTCCGTCCGCGAGCTGTCCGCGCAGGATGGCGCGGCCCGGGTGCGCGCCGCGGAGCGACTGAAGGCCCTGTCTCAGCCGGCCGCCGCGCCCGCGCTGGCTTCGGCGCTGCACGCGGAGACGGATCCAACGGCGCAGGTGGCGCTGCTCCAGGCGTTCGCGTCGCTGTGCCAGGAAGAGGGCGCGTCGGTGGTATCGCCGCTGCTCGCGTCGCCGGTGCCGGAGGTGCGCATCGCCGCGCTCAAGGCGCTCCTGACGCTGGCCCCGACGGACGCGGCGCCGCACCTGGCGCAGGCGATGAAGGACCCGGACCGCTCGGTGCGCCGCCGCGCGTCGCTGCTGGCGCTGGGCCTGGAAGGGGAGACGGCGCGGCGGCTGGGCGAGGAGGCCATCCACGACGAGGATCCGGAGGCGCGCGCGCTGGCCGCGCTGGCGCTCGGGGCGGGCGCTGGGGAGAACGCGCGCACGCTGCTGCTGGGCGCCCTGGGTGACCGTGAGCAGCGCGTGCGCAAGGCGGCCGCGCAGAGCCTGTCGCGCATCCTGGGGCAGGACGTGTCGGCGGTGGTGGACCTGGACGAGACGCACCGCCGCCGGGAGATCCGCCGGCTGGCGACGCTGCCCGTGAAGCCCGTGCGGGCGCGGCTGGAGCAGCCTCGTCCGGCGGCGGCTTCGGTGCAGGCGGTCGCGTCGGCTGTGGCTGTTGCCGCGGCGGCTCAGGCGCCGGTGGCGGCGGTCGAGCAGCCCGCTCACGCGGTTGCGGCCGTGGGCGCCGCGAATCGGCAGGCGATGACTGTCGGGCTCGCGCAGGGGGCTGGTCCGGTGGGGCCTGCGCAGGTGCGAGTGAGCCCCGCGGGAGCGCCGGTGGTTTCCACGCCCGCGCCGACTCAGCAGACCGCCGCCTCCGCGCAGCGTCCTCCGACGCAGCAGACCGCCGCTCCTGTGCAGCGTCCGCCCGCGCCGGCTCCGCAGGCCACCCCAGGCGACTCCAGTCCCGCGCAGCCTCCGCGCGCCTCGGCCGCTCGCCTGTCCCCCGTCCAGGCGGCCCTGGTGGCCATGGGCGCGGTGCCTGGGCAGGCCGCCCCCGCGCCGCGTGTTCCCGCTGCCGCCGCGGCGCCGTCCCGCCCGGCGGCTCCCGCGCGCCCCAGTGCATCGCCGGTGGAAGCCCTCTGCACGCAGATGCTGACCGAAGTCCGCGTCGCCGTCCGGGGCCGCTCGCTCGTCGAGCTGGCGGTCGCGCTCTCGGCGCCCGCGGAGCTCGCCCAGGAGGCGCTCACCCTGTTGTCCGCCCGGGGAGCGGTGATTCGAAGGGGGCACAAATACTTCGCCGCTTGAGGCAAGGTAGCCGTCCCGCACGTCTTTCGAAGGGTCGTCCATGGAAGCGCCGACGTACAGCTCCAAGCAGGTCGCCGAGATGCTCGGCGTGTCCCCGAAGCAGATTCCGGAGGAATCGCGGAAGGACGCCTACACGCCGGACGACATCTGGGACCTGCGCACCACGCTCGACCGTTTCCCGGCGCGGCTGGGCCACCGCCGCCAGCTCTTCCTGAACTTCAAGGGCGGCACCGGCAAGACGTCGCTGTCCACGTCCTACGCCTGGCGCCTGGCGGAGCTGGGCTACGCGGTGCTCCTCATCGACCTGGACAGCCAGGGCCACGCCACCAAGTGCCTGGGCTACGAAGGCGAGGACTTCGAGAAGACGCTGCTGGACGTACTCGTCCGCAAGACGCCGTTGTCCAAGGTCATCCAGAAGTCCTCGCTGCCCAACCTGGACTTCGTCCCGTCCAACCTGACCATGTCCACGGTGGACCTCGCGCTGATGCCCATGGCTGGCCGCGAGTTCAAGCTGCGCAACGCCCTCAAGGACGTGGAGGCCCAGTACGACATCGTCGTCTTCGACGCGCCGCCGTCCTTCGGCCTGCTCAACCTCAACGCGCTGATGGCGGCGAACGACTTGTTCGTCCCCGTGCTCGCGGACTTCCTGTCCTTCCACGGCCTCAAGCTGCTGTTCGAAACGGTGCAGAGCCTGGAGGAGGACCTGAACCACGTGCTCGACCACGTCTTCATCGTGGTCAACTCCTTCAACGCCACCTTCAAGCTGGCGAAGGAGGCGCTGGAGGCGCTCCAGACGCACTATCCGGAGTTCCTGCTGCCCACCATCATCCGGCAGTGCACCAAGTTCGCGCAGGCCTCCAGCGAGGGTCGGCCGGTGTTCGTCGCGGACCCCTCGTCCAAGGGGGCCAACGACATCCAGGCCATGATTGACAACATCCTGCCCCGGCTGGTGGCCGCGGCAGCCGCCGCCCAGACGAAGGGCACCCAGCAGGCCGGCTGAGAACCATGAAGAAAGCCTTTGAACAGAACGTGTCCCGCGCCAAGCCGCGCCTCCGCCTGGGCGCGCTGACGGGCCTCGTCGACCCCGTCGAGCCCACGCCCTCCGAGCCCGAGGCCGAAGCGGCACCCGAGCCCGTCGCCGAGGCCCCCGACCTCTCCGCCGAGGTGCGCGCCCGCATCGAACGCGCCCGCACCCCGCGCCCCAGCGCCGCCCAGGCCATGGACGCCGCCCTGCGCGAGCGCGAGCAGGACGAGGCGCCCGTCTACGAGGAGCCCCCGCCGGAGCCCGAGGCGGTCGCCGACGTGCCCGTGACGTACGGGGCTCCGCCGGAGGCCGAAGCGCTGCTCGACACCGAGCCGTCCGCCGGGCCCGTCACCTTCGCCGCGCCGCCCCCGGCGCTGCACTTCGACGCCGTCAGTCCTCCTCCGGAGGCGCACCCCATGACGCAGGCCTCGGCTCCCGTCTCCATGCCGCATGTCACCGCCACCGTCGCGGAGCCGGTGGCCCGTGTCGAAGCGCCGCCCACCGAGGTGGAGGTGCAGCGGCCGGCCCCGCCGCGCGAGGACGGGCAGGACTCCTCGGCCCGCCGTGAGCGGCTGAAGGCCCGGCTCAAGGCGGTGCGGGAGAATCCGCGCCCGGAGCCGCTGCCCGCCACCGTGGCGGAGGCGGGGCAGCGCGCCGTGGAGCGCATCACCCACCTCCAGGCGGAGCTGGTGAAGGTGAAGTCGCTCAACCTCTCCCTCACGCAGGACCTGGAGGTGTCGCGCCGTCAGGCGGAGAAGGCCACGGAGGAGGCCCGCCTGCGCATGGACGAGGCGCGCCGCCTGTCCTCGGAGATGGAGGGCCGGGTGAAGCTGCTGGCCGACCTGGAGCGCGAGCTGTCCGCGCTGGAGGGCGAGCGCGACGAGGCGCTGCTGTCGCTCCAGGAGACGCGGCAGGCGCTCCACGCCGCGGCCAAGGAGCGCGAGGCCCTGGAAGAAGAGGTCGCCCGCGGCAAGCAGGCCCTGGTGGACAGCCTGGCCGAGGAGGAGCGGCTCGCCGGTGAGCTGGAGTTCGCCAAGGACGAGTCCACGTCGCTGCACCGCGCGGTGGAAGCGCTCCAGGGAGAGCGCGACGTGCTGGCCCAGCAGGTGGCCTCGCTCACCGCCGAGCGCGCCGAGCTGCTGGAGGCGCGCAAGGCCCTGGAGTCGGTGCACCGGGCCCTGAGTCAGGCCACGGTGCGCTGAAGCCGCCCGGCTACTTCGTGACCTTCGCCGCGCCGCGCACGGCGGCGAAGGCGGGGCTGAGCGGCGGCGAGCGGAGGCCCTCGGTGGCCAGTCCACTGAAGGCCCCGGCGGGCTGCTTCAGCGCCTGGACGTGCGCGAGGATGTTGCGCTGGCGCTCGTCCTTGCCCGGGTGGTTGGCGAAGGTGCTGCCCCCGTCCTTCGTCTTGGCCAGCAGGGCGAGGTAGTCGTCCGGCGTGTAGCCCGCGGAGAGCATCAGCTCGACGGCGACCCGGTCCGCCTCCAGCTCCTGCTCCTTGGCGTGGCCCTTGTCGATGAGGTCGATGGTCTTCTCGCTCAGGTGGCCCAGCAGGCCCGGCTCGTTGTCCAAGTCCAGCGTCCCGTCGCCATCGCGGCCCGCGGAGAGCACCTTCACCGCGGCGGGGGAGAGCACGGCCTCGCCGTAGGTGACCAGCTCGCACGTCTTCACCTTCGCGTCGCCGTACTGGCGGATGGCGTGCTTGAGCGTGACGTGGGCGATTTCGTGCGCCAGCACGCCGGCCAGCTGGCCTTCGTTCTCCAGCCCCTGGAGCAGCTTCCGGGTGACGAAGACGTAGCCACCGGGCGCGGACATCGCGTTGAACTGGGACGTGTCCTGGAGCACGCCGAAGGTCCACTCGAGCGTGGGCCGCGCGGACTGCGCCGCCAGGTTCTTCCCCACGACGTTGACGTAGCGGTGGAGCGCGTCGTCGGGGCCGCTCAGCAGCAGCCCGTCACCCCGTCGCACGAAGTTGATTGCCAGTGCTCCGCCCAGGGCGTACTCCTCCTGCACGCTGGGGTCGGCGCGCAGCTTCTGGCACGTCTTGGCCTCCTCGGACGCGGCGCTCAGCTTCCCCAGGATGTTCCCACCCCGGGTGAGCGAGGACGCATTGAAGCCCTTGCAGGACGCCGTCATCGCGCCCAGGCCCACCAGTGCGAGCACCTTCCAGCCCGTTCGCATCATCGCTTGCCGCTCCGTTTGGTCTTCCCGGCCTTCGCGACCGTGTCGCTGGCGCCCACCACCGGGAAGAGCCCCGCCGCCGTCACGTGCGCGGCGATGTCCGCCGTGGACACGGACTTCGCCAGCGTCTCCAGTGCCTGGATGTCCCGCACGGCCTTGCCGTGGTCTCCGCCCTTGTCCTTGCCGTACTGCTCCGCGCCGGGGCTGAGCGCCTTCACCGCGGCGCCGCTGGCGACGAACTTCTTCGGGTCCACCTGCCGGGTGTCCTTCCCCTGCGTCACCAGCTCCATGTTGGGCGGCGTGGTGGACAGGTTCGTCTGGAACACGAAGCCCTTCTTGCCGGTGGACGTCGTCACCTTGTGCCACTGCTTGTGCTTCGCGTCCGCGCCGCCCCACGTCACCTGCTCTCCGGGCTGGAGCACCGCCACGGCGTTGACCGAACCGGACGGGCTCGCCTGCACGCGCGTGTTCTTCGCCTTCACGTACAGCGGCTCGCCGACCTTCACGGCCGACGCCTTCGCCGGAATCGCCAGCGCCAGCAGGGCGGTGGTCCACGCCACCCGCGTCTTCATTCCCATGTCTCCCCGACTCCTTTCCGCACCGCTCACTTGTCCAGGTTCGCCACGCCGTCGAAGCCCGTCGGCGGCGCCTTCGCATATCGCTGACAGCGCGCCAGCAGCGCCTGCGTGGGCCCGTCCTCCGGGTCCTCCGCGCGGCGCGCTTCCAGCACCGCTGCTGCTTCCTCGAACCGCGCCGCGCGGTAGAGCGCCAGCGCCGCGTGGTAGCGCGCCACCGTCTCCCGCTTGCGCGCGTCCAGCCCGCCCTTGAGCGCGAGCAGCTCGTACACGGTGACGGCCTCCGTCTTGCCCGCCACGCGCACCCGGTCCAGCTCCCGCACCTCGATGTGCTCGCGCGCCAGCTCGTACGTGCGCGGGCCAATCATGATGACGGAGCCATAGGCCTTGTTCGCGCCCTCCAGCCGCGCGGCCAGGTTCATCCCGTCGCCAATCGCGGTGTAGCTGAAGAGCTGCTCGCTGCCGAAGTTGCCCACGAAGTTGACCGCGGTGTTCACGCCGATGCGTGTGTACATGTCCGGCAGCCCCTGGGCGCGGTACTCGTCGCGCAGCCGGTCCACCGCCGCCTTCGCCGCGAGCGCGCCCTTGCAGCCGCGCAGCGCGTGGTCCACCTGTCGCATCGGCGCGCCGAAGAGACACACCACGGCGTCACCGATGTACTTGTCCAGGCACCCGCCTTCCTTCAGCAGCGCCGCGCTCACCCGCGTCAGGTACGTGTTGAGCAGGCGCACCAGGTTGCGCGGGTCGTCCTTGAAGCGCTCGCTGAAGGTGGAGAAGCCCCGGATGTCGCTGAAGAAGGCGGTGATTTCGACATTCTCCCCGTCCAGCCGAGGCAGCTCGCGCTGGGCAATCATCTGCTCCACCAGCTTGGGCTCCATGAAGCGGCTGAAGGCCTGCCGGATGAACGCCGTCTCCTCGTTGGCCACCAGGTGGTTGAAGGCCACCGCGCTGACGCTGGCCAGCACGCCCGCCAGCGCGGGCAGGGCGGTGAGCACGTAGGTGTTCGTCAGTCCGAGGACAGGGCCCGTCACCCAGCTCATGCCCGCGTAGAGCCCCAGCGGCCACGCAATCTCCAGCGGCGTCCAGCGTGTCGTCATCAGCAGCACCACCGACGCGAAGGCCACTCCGAAGACGAGCGCCAGACTCACCCCCAGCGGCGCGCGGGTGATGAAGCGGCCGTTGCCCAGGAGCGTGTCCAGCACCGCCGCTTGTTTCACCACGCCGGGCTCATGCGACGAGAAGGACGTGGCCTTGACGTCGTTGAGCCCCACCGCGTTGCCGCCGATGACGACCACCTTGCCGCGAAAGACGTCCGGCGGCAGCCCCGTGGGCTGGCCCTGGCCCCGGTGCACCCACGCGTCGAGCACGGAGATGAGCGGGACGCTCGTGAAGCGGTCATGCAACTGCCCACCGAAGTCGATGCCCGCGCTGCCATCCGCGTCCACGGCGTAGGTGCGCGAGCCCAGCCGCAGCGTGCGCCCGGCGAACTCGATGGCGCTGGCGCCCAGCAGGTCCGCCGCCACGCGCACGGGCAGCGTCGCGAAGGCATTGGGGCCATCCGAATAGACGAAGCGCGTGCGGCGCATGAAGCCGTCGGCGTCCGACTCCGGCTCCACCAACCCGAAGCCATCCACCGCGCCCACCAGCACGGGAATGGGCGGCACCGGGTGACTGGGGAGCCGCTCCCCCGAGGACGTCGCGTAATCCAGCGCGGGCAGCGTCCGTCCGTTCGCGCGCACCGGAAATGCGATGGCCCGGGCCAGTTGCTCGGGGGCAACAGTGGGGAGGACCGCCTCCGGGGCGCCGTCCTCGAACGTCTCCGCGCCGGCTTCCTCCGGGAAGGTGTCCGCCTCCTGGGCGGGGGTGTTCACCTCCACCACCGCTGCTCCGAAGTCCGCGGGGGGCAGCAGCGGCGCGTTCGCGTGGGTGGAGACCCCCAGGTAGAACGGCGTGGACGTCTCCTGGAGCACCTGCGCGAAGGCCAGGTCCATGGACTCGTCGGTGCCGCGCTCGTCCATGACGGCGTCGAACACGATGGCCCGGGCACCCTCGGCTTCCAGTTGTTCCACCACGCGCGCCCAGAGGTTGCGGCTGTAGGGCCAGCTCCCGAAGTTGAGCGCGTATTGCTCGTTGGCGCGGATGCGCTCCAGGCTCGGCTGGTCGATGGTGACCAGCGCCACCTGGGATGACACCTCGCGCCGCTCGGTGAACCGCGTGACGACGGTGTCGTAGGCGGAGCGCTCCGCCTCCTCCAGCAGGCCGCCCAGCTTCGCGTCGAAGTGAAGGCAGACGGCGGCCAGCGTGGTGGCCAGCACCGCCACGCCCAGCATCAGCCGCCAGTGGTTCTTCCACCGTGAACGGACCGTCTTCCAGCGCTCGCCTGCCACGTCCCCCTCTTGCGAAGCGTGCTGGAGTGAACACTACCCCAGCGGCGGGGGAGAAGGCAGTCACCTCGCGTCTTTCGATGTCTCATCCGTGTATTCGCGGGGAAAACTGAGTTTTCAGAGGGCTCCCGCGGCAGGCAGCCAGACGGGCCGCTGGAGCCTCCAACGTCACCCTTCCGGAAACCCGTGGGCCGTTTGCCACATGACGGTGCCGTCCGGACCTTTGCACTCGGTTCGACACGGACTTTCGCAATCAAGGAGTCAGACGTGGCCCTGGATATCCTCCAAGAAAAAGGCGTCCCGCTCGACAAACAGGTCTTCACCTGGAAGGACCTGGTCCGGCGCCCCTTCAGCAAGCTGGATGACGACGCCTTCACCCGCGTGTGCGTCATCTACATGAACGGCATCATGGCGGACGCACTGCGGACCAAGCATGCCTTCGCGCGCATGAATCGCGAGCTGCGGGAGCCGCTGGCGATGATTCGTCGGCTGGAGCAGTATGAACAGACGCTCATCAACTGGCTCAACCCTCCTGACCAGACGCCGCTGGAGACCACCCTGGGCTTCGAACAGGTGGCCATCGAGGTGACGGCCAGCGTGGCCCTGCGCGAGCCGGACCCCTATCTGGCCCAGACGTACCGGTTCGGTCTGCTCGAGGACTTCGACCACCTGTATCGCTATTCCGCGCTCTACGACCGCATCGAGGGCAAGGACCCCAACACCATCACCCAGTCGTACACGGACATCATTCCCGGACGGCCCACCTCGGTGGAGCATCGCCATCCGGTGGATGACCTGCGCCGCCCCTACGACAAGCGCACGGCCCACCCGCTGACGAAGCTCCACGCGATGAGCATCACCGCGTCGGAGAATCAGACGCACGACTACTACATGACGGTGGGCCCCTTCTTCAGCGACCCGGTGGCGCGGCAGCTCTACGCGGAGATTGCCTCCATCGAGGAGCAGCACACCTCCATGTACGAGTCGCTGCTGGACCCGGGCGAGTCCATGCTGGAGCGGTGGCTGCTGCACGAGGCCATGGAGGTCTACAACTTCTACTCGTGCGTGGCCTTCGAGAAGAACCCGCGCATCAAGGAGATATGGCAGCGCTTCCTGGACTACGAGCTGGGCCAGCTCCACTACGTGAAGGAAATCTTCCAGCGCGTGGAGAAGCGTGACGCGGCGGAGGTGCTCCCCAGCACGCTGCCGGAGCCCATCGGCTTCAAGGAACACCGCGACTTCGTTCGCAAGACACTGAATCAGGAGGAGGACATGACCTCCAACGGGCAGGACTACGTGCGGATGGCGGACCTGCCACGCGACCACCGCTCGTACATCTGGCGCGACCAGCTCAACTCCGACGGCTCACCGTCCGAGACAGTGGCCGCTGGCTACAAATGGATTCCGGGCACGGAGCTCGCCGCGCGCACGCCGCGCATGGGCTCCACGTTCGAGGGAAAGAAGGTTCACTGACATGAAGACGACCACCAGCGACATGGGGCGCAACCGGACGGGCGTGGCCACCTCGCCCATCGACAGCGCGGACATCATCCAGGAGGCGGAGAAGCACCAGCCCAGCCACCTGGGAGACGGCTCGCTCCTCCTCCAGGTCCGGCAACTCTACGCGCGGGAATCCGAGGGCCTGGGCAGCGTGCCGCCGCCGGCCAGCCTCAAGGGCGTGGCGAAGACGGCGGTGGATGCGCTCAAGGGCTCCAAGCCCACCGTCTTCATCGACAAGCTGGGAGAGCGGCTGGCCTTCGAGCGCAGCGGCACCCGGCTCTACGAAGGCGCGCTCGCCAAGTTCGACGTCTACGGCGCCTGGGAAGGCGGGCCCACGCGTGAGGGCCTGGAGAAAATCTACAACGACGAGCTGTCCCACTTCCTCATGCTCACCGAGGCCCTGAAGTCACTGGGCGCGGACCCCACGGCGGTGACGCCCAGCGCGGAAGTCACGGCGGTGGTTTCCCAGGGGCTCCCGATGCTCGTCGCGGACCCGCGAGCCAACCTGCGCCAGTCCCTGGAAGCGCTGCTGGTGGCGGAGCTGACGGACAACGCCTGCTGGGAGATGCTCATCGAGCTGGCCCGCGACCTGGGCCATGACGCGCTGGCGGACCGCTTCCAGCTCGCGCTGGATTCGGAGGGGCAGCACCTCCTCTGGGTGCGTGGCTGGCTGGCCGCGGGCGTGAGCGTGGAGGCGCGCGGGGCGCCTGCCGGTGAGAAGCGCGCGGGCACGCAGCCGCGGGCGTAGCCCACGCTCAGAACGCCGAGCCCGGCTCCTGGAGGAAGACGGTTTCCTCCGGAGTCGTCGGCCGGCCCAGCGTCACGTTGCGATGCGGGAAGCGGCCGAAGCGCTGGATGACGTCCCGGTGCTGCCGGGCGTAGTCGAGCGCTTCCTGGCTGTCCGCGTGATACAGCGCGAGCACCTCGAAGAGGGCCACGGACAGCCGCTGGTCGTTGACGGACTCGCTGTGCTCGAAGGGCAGATACATGAACCACCGCCACAGCGGCGGCAGGGACATGTCCAGGCCTCGCGCCAAGCCGTGCCGGGCCACCTGGCGCGCCCGCGCATCCGAGGCGAAGGCCTTGGGGGTGCCGCGGAAGAGATTGCGCGGGAACTGGTCCAGCAGCAGGAGCAGGGCCACGCAGCTGCGAGGCTCATTCCGCCAGTCGTCCAGGTCGCCCTCGGCGGCGCGCTCGACGGCGGGCAGGAAGCGGCGCCGGCATTCATCATCGAAGTCTTCGTCGCGCAGGAACCACCGCTCGCGTGGCTGCCCGAACCAGAAGCCCAGGATTTCCTCTGCGCTCGCCATGAGACGCCTCTTCGTCAATAAGGGGAATCCGCCTTGTACACCGGCGCCAGCCGGGGTGGCGGCCAGGGGCCTCCGGTACCACCTTCCATCCGACACTGGCGGGTGCTCCGCCAAGGGAGGACGCGGATGGACTGGACGCTGGAGCCGACGACACGAAGCATGCCTGACCCGGTGCTGCGCACGGCGCTCAACCCCACGCTGCGCAAGGAGGCCGTGGTGGCGCTGGGCGTCTTCGGCGCCCTGACGTTCGGCGCGGCGGCCCTGGGCGCTCGCGTCAGCTCGGCGGACACGCGCTGGTACCGGCGTCTGCGCAAGCCCGGGTTCCAGCCGCCACCGAAGGTCTTCGGCCCGGTGTGGACGGTGCTGTATGGCCTCATCGCCCTGTCGGGTTGGCGTGTCTGGACGGCGCCCGCGGGCGCGGCCCGCTCCCAGGCCCTGGGCTGGTGGGGCATCCAGATGGGATGCAACGCCGCCTGGTCCTGGCTCTTCTTCGGCAGGCATCAGCCTCGCCGCGCCCTGGCGGACAACCTGGCGCTGCTGGGCAGCGTGACGGCGTATGTCGCCGTCACCAAGGACGTGGACCGCCCCGCGGCCTGGATGGTGATGCCGTACCTGGGCTGGGTGGGCTTCGCCAACGTGCTCAACGCCGAAATCGTCCGCCTCAATCCCTGAACCCCGGACCCGCCCTAGTTGCGCAGCTTCGACGGCATGGGCGGGTTCATCGCCAGCACGGTGGCGAAGTAGCGGGCCTGGCTCTCCGTGGTGCAGCGCACCTCCTGGATGCGTCCGCCCACCTTCACGCGGACGAGCCAGCCTTCGTTGTCACGAGTCCAAGCAGGCGTGTCGGTCATCATGGTCATCCTCCCTCGAAGTCCATCCTCCGCCTTTCGCTAGAGCAGCCGCCATGCCAGCGCTGGAAGCGTGCGAATCCAGGCGCTTCCCCTGGCCTGCTGGCCAATGGAAGACACCCACACCTGTCATTTTTGCGGAGGGCGGGGTGGCGGAGTTTCAGTGGATGAGCTGTCCGGGTTCCTCGACGTCCGGCTGCGCGGGGGTGCCCGCCATCAACGGCAGGGCGACGTGGAAGGTGGAGCCATGGCCCGGCTCGCTCTCCACCCAGATGCGCCCACCGTGACGCTCGACGATGTCCCGGCTGATGTAGAGCCCCAGCCCCAGGCCGCCGAAGGAGCGGGCGGAGGCGTTGCGCGCCCGGAAGTACCGGTCGAAGAGCAGCTTCTGCTGGTCCGCGGGGATGCCGATGCCTTCGTCGGAGACGGACAGGAGCGCCAGCCCGCCGCGCTGGCGCAGGCGCACGCGGACGGCGCCTCCGTTCGGGCTGTACTTGAACGCGTTCTCCACCAGGTTGGCGAGCACCTGCTCCATCCGGAAGGGGTCCACGTCCACCTGCACGGGCTGCTCGGGCGCATCGAACCGCACGGTGTGGTCGCCGCGCTGGGGCTCGAGCGCGTGGAGGACGTGCTCCACCAGGCCGTCCAGCCGGGTGGCCTCCCGGTGCAGGGCCAGCCGCCCCGCCTCGATGCGTGAGGCATCCAGCAAGTCATTGATGAGGCTGGTGATGCGCAAGAGGTGCAGGCGCGCCTGGCGCAGGGTGGAGGGCTCCACGCGCTCGCCGTGCGCCAGCCGGCGCTCCAGCGTGGCCAGCCGGAGGCTCAGCGGGGTGAGGGGCGTCTTCAGCTCGTGCGAGGCGATGGACAGGAAGTCGTCGCGCACGCGGATGGCCTCCTGGGCCTCGCGGTACAGGCGCTCGCGCTCGCTCTCCGCGCGGCGGCGCTCGGTGATGTCCTCGACGATGCCAATGCCTCCCTCCACCTGTCCAGCCGCGTTGAAGCAGGGGGCGAAGCGGACGTGGACCGGCGTCTTCTTGCCGGAGGTGACGGCGCGGTACTCGCCTTCGTAGTCGCAGGTATGTCCCGCCAGCGTCTCCCGGACGCAGTGGAGGATGCGCTCATCCCGGAGCGACAGCATGTTGAGGCCCACCAACAGGCGCTTGGGCGAGCCGATGATGCTGACGAACAGCTCGTTGCACGCGATGACGATGGCGCTCCGGTCGAAGTAGATGATGCCCAGGGGCGCGTTCTCCACGACGGTGCGGAAGAGCGCGTCGCCGGGAACGCTCTCCGAATCGCGTCCGCGCAGCGCGCGCTCCACGGGCTCGGCCAGGATGCCAACGACCTCGTGCAGGCGGCGGAAGTTGAGGGCGATGTGCTCATCGCGGCCCTGGCCGGAGGCGCCCACCGTCAGCTCCACCATGATTTCAGCGCCGTCCTTGCGACGCGCGAGCACTCGGGTCGCTCGCCCTCCGAGCGCGGTCCGCCGGGAGAGCAGGTGGCGCAGCAGGCTCTCGCCTTCATGGCGGTGCAGCCGCTGGGGAAAGAGCCGGGACGCCGGCTGACCGATGAGCTCGGCCCGCGTCCATCCCAGCAGGCGCTCTGCGGCCGCGTTGAGGAAGCAGACGTGCTCACCGGCGTCGCAGGCCACGAAGGGGTCCACGGCGGCATCCAGCCACGCGCTGAGCTCGTCGATGCCTGAAGCCATGCTCTCCTCGGAAACACGCTGGCTGACGTTGCCAGCGTCCCGGGACATGGGCGCTCGAAACGCCTCGACGCGGAATGCGGAGGGCGTGTCCCTTTCTATACAAGTAGGCATTGGCGGCACGGCCCGCGCCTTCCACGTCAGTGGTCGGCACGCGGACGCCAGGTTCGACGGGCATGCGAGCGGGCAGGCCCCCGTCTAGCGGCGCGTGGCCTTGCGTGGCCGGCCGCTGGCCTTGCGAGCGACGGGCTTCGCGCCACCACGCGGCGGCTCGGGTGGCTTCAGCGCGAGCCCTTCCAGCCGCTCGCGCAGGGCCCGCGTCTCCTCCTTGAGGCGGTCCACCTCTTCGCGCAGTGACGCCACCTCGCGGGCTTGCGGTTCACCTTCGCGCAGGAAGCGCACCGTCTCGCGCGCCGCGCGCCGGGCGACGGCATCCAGCAGGGGCGTCTGCTCCAGCGCCGGTACCAGTCGCGGGTCTCCCAGCGTGCGCGCCGCCTCGAAGACGCCCATGCGCACGCGGAAGAGCGGGTCGCGGAGCAGCTCCGCGAGCAGGTCCACGGCCTCGCGCTTTCGCCCCGCGACCTCCGCCAGCTTCGCCACCGCGAGCGTGGCGGCGCGGCGCAGCGGAGCCGCGTGGCCGTAGGCGGTGCGTGCCTGCACCACGGAGAAGGCCGCCGGGTCCTGAGACTCGGCGAGCCCATCCACCGCGCCCACGGCGATGACGTCCTGGTACGACGGCCGGGTGCTCGCGGCCTCCAGGACGCCCAGCGCGTCCGGCGCGCGCACGCGGCCATAGCTGCGGGCGGCCTCCGCCTCCACGAAGTAGCTGGCGTCACCGCCGTTCACCAGGGCGCGCAGGCGGGCTGCCACCTCCGCGTCGCGGCGGAACTCGCCCAGCGCGGCCACCACGGCGCGGCGCACGCGGGGATGTTCGGTGGACAGCGCGGCCAGGAGGCGCGCGCGGGCCTCGGGGGTGCGGATACGGCCCAGGGACTTCGCGCACGCGGCGCGGGTGCCCCAGAACAGCCGCGCGTCCGCCAGCGCCGTGCCCAGCGCGTCCACTGCGCGGGGGCTGCCGTCGCGCCCCAGCGCCACGGCGGCCTCGGTGCGTGCGCGCATCTCCGGCGCGGCCCGCAGCTCCTCCATCCAGAGGCCCGCGGACTTGTCCACCGCCAGCGTGCCGAGCACCCCGCGCCGAGGGTCCACCCGCACCTGCGAGGGCGCGCTGGCGCAGGGCAGGTGGAACGCGTGCTCCGCGTCCGTCACCTCCAGCCGGTGGACGGAGTCGCGGCCCTCCACGGTGAGCGCCACCTCCAGCGGCAGCCGGAAGAGGGGCACGCCGTCCGCCGTGGACTGCGTCTGGCGCACCTGGAGGCGCAGCCGCGCTTCCTCTGCGTCGTAGCGGACGTCGACCTTCAGCTCGGGGTGCCCGGGCGCGAAGACGTATTGGTCGAAGAAGGCGTCCAGGTTGTGGCCCGTGGCGTCCTCGAACGCGCGGGCCAGGTCCACCGTCTCCACGGAGCCGTGGCGGTGTCGCGCGACGTAGTGGCGCAGCCCCTTGAAGAACAGGTCGTCACCCAGCCGGCGGCGCAGCTCGTGGAGGACCAGCCCGCCCTTCTCGTAGAGGTGCCGGTCGAAGACATCCATGGGGGCGTGGAAGCGCCGCGCGACGATGGGACGGGCATAGCGCTCACGCGCCTCGCCCAGGTAGGCCTCCAGGTCCACCAGCCGGTGCTGGTCGGCCTCGTCCTGCCCGTCGGCGCGCTCCTTCCAGAGCAGCTCGAACCAGGTGGCGAAGCCCTCGTTGAGCCAGCCGTGGGGCCAGTCTCGGCAGGTGAGCAAATCACCGAACCACTGGTGGGCCAGCTCGTGGGAGATGAGCGGCTCGGCGTTGTAGTCCGGCTGGGCGCGCGCGTCGTGGAGGACGGTGTCGGTGAGGCTGGTGGCGGAGGTGTTCTCCATGCCGCCCATGATGAACTCGGTGATGAAGACCTGGGCGTAGCTGCTCCAGGGGTAGGGCTCGCCGGTGACTTCCTGGAAGACGCGCACCATCTCCGGCGTGCGGCGCACGCAGCGCAGCGCGTCCTCCTTGCGGCCCCTGGGGAAGAGGTAGCGCAGGGGCACCGTGCCCGCGGTGTCGGTGGCCTCCTCGAATTCACCCACCACGAGCGTGACGAGGTACGGCGCGTGCGGCTGCGCCATCCGGTAGTGCTGGGTGCGGCGCCCGTCGTGGACGCGGTCGCTCTCCAGCGTGCCGTTGGACAGGGACGTCATCGCCTCCGGGAAGGTGGCGATGACCTCGGACGTGGCCTTCTGGGCGGGCGTGTCCAGGCAGGGGAACCAGGCGCGCGCGTCGATGTCCTGGCCCTGCGTCCAGGCCTGCCGGGGACGGTGGGGATAGGCGGCGTCCGGAGCCCAGAAGTAGAGGCCACGGCGAGGCTGGGCCGTGTAGCGGATGGCCACCTCGCAGGCCCGTCCGGCGGCGAGCGGCGCGGACAGCTCCACGCGGACATGGGCGCCGGAGTTGGAGAAGCGCGCGGCGCGACCGTCGACCTGCACGTCCGACACGTCGAGGTCCACCGCGTCGAAGGTGACGATGTGGACGGGCCGGACGGCGGAGACGCGGGTGGTGCACAGGCCGGTGATGCGGTGGGTGTCGAAGTCGAGGTCGACTTCGATGCGGACGTGCTCGGCGCGAACCGGCCGCTCGGCGGCGTAGTGCTCGGTGGCGCCAGGGAGGGAGAACGGGCGGGGGCCGGAGGGGATGGACTCGGAGGCGTGACGGTGGCAGCAGCGCATGGGCATCGGGACTCTTCCGCAAGCCCGCGCCACCGTCGAGGAGGAGTGCACCTGGGGGCCGACGAGCGTCGTGTATCGACGAAGTCATGAAGATGACGTCAGGGTCGCGCTCCGCCCCACTGGGGCGTTCATGACATGCACCTGAACCCACGCGGAACGGCGTCGACCGGGTAGGCTCTGGCCACCGTGCAGTGGGTCCTCTTCTTCTCCGACAGGCAGGTGCGTGAGCAGCTCTTCACCCGGGTGGACGCGACGCGTGGGTTGTTGCTGGTGACGGGCGTGCGTCACGGCGCGGCCATGCGTCCTCCTGAGACGCGCGAGCCCTTCGCCACGCTGGAGCGGCTCCACGGTGACGTGCTGTCGCAGGTGCTGGTGGCTGACGAGGGCACCACGGATGGCATGTGGAGAGACCCGCTGGGGGACCTGGGCGACCGGCTCCATCCTGGCAGCCGGGATGACGCCTACGCGGCGGCCACGGGCTACCTGCTGCTTCGGGACGGCCGTCCGGCGGCGGTCGTGCGCAAGCAGGGGACACCGTTCGAGGACCTCTGGTTCCTGCAGGAGGCCCTGAGCAAGCTCAGCTCGCGCGTGCCCCCTCCGGACCCGGCCCAGCGGCCGGGACGTCGCCGCGCGGAGCCCGCGCCCCGCTCACCGCCCAGGCCCGCCAGCGGCACGAACGCCCGCGCCACGGGCCCACGGGAGCGGACCGCCTGGGACGATGAGACCACGCCGCCTCGCGGGACGCGCGCGCCTCCGCCCGAGCCGCCGAAGAAGGACCCGTGGACGGTGCTGGGCATCGCGCCCGGGACGCCCCTGGGTGAGGCGCGCAAGGCCTTCCGGGCGCTCGTGGTGCAGTACCACCCGGACAAGGTGGCGCACCTGGCGCCGGAGTTCCACGCGCTCGCCGAGCTGCGCACGCGAGAGCTCCTGGACGCGTGGGCCGAGGTGGAGCGGGCACTGTCCGAAGGGACGTGAGCCCGCCACTACAGCGGCATCGAGCCCGGCGGGGGCGTGATGAGCGACCGGCCGCTCTCCAAGGCGAAGCGCGCGACGATGGGCATGTGGTCGGACAGGCCGTGGAAGCGGCTGCGGAGGTCCCCGAAAGGGGACGTCTCCTGCGTGTCGAGCCAGCGCACGCCAGCGCCGGAGAACACGTGGTCCAGGTGCATCCGCATGTGCATGAAGCCGGCGGTGGGAAAGCCGCGCGACACGTTCGGGTCAATCTGTCCCACGGCGGCCTGCGCGCAGGTGAGCCGGCCGTCGGTGGTGAGGTAGCGATACACGGGCGACGCGGGCGGTGAGTTGAAGTCTCCGCACACGATGGAGGGCTCGTCAGCGGTGAGCCCGTGCATGAAGTCCGTCAGCTTGCGGGCCTCGTGGAGTTGGTTGACGCCGCAGCCCATCTTGTCGCGCGTGGCCCAGAACTCACGGGCGAAGGGCGTGGGCAGGCTGAAGTGGGTGTTGAAGATGTGGAAGGGGTGCCCGTCCTCGCGGCGCAGCAGGCGCATGTGCGCGCAGATGCGGCTCTGCTTCCGGTCCTTGAGCCGCTGGACGTGGTGGTGGGTGATGGCCTGGGGCGCGTCCACGTTGTGCGTGGCCACCTCCAGCTTGCGCGTGTTCACCAGCACCGCCAGGCCGGTGGTGTAGAGGGACACCTCGCCGAGCTTGTAGTGGTGGGCGCGGAAGTAGAAGGCCTCGTAGGGCATCTCCCGTCCCAACATGTCGAACGTCTCCACCATCCGGCCCATGAAGGCGGTGAGCTGCGTCTCGCCCGGCTGCTTGGGCCGGTCGACGATGTTGCTGCGCAGCGAGGACGTCTCCACCTCCTGCAGGCAGACGACATCCGGCAGCGGGTCCAGTGACGCCAACGCCGCGGCGACCCGTCGCTTCGGGCCCACGGTGCTCGCCAGGCCGCGGAGCATGTGGCCGAAGTAGCGGACGTTGTAGGTGACGATTCGCAGCGGGGATGGACTCATGGGCAGCGTGAAGGCTCCCTCCGGTGGGCCTTGGGAGGAAACTACTAACCGCCAGGCGCTCTGGCTTGGGACGGCGTCGGGCGGACGACACTTCGGGGGCCTGCCTGCCCGGCCGCTTTGGCGGCGTGCAAGCGAGAGAGCGCCTGCCCAAGCCGGAGATGTGGTTTCATCCCGGGCCCAACCCGTCTTTCTCGAATGAGAGGCAATGCGCATGCGCGGAGCGACATGGCGCCTGATGGCCGCCGCGATGGGGCTGATGGCCTGCGGCGGCGATGACACCTACGTGTACGACGTGACGCTGGACACGGAGACGCTGGCCAACGTGCCCACGGAGTGCTCCGAGTACGTCCAACCGGCGCAAGGCCCCGCGGTCGGCCTCGAAGCGCAGCAGCGGTGGACCATTCGCCGCGGGGAGCTGGACTCGATGTTCCTCGAGGTCCCCGACATCGACTTCCAGACGCCTAACAACGCCTACGTCATCAACGGCGACGGCGCGCCAGACGTCCTCATGGGCTCGGTGGGCGCGGACGGCGGCTACCACTTCCTCCACATCCAGACGCGCCTGGATGAGGAGCACAAGCTGTCCGCCCTGGGCAACGAGCACGCGTTCCGGATCGCCATCGACACCAAGAAGCTGGACGACGCCATCCAGGGCACCCTCTGGGTCCGCAACGAACACGTCGAGCGAGACCCCGTCACCGGCTCCACGCTGGCCTCCGGCTGCGCCTCCGCCGTCCGCTTCACCGGCCGCCGGGTGACGGAGTAGCGCGCTTCAGCCTCACCACCGTGTCCAGCAGGTGCTCCAGCGCCGCCTGGGGCTCGGTGCACAGCCCGGAGTGCACCGGCCCCGTCTGGATGATGGTGCTGCGCGGCGCCACCACCCAGTGCCAGCGCTCCTTCTGGGACAACCGGCCAATGGGCCCCGAGCCCTTCCCGCCCTCGCACACGCGGTGGAAGCTCTCCAAGTGGCCGCGAATCATGTCCACGTCCACGTCGGGCCACAGCGCCTTCAGCCGCGCTTCGTCCGGCTCCACGCGCACGCCCAGGAAGCGCTGGGTGGCGCAGAAGAGGACGACGCCCGCGTTGATGAACTCCTCGCGCTCCACGCGCGGGACGACGCGGATGATGGCGTAATCAAACGAGCTGGGCGCGGGCACGGTCCGCCTCCTCGATGAACGCGGGCACTGCTTCCAGCCGGCGCAGCAGCCAGGTGGTGTAGGCGGCGCGGTGGGCCTCGGCGGTGGGGAAGGGGGACTCGGTGCTCGTGAGCCACGCCTCCGGAATGGCCCCGACGATTCGCTCCACCCCGTCCCGGGTGATGCGCGCGCCCAGGTGCCTTCCGGCCTCCGTCAGCGCCGTGGCCCAGGGCAGCAGCACGTGGTCCTTGATGGGCGCGAAGCGGCCCTGGCTGCGCGCCTCCCAGTCGTCCCAAGAATGGTGGAAGTACAGCGAGGCCCCGTGGTCGATGAGCCACAGGTTCCGGTGCCAGGTCAGCATGTTGGGGTTGCGCGGCGTGCGGTCCACGTTGGTGATGTACGCGTCGAAGGCGACGATGCCGGACGCCTCCGCCGCGGTGGGCACGGGGTCCGCCACCGGGTCGAACGTCACCGACGCCGGGAGGTAGTCCAGCGCCAGGTTGAGGCCCGCGCTGGCCTTGAGCAGCTCGCGAATCTCGGAGTCCGGCTCGTTGCGCCCCAGCGCCGGGTCCAGCTCCACCAGTACGACCTCTGGCACCCGCAGTCCCAGCTCCCGGGCCAGCTCACCGGCGATGAGCTCGGCGATGAGCGCCTTGGCGCCCTGGCCCGCGCCCCGGAACTTCACGACGTAGAGCCCCGCGTCGTCCGCTTCGATGATGGCGGGCAGTGAGCCCCCCTCCCTCAATGGCGTCACGTAGCGCGTGGCGGTGACCGTCCTTGGCATTCCAGACCTCCCATCCTCTCCGCTGACGCCGTCCCAGGGGCGCCGGGCCGCGTCGCGGCATGTAGCATGTCGGCCGGGGGTGGGAGGCGCTGACGCCGCTTATGGCCGACCACTGGAAACTTTGTCCGACACAATGCGACAATCATTTATCGGCGTTTTTTTCTGCCCCCCACGGAGCACCCCCACCATGGAAATCTCTCGCAAGCCGAAGTCGCCCGTGTCGCAGTCCACCCGCGCGGATGAGACGGCCAAGCCGGCCGCCGCGGCCAGGCCCGTGGAGAAGGCGCCGGTCCAGACGGCGAAGGACGGCTTCGACTCGGCGCCCACGGGTGGCGCGAGGGGCTCCAACTTCGTGGACCGCCCGAAGGGCAACTTCGTGGACCGCCCCACGGGCCTGCCCCCGGGCACCCCGTCGGCGCTGCCGGCCTCGGCCTTCACCTTCGGCTCCGGCCACGTCGCCGTGCGGCCCTTCGCGGAGAGCGCGGCCCGCGCGCCCGTGACGCTGCAGGCGTCCGCCACGCCCAACGCGAAGGTGAACGACCTCCAGACGACGACGTCCACCGTGTCCTTCGACCAGGACGTGAAGCTGGACTCGCTGAAGCTGAACCTGGACCTGGCGCACACCTACAAGGGTGACCTGGTCGTCAAGCTGACCAGCCCCTCCGGCAAGACGGAGACCCTCCACAACCGCACGGGCGGCAGCGCGGACAACATCAAGGGCAGCTTCGACCTGGCCGCCTTCAAGGGCGAGTCCACCAAGGGCACCTGGACGCTCTCCGTCGAGGACAAGGCGCGCCGCGACACGGGCACCCTGAAGAGCTGGAGCCTGGACGCCGCGGGCCAGACGACGGGCCCGGGCCCCATCGAGGAGCCGCAGAAGCCGCTCTCCGGCCCGCCGGTCATCGCCGTGTTCGACGGCGGCGTGGACTTCAAGCACTCCGACCTGGATGACGCGATGTGGGTCAACCCGAACGAAATCGCGGGTGACGGCATCGACAACGACGGCAACGGCGTCAAGGACGACATCTACGGCTACAACGTCGGCTACAACAGCGGCGACGTGCTGCGCGGCAGCGGCACGGACCACGGCACGCACGTGGCCGGCATCATCGCCGCCGAGGACAACGGCGAGGGCAACACCGGCGTCGCCGCGGGCAAGGCGAAGATCATGAGCCTGGGCGGCCTGTACAACGGCGCGGACCTGCTCACGAACTTCGAGCGCGGCGTCGACTACATGGTGAAGATGAAGACCGAGCACGGCGTGAACATCCGCGCCGTCAACGCCAGCTTCGGCAACGAGTACCGCAACCCCGCGGACGTGAAGCGCTGGACGGACGCGGTGCAGAAGCTGGCCGACGCGGACATCCTCCTCGTCGCGGCCACGGCGAACGGCAACGGCAGCAACCTGAACGACGTGCCGGACATGCCCGCCAACATCGACCTGCCCAACGTCATCACCGTGGCGTCCATGGACAAGCACAACGACAAGCTCGCCAGGTTCTCCTCCCACGGGGACAAGGTCGTGGAGCTGGCCGCGGTGGGCGAGGACGTGCTGAGCACCGTCCCGGGCGGCGGCTGGGAGGAGATGAGCGGCACCTCCATGGCCACCCCCACGGTGGCGGGCGCCGCGGCGCTGATGTTCGCCGCCAACCCCGAGCTGACGGCCGCGCAGGTGCGTGACCTGCTGGTCCAGACGGTGGAAGTGGACGCCGACCTCAAGGGCAAGGTGAGCACCAGCGGCAAGCTGGACATCGCGGCCGCCGTCGCCGCCGCCGAGGCCACCCTCACCGAGGACGACACCACGGTCGCCGGGCGCTGAGCCAGCCCTGACGTGACGCAGCGAAGCGCTCCCGGTGCCCAGGTGCCGGGAGCTTTTTCGTGTCCGATTTGATTGCGTACAATTCAATTGCGCCCTATTTATCTCCCATGTCGATGGATGATCCGCTCAGCCTGGACCGGCAGCTCTGCTTCCCGCTCTACGCGGCGGCCCGGGCGATGACGCAGGCGTATGCGCCGCTGCTGTCACGGCTGGGCCTGACGTACCCGCAGTACCTGGTGTTGCTGGTGCTGTGGGAGACGGACGGGGAGACGGTGAAGGGGATGGGGGAGCGGCTGTACCTGGACTCGGGGACGCTCACGCCGCTGCTCAAGCGGATGGAGTCCCAGGGCCTGGTGCGGCGGGAGCGGAGCGCGGAGGACGCGCGCTCGGTGCGCATCCATCTGACGTCCGAAGGACGGGCTTTGCGCCGCAAGGCCACGTCCATTCCCGAGGCGATGGCCTGCAAGTTGGGGCTGACGCGGGAGGAGGCGACCCGCCTGCGCCGCGACGTCCAACGACTGTTCGAAGTGCTTTCGCAGTCCCACGTTGATTCCTCGAAGTAACGCTCAAGGAGAACACCATGGCTCCCGTCACTATCAGCCCGCTGTACAACACCTCCGCCACCACCCACGGCGGTCGCAACGGCCGCGTGAAGTCGGAGGACGGCGTCCTGGACCTGGCCCTGGCCATGCCCAAGGAGCTGGGGGGCGCGGGCGGCGCCGTCACCAACCCGGAGCAGCTCTTCGCGGCGGGCTACTCCGCCTGCTTCGAGAGCGCGCTGCGGCTGGTGGCGCGCATGCAGGGGAAGAACCTGGGCAACGACGCGGGCGTGCGCGCCACCGTCACCATTGGCAAGACGCCGGACGGCGGCTTCGGGCTCGCGGTGGAGCTCCAGGGGCTCTTGCCGGGCATCCCGAACGACGAGGCCCAGAAGTTGATGGAGGCGGCCCACGAGGTGTGCCCGTACTCGCGGGCCACGCGCGGCAACATCGACGTGAAGGTCTCCGTCGCCGGTTAGCGCCACGTCGGGCCGTTGCTCCAGGGGGCTCACGGCGTCATGACGAGCCCTCGGGCGGGGCGTTCGGCCGCCTACGGCGTGGCGCCCGGCACCCACACGCCCCAGTCCGTGAGCTGCGCGCCGCCACCGCCAGGCGTGGTGCGGTCGCTCAGCGGCTGGAAGCGGGCCTCGTGGGCCAGACCGGAGAGTTCATCCTCCCAGGGGTCGGCGGCATAGACCTGGACGCGGACGCTGTTCGCCTGGGGCTGCGCGGTCTCCAACTGGAGCGCCGGGACGCGGTGCGGGCCCACCGTCACCGTCTCGTGCTTCGCCGGTGCGAGGCCCGTGGGCGCCGGGGGCCACTGGCGTGTGTCCAGGGACTCCCAGATGCGCGCCAGCACCGCCTCCTCCAGGGGCACGGCTTCCGCCTGCGCGAAGTCAGGGCACGCCGCGCCTGTCGTGGGCGGCGTCACCTGCTGACGCAGGATGAAGCCTCGCTCCGCGGCCTGGCAGGTGCGCAGCACGGACGGGGTGCCTTCCGTCTCCATCCGCACGTCGAACCAGGTGCCCGGGCCCCACGGGCGAGCGAGCGTCGGAGGCTGGCCGGTGTCACCCTCCTGGCCCTGGCGCGCCTCCACCAGGGTGAGCTGGGCGCCGCCGCCTGTGCCGAAGCCCGCCAGCGTGGTGCTCGCGTCGAGCAGGCCATGGGTGAGGTACAGCGGGCCCGGCGTCGCCGCGTAGAGCCGGTTCTCCAGGGGGCCGTCCATCATCCGCTTGTCGTTGAGGTAGCGCTTCGCCTCCCAGTGGCGGCCCGCGGCGGTGAGCTGCTCGGTGCTCTGCGTGCCCTCGCGAGGGGCCTCCAGCGCACGCGACGCATCCGCTCGCACGGGCACCACCAGGGGACGCGCCAGCATCGGCTGCCGCGACGGCGCGCCGCCATCCTCGGTGAAGGAGAGCGTCACCCAGACCCACGGCAGCTCCACCGCCACGACCTCCAGCGTCACCACGCCGGCCACCGCGGCCTCGGGCACGGCGCCGGGCTGCTGCCGGCCCATGGCCTTGCGGTTGGCGGAGAAGGAGTACGCCACGCGGTCACCCACGCGCGCCCGCAGCCAGGGCGAGTTGCCGCGCCGCGTTGGCGTCTCCGTCTCCGGCCGCGTCACGGGCTGCTGGGTGGAAACTTCCGGCGGCGCGGTGGTGCCGTCGGAGGGCGTGGTGTGGGGCTCCACGCTCTTGCAGCTCGTGCCAAGGGCCAGGGCCGCGCACAGCATCGCGGGGCGGGACAGGGAGAAGGCGATAGGCTTTCGCATTCGAGCAACCTCGGTGGTGAGGGGCATTGCGTCACCCCTGTCGGACCTTGATACACCGGGTCCCATGACCGCGAACCTGTCCATCCGCCGCGTCGTTCTCTACAAGCATGGCGTCGGCTACTTCGAGCGCCGGGGGAAGGTGCGTGGCAACGACACGCTCAACCTCGACTTCAAGGCGCGCGACATGAACGACGTGCTGAAGTCGCTGACGGTGCTCGACTTGTCGGGCGGCTCGGTGTCGGCGGTGAGCTACGACTCCACGAAGCCGCTGGAGCAGCTCCTGGCGGAGGCCACCATCCGCATCCCGGAGGACGGCAGCCTCACGGCGCTGCTGGGGCAGATTAAAGGCGCGCGCGTGCGGGTGCGCGTGGGCGGCGCGCAGGTGGAGGGCTCCATCATCGGCCTGGACTCGCTGGCCGTGGCGGCGGGCGAGACGAGCCTGATGCGTCCGTTCCTGTCGCTGCTGGTGGGCGCCTCGCTGCGGACCTTCGACATCCTGGACGTGTCCGAGCTGGAGTTCCTGGACGAGGCGGTGCGCAAGGACTTGGAGTTCTACCTGGCCACGGTGCTGTCCTCGTACAAGAAGGACTCCAAGCGGATGGCCATCCTCACCTCGGGCGAGGGCGAGCGCGAGCTGTTCGTCAGCTACGTGGTGGAGTCACCGGTGTGGAAGACGAGCTACCGCATCCTCCTGGATGAGGGCGAGCCGCCGCTGCTCCAGGGCTGGGCGCTGGTGGACAACACCGGGGACGAGGACTGGGTGGACGTGAAGCTGTCGCTCATCGCCGGGCTGCCGGTGTCCTTCGTGCATGACCTCTACAATCCCCGGTACATGAAGCGGCCGGTGGTGGAGGTGAAGACGGAGGCCGCCGCCGCGCCGGTGATTCCGGAGGAGAGCTTCGGGGGCGCCGCGGACATGATGATGTCGCAGGAGATGGCCGCGCCGATGATGTCCGGGATGCCTGCCCCGGCGCCCGCGGCCGCGCCGCGCCGCTCGCGAGCGGAGCGAGGGGGGCCGGTGCCCGTGGGCGGCCCAGGCAGTGGAGGCCCGAAGCTGCGCGAGGTGATGGCGCAGAGCGCCCCCGTGACGACGCTCACGAAAGACGTCGGAGACCTCTTCGAGTACGGCGTGGACCGGCCGGTGACGGTGCACCGCAACCAGAGCGCGCTGGTGCCGATTCTTCACAAGCCCTTCGAGGGCAAGCGGGTGCTCCTCTACAACCGGTCCACGCGGGAGAGGAACCCCATGGCGTGCATCGAGCTGAAGAACACCACGGGCCTCACGCTGGAGGGCGGCCCGGTGACGGTGACGGAGGACGAGCGCTACGTGGGCGAGGCGATGCTCGACACGATGAAGCCCAACGACCGGCGCTTCGTGCCCTACGCGGTGGAGCTGGGCTGCGTGGTGTCGATTGAGGACCGCACGGAGGACGGGCCGGTGTTCCGCGTGGTGGTCAACGCGGGGATGCTGATGGCGGAGTACTTCCACCTGCGCCGCACGACGTACCTGTCGCGCAACAAGGCGCCGCGGGCGCAGGTGCTGTACGTGGAGCACCCGCGCCAGGGCTGGGAGCTGGCCAAGGACAGCCCGGAGGCCGCGGAGACGACGGAGGGCTACTGGCGCTTCAAGCGGGAGCTGGCCGCCGGGGCGCAGGACTCGTTCACCGTCACCGAGCGCACGCGCGGACAGCGTCAGTACCTCGTCTCCAGCATGGGGGTGGATGAGGTCTCCTACTTCGTGTCGCAGCGCTTCATCGACGAGAAGATGGCGGGCGCGCTGAAGGAGGTCGTCGCGCAGCGCGAGCAGGTGGACGCGCTGGCGAAGGAGGAGCAGCGTTTGCTGGAGGAGCGCAACCAGCTCTTCCGGGACCAGGAGCGCATCCGCTCCAACATCGAATCGCTGAAGAGCGGCGCGTCGCAGCGCGAGCTGGCGGACCGCTTCGTGTCCAAGCTCAACGAGCAGGAGGACCGGCTGGAGGCCATCGCCGCCGAGCTGACGAAGCTGTCCACCCAGCGGCAGGAGGCGCAGAAGGCACTCAACCGCCGCATCCAGGCGCTCAGCTACACGGCGGACCTGTAACCCGCGGTGGGCCGCCCGGACCGCACCGGGCAGCCTTCGCTACCCGGAGACGATGCGCCAGCGCAGCGTCCCGTCCGGGTCCGGCGCGACGATTTCCACGCGCGGATTCTTCGCGCTGGAGCATTCCAGGTACGCCTTGAAGCCCCCCGCCATCTCATGGAGGGCCACCGGCGTCTGGTAGGTGAACTGGCGCAGCAGCAGCATGCCCGTGCCGTTCTCCTCCTGGTGCACCAGCTCCCCCTGGTCGCAGTAGGAGCGCCACATGCGCCGCGCCATGCCCAGCACCATGTTGGGCGTGGTGAAGCGCAGCACCATCTTGAAGATGGAGTGGATGTCTCGCAGGGTGACTTCGTAGCCCACCGTGTGAGCCCCTTCCGGCTTCCCGTCGAAGTGTCGGTCCACCACGTGCTGGATGATGCCGAAGTACGTCTCCACCGGCACCCAGCCCACCGCCAGCGTCGTGCGCGGGTCCGCGTGGGGTTGCAGCTCGGGAAGCAGCGACTCCACGGCCGTGCGCGCGGTGTCCTCGCCGAAGCGCTCGTGCACGTAGGCCAGCAGGTTCTGGACGGTGAAGCCCTTGTAGTTCACTCCGGACAATGAGGCTGTCACGCTTGCGATACCCCCCGCTCCAACCTGTGAGCCGGCCTTGGCTCACAGGAGGCTTGCGGCAAAGCCGTATGCTAGAGCACTCCACGACACGGCGGAAATACCAGCCCGCACCAATTCCCAGTCGATCCGCTCAACGCTGGAAGGCCCGGAACACCTCGACACCCGCGACCACCGTCATCCGGACCTCGGCGCCGGGGAGCGCGGTGACGGGCCCCTCCACCGGGTCCACCGACAGCGCGACGAAGTCCGCGTCCATGCCGGGCTGGAGCCGGCCGCGCCGCGCCTCCGCGAAGGACGCGTGCGCCGCGCCCACGGTGAAGCCCTCCAGCGCCTCCTGCCCGCTGAGCCGCTGCTCGCCGTACCAGCCGCCTTCCGGCAGGCCCTGGAGGTCCTGGCGCGTGCGCGCCGCGTACAGGCCCGCCAGCACATTGGGCCGCTCCACGGGGAAGTCGCTGCCCAGCGCCAGCACCGCGCCGGACGCCTTCAGCCGCTGCCACGCGTAGGCCCCGCGGATGCGCTCCGGCCCCACGCGCGTCTGTGCCCAGGGCATGTCACTGGTGGCGTGCGTGGGCTGCACGCTGGCGATGAAGCCGCTCCTGCCCAGCCGTTCAATGTCCTCGGGGCGCATGACTTGCGCGTGCTCCACGCGGTGCCGGCCGGACTGGAGCGTGCCGGTGGCCTCGGCCGCTCGCGCGAGCACGTCCAGCACCACCGTGTTGGCCCGGTCTCCAATCGCATGCGTGCACACCTGGAAGCCCCGCGCCATGAAGGCGCGCACGCGCGCTTCGTACTCCTCGGGCGACAGCAGCAGCAGGCCGCGGTGGCCGGGCTCGTCGCTGTAGTCCTGGTGCAGCGCCGCGCCGCGGCTGCCCAGCGCGCCATCCAGGGTGAGCTTCACCGCGCGCATCGTGAGCATGCGCCCCTCATGGGGGCCGTCCTTCAGGTACGTCTCCCGGTCGCCCGTCTGTCCATCCGCCATGGCGTAGACGCGCAGCGGCAGCTTGCCTTCCTTGTCCCAGCGCTGGAGCAGGCGGAAGGTGCGCAGGTCCATGCCCGCGTCGTGGACGCCGGTGAGGCCCACCTGCGCGGCGCGTTGGAGCGCCGCGGTCAACTGCGCCGCGTGCTGTGCGTCCGTGGCGGGCGGCAGCACGGCCTCCACCAGCGTCATGGCGTTGTCCACCAGGATGCCGGTGGGCTCGCCGCCATCGCCCCGGAGGATGCGCCCGCCCGCCGGGTCCTTCGTGTCACGGGTGATGCCGGCGCGGCGCAGCGCCTCGCCGTTGACCCACAGCGCGTGGCCGTCCACGCGGCTCAGCGCCACCGGCCGCGTGGGAAAGCGCGTGTCCAGGTCCGCGCGTGACGGGAAGGTCTTCTCCGGCCAGTCGTTCTGGTCCCAGCCGCGGCCCAGCAGCCACTCGCCCTGGAACGCGGAGGAGGGCGCCGGGGCGAGCCGCTCCAGGGCCTCCGCCTTCGTGTCCACGCCCTCCAGGTCCACCGTCACCAGGCCGCGGCCCAGGCCCGCCAGGTGCCCGTGCGCATCGGTGAGGCCCGGCACCACCGTGGCGCTGCCCAGGTCCACCACGCGCGCGTCCTTGCCGGCGGCGGCGAGCACTTCGTCCTTCGTGCCGGTGGCCAGCACCTTGCCGTCCTTCACCGCGAGCGCCTGCACCTGGGGCTTCGCCGGGTCCAGCGTCCGGATGCGCTGGGCCACGTACACCGTCGTGGTGGCGGTGGGCTCCGGAACGGGGGCCGGGTTGTCATCCACGGGCGGCACACGCCGGGTGCAGCCCGAAAGGCTTGTCAGAAGGAGTACCGCCCCGAGGAGTCCACCACCGAGTCGTCGCAGCGTCATGTCTGGCACCTGTCTGGAAGCCCGCGCCAATTCCTGGCGCGTCCGGCGCGACACTCTGGCGCACCTGGAAGGGGAGGCCAAGCCTTGGCGTCACTCCACCCGCTTGCCCGGTGTCTGCCAATTCGTGGATGCGGAAAAAAGCCAGGCACCTCACGGGTGGTTGGGATGGAGCCGGTGGCGCATCGACGTGCGCTGGTTCGTGTAGCGCGGGTTCTGGAACAACTTGATGAGCGCCATGCCCGCCACGAAGCCGCCAATGTGCGCCCAGAAGGCGACGCCGCCGGACGCCTCCGCGCTCACCGTGTTGAGCTGGGGCAGGCCGCTGAAGAGCTGCACGCCGAACCACCACAACAGCACCGCCCACGCGGGCACGGGGAAGACACGGATGAAGATGACGATGATGAACAGCATGTTCACCCGCACCCGCGGATAGAGCAGCAGGTACGCGCCCATGACGCCGGAGATGGCGCCGGACGCGCCCACCGTGGGCACCGGCGAGCCCGGGTCCACCAGCAGGTGCGCCGCCGCCGCGGCCAGTCCGCACAGCAGGTAGAACACCACGAAGCGCAGGCGGCCCATGCTGTCCTCGACGTTGTTGCCGAAGACCCAGAAGAAGAGGCAGTTGCCCAGCAGGTGTCCCCAGCCGCCGTGCAGGAACATGGAGGTGATGGGGGTGAGGAGGTTGATGGACTCGCTGTCCACCACGCACGCCAGCCCATCTCCCAGGGGAACGGGGAGGCCCAGCGCCGCCTTGCCCGTCAGCTCGCCGGGCACCATGCCCAGGTTGCAGACGCTGGCCGCCAGCCGGTAGGCGTCCAGACCGGCACCCTGGATGAAGACCCAGACGAAGCCGATGGTGCCGAGCAGCAGGTACGTCACGACGGGAGTACGGAGTGTGGGGTTGTCGTCGCTGATGGGAATCATGTGGGAGGTCCATCATGTGCACCGCGCTGGCCGGGCGCGGCGGCGGAGGGGGCCTGGATGTGCGGCGCTGGACGCATGGGCACCCATACGGACGGAGCGGGTGGAATGCTTGCCCTGGGAAACCATCCCCGGGGAGACTTGGCTGCGGGAAGAAGGTTGAGGGATGTTGAGCCGCCTCACACTCCCGTGGAGTCCTGAGAAATGAACCTGTCGATGCTGTCGCGCGGCGCCGCCGCGCTCCTCGTGGTCGCCGCGCTGTCCTTCACCACCGCGGGTTGCGCTGGCCGCCGCCGCGAAGCCTTCCTGTTGGAGAAGGCGCGCAACCACGTCTACCGCAAGCCCGTGGCGGAGGTGTATCCGCAGGCGCTCGCCCTGCTGAAGGAGAAGGGCTACTCCTTCAAGGCGGGCCAGAGCGGCTTCGAGGCCACCACCGAGTGGTTGATGCAGGGCGCCCCGTCGTCGCTGGGCACCACCCAGGTGCGCTACCTGGTGCGCGGCATCGAGAAGGGCCCGGGCCAGTGCTCGGTGGAGCTCACCCGGCAGCTCGTCACGGAGTCCGCGGGTGCTTCCAATACGTCCGGCCGCGCCAACGACATCTCCGAGCCCGCCGTCCGGGCCGATGGCGGCAACATCACCCGGGACGAGGAGCTGGAGTGGGAGCTGGTCCAGCGCGTGGACGCCGAGTCCGCTTCCTCCCTGCGCGCCGAGTCCGAGAAGATTCAGTAGCCTCAGTCCCGGAGGGGCAGCTCGACGGTGAGCCCGTCGAAGGCCACCTCCACCGGCCCCTGGTACTCCTCGCGCGCCTGTGTGAGCAGCTTCGAGGGGTCGGTGTCGTGCCGGCTGGAGAGGTGGGTGAGCACCAGCCGCCGTGCCCCCGCCTCCCTCGCCACCCGCGCCGCTTCCCGCGCGGTGGAGTGCCGGGTCTCCACGGCCCGCTCCTGTTCGTCGTCGGAGAAGGTGGACTCGTGGACCAGCAGGTCCGCGTCCTTCGCGGCCTTCACCAGCGACGGGCACGGGCGCGTGTCCCCGGAGATGACCAGCCGGCGCCCGGGGCGCGGCGCGCCCAAGACGTCCTCTGGCTTCACCGTGCGCCCGTCTTCCAGCGTCACCGGCTCGCCCCGCTGGAGCTTTCCGAAGCTGGGGCCCTCCGGCACGCCCAGCGCGCGCGCCGTGTCCAGGTTGAAGCGCCCGGGCCGGTCCTCCTCCACCAGCGCGTAGCCCAGCGCGTTGATGCGGTGGTCCACGCCCACCGCGTGGACCGCGTAGCCCTTGCGCGGCACCACGTCACCGTCCTTCAGTTCGTGAATCTCCACCGGGAAGGACATGGACTCCACGCCCAGGTGGACGGCCTGGTGGAGCAGGCGCTTCGCGGAGGGCGGGCCGTACAGGTGGATGGGCTCGGAGCGCCCCGTCATGCCCAGCGTGCGCAGAAAGCCGATGATGCCCAGGTAGTGGTCCGCGTGGAAGTGCGTGAAGAACACCGCGTCCACGGTGAAGCCGGTGCCGTAGCGCACCATCTGCCGCTGGCTGCCCTCTCCACAGTCGAAGAGCAGCAGGTCCGCGTGCGCCTTCACCGCCAGTCCGGAGAGGTTCCGGTGCAGCGTGGGCTGCGCGGCGGAGGTACCGAGGAACGTGAGCCTGAGGAGGGACATGCCGGCACTTCCCACGCGTTGAGGACCTCCCGCGCCAGTCAACCGCGGACGCGAGGGGGCCATTTACCAGGGTTGGAGGCACCCATGCTATGTGGCCGCCCCCGACCTCGGACTTCACCATGCCTGAATCCCTGACCTTCGCGCCGACCTCGGACCCTCGCCGTGTGCGCGCGCCGGATGGCCGCGTGCTCACCGTGCCGGACGGCTGGGCCCTGCTTCCCCCCGGTGACGCCGGGCTCACCCGCCGCGTGAAGGCGGCGGGGCCCTCCTGGACCGTGGCGGAGAAGGTGGGCCGCAAGCTCTTCTCCCGGGGCGTGTGGGCGCCGGAGGCGCACATCCTCCACGCCCGCGCCGCCCTCGAGGCCGAGCGCGCCACCCCCGCCTACGAGAAGAAGCTGGCCGCGGGACGCGAGCGCCGCGCCCGCGAGCAGGAGGCCTACGAGGTCGACTTCGCCAACGCCGTGCTGCGCTTCCTCGCCTTCTCCCCGGCGTGGCTGCCGCACGCCAGGCGCATGGCGGTGCTCGTCGCCACCCATGCCACCCCCGTGGGCAGCGGCACCGTGGCCCGCACCGAGCGCATCCCCCTGGAGCGCCGCGCCGAGGCCGCCGTCATCGCGTGGATGCGACATCAGACCACGAGCTACGACGACATGCGCATCGCCCGGGTGAAGGGCGCCCGCCGGGAGGTGCGCCGGGAACTGGCGGACATCTCCCGCGCCGTGCTGGACCTGCACCGCCGAGATGTCCCCCACGGGCCCGCGGCGTGCCCGCTGTGCACCGCGCTGACGCGGACCTGAGCGGCGGCGCGCACCCACAGCCGCGGACCTTGGATGACTGACCCGGTGTTCAGAAACCTTGCGCGGTTAATGACTGACGGGTTAGGAATCCGGCAAGCATGGCCCGTCCCGCCGACCCTCACGCGCGCAGTTCGCTGGTATCCGCGGCCCGGCGGGAGTTCGTTCGCCGGGGGCTGAAGGGCGCGCGCATCGAAGACATCACCGCCGCGTGCGGGCTGTCCAAGGGCGCCTTCTACCTGCACTTCCCATCCAAGGAGGCGCTGTTCGGGGAGGTGGTGGGCGCGTTCGAGTCCGGGCTGATGGAGATGAACGGGCGGCGCATGGCCCACATGGAGCGCTTCTTCCAGACGCACGGCATCCCGGGCGCGCGGGACCGCATCGAGCGCAGCGAGCGCTACCTGCGCTTTCTCCAACTGGAGAAGGAGCATGACCTGGAGGCCCTGGACTGGGTGTGGGAGTTCCGGGACGTGTCCCTGGTGCTCTCCAGCGGCAGCCAGGGCACGGCGTTCGAGTCCCTGCTGTGGCGCATGACGGACGCCCAGGTGGAGCGCGTCTCCCACGACTTCCGGCGGCTGCAGGAGGCTGGCGCCATGGACCCGGAGGTGGACGCGCACATCTTCGCCTCCATCATCGTCGGGTCCTTCCTGCTGCTCTCCACGCAGATGGCGCGGCTGGATGAGAAGCCGGACCTGAACGCGTGGGCGAACACGCTCCAGCGGCTGTGTCAGGAGGGCACCCGTCCGGCGCAGCCGTCCTCGGTGGAGGCGCCTCCGTCCCCCGCGCGTACGCCGCGCGCCCCGTCCACGCGTGTCGCGCGCCGGCCCCGGGCCGCCGCCCAGAAACCCCGAAAGACCCCGAGGAAACGCTCGTGAAACCCAACCTGAAGCCGTCCGCTGTCCGCGTGTTCGCCGCGGTGGGCCTGGCCACCGCCGTGCTGTCGCTGACCGCATGTGAGAAGGCGGATGCCTCGTCGGCGCCGCCCGCCAAGGCCCCGGCGAAGGAGGTGGTGCCCACGGTGAAGGTCGTCTCCGCGCGGACGGTGCAGGCCGCGCCGAGCGAGTCGGTGACGGGCACGCTGTTTCCCGCGCAGGCCTTGAGGGTGGGCTTCGAGGTGGGCGGCCGCCTGTCGGCCGTCCGGGTGAAGAAGGGGCAGGGGGTGAAGAAGGGCGACGTGCTGGCGCAGCTGGACCCGGAGATTTCCGACGCGCAGGTGGCCCAGGCCGAGGCCGCGGTGGCCGCCGCCGAGGCCGCCTCCACCATGGCCGCCGACGTGGCCGCCCGCAACGAGAAGCTCCAGCAGCAGGGCGGGGTGAGCGAGGTGGCGCACCGCACCGCCAGCGCCAATGCCGCGCAGGCGCAGGCGCAGTGGATGGCCGCCAAGGCGCAGCTGGCCCAGGCGCGCGCGTCCCGCCGCCGGCACGAACTTCGTGCGCCCTTCGACGGCACCATCATTGACGCGCCGGAGCAGACGGGCGCGACGGTGGCGCCGGGCACGCCGCTGTTCAACCTGGAGCGCCTGGACACGCTGCTCTTGAAGACGACGGTGTCGGAGGCCCTGCGCTCGCAGCTGGAGCCCGGCGCCAAGGTGCGCGTGGAGTCGGTGGGCGCGCGCGTGTCCTCGGACGAGGCGGTGGTGCGCACCATCCTCCCCTCCGCGGACCCCGCAACGCGCCGCGTCCCCGTGGAGCTGTCCGTCCCCAACGCGGACGGCCGCTTCGTGGCGCACACGCTGGCGCGGGCCGAGCTTTCACTGGGGCAGGCGCGGGACGCCCAGGTGCTGCCGGGCAGCGCGCTGTCGGCCCTCAACGGGGACCATGTCTGGGTGGTGGCGTCCGGCCAGGTGCGCCGCGTGGACGTGCGGGTGCTGGAGCGGCGCGAGCAGGGCGAGGTGGTGGTGCTGGCGTCCTCGCCGCTCGACGCCGTCGTTGACCACCCCACTCCGGGCCTGTCGCAGGGCGCCCGCGTCTCCGTGAAGTAGGGAGCCCTCCCCATGCTGCTCAGCGACGTCTCCATCCGCAGGCCTGTCTTCACCGCGATGTTGTCGCTGTGCCTCGTCGTGCTCGGCCTCATGGGCCTGGGCCGCCTGGGCACCGACCTCTATCCGGACGTGTCGTTCCCGGTGGTCATCATCAACACCGTCTACAAGGGCGCGGGTCCGGGCGAAATCGAAACGCAGGTCATCAAGCCCCTTGAAGACGCCGTCGCCGGCATCAGCGGCGTGGACAAGATTCACTCCTTCAGCCGGGAGAACGTGGGCATCGTGGTGGTGCAGTTCAAGATGACCGCCCCGCTGGACCGGGCGGTGCAGGACGTGCGCGACAAGGTCGCCGGCATCGCCAGCCGCCTGCCCCAGGACGCGGACGCGCCCGTCATCGGCCGCGTGGACCTGGGGGCCACGCCCATCCTCACCTACGCCGTCTCCGCGGAGCTGCCCTCGCAGGAGCTGCGCCGGCTCATCGACGACCGCGTGAAGCCCGCGCTCGCGCAATTGGAAGGCGCCGCCGAGGTGCGCGTCACGGGCGGTGACACGCGCGAGGTGCAAATCGACATCGACCTGGACAAGGCGCGCGCGGCGGGCGTGTCCCCGCTGGGCATCGCCCAGCGCGTGGCGGCGGAGAACCTGGACCTGCCCGCGGGCCGGCTCCAGTTGGGCGCCTCCGAGATGACGGTGCGCTCGCTGGGGCAGTTCCAGAACGTGGAGGAAATCCGCGCCCTGCCGGTGGCGCGCAGCGCGACGGGCGCGCAGGTGCGGCTGGGTGAAATCGCCAGCGTGACGGACGGCGTGGCCGAGCGGCGCACCCTGGCGCGCCTCAACGGGCAGGACGCCGTCATCCTGGAAGTCGTCAAGCAGCCGGGCTCCAACACCGTCGCGGTGAGCGAGGCGGTGCGGCAGGTGATGTCGCAGATGGACTCGGTGGTGGGGCATGGCTTCCAGGCCACGCTGCTCATCAACCAGTCGGACCTCATCCAGGAGAACGCGCACGAGGTCTGGGTGGCGCTCGTCTTCGGTGGCGCGATGGCGGTGCTCATCATCCTCATCTTCCTGCTGGACGTGCGCGGCACCTTCATCTCGTCGCTGGCGCTGCCCACCTCCGTGCTGGGCACCTTCTTCGTGATGTACGTGCTGGACTACACGCTCAACCAGATGACGCTGCTGGGTCTGTCGCTGGCCATCGGTCTGCTCATTGACGACGCGGTGGTGGTGCGCGAGGCGATTACCCACCGGCTGGAGAAGGGGGAGGACCCGGTGAGCGCCGCGTCCAACGGCACCCGGGACGTGGGCCTGGCGGTGCTCGCCACCACGCTGTCGCTGGTGGCGGTGTTCGTGCCGGTGGCCTTCATGCCCGGCGTCGTCGGCCAGTTCTTCCGGCAGTTCGGCATCACCATCTCCGTGGCGGTGCTGATTTCCCTGTTCATCTCCTTCACGCTGGACCCGATGATGTCGGCGCGGCTGGCGAAGCGGCGCGTGCCGGGCGAAGTCCGCCAGGAGAACGCGGTGGCCGCGGCGCTGCGCCGCTTCCTGGACGGCACCGAGCGCGTCTACGAGTCCATCCTCCGCTGGGTGCTGGCGCACAAGTGGACGACGATGGGGCTCACGCTGGTGTTGCTGGTGGTGTCCTTCGGAGGCGCCAGCCGTCTGGGCATGGAGTTCATGCCCGCGGAGGACCGCTCGCAGTTCTTCGTGGACCTGACACTGCCGGACTCGGCCAGCATCCGGGAGACGGAGGCCCGCACCGCCAGCGCGGAGGTGCTGCTGCGGCAGCTCCCGGAGGTGACGGACGTCTACTCCATCGTCGGCAAGGACGGCGATGTGAACAAGTCCCGCATGCGCGTGCTGACCGTGGGCAAGGACGCGCGCACCAAGGGCATCCAGTTGCTGAAGGAGGACGCGCGCGCGCTGCTGGAGCCGGGGCTGGTGGGCACGCGGGTGAACCTGAGCGACCCGCCCATCCTGGAGGGCCTGGGCGACTTCTACCCCATCATGGTGCGCATCACCGGGCCGGACCTGGTGCGCGTCAACGCGGAGGCCGAGCGCGTCGCGGACATCCTCCGTGAGCTGCGGGGCACCGCGGACGTGCGCGTGGAGTCCAACCCGCCCAAGCCGGAGCTGCAGGTGCTCATCGACCGGGCGCGCGCCAGCGACGTGGACCTGAACGCGGGCGCGCTGGCCACGCAGCTCCGGCTGGCCATTGGTGGTGACGTGGTGGCGAAGCTGCGTGAGGGCATCACCGAGACGGACATCCGCGTGCGCCTGTCGGAGAAGGACCGCGCCACGCCGGAGCGCGTGCGTCAGCTGGAGGTGTACACGCCCAGCGGCCTGCGCCCGCTGACGGACGTGGCCCGGGTGGAGCTGAAGAACGGCCCCAGCCTCATCGAGCATGAGAACCGCGAGCGACAGATTGCCGTGTACTCGCAGCTGGGCCCGGGCGCGGCGCTGGGCGACATCGCCCAGGAGCTGAAGGCGCGGGTGGCGGCCCAGCCGCTGCCGCCGGGCTACGCGCTCATCTATGACGGGCAGATGAAGAGCCTGGACGAGCAGAACGACGCCTTCGGCGCGGCGTTCGGGCTGGCCTTCGTGTTCATCTACATGGTGCTGGCCAGCCAGTTCGAATCCTACAAGCACCCGCTCACCATCATGGCGTCGCTGCCGCTGGCCCTGGTGGGCGCGCTGCTGGGCCTGGTGGTGACGGGCTTCCACCTGTCCATGGGCGCCATGATTGGCATCATCCTGCTGATGGGGCTGGTGACGAAGAACGCGATTCTGCTCATCGACGGCGCGCTGCAGAACCTGCGGGACGGCGACACGGTGGATGAGGCGCTGCTGAAGGCGGGCCCGCGCCGGCTGCGGCCCATCCTGATGACGAGCGCGGCCATGGCCATCGCCATGGTGCCCACGGCGGTGGGCACGGGCACGGGCTCGGAGTTCCGCGCGCCCATGGCCATCTCCGTGATTGGTGGCGTCATCACCTCCACCTTCCTCACGCTGCTGGTGGTGCCGGTGGTGTTCGCCGGCATGGAGCGCCTGGGTTTCAAGCGCCGCCGCCCGCGCGATGCCGCCTCCACGCCGCACCAGGTGGAGCCCAAGCCCAGCCAGGCGGCCTGAGGTCCGGGGCGCTCAGCCCCCCGCGTACAGCGGCGCCATCGCATCCACGATGGCGCCCATCAGCCGCTGACCGTCGGGCGTGTCCGGGCAGAGGCCGCCCCAGACGAGCGTGAGGCGTTCGGCCACGGGGCGGAAGTACATGCGCCCGCGCATGCGGACCGGCTCGTAGCTCTCCCGGCCGCCCACGAGGTAGTCCTCCTCCGGCACGCCGAACACGGCGTAGTACGTGAGGTCCGGCGCCTGCGCGTCCTGCACCCGGTGCAGCCCGCTGGGGATGACGCAGCTCACCTCCGCCAGGTGCCACGGGCCTTCACGGCCCTGGCGCACGTCCAGCACCTCGAAGCACATCCTCGACGCGGGGCAGCCCAGCTCCCCGGCCGTGAGGAAGTTGTAGTCGAGCCGCGGAATCTCCAGCATCTCCTCCAGGTCCGGGCGGCCGTCGCGGGTGAAGCCCCACGGGCCGCCATCCCGCTTGTACGAGCGGATGCCGTAGGCGCCGTAGAAGACGTTGTACCAGGGGCTGTGCGGGTTGAAGTAGTTGGAGCACCCGGCCCGCTCCGGGAAGTCTCCAATGGTGAAGGCCACCAGCAGGTCCATCAACCGCTTGGTGTCGAAGGCCATGAAGGGCTCATGCGCCACCGCGCCAATCGACCCGCGGATGGCGGGCACCGGTGTGGCGATACCGGCCTCCGCCAGGAAGTTCTTCTTCCCCGGCAGCGGCGTGGCTTTCATGGCCAGGATGGCGAGCTCTCGTTGCAGACCCATGGAATTCCTACCCCCTCGCCGCACATCCTAGCGGGGGCAAGGTACACTGCTGAACATGCCGGAGAAGCTCGTCTTCGAGCACACCTTGGAGGGGCTCTTCGTGCGAGGGCTGGGCGCCCGCGTCACCCCCGTGCTCCGCGAGCGGCTTCGGGAGGTGGGCGTGGACCTGGAGCGCAAGCTGCAGCCCGCCTACTCCTTTGAGACGTGGTGCTCCGCCGTGCGCGTGGCCGCGCGCGAGCTGCACCCGGACGTGCCCGACGACGTGGGCTACGCGCTGCTGGGTGAGCGCATGGTGGACGGCTACCGGGAGACGGTGCTGGGCCGCGCCGCCTTCGGCGTGATTCAGCTCCTGGGCCCCCGCCGGTGCGTGAGCCGGGCCCGGCAGATGTTCCGCTCCGGGAACAACTACACGGAGACACGCCTGGACGACGTGTCCCTCACCGAAGTGGACCTGTGGATGAACGAGGCCGGCGCCATTCGCTACTTCACGCAAGGCGCGCTGCGGGCGGGCCTGCGTGCCGTGGGAGCGCCGCATGCCGACGTGCAGGTGCGCGCCTTCACCGACGAAGGCGTCACCTACCGGCTCATGTGGCGCAACGGCCACGAGGCCTGAGCCTCCTGGGATTCCATGGGCTGGAGCCATCCTGCTCCAGCCAGGAGGTGTGTCTCAGCGCGCCGCTTGCTCCTCCGCGCCTTCCGGAGCCGCGCCCAGGAAGTAACGCGAGCGCGCCTTGGCGAGCTGCGAGTGCGCTTCCTCCAGCGACACGCAGTCCACCGTGATGTCGTTGTCCGCCGCCGCCGCCGAGGCCACCCGCGCCGTCTGCAGCCGGGCGATGGTGGAGTCCGAGACGTGCGCGCACATGACGCAGCCCATCTGCCGGCCGTAGGCCACCACCTCTCCGAAGATGCTGGCGGACTCCGGCTCCAGGGTCCTGAGCCCACGCATGTCCGCGAGCACCAGGTGACGTCCCCCTCCGTAGGAGTCTGTCTCGTTGCGGTACCGGCTGGCGAAGTCCCGCATCTCGTTCGGCCTGACGAACCCACTCAACCGCACGGTGACGGTACGGCGATTCTTGTCATTGATGACTTCGAACATGTGTGCGCCCTCCTCGCGGGGCAAAGATTAACATGAAGACAAACGGAGTTCCATGCAGCCCTCAGGGCAGCTTCATGGCTGGAAGGGTGTGCAGGCATGTCTGGATTGTCTGGCGCCGGTGGAAGTTTCCGCGTGCTGGCGCCCTCATGTGGTGGTGCCCGCAAAGAGAAAGCCCGGACTCGCCAATCGCGAGACCGGGCTTTCATGGCTTCGCCGGACCGCCGTTCAGGCCGCGCGAACGTTCTGCGCCTGCAGGCCCTTGGGGCCCCGGCCTACCTCGAACTCCACCTTCTGGCCTTCCTGCAGGGTGCGGAAGCCATCCATGTTGATGGCGCTGTGATGGACGAACACGTCCTCACCGCCGCCGTCCTGCACGATGAACCCAAAACCCTTCGCATCGTTGAACCACTTGACGGTACCGGTTGCCATGAATCGCGTTCTTTCGTTCCAAGGCGGCTGGGGTGGCCGCGGATATCGCCCTCTCAGAAACTGAAGGGCCGTGCTGCGAGCCATAGTCTGCCCGGGCCGGGCCTCCGAGTGGAAGCCCCCCTGGCTACCCGGCAGCCAGGAAGTCGCGGGTGGACAGCCTTCCTACCCCCGGTGCCCGGGCAGGCGAGGGGCGCATCGCCGTGCGTCATGGGCGGCGTGCCTACCCTAGTGACGGCTTCATGACGGCAAGACTGGAAGGAGCGTCACATGGCTGAACCGCAGACCCTGCGTCCGTCCACCCCCAGCTTCGTCCCGCCCCCGGTGCTCCCGGAAGGGCGCTTCCGGCGGGGCGTGCGCCGCGCCATGGACCGGAGCGCCGCCGCTGGAATCATCTCCCGTCCGCTCCTGGGACGCCTGCCGTTGCGCCGGTGGGTGCCCCAGGACCTGCACTCGCTCATGGACTACCAAGGCGGGACGGCCGTGGTGGTGGCGGGAGTCTTGTCCGGAGACGCCGTGGCGAAGTCCGCGGGCATCGTCCTGGGGTCCACCGTCCTCGGTGTGTCATTGTTGACGGACTACCGCCTCAGCTTGACCAAGCTCATCCCCATCGAAGCGCATGAAATCGCCGACCATGCCTTTGGCGTCGCGTCCATCCTCGCGCCCTTCGTGCTGGGCTATGCGAAGCGCAGCCCGCTGGCCGCGGCCATCCACGTGGCGGTGGGCGTGACGACCATCCTCGCCTCGCTGGTGACGGACTACCGGTGCCAGACGGGCATGCACCTGGGCGGCGAGCTGGCGACGGACCCGGGGGCGATTGGCGCGTGAGTGCCCCTGTCCCTCCGGCGCCGCGGCGGCACCGGGCGCGGTGGTGATTTCACCATTCGGTTGACAATCGCGCGGTGATGGCCGAGATATTCAACCAACTGGGTGAGTATCGGGAGTGCGTGATGGCCTCGACAGGGAATGACAGGAGCGCGCCGGTCGCCACGGCGATGATGATGATTCGCCGGCCCGTGGAGGACGTCTTCGCGGCCTTCGTGGACCCCGCAATCACGACGAAGTTCTGGTTCAGCCGGGGCAGCGCGCGGCTGCGGCCCGGTGGCACGGCGCAGTGGTTCTGGGACACCTACGGTGTGTCGGCCACCGTGAACGTGTTGGACTTCGAGCCCGGCGCCCGCCTGCGCATCGAGTGGGGCGACCCGGGGGAGATGACCTTCGTCGAGTGGACCTTCACGGCGCTGTCGCCGGACCGCACGTATGTCCGCGTCGTCGAGTCCGGCTTCCGGGGGGACGACACGGCCGTCGTGGCGCGAGCGCTGGACAGCACCGGGGGCTTCAACCTGCTCCTCGCCGGGGCCAAGGCCTGGCTGGAGCACGGCATCGAGCTCGCGCTCGTTCCGGACCATGTCCCCGAGGACGCGCGGCACCTCGCCTGACGCCCGGTATCCCCCACCCCCACGAATGTCTGAAGGCGCCATGAAACGAGACTCGCACGCCCACCTGTTGTCCTCCGACACCGTCCGCATCGAACGCCTGCTGCCCGGCCCCATTGAGCGCGTCTGGGCCTACCTCACCGAGCCGGAGAAGCGCCGGCTGTGGCTCGCCGGCGGTCTCACGGAGACGAAGGTCGGTGGCAAGGTGGAGCTGCTGTTCCGCCACTCCGAATTGTCCGAGGACAGCGGTGCCCCTCCGCCGCCCCATGCGGACACGGCGCAGGGCCACGTCAACGCGGGGCGCGTGACGGCGTGTGAGCCGCCCCACCTGTTTGCCTATACGTGGGCGGAGAACCATGGCGACCCGTCGGAGGTCCGCTTCGAGCTGACCGAGCGCGAGGACGGTGTCCTGCTGACCGTCACCCACGTGCGCCTCAACGGCCGGGACTCCCTGCGCAGCGTGGCGGGCGGCTGGCATACGCACCTCGACCTCCTGGTCGACCGGCTGAATGGGCAGCGCTCGCCCAACTTCTGGGAGGCCTACAAGCGCGCCCACGCCGCGTACGTCACGCGCCCGGGCTTTGAGTGATTTATCGAGCGGGCGCGGGGCTTCGCGGAGCGTAGGGGGGAAGGTCGGGAGCACCCTCCGGCGTCGGCTTGCGCTCGAGGTCGGCGATGAGCTTCTCCATCTCGCCGATTTCGCGAACCTGGGACTCGATGATGCCATCGGCGAGCTCGCGCACCCGCGGGTCGCGGAGATGGGCACGTTCGCTCGTCATGATCGCGATCGAGTGGTGCGGAATCATCGCCTTCATGTACGAGACGTCACGGACCGTCTCCTGGCTGCGGACGAGCCAGAGCGCCACCGCGAACGCAGCGCTGCTCCCAACGAGGATCGCCACATTCGCCCGCCTGTTCTTGTACATGGGCCACATGAACAGCAGCATGATGACGGCCATGGTCGCGCCCATCACCACGGCCATCCAGACCCGTGTCTGGCTGAAGCGAACGTGGTCGAGTGCGTAGGTATTCAGGTACATCAGGCCGAACATCACCACTGTTGACGTGGCGATCATCGCGCCAAAACGTGGGTAGCCCATTCGCTTCTCCTGGCCCCAGCGTCCTTCCACACGCAGAGGGCCAGGAGGACGACCAGGGCCGACAGCCTCAGCCGCCTTCCTCGCGCGGGCATAGCCCAGCCCGTACCCGTCACGCGCGGCATGGTGGCCCGAGCGCCAGCGGGAGCCGTGCAGCTGACACTTCCTCCCGATGAGGCGCTCGTCTGACAACGATTGAAGGGTCCAGGCTGAGGGAGCGGTCCGCGCGCTGACTGCCTGGATGGCCCGGGGCAACCTGCGCGCCTGCCAGTGTGCCGCGGGCGCTCCGAGTCGCAGATTGTGCTGATGCGTGAGGAACCCATGGGAGCAACCGCGCAAGGCAAGGGCTCGGGGGGAGGGGCCCGGCTCCTTGCCAACAAGGAGCGCATTCTCGCCCTCTGGGAGGAGCGCCTGCGGCAGGAGGTCTCAGCCGCCGCTGGCGAGAGCCACGCCCTCCTCATCGACACGCTTCCCGTCCTGTTGCGACAACTGGCCGAGGCCGTGTCGTCCCAGCACCCCCGGCGTACCGCCACTGAGGGCAGCACCATCGCCGAGGAGCACGGCAGCGAGCGGGTCCGCGTGACGCACTTTCGTCTGAATGACCTCATCACCGAGTACATGCTGCTGCGCGAGGTGCTTTTCGCCGTGCTGGAGGAGTCGGAGCCCTTGAGCGCGGCCGAGCGCAACACCCTCAATGCCTCCCTGGACCAGGCCATCGCGGAGGCCTGCACCGGATACGTCCTGGTGAACGAGGGGCTCCGGGAGCAGGTCTTCGCCACGCTCACACACGACCTGCGCGGGCCGCTGAGTGCGGCCAAGGTCAACGCGGGCCTCATCCTGCGCCAGCCCTCGGGTGAGCAGGTGCCGCGCTGGGCTGCGCGGGTGGCCGACAGCATCGACCGCGCGGACCGGCTGGTGCAGAACCTCCTGGATGCCATGCACATGCGGATGGGTGGCCGACCCGCGCTCTCCCTGGAGGCGTGTGACCTGGTGGACGCCGTGCGCCAGGGCGTCGAGAACCAGCAGGCCGAGCACGGCGAGCGGTTCGTCCTGGTGGCCCCGGAGCCCGTCTGGGGTTGCTTCGCGCCCGAGCTGCTGCGGCGCGCGGTGGAGAACCTGGTGAGCAATGCCGTGAAGTACGGCGCTTCGTCACGGCCCATCACCATCACCGTGCGACAGGGCCATGGGCGTGCCTTCATCCTCGTGCACAACCATGGGAGCTATATTCCCGCAGCGCAGCAGGCGCGCCTGTTCCAGGCCTTCCAGCGGTTGCCAGGCGCGGAGGCGGGTGGGAAGCGGGGCTGGGGGCTGGGGTTGGCCCAGGTCCGGGGGGCGGCCGAGGCCCACGGAGGGAGCATCAGCGTGGACAGCCTTCCCGAGCGTGGCACCACCTTCACCATTGATATTCCAAAAGATGCCCCGCCCCTGAAGGATATTTGAGCGTGCCTGGGCGGGATGCCCGGTGCGGCAGCCGTGCCGCACCAGGCGTTCAGCGCTTACGGCAGGTGCGGCGCCGGGTCGTCGGGAAGGATGAGGCAGTCAGGGTCCATGGTGAGGCACCGCGAGTTGCAGCAGCCGTCCGCGCGGCAGCTGCAGACGGGCTGAATGATGGGCGAGCAGGACGAGGAGACGCCGTTGCACGTCACCGTGCCGTTGTTGGCGCCGCTGGCGGAGCACGCGAACCCCGTTCCGGTGCACGTCTTCATCGTGCCGTTCGCGCACTCAATCTGCACGGAACAGTCACCCGCCAGCGCGGCCTCCTGAGAGACGAAGTGCTCCTCGGCATCGACCTGGGCCTGCTCCTCGGAGGGCAGGGGCCCGCAGGACGTCAGCATCACCAGCGTCATGACGACAATTCCGGCCATCGACTTCATGTGAACCTCTCTTCGATTGGGGGACTCGACGGCAGGGAATATGAAAGGAATTCCCTGTCGTCAATAGAGACGCTCCGCAATGGATGGGTGTCTTTTCCAATCGCTTGAGAGGATTTTGTAGCCTTTTATGTCTCGCCCGGTGCGTCACCAGGCATAGTCCTCCGGGGCGGGCTTGTGGCCCGGGAAGATGTCATCCAGGCGTGACAGTGCTTTCGCATCCAGTGTGACGTCAACCGCGCGGACGGCGGCGTCGAGCTGGGCGGACGTCCGCGGTCCGATGATGGGCGCGGTGACGGCGGGCTGGTGGAGGAGCCATGCCAGCGCGACGTCGCCGGGCTCATGCCCCAGCTCCTCCGCGAGCGCCTCGTACCGCTCGATGCGCTCCCGGTGCTTCTGGAGGGCCTCCTTGGCGCGTCCTTCCAGACGGCGCTTGCCCTCGCGCTCCTTGCGGAGCACGCCGCCCAGCAGGCCGCCCTGGAGGGGAGACCAGGGGAGGATGCCCACGCCGTGGAACTGCGCTGAGGGAATCACCTCCAGCTCCACGGTGCGCGCCATCAGGTTGTAGAGCGACTGCTCGCTGACCAGGCCCATGAAGTCGCGGCGGGACGCCACGGCCTGCGCCTGGGCGATGTGCCAGCCCGCGAAGTTGCTGCTGCCCGCGTAGAGCACCTTGCCCTGGGCCACGGCCACCTCCATGGCCTGCCAGATTTCCTCCCACGGCGTGGCGCGGTCGACGTGGTGGAACTGGTAGAGGTCCACGTAGTCCGTGCGCAGCCGCTTCAAGCTGGCATCCAGCGCGCGGCGGATGTTGAGCGCGGACAGCTTGCCCTCGTTGGGCCAGTCCCCCATGGGGGCGTAGAGCTTGGTCGCGAGCACGGTGCGCTCGCGCCGCTTGCCGCCCTTGGAGAACCAGTTGCCGATGACCTCCTCGGTGCGGCCCTTGTTCTCCCCGAAGCCGTAGACGTTGGCGGTGTCGAAGAAGTTGATGCCGTGCTCGAGCGCGGCATCCATGATGGCGTGGGACTCCGGCTCCTCGGCCGTCCAGCCGAAGTTCATGGTGCCCAGGCACAGCCGGCTGACGGAGAGCCCCGAGCGGCCCAGTTGCGTGTACTTCATGGCGACTCCTCAATGGCCGGAGGCAGGCTCCTTCCGCCGAGGACGGCCCGGCCGTGCGCCGTCCTCCGGGATGCCGTGCATTCAGGGCATCCGCGGCGGGGGCTGGCCAGGGATTTGCGGTGGGCTCCGCGCCGGGTGTCGGGCAGCCAACCGGGACGCCGCGATGAGGCAGGGCGCTCGAAACGAAAAATGGGCCACCGCCATGAAGGCAGTGGCCCACCGGTCCGGCGGACGAACGTGGCGCTTACGGGTACAGCGCGCGGGCGCCGCTGCGGTCGTTGCTGGTCAGCACCAGGTCACCCGTCTGGGTGCCATTGCACTGGGGGTAGTGCATGACGGAGCTGGCGTCATACGGCGTCAGCGCGCGCCAGGCGCTGTCCTCGTAGCAGCCAGTGGACGTGAGGCGGGTGTGCTCGTGGCGGAAGCCCAGCACGTGGCCCAGCTCGTGGCGAATCACGCCCTCCAGCGTCCAGGGGGAGATGTTCTGGAACGACGTCGTCGAAATGAGGACGTTGGCGCTGCGGCGGGCGCTGTTGGGGAAGAAGGCACGCGCCAGGTACTGGGACGTCTTGGTCTGGTTCACGTCGAACACGACGTTGTTGTTGCGGTTGGTGCAGTTCGAATCCTGCGCGCTGACGTGGACGAACTTGACGTTGGAGGCTGCCTCCCACTCCGCCGCGGCGCTCTTCATCGCGTTGACCACGCGCGTGTAGTTGCCGCCGAACTTGGTGCTCACGCAGTACGTGAGGTTCAGCGCCTGGCTGGCGCTCCACTTGATGTCCTGTCCGCCGCTGTAATACACGGCCAGCGCGCCCCGCTGGGTGCCGAGGCCGCTGACGGACTGCTCGTAGAACTCGCGCAGCTCCGACTCCGTCGGCAGGAAGATGTCACCGTCGACGACGAAGCCACCGGACTCCGGCTCCTGGTAGGCGCTGGCGCGGAACTCCTCGAAGGAGACCTGCTGCGTGTCCTGCGCCTCGGGCTCGGGGGCGCCGCACGCGGAGCCCAGGACGGAGATACCTGCCAGAAGAGCAACGGAGTGAAACCTGAACATGGTGGACCCCTTCGGCGTGAATTCTCGGAATTGAATTCAAGTGCGTGAAGAAGACCCCGGGACTGAAGTATCGGACACGCAGGGATACACGAATTTTGAACCTCACCGGGGCTGGCGCGGTCTGCTCTGACCCACGAAGAGAAGGCCCGCGGCGAAATGGCGCTGCTTTCATCTCGGGTGAGTGGTCCCACCTGGATGGAGGACGGGCGCCGCGGCTGGAGATTGGAGAGAAAATCTCCGTGAAAGGGCGGTCGATTCACGGGGGTTCCGTTCGACCAGGGAAGAAAGGAGGCACTGACCCATGAAGTACCTGCTGATGATTTACGAGAACGAGAAGGCCGCCGAGACGCTGTCGGAGGCGGAGGTCCAGCGCGTGCTGGGCGAGTACGGCACCTTCACGGAGGCCATCCAGCGGAGCGGGCACTTCCTCTCGGGGGAGGAGCTGGAGCCCACGGCGGCGGCCACCACGGTGCGCATCCGCGACGGCAAGCGCCTGACGACCGACGGCCCCTTCGCGGAGACGCGGGAGCAACTGGGCGGCTTCTTTCTCGTGGAGGCCAGGGACCTCGACGAGGCCATTGGCATCGCGTCCCGCATCCCCAGCGCGCGCAGCGGCTCCATCGAGGTGCGGCCGGTGCGGGACTTCACCATGCCCCAGGACTGACGTCGGGCTCCGCGCGGCATGATGGACACCGCCTCCATTCTCGAACGAGCGCACCGTGAGGACTACGGGCGCATCGTGGCCACGCTCATCCGCGTGCTGGGCGGCGACTTCGGCGCTGCGGAGGAGGTGGTGCAGGACGCCTTCGCCTCCGCCCTGGCGCAGTGGCCGCGTGAGGGCGTGCCACGCGAGCCGGCCGGCTGGCTGATGCGCGTCGCGCGCAACAAGGCGGTGGACCGCATGCGGCGGTCCGCTCGCCTGGAGGCGCGCGTGGGCGAGGTGGAGGCGGTGGCGCCAGCCGTGGACGGCGCCGACTGGCAGGCGTTGCCGGACGACTCGCTGCGGCTGCTCTTTACTTGCTGCCATCCCGCCTTGTCGCCCGAGGCCCAGGTGGCGCTCGCGCTTCGTTGCCTGTGCGGGCTGACGACGGAGCAGATTGCGCGCGCTTTCCTCGTGTCGCCTGCCACGCTGGCCCAGCGGCTGGTGCGCGCGCAGCGGAAGATACGCACCGCGCGCATCCCCTACGTCATCCCGGAGCCCAATGCGCTGGCGGAGCGCACCGAGGGCGTGCTGCACACGCTCTACCTCGTCTTCTCGGAGGGCTACGCGGCCACGGACGGGCCGGCGCTGCTGCGGGTGGACCTCTGCGAGGAGGCCCTGCGCCTGGCCCGGCTGGCGCGCGCGCTGCTCCCGGACGACGCGGAGGTGGCGTCCCTGCGGGCGCTGATGCTGCTCCACCATTCCCGCCGCCGGGCGCGCGTGGCGGCGGATGGCGGGCTGGTGCTGCTGGACCGGCAGGACCGCTCGCTCTGGGATGGCGCGCAACGGGACGAAGGACTGGCGGAGCTGGGAGCCGCGCTCGCCATGGGGGCCCGGGGGGCGTACACGGTGCAGGCGGCCATCGCGGCGCTGCATGCCCAGGCGCCGCGTGCCGAGGACACCGACTGGGCGCAGATTTCCGCGCTCTATGCGCGCCTGGTGGTGTTGACGCCGGGGCCCGTGGTGGCGCTCAACCATGCCGCCGCCGTGGCGATGGCTCGTGGCCCCGAGCACGGGCTGGCCCTGGTGGACGACCTGGAGGCCTCTGGACGGCTGGCGGACTACCACCTGCTGCCGGCCGCGCGCGCGGACCTGCTCCGGCGCCTGGGGCGCAAGGAACAGGCCGTGAGTGCCTACCGGCGGGCGCTCGCGTTGGTCCGCACCGCGCCCGAGCGGCACTTCCTGGAAGCGCGGCTGCGCGAGCTGCTGGCGGAGTGAAGGGCCTGGCACCTGAAGGTGCCAGGCCACCGTCGCGGCTCAGGCGGGCAGGCGTCGCAGGGCCTCCGCGAGGCGGATGTGCCCCTGGAAGGCGCCGTTGCCCCGGGGCGCCTCGCCCTTTTCAATGGCGTGGGCGAAGCGCACACCTTCGTCCGCCTCCAGCCGCTCGAAGAGGCCCTGGAGCTTCGGGGAGTCGCGGCGGTCCAGCACCTCGTGGTACCGGGTCCACCGGGCGATGCCGATGAAGTAGGCGTCCGCCAGGGTGCGCTGGTCACCCAGCAGCCACGGCTGGTCGCCCAGCATCGCCTCCAGCTTCGCGTGCGCTGTGAGCACGCCGCGTGCTCCGTAGGTGCGCAGGGCCTGCTTGTCGGACTCCGGCAGGTCGGCGTGCTCCAGCGCGTACCAGAGCGGCGAGAAGGCGCCGAAGAAGGTGGTGTTCAGGTACGCGAGCATCTGGTTCAGGCGGTCGAAGCCCTCGGTGCCCTGCGCGAATGACAGCCCCGTGTCCACGCCGCGCGCGCCCAGATGGTTGAGGATGGCCATGCTCTCGCTGATGCGCGCGCCCGTCTCCGTCATCAGGGTGGGCGTCTCCGCGACGGGGTTGATGCGGCGGTAGTCCGCGGTGGTGACCTCCTCCGGCATGGCGATGCGGCACAGCCGGTAGGGCCGGCCCAGCCACTCCAGCGCGACGATGGAGCCGAACGAGCAGCCAGAGGGGATGCCGTAGAAGAGGGTGGGCAGTTCCATGGTGAATCTCCTGTCCGAAGCGGAAGGCGCGATGCCTTCGATGAGGACAAGATGGCCGTGGAAGCGCGCGCCGTGTAGACAGCGGAACGCGAACGCAAGGTCCACACCCGTGGACGATGAGGCGCGGCCCTTGAATCTCAACGACCTCCAGCTCTTCGTCCAGGCCGTGGAGAGCGGTGGCTTCGCCGCGGCGGCGCGGCGGCTGGGTATTCCCAAGTCCACGGTGAGCAAGCGGGTGGCCGAACTGGAGGACGGGCTGGGCGCCCGGTTGATTCAGCGCACGTCGCGGAGCTTCACGTTGACGGACGTGGGGCGGGACTTCCTGGACCATGCCCGCGCTGTCGTGATTGAGGCGGAGGCCGCGGAGCGCGTGGTGCGCCGCCGGCAAGTGGAGCCCAGTGGCGTGGTGAAAATCACCGCGTCGGTGCCAACGGCGCAGTTCCAGCTCGCGAACCGGCTGCCGCTGCTGGCGCTCGCCCATCCCAAGGTGCGCGTCGAGCTTCACGCGACGGACCGCTTCGTGGACGTGGTGCAGGAGGGCTTCGACATCGCGGTGCGCAGCCACTTCGCGCCATTGCCCGCCTCGGGGCTGGTACAGCGCCGGCTGTCAGTGGAGCCCATCATCCTGGTGGCTTCGCCCGGCTATCTATCCGGACGCGGCAAGCCTCGCCGGCCGGAGGACCTGGGCGAACACGATGGCCTCCTGACCAGCTCCATGGCCACCCAGTGGCGGCTGCGCGGACGCGCCGGTGAGGCCGTCACGGTGGTGCCTCGGGTGCGCATGAGCGCCGACGAGTCGCTGGTGCTGCTGAAGGCGGCCACTGCTGGGCTGGGCATCGTCTGCCTGCCGGAGTCCTTCACGCGCGCGGACGTGGAGGCGCAACGGCTGATGCGCGTGCTGCCGGCGTGGACCGCTGGCGCGGTGACGACGACGCTTCTGACGCCACACCGCAGAGGCCAGTTGCCCGCCGTGCGCGCCGTCATCGACTTCCTGGTGGCGAGGGCCGACGAGGCGTGAGCTTCAGCCCCGGGAGCGCGCAGTGGCCACCGCTGGGCGCGGCGAGCCGGTACGCGGACCGCCAGGGCGCTCCTGGTGACAGACGTACTTGCCGCGCGCCCCCGCGCCGCCTGTCCTCCTTCGCCTACGCCGCCACCCGCTCGATGGTGGCGAGCCAGGCCCGCGCGCCCTCCGGGTCGGTCTGCTCGTAGTGCGCCTCCCGGAGGGACTTCACGCGCCAGCCTTCTCCGAAGCTAGCGCTCAGGGCCTCCGGTGGAACGGCGCGCGGCCCGTCGCGGAAGTACAGCGCATGGTAGTGCCCGCCGGGCCGGAGCACGCTCGCGAGGCTGGCGGCGAAGGCGGGCCGGTCTCCAGGCTCGAAGACGTGGAGCAGGGCCGAATCGAGGAGGGTGTCGAAGCGCCGGCCCAGCGTGCCCAGCTCCAGGGCGTTGCCCACGCGCAGGTCCACGTCGAGCCCGCGCAGGCGGGCCGTCTCGCGCGCCCGCTGGATGGCTGGCTCCATCATGTCCACGCCGCACACCGTCAGGCCCTTGGCCGCCAGGAAGAGCGCGTTCTCCGCGAAGCCGCAGCCCACGTCGAGCACCTCGCCGGAAATCTCGCCGGCCTCCCACAGGTCGACGAAGGCCCGCTGGGGACGTCCGATGTCCCAGGGCGCGCCCAGCAGGTACGCCGAGCGGAAGAACTCGCGCCGGACCGCAGCCCCTTCAGGCACTCGCCGCATGCCGCACCTCGCCTTCCTGTGTCGTGTGAGCGCGATGCCGGGGAATCAGCCGGACCCCGAGCGGCTGGAGCGCGAGCGCCGGCCGGGGCCGCACCACGCAGCCGGGTGCCAGCTCCAGCCGGAACCGCCGTGCCACGCACGCGGTGATGAGCACCGTCTCCATCATGGCCAGCGCCGAGCCGATGCAGAACCGGGGGCCGCCGCCGAACGGGAAGTAGACGTACCGGTGCATGCGCTGGGCGTCCTCGGACAGCCAGCGCTCCGGACGGAAGGACTCGGGGGCGTCGAAGTAGCGCGCGTCGCGGTGGGTGACCCACTGGCTCACCGCCAGCAGGGTGCCCGCCGGGACGTGGAACCCGCCGAGCTCACAGTCGCGCAGCGCCTCCCGGCTGGTAATCCACGCGGGGGAGTAGAGGCGCATGGCCTCCTTCATCACGGCCTCCGTGTAGCGCAGGCGCGGAAGGTCCTCGGCGCCAGGGAGCCGGCCCCCGAGCACCGTCTCCAGCTCCGCCACCAGCCGGCCTTCCGCCTCCGGGTGCTGGGCCAGCAGGTACCAGGCCCACACGAGCGCGTCCGCCGTCGTCTCGTGTCCGGACATGATCATCGTCGCCAGCTCGTCGCGCAGCTGGGCTTCGGAGAGGGGCTCCGGCGAGGACAGCAGCAGGGCGAGCAGGTCCGTGCGCGACTCCGGCTGCTCCCGGTAGCGGCGCACGAGCGTCGCGAGCAGCGTGTTGAGCCGGCCCAGCGCCCGGCGCAGGCGCAGGTTGGTGGGGGTGGGCACCCAGATGGGCGGGCGCAGGGGACTGTCGGTGTGCCGCATGACGGCGTCCACGGCGGCGGCCACGTGGCGGGCCTCGTCGTCGATGGGCGTGTGGAAGAGGAAGCGGCTGACGATGTCGAGCGCCAGCGCGGACACGTCCGCGTGCACGTCCCGCGCGTCGCCGGGGCGCCACGTCTGGAGCATCGTCTCGGTGAGGGCCACCACGGTGTCGCCACACGCGGCCACGTGCTTGCGATGGAACGCGGGCTGGACGAAGCGCCGCTTGCGCAGCCAGTCCTCGCCCTCGCTGTTCATCATCGCTTCGGGGAAGCCGCCTTTGTGACGCTTGCCTTGGCCCACTCCGGCGAGCTTCACGAAGTTGCCGTCGCCGTTGACGAGGACGCGTTCAATCAGGTCCGGGTGGTTGAGGAGGAAGTTGCGCTTCCCCAGGCGCACCACGTCGCCGTACTCCCTGGCGCAGCGGGTGAGGAACCCCAGCGGGTCCTCGGAGAACGCCACCAGGTTGCCAGCAATGAAGTGGCCCTGGGGCCCCGGCGGAAGGCGCACCTGTGGCATGAAAGGGTCCTGGAGGGGGGAACTGCCGCTGGCGCAGGCGGAGCGAACCGTGCGCTCCACCCGCGTCGACCAGCTCTTGCGACCCAACCGTCAGGGCACAATGCCTGACGGATTTTGACTAGTAGTAGATATACGGGGCGGAGAGCTTGTCCGCGCGAGCAAACCGCATCAGCACAGCCAAAGAGTACAGGGCCTTCTTCATGGCGAACTCCTGGTTTGAGGTGGCGTCTTGCTGTCTGCTGACTTCATGGCCAGCGCGGTGAAATGTGGCACAGCCCGATAAGGCAGTGCAAGTGTCTGTGATTAGTGGAAACCCCTTGCATCTCCGACTGGCGCGCCGCGCCTTCACCGGTAGTGCGTGGCAATCCAGTCGCCTTCAAGCTGCTGCACGGAGATGTCCAGCTCGTAGATGGCGCGCAGGACGTCGGAGCGCATGATGTCCTCCGGGCGGCCCTGGAACGCGACCTTGCCGTCTCGCATGGCGACGATGTGGTCGGAGTAGCAGGAGGCGAAGTTGATGTCGTGCAGCACCAGCACGAAGCTCTTGCCCAGCGTGTCCGCGGCGTGCCGGAGCCGCTTCATCATGGACACCGCGTGCTTCAGGTCCAGGCCATTGAGCGGCTCGTCCAGCAGCACGTGGTCCGTGTCCTGGCAGAGCACCATGGCCACGAAGGCGCGCTGACGCTGGCCGCCGGACATCTCATCCAGGAAGCGGTCGGCGAGCGCGCTCAGCCCCATGTGTTCAATGGCCCGCTCCACGTGTTCGCGGTCCTCCACGGTGGGGCGGCCCTGGGTGTGCGGGTAGCGGCCGAAGGTCACCAGCTCGCGGACCGTCAGGCGGGCGGTGAGGTGGTTGTCCTGCCGGAGGATGGCCAGCCGTTTCGCGAGCGTGTCCCCGGGCGTGGTGGTGACGTCCAGCCCGTCCACCAGCACGTTGCCCGACGACATGGGCATCACCCGGCTCATCATGGACAGCAGGGTCGACTTGCCCGCGCCGTTGGGACCGATGATGGAGGTGATGCCGCCCACGGGCAGGCGCAGGGTGATGCCATCCACCACCAGCGTTTCGCCGTAGCGCTTGCTGACGTTCTTCGCCTCGATCATCTCGTGGCCTTTCTCATGAGCATCGCGATGAACACCGCCCCGCCGACGAACTCGATGATGACCCGGGGATTGGTGTCCAGGCGGAAGACGCGCTCCAGGATGAACTGCCCGGCGACCAGGGCGATGGCGGCGATGAGCGCGGCGGCGGGGATGACGAACGCGTGCTTGTACGTCCGCATCACCGCGTAGGCGAGGTTGGCCACCAGCAGCCCGAGGAACGTCACCGGCCCCACCAGCGCCGTGGACACGGCGACCAGGATGGCCACCAGCGCCAGCACCCAGGACACCGTCCGTGGGTAGTCCACGCCCAGGTTGATGGCGGCCTCCCGGCCCAGCACCAGGACGTCACAGGCGCGCAGCAGCCGCAGGCCCAGCACGGAGACCCCCAGCGTCAGCGCCGCGGAGAGCAGCAGCAGCTCGTGCTCCGGGTCGTTGAAGCTCGCGAAGAAGCGGTCCTGCAGGAAGATGAACTCGTTGGGTTCGATGACGCGCTGGACGAACGACGACAGGCTCCGGAACAGCACGCCCATCACCACGCCGGTGAGCAGCAGCAGGTGGACGTTGCCCCGCGCCATGCCGAAGAGCCAGCCGTGCAGCATGGCGGAGAAGGCCACCATGATGATGACCTCCGCGCCAAAGAGGAACCGGGGGTCCAGCCCCGCCACGGTGGTGGAGCCCAGGAAGAACACCAGGCACGTCTGGATGAGCACGTACAGGTAGTCGAACCCCATGATGGCGGGCGTCAGCACGCGGTTGCCCGTCACCGTCTGGAAGAGCACCGTGGAGACCGCGACGGCGTAGCCCACCAGCAACGCGGTGGCGACCTTCTTCCCGCGGAAGGGCAGCACGAAGTCCCACGGGCCGCTCACGTCGACGAGCATGAACAGGGCCATGAAGGCCACGGCCACGCAACCCAAGCCAAGCAGGGGCCGCAGGGGGCTGACGGACGGGGCGCTAGCCGACACGGGCGCCTCGCTTCAGCAGGAGGTACAGGAAGAGCACGCTGCCGATGACGCCGGCGATGGTGCCTCCGGGAATCTCATACGGGTGGCGCACCACGCGGCCCACGATGTCGCAGAGCAGCACGAAGCCAGCGCCGCTCACCGCGACCCAGGGAATGGACCTGCGCGCGTTGTCGCCCATGACCATGCTGACCAGGTTGGGGACAATCAGGCCCAGGAACGGAATCATGCCCACGGTGACGACGACCATCGCGGTGACCAGGGAGACGATGACCAGCCCCAGCGCGACGATGCGCGGGTAGTTCAGCCCCAGGTTGGTGGTGAATGTCTCGCCCATGCCGGCCACGGTGAAGCGGTCCGCGGCGGTGTAGGCGGCGCAGGTGAGGCCCAGCGTCACCCACAGCAGCTCGTAGCGGCCGCGAAGCACGGTGGAGAAGTCACCCGTGGTCCACGCGTTGACCGTCTGCAGCAGGTCGTACCGATAGGCGAAGAAGGTCGTCGCCGAATCGATGATGCCGCCCAGAATCAGGCCCACCACCGGGACGATGAGCGCCGAGCGCAGGGGGATGCGCCGCAGCACCAGCAGGAACAGCGCCGTCCCCGCCAGGGCGAAGCCGGTGGCCACCAGCATCTTCCCGAGCACCGGGAGGCCGGGCGCCAGCAGGGCGGCGGTCAGCAGGCCCAGGCTGGCGGACTCCGCGGTGCCCGCCGTCGTGGGCTCCACGAAGCGGTTGCGGGCAATCATCTGCATGATGAGGCCCGCGACGCCCAGGGACGTGCCCGCCAGCATGACGGCGAACAGCCGCGGCAGCCGGCTGATGACCAGCACCTGGAGGGCGCGCTCATCCGGCTCGGGCGCGAAGAGGGCGCGCCAGGACACGTCACTGGCGCCAATCAGGAGGCTGACCACCGCCAACGTGACGAGGACGGCGGCCGCGGCGAACGCGCGCTTCACGGCGGCGGACTACTGGGCCTGCGCGTAGGCGTTCGCGACCTGGTCGCGCAGCTGCTTGACGGACTGGATGCCGCCGCCGGCCAGGTAGGTGACGCCGGGGTCCAGGTAGACGACCTGGTTCTTCTGCCAGGCCGTCGTCTGCCGCACCAATTCGTTGTCCAGCACCTGCCGGGCATTGCCTTCCTTCCGACCGGTGGCGGCGTCCCGGTCGATGACGAACAGCCAGTCGGGGTTCTTCTCCCGGATGAACTCCGCGCTGATGGACTCGCCGTGCAGCGAGGTGCGCAGGCCCTCGGCGGCCTCGGGCACGCCGAAGTCACCATGAATGACGCCAAAGCGCGAGCCCGGACCGTAGGCGCTCATGCGCCCGCCGGTGACGAGCACGACCAGGCCCTTGCCGCGCGCCGCCGTCACCTGCTGGAGGTCCGCCACCGACTTGCGCAGCGCCTCAATCAGGCCGCGCGCCTGCGCCTCCTTGCCGAAGACGCTGGCCAGCAGCTCCGTGTTGGCAATCACCGAGGCGACGTAGTCCTTGCCGCTCATCGGCACGTCGATGGTGGGCGCGATGCGGGACAGGTTCGCGTACTTCGCGCTGGAGCGGCCCCCGGTGATGATGAGGTCCGGCTTCGCGGCCTGGAGGGCCTCGTAGTCGGGTTCGAACAGGGTGCCCATGCGCGGGTACTTCGCGTCACGGAACTGGGTCAGGTGCTGGGGGAACATGTCGCCCGCAACGCCGTGGACGTCCACCTCCAGGGCCTGGAGGATGTCCAGCGCCACCAGGTCGAACACCACCACCCGCCGCGGCTTCAGCGGGACGACGGTGGTGCCCTGTCCGTGCGTCACCGCGCGGCCCTCCGGCGCGGCGGCCTGGGCGGCGGGGGGGGACGCGGCGGCGTCCGGGCGCTGGAATCTCACGCCCACCCACAGGACGGCCAGCACGACGACGACGGAAAGCAGGGCGAAGAGCGGGAAGGAACGCCTGTTGGATGGACTCACGGTAGTCGCTGGAAAGGGTGATTTTGATTCTGCGAATCAGTCTCGCATCATAGGTGCTTACGTCCGCACCGTCAAAGCCTGGGTGCTTCTTCTGTCCGGGGCGGTCCCTCGGGCCGGGCTTCGGGCCGTCAGGCCGGCTGTTTGAATCCGGGCGCGCCGGTAGGACGTTGCCGGTGGGGGGACGCAGGAGGAGGACGCCATGGGCGAGGCACCCACGACCAGCACCCACCCCGAGCCGGGCATTCCCGCGTGCTTCTTCGGGGACCCGGACTTCGACTTCGAGGCGCGGCTGGCGCTCGGGCTCGCGGCGCAGGGGGTGGGGGACATCGGCCAGGTGCTGGTGACGCTGGCGGCCATCGAGGACGGCAGCGCGGACGGTTGGTTCCTGGCCTGGCGCGCCCGCGCGGAGCGGCTGCGCGCGCAGGCGGAGGCGAGCGCCGCCCTGGGGCAGGCGGAGCGGGCACGCGGGTGCTTCCTGGCCGCGTCGGAGGCCTATTCACGGGCCCTGGTCTTCACCACCGGCATGGCGGACCCGCGGGTGCTGGCGCCCACCTTCTCGTTGCACCGCAAGTGCTGGGAGGCCGTCGTGCTCCATTCGGAGGGCCGCTTCCTGCGGGTGGGCGTGCCCTATGAGGGCGGCACGCTCCCCGGGTACCTGCTCCGGCCCGACGCCACCGGGGCGCCCCGGCCCACGCTGGTGCTGACCAATGGCAGTGACGGGTCGCTCACGGCGCTCTGGGGCGCGGGCGTGGCGGGCGCGCTGCGGCGTGGGTTCAATGCCTTCGTCTATGACGGCCCCGGGCAGCAGTCCGTGCTGTTCGAGCGGGGCCTTCCCTTCCGTCCTGACTGGGAGGCGGTGCTCACCCCGGTGGTGGACACGCTGGTGGCCCGCGCGGACGTGGAGGCCCAGTCCCTGCTGGCGTACGGCATCAGTCAGGCGGGCTTCTGGCTGCCCCGGGCGCTGGCCTTCGAGCACCGCTTCGTCGCCGCGGTGGTGGACCCGGGCGTCATGGATGTCTCCACGTCGTGGACGTCGAACCTGCCGCCGGAGCTGGTGGCGCTGCTGCGCTCGGGCGCGCGGGAGGCGTTCAACGAGGCCATGCGCGAGGCGGACGCGGACCCGGTGCTGGCGCGTGTGCTGGCCTTTCGCAGCAGGCCGTATGGCACGCGGACCCCCTTCGACACCTTCACGGAGGTGGGGCGCTATCACCTGCGCGACGTCGTGGACCGCATCACCACGCCCTTGCTCATCACCGAACCGGAGGATAAGCAGTTCTGGCCCGGACAATCCCAGGCGCTCTATCAGGCGCTGCCGGGTGAGAAGGCCTTGGCCCGCTTCACCCGCCAGGACGGCGCGAACTTCCACTGCCAGCCGCTGGGGCGCACGCTCACGGAGGTGCGCATGTTCGACTTCTTCGCGGAGCGGCTCCGCCGCCGCGTGCATTAGCGCGCACGCCGTGCCCGGCTGGGCGTCTCCTCACAGCAGGTCGCAGCCGGGGATGCAGTAGCGCACGTTGATGAGCGTTCGCGTGCCCGCGATATTGGACTGACACGCCGCGTACTGGGTCGCGGGCTGGCCGCTCTGACGCGTGTTTCCGCACTTCGGCGTGCAGGCCTGCACGTTCTCGACCCAGTAGATGAGGTCTCCGTTCGGACAGTGCGGCGGGTAGCCAAGGCCCTGCTCGACGCTGACGGGGGCCTCACCCTCGGGCATGTCCATGGGAACCTCCGCGCCACCGCAGGCGATGAGCGACAAGGAGAGACAGGCGGTCAGCGAGGCGACGATGCGGGAGGCATTCATGGCACGGCTCCTTCCAGGTGTAGGGCCAGGGATGCTGCCTCAGCCCCGGCGTCCATTGGAAGCACGCACCACGTGCGCCGGCGAAAGACAACCAGGCCCACACGTTCCACCGGCCGACGCGGCATGCCTCACCTGGGCGTGAAGCCCCCAGTCCCGAGCACGGGGTGTGGGGGCCTCACGGGGCGCGCTACCAGGGACCAATGCCCTTCTTCTCGTTGGGCGTCTCCGAGTAGGTGGACTTGAACGCCGAGGCGAGCGCGTTGATGCCGGAGCCAAAGGCCTCCACGCTGGCCTGCTTGTAGTTGCCCTGCTTGGCGCTGTCGAAGGCGTCCCGGCCGAAGTTCAAGGCCTCGCGCTGGTGGGCGTTGACCTCGCTGCGCGCCCCCGTCTCCACCTTCTTCACGTTGTCCAGGACGCTCGCCTGGGAGCGTGCGGAGATGCCGATGTTGCCCCGGTCCAGCACCTGGTTCACACCGCCGACCGCGTGGGCGTAGTCGCTCTGCTTGCCCTGCGTGGTCGCGTCAATCTGCTGCCGCATCGGATTCTGGAACGTGTGGTTCTGCTTGACCTTGAACATGGCGTTTCCCCCGTGGGCCTTCGCGGCCCCGCGATGTGATTCTTGAAATGATTGTCGGGGCATGTGGGCGAAGGTTTCCTGTGTGCGCTCTTTCTCCCACAAGGCGCTGGTTTGCGCCGGGGGCCCGCGCGCTCACCGCGGCCCGGGTGAGGGCCTGGACTTCATGGGGCACGTCTTGGGGAAGGTGCCCAGGGCTTCGACGGCGTAGCCCCTTGGGTAGCTGCGGATGTTGGCGCGCGTCCGGGCGTAGGCGGGCTCCTTCTTGGGAGACAGCGCGTAGCGCACGAACCTGCCGCGTGCCTTGAGGGCCAGGCGGAACACCTTGCGGCTGAGGCTGGACGGGTGGGGGTATTTGAACGCGTCCAGCAGGGGGGCCTCCATCAGCGTGCGCGCGAACAGGGTGACCAGCCGCTTGGGTGCGAGGTTCGTCGGCGGGAAGGTGGTGAGCAGCTCCAGGGTGGCGTCCGCGACGGCCTTGCTGCGCGCGTCGAAGGCGAAGTGGGTGGCTTCGTAGCCGTCCATGAGCGAGCCGAAGGCCTCGTAGGTCTCTGGGATGTCCTGGATGCCCATGTGGCGGCCGACGGCGCGGTAGTAGTTCGTCCACGCCGTCACTTCATGCGGCGTGAGCGGCCGCCAGCCGAAGTCCGCGATCCAGCGCACGGGCATCACCACGAAGGTGGAGAGCACGTAGCGCATGTCATCGTTGGAGATGTCATAGGCGCCGTGCATCTGGTTCATGCGCCGCAAGGCGCTCCGGCCTTCCTGACTGGCCATGCCGTGCTCCAGGAGGGTGTCCAGGATGAGCACGGTGTCGTCGTAGCGCTTCTGGGTGCGCTGGGTGAACTCGCCCGTGTCATGCAGGAGGACGCCGATGCTGGGCACCGCGTAGGTGCGGAACAGCGCGAAGCTGAGCGCCTGTTCGACGTCCCAGGGGAACTCCCGGGTGGCGAGGATGCGGACGATGTCCTCGTGTTGGGTCTGGGCGTCCAGGCGGTCGGTGAGGTCGCGCAGCGCGAAGCGGTTCATCCATCGCTCCTCTGTGAATACCAACACGGAGTCTAGCCCGGACAAGGCCTGCCGCGCCCGCTGGCGCCGCGCCGGGTCCTTGCCCGCACGGCTACTGACGCTCGCGCCTGGATTGGCACCTTTCCGGCGGCGTCCGTCCCCGGGCACCGCACCAAGGAGCAGCGCGCATGAACCTGGACCCTTCCACGCAGAAGTTCGTCTCGGACCTGGCGGCCTCGAACAGCCCGCCGCTGTACACCCTGACGCCAGAGCAGGCACGGGAAGCCCTCCTCAAGGCGCAGTCGATTCCGGTGTCCATGCCGGACGCGGACGTGGAGGAGCGCAAGCTGCCCGTGGGGCCCAGGGGCTCCGTCCGGACGCTGCTCTTCCGGCCGAAGGGGAGCAAGGAGCGCCTGCCGGTGCTGATGTTCGTCCATGGCGCGGGCTGGGTGATGGGTGACTCCAGGACGCACGAGCGGCTGGTGCGGGAGTTGGTCAAGGGAGCGAATGTCGCCGCGGTGTTCGTGGACTATGGCCGCTCGCCGGAGAACAAGTTCCCCGTGGCCATCGAAGAGGCCTACGCCGCGACGAAGTACGTGGCGGAGCACCCGGACGAGTTCAACGTGGATGCCCGCCGCATGGCGCTGGTGGGGGACAGCGTCGGGGGGAACATGGCGACCGTGGTCAGCATGCTCGCGAAGGAGCGCGGGGGCCCCTCCATCCGCTTCCAGGCGCTCTTCTATCCCGTCACCGACGCCAACTTCGACAGCGGCTCCTACCAGGAGTTCGCGGAGGGGCCGTGGCTCACACGCAAGGCGATGAAGTGGTTCTGGGATGCCTACCTGCCGGAGGCCGGCAAGCGCGTGGACCCGCATGTGTCTCCACTGCGGGCGTCGTTGGACCAGCTCAAGGGGTTGCCTCCCGCGCTGGTCATCACCGACGAGAACGACGTGCTGCGCGACGAGGGCGAGGCCTACGCGGCGAAGCTCTCCGAGGCGGGCGTCAACGTCACCCAGGTCCGCTTCCTGGGAACGCACCATGACTTCGTCATGCTCAACGCGCTGGCGCAGACGCCGGCGGCGCGGGGCGCCATCGAGCTGACCACCACCAAGCTGCGGGAGTGGCTGCACGGGAGCTGAGCCGGCCGCGGCATCTGATTCGCTGGGGCCAGAGGTCGTGGCCCCAGCCGGGGCGAGCCGTGACTGTCAGGATGGCGCTGCGCGGGGCGACCCTGGGCGCCATGCGAATCCTGAAGCTCGAAGCGGAACCGTTGTCCCTGTGGCCCTACCTCTCCGCGGCCCCCAGAGGTGGCGCCGAAATCCAGAACCTGCCCCTCCTGCAGGGGAAGGTCGATGCATTGCCTGCGGGGCTGGATGCCCTGGTGGTGACGTCGGACCTGCAGGGAGTGGCGCCTCGCGCGCTGCTGGGAGGCGCGGTGGCCCTCCTGGGAGAGGTCCTGGCGGATGGGCTCGCGTCCTTGAGCGCGGAGGGCATGTTGCCCCCGCTCGAGCACACGGGCGTGGTGTTGGCGGGGGACCTGTTCTCCGACGACAGCGCGCTGGTGCGGGGGGCATCTGGAAACGTGCGGTCCGTATGGGAGGCCTTTGGACAGCAGTTCCGCTGGGTGGTGGGCGTGGCGGGAAATCACGACACCTTTGGCACCGCGCGTGAGCAGGCCCGGTTCTTCCGCCAGCGCCCGGAGCAGCGGATGCTCGATGGCGATGTGGTGGAGGTGGATGGGCTTCGGGTGGGCGGCGTGAGCGGCATCATCGGCCGTCCAGACAAGCCGGGCCGTCGCGATGAAGAGGCGTTTCTTCGGAGCCTTCGTGATGTCTTGCGGCAGGACCCGGAGCTGCTGGTGCTCCACCAGGGCCCCGATGTGCCTGGAACGCGCATGCGTGGAAGCGCGGCCATCCGGGAGAGACTGCCTGCCCGTGACGACCTGTTGGTGATTTGTGGTCACGCGCACTGGGACACGCCGCTGGTGTCTCTGCCCGCGGGGCCCCAGGTCCTCAACGTGGATAGCAGGGCCGTGCTTCTCACGTGCTGAAGTGGCCGCCTCAGCGCCAGTGCGCGGCGTGCTCCCGGGCGAAGGCCTCGAAGGTGCGGGGACGACCACGGTCGCGGTGCTCATTTCACGTCTCGCCTGAAGAGAGATGCGCTCGGTGCGGATGATGCACGCGCTTGGGCAGGTGTCCGTCGCGTCCCTGCCCTTCGGACTCACTCGCATGGAGGACGGTACTCTCCGAGTGAACAGCGCCACGAAGCCGGGTGGTACAGCAAGTGTCATGTCGGCAAGGCGGTCACGCCATACCGTGGTTGAGGACGCCTGTAGGCTTGGTTCATCCTCCGACCTGACCTATAGAGCACCCGAAGAGCACGCTGGGTTCAATAGGAGGAAGCGATGTTTGAGCGGCTGGAACTTCACCATGTCGGGCCAGCCCCAGAACTCGTTTTCGACTTCGCCCGTAGGATGAATCTCATCACCGGCGACAACGGGGTGGGGAAGACCTTCATCCTGGATGTGGCCTGGTGGGCGCTGACCCGGACCTGGGCGGGGCATCCCGCGGCACCGCACCGCGGTGCTGGCCTCAAGCCCCGCATTGCCTTCCAGTTCGAGGGCAAGAGAAAGCCCGTCGGTTACTCGAGCGAATACGACTTTCATTCGCAGAGTTGGACCTTGAAGGGAGGGCGGCCTCCCAATCCGGGCATGGTGCTCTACGCGCGGGTTGATGGCTCATTCTCGGTGTGGGACCCAGCGCGCAACTACTGGAGGAACGCGCCGTCGCTGGGCATCGATGCGCCGGATCGGCCGCCCGCCTACCTCTTCAATCCGCAGGAAGTCTGGGACGGGCTCAAGCCTGATGGAAAGTATCTATGCAACGGGCTGATTGCGGATTGGGCTTCCTGGCAAGGGCGCAATGGAGAGCCGTATCAGCAACTCCGCCAGGCGCTCCATGCGCTCTCTCCTTCGGATGTGGAGCTCCTCGCGCCGGGAGAGCTCACTCGCGTCAGCCTGGAAGACGTCCGGGACATGCCGACCCTGCGCACGGGGTACGGCCAGGAGGTTCCCGTGGTGTACGCGTCCGCGGGGGCCAGGCGCGTCATCACGCTGGCCTATTTGCTGGTGTGGACGTGGCAGGAGCATCTGCAGGCAAGCCGCTTGATGAACCAGGAGGCCACCCGGTCCATCATCTTCTTGATCGACGAGGTGGAGGCGCATCTGCATCCTCGTTGGCAGCGGACCGTCCTGCGCTCCCTGCTCAAGGTCATGGAGGCGCTGACGGGCGCTGGTGACGTCCAGGTCCAGATTCTGGCCGTGACACACTCGCCGCTGCTACTGGCTTCACTGGAGCCACTCTTTGACACCCGCGAAGATGCCCTGTGGCACCTCAATCTCCAGAACAGGGAGGTTGTCCTTCACAAGGAGGAATGGCATCGCCGGGGTGACGCGAACTCCTGGCTCGTTTCTGAAATCTTCGACCTCGGGGAGCCTCGTTCGCTGGAGGCCGAGCAAGCCATCCAGCGCGCCGAGGCATTGATGGAGCGGCGACAGGGCGTGTCGTCCGACGAGTTCACCCAGGCCCGCGACGCGCTGCGCGCCAGCCTTCCCGATGTTGACCCATTCTGGCTGCGGTGGCGCTTCTGGGCGCGCGAGGCGGGGCTGAGCCAGTGATTCGTGTCTTGAGGCAGCCAGAGCCGCACCTCCTGTCTTTGATTTCGAAGAGCAGGTTCGGAAGCCTGGATTGAGTGCCTTGGCTGAGCTGATTGGCCAGCCGCCCTTGATGAAGCGCACTGGGCCGCGAATCACCAGGCGAGCGGAGCGAATCGAAGATTTGAAGGCTTCGGATCTCCGGCGACACCCCTACTGGACCCGCGCGCTGCCTGTCCTGCACGCCGCATATGGGGGTATTTGCGCATACGCCTGTTTCTACATCGAGCCGCTCTGTGGGCCGACGGTCGACCACTTTGTCGCCATGGTGAGCACGGAGCATCGGCAGGCTTATGAATGGGAAAATTATCGTCTGGCCTGCTCACGGATGAACGCGCGCAAGCGAGAGTTCGCCAACGTGCTCGACCCGTTCATGGTTGAGGACGGGTGGTTTGTCCTCAACCTGGGGACGTTCAAGGTGGAGCCCGCCGTGGGCCTGGCCCCGGAGGTGGAAGCCAGGGTCCGTGAAACCATCGAGCGGTTGGGGCTCGACTCTCGTGAGTACCAGCACATGTGTCGAAGGTACTTCGACAGCTACTGGAGCCCAGCGGTTGCGCATCAACCTGTCCCGCTCTGGTCTCTGGAGCGGGATGCCCCCTTCCTGGCGCGCGAAATGCGACGGCAGGGGCGCATTCGGGACGCGGATGTCGCGGGGAGCGTGTCCGCCACGGGTCCGAAGCTTCGCTGAGGCCCCAGCGTTGATGACCCGGGCGCTGTGCCGTCCGCCGGGCTCAGGGCCGCAGCCGCAGGAGGAATCCATCCCGCGGGCGAGGGTAGGGCGTGCCTTCCGGGAGCGGGCGCGCCACTGCGCCCGCCGCCACCGCGTAACCGCTCACATCCACCGCCACCGTGCGCGCCAGCGTGGGGCTTGGACTGGTGAAGCTGCGCACCCAGAGCGAAGCGCCGTCCTCCGGGTGGAGCCGGGCCACGTAGAGGCCCGCGGGCACGCCGCCGCCACCCAAATCCAGCCCGCCATCATGCGAGCCCGCCAGGGTGAGCTGCCCGGCGTCATCCGTGGCCAGCGCGGTGGCGGTGGCCGCGAAGGAGCGCGCCCAGCGCTCCTTGCCATGGGCATCAAAAGCCGTCACGAATCCCTGGTAGCCGCTGGAGGTGTGAGGCTTCCCCTGGAAGTAGAAGCGCCCGGAGAAGTTGCCGCCCACGAAGACGCGGTCGGGGCCCACCGCCAGGGCATTGGCGGTGCCCTCGGTGCCACGCAGCTCCCGGCTCCAGGCGTGCGCGCCGTCCGAAGACAGCTTCAGCACGAAGGGCGTGCGCTGGCGCACCGTGACGAGCGCCGGCCCGCCAAAGCAGACGGAGCCCGCATAGGCCCCCGCGACGTGCACGCCGCCAAAGACATCCACCGCCACGGCCCGGGCCGTCACCAGGCCTTCGTCCCCCGCGGCCCAGGTGCGGCTCCAGCGCGTCTGTCCGCTGGCGTCCAGGCTCACCGCGAAGGCGGAGCGCTGGCCCCGCGGGGATTCCCTCACGCCGTCGCCGAAGTCGCGTTGGCCATGGAAGTCTCCCACCAGCACCACGCCGCCCGTGCCGTCCGGCGCGAGCGCATGGACGGTGAGCGCACCCGTGCCGTCGAAGCGCCGCACGCGCTCCAGCGCGCCCTGGGGTGACAGCCGGGCCAGGAAGGCCCCAGGCGGGATTTTCGCCGCGCCCAGCGCGAAGCCGGCGGAGACGCCGCCCAGCCACGCGCTACCTTCGCCATCCACGGTGAGCCCGCCCACGTGCGCGCGCGTGGTGTCTGCCTCCGGTGTCAGCCCATGCGCCCAGCGCAGGTTGCCCTCCGGAGAGAAGCGCGCCACCAGCAGGTGCGGCGCTTTTGATACGTGGTTGAAGGGCAGGGGGCCTCCCCCGAGGTCCAGAGGCTCACGGTAGGTCGCAGCGACGAGAACGTCCCCGTCGGGAGCCACCACGGCATGTGGCGCTTCGCTGTCCCCCAGAACCAGCGGACGCGTCCACGCCAGGACCCCCTCGCCCTCACCTGCAGCCGACCCCGCCACCTCCAAGCCCGGAGCGCGGGCCGCCGCGTGCGCCCTCTCCCCGCACCCCACGAGGAGAAGTCCGAACGCCAGCACCCCGATTGCCCATCGCCGCCGCCCCACCATTCCCGCCCCGGCCTCTCCCCCAACCCCAGCCCCGACAACCCCCTGCCCCTCAACCGCTGAAGCACTTGTGCAAGGGCATTGCCAGCCGCCGTAACGGGGCGGCTCTCCTCTGGAGGCGGGTGGAACCTCGCCCCAGAGGCCGAGGCGGGTGTCGGGTGCGCTGAAAAAACTCCCTGTCCAGCAGGGAACGTCGGAGGAAAAACGACGGACTGCCCGTCCTCGAAGGCAGGCGTGCGCCAAAGCGAACGCCCGCCAGGTGGCCTGAGGGCCGCTGGCGGGCGCCGGGTGCTTCCACCTGCTTCAGGAGTGAATCAGAGCACCTTGACCTGAATCTCCTTCAGCACCTGGTCCCCGCGCAGCACCGACACCGTCCAGGTGCCAGGCTTGCTCAGCCGCAGGCCCGTCCACTGCCGCGCGCGCCAGCCCTCGCCCTTGATTTTCACGTCCTTCGTCTCACGCACGACGGTGCCCTGCTTCGACTGCACCATGAGGTCTTCGATGGTGTCGCCCTGCGGCACGAGGTAGGCCTGCCACAACATGACGCTGGTGCCGGCCTTGATGCCCTCGGGCCCCACTTCGGCGGTGCAGTCGTACTTGTTGGGGCCTTCCTTGGCGACCTCGGTGCAGACCTTGGCCTCCACCAGCACGGGGCCCTGGCCCTGGCCCTTGTAGAAGTAGTTCCAGGTGTCACGCACCGCGTCCGCGTCCGGCGCCTTCACCTGCGCGGCGGCGGGCTCCGCGTCCTGTGCCAGGACCACCGGCGACATTCCCAGCACCGCGCACAGCAGGCTCCGCGTCAGCATCTTCGCCATCTCAAGTCCCCTCGTTCTCGTGATGTGGCGGGCCCCCAGGCCCGCCTTGCCAGGCTGGATCTAGCACAGCCCTCGGCGTCGCTCAGCCGAAGAGGAAGAAGGCCAGCGTCACCAGCGGCAGGTACACGAGGAAGGCCACCAGCAGGAAGCCCAGGAGCGCCTTGAACTCCAGGCGCGCCACGGCCAGCAGCGGCAGCGCCCAGAAGGGTTGGATGAGGTCGGTGGCCATGTCCCCCCACGCGTACGCCAGCACCACCTTCTCTGGCGCCACGCCCAGCCGCGTCGCGGCGTCCAGGAGGTAGGGCGCTTCAATGGCCCACTTCGAGCCGCCGGAGGGGACGAAGTAGTTCACCACGCCGCTGTACAGGTAGACGATGGCGGGGAACGTCTCGCGCGTGGACAGCGACACGAACAGCTCGCCGATGCGCTCCGTCAGGCCGGTGGCCTTGAAGATGCCGTAGATGCCCGCGTACAGCGGGAACTGGAGGACGATGCCGTGCAGCACGGTGCCGGCCTCCTCGCTGGCCTTGAGCAGCCGCGCGGGCGTGCCGTGCAGCAGCACCGCCAGCACCAGGAAGGTGAAGTTCACCACGTTGAGGTTGAGCGCGCGCCACCCGCCGTTCATCCACAGGTGCCGCGCCAGCCACATGAGCCCCAAGACACCGATGAGGGTGTTGAGCAGCCTGGAGTGGTCCAGCCACACGGCGAAGCCGCGCTCGGTGGGGCGCGGGGGCGGGGTGAAGTCGCCCAGGGACTCCAGCACCGCCGGGTCCACGCGGACGGTGTTCTCCGGCTTCGGGTGCAGCACCCACGCCAGCAGCGTCAGCCCCGCCACCACGGCCAGCGTGAGGCCGAGGTTGAAGGGCGAGAAGAGCGTCCTGTCGATGGGCAGCACGCCCAGGCGCTTCTCCAGGAAGTGGCCCGGCGTGGCCACCAGCAGCGGCGCGGAGGCGGACAGGCCCGAGTGCCAGGTGGCGCCCAGGCCGAAGTACGCGCACGCCACCAGCAGCCGGTAGTCCACGTCCGGCCGGCGCTTCACCATGAAGCGCACCAGCATGGCGCTGGCCACCAGGGACAGGCCCCAGTTGACGTAGGCCAGGGCCATGGAGACGAAGGCCATCCACGCCGCCGCGCCGCGGGGCGTGCGCGGCACTCGCGCCGCGCGCTCCAGCACCGCGCGCACCGGGCTGGTGAGGGCCAGCAGGTAGCCGGTGAACATCACCAGCGCCATCTGCATGGAGAAGCCGAGCAGCTCCCAGAAGCCGCCGCCCCAGGCGTCCAGCACGGCGGACGGCGCGGCGCCAGCCCAGCCGGTGGCCAGCGCCAGGGTGAGCAGCGTGAGCAGGACGGCGATGGCGAACGCGCTGGGGACGAAGCGCGAAGAGAAGCGGCCCAGGCGCTCCGCGATTCGGACAAGGGTCTCCACGAGGTGTCGCTCCTTGGTGGGGGCGGCACGTTACGGCATGTGCGGCGCACCGGTTGCGCAATCCCGCCCACGAGTCCTGGCCGCACGAGCCCGGGCACGCAGGCTCCCCTGGCCGCGGGGGTGCCCGGAGAGGGAGGGCGGAGGTTCTTTCCGCGCCGCACGGTGTCAACGCTCCAGGATGCGCCGACTGCTCAGACACCTGCGCTCCGTCCTCCGCGTCCGGCCAGGCAAGCCCGCCATTGGCGCGGGCCTGCGGACCGCGCTGGCCACCTCCATCCCCCTGGCCCTCGCGTTCCTGCTGGGCGTGAAGGACGCGGGCTGGGGGGGCTTGTCCGGTCTCCTGGTCTCACTGGCCGACAAGGGCGGCTCGTACCAGACGCGGGCGAAGGAGCTGGGCGCGGTGACGCTGCTGGGGGCGCTGGTGGGCGCGCTGGGCGCGCCGGGCGGGTCCATGCCGTGGCTGGACGTCTCCTTGATGTGGCTGGGCGTGACGGCGGCGGCCTTCGCGCGGAGCTACGGAGAGACTGCGGGCGCCATCGGCGGACAGCTCGCGGTCATCTTCGTCGTGTCACTGGGCGCGCCCGCGGTGGGCGTGGATGTCGCGCTGGGCCGCGCCTTCTGGCTGCTCTTCGGCGGCCTGTGGGCCATGACGCTGTCCCTGGTGCTGTGGCCCCTGCGGCCCTACCGCCCGGCGCGGAGGGCCATCGCGCGCGTGTACCGGGAGCTGGCGGAGGCGTGCTGGGATTTGGGCCGCCTGTCGCGCGAGGGCGCCAGCTCCCAGGAGTGGGTGGAGGCCGCGCAGCGGCACATGAGCGTGCGGCCCCTCATGGAGCAGGCGCGCGCCACGCTGGGGGCCATGCGGAGCAGCCACCTGGGCAAGTCACGGCGAGGCGAGCACCTGCTCGTGTTGCTCGAGACGTGCGAGCCGATGTCCGCCCAGCTCATCGCCCTGGCCGAGGCCATGGAGGCGGCCGTGCGCGAGCCGCGCTTCCTGCCGCTGCGCGCGCGCGTGGGTTCGCTGTGTGACGCCTACGCGGCCATGGCGAGCTGGGTGGAGCAGGTGCTGGAGCGCGAGCGCAATGAGGGCGTCCCGCGCGCGCCCGGGATGGTGCCTCGCTCGCGCAGGCGGCACTACCGGCCCGCTCCAGGCATCCGGAGCCGCGAGGACCTGCTGTCCCTCCACGTGGAGGCGCTCTTCTCGAAGCTGCGGGAGATGGCGGGGGTGGTCCACGAGACGGCCGCGGGCCTGCAGCATGGTGACCCGGTGTCCGACCGCGGGCGGAGCGTGGTGGGCCATGAGCAGCGGCGCGCGCGCTCGTGGCTGGCCCCGCTGCGCGACCACCTCCGCTCGGATTCGCTCGTCTTCCGGCACGCGCTGCGGGTGGGGCTGGTGGCGACGGTGGCGCTGGTGGTGACGCAGGCGCTGGGCATCCGCGACGCCCACTGGGTGAGCCTCACCGTCATCGCCATCCTCCAACCGTATTCGGCCATCACCGAGGAGCGCGCGCTCCAGCGCGTCGGCGGGACGCTGCTGGGCGCGGGCCTGGCGGCGGTGATTGCCACGCGCGTGCATTCCCCCTCCGCGCTGCTCGCCGTCATCGTCCTGCTCACGGCGGTGTCGGTGTCCCTGCTGCCCATCAACTTCGGCGCCTTCCAGATTCTGCTCACGCCGGACTACCTGCTGCTGGCCACGCTGAGCTCGGGGGACTGGAGCCTCGCCGGGCAGCGCGCGCTGGGCGTGCTGGTCGCGTGTTCGCTGGCGTTGATGGGCGCGTGGTTGCTATGGCCCATGCCGGAGCGCCTCCGCTTCCCGGAGGCCGCGGCGGCCGCGCTGCGCGCGGACGGTGAATACCTGCGCGAGGTCGTCGCCAAGCGCAGCGGCACCCGGCCCGAGGTAGGCGCCGCGCGGCGCGCCTTCGGCCTGGCGCTACTGGACGCGGAGGCCTCCTTCGAGCGGCTCACCGCCGAGTACCACGGCCCGCCCCAGCAGCTCGAGTCGGGCATGGCCGTCATCACCTACGCGCGCCGCTTCGCCACCGTGGTGACGGCCCTGGGCATGGAGCGGCCGGAGGAGGAGGTCCCCGGCCAGCTGAAGCAACTGGCGCATCAGGCGGGGCGCGCGCTCGACGAGCTCGCGGACGCGCTCAGGGACCGGCGCGTGCCCCCGCCCCTGCCGCCGTTGCAGGTGTCATGCAAGACGGATGACCCCGTCTTCGGCGCGCTGCTGGAGCGGGCGCCCCGCCAGTTGGGCATGCTGCACGGCGCCGTGTCGCGGCTCAGCAGTGGCACCGTCCTGCGGTGAGCCGCGTCAGGGCCGGGCTTCCCGGTGCGCCGTCGCGTTCAGCACGGGCAGCGAGACATGGAACGTGGAGCCCCGGCCCAGCTCGCTGTCCACCCAGATGTGACCGCCGTGCCGTTCAATGATGTCCCGGCAGATGTAGAGCCCCAGGCCCAGGCCCCCGAAGCCCGAAACGGGCGCGTTGCTCGCGCGGAAGAAGCGGCCGAAGAGGTGCGCCTGGTCCTCCTGGGAGATGCCGATGCCGCCGTCCGCCACGCTGAGCACGGCGTCGCCGTCCGCGCGAGACAAGGAGATGCGCACGGTACCGCCCAGCGGGCTGTACTTGACGGCGTTCTCCAGGAGGTTGGCCAGCACCTGCGACAGCCGGCCCCGGTCGCCCATGACGACGAGGTCCTCCTGGGGCAGCTCGCACGTACAGGTGTGCGCCGCGCTGAGGGCGCGGAACTCCGAGCACACCTCGCGCGCCAGTTCCAGGAGCGATACAGGCTCACGTTGCAGCTTCAGCCGGCCCGCCTCCACGCTGGTGGCGTCCACCAAATCATTGACCAGCGCGGACAGGCGGTGCACCTGCGCCATGGCCTTGTCCACGCGCTCCGGCGCGATGGGCTCCCTGGCTTCCATCGTCCGCTTCAGCAGCTGAAGGTGGAGGCGCAGCGGCGTGAGGGGTGTCTTGAGCTCGTGAGCGGCGATGGAGAGGAAGTCGTCGCGCACGCGGATGGCCTCGTGCGCCTCGTCCAGCAGCCGCTCCTGCATGCGCTGCGCGTGCACGCGGTCGGTGACATCGCGGAAGCTCCAGACGCGGCCGGTGATGAGCCCGCGCCGCCGCTGGGGCAGGGAGTAGCGCTCCAGGACACGGCCGTCGCGCAGCTCGACGATGTCGAAGCTCTCCTGGCTGGGTTGCTCGTACAGGGCCTGGACCCGCGAGAAGAAGGCGTCCGGGTCCTTCAGCTTCTCGCGCACGGCCGCGAGCAGCGCAGCGTCCTGGGCGCAGGCCGTCAACCCCGTCAGTCCCCAGAGCTGCTCGAACTGGCGGTTGCGGGCGGTGATGTGTCCGTCCTGGTCGACGACGAGCAGTCCGTCCGCCGTCGAGTCGAGCGTGGCCTCCAGCAGGGACACCGTCTGCTCCAGCCGCTCCTTGGCCTGCCGCTGCTCGGTGACGTCCACCATGAGGCCGTGAAGCCCGTAGGCACGGCCGTCCCTGAACAGCACGGTGACGAGGTCGCGCAGCCAGACGACGCGCCCGTCGGCGGCCAGCATCCGGTACTCGAGTTCGTGGGGCAGGCGCTGCTCCACCGCGGAGCGGCAGGAGGCAAAAGCCCAGTCCCGGTCGTCCGGATGCAGGTGCTCCACCCAGAAGTCAGGCTCCGTGAGCCACCGCTCCACCGGGTAGCCGAGCAGCCGCTCCGCCTGCTTGCTGACGAAGACGAAGTGGAGGGAGAGGTCCGCCTCCCAGACGATGCCGTCGACGTTGTCGACCCGCGCGTCATGTCCACCCCGGGCAGGCGGGCTGACGTCCCCGGCTGCGTCGAGGCCAGGCTCCCTCTCCGCCATGGCGCGTTTCCTCCCCTGGAGCGGGGGCTCTCCCGTGTCTCGGGCCCCCTTCAATCAATACACCCGGGGCGCCAGGCGCCACCGGCCCCGGGCGGCCGGGGGTGCACGTTTTGACATGCCAGCGGGGCGCCCGGCGCGCGAAGGTGGCGCCATGACCGGAAGGAAGCCATGGCGATGAAGGTGAAGCTGCGCGCCGCCTTCGAGGCGGAGCTGCGCGAGGCCCATGAAGCGGAGTCGCGTTCGGAGCAGGTGCGTGCCTGGCGGCACCTCGAGCGGGCTCACGTCCTCAGCCAGGCCCATGCGGGGCCTCACGTGCGCGTGCACTGGCGCATGCTGGGGTTCGGGTGGCGCAGGCGGAACGCCGCGGAGTGGGTGGGGCAGGTGGTGCGGTTGCTGGTCGCCGCGCCGGGCTCATGGCTGGGGCGGGCGCCGCTGGGAAACACCGGTGGCGCGAACGTGGGCATCCTCGCGCCCATGCCCATTCCCGACGACCTGCGCGCCCTGCTGGACGCCGACCGCTGAGGCGCTTCAGCCGTTCACGGCCCGCGTGGTTTCTTCGCACATTCCGGCGCGCGCGCTGGGGCGAATTACGGTATGGAACGGCATCATGTCCTCTTCCGAGCAACCCGCGCGGCAGGACGCACGCGTCTCCACTGGCGTGCCTGGGCTTGACGCCGTGCTGGGCGGCGGCCTCGTGTCGTCGGGTGTCTACATCGTCGTGGGGGAGCCGGGCGCGGGGAAGACCCTCTTCGCCAATCAGCTCTGTTATCACCAGGGGCGCGCTGGCGCCCGGTGCCTGTATGTCACGCTGCTGGCCGAGTCTCACGCTCGCATGCTGGCCAACATGCGGGACATGGCGTTCTTCGACTCGGCGCTGCTGCCCGAGGGCGTCTACTACGTCAGCGGCTTCCGCACCCTGGAGGAGCAGGGCCTGCCGGGGCTGCTGGAGCTCCTGCGGCGCGAGGTGCGCAACCACAACGCCAGCATGCTGGTGTTGGACGGGTTGGTGCAGGCGCAGGAAGCAGCCGGCAGCAGCCGCGACTTCAAGAAGTTCATCCACGAGCTGCAGGTCGTCGCGGGGCTGGCTCGCTTCACGGCGCTGCTGCTCACCAGCGCCAACGGGCCCGCCGTCCACCCGGAATACACCATGGTCGATGGCATCCTGGAGCTGCGCGAGCGCACCCAGGGCGTGCGTTCCTGGCGCGAGCTGCAGGTGCGCAAGTTCCGCGGGAGCGCCACGCTGCACGGCGTCCACGCCTTCCGCATCACCAGCAACGGCCTGGAGGTCTTCCCCCGGTTGGAGTCACGCGTCCAGCGCTCGCCGCCGCCCGACCCGGGCGCCCACCGTATCCACTTTGGCGTCCCGTCCTTGGACGCGCTCTTCCCAGAGGGCCTGGCGGCGGGGTCCACCTCCCTGGTGCTCGGTCCGCCCGGCGCGGGCAAGACGCTGCTGGGCAGCAGTCTGCTGGCGGAGGGGCTGAAGCAGGGGGAGTCCTGCCTCTACATGGGCTTCTACGAGCCGCCCAACCGGCTGTTGGGCAAGGTGGCAGCCGCGGGCATCGACCTGGGCGGCGCCATGGCGGACGGACGGCTCAACTTCATCTGGCAGCCGCCCTCCGAGTGCATTCTCGATGTGCTGGCGGACCAGCTCCTGTCGGACGTGCGGCGGCGCAACGTAAAGCGGGTGTTCGTGGACGGGCTCAGCGCCATGCAACAGGCCTCGCCCGAGCCCGCGCGCATCAACTCGTTCTTCGCGGCCCTCACCCAGGAGCTGCGCTGCACGGGGACCACCACCCTCTTCGGCATGGAGACGCCGCGGCTCTTCGGTCCGGTGCTGGACGTCCCGATGGAGGTCGGCCCTTCCGCTGTGGCGGAGAACCTCTTTTTCCTGAGACATGTCGAGCTTGAAGGCCGCCTGCGCAAGCTGCTGAGCATCTTCAAGATGCGTGACACCCACTATGACCCCACCCTGAGGGAGTTCGTCATCACGTCACAGGGAATCGAGGTGCTGCCCCCCTTCAGTACCGCTGTGGATACCTTGCTCACGGGACTTGCCCGGCACCCGGGCGCTGGCCATTTCTGAACGAACGTCTAGGAGTAGTACCACCCGTATGGAGACGGTCCTGGTGGTGGATGACGAGCAGGGCATCCTGGAAGCCCTGGCGGACCTCCTTCGAGAGGAGGGCTACCGCGTTCTGACGGCCTCTCACGGTCGTGAGGCGCTGGAGCGGATGGCGGAGCTCCGGCCGGATTTGGTCCTCACTGACTGGATGATGCCCGTGCTGGACGGACCGGCGCTCATCGAGCGCATCCGAGCCGAGCCGGCCTACAAGGATGTATCACTCATGGGGATGAGCGCGGTGGACGTGGCCGCGCTGCGGCACCTGTATCCCGGCATGCCGTTCCTCCAGAAGCCCTTCGACATCCATGCGTTGATGCGACAGGTCCGCAAGGCCCTGGACGGAAAGCAAGGCTGAGCCCCATGTTCTACCTGCTCAAGCTGGGCCCCGTGCCACTCAGCCAGGGCGACACGCAGGTGCAGGTGTATCTGCGTATCTCCGATTCCGGAGAGCCCTCCGCGCCCGTCTTCGAGTCGGATGACGGGGCCGGGCTGCGGGCCCTGCTGGAAGGGGTGGACGCGGCGGAGGTGCGCTGCGCGCCGGCGCTGGCCGAAGCGGGCGCGGAGCTGGGGCTCGCCGTGGCGGAGCCTTCACCGCAGGCGCTGTCCTCCTGCGCGGCCATCGCGACCTTCGTGGCCTGGGGGCAGCGAGGCTTGTCCGGGCTTGGCTCGGACAAGGCGCTGCTCTTCGTGCAGGCGTCGTCGGAGTACTGGGATGCGCGGCCCTGGACGCATTGGGATGACAGCCAGCCCTTCGAGGTGGCCGTCACCGGGCCGATGAACCACACCTTCGAGGGGTGTGTCTTCCATATGGGGGACGGGCGCGCGGGGTTGGCGCTGTACTTCAAGCCGGGCGCGCTGCAGGTGCTGATGGAGATGCAGGCGCGCGGCCAGGGTGACGCCGCCACCAGCCTCCCGGCGATTGCCGTCACGCTGGACACGTCTCCTGCGTATGCCGTGGACGCGCTCACCGCCGCGGGGCGCGCGCCGCGCCTGCCGTTGCCCCTGAAGACGGGGCCGGACGGTGTCAGCGTGCCGTCTGCGCTGGAGTCCCTGGTGCTGGTGGCCTCGTTGCGCGCCGTGGCCCGGCTGTCACCGGACCAGCGCGAGGTGCTCAGCAGCGTCGTGGCCGGGGACGAGCAGATGCAGGTGCGCGTCCGCGCGCCCGCGCCCCGCGTCCGGCACTGAGCCTGCCTGCTCCGTCCGCGAGCGCACCGGCTTTCACGCCCGGTGGCGCCACGCTCGGGCCAGTGTTGGCTGCCAGACGAAGTCTTCCGGGAGTGTCGCCTGCTGGCCAGCCGGGCGTCCCTGGGGGGCTGGTCCAAGTGTGCGAAAGCGCGAGAAAACACGCTCCAGCTGCGGGATTCCCGCAGGACGGCAGCCCGTGCTTCGCCGTTCCGGGACCGACCAGGAACTCACATGGCCACGAAGAAGGTTTCCTCCCGCCGCGCACCCGTCGCGGCTCCCCCTCCGCCGCGAATCCGGGAGGATGATTCGCAGTCGCTCGATTCGCGTCAGTTGCTGCGGGTCCTCACCGCCGTCCGCAAGGGCGACTTCTCCGTGCGCATGCCGGTGGACAAGGTGGGCAGCGCCGGCAAGGTGGCGGACACGCTGAACGAAATCATCGAGCTCAGCGAGCGCATGGCCCGTGAGTTCGAGCGCATTGGCAACGTGGTGGGCAAGGAAGGCCGCATCACCCAGCGCGGCAACGTGGTGGGCGCGCTGGGTTCGTGGGGTGACTGCGTCGAGTCGGTGAACACGCTGGTGGCCGACCTGGTGCAGCCGACGACGGAGATGGGCCGCGTCATCGGCGCGGTGGCCAAGGGCGACCTGTCCCAGACGATGGCCCTGGAAGTGGATGGCCGTCCCCTCCGGGGCGAGTTTCTCCGCACCGCCCGGCTGGTGAACGGGATGGTGGAGCAGCTCGGCGCCTTCGCTTCCGAGGTGACGCGCGTGGCCCGCGAGGTGGGCACCGACGGAAAGCTGGGCGGTCAGGCCGTGGTGAAGGGCGTGGCCGGCACCTGGAAGGACCTCACGGACAACGTGAACTCCATGGCGTCCAACCTCACCGCGCAGGTGCGCAGCATCGCCGAGGTGACGACGGCCGTGGCCAAGGGCGACCTGTCCAAGAAAATCACCGTGGATGTGCGCGGTGAAATCCTGGAGCTGAAGAACACCATCAACACGATGGTGGACCAGTTGTCGTCCTTCGCTTCCGAAGTGACGCGCGTGGCGCGTGAAGTGGGGACGGAAGGAAAGCTGGGCGGTCAGGCCGTGGTGAAGGGCGTCGGTGGAACGTGGAAGGACCTCACCGACAACGTGAACTCCATGGCCTCCAACCTGACGTCCCAGGTGCGGAACATCGCCGAGGTGACGACGGCCGTCGCGAAGGGTGACCTGTCGAAGAAGATTACGGTCGACGCCAAGGGCGAGGTGCTGGAGCTGAAGAACACCATCAACACGATGGTGGACCAGCTCAACTCGTTCGCCTCGGAGGTGACGCGCGTGGCGCGTGAAGTCGGCACCGAGGGCAAGCTGGGCGGCCAAGCCGAAGTGAAGGGCGTGGCCGGCACCTGGAAGGACCTCACGGACAACGTGAACTCCATGGCGTCCAACCTCACGTCCCAGGTGCGCAACATCGCGGAGGTCACCACCGCCGTGGCCAAGGGCGACCTGTCCAAGAAAATCACCGTGGATGTGCGCGGTGAAATCCTGGAGCTGAAGAACACCATCAACACGATGGTGGACCAGTTGTCGTCCTTCGCTTCCGAAGTGACGCGCGTGGCGCGTGAAGTGGGGACGGAAGGCAAGCTGGGCGGTCAGGCCGTGGTGAAGGGCGTCGGTGGAACGTGGAAGGACCTCACGGACAACGTGAACTCCATGGCGTCCAACCTGACGTCCCAGGTGCGCAACATCGCGGAGGTGACGACGGCCGTGGCGAACGGCGACCTGTCGAAGAAAATCACCGTGGACGTGCAGGGCGAAATCCTGGAGCTGAAGAACACCATCAACACGATGGTGGACCAGCTCAACTCGTTCGCCTCGGAAGTGACGCGCGTGGCGCGTGAAGTGGGGACGGAGGGAAAGCTCGGTGGTCAGGCCATCGTGCGCGGTGTCGGTGGAACGTGGAAGGACCTCACCGACAACGTGAACTCCATGGCGTCCAACCTGACGTCCCAGGTGCGAAACATCGCCGAGGTGACGATGGCGGTGGCGCGCGGTGACCTCTCCAAGAAAATCACCGTGGACGTGCGCGGCGAGATTCTGGAGCTGAAGAACACCATCAACACGATGGTGGACCAGCTTTCGTCCTTCGCTTCGGAAGTGACGCGCGTGGCGCGCGAGGTGGGCACGGAAGGAAAGCTGGGCGGTCAGGCCATCGTGCGCGGTGTCGGTGGAACGTGGAAGGACCTCACCGACAACGTGAACAGCATGGCGTCCAACCTCACGTCCCAGGTGCGCAACATCGCCGAGGTGACGACGGCCGTGGCCAACGGTGACCTCTCCAAGAAGATCACCGTCGATGTGCGCGGCGAAATCCTGGAGCTGAAGAACACCATCAACACGATGGTGGACCAGCTCAACTCGTTCGCCTCGGAAGTGACGCGCGTGGCGCGCGAGGTGGGCACGGAAGGCAAGCTGGGCGGTCAGGCCGTGGTGAAGGGGGTGGCCGGCACGTGGAAGGACCTCACGGACAACGTGAACTCCATGGCCTCCAACCTCACGTCGCAGGTGCGCAACATCGCCGAGGTGACGACGGCCGTCGCCAAGGGTGACCTGTCGAAGAAAATCACCGTGGACGTGCAGGGCGAAATCCTGGAGCTGAAGAACACCATCAACACGATGGTGGACCAGCTCAACTCGTTCGCCTCGGAAGTGACGCGTGTGGCGCGTGAAGTGGGGACGGAAGGCAAGCTGGGCGGACAGGCGGAAGTGAAGGGCGTGGCCGGCACCTGGAAGGACCTCACGGACAACGTGAACTCCATGGCGTCCAACCTCACCACGCAGGTGCGTGGCATCGCCAAGGTCGTGACGTCGGTGGCCAACGGCGACCTGAAGCGCAAGCTGGTGGTGGACGCGAAGGGGGAAATCGCGGAGCTGGCGGACACCATCAACGGCATGATTGACACCCTGGCGGTGTTCGCCGACCAGGTGACGACGGTGGCCCGCGAGGTGGGCATCGAAGGGAAGCTGGGCGGTCAGGCCCGCGTGCCCGGTACGGCGGGCATCTGGCGTGACCTCACGGACAACGTGAACCAGCTGGCCGCCAACCTCACCACGCAGGTGCGCGCCATCGCCGAGGTGGCCACCGCCGTGACGAAGGGGGACCTCACGCGGTTCATCACCGTGTCCGCGCAGGGCGAAGTGGCCGCCCTGAAGGACAACATCAACGAGATGATCCGCAACCTGAAGGACACCACGCGGAAGAACACGGAGCAGGACTGGCTCAAGACGAACCTGGCCAAGTTCACCCGCGTCCTCCAGGGGCAGCGGGACCTGCTCACGGTGTCCAAGGTCATCCTGTCGGAGCTGGCGCCGCTGGTGGATGCCCAGCACGGCGTCTTCTACATCTCCGAGCGCGTGGACGGCGGCGACCAGATGCTCAAGCTGCTGTCGTCCTACGCGTACCGTCAGCGCAAGGGGCTGGCCAACACCTTCAAGTACGGCGAAGGGCTGGTGGGCCAGTGCGCCCTGGAGAAGGAGCCCATCCTCCTGTCGGACGTGCCGGACAGCTACATCCGCATCGCGTCTGGACTGGGCGAGGAGGTGCCGCGCAACATCGTGGTGCTGCCGGTGCTCTTCGAAGGGGAGGTCAAGGCCGTCATCGAGCTGGCCTCCTTCCACGCCTTCAGCGAGGTCCACATGGGCTTCCTGGAGCAGCTCACGGAGTCCATCGGCATCGTGCTCAACACGATTGCCGCCAACATGCGCACGGAGGCGCTGCTGAAGCAGTCGCAGGCGCTGACGGACGAGCTCCGCAAGCAGCAGGAGGAGCTGACGGAGACGAACAAGCGCCTTGAGCAGCAGGCCACCTCGCTGCAGCAGTCGGAGGAGCTGCTCAAGCGCCAGCAGGAGGAGCTGCGCAGCACCAACGAGGAGCTCCAGGAGAAGGCGAAGCTGCTCTCCGAGCAGAAGACGGAGGTGGAGCGCAAGAATGGCGAGGTGGAGCAGGCCAAGCTCGCCCTGGAGGAGAAGGCCGAACAGCTCAGCCTCACGTCCAAGTACAAGTCCGAGTTCCTGGCCAACATGAGCCACGAGCTGCGCACGCCGCTCAACTCGCTGCTCATCCTCAGCCAGACGCTCAGCGACAACGTGGACGGCAACCTCACGTCGCGGCAGGTGGAGTTCGCCAAGACGATTCACGCGTCCGGCGCGGACCTGCTGGAGCTCATCAACGACATCCTCGACCTGTCGAAGATTGAATCCGGCACCATGGCCGTGGACGTGGGGCCGCTGCGCTTCGGCGACCTGCGCGAGTTCGTGGACCGCACCTTCCGGCAGGTGGCGGACAAGAAGAGCCTGGAGTTCCACATCGGCCTGGCGGACTCGCTGCCCGGCGCGCTGGAGACGGACGCGAAGCGCCTGCAGCAGGTGCTCAAGAACCTGCTGTCCAACGCCTTCAAGTTCACCGAGTCCGGCTCGGTGTCGCTGGAGATTGGCCTGGCGAAGAGCGGCTGGTCTCCGGACCACGCCATGTTGTCCTCCGCGCCCTCGGTGGTGGCCTTCACCGTGGTGGACACGGGCATCGGCATCCCGAAGGACAAGCATCAAATCATCTTCGAGGCCTTCCAGCAGGCGGACGGCTCCACCGCCCGCAAGTACGGGGGCACCGGCCTGGGCCTGTCCATCAGCCGTGAAATCGCGCGGCTGCTCGGCGGCGAAATCCGGCTGGAGAGCGACGTGGGCAAGGGCAGCGCCTTCACCCTCTACGTGCCGTTGGCCTTCATGGCGGAGCGCTCGCCGGAGGAGCCCGCGCGCTGGGACTACCACCCGCTGGCCACCGCGGTGCTCCCCGCGCCCGTCGCGGAGCCGGCCATCGAGGCCTCGGTGTCCGCGCTGAGCCGGATGGACATTGATGATGACCGGGGCTCCATCCAGCCCGGAGACCAGGTGCTGCTGGCCGTGACGCGCCTGGCGGACCATGCCGCGCGCCTGCGCGCCGCGGCGCAGGGCACGGGCTTCAAGGTGCTGGTGTCCACGGAGGTGGAGGGCGCGCTGGACGCCGTCCGCAACACGCGGCCGGTGGCCGTGGCGGTGGACCTGGACCTGCCGGAGATGGCGGGCTGGGTGGTGCTGGACCGGCTGAAGCACGACGCGTCCACGCGCGCGCTGCCGGTGTACACGGTGTCGGTGGAGGACCACCGCGAGCGCTCGCTCAACCTGGGGGCCCTGGGCCACCTGCGGGCCGCGGCGGACCCGGAGGCGGCGGTGGCCGCGCTGGAGTCCCTCAGGCGCTTCGTGGAGCGCAAGGGCCGCGGGCTGCTCGTGGTGGAGGACGACCCCGTCCACCGCCAGACGCTGACGGAGCTGTTGGGCAGCGATGACGTGCAGACGGTGGCGGTGGGCACCGCGACGGAGGCCCTGGCCGCGCTGGCCGAGCGCCGCTTCGACTGCATGGTGTTGGACCTGGGCCTGCCGGACATGCCCGGCACGGAGCTCATCCGCCGCATCCATGAGGCGCACGGCGCGGGCGGGCCGCCCCTCATCGTCTATACGGGTCGCGAGCTGACGCGCGCCCACGAGACGGAGCTGCGGCGGGTGGCCGAGGCCATCGTGGTGAAGGACGCGCAGAGCCCGGAGCGGCTGTTGGAGGAGACGAGCCTGTTCCTCCACCGGGCTCCGTCGGAGCTGACCGAGCCCAAGCGCCGCATGCTGGAGAAGGCGCGCGAGAAGGACCCCTTGCTGGTGAACCGCAAGGTGCTGGTGGTGGACGATGACGTGCGCAACATCTTCGCCCTCAACACCGTGCTGGAGCGCTACGGCATGAAGGTGGCTTTCGCGGAGAGCGCGCGCGAGGGCCTGGACCAGTTGGAGCAGGACGCCGACATCGAGCTGGTGCTGATGGACGTGATGATGCCGGAGATGGACGGCTACCAGGCCATGCGCGCCATCCGCCGCATGGAGCGCTTCGTCCACCTGCCGATACTCGCCCTCACCGCCAAGGCCATGAAGGGTGACCGGGAGAAGTGCCTGGAGGCCGGCGCGTCCGACTACATCACCAAGCCGGTGGACATCGAGAAGCTGCTCAGCCTGCTGCGCGTGTGGCTGCACGCGCCGCGGGGCATGCCGCCGCGCGGTCCGCGCACGGAGGTCTCCGGATGACGGGGCCCGGCGCGCGCGGCGAGGTGCTGGAGGCGGACCTGCTGCTGGAGGCGGGCGGGAAGGGCGCGCTCTGCGACTCCTGCACGCGCGATGGCAACTGGGCGCTGCTCCAGCCCCGGCTGCGCGACCGCGTCTTCTTCACCCAGCACAGCCTGGCCACGGACGGCTCGTTCAACGAGTTCCACGTCATCGTGTGCCGCGACACGCTGCTGACCTTCAACCGCGCGCTGCACGACCACATCGCTGGAGGACCGCGGTCGCATCTTCAGGAGGGTGACATGAGTCCCTTGGGCCTGCTGGTGGTGGGGCCGCCGCGCTGCGCGGCGGCGGACGTGGAGTCGGTGCTGGCGCCGCCGCCGCCGCACCTGCCCGTGCCGTTGGCGCTGCACCGGGGCGCCCTGGACGCGCTCCTCGAATCCGCGGCGGACAGCCATGGCCCCCGCGCCGCGGGGCTGCGCTTCGCGGGGCACGAGGATGGGGTGGCGGGCTTGCAGGTGCTCCAGGCGAGCGGCGCCCGGGTGGCCGTGGTGAGCGCGCTCCAGACGGGCGGAGAGGGCGAGGAGGGTGAGATGGAGCAGCTGACGTTGGGTTCCGTGGGAGGGTGGCTCGCGCGGCTGGCCTATGTGCCGCGTTCGAAGGTGCTGCCTTGAGCGGCGCGCCCACGCGCGAGCGCCTGCCCGCGATTCCGTCGGAGCCCGTCCGCCTGCTGCTGGTGGATGACCAGCCGGAGAACCTGCTGGCGCTGGAGGCGACCCTGGCGCCCCTGGGGCAGCGGCTGGTCACCGCGAGCAGCGGCCGAGAGGCGCTGCGCCACCTGCTGGTGCAAGACTTCGCCGTCATCCTCCTGGACGTCGTCATGCCGGACATGGACGGCTTCGAGACGGCCCAGCTCATCCGCGAGCGCGAGCGCAGCCGTGGCACGCCTCTCATCTTCCTCACCGGGCTGTCGCGTGGGCCGCATCCGGAGCTGCGCGGCTACGCCATGGGCGCGGTGGACTACCTGCTCAAGCCCTTCGAGCCGGCCATCCTGCGCTCCAAGGTCAGCGTCTTCGTGGAGCTGTACCGCAAGACGGAGCTGGTGCGGCGGCAGGCGGAGGCGCTGCGCGAGGCCCAGCAGCGCGAGCACGCGCGTGAGCTGTTGGAGGCGCAGCGGCGTGTGGAGGCCGAGCGGCTTCGTTCAGAAACCAACCGGAACCAGCAGCGCTGGCTGGAGGCGGTGATGTCCGCGCTCCCCATGCCGTTGGCGTTGGTGGAGCCGGGAAGCGGCCACACCCTGCTGGCCAACCGGGCGGCGCAGGGGCTGGCGGGGGGCTGTCTGGCCTACCGCGAGGCGCGCGCGCTGCATGCGGACGCACGCTTCCGCGGCGCGGATGGCCGGCTGCTCGCGGACGACGCGCTGCCCCTGAGGCGCGCCGCGCGCGGCGAGGTGTTCCAGGCGTACCCCGTGGAGTGGGACGTCGGTGGGCAGCACGGTTCAGTGCTCGCCTCCAGTGAGCGACTGCCCCGCATGCACGGGCGTCCCGAGACGATGGTGCTCGGCCTCCTGGACGTGACGGCGCTGCGAGCCGTCGCTCGGCATGACTGGCTTCCCCTGCCGCTGACGGAGCACATCGCTACACTGGAGGCACAGGGGGAGGACACAGGCCCGCTCACCCGGCTCATCGAGGTGCTGCGGAACCTGCCGGGCTTGAGCACCGGGAGCCCCAGCCAGGAGCACGAGGAGGGCTCCTTGCCAGCGGAGGAGAGCGGCCAGGCGGGCAACCCCCCACGGTCCATGCGCTGAACATCGCTGGGTGAGAAATGGTTGACGCGCAGAATAACATGGGCAAGGTGGCCGTGTGAGTGACGCCGGAATCCCACAGCGGGTCCAGCGCTTCATCTCGACGCACATCGACTCCCTGGAGAAGCTGGAGGTGCTCCTCCTGCTTCGTGTGCGCGCGGACAGGGAGTGGACGGCATCGGCGGTGAGTCTGGAACTGCGCATTACAGATGTCTCCGCCGCCTCCAGGCTGGAGGACCTGACGAACCGACGGATGTTGGTGAGCGATGGTGCCTCACCGCCGTCGTATCGTTACAGTCCCGAGTCGCCGGAGGACGTGCAGGCGGTGACGGAGCTGGCGGCGGTGTATGGCGTGAAGCGCGTCAGCGTCATCACCTTCATCTTCTCGCGGCCGTTGGACAAGGTGCGGGGCTTTGCCGAGGCATTCATCCTGAAGAAGGACAGGGACGGCCATGGCTGAAGCAGTCTACCTCTTGTGTGCATTGACGAGCGTGGCGTGCGCGGTGCTGCTGCTTCGCGCCTACAAGCGCACGGGCATGCGCCTGCTCTTGTGGAGCGGGCTGTGCTTCGTGGGCTTGGTGGTCAGCAATGCGCTCCTCTTCGTGGACCTGGTGCTGCTGCCCACCACCATCGACCTGTTCATGCCGCGCACCATCGCCACGCTGTCCAGTGCCTCCGTCCTGCTCTACGGCCTCATCTGGGACGCGTCCTGAGGTGCCATGATGCTCAAGCCCATGCTCAACGGTGCGGTGGCGATGGCGTGGCTGGCGAGCGCGCTGTTCTTCCTGCGCTTCTGGCTCCAGTCGAAGGACCGGCTCTTCGCCTGCTTCGCGCTGGCCTTCACGATGCTGGCGGGCAACGCGGTGGTGGCGGCGCTGTTGGACACGGATGACGAGCGGCGCTACTTCATCTACGTGGCGCGGCTCTTCGCCTTCCTGCTCATCCTCTACGCCATCTGGGACAAGAACCGCGCGAACCGCGGCGGCTCCAGCTAGGGCCGCGCCGGTGTCCGGCAGGTCGCCTGGCTGACAGTTGTCTCGTACCTGTGTCCGAGCACCGTTGTCGCAGGCGCGGGGGCGTCATTATCTCGGATACCCATGTCGCGCCGCCCTTCTTCATCCTCGCGGCCCGCGTCCGTGGACGAGCGCGAACCGGAGCGGCCCGTCTCCAGGGAGCCGGAGGACGTCCGCTTGCGTGGCAGTGACGAGGCGGAGGAGCGCCTCGCGTTCCTGGCCAGCGCGGGCGAGCTGCTGTCGTCATCCCTGGACTCGGGCACGGTGCTCCAGCGGCTGGCCGAGCTGGCCGTGCCGCTGCTGGCGGACTGGTGCGCGGTGGACGTGCTCACGGCGGATGGGCGGGTGGAGCGGGTGGCCGCGGCGCACCGCCGAACGGAGCAGGTGCCGCTGGTGCATGAGCTGGCGCGCCTCCAGCCCCTGGACCTGACGGCCGAAGGCGGCATCCCGGAGGTGCTGCGCACCGGCAAGGTCGCCCTCCTTCCCGAGGTCCTGGACGCGCTGCTGCCGGGCGTGGTGCGCACGGAGGCGCAGCTGGAGGTGGCACAGCGCCTGGGCATCCGGGCGGGCCTCATCGTGCCGCTGCTGGCGCGGGGCCGCGTGCTGGGAGCGCTGTCGCTGGTCCGGGGCGACGCGGACGGCGTGCCCGGCGCGTCCGACCTGACGCTGGCGTTGGAGCTGGCCCGGCGCGCCAGCCTGTCCCTGGACAACGCGCTGCTGTACGCGGAGGCGCGAGGCGCGCAGCAGCGCACCGAGCGGCTCCAGGCCATCACCGCGGCCTTGTCCCGCGCGGCCACCGCCGAGGACGTGGCGGAAGCGCTGATGCGCGAGGAGCTGCGGCCCACGGGGCCGGCGCGCGGCGCGGTGCTCGGCCGGCTGGAGGATGGCTGCCTGCACGTGCTGGGCTCCTTCGGCTCCGCGCCGTCGGTGCTGGAGGCCCTGCGGGGGCAGTGGGCGGACCCGGTGCCCGGCGTGGACCGGGCGCTGGAGCAGCTGGAGCCGCAGTGGTTCTCCAGCCACGAGGCGGCGGTGCGCGCCGTGCCCGAGTGGGCGCGGGACCTCGTCCAGGGCGTGGGGAGCGGGGCGTGGGCGGTGCTGCCCTTGAAGGTGGAGCACCGCCTCCGGGGCTTCCTGCTGTTCGCGTGGGACGGGCCGCGGGTGTTCCTCCCGGAGGAGCGCGGCTTCCTGTCCTCGCTGGCGCAGCAGTGCGCGCAGGCGCTGGAGCGCGCGGCGCTGTACGAGGCGCTGCGCGAGCGCGGCGGCAAGCTGCACCTGGCGCTGGAGGCCGGCAAGGACGCCGAGGCGCGGCTCTTCTTCCTGCTGGAGGCGAGCCGCGCGCTGGCCGAGCACCTGGACGACGTGGAGTGGACGCTGGAACACCTGGCGCGGGTGGTCGCGCGAAACGTGGCCTCGTTCTGCCTGGTGGAGCTGGCGGGGGCGGACGGCGTGCCGCGCGGCGTGGCCGCGGCCCACCGGGAGCCGGAGCGGGACGTGTCGGCGCTGGCCTCGCTGCTTCCGGCGCGCGAGTGCTTCCTGTCGGGAGAGACGCGCTTCTTGCCCGAGGTGGGGCCGGAGCTGCGCGAGCGCATCTTCCAGGGGCCCGAGCACCGCGCGTTGCTGGCGGCGCTGAGCCCGCACTCGCTGCTGTCGGTGGCGGTGCGCACGCGGGGGCGCACGCTGGGCGTCATCACGCTGGGCGCCGCGGCCCCCTGCCGCCGGCTGGTCACCGCCGACGTGGCCATGGCGGAGGAGCTGGCGCGGCGCGTGGCGGTGGCGCTGGAGAACGCGTCGCTGTACCGGGACGCGCAGGCCGCGGTGCGCCTGCGCGACGAGTTCCTCTCCGTGGCCAGCCATGAGCTGAAGACGCCCCTCACCAGCCTGAAGCTCCAGCACGGCCTCATCGACCGCGCCGCCAGCGGGGACCTCGGGGAGAAGGTGCGGCCCCGGCTGGCCACGGCCGTGCGGCAGGTGCAGCGGCTGAGCGCGCTGGTGGACAGCCTGCTGGACGTCAGCCGGATTTCGCTGGGGCGGCTGATGCTGGAGCCGTCCGACGTGGACCTGGGCCAGGCGGTGCGCGACGCGGTGGAGCGCATGGAGGAGGTGTTCACCCAGGCGGGCTGTCCGGTGCGGGTGGAGGTGCCGGGCCCGCTGCCGGGGAAGTGGGATTCGATGCGGCTGGACCAGGTGCTGGTGAACCTGCTCACCAACGCCGCCAAGTACGGCGCGGGCCGGCCCGTCCTGGTGGAGGCGGCCTTCGAGGGTGAGGAGATGGTGCGGGTGTCGGTGCGTGACGAGGGCATCGGCATCGCCGCGGAGGACCTGCCGCGCCTGTTCGGCCGCTTCGAGCGCGCGGTGTCCGACCGGCACTATGGCGGCCTGGGACTGGGGCTCTACATCAGCCGGCAAATCGTGGACGCCATGGGCGGCCGCATCGAGGTGGAGAGCCGGCCCGGGCAGGGCTCCATCTTCACCGTGCGCCTGCCCCGGTCCACGGCACAATGCGCGCCATGGTGATTGCGGGAAGGGCCGGTGTGCCCAAGGTGCTGTCGGTGGCGAAGCTGCGGAAGGAGTACGGCGACAAGGCCGCGGTGGAGGGGGTCTCCTTCGAGGTGGGGCGCGGAGAGATTGTCGGGCTGCTGGGCCCCAACGGCGCGGGGAAGACGACGACCATCAACATGGTGCTCGGCGTGCTGGAGCCCACGTCCGGCTCCATCCACATCCAGGACCTGGACCTGGCGGCGCAGCGCTCCGCCGCGCTGGCGCTGACGAACTTCGCCGCCGTCTACTCGCCGCTGCCCGGCAACCTCACCGTCTACCAGAACCTGCGCGTCTTCGGCCTCATCTACGGGGTGAAGTCCCTGGGGGCGCGCATCGCGGAGCTGCTGGAGCAGTTCGACCTGGTGAAGTACCGCGAAGTGAAGTGCGGCGTGCTGTCCTCCGGAGAGCAGACCCGCGTGGCGCTGGCGAAGGCGATGCTCAACCGGCCGCACCTGCTGCTCCTGGACGAGCCCACCGCGTCGCTGGACCCCGCGACGGCCCGGGACATCCGCGCCCGGATTCGCGAGTTCGCCGCGCGGGACACCGGCGGCGTGCTGTGGACGTCCCACAACATGTACGAGGTGGAGGAGGTCTGCGACCGGGTGCTGTTCCTGGCGCGTGGCCGGGTGCTGCTGGAAGGCAACCCGCGGACGCTGCCCGGCGAGCACGGCCAGGCCTCGTTGGAAGAGCTCTTCATCACCGTGGCGCGCGAGCCGCTCGCGCTGGAGCGGAGCTGACCATGCACCCGCACCGGGCCGCCGCCGTCGCGCTTCGCCACTACTACCTCCTGCGAGGGAGCCTGGCGCGCTTCCTGCCACTCTTCGCGTGGGTGGCCATTGACATGGTGCTGTGGGGCTTCATGAGCCGCTACCTCAACACCGTCACCTCGCGGGAATACAACTTCGTCCCGGTGCTGCTGGGCGCCGTCCTCCTGTGGGACTTCTTCATCCGCGTCATGCAGGGCGTGACGATGGTGTTCTTCGAGGACGTGTGGTCGCGCAACTTCCTCAACATGTTCGCGTCCCCGCTCACCATCTCCGAATACCTGGGCGGGCTGGTGCTCTCCAGCGTCGCCACCAGCACCCTGGGCTTGTTGGTGATGCTGGTGCTGGCCAGCACCGTCTTCGGCCTGTCCTTCGCCGCGTACGGCGCGCTCTTCGTGCCCTTCCTGCTGGTGCTGTTCCTGTTCGGCATCGCGCTGGGTATCTTCGGCTGCGCGCTGGTGCTGCGTCTGGGCCCGGCGTCGGAGTGGTTCGTCTGGCCCATCCCCGCGCTGCTGTCGCCCTTCGCCGGCGTCTTCTACCCGCTGTCCACGCTGCCCGCGTGGATGCAGGCCGGGTCCCGGTTGCTGCCGCCTTCGTACGTGTTCGAGGGCATGCGCACGCTCGCGGCGGGAGGCTCGTTCCAGGTGTCCACGTTGCTGTGGGGGGCTGGCCTCGCCGTGGTGGAAATCCTGCTCGCGTGCGCCTTCTTCACGCGGGTCCACCGGCAGGCCGTGCGGAGCGGACTCATCGCGCGATACAGCGCTGAAAGCGTGAGCTGAGACAGGACGTTTTCAGTCGTGCTGTCGACACAGTGGGGGCGTGCGCGAACGCGTGGCCGGTGGGGCCGCGGGCGAGTCTATTCCCCGTGGTGGCTGTATCCGCGGGGGGCCGAGTCCTGGACGAACCGCGCTTGTGACTCCAGATGCCGCGCCCCCGCCCGCGGCCTGGTGTCGACATGTGCAAGGCCGCGGTTGAGGTCGTCGTGGAGGAGGCCCGGCGTGGGTGACAGCAATCGCACACCCATACCTGGAGCATACCGATGCGAAGCCTCAATCCTGTTTTCTCGTCCGCGGTGGTGATGGCCCTGTGCTCACTGCTCGCGGGCGGTTGTGGCGGCTCACCGTCGGACGGTGAGTCCCCGGACATGCACGCCCCTCAGAGCGGCGGTCTGGGCGGCAAGGCCGGCGATGAGCCCACGTACCCTGGTGATGATGGTGATGATGACGCCACGCCGGGCAAGGTCACTATCTGCCACATTCCTCCGGGCAACCCCGCCAACGCGCACACCCTCTCGGTGTCCACGGCGGCCTGGCCGGCGCATGCGCGGCACGGAGACACGTTGGGGCCCTGTGACGCGGGCACGGGCGGCGAGGAGCCGGACGCGGGCACGGGCGAGGAGCCCGATGCGGGCGGCGGGGAGGAGCCGGACGCGGGCACGGGCGGCGAGGATCCGGACGCGGGCGCTCCGGTGTGCGCGCCCATTGGCGAGGCCTGTGGTGAGTCCGCCGCCTGCTGCTTCGGGCTGACGTGCGGTGAAGACAACACCTGCGATCCCATCATCGGCTGAGGTGGATGGAAGCACCTCCCCGTCCGCATCCGGGCGGGGAGGCTCGCCGCGCTCGTCTCATGGGCGCGGAGGCGCGTTGAGCGCAGCACACTTGCCGGGGCTCCAGACGGTGGCGCGACGTGCGCCATGGGGGCCTCGCGCGGCGTGCGTGCTCCGCCCGACAGAGCGGTCGTTGTGCGTTCGACGCACGTCCCGAAGTGCGTCGCGAAACACGCCGTGACGGCATTAGGGTTTCCGCTCACCGTCGCAGCTTCCGAAACCATTTCGCGCTGGCTCGTGCGTGGGCCCACTGGCTGCTGGCCGGAGCGGGGCGCCTGTCGCGCGAAGGATGTTGGCATCATGTCCCGGTTGGACGTCACCACCGCCGTTCCCGTATTCACACGGCCGTTCCGGTCCACAGGTAGGGGTGTGCCCGCGAGCGAGGCCCCGCCCTTGTCCTCGGCGGCGTCGCTGGTGGGACAGCAGGTGGGCCACTTCCGGCTGCTGCGTGAGCTGGGCCGGGGGCGCCTGGGCATCGTGTTGCTCGCGGAGCACGCGCTCATCCAGAAGCGCGTGGCCATCCAGGTGCTCCACGCGCACGTGACGCAGGACCCGGCGCGAGTGGCCCGCTTCCTCCAGGCGGCGCGCACGCTGACGCTCCTCCAGGACGCGCACATCGTCTCGCTCTACGATTTGGGCATGCGCGACGGGCGGCCCTACCTCGTCATGGAGTACCTGGAGGGACAGCGCCTGGCCGCCTTCGCGAAGGGGCCGCTGGCACCCGCGCTGGTGGTGGACCTGCTCACCCAGGTGTGTGACGCCCTGGGCGCCGCGCATGCGCACGGCATCGCCCACGGCAGCCTCAACCCCACCAGCATCTTCCTCGTCCCCGACGCGAAGGGCCGCCAGCACGTGAAGCTGCTGGACTTCGGCATCGCCGGGTTGCTCCCTCCCTCCGAGAGTGCCGTCGACCTGCCGGTGGCCGCGGACCTCTTCGCCGTGGGGGTGCTGGGCGCGCTGCTCGTCACGGGCCGGTTGTCCTCGCGCGGGCACGCGGCGGAGGAGCCGCTTCATGGCCACGCCGGGGAGGTGCCGCCGCTGCCGTCGGAGCTCCCCTCGGCGCTGTCGCGCGTGCTGCTCAGGGCCATGGCGCGCCGCCCGGTGGACCGTTATGCCAGCGCCGCCGAGCTGCGCGACGCCCTGCACGCGTCGGTGGCGCTCGACGGAGGCGCGGCACCTCCGGAGTCCCTGGGCCTGGAGCGGCTTCCGGGCTGGTACGCGCTCCGGGGCCCGCCGGGGGCCGCGCCCGCCTCCAGGTAGGGCGGCCTGGCTGACTTCGCGAGGCGTCATGCCTTGCGTCTTGCGGGGCCCTCCTCGTTAATCCACTCCGGTTCCCATGGCCTCAGACTCCGACGACACGCTTCCTCCCCAGGGCCGCTTCAACCGCCTGCGCAAGCTGGCGGGCCTCTCCATGCAGGTAGGCACGGATGTGCTCAAGAGCGGCGCGAAGCGCCTGTCCGGGAGCACGTCCGACCTGCTCAGCAAGGAGGCCGCGGAGAAGCTGGTCTCCACCCTGGGTGAGCTCAAGGGGGCCGCCATGAAGATGGGGCAGGCCATCTCCATGGACCCGGACCTGCTCACCCCCGAGGTGCGGCAGGTGCTGGCGCGGCTGCAGAACCAGGCGCCTTCCATGTCCTACGCGCAGGTGTCGCGCGTCGTTCAGGAGGAGCTGGGCGCGCCGCCCGAGTCGCTCTTCCGCGAGTTCAGCGAGGCGCCGCTCGCGGCCGCGTCGCTGGGGCAGGTGCACCGCGCGGTGCTGGAGGACGGCCGGGCGGTGGCGGTGAAGGTGCAATACCCCGGCATCGACGTGTCCCTGGCCCACGACATGGCGAACCTGGGCATCGTGGCGAAGACGGCGTCCACGGTGCTGCGCGTGTCCGACGCCGGTGCCTACTTCAAGGAGTTCCGCGACGAGCTGCTGCTGGAGCTGGACTACCTCCGCGAGGCCGAGCTGGCCCAGGGCTTCGCGCGCAGCGTGGCGAAGCTGCCGGAGCTGTGCGTGCCCGCCGTCGTCTCCAGCCACAGCGCGAAGCGGGTGCTGACGCTGGAGCTGCTGGAGGGGCTCACCCTCAAGGACTGGCTGCCGACGAACCCCTCTAACGAGGAGCGCTTCCGCGTGGCGCGCCAGCTCATCCTCGCCACCTACGGGCCCTTCTTCGGCGCGGGCGAAATCCACGCGGACCCGCACCCGGGCAACTTCATGGTGATGCCGGACGGGCGGCTGGGCCTGCTGGACTTCGGCTCCATCAAACGCTTCTCCCCGCGCTTCGTGGACGTCAACCAGCGCATGCTCCGGCAGACGGTGCGCATGGAGTCGTTGGACATCCTGGGCCTGAGCCGGGAGGTGGGCTTCACGGTGGAGCTGCCGGACGAGGAGGCCGAGGGCCTCATCGCGGAGGTGCTGCGCATCGCCGGGCGGCCCATGCACCAGCCGGACTACGACTACGCCGTGTGCGAAATCAACCGCGACATGCGCCACCACTTCTCGCGCAACGCGCCGCGCTTCCTCAAAATCAGGCCGCCGCCGGAGGCCATCATGTTCTTCCGCTCCACCGGAGGGCTGGCGCAGAACCTGAAGCTCATTGGCGCGCGCGGTGACTTCCGCGCCGTCTTCCTGGAAGTGACGGACCTGCCCGCGTGAGGCCGGCGCCGCGCGCTACCGGGCGGCCGGCACGGACTCCGGGGCCGCGGGCTTGAGGTGGAGCGCTTCCAGCCGCTGGGCCAGCTCCTCGCCCTGCACGCTCTTGCAGATGTAGCCGTCCGCGCCCGACGCGCGCGCCAGGGCGCGCAGCTGGGCTTCGTCCGACGCGGAGTAGAGGATGAACTTCGTGCCCTTGGGCGCCTGTCCGCGCGCGAGCGTGAGCACCTTGTCACCGCTGAGCGCGGGGATGTTCACGTCCAGCAGCACCAGGTCCGGCAGGGTGGTGCGCACCAGGTTGGACACGCCCAGGGAGGAGCGGTGGGTGCGGACGTCGAAGCCGAAGGTGGAGAGGGTGCGCTCCGCGAGGGAGAGCTGGTCCTGGTCATCGTCCACGATGAGGACGCGGATTTTCGTCTCCGGCATGGCTTTCCCCCTTCAGCGTGCGGATGGCACTGCGGGCACTTCCTGACGGGGTGAGTATCCTCCAGTCGTCATTCCCTGTCGCCCCCCACCTGAGGGAATCCCCTTAGCGGGGTTGAATCGCGGGGAATGAATGGAGAGGTGGAAGGGCCATGGAATCAGAACGCATCCGGGTAGCCATCCTGGAGGACCAGCAGGTCTTCCGTGAGGCCCTGGTGTCTGTGCTGGAGGGCGCGGGCATGGACGTGGTGGCGGGCTTCGCGGAGCCCGCGCCGTTCTTCGCGCGCGTGCGCGAGACGCTGCCCCATGTCGCGCTGGTGGACCTGCGCCTGGAGCTGCCGGAGTGGGAAGCGCCCACCAGCGGGATGTCGGCGCTGCGGTGCCTGCATGACTTCTTCCCGGCGGTGAAGCCGCTGGTGCTGTCGGGCCACCGTGAGGCGGAGATGGTGGAGCAATGCCTCCAGGCGGGCGCGGCCGGCTACCTGTGGAAGCAGAACGTGGGCTGCGCGGAGGTGGTGGAGGCGGTGGAGCGGGTGGTGCGTGGGGAGCGGCTGCTGCCCGCCGGGCTGTCGTGGCCCCTGTCGGAGTCGCCCCCGCAGGGGGAGCTGGGCCGGCTGACGCCGCGTGAGCGCGAGGTGCTGGGCTACATCGCCGCGGGCGCGGACAACCTGCGCATCGCCGCGTGCCTGGGCATCACCGAGCGCACGGTGAAGGCGCACATCACCAGCATCTACAAGAAGGTGGGCTCGGAGAGCCGCACGCAGCTGGCGGTCCTCGGGTGCCAGTTGGGTGTGCAGCGCCCGGCAAGTCTCTGAGCCCGGAGGGCCTGGGCGTCAGACCGCTGGCCACTGGGAGTGCGCCACGGTTGGTGGCACCGTGGAGGTGCCTGGGCGTCAGGCGCCCCGCGCGCCTCCTCCCCCCACGCCGGGGCGTCTCCTGGGGGCCAGGGCAGCGCTGCTGGCTGCCCTGGCCCATTCAAGGGGAAGGCCGGGGCTTCAGCTCCCGGCGGCGCGCGGCGCGGGCAGACAATCCCAGCGCGGCGCGCCCAGGTGCTGGAGGAACCAGAGGCACGCCAGGTCCACCATCTGCGTCAGCGTGCCGGGCTCCTCGAAGCGGTGCGTGGCGCCGGGGATGACCTCCAGGCGCTTCTCCGCCGTCATCGCGGCGTAGGTGCGGCGGTGGGGCTCCTGCGCGGACGTGTCCTCCGCGCCGACGATGAGCATCGTGGGCGCGCGCACCCGGGCCAGCGTCGCCCCCGGCTGCGCCAGGCGTCCGCCCCGGCACACCACCGCGTCCACCGACTCCGGCCGCATCGCCGCGGCGGCCAGGGCCGCGGCCGCGCCCGTGTACGCCCCGAAGTAGCCGATGCGCAGGGCGCTGGTGCGAGGCGCGCGCCGCAGCCAGCGCGCCACGCCCGCCAGGCGTCCGCCGAAGAGGCCCAGGTTGAAGCGCAAGTCCCGCTCGCGGCAGGCCTCCTCTTCCGCCGCCGTCAGCAGGTCCACCGCGAGGGTGGCCAGCCCCTCGTTCTGCAGCAGCCGGGCGACTTCCAGGTCCGTGACGCCGCGGCGGCTGCTGCCGTGGCCCCGGACCATCACCACCACGCCGGTGGCGCCTGGCGGCACCTGGAGCAGGCCCCTGAGCTCCACGCCTTCTTCAACGGGGATGCGGACCTCTCCGTCCGCGGCGGGGGGCGTCCAGCTCCCCGTGCCTTGCGGCTGCGTCACCAGCCCGCGGACCGCCTTCTCCGAGCCTTCATCCGACCTGCGTGAACCCTGCTTCTTCATGCGGAGTCCCTCCTCTTTGTCGGACTGCGTCGCTGCCGTGCTACACGCGCTACGGACTGGAATGATGCAGAGGCCGTGCCAGGGCTTCCCCAGGCACGGGGTGAGCCCATTCTACCAGCGCTGCCCAGGCGCGGCGCGGCGGGGCCGGTGACACTTGGGGGACGAACAGATGACCCGACCTGGGGAGTCCTATCGTTTTTACCGGTGGGCCAGGATGAGCTCGAAGGGGCCGGGGAGGACTTCGGCGTCCTTGAAGCCCGTCTCGTCCAGCACGCGCAGGTAGTGCTCCACCTCGCGCAGGCGGCTCACGCAGGTGTCCACGCCCATGAGGAAGTAGGACCAGAAGAACTGGGCCGCCAGCCGCTCCGGGGTGCGGAACTCCTCGCAGATGAGGACGCGGCCGCCGGGCGGGAGCGCGTCGCGCGCGGCCACGAGCAGCGCGCGCGCCGTGTCCGCGGGCCAGTCATGCAGCACCCGCACGAAGCAGAGCGTGTCGTAGCCGGCGGGCAGCGGTTGCTTGAGGAAGTCGCCGCCCTGGAAGCCCAGGCGTTCGGGAGGAAGGCCGAAGCGCTCGCGGGTGCGCGTCACCAGCGGCTCGGTGGCGGGCAGGTTGAACACGTCCACGCGAAGGCCCGGGTGCTCGCTCGCCAGGTGCGCGGCCAGCGTGCCGTCACCGCCGCCCACGTCGAGCGCGCGCCCGCCGCGCTCCCACAGCCGGTCGCGATGGGCGCGGAACGTCTCCAGGATGGGAGGCAGGCCCGCGGCCATGCTGGCCTCGAAGCCCGCCACCTGCTCGGCGGTGCTCGGAGGCCAGTCGAAGGCGGCGGCGGGCATGGAGCGCTCACCGCGCAGCACCTGGGGCAGGTGCCCATGCAGCTCGTGCCAGGCGTAGCGCTCCCGGTCCTTCTCCAGGGACTGCGGCCCCAGCACGGCCTGGGCGGCGGCGCGCAAGCCAGGGACGGCCTGGTAGCGCGCGGACTCCAGGGCGTCGGTGGGCTGCTCGCGCAGCACCAGCCCCAGGCTCTCCAGACAGTCGAGCAGCTTGTAGAGCCGCAGGGGCACCAGCCGGTGCCGCGCCGCCAGTGCTGCCAGGGTGACGGGGCCCGGCTCCAGGGCGTCCAGCAGCCCCAGGTCCAGGGAGGTCTTCAACACGTCCACGGCGCGGGCGCCGTTGACCAGCAGGTGGAGCAGCGCGCGAGGGGTGGTGGCCAGGGCCGTGGCCGCCCCCTTCATGGCTGTTCCACCTGCATCCTGGCCGCGTGCGCCATGGGGCAGCCGCCGCCTGGAGGGGCCCGGGTGGCGCCCGGGGCGAGGCCGCCTTCGCGCTGCCACCCGGACGTCAGCTCCAGCCGCACGTCCCAGAGCTGGCGGAACAGCGGCAGCGTCATCCGCCCCGCGAGCACTTGCGTGGGCAGGCCGTCCAGCGCCTTCACGGAGCGGTCCACGCCAATGGTGCGGCGCACGAGCTGGAAGTGGGCATGGAGCCAGCCCTGGAAGGCCTCGTCCAGGTCCACCAACTGCTCGCACAGGCGCTTCAAGTCATCCGGGCCACCCGCGGTGTACACCGTGGTCAGCGTCTGTCCCCGCCGCGCGAGCAGCCGCTCCAGGGCGCCTTCCAGCCCCTGCGCCACCCGCCGCAGCATGTTGTAGCCGGGGGACTCCTGGCCGCTGCCGTTGCCCAGGCTGCGCCGGATGACCTGGTAGGTGTCCGGCGTCATCGTCTCCAGGATGGCCAGCTCCTGCTTCACCGCCTGGAGCACCCGGCAGATGCGCTCCAGCCGCGACGAGGCCGCCCACAGGGCGTCCCTGTCCAGCTCGGCCACGACTTCCACCGCCTCGCGCGAGGCCAGCTTCAGCCAGAGCTCCTGCGCCTGGTGCACCACCTGGAACATCAGCTCGTCGTGGGTGACGCGCTCGCCGTCCGCCGCCTGCAGCGACAGCAGCGTGGGCGTCTTGAGGTAGACCTCGTAGTCGAGCTCGCCCTTGCCCACCCACTTCTTCAACAGGGGGTTGAAGAGGGGTTCAGCCAGTTCGAGTCGTAACTTTTCAGCGTGACTGTAATCAACGGACGCGCTCATGCGTCCCTCCGCAGTAGGGGTGGCTCGGAAGGTGTGGAGTCGCGGGCACCGTCCCGACGGCACCCGCGGGCATGTCATCCGGCGTTCAGGGGGCAGGCGTCGGTGTGGGGGGCCGGGGCTTCAGGTGGAAGGCGCGCAGGCGCTGAGCCAACTCCTCGCCCTGCACGCTTTTGGAGATATATCCGTCCGCACCGGACGCGAGCGCCAGGGAGCGCAGCTTCGATTCGTCGGATGCTGAATAGAGGATGAACTTCGTCTTCGGCAGCGCGTACTGGCGCGCCAGGTTGACGACCTTGTCGCCCTTGAGGGCGGGGAAGTTCACGTCGATGAGGACGAAGTCCGGCTCCACCGAGCGGACGAGGTTGGAGACACCCAGCGCGGAGGTGTGCGTGAGCACCTCGAAGCCGTAGGCGCTCAGCGAGCGCTGTACGAGGTCGAGCAGGTCCGGGTCGTCGTCCACCACCAGGACGCGCGCTTTTTCTTCAGACATGGGTTCTCCCTAGATGCTTTCGAATCATCTCGAGCAACTGGTCACGATCAAGGGGCTTGGTGAGGTACGCGGTGCAGCCGGCCTCGTGTGCCTTGTCCTGGTACTCCCGCCCCGCGTGTGCCGTCACCGCGATGACGGGAACATTGGCCGCGGCGGGTAGGGCCCGCAACCTGCGGGTGACCTCCCAGCCGTCCAGGCGGGGGAGCGACAGGTCCATCAGGATGAGGTCCGGGGCGTCGCGGATGGCGCGCTCCAAGCCGTGCTCGCCGTCCTCCGCTTCAATGACCTCGAAGTGGCCGTTGAGGTAGCGGCGGACGATGTCGCGGTTCTGCGCGCTGTCCTCCACATAGAGGATGCGGGCTCGCTTGCCGGCGCTGGCGGCGCGCTGGGACAGCAGCAGGCCCTTGGCCTGGGCGATGACGTCCTCCAGCGCGTGGCCGCCCTTCTTCACGAAGCCGGCGAAGCCGTCACGCAGGAGGGCCTCTTCCTCCTCGGAGAGCGTCTTGCCGGTGAGCACCACCACGGGCACCTGGAGCTTCTCCGCGCGCAGCCGGCGCAGCACCTCGAAGCCGTCCAGGTTGGGCATCATCAAGTCCAGCACCACCAGGGCGGGCGGGGACACGCGCGCCTTGAGCAGGGCGTCCTCGCCGTTGCGGGCCTCGGAGGTGGAGAAGCCGGCGCGGCGCAGGTTGCGGCTGACCAGCTCGCGGGTGGCCGAGTCGTCGTCCACCACCAGCACCTCGCCCACGCTGGTGGTGGCGCCGGCCGTCTGGTGGAGGCTGCGCTGCACCACCTCCACCAACCGGTCCGGCTCCACCGGCTTGACGAGGTACTCACACGCGCCCAGGGAGAAGCCGCGCGCGCGCTGCTCCTCCACGGAGATGAGGATGACGGGGATGCCGGCCAGCGAGGGCTCGCTCTTGAGCTGGCTGAGCACCGACCAGCCGTCCAGCTTGGGCAGGTGGATGTCCAGGAGGATGGCCTGGGGCCGCAGCTCGCGGGCCCGCTTGAGGGCGGCGATGCCGTCCTCGGCCACCACCACCTTGAAGCCGGCGGGCTCCAGTTGTCCGGCCACCAGCTGCTGGATGAGCGGGTCGTCGTCCACCACCAGCACCGTGCTGCCCGGCTGCGCCAGGGTGCCCACGTGTTGGGCCACCTCCGACATGGGCACGCCGCGCTCCAGGTGCGGGCCGCCGCCATTGTCCGGCGACTCCAGGGTGGAGGGCAGGCGCACCGTGAAGGTGGTGCCGCGGCCCAGCGTGGAGCTCACGGACACGGTGCCGCCCAGCACGCGGGACAGCTCGCGGACAATGGCCAGCCCCAGCCCGGTGCCGCCCACCTTGCGCGTGGTGGAGCCGTCCACCTGACGGAACTTCTCGAAGATGAAGGGCAGCTGGTCGGAGGGGATGCCGACGCCGGTGTCCTCCACCGTCATGACGACCTCGCCGCCCGCGGGGACCAGGTTCAGCGACACCTCGCCCGCGTCGGTGAACTTGGCGGCGTTGCTGAGCAGGTTGAGCATGATCTGCCGCAGCTTCAGCGCGTCCGAGCGGAGCATGCGGGCGGACGGGTCGATGTTGGTGGTGAGGGCCACGTCCTTGCCCTTGAGGTACTCCTTCACCGTGGCCAGGCACTCCTCGGCCAGCTCCTGCACGTCCACCTGCTCGGTGACGACCTCCACGCGGCCGGACTCAATCTTGGACAGGTCCAGGATGTCGTTGATGAGCGCCAGCAGCGTCTTGGCGTTCGTCTTCACGACGTTGAGGTCGCGGCGGCCGTGCGCCGTCAGCCGCTGGCCCTCCTCGCGCATCAGCAGGTCGCAGTAGCCGATGATGCCGTTGAGCGGGGTGCGGATTTCGTGGCTGAAGTTGGCCAGGAACTCGCTCTTGAGGCGGGCGGCGGCCTCCGCCTCCCGGGCGCGCTCCTCCTCGTTGCGCTTGGCCACCGCCAGCTCCTGGGCCAGCCGGTCCAGGTCCTCGTTCTGCTGACGGATGATTTCCATCTGCAGCGCGCGCTGCTGGTAGGACGCCAGCGAGCGGGCGGACACGGCGCGGGTGCGCTTGATTTCCTCCAGGCTGGCGGCGAGCTGCTTGTTGGCCGCCTCCAGCTCCGCCTTGGACGCGCGCAGCATCTCTTCATGCTGCTTGCGCTCGGTGATGTCCTCGGTGACGCCCATCACGTAGCGGGCCACGCCCTGCTCGTCCAGCAGGGGCAGCTTGCGCGTGGCGAAGATGCGGTCCACGCCGTCGGCGCGGGCCACCTCCTCGAAGGACTTCATCTGCCGGGTTTCGAGAATCTCCGAGTCGATGGCGATGAACGACTCGGCCTGCTCCTTGGGGAAGTAGTCGTGGTCCAGCTTCCCCAGCAGCCACTGCTTGGTGACGCGGAAGGCGTCCGCGAACGTCTTGTTCGCCACCACCAGCCGGCGCGTCTGTGCGTCCTTCACGAAGAGGACGAACGGAATCGCGTCGATGATGTTCTCCATCAAGTAGTTGGTGCGCTCCAGCTGCTCCGCGGTGGCGGTGTGGCGGCGGCGGTCCGCCGTCATCCGCAGCTCGCGTTGCACCACGGGCGCCAGGCGACTGAAGCGGTCCTCGGTGATGTAGTCGAGCGCTCCGGCGCGCACGCTGGCCTCCAGCGTGTCCTCGCACCAGTCGCGCGACAGCACCACGAAGGGCAGCTCCTTGCCGTACTTGCTCCACAGCGCCTTGACCTCGGCGAAGCCCATGTCGGGGACTTCCGAGCCGCACAGCACCAGGCCCCACGTGCGTGACAGCGCGGCCTCCGCCGCGGCCGCCGTGGTGGCGCGCTCCGTCATCACCGTCACCCCCGCGCGCTGGAGGGCTTCCTCCACGCGTTGGCACTCGCGCTCGCCGGCCACGAGCAGGAGCGACGCATTGTCCGACGGAGACTCAGAGGGAGGCTGGGAGGAGGCCATGGCTCAGTTCGCCCCGAAGACCAGCGCGGTCAGCGTGGTGTTGATGTGGAACCCCGAATAGATTTCGAAGTGCACGTTCATCCCAGCGGCGGTGGGTGCGGCCTTCAGCGTCTCAGCCAATTGCTGCACGGTGTTGGTGGCGCTGGCGTACCACATGCGTCCACCACAATGGAAAAGCAGGGCGGCCTGGGGCTTCTGGACCCTGCGGGGGACCTCGTCGGTGAAGAAGCTGCGCGTCATGCCGGCCATGTCGCCCAGCTTCATCAGCTCCAGCTCGGTGCCTTCCTCCAGCAGGTTGGCGAAGAGGATGGAGCCATCCTCCTGCGGGCTCCAGGCGGCGCGGATGAAGTACTCCCGGCCCACGCGCAGGGCGGTGGGGCGCACGGCGAAGCCCCGGGGCGTGCCGAACTCCAGCTCGTCCACGCCCACGCCCAGGATTTCCGCGTAGCGCTTCGCCGCCGGGCGCCCGTCGATTTCGAGCGCGCGGGTGTGGCTTTCGTCCACCTTGGTGATGGTGAGCTTCTCGCCGGTGGGCACGTACCAGTGGGAGCGGAGCGCGGCCCAGGGCGCGCTCGTCTTGAAGAGGGCCACCAGCACCGCGTCGGTGGCGACCTCGCCGTCCACGTGGACCATGGCGGACTGCTTGGCCGGGTCCCGGTTGGTGTCGCTGGCGCCGCCGCCCACCAGCACCAGCGTCTGGCACTTCTCCAGGATGCCGAGCAGCAGCTCTTCCTTCTTGTAGCGGAAGCCGTCGTCAATCACGAGGCCGACGAACCGGCGCGGGTCCAGGTCCTGCTGCCGCACGCCCAAATCCTCGCACGCGCGCTTGATGGAGGTGGCGCCCGCACTGATGGCGTCCACGGACAGGCCGGTGCCCAGGCCCAGGCCCACCTCGAAGTCACCGAAGAGGGCGCTCATCACCACGCTGCCCTCGTGGATGCCGGTGTTGTCCAGCTCGCCCGCGGTGGTGGCGCCAATCAGGCGCGTGCCCGCCGGCAGCCGCTGACGCACGGCGCGGTTGAGCGCCTGCTGGTCACGCTCCCGCGAGGCGAACATCGTCACCAGGCGGGGCGTGTCGCTGCCCAGCTGACTCAGGAGGTCCTCCGCGGCGGCATCCGGCTCCTTCAACGTGGTGCGAGCCGTCTGCATCTTGACCTGAGCCATGGAGGTACTCCGGGTTGCGCGAGCGGGGGTTAGAGGCCGCTGCCGGGGTGCCGAGTATGACAGGCGCCGGTGCACTGCTGGAAAGACTCCGCGCCGCCCCCCACATACATGCTTTCGATGGGTCCGAATTGCGCCACATGGCTGTCCGGATAGCGCTTGTGACAGGACAGGCAGGCGGCCTTGCTGGTGCGCTGGATGCTCTCCTTCGTCTGGTGACAGGACGCGCACTGCTGGAGCGGTGCGTCAAAGCGGTTGGACCGCGAGTGGATGAAGTGGGTGCGCACGAAGATGGGGCCCTCCAGCTCGAAGGCGAGCGGGGCGTGGCACCCGGCGCAGGCGGCGCGGTTGTCGTTGGCGTGGAGCACCACGCCCAGCTCGCCGCCCTTGCTGTGGCAGGAGGTGCAGGGGCCCGTGGTCAGCTTGGGCTGGGTGCGCTGCTTCGTCCCCACCTGGATTTCAAGGGTCGTCGTCGCGGGGAGGTCCTCGCCCAGGTACGCGCGGCGGCCCTTTACCGTCACCAGGTAGGTGCCGGGGGCCGCGTTGGCCGGCAGCTTGAACTGCCAGGTGTCCGTGTTGGGCTGGTTCCAGAGGTTCGGGTCGATGAAGGCGCCGCCGAAGAGGACGTTGGCGAAGGGCAGGGTGGCGAACTGGGAGAAGACGCCGTCGCGCTCGGGCGTGGCCACCACCTGCTCGTCCACCTCGGGGTCCAGGAAGGCCTCCAGCGGGACGATGGAGCGGATGGGCTGGATGTGCTGCGCCGGCCCGATGATTTGCGTCATCAGCATGCGCTCGCGGTGCTTGCGCCGGTAGTAGGTGGCCGTCGCGTCGAAGAAGGCCCGGTAGTACTGCAGCCCGGAGTCGGTGCCGTCGGGCGCCACTTCGTTGTAGGGCGGCAGGTAGCCCTTGTCGTGGAGCCGGTTGCCCGCGCCATCCCGCAGGGTGAGCTGGAAGGAGATTTCCGTGCCGGGGGCGTAGGTGCCGTCCGGGCGCGGCGGGGTGAGGGCCTCCACGCCGATGCGGAAGCCGTAGGTGTAGCGGCCGTCGACCACCTGCTCCACCGGGATTTCGTAGGGGGCCGCCGGGCGCAGGCTCCAGCGCAGGCGCAGCTTGCGCGTGTCGGAGCGAAGCGTGAGCGTCTGGCGCTGGGCGTGCTCGTACGCGTTGCGTAGCTCCAGGATGGCCTCCTCCTCGAAGGACGTGGAGGCCGAGCAGTCGTCGGGTGTGGCGCAGCCGTTGGCCGTCTGGATGCCGCGGAAGCGGCGGATGAAGAAATCATCCAGGCCCGCGCGGCGCTGATGCTCGGTGCCCGCGTTGAGCAGGATGGGGACGCCGGTGAGCCGGCCGCGCGAGTCCACCGGCTCGACGATGAAGTGGCTGGGCAGGTCCATCCACGCCGCGCCCCGGTAGTAGCGGCGGCGGGTGTAGGGCCCCGGGGCGCCCACGGACTCCTGGTCCACCTGGCGCACGCCCCACCAGCCCAGGCCGCCGAAGTCACTCCGCGCGATGATGTTGCTCAGCCCTTCGTCCCGGGTGGAGTTGACGAAGGCGCGGATATCAATCTGGTTGATGAAGAAGGTGGCGCCCTGCCGCACGCGCAGCGGCTTGCCCACGCCGTTCTCCACCTCGAGCGCCAGCCCCACCGCGGGCGTCTTGTCAGGCCACGGCCAACCGCCGAACAGCGACGGGGGGGCCGCGTCCGGGAGCGTCTTGTCCGCGGACCGCGTGTCCAGCAACGCCGTCTCCAGCGAGGCCAGGTCCGGCGCCTGCGCGTCCAGCGGGGCTGCGTCCAGGGCATCCTGTCCGCCGCAAGCGAGCATCAGCCCCGCGAGCGACGCGAGTAGGGCCCGGGGGGCTCCAAGTCCACCCATGGTGCAACTCCTCGTACGTGTGAAAGCCGACGCCGCCATGGCGCCTGGGGCCAGTGGGCCGTGTAACCCGTCGCCTGTGGGGCGGTGTGGGCCGGGCCTCTCCCGTTTCCGGGTTTCCCCGGTTCGAGCCTTTTTAGCCGTACGAAGATTATCTGCAACCAGCAGATTTGTTCAACTTTTAGGAAAACAATCCACCTGGGGTCGAACCTGCTGTGTTTTCAAGGAGATGGATGGCTGCCCCGCAGGGCCGCCTCACCCACAAGGTCATACCTGCACTTCATTCATTGAGCAGGATTCCTTGTTTGTCCTGCGAGGAAGTTCAATTGTGAATTCCGCGCCTTCTCCGATGCAGCTCTGGACGTGGATGGTGCCCCCGTGGGCCTCGACGAGCTGGCGGACGATGTAGAGCCCCAGTCCGGTGCCGGGGTGCTGGCCGCCGTCATGGACGCGCTGGAAGCGGTGGAAGAGGCGCTGCTGGGCTTCCACGCCAATGCCGATGCCGCCGTCCCGGACGGCGAAGCGGACGCGGTGGGCATCGGCCTGGACGCGCAGCTCCACGGGGTGGCCGCGGCCGAACTTGAGGGCGTTGCTCAGCAGGTTGGTGACGACGCGGTCCAGGCGCTGCCGGTCCCACTGGCCGGTGGCGCCCTCCTCCACGCGGACGCTGAGGGCGCAGCCCGCGGCGCTGGCCTGGTCGCCGTGGCGCTCCACCACCTCGCGCACCAGGTGCGCCAGGTCCAGCGGCTCCGTGTCCAGCACCATGCGCCCCGCCGACAGGCGGGACAGGTCCAGGAGGTTGTGTACCAGCCGGCCCAGGCGCCGCGTCTCGCCCTCGGCGCCGGCCAGGCCTTCGCGAAGCCGCGTATCGGAGCTGCCGGCGCTCTGCATGGACAGGCGCCGCAGCCGCAGCTGGAGCGAGCTGAGCGGGTTGCCCAGGTCGTGCGCGGCGACACCGATGAGCTCCAGCGCGTCCTGCGCCTGCGCCAGCAGCCGGGCGTTGTCGAGCGCGAGCGCGGCGCGCGCCGCCAGCTCCTCCATGAAGGCCCGGTCCACCTCGCCGAAGCGGCGGTGCGTGCCGGTGGACAGCAGGCACAGCGCGCCCAGCACACGGGAGCCCACCGCCAGCGGCACCGTGAGGGCGGACGTCACGCCCAGCGCGCCCAGCAGCTCGCCATGCGCGCTGCCTTCCAGCGCCGGTGGGAGACGGGCGCCGTCCAGCTCCGGCAGCAGCTCGCTGCGGCCCGTGCGCACCACGTGGGAGGGGCCCACCTCGCCATCCTCCGGGCACCGCAGCAGCGGCTCCCACATGTGGTGGGTGACGGCGAGGTCCTCGCAGGCCACCGCGTGCGGACGCACCGTGCCGTCCTCGGAGGGGAGGAAGAGGATGCAGGCGTCCGCCACCTCGGGCACACACAGCCGGGTGAGGGCCTCTCCGACTTCGCGCGCGCCTGACAGCGGCTGGAGCACGCGGCCGGCCTCCGCGAAGAGCGCCTGGGCCCGCTCCATCCGGCGGCGCTCGGTGATGTCGCGCGTCACCATCACGAAGCCGCGCAGCCGCCCGTGCGCGTCGTACAGCGCGGTGAGCAGCGTCTCCGCCCAGAAGCGGCTGCCATCGCGGCGCACCCGCCAGCCCTCCGCCAGCAGGCGCCCCTCGCGCGCGGCCCGCTCACGGTGCGCGCGGGGCACGCCAGCGGCCACCTGGTCCACCGGGTAGATGCGGTCCGTGTCGCGTCCGGCGAGCTCCACCTCGGACCAGCCCGTGAGGCGCTCGGCGCCCGCGTTCCACGCCGTCACCCGGCCGTGCCAATCCAGGAAGCACAGCGCGTAGTCCGTCACCCCGTCCATGAGGAGCTGCAGGTGCTGCTCGCTGGACTGGTGGCGCGCGTGCAGCGGCGCCAGCGCGCGGTGGAGCACGAAGCCCAGCGCCGCCACGCAGGCCAGCCCCAGCAGCCCCGCCAGCACGGCCTGGGGCAGGGCGCCGTGGCCCAGGGGCATGCTGGCTTGCGCGAAGACAGCGGACAGCAGCGTCGCGAGCAGCAGCAACCCGGCGAACAGGCAGGCGGACAGGCCCGCACTCACGCGCTGAGCGAACGTCCAACGGCGCATCATGTGGTGACTCCCCCCCCGAGGCACCCTGTCGGGCGTGCCGTCGGTGAGGAAAGCATCACCCAGACTGCACGTTGGAAGACATCGTCCTGGTGGGCGGGGTGGGTCCACCCCAGGGGCGTCAGGGAATGGCCTTCGTCCAGACGGGGAGTTATGAGCGGACGTTCCATGTCTCTCGTCGAAGGTTCGAAGGTCCGCTACCTCCCGCAGCCCGAATGGGGTGTGGGGCATCTGTTGTCGCTGCAGGAGGAGGGCGCCAAGGCGCTCGTCGCCTTCCCCGCCCGGGAAGACGCCCCGGTGCTGGTGTCCACCAAGGGGGGCGCCCTGGTGCAGTACCCGCTGCCTCCCGGCGAGCCGGTCATCACCTACAAGGGCCGCCTGGCGCTGGTGGTGCGCGAGGAGCCGGGGGCGCGCGGCCTGCGCCGCTACGTGCTGCGCTACGTGGAAACCGACGAGGAGGACGAGCTCCCCGAGTCCTCGCTGCGCGCGCTGCCGCCCCGCTCCGACCTGCTGTCCACCCTGCGCGAGGGCCGCGTGGGCGAGGCGCGGGCCTTCACGCTGCGCAAGCAGGCGCTGGTGCTGGACGACGAGCGCCGCTGTGACGCGCTGGGCGCGCTGCTGGCCAGCCGCATCATGGTGAAGCCGCACCAGGTAGGCGTGGTGCAGCGCGTGTTGTCCGCCAGCCGTCCGCGCTTCGTGCTGGCGGACGAGGTGGGCCTGGGCAAGACGATTGAGGCGGGCATGGTGTTCAGCGCGCTGCGCCTGTCCGGACTGGCGCGCCGCTGCCTGGTGGTGGCGCCCAGCCACCTCACCGTGCAGTGGCTGGTGGAGCTGTTCCACAAGTTCAACCAGCTCTTCACGCTGATGGATTCGGACCGCTACGCGCAGTCCCTGAAGGAAGCGCCGGAGGTGTCTCCCTGGGCGCGCTTCCCGCTGGTCGTGACGAGCCTGGAGCTGCTCCAGCGCAGCGAGGAGCACCGCCGCGCGCTGGCCGGTGAAGACGCCTTCTGGGACCTGGTCATCATCGACGAGGCGCACCACCTCAAGGGCGAGCGCGCCTTCGAGGCCGCGCAGGTGCTGGCCAGGAATACGTGGGGCCTCTTGCTGCTCACCGCCACGCCCATGCAGTTGGATCCGGCAGAGTACCACGGCCTGCTCACCCTCATCGACGCGGCCACGGCGCCCACCGTCGCGGGCTTCGAGGAGCGCCTCAAGCGCCAGGAGGAGCTGTCCGCCGCGGTGCGCGCGCTGATGGAGGGGGGCAAGCCGTCCGCGGCGGTGCAGGCGCTGGCCAGGCGCTTCCCTGAGGACGCGAAGCTGTCCTCGCTGAAGGACCGGGACGCGCTGCTGCAGCACCTGTCGGAGACGTACAGCCTGAGCGACAGGCTGGTGCGCAACCGCCGCGCGGTGGTGGGCGGCTTCTCCACGCGCCGGCTGCACCGCTACCCGGTGACGCTGCCCGCCGAGGAGCTGAAGGTCCGCGACGCCGCGCTGGCGGTGCTCGCCGGGGCCAGCCTGCGCGGCGCGCCGCTGGGCAACGTGCTGCGCCGGCTGGAGTCCAGCCCCGCCGCCTTCGCGGGCGCGGTGCGCGCCAACCCCGTGTTCAAGGGCCACACGGAGGCGCTGCGGCTCGCGTCGCGCGACGCGAAGTTCGGCGCCTTCCTGGGCGTGCTGCGCGGCGTCTGGACGTCGGAGCCTGGGGCGAAGGTGCTCGTCTTCACGGAGAGCCGCGACACGCTGGACGCGCTCCAGGCCGAGCTGGGCCGCGAGGGCGTGGAGGCGCTGGGCTACCACGGGGATTTGCCCCTGGTGGAGCGCGACCGGCAGGTGGCGCGCTTCCGCGACCCGGAGGGGCCCAAGGTGCTGCTGTGCACGGAGGTCGGCGGCGAGGGCCGCAACTTCCAGTTCGCGCACCACCTGGTGCACTACGACTTGCCCTGGAGCCCGGCCACGGTGGAGCAGCGCATTGGCCGCCTGGACCGCATTGGCCAGACGCACCCGGTGGAGATTCACGTCTTCGACCCGGCGGGCACGCTGGCCTCCGACGTGCTGATGCTGCTGGCGGACGCGGTGGGCGTCTTCGGCGAGACGGTGGGCGGCCTGGACGCGGTGCTGGAAGAGGTGGAGGCGCGGCTGGCCGAACTGGCGCTGATGCCGCGCGAGGCCCGCATGGCCTACGCGCAGGCGCTGAAGGCCCGCGTGGAGGCGGCGCGCGCGCAGGTGAAGCGCGCCTATGACCCGCTCCTGGACGTGCGCAGCTTCGACCGGCCCGCGGTGGAGCGCCTGGTGAAGCGCGCCCAGGAGCGCATGGGCATCGAGGCCGACGAGGACGGCGAGGAGGACGCGTCCGGCGTGGAGGATGGCCTGTGGGGCATCGCGCGCGACCTGGACGAGCGGCTGGAGGAGACGGTGACGGAGCTGGCGCGCCGGGTGGGCATCGGCGTGGACACCGACGAGCAGGTGGAGGCCTTCCAGGTGGCCTTCCAGTTCGGCCACGCGCTGAAGGTGGACGGGCTGCCGGGCATCGACGTGATGGAGGACCGCACGCAGCTGGGCACCTTCTGGCGCGACACCGCGGTGGAGGCGGAGGAGCTGGAGTACTTCGCCACCGGCCACCCGCTGGTGGAGGCGCTCTTCGGCTTCCTGCGGGACGGCCCCTACGGGCGCAGCGCCTTCCGCTTCATCGAGCGGCGCGGCCCCCAGAAGGGGCGCGGCGTGGAGCTGCTCTTCCACGCCCAGCTGCCGGAGCCGGAGGACACGTCCCCAGGCGCCCGGGTGCCCAGCCGCCAGCTGGCGCGCTTCCTGGAGCGCACGCTGCTGCACGTGGCCGTGGTGGACGGCGCCGGGGGCCCCAAGGCCGACACCGCGCTGCTGCCCGCGCTGGAGACGGAGGGACGCTCGCTCAAGGGGGACGAGGTGGCGCGCGCCTTCCCGGGCTTCGCGGACTTCGTGGACGCGGCGGTGCCCGTGGGCCAGAAGGCCGCCGAGGCGGAGCTGGCGAAGCTGGCCACCCGGGCGCGCAAGGCCATTGAAGCCGAGCGCGACGCCGCCGTGGCCCGCCTGCGCCTGTCCCTGGGGCACCAGGGCCTCTCCACCGAGGCCGTGGAGGCGCAGCTGGACGCGGAGCGGATCCACTACACCCGGCTGCTGGACGCGCTGGCGGGCGCCAAGGTGGTGCTCGACTCCGCCTGCGGCTTCGTCCTCAACCGCTGAGGCGCCCCGTCAAATGTCCGCCTGTGGACGCGTGATGCCGTGTTGCTCGGACGTCATGAATTACTGCTTTTGTTCTCTGAGTGAAATCGCGCGTTTTCAGCCTGGCGGGCCATTTGACCGATTCCTCAATCAACGAGAAATAGGATGGTGGAGGCTCGTATGATCCACCGAGGCACCCCACGTACACGACGTCAGTCGGGACAGGCCGCGGTGGAAGCGGCGCTGACCCTTCCCCTGGTGGTGTTCCTGGTCCTGGGGACGCTGCAGCTCTTCATGATGCTCCAGGCCCGCATCCTGGCGCAGGTGGCGGCGTACCGGGCGGTGCGCGCGGGCAGCATCAATCACGGCAACTGCCTGCCGATGATGCACGCGGCGCTGGTGACGATGCTGCCCACGGTGGCGCGCACGGACAGCGCGGAGACCCTGGCGGCGGCCTTTTCACCGCGGCGTCACAACCACTTCCGGGTGCGCAGCTCCTACGGGCGCGACTTCAACGAGCCGTTGATTGAAATCGTCCGGGAGTCGCCGGATGCCGGCTGGGCGCAGGCGCTGACGGGAGGCGAGGACCTGCTCTTCGACCAGCCCACGGACAACGCGGGGGCGCTGCGGGCCCGCACGTTGGAGATACGCATGGTGGCCTGGTACTACATGCGCATCCCCTTCGCGAACTGGGTGATGAGCCGCATGCTGCTGGCCCACTTCCGGCTCCGGCGCTACACGGCGGCCAACCCGCTGATGCCGGTGCAGCGCCGCTCCGCGTGGTGGGGTGAGACGAGCGCCACGCTGGGACGCGACGGCTGGCCCGGCGGCGATTTGGGCGCCCGCATGGTGCGCTGGAGCGACGAGGGGCACTTCGTGTTCCCCATCCAGGTCAACGCGGCCATGCGGATGATGACGCCCGTCATGGCCGAGCACTTCATGGGAGGTCCCGCGTGCAATCTCCACGGCTCGTGAGGCACTCGAGGCGAGGCCAGGCGCTGGTGCTGTTCGCGCTGACGCTGCTGCTGCTGACGTTGATGGTGCTGATGACGCTGGGCTTCGGCATGCGCGCCAAGGAGCGCGTCGAAATCCAGATGGCCGCGGACGCGGCCGCCTACAGCCAGGCGGTGGCCACCGCGCGCGCCTTCAACGCCATCGCGGTGATGAACCGCGCCCAGGTGGCGCACATGGTGGCCATGGCCGGCACCCAGTCACTCATCAGCCACAGCAGCCAGGCGTACGCGGCCCACTCCGTCGCATGCCCCGGCATCATCCCGGCGCCGGCGTGGTTCGCCGCGGACGCGGCCGCCGCCACGCAGGTGCAGCAGCTCCAGGGGCGGGCCGGCAACATGTTCCGGGGCGGGCTCAACATCTACGGCAAGCTGCTCAGCGAGCACATCGCGGGGCAGGAGCTCACCCGGCGCGTCGCGCAGGCGGTCAACCCGGAGCTCCAGGCGCCCGCCGCGGGCGCGGCCAAGAGCTTCTCCGAGCTCAACGGGGGCAACGACGTCCCCGAGCGCGACGCGGTCATCGCGTCCATCAAGGCGGGGACCTACAGCTGCGGCGTGGGAGACGGGACGCTGTGCCCGTCGGGCGGCGGCACCCCCGCGCTCAACGCCACCATGGGGAGCATGGGGTGGACGTGGGTCCACAACCGGCCGGGAGGCACCGCCAGCTTCGGCACCGGCGGCGCCGCCGTCTCCACCGCCTTCCGCCGCTATGGCTCGGTGGCGCAGATGGACCCCTCGTCGTACCACACCGTGTCGGGCCGCAACTCGACGGCGCATGACCACGGGCGCGTCGTCATCCCCACGCTCTGCCCCACTCCGCCCTCGGTGCCGCCCATCGCGACGGATGCGTGGGTGATGTCCGACGAGGAGCAGACGCACGAGGACCAGCATGTCTACGGCGCGCGCCTGCCCCCGGGCCAGGCGCCGGAGGACGGCACGCCGCCCTACGAAACGCACACGCTGGGCGCCTGCGTCGTGTGCCCCGGCATCTGGCCCTACTCCATTGGCTACAACGTGGACGAGCTGCACGCCGGCGCGGCCAACCACTACGGCCAGCCCAAGCTGTACAGCATGCTGTACCGGGACTACGCGAGCGCGGCGCGCCGGGCCCGCCCGGACCCGTGGAACCTCTTCTTCCGCTTCCGCTTCGCGGGGACCGAAACAGAGTTCGACAACAGCAGCCCGCTGGGCCGCATCCGCCCCACGGGCCGCGAGGACGTGCACCGCAACCAGGTGGCTCTCTCCGCGGGGCAGGTCTACTACCACCGGCCCGCGGGGCAGGGGGGCGGGTGGCGCGAGCCCCCCAACTTCCTCAACCCCTTCTGGCGCGCCACGCTGGTGAGCGCTGAGGGCGCCCGGGATGACCGGCCCGCGGACAGCTTGTCCGCCGCGGGCTTCTCCGGGCACGCGCGGGCGCTGCGCGAGCTGCACTCCGTGGGCTACCGGGGCGGTGGCCCCGGCGACAGGAGCTACTGACATGAGGGCTCGCCACGCACGAGGCCAGTCGTTGGTGGAGACGGCGCTGGGGACGATGGTGTTCGTCACCATCCTGCTCTTCGGCATCTACTTCGCCGAGGTGGGCGCGCTGACGCTCAAGGTGCAGGAGGCCGCCAACTTCGCGCTGTGGAACGCCACCGGCCGTGTGATGCACGACCCGCGGGACAACGAATGGGGCCGGCGGGGCACGGTGCTCGCCGCCGAGGCGGAGGCCAACGGCCGCTACGTGGACTTCGACGGACGTCGGCGCATGGGCGGCACGGGCGTGGCCGTCCAGCAGGCCATTGCCCGCGCGCAGCCCATCCAGGTGGATTGCCGCCCGGAGCTGCCCGGGGGCGTACCAGGGCTCACCATGGCGGACGCGGACCCGGACCTGGCCGGCACCATCGCCATGGGGACGCAGGGCATGGGGTGCACCGCGTCCTCGAGCATTCGCGGCGTCCGGATTGGCCGCTATCTGGAGGATGGCCGGGAGGGGTTCTTCCAGGTGGCCCAGCGCCGGGCCGCGGATGCCTTCACGGTGTGCGCCGCCGGGCGCGCCTCGGGAGGCCGCTGCACGGCGCGCTTCGGCATGCTGCTGGATGACTGGGGCCTGGGCACCGCGGCGGAGGGCCAGTCCTGCGCGCTCAACACCGATGGCGCGCGCCGGTGCGCCAACCTGGACTACTACGAGTGGACGCAGCGCGTGTACCGGGCCAACGGCGCGGGTGGCAACGCCGGCTCCGCGCTGGCGGCGCTCACCGGCACGGTCGGCGTCAACGAGGACCAGTTCTTCATGAGCTTCCGCGGCGCGGAGACCGACTACGAGGAGAACCTCGGCGCGACGCACGCTGGCGGCCAGACGCGCTGGGAGGTGACGCCCTTCGACGCGCCCAACATCCGCTCGCACAACGTGGGCCGGGCCAACCACTGGCTCGGGGTGCCGCGGTGACGTGGCGCCGGGGGCTGCTCGTCACGGCATGGCTGCTCGGCGCGGCGCCCGTGGCGGCGCAGGGCACGGCGGCGAGCAAGGCGCCCGCCACGGCTCCGGCGCGGCCCGAGGCGCCCTCCCGGCCCCGCTTCGCCTGGCCCCGCGTGCAGGTCATCAACACCGTGGAGGCGAATGAAATCGTCGAGGCCGGGGGCATCCCCGTCGCCCTGCGCGCCGTGCACGCGAAGGAGCGGATGGATGACCTGGTGCAGCGCTTCGCGGACGCCTTCCTCCAGGCGGGCCTGCACGTGCCGCCCGGTCATGAGCAGCCGCAGCTCGCCAGCGGCGCGGTGATGCTCACCGCCATCGACGGGCACCGGGGCATCACCTACACCGTCATCTTCCAGCCGCGGCCGGACCGCACCACGATGATGTACCTCGGTGAGGCCAACCACGCCCTGCGCAGGGACCCGGCGGCGGCGGGGGACTTCGCGCCCATGCCGCCCCAGGCCAGCCAGGTGCTGCGCGTCAACAGCGAGAGCTCCCGGACGCTCGCCTTCCACGTCCCCATGTCCGGCGAGGCCGTGGACGCCTTCTACGCCCAGGCGCTCACGCGCGCGGGCTGGCGGCTGGAGGAGGGGGAGACGTCCTTCTACGTGCGCGCGGGCGAAGAGCTGCGCGTGGTCCACGAGCCGGGCGAGGCCCACCAGCGGGCCGTGGTGCTGGTGTACCGCGGCGGACGGAGCGCGCGGCCGCCGCCGCCCGGGCCCGCCGCCGTTCCCTGAAGCCCCACGCCGCTCAGGCGCGCAGCTTGTCGCGCAGCGCCTTGGCGCGGCCCTGCATGTCCGGGTCCATGCTGGTCAGCTCGACGGACTTCAGGCGCTGGTCCAGGCTCTGCGGCACCTTGGTCTTCAGCTTGCCTTCCTCCCCGAGCAGCTCCAGCTTCGCCAACGCCTTGTCGACGATGCGCTCGCGCGGGTGGTCCAGCAGGCTGTCGAGGAAGTACGCGTCCTCGGGCAGCTCCGGGTACTTCTCCAGGTAGTCCACCACGGCCTTCACCCAGTCGGCGCGCGTGTCGGACTCGGTGACCTTCAGCATGGCCTGCTTCTGGGCCTTGCGCTTGCCTTCGGGGTCGAACGTCTTCGCCAGCCCCTCCGGCAGCTCGCCGCCGGTGAAGAGCGCGTCCGCGGCGGCCTTGTACTTCTGGTAGCTCGCGCTGCGCTCCAGCTTCTGCTGCGCGGGGTCATCCTGGCGGGAGGTGTACTTGCTGCCCTTGCCCCGCCCCGCGTCGATTTCGCGCCAGCTCTTGGAGCGCTTTTTTTCGTCGGCCATCCTTCATCTCTCCTTGCGAGCGCCCCACAGCGCCGCCAGTCCGCGATGGACGAGGCGCCGCACCACCTCCAGTTCCTGGGAGGACAGGGGCTGCTCCTCGTCCTGCTCCGCCTCGAAGAGCGCCTCGTCCGCGTAGTCCTTCAGCGGCTGAGGCACTGGCGGGGCCTCCGTGTCCGCCTCCAGCACCGCCGGATTGATGGACGTGAGTCCCGGCGGCCAGCCCAGCTCCAGCATGGCGTACAGCTCGAGGAGCAGGTGGCGGGCGACGCCATATCCTTCGTCCGTGAGCGCCGCCGCGTCAAGCGCGCCCAGCAGCGCGTCCTGCCGGTTTTCGAAGGCATGGGTGAAGCGCGTGCGCGTCTTCTCGTCGTCCTCCAGGTAACGCCAGGCGGCTTCCACGAATTCGCCCGAGGGCGTCCCCGGATGGAAGGGCGCGGGCGCGGCGGGCTTCACCTTCTTCGGGCGGGGCGGGCGGGCCTCGTCTTCCAGCCGCACGTGCTTTCCCTCCGCCACCCAATCCCAGAGGCCCAGCAGGTTCTGGTAGAGGCGCCGGGCGATTTCGGGGGAGGGGAAGCGCGGCTCCTCGTCGAACAGGCCGGGGATGACGTCGCTGGGCGGCGTGCCATTGGCGCGGGCGTCCCGCATGCGTTCGAGCACCTGGGCGCTGTCCAGCCCGCTGCCGGCCAGGTCCAGCAGGCCGTCGAGCGTCTGGGCGCCCTCGAAGTGGCGTTGGAAGTCCTCATCTCTGTCGCGGGAGCGGCTCATGTGGGCGGGCACGCTAAGCACAGCGGGCGGGCGGGCGCACGCGGCTTCATGACCCCAGGAAGGGTGACGGCCATGGCTCAATCCTCCTGGTGTGAACAGTAGGGAGGCTCCAGGTGCGAGAGGAGCGGGGCCGCCAGCCAGACGAGCGGTGGGTCGTCTTCCGTTTCAGGACCTTCGCACCTAGTCTCCGTTCACACATGGCAGAAACCTCCGTGGAGACGTTGAAGACCGCGGTGCAGGCGCTCTACCGCGTCCACGCGGTGGAAGGCCCGCCCGGCGAGAATGGACTGCGCACCGTCTGGCACCTGTGCCCGGATGGCGCGGAGCTGATGTCCCTGGTGGACGCAGAGGGGCGCGTGCGCCGGCAGGAGCTCACGTTGCTGGAGGACCACTACGTGTGGGCCAGCGGTGAGGGCGTGCGCACCGGTTGTCTGGAGCGCGGCGGCAAGCCCACGGCCGCGGCGGTGGTCCAGACGGACCCGGAGCTCGTGCCTCAGCGGCTGCTGCGCGCCGCGCTCGCCATGGGCACGTACACGGGGCAGGACCGCTACCTGCTCCACATGCAGCGGGTGCTGGCGCTGGCGCGCGAGGGCCTGGAGATGAAGGGCAGCCTGACGCGTCCCTCGGAGCCCACGCTGCCCGCCGTGGAGGCGCCCATCGTGATGACGGCTCAGGCCGCCGTCTTCGACGTGCCGCCCGCGGTGGCGGTGGTGGAGGACGTGACGCCTCCGGTGGTGCGGCCCGGTGAGGGCATGACGATGCTGCTGGTGCTCGCCCTGGGGTTGTTGGTGGGGCTGGGGATGCTGGCGTTCATCTTGATGGGCTGAGCGGGGCTCACGTCTCCAGAGGGTGGCCGCGGCATGCTCCCGGTGGGGCTCTCGCCGTGTTCGGCGGGGATGGCCACCGGCGCGTGCTCCGTGGTGGAGGTCACCGGGTTCGCATCCAGCACCAGCAGCACGGCCACCGCGGTGGCGGGCACCAGCCGCGCCGACCAGCCCAGCGGCGTGTGGGAAGCCTCTCCGGCGCGCCGCCGGGCCATCAGCGTCAGCCCCAGCACCGTCAGCACCCCGGTGCACGTCCACCGCAGCGCGCGCAGGTTCGCCGTCGCGGCGAGCCCCGTGGCGATCCACTCCGAGCGCTCCGCGTCCGGCATCCGCGCCAGGCTGGTGAGGAAGCCCAGCAGGTGGCGGGCCTCGAGCGCGCCCACCAGCGCCACCGAGGCCAGGGACGCGGAGACGCCGCTGGCCAGCAGCAGTCTGCGGTTGCGGGGGCCCGCGGCCTCCCGGAAGCCCGTGGGGTCGAAGTGCGCCAGCGCCAGCCCCAGCGCCAGCCCCAGCAGCAGCGCGGTGCTCGTCCAGGCGCCCAGCAGCCGCGGCGCCATGGCCTCTCCCGTGCGAGTCGCCAGCGCCAGGCCCGCTTCCACAGTGTCCAGTCGGGGCAGGGACGCCATCACCCGGTCCATCAAGACCTCGGTGCCCATCAACCCCAGCATCCACGGCAAGGTGGCCAGTCCCAGCATCGCGGACAAGGGCACCCGCCGCTCCACGCCCGAGCCCACCAGCGCCAGGGACAGCAGCGGCACCTCCAGCGCCAGCGCCATCGCCACCAGCGCGGCGAACGGCCCGGCCGCCTGGAGCGCTTGCGACACCCCAGCCATCCCCTCCAGCAGGGGCGCCAGGATGAAGCACCACACGAACACTGTGATGGGCACGGCCAGCGCCACGGCCAGGCCGGGCGCGAGACGAAGCCGGAGCGGAACGAGCATTTCAGGAGAGAGTAGTCTCTCCGGTTAAGCCTGTGAAATTAGACCGGGGGACGACCCACGAGCCAGTAGATGACGCTCGCCAGCGCTCCCGCGACAGGAGAGACGAGCACACCCAGCAGGTAGAGCTTGGGACACCCGCCGTCGCCGCAGCCGATGCGGCCATGGGCGAGGACACCGGTCAGCAGCAGGGGCACGTGCATGCCCATGAGGAAGACGCCGGCGCCGCGCAGCACCAGCCCGCGGTACCAGGGGCGTGTCCACAACCGGAAGACGACGGGGAGCAGCAGCAGCGTCAGCGTGGCCGCGGTGGCCAGGGTGCCTTGCTGCGCCGACACCGCCACACACGCCAGGGCCGCGAGCGCCAGGGCGGGGACGAGCAGCAGGGCGTTGAGGGACAGCGGCTCCCGGGGACGCATCGAAGTCAGCCCAGGACGCTGGCAGAGCGGCAGTGGGGGTGCAAGGCGGAAGCGGGCGGGGTGTCCGGCAGCGGCGGGACGCGCGCCGCCTCACGCCGCGACGGCGCCTTCGCCCAGCAGCTGCGTGTACCGGCCCCGCAGGGCCAGCAGCTGCGCGTGGGTGCCGGCCTCCACCACGCGGCCGCCCTCCACCACGGCAATCAGGTCCGCGTCACGCACCGTGGACAGCCGGTGCGCGATGACGAGCACCGTGCGCCCCTTCATCAGGGCCACCAGGCCTTCACCCACCGCGGCCTCGCTCGCCGCGTCGAGCGCGCTGGTGGGCTCGTCCAGCAGCAGCACCGACGGGCGGCACAGGAAGGCCCGCGCCAGCACCAGCCGCTGCCGCTGTCCGCCGGACAACCGGCCGCCGCGCTCGCCCACCCGCTCATCCAGGCCGCCGGGCAGGGCGCGGACGAAGTCGTCCGCGTGCGCCAGCCGCAGCGCCTCCCACAGCGCCTCGTCCGTCGCCTCGGGCCGGCCCAGTCGCAGGTTGTGCCGCACGGTGCCGGAGAAGAGCACGGGCTCCTGGGGCACCCACGCCACCTGGCCGCGCACGCTGGAAGGCTGGAGCGCCGTCAGCGGCGCCCCGTCCCACAGCACCTGTCCGCCCGACGTGGGCAAGAAGCCCAGCAGCACGGAGAACAGCGTCGTCTTGCCCGCGCCGGAGGGGCCCACCAGCGCCACGCGCGCGCCAGCGGGCACCACCAGGTCCACCCCGCGCAGCGCCTCGCGCCCGTCCGCGTAGGTGGCCCGCACGCCTTCCAGCTTCAGCTCGCGCGCCAGCGGCCCGGCGGCGTCGCCCACGTCCGGCGCGAACGGCGCGTCCGCCATGACGAAGAGGCGCTCCGCGGCGGCCAGGCCCGTCAGCACCTGCGACAGCGTGCCGCTGAGCGACTTCACGGGCTGGTACAGCAGCAACGCGGCGGCCATGAAGGAGAGCAGCCGCCCCGCCAGCGCCGGGTCCGCCGCCACCGCGCGCGCGCCCCACGCCACCGCCATGGCCACGCCGGCGATGCCCAGGAGCTCCACCGTGGGGCTCACCGCGCCGCGCAGGAAGAGCGAGCGGCGCATCTCCCCCAGGTACTTGTCCGCCTCCACCTCGAAGGCCTCCAGCGCCCGCGGCTGTCCTCGGAAGGCCTGCACCACGGGCAGGTTCTGGAGCTGCTCGGCGGTGAGCGCCGTCAGCGAGCCCAGCCGCTCCTGCGAGCGCGCGGCCACCTTCTTCAGCGAGCGCGCGAAGCGGTTGATGGGCAACACCGTCACCGGCACCACCACGAAGGTGAAGAGGAACAGCGTCTTGTCGATGAGGAAGCAGGTGACGAGCAGCGCGATGATTTGCAGCCCGTCCTTCACGTAGGACGTGAGCGCCTGCGTCACGGAGAACTCGACCAGGGGCACGTCCGCGGTGAAGCGCGACAGCAGCTCGCCGGAGTGCCGCCGCTCGAAGAACGCGGGGGGCTGGCCGAGCAGCCGTCCGTAGAGGAACCCGCGCAGGTCCGCCATCACCCGCTGCCCCAGCCGCTGCATCAGCCCGCCCTGGAAGAACTGCGCGGTGGCCTTCACCATGGCCACGGCCACGACGAGCAGTGGCAGCCGCTTGAGCAGGGCGTCTCCTGGCAGGGACACCCCGGCGACGGTGACGGGCTCGTGGGTGAGCAGCGCGCGCAGCAGGGGGCCCACCACCCAGGCGTAGGCGGACGTGGCGATGGCCGCGGCCACCGACGCGCTCACGCCCGCGGCGAGCAGCAGGCGGTACGGGCGGAGGTAGCCGAGGAGCCGACGGTAGACGTGAGGCGAAGGACGGGGAGCCACTGTTCGGCGGCGGACTCTGTCACTGAGTCGCCAGAACGTCCAAGGCTACCGGGCCCTGGAGTCTGATGCCTTGTCGGCTGCCCTGCCACCGGGCGCTTGCAGCGCCCGGGCCAGTTCCATTGCCCACCTTCACCCCTGCGGACAGGTTCAGGGGAGCCATGGAAACCAATAACGAAAAAGAGGCCCTGCTCAATCCGGGCTGTGAGCCGGTCGTGGAGGACGAGGAGCGCCGGCGGCTCCTGTGGCTGATGGCGGAGTACTTCCGGACCATCGGGTACACGGACATCAAGGCGCGCCTTCCCGGCTTCATGCCGCCTCCCATCCTGTCGGGCACCATCGAGGACCACCGCCCCGACTTCACCTGCCGGCAGTCGGATTCGGCACGCACGCCCATCATCTTGGAAATCGTCACCCCGAACATGGTGGAAGACCCCACGGCGGAGAACCGCTGGAGCCTCCTGGCCAGCGCCGCGAAGCTGTACAACGCGGAGCTCCACTTCGTGGTGCCCAAGTGGGCCTCCACCGGCGCGGTGGACCCGGGACTCAAACGCAGGCTGGCCCGGATGGAGCTGACGGCCAACCGCGTGTGGACCGTCTGACGGCTTCCTCTCTTCCCGTCACGCCACCCGCCCGGATGCCCGCCTGGCGCCGGGTGGGCGCGGGCGGCGCGTGTCCCCGCTGGATTGCCGGTGCGTTTCGCTGCGTTATAGTGGTTCGAGTTTTCACGCAGCGCAGAAAAGCACAGCAAATTCCAGGGGTTGTAATCAATGCCAGCGGCGGCGGGTCAGAAGCGCGACTACTACGAGGTCCTGGGCGTCCAGAAGTCTGTCTCCGCGCAGGAGCTCAAGAGCGCGTTCCGCAAGGTGGCGCTGCAGTACCACCCGGACCGGAATCCGGGGAACTTGGACGCCGAGGAGAAGTTCAAGGAGGCCTCGGAGGCCTATGAGGTGCTGAGCGACCCCGAGCGGCGGGCGAAGTACGACCGCTTCGGGCACGCGGGCAACCCCTTCGAGGGCTTCGGCGGCGCCGGGGGCGGGTTCCAGGGCGTCAACATCAACGACATCTTCGGCGAGATTTTCGGCGACATCTTCGGCGGTGGCCGGGGAGGGCGCCGGACGAGCTCGCGTGGCGCGGACCTGCGCTACAACCTGGAAATCACCTTCGAGGAAGCGGCCTTCGGCTGCCGGCCCAAGGTGACCATTCCCCGGCCGAAGAAGTGCGACACCTGCTCCGGCTCCGGCAGCAAGAGCAACACCGGGCCCCGGCCCTGCGCGGCGTGCGGTGGCAGCGGCGAGCTGCGCTACACCCAGGGCTTCTTCGCGGTGTCCCGGCCCTGCGGTGACTGCGGCGGCACGGGCGCGGTGGTGCCAGACCCGTGCACGCGCTGCAAGGGCTCCGGGAAGGTGCCCGCCGAGGAGGTCATCGAGGTGGCCATCCCCGGCGGCGTGGACAACGGCACGCGCGTGCGGCTGTCCGGCATGGGTGAGCCGGGGGACCGGGGCGGTCCGCCGGGTGACCTCTACGTCACCGTCATCGTGAAGGAGCACCCGCTCTTCCAGCGCGAGGAGTACGAGGTCTTCTGCGAGGTGCCCATCTCCTTCACGCAGGCGGCGCTGGGCGCGAAAATCGACGTCCCCACGCTGGATGGGAAGGTGAAGATGACCATCCCCAGCGGCACCCAGTCCGGGAAGGTGTTCCGGCTCAAGGGCAAGGGCATCCCCCACCTGCACAGCCAGCAGCGGGGAGACCAGCACGTGCGCGTCGTGGTGGAGACGCCCACCGAGCTGTCGTCGAAGCAGCGTGAGCTGCTGGAGCGGTTCGCGGAGGCCTCCGGCGAGGAGTCGCATCCGCAGTCGAAGAGCTTCTTCGGCAAGGTGAAGGAGCTGTTCGGCTGACGACGGTTGCGGGCGCGGGGCCGCGAAGGCGCGGCCACCGTGCCGCGCTCGCCGGGCAGGCGGGCGCCGCGGCGCGGCGGGCCGCCGTGGGCACGGGCACTGCAAAACAGCGCATCCTGGCAGTGGAATCTTCCCCCCGCTCGGGTGTCGACGGGGGCGCACCCCACTGCTATGCACGCCCCTGCCATGGATGTCCTGCCCACCTTGCGCCGCTCGCTCGTCATCGCCCTGGCCCTGCTGCTGACGGCCTGCCCCCGGTCCACCCGCACGCCCTCCGGAGGTGACACCGGCGGGGACCTGCCTTCGGGAGACCCGTTCCCCACGCGTCCTTCGGTGGAGGCGAAGAAGGACCCCGCCGCCGACGCGGCGCTGGCGCAGGCGTCCCGGACGGCCAGCGCCACCCCGGACAAGAAGAAGGCCGCGGAGGCCTTCCTGTCGGTGCGCAAGGCGTATCCCGCCACCACCGCGGGCCAGGACGCGCTGTATCAGGCCGGCGTCCTCTTCTTCGAATCCAAGGACTTCGTCAACGCGCGCAAGAGCTTCAACGAGCTGCTCTTCGAGAACCCGCTCTACGCGCGCGCGGATGACGCCAAGCGCAAGCTGGCCGTCTCCGCGATGGAGGTGGGCGCCTACCGCGACGCGTACCAGACGCTCTCCAGCCTCGCCGAGCGCGCCAGCGGCGCCGAGCGCACCCAACTGCTCAACGAGGCCGCCCGCGCCGCCGAGGGCGCCGGCCTCTACGAGCAGGCGCTGCGGATGGCGGTGGACGAGGCGGGCCAGGCCCAGGGCGCCCAGGCGCAGGCCGCCGCGGTGGCCAAGGTGGAGGCGCTGGTGGAGGGCCGTGCGGGCTTCGCGGACATCGCCCGCGTGGCGGAGGGCCTGTCGCCGTCCAACCCGGCGTGGCCCGTCATCACCTTCAAGCTGGCGCGCGTCTACTACCACCTGCGTGACTGGACGCGGCTGGAGGAGACGCTGAACCGCTTCCTCGCCCAGGCGCCCGGCCACGCCTTCGCGCCGCAGGCTCGCGAGCTGCTGGCCCGCGCCACGCGCCGGGTGGAGGCCCGCCCGCGCACGGTGGGCGTGCTGCTGCCCATGACGGGCCGCTACCAGCCCATTGGCGAGGCCGTGCTGCGCGGCATCCAGTTGGGGCTGGAAGGCAGCGGCGTGGAGCTGGTGGTGAAGGACACGCAAGGCGACGTCAACAAGACGGGCCAGGCCATGGAGCAGCTGGCCTTCGACGATGGCGCCATCGCCGTGCTGGGGCCCCTGCTGGCGGACGACTCGAAGCGCGCGGCGCTGGTGGCCGAGGAGCTCCAGGTGCCGCTGCTGACCATGAGCCGTCAGGATGGCATCACCGAGCTGGGCGGCTACATCTTCCGCAACATGCTCACCAACGCGGCGCAGGCGGAGGCCATCGCCGACTACGCGATGAACGTGAAGGGCTACAAGCGCTTCGCGCTGCTGTACCCGAACATCCCTTACGGCGTTGAGCTGGCGGATGCCTTCTGGGACCAGGTGGTGGCGCGGGGCGGCGGCGTGCGCGGGGCGGAGCGCTACTCGCATGACCAGACGACCTTCACCACCGAGGCCAAGAAGCTGGTGGGCCGCTACTACCTGGATGACCGCGGCGACTACATCGAAGGCGTGCGCGACGTGCAGGGCGAGAAGCTGGACGCCTTCCGCCGCCGCAAGGCGATGGAGAAGGTGAAGAGCGGCGTGGAGCCCATCATCGACTTCGACGCCATCTTCATGCCGGACGACTGGCGCCGCGTCAGCCTGGTGGCGCCCGCGCTGGCGGTGGAGGACATCGTCACCAACGCGTGTGATCCGCGCGATTTGGAGCGCATCCGCAAGACGACGGGCAAGCGGGAGCTGAAGACGGTGACGCTCTTCGGCGCCAACCAGTGGAGCAGCCCCAAGGGCCGCTCGGGGTTGCCGGAGCTGGTGGAGCGCGGCGGCAAGTTCGTCACCTGCTCGGTGTACGTGGACGGCTTCTTCGTGGACTCGCAGCGTCCGGCCACGCGCCGCTTCGTGCAGCAGTACCGCGAGGCCTACCGGGCGGAGACGGGCAGGGACCCGGGTCTGCTGGAGGCCATTGGCTACGACTCTGGCCGGATGGTGCGGCAGCTCATGGAGCAGAAGGATGCACCGCGCACGCGCGCGCAGATGCGTGACGCGATGGCCAACCTGAAGGACTTCGACGGGGCCACCGGGCGCACGTCCTTCAACGAGAAGCGCGAGGCGGTGAAGCAGCTGTTCCTGTTGTCCATCGACAACAAGGGCGTGAAGGAAATCAACGTCGAGCAGGAGCGGCAGAAGGCCGCCTCGGCGTCAGGAGGCTCTGGGACATGAAGTTCGCGAGGGGGGCGTTCGCGCTGCTGGCGGGCGGGGTGGTGGCGGTGGGTGGGGGTGGCTGCGCACACGCGCCTCCTCGGGTGTCCCCGGAGCTGAGCGCCCGGCTGGAGTCGGAGCCGGGCACCTGGGTGTCCGGCAGCGCCGTGGGCCTGGGGCGCAGGGCTGTCCTCAACAACAAGGACTTCATCTGGGGCCTGGCCTTCGCGCCCCGCGGCGCGCGGGTGGCGTACTCGCGCCTGGGCAGCAAGTCCTACTTCCTCTCCGTCTGGGAGCTGGGCTCCGCCGAGCCGACGATGCTGGCGGACCCGGCCATCAACCCCTACGAGTTCGACGTGGAGGGCGTGGCCTTCTCCCCGGATGGCACGCGCGTGGCCACCGCGGGCAAGGACCGCGTGGTGCGCCTCTTCGACGCGGCCACCGGCGCGCTCGTGGCGGAGCGCCGCACCGAGGAGCCGCTGTCCGTGGTGGCCTTCCACCCGGAGGGGCAGTGGCTGGTGGTGGGCAGCTACCAGGGGTTGATGACGGTGCTGTCGGCGCCCGCGCTGGCGTACGGCTCCGAGGAGCGCGGACACCTGGGGCCGGTGACGGCGCTGGCCTTCGCGCCGGACGGGACGCTGTATTCGGGCGGCTGGGACAAGCACGTGCGGGCCTGGCGCACCTCCGTGGAGGGGCTGCGGCCGGGGCAGGCGCGCATGCGCTTCGAGCGGCGCGCCGGCTCCGTGGTGCTGGGCGGCACGGTGAATGACAAGGCGCCGCTGGCCTTCGCGCTGGACGCGCGCGCGCCCGCGCTGGTGCTCACCAGCGAGGCGGCCGCCGCGGCGGGCATCGACGTGCCCTTCCTGAAGGAGACGGTCAACGTGCCGGGGCCGCTGGGCACCATCGCCGCGCGGCTGGCGCCCGCGCAGTCCCTGCGCTTCAAGTCCATGCGGGTGGAGGGCGTGGACGTCGCCATCTGCGACGCGTGCGTGCCGCAGGGCACCCAGGGCGTGCTGGGCGCGCCCTTCTCCGAGCGGGTGGAGGTGGCCTTCGACGAAGTCACGCAGGAGGCCGTGCTCACGCTGAAGGGCGGCCCGCCCGAGGGCGCGGTGACGGTGGACGCGCTGGTGCTCGCGCGGCGCTCGGAGTTTGCCTTCCCGGCCTATGTGAGCGACGTCACGGTGGACGCGCGCGGCCAGCGGCTGGGCGTGGGGCTGTCGGAGCAGAAGCCGGAGCGGGACCGCGCGGTGTACGAGCGCGAGCGCCAGGGCGTGGAGGAGCCGCAAGGCCCCTTCAACGCGGGCGCGCTGGTGGACGCGCGGTCCGGCCAGGTGCTGGCGAAGTGGCCGGTGCACCGGGGCGTGGTGGCCACGGCGGCCATCTCCCCGGACGGGCGCTCGCTGGCCAGCGGCGGCTGGGACAAGCGCGTGTACCTGTTCACCGAAGGGGACGTGGGCGCGCGCGGCGAGCACCGCTTCGACTGGTCCGTGCGGCGCGTGCGCTTCAGCCCGGACGGACGCTGGCTGGGCGTGGCCGCGTGGACGCCCCAGGTGGCCAGCCGCGACGGGGACAGCGACCCGGCGGCGGTGCTGCTGGACGTGGGTTATGAGTCGCCCACCGTGCAGGGGCCAGGCGCTGCCGGGGCGTCCGCCGCTCAGTAATTGAGGTGGATGTCGCCCGCGGGCATGCCGCGGGCCTGGAGCGTCGTCATCACGCCCCGCACCATCTCCTTCTGTCCGCAGAGGAAGGCCACCGCGGCCCGCACGGGCCCTTCACCCAGGTGCGCCTGCACGTAGCCCGTGAGGCCCTGCCAGCCGCTGGCGCCGGGCTGGCTGACGGTGCGCACCACGCGCATCCCGCCGGCCTCCCACTCGTGGAGCTCGTCCGCGTAGGCGAAGGCGCCCGGTGTGCGCGCGCCGAAGTAGAGCGTCACCTGGCCGTAGGCCCCGCGCTCCTGCTGGATGCTGGTGATGACGGAGCGGATGGCGGAGATGCCGGAGCCGGTGGCGAACAGGAGCACGTCCTGTCCCCGGGCGCGCTCCAGCGGGAAGCCCCGCCCCTCCGGCCTCGACACGTCGACGTGGGCGCCCCGAGGCAGGTGGATGAGGGCGTCGGGCAGCGGGCTGCCCACCTTGAGGAGGAACTCCCACTGCGTCCCTGGACGGCCAGGCGGGGAGGCGATGGCGAAGAGCCCCTGTCCCACGCCAGGCAGGCGCAAGTGGACATATTGGCCTGGCCGCTCATGGCTGCCCGCCAGGGGCGTGCCCCGGACGTCCAGCACCAGGTCGGTGAGGCCATCTGCGGCGGGTGCACTGTCGGTGACGGTGGCCGGGTGCCAGTCGGGCATGTCGGGGTTTTAACCTACGCGCCCGGCGCGTGCTGCCCCTGGTAGCCTGAGGGGGTGAAGAGTCTGCTCTGGATCGTCTTGTTCATGCTGGGCCTGGCCGGCGTGGTGATTCCGCTGACGTACCTCTACACGGCGAGCAAGCTGCCGCCGCTGGAGAGCGAATTCGACGTGGAGAAGCAGCTCAAGCACAGCATCGAAGGCGAGCGGATGAGCCTTCGGGCGGGGCAGTCCCAGCGCAACCCGCGCCCCATCACCTTCGTGCGGCCGGACTTCTCCAAGCTGCCCAAGGACTTGGTGGCCCTCTACATCCGCCACATGGAGTGCCCCCGGTACTTCCAGACGCCGCGCGAGGACGGCCCCGCGTGGGCCTGGCGGCTGTTCCTGGGCGCCACCGTGGGCACGTCGCCGCCGGGAGACGGGGCTTGTGAGCGCATCCTAGCCATGCGCATCGCCGCCGCGCTGGGCATCGAGGGCACGCGAGAGCGTTCAGTGGCCGCGCACCGCATCCACACCTTCATGCAGAAGGACCAGCTCATCGCCTATGACTTGTCCATCATCTACTTCGAGCGCGGCATCGTCGGCGTGGAGGACGCGGCCCTGGCGCTCTTCGACCGTGAGCTGAGCGAGTTGAAGCTGGAGGAGCTCGCCGAGCTGCAGCTGGCCCTGCCGCCGTACTCCGACTACTTCGGCATCAAGACGTGCAAGAACCCCACGGAGCTGCGGAAGTACCGCAACCAGTTGCTGGAGGACCTCGCTGCCTGGCGGCTGGTGAGTAAGGACCGCGCCATCGCCGCCATGAACGAGCCGATGTCCTGCGCGCTCTGAGCGGCCGTCAGCGAATCATCCCCGCCACGCCCGTCACCTTCTTGAGCAGGTCGATGCGGGCGTGGACGCTGGTGTCGGCGCGCGCGTCGTGGCGGTACTTGGCCAGCAGGTTTCGCGCGGCGTTGGCCTTGGGCGCGTCCAGCTTCCCGCTCGTCTCCAGCCGGTCCACCCGGCGCTCCAGCCGGTCGATGCTCTGGAGGATGTCCTCCAGCGTGGGGGCGGAGGCCTTCAGGGGCCGGGGCGGCGCGACGCGGGTGACCTCGGCGCGCGGGGCCGGCGGCGGACGCTCCGCGCTGTCAGGCCGGGGCGGCGCGACGGCGGCGACGACCAAGGGCTGAAGCGGCACTTCCGGCTCGGGCGCGGCGGGAGTCGGGGTGGCCGCGGCGGCCTGCTCGGGCGCGGCGGGAGGCGGGGTGGCCGCGGCGGCCCGCTGCGGCGTGATGGAGGGCGGCACGAATGAGGGGGCCTTCGCGGCGCGGATGACGACGGCGGCGGCCCCCGCGAGCAGCAGCACGGCGAAGCTCACGGCGCCCACCAGCGGCAGGTGCTTGCGCAGCGGGCTCCGGACGCCCGCGGCGCGCAGCTCCTGCGAGGTCAGCTCGGTGTTCAGCTCCGGGGGCACCGGCACCGGCGTGGTGGGACGGCGCGAGTCCGCTTCCGCCGCCGCGGGGGACTTCTCGAAGCCGGGCGCGAGCGCGCTGGGGTTGGAGCGCGTGGAGGCCCGCAGGGTGCGGCGCAGTTTGTGGAGCTGCTGCCGCAGCGCGTCCGCGGAGTTGGGGCGCGTCTCCGGGTCCTTGGTGAGCATCTGCAAGATGAAGGCGTCCAGCGCGGGCGGCAAGTCGGAGACGAACTCCGACGGGCGAGGCGGCCGCGCCTCCACGTGTTTCATCAGCAGGTCCACCGGCGAGCTGCCCACGAAGGGCAGGCGGCCGGTGACGATTTCGAAGGTGACGACACCCAGGGCGTAGAGGTCCGTCATCGGACCCACTTCCTGGCCGCGCGCCTGCTCCGGCGCCATGTACTCCGGCGTGCCCACCACCATGTCCGTGCGCGTCTGCGCGGTGCGGCCGGTGGGGCCCTGGCCTCGCTTGGCGAGCCCGAAGTCCAGCACCTTCACGTAGCGCGAGCCGTCCGGCTGCTGCACCAGGAAGATGTTGCTCGGCTTGAGGTCGCGGTGCACCACGCCCGCGCCGTGCGCGGCGGCCAGCGCGGCCAGCACCTCGTCGAGCAGCGCCAGCGCCTCCTGCACCGGCAGCCGGTTCTTCTCCGTCAGCACCGCGTCGAGCGCCTGGCCCTCCAGGTACTCCATGACGATGTACTGCCGGCCGTCCGGCACCTGGCCGAAGCCGAAGATGTCGATGATGCCCCGGTGACGGATGGCGTTGACGGCGCGGGCCTCCGCCAGCAGCCGCTCCACCTGCTCCGTGGAGTGGGCCAGCTCCGGACGCAGCACCTTCACCGCCACGCGCTTGCCGATGAGCGGCTGGATGCCTTCGTACACCAGCCCCATGCCGCCCACGCCGATGCGCGAGCGCAGCTCGTACTCGCCCAGCTTCAAGCCGATGAGCGGATCTCTCTGCACGGCCGCGGGCGGGGGAGGCTCCGGGGCCTGCACCACCACGTTCGGCTCCTCCATGCGGGGGGGCACGTCGAACGACGACAGCACCACCGTCCCATCGCGTGGGCACACGGTGGTGTCGGAGGGTACGGCCAGGCCGCAGGTATCGCAGATCAACTCGGAAGCCATCTCAAACCGGGAAGCAGCGTAGCAGGAGGACCCGGGTGGGGCGATGTGCTCTGGCCCGGAGTGCCTGGCCGGCGGTCAGGCGCAGCACGCCAGCGCCCTCCGGGCAGGCCCTCTAACGTCGGACAGCGGACGCTACGGGTTGGGGCTGACGCAGTCGACCTCCGGCAGTTGCGCGCCCGCGCTTCCCTCGAGCCCGGGGCCGGAGCCGCCCCGCCCCCCCGGACCGACCTGGAAGGTGACGCCGCCATCCGTGTAGCGGACCGTCGCGCCCGGGCCGCACCACACGCCCACCGAGGGCCCTCCGCCGCCGCCACCACCGCCGCCGCCCACGCCGCCGCCGCCACCGGGACCGCCCGGGCCGCCCGCGCCGCCGGTCGTCCGGTGGATGAGGATGCCTCCGTCAACGACGCCTCCGTCCCGCACGACCTGGCCGCCGCCGCCGCCGGGCCCGCCTTCGCCTCCTGGGCCGCCGCTGCCGCCTTCGCCACCCTCGCCACCCGGGCCTCCACCCAGCGTGCGCAGCACGCTGCCTTCCTCCACGGCCGCCTGGGAGCCGATGAGCAGCAGGGAGATGGACGCGCCGCCGCCGCCGCCGCCGCCGCCGCCGCCGCCACCACATCCGCCCGCGCCGCCCGCGCCACTGCCGCCGCCGCCCGCGACGCTCACGTTGTCGATGTTGCAGCTTCCGCCAGACCCGCCGCCGCCACCGCCGAAGCCCGCCGCGCCGCCGCCGCCGGGCTCGCCTGGCTGTTCAGCGACCCAGGTCCCGTCGAGCAGCACCCCCAGGCCCGCGCCGCCGCCGCCCGGTGTGCCGGAGCCTCCTTCCGTGCCGCCCTGGCCCGGCTCGCCCGGAGGGGGGTTGCAGACACACTCGTTCCCGGAGCACGCGGCGTCCGGCGCACCACCGCCCGCGCCGCCCGCGCCGCCCGTCTCGTCGGGCCCACCCGTGCCGCCATCCCGTCCAGGATTGCCGCCGCTGCTGCCAATCACCCCCCAGCCGCCCGTGGGCTGGGTGTCATCCGGGCAGGTGATGGAGGCAGGCGTCCCGCCCTGGCCCGTGTCGGAGTTGCCAACGCCGCCGTGCCCGCCTTCGCCTCCGTCCGGGCCGCCCAGGCCCGCGTCCCCCGCAGCGCCGGGGGCGCCCAGGCCACCCGCGCCCGCGGCCAGGGTGACGTGGCGCAGGCGCACCCCGGAGGAGTCCACCATGCGCACGGCGATGGAGGGCTCACCGGGGCCGGTCGCGGTGGCGGCGCTGACCTGCACGTACTCCATCAGCACGTCCGCGTCCTGGAGGCCCCGCACCGTCAACCCCAGCGTGCCGGCGTCGAACAGGGCCACGCGGTCCGCGGCGCGGCGCCAGCCGCCACTGCGTCCGGCATAGCCGCCGTGCAACGAGGCGGGGACGTCCAGCACCAGGCCCGCCTCGTCATAGGCGCCGCCCGCGAGGAAGAGGTGGCGCGGGCCGCCGTCCAGCTCGCGCAGCATCGCCAGCGCGCGGCCCACGGTGCGCAGCGGCGCCTGCCGGGTGCCCACGCCCGCGTCGTCATCCCCATCCATGGGGTCGATGAAGAGCCCCGCGTCCGCCTGTCCGTCCACGCCGTCACAGTCGGTGTCGGCGAAGGCGTCGTCGGGAAGGTCCTCGCCGGGGACGGGGATACAGTCGGCGACGTTGGGCTCACAGCGTCCCTCGTCGCTGCAGCGCTGCCGCGCGCCGTCGAAGTCGTAGCAAGCGCCCGCGCCGAGCGCCGCCACGAGCGCGGTGCCCGTGGCGCCGAGCATCCTGGTCTTCCGCATGACTCTCCTCGAATTCAAGGCAACGTCCCGGACAGGCCCACCATGCCCCCACCGGGGACCACGGCGGCGGAGGGCTGCACCTTCGCGGGCAGCTCACCGGGCAGCAGGAACATCACCGCGCCCGCCACGAGCCCCGCGGCGCCCAGTCCAAAGGCCACCCGGCTCAGCGTCTGCGCCCGGCGGCCCGACGACGCGAGGCCATCCGCGTCGTCCAGCGGCGCGTCCGGCGTGCCGTCCTTGTCGAGCCGTGAATACCTGTCACCCGCCTGCAGGTAGAAGACGGTGCCCACGCCGGCCAGCGCCGCGCCGCCCGCGGCGGGCAGCCACGCCCAGCGGCGCAGCGGGCGGAGGGGCTCGGGCTCCAACTCGGGGGCCAGCGGCTTCGCCTCCACCACGGCCACGGGCGGCGGGGGCGGCTCGGCTGGGGGCGGCGCTGGCGGCGGGCCGCGCAGGGCCGTCTGCGCCACGGGCAACACCGCGTCGAGCGACTGGGTGAGCGAGTCCAGGAGCTGGTCCTCGCTCACGCCGGGGATGAGGTGCTCGGTGACGAGCGCGCCGTCATCGGCGGTGTAGATGCGCGCGCCCGTGCGGTAGCCGCTGAGCAGCTGGCCCAGCTCCGTCACCAGGACGAGCTCCGTCTTCCCCGCGGCGCCCAGTGAACGGATGCAGGAGGCCGCCGTGCGGTTGCAGCGCAGCAGCGGGCGGCGCTTGGACGCGGACAGCTTGCGGGTGATGTCCTCGATACGGACCACCACCAGCCCACGGGCCCGGAGCTGCTCGGCCACGTGCTCCTGGGCGAACTCGACGACGTGGGAGGGCGCTCCCGCCGCGTCAGGCGGCGCGACCAGGATGGACAGGGGCGGCGGGGGAGGCGCCGCGGCGGGCGCCTGGGTGGCCAGGGTGAGCGCGGCGAGGAGGGAGATCCACACCCAAACACTTTCCCCCTGACCGGACCTCCTCGCAAGGTCGGGAATCACCGCTCGTGCTTCGGGTGAAACCCGCCAGGGCGGAGCGCGTGTGGTGGGAGGCCGCCCCACCGGCCCGGAGTCGTTTCCGACGCGCCGGGTCGGGGCGTGGCTTCAGCGCCGGGGCCGCTCCGACGGCGCCGGGCGAATCTGCGTCTTCTCGGAGCCGCCATTCGAGCCCTGGGTGCCGTCGTCGTCGTCTTCATCGGACTCCGGCGCGGGGCGGGACGGCGGGGGGCGGCGAGCGCCCACGGCCGGGCGCGCGCCGGTGGCCAGGTTGGGCGAGGGCGCCCGCGAAGGCGGGGTGAAGGGCGGAGGCCGGCGCGGGGGTACCGTGCTGGGGCCGTCATCCTCCGCGAGCAGGTCCTCGGAGACCTCGACCTTGGCCTCGGTGGGGATGGCGGTGCGCGTCTCGTCGGGGCCCTCCGCGAAGGGGTTGCGCGTGGGCGGCGGCGTCGCGTCGTCGTCCATGGGGGGCGGCGGGCGCGGCGGCGCGGCGGCCGCGGGCCGGGCCGGGGGCGTCGCGGGCCTCACGGCCGGCGGAGGCTCTGGCGGCCGGGCGCGGGCGGCGGGCGGCGGGGTGGGGTGGCTCGCGGGCACCTGCACCTGCACGGCCGGCGCGGGCGGCGGAGGCGGCGCTGCGGCGGCCTTGCCGGCCTTCGCGTCGCGGGCGTCCTGCTTGAGGCGCTGCTCGAAGGCGGACCACTCCGTCTTGAAGTGGTCCGGGTCTGGCCTCCCCTGCTCGCGGTGCTTCAGGGACGGGGCCCAGCGCACGGTGTAGGACTCGCCCGCGTGGAAGGTGGGCGGCGGCGGCAGGCCGTAGGTGGCCGGGTCGAAGAAGGCCTCGTCCAGGTCGTTGAAGCCGTACGCGCGCGCCTTGCTGACGAAGTTGGGGATGATGCCTGTGGGCGCGTGGTAGCCCAGGATGTGGTCGTCCTCGTCCTTGGTGACGGGCGTGAAGACGAAGATGTCCTGGGTGCGGTAGTCGCCCTTCTCGTTGAGGGGCAGCACCTCCGACAGGGCAATCGTCTTGCGGCTGCCGTCGTGGAGGCGCTCGCAGCAGATGATGAAGTTGATGGCGCTGGCCACCTGGGCGCGCACGGCCACCATGGGCAGGTCCACGCCGGACATGAGGCACAGCGACTCGATGCGGCGCAGCGTGTCCGTGGGCGTGTTGGCGTGCGTGGTGGCCAGCGAGCCGCCGTGGCCGGTGTTCATGGCCTGCATGAGGTGGAAGGCCTCGCCGCCGCGCACCTCGCCGACGACGATGCGGTCGGGGCGCAGACGCAGCGCGGAGTGGAGCAAGTCGCCCATGTCCACCGCGCCCTTGCCGAACTTGTCGGGGGGCCGGCTCTCGAAGGGCACGACGTGGGACTGGTTGAGCTGGAGCTCGGCCGAGTCCTCGATGGTGAGGATGCGCTCCTCGTCCGGGATGAGCGACGACACGATGTTGAGCAGCGTCGTCTTGCCGGAGCCCGTGCCGCCGGCCACCAGCATGTTGAGCTTGGTGGCGATGCCCGCCTCGATGAGGCGCGCCATCTGCGGCGTGAGCGACCCGAACTTCATCAAGGAGTTGACCGTCAGCTTCTCCTTGAAGAACTTGCGGATGGAGATGGTGGTGCCCTTGCGCGCGATGGGCGGAATCACCACGTGGATGCGGCTGCCATCCGGGAGGCGCGCGTCCAGGCGGGGGCGCTCCTCGTTGAGCATGCGGCCCACGAACTGGGCCATGTTGCGCGCGGCGCCGAGCAGGCCTTCGTCGGTGAACGATGCATCCACTTTCGTGAGCCGGCCCTTGCGCTCAATCCAGATGTCGGTCGGGCCGTTGATCATGATTTCCGACACGGCCTCGTCGTCCATGTAGGGCAGGACGGGCTTGAGGAACGCGCGGAGTGACTCGGTGTACATCGTCATGGCGCCGCCCAGGCTAGCGCGCTCTGGCCCCAGGGCCCAAGAACCCGCCCCGCCTGCCTGGCTGCTTTCTGGGGCAGGGGCCGCCCACCGACGGTTTCCAGCGTGGGCGGGTGGAAAGCAGTGGGCCCTCTTGGAGCCCGGTGCTTCAATGCCGCCGCCGCTGGAAGGGGAGGCGTTCATGCTCGCGGAAGGGCTGCCGGAAGATTGGAAGCAGGCGCTGCGCGCGGCGCTGGTGTCGCCGTCGTTCCAGGAGCTGGAGCGCTTCGTCGAAGCGGAGCGGCGGGCGGCCACCGTCTTCCCGTCGGAGGAGGACCTCTTCTCCGCCTTCCGGCTCACGCCTTATGAAGACGTGCGGGTGCTGCTGCTGGGGCAGGACCCCTACCACGGGCCGGGACAGGCCCACGGGCTGGCGTTCTCGGTGCAGCCCGGCGTGGCGCCGCCGCCGTCGCTGGTGAACATCTTCAAGGAGCTGGAGAGCGACGTGGGCGTGCCCCGCCCGAAGGACGGCTCGCTGATTCCGTGGGCCCGGCAGGGCGTGTTGCTGCTCAACGCGGTGCTGACGGTGCGGCAGGCGAAGCCCAACAGCCACGCGGGCCACGGCTGGGAGGACTTCACGGACGCCGTCATCCGCGCGGTGAGCGCCAAGGATGACGCGGTGGTGTTCCTGCTGTGGGGCCGCTACGCGCAGAAGAAGAAGAAGCTCATCGATGCGAAGCGGCACGTCATCATCGAGGGCACGCACCCCTCTCCGCTGTCAGCCAGCAATGGCTTCTTCGGCAGCCGTCCCTTCAGCGCCGTGAATGAGGCGCTGGAGTCCCACGGCCGTCCGCCCGTCGACTGGCGCCTGTTCGCTTGAAGAGGCGGCGAGCCCGTGTGCGGCTTGGGCCGGACACCTCGGGGCCGCGTTGATACGCTGCGGCGCGACATGACCGCTGCCTTCCTCGCCGCCACCACCCCCGAGCCGCTCTCTCCCAACCGCTACGGCATCCGCTTCACCGCGCCCTGGTATCAGGGCAAGGGCGCCTATGGCGGCATCGTCGCGGGGGCGACGCTGCGCGCGCTGGAGCACACCCTGGCGCAGGCCCAGCAGGTGGGGCGCCCCGTGCGCACGCTCACCGCGCACTTCTGCGCGCCGGCGGTGGAGGGCGACGCGGAAATCCAGACGCGCATCGAAAGGACGGGGCGGCTCGTCACCCACGCGACGGCGCGCGTGGAGAGCGCCGCGGGGGTGCTGTGCGTGGCCACCGCCACGTTCGGCGCGTCGCGCGGTGGGGTGACGGAGTACTTCGACGTGAAGCGCCCCGTTGTCCCGGCTCCGCACGAGGTGCCCGCGGTGCCGGACGACGTGCCCATGCCCACCTTCTGCAGCTTCTTTGAGTATCGCTTCTGCGTGGGCTCGGCGCCGTACTCCGGCGCGGACGTGGCGGAGACGGGCGGGTGGATTCGTCCCAAGGACGCGCTGGTGCTGGACGCGCCGCTGTGCGTGGGGCTGATGGACGCCTATCCGCCGTCGGTGCTCTCGCGGGTGGACGGCTTCCACGCGGCGGCGAGCGTGGACTTCACCGTGCACTTCTTCCACGACCTGCCGCGGCCCGGCCTGCGCGAGGACGCCTACTTCCTGCGCACGGGGCGCTCACGGCAGGCGGCGGAGGGTTACTCGGAGGACTTCCAGCAGCTGTGGACCCAGGAGGGCGAGCTGCTGGCCCAGTGCCGCCAGTTGGTGGCGGTGCTGGGATAGCGCTCAAGCCGCGGAGGCGCTGATTGACGTCATCGGCTCCGCGAAGGTGCGCGCGTTGCTACCCGACTGCGTTCTTCTTGTTGTGGAAGAGCGAGTCACCGAGCCGGCACACATTCTTGCCCTCGAACTTCACGTCGAAGGAATACAGCATGAACTCCGCCACTCCCTTGGTGGAACTGCTCAGCACCCCGCCACCAGCGGTGCCTGCCTCGTCTCCTGATGACTTCTTGTACTGCGCGCCTTTGACCATCGGCATCTTGCCGTTGACCTGGACGCTTTTGGGCCCCTTGGCCGCGTCCGAGCTCATCGCGACGTTCGGATAGGGCAGGGGAATGGGCCCGCCTGGGCTCGGCGTCTTGCATACATCCGGAAAGGCGATGCTCTGACCGCCACTGTCCTCGGCGGCAATACCCCGGCCATTGGCGTAGACCTTGGTTCCCATCTCAATTTCCCCCGGTGTTGGCAGCGCCGTCTAGAGACAGGAGTCGTACGCCGCGGAGCCCTGCTGTCTCCAGCGCCTGTTTCACCTTCTCCGAGACGAGGATGCACATCGTCGACTCCGCCAGCCGGAACATGGGCACGCCCATCGTCTTCGTCTCATCGAGCACGAGTTTGTCGAACTTCATCAGCGGTGGCTCGTGGTCTGGCAGGTATTGAGACTGCTTCAGGTCCGCGCAGGCAATCCGGCCGAGGATGTTGACGGCCCGATAGTCGGTGTACGTCTTGCCCAGTTCCGGGTGGTTCAACGCCACCTGGTATAAATCCATGTTCTTCACCCCCACACTTTTGAGTACCTCGATGAGGCGGGTGGAGAAGATGGGGATGGTGAGGATGAGGTCCGGCGGCGGGTCTGCACTCTCCGGATGCAGTTCGCACGGAATCGGCTCCTCGACTTGTGCCTTGCTACGCACCCCCATGGTCCAGGGCACCCCCGTCGTCGGCGTCGACGAAAGGCCGGCGAAGTTCGAGGAGTACAGATCATTGGTCAGGCGGTAATACACGTCGGGCCCCTCCGTGAGCACTTCATGCGCCATCAATACTTGCGGGTGATGCCCCCCTTGCTGGCAAGCACCATCCTTCCAGACTTGAGCGCCTGCGTCACATGGTACGCCAGCGGAGAGACCCAGACATCCCAGCGATCCGGGCGGCCGGTGAATCGCCCCTTGAAGAAGGTGGACTCTGCGTTGATTTTCGCCACCAGCGCGTAGGGAGGGTAGTGCTTGCCATCGCCCGCCTTCGAACGCTCGCATACGACCTGGTAGTTCAACATCAGGTCGCCAAGGTTGTTGCACGACTGCATGGCTTCCTCGTTGTACGAAGCGCTTGAGCCCGTCGCTGTCGGGTAGCTCGCCTTGTGGTCCACGTAGTGCATCTGCAGCCACGTGGCGAGCATCACAATCTCGCCGATGCTCTGCTGAGACCGGTCGCTCAACTGGCTCCACTTCCTGCCGTAGAAGTCCCTCAGCGTTATTTTCTGGTCTGGCTTGGTCAGGGCAGGAGCGGCCGTCGGGTTCTTCAGTCGCGCTTCGCGCAGGTCTGCCACCCGCTTCTTGCGCATCCAGTAGATGTCCGGCAGGTGAGGGAGGAAGATCCCGTTGAGGGCGCCATCGATGGTGTAGCCGATGTCCTGCTTGATTGCCCCCTTGCTCGCGCGCGTCCATTTCTCCAAGGTTGACTTCGCCATCACCGCGTCGCCTGGAATGATGTGATGCGGCGCCGCTGCCATCTCGACCTCGAATTCCTCGAGGATTCCCGCGGCGACATGCCAGCCTGTGGTCGGGTCGTTCCCTCCCGGGACAGGGTGGATGGGGCCTACCTTTGGATCGGAAGTGACCTCCCGCTCCGAACTCATGAGGCTTTTCCGGAGTTCTTCCTCATCCTTGTCGGCCCCATGCTTCGTCTTGAAATTACGCAGCTTCGGCTCGCCATCCTTGCAGAAGAGACAGTCGTCCGGATGGTCGTCCCCGTCATCCGGCGACAATATGTCTTCACCAAACTCTGGCATGTGCCTTATCCCCCTTGCTCGACCGAACGCAGCAGCACCGCGGCACGCTCCTCTCGGTCAGAAGAGCAGGATACAAGACAAGGCCCCTGCCTGTATCCACGTCGCAGGGCCATGGTGGCCAAGCCCACCATGAGCGGCCCGAGCCCTGCCCCCGGGTCCCCAAAGTTCTCCACGGGGTGCTCGACTCGCAGGTTGCCGTCGAATCGGCTCTGGAACCGTAGATGGCCTACACCCCACTCTTTCGCCCAGAAGCTCTCGCCATTGAAGCTCAAGTAGACTGTGCGGACGTTGTGCTGCTCGCCCCTTGGCATGTCAGCAAACGCCTCGTGGAACGCAGCGGAGAGCCCCTCGCCCAGGTAGGGCTCCAAGCTCTCCCGATAGCCCGGTTCGCGGCCGACGCCCATTCCAAAAATTTCTCCCAGTGCTTCTCGCCGTCGCCGCCGGGCCGTTCCGGCCGGAGCGAGCCATAGGAACCCGGCACCCTCGCCCGGGATGAAGACGTCTGAAGGGCGGGTGCCGGCGATTCGGTGGTCCGCTTCGAGCCCGGCGAGCACCATTGGGTCCACGAGCGAGTCGACCCCGCCCACGAGGACGTCCTGGGCCCTTCCCGCAGAGATGAGTTGGATGGCTTCGGCAAGTGCCCAGAGCCCCGCGGCACGTCCCAGCGGGAAGCTCCTGCTCGCACCTGGCTCTATGCGTGTCCCGCTCGCGTGAATGAGTTCCTGGAGGAACGCATTCCCCGCGCGCTGTGGGTCGCTTTGTTCCTCAGGAAGGCCCAGGAGCAGCACTGCCTTTCCTGCTTCTCTCGCCGCCTCTTGGAGGGCGGGGACTGCGAGCCGGAGCATCCGCTCCTCGCGGTAGCTGAATGAAGCGGGTAGTAATGCCAGCTCTGGCATCGCTTCGAGGAATCCAGCAACGAATGGATGGAAGCGCAGATCCAGGATGGACGTCTCGCGGGTCCGCACGATGCCGGCACGAACCGCCGCCGCTGTCGTGGGGGCGTTGAGGCCCACGGGTGTCACCATGCCGACGCCCAGTATCTCCACCGGTCGGGTCACCACACAGCAACCTCGTCGAGTTCGAACCGCACATTCTCAAGCTGCATGCCTTGCACCTCGATGGGGTCTGCGATTCGAGTGCCACGACCAGTTCGCATGACGTCAACCAGATGCGATTCACGAGCAAGGCGCTCCACCCGGCAACGCATCCGCCCATCCCGCCCTCTCTGCCAACGTGAGTGAGACAGTTCGTACCCGGTAGTTTAGTGTGCAGGGCGACCCAGGCAGGAACGATGAATCCAGTGGTGGAAGAGACTCGAGTCCGGGAGACCGAGGTGGTGGAGAAGGCCAGGCGCCGAGGATTCACAGCGGAGTACAAGCTGCGAGTGCTGGCGGAGGCAGAGCGCTGCACGCAGCCAGGTGAAGTCGGGGCGCTGCTGCGCCGCGAGGGGCTGTACTCCTCCCTGCTGAGCGCGTGGCGACGTCAGCGCGACGCGGGAGAGCTGTCGGCCCGCAGCCCGAAGAAGCGAGGGCCGCCAGCGAAGGTGCCCGACGCGAGTGCCCGACGCGTGGCCGAGCTCGAGAGGGAGTTGGCGCGGGCCCAGGTGCGCCTCAAGCGCGCCGAGGCCCTGCTGGACCTCCAAAAAAAAGTATCGGAAATCCTGGGAGTGGAGCTGCCCATGCCCGGCGAGACGCCCTGATGGCCGTGGCACTGGAGGCTGTCGACGCACTGGGCGTGGCGCCGGTGTGCCAGGCACTGGGCCTGCCGCGCGCCACTTTCTACCGGCAGGCTCGGCCCCTACACGGGCCGGTGCGCAGAGGCCCTCAGCCGCGGGCCCTGTCGCCCGAGCAGCGAGCCGAGGTGCTCGCGGTGCTGCACGAGCCGAGATTCGTGGATGCCGCGCCCGCGGAAGTCTACGCGCAGCTCCTCGATGAGGGCGCTACCTGTGCTCGGAGCGCACCATGTACCGGGTGCTCGCCGAGAATCAGGAGGTGCGCGAGCGCCGCGACCAGCTGCGCCACCCCAACCACCCGGTGCCTCAGCTTCACGCAACGAAGCCCAATGAACTCTGGAGCTGGGACATAACGAAGCTGCACGGCCCGTCGAAGTGGACGTACTTCTACCTCTACGTCGTCATGGACGTCTTCAGCCGCTACGTCGTCGGGTGGATGGTGGCCCACCGCGAGTCAGCCACCCTGGCCAAGAAGCTGCTGGCGCAGACGTGCGAGCGCCAAGGCGTGGTGCCCGGCCAGTTGACGATTCATGCCGACCGGGGCTCCTCCATGACGTCCAAGCCGGTGGCCCTGCTGATGGCCGATTTGGGCGTGACGAAGACGCACTCGCGGCCCTACGTCTCCAACGACAACCCCTTCAGCGAGGCCCACTTCAAGACGATGAAGTACCAGCCCGACTTTCCCGAGTGCTTCGGCTGCATCCAGGACGCTCGCGGCCACTCAGGTGACTTCTTCGGCTGGTACAACAATGAGCACCACCACGGCGGCCTCGGCCTGCTGACGCCCTACGACGTGCACCACGGCCTGGCGGCCGAGCGCCTCGCGGCCCGCGCTGCCGTGCTCGCCGCTGCCTACGCCGCTCACCCTGAGCGCTTCCCTCGCGGTGTACCCGTGCCGAAGGCCCCGCCAACCATCGTCTGGATAAATGACCCCGCGCGGCTCTCTGCCTCACAGGATGCTACGCAGTAATCTCTCGAACTCACTGTCTCACTCGCGTTGACAGGTTCCGCCGCCGCGTCTGGTGCTCAGGGAGGGTAGCACACGGTTGCCTTGGTCACACCCGCGCGTGGTGCCGCAGTTCACCGGGCCGCATGTGCCTGTCTGGAAATTGCCAAATCCAGGACGCGGTGGTGCAGCCATGCCGAGGATGGCACACAGTCGTGGTGAATGCGGTGTCGTCGCCGCACATACGCTTCGTGCCCTTGAAGCGACTTCGCGCGCACGTGGCGTTGGAGAGGCATGAGCTTGCCCCGATGTAACCGTTCACCGACTCATGCTGCGTGCGCGGGCTGAGGGACTTCCGCAAGGGGAAGCAGCGAGGGAGGCGGCAGGCTCCGGCGGTGCGTGCGCAGCGTGTCCGTGAGGAAGTCCAGTACGCCCCGCTCTTGCAGTTTGAGCGTGGTGACGGCGGTGAAGATGCGCTCGACGAAGCAGCTGCCCTCGGGGCCTTGCGTCCCGAATGACGTCTTGCGGTACATGACGGCGTGGCGGATGCACTGCTCGCCGAAGTTGTTCGTCGGCTCGATGTCGGGCACGTCGACAAAGGTCCAGAGGCACTCCTCCAGTTTGAGGATTTCTCGTGCCATGCCCGCCGTCTTCTTCTCCGCGCGTACCTCGGCCTCACGCAGCAGTCGGCCCACCGTGCGTCGTACCTTCTTCATCCGCTGCTCGAAGTCTTCTCGAGCCAGCGTCCCATCGCGCACCCGGTGCCACCACTTGAAGAAGCGGTGGCGCTCGCGCATCAACCGCTCGCCAATGCGGCAGCCTTCGCCTCCGCGGTCGATGAAGCCTTGAAAGTCGCGCGTTAAATGGCTCCAGCAGAGTTGGCGCAGGCCCTTGTCATACCAGTCATACCCGGCCCACCTGTCCGTGGTGAGGAAGCCCAGGAAGCCCTCCCCCAGCAGGGCTTGGGCCACCTTGCCGCCACGACTCCGCGCGATGTGGAACACCACCACCAAGGCCGTGGCGACCACCCACAACCAGGCACGATGGCCCCGGCCATCCTTGCGCCCCTCCACCCATCCCGTCTCGTCCGCGTGGGCCTCGTCGGCCGCCTGCACATATGCGAGGGCCTCGGCCACCGCTGGGGCCAATGCGTCCGTCATCTCCCCTTCGAGATTCACCACGCTGCCCACCGACAAGTCCACGCCTACCATGTCCGAGAGGGCATCCTTCACCAGTCGTTTGGACAGCCGGTACTTGCCTACCAGCAGACTGGCCAGCGCCCCCAGCCTGTCTCCGAAAGCGCTGCGGGCGTGCGCCGGCACCGGCTGGCGCGTCAGCGTGCCGCACGCGCGGCACTCCAGGGCGTGGCTGCGGTACTCGGTGACGACGGCCGACAACGGCGGCACTTCCACTACCTGGTGGCGGCGCGGCTCGCAGTCTCTGCCCTCCAACCGGTGCCCGCAGCCTTGGCACTCCTTGGGCACCAACTCGACGACGTGCTGCACGGCTTCGGGCGGCAGGAGACTTCGCTCATGTTTCTTGTGCCCTGGCTGACCACCGGGGCGGCGGCCCGTGGGCTTCTTCAGCGGGCGCGGCGTGCCGGGGGCGTCCGCGGAGGGGGGCTTCGAGGAGTTGCTCGAATTGAGATTCAGCCGCTCCTTCAACTGCCGGTTCTCCTCGCGCAGCTGCCGGTTCTCCTCGCGCAGCTGCCGGTTCTCCTCGCGCAACCGCCGATTCTCCTCCTCCAGGTGCGCGATGCGCCCCAGCGCCGCTTCCAGCAGCGCCTCCAGCTTCGCAATCCGCGCGTCCCGGGGGTCGAGTTCCGCCACGAGTGGCGGTGTGTCACGCCGCGGCCAACACCGTCGAGCGCCGTCCCGCCCACCGTCCGCTGCCCCGATGTCTCTTCAAGCAGGCACCAGCCGGTGAACGGTTACGCCCCGATTTCGGCGTCAGTGACAATGCTGGAACGGCAGCGCTGTGGTTGGCTCACGGCGGCCATCCGTGCCGCGGTAGGTTTTGACACCCGGGGCTTGCTCATTGCTTCCCGGGCGGAGCTTGGCCACGGGGAACGGCGGTTCCTGGAACGCGGCCGCATATGAGTTCGTGGAGTGGGAATGCGCCCTGGCGTCTTTGGACCAAGCGTTCAGGAGGCCCTCCCCTCTGAGTAGGTGATTCGACGAGGAGTGTGTGAGAGCATGCCAGCATGGGCCTGCGCCAGGTCCGCGAGAAGGATGCCGCCATGAGCATGTCCTCGGGGAAATCCGCCTCAGAGTCTGGAGTGGCAGAGGCGCCACGCAAGCGAATCTGGGGCAGCAGATTGGGGTGGTTCACCGGCGTGAATGCAGGGGGACTCCTGCTGGTGGACTTCGGGGGGAACCCGGAGGGGCCGCTGCCTGCGAAGCGGACGCTCCATTTGACACCAGAAATGGTGCAGCACGCAGTGGCCACCCGGCAGAGCGCGGTGCTGCTCTTCGAAAACGGCGACCCCCGGCTACCGTTGGTCATTGGCCTGGAGCAGGGTGCTAACCCCACCCCTCTGCTCGACGCTTTGCTGGACGAGTCCAATTCCGGGCCCGCCTCTCCGCCCATCGAAGCCCTCGTGGATGGTCAGCGTGTGGTCATCGAGGGCGAGGACGAGGTGGTTCTCCGTTGCGGTCAGGCCAGCATTACCCTGCGCCGTAACGGCAAGGTGATCATCCGCGGGGTGTACGTGGAGACGCAGGCCTCGGGGGTCAACCGTATCAAGGGTAGCTCGGTCCAGGTGAACTGAGGGGGCGGCGATGCTGGTGGATGTTTTCGAGGAACATCTCGCCGAAGCCGCCTTTCTCTGGTCCCAGTGGGAGCGGGCCCTGGTTGCGCCTGATTTCACCCTGGACGAAGCCTCCAGTTTGGAGGAGCGGTTGCTCGCCCACTTGGATGGGCTGGTTGTGGCGGGAGTGCCGGCGGTCGAGTTTCTGATTCCCCGCCTGCATGAAAGCGAGGAGCCGGGTGAGGTCTTCGCCGCCGCCTGGGCGCTGCTTTCGTTGACGCCGCCCGTCGTGTTGGAGGCTGTGGAGGAGCGGTCAGGCCAAGTTCCGTCCCAGGTATGGGCCGCACTGCACCGCGCGCTGGAGTTGGCGGAGAGCGCGGGCGTGGACGCGGCCCTGGCGTCCTGGCTCAACACCGCCGAGCCGGAACTCCGCGTACTGGCGTTGGAGGTATTGGCCTTTCGCGGCAGTGCCCCCATGAGTGGGGTGGTGGAGTTACTGGGGGATTCCGACGGGCTGGTGACTGCGGCGGCGCTGCGGGCGTTGAGACCCTCAGCGAGGATGCCGCCTCCCAAAGCGCTTGGGGTTCTGCTTGGGGATTCGCGCCCCGAGGTCCGGCGGTCCGCCATTGAGGCGGGGCTGGTGTTTGGCCTGCGAGAAGCCTGGACCGCCAACGGCGTGGACGCGGTAACGGAGGTGGGCTTCGTCCGGAAGCAGGCGTGGGTGTTGCAAGCGCTCGTGGGCGAGGACGATGCCTTGGAGCGACTTGTCGCGTTCACGAAGGACGCGGCGGCCAGTGCGGATGCGCTTTGGGCGCTCGGCTTCAGTGGACTGCGGAGCGCAGCGGACGCGTGCTTGCGTGCCATGGCCGGGCCTCCGCTCGTAGCCAGGCTGGCGGGTGAGTCCTTCAGTGCCATCACCGGGCTCAAACTGAAGGAGACCTACGTGCTTCCGGAGGAGGAGCCGGACGATGCCCTGCCGCCGCTGGAGGAGGACGACCTGGACGCGGACCTGTCGCTCCGTCCGGAGGATGCTTTGCCGCGGCCCGCGCCCGAGGAAGTCGCACGCTGGTGGCAGGCTGTTCGAAAGGACTTCGCGCCCGGCTCGCGCTTTCTGGGAGGACAGCCGCTCACCGGCGAACGGCTGTTGGATGCGCTGACAATCGGACCGATGCGGCGGCGGCACGTGCATGCAATGGAGTTGATGCTGCGGACTCAGGGCGCTCAATCCGTCTTGGTGCGCGCGTTTTCCTCGAAGCAGCGGGCGGCGCTGGCGCGGGCATCCGCCATCCGCCAGCGCCTGCCCCCATGGGCGTTCGGCGTCTGAAAAGGAGGCGGACATGCTTCAGGTTCGCAACGAAACACCTTTCTCGCCCGGCATGTTTCTGTTCCCAGACGCGCAGGGCGTGGACACGATGTACGTGGTACTGAAGGCCACTTTCAGCCTGAAGGCCGGCCGGTTACACGTCGCGGAGACGCAGGTGCCGGTGCTCGTCGCGGACAAGTACCGAGGCGAGCCCGGTCAGTCGAGTCTGAAGGCTGCGAGCGAGGCCCACCTCTTGAAACCAGGCACGGACGTGCTGGTGGAGGGCGAGGCGCATTCGCCGAAGGGAAGGGCCGTGGAGTCGTGCCTGGTGCAGATGCAGGTGGGGCCGGTGCGGCAGGTCCTTCAGGTGTTCGGAGACCGGAAATGGAAGGGCGGCTTGATGTCTCCGAGCCCCTCGGCGCCCGCGCCCTTCGTGACGATGCCGCTCGTGTGGGAACGGGCCTTCGGCGGTATGCACCAGATGGAGAAGGAGCGGCCGTTGGGTGCGGCGCGCAACCCGGTGGGGCAGGGCTTCAGGGGCAAGCGCAGCGGCTCGGAGATGGCAGGGCGCGCGCTGCCAAATCTGGAGAATCCCCGTCAGCTCATCCGTTCCATCTCCGACGTGCCCACGCCGGTGGGCGTGGGGCCTGTGGCGCCTGCCTGGGAGCCTCGCAAGTCGTACGCCGGCACCTATGACGAGGCATGGCAGACGCGGCGCGCGCCGTATCTTCCGCGCGACTTCAAGGCCGAGTTCTTCCATGTGGCCCCTCCGGAACTGTGCGCCTCCGAGGGGCTGAAGGGCGGTGAGCCCGTGGAGCTTCTCAGCCTGTCCCCTGGAGGGGCCTTGCGTTTCACACTCCCACGCTGCGAGGTACAGGCCACGGTGCGGATCGCGGGCAGACCCGAGCGGCCCTTGCTTCGCCTGGAGACGGTGCACTTGACGCCAGCGGAGGGGCAGGTGTGCATGACGTGGCGGGGCGCTGTGCCATGTGACAAGCGCTCCTTGCAGGTGGAGCAAGTGCGCTTCCAACTGCTATCGATGGATGTCGTGGCGGCGTGAGCTGCCGGTGGCCGCGGCCTTGCGCAGGGCGGGAGCGATGACGCCGGTCTGGGAGGCGGCTCAAGCCGCGGACGCGAGCTGCTTCACCAGCAGCCGCACCAGCTCCACGGGCTGGATGGGCTTGGGCAGCAGCTCCGCGCCGTAGCGGATGGCCACGGACACGAGGTCATCCAGGTCCTCGTGTCCGGTGAGGAAGATGAACGGCACCCGGCAGTCCTTCAGCTCGCGCATCACCGTGAGCACGTCGGAGCCGTTCATGTCCGGCATGTTGTAGTCGCAGAGGATGGCGGAGACGCTGGACAGGTCCAGGTTGAACGCCGCGGTGGGTGACTGCACCGTCACGACGCCATAGCCCGCGCTCTGGAGGATGTCCCGCACCACCGAGAGCACGAAGGCGTCGTCGTCAATCACCAGCACGTTCTGCATCGGGGCCATCTCCACGAGCGGTTCCGCCCATCCTACCTGAGCTTCTCCCACGAGATTGTCACGTCACACATGTCTCACGGCACGGGGCGGGACGGACCCGGGGAGGGGATGAGCACCAGGTCCTCCTGCGGTGGGATGAGGTACTCCGCGCCCGTCTCGGTGACGACGGCCATCTCCTCCACGGCGATGATGCGCTGCGCGCCCTCGCCGCCGTCCGGCCACGCGAAGAACCCGTCGAAGGCGAAGACCTGCCCGGGCCGGACGATGCGCGCCGCCTGGCCCGCCGCGGGCTTGCCCTGCTGCGCGCCGGAGAGCGCCGGGCCCACGTCATGCGCCCAGTAGCCCACCGGGTGCCCCGTTCCCCACATCACGGGCGCCGAGCCGGCCTCGCGCATCCAGTCGCGCTGGGCCTTGTCCACGTCCCAGCCGCGCACGCCGGGTTTCAGGGTGGCCAATGCAATGCGGCTGCCCTTCTTGCCCTTCTCCCACTTCTCCAGGGCCGCCTTGGGCGGCTGCGTCTCGCCCGGCGCCAGCACGTAGGCGAAGCGCTGGATGTCCGTCACCCACATGCCGCCCACGCGGATGCCGAAGTCCGTCTGGATGAAGTCACCCGGCTGGATGACGCGCTCGGTGGCGTGGGAGTGGCCTCGCGTGGGGCCGCTCTGGACGTTGGGGTTCTGGTCCGGCGCCCAGGCGTCGCCCACGCCCAGCTCCGCCATGCGCTGGCGCAGGAAGCGGGCCACGTCCACGTCGCGCGTCTTGCCCGGCACCACCGCGCGGTAGGCCTCGATTTCCATCTGGGACGTCAGCGCGGCGGCCTTGCGGAGGATGTCCACCTCCTCGGGCAGCTTCACGGAGAGCCACTCGGAGACGAGGTCCTCGGAGGACACCAGCTTCTTGCGCAGCGCGGGCGTCAGGGCCTTCTCCAGCGCGGCGCGCTGCGTGGCGGACAGGCCATCCGCCACCGTCACCGACGTGGACGAGTTGACGGCGATGCGCTTCGGCTTCGCCGCCGCCAGCCGCGAGGCCACCAGGGCGTAGAGCTTCGTGCCGCGCGGCAGCGGCACCACCTCGTCGAGCGGCGCCACGTCGCGGAGCGCGGTGGCCTCGCCTTCCGGTGACAGGGCCACGCCGCGCACGGCCTCGCCCTGCTTGAGGAACAGGAAGGCGGCGGTGCCTCCGGCGTTCTCACAGCCGACGTGGATGGCCAGCGGGTCGTTGTCGTTCTCCCGGCAGATGACCACCCACGCGTCCACGTTGGCGCGGGCCATGGCCTGGGGCAGCAGCTTCTGGATGCGCTCCTTGCGGATGCGGGGCCAGGCGTCCTGGGACGCGATGGGGTCGGCGGGCGCGGCGCTGGCGATGGGGGCGGCGAGGAGCAGGGCGGAGAGCAGGGCGTGCCGGACGCGAGTCATGCGGGGAAGGTCCTTTGAGGAAGAGGCCCCATCATCCCCGAGCACCCGGCGGGAAGGGACTCGCACGGCGTGAAGTCGTGTGGCGGTGCGTGCGAAGAACCGTGCGAAGCCCGCCATCCGGCGGCGCCGTGCAAGCGTTGCCGCCGTGGCTCGTTTAAGGTGTGTCCATGGCCAAGCGCACGTCCCAGAAGCGTCCGTCGAAGGCGAAGAAGCCCTCCGCGTCGAAGGCAGCGGCGAAGAAGGCCGCTGCCCCGAAGAAGGCCGCTGCCCCGAAGAAGGCCTCCTCCAGGACTCGCGCCGCGTCCCGTCGGGCCAGCGCGCCGGTGTCCGAGCCCGCGGCCGAGGCGCCTCGTCCCCCCGTGCTGGAAGCCGAGCCCGTGCTGGAAGCCGAGCCCACGCCGCGCCGCCCTGGCCCCAAGGCGCTCCCGTCAGGTGAGCCCGCGGGCCGCGTGCTGCCCTTCGAAATCGACCCCAAGCGCATGGAAGAAGGGCTGCGCAAGCTCCAGGGGGAGATGGTCCACTGGGCCAACAAGGGCCGCTACACGCGGGTGCGCTTCAAGTTCCGGGGCAAGCAGCTGCTCCCGGACCTGCCGCTGGCCGCCGTGGTGGCCGCGGAGGGGCTCACGTTCTACTGGGGCGGCATCTTGCGCGTGCTCGTCGCGAACGTGGTGGGCGGCAGCGTGTTCCAGGTGGAGCTCGTGAATGACGCGGAGAAGCGCGTCCAGGCGGGCAAGGAGGCCCTGCTGTCGGGCGACGTGGACCAGGCGCTGGTGCTCTTCCGGGAGGCCGTGGCCATGGACCGGGACGCTCCCGCCGCGCACCTCAACGTGGGCGTGGCCTTGAAGCTCAAGGGCGACCGGGAAGGGGCCCTGGCGGCGTTCGAAAAAGCGAAGGAGAGAGACCCGGAAGGACCGGTGGGAACCGAAGCCGAGCGCCTGGCTGCTCCCCTGCGCCCGCGGGGCTGAAAAAGGCCCGCTCAAGCGTTCAAAAAAGAGTCCCATCCCGGCATCCCGCCGCTCGGGGCGAAAGCCCCTTGTTTCCCCTGTTGACGCTGGGAAATCCAGGGGTTACGAACGCTCACCCACTGGACGGCGGCCCCCATTCGCGGGCCCCTCCGCAGACTTCCAGAGCTCATGGCTGACGACACGACCGACAAGCCGGCATCGCCCTCCGCGCCTCCTCCCCCGGACAGCGCTGGAGAGCTCATTCCCGTCAACATCGAAGACGAGATGCGCCGTTCGTATCTCGACTACTCCATGTCCGTCATCGTGGGGCGCGCGCTGCCCGACGTGCGTGACGGACTCAAGCCCGTGCATCGCCGCGTGCTGTTCGCGATGAATGACCTGGGCAACCTCCACAACCGGGCCTACAAGAAGTCCGCCCGCGTGGTGGGTGACGTCATCGGTAAGTACCACCCGCACGGTGACTCGTCGGTGTACGACGCCATGGTGCGCCTGGCGCAGGAGTGGAGCCTCCGCTACCTGCTGGTGGACGGCCAGGGCAACTTCGGCTCGGTGGACGGCGACTCGCCCGCGGCCATGCGTTACACGGAAGTGCGCATGGAGCGGCTGGCGGAGGACCTGCTGGCGGACATCGACAAGGAGACGGTGGACTTCGGTCCCAACTACGACGACTCGCTGGAAGAGCCGCTCGTCCTCCCGTCGAAGTTCCCCAACCTCCTGGTCAACGGCAGCAGCGGCATCGCGGTGGGCATGACCACCAACATCCCGCCGCACAACATGACCGAGGTCATCACCGGCACGCTGCACCTCATCGACAACCCGGGCTGCACGGTCCGTGACTTGATGGAGTTCATCACCGGTCCGGACTTCCCCACCGGCGCCATCATCACCGGGCGCGAGGGCATCGTCCGCGCCTACGAGACGGGCCGCGGTCAGGTCACCATCCGGGCGCGCTCGGACATCGAGACCTCCAAGAAGGGGGACCGCGAGGCCCTCATCTTCACGGAGATTCCGTACCAGGTGAACAAGGCGCGGCTCATCGAGAAGATCGCCGAGCTGGTGCGCGAGAAGAAGCTGGAGGGCATCAGCGACATCCGCGACGAGAGCGACCGCCAGGGCATGCGCATCGTCATCGAGCTCAAGCGCGATGCGATTGCGCAGGTGGTGCTCAACAACCTGTACGCGATGACGTCGCTGGAGACGACCTTCGGCGCGGTGATGCTGGCCATCGACGGGGGCCAGCCGCGCACGCTCAACCTGAAGGAGATGCTGGACCGGTTCATCGCGCACCGCCGCGACGTGGTGACGCGCCGCACGCGCTACGAGCTGCGCAAGGCGCTGGCGCGCATGCACATCGTCGAAGGTCTGCTCGTCGCGCAGGACCTCATCGACCTGGTGGTCAGCCTCATCCGCGCGTCCAAGGACCCGGACGAGGCGCGCTGGGGCCTGATGCACATCCTGTCGCCCGCGCTGTACGAGCACGAGCGCTTCGTCAACCTCCAGCGCATCGACTACGACAAGGCGAAGGCGCAGATGGAGCTGCTCGTCTCCCGTGCGCGCAACGAGGAGCCCAGCTACGGGGGCCTCGCGCACAAGTACGAGGGCGCGGGCTTCAGCGAGGGCCAGGCGCAGAACATCCTGGAGATGCGCCTGCAGCGGCTCACCGGCCTGCAGCGCGAGGAGCTGTTCCGCGAGCTGATTGGCCTGGTGCGCGACATCGCGCGGCTGCAGGACATCCTGGCCAACGAGAGCAGCCTGCTCAACGTCATCAAGACGGAGTTGGTGGAGATTCGCGAGCGCTACGGCGACAAGCGCCGCACGGAAATCACCGGCGCCGTGGATGAGATGACCCGCGAGGACCTCATCGCCGAAGAGACGATGGTCGTCACCCTGTCGCACACGGGCTACGTGAAGCGCTCGCCGCTGACCGAGTACCGGGCGCAGAAGCGCGGTGGGCGCGGGAAGACGGGCGCTGCGACGAAGGAAGACGACTTCGTCAGCAAGCTGTTCGTGGCCAGCACGCACGCGTTCCTGATGCCGATTACCACGAAGGGCAAGCTGTACTCGCTGAAGGTGCACCAGATTCCGCAGGCCAGCCGCACGTCGCGCGGCAAGGCCATGGTGAACCTGGTGCAGTTCGGCGAGGGCGAGCGGTTGGCGCAGGTGCTGGTGACGCGGGACTTCCCGGAGAACCGCTACGTCTTCTTCGTGACGAAGCGGGGCGTGGTGAAGCGCACGGACCTGAGCGCGTTCGAAAACGTCCGCTCCAGCGGCATCATCGCGCTGGGCATCGACGACGGGGACGAGCTGGTGGCGGTGATGATTACCGACGGCAGCAAGGACATCCTGCTGTCGACGGCGTCGGGCATGAGCATCCGCTTCCCGGAGACGGAGGTCCGCTCCATGGGCCGCCAGGCCTACGGCGTGAAGGGAATCACGCTGGAGGACGGCGACCAGGTGGTGGGCGCCGACATGGTGGAGACGGACACGGCCATCCTCACGGTGACGGAGAACGGCTACGGCAAGCGGACGCAGGAGACCGAGTACCGGCAGCAGGGTCGTGGCGGCAAGGGCATCATCGACATCAAGACCACCGAGCGGAATGGCAAGGTGGTGGGCCTGCTCCAGGTGAAGGAGTCGGACGAGGTGATGATCGTCACCAACGGCGGCATGCTCATCCGCATGCGGGTGAAGGAAATCTCCGTCATCGGCCGCAACACGCAGGGCGTGCGGCTGATTGCGCTGGAGAACGAGCAGGAGAAGGTCATGGCCATCTCCAAGCTGCCCGAGAGCGACGAGTCCGAGGAGAACGGCGAGGCGGTGACTCCCGTGGAGAGCGTGGACGCCACGGGTGAGGCCGCGGCTCCGGTGGAGGCCACGGGTGAGGCCACGGTTCCGGTGGAAGCCGCTGCCGAGCCGGCCCCGGCGCCCGAGGAGGGTGGTACCCCGGGTGACGAGGAGCCCACTCAGGGCTGAGTCGTTCGTTGAATTGCCGGAAGGCTGACTGACGGGGACGCGGCGGAAGTCGCGTCCCCGTTGTCATTCAAGGCGCATCATCCAGCAGGTTGAGCTGACCCTGCGCAACGGCGCGGTAGTGCGGCACCACCTCGGCGGCCAATACGTCCCGCATTTCCTGGCGGGCACTATCGAGGTCACCCTCGCGCTTGTGTTGGTACATCCGGTGAAGCGCATTCACCATCCGGCTGGACCCTTCGCTGATGCGACGCGAGCACTCTTGGAGGAGCTCCAGGGCGCTCGTGTCCGACGCAAGTGCCGCAGTCGCCTCGGCTTGGCTGAAGCCCACTTCGCGAGCAGTTCGCGCCAGGAGTCCCCGCACTTCGATGGTGAGCATCAGGGGCTCTCCATCGCGCAGCACCCGGCGAGCAAGGGAGCGAATCGGGTCCCAATCGAGTTCTTCAGCCATGCGCTATTTTCCCACGGGATAGCATTTGTCGCCGGGCCATTCGTGCTGGCCCTCGCAGAGTTGAAAGCAGGAGTAACAGTGGCCCTTCCAGCCATCCTGCTTGCAATCGCCATAGGCACGAATGCACGTTCGTTTCCATTCAGGGAGGGCTGCATTATGTGAGTCATCCCACTCGACCGGTGCGGTGTCCGTTGCGGCTTGGGCGCCGGTCATGAGCACAGCGGCCTCGGCAGCGGAAAGTCCACATGCTTCGGGCATGCCGGGGAATCGCTGGAGGCAGCACGAGACGGAATCGGCGCAGGAAGCGAGTGCGTACGGTTCGCCTCTTCTCCCGGTGGAGTGCGCACCACTGGAACATCCCAGGGCAAGGCTCATGAGCACACATCCCAAGGGCGTGGCGGTGTTCTGGGTTTTCATTTAATCCTGCTCAGCGCAGCTCCGCCGGAAGCCGGCTGACATCCAACTTCGGCACACCGACCTGCGTCACCGCCTGCGCGCCAAACCAGTTCGCCACCGCGGCGCAGCGCTCAAACGGCAGCCCCCGCAGCAGCCCCAGCGTGAAGCCCGCGAGGAAGCAGTCCCCCGCGCCCGTGGCATCCACTTCCGCCACCGCAACCGTGGGCACGTCGATGCGCGCCTCCGCCGTGAGTACCGTGCAGCCCCGCGCCCCGCGCGTCACCACCAGGCACGTTCGCTGGCGCACCCGCTCGATGTCCATCGCCCGGGCTTCCTCCTCGCTGGCCTTCAGCACCCGGAGCCGCTCCAGCAGCCCCGCGAAGGGCGTGTCCTCCAGGCGGAGGTTGAGCACCCGTCCATTGTCATCGAAGGCCCGAAGCAACCCCTGCGCATCCGCCAGCACATGCCGCGCCCGCTCGGAGGCGCGGAGCAACGTCTCCGGCAGCACCTCGCCCGCCACGCCGCACGCCAGCGCCACGCGCGCGTCGACGGTGATGTCCGTGGGAAGAATCGGCTCCGCCTTCGCGCTGACGCGAAGGGTCCGCGCCTCTCCCTCGAAGTCCGCGATGAACTGCGTGGTGCGCGTCCCCGGAACGATGCGCGGCGGATACCGGACCGCGTCGCTGTAGCGGAAGTCCTCGCCGGCCACCGCGGCCACCGCGTACTCCAGACCCATCGCCTCCAGGACGGACGCGATGTACGCCGCCGACCCGCCGAGCGCATGTGTCTCCCTCCCGGGGCCATGCCGGAGCAGGTCGTGGCAGTAGCTCCCCACCACCAACACATCGCGCAGGGACGCGTCACCCATGACCGCGCGTTCTACTTCCGGGTGAAGTCCTTTGGCACGGGAACCCCCGCGGCCTTGTCGTCCGTCCAGGCGATGTTGAGAATCCACCAGCGCCGCCCATCGAAGACGAGCTGCAGGCTGTTGACGCCCGTGGCCATCACCGGACCGTCCGCGGCTTCACGCGTCTCATACGCGCTCAGCACCTGGACCAGGTCGCCATAGCCAGACACCTGTCGGCGCGTCTCCTTCTCGAAGAACCCCCGCTTGGCGAAGGCCACCGATGCGGAGGTGGCGTAGTCATCCGGCGTGAAGGGCGTGGCCGCGGGCCCCTTGCCGTCCTTCGGCCGGCGGATGGGAATCATCTGCGCGCCTGGGTGGAAGAGGGAGCGGAAGCGCTGCCAGTCACGCGCCTGTCCCGCCGGACCGCTGATGACGTCGTACAGCGCGGCGATGAGTGAATCGATGGAACGCACATCCTCGGGGCGAGGCGCGGGCGCGAGCTGGAGCGCGCTCCGGGTTCGCTCGGCGGCGTCCTTCATCGGGTTGGGCGTGGAGATGGGCGGCTTCGGGGACGCAGGCGCCTGCGCGAGGGCGGAGGGCGCGGCGAGCAGGGCGGCAGCGGCACAGGCGGCGACGAGCGGGCGCGGCATGGTGTCTCCACGGTGGCGGGAGGTTGCGGCCCCAAAGGCTACTCCGGGCCGCGAAGGAGCGCTGTCGTCACCTGCTTCGCGCTTCACCCGGTCCCCCCGCGCAATCGGTGGAAGCGGGGGAGGTCGTCCGTTAGGGTGCCGGCCCATGGTTCGACTCCTTCTGGCCTCTCTGGTCCTGACCCTGGCCTCCCCCGCGCTCGCGGCGGAGACGCTCACCATCTACTCTGGCCGCAACGAGAAGCTTGTGGGCCCGCTCCTGAAGAAGTTCACCGCGAAGACGGGCGTCGAGGTGAAGGTGCGCTACGGCGAGACGCCGCAGCTCGCCGCCACGTTGCTGGAGGAGGGCGCGAAGACGCCCGCCGACGTGTTCTTCGCGCAGGACGCGGGGGCGCTCGGCGCGCTGGCGAAGGCGGGCCAGCTGCAGGCGCTGCCCAAGCAGACGCTGGACAAGGTGGATGCGCGCTTCCGCTCGCCGCAGGGCGTGTGGGTGGGCACCAGCGGCCGGGCGCGCGTGGTGGCCTACAACACGAAGAAGGTGAAGGCGGACACGCTGCCCAAGAGCATCCTCGGCTTCACGGATGCGAAGTGGAAGGGCCGCCTGGGCTGGGCGCCCACCAACGCCTCATTCCAGGCCTTCGTCACCGCGCTGCGCCTGCTCAAGGGCGACGAGGCCGCGACGCAGTGGCTCAAGGGCATCCAGGCCAACGCGCCGCGCGTCTACAAGAACAACTCCGCCATCATTGAGGCGCTGGGGCGCGGTGAAGTCGACGCGGGCTTCGTGAACCACTACTACCTGTTCTCCGCGAAGAAGAACAAAGCGGACCTGCCCGTGGCCAACTACTTCGTCGCGGCGGGTGACCCGGGCGCGCTGGTGAACGTGGCGGGCGTGGCCCTCCTCAAGGGCTCGAAGAACACGGACGCGGCGAAGAAGCTGGCCGCGTACCTGCTGGACACGGAGGCGCAGGCGTACTTCGCGCAGGAGACGTCCGAGTTCCCGCTGGTGCCGGGCGCGAAGCTGGCCGAAGGCCTGCCCCCGCTCGACAAGGTGGGCTCGCCCGACCTGGACCTGTCCAGGCTGGACGACCTGCGCGGCACCGTGAAGCTGCTCCAGGACACCGGCGTCCTCTGATGCGCCGTCGTGCCCCGGTGGGGTTGTGGGTGGCCGGCGTGGCCATGGCCGCGCTGGCGCTGGTGCCCGCGGTGTACCTGGGCGTGCGCGCCGTGGAAGCGGACGCGGACGCCTGGGGCCTGCTGCTGCGGGACAGGACGTGGGGCCTGCTGGGCCGCACGTTGGGGCTCGCGGCGGCGGTGACGGGCTGCGCGGCGCTGCTGTCGCTGCCGCTGGCCTGGCTCACCGCGCGCACGGACCTGCCGGGGCGCCGTCTGTGGACGGTGTTGCTGTGTGTGCCGTTGGCGGTGCCCACGTTCGTCAGCGGCTACGTGCTGCTGGCGGCGTTCGGCGTGGGCGGCGCGCTGGAAGAGCCCCTGACGCGCTGGGGCCTTCCGGTGCCACCCGTGTATGGCTTTCCCGGAGCGCTGCTGGCGCTGACGGTGTCGACGTATCCGTACTTCTTCCTCGCGCTGCGCGCCGGGATGCAGTCCCAGGACCCGGCGTGGCTGGAGGGAGCGAGGAGCCTGGGGCTCACGCCTGCTCGGGCCTTCTTGCGCATCACCGTGCCCCTGCTGCGCCCGTCCTTCGCGTCTGGCGCGCTGCTGGTGGGCCTGTACGTCCTCTCCGACTTCGGCGCGGTGGCGCTGCTGCAGTACGACGCCTTCTCGCGCGCCATCTATGTGCAGTACGAGGGCGCGTATGACCGCAGCTACGCGGCGCTGCTCGGGCTGGCGCTGGTGTCCGTGACGGTGGGCGTGCTGGCCCTGGAGCTGTGGCTGCGCGGCCGGGCGAGCTACCACCGCAGCGCGAAGGGCGCCGCGCGGGCCTCCTCACTCGTCCTCCTGGGCCGCTGGCGCGTGCCGGCGCTGCTCCTGTGCGGCGCGGTGGTGGCGGTAGGCGTGGGGCTGCCGGTGGGCGTGCTCGTCTACTGGGGCGCGCGGGGGCTGTCGGTGGATTCCGGGCCGATGATGGGGCCCGCGTGGAACTCGGTGAGCGCCTCCATGTTGGGCGCGGTGGCGGCGGTGGTGGGCGCGTTGCCACTGGCCTTCCTCGCGGTGCGCTACCCGAGCCGCCTCACGGTGGCGCTGGAGCGTGTGTCCTACGCGGGCTATGCGCTGCCGCCCATCGTGCTGGCGCTGTCGCTCGTCTTCCTGGGCGTGCAGGCGGTGCCCTTCCTCTACGGCACCCTGGTCATGCTGGTGCTGGCCTACGTGGTGCGCTTCCTGCCGCAGGCGGTGGGCGTGGTGCGGGCGTCATTGCTCCAGCTCAACCCGCACCTGCCGGAGGCCGCGGCGTCGCTGGGCCAGCCTCCGTCCGGCGTGCTGCGCCGGGTGACGGCGCCGCTGCTGCGGCCCGGGCTGCTGGCGGGCGCGGCGCTCGTCTTCCTCACGGCGATGAAGGAGCTCCCGGCCACGTTGCTGCTGGCCCCCATCGGCTTCGAGACGCTCGCCACGCGCGTCTGGGGCGCCACGGCCGAGGGCCGCTTCGCCGAGGCCGCGTTGCCGGCGCTGGTGCTGATGGCCGTCTCCACGCTGGGTGTGGGGCTGCTGGTGTCGCAAGAGGGCCGCTCGTCTCCGGGTTGAGCCAAAGCGCCCGGGCCCGCGGGAACGCGGTAGGGTGCGCCGCCCGCCATGCCACTGCTTTCGCTCGACGACGTCACCCTTCGTTATGCCTCCAGCGGTACCGCCGCGGTGGACGGCCTGTCCCTGGCGGTGGAGCCCGGCGAGGTGCTGGCGCTGCTGGGCCCGTCGGGGTGTGGCAAGACGACGACGCTGCGGCTGGTCGCGGGCTTCGAGCGCCCCAGCGGCGGCACCGTCACGTTGGAGCGCCGCACCCTGGCCGGCTCCGGCGCCTTCGTTCCGCCCGAGCAGCGCAGCGTGGGCATGGTGTTCCAGGACTACGCGCTCTTCCCGCACCTGTCCGTGGTGGAGAACGTGGCCTTTGGCCTCACCGCGATGCCGCGCCAGGAGGCCCGTGCTCGCGCGAGCCACATGCTGAAGCTCTTCGGCCTGGAGGGCTTCGAGTCGCGCATGCCGCACGCGCTCTCGGGCGGGCAGCAGCAGCGCGTGGCGCTGGCCCGCGCGCTGGCTCCAGGTCCGCGGGTGCTGCTGCTGGACGAGCCCTTCTCCAGCCTGGACAGCGCGCTGCGGGCCTCCACGCGGATGGAGGTCCGGCGGGCGCTGAAGTCGCTGGGGGCCACGGTGATGCTCGTCACGCATGACCAGCAGGAGGCCATGGCCTTCGCGGACCGGCTGGCGGTGATGCGGGCGGGCAAGGTGGAGCAGGTGGGCACGCCGGAGGCCGTCTATGCCACGCCGCGCACGGCCTTCGTGGCGTACTTCCTGGGCGGCACCAATCTGCTGCCGGGCGTGGGCTTCGGCAATGGCGCCCGGACGCTGCTCGGCATCCTCCCGGTGACGGGCGCGCCGGCGAAGGGCAACGTGCTGCTGTCGCTGCGGCCGGAGGCCATGCGACTGGTGCCGGACACGGATGGCGTCGCGCTGGGCGGCGCGCTGCGAGCGGAGGTCCTGACGCGCGAGTTCCAGGGCCCCGCCGCCGAGTTCACCGTGGCCTGCAACGGCCTGGAGCTCACCGTGCGCGGCGCGCCGGACCTGCCGCTGCGCGCGGGCGACCGGGCGAGGCTGGAGGTGGTGGGCCGGGCCATGGTGCTGGAGGACACTCCGGACTGAGCCTGGCTGTCCTCCGGGCGGCCGGACGGCATACGCTGGGTATGGGCTGGGGCCGCAATCACCCGGGCCCCTCGTGCGTAGAGGTAGGTATGAACATCGCAGGCCTTCGTGGAATGGGGAGCCGTTTCTTCCGGTACGTGCGCGACCCGCACGTAGCGCTCTGGCGGAAGCTCGCCGGGGTGATGGCGGTGGTCTACTTCCTGTCGCCCGTGGACGCGGTGCCGGACATCATCCCGGTGCTCGGCTGGTTGGATGACCTGGGCGTGTTGTCCGCCGCCGCCTTCTTCATGGTGCGCGAGGTGCAACGCCATCAAATCGTCGTCGCGGGAGAGGATGCGCAGCCGGGTGTCGCCGCCCCGGCGCGCAGCAAGACTGTGTAGGTCGCCGGGCACTCCCGTGACGCGGGGTGAGAGTGCCTTGTCGGGCCCCGGGCACCCGTGGTTTGTGCGCCAGGAAGACTGCTGCACGGAGCCTGGATGTCCGGTTCGCAAGGAAGGGTCGTTCTCATCACCGGTGCCTCGTCCGGCATCGGCAAGGCGTGCGCGGAGCTGCTGAGCGCGCGGGGCCACACCGTCTACGGCACCAGTCGCCGCCCCGTGGAGGCCGCGCCGCCGGGCTACCGGATGCTGGTGCTGGACGTCACCCAGGATGACTCCGTGCAGCGGGCCGTGGAGACGGTGCTGGCGCGAGAGGGCCGCATTGACGTGGTGGTGAACAACGCGGGCCATGCGCTCGCGGGCGCCGCCGAGGACACCTCCATCGAGGAGGCGCGCGCGCAGCTGGACGTCAACTTCCTGGGCGTGCTGCGCATGTGCAAGGCGGTGCTGCCGTCGATGCGCGCGCGGCGCTCCGGCCGCATCATCCAGGTCAGCTCCCTGGGCGGGCAGGTGGGGTTGCCCTTCCAGTCGCTCTACAGCGCCAGCAAGTTCGCCCTGGAGGGCTTCACCGAGGCGCTGCGCCAGGAAGTGGCCGAGTTCGGCATCGAGGCGACGCTGGTGCAGCCCGGAGACGTGCGGACGCACATCACCCAGAACCGCGTGTGTGTCGCCAGGGCGGGCGAGGGCTCCGCGTATCAGGAGCGCTTCGAGGCCGTGCTGAAGGCCATCGAGTCCGGCGAACGCGAAGGCCTGGCCGCCGAGGACGCGGCGAAGAAGGTGCTGGAGGTGATGGAGCGCGGTGCGCCTCGCGTGCGCTACCCGGTGGCCCAACTGGCGCAGCGGGTGGCGGTGGTGGCGAAGGCCGTGCTGCCCTCGCGCACCTTCGAGCGGATTCTGATGTCCATCTACGGCCTGCGTCGTCGCTGACCGCGGCTAGAACCGGCCCACCATGGACACGCCCGTGCCCCCACGCGATGTGGTGAGCGGTGCCAGCGTCACCTGGGGCGCGTCCGGGAGGTCGAAGTTCCGGGTGAGGTACGTGGTGAGGGCCAGTCCGCCCAGCACGCCAATGCCGCTGCCCAGGAGGATGGCGTCTCCCGCGTCATTGCCCGCGGTGAGGTAGACGGCGCTCGCGCCCACCATCCCGCCGAGGATGCCGCCCGCGTCGATGAGGAGCATGCGGCCCCGGGACACCGGCACGTACTTCGACAGGATGGCCATCGACAGGATGCCCGCGGCCGTGGCGCCCAACTCGGCGGCGAAGAAGCCCCGCGTGTCATTGCTGTCCGAGGTCGCCAGGAACAGCGCCGTCACCACGCCGGCCCAGAGGCCGCCCGAGTTGGCCAGGGACACCTGCCCCGAGGTGGGGCTCACCAGGTGCGCCAGCAAGACGCCCACGCCGGTGAAGCCCGCCCCGCCGAGGATGGCGGCGCCCAGGGCATTGTCACCCTCCAGGTCGAAGGCGAGCAGCGTCGCGACACCAAACCAGAAGCCCCACACGGTGCCGGAGTTGATGACGGCGGCCTGTCCATCCGTCACGCCGCCCCGGGTGAGCAGCCACGAACTGGCGGCGCCCGCTCCGGCGCCCAGCAGTGACACCGCGGCGTAACCCTGGCCGCTGCAATCACCGATGGCGCACAGGAGCACCCCTTGGGCCGCGCCGTGCAGCGTCTGCACCACGACGAGCGAGGCACGCGCGGCGCTGGAGCGAGGCGCTCGTCCCACCTCACGCGCGGCGGCGGTGGCCAGCCGCCCCCCGGGCACGAGCCGGGTCCGGGAGAGCCGGGCCAGCTCGGTGGCATGGGGGTGCTGCGGACAGGCCGCGAGCACCCGCTCGAACAGCGCCAGCGCCTTCGCGTCGTCGCCGCTCACGAGCGCGTCGAAGCCCGCCGAGTAATCCGCCTCGGAGCCAGGCGCACAGGCCTCGGGCGTGGACATCAGGGGCGGCGAGGTGACCGCCTCCGGTGCAGTGGCCTCGGGCGAGGGCGGAGCCTCCGGGGACTGCGCGGCGAGCGTGGCAAGCAGGAGGAGCGTGGCGAGCGTCATGGCGCCCGGCACTGTATGCGAAGCGCGGCGGCGGCATGTGTCAGTCATGCCGCCGTCTGTTCGCGGTGCGTCAGCGCGCGGCCAGCGTGTCGACGTGCTCGCGCAGGGCCACCTCGTTGCCCAGCCGGCCGGTGAGCCCGGCCAGCGGCTTCGCGGCCTGCTCGATGCGGCCCCGGGTGCGCGGCCCCGCGGCGGCCAGCCACGCCACGCCCAGCGCCAGCTCCGACACCTGGGCATCGCTGCTCAGGCCGGCGGCCAGGGACAGCAGGGCCTCCACCGCCTTCTTCACCTGCGCGCCGTGCAGCGGGTGGCTGCTGGTGATGCCCTCGCGCAGCAGCGTCAGCAGGGCCAGCGCCGTGGCGCGTGCCTGCCGCACGGGCTCGGAGCCTTCGCCGGTGCCGTCCCAGAGCCCGTTGGCGAGCTGCCTCGACAGCAGGCTCTCCGCGCCCATGTCGACACCGCCCTCGGCCGCTGGAGCCTCCGCGGGGTACGCGGCGGACGCCTCGGCCTCCGCCTCCTTCAACGACTCCGAGACCGGCGCACCGTCAAAGAAGCGGGAGAGGATTCCTCCCTTGCTGCGCTTCTTCATGACGTCGGCCTTGCTCTGCTCTCGCCGCTCGCTCCTCATGACCATCCAGTCCGTGCCGTCGTCAGCGGCATCACTGGAGGGCACGGCGGGGGCGGGTGCAGGGGCGGGCGGGGCCCCGGCAGTGGTGCTGCGCCTCACCTCAATGAGAGGCCGTGCACCCGTCGGCCTGGGGAGGGTCGCGATGACCGGGGCCCCCGGAGGAGGAGGCGGCATGCCGCCCCTGGCGGCCATCCGTCCGCGCCGGGGAACGGCGCCACCGATTCCAGCCTCGTCCTTCTTCGCGCCGAACATGTCCCAGCCCGCGGGTGCCTCCACGGGGATGACGCGCGTATGGGCCTGTCCAGACGTGCGCCGCTCGCCCTTGCGCTCCTCCACCACCACGAACGAGGTGTACCGGGTGACAAGCTGGTGCGCGACGGCCAGCTCGACGATGCGCTGCTTCATGGACTCCGCGCGGCGTCCGGTGAGCTGCGCGGCCTCCCAGCCCCGGATGCGCTCGGCGGCCCACAACTTCTCCACCGCCGGCCGGTCCGACACCGCGGGCAGGTCCACGCGGACGGTGAGCGAGAAGGGCTCTCGGCCCGAGCGCCCCCGCAGCGTCACCGTGCCCGTCCCGGGCGAGGCATAGCGGCCCAGCAGCGTCCAGGGCACGCCATCCACCAGGGGCGGGAGCTCGGCGGGCGCCAGCTCCACACACTCCACGCCGTCGAAGCGGACCTCCAGCTCGGTGACACGCGGCGCCAGCGCGCGGGAGAACTGCGCCACCACCTTGTCGTCGATGCGCTCGCCCGGGTGGATGAACTCCACGTCGCCGCCCGTCTGCTTCGCCAGGTCCCGCAGCAGCACGTCGCTGACGTTGGTGCCGATGCCGAACGAGTACACCCGCGCCGTCTTCCGCGCCGCGAGCACCTCGCGGAGGATTTCCGACTCGTTGCCTACCTGTCCGTCCGTGAGCAGCACGATGACGCCGTCGGGGGCCGCCTGCACCGCGGCGCGCATGGGCGCGAGCAGCTCCGTGCCGCCATTGGCGTCCAGCGCGGCCACCCAGCGGTCCGCCTCCTCGAGCGTGCGCTGCGTGAAGGGCACGGGCTCGGGCTGGAATGAGCGGAAGCGACTCTCGAACGCGATGACGTTGAACCGGTCGCCCTCGCGCAGGTGGCGCAGGCACAGCCGGAGCGCGGCCTGGGCCTGGGGCAGGCTCTCACCGGCCATGGAGCCGGAGACGTCCACGACGAGCACCACCTCCTGCTTGGGCGGCGCGGAGGCCATGGCCAGCAGGTCCGGCACCACGGTGAGCGCGAAGGTGCCCGGGCCTCCCTCCGCCTTGCGGTGGGTGACGAGCGGCGTGAACACCGCGCTGCTGTCCGAACTGCGCAGGCTCAGCACCAGGTCGCGGTCCAGGGACACCTCGCCGCGCGAGAAGCCGACGCGCACGCGGGTGCCTTCCTCCCGGGTGGTGGTGATGGCGTGGGACGGGCTCTCCACCACCACCTCGCGGCCCAGGTCCACGAGCAGGTCCATGCGCAGGCCGTAGTGCACGTTGCCCACGGGCGGAGTGATGCGGTCCGCGTCCGGCACCTGGCCCGTGGGCTCCGCGCTGCCGTGGCCGGTGCGGTCGCCCGTGGTCGCGCCGGGGATGTAGCGAGGCGCCACCAGCGTGGGCAGCATCCAGCGCACGCTGCCTTCCTCGGCGGTGACGGCCTGGAGGAACTCCACCTCCACCACCGTCTCCTCACCGGGCAGCAGGTTGCCCACCTGTGCGGTGAAGACGTTGCGGCGCTCCTCGTCCAGCAGCGCCGCGCCGTGGCCCGCGGTGACCGCATCGTCGTAGGTGCGGAAGGCCTCTTCACGCTCCCGCACCACGCCTTCGATGCGCCGCCCGGCGCACGTCATGGAGAAGGCGGAGAGGGTGCCATCGGAGGGGAGGGGGAAGGTGTAGACGGCCTCCACCGGCTGGTGCTCGTCGTTGCGATAGCGCTGGCGGACGCGCACGCGCGCATGGCCGCCGAGGAGCTCGCCCGTGACTTCAACACCCTGGAGGGGGACCTGCGTGCCGTTGCGCGTGTACAGCCCAGCCTTCTCGTGGGTCATGGCTTCTCCTTTTCCTGAAATTCCGCGATGAGGGCGCGAACGCGTTCCGCGAGCGCCCGGGTCTTCGTGTCCGCTGCTTCCGAGACGTGCAGCTCCAGCCCTGGGAGCAGCGCCCAGCGCTCGTAACGCTTCAGGCCCGTGGCCGGGTCTGGTGGCGCCACCACGGCGGGCCCCGGCGCCGGCTGCGCGTACACCGGGGGCGTGGGGGTCGCGTCCGAGTCGGCGAGCTGGCGCAGCTCATCGAGGCTCAGGCGCTGCAGCTCCGCCTGGATGGCATCCAGGGGAAGGAACCGCGCCTGTAGGACGCGGATGGCCTTGAGCCGCACGAGGTGCGCTTCCCCGTACACGGTGTCGGGCCCCCGGAAGGGGGGCGCGGGGAGCAGGCCGCGTTGGACGTAGTAGCGCACCGTCCGCGGCGAGACGCCCACCGCCTCGGCCAGCTCCGTCAGCTTCCATTCGCTCTGTGTCTTCGGCGTGCTCACGGTTCAGACAGTACGACTCGACATTTGTGGTGTCAAGTTGCCACTGGTGAGTTGTCAGCAGCGGTGGCGGGGGAGGTGCGCGGAGGTGTTGCGTCAGTCGGGGTGGGGTGGAACAGAGGAGGGCATGAGCGGCAGACGCAGCTCCCCGAGGCCCTGCCGGTGGTGACCTTCGCGGTGGGTGTGGTGCTGCTGGGCGCGACGGCGCTGCTCGTGCTGGCGTCGCTGCGGCTGAGCCGGCGGGCCATCAAACTGGAGCGGCAGGAGCTCTTCGACTGACGGCGCTCAGGACAGGCCGCCCGCGGGAGGCCCCTCCTCTTCTTCCTCGGTGTAGCGCCGGTCCTCGTGCCCATCGTCGGCCTGCTCCAGGCCGGCCTTCACGCCGCTGAGCGTGCGCAGCAGGTCCAGCGGGATGGGCAGGATGGTGTGGTTGCCCCCGGAAGTAATCTCCACCAGCGTCTGGAGGTAGCGGAGCTGGAGGGTGGCCGGGTAGCGCCCGAGGACCTTGGCGGCCATGGAGAGCTTCTCGGCGGCCTGGTGTTCGCCCTCGGCGGCGATGATTTTCGCGCGGCGCTCGCGCTCGGCTTCGGCCTGCCGCGCGATGGCTCGCTGCATCTCCGAGGGCAGGTCGATGTGCTTCACCTCCACGTTGGACACCTTGATGCCCCACGGGTCGGTGCGTGCGTCGAGCACCTGCTGGATGTCCTGGTTGATGCGGTCGCGCTCGGAGAGGAGCTGGTCCAACTCCACCTGGCCCAGGATGGAGCGCAGCGTCGTCTGGGCGAGCTGGCTGGTGGCATAGAGGAAGTCCTCCACCTGGAGCACGGCCTTGTCCGCGTGGATGACGCGGAAGTAGACGACGGCGTTGACCTTCACGCTGACGTTGTCCCGGGTGATGACGTCCTGCGGAGGCACGTCGCGGGTGACGGTGCGCAGGTCGATGATGACCATGCGCTCCACGAAGGGGATGAGCCAGCGGAAGCCCGCGCGTTTGAGGCCCACGAAGCGCCCGAGCCGGAACACCACGCCGTTCTGGTACTCGTTGACGATTCGCACCCCGGAGATGAAGAGCAGGAACACGATGGCGACGGGGATGAGCACTCCGAGCAGTCCTGACCATTGCATCATGTCGGTACCTCGTCGACGAAGAGGGTGAGTCCTTCCATTCCCCGCACCACGACGTGCGCGCCGGAGCGGATGGGTGTGGCGGAGGTGGCGTGCCAGCGCTCTCCGTGGATGAACACCTCGCCGCGCTCCGGTGTCACCGGGGCCAGGGCGGTGCCGCGCTCCCCCACGAGCCCCAGGTCGCCACCTCGCTGGGGAATCCGCCGCGTCTGCGCGCTCCGGTAGGCGACGTAGGCCGCCGCGCCCGCCAGCGCCACGGTGGTGGGCACCAGCCACGTCCACGACACGTGGAAGGAGCGGTCCACGAACCACTCCGGGTCGAAGCGGTCCACGAGGAACAGGCCGCCCAGGCCCAGCACCACCACGCCCGCGGCGCCGAGCAATCCACTGGCGACGAACAGCTCCGCGATGATGAGGGCCGCGCCCACCAGCATCAGCAGCACCGCGCCCGCGCGCACCGGCAGCGCGGAGGACGCCACCAGCGCCAGGACGAGCGCCACCGCGCCGATGAGCCCCGGGACGATGGCGCCCGGGTGTGACAGCTCCACCACCAGTCCCAGCGCGGCCACCAGGAACAGCAGATAGACGATGCCGGGGTTGGCGAGCGCGTGCACGGCGCGCTGGGACAGCGTGGGCTCCAGCGTGACGAGGTGTGCATCCCGGGTGGAGAGCCGCACGGACTCGCCACCCGCCACCGTCACGCGCCGCCCGTCCACTTGCGCGAGGAACTCCGCCTCGGTGGGCGTGACGTACTCCACCACGCGCAGCGCCCGCGCGTCGTCCGCGGACACGCTGACGCTGTCGCGCACGGCGGAGGCGGCCCACTGCGCGTTGCGGCCCCGCTGCTGGGCGATGCTCTCCGCGAACGCGACGGCGTCGTTCTCCACCTTGCGAGCCAGTTGCTCGCCGCCCACGGCTTCCGGGGACTGGCCGGAGGGGCCCACCACCGGATGCGCGGCCCCGATGTTGGTGCCCGGCGCCATGGCCGCGACGTTGGAGGCCAGGGCGATGAAGACGCCCGCGCTGCCCGCGTGTGCGCCGGAGGGGCCGACCCAGACGAGCACCGGGACCGGTGACGAAAGGAAGGCCCGGACGATGTGCCGTGTGGCCTCCAGCGAGCCGCCGGGGGTGTCCAGCCGGACGAGCAGCGCGTCATGTCCCGCGGCCTCGGCGCGCGCCACGCAGTCGGACAGGTAGCCGCTGGTGCCGGCGTCGACCACGCCCTCCAGGTCGCAGCGCGCCACGGTGGGCTGGCCGGTCGTCGTGGGGGCCTCGGCCGCGGACGCGAGCAGGCCCGCCATGAGGACACACAGGAGGGCCGGGCCCGCGAGTCGCCATCGTGCCCGTGCGTGCATCTCACACCCCCTGGAGGCTGGCGGGGTTGAAGGAAACAGGGACGATGCCGCGCTGGGGCAAGGGCCGCACGGCGGCCAGGTGCTTGAGCAGCCGCAGGTGGTCCCTCAGCAGCCGGGGCATGAGGAAGTGCTGACGCACATGCTCGTGTCCGCGCGCGCCCAGCAGCCGGGCCTCGTCGGGACGGCGGAGCAGGTGGAGCATGGCCTCCGCGCACTCCTCCACGGTGTCCACGAGGAAGCCGCCGGTGCCCTCGGGCATCTGGATGGGAATGCCGCCCACGCGGCTGCCGACGACGGGGGTGTTCTTCCACAGCGTCTCCGCGACGACGAGCCCGAAGCCCTCGCGCAGGGACTTCTGGACGACGACGTCGGAGAAGGCCTGGAGCGCGTTGACCTCGATGTTTCCCACGCCGACCAGGTTGGTGAGGATGTGGATGAGGCTGTCGCCCGCGGTGGCGGCGCGGAGCTCTTCGTACACCTCCCAGCCCTCCGGGTCGTCCAGGGCCAGTGAGCCCGCGAGCGCGAGCTGGAGGTCGGGGACGTGGGGGCGCACGCGCTGGTAGGCGCGGACGACGCCGAGCGGGTCCTTCCACCGGTCGAAGCGGCTGACCTGGGTGATGAGCGGCCGGTGGGTGCGGATGCCAATCCACTCCAGCACGTCGCGCGCGAGTGACTCATGCAGCGGGTGGTTCTTGGGGCTGAGCGGGTCGATGGCGGGCGGGTAGATGCGGACGTCGGAGATGGGGAGCCGCGGTGGAATGAACTCCCGCAGGGTGAAGATGGCGGCGTCGTAGGCGTGCAGGTAGGGCGACAGGAAGTCCCAGAAGGCCGGGTTGGGGTGCGAGGTGTCGATGTGGCAGCGCCATATCCAGCGCGCATCGAGATGGGGGGTGAGCGTGGCGAGCACGGCGGGCTGCGGGTCATGGACGAAGACGAAGTCGTAGTTCTCCGAATCCGAGACGAGCCGGTGGGCGTTGAGCTGGGCGTTGGCCAGGTAGGTGGCCTTCTCGGCCTCGGTGAGCTCACCGGGCGCGCCTTGCAGGCCGTTGTGGATGCGCTTGGTGACCTGGAAGAAGGTGTCGTCGCCGTGGATGAGCTTCCAGTCCGTGACGAGGCCCAGGTCGTTGTAGAGCGGGACCAGGGAGCGGAGGATTTCGGAGACGCCGCCGCCGTAGGGCGTGGCGCTCAGGTGCATGCACCGGGCCCCGCGCAGGTCCTCGGAGAGCCGGTGCAGTTCGTCGAGGATTTCGTCAGGAGCAATCCCGCGATAGGTGGCAAGCGAACGCTTGCCGACGTCGACGACGTCCAGCATGGCCTCGGCCTCCCAGGTACGCGCTCCAGGCAACGGTGCGCATGGGACGCGGCATCATCCCGCGCCCTGTGCCCGCCAGGCTGCTGTCCGGCGCTGGGGGCAAGCGCCCGAAGCTGTGCCCGGGCATCCGCTGGTGGACGTTCGCTGTCGTCGACAGATTGTCGCTGGAGGGCACGCTCCCTAGGGTCCGTCCGCAACTCGATTCGGTAAGGAGGCTACATGCGTCGTGCCGTTCTCATTGCCCTGGGCGTGGTGGTTGCCGCGCTTGCCTGCAAGACCACGCAGCCCGAAGGAACGGAGGACAGTCGGCCTTTGATGGGCCCGGACCAGATTCGTGAGCCCGTGCAGACCGTGGCGGATTCCCCCGCTGGCCCCGCGACGCCCCTGCCGGATATCGACGCGGGCACGCCGGAGACCGACGCGGGCACGTCGGAGACGCCGGCGGAGTAGGAATGGTCAGCCCGCGCGGAAGATGCACACGGCGTCCACCACCGCCACAAGCACGGACTGGCAACGCGCGGCTACGGCCGCCCCCGGCGGGAAGAAGAACCCGCTGCCGCTGGGTGCGGTTCCAGGCCGCTCCACAGGACGGCCACGAGCGACTGGACATGGGCCTTGCGTCCTTCACGGCGAGGCTGGCCGTTCATCGTCTCGAACATGGCCACGCTGTGCACCGCCGCCATGAACCCCTGGGCCGCGGCGGCCGGCTCCACGTGGGCAATGCGCCCCTCGTTCCGCCACCGGACCATCCGCGCGGTGAGCGCCTCTTGGAGCTGCATGAACGGTAGTCCCCGGTGCCACTTCGCCAGCGTGGGCCGGTCCAGCGAGGGATGGGTGATGACGTGCAGGAGCGTCGGCATCAGCTCCACGAAGTAGGCCGCCAGCCGTCCCGCGACCTCTTGCAGGTGGGCCTTCACATCCTCGGGGGACGGCGTGCCGAGCAGCTTCTCCACGTCGGCCTGGGGGGGCGTCATCGCCGCCACGAAGAGGTCGTCCTTGGAGCCGAAGCGCTGGTACAGCACGGCCTCGGAGATGCCCGCCTCCTGGGCAACCGTCCGTGTGGACACCGCTTGCCCCTTGTCCCGGAAGAGTCGCTCGGCGATGCGGAGGATGTCGGCATCATCAATGGTCTTCGTCCGGCCCACGTCAGCTCCCTGGCATCGCACGGACAGCGCACCCCGCCGCCCCTGGCGAGCATGAGCCTCGGGAGGGACGGCGGCAAGGGCAGCGCGACCCGGCCTCTCACCCCTGTGCTGGCGGGGAGAGCGGGCCCGTGTGTCCCCAGACCCGCTGACCCGGAACCAGCGAGGCGGTGCCCTGCACCTCGACGAAGACCTCGCGGATGCGGACATCCGCCCTCGCCGTCGGCGTCTCCGTGGTGAGCCCGCGCCGCCCCATGATGGGGGCCAGCCGGACCACCCGGCCCTCCGCAAGACGTGCCCCGCCATCCGTGTAGAGGACACACGGCATGCCCACCTCCACCCGGGGCGCGTCGATTTCATCCACCTCCAGCCGCACCTGCATGCGGGAGGTGTCGCCCAGCACGAACAGCGCCTGCGGACCCTGGGTGTAGAGCTCGCCCGGCTGGAACCGACTCCACAACACCGTGGCGGCCAGGGGCGCGAGGACCTGACGGCGGGCCAGCGCCGCTTCGGCCTGCCGCAGCCGCGCACGCGCTGCCTGCAATCGCTCCTGCGCCACCTTCCGGTCCTCCCTCCTGGGGCCCCGCTCGATGGCCTGGCGCTTCGCTTCGGCGGCGAGCGCCGCCGCTTCAAGCGCCCGGGCCTCGGACGTGGCTCGCTCGGTGTCCGCGGCGGCGGTGGTGCCCGCCGCCTTCAACCGGAGGGCCCGCGCCGCATCCACGGCGGCCTGCTTCGCACGCGAGGCGGCCGCTTCGTGCTCCGCCCGGGCCTGGGCCCGCTCCTCGGAGGTGGCGCCCCGCTGGTAGCGCTCGGCCACGGCCTCGGCCTCCGCGAGCTCGGCCCGCGCCAGGGTGATGGCGTGCCGCTGGGCTTCGTCTTCCAGCCGCGCGAGCACCTCGCCCTGCGTGACGGGCTGTCCCTCGTGGACGAGCACCTCGGCCACGCGCCCGGACTCCTGGGCCGCCAGTTCCACCGCCCCGCCCCAGGGCTCGACGATGCCGGGGGCCACCACGCGGTGGACATCCATGGGCTGGACGCCTCCACCTGCCGGGCCCGACACCACGCTGTCGCGCTCGACAGGAGGCGGGCCGTGGCAACCCGACGCCAGCAGTCCGAGCACTCCCGCCGCCGCGACTCCAAGACGATGCGTCTTCCTCATCCGTGTACCTCCCGAGCGGAGGGGTCCGCCCTCTCATGGACATGCCCGTCGACGACCTCGACCAGGCGGTCCGCGATGGCGAGCACCCTGTCGTCATGCGTGACGACCACGACGGCACGTCCCAGGTCCGTGGCGAGGCCCTTCAGCGTGTTCAGGACGGCCTTGCCCGTCACCCCATCCAGCGAGGCCGTGGGCTCGTCACACAGGATGACGGGCGCGTCAGTGACCAGCGCACGGGCGATGGCCACGCGCTGCTGCTGACCTCCCGACAGGAGCCGGGGCTTCGCCGCCTCGCGGTCTGACAGGCCCACCCGGGCCAGCGCCTCGCGTGCCCGTGCTGCCCGCTCCCGGGCTGACGTGCCGCGCAGAAGCAGCGGGAGTGCCACGTTGTCGAGCGCGCTCAGCCCCGGCATGAGGTTGAACTGCTGGAAGACGAAGCCCACCCGCTCTCTCCGCAGGAGGGCCAGCGCATCGGGACTTCCACCCGACACCGTCCGCCCGTCGAGCACCACCTCCCCTTCCGTCGGCGAGAGGACGAGCCCGAGGAGGCTCAGCAGCGTCGTCTTCCCGCTACCGGACGGGCCCATGATGACGAGCACCTCGCCGCGGCGCACCTGGATGTCCGTGGGATGGAGGGCCCGCACGGCAAGCGGCCCCGTACCGAACAAACGGCCGACACCGCGACCTTCGAGGACCACCTGGGAGGAGGAAGTGCTCATGGCTTCAGCCCCGGAAGACGATGGCAGGGTCGATGGCGAGCGCGCGGCGCACCGCCGCCAGCGACGCGAGCGTGCAGGAGGTGAGGGACACCGCCATGACACCGGCCAGCATCCACGGCGGGGCCAGCATGGGCGCCTGCGGGGCATGCGCCTTCACGAAGAAGAAGGCCAGGAGGCCCACCCCGGCGCCCACGGCGAAGAACAGCCACGCCTGGGCCAGCAGCAAGCGGACCAGGTCCTTGCGCGTGGCCCCCAAGGCCTTGAGCGTCCCGTAGTCCCGAAGGCGGTCGACCACGGACGAGTAGAGGGTGATGGCGACGATGACGGAACCGATGAACGCGGCCACCGCCGTGCCCATGCCGAAGACCATGCCCACCGGCGTGCGCCGGAGGAAGTGACGGACCTCCATGGCGCTCAGCTCGCCGCGGGTGACGACGAGCGCGTCGGGGATGCGGGCCTGGAGCCGCTGGCGCACCGTGACGGCGTCCTCTCCGGGGGAGACGCCGGTGGCCACGAAGGTGATGCGGTCCTGGGGAAACTGCGTATAGGCGCGCGCGTCATCAAGATTCGCGAAGACGTAGGTGTACGAACTGTGCGGGTCCACCTTGTCGAAGAAGCCGGCGACGAAGGCCGTCTTCCCGTCGATTTCGAGCCGCTCGCCCGGGGCTGGGAAGGCAAACGCGGGCCGGGCGCTCCAGGAGAGGAAGACGCGAGCGGGGCCTCTCAGGGACTCACGCTGCGTGCCGTCCACCAGCGTCCGGGCCAGCCCCGCGTAGCGCGGTGGCTCGACGCCCACCACCTTCACCAGCTCGCGGACGCCGTCCGGGCGGGTGATGCGGCTCATGCCCTGAATGACGGGCGCGGCCCAGGCCACGCCGGGAGTGCTCGCCACCTCGGCGACGCGGGTGGCGGGCAGCGAATCGGTGATGTCCGTGTTCTCGGTGGCAGCCGAGGCGACCCAGATGTCCGCGTCTGTCCCATCCGCGAACGCAGAGACGAGGCTCAGGATGCCCAGCAGGATGGAGAGCTGCTGGGACATGAGGAAGACGGACACGACCACCCCCACGAGCGTCCCCAGGCTCTTGGCGGGGACATCGAGCAACATCTTCAGGGCAAGGCCGAGCATTCGCATGGAGGAGCGCCGTGGGAGAGCTGCCGGGAGACCCGGTCGGCAATAAATAAGCGTGCGCTCGCTTATTGTCAACGAGCCACCGGGAGGTGAGCGGCTACTCGCGTCGGGCGCTCACACCTCCTCGGGTGGCTTCACGCGACGGAAGGGTTCGTGTTTCCCTTGGGCTTTCCTCCGGGGGAGCACACCTTCATTCCAGCCACCATCTCCACCGCGGTCGGGCTGGCGATGGATGACTTCTTGCCGAGGGGCGCGAAGCCGCCCAAGGAGGGGGCCTGTGTTCAAGAAGGCCTTGCCCTGGATGTGGGCGCGACGTACGCGGTCGATGTAGACGGCTGGCGCATCCTGGCCGTTCAGCGGTGAGGCACGCGGAAGGAGTCACGGTGCGGGCGACAGTCTACCTGGCGGAGCGGGTGTGGACGCTGGATGCGGCGCGGCCCCGGGCCCAGGCGCTGGCGGTGCGGGATGGGCGGCTGCTGGCCGTGGGGACTCGCGAAGAAGCGGAGGCCGCCGCCGGCCCGAATGCGCGCCTGGTGGACCTGGGCGCCGCCACCGTGGTGCCGGGCCTCGTGGACGCGCACGCGCACATCCACGGGCTGGGCCGGAGCCTGACGACGGTGCGGTTGGAGAAGGCGGGCTCGGTCGATGAGGCCCTTCGCCGGCTGACCGAGGCGCCCGCCTCCAGCTTCCAGGGAGACTGGCTGCTGGGACGAGGCTGGGACCAGAACGAGTGGCCCGGTGGCGCCTTCCCGGGCCGCGAGGCGCTGGACGCGCGCTTCCCCTCGACGCCCGTGTTCCTCACCCGGGTGGACCACCACGCGGCCTGGGTGAATGGCGAGGCCCTGCGGCGCGCTGGCATCACCCGCGCCACGCCGGACCCGGAGGGAGGCCGCATCCTCAAGGACGCGCACGGCGAGCCCACGGGCGTGCTGGTGGACAACGCCATGGACGGGGTCGCCGCCGCGATGCCTCCGCCTTCCACCGCGCAACTGGAGACACGGCTGCGGGCCGCGTTGATGCGTTGCGCGCAGGTGGGGCTGACCGGCGTGCACGACGCGGGCATGGAGCGGGAGGCCTTTCGCGTGCTCCATGCCTGGGACGCCGCGGGCACGTTGCCGCTGCGCGTCTACGCGATGGCGGCGGGCCAGGGCGACGAGCGGCACGCATACCTCGAGCAGGGGCCGTGGCAGGGGCGGATGCTGGCGATGCGCTCGGTGAAGTTCCTGGCCGACGGCGCGCTGGGGAGCCGGGGCGCGGCGCTGCACGAGGACTACTGCGACGAGCCAGGACAGCGGGGCTTGCTGCTGCTGCCACCCGAGGAGCTCGCCGCACGCGCCCAGGCCTTCATGTCCCGGGGCTTCCAGGTGTGCATCCACGCCATTGGAGACCGTGCCAATACCTTGGTGCTGGACGTGCTGCTGCGCGGCGCCGAGGTGACGGGCACGCAGGCGCTGCGGCACCGCGTGGAGCACGCGCAGATTCTCCGGCGCGAGGACATCCTCCGCCTGGGGGCCGCGGGGCTGGTGGCGAGCGTGCAGCCCACCCATGCGACCAGCGACATGCCGTGGGCGGAGTCGCGGTTGGGCCGCGAGCGGCTGAAGGGCGCCTATGCTTGGCGCAGCCTGCGCGACGCGGGCGCGCACCTGGCGCTGGGCAGTGACTTCCCCATCGAGAATCCGGACGTGCTGGCGGGGCTGTACGCAGCGCGCACGCGGCAGGACGCGGCGGGCTGGCCCGAGGCCGGGTGGATGCCGGAGGAGCGGCTGACGGCGCGCGAGGCGCTGGAGGGCTTCACCACCGGGCCCGCCTGGGCCTCCTTCGACGAAGCCCGACGCGGCAGGCTGGCCCCGGGGCTGGACGCCGACTTCGTGGCCCTGTCGGAAGACCCGTTGGAGGGGCCCGCCTCGGCGCTGGTGCAGGCCCAGGTCCTCGCCACCGTGGTCGCTGGCGCGGAGGTGTACCGCGCGCCGTCCGTGGCTTGAGCGCGGCGGGCCTCCCGGCTCACTCGCTGAAGATGTGCGAGCGCGCCGCCTCGGCGATGGTGACGACTGCGGGGTGGCGAATCTTCCGCTCGACGGTGATGGCGTAGAAGCAGGTCTCGATTTCGTCGGTGCGCCCGATGACGGAGCAGTTGAACTGCCGCTCCACCTCCGCCTCGATGGCGCTGGGCATGGCGAAGACGCCGTGCCCGCGCTGGCCGAAGGCCTGGAGCAGCGCGCTGTCATCGAAGTCCCCCGCGATGACGGGGCGCAGGCCCTTGCGCTCGAACCACAGGTCCATGGAGCGGCGCGCGGAGGACTCGTCCGACGGCAGCAGCACGGGCGCTCCGTCCAACGACTGAGGGAAGTTCTCCTTGAGCGCAAGCAGCTTCCCGGCCGCGAAGAAGGACACGCCGCACTTGCCGAGCAAGTGGTTGAACGAGCGCACGCTCACGGGCTCCGAGCTGGGCGCATCCGCGAGCACCACGTCCAGCTCATGCAGGGCCAGTGAGGCGAGCAGCTGCGGCAGGGGGCCTTCGCGGCAGATGATGCGCAGCGATGGGCCCGCTTCGAGCGCGGGCTTGAGGAGCTGCTCGGCCACCAGCTTGGGGATGACGTCGAGCACGCCGACGTTGAGCCGCAGCTGCTGTCCAGGCGGCAGGCCGGAGACGACGTTCTTCAGCTCGTTGCCCAGGCGGAAGATTTCGTCCGCGTAGCGCATCACCGTGCGGCCCACGTCGGTGAGCACCAGCTTGCGGCCCTGGCGCTCGAACAGCTTGTGGCCCAGCGACTCCTCCAGGAGCTTGAGCTGGCTGCTGATGGTGGGCTGCGCCAGGTGCAGCTCCTCGCCCGCCTTGGCGATGCTGCCCGCCCTCGCAACCGTCCAGAAGTACAGGAGGTGGTGATAGTTGAGCCAGCTCATATCCATAGAGATAGCCGAAGTATCACCGTTAAACTACCTAATTTTCTTATGGAGTCCGAACCTTTAATTTCCTCTGCGTCGCGCCGTCGTGTGGGCGCGTCCAACCGGAGGAGGTCCATGGAAACCGTCAGCCTGAACGTGTCCTTTGAATCCCCTGAGCTCGTGGTTGCGGCCGAGGTCGTTGAAGCGCGCGTCCGTGGGCACCTGGAGCTGGTGCGGCGGTTGGCGTGGAAATACCGGTGGACCGGCCTGTCGATGGACGAGCTCGTGGCGGAGGGCAACGTCGGGTTGATGGAGGCGGCGGGGCGGTTCGAGGAGCGCGGGGTGCCGTTCGCGGCCTATGCGAGCCAGTGGATTCGTGCGCGCATCCGCGCCTACGTGGGCCGCAACTGGAGCATGGCGGGCGGCCGGGCGCCGTGGGTGGTGTTCCAGCTCCGGCGTGAGCGGGCGCGGCTGGAGGCCCGGTGGGGGGAGGGCCACCCGGAGGTGGAGCGGCGTCTGGCCGAGGCCCTGGGGAAGCGGGAGGAGGAGGTGGCCCGCGCCATGGAGGCGCTGTCGCGGGACGTGTCGCTGGACGCGCCGGTGTCGCCGGACTCGGAGGTTACGCGGCTGGAGGGGCTGATGGCGGACGCGGACTCGCAGGAGGACCTGGTGGACCGGGCGAAGTGGGCGCGGCGGCTCCGGGCGAGCGTGGACGCGGCCTGGCCGGAGCTGGACGCCCGGGAGCGCGCGCTGGTGGAGGAGCGGATGCTGGCGGAGGACGGGGTGAGCGCGGAGCTGCTGGCGCGCCGCTTCGGGGTGACGGCGGTGCGCATCCGGCAGATCGAACAGGGCCTGCGGGTGAAGCTGCGCCACAGGCTGACGGCCGGTCTCACGTCCTGGGACGGGGAGGCGATGTCCCTGGCGGCCTGACGCCTGCCCGCCCGCGTGGCGGAGAATGCTGTTGACGGAGGAGGGAGGGGCTCGCTATGAAGGCGCCGTTCCGCGCGGTGCCCCTTACGCCCAGGTAGCTCAGTCGGTAGAGCAGGGGATTGAAAATCCCCGTGTCGGTGGTTCGATTCCGCCCCTGGGCACTCAGCGGACATGAAGGCCTCTGGACCCAAAGTCCAGGGGCCTTTTTCGTTTCCGGCGCCGCGCCTGGACAGATGTGCCGCGCGGCCCCAGGTTGTGTCCAGTCCCGGGAGTGGAAATGACACGGGCACGACCTGGTGGGTGGGGATAAATACCGCGGATGCTTGAAGTGGCTTCGGGGAATGCCCGCTCCACGCTGGGGCGGTGGCTGACGGATGCCCTGCTCCGTGAGGAGGCGGGTGAGGACCTCTACGAACAGGGCAAGGACCTGCTCGCCCGGAAGCGGGTGCTGTCCGTCCAGGCGTGCGGGGACGTCGTCGAAGGGACGGTCGCCGTGGGGCGCCCAAGGCCGTACTCGGTCCGAATCTCGGCGAGCGGCGAAGGGGACGTCTTCTCCTGCGAGTGCGCCGACTTCCTGGCGCTGTCGTTCTGCAAGCACCTCGTGGCCGTGGGGCTCGCCTGGCTGCGCCAGCCGGACAAGGCGCCTGTCACCGAGCGGCCCGCCACCAGCGCCGCGCTTCAGGCCTGGATGGAGGCGCACCAGGTGACTCACGCGGGGGGGGACCCCCTCAGTGTGCTCGGCTCCCATCTGCCCGAGGCGCTCCGGCGGCATGGGGCCCTTGAGCGCCTGTCGAACACCTCCATCGGGACTGTCCTGGGGAGCGTCGTCGCCCGTGGCTACCTCAACGCCCATCACCGGGCCCTGCTGGAGGACGCGGCCTGGGGCCATGTGTGCAGGGAAGCGGAGCGGGTGCGCCAAGGCTTGGAGCGGGAGCAGGACGCCGCGCCGCGCCCTCCGCTCACGGACGTCCGGCTGAAGCCGCTGATGGAGGCGCTCGTCCAGGAGCGTGAGCGCCTGCGCGCGCGGGTGCCTCCTCGCGTGCTGGAGACTCCGCCGGCCATCCTCCTCCGGGAGCGCCCCGCGCGGCTGCTCGTGTCGGAGACGGGCGCGTTGCCAGCCCACCCCCTGCTCTCCGATGCGCACTTTCAGGGCGTCATCGTGGAGCCCCATGCGCTGCTGGATGGCGGGCCGGGGGTCCGCTGTCGATGTACGCGGGACTCCGGCGCCGGCTGCGTGCACGCGCTCACGGCGCTGGACGCGGTGCTGGACTCGCTCGGCGAGAAAGCCGCGGCGCCGCGCAACGCACGGCTGGCGGAGCTGCTCTATGACGTCCCCGGGCAGTACATCCTCGAGAGGCTGGAGGCCGCTTCGCTCGCGACTCCCGTCGAAGACGCGCCCGCGCCCGAGTCACAGGTGAGCTTCCGTCTGGAGCAAGGTACCTCTCTCGCCTTCACGCTCCGCGCCTACCTTCACCGGCCGACGAAGACGGGGAAGCTCTCCAAGGGGACCCAGGTGGGCTGGAGGGACCGGCCGGCGGCGCTCGCCCTGCTCACCGCTCCCGGTGAGCGCGAGGCGCTGGCCCTGGTGGAGGCGAGCGCCTCGTTGGCGTCCTCGGGGTTCAGCTTCAATCCGTCCGCGGAAGAAGGACATTGGGTGCTGCTGCTCCAGGCGCTGCGGGCGTTGACCCATAGCGCGCGGCTGCACCTGGCGGAGCGTCCCGACGTGCCACTCCAGGTCCGCGAGGCTCCGCTGGGCTTCCTCTTCGAGGAGCAGGACGACGGGACGCTGCGCGTGCGCCCCGCCGTCGAAGGCGCCGCTGTCCAGGTGGGGGACCTGCATCCGCCCACGTCCGCGGCGAGGACGTCCCAGCCGTGGCTGCTGTTGGAGCGGGAGGTGCCTCGCGTCACCCTGCTCGCCGTGGCGCCGGAGGCGGCTGAGCTGCTCACGACGCTGCGCGAGACGGGGGCGCGGCTCCCAGCCTCCGCGCGGGGCGACCTGCTGACGCGGCTGTCCGGGCTGGAGGCCCGCGTGCCGTTGACGCTGCCGTCGTCAATGGAAGGGGCGGAGGTCGAGCCAGAGCGGGGCCTGTGGGTCCGGCTCCGTCCCGTGGGCGAGGAGGCGCTGGAGGGCACGGTGCTGGCCCGGCCGCTCCGGGAGGGGCCGCTGCTCGTGCCTGGAGAAGGCGCGCCCGTGGTGCGCGGGGTGCGGGGCCGCCAGCGCGTCCGGGTGTCGCGGAACCTGGCGGCGGAGCGCGCGGAGGCCGCCGCCCTGCTGGAGCGCCTGGGGCTGCCTCACGGCGCCCACCGCTTCACGCGGGGCGATGTGGCGTCCAGCCTGGCCTTGCTGGAGGCGCTGGCGCCCCTGGACGACGGGGAAGGGGTGCGAGTGGAGTGGGCGCAGCAGCAGCCCTGGCGGGTGTCCAGCACGCCCGACGCGTCGGCGCTGCGGGTGCGGGTGGGGAGCGGGCAGGACTGGTTCGGCGTGGAGGGAGAGCTGAAGGTGGACGGCGAGCGCGTGGCGCTGGCGGTGCTGCTGGAGGCCGTGCGCCGCCGCAGCCGCTACGTCCGGCTCGGGCCGGGGCGTTGGATGCGCCTCACCGATTCGCTGCGCGAGCGGCTCGCGCCCCTGGCCGACCTGACCTTCCCCACGCGCAAAGGGCTGGAGGTGAGCGCGGCGGCCGCGCCCGTGCTGGACGGACTGGAGGAGGCGGGCGCGCGGGTGCAGGCCCCACCGGACTGGCGCAAGCTGGCCACCCGCATCCGGGAGGCGCAGGCGTCGAAGGTAGCGGTTCCCCGGAAGTTGAAGGCGGGACTGCGGGACTACCAGCGAGAGGGCTTCGTGTGGATGGCGCGGCTGGCCTCATGGGGCGGTGGCGCGTGCCTCGCGGATGACATGGGGCTGGGGAAGACGCTCCAGGCGCTCGCGCTCTTGCTGCACCGCGCGGCCGAGGGCCCGGCGCTGGTGGTGGCGCCCACCTCCGTCTGCTTCAACTGGGCGCGCGAGGCGGCGCGCTTCGCCCCCTCGCTGCGCATCCATTCCTACCGCGAGTCGGAGCGCGAGGCGCTGCTGGAGGCGCTGGGGCCCGGAGACGTGCTCGTCGCCAGCTACGGCCTGCTGGTCAAGGATGCGAAGCGCTTCGCGGATGTGTCCTTCGCCACCCTGGTGGTGGACGAGGCCCAGGCGGTGAAGAACCCGGACACCGCGCGCGCCCGCGCCCTGCGTACCGTGAATGCCGACGCGCGCGTCGCGCTGACGGGCACGCCCGTGGAGAACCGCCTGTCGGAGCTCTGGAGCCTCTACGCGCTGCTCTTCCCGGGGCTGCTGGGCAGCCGTGAGTCCTTTCGTTCACGCTTCGCCGTCCCTATTGAACGGGACAGGGACGCGGGGGCCCGGGACTCGCTGGCGCGGGTGGTCCGGCCCTTCCTCCTGCGCCGCACCAAGGGTGAGGTGGCGCGCGAGTTGCCAGCGCGAATCGAGACGGTGGTCTCCGTGGCCCTGAGCGCGGGCGAGCGCCGGCTCTACGACGACGTGCGGCTGGCCGCGCTGGCGCAGGTCGGGGAGGCGCCAGGGATGGACGCTCGCTTCGCGCTCCTGGCCGCGCTCACCCGGCTGCGGCTGGCCGCGTGCCACCCGCGACTCGTCGACGAGGACTCAGTCTTGCCGTCCTCCAAGCTGGAGCGGCTGCTGGAGCTGGTGGACACGGTGCGCGCCTCCGGGGGACGGGCGCTCGTCTTCAGCCAGTTCGTGAAGCACCTGGCGCTGGCGCGCGAGGCGCTGGCGGCGCGAGGCGTGTCCATGCAGTACCTGGATGGGCAGACACCGCCGGCGGAGCGGCAGGCGCGCGTGGAGGCCTTCCAGGGGGGGCAGGGTGACTTGTTCCTCATCTCACTGAAAGCGGGCGGCACGGGCCTCAACCTCACCGCCGCGGACCACGTCATCCACCTGGACCCCTGGTGGAACCCCGCGGTGGAGGACCAGGCCACGGACCGGGCGCACCGCATCGGTCAGACGCGCCCCGTCACCGTGTCCCGGCTCGTCTCCGAGGGGACCCTGGAGGAGGCCATCCTCGCGCTCCACGCGGAGAAGCGCGAGCTGGCCGACAGCCTCCTCTCCGGGGCGGACGGGGGCGCCGCGCTTTCTCCCGAGCAGCTGCTGGCGCTGCTGCGCTTCGGCGCGGCTGGGGGAGCGTGACGGGGCGGTTCTGGGCGGACCCTTTTGAGCCTGGACGGAGGCTCACCCGGCCCTGGAGGGCTCCAGGGCCCACCGGTCTTCATCGTCTCGCCAGACAGCGGCTCCCTGGTAGGTCCAGCCACCGGACGCGGTCTCTTGTGTGAAGACGAAGGCTGTTTCACTGGGGTGGCGGTCCGGGACGCGCAACGCCAGGCGGCCGGGGGCCGTGAAGGCGTGCGCGTCCTTGACGAACAGGAACAGGTGGCCTTCATGGCGCCCCGTTCTGGGCACCGTGCTCAAGCCGAAGTGGGCGCTGAGCTGCTCGTCCGCGAGCGTTGTGCCCGGCGGAGGCGCCAGCCGTTCAGGCGGGATGACTTCGATGACCAGCGCAATGGGGGAGACCGCTTCGCCAGCCTGGAAGGATTCACGCAAGGGATTGTCCGAGCGGAGCAGCCAGTGCCCGTCTTGACGGATGAGCCGCTTCACTTGATAGCGGAAGCCTGTGATGGGGTCGGGGACCTGGACGAGGGCCACCCTTCCCTCCAGGGGCCCCGACCCCGCGGCCTTCGCGTCGCGCATCACCAGCCAGTCACCATCGCGGATGGGGTGCGCTCCGCCGTCCATGGAATCACCCGCGGCGCGCACCGCGAACAGACCATCCCCTTGGGCTCGGCTCGGAAGCCGGACCCTCGCCGCCTCCGGGGCCTGGTCGATTGAGATGGATTGCTCCACGGCGCCCGCGGCCGCGCGCAGGGTGGGAAATGCGACCAGTGTCCCCCAAGGCGCGAGGGGACTCGGCTCGGCCTGAACGGGGGCCGCGCTCCACCCGTCAGGGCCGAGCGTGAACCGGACGCGAAAGGCGGTGCCCGGCGCTCCCGCGGTGGGGCCAAACCATTTGCGCAAGAGGTCCGGCAGTTGATTCTGTTTCGCGTCATCGGAGCGCGCGACGTTGACGGCAATCTTCACGAAGTCGAAATGCCAGCGCGCTCCATCGTCGAGCCGGACCGCTGTCGTTCCCAGGGGCAGGTCCAGGCGTGCGCTCCGCTCCGGGAGCTTGAGGATGGGGCCCCGGCTGTTCGAGATGACCCTCGCATCAAAGGCGGCGTCCCGCGTCTGTGCCTGTTGGCGGCGCCGGTACTGCGCGAGCCGGTAGTCCACCAGCTCGCGAGTCATTGCCTCGAAGGACTCCGGGGCTGATGGAGCCATGGGGAGCCGAGGGATGAACCGCTCTTCCTCGACGCGGAACCACCTCCCGCCCTTCGTCCATGCCTCGATGGGGTTCGACTTCCAGTACGTGAGGAACCGGGCGGGATTCGGGAGGCGTGGGTCGCCCAGCGCCTTGACCGCTTCGAGGTCCCGGAGCAACTCGGGGGAGCGTTGGAGGATGGCCAGGCTTCGCCGGGCAAGCTCGGGCAGCGGCATTCCCTGTTGCAGGGCCCCGGCTTCGAGCAGCGCCTCCAGCACGACCATCTTGAAGCACTGGCTCAGGTTCGTGAACTCGAGCTCCTTGAACCAGTCGCGGCCTTCGTCGAGCGTCCGAGCCTCGCCGTCGGTCAGGTCGCCCTCCGACCTCACGAAATCGAACCAACCCGGGTGCGCCTTGCGCAGCGTCGCGGGGGAGTATCCACGACGATAGAGCTCTCCAAGGGTGGGCCGCAGCCCCCGTGCGTCTCGCAGCTCGCGGTAGACTCGCTCGACCTCCTGGCCCCCTCCAGAGAGGAAGTGCAGGAGCAGCTCCTTGGCTTCGAGCTCCACTTCCACGGTGCAGCCAGCGGGCAGCTCGGGTTGCCGGTCCGAGGTGAGAAAGTCACGCAGGGAGACCGGAGCCTTTCCCAAGGCCAGCAGGGTTCGGAGCCGGTCGAGAAACAGCCGGTGATTCCCGACGAAGTCAATGAGGATGACCCGCTCTTTTCCCTCGGACTTCCGCAGGCCTCGCCCGAGCTGCTGGAGGAACACCACGGGGGACTCGGTGGGGCGCAGCATCACCACGCGGTCGATGCTCGGGACGTCGACGCCTTCGTTGAACAGGTCCACGGCGCAGATGGCGTCCAGCGTGCCATTCGCGAGCTGGCGCAGCGCCTGGGCACGGTCCGCCGAGCCCGCCCCGGCGTGGACGGCCACGGCGCGAATCCCCTGGCCTCCGAGCCATTGCCGGACGAAGTGGGCATGGGAGATGGAGCAGCAGAACACGAGCGTGCGGCTGGCGGGGTGCTTCTGCCACGCACGCCACAGGGTCCGCATGCGTGCCTCCGTCTCAACCGCCTGGGTCAGCAGCGCGACGTCGAAGCGGCGGCTCTTCCAGGGGATGTTCTCGTAGGGCACCGTGTCCTTGAGCCCGAAGTACTCGAACGGTGCGAGCAGCCCCTCCTGGATGCCCTCTCCCAGGTCCGAGCGCCATGCGAGGTGGTCATCGAAGAGGCCGAGCACATCGCCTTCGTCGGCGCGCTCCGGTGTCGCCGTGAGCCCGAGCAGGAACGCGGGCTCCACGCAGGCGAGGATGGACCGGTAGCTCGCCGCCGTGGCGTGGTGGACCTCGTCCACGATGACGTAGTCGAACGCGGCCGCGAGGCGGAGCGCGTGAAGCTCTTGTGGCCGCGAGAGCTTCTGCACCGAGGCGAAGACCACGTCGCCCGCGAGCTGCGCGCGTTGACCCACGTACCAGCCGAAGCGGAGGTGGGGCTGCTGGCGACGGAACGTCTCCGCTGCCTGGACGAGGAGCTCTTCCCGGTGCGCGAGGAACAGCACGCGGCTTGTCCGCCCCCGCTCCTGGCTGAACTGTTCCACGTCGAGCGCCGCGAGCAGGGTCTTCCCCAGGCCCGTCGCGAGGACCACCAGCGCACGTTTCCGTCCCTCGCGCCGGCCACGCGCGAGCGCATCGAGCGCCTGACGCTGCAGGCTGTGTGGCTCGCGACGGGGCAAGGGGGCTTCAGGTTCCGCCTCACCTGCTGGAAGGAGCTGCCGTGTCGCCCGTGCACGGCGGGCGTAGTGCTCGACCCAGCTCGCGTCCAAGGGGGAGGCGCGGCTCCACCAGCCCTCGAAGGCGTCCACCACCTCGTTCCAGGCCCGCGGGTCCCGGTCCCGCTCGACGCGCAGGTTCCACTCGATGCCTGTCTTCAAGGCGGCGCGTGAGATGTTGCTCGAACCGACATAGGCCACCGCGAGTCCAGCGCCCAGGAAGCGCCAGGACTTCGGGTGGAAGGACGCGAGGCGGAGCTTCTCCACCTCCACGACGCGCGCCTCGAAGCGGCCACGGCCTGGCTCCGCCTGGAGCGCGGCGTCTTCTTCCATCCAGTCGAGCAGCCGTCGAAGCGCCTCCGCCTGGGTGATGGCGAGATAGTCACCCGTGAGGATGCGAACCGTCGCGCCCCGGGTGAGCGCTGCTTCCACGGACTCGCGCAGCAACTCCAGTCCGCTGTCCTGCACGAAGGCCGCCAGGACTGAAATCTCCACCGCCTCCGCGAACAGCGGCTCCAGGTGGTGCAGGAACGGGTCGTCGAGGCCTCCCGTGGCCAGTGGCTTGTTTCGCCCGGAGAGGTAGTTGCCTTTGTCTGGAATGACGTGCCGGACGCCGCCGCGCGGGTCGTCCATGTCTCCCTGGAAGCGAGGGATGACGTGCACATGCAGGTGGGGCACCGTCTGGCCGGCCGCCGCGCCCACGTTGATGCCGATGTTGTACCCGTCTGGATGAAGCTCGGCATCCAGCCCGCGTCTCACCTCGTCCACCAGCTCGAAGAGGGCGCGCTGCTCCTCGGCCGTGGCGTCGAACCAAGTCGCGACCCGCCGCCGGGAAATCACCAGCGTGTGTCCCGGACTCACCGGGAAGCCATCCCGGATGGCGAAAGCGAACGTGTTGGCCGCGACCCACTGCGCTTCAGGGATGGAGAGAAACGGGGAGGTCATCGTCACGGGGCGGGGCGCTGAAGGCTACCTGAGCAGCCCGTAGCACTTGCGGCACAGGGGCTTGTTCTTGCTGGCGGCGAAGTCCGTGCCGCAATGGTGGCAATGGCTGTCTTCGTAGGTGGGGTCGCTGTATCGGCGCCAGACGTTGAAGTCGCTGTCGCAGTAGGGCCTCTCCGGGTCGAAGCCGATTTCGTCGCGGCAGCGGATGCAGAACCCCTGTGTGGGGTTCCGGGGGACGGGCGTGGCGCTCTTGCGCCGCGGCGCGGTGGCCGGCTTGAAGGGGACTTCCTTGCGGTGTGGTGTGATTTCACTCTCGATGAAGCCGCTGATTCTCGCGTACTCGTCACGGCCGGCAGAGACGCAGATGCCGACTTCAATGCTGTTATTGAAGGAGGACTCAATGAGGTTGAGCGACGTGATGAGTGCGTGGCGCTCTGAGTAATAGAGCTTGGCGTGCAGGTCCCTCACGACGAACAAGCGCATGCCGGCTTGCATGAGGCTGACCAGGAGGTCCACGCCTTGCTGCGAGGGCCCCCGGGTGTGCTCGTCACCCTCTCGGATGACCAGGGTCACGGCCACCTCCCGGTCGAGGGCTTGACGAATCTTGCGCTCGACATCCCGCAGCTTTTCGATGCTGACGTAAGGGCTGATCAACGTGACATGCTGCTGGGCTTCATCAATGAGGCCATGAAGTCGGCGGACCGTGTCGACTTTTCCCAAGACCTCGAGCGCGTCGGCATCTCGTGAGCGAAACAGATTTTCGAACATGGGGAGCAGGGGAGTCAGGGATGACGCACAGCGGCTTGAGAGCCGTTGGTGCGGATGCTCTCGGCGTTCAGTGGCATACCAACAATCCCAGGGCATGAGAAAGGCATCTGTCGGGTGGCGCACGAATCCGGTAGCCCCGTCCGCGCCCAACCCTATGACCCCACGGGCCTTCCTTGAGTCCTCACCCCGAGAGTGCACCAGACCTGGATTTGTAGGCATAGGTGGGTGTTGAGGGGTGAGCGCGGATGGTCGAACGCCGTGCCCGAGGTGGCAGCAGCCTTTGCGCGCCTTTGGACCTCTCGTGCAGACTGCCCAGACAGGTCCGGGTTGTCGGGCGCCTGCGAAGGGGGGCGATGGGCATGCGGCATACCGTGGCTCAGGGCGAGCACTTGCCAGGAATTGCCTCTCGGTATGGATTCCTGAATTGGAGAGCCCTGTATGAGCATCCGGATAACCGTGCGTTGCGCGCGATGAGGCCGAACCCCTTTCTGCTCTACCCTGGAGATGTCGTCTACATCCCGGACCGGAAGGAGCGGAGGGCACGGCGCCCTACGGGGCGGTCGCACCGCTTCACGTCGTCGCAGAAGACGATGCTCTTGCGGCTCGCGGTGAAGGATGCGGATGGGCAATCCATGGATGGCAGCTTCTACGAACTGGAGACCGGGCGGGAGGTCTTCTCTGGAATCCTGAAGACATTCATTGAACACGCGGTTCCCGTGGACACGGAGATGGCCACGCTTCGCGTGTGGAAGGATGCGCACGCTGAGGTGCCGGGGCTCGTTTGGCGCCTGCGGGTGGGGCATCTGGACCCGATAGACACGGTGAGCGGCATCCAGGGACGCTTGCGCAACCTCGGTTTTGGCTGTGGGCCGATTGACGGAATTGCCGGGCCGTTGACGGAGGCCGCGGTGCGGGCCTTTCAGCGGAATCATGGCCTGTCGGTTGATGGCGTGGTGGGGCCGCTCACGCGAGCAAGACTCGTGGAAGTTCATGGCTGTTGAGGAGGAATCGTGCCCATCCAGGTTGGCAGCTACTCCGTGCTCAATGGGGAGACGGCCCAGTCCTTCTGGCCACTGGCTCCAGGGACGAGCATCGAGGCGGCGACAGCCTCGGTTGACGACGCCTTCGTGGCCCCTGGGAGCACCAATACGCTGACGGCACCTCTCACCGACTTCGGCATCTTCGACATCGTCCTCGAACTTTCACCGGACGCCGTGGTTCAGACAGAGGTTGAGGCACCGGCACCGGCCCTGGCGGAGCGCCGGGTCCAAGTGGGAAGCGCCGTCACCACCATGCCATTGCTGCTGGAGGGGGATGGCGGTGCGCGGCGTTGTCACCTGTGCTTCGCGGCGCAGGTGTCCGCCGGCCAGGTTGCCTTCACCGGAATGTTGAGGCTGGAGGCCCGGTACACGACAGGCGCAGCGACGCAGACATGCCGGCTGGACGTGGCGCTGCGTGTGGAGCGCCAGCAGTGTGTCACCAACCTCTTCATCTACTATGTCGTCCATCGCAAGCCGTCGCAGCGGTACTGCTGGGTGAAACTGCGGGTGGTGGAGGCTGGGGATGGCACGACGCCTGTGGAGGGGGCCTCCGTCAGCGCCGAAGTCCTGCGGGACAATCTCGGCAGTGGATATCGGGATTCGCATCGCCGGGTGCGGTTGCAAACAGGCGCGGATGGGTATGTCGCGGACGGTACGCGTCCCATCATGGCCCTGCCCATCGACTGGCCATTGCTGTTCCGGGCCACCCTGCCTGCCTGCGTGCAGCGTGGGCACCTGGTGCGGCTGGGGAGTGAGCAACTCACCGGCAATACCAACCAACACCCCTTCGAGGCGCCGGTTCTTCCCATGACCCAGGTCGTCAATGCGAGCCTGGCCACTCACCGGTTCCTGCTGGACCCTGGGCATGGCGTTGTCTACGCGCTGGCCACCTCACGGCGTTCTCAGGAGTGGTACGGCGTTCACCGCATCGCGGACCGCGTGGCGGAGTTGCTCCAGTCCCGCCACGGAGTCCCCGCGGACAGCATCTCCTGGACCCGAAGCGCGGGGTTCGGCCTCATCGAGCCTGTTTCCGTGCACGCGGCCAACGCGCCGGAGGCGGGAGACGGTTTCTATCAGTATGACATGGCGCAGCAGCGCATTCGTGTCCGGAATGCCCAGCGAAGCCTCCAGCAGTTGTCGGACCTGTTGTTGGTGCGCCATCAGGGAGATGATGACACCGCTCAGGCCGTCCTCGCCGCGGACCGAGCGAGGCTGCTGGCCACCAATGAAGCGACGGTGATGAACATTGTCGCGCGGCTCAACCAACAGCTTCTGCCACAGCAGCGGCGTGTCCGGGCGGGTTCGGTGCGCTGGGACGAGCCCGTGGGTGGCTACGTCTATACCCAGGAGGCGCTTCAGCCGCCCCATGTCATCGTCAATGCCGCGGTGGCGCTGCCCATCACCGCGCAGGACTGGTTCGGTGTGGACGCTGGAATGTTGGAGGTGCTGGCAGAGCGCTCCGCGCGTTGGTCACTGCGGTGCGAGGTTGGGGGGAGCGCTGCGTTCCAGGCCGTTGCGCGAGCCGCCATGCGCGAGACCGGCTTTGTCGACTATGCGCGCGCGAAGACGCTCCAGTACCTGCATGTCACGGCTCCACACTCCTACCTTCAGAGTGGCATCAAGGCCTGGGGGCCCACGCCCCGGACGAACTACCTGAACGGGGTGGCGCCGACCTGCGACCTGTACCTGACGCTCCACCTCAACGCCGGGCCTGGTAAAGGAGCAATGTCCCTGTTGTCGCGGGTGCCCCCCAACCCCGCGCTGCCCAATGCCGCCAGCGCGCCGCCTGTCGAGCAGCTCCGCCTGGCGAAGACGTTCGTCAAATACGTCGACCCGTTTGACCAGGGCACACGCCAGGGAGGAGTCACGTTGGAGGAGGCTGGAAATCCTGCTGCCATGCTGAGCGCGCAGAATCAGCACAGGGCGCGTTACGTGTACTTCGAGCTGGAGTTCATGGACGCGCCGCATCCAACGCCACCCGCGCAGTACCGCTACGAGGACATGGTGCGGCAGCCATTCATCGATACCGTGGCGGAGCAGATTGTCGCGGGCATCGTGGAGGCACTGCTGAACCCTCAGGCGGACTTCGATTCAGTCACCTACACCGCTCAGCTACCCCAGAACCCAGGGAACCCCAAGCTATGGTGATTCGGATGCGTGTCCTCCTGGGGCCTGTTCTTGCTTTCATATTGGGCCTCGCTCCCTCAGTGGGGTGTACTCGACAGTCGGAGGCAGCCCCGGATGCGGGCGTTCCCGGCGCGCGGGCCCTCGGGGATGCCTCCGTTCCAGAGGGGCCTCCTCCTCCGCTGGACGCGGCGCGTGGCGATGCGCCGCGCGAGCCAGTGCCCACCGAGGTCGCCGCCATCGAGCGGGGCGAAGAGGGTTCCCGGCTCGTGGTCATCGACGTGCAGGCCCAGCGGGTGCGGCGGGCAGGGCCTTGGGAGCCGGACCTGGGGAGCCCGGGCTGGTCCCCGGACGGGGCGCACCTGGTCTACCGGCGTGGCTCGGAGCTGCTTCAGGCTTTGGATGGACAACCCGCGCACGGGCTCGTGAAGGGCATTCCCATGCCTGCTGACGCTCCCGCGTATGTGTTTCATCCGGACAGCACCGAGGTGACCGTCGTCCTTCAAGCGACCGTTGAGCGCATTCCACTAGAGCGGCCAGGCGCGGTGGGGATGCGGCCTGGCAAGGTGCCGCTGCCCTCCGGGTGTCTCCCTTTCGACGCCTTGTGGAGGCCGGACGGGAGGACGCTGGACGTGCTGTGCAATGCCGCATCCGGGAGTGAGAGCCCTCAAGTGAAACACGTTCGCTTCGATGCCCGGGTCGGGAAGATGGTGTCCCGGCAGGTGCGAGGTGTCCATCGGCTGGTGGGCTGGGACCGGGAGCATGGTCTGCTGGCCGCGGGGCCGGTGGAGACGGGGGCTGGGGAGCGGATTGGTGCGCTGGGTGACGCCGGGATGCTGCGCCCGCTCCGCCCGCCGCCGGACGAAGCGGAGGCGCCCGGTGAGTACATCCAGGGGTACCTGCCTTCGCGGAGATGGTTTGCCTCGGTGCAATCAGGCGAGGACTCGTCCGACCCCGTGGTGTTGTCCCTGTCTCCCTTGGGCTCGGGGGCTGCCCGCCGCTGGCTGACGGGCTTCCCTCGGCTGGCGGACCTCTCGCTCCGCGCGTTCGGCGGCTGGGTGGCCTTCATCGACCACGCTCCGGGCTTCGCCAGTGGCGGCGAGGCTGGGGGGGACGTCTATCTCGTCCTGGCCGGGAGCGAGGATGCGCGGCTCGTGCTGCGGTCCCGCCCGGAGGCAGGGGTCTTCTACCGGTCCCCCACCCCCCGTCCATCGCCTGCCGCCCGATAGCGGCGCGGGCAGGGGGACGGCCAGCAACCGGAAGTCCAGCACCAAGCGCCGCTTCCTGGACGCTGCCCCACGATGCCGGGTGCACGGGCCGCCCGGAGCAGGGTAGAGAGGGAGCCGGAGGAGCGAATCAAGATGGACGCGAACGCAGTGGCGGAGCTCGAGAAGGCGGGCGTGAAGGTGGATCAGCCCGAGCGCCTGTACGTGGCGGTGGAGTGGGACGAGGACGGCAAGCACGTGCGTCCCGTGGGGGAGCGCGTCCAGATTCGCGCGGGCGAGCAGCTGGCCCACGTGACGCTCAAGCCCATCTCCCAGCTCTTCACCGGGGACGTGAAGCCCCCCAGCTTCGCCAAGGCGCCCCCGGACGAGTACCAGGCCTTCTTCCTCCTCATCGAGGCCACCGCCGCCGGCTACTGCCGCGCCGTGCGCAACACCGAGACGGACCAGGAGTTCGAGCGGCTCTACCGCCACCTCCAGCGCCGCCCCGACGGCACCGACCGCAACCCGCTCTTCTCGCACCTCCAGGGCGCCGTCCGCCTCTACATGTCCCTGCGCGACGTCAGCCAGGCGGAGTTCGAGGCCGTCGTCCACCGCCTCCACCAGTCCGCCCGGCACTTCCAGACGCACACCGGCAGCATCAACTACTTCCAGGAAGTGCTCCGCGGCGTGCTCGGAGCCTGAGGCGTCCGTCAGCCCCACCGCCCTCCTGGTCAACCCAGGAGGGTGGCACCTGGAATATCGTGCCCCGCCGCCCGTTCCCGGGCGTTCTTCCGACAGGAGCACGGATGTTCCGTCAGTCGTTACTCTGGGCCTCGTGTCTGGCCCTGCTCTCCGGCCCCGTGGCCTGTGCGCAGACGCAGGCCAGGCCGGTGGCGAAGTCCGCCGTAGCCGCCGCGCCCAAGCTCGGCGCCGGCATCGAGTCCCGCACCCTCAAGAACGGGCTCAAGGTCATCGTCTGGCCCAACCACGACATTCCCAGTGTCGTCCTCTACAACTGGTTCCGCGTCGGCAGCCGGAACGAGTACCCCGGCATCACCGGCCTGTCCCACTTCTTCGAGCACATGATGTTCAACGGCGCGAAGAAGTACGGCCCCGGTGAGTTCGACCGCGTCATGGAGGCCAACGGCGGCGCGAACAACGCCTTCACCTCCGAGGACGTCACCGTCTACATGGACTGGTTCCCGCGCTCCGCGCTCGACGTCATCTTCGACCTCGAGGCCGACCGGCTCCAGCACCTGGCCATCGACCCCAAGGTCACCGAGTCCGAGCGCGGCGTCGTGTACTCGGAGCGCCGCTCCGCCATCGACAACGACAACATGGGCGCCCTGATGGAGCAGGTGCAGGCCACCGCCTTCGTCGCGCACCCGTACCAGTTCCCCGTCATCGGCTGGCCGTCCGACATCGAGTCGTGGCGCATCGAGGACCTCCAGCGCTACTACAAGACGTACTACGCCCCCAACAACGCCACGCTCGTCTTCACCGGCGCCGTGACGCCCGCCGAAATCTTCGCGCTCGCGGAGAAGTACCTGGGGCCCATCCCCTCCCAGCCCGCGCCGGAGCCGGTCCGCACGAAGGAGCCCGAGCAGCAGGGCGAGCGCCGCATCGTCGTGAAGAAGCAGGCCCAGGCCCCGCTCATCCAGTTGGCCTACCACGGCATCTCCGGCAAGGACGCGGACGTGGAGGCGCTCACGCTGCTCCTGGGCATCCTCGCCAACGGTGAGTCCTCGCGGCTGCACCGCCGCCTCGTCGAGGAGGAGCGCGCCGCCCTCCGCGTCAACACCCACTTCAGCCCGGGCTTCGACCCGTCGCTCGTCTGGGTCTACGCGGACTTGCCGCCCGGCGCCGACGTCGCCAGGGTGGAAGGCCTGCTCACCGAGGAGCTGGCCCGCGTCGTCAAGGACGGCGTCAGCGACGCCGAGCTCAAGAAGGCGCGCAACATCACCCTGTCCCAGTTCTGGCGCAGCCTGGAGACCAACAACGGCCGAGGCCGCGCGCTGGGCGCCGCGGAGACGTTCCGCGGGGACTACCGCCAGCTCTTCGACGCGCCTGAGCGCTATGAGCGCGTGACGCGTGACGATGTCCGCGAGGTCGCCGCGCGCATCTTCAACTCGCAGCGCCGCACCGTGGGCTGGCTCGTGCCCGCCGACGCGCAGGTCGCCACCCCCGACTCCCGCAAGGAGGCCTCGCGATGAGCGCCCCCCTCACCTGGAAGGCCGCGTTCACCACGCTGCTGCTGTCCTCCGTCCCCGCCGCGGCCCAGGGCGCCGCCGCTGCTCCGAAGGCCGCCGCGGCGGCTGTGGCGCAGCAGGGCGTGACGCTCCCCAAGGCCACCACCGTCACGCTGAAGAACGGCGCGAAGCTCCTGCTCGTGGAGCGCAAGGAGCTGCCGCTCGTCTCGTTCAGCGCGTGGGTGCGCGGCGGCGCCCTGGGCGACCCCGCCGGCAAAGAGGGCCTGGCCTCGCTCACCGGCGAGCTGTTGCAGAAGGGCGCCGGCGGCCGCGACGCGCGCCAGTTCGCCGAGGCCGTGGACGGCGTGGGTGGCGATATTCAGGTGGCCGCCAACCTGGAGGCACTGGTCATCAGCGGCCAGTTCATGTCGCGCGACACCGGGCTGATGGTGGAGCTGCTCGCCGACATGCTCACGCGCCCGCGCTTCGACGCGAAGGAGCTGGAGAAGGTCCGCGCGCGCAAGGCCTCTGAAATCGCCGCCGCGAAGGATGGCGACCCGCGCATGCTGATTGGCGCGTACTTCCAGGCCTTCCACTTCGCCGGGCACCCGTATGGCACGCCCGTCAACGGCAGCGAGGCGTCCCTGCCCGGCCTGTCCCGCGAGGACGTGCTCGCGTACGCGAAGAGCCACCTGGGCGCGGACCGGCTCATCCTGTCCGTGGTGGGTGACTTCGACGCGAAGGCGCTCGCGAAGAAGCTGGAGTCCTCGCTCGGAGGCTGGGCGCGCGCCGCCGCGCCCGCGCCCACCGTGTCCGCCACCGCCGCCTCCAAGGGCCGGCGCGTGCTGCTGGTGGACAAGCCGGACGCCACCCAGACGTACTTCTGGATTGGCAACACCGGCATCTCCCGCGATGACCCGGACCGGGCCTCGGTGCGAGTCGCCGAGACGGTGTTCGGCGGACGCTTCACCTCGCTGCTCAACACCGAGCTGCGCGTGAAGTCCGGCCTCAGCTACGGCGCCAGCTCCGTGTTCATCCGCCACACGCGTCCGGGGCCCGTCATCATCGCCTCGTACACGAAGACGGAGTCCACCGGCCGCGCCATTGACCTGGCGCTGGAGACGCTCGCCGGCTACCGGAAGGCCGGCATGGATGACGCCATGCTCGCCTCCGCGAAGTCGTATGTGCTGGGGCAGTTCCCGCCCTCGCTGGAGACCGGGGCGCAGGTGGCGGGCAAGCTGTCGGAGCTGGCCTTCTACGGACTGGACGCCAGCGACGTGGACGGCTTCGCCAGCGCCGTCTCCGCCACGACGCGCGAGCGCGTGAACGGCATCATCCAGCGCAAGCTCCCCGCGCCCGAGGACCTCACCTTCGTCCTCATCGGCAAGGCAGCGGACATCCGGGAGGCGGCGCGCAAGTACGGCGCCGTCACGGAGATGAAGATCTCCGACAAGCGCTACTCGCCGCCCTCCGCGCCCGCGAAGCCCTGAGTCCCGCCGCGCGCCGCCGGTTCCGGAAGCAATCGGGCCGGCGGTGCCTGGCGCCCTTCACTCCTTCGCCGTCAGCGCGCGGTAGCGCGTCATGCAGCTCTGGAAGCGCCGGTCCACCGAGCGCGCGAACCACGCGGTGGTCAGCTCGCGCTTCAGCTTCGGACTGTGGAGCGTCACCCGGGGAAGCTGGGCGTAGGACGGCGCTTCGCCTGTCTCCCGCTGGTAGACACGCTTCACCGCGCGGAACGTGTCGGTGGATTCGAAGTCCAGCGCCTTCTCCTCGCGCACGTCGCGGCGCACCTGCCGCTCACTGAGCTCCTCCGGGGCGAAGCGCAGACGGAAGGCGAGCAGCGCCAGCAGCGACTTGCTGTCCTCGCCGCGCGGCTGCCCCTGCTTGTCATAGAGCAGGAGGTCTCCGTCGGGCGCCAGGGGATGGCCGGTGAGACGGCTCACCTGCGACTGGAGCGCGGCGTTGCGTGAGGCATAGACGCCCGCGTTGTAGTCCGCGAAGCGGAAGAGGGGCTCGGGGTATGCGGCCTCGTAGCCCAACAGCCGCGCGGTGCCGTAGCGCACGCCGCCCGCGCGGGTGTACATCGACTCGCGCACCTCGGCCGGGTCCGCGTCCTCGCCCGCCTTCTGCATCGCGTAGCGCACGCTCACCTGCATGGAGCCCGCGGTGGTGACGGGGTTGAACGCATTCAGGTTCCCCGACGCGAAGACGCCACTGGCGAGGTCCACGACCTTGAAGGCGCTCGGGTATTCGTTCTCGTAGTACGCGAGCATGTCGCGGAAGAGCCGGTCCAGGTCGCGCTCGGTGCGCAGCGCGCGCAGCCGTTCGTCGAACGTCTTCTTGCTGCCCTTCGCCCGGCCTTCCAGCACCGACGCCAGGACCTTGCGGCCCAGCGGGCCCAGCTTGCTGGCGTGTTCGTCCAGACGCGCGCGGACCATCTTCGGGAGCCCCGGGACGGCCGGGTCGACCTTGTAGCCGGACTCCTGCTCGATGACGGCCAGCACCGAGCACACCGCGGGCGGTGACGGGGCGAGCGCCTCCACCTCCAGCGCGGCCAGCACGTCCCGCGCCCAGCCCTCGCGGTCCTGGAGCCGCGGCGGCATCAGCCTGGCGACCTGTGACACGGAGAGCCGCGGCGCTGCTGGAATGGAGGGCTGGGCCGAGCCCGCGCCGCGCGTCGCGCATGCGGTCATCGTGCCCAGGGCGAGCAGCATCCCCAGCCAGGCGCGGCCACGGCGGGGCGCCTGCGTCCAGGTGGGCTTCGCGGCGAACGTCTCCCACAGGCCGCGCCACGCACGGCGCCAGCCGGACGTGGGGGATTGTGGTGGAAGGGGCTCCTGCATGCGCTCGCCTCCGGGGCTTGGGCCCCGATATCTCAGGAGGCGCGGGGCGCTGGCGAAAGCCATGAGCCCTTGCGCTTGCCCGGTGTCCGGGCAGGGCCTCCCTGTTGGCAGGCCCTACCACGGCGCGAGCCCACCTCAGCGACGGATCTGCACGTCGCGCGCGACGGTGCGCCCACCCATGAGGACGAACTGCGCACGCACCGGCGTGCCTTCCCGCAGCTGACGCAGCGGCACCTTCCGCCCCTGCCGCAGGCCACGGCTGCGCTGGTCCAGCTCCAACTCGTAGACGCCGCCCTCCCGGTCCTTCACGGTGAGGGTGTTCTGCTTCACCCGCGTGACGCGCCCGCTCACCGAGCTGGAGGCGATGACGACGTCCTCCAGGGGCGCACTCCCCGAGCCGCCCTGGCCCGTCTCCACCGTCGCGTCCTGCGCCGCGCGCGCCGCGCCCAGGTACCAGTCCTCGTCCTCCCGGGCCTGGACCGCCTCGGAGCCAATCATCACCCGGCTCGCGGCCGCCTGCTGCTGCGTCCGCGGCGCGGAGGACTCCGCCAGCGCAGCCGGCGCGCGCACGGGTGCGCCCTCCAGCGGGGCCACGGACGTGTCGCTCAAGGCCGCGGGCGCTCGCGCCGGGGCGTTCATCCGGGGCGCCTGTTCCCGCACCGCCGTCGCGGGCTGGAGCGCCGCGGGCGTTGTCGGGCTGTCCACCTCCATCGCGGGCGCTCGTTCAATGGCCCCGGCCGTCGTGTCCGCTTCCACGCCGCTGGGCGTCACCACCGCCGCCCGAGGCTCCCGCTCACGGCAACCCGTCGTCATCGCGAAGAGTCCCAGCATCCCCACCCACGCCCATCCTCTTCCCATACTGTTCCCCTCGAGTTCCCAATCGCTCCGTTTCGCGGCTTCCAATGCAAACGGTGTGCGCAGCCCCTTCCGCGTCACGCAGGCAGCGCGCGGGCCACGGCCTTCACGTGTGAGCGCACCAGCTCGCGCGCGCCCATCAGCTCCGTGGCGTCCTGCGGCGCATAGCCCAGGCACAGCACCACGTCGTCCTCTGGCGCCGTCCGCACGCCCAGCTTCACGTAGTCCAGGGTGCGCGGCACGGGCTCGCCGTCGGCGTCCCGGTTGAAGCGGCCGAACACCGTGGCGTTCGTCCCCCGTCGCGGCGCCGTCTCCTTCAAGGCGAACATCCGCCGTATCGCGGCGAGCGCCTCCGGCTGCTCCATCAGCACTTCCGGACGCGCGGGCCCGGCCAGCTCCCACTCCAGCAAGCGCAGGCAGCCGCGGACGAACTCCACGTCGGTGATGACCAGCCCGTACAGGTACCAGTCCGCGCAGGCCACCTGCACCAGCCTCGCCTGGGCGTCCGTCAGCCAACCGAACGAGGGGCAGGTGAACGTCTCACAGACGGATGAGCGGTACACGCCGCAGTCCCGCAGGTCCGTGCCGCCCGTCACCAGCGGGTGGGCAAGGCAGCCCACCTGTTTGCGCTCGGTGTCCAGGAAGCCCAGCAGCGGACACACCCGCACGGCGGAGAACATGGGCTCGGCGCGCCGGGCCGCCAGCAACTCCCGGGCGGCTTCGTGCCACGCCGAGGCCTCCCAGGGCACGCGGCGCAGCCGCTCCGTCTGCATGGAGAGCTGCTCGGCCACGGCCAGGCGGGAATGGTCCTGGAAGTTGTAGAGGCCGCAGCAGGCTCCGCACGACGCGCCTCCACCGGGCTGGCACAGGTGGAAAGAAACAGTCACCCTTCACATCTTACGAGCTCCAACGATTCATGCAGGAGAATCGTCCGGAGCGTCGCCTCAGAACCACTCCGGGCGCATGCGCGCGTAGGAGTCCTCTCCTGTCCGGCAGAGCCGGGCGAGCAGCGGTACCCGAGGCAGCTCCACCGCGAACCAGTACTGCGCCGCCGCCAGCTTGCCCTCGTAGAAGTCGGGCGCGAGGTCGCCACGCCCCAGCGCTTCTTTCGCCGCCGCGGCCTGGGCCAGCCAGCGCCAGGCCACCGCGAGCACGCTGAACAGCTCCAGGAAGTCCGCGCTGTGGCGCAGCATCAGCTCCACCTCGCCGGACATGCCACGCGCGCCCAGCTCCGTCACCACGGTGGTGGTCTCCGCCAGGGCCTGTTCGAGCGCCTCGGCCCACTCCGGCGTCACGCCCGCCGCGCGCGCTCGCGCCACCGTGGTGCCCACCTCCTCCGTGAAGGCCTGGAGCGCCGCGCCGCCGCCGGCCATCACCTTGCGCCCCAGCAGGTCGAGGCCCTGGATGCCGGTGGTGCCCTCGTGGATGCTGTTGAGCTTCTGGTCCCTCAGCCAGGCCTCGGGCAGGTACTCGCTGGAGTAGCCGTAGCCTCCATGGACCTGCACCGCGAGCGCATTGGCCTCGAAGCCCCGCTCGGCGGGGAACGACTTCGCCACGGGCGTCAGCAGGTCCACCAGCAGGCCCGCGCGCTGGCGGGTGGCTTCGTCCTGGCCATGCTCCGCGAGGTCCGCCTGGTACGACGCGGCGAGCAGCAGCGACAGGCCCCCTTCGACGATGGCCTTCTGCCGCAGCAACATCCGCCGCACATCCGCGTGTTCGATGATGGGCGTCTGCGGCCGCGTGGCGTCGCGCACGCCGGCGGGCCGGCCCTGGGGGCGCTCACGCGCGTAGGCCACGGCCTCGTGGTACGCCACCGTCGCGGTGGCCACCCCGTTCATGCCCACCATGATGCGCGCCTCGTTCATCATCTGGAACATGCACGCCAGGCCGCGTCCCGGAGGCCCCACCAGCCAGCCGTGGCAGTCACCTGATTCACCGTAGTTGAGGGCGAGGCTGGGGATGCCCTTCCAGCCAATCTTGTGGATGACGCCCGCCACGCGGACGTCGTTGTCCACCAGCGTGCCGCCCGCTGGCCGCCGGGAGGGCACCGCGAAGAGGGAGATGCCCCGCGTGCCGCCCTCCGCGCCTTCGATGCGCGCCAGCGTCAGGTGCACCACATTCTCACGGAAGTCCTGGTCCGCGCCGCTGATGAAGATTTTCGAGCCCTGGATGCGCCAACTGCCGTCCGGCGCGGGCGTCGCGAGGGTCCGCACGTCCGCGAGGCTGCTGCCCGCCTGCGGCTCGGTGAGGGCCATGGTGCCCGTCCATTCACCGCGGTACATCGGCTCCATGAAGGCCGCCTTCACCTCCGGCGTGCCGAACACCTCCAGCAGGTGCGCCGCGCCCAGCGTCAGGCCCAGCCAGGCGTAGACGCTCAGGTTGGCCGCCATGAGGTAGGCGGTGGACACCGCGTGCACGGTGAGCGGCAGTTGCTGTCCGCCGACGTCGGGCGGGCGCGAGGCGGTGAGCAGGCCCAGCTCCACCAGGCGCGGGTACAAGTCGCGCATCAGCGGGTGGACGTGGACGCGCCCGTCGCGGAAGGACGGGGGCTGGGCGTCCATGGCGCGGTAGGTGGGGTAGAGCACCTCGCGCGCGAAGCGGCGCGTGCTGTCCAACAGCAGGGTGAAGGTGTCGCGGGAGTGCTCCGCGAACGCGGGCAGGGCACACAGCGCCGTGGCATCCAGCACTTCATAGAGCTGGAAGTCCACGTCGCGGTCCGACAGCAGCGGATTGGGGCGGGGCGCGGTCGTCATGCCCCGGTGTTAACAGGGGCGCTAGTAGGACGCGAAGGCTGCCTCAAAGTCGAGGTCGTCGTCCGGAGCCTCGTCCCGGATGTCGCGCACCGCGTCGGGCCGGGCGGCCCGCTCCGGCGGACTGTCGTCACCCACCCAAGGCATGACGGACACGCTGAGCAGCGCCATGGTCAGGGCCGTCTCCATGGACTCCATCAGCGGCTCCTGGGAGCGGTGCCACCAGCGGTGGTGCCCCCGCTTCCGTCGGCGCAGCCGCTCCAGACACGAAGGGCCCAGCACCTGGATGCTGGCGCCGCCCTGCACCGCGAGCGCCCAGCCACAAGGCATGGAGGACACGCCCTGCGGCCGTCCCCGGTAGGGGCGCGGCGGTGCGTGTGGGTCCAAGGACCGGGACGTCGTCGGCGAGGTCGCCAGGGGACGGGCGGGTGCGCGCGTCCCACCGCGCACTCGCCACGGCGCGGGACGGAGTCGACGGGGAGATGGGCTCCACATGGGGGTGTCACGCTCCTCACGCGGCCTATCCCTCTCAGGCGACAGCCGCTCGCGGAAGGTGGTGTCCCCTCCCTGAACCCGCCATGTGGGAGTTGCTCGCTCCCTGGCCGGAGGGTGGCAGTGCGGAAGAGACGAAGAGGGCCCGCCTGCCCGCCTGCCCATTGCCAGCCGCTCCGCGTACAGTGGGCGGACGCCGATGCCAACGTCCTCCTTTGTCTTCCATTTCATCGCGGTGACAGGCTTTGGCTGCTGCGTGCCATGGCTCCTCCAGGAGGCCCAGGAACTGGGCGGTCGGAGGGGACAGGTGGACCTGGCCGTCGCCGTCGCCGCAGGCGGGCTTGCGCTCCTGTCGGGCCATGCCCTGGTGTCACTGGGGTTGGCCCGCCCGCTCACGGTGCTGCGTGCCCGCGCGGAGGTGGGAACCTATCTCCAGGTGCTCGTCGCGGTGGGCGTGCTGGGCCTGCTGGGGCTTCATCTCCTGACGTCCGCCGAGCCCCGGCCCGCGCTGGGCGCCTTCTGTCTGGGATTGACGGCCTGGCTGGGGGCGCTGGGCTTCCAGTGGGTGCCCGCGCTATTCGTTGGCCGCGAGGGCTTCGTGGACCACCTGGGACGAAAGACGCGCTTCTCAGAGCTGGAGTGGTTCTGCTTGCGCAAGCAGGACGGGGAGCTGCCTCGCACCTGGCTCCAGGCGGGGCGGGGCGGCACCCTGCGGCTGGAGGTCCGTCTCCCCACGGCAGAGGCCGAGCGGGCGCGAGGGCGGTTGCTCCAGGCGGGGCTCGCGCACCGGGCTCCGGGGCGCTGAGGCTCACTTCGTCGCGGGAGGCGCCGGCCACGTCGCGCCTGAGACGACGCCCTTCCAGGGGTCCCCGCCCACGCCGAAGGCGATGAGCTGGAAGGGCTCCGGTCCGGTCACCTCCACCAGCCCCACGCCAGGGACGGCGGAGGACCACGTGGCGGTGAGCCCCGCGGGGAAGGAGTACTCCGTCACGGGGAGCTCGCGGCCGGCGACCCGCGCCGTGGCCTTCCGGAGGACGCGCGGCTTCCAAGCAGCGGGGCGCGCGGCTCCGGAGAAGACCTCCGCGGCGTCCTGGGGCGCCTGGCCTGGCATCCGCACCCGCGTCAGCAGCACCTGGTCGGCGGTGAAGACGGCGCCCTTCACGAGGAACTCGAGCGCCACCCGCCCCGTGGCGGGCACGTCGACTTCCAGGACGAGCCACCGCGCGCGCTGGCCCTCGTGCGTGTCCGAAGGGCCCACCTTGAACACGAAGAAGGAGGGCCCCGCCGACGACTGGCCCACGTAGCGGGCCCAGCCTCCCTCACGCAGCACGAGCGGCAGGCCCAGCATCCCGTCCTGGGCGGAGGCCGACGCGGTCAGAAGACAGAACAGCAGTACCCCCAGGTGCCACGTCCCTCGTGTCATGTCCGCTCCGAATGGTCAGGCGCCTGTCTGGAAATGCCAATGATTTGCACTAGCATGGGGCCATGCGACGCCTCCTGACCGCAGTGTCTGCCGCAGCCATGCTCGCGGGTGCTTCCGGGGCGGCCTCCGGCGAGGCGCGTCCAGCGCCCGCCACGTCCACGAAGGGGAAGGGGGCCGAGCGCCCACCGGCGAGCTCGGCGCCGGCCGCGGCCATCACCGTGGCCCCGTCCCGCGTCGAGGAGGCCCGGGCGCTGGTGCCGCCGCCCCTGCTCCATGCCCGCTTCCAGCCCGTGGTGGGCACCTGGGTGGAGTACGAGTACCGCACCGCGCGGGGGCGCTTCCCCGTGCGAGTGGCGGTGGTGGGCCAGACGCTGCGCGAGGATGGCCTGCCGCTCTACCAGGTCGAGCTGGACTACCAGACGACGCCGCGGACGTTGATGGCGGCCTGGGTGGTGGGCGGCGCGCGGCCCGTCGTGGAGCGGCTGGCCATCTCCGTGCCGCCCCATCCACCCATCTCCCTTCCCGTGGACCTCTACATGGACCAGCCCGAGCTGCGGGGCACGTTGACGGAGGAGAAGCCCACGGACCTCCGCGAGGGCGCCTTCGCTGGCAAGGCCCGGCAGCGCATCTACCGCCAGGAGACGCAGCGGAGCGTGTCCGTCGTCCTGTCGGCGAAGGTCCTGGTGACGGGCGTCGCGTCCATCCGCGACGACACCGCGTCCTGGGTGGCGCGCAAGGCGGGCTCCGGCGCGCAGCCCGAGCTGAGCGCCGTGCCCATCGCCATTCCCCGGCTCCCGGAGCAGTGAGGCGGCCGGCGCGCTCACCCCAGCGGGTACCCGAGCACGAGGTAGAAGCCGCGCACGTAGATGGTGAAGGCCGCGAACATGTCCGGCGCGAAGGTGGCGATGCCACCGCCGATGATGAGCAGGGCCATCAGCAGCAGTGAGAACTCCATCAGGGCCTGACCTCGCGTGCGCGGGCGCCGCACCCACGCCAGGGTCCGGGTCATCCAGCCAATCATGGGAGGGACTCCGTGGAAGGCGTGGTCCACTCCTGGACCACGGTGACAAGGGATTCGGGCGGGCCGTCCTTGGCGACGGGGGACAGCGACAGCGAGAGCCGCTCGCCCTGCCGCTCGAAGGCCAGCAGCTCCACGCCGTTGGCGCCCGTGCGCGCCGGGGCCGGTGAATAGCCGCGCCCGGTGAAGGCCTCGCGGTAGAAGGCCGCCAGCATGGAGGGGGTGCCGTGCGCGACCTCCGTGAGCGTCATGCTGTTCGCGGCGGGGCCGCGCGCGCTCCGGTCATCGACGCGCAGCACCGTCATGGCGCCCGGGGGCCGAGGCAGCGTGTCCGGTGCGCTCCCGTGGAGGTGGAGGCCCTGGGGCGTGTCGACGAGCGAGGGGAAGACCATGGTGCGCGGCGGCATACCGCCCATCCCGATGGCCGTGACGGAGACGAGCGCGCCCCGGAGCTCGTCGTAGTAGTTCACCACGCCGCCGCCCGTGCCATCCGGCTGGTGGGTGACGCGGCGGCCCCGGCGGCGGAACTCCCGGGCATAGAACTCCAGCACCTCGCTCGGAGGACTCTGGGTTTCGAAGAAGGCCATCTCCATGGGGTTGCCGTTGGCCTCCATCCGGCCCATGGGGATGAGCGTGGTGCGGGGGAAGGCCGGGAAGAGGCCGTCGAGGAGCTGGCGCGCCGGTGGCGGCGGACGCGCGGGCGGCGGCTCCGGTGGGCGCGCGGGCGTCGGAGGGGGGACGGGGGCCGGCTCGGGCGGTGGCTCCCGCAGCGTGGCGGCCGTGAGCACCAGCAGCAGCAGCGCGGCCAGCCCCAGCAGCCGCGGCAGCGCGCCCGTCCGGTCCGTCAGCGCTCGCCTCGCGGGCGGTGGCGTGGCGCTCACTGACACGCGTTCCCTTCGTAGTGGTGGTACTGCTCCCGCTTCACGCTGAAGATGTACGCGTCGGAGTAGACGGACTCGGGGAGCTCGGACTTGCTGGCGCCCTGGAAGTACGGCCCCCGGCAGTTGTAGGCGCGCATGGGCCAGTTGTCCCCGTAGCCGCCGTTCTGGGAGAAGCCGCGCTTCTGCTTCACGGCGTTGGGCTCACAACTGTTGAAGCACCAGCGGGTGTCGTCTTGCCAGTAGGCGGCTTGCAGCGCGTCTCCGGGGACGGTGCGCATCTGTGTCGGAAGTTGAAGCCGGGGTGTGGGCTGCTGCGTCACACCGAGAATCCGGACCGACGCGCGCAGGTAGTCATTGCTGAAGGGGAAGTCCAGGCCCAGCACCTGGAGCACGCTGCCAATGGAGTCCAGGACGCCGCCGGAGTTGGCGGCGACGCCCGCGTAGGCAATGCGCCGCACGCGGTCATGGGTGCGCTGTTCGACGCGCGGATAGCTGGCGTCCCCGGGCATGTCGCCGGGGGCCCAGGCGCGCCACGTGTCATGGAAGAGGTAGAAGCGCTCCGTCATCCGCATGTCGAGGCGGCCGTCCCCGAAGCCCGTCGTGTACAGGGCGAAGGTCTCCGGGATGAAGCCGTTGCGGATGGTGAGCTCGACTTCCGCCTGGACGGCTCCCTGGCGCGAGTCCAGGCCCATCTGCCTGGCGACGGCGTCCACCGTCCCGCCCAGCGCGCTCATGGCCGTGTTGGCGGCCGCCATCAGCCCGCCCGACGAGCGGCCCGACAGGGAAGACGACGTCAGCGGCGCATCCGCGTTCCGGGCCCGCACGGCCACGGTGACACGGCCCTCGAAGGTGGGGTCCAGCGCGCCCGTCTTCGTGGCGCCGTCCAAATCCTTGTAGCGCTCCTGGGCCTCCGCGGCGATGGCGTCCACGTCGGGCTTCACGGTGCGCTCGAAGGCGACGTACCGGGCCAGCTCCGCGCCCTTGAGGCGCACGCGCTGCAGGTCCCAGAAGTAGTTGGACCAGAGCACCAGGACGACCAGCAGGGGGGCCAGCAGGGCGAACTCGACGGTGGCGGCGCCGCGGCGGGCCCGGGCCCTTCCACGCGTGAGGCGAGAGGCGGTGTGTGGCTTCACGGCGGCTCCGTCAGTAGTTGAAGGCGTTCCTGAACCAGCCCGCGCTGAGGTCCCACTCCCGAATCATCAGGCGCATGGCGGAGTCCTCCCAGTGGGTCTTCACGGGGGCCAGCCGCGCGGTCCACAGCGGGTTGAAGAAGTTGGGCTCCTCCTTCCACACGCCGGGGCGGTGGTAGACGGCGCGGCCCACCGCGATGGCCATCATCCCGCCGGTCGTCTCGCGGAAGTGGGCGGCGTCAACGTCGAAGGCGCCGTTCGCCATCCGGGAGCCGCCGACGTACTTCCACGTCATGTCCAGGAAGCCGTCGCCCACGACTTCGCCTCCGGCGTCGATGCGGCCCGACGCGTTCTTCATGAACGCGTTCTCCGACAGGTTCTTCATCTGGAAGGGCGTGCTGGCGCCGCTCACGGCGCCCATGTCCTTGGACAGGACGGTGACGTTGCAGGGGTAGCCGAAGTGGTACTGCCACGGCCGGATGAAGCTGGGGTCCGAGGTGACGAACGGGGTGATGCCCGTCCAGTCGTGGTGGTCATCCGTCTTGCGGCGGCCGAACTCCTGGTGGAAGCCGCCCTGGGCGTCCGCCGCGGCGCGGAAGCGCAGCTGGAAGACGGTCCGCCAGCGGCCGAAGAAGCAGGCGGGCCGGACGCGAATCTGGATGTCGTCGGCCGCGTAGAGCTGGTCCTTGCGGTTGTTCTCGAAGGTCTCCCGAAAGCTCTTGATTTGACTGTCCGCCGTCTTCGCGATGCGCACCTGGAAGACGCCCACGCACAGCCCCAGGTTCCACCGGCGCCCGATGAGGACCGGGCCTTCGCCCTCGGCTGTCCAGCGCCGCCGCACGGCGTTGGCCAGGTTGCCCATGAGCAGGCGGTACTTGGCCATGTCCGGGTCGGAGAGCCGGTTGTCGCGCAAGAGCCTGGCGCGTGTGCCCGTGCCGGTCGGGTCGCTGAGGTCCACGCTGCCGCTGCTGCGCGGCCCATCATCAATGGGGTGGAGGAAGTTCTTCAGGTTCGAATAGTTGGTGCTGGTGACGGCCCGCAGCACCGACAGGCCGGGGTTCCCGCCGCTGGACCCGTGGGTCATCGCCACGCCTACCTGGGCCTTGGGGTCGGTGCCCTGGATGACGGTGTTCCCGTCGGAGGTCACCAGGTCCAGGAGCGTGCTGTAGAGCATGGCCTCCTGGGCCAGCCACAGCGCGATGTTCAACCCCGTGAGGATGGGGATGAGCACCCGTGACACCACCTCCACGGCGGCCTTCCAGAACTTGAGCGCCGCCTCCACCGCCGCGAACACCGCGCCGATGACGGGGATGTACTTGAGCACGCTGGCCGCGCTGCGGAGGGTCTGGTCCAGGTACACGGCGTGGCTCACGTAGGACATCACCGTGAGCATGGCCGAGTAGTGCACCACCATGGCGCGGTTGGTATAGGCCAGGAAGTTGTAGGCCCGCGCCTCCTTCACCGCGATGGAGTAGGCCTGCGCGTCGGCGGCGTCCTGAAGCTTTATCTTTTCATAGACGCCATGGCCGATGCTCACCGACGCCATCACACTGACCGCCAGCACCAGCATGGCGACGGCGCCAATGACCATGGCCTGGCCGCGTTCGTCACGGCGCATCCTGCGGAGGAGGCGGAACATGGGGCTCCAGTCCGAGCGGGGGCTCAGCTGTCGACCGCGCAGCCACGCGGCCCGTAGTTGCTGTTGTCGAAGTAGTTGGACTGCATGCGCATGGACCAGGTGGCCGTCAGGGGCATGACGTAGGTGCCTTCCCCGGCGAGCGTGCTCAGGCGCTGGTGGGTGGCGCTGCGCGCGGCGCCCCGGCGCTCCAGGTACCCGGTGGCGGCCTGGCCGCCCGCGCGCTGGCTTTCGAACTGCAGGCCGCGCAGCTCGCCCAGGTATTCGCGACCCATGTAGAAGCTGTGCAATTGCCAGTTCGCGAAAGGGATGCGCATCTCGTAGAAGTACGTCAGCCGGAGGGAGAGGAGGTTGGCCTCGACGATGCGCGTGTCCCGGACGTCGTCGTAGTCCAATTCGTTCGCGTTCATGTGCGAGCCATAGGTGGCGAACAGGCCGTCGAGGTCGCTGAGTCTGGGGTTGACCACCTCCAGCCGGAACAGCGGCAGCGCGCCGCTCTGGTAGCGTTCGAAGACCGGGATGAACGTGTTGTCCAGGTAGCCCGTGAACAGCCGCCGCGTGTACGCGGTGTGGACGGACTGGGCGAAGTCGAGCGTGTCCACGCGGCCCTTCACGCTCTGGCTCAGGGGCCCCAGCGTTGGCAGCAGCGCCGTCAGGGCCGCCTTCCGCATGATGTTGCAGTCGCCATGGTTGACAATCCCCGCCCGGGCGGCCCGGTAGGCGCCGTACTCCGTCATCAGCCGGGCGTGGTGCACCATGCCCAGTTGAATGGTGCCCAGGACGATGAAGACCATCATCGGGACGACGAGCGCCGTTTCGACCGCGGCTTGCCCTGCTTGATGGCGACGGCGGATGGACATGGGGGCCATGCTCCTTCTGAAGCCTTACGGTGAGCCTCTCCCCATCCCCCCACCCGCGTCTGATGTCTTCGTATGAAAGGCTACTGGAAATGTCTGTTGTGGCAAGCGTTGCGCCTGTCTTTTTATCCGCGGGGTGACAGGTATCGCGGCCGGAGGGCCTTGACAGGAACTCCACGGCGCCCGCCTCCCTGGCCGCCCGGCGAGGGACCCACTCGGCAGAGGGACTGTCGGCTGTTGAAAAGCCGTCTCCCGCCAGGAGGGTGTGGCCCTTGCGGGCTGTTAAGGTCGAGTGCCTTCCATGACGCACCCCCTCTGTAGCCCTCCGGATGCGGCCCCGGAGTCCCAGCGCCCGGCCCCGGCGCTTCCTGGCGTGGACGCCTTGCAGCTGCTCTCCGAGAGCATCCCCCAGCTCATCTGGGTCGCCCGCGCGGACGGCCACCACGAGTACTACAACGCCCGGTGGTATACCTACACGGGCCTCACCCCCGAGCAGGCCCTGGGGGAGGGCTGGCGGCTGGCCTTCCACCCCGATGACCTGGAGGAGGCGGGCCGGCGCTGGGCGGACTCCCTGCGCACCGGTGAACCCTACGAGGTGGAGTACCGCTGCCGCCGCCATGACGGCGTGTGGCGCTGGCACCTGGGACGGGGGCACCCGGTGCGCGACGACAGCGGGCGCATCGTCAAATGGTTCGGCACCTGCACGGACATCGAAGAGCAGAAGCGCGCCGCGGAGTCCCTGCGCGTGCTGGCCGAGGCGGGCGCGCTGCTGTCGTCGTCCTCGCTGGATTACGAGGCGACGCTCTCGGCGCTGACGCGGCTGGTGGTGCCGTCGCTGGCGGACTGGTGCGCCATTGAAATCGCCTATGAGGATGGCTCCACGCGCCAGGTGGGCATGGCGCACGTGGACCCGGAGAAGGTGCGCTACGCGGAGGAGCTGCGCGTGCGCTACCCGCCGCGCCATGAAGACCCCTCTGGCGTGTTGTCCGTCATCCGCACGGGGACGCCGGTGGTGCTGCCGGAGGTCCCGGATGCGCTGCTGGTGGCCGGGACCCGTGACGCGGAGCACCTGCGCATCGCGCGGGAGCTGGGGCTGCGCTCCGCCATGGTGGTGCCGCTGACGGCGCGTGGGCGCACCATTGGCGCGCTGTCGCTGGTGCACGCGGAGTCAGGCCGGCGCTTCGCCCAGGCGGACCTCCTGCTGGCCACGCAGCTGGCCGAGCGCGCGGCGGTGGCGCTGGACAACGCCCGGCTCATCAAGGACGCGCGGCGGATGGAGCTGCGCTTCCGCTCGCTGGTCACCGCCTCCACCCAGGCTGTCTGGGTGACGCGCCCCGACGGCGACATCGAGGAGGACAGCCCTTCCTGGCGCGCCTTCACCGGCCGGACGTACGCGCAGTGGCGGGGACACGAGTGGCTTTCGGCCGTGCATCCCGAGGACCGGGACACGGCGGCGCGGAGCTGGTTCGCCACGGTGGAGCAGCGCCGCCCCTATGACGCGGAGTACCGCCTGGCCCGCCCGGACGGGCGCTACACCCCCGTGCGCGTGCGCGCGGTGCCGGTGCTCAATCCCGACGGCGGCGTGCGCGAATGGGTGGGCACCACCACGGACATCTCCGCCCAGCGCCAGGTGGAGGACGCCGCCCGCAGGCTGGAGCGCGAGGCGGCCGCCCGTCGGCTGGAGGCGCTGCGCGCGGAGGTGAGCCTCGCCCTGGCGCGCGAGGACGCCCTGGAGGAGATTCTCCAGGACTGCGCCGACGCCCTGGCGGCGCACCTGGGGGCGCAGACGGCGCGGCTGTGGCTGTACTCGCGCGACACCCACACCCTGGAGCTGGCGGGCAACGCGGGCCCCACCGCGCCGCCGCGCGACAAGTGGGTGCGGGTCCGGGTGGACGGCCCCAGCATGGTGAGCGAGGTGGCCCGCCTTCGCACCCAGCTCCGCGTGGACGACCTGTCAGACGACCCGCGTGTCCTGGACCGCGCCTGGTTGAAGGAGACGGGCGTGCGCGCGTTCTCGGGCACGCCGCTGATGGTGCGTGGGCAACTGGTGGGCGTGCTCGGCGTCTATGGCAGGGAGCCGCTGGGCGAGGACGCGGCGGTCGCGCTGGCGGCGGTGTCGGACGCCATCGCCCAGGGCGTGGAGCGCCGCCGCGCCGAGGAGGGGTTGCAGCAGCGCGCCCAGGAGCTGGCCCGCTCCAACGAGGAGCTCCAGCAGTTCGCCTACGTGGCCTCGCACGACTTGCAGGAGCCGCTGCGCATGGTGGCCAGCTACACCCAACTGCTGGGCCGGCGCTACAAGGGCCGGCTGGACGCGGACGCGGACGCGTTCATCCACTACGCGGTGGACGGTGTGAACCGCATGCAGCGGCTCATCCAGGACCTGCTGACCTATTCACGGGTGGGCACGCGAGGCTGGGACAAGCGTCCTTGCGACGCGGGACGGGCGCTGGAGCGGGCGACCGCGAACCTGCGGGCGGCCATCCAGGAGACCCAGGCCTCGGTGGAGCTCGGCCCGTTGCCGGCGGTGCTCGCGGACGAGACGCAGCTCACCCAGCTGTTCCAGAACCTGGTGGGCAACGCGCTCAAGTTCCACGGCGCCGCGCCGCCCCGGGTGCGGGTGAGCGCCGAGCCGCGGGGAGAAGCGGTCCGCTTCACCGTGCGCGACTGGGGCATTGGCATCTCCCCCGAGTACTTTGAGCGCATCTTCGTCATCTTCCAGCGGCTCCACGGCAAGGAGGAGTACCCGGGCACGGGGATTGGCCTGGCCATCTGCAAGAAAATCGTCGAGCGCCATGGGGGCCGCATCGGCGTGGAGTCCCAGCCAGGCGAAGGCACGGCCTTCTGGTTCACGCTGCCCGCCGCACCGTCCCATCCGGAGTCTTGAGACATGCTTCACGACGCGACTGGCAGCCCGATTGAAATCCTCCTGGTGGAAGACAACCCCGGCGACGTGCGGTTGACCATTGAAGCCTTCAAGGAAGGCAAGGTGAGCAACCGCCTGTCGGTGGCACGCGACGGCGTGGAGGCGCTGGCCTTCCTGCGGCGCCAGGGCGCGTATGCGAACGCCGCCCGGCCCGACCTCATCCTGCTGGACCTCAACCTGCCGCGGAAGGACGGACGCGAGGTGCTGGCCGAAATCAAGGTCGACCCGGCCCTGCGCCGCATCCCGGTGGTGGTGCTCACCACGTCGAAGGCGGAAGAGGACATCCTGCGCACCTACGATTTGCACGCGAACTGCTACATCGCCAAGCCGGTGGACCTGGAGCAGTTCATCTTCGTGGTGCGCTCCATCGACGATTTCTGGTTGTCCGTCGTCCGGCTGCCCCCCAAGCCCGAGGCTTCATGAGCGACCGGAGCGTGGACGGGCGCCCCCTGCGCCTGCTGCTGGTGGAGGACAATGCGGGCGACGCGCGGCTGCTCCAGGAGGAGCTGAGGGAGATTGCCACCGCGCGCTTCGACGTCCTCCACGTGGAGCGGCTGGCGGACGCGGTGCACGTGCTGGGCAGCGCCAGCGTGGACGCGGTGCTGCTCGATTTGTCGCTGCCGGACGGGCAGGGGCTGGCCAACATCCCCCGCCTGCTCAACGCCGCGCCGTCGGTGCCGCTGGTGGTGCTCACCGGCACGGACGACGAGCAGCTGGCGGTGCAGGCCGTGCACGAGGGCGCGCAGGACTACCTGGTGAAGGGGCAGGTGACGGGGGCGCTGCTGGTGCGGGCGCTGCGCTACGCCATCGAGCGCAAGCGCGTGGAGGAGGGGCTCAAGCGCGAGGAGGCGGCGCGGCAGACGGCGGTGTTCCGCGAGCAGTTCCTGGGCGTTTTGGGACATGACCTGCGCAACCCGCTGCAGGCCATCTCCGGCAACGCGGCCCTGCTGCTGCGCTACGGCGTGCTGGCGGAGCCGCAGCGCAAGGCCGTCAACCGCATCTCCATCTCCGCGGACCGGATGGCGCGGATGATCAACGACTTGCTGGACTTCACGCGCACCCGGCTGGGCGGCGGCTATCCGCTGACGCGCGCGCGGGTGAACCTGCACGACGTGTTGCGGCAGGTGGTGGAGGAGCTGGAGGTGGCGCACCCCATGCGGCGCTTCGAGCTGACCCTGTCCGGCAAGGGCTGGGGTGAATGGGACGCGGACCGCATCGCCCAGGCGGCCTCCAACCTGGTGGGCAACGCCGTGCAGTATTCGCCCGAGGACACGTCCGTCAGCGTGTCCGTGCGCGACGAGGAGGGCGGCGTCCGGATGGAGGTGCACAACTGGGGGCTGCCCATCCCCCAGGAGCGGCTGCCTCACATCTTCGACCCCTTCGTGCGCGCGCAGGACATGCGCAGCGCGCAGCGCAACGGGCTGGGGCTGGGGCTCTACATCACCCATGAAATCGTGCGGGCCCACGGCGGCTTGTTGCAGGTGACGTCCACGCCGGAAGAGGGCACGCGCTTCTGGCTGTGTCTGCCGCGCTTCGAGAAGCCAGACATGCTGTCGCGCTAGCCGCCTGCCTGCCTGCTGGACGGGCGGGCATCCATGGCGGGGACGGCCGGGGAAGCAGCGCCGTGAGCGGCGGGACGACACATCTTTTCAGGGTGAAGCCAACGTGGCCGTGCTCGCCTCCGTGGCGCGCCGCCCCAGCAAGCGAGGGTCAGCTCATGGTAATCCTTGGCGCCACCATCCTGGGAGTCGTCATCTTCGCCGTCCTCATCATGGCCGTGATTCTGGGCGGAGCCATGGGCAACAAGCAGGAGCGCAACCTGCGTGAGATTACCGAGCGGCAGCGGGCCGCCGGCATCACGGGCGACGTCACCATGAACGACAACGCCCTGGGTGGGCTGCCGGACCGGCCCGCGCACGCATAGCGGTGGCGGCCCGCGCGCGCCGTCCCGCTCAGGCCGTGCCGTCCACCGGAAAGTGGGCGGCGAGCAGGAGCTCGAGCTGGCCGCGCACGGCCGGTGCCAGGCGCATGTGTCCCAGCCAGCGCAGGTGTTCGGGCCGCAGCCGCGCGAGCATCCTGGCCACCTGCCGACGGCGGTGCTCGGGCGCGGCCTCCCGGAACCAGGCGGAGGACTCCCGGCAGAAGAACGACAGCGCATCCGCGGTGTCCAGCAGCGACACGTCCCGTGCGTTGGCGGGGCGCGCGTCGCGCGTCAGCAACTCCCGCACGCGCCGGCAGGTGGCGTCATCCGCGCCGACCTCCTCCAAGACCTGCACCGCGCGGTCCGCGCGAACCTGTGCCGTCGGTTGCTCCCCTCCCTGTTCATGGAAGAAGGCCGCGGCCTGCGGCGGGAGGTCCACGTCCGGCCGCAGCCGGAGCGTCCATTGCCAGGCATCCACCGCGCGGTGGAACTCCGCGCGCGCCTGCGGCTGCTTCAAGTCATGCAGGGAGCGGTGCCGCGCCAGCAGCCGGTTGAAGAGCGGCGTGGCCGAAGCCGCGTTGCGGCGCCGCACCAGACATTGATAGCGGGTGAGGATTTCCAGCGCGGCCACGACGAGCGCCTCACACCTCGCGCCGTCCAGACGCAAGGACAGCCATTCGCTGCGCTCCGCCGCCTCGAAGACGCGCGCGTCCCAGGCGATGGGGTCGAAGGCCGGCGCGTTCCATTCGGATGCGTCCAGGTGGAGCACGTTGCCTCCGCGCCCGGCGGCCAGGGGCGCCACCTGCACGGTGGGGAACGTGTGCTGCACCAGCGGCCAGCCATGTCCGGCGGCGGGGCCCTCGGAGCGGAAGTCGGCGAGCAGGAGCTGGCGCAGCATGGGGGCCTCCAGGTTGGGCCCCAAGCTGGCGTCAGGCGCCCCGCATGCCTACTCCCTCCGGGAGTCCCGGCTTCGCGTGGGCTGGTCAACGGAGGCTCCGGCGGTGGGACGCTCCCTCGTCCCATGGAAACGCGCACCGCCGGGGCCTGTCTACCTGAAGGCCGCTAGGGCCGGCCCAGGTCCGCGGGCTGGTTGAAGGCGTACGCGCTGGCGCCAGGGGCCTGGTCCTCGTGGAACAGCGGGCACTTGGCGCAGGTGAAGCCATCCCAGTCCTTCTTCACCGCGACGTCGATGCAGCCGCCGTAGAAGCGGCAGTGCACGTTGCGGTGCTCGTCGATGGAGAAGGACTCGGCCCGCAGCGGAAGGCGGAACTCGGTGGGTCGTGGCTGTGGACAGGACATGGTGCCTCTCTTGCCCCCCTCATGGGACGTGTCATTCCTCTACCTGCCGTTGCGCCGCGTCATTCCCGGCGCGTCCGAGGCCACCCGCGCCGTGCGTCGCACGGGCCTCATGGGTGCCAACAGGAAGGGACCGCACTCTTTAATGATGAGGGGCCCTGGCGCGCATCCATCCGGGCGCGTCCGGGGCGGGGGTGGGGCGCGCCGCCCGAGGGGCGGGCGGGCGCTCATCCACCCGGGGGACGGCTCACACCTGAAGCGTCTTCTCGACCTCGGACAGCTTGTAGCGGGCCATCGCCAGGTTGGCGCTGTTGCGGTGCAGGGCCACGTACAGGAACAGGCCCTCCTTGCCCGCCAGCGGGCGGATGAGGTGGTACTGCTCGCCGAGCGTGATGAGGATGTCCTCGATGCGGTCCTTGATGCCCAGCATGCTCATGGCCTTCATCTTGGAGCGCACGACCTCGGTGTTGGCCGCCGCCGCCGTCTCGATGTTGAAGGCCGGGTTGCCGCCCACGCTGCCCAGGCACATGCCGCTCTTCGAGTCCGCCAGACAGGCCGCGAAGGCCCCTTCAATCTTCAGCGTCTCTTCCAGGGTCTGCTTCACGTTCGCCATGACTTCGCTTTCTTCTTTCAGGGGATGAGTGGGAGGCTTCGCGACAGGGGGAATCAGCTCATCCAGGCCATACGTCAACTGGCTGGAATAGGTGCGCGGCTGCGGCACGAACATGGCCTGGGCGTCCGTCAGCGACAGCAAGGCCTCCAACTGCTCCGACATGTGGCGGCGCAGCAAGTCCCGCATGGTGTCCCGGGGAACCAGGCCCCACGTCACCAGCGTCTCGCAGAAGTTGCCCCCGCTCTGCCGGCACTCCGCCACCACCTGCTCGACGTCCTCGCGGCTGACCACCCGCTCCCGGATGAGCACCGAGGAGAAGTTGAGCGCCCCCGGCCCGTTGAGGACCGCCCAGGCCACCTTCCGCGCCACCACGAAGATGCGCCCGGACACGGAGGTGGACCGGACCACGACCTCCCCACCCAGCTTGCTCTCCAGGGCCTCGTGAAGCACGGTCCGTACGACCTGACGGGGCGCTGAAGTCTGGGTGCGGGCGACAGATTCCATGGGGGAGGGTCCAGCGTGCTCCAGTTGGGAATGCAGCGGAAGGGCGATGAATGAGGCGGAAATATACAGCCAGGGCGAATCATCGCAACTGTGCTGTAAAACTTAGCGGAATTGACCGGCGGTGGGGCGTTTGCGACTCATTTTGAGGCAGAGGAGCCCGCAGCGCAAGAATTCAAAGCCGTTGAAAAGGTGACATACATTGTCGCCGAAACAGGGAGTGAGGGTTCTTCACGGGAGCGCGGGCCTGGCTGGCAATGGCAGACCTCCGGGGGAGGGGTGCCTGTGTGGGATGGGGAGCGACCAGGAGGCCGTCCGGAGTCTTCTCCCGAATGAGGCTTTCCTCGAAGATGCGGACGTGAACGCGTCTGCCCGAGCCCCCCGCCCGTCTCCTTCTACCTCCCACCCCTGGCTGGGGGCCCTGGCCCTGGCCCTGGTGCTCGCCCTGTCAGGCTGCTCCGCCTTCTCCCGGGCGGTGAAGGAGGGAGACGTCGCCAGCCAGGAGCAGAAGTGGGCGGAGGCGGAGGCGGCCTATCTGCGCGCGCTGGCGGCGGACCCGGAGGCCTCCGAGGTCAAGGTGAAGCTGGGCAAGGTGCGCCAGGCCTGGAGCGAGGTGGTGCTGGAGGAAGCGCGCGCCGTGCATGCCTCCGGGGACCTGGATGGCGCGATGAAGCGCCTGGTGCGCGCGCTGGAGCTCAACGCGGACAACGCCCCGGCGCGGGAGCTGCTTGGCGCCACGTTGGATGCGCGCGTGGCGGCGGGCAACGTGGCGTTGAAGGCGGAGCGGTTGCAGGACGCGCGCACGGAGTTCGACGCGGTGCTGTCAGTGGCGCCGGACCACGCGGCCGCCAGGCGGGGCGTGGACGGCGTGCAGGTGGCCTGGGCGCGGCGGTGGTTCGGTACGGGGGAGGGCCTGGAGAAGGCCGGCAAGCTGGGCAACGCGCTGGTGGCCTACGTCCGCGCGGACCAGGAGCGCGTGGGCGCCACCGCGGCGCGGGAGCGGGCCGAGGCCGTGCGCCAGAAGCTGCGCGACGAGGTGGCCTTCCTGGTGGTGGCCTCGCCGGTGGAGGACCGGGCCGGAGCGCCGGACGTGGCGCAGCGGCTGGCGGCCGGCCGGCTGGCGGCGATGCTGCCCACGCAGCTGCCCCTGCGCGTGGTGACGGAGGCCCCGGCGGGCCGCGAAGGCGTGTCTCTGGATTTGTCGCTGGAGCGCGTGCTGCCGCTGCAGGTGGTGGAGGAGTCGCAGCGCACGCAGCGCTACCTCGCCGGCAACCGCTCCGTGCCCAACCCGCGCCGCGGCGGCTTCGAGACCCAGCTCCTGAAGGCCGAGCGCACCCTGGAGGACGTGGAGCGCAAGCAGGCCGCCGCGCTGCGGGAGTACCTTCGCTTGCAGGCGGAGCTGTCCATGGTGCGCGTGGCCGCCGAGCGCTGCCGCGAACGGGAGCGCCGCCAGTGCCGCGAGGCCCTGCAGGAGTGCGGCGACGCCGCGCGCGAGGCGAGCAAGCCGGGCGAGCTCCCCAGCGAGTGCAACCCCTCTCGCTGCGACACCAAGGCGTGCGTCGCCGAGGAGGTGTTGCTGGTGGCCAAGGCCGCCGCGTCCCTGGAGAAGGAGAAGGCGCTGGAGGCCGCGCTGGAAAAGGCAGAGGGCCAGCGCACGGCTGTGCAGCGTCACCGCGACGCCACCTTCCGCGAGCCCATCACCGTGGAGGAGCCCATGTATTCGGACTTCGTGTTCGACGTGCAGCTCCACCGGCTCACCGTGACGGCCTCTGTCACCGCGGTGATGCGGGATTTGCTCAAGGAGCAGCAGGTGCCCGCGCCCAACACGCAGGACTACGCGGTGATGCACGAGGACACGGCGCACAAGGGCTACGACAGGTACGGCGTGCTCGCGGACCCGGTGCAGCTGCGCAACGAGCTGGAGCTGCGCGTGGAGGTGGGCGACAAGGCGGTGTCGGACGTCGCCCGCCGCGTGAAGGAGCGCTTTGACGCCTACCGCGGCAAGCGCGTGCAGGACGCCCGCCGCGGCATGGTCCGCCCCGGCGCCGAGGACGTGGTGGAGACCGCCGTGCGCGCGCTCCTGCTCACCGCGGACGCGCCGCCGCAGGACATCCTCCAGCCGCTGGGCCGCGCGCGCGGCCTGAATCGCCCGGAGAGCCTGGTGGGGTTGTAGGGCTTCCGCTGCCGTTGTCTATTTTCAGGACGAACGAATCCGGACGCTCGGTGAAGGATGTCCTGTTTCAGGACAGTCTGTCTGAATGTCAGTCAACTTGGCTTCTACGGATAACCCCTTAGAAGTACTGCCATTTCAAGGTGAAACGTAAAAATTGTTTACGAAAAGCCGAGAGACCCTGGAGTCCCAGCACACCGCGTTGAACAGGGAGCCATCAGAAAACCTGAATGACGGCGGTGACTTGGCTGCTGGCATGGCGGCTGCTTGGTCGGCTGCGAACCATTCATCACAACAAGGATGTCCATGTCACAGTCCAAGTTCGTCGGCGCCCTCACGGGCCTGGCGCTGCTCGCTGGTTGCGGCGGCAGCGATGCTCTCACCCCCACCCCCGAGGAGTCGCTCGGCCAGGGGATGTCGTGGGAGGAGTTCCTCGCCCAGGTGTACCAGGAGCCGGAGACGGGCATCTTCATCGCCGACGGTGACACGACGTTCGCCACCGAGAAGCACCTGCGCGAGTTCTATGACAACAACGTCAAGAACGGGCAGCTCATCGTCCACCGCGTGGGCGGGGCGGACGCGAAGTGGAGCGACACGCAGAAGCTGAACCTCACCTACTGCGTGAGCACGACCTTCGGCAGCAACTACAACCGCATGGTCCAGGCGATGGCCAGCGCGACGGGGGCGTGGGAGGCCGCGGGCCACGTGAAGTTCGTTCACGTCTCCGCGCAGGACTCCAACTGCACCGCCAGCAACAACAACGTGCTGTTCGACGTGCGCCCCATCAACGCGGGCGGCCAGTACCTGGCCCGCGCGTTCTTCCCGGGTGACCCGCGCTCCAGCCGCAACGTCCTCTTCGACCCCAGCTCCTTCCAGCCGCTGGGTGTCTGGACGCTGGAGGGCATCACCCGCCACGAGCTGGGCCACGTGCTCGGCTTCCGTCACGAGCACACCCGCCCCGAGGCCGGGACGTGCTTCGAGGACAGCAACTGGCGCGCGCTGACCACCTATGACGGCGCCTCCGTCATGCACTACCCGCAGTGCAACGGCACCCAGAACGGCGACCTGGTGCTGACCACCAAGGACGTCCAGGGTATCCAGGCGCTCTACGGCACGCCGAACGGTGAGCCGCCCCCGCCTCCCCCGCCGCCGCCGGAAGGCGACCCGGTGACGGAGACGCGCACGGGCTCTGTCGCCGCGAACGCGAACGTCAACTACGGCCCCTTCAACGTCGTCCCCGGCTCCACCTTCACCGTGACGATGACGGGCACGGGTGACCCGGACCTCTACGTCCGCACGGGCGCGGCGCCCACCACCACCTCGTACACCTGCCGTCCGTACCTCAGCGGCGCCAGCGAGGGCTGCACCGTCGAGATTCCGGCGGGTGTCACCACCGCGTACATCATGGTGCGTGGCTACACGTCCGCGACCTTCAACCTGACCATCAACTACCTCACGCCCTCCAGCGGTAACGGCACGCCCACCAACGAGACGCGGACCGGCAGCGTGGCGAGCAACGCCAACGCGCAGGTCGGCTCCTTCAGCGTGAAGGCTGGCACCAACTTCAAGGTCGTGATGACGGGCACGGGTGACCCGGACCTCTACGTCCGCTTCGGCGCGCAGCCCACCACCAGCGCGTACAACTGCCGCCCGTACCTCAGCGGCGCCAACGAGACGTGCGACATCGCCGTGCCCGCGGGCCAGTCCACCGCGTACATCATGGTGCGTGGCTACACGGCCGCCACCTACAACCTGGCCATCACCTACACCAAGCCGTAGTCCCGGCTTCGGCGTGAAGTGAACGACGGGCGGTCTTCCCTTGAGGAAGGCCGCCCGTTGCTTTTGGCGCACGCCGCTGGAGTTCGACGCGGTGGGCTGAGACGCTGCGGCCGTCATGGGGAACGTCATCGGGCTGCTGGGGGCGTGTCTGGTGCTGGGCGTCCTGGCCCGGCGCAGCGGGAGGTTTCCGGAGGGCTCCGCCGGGGCGTTCAACGCCTTCGTGCTGTACGTGGCGCTGCCGGCGCTGGTGCTGCGCGCCATGCACCGGCTGGAGTTCGTGCCGGAGTTGCTGGTGGCCGCGTCGGTGCCGTGGCTCTACTACCTGGGCGCGGGCCCCTTCTTCCGGGTGCTCGGGCCCCGGCTGGGGCTGCCGAAGCCGTCCATCATGGCGCTGGTGCTGACGGCGGGGCTGGGCAACACCGCCTTCGTGGGGCTGCCCATGGCGGAGGCGCTGCTGGGCGCCGAGGGGCTGCCGGTGGCGGTGGTGGTGGATCAACTCGGCTCCTTCCTGGTGCTGTCCTCGCTGGCCACGGTGGCGGCGGCCCGGGCGGGCGCGGACACGCCGCTGTCCGCGCGGCAGCTCGCGCGCAAGGTGGCCACCTTCCCCCCGTTCCTGGCGCTGGTGGTGGCGTTGGCGACGCGGCCCTGGGCCTACCCCGTCTGGCTGGACGGGGTGCTGGAGCGGCTGGGCTCGCTGCTGACGCCGCTGGCCCTGTTCGCCATTGGCCTGCAGCTGCGCCTGTCGGGCATCAAGCCCCGGCTGCCCGCGGTGGCCCTGGGGCTGTCGTACAAGCTGCTCCTGGTGCCGACGCTGACGGCGGCGGGCCTGCTGGCCTTGCCAGGGCTTGCGCCCATGGTGGTGCAGGCCACGCTGCTGCAGGCGGCCATGGGGCCCATGGTGAGCGCGGCCATCCTCGCGGCCGAGCATGACCTGGACCCGGAGCTGGCGGTGTTGATGGTGGGGGTGGGCGTTCCGCTGTCCTTCGCCACGGCGCCGCTGATGTGGATGCTGGCGCGCTGACGCACGCCTGGCTGCCCTGCGACCGGCCACGCGGCCGGACCGCTGTCGTCCCGGCATCGCGCTCCTATTTTTGGCGCATGGCTGAGCAACCACCGAAGGCCTCGGGCGAGCCCGGGGGAGACCCACGGCGGATGGAGGTCCGGCGGCCGGTCGCCGAGCTGGGCGCACGGGCCTATGCCATCCAATTGCTGTCCGACGCGCGAATCCCGTTCCTGGTCGGTGGCGCCTACGCGTTCGCCCACTACACGGGCATCTATCGCGACACGAAGGACCTGGACCTGTTCATCCGCAAGGACGACGCGGACCGCGCCTTGGAAGTGCTCGCGCGCAACGGCTGGAGCACGCAGCGCGACGTCCACGGCTGGCTGCACAAGGCCTTCTGGGACGACTTCCTCGTCGACCTCATCTTCGCGTCCGGCAACGGCATCACCATCGTCGATGACGGCTGGTTCGAGCACGCCGTCTGTGCCCGGCTGCTGAACTGCGCGTGCAAGGTGCCTCCGGCGGAGGAAATCTACTGGAGCAAGGCCTTCGTCCTGGAGCGCGAGCGCTTCGACGGACACGAGCTCACGCACCTGCTCCTGAAGACGGGGCGCACGTTCGACTGGCCGCGGCTGCTGGCGCGCTTCGACCGGTACTGGGAGGTGCTGCTCTCGCACCTGATGTTCTTCCGCTTCGCGTACCCCGCGGACCGCGACATCGTCCCGGAGTGGGTGATGCGCGAGCTGCTCTCCCGCGCCAACAGCTCGCTGGCGGAGGGCAACTGGGACTCGAAGCTGTGCCGGGGCCGGCTGCTGTCGCAGGTCAGCTACCAGGTGGACGTCGACGAGTGGGGCTATGAGGACGGCCGCGCCTGGGATGAAGCCGAGCGCAGGCTCGAGCGCGAGCCCGAAGTGGTGCCCGCCGCGAGCGGTACGTACGGCGGCCACTGAGCCACGGACCCCGCGCTCGCCTCCTGGGACTTCGCCAGTCCCGGCGTGAGCGCGCCAGGTCCACCGGCCCTGCCATGGCTTCAGCGGAGCCTCACCTTCGGGCAGAGGACCCGCCGAAAGCAGGTGTCATGTGTCGCGGAGCGAAGCCAGACCCCGAGGTGTCATCGGAATCCTGGGCGTGTTGTGCCTGACGCTCGCGCCCTCCGCGCGGGCACAGGTCTCCGTCACCGGGCAGGGAGGACCGCTGCGGCTCGAAGCGGGCTCGCAGTCGGTGGAGCTGTCCCTGGAGGAGGGCGGCGTCGTGCGGGGGCCCGGCGTCGAGCTGCGACAGCGCGGCGCGGCGCTGGTGGGTCAGGTGCGTGGCCGTGACGTGGATGTCGGCTGGGCCAGCGGAGGCCTGCTCGGCCGCGTGGGGGACGGCACCGTCGACCTCCGCGTGCTCGAACGGACGCCGGAGCCGGGCCTGCGCCTGGAGGGGAACTTCGCCAGCCAGCCGTCGAGCCTCGTCATCGCGCCCTTCGCCATCGCTGGCGCCATGGGCGGATGCAACTATACGATGTCCGTGACGGGAGAAGGGTATTCGGGCTGGCGCACCTGCCAGCCTGGGACGACGCTCCAGCCGGGCCCCGTCTCCCTGTCCCTGCCCGAGGAGGTGCTGCGCCTCGGACAGGGAGAGAAGGCGGCTCTGCTGGCGCTGTTGCTGTCGGAGACGATGTTGCCGCCGTGAGGCGGCGCGTGCTCAGGCGAGCGCGGTGGTGGCGAAGGACAGCTCCACGCCGTTGTCGCGCACGCGCATGCTGGGCTTGGACAGCCAGTGGCACTGCGGGCAATAGCTGTGCGCACCCGCCTGAGAGGCACGCACAGTCACCTCTCCACCGCAGAGCACGCAGCCGTCGGGGAGGACGAATTCGGCGAACCGCTCGCCGGTGTTGCTCTCGAATTGAGTCATGCTTCTGAGTTAACGCAGGAATCGCGCGGCACAAGGCGACCTGCGGTGTACCCCGGTCGGGCATGCTCAGTCGGGCAGGCAGGCAGCCGAGCCCTCCTGCATTCCTTACGGGCTCGCCGCGCTTTGGTGAGTGGCCGACACCGCAACCCGGTGATGTCGCGTGATTGCCCTGGCACGGGGATTTCAAGGGCCCGGGGCATGGATGCACAGGGTGAGGGTGACGGCATGGGTGGGGTGCTGCGGGTGGAGCTCCTCCAAGACAGGCGAGGCTGGGGCGTGGAGGTGGAGACGTGGGCCGGGGCCGTGCGCCGGTACCGGTATGGCAGCGAGGCCCAGGCCCGCTTCTTCGCCGCGGTGTTCGAAATGGGCCCCCGCGTGCTGCCGCCGGTGAGCGCCGGTCGCCGCAGGCGGACCCGCCGGGCGGCCTGAGGCTCCGCGTCTTCCCTCTACCCTCGCGGGCGGCTTTCGGAGAGGCTACGGGCCATGAGTGACGCACCCAAGCCCTTCCTTCACCGTCCCAACCGCCAGCTCATCACCAAGGAGCCGGACCCCGCGGGCCGCTGGTCCAAGCAGTTCCCGGACATGATTGGCTACGCCAGCCAGGGCGGCGGCAAGGTGCCGGCCGACTACGGCTGGAACACCAACCCCAAGCAGTGGCAGGAAGAGATGACGCCGGAGACGCTGGCGGCGCGCTATGACGAGCTGCGCATCCTCCCGCCGAAGCCCGCCGCCCCGGCGCTGCCCGAGGGCGCGAAGCCCGAAGGCGCCAAGCCGTAGCCTCGCGCTTCAGCTGAAGGGCAGGGCCGCCAGCCGCTCCCGGAACCGGGTGAGCAGCTCCCGCGCCCCTGCCTCCTCCAGTCCGTCGCCCGCCTCCTGTCGCGCCTTGCGCAGGAAGGCGTCGAACGGCGGCGAGCGGCCCTGGAGCGCGCCCGCCGCCTCCACGGCCTCCGCCAGCACGCGCTCCGCGCCTCGCGAGCCCAGCGACAGGTGCATGTCCGCCTGCTCCAGCTTCATGCCGCAGGTGGCCCACACCGCGCGGTCATGGACGATGAGCCAGGTGCGCGTGACCTCCTCCATCTGCTCATCCAGCGCGGTGAGGTAGGGCTCCACCAGCCCCGGCAGCGCGTCCGGCGCCAGCTCCGCCTGGGTGGCCGTGTCCAGCAGGCGCGCGCGCAGCTCCAGCACCTGGTGCTTCTGCGGCGTGCGCAGCGCCACCGACGCGGGCAGGGACACGAAGGCGGCCAGGCTCTCCGCCACCTGCCGCGCCAGCGCGGGGCGCGCGCGGGCTTCCGCCTTCGCCGCGCGCTCCAACCGGACTTGCAGGGAGCGGCGCAGGTCCGCCGCCGCCGCGCGCAGCGCCGCCCGCGCGCCCACCTGGTGGGCGTAGCCGGGCACCACCTCTTCGCGGCGCACGTCGGCGAAGGCCGCGGCGGTGAGGTACACGAGGTCGCCGATGCGCACGCGGAAGTCGGCGCGGAAGGCCTGCAGCTCGGCCATCAGCGTCCAGCGGTCGCTCACCACCTCCGGGCGGCGCATCTGCTGTCCCAGCTCCGCCACGCGCCGCGCCAGCCGGTCCGCGACGGCGTGCAGCACCGCCTCCACCTCCTGCGCCAGCCGCTCATCCGAGCTGGCCGGCGGCGGGGCCCAGCCACCGTCGCCAATCCCGACGGGGCGCGTGGGGGGCGGGAACTCGTGGTGGACGGCGCTGACGAGCTGGTTGACGCCCACCACCGTGTCGCCAATGGCGGGCGCCATCGTCTCCCACAGCGACAGGTCCGCGCCGCCGTCCGCTTCCACCGACGTGGGCTCGTACTTCGCGATGCTCAAGTGTCCCAGCCGGTCGATGGCCACCGCCGCCGCGCGGTGCACGCGCTCCAGCCGGTCCGCGAGGTGCCGGTCGGTCAGGGCTTCCAGGAGCGACTCCAGGCGCGCGGGCAGCACGTCCTGGGGCGGGCGGGATGGGGGCTTGGGCGCTGGCAAGGGGCGGTGACCCTAGCGCACCGAAGCGCGCCACGCGAAGAACGGGGGGCTCTTCAGGGCCTCGTCTTCCGGCATAGAGTGGAGGGAAGGGGAGAACCGATGACAATCCGCTTCCGGCGCCGCCGGCTGCTGGGAGGAGGACTGGCTGCGTTGCTCGTGGGGGGCGCGGTGGCCTTTGCCTCCTGGGACGTCTGCCTTTCCGCCTGGGTCCTGCGAGGAGTGAAGGTGCCGAGCTGCCCCGACGGACAGTTCCGCCAGGTGGTGGAGGTCCATGGCACCGGCCTGGCGCGCGGCGACACGGGGCAGGTGTTCGTCGTGACGCACGCGCTGGCGCCGCATCCGGAGTCCGGCCAGATGATGAAGGCCCCGGTGACGAAGGCCACGGCCGCCGTGTTCCTGGTGGACGCGGCGGGGAAGGAGACGCCCCTTCCCCTGGCCAAGGAGACGGACTGGACGCGCACCCAGGACGACCGGGGACTGTCGGCCCGCGTGGTGGTGCCGGAGGTGCCGGACGGTGACTACCAGCTCCGGGTCCGCGTCACCTCGCCGCTGGGCACGGACACCGTGGACGCGCCGCTGCCGCTGTACGCCAATGCCCTGGCGCACGCGCTGACGGACCGGCCCCTGTACGAGCCGGGCCACGAGGTCCTCTTCCGCGCGGTGGCGCTGAGGGCCAAGGACCTGGCGCCGCTGGATGGTCGGCCGGGGACGTGGGTGGTGCGGGATTCCACCGGCGAGGTGGTGCTGGAGGAGCGCGCGCCGGCCGGGCCCTGGGGCGTGGTGGCCGGGCGCTTCCCGCTGGACCGCGGCGCGCCGCAAGGCACGTGGACGGTGAGCTGGGTGAGCGGCGGGGCGCAGGCCTCGGCGTCCTTCGAGGTGAAGCCCTTCACCCTGCCGCGCTTCCGCGTGGAGGCGCGCAGCGCCCGGCCCTTCTGGCGCGCGGACGAGGTGCCAGTGGTGGATGGGCAGGTGACGTATGCCTCGGGCGCGCCGGTGGCCGGCGTCGAGGTGAGCCTGACGTGGGAGGTCCACGGTGACTGGCCCGCGCCGACGGAGTGGCGAACGGGGGGCCTGCCGGACCGCGCGCGCACCGACGCCGCGGGGCGCTTCCGCCTGTCGCTGCCGCGCGTGCCCATGGACCTGCGCGGGCAGGCGCGGCTCGTGGCGCGTCTGGTTGCGCGGGACGCGGCGGGAGACCGCATCGAAGGCGGCGTGTCGCTGCTGCTGGCCGAGGACGCGCTGCAGGTGTCGGCGGTGACGGAGGTGGAGGGCGGCCTGGCGCCGGGCTTCAACAACCGCGTCTACGTGCGCGCGACGACGGCCGCGGGGCAGGTGCTGCCGGGCACGGAGCTGACGGTGAAGCGCGCCTGGGACCCGCGGGACGAAGGCGTGCGCGCGGTGACGGACGAGGACGGCGTGGCCGTCTTCCAACTGGACCCCGGGCCGCCCATCAACGTCGTGGTGCCGCCCATGCCCGTGCGTCCGCCGCCGCCCGAGCCCACGGTGCGGCTGGGCCAGACGCGCAGCCTGCTGGCGCCGGGGATGGAGGTCTCGCTCGAGGACCTGCTCGCGCTGGAGAAGGCGCTGCCCGCGCTCGAGCCCTGCGCGCGCTTCGTGTCGAGCGAGCAGGGTGCGCTGGACGTCGAGCTTGGTCTGCGCGTGAGTGCTTCAGGCGCGGTGCTGGACGTGGTGACGGGGACGTGGCCGCTTCCCGCCTGCGTGGCCTCCGTGCTGCGCTCGCGCACGCTGCCCGCCGGGCGCGAGCGGGTCCTCCAGGTGGACCTGAGCGTCAGGGACCCGGGCCTGCCGGAGTTGGAAGTGGTGGTGGATTCGGCCCATGGCGCGCCTGAATCGCTGGTGGCCGCGCTGGCGGACGCGGCCCGCGATGCGCGCGCGTGCCTGCCTCGGGACCTGAGCATGGAAGCCCCGCTGCCCGCGGCCTTGAGCTGGCGGCTGGGGAAGCGGGGCCTGGAGTCGCTGACCTGGGTGACGCTGCCGAAGCAGTCGGGCGCGCTGGCCGCGTCAGCCCTGCCCTGCATCCAGGAGCGCTTCGCGCGCGTCCGGCTGTCCGAAGCGGCGCGGACGGAGGCTGCCCTGGGCGTGGCGCACCTCACCGCTCATCCGTCGGATGAGGAGGGGCGCCAGTCCGCCGCCCAGGCCACCACCTTCCTGGGCTACGAGCTGAAGGTGAGCGGCACCCAGGGGGGGGAGGCCGTGGGCGAGACGAAGCTCGTGCTGCGTCCGGCGGAGGTGCCACCCACGCGCCTGCGCGCCACGCCCGTGCTGGGGCGCGGCGGCGAGGAGGTCCGCATCGAGCTGCTGCGCGGTCCCCGGTTCGCGGGCCCGCTGCCCGACACCCTGGTGCTCCAGGCGGGCAACCAACGGCTGGAAGAGAAGGTGGACAAGGCGACGCGCTCGGTCCGCTTCAAGCTGCCCAAGGACTTCGAGGGCTGGGCGATGACGGCCTGGGAAGGCGCGCAGGGCCGGGTGTACGTGGCGCCGCGCGCGCAGCTCTCCGTGGAGGTGACGCCGGACAAGCAGCGCTACGCTCCCGGCGAGCTGGCCCGGCTCCAGCTGCGCACGCGGGTGGATGGCCAGGACGGGCCGGCGGCGGTGGGGCTCTTCGGCGTGGATGAGACGCTGGCGCAGCTGGCGCCGCTGCCAGGGCCGGACGCGCTGGGACAACTGCGGCCCGTGCCCACGGTGTCCTCGCCGGCCTTTGGTGTCCTGGACGGCCAGGCGCTGGCCATGGGCCGCATCCGCGGGGCCAACGCGGCGTCGGCGGCGGTGCTGCGGGTGAGCGACGTGCCTCGGCGCGAGCACACGGAGCCCCGCGTGACGGTGAACGCCGTGACGGCCTTCGAGCCGGAGTCGGAGCTGACCGACCCCTTCTACACCGTGCTGGGGGAGCTGCACGCGCAGGTGCGTGCCTGGGAGGAGAAGGCCCCCGAGGGGCAGACGCTGGACCCGGCGGGCATGGCCCGGCTGTGGGAGGGCGCGCTGGCGGCGTGTGAGAAGCGAGGCGACAAGGTGACGGATGCCTTTGGCCGCCGACTGAAGCTGTCGCGGCTGCCCGTGGACCTGCTGGCCCTCACCGACCCTCGGGCGGTGGTGTCCAGCGGCACGCGGCTGCCCGAAGACGTGGAGAACTGGAACGCATGGGTTGCCCGGGAGGCGCCATGAATCGCTCGTTCTTCGCCGGGGTGGGCTGCTCCCTGGCGACCCTGGTGGGGTTGGTGATGTTCGTGGCGCTCTTCGGTGACAACGTGCGGCGCCTGTTCGGCGCTTCGGCGCAAGCGCTGGCGGGTGAGCCCGCGCCTCAGGCGACAAAGAGTCTCCGCGCCTTTGGACAGAACCTCGCGTACGACGGCGAGCAGGAGGTGATGGCCGACGCTTCGGTCACGGCGGGGGCGCCGATGGCGCTGGAGGCGATGCCCTCGTTCGCGAACAAGACCCGCGGCGCCCTCTCCGGGCTGGCCACCGAGGCCTCGTCGAAGGGCGGGGGCGGCGCGGAGGCGGACGCCACGCCCAGCCGCGCCTGGTTCCCGGAGACGTTCCTCTTCGAGCCCCTGGTGGTGACGGATGCGTCTGGCGCGGCGACGGTGCCGGTGCGCGTGCCGGACCGCCTCACGCAGTGGCGGGTGCTGGCGCTGGCGCACTCGCGCTCGGGCGCGCAGTCCGGCACGGTGACGTCCTTCACGGGCACGCTGCCCACGTACGTGGACCCGGTGCTGCCGGCCTTCCTGCGCGCGGGCGACGCCGTGCGGATGCCGGTGCAGGTGATGAACACCACGGACACGGCGGTGGAGGCGTCCTTGAAGGTGGAGGTGCCGGGCGCGCTGGTGGAGGGCGGCAGCCGCACCGTTCGCGTCCCGGCGCGCGGCAGCGTGGTGGAGTACGTCACGGTGCGGGTGGCCACGCCGGGACAGGTGGCGGTGCGCGCGGCGCTGGGCGCCACCGACGCGGTGGTGCGGGACTTCCCCGTGTGGTCCACGGGGCGACCGGTGCTGGAGACGCGCGGTGGCACGCTGGCGGCGCCGCGTTCGCTGTCGCTCACCGGGGCGGTGGACGCACAGCCAGGGAGCGAGCGCGTCCGGGTGCGGGTGTTCCCCGGCGGGCTGGGCGTGCTGCGCTTGGAGCTGCTGAACGCGAGCGCGCGCGAGGACGCGGCCGGCGTGGCCTATGCACTGCTGCTGGCGGGCCGCGCGCCGCAGCTCCTGACCGCGCTGGGCGAGACGCGGTCCGCGGAGGCGTTGAAGGCGCTGAGCACGCCCGGGCAGCGGCTGAAGGCGCCCGTGCCTCCGGAGCCCGGAGAGGTGGACGTGGAGTCGGTGCGGACGGGGTTGATGCGGGCGACGCAGCGCGCGCTGCGGTGGAGCCGCGCGCCGGACGTGGCCACGGCGGCGCTGCTGGCGGAGGGCGCGCTGGCGCATCCGGATAACCCGGTGCTGGCCCGCCTGGGAGCGCGGCTGGCCGCGCAGGTGGCGGCGGCGCAGCTTCCGGATGGCACCTGTCAGGGCGGCTCCGGCTGGACGCTCCAGCGGCTGCTGGTGGCCACCGCGGACTGCACGCGCGCGGTGACGGCGGCGGCGGTGACGCCGGAGGGCAAGCGCCGCGCGGCCTTCTTCACCGCGCGGGCCTCGGGCGCCCTGGAGCGCAACCGGGCGCACGTCAAGGACGGCTACACGGCGGCGGCGCTGCTCGCGAGCGGCGCGGTGACGGGCTCGCTGCGCGACTCACTGCGCGAGCAGGTGCGGGACGCCGTGCAGCGGCGCGACGAGGGCGCCGCGTTCCTGCCCGTGGAGGAGGGCGTGGTGGACGCCGCCGGCGGCACGCCGACGGAGGCGGAGGCCACCGCGCTGGCCGTGCTGGCCCTGGAGGGCGACGCGAAGGCCCCCGTGGCGGACCTGGGCGCCGCGTTGCTCGCCAGCTACGAGCCCGTGAATGGCTGGGGCAGCGGGCGCGCCAACCGCCTGGCGTTGCAGGCCGTGGTGTCCCTCTTCCGCGAGCCGTTGCCCGCCCAGGTGCGGGTGGTGCTGGAGCGGGACGGCCAGGTCATCACCGAGGGCACCTTCGACGCCCAGGCCCTGCGTGAGGTGATGTCGCTGGAGGCGGCGGCTCCGGGCTCTGGCGGCGCGCATACCTGGACGGTGCGCGCGGAGCCCGCGGTGCCCGGGCTGGGCTTCGCGCTGGCGTTGAGCGCCGCGGTGCCGTGGACGCAGCAGGCCCAGGCAGGCCTGGAGCTGTCCGTGCAGGTGCCCTCGGACGCGAAGGTGGGGCAGCCGTCGGAGGTGACGCTCCAGGCGTCCACGCCGTCGGGCCTGCCGCTGGTGATTCGCCACGGGCTGCCCGCGGGCGTGCACGTGGACACCGCCAGCCTGGAGGCGCTCGTGCAAGAAGGGAAGGTGGCGTCCTGGGCGCGCGAGGATGGCGCGGTGACGCTGCGGCTTCATCCCCGAGGGCCGGGCGAGCCCTTCCAGGCGCGCTTCCGCGTCATCCCGACGCTAGCGGGCACGCTCCAGGGAGGCGCGTCGTCGCTGATGGCCCTGTCGCGGCCTGACCTGGTGTCCTACGTACCTCCCGCTACGTGGGCCATCCGCTGAAGGGAATTCGCTTTCACTTCATGCCCCCCGGGCCACTGCCCTGGTGCCGGGGGGCGCGTTATGTGTCGACTCGTGGTGACTTCACGAGCCTCCAGGAAATGTAGTCCGCGCTCCCAACTGGGCACCCACGCAGGGGATGCACAGGTTTCCCAGCAGCAACACGGAGTCGCAACCACTCCCAGGGTTGTTTCGTCGTGGGTGGCAAGCATGGAGCTCGACGGCGCGGAGAGGGACGAGCTACAGCGGGCGCTGACCAGCGCGTTTGCATCGGTGGAGCACCTCCGCCGGGTCGTGGCCGCCACCTGCCGCAGGGATTTGGAGGCCTTGGGCATCTCCGGCGGGCTGCGCGAGCGCGTCTTCACGCTCATCCACATGGCGGAGGCGGAGGGTTGGCTGCGCGAGTTGATTCGCGGCGCCTACCAGGCCCTGCCCCGGCACCCCCGTCTCCAACGCTTCGTGCAGGTGTACCTCGCGTCCGTCCAGCGCAGCATCCCCCGCGTCGGACTGGAGCGCATCTTCGGCAGCGGCCGGGCGGGCACCGAGCGCGAGCACTGGCGCAAGCGCCTGACCTCCATCGAGCGACAGGTGTGCCGCGTGGAGCCGGAGGTGGGCGCGGCGCTGGGCACGGGCTTCCTGGTGTCCCCCAACGTCGTGCTCACCAACTTCCACGTCATCGAGAACAGGCTGCTGGAGTCGCTGCGGGTGCGCTTCGGCCGCAAGGTCCTCCAGGACGGGACGCTGCTCCATCCGGGGACGGTGTACCGCGTGACGCGCTGTCTGGCGCGCAGTCCCTACAGCCCCGCGGACCTGATGCACCCGCGTCCGCGCGATGCCACGCCGGGCGAGCTGGACTACGCCTTCCTGGAGGTGGCGGGCGTGCCCGGCGAGGACCTGGTCGACGGGGAGCCCCGAGGCTGGCTGGCGCTGCCCGACTCGCGGGCGTCCTTCACGCCCGGCAGCCTGGTGCTCATCGTCCAGCACCCGGCGGGCCAGCCGATGAGCGTCGCGCTCGATGAGTTCCTGGGCGTCAACCCGGGCCGCACGCGCGTGGCGTACCGCGCGTGTACGGGCCCGGGCTCCTCGGGGGCCCCCTGCTTCACCCAGGACCTGCGGCTGGCCGCGCTGCACCACAGCGGCGGGCCCCGCGTCCCGTCCGCGTCGGTGGGACACAACGAGGGCATCCCCATCGACACCATCCGCGGCAGCCTGTCCGGGAGCATGTTGAGTCAACTGGGCTGGGGGTAGGGCGCGAAGTGGAGGCATGGGGGGCGCCTGATACAGTCAGTGAATGCGTTTCGCTGGCACCCGTCCCGCCGTCACCCACTCCGCGTGGGGGCTCGTGCGTCTTCCGGCCCTGCTCCTGTTGCTCGTCCTTCCCTGGAGGGCCAGCGCCGAGCCCTCGCTGCGCGTGGCGGGTGCCTCCGCCAGCAACGAGGTGAAGCTGCGGACGGCGTCGGAGGACTTCCGGCATGTGCTGCGCGTGGACCTGCTGGGCGCGCCGGAGGTGGCCGGCGACGTGGCGGTGGCTGGCGGCGTGGCGAGAGGTGGGGACCGCGAGCTGCCCGGGGGCGTGACGGTGCTGGTGGATCCGCTCCAGTCCCAGGACGGCGTGCAGGTGGCGTTGCAGGCCGTGGTGAAGGAAGCGGAGGCTGGGAGCGCCACGGCGCCCATCTCCACGCGGCGCCCCATCCACGTCGAGCTGACCGGGCGCCTGCCCGTCACGGGGGACTACACGGGCCACGTGGTGCTGGTGCATGCGCAAGGGCGGGAGACCACCGCGCTCATCGTCACGCGCGTGCAGGCGGTGCCCGCGGTGCAGTTCATCGCCACGTCGCCGGCGGTGACGTCCGCGGGCTGGGGCTGGGGCTCCATCGACGCCACCGTGCGGCTGCCGTTCAAGGAGACGGCGGGCGTGGGCGGTGTCGTGTCGTTGCCCCAGTTGCTGCAGCTTCAGCGCAAGGCGCCGGACATGGACTCGGCCCTCATCCAGCCGCGCTTCCAGGGCGTGCGCTTCGCGTTGGAAGGCGGGAAGCCGGATGGCGGCAACCTGGACATCACGTCCCTGGAAGGCGGCCTTCCCGTGAGCGCGCATGGGAGCGGCGCGCTGCTCTTGAGCCTGCGGGGCCTGGAAGGGCCGGGCGAGTACACCGGCACCGTGCGCCTGTCCGTGCGCTCGGGCCTGCCGGTGGAGCAGCCCTTCACGCTGTGGGTGAGCTCGCCCTGGCTGTGGGGCGCGTTGCTCATCGCGGCGGGGGCCGTGTCGTCGTTCGGCGTGCGCCTGTACTCGCAGCGCATCCGGCCCCGGACGCTGCGCTTGCAGCGGGTCATGGAGCTGCACCGCCGGCTCCAGGCGCTGGTGAGCGGGCAGGGGGCCCGGGCGCGCGAGGTGGGGCAGGTGATGCTGGGACAGGTGAACGGGCTCGCGTCGGAGATTCGCCGGCCGGTGCGAGGCATCCGCGTGGGCGACGAGGCGCTGACCGCGCTGGAGCCTCGCCTGCGCCTGTATGGCGCGTGGTGTGACACCTCACGCAAGCTGGACGTGCTCCCGGCGGAGCTGCGCCCGGAGCAGGCGAGTCACTTGCTGGCGGAGGTGGAGGGCGCGCTGCGCGCGGAGGACAGCGCCACCGACCGCCTGGACAGCCTCGCCGCCAAGGTGCGGGAGCTGGACGTGGACGGGCTGGCGCGCGCCGGGCTGGAGGCGCGGCTGCAGGACATCGACCGGCAGGCGCAGACGCTGGTGGACCAGCACAGTGGAGACTCGCTGGGCTTCCGGCTCAAGTTCGAGCTGATGTCCCCGCTGGAGTCCGTCCGGAAGCAGCTGGCCCAGGGCGCGCTGGACGCGGCCCGGCGGCAGCTCGAGTCCGCGCGCCGCTCCTACTTCGACATCCTGTGCGAGGAGCTGTCCGAGGCCCTGGCGGCCCGCACGCCGCCGCGCGGCTTCACGGAGGAGGAGTGGGCCGCCCTGACCCAGCGCGTGAAGTCCCTGCTGGAGAGGGCCCGGGAGCGGGCCAACACCAACGTCGATGATGCCGTCCGCATGTACCAGGGCGCGCACGCCGCCTACGTGCGCCAGCTCATCGAGGAGATGCGCGGCGCGGTGGACGAGGCGCGGCAGGTCAGCGAGTCCGACGCACAGACGCAGGCGCTCGAGGAGGTGGAGGCGCTCCTGGGCGAGGCCCAGGGCCTCCTGGTGACCGCGTCGTCGCACGAGGCCGCGGTGAAGTACGGCGAGGCGCGCGTCCGGTTCGTCTCCGCCAGCCAGTCCCAGCGGACGGCGAGGAGCATCCTCCTGGAGTCCGCGCTGGGGGATGTGGGAGCGGGGGCGCCCTCCGTGCCGCCGCCCACCGCGCCCAGCGGCGGCAGCATCCCCGCGCTGCCGGAGGCGCCCGCGGGGGCGCCCGCGCTGGGCGACTTCGAGGGCATGCCGCTGCCATCGCCCCGTCATATGTGGCTGGTGGAGCTGGGCGTGCTGGCGCTGCTCACCACGGTGGCGGTGGGGCTGGGGCTTCAGTTGCTCAATGTCTTCTCGCCCACGTGGGGCGGCTTCGGCGCGGGCATGACGGCCTTCCTCTGGGGCTTCGGCCTGCACCAGGTGGGCAACGCCACCTTCGAGGGAATCACCGGGCTGCTGACGCGCGTGGAGCGGCCGGCCACGCCTCCGCCGGCCGCCTGAGCCGCGCGGATTACCGCTGCCGGTCCTGGATGGCCTTCGCGGCGATGCGGTCCACCACGCCCGGGGCCACCAGCTTGAGGAACTGGGCGACGCGGGCCTTGGTCGTCATGACCACCTCGCGCTCGCGCCGCTCCATGGCGCGCAGGATGATGGCCACGCAGGTGTCCACGTCCATGTTGCCCGTGCTCTCGTCGTGCTTGCTCTTCCGCACGGGCTGGCCGTCCGCGCCCAGCGCGCTGTCGCGGATGTTGGTGGCGACGAAGCCGGGGCACACCACCGTCACGTCCACGCCGGTGCCGCGCAGCTCGATGCGCAGCGAGTCGAAGAAGCCGTGCATGGCGTGCTTGCTGGCCGCGTAGCCGCTGCGGTTGGGCACGCCCGTCTTGCCCGTGAGGGACGACACCGCCACCACCAGCCCGCGCCGGGCCTTGAGGTGGGGCAGGGCGTGGTGGGTGCAGTACACCGCGCCCAGGTAGTTGATGCGCATGAGCCGGTCGAAGAGGGACAGGTCCTTCACCTCGTCCACGCGCGCGTCCATCGTCACGCCCGCGTTGTTGACGAGCACGTCGATGCCGCCAAACGCCTCCACCGCGCGCTCCACCAGGTGGCGGCAGGCCTCCGCGTCACCGACATCGGTGGGCACCACCACCGCGCGCCCGCCGGCCGCCTCGCACCGGGCCTTCACCCGCTGGAGCGCTTCCTCGTTGCGCGCCGCCAGCACCAGGTTGGCGCCGCGTCCGGCCAGCACCACCGCCAGCGCCTCGCCAATGCCCGCCGAGGCGCCCGTGACGACCACCGTTTTTCCTCGCATGGCGCGCATTCTGGCCCCTCGCCGTCAGAGGGGCCCGGAAAAAATCCGACCACCGGGTGACACTTTAATTCGGGTCCGGTGTTCCGGTCGCGCCAACGTGTTTTCGCGACAGGAAAGACACCATGCCGTCCATCGCCGTACTCGCCCAGGCGCACCCGGAGCAGCTGGGCTGGCTCAGCAGCAAGCTGCTGGGGGTGACGCTCACCTCCGCGGAGTGGGTGCTGTGGGTGCTGGTGTGCCTGTCAGTGCTCTCCATCGCCATCATGCTGGAGCGCACGGTGTACTTCGCCCGTCACCGGCTGCCGGACTCGGAGGCCCTGGCGGTGCGGCTTTCGCGCGGTGAGCTGGACGCGGTGAAGGCCGCCATCCAGGGGCGCCAGGGCATGGAGGCCGCCATCCTGCGCGAAGGGCTGGCGTGCGCCGACCAGGGCGCGGACACGGTGGAGCAGGTGATTGCCTCCACGCTGTCGCGGGAGCGCCCGCGCTACGAGCGCTTCCTGTCGTACCTGGGCACGCTGGGCAACAACGCGCCCTTCATCGGGCTGTTCGGCACGGTGCTGGGCATCATCAAGGCCTTCAATGACTTGGGGAAGATGAACGCCCAGGGCGGCGGCGGGGCCATGCAGCAGACCGTCATGGCGGGCATCTCCGAAGCGCTCGTCGCCACGGCCGTGGGGCTGGCGGTGGCGATTCCGGCGGTGGTGGCCTTCAACGTCTTCAGCCGTCAGCTCAAGACACTCACCAGCCGCGCCAACGCCCTGGGCCACGCGCTGGTGGGCAGTCTCCGCGCGGAGGCTCGTTAGGCCATGGCGGGCGGTGCGCAGGACAACGACGACGAAATCACCGGCATCAACGTCACTCCGCTGGTGGACGTGGTGCTGGTGCTGCTCATCATCTTCATGGTGACGGCCAACTTCATCGTACGGGAGACGGTGGAGGTGGACCTGCCCCGCGCCGCCAACGGCGGTGAGACGGTGCAGGGCCTGGTCAACGTGGTGCTGGACAAGGAGGGCAAGTTCTTCTTCGACGGCACCGAGCTGACCGAGAAGGAGCTGGAGAAGCGCGTCCAGGAAGCGGTGGCCAAGGACAAGGACACGCGCGCCATCATCAGCGCCGACCAGTCGATACCCTACGGCCGCGTCATGCGCCTCATCGACGTGGTGAAGGGCCAGGGCATCGCGAAGTTCGCGCTCAACATCGAGAAGGACGTGGCCCCCTCGGCCGCGCCCGCGGCACCCTGAGGCAAGGCGTCACTTCATGAGTCAGGCGGTCCTCGACAACGCTCCGACGCCCCGACGCGACCGCTCGCTGGCCGTGGTGGGCGTCTTCCTGCTCGTGTCGCTGGGGCTTCACGTCGGCGGCTTCTGGGCACTGGGAGAAGGCGCCGCGCGCACCCTCCCCGCCGCCAAACGCCCCGTGGAGATGGTGATGGTGGAGGTGGTGAAGCCGCCCCCGCCTCCTCCGGAAGAACCGAATCCGGAGGAGCCGCCCAAGCCGCCACCCCCCAAGCCCAAGGTGGTGAAGCCGCCGCCGGTGAAGGTGGCCGAGGCCCCCAAGCCGCTGCCGCCGCCGCCCGTGGACGCGCCGCCGCCGCCCAACGACACGCCGCCGCCCCAGCCGCAGGCCAAGCCGCCGCCGCTCGTGGTGGGCATGACGATGTCCTCCACCACCAGCGCGGGCTCGTTCGCCGCGCCCGTGGGCAACACCGCCTACGGCAGGACGGGCCCCACCGCGAAGGACCCCAAGGACGTGAAGGGGTACAGCGCGCCGAAGTACGCGCCCATCTACCAGGTGGACTCCGAGCCCACGGTGGCCTCCGAGGTGAAGATTCCCTACCCGGAGGAGGCGCGCCGCGCGGGCGTGGAGGGCACCGTGACGCTCTCCATCACCATCAGCCACGAGGGCAAGGTGACGGCGGTGAAGATTCTCAAGGGCCCCGGCCATGGCCTCAACGAGGCGGCGCGGGACGCCATCCGCCGCTTCCGCTTCAAGCCCGCAATCAAAGGCGGCGAGCCCGTCTCCACGGAGATGAAATACTCGTACACCTTCCTGCTCGATTGATGTCGCCACTCCCGCTGGGAGAGAGGCGGAGCGCGGGCGTGCCCGGCATGTCAGGGGTACCCCTCCCCACAGGCGTCGCCGGGATTCCACCGCGCCTTCGCTCCGTCTCTCTTTCATCGGGAGCGGGAACCTCCTCACCCGTATGCTTGGACACGCCATGTCCTCCCTCCTGAAAGCCCGAGGCGCGCTCGTCGCGACCTCGCTCCTGCTGGCGGCGCCCGTGCTCGCGCAGGCACCCCAGGCCGGCGCGCCTCCCGCGGACGCGGCCACGCCACCCCCGGCGCAGGCCCAGCCCACCATCACCAGGCCGCCCGAGCTGGTGCAGCAGGTGGAAGCGCAGTACCCGCCCGAGGCGCTCGCGCAGGGGCTCACCGCGTCGGTGCGGCTCATCATCACCATCGCGGATGACGGCTCCGTCGCCGAGGTGCTGCCCACCGAGCCGGTGGGCAACGGCTTCGACGAGGCCGCCATGGAGGCGGTGCGCCAGTTCCGCTTCTCGCCCGCCGAGGTGGACGGCGTGCCCGCGCCGGTGCAGGTGGAGTACGTCTACCACTTCACCCTCACCGCGCCGGAGCCGGAGGCGGGCGCCGAGGCCGCGGAGGCCGAGCAGCCCAAGGCCACGCTCACCGGCCAGCTCATCTCCCGCGGCAGCCGCTCGCGCGTGCCCAACGCCACCGTGCGCTGCGGTGACGACCCGGACGCGCCCGAGGCGATGTCCGACGACGACGGCCGCTTCACGCTCGAGGTGCCCGCGGGCACCTGCGAGGTGCGCGTGGTGGCCACGGGCTTCCAGCTCTACCAGACGAAGGAGGAGTTGAAGCCGAACGAGACGACGGAGGTGAACTTCTACCTCGCGCCCTCGGGGAGCGGCCTGGAGACGGTGGTGCGCTCGGCGCGACCGAAGAAGGAGGTGGTGCGCCGCACCATCACCCGCGAGGAGGCGCAGAAGACGCCAGGCTCCTTCGGCGACCCCATCCGCGTCATCCAGTCGCTGCCGGGCGTGGCGCGCGCGCCCTTCATCTCCGGCGAGCTGCTGGTCCGTGGCTCCAACCCGGGCCAGACGTCAACGATGATGGACGGGGTCGAAATCCCCCTCCTGTTCCACCTGCTCGGCGGGCCCTCGGTGGTCAACGCCGAGTTCATCGACCAGCTCGACTTCTACCCGGGCGGCTACGGCAGCCAGTACGGCCGCGCGGTGGGCGGCATCGTCGAGGTGGGCACGCGCAAGGGCGCCTCGGACACGCTGCACGGCTCGGTGAAGGTGGACCTGCTGGACGCGGGCTTCTTCCTGGAGAGCCCGATTACGGACGGCATCAGCGTGGCCGCCGCCGCGCGCCGCTCCTACATCGACACGATTCTGCCCGCCGTCCTGCCGGAGTCGGAGGGGGGCACGCTCTCCGTGGTGCCGCGCTACTGGGACTACCAGCTCCGCGTGGACTTCGGCGCCAAGCGGGGCACGGCCAATGACGACACGGCCGTGACGCCAGGGGGCGCGCGCAGCTCCGGCTACATCATGGCCTTCGGCAGTGATGACCAGCTCCGCGTGGTGTCCACCGGTCCCTCGACGGAGCGGGACCTGGAGCTGGACACGCGCACGAACTTCCACCGGGTGAAGGGCGACTGGACCTACCGCAAGGGCGCGATGTGGTCCGTCTTCACGCCCTTCGTCGGCATGGACCGCAGCAGCGTCGACTTCGGCCTCGCGCGGCAGGATGGCAGGACCTACACGCTGGGCGCCCGCGAGGTGCTCGGCATCGAGCTGTCCTCCGCGCTCACGCTCCGCACCGGTCTGGACATCGTCTTCGAGCACGAGAGCTACGACGTGTCCTTCCCCGCGCCGGGCGGCGTGGAGTACGTGCCCTTCCCCGGGGCCGAGCCGGTGGGCCAGCAGTTGGAGGAGCAGATTGCCCTGAGCGCCTTCGACGGCGCGCTCTTCCTCGAAGCCGACTTGCAGGTGGGGCAGTTCACCTTCACGCCGGGCGTGCGTGGCAACCTCCAGTCGGTGGGCAACACGCGGAACCTGGCGTTGGACCCCCGGCTGTGGGTTCGCTACGCGGCGACGTCGCGCACCAACCTCAAGGGCTCGCTGGGCCTCTACAGCCAGCCGCCGGAGACGTTCCGCTTCATCACCTTGCCCTACGGCAACCCGGACCTCGCCTACCAGCGCGCGTTCCAGAGCAGCCTCGGCGTGGAGCACCGCTTCAACGACGTGTTCAACGTGGACGTCACCGGCTTCTTCAACCGCCGCTTCAACAACGTGGTGTCCCCCGGCCAGATTGTCACCAACGAGGGCGGCGGCGTCTTCACGCTGCCGTACTCCAACGACGGCATCGGCCGCGCCTACGGCTTGGAGGTGATGCTGAAGAAGGACCGCGCCTCCGCGACGGACAAGTGGTCCGGCTGGCTGTCGTACACCTTCAGCCGCGCCGAGGACGGCCGCGCGGGCCCTCGGCCTCAGGGCGGAGGCTTCTTCGGTGGCGGTGGCGCCGTGCCGGACGACTCCACGTACGGCCTCAGCCCGTGGGACCAGACGCACATCCTCACGCTGGTGGCCAGCTACGTGCTGGGCAACGGCTGGGAGCTGGGTGGCCGCTTCCGCTACACCAGCGGCCGGCCCATGACGCCGCTGGCGAGCGGCTATGATGTCTACGACTCGGACCGCAACCGCTTCAACGCGACGTTCGGCCCGTACTTCTCCGACCGCACGGGCGGCTTCCACCAACTGGACGTGCGCGTGGACAAGAGCTGGCGGTTCCAGAGCTGGACGCTCACGGCCTACCTGGACGTGCAGAACCTCTACAACGCGCAGAACGTCGAGTTCGTCTTCAATGATTACCGGTTCCGTCGCGAGTACGAGGTGCCGGGCATCCCCATCCTCCCCGTGGTGGGTGTGAAAGGAAGCTTCTGAGATGAAGGCCCTGCTCGAGTCCTGCGGACTGTCGCTGCTGCTGTTGGGCGCCGCCGCGTGTGTCGACGTGGAGGACCAGCCGTCGCGCGTGTTTGACTTCCGCGTGCTCGGTATCGCCACGGAGCCTCCGGAGCTGATGGCGTCCGCCTGTGAAATCACGCAGGAGACGCTGGATGAGCTCTCCTCGGACGTGACGTACCGGACCCTGCTGGTGGACCCGGCGGGGGAAGGGCGGCCCATCCAGTACACGCTGTGGGCGTGCGCGGACAGGGAGGACCGGACGTGCGCGAACGCGTCCAACCGCGTGCTGCTCTCCGAGGGTACCACCGTGGCGGGCGAGCTGGCGCTCAGCGTCCGTCCGGGAGCGTCCACGCTGGCGGAGGACATCCCGCTGCTCCAGCGCGTGCAGGAGCTGGACCCGTACCGAGGGCTGGGGGGCCTGCGCATGCCGCTGGTGCTGCGCGCGCAGGCGGGCGACGAGGTGGTGTACGCGCAGAAGCTGATGGTCTTCTGGTGCCCGGCGGTGGAGGGCATGCGGGTGAACGAACAGCCGGTGATTCCCGGGCTGCGCGTGGATGACGTGGCGTGGCCCGCGGAGGCGCCGCTGGAGCTGCGGGGCGCCGGGCCCTTCGTGGTGACGGCCGAGGACGTGGCGGCCTTGCAGGAGACGTACGTGGTGCCCGGGCTGCGGCTGGAGGCCGTGACGCTGCGGGAGAGCTGGGAGATTTCGTGGCACGCGACGCTGGGCGAGTTCGCGCCGCAGGAGACGGGCGGCTCGTCCTTCGGCGGGCAGGAAGGCCGGCACCGCACGGAGTGGGAGCCTGAGGAGGGCGCGCAGGCGCAAGAGGTGACGTTCTGGGCGGTGGTGCGGGACGGCCGGGGCGGCAGCTCCTGGTTGGTGCGGCGGGCGCTCTGGAGTCCGTGAGCCGGGCTCGCGCGCCGGCCGCCAGTCGAGATATGCCGAGGGGACTCGCTTGAGGCCGGGCCGGGCCTGACGCGTGGGGTGGAACGCGGATGATGAGACGCACCACTGCTGGGGGATGGGGCCGCCGGTGCGGTCTGCTGGCCGCCGTCTGCCTGGGCGTGTGGGCCACCTTGTCCGCCGCGGCCACGCCGCCCCCGGCGGAAGCGCCCCCGGTGACGCTGCGCCGCTTCGCGCTGCTCGTAGGCTCCAGCGAGGGCGGCGAGGGGCGCGAGCGGCTGCGCTACGCGGGCTCGGATGCGCTGGCCATGTCCCGCGTGCTGGAGGAACTGGGCGGCGTGGCGGTAGCGGACCGCGTGCTGCTGCTGGAGGCGGACCGCAAGGGCCTGCTGGCGGCGCTGGAGCGGATGCGGGTGCTGGTGGAGGCCGCGACCGCGGACGGCGTTCGCAGCGAGCTGGTGCTCTACTACTCGGGCCACTCGGACGCGGAGGGACTGCTGCCGCGCGGTGAGCGGCTGACCTACGCGGCGCTGAAGCAGGAGCTGGGCGCGGTGCCCGTGGACGTGCGCATCGCGATTCTGGACTCGTGCGGCTCCGGCGCGCTGACGCGCTTCAAGGGTGGGGTGCACCGGCCGGGCTTCCTCATGGACGCGGCGTCGCAGGTGCGGGGCCACGCGTACCTCGCCTCCAGCTCCGCGGACGAAGTGGCGCAGGAGTCGGACACCATCGGCGCGTCCTTCTTCACGCACTTCCTGGTGACGGGCTTGCGCGGCGCGGCGGACGCCAGCGGCGATGGCCGCGTTACCTTGCACGAGGCCTACCAGTTCGCCTTCCACGAGACGCTGGCGCGCACGGAGCGCTCGCAGGGTGGGCCGCAGCACGCGGCCTATGACATCCAGCTTGCGGGCAGCGGCGACCTGGTGCTGACGGACCTGCGCACCTCGCGCGTGCGGCTCACGGTGGCGGCGGACGTGCAGGGCCGCCTCTTCGTGCGTGACTGGGGCAACCAGCTGGTCGCGGAACTGCAGAAGCCCGCGGGCCGGCGCCTGGCGTTGGGGTTGGAGGCGGGGCGCTACCACTTCGTGCTGGAGCGGCCGGCGCAGCGGCTCGAGGCGGAGCTGACGGTGTCGCCGAAGGGGGGCTCGGAGCTGCGCGCGGAGCACTTCGTGCCCATGACACTCACCCGCACGGCGGCTCGAGGCGGGACGGACATGCGGGCCGAGGCCCTGTCCATTGGCGAGCCGGTGGTCCTCGGCGACATGCCCTCGGTGCCCTTCAACCTGTCACTGGTGCCGCCGCTGGCCACCACCGCGCTGTGGGGTGGCGGCGGGCGCAACCACCTGGCGTTGGGCGTGCTGGGCGTGCGCTCGCTGCAGCTCCAGGGATTGGGCGTGGCCGCCGGCGTGGGGTGGGTGGACGGGACGGTGGAGGGGTTCCAGGTGTCGGGCGTGGCGAATGTGGCGGGCGGGGAGATTTTCGGTCTCCAGACGGCGTTCGGCGGCAACCTCGCCTTTGGCGGCGGGACGGGCGGGCAGGTGTCCGCCGTCTTCAACCTGGCCGAGCGGGACTTCACGGGCTTCCAGGTGAGCACCACGGCGAACCGCGCGGCGGCGCGCCTCCGCGGTGTGCAGGCGGCCGTGGGCATCAACCTGGCGGAGCGGCTCACGGGCGCGCAGGTGGGCCTCATCAACATCTCCGGGGACGTCGCGGGCGCGCAGGTGGGCCTCATCAACGTGGCGGCCGAGGTGCGCGGCGTGCAGCTGGGCTTCATCAACATCGCCGACGACGTGTCGGTGCCCATTGGCCTCTTGAGCATCGTCCGCAAGGGGCGCTTCGTGCTGGAGCTCTCCGCCGACGACGTCATGCCCCTGTCGGTGGGCATCAAGTATGGGAGCCGGACGGTCTATGTGCTGGTCACCACGGGCGTGGGGATTGGCGAGGACTCGCTGCGGACCTTCCTCAACCTGGGCCTGGGCGTGCACGTCCCGCTGGATGCCGCGGACCGCTACTCGCTGGACGTGGACCTGTCGTACGGAAGCTGGCAGCCGAACTTCTATGGCTCGGGGCCCAAGAACACGCTGTTCCGGATGCGCGCCACGCTGGGGTGGGAGCTCAAGCGGCGCTTCGCGCTCTTCGGCGGTGTGTCGCTCAACGCGTATGACCCATCCTCCCAGGACGAGGACCGCGACGTGAGCTGGCTGCCGCAGTGGAAGCTGGGGCGCGGCCCCGGCGGCGTCCGCATGTGGCCCGGCCTGTTGCTGGGCGTGCGCATCTGACACGCCGTGGGGTGAAGGGCTTTGATATTGCGATGCAGTATCAAAATTGCTATGACGCCGGAACCCCGCTGAGCCGCGAGCGCTGTTGCCTTGGCCGAGTTCGTCAAATCGTCATTCTTCGCCTATCGCAGGGAGCTCCAGGCCTTCCTGAAGCGGCGTCTGGGTGACCGGCAGCTGGCCGCGGACCTGCTCCAGGACGTCTTCGTCCGCGTGGTGGAGCGGCCGCGCAACAGCGAAGAGGAGAACGCTCGCGCCTACCTGTACCGGGTGGCCACCAACCTGGCGATTGACCACGAGCGGCAGTCGGCGCGGAGGGCCCAGGTGTTCGGAGGCATGGAAGGGGCGGGCGCCACGCCGGACGGACACCCGGCCGCGGACCGCGTCCTGGAGAGCCGGGCGCAGCTGGAGCGGGTGTACGCCGCGCTCGCGAGCCTGCCGCCGCTGACGCAGGAGATATTCCGGCTGGACCGGGTGGAGAGCCTCACCTACCGGCAGGTGGCCGCGCGGCTCGACATCTCCGAAAGCTCCGTGCAGAAGCATCTGGCGCGCGCGCTCAGCCATGCGCTACGAGCACTGGAGGACCCCCCCTGAAGCGGGGGACGTCTCCATGGGCGCCAGGGACATCACCGAGGAGGCGGCGGAGTGGGTCATCCGCAGCCGCCAGCAGGACTTCGCGGACCCCTCCGCGTTGGCGGCGTGGTGCGCGGAAGATCCGCGCCACGCCGAGGCCTTCGAGCGAGCCCAGCACCTGTGGACGTTGCTGGGCGCCGTGCCGCCGTCCAAGGTCCGCGTCAGGCCCCTGCGCGCGCCCCTGTCCCGCTCGCGCCGCGCGGCGCTGGGCGCCATGGCCGCGGGACTCCTGGCGCTCCTGGGCGCGGTGCTGCTGCCGGAGCTCGCGGTGAGCCTGCGGGCGGACTTGCGCACGGGGCGCAACGAGCGGCTGGTGAAGGCGCTCGCGGACGGCACTCGCATCGAACTCGACGCGTCCAGCGCGGTGCAGCTCGCCTTCGACGAACACGAGCGGCGGGTGGTGCTGCTGCGGGGACAGGCCTTCTTCCAGCCCGCGCCGGTGTCACCCGGTGAGTCGCGGCCCTTCGTCGTCGAGTGCCGCAACGGCGTCACCCGCGCGGTGGGGACGAGCTTCGTCGTCCACCAACTGGCGCGCTCGGTGGACGTCGTCGCGGTGGAGCACACGGTGGAGGTGCGCACGCGAGGCGCCGCCGCGTCCTCCGGCTCGCGAACGCTGTCTCCCGGACAGGCCCTGCGCTACACCGATGATGGCCAGGTGGACGTCCGCTCGACGGTGGCGGCGCTCGCGACGCAGTGGCGTCAGGAGCGGTTCGTCCTGGACCGGGTCCAGCTGGCGGATGCCTGCGCGGTGCTGACCCGCTACCACGCCCGTCCCGTGCGGCTGCTGCGCAGGAGCCAGGCCGGCCGGCTGGTGAGCGGCGCCTTCGATACGCGCCAGCCCGACGAGGCCATCCGGATGATTGCTGACCGCTACGGCCTGCGCGTCGTCCAGGTGCCCCTGGCCGGCACCTTCCTGCTCTGAGCTTTTTGTTTCAGAGGGAATTGTCACTTTCTTCGCGCGCCGATTACCGGATGGGTGGGCTCGGTCGTCTTACCTCTTGATTTTGAGAATGAGTTTCCTTCTCACTTGAGTTCATCGAGAGGTCTCGCTTGTCGCAGTCCGTTCTTCGAGTGCCGCCGCGTTTCGTGGCGCTGTCCCTGATTTCCTTCATCAGCTTCGCCACCCCCGCGCTCGCGCGGCAGACGGAGGCTCCCGCGCAGGCGGAGCGCGTCCGGACGGTGGCCTTCTCGATTTCGCCGGGGGATTTGAACACGGGGTTGCTGGCGTTCGCCGAGGCGAGCGGGCTGAAGCTCGTCTTCGACCCCGCGCCCATGTCGGGCCGGACGACGCCGGGCGTGTCAGGCGCGCTGACGGTGCGTGAAGGGCTGACGCGGCTGCTGGCGGGCACGGGCTTCGGCTTCCGGCTGACGGCGGACACGGCCACCCTCATCGCGGGCGCTCCGGCGCAGCAGGCGCCCGCGTCGGCGCCCACCTCGGCGGCGGACGATACGGAGGTCTACCAGCTCAGCGGCATCACCGTGACGGACGACGCGCTCCGCGACGAGGACAGCTATGCGCCGCCGCCCTCGTCGGTCGCGACGAAGACGGAGCTGCCGGTCCGTCAGACGCCGTTCACCATCAACCAGGTCACCGAGGAAATCATCCGCGAGCGCGGTGATGTGAACATCTTCGAGACGCTGGAAGGCTTCGCGGGCGTGTCGACGGTCAGCTCCAACGCGGACATCGGGCAGGGCATCTCCCGCTCCATCAACGTGCGCGGCATGGACCTGGCGGGCTCCGGGCAGGTGCTCGTCAACGGCCAGCGCAGCTACAGCCTGGGCTCGCAGAACCGCAACGCGGACAACCTGGAGCGGGTGGAGCTGCTCCGCGGTCCGGCCGGCCTCTACTACGGCGCGTCGCAGCCCGGCGGCATCATCAACTACGTCTACAAGCGGCCGCAGGAGAAGGCGCGCTACCAGCTCCTGGCGCGCACCGACAGCGCCGTCAGCTACGGCGGCACGTTGGACTTGACGGGGCCGCTGACGAAGGACGGCACGCTCCTCTACCGCGCGGTGGGCAACTACTCACGCTACCAGGACGACCAGGACAACATCTTCTCCAACCCCATCAGCGGAATGGGCGCGGTGACGTGGAAGCCGTCGAGCGAGTTCACCACGAACCTCACCTATGAGTACTACCGCTTCTCGTCCGTGCCGGAGCAGGAGAACAACCGGCTGGATGCCGTCACGGGCGAGTACTTCCCGGTGCCGCGCGACTTCTTCTTCGGCAGCACGAACGACCGCGCCAACCGCGACTCGCACACCGTCGTGCTGAGCGCGGACTGGCGCCCGAGCGAGCGCGTGAAGGTGGCCGCGTACACGAACTTCCAGCGCTCCGACCAGTGGTACCAGAACACGCGCGTGGTGGGCGGTGGCCGCAATGGTATTCCGTCCGCCGCGGACCCGGAAGGCAACGTGCCGCGCTACATCTCCCTGTCGCCGGACAACGAGTACAACAACGTCTCGGCGGGCATGGACCTCTCCGGCCGGCTGGACACCTGGGGCGTGCGGCATGACTGGCTCCTGGGCGGCGGCGCGGGCCTGACGCGCACCCGCTCCGCGGCGATGCCTCCAGACCTCGCCTGTCTCTATGGCCAGGGCACGGCGAACACGGCGACGTGCCCCGCGCCGCTGGAGCCGCGCTCGCTCGCGCCGCCCGACGTCAACCTGTTCGACCCGGACTACAGCGAATGGGGCTCGGCCTCGCTGCGGGAGCAGGGGCGGTTCATGGTGCCCTTCGCTCGCCGCGCTGACTACAACCTCTACCTGCAGGACGTGGCCACGCTGCCCAACGGGTCGACGCGCCTGATGGCGGCGGTGGGCTGGTCCCGCTTCGACAACCTGGGTCGGGGCTCCTACAACTGGGCCACGGGGGAGCGCGGCGCGGACACGCGCAGCGTCGCGAGCGCCTGGACGCCGCGGCTCGCGGTGATGCAGGACCTTGGCGCCAGCTCGACTGTCTATGCGAGCTACGGCCAGAGCTTCAATCCGCAGGCGAGCCTCACGCTGGTCGACGAGGACGGCCAGGCGCTGCTCGACCCCGAGCGGGGCGTGCAGTACGAGGTGGGCTTCAAGCGGGACTTCTTCGGTGGGGAGGGCCTGCTCCAGGTCTCGCTGTTCCGCATCGACAAGAAGAACGTGGCGCGCGCGGCGAACGTCGACACGTGCGACCCGAACCTCACCGACCCGGATGACGAGGGCTTCTGCTACTCGACGCTGGACGGGCTCCAGCGCTCGGACGGCGGGGAGGTTGAGCTGTCCGGAAACCTGACGTCGTGGTGGTCGGGCTCCATTGGCTACAGCTACCTGCAGGCGGAGGTGGTGGAGTCCAATGACTTGCCGAACCTGGGCAGGCAGTTGCCGTACATCCCGCGGCACAGCCTGTCGCTGTGGACGCGCTTCCGCATCCACGAGTGGAGCAACGGCAGCCGGCTGGGCCTGGGCGGCGGCGTGCGGGCGTACAGCAGCGTGACGAATGGCTACGACGCAGAGGGACTGACGGATGTGAACCCGGCCTATGCGCTGGTGAACGTGGGCGCGTTCTATTCGATGCCGCTGTCGACGAGCACGCTCAAGCTGTCGCTGAACGTCAACAACCTGCTCAACCAGACGTATTACGACCGGCGGCGGTACGCGACGAGCGGCACCATCGTCTATGGCAACGAGCGGCGCGCCTTCCTCACGGCGGAGTTCATGCTGTGAGCGCGCCTGTCACGGCGGGGCGGTGGAGCATCGCCTCGCGGGTGGTCGCGGCCATCTTCGGTGGGTATGCGCTGGCGGCGTTCTCCTCGGCGTCGCTGTCGCTGGCGGTGCCGATGGACAAACGCGACGCGGTTCAACTGGGCGTCATGGTGGGCTTCCTGCTGTACGCGGGCGGAATCGTCTGGGCGTTCTCGACGAAGCGCGCCCGCGGCGCGTGGCTGGGCCTGGGCGTGGCGACGCTGCCGTTCCTGATTCTGTTCGGCGTGCTGCGGGGAGGTGCGGCGTGAAGGCGAACTTCCGTCAGTCCATGTCGTGGCTGCACACCTGGGCGGGGCTGGTGCTCGGGTGGTTGCTGTTCGCGGTGTTCCTCACGGGGACCATTGCCTACTTCCGCCAGGAGGTGACGCTCTGGATGCAGCCGGAGTTGCACGGCTCGGTGCCGTCGCCGCGCGCGGCGGAGCTGGGGCTCGCGAAGCTCGCGGAGGTCGCACCGGACGCGAGCAGTTGGACGGTGAACCTGCCGGCGGACCGCAACGAGACGCTCCGCGTTTCGTGGCGGAAGGCGGCCAGTCGCGGCGGCGCCGAGCGCGACGCGGGGCGAGGTGGCGGTCGCGGCGACGGGCTCATCCTGGACGCGTCCACCGGCGAGGTGCTGAAGCCCCGCGCCACGGAGGGTGGGAACTTCCTCTACCGCTTCCACTTCGAGCTGCATGCGATGCCGCGCGCCTGGGCGCGAACCCTCGTGGGCATCGCGACGCTCGTGATGTTCATCGCCATCATCAGCGGCATCATCACGCACCGCCGCTTCTTCATGGACTTCTTCACGTTCCGTCCGTCGAAGGGCCAGCGGAGCTGGCTGGACGCGCACAACGTGACGGCGGTGCTCGCGCTGCCGTTCCACGTGATGATTACGTACTCGGGCCTCCTGCTGGTCGCCGCGAACCTCCTGCCCTGGTCGAGCCAGGTCATCTTCGGAGACAACCCGCGCGCGGCGATGGCGGCCAGCCGGGCCGCGGAGCAGAAGGAAGCCGAGGCCCTGAAGGCCGAGCTCGCGAAGCTGGGCGGCGGCACCAGTGTCCCCATTCCCAAGCTCATGGCGGAGGCGGAGCGTGAGTGGGGACAGCCCGTCAGCCGCATCACGGTGAGCGAGCCGGGCAAGCCTGGCTCCATCGTGGAGTTGCTGCCCACGCGCAATGACAGCCTGATTCTCGAAAGTGGCAGTGGTGGGCTCGGGGGCGTGAAGCTGGCGTTCGTCGCGAAGACCGGCGAGCGCCTGTCGCCGCCCGCGCCGCGTGCTGGGTCCTTCGTCGGCGGACTCCAGGCGTCGCTCGGGAGCTTGCACCGCGCGCGCTTCGCCTCGGTGGGGCTGCGCTGGGTGTTCTTCCTGGCGGGCGTGTGTGGAACGCTGATGATCGCCACGGGCCTGGTCCTCTGGAGCGTGAAGCGCGCGGAGAAGCGCAAGGGCGCCCCGGGGACGTTGGGTCACCGGCTGGTGGACCACCTCAACGTGGGCGCTGTCGCCGGACTGTCCGTGGCGGTCGCCGCGTACTTCTGGGCCAACCGCTTGCTGCCCGTGGACCTCGCGTCGCGAGGTGACCGGGAGATTCAGGTCTTCTTCGCGGTGTGGGCGCTGACCTTCCTGCAGCCGCTCGCGCGGCCGTTGCGGCGCGCGTGGCTGGAGCAGCTCGGGGCGGCGGGGCTGCTCTTCGTGGCCATTCCCGTGCTGAACGCGCTGACGACGGACAGTCACCTGGGCGTGACGATTCCGGCTGGCAAGTGGCTGATCGCGGGCTTCGACATCGTGGCGTTCGTCACGGGGCTCGCGATGCTGCATGCGGCCCGGAAGGTGTGGCGCCGTCGGCAGCCCGTCGCGCCGGTGGCGTCACGTCCCAGTCCTTCTGCGCCGCCCGCGGCGGCGGTGGCGGTGGAGTCATGATGGCGCTGACGACGCTTGCCTTGGCGTTCCTGTCCTTCGTGGCCTTCGCCACGGGGATGAATCGGCACCACGAACAGCTGCGCAAGACGCGGCCAAGCCCGCGCGTGCGGCAGGTCTCCCGGGCGCTCGCCTGGGGCTTGTTGGCGCTGTCGCTCATCCCCTGTGTCATGGCCTATGGCGCCTCCATCGGACTGACGTGGTGGACGGGGCTCCTCACCGCCGCCGCTGTCTCGGTGGTGCTGCTGTTCACCTATCGCCCCACGGCGATTCCAGTCGTCTCCGCCGTCGTGGCGGTGCTCGTCCCGGTCTCCGCCCTGCTCTGAAGGAGTGATGTGATGATGCGCAATCTGCTGGGTGCCCTGGTCCTGTTGTTGCCGCTCACGGCGGCGCGGGCGCATGAGTTCATGGTCATCCCCAGCGCGGCGAAGATGCCCGTTGGGCAGACGATGAAGGCCGCGCTCTTCATGACGGAGACGTTCATCTCGCCGGACCGGATGCCGCCCGCGGAGAACGTGACGCTGGAGTGGGTCCACGGGGACAAGCGCGAGCCGCTGAAGGTGACGCCCGCGGAGAAGCAGCTCGATGCGACCGTCGTCGTGCCGAAGGGAGCGTTCGCGCTGTCCGCGAGCCTGGTGCGGACGCGCGTGGAGCGGCCGAAGGGGCCCAAGAAGGAGGAGGGCGCCGCCGAGGAGGGCCGGATGACCCGGTCCGCTGCGTACTCGAAGTCCTTCGTGAACCTGACGCCGGAGTCGAAGTTCTGGGCCCAGCCGGTGGGGAGCCGGTTGGAGCTGATTCCGCAGGCGAACCCCGCCACGTTGAAGACGGGGACGAAGCTTCAGGTGAAGGCGCTCTTCGACGGGAAGCCGGTGGCGGCGCTGGTGCAGGCGACGTTCGACCGGAAGGGCGCGCCCGGCAAGGGCTTCGCCGTGAAGACGCGCAGCGGTGACGACGGGCTCGCGGAGGTGACGCTGGACCGTCCGGGCCTGTGGGTCATCCGGGTGAAGCACGGCGTCGAGGAGGCCAAGGACGGCTACGTCTTCTACGCCGGCTCCGCGAACCTCACGCTTCGCGTCGAATAGCGAGCGTGCGCGCCTGGGGCAGCAGTCCCCAGGCGCATCCTCCAGGTTCAGCCGCAGCTCAGCGCAGCCACGCCAACACCGCCTGCGGCGCTTCCACGTGGACGAAGTGCCCGGCCTCCGGCAGCGTCTCCACCGGGCAGCCCGCGGCCACCAGGCGCACTACGTCCGCGTCGCTCACGTACTTCGAGCTGCCACCCCGGAGGCCCCGCGTGGGTGGCCCGCCCTGGCGCTCCACCGCCGCCCACAGGTCGGTGTCATTCACGCGCGAGTGCAGGTCCGCCAGTCCCTGCCGGTCGAAGCGCCAGCGCACGCCGTGCTCCTCCGTCACCAGGTTCATCAGCAGCCAGTCCGCCAGCGGCTCCGACAAGCCGCGGCCGGTGAGCTCCGCGCGCATCGCCCGGCGGTTCTCCGCCTGGGCCGGGGCCTGGAGCAGGATGCCCAGCACCTTGCCACTCTCCGACAGGTCCCCCGGGACAGGCCCCGGGGCGATGTCGAGCAGCGACACGCTCCTGACGGCCTCCGGCACATTCAGGCTCGCGGCGAGCGTCACCCGTCCTCCCAGGGAATGCCCCACCCAGTCGAACGGGCCTTGGAACCCCTGCGCACGCGCGGTGTCCACCACGTCCCGGGCCATGCTGTAGAGGTCCGAGTTCGCCGGCAGGGCAGGGGACGTCCCGTGCCCGGTGAGGTCCGGCAGGAGGATGCGCCGGCTCGGGTCCGCCGCGCTCCACGCCGCCGCCAGCGAGCGCAGGTTGCGCCCCGTGCCCAGGAAGCCGTGCAGCATCACCGTGGGCACATCGCCCTCACCCACCAGGAAGCTCTCGAGGACCATGCGATTCGTGCCTTTCTCTCCACCCCGTTCGCCTTGACGCGGGGCGGGCCGTGCCGCTTCATACCTTGAACGCCCTGCCTGACGAGGTCTTCCGCGTGCCTACCGTTGCCTTGCTGTTCTTCGTGCTCGCCTCCACTCCCGCGAACACGGCCCCCGCCGACCCGAAGGCCGCCATCACCGCCGTGCTGGATGACTGGCACCAGGCCGCCGCCGCCGCGGACGAGGCGCGCTACTTCGGCCACTTCACCGAGGACGCGGTGTACCTGGGCACCGACGCCACCGAGCGTTGGACCCGTGACGCGTTCCGCGCGTGGGCCAGGCCGTACTTCGCCAAGGGCAAGGCCTGGAACTTCAAGGCGACGTCGCGGCACATCGCCTTCTCGAAGGACGGCGCGGTGGCCTGGTTCGATGAGACGCTGGACACGCCCAACCTGGGACCCAGCCGCGGCAGCGGCGTGCTGGTGAAGGACGGCGGCACCTGGAAGATTGCGCAGTACAACCTCGCCATCCCCGTGCCCAACGACGTGCTGCCGGAGGTGAAGCGGCGCATCGAGCGGCACCTGGCCCGGGGCCAGAAGACGCCCGGGAAGTCGTCCACTTGGAAGGCGCCGCCCGCCAGGGTGCCCGCGCCTCAGACGCCGCCCATCAAGGAGAAGCTGCCCGCGCCGGCGAACTAGCCTCCTCACCACCCGAAGGGATACGTGTCGGGCGTGGCGCGCGGAGCATGAGGTAGTCAACTTCCGGAGGCCCCGGGCGATAATCCTGAGACCCATGTCCAAGGTCTCCAGGCTCGTCCCGTCCGCCCCCAGGTTCCCTGCTCGCGCCGAGAACGACACGGCCCGCCGTCCTGCCGTTGACGCTGCGCGACAGCAGGCCAGCGCGCTTCGGAATCCCTACCAGGCGCTGGACGGGCTCGACCTGTCGAAGGCCATGGCTCGGGCGCCGGTGTCCCTGGACGGCGCGGCCTCCGCCGGGTCCGTGGCGGCGAAGGCGGGTCGCGACGCCTCCGACAAGAAGACCATCCGGGTGGAGACGGGCGTCACCCAGGGGCCGTTTGGCGTCTCGCTGCGCCACCACATCGAAATCAGCGTGACGCCGCTGGACCTGGGGATTCCACCCGAGCAGCTCGACGCGGAGCTGGCGCGCGCCACGGCGGAGAAGCACGCGGACGACATGAAAGCCTACGGGGCGGACATGCAGGCCGCGGGCTTCGACTCGTTCAAAGCGTGGTCGGAGGCCAAGGGCTACTACGGCTCGCCGTCGCATCAGGCCTGGGCGGAGGCCGCCAGCGCCCGCACGGGCGGGCAGATTCCCGCGAGCTGGTGGATGGAGTTCGACCCCTTCGGTGGCACCGCGGGCAACGGCCCCCACATCCTGCCGGGAGGCGAGTACCCGTCGCCCATCAGCAAGATTGCGATGGCGCACGACACCGACTGGAGCCTGGGCCGCCACTTCGGCGTGGGGCCCTTGAGCCAGCTCCAGGACGCGCCCGACGTGGAGGACCTCGGACCCCTGGGGTTGGACCCGCGGCTGGGCGGCGAGCTCTACATCCTGGGCCACGCGGACTGGGATGTGGACTACGGCAGCGCGGTGGACCTGCCCGGGCCCTGAGGCGGAGGCCGGCCCGCGACGCAGGCGAACCAGGAGTTGCGCACCGTTGCCGACGGACGTGCCCGAGGGCAACTTCAGGCCGCACCTGAAGGGTTTCATTGCGCTACGCACCGGTCACTTCCGTCTGTCCAAACTTGCCTCGAACTGGATGCAAGGGCGCCCTGGTGGGTGGGAAAACGAGCCACGGCAGCTCGCACCGGATGCGCTCGGTTCTGGCTCCCCAGGGGGCGCGCTGCGAGACTCGGGCGCGCTTCGAGCACTCTCGCTGTCGCGCGTGGCGGGCAGAACCCCATTCGTCTGGACATGACCATGCGCCTCCGCGCCTGCGCCGCACTTCTGCTCTTTCTCTCAGCCTGTGCTGCGTCGGCGCCGAGCCCGAAAGGCCCAGCAGTCCGGAACGCGAGGGTCGCCAACCTCCAGAGAGCGGCGACGCTGCCGTGGGCGGACGGGGGGCGATGCGTGGTGCGGGAGGCATCCAACGAATGGGCCGTGCTTGTGGAGCGGTGCTATCACGCGCTCGACCATGGCCGCATTGAGTTCCGCGATGTCACGGGAAGATGCTCTATCGCCTCCGCGAGGGCCGCTGCTATTGGGTTGGGCGTCTGCATCCTGATAGCACCCGAGATAGTCGTTGGAGCTGTGATTGTTGTTGGTGTGGTGGCGATGGCAGTCGCCATCAAAGAGGAGTTGGATGCATACCGTAGGGCATCTCGTGAGCGAGCCAAGCCCGAGAATCAAACGCGGCCATCCAATGAGCAGGAGCGTTTGACGCACCGCAAGCCCAACCCCGAGCCATCAGGGCAGGACTTGCTTCCTCCGGTACCTACCGAGCAGCCATTGGAGCGAGAGCGCCGCCCGGAGTGCAGTCCCGTTCCGGTGCCGCACGCGGGCAAGGATGCCCCGCATAACGATTGTGCCGACACGTTTCCGCCGAACCGCTTCCCTGGCATGGACGTGCTCGTGAACGGAGTACGGTTCGATGCGCTGCAAGTCGGCGTGCGCGTGCTGTGGGAGATCAAGACCCATCGGTTTGATAGGTACAATGCATTCGTCCAGGAAATTGAGATCAAGAAAGAACTCAAGCAAGTCAGGAAGGAGCACGCCATCGCCGTTGCATGTGGATATGACTTCGTCATCGGGGTGAGCACCCAAGCGCACAAAGACGCTCTGCTACGAGAGGCGCCGTTCCTCAATATCGTCGTCACGGGATGCAAACGATGACTCAGCGAAGAACTCTCGACCTTATCACCTATGCGCCTGCGCTCGTGGGCAAAGACGGTCGCACGGTCGACGTCATCCATGGAATGGAGAAGACGCTCCCCGGCTTGCGTCTGGAATGGCGGCTCTCCGCAGGAGGGCGTCCCATCCCATTGCCACAGCGCGACGCATGGCTCGTAGAAAGCATTGAGGACGGGGAATTCCCTATTGTGTGCAACGGAGACGCGAATCATCCCATGACAGTTTTTGGAAGTGAAAATTCGGGACTCTTCAGCCCAGGCGGTCAGCCACAGTTTGAAGTCCACGCGAAAATGCCACTGGACGAGCCTGTTATCACGGCAGCGGCGGCTGTGCTTGAAGCCGTGGCGGAAGGGGCGCGCGCCTTCTGGGGACGTGCGACGCCGGACGCCGCTGCGGTGGATATCGCGTATCAGACAGCACCCACGCTGCAAGGGCCGCCGTCCCCACGCCGGGGGCTGCCTGCCCTGAAGCTCTTCCATCACATCCGCTCGCCTGAGATTCCCTACTACCTTGGGTGGCTGAACTACTGGTCTGCCGCTGCCGCGAAGGCCATCGGATTCCCGGACCCGACCCGCGACACGGACCTGCTTTCACGGGCGCGGCGCACGGCGACGGGCGGGTGGGTTGTGCAGCTCACCGACGCGCCGCTCGACCTCGACAACCCCGCCCACCTGGACGCGCTGAAACGGGCCTACGAGCGCTTCCCGGCAATTGGGGGGCGCTCGGCGCCTTGACTCCTCGAATCGGGGCGCCCAGCGCGTGCGACGGGCAGCGCACCCGGGCCATCATCGGAATCCGACGGCCGCGCCACCACCGCGAGCGGCCGCGTGACGTCAGGCCCCCCGCGCCCCGGTGCGCTGCCGCCACGCGCCGAGGATGTGCTCGGCCACCGCGTCCACGCCCACGTCCTGGGTGACCTGGGTGAAGACGAAGGGCCCGTCGCCGCGCATCTTCCGCGCGTCACGGTCCATCACCCCCAGGTCCGCGCCGACATACGGCGCCAGGTCCGTCTTGTTGATGACCAGCAGGTCGGACTGGGTGATGCCGGGGCCGCCCTTGCGCGGCACCTTGTCCCCACCGGCCACGTCGATGACGTAGACGGTGTAGTCCGCCAGCTCGCGGCTGTACTGCGCCGCCAGGTTGTCGCCGCCGCTCTCGACGATGAGCAGCTCCGGCGACAGCGCCTCCATCAGTTGTTCCAGCGCCAGCAGGTTGTGGCTGATGTCCTCGCGGATGGCCGCGTGGGGGCAGCCGCCCGTCTCCACCGCCTTGATACGGTCCGGGGACAGCGCCTGGTGACGGACGAGGAACTCCGCGTCCTCCTGGGTGAAGATGTCGTTGGTGACGACGCCCAGGCGATGGCGTTCGCGCAGCTTGCGGCACAGCGCCAGCACCAGCGCCGTCTTCCCGCTGCCCACCGGCCCGCCAATGCCAATGGTGAAGGCGCGTGCCTTGTAGTCGCGCCGCTGAGGCTCCTCGCGCTCGTGGTAGTGGCCCGGGTGGTCCCACTCCTCGTGCTCGTGGTCATGGTCGTCATCGTGTCCGTGGCCGCGGTGGTCGTCGTGCATGTGCGCTTCACCTCCCTCAGGACTGGAACAGCCTGGAATAGAGCCGGTCGTGCGTGGCGCCGAACAAGTCGAGCAGGGGAGATGGCTGCGCCAGCGCCTCCACCCCCAGCCCCGCGCACTGCGCCAGCACTTCGTCCAGCAGGGGCGTGGCCTGGTGCTGGAGTTGGTGGGACTCATGCGTGCCCGCGATGCCCAGCCGCACCGCCGCGGACAGCGCGCCCCTCAAGGTGAGGGACAGGAAGAGCTGCTGCGCGTCCTCCAGCGACACGTCCAGCGCGTGCAGCACCGCGCCGAACACGGGCGCATGGTGGAAGCACAGCCCGGCGGCGCGGGCCGCCTCGCGGACCGGCGTCACCGGCCGGGGAAAGATGCGCGCACAGGTGTCCAGGAAGGCCCGGCCCTGCGTGCGGCTGGCGCGGTTGGCCATGTGACTGGAGAGAAACGCCTCCGCGCGTGCGTCCAACGCGGGCAGCGACGTGGGCTCCCGGTGCGCGGCGCTCAAGAGCGGCAGCGCGCCCTGGCCCGTCTGCCACAGCAGGTCCCGCACGAAGCGCCGCAGCTCCGCGGGGCCGCGCACCTCGCCCAGTTGCACCGCGGCCTCCAGTCCGCCGGAGTGCGCGAAGCCGCCGGTGGGAAAGCCGGAGTCCGAAAGCTGCAACACCCGCCACGTCGAGCCCATGCCTCGCGTCCCTCTCAGAACAATGAATAGAGCTGGGCCAGGGGCAGGCGGCTGGCGGGCTCACAGCGAAGCAGCTCGCCGTCCGCGCGGACCTCATAGGTCTCCGGGTCCACGGTGAGGGTGGGCAGCGCGTCGTTGAGCTTCATGTCCTTCTTGCCCAGGGCGCGGCAGCCGCTCACCGCGACCAGCCGCTTGGTGAGCCCCAGCTCCTTCACCGTGCCCTCGGCGAAGGCGCGTCCGGAGATGAAGGCCACACTGGTGGCGCCTGTCGCGCGGCCTCGAGCGCCGAACATCGGCCGCATCATGTAGGGCTGCGGCGTGGGGATGGAGGCGTTGGCGTCCCCCATCTGCGCCCAGGCGATGAAGCCGCCCTTCACCACCAGCTCCGGCCGGATGCCGAAGAAGGCCGGGTTCCACAGCACCAGGTCCGCCAGCTTGCCCACCTCCACCGAGCCCACCTCGTGGGACAGTCCGTGGGCGATGGCGGGGTTGATGGTGTACTTCGCCACGTAGCGGCGGATGCGGAGGTTGTCGTTGTCGCCGCGCTCGTCGGAGAGCCTGCCGCGCTGCTCGCGCATCTTGTGCGCCGTCTGCCACGTCCGGCAGATGACCTCGCCCACGCGGCCCATGGCCTGGCTGTCGGAGGCCATGATGCTGATGGCGCCCAAATCATGGAGGATGTCCTCCGCGGCGATGGTCTCCCCCCGGATGCGGCTCTCCGCGAAGGCCACGTCCTCGGGAATCTCCCGGTCCAGGTGGTGACACACCATGAGCATGTCCAGGTGCTCATCCAGCGTGTTCACCGTGTACGGGCGCGTGGGGTTCGTCGAGCTGGGCAGCACGTTGGGCTCGCCGCACACGCGGATGATGTCCGGAGCGTGCCCGCCGCCCGCGCCCTCGGAGTGGTACGTGTGGATGGTGCGGCCCTTGAACGCGGCAAGCGAGTCATCCACGTAGCCGGACTCATTCAGCGTGTCCGTGTGGATGGTGACCTGGATGTCCTCGCCCTCGGCCAGGGTGAGGCAGGTGTCGATGGCGGCAGGCGTGGTGCCCCAGTCCTCGTGCAGCTTCAGGCCGATGGCGCCCGCGCGAACCTGCTCCAGCAGTCCCTGCGGCAGGGACGTGTTGCCCTTGCCGGTGAGGCCGATGTTGAGCGGAATCGTGTCCGTGGCCTCCAGCATCCGCTGGAGGTTCCACGCGCCGGGCGTGCAGGTGGTGGCCTTGGTGCCCGTGGCGGGCCCGGTGCCGCCGCCCACCCAGGTGGTGACGCCGCTGGCCAGCGCCTCGTCCGCCTGCTGGGGACAGATGAAGTGGATGTGCGTGTCCAGCGCGCCCGCGGTGACGATGAGGCCCTCACCGGAGATGGCCTCCGTGGTGACGCCCACCACCATGCCCGGTGTCACGCCCGCCATGACGTCCGGGTTGCCCGCCTTGCCGATGCCCGCGATGCGGCCGCCCTTGATGCCGATGTCCGCCTTGTAGATGCCCGTCCAGTCGAGGATGAGCGCGTTGGTGATGACGCAGTCGAGCGCGTCCGCGTCCCCCACGCCGGCCTGCTGGCCCATGCCCTCGCGCAGCACCTTTCCGCCGCCGAACTTGCACTCGTCGCCGTACACGGTGGCGTCGCGCTCCACCTCCGCCCAGAGCGCCGTGTCCCCCAGCCGCACCCGGTCTCCCGTGGTGGGGCCGAACATGTCCGCGTAGTGGCGGCGGTCCATCTTCCGGCTCATCAGCGCTCCTCCTCGTGGCCGAAGCCCTGCGCGCGCACCGCTTCCAATGCGCGCTCGCGGCCCTCCGGTGTCACCTTGCCGCTGCCCAGCGCGTTGCCGCCGCGCACCACCGCGCCGCCGGCGATGGAGACCAGCTCCACCGTCTTGCGCTCACCCGGCTCGAAGCGCACCGCGGTGCCCGCGGGGATGTTCAGCCGGCGGCCGTAGGCCCGGGCCCGGTCGAACACCAGCGCGCGGTTCGTTTCGAAGAAGGGGTAGTGGCTGCCCACCTGGATGGGCCGGTCGCCCCGGTGGGTGACGCTCACGGTGACGGTGTCGCGTCCCTCGTTGAGGACGACGTCGCCCGGCCGCACGCGCACCTCGCCGGGGCGCCCTTCCGCCTGCGTGGCCGCGCCGAAGCGCTCCAGCGGGGGCACCGGGAGGAAGCTGCCGTACAGCGCGAGCGCCAGGTCGCCGTGCTCGGCCACCACGGGGTGGTGCACCGTCACCAGCTTGGAGCCGTCCGGGAAGGTGCCCTCCACCTGCACCTCCGCCAGCATCTCCGGCACGCCGTCCATCACCTGCGCGCGTCCCAGGAGCTGACGCCCCAGGTCCATCAGCTCGGCCACGCCCCGGCCGTCGCGGATGAACTCCAGGAGCTGCGTGGCGATGAGCGCCACCGCCTCCGGGTAGTTCAGCCGCACCCCGCGCGCGAGGCGCTTCTGGGCGAGGAAGCCGGCCTGATGCAGCAGCAGCTTGTCGACATCGCGAGGGGACAGGTGCACCCCACCAGCTTAGCGCGCCGCGTCAACGGCTTCCAAGCGGGCCCCGTCAGGCGCGGCGGGCCCAGGGGTCATCGCCCAACAGCGCGGGGAGGAAGGACAGCCACGCGTGTGTGGTGTGCAACAGCGCCTCCACGGAGACGGCCGCGGCCCGGAGGAGCAGGCCGTCCTCGCCCAGGGGGCTGACGGCGGGCACGAGCTCCGCGCGCGAGGTCACCGGCAGCGCGGCGAGCTGGGCGGAGAGTGGCCCCCGGGCCTCCGCGAGCCTGGGGCCCACCAGCAGCACGGTGGCCAGCGCGTTGAAGCGGCCCAGGCGCTCGGGCAGCGCGCCATGCCGTGGTTCCAACAGCCAGCGCTCGTCCACGAGCGCACGGCCACCCACGGTGACGCGCAGGGTGGAGTCGTAGTGGGCGAAGGCCCATCGTTCACCACTGGCGCCGCGGCCGGAGGTGAGGACGTCCATGAGCACCAGCGAGGCGCCGGGCGCGAGCCGCACGTCCAGCGTCTGGGCATACCGGGCGCCGGCGAAGCACGCGGTGGGGTCCGGGACGAAGGCCAGCAGCGCGCCCTCCTCCACGCGGGCGGCCAGGTCGCTCCGGCAGCCTCGGGGTGAGCGGTAGACGCGGTTGGCGCCCTGGCTGGCCAGGAGCGCCGTGGCGCCCGGGGCCACGTCCACCTCCAGGGAGACCTGGTCGCCGTCCACCAGGCCGCCTCCGAAGGAGCTGGTGTAGGCCCAGGCCGCGTGGCCGTGGTTCCGGGGCGTGAGCAGCCGCAGCGGGCTGTGCGCCAGCGCGGTGCGGACGACGGTGCGAGGACCGACGCGCTCGAAGGCGAGCCGCGCGCGCCCGGCCCTCGGGGGTTCAGCCACCGCCATCTGCTCGGACGCCCTCATGGGGACGAGCCTGCGGCAGACGCGGCCGGAGCACAACGCCGGGGGCGCGGCCCACCCCCGGCCACGCGGCCAGGGCGATTGTCGTGAAAATATAGGTCGAATGACCTAATAAATGTTTCGAGCGGCGTGGATGGCCCACGCCAGGCGGGTGGAGCGCGCAATGGTGGCTGAGGACAGTGTCGTTCTGGTGGGGGGCTACGGCGTGGTGGGGACGTGGCTCGCGCGGTTGCTGCGGGAGCGGCATCCGGACCTTCCGCTGGTCATCGCGGGCCGTCGCCGCGAGCCCGCGGAGGCGTTGGCCCGGCGCCTGGGGAACGCGGAGGCGGCGGTGCTGGACGTGACGGCGTCCGATCCGCTGGCGTCCCTGTCCGGACGGCCCAGGGCCGTGGTGTCGCTGGTCAATGACCCGGACGATGCGGTGCTGCGCGCGGCGGTCCGGGAGGGCGTGGCGGTGCTCGACATCACCCGCTGGACGTCGCGCGTGAAGTCGGCGGTGCTGCGGCTGTCGGGGACGCCTCCTCGGGCACCCGTCCTGCTCAGCTCCGCGTGGATGGCGGGGCTGGTGCCCAGGCTCGTCGCGGGCGCGGCGGAGCGGGTGGGCGGCGTCGAGCGCGTCGACGTGGGCATCCGCTTCGCCCTGGCGGACCAGGCGGGCCCGGACTCGCTGGAGTACATGGACCGGCTGGGGACGGCCTTCGACGTCACGGAGGGAGGGAAGGAGCGGCAGGTGATGCCGCTGACGGACGGACGGCGGGTGATGTTCCCGGATGGGCGGCCCACGCGGGTCTTCCGGCTCGACACGCCCGAGCAGGCCACGCTGCCGCTGGTGCTGGGCGCGCGCACGGTGTCGACGCGGCTGGGGTTCGACTCGGGCGCCGTCACCTGGATGCTCGCGGCGCTCCAGCAGGTGGGGCTGCTCCGGCTGCTCCAGCATCCCCGCCTGACGTCCGTGCGGCGCGCGCTGATGACCGGCAGCGGCACGGGCGGTGAGGCGGCGTGGGTGGCGGACGTGGAGGGCCCTCGCGGCGCGCTGCGCATCGAGGTGGTGGACCCGAAGGGCCAGGCCCACCTCACGGCGGTGGGCGCGGCGCTGGGGACGGAGCGGCTCCTGGGGTTGGATGGCGCGCCGCCTCCCGCCGCGGGCGTGTGGTTCCCGGAGCACGACGCGCGGATGGAGCAGGCCCTGGAGTCCCTGCGCGCGTGCGGCGTCCAGGTGCGTCTCCAGGAGCCACGGCGCCAGGAGGCGGCCTGATGCCACGCGCCACGCGGGGGAAGCTGCCGTCGTCGAAGCCTCGCGAGGGGACCGCCGTCCACGCCAAGGGGACCGAACGCGTGGCGTCCATCCTGGATGCGGCCACCGACACCCTGGTGGATGAGGGCCACTCGGGGCTCACGCTGCGCCGGGTGGCGCAGCGGGCGGGGCTCAGCGTGGGCAACCTCCAGTACTACTTCCCCGCGAAGCAGGACGTGGTGCGGGCGCTGCTCGCGCGCTACCTGGAAGCGGCCAGCCTGCGGGTGCATGCGCGGGTGGAGGAAGGCGGCAGCGCGCCGGTGGAGAGGTTCCGGCGCGCGGTGGAGGCCCTGCTGGAGGACCAGGCGTCACCGCGGCATTGTCAGCTCTTCGCGGAGTTGTGGGCGCTCGCCGCGCGGGATGAGATGGTCGCGGACGCGCTCGCCGTCTTCTACGCGGGCTTCCGGGCGGGCGTCGTGGCGCTGCTGCGTGAACTGGCTCCCGGCCTCGGCCCGTCTCGCCTGGAGCGGCGCGCGGCGCTGGTGGTCGCCTTCCTGGAGGGGCTGTCCCTCTTCGGAGGGGGCGGCGCGCTCCGGAGGGCCTCGGTGCCGGGGTTGGAGCAGGAGCTGCGCGCCGTGCTGGAGGAAGCCCTGGCGGGCGTCCCCACCGCATCGCGGCTATGAGTCGGCCGGGCCACCCTCGTCATCCGCGACGAGCACCGACTTGAGCTTGTCCATGGCCAGCGGCGGTACGTCCGTGAAGGCCAGTCCGACTTCAAAGCGCGCCACCGCGTCCTTGGCGAGCTTGCGCGTCCAGGCCACCCGCGCCTTGCACTCCACCGAGGAGCCGTCGCGCAGGAACAGGTCCAGCTCCAGCTCGGAGTCCTGGGTGTACAGCTCGTCGGAGTAGATGCGGATGCCGCCCAGGCTGGCGTCCAGCACCTGCTGCTTGTCCACGCGCCTCAGTCGCGCGGGCCGGGCATAGAGCGGCGCCTCGAGCCGAGGAAAGCGACGACGATCCATGGGGGATTCATTCACGCTTGCGCTGTTCATGTTCCAGCCTTCTCCGGGGGGGAAGTCCGGCCGGGCCCCCGGGCGACTGTGACGAAGCATAGGGGATATGACGGGTGGGTACGAAATCCCGGAACCCAGCCAGCCCGCGGCGCACACACCCAACGGGTGTCTCGTTGGACCCGTGCCGCGGGCTTCATGACGCCCGCGGGTCAGGCGCTCCTGGGCTGCCTGGGGTGTAGCAGGGCCCGCCACAGGCGCCGGGTTTCCGTGACGCCGCGCGCTACGTCACGAGTTCGTGGGCGGGGTGGCCGCTGAGCCCGCACCGAGCGCCAGCGCCGTCCGCGACGCGCTGGCGCGCCAGGTGCAAACGCGGCCCCCGGGTCTTCTGCCGACCCGGCAGTCGTCCATCCCCCCAACGAGAGGTTTTTCATCCATGAGCATCAAGCTGACGGGCCGCCTGATGGCGGCGGCACTCCTGAGTCTGACGGCCGCGGGTTGCCAGGGCGAGGAGTCGCAGCCCGCCGAGGCTGACGCGCTTTCGAACCAGGAAGCGCCGGTGAAGCAGCAGTGTGTTGGGAGCTTCGCCGGAGTCACCCACTGCGCGACGGGCGGCGCGAAGCTCGCGCGCACGGAGACGGGCCTCAACGTCACTGGCCTGGCGAACGCCGCGAGCGACGGCGTCTCCAGCAACTTCGCCGCCGCGACGCAGTGGGAGCAGAAGGCCGTCTTCCAGGACCTGGCCAAGGCTGGCCAGGGCTTTGCCCTGGCGGCGCGTGACGGCGAGCAGGTGGTCAGCACCATCCAGGTCGGCATCGGCGATGCGCCGGGCCGGGTGACGTTCCAGCCGCAGTTCACCGGCACGCCGGGCGGCTCGACCTACAGCGTGTACGTGTACAACGGCGGCCAGCTCCAGGGCCGGCATATCAACCGCGGCCTCTGGTTCCCGATGGACGCGTCCTGGTACGACATCCACATCCGCTTCACGCCCATCCACACGGGCTTCCGCAACCACACGTCCTTCGGCGCGCATGACCCCATCGCCTCGGGCGCCTGCGTGTGGGCCTTCCGCAGCGCGACGCCGGGCGCCTTCACGTTCAACTTCGACGGCCGCAGTGTCAGCGGCGACCACGTCGAGTTCGTCGAGGAGCTGGGCGACGGCCACTACCCGTACACCAGCTTCTCGGCCATCGACCTGACGGCCGCCGCGAGCTCCCTGAGCATCCAGAGCGAGTCCATCAGCCGCGGCAAGTAGTCCGCCGTCTGAAGCCTCCACGCCGGGCGGGAGCCGCTCCCGTCCGGCGTGTCGTCACCGCCGCGCTACGCCGCCAGCACGTCCTCGAAGGCGAGGATGCGGCGGAAGTCCGCCGCCCGCCAGAAGGTGTTCCCCTGGGCATGGAAGCGGCGCAGCTCCTCCCGCTCCGGCCAGGAGCGGTAGGGGTGGCGCGCCCGGCTCACGTCGATGGGTCGCGCGTCTGGCATCTCACCGCGCTCCAGCGCCTCCAGGTGCCGCTTGAGCAGGGTGATGCCCGCCGCGGTCGCCTTCGCCGTCAGCGCCAGGTGGGAATCGGCGGCCGTGCGGGTGAACGCGCTCTGGGCCAGCACGTCGCCCGCGTCGATGCGCGCGGTGGTGCGGTGGAGCGTCGTTCCAATCTCAGACACGCCGTTCAGCATGGCCTGGAAGACGGAGTCCACGCCGCGGAACTCCGGCAGCAGCGACGGGTGGATGTTCAGACAGCCATGGCGCGGCAGGCTGAGCAGCGGCTCCCGGATGATCTGGTCGCACATGCTGGTGAGGAACAGCTCCACCCCGTGCCGCTGAAGCTCGCTCACCGTGGCCGCTCCGGAGAAGTCATCACTGATGACCAGCGGAATGCCATACGTCTGGGAGAGCGCCTGGAAGCTCATCAGCCCCGAGGCGGGGATGCTGAAGGGCAGCGAGCCGCTCAGCCCGGCGAGCACGTTGTAGCCGGTGAAGCGCGGGCCGAACTGCTTCAGGAAGACAGGGAGCACCTGGGCCGGGGTGTAGCGCTTCTTCTGGAAGCGCAGGCCCCCCGCGGACAGGAGGATGCACGCGGGCACAAGCCCTGCTCGCCGCACCAGGGTGTTGGCGAAGTACAGGGACATGACGGAGGGAATGCAGCCGTAGGCGAAGCGGAGCATGGTCAGGCGGCCTGGTCAGTGGGGGGCTGCGAGTCGTCGTCGAACGTGGAGACGCGGAACTTCCGTCGCTCCTGCGGCTGCTTCTCGCTCAGCAGCGCGGGCAGCAGGGGGTTGAGCAGGGGACGCAGCCACGCGGACTGGATGCGGGCGGCCATCGTCATGCCCTCCAGCTCCGCGCCCACCGTCTGCTTCACGAAGTAGCTGGTGAGGCCCAGGTCCACCACGCGGCACCCCGTGCGCGCCGCGTGCTCGATTTCCTTCCACATCATCAAGTAGTAGGCCGGCGTGCCTTCCGTCCGGGCGTAGTCCATGCCGATGCAGAAGGGGTTGTTGATGCCGCCCCCGGTGCCCGTGAGGATGAAGGCAATCAGGTGCCCCCCCGAATCCCTCAGCGTGAGGAAGCTGCTGGTGGTGGGCATCCGCTCCGCGATGGTCTCGAAGAAGGCCCGGGGGAACGGGTTGCGCTTGAACTCCGAGGCGCCCTCGTGGACCTGGAGGTAGAGCGGGTAGCACTCGTCCAGGAGGGGGCGGAAGTCCCGCACCCGCTCCACCTGGAAGCCCAGCGCCTCCGCGTCCTTCAGCTTCTTGCGCAGGTTCTGCCGCGACTTCTTCTTCAGCCGCTGGAAGTGGGCCTCGCTGCTCAGCCCGTCCAGCGTCACCGTGGCCATGGGGTGGTTGGCCACCTGCTTGAAGCCTCGCTGGAGGAACCACGACTCCAGGCGCACGTCCTCGGGCAGGGCCTCCATGAAGTCGCGCACCAGCAGCAGCGCGGCGTTGCCACACACCTCGTCGCAAGCGGCGAGCAGCGCCCGCGCGAAGTCATGCTCGGACACGCGCTGCGCGTCGTACCACCAGTGGCGCTCCGCTGTTTCGAAGGTGCCCACCATGCCCAGGCCCAGCGACAGGAAGCCGGGCAGCACCTTGCGCACGCCCTTGGCCAGCGTGCCCACCTGCTCTGGCAGCAGCAGGCTCAAGTCCAGCCGCTCCTCGGTGATGACCGCCAGTCCGACGACCTCCGCGCCCTGCGACACGATGAGGTAGCCGAACTTCCGCTCCGGGAACGAGTCCTCCAGGCAGGAGAGGAACGCGGCGCTCTTGAAGGGGTGTCCCCGCGCCACCTTGTCGTCCCACAGCGCCTGGGGCACGTCCTGGATGCGAGGGACGACCTTCGTGGTGATGCCCGCCTTCGCCGTCATTCGTCGCCCTCCTCGTCCAGCCGCTCGAAGTGGATGCCATGGCGGGCCAGGCCGTCGTCGTTCTCCTTCATGTCCCGGAACACGCGCTGCGAGCGGGGCAGGGGCGTGGGAGGGAAGAGCTCCGCGCCGAAGCGCTTCAGCAGCGCGTCCAGCACCGGGTTCGTGTGGTGCACGGCCAGGTACAGCCGGTCCACCACCGCGCCGATGCTGGCCTTCACCGCGTAGCTCGTCTGTCCCAGCTGCACCACCGCCTTGCCCTGGGACTCCAGCACCTCCACGATTTTGTAGATGCTGTTGAAGTACAGCGCGCCCTCGTCGCGGAGGCTGTAGTCCAGGCCCAGGTAGATGGGGTGGACCCACTCCGCGTCCTTGAGGAACAGCTCGAAGGACACCAACTGCTCGCCCTTGAAGCACAGGAGCGCGAAGACGCGGTCACCCAGGCGCTGGGGGAGCTGGGCGAAGAAGTCCACGCTGAGCGTCTCGAAGCGAATCTTCGAGCGGTTGAGGACCTGCAGGTACAGCGGGTGCATCTGCGCGGCGTACCGTGAGAAGTCGGAGACGGTCTCCCAGCGCATGCCCGCCTCCTGGACGCGGGCCATGCGGTTGTTCATCAGGGAGCGGTACTTCTTGCGCAGCCGGTCCTTGAAGGTGCTCTTCCCCGGCTCGCCCAGGTACAGGTAGGTGGTGGCCGCGCTCTCCACGAAGTTGAAGCGTGGGGACAGCACGTCCTTCACCTCGGGCAGCTTCTGGGAGGTGAACTCCTTCATGAAGACCAGGCCCAGCTTCAGGTGCCGGGCGCGGGCAATCACCTCGCGGGAGATGGCGCGCAGCACGTCGTCACGCCGCGCCTTCGGCAGGTCCGCGCGCACGCCCAGCAGGTCCTTGCAGATGGCGATGGGCGTGCCGATGACGAACGCGTTCAGGAAGAGGAAGTCCGGGAACGCGCGGCGGACCTGGGACACCACCTTGTTGACGTTCTCCGGGGCGATGACGGTCAGCGACATCCGGAAGCGGAAGCAGGGGACGATGGCCACCACCGCGCCCTCGCTCTGGAGGACCAGGTAGTGGAACTGCACGTCCTCGATGCTGGCGGCCTCGGTGGCCTGGTGCAGCTCGAAGGACTGCATCACGTCGGTGGGAGGAAAGCAGGTGTGCCAGTCCTCCCGGCCAAGGTCGTTGATGGAGCCGACCCAGCGCACGTCGAGGGGGCGCGGGAAGGTGTGGAAGGCGGGAGCGCCTCCGGTGACGGGTGCGGACGCGGTCATGTCTTTCGGGTGGGTTGGGGACGTCGGAGCAGGGGGCGAGGCGCTCAGGCGGCCAGGGCGCCGGAGCCTCGCGTGGAGGTGTCAGCGCCTTCGTGGAACGCGGCGCGGAAGCGCAGCAGCCACGCGGCGCTGAGGACGGGGTGGAGCAGGAGGGGGAGCACGCTGACCAGCGGCACGCCCTCCATCAGCGCCAGGGTGGGAGCCAGCAGGGCGATACCGGCCAGCCGCGCGAGCTCTTGCCGCCACGCGAAGGCGCGCGCGTCCATCAGCGCGCCCAGGCTCCAGGCGCCGAAGAGGACCAGCCCCAGCGTCACGGCGCGGGCCAGGGGGCCGAGCGTGTCCAGGTACCACGCCAGCAAGAGGATGCTGGCCGCCAGGCTGAAGAACTGCGTCACGCAGTAGGCGGTGACGGGCAGGGGCAGGCGCGGGTCGTACTTCTTGAAGGTGGCGGAGGGGCCGTCATCCGGGTGGCCGGTGAAGCGCTCCTGGCGCAGCGACGGCGGGTTCCAGTCCGGCCCCTTGATGAAGCACAGCACCTTGTCGCTCGGCCGCGCGCAGGCGGCGGACTTCTGGAACAGCTCCACGAAGTAGTGGAAGTGCGCGGTGAGGGGGTTCCACGAGCGCAGGCTGCTGCGCAGGCCGTAGACGGGCGGCTGGTCCTTCAGCTCCGGCTGGTAGGTGCGGAACAGCAAGTCCCAGACGACGAGGATGTTGCCGTAGTTCTTGTCGATGTACGGCGTGTTGCGGCTGTGGTGGACGCGGTGCTGGGAGGGCGTGACGAGCACGTACTCCAGCCAGCCCAGCGGCGGCACGTAGGTGTTGTGGATGGCGTACTGGAAGATGAGCTGGATGCCGGTGATGCCCAGGAACACCTCCGGCGCGATGCCCAGCACCGCCATGGGCACGAAGAAGGGCCACGTCGTCAACTCACCCAGCGCGCTCTGCCGCACCGCGAGGCCGAAGTTCATGTCCTCGCCGGAGTGGTGGGCGACGTGGACGCCCCACATCCACGCCATGGTGTGGTGCATCCGGTGCGCCCAGTAATAGAAGAAGTCGTAGGCGAAGAAGGCCACCACCCACGTCCACGCGGAGTCCTTCGCCAGGCTGAAGAGGGCGTGGTGCTTGTAGACGTAGCCGTAGAAGACGAAGGTGGCGCCCGCGATGACCACGCTGCCCAGGACGGTGAGCAGACTCATCGTCACGTTGGTGAGCATGTCGTTGAGCCGGTAGGCCGGCTTGCGCCGCAAGCGACCTACCACCAGCTCGATGAGGATGGGGGCGAGGAACACGGGCAGGCCGTAGAGGAGCTGTTCCTTGAGGTCCATGGCAAGTCTCCCAGTGGCGTGGGTGGCGAAGGGCGCCGGCTCAGGTGCCGGTCTGCTGGAGCGGCGGCGCGTCCAGGAGGTTGAGTTTGCGGCTGCAGCGCTCCAGCGCGTCCAGGAAGCGGTCCAGGTCCGCCTGGATGAGGTTGGCGCTGACGTTGATGCGCAGGCGCGTGCGGTTCTTGCTCACGGCGGGGTAGCCCACCGGGTTGACGTAGATGCCCTCCAGGTGGAGCAGCCGCGTCAGCTCGAACGTCTTCTCGTAGGCGGGCATCAGGATGGGGATGATGGGGGACTCACTGTTCATGCAGTCCAGGCCCATGGCGCGGATGCCGGCGCGCAGGTAGTTCTCGTTGTGGTGCAGCCGCTCCTGCAGCTCGGGCTGCTCCTGGAGGATGCGGATGCCCTCCAGCAGGCCCGCGGCGATGGGCGGCGGCAGCGAGGCGGAGAAGATGTAGCCGTTGGAGCCGAAGCGCAGCAGGTCGATGGTGGCCTTGGACCCGGCCGCGAAGCCGCCGATGCCCGGCAGGCCCTTGCTGAGGCTGCCGGTGAGCACGTCCACCTGCGACTGGAGCCCGAAGAAGGCCGGGGTGCCGCGGCCGTTGGGGCCCATGGCGGCGGTGGCGTGCGCGTCATCCACGAGGACGAAGGCGTTGTAGCGCTCCGCCAGCGCCGCGATGCCCGGCAGGTCCGCCACGTCGCCGTCCATGCTGAAGACGCCGTCGGTGATGATGAACTTGCGCTGCTCGCGCGGCAGCTTCTTCAGCGTGGCCTCGATGCTGCGCAGGCTCTTGTGCCGGTAGGTGCGGACGTCCGCGCCCGACAGCTTCAGCCCGTCGATGATGGACTGGTGGTTGAGCATGTCCGACAACACCACGTCGCCCTCGCTACACAGCGCGGACAGCACCGACAGGTTCGCCGCGTAGCCGCTGCTGTAGGTGACGCAGTCCTCGAAGCCCAGGAACTCCGCCAGCGCGCGCTCCAGCTCCAGGTGCAGCTCGCACGTCCCGTTGAGCAGCCGCACGCCGCTGACCGTCGTCCCGTAGCGGCGCAGCGCCGCCTCCGCCGCGGCCACCACGCGCGGGTGCCCATTCAATCCGGAGTAGTTGTAGGAGCCGAAGTGGAGGACGTCCCGAGGCCCCTCCGCGTCCAGGCGTGCGTCCCGGCGCGTCGGGCTGAAGCTGACGCGAGCCTCCCGGCCTGGCATCCCGTGAAACACCCGCCCGATGACGTCACAGTGATGGTTGTCCACGTAGTAATGGACCGCCTTCTGGACTTCCTGGAGCCGGGCGGAGCCCACGGCGAGGTCACGGTTCTTCTCGGGAAAGGCATTGCGGATTGGGTCCATGACGGTGGCTTCCTGGTGCGCGTCTGGCGGGCGCTTCCGTCCACCGGACAGACGCGTCCCACCCACCGCGCCGCTCAAGCCGCGGATACGAGCGTACGAATCCTGACCGGCGGCCTGGAAGGAGGGGGCCGCTGTTCGTGGAGAGGTCTCCAGCGCAGTTGTGACGATGTGTGGGTTCTGGGCAGCCACGCCGCTGAGCATCCCTGAGAATGCTCGATACGGTCCCCCATTCGTGGCGAATCACAGATATCGAGCAATGGATATTGTGTCAACGGATAACCGGATTTTTACGTAAATACCATATTCGCTACCTGAGCCGTCCTTCAACTTCCTTCGGTGTGCTCAACCCGGGGTGTGTGCCGGGGGCGGCTGGCGCGAAGGAAGCAGGAGCGGGCGCGGCGGGCGCGCCCGCTCCGGCGGACGGCTTACGGGTCTTCAGCGGGGATGGTGCAGATCCACGTCCCGTTGGAGCGGCAGAAGCAGCCGCCGGTGGGCACGCCCGGGATGCAGCAGTCGCGCGAGACGCCGGGGGTGGCGCAGCGGGTGCCGTTGATGTTCACGCACATCTGGCGCGGGTCCGTGCAGTCGGGCGGCACGGGGGGCGGGCAGTACTGGTAGTTGCCATTGCACTGGACGAAGTCCTGGTCCGAGGCGGAGCAGGTGGTGCCCGTACACGACAGCACGGTGCCGTCGGAGCAGGACGTCGAACAGGAGACGAGGGCGCTCGACTCCTCGCCCAGCGCCTCCCCCGGCTCCACGGCTTCAACGCCACCACAGGCCACCAGGGTCGACACGGCGAGCGCCGCCAGGATAGCAAAGGTCTGCTTCATGAGGTGTTTCTCCTTGAGTGAGGGCTACATTCGGCTTGGGCAAGGAGACAGGTTCTCAGCCCTGGCTCGGCTCGTGTCAATTCCTGCCCAGCTGAATCCACCGGCCCACAGGTGGAGCGCCCGCCGGACAGCAACAGCAACGAGAGAAGTTGAGAGGAATTGAAACATTTTGCGCTACAGCCGCGCCATGGCGTTGCCGTATCCCTGCGGCGGTAGCGGGGTGGGGCGGAGGGGCCCCAGTCGGTGTAGAGAAGACACATGCATCCCCCGCTGGAGAATGGTGCCCGCCGAGGGGCTCAGGTTCGCTGTCCGGCCTGCACGCGAATGCACGCACCGGGCCTTCTGTGCCCCCGGTGTGACTGTGGCCCGGTTCCTCCGGAGCGGTACGGCGCCGCGCGGATGCTCGTGCACGCGGGGGTGGACCGATATGCGCTGGCGGACCGGGTGGTGCTCCTGCCCACCTCGATGGCGGAGCACCTGGAGGCGCGCTACGCGAGGATGTGGGCCCGTGTGCGGCGGCTGCTCGTCGGCGTGCGGCGCTGTGAACAGGCGTTGTTGCTCCAGGGCTTCGAGGAGGAGGTCGAGGACCGGTGGGCCCAGCGGCTTCCCTGGCACGTCCCCGAGGAGGCGTCCGCCGGCGAGCCGGAGGAGGGGTTGCACACAGCCGTCCCGGCGCCGGAGCCACGGTGGCTCTCCGCGTTGGTGGAAGTCCACGAAGGGGCGCCTTCGCCTGCGGCGCTCGAAGCGGTGCTGCCGTGTCTGGAGGATGACGGCCGCTTCGGCTTCGAGGCGGCGCTGGCGCTCACCCGGTGGCGGGTGTGGCCACGCGCGCGCAGGTCCCAGGTGGACACCGCGCGCATCGCGCGGCTCGCGCGCGCCGCCTTCGCCCGGTTTCCAGCGCAGGGCGCGCGGGCCGCCGTGGCGTGGGTGCGGGCCACCGGGCAGGCGCCGGAGGTGGACCTGCTGCTCGCGCTGCGCGAGGGCCTGCGCCATCCGGACGTGGATGTGCGCTTCGAATGCGCGCTCTGCTTGGAGGACGAGGACGGCCTCTTCGACGCCGTGGAGTCCGAGGACCAGGCGCGGGCCGCGGAGGCGCGTCGGGCGTTGGCGGCGCGCGGCTCCGTGCGGTTGCTGGAGCGGATGGCGTCGCGGGGGGATGCGGACTTCGCGCTCGACGTGTTGCGGCGGCTGCCCGCGCAGGCGCCTCCGGGGGCGCTGAGCGCGTTGTTCGCCGTGTCGGACCGGGTGGAGGGCGGACTGGCGGAGGCGCTGCATGGCTGGGCCCGGGGACGGCCTTTCGCGGAGCTGCCGCCGGAGGAACGTGCGTTGTGGGCGGACTGGGCGCTCGCGCGGCTGGCGCGACTCTCCGCGGAGGATGCCCTTCGTTTCCTCGAGTGGGCCGCCGCCGCGCCGGATGCTGACAGCGTGGAGGAGACGCGCGCCTTCGTCTCCGCCGTGTCCGAGTCCCTGGCGCGTGAGCCACCGTCGCGTCGCGTCAGCCACTTCCAGGACGCGGCCTTCTCCCGCTTCCTCATGCTCGTCGACGAGGAGGACGCGCTCCGGCTGCACGCGTGGAGTCGAGAGGCGCCGTGCATGGAGCCGTTGCTGGAGGCGGTGCTGTCGCTGCCCTCGCGGTGGCGGAGGGGCGACGCGCTCGCTCCCGGCCAGGGGGCGCGTCTGTTGATGGCGCTCTGGACAGGGGAGGGCCGTGAGCGCCTGCTGGCGCCGCTGGCGAAGGCGGTGCGCGCGTGGAGGGGCGGCAGTCAGGAGGCCGTGTTCATCGACGCCGTGTGGCGGCGTTTCCAGCAGCACCCGGACGAGCGCGCGGACCTGCTCGCCACCTTCACGCCGTGGCGGGCGGCGCTCTGGGAGCTGCAGCAGGCGGCGGAGCCTGATGCGGTGGTGTGCTTCCAGACCTGGTGGCCGGTGGACGCCCCGGAGCGGCTGCCGGAGCGCGTGGAGGCGCTGGTCCGTCAGGCGCCTCCGGAGGACCTGGCGCGCCGCCTCGAACCGGTGTGGAAGGCGGCGGAGGTCCGGGTGGAGGCGTGGCCGCGTGCCACCTCGCTCGCGGTGTCGTACGCGGCGGCGGTGCTGTCGGGGGCCGTGAGGCAGGGCGTCGACGCGCTCGAACCGGACGCGGAGCGCTTCCTGTCCTGGTTCCCCGGCTTCCGGGAGCGCGTCGTCTCCGCCTCACCCACGTCGAGCGAGCGGAGCGACTCCCGCGACTTCCTGGAGGACATCGAGGTCGATGTCCGGCTGATTCGAGAGCACCTCGAGCGGAAGCGGGAGCGGGAGGACCAGGCGCGCGAGGCGGAGCTCTGGCGCATGGTGGAGGCGTCCCGCCAGCGGGACCTGACGCGCCAGCGGGAGTTGCTGGCGCGTCAGGTGGAGGTGTCACCCCCCGCGCATGCCGTGGAGGTCGCGCCGCTGGTGTTGCTGAATCCGCGCGGGCCGGTGCAGCCGCTCGACCTGGAGGTGTGCTTCCCGGAAGCCCGGCTGCGCACGCTGCTGGACTACACGCGGCTGTTGAAGGTCATGAGCGCGAACAACGACGCGATGGCGGTGTTCGAGGCGCACGGCCTGTCGGTGGCCACCTGGACGTCGGAGGCCACCGCCTGGGGTGCGCTGCTGGTGCGGCGCCCGGAGCTGGCGCTGCGCTTCGGGGCGTTGTTCCAGGGGCCCTGGGCCTGACGGCGCGGCGGCGCTCAGCGCCTCAGAGCGGGCCGTTGGGCGTGAGGAGCACCTTGCCGGCGCGCCCCCCTTCCATGGCGCGCGTCAGGGCCTCCTGGATGGACTCCAGGGGGAAGGTGCCCTCCACCGGAACGTGGAGCGCGCCCTCGGCCACCTGCTTCGCGAGCCGGGCGAACAGGGCGCCCTGCTCCTCGCGCGGCGTCTTCTTCATCCACGTCACCAGCCAGAAGCCGCGCAGGGTGACGTCCTTGAAGATGGTGGCGGCGGCCGACAACCGCGGGCCCTTGCCGCTCATCACGCCGTAGTTCACCACCACGCCGCCGCGCGCGAGCGTGTCACCCAGGCGCCGGGTGGACTCACCGCCGACGGCGTCGATGGCCAGCCGGACCTTGGCGCCGCCCGTCACCTCGCGCACGCGCTCCGGCAGCTCATCCGAGTCCAGCAGCACGGCGTCCGCGCCCAGCGCGGTGAGCTCCGGCGCCAGCTCTTCGCGCCGCACCACGTTCAGCGTCTTGAAGCCCGCCTGCTTCGCCAGGGTGATGATGGAGCGGCCCACCGCCGAGTTGGCGGCGTTCTGAATCACCCACTCGCCGGGCTGAAGCGCGACGAAGTCCCGCAGCAGCACGTCCGCGGTGGGGGGATTGATGAACAGCATGGCGGCCTGCCGCAAGTCGGTCCCCGGTGGCACCCGCAGGAGCGAGTCCGCGGGGGCGACCAGGTGGCTGCACCAGGTGCCCGCGCCCACCGGGAGGAAGACGACGTCACCCACCTTCACGGCGCTGGAGTCCTGGACCTCGACGACGCGGCCGACGCCTTCGTTGCCGGGCACCGCGGGCAGCTTCGGGAGCTGTCCGTACTGGCCGCTGAGCGTGAGGAGGTCGGAGGGATTGATGGGCGTGGCCAGCACTTCAATCCGGGCCTCGCCCGGCTTCAGCGCCACGTCCGGCTGCTCCACGACCTCCACGACCTCCAGGGGCTGCCCGAAGGCCGAGAACCGTACTGCTTTCATGGGACGCTCCATGTTCCGTGTGGGAGTGCGGGCCGCACCCTAGCGGCCTTCGGCGGGCGCGCCGAGTGTCCAGACGGACGACGTGCTCCACCGCCGCGTGGGTGGGACGGCGGCTGCCTGTCCACCGCTGGACGCGATGTCGTCGGACGCCGCGGCGCCGGTTCCGCTTCGCCACGCCTGCTATCATCCATATGTGCCCCGCTGCCTGGTGACTTGAAGAAGAGGCCGTGTCCATGCGTTCCCTTGCGTGCGTCGCACTCCTGACCTTCCTCGCGGCCTGTGCCACGTCGGCACCGCCTCGGGGCGCACACGGTGGCCGGGGGCAAAGAGTGGCCAACCTCCAGCGCGCGGCGGCGCTGCCGTGGAGGGACGGTGGGCGATGCGTCGTCCGTGAGGCGTCGCGCCCTTGGCCGGTGCTGGTGGAGCGGTGCTACCCGGCCCTGGAGCATGAGCGGCTCAAGTTCCGCGACACCACGGGGAGCTGCGCGGTCGCCTCAGCGGGCGCCGCCGCCGTGGGAGTCGGGCTGTGTGTGCTGGCGGCGCCTGAGATTGCGGTGGGGGCAGTCATTGTCCTTGGCGTGGTGGTGGTGGCAGTCGCCATCAAGGAGGCGTTGGATGCGTATGAGCTTCGACACGGCTCCCCCGAGGAGGCAGGGGCCTCGCGAGGAGCGAAGGTGGCCAGCCGGGAAGGTGAAGCGAAGCGGAAGCCTGAACTGGAGCCAGCGCCAGCGGGACAGGACTGGCACCCCCCGGTGCCACCTGGACCCGTGGACCGGCCGCGCCGCGCCAGTTGCGAGCCTGTTCCGGTGCCGCGCGCGTCCAAAGATGTCCCGCATAACGAGTGCGCCGACAGGTTCCCTCCCAACCGTTATCCTGGGATGGACGTGCTGGTTGGCGGCGTCCGCTTCGATGCGCTGCAAGTCGGCGCGCGTGTTCTGTGGGAGATCAAGACCCATCGTTTTGATGCATATAGCGACTTTATTCGGGACCGGGAGGTCGAGAAGGAACTCATTCGATTGCATCGAGAGGGTGGCGTGGCGAGTGACTGCGGGTATGGATTTGTCGTAGGTGTGAGCACTGAAGTGCATAGGCAGGCACTGCTTGATAGTGATCCCGAGCTCGAAATCGTCGTCACAGGGTGCCCACGATGAGCGCTCGAAAGCGCCTCATTCTTATCACGCAGGGGTCTCCGTTCGCGGACAATGACGGCCGCGCGCTCGCGGTTGTCCAAGGGATGGAGCGGGCGCTCCCCGGTTTGCATCTGGAGTGGACCGTGACCGAGGGACGGCGGCTCGCCGCGGTGCCACGGCGTGACGAATGGCTCGCAAATGCAACCCAGGATGAGAGACTTCCCTTCCTGTGCAACGCGGACGAGCGCTACCCGGTGATGATTTCGGGTCTCCAAAAATCGGCAATCCTTGGCCCGGGTGGTCAGCCTCTGTTTGAAGTGCATGCCAAGCTGCCACTGGACGCAGCAGGGCTCTCAGCAGCAGCGGAGGTGCTGGAGGCCGTGGCGGAGGGTGCGCAGGCACACTGGGGGCATGCGTCACCGGAGGGTTATGGTTCAGAAGTCTCAGCGCAGATGCGCCGCTCGGCTCATGGACCTGAGCGTTCACCCCGTGGACTTCCCATGCTCAAGCTGCCACGGCACATCCATTCACCAGATATTCCGCACTACCTCGGGTGGCTGAACTACTGGTCTGCCGCTGCCGCACGAGCCATCGGGTTCCCGGAGCCTGCTCGCGACGCCGAATTACTCTCACGGGCGCGTCGCACAGCGTCGGGCGGCTGGGTCGTGCAGCTCACGGACGCACCGCTCGACTACAACAACCCCGCGCACCTGGACACGCTCAAGCGGATCTACGAGCGCTTCCCGCAGATTGGCGGACGCTCAGCGCCTTGACCCGGATTCAGGAGCTCGGGGCGCGCCGCCGACCACGGGAAAGTGACCCCTGTGCGAGCGTTCGCGATGGTAGCGTGCCCATTCAGAAGGTCACGTAGGGAATTCGTAGCGGGCCTGTGACCTGGATGCGCTGCCCCGCCCTGAAGAGCCAGGGGTCGTCCACTTCCTGGCCTCGGTCTTCCTCGGGATCCCCCAGGTACCAGTTCCCGGCTTGAACGTTCTCAGCAAGGTCGAAGAATCGGGTCGGCATGGTGGGGTTCTATCGCTGCTTGCGTTTGGTCAGGAGCTTGTCGATGTCCGTCCCCTGCGTCACCGCTTCCTTGGCCAGTTGTTAAAGCGCCTTCGTCAGAATCGTGCGGCACTCCTCCTCCGAACGGCAGCGCGCCGTTGCGCTGTCCAGGCGGCCGAGCCGAGTGGTCGCGCAGCCCATGACGGCAAGCGCCTGCCAGATGACCGCATGCGCTCTCATCCTCGTCCTCCGGTTTCGAGCTCGGGCCCCTGCGACCAGAGCCAGGAATACCAGAAGCGCCTGACTGGACGAGGAGCGGCTCGTCCCTGGGGCTCAGTCAAGCGCAGGACTCACGTGGGCAGGCGATTGACGATGGCGCGGCCTACCGCCGACTTGGAGGCGTGCTGTATCCCCCACCGCAACGTCTGCCACGGGCGCGCGCCTGTCCACCTCTCGACGCGTCCCTGGGTGGGCGGGGACAGGCGGACAGACGAGGCTCGCCAGTCGCGTCCACGCTGCCCACCTTCCGCTGCGGGCAACGGGACGGCGAGGAGGTCGATGGTGAGCAACACGCAGGGGGAGCTGGCCCTGGCCCCGCCAGCCGGCGCTGGGGGCGCTGCGGCGCCGCAGCGGGTTCTGAAGCGGTGGATGGTGGTGGGGCTTCGGCCCGTCTTCGCGCTGGCGGGGGTGGGCACGCTGGCGTTGCTGGTCCACAAGGCCGGGCCTCGCGAACTGGCCGCCGTGTTGTCCGGCGCGGCGCCCTGGCTGCCGTGGGTGGTGCTGTTGGAGCTGGGTCGGCAGTGCATGGATGGACTGGCCACGCGGTGTGCCTATGGCCCGGGTGCCCGAAGCGTGCCCTGGCGTATCCTGGCCCGCGCGCAGCTCATCGGCACCGCGGTGTCCAGCATGGCCCCCGCGGGCCGCGCCGCGGCGGAGGCGACCAAGGCGGCCCTGCTGAGTCCCTACATGGGCGGGGGAGCCGCCACCGCGGCGGCGGCGACCTCCCAGGCGGCGTCCCTGGCGGCGGGAGGCTTCATCTCATTCCCCTGCGCGCTGGCGTCCTACCTGCTGACGGGCATGTCCCTCTTCACGCTGCTCATGCTGGCGCATGGCGTGTTGCTGGTGCTGCTGTCGGTGGGCGTGCGCGCGTGCATGCGCGCGAAGCGGCCCGGCGCGTGGCTGGTGTGCCGCTTCAGCCGCTGGGCGCTCCACGCGGAGCAGTTCCAGGCCTCGGCGCGGTGTGGCGCGTTGCTGCCGTGGTCGCCCATGCGAGCGTTCCTGTGCAGCCGGCTGTTCCAGGTGGCGCAGTACGGCGTGCTGACCCACGCGGTGGGCATCGACACGTCCCTGGTGCAGGCGTTCTTCGCCCAGGGACTCTACCTGTGCGCGCTGGCGGTGGGCTCGCTGGTGCCGGGGCAGGTGGGCGTCAGTGACGGCGCCTTCGCGCTGGCGGCGGGCGTGCTGGACACCACGGCCGCGCGCGCCATGTCGGTGGCGCTGCTGGGGCACCTGGTGCAGTTGCTGTTCGTGCTGGTGGGGGCGCTCATCCCGCTGGTGTGGCGGATTCGGGCGCCGCTGCCCGCAGCACCCGCACCGGCGTGCCGCTGAAGGCGGCGTTGCCGCAGAGCGCGTCCACGGCCTGCGCGTCCGTGAGGTCGTTGTGGCTGGCGCCCGCGTGAGCGGTGGCCACGGCGAGCCGCGTACCCTGGCGCCCGTGCCCGTAGCCGTGGGGCAGGCTCACCACGCCGGGCATCACCTCGTCCGTCACGTGGATGGGCACCGTCACCGTCCCCACGCGCGAGGTGACGGTGGCCTCCATGCCGTCGGCCAGCGCCCGCCGCGCCGCGTCCTCCGGATGCATCATCAACGTGCAGCGCGGCTTGCCCTTCAGCAGGCCCGGAACGTTGTGCATCCAGGAGTTGTTGTCGCGCAGGTGCCGCCGGCCGATGAGCAGCAGCTCGTCGCTGTCCGGCTCGAAAATGGTGTCCTGGGGGAAGGCTGCTCGCAGGCGCAGGACGTCCGCCACCAGCACCTCCGGCGCCAGGTGGATGCGGCGGTCCTTCGTCTGGAGGCGCCGGGGCAGGCAGGACTGGAGCGGCCCCAGGTCGATGCCGTGGGGTGACTGACGCAGCTTCGCCAGGCTGAGGCCCTGCTTCGCCGGGTGGAAGCGCGCCCCGTAGGGCCCCAGCCGCAGGCCCAGGTCCAGCACCCGCTCCGGACCCAGCCGGGACAAAGCCTGGTACTTGAGCGTGGCGCGCACGGAGGGGCGGCCCCGGCGCAGCGTCAGCAGCCGGTGCTGGAGGGCGAGCAGAATCTGCCAGTCCTGTCGGCTGCCCGGCCCGGGCTCGAAGAGGGCGGGCGAGTACTTCGCGGTGTTGCGCACCGCCAGCGCGTGGAACGCGACGTCGTAGTGGCTGCGCTCCAGCGGTGATACCGGCGGGAGGATGAGGTGCGCGTGGCGCGTCGTCTCGTTGAGGTACGGGTCAATGCTCACCATGAAGTCCAGGCCCGCGAGCGCCTGCTCCATCCGCGCGCCATCCGGCGTGGACAGCGCGGGGTTGCCCGCGACGGTGAGCAGCGCGCGGACGCGGCCCGGGCCCGGCGTGAGCATCTCCTCCGCCATCGCGGCCGAGGGCAACTCGCCCGCGAACTCGGGGAGCCCGCGCACGCGGCTCTTCCAGCGGCCGAAGCCGCCGCGGCCCACGGCCAGGGCCTGGGGGCCTCCGACGATGTCGAACGCGGGCAGGGTGAACATGGCGCCGCCGCGCCGGTCCAGGTTTCCGCTCACCACGTTGAGCACGGTGATGAGCCATTGGCAGAGCGCGCCGAAGGCCTGGGTGGACACGCCCATGCGGCCGTAACACACGGCGGCCCGGGCGGAGAGGAAGTCCCGAGCGATGCGGCGCAGGGTGTGCGCGGGCACGCCCGTGTGCGGCGCGACCTTCTCCGGAGGAAAGTCCCGGGCCAGCGCGCACAGCGTCTCCATGCCGTCGGTGAAGGACTCCAGCGGCCCCAGGCGTGGCGCGTGCTCCACCACCGCGACGTGCAGCAGGGCGAGCAGCGCGAGCGCATCGGTGCCCGGCCGGATGAAGACGTGCGTGTCGGCGATGGCCGCCGTCTCCGTGCGGCGCGGGTCCATCACCACGATGCGGCCGCCGCGCTGCTGGATGGCGCGGAGCCGGGCGCGCACGTCGGGCGCCGTCATCAGGCTGCCATTGGACGCCAGGGGATTGGCGCCCAGCACGAGCATGTAGCGGGTGTGGTCGATGTCTGGAATCGGCACCATCAACTGGTGGCCGAACATGAGGTAGGCGGTGAACTGGTGCGGCAGTTGGTCCACGGACGTCGCGGAGAAGCGGTTGCGTGAGCGCAGCGTGCGCAGCAGCTCCGGGCCGAACAGCATGTTGCCCAGGTTGTGGACGTTGGGGTTGCCCAGGTACGAGCCCACCGCGTCACGGCCGTGCGCCTGCTGGATGGCATGCAGGCGACGCGCGGCCTCATTCAATGCGTCGTCCCAGGAGACGGGCTCCCAGCCGCTGGCGGTGCGCCGCAGGGGGGCTCGCAGCCGGTCCGGGTCCTGGTGCAGGTCCTCCAGCGCCAGCGCCTTGGGACAGACGTGGCCCCGGCTGAAGGGGTCCTCCGCGTCGCCCCGGATGGAGGTGATGCGTCCAGCGTCCAGTTCGATGCGCAGGCCGCACATGGCCTCGCAGAGGTTGCAGGTGCGGAAGTGGACCTGGGGGGGCGGAGTCGCGCTCATTCGCGGAACTGTAGCGCGCGGCGGAGGGGCGTCCCTCCGGCGGCGCGGATCGCGCTTCCATCCGTCTGGGTTCAGACGAAGGGCTTCCTGGCGGACTGCACGATTTCAGCGGCACACGTGCGAGGGGCCCGTGAAAGGATGGCGCCCCAGGAGGTCAGCACATGCACCGCGTGTATCCGTTCGTCGTCTCCCTGGGGCTCTCGCTCGCGCCGCTCGCCGCCCATGCCCAGGCGCCGGGTGCGCCCGCGGCCGAGGTGAAGGCGCCGACCATCCAGTTCAAGCAGGTGAAGGCCCGCGTGGGGGACCAGGAGGAATTGGACAACGCCGTGGACATGCGGCTGGCGCTCGACCTGCGCGCCGCGGACATGGACAAGCCGATGTCGGTGGCGATGTCGGTGACCTCGTCCAGCCGCCACACGGTGACGGTGCTGGCCGCGAAGGGGAACATCGTCTCCAAGGTGAAGCTGGCGTTCGGCGACGTGGGCGAGGTGGCCGAGGAGCAGGGCGAGGTCCAGCGCAAGGCGAGCCCCATCAGCCGGAAGACGTACCTGGCGGAGTGGAAGAAGGCGCGCGTGGTCATCACGGATGCGAAGGGCACGCCGGTGTCCAAGGAGGAGGCGGACGAGGTGACGAAGCACCTGCCGGAGCTCGGCAGGCCCGACCGGTTGGAGGCCGCCTTCCCGAAGCAGCCGCTGGCGGTGGGCGCCACGCTGGACGGCTTCTCCGATGCGCTCGCGAAGCAAATCGTGGACGAGCAGGGCGATGACACCCGCGTCACCCAGACGCGCGCGCGCCTGGTCGAAGTGCGTCAGGAGTCGCGCGGCGCCGTGGGCATCTTCGACGTGGCGATGACGGTGTCGCGCCAGGAACGCAACGCGCCCTTCCTGATGACCATTCCCCTGCAAGGGCAGATGTCCGTCCTGGCGGAGGGCATCCAGTTGCTGGAGCTCACCTTGTCCGGGCCGGTGAAGGTGGCGCTGACCGACGACGCCGTCGAGCAGGGCTTCGAGGCGCGCGGCGAGGGCGCGATGCGGCTGCGACTCACGGGCCGGAGGACTGACGCCGCGCGTTAGGTGGATGGCCTGGCAGGCCGTCCGCTGTGCGCGAAGGCGCGAGGGCGTGACAAACGGCTGACAGAGTTTTGGGAGGCTGCGCGGTTAGAGGGTTCTGAATGTATCTCCACGCGCTCGGCCACTTCCATCCTCCCAATCTTCTGACCAACGCCTTCTTCGAGGAGCTGGGGCTGGAGACCAGCGACGCGTGGATTGTGGACCGCGTGGGCATCCGCACGCGGCACACGGTGCTGCCGCTGGATTACCTGCGGGAGACGCGCAACCGCGACGTGCGCGCGGCGCAGGAGGCGGCGCTCTTCAGCAACGCGGAGACGGGACGCCGCGCGGCGCTGATGGCGCTGGAGCGCGCGGGGCTGAAGCCGTCCGACATCGGGTTGGTGGTGGCGGGCGGATGCAGCCCAGACGAGTGCATCCCCGCGGAGTCCAACCGGGTGGCGCAGTTGCTGAACATCCACGCGCCGGCGGTGGACCTGCAGAGCGCTTGCTCGTCCTTCTGCATGCAGCTGCACTTCCTGTCGGGCATGCGGCCGGAGCGCCTGCCGGACTACGTGCTGGTGGTCAACATGGACAACTCCACGCGCGTGGTGGACTACACGGACCGCTCCAGCGCGGTGCTGTGGGGAGACGGCGCGTCCGCGGCCATCCTGTCGCCGCGCGTGCCGGGGCGCTGGCGCCTCACGGAGACGCTGCTGGCCGGAGACCCCTCGGGCGCGGACAAGGTGCGCGTGCCGCGCCTGGGGCACTTCACCCAGAACGGCGGCGAGGTGCAGAAGTTCGCCATCCGCCGCGCGGGGGAGACGTTCCAGGCCCTGCGCGCGCGCTTCATGGACCGCCACCCGGACCGGGGCGCGGAGGCCGTCACCTTCATCGGCCACCAGGCCAACCTGCGCATGCTGGAGGCAGTGCAGCGGCGGTGTGAGGTGCCGGACGCGCGGCACTTCTTCAACGTGCACACCCGGGGGAACACCGGCGCCGCGGGCGCGCCCGGCGTCTTGAGCGAGCACTGGGACGACCCCGCCGTGGGAGACGCGGTGGTGCTGAGCGTCGTAGGCAGCGGCCTGACGTGGGCCGGGGCCCTGCTGGAGCGCACCCCGGCGCCGTGAGTCGCCTGGCGGTGGAGTGCCCGACGTTGAGCCACCAGGACCTGTCGCCGTCCACTGCCTGACACCGCTGCCCTCCCGGGCGTTGGCGGTGCCGGGCAGCGTGTGCAGCGTATGTCCTGTCGGATTCAGTGGGGTCGGGGGTCGGGCGCATGCGTACTCAGGCGTGGGGTGGGAAGCTGCGGTGTCTCGTGGTGGGCATGCTGCTCGTCGCGGGGGCCGCGCAGGCGGGGCAGAAGCAGGTCGGCGGCGTGCTCATGCCGGTGTCGCTGAACCTCAAGGGGCGCACCGTCGAACTCGCCCACATGGAGCTGCACAAGCAGCTCTTCTTCAAGGTCTACGTCTGGAGCCTCTACATGGAGGACCGGCCACGCTCCACGCACGAGGCCATCCACTCCAACTCCATGAAGCGGCTCCACTTCCGCTTCCTGCGCAGCATCTCCAAGGATCAGCTCGTGGGCAGCTTCCGGGACGGGTTGGAGCACAGCCCCGCCCTGCGCCACGGCGGGCCGCTGGCGAACCACCTGCGCATCATGCTCGCGTCGCTGAAGGACGTGGAGAAGGGCGAGGACCTCGTCATCACCTACACGCCGGGCGTCGGACTCGAAGTCGGTGGAGACGCCTCCGGGGGCGTCTTCATCCCCGGCAAGCACTTCGCGGACGCCCTCTTCTCCGTCTGGCTCGACTCTCATCCTATTTTTCCGCGCTGACTGACACGCCTGGCTGTTTGTCAGCCGTTCAGTCGTTTCAGCTCAAAATATGTGCGAGGTTCTTCCTGACCCGGAGCACCACCAGCGATAGGCTGGCGCTTCATTCACAGGTGTCAGGAGGACACGTACATATGCGGAAACCGTTGGCTCTGGCTGCTCTCGTCGCGCTCTCCACCACCACGGGCTGTGTTTCGCAGGGGAAGTTCGACGCCAAGGCGCTCGAGGCGGAGAACTTCGCCAAGGGCCTCAACGACGAGAAGGGCGCTCGCGAGGCCGCCGAAGCCAAGGTGAAGGCCCTGGAAGAGAAGGTTGCCGAGCTGGAGCAGGAGCGGGAGGCGCTGAACACCCGCCTGGGCACCGCTGAGTCCCGCCTCACCGCGGGCACCGCGGAGCGCCGCGCGCTGGAGGAGAAGAACGCGCAGCTGGCCGCCCTCAACGACGAGCTGGCGCGCAACACGAAGAAGCTGGCCCAGGCGAAGGAGGAGCTGGAGAAGCGCAGCTCCGAGTACGAGAACCTGGCCCAGAGCCTCAAGCAGGAGATTTCCGACGGCAAGATTCAGCTGTCCGAGCTCAAGGGCAAGATGACTGTCCAGCTCAAGGACAAGATTCTCTTCGCCTCCGGCTCCGCCCGGGTCGGAAAGGAAGGCGAGGAGGCGCTGAAGAAGATCGCCGACGCGCTCAAGACGGTGCAGGGGAAGATCATCCGCGTGGAGGGCCACACGGACGACGTCCCCACCGGCGGCGGGCAGTTCCCGTCCAACTGGGAGCTGAGCCTGGCGCGCGCCATGGCGGTGGTCCGTTCACTCCAGAACGCTGGCGTGGACCCGACGTTCCTCTCCGCCGCGGGCTACGGGCAGTACCAGCCCATCGCGGCCAACGACTCGGCGGAGAATCGCAGTCTGAACCGCCGCATCGAAATCGTGCTCGCGCCGAAGTAGGCGCCGCACTAGGAGGGGCGCGGGAGTCCCGCGCCCCTCATGAAAATCCTCCTCGCCGTCCTCTGTCTCCTCGCCGCCACTGGCGCCTCCGCCCAGCAGGACGCGGGCGTCACCGATGCCGACGCCGGCGCGCCGCAGGGTGTGTTGACGAAGCCTCCCGCGCTGATGCGCCAGGTGGAGGCCGCCTATCCACCCCAAGCCGCTGCCCAGCAGTTGGAGGGCACGGTGGTGATGTGGGTCGACATCTCGGAGACGGGCGCCGTCTCCCACGTCGAGGTGTCCCAGCCCGCCGGCCACGGCTTCGACGAGGCCGCGGTGGCGGCGGTCCGCCAGTTCCAGTTCGAGCCCGCAGAGGTGGACGGCGTCCCCGCGCCGGTGCGCATCGAATACGCCTACCAGTTCGTCTTCCGTCCACCGCCGCCTGCGGATGAGGACGCCGCAGCCGTGGAGCCCGAGGCTCCGGTGAACTTCAGCGGCCGGGCGCTGGAGCGCGGCACGCGGGACGCGCTCCTGGGCGCGGAGGTGGTGCTGCCCGCGCTGGAGCGCTCCACCGTCACCGACGAGGAAGGCCGCTTCTCCTTCCGCGGCATCCCCCTGGGCACGCACGAGGTGCTGGTGGTGCAGAGCGGCTACGAGCGCTTCCGCACCGAGGAGACCTTCACGGAAGGCCAGGAGACGCGCGCCACGTACTACGTGCGAAAGCGCATCTTCGGCGCGTTCGAGACGGTGGTGCGCAGCGAGCGCGAGCGCAAGGAGGTGACGCAGACCACGCTCCAACTGGCCGAGGTGCAGCGCGTCCCCGGCACTCAGGGTGACACGCTGAAGGTGGTGCAGAACCTGCCCGGCGTGGCGCGCCCCGCCTTCAACGGGGGCCAGCTCGTCATCCGCGGCACGGGCCCGCAGGAGTCCGGCGTCTTCCTCGACGGGCAGCGCATCCCCCTGCTCTTCCACTTCGGCGGCCTCACCTCCGTCTACAACTCGGAGCTGCTGGAGGCGGTGGACTACCTGCCCGGCAACTTCTCCGCGTACTACGGCGACATCACCGGCGGCGTCATCAACGTGCGCAGCCGCGAGCCGCGCACGGACCGGCTCCACGCCACCGTGGGCGTCAGCCTCATCGAATCCAACGCGGTGGTGGAGGGCCCCATCACCGACACGCTGAGCTTCGCGGTGGCGGGGCGGCGCTCGTACATCGACCTGGTGCTGGGCCTGGTGCCGCAGGGCGACAACGGCCCCAGCCTCCAGGTGGCGCCGCGCTACTACGACGCGCAGCTCAAGCTGGTGTGGAAGCCGAGGTCGCGCCACACCTTCACGCTGCAGGGCCTCACCTCGCGCGACAGGCTGGGGCTCGTCTTCGACCGGCCGGCGGATGACGACCCCACCGTCACCGGCGGCTTGAATGTCACCACCGGCTTCAACCAGTTGCGCCTGCGGCACCAGTACCGCGCGGACGCGCTCACCCTGGACACGCACGGCCTGGTGGGCAACACGCTGGTCCAGTTCGGCATCGGCGACCGGGGCCTGCGCATCGCCTCCACGGACCTGAACCTGCGCTCCACGGTGGAGTACGCCTTCGGTGAGGCGCTCACGCTGGCGGGCGGCATCGACGTGGTGAGCAACTTCGCCCGCGTCACCGCGCGCATCCAGGGCCTCTCCCGCGAGGGGGAGCCGCCCACGCCCACCGTCACCGACGACGTGCTCACGGCGGACGGCGACTTCCTCCAGTACTTCCCCTCCACCTGGGTGGAGGCGCGCTGGCGCCCCGCGCCGCGCCTGCTGCTGGTGCCGGGCCTGCGCGCGGAGAGCTACGTCTTCACCGACCAGACCCAGGCCCGCCGCACCTTCAACCCGCGGCTGGCGGTCCGCTACGGGCTGACGGACACGCTGACGCTCAAGGGCGGCGCGGGCGTCTACCACGGGCCCCCCGTGCAGGACGAGCCGAGCGTGGCCTTCGGCAACCCGGACCTGCGCGCGAAGCGGTCGCTCCAGTACAGCGTGGGCGCGGAGTGGCAGGCGCGGCCGGAGTGGTTCGTGGGCGGCGAGGTCTTCTACAACGACTTGGACGGGCTCATCGTCCGCTCCAACGCCACGGTGGTGCGCGGCGGCCAGCAGGTGCCCGAGCGCCTGAGCAACGGCGGCGTGGGCCGCATCTACGGCCTGGAGGTCTTGGTGCGCCGCGCGCTGACGGACCGGCTCTTCGGCTGGGTCTCCTACACGCTCAGCCGCAGCGAGCGCCGGGACGCGCCGGGCGTAAGCTGGCGCCTCTTCGACAATGACCAGACGCACGTGCTGACAGCGATTGCGTCCTACAAGCTGCCGGCGGGCTGGGAGCTGGGCGCGCGCATGCGCTTCGCTTCGGGCAACCCCACGACGCCGGTGGTGGGCTCGGTGCGCGACGACGGGTCGGACGTGTTCATCCCGCTCTACGCGGCGGTGAACTCGCGCCGGCTGCCGTCCTTCAACCAGTTGGACATCCGCGTGGACAAGAACTTCGTCTTCGAGAAGTGGGCGCTCAACGTCTACCTGGACCTCACGAACGCCTACAACAACCCGGCGGTGGAAGGCATCGCCTACAACTACAACTACACCCAGAGCGCCTTCTTCGAAGGACTGCCCATCCTTCCCATCATCGGCGCCCGAGGGAGCTTCTGAGCATGCGTTCCATCCTCCCCGCGCTCGGGGCGCTGCTGCTGGCCGGCTGCGGCCCCGACTTCGAGCTTCAGAGTGAAATCCGGCGCGTGCGCGTGCTGGCCATCCAGGCGGAGCCCGCCGAGCTGGTGGTGGACCCGGACGCCTCCACGCTGCCTGGGCCCATGACGTTCAGCGCGCTGGCGGTGACGCCGGACGCGCGCCCCGTCACCGTCCGCTACGCGCTGTGCCGCTTCACCGGCAATCCCTATGACGGGCGGTGCCCGGGGGACGACAGCGTGCCGTTGCCGGCCGGCGAGCTGTCGCTTTCGGACGCGAACGTGCAGGCGGTGTTGCTGGAGGCGCTGGCCGCCGGCAATCCGGGCGGCGGTGGAACGCTGGACCCGGAGGACCCGGCGCTGCGCGAGGCGCTGGCCCGGGGCATTCCCCTCTTCATCGGCTACGAGGCCACGGACGGCAGCGGCACGCCGGAAGGCACGGAGCGCGGCGTGCGCCGGGTGACGCTGCGGGCCGCCCCCACGCCCAACCAGAATCCGGTGGTGTCGGACGTCCTGTGGGACGGCGCGCCGCTCACCGGCCCCCTGCCCGTGTCGCGCGAAGTCACCTTCACACCGGTGCTGGCCGAAGGCAGCGTCGAAGTCGAGGAGACGGACGAAGGCCCGCGCCCCGAGCAGGTCTTCTTCAGCTGGTTCGCCACGGGCGACGGCGAGGTGAAGGAGTTCCGCTCCCAGGAGCCCGTGGAGGGCCGGCCGGGTGACCCGACGTCCGCCTACGACACCCCCGCCACGCCCCAGCGCGTCACCTTCTGGGTGGTGGCGCGGGATGGGCGGGGCGGGGTGGGGTGGCTCAGCCGCACCGTGGACGTGGGCCCGTAGGCCCCGCACCGGACGTCCGGCTCAGACGGACAGGTGCGCCGCCGCGCGCCCGAGTCCTTCGGCCACGGAGGTGAAGGCATCCGCGGTGCGCACGCGCCCTTCGCCGAAGCGGCGCACGTAGAGCTGGCGCACCGCGGGAATCTGCGACGAGCCGCCGGTGAGGAACACCGCGTCGATGTCCTTCGCCTCCGCGTGCTTCTCCAGCAGGCCCGTGGTGCACGCGTCCAGCTCGTCCAGCAGGGGCTTGCTGAAGGTGTCGAACTCCTCGCGGGTGATGGGCTCGTGGAGGGTGATGCGGGCCTCCTCGAAGTCCACCGTGGCCTGCTCTTCCTGGGACAGGCGCACCTTGGCCGCTTCAATGGCGCGGAACAGGCGGTAGCCCAGGTTGTCCATGACGAGGTCGTACAGGGCCTGGATTTCGGCCTTGCGGTCGCTCGTGTTGAGCATGGTCTCCAGCAGCTCCTGGGTGGACTTCTCCCGGATGAAGGACATCTCGTGCCAGGTGAGCAGCTTGGCCATGATGTGCTGGGGAATGGGCAGCCGCTTGTCGCTGAAGCCGCGCACCTGGTAGGTGGAGCCCGCGCCGAAGCGGGGCAGCAGCTTGTGGCGCATGATTTCCGCGTCGAAGCGGTCACCCCCGATGCGCACACCCGTGGAGCCCACCACGTCCTGGCGGCGGTCCGGGTTGTCGCGGCGGCTGGGGCCCAGGCGCATCAGGGTGAGGTCGGTGGTGCCGGCGCCGAAGTCCGCCACCAGCACGAGCTCGTCGCGGGTGAGCTGGGCCTCATAGGCGAGCGCCGCGGCGATGGGCTCGATGAGGAACTGGACGTGCTGGAAGCCCGCGAGCTCCGCGGCGCGCAGCAGGCGCTGCTGGGCCAGGGCATCCGCCTCCGGGTCCGGCGTGAAGACGGCGGGCCGGCCGAGCACGACGGCCTCGGGCGCGCCGCCCATGGCGCTCGCGGCGGCGTCCCGCACGCGGCGCAGCAGCACGGCCACCAGCTCCTCGATGGTGTAGGTGCGCCCCTTCACCTGGGTGGCGCGGAAGGAGCTGGAGTGGAGGAAGGACTTCACGGACTGGATGAAGCGTCCGGTGTTGTCCTCCAGGTAGCGCTGGATGGCGTCGGCGCCGGCGTAGATGTCCTGCTCATCGTCCGGGAAGAAGAGGACGGAGCGGAAGAGACGGGCCTCCGCGGTATGGGGTTGCAGGGACAGCACCGTGCCGTCAGGCAGGGCCGCGGCGGTGTTGCTGGTTCCGAAATCGAGTCCGCACGCACGCATGGGGGGCGCCCCTTACCGTTAAACCCCATCCATGGGTAGCGCTTCGTGCATCAACACGTGGAGGAGGGCGGCCGGGAGGGCGGACGCCTGGAGCGGATGTGGGTTGGCGCGAGGATGCCGCTCGCCATCTTTCTCCTAGGACGTGCATGACGACGGGAGGCATCCAATGAGATTTCGAGCGGGATGGTTGATGGCGGGCGCCGCTGCATTGACGCTGGGGACGGCGTGTGAAGAACGCGACCGGGGGACCCAAGGGCAGGCAAGCGGGCAGTCCGCGGTGAATGAACAGCTGGCGCAGGCACAGCAGCGCACGGAGAGCGCCTTCGGCTCGGCCCGCCAGGCCCAGGAGCAGGCGAGCAAGCAGCAGGAGCAGGCCGCCAGCGCCCAACAGGATCTCCACGAGAAGCAGCAGGCCTATCAGGAGGCCCAGGCCCAGGCGCATACGGCCTCGCAGGAGGCCCGGCAGGCCCAGCAGCGCGCTCAGCAGCTGGCGCAGCAGGCCCGGCAAGAGGCGCAGCAGGCCCAGCAGGAGGCGCAGCAGGCCCAGCGTCAGCAGAGCGAGACGCTGGCGCAGCAGAACCAGCAGGCCCGCCAGCAGACCGAGCAGCTGCGTCAGCAGTCGCAGCAGCCGGTGGCCGTGGCGCCCGCGCCCCAGGCGCAGGAGGGCACCGAGCAGCAAATCGTCGGTGAGGTGCTGAGCGCCAACGACGACGAGCTGCTGCTCAGCTCACAGGGCGAGCCTCAGCTTCGCCTCCAGCTGTCGCCGCAGACGCAGGTCACGGTGGACGGGCGCCAGGCCAGCGCTGGGGACATCCAGGAGGGCAGCCAGGTCCGGGCCTCGTACCGGACCGACGCGCAGAGCGGAGAGCCCCAGGCGGTGCGCATCGAGGCGACCTCGCAGGTGCAGCCCACGGCGCCGGCCGCTCCGGAGAGTGGCCAGTCCACCCCGGGTTCCCAGCAGCCCACGCAGTAGGTGGCATGGGCCGTCCGTCCTTCCCCCACGGTGAAGGGCGGACGCGTCATCGTCAGTCAGACTGCATTCGCGCTTTGACCCGTTGAGCCGGTGCGCGCGTCGTGCTCTAGGGCATGCGCATCATGCGCACGGCGACCTGGATTCCCCTCATCAGTCTGTTGCTCGTCACTCCCCTTCGCACCGTGGAGGCCCGGCCCGTCAGCGCGGAGGCCCAGCTCTGGTACTCGGTGACGGCGCAGGGCGGCATCGGCGAGCACTTCCTCTACTACCTGGAAGCCCAGCCGCGCTTCGGCAAGGACGACGCCCGCGCCATCCTCCGCTCGGCGGGAGGCGTCCGGCTGGCCCAGAGCATGTCGCTGTGGCTGGGGAATGGCTGGATTCCGCTGAGGAAGTGGGAGGGCGACTCGTCCCTGCAGCAGGGCGAAAGCCGCGTCTTCCAGCAGTTCCTCTACACGCCGAAGTTCGGGCAGGTGCGGAGCACGCTCCGCGCCCGCCTGGAGCAGCGCTTGCTGTCCGAGACGACGGACATCTCCCTCCGGGCCCGCGTCATGCTGCGCGGTTCGCACCCGGTGGCCGCCAGTGGGCGGCTGTCGTTGATTGTCTGGGATGAGGTCTTCTACCACCTCAACTCGGTGACGAACGGCCCCAGCGCCGGCTTCGACATGAACCGCGCGTTCGTCGGTGCGGGCTGGAGGTTCGGAGACCACTCCTCCATCGAGGTGGGCTACCTCAACGTCTTCATGCGCAGGCCCTCCCAGCAGACCGATCAGCTCATCCATGCGCTCTCCGTCACCATGCCCTTCGATTACATGTAACGGAATGCGCTACAAAACGCGGGGACCGGGTCAGGACGGACGCGGTCTCCGTGTCCGGCTCATGTGTCACGGTGGTTGTTGCCATCGCGTTTCATGAACCCGGGTGTTGTCTGTTTATTCAGAATGCGCTGACATGCGTGGCCTCGTTCCCCCAAGGAGGTTCACGTGAAGTCTCGTCTGGTCGTCATGCTGGCTGGGTTGTCGCTGGGGCTGTTGGCCGCCTGTGGCCCCGTGGAGTCGGAGTCGGAGCTGGTGGAGGTGGGGCAGTCCGAGGCGGAGGTTCAGCGCTACCTGTGTGGCGACGGTTTCTGTGACACCCTCAACGGGGAGAACGGCGACAACTGTCCCTGGGACTGCAACGTGCTCACGTGGTGTGGGGACGGGGTGTGCAACGGGCGCGAGACGAGTCGCACCTGCCCCGAGGACTGCGGCCTCATCCTCACCTACTGTGGTGATGGCATCTGCAACGGCAACGAGACCACCAACACCTGCCCCCAGGATTGCGGGCCCCTCACCTGGTGCGGCGACGGCATCTGCAACGGCTCGGAGACGACCGCGACCTGCGACTTTGACTGTGGTTCCCTCTGTGGCGACGGCGTCTGCAACGGCCTGGAGACGCCCCGGAGTTGCCGGGCGGACTGCGGCCTCATCCTCGCCTGCGGTGACGGCATCTGCGGTCCGGGCGAGGACGTCATGACGTGCTACGTCGACTGCTGCGTCGGCCCGCGCTGCCTGGATCCGAACCCGGACCCGACCCCCTGGCCGTAGTACACAGGTCCGCCACGCCTGGGTATTCGCCTGGGCGTGGCAGGGCGGACGGGTCGCCGCGCTACATCTCGATGATGAAGCGCGTGGACAGCATGGGCTCCACGCCGCTGGGGCCACCCTTGACGGCGCCCATGCCCACCTGCATCCGCGCGTGGTGGTTGAGCTGCACGTGGGCCTGGGGCATCACCATCCAGTCGAACTCGAGCGCGTCGTCCAGCCGCAGGTTCGTCTCCACGCCCACGAGCACCTGCTGCGCCACCGCATAGAAGGCGCTCAGGTTGACGAGCCCGGCGGCATGCACGCTGCCGCTCTCGCGGGCATGGACACCCTGCACGCCGGAGATGGAGATGAGGCTCACGCGCTCACCCAACCGCACCTTGCCGATGTGCAGCATCGCCAGCTCGGTCTCCCGCTCCTGCAGCTTCTGCTCGGCGAGCACCTGGATGCCGTGCGCCCAGCGGTGGCGCGGGTCGACGTGGAAGGTGAACTGGAGGGCTGCCTTCAGCGCCGCCACCCGCTCATTCTCCATGGGCAGCTCGAGCTCCGCGGCCATGCCGTCGCCGAAGGCGTACTCCACCTCGGGGGCGTACTGGAGCAGCATGCCCTCGCTCCGGGGCCGCAGCCGCAGCAGCGTGTTGAACTCCAGTTCGCCCCGCTCCGAGTCCAGGCCGCGCACCAGGTCGAAGACCATGGGCTCGGGGAAGGAGAGGAAGGCGTCGCGGTTGGCGTCCGTGCCCGCCAGGTACTCGGTCAGGTCGCTGGCGCCGTCACCATCCGTGTCGCGCTTGTTCGGGTCCGTCTCGCCAACATCCACGCGGCCGTTCTGGTTCGCGTCCTCCACATGGTCCGGGATGCCGTCGCAGTCACTGTCCTGTACCGGGGCCGACGTGGTCGCCGAGCAGGAGGCGGACGGAGGCACCCAGGCGCGTGCGGTCAGGGGCGTGGCGAAGAGGCTCAGCAACAGGGCGCGGGCGAAGGTCGTGGAGGAGGGGCGGGGCGGGAGCATGCGCGGGGCGGGGGAAAGAGCTTTGGGCGTTACAGCAAATGCAGCCACGCATGGCAATGCGCTTCGATGTGTCGGGAAAACCCGACACACACGCTGTGAACTCAGGTCAACATGCGGCGCAGGCGCTTGGGAATCTCCTCCGTGCGCCAGCGCTGGACCTCGCGGGCAATCTCCGCCGCGCGCTTCGTCCGCTCCTCCCGGACCAGGGGGAGCAGCGCCCGCGCGGACTTGCGCTCGCGCGGCGCGGACTCCGCGGCCAGCCGCTCGAACAGCTCCAGCCGCACGTCGGCGTCATGCAATTCGCCCAGGCCGTCCTGGAGCGGGACGAGCACCTCCAGCAGCGCGTCCAGGGTGCGGCGGAAGGCCGGCTGGAAGATTTCCAGCTCGTAGCGCAGCCGCTTCAGCTCCTTGCGCAGCTCGTGGGCGGACGCCGCGTCGGCCGCGACCACGTACGTGTCGATTCGCTTCTGCACGCGCTTGAGGCGCTGGCGCAGCGCGTCCCGGACGCGGCGGCCGGCGAAGCGGTGCCCGTCATCCAGCCCGTCCAGCTTGCGCAAGAGCCGGGGCACCGTCTTGTCCACCCAGCGCTCCAGCTCCGCGTGCAGGCGCGTCTCGTGCGTCTCCAGCTCGGACAGCCGCTTCTTGCGCAGCGTCTGGATGCCGGCGCGCACCTGGGGCTTCTTGCTCGCCTTCCGGGCCACGCCCTCCAGCCACGCGGACTGGACGTGCACGTCGCGAACGCCCCCCAGCGCGTCCTGGATGCGCTTCACGTCGCGCTCCAGCTTCTTCAGGCCGCCCAGGGAGCGGAACACCTTGAGGGCGGCGCGGAGCCGCCGGGTGGCCACTCGCATGTCATGGACGGACTCGTCATCCACGGCGTCCTGGAAGCCGGCCTCTGGCTTGCGGACGTCCGCGAGCCGGCCCGCGAGGATGCGGCGCGCGGCGTCTCCCAGTCGGCTGTCGGGCCCGAGTCCTCGGATGGGCGTGGGGTGAGCCATCTATTCCTCCGTGCGTGCGTGTTGGCGGAGCATCCGCTCGACACCCTCCGGCCCCTCCCAGCCCAGGATGCGCGCGTCCTTGTCCTCGAAGCGCACGGCGGCGAGGAAGAAGTGCTCCAGTTCCTCTCGCTCGCGCCGTGGCAGTTGCTGAGAGTCCGTCAGGTGTCCGGCGCGGGACAGGGTGACGGGGACCGCGAGGATGCGGTCATTGCGCTCGCGTCCGCCGTCCCCCGTGTTCTGCTCCACCTGGAGCACGCCGAGCGCGCGGCAGGGCAGCACCACGCCGGGAAAGCTCGCGTCGTCCCAGTGCACCATGGCATCCAGCGGGTCCCCATCCGGCCCCTGGGTGGAGGGGATGAAGCCCCAGTCGAAGGGATAGCTCAGGCCCCTGGGGAGCGGCCGTGAGAGGCTGAAGGCCTTGAGCGCCGTGTCGTACTTGAGCTTCAGCGTGGAGCCTCGGGGGGACTCGACGACGACGTGAAAGGCGCCGTCTTTCCCTCGCAGGGGCAACCGGGTGAGGTCTGTCACCATGGACAGCAAAGGTTGGGCCTGCCGTGGGTTCCGGCAAGCGCGTCCGGGCGGAAGCTTCGCCTCTTCAACCTTCGCCCGTGGCGCGGCCTCAGGAGCTGCAGCTCACCTCGAGGTGCCGGCCCCAGGCGGGGGGCGCCGCCGCGTAGGACTCCGCGTCGGGGTGCTCGGCGAACGGGTCCGACAGCACGCCGAGCAGCCGGTCCACGAGCGAGAAGTCCCCAGCCTCCGCGCGGGAGATGGCCTCCTGCGCCACCCAGTTGCGCAGCACGTACTTGGGGTTCACCCGGGCCATGCGCGCGTGGCGCTCTGGGTCCACGCTGCCCTCGGCGGCCAGCCGCGCCCGGTAGCGCCCGGCCCAGGCGTCGAAGCCCTCGGGGGCGGGGAACATGTCACGCACGGGACGGGCGTCCGAGCCCAGCGCGCGGAAGAAGCGCGTGTAGTCCACGGGGGCCTCGGCCATGCGGGCGAACAAGTCGCTCACCAGCTCGCGGTCCTCGTCGCGCGCCTCCCGCAGGCCCAGCTTCGCGCGCATCCGGTCCATGAAGTGCGCGTTGAAGGCGGGCTGGTAGGTGGCCAGCGCCGCGCGGGCCTCGTCCTCCGAGATGAGGGTGAGCAGCGCTTCGCCCAGGCACGCGAGGTTCCACATGCCGATGCGCGGCTGCTGGTCGAACGCGTAGCGTCCCCGGTCGTCGGAGTGATTGCAGATGAAGCCCGGCTCGAAGTCGTCCAGGAAGCCGAAGGGCCCGTAGTCCAGCGTGAGGCCCAGGATGGACATGTTGTCCGTGTTCATCACCCCGTGCGCGAAGCCCACCGCCTGCCACTGCGCAATCAGCCGCGCCGTGCGCTCCACCACCTCCGTGTAGAAGCGCGCGTAGCGGCCCTCCTGGCCCGCCAGGTGGGGGAAGTGCTCGGCGATGACGTGGTCGGCCAGCGAGGCCACGTGCTCACGCTGTTCGGTGTAGTGGAAGAACTCGAAGGTGCCGAAGCGCACGTGCGAGGGCGCCATGCGCACCAGCATCGCGCCCGTCTCCACCGCCTCGCGGTACACCGGCGCCTGGCTGCCGAGGATGCCCAGGCCCCGCGTGGTGGGGATGCCCAGGCCCTGCATGGCCTCACCGCACAGGTACTCACGGATGGTGGAGCGCAGCACCGCGCGTCCGTCGCCCCCGCGCGAGAAGGGCGTGGGCCCGCCGCCCTTGAGGTGCAGGTCCCACTTCTCACCGGCGGCGTTGCGGACCTCTCCGAGCAGCAGGGCGCGGCCGTCGCCCAGCCGGGGCACGTACACGCCGAACTGGTGCCCCGCGTACACCATGGCGAAGGGCTCCATGCCCGGCAGGGGTTTTTCGCCGCCCAGCGCCGCGACGAACTCCGGCCGCCGCGCTTCCTCGGGCGTCAGGTCCAGGAGCGCCAAGGCGGCGGGGTTGACGCTCACCAGCTTCGCGTCCGGGAAGGGACTGGGGTGGACGCGCGCGCCAAACCCAGCGGGCAGGCGGGCGTAGGTGTTGTCGAATCGGAGCTGTTCGAGCGTGGCCATGACGGGGGAGAACACACGGAAGCGCGGCGGCCATCCAGCCACCGCGCTTCCAGGGAAGCTGCGTGGGACTACTTGAGCTCGGGGACCTTCATGCCGCGCTCCACGGCGGGACGGCTGCCCACGCGGTGGAGCCACTGCACGACGTTGCTGGAGCCCTGGAGCAGCTCGGGGAAGTACGCGCGGGTGCCGGCCACCCAGGGGTACAGGGCGATGTCCGCGATGGAATAGCGGCCCGCGACGTAGTCCCCCCCGCCCAGCTTTCCGTCGAGCACGCCGATGAGCCGCCGGGACTCGGCGTGGTAGCGCTCGATGCCGTAGGGGACCTTCTTGGGGGCGAAGCGGGCGAAGTGGTTGAGCTGGCCGAACATGGGGCCCACGCCGCCCATCTGGAACATCAGCCACTCCAGGACCTCCGCCCGGCCGCGCGGGTGGGAGGGCAAGAGCTGGCCCGTCTTCTCCGCCAGGTAGATGAGGATGGCGCCGGACTCGATGACGGTGAGCGGGCGGTGGTCCAGCGCGGCGTGGTCCACGATGGCCGGAATCTTGTTGTTGGGGTTGATGGCCAGGAACTCGGGCTTGAACTGCTCGCCCTTCGTGATGTCCACCACGTGCGTCTTGTACTGGAGGCCCAGCTCCTCCAGGGCGATGGAGACCTTCTGCCCGTTGGGCGTAGCGAACGTATACAGGTCAATCATTCCGTGACTCCCGTGAGCTGCGCGCTCACCTGCCAGAGCCGCTCCGCGAGCGCGTCGTTCCGCGCGGCGGAGGACGGCTTCTTCGGACGGCATTTGTAGAAGTACTGCCCGGACACTGCCTCCACTTCGGGCGAGGACGCCAGGTAGATGGACGTCCGCGCTCCCTTCTCCGCCGAAAGCATGAACGCCGCGCCCAGCTTGACGATGTGGCGGAAGAACCCCTGGGTGTTGTGACCGAAGCCCGTGCGCACCACGCCCGGGTGCAAGGCGTTGGTCGTCACCTGCGTGCCCTCCAGCCGCTTCGCCAGCGCGCGGGTGAACAGGATGTTGGCCAGCTTCGACGTGCCGTACACGCGGAAGCCGATGAAGCTCCGCTCGCTCTGCAGGTCCTCGAAGTCGAGCTTGCCCGCGGCGTGGGCATCCGACGAGACGTTGATGATGCGGGCCGGGCCGGTGGCCTTCATCACGTCCAGCAGCAGGTTCGTCAGGAGGAAGGGCGCGAAGTGGTTGGTGGCCAGGGTGGCCTCCAGTCCGTCCTCCGTCACCTGGCGCTGGTCCAGGATGAGCCCCGCGTTGTTCAGCAGCACGTCCAGCCGCGAATAGCGCTCGCGGAAGGTCCGCGCCAGCTCCCGCACGGACTTCAGGGAGGTGAGGTCGGCGCGGAGCCAGTCCACCTGGGCGCTGGGGGCGGCCTCCTTCACGGCGGCCACGGCCGCCTCGGTGCGGCCCGCGTCCCGGCCCACCAGCACCACCGTGGCGCCCATGCGCGCGAGCGCCTTGGCGGCCTCCAGGCCAATGCCACCCGTGGCCCCGGTGATGAGGCACACCTTCCCGTCCATGCGCGTCTGTGAAGTCAAAAGGCGTCCTCCATCGTGAGAGGACGCCTTCTATACGCTGGAGCCCGCCCGCGCGCTTGCTCTTGAGCAGGCGCGCGGGGGCCTTCCGGTGGTCAACGCTTCGTTCAGGCGTTGGACGGGGGGATGGAGGCGTCCTGGGCGCGGACGTCACCGCCGCCGCGGCGCACCCCCGCGCGAGGCTCGCCGTGCAGGTGGCTCTCCAGGAACCACAGGTCCAGTTCGACCTCGCCCAGCGTCTGGGTGAGGAGGTCCGCGGTGACGGGGTCGTTCAGCTCGTCGGCGCGGTGGATGCCGTTGCGGATGCTGGCCCCGTAGCGGGCGAAGCGGTCCACCAGGGCCTTGAGGTGGTCGTCACCGTCCACGGCCTTCAGGTCGTATTCGGGCAGCTCGCTGTTCTTGGCCGCCAGCCGGATGGTGCCCTCGGCGTAGCCGCCCAGCGTGCCGGCGCGCTCGGCGAACTCGTCGGCTTGCTTGCGGACGTGCTTGGCCAGGTCGTCGAACAGCTCGTGGCGGCTGTAGAAGTGCCGGCCGCGGATGTTCCAATGCGCTTGCTTGATTTGCCAATGCAGGTCGATGGCGTCGGCCAGCAGGGTGTTGAGCGAATCGATGAGCTCCTCACGGGCGTCGGTGGGGAGATTGACATGGCTTGGAAAGTTCATGGTCAGTCCAAGGTGGGGATTCCTTTTGGGAATGCCAGTCCGTGGGTGGCGCCTGGGGGGCAGGCGGCCGGGCCCCTGGCCGGTATGATGGGCGGACCATGCTTGCTCTCGACCTCGTGGAACGGCTGCGTCAGGTGTCTCCCAGCGCGGCGAACGCGCTGCTGACGGTGGCGGTGAAGAACATCATCCCGCTGTCCTCGGTGATGGGCGTCCGGGTGGAGGACGCCTCGGATGCCCGGGCGAAGGTGTCCGTGCCGCTGAAGCGGCGCACGCGCAACCACGTGGGCAGCGTGTACCTGGGCGTGCAGGTGACGGTGATGGAGCTGACGATGGGCGTGTGGCTCTTCCGCCGCTTCCCGCCGGGCCGCTACCTGGCGCTCGTGAATGAGCTGCAGGTGTCCTTCCACGCGAAGGCCAAGGGCGGCGTGCGCGCCATCTGTGAGCCGCCTCCCGAGGTGTTCAACACCCTGGACGCCACGCTCCAGCAGAAGGGGGACAAGGCCCGCGAGTGGATTCCCGTCCGGCTGGAGGACTTCGAGGGCACGCACATCGCGGACGCCCGCTTCCTGGCGGTGCTGAAGAAGGCGTGAGGCGGCGTGGGGTTGCCGCCTCGCGCCGGGGCCAGACGGTGCTCAGGTCGCGGCCGAGGTGCGCCGGGGCCTCGGTGCGGCACCGGCGCGCCGGATGAGGTCGCGAAAGGAGCGCATCGCGGGGTCGGCGTGGGTTCGTTCGTGCCAGCACAGGTTGATGGTGAGGGTGAGCGAGGGCACCGGGCTCTGCACGCCGCGGAGGCCGAGGCGAGGGCCGAGCCGGGAGAGCAGTGAGGCGGGCAGGGTGGCGACCAGGTTGGTTTCCGCGACCACGGCGGCGGCGGCGCTGAAGTTCGGCACCACCAGCGCGACGTCGCGAGCGATGCCGAGCCGGGCGTAGGCGCCGGGCAGCGCGCGGTAGCCCTTGCCGGGGGCCACCTGCACCTCGACGTGGCGCAGGCTGGCCAGCGCGCTCCTGGAGACACGCTCTCCAGCCTGGGGATGATTGCGGCGCGCCACCAGCACGGTGCGCTCCCGGTAGAGGGGCTCCAGATGCAGGCCGGGGGACTTCTCGCCCACCGCGATGGCGACGTCGACCTCGGTGCTGGCCAGGCCGCCTCCCGTGAGGAAGGTGTCGATGCCCATCACCCGTAGTCGGGCGCGAGGCATCTCAGCGGCCAGCAGCGTGGCGATGCGAGGCAGTCGCACCATCTGTCCGGAATCCGCGATGGCGAGCGAGAACTCCCGCGTGGTCGTGGCGGGGTCGAAGGCCGCACCGTGAACGGCGTGCTCAAGGTCCCGGAGGGCGCGGGTCAGCGCGGGGGCCAGCGCCACCGCGCGGGGCGTGGGGACGATGCCCCGGCCGCTGCGGGCGAACAGCGGGTCGCCGAGCGCGACGCGCAGCCTGGCCAGGGCGTTGCTGATGGCCGATGGCGTGACATGGAGGCGGCGAGCGGCACGCGCGACGCTGCGCTCGGTGAGGACGGCGTCGAGCACCACCAGCAGGTTGAGGTCGATTGCGGAAATACTCATGCGTGGTGAGGATACCCATCACGAACAATCACTATCCGAAAATGATGAAGCGCCCCATGAAGAGGCCATGCGAAGGATGAAGCTGCTGTTCCCGCTCCTCTCGGTCGTACTCACCGCGTGCTTGCGCGTGGCGACCCCTCCCTTGCCTCTGGAGACAGCCATGCGTGACATCAACGTCCTCGATTCCCACATGGCCTATCGGGAGGCTGGTCGCGGCCCTTCGGTCGTCTTGCTCCATGGAAACCCGACCTCGTCCTATGTCTGGCGCGACGTCATCCCCCATCTCTCGGACCGCTACCACGTGCTGGCGCCCGACCTGATTGGCATGGGCGACTCGGGCAAGCCGGACCTCGCCTACCGCTTCGCCGACCACGCCCGGTATCTCGACGCCTGGTTCGACGCGCTCGACCTGCGCGACGTCGTGCTCGTGGGCTACGACTGGGGCGGCTCGCTGGCCATGGACTGGGCCGCTCGTCACCCCGGAAGGGTACGCGGCCTCGTCGTGTACGAGACCTTCCTCCGCTCACTCGAGTGGAGCGACTACCCACCGCAAGGCGCCGAGCTGTTCAAGAACCTGCGGACGCCTGGCGTGGGGGAGACCCTGGTGCTGGAGCAGAACCAGTTCCTGGCCCGCTCGCTGGGCGTCGGCGTCAAGCGGGGCCTGACCGCGGCTGAGGCCGCGGTGTACGCGGCGCCCTATCCAGACGCGTCTTCACGGCGCCCGTTGTTGGCGTGGCCGCGGGAAATTCCCATCGAGAATCAGCCGGCGGACATGATGGCGGTGCTGGAGCGCTATGTCGCTTGGATGGGCGCGTCGCCGGAGGTCCCCAAGCTGCTGCTCACCTTCGACAGCCCGACGCCGCTCGGCGCTCCGTCCGTCGTCGAGTGGGCTCAAGGCCGGTTCGTCAACCTCAAGGTCGTGGCGCTCGGCGCCGCCGGCCACCACGCGAGTGAGGACCTCCCGGATGACATCGGACGGGCCATTGCCCATTGGCTTCGCCGCGTGGCGCTTCCGCGGGAGGAGGGGCGAAAGCCGGCCAGCGGACGGTAGCCGCGAGGCCGGAAGGGGGGCGTTTCAGCCGCGCCTGCCTGTTGAGCCACCCCACCCTTGCCTACCATCCGGCGAAGTCGGGTTGTCAGTCGTGCCTGGAGGGAAGGTGGGGGCGGGGAGTTGGCAGGCACGCGTCAGTCCCGTGCGCCAGTCCACAGGGCTGCTTCACTGTGGTGGCATGGCGAGGCAAGCTGTCCGCCGTGTCGCGGCGCGCTCAGCTGATTCTCATGCTCCTGGTTTCGGGGCTCCTGCACGGAGCGCTCTTCGTGGCGCTGTCGAGCCGTGCGCCCAGCGACCGCCAGCGCCGGGTGACACCCCGTGCCGTCGAGATGGAGGTCGTCTACCAGGACGTGACGCCTCCCCTCGCGCCGCCGGTGCCTGAGCCCCGCCAGCCGCCTCCTGACGAAGCGCCTCCGCGCCCGCCACCGAAGAGGGAGCCGCCGCGCCACGCGGAGCGCCCGCGCCGGGCCACGACGGAGCCCCCCGACACGGCCCAGTCACCTCCGCCCGAAGACGTCCCGGCGGGCTCCGAAGCTCCGCCCCAGGTCCTGGCTCAAGACGTCCCTCCGCCACAGCAGCGTCCCAACCTGGAGCCAGAGGGCCTGCTGGGCGGTGGTCTGCTGCGCGGTGGCCCACCGTCGACGGGACGGACACTCCGCCCGGGTGAAGCCCCTGACCCGAAGGCGCTGGCGGCCCGGCAGGCCGAGGAGGCCCGTGAGCGGGTGGACGGCTGGGCGCAGGACGCCGCCGCGAGCGCGCGCGCGTCGAGCGGCGCCACGCATCCCTACTTCGCGACGCTGCGGGAAGGCTTCGCCAGGCAGTTGGTGAACCCGCCACCCCCGGACCTGAAGGTGTTGGGCGCACGGATGAAGCGCGAGCAGGTGGATGCCATCGCGCGCTTTGGAAAGACAGGCAGCCCCGTCGTCGCCGAGCCCCGGGACCACCGGCTGGAGCAGCGCAATCGCATGCAGGCGGCCGTCGAGGCCGGCCGCGCGGCCAGCATGTACATGGCGGACGTCACCGCGCCGGTGCTCGCGCTCAAGGCCATCGTCGAGGTCTGGCAGGCGCGCGACGGGGAGCTGCTCGACCTCAAGGTGCTCGAAGGCTCCGGCGATCCGAACTTCGACACCTGGGCCGTGTCCCAGCTCCGGGAGGCGCTCGCCAGCGCCGAGGCGCCGGAGGCTGGCGGCGGCCTGGGCATCCGAGATGACGGCATGCGCAGCCGCTGGCGGCTGGAGGAGTACCTTGGGAATCCGCGCGTGCAGATTCACCTGATTGGCGTCTACTGACCCGGCCGGACGCCGGGCTGCTCGCCTTCCAGCATGAAGTCGACGATGGCCTTCCACGTCGACTCGAACTGGGGCCTGCGGAAGCCGGAGCCGGAGATGAGCCAGTCCACGTGCGGAGGCTGGTGCGCGGGCTGGTCGAAGTGGCCAATCGCGTCCAGGTGGTCCGCGCGCACCGCGGCCAGCACCCGGCCATGCACCTGGGAGCGCGTGGGGACGATGCCGTCACACGCCGTGGGCCCGGGCATCGCGCCATACGCCTGCACCAGCGCCGCCGTCTGCGCGGGCGTGTGCAGGGGCAGCGCGGTGAGCGGCATCCGCTGCGTCTGTCCGTACGTCAGCGCGTAGATGGTGTGCGTGAGCTGGGCATACGGGTCCAGCCCCGCCGCCATGCGCGTGCGCAGCGACGGCGGCCGCGCCTGCGTCACCACCGAGCCATACCGCACGCCGGGCCGCTCCAGCGTGCTGGCGTTGAACAGGTCGATGCCTTCCGGCGTGAGCTGCGGAATCAGCGACGTGTCGTTGCCCACGTCGCTCAGGAACTTCGACACCGCGTCACGCCGCTCCGAGGAGAAGTCCCCCAGGAGCTGGTCATAGAGCTGGTCCAGCAAGGTGGGCTTGAACCCGAGCTGGTCATCCGCCCGCGCCAGCAGATGTCCGAAGCGGAACACCACGCGCAGCGGCAGCCGGCCGAAGCGCAGCACGTACACGGTGAAGAGCGACAGCAGCTTGAGGATGCGCTGTCCGAACAGGCCCATGAAGAACGTGGCCAGCGGCGTGCCCGCGTGCGGGGTGGACACGGACGTCACGGAGCGCACGCGCCTGGCGAAGGGCTCCAGGTCCAGGCCCTCCGCCACCTGCGCGCCAGGGCTGACGAACAGCCGCGCGTCCAGCCCGCCCGTCGAGTGGCCGATGAGGTGGATGGGCCCTTCGTCTCCAGCGGCTGTCTCCTGCACGGCCCTCAGCAGGTCCGCGGTGCGCGTGCGGATGGAGGCCGTGGGGTGGGAGAGGACGATGATGACCTCCGACTCCACCTGCCTGCGGGCCAGCTCCGCCTTCAAGTAGTCCAGGGCGTGGCCGAAGTAGATGAGCTCGCCCAGGTTGATGAAGCCGAAAAAACCGGGGACGAGGTAGACGCGATGCTTGCCGGACATTGCCGCCACCATATCTGACGCGGCGCATGATACCTGTGGGGAATGCGTCCTCCGCCCGGAGGTTGACGCGCGCCGGCCGTCAAGTCCAGAGCCGGCGACACCCACTCACAGTCACGACAGAAGGACGCCCGCACGTGGATCGCAGACTGCTCGCACTCGGCCTGCTCCTGTCCCTCCCCGCCGCCGCGGATGAGGGGATGTGGACCTACGACGCCTTTCCCTCCGACACGGTGAACAAGGCCCATGGCTTCACGCCCACGCAGGCGTGGCTGGACCACGTCCGGCTCGGCTCGGTGCGGCTGGCCGGCGGCTGCTCCGCCAGCTTCGTGTCGCCGGAGGGCCTGGTGATGACCAATCACCACTGCATCCGCGGCTGCATCGAGGACCTGTCCTCGCCGAAGAAGGACCTGCTGGCCAAGGGCTTCTACGCCTCGAGCGCCGCGCGGGAGCTGCGCTGCCCGAAGGTGGAGGCCAACCAGTTGGTGGAGATGACGGACGTCACCGCGCGGATGAACGCGGCGACGAAGGGCCTCACCGGCGCGGCCTTCAACACCGCGCTGAAGAAGGAGACGGCCGCGGTGGAGGCCGCCTGCGCCACGTCCGGGGACGTGCGCTGTGACGTGGTGACGCTCTTCAACGGCGGCAGGTATCACCTGTACAAGTACCGCCGCTTCCAGGACGTGCGGCTCGTCTTCGCGCCCGAGTTCTCCATGGCCGCCTTCGGCGGTGACCCGGACAACTTCAACTTCCCGCGCTTCGGCTTCGACGCGGCCTTCCTGCGCGTGTGGCAGGACAACGCGCCCGCGAAGAGCCCGCACTTCCTGCCGTGGGCGAAGCAGGGCGCGAAGGAGGGGGACCTCGTCTTCGTCTCTGGCCATCCCGGTGGCACCGAGCGCAAGGCGACCGTCGCCGAGCTGGAGTTCCAGCGCGACGTCAACCTGCCGTACACGCTGCTCCAGCTCGCCGAGCTGCGCGGCATGCTGCGCGAGTACGCCGGGGGTTCCGCGGAGCGCTACCGCACCACGCGCTCCCTGCTGCGCGGCGTGGAGAACGGCCTCAAGGCGCTGCGCGGGCGGCACCAGGCGCTGGCGGACCCGGCGCTGCTGGCTGGCAAGCGTCAGGACGAGGCGGCGCTGCGCCAGCAGGTGGACGCCAACGCGCAGGTGAAGGCCGCCACCGACGGCGCGTGGGAGGAAATCACCCAGGCGCTGGACGTGTACCGCCGCATGCTGCCCGACTACCGCATGAAGGAGGCCGGGGACGCCTACCCCTCCGAGCTCTTCCGCATGGCCCGGCACCTGGTGCGCGTGGCGGAAGAGAAGGAGAAACCCAACGCGGAGCGGCTGCGCGAGTACACCCAGGCCCAGCTCCCCACGCTGGAGCAGCAGCTGCTGCGCGACGCGCCGGTGACGCTCGAGCTGGACCAGGCGCTGCTGACGTTCGGCCTCACCCGCGTGCGCGAGACGCTGGGCGCGGATGACCCCTTCGTCCAGCAGGTGCTCGGACGCGAGGCGCCCGAGGACCTGGCGCGCGCCCTGGTGCGTGGCACGAAGCTGCGGGACGTGAAGGTGCGCGCCGCGCTGCTCAAGGGCGGCAAGGCGGCGGTCGCGGCCTCCAAGGACCCGATGATTCTCTTCGCGCGCAAGGTGGACGCGGAGGCCCGCGCGGCGCGCAAGCGCTACGAGGACACCGTGGAGGCGGTGCTCAAGCGCAACGGCGAGCGCATCGCCAGGGCGCACCTCGCGGTGTACGGCACCTCCGGTTATCCGGACGCCACCTTCACCCTCCGCCTCAACGCGGGGCAGGTGAAGGGCTGGGATGAGAATGGCCGCCCCGTGGCGGCGCTCACCACCTTTGGCGGCGCGTATGAGCGGCACACCGGCAAGGCGCCGTACAAGCTCCCCGACACCTGGCTGAAGGCGCGCGGCAAGGTGCCGCCCCAGACGCCGTTCGACGTGGCCACCACCAACGACATCATCGGCGGCAACTCCGGCTCGCCCCTGGTGGACCGCGACGGGCGCGTGGTGGGGCTCATCTTCGATGGGAACCTGCACTCGCTGGGGGGCCGCTATGCCTACGTCCCCCAGACGAACCGCGCGGTCGCCGTGCACGGCGAGGGCATCCTGGCGGGGCTGGAGCACGTGTATGGGGCGAAGCGCGTGGTGGACGAGCTGCGCACCGCCAGCGACGCCGCGGTCGTGCCCGCGAAGTAAGTAGTCGCGGTTCTCAAGACCTGAGACGCCTTGGCCGCGGTGGCCAAGGCATGTCAGAGGGAGCAGGATAGAATCCGGTTCAAAGCTGAAAACCGGTTACTCATGGCTCCCTCCAAACCCAATGACATGCCCCTCGGCACGGTGCTGAGGGAGACCTATGAGATTGCAGGCGTCCTCGGCCGGGGTGGCATGGGGACCGTCTTCCTGGCCAACCACCTGCGGCTGCGTGGACGGCAGGTGGCCATCAAGGTGCTGCGGCACGACGCGGGCATGGGGGCGGAGGCCCTCGTGCGCTTCCGGCGCGAGGCGGAGATTGCCTCGAAGCTGGGGCACCCCAACATCGTCGAGGTGGTCGACTTCGACAGCCTCGAGGATGGCTCGCCCTACATGGTGATGGAGTGCCTGCGCGGCCAGCCGCTGTCGCGCAGGCTTCGCAAGGGCCCGATGACGCTGGAGGAGGTGTTCTCCTGCGCGCGGCAGATGGGCTCGGCGCTCCAGGCCGCGCACCGCGCGGGCATCGTCCACCGTGACCTCAAGCCGGGCAACGTGTTCCTCGTGCCCACCGAGGTGGGCGGCGTGATGATGGAGCACGTGAAGCTGCTCGACTTCGGCATCTCCAAGGTCATCGACTCGCAGAGCGTGCACACGCAGGGCGGCATCCTGCTGGGCACGCCGCAGTACATGGCGCCCGAGCAGGCCACCGGGAAGAACGGCGAGGTGGACCCGCGCACGGACATCTTCGCCTTCGGGTGCCTCGTCTACGAGATGCTGGCGCGCCGGCTCCCGTTCCAGGACAACGGCAACCTCGCGGAGCTCATCTACCGCATCGTCTATGACCCTCCGGGGCCCCTGGAGGCGCTGGTGCCGGACCTGCCGGACCACGTCATCGCGGCGGTGGAGAAGTCGCTGGAGAAGCGCCCGGAGGACCGCTTCCCGGACGTGGGCGGCTTCATCTCCGCGCTGACGGGGCGCGCGCTCCAGACGATGGGCGAGGTGCCGATGCTCACGCCGCTGAGCACGCCGCGGCTCGCGGTGGCGCTGGCTCCGGAGTCGAAGCCGGAGACGGTGCCCGGCAGGCGCTCGGGACACGGGACGAAGGACGGAGACGTCGACGCGAAGCCGCCGTTCCGGGAGTCGGAGACGGTCAGCCTGGCCGCGCCGGCGCCCGAGGTAGCCCCATCCCACGACGCCGCGACCATCGCCGAGGCGATGCCCTTGCCGGAACTGGAGGCGCCCCCGGCGCGCCCCGTCGTGGCGCCAGCGGACGTCGTGCCCGCGCCCATCGCCCGCTCGCCCGTGGCGAGGCCACCCGCCGCGGGGGCTCCAGGCCCGGGTGCCCGGAAACCGACGCCTCGGGACGGGGCCGTGGCCGGGACGAAGGCGCCTGACGCGGCTCGGCCCGCACGTCCGCCAGCAGGGGGCGCGCAGGCCGGTGTCGCCTCGCCCAAGGTGGTCCCCGCGCCCATCGCGCGGTCGCCTGTCGCCGGGGGCCCGTCCGCGTCTGGCGCTGCCCGGAATGGACCGCCCTCGCCAGACGCGGGCGCGGTGGGGTCGACTGTGCTGCTGCGCTCGAAGACGGGCGTGGCCTCGTCGGCCTCGCAGGGCGCGCTCGCCGCCCAGCCGAAACGGAAGCTGACGCCGCTCACGGTGGCGATGATGGTGGCGCTCGGAGCCGCCGTGGCCTTCGCCGCGTGGCCACGGCCGTCTCCACGCGTGGAGGCGTCAGGAACGCGTGGCACGCCCGCCGCGGGCGCGGAGTAGCGTCCCGCTCGGCGCGATGACCGAGCGCGCCTCGAGCACGAGGCCGTGCTCGGGCGGAACCCTCCAGCGCTCCCTCGAAGGTCCGCCCCTCGGGACCGTGGGGCCGTGCCCTGTCTGGACCCGGACCGAACCCAACCTGCTGAGTTCGAGGCCCGACAGCCCGGACAGGACGCAGCAGGGCGTTGGTGCGGCGCGTCAGGGTTTACGTATCCTGAAGAGGGCTGACACGCCGGTTCACGTCATGTCCAACACCGAGCGCAGGCGGGCGCGGGGAGGGCAAGGGGCCCTCGGGGGGAGCCTGTCATCGCCGGTGGACCCACCGTGTACGGCCACGTCCCCCCGGGGCGGACGGCCGTCCAGGGCCCGGTCCCAGCCGGGAGGGGGGCTCGGCTGGGACCGGCGGCCCTGTGTGATGTAGCATTGCTGACAGTGCCGGGGGGGAAGGGGAGACGCGAGATGGTGGTGGAGGCTCCAGAACCCGGGAAACTATCGGCGATTCTCTTCACGGGCATTGAGGGCCCTGATGGGCTCTCATGGCGTGACGAATCGCTCCAGAACGACATGCGGGATGAGCATGCGCTGCTCGTCCGTGAGTTGTTGCCGCGCCATGGCGGGCGCGAGGTGAAGCGGATGGAGGATGGCTTCCTCCTGGAGTTCGAGGGCGGCCCCTCGGCGGTGGACTTCGGTCTGGAATTGCAGCGCGTCCTGGAAGCCCGCAACGAAGACGTGTCCGCGGAGCGCCGGGTCGTCTTGCGCGTGGGTGTCCACCTGGGCATGGTGGTCCACCGCGACGGCGACGTGTTTGGCGAAGGCGTCAACCTGGCCGCGCGCATCGAGGCGCTGGCCCGTCCCGGCACGCTCTATGTCAGCGAGACGGTGGCGCGTCAGGTGGAAGGCCGTCTGGCTTCACCGCCGGTTCGCCTGGGTCGTGGCGAGATGAAGAACATCCGGTTGCCCGTGGCCGTCTACCGCATCGACCTGCCCGAGCACCGCCGCCGGATGCCGCTGCTGTCGCGCATGCGCTCCTTCTGGGGTCGCCGGAGCGCGGCGAACTGACGCGCACAAGCGCGGGCGGGCCTGGGCGAGCGGCGTTATAGAGGCCGCCCCATGCCCCAGCTCACGCTCGTCGTCGGTTCGAAGAACTACTCCTCCTGGTCCCTGCGGCCCTACCTCGCGCTGGCCCACACGGGGCAGCCCTTCCAGGAGGTGGTGATTCCGCTGGCCGTGCCGGACACGGAGGACCGGATTGCCCGGTACTCCCCCAGCAAGCGCGTGCCGGTGCTCCAGCACGGCGACCTGACCCTCTGGGACTCGCTGGCCATCTGTGAGTACCTCGCGGAGACCTTTCCCCAGGCCCAACTGTGGCCCCAGGACACGGCGGCCCGCGCGGTGGCCCGCGCCGTCACCGCGGAGATGCACTCCAGCTTCGGCGCGCTCCGGCAGCACATGAACATGAACCTGCGCGCGCGCAGCCCGGGCAAGGGCCGCGCGCCCGGCGTCGCGGAGGACATCGCCCGCATCCAGGCCCTCTGGAATGACTGTCGCCGCCGCTTCGGCCAGGGCGGGCCCTTCCTCTTCGGCCGCTTCTCCATCGCGGATGCCTTCTACGCGCCCGTCGTCACCCGCTTCGTCACCTACGGGGTGGAGCTGGACGCGGTGAGCGCGGACTACCGCGACGCGGTGCTCGCGCTGCCCGCGCTCCAGAAGTGGACAGAGGAAGGCCGGGCCGAGCCCGGCATCCCGAAGTACGACTGAGCCTTCGCCCTCAACGCGCGACTGGCTCGCGGGGGCCGCGCCGCGGATGCGCGCCGGTCCGTGTCCGTCGATGATGCTGCGGTCATGGCCGTCAGCCCAGCGCGCCGTCGCGCACGCGCTCGAACAGCGCGTCGTAGCGGCCTTCCGCGGAGAGCCGCGTCAGCTCCGGGTAGCGGCCCTGGCGCAGCTCGCGCAGGTACGCGTACTTCGTGGCGTGGTAGCCCGCCACCGCCCACGCCAGGCGGGAGGCCGCCGCGCCGCCGCGCCACAGCGCGCCCTTCAGCAGGCAGTCGCGCGCCCAGGACGCCAGGCGCTGCACGCCCACCGGCTTGAGGCCGCGCTGCTCGGCATGGGCGCGCAGGGCCCACAGCAGGGCATAGCGGTCCTCCTTCACCGCGCGGTACTCCACCGACGTGGCGAAGCGGTGCTCGATGAAGGCGTGGACGCGCCCGCCCGCCAGCTTCGGCAGGGCCTCGTGGACAATCTGCTCCGGTCGCCACACGGCCTTGTCCTTGCGCACCAGCCGCGCCCGCCACTGCGTGCGGTAGCGGAAGCGGCGCGCCCCCAGCTCGGCCCAGTCGCGGCGGGGCAGCCGGTACACGGCCTCCGTGGGCGAAGCGGCCTTCCACGCGCGCAGCGTCTCCACCGCCTCGGGCCCCAGGTGTTCGTCCGAGTCGAGGAAGAAGACGTAGTCACAGGGCGCCAGGGCGTTCACCGCGGCCTCGCGCGCGGCGCCGTAGCCGCGCCACGCATGGGGCACGGAGCGCGCGCCCAGCGAGCGCACCAGCGCCGCCGAGCCATCCGTGGCCCCGGAGTCCAGCGCCACCACGTCATCGCAGAGGGCCAGCAGCCCGCGCAGGCACGGCTCCAGCGTGTCCCGGTTGTTCTGGTGGAGGACGTAGCCGCCCAGCTTCATAGCCCCAGGGCCTTGAGCTGCGCGTCAAAGGCGTCAGCAGTGGTGAAGAGCCGCCCTTGCAGGCCCACGGCCTCGGCGGCCTGGACGAACTCGGGCAAGTCATCGAAGAAGACGGCCTCCTCCGGGGCGCAGCCAACGCCCGCCAGCGCGAGCCGGAAGATGTCCGGCTCCGGCTTCACGTGGCCCACCTCGCAGCTCATCACCACGCTGTCGAAGCGCTGGAGCACCGGCAGCAGCGGGCGCAGGTAGGCGACGTGCAGCGCGTTGGTGTTGGACACCAGCCCCACGCGCACCCGGCCCAGGAGCGACTCCACGCGCGGCAGCACGGCGTCATGCAGCGTGAAGTGGCTGCTCCACAGCGGGGCGAACTCCGCCATGGGCAGGTCCACGTCCAGCGCGCGGCACACGTCCTGGCGGATGCCCTCCGCGCCCAGCACGCCCCGGTTGGCGTCCGTCCACCCCGCGCCCGTCAGGCGCCGGGCCACCTCCGCGGCCTCCAGGCCCGCGCGGGCGCCCAGCCGGGAGAAGAGCAGGGTGTTGTCGTGGAAGACGAGGACGTTGCCCAGGTCCAACAGCACTGCCGTCACCTGCGCCATGCAAGCTCCTTCAGATGCGATAGGCGCGAGCCACGTCCTGCATCTGCTCGGACACGTCCTGGAGCAGCTTCGCCGCCCGGGTGGTGGCCGCCAGGCTCTCCTGGGTGTCGTTCATCATGGAGGACAGGTCGGTGACCGCGCTGAAAATCTGGGCGATGCCCGCGTTCTGCTGGCTCACCGCGCCGGCAATCTGCCGCACCGCGGTGGCGTTGTCCTGGATGATGGCGGCCAGCTCCTTCAGCCGCTCGCCGGTGCCGCGCACCTGCTCCAGTCCGGCTTCCATGTTCGTGTGGCCCAGCTCCGTCATCTTCGCGGTGGAGAGGATGGCGCTGCTCAAATCACCCAGGATTTCGCGCACCCGGTCCGTGGCCTGGATGGACTGGTCCGCCAGGCTGCGAATCTCACGCGCCACCACGTTGAAGCCCTTGCCGTGCTCGCCGGAGCGGACGGCCTCGATGGCGGCGTTGAGCGCCAGCATGTTGGACTGGTCCGCCAGGTCCTTCACCGTCTGGGTGATGCCGCCAATCTGCTGCGTGCGCTCGTTGAGCTGGGCGATGCGCTCCGTCATCTGCTCGGCCTGGGACAGGATTTCGGAGAAGCCGCCCAGGCTGTCCCGGATGGCCCCTTCGCCCGCGCGCCCCACCTCTTCGGCCATGGAGGCGCGCTTGAGCACGTCCTCCGCCTTCTCCGAGGCCAGCACCGACGTCTGCTTGATTTCCTGCGCCGTCACCTGCGTCTGCTGAAGGGCCGCGGCCTGGCGGGCCACGTTGCGCTCCTGCTGCGTCGACGCCGTCTGCAGCTCCGCCACCGTCTCGCTGAGCACGCGCGTGCCGGTGTGCAGGCTCTGCGCCGTCTCCCGCAGCTGGAACACCAGCAGGCCGAAGGCGCCGGCCAGCTCGCCCACCTCGTCGTTGCCGGCCTTCACGTCCAGCGTCTGCGTGAGGTCGCCCTCGCTCACCAGCCGCGTCACCGCCGCGCGCAGGGCCAGCACCGGACCGGAGATGCTGCGCGACAGCAGCCACGCGCCCACGACGGCCAGCACGATGAAGCCCACCGCCATCAGCAGCGCCACCCGGCTCACGCGCTCCACCGGGGCGTAGGCCTCCGCCGGGTCCACGCGCGCCACGAAGTGCCAGCCGTCGGCCACGTCGCGCACGTCCGTGCCGTTGACGGCCGTGACGGCCAGCAGCCTGTCATGGCCCTGGACGTTCGCGCCGCGCGAGTCGTACAGCACCGTGCCGTCCGGCCGCTGGAGGGTGAGCGCGAAGCTCTTCAGCGCGCGCTGGTGGGCGCGGGCCAGCGCCGGCTGCACCAGCTGGTCCACGTGGGTCCAGTCGAAGGCGGCCAGCAGCACGCCCATCCGGTGCTTGGAGACCGGGTCCAGCACCGGGAAGGCCAGCGACAGCACGTGGCCGGTGAAGATGGGGTGCTCCTCGGTGATGCCCTCGCTGCTGGTGCGCCCCTGCTGGGCCTCCGTGAACCAGGGGCTGCGCCGAACCTCGTCCCGCCGGCTCAGGTACTCGTCGCGCAGGGCCGGGGTGTTGGCGGAGATGGCGCGGCCGGTGTCGTCGAAGACGACGATGCCGTTGAGGGTGAGGTAGCGGCTCTGGAGCACGCCGAGCATGGCGTCGGAGGGCGCGACGTCACCCCGCAGCGCGGCGCGGACCGCGGCGTCCTCGGACCAGCCGCGGGCGCTGGCCTCCCGTTCGGCCAGCGTGGCCTCCAGCAGGTCCTTCACGCCTTCGGCCTCGCTCAGCAGCGACGCGCGAATCTGCTCTTCCATCACCTGCCGCGCGCTGCGGGCCTGGAGCCAGGTCAGCGTCAGCAGCGGGATGACCGACAGCAGCGTCGCGTAGAGCGTGAGGCGTCCCCGAAGGGACTGGGTTCCAGGAAGAGAAAGGGCCATGTGGCGCGGCGGGCAGCGTGCGGGGGCCTCCCAGGAAGGTCGGCCCCCGTCCTATACCAGAGCCTCGCGTCTCCAGGGCACCCCCGCGCTTGCCTGCTCGGCTCAGATGACAGGCACCCGGCTGGGCAGGTCCTTCGCCGGGACGCTGGAGTAGTCCGAGTCCACGTCCAGGAGGACGCGCTGCCGGACCCGCGTGCTCAGCGCGCGGCGCATCCTCCCCAGGAACCCCGGCGGGGCCGCGATAACCAGCTTGTCGAAGTCGTGCCGGTCATGCCCCTGGTCCAGGAACGAGGACAGCTCGCGGGCGAAGCGGTCGTGCTCCAGCTCCTTGCGCCCGTCGGGCTCATTCTCCACGGGTGGACGGTGGAGCGTGCCGGCGTTGGGGTTGTCGGCCTGCTGGAGCAGCTCGCCTTGATGGGCCCGACTCTCGTCGTGGTGGAACTCCTCCACCAGCCGCCAGTCCTCTTCCGCCTTCGCGTCCGTCGCGAAGAGGCGGGCCCGGCTCGCGTTCCCCACCAGTATCCAGAGCGTCCCATTCGCCATGTCGTGCGTCTCCTTGCGCTATAGAGGGGAGATGCGGACCCCTCCGGGCCAAGGCAAGCTTCCGCAGACGAGCCGCGCGCCCGCCGCGCGCAGGGCAGGCAGCCAGGCCGCTGACCCTTGACGGGTTTTGCGGGGACTGGGGGCGTCACTGTCGCCTCATTCCGTTGCGCGGAGCGTCGCGATACAAGGGGGACCATGCGTATTCCCGTTGCTCCCGTCACCGCCCTGCTGGCGCTCGCGCTGCTGGCCGCTCCCGCGTGGGCCCAGGAACAGGGTGGACTGGGCCTGGACCTCACCTCGGACGCCCCCGCCGAGCAGCAGGGAATGGACATGGGGTTGGACCTGCGTCCCAGCAATCCAGACGCGGACCTGCTGCCTCGCTTCGCTTGGGTGGGGCTGTACGCGACGGAGCGCGCGGGCGCGCAGCAGGCGTCGAGCTGGTTGGAGGCCCTGGCGCGAGGGACGCTGTCCTCCGTCAGCGTGGCGCAGGCATCGGACCTGGTGGAGACGCGTGAGCGGCTGGCGGAGGGCTACGACGCGGCGGTGCGCTGCGCGGAGGCCGCGTGCTTCGCCGAGCCCGCGGAGCTGCTGGACGCGGACCTGCTGACCACCGCGCGTCTGTCTTTGGAGGACGCGGGCTGGACGCTGCGGACGTGGACCTACGACAGGGATCGCCGCGTGGTGCACGAGGACTTCGTGACGGGGCGCAACCCGCGCGACGAGGACTTCGTGAACGAAGCCGCCGCGATGGTGTCCAGGCGCCTGACGGCCTTGGCACGGCCGCGCGCGATGCTGACGGTGAACGTCAACGTGCCGCAGGCGGTGGTGAAGGTGGGCGAGCGCATCGTGGGCGTGGGCAGCGTGGAGGTGCGCCAGGCGCCCGGCGCGGTGGCGTTGGAGGTGTCCGCGGACGAGTACGGCACCCGGACGCGCACCCTGGACCTGAAGCCCGGCGCGCGCGAGACGGTGGACGTCATGCTGGAGCTCTCCGGTCCGGCGCCGGAGGGGCCTCCCGATGAGTCCGTGGCCGGCGTGGGGGCTTCCCGGAAGGCGCCTCGCAAGTCCCTCTTCAAGCGGCCCGCGCTCTACACCGCGCTGGTGGGGCTGGCCGCGGTGGGCGCGGGTGTGGTGATGGGCCTGGCCGCCAAGGACGTGGAGAAGCGCGGGGGTGACGCGGATGGAGATGGCGTGTTCGACGTCACGCGCAAGGAGCGGCTGGACGCGCAGTCCCAGGCCAACCTGGCCACGGCGCTGCTGGCGGGCGGCGGCGCGGTGACGGCGGGCAGCGTGGCGTGGCTGGTGCTGGTGCCCGCGCGCGTCGCGCCCGCCTCGACGTCCGTGGCGCCTGGAAGCAGCGGCGGCGCCTCCACGTCGCTGCACCTCATGGTCGGCGGGAGTTTCTAGAACCTATGAAGACCTTCGAATCCCGGCTGCGCGTGTGGTGTGGCCTGTTGCTCGTCGCGGGCGCGGTGGGCTGCACGGTGAGCTTCCCGGACGACGTGCCCTACACGTGCGCGGAGACCGCCGACTGCGGCGGTGACGGCTACGTCTGCACGTCCCTGCCCGACAACGGACCGCGGTACTGCTGCCTGCCGGACCCCGCGGAAGTCTGCAACGGCCTGGACGACGACTGCGACGGCCTGGTCGATAACCTGGAGACCGCCTGCTACACGGGGCCGGAGGGCACGCTCGACGTGGGGCTCTGTCACGCGGGTGAGTCCATCTGCACCCGTGAAGGGAGCATCGCGTGCGTGGGGCAGGTGCTGCCCGGCGTCGAGACCTGCAACGGCCTGGATGAAGACTGCGACGGGGCGGTGGACGAGGACTTCGACCTGAAGACGGACCCGGGCCACTGCGGCGCCTGCAACAACGACTGTTCCTTCCTCCAGGACTGCGTGAATGGCGAGTGCGTGCGCCGGCAGGAGCTGGACTGCGCCAATGGCCAGGACGATGACGGGGACGGCTTCATGGACTGCCAGGACCGCGCGGACTGCGACGGCCAGTCGTGTGGTCCGCAGTGCGTGTGCCAGGAGGGCTCGAAGACGGAGCTGAGCTGCACCAACGGCAATGATGATGACGATGATGGCCTGGTGGACTGCCAGGACCGCGCGGACTGCCCGGTAACGACGGATTGCACGCGCGCCGATGGCAGTGCGGGCACGTGTCAAATCAACGCGCTCTGCGAGTGATGGCCATGCTTCTCACCCACCACTGTCCGCCATCCCGCACTCACCGAGGGTGGGTGGCGTCCCTGGGAAGACAGAGTGCGGATCCAGGGTTGCTGTTTGCCCCGGACATGGAAATTTCTTCTCACCATGGGCTCCGATGACGCCTTCATGCAGACCGTGCAGTCCCGTGCCGAGGCCACCGTGAGTGACGCGGGGCCCCGAGCCAGTGACGAGCTCCAGGAGGGCTCCACGCTGGGGAACTACCAGTTGGAGCAGCTCCTGGGCGAAGGGTCCATGGGCCGGGTGTTCCAGGCGCGGCACGCGCGGCTGGGGCGGCAGGTGGCGCTGAAGGTGCTGCGGCCGGAGCACGCGCGGGACGGCGGCTTCGTGCGGCGCTTCTTCCAGGAGGCGCGCACCGTCAATCAAATCAACCACGAGCACATCGTGGAGATTTTCGACTTCGTCGACGAGAGCGCGACGGGCGGGCACGTCTACTGCGTGATGGAGCTGCTGCGCGGGCAGAGCCTGAGCTCGCTGGCGCAGGCGGAGCCGCTGACGCTGGCGCGCATCCAGCGCTTCGTGGTGCAGGTGTGCGCGGCGCTCGGCGCGGCCCACCAGGTGGGCGTGGTGCACCGGGACGTGAAGCCGGACAACCTCTTCGTCATCCACCGCGCGGGCCAGCCGGACTTCGTGAAGGTGTTGGACTTCGGCGTGGCGAAGCTGCTCACCCCCGAGGGGAGCACCACCGGGACGCTGGACGGCACCATCATCGGGACGCCCGCGTACATGGCGCCGGAGCAGGCCGCTGGCCTGCCGGTGGACGCGCGCTCCGACATCTACGCGGTGGGCAACATCCTCTACGAGCTCGTCTCCGGCAAGCCGCCCTTCCAGGCGCCGGCCTTCGGCCACCTGGTGGTGCAGATCATCACCCAGCCGCCGCCGCCGCTGCCCTCGCACCTGCCGTCCGGAGAGCCCGTGCCTCCGCAGCTGGCGGAGCTGGTGATGCGCTGCCTGGCCAAGGAGCCCGAGGCCCGGCCGCAGAGCCTGGCGGAGGTGACGACGGCGCTCCTCCTGTTGCCCGCGTCCGCCCAGGCGCTGACGCCCGCGGAGCTGGCGCTGGAGGCCACCGAGCGGCCCACGCACAAGGTGCGGGTGGCGGTGACGGGGCGCTGGCGCCGCCGGGCGGCGGTGACGGTGGGCACGGCGGCGTTGGGGGTGGTGGCCGCGGTGGTCACCTGGTCCGGAATGCAGCCGGAGCCCGCCCCCGCCGAAGCTCCGGTGGCCGGCGTCATGAGCCGGCTCGTCGCCGAAGCCCCGGCCGCGCCCGCCGCCGCGCCGCGGCTGCTTCCGCCCGTCACGCTCACGGTGCGCTCCTTCCCGGAGGGCGCGCAGGTGCTGCGTCTGGACACGGGCGAGCTGCTGGGCGTGACGCCGCTGGTGAAGCAGGTGTCTGGTGAGTCCGCGCCGCTGCGCCTGCGCGTGGAGCTGGCCGGCTATGCCCCGCTGGAGCGGATGGTGGAGCTGGACAAGCACGCCGAGCTGGAGGTGCCGCTGGTGAAGGCGCTGCCTTCGCCCCGGCAGCAGCCCGCGGCCGGGACGCAGCGCGTGACGGGCAAGAAGCGCCGCGCGCGCCCTGTCACGCAGTAGGTGTCGCGGTGGCCCCGCCCTGGGAGGCGGGGCCCGTGTCCGCTCAGCGGGGTGCCGCCGTCTGGGCGAGCACCTGGGCGGCGATGCGGCCAATGCGCTCGTTGAAGTCCTCCGCCTCATGGAAGGTGAGGCGCACGTCACCCACAGTCAGCTGTACGCCGGGCTGGAGCACGGTGGGGTGCTCCGGCTCCAGGGGCGTGCCGCCCAGCGTCACCGGCCGGGAGGCGGCCACGCGCGTCACCGTCCAGCGTCCTTCCAGGGTGGGGGACAGGTGGAGCTGCTCGCGCGACACGGTGGCGTCATTGACGACCAGCGCGTTGTTCGAGGCCCGGCCCAGCCGCAGCGGACTGCCGTCCGTGTGGCCCACCAGCTCGAAGCACAGTGCGTCACCCGCGGGCAGGCAGTCCCGCAGGTCCGTCAGCGGCAGCCGCGTGGCGGCCACGTTGCCCTCCACCACCTCCGGGACATTCCACGCGCCCGCCTCCCACACCAGCCACGGGTGTGGGTACTTGGCGCGAAACTTCTCCTTGAGAGCCATGTGCTGCCTCACGAGCAGCGAGAGCAGCAGAGCGCGAGCCATGCGGGTTGAATAGCCTTCCTCCCCCGTCGCGGCCCGAGAACGTGCGCGTGGGGGGCCATGGGATGTCAACGAATGGCCAGATGCCGGGTGGGATGCCCCACTCGCGCACGGGCCGACCCCTGTAGTACACCCGCGCCCGCCTCCTGTCCCCCGGACAAGGCCTCCCCCCCACCTGGACGATTCGATGCGCCGCCTGCTCGCTGCCATGTTCTGCGCCGCCGCCGTGCTGGCGGCTTGTGAAGACGACTCCCCACCGCCCCCCGCGCCGCCGCCTCCCTCCTCGGAGACGTACCCGGACGCCGGCACGCCCCCGGACGCGGGCACCCAGGAGCCCTGGGCCTGCCAGCGGACCACGACGGTGCGCAACGCGCCCATGACGCTGCTCACCCGGCTGCAGCTGGAGATGAGCCGCGCCACGTCCTCCGCGCAGCGCACGGAGGCCATCGACCGCTTCGTGGCGGAGGTGGAGGAGCAGGGCGGCAGGCCCCTGGTGAGTGACGCGGAGGCGGGCCGTCCCCGCGTGGCCTTCTTCGTGCGGGGCGAGGCCGGCCGGGACACCTTCGTCGCTGGCGACTTCAACGGCTGGTCCGCCACGGCCACGCCCCTGGTGCAGGTGCGGGACACCGACTTGTACGTGGCGGAGGTGGAGGTGCCGCGCACCGGTCCGCAGCCGTACAAGCTGGTGAAGGACGGTGACTTCATCGCGGACCCGGGCGCGCGCCACGTCGCGTGGGACAACCTCAATCGGTACGACGTGGGGCAGTTCAACTCGCTCGTCTACCCGGGGCTCCAGGACGCCACGAAGGGCCGGCTCACCGCGTGGTACGGCGTGCCCGCCACGGCGCTGGGGGACGCGCGCGACGTCTTCGTCTACACGCCGGCGGCGTATGACGGGCCGGAGTGCCCGGCCCTTCCGGTGATGTACCTCCACGACGGCAACGAGAGCCTGACGCGCGAATCCTTCGCGGAGGCGGCGGACGCGCACTACGCGGCGCGGCCAGCGGACGCGGCGGTGCTCGTCTTCGTGGCGTTGCCGGACCAGTCCGTGCGCCTGGCGCAGTACACCTTCCCGCCCGCGCGAGCCCCCGGCTGGCCCACGCCGCGCGGGGATGACTACCTCGCCTTCCTCCGCGATGACCTGATGCCGCGCGTGGAAGCGGCCTGGCGCGTGAAGACGGGGCCGCAAGAGACGGGCATCTCCGGTGCGTCGCTGGGCGGCCTCATCTCCGTGTACGCGGGCTTCCAGATGCCGGAGAAGTTCGGCTTCGTGGGCACGCAGTCCGGCACGCTGTTCTGGCCCCACGACGGCGAGGTGGACCGCGACGACGGCAACGCGATGGTCGTCCGCGCGGGCCAGGAGCCGGTGGTGCCGGTGCGCTTCTACGTGGACCACGGCTCGCCCTTGGCGGGCTGCACGCGGGACGGCGGGGAGGGTGGGGATGACTGCCAGTCCAACCTGCAACTCGTGGAGGCGCTGCGTGGCCGCGGCTACGGCGTGGCCCACTGGAACGAGCCCGGCGCCGAGCACGACTGGTTCTTCTGGAAGCGCCGCCTGCCGAAGCTGCTGTGCAGCTTCCGCAACGCGGACCCGGCGGTGTGCGGCCTGTAGTCCGGCCTCACAGCTTCTTGGCGATGGCGCGGGCCAGCCGGTCCGCGGCCCCCACGTCGAGCGACAGGAACAGGCGCGGCTCGGTGGCCTCCAGCTCCTGCAGCCGCGACTGGCCCGCGTTGTCGGTGGCCACGTCCACGCGGGCGTAGAGCAGGGGGCGGCCCACCGCCTCCAGCACGGACTCCGCCAGCCGCAGCTCGGCCGCGTCCTCGGGCGTGAAGGCGGTGGGCTCGGAGAAGCCGCGAGGCGCGTCCAGCAGCGTGGGCGGCCGGCGCACCGCGTGGCTGAGGACACCGTCGAAGAAGACGTAGCTGCGCTCGCCCTCCGTTTCGAAGGCGGTGAGGTAGGGCTGCACCATGACGTCGCCCTCGCGAGTCAATTCCGCCAGCCGGGTGGTGGCGGCGTGGGCCTCCGCGCGCGGGAAGATGTGCGTCTTGAGCGCGCCCGCGGACACGGCGGGCTTGAGCACCACCGCGTCCCAGCCGTGCCTGCTGGCCAGCTCGCCCACCTCCAGGGTGTCGCCCTTGCGCACCCAGGTGGTGGGCGTCACCAACACGCCCTTCTCCTCCAACTCGCGCAGGTAGTACTTGTGCGTGTTCCAGCGCAGCACGGGGGCGGGATTGTGGAGCTGCGTGAGGCGGCCCACCTTGTCCGCCCAGGCGACGAAGGCGTCGCGGCGCAGGTGGCTGTCCCACGTGTTGCGCACCAGGGCCAGCCGGACCGTGCGCCAGTCCATGGCCGGGTCATCCCAGAGGACGGGCCGGGCATCGACGCCCAGGGCCGCGAGCGCGGGCAGCAGGGACGCGTCGAACGCGTCGAGCCGAGGCAAGCCTTCGAAGGTGAGGACGGCGACGTCCATGACGCGGACTCCCGATGTTGAAACGTGCCGCGGCTTGTAGCGCGTGCGGCGCCTCCGCGCAGGGCTCTCGCGGTGCGTCAAAGCGGAGTGCGGGTCAGGCCGACAGGTAGGCACTGAACGCCCCGTACTTGAGGTGAGGCGGGCGGCGTACTCCACGGCACAGTCGCGTGCGCGGACGCTCGGGAACTGGACCTGTGCGGTCAGGTGTCGCTGAAATGTTTCAAGGGGTACGCTCTTCGCGTGCCAAGGACCTGTCACCTTCCCTCCGGCCGGCTCCGCCGGGAGACCTACGAGATGCGAATGTCCCCACGTTTATTACTGGCCGCGCTAGGCGCGGTCCTCCTCTTTCACGCCGGATGTGGCGACGACGAGCCTGGCTGCGAGGGCGCGAGCTGCGCGCAAGCCGTCTGCGGCAACAACGTCGTGGAGCAGGGCGAGCAGTGCGACGACGGCAACACGGTGGATGGTGACGGCTGTGAGTCCGACTGTACGTCGACGCCCGCGCCGACCGCGGTATGTGGCAACGGCAAGCTGGAAGGCGAAGAGGTCTGTGACGACGGCAACACGGTGGACGGTGATGGCTGTCAGGCGAACTGCGCGCTGACGCTGACCCAGTGCCCCGCGGCCAACGCGCCCGCGCTTCCCGACGGCGCCACCTGCGCGGTGACGCAGGCCGGCTCCGCCGCGCGCCTCTTCACGGGCGTGGTGCTGAAGGAGGGCGAGACGCTGGTGGGCGGCCAGGTGCTGGTGGACGCGCAGGGCATCATCCAGTGCGCCGCCTGTGACTGCTCCGCCGCGGCGGGCGCCGCCGAGGCCACGCAGGTGTCCTGCCCTGGGGGTGTCATCTCCCCGGGCCTGGTGAACCCGCACGAGCACATCACCTATCCGATGGAGCCGTACGTCGGCACCGAGGAGCGCTACGAGCACCGCCACGAGTGGCGCACCGGCCGCAACGGCCACACGCGCATCACCAGCCCCGCGGCCAGCGCCGCGGACAACGTCCGCTGGGGCGAGCTGCGCCAGATGATGGCGGGCGCCACCTCCATGGCGGGCGCGGGCGGGCAGGCGGGCCTGCTGCGCAACGTGGACGTGAACAACACCGCCCTCCAGGAAGGCCTGGGCGAGGGCGTGGTGGACTCCGACACCTTCCCGCTGGGTGACACCAGCGGCAACCTGATTGCTTCGGGCTGTGACTACGGCTCGAGGCCGACGACGGACTCGCTGCCGCGCTCGGCCGCGTACCTGCCGCACATCTCGGAGGGCATCTCCACCGCGGCGCTCAACGAGTTCCTCTGCCTGTCCACGGGCCCGAACAACGTGATGCAGCCGCGCACCGCCGTCATCCACGGCATCGGCCTGACGGCGAAGGAGATTCGCATCATGGCGGAGAACGGCACCGGACTCATCTGGTCGCCCCGCTCGAACATCTCGCTCTACGGCGACACGGCCATGGTGACGACCTACAAGAACCAGGGGGTCACCATCGCGCTGGGCACCGACTGGCTGCGCTCCGGCTCCATGAACCTGCTGCGCGAGCTGCAGTGCGCGGACTACCTCAACAGCGCGCACTACGCGCGGACCTTCAGCGACGAGGACCTCTGGCGCATGGTGACGTCGAACGCGTCGGACCTGGTGGACACGTTCGAGAAGACGGGCCGCATCGCCGAAGGCAAGGTGGCCGACCTGGCCATCTTCCAGCTGCGCACCTTCGTCAACTCGCCGCACCGCGCGGTCATCACCGCGAACCCCGAGCACGTGGTGCTCACCATGCGCGGTGGCAAGCCGCTCTACGGTGACCAGGCGCTGATGGCCGGGCTCCGCGGCGCGGACGCTTGCGACACGCTGGACGTGTGCGGCAGCTCGAAGGAAGTGTGCCTCCAGTCCGAGATTGGCAAGGACCTGGCGGCGCTGACGTCGGGCGCCACGCACAAGTACCCGCTGTTCGCGTGTGGTACGCCGGAGAACGAGCCGACGTGCTCGCCCCGCCGCGCCTCGCTGGACTCGCGCTGGCCGGCCAGCGTGAACAACTCCACCAGCTACACCGGCGAGGTTCGCGCAGCGGACCCGGACGGCGACGGCCTGGTGGGCGCCGCCGACAACTGCCCCAGCATCTTCAACCCCATCCGCCCCATGGACAATGGCAAGCAGGCGGACTCGGACGGTGATGGGATTGGCGACGCGTGCGACCCCTGCCCGCTGGAGGAGGGCAACGCCTGCACGTCGTTCACGGTGGGTGACGATGACCACGACGGCATCGTGACGTGGCAGGACAACTGCCCGTTCGTGGCCAACCCGGACCAGGCGGACGCGGACGGCGACGGCAAGGGTGATGCGTGTGATGCATGCTCCAGCGTCCCGAACCCGGGCGACCTGGGCTGCCCCGCCACCATCCACGAGCTGAAGACGCGCGTGGACGGCAACCTGCCGCTCTTGGGCAGGCCGGTGTCCATCTCCGACGTCGTCGTCACCGCCGTGGTGAAGGGCGGCGCGAGCTCCCAGGGCTACTGGGTGCAGACGCATCCGCTGCCCTCGGGCACGAGCGTGGACCACTCCGGTCTCTACGTGTACTCGCCCAAGGGTGACCTCGCGGTGGGTGACCGCATCGACATCACCACGGGCGTGCTCCTCCTCTACTTCGGTCTGCCCGAGCTGACCGAGGTCAAGTACGTCAAGCGCAGCTCCGGCAACGAGGTGCCCGCGCCGGTGGTGGTGACGACGGCGGACATCCGCACCGGTGGCCCGCGCGCCGCCGCGCTGGAGGGCGTGCTCGTGGAGGTCCGCGACGTGGCGGTCAACACGGCGGTGGACGAGTTCGGCCAGTTCCTGGTGAACGAGGCGGGTGACGCCGGTCAGCCGGGCCTGATGATTGACGACCAGGCCTATGCCTACGCGGTGCCGGCCATTGGCACGCGCTTCGGCGCGCTGCGCGGCGTGCTGACGTACAACTTCAACGACTCCAAGCTCGTGCCGCGCTTCCAGGCGGACATGCCGCTGCCGCCGCCGTCGCTGACGGGCTTCGGTCCGGATGGCTACGTGCGTCTGGGTGGTACGGGGCCGGTGAGCACCTTCCCGCAGGCGCTGACGGTGACGTTGTCCTCCGCCTACCCGGAGGCGCTCGACATCACCATCACCTCCTCCGATGAGGGCGCGCTGAGCGTGCCGGGCGGCCGCATCACCATCCCCGCGGGGCAGACGTCCGCGACGGTGCAGGTGGTGCCGGTGGCGCCCGCGCAGAGCGTGACGTTGACGGCCACGCTGGGTGGCTCCTCGCAGACGGCCACCGTTCGGGTGCTGGGTGCCGACGAGCAGCCCGAGGTGGTGGGCGTCACCCCGGGTGACGTGACGATGGTGCCCGGCGGCGAGGTGGTCTTCACCGTGCAGTTGGACCGTCCGGCGCCCGCCAACACCACCGTGGCGCTGAGCATGGCGCCGGCGACGGGCTTTGGCGCCTTCGTTCCGGCGGACGGCGTGCTCACCGTGGCGGAGAACGCCACGGAGGCGATGTTCTCCTTCATCGCGGACCCGGCGGCCACGGCCACCGCGCCCGGCATGGTGACGGCGACCCTCGGCGCGAGCAGCGGGAGCGCCACCGTGACGCTGGACCAGGATGCGCCGCGGCTGACGACCCTGTCGCCGTCCTCGGCGGTGACGATTCCGGCGGGTGGGACGCAGACGTTCACCCTGACGGTGGACCGTTCGGCCGCGCAGGACACCGTCGTGGAGCTGGCGGTGGTGCCGGGTGCGGGCGTGCCGAACTACGGCACGGTGCCGGCCACCGTGACGATTCCGGCGGGCGCCACGGAGGTGGCGTTCACCTTCACGGCGGACGCGCAGGGTGAGGGCACGGGCACGGTGTACGCCATGCTGTACGGCATCACCCGGGCCACGGAGCTCACGGTGCTTCCGCCTCCGCCCACGCTCAGCGCGCTGTCTCCGTCCACCGCGGCGGTGCTGACGGGCCGGACGTTCACCTTCACGGTGACGCTGGACCGCCCGGCGCAGACGGACGAGACGGACGTGGCGCTGACGCTGGAACCGGCGACGGGCATCGGGTCCATTCCGGCCTCGGTCCGGGTTGCTCGGGATGCGACGACGGCGACCTTCACCTTCACGGCGGACGAGGTCTCGAGCCCCGCGCAGGCGCTGCTCACGGCGAGCTTCGGCGGGGTGGACCGGACCGCTCAGGTGTCCGTCATCCTGGCCGCGGAAGGCGGGCTGGTCATCAACGAGGTGGACTACGACATGCCCGGCGCGGGGGACTCGCAGGAGTTCGTGGAGATCTACAACAACTCCTCTACGCCCGCGTCGCTGAGCAGCGTGTTCCTGGTGTTCGTCAACGGCAACAACATGACGAGCTACCAGAAGATTGCCCTGGCGGAGGTCAACGGCGGCGTCCTGGGGCCTCGGGAGTACCTGGTCGTGGGCGCTGCCTCCGTCGTCGATGGGCTCGCGGGGCGTGTCGGCGTGCACACGCTGCAGCGGGGGACCACCGACTTCATCCAGAACGGTGCGCCGGACGCGGTGGCCCTGTACGACGAGGCCACGGATGCGTTGATTGACTCCCTCTCCTACGAGGGGCACGTGGTGAACGCCTCCATCGCGGGGACGGACACGAAGTTCGACCTGCGTGAGGGTGACGCGGACACGGCGGCCCTGGCGGACAGCAACACCGCTCAGGGGTCGCTGTGCCGGGACGCGGACTCGACCGACACGGACGTGAACATGGCGGACTTCGCCTTCACCACGGCCGTCACCCCTGGCGCGGTGAACGTCATCACGGCGACGCCGTAGCCGTCAGGCGACTGGGGGGCGGGGCTGAAGCGCGAGCCCTGTCCCCGTGAGGTCCAGAACGGGCGGAACCCCGACATGGGGTTCCGCCCGTTTGATTTTCAGGGGTGCCAGAGGTTGTAGGTAATGCCAATGATGATGCGAAGAACTGCCTTGTGCCCGAGCGTGTCCCAATCGATCTGGCTTGGTTTGACCGGCCGCTCTCGTGTGTGTGTTTAAATGTCGGCTCTGGGCTCGTTGAACCAGGAGGGAGGGACATGGGGACGCGATATGGCGCACGGGAACACCCCGATATTCAAGGTTTCATCGTCTGTGCGCGAAAGGTGGCGGAAGCCATCGGCACGCCGGACGTGTCGGACGCAGAGTTGTCCAGGTTCATCGAGTCGATTTTGTATGGAGAAAAGGAAGCTTGGGTGTGCGCGGGCATGGGGCTCATCACCAGGGAGGAGACTGCGAATTTGTTGCTGGCCCACTTGGAGACGTGGTTGATGGACCGGGCCAACAAGGGCTTTCCGACGCAAGGAGCGTGGGACCTCGAAGTCTTCATGCCCGTGTTGGAAGAGGCCTTGTTTGGGTGAACGAGGAGGCTTCCAAGCGCATCATCAGGGGCCGGTTCCCGCGGGCGACGGATTTCCCTGGCGGGGCTGGGTGGGGCGGTGGCGCATTGAGTCCCGGGCGGATGTCGTCTGGGGGCGTTTCCTGATGGGGGCGGACGTGGCGTCTATCCAGTGGTGGACGGGGGCGCGATTCCGGCCGTCATCAGCAAACTCAGCGCTGCCACAGGCAGGTCAAAGGCCATGGAGGCGCGGAAGAGGTTCTGATGCACGAGCACTCCCAGGAAGCCGCCAAGCAGGCTGTGCGCCGCGTGGAGTGCATCCACATCCTGCCGGAACTCTCCCGTCTCCTGTCCGTGGCGGATGATGTCCTCCAGCGTCGTCGCGTAGAACGCGAGCTTGTCGCGGATGGCCCCCGCCACCTGGTCATTCGAATCAGCCGCTTCGGCTGCGAGCATCGCGAAGAAGATGCCGTATTCGCGGTGCTCGCGCAGGAGCAGATGCGCTCGCTCGGAGATGGCCTGGAACTGCTCTTGCGCGGAGAGTTCCTGGTAGTTCCCCAGCAGCCGGAACTCGCGAACACAGCGCTGGTGCAACTCCTCAATCGCAGCCAGCAGCAGGTCTTCCTTGGTGGGGAAGTGCCAGTACAGCGCTCCGGGCGTCATCCGGATGGCGCGGGATAAGTCCGCCATCGTCGTGGCGAGGAACCCTCGCCTCGCGAAGAGGTGGATGGCCGCTTCCAGGATGTCCATGCGCGTGCGCGCGGCACGCTCTTGTTTCAGCGCTCGCTGGGCAGGTTCCCTGGCCATACCCGGCGAATCTATGCATCACGCCAACAGTGTCACCCGGACAATCTCCGGCGGCGCTCCGACGCGCAGCGGCGGACCCCAGAAGCCTGTTCCCCGGCTGACATACAGGTGCCGGTCTCCTTCGTGAAACAAGCCCGCGTCGTGCTCCCAGATGGCGGAGACCGCCAGCGTGAAGGGGAAGAACTGACCCCCGTGGGTGTGCCCGGAGAGCTGCAAGCCCATTCCCTCCCGCGCCGCCACTTTCCAGTTCGACGGCTGGTGCGCGAGCAGCACCGAGGCCCGCTCGGAATCCCGGCCCGTCGTCGCCGCCGCGAGGTCATAGCCCTGCGAGAAGCCCATCTTGCCCGCCGACCAGTCGTCCACGCCCACCAGGTCGAATGACGCGGCCGTGTCGCCAATGCGCACGTGGCGGTTGCGCAGCACCTGCACCTCCATGCGCTCCAGCGCCTCCGCCCAGGCCGCGTCGCTCCAGTAGTACTCGTGGTTTCCCGTGACGAAGTAGGTGCCATGGCGTGACTTCAGCTCGGACAGCGCCGACACCGCTGGGGCCAGTGACGCGACGTGGCCATCCACCAGGTCTCCGGTGATGCACACCAGGTCCGGGCGTAGCGCGTTGCAGCGGCGCACCAGCTCGTCCATGAAGCGGCGCCGGATGACGGGTCCCACGTGGATGTCGCTCAAGTGGACGATGCTGAAGCCATCCAGCGCCTTGGGCAGCCCCGGCAGCTTCACCGCCACTTCGTTCACCACCGGTGGGTGGAAGGCGCTCCACATCCCGAAGCCCGTCACGCCGCCTGCGGCCAGCACCGCTCCGCCGGCTGTCGCCCGAGCAAGGAAGCGTCGACGCTCCACATCCACCGGGGCTGAGGACGCGGAGGTGGCGCCGACGGGCCCCTCCGCCATGGCCACCTGAGCGGCTTCGGTGCGCGTCGCCGCCGCGCCGTGTCCACTGGTCGCCATGGCCTCTTGAGTCACCGAGATAGACTCCGTGCCAGTCGCCGCCAGCGTGCCGCCAGCCTGCGCCGAGCCACCCACCGCGTGCGCCTGGGACACCGAGTCCGCGGTGCCAGTGACCCGCGACTCACCCAGCGCTGTCTCACCGCGTGAGCGCTGCATCCGCGCCGCCACCTTGCGCGCCGCGCCCAATACTCCGAGCGCGAGCAGCAGGTAGATGGCCATGCCCATCCACGTCCACACCGCCGTGGCCACGGCGAAGGTGGAGTCCATGGGAAGGAAGCGCGTCACGGACCACGACAGCACCATCAGTGTGCCCAGCACCGTCATGACGCCCATGCCCACGCGCCGCCACGCGCGGTGCTCCGACGTGGCCGCGAAGAGGCGCCGGTACAAATAGACGTGGACGGCGACCGTGGCGAGGCCGGTGACGAGGGCGAAGAAGATGAAGCGCGCGGTATCCATCCCGCGCGCCATCCTGCCCTGCGCACGACGCGCTGCAACGCAAGCCGCGTGAAGAAATGTGAACGCCTCGTACACGGACATCGCATCAATCCGCACGGGACGTTCGTGGCTGGGGCAAACGCGACCCGAACCCGCGTCGCATGCGCTCGCGGCAGGCAGCCAGGAGAGCGCCTGCGCCGTTCTCGCGATACAAGTAACAGCGTGTTGGCCGCATACACCGGCCTGCCCGCAAGCCACTGAAGGGTCGCCGCGCGTGTAACGGCGAACCGCCTGGCTGACGCGAATGCACCACCTCCTTGAGGAGCCCCCCCATGCCCCCTGACATGATGGCGAGAACGCGCCGCCTGTTGCCGTGCCTGTTGAGCACCTTGCTGATGGTTGGCTGCGAGCCCTCGGGGGAGCTCGCCACGCCGGAGACTCCGAGCGCCACGCGCGCCCAGCGGGTGGTCGTCACGGCCCCGCTGATGCGCATCGCCGCGGGTGCCCAGCACTCGCTGTATCTGTCGCCCGAGGGCGACGTGTGGGCCTGGGGCGGCAATGGCTCCGGCCAGCTTGGCGGGGCGGAGACGTCCCTCCAGGGACTGGCGCCGGCGCGGCTGGCGGCGCTGGGGGACATCGTGTCGGTGGTGTCCGGAGATGCCCACTCGCTCGCGCTAGGCGCGGATGGCACGGTGTGGACGTGGGGCGGCAACAGCTCCGGGCAGCTCGGGGATGGCACCACCACCGACCGCGCGGCGCCGCTGCAGGTGGCTGGCCTGGCCAACGTGGTGGCGGTGGCCGCCGGAGACTTCCACTCGCTGGCGCTGCGTGACGACGGCACGGTGTGGGCATGGGGGACGAACTTCCACGGACAGCTCGGCCGGGGGCACACGCAGCCAGGGCTCACGCCCGAGCAGGTTCCCGGGCTGAAGGGCGTGGTCGCGCTCGCCGCGGGCTTCGACTTCACCCTGGCCGTGCTCGAGGACGGCACGGTGCGCGCGTGGGGCTCCAACGGCGCCGGCCAACTGGGCGATGGCACCTTCACCCAGCGCCTGTCTCCCGTGAAGGTCTCCCAGCTCAGCGGCATCACCGCGGTGGCGGCGGGCACCTACCACGCGCTGGCGCTGGGCAAGGACGGCGGCGTGTGGGCGTGGGGCAGCAATGCCTCCGGGCAGCTCGGTGATGGCACGTGGAATGACCGCGCCGTGCCCATGCGGGTGCCGGGGCTCGAGCGGGTGAAGGCCGTGGCCTCCATGGACTCGGATTCGCTGGCGCTGCTCGAAGCGGGCGCCGTGTTCGCGTGGGGGGCCAATGGCTCCGGCCAACTGGGCGATGGAGACACCACCGACCGCGCCACGCCGGGGCAGGTGCCGGGGCTGAACGCGGTGGCCTCGGTGGTGGGCGGCGCGCAGCACGCGCTGGCCCTGCGAAAGGACGGCACGCTCTGGGCCTGGGGCGGAGGCCCCTCGGGCCAGTTGGGCCACGGCGGCTCCGAGCGCCACGTGGTGCCCGCGCCGGTGATGCGCCTGGCGGACGTGACGTCGGTGGCGACGGGCAGCTTTCACTCCCTGGCCACGCTGGGGGATGGCTCCGTCTGGGCCTGGGGCCGCAACACCTATGGACAGCTCGGTGATGGCAGCACCGCCGAGCGCCACGCCGCGGTGCGCGTGGAGGGGCTCGGCAGTGTCCGCGGCGTCGCCTCGGCCGCCCACCATTCGCTCGCAGTGGGCATGAATGGGACACTCTGGGCCTGGGGGCGCAACGCCGCCGGGCAACTCGGAGATGGCACCACCCACGACCGCGCCCGGCCCGTCGCGGTGTCGGGCCTGACGTCGGTGACGTCGGTGGCCGCGGGCGGCAGTCACGTCCTGGCGCTGCGCAGCGACGGCAGCGTGTGGGCCTGGGGCTACAACGCGCTGGGACAGCTGGGGGACGGCACGACGGTGGACCGGTTGACGCCGGTGCGCGTGTCGGGGCTCGGCACGGTGGTGGCGGTGGCCGCCGGCTCGTACTTCTCCATGGCCTTGCAGTCCGACGGCACGGTGTGGACGTGGGGCGAGGGCTTCGAGGGACAGTTGGGAGATGGCGGCGGCGTGCAGCGGCTGCGGCCGGTGCGCGTGGAGGGACTGACGAACATCACCCGCGTGGCGGCGGGCTCCGCGCATGCGCTGGCCGTGCGGAGCGACGGCACGGTGTGGGCCTGGGGCGACAATGGTGAAGGGCAGCTCGGGGACGGCTCCTGGGCGGACCGCTTCCGCCCCATGCAGGTGCCGGGGCTGCAGGGCATCACCGCCGTCAGTGGTGGCCGCTCCCACTCCATGGCGCTGCAAGGTGACGGTACGGTGCGGGCGTGGGGCTCCAACGGCTATGGCCAGCTCGGGGATGGGACGCTCACCTCGCGCGTGCGGCCCGCCCTCATCCCTGGCCTGACGGGCATCCAGGCGCTTCATCCCAGTCACCTGCACGTGCTCGCGCTGCACGCGGATGGGACGTTGCGCGGGTGGGGCTACAACCGCTTCGGCCAGCTGGGCCTGGGCGCCGCGGGTTGGAGCGCCCTGCCGGTGCAGGTGCGTGGCATTGGCCGCGTGGACCGGCTGTCCGTCGGCCGCGCGCACACGTTGATGGTGCGCGTCGATGGCACGGTGTTGGCCTGGGGCGAGAATGGCTCGGGACAGCTGGGCGACGGCACCACCACCCACCGCGCGGCGCCCGTGCCCGTGCGCGGTGTGCCCTGTGTCCGCTCCGTCGCCAGCGGTGTGCAGCACTCGCTGGCGCTCGCGTGTGACGGCACCGTCTGGGCCTGGGGCGCGAACAGCCGGGGGCAGCTGGGGGATGGCACCACCGCTCCGCGCGTGACGCCGGGGCTGGTGGAGGGGCTTCAAGGCGTGGTGGCGCTGGCGGCGGGTGGAGACGCGTCGGTGGCGCTGCGCGCGGATGGCTCCGTGTGGAGCTGGGGCGGCAACGCCAGTGGCCAGTTGGGGGACGGCACCGTCATGGACCGCGCGCTGCCGACCCAGCTCAAGCACCTCTCCAACGTGGTGGCCGTGGCCCTGGGCGAGACGCACGCCCTGGCGGTGGGCGAGGACGGCGCGCCATGGGCCTGGGGCGCGAATGGCTCGGGCCAGCTGGGAGAGGGGGGCACCGAGCCGAGCCTGACGCCGGTGCGCGTGAAGGGGCTGGAGCGTGTGGCGTCCGTGGCGGCCGGGCGCGCCTTCTCGGTGGCGGTGCGTGACGACGGCACCGCGTGGGCCTGGGGCACGAACCCGTCCGGCCAGTTGGGCGACGGCACCAACCATACGCGGAGCGTGCCCAGCCAGGTGGCCGTCGTGCAGGGCATCCGCGCCATGTCCGCGGGGGCCCACCACGTGGTGGCGCTGAGCGCCGACGGCACGGTGTGGACGTGGGGCGACAACACGCTGGGGCAGTTGGGGAATGGTTCGTCCTCGCCGACGTGGATATTGCCCCAGCAGGTGCCGGAGCTGCGGGGCGTGGAGGCGGTGGCCGCGGGAGAGCAGTACTCCGTGGCCGTGCTGCTGGACGGCACCGCCCGCGCCTGGGGCAGCAATGAGTTCGGCCAGCTCGGAGATGGGGAGACGGGCCCGCGCCTGACGCCGATGGCGGTGAAAATCGAGGGGCCGAAAATCCGCCCGCCCGTGCGCACCGTGCGCGCCTGGTATCGGCACGCGGTGGCGCTGATGTCGGACGGCACCGTGCAGGCGTGGGGTGACAACGCGTTCGGCCAGCTGGGCGACGGCACCACCGAGCGCCGCGCCGCGCCCCTGGAGGTGCATGGCCTGTCGAGCGTGGTGGCCGTGTCCTCGGGCGCCTGGCACTCGCTGGCGCTGCGCAGTGATGGCACCGTCTGGACGTGGGGCGCCAATGGCTTCGGTCAGCTCGGGGACGGCACGTCCACTTCGCGCACGAGGCCGGTGCAGGTGGCCGGGCTGGGGGACGTGGTGGCCATTGGCTCAGGGGGCTACCACGCGTTGGCGGTGCGCTCGGACGGCTCGGTGTGGACGTGGGGCTACAACGCGTTCGGCCAGTTGGGCGACGGCACCGCGGAGTCGCGCTCCCTGCCTGGCCGGGTGGAGGGGCTGGGGGGTGTGGTGGCCGTGGCGGGCGGAGACCACTACTCGCTGGCGCTGCACTCGGACGGCACCCTGTCCGCGTGGGGCAACAACGCGTCGGGCCAGTTGGGAGACGCCACCGGCACCACAAGCGATTCGCGCTGGGTGGTGAAGGGCGTGGACGGCGTGGTGGACGTGCGCGCGGGCGCGGCGCACACGGTGGCGCTGCGGGGCGACGGCACCGTGTGGACGTGGGGCGACAACGCGTTCGGCCAGCTGGGCGACGGCGACGGCGGCGCGCGCTCTCGCGTCGTGCCCCGGCCGGTGCCGAACCTGTCCTTGGTGTCCGCCGTGGGCGCGGGGGCGCGCCACGCGTTCGCCGTGGGGGCCAAGGGCACGGTGTGGACGTGGGGGCGCAACTCGCACGGCCAGCTGGGGCTGGGGGACAACGCGAACCGGACGGAGCCCCTGCGCGTGCGGGAGCTGACGGACGTCACCGTGGTGTCGGGCGGGGCGGACTTCTCCCTGGCCATGAAGCGCGACGGCACGGTGCTGAGCTGGGGCTCCAGCCTCCACGGCGCGCTGGGCCTGGGGACCGCGGGACAGCGCTCGTCACCCGGGCAGGTCGCGCTGCCCTGAGCCAGGCGTGAGCGCTCGTCCGTCAGAAGGTGCGGCGGGCGGTCCGCAGCCGCACCCGGTACTTCCTGGCCGGGCGCGCCCTGAGCCGGGCCCGGTACGTGCCATGCGCGCGCCGGGCCGGGCGGGCGCGTCTGCGGATGGCCTTCCTGCGAACTGCGCCAGGGGTGCGTCGACGAGGAGCTTTCATGGGTGCATCCGACGCGTGCGCTACGGCTTCTCCGTGAGAGGGCGGGAGGGCGTCAGCTCGGAGCCAATCTGCCGCCACTCCTGGGCGTAGGCGCCGCGAGCGAAGGCGCGCAGGTCGTCGGACGTCACCGTGCCCCGCGCCATGGCGGTCCCCAGCGCGCGCACGACGGCGCTGCGGTGCGGCTGCTCGACGTAGGGGTTGCCCTCGCGGAACACCTCGCCGAAGAGCGACTCCAGGCGGCCGTCCTCCTTCAAGCGCTCGACGATGCGGGCCTGCGAGGCGGGCTCGTTCGCGTGCGCGTGCAGCATGGCGGAGGCGAGCCCGCCCTGGGCGTCCGCCTGGTCGGGAAACTCGGAGAGCAGCTCCAGCTCCGCGTCGGCGCCCGCGATGGCGGTGGCGTCCGGGGGCGGCGTCACGCCGCGCTGGGTGGGGCGCCGGTCGGGCTCGAAGTCACTGCGGCCCTGGAACGTCTGCACCGTGCGGTGCGCCTGGACGCCCGTCGTCCCCTGGGTGGCGGTGCCGGAGGCCGGCCGCTGCTCCGGAGCGCTGGCGCGCTCATGCGCCGGGCCCTTGGGCGAGGACGGACGGTTACCACCATCAATGCGAGACATGGGGGGCTCCAGGGATGGGGCCCGGCGCGGACAGAGCTCCGGGAATTCCCATGTAGGTTATCGGGCGCGGTGTGGCGCCAGTTGCGTCCCACCCCTAACGTGCGTCCGCCGCGACCCCCCCGCACGGCGGGCGGGCCCGCGTCATCGCCCGGAAAAACGCAATGACTCCCGGCGCTTGGCGGGCGGGGGAGGAAAGTGGCGCTCCAGTCCGTGCACCAGGTCCTCACGCCACGCCGGGTAGTTGTGCCCGCCGCTGTATTCCCGGAGTTCCACCTGATGCCCGGCTTCTGAGAGCACGGGAGTGATGCGGCGGTTGCCCGCCAGCAGGCCCTCGAAGCGGCCGCAGTCCAGCCAGACGTCCAGCGGGCGGCGGGGCGGGTGCCGCGCCAGGTCGAAGACGACGAAGTCATGGCCCTCCACCGCGAAGGCCCCGGACTGCGACAGCACCCGGCCGAAGACGTCCGGCATGCGCAGGCCGGTGTAGAGCGCCATCAACCCGCCCAGCGAGGCCCCCAGCACCGCGTGGGCGCCGGGGCTGCGCCGCTCGTCCACCAGCGACAGCTTCTGGCGCGCCAGCGGCAGCACCTTCCACTTCAGCAGCCCCACCGTGTACTCGCTGCAGGCGTACTCCATGCTGCGCGTCTCGCCGCCGTTGCACACGAGCGCCAGGGCCACCGGACGCATGCGGCCTTCGGCCACCAGGGTGTCCACCAGCTCCGGCAGGCGCACGCGGCGCAGGTAGTCCTCGCCGTCGTAAACCACCAGCAGCGGCGCTGGCGCGTCCGTGGGCGGCGCGTACAGGTACACCCGGCGCTGGCCCGGCAGGTCCACGTCCCCCGTGTCCACCAGGTGCCGCGTGACGCGGCCCCGGGGCGCGCCGCGCGGGTGCCGGGTGGGCAGGGACGAGCGGGCCCGGGGCATGTGGAACGAATGGTTGATGCCGCCAAAGCCGTTGTCGGAAGGGTGGCGGTTGAGCGGGTCCTCCACGCGCTGGCCGCGCGCGTCCTCCAGCGCGTATTCGACGTAGGCATCCGCGGGCAGCGTCAGCGCGCGAGCCCACAGCCCGGGCGCCACGCGCTTGAGGGGCAGCGGCTTGCCGCGCCAGTCCTGGAAGTCACCTTGGAGGCAGATGGGGCCCCGGCCACGCCACACGAAGGTGGCGGTGTCCGCTTCGATGACGGGCGTGCCCTCGGCGCGGGCCCGCGCCTCCAGTGTCTTCGCGTCCATCCACGCACCCTATGCCAGCAGGTCGCGCAGCGCGCCCTCCAACTCCGGGTAGCGGAACACGAAGCCGGCCTCATGCGCGCGCTGGGGCAGCACGCGCTGGCCCTCCAGCACCACCTTCGCCATCTCTCCCAGGACCGCCTTGAGCATGAACGCCGGCACTCGCACCACGGACGGGCGGCCCAGCACGTGGCCCAGCATGTGCGCGAAGAAGGCGTTCGTCACCGGCGTGGGCGCGGTGGCGTTCACCACACCCTCCACCTGGGGATGGGCCAGCAGGAAGAGGAGCAAGTCCCTGGCGTCGTCGCGGTGCACCCAGCTCACGAACTGTTCGCCGCTGCCCACCGGGCCGCCCGCGCCCACGCGGAAGGGGGGCAGCATCTTGTGGAGCGCGCCGCCGTCCGGGTGCAGCACCACGCCCATGCGCACCACCGCCGTGGAGATGCCGGACTCGCGCGCCTGCATCGCCTCCGCCTCCCAGTCCACGCACACGCGGGCCAGGAAGTCGTCACCCGGAGGGCTCTCCTCCGTCAGCGGATCCGCCCCGCGCGTGCCGCCGTAGTAGCCAATGGCGGACGCCGACACGAACCGCCGCACCGTGCCCGAGCCCCGCATCGCCGCCACCACCGCGCGCGTGCCCAGCACCCGGCTGTCGTGGATGCGGTGCTTGCCTTCCTTCGTCCAGCGCTGGGCCACTGGCTCGCCCGCCAGGTGCACGACGGCCTCCGCGTCCGCCAGGGCCTCGGGCGGCAGGGGCGCGCCCGCGTTGAAGGCCGCCCCCGTCACCCCGGCGGGCAGGTGGGCCAGGGCGTGTTCAACGTTTCGGGCCAGGACGTGGACCTGGTGTCCACGCTCCAACAAACCTTGGACAAGCCCTGGACCCAGGAAGCCGCTCGCGCCGGTGACGGCCACCTTCACGGCGAGGGCTCCGAGGGCGCCGGGTCATTCAGGTCCACGCCCACCAGGCGGCTCAGGATGGTGAAGAAGGTCGTCAGCTCATCCGGCTTCATCCGGCCGGAGTGCCGGTAGACCAGGGCCCCCTCGGCGTCCAGCAGCACGATGTTGGACGTCTTCACCGGCAGCTTCCACGGCGCCTTCCCCAGCGTTCCATCCATATCCACGAGGATTGGCACGCCCACCTTCTTCTCCTCGTCCCGGACGAAGGAGAGGGCAATCTGCCGGGCCGGAAAAAAGTCGAAATTCTGAAGGTTTGCGATCGCCAGCACCCAGGCCGCATCCAGGATTCCGCGCTCCTGCCCCCGAGCGAACAGCTCCTTCTTCAGGGCCGAGTTGAGCTTGGTCGAGTCCTTGTCCTCGTAGAACAGAATGACCGGTTTCCCGCGCCACTTGGAAAGCCGGACCTCCTTTCCCGCGGAGGTGCGTAACGTCGCGTCCACCGGCTCCGTGGCAGGCGCCGCGCCCAGGGCGCTTCCCGCTGCCAGGGAGATGGAGAGCGCACCTGCGATCCACGCCTTCATGAGGGGACCCCTGTGTACAAGGTTATCGCAAACCTTAGACATACCCTTGACAAGCTCTGGACGCAAACGCTACCTCTAGGGAGCAAAGGATCAGGTTCTTCGGAGGAAAGAAGCATGGCACTCACGCTTCCCAATGCGCAGCCGCCGACGAGCCTGCTTCCTCTGGAGCAGGCCTGGCTGCAGCTGGTCCAGGCGGAGGTGGAGGCCTCGCTGGCGGAGCTGTTCGAACTCCCCGACGAGGCCGGCCTGGACGTTCGTTGGACACAGGCGCTGTCGCAGGCCCGGGCCTATACCTTGCGGCCCGCCAAGCGGCTCCGCCCGGCGCTGGTGATGGCCGGACACTGCCTGGCGCGTGGGAGCGCGGTGGTGCCCTCCGGGCTGTGGCGCTTCGCCGCGGGCCTGGAGCTGCTGCATACCTTCCTCCTCATCCATGACGACGTGGCGGACCAGGCGGAACTGCGGCGGGGCGCCGCGTCCCTGCACCGGATGTTGGCGCCCGGACGCGCGGGGGAGGACCTGGCCGTGGTGGTGGGCGACCACCTCTTCGCGCGCGCGCTGGAGGCCATGCTGGGGTCGGGGCTGCCGGGCGTCGCGGGCGTGGTGCAGTACTACCTGGGCGTGTGCCGTCACACGGCGGTCGGGCAGTACCTGGACCTGGACCTGGGGCGCGCGCCGCTGGCGGAGGTGACGCTCTTCCAGACGCTGCGCGTGGCGTATCTGAAGACGGCACGCTACGGCTTCTGCGCCCCGCTGGTGTGCGGGGCCATGCTCGGCGGTGCCAGCAGCGGCATGGTGGAAGGATTGGAGCGCGTGGGCCGTCACGTCGGTCTTGCCTACCAGCTTCGGGACGATTTGCTGGGCCTTTTTGGTGATTCGAACGTCGCGGGCAAGGCCGCTGACGGCGACTTCCTCCAAGGCAAGCGAACCTTTCCCGTGCTGGCCGCCTTCGCGCGCGCCACCGCGGACGAGCGCGCGGAGCTGGAGGCGCTGTGGGCGCTGCCGGTGGCGCGGAAGGACGCGGCGGCGCTGGCGCGGGCCCGCGCGCTGGTGGAGTCCTGTGGAGGCCGGGCCGCGTGTGAGCGCATGGTGGTGCGTGCCTCCCGGGCCGCTCGCCGCTCGTTGCAGTCGCTGCCCAATCCCAACGGGGTGAGAGAGCTGCTCGACGCGCTCATCGCCCGGTTGGCCCACCGCACCGCCTGAGGACGCCATGAGCGCATCGACACAGGGCAGGCGCATTGTCGTGGTGGGCGCGGGCGTGGGGGGGCTGGCCGCCGCCGCCCGGCTGGCGCACCAGGGCTTCGACGTCCAGGTCTTCGAGAAGACGCAGGGGCCGGGCGGGCGCTGCAACCGGTTGCAGGTGGAGGGCTTCACGTGGGACCTGGGCCCCACCATCGTGCTGATGCCGGAGGTGTTCGAGGAGACCTTCCGCGCGGTGGGCCGCCGCATCGAGGACTACCTGACGTTGCTCAAGTGCGACCCGAACTATCGGGTCCATTTCCGGGACGGTTCGGATGTCACCTTCACGTCAGAGCTGTGCGCCATGGGCCGCGAGCTGGAGCGCGTGGAGCCCGGCAGCTACGCGCGCTACCTCGCCTTCCTGGCCCAGGGCCGCGTCCAGTACCGCACGAGCCTGGACCACCTGGTGGGGCGCAACTACGAGGGCCTGCGTGACTATCTCTCGCCGCGCGTGCTCGCGCGCATCTTCCAGGTGCGCGCCCACCGCCGCATGTACGGGGACGTCAGCCGCTTCTTCCAGGACGAGCGCCTGCGCGCGGCGATGACCTTCCAGACGATGTACCTGGGCGTGTCGCCCTACGCGTCGCCCGCGGTGTACGGCCTGCTGCCCTTCACCGAGCTGGGCGTGGGCATCTGGTTCCCCAAGGGCGGCCTGTATGCCATTCCCCAGGCCCTGGAGCGGCTGGCGCGCGAGGAGGGCGTGCGCTTCCGCTACGGCGCGCCCGTGGAGCGCATCCTCACCGACGGCGGCCGGACGCAAGGCGTGCGGTTGGAGGGCGGCGAGGTGGTGGAGGCGGACGCGGTGCTGTGCAACGCGGACCTGCCCTACGCGTACGACAAGTTGCTGGACCCGAAGGCGACGACGCTCAAGCGCAAGGAGAAGCTGCGCTACACGTCCAGCGGCTACATGCTCTACCTGGGCATGAAGCGGCGCTACCCGGAGCTGTTGCACCACAACGTGGTGTTCGGCCGGGACTACAAGGGCTCCTTCGACGACATCTTCGAGCGCTTCCGCGTGCCGGAGGACCCCAGCTTCTACGTCAACGCGCCCACCCGCACCGACGCGTCCCTGGCGCCCGAGGGCAAGGACGCGCTCTACGTGCTGGTGCCCGTGCCGCACCAGCACCCGGACCTGGACTGGAAGGTGGAGGGGCCCAAGGTCCGCGCGAAGTTCTTCGCGCGCATGGCGGAGCTGGGCTTCCCCTCGCTGGAGTCGGACATCGAGGTGGAGCGCGTCTTCACCCCGGATGACTGGGCCGGCACCTTCAACCTGGCGCGTGGCAGCGCCTTCGGCCTGTCGCAGAACTTCACGCAGATTGGGCCGTTCCGTCCGGCCAACCAGGACGCGCGGGTGAAGAACCTCTTCTTCGTCGGCGCCTCCACGCAGCCGGGGACAGGGCTGCCCACGGTGCTCATCTCCGCGCGGCTGGTGACGGAGCGGCTGATGACGTGGGCCCAGGCGCAGGGCGTCACGCTGTCGCCTCGGACGGCCGCCGCGCCGGTGGAAGGGGTGGCCGCGTGAGCCCGCCTGTCGACAAGGCGCTGGTGGCGCGCGGCTATGTGCTGGCGAAGCAGGTGACGCGCCACCACGCCAAGAGCTTCTTCTTCGCCTCGTACCTGCTCTTCGGCCTGCGACGAAAGGCGGCGTTCGCGCTCTACGCCTTCTGCCGGCGCCTGGACGACATGGTGGACGGGGACGACGCGGCGAGCGCGGCCGATGCGTTGCCGGTGCGGCTGGCGCGGGCGCGGCAGCGCGTGGCGGAGCTGTATCTGCCCATGCCGGAGCTGGCCTCGCGCGAGCTGGGGCCGCCGGCGGACCGGGTAAAGGGCCGCGAGGCCGCGACGCCGTGGGACGCGCGGGAGTTCGCCGCGCTCGAACACACGGTGCGCCACTTCCGGATTCCGGAGCAGCCCTTCCAGGACCTCATCTCCGGCATGGAGATGGACCTGACGAAGCACCGCTACACCACCTGGGCGGAGCTGGACCTCTACTGCTACCGCGTGGCGGGCGTGGTGGGGCTGATGCTGACGCCGGTGCTGGGGTGCGCGGACGCGGCGGCGGTGGAGCCCGCGGCCGACCTGGGCCGGGCCATGCAGCTCACCAACATCCTCCGCGACGTGCGCGAGGACCTGGAGCGCGGCCGGGTGTACCTGCCCGCCGAGGAGCTGGCCGCCTTCGGGTTGTCGGAGGAGAACCTGCGGCGCGGACAGGTGGATGCGCGCTGGCGGTCCTTCATGCGCTTCCAGGTGGAGCGCTCGCGGGCGTACTACGCGCGGGCGGCGGCGGGGGTGCGCTACCTGACGGGCTTCGGCAGCCAGCGGATGGTGCGGCTGATGGGCGCCATCTACGGCGACATCCTGCGAGACATCGAAGCGCGTGACTACGACGTGTTCAGCGCCCGGGCCCACGTGACGACGCGCCGCAAGCTCGCGCTGGCCTCCGCGGCCATGGTGCGGCCCGCCGCGGTGCTGCCCGTCCCCCAGGGCGAGGTGCGCATGCCGCTGCTGCCCACCGGGACGGGAGGGTGAGGGCGTCATGCGTGGCGATGGAATGAACCCGGGGCTTCAGCGGCGCATGGGAGGTGGAGCATGAAGCGCGCCCGCGTCGCGGTGGTGGGTGGCGGCATCGGTGGCCTGACGGCCGCCGGATTGCTGGCGAAGGACGGGCACGAGGTGACGCTGTTCGAGCGCGGCGCCTCGCTGGGCGGCAAGGCCCAGGCCGTCACGGTGAATGGCATCACCCTGGACACCGGGCCCACGCTGCTGACGCTGCCGCACCTGGTGCGTGGAACCTTCCAGCAACTGGGCGCCGAGGACCTGCTGCCGCGCTTCACGGAGCTGGAGCCGCAGTGCGCCTACCGCTTCGAGGACGGGTGTGACTTCACGGCCTACAAGGACGTGGAGCGGATGGCGCAGAGCGCGGCGGGAGTCCGTCCGGGTGAGCGCGACGGCATCCGCGGCTTCTACACGGAGGCCGCGGCCATCTGGCGGGCCGCGGGCGAGCCGTACCTGGAGGCTCCCTTCGAGGGCATGGCCGGCTTCATGACGCGCGTGGCGAAGCGCGGCGTGGGGGCCGTCATGGCGGGGATGAAGATGGGCACGCTGCATGAGCTGGCGGCCCGGCACTTCAAGACGGACCACCTGCGGCAGTACGTGGGCCGCTTCGCCACGTACACGGGCGCGTCCCCCTACGAGGCCAGCGCGGCCTTCGCGCTGATTCCGCACATCGAGCATGCCTATGGCGTGCATCACGTCCGCGGCGGCATTGGCGCGCTGGTGGAGGCGCTCGGGCAGGCCGTGCGCCGGCTGGGCGTGCGCATCCACCTGGACACGCGGGCTCACTTCGAGCGCACGCGCGAGGGCTACCAGGTGGGCCCACAGGAGGGCTCGGAGCGCTTCGACAGCGTGGTGGTGAACGCGGATCCGCTGGAGCGGCTCGCGCGCGCGGAGGAGCCGCTGGCGCTGTCCGGCTTCGTGCTGCTGCTGGAGGTGGAGGGCCGCATCGCCCTGCCGCACCACACGGTGCTCTTCGGCGGTGACTACCGGCGCGAGTTCGACGAGCTGTTCGGCGGGCAGCTCGCGTCCGAGCCGACGGTGTATTTCTGCAACCCGTCCGCCACCGACGAGAGCATGGTCCCGCCGGGGCGCACCGGGTTGTTCGTCATGGTGAACGCGCCCGCGCTGCCCGTGGACGCGCGCGGCGCGGAGCAGGCCACCCGGGACTGGGAGGCAGGCGCCGAGCGAGTGAAGGCGCAGATGCTGGAGCGGCTGTGCCGACACTACCCGGCGCTCAAGGGGCGCGTGCGTGTCATGGGCCAGCGCTCTCCGGTGGACCTGGCCGCGCAGGGGGCTCCGGGCGGATCCATCTACGGCTTCCTGCCGCACGGGAAGTTCGGCCCCTTCCGCCGGCCGCGCATCCGCGGCGACACGCCGGGCCTGTTCTTCGCGGGCGGCGGCACGCATCCAGGCGGCGGGGTGCCGCTGGTGATGTTGTCCGGCCGCTTCGCCGCGGAGCTGGCCTCGCGGCACCTCCGGAGGGACGCATGACGCGCCTGGCGAAGCTCCCCGCCCTGCCGGACGCGGCGGGCACCTACCGCTGGTTCTACGCGGACGTCACCGCGGGGCCCTACAGCGCGGTGTGCATCTTCATGCTGGGCTCGCTGTTCTCGCCCCGGTACTCGGTGGCGGCGCGGCGGGGCGGACGGCCGCTGGAGCACAGCGCGGTGAACTTCGCGCTGTACCACGAGGGGGTGCGGCGGCTGTGGGTCCTCAGCGAGTACGCGCGCGCGGAGCTGGAGGCCCCGGGCCGGCTGCGCATTGGCCGCTCCACGCTGTCGTACGAGCGGGACGGCACGGTGCGGATGGCCGTGGACGACTGGACGGCGCCGTGGGGCCGGCCGGTGCGCGCACGCCTGACGCTGGAGCCGATGACACCCGTGGGGGAGGTGGTGCAGCTCATGCCCGGGTTGCCGCACTACTGGCAGGCGCTGGCGCCTCGTTCGCAGGCACGGCTGGAGGTGTCCTCGCTGGGCATCCAGGCGAGTGGCCTGGGCTACCACGACACCAACCACGGTGGAGAGCTGCTGGGGGCGCGGTTGTCGGGGTGGCACTGGTCCCGCACGCACCGCGAGGACGAGACGGTGGTGGACTACCACCTGCCCGAAGGGGTCGCGCCGCTACGCGTGGTGGCCGGCGCGCGCGGCGTGCGCTGTGAGCGAGGGCCTGCCTTGGTGGAGGCGCGGCCCACCAACATCACCGGTTGGGGGCTGCGCGTGCCGTCGCGGCTCCACGCGGGCAACGTGGTGGTGGGTCAGCCGAAGCTGCTGGAGTCGTCGCCCTTCTACGCGCGGCTGGAGGCACGCCAGGGGCCGCTGGACTCCCTGGGCGAGGTGGCGGACTTCCGTCGCTTCCACTCCCCCTTCATTCGCTGGATGGCGCACTTCCGCACGCGGATGGGACGGGCGGCATGAGCGCGCTCGTCCTCGCGTCCCTGGTGTGGTGCGCCGTGGCCACGGGCTTCAGCGCGGTGGCGTGTGTGCGCCTGTCGCGTGCGCGGGCCGGGACGGCGCCCCAGTCCGGCGCGCTGCCGCCGGTGCTGTTGCTGCGCCCGGTGGACGCGCCCACGCCTCGGGAGCTGGAGAACCTGGCGCAGCCCATCGACTACGCGGGGCCGTTGGAGCAGGTGGTGGTGTCGCCCTACCGGCCCCGGCTTGCCCCGGAGGTGCGGTGGCTTCCCAGCGATCCGCTGACGCCCAACCGGAAGGTAGGGCACCTGCTGTATGCGCTGGACGTGTTGCCCGTGGGCGGCCGGGTGGTGCTGTCGGTGGACGCGGACGTGGCGGTGACAGGCGCGCTGGTGGAAGGCCTGGCCGTGCCGGTGGCCGCGGGCGCCGCGCTGAGCACCGCGGCGCCGCTGCCGGTAGGCCCTCGAGACGGCGCGAGCCGGGCCATGGCGGGCCTCCTGCGTTACACGCACCACAGCTTCCGGGCCCTGGACGCGATGAGCGCGGGCGCCAAGGCCGTGTGTGGCAAGGCGCTGGGCTTGTCGCCCGCGGCCGTGGAGTCGCTGCGGCGGCTGGCGGACCACATTGGCGAGGACCTGGAGCTGGCCAAGTGTCTTCACGCCCGGGGGCTGGACGTGGTGCTGAGCCGCGCCCCGGCCGTGGTGCCCCTGGACGCCGAGGTGCCCTGGGCCGCGCCGCTGTCGCGCTTCACGCGCTGGATGCAGGTGCTGGCCAGCCACCGGCCCGCGCTGTACCCCACGGTGCCGCTGCTCTTCACGCCGACGCTGCCGCTGACGGTGCTGGCCGCGGCGCTGGGCTCGCCGGTGCTGGCGGGCTCGGTGGCGGGACTGGTGGCCGTGCGGACCTTGCTGGCGTTGCGACTGGCCGGACTCCACGCGCCGGTGGCGGACGCGGGGCGGGCCTGCGCGGTGACGGACTGGTTGCTGGGCGAAGCGCTCTTGCTGGCGGCCTTCCTGCGCTCGTTGTGGCGGCAGGGCACGGTGACGTGGCGAGGGCAGACCTATGCGTTGCGGCCTGGAGGCAGAATGGTACGGGTGGCTCCGGAGCTGAGTGGAGGGCCGGGATGACGTACGCGCGATTCCTCGGGCTGTTCGTGGTGGTGCCCATTCTCTTCCTGGCGTGGCGCTATCGCCGCACCTTCACGGTCAGGAGCCTGGCGCCCATGGGGCTCCTGCTCATCGTCGTGTACGCGGCGACGTCGCCCTGGGACAACCTGGCGGTGAAGTGGGGCCTGTGGGGCTTCGACCCCGAGCGCATCTGGGGCATCAAGCTGGGCTACCTGCCGCTGGAGGAGTACCTCTTCTTCGGCCTGCAGACGCTGTTGGTGGGGCTGTGGGCCCGGGCCCGGCTGGCGCGTGCGCTGGCGCCGGACGCCCAGGCGCCCCGGCCCGCGGCGGAGGCGGGTGAGCGCCGCGACGGCGCGCTGACGGCCCGGGAGATGGCGCCATGATGGAGACGAAGTGGGCATACCTCATCCACCTGCTGGGCTGGACGCTGCCGCTCATCGCCTTCCAGCTGGTGCTGCTGGTGCGCCACTACAAGGCGCGCTCCGGCGCGGTGCTCAAGGCGGTGCTGCCGCCGGCCTTCATCATGGGGCTGTACCTGTCCATCGCGGACCACCTGGCCATCTCCACCGGCATCTGGAACTTCGGTGAAGGCAAGCACCTGGGCGTGTACCTGGGGGTGGTGCCACTGGAAGAGGTGCTCTTCTTCCTGGTGACCAGCGTGCTGGTGTCGCTGGGCCTGGCGCTGTTCACCGCGTTGGTGTCGCTGCTGGGGGAGGCCCGGGCGTCGTGATTCACGCGGCGAAAGGAGGCCCGCTGGGCTGGGCGTGGGACCGGTACATCGGATGGAAGTTCCGCGCGGCGTTCCGGGGACTGTGGGTGCGCGGGGCGCTGCCGCCGGGAGGCCCGGGACGGCTGGTGTACCTGAACCACTCCAACTGGTGGGACGGCTTCGTGCTCAACCAGCTCTGCCAGACGGCGGGTTGGGACGGCTACTGCCTCATGGACGAGGAGAACCTGCGCCGCTACCGCTTCCTCACGCGCATTGGCGCCTTCAGCATCCGGCGCAAGGACGCGACGTCGTCGGTGGCGTCGCTGCGCTACGCGAAGGAGCTGCTGCGCAGGCCCTGCGGGGTGGTGTTCGTCTTCCCGGAGGGCGAGCACCGCCCCTTCGGCGTGCTCCCCCTGCGACTGGAGCGGGGCGTGGAGCTGCTGGCGCGGGTGGCGAAGGTGGAGTGCCTGCCCATCGCGGTGCGCTACGGCTTCTTCGAACACGAGCGTCCGGACGTGTTGCTGGAGGTGGGCGCCCCGCATCCGCCCGGCGACATGGCCGTCTTCCAGGAGGGGTTGGAGACGGTGGTGCGGCGGCTGGCGGCGGTGACGTCCCTGGAGGACTTCACGCGCCGGGTGTCCGGCGCGCGAGGCGTGGCGGAGCGCTGGGACGCGGCCCGGGGGCTGGCGTCATGACGTTGCGCATCCGCACCATCGCGCGCATGACGGGCATCCGCGAGGCGACGCTGCGCGCCTGGGAGCGGCGCTACGGCTTCCCGCGTCCGCTGCGCAGCGAGGGCAACAACTACCGCGTCTATTCGCGCGAGGAGGTGGAGGCCGTCCGGCGCGTGGCCCGGCTCATCCAGGAAGAGGGCCTGTCGGTGAGCGAGGCCATTGCCCAGGTGAAGACGGAGCCTCCGCGTGAGCAGCTCGAAGCCGAGCGTCTGTTCGAGCGCTTCTGGTCCTCCGTGGGGGCCCTGGATGGGGACGAGGTGACGCGCGTGCTGGATGACGCGCAGACCGTCATGGACGTGGAGGCCTACTGCGACCGCTTCCTGCTGCCCCTGCTGCGGGAGATGGGCGTGCGGCTGGACGTCGCGCGGGAGCACCTGGCCTCCGCCCTCATCCGCCAGCGCCTGCGGCAGGTGTATGACGCCCTGGCCGCCTCGCCTGTCGGGCCTCGCGCCCTGCTCGCCTGCCCGGCGGGGGACCACCATGAAGGCGGCCTGCTGGCGCTGGGCATCCACCTCAAGCGCAAGGGGTGGCGGGTGACGATGCTGGGCGCGGACACCCCAGCGGAGGCGCTCCAGGGGGCCTGCGTGCAGGTGCGTCCGGACGTGGTGGCGCTGTCCTTCGTGCGCGCCCGCGCGCCGGAGGAGTTCGCGTCCGTCCTGGAAGGCGCGCTCCGGGCCTGCGCGCCCTTTCCCGTGGTCGTCGGCGGGCTGGGCGCCCGCGAGCGCCTGAAGGCCATCTTCTCGCTCGGCGCGCAGTACGCGGAGTCGTCGGAAGAGCTGGTGGCCATCTGGAACCAGGTGCGCAACGCTCAGAATCGCCCGTAGTCTTGCCTCAGCGACATGGCTGAGCGCACCTACCGAATCCACATCGCCGCGGAGCTGTCAGGCGTCCGGGTGGAGCTCATCCGGGCCTGGGAGCGCCGCTACGGCGTGCTCACGCCGCGCCGCACCCCCGCGGGCTACCGCGCCTATACGGACCGGGACGTGGCGGTGCTCAAGCAACTCAAGCGGCTCACCGACGAAGGCGTGGCCATCAGCGAGGCGGCGAAGCTGCTGCCCCAGTTGATGGAGGGGCTCGACGCGGAGGCGGCGGCGCGCGGCGCCAGCCCGGAGCCGCGGACCCATGCGGAGACGTGGCGGGAGTCCGTGCTCGCCGCCGCCCAGGCGTATGACCAGCCGCGCGTGTCGGACGTGCTGGACGAGGTGCTGGCCGCGCTGCCCCCGCTCAAGGCCTTTGACGACGTGCTGGCGCCGCTGCTGCGCGAAGTGGGCGAGCAATGGGAGGCGGGCTCGCTGACCGTGGCGCAGGAGCACCTGGTGTCGCAGATGGTGCGGGCGCGGTTGGTGGGCCTGCTGCACGCGGCGCCCCGAGGGGGGCACCGGCATGGCGTCCTGGCGTGCTTTCCGGAAGAAGAGCACGAGATGGGCCTGCTGGGCGCGGCACTGCGGCTGCGGCACCTGGGCGTGCGGGTGACGCTGCTGGGGCCGCGCGTCCCCGCGGAGGACCTGGGCCGCGCGGTGGTGGCGCTGCGGCCCGACTTCGTGGGGCTGTCCACGGTGGCCAGCCGGAGCGCCGAGGCCTTCGAGGACACCCTGACGCGTTTGATGCAGGCGCTGCCCAGGGGGCTTCCCGTCTGGGTGGGCGGCGCCGCCGCGCGCTCGCACCGGGCCGTGTGCGAGCGGTTGGCGGTGCACGTCTTCCAGCGCGAGGAGGACTGGGAGCGCCTCGCGGGCGCGTGAGTCAGGGCGTGTTGATGGCGGAGTTGTTGAAGACGCTGCTGCCGTAGTACTCGGCGGCCTCCTCTGCGTTGTCGCAAATCTCCGCGCACTTGCCCGGGCCGTAGGGCGTGTTCGGGTCCCTGCAGTCGTTCACGATGTCGCCGTTCGTGTCGTAGATGGGGGGATTGAGCGGCACGCAGGGCGCGGTCAGGTGCTGCCAGCGCAGGTGGCTGAGGCACGCGGGGCCCGCGGTGTTCCAGCCCGCCTCGAAGGTCAGGTCATCCGAGCTGGAGCCCGGCGACGGCGCGGAGATGATGGCCGGCGTCAGGCTGTCCCAGGGGCGGATGCGGGTGCCGTCCTGGGTGAAGGACATCCCCTGGCCGCAGTAGTCGGCGCGCGCCATGCGGGTGCAGGACCAGTGGGCCTCGGTGACGGGCCCGGATGTCGCGCCGTCCCGCCACGGCTGGTAGCCCCAGCGGTAGCACTTGGCGATGACGCCCGCGTCGCAGCCCAGCGTGAACGTCCGAGGGCTCTCGCTCCGCGCTCCCTCCAGGTTGAAGACGCCCTTCACCGGCACGGCCCAGTTCGCCCCCGTGGCGCACAGGGACACGGGCGACGCGCCACTGCTGGGCGTGTAGCGCACCCGGTAGAGGAAGGTGTGCCCGCTCGGCTCCCACATGCCGGAGCCTTCGGTGTTCGGGAGCGCGTTCCCATTGATGACGTCCTGGACCTCCAGGATGGGGCCCGTGGAAGTCTGACGGAGCCGCGCGCCAATCAGCTCCTCGCCGCGGAAGAGCTTGCGCGTCGTGGGGTAGGTGCTCGACCGGCTCGTCAGCTGCATCCGCCAGGCGGTGTTGGGCGTGCGCGGCCCGGCGAGCGCGGTGTAGACGCCGCTGGCGGGACAGGTGAACTCGACCGTGGGACAGTTGTTGAGGGAGAAGCTGCTGTTGGCGGAGGCGAGGTAGCCCGGCCCCTGGTGCTCGCACGGAGCCTCGCCCGAACAGACGCGAACCACGGGCGCACCCGCACAGTGGTTTCGAGGGGAGCTGCTGTCACCGCCCGTGAGCGTGACGGCGCTTCTGGGTGAACAGACGCCTTGCCCGTCCACGACGAAGCCGCAGCTTCGCGTCTCGTTCGCGGCGGCGCCTCCGCCGCAAATCATCAGGCTCGGCGTGAAGCCGCGCACGGCCAGGGGCATGGCGGCCACGATTTCGCCGCGCACGAGCTGAACGTCGGCGTCCCGGAACGTGCCGGCGTGCCGCACGAGCGCCCCGTCGTACATCACCGAACGCACGATGGTGCCGTGGAGCTGGGTGCCCTGGGAGTGGGAGTCGGGGTCCTCCGCACCCGCCGCGAAGGACTGCTGGGCCAGGGCCGCGTTCGTCTCGTCCAGGGGTGGCGCGCAGGCAAGGAGCAGGCAGAGCGCGAAGCAGGGGCGGAGCATGCGGAGGCGGGGTTTCATGTGAGGCACCTCGGTCGTTGTGGGGTGGCTGGTGTCAGAGCATTCGCCATGCCATCCCGCCCGGACGCGGTCCGGCACCCCGTGTCCCTGGCAGGACTTGCAGGCAGCCATGTGCTGGCATCCGTTGCGAGCAGGAATGGACGGCAAGGATTGCCAGGGGGGCTGGCAGGGATTGCCGGCAGGGGACGCGCGTTCAGGGGCGCGGCGTGGCGCAGACGCGAAAGCCGATGAGGGCCTCCCGCTGCGTGCGCTCCACGCGGTCCCGGTTGGCGGTGTGCGCCGTCAGGTCGCTCTGGTACCAGCTGCCGCCCTGGGCGGACGGCTTCTCCGGGTCCACGTCGGAGCGCGTCCACTCCCACACGTTGCCCACCAGGTCGTCCACGCCGAAGGGGCTCCGCGAGCGCGGGTGGCTGCCCACCTCGTCGGGGCCGAAGCCCCAGGGCTCCCGGCCATAGGTGGCGTCATGGTTGGCGTCGTCCGGCGCCAGCCAGTCGCCTGAAGGGTAGCGGCGACCGTCGGCGCCTCGCGCGGCCCGCTCCCACTCCCGCTCCGTGCACATGCGCGCGCCCGGCACCTGGCCGGTGCGGTCCAGCCACGCCACGTAGGCCAGGGCATCGTCGAAGGAGACGGCGGACACGGGGAAGCGCAGCCAGTCCTGCTCCTGCCGGCGGTCTCGCTTGCCGTAGCGCAGCCGTTCGCCGTCCCGCACGCTGTAGCTGGCGGACGCGGGGCGCAGGGTGAGCCGCCAGCGGCCATCCGGTTCGTGGGCCAGGTCCACCACGGTGAGGCGGCGGCGCGAGCCCGGCATCCGCGCGGCGCGCTCCTCGGGGGGCAGCGTCTCAAGGAAGGCGATGTACTGCGCGAACGTCACCTCGTGCCGCGCGATGAGGTACGCGTCCGTCTCCACGCGATGCAGCGGCGGCGCGAAGAAGAAGGCGCGCCGCAGGTACTCGCTCTCGGACGCGCCCTGGAGGAAGCGTCCGGCGGGGATGTGCACGAAGCCCTTGGGGACCGACTCCGCGGCTGGAAGGGGCACCTCCAGCGTCAGCCGCTCGCCGGACGCGAGCAGCACGGGGACGCGCACCGGAAACCGGCCCGGCGCTTCCAGCATCAGCAGGTGGGAGCCCGCGGACAGCGCCACCTCATGCAGGGGCGTCTGTCCCAGGTCGCGTCCCGGGTTGAGCGCTCCCTCTGGCGTGGGCTCCAGCAGCCGCACGCGAGCGCCCGCCGGCTCGCTGGTGAGCGTCAGCCGTGCGGGTGCCGTCAGTCCCCGGCGCAGCTCGCCCAGGGGGTCGTGGGCCCCGAGCCGCGCGAGCCACTGCGCGCGCTGCTCGGGTTGTCGCTCCTGCTCGGCGAACTCCACGCGTGTGACCAACAAGCGGGCCATGAGCGGGCTCACCCGGGGGTCTCCGGGCGCCAGCCCCCAGGCGGCCTCCAGCTCCGACATGGCGCGCAGCGCGGTCTCCTCCACCGCCTGCCGGGTCTGCTGGGCGCGGGTCCACACGGCTTCGGCCGCTTCACGATTCTGGGGGCCCGGCGTGTCGAACAGGGTGAAGGCCTCGGCGCTCAGTTGGTCCAGCGCGGCGCGGCGCTTGTCCAGCGCGGCCTGCTGCGCCTGGGCCTCGTCCAGGTGGCGGTTGATGCGGGCGTCCAGTTGCGCCCGGGCCTGCACGCGGGTGACGCCCACCACGCCTCCCAGCACCAGGGGCACCAGGGCCACGGCCAGCCAGCGCGTCACCCGGCGACGGCGCGCGGCCCGGCGTGAGCGGGAGAGGAAGTCGCGCTCCCGCGGCTTCTCGACGTGGGAGAGGCCCGCGGCGCGGCTCTCGGTGAGCTGCCGCTCGCCGTAGAGCAGCTCGGGCGGGTGGCCCAGCCGCTCCCACTCCGCGGCGGCGCGCTCCAGGCGCATGCGCACGGCCCGGCGCTGCTCGTCCTGTCCCAACCACCCGCGCAGGGTGTCCCAGCCGGTGACGAGGCTCTCGTGGGCCAGCGTGTACACGCCGTCTCCGTCCTCCGCCTCGCCCGCGGTGAGCAGCCGGCCGCGCACCAGTCCGTCCAGCACCGCGCGTCCGGCGTCGTCGTCGGGGCCACGCAGCAGCTCCTCCTGGGTGCGGCGCAGGCGCGTGCCCTCGGGTGTCACCAACTCCAGGAGCATCGCCCGGGCGCGGGGCCGTTGCTCGGGCCGGAGGCGGCCGACCACCGCGTCCGCGTGACGGGCCAGCGCGCCCTCCACGCCGCCTAGGGCCTCCAGCGCGGCGGCGGGGATGCGCTGGCGCTGGGCGTCCCGTGCCTCCCAGAGCGCCTCCAGCGCGAACTGGAGCAGCGGCAGGCCGCCCTCCGCGCGGGCCGCGGAGGCGACCAGTGCGTCCACCATGGCGGGGCTTTCGAAGCGCATGCCCAGCACGCGGACGGGGCCTTCCACGGCTTCGCGAAGTCCGTGTTCGGAGAGGGCGCGCAGCAGGTGGAGCGCGCGCGGCACTTCATCACCCAGGCCTGGGAGGGCCACCAGCCGCGTGAGGCAGTCGCTGCGCGCGGTGGCGAGGAGGCGGACGCGGGGCGCGCGGCGCAGCACCAGGGCCAGCTCCTCGGCGAGCCGGGCCGCCTGCGTGGGCTCCGAGAAGGTGACGAGCTCCTCGAGCTGGTCGATGAAGAGGAGCAGGGGCGGGGCGTTCGTGGGACGGCGACGCAGGGCCCGGGCCAGGACGCCAGGCTCCTCGGTGGCGAGGCGTGAGCGCAGGGCCTCCGCGCGCTCCCCGGCCACGGGGGCCAGCAGCTCCACCCAGGTCTCCAGTGGGCGGCGCCCGGGTGTCCCGGAGAGGACTGCCCACGCGGGGTCGCCCTCCTCCAGGCCGCTCTGACTGACAGCAGGGAGGATGCCCGCCCGGCACAGCGAGGATTTGCCCACGCCGGAGTCGCCCGCCAGCAGGACGAAGGTGTCGCCGCGGAGCCTGTCCAGGACCTCTCGCAGCTCGGGCTCGCGGCCGAAGAAGACGCTCCGGTGCGCGGCATCGAAGGCTCGCAGCCCCAGGTAGGGGTTGCCGGCGGGGAGGGCACTGGCGCGCGTGGGCGTGCTCAGCGCTTCGAGTGCTTCTCGAAGGGCATCACCGGACTCGTAGCGCCGGGCGGGGTCCGCGTCGAGGCAGCGGTCCACGATGGCGGCGAAGGCTGGCGACAGTCCCGGTGCGTGCTCGGCGAGGGGCGCGGGGGGACACTCCTGTATCGCGGCGCCGAGCTGCTCCAACGGTACGCCTTCGTGGGGCGCGCGGCCCGCGCACAGCTCGTAGACGAGGACGCCCAGCGCATAGACGTCGCTGGCCCGGCTGGCGGGCTCACCCCGCCACAGCTCGGGTGCGAGATAGAGCGGCGTGCCTGGAACGAAGTCCTGGCGGGCCTCGTCGGAGTCTGGCGCCGGGAAGTCGCTCGCCCCGGTGTCGAGGCGCGGAGCGGGCTCGCGCCCCACGGCGTCGGCACGTGGGCGGGTATCACGCCCCTGCATGACGGAGAGCGGCCGGGTGTCCACGGGCCGTGGTCCAGGCAATGGCCGGGTGTCGGTGGGGCCTGGCCCTGACGAAGCCGAACCGTCCGCGCCCGTCACCGACGCGGGAAGCTCCACCTCCGCGGACGCGGCCTCCACGGACGCGGCCTCCGCGAGTCCGAAGTCGAGCAGCTTCACCTCTCCGTCCTCGGAGAGGATGGCGTTTGCGGGCTTGATGTCCCGGTGGAGGATGCCGCGCCGGTGCGCCGCGGCCAGTCCTCGCGCGAGCCCAAGGCCCAGCGCGAGCGCCAGCGGTGCATCCACCGGCCGCTGCAACCGGTCCAGCGGCGCTCCTCGAATGAGCTCGGAAACCAGGTAGGGCTGACCGCGCACCTCGCCGACGCGGTGGATGGCCACCACGTTGGGGTGCTGGAGCCGGGCGATGGCGCGAGCCTCCTGGAAGAAGCGCGCGCGCGCCGCTGCGTCCGGCAGCCGGCCCTGCGCCGTGGCGATGAACTTCACGGCCACCTGCCGGTCCAGCAGCGTGTCCTGCGCCAGGAACACCTGTCCCATGGCGCCGTGTCCCAGGGGGCGCAGCAGTCGGTACTCCTCGAACTCCGCGGGGGGATTCAATCGCCCGGAGGAGGACTTCATCCGATGGGCGCCCCTTTGCGCGAGGCGCGGGGTTGCAGCCCGAGCTGCTTCAGCTTGAACGAGAAGGTCCGGATGGGCATGCCAATCATCGCCGCCGCGCGAGTCTGGACGCCCTCGGCCTCATCGAGCGCCTCCTGCATGCGGCGGCGCTCCAGGTCTCGAATCTCCTGGGCCAGGGGAACACGCGTCTTCTGGGGCGCCACCCTTTCCGCCACCGAGGGAGGAGGCCCCAGCTCCTGCGCCAAGGTCTGCGGGGGCGCGCCGACGCCAAGAGGCCGGATGCGCGAGGGGAGGTGGTGCGGCTCCACCACGTTCTCCGGCACGGCGGCCGCCGCGTAGTCCATCAGGTTGCGCAGCTCGCGCACGTTGCCGGGCCACGCATGCCGGGACAGGGCGTACAGCGTGCCCGCGGACAGCTCCAGCTCCTCACGGCCCAGCGACTGGCACGCCCGGGCCAGGAAGTCACGCGCCAGGAGCGGCACCTCGCGCGGGCGCTCCCTCAGCGGTGGCAGCAGCACCGTCGCCGCGCCGAGCCGGAAGTACAAGTCCTCCCGGAACCGCCCCGCGGCCACCTCCGCTTCCAGGTCCCGGTGCGTGGCGGCCACCACGCGCAAGTCGATGGGACGCTCACGCACGTCGCCCAGGCGGGTGATGCGGCGGACCTCCAACGCGCGCAGCAGCTTGGCCTGAGCGGAGGGAGGGAGCTCGCCCACCTCGTCCAGGAAGACGGTGCCGCCCTGGGCGCTCTCCAGCAGGCCCACGCGGGTGGCGTTGGCACCCGTGAAGGCGCCGCGCTCATGGCCGAAGAGCTCGCTCTCCACCAGCCCCTCCGGCAGGGCCGCGCAGTTGATGGCGATGAAGGGCTTGTCCGAGCGTGGAGACCAGTGGTGCACCGCGAAGGCGGCGTTCTCCTTGCCCACGCCTGTCTCGCCGCACACCAGCACGGGCAGCTCGCTGGCCGCCAGCCTGCGCAGCAGCGCGTAGAGCTGCGCCATGGCGGGGTCCGCGACCAGCACGGTGCGGTCCGCCAACGTCAGGCGGGTGATGCCTTCGGCCGCGGGCGCCCACGCTCCGGACACCGCGGTCCGGGCCGCTGCACGCGCCGCCGCCACCAGGGACTCCGCGTCGCAGCCGTCCGAAGGACAGGTCGCGATGCCCAGGCGCCCCTGGGGACACGCGGCCAGGAGCGCACCGACGCGTTCCCCCAGGCCATCCTCGCCCGGCTCTCCAGAGACCTCGGGCATCATCCACAGCAGGTGCGAGCCGTCCAGCCAGCCCGCGGCTTCCGCCGGGCCCGCCTCCGCCGCCAACAAGGCCTCCGCGGCTTCGTGTCCCCCGCAGCCCTGCTCCGGCAGCGCGAGCACCAGCGCGGTGAGCGGCCGGCCATACCGCAAGGCGCGCTCCGCCTCCTCGCGCAGCCGCGCCATCAGCCGCTCCGCCTGGAGCGGGGCGTGCGCGGGAGCGGCGCGAGCCCGCGTGCGCACCACCGCGACCACCGCGCCAAAGGACACCACGTCACCGGACAGCAGGGGCTGCGCGGTGTCCACGGGGCGGCCGTTGAGGGTGGTGCCGTTGTGGCTGCCCAGGTCCACCAGCCGCGCGCCTTCCTCCGTCAACACCAGCCGCGCATGGCGGCGTGACACGCTGTCATCACGCAGGCACAGGTCCGCCTGCTCATCGCGGCCCACCAGCACCACGCCTTCGGCGGGGAGGGAGAACCGCGACGTCGAGTCCCCCTCCAACACCAGGAGATACGAGGCGCCGGCGTCTGATGATTCCGGCGCGCTCCCAAGAGGGCGCGTGTCGCGAGCACTGGGCTGTGGAGTGGCCATGTCGGGGCGGAGAATGCTGTCACGCCCACACTGGACCGGGCAACCGGGGGCGCGTCCAGACGTGCGCCGGCCCGGGCTCCACACGTCTGGGCGGCTCATGGTCGCAGCGTCATGGGAAGCGCCTCACCCGCGCGTGACAGGTAGATGCGCGAGGCCAGCCGGCCGCCGTCGTCCGCGGGCCGCATCACCGCCTGCCCCTGGAGGCCGTTCACCCGCATCAGCGATGACAGCAACTCCGCGCGTGCCTCGGCCGCGTCATGCTCCACCTCCAGCACACACATCCGGGTGCGGCAGTCCACGCGCGTCAGCCGTGAGCCCGCGAAGTCCGCGCCGCTGAACGCACGGGTGACGAGCGTCTCCGTCTGTCCCGCCCAGTCCCTGTCCCGCGGCTCGGTATGGGCGGCGGCCTGCAGCTCGGCTTCCAGCTCGTGCCGCCGCTCCTCGCGAGCAACCTCCAGCGTGGCCAGGGTTTGCGCGGTGGGCGCCGCGGCCTGGGGTTCGGGCGCCGCCTCCTCCCCGGGCCCGGGCAGCGGCGTGGGGCGCCCCACCGACTCCACGCGTTGCATCAGGTGCCCTTGTCCCCGGCGCAGCGCCTCCAGCTCCGCGCGCAGCGCCCGCACCTCCGACGTCAGGTCCGCTGGGGACCCGGGCCGGGCCTCGGCGGCTTCCTCGCGCGCCGGTGTGGCTTCGGGCGTGGCCCCCCACATGCTCCACCCACCGGCGGCGGCGACCGCGGCCGTGGCCAGACCCAGGATTCCCCAACGAACCTGTCGCATGGTGGCTACTCCGTGACGACGAAGCTGGCGAGGACGGACGAGTACGTGCTGGAGCCGCTGGTGTACTGCCCCGGCAGCACGCAGCGCAGGCTCACGTAGCCGTTGAGGCTCGCGAACACCGACGGCAGGCTGATGGAGAAGGTGTTGTGGGCGGTCGTGTTCGCACCCCAGTTGGAGCACGCCGCGGACGATGCGAGGGCGGTGCCGTCCTTCTCGGCCACCGTCGCGGTGCAGCAGACGTTCTCCGTCAGGTGCGGGTCCACCGCGGTGACGCTGACGGACAGCGATTCAGTGAAGGAGGGGATGGAGACGTTGCGCTGAATCGGGCAGATGACCTCGATGGTGTTCGGGGTCGAGTTGAGGAGGCGACCACTGCGGAAGATGGTCGGGTTCGCGAAGCCAGAGACAGACGTACAGAGTGAACCCGAGTAGGTCGCGGTCCCCGCGAGGGCGGGCAGGGCGCTGAGCATCGCGAGCGCGGCAACGGACTTCGACACGAACGAAAGCGACTTCTTCATGGAGCTCTTCCTGGCTTCACACCCTCGTCGCGGCGCCGCGTCATGCGGGCCGGCGGAGCGTGGCGAACAGGGGAAGAGCAACCCGGATGCCAGCCTTTGCACCCCGTCCGTGCCTGGGAAGCCATGGCAGGTGAGGCAGATGTTGCCGCGCCCGCGCCATTCCGGTGCGGCAAGGCTTGCCAGGCCCGGCAGGACTTGCCGTTCCTATGGCGTGGTGGTGGGGGCCAGGCGCTGGAGCGCGCAAGCGGCCTGGATATCGGGCCGGAACGCTCGGCGTCCGCAACCATAACGAAGGCCCCCCCCGCCCGGTGCATTGGTGCCCGGCGCTCAACTGTAGTGAAGTACCTCCGTGTCGGTTCCTTCAACTGCCCCCGCTGCCGCGTCCGCGTCGCGTCCGGTGGGGCCGCTCCAGCTCCTCGCGCTTGGCGTCAATGGCATCGTCGGCGTCGGCATCTTCTTCGCTCCGGCGGAGGTCGCCGCGCTGGCGCCGGGGGCCAGCGCCATCGCCGCCTTCGCGCTCACCGGGCTCGCGCTGATACCTGTGGCGCTGGCCTTCGCCGTGCTGGGCCGGCGGTTCGACGCGGACGGCGGGCCTGTCCTCTTCGCGCGCGCGGCCTTTGGAGAGCGGGCGTCCTTCCTGGTGGGGTGGGTGGCCTACGTCAGCGCGTTCCTGAGCACGGCCGCGGTGGTGGCGGGGCTCTCCCAGGCGGTGGCGCCCTCCCTGGGCCTGGAGGGGGCGCTGGGGCAGCGTGTGCTCGCCTCCGTGCTCGTCACGGCGCTGGCGGGCGTGGTGGCGTCCGGCATTCGCGTGTCGGCGGGGACCTGGACGGCGCTCACCGTCTTCAAGCTGCTGCCGCTGGCCGCGCTGCTGGTGGCGTTCCTGGCGCTGTCGGGGCCACCTGCCGCCCAGGCGGTGGCCGCGAGCCCGGCCATGGACGTGTCCTGGCTGCGCGCGGGGTTGACGGTGATGTTCGCCTACCAGGGCTTCGAAATCGTCCCGGTGATTGCAGGGCAGGTGCGCTCGTCGTCGCGCACCGTGCCGCTGGCCACGGTGGGCTCGCTGCTGGTGGCGGTGCTGCTGTACGTGGGCCTGGTGTGGGCGTGCGTGGCCGCGCTGCCGGAGCTGGCCACCCAGGCCACGCCGCTGGCCGCGGCGGCGGGCGTGTGGGGCGGGCCTGGGCTGGAAGGGTGGGTGAAGGCGGGCACCAGCGTGTCCGCGCTGGGCATCTGCCTGGGGATGATGGTGACGACGCCGCGCTACCTGTCCGCGCTGGCGGCGGGCGAGCACACGCTGCTGGGGCTGGATGGGATGTCCGCTGGCGGCGTGCCGGTGCGCGCGCTGGTCGTCACCTGGGCGCTGGTCCTGCTGTTCGTCAACCTGGGCGACCTGTCGGAGCTGTTCGCCCTCTCCAGCATCGCGGTGCTGATGCAGTACGGCGTCACCTCGGCCGCGCTGGCCGCGCTGGCCTGGCGGCGTGAGCGGGGGCTGCGTCCGCTTCACGCCCTGCTGGCGGTGCCCACGCTGGGGCTGGGGCTGACGTTGGTGGCCTTCGGCGCCAGCCCGCGTGAAGGCGTCACCATGGTCCTCACCACCGTCGCGGGACTGGTGCTGCTGCGGCTGTCGCGGCCCCGGGCTTCCGAGCCGCCCGCGGCGCTGCGCAGCGAACCGCTGTAACGCACGAAGCCGCCGCCTCCCCATGTCGCGGGAGGACGGCGGCTCCTCTTCCGTTCCTAGAACTGGCTCCAGAGGTACTGGTTGGTGACCTCGTGGTGGAACACGATCTCCGAGTACTTCACGCGGTTGCCCAGCTGCTTCGGGCTGCGCTCGGCCGTGGACGTCTTGAGCTCGGCGAACTTGCTCTGCACGCTCTCACCCAGGATGGACGACACGAACTGACTGCCCTTGAAGAGGCGGATGGCGTCGAAGATGTTGTCCGGCAGGAAGCGGGTGCGGCTGCGCTTGGTCTCCGCGTCCTCCTGCGGCTGCGGGCCCTCCATGCCGGTGCGCAGCAGGGTGTAGAGCACCAGGTACGGGTTGGCGTCCGGCGCCACCGAGCGGCACTCGACGCGCGCGCTGCGCTCGTTGCCGAAGGGGATGCGCACCATCGCGCCGCGGTTGTTGGCGCTGGCCTTGATTTGATTGGGCGCCTCGTAGTGCGGGTCCAGGCGGCGGTACGCGTTCACGCTGGAGTTGAGCGTGAGGCAGATGTCGTTCGCGTTGGTGAGGATGCGGTCGATGAACTCCCAGCCCATGGTGCTGAGGCCGTCCTGACCGTCCTTGTCGTAGAAGAGGTTCCTCCCGCCCTTGGACAGTGACATGTTCATGTGCATGCCGTTGCCGTTGACGCCCGTCACCGGCTTCGGGAGGAAGCTGGCGGTGCAGTCCAGCTGCGCGGCCACCTGGCGGCTGAGCAGCTTGTAGAGCTGAATCTGGTCGGCCGCGATGAGGGCCTCGCTGTACGAGAAGTTGATCTCGAACTGGCTGGGCGCCACCTCGGGGTGGTCCTTCTCGTTCTGGAAGCCCATGGCGCGCTGGGCCTCGGCCACCTTGTCGATGAACGTGCGCAGCACGTCGCCGGGCAGCGAGTGGTAGTAGCCGCCGATGGTGATGAAGTCGAAGCGGCCCGTCTCGTGGTAGTGGCGCTCGGCGTCGCGGCCCTTGAAGAGGAAGCCCTCGATTTCGGGCGCCGCGTGGAACACCGTGCCGTCCTTCTGGAACATCGACTCGGTGAGCTGCTTCAGCTTGCCGCGCAGGTCGGCGTGGTACGGCGTGCCGTCACGCTCCAGGACCTCGCTGAACACCAGCACCTTGCCCGGCCCGAAGATGTCCGAGGGCAGCCAGTAGAAGGCGCCCCAGTCGATGTTCAGCCGCAGGTCGCTCTCCTGCTGCGCGGAGAAGCCCCGGATGGAGGAGCCATCGAACGTCAGGTTGTCGGCGCTCTTGATGAGGAACTTCTTGTCGTAGTCCAGCATGTGCAGCCGACCCTCGAGGTCGGTGAAGCACACGGTGACCGCCTTGATGGCGCGTTCCTTGGTCAGGTAGTCGATGCGCTCTTCACGGAGCTTCTCCGGCGCGATGTGCTTGAGGCGCTGCTCCTTGACCTTGAGGTTGCGCTCTTCCAACTCGTCGTAGGGAATTTCCAAGAACGTCCGTAGCCCTTTCGCGTCCATTGTTCGTGTCTCCCAAGCCGGATTCCTCGCTGTCGGAGCGGCGAGATGAGTCCGTGGGCGCAGGTATTTACATTTGGGGACAGGAAATCAAGTCTAAATCCGGCGAACTGGAGAGTAAAATCTTTGCGCCGAAACCTTCGAAGCTCGCCGGATGACACTCGTGCCTACCATGGAAGCCCCCGGACTGATGGCCGGTGGACACTGGTGCGGGCATTTTTATTGCGATGCGTCACGTTTCAACGGCCGAGCCACATGGCCACCTGGGCGCCCACGAGCTTCACCATGAACCCGAGCGGGTAGCCTGGGTAGCTCGGCACGTCGGTGGGCAAGGTGACGCTCGCGGGCTTGAACTTCGTCTGGACGCGCGCCTCCACGGGCGGGGCGGGCGGCTGGAACCGGGCGCGGTACACCGACACCCAGTGGGGGCCGCGGTCGAAGCCCAGGAACATGGCCGTGTTGCAGCAGGTGGCGACGACGCGGTGGGAGACGGACTTCTCCTGGAGCTTGTGGGGGCGCAGCAGCTCGGCGCCCTTCTCGCAGCGGACGCGGTCCTTCCGGTAGAGCACGTACTCCGTCCCTCCGTCGGGCGACAGCACGGGGCGCGCATCCGGCAGCGCCTCGATGCGGCGGGCGCCTTCCTGGCAGTCATCGCAGTAACACGCGGTGGTCATGATGGGCTCGCCGCGCGCTTCGACCTCCACGCTTCCGCACGCGCACCGGACGGTGGTGACCTTCTTGGGCGGCTTCGACATCGGCGACTCCAGGGTGGGGGGCTCCCTGGCTATGCCTCCACGGGTGGGCCCACGCAACCGGGTAGGATGCCTCCATGAGCTCGATGTGGGTCCTGGAGACGCCCGCGCCCGCCGCGGACGCGCGCATCCCGTATGGAACGGAGTCCCACCAATTCGGCGACCTGCGTGTCCCCAGTGGCCCCGGCCCGCATCCGGTGGTGGTCGTGGTTCACGGAGGCTTCTGGCGCGCGAAGTACGGGCTGGAGCACGCCGGCCACCTGTGCGCGGACCTGACCCGGCGCGGCTTCGCGACGTGGAGCCTGGAGTACCGGCGCGTGGGGCACGAAGGCGGCGGCTGGCCCGGTACGCTGGAGGACGTGGCGCGGGGCACCGACTTCCTGCGCACGCTCGCGCGGGCGCATGCGCTGGATCTCTCTCGCGTCGTGGCGCTGGGCCATTCGGCGGGAGGGCACCTGGTGGCATGGCTGGGGGCCAGGCACCGGCTGCGGCCCGGTGATGCGCTTCACGGTGAGGCGCCGTTGCCCCTGCGGGGCGTGGTGCCGCTGGCGGGCGTGGTGGACCTGCCGCGCGCGTTCGCGCACCGGCTGGGGGACGGCATCGTGGAGACGTTCCTGGGTGGCACGCCGTCCACGGTGCCGGAGCGCTACCGCACGGCCTCGCCCGCGGCGCTCCAGCCGCTCGGGGTGCCGCAGGTGCTCGTCCATGGAACGGAGGACGACACCGTGCCCGTGTCGATGAGCGAGGACTTCTGCGCGCGCGGCCGTGAGCTGGGAGACGACGTCCGCTGCGTCACCTTGCCGGGCGCGGGGCACTTCGAGGTCATCGACCCGCGCTCGCGGGAATGGCCCCACGTCGTGGCCGCGGTGCAGGCCTTGATGTGAGGCTCTGGCTGCGTCGGGCGCTGGCTTCGCGCGTCCGTGACGAGCCCCTGAAGTCGTCCGCTTGGTTCTTCACAGGCCAAGATTCGACAGGGTAGGGTCATTTTGAGGGGGCGCGTCATGGGCGTTGTCTATCTATTGCTCTACATCGCGGGAGGGGGGCTGCTGACCCTGGGGGTGTCCCACTTCCTCGATGATGTGATGGCGGGCGAGCCGCTGTGGGACGCGGGGCGTCTGGTGGCCATCGGAGCGTTCCTCGTTTGTCTCGCGGGGGTGTTGCACGCGTTCGTCGCGCGGCGCCGCGACCCGGGGGGCGCGCCGGCGGCATTGCCCAGGATGAGGGCTCGCTCGTTCGCCCTCGCGGGCGCGCTGTGGGCCGTGCCCATCCTCGTGGGGTGGGTTCAGTTCGAGCGCTTCGTCGACCCCATCCGGATGATGCCGCAGCTCACGGTGCTGGGCGGCCTCTTCCTGGTGTTCTGTGTGTGCACCCACGTCATGGCGAACCTGCGCGCCCGCGTGGTGGCGACGACCATGGCGGTGGCGTGTGTCGGCCTGCCGTTGGGGTTGCTGGGGGCGGCGCTCCCCATCCGCCATTTCAACCATCACCTCAGTGATGTGGTGACGCTCCTGATGGACCCCATTACCCGCGAGGACCGGAGTGTCACGAGCCGTTGTGATGGCGTGGACATGGCCCCGGCTCCGCTGAATCCGCACGAGAACCTGTTGGCATTGGCGACCGCGATTGGAGATGCCCGCCCCATCGACGTGGAAGCCGAAATCGCCGCGGGGCGCATGCGGCAAATCGAGGACGGGACCTACGTCTTCGTGAATCCAGATGGCACGGAGTCAGGCCTGGCCGGCGCGAAGGCGTTCGACCAGCAGCTCGACGAAGCGGAGGCGGCCGACAAGCGCCAGTCCGCCGAGGCACAGGCGGCGCGCGTGGCGGCGTGGGAGCGGGAGCTGCGCCAGCGCAAGCTGGGCGGCCGGCTCTTCACCCGGGCCCCGGCGGACTGAACCTCGTCGGACGCGGCGTGGCGCCCGGCGAGGTCCTCGTCCGGCTGACGCGCTCAGAAACCTCGCTGCGCGCCGCCGTCCACCGCGATGGACTGGCCGGTGATGTACGACGCCTGCTCGGAGGAGAGGAACGCCGTGAGCGCCGCCAGCTCCTCCGGGCGGCCCAGCCGCCGCGCGGGAATCTGCGGCGCCACCTTCTCGTCCGTCAGCCCGAGCTGCTGCATGCGCTCGGTGGCGTGGTAGCCCGGCAGCACCGCGTTCAGCGTGACGCCGTGCTGCGCCACCTCGTTGCTCACCGTCTTCACCAGCCCGAGCAGGCCCGCGCGCAGGCCGTTGGAGATGGTCAGGTTGTTCATCGCCTCGCGCGCGGCCAGCGACGTCACCAGGACGATGCGGCCCCACTGGCGCTCCTTCATCCCCGGGAGCACCGCCTGGATGCCATCCACCGCGGCCATCCACAGGCTCTGGAAGCCGAGCTGCCACTGCTCCGCCGTCAGCGACTCGAAGCCGCCCGCCGGCGGCCCGCCCGTGTTCACCACGAGGACGTCCACGCCGCCCAGCTTCGCGGTGACAGCCTCCACCAGCGCCTTCGCCGCCCCGGGCTGCGTCAAGTCACACGGCACCGCGAGCGCGGCGCCCAGCGTCTTCGCGGCCCGCTCCAGCTTCTCGCCACCGCGCGAGCAGATGGCCACCGTGGCCCCTTCCTTCACCAGCGCCTCCGCGATGGCGTAGCCCAGCCCCGCGGACGCGCCCATCACCAGCGCGCGCCTACCCTTCAGTCCGAAATCCATCCGCGTGCTCCTTCATGAATGGCGCCAGCCGGCTCCGGATGAGCCCCGCCGCGCGCGTCAGGTCCACGTCTTCCGCCCGGGTCAGCCCCTCGCTCAGCTCGGAGACGATGCCGTCCGTCAGCGCGCCCACCTGGTAGGCCAGCCGGTACGGAACGCGGCTGAAGCTCACCAGGGAGTAGCGGCTGACGAACGCGTTCGGGAAGGCGTTGAGCAGCACCTTCTCCACGGCCTTGCGCAACTGGAAGCGCGGGTCGCCGGCGCTGTCGCGCATCTCGACGAAGTTCTCCACCGCCATGTCGGCGATGGCGTCCGCGTTCGTCTTGCGCAGGCGCTCGAAGTCCGTGAAGACCTGCTCCCAGCCGGCACCCTGGCCCAGCAGTTGGTCCAGGACGACGCAGTCCTCGAAGCCGCAGTTCATCCCCTGGCCGAAGAAGGGGACGATGGCGTGCGCCGCGTCGCCCAGCAGCAGCGTCTGCCCGCCCGCGTGCCAGGGCGCGCCCTTCACCGTCACCATGCTGCCCGTGGGGCGCGAGAAGAACGCCTCCACCAGGTCCGGGATGAGCGCCTTCGCGTCTGGGAACCGTGCGTCGAAGAACGCCTCCAGCTTCGCGGGCGTGTCCAGGGACGCGAAGCTCACCGGCCCCTGCCAGGGCAGGAACAACGTGCAGGTGAAGCTGCCGTCCTCGTTGGGCAGCGCAATCAACATGAACGTGCCGCGCGGCCAGATGTGGAGCGCGTGCTTCTCCATCTGGAACGCGCCGCCGGGGCCCGCCGGAATCGTCAGCTCCTTGTACCCGTGGCCGAGCTGCTCCTGCGTCCCCTTGAAGTCAGGCCGCTGCTCCAACGCCTGCCGGATGGCGGAGGCGGAGCCGTCCGTGCCGAACACCACGCGGCCGGGCTCCTGGCGCACCTGTCCGGTCGCGTCGTCGTGCACCGTGAGCGCGCCCGAGCCGAAGTCCACCTGGGTCACCCGCTGCTTGAAGCGGATGTTCACCTTGCCGGTGGCCTCCGCCGCCGTCATGAGGAAGGCGTTGAGCCACGCGCGCGACAGCGAGTTGATGTGCTGCGAGTCATCCTTGCCGTAGGGCTGGTAGACGCATTCGCCCCGGGGCGGGTGAATCATCCGCCCGCGCATGGGGATGGCGTGCTTCAGCGCCTCGTCCTCCAGGCCCACCTGCCGCAACGCATGGAGCCCGCGCGTGGAGATGGCCAGGTTGATGGAGCGGCCCGCGTCGACCAATTCGCGCCGCATGTCCGGGCGCCGCTCCAGCAGCTCCACGGCGTGGCCCCGGCGCGCCAGGTAGATGGACAGCAGCGCGCCCACCAGCCCCGCGCCCACCACGGTGACGGTGTCCTTGCGCGCCTCACTCACGGGCGTGGCCCTCCAGCGTCTTCACGAAGCGGTACACGTCCGTGAAGGAGTTGTAGAGCGGCGCGGGCGCGGCGCGGATGATGTCCGGCTTGCGGAAGTCGCAGATGACGCCCGCGTCGCCCAGCCGCTTCAGCAGGCCCTGGGGCTCGCCCCGGAAGCGCAGGGAGAGCTGGGCGCCACGCTGCTTCACGTCCCGGGGCGTGGTGATGCGCACGAAGCCCTCGGGCAGCTTGTCCAGCAGGAACTCCATGAAGCCGGTGAGCCGCTCGCTCTTGGCGCGCAGCGCCGCCATGCCGGCCTGGTCGAACAGCTCCAGCGACGCGCGCAGCGCCGCGAGCTGGAAGATGGGCGGGTTGGAGAGCTGCCACCCCTCCGCGCCCGGCAGCGCGCTGAAGGTGGGTCCCATCTGGAAGCGCGTCTGCTTGTCGTGGCCCCACCAGCCCTCGAAGCGGGGGAGGTCCTTCGTGTTCGCGTGCCGCTCGTGGACGAACACGCCGCCCAGCGCGCCCGGGCCGGCGTTGAGGTACTTGTACGAGCACCACACCGCGAAGTCCGGCCCGTCGTCGTGCAGCGACAGCTTCAGGTTGCCCGCGCCGTGCGCCAGGTCGAAGCCGACGAAGCAGCCCTTGGCGTGCGCGGCCTGCGTAATCGCGGCCAGGTCGAACGCCTGCCCGGTGAGGTAGTTCACGCTGCCCAGCATCACCAGCGCCACCTCGTGGCCGTGCTCCTCCAGCGTGGCGAGGATGTCCTCGGTGCGCAGCGTCTCCTCACCCGCGCGGGGCTTCAGCTCCAGCACGGCCTCGCGCGCGTCGTAGCCGTGGAAGCGCGCCTGCGAGGCGACGGCGTACTGGTCCGACGGGAAGGCGCCGGCCTCCACCAGGATTTTGAAGCGCTGCTTCGTGGGCCGGTAGAACGACACCATCATCAGGTGCAGGTTCACCGACAGGGTGTTCATCACCACGACTTCCAAAGGCTTCGCGCCCACCAGCCGCGCCGCCTGCTCGGTGACGAGCTCGTGGTAGTGCAGCCACGGGTGGCGGCCCTGGTGGTGGCCCTCCACGCCCAGCCGCGCCCAGTCCTCCAGCTCCTCCTGGATGTAGCGCGCGGCGTTGCGTGGCTGGAGGCCCAGCGAGTTGCCCGCCAGGTACACCACCGGCTCGCCGTCCGGGCCGGGCGGGAAGTGGAACGCGTCGCGATAGCCGCGCAGCGTGTCCTCGGCGTCCAGCTTCCGCGCGAAGGCCTCGGAGTCCTCGAAGGGGTGCGGCGTCGTCATGGTGCGAAGTCCTCGGGGGCGCGTCCCAGCCAGTCGAAGGCGTTGCGCCAGAGCAGCCGCTCACGCGCGGCGGGCTCCAACTCGGTCAGGGACTCGATGAGCGTGCCCGGGCGGTCCTCGCCCAGGGGGAAGGGGTAGTCACTGCCGAGCGCCACCTTGTCCTGCCCGAAGAGCCGGACGATGTAGCGCAGCGCGTCCGCGTCGTGGACCAGCGAGTCCACCCAGAAGCGGCCCAGGTAGTCCCGGGGCGGCACCTTGTTGTCCACGGCCACCAGGTCCGGCCGCGCCTCGAAGCCGTGCTGAATCCGGCCGAGCGTGTGGGGGAACGCGCCGCCGCCGTGCGCGAAGGCGAAGCGCAGCCTGGGCAGCCGCTCCAGCACGCCGCCGAAGATGAGGGAGCAGATGGCCAGCGACACCTCGGCCGGCATGCCCACCAGCCACGGCAGCCAGTACTTCTGCATCTTCGCCTCGCCCATCATGTCCCACGGGTGGACGAAGACGGACGCGCCCAGTGCGCTTGCGGCCTCGAAGAAGGGGAACAGCGCCGGGTCGGACAGGTTCCAGTCGTTGACGTGCGAGCCAATCTGCACGCCCGCGAGCCCCAGCTCCTTCACGCAGCGCTCCAGCTCGCGCACCGCCAGCTCCGGGGACTGGAGCGGCACCGTGCCCAGGCCCACGAAGCGCTTGGGGTGCGCGTGCACCACGGAGGCGAGGTGGTCGTTGAGGAAGCGCGCCAGGTCCGCGCCGTGCTCCGGCTTCGTCCAGTAGCCGAACATCACGGGGATGGTGGACAGCACCTGGACGTGGACGCCGGCCGCGTCGCACTCCTCCATGCGCTTCACCGGGTCCCAGCAGTTGCTTTCGATTTCGCGGAAGAACTTGCCGTCATCGCGGAGCATGCGCGCGCGGCAGGGCGCGTGGTGGTCCAGGGTGATGAAGCCGCCGTAGCCGTAGCGCTCGGCGAAGCGCGGCAGGTGGGCGGGGAGGAGGTGCGTGTGGATGTCGACCTTCAACGGGCGGGGCCTCCCTTGACCACCTTCGTCCCGCACTTCTTGCAGGTGCAGTTGTCGGGGTTGCCGTAGAAGTGCTCGAAGATGGGCGGCAGCTGCGTCACCAGGTTGGTGACGTGGACGAACTCCTCATAGAGCTTCTCGCCGCACCGCGGGCACAGCCACATGAAGCCGTCCAGCTCCTTTGGCTGGCGGCGGCGCTCCAGCACCAGGCCCACCGTGCCCGCGGGGCGCTGCGGCGAGTGCGGCACGTTGGGCGGCAGCAGGAAGATCTCCCCTTCCTGGATGGGGATGTCCTGCACCTGGCCCTCGTCGATGACCCGCAGGTTCATCGTGCCCTCGAGCTGGTAGAAGAACTCCTCGCCCTCGTTGATGTGGAAGTCCGTGCGCGCATTGGGCCCGCCGACGACGGTGACCATGAACTCGCGGTCCTCCCACACCTGCTGGTTGCCCACGGGGGGCTTGAGCAGGTGGCGGTGCTCGTCAATCCACTTCTTGAAGTTGATGGGAGTCAAACGGCCCATTCATTCACCTCCGATGGTGGCGATGCACTTGAGCTCGATGGCAATCGGCGTGGGCAGCCGGTTGATTTCGAGCGTGGTGCGGCACGGCGGGTTGTCCTTGAAGTACTCCGCCCACAGCCGGTTGTACGTGGGGAAGTCCTTCTTCATGTCGGTGAGGTACACCGTCACGTCCACCAGCTTGTCCCAGGACGAGCCCGCGTCCTCCAGGATGTAGCGGACGTTGCGGAACACGGAGTGGCACTGCGCCTCGATGTCGTACGAGACGATGTTGCCCTCCGCGTCCAGCTCCACGCCGGGAATCTTCTTCGTGCCGCGCTCGCGCGGGCCCACGCCGGACAGGAACAGGAGGGTGCCCACGCGCCGGGCGTGGGGGTACAGGCCCACCGGTTCGGGGGCCTTCTGCGAATCGACTCGCGCGCTGTCACTGCTCACGGCGTGCTCCTCACGTGGGGGCTAGGGGGCTCACAGCTTGATGCAGACGTTCTTCGGCTCGGTGAAGAAGCGCAGCGCGTCCCAGCCGCCCTCGCGTCCCACGCCCGAGTCCTTCACGCCGCCAAAGGGCGTGCGCAAATCGCGCAGCATCCACGTATTCACCCAGACGATGCCGCTGTGCAGCCGCGAGGCGAAGCGGTGCGCGCGCTTCACGTCCTGGGTCCACACGCTGGCCGCCAGGCCGTACTTCGTGGAGTTGGCCCAAGCCAGCACCGCGTCCTCCGAGTCGAAGGGCATGATGCTGGCCACCGGGCCGAAAATCTCTTCCTGGTTGGTGCGGCAGCCCGCGTCCAGGCCTTCAATGAGGGTGGGCTCCACGAACCAGCCATCGCGGCAGCGTCCGGGCACGTTGGCGCGCTGCCCGCCGGTGAGCACGCGCCCGCCCTCCTGCTTCGCGAGGCTCACGTAGCCCAGCACCTTGTCGAAGTGTTGCTGCGACACCAGCGCGCCCTGGTCCGTGCCCGCCTCCAGCGGGTCACCCACCTTGAGCGCGCGCGTGCGGGTGACGAGCGCCTCCTTGAAGCGCTCGTAGAGGGGCCGCTGCACGAAGATGCGCGGGCCGCAGAGACAGATTTGCCCCTGGTTGGAGAAGGACGAGCGCAGCGTGGTGGCCAGCGCCTCGTCGAAGTCGCAGTCCGCGAAGATGACGTTGGGATTCTTCCCGCCCATCTCCAGCGACAGCTTCTTGAAGGCGGGCGCGGCCACGCGGGCAATCTCCGCGCCAGTGCGGGTGCTGCCGGTGAAGGAGATGGCGCTGATGTCCGGGTGCTCGCTCATCGCGGCGCCCACCTTGGGGCCCAGGCCGTGCACCAGGTTGAGCACGCCCGGCGGAAGGCCCACGTCGCGGCAGACCTGGGCCAGCAGGTACGCCGTCATCGGCGTCACCTCGGACGGCTTGGCCACCACGCAGTTCCCCATGGCGAGCGCCGGGGCAATCTTCCACGTCAGCAGGTACAGCGGCAGGTTCCACGGGGAGATGCAGCCCACCACGCCCAGCGGCGCGCGCAGGGTGTAGTTGAGGGCCACGTCGTCCGTCTGGTGCGCCTCGCTGGAGAACTGCGTTACGGCATCCGCGAAGAACTCGAAGTTGAGGATGCTGCGCGGGATGTCCACCGTGGCGGCGACCGACAGCGGCTTGCCCGTGTCGATGGACTCCGCGCGGGCGAAGGCGTCCAGGCGGCTCCGGATGCCCTCCGCGAGACGGCGCAGCATGCGCGAGCGCTCGGTGGCCGGGGTGGCGGCCCAGGCGGGGAAGGCCCGCGCGGCGGCCTCCACCGCGTGGCGCACGTCGGACGCGTCGGAGTCCGGGACGTGCGCGTACGTCTTGGCGGTGGCCGGCTCGGGCTTGTCCAGCCACCCGCCTCCACGCGCGGGCAGCAGCTCACCCCCGATGTAGTTGAGCACCTTCTCCATGGCCGAGCCCTCCGGTGGCGCCTGCCCACGGCCCGGCGACGGTGAACCCCGCCAGCCCTGTGGAAGGGCGCGCAATGTACGCCGCCCCACCGGGCCTCACCAGCACCACGCGCGCCCGCCGTCCACTGTCATGGAATCAAGGCCGCCCGCCTGGAAGCCCCTGGGAATGCCGCACTGCGCGAAGGCGCGGGGACCGCCAGAGGCGCCATGGGGTGAAGCCGCTGTCAGTGCGCCGGGCGTGGCACGCGCAGTCCGCTTCGGGAGAACCTCTCCTCACGGCCCACGCCCAGCAGCAGCCCCGCGAGCACGAGCGGGCCGCGATTCCGGCCACTCATCGGGAGCGTTCCCGCCCCTGTCTCCGTGCGCGCTGCTTCACCGGCACGGGGGGCGGCACTTCCCGCGTGGCGAAGTACAGCACGCCCACGATGAGCAGGAGGATGAGGAAGGGCTGGACGGTGAGCAACAGCCGGACCCAGAAGTGCTCATCGAAAATGGCGGCCACCACGTCGGGGCGGCAGGTGGGGCATGCGGAGGCCGCGGTGGCCGTCAGCAGCCCGGTGGTGAAGCCCGTGAGAATGCCTCGCCTCATGTGTCGCCCTCCCCTGGGTGGGCGGGAAGCTCACCACCCCGCCAGGACGCGGCAAGCCACGAGGCCGCCCGTCAGCCCCGCCTGCCGGGGCGGAGGGATGTCCGCGGGGCAGCCACGCTCGAGCCGCTCGGCTATAAGGCGGCACCTGGAGGAGACATCCATGTCGCGGAAAGTGGCGCTCATCACCGGAGCCTCGGCGGGTTTGGGAGAGCAGTTCGCACACCTGTTCGCGAAGGACGGACACGACGTCATCCTGGTCGCGCGCAGCGCGCCGCGGCTGGAGGCGCTGGCGGCGAAGCTGGAGCAGGCCCATGGGGTGAAGGCACACGTCTTCCCAGCGGACCTGGGCCGGCCGGAGTCTCCCGAGCAGCTCTTCGAGGCCGTGCGCGCGAAGGGGCTGGCGGTGGAGTTCCTGGTGAACAACGCGGGCTTCGGCTCGTGTGGCCCCTTCCTGGAGCAGGACCTGGCGCGCGAGGCGGAGATGGTGGAGGTCAACTGCACCGCCCTCCTGAAGCTGTCGCACCTGTTCGCGCGGCCCATGCGGGAGCGGGGCAGCGGGCGCATCCTCAACGTCGCCTCCACCGCGGCCTTCCAGCCCGGGCCCTTCATGGCCACGTACTTCGCGACCAAGGCCTTCGTGGTGTCCCTGTCGGAGGCGCTGGCGCACGAGCTGAAGGGCACGGGCGTGACGGTGACGTGCCACTGCCCGGGCGCCACGCACACGGAGTTCACCCAGCGCGCCGGCAACGGCCAGACGCGGCTGTTCCAGCGGCCGGGCGTGGCCAAGGCGCAGGACGTGGCCGCCCATGCCTACGCGATGATGCTGCGCGGCCGGGTGCTCTCCATCCACGGGCTGCTCAACTGGGTGGGGGCGCTGGGCGTGCGCTTCAGCCCGCGCGTGGCGGTGCGAGCGCTCGCGGCCAGCCTCAACCAGCAGGGCTGAGGCTGGCGTCCACGGCAGCGCGCGTCAGTTGTACGTCGCGCTCAGGACAATCGCCAGGCTGGTGACGTTCCAGTTGTCACTGCTGCTGTCGTCCCGGATGCGGCCCAGCGCCAGCTCGGCGCCGATGCCCAGGCCCAAGTTCTTGCTGACCCACCACTCCTTGCCGATGCCCAGGTGCAGGCCACCACCCAGGTCCGTCTCGGCGATCTTCTCGCCATCCTCGGTGATGGAGAGCTGGGTGTAGCTGATGGCGCCGGACAGGTAGACGTTGATGGGCATGAAGTAATAGGTGACGCCCAGGCCCACCGCGCCAAGGTTCTGGCTCCAGTCCTCGTTCGCGTTGTCGACGGAGAGGTCACCCACCTGGATGCTCGGGTTGGGCGAGGCGGCGCCGTAGAACTTGCCGTAGAGGATGAAGTTGTTGAAGAGCGCGAAGCCGATTTCGGCGTTGATGTTGCCGCTGGCGCCCTTCACCGAGACCTCGGGCGAGATATCGGCCGCCGTGGCTCGCAGATGGCCGCCGCCCACCTGCAGGCGCAGGTAGAAGCCGTCATGGACGTGCTCGTCGTATTCCTGGGCGTTCGCGGTGGTGGCGGTGAAGAGCAGGGCCGCGATGATGATGGGGTAGCGCATGAGAACAGCTCCTTGGGTGAATCCCACCCGGCCGGGGGTTGCCGCGCTATGTAGCACGGCGCGCGGGAGGTCAGCGTCCGCTCCACACCGGGCCGTGTTCGCGACGCTTGCGCGTCCGCGTTCGGGTGCCGGAAGCTCCGCGCCACCATCCGGGCGGTGCGCCATCCTGGCGTGGCCGGAAAGACGAAGAGAGGGACGGGGATGACCGCGACCGTGGACCACGAGGCACTGGCACATATCTTGGATTCGGCCAGGCTGGAGCGCCGCGAGGTGGCGCCGCTCACCCGCGAGCAACCCACGCTGAGCGTGCCGGACGCCTACGCCATCCAGGAGGCCGGAATCCGGCTGCGCCTGTCCCACGGCGAGCGCGTGGTGGGCTTGAAGATGGGCCTCACCTCCGAGGCCAAGCGCAAGCAGATGAACCTGGACTCGCCCGTGTACGGCGTGCTCACGGACCGGATGCAGGTGCCCGCCGGCGGCGTGATTCAGCTGTCGCGGGGCGTCCACCCCAAAATCGAGCCGGAGATTGCCTTCCGCACCGCGCGCGAGCTGCGCGGCACGGTGACGCGCGACGAGGTGCTGGACGCCTGCGAGTCCGTGTTCGCGGCGATGGAAATCCTCGACTCGCGCTACCGCGACTTCAAGTACTTCTCCCTGCCGGACGTGGTGGCGGACAACGCGTCCTCCTCGTTGTTCGTGCTGGGCACCACCGAGCATCCCCCGCGTGCGCTGGACCTCACGCGGTTGGAGATGACGATGTCGGTGAATGGCGAGCCCGTCCAGGCCGCCCGCTCGGATGCCATCTCGGGGGACCCCGTCATCTCCGTCATCCAGTTGTGTGCGCTGCTGGCCCAGCGCGGCCAGGTGTTGCCCGCGGGGAGCACCGTGCTCGCGGGCGCCGCCACCGCCGCGCACATGCTGCGCCCGGGGGACCGGGTGCAGCTCACGGTGGAAGGGCTGGGCATCGTGGCGGTGTCCGCCGAGTAGCGCCGGGCGCTACCCGCCGAGCGGAGCGCCCGCCGCTTCCATCACCGGAGCCGGCGCGCGCGTGGAAGTCAGGCGCTGGAGCAGGTGCCCCGCCAGCTCCCGCGCCTGTCCTCGAATCTCAGGGACGGCCGTCGTCTCCCACAGCTCGCCCCGGCGCGGCGGGCCCAGCGTGTAGAGGCGCCCGGAGGCGCGTCCGCCCGCGTCCAGCAGCGCGCCGTCCGCGTCCGTGGCCAGCCCCATGCCCAGGGCGTCCGAGCGCGCGCGCCCTGTCTCCACCAGCCCACACAGCACCGGATGTCCGCGCGTCATGGCGCCCTCCGGCCCCGTGCAGTTGATGACGTGCTGGACGCGCAGCGCCTCCTCGCCGCCCTGGCCCCGGCGCCGCACGCGGACCTCCACGCCAGACGCCTCCAGCGCGAAGCCCTGGATGCGCGCCGCCTGGAGCGTCAGCCGGCCCTGGCGCCGCAGCCGCTCCACCGTCTCGCCGATGCCAGGCGCCATCCGGTGCCGGTGCACGTCCCAGTACGCGCGCAGGTGCCGGAGGAAGCGCTGCCGCTCGTCCACCGGCAACCGCTGCCACAGCGGTATCGTCACGGGCCGCAGCGCGTCCACCACCGTCCGCCAGTCCGCGCCCGCCTCCGCCGCGCGCCGCACCTCCCGGCGCAAGAGGTGGAGGATGGCGCGGATGCGCACGGGAGTGGGGCGCGTGCCCGTCGCGCTCACGTCGCCGCGCTCGCGCCGCACCTCCTGGCGCAGGGCCCGCAGCGCCTCCCTGAGGCCGGGCGAGGCATGGGCCGTGGCGCCCGCCTGGAGTGTCTCCTGGTGCACATGGGGCAACAGGCCGTGCCGGGACAGCGCGTGGATGTGGCCCTGGTGTCCCTGCTCCACCAGTGACAGCACGGTGTCCACCATGGTGAGCCCCGTGCCGATGAGCAGCACGTCGTCGTCGGCGGACACGCCTCGGAGCGCATCTTGCGCCCAGGGGGAGCGGTGATACCGGCGGCTGGCGTACAGCCCTCCGTCGGGCACGCGCGGGTTGGACGGCAGCGCATTGCCCAGGGCCAGCACCACGGTCCGGGCCTCCACCTGGCCCTCGCTCGCCAGCGCGACGCGCACCGTGCCGTCGTCCGTCTCCTCGACCGAGGCGACGTCGCCGGTCACCACTTCCAGGTGCACGCCCGGCGCGGCCTGGGCGCGTGCCTCGCGCAGCACCGACTCCAGGTAGCGGCCATAGCGCTGGCGGGAGATGAACGCGCCGGGCGCGGTGTCGGGCAGCTCACGGCGCACCCAGCGCAGGAAGTGCTCCGGGTCGTCCGCGAAGGCCCCCATCCGCGCCGCTGGCACGTTCAGCAGGTGACACGGGCTCGTCGTTGAATACGCCAGCCCCAGGCCCGCCCGCGCGCTCCGCTCCACCAAGGCCACGTGGAGCGGCCCCCGCGCGCTCCTCAGGAGGTGCACGGCCAGCAGCGTGCCGCTGGCGCCTCCCCCCACGATGGCCACGTCCCAACACCCCAGTGCTCGCACGCACCAATCGTAGGTCGTGGAATGCTCGCTGGCATCCTCTGGTGGCGGCCGGGTGTCCAGGCCCCGGGCCTGGATGTCCGGCCCCCCCACCTGGGCAAGGCGCTGTTTCGTGCTCACTCTCCCTCGCACACGAGGGGGGAACACCATGCGCGCGCCCATCATCGACCAGCGCGAGCACGGCGCCGTGGCCCAGGCGCTGCTCGGCTGGCCATTGCCGGAACAGACAGAGGACGTCGCCTCCCTGGCGTGGCTGGTGGAGCGGCTGCGCTCCAGCAAGGTGGATTGGGGACTGCTGGACAAGCTGGTGCGCTTCGAGCCCTCGGGCTACACGCGGCAGACGATTGCCCGGACGCCCGCGTGCGAGCTGCTGCTCGTCTCCTGGCTCCCCGGGCAGGCGTCCCGCGTCCATGACCATGGCGGCTCCGGGGGCGCCTCCTGGCTGGTGCGGGGGCTGCTGCGGGAGACGCGCTTCGCGTGGGCGGGGGACCGGCTGGTGCCCGACGTCATCGTGGGGGCGAGCGAGGGGGACGTCCTGGTGGAGTTTCCGGACACCATTCACCGCATCGACAACGCGTCCCGCCACGGGGCGGTGTCCCTGCACCTCTACGCGCCGCCGATGCAGGGGATGACGCCGTACGATGCGAGCCTGGCGCCGGAGTCGCTCAAGCCACCGCGTCCGCCTGCTGCGGAGCGCGAGGCGCCTGGGCGAAGGCGCCGGCCACGGGCAACGTGACGCGGAAGATGCTGCCCCGCTCCGGGGCGCTCTCCACCGTCAGGGTGCCGCCCAGCGACGTCACGATGCCATGGCACACCGCCAGCCCCAGGCCCGTGCCCACGCCCAGGGGCTTGGTGGTGAAGAACGGGTCGAAGATGCGCTCGCGGTGCTCGGGGGAGATGCCGCAGCCGGTGTCGCGCACCTCCACCGCCACCCGGCCCGCCTTCGCCTCGAGGGCGACGACGTGGACCTCGTTCTTCTCCACCTCGCCGGGGATGATGGACTGCGCCGCGTTGAGCAGCAGGTTGAGGAACACCTGCCCCAGCCTCGCGCCGTTGCCCTGCACCGGCGGCAGGCCTTCACACTCCACCACCAGCCGCGCGCGGTGCCGCAGCTCGTGCATGGCCATCTTCGCCGCCGTGCGCACCACCGAGGCCAGGTCCGACGGGCCCGTGCCCACGTCCTCCGCGCGTGACAGCGTCTGCAAGTCACGGACGATGAGGCGGATGCGCTCGGCGCCGTCGCGCGTTTCCGCCAGCGCCTCCAGCACCTCCTGCCGGTCCTGCTCGGAGAGGTGCTCCTTCTGCTGCAGCTCCTGGTGGATGTACTCCAGGTTGCTGAGGATGAAGGCCAGCGGGTTGTTGATTTCGTGCCCCACGCCCGCGGCGATGCGGCCCAGCGCAATCAGCCGGTCGGCGAACAGCAGCTGCGCCTGGGTGGCGCGCAGCTGCTCCAGGCTGCGCGACAGCTTGACGTTGGCCGCCTCCAGCGCCGCGGTCCGTTCACGGACCGTCTCCTCCAACAGCGCCGCCTCCCGTGTGGAGGGTCGCGGCGCGCGAATCCGCGCGCCATTCAGGGGAGGGGCCTGGAGCGTGTCGAAGGCGCGCCGCAGCGTTCCGCGCCGCAGCGCCACCGCGGACATCAGCATCACCCTCGCTCGCAGCGTCATCGCGTCCGGCTCCAGCGGTGTGGTGTCTGTTCGTGGAAGAGCCACGAGTCGCGACAGACCCGCGTAGTCAACACTGTCATGGCGGTCAGGGGCAAGGGACGGAAGGGGGGTGACAGCGTGCGCCGCAGGACGGAGACGGTGTGCTCCAACCGAGCACCCGCTGCATCAGTCGGGGCACATGCCGCAGTCCGCCTCGCAGCTTCCCGCCGCGACGCCGCTGCCGCAACGCTCGGTGAACTGACAGATGCCATCTCCGCAGCGGTGGATGTCGCGCGGCTGCAGGCGCGTCGTGAGCGGCTGGAAGGCGCGTCCGTTGTATGTGCAGGTTTCGTAGTAGGGCGTTTCGCCGTTGGACGGCGGGTTCTTCTTGCCCGCGTCCCAGTCAAAGGGGAGGGCGTCGGTGGCGGCGCGTTGGCAGAGCGACTCGCAGGTGCCCGTGTGGATGATGGGCAGGCAGTCCGCCTGGGCGGGGTTCGAGGCCAGGCCGCAGGCGCGTACGCTGCTCTCGTCCTCGCGGTAGCCGCGGTCCGTGGCGGCGAAGACGCCGGTGCCGTCGAAGAGGTTGCCGAAGAAGCACGCCTCCCGCTCGCTGAACGTCGACAGCTCCTGCTCCGTGTACGACAGGGCGCCGCCCCGCGCGTTGCGGCCCAGCACGGAGATGGCGACGGAGAGCCCGAACTTGTTCGCGTGGGCCGCCAGGCAGGCGGAGACAATCTCTTCCTCCTGGGGTGTCGCCGGTGCGCCCGTGGCCCAGTTGTGTGCCAGCCCCAGGCCTCCGTCCCAGGTGTACTTCACCCCCGTCACCGGGTGGGTGTACTTGCGCTGCTGATTCTCCTTCGCCGCGCACCGGATGATGTAACGCATGATTTCATCGGCCTGGGTGGGGTCCTGGTTGAACCAGTTGGAGAACCCCGCCGTGGACAGCCCGTTGGTTGACAAGCCATTGGTGGACAGCCCGTTGGTCGAAAGGCCATTGGTTGATAAGCCATTGGTCGACAATCCGTTGCCCGATTCGGCCGCCGTGCGGGCTGCGGACAGCGTCCGGGTATCACCCCCGGGCTCCGCTGGACCACATGCCCCGCCTCCGAATCCCAGCGCCAGGCTCAGCACCCCCCCGGCGATGCGCTGCCGGCTCAGGTGTTTCAGGCAGGGATTGATTTGGATTCCAGACAGAGACGCTGGCATGAAGCGCATGGCTCTCCCCCGTTTCAGGGAGCGGGCAATGCCAGCTCCCTGGATGCCATCAGTTCCAGCTTCCACGAACTAAAACACTGTCGCTGATGGATGAAGCCAGTGTGACGGTGTTCAAACCGTGAGAAAATATGGCTCGGTGGGAAAATTCGGGTAGGGGTCTGCCCGGAGACACCTGGTGTGTGTCATGGGCGACGGCGGCGCTGCTGCTTGCTCGCAAGGTGATAGCGGATACGGGCTTTCCGCCAGCTAATCGCTTTCGTCGAACTCCAGCGCGAGCGACGCGGCCGGGGTGAGCGCGAAGCCATCCGGGGTGCGCAGGCGCCAGGTGCCCACGTCGGTGACGGGGCCTCCCACGACCTCGGACTCCGAGGCGTCGCCACGCGTCTCCGCCTGGCCCAGGTGGAGGCAGAGGTGGACGCGGGCATTCACCGGGTCCGCCAGCTTCTGCGCCATGTCCTGGAGCACCCGCAGCGCGCGCTCCGCCTCGCGCAGGTACTCGGTGCGCTTGGGGGTGGGGGCGCCGTGGTCCAGCGGGTGCACGGCCAGCAGGGAGGTGCCGGACTGGAGCGCCAGCAGGAAGCCGCCGCCGCGCAGTCCCTGCTCCAGCCCATCCAGCACGTCCGCGAGCACCGCGTACACGGCGTCGTCATCCTGGGCGGAGGCGGCGAGCACGACTTCGGCGTGGACGGCGAGCGCCAGCCGCGTGCGGCGCGTGGGCTGGACGGGCTCCTCGGCCGCTTCGCTGAGCGCGGCGAGGAAGGCCGTCACGCTGCCGAAGCGGCGGCCGCCGTCCTTCTCCAGGCAGCGCAGCACCACCGCGTCCACCGCCGGGGACACCGCGGCGATGGCGCTGGGCCGGGGCGCGGGCGCTTCCAGGTGCAGCCGCTCCAGCTCCATCCGGTCCTCGCACTGGAAGGGATAGCGGCCGGTGACGAGCTGATGCAGCAGCACGCCCAGCGCGTAGATGTCCGTGTGCGGGCCAATGGGGCCGCCGCGGAACTGTTCGGGCGCCATGGCGTGCGCGGTGCCCAGCCGCTGGCCGGCGATGGTGAGCCCTTCCTGCGAAGGCTCGGCGTGCAGCAGCTTGGCGATGCCGAAGTCCAGCAGCTTCACCCGGGGGTGCTCGCCTTCCTCCACGACGAGGATGTTGCTGGCCTTCAGGTCGCGGTGGACGACGCCCGCGCGGTGCGCGGCCTCCAGCGCGCCGCAGACGGGCTCCAGGTACGCGCGCGCGCGCGTCGACGACAGCCGGCCGCGCTCCAGCACCACCTGGCTGAGCGTGCGGCCGGTGAGCAGCTCCATGACGTAGTAGGGGCTGCCGTCCGGCATCAGCCCGAAGTCATAGACATCCACGATGTTGGGGTGGCGAATCTGGTTCACCACGCGCGCCTCGCGCACGAAGCGCTTGAGCATCTCCCCCTGGTCCGCCAGGTGCGGGTGGAGGACCTTCACCGCGGCCCGCCGGCCCAGGATGCGGTGCTCCGCCTCGTACACGCTGCCGTGCCCACCCGAGGCGAGCAGCGCCTTGAGGACGTACTCCCCGGCCAGCGTGCCCGGGCCTTGCTGGGTACGGGAAGGGTCGCTCTGGGCCCGCTCGGATGCATGCAGGTCCGCGCGGGCCTGGATGCGAAAGGTGCTCTCGGAGTCCGCCGCCATGGGGTGCCTCATCCTTACACCTTTCCCCACGGAGTCTGCGCTGGCGCCGGGTTGAATTCCCGCCGCGCCGCGGCATCGCGGTGTGCGCGTTGGCCACCCACCGGGGATGACGTGGGCGCGTTGCGCGGGGTGTTCGCTGGCGGAAGGTCTGCTGCCCTGGAGTCGGGGGGGATTGGACGGAGGGGCCCTGGCACTGATGGGATTCAGGGGGCGTGACGCTTCGTACGGGGAGAACGGGGATGGCGGGTGAGCGGGGCTTCGGGCGGGCGCCGGGGGGCTGCGACATGACGACGCTGGACGAACTCACGACGTGCGCGGGGCTTGCCCTGGCGCCACCGTCCTCCACGGGAGCCTGTCTCATCCTCATCAGCACCACCACGCCGGCGGCCATCGGCAAGGCCTATCGCCTGGACCCGGGCGAGCACATCATCGGCCGCGGCTCCGATGTCACCGTGCGCATCGACGACCACGGGGTGTCGCGCAAGCACGCGCGCATCGTCCGCGCGGGCGACGGTGCCTGCCACGTCACCGACCTGGACTCCACCAACGGCACGCTGCTCAACGGGGTGCCCGTCAGCACCGCCGAGCTGATGGAGGGGGACCGGCTGCAGATCGGCACCGTCACCGTGTTCCGCTTCTCCAAGCGCGAAGTCCTGGAGCATCGCGAGGAGCAGCTCCGCCAGGCGCTGACCGCCGCGCGCGTGGGCATCTGGGACTGGAACGCGCAGAGCGGCCGGGTGACGTGGAGCGAGCAGGTGGACCGGCTGCTGGGGCTCCCCGTGGGGAAGCTGTCCGGCCGCGCCATGGAGCTGTCGGAGGTGGTGCACCCGGCGGACCTGCCGCGCGTGAGCGAGGTGCTGGGCGCCGCGCTGGAGAAGAAGACGCAGGTGGACGTGGAGTACCGCATCGAGCCGCAGGGGAGCGGCTGGCGGTGGATTTCCTGCAAGGGTGACGTGCTGTGTGACGCCTCGGGCGCGCCAGCGCGGGTGACGGGCACGGTGATGGACATCACCGCGCGCAAGCTGGCCGAGCAGGAGCTGCACCGCCAATCGCTCATCTTCGAGAGCATCTACGACGGCGTGGTGATTACCGACCTGGGCGGCGGCATCATCGACTGGAACTCCAGCGCCGAGCGCATGTTCGGGCGGCAGAAGTCGGATGCGCTGGGCCAGACGCTCTTCAGCGTGCTGCACCCGGACGAGCCCGACCGGCTCACCGGCCTGATTCTCACCGCCTTGGAAAAGCAGGGGCGCTGGTCCGGAGAGATGGAATTCAAGCGCCGCGACGGCACCACCTGCTGGTGCGAGTCCGTCGTCGTGCCGCTGCGCGACAGCGAGGGGCGCGCCATCGCCAACATCATGGTCCACCGCGACACCACGGAGCGCAAGCAGCTCCAGGCGCACCTCGTGGTGGCGGACCGGCTGGCGTCGGTGGGCACGCTGGGCGCGGGCGTGGCGCACGAAATCAACAACCCGCTGGCCTACATGCTCGTCAACCTGCACCTCATCCGCGAAGGGCTGGAGCGGCTGGAGAGCCAGGCGCCCGCGGCGCCCGTGGCGTCGTTGCAGCAACTGGTGCGTGAGACGGCGGAGGGCGCCGAGCGCATCGCCACCATCGTTCGTGACTTGAAGGTCTTCTCGCGGGGTGAGCAGGAGGCGCGGCTGATGCCGGTGGACGTGCGCCGGGCGGTGGAGCTGGCGTGCAAGATGGCGGACAACGTCATCCGCCACCGGGCGCGGCTGGTGACGGAGTTCGAGCCGGTGGCGCCGGTGGAGGCCAGCGAGTCTCGGCTGTGCCAGGTGTTCCTCAACCTGCTGCTCAACGCGGCGCAGGCGATTCCGGAGGAGGGCACGCCGGGCGTGGAGCACGAGATTCGCGTGGTCATCCGCGCCGGAGAGAAGGACCGGGTGGTGGTGGAGGTCCGCGACACGGGCATGGGCATGGGCCAGGAGGTCCTGGGCCGCATCTTCGACCCGTTCTTCACCACCAAGCCGGTGGGCGTGGGCACGGGGCTGGGGCTGTCCATCTGCCACGGCATCATCGAATCCATGGGCGGCTCCATCCAGGCGGAGAGCGAGCAGGGCCGGGGCAGCACGTTCCGCGTGGTGCTGTGCGCCGCCACGCGCGAGCTGGAGGTGCTGCCGCGCCTGTCCGCCGCCATGCAGGCCAACGCGCGCGCGCGCATCCTGGTGGTGGATGACGAGCCCAACGTGACTTTGTCGCTCCAGCGCTCGCTGGCCGCGGACCACGAGGTGGCCACCGCGAACAGCGCCCAGGCCGCGCTGCGGCTGGTGAGCGATGGCGGCCGCTTCGACCTCATCCTCTGTGATGTGATGATGCCCGGGATGACGGGCATGGACCTGTACCACGAGCTGGGCCGCTGCGCCCCGGAGCAGGCTGGACGCATGGTGTTCATGACGGGTGGCGCCTTCACGCCGCGCACGGTGTCGTTCCTGCGTGACGTGCCCAACGCCAAGATTGCCAAGCCGTTGGACCTGACGCAGTTGCGCGAACTCGTGGGCCGCTCCGCCGAGGCGGGGCGATGAGCCACCCGGTGAGTGGCCTCCCTGGAGCGGACCCTGCGGAGGTCGCGCCCGCGCCCTCCCTGTCCCTGGTGCCGGAGCGCCCCGCGGCGCTGGAGTTGACGGCGCGCGCGCTGGGCATGGGCCTGCTCATCGGCGGACTGCTGGCCGTCACCAATGTGTACATGGGGCTGAAGACGGGCTGGTGGGAGAGCGGCTCCGTCACCGCCGCGGTGCTGGGGTTCAGCGCGCTGGCCTCGGTGTCCCGCAGGCGGGGCGTGCCCTATACGCCGCTGGAGAACAACCTCACGCAGACGGCGGCGGCGTCCGTGGGCGCCATGCCGGCGGCGGCGGGCCTCCTGGGCGCGCTGCCCGCGCTGACGTTGCTGGGCACCTCCATCCCGGGCTGGGGCGTGGCGGTGTGGAGCGTGGCGCTGGGCGTGCTGGGCGTGCTCGCCGCGCACTTGTTGCGCAGGCGGCTGGTGGCCCAGGAGGCCCTGCCGTTTCCCACCGGCATCGCCACCGCGGAGCTGATTACCGCGATGCACGCGTCCACGGGCGACGCGGTGGCCCGCGCGGGCCGTGGGCGGCTGCTGGCGGGCGCGGGCGCGGTGGCGGTGGCGGTCACCGCCGCGAGGGATGCGCTCAAGTGGCTGCCTGGGATGACGGCGCTGCCCGGCACGCTGGCGGGCCTCCCCGCCGCGTCGCTGACGTGGGGCGTGGGGTGGAGCCCCATGCTGTTGGCCATTGGGATGATGACGGGGCCGCGCCTGGGCCTGAGCATGCTGGCGGGCGCGGCGGTGGCGTGGGGCGTGCTGGCCCCGGCGCTCGCGGGCGCGGGCGTGCTGGCGGACACGCGCTACGAGACGCTCTCCGCCTGGCTCACGTGGCCGGGCGTGGGGCTGATGGTGGGCTCGGCCCTGGCGGCGCTGTTGGCGCAGGCGCGCGACTTCCTGAGCGCGGCGCGGGACGTGGGCAGCCTGGGGCGGGGCGCGGCGGTGCCGTCCTGGGCGCTGGGCGCGGGCCTTGCGGCGTGCGTGCTGGCGGTGGTGGTGGGCGCGGCGCTGTTCGGCCTCGGCGTGCCGTACATGCTGCTGGCGCTGGTGCTGGTGCTGCCTTTGTGCGCGGTGTGCGCGCGCGGCGCCGGACAGGTGGACGTGTCTCCGGTGACGCAGATGGGGCAGGTGACGCAGGTCATCTTCGGCGCGCTGCTGCCTGGGGCCATGGCGCCCAACGTCGCCGCGGGCGCGGTGGTGTCGGGCGCGGCGGCGCAGACGGGCGTCAGCATGTGGTCGCTCAAGGCGGGGCACCTGCTGGGGGCCTCCGCGCGCCACCAGCTCGTCGCGCAGTTGGTGGGCGTGTTGGCCGGGTCGGTGGTGGGCGTGCCGGTGTACCTGCTGCTGTCCAGGACACATGGCCTGGGCTCGGAGGCGCTGCCCGCGCCCTTCGCCCACCAGTTCCGCGCGGTGGCGGAGGTGGCGGTGCGGGGGCTGGACGGGCTGCCGCCTCACGCGGCGCTGGCGGCCTGCGTGGCCGTGGGCGTGGGCGCGCTGCTCACCTGGGTGTCTCGGGGCCGGGCGGCGCGGTGGCTGCCGCTGCCGGTGGCGCTGGGCATCGGCTTCATCCTGCCGGCCTACTACGCGGTGACGCTGTGCCTGGGCGCGCTGGGGCTAGCGGCGGCGCGTTGGCGCTGGCCTCGGGCCGCGGACCGGAATACGTCCACGCTGGCGGCGGGCGCCATCGCGGGCGAGTCGCTGGCGGGCGTGCTCATCGCCGCGCTGATGGCCTTCGGCCTCACGTAGCCGGCGAGGGCTCGTGCACCTTCTCCAGGGAGCGGCGGATGCGGCCCTCCATGAGGTTGGGCACGTGTCGCGCGCGCTCCAGGGCCTCGCTCAGCACGCGCGCGGCTTCTTCCCGGTCGCCCCGGCGCAGCGCCGCCAGCCCCATCATCTCCAGGACCTCCAGCGGCTCCTGCTCCACGGACACCTGCGCGGAGCGCTCGCGCAGGGACCACCACGCCTCGGGGGCGGCGTCGCGGGTGGCCAGCTCCACCATGGAGAAGAGGACCTCCTCCGACGGGCTCAGCTCCACGCCCGGAGGGCCTTCCGCCATCACCTGCCGCACCTGGGCCAGCACCTCGCGGGCGCGGGTGTGCCGGCCCATCCATGCCAGAGCCCGCGCCTGGAGCAGCAGGGCCCACGGGCGCGACGCCACCTCCGGGTGCCGCCGCTCCAGGGCCATGGCGCGGGTGATGTGGGGCGCCGCGGCGTCGGCGTCGCCAGCCTGGTAGTGCAGCTCACCGAGGTTGTGCTCGGCGAAGTACTCCCAGCCCACCATGCCCAGCTCGCGGCCCAGGTGCATGAAGCGCTCCTGGTCCTTCAGCGCCCGCGTCAGCTCCTTGCGCGCCACCCACAAGTTGCGCCGGTTGTTGATGGCGCTGCCCAGGTGGAAGAGGTCGCCGCGCTCGGTGCAGGCGGTGATGACCTCGGTGAGCACGCGCTCCGTCTCGTCGATGTCGCCCAGGTTGGGGAGGATGACGGCCAGCAGCAGCTGCGCCACCACCTGCGTCTCGTAGCCCGCGTCGCCCAGGCGGCGGGCGCGCTCGGCGGCGGCCTCCAGCGGCATGCGCGCCTCCTGCCACTCGCCCTTGCGGAACTGGGCGCGTCCCAGCGCCAGCAGCAGCCGCGCCTGCACGTAGGGCGAGGACACGGTGGCCGCCAGGTGCTGGGCCTCCAGCGCGCGGGCCTCGCTGCGCGTGTAGTCGTTCACCCAGTCCAGCGCCATGGCCTCGTCCAGCAGCAGCTCCACCTCCGTGCGCGTGTGGCCCAGCCGGCGGGCGCGCTCGCGGGCCGCGGCGAAGTCCGCCAGCGAGTCGTCATACCGGCCAATGCGGATGCGCATCAGGCCCCGGCCGCGCAGCGCGGTGAGGCAGCGCAGCTCGTCGGTGGGCTCCAGCAGCTCCAGCGCCCGCGTGTACATGGCCTCGGCGTCGAGGAAGGCGTGGCGGCCCCGGGCGGACTCGGCCAGGTCGATGGTGAGCGCGGCGGCCTCGTCGCGGCGCCCGGCGGCGGCCGCGTGCAGGGCCAGGCGGGGCAGGCGCTGGCGCTCACCGGCGCCGGCCGCGCTGAGGAAGTAGCGGTAGGCGGCGTGGTGGACCTGCTCGCGCTCGGCGGCGGGCAGGGTGGCGGCCACCGCCTCGCGCAAGAGCTCGTTGCGGAAGCTCAGCCCTTCGTGGCGGTGGGACACCAGCAGGCCGGAGTCCAGGAGCCGCCGGGTGGCGTGGCCCGCGTCCAGGGGGAAGCCGCCCGCGGCCCCTTCGCGCTCCAGCTCGCGCACCACGCCCTCCGCCGTGGCCGCGGTGAAGTCCGTGCCCAGCATCGCGCACAGGCGCGCGTGAGCAGCCAGGGACGGCGGCAGCGCGCCGAGTTCGCGGTCCGCCAGCCACTCCACCAGCCGCAGCTCGGGCACCTTCTCCAGCCCGTCGGTGACCAGGTACCAGCTCCCGCCCGGCGCGCGCTGGCGCACGAGGCCCTGGCGCTTGAGGCCGCGCACCAGCTCCACCAGGTAGAGCGGGACGTGCTGGGCGCGCTCGACGATGCGCTCCACCGCTTGCGCGGGCACGTTCTCCACCGGCTTGAGCAGCAGGCGGCACAGCGTCTGCGCCGGGTCGGCCGGCAATACGGGCAGGGCCAGCGTGGCCTGCTTCGCGGCGCGCATGCCCCACGTGGGGCGGCTCTTCTCGAAGCCGGGACGCGCCAGCACGCAGACCCACAGCGGGACGCTGGCCTCGGCGAGGCAGGCGTACTCCAGCGCGTCCAGCGCCGTCTCCTCCGCGAAGTGCGCGTCGTCCAGGACAAGGCACAGCGGGCGCTCGCGGGCATTGGCGGCCAGCAGCTCACCGGCGGCGCGCATGGCCAGCGAGCGCAGCGCGCCGGGCGCGGCGGCCCAGCTCTGGAGCTCCGGGCCACCGGGCGTGTACCAGCCCAGCGTGGCGGCCACGCCGGGCCACAGCTCGGTGCCCAGCGTGGGGCCCAGGCGCTGGCGGATGGCGGCGCGCGTCTGCTGCTCGGTGTCCGTGTCGTCGCGCTCGAAGGCGTTGAGGGCGCACCGCAGCAGCGTGCGCAGGGTGCCGTCGGGGTCGCCCTGCACCGGCTCCCGGGAGCGCGAGCTGTACACCCGCGCGTGGGGCAGCAGCAGGTGGAGGCGGCGGGCGAGCGTGGCGGCCAGGTGGCTCTTGCCCAGGCCCCGCTCGCTCAGGACGGTGACGATGGTGGGCGTGGCGCCGCCCACCGCGGAGCGCGCGCTCTCCAGCAGTTCGGCCAGCTCCGCCTCGCGGCCCACCAGCACCTCGCTGCCCAACTGGAGGACGGTGATGTCCGGACGGGGCGCGGCGCCCGGGGGCGCGGGGCGCAGGAGGCCCCGCAGCTCCGGCACCTCCATGCAGGGCACCTCGGGCACGGCCTCGGCGGCGGCGGGCGACAGCAGGAGGCCCTGGGCCTCGGGCCCGCTGGGATAGCGGTCCTCGCGGGACAGGATGGCGCCCAGGTAGCGCGGCGCGCCGGTGGGGCGGCGCTGCACGGTGACGGCGGACACGTCCACGAGGCCGTTGGGCGACAGGCCCCGCTCCGCCAGTCCTTCCGCGGCGCGCATGGCGCGGCGCACCGGGTTCTCTCCCGCGTCCGGGTCGAAGACGGCGGCGATGCGCTGGGCGTCGGAGAAGGCCAGGTGGCCGCCATAGGAGGCCAGGGCCTTCTGGAGCGCCACGGGGTTGGCGCGCGAGGTGAGGAACAGGATGGCGACGGAGCGGCGCACCTGGGCGGGGCGCGGCTCGCCCGGCGCCGCGGGCCGAGGCGTCGTGGGCGCGGTGGCGCGGTGGGCGTGCTCGAAGGCCTCGCGCAGCGCGCTGCCCAGCGCGGCCGCGTTCTCCGGACGGCGCGCGGGCTCCTTCGCCAGACAGCGCAGCACCACCTCCTCCACCGCGGGCGGCACGGGCGCGAAGTCGGACGGGGGCGGTGGGCGCAGCGACAGGTGGGCCTGGAGCACGTCCGGGGTGGGGCCGAAGAAGGGCGGCCGTCCGGTGAGCAGCTCGTAGAGGAGGACGCCCAGCGCGTACACGTCCGTGCGCGCGGAGATGTCCGCGGTGCCCGTGCACTGCTCGGGGGCCATGTACTCCGCGGTGCCGGCGAAGCCAGACGCGTCGCTGGGCGTGGAGGCCTCGCTGGGCAGCGGGGCGCTCTCCGTGGTGGCGCCCCGCACCAGGCCGAAGTCGAAGACGCGCACGCGGCCCGTCGCTTCGTCGACGAAGAGGTGCTCCGGCTTGAGGTCGCAGTGGGCCAGCCCGTGGGCGTGGACCTGGGCCACCGTGTCCACCACGGCCAGCGCGCGGGCGGCCAGCTCTTCGGCGGGCAGCGGTCCCGAGGCGTGGGCCATCCGGTCCGCCAGGGTGGGCAGCGGCACGTACTCCATGGCCAGGAAGCGCGCGCCGCCCGTCAGCGCGCCCGTCTCGTAGAGCGCGGGCACCGTGGGCGGCCCGAGGATGCGCAGGGCCTCCGACTCACGGGCGAGCTGGGCCCGGCCCAACCAGTTGCTCCCGCGGGCCACCTTGATGGCCACGCGTTGACCGTCCGCTTCGCGCAGGGCGCCCAGCAGCACGCCGAAGCCTCCTTGTGCGAAGACGCCGTCCACCTGGTAGCCCGGAACGGCGGGCACGGGGGACGGCGAGGGGGTGTCTCCCTGGGGAGGTGGTCCTGGCGGGCACGGCGCATGGGAGCCTTCCCAGCGCCGTCCGCATGTCTGGCATCGCGGCACGGACGGGACTCTACGTCAGGTGTCCGCCGGTTTCAGAACCCCCGGGGTCGTCTACGTACCATCCCGGGGGTCCAGGGTTTCCCACCACCGTGTTCAGCGTTCCGGGACTTCCACCGCGCGCAGCAGCGTGGAGTCCGAGCCCGGCATGCGCACGCGCAGGAGCAGCGCGTCGCCGGGCTTCGCGGACGTCAGCGCCTGGGCGGCGTCCGACGCGCTGGCGATTTTCTGGTCGCCGACCTGGACCAGCACCATGCCCGGCACCAGCCCCCCGCGCTCGGCGGGGCTGCCCGGCTCCACGGCCACCACCTGCGCGCCGCCGTCCCGCGTGTCCGACAGCTGCACGCCCAGCCGCCTGGGCGCGGAGGCGGACGCGTTGCGCGGAAGCACCTCTTGCTCGCCATTCAGCGCGGGCCGCGTGCCCAGGGTGACGTCCAGCGACTGCGTCTTGCCACCGCGCAGCAGGTCCACCTTCACGCGGCTGTCGGGCTGGAGCAGGGCCACGGCGCGCGTCAGCCCGCCCGCGGACTCCACCGGCTTGCCATTGACGGAGGTGATGACGTCCTCCTCGCGCAGGCCGGCGCGCTCGCCCGGGCTGCCGCGGTTGACGCCCGCCACCACCGCGCCCTTCATCGCTTCCAGGCCCAGCGCCCGCGCCAGGTCCGGCGTGAGGTCCTGCACGGCCAGGCCCAGCCAGCCGCGGCGCACCACGCCCGTCTCCTTGAGCTGCGGCAGCAGCGCCTGGATGAGCTTGCTGGGCACCGCGAAGCCAATGCCCGTCGCGCCGCCGACGATGGCGGTGTTCATGCCCACCACCTCACCCTTCATGTTGAAGAGCGGCCCGCCGGAGTTGCCGGGGTTGATGGCGGCGTCCGTCTGGAGGAAGTCGTCATAGGGGCCCGCCTGGATGTCGCGGGCCCGCGCGGACAGGATGCCCGCGCTCACGCTGGACGCCAGGCCGAAGGGGTTGCCAATGGCCATGACGGCGTCGCCCACGCGCAGCGCGTCCGAGTCCCCCAGCGGCACCGCCGGCAGGTTGCCCGGCGCCTCCTTCAGCTTCAGCAGGGCCACGTCGGTGAGAGGGTCGCGCCCCATCACCTCCGCGTCGAAGGCCCGCCCGTCATCCAGCTTCACGCGCACCTGGTCGGCGTCCTCCACCACGTGGTTGTTGGTGAGGACGATGCCCGCGGCGTCGATGATGAAGCCGGAGCCCGCGCCCTGTCGCGCCGGGCCGTTGCCCTCGCCGCCGAAGCCGGGCGGCAGGCCGAAGCGCTCCGCCATGCCGGGCGGCAGGCGCTGCATGGCGGCGGACCTGCGGGGCCGCGCGCGCACCTCCACGTTGACCACCGCGCCCTTCACCGCCTCCACCAGCGGCGCCAGCGAGGTGATGCCGCCCTGGCTTCCGGCCACGGCCGGATTGAAGAGCGCCCGCTGGATGGGTGGCGCCGCCTGCGCCGGAGCAGCGGCGGCGACCTGGGCGGTGGGAGCGGGCGACGCCGCGGACGCGGAGCCAATGGCCTGGCCGCAGGCGCCGAGCGTGGCGGCGGGAAGAAGGACCAGTGCACTGAGGAAGCGGCGGGACGGGAGCGAGCAGGCCATCGTTCGTTCTCCAATCAAGAGGGAAAATGCCGGTTCAGGCGAGGGGCCTGCGCGAGAAGGGTCCCACCTTGGAGGGGTGGAAGGTGATGCCCTGCGGCTGACTGTCCCCCGACGTCAGCTGCGGTCATCGCCATGGGGTTTCTTGTGTGAGCCCCGCGCCCGAACCGATGCTGAGAGGCATTGCAGTTGGCGGGCCAACGCGCCTCGCTCTTGGGATGCCCCGGGTGTCTCGTCGTTCTGGGGCAAACTGCCCCGGCGTGGGGCATTTCTCCCCGAGGCAACGTGCCCCGCCCCAGGGGCCCCGGCGTGGCACGGGGGATGCTCATGCGTGGGGCGCCCGGCGCCGCCCCGTCCCCAAGCGAGGAAGGGGCCCAGGTGCCGGGCGTGCCCACCACACCCAAGGAGCAACGATTGATGGGGCCAGACGAATTCACGGCGGTCAGCGATGAGGTTCGGGAGTGGCCGCGGTCGACGCGTGAGTGGGTGGCGCGTCGCAGCGCTCCGCGCATCCTCCTGGGGGAGGACCAGCCAGAGATGCGCTGCCTGCTGCGGCGGGCGTTGTCCCGGCGCGGGTATGACGTCGTGGAAGCTCCGGACGGGCCGGGGCTCGTCAAGGCCCTGGTGGACGGACTGCTCGCGCAGCAGACGCAGGTGCCCGACCTCATCGTCACCGACGTGCGCATGCCCGGCTTCTCGGGCATCGAGGTGCTGGCCCGCCTGCGCCGCGAGGGCTGGACGACGCCCGTCATCCTCATCACCGCCTTCGGGGATGCGCAGCTCCACCAGGAAGCGGAGCTGCTCGGCGCGGCGCGTGTGCTCAACAAGCCCTTCGCCATGGAGGACTTGTGTGAGGCGGTGGAGACGCTGGTGCCGCCTCCGCGCTGAGCCTTCACGGCGCGCGTGCCCGGACTGTTCACCCGGTGTCGCGGGCCCGCCGTTGAATCCGATGGACGCGGTGGTGCGGGTGCTTGCACCCTGACGGACCTGGGTCCAGGCTCGCGCGGGGCGGTCGGCGTCGCACGAGCCGCTTCACTCGAGGCGTCTCATGCGGAGTCCAACCTGGCTGCTGTCATTGCTCGCGCTGGGCGCGGCGTGCCATTGCAGCCCCACGAACCGGCCGGTGCCGGATGCGGGAGGCGGCGTGCAGGAGCCCGTGCGGCGCGTGGCGCACATCATCCGTGAGTATCCGCACGCGACGAATGCCTTCACCCAGGGACTGGTGTTCCACCAGGGGCACCTCTTCGAGAGCACGGGGCACCAGGGGACGCTGCGGCAGTTGTCGCTGGAGAGCGCGCAGCCGGTGTGGATGGAGCGGCTGGGGAACATCTTCGCGGAGGGCCTGGCCAGCGACGGCGAGCGCCTGTACCAGCTCACCTGGACCGAAGGCCTGCTCTTCACCTGGAGCGGCCTGCCTCCGCGGCGCGAGCGGACCACGCGCTACGCGGGGGACGGCTGGGGCCTCTGCTACTGGGACGGGAAGCTGGTGCGCAGTGATGGCGGCACCATGCTCACCTTCCACGAGCCCGACGGCTTCGCCCTGGTGGGCGCGGTGCAGGTGAAGCTGCGCGGCCAGCCCGTGGAGCTCATCAACGAGCTGGAGTGCGCCAACGGCGTCATCTACGCCAACATCTGGCACAGCTCGGACGTGCTGGAAATCGACCCCGCCACGGGGACGGTGGTGGGCGTCATCGACGCGTCGGCGCTGACGCGCGCGGTGGCGGGGCAGGTGACCAGCCCCGAGGCGGTGCTCAATGGCATCGCCGTGGAGCCGGGCTCGGGCCGCATCTTCATGACGGGCAAGCTGTGGCCCCGCATCTTCGAGGTGCGCCTGGACGAGGTGGACTGAGACGTCAGCCCTTGCGGGTGCCGTCGTCGCGCTCCAGCTTGCGGTACAGCGTCTTGCGGTCCACCCCGAGGATGCGCGCCGCCAGCGTGCGGCTGCCGCCCACCGCCTCCAGCACGCGGTGGATGTAGCGCCGCTCCAGCTCCTCCAGCGTCACCAGCTCCGACGCGTCCTGCGTCTCCGGCACCACCCGCGGCTGGCTGTAGTTGCGGACGCGCTCGGGCAGGTCGTCCACGGTGAGTTCCTCGAAGGAGGTGAGCGCCACGGCGCGCTCCAGGCAGTTCTGCAGCTCGCGCACGTTGCCCGGCCAGCCGTAGGCCAGCAGCCGCTGGGCCGCCGCGGGGGACGGGCCCAGCACGCGCTTCCCGGTGCGCGAGGCGAACTGCTCGATGAAGCGCTGGGACAAGGCCAGCACGTCGTTGCCGCGCGCGCGCAGCGGCGGCAGCTCCACGCCGATGACGTTGAGCCGGTAGTAGAGGTCCTCGCGGAAGCGGTCCTCCTCCACGGCCAGCTCCAAATCCCGGTTGGTGGCGGCGACGATGCGCGCGTCGAAGGGGACCTCGGTGTCGCCGCCCACCGGCCGCACCGTGCGCTCCTGCAGGGCGCGCAGCAGCTTGGGCTGGAGGGGGAGGGGCAGCTCGCCCACCTCGTCCAGGAAGAGGGTGCCGCCGTTGGCCTGGACGAACAGGCCGGTGCGCGCGGCCTTGGCGTCGGTGAAGGCGCCCTTGGCGTGGCCGAACAGCTCGCTCTCCAGCAGGGCCTCCGGCATGGCCGCGCAGTTGATGGCGACGAAGGGCCCCTCCTTGCGGCGCCCGCGCGTGTGGACGGCCCGGGCCGCCACCTCCTTGCCGGTGCCGCTCTCGCCGGTAATCAGCACCGTGGAGTCCAGGTCCGCCACGCGGTCGATGAGCGCGTAGGCCTGCTTCATGGGGGGGCTCTCACCCACCACGGTGCCGCTGTCCTCGCGCCGGCCCAGCTCCTGGCGCAGCCTGCGCACCTCTTCGCGCAGGGCGCGGTGCTGCACGGCGCGCTCCAGCACCAGCACCAGCGCGTCCACGTCGATGGGCTTGGTGACGAAGTCGTAAGCGCCGGCGCGGATGGCGGCCACCGCCGTCTCCAGGCTGCCGAAGGCCGTCACCACCACCACGGGGATGTCCGGGCGGTTGAGGGCGATGCGCTCGCACAGCGCCAGGCCGTCCATGCCGGGCATGCGCAGGTCCGTGAGCACCACGTCGAAGTCCTCGGCGGCCAGCCGCACCAGGGCCTCGTCCGCGGACGGGAGCGCCACGGGCGTGAAGCCTCGGCGCGTGAGCCCCTTCTCCAACATCGCGCGCATCTCGCGCTCGTCCTCGACGACTAGGACGCGGCCTGGCATGTGTCCTCACCCCTTGGCAGGTAGATGGAGAAGCAGCTACCGCGTCCGGGCTCGCTGCGCACGGCAATCCAGCCGCCATGCTCCAGCATGAGCCCATAGGAGACAGACAGGCCCAGCCCGGTGCCCTCGCCCACGTCCTTGGTGGTGAAGAAGGGCTCGAAGACGTGGGACAGCACGTCCTCGGGGATGCCCTGGCCCTGGTCCTCCACGTCCAGGCGCACGAAGTCCGCCTCGGGCCCGCCCACGTCCGGGGGCGGGGTGCTCCGGGTGTGGGCCGCGCTGACGCGCACCGTGCCCGGCTGCTTCATGGCCTGCACGCCGTTCATCACCAGGTTCGTGAGCACCTGCTGCACCTGGCCCGCGTCCACCTCCACCGTGAGCCCCGCGGGGATGTCCGTCTCCAGCGTGACGCTGCTTCGCGCCGCCATGGAGCGCAGCAGCGACAGGGTGCGTTCGACCAGGCCCTGCACATCTTCCGGCGCGCGGTGCGGCTTCCTCCGCCGCGCGAAGTCGAGGAGCTGGCGGATGATGGCCGTCATGTGCTGGGCCTGCTGCGAGATGATTTGCGCGCACTCGCCCACCTCCTCGCCCTCCGCCTCGCCTGAGGAGATCATCTTCGCCCGGCCCATGACGACGTTGAGCGGGGTGCCCAGCTCATGCGCCACGCCGGAGGCCAGCTTGCCCACGGTGGTGAGCCGGTCCGCGTGACGCAGGTGGTCCACGGCGGACAGGCGCGCGGCCGTCTCCGTGGCGAGGCGCGAGCGCGTCTCCTCCAGTTGTTCGCCCATGCGGTTCATGGCGCCGGCCAGCGTGGTGAGCTCGTCGCCGCGGCGCTGCGGGAGCGGCACGCGGGCGGTGAGGTCGCCCTGGCCAATGCGGTGGGCCAGGGACACGAGCTGGTCCACCGGCTCGCCCACCAGCCGGCGGCCCATGGCCATGGCGGCCACGATGAAGCCAAGGGCCATGGCGGCGGTGGCGGCGAAGGTGCCCATGACCACGGTGTTGACGTATTTCTGCTGTTCGCCCAGCGACTCGGTGATTTCGATGGCGCCCAGCCGGTTGCCAATGAGCACCGGCGTGTACGAATGCAGCAGGCCCGGGTCCACGGCGGGGTCCACCATGGAGCCGTCCTTGCCCTGGAGCAGGGACGTCAGCAGGCGCGGCGGGAAGCCGGTGAGGGCCGGAGTGCCGGGGCCGCCATCCAGCCACACCCAGCGCAGGTGGACCTGCTCCTGGAAGCGGTTGGCCTGCTGGAGCAGCGTGAGCGCCTCGCGCTCCCCGGCGAGCTGCCACGCCTTGCCGATGGAGCCAGCGAGCGTGTGGCCGAGCAACCGGTGGTCATGCTGCATGTCCATGGCCGAGCGCTCGAGCTCGCGGCGGACCTGGACGTACTGCAAGCCCGCCATGACGGCGATAGCGAGCAGGACGAGGGCGAGGGTGAACTTGCGGGCGAGTCTCACGGGCGGTTCGAAAGAGGCTGCTCCGGTCCGTGCGTTTCGAGGGGGAGGGAGCGCACGGACCGGAGGTGGGTTCTCACAACGTACCGCGAGTGCCGCAACAAGGAAGGCGGCGTTTGCCGCACGGGCCCTCGCCAGCTGTCGGGACGGGCGGGCCTTGCTTCCTTGGGCTCACGCGAAGCATCCGCTGTGCCAACGGATGTCTTGCGCTGTGTCACTCGGGGGCGCGTGTGCCGTGTCCCACCTTGGGCGGGGCAGATTGCCCCGGTGAGGGGCAGGATGCCCCGGGGCAGGCCGTCAGAGCCCCTTCGTTTCGTAGCGGGACGGGGCGTCGACGTGGAAGGCGAAGTCCAGGGTGCGTTTCTCGCCCGGGGCCAGCTGCACCTTCCAGGTCGCGATGCCGTCGCTGGGCTGGAGTGTGTAGCCGGCGGTTGTCTCGGGCTCCAGGGCCACCTTCACGTCCTCCAGCTCGGACACGGGGAAGTGGTCGGAGAGCTCCACTTCCTCGGGCTGCGCGCGGAGGTTGTTCAGCGTGAACTGGTAGGCGTAGCGGAAGCGCTGCGTGTCCTTGAACAGGCCCGTGGGGCGCTGGAGTTCCTCCACCACGCGGCGCTCCACGCGCAGGCCTTCCTCCACGCCGAAGGTCAGCTCGAAGGGGGCGCCTTGCGCCACGTGCTCCAGTGACTGTCGCCCGATGAAGCCTGTCCCCCGGTAGAGGTCCACGTCGCCGGGCAGCAGCGGGAACGCGGCGGCGTTGTTCAAGCGGGCCACGCGGAAGACGACGGGGTGCAGCTTGGGGATGGCGCGCCAGGTGAAAGCGGCCTTGAGGCGGGTCTGCGCAACCTGCACGCGCACGGCGCTGTCATCGCCAGGGATGCTCACGGGGGTCGACGCCACCAGTTGCACGGACAGGCCCTGCGGTACGGCTTCGAGTCCCTTCGAACTCGCGGTGGTGTGGGGCCCCCCTGCATGGGCGTGCTGTGGCTGCTCGTCGCGGCTCAGCAACACCCGGCGCTCCTTCGCCCGTTCCTCCGCGAACACGGTCAGGGGCTGGATGACCGGAAGCGTCGCGTCCCGTTGTGGCTGCGCCGTGGAGAGCACCAGCTTTGCCTCCGACCAATCCTCACCGGTGGCCTGGCGCACCGTGGCCAGCGTCGTCAACTCCAGCGTCCGGGTACTTTCGTTCGCGCGAGCCTCGTAGGAAGGCGTCCAGTTGACGCCACCCACCAGGTACGTCAGCGCCACGCGAGCGCGGGTGCCCTCGGGACAGGAGAGGCGCACCTCCACGTGGCGCTCCCGTTGTTCAGAGGCGGTTCGGAGGTTCTCCAGTTCAGTGTCCACCTCGGCGAGCTGTTTCTCCAGCACGTGCCGTCTGGCCATGACGTCCAGGTCCTCGGCCATCGCGCGGCGCCGCACGGCCATGGCCGAGTCGAAGGCGGTCGCCCAGGCGCGGGTGTCGGGCTTCGCGTCTGTCACCGCATGGGTGACGCGGTACACGGCGACTTCCGTGTAGCCTTTCGCGAGCGCGCGAAGGTCCGCCGCGTCACGCAGGCTGGCCTGCTCCCGTAGCAGTGTGGCCCGGCGCGTCTCCAGCCGCGTTCGTTCTTCGCGATGGGCATTCTCGCGCGTGTGTTCCTCGCTGATGAGCCCTTCGACGGTGGCGCCTGCGGCACGGGCCCGGAGGCTGTCGGCCGCGGCGGCGAGCGGGACGGCGACGAATCTGGCACGGGTGGGACCTGTACACGTCACGGTCTCTTCGCGCGTGACCTGTGCACGGTCCGGGTACACCACGACAGTGGACACCTTGGCGGACGCGACGAGCGCCCACAGCGTCAGGGGTAGGGCGGGCATGGTTTGGGCCTCGGACTCTCACTGGTGCAGACGCCAGCCCTTGGGGCGGCGCAGGGTGTATTGAAAGGAGACGGCGGACTTGCCCGACGGTGGCACCAGCAGGTCCCACTGGAGCTTCCCCGTTTCCTTGTCGGGCTGGGCGGTGGGGGCAGCACGCACCAGTTCGACATCCACCTTGCCATCGGTGTTGAGCGGGAGTTGGTCCACTACGCTCACGGCAAGGGGGAATGGATACGGATTGGGGACCTCGATGGTGACATCATAAGTGCTCACCTCTTCCTTGGAGAGGAAGCCCTCCTCTGCCTCGACGAGCCGCACGTTCCGGGCGCTGCGTACCGCGCGGTCGATGCCCAGTGGCAGGGAGAAGGACTCACCAGGGATGAGGGTCGCCAGCGTCGCGGTGCCGGACGGGTCGGCGCCCACGAAGAGCGAGGCATCGCCTCCGGGGAGTACACTCTGGGACGGGCCTTGCAGTGTGGCGACGAGGTACGCGTCCGGCGAGAGCGCGGGAAACACCTTGCGCTCCACCTGCACGGGCCATGACTCCGAGCGAAGCGGGAGGCTGCGTTCCCCTCTTCCACTGAGAAGGGTCTCCCGGTGCTGCGAGGTGAAGGTGAGACTGTATCCTCCCGCGAGGGCGACCGGAGACTCCGAGGCGAAGGCTGAGGGGCGCCGGCCCGGCGGCGGGTTCAGACCCACGAACTGTGGTCTGATTTCATCGAGCCGTTGGATGAACTCCTGGTCGCTGTTGACGCCCATGGTCGTGGAGCCGACGTCGATGAAGGGCGGGCGACCAGCGATTTCGAGCTGCTCCTTCCAGGAGTCGGGAAGCAGTTCCACATTGACGCGGATGGTGCGGGACGGGCGGAGTTGAATCTGGCTGCGGGAGTAGGGCTTGCTCCCCTCACGCTCAAACCGCAAGGTGTAGAGGTCCGCCGGGAGACGGGGGAGGTGGTACTCACCCTTGGCGTTTGCTACTGCCACGTGTTCCCTCGGATGAGAGGAGGTGGTCGCGGTGACGACCACGTCAGCGAGCGCCTTTCGGGACTGAGCGTCGATGATGGTTCCCTGGATGTTGCCCCGACCCCTTTCCTTGCGTTGCCCGGGAGGGAGAGGAGGCTGCGGCTCGGGTTGGACCTGGGCCCGGTTTCCAGCCAGTCGTAGCAACTGCGCGCGCAGCGCCTGGTCCGACGGGGCCGTGGTCTGGGCCCGAACGCCTGGAGCGGTCGGCGCGGGGTGGATGGTCTCCTCGTGGGGCCTGGGCATGGGGATGAATCGCTCGCGGGCGCCCAGCTTCCAGATGCTCAGCTTCGGCAGCTCGGTGGCGTTGGCGGGTAGGGCCGTGCTGAGGGCGAGGCGGGCGCCCTCCCAGTCCTCGCCCGTCTCCTGGCTGACGCGGCCGTAGAACGCCATCTGCATCCGCTGCGTCTCAGGCTCGAGCTGTAGCTCATAGTGGGGATACCAGCGGGCGCCAGTGGTGAGGTACGTCAATGCCACCTGGGTGGAGCCCTTTCCCGTGAGCGTGACGGCCACCGCGACACCGGGTTCGCCATATGTCTTGCCTAGCGTCGCGGCGCGCTCCTGGTGTTGCTGCTGTTCCTTCTTGAGCGTCTCGGATTGCGTCTCCAACTCGCGCATCCGGGCTTCCATCTGGGCCACGTTGTCCACGAGGAAGGACACAGCGGCGTTCCAGGCGGTGGGCGGAGTCTTGGCCCGAGTGGCTTCGCTGTCGGACTGCACAGACGGGCGAACGCGCCGGAGCGCTTCCACCTGTGCGTGGTAGACGTCTCGTTCCGCGGCGATGCGCGCGAGCGCGACGTCGATGCCTTCCATCCTCGTGATGAGCTTCAGGGCTTCGTCATGGGAAAATGCCTCTCCCTTTACGACGCGCACGTCGACGTGGGACACCTCCGCCCCCACGGCTTCGACGCGAATGGAGTCCGTATCCACGTTCTTGGGCAGCCGGGGAAACGTCACCCGCTGCATCCCAGACACCGTGAGACTGCCAGAGCGAACCACCTGCGCCTGGTCGCTGTAGACCGTGACTGACGTGACGGGGGCGTCGAGCGTCGCCCCCAGCACGCCCACGGCCATCAACCCGAGTCCGAGGATGAGCATGCGTCCATGCTGGCGACGGACGCATGGACAATCACGTCATGGTTCCCGCACGAAATCCTCACGGAGGAACCGGCGGCGGAGTGTGCGCGTGACCTCCGCGTCCCACCGGGCGGAGAACACCTCCACGAAGGTTCGACGGAAGCGCAGCGCGCACGCCAGACACAGCAGCGTGGTGGCCAGCCCGATGACCGCGTTCTGCCAGGAGGCGAGGTTCCACTGCCCCTCCCAGAACCACTCCCGCATGCTCGTGGGCCAGTAGTAGTAGATGGGCCAGCCTGGGCCGCTGCCCGCGAGGTCGCAGAGCAGGTGCAGGTGGAAGGCGAACAGGGACAATGCCGCCACCCGCAGCCGCTCACGCGCCAGCGCAGCGCAGGCCACCGCCGTGACGATGGCGCCCACGTAGCCATGGAAGATGACGTGGTGATAGCGGATGTAGGCCGCCTCGCCCGCGAGCAGCGTGAGCCCATCCAGGTCCGGCGCCAGCCCCGCGCAAGTGACGAGGATGCGGTCTCTGCGCTCACGCAGCCCCTGCGCCGCGAGCCAGGCCAGCTCGGCATGGACAATCGGATTCATGTCCGCAGCCTATGCCGCTGACCGGCCTCACTTCACCTCACCCGACCACGGGTGCTCGCCGGGGTGTGCCGAGCAGCTCCAGCGTGCGCATCGCCACGTCCACCAGGGAGGAGGCACACGGGTGGCAGCCGCCACCGCAGCAGCCCGGCCATTCACCCTCCGGGTCACGCAGCAGGGGATACACGCAGCCCCGCAGCGAGTCCGGTAAGCCGACCTCCTCGCACGCGCGGCGCAGGGCCGCCTGCACGGCCGCGTCCTTCACATCCAGCACGGTCCGTTCATAACGCCCGGGCCAGCAGGCGCCAGCCCGCGGTGCACGGTCGCTCCCTTTCTGATTGCCTAAAACCATTAGGAGCCTTACGAGGCCGGTGCCGTGCCTACTCGACCTCCCACTTCCCCGACGTCCGCGGCGATGCCGCGCTACGAGCGGCTCCGGCGCCTGGCGCTGCGCTTCCCCGAGCTCGACGCCAGCGCCATCGAGACGTGCATCACCTTGCTGCGGGCTTCGCACGACTTGTCGGGGGCCTACGACGCGCACCTGGGCCGTCACGGCCTGTCGATGGGGCGCTTCATGGTGCTGGTCCGGCTGCTCACCACCGAGGACGACGACGTGGAGCGCGTGAGTGGGCTCACGCCCGCGGACCTGGCGGAGAGCTCCGGCGTCAGCCGAGCTACGATGACGGGGTTGCTGGACACGCTGGAGAAGGACGCCCTCATCTCCCGCGAGGACCATCCGGGGGATCGCCGCATGTACACGGTGCGCCTCACGCCCAAGGCCCGGCAGCTCATCGAAGGCGTGTTACCGGACCACTACCGGCGGATTGCCGCGCTGATGGCGCCCTTGAGCGAAGAGGAGCGCGCCACGCTGCGGACCTTGCTGGCGAAGGTCATCTCGGGGCTCCCCCTGCTCAAGGAGCCCTGACTCACGACCTCGCCGCGCGGGGCCTGCCGTATCACCGACACGCCCCGCGATGACGAGGCCGCTCAGCGCTTCGCGTGGGCGCGAGCCTGGGCGGGCTTGCGGCGGCGGGCGAACAGCGCGGCGAAGGAGAGCAGGCCCGCGGCGGCGGTGATGGGCACACCCGCCGTTCCGCCGCCGGAGGCATTGCAACCCTGCGCCCCATCGGCGCCCGGCGGACGCTCCCCGGAGAGGAGGTCCTCGGGGGTGGTGATGCCCCAGCGGGTCTGCGGCCGCGTGTCGGGCGTCTGGACGATGGGCGCGTCGGGGAGCTCCTCGGACGGCGTGTCTTCACCCGGCTGCTCCGGCGCGGGGAGGGTAGGCGCGGGCTCCGGCGCGGGGGGCTCGGGGGCTGGCTCCGGTGTCGGCGGCGGCGGCATGACCTCCTCCAGCGTCGAGGCCATGGTGAACCCGTCGTGGTACACGCTGGCCTCGGGACGGATGGCGTCGTCGCGGTACAGGCCCAGCTTCAGGTAGTTCATCTCCTTGCCGAACTGCGTCGCGACGGAGGTCTTCGGCACGACGACCTCGTTATTGTGCCAGAGCTGGACAAAGCCCTTCTTCGCGTCGGGCGACCACTTCACCTGCAACACGAAGTCGCTCCAGTCACCGCGCTTGAGCGGGGCCGTCCACAGGACCTTGCCGTTCACGCCCCCCACGCGCATGTGCATCTCTTCGCCGCGCACGTAGAACTCCAGCGGCGGCGAGCCGCAGCAGCCCTCCTGGTGCCACTGCGCGAAGACCTGCCAGCTGTCATCGAGCGGGTAGTCGGCGGGAAAGAGGGTGCTCCACTTGTAGTACCAGGTGGAGTCCGCCTTCTCCTGGCTGATGTAGAGCAGCTCATTGCGGTTGCCGCTGGCGTTGATGGGGTCATCGCCCTGGCGCACCGTGGCCTTCAGCGCATAGCGGCCCTCGCGAACCACGTCCGTCACCACTTGGAGACGGCTGTTGGAGACGCTCTGACTGCGCGTCCACTGCGAGGTGTTGCCCGTCTCGAAGTCGCCTTTCCACACCACGTCCGCGGAGGCGAACGAGGGAATCAGAGACACCAGGGCGGCGAGTCGAAGCAGCTGCGTCAAGCGAGGTCCTTTCGTTCCAGGTTGGCGCAGTGGGACACTCAGGCGGACGTGCTACTTCCCGCTCGTGCCCTCTCGTAAAACCCTCAGGAGGGCGTGGGTCCGCCGCCTCATGTGGAGGGCTGCCTGACGGGCGGGCCCCTGTCGTCATGCTGGCTTTTTTCACCCAGGAGGCAGTGATTCCGGAGGGATGCGTGGAGGACCTGCACTCAAGGTTTTCGGCGCAAGCCGTCTCCAGGTCAGGCCGCCTGGTTCACGGTCTGACGACCCAGCGAAGCGTGGGCGGGCGGTAGGGGAGGTGGGTTGGAAAAAGCGGGAGAAATGCCGCGGGGGGTAATGCGCCAGGCGTCTGTTGCGGGTTGCCCAGCCTCCGCCGGAAGTCGGTGGGGAACGGTGGATGGTGTACAACGCGGTAGCTGGGCGGCTGCTTGGGGGTTGGCGCCCGAGGGGGCAGTATGTTGAAGCCGGCGTACGACAAAGTCCTGGTCCTGGCGCTGGCCACGCCCGTTTTGGTGTTGACCGTCCTGCTTGCCCGCACGCCCTCCAAGGGGAGCGGGGCACCCGTATCAGCGCAGTTCTGGGCGGAGCGGCGCTCCGCGTCACGCATCGAGGCCCGGCTCACGCACCCCGAAGCGGACCGCTACCGGCCACGCACGTCGGCGGGCGGCTGCCCGGTTCCTCCCGAGCCCATTCCCCTGCGCGACCTCGCCCGGCTGGAGGAGGCGGGCGACCTGTCTGGTATCGCCTCCGCGTATGCCCTCCAGGGCGAGTGGAACCAGGCGGGCGCGTTCCTGGAGCGCATGCCCGCCTCGCCGGACCGCGACAGTGATTTGGCCGCGGTGTACCTCGCTCGGGGCGCACATGAGCAGGCCCTGCGGTTGCTGGACGGCGTGCTGAAGGCGCAGCCGCGGCATGCGCAGGCCATGTGGAACCGCGCGCTGGTGCTCCAGCAGATGGGGCTCACGATGAAGGCGGCGGACACCTTCGAACAGGTGGCGCTGATGGGGGAGCCGGGTTGGAGCCGCGAGGCGAAGGCCAACGCCCGCGAGCAACGCGACGCCACGATGGAGCGCGCGCGCCGGTGGAAGGAAGCGCGCGAGGCCACGCTGGCGCTGGTGGATGACCCTCAGGCACCTCTGCCGCTGGAGGCGGCCCGCAAGGACCCGGGCATCGTCCGGCAGGCCTTCTATGAAGTGGTCCGCGCGGCGCCGTCGAAGGAGCGTGTCCTGACCCTGCTGCCCCTGGCGCAGGAGCTGGACCGCGGCCACGGCGGCTCCACGCTGACGGACTACGTCCAGCGGGTAAGCCGCCGGAACTTCACGCGCCGCGGCGCACTGTCGCGCGAGTACGCGTCGCTGGTGCGCGGCAAGCTGAGCCAGCCGGACAAGCTGCTGGAGCGGGTGCTGGCCTCGGGAGAGGACGACCTCTTCCTGGGCACGGCCCAGCACATGCGCGCCACGCGCCGCATGTTGACCCAGGTCGTGGAGCGCGCGAAGCGCCAGAACGACCCCTGGTTCAACCTCTACATCGAGCGTGAGGAGGCCATCCGCGAGACGGCCGAGGGCCAGTGGTGGAAGGCCGAGCAGCGCATCTTCAACGCGCTCCAGCGCTGCCGCGAGGACGGCCTGTCCGCGCGCTGCGTGGACCTGGAGCTGCGGCTGGGCATCCTCTACGCCGACCTCCAGCGCCTCACCGAAGGCGAGCAGCATGCCCGCACCGCCTGGGCCTGGGCGCGCCAGCTCCGCGAGTGGGACATGGAGTTCACCGCCCTGGAGGCGCTGGCCGCCATCACCCGCTCGCGCGGGGACTTCGCCAGCTCGCGCGCCTATGTCGAGGAGTGGTCCGCCCGCGGGCGCGGCAACTGCGTCTGGCCCCGGGAGAACCTGGCCCACACGTACTACCTGGACAACAGCATGGACGACGCGCGCCGCGAGGTGGACGCGAACGCCGCCTGCGAGAACGAGCCGCTGAGCCTGCTGTTCGCCGTCAACCTGGCGGAGCTGGCGCGCACCCGGCCGAAGCCCGGGGACGAGGCGCTGCTGCGGCGGGCCCTCACGTGGGCCAACCACAGCAACCCCATGCCCAGCGACGCGGTGTATGCCCGTTACGTGGAGGGCCGCTTCCTGCTGGACTCCGACAGGGCGCGGGGGCTGGCGCTGCTGCGGCAGACCCTCACCGAGGCGGAGGCGCTGCCTCGGGGAGATTCGCTGGCGCGCGAGGCCTGGGCGCTGAGCTATTCGTCGCTCGTCACGGACGCGGGCAAGGCGGGCGAGTACACCCAGGCGCTGGAGCTGATGGCCGCGCAGCTCGGCACGCCCGTGCCTCGGCGCTGCGCCCTGGCGGCGGCGGTGCACGGCGAGCGCACGGTCCTGGTGGCGCGTGGCACGCAAGGCCAGGTGCTGGGCCACTATGAGACGGACCGGCAGGGGCCTTTCAGCCGCGCGGACACCTCACGGCTGGTGCCGGAGCGGCTGCGTGCGGTGTTGCGGGGCTGCGAGCGCGTGGACGTGCTCGCCTGGCCGCCTGTCTTCGGTCGCACGGACCTGTTGCCGCCGGAGGTGCCCTGGAGCTTCCGGCTCGGCCGCACGGCCCAGCCGCGCACCACGCCCTCGGCCCGGCGGCTCGTCGTCTCCAGCGTGGATGCGCCCGCGCTGCTCCAACTGCCGCGGCTGCCGCAGTGGCTGCCCTCGCAGGAGGCGGAGGCGGTGCCGCTGCAGGTGCTGTCCGGCTCGGACGCCACGCCCGCGCGCGTGCTGGCGGACATGCGGGACGCCACCGAAATCGAAATCCACGCCCACGGCATCATGGACCCGGCGCTCTCGGACGCGTCGCTGGTGGTGCTGTCCCCGGAGACGAGCGGCCGCTACGCGCTCACCGCGGACGTGGTGCGGCAGCAGAAGCTCACGGGGGCGCCCATGGTGTTCCTGGCGGCGTGCAGCGCCGGACGCGCGGCGAGCACCACCACCAGCCACGAGCCCTTCAGCCTGCCCGCGGCCTTCATCGACGCGGGCGCGCGCGCGGTGCTGGCCTCCACGGTGGATATCCCGGATGCCGCCGGACGTTTCTTCGATGGCGTCCGGCGCCGCATCCGTGAAGGCGCCGCGCCGGCGGTGGCCCTGCGGGACGAGCGTCAGCGCTGGCTGGAGCGGGACAGCCGTGCAGGGTGGACCCGGCACGTCATCCTCGTGGAGTCCTATTGAGTGCGGCCGTCTACTGCGGAGTCCTCAGGTGCGTGTTGCCTCCCGGGAGCTGGAAATGATGGAACGTGACAGTGGCGCTCACGTCCAGTGCGCGCACCCAGTGCCACCACCCCACGGGCAGGAAGAGCAGCTCGCCCGGCTCCACCACCCCCTCCAGGACGGTGGCCTCGCCGTAGAGCGGGAAGCGCGCCGCGTCCGGGCTCGCCGCGTCCACGGCGCTGAAGGTGCCATGGCGCGGGTAGACGAGGTGACGCTGGAAGGACGGCACCAGCCGCACGTGCTTGCGGCCCATCACCTGGCCCAGCAGCACGTTCATGTTGTCGTGGTGGAGCGGGGTGACGGTGCCCGGCGGGCCCAGCAGCAGCGTCGTCATGTCCGGGCGCAACTCCGGGTCGATGATGCCGGCGGGCGCGCGGATGTCCTCGCGCAGCCGGGCCAGCCCGTCACGCTTCCAATTCTCGTTGCGCGGCACCATGTAGAAGTCGTTCGTCTCTCCGTCCGTCTCCACCCGCTGGACGTAGTCGCGCAGCGTCACCACCTGGCGGTGTTTGTCGGGCTGCGACGCATGGTCCGGATTGGTGTCGCGCCCGGACATGATTTCCACCTCCACGTCCCCGAAGCGCTCCCGGAAGTCCGCGAGCGACCAGCGGCGCATCGCCGGCCAGTCCTCCATGAAGCCCTGCAGCACCACCGGCCGGTGACCGAAGTAGTAGCGGGTGAAGAACTCCGCCGGGCTCACCCCGCGGCGCTTCTCCAGCGTCACCGCGCCGGACTGGCGGTGCAGCTCCGCGTAGAGGTCCGCCAGCGCCTCCAGCCACTCGTAGCGCCGGCCAATCCGCCGCGCCGCCACCACGTAGGGGTGCGCCTGCGCCGCGGCAATCTCCCGCTGCGCCAGCGACGCCTCCACGCCCGCGTCCACCAGCACCCGCTGCGCGTCCTCCGTGCTCACGCCCAGGGCGAGGTTCTCCGCCAGCCAGGTGTGCCACTCCAATGCCAGGCGCGAGTCGTCCCTGTTCATTCAGAACTCCGTGAATTCCATGTCGCGAGTCGCCCCGTCAGATGCGCGGGGTTGGCGCGTGTCGTGATAAGGACTGTACGTGTTGCCGTATCACCCATGTCTAGCTTTCAAACCATCCCCATCGCGAGGTGCGAGCGCTCATGACGCCCGTCGAATCCCTTATGGCCGGTAGCTTGGATTCCGAGTCCGGCGAAGCCCACGTGAAGAACACCTACGTCAACTGCGACACGGCCAGCGTCGCCCCGCGCAAGCGGCTCCCGCTGCCGTCGCCCGCGGTTCCTCCCCTGGCAGGGCCGGAGCATCTGGGCCCCGGCCAGGCCCGCTAAGCGCCAGGCCCGGGCGGGGTTTTTCACCCTCCCGGGCATTTTTCTGCCCGGGTCTTTCTTTTTCTTTTCAAGGATTGGAACGCCGCGCGTTTCTGACTGGGGAACGCGCAGGCGCGCATGTGAGTGGGGCTGAATGTCCAACCTCTTCAACCGGGAGCGGAGGCGCTTTGAAGCGTTCATCCGTCAGCATCGGCCCAGCCTTCTAGGGCTGGCCCGCCGGTTGTGTGCCCGCTCCAGCCTGGAGCCGGAGGACCTCGTCCAGGAGACCTTCGAGCGGGCGATGCCGGAGTTCGAGCATCTGAAGGACCGGACGGACTCCGCGGCGGCTGCGTGGCTGTGTACGACGATGACGAACCGCTTCCTGGACTATTGCCGCCGCCAGCGGACGGAGTCCCGGGGGATGCCGCACCTGGCGCTGGTGCAGGATTTGGCGATGTCACCAGACGAGACCCAGGAGAACTGGGAGCTGGTGAGCACCGACGCCTTCCAGAAGGCCATCGAGCGGCTGAAGCCGCACCTGCGTGACGCCTACCGCCTTCACGCGGAGGGCAAGCGCTACAACGCCATCGCCGAGCATTTCAATGTTCCCGTGGGCACCGTGGGCAGCTGGCTCACCCTGGCCCGTAGGGATTTGAAGGAACTGCTGCTGCCCCAGGTGGTGGTAGCCCGGGAGCAGGGGGCCACGAGCTCATGATTTCTCCATGCACCAACCTACATTTCTTCGTGGACGGAGAGCTGTCCGCTCCCGACGCGGAGGTCTTCCGCCAGCACCTGGGACGTTGTCCTGAATGCGAGGCGGGGCTGAGGGACTTGCTCCAGTTGGAGCTGCTGGCCAGTCGCGCCCTGGGCAGCGCCAGCGTCGCCGAGCCGCCGCCCGCGAAGGTGACGCCGCTGCGGCCGTGGATGCAGCGGGTGTCCCGCACGGTGGTGCCGGTGGCGCTGGCGGCGGGGCTGGCGGCGGTGGGCGTGTTCCGTCTCCAGACGCAGCCGGAGGCCCCCGCCGACGTGTGGCTGGCGGGCGCGGACGTGCGGACCTTGGAGGCGCGGCTCAGCCACCCGATGGCGGACCGCTTCCTGCCCTACGAGCCGATGCGCGGCACGTCCGACGCCGCGAACCCGCTGCCGCTGCGTCCCCTGGCGGAGCTGGAGGAGCAGCGGGACTTCCGGGGCATCGCCGCGGCCTATGCGCTGCGCGGGGACTGGCAGCAGGCGGAGTCCTTCCTGTCGCGGGCGCCGGCCTCGGCGGACCGGGACAATGACCGCGCGGTGGTGGCCCTCAGCGGGCAGCGGTGGGAGGAGGCGCTGGACCTGCTCGGCGGCGCGCTGCGCCAGGAGCCGCGGCACGCGCAGGCGCTGTGGAACCGGGGGCTGGCGCTGCGGGGCCTGGGACTGCTGAAGCAGGCGGAGGCGTCGTTCCGCGACGTCGCGTCGTTGCCGGGCCAGGAGGCGGGCTGGAAGGTGGCCGCGGAGAAGCGCGCGGACGAGCTGCGCGCGCTGCGTGACGCGGAGGCCGCCCGGTGGCGGCGCCAGGTGCGGGAGACGTGGACGCAGCTCACCGAGAAGACGGCGGACGCGTCGTACCTGGTGCACCAGCAGCCCGCGGTGACGCGCGCGGCGCTCTATGAAGCGGTGCGCTCGGCCACCTCGGCGGGCGCGGTGGCCTCGCTGCTGCCGCTCGCCGCGGCGTTGGACCGGCTGGGGGAAGGCACGGTGCTCCAGGACTACGTCCGAGCTGTGGCGGCGCATGACTTCCAGGCGCGTGCGCCGCTGGCGGAGGATTATGCGCGGCTGGTGAAGGGCGAGTCCGTCCCCGGTCTGCTGGAGCGGCTGCGCGTCTCCCAGGAGACGGACCTGTACGTCGGCGCGCTGCTCCACACGGGCGAGGCCGCCCGGGACGCGGAGTCGCTCAAGGCCCTGCAGCGCTACGCCCATGGCTCCAGGGACCCGTGGCTCAACCTGCTGGCCGAGCGTGAGCGGGCCCGGAGCGAGGATGCGTCCGGCCGCGCGGCCAACGCCGAGCACCTGCTGCTGGCCACGCTGCGCACGTGTGGCGCGTACAACACGCTCTTCCCGTGCGCTGAAATCAACTGAGCGCGCGCTTCAGGCCTCGAAGAGGACGGGGAAGCCCAGGAGGGCGCTGCCTTCCTGGGTGAACCAGCCCTCCGCCACGGCCGCGTGCTGGGTGAGGGTGTGGATGTCGCGGAAGCGGCGCTGGAGCGAGGCGCCGTCGCGCACCGACGTCGCGCCGCCCGCGTGGTAGCAGGCCGTCACCACCTCGGCGGCGGTCTCCACGGCCCAGGTCAGGGTGGAGGACACCTGGGGCGCGAGTCCGAAGGCGCTCACGGGGGATTGCTGGCAGGCCTCCCAGAACACCTCGGCCATGCGGCGGAGCGCGTCGTGCGCGGCGCGGGCGCCTGTCTCGGCGCGGCCCAGGCGGTTGCGGAACACGGGGGAGTCCACCAGCGAGGTGCGCGCGTACAGCCTGCGCTTGCCCGAGCGGGCGAGGGCGAGCAGGTCATCCACCGCGCCCTGGGCGATGCCCACCGCCACCGCGCCGATGTGCATGGCGTAGTGGAGCACCGGCACCACGAAGTTGGCGCCCGGTACGCAGGGCTGGCCGGTGAAGATGTCGAAGGTGCGCTGCTGGGGGACGAAGGCGTCAATGGCGATGTCGTGGCTGCCGGTGCCGCGCAGGCCGAGCACGTCCCAGTGCTCGATGATGCGGACCTCGCTGGCGGGCAGCAGCATGGCGCGCGTCTCGGGCAGGCCCTCGGCGGGGCCCGGGCGGGGCTTGCCGTCCGGGCCGAGCACGACGCAGTTGCCGAACAGCCACTCGCTCGTGCGGCAGCCGGTGGCGAAGTTCCAGTGGCCGGTGACGCGGTAGCCGCCGTCCACCTGCACGGCCTTGCCCTGGGCATTGAAGGCGCCGCCCCCGGTGGCATTGGGCCCCGGGGCGTAGACGGCGTCGAACTCCTCGCGGGGGAGGAGGGCGAAGAGCTGGGGGCTCTCCGAGGCAATCATCATCGTCCAGGCGGTGGAGGCGTCCGCGCGGGCCAGCTCGGAGAGGACGTCGAGGCATGTGACGAGGTCCAGCTCCAGGCCGCCGTGGCTGCGCGGGACCAGCATCCGGTAGACGCCGAGGTCCTTCAGCGTGGCGATGAGGTCCAGGGGGAGCTGTCGTGCCTGTTCAATCTCCCCGCTGCGAGCGGAGAGGGCAGGGGCCAACTCACGTACCGCATGCAGCAGCTTCGCTCCGGCATCCAGCGTCATGGTCGAGGCTCCGGAAAGAGAGCTTCAATGATGCCTGATGTACGGTGTTTGTGAAAGATGCGGCGCGCCAGGGGGATTCAGTCATGGGCAGCCATTGCATCACTCTGGCTGGGTATTTGCGGACTTCGCCGGTACTTGGTCGAGTAGGTCGAGCAGGAAGTTGGTTGGGCGCGCCGCCGCTTGTGTGAAGCAGGTCAGTCCGTCGATGAGGTGAGCTTGGTGTGAGACGGGACCTGCTCAAGTTCTGTAATGAAGAAGTTGGTTGGACGTGGGTCCAATGTGCGCAGTTCCTGCCGAAGTTGTTCGCTGATGATGTAAGTGTAGGAGTCCTCTTGGACCCGAAACAGGTGAGGCGCGTTCTCAAGCTTCAGTGGATCGAGCACGAAGTTGCGGACGTCGACCACCTTGTCGTTGTGGTACACGATGTCCGAGGTCTCCAGGTTGAGACAGTCGAACGTGCCGAGTGGATTGATGATGAAATAGTCGGTCGAGGCCGCACGCTTCTTGTGGTTGTAGATGGATAGGGGAAGATACTCTGTGGGCGCTTTGTTGATGCGCTCAATGACCTCTTTGACTCTTTTGCTGACGATAAGCAGGTTGCATGCGTTTTCGATGAGGTCCGATACCTGGATTCCTTTGTAGCGGTCGGTCATGAAGACGCGGGCGTTCGGTGGGTAGTCGCTGCCGAGAGGAAGACCCTTCCCGAGCTTGTATGATTTTATTCCAATACCTTCAGGCTTGTCGTCGATGAAGCAGAAGTTTTGATCTTCGCGAGGCATCAAGTGGATGAGGTGGTAGTTCATCCGTGCTTGCCTCGTGTTTTTGAAGGAGCCTCTTGATGGGTGGACATCATGCGCAATGCGGGGTGCCCGAGGGTACTTGAGCTAGTTGATCGAGAATGAAGTTGGTCGGGCGTGGGTCGAGCGTGCGCAGTGCTTGAAACATGACTTCGCTGAATAGATATGAGTAAGAGTGTTCGCGCATCCTGAAGAGGTGAGGAGCGGTTTCAACCTTGGCAGGATCCAGTACAGGGTTGTCGACACTTACGACCTTGCCGTTGTGATATTCGATTTCCGATGCCTCTAGGTTGAGGCAGTCCACGGTTCCAAGTGGATTGACGATGAAGTGGTCCGTGGAGGCAACGCGTTTCTTGTGATTGTAGATGGCGACAGGTAGGTACTCCACGGGACTTTGGTTGACGCGCTCGAAGACCTCTTTGACGCGCCTGCTGACAATGAGCATGCCGCAGGTGTTTTCCACGAGGTCCGGAACCTGCATTCCCTTGTAACGCTCAGTCATGTAGACACGAGCATCCATTGGATAGTCCGCGCCAAGTGGTTCTCCATGACCAATCTTGTAGTCGATGATTCCAAGCCCTTCAGGATACTCGTTGATGAAGCAGTATTGCAGGTTTTCGCGGGGCATGAGCAAAATGAGATAGTAGTGCACTGGGCGGTGTCCCTTGTGATGCACGAGTTTTACATGGACTTTCTGAGCGACTGATTTGCTTTCTTATCCAGGGAAGGGCCAGTTCCGCCGGTGCGACCCCATGAAAGGATCAGGTTCAGAAGCTTCGTCGAGAGACTCTCAAGTCGAGTCTTGTCGAGTTCTGCATCTGGAATTCCATGCTCTTCTCCGGTTGCCGCCTGATGGCAGATCTTTTTGTACTCTGCGACGATTTCCGTCAGTCCTTTTTCCATTTTATCTACAATGAGATTGTAGATGGCGTGGTCCGTGCACGACGCCGGAAGCGACTTCGTATCGTCATCCTTCAGTTGGATATGGCGTGGCAGGTTGAGCAGCGCAGCGACCTCACGGTCCTGCGGAATCAGCAACATGTTCTTCTTGTGGTTGATGTTGTACTTGGCCTTGAGCAGGGCCTTCTGGATCATGTTGCTGACCCTGGCCTCCTGCTTCTGGATGACCGAGTCCAACGTGCCCTTCGGAATCAGGTGGTGGGCGTTGTTCCAGTACGGCCAGGTGTCCTGCGTGAAGTTGTAGCCGGCGGGAATGCGGACCTTGCCCTTGGCGAAGGTCCGGCGCTTGATGGCGCGCGGAGGACCGCCGATGTCCCAGTCTCCCGGCTCCGGAATGTCCAGATGGGCGCAGTAGCGGTCGGGCGTCATGCCGCCCTTGTTCGCCCGGTAGGCAGAGGTCTGGAGGCGCCGCTCGGGTGGGTGCTCGTTGTAGCGGTGCAACCGCTCCTTGATTTCCCCGTGGCTGTCCGCCTGCTCGTAGGCTTGATACCGGTAATTGCAGGAAACCTTGTTCTTGAAGCCGGAGAAATCGCCCGTGTGCCCGGTGAGGCAGGCGCCACCCTCGGTCGTGCTCTTCACGATGAGGTGGAGGTCGTTGAGTTCCGCGTCCCCGAAATGCCCCGTGTCCTTCTTCTTCGACATGGCCTGGTCCCGAGCTGAAGGGTGCCTGCGCCATCGAGTGTCCCGGACGCATCCGGGAGGGTCAAGGGCCTGCGGCCAAGGCCAGCGACACGTGACGGACCCGGGCGTAGAATGCGCATCTGGCCATTCACCCGCGCTGACGACATGAAGCCGAACTTCCTCCCCATCGCCATCAAGAACTCAGGCACCGCGCTCGAGGAGCTGCTTCCGCGCGTCATCGCTGCGCCTCCCGCGCTGCAGAACTACGCGTACATCTGCCTGCTCCATCGGCGCATCGCGACGGGCTCGCTCCTGGCCACCAGCGACCCGGAGCCGTTCTACGCATACCTGTCCAAGAGCGCTCGCGCCTTCCTGCACTTCCTCGCGACCGCGCCCGACGGAGAGAAGCTCACCTCGAAGGCCGAGCCCTTCTTCGACGCCGTCGCCTGCCGAGACGATGAGGCCGCGCGGGCCATGGCCCCGCTGTGCCCACGCAAGCCCGACACCACGCGCGAATACGAAGAGGACTTCTTCGCCGTATGGCTGCCCATGGCGTTCTTCTTTGGAAACGTCCCGCGTGAGGAACTGCTGCCCGACCTGGAGCTCTTCGCCAGGTTGACCAAGGAGAACCCCGACCCGCATCTCGACGTCTGCTGGGGGCTCATCGACAAGGACCAGCAGCGCTTTGACGAAGGGCTCGAAGCCCTCATCGACCAGAAGCGCAAGGCCTACGACAAGGCGCGCCGCGAGGAGACGCAGAACCCCGACGAGGCCGCCACCACCGCGCACGTCTCCACCGAAATCCTGGCCTACATCGAGCTGGCCCAGCGCGCCGGACTCACCGTGGCGCCGGACCATCCGCTGGCGCCCGGCGTCGCGCGGAGGTTCCACCTGCGCAAGCCGCCCGACCCGGACAGTTGGCGCGTCCCCGAGCCCTTCAGCTCCTTCAAGAAGCCAAGCAAGAAGTCGAAACGCTGATGCCTCCAGCAACGGGAATCGTCATCAGTGGTCTGGGCATGGTGTCCAGTCTGGGTTTCGACGTCGTCACGAGCTGCGCCGCGCAGCGCGCGGGCCTGACGTGGCGCCACCCCCTGGCCCAGGCGGTTGCCTATGACGAAGCCGAACTCGAGGCGCCCGTCTCGGGAGCGCCCATTGAAGGCTTCACGAATGGCTTCATCCAGTCAGGCACCTGGGTCCGCATGGCCGTCACGGCCCTGGAGGACCTGGTGGACTACAGCCAGTTGCCGGGGCGTGAGGACGCTCGCTTCTGGCAGACGACGGGCGTCGCCTGGGTGCTGCCCCCGCTCCTGTTCGAGCGCTTCTTCTGGCCGGACCCCGAGGTCCCCGCGTTGCTGGAGGCCTACTGCGCGGACCTGCTCGCGCGCCTGACGCATTTGCCGCTCCAGATGATTCCAGGCGGCTTCATCCCCGGCGGGCCCCATGGCGTGGCGACGGCGGTGCAGCGGGCCGAAGCGCTCTTCACGCGCAGCCGCATGGAGCGCGTCCTCATCCTGGGCACCGACTCCTGGTTGGACCGCCCCAGCATCAACCTCCTCATCCGCGAGGGGCGGCTCAAGACGTCCGAGCGTCCCGTGGGCCTGTGCCCCAGCGAGTCCGCGGCCTGTGTGCTGGTGGAGCGAGCCCTGCACGCGGAGCAGCGGGGGGCTCGGGCCGAGTCTCGCATCCTGGCCGCCGTGGTTCAGGACGCACCCGAAGCGCCCTCGGAGGAGGATGCGCCCGTCCGCTCCCGCAGTCAGTCGGCCCCCGAGTGGGGACGCAAGCTCGCCGTGACTGTCCAGCGAACGCTGGAGGCCGCCGGAGTCCGGGAGCCGTTCCGGGGAGACCTCCTGCTGGACCTCAACGGTGAGGAATGGAAGGCGCGCGTCTGGGGCCATGCCCAGCAGCTCCTCCACGAGCAGGTCGACTTCGCGGGGAGCCGGCTCGTGCTCCCCGCCATCGCCTTCGGAGATGTCGGCGCGGCGAGCGGCGTGGCCTCGCTCTGCGTCGCCACGCGCTCCTACGTGCGGGGATACGCCTCCTCGCACCGGACGCTCATCTGCTCGGTCTCCGATGAGGGAGGCACAGGCGCGCTGCTGACGGAGCGCACCGTCCAGAAGCCGTCCCGGGCGCCGTGACGCCCGCGCCCGGGAAGCGCCGGGCCCTGACTACTTGCCCCACTCCGTGTGGACGAAGCCCGCCTCCGGCCGGTCCTTGCGCTGATACGTGTGCGCGCCGAAGGCGTCACGCTGCGCCTGGGTGAGGTTCTGCGGCAGCTCCGCGGTGCGGTAGCTGTCCAGGTACGCCAGCGAAGAGCTGAACACCGGCACGGGGATGCCCACGCGGGTGGCCACGCCCACCACCTGCCGCCACGCGGGCGCCATGCGCTCCAGCACCGGCGCGAAGGCGTCGGACACCACCAGGTTGGGCAGCGCCGGCTGCTGCTGGAAGGCCTCACGCAGCGGCGTGAGCAGCTTCGCGCGGATGATGCAGCCCCCCCGCCAGATGCGCGCCAGCTCCGCCAGGTGGATGTTCCACTGGTACTCCTGGGACGCCGCCTGGATGAGCCGCATGCCCTGCGCATACGTCACCACGCGCGCCGCGTAGAGCGCGTCATGCGTCCACGCCGCGAGCTGCGCCTGCTCCTCCTTGCTGAGCTGCACCGCCGGGCCCTTCAGCTTCGGCGCGGCGGCCACGCGCTCGTCCTTCATGGAGGACAGGATGCGCGCGTCCAGCGACGCGGCGATGGACGGAATCGGCACGGCCAGGTCCAACGCCACCTGCACCGTCCACTTGCCCGTGCCCTTCTGGCCCGCCTTGTCCAACACCAGGTCCACCAGCGGCTTGCCCGTCTCCGGGTCCTTCTGGCGCAGCACCTTGATGGTGGTCTCCAGCAGGAACGAGCCGGCGATGCCGTGGTCCCACTTGGACAGCAGGTCCGCCAGCGCGTCCGCGTCCAGCCCGAGCCCGCGGCGCAGCACGTCGTACGTCTCCGCGAGCAACTGCATGTCCGCGTACTCGATGCCGTTGTGCACCATCTTCACGAAGTGCCCGGCGCCGTCCTGCCCCACGTAGGTGACGCACGGTCCCAGGTCCGTCTTCGCGGCGATGGCCTCGAACACCGGCCGCACCAGCTCGTACGCCGCGGGGGCGCCGCCCGGCATGATGGAGGGGCCGTTGCGCGCACCCTCCTCGCCGCCGGACACGCCGACACCCAGGAAGTGGATGCCCTGGGCCTTGCACTGCTCCTCGCGGCGGCGCGTGTCCAGGAACCACGAGTTGCCGGCGTCCATGATGACGTCGCCTTCCGCCATCAGCGGCAAGAGGCGCTCCAGCATGGAGTCCACCGCCGCGCCCGCCGTCACCATCAGCAGCACCTTGCGCGGGCGCTCCAGCCGCTGGATGAAGGCCTCCAGCGACTCGGTGCCCCAGACCTCGGGGTGACCGTGCTTGCGGTGCATCTCGTCGATGCGCTCCGCGTGCCTGTCCCATACGGCCACCCGGAAGCCGTGGTCCGCGATGTTGAGGGCGAGGCTCGCCCCCATGACGCCCATTCCCGCCACGCCGAACTGCGCGCCCGCTGCCTCACTCATCGTTGGTTCCTCCTGGAAGGTTCGCGACAGGGAGCCCTCACCGCCCGGCGGCGGCGGGGTCCAACATCCACTCCGAATTCGTCACCCGGGCGGCGGGGAGGCTCAGGTCCCCCGCCTGCGCCCGGCGCACCGTGTCCCGCTTGCCCGCCCCCGACACCAGGGTCAGTACGTGCCGAGCGGACCGCAACACCGGCAGCGTCAACGTCATCCGCCAGGGCGGCGGCTTGGGGCCCACCACCGCCAGGACGCGCTGCCCGGTTTCCTCCAGCGCGGGGTGGCCGGGGAAGAGGCTGGCCGTGTGCCCGTCCTCTCCCATGCCCAGCAGCACCACGTCCAAGGCAGCAGGCAGCTTCGCCGCGTAGTCCTTCGCGGCGGCGTCACGGTCCTCGCGCTCCCCCTCCATCCGGAACACCTGCGACGGCGACAGTCGCAAGGGACGCAGCAGCGCGTCCTCCACCATCCGGTAGTTGCTGTCCGCGTGGTCGGGCGGCACGAAGCGCTCGTCCACGAAGTAGACGTCCACGCGCTCCCAGGGAAGCACCTGCGCCGCCAGCGCCCGGTACGCTGGCCCCGGCGTGCCGCCACCCGACACGGCCAGGCTGACGCGACGCTGGGTGGCGAGCGTGTCCTGGAGCGCGCGCGCCATCCACACCGCGGCCTCCCGGGGCAGGGACTCGGTGGGCACGACGTGCGTGCGCGCGCTGGGGCTCACAGGCCCGTCCACCGGCGGCCATCCCGGGCCAGCAGCGCGGCCGCGGCGTCCGGGCCCGCGCCGCCGCCCGTGTAGCCGTGCGCCGGTCCGCCCTCGCCGGACTCCAGGGCCTGGAGGATGGGCGTCACGAAGGTCCACGCCTGCTCCACGCTGTCCTGCCGCGCGTAGAGGGTGGCGTTGCCGCGCATGCAGTCCAGCAGCAGGCGCTCGTAGGCCTCGGGCACCGGCCGCTGGAAGGTCTCCTGGTAGTTGAAGTCCATGGTGACGCCCGCGATGTTGACGTCCTCGCCGGGCACCTTGGATTCGAAGGAGAGCGCGATGCCCTCCTGGGGCTGGATGCGCAGCGTGAGCACGTTGGGCTGCAGCCGCTGGCAGGTGGCGCCTTCGCCGGAGAAGAGGCTGATGGGCACCGACTTGAAGTGGATGGACACCTCCGTCAGGCGCCGCTTCAGCTTCTTGCCCGCGCGCAGATAGAAGGGCACGCCCGCCCAGCGCCAGTTGTCGATGTTCATCTTCATGGCGACGTAGGTCGGCGTGCGCGAGCCGGCCTTCACGCCCTTCTCCTGGAGGTAGCCCTCGTACTGGCCGGCCACCACCGCGCGGGACACCTCGCGGCCCTCCAGCGGGCGCAGCGCGCGGAAGACCTTGTTCTTCTCGTCGCGGATGTCCTCGGCGCCGAAGGACACCGGCGGCTCCATGGCGCACAGCGCGAGCACCTGGAGCAGGTGGTTCTGCACCATGTCCCGGATGACGCCCGTCTCGTCGTAGAAGCCGCCGCGCCCCTCCACGCCCAGCGTCTCCGCCGCGGTGATTTCCACGTGGTCGATGTGCTGCCGGTTCCACAGCGGCTCGAAGATGGCGTTGGCGAAGCGGAAGACGAGGATGTTCTGCACCGTCTCCTTGCCCAGGTAGTGGTCGATGCGGAAGATCTGCCGCTCGTCCAGCACCGCCGCCAGCTCGTGGTTGAGCGCGCGGGCGCTCTCCAAGTCGTGGCCGAAGGGCTTCTCGATGATGAGCCGCTGCCACGGGCGCGGGTCGGCCTGCTCCTGGCGCTTGAGCAGCCCCGACTCCGACAGGCCGTTGAGGATTTTGGGGAAGGTGGAGGCCGGCGTGGCCAGGTAATAGAACTGGTTGCCCTGGGTGCCGAACTTCTGGGCGACCCGGTCGAGCTCCTCGCGCAGGCGCACGAAGGACTTCGGGTCGTCATAGCCGCCGGAGATGAGCTCCAGGCGCGGGGCGAAGTCCTTCCAGATGGCCTCATCCAGGGGCTGGGTGCGGGCGAACTTCCGCAGGGACGCCTTCACCTGTTCGCGGAAGGCCTCGCTGTCCCCTTCGGAGCGGCTGAAGGCGACGACGGCGAAGCTCTCCGGCAGCAGGTGGTCTCGCGCCAGCTCGAACAGGGCCGGGAACAGCTTGCGCTGGGCCAGGTCTCCGGTGGCGCCGAACAACACCAGCGCGCACGGGTCGGGCCGCCGGGCGCGAACCAGCGGGTCTCCTTCTCGGGGATGGGTCTCGATGTGCAGGCCCTGATGCGCGTCCATTCGCTGCCTCCCTCCGGGTTGGGTCCGGCGGGCACCTTACGCCTTCCGCGCGGCCACCATGCAAGGGAGAGTGTGGGCAGTGACGCCGGTCCGACGTTGCGGAGCGTGCCTGCTCCGCGCCCTTCAAGGCAGGCAGAGCAGTTGGTAGCGCTGGGTGTCGTGCTGCTTCACTTCGCGCAGGTCGACCCGGCACGCCTGCTCGATGTCACCGAAAGGCGACACCCGGCCCCACAGGCGGCGCAAGCGGCCCTGCTTCGCCTTGAAGTCGTCGGGGGACACGTAGGCGCGGATGTTCTTGTAGTGACTCTCCAGCACCTCGCAGACGCGGCGAGGGTCGGCTCGCGCATACTCACCCCGTCCGTGGACCTCGATGTAGAGGATGGGCTTGTCCGGACGTTCGAGCGTGGCCCGCATGCCGGCCAGCACGTCCAGCTCGAAGCCCTCCACGTCGACCTTCACGAAGTCCACGCGTGACAGGCCTTGCTTCTGGACGAAGCCGTCCACGGTGACGACCGGGACGGTGATGCCCTCCGCGCCTTCTTCGGGAACGTGTCCGTTGAGGCCCGTGGCGAAGGTGATGACGCCTTCCCGCGAACCCACCGCCGCCTGGACGGGCTGGCAGTTGCGCAGGTGGTTGTTCCGGAAGTTGGTGTCCAGCTCCGCGTGGTTCTCCGGGTCGGGCTCGAAGCTGAAGAGCTGTCCCAGCGGGCCGATGCGGCTGCGCAGGTACATGGAGAGGTAGCCGATGTTGGCCCCCACGTCGAAGGCCACCATGCCCGGCCGCAGATGGGGCGCGATGAGCGGGAGGTCCGACAGGAAGTCGTCGCCCTGCAGGTACAGCAGCATGTGCGTCGTGCTGCGGTGGGCCTGCAACGTCAGGTCGTAGCCGAACAGCCTGCGCTGGACCTCGAGCGGCTGCTGTCCGTTCAGCCCCAGCAGCAACCGCGCCGTGCGCAGCTGACTGAAGGGGACGAACGTGTGGGCCAGTCGGGCGGCTCGGAGCGCGGGGTCGATGGGAGGCATGGGGGTGGTCTGTCTTTATGGCAGCGACGGGTCCATGGGCAAGGAACGGCGGATTGCCCTGGAGGGCAGTCCCCAGGGCCCCTCCAGGCTGGCTGACTGGATGAGCGGGGAGCGGCCGTGGGGAGGCGGGGCTGTCAGGAGAGGGGCGTGGAGTGGGCCGGAAGGTGGTATGCCTGGGGCCTCGCCATGAAGTACGCCGTCACGCTCTGGTTCTGGGTCGTCTTCCTGCTCACCGCTCCGGTGCTGTTCACCCTGGGCGCGTTGCTGCTCATCGTCACGTACCCGTTCGACCGGGACCGGCGGCTCTTGCACGCGCTGGTCTGCCGTTGGTGCTACGGCCTGTGGCTGCACGCGTCTCCGGGCTGGCGCACGCGAGTCGAAGGCCGTGAGCGCATTCCGCCCGGGCCCTGTGTGATGGTGGTCAACCACCAGTCCGCCGCGGACATCCTCGCCGTCATGGGCCTGTTCCATCCCTACAAGTTCGTGGCGAAGGCGTCGCTGTTCTCGCTGCCGCTGGTGGGGTGGATGATGACGCTGCTGGCCTACGTGCCCATCGTCCGGGGCTCGTCCACCGCCATGCACCAGCTCCTGGACCCGTGCCGGCGCTGGCTCCGTCGTGGCATGCCGGTGCTCATCTTCCCGGAGGGGACGTACTCCAAGGGCGGACAGCTGCTGCCCTTCAAGCGGGGCGCCTTCCAGCTCGCGCTGGAGGAGCACGTTCCAGTGGTGCCCGTGGTGGTGGAGGGCACGCCGGGGCTGCTGGACGGAGACGGCCCCTGGATGAGCCCCACCGCCTCCATCCGCGTGCGCGTGCTCCCCGCGCTGCCGCCGGAGTCCTTCGGTCCGGACTCGCAGGAGCTGGCCACGCAGGTGCGCGCGCTGTTCGAGCAGACGTTGGCCAGGACGGGCTGAGCGTCTCCTCGCACGCCCCTGTCCACGCTCAAGCCCGCACTGGCGTCAAGCCATGGGGGCTGGAAACACTGGGCAGGACTGCCTCGCGAGTGCGCTATCCTCAACGGATATGCGCTCTATTTTGATGTTGCTTGGATTGTTGGGGCTGTCTTCGCCCGCCTGGGGCGCGGTGCCCGCCGGCTTCGTGGAGACGCCCTTCACCTCCAACACCCTCACGCAGGCCACGGGGATGGCATGGGCGCCGGATGGCTCGGGCCGCCTGTTCATCATCCGCAAGACGGGCGAAATCCGGGTGGTGTCGCTGAAGGACGGCCAGCCCGAAACACTGCCAGCAAGCAGCACGCTGGTGACGCGGGTGTTCGCGGCGGAGCCCTCCGTCCACACCAACAGCGAGTGTGGCCTCATCGGCATCGCGTTCGACCCGAACTACGTGGTCAACCGCTACGTCTACTTCTTCGTCACCATCTCCGCGTCGGAGCAGCAGATTGTCCGCTACACGGATGCGAATGGGACGGGCACGGCGCGCACCGTCGTCGTCAGCCGGCTGCCCACGCGGGGCGAGAACCATGACGGCGGCGCCATTGGCTTCGGGCCGGACGGGAAGCTGTACTGGGCCATTGGTGACCTGGGCAACCGCACGGGCGTGGACGCGGACCTGACGTCGATGGCGGCCAAGGTGAGCCGCGCGAACCTGGATGGCACGCCCGCCAACGACAACCCCTTCAACGACGGCGTGGGGCCCAACAACGAGTACATCTGGGCGCGCGGCTTGCGCAATCCCTTCACCTTCACCTTCCAGCCCACCACGGGCCGGTTGTGGGTGAACAGCGTGGGCACCGGCTACGAGCAGGTCTTCGTCGTCAACCGGCGCGACCACGCCGGCTACGACGACTACGAGAACGACCAGCCCAGCGGCAACGACTTCATCACCCCCGCCGTCAAGTACCGCACCAACGGCACCGATACCCGCGGCCTCACCGCGGGCGGCGCCGTGCGCAGCGGCGGGGTGGCCACCTTCACGACCACCGGAAACCATGGCTTCCGCAAGGGTGAGCGGCTCACGCTCAGCGGCGTGGGGGACGCGAGCTTCAATGGCCTGATGTACGTGGCCAGCGTCACCGGTTCCACGACCTTCACCGTGGCGCAGCCGTCGCTGCCGGACGCCGCGAGCGGTGGAGGCACGGCCACGACGCAGCAGCTCGGTGGCTCCATCACCGGCGGCACCTTCTACGACGCGACCCTGTTCGACGCGGCGTACCGGGACAACTTCTTCTTCGGTGACTACAACTCCGGCCAGCTCACGCGCGTCACGCTGGAAGCGGACAACTCGGTGGCCACGGTGGATGCGTGGGCCACCGGCTTCTCCTCGCAGGTGGACCTGTCGGTGGGCCCCGACGGCGCGCTCTATGCCATTGGCGTGACGGGCGGCACCCTGCGGCGCATCACGCCCGCGGCGCCGGGACAGAAGCTGGTGGTCTCCGGGCTCCAGCCGCGCGTCGAGGAGGGCGGACGCGCCGCCTTCACCGTGCGCCTGGCCGAAGCGCCGGCCTCCGAGGTCTCCGTGCAGGTGTCCCGCGCGCTGGGCGGCTCCGAGGACCTGAGCATCGTCAGCGGCGCGGCGCTCACCTTCACCGCGGCCAACTGGAGCGTGCCCCAGGTGGTGACGCTCACCGCGGCGGTGGACGAGGACGCGACGCCGGATGTCGCCACCTTCATGGTCATGGCGGACGGGCTGCCGGAGGTGGCGGTGGTGGCCACCACCATCGACAACAACTCGCCGCGCCTGGTGTTGACCGCGTCGCAGGTGACGATTGTCGAGGGCGGGACGGCGACCTTCGGCGTGTCGCTGTCGCAGCAACCGCCGCGCAACGTCACGGTGAACGTGACGCGCACCCGCGGGGACGAGGACCTCACCGTCCAGTCCGGGGCGACGCTGACCTTCAGTCCCGTCGACTGGAACATTCCCAAGGACGTCACCCTGGCCGCCGCGCCGGACGCGGACAACCTGGACGGCATGGCCCTCATCACCGTGGCCGCGCCCGGGCTGGACGCGCGCGAGGTGGAGGCCCGCGAGCAGGACACGGATCCGCTGGCGCCCGTCATCCACTCCGAGCCGGTGACCACCGCCGTGGTGGGCAATCCGTACCGGTACGAGGTGCGGGCGACGGCACGGCCCACGCCCACGTATGCCCTGGTGGGCACGGTGGCGGGCATGAGCATTGATGCCGCTACGGGCGTCATCACCTGGGAGCCCACCGAGACGGGCACGGTGGATGTCACCGTGCGCGTGAGCAATGGCGTGGCCCCGGACGCGACGCAGACCTTCACCATCACCGTGAGCCCGGACTCGCCTCCCACCGCCATCCTCACACGCCCCGAGGACGGTGAGCGCGTGTCCGGCGCCACGGCGGAGTTCTATGGAGACTGCGTGGATGACGTGGGCTGCACACACGCGGAGTTCTACGTGGACGACGTGCTGCGCTACACCGACGTGCAGTCCGAGAACCACTTCCACTTCGGCGGCGAGCACAATCGCTGGGACACCACGGACCTGACGCCGGGCTGGCACCGCGTCCGCTTCGTCGTGGTGGACTCGACGGGGCAGCAGGGCTCCGCCGAGGCCACGGTGTGCGTGGGGGAGGTCCCCTGTGAGTCACAGCCGTCGGATGCGGGGACGGACGCCGGAACCGATGCCGGGACGGACGCGGGCACGGACGGCGGCACCCAGCCGCCGCCTCCCAACGAGCCGGGTGGCTGTGACTGCAACGCGATGCCGCTGGCGCCGTTGGCCTGGGGTTCGCTCGCGTGGCTCGCGCTCCAGCGGCGGCGGTCGCGCCGCTCCTGAGCGCGGCTCAGCCGCGCTTGCGCGCCCGGCCCTGCTCGGATGCCTCGTGCAGGGCCTCACTCAGCAGAAGCGCTGGAGACACCAGGGCCTCCAGCGCTTCCTCGCTGTCGGGCATGCCGAGCCGCTCTGCCTTGAGCTGCTCGTCCTCGATGGTGAAGCTCAGGAACTGGCGGCGCAGCCTCTGGAATTGTTGTCGCACGCGCGGGGCTCGCAGGATGTCGCGGGCTTCGTCGGAGAGGTTCTTCAAGTTGAGCATGGCGTCCACCTCCGCGTCGCCGACCTCCTCGTCCCGCCTGCCAACCGCCTTGAGGAGCTTGTCGCCGAGGCCTTCGGGGCGGATGAGGAGGTCCGGGGGCAGCACCTGGCCGAGCTCCAGCGTCACCACCGTGCAGAGGCGCGTCTTGTCCCCGCTCCGGCGGTACTCCGAGCGGATGCGGAATTGCCGTCCCAGGTGGAGCCCTCCAATCTCCCAGCTCCCCAGGGAGTGGGTGTAGCCCCAGTCGCGATGGGCCGCGAACTGTCTCCAGGACTGGTCGCGGCGCTGGAGCGTCTTCCAGAAGGCGATGCCACCCCTCACCACCGCCGCCGCGACGAGGAGATACAGGAGGAACGAGAACCAGGACCCGAGGCTCATGGGGTGGCGTCTTCCTGGCCTTCGCGCTTCGGCCGCCCGGCGTGGCTGCCCTTCAGCTCCAGCGTCCCCGCGGAGTACATGAACCCGGGCGTCGCCATGAAGTACCAGCCGCGCGAGGCCGCGAAATCCTGCCAGACGAGGAGCTGCCGCTGCCAGCGGACGTCGCCGACGATGCTCGCCGCCCCCAGGCCGACCCCGATGAGGCTGGCGAAGATGCCTGTTTGTAGCCCGGTCATTCCCGCGAGCATCCCCGCTCCAGGCGTATCGGCCAACCCCCTCCGCGCGTGAGGGCCTCTGGACGGGACGTGGCGGGGCGTCCTCTCCCAAACGGCCTGGAGTTACAGGAACTTGCGCGCATGTCAGACGGAGGGAGTAAGGGAGCAGGCGCCCGCCGCTTGGAGCGAGCAGCCCCTCTGTTGGAGGCTGCCCGCCGGCCAGCGCGCCACGGGAAAGAGGGAAGGTGAACGCCTGATGCGCCTGCTGCATACGTCGGACTGGCACCTGGGACACACGTTGTACGACGTCTCGCGGGACGCGGAGCACGCCGCCTTTCTGGACTGGCTGCTGGAGACCCTGGAGGCGCGGGAGGTGGATGCGCTGCTGGTGGCAGGGGACATCTTCGACACGGCGAACCCCAGCGCGGAGGCGCAGGCGGCCTGGTACCAGTTCGTCGCGAAGGCGCGGCGGCGGATGCCTCGGCTGGACGTGGTGGTGATTGGCGGCAACCACGACTCGGCGGCGCGGCTGGACGCGCCGGACCCGCTGTTCGCGGCGCTGGGCGTGCACGTGGTGGGCGGACTGCCGCGAACCCGAGGCGCCATGGCCCAGGAGCGGCTGCTGGTGCCGCTGCACGACGCGAAGGGGCGGGTGGGTGCGTGGGTTGCGGCGGTGCCGTACCTGCGGCCCGCGGACCTGCCGCCCGTGCCCGGGGACATGGGAGACCGGCTGGTGGAGGGCGTGCGCGCGGTGTACGCGGAGGCGCTGGCCGCGGCGCGGCGCAGGCGTCAGGCGGGGCAGGCGCTGGTGGCCATGGGGCACTGCTACATGACGGGCACGGAGCTGTCCGCGTTGAGCGAGCGGAAGATTCTGGGTGGCAACCAGCACGCGCTGCCCGGGGACCTGTTCCCGGAGGACGTGGCCTACGCGGCGCTGGGGCATCTGCACAAGGCCCAGCGGGTGGGTGGGCGCGAAGGGGTGCGCTACAGCGGCTCGCCGTTGCCCCTGTCGCTGTCGGAGGCGGGCTACCGGCATCAGGTGCTGCTGGTGGAGCTGGAAGGCGACGCGCTGGGCCAGGTGCAAGCCCTTCCAGTGCCCCGGACCACGGACATGGTGCGCGTGCCTTCGCGGGACGCGGCGCCCTTGGACGCGGTGCTGACGCAACTGGAGGGCTTGCCGGCGCACGACGCGGACGCGCTGGAGTGGCGGCGGCCCTACCTGGAGGTGTGCGTGTCGTTGCCCCGGCCGGAGCCCGCGTTGCGGCAGAAGGTGGAGAAGGTGCTGGAGGGGAAGGCGGCGCGGCTGGTGAAGCTGACGCCCGCCTATACCGGGACAGGAGGCGCGCTGGCGGAGGTGCAGCCGGGCCTCTCCCTGAAGGAGCGCACGCCCGAGGACGTCTTCCGCGCGCGCTACGCCCGCGACTTCGAGGAGCCCCCCGCGCCGGTGCTGCTGGAGGCCTTCCATACGTTGCTGACCGACGTGCAGGAGGAGTCGCCGTGAAGGTGCTCGCGATTCGCGGCTCCAACCTGACGAGCTTCGCCGGTGACTTCGCGCTGGAGCTGGACCAGCCGCCGTTGGACCGGCTGGGCCTGTTCGCGATTACCGGCGCCACGGGCGCGGGCAAGAGCACGTTGCTGGATGCCTTGTGCCTGGCGCTGTTCGACCGCACGCCCCGGCTGGGGGGGCGCGGCGGCGCGCCGGTGGGGCGCGCGGACGAGGACGAGGACGCGCGGCTGTCCGCCTATGACGTGCGCGGCATGCTGCGCCGGGGCGCGGGCGAGGGCTACGCGGAGGTGGACTTCCTGGGCAAGGACGGGCGGCGCTACCGGGCGCGCTGGTCCGTGTGGCGCGCGCGCAACCGCGCCGAGGGGCGCTTCCGGCCCCAGGAGATGCAGTTGATGGACGTGGCCACCGGGCAGCTCACGGGCCGCACCAAGGGCGAGGTGCTGGCCGCCATCCAGGAGCGGCTGGGGTTGTCGTTCGACCAGTTCCGCCGCTCGGCGCTGCTCGCGCAGGGCGAGTTCGCGGCCTTCCTCAAGGCGGATGCCAGCGAGCGCGCGGAGCTGCTGGAGCGGATGACGGGCACGGAGGTGTACAGCCGGTTGTCCATGGCCGCGCATGAGAAGAACAAGGCGGAGCAGGAGTCGCTGGCGAAGCGGGCGCAGGGCCTGGCGGCGATTGCCCTGATGCCGGAGGTGGAGCGCGCGGCGGCGGCGGCGGCGCTCGGTGAGGAGTCCCGGGCGCGTCAGTCGGTGGAGGCGCTGCTCGAGGCCGCGCAAGCCGCGGCGGCGTGGCATGTCGCGCGGGCGGGGCTGCGAGAGGCGGAGCACGCGGCGGAGGTGAAGGCGCAGGCGGCCAGGGCGGCCTTGGAGGAGGCGGCGCCGCGCGCGGCCCGGCTGGAGGAGGTCCGCCAGGCGGAGGCCTTCCGAGGGCCCGTGGCGGCGGTGGAGGCCGCGGAGCGCCGGTGGGCGGAGGCGGAGGCGGCGCAGGTGGCGCGGGCGTCCGAGGTGGAGGCGGCGCTGGCGGAGGCCTCGGCGCGGCGGGTGGGTCAACTGGAGGCGGAGACCGCGCGCGCCACGGCGCAGGAGCGGGAGGTGGCGGCGCGCCCCGCGCTGGAGGAGGCGGCGCGCCTGGATGCGCGGCTGGAAGGTGTCTCCCATGAGGCGCGCGAGGCGCGGTCGCGAGCGGAGACGTCCCAGGCGGCGCTGGTGGAGGCGAAGGCGGAGCTGGACGCCGTGCTCGCGCGCGAGGCCACGGCCCAGGCGGCGGGCGAGGCCGCGAGGCACTGGCTGACGGAGAAGGCGCACTGGGTCGCGCTCACGAGCGAGTGGCCGCGCTGGCAGCGCGAGCTGGAGCGTTACGAGGTCGCGCAGGGCGAGCAGCGCAGGGCCCGTGAGGAGTCCGGACGGCTGCTCGGTGAGGTGGAGGGACTGCGCGAGACGGTGGGGCTTCGGCGGGGTGAGCGGGAGGCCGCGGTCCGCGCGGAGGAGATGGCCCTGGCCGCGGCGACCCATGCCGAGGCGGCCGTGGGGACGGAGACGGGCGCGCGGCGGCGAGCGCAGCGCGAGCGCCTGTTGGCGCGGCAGGAGGCCGTGCGGGGCCTGAAGGCCGCTCACGAGGGGCTCGTCGCGGACGAGTCCGAGGCTCGCGAGGCGGGCACGGAGGTGGGGGCGGCGAAGGCGGAGGTCGAGGCGGCGGCGGCGGCGGCGCGCGCGGCGGAGACTCGGCGGACGCAGGGGGAGGCCGCGCTCAAGGAGGCCCAGCGCTCGCTGTCGCTGGCGCAGGCGACGCAGGGCTATGCGTCTCACCGCGCATTGCTGCGGGACGGTGAGGCCTGCCCGCTGTGTGGCGCGGAGGAGCATCCCTACGCGCGCGAGGAGTCCGCACTGGATGGGCTGGTCGCGGAAGCGGCTTCGCGTGTGGAGACGCTGGAGGCGGAGCGGACCTCGGCCACCCAGGCGGAGGTGGCGGCGAGCGCGCGGCGCGCGGCGGCGGAGGCGCGCGCTGGACAGGCGGAGGCGCGCAGGCAGTCCGCGGAGGCTCGCGCGGAGGCGCATGGTGAAGCCTGGCGGGAGGGGTGTGCCTCGTGGCGGGAGTCCCTTCGGGACGAGGGCGCGGAACCCGGCACGTCGTCGCCGCCAACCCTGGGGGGCTCGCCCGAGGCGGGGGCGTGGCTCGACGCGGCGCGCGCCGAGCTCACGGAGCGGCTGGCGGCGCTGAAGGCCGACGAGCAGGCCGCCGAGTCACTGGCCCGCACGGCGCGCGAGGCCCGCGCGGCGCTGGAGACGCAGCGCACCCGGCGCGAGGTGGCGGCGGAGTCGCTGCGCCGGGCGGAGGAGGCCCTGTCGCGCGCGGAGTCGGTGCTCAAGGACGTCCATGCCCGGCTCGAGGCCGCCGAGCAGACGCTGCGGCAGGTGCTCAAGGAGGTGTCACCCGTCTTCACCGCGGACGCGGGCTGGGAGCGGAAGCTGGAGGAGGACCCGGCCACCTTCCGCCGCAAGTGTGGAGAGCGGGTGGTGATGTGGAAGGGGAAGGAGGAGGCCCGCCTGAAGGCGGAGGAGCGCGAGGCCGAGGAGCAGCGTCATCGCGCCCGGGCGCAGGGCCTGGTGGAGGTGAGCACCCGCCACGCCGAGGAGCATCAAGCCTTCGCCGTGCGCAAGGAGCAGGAGCGCGGCGAGCTGACCCGCGCACGCGCCGCGCTGCTGCACGGCCGTCCCACGGCGGAGGTCCGCGCCGAGCTGCAGTCACGGCTGGAGGCCACGGAGTCGGCCTTCGAGCAGGCCCGTGAGCGCGCCGAAGCAGCGCATCAGGCGGCGCGGGTCGCCACCGCCCGTGCCGAGGATGCCGTGCGCGTCAGGACGGAGGCGCTGGCCTTGCGCGAGTCGGAAGGCGCCGCGCTGACAGCGCTGCTCGCCACGCGAGGGACGACGCTGGAGGCCGTGCGGGCGCTGCTGGCCTTCGACGCGGCCTGGCGCGAGGCGGAGGCCCGCGCGCTGTCGGCCCTGCGCGAGGCGCTCGCCCAGGCCGCCGCCGTGCTGGCGGAGCGGAGCGAGCGTCGCGCGCGGCACGAGGACTCCGGTCCTCCGGCGCTCTCCGAGCAGGACGCGGGCGCCGAATGTGAGCGGCTGCGCGCGGAGGCCGAGGCCCGTCGTCATGCCGAGGCCACGCTGCACGCGCGCCTGGAGGCCGACGACACGGCGCGGGCACGGCACGGCGCCGAGGCCGCGGCCCTGGAGGAGGACCGCCGCGCGGCGGAGGTGTGGAAGGTGCTGGGCGACCTCATCGGCTCGCACGACGGCAAGCGCTTCAAGGTCTTCGCGCAGAGCCTCACGCTGGACGCCTTGCTGCTGCACGCCAACGCGCACCTGCGGGAGCTCGCGCGGCGCTACCGGCTGATGCGCGTGCCCGGCCACGACCTGGACCTCCAAATCGTGGACGGGGACATGGGTGACGAGGTCCGCAGCGTGGCCAGCCTGTCCGGCGGTGAGAGCTTCCTGGTGTCGCTGGCGCTCGCGCTGGGGCTGGCGTCCCTGTCGTCGGAGACGACGCAGGTGGAGACGCTCTTCATCGACGAGGGCTTCGGCACGCTGGACCCGGAGACGCTGGAGGTGGCCCTGGCCACGCTGGACGCGCTCCAGGCCACGGGCCGGCAGGTGGGCATCATCTCGCACGTCAGCGGCATGGCGGAGCGCATCGGCGTGCAGGTGCGCGTGGTGAAGCAGGGCGGTGGGCGCAGCCGGCTGGTGGTGGAGGGCGACCCGGGCATGGTGCCTCCTTCCGTGGGACAGCAGGAGGTGGCGTAGCGGGCGCTGGCGGGCTCAGGTCTCCATCAGCCCGCGCACCACCGCGGCCACGGCCAGGGGCGTGGCCACGCGGTCATCACTCAGCGGCGCCAGGGCCCGGGCGAACTGCTCCGCGGAGCTGAAGCGCTGCGCGGGGACGGGCGCCAGCGCGCGGTCCAGCACCAGCGCCAGCGCGTCGGGGACGCCGGGCACCCGCATGCGCACGGGCGTCACCCGGCCCCCGCGGATGGAGGACTCCACCTGCTCCTCCGGGCCGGAAGGGAAGGGCGACTCCAGCGCCAGCAGCTCGTAGAGCAGCACCGCCGTCGCCCACAGGTCCACCGCCACGGACACGTCGCCCGCGAGCAGCTCCGGGGAGCGGTAGTGCTGCTTGCCCAGCCGCCGGATGTCCTGCACCGCGCCCGCGCGGGAGCGCGCCACGCCGAAGTCCGCCAGCTTCACCTCGCCCGTGCGGGACAGCAGCACGTTGTGCGGGGACACGTCGCAGTGCACCACGCCCAGGGGGCGGCCCGTGGTGCTGACGGCATGGTGCGCGTGTGACAGCGCCTCCAGCACCTGCCGGACGATGAGCACGCAGATGTCGATGGGCAGCTCGATGCGGCGGCGGCGGCACCGCGCCAGCACGCGGCCCAGGTCCGGGCCCTCCACCAGCTCCAGCGCCAGGTAGCCCCCGTCCGGCAGCTCGCCGTACTCCACGAAGCCGACGATGTACGGGTGGCGCAGGCAGCGGGCGAGCTCGGCTTCATGCAGGAGCTGCTCGTGGGCCTCCGCGTCCCGCACGCGCTCGGGACGCACGCGCTTGAGGGCCACCTGCGCTCCGGCATGCGGGCCCTGCTGCATCCGCGCGAGAAACACCTCCGCCATGCCGCCGCGTCCCAGCCGGGACATCAGCTGGAAGCGGCCATGGTCACGAGGCCAGATTTCCCGCACGTTCTCCATCATGTTCAGCCCACGCCACCCGCGAGGCTCGCCAGGTAGTCGTCCAGCGTCTGGGAGAAGGTGGCGTCGTCGTTGAGGAACGCCAGGCCCACGCCGCCCGTGTACGGGTCGTCCACCACGTGGACCACCACCGCGTCACCCTGCAGGCGCTCGCCGTTGGGCAGCTTCACGTCCACGGTGACGACGCTGTCGGGCAGGGGCCGGTGCGCGGTGCGCACGAAGAGGCCGCCGTTGGAGATGTTGAGGGCGTGCTCACGCACGAAGTCCAACTCGGTTCGGAACTCCATTTCCAGCTTCACCGCGAAGCGGCGACCGCGACGCTGAGGCCCAGACGGCGGGACGACGAGCACCTGGTGAGGCTGGCTGCTGGGAGAGGGAGCAGGCGCCGCCACGGGCTTCGGGCTCGCCTGTGGCACGGCGGCCGCGGCGCCACCCACCGAGGGCCCCGAGGGACGCGCGTTGCTGACGGGCAGCGTGGTCAGGTGCTGTTGAAGCACCCGCGCCGCGGCGGAGCGTTCATCTCCCCGGTAGGTGGTGCCGCCCTCGAAGGTCGCCGCGCGAAAGGCATCTCGCTCCGCCTTGGGCAGACGCCACAGCTCCACGAACGTGCCGCCGCTGCGCTTCGCGTCCTCCGCGAGCCGCTCCACGGCGGAGCGTGGATAGCCTGGAGCCTCCACCTTCAATTCAATACCCGCTTCCTCCGGGCGCAGGGCCACCACCAGCTGGAGTGACTGCGCGGAGGTGAGCACCTCGCCAATCCCTTCCACCCAGGCCGCCACGCGCTCCGGGGGAGCCGAGCCATTCCACAATGCCGCAAGACCGAAGACGGGCACGGGCGCGACGATAGCCGAGCCCTTCCCACCCGCGAACCCTGTTTGCCGACAGCCTGAGCGCAATCCAGCCACGTCACTGGACTGGGAGCATCCAGACCCCGACTCAGAGTTGCCCCAGGGGGAACAGGTACTCGGAAACTCCGCCGTAGTTCTCTACAATGGAAGTCTGCTTCGACTCACCCCCCACCTGGAGTCGGAGCCATTGGAGTCAAAGACGATGCGCACTCCCCTGATGAAGTTCTTCACCTGCGCGTTGCTGGCAGCGTCGTTGCTGACTGGCTGCGGCGGTGGGAACGACCCTGACCCCAATCCACAACCGAACACCGATGCGGGCCCCGGCGGCAACGGGGACGGCGGTACGGATGGTGGCCCGCTTGAAGAAGACGCGGGCGTGATTCCGGATCCGGACCCCGACCCGGGCGAGGTGCCCACGGACATCGATGACCCGGACAACGCGACGAAGGACTCCGACTGCGACGGCCTGACGGACGCGGAGGAGTTCGCCACCGTCTACCCGGGTGGCCAGAAGACGAACCCCGGCCTGCGCGACACGGACGGCGACGGCATCCGCGACGGCGTGGAGGTGGGCCGCACGACGAGCCCCGACTCCAACTGCAACTTCCCCGGTGACCAGGACACGGCCACGCGCACCTCGCCGGTGCTGGCGGACACGGACGGCGACGGCATCCCGGACGGCCTGGAGGACCTCAACCGCAACGGCCGCAGGGACCCGGGTGAGACGGACCCGAACGCCATCGACTCGGATGGTGACAGCCTGGCGGACGGCGAAGAGGACGCCAACCGCAACGGCGTGGTGAGCCCCGGAGAGACGGACCCGCGCAAGCGCGACACGGACGGCGACGGCCTGGATGACGGCCTGGAGTCGCGCACCGGCACCAACCCGCTCAACCCGGATTCGGACGGTGACACCTGCAGCGACGGTGACGAGGACGTCAACCGCAACGGCATCGTGGACGGCAGCGAGACGGACCCGCGCGTGGCGGACTGCGCCGCGTCGATTCCGGACGCCGACTTCGACGGCATCCCGGACTCGGTGGAGATTGCGACGGGCACGGACCCGAACAACGCGGACACGGATGGCGACGGCCTGCCCGACGGCGTCGAGGACAAGAACCGCAACGGGCGCGTGGACTCCGGTGAGACGGACCCCCGCCTGACGGACACCGACTGCGACGGTCTGCAGGACGGCCCGGGCCGCAATGGCTTCCGCGGCGAGGACACCAACGGCAACGGCCGCGTGGACCCGGGCGAAACGGACCCGACCAACCCGGACACGGACGGTGACGGCCTGCTGGACGGCCTGGAGCTGGGGGTGACGACGGCGCAGGCGCCGCGTCAGGACTGCGGCTACGTGGGCGACGCGGACCCGACCACCACCACGTCCCCGACGAACCCCGACAGCGACGGTGACGGCATCCAGGACGGCGCGGAGGACGCCAACCAGAACGGCCGCGTGGACGAGGGCGAGCTGAACCCGAACGACCCCGCCGACGGCGCGGCCAACACGCCCGCGGGTCAGGCCTGCCGCACGTCCAACCTGCGCACCGTCACCTTCAAGGAGGAGAACGGCGCGGACCTGCGGCTGGCGCTGCCCTCCACCTTCACGGACGCCAACCTGCGCACCCTCCGCGATGGCAACAACGCGGTGGGCATCATCGGCTGGGACGCCACCAGGCAGGTGACGCTGATTGCGTACAAGCGCGGCCGCGTGGGCTCGTCGTCCAACCCCACGAACGACGAGGCGGGCATCCGCTCCGGGTCGTTCAACTCCGCCACGCGCGACTTCCAGCAGACCTTCAACACCTGGGACGGCTACGCCGCGCTGTCGGCGCGTTACGCCATGTCGGGTGGCGCGGACCTGAAGGCGTTCACCAACACCCTGACCCGCTCACTGGTGCCGGGGAGCACGGGGGAGCTGACGGGCACGGCTGGAATCACGGGGCCGTTCACCATGCAGGCGCAGTACGTGCACCGCTCCGACGACAGCGTGGTGGTGGTGATGGCCATCACCCCGACGTCCCGCTACAACGAGGCGGGCAGCCTCTTCACGACGGCGGACACGGCGGGCGGCTCGGCGCTGGCGCAGTTCGGCGACGCGGACGCGGTGCAGTGCGAGAAGTTCACCGTGCGGCAGGCGGTGGTGGACTTCCTCTTCGTGGTGGATGACAGCGGCTCCATGGCCTCGTCGCAGCAGTCGCTGGCGAACGCGGCCTCGGCCGTGGCGGCCAAGCTGGCCAACGCGACGCTGGATTATCGACTGGCGATGGTGAGCACCACCTATACCTATGACAGCGGTTCGAATTCGGGGGTGCTGCGTGGCTTCACGCAGAACATCAACCAGTTCCGGGCGTGGCTGACGCAGAACAGCACCTGCAGCAGCGGCCAGTGCACCACCGTCACCATCCCCAGTGGGACCCAGCCCACCACCTGCTCGTCCAACACGCAGTGCTGGGTGGGGCAGAGCGGTAACGGCACCGAGCGTCCGCTGGAGGCCGCGCGCGCCGTCATCAACCTGCTGGCCTCGTCCGGTGGCTCGTCGGAGACGCGCTTCCGCGCGGGCGCCAAGGTCGTGGTCGTCATCCTGACGGACACGCGGGACCAGTCCTCCGGCACCGTCGACACGTACGCCCAATACTTCCTGGGCACGGGCAATGACCCGGGGACGAACCGCAACCCGCTGAACCAGCCCATCGACGTGCACGGCATCCTCTGCCCGCACGAGAACGCCACCGGCGACACCAGCACCTGGTGCCAGAACCAGGAAGACCCTCGGAACCCGCGGCACCTGGACATCATCCAGGCCACCGGCGGCGTGTACGGCAGCATCCGGGACTCGAACGCCATCACCACCACCATCAACGCCATCATCGACAGCGTCATCGCCTCGGTGGGCTACCGGACGCAGAAGCCGCCCATTGGCGCCTCGCTGAAGGTGGCCATGGAAGGGGTGGCGAACACGTCGCAGTGCCCCACGCCGGGAGACCTGCCGCGCAGCCGCACCCACGGCTTCGACGTGGACGGCATCAGCCGCGCGGTGTCCTTCTTCGGCGGGTGCCGCCCGCAGACGCCGGGCACCACCCAGGCGGCGCTGTCCTACCGCTACTGGACGGACCGCACGTCCAACCCGAACGGCATCCCCGCCCCGTGCGCGGCGGACCCGTACCACGACCCGAACGACCCGGACTTCTGCGAAGGCAAGCTGACGTGCAACCGCACCACGGACCAGTGCGAGTGCCCGTCGGACTGCGGCGGCGGCGGTGACCCGGGCCAGGTGTGCAACACGGACCCCGCGGTGTGCGCCTTCACCTGCGCGCCGGACTGCGGCGGCACGTGCGGCACCTACGAGACGTGCAACACGGACACCTGCTCGTGCACGTGCGCCCAGTCGGCCACCTGCGCGCCGGGCTTCATGTTCGACTCGAACGTGTGCGGCTGCGTGTGTGACACCGGGGCGCTGAACTGCGGTGACCGGTACCAGGCGGACCCCAACACGTGCGCCTGTGCCTGCAAGTCGGACTGCGGCGGCTGCGGCCCGAACGCGACCTGCAACCAGAGCTACTGCGCCTGCGAAGGCATCATCGGCTGATGATGCGCGAGCGCCCCGGCCTTCGTTGAAGCAGGAGGCCGGAGTCTGCAGGGCTGAAAGAAAAACGCCCCGGGGCCTGCTGGCTCCGGGGCGTCTTCATTTCACGGCCAGGCCGCCTACGGCTTCGCGGGCTGCGCCACCGCCAGCCCCTGGGGCGCGGCCTGGATGCGCAGCACCGGGTAGACGCGGAGCTGGACGTCGCGGGCCGGGTGGCGCTCATAGAAGAAGCGAAGGCGGGCGCGTGCGTCCTTGGCGAAGGCCGGGTCCTTCAGCTTCGCTTCCCACTCCGCCTTCACCGCGGCGTCCTTCGCGAGCAACTCCCGCGCGAAGGGCTCCAGCACGTAGTCCTCCACGTACTCCTTCTGCTCGAAGTGGGCGTTGAAGAAGCCCCAGGACAGCAGCGAGTCCGGCCCCGTGGGCTCCAGCAGGTGCGCCACCAGCTCCACGCCCTCTTGCGCCACCGGCACGTACAGCGTGCCCGCGGGCAGGGCCTGCGTCCGAGGCTCCCACGCCCCCTTCACGTTGAGCGTCTGCCGGTTCTCCACGGACTGGGTGCTCCACTTCGTCTCGGAGGCGCGGAAGCACTCCACCGCCGCGCTGGCCACGGGCCTGGAGAGGCGCTTCGAGCGCAGGCCGTGTGCGGCCAGCTTCGCCTCCACCCACGCGGCGTGCGCGGGCGGCACCAGGTAGCCGCCCGCGGGCAGCGAGGCGGTGAGGGCGGGCTGAAGCTCCTCGAAGTAGGGCACCTTCCAGATTTGGGGCTTCGTGTCGTCGTAGCGAATCCACGTCTGTCCGGACACGTCGGAGGCGCCTCGCTCATAGGCATAGCCCCGAAAGTCGATGGTCCGCTGCTGCTCGGTGTTCTTCCACGCGAGCACCACCTCGCGCGTCTTGCCGGCCGCGTCCTCCGCGTCCGCCGCCTTCACCGCCGCGCGCAGGGTCGCGCCGTCGCGGGCCACCAGGCGCAGCAGGCTCGCCACGACATTCCGCGTGGCCTTCACGCGCTCCGCATAGGGCTTCCACGAGTGCGTCTCCACCAGCACGCCGAAGCGGCGGTGCGCGGCCCAGTAGGCGTGGCTGAAGCGCGGCGGCGGAACGCCGTAGGCGAAGCCGGAGCGGGGGTCATCGTCCTCGATGAAGGACGGGTAGAAGGGCACGGGCAGGTGCTGCTGGGACTCCAACTCGGTGAAGAGCGCCTCGCGCAGCTTCACGCCCAGCGCGCGCAGCGGGGCCGGCCCGGACTTCTGCGGTTCGAGGCCCACGGACACGTCATGCTCGAACTTGGCGCCGTTGGTGGCGTGCAGGTCGGCGTAGACGAGCGGGTCCCACGCGTGGAGGTACTTCAGCAGGGCCACCATCTCCGGGGCCTCCGCCTTGGCGTAGTCGCGGTTGAGGTTGAGGTTCTGCGCGGTGGCGCGCCAGCCCATCTCCTCGGGGCCATTCTGGTTGGGCCGGTGGTTGGGGCCGAAGCGCTCGTGGCCGTCCACGTTGAAGACGGGGACGAAGACGGCGGTGACGCGCTTGAGGACGCCGGGCTGCTCCTTCCCGGCGAGCAAGTCGCGCAGCAGCCAGAAGCCGGCGTCCTTGCCGTCAATCTCGCCGGAGTGGATGCCGCCCTGGAAGAAGACGACGGGGCGCTGCTTGCGCGCCGCGGCGGCGGGCGTGAGGGTGCCATCCGCGCTGGCGACGAGCGCGAGCAGCGGCCGGCCCTCCGGCGTGGTGCCGAGCGTGTCGCAGCGGACCTTGCCGGGGAACGCCTTGGGGAAGGCGCGGCAGAGGGCCTCCACTTCCGGGTAGCGGCCCGTGCGCTTCCAGCCGCTCTGTTCGGAGACGGTGGTGAGGGACGACGGTGCCTGATGCAGCGTCAGGGCGAGGAGGGTGGGCAGGAGCATGCCCTTCCCACAACATAGCCCCTGGTGGGTTTCAACCGTGGCGCACGGTGAGAGTTCCACCTACCGGAAGCACTTCGACGCGCTCACGCGCCAGGCCCCGCCGGGTCCACTCCGCGTCCAGGCGGCGGGGCGGCTCGTCGAGCGGCTCGTCGGTGAGCTTGAACGTCCCCCAGTGCATGGCCAGGAAGCGTGCGGCGCCCAAATCCTCGAAGGCCTGCACGGCTTCCTCGGGGTTCATGTGCTGGCGGCGCATGAACCAGGCCGGGTCATACGCGCCAATGGGCAGCATCGCGGCGTCGATGCCCGGGTAGCGCTGGCCAATCTCCTTGAAGCCCTCGAAGTAGGCGGTGTCGCCGGAGTGGAAGACGCGGGCGCTGGAGCCTTCGATGACGAAGCCGCCCCAGAGCATCTCGTTGACGTCGTTGAGGCCGCGGCGGCTCCAGTGCTGCGAGGGCACGAAGTGCACCGTGACGGCGCCCACCTGCGTGGAGCGCCACCAGTCAAGCTCCGTGACGCCCAGGCCCGAGCCCCGGAACACCGGCGCATGGCCCAGGCCGGTGACGATGGGCGCGCCCACCTGCTCCAGCGTGGGCAGGTCCAGGTGGTCGTAGTGGTTGTGGGAGACGAGGCTGGCGGTGATGGGCGGCAGCTTCTCCACCGGGACGCCTGGCGGGACGTTGCGGCGGATGACGCCGCTGATGGCGTCGCGCAGCACCGGGTCGATGAGCAGGGACAGTCCGTCCAACTGCACGAGCCAGCTCGCATGTCCCAGCCACGTCAACCGGGCGCCCTCTCCCGGCGCGGGCGGCGTGGCGAGCAGCGCGAGGTCGGGCTCCACGCGGGGGACCTCGGCGCGGGCAGGGGACTTGCGACGGCGGCCGGCGAGCTTGTCGGCCACGGCCCACTTGAAGACGCTGCTGAACGGCTGCGGCCCGCTGCCATCGAGGTTCTTGAACCGCAAGGCCATGTGCGCACTCCCTCGGCTGGCGGGGCTGGGAGGGCCCCGCGCGCGTGCTCCTGTCATGCTCGGACCGGGCACGGCGCGCAAGGAGCACGTCAGGAATCAGCGGGTGGCCTACGCCGCCACGCGGCCTGCCTGCGTGAAGGCCCGCTCGAGGTCCTCTTGCAGGTCCTCCAGGTCCTCCAGTCCCACCGAGAAGCGGATGAGCCCGTCGGTGATGCCCCGGCGCTCCCGCTCGGCGGCGGGGACGGCGGCGTGGGAGTGCCGCGCCGGGACGGTGACGATGCTCTCCACCGCGCCCAGCGACACGCCCAGCAGGGGGAGCTGGAGCGACTCCACGAAGGGCGCCGCCAGTGTGTCCTGGGCCAGCAAGAACGACACCACCGCGCCCGTGCCCGGGTAGAAGACCTGCCGCACCTCGGGCCGCGCGGCGAGCCACCTCGCCAGGGACCCCGCCGTGCGCACCTGCCGCTCCAGGCGGACGTGCAGCGTCTTGATGCCTCGCTGGAGGAGGAAGCAGTCCTGGGGGCCTGGCACCGCGCCCACCGCGTTCTGGAGGAAGCCGAGCTCCTGTGCGAGCGCGGGCGTCTTCACCACCACGGCCCCGGCGACGACGTCGCTGTGGCCGCCCAGGTACTTGGTGGCGGAGTGGATGACGATGTCCGCGCCCTCGGTCAGCGGGCGCGAGAGGGCCGGAGACAGGAACGTGTTGTCCACGAGGAGCAGCGCCCCATGCGCCTGGGCCACCTGTGCCATCGCGGGGATGTCGGTGCGCTTGAGGAAGGGATTGCTCACGCTCTCCACCAGCAGCGCTCGTGTGTTGGGGCGGAGGGCGGCGCGAACGGCGTCCGGGTCGCTGGTGTCCACGAAGGTGGCTTGCAGGCCGAAGCGGCTGAAGACGCGGGTGAGCACCCGGTAGGTGCCGCCGTAACAGTCGTCCGTCACCACGACGTGGTCGCTCGCGCTGAAGAGCATCAGCACGTTGGACACGGCGGCCATGCCTGAGCCGAAGGCAAACGCCGCGTGGCCTTCATCCAGCGCAGCGAGCACGCCCTCCAGGGCCTTGCGCGTGGGGTTGCCGGAGCGCGCGTAGTCGAACTCGCCGGGCGTCTCCAGGCCCGGCTGGTCGAACATGGACACCTGGTAGATGGGAACGGCGGCGGCGCCCGTGGCGGGGTCCTGCTCATGCCCCGTGTGCAGCAGCCGGGTCGCGAAGCGCGTGGGCCAGGTCGGCGATGATGTCATGGGAGTCCTCGATTCCTACGGAGAGCCGGAGCAGCCGGTCGGAGATGCCCAGCGCCTCCCGGCGCTCGGCGGGGATGTCAGCGTGGGTCTGCGTGGTGGGGTAGGTGATGAGCGTCTCCACGCCGCCGAGCGACTCGGCGAAGAGACACAGCTGCACGGACGCGAGCACCTGGGGCACCAGGGCCGCGTGGGCGACGGTGAAGGACAGCATCCCGCCCACGCCGGGATAGAAGACGCGCTCCACGCCGGGGTGAGCACGCAGCCACGCGGCCACCTCCCGCGCGTTGGCCTGGTGCCGCTCCATGCGCAGGGCCAGCGTCTTCAAGCCGCGAATCACCAGGTACGCGTCCTGCGGACCGAGAATCGCGCCGATGCCATTCTGGAGGTACGCGAGCCGCTCGCCCAGCGCCGCGTCCTTGACCACCAGCGCGCCCGCGACGACGTCGTTGTGCCCGGCCAGGTACTTCGTCGCGCTGTGCACGACGATGTCCGCGCCCAACTCCAGCGGACGCTGGAGCCACGGCGTGAGGAAGGTGTTGTCGACGATGAGCAGCACCCCGGCCTTGTGGGCGATGGCCGCCAGTTCGGAGAGGTCGGCCGTGCGCATCATCGGGTTGGTGGGCGTCTCCACGACGATGGCGCGGGTGTTGGGGCGCAGCGCGTCCCGCACGGCGCCAGGCCGCGAGGTGTCCACGAAGGTGCAGGGGACGTGGAGGATGCGGTCCACCAGCCGGTAGGTGCCGCCGTAGAGGTCCTCGGTGAGGAGGACGTGGTCCTCAGGCCCGAAGAGCTGGAGGGCGCAGTGCAGCGCCGCCATGCCGGAGCTGAAGGCCAGGCCCCGGCTGCCGCCCTCTAGTTGCGCCAGCGCATCCTCCAGCGCGGAGCGGGTGGGGTTGCGCGTGCGCGAGTAGTCGTAGCCGGTGGACTGCCCGAGCGCGGGGTGCTGGAAGGTGGCGGATTGGTAGATGGGGACGGCGACCGCGCCGGTGGTGGGGTCGCGGCGCACGCCGGCGTGGACGAGGGCAGTGGCGAGTTTCATGGCAGGAGTCCTTTTCAGCGTCCGCGCAGTGTCTGGGAGATGCGGAGGATGTCCGCCAGCACGCCGGACGCGGTGACGGCGCCGCCCGCGCCCGCGCCTCGAACGGTGAGCGGGAAGTCGCTGTGGCGGGTGGTGGTGAAGGAGACGAAGGACTCGGAGCCGCGGAGGTCCGCCGCGGGGTGGCCCGCTTCGACGCCCACGGGGCCCACGCGGATGACGGGGCTGCCCGTGCCCGCCTTTGACGGGTCGATGCGCGCCAGGTAGCGCAGCACGGTGCCGGCGTGGCGGCAGCGGGCCACGCGCTCCGCGTAGGCCGCGTCCTTCGTGGCGAGCACCTGGAAGAACGACTCCACGCTGGCGCACGCATCCGTGGCGACGAAGGGTTCCAGCGCCACGTCCGACAGGGAGAGCGGCAGGCCCAGCTCCCGGGCGAGGATGAGCGCCTTGCGTGCGACGTCCGTGCCGCTCAGGTCCTCGCGAGGGTCCGGCTCCGTGAAGCCGCGCTCCCGGGCGGTGCGGACGGCTCGGGACAGCGGCACGCCGGCCGTCAGCTCGTTGCAGATGAAGCCCAGGCTGCCGGACAGGGACGCGGTGATGAGGCGCACGGTGTCACCAGTGCGCACCAGGTTCGCCAGCGTGTCGATGACGGGCAGGCTGGACGCCACCGTCGTCTCGTAGTGGTACGCGACGTGGTTGCGGCGCGCCGTGTCCACCAACGCTTCGCGGGCCTCCCACGGCAGCGCCAGGGGCTTCTTGTTGGCCGCCACCACGTGGATGCCGCGCTGAAAGGCCTCCGTGTAGAGCGCCTCCAGTCCGCCCGCGGCGGTGCAGTCGACCAGGATGGGGACAGGCAGGCGACGGAGCGCGTCCAGCAAGGGGACCAGGGTGCGCGCCTGGGGCGCCGCGCCTTCGAGCCGCGTCTCCACGCCGTCGAGCGCGAGGCCCGCCGCGTCGAAGAGCGCGCGCTTGCTGTCCGCGAGTCCCACGACGCGCAGCGCGATGCCGTGCTTGTCCCGGAGCAGCGCCTGCTGTGCGCGCAGTTGGGCCAGCAGTTGTCCGCCCACCGTGCCCCGGCCGAGGACGAAGAGGCTGACCTGCTGATGGGCCAGATTGAAGGCCGCGTGGGTGGTGCGCGCGGCGATGGCGGTGTCCGCCGCGTCGACGACGCAGGAGAGGGAGCGGGAGCTGGCACCCTGGGCGCTGGCGCGCACGTTGACGCCCACCGCGCCCAGGGCGCTGAAGAAGCGTCCGGCCACGTTGACGCCGTGGCCCATGGTCTCCGCCACCAGCGTCAGCAGCGTCACCGGCTGGCGGGCCTCCAGCGGTTCCACTTCGCGGCGTGACAGCTCCTGCGCCAGCTCGGCGGCGAGCACGGACCGCGCGTGCTCCGCGTCGGGGCGGGGCACGACGACGGCCAGCGACTGGCCATTGGCGGACTGCGCGGTCATCCACACCGTGACGCGCGCTTCGCGCAGCGCGGCCAGCACGCGCTCGCCCAGCTGGAACTGGTCGGACAGCTTGCGCACCTCGATGCCGAGCAGCGCCAGGTCCTCGCGCGTCGCGATGCAGGCGGGGCGCTGGCCGTCGCGCGAGCCGATGGCGTCGATGAGCGTGCCCGGGTGCTCCGGCTCCATGGTGTTGCGGATGCGCAGGGAGATTCCGGACTCGATGAGCGGAATCATCGTGCGCGGGTGCAGCATGCGGGCGCCCACCGCGGCCAGCTCCAGGCCCTCGCCGTGGGTGAGGTGCGCCACGGGATAGGCGTCGGTGACCAGGTCCGGGTCGGCGGTGTGCAGGCCGAGCACGTCCGTCCACACCGTGACTTCCGACGCGCCCAGGCCCTGGGCCACCAGCGCCGCGGTGTAGTCGGAGCCGTTGCGGCCCAGCGTGGTGGTGCGTCCATCCGGCGTGGCGGCGATGAAGCCGGGGATGACGGACACCTCGTGGCCCCACGTCTCCCGCGCGGCCTGGAGGCGCTCCCGCGTCCGGACGAGGTCCACGCGCGCCGCGCCGAAGCGGTCATCCGTCACCAGGAGCTGGCGCGCGTCGCGGAAGGCGGCGGACGTGCGATGGGCCGTGAGCAGCTCCGCCAGCAGCGTGGCGGACACCTGCTCACCGAACGACAGCACCCGGTCTCTCGTGGGGGCGGAGCATTCTCGCGTGAGGCAGACGCCCTGGAGCAACTGCCGCAGCGGCGCGAGGAGCCCGTCGACACGCTCCGCCAGCGCGGCGGCCTGTCCGGGCGCCAGCGCCGCGGCGTTGGCCTTCGCCAGGTCGGCGATGCGCGTGGCCACCGCGAGCGCGCCTTCCAGGTCACCCTCGGTGGCGAGGCGGGCCGCGTCCAGCAGCCAGTCCGTGGTGTCGCCCATCGCGGAGACGACCACCGCCAGCGGGCCTTGCCGCGCGTGCTTGCCAATCAGCTCCACCACCTGGTGGAGCCGCGTGGGCGAGCCCACGGATGTGCCACCGAACTTCATCACCTGCAGGGACGTGCTGCTCATCGGGGAACCTCGAAGGGGCCAGTGGCCTTGATGCGAAAGGGAAGGGCCGCCGCGGCGCCCTGTGCCGGACACACGCCGGCCAGACGCGGCGCGCGAGCGCCCACGGAGGGAAGGAAGACAGAGGAGGGAGTCGGAGCCCTGGCGGACTAGCGCGTGCCGCCGGGCCAGCGCATTCGATGCGTGGCGACGACGCGGCAGAACACGGGGCGCGCGGTGGTCAACGGTGCGGGGGCGGAGCAGGTGGATGGAACCACGGAGGTCCTCTCTCACCGAAGCGGGAGGGAGCCCTCCGGCCTCGGACGCTTGGATTGCTCGGGGAGCCCTTGCTCCTCGAACCGCATCGTTTGGACACCTTGGAGGTCCGTCTCCAGGTTGTCGGGCCACCGCGCGAGGCGGAGGCCGCTCTTGATGCTGCGGACGAAATAAGCGTGGACCCCGGTGTCTGTCAATGCCTCGCGTGGCTTCACTTCCGTCACGGCAGCTTCCGCTCACGTCAGGATTTAGTGGAAATGCCCGGTGCCCGGGGCGGAGGCCGGCGTCAACGCGTTGAAAACACGGGGCCGGAATGTGCAGATGATGGGTGGGAAAGGAGCGCGGCGTGACGGAGACCGGAGCACTGAGTGACGAGGTGGCGCGTGCGCTGGTGGACAACCACCGCCAGTTCCTCGCCTTCCTGGAGCGGCGCGTGGGCAGCCGCGCCACCGCGGAGGAGCTCCTCCAGGCGGCCTTCGTGAGGACACTGGAGAAGGGCGGCGCGCTGAAGGAGGGCGAGGGCGCGGTGGCGTGGTTCTACCGGCTGCTGCGCAACGCGCTGGTGGACCACTACCGGCGCCAGGCGGCGGAGGGGCGCGCGCTGGAGCGCGAGGCCCAGGAGGCGGCGGAGGCCACGGTGGACACGGAGCTGAAGCAGGCCATCTGCGCGTGCGTAGGTGAGCTGGTGCCCACGCTCAAGCCGGAGTACGCCGACATCCTGCGGCAGGTGGACCTGGAGGAGCGCGGTGTTCCCGACGTGGCGCGCGAGGCGGGCATCACAGCGAACAACGCGGGTGTGCGGCTCCACCGGGCCCGCCAGGCGCTGAAGAAGCAGTTGGAGCGAAGCTGCGGCAGTTGCGCCGCGCACGGGTGTCTGGACTGCTCGTGCAAGCCGTCCCACCGGGCAGGCGGGGCCTCGGTGCCCGGCTCGACGGACATCTGAAAGCGCTTGCGCGGGGACGGTCCGCCTCGTTAACTCCCGCCCGGGTGCCGAGGGGCGCCTGCCCGAAAAGACGACGTCACCCTCGCTTCGCTCCGCCGCTCGACAGTTCCAGCTGAGTTCCTTCCACGGCCCACGAACGGGTGAGGGCCGACGCCAAGGGACTTTTCATGCGAACCGTCGTCTCCCTCCACGAATGCAAGGTCCGCGCGTCGCTCCTGCTCAAGGAGCTGGCCTCGACGGAGGCGTCGCGCGCGGCCCATGCAGCGGAGCGACTCCGCGTCCTGCCCGGCTTCGCGGGACTGCCCCTGGGCGAGGTGCTCGCGCGGAAGGCAGCGGTTCAGCGCAAGCATGCGCTGGCCGTCATCGCGCGTGAGCAGGGGTACGCCACCTGGGTCGAGCTGAAGCAGGTGCGCGAGGTCGACTTCGAGCACCTGCTCGCCCTCGTGGGCGGCGCCCACCTCAACCGCTGGTTCTCTTCCTATCCGGAGGCCGCCGACTCCCTGCGGATGCAGGGCGGCTTCCTGTTTCCGTTCCGCGAGCAGTTCTTCGTCTGCGAGGCCAGCCTCGTCGAGGCGCTGGGTGCCGACCCCGCGGATGCGGACTGGGCGCGCGCGGGCCGCGACTGGATGGCGCCAAGGGACGGGGCCGCGCAGGCCCGGCTCGCCCAGCGGTTCACCCGGCATTCGCCCTCCCACGCTTCAACTTCTCCAGACACGAGGTCTCCCATGTCCGCTGACTCCCGCCGCTCCGAGCTGAAGCGTTCCTACAAGGAGGCACCGCCGCCCATGGGCGTGTACGCCGTGCGCTGCCTCGCCAACGGCAAGGTGCTGGTGGGCGTGAGCGCCAACGTCCAGGGCATGCTCAACCGCATCCGCTTCGAGCTGTCCACGGGCATGGACCGCCTGCCCACACTGCTGGAGGACTGGAGGCGCTACGGGGCGGAGCAGTTCACCTTCGAGGTGCTCGACGTGCTGAAGCCCTCCGACGAGCCCGTGGTGGCGCCGCAGGAGGAGCTGAAGGTGCTGGAGGCGCTCTGGTTGGACCGGCTCAAGCCCTACGGCGACGCGGGCTACAACGTGCGAGGCGACTGAGGCTGGCCGCCTGCTGCCCTCCATGGGGCAAGGACTTCGGCCTGTGGCAACTTGCCACGTTCTCCACCCGGCGGGATTGCGTTACGCCGAAGACTCCATTCCAAGGGAGTCCGCCATGGTGTCCGCTCGTCGTCGTGCCGTCCGTATGCTTCCCTTCGCGCTGCTGGGCGCCCTTGGCTGTGATGGCAAGGAGTTCGCCATCCCTTTCGAGGCCCGGGTGGGCAGCGAGCCCTTCGCATGTGGCCGCTCCTACACCGGGGTGGGGACAACGGGGACGACGTACGAGCCCATGGACCTGCGCGTGTACCTGCACGACGTCCGGCTCGTCACGGCGGAGGGCACCGAGGTGTCGCTGGAGCTCGACCAAGACGAGCGGTGGCAGGTCGAAGGCACGGCGCTGCTCGACTTCGCGGACAAGACGGGACAGTGCACCAACGGCACGCAGGCGACGAACCTGCGAATCACCGGCACGGCGCCCGAGGGCAACTACACCGGCCTGCGCTTCAAGCTGGGCGTGCCGGAGACGCAGAACCACCTCGACGTGTCCACGGCGCCCCCGCCGCTGAACGACACGAGCCTCTACTGGAGCTGGCGCTCGGGTTATCTCTTCACGCGCATCGAGGGCCGGACGACGGGACTGCCCGGAGGGCACGTCATGCACCTGGGGAGCACGGACTGTGCACCGCCGCCGGAGGGCCAGACGCACGGCACCGCGGGGTGTACGTTCGGCAACCGTCCGGAGGTGGCCCTGGACTCGTTCAACCTGGCGTCTGGCAAGGTGGTGCTGGATTTGGGGGCGCTCTTCTCGGGCTCGAACCTGGATGAGAACGCGGCGGTGCCCAACACCTCCGTGGGGTGCATGTCGCAGCAGACGGACCCGGACTGCGCGCCCGTGTTCAGCCGGATGGGGCTGACGCACCGGAGCCAGGAGGGGGCACCGGGGCCTCAGGCGTTCATCAAGGCGGAGTAGGAGAGGGACGTCATGGCGTGGCGCGTGGGCAGACGAGCAGGGGGGCTGGCGGTGTTGGCCTGGCTGGCAGCGGGCTGTGGCGACAAGGCTGGCGAGGCGGAGGCCTACGTGTGGAACCTGCCCGCGGGGTTTCCCACGCCGCGAGTGCCCGCGGACAACCCGATGACGGAGGAGAAGGTGCAGTTGGGGCGGAGGCTCTTCTTCGACGTGCGCCTGTCACGGAACGAGACGCAGTCCTGCGCGTCCTGCCATGACCCGGCGCGCGCCTTCACCGAGCCCCTGGTGACTTCGCAGGGCAGCACGGGCGAGACGCACCGCCGCAACTCCCAGGGGCTGGCCAACGTGGCCTATGCCACGAGCCTCACCTGGGCGAACCCCTCGCTCACGACGCTGGAGGCGCAGGCGTTGGTGCCCTTGTTCGGCAAGGAGCCGGTGGAGCTGGGCTTCGGGGACAGGGAAGAGGAGCTGCTCGGCCGGCTGCGCGCGGTCCCGGAGTTGGAGGCGGAGTTCCAGCGCGCGTTTCCGGAGGCCGTGCAGCCCGTGTCCGTGGCCACGCTGACGCGGGCACTGGCGTCGTTCCAGCGCAGCCTCATCTCCGGCGGCTCCGCGTATGACCGCTATGTGTATGGCGATGAAGTGGAGGCCATGACGCGGCAGCAGAAGCGGGGCATGGAGTTGTTCTTCTCGGAGCGGCTGGAGTGTGACCACTGCCACTCCGGCTTCAACTTCCAGGACGCCACGGTGCACGAGTCGACGTTCGAGCCCATCCTGCCCTTCCACAACACGGGCCTGTACAACGTGGACGGGCAGGGGACATATCCGGCGGAGGATCCGGGTCTCATCGAGCTGACGGGCCGTCCCGAGGACATGGGGCGCTTCCGCGCGCCGTCGCTGCGCAACGTGGCCGTCACCGCGCCGTACATGCATGACGGCAGTCTGGCCACGCTGTCGGACGTGCTGGACCACTACGCCGCGGGCGGGCACGCGCGGCTGGTGAGTGGCGGCGAGGCCAGTCCGCTGCAGAGCGGCTTCGTTCGAGGCTTCACCTTGACGGCGCAGGAGAAGGAAGACGTGCTGGCGTTCCTCGAGTCGCTCACCGACACGGCGTTCCTGACGGACCCGCGCTTCTCGGACCCGTTCAACGTACCGTGAGGACCGCAGTGCTCACGGAGGGGGCGCCAGGTCCCTCGTGGTGAGGAACGGCTCATCTGTCAGGGCGTGGAGGAAGGCGAGGATGGCGTCTTTCTCCGCGTCATCCAGCGACAGCCCGGGCGCCTGTCCTTCGTGCAGGAATACGGCGTCGAGCGTCGTGGAGGCCACGAGGCCTCCGCGGTAGTGCTCCAGGACGTCCTCCAGGGTCACGAGCCGTCCGTCATGCATGTAGGGCGCGGTGACGGCCACGTTGCGAAGGGTGGGCGTCTTGAAGCGTCCCGCGTCCTCGGGGCGCTGCGTGACGCGTCCCCTGCCTCGTGACTCCGCCTCGCCTTCACCAAAGGCCGCATCCGAATCCAACCCGTTGTTGTGGTAGGCGTTGTCGGTGAAGAGCTCCGTGGCGTGGCACGTGGCGCAGTGTTGTTGGACGAGCGCCAGCCCATGCTGCTCCTGGGGGCTCAGGTCCGCTCCCGGTTCGCCCCGGCGCCACCTGTCATAGCGGGAGTCCGCGGAGACGAGCGTCCGTTGGAATTGCGCCAGGGCGCGCAGCAGGTTGCTCATGGTGTGGCTGTCTGGGCCGAAGGCGCTCTCGAAGCGCTCGACGAACTCCGGCTCCGAGGACAAGCGCGCCAACATGGACGGGAGCTGGCTGTTGCCCATCTCGTCCGGGTGCGTGAGGGGCGCCAGCGACAGGGACTCCAGGTTCTTCGCGCCACCATCCCAGAAGAGTCCCTCCATCCACGCCAGGTTGATGAGCGCGGGGGCGTGTCGCACCAGGGGACGCCCGCTGACGCCGCGCCGGGTGAGGGCCGCGTCGTCCGCGAAGGCCCGCGCCTGCTCATGGCAGGTGGCGCAGGACACCTGGCCATTGGAGGACAGCCGCGGCGAGTGGAACAGCCAGCGGCCCAGGGCAATGCCCTCGGCCGTGAGCGGGTTGTGTGGAGGGGAGGGGATGGCGGTCATCCCCATGGGGAGGTGCCGCGGGAAGGGGCCCTCCTCGACTGGCGAGGAGGGGCCTTCTCCGCACGCGCCCAGGAGGAGCAGGGCCAGCAACGGCGCGGCAAGCCCCCGCGGCGCCGCGGGGCTCATCGGTCGGCGTTCTCCACCGACACCAGGGAGAACATGTTGGCGAAGCCGTCCGACAGCGTGGCGCTCTCGGCGCTCTGCGTGGCACCAATGCTGGGCGTGCTGCGCGGGCTGAGCGACGTGAACAGGGCCTCCACGTTCGCATGCAGGTTCACCGCCAGCTGCTTCTGGGAATTGACGGTGACGGCGGCGGGGAACGAGAACTCCACCGTGCGGTAGTTGGCGTTGGTGCCGGTGTCCCAGGTGAAGTCGCTCTGTGTGTCCTCGGCCGTCACGTAGGTGCCGTGCGTCTTGGTGAAGATGTAGCTGGTGAACCACATCCAGCTCACGGAGGCCATGTTCTGGAGGACGTGCAGTTCGCCCGCATGACGGCTCAGGTCATCGTTGTAGGAGGGGTCCACGCCGATGCTGAACCGGATGCCCGTGTAGCTGCCCGCGGGGACCGCTCGGGTCTGGACGCGCTCGCGGCGGCTGGCGGGAAGCGTCACGGGGTTCGAGGTGCCTTCCAGCTCCTGCGCGTTGATGACCTCCATGAGGTGGTAGCTGTCGGCCAGCGCCGTCGTGGTGCCGTCCTGCTTGAGCAGCGTCACGTTGGAGAGCCAGTAACGCACCTGGGAGAAGGTGACGGTGTCTCCGCCCACGGTGGTGTACGTCTGGCCCAGGGCGAACGGCGAGGTGCCGAAGACGAAGGCGGCGTTCAGCTCCAGCCTGCCGTCCGTGGCGGCCAATTGGGCCCGCAGCGCCGCGAGCTCCGCGCGCACCTGGGTGAGCTGTTGATAGACGCCCTCCCAATCCTGCGAAGCCAGCAGCTCCCGTGCCTCGTCGAGCTGCAGGGTGATGTCGGCCAGCTCCGCCTGGGCGGCTTCCGAGTCTTGCTGCTGCTGTGCAACCTGGGCTTCGAGCCGGGTGACCTCTGCCTCGAGATCCGCGACCTGCTGCTCGAGCTGGCGGCGTTGGTCCTCCGAGGCCTGGAGCTGCTCGTCACTCGCGCCGTCATCGCCGCAAGCGGGCAGCGCTAGGAGTGCCACGGTGGTCAGGGCCAGCATCCGGCCCAGGGCTGGAAGCGAAAGGAAGGCGTGCTTTTTCATGGCACGGCACTGTGCCCGGAGCACGCCCGGGCGGCGCTGTGGCGTTTTGTCGCGCGGCAATATTTCGCCAGGGACAGTGCTCGCCGACACGGAATTTCTGTCGGCCCGTGCCTTGCGGACTCGGCCAGTTCGTCGGGATGGGCAACGGGAATCGTTGAGAAGCTGGCTGGTTGAGTCGGTTCTGCTTGGAAAGGTACAAGGAGAGATGGAACGCGATGGCTCCGTCTCTCCTTGTTTTGAAGGCGTCAAAGGCAGATGGGTGCAGCGGGGCTTTTGCTCCGCATTCCCGGTGCATGACGCCTCTTATGTGTTTCGAAGAGAGATGGTTGCTGGCAAGTGGTGCGCTGTCTTAGAAATCGACGCGCTCGCAGTTCAGGTCCTCCTCGCAGCGCTCTCTGCACTCGTTTCTGGCGGTAATGCCCGTAATCCCGCATGCAGACGGATAGAAATAGACCTGGATCCCTGGCTGACTAACGCAGTAGTAGTATCCATCTGGATTGGGGCAGGCCTGAGCGCTCACGTTGTCTTCAATGGCGCTGGGCTCCGGCATGTCAGACTGGTCGGTGCCGCAAGCAGTCAGGCCGAGTGTTGTTGAGAGTGCCAGAATCAGTGAGATGGTTGTGCGCTTCATTTGTATGTTGTCCTTTGGCGTTTGTGGCTTGGCGGGTCCGCTGTGTTGCGGATGTGAGTTGTTTATCTCGTCTTTCGTGGTGGGGCAAGTTGAGGGGTTTGGATTTGAGTTTTGTTTTGGATTTGTTTCTTTTTGGTGGGTTGTTTTGTTGTGGTGTATTTTTTCAAGGACGGTGTAAGTCGTTGCCATGGTGTGACTTGTTTGGGGCGATGACTGGCATGGGGGCTGTCCGGTGCCCCATGGGCGTTGGCGCATGCATGGCGTCACAAGTATGGCTGGAGGGGTGTGGCTCTGGAACTGAGCAACGAGTGAGCAACCAGGCAGGGGGCTCGCCGGGTGCCTGGTGGTCGGCAGAATGAGAGGCTTCTGGCGGGTTGTGCCACCGGAGGACATCAGACGATGCCGAAGGTCACCATCGAAGTGGCGGAAGGGTTCGAGGACAGCGTCAAGGCGCTGGAGGAGACGCTGAAGCGCGCCCACCGAGGGGTGGAGGGTGCGAGCAGAGGGGACCTGGCCGCGTTCGACGCCGCGTGGCAGGAGGTGAATGCCGGAGCGGAGAAGACGGAGCGGTTGATGAAGCGGAGGTTGCTTCGAGGGCTCGACCTCGACACGGCCCAGGTCCTCATCGAAGGCCAGCCCTACGTCCGAGTCGGACGGTACCCGGCGACGTACAAGACGCGGCAAGGGCCCGTCGAAATAGAGAGAAGCCTTTATCGGCGGGTGGGCGAGCGCAATGGCCCCACGGTGGACACCGTCAGCGTCCAAGCCGGGTGCGTGGCTGACGGCTGGTTACCGGAGGCGGCGGTGCCCATGGCGTACCTGCTGGCGCGAGGCACGTCGCGAGAGGCAGAGGCGACGGCGCGTCAGGTGGGTGTGCTGCCCTATTGCCGAGCCTCCTTCGAGCGGGTGGGGCATGCGGTGGGAGCGCTGTATGGCGGCCAGCGGCCTCGGGTGGAGGCGGCGCTGGCCCGGGAGCTGAGAGTGCCCCGAGGCACTCGCGGCGTGAGCGTCAGCATGGACAGGGTGGCCGTGCCGATGGAGGAGCCGAAGCGGCGGCCAGTGGGCCGTCCTCGCAAGGGCGCCCCCACGCGCCCGGTGGACGTCGTCTGGCGCATGGCCTACGCGGCCTGCCTCACCTTCCATGACGCCCACGGCGAAGCGCTGGGCACCCTGCGCTACGGGCGGATGTCGCGGGGCGAGGCCCGCGGGTTGGCCGAGCGCCTGGCCCTCGACGTCCAGGCCCTGGTTTCCAGACGGCGCGGCCTGTACGTCGCCGTCCTCACCGATGGCGCTCCCGAGTTGCACGCCTTGCTGGACGAGGCGCTCGCCACCCATGCCCCCTCGGCCAAGAAACCGGTGCGCCTGGTGGACTTCTGGCACCTCATGGAGAAGCTCGGGCGTGCGGCTCGCGTGGTGGCTGGGGGAGAGAAGGCCTCCGCGCTGCGTGAGAAGTGGAAGCTGTCTTTGCTCAATACGCCCGGAGCGTCGTGGACGATTGCCATGGCGTTGCACGCAAGCGGCAAGCGGCATGTCGTCCTCGGTGACTGCCAGCCGGTGCACGAGGCCCTCACCTACCTGGAGAACCACGGCGAGCGAATGCACTATGCCGAGGCCCGAGCACGGGGACTCCCCATTGGCAGCGGCAACGTGGAGGCCACCTGCAAGTCTCTCGTCACCCTGCGCATGAAGCGCCCTGGCGCCCGCTGGAAGGAGGCGTCTGGCCAGCACATCCTGGACTTGCGCGCCCTGGTGCTCTCGGAACGGTGGGACGCTGCCATGCACCTCACGCTTGCGCCGCAGAGGGCCGAGGTGCGGCGCGCAGCATGATCAGGATGGGAGCCACACCCGGCTGGAGCGAGGTTTCGCGAGCCGGGGCCGCTGGAAGCGGCGCCTGACGCTCAAGCGCTCGCGACAGGCTCCGCCACCGCCTGCACGCGGCGCTGCTCGTTGTAGACGGACAGCCGCAGCGTCAGCACATACGTGACGCAGCAGGCGAGGACGGCGGGCGGTCCGTACGCGGAGCCGAACACCTCCAGCACCAGCGCGATGGCCGCCAGCGGCACGCCGACCACGGCCACCAGCGCGGAGGCGATGCCCACCACCACGAACACCGTCACGTCCGCGGGCCCCGTGCCCGTCACCGACGCGAGGAGCTGCGCCGTGGCCGCGCCGGACACCCCGCCCAGCACCATGGACGGAATGAGCATGCCCGCCGAGCCACCCGACTGCACCGTGAAGCTGGTCGTGAGCAGCTTTCCGCCCACGATGAGCAGCAGGTACCACCACAGCGACAGTGGCCCCGGCGCGCCCGTGAACAGTTGGGCGATGGTGTACTCGCCCATGCCCAGCACGTGCCGGAAGTCCATGCCCACGCCGTAGTAGAGCCCTCCGGCGACCAGGACGGTGCACAGCGCGCCCATGGCGCCGCGCAGCACGGGGCTGGCGCGCTCCACCACCTGTCGCGTGTGCTTCATGGCCAGGCCGAACAGCAGCGCGATGGGCGCGGACACCGCCACGGCCACCAGCGCGGTGAGTCCGTACTCCCCCAGCGTGTACGTATGCGCGTGCGGCGGCGCCACGAAGATGGGCTTGAAGCCGAGGAAGCGATTGTTGAGCGCGTACGCGATGATTCCCGCCAGCAGGCAGTACGCCAGCTTCCGGTAGACGATGCGGTTGCCGTACACGACCTCCAGCGCGAAGAGCGCGGCGGCGAATGGCGCGTTGAGCAGCGTCCCCACCGCCGCGGCGATTCCCGCCAACTGGCAGGTGCGCAGCGTGTGCTCGGAGCGGGCGCGGGTGAGGCGGGCCACGCCCGCGCCCAGGGACTCCCCCACCAGCACCACCGGACCCTCCAGCCCGCCCGACGCGCCGCTGCCCAGCGTCAGCAGCGTGGCCACCGCCTTGCGCAGGGCCAGCCGGATGGCGGGCAGCGAGTAGCGCGGGCGCGGGTCGTCCGCCGGGTCCTCGTAGGTGATGTGGTAGTTGTGGAGCGCGACGTTCACCCCGTCCGAGGCCACGTCGCTCCAGCCGGGCTGGCGGTTGAGCAGGCCGCGCAGCAGCCCGCCCAGCAGCAGCACGCCCGCGAGCACCAGCGGCGCCCACCAGAGGCTCCGCCCCGACGCGAACGCCAGCAGCGTGTCACTGGTGGCGTGGACGCCATACCGCAGCGCCGAGCACACCCCCCAGATGAGCACCGTGCTCAGCACCACCCGGCCCACCGTGCGGAGCACCGTGTCCCAGGAGTCGTGAAGGGCTCGCTGCTCCTCATCCAGGGGTTCGCGACGACCTGCCATGGGCGGGAGGCTACGTTGTTTGAGACCAAAGTAAATGTCCGTGGGCGGAGGAGCGCTTACCTCTGGAGGGACACCCTGTAAGAGCCGGCCGGGTGCTTCGTTGGCCTGGACGAAAGGAGCCTCGAAGCGCCATGTCCCAATCCCATTCGCACCCGCACGCGCCACATTCCCACACGCCTCCTCCCTCTCCGGACGGGGAGCCGCCCGCCATCGACCCCGTCTGCGGAATGAAGGTCGACCCGAGCGCCCCGAAGGGCGGCCACCTGGAGCACGCCGGGCTGACCTACGCCTTCTGCAATCCCCGGTGCCGGGAGCGGTTTCGCGCGGACCCGGAGCGCTACCTCTTGCCTGCGGAGACCGCTCCGGAGCCGACACCGGCGCCGGGCGCCCTGTACGTCTGCCCCATGGACCCGGAGGTCCGTCAGTCGCATCCCGGCGCCTGCCCCAAGTGCGGCATGGCGTTGGAGCCCGAGACGCTCCCCGTCCAGGCGTCCCGCGTGGAGTACGTGTGCCCCATGCACCCGGAGGTGGTGAAGGACGGCCCGGGGAGCTGCCCCAAGTGCGGCATGGCGCTGGAGCCGCGCACGGTGCTGGCGGAGGAGCCGCCGGACCCGGAGCTGCAATCCATGCGGCTGCGCTTCCGCGTGGGACTGGCGCTCACGGCGCCGCTGCTCGTGCTGGCCATGTCGGACATGCTCCCGGGGCAGCCGGTGCAACACGCGGTGTCCGCGGGCGTGCTGGCCTGGGCGCAGCTCGTCCTGGCCACGCCCGTGGTGCTCTGGGTGGGCTGGCCCTTCTTCCAGCGCGGCTGGGCGTCGGTGCGCAACCGGCACCTCAACATGTTCACCCTCATCGCCCTGGGGACGGGCGCGGCGTATCTGTTCAGCGTCTTCGCCACGCTGCTGCCGCGGGCCCTGCCACAGGGGCTGCGCACGGGGCATGGCGGCTCCGCGCCCCTCTACTTCGAGGCCGCCGCCGTCATCGTCACCCTGGTCGCGCTGGGCCAGGTGTTGGAGTTGCGCGCCCGGCATGCGACCTCCGGGGCACTGCGGGCGCTGCTGAGCCTCGCGCCGCCGGTGGCGCGGCGAATCGGAGCGGGCGGGCACGAGGAGGATGTGCCGCTCGCGAGCGTCCAGTCTGGGGACACGTTGCGCGTGCGTCCCGGAGAGAAGGTGCCCGTGGACGGCGTGGTGCTCCAGGGCACCAGCGCGGTGGACGAGTCCATGGTGACGGGCGAGTCGCTGCCCGTGGAGAAGGGCCCGGACGCGCAGGTGACGGGCGGCACGGTGAATGGCACGGGCTCCCTGGTGATGCGCGCCGAGCGCGTGGGCCAGGACACGCTGCTCGCCCGCATCGTCCAGCGGGTGAGTGAAGCGCAGCGCACCCGCGCGCCGATTCAGCGGCTCGCCGACAAGGTGGCGGCCGTCTTCGTGCCGGTGGTCATCGCGGTGGCGGTGGTGACGGCGGGTGTGTGGGCCCTCTGGGGCCCCGAGCCTCGATTGGCGCACGCGGTGGTCAACGCGGTGGCGGTGCTCATCATCGCCTGCCCCTGTGCGCTGGGGCTGGCCACGCCCATGTCCGTCATGGTGGGCACCGGGCGCGGCGCCCAGGCGGGCGTCCTCATCCGCGACGCGGCGGCGCTGGAGCGGCTGGAGGCGGTGGACACGCTGGTGGTGGACAAGACGGGCACGCTCACCGAGGGCAAGCCGCGCCTCGTGACGGTGGTGCCCGCGCCGGGCTTCGAGGAGGCGCGACTGCTGCGACTGGCCGCGAGCCTGGAGCGCGGCAGTGAGCACCCGCTGGCCGCGGCCATCGTCGCGGGCGCGAGGGAGCGCGGCGTGACGCTGGCGCCCGTGGAGGACTTCCGCTCGCTCACGGGCAAGGGTGTCGTGGGCCGGGTAGAGGGCGTCGAGGTGGCCCTGGGCAACGCGGCCCTGACGGACGCGCTCCAGGTGCATGGGGGGGACCTGACCGCCCGCGCAGAGGCGCTGCGGGCCGACGGCCAGACAGTGGTGCTGGTGGCGGTGGAGGGGCAGGCCGCGGGGTTGCTCGGCGTCGAGGACCCGGTGAAGTCCTCCACGCCGGAGGCCCTGGCGTTGCTGCGCGAGGAAGGCCTTCGCGTGGTGATGCTCACGGGCGACAGCCAGACGACGGCGGACGCGGTGGCGCGACGGCTGGGCATCACGGAGGTCATCGCCGGGGTGCTGCCGGAGGCGAAAGGGGACGCCGTCCGGAAGCTCCAGCAGGAGGGGCGGGTGGTGGCCATGGCGGGGGACGGCGTCAACGACGCGCCCGCGCTGGCGCAAGCGGACGTGGGCATCGCCATGGGCACGGGGACGGACATCGCGATGGAGAGCGCGGCCGTGACGCTGGTGAAGGGGGACCTGCGGGCCATCGCTCGGGCACGCCGCTTGAGTCAGGGCACGCTGCGCAACATCCGGCAGAACCTCTTCTTCGCCTTCGTCTACAACGCCGTGGGTGTGCCGGTGGCGGCGGGTGTGCTGTACCCCGTCTTCGGGCTGCTCCTCAGCCCCATCTTCGCCAGCGCCGCGATGAGCCTCTCGTCGGTGTCCGTCATCGGCAACGCGCTCCGGCTGCGGAAGCTGAAGCTGTAGCGGTAGGCCCCGCTGCGTGGGAGGCCGCCTGTGTACCGGGCGGCGGCCCGCCGGGGCGCCGCGGAGCGGCGCGGGGATGTCCACCCTTGAAATCGAACGCACCGCGCCCCGGGAGAGGTGGACACCATGGCCTCAGCCGAAGTGACGAACGCCGACAGCGACCTGCGCCAGTGCATCGAGGATTGCCTGGCCTGTCACCGCGTCTGCATGGAGACGCTGACGTATTGTCTGGGAAAGGGCGGCAAGCATGCGGAGGCCAGACACCTGCGCTTGCTGATGGACTGCGCGGAAATCTGCCAGACGAGCGCGAACTTCATGCTGCGTGGCTCGGAGCTGCACAGCCGCACCTGTTTCGCCTGTTCGGAGGTCTCTGGGCGCTGCGAGGAGTCCTGCGCGCGCATGGGCGAGGACGTGGTGATGAAGGCCTGCGCGGACATGTGCGCCCAGTGCTCGGAGTCGTGCTGGAGGATGGGCGGCGGGGTCATGCCGCAGACGCCCAACCCGGAGGCCGCCCAGCGCGCCGCCGACCTCCCCGCGTGAGGTGTCCGCCCAGAAGAGTCCAGGCAAGCCGGAACGGCCCTGTCGCGGAGCCCTTCACTCGCCGTCGAGGCCGATTAGAGTGCGCTCTATGAGCTCTCGCGAGGAGGGGCGCACCTCCGGTACGCCCGCTGGACATATCTCCGTCGTCCACCTGCCCAACGCCTGGTTCATCCTCTGCGCTTCGAGCGAGCTGGGAGACAAGCCCCTGGCTCGCACGCTCCAGGGCTCGCCCCTGGTGCTCTTCCGGGGCGAGGGCGGCAAGCCCGCGGCCCTGGTGGACCGCTGCCCGCACCGCAACGTGCCGCTGTCGCTGGGGCGGGTGAAGGAAGGCCAGCTCCAGTGCGGCTACCACGGCTGGCGCTTCGACGGCGCGGGGCAGTGCCGCGCCATCCCTGGCTTCCTGGGCGAGCCCGGCGCGCGCGCCCGCTGCGCCACGGCGCACGCCACGCGCGAGCAGGATGGCTTCGTCTGGGTCTACTCCACGCCGGGCGTCGAGCCCACCACGGAGCCCTACCGCTTCCCGCTGCTGGAGGCGCGTGAATACACCACCGTGCGCCGCGCGCTGCGGGCCCCCGGGTCGCTGCACTCCACGCTGGAGAACACGCTGGACGTGCCCCACACCGCGTACCTCCACGGCGGGCTGTTCCGCACCGAGGAGAAGCGGAACGAAATCGACGTGGTGGTGCGCCGGAGCGCGGACAAGGTGGAGGCGGAGTACATCGGCGAGCCGCGTCCCAGCGGGCTCGTGGGCCGGCTGCTCGCGCCGGGGGGCGGGATGGTGCAGCACTTCGACCGCTTCCTGATGCCCTCCATCGCCCAGGTGGAGTACCGCATCGGTGACACCAGCCACATCCTGGTGACCTCCGCGATGACGCCCGTGTCGGACTGGGACACGTTGGTGTACGCGGTGGTGACGTTCCGTCTGCCGTTGCCCCGCTGGTTGGTGCGCGCGGCGCTCCCGCTCATCATGCCCGTGGCGCTCCACATCTTCGGGCAGGACGCGCGCATCCTCCGGCAGCAGACGGAGACCATCCGCCGCTTCGGAACGGAGGCCTATGCCTCCACCGAAATCGACGTGCTCGGGCCCGGCATCCTCCGCCTGCTGCGCGCCGCCGAGCGCGAGAAGCCCGGCGCCGTAGGGGACGCGGTGCATGAAACACGACTGAAGATGCGGACCTGAGAGGCATTGCGACGCGGTGTGTCGTGAAACACGGTGGAGACACCGGGTCTCACGATACCTGGGTCAGCTCCATGTGTCTGAAGGGAGCCATGGGCTGAAACACTCGCACGCTGTTAGCGTGGCGTCCCCTCGCAATCCCCCCGGAGTCCCCCATGCGGTTTCCCGTTCGCGCGGCGCTGGCAGGCGCTGCGCTGTTGTTCGCGCCCCAGGCGCTGGCCACCAACTACACCCTGTGGATTCACGGGAAGAACTCCGGAGGCACGAAGCCGGGCAACTACGCCGACTTCTCCGCCTGGGGCCCCGCGTCCACGGCGGCCGGGGTGAACAAGAAGGCCGTCAACTGGGATGGGCGGCAGCGGATTGGCGGGCAGAACGCGCGCATCCGGGATGCGCTCGACTGCTACTGCACCGGAAACAACTGGTGCTACATCGCCGTGCACAGCGCGGGGAACCTCCAGATTGGCTACGCGCTGGCGCTGTATGGCGGCTCGGCGCGCTACAAGAAGAACGCGACGCCCAACTCCAGCGGTGTGTGTGGAAACACCGACGGGAAGACGCAGACGGGGTGGAACATCAAGTGGGTGAACGTGGCGTCGGGCGCCGGCGGTGGGAGCGAGCTGGCGGACATGGGGGAGTGGGCGGTGAAGGACCCCATCGTCGGCGACCTCGTGACGACCACCGCGCGCGCCATGTACAACCACAACACCACGCGCGGCATCCGCTTCAACATGTTCGCGGGCGCCAAGGGCAAGGTGTACTCGGGGCTGCTCCCGGGCCAGGACGACGACGCGGTGTCCTACCACTCCACGGGTGGCGTGTCGGGCAGCGCGGGTGGGGCCTACTGCAACACGTCCGACTGGTTCTGCAATGACTTGACGCTGGGCTCCAACGCCTGTGAGGGCGGCCGGGCCAAGTGGACCAACCACTTCGTGAAGTTCCGCGACGACGGCGAGTCCCACGGCCACGGCGCCAACGGGAAGTGGGAGGGCATCGTCGGCAAGGTGCGCGCCGACATGGTCACCAACGCGAAGTAGGCGCGGGTTCGCCGCCGCCCTGGGAGAACTGGGCGGCGGCGCCTCATGCGGGACGTCGTCTCAGGGCTCCGCTGGCGTCTGCGTCCGAGCCGCCTTCCGGGCCGCCAGCCGCTGCGTCACCCGCGCCTGCCACCCGTGCACGAAGGCGTAGAAGGTGGGCAGCACCAGCAGGGTGAACAGCGTGGAGGTGACGAGCCCGCCCACCATGACGACGGCCAGGGGGCGCTCCACCTCCGTGCCGTGCAGTGGCAACACCAGCAGCGGCAGCAGGCCCAGGATGGCGGTGCCCGCCGTCATCAGCTTGGGGCGGACGCGGCCGATGCTCGCCTCCCGAATGGCCTCCTCGAAGGGCTTGCCGTGCTGCATGAGCAGCTTCGTCTGCGCCACCAGCACCAGGCCATTCTGGACGGCGATGCCAAACAGGCCGATGAGGCCCACCAGGCTGGACACGTTCCACGTCTCCCCGGCGATGAGCAGCGCGAGGATGCCGCCGACGAAGGCGTCCGGCAGGGTGGCGATGATGACCAGTGACTCCGCAAGTGAGCCCAGCGCCAGGTACAGCAGGATGAACACCGCGAGCAGGGCCACCGCGATGGCGACCGTCATCGCCTGCGCGGCGCGCTGCTGGCTCTCCACCCGGCCGCCCACGTCCAGGAAGTAGCCGGTGGGCAGCTTCAGCTCCGCCGCCAGCCGCTCGCGCACCTCGGCCGCCGTGCTGCCCAAATCCCGACCCGCGACGCTGGCCTCCACGGCGATGCGCCGGCTGCCCGCCTCACGGCGGATGCTGCCCGCGCCGAACGTCTCCTCGATGGTGGCCAGCTGGCTCAACGGGATGCGCGTGCCGTCATGTCCGTCCACCAGCAGGCCCCGGATGGCGGTGGCGTCTCCCCGGCGGTGGTCCGCCAGCCGCAGCAACAAGTCATAGCGGCGCTGGCCCTTCCACACCTGGGCGAACTCCTTGCCCACCAGTCCCACCTGCACGGCGTGGATGACGTCTCCGGGCGTCAGGCCCACGCGGGCCACCGCGGCGCGATTCACGGTGACGCGGAGCTGGGGCAGGCCGGTCAGCTTCTCCGCCCGCAGGTCCTCCACGCTCTCCACCTTCGCCATGATGGCGTGCGCCCGCTCCGCCAGCCCGGCCAGCGTCTCCAGCTCCGGCCCGAAGATGCGCACGGAGAGGTCCGCCGGGCTGCCGCCGAGCCCTTCATCGATGCGCATGCCCAGCGGCGTGGTGAACAGCGTCGTCACGCCGGGGACCTGCCCCACCGCCTCGCGCATCGCGGCCTCCAGGTCCTCCATCGAGCGCCCTCGCTCCGGCTTGAGGACGACGAGCACGTCCGACAGCGTGTGCGGCATCGGGTCCTCCGTGCGCTCGGCGCGACCCGTGCGGCGCACCACGTCCTCCACCTCCGGGAACTTCAGCAGCGCGTCCTCCACCAGGTGGTTGAGCCGGTCCACCTCCTCCAGCGAGGCCTCCGGGGGCAGCACCGTCTGGAGCAGCAGCGCGCCTTCATCCAGCTTCGGCATGAAGTCGCTGCCCACCACGAAGGCCAGTGACAGCGCGGGCACGGTGACGGCCAGGGCCACCAGCCGCACCAGCCCCGCGTGGCGCATGCACGCCTCCAGCAGGGGCGCGTAGACGTGTTTGATTTCGCGGATGAGCCACACGTCCTCGGGCTGTCCTTCGCGGGGCGCGCGCAGGAAGAGCCCGGACGCCACCGGCACCAGCGTGAGGGCCAGCCCCAGCGACGCCGTCAGGCAGGCCACCACGGCCGCGGCGAGCGGCTGGTACATGCGCCCCTCGATGCCCGTCATGGCGAACAGGGGGATGAACACGGACACGACGATGAGCGTGGCGAAGGCGATGGGCCGGGCCATCTCCATGGACGCCGCCAGCGCCACGTCACGACGGGAGCGCTGGCCCTTCGCTTCCCGCAGGCCGTGGACAATGTTCTCCGTGACGATGATGGCCGCGTCCACCAGCAGGCCCACGGCGATGGCCAGTCCGCCCAGCGTCATCGTGTTGATGCCGATGTTCGCGACCTTGAGCAGCACGCCCGCCAACGCCAGGGACAGGGGCAGGGTGAGCGTGACGATGAGCGCCGCGCGCCAGTCCCCCAGGAGCAGGAAGAGGACGAGCACCACCAGCACCGCGCCCAGCAGGATGGCCCGGCTGACGCCGCCCAGCGCGGAGTCCACCAGCACCGACTGGTCATACACGATGCGGAGCTGCACGCCGGGCGGCAGGCCCTGTCGCAGCTCCTGGATGGCGACGCGGATGCCCGCCGTCACCCGCTGCGTGTCCGCGCCGAACTGCTTGATGACCCGGCAGCTCACCACCTCGCCCTTCAGCCGGTGGGCGATGCCCCGGCGCACGGCGGGGGCCTCGCGGATGTCGGCCACGTCGCCCAGCAGCACGGGCGTGCTGTCGCGCACGGCGACCACGGTGTCGCGCAGGTCCTCCACCGACTCCGCGCGCCCCACCGCGCGCACCGTCCACTCCATGGGGCCCTGCACCACGAAGCCGCCCGAGGCGTTGAGGTTGGCGCCTTCCAGCGCGTGCTCCACCTGGTTCAGGGTGATGCCACGCGCCACCATCTGGTCCGGGTCGAGCTGCACCTGGAACTGGCGCAGGTAACCGCCCAGTCGCTCCACCCCGGCGACACCGGGAACGGCGAGCAGCCGGTTCTTCACCTCGAACTCGGCCAAATCCCGCAGCGTCATCAGCTCCGCCGCGCCGGGCTCCGCTTCCAGGGTGAACTCGAACACCTCGTTGAGCCGCCCGGTGAGGCTGGAGATCAGCGGCGCGTCCGTGCCGGGGGGGAGCTCGCTCTGCGCCTGGGCCACGCGCTCGACGACGTACTGCCGGCTGCGGAAGTAGTCGGCGTCTGGTTCGAACTCCACCGTGAGCTGGGTGACGCCCAGTTGCGAGGTCGAGCGGATGCGGCGCACCTCGGGCAGGCCCGCGAGCGCCACCTCCATGGGGATGGCCACGGCCGTCTCCAGCTCCTGCGCGCCCATCGCCGGGTTCTGGACGATGACGTTGAAGATGGGCGCGGACAGGTCCGGGAACACGTCTCGCGTCAGCCCCTGGAGCGCCACCGCGCCGAAGGCGGAGAGCGCCAGGGCCAGCAACACGGTGAGGCCGGGCCGCGCGAAGGAGGCCCGCAGGATGCGGTTCATCAGGGAGTCGGGGGCCTCAGTGCGCATGGCCGTCACTCCCTCCGCCGCTCAGCTTCTCCGCCTCCGCCTTGAGCAGGAACGCGCCCTCCACCACCACCTGCTCTCCGGGCTTCAGTCCGGTGAGGACCTCCACGTCGCCGCCCAGCGTGCGGCCCCGGCCCACCTCGCGACGCTCGAAGACGCCGCGCGTCTCCGTGGGGAGGAAGGCCACCCAGCCGCCCTCCAGCCGCTGGAGCGCCGCGGCGGGCACGGCGGTGATGGGCGCGCCCGGGTCTCCCAGGGGGATGTAGGCCGACGCGGACATGCCGGGCCGCAGGTGCCCGTCGGCGTTGTCCAGCTCCAGCCGCACGGGGATGGTGCGGGAAGTCGCGTCCACGCGCTGCCCCACGTGGCCCACCTTCGCCATGAACTCCTGGCCCGGAAAGGCCGCGAAGGTGATGCGAGCCTGCGTGCCACGCTGGATGCGCACGGCGTCCCGCTCGAAGGCGTGCACCACCAGCCACAGCGAGGACACATCCCCAATGCAAAAGAGCGGCTGGTTGGGGTCCGCCATCTGCCCCAGCCGCGCGGTGCGCTCGACGACGGTGCCGGACAGGGGCGCGCGCAGGACGAAGCCCGGGGGGACGTTTCCCCCCCGCGGCTCCGCTTCACTCACGCCCAGCGCCACCAGCTCCGCGCGCGCGGCGGCGACCGAGGCTTCTGCGGCGGCGGCCTCCGCTTCGGCGGCCTGCACGTCCTTGCGCGCGATGATGCGCTCGTCGGCGAGCGTGCGCTTGCGCTCGGCGGCCTGTCGCGCGGCGGTGGCCTGGGCCTGGGCCGCTTGCAGCGACGCGCGCGCCTTGCCCAGCTCCGGACTGCGCAGGTCCGCGAGCTTGTCGCCCTGCTTCACCTCCTGACCGGTGGTGACGAAGACGGCGCTCACGCGGGCGGTGATGGGGGAGGCCACCTCCGCGTAGGCGTCCTCGCTGAAGGTGAGCTCTCCCAGGACGGTGACAGTCTCACCGCCCGGCCGCACGCCCACGGGCGCGGTGGTGATGCGCAAGTCTCTCAACATCTCCGAAGCGACGCGGACGTGGGGCTCGCCATGGTCGTCATGCGGGGCACCTTCCTGGGCGGCGTGCTCGTCCTGCCCGTGCGCGTGCTCGTCATGTGGCGTCTCGCGCTTGCATGCGGTGAGCAGGAGGAGGGTGGCCACCGCGGCGTGGAGGGGCTTCATGGAAGGGCTCCGGTCTCCACGGCCAGCTGGACGCGGGCGAGGGCTGCCTGGAGAAGGCTGTCGAGGTAGGCGGCACGCGCTTCCAGCGTGTCGCGGCGAACGAGGAGGAATTCGGCGAGGCCCATCTCTCCGGCGTCGTAGGAGCGGCGCGCGAGACTTTCGTTGTCGTTGAGCAGCGGCAGGGCGTCGGCCTCCAGCAGCGTCACGGCCTCCAGCCGCTTGCGGTGCCGCACGCGCGCGGCCTCCACCTGGACGTCCACTTCCGACCGGGCCGCGGCCAGCAGGGACTGGAGCCGGCGCACGCGGGCCTCGCCCGTCACCCGGGCACTGTCGCCCCGGGCGAAGAGCGGCAGCGGCACGCTCAACGTGCCGAGGTAGGAGACCTCATCAATCTCCCGCTGGTACATGAACCCCGCGGTGACGTCCGGCCAGGCGCCGGCCTGGCCCATGCGGCGGTCGGCATCCGCCTGCGCCAACTCCGCCTCCAGCGCGGCGATGTCGGGCCGCGCGGCGACAGTGTCTGTCCTGGCCTCCGTGGCAGGCTGGAGCGCGAGCAACCGCAGCTCACCGCGGATGGCCAGCGGGTGCGTGAGCGGAAGGCCCAACATCGCGCGCAACTGGTGGAGTTGGACGGCCTCGTCCCCCTCCGCGGTGGCCACCTCCGCGCGCATGCGGGCCAGGGACACGCGCGCCACGTTGACGTCCACCACGGGCACATCCCCGGCCTCGAAGCGCCGCTGGGCGGAGCTCGCGGTCTCCCGGGCGGCGGCCTCGGCTTCTCGCGCGAGGCTCAGCCGCTCCCGCGCATGCAGCGCCTGGAGGAAGCGCGCGGCGACGTCGCCCAGCACCCGGCGCTCGGCGTCGCGCTGGTGGGCCGTCTCCAGTTCCAGCCCGGCGCGCGCGGACTCCCGGCGGGCGCCACGCTTTCCGCCCAGCTCGAAGGACTGGCTGATGCCCACGCTCAAGTCCACCCCACGCATGGCGGGGTGTCCCGGCGAGCCAGGGTCGCTGCGTGGGCCCGCCTGGAGCTGGAAGGTGGGGTTGTCGTTCAGCAGCGACGCGGCGGCCGTCACGGGGCCCTGGGCCTCGGCGGCGCGGCCCGCGGCATCCCGCAGCGCGGGCGCGCGCTGGCGGGCCAGGGCCAGGGTTTCTTCAAGAGACAGCGCGGCGTCGGCGGAGCCCGGCTGGGCCGCGGCGACACGCGGGAGGAGGAGTGCGGCGGCGAGCCCGAAGGCTGCCACCGCGAGTGGAAGGGGCACGGCGATGACCTCGCGAAAGGGAGGCGCGCGTCAGGTGGAGCGTGCCCCGCGATGACACACGGGCACACCTGTCCTGGCGGACGCGAGCGAACGAGACGGCGGACGCGACCTACGCGAGGGGCGCTATGGGGACGTGGAGGATGTCGCCCACGTCGGCGGACAGCGGCTCGGACTTCTCGTAGGCGACGCGCAAGGGCCGCGACACGAGCAGCACGAAGGGAGGCGGCGGGGCATGCGCGGCCACGGAGCGCACGTGGCCACAGCAGGTGCAGTCGATGCAGTCCGGGGCGCACTGCCCCTGGTCATCATCGTCCGGGCAGCGCTGCGTGCAGACCTCGCCCACCGCGCCAGTGAGGGTGGGCATCAAGCCCCCCAGGCCCGGGGCGAACAGGAACAGGCAGACGAGGAGCCAGATTCGGAGCACGCTGGCGGCCTTCTACCACGTTTCCAAGCGCGATGCGTGCGAGGGACTCACACGGAGTGGGTCTCCTCGCCCGCTGGGGAAGACGACTGTCAGGAGATTCCCTTGCGCAGCCGGTTCCAGTCGAAGTTGGGCGCCGGGTCGTTCTTGCGGCCCTTGGGCACCGCCACGTCGGCGTGGCCCACGATGTTTTTCATCGGGATGTTGTGCTGCTGCTTCAGGTAGCCGGTGAGCTGGGTGAGCGACTTGTACTGCGCCTCGGTGAAGGGCGTCTTGCCGCTGCCGTCGTTGACGAGCTCGATGCCAATGGAGCGGCTGTTGATGTCCGAGGGCACGCCGTGCAGCTCGCCCTTGCCCGCGTGCCAGGCGCGCTTGTCGTCGCCGACGAGCTGATAAATCTTCCCGTCGCGGTCCACCATGTAGTGTGCGGACACCTTGCTCTGCGGATTGCGCATCCACGCCAGGTCACCCGCGCCGTTGTTGGTCGCGGTGTGGTGCATGACGATGGTGTCAATCTTCGTCCCGCCGCGTGAGTTCTGGTTCGGCGAGGGCGCGTTGATGACCGCGGGCTTGGTGAACGTGCCGCCCGGCGTGGTGGGGCCGCTGGTGCCCAGCGCCTTCTTCAGCGCCGCGTGTGTGAGGTCGCCGTAGAAGCCGGTGGTGGGCAGCTTGTGGTCCGCCTGAAACTTCTTCACCGCCGCCTCCGTCTGCGGGCCGAAGGTGCCGGGACCGGTGGTCACCTGGGCCTTCGTCATGTAGCCCACCTTCACGAGCGCGTCCTGCAGCTGCCTCACCTTGGGCCCGGAGTCGCCCTTGCGCAGGCCCGCGGGCGGCGCGGAGACCGTGGCGGCCGCGGCGGCGGCGGTGCGAGGGGCCTGCGCCTGAGTGGCGCGGAACACGGAGGAGAGCGGGGGCAGGCGAAGGCTCATGAGGGCTTCCGGGGGGAGGGCTGCGTGAATCTGCCCCGATTATCGGCGCCCAATCCCCGGGAGTTGCGTGACTCCCGGGGTCGAACCTGACTGATTTGATTCAGTCGTGTTGCAACTTTTCAGGCTGCTTGAGGGTTGGCGGGCAGAGGCGGCTCACCCGTGCCTTCCTCGGGCTGCTCCTGGGGAAGGTGGCGCCGCTTCCAGAGGGCGAAGAGGGCTGGATACACGGTCAGCTCGAGCAGGAAGGACGTCACGAGTCCGCCCACGAGCGGCGCGGCGATGCGCTTCATCACGTCCGCGCCCGTGCCGGTGCTCCACAGCACGGGGAGCAGGCCAATCATGTCCGTCATCACCGTCATCAGCTTGGGACGGATGCGCCGCGCCGCGCCATCGACGATGGTCTCCGTCAGGTCCGCCATGGAGCGCAGCCGGCCCGCCTGGTCCGCTTTCTTATGGGCCAGGGTGAGGTAGAGCAGCATCACCACGCCCGTCTCCGCGTCGAGCCCGGCCAGCGCGATGAGCCCCACCCACACGGCGATGCTCATGTTGTAGTCGAGCAGGTACAGCAGCCACACCGCGCCAATCAGGCTGAAGGGCACCGCCAGCAGGACGATGCCCGTCTCCACCACGGACTTCGTGCTGAAGTACAAGAGCAGGCACACCAGCAGCAGGGTGACGGGAATCACCACCTTGAGCTTCTCGGTGGCGCGCTCGAAGTACTTGAACTGGCCGCTCCACTCCACGCGCACGCCGGTGGGGGTCTTCACCTCGCGCGCCACCGCGGCCTTCGCGTCCTTCACGTAGTCCGCGATGGGCCGCCCCGTGTCCACGAAGACGTAGGTGACGAGCTTGCCGCCCTCGCTGCGAATCATGGGCGGGCCCTGCACGAAGCGCACGTCCGCCACCTGGGCCAGCGGCACCTGCGCGCCGCCCGGCGTGGGGACCAGCACCTCCTTCAGCAGCTCGGGGCTGTCGCGGTACTCACGCGCGTAGCGCACGCTGATGGGGTAGCGCTCGCGGCCCTCCACCGTCTGGGAGACGTTCTCCCCGCCGATGGCGCCCAGCACCACCTCGTTGATGTCCTTCACTCCCAGGCCCAGGCGCGCGGCCGCTTCCCGCTTCACCTCGATGTCCACGTAGAAGCCGCCCGTGGCGCGGTCCGCGAACGCGCTGCGCGTGCCGGGCACCTGGGCCACCGCCTTCTCAATCGCCACCGCCGTCTGCTCCAGCGTGCCCAGGTCATCCCCGAACACCTGGATGCCCAGCGGACTGCGGATGCCGGTGGCCAGCATCTCCGTGCGCGTCTGGATGGGCATCCAGAAGATGTTGGGCATGCCGGGGTACTGGAGCGTCTCGTCCATCTCCGCCAGCAGGGCTTCCCAGGTGAGGCCCTTGCGCCACTCGGACTTCGGCTTGAGCACCACCGTCGTCTCGAACATGGACAACGGCGCCGGGTCCGTGGGCGTCTCCGCGCGGCCCGCCTTGCCGAAGACGCTGACCACCTCTGGAAGGCGCTTGAGCTGCGCGTCCATGGACTGGAGGATGCGCGTGGCCTCGGTGATGGACATGCCCGGCGGCGAGGTGGGCATGTAGAGGATGGCGCCCTCGTTGAGCGGCGGCATGAACTCATGGCCCAGCCGCATGAAGGCCGGCACCGTCAGCGCCATGGCCACCACGGACAGCGCCACCACGGCCTTCGCGTGCCGCACCACGAAGCGCACCACCGGCGCGTAGAGGGCCACCAGCCAGCGGTTGATGGGGTTCTCGTCCTCCCGACGGATGCGCCCGCGGATGAAGAGCACCGCCAGCGCGGGCGTCAGCGTCACCGCCAGCACCGCGGCGAAGCCCATGGAGTACGTCTTGGTGTACGCCAGCGGCTTGAAGAGCCGGCCTTCGGTGGCCTCCAGCGTGAAGACAGGGAGGAAGGCGACGGTGAGCACCAGCAGCGTGCCGAAGATGGAGGGGCCCACCTCCTGCATCGCGGAGATGATGACCTCGCGCCGCTCACCGGGGCGGCCTTCCTCCTCCCACGTCTCCAGCTTCTTGTGGATGTTCTCCACGATGATGATGGAGGCATCCACCATGGCGCCAATGGCGACGATGATGCCGCCCAGGCTCATGATGTTGGCGGTGAGCCCTTGGTAGTACATGGGGATGAAGGCGAGCAGCACCGCCACCGGCAGCGTGAGGATGGTGACCAGCGCGCTGCGCGCATGCATCAGGAAGAGGAAGATGATGAGGCTGACCACCAGCATCTCCTCCACCAGCGCCCGGCTGAGCGTGGCGATGGACTCCTCGATGAGTCCCGAGCGGTCATAGGTGACGACCAGCTCCACGCCCTCCGGCAGGCCCGCGCGCACCTCTTCCAGGCGCTCCTTCACCGCCTCGATGACGGTGAGCGCGTTCTCCCCGTAGCGCATGACGACGATGCCGCCGGCCACCTCGCCCTTGCCGTCCAGCTCCGCCACGCCCCGGCGGATGTCCGGCCCCAGGCTCACCATGGCCACGTTGCGCACCAGCACCGGCGTGCCGTCCTCGCTCACCTTCAGCGGGATGGTCTCGATGTCCTGCGTGGAGCGGATGTAGCCGCGCCCGCGGATGATGTGCTCGTGGCCGGCGATTTCCAGCACCCGGCCGCCCACGTCCTCGTTGGATTCGCGGACGGCGCGCGTCACCTCGCCCAGCGTCACGCCGTAGGCGCGCAGTTGGTGGGGGTCCACCTGCACCTGGTACTGCTTCACGATGCCGCCCACGCTGGCGACCTCCGCCACGCCCGGCACGCTGGACAGCGCGTAGCGCACGTTCCAGTCCTGGAGGCTGCGCAGGTCGGCCAGGGAGTGCTTGCCGCTTTCGTCCACGAGCGCGTACTCGAACACCCAGCCCACGCCGGTGGCGTCCGGTCCCAGCGTGGGCGTCACGCCCGCGGGCAAGCGGCCGCGCGCCGTCTCCATGTATTCGAGCACGCGGCTGCGCGCCCAGTACATGTCCGTGCCGTCCTCGAAGATGACGTAGACGAAGGACATGCCGAACATGGACTGGCCCCGCACGGCCTTCACCTTCGGCGCCGACAGCAGGGAGGAGGAGATGGGGTAGGTAATCTGGTCCTCGACCAGGTCGGGACCGCGCCCCATCCATTCCGTGAAGACGATGACTTGCGTGTCGGACAGGTCAGGGATGGCGTCCAGCCGGGTGCCGCGGACCGCGTGGACGGCCCACGCCGCCAGCGCCCCCACCAGCAGGACGGTGAGGAACGGGTTGCGCGCGCACGCGCTGATGAGGCGGCCGATGGGGCCCTGCTCACCGTGCTCAGTGGGCTGCATGGCTTCCTCCGAACGAGTCCGTGGCGGAGCGGATGCGGCTCTCCGCCGCGATGAGGAAGTTGCCGCTGGTGACGACGACGTCGCCGGGCGACAGGCCCTCCAGCACCTCGTAGGTGCCCTGTCCCTTGAGGCCGAGCTTCACCTCCTGGGGCCGCAGCCGTCCCTCGCCCAGGTCCACGAACACCAGCCGGCGCGGGCCGGTGTAGATGACGGCCGAGTCGGGAATCTGGAGCCGGGCGCCGCCCTGCAGGAGGAAGCGGACGTCCGCGTACATGTCCGGCTTCAGCTCCAGCTCCGGGTTGGGCAGCTCGATGCGGATGCGCCCCGTGCGCGTGGCGCCTTGCAGGGATGGGTACACGTAGCCGACGCGGCCCGGGTACTTCTTTCCAGGCAGGTAGGGCAGGGTGACCTCCACCGGCTGGCCCGGCTTCACGCGCGCCAGGTCCTGCTCGTACACGTCCGCCTCCACCCACACCTTCGCCAGCGGAGCGATGCGGAACAGGCGCTCACCGGCCTTCACCGCCGCGCCCTCCACCACGTTCTTCTCCAGCACGTAGCCGCTGGCGGGCGCCAGGAAGGGCATGTTCTCCACCGGCTGGCCTCGCTGGGCGACGCGCTCGATTTGGGCCGAGGACAGGCCCCACAGCGCCAGCCGCTTGCGCGCCGCGCCCACGAGGGACGCGTTGGCCGCGCTCTGGCTCTGAAGCGCCAGCAGGTACTCCTGCTGCGCGGCGTAGAGCTCCGGGCTGTAGAGCGTGAAGAGGACGTCCTCCTTCTTCACCGGCTCGCCCGTGGCGTTGACGCGCAGCTCGTGGATGTAGCCGTCCAGCTTGAGGGTGACGTCCACCAAGGACTTCTCGTCGAAGGTGACGCGGCCCAGCGCGCGCAGGGACAGGTCCATGGGGGCCTCCGCCACTGTCGCCGTCTTCACGCCGATGCGCTGCCGCCGCAGGTCGTCCACCCGGATGATGCCGCTCTCCAGCTCGGCGCGGCTGACGGGCGTCAGGTCCATGCCGCAGATGGGGCAAGCGCCCGGCCCGTGCTGCTTCACGGACGGGTGCATGGGGCAGGTGTAGTGCGCGATGTCGCCCTCGCCGTGCGCACCAGTGGGCGCGGACGCGCGCCACTCGCTGGGGGTGCCACACGCCAGCATGCGCCGGCCCATGTACGGGTTCTCCAGCTTCGGCTCGCGCTGGAGCCACTGGTTCACCCCGTCCACCATGGGGCATTCGAAGACGTGCCAGCCTTCCTGGAGTCGCGGGTCGGCGGACGCCAGGGCGATGAGCGCCTCACTCACGCGCGCGAAGTGCTGGCGCGCCGCCTCGGCGTCCTTCGCTGAAGCCAGGTGCGAGGCGGCGTCCACGCCCTGCTGGAGCCAGGCCGTCAGCGGCGTGCCGTCACCTTGCGCGGCCTCGGCGGCTTGCTGGAGCGCGGCCTTCAGCTCTCCGGCCCTGGCCGCGAGGCCGTCCATGGCGTCCTGCGCGAGCAGGGCCCGCGCGGCTTCGTAGGACTCGAAGGCCGCGCGCGTGTACTCCAAGGCGGCGTCGGGCAGGGGCGTGCCCGCGCCACCGTGAGCGTCATGCGTGGCGGGCGCGGTGCCGGTGTGGGACGTGGCGCCGGAGAACCAGCTCACGAGGGGCCTCCAGGCCACGACGGCGAGCGCTGCGAGCGCCAGCATTCCCAGCCAGGGGGCGATGCGGCGGCGGTTCGGGGGGCTCATCGCGTCTCTCCGTTCCGGGGCAATCCCGGGGTGTGGCCCATGGCCCTGTCCAGCTCCGCCCGGCGGCGCTGCACGTCCGCCAGGGCCATCTGTTCACGCAGCTCCACGCGGCGCAGGCCGCGCTCCGCCTCGATGAGGACCTGGAAGCTGTTCTTGCCGCTCTCGAAGCCCGCGCGGGCGGCGGCCACCTGGTCCTTCGCCGCGGGGACGAGCCGCTCCTGGAAGAGCGCCACCACGCGCCGCGTCTCCTCGGCACGCGAGCGCGCCTGCTCCACCTCGACGCGGATGTCGGAGATGAGCTGCTCCTCCTCCCGGCGCAGGCGCTTCAGGCCGGACTCGGCCTCTCGCACCGCGGCCTTCCGCTTGCCGAAGTCGAGCGGGATGTTGAGGGTGACGCCCGCCATGAACTGGTGGGGCGTGTCCATCCACATGGAGTTGTACTCACCCATCACCATGACATCCGGGTAGTAGTCTCGCTTCGCGAGCTGGACGGCGGCCTCGCCTCCACCGAGCCGGGCCCGGAGGCCCTCCAGCTCCGGCCGCAGGCGCAGCGCTTCGTCTTGCAGCCGTTCGGCGGGCATGGACTCCGCGGCCTGCGCGGGCAGTACCTCCGGCAGCGGCGGCAGCGGGGCCTGGGGCGAGCGGTGGAGCAGGCCGTTGAGCTGGGCACGCAGCCGCTCGCGCTCGGCTTCGAACATCACCTGTTCGCGCAGCACCTCGCTCAGCTCCACCTCCGCCTGGAGCGGGTCCTGCTGCGAGGCGCGGCCGGTGACGTACTGGGCCTCCGCGCTCTTCTTGAGCTGCTCGAGCAGCCGCAGGTGCTCCTCGGTGACGGCGAGCGAGCGCTCCACGACGAACAAGTCATCGAAGAGCGTGGACGCCATGAGGGCCAGGCGCAGGCGCAGGGCCTCACGGTCCTCGCGCATCGCCTGCGCTTCCGCCAGGGCCATCTCGCCCCGCAGGCCGCGCTTGCCGGGGAAGGGGAGCTGCTGGCTCAGCTCCACGGACTGCCCGAAGCGCGCGCTGCCGGTGATGCTCAGCGGCGCGACGCCGTAGGACAGCCTCGGGTCTTCGAGCGCCGTCTCACGCGGGTAGCGTTCGAGGCTGGCGCGCCAGGCCTCACGCGCCGCCTCCAGCGAGGGGTTGCGCGCGAGCACCTGCCGCACCAGCTCCGCGCGCTCCAGCACACTCACACGCGTGAAGGGCGCTGGTGCCTGGGCCTCCGGTGCCTGCCGGGCAACGGCTTCGAGTTGGGATTGATACCGCTGCTCATTGGCTCCGGCCGCGCCGGGGCCCAGCCACACGGCGGCGCCGGTGGCGAGCACGGCCCGCGTGGCGGACCGCCTCCAGGTTCCATGGGACGACATGACTTCCTGCTCCAGATGACGGGATACGAGCCTGTCGCCGGGAGAAGGACGTCACCGGCGGCGGGCGGAATCCGGCCGGTGGACACACGTCCACCCGCCAGGCCTCAGCGCATGCGGGCCGGACGTCTCAAATGAGGTAGGAGCAGTGCCGCAGGTACAGCGGTGGCGCGGTGGCGCGGTGCACGCCCCGGATGCGCACCCACGACGTGGGCAGGGACTCGGGCGCCGGTGGCACCACCGCGACGGCCTGGGGAAGCACCGCCAGCGGCGTCAGCGTCCACGAAGGTCCGGAGCTCGAGGTGACGGGCTCCGGCGCCGGGAGCCGCACGGCGAGCTCGCCGCAGCAGTCGCGGTGGTCGGCATGGATGCCCGCTTCCGGGGCGGCCTTCGCGGCCTTCGCCCGCTTCGCCTGGTGGCAGGCGCACGTCAGGTCCAGCTTCACCGTGCCCTGGCAGAGATGGAACAGCCCCTCGGCCGCCCCCGCGATGGGAGGCAGCCCCAGGACCACCAGCAATGTCAGGACTCGGAGGAGCATGACCGTGGGCTTGCCAGGCAGATAGCGCGGCGGGACGGAGCATGCAACTCCGCGCGCGTCACGCCATTCCCGTTCAACTCATGCCGCGCCGCGTGCTGGCACGGGCTTGGGCTGGATGAGCTCGGTGGAGAAGTAGCGCTCCATGCGGTCAGGGAACACCGTCACCACCTGCGCGCCTGGACCCAGTCGCTTCGCGGCTTCCACCGCGGCCACGTAGTTGAGGCCGGACGACGGCCCCACCGGGAAGCCGCGGCGGATGAGCGCCCTGGCGGTGCTCATGGCCACGTCGTCCGACACGTCGATTTCCACGCGGCCCGGCATGTCCGCCTCGCGGTACAGCCGGGACATGCCATCCACCACACCCGGCACGCGGGGGCTGAAGCTGCAACACTCGATGTCGCAACCCAGCCCGGCGATGGGGCGCGCCACGAAGGCCGTCACCGGACAGCCTGCTTCCGCGAAGGCCTGGTACAGGCCCACCACGGTGCCGCCCGTGCCCACGCCGCTGACCACGCCGTGCACCAGCCCGCCCGGGATTTGCGACAGAATCTCCTGGCCCGTCCACACCCGGTGGGCCTCGGCGTTGTCCGGGTTCTCGAACTGGCGGGGCGCGAAGGCCTCGCGCTCACGCGCCAGTTCGGCCGCCTTCACGATGGCGCCATGCACGCCGGCGTCGCGCGGCACCAGAATCACGTCACCGCCATAGGCGCGGATGGTGAGGATGCGCTCCCCGGTGACGCCCTCCGGCATCACCGCCGTGAAGCGCAGGCCCATCTGGGCGCAGGCCAGCGCCAGAGCGATGCTCGTGGAGCCGCTGGACGCCTCGATGACCTCGCCGCCGGAGACCAGCTCTCCCTGGCGCCAGGCCTTCTCCAACATGTAGCGCGCGATGCGGTCCTTGGTGGAGCCGCTGGGGTTGAGGAACTCCAGCTTGCACCAGATGGTGGGGCCCTCCTCGTGGAGACGCACGGGGACGAGCGGAGTGGGACCCACGGCCTGGAGGAAGCGGCCGTCCGCGGGAAGAGGGCGACAGGGAGGGCGCATGGGGCCTTCCCTATCGCGAAACGGCGCGTCCGGCACCGGCCATGAACTTTTTGCTGAGTTCCTGGACAGTCAGTCGCTTGTCTGCCCGCCCCGCCAGTCCCCCTGGGGGCGTCCGTAACATCTGGCATTCAGGCGGAGGCGCGGCTACGAAAGAGCCTGGTTCGCACACCCCCCGTATGCCTCCCACTTCCGCGCTCATCCTCAACGTCAACGACGACGCGGCCAGCCGCTACGTCACCTCTCGCGTGCTGGGGCTCGCGGGCTTCCGCGTCGTGGACGCCGCTTCCGGGATGGAGGCGCTCGCGCTGGCGAACGAGGAGACGGACCTCGTCATCCTGGACGTGCGGCTGCCGGACATCAGCGGCCTGGAGGTGTGCCGGAAGTTGAAGGAGAAGCCTCGCACCCAGGGTGTCCTGGTGCTCCACCTGTCCGCACAGGCCGTGGGGCCGGGGGACCGGGCGCAGGGCTTGGAGCGCGGCGCGGACGGCTACCTGGTGGCGCCGGTGGATCCGGAGGAGCTGGTGGCCCAGGTTCACGCGCTGCTCCGGCTGCGCCAGGCCGAGCGCGAGGTGAAGGTGCTGTCCCGCGAGGTGGCGCACCAGCGCCAGCTCCTGGAGTTGGCCATCTCCTGCGCGGCGGACCCCATCGCGCTCTATGACGAGACGGGGCGCGTCCTGTCGGCCAACCAGTCCCTGTATGCGGCGCGGGGCAGCCACGTCGTGCATGCACCGGGGAGGACGCTGGATGAGATGCAGGCCGCGGACTCGGCGCTGACGCCGTACATCGAACAGGTGCGGATGGCCTTGCGCACGGGGCAGGTGCAGCGAGGCACCATCGCCTTGGAGTCGGACCGGGGCCCGCGGTACTTCGACTATGTGTTGTCGCCCGCGCTGGGGGCCGGCGGCGAGGTGCTGGCGGTGATGTCCTCCCTGCGGGACGTCACGGAGTCGCGCAGCGCGGAAGAGTTCCGCGAGCAGTTCATCGGCATGCTGGGGCATGACCTGCGCAACCCGCTCAACGCGTTGTCCATGTCCGCGCAGCAGCTCCGGCGCAAGGGCACGTTGGACGAGCGCCAGGGCATGCTCACCGAGCGCATCCTCACCAGCGCCGAGCGCATGGACCGGATGATTCGCCAGCTGCTGGACTTCGCGCGCTCGCGGCTGGGCGGCGGCATTCCGGTGGTGCGCTCGCCGTGCGACGTGTTCGGGGTGGTGCGCCGCACCGTGGACGAGCTGCGCGCCAGCCATCCGGGCCGGGTGGTGCGGCTGGAGTGCCGCGGCGAGGGCCTGGGGAAGTGGGACGCCGACCGCCTGGAGCAGGCCGTGGGCAACCTGGTGGCCAACGCGCTGAAGTACAGCCCCGCGGAGAGCGCCGTGTGGGTAGGCGCCGAGGGCTCCGAGCGCGAAGTGGTGCTGCGCATCCACAACCGCGGCACGCCCATCCCCACCGAGGACCTGCCCCACGTCTTCGGTGCCTGGCGCCGGGGCCGGCGCGCCGCCGGTGACGAGGGCGCGCCGGGTGGCCTGGGGCTGGGCCTCTACATCACCCGGCAGATTGTCCGGGCGCACGACGGGGACGCGCAGGTGGCCTCCAGTGCGACGGAAGGCACGACCTTCCTCATCCGGTTGCCACGATGATGACCAGCTGACGTTTGGCGCACCTCATGACTCCCGCTTGGGGGTTGCCGCCACCACCTTCCGTGCATGGCGTCAGAGAAGCTCATCTTCGCTCAGTCCGTGGAAGCCCTCTTCGTACGAGCGCTCGGGCCGTACCTCACCCGTGAAGGGCGGCAGCGCCTGAAGGCGGCGGGGCTCGACCTGTCGGAGCCGCTGCGCCCCCAGTACACCTTGGAGCAGTGGCGCGCCTTCCTGCGCGTGGCGGGGCAGGATGTCTTCCCGGCCCTGCCTCCGCACGAGGCCAGCTTCGCGCTGGGCGCGCGCTTCCTCCAGGGCTTCCGGCAGACGTCGGTGGGCCGGGCCAGCCTGTCGCTCGTCACCCAGTTGGGGCCGCGGCGCACGCTGGAGCGGGTGCCGTACAACATCCGCGCCGGCAACAACTTCAACGAGGTCCGCGTGGAAGAGTCCACGCAGGACAGCGCCACGCTGTGGATGAAGGACGTCACGGCGGACACGCCGGACTTCGCGGCGGGCTTCCTGGCGGAGACGCTGCGGTCGGCGGGCGCGGGGCAGGTGGACGTGAAGCCCATCGCCTTCGACGGCACGGCGGCCACCTTCCGCGTCACCTGGACGAAGGCCGCCAGCCGGGCGCCCGTGGCCGGTGCCGGTCCTCGTGGCGTTCACTGAGGCGGGCGCGCCGCCACGACGGACCCCGGGCTGGACGCGCTCCCCGTCCGGAAGGAAAGTCACGGCATGGCCCGGTTGCTTGTCGAGGACGTCCACGTCCGGCTCGGCGCGAATGACATCCTGAAGGGCATCACCGCCGACTTCCGGGACGGAGAGGTGGTGGCGCTGCTGGGACGCTCCGGCAGTGGCAAGTCCACGCTGCTGCGCTCCGTGGCCGGCTTGGAGACGCCGGTGCGCGGGCGCATCCACATCGGTGAGCGCACGGTGTTCGACGCGGCGGCGAAGGTGAACCTGCCGCCGGAGCGGCGTGACCTGGGGCTCGTCTTCCAATCCTACGCGTTGTGGCCGCACAAGACGGTGTTCGACAACGTGGCCTACGGCCTGCGGCTGCGCAGGCAGTCCCGGGCGCAGGTGGACCGGGCCGTGCGCGAGGTGCTCCAGGGCGTGGGCCTGGAGGGCTACGCCGACCGTTTCCCCAGCCAGCTCTCCGGTGGGCAGCAGCAGCGCGTGGCGCTGGCGCGGGCGCTCGTCTACGGGCCGCCGCTGGTGCTCCTGGACGAGCCGCTGTCCAACCTGGACGCGAAGCTGCGGGAGGAGGCGCGCGTGTGGATTCGCGCGCTCATCAAGCGGCTGGGGCTCACCGCGCTCTTCGTCACCCATGACCAGGTGGAGGCCATGGCCATCGCCGACCGCATCATGCTGCTGGACGGTGGGCGGATGGTGCAGGACGGGACGCCCGAGCAGCTCTACACGGAGCCGTGGAGCCTCTTCGCCGCCGACTTCATGGGCGTGAACAACACGCTGTCAGGCCGCGTGGTGGAGCGGCGCGGCGGCGAGGCGCGCCTTCAAGTGGGCGGCCAGTCGCTGTGGGGGCAGCCGCGGGGAGACGGCCCTGGTGACGACACGGCCACGGGCGTCATCCGCGTGGAGGCGCTCCAGTTGGCCTCCGGGCCCGGGGAGAACCGGCTCCCCGCCACGTTGGCGAGCTCCCTCTACGTGGGCGGGCGCTGGGAGCACCAGTTCCAGGTCGAAGGGCAGACGCTGCGCGCCAGCACGCGCGAAGCACTGGCGCCTGGCGCGTACACGCTCGCGTTCCCGAAAGAGCGCCTCTGGATTTTCTGACGCGTCAGGAGGCGCGTGGGCTGCGTCAATGACACCTGGCGCCGCCGGAGCCAGGCGTGGCCGCGCAGTGTTTTGGGGCGGATAGGGTTTCCGGGGGCTGGCTTGGGCGGTGCATTGCGCGCTGTCGCGCTGTCGCGCGAATGCCACCCAAGCCAAGGACCCGCCAAGATGAGCAACTACGACGACTTGTTCTTCCGGACCAACCTCGAGGACGTAGGGCAGATGCCCTCGCCGCTGCCGGCGTATACGTCGCCGGACATCATCCCCTACGGCACCCTCCCCACGCGGAATCCGAAGCAGTTCTTCGCTGAGAACTACGCGAACGATGTGGGGCAGAACCTGGTGAAGGATGCCGACAACTACATCTACCTGCGCGCGAAGAACCTGGCGGGTGCCAGCAACTCCGGGAGCGTGTGCCTGTACGCGTTGCCGGCCAACCTGCTCCTGTATCCCTTTCTGTGGAAGGACAACGAGCTGCAGACCAGCGACAAGAACGTCGACAATCACAGGCTCAATGTCATCCAGGCGGACGGCGGCGGGATTGCGGTGACGGACAACCCCTTCGTCTGGCGTCCGGACTCGGCGGACCACCACTGCCTCGTCTCGCGGGTGGTGACGAGCGAGCACCCCAGTGACATTCCAGATGCGTCAAGCGTCACGGACCTGTCGGAGTTCATCATCAACAACCCGGGGTTCGGCTGGCGGAACGTCACCATCGTGGATGCGGGCAGCCCGGACTACACGACGCTGGGGCTGAAGTACGCGCAGGGGACCGAAGCCGCGACGATTTCCTTCGACATCTTCTGCACGAACGTCCCGCAGGGCGCGAGCGTGGCCTTCTCGGCGGGGACCCCCGGCCCTTCGCCCCTCATCGCCCTGCCGAAGCAGGACGTGGGGCAGTCGTTGCAGGACGACCAGGGCAATTACAACTGGCACACCGGCATCGATTGCTTCGTGCCCGCCAACTACAAGACGGACATCGACTACTCCTACTGGCCGAACGGCAAGTCGGCCCTGCCGGGGATGAGCATCACCCTCAAGGCGACGCAGTTCGTCTCCGAGGACCACCGCCTGTATCACCGGCTCTTCACGCCCCAGCAGTTGAAGCTGTCTCCGAAGCGCTGCGAGGAGCTGGACGGTAAGCGGGGCGTCGTCCTGGGCTCTCACACCCTGCTGTTCCGCTGAGCCAGGGCTCAGCGCGGCGTTGTCCTCGCGGCCACCGGCACTCCCGCCGGTGGCCGCTTCTTTTCGCGCGGCGGCCGTGGACCCGTGGAGCCACACCGGCCACGCCGCGCCTGGATTCAGCGTTTCGGTACGCGCGTCTCGCTGAGCACCAGGGACCAGTTCGTCAGGACCTCGGTGGGCTGGTTGGGGCCGTAGGTCTTCTCACCGGGGTTCGTCTTCATGTTGAGGTGGCTGCTCATGTAGATGAGCCGCTTCATCGCGGGGCCCGGCTCCTGCTGCGCGCCCTGGTCGTCCTGGAGCGCGTTCTTGAACCGCGCGCCGAGGTAGCCCGGGGGGATGCTCTGGTAGTTCAGGCGGAGCCGGATGGACGCCCAGTTGGGAATCTCGGACAGGGGGACCTGGTACACCAGGTTGTCCTCGCCCTCGGCGGCGCGGGCCTTCGTGTCATTGGGGTAGTCCGGGTCGCTCTTGATGCTGTCGTCATCAGGGCCGAGGATGGTGCTCAAGGGCTCCGTGAGCCGGGCGAGCTGCTGGAGGCTCAAGCCAAACCGCACGTCCCCGTCCTGGCGGAGGCTCGGGGGCTTCCAGCCCACGGGGAGGATGCGGTTGTCCTTCACCTCCTTGAACTGCTGGAGCTCCAGGCTGGTGACCTGCTTCGCGTCGTCAATGGCGCGGACCTCGTAGATTTGCACCTGGTCCTGCCGCTGGATGCGCTGGTAGTGGGGCTGGAGCTGGGAGGGGTCGCTCGTGAACTCACTGGCGAGGATGTTGTTCCCATCCTGTGTGCAGGCCCCGTCGCAGATGGCGCCCTGGGCGTTGGGCTGTCCAGAGGCCCAGAGCACCTGGCCTTGCGCGTCCAGGACCTCGAACTGGATGAAGGCCCTGCGGAAGCCGGCGCCGCTGGGGAACTTGTGGCCCGCGTTGTTGAGGACCTGGACGGGCACCGTCAGCGTCGTGGCGTCCGTGGTGTAGGCGCCGGGCAGGAGCTGCGCCGCGGGGAGCTCCGGGTTGTAGGTGCCCTGCGCCGTGCCATAGGCGAGGTCCAGGATGGACTGCTCGGCGTTGAGCAGGTTGTTGGCGAACACGTAGTCGCGGGGCGCGTCCGTGAGTGGAGCGGTGATTCCATCCGGGAGCTGCACGAAGAGGAAGAGGTCATCCAGCATCAGCGCCTCGCCCTTTCGCGCGCTGTAGGTCAGCCGCAGCTTCCGGACGCCCGTGGCCAGGGGCTGCGTGGCGCGGAGGGGCAGCCAGCTTGACGTCCCCGCGGGTGCCTGGAGCGGCGCGGACGTGGCCACCGTGACGCCCTGCGCATCGAGCGCCTGGAGGGTCAACTGTCCGCAGGAGAGGCGGTCGCAGTACGCGGTGGAGCCCCAGACGACGTGGGCCTTCGCGCCCGCCTGGTCCACCCAGCGGGCCTGGTCTCCGGACAGGGTGAGGTCCAGCGTCGCCTGGCCCTCCCCGAGCTGGAAGAAGTACTGGCCATGGCTCGGGTGGACGGGCTGCCCCTGGGCGCCCGTGAGCGACTGCACGGCGGTGATGGCGCCGCTGGGGCTCCAGCCCACGAGCGGCTGCTGCTCCGCCCCGGGATTGAGGACCAGGTTGGGCGTGCGGTTGCGAATCTCCGGGGACTGAAGGAAGGGCGGCACGCGCGAGTCCGGCGCCAGGTAGAAGTCCAGGCCGAGCACGTCCGGGAACTGCTGGAACATCTCGTGGACGAACAGGTTGATGCCCAGCAGCGTGTGCCGGTTGTAGTCACGAGAGACCGCGTCGGGGCTGCCGACGAAGTAGGGCGCGAGGTCGTCGTTGTACTGCGCCACGAACACCCGCTTGTCGTGGGGCGAGGCGGGCGCCGTGAGCGGCATGTGGCAGCTCTGGCAGGTGGTGTTGCCCTCCGGGTAGTCGCTGTTGAGCCATTCGAAGTACGTCGTCTGCTCGTAGGCCAGCGCGACGCAGGGGTCGTTGAGGAAGTCTCCCTTCGGGTCGAAGGTCTTCTGGCCGGGCGGACAGCTCACGGGGCGCTCGTAGCCGCTCTTCGCCTCGGAGATGAGCATGCCCGGCCGGTAGTTGCTGGGGACCTTGGGCAAGATGACGACGTGGCAGGCGCCGCAGACGGTGGAGTCGCGCAGGTAGGTGTGGCCGCTCACGCTCGCGGCCGTCTCCAGGCTGAGGCCCGCCGCCGCCATGGGCGTCGTGTTCAACTGGGTGTCTGGTCCGACGACGGCGCCCGGGCGCAGGTTCATGGAGGAGGTGAACGGGTAGGGCGGCGGCGTGACGGTGCCCTTGTCGCTCTGGTTCACCAGCCGGCCCGCGACGCCGCTGCCGTAGATGGAGTTGTCGCCATCCCCGTAGAAGAGGGTGTAGTCGGTGCCGTTCCAGGGCTGCCCCTGCGTCGGCGCCATGGAGTGGCAGACGCTGCATGACAGCCCGTCGCGCCCCAGCGCGCCGTAGGTCGCGTATTTCGCCTGGGTGTAGGGGTCGCCTGGCTGCGTGTTGTCGTAGGCCGAGCCCTCCGGGGTTGAATAGAGGAAGCGGTGGTCGAACGAGAGGTTGTTGCCATTGGCCTCCCGCTGGGCCGGGGGCGAGTGGCACCGGAAGCAGAGGTTGTCCACGCTGGCGGGCGCGTGGGGGGAGAGGCCGCGCGTCGTCTCCACCTGCGCGAGGAAGACAGGGTCCCTGCCGGCCAGGGCCTTGATGGAGCCGCTCCAGTCGCCGAACAGGGACCAGTTGGCGGCCAGCTTCATGGCGTTGGGGCTGCCCTCCTCCCAGAGGCTGTCGACCCCATGCTGCTGCCAGAACGCCATCTCCGGCAGGTCCAGGCCCTGGGCCTTCCAGTCCGTGTCATGGCAGGACTGACAGACGAGCGAGGAGTTGAACTGCCCGCTGCCGAGCTCCAGGCCGTTGTGGGCGATGTCCAGGCTCCGGTTGGGGAGCTTGAGCAGGTCCTTGCTGCTGATGCGGGGGAGCTGGACGCCCAGTTGCTTCGTGTAGAAGTCGAGGAACGCCTGCGCCTCGGGGCTGGACTCGTCCAGCGGGCGCGTCAGCACATTCCCGCGAGGAAACACGGGGTACGGCGGCGGGACGAGCCCGTCTGACGTGACGGCGCTGGTGGCGGCGTCGGCGGAGGCGTCAGCGGTGGCTCGCACGGGCGGCTCCGTCGTGGCGCCGCCACCCCAATGCCAGACGGCGACGGCCACCGCGACCAGGCCCACGGCACCGCCGATGGCCCTCACGTGGCGTGGAGACTGTGTCTTCATGGGTTCACCTCGGGGACATGGCGTGACGGTGGGACGGAGGGGAGGGGGTGGGGGAGGGCCGCGCACCGGTTCTTCCAGAAGGGGGCGTCAGGCCACCGCTGCTCCTGGCGGTAGTAGTGGCCGCGCGTGCGCTGGTGCTCCTGGAAGCGCTCGTGCAGCGTGGCCTCGTAGGCTCGCAGCGCATGGGGGGCGCCGCGCAGGTGCTGCTCCAGGGCGTCGGCGGCCAGCAGCGCGCTGTCCAGTGCCTTGGTGATGCCCTGGGAGGACAGCGGGTCATAGGTGCAGGCCGCGTCACCCACGGCGAGCCAGTGCTCGCCATGCATCCGGTCCAGCTCGCTGACGAGGACGGGCACCGCGGTGAGCGCGTCGCCGGTGAAGTCACACGCCTGGAGCCGGGCCAGGGTGGCCGGGGCCTGCCGCAGCAGGGACATCCAGGGCTCGGGCGTGGCCCAGCGCAGGCCGCGCAGGGAGTCTCCGTCTCCCACCATGGCGACGACGACGCGCCCGCCGGGGAGCAGCGCCGAGTACCACCAGCCCTCCGCGCAGGACTCCACCATCGCGTGGGTGGAGAACGTCTCGCCGTCCTGGACCTGGAAGGCGCCAAACACGGCGAAGCAGCGGTCCGCCACGCAGCGCTTCGCCTCCTGGGCCGTGGCGAAGGGGGCCTTCCACCCCGTGGCATCCACGACGAAGCGCGCCCGCAGGGTGCAGGGCCCCACGTGACGCCGGGAGAGGATGAGCCGGTAGCCATCTCGTCCCAGGCGCTCCGCGCTCAGCAGCGTCGTCGCGCGCTGGACGTGCGCGCCCTGCTGGATGGCTTCGAGGCTCAGCCGTTCGTCGAAGCGCGTCCGGTCCAGGTGCCAGGCGGAGCCCCACGGCGACATCAGGGTGTCGTTGAAGCTCGGCTCCGGGTGGCCCCAGCACGAGGAGGTGCCTCGCGACGCGAGGTGTCCATCGCGGAGGAAGGAGCTCCAGGCGCCCAGCCGCGACAGGGGAACACGCACGTCCGGCGGCAGCGTCTCGCCAAGCCGGGGTGTGTCGTAGGTGGTGCGCTCGAGCACCGTCACGGAGAGGTACGGCGCACGGTCTCTCAGGGCGATGGCCATCGCGGTGCCGGCGGGTCCACCGCCGATGATGGCCACGTCGCAAGTGGGCTCGCTCACGCGGCGCCCGCTTTCGGCGCGCTGGGAGACGGGGTGGCGCCGGGCTTGTACGTCCGCTCCACCTCGATGAACTGGGGCGGGGGGGGCATGCCCGGGCCGGACTCCGGCCCCCGGGCTGCCTGCGGCGCATCCGACCTCCGGAGGATGAAGCCCAGGCTCTTCCAGTGGAAGACCATGTCCTCGTCCTTCACGAAGTTGCTGTCTTCGGGCCGCGTCCAGTAGCCCTGTTGCCACTGTCCGGACTCGTCCAGGTAGTTGACGTAGTAGGGCCGCTGCGCGGGCCACCACCACAGCGACGTCCCCTGGACTGGCTGGTTGGAGCACTCGTTGAAGTCGGCCTGCCAGGGCTGCGCCATGTACTTGCTGGCATCACCGGGCTCCAGGCCCAGGCCGTCATGCGGGTTGGTGTCCCACTGGAGTCCGTGTCCGCTCAGGGCGCGGTGTTTGAAGCGGATGCCCGCGGCCGGGTCCTCCATGAAGAAGTTCGCGTCCCGGGCAATCCACGTCACTTCGATGCCTGGGCAGAAGGCGCCGCCCACGCAGTTGTCCAGCACCGCGCGGTCCAGCCGCGCGCCGTCGGACGCGGGAGGCGGCGGGGGGCCGTGGTCGACGCGCCCCTGGCTGTACTGCTGGAGGAAGAAGTACTGCGTCTGCGTGAGGGACAGGAACGTCCGGGGGACGTAGTCCGTGAGGGGGTTGTCTCCGGCCATCTTCGGCATCAGGTCGGGCGTGGGCACGTTGACGTCCGAGGGCTTCCGGATGTGCTGCATGAAGCGCGGCGGCAGCTTTCCCGCCTCGAAGGCATCGTGCTTGCTATTGCCCAGGGGGCCGACGTCGGAGACCCACTCGTAGGCGGCGGGCCGGCTCAGGATGGGGAGGATGTCCGCCTGGAAGTTGGGCGTGTACGTGTCGTTGAACGTCCCGCCCTGGCAGATGTCGGGGCGGAGGTTCCGCTCCCGGACGAACGTGTCGAAGAGCGTGTCGTAGAGGCTGATGATGTTGAGGAGCTGGGGGGCGTAGGCGGGGGGCCCCACGAACATCCAGGCCGGGAAGTCGACCTCGTGCTCGCTGTCGTCATCCATGACCAGCGTCGCGGTGACGGGCCCGTCCGAGACGTCGTCCCACCAGAAGGGATTGTTGGCGTAGACATCCAGCCGTGGCTGGGCGTGGGCCTCCTTCCGGATGATGCACCGGGCCTGGGCGACCTGGTCCGTTGATAGCTTCAGCGCCGGGTTCGCGAGCACGCCGTCCACGGCGGCGTCGAAGTCCTGCTGGGTGTCGTAGCCGATGTCCGCGATGCTCTTCAGCGCGTCCAGGAGGTCCTTTACCATGGACTGCGTCGCGCCCTTCAGGTTGAGCGTGCCGGCGTCGCTCCAGTTCTCAAGCAGCCCGGAGGTCAGGTCGTAGTGCGTGGAGGCGCCGGACTTGCCGTAGCCGCCCAGCGCGTGGAGAGCGCCTTGGCCATCCACGATGAGCTGGCCCAGCGTGGTGATGTCGCTGTTCTCGGGGAGGAGGTTCGCGGGGGGGAAGGAGGTGGCGTAGCCGCCAGGCGCGTCCTTCCCGAAGTCGGCGGTGGTGGGCAGGCCCTGGCTGCCCCGGCAGGCGACGGTGCGCGGCCCCGGGTCGATGATGAGGCTGGCGCGCGCGGCGCCCTCGACGCGCGGGTTTCTCAGCGGGTGCGGCGTGGGCGGCGTGCCCTGGGGCTGATAGTTCCCGTCTGCGCCCAGCTGCTGCTGGAACTCGTACCAGGCGGCCTTCTTGTTGGCGAGGTGGACCGTCCAGCGGATGTCCTTGACGCCGCCTTCACCGGGCTGGATGCGGCGCCCGTTCGCACCGGGCGAGTCGTAGGCGTGGATTTGAAAACGCGCCGCCTGCCTCCGCATGGCCTGTTGTCCATCGCGGAAGACGGTGACATCCCCGCCACTCACCTCCTGCGGAAGGCCACCCGCCTCCTCCGGGCCCAGGTAGTACTCCTCGCTGTCTCCGACGCGGGCCACGCCAATCGCCGGGTGAATCTTATAGGTTGGGCTCATGCCTTCGCTCCTCGCGGTGTCCCGGGAGGGGGTGCAAGGCACATTCCCCGAAAGGCTTGTGTGGGGATTCCAGGTGGCGTGTGCTTTTTGCGCGCGAAGACTGGCTTTGGGGGCTGTCAGGCATTGCGGCTGACGTGTCATGCATGGGGGGTGACGCGTCAGTGTCCTGCCCGCACGCAGGGCCTGCGTCCCACCAGGGCCTCGTCCGGCGCATGTCGCACCCATGAGGGGGGACTACTCACGGAGTTTCATCGCGTTGACGCCGGGCTGTACCTGTGTTCAGGCTGGGGCTGGAGGTTCCCATGGCCCCGCAAATCAGCCTCGACTTCGCCACGGAGTACGCGGCGCACCCGGCGCTGGCGCCCTTCCACCCGGTGGTGCGCCGCTGGTTCGCGGAGCGCCTGGGCGAGCCCAGTCGTCCCCAGGTGGAGGGCTGGCCGCTCATCCAGGCAGGGCATGACGTGCTCATCGCCGCGCCCACCGGCAGCGGCAAGACGCTGACGGCGTTCCTCGCCGCGCTGGATTCGCTGTTCCGGCTGGCGCTGGAGGGCACGCTGCCGGACTGCACGCAGGTGCTCTACGTGTCACCGCTCAAGGCGCTGGGCAACGACGTGCAGAAGAACCTGCTCCAGCCGCTGGAGGAGCTGCTCGCCCGGGCTCGCGCGGAGGGCTTCCAGCCCCAGGAGCTGCGCGTCCAGGTGCGCAGCGGAGACACGCCGGCGTCCGAGCGCGCGCAGATGGTGCGCCGTCCGCCGCACATCCTCATCACCACGCCGGAGTCCTTCTACCTCTACCTCACGGCGGAGAAGGCCCGCGCCACGCTGCGCGCGGTGCGCACCGTCATCGTGGACGAAATCCACGCCCTGGCGCGCGACAAGCGGGGCAGCCACTTCGCGCTGTCGCTGGAGCGGCTCAAGGCGCTCACGGACGCGCGGCCCCAGCTCATCGGCCTGTCGGCGACGCAGAAGCCGCTGGAGGCCATCGCCGGGTTCCTCACTGGCGCCTCCCACCGGGAGTGCAAGCGGGTGGAGGTGGGCCACCTGCGCCCGTGGGATTTGACGCTGGAGATTCCGGACGCGGAGCTGTCGTCGCTGGCCAGCCATGAGATGTGGGGGCAGGTCTATGACAGGCTGGTGGCGCTGACGGGGGCGCACCGCACGACGCTCGTCTTCGTCAACACGCGGAAGATGGCGGAGCGCGTGGCGCATGACCTGGGTGAGCGCCTGGGCGAGGGCACCGTGGCGGCGCACCACGGCAGCATGTCGCGCGAAATCCGGCTGGCCGCGGAGGAGAAGCTGAAGTCCGGGCAGCTGCGGGCCATGGTGGCCACCGCGTCGCTGGAGCTGGGCATCGACGTGGGCAACGTGGACCTGGTGGTGCAACTGGGCAGCACGCGCGCCATCTCCGTGCTGCTCCAGCGCGTGGGCCGCGCGGGCCACCACAAGGCGGCCATCTCCAAGGGCATCCTCTTCGCGATGACGCGCGACGAGCTGATGGAGTGCACCGCGCTCCTCAACGCCGTGCGCGAAGGTGATTTGGACGCGGTGCGGATTCCAGAGAAGCCGCTGGACGTGCTGGCGCAGCAGATAGTCGCCGCGTGTGCCTGTGAGGAGTGGGACGAGCGCGCGCTCTTCAGCCTCTTCCAGCGCGCCTACTCATACCGGAACCTCACCTGGGAGGAGTACCAGGGCGTGCTGGAGCTGCTGTCCGAAGGCGTGGCGGCGCGCCGGGGCCGCGCGGGCATCCACCTCCACCGGGACAGGGTGAACCAGCGCCTCAAGGGCCGGCGTGGCGTGCGCATCACCGCGCTCACCAATGGCGGCGCCATCCCGGACACCTTCACCTTCAACGTCACCGCGGAGCCGGAGGGCAAGGTGGTGGGCACGCTGGACGAGGACTTCGCGGTGGAGTCGTCGCCCGGGGACATCTTCCTCCTGGGCAGCACCGCGTGGCGCATCCAGCGCGTGTCGGGCAGCACGGTGCAGGTGGAGGACGCGCGCGGCGCGCCGCCCAACGTGCCCTTCTGGCGCGGCGAGGCGCCGGGCCGCACGGACGAGCTGTCGCTCCAGGTGGGCCGCCTGCGCGAGGAGCTCACGTCACGCGAGGATGCGCCGGCGTTCCTCCAGAAGGAGCTGCGCATGCCGCCGCCCGCGGTGGATGCGCTGATGGGCTACCTGCGCACGGGGCAGAAGATGCTCGACGCGGTGCCCAGCCACACCACGGTGGTGGCCGAGCGCTTCTTCGACGAGGCGGGCGGCATGCAGCTCATCATCCACGCGCCCTTCGGCAGCCGCATCAACCGCGCGTGGGGTCTGGCGCTGCGAAAGCGCTTCTGCCGCTCGTTCGACTTCGAGCTCCAGGCGGCGGCGACGGAGGACGGCATCCTCCTGGCGCTGGGCGAGCAGCACTCCTTCCCGCTGGCGGAGATTTTCGACTTCCTCCACCCGGACCATGTGGAGGAGGTGCTGGTGCAGGCGGTGCTCCAGGCGCCGATTTTCGGCACGCGCTTCCGGTGGGTGGCCACGCGGTCGCTCGCGCTGCACCGGATGATGGGAGGCAAGCGCGTGGCGCCCAACCTCCAGCGCGCCCGCAGCGAGGACCTGCTGGCGTCGGTGTTCCCGGAGCAGGTGGGCTGCCAGGACAACCACGGCGGCGGCGACCTGGAGCTGCCGGACCATCCGCTGGTGAAGCAGACCATGGATGACTGCCTGCGCGAGGCCATGGACGTGGACGGCCTGCGCGAGGTGCTGCGCGGCATGCGGGATGGCCGCATCCGCCTGCTGGCGCGTGACGTGCCGGAGCCCAGCCTCTTCGCGCACGCGATGATTCACAGCCAGCCCTACACCTTCCTGGATGACGCGCCCGCCGAGGAGCGCCGCGTGCGCAACGTGGCCCTGCGCCGCGCCATGCCCGCCGAGGACGTGACGGCCTTCGGCGCGCTGGACGCGACGGCGATCGCCACGGTGGTGGAGGACGCCGCCCCGCCCATGCGCGATGAGGACGAGCTGCACGACGCGCTGTTGCAGCTGATTCTGCTGCCCGCCGCGGAGGTGCCGCCCGGCCTTGCGACGCCCCTGTTCGAGCAGGGCCGGGTGGCGTGGATGGACCTGCCCGCGGGCCGCTTCCTGGTGTCGGCGGAGCGGGGCAGCGCGCTGCGGGTGCTCTTCCCGGACGCGCCCATGCAGCCGCCGCTGCCGGTGCTGGCGCATGACCGGCCCGTGGAGCGGGACGCCGCCGTGCTCCAGGTGGTGCGCGGACGCATGGAGATGCTGGGGCCCACGACGGTGGCGGAGCTGGCCCGGCTCGTCGTGCTGGACGAGGACTCCGTCAACGCGGCCATGCACCAGTTGGAGGCCCAGGGCAACGTGCTGCGTGGCCGCTTCCGCCCGCTGGAAGTCCCACCGGCGGGTGGGGCCAGCGCGCCGCTGGAGTGGTGCGACCGGCGCCTGCTCCAGCGCATCCACCGGCTGACGGTGGGACGGCTGCGCAAGGAAATCGAGCCGCTGAGCGCGCAGGACTTCATGCGCTTCCTCTTTCGCTGGCACCACCTGGAGGAACTGGACGCGCTGCGCGGCTCCACGGGGCTGCTCAAGGCGGTGCGGCTGCTGCAGGGCTATGAGGCGCCGGCGTCCGCGTGGGAGCGCTTCCTGCTGCCCGCGCGCATGCGGGGCTACACGCCGGACCTGCTGGAGCGGGCTTGCTACGCGGGTGAGGTGGCCTGGGGGCGGCTGACGACGAAGGAGGCGAAGCCCACGCCAGGGCCACGCCGGGGCGCGCCGGTAATGCCGCCGGAGCCCGCGCCCACGCGCTCGCGGGCGTCGCCCACGCGCAACGCGTCGTTGACCTTCACCTTGCGCGAGGACCTGGAGTGGATGCTCACCGCGGCGCGGCCTCACGCGGTGCTGGCGGATGGGGACGTGTGGACGCCGCCGGACTTGAGCGCGCCCGCCAGGGACGTGGTCGCGGTGCTGGAGCGGCGCGGGGCCTGCTTCTTCCAGGACCTGGTGTCGCGCGCGCGCAGGCTGCCCGCCGAAATCGAGGACGCGCTGTGGGAGTTGGTGGCGCGCGGGCTGGTGACGGCGGACGCGGTGCAGAACCTGCGCGTGCTCCAGAGTCCGGCGCACCGCAAGCGGCAGAAGCTGCTCCAGCGCGGTGGCCCGGGCCGCTGGAGCCTGCTGGCGCCCGCGGAGCCGAAGTCGCAGGACGAGGTGCTGGACTCGCTGGCGCGCCTCTTCCTTCAGCGCTACGGCATCGTCTGGCGCGACCTGGTGATGCGCGAGGCGCTGGCGCCCACGTGGCGCGAGCTGCTCTTCGTGTACCGCCGCATGGAGGCGCGCGGCGAGGTGCGTGGCGGCCGCTTCGTGTCGGGCTTCGTGGGCGAGCAGTTCGCGCTGCCGGAGGCGGTGGACATGGCGCGCTCGGTGCGCCGTCAGCCACCGTCCGGTGTGCGGGTGCAGTTGTCCGGGGTGGACCCGCTCAACCTCACGGGCGTGGTGACGCCCGGGCCGCGAGTGCCGGCGATGCCGGGCAACGTGGTGACGTACGTGGACGGTGTGCCGCGAGATGTCGGCGCACTGGACGATACGGCCGACGGCAACGTTGGAGAGGACACGGAAGACGGCGGCGAGGCCATGGCGAGCTGAGCGGCGCGGCCCCGTCGGGCAGTGGATGCTAGGGTGCTGCCCCTTTCGTTTCTTTCGAGGGGTCGTCCGAATGCCTCGCCTGTTGTTGATGGGACTGTTGCTGCTCTCCGCCACCTCCTGCTCTGGCGACGACGAAGACCCGGGGAAGCAGCCCTCCCAGACCGGGCGCATCCAGGGGACGCTGACGCCTTTCCGGAGCAGCGAACAGTCCACCGGTGACGGTGTCTCCCAGACGGTGCGCTCGCCGTTTCGCGCGGGTGCGCTGGAGAAGCTGAAGGCGACGCTGCGGGGAATGCACGCGGGGCGCTCGCTCGAATCGCGGGTGGCGCCAAAGGCCGTGACGGGGCTCCCCATTGTCCCTTCGCAGCCGGTCGCCGCGCCGCTCGAGCGGGCCTCCCGCGAGGACCCCACGATTCCGGGGGACGTCATCCTCCGCTTCGAGGAAGCGGGCCTGTCGCCGGAGCGCGTGCTGGCGGCGGTGCGGCGCCCGGGCCTCCGCGCGGTGCACAAGGGCTACGCCAGCGAGTACGTGCACCTGGTGGGCTACGAGCCGTTGGACGGCAAGGCGGTGACGGCCGCGAAGACGCAGGAGTGGGCGGCGGAGCTCGCCCGGGTGCCGGGCGTGACGTACGCGGTGCGCAACGAGCGGATGCGGGCGACGGCGGCGCCGAATGACCTGGGCTACAGCCTTCAGTGGCACTACCCCACGCTCAACCTGCCGGCCGCGTGGGACCTGGTGCCGGACGCTTCCAGCGTGGTGGTGGCCGTCCTCGACAGCGGCATCGTTCCGCACCCGGACCTGACGAGGGTGTTGCCGGGTTACGACATGATTTCGGACCCGGAGAACGCGGGTGACGGCGACGGCCGGGACAGCGATCCGCGGGACGAAGGTGGGGACACGCCCAGCGGCGGCTCGTCGTGGCACGGCTCGCACGTGGCGGGCACCATCTCCGCGGACACGAACAACCAGGTGGGTGTCGCGGGCGTGGCCTGGAATGCCCGGTTGCTGCCGGTGCGGGTGCTGGGGAGGAAGGGCGGCACCAGCTTCGACATCGCGGCGGCCCTCACCTGGGCCACGGGCGGCGACGTGCCGGGTGTGCCCCCCAATCTCAATCCCGCGAAGGTGGTGAACATGAGCCTGGGGGGCCGCGCGCCGCCGCAGGCGCTGTACCAGGACGCCATCGACGCGGCCTTGGGACGCGGGGCCATCATCGTCGTCGCCGCGGGCAATGAGGACGTGGATGCGCGCAACAGCACGCCATGCAACCAGCGGAACGTCATCTGCGTGGGCTCCACCAGTCTGGCGGGCCAGCGCAGCAGCTTCTCCAACTTCGGCGTGGACGTGGACGTGGTGGCTTCTGGCGGAGAGATGCGCGAGGACCTGAACGGCGATGGTTATCCGGACGGTGTGCTGTCCACGGTGCTGGATGAGACCGGGCAGCCGGCCTATGCCTTTTCGCAGGGCACCAGCATGGCGGCGCCTCACGTCGCGGGCGTGGTGGCGCTGATGGCGGCGTCGCGGCCGGACCTGACGGCCGCGCTGGCGGAGACCATCCTGAAGGAAACCGCCACGCCGCTCACCAACGAGCAGTGCCCGGAGGGCTGCGGCGCGGGGCTCGTCAACGCGAGCGCGGCGCTGGCCCGCATCGCCAACGTGGACCCCGGCACGTTGGACCCTCAGCTCAACGTGACGACGTCCACGCTGTTCTTCCGGGGCAGCGGCACGCAGCAGCTCACCGTCAGCAACGCGGGCGGCAACCGGGGGGGCGATTTGACGGTGTCGGCCAGCGTCAGCGGGCCCAATGCCTCGGCGGTGACGTTCCCGCAGGGCAACACGGTGCGGGTGTCCGCCTTCGGTTCGGCCTCGCTGAGTGTGGCGGTGGATGCATCCGGGCTGGCCGGAGGTGACACCGTGGTGACGCTGAGCCTGGTGGGCTCGGGGGCGGCGGGCTCGGCGACGGTGGCGGTGAAGATTGGCGTGGCGGGGGCTTCCAATGACCTGGACGCCCTCATTGCGTTCGTGTGGCAGGACGCGCGAGGGGCGTGGCAGGCCTCGGAGGACGCCATCGCCGTCGCGCGTGCGTCGGCGAACTACGCGTACAGCATCTCCCTGGCGCCGCGGACGTACTACGCGCTGGCCACCATCGACGACGACCAGGATGGCAACTTCTTCGAAGACGGTGAGCGCACCGGCTACTGGCGCAACGTGGACTCCTTCGAGCCGCTGGAGGTGGAGGAGGGCGACCGCATCGAGAATGTGAGCTTCGACCTGCTTCCCCTGGCGCCCATCGATGATGCCCCGGCGCTGGTGGTGGGCAGTGCGTGCGGCTCCAACGTGGACTGTCCCGGGGGCGTGTGCGTGACGGACTATCCGGGTGGGTACTGCTCCCTGGATTGCACCAACTCCGCGTGTCCAGCGGGCTCGCGGTGCTACATCGTGGATTCCGCCTCGGGCCTCAAGGCCTGTCTGGCGACGTGCACGCTGCAGGTGGGGACGGGGCAGGGGGACTGCCGCTCCGGGTACGTCTGCTACCGCGACGGCACGGGTTCGGGGGCCTGCCAGCCCAACTGCCGCACCTCCGGCCTGACGTGTGGGCTGGGACGGACGTGCCTGGCCAACGGCTTCTGCGGCTGAGGGTTGGGCCCATCAGCGGCGCTCCCGCTCCCGGAACACCACGCCGTCCAACTTCAGTCGCGCCGCCGCGTCGACGAAGCGTTCCGTGGCGAGGATGACCGTCCATGCGTCTTCCATGCGGAAGAGGTCCGCGTCCGCGGGCAGGGAGGATGCCTGGAGGATGATGGGCTGGGGCAGGTCGAACGGCTCGTTACCGCAGGTCGGGCAGGGGAGCTTCTGGTTTGCCGGGAGGCAGTCGGGATTGAGTCGCCCGTGCAGTTCCAGTTGCAGTTCCATCAGGTCCGGCGGGTTCTTGCCACGGAAGCGGACGTCGACCGCCTGACCCGTGAGTCCTCGCACTCCGTGGGATTGCAACGCCTCCAAGGCTTCGCGCCGGAGCAGGAAGGTCCAAGGGTTTTGCATGTAGAACGAACCGAAGCGGCCCATGCCAGGGCCTGTCAGCGGACCGAATTGTGCCCCTGGCTCGAGTCGTGCCCACGCCGGAGCAAAGGGCCGTACCCGCTCCACGAGTCTCAGCACTGCCTCGCGCGGCACGGGCCTGGGGTCGGAGAGGGCTTGTTGCTCCCTGGTAGAGAGGGTGGAAAGGTCGACGCAGGGATAGGCAAGGGCGGGGGAGCCGCCTCCCGCGCGGCATGTCGGGCAGGGCTGTACGCCCGGTAGCCCCCAGCGGTGAATGGCGTCAATGCTGCCCGTGTAACCAGCGGCCGTATCTTCCTCGACTTCAAATACCTTCACGAGCATTCCTGGGATGGAGTCTTCCTGAGGCGGTCAGGGGGCCTGGAATTGGGGGCCGTGCTGGTACGGCGCAACGGACGTATTGTACGGCACCACAGGGCCGGTCAGCTCGAACTGGAAGATGAGTTCGACGGCTTTGCGGTGAAACACTTCGGGAGGAAGGGGCCCGCTTCGTTTGGCCCTCATGAAGTCGCGCCAGGCTTGATTCCACATGCCGCCTCGACCCGTGCCGCTGTGAATCTGGCGGTGGATGTGTTCTGGAATCAGCATGGTGAACTTGTGGATGTCCACGCCATTCTGCGTGAACCACTGTGCAAGCTCCCTCTGTTGGGGAAACAGGTGATGCTTCACGAGCTTGCCCGGTACGCGGGGGATGGCGGGAAGAAATCCCTGGCGGTAGCGAAAGTGGAACGTCATTCGCGGCCGTGCGCCCGGACGGATGCCCATGTTTCGCCAATTGCGGAAGGCGGGAGGGCGGTAGTTCCGAGCCAGCTCTACGACAGGCGCTGTAGATGAATGCGCCACCGTGTTGGCATCAACATCCCCACATTCGAAGATGCCGCACAGTCCCCCTTCGCACGCGAGCACGATGCAAAGACCGTCGTTGGTGGTTGCACACGACTCCGCTTGTTCATCGTCCTCCACGTCGTGCGCCGCGGTTGGAATCGCCGCGCACGCACAGAGGACGAGCAGTGGCAGTAGCGCCATGGCCAAGCGCGGGAAGAATGGCATGGCGTTCGATGCTATCTGACAGCAGGGAGGCCTGCTTGCCGCTGGCCGTGACAGCTGGAGGCCGCTCGGGAGCCCGTGTCCTGGACGCCCGAGGGGTAGGGCGGTGGACACTTGTCCACCATTCCCGGTTCCCACGGGGCAGCCACGGCGGCATCGTGCAGGCACCTTGTCCTTGATGCAGCGACTGAAGACCGAGACGCGCCGGCACCACGAGCGCACCGAGGCCCAGGTTCGTTTGATGGATGCGGACCTGACGCCCAGGGCGTATCGCCGCCACCTGGAAGCGCTTCACGGCTTCTACGTCCCGCTGGAGGCCCGGCTCGCCGGACTGGGGCTCGAAACGGTTGCAGGCCTGTCCATCCACGCGCGCTGGAAGGTGCCCCTTTTGAAGGAGGACCTCCGCGCGCTCGGCCATGACGACGCCTCGCTAGAACGGCTGCCTCGCTGCGGGGAGTTGCCCCCACTGGCAGGCGTGCCCGAAGCCCTGGGCTGCCTCTACGTCCTGGAGGGCTCCACGCTGGGCGGCCAGCTCATCCTCCGGCACCTGCGCCGCCACTTCGACGGCGTGCCGTCCCTGGGCGACTTCGCCTTCTTCCGCGCGTACGGAGCTGACGTCGGGCCCCGGTGGCGTGCCTTCGGTGACGCCGTCAACCAGGCCTCCGTCTCCGCCGCGGGTGACACCTTCGATGACCGCGTGGTGAAGGGCGCTCAGGACACCTTTGACGCCTTCGCTGTCTGGCTGCGGCGGGAACAGGCACATGCCTCCGTCTCCGCCTGACATCGACCTGGGCCAGTGCGACCGGGAGCCCATCCACCTGCTGGGAGGCGTCCAGCCTCACGGCGTGCTGGTGGCCTTCCAAGCGGCGTCGTCCCGAATCGAGGTGGTGAGCGCCAACGCGGAGGCCCTGCTGGGCGCGGCGCCCTCCGCGCTGCGAGGGCGGCCCATCACCACCGTCCTGGACGAGGAGACGCTGCGGCGCGTGCATGCGGGCTCTGTCTCCGGGCCCGTGGTGGTGGAGGCCGGAGGGCGTGCCTGCTCCGCGCTGCTGCATGTCAGCGGCGACCTGTCGGTGCTGGAGCTGGAGCCCCTCACGGCGGACGACGCCCTCGCCGACGAGGCCGCGCTGTCCGCCATCCACGCGCTGGTGTCGCCGCTGGGGCAGGGGCGGGGGACGTCCTCGCTGCTCCAGGCCGCGGCGGACGGCGTGCGGTCGCTCAGCGGCTTCGACCGCGTCATGGTGTACCGCTTCCATGCGGACTGGCACGGCGAGGTGGTGGCGGAGAGCCGGGCCGAGGACATGGACAGCTTCATGGGGATGCACTTCCCGGCCAGTGACATTCCCGTCCAGGCCCGGGCGCTCTACCGCCGCAATCCGCTGCGCCTCATCGCGGACGTCCAGGCGAAGCCCGTGGGCCTGGTGCCGCCGACGTTGCCGGACACGGGCCAGCCGCTGGACCTGTCCGGCGCCGCGCTTCGCAGCGTGTCCGAGGTCCACCTCGAATATCTGCGCAACATGGGGGTGGGTGCTTCCTTCTCCGTGTCGTTGCTGAAGGACGGCGAGCTGTGGGGCCTCATGGCCTGCCACCATTCGTCACCGCGTCACGTCTCCGCCGCGCGGAGGCAGGCCTGTGAGGTGCTGTCGCGGCTGCTGGCGCTTCAGCTCGCCACGGAGGAGCGCGGCGCGGACGCGGCCTCGCGCGCGCATCGTGCGGCGCTCCTGGGACAGCTCGTCGAGGGCTTGGGGGATGGCGCGTCGCTGCCCGTCGCGCTCGAAACCCGCGGTGCGCAGTTGATGGCGCTCACCGGCGCCACCGGTGTGGCGCTCCTGCTGGGCGAGCGGCTTGACCCGGAGCAGGTCGAAGCGCCGTTGCTCGTGGGCCAGACGCCCACCCCGGAGGAAGTCCAGGCGCTGGCCACGCGGCTGGCGGGCATGCCCTCCGCGAGCGGCACCCTGCACACCGAGCGACTGGGCACCTGGCATCCACCCCTGGCCGGACGCGCGGACGTGGCGGCGGGCGTGCTGTCCGTCCGCCTGGATCCTAAAGCGCCTCGCTTCGTCCTCTGGTTCCGGCCAGAGGTGGCGCGCACCGTCACCTGGGCTGGCAACCCGCACAAACCCGTCCAGCCCGAGCCCGGTCATGCGCGCCTGCATCCCCGGGCCTCATTCGATGCGTGGCGCGAAGACGTGCGAGGCGCCAGCACGCCCTGGACGCAGGCGGATGTGGACGCGGCGGAGTCCTTCCGGGGCGCCCTGGTAGGCGTGGTGCTGCGCCATGCCGGGGAGCTGGCCCGGCTGTCGCGCGCGCTGGCTCGCTCCAACGAGGAGCTGGAGTCCTTCAGCGGCACGGTGGGGCACGACCTGCGCGAGCCGCTGCGCGGCATCCAGCAGTACACGTCCTTCTTCCTGGAGGACCACGGCGCGTCGCTCACGGGAGAGAGCCGCGACCAGCTCCAGTCCGTGGTGTGGCTCGCCCGCCGGGCGCAGTCGCTGTTGGAAGACCTCTTCGAGTACAGCCGACTGGGCCGCGTCGAGCTGGCCTGGCGCGACGTGGACATGCATGCACTGGTGGAGGAGGCCGTGGCCGTGGTGGCCCCTCGGCTCCAGGACAGGAAGGTCGAGGTGCGCATGCCTCGCCGCCTGCCCCGCGTCGCCTGTGATGCCGTCCGCATCCGCCAGGTCTGGGAGAATCTGCTGGCCAACGCCGCCAAGTACCAGGCTGCCCCTCCACACTGGGTGGAGCTGGGCTACCACGGGCCCGGCGAGGCGCGTCCGCCTGCAGCGGCACAGCATGACGCGCCCTACGTTTTCTTTGTGAAAGACCCGGGTATCGGCATCGCCTCACGGTTCCACGAGGCCATCTTCAACATGTTCCGCCGGCTGCACTCCGTGCAGGCGTACGGCGGCGGCACGGGCGCGGGGCTGGCCATCGCGCGGCGGCTGGTGAGGTTGCACGGCGGCGAGCTCTGGGTCGACTCCTCGCCGGGACAAGGCTCCACCTTCTACTTCACGTTAGGAAGAGGTCCGGCATGACAGCGCTCCGCTCACTGCTCCTGGTGGAAGACAGCGATGCGGACCCGCGTGCGTCCAGGCTCGTGCGGGCCCTGCATGAGCCGGGCGCGCGGCTCGAGGCGGAGGCGACATGACGCCCGTCTTGCGCGCCCTGCTGGTGGACGACAACCCCGCGGACCGCTTCGCCGTGCGGCGTGCCCTGGAGCGCGACGACGAGCAGACCTGGGTCCTGGATGCCGTGTCGTCGGCGGAAGACGCCCTGGCGCGCATCGCCGCCGAGCCACTGCTGGACGTGGCGCTCGTGGACTTCCACCTCCCCGGAATGACGGGGCTGGAGCTGCTGCGCGAACTGCACGCCCGTGGCGGCGGCCCGCTGCCCGCGATGGTGATGCTCACCGGCAGTGGCAACGAGCGTGTCGCGGTGGAGGCGATAAAGGCGGGGGCGCAGGACTACCTGGTCAAGGATGCGTACAGCGCGGAGCGGCTGCGCCGCAGTCTTCGGGCCGCGGTGGACACGGTGCGCATGGCGCGCGAGCTGGAGGAGAGCAGGGCGCAGACCGAGCGCGCGGAGCGGGCCGCGTGCGAGGCGCTGGCCTTGCGCGACGAGCTGGCCGCCCTGGCCACGCATGACCTCAAGGGGCCGCTGCAAATCGTGGCCCTCAACGCCCAGTTGCTGCGGCGCCAGCTTTCGAAGAGCGAGCTGGGGGGCGCGCAGGCGTCACGGTTGGAGCACATCATCCGCGCCACGCAGCGCATGGGTGAGCTCATTGACGACTTCCTGGGAACCACGCGCACCGACGAGCCGCCCATGGACCGGGAGCCCATGGACCTGCTGGCGCTGGTGCGTTCCAAGGTGCATGCCATGGAGGCCTCCGGGCGGAACCACTTCGTGCTGCATGCGGAGGGCACGGACTTCAGCGGCCAATGGGACCCCCGCGCCTTGGAGCGCGTGCTGGAGAACCTGCTGGGCAACGCGGTGAAGTACAGCGCCGCGGACACCACCGTCGCGGTGACGCTGTCGGTGGAGGCGGACGGCTCGGAGTCGCGCGTGCGGCTTCAGGTGGCGGACCAGGGCATGGGGATTCTCGCCGAGGACCTGCCCTTCGTCTTCGAACGCTTCCGGCGCGGCCGCAACGTGGCGCCGGGCGTCACGGGCAGCGGGGTGGGGCTGGCCAGCGCGCGCCACCTGGTGCAACTGCACGGCGGCACCATCCATGTGGAGAGCCAGGAGGGCCACGGCGCGACCTTCATCGTGACGCTTCCGCGCGGCGCGGCGCGGCTGGCGGGCAAGGACGCCGACGCGCGGCCATGCGTCCAGACTGCTTCGTCAACGCCCTGATTCAGCGCGTCACAGGACAGCGGGCGCACTGCCACGCAGCATGAAGTACACGACGACGCCCGTCACCGACACGTAGACCCAGATGGGCGCCAGCCACCGCGTCACCTTGCGGTGCCGGGTGAAGTCCTTGCGCCACGTGAAGTAGAAGGCCACCAGTGCCATGGGTACCACGGGCATGGACAGCAGCACGTGGCTGGCCAGGATGCACAGATACAGCCCGCGCCAGTCCCCCACGTAACGCGTGTCGCCATGCACGAAGTGGTAGGACAGGTAGCAGACCAGGAAGAGCGCGGACGCGGTGAAGGCCGACACCATCAGGTACTGGTGGACCTGCCGCGCGCCTCGTTTGATCGCCACCCACCCGCCGATGAGCAGCGCCGCGGCCGTGGCGTTGAGGCCCGCGTTCACCGCCGGGAGGAAGCGCAGGTTCACCCCGTCCACCGGGCCGCCGCCACGCACCAGCAGAATCCAGCCGATGAACGCCAACGCCAGCGCGGACACCACGGCGGTGAAGATGAAGAAGGCCCGGTCACTCACCCGGGACGGCAGCGCGGCTTGGGCGGCGTTCGACATGGGGCCCTATGTCTCGCGCGGCGGGCTTCGTTGCAACCCTTGCTAACTGGTTGACACTATTAGGGAGTACATGTGGGATGAAGTGTTTCATGAGGCGTTACTGGATCTTGAAACGGTAATTCCTGCATACTGAGAGCGGTCCCCCCCGACCCCCCTTCCGGAGGTCCCCCGTGCTCCGTGTGCGTTACCTTGCCTGCTTGGCTGGTGCCGCCTTGCTGCTGGCCCCGCCAGCCTCCGCTCAAGAGGAGGCTGTCTGTTCACCAGTCGTCGCGAAGGTGCCCCTGGAACGGCACCTCCGTCAGCTGTCGCTGGACCTGCTCGGCCGCCCCCCCACCTATGAGGAGTACCAGGCGGCCCAGGCCAAGGGCTCCATCAGCGTGGAAGACATCCGCGCGATGATGACGAAGGACGAGTTCAACGCGCGCATCCGCCACTATCACCGCTCGTTGCTGCGCTCGAACCTCTCCGGGAGCCTCAACAACAACCAGAACTCGCGGATGACGGGTAACGGCATCACCACCGCCTATGGCGTGGCTGGCAATCCCGCCACGACGCTGCGCGGCGCGAATGGCGCGACGTGTAACTCCGACATCGCGCAGGACCAGTGCCTCACGGCGGCGCAGCCGGACGCGCACGCGGCGCCGCTCACCGCGCAGCCCCGGACGAAGTGCCACGACGACGAGGGCGTGCCGCTGGCGGTCAGCTACGACTACGACACGAACTACTACGCGTGCACGCCGCTCGCGCCGACCACGACGGGGGGGACGGCGAAGTGCTCGGACCTGCTGAGCACCAGCCACCCGCAGCACAAGTACCTCTTCTTCTGTGACCAGCGCGGCTCGGGCAGCAGCGCCGGGGCCTTCATCTGCATGCCGGACCCTGGCAAGAACACGACCAGGGCGCTGACGGTGGAGGAGATGGATGGGACCAAGATCCGTGCGTTCCGGCACCCGGACCCAGACTCCAGGCCGGCGCTCACCGAGCTGAAGCGCTGCACGCTGGACCTGGAGCTGCGCAACGGCCTCAAGGGCAACTACGGGGTGCAGCGCGGCTGTGTGCTGCGCGAGGGCTTCGTGAACAAGGCGGCGCCCTACTGGGCCACGGACAAGACGCCGGAGAGCGTCAAGGTGTGCGCCATCGACGCGCAGGAGCGCACCCACAACCCCTGGAACATGGCGTCCTGTGAGACGTCCCGCTTCTCCGCCGACCGCAGCTGCGGCTGCGGCGTGGGCATGCGCCGCTGCGAGGTGCCCGCCATCGCCGCGCAGGACATCCGGGACGTGCACAGCCTGCGCGTGGCCGCCTTCAACGACGAGCCGCTGCGCATCGCCGAATCGGTGGTGCAGCGCGACGAGCCCTACTTCAACATCCTCACCACGCGCCGCTCGTTCGTGAACGGCACCCTGTCCGCATACTTCCGCAACCAGCAGGGCGTGGGCGTCTTCAACGTGACGACGCCGGCCGCGCCGGGCGCCGTGCCGGTGGTGGCCTACAACGACACGGAGGCGTGGACGGAGTACACGCGTGACGAGGGGCACGCGGGCGTGCTCACCACGCCGTCCTACCTCTACCGCTTCCCCACGCACCGCGCGCGGGTGAGCCACTTCTACGAAGCCTTCCTCTGCAAGACGTTCGCGCCGCCGACGGGGGCCTCGTCTCCCGCGCCGGAGGACGCGTGCAACCGCGAGAACAACCTGGCGGTGCGCTGCGGCTGCAACTACTGCCACGCCACCATTGAGCCCACGGGCGCGCACTGGGGCCGCTACGCGGAGCGCTCCGCGCAGTTCCTGGCGCCCGACCAGTTCCCCCGCTACGACCCGAAGTGCCGCGACTGCGCCCTCAACGGCGACACCAACTGCGGCGGCGAGTGCAGCCAGTACATCATGCAGGCGTACGACGGTGACGGCGCCAGCAGCCTGGGCATGCTCAAGACGTACCTGTACCGCACGGCGGACGAGGAGCAGAACATCGAGGCCGGCCCCGCGCTGCTGGTGCAGAAGATGCTCCAGTCCGGGGATTTGGAGCGCTGCACGGTGCGGCGCGTGTGGACGGAGTTCCTCGGCCGCCCGATGACGGCGGAGGAGCAGCGCATGTACCTGGTGCCCTTCGCGCAGGACTTCGCGCGCAGCGGCCACCGCCTCAAGGCGCTCATCGAGCGCGTGGTGACGTCCGACGCCTACCGGAGGATTGACTGATGCGCCGCTTCGTCTTGACGGCCGCGCTGCTCGCGCTGGCCACCGGTTGCACGAAGGATGACACGCAGTCCGCGGACGGCATCATCGAGCCCATCCCCAACCCGCATCAGCCCGGCGACTTCACGCCGCTGCCGGACCCGGAGGTCCAGGACGGCAGCGTGGGCCGCGCCCCGCGCCGCCTCACCGTGGCCCAGCTGGACGCCGCCATCGTCGGGGCGGTGGGCCAGCGCTGGAGCGAGCTGGACTCGCGCGCCACGTCCATGGGGCGCGCGGACTACGCCCTGGTGGTGAGCGAGAACACCGAGCCCAACCTGGTGTTCGCCAAGTTCCTGGAAGACGGCGCGCGCAAGGTGTGCCTCAGCCAGGCGTCCGCGGAGCTGCGCATGACGGACCCGGCGGCCCGCTCCATGGGGCGGCTGCTGCCGGAGAAGTGGGATGATTTGACGAAGCTGACCGACGCGGAGGTGCGCGCGCAGCTCGTCTACATGTCCACCCGCTTCTGGGGCGCGCCGCTGGCGGGCGAAGAGCTCACGAAGTGGACGTCCTTCTTCACCCAGGCCGCGGCCCGGGTGCAGACCCTGGCCTCTTCCAAGCGCCATGAGACGTTGGCCGTGGTGTGTATCGCCATGCTGACGGACCCGCGCTTCATCACCTACTGACGCTCGGAGTGATTGCGATGAAGAAGAACCGCCACGACGAGAATTGCTCCCAGGGCTGCGCCCACGGGCGCCGCACCTTCCTCAAGGCCACCGCCGGCTTCATGGGCTCCACCCTGCTGGGGGGGCTGCCCTTCCGCGCCTTCGCCCAGGCGGCGGAGCTGGCGCCAGCGGACCGCTGCTTCGTCTTCGTCTACTTCAGCGGGGGATGGGACCAGCTGTTGGCCTTCGACCCGCGGGACCCGACCGAGTTCACCGCGGACCGGGCCTCGGAGACGAAAATCCTCCCGGGCTACGACCAGATCAACGACGCCCGCTTCGAGTCCCGGCCGCTCATCCCCGCCGAGCTTTCGGGCGTGGGCCGGTCGAACATCGACTTCGGGCCCGCGGTGGGCAACGAGCTGGCCAGGCACTACGACTTGATGACCGTGGTGCGCGGCATCAACATGAACACGCTGGGCCACGAGGTGGGCTACCGCTACTTCCTCACCGGGAAGATGCCCATCGGCAGCGCGGCGCGTGGCTCCTCCACGGCGACTGAAATCGTGGGGCAGATGAAGCCGCGCGTGCCCATCGCCTCCATCTCCTACAACGTGGAGTCGTACAACGACCGGTACGGCGGCTACGCCAACGCGCTGCGCGTCAGCCGCCGGGACGACCTGCTCCTGACGCTGAAGGGCAGCACGGACATGCTGGACAGCGAAATCGAGAAGCAGCTGCTCGACTTCCGCGGTCAGCCCGTCAACTGCGAGCAGGCGGCCTATGGCGCGCGTGGGGTGGGCACCACCTACGCCAACAGCCAGGAGCAGATGCGGCTCATCCAGTCCCAGGGACTGGACAAGTCGTTCGACTTCCTCGCCGCGGCCAACCAGCCGCATGGCCCGGAGATGGCGGCCATCCGGTCGAAGTACAACCTGACCAACATCAACGATGTGAACGGCGAGCGCGGCCGTGCCGCCACGGTGGCCACCGCGCTGAAGAAGGGCATTGCCCAGTGTGTCACCATCAACCTCACGGGCGGCCTGGACACCCACTTCGGCAGCCAGCTCACGCACGCCAACAACCAGCGGCGCGGCTTCGACGCCCTGGCCATGCTGGTGAAGGACCTGCGTGAGAGCGACCATCCCGCGGGTGGCACCTTCATGGACCACACCACCATCATGGTGTTCTCCGAGTTCTCCCGCACGCCGCTCATCAACAGCGCCGGTGGCCGTGACCACCACCTGAGCAACTCCGCGCTGCTGATGGGGGCCGGCATCAAGCACAACTTCGTGTTCGGCCGCAGCGGCGACATTGGCATGGCGCCGGGCACCTTCGACCTGCGCAACGGCGCGTCGGACCCGAACGGCGAGAACATCCTCCCCGAGCACGTCATCGCCACGGTGCTGGCGTCCGCGGGGCTGGACTACAGCATCACCCGCGTCGAACCGCTGCGTCCCATCCTCGCCTGAGCCGTCCACTTCGCATGCGCATCCATCCGCGGGCTTCCGCCTCCGCCGTCCTCTCCCTGCTCTCGCTCGTCGTCTTGGGGGCATGCGGGGAGGACCGTTCGCTTCCGCTCGACAAGCCCGAGCCGGTGCCCTTCCAGCCGGTCCAGGTCCCAGCCATCACGGCCCTGGCGCCCGTCCCTGGCTTCGCGGACCAGTCGGGCGGGGGCGTCTTCGCCACCGCCTCGCGCGAGCTCGTCCGGCTGCGGCTGGACGGCACGTACGGGGCGCTGGAGCCGCACCCGGGCAATGAGGTGGCGGCGGGCGGCACGCTCGGCGTGTTCCGGCTGGGGCCCCACAGCGCCCTGGTGGAGACGCAGAACGGGCTCTTCATGGCGGAGTCGGGGTGGCTCATCGCGCCGCCCTGGCGGGACGCGCTGGGGCAGGGCGTCATCGCCACCGCGCAGTCCGCGGACGGCGCGGTGTGGCTGGCGCACACGCGCGGCCTGTTCCGCCTGCAGGTAGGCACGCTGGCGGAGCTGAAGGTGGACGGCGCGTCGGTGAAGGCCATCACCTCGCTGGCGGCGGCGCCCTCACCGGAGAACCTGCCCGGCGTGTGGTTCCTGCATGAAGGCGGGCTGAGCGTCGCGGTGGCCCTCAGCACCACGAACTACCGGGTGCACACGACGAGCGCGCCCCTGGCGGAGGGTGAGTCGCTGCAGGCGCTGGCGGGCATCGGGCCCGCGGTGGGCACCGCCGGTGAGCTGTGGGCGCTCACCAACCAGGCCCTGCTGCGCCGGGGCAAGGACGGCTGGCGCCGCGTGGAGCTGCCGCAGCAGCCGCAGCAGCTGATCGCCTCGGGCCGCTTCCTGTGGGCGAAGACGGGCGGCTCGCTGCTCCAGTACGACGCGGACGCGGACGTCTGGCGCGCGGCCACGGACGCCGGTGCCGGGGACTTCCAGTTCCTCGCCGCGGACGAGAGCGGCAGCGTGTGGGTGCAGCAGGGCGGGGTGTCCGCCGCGCTGAGCCCCGTGCTGGTGCCGCGCCTCCGGGGGCTCTACCAGGGCATGCAACTGGTGAATGACGGCCTGGTGGTGCGCGCGGTGATGCCGCCGGGCGGAGCGCCCGAGCGCGTCGTCTACATGCTGGGCAACGCGCAGATTCCCACGGAGGGGCCGGACTACAGCCTGGGAGGCCTGGAGGCCGACGGGACGCACCGCGCCTACTCCTTCGCGTCGCTGGAGGCCGGCCGCTACGTCCTGTCGGTGGTGGCGCGCTACGCGGATGGTTCGGAGGCGCGGCGCGCGGTGCCATTCGACTACGCGCCCCTGGCCTCGGGGCCGCTGAGCTGGGACAAGGACATCCGCCCCATCCACGAGGCGCGGTGCCGCAACTGCCACAACAGCTCCAGCGCGGCGCGCTCGCTCGACAGCTATGAGCTGTGGCGGGCCAACGCGCCCATCATCACCGACGCCGTGAGAGACCAGCGGATGCCCGCCGACGGTCCCATGGACCCCGAGCTCATCTCCCGCATCCAGCGCTGGGCCTCCTCTGGCGCCAGGCCCTGAAGCAACGCGCAGTCTCCCCCGAGGTACCTGACATGACCCGACTGACCCGCGCGGCCCCCCTCCTCGCGCTCCTTGCCGCGGCCTGCTCGGATGAGCCTGCGCCCGCCCGCGTGGCGGACCCTCACCAGACGGACCTGTGCACGGGCCTGGCCGCGCTGACGCTCACCGCGGAGCCCGCGCGCGTGCGCGTGTCGAGCCCCGTGGCCCTGGTGGCCACCGGCGGCAGCGGTCATTACACGTACCTGCTGGAGCCGGGAGGCTCTTCGGGTGAGCTGGTGGGCAGCCGCTTCCTGGCGGGGCGCACGCCGGGCTCGGACACGCTGGTGGTGGAGGACGCGCGCTGTCCGGGCGTGAGTGCCACCACGCAGGTCAACGTGACGGCGACGTTCAACGTCGCGCCCGTGCGCGCGGAGCTGCGGCCGGGCACCTCCTTCCAGGTGGCGACGGACGGCGTGCTGGGCTCGGCCATGTACCTGCTGTCGGCCGACGGCTCCGGCGCCACGCTGACGCCGGGTGGCCTCTACACGGCCGGCACGCGCGAGGGCCTGGACGTCATCACCGTACGCGACACCCAGTCGGGTGACGAGGCGGTGCTCCAGTACGAGGTCCGCGCCAACGCCCGGCTGACCGGCGCGCCGGCCTTCCTCGCCGTGCCCTCGGGTTCGTCCGTGCCGCTGGCCACGCGCGGCGGCAGCGACCGGGTGAACTGGACGAAGGAGTCAGGTCCCGGGACGCTGGCGGGCGGCCGGCTGACCTTCGGGCCCGGCGCCACCGGCGTGGCGGTGCTCAACGCGGCGGACCCCTTTACCGGGGATACGGCGCGGGTGTCGGTGCGCGTGCTGGACGAGCTGACGCGGCCGGGACTGCCGCACGGCCGCCTGTCCGACGTGGCCACCCTGGTGACGGCGGACTTCGACGGTGACGGCCACCTGGACCTGGCGGTGGGGCGGCGCGAGAGCGACCTGAACGAGCCCACGGGCGGCGCCGTGTTCATCTTCAAGGGCGGCGGCGGCGGCCTGCCGGCGGAGCCCACGTGGGTGCTCACCGGCGCCACGGAGACGGCGCAGTTCGGTGACGCGCTGGCCGCGGGCGACCTGGATGGGGACGGGCGCGCGGAGCTGCTGGTGTCCTCGCCGGGCGCGGACGTGGCCGTCACCAACGCCGGCGCGGTGTACCTCTACACCTTCCGAAGTGGGGCGCCGGCGCCGCTGCGCCAACAGCTCACCGGCCTGCTCCGCAACGCGGCGTTCGGCTCGGGCATGGCCGTCGCGGACTTCGAGGGCGACGGCGACCTGGACGTGGTGGTGGGCTCGCCGCTGGGCGACCTGGCGCCCACCAACGCCATCCGCAACCGCGGCACGGTGGACATCTACGCGTCGACGCGGGGCTCGCCGGTGCCGGACCTCCCCACGGTGCGGCTGGGCGGCTGGGATTTGACGCAGGACGGCGCCCTGGTGTCGCGCAGCAACACCGAGCTGGGCCGGGCGCTGGTGACGGGCGACCTCAACGGGGACGGCCTGGAGGACCTGGCGGCGCTGAGCCGGGTGTCCCGGTACAACGCGGCCGGGGCGGTGTCGGGCGCGCAGATGGCCATCTCCGTCTTCCTCGCGCGCGCCGAGGGCGCTCGCTTCCGGGCCTCGCCGGACGTGTACGTGCTGCCGGCCAACACGGCGGACAGCAACGAGGGCACATGGCGGCTGGGCGTCATCCCCGCTGAAGGCACGCGGCCCCTGCTGCTGCTGGCGGTGGCGGACCGGGCGGACTCGCCGGACCTGCGCTCGAGCGGCGGCCTGCAGTCCGGCGGTGATTCAGGCGGCGCGCTGCTGTTCGATTTGACGGGCTACTCCGCCACGGGCGAGCCCGCCAACCGGCCGCCCCAGGTGACGCGCGAGGCGGCCTTCGCCCGCATCTACGGCGAGGCCAGCGGCATCAACGCGGGCCGGAGCTGGGCGGTGATGGACGTGGACGGCGAGCCGGGACTGGAGCTGCTCCTGGGCGCGCCCTATTCGTCCGCGCCTTCGGGGGTGGGGAGCGGCACGCTGCGCTGGAGCGGCAAGATTCTCGTCTATCCCCTGGCAGCGCTCACGCAGGGCAGCGTCCTCAACCGGCCGCTGACGGTCATCAACGGGACGGCGGTGTCGGACACGCTGGGCTCGGGCCTGGCGACCTGGGGCTCCGCGGCGAACCCGTCGCTGGTGGCCTTCGCGGGCCGGTCCTCGTCGGAGCAGGGGGCCTTCACCGGCAGCGTGGAGCTGTACCACCGTCAGGGCGCGTCGGTGACGGAGTGGACGCGCACCAGCGTCCGGGTGCCGGCGAAGCCGAGCGTGGAGCGCTTCGGTGAGGCGGTGGCGATTGCGCAGGGCCCGCAGGGCCGTCCGCTGGTGCTCACGGGCGCGCCGGGCTGGTCCGGCCCTGGCACCAGCAATGACGGCAACGCCCTGGCCATTGGCCGTGCCTATGTGCACGACGTGATGGCGCCCGCGCGGGCCACCGTGGTGGAGGAGGGGCTGCCCTCGCCGCACCAGGCGGGCCGCAACGTGGGCGTGGACGTGGCCTTCTCCGACTTCAATGGCGACGGGCGTCCGGACCTGGTGGTGGGCGCCTCCAACTTCTACGTGCCGGGCACGGGCACCACGAGCTCGAACAACGAGCTCAACAACACGTACATGTCGGTGCCCGCCGCGTGTGTCACCAGCGGCACCCAGTCAGTGGGCGGCGCCCTGGTCTCTCTGGGGCAGGCGGACGGGACGTTCAAGCCGGCGTACCGGCTCTTCGCGACGTATCAAATCCAGGGCTGCGAGCCGGAGACGGACGCCAGGTGCCGGCGCACCGGCCTGGGGCGCGGCGTGGTGGGCGGGTTCGACTTGAACGGCGATGGCCGCGAGGACGTGGGCCTGCTGCGCAATGACGGCATGGAGGTGTTCCTGGGCCGCGCGCCCGAGGACACGTCGCTGGCGAAGCTGAGCATGGTGTGTGAGTCCGTCTACACGATGCCGTCCATGGACATTCAAACGTCCGCGCCGACGTCGCTGGGCGACCTCAACGGCGACGGCTGTGACGAGCTGGCCTGGCGCTACGCGGAAGGTTCCCGGTCGGGCGTGTCCATCCTGCTGGGCTTCGACGCGAGCGGTTCGCGCTGCGGTGGGCGCAGGACGGCCACCGTGTGGCGCATCGCCGGTGACAGCGAGGTGCAGCTCACCAACATGGGCCTGGGCCTGAGCATGACGCGCGCGGGCCGTTTCCTGGGGGACACGCGCGACTTCGTGGCCATCAGCGCCACCAGCGTGCCCTTCAACGGCGTGACGCAGCCGGTGGTGCTGCTCTTCGACAAGGCGGTGCTGGTGAACAGGATGCAGGCGCTCCAGTCCACGGGCTCGCCGCTGGTGGTGGGCGCGCTGGGCGACGGGCTCAACCCCGTTGTCCTGGTCCATCGCCACCGCGCGGTGAACTTCGGCGCGCGGCTGGTGGGCGGCACGGACCTCACGGGCGACAACATCCCCGACCTGCTGGTGAGCGCGCCAGGGGCCTCCGAGGCCTCCGACGGCGGCGGCGCGGTGTTTCTCTATGCTGGCGGGGTTGGCCAGCAGGGCGCGCTTTCACCGTTCCTCATGGTGGTGGGAGATGGCTCGGAGCGGTCGGCGTTGGGGCAGGCCCTGTCGATGATGCCGGGCAGTGGCAGCTCGCCGCCCATGCTCGTCATCGGCGCGCCGCGCAGCTACCGGTCGGGGACGCAGAACGGCACGGCCTTCGTGTTGCCGCTCGGCTTCTGACGGTCCGCACCGGGAGGCTGTTGGGTCCACGCTGAGGCTGGGGCTATCCTGGCGCCTGTCTCAGCGTGGGAGGCCCATGAGGCTGAAGCGGGAGTGGCGTCACGGCGAGCAGCAAGCGTCGTTCGAAGCGCCGGACATCCTCTGGGCGCGCTTCCGGGGCGCCATCACCCTGGAGACGTCGGTCTGGTCGTGTGGCGTGTACCGGGAGCTGGCGGACGCGCAGCGCTTCTACCTGGCCGCGGACATCACCGGCTCGCACCTCAGTCCGGAGTCACGCCGCTACCTGGTGGACCACGCGAAGGCGGGCTGGTTCCTGGGAGTCGTCTACATCGGCGCGGCGATAGAGCAGAAGGCCACCACCAAGAGCCTCATGGTGGGGGCCATGCTGAGCGGCGGGACGCGGCTCGACACGGCCTACGTGGACTCGGCCGAGGAGGCGCGGGCCTGGATTGCGCGACACCGCGAGGCGGCGGCGCGGACGGGCTGAGCGCGGTGGGCGGTCCGCTGGGGTGACGGGCGTGCTGCACACGACAGGGCGCATGCACATCGTCTGTGGCCAGGAGGGTGCATGGGGGCCGAAGCCCTGGGGTGGTTCAGCTCATTCGTCCTGCTGTTGACCATTGGCGTCCAGGTCCACAAGCAGTGGAAGTCAGGCTCGAGCGAGGGGGTGTCCAAGTGGCTCTTCGTCGGGCAGATGACGGCCTCCATGGGGTTCACCCTCTACAGTTGGAAGGTCGGCAACTGGGTCTTCGTGGTGACGAACGCGCTGATGCTCGTGAGCGCGGTGCTGGGGGCCGTGATTGTCCTCAAGCACCGCCGGGCCGCGCGCCGGAAGCACGCGTCGCAGCCGCGCGCTCCCTCTGGCGCCGCGCATGCCTGAGGACCTGGGCCCTGGCTGTCCGCCTGCCCCAGGGGCGGGCGGACAGCGCGTCCAGGAGGTGGGTTGGTTTGCGGGAACAGCCTTCTCACATTGCCCGAGCCCCTTAGCGCAGGAGTTCGACATGGCCGACAAATCGGAAGTGGCCCGGCTGCGCAGCCTGGCTCAGCTCGACGCGGATGCCGTGGGTGCCTATGACGCGGCCCTGGCACGGATTCCGGAGCCGTTGGTCCGCGAGCGGCTCAACGGATTCCGCATTGACCACGTCCGGCACGTCCAGGACCTGAACGCCCTCATCCACGAGGCCGGCGGGACGCCGCTGGAGCTGCGCCTGGACCTCAAGGGAACGGCGATGGTGGGCCTGACGGCGGTGTCCAGCATGATGGGCACCGAGGCCGCGTTGGTGGCCATGCTCGGCAACGAGGAGTTCTCCAACCGCGCCTACGACGTGGCCCTGCGCTTCGACTGGCGTCCCGAGGTCCGGGCGCTGATCGAAAAGCACCGGGAGGACGAGCGGCGCCACGTGATGTGGATTCGTGCCGCCGTCCGGACGCGCCCCTGGGAGCGGGCACGCGCCGCCGCCGAGGAAGGCTCCGAAGCCCCCGCCTGAGCCGCCCTGCCGGGCCGATATGCCGGGGAGCGGTCCTCGTTTACGCTCCGCTGGGGCTTGACGAGGAGACGGGACAAATGCGCTCGGTGGTCTACGCGGCGGTTGTGTTGGTGGGCCTGATGACGGGCTGTGCCCATCAGTCCAGCACCTATAGCGACCTCTTCATCCCGGACGGGGAGGCCATCTACGAACGGCCTGTAGAGGAGATGTGGCCGGAGGTTCGCAAGTACTTCACGGAGGCCCGGTTGCCCTTCCGCGAGGACCGGGGCAGCATGGTGCTGGAGACGGACTGGCGCCAGGAGTTCGGCGGCTCGAAGGTGTCCGGCTTCTTCCACCGCTACATGGTGATGGGCAAGCGCGAGTCCCCGACCCAGAGCAAGCTGTGGATCATCCGCATCACCAAGAGCCGCAACAAGGCGCTGGCCCCGCCGGGCCGTGAGCTGGACTGGGGTGTGTCCCGAATCGCTGGCGACGCGGGGGGCGATGTCGCTGTTCCGGGACTCTCTCCCGAAGACTTCGAGGAGTACCTGGACGCGCCGGTGGGGGAGAACTCCTTCTTCGCGGAGTCGGGGCAGGGCTCGCGGGACCTCGTCATGGAGTGGCGGGTGTTCCGCGCCATCTCCCCCACGCTGATGAAGGAGGAGAACGCGCCCAAGCCGGTGAAGGTGGCGATGGCGCCCAACGCGCAGGGGGGCGCGGCGGCCACGGACTTCGAATGCGGCCTGCCGATTCTGGGACTGGGCAAGCAGGTGAAGCCGGGCGGGGTGCTGCTGCTGGGGGAGATGCACGGCACGCAGGAGGTGCCGCGCTTCATCGCGCAGGCGTCCTGCCAGACGGCGGTGGCCGGCACGCCAGTGACGGTGGGGCTGGAGCTGCCGCTGGAGAGCCAGACGCGGGTGGACACCTTCCTGGACAGCGCGGGGACGGAGGATGACTGGCTGAAGCTGATGGAGGCGCCGTTCTGGCGCAGCCCGTACCCGGATGGCCGCAGCAGCGAGGCGGTGGCGAACATGCTGGAGCAGCTGCGCCAGCTCCGCTCGCGTGGGCTGGACGTGGACATCTTCGTCTTCGACCACCCGAAGTCCCAGGGGCAGGCGCGCGAGGACGCGATGGCGGCCACGGTCCGGCACCAGGTGGAGTCGGGCCCGGGGCGCTTCCACGTCATCCTGTCGGGCAACATCCACTCGCGCACGAAGAAGGGCCTGCCATGGGACAAGTCCTTCAGGCCCATGGGGCTGCTCTTGAAGGACGAACTCGACAGCGTGGTGGCGCTGGACATGGCGTACAACAGCGGGTCGGCGTGGATTTGCGCGGTGGACAGCAAGGGCGTGAAGGACCGGCTGGACTGCGGCATCCGCGAGGCGAAGGGCCGTGACAACGGCGACCGCTTCTTCCTGCACACCTGGGGCGGAACGAACGATGACGGCTACCACGGCGTCTTCTACGTGGGGCCGGTGAACGCTTCCGCGCCCGCGGTGCACAAGGGGCTGGGACGGCCGGGCGCGGGCGACAACTCCGGTGCTCCGGTGGAAGACCGGACTCCGACGCTCGCGTTCCACTGACGTCTGGCATTCCACGTGGCGCGCGGCGGCTGCTGCGCGCCATGTGGCGCTGGCGTAAGTTGCCGGCGTGAGCGACATCACCGTCTATCAGCCGGAGCTCCTCTACACGGGCGGCCGGTTTCTCGAAGGGCGCGGCCTCGCGGTGAGCGCCGACGGCCGCGTCATGGCCCCGGACTCCGTGCCCGTTGGCGCGCGCACCGTCGCGCTGCCGGGAAGGGCCTTGCTGCCGGGGCTCGTCAACGGACACTCCCACGCGTTCCAGCGGCTCATCCGCGGACGCACGGAGTACGTGGCATCGGGCCGGGAGGCGGACGACTTCTGGAGCTGGCGCGAGGCGATGTACCGCGCCGCCGAGTCACTGAGCCCCGAGGACCTCTACGTCGCCTCGCGACAGGCCTTCGTGGAGATGGCGCTCGCGGGCATCACCACGGTGGGGGAGTTTCACTACGTCCACCATCAGGCCGACGGGACGCCGTATGCGGACCGCAACGCGCTGGCGAACGCGGTGATTCGCGCCGCGCGGGACGTGGGGCTGCGCATCTGCCTGCTGCGCGTGGGATACGCCCGAGCGGGCTTCGGCGTGGCGGCGAATCCGCGGCAGCGTCGCTTCATCGACCCGGACGTGGAGTCGTTCCTCTGCTCGGTCGAGGCCCTGGCCCGCGAGGTGCGCTCCGACGCGGCGGTCAGCGTGGGGCTCGCACCGCACAGCGTGCGCGCCGTGACGCGGGAGTGGCTGGCGGCGCTCGCGGGCTCGTCCGTGCGGCGCCTGCCCGTCCACATGCACGTGGCGGAGCAGCCGAAGGAAATCGAGGCCTGTCTGGCGGAGCATGGCCGCAGGCCCGTGGAGTTGCTGGCGGACCTGGGCCTGCTGGGGCCCGGCTTCACGGCGGTGCACGGCGTCCACCTGACGGACGCGGAGGTGTCGCTGCTGGGGCGGGCCGAGGCCACGGTGTGCGCGTGTCCTTCCACGGAGCGGAACCTGGGAGACGGCATCGTGCCCGCGGATGCGCTGGTGAAGGCGGGCGCGCGCATCAGCCTGGGCTCGGACAGTCAGGCCACGGTGGACCTGCTGGACGAGGCCCGGCAACTGGAAGGGCACCTGCGGCTGGCGCGGCTGCGGCGCGCCGTGCTGGACCCGGGCGGCGGCGCCATGGATGGACTGGCGGCGCGGCTGCTGGGTATGGCCACCGTGGACGGTGCGCGGAGCCTGGGGCTCGCCACCGGCGTCCTGGAGGCCGGCGCGCCCGCGGACTTCTTCACGGTGGACCTGAACCATCCTTCGCTCGTGGGCGCCTTGCCGGCGTCGCTGCTGCCCGCCGTCGTATTGGGCGCGGAGAAGGCGGCGGTGCGTGACGTGGTGGTGGGCGGACGCGAGGTCGTCCGTGAAGGCCGGCATGCGCTCGCGGAGGAGAGCGGCCGCGCGTTCCAGGTGTTGTCTCGCGCGCTGTACGCCTGAGCGGCAGTTCTCCGCCGATATGGCACTGAGGCGCGGCGCGTTCACGCCCCGGGAGTTCATTCCCGGAGGGGCCGATGCGCGCGAAGTGGTTCGCGGTGGTGACGTTGATGTGCTTCCAGGTGGGCTGCGCGGCCCGGCAGGGGAGCACCTACAGTGACTTGTTCATCCCGGATGGAGAGGCCATCTACGAGCGGCCCCTGGAAGAGGTCTGGCCGGAGGTGCGGCAGTTCTTCACGGAGAACAAGCTGCCCTTCAAGGAGGACAAGGGGAGCCGGGTGCTGGAGACGGACTGGCGCCAGGAGTTCGGCGGGTCGAAGATTTCGAGCTTCTGGCACCGGTACATGGTGCTGGGAAAGCGGGAGACGCCGACAAAGAGCAAGCTGTGGATCATCCGCATCACCAAGAGCTCCAGCACCGCGTTGAGCCCTCCGGGCCGTGAAGTGGATTGGGGGCCCAGCCGTGTCGTGGGGGGACGGATGGGCAATGGGGATCGCGTCGGAGACGTCAACGCGGGCTCAGGTGCTGTCTCCTCCGACCCCATGCTCAGCGTGGAGGACTGGGAGGACCGCATGGACGCGCCGCAGGGAGAGAACTCCTTCTTCGCGGGCTCGGGGCAGGGGTCGCGAGACCTCGTCATGGAGTGGCGGGTGTTCCGCTCCATCTCCCCCAAGCTGATGAAGGAGGAGAACGCGCCCCAGCCGGTGCAGGTGGCGCAGGCGCCCAACACCAAGGGCGCCGCGGCCGCGATGGCCTTCGAGTGTGGCCTGCCGATTCTGGGCCTGGGCAAGCAGGTGAAGCCGGGCGGGGTGCTGCTGCTGGGGGAGATGCACGGCACGCAGGAGGTGCCGCGCTTCGTCGCGCAGGCGTCGTGCCAGGCGGCGGTGGCCGGCATGCCGGTGACGGTGGGGCTGGAGCTGCCGCTGGAGAGCCAGACGCGCGTGGAGGCGTTCCTGGAGAGCGCGGGGGCGGAGGATGACTGGCTGAAGCTGATGGAGGCCCCATTCTGGCGCAGCCCGTACCCGGACGGCCGCAGCAGCGAGGCGATGGCGAACATGCTGGAGCAGCTGCGTCAGCTCCGCTCGCGCGGTCTGGACGTGGACGCCTTCGTCTTCGACCACCCGACGATGCAGGGACAGGCGAGGGAGGATGCGATGGCTGCGACGGTCCGGCACCACGTGGAGTCGGGTCCCAAGCGCTTCCATATCGTCCTGTCCGGCAACATCCACACGCGCACGAAGAAGGGGCTGCCCTGGGACAAGTCCTTCAGGCCCATGGGGCTGCTCTTGAAGGACGCGCTCGACAGCGTGGTGGCGCTGGACATGGCCTACGCCAGCGGTTCGGCGTGGATTTGCGCGGTGGACAGCAAGGGCGCGAAGGACCGGCTGGATTGCGGCATCCGCGAGGCAAAGGGGCGTGACAACGGCGACCGCTTCTTCGTGCACACGTGGGGCGGAACGAACGATGACGGCTACCACGGCGTCTTCTACGTGGGGTCGGTGAACGCGGCGGCGCCCGCGGTGCACAAGGGCCTGGGACGGCCTGGGGCCGGGGATAACTCGGCGTCTCCGCTGGAGGAGGCCGAGCCCCAGGTGGCGTCCGTTCGCTGAGCGGACATGGAGGAGGGAAGGGCCTTCCGGGGGCTGGCGTGCCGTGGCATGACCACCCCCTGGAGGTCTTACCCATGCGTGACACGCTGCCCGCGCTGCGGGCCACCCTGACGGAGTTGGTGGCGATGGACACCACGTCCTTCCGTCCCAACGTTCCGCTCATCGACTACGCGCAGGCGCGACTGGAGGCCGCGGGCTTCAGCGCGGAGCGCCAGAAGTTCCTGGACGACGCGGGTGTGGAGAAGGTGAACCTCGTCGCGGTGAAGGGCGGCTCCGGCCGCGCCGCGCTGGCCCTGGTGGGGCACTCCGACTGCGTGCCGTACGACGCCGCCTGGACGGACGCGCTGCGGTTGACGGAGAAGGACGGACGGCTCTACGGGCGCGGCGCGTGTGACACCAAGGGCTTCATCGCCTGCGCGCTGCACGCGGCGCTGAACGCCGAGCAGTTGAAGGCCCCGCTGATGGTGGTCCTCACCGCGGACGAGGAAGTCGGCCTGACGGGCGCGAAGAAGCTGGTGGAGGCGGGGCTGGGCCGCGCGCGGCACGCGATTGTCGGCGAGCCCACGCGCCTCATCCCGGTGCGCGCCAACAAGGGCTACTGCCTGGCGGAGGTGGAGGTGCGGGGGAAGGAAGGGCACAGCGCGTATCCGGACTCGGGTGCGTCAGCCATCTTCCGCGCGGGCCGCTTCCTCCAGCGCCTGGAGCACCTGGCGCTGACGGTGCTGCGCGAGGACGTCGACGAAGGCTTCCAGCCACCCTTCACCACCGTCAACGTGGGCGTCATCCAGGGTGGCAAGGCCAAGAATGTCATCCCCGGCGCCTGCCGCTTCGTCGTGGAGTGGCGGCCCATCCCCGGGCAGCCGCCGGAGCGCGTGTCGCAGCTGCTGGAGACCATCCGCCAGGAGCTGGTGCGGGATGAGCCCGCCTTCGAGGCTGAGATTCGCGTGGTGCGCACGGACCGGGGTGTGAATACGCGGGCGGACGCGGAGGTGGTGCGCTTCCTCGCGGAGGCCAGCGGCAACGCGCCGGAGACGGTGTCCTTCGGGACGGAGGCGCCGCAGATGACGGAGCTGGGCGCGGAGGCGGTGGTGTTCGGCCCCGGCGACATCCGCGTGGCGCACCAGACGGGCGAATACGTGCCCGTGGAAGACCTGGTGCGCTGCGAGGCCGTCCTGGCGCGCGCCGTGGCCCACTTCTGCGGGGGGCGCTGAGCCCGCGAGCGCACGCGCCACGATGCGCGGCGCCTGCGAGGCTTGCTCGCCGCGGCGGTGAGGCCGCGGCGGGTGACGGCCGGGGCCACGGGCGTTTCGAGAGGCCTAGGCCTGCGGCAGCGCGCAGTGGCCCAAGTCCCTCAGCACCTTCTTGGCCTCGGTGATGAGGTCGTGGCCGCTGGCGCCCTGCGGCGCGCGGGCGATGAGCTTCATGTCCGGCGTGAGGCGGTAGACGCCCTTGGAGCGCTGCACCAGCCCCGCCACCTTGGGGCCATCCAGCAGCGCGTCCGCGCCCAGCGTCACCACCAGCCGGGTGGTGCCCACCTCCAGCCCGCGCAGGCGCAGGTCGCGCATGTCGATTTTCAGCAGCGTCAGCTCGGACAGGTGGTCCACCTCGTCCGGGGCTTCGCCGTACCGGTCCACCAGCTCCGCGCGCAGGTCCGTGACTTCGTCCGGGTGGCTGGCCTGGCTGAAGCGCTTGTAGAAGACGAGCCGCTGGTGGACGTCGCTGACGTAGTCGTCCGGGATGAGCGCCGGCATGGGCAGCGTGACGTCCGGCTCGATTTGCAGCTTGGGCGGCTGGCCCTGCATCTCCGCGACGGCCTCCTCCAGCAGCTGCGCGTACATGTCGAAGCCAATCTCGGCGATGGCGCCCGACTGCTTGTCGCCCAGCAGGTTGCCCGCGCCGCGAATCTCCAGGTCATGACTGGCGATGGAGAAGCCCGCGCCCAGCTCGGTGAAGTTCTGGAGCACCTCCAGGCGCCGCTGCGCGTCCTTCGTCACCGCGCGCCGCGACGGCACCAGCAGGTACGCATACGCGCGCTCCTTGGAGCGGCCCACGCGGCCCCGGAGCTGGTAGAGCTGCGCCAGGCCGAACTGGTCCGCCCGGTTCACAATCATCGTGTTGGCGCTGGAGATGTCGATGCCGCTCTCGATGATGCTGGTGCACAGCAGCACCTGGTACTTCTTCTCCGTGAAGGCGAGCATCACCTTCTCCAACTGCCCTTCGCCCATCTGCCCGTGCGCCACGCCGATGCTGATTTGGGGAACCAGCGCGCGCAGCTGCGTCTCGATGGAGGGCAGGGACTCCACGCGGTTGTGGACGAAGAACACCTGTCCGCCGCGCGCCACCTCGCGCTCAATCGCCTCCTTCACCACCGTGTCCTCGTGCTTCATCACGAAGGTGCGGATGGCCCGGCGGTCCTGCGGCGGCGTGGCGATGATGCTCATGTCACGCACGCCCGACATGCTCATGTGCAGCGTGCGGGGAATGGGCGTGGCCGTCAGCGTGAGCACGTCAATCTGGGAGCGCCACTTCTTCAGCGACTCCTTCTGCTTCACGCCGAAGCGCTGCTCCTCGTCGACAATCATCAGGCCCAGTTCCTTGAAGGCCACCTCGCCGCCCAGCAGCTTGTGCGTGCCGATGAGGATGTCGACCTTGCCCTCCTTGGCGCGCTTGAGGGCCTCCCGCACCTCCGGCGCCTTCCTCATCCCGGAGATGACCTCCACCGTGACGGGGTAGTCAGCGAAGCGCTTCTTGAAGGACAGGTAGTGCTGCTGCGCCAGCACGGTGGTGGGCACCAGCACCGCCACCTGCTTGCGGTCCAGCGCGGCCTTGAAGGCGGCCCGCATGGCCACCTCCGTCTTGCCGTAGCCCACGTCACCGCAGACGAGCCGGTCCATGGGCTCCGGCTTCTGCATGTCCGCCAGCACGTCTTCAATCGCCTTGGCCTGGTCCGGCGTCTCCTCGAACTCGAAGTCCGCTTCGAACTGGGCGAAGTACCGGTCCGGCGCGCTGAAGGCATGGCCGGGGTGCGCCTTGCGCGCGGCGGCAATCTGGAGGAGCTCCGCCGCCATCTTGAGCAGCTGCTCCTTGACGCGCTTCTTCGTCTTCTCCCAGCTCGTGGTGCCCAGCTTGTCCAGCTGCACCTGCGTGGGGTCGCCGCCGGAGAACTTCTGGATGAGCCGCATGCGGCCCACCGGCAGGTAGATTTTGTCCCGGCCCGCGTACTCCAGGACGAGGAAGTCCCCGGGCACGCCGTTGACCTCCATCTTCGTCAGGCCCGCATAGCGGCCAATGCCGAAGTCGGTATGGACGATGAGGTCGCCTTCCTTCAGGTCCCCGAAGCCGGAGCCGAACGCGTCCAGCTTCTTGCTGCGCCGGGGACGCCGGCGCGCGCGCACGCCGAAAATCTCCTCGTCCGCCAGCACCGCGAGCCCGCCCGGTCCATCCACGAAGCCGTGGCTCACCTCGCCCGTGAAGAGGTGCGCGCGGATGGACGGCTCGTACAGCGCCACCGCGTCCTCCAGCGGCTCCGTGTGGACCTTCACCGCCACGTTGCGGTCCAGCAGCAGCCGCTTCAGCCGGTCCGCCTGGCTCAGCGTGCCACACGCCACCACGCAGGCCACGCGCAGCTCGCGCCAGCGCTCCAGCCGCTCCACCAGCGGGGACAGCGCGCCTTCTTCACCGTGGTGCGCCAGGATGGCCTCGCGCAAATCCTGGGTGCCGCCGAAGCTGAAGTGCACCGGCGGGCGCTCCGACTGCGCCAGCGACAGGCCACCGCCCTCCAGCACGCGGAAGGACCGCAGCCGCTGATTCACGTCCTCACGGGAGAGGAAGTGCTCCAGCGGCGGACAGATGAGCTCCTGCCGGGCCTCGGCCGCGCTGTGCGAGCGCTCCAGCTCCTCCCACAGCGTGTCCGCCGCGCGGTCCTGGCCCAGCGGGTCGTCCAGGTAGATGACGGGCGCCTCAGGGCTCCAGTCGCGCAGGAAGTCGAACACCGTGGACAGCCCGCCCTCGAAGAAGCCGGGCAGCAGGCCCTCCATCCCGAAGCCGGGCAGGCCCTCGCGCAGGGCGTCCAGCTGCTCGCGCAGCCTGATGGTGGGCAGGTTGATACGGTCGGCCACCGCGCGGGCGGCGGACTCGGCGCGCGGGCGCGTCTCGTCGGTGAGCAGCACCTCGCGCGCGGGGACCAGGTCCACTTCCTTCAGCGCGTCCACCGTGCGCTGGGACTGCGGGTCGAAGGCGCGGAGGGACTCGATGGTGTCGCCGAAGAACTCCAGGCGGACGGGCTTGTCGTAGAGGGGGCTGAAGACATCCAGCAGGTCGCCGCGCACGCTGAACGTGCCCACGTCCTCCACCAAGGGGCTGTTCTGGTAGCCCATGTGCACCAGCCGGCGCGCCAGCGAGTCGCGGTCGAAGTCCTGACCCGCGGCCACCCGCGCGGCCAGCGCGCGCATCACCGACAGCGGCAGCACCCTGCGGTGCAGCGCGCGCACCGACAGCACCAGCGCGGGGAAGCGCGTGCCCTGGCCCAGGTGGAAGAGGGCGCCCAGCCGCTCCGTGACGGCCGCCGCGTCGGGAGACACCTCGTCGTAGGGCAGCACCTCGTCCGCGGGCAGCCGCAGCACGCGCGGCGCCAGCAGGCTGCCCTGGCCGCCCAGGAAGAAGGACAGGTCGGCCGCGAGTGCGTCGGCGGCTTCCTCGTCCACCGCCACGCAGACGAGCGGCGCTTTCAACGCGCCATGCAGGCGGGCGAGCACATGCCCGCGCGCGGCCCCCTTGAGCCCCTGCGTCCGGACGCGCTGCCCCGCCCGAAGTCCGTCAACCACCTGAGCGAAGGGGTCACCCGCCGCGCCGCCGTCCTGCGTCTGTTTGAAGGGAGTGTCCATGAGTGGACCCTGAGGGCCCCAGGGTAATTAGAAGTCTCACCCTGTCAGGTCAACGACGGAGCGTCGCAGGTGTCGAGCGAAACAGGAGAAATCGGAAGCTCTGGTTAGCTCGGGCACTGTTCAGCCACCCCGGGGACCGGTTGGCCCCGCCCCTGTCTGCGGGGTTAGGGTGGCTCACAACGGCAGCATCGGGGGCCACGCCGACATGTCATCTGGCCGTGGAATCAACAGGTGCCTGGGCACCGAAGGGGACGAACCTCTTTCCGAGGCGGTGGCCGTCTTGCGGAGCGTGCGCTCCGCGGTCGGCGGCATCGTCGACTTCGAGTGTGTCTCCGCCAACGTGCAGGCGGAGCGCTGGCTCGGCGGAGAAGAGGGCCGCCTGGTGCACCACCGGCTGCTGGAAGAAGCGCCGTGGGCGTGGGACAGCGGCCTCTTCAGTGCATGTGTCCGCGCGGTGACACGCCGCGCGCCAGACGTCGCGCGGGTGTCCCGGCAGTCGCCCATGGGCACCGTGTGGCTCCAGGCGCGCGTGTCACCGTGTGACGACGGCGTGGTGCTCTTCCTGGAGGACCTCACCGAGCGCATGGCCGCGGAGGAGGCCCTGCGGCGCGACCATGACCTGCTGCACGCCGTCATCCAGAGCGCCACCGACGCCATCTACGTGAAGGACGTGTCGGGCCGCTACATCCTCATCAACCCCGCCACCGCGAGCGCCTTCCACCGGGCCCCGCGCGAAATCCTCGGCCGCACGGACGCGGAGCTGCTGGGCGCCGAGAGGGCCGCGCCGACGCTGGCGCACGACCGTGAGGTGATGAGCTCCGGGCAGACGGCCACGTACGAAGGGGCGGAAGGCGGCCCGGGGACGGACCGCATCTGGCACACGACGAAGGGCGTGCTTCGCCGCGGTGATGGCACCGTGTACGGCCTGTTCGCCATCTGCCGGGACGTCACCGCGCGGCGCCGCCAGGAGCTGGAGCGCGAGGAGGAGGCGCGCTTCCAGGAGCGCTTCATTGGCGTGCTGGGCCATGATTTGGGCAACCCCCTGGCCGCGGTGCGGCTGTCCTCCGCGGCCCTCCTGGCCCGGGACACGCTGCCCCCGGAAATCCGGCGCGTGGTGACCCGAATCGACGGCAGCGCCGAGCGGATGGCGCGGCTGGTGAAACAGTTGCTCGACTTCACGCGCGCCCGCATGGCCGGCGGCATCCCGCTGCGTCCCCACGAGGTGTCCATGGAGGACGTGTGCCGGCGCATCATCTCCGAGCTGGAGCCCGCGCATCCGGCGTGCGGTGTCTGCCTGGAGGTGGACGGCGAATCACGCGGCGTCTGGGACGAGGAGCGCCTGGGGCAGGTGCTGTCGAACCTGCTGGGCAACGCGCTTCAACACAGTCCGGAGGGGAGCTCGGTGCGGGTGCGGCTGGCGGCGAAGGACCCGTTCTTCCAGCGCGTGGAGGTCCACAACGGGGGGCCGCCCATCCCCGAGTCGTTGCGCCCGCGGCTCTTCTCGCCGTTCCACGGGGTGCCCCCCGAGCCGGGGCAGCCGAAGCCGAAGCACCAGGGCCTGGGGTTGGGGCTCTACATCGTGTCGCAAATCGTGACCGCGCACGGGGGCTGGCTGGACGTGGCGTCGTCGGTGGACACGGGGACCTGCTTTTCCGTGACGCTGCCTCGCGTCACCCGGCCGCTGGGGGGGCCGCCAGGCAAGAGTGCCTGAGGCCCGGCCCCTGGCCTGCTAGCGCTGGCCGAACTTCACGGCGGCCCGCAGACGGAGGACGTCCGTCAGCGAGCCCGGGTCCACCAGCTCCATCGCGGCCTGCTGGGACAGGCCGGCGTACCGGCGCTTGCGGTACTCCTCCTCGTCCTCTTCACCGCCGCCCTTGTCGCCCTTGTCGTCACCGCCGCCCTTGCCATCATCCGGGCGCAGGGACAGCGAGGGTGCCGGGGACAATCCCTTCTCGATGTGCACCGATGAGAGCGCGTCCGCGCGCAGGGAGGTGAACAGGCTGGCCATGGAGAGGCAGAAGACGACGGCGACGGTGAGGTTCTTCATGGGGGGGCTCCGTTTCTCTTGAGGGGGATGACGCGCGGCTTCGAAGGGAAATTCAAGGGGCCGCGGGCGCCTTCATGGTGCGGATGTATCCCACCAGTGCGTCAATCTGCGCCGGGGTGAGCTTGTCCTTGAAGGGCTTCATCTTGCGGTTGCTTGGATCTCCGTTGGCAATCACCTCGCGGAGGTCCGCGTCCGTCCGTGCCCGCTGCCAGTCGGGCCGGCTCATGTCGCCGATGGACTCCTTCTGGCCCATCTTCGTCCGCGCCTTGCCGTCACCGCCGTGACACACGGTGCACTTCGCCTTCCACACGTCGGCCACGGCGTCCGCGTGGGCGCTGGTGGCCCCACCCAGGCTGAGGACCAGGACAAGCCGCTTCATCATCGTCGGGGGCTCCTCGAGGACGGCACGCCGGGCCCTGGGCCCGGGACCCCCGAGCATACGCCGAAGCAGCCCGTGTGCACGCGCGGCGGCGGCTACTGGCAGCCTGGGGTGGAGGCGTGCTTGTCACAATCCACGGGGCGTACGGCCGCCGTCAGGCCGTCCGCCTGGAACACCAGCTCCGGTCTCCAGTCCGGCGCTTCCAGCGTCCCGCCGTTGCGCAGGAGGACGAGCCGCTGCGTCGTGGGCAGCGGGGCGTCCTGCTCGCACACCCTTCCGCCAGGCGCCAGCGGGGCCACGACGGGCGCGCCGACGCCGGGGTTGCCCCGCCAGCACAGGCCCACCAGCAGGTCCACGTCGAGCTTCGGCGGGATGACCCGCTCCGGCCCCAGCTCCGGGCACTCGCAGCCGCCCACGCCGCAGGCGTTGTCCTGGCACGCGGGCATGGGACACACCGTGCCCCAGGCATCACTGCAGGCCAGTGCCTCCCAGCGCATGCGCGTCACCTGGACGCCCTGCTCATCCGTGACGCGAGTGCCCAGCCGCACGGGCTGGTGGGTCGCGCGTGCTTTCTGACGGGCCTCCTGCATCATCAGCACCAGCTCGCGCTGCGCGGCGCCCAGGCGCTGGCGCTCCGTCATGCCCTGGAAGCTGGACACGGAAAGGGTGGTGAAGAGGCCGACCAGGGCCACCACGACCATCACCTCCAGCAGCGTCATGCCTCGGTTGCGTGGCCGCATGTCAGCCCCCCGTTCCCACGAACGCGAAGTTGCGAGGCGCCAGGCGGACGACGCTGTGCCGGCGCTTGAAGCCATCCCGGGGATTGCCATCGTCGTCTCGCGCTCCGGGCGCTTCGTTCCCCGTCAGCTCGGCCCGCTGCGAGCGCGCGGTGATGGACAGCTCCACCACGCGCAGGTGGCGCATCAGCTCGTCACCCGCGCTGCCCGGGCCGCGGTCCGGCGCAGCGGGCACGCCGGAATCCCAGGCCCAGGAGATGTGCGTGGCGCAGGTGGCCTGGGTGCAGGTGGCCAATGAGGGGCGCCCGGCCTCCGCGTCCGGGAAGAAGCGCACGGGGGCGCCGGGGAGCGCGTCGGGGGCCACCACGCCCAGCCGGACCTGCAACTGCTCGATGTCCTGGGACACCGCGGTGTAGCCCGCGGGCCCCGTGGGGCCATCCGGGTCCACCTCCAGCACGGGCGTGCCTTCGGGCCAGTTCACCCGGTAGCCGCGGCTGGTGAGCGGGAGCAGGTACATGCCGCCTTCGCGAGGTGCCCGTGTGCCAAGCCAGGGTGACTCGGGGAGCGTCACGGCGTCGGGATGACAGTGGCCATCAGCGGGCGCGGGCCGGCCTGGGAGGGCGGGGGTCCACTCCACGCCCTCCGCCACGAGGTTCGTCACCTGTCCCACGCAGGCCCAGCCCCGCTCGTCTTCCGTGCCCGGGAACACGACGGCGATGACCGCGTTGTCCAGGTAGGCGGGAGGCAGGCCTCCGACGCACAGCGTGTCCTCGAACCAGGCCGCGGTCGCCGGCAGGGGACACTGGTCCAGCAGCACCATGCGCGCCGGGTCCGTCTCCCAGACCTCCAAGGCATCCGACAGCAGCGCGGCATCGGCGGGGGGGACGAAGGTGGCGTCATCCGGGAACGTGGCCTGGGGGCGGGCCCACACGGCGTAGAACAGGTCCGCTTCGCCAGAGGGAATCCGGCCGCCGGTGAGGGAGACGCTGCCAATGCCCGCGCCCGCCCGCTGCACGCCGAACGCCATCAAGTCCCGCGCGGCCCGGCCCTTGTTCTGCGTCTCCATGATGCGCTCTTCCAGCAGGCCCCGGCGCTGGAGCTGGACGCTCACGCCAATGGCGGTGGCGAGCAGCACCATGGACATCGAGGCGGCCACCATCAGCTCGATGAGCGTGAAGCCGCGCGGCGTCGTCGAACGAAGTCGCTTCATGGCGCCATCCGGGTCTGCAGGGCCACCGCGCGGCGGGGAGCACCGGGCTCCTCCGCCCAGCTCACGGTGACGCGGACGTTGATGACCTGGTGCAGGGCCAGGCTGCTGGCGTGGGGCAGTGGAATGGCACGGCTCAGCGCGGGCTCGCCTGTCTCGGAGCCCTCGAAGGGCGGGTCCACGTCCAGCGTCAGCGTGTAGGCCATCCGCGGCGTCGCGCCCGGGAGGGGCGGCGTCTCCGTCATGCGGCCATTGGCGGACCACCACACGTCGCGCCCCGTGTTGTCGAGCTGCTTGATGTTGACGCAGGGGTCGTTCAGCGGCTCGCCCACGCAGCGGAGGTTGACCACGCGCTCCAGCTCCTGTTCGGCGATGAGGTTCGCCTGGCCCAGGTTGTTGTTGCGGCGGTTGTGACGGGACGCGGTGCTCAGCGTGAGCATGATGCCCAGGATGCCGAGCATGAGCACCGCGGCGGTGGCGAGGGTCTCCAGGATGCTGAGGCCGCGTGGATGGGCGTGGAGCAGGCGCCGGTTCATGGCACCACCTCCTGGACGCGTGAGCCGGACTGCACGTCCCAGATGAGCACCCGGGAGCTGCTTCGCGGCGACTCCGAGGTGGGGTTGTTGTACGTCCCGCTTCCCAGCGCGCGCACCTGCCCGTTCTTCACGATGAGCAGGTGGTTGTCATAGAGCACGGGCGCGTGCGTGCCGTGGCCGTCGATGGCGGTGTCGTTGCCCGCGAGCGCGTTGCCCGCGGTGCTGTAGGCGTAGACCCTGCCGCTGGTGGTGCTGTCCAGGTCGCACGCGCTGGCGGCGCGGCCCACGGCGCTGGTGGTGAAGACCCCGTCCTGGGTGGTGGAGACGCCGCCCCAGACGACCTGTCCCTCGCCCAGCTCGCGTGCCCATTCGAGTTGCGCGGGGCAGGTGGCGCCGGGCCGCGCGGTGGGCACCGGGTCGCGGTCCTCGAAGGCCATCAGGTGATAGCGGGGCCGCGGGCTGGCGGTGTCGTCCGGCTCGTTGGCGATGTCCGGGTTGTTGGCGGTGCCGAAGTACAGCCGCACCCGGCGTGAGCCGCTGTCCGGCACCACCGACGCGGAGATGGTGGAGAAGATGCGCTGGCTGGTGGGGTTGCGGATGCCGGGCACGGCCTGCGCGTCCGCGACGACACAGGCGGCCAGCACCTTGCCCAGCGGCGTGTTCGTCCCGGTGTTCGAGTAGGTGGGGTTGATGCGGTAGATTTTTCCCGAGGTGGACGGGACGTAGATGACGTCGACGCTGCCGTCGCCGTTCACGTCCAGCGGAATGGGCTCTCCGCCGATGCCTTCGTCCGCGTCAGCGGTGGTGCCCAGCGTGACGACGCCCGCCAGCCGCGCCTTCGCGCTGTTGCCCGGCACCTGCGCGGGCAGACCCGTCTTGAGGTCCATCAGGTAGACGGTGCCCACCGTTCCGGGCTCCGGCGAGTAGTCCGTGCCGAACATGGACACCCACTTCTTGCCGCCATTCTGGCCGAAGTCCATGCGCACCAGCGAGGGCGCGTGGCGCGAGCCGCGTGTGTCGGGCCTGGGCGTGGCGCCGGTGAAGAGCGCCGGCAGCGGGTTGCAGCCGTTGCCGTTGTTTGCGCACGGAGCGCCCGCGGACGTGAAGCGGTCCCGCTTCATGTCGAACTCCCACAGGGGCGTGGGGTAGCCCGAGGCCGTGGGGTTGGTGACGTCGAGCGCGAAGAAGATGCTCTGCTTGGGGCCGGTGGCGCTGGCCAGCACCGTCTTGGCGCCCTCGTTCCGGGCCGAGCGGGGACGCCAGGCCTCGTCGGTCTGCCGCGGGTCATGGCCGGTGTCCGGGCGGTAGTCGTTGCCCCGCAGGTCCACGTCCGCCACGGAGGGCGTGGCGTCCATGGTGGCGCGCTCGGTGGAGTACGCGTCGTTGGCGCGGCGGTAGTTCTCCACGTAGTAGGGCAGCATCTTGAACGGCAGGTAGGCGAACAGCTCGTCGCCTTCGCCGTAGTCGTGCCCGCTGGCGCAGCCGCCGTCCCGGCCGAAGTAACCCTGATACTCCACGCGGCCTGGCGTGCAGGGGTCATCCCCCGTTTGGAAGACGCCCGTGCCCAGCGCGTGCAGATAGCCCTGCGTGGTGCCCACATACGTCACCGTGGGGCGGCCCGTGTTGGCCGTGCTGAAGTTCTCCGTGAACTTGCGGCGCTCCGTGTCCAGGTTGCGGCCTTCGAGCAGCCACGCGGGCACGTTGGGCGGCCCGATGACGGCCGCGGTGGACAGGTTCACTCCGCCCAGCGGCCAGGTCCGCATCCGGTTGCGAGCGAGCGAGGCCTGACGGTCCTCCCAGCCGTAGAGCCAGTCGCGCAGCGCCACCCGGTCATCCGCGGTGCAGCCGTTGCGGCCGTCCAGGTCATACAGATACACGCTGCCGTTGCGCCGCGTGCAGTAGGTGTCTGGGAAGACGGGGCTGGTGGTGTCGCCGCGCGCCATCAGGTCCTTCACGGCGATGGCCTGCTGGTTCGCTGGATTGAGCGTGATGAGCCTGCGCGTGTCGAGCGGCTCGCCGGGACGGGTCTCCAGCGCGCGCATCAGGTCGCGCATCCACTTGCCGGAGTCCCAGACCTCCTGCGTGGGCTCATAGGGCGCCAGCGTGGCGGGCTCGTAGAGCTTCTTCAGGTAGATGTGGCCCCGGTCGATGGTGTCCGGGCGGTTGTCGTAGGTGCGGATGGAGACCTGGTCCACGCCTCCGTCGGCCACCCAGGTGCGCCCGGGCGTTTCATAGACGCCGTGGATGACGGCGTTGGCCATGGGGATGAGCGACGCGCGGCCGTATTCGCCGCTGCGCTGCGCTTTGTAGGAGACGTTGATGTTGTGGATGGTGGGCTGGCAGGACTCACCCGGGCTCTCCAGCACCGCGCGCCAGCACAGCTGTGTTCCCACGCGGCCCTGCTCCAGGAAGTCCTGGAGGACCGCCGTCTCGTTGCGCACGCCGCCGTCGCTGTCCGGGATGGGGACCCGGAGCCAGTTCGGCGTGTCGTTGACGACATACGTGGGGTTGGAGGTGTTGCAGGGCTCCTGGCAGACCTTGCAGTCCAGCGCCACCTCATAGGTGATGTCCGGCCTGCGCTGGCCCGTGCCGCCGTCCGGCAGTTGGACGGAGATGGCGCAGGGCGCGAGTCCGCCGCCGTCCGCCGCGTAGTAGGGCTGGTCCTCCACGGTGAACGTCACCTCGGTGATGGTGAAGTCCAGGGAGATGTCCGGAGAGATGTCCGACACCACGTCGGAGCGGTAGGAGCCGTTGTTCTGCTTGTTGATGAGGATGACGATGTCGCTGTACGTGCGGTCACCGCCCGCGTTCTGGTCTTCCCAGCCCAGAATCCAGACCAGGGGATTGTCACGCGGCGCGCCCACAATCGTGTGCGCCGCGCGGCGGTTCACGGAGCGGACGTCCTGCGTCTGGTTGTTCGGGAAGACGACGCGGCCATAGGCCGGGTCGTCTCGCAGGCGGGCATAGGCGCCACCGCCCAGCCAGGTGCTCAGGTTCTTCCGGTCCACCACCAGCGGGTTGAGGCTCTGGTGCAGGTCCATGTTGAGCGGCGTCTTGCTGAAGAAGACGTTGATGTCGCCGTGCATCCACAGGTCGCACTGCACCTCCCGGCCGTCCGTGGTGGGCCGGGTGATGAAGCAGGAGTCCGTGGCGGGGCCGTAGATCTGCTCCACGTAGGTGACGAGGAAGAAGACGATTTCGCGGCCGCCCGCGAGCCGTCCCATGGGGACAATCTGGTCCTCCGCCTTGGTGATGGGCGCGCCCGGGTCCCTGCCGGTGATGAGCCGCCCCGCGCTGTCGAACGCGCTGGCCTTGTAGTCAGGGATGCCGTCGGCAGCGCTGGATTTGTCCCAGGTGCCGGTGACGCGCGTGAAGGTCCCCTGGGCGTCGAGCGTCCAGCCCTGACGGGGGGCAAAGCACTCGGCGGTCTCCGACTGGCGGCATTGGTTCGAGTCATCGTCCGTGGACAGGAAGATGAGGTTGCCGATGCCTCGGTTGTCGTTGAGCGAGTGCCGTGGCTCCAGCAGGTTGGGGATGTGCGGGAACAGGCCCCGGTCGCTGAAGTACGTGTCGACCCGCTCTGGAATCGCGGTGGCCCGGAGGTTGAGGTAGTCGAAGCCGTCGTTCATCCGCTCGTTGAGGAGCAGGTCCGCTTCGAAGTCCCGGACGCGCTGACCCACCACGCCGCCCGTCCTTGGCTGCGCGGGATAGTCCGCCAGACTCTCCCAGCGCCGAGGCCCTTGATTGGCGAGGTAGCTGGACGCGCTGGTGCACCGGCCCGTCAACAGGTCGGGCTCGCGCAGCGTCACCGTGCCGGCGTCCCCAAAGCGGCGGTGGGTGAACGGACGGTTGCAGCGAGGGCCCTCGCTGCCGATGTAGCGCGTGGGGTTGAGGTTGTAGAGGTCCTCGTGAAAGTCGGGCACGCCGTTGTTGTTCTTGTCCAGCAGCCGGTCGTCGTCGGAGTTCTCGCGCGTGCCGTTGTCGTCGATGTACTCGGCGTCGATGAGCTCGTCGTAATAGAACCAGCCCAGCGTGCTGGAGGCGCCGCTGCCCGCGCGGTCATCGACGATGAGCGCGGTGAGCTCCTGCTCGAAGGGCAGGATGATTTTCTCCGGGTCCAGGACGTTGAGGTTGGTGTTGAGCCGCAGCTTGGGCGGGTCGTCGTCCGTGACGATGATGGCGCTGGGGATGCCCGCGTCCCTGCTGAAGTCGGGTTGCTTGTCCTGGTCCGTGGTGTCGATGCACAGCGCGAGGCTGCTGGCGCCGCCATCCGCGCCGCCACTGCCCGTGTCGCCGCCGGGACTTTGGGCGAGCACGGCTCCCGCGGCGGCCACGGCCACCGCGGCCATCCAGGTTCGAGTCCAGCGCATGATGTCCCCCTGGCGGCCGGTGCTTCAGGGCCGCCCGATTCAGGTGCAACGGATTGCGGTTGAAGGCGTGGAAGTCAGAATGTGGGGAGGCCGCTGGTAGAGGTGCCGGTGCCCCGGCACCCCATCTTCGTGCCGTAGCTGCACGCGAGCCCTCCCTGGGTGCTGCTGTGCTCCAGGAGTGAGCGGACGATGGTGCGGTAGGGGAGGCCCGGGCCCGGGGGCTGGACCTCGCCCACGGACACCAGCCAGATGCGACCGTTGGCGTCGGCGTTGCGGTCGGCGTCGTCGTCGTCGTCCTCCACGACGAAGACGCGGAAGGAGACGCCGCGGGCCTCCGGATAGGCGCGGATGGGCTCGCCCTCCACGTCGTTGATTTCAACGGAGGCGCCCGTCACGGCGTCGTCGATGGCCGTGCCCCGCGCCAGCGTGTAGGGCGTCTGGGGAATGAGCTCCCGCCAGGGCACGCCGCCCGCCGCGACGTCGGGCAAGCCCTGCTCGGACACGACTTGCAGGCGTGGCAGGACGTCCTGGTTGTAGCTGCCAAGGCCTCCCGAGACGGGGTTGTTCATCATCGCCAGGACGACGGCGCGCCCCTCGGCCATGCCCGCCTCGGCGGCGAACAGGGCTTCCCGCGAGCGGCGCTCATGGGATTGGAGCGCGCTCTCCGTGGTCACCGCGCGGAGGGACACGAGCACGCCCGCGGTGACGAGCGCGATGAGCCCCAGCGCCAGCAGCAGCGTGAAGCCTCTCCGCGCGCCAGGGGCGTGTGCGGGCTTGCGGGTCGGATGACAGCGCACCGGGGACTCCTTGCCCTGGAGGGCAGCAGGGAAGCGCAGGTGTCTGTCTCAGCAATCCCCAGGCCCGCTTTCGCGGCGCATCCATGTCAATGCATCCAGCCGCTTGGCCCAAGCCCTGGGTGAGGCCTGACACGGATTCAGGCGACACGGATTGCGGACCTCGCAAAAGTTGCGAGTCAGCGACAAAGTGGGACGGACCGTGGGGCTCGTTCCAGAGGGCGAGACGCGTGGTGGCTCCGTGACAGTCACACGGAGCGTCGTGTCTCAGCCGCGCCCTCGGGGCCAGAACGTCACGTCGCGCTCCGGGGCATTCAACCAGACGGATTTGAGGAAGCGCACGGCGTTGCGGTCCGCGGTGTCATGCCGGCTGGTGAAGCCATGCGCCGCGCCCAGCAGCAGCAGCACCGCCAGGGCGGCCCCCAGCGCGGGCGCCGCGGGCCACGGCTGGCCGGGCTTCCGCGCCAGGCTGACGAAGACCCAGGCGGCGGTGCCCAGCAGCAGCGCCCCCATCACCCCGCCCGCCAGTCCCGCCGGCAGCCCCAGGAAGGTCAGCACGCCGGGCGGGAAGTAGCCCGCGCGCAGCAGCGGCAGCGCCAGGGCGCCCACGGCGTTGGAGACATCGTCGGGGATGTAGTTGATGAAGGTGGCCACGCCGGTGGCGATGATGGACACCGCGCACAGGAGCGCGGCCACGCCCAGGGCCCACGCGCCCTGTCCGGTCGAGCGCTGGCGCTCCAGGAAGAGGCCGGCGGGCAGCAGGAGGAAGGGCACCAGGCCGGTGAGGTGGCGCGGCCCCGTCGTCCAGCCCCACGAGTCGTAGGAGAACGACGAGGTGAAGTACGTGTAGCCCACCAGCAGGGCCACGCTCAGCCACGCCAGCGCGCGGGCCTCCGACGACTGCCCCCGGCGGCGCCACACGAGCACCAGCCCCGGCAGCGCCAGCAGGAGGAAGGGGGCCAGGGTGAACAGGCCCCGCAGCGGGGAGAAGAAGGACAGGGCGAAGGCGCGCGGGTCCGGCGTGCGGATGCCCAGGAAGCCGCCCAGGTGCCAGGGCTGGTAGCCCGCGTCGTTGAGGTACTTGTAGCCGCTCGTCAGCGGGTGGCCGAACGTCACCTGGTGGTAGGCCATCAGCGCCACCAGGAAGGGCAGGGCGCCCAGCGTGGCCAGCCCCGCGGCCCGGCCCAGGCGCACCCAGCGAACACGCGCGGGCGCGTCCTGGAAGGCGAAGGTGAGCACCGCGTACAGCACCAGGCCGAGCACGCCCATCGCGCCGGTGTACTCGGCGGCCACGGTGGCGCCCGCGAAGGCGCCCGCCAGGACGTAGCCCCGCTCGCGCCATTCGCCACGCGCGCAGCGCCACAGCGCGTAGAAGCTGGCGAAGAGCAGCACCGCCGTCGTCTGGTGGCTCATGAAGAGCAGCGAGTAGCTGAAGGCCAGCGAGCCCAGCCCGTACGTCACGGTGAGCGCGTCGGCGACCAGCGGCTCCAGGGACGCGCGCAGGTAGCGACGCACCAGCCACAGCAGGCCCAGCGTGGGCAGCACGGTGAGCAGCAGGCGCGAGAAGAAGACCAGGGGCACTTCGGGCACGGCATGCCGGTGGCCGCCGCCCACCGCGCGCAGCACGGCGTAGAGGGGCACGGCGGCGAACGACAGCAGCGGCGCCTTGCTGGGGTAGTACTTCCCGTCCTTCACGGACAGGTCACCGACCTTGCCGTAGTCGTGCAGCGCCTGGTTGATGTGCAGGGTGCCGTACTCCACCAGCGCGCGCGTCTGCCACAGCCGGCACAGCTCGTTGGGCGAGCGCAGGCCCGGGTGATACGGGAACAGCAACACGTACAGCGCCGCCAGGGCGGCCCACACCGCGCGCGGCGCGCCTCGGGATGGCAGGGCCTGGCGCTCGGGGGTGGGGGCCGGAGGGGGCTTTGAGGTGGGCTCCAGGGGCGAGTCGGCGGGCAAGGGCGTGGGGTTCATGGCGGCGGGGCCCTGCTCTGGGGCGAGGCCGCCTCGGGAAGGCGGCTGCGATTCATGCGATGGACAGCCGGGGGGCACGCGCGGGGGAGCGGCCTTACGCATCGCCCCCGGTGGCGCGGGCCACGGCGAAGAGGCTCATGCCCACCGGCAGCTTCACGTGCGACTCCGCCCGCGCAATCAGGGGCGCCAGCGTGTCGTAGAGCTTGAGCTGGAGCTTGGGCACCGAGCGGCGGCGCAGCAGGCGGCTGTTGACGAACCAGCCCGGCAGGCCCGCCAGGTTCATCCACTCCAGGGTCTCCACCTGGAAGCCGTTCTCCTCCAGCACCGCGCGCAGCGTGGAGGGCGTGTAGCGGCGGTAGTGGCCCACGGCCTCGTCGATGGCGCCGAAGAGCTGCTGGAGCGCGGGCACCAGGATGACCACCCGGCCCCCGGGCGCCAGAATCTGCTTGAAGCGCCGGACGGCGGACGCGTCATCCGGGATGTGCTCCAGCACGTTGGAGAGGACGATGGTGTCCAACTGCTCCGTCTTGAGCGACTCCCAGTCCGCCAGGGCCACGTCGGACAGGTACGGCCGGATGTGCGGCTTGCCGCGGAAGAGGTTCTTCAGGCGGTCCACGTAGAAGCGGTCCACCTCCAGCGCGATGAGCAGCTCCAGGCCCGACTCCAGCTCACGCGTAATCGTGCCGATGCCGGCGCCAATCTCCAGCACCCGGCGGCCCAGGTGCTCGCGGAAGCGGCGGCCCAGCCACTGGTTGTAGTGGACGGCGCCGTCCATGCGCTCCAGCGTGGTGTAGCCCTCGTGCTGGTTGTCCGCGTCGTCGCGCACCGTGGCGTAGCGGACCAGCGTCTTGAGCCGGGACAGGTGCGCCGCGGGCGTCCGGCGCGGCACCTCGCCAGGCGGCAGCGTCACCTCGGTGAGGCGGAACAGCTGCGCGGCCAGCTTCACCACCAGCTCCGCGTCCACCGCGTCGTCGTCGCTGGTGAGCGTGACGGAGCGCAGCGCCTCGGTGCGGAAGGCGCGCAGGCCGGTGAGCGGGTCCGTCAGCGGCACGTCGGTGACGAACCGGGTGACGTGGCCCAGGGCCCTGTCCGCCAGCAGCTCCGGCGTCAGCCCCCGCGCCGTGCGCAGACCGAAGACGGCGTCCGCGGTGTCCGCCTGGATGGGGCGCACCAGCGCGTCATAGACGTCCTGCGAATACGAGGTGTCCGGGTCCTGCAGCACCGTCACCGCGCCCGACACCTTCGCCAGCGCGGCGCGGATGGCGGCGCCCTTGCCGCCCGGCACCGTGAGGACGTGCACGTTGGGCGAGGAGGCGGCGTCGACGGTGCCCTCTCCCGCGAGGACGACCTCCGCGCCGGGCGGCAACGCGTGGGCGAAGCGGGAAGCGGCCGCCGCGGTGTCGGGCGAGAACGGGAGGACGAAGGAAAGCGGTGGCGTCACGCCGGGCTGACTAGCACAGGCGGCCCGGCCATGCGCGTCAGCGCCCGCGAAGAAGCGTGGATGGAGGGCATCCAGGCGACCGCGGAACGATGGACAACCCCGCGGGGACACGGCACGCTCGTCACGGTCCCCTCGCGTGTGGGTGAAGGTCGGCGGAGTGCCGCCAGGCCGTGGAATCGCTCTGGGGACGGCAGGGAGACGCGACGTGGATGGAACCGGTTTCGACCCGGCCGGCGGCGCCGGTGGCCTGACGCCCGCGGGCCTCATGCAGCACGTGCGCGCGGTGTGGCGCCGCAAGTGGGTCGTCCTTGGCGTGGCGGTGGTGGTGTTGGCGCTCACGGCCGCCCACACGTTGCGCCAGCCCAAGGTGTACTCGGCCAGTGCCTCGCTCATCATCGACGTGATGGCGCCGCGCTTCCTGGATGGGGAAGTGAAGGAGGTGATGGGCGAGGAGCGCAGCAACTACTGGTTCAACAAGGAGTACTACGCCACCCAGAGCCAGATCATCACCTCGCGCGCGGTGGCGGGCCGGGTGGTGGACAAGCTGGGCCTGTCCACGGACGCGGACTTCCTGGGCCTGGCGCACGTCACCGACGAGAAGACGCGCCTGCAGGCGATGCAGGGCGCGGACGCGGTGGCGCTGCTCCAGTCGCGCATCCGGGTGATTCCCGCGCGGGACTCGCGGGTGATGAACGTCGCGGTGGATGACTTCGACGCGAAGCGCGCGGCGCTGCTGGCCAACGAGGTGGCCACCGCGTACATGGCGGAGAACCTGGCCCTCAAGCTCCGGACGACGGAGGACGCGCGTGACTGGTTGGAGACTCGCCTGTCCGAGCTGGAGTCGCAGTCCAAGTCGAGCGAGCTGGCCGTCTACGACTTCAAGAAGGACGCGGACATGCTGTCCACGTCGCTCGAGTCGCGGATGAGCATCGTCAGTGAGCGCATCAACAGCTTCAACCTGAAGCTGACCGAGGTGCGCATCCAGATGGCCGCCCAGCAGGCGCGGGTGGAGGCCATCCACCGGCTGCGCAAGGCGTCTCCGGAGGATGAGACGTGGGCGGAGGCGCTGTCGGGCGCCTCGGAGGGGCCCATCCAGGACCTGCGGCGCAGCTACACCGAGCTGCGCGTGGCGTGCGCGGAGCTGGGAGAGCGCTACCTGTCCGAGCACCCGAAGCTCCTGGAGTGCAACCGCAAGCTGTCGGTGGTGCGCGAGGACTTCCTCAAGAGCCTGAACAACGTGGTGCGCGGCGCGGAGACGTCGCTGGCGGAGTCGGTGGCGCAGGAGAAGAACCTGGTGCGCCTGCTGGACGCGGAGAAGTCGGAGGCCTTCCTGGTGAACAAGAAGGCCATCGAGTTCGACCGGCTCAAGCGCGACTCCGACAACAACCAGCGCCTCTACGAGCTGGTGGCCAGGCGCCTGAAGGACATCGAGCTGTCGGGCATGCTGCGCACCAGCAACGTGCGCGTGCTGGACCCGGCGCGGCCCGTCGTGGTGCCGGTGAAGCCCCACGTGCGCCGCAACCTGGCGGTGGGGCTGGTGATGGGGCTGCTGGCCGGCCTGGGCGTGGTGGTGCTGCTGGAGCTCCTGGAGAACAGCGTGACCACGCAGGCGGACGTGGAGGAGCGGCTGGGGCTGGCCTTCCTGGGCGTGATGCCGCAGCTGGACGCCAGCAAGGCGCAGCGCGACAGGGATTTGCACGTCCACCGCGAACCCAAATCGACGGCGGCGGAGTGCTGCCGCGCCATCCGCACGAACCTGCTGTTCATGTCGCCGGACAACCCGTTCAAGACGCTGGTGGTGACGTCCAGCGGGCCGCAGGAAGGCAAGTCCACCACCTGCGTCAGCCTGGGCGTGGCCATGGCCCAGAGCGGCAACCGGGTGCTGCTGCTGGACACCGACATGCGAAGGCCGCGTCTGCACCGCGCCTTCGGCGTGCCCAACGAGCTGGGCATCTCCTCGCTGGTGGTGGGCGAGGGCACGCTGGACGCGGCGGCGAAGAGCACCGAGGTGCCGGGTCTCTTCGTGCTGCCGTGCGGACCGCTGCCACCCAACCCGGCGGAGCTGCTGCACACCCAGGCCTTCACGGACCTGCTGAAGGCCGCCTCCGAGCGCTTCGACCGCGTCATCCTGGACAGCCCGCCCATCAACGCGGTGGCGGACGCGGCGGTGCTGGCCACGAAGTGCGACGGCGTGGTGCTGGTGCTGAAGGCGGCCAAGACGAACCGTGAGTCGGCGCGGCGCGCGCTGCGCTCGCTGGCGGACGTGCAGGCGCGCATGTACGGCGCCATCCTCAACGACGTGGACCTGTCGGCGCCGCGCTACGGTGACTCGTATCTGGCCTACCAGGGCTACGGGCAGTACGCGGAAGACGCCAAGGATGGGGTGGCGCAGTCGTGAACGCGCCAGCCGCGGGCCCGCGCGTGCTGCACCTGGGCAAGTTCTATCCTCCCGCGTCGGGTGGCATGGAGGCCCACGTGCGGACGCTGGCGCGGGCCCAGGCGGCGCTCGGCGCGCAGGTGGAGGTGCTGTGCGCCAACCACACCGCGGACGGCGCGGGCACCAGCCACGAGTTCCAGGGCCGCAGCCCCACGCGCGAGACGTGGGACGGGCCGGTGCGAGTGACGCGCCTGGGCCGGCTGGCCTCCGTCGCGCGCATGGACGCGATGCCGGACCTGCCGCGCATGCTGGGCCGCGCGTTGTCGCGGGGCGTGGACATCGTGCACCTGCACACGCCCAATCCGACCTGGGTGCTGGCCCTGGACGTGGTGCGCCGGCTGCCTCCCGTCTTCATCACCCACCACAGCGACGTCATCCGGCAGAGGGTGGCGGGCGCGCTCTTCAAGCCCTTCGAGGCGCTGCTCTATGCGCGGGCCCGGCGGGTGCTGGCCACCAGCGAGGCCTATGTCCCGGGCTCGCCGCTGCTGCGCGCCTTTCGCGGCAAGGTGCGGGCGCTGCCGCTGGGGCTCGACCTGGCGCCGTACCTCCAGCCCTCCGCCGCCGCGCGTGAGGCGGAGGCCCACTGGCGGACGCAGGCCGCGGGCGCGCCGCTGTGGCTCATGGTGGGGCGGCTCGTCTACTACAAGGGCCTGTTCACCGCGTTGGAGGCCCTGCGCCGGGTGTCCGGGCGGCTGGTGGTGGTGGGGCAGGGGCCGCTGGAGGCGGAGGCCCGACGCCGGGCGCGCGCGCTGGGCGTCGCGGACCGGGTGACGTGGGCGGGCTATCTGCCTCCGGATGCGCTGGTCGGCGCGCTGCACGCGGCCACCGCGCTCTGGTTCTGTGGCAACGCCCGCAGCGAGGCGTATGGGCTGTCTCAGGTGGAGGCCATGGCCAGCGGGCGGCCCGTGCTGAACACGGCGATTGCGCACTCGGGTGTCGCGTGGGTAAGCCTGCACGAGCAGACGGGGCTGACGGTGCCGGTCGGCGACGCGGCGGCGCTGGCGGCGGCGGCGCGGCGGCTCGTGGAGGAGCCCGGGCTGGCGCAGCGGCTGGGGCGTGAGGCCCGGGCGCGGGCGGTGGCGGAGTTCCGGGATGACGTCATGGCCTGGCGCAGCCTGTCGCTGTACGCGGAGGCGCTGGGCCGGCCCGCGCCGGGGACGGCGCCCGACGTGGCGCCTCAGCGCCTGGCGGGGAATGCATGAGCCGCCCCCTGCGCGTGCTGCACCTCTCCAGCGGAAACCTCTACGGCGGCATCGAGACGTTGCTGCACACGGTGGCGCGCGAGCAGGGCCTGCACCCGCCGCTGTCGCACGCCTTCGCGCTCTGCTTCGAGGGCCGGCTGGCGGCGGAGCTGCGTGACGCTGGCGCGGAGCTTCACCTGCTGGGCCCCGTGCGGACCCGCCGTCCCTGGTCCGTGTGGCGCGCGCGGCGTGTGCTGCGTGCGCTGCTGCGCTCGGGGCGCTTTGACGCGGTCATCTGCCATTCTCTCTGGCCCCAGGCGTTGTTCGGGCCGGCGGTTCGCGCGGTGGGCGTTCCCCTGGTCCTCTTCCAGCATGACGCGCTGTCCGGCCGACACTGGTTGGACCGGTGGGCACGCGTCACGCCGCCCGACCTGGTGCTGGCCAACAGTCGCTTCACCGCGGGCACGCTGGTGTCCGTCTATCCCCAGGTGCCCTGGCGCGTGACGCACTGTCCGTTGCCCCTGCCGCCGCCCATGCTGGAGGCGCCCGAGCGCGCGCGCGTGCGCGAGGAGCTGGGAGCCGCCGAAGGGGACGTCGTCATCTTCCACGCCAGCCGGATACAGGAGCGGAAGGGCCAGCGCTTGTTGCTGGAGGCGTTGGGCCGGCTGCGGGCGGTGCCGGGCTGGCGCGCCTGGTTCGCTGGCGGCGCGCAGCGTCTGGATGAGGAAGTCTATCTGGAGGGGCTGCGGGCGCAGGCGAGGCACCTGGGCCTCGAGGGACGGCTGCGGTTCCTGGGGCAGCGCTCGGACGTGTCACGGTTGCTGCGCGCCGCGGACATCCACTGCCATCCCAACTTGCTGCCAGAGGCGTTCGGTCTGGTCTTCGTGGAGGCGCTCCAGGCGGGCCTGCCCGTGGTGACCACGCCAATGGGGGGCGCGCTGGAAATCGTGGATGCCTCCTGCGGGGTGTTCGTCCACCCGGAGCCGGAGCCACTGGCGCTGGCCCTGGGGCGGCTCATCGAGGACCCCCAGACGCGTGTCCGGCTGGGCGCGGCGGGGCCCGCGCGTGCCGCGGCGCTGAGTGATGCGGGGGGCTTCCTTCGCGGAATGGAGGAGGCGCTGCGCGCGCTGGCCGAGCAGGCGGTGCCGGTGTGAGGGCGCCCCAGCTCCAGGGCCCCGGCGTGCTGAAGCGCCGGTACGTGCGCCGCGCACCGGGGGCCGTGCTGGAGGCGCTCCCGGAGGGGGGCGCACCCACCCCTCCCGTCGCGCGAGGTGCGCGCATGGGCGGCGGCCTGCTGGCCTCAGCCCAACTGGTGCCGCTCTTCGTCGGTCTGCTCATCTGCTGCCAGCTCGCGCTGCTGGTGGAGGCCATCGCGCCGCTGCGCGTGGCGGTGCGGGTGCTGGCCTTCGGCGTCAGCCTGGCGCTGCTGGCGTTGGTGCGGGGGCGGAGCCTGAAGCATCCGGCGCTTCCCTTCGTCCTGACCGCGCTGGGCGTCAGCACGCTCCAGTTCCTCAATCCTGGCACCGGCGCCCCGCTGGCGGCGCTGGCGCAGTTGGGTCTCCAACTCGCCATCGTCGCGCCGCTGCTGTGGGTAACCCGGCTGGCCATCGACCCGAAGACGTTTCGTCGCACGCTCGCGCTGCTCTTCTTCTTCAACGCGGCCAGCGCGGGCGTGGGCGTGCTGCAGGTCTACTTCCCCGGGCGCTTCCAGCCCGCGCTGTCGTCCGCGGTGCAGGGCCAGGGCGAAGGTTATGTGAGCAGCCTCCAGTTCGAGACCGCGGACGGCGTGCGCGTGTTCCGGCCCATGGGCCTGACGGACTTTCCGGGCGGCGCCTCCACTGGCGGCTTCTACGCGGTGCTGCTGGGCGGCGGCTTCCTGCTGTCGTCCCGGCGGGGGCTGACGCGCGCGCTGAGCGTGGGCGGCATCCTGGTGGGGCTCTTCGGCATCTACCTGTCCCAGGTGCGCGCCACCGCCGTCATGCTGGTGGTGTGCCTGGTGGCCCTGGCGGCGGTGCTCCTGGTGAGTGGCCGCGTGGGGCGGTTCCTGGCGCTGCTGGCGGTGATGGGCACCGCGGGCGTGGCCACCTTCGGTTGGGCCGTGGCGGTGGGCGGCGACGCGGTGGTGAATCGCTGGTCCTCGCTCTTCGAGTCGAGCCCCGACGAGGTGTACAACCGCAACCGCGGCTACTTCCTGACGGGCACCTTCGTGGACGTGCTGCCCGAATATCCGCTGGGCGCGGGCCTGGGCCGCTACGGCATGATGAATGCCTACTTCGGCGACAACAGCGACCGCGAGCGCCCGCCACTGTGGGCGGAAATCCAGTGGACGGCCTGGGTCTACGACGGCGGCATCCTGGGTGTGTTGTTCTACCCGCTGGGCGTGCTGATGTCGCTGGGGTGGGCCTTCCAGGTCGCGCGCAGCCGGGATGGGCCGCGGAGCGAGTTCTGGCTGTGGGGCAGCGTCCTCTTCGCGTACAACCTGGGCGCCCTGGCGCTCACCTTCAGCTATTCGTTCTTCATGAGCCAGACGGGCATGGAGTTCTGGTTGCTCAACGCGGCGCTCTTCGGCGCCCTGTCCCATGCGAAGAACGTACACGCTCATCGCCGGTGACTTCGTGGACACCGGAGGCATGGACCGGGCGAACCTGGCGCTGGCGCTCTGGCTGGCGAAGCAGGGGCACCCCGTGCGGCTGGTGGCGCACCGGGTGGCGGACGTCCTGCTGCGCCATCCCAACGTGCGCTTCGTGCGCGTGCCCAAGCCGGCCAATGCCTATCTGCTCGGCGAGCCGATACTGAGCGCCGTGGGGCGCGCCTGGGCGCTGCGCACCCGCGCCGAGGGAGGGCGTGTCGTGGCCAATGGTGGCAACTGCCCGGTGGCCTCGGCCAACTGGGTCCACTACGTCCACGGCGCTTATTCCTCCGAGCCCACGGGCGGCGTGCTGCGCCAGCTCAAGGGCCACGTGAGTCACCGGTACTACGTGCGCTCGGAGCGGCAGGCGCTGCGGCGCGCGCGCGTCATCATCGCCAACTCGGAGCGCACGCGGGAGGACGTGGTGGCGGCCACGGGCGTTCCTGCGTCCCGGGTGCGCGTCATCTACCTCGGCGGCGATGTGGAGCGCTTTCGCCCCGCCTCACCCGAGGCGCGACGCGCGACCCGCGCGGCCCTGGGCTGGCCGGAGTCCCGGCCCGTGGCGCTCTTCGTGGGCGCGTTGGGGGACCGCCGCAAGGGCTTCGACACCCTCTTCCAGGCCTGGGCGCGGCTGTGCGCACGGCCGGACTGGGGCGTGGACCTCAAGGTGGTGGGCTCGGGCGCGGAGCGCGAGGCGTGGGAACGCGAAGCGGCGGCCAAGGGGCTGGGGACGCGCATCCAGTTCCTCGGCTTCCGTGACGACGTGCCGCTGCTGCTGTCGGCCGCGGACGTGCTGGTGTCACCCACGCGCTATGACGCGTATGGGCTGAACGTCCACGAGGCGCTGTGCGCCGGGCTGCCCGCGCTGGTGAGCCGCTCGGCGGGCGTGGCGGAGCGCTACCCAGAGACGCTGGCGGGCTTGCTGCTGGACGCGCCGGATGACGTGGAGGCGTTGGTGCGGCGCCTGGAGGCCTGGCGCGAGCACGCGGCAAGCTGGGCGCCCCATGTGGCCGCGCTGTCGGAGGCGCTCCGGGCGCGGACGTGGGACACCATGGCCCAGGCCATCGTGGACGTGGTGGAGCGCGAGGGCTGAAGCGCCTGCCTCGCTAGCCGCGCCGCTCCAGCACCTCGGTGAAGAAGTCCAGGTGGGCCTTGGCCACCACGGACCACGAGAAACGGGTGACGGCGCGCTCCCTTCCGCGTGTGGCCAGCTCCTCTCTGCGCTGGGGGCTCTCCAGCAGGCTCGCGAGCGCCTGCGTCCAGGCGGACACGGACGCCTCCGGCAGCACGAGGCCCGCGTCGCCCAGGGTGCGTGGCACCTCTCCCGAGTCACTGCCGAGCACGGGGACGCCACACGCGAAGCCCTCCGCCAGCATGCGGCCGAACTGCTCCCTCCACCTGGGCGTCGTCTGACTGGGGGCGCAGAGCACCTCCATGGCGTTGAGCACGCGTGGCACGCCCGAGTGTGGGACGCCGGTGAGAACGCGCACCGCGTCTCCATGTCGCGCCGCCCAGTCGCGCAGGACGCCTTCCATGGGGCCTCCGCCCGCGAAGAGCGCGCGCCAGGGCGTGTCGAGCGCGTCCAGCGCGGCCATCAGCAGACGGACACCCTTCTCCGGGACGAAGCGGCCGAGAAAGCCCACCACGGGCGGGCCCGATGTCTCCCATCCGAGCTCGCGCCGCAAGGACTCCCCCTCGGCGCGGTTTGGATGGAACAGGTCTACGTCCACGCCCATGGGAATGGCGCGCGCGGGACGCTCCGCGTAGCCAGGCCGGGTGAGGAGGTTGTCCCTCACGGTTTCACCCCACGCCACCCAGCCCGCGGACCGCTGGACGACGAAGCGCTCCGCCTGGGCGAAGGGCGGCGGGTAACGCTTGGGCAGGTTCTGCGCGGTGCAGAAGACGAGCGGGACCCGACGCGGCGTGAGCAACGCCAGCTCCAGGCCGGCCAGCACGTAGGGCTCCTCCCAGACATGCACCAGGTCCGCGCCGCGCGCGAGGTGGGCGCGCACCTCCGGGCCATAGAGGAAGGCGTGGAGCGAGCGGCTGAAGAACGCGCGCACGGCTTCCGTCCTGGCGGGCTCGTCCGCTTCGAGCCGCAAGGCGAGCGGGCTCAGGTCTCCGTGGAAGAAGCGGGGCGCCACCGTGGTGACGTCCCAGTCACCCGCGCCCACGCGCGCCAGCTCGTTGGCGAGGCGCCGATTGAGGCCGACGACGTAGGAGTGGGAGAGCGTGATGAGCCGGCGTGACTGCTTCAAGGGATGGGGGCTCCACGGCCTTCAGGGAGGGGGGTGCTCCGCGCGAGCGCTCGATACAGGGTGAGCACCTCGCCGGCATAGCGTTCACGTGAGAACCGCGCCGCCGCGGTGCCGCGCGCGGCCGTGCCCAGCCGTGCTCGCAACGCCGAGTCCTCCAGCAGGGCGCGCATCGCCTGGACCAGCGCGTGGACGTCGCCCGGAGGTATCAGCAGCGCGTCCACGCCGTTCGTGAGCACCTCCGCCGCGCCGCTCGCGCTGGAGACGATGGCGGGCCGCCCGCAGGCGAGCGCCTCCGCGATGGTGAGTCCGAAGGGCTCCCGGCGGGTGCTGGCGTGGACGAAGACGTCCAGGGCCCGGTACACGGAGGCCGGATGGGACTGGAACGGCACCAGGCCCACGCGCTCGGACATCCCTCGCGAAGCGATGAGCCTGCGCAGCTCGTCCTCGGAGAACTGCGAGCCGGGCGTCTGGTACAGCGGCGCGCCCACCAGGTAGAAGCGCGCGGGCAGGGCGGGGTGCAGGCGCGTCAGCGTCGCCGCGGCTTCGAGGAAGACATCCTGCCCCTTCCAGCGGGCATACGTGGACACCAGCCCCACGCGGAGGGTGCCGTCGGGGGCCACGGGCAGCCCGGCCAGCAGGTCCAACTTCGCGCCGTCCGCGCGCCCGGGGGAGAAGTGCGCGGTGTCCACGCCGTTGTAGACGACGTGCACGGGCACCCGGAACAGCACGTCGCGCGTGTCGTCGCCCACCGCCCGCGAGTTGGCGATGGCCGCCGACGCGAGCGGCGACAGGAGCCTCAGCGCGCGGCGCACCAGGGGCCGCTCGCCCAGGAAGTCATGGATGTGCCACACCCGCTTCAGGGGCAGCCCGGCGGTGGCGGCGCTGAGCAGGTGCGTCTTGATGCCGTTGGAATGCACCAGGTCGGGGCCTACCTCGGCCACGTCGCGACGGAGCGCGCGTCCATGGTCCGCGAGGTGGCCGGGCGCGGGTGCCAGGCGGCGGGCGAAGCGCAGCGCCTCCAGCGGACCGTGTCCTCGGAGCGCGCTGTCACCCAGGGTGGACAGGTGCTCCGGCAGCGGCAGCAGCCGCGCGTCCACGCCCAGGGCGCGCGCCTCGTCGAGCAGCGGCCCCGCCGTCCCCGCCAGCAGGTGGAGTGACAGCGTCGCGTCCTGCTGCTTCAGGCACGCCATCAAATCCAGGAGCGCGCGCTCGGCTCCGCCAAGGATGCCCACGGGATTGAGGAAGAGGACGCGCACGGCGGACGGACCGAAGCAAACACCTCTTCCCGGGTCAAGGCGCGTCACGGGGGGCTTGAAGGACATCCGACGCCGCTGCACACCATGTTCTCGTGGTGAACGCGGGCATGTCCACGTCGTCTGGCTGGGGGCGCCGGCCTCAAGGCGTGGAGCCCCCCAGCAACCGCAGGTAGGCGTCCAGCACCGTGCGGGCATGCGCGGCCCAGGTGAAGCGCGCGGCGCGTGACAGCCGTGCCTCGCGCGAGGGCTGCGCGCCGTGGCCGGCGAGCAGCGACGCCACGGCGTCCACCCATGCGGGGACGTCCCCCACGGGGCAGTAGGTGCAGGCTTCTGCTCCGACCTCCCGAAGCACTGGCAGGTCGCTGGCCACCACGGGCGCGCCACAGGCCAGCGCCTCGATGACGGGGAGGCCGAAGCCCTCCGCCTCGCTCGTCACCAGCACGGCCGACGCGCGCCGGTAGAGGCCCGCGAGCGTGGACCGCGCCTGTGGGGGAGGCTGAAGCAGCGCATCGCCAATGCCCAGCGCTTCCACCTGCGCGCGCTGCGTGTCGTTCAGCGCACCACCCTGCTGCACCAGCCGAAGCTCCGGGTAGCGCGCGCGAAGCGCTGCGAACACGGCGAAGAGTACATCCAGGCGTTTGCGAGGAATCGCGCTGCCGACGTGGAGCAGGTAGGGCCGCCCCCCCAGCGGTGAGAGCACGGTTTCGCTCGCGTCGGGCGCTCCAGACGCGAGCCCGGGCGTGGGCCCCGGGCGGTACTCGGGCGAGACGCCATATGGCGCCCAGACGAGCCGCGACTCCGGCACCACGCCGTGCGCGAGCAGCTCCGTGCGCACCGCCTGGGTGCTGTGGAACACGATGGCCGCGCGCTCCAGCCCCGCGAGCTGGGCGCGGGCCATGGCGCGGAACCACGCGGGGCGCGGCTCGCGGTGGGGTTCCAGCACGGAGCGGAACGCATCCAGGTCATGACAGTAGACCCCGGTGCGCGACGCGGGCAGGGCGTGGACGAGCTGCGCGTAGGTGTGGTCCACGACGTGGAAGGCGTCGTACTGGCCCCGAGCAAGCAGCGCGCGTCCCGGGTAGAGGCCGAAGCGGGTGAGGAGCCGGTCCGCGTTGAACGCCGCGTTGCGCGCGCCGACGCGGGGAAGTCGCCGCAGCACCGCGGGCATGGCGGGTCGCACGGCCGTCGCGTGGACCTTGGAGGGATGCGTGGCCAGTCCACCCAGAAGGGCCTCGCCCACCAGGTCCATGCTGGGCCAGCCCTCCTCGCGTGGGTCCATGAGCAGCGCCAGCCGGGCCGCGGTCCGCGTCGTCGCGTGGCGGGGCGTCATATCGGGTCGGCGCGCAGCAGCGCTTCCACCGTGCGCTCCAGCGCGAAGTGCTCGCGGTAGATTCGTGCGGCGTGCTGGCCCAGCTCCCACCCGGCGTCCGCGAGCGACAACACCGCCTCGGCGCGCTCCACCAGGGCGGCGGGCGCCGTGCCCTCCGCCAGGGCGACCGCGCCCTGCTCGCGCCACAGGGGCTCCGTGAGGTGCCCCGTGTTCGTGACGACGGGGCGCCCGAGTGCCAGCCCCGCCATCACCGTGGTGCGCCGCGTGCTCACGCCGTCCGGATAGGGTTGCAGGAGTGCGTCACACGCCGCCATGTGCACCGCCACGTCGTCGAGCGCGAGCGAGTCCCTGGCCACGAGCCGGCCTCGCAGCTCGGGATGGCGTGTCTCCAGGCCTTCGACGAAGGCGCGGCTGCCCCGTCCCAGCAGCATCGCCTTGCGCGTTTCATCGCGACGCAGCAGGGGCACCAGCGAGGCCTCCAGGGATTCAGCGGTGAGACGCCCGAAGGTGCCGAAGTGTCCCAGCCAGGGCCCCCCACCCAACTGCGCGCGGAGCGCGTCCACGGCGTCGCTGGAGACGTCGACGGGCAGATTGCTGGGAACCGGTAGCCAGGCCGCATGGGGCCGGGCGCGAGCGGGCAGGTGCTCCGCCCACTGAGGAATGGACAGGAAGACGCGGTCCGCGGCGCTCGCCACCAGGCGCACCATCAGCCGCGTGGCGCCCGCCAGGACGTGGTGGCGCCAGGGGGCGCGCGGGCTCCACGGATGCACCGCCTCGTGGATGTAGACCCAGCGCGCGTCGTGCCGCCGCGCGGCGAACCACGCGCAGAAGGGGACGTTCATCGCCCGCAGCCCCAGGGCATGGGGGACGTACTGGAGCAGCAGGCGCCGAGGCCCGGGGCACGCATCCAGCCCGCGTGACAGGCCGGGCAGCCCCTTGGGCGTCAGGAGGCCCGGGGCACGGTGCACGGTGACGCCGTCCTCGTCGCGGACACCGCCTTCTCCGGGCGTCCAGACGTGGACCTCCTGCCCGGTGCCAGCCAGCGCGCGGCTCAGCTGCCGGGTGTAGTCACCGACGCCGCCGGGCCGCGGCGGGTATTCGCCGGTGAGGACGTGCCACGCGGGAGCGGTGCGCGAAGGAGGCATGGCGCGGCGTCAGGACACGTCCATGTCGCGGATGGCGAGGAGCTGGAAGGCGTGACGGGGCCAGCGCGTGGCGAAGGGCTCGGTGAGGATGGACAGGCGGCTGCCCAGGCGGAAGGGCCGGATGCTCGGCAGCGCGTAGTCGCCGCGCAGGGGCTTCCAGCCGCTCATGCCGGTGACGCGGTAGCCGCGCAGCTCGAAGTCGTAGACCTCCCAGCCCGAGCGGTGCACCTGGTGGACGTTGTCGTCCCACTCGTCCTGGGGCAGGAAGCCATTGGGCGTGAAGATGATGACGCGCTTGCGCGCCAGCGACTCCATCATCTCCAGCAGCCGGAAGCCGTCTGGCTTGTCGAAGTGCTCGATGACGTCCAGCGCGACGACGGCGTCAAAGCTCTTCGGACCAAAGCGCTGGCCCGCTTCCATCAGGTCCATGCAGTGGTACTCGCGGTGGATGCCCGCGGCCCGGCTGCGCTCGATGCTGGTGGGGTGGCCATCCACGCCCACCGTGTGCGGGAGCAGGTGCGAGAAGCTGTGGAGCGGCGAGCGCGAGCCACAGCCGATGTCCAGCACGCTGTCGCAGGTGCCGACCAGCGCCTCCTTCAAGGTGCGGTGAAGCACCTCGTGCTCTCCCACGAGGACTTCGCGCTTCAGGAACTGGAGGATGTTTCCACCGGGGCGCATGTGGTCGGACCGTAGCCCTGGCGCTTCGGGAAGGGCAACCCTGGCGCGGTGCCCAGGCAGGCGAGCGGGACCTCCCGCCGTGCGGGGAACGCGCGTTGCTTGTAGGCCCTGGGCGCTGTCGGTAGCATTTCCCCTGCCCATGCTGCCCGGAGCGGGCCGCCCCGCCCCATGAACGCGACCGCAGCGCCTGAAGCCACCTCCGTCGAAGTGAAGGCGCGTGCCCTGAAGGGCATGTTCGTCCTGGCGGCCCGGACCGCGGCGTCCCAGGGGCTGCGCGTGGTGAGCGCGCTGTTCCTGTCCCGGCTGCTCTTCCCGTCGGACTACGGTCTGTTCGGAATCGTGTCCTACGCGGCCTCCCTGGGCGTGTTCCTGGGCGACCTGGGCCTGAGCGCGGCGTTGGTCCGCCAGCCGCATGAGCCCACGCGGGATGAGACCTTCACCATCTTCTGGTGCCACCAGGCGCTCACCGCCGTCGTGGTGGCCTCCGTCTGTCTGCTGGCCCCCCAGCTGACGCGAGGCTACGCGCTGGGAGACGGCGCGGTGCCCATGGTGTGGGCGCTGGCGCTGGGGCTGTTCCTGTCCTCGCTGCGCGTGATTCCGTTGATGGCGCTGGAGCGCCAGCTGGCCTTCTCCGTCATCGCCCGCGCGGAGTTGATTGAGAACGTGGTGCAGGTCATCACCACCATCTCCCTGGCGGCGCTGGGCTTCGGCGCGTGGGCGCTGGCGTTGGGCGGGCTGGTGCGCGGCGGGGTGGGGCTGGGGTGCATCTGGTGGGCGTCCCCCTGGCGTCCCCTGGGGCGCTTCCGCGTGGACGTGCTGCGGCGGCTGCTGGGCTTTGGCTTGGCGTTCCAGCTTCCGCCCCTGGTGGCGGCGATGGTGGCGGGCTGGGTGCCGCTGGTGGTGGGGCACGTGCTGGGCAAGGAGGCGGTGGGCCTGGTCAACTGGGCCTGGGCGCTGGCCTCCACGCCGATGATGCTGAGCGTGGTGCTCAACCGCGTGGCCTTCCCCGCCTACTGCCGACTGCAGGATGACCCGGAGGGCTTCGCCGAGTACCTGCGCACGTCGCTGCGCCGGCTGTCCGCGGTGCTGCTGCTCGCCATTCCCCTGGCGGTGCTGGCCGTGCCGGTGGCGGTGCCCCTCTTCTTCGGCGCGCGGTGGCTGCCCGCCGTGGTGCTGGTGCAGTGGTTCAGCATGGAGTGCATCCTCACCACGCTGGTGGGCCTGCTGGCCACGGCGCAGAACGCGGGCGGCAGGCCCTGGGAGCGGCTGGCCGTCGTCGTGGGCGTGGGCGCGGCGAAGTGGGGGCTGGGGACGTGGGCCATCCACCGCTTCGGCCTGGAGGGCATGGGGCCCGTGGGCGTGGGGGTGGGGCTGGCCGAGGTGTGGGTGACGGCGTGGCTGGTGGAGCGGCTCAACCCGTCGATGCGAGGGCTGGCGCGGCAGGTGGTGGAGCCCTTCGTCACCCTGGGGGTGTTGCTGCTGGGCGCGTGTCTGGCGGCGCCGCGGCTGGTGGAGGAGGGTGTGGTGGCGCAGGCGCTGGTGGGCGCGGCGCTGTTCACCATCCTGGTGTGGGGCCGTGAACGGTTGCCGGGAACGCTGCCACTCCTGGGCGAGCTGAGGCAGATTCTCGAATTCGTCCGGGCACGGAGGGCCGCGAGGCCGGCTCCGGTGAGTCCGGCGTCGACGTGAGCGGAAAGCGAGGGGCCCGATGAAGAAGCCCGACCTGGTCATCTCCATCGTCAATCACAGCAATCCGGAGCTGCTGCACGACTGTCTGCGCACGCTGCATGCGACGACGCGCGACAGCTCCTTCGAGGTCTGGATTGTCGACAACGCCACGGGCGGGCGCGGCGTGGACGCCATGCGGCGCGATTTTCCCCAGGTGCGTTGGCTCTTCAACACGGAGCGCAAGGGCTTCTCCGCCAACCACAACCAGGTGCTGCGTCAGGCCCGGGGCCGCCACTTCTGCATCTTCAATGACGACACCATCGTCCACGAGGGCGCCTTCGACGCGCTGGTGCGCTTCATGGATGAGAACCCGCGCGTGGGCATGGCGGGCGCGCGGCTGTTGAACGCGGACGGCACTGTCCAGAACTGCACCTTCCGGCCCATGTCGCTGGCCGGGCAGCTCTTCGACATCGTCTTCCTGCCGCGTCCCCTCCACTTCCTCAAGGCGATGGCCATCGACCCGGCGCAGTACGGCCACGACGAGGCCCGCGTGAGCTGGGTGCTGGGGGCCTGCATCGTGGTGCGCGAGGAGGCGCTCGCGGAGGTGGGCCTGCTCGACGAGCAGATGTCCCCGCTGGGCAACACCGAGGACACCGACTGGTGCGTGCGGGCCTGGAAGGCGGGCTGGGAGGTGGCCTTCTGTCCGGAGGCGGTGATTACGCACCTGACGAGCCGCTCGTTCCGGCCGTCCGACACCGGGGCGGACAAGGTGCGCATCGAGCTGTGGCGCACGCGACTGGCGTACTTCCGCAAGCACCACGGCCGGCTGCACGAGGCGGCCGTGCGGGCCATCCTGGTGGGGACGTTGCCGTACAACTCGGCGGTGCTGACGCAGACGCTGCTGCGCGGGCGCATGAGCCTGCCGGAGTACCGCAAGCAACTGGCCACCTTCCTGGGCATCTCCGAGATGGGCCTGCGCGCCCGCGTGTGACATGCCGCTCTTCTCCGTCATCATCCCCACGTACAACCGGGCGCGGCTCTTGGATGCGGCGCTCGCGTCCGTGTTCGCGCAGGAGGAGCGTGACTTCGAGGTGCTCGTCGTGGATGACGGCTCCACCGACGACACGCTGGAGACGCTGGCCCGCTACGGCGACCGGGTGCGCGTCTTGCGCCAGCGCAACGCGGGCCCTGGCGCCGCGCGCAACCTGGGCATCCAGGAGGCCCGAGGCACCTACGTGGCCTTCCTGGACAGTGACGACCTGTGGTTCCCCTGGACGCTGGCCACGTACCGGCGGGTGCTCGAGGCGGAAGCGGGGACGTCGCTGGTGCTGGGCACGGCGGTGCTGTTCTCCCGGGCCGAGTCCCTGGCGTCCGTGGTCCGCGAGCCGCTCCAGGTGCTGCGCTTCGCGGACTACCTGTCGAGCGCGGAGGACCGGACGCCGCGCACCGCGTGCGTGCTGGCGGTGCGCACCCAGGCGCTGCGGCGCGTGGGCGGCTTCACCTCGCTGCGCATCAGCGGCGAGGACTACGACTTGCTGTACCGGCTGGGCACGGAGCCGGGCTTCGCCTGGGTGCGCGCGCCCTCGGTGGTGGGCTACCGCCAGCACGCGGGCTCCACGTCCACGGCGCTGGAGTCCGGCTACCAGGGCACGCGGTATCAATTGGAGCAGGAGCGCCTGGGGCGCTACCCGGGAGGCACGGCCCGCAGGCGCGAGCGGCTGGAGATGCTGCTCTACAGCCTGCGCCACGTGACGCACTGGTTGTTGTCCCAGCGCCGCGTGGACCTGGCGCTGGACCTGTACCGGCGCGGCCTGCCGCTCCACCTGGCGGCGCCGCGCTGGCGCTACATGCTGGGCTTCCCGCCGTGGGCGCTGGCCACCACCGTGCGCCAGCGCGTGTCGGGCCGCTGACGGCGCGGTTTCAGCGTCCGTGTGGAGCGCCTTTCTAGCGCGCCAGTCGCTCCCTTGCCCTCCCGCCGCCTCCGCCCGGTCCCTGGCGGACTGCGCATCTTCGCTGGGGAGGCGTGCCATGCGGGAAACAAACGCGGTGGGCTCGCGAAGGAAGGCGGCGGAGCGCGACGCCCGGGAGTGCTGGGGCGGCGTCGACCTGGGCGGGACGAAAATCGAGGCCGTGGTGGTGGACCGCGCTGGCGCCGTCCTGGGGACACTGCGCCAGCCCACGCCCGCCGACGGTGAGCCCGGCGACGTGGTGCGCGCCATCCACGACACGCTGGAGGGCGCGGCGCACGCGGCGGGCCTGACGTCCCGTCAGCTCCTGGGGGTGGGCGTGGGCGCGCCCGGCGCGGTGAACGCCAACGAGGGCACGCTGGGACATGTCAGCAACGTGGGCCGGGGTTGGAAGACACCCTACCCGGTGGCGGGGGACCTGGGCGCTCGGGTGGGCCGGCCCGTGGTGCTGGGCAACGACGTCCAGGTGGCGGTGGCGGCGGAGTACCGGCTGGGCGCGGGCCGCGCCTACCGCTCCCTGCTGGGCGTCTGGTGGGGGACGGGCGTGGGCGGCGGGCTGGTGCTGGACGGTGTGCCCTGGCGGGGCCGGGGCGCGGCGGGCGAGGTGGGCCACATGGTGGTGAAGCCGGGCGGGGCCCGCTGTGGTTGTGGCCGGCGCGGCTGCCTGGAGGCCTACGCGGGCCGTGCGTCCATGGAGCGCCGGGCGCACAAGGCCGTGCGCCAGGGCGAGACGACGGTCCTCTTCGATTTGATGCGGAAGCGGGGCCGCACCCGGTTGACCAGCAGCGTCTGGGCCGGGGCGCTGGCGCGGGAGGACACGCTGGCCACCTGGCTCATCGGCCGCGCGGTGCGGATGCTGGGCGCGGGGCTGGCCTCCGCCATCAACCTGCTGGACGTGGAGGCCGTCGTCCTGGGCGGAGGTCTGGGCACGCGGCTGGGCCCCGAGTTCGCCGGCCGCATCCACGAGGCCATGCGCCCGCACCTCTTCGTCCCCGAGCGTCAGCCGCCCGTGCGTGTCGCGGAACTGGGAGAACTTTCCGGTGCCATTGGCGCCGCGCTGCTGGCCCAGCCGCCCATGAAGTGAGCCGCGGGACACGAGGCCTGGGGCGCTCCGCTGGACGCCCGCCCACACGCAGCGTGGCAGGCTGCGGAAACCCCGACCCCAGGCGCATGGAATGCCCGGGGGCCTGTCAGGTAGGCTCCGCGCCTTCCCGCTCCCTGGTCGACTACTGGAGGCACCTGTCGTTGGCACTCCGCACACGGATTCCCCAGACTTTGTTCTTCCAGCAGCCGCCCTCCAACCTGTGGCCGCTGGTGGGCGTCATCCTGGCCTCGGCGGTGCTCGTCGGGGCCATGGAGCTGACCATCGCCGTCTTCTCGTCCGCCGGACTGGAGGGCATCACCCAGCGCAACACCTACTCCATGCTCCTCAGCGTGGGGGTCATCTCCGCGGTGACGGGCCTGCTGTGGGCGGTGACGAACCGGGTGGGAATCTCGGGGGCCCTGGTGGCGGCGGCGATGCTCTTCACCGTCACCCTGCACATCCGGAAGGTGCAGCTCATCGACCGGCCGCTGATGCCCTGGGACTTCCTGGAGTGGCGGCAGGTGACGTCGCTGGCGCCCACGCTGCTGCCCGGCGGCGGCGCGGTGGCGGCCATCGGTTCGTGCCTGCTGCTGGTGGCCATGCTCGCCGTCATGTGGCGCGCGGTGGCGCGCGGCACGCCCCGGTACCCGTTGCCCAAGTCCGGACGCCGCAACCTGGCGCTGGCGGCGGTGGCGTACCTGCTGGTCATCATCTTCCAGCAGCACCTGCCCGTGCGGCGTGTCTTCAACCGCTTCGGCATCTACGACCAGGTGTGGGACCAGCGCTCCAACTTCCAGATGAACGGGCTCACGCTGATGATGCTCTGGAACTGGGAGGGGCTGCGGCTGAAGCCGGGCAGTGAGTACTCCCAGGCGCAGGTGCACGCGGCGCTGGGCGTCCCTCCGGGGGTGGTGCCCACCGCGCCCCAGGAGCCCGTCGACGTCGTCGTCTTCATGGCCGAATCGCTCTGGGACCCGACGCGGCTGGGCATCCCCTTCAGCGAGGACCCGCTGCCCTTCGTGCGGTCGCTCATGGGGGGCCACAGCTCGGGCAACCTCATCAGCCCCGCCTTCGGCGGCGGCACGGCCAACGCGGAGTTCGAGCTCCTGACGGGCATGTCCTCGTCGTTCGCCCCGGATGGCGCGTTTCCCTACCAGCACTACGTGCTCCGGCCCGTGGACGCGCTGCCGTCGCTGTTCCGCCGCGCGGGCTACCAGACGGTGGCCATCCACCCGTTCCACTCCTTCTACTGGAGCCGCGACGTGGTGTACCCGCTCCTGGGCTTCGACACGTTCCAGTCGCTCATGGACTTCCCGTCGCCCCGGCTCGAAGGGCCCTGGGTGTCGGACGAGGAGGTCGTCGACCACATCCTCCACGAGCTCTCCGACGAGCGTCAGCCGCGCTTCATCATGGCCGTGACGATGTCCACCCACGGGCCCTACAACCTGCCGCTCACCGGAGAAGAGCGCATCGAGGTGCAGGGTGAGAAGCTCTCGCCGGACAACCGGCTGCTCTTGAAGAACTACGTGCACAAGCTGCGGCAGATGGACACGGCCGTGGAGCGGCTGGTGCGCCGGCTGGAGGCGCGCGAGCGCAAGACGCTGCTGGTGCTCTTCGGGGACCACCTGCCGATGCTGGGCTCGGACTACGCGACCTATCGCGAGGCCGGCTACTTCCAGGAGCCGTGGACGGACGCGCAGCGCGAGCGCATGGCGGAGGTCCCCGTCGTCCTCTGGACGAACTTCCCCGTGCCCCGGCAGGACATCCACCTGAGCATCAGCATGCTCACCCCGCGCATCCTCGAGACGGCGGGGCTGCGGCCTCCGGGGTTCTTCGCCTTCGTCTCCGAATTGTCCAAGGTGCTGCCCGTCGTCCGCGGAGACCTGCTGCGCAACGCCGCCGGCGAATACCTGCCTGCGGGCGACAAGGTCCCCACGGCGCGGGAGCCGGGCTCGTGGGAGGACTGGATGCGGCGCTACCGCCTGCTCACGTATGACCGGCTGGCGGGCGACAACTTCAGCGCGGCCCAGCCGGCCGGGGCGGTGTCTCAGGAAGCGCTGTGACGGGGGCCGCCGGACGCCGCGCCCACGCGGGGAGCCTGTCCTTGCGCCGCAGGGCGGGCTGCTCCACCCACCGCCACGACAGCGCCGCGAGCAGCAGCACGCAGGGGAGCGCCACCGCCGCGTTCACCCACCACGCCGTGCGTCCGCCCAGCAGCGCGGAGACGGTCTGCTGCACGGGGAAGGCGTAGAGGTAGACGCCGTAGGACAGGTCCCCCCGGCGTCCGAAGTCCGCCAGCGCCCCCAGGGGCCGGAAGGCGAGGTACAGCACGACGTACCCCCCCAGCAGGCCGGTGGCGATTCTGCAGCCGTACCCGAGCCGGGCCGTGACGAGCCACCCCACCACGCACGCCGCCGCCACCCAGGGGCTCATGCGCACGTGCGCGCGCCACTGGTACAGCGCCACGCCGCCGCCGAAGTACAGGTACAGCTCCGGCCAGAAGCCCAGCCGTCCGGTGACGAAGGTGGCCACCGCCGCGCCCACGAAGCCGAGGATGACCACGCCCCTGCGCAAGAGGCCCGTCAGGCCCAGGCCCAGCGTCAGCAGGTAGAAGCCGACCTCGTACTTCAGCGTCCACAGCGAGCCGTTGACGGCGTGGGGGTAGGCGTTCGCCTCGAAGACGCCCGGCAGGTGCCACTGGGGCCAGTTCAGGGCGAAGTTCCCCAGCAGGTACAGGGCCGTGTCCGGGGCCGTGAGGTAGTCGCCCAGGGGCAGGCGGGTGAAGGCCAATCCCAGCACCCCCACCGTCAGCAGCAGCATGGCGCCCAGCCCGGGGAAGATGCGCAGCACCCGGGCCCAGATGAAGCGCGCCGCGTCGGGCGTCCGCTCCCAACTGCGGGTGATGAGCACGCCGCTGATGATGAGGAACACCGCGACGCCCAGCCGCCCCAGGGAGAGCTGTCCCCGGGTGAAGGACTCCAGCGGCTCCACCGTCCCCTTGCCCTCGCCCAGCGGGAAGGCATGGCTGAACAGCACGCCCGCCGCCGCGGCGAAGCGCAGGAAGTCCAGGTTGTTGCGGCGCGAGTCGAGGCGCGTCTGCAACGTGGGAGCGGAATGCGGGGACATGGGGGCGGAAAACGGTGGCATTGTGGCCCACGCCGCACACCCATGAAAAGCAGGCAGGAGAGGGCCGCCTTCATTCCCATGCGCGTCTTGCTTGGTATCCACCACCCCCTGAACCCGGACATGGGGGCGCCGGGGGTGACGCTCGCGCTGGGGCAGGCGCTGGCGGCGCGGGGCTGCCAGGTGGACTACTTCAGCTACGACGACGCCTATCCCGGCCTGCGGCACCACACCACGGTGCACGAGCTGCGCTTCCCGTGGAAGCTGACCGCGCACCTGCTGCGGGCCGCGGGCCGGTACGACGTGCTGGACATCACCACCGGGGATGCGTGGCCCTGGATGCGCCTGGGCCGTCCGGGAGCGCGGGCCCGTCATGCCCTGGTGACGCGCAGCCACGGCCTGGAGCACACCTTCTCCGAGCGGCTGCGCGCGGACGCCCGTGCGGGGCACCTGACGCTGAGCTGGAAGTACCCGCTGTACCACGGCGGCTACCGCCTCTGGGAGGTGCGCCAGTCCCTGTTGCGCGCGGACCATGCGGTGCTGCTCAACACGGGGGATTCCGCCTACGCGACGGAGCGGCTGGGCGTGCCGGCCCGTCAGGTGAGCGTCATTCCCCATGGGCTGGATGTGGCCTTCCAGGGACTGCCGCCGCCCACGCCTTCCGCGCCCGGGGCGCCGCTGCGGGTGGCGTGCGTGGGGAGCTGGCTGGCGCTCAAGGGGCGCGCGGAGATGGTGGCCGCCGCCACCCGCCTGCACGCCGATGGGGTGTCCTTCACGCTGACGTTGTACGGCACGGGCAACCCGGAGGCGGAGGTGCTGGCGGCGTTCCCGGCGGGAGCGCGCGAGCGTGTGCGCGTGGTGTCGCGCTATCCACGCGCCGGGCTGCCGCGCCTGCTGCTGGACGAAGAGGTGCTGTTCTTCCCCAGTCACTCAGAGGGCTTTGGGATGGCGCTGGTGGAGTCGATGGCCAGCGGGCTCGCGCCGGTGTCGACGCCGGTGGGCGTGGCGCCCCAGGTCGTGCGTGACGGCGAGACGGGGCGGCTTGTGCCCATGGGAGACGTTGACGCACAGGTGGCGGCGCTGCGCTCGCTGGCGGAGGACCGCGCTCGCCTGCTCTGGTTGCGTGAAGCCGCGCAGGCGGCGGTGCGGGACATGACGTGGCGGGACATCGCCGCGCGCACGTCAATCCTTTACGAGACGCTTCTCCGCTCGCGGCGGACCGTCTAGAAGGGGCGCCTGCCCGGTTGGACGACAGGCGGACGCAAGGGCCCATTGCTTCACACTCCTATCGCACTCCAGCGTTCATTGACGCGTGGAGCCACCGGCCGCCACGATGTGCGGACGGTGCGCGCCCCATGATTACGCTCTTCGTCGCCTTCTTCGTCGCGCTGCTGGTGGCGCTGGCGCTGACGCGGCTGGTGCGTGACCGGGCCATGGCGTGGGGGTGGCTGGACCAGGCGAACTCCAGCCGGAAGGTCCATGTCCGGCCGATTCCCCGGCTGGGCGGGGTGGGCATCGTCGGTGGGTTCTTCGCGCCGTTGTGCGCGTTGTTCCTGGTGGACTCCGGCGTGGGGTACCACTTCCGCTCCCACACGGAGCTGGTGGCGGGCCTGTTCCTGGGCGGCGCGGCGATTGTGGCGTTGGGGCTCTACGACGACCTGCGGGGCGCGGGCGCCCGGCTGAAGTTCGCCGTCCAGTTCGCGGTGGCGTTCGGCCTGTATGCCATGGGATTCCGAATCGACGTCATCGCCAACCCGTTCGGCCCGGAGCTGGTGTTGGGCGCCTTGAGTCTGCCTTTCACCGTGTTGTGGGTGGTGGGCGTGGTCAACGCGCTCAACCTCATCGACGGGCTGGATGGGCTGGCGGGCGGCGTGGCCTTCTTCGGCGTCGGCACCAACTTCATCCTCGCCCTGTCGCGAGGAGACGTGCTGCTGGCGCTGCTGATGGCGGCGCTGGCGGGCGCCATCCTCGGGTTCCTGGTGTTCAACTTCAACCCGGCCTCCATCTTCATGGGAGACACCGGGAGCATGTTCCTGGGCTTCGTGCTGGCCGCGGTGTCCATCCAGACGAGCACCAAGAGCGGCACGGCGGTGGCCATGCTGGTACCGGTGATGGCGCTGGGGCTGCCCATCATGGACACGCTGCTGGCCATGGTGCGGCGCTCGCTGCTGGGGCGGCCGATGTTCAGCGCCGACCGGGAGCACATCCATCACCGGTTGATGAGCCACCTGGTGCTCAGCCACCGCGCCACCGTGCTGGTGCTGTATGGCCTGTGCGGCCTCTTCATGTTGGTGGCGCTGGCGCTGAACTTCGCCAACAGCGCGCAGAGCGCGATGCTGCTGTGTGGCATGGGCGTGCTCATCGTGCTGCTGATGCGGCGGCTGGGCTACCTGGACCTGGGCCGCGCCAGGGATGTGCACCAGGTGCGGCAGCGCAACCTGTGGCTGCGGACCCTGGTGAAGGATGTCACCCGCGCGGTGCGCGCGGCGCCTTCGCTGGAGGGGGTGTGGAACGCGGTGCGCCCGCTGGCGGATGCCATGGGCCTGTCGCGCCAGGAGCTGCGCTTCCAGTGCATCCGGCCCACGGGGCTCGCGGACAACATCGTCTTTGAAGCCCAGCGGCTCGCGGGCTCGGGGATGCCGTTCGAGGTCAGCATCGCCATCAAGGTTGAAGGCGAGGTGCTGGGCGCGATGCTGCTGGTGTGGCGGGATGGCCGGGCCGCCATCAACCGCGATGAGGAGCTGGCGCTGGAGCAGGTGGCGGACGCGGTGGGGGAGAGCGCCGAGCGGCTCCAGCCGCGGGTCGACGCCGAGCCCGGGCGCCTGGTCGCGCTGAGGAAGTGATGGCCGACGGGCACGCCGCGCCGCGCCCGCGGCAGGAGCGCCTGACGCCCGTGGGCGCGAGCGCGCTCCTGGCCCTGCTGCGTGCGTGGCCTGACGCCCCCTCAAGTGCGCCGCCGGAAGGCGGGGACGCGGAGGCGCTGGTGCGCGCGGCGGTGCGCCACGGGCTGGTGGGCTTCGTGGCGCACGCGGTGGAGCGGGCGGGCTGGGCGCTGCCCGAGCCCGCGAGTGCGTCCCTGCGCCGGGAGTCCCTGGGGAACGCGGCGCGGGCCCTGCGGGTGAAGGCGCTGCTCTTGCGAAGCCTGGACGCGCTGGCGACGGTGGGGCAGGTGCCGGTGCTGCTGAAGGGATACGGGCTGGCGCTGCGGCTGTATCCGGACCCGTTGCAGCGAGCCACCACGGACGTGGACCTGCTGGTGGCGCGCGCGGACGTCGGTGCCGCGGTGCAGGCGCTCGCTCGCGTGGGCCTGTCCGCGCGGCGGGACGATGGCGCCCGTCACGGCGACGAGGACTCCCACCACCTGGAGCTCGCGGGGCCCGCGGGCCTGGTGGAGCTTCACTACCGCGCGCTCGCGGGCTGGGGCGAGGCCCTGGAGGGCGACGCGCTGCTGGCGCGGGCGGAGGCGGGGACGGTGGATGGGCGGGCCGTGCGCTGGCTGCGGCCCGAGGACGAGGCGGTGTACCTGGCCCTGCACGCGAGCAACCACGCGTTGCAGCGGCTGGCGTGGCTGTTCGACTTGAAGCTGCTGGCGCTGGCGGGCGCGGGGCTGGACTGGCGGACCGTGGTTGCGCGCGCCCAGGACACGGCCTTTCCGCACGCCGTCTGGTACGCGTGGGACGCGGCGCGGCGGCTGCTGGCCGCGCCAGTGCCGGATTCGGTGCTGGAGTCGCTGGAGCCGCCTCGTTGGCAGCAACTCCTGGCGCGGCGCTTCTTCTCCCCCGAGCGACTGCTGGCCGCGACGTTGCTGGACAGCCGCCCCGCGTGGATGGCGGCGAAGGTGCTGCTGGCGCCACGGCTGGGCTCCGTGGCGCGGTATGGCGCGCGCCGCGTGCGCAACGCCGTGCGAGCCAGGCTGCGCGGTCCGCGCTGAGCAGCGTCCCCGGGCCGCGCCAGGGCGAGTCACCCAGGGCTGCGCACCGGCGATGCACAGCCGGGCAGGGCTGGCTCGCTTCATCATGCCACCAGGACAGCCGCCTTCTTTGGTAGGGTCCCCCGCGGAGAACCCACCGTGCACCGACTGGTTGTCATTCTCGTCCTGCTGATGGGCATCGCCGCCCCAGCGCAATCCCTCCCTTCCGCGCGCGAACGGCACGAGCGGCGCATGGTGCTGTCGGGGAACTCCACGGCGCCATTGCCAGAGCTGCGCATCGCCGCTGGCCTGGCGACGCTGCTCTTCTTTGACGCGCCCCTCGACCGAGGCGCCTTGGAGTTGGAGGGGCGCTCCCGGTTTCGTCTGGTGGACGTGGGCGAGCGAGTCCTGGCGTTGGAGCCCCTGGAGGACCTGGGCGCGGGGGAGCGGCTGGTGCTCCGGGTGCGCTATTCGGATGGGGGCGCTCCGGAGCAGGGGGTCTTCGCCCTCGTGTCTCATGCGTCGGAGGTGGACGCGCGCGTGGAGGTCTTCCGGCGGCGGGACTCCGTCGAGGCGCTGCGGGCGGAGCTGGCGGACGCACGAGCCCAGTTGGCCGAGCAGACGCGGGAGCTGCGCGCGCTGCGGGCGCGGGGAGCGGCCAGCGGCCCGATTGGGCTCGTGATGGAGGGGCTCGTGGATGCTTCCGGCGTGCAGGGGCGCTGGCTCACGGGTGTCGCCGGGGCGACGGGTACGGCGGGGCTGTTCATGGAGGGGGGCAAGGCGTTCCAGGCCAGCTCCTGGACCGTGGTCTCTCTCATCGTGCGCAATGGAGGCGTGGGGCCCTGGACGGCGGCCAGCGCGAGGTTTCGCAGCGCCGCGAGTGGCGCGCGCATGGAGGCGGTCTCCGTTCGGATGCGGGAGCCAGCGATTGCGCCAGGCGCGAAGGGGCAGGTCTTCATCGAGGCGAGGGCATTCTCCGCGAGGGACGGGGAGGTGTTCCAGTTGGAGGTCGGAGACGGCGCCGAGCGGGAGCGGGTGCTCTCGTTCAAGGTGACATTGAAAGCGAGGGCTGAATGATGGCCATGGCCCACCCGGCGCACTTCCAGCCCGGGCAGATGGTGGACGGGTGGCGCGTGGTGCGGCTGCTGGGCGCGGGCACCTACGGCGCTGTCTACCAGGTGGAAAAAGACGGACGGCACTTCGCGATGAAGCTCGCCATGCACCGCGCCAGCAGCGGGGACGCCGCGCAGGCGGACGCGCGGCTGAAGCGGGAGCTCAGGTGTCTGGTTCACCTGGAGCACGCCAACATCATCGCGTCCCGCGCGTATGGCCGGTGGCCAGACCTTGTCACGGGCTGGCTCTATGTCGTGCTCGACCTCGTGGAGGGGTACACCCTGGCCGAGTGGGTGGAGCGCGTGCACCCCACGGCGCGGGAGGTGGTTCGCGTCTTCAGCAAGCTCGCGGGCGCCTTGGACTACATGCACGGCCGGGGTGTCTTCCACCGTGACCTGAAGCTGGGCAACATCATGGTGCGCGCGTCGGACGGCGAGCCGTTCATCCTCGACTTCAGCGCGGGTGACTACACGAACGCCGAGGACCTGACGGACGCGCCGCTGCCGCCGGGGACCCGGCGCTACCGCTCACCCGAGGCCTCACGCTTCCTGCGGGAGAGCGGTGACGACCGCAACGCGCGCTATACGTTCAAGGTGACGGACGACGTCTATGCGCTGGGCGTTTGCCTCTTCGACGTGCTGACCGCGCCCGAGGCCACGCGCGGCGCGTTCAAGGCGCCCGTCGAGGGACGGCTGATGCCGCCCCCTGCCCGGGACTTGAATCCCCGGGTGCCGCCGGCCTTGAGCGACACGGCCATGAGCTTCATCGCCCGCCGCGCGGAGCACCGGCCTCCGACGGCGGAGGCGATGCGGCGCATGCTGGCGTCCTTGGCGGGGGAGGAGGGGCCTGCGTGGACCATGCCCCTGCATCCCCCCGCGACGAAGCCGCGGCTCGACCCGGCGACGGACAGCGAGGAGGCCGCGCGGCCTCGCCCGTCCCGGCGCGGGCGTGCCCGCGTTGGGGGCGCCCTGTTGCTCATCACGGGGTTGCTTGGCGCACTGGCCTATTCCCTGGTCCGCTGGGCCCCTCCCTCCACCGGCGCTCCGGCTCGCGCAACTGCGCTCGCCTCTGGCGCCAGCAGGGACGCGGGGGCCGTGGCGCGGCTGGTGGGTGCGCCGCTGCCTCACTCACCCATGGAGGACGCGGGTGTGCTGTCTCAGGGCGCCGCGCCACCTCCGATGCCCGCTCATTCATCCGCTGGGGTAGCGTTGCCGCCTCAAGCTCCCGTCCAGAAGGAAAGCCCCTCCGTGAAGCGTGCCCCCCCCATTGCCAGTCCGTCTGCTCCCCCAGCCAGAAAGGTGGTTTCCCCGCGCGCGAGCGGAGCGGAGTTCCTCACGAAGTGCGCGGCCGCGAGCGCCGCCGTGGCGTTGCAGTTGGGGTGCCCAGGTAGCGCTCAGGTGAGGCCCACCTCGGGCGAATGTCCCGTCGAAGCGCAGCAGGCCATGCGGGCGCGCGGCGTGAGAAAGAGCGGCAGTGTCAATCTTCAACTCGGTGTTCGCCGGGTGATTACGTACGGCACGTGGACCTACGGCGATGGCCCCATCCGCAGCCTCGTCATCGATGGAGACCGGGGCATGCCCGAGGGGACGATTCTCTACGGGCAGGTCTGGACGGACGACGGGCGGTTCTATGCGCGCTACACCCAGGCGGAGTATTCGGATGGGACCATCATTCCCGTGTGCTTCGTGATTGGCGACGAAGGGTCGGTGGAGGGGGCCCCGGGCTCGAAGCCGGGAGCCGTCAAATTCAATTATACCTATCCCGCCTACAGCGTCTGGTCACGCTGGCCCTGAGCCCGCTCCTGTAAAAGTGATTTACGTTCCGGTGATGTCCACGGACTCACCGTGAAGGCAGGCGCGCGGCGCTGGCGACCCGTGGCGTCATTCACACGGGAGGAAGAGGGCGTTAGCTTTCCGTCTGTCTTTGCGAGGCCTCGCTCGCAACGGCGTCAAGGAGCCCCCTTCATGTCCAATGTCGATGACCCTCGGCCCACCGAGGGAGCGGTCCTCTTTCGCGCGGGGGACACCGCCTACGAGTTCCTCCAGTCACTTGGGACGGGCCGCAATGGCGAGCGGGTGATGCTCGCGCTTGCCCGGACCCCCGCCGGCATCCAGGGCAAGGTGGTGTTGAAGTGCGTGGTCCTGCCAGAGCGGAAGTTCTCGGAGCAATACCCGTGCGCCCGTGCTCGCCTGGAGGAGGAGGTGCGGCTGGCGCGGTTCCTCCAGCACCCCAATATCGCCCGCGTCCATGGCCTCTTCGAGATGCGGTACGGCCTGTGTGCCGTCATGGAGTGCGTGGAGGGCCTCAGCCTGGACGCGCTGCTCTCCATTGCCCAGGCGCGTGGACGCTACTTCTCCGAGGCCTTCGTCCTGTATGTGTTCGCGGAGGTGGCGGCGGCGCTGGCCCACGCGCACTCGCGCACGGATGACGCGGGTGCTCCGCTGAGCATCGTGAACCGGGATGTCAATCCTTCACGCATCCGGCTGCGTCCGAGGGGCGCCGTCGCGCTGACGGACTTCGGCGTGGCCTTCTCGCGCCTGGCTGGGCGCATCGCCACGTCATTGCCGCGTCCCAGGGGGGAAGCCCTCTATGCTCCGCCGGAGGCGTTCCTGGGCGCGCGGGTGGATGCGCGAGGGGACCTGTTCTCGCTCGGCTTGACGATGCTGGAGTTCGCCACTGGCAGGCATCTGTACGACCCGGGCGACCTGAGGATTCCAGAGGCGGAGCTGCGCCTCACCACGGAGGAGCACCGGCGCGTCCTGGACGCCTCCATCCTGGCCATGGAGACGGGCCTGCCATCCTTCATGGAGGATGCCCTCTGGTGTGCCATGGCGTACCGGCCGGGGGACCTCGCCCGCGCCTCGGCCGGTGTGTCCCAGCCGTTGCGCGCCATCCTTCACAAGCTGCTGCGCCGCAGGCCCTCGGACCGCTTCGAGTCGGCGGCCGAACTGGAGGCGGCACTGCGCGCGCGCCTTTCGGAGCTGGCGCCCTTCGGCCCGGCCGATGCGGTGAAGGAAGTCCAGCAGGCGCTGCTCGATGCGGGGGCCGCGCTGGAGGAGTTTGACCTGCTGGAAGACGAAGGCGGCTTCGTCCCGGCGGGCTGGCGCGAGCACCCGGACCCTGTCGAGACGCGCCCCGGAGGCCGCTGTGAGGACGAGGTGACGACGGCGCCTGGTGCCGGTGCGCGTCGGGCAGTGAAGGCGCCGCCGACCGCCTGACGGCGGCATTCCCATCCCTCACCGCCGCTGATTCACGACCGGCACGGCGCGCGCCGCTCAAGCCGGGCGGGAGACGTGTGTCTTTCGTGCCTCACGTCGGGGCACGCACAGGAGGCGTGTATGCACAGGACGCGAAGGTGGCTGGCCGCGCTGGCGCTGTGGGCCTTGCTCCCGTTGCCGGGGTGGGCTTCGGAGCCTCCCTTGCCCGATGATGAAGCGCCGTCCACGCCATCGGCTTCGCCCCCGCGCGGGTGGCGCTACCTGGCGCGCCTGGAGGCGACGACATTCGCGTTGCTCCCTCGCGCGGGCGCAGGGGGCGACGACGGCTTCATTCAGGTGGAGCCCACCTTCATCATCGACGGTGGCCCCGAATTCGGCGTCAACGTGGGCGCCCCCGTGCGCTTTCACCTGTGGGGTGGTGGCGCGGGCGCGGGGCTCGTGCGGCGAGAGGACTGGGACTCCCTCTCGGATTGGGGGCAGCTCGTGCGCGGCCTCAAGTTCGGCTCGAACCACGCGCCGTTGGGGGTGTGGTTCGGTGGCCTGGACAGCTACAGCCTGCTCACCGGGCATCTGGTCCGCCGCTACTCCAACCGCGCGAATCCGGACTACCACCCAGCGGGAGGCTTCCTCACCGGCACAGTGGGGCCACTCTATACGGAAGCGTTCGTCTCGGACGTGCTGGGCGCGCGACTGATGGGCGCGGAGTTCTCCCTGGACATGGAGCACCTCCTCTTCGGAAAGCCCAGGCAGCAGGGGCGCTACACCCTGGCGCTGTCCGCCGTGCATGACTGGGGACGGGCGGGTGGAGGCGCGCCCTCGGTGACGTTGGCGCACCTGGACGCAACGGCCGTGGTGGTGGTGCGGCCAGGGTTCGAAGCCCTCGTGATTGCGGGATGGGGCGGTCGCCCTGGCGAGGATGGCGCGTGGGGCGCGGTGGTTGGCGTGGGCGCGGACGCGGTGACTCCGACGCTGGACATGACGCTGCGACTGGAGGTGCGGCGTCAGCAGGGCGGTTTCCGGCAAGGGTTCTTCGGTCCCGACTACGAGCTGGCGCGCTTCAAGGCCGCGGGTCCGGATGACGTGCCGCTCGCGGATGCTTCGTTTCCCGAGGGCTATTCGGCTTATGGCGAGGCGGTGGTGGGCTGGGACGCCGTCAGCTACGGGGGCCTCTACAAGCACCTGAAGCTATCGCTGGGCGCGGAGGCGTTCTCCTGGGGGCGCTTCGACGTGGACGGGCGCGTGGCGGTGCAGCTCTTCGAGCGCAGCCTGGAAGTGGCGTTGACGGGTCTGGGCGTGGGCATGGGGCAGCCTGGAGCGCGTTACCTGGGGGCGGCGGAAGTGCGCTGGCGATTCCTGGGCGGGAAGCTCTACGCGATGGGGACGGGCGGCACGCTGCTGTTCCCCACGGCGGAAGGGACGCTGCGGCCGGGAGCCTTCGCGTCGGTGGGCCTGGGGGTGGACAATGCGCGCTGACGCCATGCTGTTGTTGGCGGTGCTGGCCACGGCACTGGCCCCCGCCACGGTCCAGGCGCGTTCCCTGGGCAACGTGATTCGAAGCAGCGCGTCGTTCGTGGAAGCGCTCCCTGCGCCGTCATCGCCGCTCGGCGTGGCAGGGCCTGGCGAATCGGCGCGGCTCAGTCGCCGCCGGGTCCCCAGGGATGACGCGACGGGAGCGGGAGCGGGCGCCGTGGCGCCAGCGGTGGGTGGTGCTGGCCCGAGTGGTCCCGCGCGGGTGGATGCCTGGGACGCGCTGCTCTCGCGCGCGGGGATTGAGGAACGGGACGCGCGCCCGATTGCAGGAGGTTCGCTGACCCCAGCCCAGGCGGCGCGGCTGTTGGAAGCGCTGTTGGGGAAGCCGGTGACGCTGGCGCAGTTCCCCTCACGCCTCGCGGCGGGGCATCTGCTGCGCAAGGTGCTGGAAGAAGGCGAGTTGTCGCGCGCCGAGCTGCTGCGCCAGGTGGAGCGCTTCTCCGGCGTGGTGGTGCTTCGGCCAGACGGCTGCCTCGCGTGGGTGCGCAGCGGGGAGACACAGCAGCGCGTGGCTCCCGTCGAGTGGCGGGCTGGTGGTTTCCGTGCGCACGGCTTCGAACTGGGCCGCTTCTACGATGGACGCACGGGCGTCTACCGGCTGCTGGACGACACGTTGCGAGAGGCGGATGGGCGGCCGTTGGCGGACGTCCACGACGACGCGGACTATGTGGGGCGCACCCTGGACGGGGCCGAAGCGGCGTTCGTGAAGCTGGCGCTCTCCGTGGGTCACTTCCTCACCTATCCGTTGGACAGCATCGCGTCTCTCAAGAATCTGCCCGCGGGTGTGGCGGCGCTCATCGAGTCGTCACCGGAATACTTCGAGCGCTTCCGTCACATGACGCGGGGCGAGCAGATTCAGGCCGTGGCCGAGCTGGCAACGAACCTGCTTCTCACGACAGGCACCGCTGCCGCCACGACGCGCACGGTGACAGGGTCGCTGGCGGGGGCGGAAGCCCTGGTGCCGAGGGTGGCCCTGTCCGCACAGGGGGCACTGGCCATCGAGCGCGTGGCGGTTCCCGTGGGGCGCGCGGCGTCGGTGCTTGGGGGCGGCCCAGGAGCCGCCATCATCCTTCAGCGGGCTGGCACAGCGGAGAGGCAGACGGGGCCATCCAAGGGGCCAGGACAGTGGGGTCCGGCAAAGGAGTCCATGAAGCCCCGTGCTCGACGCTACCAGGAACAAATCACGGGACACTCCGCCGACGAGGCATACTGGGTCGGAGGAGTGGGAAAAGGTAGCGGAGGCGTGAAGTTTGATGGGTACGAAAAGGGCGTGCTGCTGGAGGCGAAGGGACCGGGCTATGCGAAGTTCTTTGAGGAACTTGAACCTAAGCGCTGGTTTCGTCACTCGGGCGCAAAGGCCCTGATTGAGCAGGCACGACGGCAGCTTGATTCCATCCAGGGAAAGAGCATCCCAATCCGCTGGCATGTGGCGGAGGTTGATGCAGCCGACGCCATTCGGAAGCTGTTGGACGGGGCGAGCATCTCGGGAATCGAAGTCGTCCATACTCTGCCACTGCCTTGATGATGAAAGGTGCCATGACAAAGAAGGGAAGAGTCGAGTCGTACTATGCAGGTGCCTATTGGGGACCTCGCAAGGAAGCCCCTGAGGAGTGTGCCCGACGAACGGCAGGCTTTCTCAGCTTCCTTGAAAGGTGCGACCCCTTCCTGGCTGAGTGGTACAAACCCGCCAAGTCGCTCAAGGATGCACGCAAGCACCCCTTGATGCCGCCAGACTCGGCAACACTCGCTGAGCTGTTCCGCGCGGGTGTAAACCGTGCGGACGCAGGCGGCATCATCGAACATCTCGGGTTTAGTTTCTGGTTCGATAATGGAGGCCCAGATGGAGACGTCGCGGAGCTGCGCATTCACTGTGGCAGCTACTCTGATGCCGTGCCGAACTCCTGTGTGATGACGCTCCCCCGGAAGGGGCAGCATGCCGAACGCCTGCTCACTGCACAGGTGCTCACAGAGGTGGTGCGTGGCATGGTGCCAGCTTGGGAGCCGGATTGGGCGTTTGCTACGTCATACGCCTACTACCAAGAGCACAGGAAGGCCGAGTCTGACCTCTTTTCCCTGGGGTGGGTCACGTATCTTGCTCGGAATTCAGGCACTGTGCCCCCACTCCCGGCGCCGGTGCGCATCGAAACCGTGGAGGACAAGGGCATCCTCATCGTCCTCACCCCCGAGCGCTTCACCGCCAGCAATCCGGAGCATGTGGCGCTGGCGCGTCGCGTGCGCGAACTGCTGGACCGCGCGGGGCTGTTGAAGCCGCTCCGGAGCGAACCGTAGGTACAAAAGGGCTGGACGGCGGGCAACTCGTGCCAGGCCGTGCCGTCCAGGCGGAGCCGCGTGGAGCGCTCTGCCGATGAGTCCTACTGGGTCGGTGGTGTGGGCAGAAAGAGCGGTGGGACCCGGTTCGATGGTTTCAAGGACGGCGTGCTACTGGAGGCAAAGGGACCCAACGATGCGAACAAGTTCGAGGACAGCCTTTCCACCACATCTCGGGTGTCCACGGAATCGGGGCAAGCCCAAAGGGCACCCCGATTGTTCTCTCCACTGAGCCCCTGACGGCGCGGAACACGGAGCATGTCGAGCAGGGCCGCCGCGTGGGTGAGTTGTTGGCGCGGGCTGGCCTCATCCCAGCGCGTTGAGGAGCTTTGAACATCGGCGTCTGAGGGTGGGGCGTGCTCGAAACTCGCCGCATGCCCCATTCTGCCAAAACCGCGACCACTGGACGTGACCGCGCCTGCCGGTTCAACCCGCCCGCCGTCGCCCCATCACCTCACGGGCACAGCGGGCTTCCGCCCAGGCCTGGCGCGCAGCCCTGGCCCACGCAGTACTTCGGTCCGCTATCGTGCACCTGCTGTCCGGCCGAGTCGCGGGGCACCTCCACGGTGCAGCGGCCGTCGGCCCGGTTCCCGGACGGGTCCTCCACCACGTAGTGCACCGTGTAGACGCGGCCATCCCCGGCGTCGTCACGCTCGGCGCGGAGCTGGACGGACGTGGCATTCACCCGCACGTCGATGTCATCGCAGGTGGCGCCGTCGCAACTGCCCGCGACGTCCTCGGACTCGTCCGACGTCACCCGGAGGATGCGGCCGTACCGCTCCAGCGACAGGTTACCCATGCACGCGTCCTTCGCGGGCGCCGCGCACTCGGCAAGCGTCACCGTGCGGTACTGGTGGTCCGCGGGCCACAGCCGCTTGCCCAGGGACGCGCCGGGCACGGGCGCCCGCGTGTCGCGCACCGTCACGGAGAAGGCGCAGCCACACGCATTGCCGGAGCCATCCACCGCGTTGCAGTCCACCACCGAGCGTCCCAGCGGGAAGCGGGAGCCATCCGGCGGCGTGCACGTCACCGACACCGGCCCGCAGTTGTCCGCCGCCTGGGCGTTGTAGGTGGCCTCCGCGCCCCCCGCCACGCACTCCAGCACCTGCGGCGCGGGACAGACGATGGCCGGCAGCGTCGTGTCCACCACCTTCACCGTGGCCTCGCACACCGCGCTGTCCTCGCCGTCGTGGGCCGTGAGCGTCACGGCATGCCGCCCCAAGCTGAAGGGGCCGGGCGCCGTCTGCGTCAGCGTGAAGGGGCCCGGCTGTCCGTCCGGGTCATGGCTGCCGTTGTCCACGCTGGCCGACGCGCGGCACTGCGCGTCCGCTTCCACGACGACGTCCTGGCACAGCGCCACCGGCGGCTCGTTGGGCGCGCACGCCAGCTTCAGCTGCGCCGACGCGACGTTGTTGTCCTCGCGGCACTCCAGCTCGCGCCCGGTGCCGGTGCCGTCGTCATCCACCACCGCGTAGACGAGCACCCAGCCGCGCTCGGCGGTGTCGATGGGCAGCTCCACGGACGTCTCCGCGCCCGCCTCCAGCGTGTGGGCCACGGTGGCCACGCCCAGCAGCGTGCCGCCTTCGCCCACCGCGTCCTGGTAGAAGGCCACCTGGACCCCCGCCGAGGCCGCCGAATCTCCCTGGTTGCGCACCCGCGCGCCAAGCGTCACCGCGCCCTCTCCCGTGCAGGTGGCCGTCACGTGCCCGAGCGCGAGGTCCGGCGCCGCGAAGGGCCGCACGGTGCCCGTGCCCTGGCTGTTGGTGCGGAAGGTGTTGAGCCCCGGCGCCAGCCAGTTGCTCACCGGGCGCGCGGGCAGGGTGCCGTCGTCATTCACGTTGGTGACGGAGTAGGCGTGCTGGTTCCAGATGCGCCGCGTGTTCACCCAGCCGTCCTTGCGGTCCCGGTACACGCGGATGCCATGGAAGCCGCCGTAGCCGCAGGCCGTGTTCTGCGCGACGACGATTTCGGCGTTGCCGTCACCGTCCACGTCCGCGACCACCGGATTCTCATACGCGGTGCACGAGCTGTGCGGCGCCTCGAAGCGGACCTGCCCCGTCACGCCGTCGTAGATGCGCAGCGCCGTCTCGTCCGCGTAGACGACCTCGGCGCGGCCGTCGCCCTCGAAGTCGAAGGTGGAGGAGCCGGTGCGGTTGGAGCTGTGGTCCTGCGTGGGGCTCAGCCACTTCACCGCGCCGTTCGACTCGAACACGGCGTAGTGGGACGCGCCCGCCACGCCAATCTCCGGCTGTCCGTCCCCGTCGAAGTCCGCGATGTTCGGCGGTCCGCCCACGCCGCCGCCCAGGTGCCGCACGGTCCACTTCACCTGGCAGTTCGCGTCCATCAAGGACACGTGGCCGTCCCACACCACGACGATTTCGCCCTGGGGGCCCGCGTCGAAGTTGCCCACGCCCGAAAGCCCGTGGCCCAGCTCCGCCGCCTTGCACTTGAGCGTGCCGTCATGCCGGTAGATGGCGCGGCCATTCACCACCTCCTGGAGCCCGTCTCCGTCCAGGTCCACCGCGAACGCCAGCGGTCCGGTGTCGTTGGCCGGGCTGCCCACGCCGTCGCTCCCCACCCACCGGAGCGTCCCGTTGCTGTCGTAGACATGGTTGCCAGCGATGATTTCCACCGAGCCATCCCCGTCCAGGTCGGCCAGGGACACGCCGCCCCAGTCGAGCGGGGGCCCGTCCGCGCGGAACTTGAAGGCGCCGGTGTGCTCGAAGCAGATGATGCCCCGGGCGCGCTCCGGCACGGTGCACAGCTCCACCTCGCCGTCTCCGTCGATGTCGCCCGCGGCGACGCTGGCCGAGCCCCGGGTGCGGTACGCCGGGTCCGTCACCGCCCACAGGTCCGAGCCGTCCGCGCCGCTGATGGCGCGCAGCACGCCATTCGTCTTGAAGTTCCAGCCCTCGAAGCTGTTGAACACCACGTCGGGGACGCCATCCGCGTTGACGTCCACCACCACGGGCGTGGCCTGCGCGTTGGTGTGCGTGGGCATCAAGGGACTGGCCGTCCACGCCCACTCCACCTCGGGTTCGAAGTGGGGCTCGAAGGGCGGCCGCACCTCGCACCGGGCCTCCGACTCCACCGCCGTGGTGTTGTCGAATGCCGGGGGTTCCTCGGGGGTCGTGCCAGTGCACGCCACCCATCCGAGCGCTCCGAGCGTGAGCCAACGTCCCGGACGCCCGTCCGACCAGCCCTGCTGCGACATGCCGCCTCCAAGAAAGCCTGCCCGGCCCGCGACGTACCGGGCGGCCCAGGTATTCACTCAAACGGGTTTGCGGACCCACCCTGGAAGGCCGGCCCGTGTCGGGTATTCACCCCTGGCGCCTGGGAGTGACGGGTGCTTCACACAGGGCGCGACGTCATCCGGGCGTTGCAGGCCATGCGTCCGGACCGTTAAAGGGGGGCCCCATGTCCGCCAGTCTGCTCGACACCTTTCGTGTGCTCTCCTCGTTCGATCCGCCGCGTGGCGCGCTGCGCGGGGCGCCCTGGGAGGAGTACGTGGACTGGGCCATTGCCCAGGGCCTGGCGCCCCTGGCGGCCTACAACCTGGAGTATCGGCTGGGCGCGGGCAACGCGCCGGAGTGGGCGCGGGACAAGCTGCTCAGCATCTACCAGGGCTCCGTCAACGACAACGTGATGAAGCTCGTGAACTTCAAGCGCATCGTGGGCGCGCTGGAGGGACGCAAGCTGGTGCTGATGGGGGCCGCGTCCTTCGCGGACTCGCTCTATCCCCACGTGGGCTTCCGCCCCGTGCCGGAGCTGCAGCTCCTGATGAAGCGCCTGGATGTGGACGGCTTCTCGGGCTTCCTGTCCCACCACGAGTTCACCCCGGAGCCCGACACGGAGAACAGCGGCGCCGCGAAGGTGGTGTCCGACGGGCGCACCGTCATCCTGCTCTATTCGGACATGCTGGGCCCCCAGCGCCGCGAGCAGACGGCGGGCATCATCGAGCGGGCCAGGCCCATGCGCGTGTACGGCGCCTCGCTCTACCGCCCGGAGCTGGAGGACGCGGTGCTGCTGGTGGCGCTGGAGCATGCGCGCCATGGGTACGCGGTGCCGTGGCTGTCCTTCATCGACCTGCGCGAGCTCGTCACCGGCGCGAAGTGGATGGGCGGCGTGTACTCGCGTCCGTTGGACGTGCCAGTGCTGCGGGCCCGGGCCGCGGAGTGGCGCCTGGAGCGGGCGCTCTACACATCCCTGTCCATTGTCGCGCGCTTGTTCCCGGACGCCGCCGATGCCGCCACCGCCGCGCTGCCGCCGCTGCGCAGGGCGACGCGGGAGCTGCTGGAGCGGACGGTGGTGGGTCCTGTATGCACCCCTGGCCGGACCTCGGCCCTGAAGGGCCTGGAGCGGGTTCGCCGCCTGCTCACGGGCCAGTAAGCCTGGCTGCTTGCGGGGTAGCACCCGCGATGGGGTGGGCTTCCTTTCGGACTCCCTCCCGGCGTATGAGTCCCTACAAGAGACATTCACTGGGGCTCCCTCAATGCGTATTGCCATCATCGGAACCGGCTACGTCGGCCTGGTCGCGGGCACCTGCTTCGCGGACTCGGGCAACGACGTCACGTGCGTGGACATCGACGAGCGGAAGATCCGCATGCTCCAGGCGGGCGAGGTGCCCATCTACGAGCCCGGCCTGGAGGAGCTCATCAAGAAGAACGTGCGCGAGAAGCGCCTGTTCTTCACCCGGGACCTGCCGGAGGCCGTCACCCACGCCCAGGTCGTCTTCATCGCCGTGGGCACGCCCGAGGGTGAGAGCGGCGACGCCGACCTCCAGTACGTGCTGGCCGCCGCCGAGCAGGTTGGCAAGGCGATGAAGCAGTACACGGTGGTGGTGGACAAGAGCACCGTGCCGGTGGGCACCGCGGACAAGGTGCGCGAGGCCATCCGCAAGGTGACGGACATCGAGTTCGACGTCGTCTCCAACCCGGAGTTCCTCAAGGAAGGCGCCGCGCTGGACGACTTCCTCAAGCCCGACCGCGTCGTCATCGGCGTGGACTCCGAGCGCGCCCGCAAGGTGATGGCGGACCTGTACTCGCCCTTCGTGCGCACCGAGAACCCGGTGCTGTTCATGGACACGCGCTCGGCGGAGCTGACGAAGTACGCGGCCAACGCGATGCTGGCCACGCGCATCTCCTTCATGAACGACATCGCCGCGCTCTGCGAGAAGGTGGGCGCGGACGTGGACTTCGTGCGCAAGGGCCTGGGCTCGGACAAGCGCATCGGCTATCCGTTCCTCTTCCCGGGCGTGGGCTACGGCGGCTCCTGCTTCCCCAAGGACGTGAAGGCGCTGGTGGCCACGGCGCGTGACTACGGCCTGGAGCTGGACCTGCTGCGCGCGGTGGAGCGCACCAACGAGCGCCAGAAGAAGCTGCTGGTGAACAAGGCCGCCAAACACTACGGCTCGCTGGAGGGCCGCAAGTTCGGCGTGTGGGGCCTGGCCTTCAAGCCGAAGACGGACGACATGCGCGAGGCGCCGTCCATCGAGGTCATCGAGGGCCTCATCGGCAAGGGCGCCCAGGTGATTGCGCACGACCCGGTGTCTCCGCACACCGCCAGGCGCGTCTTCGGTGAGCGCATCCGCTACGCCTCCGTGCCCTACGAGGCGCTGGAGGGCGTGGACGGCCTCTTCGTGGTGACGGAGTGGAACGAGTTCCGCCACCCGGACTTCGAGCGCATGAAGGCGCTGATGAAGTCGCCCGTCGTGTTCGACGGCCGCAACGTGTACGACCCCACGCGCATGCGCGAGCTGGGCTTCACGTACTACGGCATCGGCCGGAGGTAGCGCGGTGAGCGGGAGCAGGGCGCTCGACGCGCTGACGGGGTTGCGCTTCGTCGCGGCCCTGCACGTCGTGTTGTTCCACTTCGCGGGGGCGGGGCTGGACTTGGTGCCGGCGCCGCTGCGGAACCTGGTGGGCGCGGGCTACGCCGCCGTGGGCGTCTTCTTCGTCCTGTCCGGCTTCGTGCTCGCCTGGAACTACCTGGACGCGGACGGGCACATGGAGGCGTCGCCCCGGGCCTTCTGGGCCGCGCGTGTCGCCCGGCTCTACCCCGTCTATGTGCTGGCGTTCCTCTTGTCCGCGCCCGCCACCATCGCCGGGTCCGTGATGACCAACGGCTGGGAGGTGGCCGCCGCGAAGCTGGCGGTGGGCGGGGCGCTGGCGCTGGTGTTGCTCCAAGCCTGGGTTCCTCGGCTGGCGCTGTACTGGAACCCGCCGGGCTGGTCCGTGGCGGTGGAGGCCTGCTTCTACGGCCTCTTCCCCCGGCTGGCGAAGGGGCTGTCTCGGCTCAAGCCCTCGTGGCTCCCCGTGGCCCTGGGCGGCGCGTGGGTGCTGGGGCTGCTGCCGCCGCTGCTGTACCTGGCGCTGTCGCCGGACGGCCCGGGGCCCGTGGACGTGCATGCGTCGGGGCCCTGGCTGATGGCGCTCAAGTTCAACCCGCTGGCGCGGCTGCCGGAGTTCCTCTTCGGCGTCCTGCTGGGCTGGTGCTTCGTGCGCGAGCGCGCCGCGGGTGGGGTGAAGTCCTCCGGCGCGGTGCTGGCGGCGCTGGGGACGGCGCTGCTGGTGGCGGCGGGCGCGGCGGGCGCGCGGGTGCCGTATCCGTTGATGCACAACGCCCTGCTGGCGCCCGCGTCGGGCCTGCTGATGTACGGGCTGGCGCGGGGCGGAGGCGCCCTGGGCTGGCTGCTGTCACGTCCCCTGCTGGTGGAGCTGGGCGGGGCCAGCTACGCGCTCTATCTGCTCCAGTCCCCGGTGTTGGCGGCGGTCAGGGGCCTGAAGTCGTGGGGGGCGCCGTGGACGGAAGTGCCCACGGTCGTAGGGGTGTTGCTGCTGGGCGTGCCCGCGTCGCTGTGCGTACACCGCTTCGTGGAGTCGCCGCTCCGCTCACGGGTGAGAGCGGCGCTGGCGCCCTGGGTGGACGGCACGCCGCGCGAGCCCGCGAAGCCGGTGGTGCCGGGGACCTGAGCGGCGGCTCCCGGGTCGTCTCAGCGCGAGATGCCGCAGGCGCGCTTGCCTTCCTCGGTCTCAATGGCGCGGCAGTCGCAGCCGTCCAGGCGCTCCTCGCACACGGCCTCATCCTCCGCGGTGGGCTCCACGCGGTTCTCCTCCTGGGCGGCGCGACGGAGGCACAGCTCCTTCTCCACCGAGTTGATGGAGCAGTCGCACAGCTTCTCGGACAGCTCGCGGCAGGCACCCTTGCAGCCGGTGAGGCCGGACAGGGCGGAACAAAGGAGGGCGGCGGTGACGATGAAGCGGCGCATGGCTGCGGCGAACATGCCAGAAGGTCCCCTGGATGCAAGCTGGCTTCGAGCCCTTCGTGCCTGGGCGGATGCTAGGGTCGCCCGGCTGCTCCACACCTGGGGGAAACGCCACACATGTTGTCACTCGTCGCCGCTGCGTTGCTGGCCACCGCGTCCACTTCGACGTCCCACTCGCTCCTCACGCCCGCGGCCGAGCGGCCCGTGTCCGTCCGGCTCCTCGCCCAGGCTCCGGCGGAGGAGACGCCGGACGTGTCCGGGACGCCCACGCCGCCGCCCCTGCCGGAGGACCTGGACGCCCGCGCGCGGGAGCTGACGCAGCAGATCGCCATGCTTCAGAGCGAGATTCGCTCCATCGACACGAACTGGCCCGCGGGTTCGCTGGTGATGGCGTACTCCGGTTACGTGCTGTCCCCGCTGCTGCTGCTGGGCATCCCGCTCATCATCGTCGGGATGAGTACGTCGAATGAGGACAACGCCGGCACCTTGCTGGGCCTGGGGGTGGGCCTGACGGTCGGGGGGGTCGCGGGCGTGGGGCTGCTCATCGCGGGCATCGTCACTGGCTCCAAGGAGGCGGGCCTCAACCGGGCCCACCGCGAGGAGCGGGTCCGGGAGCGCATCCGACTGGAGGACGAGCTGCGGGACGTGAAGGCCCGCCGGGACGCGCGTGGCGCCATGCAGACGCGGACCTGGACGCCGAGGCCCGGCCTCCCGCTGGTCGCCTTTTCCTTCTAACGTCGTGATGTCTGCTTTCGAGCACGTCCGGTCTCCTGGCGGCTCGTACTGGAGGGCGGGGGACGGGCGAGGGGCGTGGGTGCTGTGATACTCACCTGGCCCATCCACGCATGCCCCTCGCCTCCCGAAGTGCCTCCCGATTCACCCTGTTCGCCGAGGCGGCGCTGGTGGCGCTCGTCGTGGTGTGTCCGCTGGCGTTGGGCGGCGCCGCCGGGTGGCTGCTGGTGCCGCTGGTGCTGCTGTCCGGCGCGGCGGCGGTGCTGGCGGCGATAGGGGCGAAGCGGCAGGGCCAGTCGCTGCGCGTCCCGCTGCTGGCCGTGCCCCTGGCCGCGGGGGCGGGCCTGTGCGCGGTGCAACTGGTGCCCCTGCCGGATGGGGTCCTCCGCCTGCTGAGCCCGGAGGCGGCCGCGCTGCGGGAGTTCGCGCTGGTGCCGCTGGGGCTGGAGCGGGCGCGGCCGGTGTCGCTGGACCCGTCCGCCACCTGGCGCGAGCTGGCGAAGCACCTGGCCTACCTGCTGGCCTTCCTTTCGGCGGTGCAGGTGAGTCGCTCGCGAGGCAGCCGGGAGCGGTTGCTGGCGGCGGTGGTCTTCACCGGCGCGGGCCTCACGGTGGTGGGGCTGGGCCATGCGCTGCTGGGGGTGAAGTCCCTCTTCGGGCTGATGTACTGGATGCACGCGCGGCCCACGCTGGTGACGCCGTTTGGGAACCCGAACCACCTGGCTGGCTTCCTCGCGCTGGCGTCCACGCTGGGCGTGGGGCTGGCGCTGACGCGCGCAAAGCAGTCGCGGGCGTTGCCATACGCAGTGGCCGCGGGCGTGTCGGGACTGGGCGTGGTGCTGTCGCTGTCGCGCGGGGGCATCGCCTTCTTCGCCTTCGGACAGGCGCTGCTGGCGCTGCTCCTGCTTCGCAAGCGCCACGCGTCCGGTGAAGGGGCGCCCCCGGTATGGACCCGGAGCGCCGTGGCGCTGCTGGGGTTGCTGGGCGTGCTGATGGTGGGTGCGTACGCGGCTGTGGACGGCCTCTGGGCAGAGGCGCGCACCGCGGACAGCGTGGAGAAGCTGCGCCAGTCCAAGGTGGCGCTGTGGCCGATGCTGGCGGATTCCGCGCGGGCGTTTCCCCTGCTGGGCATGGGCCGAGGCGCCTTCGAGGCGGCGTTTCCGCGCTACCAGACGGAACCGAATCCCAACACCTTCACGCACCCGGAGAACGCGGTGTTGCAGGCCGCGGCGGAGCTGGGCGCGCTGGGGCTGGTGCTGTTGGTGGTGGCCGTCTGGGGCTTCTTGCGGCTGCTGCGCCGTGAGGGGCTGGAGACGGTGGACCTGGCGGCGCTCGCGGGCGTGGCGGCGCTGGCGCTGCATGACCTCTTCGACTTCAGCCTGGAGCTGCCCGCCTGCGCGGTGGCGGTGTTGGTGGCGCTGGGCGCGGTGGCGCGTCCCCGGGAGCGAGCCGCCGAGAAGGCGTGGTGCGCGCGCCCCTCGGCGGCGGTGCTGGGGATGGGGCTGGCGCTCACGGCGGTGGCGCTGGTGGCGCTGGTGCCCGGCCGTCATCGCCTGGGCGACGCGGAGGAGGAGCTGGCGCGGCTCATCACCTCGGGGGCGTCTGCTCAGGACGTCCACACGCGGGGACTGGCGCTGGTGGACCGGCACCCCTCGGACTACCTGCTCTACCGGCTGGTGGCGTCAGCGCACGCGGCGCGAGGGCGTGAGGGAGCAGGGGAGGCGCTGGCCCTGGTCAACCGGGCGCTGTACCTGGCGCCGTTGGATGCCAGCTCCCACCGGGTGGCGGCGCGAGCGTTGTTGGCGTTGGGGCGAAGCGCGCAGGGCTTCCTGGAGTACCGGCTGGCGCACGAGGCCGGGGATGCCACCGTGCTGTTGGGCGAGGCCCTGCCCCAAGCGGAGACGCTGGCATCGCTCACGGTGCTGACGCCGCGGTCACCGGCGACCGCGGTGCGTCTGCTGGATGCGCTGGCCAACACGCCGGGACGGTTGGCGCTGGCGCTGGAGTACTCGGGCTGGGCGCGGGAGCACTTCGCGGGGCAGCCGGAAGCCGCGGCGCTGTGGGCGCGCGAGGCCCGGCTGCGAATCCTTCAAGGGGACCTGGAGACGGCGGAGGCCGCGCTCGCGCAGGTGGAGCGCCTGGCGCCGGATGTGCTGGACACGCACCTGCTGCGCGCGGAAGTGCTTCGCGCGCAGGGGAAGCGGGAGGAGGCCCTGCATGCGTTGGAGCGGCTGCTGGCGCGCTTCCCGGGCAACGTGGCGCTGTCCTTCCAGTTGGCCGCGCAGCAGTTGGACGCGGGGCTGACACGACGGGCGAAGGCCACGCTCAAGGCGCTGGCGCCCTTCATCACGGACTACGCCCAGCGCGCGCGGTTGCTGGCCATGGAAGCCGCGTGCCTGGAGCGCGAAGGGTTGCTCTCTCACGCCTTGGAGCGGCGGCAGTCAGCGGCCCGGCTCGCGCCTGGCGCGGAGGCGTTCTTCGCGGTGGCGCGGACGCAGGAGGCGCTGCGGCGCTATGACGCTGCGGCGCGTTCGGTCCACGAGGGCATGCGGCACCTCCCCGTGGGCGCGCGGGCCCAGGCACGGGCCTGGGTGTCGCGGCTGGAAGGGGCGGAGCGCGAGCGTGTGGATTCGCGGCGCAAGGTGCTGTCGGACGACCCGCGCGCGGCGGAGCTGGAGTACCTGCTGCGTGGCCCGGATGCGGATGGCGAGGCTCGGGACGCGGATTAGGCGCCCGGGCCTCGCTCCGGTTCAGGCGTGCGCGTGGGCCTCCTCGCGTGGACGGCTGGGCGCTTCGGCGTTGGTGGCGGCGTGGAACTGCTGCTCCTGCGCGATGAAGGAGGCCACCACGGGCCACTCCAGGGTGGCGAAGTCCTGGAAGCGCAGTTCAATCGTCTCTTCGTGGGAGCCCGCGCGGAAGAGCAGCCGGTCCGCCAGGCTGAGGGATTCATCAACGGCGACGGGCAGGCCGTAGAGCTCACCAAAGGGGGGCTCCGCGCCCACCTCGCAGTCGGGAAAGTGGCCGGAGAACTCCGGCTCGGTCGCGAGGCGGACGTGCCGGGCACCCAGCATGTCTCGGACCTGGTTCAGGTCGACGGTGCCCGCCGCGGGGACGACGACAATCCAAGGCTGCCGGTCCGCCATCACGATGACGGACTTGGCCACGCGCCAGCCGGAGACGTGCAGCGACTCGGCCACTTCTTGGGCGCTGACGGCACGCGGGTGCCAGTACCGCTCGAAACGCACCCCGTTGCGGCGCAGATAGTGCTGTATCGCTTCGGGAATCATGGGGAAGCTCACCTCCTCTCGAAAGAAGGTGATGACCGCCAGCGCGTCCGGCCACGGGTGCCTGTCACACTCGGACTTGCAGCCGACCATGGAGCGCCTGGACGCCTGTTCGTAGGGCAGACGGGCGTCCGGCACGTCTCAGCGCTGGAAGTCGTAGACGCTGCCCAGGTTGAGAATCCGGGTCAGCTCATCCAGCGCCGTCATCGTCTCCCGCGCCAGCTGAGGGTCCTGCAAATCCTTGGGCCGCAGCACCTCGCGGTAGTGCCGCCGCACCCAGCCGGCCAGCGAGTCATGCAGCGCGGGCGTGTAGAAGACGTCCGCCTTGATGGCCCCGCGCTCCTCGTCCGTCAGCCACACCCGCTGGCGCAGGCAGGCCGGGCCGCCGCCGTTGTTCATCGACTGGCGCACGTCCAGGTAGTGCACGGCCTTCACCGGCGTGTCCTCGGCCAGCACGCGCTCCAGGAACCGCCGCGCCGCGGGCGTCTCCCGGCTCTCCACCGGCGCGACAATCGCCATGGTGCCGTCCGGCAGCGTCAGCACCTGCGAGTTGAACGGGTACGCCTTCACCGCGTCCTTCGCCGGCAGCTCCGCCTTCGTGGCCACCACCGCGCGGAAGTCCTGGCCCAGCTTCTCGCGCAGCACCGCCAGGAGCCCCGCGTGGTCCACGAAGGCCAGCTCGTGCAGCATCAGGAACCGCTCGTTGCCCACCGCCAGCACGTCCGTGTGGAACGCTCCCGCGTCGATGCCCTCCGGGTGCTGCTGCGGGAAGAGCACCGACTTCGCGTCCAACCGGTGCAGCCGCGCCAGCGCCTGGCTGGCCTCCAGCGTCTGCCGCGCGGGGAAGCGGCCAGGCCCCTGCACGTCCTGCCACGCGCTGCGGCCCCAGGCGAGCAGGTGGACGCCCGCGTGCCCGGGCGTGGCGAGCCGCGTGTGGTTGGCCGCGCCCTCGTCCGCGAAGTGGCTGCTGCCCGGCAGCGGCGCGTGCACCGCGAAGTGCTTCTCGCTGGAGAAGATGGCGCGCAGCACCGAGTGCGTCGTCTCCGCCTCGATGGCCCGGTGGTACATCTGCGACAGGTTGGCCGGCGTCAGGTGCACCCGGCCATCCGCAGTGTCCGCGCCAGGCGCCACCGTGGCCGCGTTGGCCGTCCACATGGAGGACGCGCTGGATGTCAGGCGCAGCAGGTGCTCGGCCTCGCGCGCGGCCCGGGTGATGACCTCCTCGTCCGAGCCCGTGAAGCCCAGCGCCCGCAGCGCGTGCAGGGAGGGGCGCGGCTGGGGCGGCAGCACCGCCTGTCCCACCCCCAGGGCGGACACGAAGCGCATCTTCTCCAGCCCCTGGAGGGCCGCGTCCCGGGGGTGGCTGGGCTCACCGACATGGGTCTGCGACGCCAGGTTGCCGGGCGAGAGGCCGCCGTAATTGTGGGTGGGCCCAACGAGCCCGTCGAAGTTGTATTCGCGCATGGGATATTGAACGCCTCGTGGAGCGTCCACCCTTAGCAAAGCGCCTCAAGCGTTTCCTCCGCTACGTGCTCATCCGTGGCGTCCTGTTGCTCCTTCAACCTCTGCCCCTGGGCGTCGCCCGGCGCCTGGGCGCGCGCCTGGGCGCCCTGGCCTACACCCTGGCCGGAGGGGAGCGCCGCAAGGCCCTCAAGTCCCTCTCCGTGGCCTTCCCGGAAAAGTCGGACGCGGACCGGCAGGCCCTGGCCCGCGACGCCTTCCGTCACCTGGGCGCCGCCGCGCTGGAGGTGGCCTGCACCGGGGCCCTGGACGAGGCCCTGGAGCGCCTGGTCGCCTGGCCGGACGCCGACCGGCAGGTGCTGGAGACGGCCCTGGCCCGGGGGCGCGGCGTCGTCTTCGTGTCCGGACACGTGGGGAACTGGGAGCTGCTCGCCCGCCGCGTGGCGCGCGCCGGCTACCCCAGCCAGAGCATCGCCAAGGAGACCACGGACCCCCGGCTGACGGAGCTGGTGGGCCAGTTCCGGGCCCGCGGCGGGGTGCGGAGCATCTGGCGCGGCCAGGAGGGCGCCGCCCGGGCCATGCTGCGCGCCCTGCGCAACGGCGAAATCCTCGGCATCCTCATCGACCAGGACACGAAGGTGCAGTCCCTCTTCGTGCCCTTCTTCGGGGAGCTGGCCGCCACCCCTCGCGCCGCCGCCGACCTGGCCATCCGCACCGGCGCTGCGGTGGTGACGGGCTTCTGCCACCGCGAAGGGGCGGGCTACCGCCTGTCCATGGAGGAAGTCCTCGTGCCCCAGGACACGGACCGCGAGGCAGCCGCCCTGGCCCTCACCGCCGCCTTGTCCAGCCGAATTGAAGCCGCCATCCGGCGGACGCCGGAACAGTGGGTGTGGATGCACCAGCGCTGGAAGACGCGTCCACCGGTGAGCGAGGACGCCCCACTTCCGGAGGCGGCGCCCGCATCCGCCGGGTGATAAGGAAGCCCTGTGTCTCGCCTGCTCGCCGCCAGCCTCGTCCTCCTGGTGTTCGCCCCCGGCTGCAAGCCGGGCTCCGGCGAGGGTGCGTCTGGCGGCCAGCCTCCCCCGGAGGTGGTGCTGCACGGCGCGCGCCTGGAGTCCTTCGATGGCGACCGGCTCATCCGCTCCGGCACGGCCCGGCAGGTGTCCTACCAGCGCACCACCGGCGAGGTGTGGGCCACCGACGCCACCCTCCGGATTCCGCCGGGGTCCCCTCCCCAGGGAGCGCCCCCCGGGACGGAAGGCGGCGTGGAGGTGAGCGCCCCGAATATGGAGGGGAGCCTCGCGTCCAAGCAGGTGGTGGCCTCGGGCGGTGTCATCATCCGCACCGGGAAGGGCATGGAGGCCCGCACTCCCCGGTTGACGTACGACGCCACCACGGAGCGGGCGCATGGAAACGAGGGCGTGACGGTGAAGGGACCTGACTACCGGCTGAGGGCGGACCGCTTCGAGCTGTTCTTCCCGGACGAGACGTTCAACTTCGCGGGCTCGGTGGAGTCCGTGCTGGGAGCGCCAGAGTGATTGAGTTCCTCGTGATGGCCTTCTTCGTCGCACAGCCCGCGCCCGCGGTCGCCGCCACCCCCGCGCAGGGGACGCCTCCCGCCGCGCTGGGCGGCAAGGCGCTGACGGAGCCGGTCCAAATCAAGGGCGACAACGTCACCTTCCAGAAGTCCCAGGCCACCCTCACCGGCAACGTGAAGGTGAAGCACCGCACGCTGGACCTGGACTGTGACCGGATGACGGCCAACTACACCCCCCAGCGCGAAGTGACGCGCGTGGTGTGCACCGGCGGGGTGAAGGCCGTGGACGGCGACCGCATGGCCCGCGGCGAGCGCGCCGAGTACGACGTGCCCAGCGGCGTGTTGGTGGTGACGGGCTCGCCCGAGGCTCGCCAGGGCACCACGCACATGCGCGGGACGAAGGTCCGGCTGACGCTGGGCAACGAGCGGCTGGAGGTGGAGAACGCCGTCATCGTCTTCGAATCGCTGCCCTCCAACCCCACCCCGGCCAAACGCAAGGGACGGCAGTCCGCGCCCCTTCCGGCCCCGTCTTCCGGCGCGGCCCCCTCCGCCCAGGGAGGCCCGGCTCGATGAGCGCGAAGCTGTTCGCGGAGGGCCTGGAGAAGACGTTTCGCGGCCGCAAGGTGGTGGCCGGCGTGTCCTTCAGCGTGGCCCCCGGGGAAGTGGTGGGCCTGCTGGGGCCCAACGGCGCGGGGAAGACGACCAGCTTCAACATGGTGGTGGGACTGGTGTCTCCGGATGCGGGACGCGTGCGCATTGGCGACGAGGACCTCACGCACCTGCCCATGCACCGCCGCGCCCGCCGGGGCGTGGGCTACCTGCCGCAGGAAGCCTCCGTCTTCCGCAAGCTCACCGTGCGCGACAACTTCCTGGCCGTGTTGGAGCTCCAGAAGGACCTGGACGCCAAGGCCCGCGAGCAGCGCGCCGACGTGCTCCTGGACGAGTTCGGCCTCACGCACGTCGCGGAGTCCCTGGGGGAGACGCTGTCAGGCGGCGAGCGCCGGCGCGCCGAGATTGCCCGCAGCCTCATCCCCCAGCCCCGCTTCATCCTCTTCGATGAGCCCTTCGCCGGCGTGGACCCCATCAACGTGGGCGACCTCCAGCGGCAGATCTTCCTCCTCCGCGAACGGGGACTGGGCGTCCTCATCACCGACCACAACGTCCAGGACACCCTGGGTATCTGCGATCGTGCATACATCATCGCACAGGGCCGGATTCTGGAAGAGGGCACCCCGGCGGAGATCGCCGCGTCTCCCAAGGCCCGCGCCGTCTACCTGGGGGAACGGTTCCGTCTCCAACAAGCGCTCTAAGCACGGCTGGCCACCTGTCAGAGGAGTGCATAGAATGGGTTGGCCCCGCTTTTGCGCCGACCTGTCAACGCGCATGTGATACCCTGAGTGCTCCCAAGCTCTTGGATTCCTTGTGGAATTCTGAGCATGCAAGCAAGGGACCCCCGTTTCGGGGCTGGACGAAGTCAGGGGGCCTTGTTACGTTGGCACGGTCTTTGATTGTGGCCCCTGTTTCAAGGGACCGAATCAACCCGGGAGACCCCGTTCTCATGGCGATGGAACTGAAACAAAGCCTGAAGCTTGCCCAGCAGCTGGTGATGACGCCGCAGCTGCAGCAGGCCATCAAGCTCCTCCAGCTGTCTCGCATGGAGCTGCTCGAGCAGGTCCGCGAGGAGATGGAGCAGAACCCGCTGCTGGAGCAACCGGACGAGCAAGCCCCGGGAGATGTGGGAGACAAGGAGCCCGGCGAAGCCTCGCTGGAAGCGGACAACATGGAGGTGCCGCGGGACGTGGATTTGCCCGCGGCCACCAGCGACACCGCCACGGAGTTCAAGGCGGACGGGGAGGGCCCCCCGGAAATCGACTGGGAGCAGTACCTCAACAGCTACCAGTTCAACGAGCCCACCACGGCCTCCAACAAGGGCAACGTGGCCACGGACGACATGCCGTCGTTCGAGGCCAACCTCGTCAAGAAGGAGGACCTGGTCGACCACATCCAGGAGCAGCTGGGCACGCTGCGCCTGAATGACGCAGAGCGCCGCGTCGCCATGCTCATCCTGGGAAACCTGGATGACGACGGCTACCTCAAGCTGCCGGATGTGGAAGGCGATCCGCTCATCCGTCTGGCGAACGAGGCGGACGTGCCCATGCACGTGGCGGAGCGCACGCTGCGGCGCATCCAGATGTTGGAGCCGCGCGGCTGCGGCGCCCGAGACTTGCAAGAGTGCCTGCTCATCCAGCTCCAGGGGATGCGGGAGCCGCACGCGCCGCTGTTGGGCCTCATCATCAAGCGGCACATGAAGTACCTGGAGAGCAAGAACCTGCCCGCCATCGCCAAGGATTTGAAGGTCACCTTGGAAGAGGTGGTGGAGGCGGTGCGGCTGCTCCCGAAGCTGGACCCGAAGCCGGGCCGCAACTTCAGCGGGGACGACGCGCAGTACATCTCCCCCGACGTGTTCGTCTACAAGATGGGGGAGGAGTACACGGTGGTGCTCAACGATGACGGCTTGTCCAAGCTGCGCATCTCCGGCACCTACCGGAACGCGCTGAAGACGGGCGCGGTGGGCCCTGGTCAGACGAAGGACTTCATCCAGGACAAGCTGCGCAGCGCGATGTGGCTCATCCGCTCCATCCACCAGCGGCAGCGCACCATCTACAAAGTCACCGAGAGCATCGTGAAGTTCCAGCGGGACTTCCTGGACAAGGGCATTGCCCACCTCAAGCCGCTCATCCTCCGGGACGTGGCGGAGGACATCGGCATGCACGAGTCCACGGTGAGCCGCGTCACCACCAGCAAGTACGTGCACACGCCGCAGGGCATCTTCGAGCTGAAGTACTTCTTCAACTCGTCCATCGCCCGCGTCTCCGGTGAGGACACCGCGAGCGAGGCCGTCAAGCACCACATCAAGCAGTTGGTGGCGCAGGAAGACGCCCGCAACCCGTACTCGGACCAGAAAATTGTCGAGCTGCTGCGCTCGCAGGGCACCGAGATTGCCCGCCGCACGGTGGCCAAGTACCGCGAGGTGCTGGGCATCCTCCCCAGCAGCAAGCGCAAGCGGTACTACTGAGTCACGGCCGTTCGTGCGCGCCGCTTGTCGGCGGCGCGCCCGGGTGGGCAGAGTGGGCGCCCCATGAGCGCCCCCCATCCTCCCGGTTCCGCCGTGCCCCGGCGTGAGTGTGTGCCCCTCGTCGTTCCGTCCGTCACGCTCGAAGGGCGCGACGTCCGCCTGGAGCCGCTGCGTCCCGAGCATGCGCCGGCCCTGGCCGCGCTGTGCGAGGACGCCCTCTTCACCTGGTTCTCCCTCGTGCTGCGGACGGAGGCGGATGTGGCGGCCTTCATCGACAGCGCCTGCCAGGCGGCCGAGCGAGGGAGCGAGCGCCCCTTCGTCATCATCGAGCGTCGGACGGGCGCGCCGGTGGGCAGCACGCGCTTTCTCGACATCCAGCGCGACCACCGCACGCTGGAGATTGGCTACACGTGGCTGGGCCGCAGCGTCTGGCGCACGCGCATCAACACGGAGTGCAAGTACCTGCTGCTGCGGCACGCCTTCGAGTCGCTCGGCGTCATGCGGGTGCAGCTCAAGACGGACCGGCACAACGCGCGCTCGCGGGCGGCCATCGAGCGGTTGGGCGCCCGCTTCGAGGGCGTGCTGCGCCACCACATGCTGGTGCGCGGCGGGGTGGTGCGTGACAGCGCGTACTACAGCGTCGTCGACACGGAGTGGCCGGAAGTGAAGGTTCGGCTGGAAGGGCTGCTCGCCGACGGCGGGGCGTGGGTATAGGGTGCGACGCCGCATGAATCCCATTTTTCGTCGCAACCTTCTTCGCGTCCCGGCGGGGGCCTTCGTCGCGGTGGGCCTGTTGTCGGGTTGTGGCAGCAGCCTCACTTCGGAAACCGTGGACCTGGCGGGGCTCTCCGACCGGACCCTGACGCTGTCCCAGTCGGACGTGGACATCTTCGAGGGCGTGGACGAGCCGGGCTCCCACCGCGTCACCGTCACCTTCTCGTCCGCGGCGGAAGGGGACCGGTGCACCGAGCTGCGCGAGGGCGTCACGGCCACCTTCAACGGCCTGCCCATGGCGCTGGAGCGGGGCGGAGTGGACGGCACCGCGGGCCGCGACGTGTGCGTGCCCACGCGGGCCTATTACGACTTCGACCCCAACGTCTGGGTGCAGCAGCCCATGGAGGACGCCCGCATCGTCCTCCAGGACGGCACGCACACCATCACCCTGGTGCTGAAGAACGGAAAGGCCAAGCGCCTCTTCTCCTTCCAGGGCCCCGGCGCCGAGGACCGGCTCACGCGTGACCAGGAGTATGCGTTCCGGTGGCTGCCCGAGGGCGAGGTCCCTGGCCTCATCTCCGCCACCCTGCTGCGCGAGGGAGGGAGCGCCGCGGCCACCATCCCCACGGCGCAGGAAGAGGCGGTCGTCCGCTTCACCCTGCTGCCAACCACGCCTGTCGCGGCCCACCTGCTCACGTTGAGCGCGACCGCGCCCGGCGAGGTGGTGGAGTGCACGGGCGTCGCCACCTGCGCGGCGACGGTGTTCCACTCCGAGGAGCGGGTCGTCAACGTGCAGTAGGCGGGCAGGGGAGCGGGCCCGGACCTCTCCGAGCTCGATTGCCGCTGGGGGCCGCCACCCCCACCGTGCCTGGGTACTCCCTTCCGGAGAGGACCCAGACATGGCCCAGAAGAACCCTGACCCGCGTGACGCCGGCCCCAAGCCGCCCTTTCCCCAGCAGTCGCAGCCGCACCCCGGTCATGAGGGGCGGATGTCCCCGGAGCCCGACTACGGCGAGCAGTCCTACAAGGGGCTGGGCCGGCTCGAGGGCCGGGTGGCGCTTGTCACCGGTGGCGACAGTGGCATTGGCCGCGCGGTGTGCCTGGCCTTCGCGCGCGAGGGCGCGGACATCGCGGTGTCCTTCCTCAGCGAAGGAGACGACGCCCAGCAGGTGAAGCGCGTGGTGGAGGACGCGGGGCGCAAGTCCCTGCTGCTGCCCGGTGACCTGACGGTGGAGGCCCACTGCCGCAAGCTGGTGGAGGACACCGTGAAGCGCTTCGGGCGCATCGACATCCTCGTCAACAACGCCGCGTACCAGGGGGAGGCGGTGGAGCGCTTCGAGGACCTCGACCCCGAGCGCCTGGAGCGCACCTTCCGCACCAACATCCTCGCGATGTTCCACCTGGTGCGCCACGCGCTGCCGCACATGAAGGAGGGGAGCACCATCATCAACACCACCTCCATCCAGGCGTATGACCCCTCGCCCGCCATCCTCGACTACGCCGTCACCAAGGGGGCCATCGTCAACTTCACCAAGGGCCTGGCGCGGGAGCTCATCAACCGGGGCATCCGCGTCAACGCCGTGGCGCCGGGGCCCGTGTGGACGCCGCTCATCCCCCAGTCGTTCGACGCGGAGAAGACGTCCAAGTTCGGCAAGGACTCGCCCATGGGCCGCCCGGCCCAGCCCGCGGAGCTGGCGCCGTCCTACGTGTTCCTCGCCTCGGACGAGTCCCGCTACGTCAACGCGGAGGTGCTGGGCGTGACGGGCGGGCGGCTGCTCGCGTGAGCTGACGCGCCGCGTGATATCACCGGAGGCACGCTGGCATGGCTCCAGACAGGGGCCATTGCCAGTGACGCGAGGTGCTGGCGGGATGTCCTGCCTCGGACGCGCGGTGCGCCCGGGAACACGTAACCTGTTGGGGCGGGTTGCTTTCCAGGGCTGGGAGCGTTTCAGATCCGTCACGGAGCTCACCTCTCACCCTAGGAGGCAGCCACGCATGCAGTTCAACATCACCTTCCGTCAGTTCGGAGCGTCCGATTCCCTCAAGGAGTACGCACGCGAGAAGGTCGAAAGGGTGAACCGGTTGCTGGACCGAGCCGGCGAGGCCCATGTGGTCCTGTCGTTGGAGCGCCACCTCCACCACGCGGACATCACCATCCACTCCGGCGCGTGGGTCCTCCGGGGCCGCGACAAGAGTGACGACATGTACGCGTCCATCGACCTGGCGATGGACAAAATCGAGCGCCAGCTGCGGCGCTACCGTGACAAGCTGAAGACGCACCATGGCCGTGAGCGCGTCCACCACCGGCAGGACCTGGTGGAGCAGCTCCGGGTCCGCCACGCCGTGTTCGAGCTCCCCGACGTGGACGACCTGACGACGCTGGCCGAGGCCTCCGCGAATGAAGCCGCGCCGAAGCCCGCCGTCGTCGCGCCCGCGCGCGAGGTGCGTGCCACCCACCTCACCGTCAAGCCGCTCGCGGTGGATGACGCGGTGATGCAGATGAACCTGATGGACAACGACTTCTACGTCTTCCACAACGTGGAGTCGGAGTCGCTGTGCATCGTCTACCGGCGCAAGGATGGTCAGTACGGCCTCATCGAGCCGCACGCCCCGGCGGTCGCCGCCACGGGGACCTGAGCCGTCGCTGACCGCTGATACCGCGCGCCGTCACCCGGTAACGGGGTGACGGCGTGTGACGGCGGGAAGGCCTCCGCGTGCTGGAGGGCGTCGGTGCAGGTGCCCATGGGGCCTGTTGCCATGTCCCGCCGCGATGTCGATGACAGTCGACAGGAGCAGATGCTTCATGGGAAGTCCCTTCCGCCCGTGGGACGGGTTTCCCTTCCGCGTCATGATGCGCAGTGAGCGCGGCGAGCGCGCATCCAGACAGGCCACCCTTGCGCTAAAGAGGGGTGAGGAGTAATTGCCGCCAACCAGGAGCGCCAGCGCGGGAGCGTCAGTGAGAATCGCCGAGTTCCTCAGCCCCCAAGCCGTCATCGCCGACATGCAGTCGCGGACGAAGCCCGAAGTCCTGCGCGAACTGAGCGCCACGCTGGTGCGTGCCCACCCGCTGCTGACCGCGGACCGGCTGGTGGAGGTGCTGCGCGAGCGCGAGAAGCTGGGCAGCACGGGCATCGGCGAGGGGGTGGCCATCCCCCACGGCAAGCTGCCGGGCATGGGACAGCTCCAGGCCGCCTTCGGCGTGTCGCGCGCGGGCGTGGACTTCGAGGCCATTGACGGCAAGCCCACCCACCTGTTCTTCGCCCTGGTGGCGCCGGAGAACAGCGCGGGGGTCCACCTCAAGGCCCTGGCCCGCATCTCCCGCCTCTTCAAGAACCCGCGGTTCCGGGCCTCCATCCTCGAGGCGCCCACGGCCGCGGACATCCACGCCCTCATCGTCCAGGAAGACGCTCGGCCCTGAGCGGGCGTGCGTTCCCGGGGGGAGCATCCGCACCATGGACGTCGTCCTGAGACCCATCAGCGACCGCTTCTTCCACGAACACCTGCTGCCCTTCTTCCAGCGGGCCATGGGGGATGCCCCCGGCGCGCTGGAGTCCCTGCAGGAGCAGCTGGGGGATGGTCAGGCGCGCATGCTCTGCGAGCGGATGCTCTCCACGGCGCTGCCCGGCGGCGTGGGCGCCCTGGACGCGGACCCGTGGGCGGACCTGGTGGACCGGCTCGTCTTCCTGCACTGGACCGAAGGCCCCGCGGGCTGGGAGGTCGGTGCGGCGGAGGCGGGCTACGCGGACGGCTGGGACGAAGCCCTGCACCTGGCACTGATGGTGGAGGAGGCGGACTATCCCTACTGGGATGCGCGCGGCTCGCGCGACGTCCGGGACCGCTTCCGTTTCCGGCCGCGCGAGGACGTGGGGCTGGCCTCGCTGCTGGCCGGCCTGTGGGAGCCCTTCCCGGAGTTCCCGCCGGACCAGGTGTTCACCACCCAGGGCCGGGGCGAATACTCCCCTGGAACGCGCTACGCCTTCGCGGACTGGGCCTGGCGCCCCGCGCGGAAGGTGGCGCACTGGCAGGTGAACCTGCCGCGCAAGCTGGAGCGGCTCCTGGCCCGCGAGCAGGAGCGGATGAAGCTGCCGTCGCTGCCGGAGAAGGAGGAGGTGCTCGCCTACTGGCTGGGCAAGCAGCCGCAGCCGCCGCCGCTCACGGTGGCCTTCTCCGGCCTGGGGCCCCGCGCGGCCAACTGGATTCGCGAGCTGGGCGCCCTCACCGCGCACCTTCGCGGCGCGGCGCTGGCGAAGCAGGGGCTGGCGGCGCTGGTGACGAAGAGCTCCGGCGTCCGAATCTAGCCCTTGGGCGCGGCCAGCCCGGGGCTCTCCAGCAGCAGCGTGACGGGGCCGTCGTTGACGAGCGCCACCTTCATGTCCGCGGCGAAGATGCCGGTGCCCACGCTCAGGCCGCGCTGGCGCAACAGCTCACAGGCGCGCTCATAGAGGGCCTTGGCGCCCGCGGGCTCCATCGCGTCGATGAAGCTGGGCCTGCGGCCCTTGCGCGCGTCGCCGTAGAGCGTGAACTGGCTGACGACGATAAGCTGCCGGGACGTCTCCTCCAGCGACAGGTTCATCTTCCCCGCGGCGTCCTCGAAGATGCGCAGCGTGGCCAGCTTCTCCACCATCCACGCGACGTCCGCCTCCGTGTCGCCCTTGCCCACGCCCAGCAGCACCAGCAGGCCCGGGCCGATTTCGCTCACGCGCTGGCCCTCCACCGTCACCGACGCCTCCAGCACGCGCTGTACCACCGCTCTCATCGAAGTCACCTCGTGGACAGGCGTGGCTCGCAGGGGCCCTGTGTCAGTCACGCCGTTACAGTTGGAATGTCAGGTTTCTGCCTGCTGGTAGAGCGAGCGCCCAGACGTGGACTCCCGGAGCCACTCACCCTTGCTCGTTTTTCGCCCCGTTCCGCATAATGGCCCCTGACTTCCCCGGAGAGAGTGTGCAGGTCCATCGAGCCAGCTCCATCTTGGCCGCGTCGGCCATTATTTTCCTGTCGCTTTCTCACGCAGCGCACGCCGCGCCCGCTTCGGCGGAGAAACGCGCGGACCGCGAGGCCCTGAAAACCGCGCTGCTGGAGGTCCTCCAGCGCGCGCCGCTGAAGGCCAGCCGCATGGGCGTGTACATGCAGAGCCTGGACGACGGCACGGTGGTGTTCAGCCACAACGCCGACGAGCTGCTCAACCCCGCCTCCAACGTGAAGCTGGTGACGTCCGCCGCCGCGCTCGCGTCCCTGGGGCCCGAGTTCCGCTACGACACCGAGTTCCTGGTGGAGCCGGAGCTGGGCGCGGACGGCAAGGTGAAGACGCTCTACGTGCGCGGCAAGGGTGACCCGTCCATGACGACGGAGCGCCTGTGGGGCATCGTCGCGGAGCTGTGGCACACGGGCGTCCGAGAGGTGAACGAAATCGTGGTGGACGACTCGTGGTTCGACGCCGAGCGCACGCCGCCCGGCTATGACCAGGAGGACACGGACCGGGCCTACATGGCGCCCACTGGCGCGGTGAGCCTCAACTGGAACGCGGCGGCCATCTACCTGCGGCCCGGCAACGCGCCGGGGGCCAAGGGCGTGGTGGAGATGGAGCCGCCCAGCGACTACTTCGTGGTGGACAACCAGCTCACCACCGGGCCGCGCCGCGCGCGCCGCGTGTTCGTCAAGTCGGCCCCCGCGGGCCTCCAGCAGAAGATTGTCGTGCGCGGCCAGCTCCCGGCGGAGCGGAGCGGCGCCGTCAGCGTCTGGAAGAAGATTGACAACCCGCCCATGTACTTCGGCCAGTCGCTCAAGCAGATGCTGGTGACGCGCGGCGTGAAGATGCGGGGCAGGGTGAAGCTGGGCAAGACGTCCACCAAGGCCCGCATGCTGCATGTGTCGCAGTCGGACACGTTCGACATCCTCCTCAAGCGCCTCAACAAGCTGTCCAGCAACTTCGTCGCCGAGCAGCTCCTGAAGACGATGGGCGCCGAGCTGCGGGGCGCGCCGGGCTCCTTCATCAAGGGCGTGGACGTGGTGGAGCAGTTCCTGGAGCGCGACGTGGGCATCCCCCGCGGCACCTACGTGATGAAGAACGGCAGCGGGCTCAACGACGCCAACCGCTTCTCCGCCACGCAGCTCAACAAGCTGCTGCGGCACATGGTGCAGCGCTTCCCTTTCTCGCCGGAGTACATGTCGTCGGTGCCCATCGCTGGCAAGGACGGCACGCTCAAGTACCGCTTCGAAGGCAGCGACGCGGTGGGCCGGCTGCGCGCCAAGACGGGCACCCTGGAGAGCGTGTCCGCGCTGAGCGGCTACGTGACGAGCGCGGGGGGGGAGCGCTTCACCTTCTCCATCATGGCCAACGACTTCGCGGGCCGCGCCGGCCCCATCGTCGCGGGTCTGGACGCGCTGGGCGCGGCGGTGGCCGCCACCGGCTCCAGCCTGGGGCCGTCCACGGCGGTGGCCGCGCTGGCGGACAGCGGGCGGCCCTCGGGCGCCGTGGACGACGTGGCTGTTCGCATCAAGACGTACCTGGAGCTGGGCGCGCAGCGCGACCAGCGCAACATCGGCTTCCTGCGCACCGCGTGGCGCAGCGAGAGAGACCCGGCCGTGCGCGCGGTGCTGGCGGAGAGCCTCTATCAGTCCAACCCGCACGACTACCTGGGCGCGCGCACCCTGCTGGACAGCTATTCGGCCACCGCCGAGGTGTATGGCCGGCTGAAGGACGTGGCGCGGGTGCTGTCCGTGGAGGTGCCGGGCGTCAGCAGCATGGTGGAGCTGGCGGCGGGCGGAAACGCGGAGGCGCTGGCCCGGGTGCTGGAGCTGGCGGGCGCGGCGGGGACGGACGCGCAGGCCCAGACGGAGATGGCCGAGGCCCTGGGCGAGGTGGCTCGCACCGCGCCGGAGGAGCTGGTGGTGGCGCTTCGGGCCGCCAGCGCCGGTGACAGGGACGCGTGCACCGCGCTGCTGGCGCGGGCGCTGGTGCAGGCGGGGCAGGCGGACCACCCCTTCTGGAAGTCCCTGCGCCGCACGCTGGGGGCGTCGGACCCGCGGCTGGCGTCCTTCGCCAAGGGGCTGGACTCCACGCTGTCGCAGAAGGTGGCGGAGGCCAAGGCCCCGGCGAAGGCGCCGGCGGGCTTCACCCCCCTGCAGATGGTGGCGCCCGCGGGCAACGCGCCCGAATCCTCCACCGCGGACAACCGCCCGGGCGGGTAGGGCGCAATCCGCTGTATTTCTCGCGGGTTCCCAGCGCCGGGCAGGCCTCCCCGGCCGGAGGGCAGACGGGCGTACGACACCCAGGAAGAAGGCGGCTTTCTGGCTGGGTGTCAGTCCCCACTGCTATAGGTGGGAATCAAACCCGGCGGGTGCGTCCGGGGTGTAACCGGTCCTCGGTGGACCGGTTCTCGAGAAAGGAATGCAGTCATGGCTGGAGGCGTGAACAAGGTCATCCTCATCGGCAACCTGGGGGCGGATCCAGAGGTCCGGTTCACTCCCGGCGGTCAGGCGGTGGCGAACTTCCGCATCGCCACCAGCGAGAGCTGGGTCGACAAGAATGGCCAGAAGCAGGAGCGGACCGAGTGGCACCGCATCGTCGTCTGGGGAAAGCTCGCGGAGCTCTGCGGCGAATACCTGAAGAAGGGACGGCAGTGCTACGTCGAGGGCCGCCTGCAGACGCGCGAGTGGACGGACAAGGAGAACCGGAAGAACTACACCACCGAGGTCGTGGCCAACGCCGTGACGTTCCTCGGCGGTGGGGGCCGTGACGCCCAGGACGGCATGGGCGGCGGGGGCGGTGGCGGTGGACGCCGGCAGTTCTCCCAGCCGCGTGGGGGAGACAACAACGACTACGGTCAGCCGCCTCCGGACGACATGGGCGGTGGCCATGGCGGCGGCGGCAACGGCGACGACGACATCCCCTTCTAGGCCCGGCTGACGCCAGCGGCACCCTGGAAATGAAACCGGCCGCTCCCCGGAAGTCTCGGGGGCGGCCGGTGTGCTTCGTGTCCGTGGACTTTCCGGACCCGGCGCGCCGGGCCCGGGCCGCGTCACGGAGGGGTGGAGCCCACGGGGCTGAAGGCGGCGCCCGCGGTGTAGAGCGCGTAGATGACCGCCCAGCTCATGGCCGTGAGAATCAGGAAGAGGATGATGACCACCGGCTCGAACTTGCGCATGGAGCGCTCGCTGGAGAGCAGCCCCCAGCCCATGGCGAAGCCCTGGAGGCCGTTGGCCAGGTGGTACGAGGTGCCCAGCGTGCCCAGCAGGTAGACGACCAGGGTGGGCACGTGGTGGTGCATCTCCCGGGCGATGTCGTCAAACGCCTCCGGGTGACCCAGCACCAGCCGCGGGTAGAGGAAGGCCAGCCAGATGTGGGCGCCCAGGAAGGCCAGCACGCCCACCGCGCTGAGGCGCTGGAGGAGGTACTTGAGGTTGCCGTAGTTGTTGTAGCGGACGTTGTTCGGCCGGAAGCTGAACAGGCGCACCAGACCCCAGCCGGTGTGCATCAGCAGCGGCAGCAGGACGATGATGAAGGTGAAGACCTGGGAGAACGGGTTGGCGTACGTCGTCACCGACTTCTGCCAGGCGTCCGCGCCGTTGAAGGCGGAGAGGTTGTCCCACAGGTGGATGACGACCCAGACGGACAGGGGAATCACCGCGAGGAACGAGCCCAGGCGGGACTTGAGGAGCGGTGTCTTCGTCTCTACTGCTGCGGCGGCTTGGGTGCTCATCGAATCTCCAGCGGCGGCGCGCGGGCGTCTTGCCGCGTCCACGGTCGAGGGCAGGTGACAGTCGGACGGCGGTTTATAGCCGTTCCAGCGCCGGGGCTGGATTTCTTCCGCACCCCGGCATGCCAGCACACCCACACGGAGGCATAAGGCTGACCTTATGCGTCACCCCGGGCCGTCCTGCTGCCCGCCTGCCGGGGGCCGGGTCTCCCGCCTTCTGTCGTTGGCGGGCAATGCGGGCTCGGGCACGCTAGTCGCCATCGATATGCCCGACGAGCTTGTCAGTGGAATGTTGAAGAACACGGACCTGCGCGTGGTGCTCGCCACCACGACGGAGCTGTCGCGCCAGGCGCGCGCCACCCACGGCACCGCGCCCGCCGCCGCCGTGCTCCTGTCGCAGGCCCTCACCGCCGCCGCCCTGATGGGGGCCCTGCAGAAAAGCGACGCCCGCATCAACCTCCAGGTGGAGTGTGACGGCCCCCTGCGCGGCCTCTTCGTGGACGGGGACACCTCCGGGCTCGTCCGCGGCTACGTGAAGAACACCTACGTGGAGTACTCCGGGAGCGACGGCACGTACCATTGGCGCCCCGTGCTGGGGAACAAGGGCTTCCTGTCCGTGCTGCGGGACTTGGGCGGCGGCGAGTACTACCGCTCCGCGGTGGAGCTGGAGGCCTTCGACCTGGCGGCCGACCTGGAGCGCTACTTCCGCCAGTCGGATCAGCTCCCGTCACACGTGCTGCTGGCGCAGCTGCCGGAGGGCGGGGACGCGGAGCCGCTGGGCCGCGTCGCCGGCCTGCTCGTCCAGCCGCTCCCCAGCGCGGACATGGAGGCCTTCGCGGCGCTGGGGGAGCGGCTGCGCCGTGACTTCGCGCCCGCGCTCCAGGCGCACGGCCAGGCGGGGGCCACGGCCGTGCTGCGCGCGCTGCTGCCGGAGCCCGACTTCGAGGTCATGTCGCGCTACCCGCTGCGCTTCGGTTGTTCGTGCAGCAAGGACCGCGTGCTGCGCGCGCTCCTGGCCATGGGACGTGAGGAATTGACGGACCTGCTGGAGAAGGAAGGGCAGGCGGAGGCGACGTGCCATTTCTGCACGACGCGCTATGTCATTCCTGGCGACGAAATCCGCGGCATCTTGGAGCGCGGCGCCATTTGACTTGCACAGGGCGCGACGGTACTTGCCGCGCGCCATGAGCTACTTCACGCAGTTGCTTGAGGGCGGCTACGAAGCCGTCCACTTGTTGAGTGATTCCAAGACGGGCCTGCGTGCCATTGTAGGCATGCACAACACGCGGCTCGGCCCGGGGTTGGGGGGCACTCGCGCGCTGTCCACCTATACCAGCGAGGAGGAGGCCGTCGCGGATGCGCTCCGGCTGGCGCGCGGAATGACATACAAGGCCGCGCTCGCGGGGCTGCCCCACGGCGGCGGCAAGGCGGTCATCATGCTGCCGCGCGGCAGTTTCGATCGTGAAAGGATTTTCGAGTCCTTCGGCCGCGCGGTGGAGTCCCTGGGCGGGCGCTACATCACCACCGAGGACAGCGGCACCAGCCCCGATGACATGGAGCATGTACGCCGGCACACGAAGTATGTCGTTGGCCTGAAGGAGCGCAGCGGAGACCCGTCGCCGGTGACGGCGTATGGCGTGGCGCGCGCCATGGAGGCCACGGCGAAGCACGTCTTCGGCAGCCCGGACCTGAAGGGCCTGCGCGTCACCGTGCTGGGCGTGGGCCACGTGGGCATGTACCTGGTGAAGGAGCTGCACCAGCGCGGCGCCAGGGTATGGGTGAGCGACCTCAACCCCGCCAGCGTGCAGCACGCCGTGACGCAGTACGGCGCCACGGCGGTGGACGCCGACGCACTGCATCGGATGGAGGCGGACATCTACGCCCCCTGCGCGCTGGGCGGCGCCATCAACGACACCACCCTGCCGCTGCTGAACGTGAAGGCGGTGTGCGGGGCGGCCAACAACCAGCTGCTCACCTCACGTCATGGCGAGCAGTTGGCCCGGCGCGGCATCCTCTATGTGCCCGACTACGCGGCCAATGCTGGCGGCCTCATCAACGTGGCCCAGGAGTGGGCGGGGTATGACCGGGACAAGGCGTACTCCCGCGCCTCCCACATCTTCGACACCATCGACACGGTGCTGACGCGCGCGAAGGAGTCCGGCCTGCGGCCCGAGCAGGTGGCGGACCGGATGGTCGAGGAGCGGCTGGCCGGCTGAGCGCTTGCGCACACAGTGCGTGTGTTGCCGCGAGACAAAGGCGACGTCTGGGGTGTGGCCGGATGTGGCCACCGTGCGGCCCTCGGAGTATGACGGGGCCGCACACACCCCAGCCGGAGTTCAGCGCCGTGGCGACCAAGCGGCAGAGCAAGCCCACCGAGAAGGCCTCTTCGAAGAAGTCCCCCGCGGCGAAGTCGTCGCGGATGCAGGCGGAGAAGCTCGTCTCCATCCCGGAGGACCTCGTGCTGGCGCCCCAGGTGGAGGCGCCGCGCCAGCCGACGGGGAAGGACCAGTCCCGAGGCCGCTCCGCGTCCAGCGGCGTGAAGGAGCTGACCTGGAAGGAGTTCGACCGAGCGGTCCAGCGGCTCGCGGGTTCCATCCAGGAGACCTTCGAACCCCAGGTGGTGGTCGGCGTGGCCCACGGCGGTGTCTTCGTGGGCGGCGCGCTGGCGGGGGCGCTCGGCTGTCCGTTCTTCCCCGTGCGCATCAGCCGACGAAGCAGGGACCGGGGCAGCACCAGCTCCGCGCCTCGCACGTCGAAGACGCCGCAGCTCGCCGGGGAGATGCCCGCGGAGCTGAAGGGTCGCCGCGTGTTGATTGTGGATGACGTGGCCTCCAGCGGTGACACGTTGGAGCTGGCCACCGCCCTGGCGCGCGAGGCGGGCGCGAAGAAGGTGGCCACCGCGTGTCTGGTGACCAAGCCGGGTGGCTTCTCGCCGGACTACTCCGCGCTGACCACCGCCTCGCTCATGGTCTTCCCTTGGGACTACGAGCCGTCCACCGGCGACGCGCGCTTCGACGAGGACCCGGACAAGGCTGGCGCGTGAGCCTTGGCGCGGTGACGCCATGATTGTCGGGACGGCGGGCCACATCGACCATGGCAAGACGTCCCTGGTGAAGGTGCTCACCGGCATCGACACCGACCGGCTGAAGGAAGAGAAGCGCCGCGGCATCACCCTGGAGCTGGGCTTCGCCCACCTGACGCTGGATGACGGCGGCGTGGCGGGCGTGGTGGATGTCCCGGGCCACGAGCGCTTCGTGAAGGCCATGGCCGCCGGCGCCGGCGGCGTGGACCTGGTGGTGCTGGTGGTGGCCGCGGACGAGGGCGTGATGCCCCAGACGCGAGAGCACCTGGACATCTGCCGGCTGCTGGGCGTGAGGGCCGGCGTCGTCGCCCTCACCAAGTCGGACACGCTGGCGGAGCTGGGCCCGGAGTGGCGCGCGCTGGTGGAGGCCGACCTGGCCGCGCTCACCGTGGGGACCTTCCTGGAGTCGGCGCCCGTGGTGGCCTGCTCCGCCAGGACAGGAGAGGGGCTGGACGCGCTGCGCGCCGCGCTCACCCGGTCCGCGGCGGCGCTGCCCGAGCGGCCTTCGGAGGGCCCCGCCTTCCTGCCGGTGGACCGCGTGTTCAGCATCAAGGGGTTTGGCACGGTGGTGACGGGCACGCTGCTATCGGGAGCGCTGGCGGTGGATGACGCGGTGTCGCTCCTGCCCGGGCTGCCCGGTCCGCTGCGCGTGCGCGGGGTGCAGCGGCATGGTGACTCGGTGGCCGTCGTGGAGGCGGGACAGCGCGCGGCGGTGAACCTCACGGGCGTGGAGCCGGAGGCGTTGCGCCGGGGCATGGTGCTGGTGCGCGCGGGCGAGCTGCCAGAAGCGCGCATGCTCGACGTCGAGCTGACACTGCTTCCCGCGGCTTCGTCCCCGCTGCCTCGCCGTTCGAAGCTGCTGCTGCACCTGGGCACCGCGCAGGTGGAGGCCACGGTGGCGCTGCTGGACGTGGAGCGACTGGAGCCCGGCGAGACGGCGCTGGCGCAGCTGCGGCTGGGCACCGCCGTGGGCGCGCTGGTGGGCCAGCGCTTCATCCTGCGGGGCGCGCGCGCCCTTCCGGGCCGAGGCACCACGGTGGCGGGAGGCCGCATCCTGTCCCTCTCCCCTCCGAAGCGGCGCAAGGGGGGCGCGTCGGCGGTGGCGCCCCTGCTGGAGGCGGACCCGGCGGGGCAGGTGGCCTGGCTGCTACGACAGGCGGGCTACCGCGGCATGACGCAGCAGGAGCTGTTCGGCCGCTCGGCGCTGGGGCCTCGGGTCCTCGCTCGCGCGCTGGAGTTGCTGGGGGCGCGGGGCGGCGCGCTCCTCCTCGACCGGGAGCGGCGGCTGTACCTCTCCGGCGACGTCTTGGAGGCGTTGCAGCGACGCGCCCTGGCGCTGCTGGCCACCTTCCATGAGCGCGAGCCCCTGCGCGAAGGGCTGTCCCGCGAGGAGCTGCGGCAGCGGCTGTCCTCCGCGCTGGATGCGCGGGTGTTTCAGCGGGTGTTGCAGGCGTTGGTGGAGGGAGGCCGGGTGGAGCTGGAGCGGGACGTGGTGCGCCTCAAGGGCCGAGGTCGCACGCTGACGCTGGGGGACACCGCCGCTCGGGCGCGGCTGGCGGCGGAGCTGTCGGCCGCGGCCCTGGCGCCTCCCTCGCTTCCGGAGCTGGAGCAGAAGCTCCAACTGCCCGCGGCCCGGCTGCGCGAGCTGTTGGGCGTCATGGTGGTGGAGGGGGCGGCGGTGCGCGTCTCGGAGGGCTTGTGGTTCGCGGCCGGGGCGCTGGCGGCCTTACGCGAGCGCCTGGTTGCCCACCTGCGCGAGAAGAAGGAGATTACCACCCAGGACTTCAAGGAGCTGGTGGGGCAGAGCCGCAAGTTCGTCATCCCCCTGTCCGAGTACTTCGACCGGGAGAAGGTCACCCTCCGGGTGGGAGAGAAGCGGGTGCTGCGTCGCGGATGAGTACCAAGCGCTACAACGAGGCGGAGCTTCGCGTCCTCACCGACACCTTCCGCAGCCCCATGCTGGCGGTGGTGGAGGGACGGGTGCTCGTGGCCAATGACGCCTATGTCGCGTTGCTCGGCCTGCGACGCGCCCAGGTGGAGGGCCGCTCCGTCATGGACTTCATCCAGCCGGAGGACCGCAGCCGCGTGGTGGAGCGCTACTGGCGGGTAGAGGCCGGCGCGCCGCTCCATGAGGGCTCCCAGCTCTTCCAGGTCCCCTGCGCGGATGGCGTGGCGCGCGAGGTGGCCGTCACCGCGTCCCGCTTCATGCTGGAGCGCGGGGGAGGGGGCCTGCTGCTCAACTGCATGCCTATGGAGAACCGGCCGCCGGAGATGTCGGTGGCCGAGCGGCTGGTGGAGACCTCCGCGGGGCTGGTGTCCGCGCACTCGGAGAACGCCGTCCGCCGCGTCGCCCTCAAGGGCCTGGAGGCCGCGGGCTTCCGGGCCCGGCTGCTGCGCTGGGATGGCGAGGGCCTGCTGGCCCGGGATGGCGCGCCCCTGCCGGAGGATGCGCGCCTGGGAATGGAGTCGCTCGCGGACGGGCGTCCTGTCTTCGGCGGCGCGGACCAGGCCTCGCCCACGCACGTCTACCTGCCCGTGGGCGGCCCCCAGGCCGAGGTGCTGTGGGTGGAGGGCCACTGGGTGGCGCCGCGCCATGGCTCGGTGTTGATGCTCTTCGCCAAGGTGGTGGGCGCCGCGCTGACGGACGCGCGCGTGCAGGCGGAGAGCGCGCGCAGCCGCTGGGAGATGGAGGCGGTCGCGCAGATGGCACGCTTCGTCGCGCAGCCGGCTCCGCCCACGCAGGAGGACTTCCTGGAGCGCGTCGCTTCACTGCTCCAGGCGGACGCCGCGGCGCTGCACCTCTCGACGCCGCCCGAAGTCCCACTGACGCTGTCCTCTCATGTGGGCCTCCGCGACGTGGCGGACGCGCGCCGGCTCACGGGCGTGCTGTCGTGTGGCGCGGAGGGGGCGCTGTCCTCGGCCGCGGACGAGTCGTCGCTGGCGGAGCAGTCCGGCGGGCGGTTGGGGGCGGGCGCGGCCGTGTGCCTGACGCGCGGCGGCGAGGTGTGCGGGATGCTCCAGGTGCTGCGCGCGCCCGGGAAGCCTTTTGATGAACGGGACCTGCGCCTGCTGGGCACGCTGTCGGAGCTGCTGGTGACGCTGCTGGAGCAGCGCCGGCTGCGGGCCGAGTCCTCGCGCCAGTTGGCCGAGACGCGCCTGCTGCTGGACCTGGCGCGCACCACGTCCGGCGTGCTGGAGACGTCGAGCATCCTGGACGTGGCCGCCGACTTCCTCGTCCGCCTGCTGGACGTGTCCAACTGCTACATCCTGCTGTACGACGAGAGCGCCCGGTTGCTGCGCGGCGCCGCGGCCTCCATCGCGCACCGCGACTTCTTCCGCACGGTGGTGCTGCCCCTCCACGGGGACGGCCTGACGGCGCGCGTGGCGCGCGAGCGCAGGCCCATCGCGGTGGAGGACGTGGCCGCCGCCGACGGAGGCTACAACCCGGAGCTCGCGCACCGCTTCGACGAGAAGGCGCTGCTGGCGCTGCCGCTCACCTCGCGCGAGGAGCTCATCGGCGTGGTGGTGGTGGACGACACGCGGGGCCCGCGCTCCTTTGGTCCGGAGCTCATCGAGCTGGCGGAGGCCACGTGTGGCCAGTTGGCGTTGTCCATCGCCAACGCGCGCCTGTACGAGTCGCTGTGGGCCAGCTACGCGGAGCTGGCCGCCACGCGCGCGGAGATGGTGAAGCGCGAGCGGCTGGCCGCGCTGGGCGAGCTGTCCGCGATTGTCGCCCACGAGGTGCGCAACCCGCTGGGCGTCATCTTCAACGCGGTGGCCTCGCTGCGCCGGCTGTTGGTGCCGGGCGGCGACGCGGCCATGTTGCTCGACATCCTGGGGGAGGAGAGCGACCGGCTCAACCGCATCGTCGGTGACCTGCTGGACTACACGCGTCCCAGGGACCCGGTGCTCCAGCAGGAGGACCTGGGACGCGTGCTCCAGGACTCGCTGGAGGCCGCGCGGATGCAGGGCGGCGGCGCGGACCGCTCCATCCGCATCCAGTCCGACGTGGAGCCCGGCCTGCCGCCGGTGCCCATGGACCGCCGCCTCATCCGACAGGCGCTGGTCAACGTGGCGGTCAACGCCATCCAGTCCATGCCGCAGGGTGGGCTCGTGCAGGTTCGCGCGCGCCGTGAAGCCCACGCGGGGCGCGAGCAGCTACGCATCGACGTGGTGGACCAGGGCCCGGGCATCCCCGCCGAGCTGCTCCACCGCGTCTTCGAGCCGTTCTTCACCACCAAGGCCCAGGGCACCGGCCTGGGGCTGGCCGTCGTCAGGCGCATCCTCGAGGAGCACCGGGGCGAAATCGCCGTGGACAGCATCCCGGGGCGCGGTACCACCTTCACCTTCCGGCTGCCGCTGTCGCAGCCTCCGTCCTTCCCATGACCGACGCGAACACTCCGCCGACCCGAGGACGGCTCCTCGTCGTGGACGACCAGCGCAACATGCGCGCCACCACCGCCCTGTTGCTGCGGGCGGAGAACTACACCGTCTTCGAGGCCGCCACGGGCGAGGAGGCCCTGGCCCAGCTCGCCAGCGGCAGCATCGACCTGCTGCTGACGGACCTGAAGATGGAGCCCATGGACGGGCTCACGCTCCTTCGGCGCGCGATGGAGGTGGCGCCCCGGCTCCAGGTCATCATGATGACGGCCTTCGGCTCCATCGAGAGCGCCGTGGAGGCCATGCGCCTGGGGGCCTACGACTACGTCACCAAGCCCTTCAAGGAGAGCGAGCTGCGCTACCGCGTGGAGCGCGCCCTGGAGCGCGCGCGCCTGCTGCGCGACGTGGACAACCTCACCACCGACTTCAACCAGCGCCACGGCCTGTCCGCCCTGGTGGGGCGCAGCGCCGCCATGCGCGAGCTCACCACGCGGCTCATGCGCGTGGCGCAGAGCGACGCCACCGTCCTCATCCAGGGTGAGAGCGGCACCGGCAAGGAGCTGGTGGCGCGCGCGCTCCATGCGCACAGCCGCCGCAAGGCCCGCTCCTTCGTGCCCGTCAACTGCGCGGCCATCAGCGAGTCCTTGCTGGAGAGTGAGTTGTTCGGCCACGCCAAGGGCGCCTTCACCGGCGCGGTGAAGTCCCGCCGGGGCCTCTTCGAGGAAGCGGACGGCGGCACGCTCTTCATCGACGAGGTGACTGAGACGAGCCCCACCTTCCAGTCCAAGCTGCTGCGCGCGCTGCAAGAGGGCGAGGTCCGCCGCGTCGGTGAGTCCACCGCGCTGCGCGTGGACGTGCGCATCGTCGCCGCCACCAACCGGGACATCGAGCTGGAGGTGCGCGACAAGCGCTTCCGGCAGGACCTCTATTACCGGCTCAACGTGGTGGCCCTCCGCGTGCCGCCCCTGCGCGAGCGCCTGGAGGACGTGCCCGCGCTGGCGGAGCACTTCCTGGAGCGGGCCAATGCCCGCAGCCCCAACCCCAGGCGCCTGTCCGCCGCCGCGGTGGCCCACCTGATGAGCTACGACTTCCCCGGCAACGTGCGCGAGCTGGAGAACCTGGTGGAGCAGGCCGCCGCGCTCGCCGAGGGCAACGAGCTGCTGCCCGAGGACTTTCCCGTGCGGCAGGGCCGCATGACGCCGGCCCATGGCACCCCCAGCGTCGCCTTCCTGGACGGACAGGGCGGGGCGCTCGGGCGCAACGCCAGCGCGGGGCCCACGCTGGCCCAGGTGGTGGAGGAGGCGGAGCGCCACGCCATCACCCAGGCGCTGGAGCGGCACGGGGTGGACCTGGCGCGAGTCGCCGATGAGCTCGGCGTCTCCTCCACCACCCTCTGGCGGAAGATGAAGCGGCTCAACCTCCGGCCGCCCAGCGAGCTGGCCCGGGAATAGCCCTGGAGTAGGGTGAAGACTCACCCATGTAACTTTCCCGCGGCCATGGATTCAGATCCGAAATGGGCGGGTTCATAGGTGAAAAAGGCAAGTGACTGAATTTACTTAGCTTTTTCAATTCTGAAACCCCATTGCAGCCATGAAATGGAGTCGAGGGGCGGGGCCAGCGTCAGGTAGTGCTTCAAGTGCTTGAGAAAACTAGAGTTTCTCCCTGAGAGGCGGCTGGCACGGCGACTGCTAAAGGAATACGCGGGACACATCGAAGCGAGGCTGAAGGTGGTTCCCCCCCACCCCTTCAGCACTTCCGGTGAGTCACCTTGAGAAGACCCGCGGCCCGGCACCTCTTTGGGGTGTCGGGCCGCCTTCTTTTCCGCGTCTGCAGGCCGAGCCAGTTCGCGACGAAAGGAAGCGCAGGTGGGTTCATCTGCATCTCAGTGGGTGCTGCGTCCCGGTCGGCTGGAAGACCACGCCGTCTTCGCCCGGCTCTTTCTGGAGCTCGGGGTGGATGATTCACCCCCGTCTGAATCTGTCTGGGCGGCGGAAATCGCCCAGCTCTCCCTGTTCGCCGAAGGCCCCCAGGGCGTGGGCGCCTACGCCGTGACGAAGGCCCTGGGGGACTTCGGGTTCGTGGCGCAGCTGGTGGTGGCGCCGTTCGCCCGGGGGCAGGGGCTGGGACGGCGGATGATGTCGCACCTGGCCAATCACCTGCGCGCACAAGGGTGTACCCGCTGGGGCCTCAACGTGAAGCGGGAGAACGTGCCCGCGCTCGCGCTCTACACCTCGCTGGGAATGCGGCCGGTTCGCGAGGCCACCACCCTGCGGATGACGCGGGCCCAACTGGAAGCGCTCCCCGCCGCGTCCCCGGACGGAGCCGTGGTGCCGGTGACGCTGGAGGACTGCGGCGCGCTGACGGAGGCCTTCGGGATGATTCCCGGCAAGTTGGCCGGCTTCGCGGACAGTGACTCGCACCGGCTGCTGGGGCTCGTCGCCCCCCAAGCACCTGCACGCCGGTGGTTGGGGGTGATGGACCTGCGCTCCGGGCCCCTCTTGTATCCCTTCTTCGCGGTGTCTCCCGCGCATGCGCGGACGCTGCTCGAAGATGCCTTCGGACGGCTGGGGGAGGGCGTGTCCGCCCTGAATGTCTCTGTGACGGATGACGCGCACCTGGTGCACCTGCTCCGCGAGGCGGGAGCGCAGACGCGCCTGGAGACGCTGGAGCTTCGCGGCCCGTTGGTGGACGCGGGGCCCTGATGGATTCACGGGCGGCCGAAAACACGACGCCCGCCCGGGCACGAAGCCGGGGCGGGCGGGGTGTGACAGCGGAGGGGGGAGGCTACTGGCCGAAGATGCTGCTGGCCTGCTCCAGCCACCCCATGATGGGGCCGGGGATGATGCCCAGAATCACGACCGCCGCGGTGGAGAGCACCAGCGCCAGCTCGGTGGACCAGCTCTTCTCCAGCGCCTGCGCGCCCTCCGGCACCGGCCGCATGAACATGTAGACGACCACGCGCAGGTAGTAATAGACGCCCGCCGCGCTGGAGAGCACGCCGACGATGGTGAGGCCGATGAGGCCCGCGTCCACGGCGGCCTGGAAGATGAGCAGCTTGCTCATGAAGCCGATGGTGGGCGGGATGCCACCCAGCGACAGCATGAAGGCCGCCATCGCGAAGGCCCAACCCGGCTTGCGCTGCGCCAGCCCGCTGAAGCGCTCCAAATCCCAGGCGGTGCCCTTCTCCTCGTCCTCGCGACGCTCCAGGACGGAGACGATGGCGAAGGCGCCCACCGCGCTGAACGTGTACGCCAGCAGGTAGTAGAGGATGCCGCGCAGCGCCTCCGCGCGGGCCAGGTCCAGCGGGGTGCCGCCCGTCAGCGCGGACGCACCCAGCAGGCGGAACTGCTCGCCCGGGCCGGTGACGAAGAGGGCGGCCACGCCCACCAGCAGGTAGCCGGCGTGGGCAATGGACGAGTACGCCAGCATGCGCTTCACGTTGCGCTGCGGAATCGCCAGCAGGTTGCCCGCCACCATGGTGAGGAAGGCCAGCACGGAGAACAGGGTCAGCAGCATCGCCGGGTCCACGCCCTTGCCCACCATGAAGAACACGCGGACCATCGCCGCGAAGGCGGCCGCCTTCACGCCCGCGCTCATCAGCGCGGTGACGGGCGTCGGCGCGCCCTCATAGACGTCCGGCGTCCACATGTGGAACGGCACCGCGGCCACCTTGAAGGCGAAGCCCGCGCCCACCAGGATGATGCCCGCGTACACCAGGCCCGGCTGCGACGACAGGGCGGTGGACAGCGGACCGGCCATGGCCGTCAGGTGGGTGGTGCCGGTGGCGCCGTACAGCAGCGCCGCGCCGTAGAGCAGCACCGCGGAGGAGAAGGCGCCCAGGATGAAGTACTTGAAGCCCGCCTCGCTCGGCCGCGTGCCACGCCGCAGGTACGACGTCAGCGCGTAGGTGGAGATGGAGAGGACCTCGATGTTGATGAAGAGCGTGATGAGCTCGTTCGACATCGCCAGCAGGCTCATGCCCGCCGTGGCGAACAGCATCAGCGCGTAGAACTCACCGCGCTCCGCGCCCCGCTTGCGCAGGAAGCTCACCGAGCTCAGGGTCGCCAGCGCCAGGCCCACGCACACCACGAAGGTGAGGAAGCTGGAGAAGGGGTCCAGCACGCCGAAGCCGAGCATCACCTCCTGGGGCGGCTCGAACATCGTCGTCAGCGCCACGGCGCCGGCCGCCACCGCCGTCGCCACGGTGAGCACCGCCTGGTACGAGCGCGACGCCGTCGTGGAGAGGAACACCTCCGACAGCAGCAGGATGGAGGCACCCACCACCATGATGATGGTGGGCAGCAGCGGGAGGAAGTCTGCCAGGCTGAGATTGGGCAGGGTCATTGTCGGAAGCTCAGGCGGCTTACTGCCGCGGCGAGGGAACGGCCGGGGCGGCGGCCAGCGGAACGGGCGCGGACGGCGCGGCGACGACCTGGCGGGGTGGCAGGGACATCACCTCCACGCGGAGCCGGTCCTCCTGCAACGCGGCCCCCGGCGTGCCCACGCGGGCGCGGGCCAGGAAGCGGTCCGTGGACGGCGCGAGCCGGTCCAGGAAGGGCTGCGGCTGCAGGCCCATCACCGCCACCAGCACGATGAAGGGCAGCACCGTGAGGCCCTCGCGCAGGTTCATGTCCGTCAGGTGCTGGTTCTCCCGGTGGGTGATTCCACCGAAGAACACCTTCTGCACCATCCACAGCATGTAGGCGGCGCCCAGGATGACGCCCAGCGTGGCGAACCCGCCGAAGACCGCCGTCAGGTGCGCGTTGCCCGCGGCCTCGCCCAGGTCGCTCTTGAAGGTGCCCAGCAGCACCAGGAACTCACCGATGAAGCCGTTGGTGCCCGGCACCGCGATGGAGGAGAAGGTGATGATGACGAAGGCCGCGGTGAACACCGGCATCACCTTCGCGATGCCGCCGTAGTCCGCCATCAGGCGCGAGTGGCGCCGCTCGTACAGGTAGCCGAACAGGAGGAACAGCGCGCCCGTGGACACACCGTGGTTGAGCATCTGGTACGCGCTGCCCGTGGCGCCCTCGGCGGTAATCGCCAGGATGCCCAGCATGCAGTAGCCCAGGTGGCTGACGGACGAGTACGCGATCAGCTTCTTGATGTCCCGCTGCGCCAGGCACATCAGCGCGCCGTACACGATGCCGATGACGGCCAGCGTGGCCAGGAAGGGCCGCGCCTGCTGCGTGGCCACCGGGAAGAAGGGAATCGCGTACCGCCAGAAGCCGAACGTGCCCATCTTCAGCGTGACGCCGGCCAGAATCATGGAGCCGGCCACCGGCGCCTGCACGTGCGCGTCCGGCAACCAGGTGTGCAGCGGCCACATGGGGACCTTGACCGCGAACGCGATGGCGAACGCCCCGAACAGCCACGGACCCCAGGTGTGCAGCGTGGCGGCCAGCCCGGTGAGCGAATCACACGCGCCCGCGGGCCCCGCCGTGCAGGCGCTGAGCTGCCGGTTGGCGTCCAGCAGGCCGTTGTAGATGCTCGCGTAGTCAAACGAGCGGGCACCCACCGGCGCGCTGATGAAGTACACGGCGATGATGGCCACCAGCATCAGCAGCGAGCCGGCCAGCGTGTAGAGGAAGAACTTCACCGCCGCCATCTGCCGGTCCTCGGCGCCCCACACACCCACCAGGAGGTACATGGGGATGAGCATGGCCTCGAAGAAGATGTAGAAGAGCAGCACGTCCAGCGACACCAGCGCGCCCAGCATCGTCGTCTGGAGCACCAGCAGCGCCAGGTGGAACTCCTTGATGCGGAACTTGATGTACGTGGTGGACGCCAGCACCACCAGGGGCCCCAGGAAGACGGTGAGCAGCAGCAGGCTCACGGCCAGGCCGTCCACGCCAATGTGGTAGCTGGTGCCGAACATGTCGAACCAACGCGCCCGGTATTCCAACTGGAACTCCGGTCCGCCCGGCACGTACGCCATGTAGGCCCAGACCCCGAACACCAGGTCCAGCACCATGGCGATGAACGTGACGGTGCGAATCTGACCGTTCTCCCCGGCCGGCAGCAGCGCCACCAGCGCCGCGAACACCAGCGGCAGGAAGACGACGAGGTTGAGCAGGTGGTTGTCGACGAAGCTCATTGCATCACCTGGATGAGGGCGTAGGCCACCCCGCCCAGCAGGGCGATGGCCATCACAGCGGCGTAGGCCTGGGCGTCGCCCGTCTGCACGTAGCGGAGCGCACTGCCCACGCGCGCCGTCACCCACGCCGTGCCGCGGACCGCCACGGTGTCGATGACGAGCGCGTCCACCACGCGGAAGAGGACGAAGCTCATGAACTTCACGGGACGGATGACAATCAGCTCGTAGAGCTCGTCCACGTAGAACTTGTTGAGCGCCAGGGGGCGGACCGCGCGGATGAAGGCGGGATCCGGCAGACCCACGCGCGAGGGGAAGTAGCGCAGGTAGAGGAAGGCCGCCGCGCCGCCACCCGTCAGGGCCACGGCCCAGGCCTTGAGGTAGTCAGGCACCACCTGCGGGCGGCTGGTGTCCAGCGCCACCAGCGTGCTGGCGTCGGTGATGCGCCTGGTCGCGCTGAACACCGGGCTCAGGAAGTTGTCGAGCACCGGCTGCGACGTCATGTCGAAGAAGTTGATGCCGAACGCGTACCGCGCGGCGACCACGCTCAGCACCGCGAGCACCACCAGCGGCAGGGTCATCTGCCAGGCGCTCTCATGGGCGTGCGCCACCCGGGCCTCCTTCGAACGGGGACCCTCGAAGGTGAGCAGGTACATTCGCGTCATGTAGAAGGCCGTGGACGCCGCGATGAGCAGGCCCAGGTAGTAGACGACGCTGGACACCCACTCCAGGCCCTGCAGGTGGTTGTGGTGCACGCCGTGCAGGATGGCGTCCTTCGAGAAGAAGCCGGACAGCGGGATGATGCCGGTGATGGCCAGGGTGGCGACCAGGAAGGTGGCCCAGGTCCAGGGCATCTCCTTGCGCAGGCCGCCCAGCTTCTTGATGTCCGTCTCATCGCCGTTGCCGTGCATCACGCTGCCGGCGCCGAGGAAGAGGCAGGCCTTGAAGAAGGCGTGCGTCATCAGGTGGAACACCGCCGCCCAGAAGATGCCCATGCCCACGCCCATGAACATGATGCCCAGCTGGGACACCGTGGAGTAGGCGAGCACCTTCTTGATGTCGTCCTGCGCGAAGGCGATGAGCGCCGCCAGCAGCGAGGTGAGCGCGCCGATGATGGCGATGGTCGCCATGGCGGTGGGGCTCAGCACCAGCAGCGCGGACATTCGACTGAACAGGTAGACGCCGGCGGTCACCATCGTCGCGGCGTGGATGAGGGCGGAGACCGGCGTCGGGCCGGCCATGGCGTCCGGCAGCCAGACGTACAGCGGCAGCTGCGCGCTCTTGCCCGCGGCGCCCAGGAGGAACAGCAGCATGGCCGCCGTCATCACCCCGCCGAAGGTGTAGCCCGCCAGGGGGCCCGCCTCGATGGGGGTGCTCAGGTCGACCTTGTCCGCGGTGCCATCCACCAGGCCCTCGGCCAGCTTCTCCAGGCCCTTGAACGTCACGGGGCCCTTCTGCGCCAGCGCGGTCTTGTAGTGCTGCGCGGTGGTGCCGGCGGTGTTGTAGTCCGCCGCGTTCGACTGCTGGGTGAAGGCGGAGACCAGCATCACCAGCAGGAAGGTGGCGATGAGGAACGCGAAGTCACCGATGCGGTTGGTGACGAACGCCTTGCGCCCGGCCCACGCCTTGGCCGGGTCGTCGTACCAGAAGCCGATGAGCAGGTAGCTGGCCATGCCGACGCCTTCCCAGCCCACGAAGAGCAGGACCAGGTTGTCGGCCAGCACCAGCGTCAGCATCGCCGCGACGAACAGGTTCAGGTACGCGAAGAACCGCCAGTACGCGGCGTCGTGCTCCATGTAGCTGGTGGAGTACAGGTGGATGAGGAAGCCGACGCCGGTGATGATGAGCAGCAGGATGCCGGACAGATGGTCCACCATCAGCCCGAAGTTCACCCGGAAGTCGCCCACCGAGAACCAGGTGCCGTAGTCGTACGCGAGCGCGTAGCGCACGAAGTCCCGCTCGATGCCGAACGGGTTGGGGTAGATGGCCGCCAGCCGACCCGTTTCGGGGTTGTGGTGGCTGCTCGCCCAGAACGCCAGCAGGCTGAGGACGAAGGAGCCGGCCACCGCCGCGCAGGCGACGAGCTGGACGTTGGCCCGGCCCATCATCTTGCCGAACACGCCGCAGATGAATGCGCCCAGCAGGGGCAGCGCGATGATGAGCCAGAGCGAGGGCGCCAGGATGTCCGGCGCCACGGGTGCCGCCCGGAAGAATTCGACGAGAGTCATGACAGTGGCTCCTGGGGAGGCATCAGTGCTTCATCGTCCGGATGTCTTCCACCAGGACGCTGCCCCGGCTCCGGAAGACGGCGATGACGATGGCCAGACCGATGGCGGCTTCCGCCGCCGCCACCGCGATGACGAAGAAGGCGGACACGTGGCCAAGGTCGTCACCGCGCATGCGCGCGAAGGCCACGAACGTGAGGTTCGCCGCGTTGAGCATCAGCTCCACGCACATGAAGATGACCAGCGCGTTGCGGCGGACGAGCACGCCGAACATGCCCATGCAGAACAGGGCGGCGGCAAGCAGGAGGTAGTAGGTGATGGGAACCATGGGCCGATTCGGGGCCTCGCGAGCGGCTGCCTGCGCCGCCATCTAGCACAGAAAAGTTGTCCGGAATGGGCGATCAGATTCGCGACTTGGCCACGACGACTGCGCCCACCATGGCCACCAGCAGCAGCAGGCTCACCGCTTCGAAGGGGAGCAGCCACTGGGTGAAGATGACCTGACCCAGCGTGGCGATGGTGCCAAAGGAGGCCTGCGCCCCCGTGCTCAGCGTGGCCGGCTCGGCGGGCAGCTTCAGGAGGATGATGGCCAGGGCCGCGAACAGGCCCACCGTCGCCGCGCCGCCCGCGATGCGCGCCACCGTGGGCTTGCCGCGCGTGGGCGACTCTCCCAGGTTGAGCAGCATGATGACGAACAGGAAGAGCACCATGATGGCGCCCGCGTACACGAGCACCTGCATGACGGCCACCGTGTGCGCCCACAGCAGCACGTAGATGCCGGCCAGGAAGAAGAACGTGGACACCAGCGCCATGGCCGAATTGATGGGGCTGCGCGCGAAGATGACCGTGCCTGCCGACAGCAGCGTCAGGAGCGCGAACGCTCCAAAGAGGATGAGCTCGATGTTCAAGACCAGTCTCCGAACGAACCCCAGGGCTTGTCGCCGAACGGGCAGCGGTGCTCACGGATGTGGGCCTCGAACTCGTCCCGGAACCGCATGAGGAACGAGTGCGTGGGCAGCGCCGCCGCGTCGCCGAGCGCGCAGATGGTGTTGCCCAGGCCGATGGGCGGGTAGGGGGCAATCGACGACGCGACGTTGGACAGCATGTCGATGTCGCCCGGCTCGCCGCGGCCCTCTTCAATCTTGCGCAAGAGGCGCGTCTGCCAGGGCGTGCCCTCGCGGCACGGCGTGCACTGGCCGCACGACTCCTCCGCGTAGAAGCGGGCCACGCGCCACAGGCTGCGCACCATGCAGGTGGCGTCGTCCATGACGATGACGCCGCCGGAGCCCGCCATGGTCTGCTTCACCTTGAGGGCCTCGAACTCCATGGCCACGTCCAGCTCGTCCGCGCCCAGCACCGGCGCCGAGGAGCCGCCCGGAATCACGGCCTTCACCTTGCGGCCCGCGGGCATGCCCCGGCCGTACTGGTCGTCGTAGATGAGCTCGGCGAGGGTCGTGAACATCGACACCTCGTAGACGCCCGGCCGGTTCACCGTGCCGGAGAGGCAGACGAGCCGCGTGCCGCCCGACTTGTCGGTGCCCAGCTTCGCGTAGGCGTCCGCGCCCTGCTGGAACACGGCGGGCACGCTGGCCAGCGTCTCCACGTTGTTCACCACCGTGGGGCAGCCGAAGAGGCCCACCACCGCGGGGAAGGGGGGCTTGAGGCGGGGCCAGCCCTTCTTTCCTTCCAGGCTCTCCAGCAGCGCCGTCTCCTCGCCGCAGATGTAGGCGCCCGCGCCGCGCACCAGGTAGCAGTTCAGCTCGAAGTCCTTGCCCAGGACCTTCTTGCCGAAGATGCCCGCCTTGTAGGCCTCGTCGATGGCCGCCTGCGTGCGCTCCGCCGGGAACTTGAACTCGCCGCGCAGGTACACGTAGCAGGTGTGCACGCCCAGCGCGTAGGCCGCGATGGCGATGCCCTCCAGCATCATGTGCGGGTCGTCTTCGAGGATGTAGCGGTCCTTGAAGGTGCCCGGCTCGGACTCGTCGCCGTTGACCGCCAGGTACTTGGGCTTGGGGCTGTCCTTGGGGACGAAGCTCCACTTGAGGCCCGTGGGGAAGCCGGCGCCACCGCGACCGCGGAGGTTCGACTTCTTCACCTCGTCGATGATGGCGGCGGGCTCCATCTGGAGCGCCTTCTTCAGCGCCTCGTAGCCCCCCCGCTTGCGGTAGCTGTCCAGGGTCCAGGACTGAGGCTTACCCCAGGCCGCCGAGATGATCGGTTCGATCGTCTTTGCCGTAGAGGCCATGTCGATGACGTCCTAAGCCTAAGAAGGGTGGGGGGAGGTTCAGCTCAACCTGGCGAGGATGGCATCCAGCTTCGCCTGGGTCAGGCTCTCGTGGTGATCCTCGTTGATCTGCAGGCAGGGCGCGGTGCCGCACGAGGCCAGGCACTCGGTCTCTCGCAAGGTGAACTTCTCATTGGCTTCACCTGCCTTGAGGCCCAGCTTCTCCTCCAGGTAGGCGAGCATCTTCTCCGCGCCCCACAGCGAGCAGGACAGGTTCGTGCAGACGTCGATGACGTACTTGCCCGGCTTCTTGAGGTGGTACATCACGTAGAAGCTGGCCACTTCCATGGCCCGCTCGGGAGTGACCTCCAGATGCTTCGCCACCAGCCGCAACCCTTCCGGGGGCAGCCATCCCTTGATTTCCTGGAGCAGGCGCAGCGCCGGGAGCATGCCCGCGCTTTTCCGATCCGGAGGGTAGTGGGAGATGATCTCCGCGATTCCCGCGTCGAACTTCTTCTGCTCTTCAGAGGTGAACAGGGGCTCCGCCATGGCGGGCCGGTACGTATTGCCCCAATGGCTACGTTGTCAACATAAACCCTCGAAGCTACACTGGGTTGCCATCAGCAAATTACCGAGCGATTTCAAGCCCTTGTTATGAACCCGGGTCCAGAGGACAAGCGCCAGCACCCCCGCGTCCCGGCTGTGCTGAGAGTGGACTACACGGACGGGCGCCAGGCCCGCGACGTGACGGAGAACCTGTCCCACGAGGGCCTGTTCGTCCAGACGGACCTGGCCTTCGTCATGGGGGACGAGGTCCGGCTCGCACTTTCTTTCCCGGGGCTGTTGGATCCGGTAGAAGTCAGCGGAACCGTGGCCTGGATGCGGCCAGCGGGCCCCGATCAGCCCGCGGGCGTCGGCGTTCGCGTGGAGCGCGAGCAGGACCGGCGGAAACTGGGTGACATCTTGAGTGCGGCAGGAGCAGACAGCCACGTGTCCCACGCAGAGCACGAGGGGTATCGTGTGCTCATCGTCGAGGACAACCCGCACATCATCGAGATGTACAGCTACGTGCTGAAGAAGCTGGCCAGCGGCGAGCTGCACGGAAAGGTCCCCCTGGAGGTCCACTTCGCGCCGGACGGGCACCACGCGCTGCTGATGCTGCGCGAGGACCGCTTCAACCTGGTGATGACGGACCTCTACATGCCGGTGATGGACGGCTTCGCCCTGGTGGAGCGGATGCGCGAGGAAGAAGCGCTGCGCGCCATCCCCATCATCGCCATCTCCGCCGGCGGCAAGGAGGCGCAGGACCGCGCCATGCAACTGGGCGTGGACATCTACCTGCGCAAGCCGGTGCGTTTCGTGGAAGTCCTGGAGACGGTGAAGCAGCTGCTGCGCATCAAGTAGGGGCGCGTTTTACCGCCAGTCATCCGTTGAGCCACGGCGTGGGGACGGCATAGAGTCCCATCCCCATGCAGAAGCCCGCCCTCAATCGCGACACCGTCAGTGGCGAGGCGCTGTTCATCCTCCGGAACCTGAGGGAGAACGGCCGTCTTGGACGCTCGAACAAGCTGGCAGACGTGAAGGCCGCGCTCGAGCCCTCCGTGTCGCTCGAGTTCGACAACTACTTCTTCTTCCTGCGCAAGTTCCACTACATCGCCATGGACCGCGAGGCCCAGCTCAAGCTCACCGACCAGGGTGAGCAGGTGGCGGGTGGGGAGCTGACGGAGCGCTTCTCCCTGGAGGTCGGTGAGTTCTTCGCCGAGCAGCTGGCCGCCGCCACCGACGCGCCCCTGGAGGGCGCTGGTGGGGACGACCCGCTGATGGTTCCTCCGCCCCCGCCGGAGCTGCTGCTGGACGAGGCGGAGGTCGACGGCGCGCCGCCCTCCGGCCCGCCCGCGCCGCCGCCGCCCATGCCGCCGATGCGCAGCTCGCGCTCGGCCATGCCCGCGCTGGACCTGGGCACGCCGTCCGCGGCCATTCCCATGCCGCCGCCTTCAGCCTCGGCGCCCCGCGCGGAGGTCCCCGCCACCGAGCCCCGCCGCGAGGCCACCGTCATCGTCCAGGGGCCCTTCACCGCGTCGCCCCCCGCGCCGTCCCCCACCCCTCCCGCGCCTGCCGCCGCCCCCATGTCTCCTCCCCCCGCTTCCGCCCCCGCCGCCGCAGCAGCGCCCGCCGCTCCCGCTCCGAAGGGCGCCGAGCTGGACCTGCGCTACCAGAAGTTCGACCCCCTGGGCACCGGGCCGCTGGGCACCGTCTTCAAGGGGCGCGTCACCGCGCTGGGCCTGGACATCTGCCTGAAGGAGCTGAAGGACATCTTCGGCTACTTCTCCTTCCTGCAGCGAGGCGAGGTGCTCAAGCGCCTGAAGAAGGAGCTGTGCGCGCAGGCGCAGGTGCGTCACCCGGGCGTGGTCCAGGTGGTGGACCAGAACGTGGACGCCGCCCGGCCGTACTTCGTGCTGGAGCTGATGCAGGGCAGCCTGCGTGAGCGGCTGGACGCGGGCGGTGGCAACGGCGTGCCGGTGTCCTTCGCGCTGCGCGCCTTCCTGCAGCTGGCCTACGGCCTGCGGGCCGCGCACGCCGCGGGCCTCACGCACCACAACATCAAGCCGGAGAACGTCCTCTTCGACGCGTACGGCAACGCGAAGCTGGCCGACTTCGGGCTGGGCCGCGTGGTGGAGGTGGACGCCACCAAGGGCATGCCCCAGGTCTTCGTGGGCACGGGCGGCATGGCCTATATGGCGCCGGAGCTGATGAACCGGGGGGGCAAGGAGCCGGGCGCCTCCGCGGACGTCTACGCGCTGGGCATCCTGCTCTACGAGATGCTCACCGGGCAGATTCCGGGGCGCCGCTCGCCGCTGCCCTCCGAGGTCAACCCGGAGGCCCCCAGCGGTTTGGATCAGCTCTTCGACAAGGCCACCCAGGACAAGCGCGAGCAGCGCTACCCGGACGTGGACGCCATGTTGGAGGACTTCTACAAGGCGTACCCGGACAAGGAGTTCCTCTCCAAGGGCGACCTCGTCATCTCCTCGGATACCCCGAAGGAGTGACGGACAGGCGGCCGGGCCCTGGGCGCACTCGGGGCTCGCCGCGCACGTTGGGGGCTGCCACACTCCGTGGCGCCATGACCCCGCCCCCGTCCGAAAGCGTGCTCATCACCGTCACCGGGAAGGACCATCCCGGAGTCATCTCGCGCCTCACCGGCCTGCTGGCGGAAGCCGGCGCCGAGCTGCTCGACGTGGAGCAGGTGGTGGTGCAGGGGCGCCTCACGCTCTGCCTGCTGGTGCGGCTGTCCCCGGCGAGCGGCACCCTGGAGACGCTGCTGTCCGCCGCGAAGACGCTGGGCGTGACGCTGGACTTCCAGGCGGTGGACGCGCCCGCCGGGCCCCCGGCCGAGGCCGCTTCCTCGCGTCACGTCGTCACCGCCGTGGGCCGGGCCCTGGGCGCGCGGGAGCTCCATGCGTTGACGCAGGTGCTGGCGGAGCACGGCGCCAACGTGGAGCGAATCACGCGCCTCAGCGAGCCGCACCTGGGCTCGGTGGACCTCCACGTCCGCCTGCCGCCGGGCCAGCCGCCCGACGCGCTCAAGCACGCGCTGCTGGAGCTGTCCATGCAGTCGGGTGGGTTCGACGTGGCGCTGCAGCGTGAGAGCCTGTTCCGGCGCGGCAAGCGGATGGTCGTCATGGACATGGACTCCACGCTCATCCGCATCGAGGTCATCGACGAGCTGGCGCGCGCGCATGGCGTGGGCGAGCAGGTGTCGCGCATCACCGAGCGCGCCATGCACGGGGAGATGGACTACGACGAGTCGCTGCGCCAGCGCGTGGCGTTGCTGCGGGGCCTGGACGCGTCCGTGGTCCACGAGCTCGCGGCGAACCTGCCGCTGACGGAGGGCGCGGAGACGCTGGTGCGCGTGCTCAAGCGGCTGGGCTACCGCACCGCCGTCATCAGCGGCGGCTTCTCCGTGGCGGCCGAGGCGCTGAAGGCGCGGCTGGGCATCGACTTCGCGTACTCCAACGAGCTGGAGATTCAGGACGGGAAGCTCACCGGCCGCACCGTGGGCCGCATCGTCAACGCGCAGCGCAAGGCGGAGCTGTTGGAGTCGCTGGCGCGGGCGGAGGGCATCCTGCTGGACCAGGTGGTCGCCGTGGGAGACGGCGCCAACGACTTGCTGATGCTGGAGCGCGCCGGGCTGGGCATCGCCTTCCGGGCGAAGCCCCGGCTGCGCGCCGCGGCCGACACGTCCATCTGCGCGGGCGGCCTGGACAGCATCCTCTACCTGCTGGGACTCACCGGCCGCGAGCTGCTGGAGGTGGGCTGAGGGGCCGGCTGAGGGGCGCCCTACAGCCGCATCCGCGCCGCCAGCTCGCGCTGCTGGAGCTGGCCCTTCTCCAGCAGCAGCTCGAGCAGCGCGCGCAGAATCTTGGAGCTCTTCTCCTGGTTCTGCTGCACCGTCTGCAGCCGCTTCAGGTCCTCGTCCGTCCACTCGTTGGCGGGCGCGCCACCCGCCAGAATCTCGTCGAGGATGTCCGCGGCGCTGGCGCCAGCGCCTGGCTCGGGAGCGCGCTCCGGCGCGCGCGGCGCGGGCGGAGGCGCCGCGGGGGGCGCGGGCGGGGTGATGTCGGCGATGCGCTTCACCACCGTGTTGCCGCTCATGTCGACGACCTTGAGATCGTCCTCATCATCCTGCGCGTCCGAGCTGCTCGGGCGCTTTTCGCCGCCGAAGCGCGTGCTGACGACGGGCTCCTGGCCGCGGTAGTGGCGGAGGATGGCGTGTTCGATTTCACGCTCGCCCGCCACCATGACGACCACGCGGGCGCGGCTCTTCGCCGCCACCTGGTCCAGGGTGCCGAGGTCCGTGGGGTCCGCCATGGCCAGCACCAGCGTCTTGCCGTTGTCCTTGAGCGACACCGGGAAGACGGCCTTCTGCTCGGCGAGGCTCACGTCCACGCGCGAGAGCGCGCCCGCGTCACGCGTGACGTTGCCCAACTGGATGCGCTGCATTCCCAGGCCCTGGCAGATGGCCTCGGTGATGACGTCGTCGGTGGCCAGCCCCAGGTCCGCGATGATGCGCGACAGCCGTCCGCCCCACTGCTCGTGGGTGGCCAGGGCGCTGCGCAGCTGCAAGTCGTCGATGACGCGTGCCTTGACGAGGATGTCGCCAATGCGATTCCGGGAAGGAGAGGCCATGGCCCGGCATTCTACCGTCTAGATGCGCGGACGCTGCGTCCGTGATGAGGAGGCCCAGCCATGCAGCCCTTCGCGGAAGCCGCCACCCAGCTTTGCCCCTACTGTGGTGAGGAAGTGGAGGTCGCCGTGGACCCCATTGGGGTGTCCTCGGAGACGTACATCGAGGACTGCCCGGTGTGCTGCCGTCCCTGGACGGTGCAGGTGTCCCGCGACGAGGAGCGCTTCGCCGTGCACCTGGGCCGCGACGACGACTGAGGCGGCCTGGAGGGCGGGCAGGCGGGCGTGAAACGCGGCGCCGGCGGAAGCCGCCGGGGCGTTGCTTGACACGTTCCGAAGCATGGTTCTCTTGAGTCTTGTGAGGCGGCGCTGGAGCCCCGGTGGGGGGCACCGCGGCGACCGCGAACCAGAACAACCCAGGCTCATTCATGCCGTGCGTCCGCGAGGACGTCACGAACAGGAGACGACCATGCAGACTCGCAATCCGTTCAACTCCGCCGTCGTGGTGAACCCGCTGATGCGCGATGTCGACGCGCTCTTCCGCGAGCTGACGCAGCCCATGTGGCGCCAGGCCCCGCGTGAGCGCACGCCGGCCGCGGACATCACCGAATCCGAGAGCGGCCTCACCCTCCAGCTGGACATGCCCGGGCTGGACGCGAAGGCCATCCAGGTGACGGTGGAGAAGGACATCCTCACCGTGCAGGCCGAGCGCAAGGCCGAGCCGCGCGCGGAGGGCGTCAACGTGCGCCGCCAGGAACGCGCCTTCGGGACACTCGCCCGCTCCTTCGCGCTGCCTGACACGGTGGACGCAAGCCGGGTGGAGGCCCGTTATGAGCAGGGCGTGCTGACGCTGACCTTGCCTCGGCGCGAGGAGTCCAAGCCCCGCGTCATCGAAGTCAAGGTCCAGGGCTGACGCCGCGGGCGCACACCGCGGGCCTGGGAGGTCACCTGCCTCCCACTGAAATCCCTGCCCAGGGCTTCCGCGAGCAAGGCGGAAGCCCTGCCTGTCCTACCGCTTGGCGCTGAGCGCCAGTGGAACGCGGAACAGCTCCAGCACCTGCTGCACGTCCAGCGGCTTCGCCATGCACGCCAGCGCGCCGGCCTGCTTGGACTGCTCCACGACCTCGGGCGTATGCGCGGACGTCATGGTGATGAGCCGCACGCCCTCCATCTGCTTGCGCGCGCGGATGCGGCGGCAGACTTCCAGGCCGTCGATGTCCGGCATGTTGAGGTCGATGATCATGCCGTGTGGCTTCTGCTCGGACACGAGCAGCAGGGCCTCCACGCCGCTCGTCGTCGTCTGCAGCTCCACCTGGGCCGCGAACGGCTTGAACGCGCGCTTGATGGCGTCCAGCACCGGGCGCTCGTCATCCACCGCGAGCAGGCGCACCGTGCCGCTGCCGAGCTCCTCTGGAACCGGCATCTGATGGGTGATGAGGAACGTGCGCAGGTCCGCCGACCGCACGCGGCGGTGGCCCCCCGGCGTCCTGAACGCCATCAGGATGCCACGGTCAATCCACTTGCTCACCGTGGACGGATCCACCTGAAGCAAACGACTGATGTCGTGCGTCGTGTAGAGCTGGTCCGTCATCGCCGTACTCCCCTCTTGCTGCATCATTCCGCTGCCCATGGAACTATTCACCTACCTTGAACACGGGTTTTCTTCAACCTCACTGAGTACCGCGCCTATCAGAGCCTCTCATCAGACCCACTGCGTCGTCCCAGCGGCCACTGGCCTTGAGACACAGCTCCACGAGCTCCCGAGCGGCGCCTCGGCCGCCAGGGCTCTGGGTAACGAAGTGGGCCACCCGGCGCACCTCGGGGACCGCATCCGCAGGACAAGCGGAAAGAGCCACCATTGAAAGTGGGCCCAGGTCGTTGTGGTCGTCACCCATGTAAGCGCAGGCGTCCAGGGGCACGTCCAGTTGAGTGAGCAGCTCTTTGAGCGCGGCCGACTTGTCACGGCGGCCCTGGAACACGGCCGCGAGGCCCAGCTCCTGCCCGCGCTTCGCGACGATGCCGGAGGTGCGGGCGGTGAGGATGGCGGCGGGCAACCCGGACAGCCGGGCCATGACGAGCGCATGGCCGTCCTTGACGTCGAAGCGCTTCATCAGCTCGCCGTCCTGGCCGTAGTAGAGGCCGCCGTCGGTGAGCACCCCGTCCACGTCGAAGACGAGCAGCCGCACGCGCGCGGCACGGGACGCCAGCTCTTCCGTTCCCAGTCTGGAAAGGGCGTCCGTCACCATGGCTTGCTCGACTCCCTTGCTTGCTGACGCATCAACCCGGCTCGTGTCCCAACACCCGGCGGATGCTCAGCACGTTTCGTACCACGTCTTCAAACATCTGTGGATTCAGCGAACAGGGACCGTCACACAGGGCACGATCCGGATCTTCGTGGACTTCCGTGAACAACGCGTCAATCCCGGCGGCCGCGGCGGAGCGGGCCAGCAGGGACACGAAGCGGCGCTCGCCCGCCGTCTCGCCGTTTCCGGCGCTGGGGAGCTGGACGGAGTGGGTGGCGTCGAAGCACACGGCGAGGCCGGCGTCGCGCATCTGCGCGAAGCCGCGCATGTCCACCACCAGGTTGTTGTAGCCAAAGGTCGAACCGCGCTCGGTGACGAGCACGTTGGGGTTGCCGGCCTCGAAGGCCTTGCGCGCCGAGTGGACGATGTCCTTGGGCGCCACGAACTGCCCCTTCTTCAGATTGACGCCCTTGCCAGTCCGCGCCACGGCTTCCACCAGGTCCGTCTGCCGGCACAGGAAGGCCGGTATCTGGATGATATCCACAACTTCCGAGGCTGGCCCGACGTGGCTCGTCTCATGGACGTCCGTGAGGACGGGAACTCCCACTTCATCCCGGATTCTCTTCAGGATTCTCAGGCCTTCCTTGAGACCCGGGCCTCTGAAGGACTTGCCGCTGGTGCGGTTGGCCTTGTCGTAGGAGCACTTGAAGGCGTACGGGACGCCGAGCCGGCTGGTGATTTCCTTCAGCATGCGGGCATGGCGCAGGGCCATGTCCTCGGACTCGATGCTGTCGGGGCCGGCGATGACGAACAGCTTCTGGCCCTGGCCGACCTTGAAGCCACACAGCTCGATGGGGTGGGGGGTGCTCATGCGGTCACCTGTCCGGCCGCCGTGTTCGCGTCCCGCTGGGCGAGCGCCGCGCGGATGAAGCCGGAGAAGAGGGGGTGGGGTGCGAAGGGCTTGCTCTTGAATTCAGGGTGGAACTGGCAGCCGACGAAGTAGGGGTGGTCGGCCAGCTCAATCATCTCCACCAGGTTGAGCTCGGGGTTGGCGCCGGAGATGACCAGCCCCGCCTCCTGCAGCTTGCCACGGTACGCGTTGTTCACTTCGTAGCGGTGGCGGTGGCGCTCCTGGATGGTGTCCTGCCCGTAGAGCTGGTGGGCGAGCGAGCCGGGCTTCAGCGCGCAGGCGTAGCTGCCCAGGCGCATGGTGCCGCCCTTGTCCTGCACCTTCACCTGGCTCTCCATGAGCGTCACCACCGGGTGCGGCGTGTGCTCGTTGAACTCCAGGCTGTTGGCGGCGGACAGGCCCAGCACGCCGCGGCTGAACTCCACCACGGCCATCTGCAGGCCCAGGCAGATGCCGAAGAAGGGCACCTTCTTCTCACGCGCGTAGCGCACGGCGGCAATCTTGCCCTCGGTGCCGCGCACGCCGAAGCCGCCGGGCACCAGGATGGCGTCCACGCCGGCCAGCATCTTCTCCGCGCCCTGCTCCTCGACGTCCTGGCTGTCGACGAAGTGCAGGTTCACCTTCACGTCGTTGGCGATGCCGCCGTGCAGCAGCGCCTCGTTGAGGCTCTTGTAGCTCTCCGTGAGGTTGACGTACTTGCCCACAATCGCGACGCGGACCTGGCCGCGCGCGGGCTCGTACACCTTGCGGATGATGTTCTCCCAGCGCTCCAGGTGCGGCGCCCGGCTCCAGATGTTGAGGACCTCCGCGAGCCGCTCGTCCAGGCCCTGGCGGTGCAGCTCCAGCGGCAGCTCGTAGATGCTGCGCACGTCCGGCGACGTGAAGACGCTGCGCGTGTCCACGTTGCAGAACATGGCAATCTTGTCCTTCAGCTCGCGGGACACCTCGCGGTCGGTGCGGCACACGAGGAAGTCGGGCTGGATGCCAATCTCCCGCAGCTTCATCACCGAGTGCTGCGTGGGCTTGGTCTTCACCTCGCCGGCCGCGCCGATGTACGGCAAGAGCGTGAGGTGGACGTAGACGACGTTCTCACTGCCCACGTCGTAGCGCATCTGCCGGATGGCCTCGAGGAAGGGCAGCGACTCGATGTCGCCCACGGTGCCGCCGACTTCGACGATGACGACGTCCGCGTCCTGCGCCGCCTGGCGGATGCTGGACTTGATTTCGTCGGTGACGTGCGGAATCACCTGGACCGTCTTGCCCAGGTACTCGCCCCGCCGCTCCTTCATGATGACGGCGTGGTAGATGCGGCCGGACGTGAAGTTGTTGAGCCGGCTCATCCGCGCGTTGGTGAACCGCTCGTAGTGGCCGAGGTCCATGTCCGTCTCACCGCCGTCCTCGGTGACGAACACCTCGCCATGCTGGAACGGGCTCATCGTGCCCGGATCCACGTTGATGTAGGGGTCCAGCTTGATGAGGGTGACGGCCAGCCCACGGTTCTCCAGCAGGGCGCCAATCGAAGCGGAGGCGAGGCCCTTGCCGAGGGAGCTGACCACTCCGCCCGTCACGAAGATGAACTTGGTTTTCTTGGAGCGCATGTCCCGTTCTGCCAACTGAGGCAGGGATGCGTCAATTATTCTGTTTCCGGTGGACGGCCGCCCGCTGGGGACCGAGGGGCGGCGTCAGTTGCCGTCCCAACCACCCGGCCGGGCGACCGCGAACTCCTGGGCGGTCGGCTGCCCGACGCGAAACTTGCGCAAATCGCAGTTCCGGCAGCTCCAGCCCTCCCAGCCCCGCTTCACCACCAGGTGCAGGCAGGCGTCGTAGTTGGGGCAGAAGAGGTTGCGCTGCGAGTCCACGGACTCCTCGTCCCGGAGGGCGGTGGGCAGCGGGCTGGGGCATGGGGTGATGGACACGGCGGAAACTCCCGGATGAAACGTGTTGGGTCGGCCTCTCCCCCCGGCGCGCTCCGAACAGGAGGGGGGGGCCGGCATTCCCGAGCCGCCGTAAAAAGGCCCGTCCCCCTCGCGGGAAACGGGCCCGGAACTGCCAGCGTCTGCCACCGCCTCGGCGCCTTCTCAGGCCAGCGAAGCGGAGGTGGACGCCTTGGAGTTGCTGTCGTTCAAGGCATCACCTCCTTTCGGAGCCCCAGACTTAACCGGGAGCCAACAGGCGCGCCACTGTCGCCAGGTGCGTGGCGATAGCCGTGTGGGCACCAGGCGTTCAGGCTGCGACAAACTGCCGCTCCACCAGTCGCCGGTACAGGCCCTCCTGGCTCATGAGGGCCGCATGGGTGCCGCTCTGGATGACGACGCCGCCGTCGAGCACCAGCACCCGGTCCGCGTTGGCCACGGTGGACAGGCGGTGGGCGATGATGAGCGTGGTGCGGCCCTTCATCAGGCGCTCCAGCGCATCCTTCACCAGGTGCTCGCTCTCCGCGTCCAGGGCGCTGGTGGCCTCATCGAGGATGAGCAGGCGAGGGTCCTTCAGCACCGCCCGGGCAATGGCGACCCGCTGCTTCTGGCCACCGGACAGCTGCACGCCTCGCTCGCCCACCTGGGTGCCGTAACCTTCCGGAAAGCGCTCGATGTACGCGTGGGCATTGGCGGCGCGGGCGGCCTCCGCCACCTGGGCGTCGGTGGCGCCGGGCCGGCCATAGCGGATGTTGTCCGCGATGGAGCAGGAGAAGAGCTGGGGCTCCTGCGCCACCATGCCGATGTTGCGGCGCAGCCACTCCGGCTCCAGGGCGGTGAGCGGATGGCCGTCCAGCAGCACCTCGCCGCTCTGCGGGTCGTAGAAGCGCGACAGCAGGGAGGCCAGCGTGGACTTGCCGGCGCCGGAGGGGCCCACCACCGCCACCACCTCGCCCGGCCGCAGCTCCAAATCCAGGCCCTGGAGCACCGGCACGTCGGGACGGCTGGGGTAGGCGAAGTGCACGCCGCGGAACTGGACGTGCCCGCGCAGGTCGGTCAGCTGCTCGCCGCCAGCGCCGATGGCGGGCTTGCGGTCCAGCAGCTCGAAGACGCGCTCGGCGGCGCCGCTGGCGCGCATGAAGTCCGCCCACAGCTCCGCGATGCCGCTGAACGAGAAGGCCACCAGCATGGTGTAGATGAGGAACGAGGTGAGCTCGCCCACGGAGAGGCCGCCGTCCACCACCAGCCGGCCGCCGTACCAGAGCACCGCGGCGATGGAGCCATACCCCGCGATGGAGGCCACGCCCATGAAGACGGAGGTCTGGAGCGCGCGCTTCTTCGCCAGCGTGAAGGAGCGCTCCACGGCGACGCTGTAGCGCTCCACCTCGTGCCGCTCCGCGGCGAAGGAGCGCACGGTGCGGATGCCGGACAGGTCTTCTTCAGCCACCTCGCCGCTGGCGGCGAGCGCGTCCTGGGCCTGACGGGAAATCACCCGGACCCGGCGCCCGTAGAACACGCCGCCAATGGCCACGGGCGGGATGACGGCCAGCATCACCAGCGTGAGCTGGACGGACGTGTAGAGCAGCAAGCCCACACCGCCCAGGGCCGTGACGACGTAGCGCAGCATCATGGACACGTTGGCCGTGACGGTGGTCTGCAGGACGGTGGTGTCCGAGGAGAGCCGGCTGGTGAGCTCGCCCGTGCGGCGCGAGTCGAAGAAGCCCACCTCCTGGGACAGCAGGGCGCGGAAGAGGTCCTTGCGCAGCCGCGACACCACGCGTTCGCCCGCGCTGGTGAAGAGGTAGATGCGCAGCGCCATGGTGATGCCCTGCACCGTGAACACGGCGAGCATCAGCATCGCGAGCCGGTCCACCACATACCGGTCGCGCGCGGTGAGGGCCTGGTCCACCAGGTCGCCAATGGCGCGGGGATAGGCCAGCGTGGCCCCGCTGCTGATGAGGAGGAAGAAGGTGCCCGCTGCCAGTGGCAGCAGCTCCGGGCGCGCCAGCTTCAGCAGGCGCCCCACGGTGACGCCAGGGGAGGCACTGCTTTTCGAATCGTTCACGGGGGAAGACACCGGCGGAGACTAACGCGAGCGTCCAACCCGCGCACCGGCTGCCTGCGTGTGCGTTGAAGCGGTATTAATCCTCTCGAAGCAAGTCATACGCCGAGTCAGGGGGAGTGCCATGGAGCAGCGTCCATTCGGAAGCACACGGGTGTCCGTGCCCGTCCTGGGCCAGGGGACCTGGCAGATGGAGGAGGACGACCGGGCAGGCGCCATCCGCGCCCTTCGCGCCGGGTTGGAGCTGGGAATGACACACGTGGACACCGCTGAGCTGTACGGCCACGGCAAGGTGGAGGCGTCCATCGTCTCCGAGGCCATCGCGGGCCGGCGCGGCGACGTCTTCCTGGTGTCGAAGGTGATGCCGTCCAACGCTTCCTACGCGGGCACGCTCGCCGCCTGTGAGCGGAGCCTGAAGCGGCTGCGCACGGACCACCTCGACTGCTACCTGCTGCACTGGCCGGGTCCACACCCGCTGGAGGAGACGGTGCGCGCCTTCGAGAAGCTGGTGGCGGATGGAAAGATTCGCGCCTGGGGCGTGAGCAACTTCGGGGTGGAGGACCTGGAGGAGGCGCTCGCGCTCGCGGGGCCCGGGCGTATCGCCTGCAACCAGGTGCTCTACCACCTGGAGGAGCGCGCCATCGAACACGCCGTCCTGCCCTGGTGCGAAGCCCACGGCGTGGCGGTGGTGGGCTACAGCCCCTTCGGCAACGGCCGCTTCCCCCGGCCCGACAGCCGGGGTGGGAGGGTGCTGGGCGCCATTGCCCGCGCGCACGGCGTGACGCCGTACCAGGTGGCGCTCCGGTTCCTGGTGCGCGGGCCGTCGCTGTTCGCCATTCCCAAGGCGAGCCGGGAAGCCCACGCGCGCGACAACGCCGCCGCCGCGTCGCTGGCGCTGACCGCCGACGAGCGGGCCCTCCTCGACGCGGCCTTCCCGCTGGGGGCCGAGCCGGCGTCGCTGCCCGTCATCTGATGCCGGCGGCGAAGGCCTTGCGGAAGGCGGACACGGTGGGCTCACCCGGGCCCACCGTCACCGTGCCCGTTTCGCCTTCCACGGCGGCGCGGGTGTCGCGGCCCCTGAGGAAGCGCACGGAGGTGATGCGGCGCAGCACCTCACGGCCCTGCTCCTGGGCCAGGGCGCGCAAGGCATGGCAGGTGACATTCACGGCGGACTCCAGCGCGCGGCGGCCCGGCTCGTCATCCAGGCCCACCCAGTCCACCTCGAAGCGCAGGGGCTTGCCGCCCAGGGACGCCTCGCCCGGCCAGAACTGCTCGGTGAGGGCGTGGGGCAGCTTCTCCAGCAGCGTCACCACGTCCTGCCGCGTGGGGTTGGGCCGCACGAGCTGCGTCAGCTCCAGCAGCTTCTCCGCGTTGCCCACCGCCACCGCCACCACCGTGGACAGGTCCACGTAGGCCACCGACTCCGAGCGGCGCAGCCCTTCCTTGCCCAGGGCCATCAGCACCGATTCGCGGGGCACGTAGTCCACCACCTCGCCCGTCATCGAATGGCCGTGCGCCAGGTGGAGCGTGACGGTGATGGTGGGGACCTCCTCGCCCGAGCGCGCCCGCGTGGCGAGCGTCCCCAACTGCTCCAGCACCCGCTCCACCTTGCGCGACACCAGCCGCTGAACGCCCTCCATGTCCTCGTCCTCCTGCTGCTGCTTGCGGGTCTCTTGCGCGCGCTGGGGTTTCGGAGGCGCGGGTGGTTTCGGGGCGGCTTCGGGCTGGGGCGCCGTGGGCGCCTGGGTGGCGGCTTCCGGGGTGGGGGACTCCGCGTCCGCCTTCGCCTCGCCACCGCCAAAGACGTTCTTGAGGAAGCCCATGGTCAGCCCTCCCGCGCGCGCATGAGCGCCTCCACCTTCTCCACGTCACCGGGGAGGTCGACGGCCACCGTGTGCGAGGTAACCTTCGCGCAGCGGATGGGGATGCCGTGCTCCAGCGCGCGGAGCTGCTCCAGCTTCTCCGCCTCCTCCAGCGGCGTGGGCGCCAGCTTCGCCAGCGACAGCAGCACGTCGCGCCGGTAGCCGTAGAGGCCGATGTGGCCCCAGCGCTGGACGGGCGTGCCCGGCTCGCGGGTGTGGGGCACCAGGCTTCGGCTGAAGTAGAGCGCGTCGCCGTTGAGGGCGAGCACCGCCTTCACCACGTGCGGGCTGGCGGCTTCGTCCGCTTCGAGCGGGCGGACCAGGGTGCCCATCCGCACGGACGCGTCCTGGAAGAGGCCCGCCAGCCGCTGGAGCGCGGCGGGGTCCACCAGGGGCTCGTCTCCCTGGACGTTCACCCAGATGTCGATGTCTGGACGGCCGAGCGCCACCTCGGCGACCCGGTCGGTCCCCGTGGCGCAGGCGGGGCTGGTCATCACCGCCTTGCCGCCGAAGCCCTCCACCGCGGCGCGAATGCGGTCGTCATCGGTGGCCACCCACACCTCGTCGAAGGCCTGGGCCTCCTGACAGCGGCGCCAGACGTGCTCAATCATTGTTCGGCCAGCGATGTTCGCCAGCGGCTTGCCCGGGAAGCGCGTGCTGGCATGTCGGGCGGGAATGACTGCAACGGTCCGGCAAGATTGCATGACCCCTCCGTCTATCAGGTTCGCGACGAACGCCTGCCCCCGGGATTGGACATTCGCATCATCGGACACTGGCCAGCGCGGCTCCAGTGCCTAGCTTTGGTCGCAACATGAAGAAGGTCATTCATATCGTTGGGGCGCGTCCGAACTTCATGAAGGTCGCGCCCATCTATCGCGCCATCGCCGAGCGTACTCCCCTGGAGCAAATCCTTGTCCACACGGGGCAACACTACGACGCCAAGATGAGCGACGTGTTCTTCTCCGACCTCGGCCTGCCTGCCCCGGACGTCCATCTGGGCATCGGGTCGGGCAGCCATGCGCAGCAGACGGCGCGGATGATGGTGGAACTGGAAAAGGTCTTCCTGGCCCACCCTCCGGCGCTCGTCTCCGTGGTGGGCGACGTGAACAGCACCATCGCCGCGGCGCTGGTGACGTCGAAGCTGGGCATCCCCCTGGCGCACGTCGAAGCGGGGCTGCGGAGCTACTCGCCACACCAACCGGAGGAGATCAACCGCCTCGTCACCGACCGCCTGTCGGACCTGCTGCTGACGCCGTCACGTGACGCGGACGCCAACCTGCGCAAGGAAGGCACCGACCCGGCCCGCATCCACTTCGTGGGCAACGTGATGATCGACTCGCTCTTCGCCTCGCGCGAGAAGGCCGACAAGCTGCCGTTGCTCAAGGACCTGGGGCTCATCCCCCACGGCTACGCGGTGTGCACGCTGCACCGGCCCTCCAACGTGGACGACCCCAAGCTGCTGGGCGGCCTCCTGTCCGCGGTGGCTCACGTCGCCACGCGCCTGCCGGTCATCTTCCCGGTGCACCCGCGCACGCGGAAGGTGATTTCGGAGCAGGGCCTGGACACGTGGTTCGAGCGCACGCCGAACCTGCGGCCCGTGGAGCCCATGGGCTACCTGGACTTCCTGGCGCTCACGTCGAAGGCGCGCCTGGTGCTCACCGACTCCGGCGGCCTCCAGGAGGAGACGACGGCCATGGGCATCCCGTGCCTCACCCTGCGCGAGCAGACCGAGCGCCCCATCACCGTGGAGGAAGGCTCCAACGAGGTGGTGGGCACCGACCCGGTCCGCATCCGGCTGGCCGCGGACCGCGTGCTGGACGGTGAAGGCAAGCAGGGCCGCGTTCCCGAGTACTGGGACGGCCGCGCCGCCGAGCGCATCGCGGACCTGTTCGCGAGCTTCCTCGGCGTCGAGGACCAGCCGATTCAGGCGGCGTCGGCCTGATGGCGATGGGCGGGTGGGGACCCGGCGCTTCCGTGGGCCCGCCCGCTCGCCCGTCTCCGCCTGTGCAGGAGGGCCCGCCGTGGTAGAGCGGTGGCAGGCCCATGCACCGCGCACCGCAGGAAGAAGCCCCGGAGGGCTACGTCGACATCCGCTACGTCGTCGAGCCGAACTACGCGGGGTGGCGGCTGGATGCGTACCTGGGCGAGAAGCTCCGCCGGATGACGCGGGAGCGGCTCCAGGGCGTCATCCTGAGGGGCGTCATCTGCGAGGAGCGGCGCCTGAAGCCCTCCACGCCGGTGTACCCGGGGCTGGCCTTCCGCATCCGCCGCCGCGCCAGCGAGGAGCCGGACACGCCCACGGAGTTGCCCGTGGTGTTCCAGGACGACTGGCTGCTGGTGCTGGACAAGCCCGCGGGCCTGCCCATCCACCCCACGGCGCGCTACCACAAGGGCACCCTCGTCACGCTGCTGCGAGAGCGCTTTGGTGAGCGCTTCGCCGAGCCCGCGCACCGGTTGGACCGGGAGACCAGCGGGCTGGTCGTCTGCGGGCGCACCACGGCGTCATGCCGGGTGCTGGGGCGGCTGTTCGTCTCGCGTGACGTGCACAAGGAGTACTTGGCGCTCTGCGAGGGGCACCCGCCCGAGGACGCGTTCACCGTGGATGCGCCCATCGCGGAGGGCACCGAGCTCATCCGCATCGCCGTGCGCATCGACCCGGTGGAGGGCAAGGAGAGCCGCACGCGCTTCCAGGTGCTCCAGCGCTTTACGCGGGACGGCGCGCCCTTCGCGCTGCTGCGCTGCTTCCCGGAGACGGGGCGCCAGCACCAGATTCGCATCCACCTGCACCACGCGGGCTTCCCGCTCGTGGGCGACAAGATGTACGGGCCGGACCCGGGCTACTTCGACCGCTTCAGCAAGCACTGCCTGGAGCCCGAGGCATGGCCGCGGCTGCGCCTGCCCCGTCAAGCGCTGCACGCCGCGCGCATCGCCTTCCCACACCCGGGCTCTGGCCAGGACGTGGTGTTCGAGGCGCCCCTGCCCACGGACCTCAGGGACTTCATCGAAGGCCGGCCCCTGTCGGCCTGAAACGCGAAGGCCCCCGGCCCGGACTGAAGCGGGCAGGGGGCCAGGGGGGAAGCCGGTGGTGAAGTCAGGCGGTGAGCTTGCTGGGCTCGGAGCGCTGCTCGCCGAAGTCGCCGATGAGGTACTTGCCGGAGAAGCAGGCGGTGCAGAAGCTGCTGCGCTCCGGGTCGCCTACCGCGCGGCCCAGGCCTTCCTGGGAGATGTAGCCGAGCGAGTCCGCCGTCACGTACGTGGCAATCTCCTCCACGCTGTGCGTCGCGGCGATGAGCTCCTGGCGGCTCGGCGTGTCGATGCCGTAGTAGCAGGGCCACTTCGTGGGCGGCGAGGAGATGCGCAGGTGTACCTCCAGCGCGCCCGCCGCTTTGATCATCTTCACGATTTTGCGGCTCGTGGTGCCACGGACGATGGAGTCGTCCACCACCACCACGCGCTTGCCCTTGAGCACCTGCCGCACCGCGGACAGCTTCAGCTTCACGCCGAAGTGGCGGATGGACTGCTGCGGTTCAATGAAGGTGCGGCCCACGTAGTGGCTGCGGATGAGGCCCACGTCGTAGGGGATGCCGCTGGCCTGCGCGAAGCCGATGGCCGCCGGGACGCCGGAGTCCGGCACCGCGATGACCAGGTCCGCGGAGGGCGCGGGTTGCTCCTTCGCGAGCTGACGGCCCATCTCCTTGCGCACCTCGTACACGTTGCTGCCGAACAGCGTGGAGTCCGGCCGCGCGAAGTACACGTGCTCGAAGATGCAGCGCGCCTGACGCGGCGGCTCCGCGAAGGGCTTGCTGGTGCGCAGCAGCCCGTTCTCGATGACGAGCAGCTCGCCCGCGTCCAGCTCGCGCACGATATCCGCCTCGATGAGGTCCAGCGCGGTCGACTCGCTGGCCAGCACGTAGGCGCCTTCCTTCATTCGTCCCAGCACCAGCGGCCGGATGCCGTGCGGGTCCCTCACCGCGACAAGCTTGTTCTCCGTGAGCACCAGGAGGCTGTAGGCGCCCGTCACCTTGCGCAGCGCCTCCACGAGCTTCTGCTCGAAGGTCGCCTGCTTGGAGCGCGCCAGCAGGTGCAGGATGACCTCCGTGTCCGCGTCCGACTGGAAGATGGCGCCGTCGGCCTCGAGCTGCTGCTTCAGCTCGGCCGCGTTCACCAGGTTGCCGTTGTGCGCGATGGCGCACTGCCCGCCCGCGTACTGCACGAAGAGCGGCTGGGCATTCTTGAGCCCGCTGCCTCCCGCGGTGGAGTAGCGCACATGGCCGATGGCCGCCTGCCCGGGCAGGGTGGCGAGCACCGGCGCGTCGAAGATGTCGGCGACGAGTCCCAACTGCCGGTGAGCGCGCAGCCCCATCCCGTCAGAGGCGACAATGCCCGCGGACTCCTGCCCCCGGTGCTGGAGAGCGTGCAGTCCCAGGTACGTCAGGTTGGAGGCCTCGGCGTGCCCCACGATTCCGAAGATGCCGCACATGGCGCGCTGCCTTACTCCTTTCAAGCGGTGAGCGGAACAGGAACGCATGCCTCTCTGGTGGGTATTCCACCCGACGCCAGAGTCGTCTCATGTGGGCAGTCAGGCGTCCCAAAGCCCAGGCCCAGCGGTTAGTCTGGCTCGCGCATGGCATCCTCGCGCGCGGCCCGCTGGCGTTCCCTGTTTCCCCTGGTATTGCTCACCGTGGGCGCCGCGTATTCGCTGGCGTCCTGGAACTGGTGTGGCAGTTGGGCCGAGCGCGCGCCACTCCTTGTGTCACAGGTCCATGGTGAAGGGCCGCTGCGCGCGGGTGCGGCGAAGGTGGGGCTCGCGCCGCCTTTCCCGGTGGTGGTGGCCGGTTACTCGCCACCCCGGCCCGAGGCAGGCCAGGCCGACGTGCCGCTCTACGCGCGCGCGGTGGTGCTGGAGGCGGGAGGCACACGGGTGGGGCTGGTGTCGTTGGACCTGCTCCTGGTTCCGGACGTGCTGGCCACGCGGGTGCGTGAGCGCGCGCGGGCCTCGGGGCTGGAGGACGTGCTGGTCCTGGCCACGCACACGCATTCGTCGCTGGGGGGCTATGACACGCGGCTGGTGGCGCAGTTGTCCGGCACCGGGCGCTACCGGGAGGACGTGGTGGACGTCATCACCGCGGCGGCGGGGGACGCACTGGCCCAGGCGGCGGCGGCGCTCGCCCCTGTGGCGCTGGAGGTCGGCGAGGCGCGGAAGCAGGACTTCGTGGTGTCGCGCAGTGGCGGCGCGAAACCGGATGGCGTCCTGACGCGCGCCGTGTTCCGGGGGCAGGAGGGGCCGGTGGCGGAGCTGCTGCTCTTCGCCGGGCACCCGACAATGGTGCCGCGTCACCGCGCCTACGTGGACCCGGACTACCCCGGCCGGCTCAGCGCGCTGCGCGAGGAGGAGGGAAGCGGCGTGACGCTGGTGCTGCAGGGCGCGGGCGGCAATGCGACGGTGGCGTACTCGGAAGGGCAGGGGCTGGAGCGCGTGTCGGGCTTCGCGCGGGCACTGGCGGAGCTGGCCGGCGATGCGCCGTTGTCCCTCGTGGGGGAGACGGTGCGGCTGTCCCTGGCGCGCGCCGACGCGGCCATGCCACGTCCGGACGCGTCGCGGCTGGTGCCGGCGCTGACGCGGGCGGCGGGGGACAACCTGCTGTGTGAGTCCGCGCCGCGGCTGGCGGAGGTGGGCGCGTTGGTGGTGGGGCCGCTGAAGCTGGTGGCGGTGCCGGGTGAGCCCAGCGTGGCCGCGGGGGTGGAGCTGCTGCGGCGGACCGGTGCCACGGGCGTGCTGAGCCTGGCGGATGGCTACGTGGGCTACGTGGAGACGGCGGCGAACGTGCAGGGGGGACTGGGTGAGTCCAGGCGCCAGTACTTCGGGCCCGCGCTGCTGGAGCGGCTGAGCGTGGCGGCGGAGCTCGTGGCCGGGGCGGCGGGCTTCACGCCGTGAGGCGGCCGGGCGCCGAGGAGGACTTTCCGCGGCGCGGCCGGCTTGAGGCTGGCTAGAACTTCTCGAACTTGGAGTCCTTCTCGCGCTTCTTGAACACGAGCGCGGTGCGGCCCAGCAGCTGCGCGAGCTCCGCCTGGGCGCCCTCGGCGATGCGCGCCGCGGCTTCCTGGCGCGTCTCCGGGCCCTCGTTGATCTTCACCTTGATGAGCTCGTGGTCCTGCAGCGCCTGCTCGATGGCGGCGATGACACCTTCGGTGACGCCGGCCTGACCGACGATGACCACCGGCTCCAGGTGGTGTCCTAGCGCGCGCAGATGGCGGCGTTGCTTCCCAGTGAGCGGCACGTTCCGTCTCTCCTTCGTGATTTCGGGTAAGGGGGGCGCACCCTACTTCTTCTGCGACGCCATGCGGATTTCTCGCTGCGCGTCGATGTGGTCCGGCTGCAGCTCCACGGTGCGCTTGAAGTGCTTGAGCGAGCCCGGCACGTCACCACTCAGCTTGGCGATGACGCCCAGGAAGTAGTGCGCGGGGGCGCAGCGCTCGTTGCGTTTGATGGCGTTCTGGATTTCCCGGAAGGCCTCGGGCTGGGCGGCCTTCTTGTCCGCCGCCGTGAAGAAGCGCGCGTAGCCACGCCACGCGTAGAACTCCGCTTCCTCCGGGTTCAGCTTGATGGCCTCGTCCAGCATCTTCACGGCGTCCGGGAACTTGCGCGCCTTCACCAGGATGCAGGACTTCTGGAACAGCTCCTCCGCCATGAGGATGCCGTTGATGTCCACCCCGTCTCCGCTGCCGCCGCTCTTGAGTTCCTCGATGTAGCTGGCGCGGCTGTTGTCGTCGGAGAGGGTGCGGTAGGCGTCGCCGATATACGCGAAGACCTCCGCCTTCAGCTTCTCCAGCTCCGGCGGCGCCCCCTGCGGAAGCGTGTCCGGGTGGTACAGCTTGGCCAACCGGAAGTACGCAATCTTCACCGCGCTGGCGTTCGTCTGCTCCGTCAGCCCGAGCCGCTGGAAGTGGTTCTGCTGCTTCATCGCCATCGTGAGCTGGCGCAGGGCGGGAATCTCTTCAGCGCCCGGTGCATTCGCGGGCGTCGCAGCGGCGGGACGCTGCGCGCCCTGTGCGGACAGGGACGGCGGCGGACGAGGCTGGGCGCCGGGCCCGGCGACTGGGGGACGCGCGGCGGTGGTGCCGGGGCCGGCGGTTGGCGCGGTGCCTGCCGGACGTGGGGCGGTGGCACCGGGGCCGGCGGTTGGGGCCGTGCCCGCTGGACGTGGGGCACCCGGACCTGCCGCGGGCGTTGCTCCTGCCACGGGTCGTTGGGGCACGGCGCCAGCGGCTTGCGCCCCCCCGGCGGGCTGCGGACCTCCCGCGACATTCGGAGCGGCTCCAGCGGGACGCTGTTGCGCGGAGGCGTTCGCGTGCGTGGCGCTCGCGGGCTGCGGACGTCCCGCGACGTTCGGAGCGGCTCCGGCGGGACGCTGCGCACCCGCGGCTTGCTGGCCCACGGCGACATTCGCCGCATGCGCACCCGGGAAGGGCTGGGCACCTCCGGCACCGGGCGCTCGTGGGCCCACGTCCTGCGCCGTCCTGGCCTGGCCGGCGAAAGACACCGCGTCCAACTCCCTGAGCAGGAACGCGAGCCGCAGCAGGTGGTCCGAGTCCTGCGCGAAGTCCGCCAGCAACTGCGCGACCGAGCGCACGCCGTCGATGACCGTGAACGCGCGGACCTCGTGCGGCGTGAGGCGCAGCTCGTTCGCGGCCACGACGCCACCGGACTTCATGATGGGAAGCTGAAGCACCGGGGTCAGCCGGCGCTTGAGGTCCGCGGAAGGAATCCGGCGCACCGTGTCGCTCAGCACCGCCCAGCGGTGGCCCAGCGGCATCGCCTTGTGCGAGGGCAGGTCCTTCAGCTCGAAGATGAACGTCCCGGCTTCAGCCCGCAGGCCCCTGGACAGGATGCCGCCCGCGCGCTGCGCCAGGATGGCGAAGGCGGTGGCCGGCTGGAGCAGGCCCAGGCCGAAGAGCGCGGTGAGCAGGTCTCCGCCGAAGCGCTCCAGCGCGGGCTCGGCCTGCTGAAGCTGCTCGGGCGTGAGCAGCCGCGCCGCGACCAGCGATGGCCCGAGCGCCTCTTCCGGATGGGACGAGTCGACGAACTCTGGGTTGCCCTTGCGGAAGTGAATCTGGACGACGCGGTCGGCCAGCGTCAGTGACAGCAGCCCCGTCTGCTCCCGCGCGGCGATGCGGCCATACAGGCGGATGGGGGAGAGCTGCTCGAGCTGGCCGAGCGCCGGAATCTCCGGTGCGGCGTCATCGCCCTCCACCGCGGGCACTGCCATGGGGGCGGGCGCGGACGCAGGGGGAGCGCTCGACGGACGCGTGGTTCCCGCGCCGGGCGGCGGTGGCCCCGCGCCGGGAACACGGGCCTGCGGGGCGGGCGCCACGGGACGCCGCGCGGGGTCCACAGGAGTCCGAGCGCCGGGACCCGCCATGGGGGCGGTACCGGGGCCCGCCACGGGCCGGACACCGGGTCCCGCGCCAGGGCCCGCTACGGGCCGGACACCGGGTCCCGCGATGGGCGCCGCACCCGGACCCGCGCTCGGCGCGACACCGGGGCCTGCCGCGGGCCGGACACCGGGACCCGCGCTCGGCGCGACACCGGGGCCCGCTACGGGCCGGACACCTGGACCCGCCACGCCGGGCGCTCCGGGTACCACACCCACGGGAGCGGCCTGCTCCGCGGCGGAGGCTGCCGGCGCGCCCGGGCCCCACAGCTCGCGGGGGACGACGTCGCGCGCTTCCGGGAAGCGCCAGGGAAAGGCGAAGTTGAGCCCGTCCTCGGACATCTGGAGCCGGCCCTGGATGGAGCCGCTTTCGATGAGCAGTTCAATGGTCGGCAGGGTGAGGGGCCCCCACATGGTGCCCCTGTCGTTGCGGACCCAGTACTGCCGGACCTCACCCTCCGCCATGCGCGGCCTTGCTCCTTCGTCCTGCGAGAAAAGCGAACCCTACCGCTGTCCTCCGCCGCATCAAAGCAGAGCGCCGGAGCGCGAGCCCCTTACTTCGACTCAGGGCGCCGCGCCATCCAGCGCCGCGAGCCCGAGCGCCGCCAGACACGCCGCGTCCGCTTTCTGTTCAACGGGCGGGTCGAAGCAGTACACCTCGCTGTCGAAGACCTTGCACAGCCCGTCCGGGGTGGACGCACAGGCCGACTTCGAGAAGGCGCTGGTGCAGTTGTACCCACACACCGGGCCCGCCTCGGTGTTCTTGCACTGCGGCGCGGGCAGCTCGCGCTTCCAGGCGCACAGAGCGGCGGGGGAGGGGTCGAAGCAGTGGAGGTTGCCGCCGGCCAGCTTGCACACGCCCGCGGGCGTCCGGGCGCAGCGCACCCCCTCCGAGGCGTTGATGCAGCCATAGCCACACGTGAGCTCCATGGCGTTGCTGTGGCACTGGGCGGTGGGCGTGTCCTTGCCGTACACGGCGAACACCACGGCGGGCGGGTCGAAGCACTCCACCTCGCCACCCCGGCCCCGGCAGACGCCCGCGGGGGACTGCGCGCACTTCACCCGGCCGGGCTGCGTCGCGCAGTTGTAGCCACACGCCACCACCCCATCGATGCTCTCACACTCCGGCTTCGGCAGCGCCGCGCCATAGGCCTTCTGCACGTAGGCCGGCGGGTCGAAGCAGACCGCCTGCCCGTCAATCACCTGGCAGTGGCCCTGGGGCGTCTGCGCGCAACGCACCCGCTGTCCGTCCGACTTGCACCCATAGCCGCAGGACACCTTGCCGTCGATGGCGCGGCACGTCGGCTTGGACGGGTCCTGCGGAAGCGGAACCGAGCCCAGGGTGAGCGCCAGCACGGTGAGGAAGGAAGCGAGCACGGGGACCTCGGCGGGGGGAGCAAAGTCGCTCCGTCATTGACGCCCAAGGTGCGCGGTGACGCAAGAAGCGGGCGGTCATGGGCGGCGGGCCGGGCCCGTGGTACCCAGGCGCCGCCCGCGAGGAGGCTCACCCGGTGGACGTGGACGTCAGTGCGCTGCACCTCATCCTGCTGTGCCTCGCCGCGCTGATTGCCGGCATGGTGGATGCCATCGCGGGAGGCGGCGGACTCATCTCCCTCCCCGCGCTGCTGGCCGCGGGCCTTCCGCCCCACGTGGCGCTGGGCACCAACAAGGGGCAGTCCGTCTTCGGCGCGTTCGCCGCGCTGGTGCGCTTCTCCCGCGCGGGGCTGGTGGATAAGCGCCTGGCGCGGGTGACGTTCCCCTTCGGTCTGGGTGGGGCCTTCGCGGGCGCGGCGCTGGTGCTGCTGGTGAAGCCGGAGGTGCTCAAGCCGCTGGTGCTGGTGCTGCTCATCGCGGTGGCGGTGTTCCTCGCCTTCCGCAAGTCGCCGCGTCCAGGGGATGCGCCGGAGCCCGGGCCGCCCGCGCGCGCACGGGCCATTGGCGCGCTCATCGCGCTGGCCATCGGCACCTATGACGGCTTCTTCGGACCGGGGACGGGGACGTTCCTCATCGTGGCCTTCTCGTCCCTGCTGGGACACGGCCTGGCGCGCGCGTCCGCGGACGCGAAGGTGGTGAACTTCGCCTCCAACCTCGCCTCCGTCGCGCTGTTCGCCCTCAAGGGCCTGGTGCTGTGGAAGGTGGCGCTGCCCATGGCCGGCGCCCAGTTCGCGGGCGCCTGGCTGGGCGCGCACCTGGCCGTGAAGGGCGGCGACACGCTGGTGCGCAAGGTGGTGCTGGGCGTGGTGCTGGCCCTGGTGCTCAAGCTGGGGCACGACGTGGTGACGGCCTGAGCAGCCCGTCACCCGCCGTCAGCCGATGTGCACCAGCAGCGCCTCACGGCGCTTCGCCACGGTGGCCATGAACTTCTGGAGCTCCTCGAAGTAGGAGAGCAGCTCCTCCAGAGGGTCCACCTCGGCCTCGGGCTCGTCCCACGTCCCGGGGTAGATGTCCTGGGCCTGCATGGCGGACGCGTCGTAGCGCGCGCGCAGCGTCTTCTCCGTCACCTGCTGGAGCGCCGTGGCCAGGGCCTGGACTTCGGCCGGGGTGAAGACGCGCGCGGTGCCTTCCTCGGAGGGGATGTCGCCCACGTCCTCGCCGCCACGCACCAGGAAGTCCAGCGGCGCGCTGCCTTCCCACGGCGTTCCGGTCAGCAGGTACTGGAGGCCGTGCCACGCCTCGCCGATGTCCAGCTCCAGGAACGCCGAGCCCTTCGGGTCACCGAAGTCCTCGTCATCGTCGACGAAGTCCTCCAGCCGTTCAGGGAACTGGAGCAGGGCGACGCGCTGGGGCTCGGTGGCGCTGCGCAGGGTGCAGAGCATCTCCATGGAGCTATTCCACCACCACCAGCTTGGCGTTGTTCTCCACGGCGGTGCCTTCCTTGGCGAACAGCTCCGTCACCTTGCCCGCCTTGGGGCTCTTGAGCTCGTTCTCCATCTTCATGGCCTCCACCACCACGAGCCCCTGGCCCTCCGTCACCTCGTCGCCCACCTTCACCAGCACCTTCACCACCTTGCCGGGCATGGGCGCGGTGACCAGTTGCTTGCCTTCAACGGAGAAGGCCGCGTTGGCCGCGCGCAGCCGCAGCCGGCGCTCATCCGCCACGTCGATGCGGTTCACCTGGCCGCGCAGGAGCACGCCGAGCTCGTCGCCGTTCTCCTCGAACTCGACGCTGTACGACTGGCCGTCCACCAGCATGGACAGCGTGCCGTGCTCCAGCGCCAGCGCGTCCACCTGGTACGTGGTGGCGCCCACGGTGATTTTGTACTGGTCGTTCCCCAGGGGCTCCAGGTCCACCGGAACCGCTTCCTTCTGGCCCTGCTGCTTCGTGAAGTAACGCATGGAAGTCCTTCCGAGCTTTGGGGTTAGCGGCGCGTGCGCAGCGCCAGCTTCCACGGGGAGACGCCGCCGTTGCCACCGCCCTGGCCGCCACTGGCGCCGGGCAGTGTCTTCGCGCGCTTCTGGTCCTTCTGGTACGTGTGCACCACGCTGGCCAGCAGCGCCATCTCGCTCAGCTTCGCGTCCTCCGCGCCCAGCAGCGCGTCGTGCTGGCGGGTGAGGAAGCTGGTGTCGTAGTCGCCCTCGATGAACTCGGGGTGCGCCAGGATGGCCTTCAGGTAGCGGATGTTGGTGGTGATGCCCTTCACCACGTACTCGGACAGCGCGCGCTGCGTGCGGGCGATGGCCTCGCGCCGCGTGGGGGCCCACACGGACAGCTTGGAAATCATCGGGTCGTAGACGTTGGGCACCGTGTACCCGGGGAACACGCCCGAATCGTCCCGCACGTTCGGCCCACCCGGCACGCGCAGGTACGTAATCTTGCCCGGGCTGGGCATGAAGTTGCGGCTCGGGTCCTCCGCGTACACGCGGACTTCAATCGAGTGCCCGCGCGGCGTGGGGGCCTCGGTGAGGCCGAGCTTCTCGCCCTCGGCGGCCTTGATTTGCATGGCCACCAGGTCCAGGCCCGTCACCCACTCCGTCACCGGGTGCTCCACCTGGAGGCGGGTGTTCATCTCCAGGAAGTAGAAGTTGCGGTGCACGTCCACCAGGAACTCCACCGTCCCGGCGCCCACGTAGTTGACGGCCTTGGCCGCCTTCACCGCGACCTCGCCCATCTTCGCGCGCAGCTCCGGCGAGAGGATGGGGCTGGGCGTCTCCTCCACCACCTTCTGGTGCCGGCGCTGCGCGGAGCACTCGCGCTCGTTCAGGTGGATGGTGTTGCCGAACTGGTCCGCGAAGACCTGGATCTCCACGTGGTGTGGCTTCTCCAGGTACTTCTCGATGTAGACGGCGTCGTTGCCGAAGGCGTTGAGGGCCTCGCTCTTGGCGGCGCGCCATGAGGATTCAAAGTCCTCCATGCGCTCCACCTTGCGCATGCCCTTGCCACCACCACCGCCCGCGGCCTTGAGCATGACGGGGAGGCCAATCTTCTCCACGTAGGCGCGCGCGTCCTCCACGGAGGCGACGGGCTCGGTGGTGCCGGGCACCACGGGCACGCCCGCCTTGATCATGTTCGCACGGGCGCGCGTCTTCTCGCCCATGGCGTCCATGGCGGAGGCGGGCGGGCCGATGAACGTCAGCCCCGCGGCGTCACACGCGCGGACGAAGGCGGCGTTCTCTGAGAGGAAGCCGTAGCCGGGATGGATGGCATCGGCGCCAGCCTGCTTCGCGGCGTCGAGGATGCGCTGCTGCACCAGGTAGCTCTCACGCGAAGGCGGGGGCCCCACGAAGATGGCCTGGTCAGCCGTGCGCACATGCAGGGCGGAGCGGTCCGCCTCCGAGTACACCGCCACCGTGGCGATGCCGAGCTCCTTGCACGTGCGCATCACCCGGATGGCGATCTCGCCGCGATTGGCGACGAGCACTTTGCGGATCTTGGGCATGGGGCCCGTCTAGCACGGGGCGCCCCTGTTTGCCGCCTCTACTTCCGGGTGTTCAGGTACTGCTCCATGTAAGCGCGAGCCTGCGTCAGCTTGGCCTCCACGAAGCGGTCGTCCTCGTCCGGCTCCGGCGGCTTCGGTGGACCCGACCGTCCAGGTTCGTTGCCGAAGTCGACCGCGGCAGCCAACAGGTTGCGTGCCGCGTTGCCGCCGCCGAAGAGGCGGGCCAGCATGCCCGTCTCCACGTCCAGCCAGCGCGCCGCCTGCCGGATGACGTCCAGAACCTCACCTTCCACGGCCTTGGACGGGCGCCCCGGGCCGCTGATGCAGGAGCGGGCATAGCTGTGCTCGCGGTCCACGAAGAGGCCCAGCGCCCGGTCCCGGAAGTCCTGCGCCAGGGCCTGACTCATGGCGTCGAGCTGCTCCTCCAGGAAGGGCTGCTCGGACTTGCGCGCCTTGCGGCCAGGGGCGGGCGGGAGCTCCAGCTCGACGGCGTGCCAGCCCGCATCGGCCAGCCCCTCTGGCGGAGGCTCCACCCACTTCACCTCGGGCGTGGCCAGGTCCACCGCTTCGCAGACACGCTTGAGCGTCTGCCGCAGGGCGGTGAGGTTTCCTTCGACGTCGGAGAGAAAGAGGATGAGGCGACGGTGGGACAAGATGAGATTCCTTTCCTGGCCCCTGTAAGCCCGTTCGTCACCCTCAAATTTCCCCTTCGCGCGCGCCTGCCTGCCCTGCTGGCGACAGAGGGCGGGCAGGCGAGGGCTGGAACCTAGAGCGGGATGTTGCCGTGCTTGCGGGGGAGGTTCTCCTGGCGCTTGTCCTTCAGCAGCTCCAGGGCGCGGATGAGCTTGGCGCGCGTCTCCTCCGGACGGATGATTTCGTCGATGTAGCCCAGCTCGGCCGCCTTGAACGGGGTGGCGAACTTCTCGCGGTAGTCCGCCGTCAGCTTCGCCCGCTCGGCGGCGGTGTCCGTGGCCTTGAGCAGCTCGTTGCGGAAGATGATGTTGACCGCGCCCTCGGGGCCCATGACGGCGATTTCGGCGGTGGGCCAGGCGAAGTTCATGTCCGCGCGGATGTGCTTGGACGCCATGACGTCATAGGCGCCGCCGTAGGCCTTGCGGGTGATGACGGTGACCTTGGGGACGGTGGCCTCGGCGTAGGCGTACAGCAGCTTGGCGCCGTGGGTGATGATGCCGCCCCACTCCTGGTCGGTGCCGGGCAGGAAGCCGGGCACGTCCACCAGCGTGACGAGCGGGATGTTGAAGCAGTCGCAGAAGCGCACGAAGCGCGCGGCCTTGATGCTGGCGTCGATGTCCAGCACACCGGCGAGCACCGCGGGCTGGTTGGCGACGACGCCCACGCTGCGCCCGTTCATGCGCGCGAAGCCGATGACGATGTTCTTCGCGAAGTGCTCCTGCACCTCGAAGAAGTGCTTGTCGTCGACGATGGCCTTGATGACTTCCTTGATGTCGTAGGGCTTGTTGGGGTTCGCCGGGACAATCGTCTTGAGCGACTCCTCGGCCCGGAACGCGTCGTCCTCGCACGGCTGGACGGGCGCCTCTTCCTGGTTGTTGGAGGGCAGGTAGGAGAGCAGCTCGCGCGTCATCACGATGGCGGCCTGCTCGTTCTCCGCCGCGAAGTGGGCCACGCCGGACTTCTGGTTGTGCGTGACGGCGCCGCCCAGCGCTTCCTTCGACACCTCCTCGTGCGTCACCGTCTTGATGACGTCCGGGCCGGTGATGAACATGTACGAGGTGTCCTTCACCATCATGATGAAGTCGGTGATGGCCGGCGAGTACACCGCGCCGCCCGCGCACGGGCCCATGATGAGCGAAATCTGCGGCACCACGCCGGAGGCCAGGGTGTTGCGCACGAAGATGTCCGCGTAGCCGGCCAGGCTCTCCACGCCTTCCTGGATGCGCGCGCCGCCCGAGTCATTCAGGCCGATGACGGGCGCACCCACGCGGGTGGCCAGGTCCATGATCTTGCAGATCTTCTGCGCGTAGGCGCCCGACAGCGAGCCGCCGAAGACGGTGAAGTCCTGGGCGAAGACGAAGACCTTGCGGCCCTCCACGGTGCCGTAGCCGGTGACGACGCCGTCGCCGGGAATCTTCTTGTCGCCCATGCCGAACTCGCTCGAGCGATGGGTGACGAACTTGTCCAGCTCGCAGAAGGAGCCGGGGTCGAGGAGCAGGTCGATGCGCTCGCGGGCCGTGAGCTTGCCGGCTTCGTGCTGCTTGGCGATGCGGTCGGCGCCGCCACCCAGCTCGGCCTGCTTCTCCATCTTCTCGAGACGCGCGCGGAGGGGGTCCTTCTCGGGAGTCTGGTCCATGGGGCGCGTCTAGCATGATTGGGGCGCAGACGCGCTGCCTGGATTCCTGGCTTCCAGGGTGGAACGCCTGGGGTCGTCCAGCACCGCGTCCACCGCCGCCAGGTCCAGGCCGTAGCGCTGGCGGACCTCCACCAGGGGTGACTCCCACATCTGACGCCACGGTGCCCCGAAGAGGGGCTGGGCCCGCTGCCCCAGCAGCCAGCCCCGGACGATGGCGCGCATGCGCTCCTCGCGGTGGGAGAACGCGTAGAGGAGGGTGTTCGTCAGGCCGCCCGCGAGGATGCCCAGCGCGAAGGGGCTGCCCACCTGGGCCAGGCTGAAGGCCTGGAGGCCCAGCTCGCCCGCCACGCTCGTCGGAAAGCCCGTGAGGACGTGCCAGACGTCATGGGATTCGAGCAGGTGCGCGCGCACGTACTCCTCGTCGGTCCGCGCCTCCAGGGAGGGCAGGGCGCGCGGGTCCACCTGGTTCGCTTCCAGGTGGTCGACGAAGGCACGTCCCAGGGTGTGCTCGGGCAGGGCGCGCAGCGCGGCCAGGGGGAGCGGGCCCATGCGCGGGCGTTCAATGAAGGCCTGGGCCGCGGGGGGGTGGCGCATCAGCCGCTCCACCAGCCGCCGCATCGCCACGGGGGGCGCGAGCACCGGGGCCAGACCCAGGACGTCCTGGAGTTTCTCCGGGTCGCGGAGGGCCCGAGCCATCCGCCAGGCCGTCCACGCATACGCGACAGGATTCCTCATGGTGCCTCCAAGCCGGGGGCCGCTGGGGCCAGCGCGTCCAGCGTAGGCGGGAGGCGCCAGGGCGGAATCAGGGGCCAGCGGCCGTGCTCGCGGGCGGACAGCTCGAAGGCCGAGGAGTGGACACTCAGGGGCGGGCAGCCGGCCAGGCCGCCTCCAGGTCCGTGCGCGCCGGGTGGAGGGGACGGAGGTTGAAGCCATAGGAGGGTTGCCATGCGCGCCGCGAGAGGCTCCTTTCAAATCGGCTCGTTCCGCGGCATTCCCGTCCGCGTCCACTTCTCCCTGTTGCTCGTCCTGCCGCTGCTGGCGTTCCTGTTCGGCGGCGCGTTCCGGCGCGCGGCGGAGGTGGCCGAGGTCCCTCCGGAGCGCCTGGGCGGCTCGCCCGCGCTGTGGGGGCTGGTGGTGGCGGTGGGCCTGTTCGCGTCCGTGTTCGTCCACGAGCTGGCGCACACCGTGTACGCGCTGCGCCGCGGCGGGAAGGTGCGCTCGATTACGTTGATGATGGTGGGCGGTGTGTCGGAGCTGACGGAGGCGCCGCCGCGTCCCCGGGACGAGGCGCTGATGGCCGCGGTGGGGCCGCTGACGAGCCTCCTGCTGGCGGCGCTGCTCGGCGGCGCGACGTGGCTGCTCCAGGAGGCGCGCTCGTTCAACGTCCAGTTCGCGTTCTTCTACATGGCCAGCCTGAACCTGTTCCTGGGCGTGTTCAACCTGCTGCCCGCCTTCCCCATGGATGGTGGGCGCATCGTCCGTGCGTCGCTGGCGGGGCGGCTGGGGATGGTGCGCGCGACGCAGGTGGCGTCCTGGCTGGGGCGCGGGTTCGCGGTGCTGTTCGGCGTGGGGGCGGTGCTGTCGTTCAACCCGTTCCTGGCCGTCATCGCGTTCTTCATCTTCATGGGCGCGCAGGGGGAGGCGCAGCAGGTGCGGATGAAGGCGACGCTGGAGCGGGTGCCGGTGGCCGACCTGATGACGCCGCGCCGGGTGGGGGTGGACGCGGGGGCGTCGTTGGAGCAGACGCTGTGGGACTTGCGGCGTGAGCGGCTGTTGCTGCTGCCAGTGACGGAGGACGGCCGGCCGGTGGGGCAGGTGTCGCTGGAGACGGTGCGGGGCGTGCCGGATTCGGAGCGGATGACGCGCACCGCGCGCGAGGTGATGGTGCCCGCCGTGGTGGTGCGACTGGATGAGGATGGCTGGACGGCGCTGCGGCGCATGGCCGAGGAGGAGATGCCCCAGCTCATCGTGGTGGAGGCGGATGGGGCGCTGGCGGGGACGCTCGACCTGAATGACGTGCAGCGCGGTCTGTCGCTGTATCAGGCGCGCGAGGAGCGCAGGGGGCCGCAGGAGCGGCGGTGGCGGCAGGAGCGCCCGGCGTGACGGAGCGCAGGTGGGCTCAAGGTGCTGGCCCGGTGTCGAGGGGCCGACAGCGGGACTCCGGCGGCGTCCGTGAGCGCACCTTGATGGCAGGCGCGTGTCGAGGCCGCGGCGATTGGGCCTGGGGAGGCCCCGCACCGCCGGAACAGTCCACCCCGCCGATGTGTTAGATGGACCTCCGGCGCCAAGCAGGCGACGGTCGCGGCGGGATTGCCCCAGCGCGACCCCAGGTTCTTCCGGCGGGGAGCCTGGTAGCGTGAGAGCGGGTGGACGTTGTCACAAGCAACGAAAGCGAAGTTTTCTGAGTCGGGGCCCTTCCTCCAGGACCTCAAGGCGCGAGTGGCTGCGTATCTGGAGGCGAGCGGGCGCTCGCCGCGAGACCTCCCGCGCATGTACGCGAAGACGGTCATCATCCTGGGTTGGCTCGCGGCCTCCTATGTCTGGCTCCTCGTGGGCGCTTCGGGGCCGTGGGGTGCGGCCGCCGGGTGTGTGTCTCTGGGGCTGGCCGTGGCGGGGGTGGGGTTCAGCATCCAGCACGACGCCAACCACGGAGGCTACTCGGAGCATCGGGGCATCAACCGGGTTCTCGGGTGGACGCTCGACGCCGTCGGTGGCTCGTCCTACGTGTGGAACTGGAAGCACAACATCTTCCATCACACCCACACGAACGTGGTCGGCCTCGATGCGGACATCGACGTCCAGCCGCTGTGCCGTCTGGCGCCTGGACAGCAGCAGCACAAGGCGCATCGCTTCCAGCATATCTATATCTGGGGGCTCTATGCGCTGCTCCCCGTGAAGTGGCACTTCGTCGATGACTTCAAGGACCTGGTCACCGGACGCGTGGGACGGCAGAAGATGCCGCGCCCCAGCGGGCTGCAGCTGGCCGGGACCCTGGGCGGGAAGCTGCTGTTCTATGGCTGGACCATCGCGCTGCCGTTGTACTTCCGCCCGCTCTGGCAGGTCGCGCTGGGTTATGCGCTCGCCTCGTTCGTGCTCGGGCTGACGCTGGCCACCGTGTTCCAGTTGGCGCACTGCGTGGAGGAGGCGGACTTCTCCCAGCAGCCAGAAGCCAACCGCCGCTTCCCTCGCGACTGGGCCACGCATCAGGTCGCGTCGACCGTGGACTTCGCCCGAGGCAATCGGCTGGTGAGCTGGTACCTGGGAGGGCTGAACTTCCAGGTGGAGCACCACCTCTTCCCTCGGGTGTGTCACCTGCACTACCCGGCGCTTTCGCGCATTGTCGAAGAGACCTGCCGGGAGCACGGCATTCGCTACCGGGCGAATGAGAGCGTCGGCGCGGCATTGAAGAGCCACGTGCGGTGGCTCAAGCGGATGGGGCAGCCACCCATCGAGAGGACTGCATGAGTGACGAGAAGGTTCGGTACGGGCGGGCGCAGAAGTTCCGGCTCTCGGTCAAGGGCACGGAGGCCGTGGCCTCCTATTCGGCCATGATTGAGGCGGCCAAGGCCGGCAGTGGCCGCGCCCAGTTCGACGCGGCTCGCGCCAAATGGGGCGCATCGCTCGGGCTCGCCGCTGAGGACGGGCTCTACCTGGTGGAGTTCGAAGCGGGCGGGCGCACCGTCTCCGAGGCGGCGCGCAACCTCGAGAGCTGCGACGCTCCCGCGAAAGCGGTCAAGGACGCCGTCGAGCGGTTGTTGAAGTGCGGCATGCTGGAGCCCCTGCCCGCGCCGCCGCCGCCGCCCGCCGCGCCTCCCCGCCGCCTCTGGTAGGCGTGCGACGCTGACGCTGACGCGCTCGCCCCAGGGGGCCTTGAGCGCGTCAGCGAGGGCGGCCTCCACGCCCACCCGGCCCGCGCCATGCTGCCTGCCTGATGCACGTCCCACGCGCTGGGGAGGGGCCGCGGCGGTCCGGACGCACCCCAAGGCGCACGCTGTATCCCTCCTACGACCCTCAGCTCCTCCTCGCGGACGTCGGCCGTGCGCTGCGGGCGGGGCCGCCGCGCGGCCGCCGCGCGAGGGAGCGGCAACCCGGCACGGTGAGTCCCTGCTTGTGCTGCCTACCTGCTACGTTGCATATGGGGCGTGCATGGCGGCATCCAGGACACGCTCAGGTGGGGCGGACGTCAGGGCGTCATCGTGGGCTCGCGCCGCGGCGATGTGCCCTGGCGCGCGGACGTGCGCCGCGGGTTCGGAGGCTGGCGGCGTGAAAGGAGGGTTGTCCATGCATGAAGCGCGTGTAGGCTGCTATTCATGGAAAACGAGCCATCCTTGCATTGCTGTGCGATGTGGGGCCCGCTGGCAGCCGCTGTTCTTTCGGCGCTGGGGTGTGGCGGGAGCGCTCATTCCACCGCGGCCCGTCAGCCCGTGTACCTGGCCCAGGCGCAGTGCGGCCCCATGGATTCGACGGTGAGCTGCTGCGTGAAGACGCACCCGGCCACGCCCGAGCGGTGCGGGCTGACGGCCTCGGAGGTGAGCAAGTACCTGGCGCCGATGAAGGCCGTCGAGTCCGCCTCCGAGGCCAGTGAAGAAGCCATCCCCGGGTGGAAGCAGGTGTGCATCGACGCCTATGCCCAGTGTCAGGAGCAGGCCTGGTCAGGCTCTTGTTACGACTGCTTCCGGTATTGCGAAGGGCAACACGAATGGCCCGTGGACAAGTGCCGCCGCCGCAAGGGAGGCGAGTGAGTCCATGGCCGAGTCGATTGATTGGGACCCGGTGCGTGAACTGGCGCGGCGCGTGGAGGCCGGCGAGCCGCTGTCGCTGACGTCCGAGGTGCGCGCCTTGCTCCTCCGTTCCGCACGGGAGGTGGGCATCCCCGAAGCGGAGGCACAGGTCGCCGTCGCGGGCGTCGCCACGGCGACCGCGCTGCTTCACGAGACTCGCCGCCGCATTCGTGACGGCTCGCAACGCCTCATGCGCGCGCTGACGGGGGCCCGCCGGCTTCGGGACGCGGGCGACGCAGCGGGCGCACGCGCAATGCTGGAGGACGTGCTCGCGGTGGAGCAGGTGCCCCTCTATCGCGAGCAGGCCGAGCTGGCGCTGGACGACATGGCGTGAGCTGCCCTGTCGCGTGACTTCTCCGCTCAGGCCGCCGCGGTGCTCACGCCGTAGTAGTGCTGGCTCAGCTCCGCCTCGCTGTTGAAGCGCGGGTAGTGCCCCTGCTTCAGCGACGAGGCGTCCGGGAGCGCGTTGGCGTTGGTGCGCTCCAGCAGGTCCGCCAGGAGTCGCGCATAGGCCTCACGCGGTGCCACACCCGGATAGAAGTGGTTCAGCGCGAGCCCCGCGACGTTCACCCGCAGCACCCGCGGCCCCTCGTTGGCGCTCCCCCAGGAGAGCACCAGGTCGGTGCGCACCGTCTGTCGCGGAGGTGTCCCCGGTGGCCCCGCGACGGGCAGCATGCCCACGGCAATCGCCAGCACCTCCGTCATGGCCATCGTCCTGCGTTGGCCGTTGGCGGCCTCCACGGTGAGGGCCATGTCCGTCATGCTCACGATGCGGCAGGGAAAGGTGCGCGGCGGGGCGGGGGGCGCGTCCACGGCGGGTGTTGGCGCGGCGTCCGGCTTCTTCCAGGCGTTCTCTTCCAGCACCCGCGTGACTTCGGCGTCCAGCTCCCGAACCCGGTCCCCCACCGTCGCGGCTTCTCCCGTCAGCAGTGGCCTGGCGCGCGCGAGGTAGCTCGCTGCCCGCTCAAGGTCCTTGGAGTGCGCCATCCGCAGCTCCGTGGCGCGGATGAGGGCTCGCACCGCGATGATGCCCGCGCCTCCGCCCGCCACGCTGTACAGGGCTTCCGTCGTCTCCACCGAGGCCGGCGGCGCGTCTTCCGTGTCCAGCGCCTGCGCCAGCTTCCACGCGGAGGCGGGCCGCAGCGCGTTGATGGGCAGCAGCGAGACCAGTGGCTCCATCGCGAACCACAGCGCGTCCGTGGACGCGCGCCCCACGAGTGTATGGAACGCTCGCTCCACCCTCGCCGTGCCAGCCTGCGTCTCGCCGTCCTCCAGCTCCATGCGGCCCAGCGCCAGCATCGCGTCGGTGTGGTCCGGCTGGGTCTTCAGCAAGCGCTGGAAGCCCGCGCGTGCGGCTGTGCGGTCCCCCTGGTCGAGCGCCGCCTGGGCCTTTGCCAGCCGCGGGTCCGCCACCCAGCCGCCTTGCTTCGCGGCGAGGGCGGGCGCCACCACCCGTTCCTCCAACTGCGTGACGCGCAGCAGTGACGCGCCCGCGAAGCCGAAGACGAAACCGCCGATGTGGGCCATGACGGCGACGCCCGTGTTGTTGCCGAGGAGGGCGTAGTTCAGCACCTCGTTGCCGAACCACAGGCTGCCCCAGACCCAACCAGGAACGGGGAAGGTGCCGCGGAAGATTTTCAGCACCCAGACGAAGTAGCCGATGCGGACCCGCCGCTGGGCGAAGCGCAGACAGAAGGCCCCCATGCACGCGGCCACGGCGCCGGAGGCACCCACCATCACCGACTCCGATGAGGGGTCGATTGTGTAGTGGGCCACGCCCGCCACCAGCCCGCCCACGACGTAGAAGCCCGCGAACAGCGGCCGGCCCCAGGCGTCCTCGAGCAGCAGGCCGGCTACATAGAAGAACAGCAGGTTCCCCAGCAGGTGCATCCACCCGAGGTGGAGGAACATGTACGTGAGCCAGCCGGGCTGGACGAGTCCTCGCGCGGGCACCAAGGAGAAGCGCGAGAGCAGGCTCGACTCATGCTGGGCGATGAGCTCCTCGCAGCGCTCATTCAGTCCCTCCTGCCGATTCGTCACGTGCTCCGCTCCGTCGGATTCCGCGACGCGTTGGTGCAGGTTGAGCACCAGCCTCCGGCCCGAATCGGACAGCAGCCGCTCCGCGCACGCGGGAGGGAACTCCAGGTCCGGGTGTTCGAGCGACTGCTCCAGCAGGGAGCGCAGCTCGCTCTCACCCACGCCCATGGGGGCGGATGGAAGGACCCAGGAGATGAAGAAGGCCACGATGCAGATGGCCGCGATGGTGATGGACACACGAGGCAGCCGCTCCAACTCGGTGTCGTCCACCCCCAGGGGCAGGAACAGCATCATGGTGTGGTTCCCCCTTGCGCCGCGTGTTGGCACCGTCACGCAATGATGCCCGGACATACCACAGAGCCGGCGGGGGCAGGATTGGCCCGGTGCTTATGGCAACCTGTATCCTGATTGGGAACCAAAGACGATGGTTGCGGCTTAAGTGAGGTCTGACTGGGCAGCCACCAGGCAGCGATAGTCAGCTTCGCGTGACTCCAAACTGGGGCCAATGCCAATGAGATATGGAGTCGCTCGAAAACTCGCGCGAGGCAGTGTTGGACTGCTTCTCATGGGGCTCTCGGCGCATCTGCTGTTGCTGGATGGCTTGGATGGCCTCCTCTTGTCGTTCATCTTCGAGCCGAGCACCCGCTTTGCTCCGGGCTATTCGTGGCTGGCCTTCAGGCGCGTCCAGCCCGGCATGGGGCGGGATGAAGTGGTGAGGCTCCTCGGGGAGCCGCTGGTGGTGCACGACACGCCACCTGATAGGACGTCATGGAGCTACTCGAAGAGCCCCACTGACTCCCACTACAGCCTGCGCGTGGTGGTCTTCTCGAATAGCGGCGTGGTTACGCGCGTCGCGCACGAGTACTACGTCGATTGACGGTACCGCCCCGGCGGCTGACGGCCCTTAGGGCAGCGGCCAGGTCAGGGACACGCGGTGGGCTCCGCCCGGGGCGGAGTCCATCCACCCGGTGATGCGCTCGCTGCGCGCCAACAGCGGCCCCAGCTCGGAGCTGGCCGCGAAGAGGGCCGCGAGCAGCTCATCCGTCAGGATGTCCGTCAGCGAAATCTGCGCCAGGCCCCGCGCCACCCGCTTGGGGTCCAACGCGAAGTCCACCGGGTGCTCCGCCTTCGAGCCCGTCTGCGTCAGCGCCGCCAGCGTGGCTTGGGTCACCGACTCTTCATTGCCCAGGACGAGCTGCTTGCCCTGGATGCGCACGAACACGTTGCCGCCCTTGAGCGGGAGCTTCCAGCCGTCCTCCAGCACGAGCACGTCCGGGAACTTGCCCAGCGGGGCCAGCGCGGCCTTTACCGCCGCCTCGTCCTTCACCTCGGCGGCCACGGCCTGGCGCACCGCGAAGAAGCGCGTCGACATCGCGCGCAGCGAGCCGCGCACCTGGACGTGGTCCATGTTCACCAGCAGGTGGCCGGTGAGCTGCTTCGTTACGGCCTTCGCCATGGATAGCATCTGCTCCTTCGGACACGTGGGGCACACGACCTGGAGCGTGGAGCGCATCGTGTCCACTGACTGCGTCACCCCCGTGGGAGAGACGGACGCGCGCGAGTAGAGCAGCCCCTCCGTCTTCATCGCCGCGTAGGGGCTGGTGCCACGCGTCTGGAACGCAGGGAGCTGCAGCTTCGTCGTCACGCCTTCCACCTGCAGCGCGTTGGCCGTGCCGTCCAGGCCCACCACCGTGTTGCCTGACACGACGAACGCCACGCCCGGCACCTTGCCCAGCCGGGCATCCCGCGCGGGCGCCTTGCCCACCAGCCGGACGGACTCCTTGAGCAGGTCCGCGCCGCCGCGCTCGATGGCGCCGAACGCACAGACCTCCTTGCCCTTCATCGCGTAGCCCATGCTGCCGCCCATGTCGCGGTCGACGTACACCGTCGTCACACCTCCGCGCGTCGTGGGCTTTGCTCCGGCGCCGCCCGCGGCGGTGATGGCTTCGGCGGCCTTCGTCTGGAACACCTTGGCGTCGGCCACCCGCATGCAGGACACGCGGCCGTCCTTGCGCATGGACACGGTGGCTGGACCGGCCGGGTCCAGGCCCAGCTCGGACAGGGACTGGGGCCGCGTGGGGTCGACGGTGAGGAAGGGATGCAGCTCCGTCCGCCACGCCGAGGGGCGCAGCAGCGCGGCGTGCTGGCCCGCGCGCTCCAGAAAGGCGGCCAGCCCCGTCAACGCATCCACCTGCGGCACGTGGACGAGCGTCTGCGCCGAAGCGGCGGCGCGGGGAGCGGGGGCCGTTGCCAGGGTGGCGGCCAGGACGAGCGAGGAGAGCATGTCTCCGTGAGAACAGCCGGGCTCCCACGCTGTCAAGGAGGACGCGCCGAAGCTCTGGGCCCTCGTTGTGACCCAGGCATCGCACCGCACACCGCCGCCCCAGCGCACGACTTCTTCGCTCACATCGCGCGGAAGCGTCGCGCCGTCAGTCCCCTGCGCTTGAGCCAACACCGACCTGGTTCGAAGTGCCTGTCGGCTCTACCTGCTATTGCTTGGATTGTGTCGAGGATGGCCTCCCGAAGAAAGGGGGCCAGCGTCAAGAGGGCTCCGCATGCTGCCGCAATGGTTGATGATTCCCTTGCTGAGCGTGCTGCTGGCTGGATGCAGCGGCCCCACGAAGTCCGTGCGCCTGCACACGGGCCACCGCGAGCCCATCGTTCTCACCGCACGCGGCGACGATGCCGCGCCGGTGGAGCTGGATGAAGACCACTTCGTTGAAGCCGTAGAATCGTTGGCCCGGAGCGTGCGGCCTTCCATTCGTCCCCAGGAAACGGCCCGGCGGTTGTTCGAGGTGGATTCGCGCAGCGGCTCGTATTTGTACGAGTACCGCAGCCACCGTGTCATCCCGCTGGGGCCGGGCGAACACCTGGAGGCCGAACAGCCCGCGACAGATATGGGGTTGACTCGCGCCTACCTGCGCTGGTGCGAGCGCACGAACAAGCCCGGTGATTGTCTGCGCCTCCTGGTGGAGAGCCCCACTGTCACTGGGGATGGCCGATACGCCCTGGCCATGGCACTTGCCCAGGGCAATGTGTTGGACGAGATGAGGGGCGCTTTCAAGGACATGGCCGACCCCCAGGCCATGATGTCGGCGGTCCTCTGGACGTGGACCACGTACTGCATCTTGCTCGCGGTGCCCGAGCCTTTTTCAAAGGGCGCGGCTGCCGTGATGACCGCCTCGCTCATTGCCTATGTAGGCGTCGATACGTTCTGGCGCCTCATCGTGGGCTTCAAGGGACTGGTGGAGGAGGCGGAACGGGCGACTACGTTCGAGGAGCTACGCGAGGCGGGAGCGCGCTACGGCCAGGTCATGGGCCGCAACGCTGCGCGAGCGTTCGCGATGTTGGCCACGGCCGCGATTGGGAACACGGCGGCGGGTTTGGGGGCGAAAGTGCCAATGCTCCCCGGCGCCGCGCGGGCGGCGGTGCAGGCCGAAGCCCAAGTGGGCATCAGGCTCGCCGCGGTCGCGGAAGTGGGAACGGTGGCAGTGAGTGCCGAGACCGTCACCATCGCCCTCGGGCCCGGCGCGGTGGCCATGGCGGCCAGAGGCACGGGACGCTTGCCCGCGAAGGCGCGCCCTGCGGGCTCCAGGGCCTGGGGCTCGTTCAGCGGCCTCAAGAGGGCCATGGGCCCCGCGGGCAAGAACAAGCAGTGGCATCACCTTGTCGAGCAGACCCCGGGCAACGTGAAGCGCTTTGGCCCTCAAGCTCTCCACAATACCGAGAACGTCATCCCGCTGGACAAGGTCCTGCACGTTGACATCAGCGCGTTCTATTCGTCGGTTCGACGCGATATCACCGGCTCCACCTTGACCGTGCGGAAATGGTTGAGCACGCAGTCCTTCGAAGCTCAGCGTGACTTCGGGAGGCTGGCCATCAAGAACATCGGGGAGGGGCTCTGGTGATGACGTTGAAAGAGCTTGTCGAGCAGTTTGCCCAGAACGTGGTCGCGCAGAACGAGGCCATCTTCCGGGGAGACGCCAAGACCGGGAACAAGCACGCCAGGAAGTACGGCGCCGCCGTCGATAAGCTCCTGGCCCAGGGCAATGCCGGACGTGATGCACTCGCCGTGCTGCTCGAGCATGAGCGAATGGACGTGCGAGTGATGGCTGCCGCACATCTGCTCCGCTATCGGACGGCCGAAGCCAAAGCGGTCCTGGAGCAAGCCGCCAAGGGACAGGGGCTGGTCCCGTTCGGAGCACAGCAAGCCCTGAAGCGCTGGGAGGAAGGGACCTGGGCGCTCGACCCGGGGTGACCCGCGCGCAGCGCGAGCGCTGGCGCGCGACCCTTGTCCTACAACCGACCCGCGTTGGCCCACTCAATCATCCGCTCCGCCAGGTCCTCGGCGTCGCGGCGCAGGTGCGCCAGTTGGAGCACGTGGTCATCCGTGCACGCCAGCGCCATGCGCAGCACGAGCGAGTCGGCGAAGCGCAGCACCTGCGCGATGCTGATGCAGTCGCGGTCCTCGCGGGTTCCCGCGAAGCGCGCCGCGTCCGCGTCCATCGTCAGGCCCTCCGCCAGCAGCGCCTGCACCAGCGCGGCGCGCGCCACCGGGCGCTCGTACTCCGCCGCGTCGCGCAACTGCCTGCGCCACGGCTGCGACTCCCAGCGCACCCGCGACGCGTCCTTGGCGCGCTTCACCGGCTGCGTGCGCTGCTTCTTCCAGAATCCCCCAGCAAGCACCGGCCTCGAGACGTTCATCTCCATCACTGCCCCCTCTCCACTACGGGGTCCATCCACAGGCATGAGCGACATGGATGCTGCTCCGTCGGTACCGCGCGTGCTGCTCCCGAGGCCGCCCTGGCGCGGTGGCGGATGGCCTCGTTGCTGCTGCCCTTTATTACGGCGAGTCGGCATTTCCTTGACTCACCCCTGGGCGCCAAAGGGTTTCATCCGGGCGCCATCCCGGCGTTGACAGGGGGCGGGGGGCTCGGGACAGTCCTCGCGCCATGCCGACCTACCCCTCCACAGCCCGTGAGGCGTTCCACCTGCTGCGCGCACTGTCCGAGGACCTGTCCCATGCGGACAGGCGCCCGCGCGCGCTGGCCGAGCTCCGCGAGCTGGCGGAGCTGTGCCGCCACCAGCCCGAAGCGGCGCCGCTGCGGCTGGTGACGGTGACGGTGACGGTGGGCGCTTCGCAGGAGCGGCTGGAGCTGTTCCTGCTGCCGTCCATCTTCGCGCCGGAGGCGTGGGCCTACACCTTCCTGGAGGGCCTGCTCAGCGTCCCGCTGGATGAGTATTCGGGAAAGCGGCTGGTGGAGGTCGGCGCGGGTTCGGGGTGGATTTGCATCGCGCTGGCGAAGTTCACCCAGCTGGCGCACGTGCACGGCGCGGACCTCAACCCGCATTCGCCCGTGGTGGCGCGCTGCAACGCGTGGCTCAACGGTGACGAGGCGCTGGCCTCGCGCCTGTCCTTCGGGGAGAGCGACCTGTTGCGCGGGATACCTTCGGAGGCCCCGTGGGACTTCGTGGTGGGCTGCATTCCGCAGGTCCTCCGGGGCGAGGAGGAGTTGCCCTCCGAGCTCTCCCAGGCGGACGAGCAGGCGCTCTACGACTTGTCCAACTACTGCACGCTGCAGAACGTCTATGAGGACCACTTCGGGCTCGGGCTCATCGCGCGGTTGCTGGACGAAGCGCCGGAGCGGCTGTCACCCACCGGACGGTTGCTGCTCAACCTCGCGGGCCGGCCAGGGCGCGTCATCATCGAGCGGATGTTCACCCGCCGCGGCTTCGACACGCGCGTGCGGGTGGCCCGCCGGGTGATGCAGGCGGCGGACACGGACATCCGTCCCCTGGTGGCGCTGGAGCAGCGCACCGGCCGCGAGTTCGAGTTCTTCATGGAGGCGCGCAGCCCGGAGCCGCTGCGGGCGGCCACCGCGCTGGGCTGGCTCCAGGCGGGGAACCCGGTGTGGCACGAGGTGGCGGTGTGGGAGGCGCGGCTGGCGCTGCCTCGCGAGACGCTGGCGCTGCGGGCCGCCCTGCGCGAGCTGGGCGCGTCGGCGTTGCAGGAGGAGCTGGACCTGGGCGCCGCGTCGGCGGAGCAGTTGGGCTTCGTGGCCGACCTGGCTGCGCGGCTGGCGCGGGGGCCGCTGATGCCCTACGCGCACGAAGCGGGCGACGCGTCCTTCCGCCGGCAGGTGGTGCGCTACCTGGACCGGTACTTCGGGCTGCGGCTGGCGGAGGAGGAGGTCTTCGTCGCGCCCGAGCGCGAGCAGGCGGTGTACTCGCTGCTGATGGCCACCTGCGACGCGGGCGACGAGGTGCTGGTGTCGCGCAACCTCCACCCGCTCTATGCCCGTGCGCTGGAGAAGGCGGGGGTGCGCGCCACGGTGACGCACACCTCGCTGGCGGAGATTCGCCGGCTGCTCTCCGCGTTCGACGTGAAGATGGTGTTGCTCACGGTGGAGAAGGGGGAGCGCACCAACCTGTCCGTGCTGCGCGACATCGTCGCCGAGGCGGCGCGACGCGGCATCTGGGTGGTGTTGGACGAAAGCGCCTTCTTCAACATCACCGGCGGCGTGGAGCCGCACACGCTCTTCGAGTTCCTGGCCCGTGAGGCCCACGCCCCCAACCTGGTGGTGCTCTATGGCCTCATCAAGAACGCGGTGTGGCCGGACCTGGAGCTGACGCTGCTCATGCCGGTGCCGCAGCCGCTGAGGGGCGACCTCGAGGCCGCGGCGGAAGTCACCTATTCGCGCATCAGCACCCTGGCGCAGGCGTTCTACGAGCGCACCTTCTCTGACCTGCTGTCGTTCCGCATCTCCTTCGCGGAGCCGGAGGCGCCCGCGCCGCGCGGGCCTCCGGTGGTGACGCTGCCCCGCTCGCGGCGGATGGCGCGGCTGATGTCCTTCCCCGCGTTCGCGCCCAAGGTGTTCCGCGAGGACGACGCGGAGCTGGTGCGTCTGGACTACGGAGAGAACGAAGGGCCACTGCCGCCTCCCTTGGTGGAGGGCCTCATCGCCGCCGGAGTCGCGCCGCGCGAGCCCGCACCGCAGACGGGATTGGCGGAGGCGGTGTCGGCCTTCCTGCTGGAGTCGCGCGCGGTGCGCTACGCGCCGGAGGAGCTGGCGATGGCGCCGGGCGTGTGGCCGCTCATCCACCACCTGGGCGTGGCGCTGCGCCAGCGGCTGGGCCGCACGCCGCGCGTCTATGTGGCGACGCCGTGCTACGGCGTGTTGCCGCCCACCTTCGTCTCCGCGGGGTGTGACGTGGAGCAGGGGCCGCTGTCGGGGCTGTTGGCGCGGCGAGGGCAGGGCGGCGGAGGTGCGCCGGATGCCATCGTCGTGTCGCAGCCGTCGAACCCCTCCGGTGTCTACCTGGCCCGCGAGGAGCTGGTGGCCCTGGCCACCTATGTGGTGGAGCAGCGCTGCCTGCTGGTGTCGGACGAAATCTTCGGACTGGTGAACCTCACCAGCCCCACGGCGGAGACGGTGCCCAGCCCCGTGACGCTGGAGGGCGCGGTGCCGGGCATCGGCGCACGCACGGTGCTGCTGGGCGGACTGTCCAAGGAGTTCGCGGCCGGTGGGCTCCGCGTGGGGTGGCTCGCCACGAAGGACCGGGCGCTGGCCGGGGCGGTGCGTGACAGCGGCCCCGGGGTGCTCCACCTGATGACGGCGCGCGCGGCGGCCTACCTGTATGCGGCGTATGCCCGCAGCCCGGATGGCCAGCTGCTGTACCCCACTCGGCACCGCACCCTGCGCTCCTTCCTGGTGAAGATGCGGCGGGAGCTGGCGGAGAAGCGCGAGCTGCTGGCCGGGGCGCTGCCGGGGGATGGTCGCTCGGACGCGGGGGACGCAGGCGGACTCTTCCTGTCGCCCCGGGTGACGGCCTGGCTGGGGCAGGAGGTGGACGGGGTGCGGCTCACGCCGGAGAACCTGCCTCGCGTGGTGTACGAGCACACGCACGTCGTGCTGAATGGTGGCCCGTGGTGTGGGGATTCGGAGCGGGTGCGCGCCGTGTTCTCGATTCCCCGGGACGCGCTGCTGCGGGCGCGTGAGCAGCTCTTGCGCTTCGGCGCGAAGCTGCGCGGCGGGCCGTCCGAGCCCTGAAGCGCGGGCCCCGCACGGACTCTGTCCGGGGCCCATCGCTTGCCTCCGACTGGAAGGCGGGTCGCGAGCGGCCGGGGACGGCCGTCACAATTCCGCCTCCGGGCAGCGGTGCCGGTACCGTGGGGGCGTGGGATGGCCGAGCCGGCGCAGCGCAATGCCATCGAGCTGATGAACGTCCACAAGTCCTTCGGCGCCCAGCACGTACTGCGAGGCGTGGACCTGGCGGTGCCCACGGGCACCACGTGCGTGCTGCTGGGCGTGTCGGGCTCCGGGAAGACGGTGTTGATGAAGCACCTGGACGGGCTGCTGCGTCCGGACCGCGGCGCGGTGCGCGTGGACGGAGAGGACCTGGCCTGGCTGGATGCCGCGGGGCTCGAGCGCGTGCGCCGTAAAATGGGCATCCTCTTCCAGGGCGGCGCGCTCTTCGACTCGCTCACCGTCGAGGACAACGTCGCCTTCCCGCTGCGCGAGCGGCTCCATCTGGTGGATGGCGAGGTGCGCGAGCGCGTGCGGCGCGTGCTGGCGCTGGTGGGCCTGGAGGACGCGGCGAAGCAGCGCCCGGGCGAGCTGTCCGGCGGCATGCTCAAGCGCGCCGCCTTTGCCCGCGCCGTGGTGCTGGAGCCGAAAATCCTCCTCTATGACGACCCCACCGCGGGGCTGGACCCGCTGAGGACCCAGTCCGTGGTGGACGTCATCCTCACCGGCAAGCACCGGCTCCACGCCTCGGCGCTCGTCATCACCCCGGACGTGGCCTCCGCCTTCCAGGTGGGTGACAGCCTGGCGCTGCTTCATGAAGGACGCATCATCGAACACGCCCCGCCCGAGGCCTTCCGCCAGTCCCAACACCCCGCGGTCCAGGCCTTCCTCCATGACTGGCTGTCACGCCGTGCGCGCGCCTCCGGACACCCGCCACCGCCGCTGCCTTGAGCGCGAGCCTGTTCACCGGGGGACACTCATCCCGTCCTGTCGCTGGATGGTGCTGAAGCTGTAAGTCCAGCATGCTCAGGAATCCCGGTGCCTGTGTCATGCCGGGAAGGCCGACCGAAGGACCCACGCATCCGGGGGGATGCCACATGCCCAATCTGCTCGACATGCCTCGCCAGGCGTTGATGGACCTGCGTTCACGGCTCAGCCATTCGACGCTGGTGTCCCAGTTGCCGCGCAACGTGGTGCCGGACAGCCTGTCCCTGTCCAGTCCGGCGCCGCAGGACTTCGCGCTCGCGGACCCGGAGCGGGTGGAGGCCTGGCGGCGGGCCTGCGAGCGGTATGTGCGGCCGGGACAGGTCGTCATGGATGCGTGCACCGGCACGGGCCTGCGGACCTTCCTGGCCGCCAGCCGTCAGCCGAAGAAGCTGTACGCGGTGGATGGTTCGCGGCTGCTGGACACGGCGCAGTGGGTGGCGCGCCGCAACGGGCTGGAGCGCATCGACTTCGTGCGCGCGCATCCCTGGCAGTACCAGTTGCCGGAGAAGGTGGACGTCCTGCTTCATGAGCTGCTGGGCGACGCCCTCTTCGACGCGGGGCTGGTGCCTCGCATCCTGGACCTGCGCAACCGGGTGTTGAAGCCCGGAGGCCGCATCCTCCCCAACCGCTTCGAGGTCTTCGTGGAGCCGGTGCAGCTGCGGGACGAGGCGTGCATCCCCTTCATCTGGAGCCAGCGCTTCCCCAGCGTGGACTACAGCTGCCTGCAGACGCTGCGCGAGGCGATGAACCCGTCCTACTTCACGCGCGTCATCCGCTCCTACGAGGTGGACCACCTGCTGTGCGACCCGGAGCCCGCCTTCGCCTTCGACCTGGAGACGATGGTGGCCGACGGGCTGCCGCACCGCGTGCGCTTCTCGCGGCCGGTGGTGGAGGAGGGCCGCGTGGACGGCTTCTGCCTCTTCTACAAGGTGGCCTTCGACGCGGAGCTGTCCTTCAACGTGTCGCCGCTGCGAGGACAGAACCACGCGGGGATGATGCTCTTGCGCGTGGACTCGCAGGAGTTCGAGCGCTTCGACACGCTGTCCTTCGAGCTGGAGATGGTGGAGCCCGCCGACGTGCGCACCTGGCGCTGGCAGTTCACCTGAGCGCACCTGCTCCTGTGTGGGATTGGGAGGAGGGCGTCCTGACGCTCATGGTGGACGACAAGACGAAGCAGACCTTCCAGTTCGAACGGGCCACCCCGGAGGCCGGAAAGCAGTAGAACGGCCTCCACCAGGAGGTCGTGAGGCATGGCGGCGCAGGAGCGGATGTCGAGCGTGGATGCGCTGTGGTTCCACATGGAGGAGCCCGCCAACCTGATGATGATTACCGCCGTGCTCTGGTTCGAGGGCCGGCTGGACTTCGAACGGTTGAAGGCCGTGGTGCGGGAGCGGCTGGTGGAGCGCTACCCCCGCTTCCGCCAGCGCGCGGTGGCCGGACTCGTGGGGCTGCCGCACTGGGAGGACCTCCCGGAGCTCGACCTGGACGCGCACCTGTCGCGGCTCGACGTGCCTCCGCCCGGGGACCGCGCGGTGTTGGAGTCCCTGGTGGGGCAGTGGATGAGCACGCCCCTGGAGCGCTCCCGGCCGCTGTGGCAGTTCCACGTCATGTCGGCCGCGGACGGGCGGGACGTGCTGCTGGCGCGGCTGCACCATTGCCTCGCGGACGGCATGGCCCTGGCGCGGGTGCTGCTGACGCTCACGGAGGGGGCGGAGGCGGAGCTGGCCGCCGAGCCGCCCGCGTCGCCGCCCCGGGCTGCTCCCGGCGGACTGGCGAGCTGGGTGCGCGGCGCGCAGGCGGTGGCGGGCACGGCGCGGGCCGTGTGGCGCAAGGGCGCGGAGCTGGCCGCCGAGCCGATTCTCGCCGGGGACCTGCTGGTGAAGGGCGCGCGCGGCGCAGCGGCCATGGGCAAGTTGTTGGTGATTCCGCCGGACCCGCGCACGTCGCTGCGAGGACCGCTGGGGACGCAGAAGCGCGCCGCCTGGTCGGACCCGGTGCCGTTGGAGCGGGTGAAGGCCCTGGGCCAGGCGCTGGGCGGCACGGTGAACGACGTGCTGCTGGCGGCGGTGACGGGCGCGCTGCGGCGCTACCTGGAGTCGCTGGGGGAGCCCCCCGAGGACCTGCACGCGCTGGTGCCGGTGAACCTCCGACCCCTGGATGCGCCCGTGCCTCGCGAGCTGGGCAACCATTTCGGCGTCGTCTTCCTCCGGCTTCCCGTGCACCTGGGCACGCCCACGCGCCGGTTGCAGGAGCTGGCCCGGCGGATGGAGCGGCTGAAGCGCTCACCTGAGGCGGTGCTGACCTTCGGCGCGTTGGAGTTGCTGGGGTACACGCCCGCGGCCCTGGAGCGGTGGGTGGTGGATACCTTCGGCTCCAAAGCGTCGCTGATTGCCACCAACGTGCCCGGCCCACGCGCGGCGGTGTCCCTGGCGGGGAGCCAGTTGGAGGGCCTGACGTTCTGGGTTCCCCAGACGGGGCACCTGGGTCTGGGCCTGAGCCTCTTCAGTTATGCCGGGCAGGTGACGGTGGGCGTGGCGGCGGACGCGGGCCGGGTGCCGGACCCGCATGCGCTCATCCAGGGCTTCCACGAGGAACTGGATGCGCTCGCGGACGAGCGGGACTGAGTCCGGGGCTCCGCCGCGGCGCCGTCAGAAGGTCGTCGCTCTCGCGGCACGCTCGGTGCGGTCGACGTCCGCCGCGATGAGCGCCAGCTTCTGCCGAATCCCGTCCACCGCGTCCCCGCCGAGCGGCAGGCGCAGCGGAGCGTCGGGGCTCGCGGGCCGTGTGACTTCGTTGACGATGGCGCGCGCGCCCTTGTGGGGGTCACCCAGCTGCTGGCCCGCGGTCTGCGTCACCCACGCGCGCACGGCGCCAGACGTCTGGGCGTAGGCCGGGTGTTCGGGCATGCGGCGAAACGCCTCGCCGAACAGCGAGGTGCGGAAGACGCCGGGCTCGACAATCAGCACACGCACCCCATGGGGACGCAGTTCGTGGGCCAGGCACTCCGAGTGTCCTTCGAGCGCGTGCTTGGCGGCGCAGTACGCGCCGAAGCCCGGCGAGGTGCTGAGGCCGGCCATGCTGGTGATTTGCACGAGCGTCCCCGTGCCACGCTCGCGCATGTGGGGCACCACCTCGCGCGTGAGCCGCACGGCGCCGAAGAACATCAGCTCCAGGGTGTCGCGCAGGGCTTCCTCGCTCGTCTCCTCGACGGCGCCGATGATGCTGAACCCCGCGTTGTTGACGAGCACGTCGATGCGTCCGAAGCGCGCGAGCGCCGCCGCCACGGCGACCTGGGGCTCGCCGGGGTGGGTGACGTCGAGGGCGAGCGCGAGCACCCGGTCGGGCGCGAGCGCGACGAGGTCAGCGAGGGATTCGGGCTTCCGGGCCGTCGCGACGACAGCGTCGCCGCGGGCAATGGCCTCGCGGACCAGGGCGCGCCCGAAGCCGGACGAGGCACCCGTGATGAACCAGACCTTGGCGGAGTCGGAGAGGGAAGAGGCGTGAATGTTCATGGCTCGGAAACTAAACGCTCGGTGCCGCGCGGATTAGAGCTCGGCTTCGCCATGAAGTTGTTAGGCATGCTAACAAATTGCCCATGCGTGAGGACTTCGCCGGCTTACGAGAACTCCTCCTGGTCGCGGAGAAGCGCAGCTTCACGGCGGCCGCGGCGGAGCTGCGGGTGACGCCCTCCGCAGTCAGTCAGGCGATAGGCGCGCTCGAGGAGCGGCTGCATGCCCGGTTGGTCCAGCGCACGACACGCAGCGTGAGCCTGACGGAGGCAGGGGAGCGTTTCGTCGCCGAGCTTCGTCCCGCCATGGAGGGCATTCGCGGTGCCTTCGCGACGCTCGAAAACGCGAGGGGCCGTCCCACCGGCACGCTGCGCCTCAATGTCCCGCGATTGGCGTTCGGCCCGGTCATCAAGCCGATGCTCGCGCGCTTCCTCACCGCGCACCCCGAATTGCGCATCGACGTCACGCTCGACGATGGCCTGCGCGACATCGTCGCGGAGGGCGATGACGCCGGCATTCGCCTTGGAGAGCGCGTCGACCGTGACATGGTCGCCGTGCCCGTCACCGGTGACATGCGCATGGCCGTGGTGGGCTCACCCGCCTACTTCGAGACGCATCCGAAGCCCCGGCATCCGAGAGACCTCGGGGCCCACGACTGCGTCAACTACCGGCACGCCACGAGCCGCAACATCGCCCGATGGGAGTTCGAGGTGGACGGCCGCGAGCTCACCGTCGCCGTCAACGGGCGCGTCATCACCAACGACAACGAGGTGATGGTGCTCGCGGCGCTCGACGGGCAGGGGCTCGCGTACGTCATGGAGCACACCGTGACGGAGCACCTCGCCGCGAAGCGGCTCGTCCGGGTGCTCACGCGCTACTGCCCGAGCTTCCCGGGCCTCTACCTCTATTATCCCAACCGGAAGAACCTGGCGCTCAAGCTGCGCGCGCTCATCGACTTCCTTCGCGTGCGTCCTTGAGGGGCCGCCCCTACAGCAGGCCGTACTCCTCCAGCTTGTTGTAGAGGGTGCGCCGGCTGATGCCGAGCAGCCGCGCCGCCAGCGTCCGGTTGTCGCCCGCGCGGCGCAGCGCGTCCGTCATGGCCTGGCGCTCCATCTCCTTGCGCTGGGACTCCAGCGTCCGGGCCGAGTCCGCGGTGGGCGCGGCCTGGAGTTCGGAGGAGGGGCTCGCCGCGCTCACGGGCAGGGTCGACGTGGGCGCGGGGGACAGGCCCGGCTGGCGCGCCAGCTCGTTGAGGACCTCCTGGCCGCCAAGCACCTGCGTGTCCGACAGCACCACCAGTCGCTCCAGGAAGTTCTGGAGCTGCCGCACGTTGCCGGGCCACGGCTGGGCTCGCAGCGCCGCGAGCCCGTCGGGCGTGAGGGTGAACGGCGGGCGCCCGTTCGTCTTCGCGTGGACCTCCAGGAAGTGCAGGGCCAGCGGCTCGATGTCGTCCGGGCGTTCACGCAGGGCGGGTAGCCACACGGGCACCACGTTGAGGCGGTAGAAGAGGTCCTCGCGGAAGCGGCCTTCCTTCACGCGCTCTTCCAGGGGCTGATGCGTGGCCGCCACGAAGCGGACGTCCACCTTCACCGTCTGCGTGCCGCCCAGCCGCTCCAACTCGCGCTCCTGGATGACCCGCAGCAGCTTCACCTGGACGGCGGGGGAGATGTCGCCCACCTCGTCGAGGAACAGCGTGCCGCCGTGGGCCAGCTCCACGCGTCCAGGCTTGCGCGTGGCGGCGCCCGTGAAGGCGCCCTTCTCATAGCCGAACAGCTCGCTCTCCAGCAGGGTGTCCGGCAGCGCCGCGCAGTGCAGCTTCACGAAGGGGCCCTCCCGTCGGGGACTGCCGTCGTGGACGGCCTTGGCCGCCAGCTCCTTGCCCGTGCCGGACTCGCCGCGCAGCAGCACCGTGGCCGTGCCGGCGGCCGCCTTCGCCAGCACGGCCTGCACGTCCGCCATGGGCCGGCTCCGGCCGATGAAGCCGCCCGTGGGCCGCGCCTGCTGGCGGGCCTCCTCGCCCTGCGCGCGCAGCAGCGCCTTGCGGACGGTGAAGAGAATCTCCTCCCGGTCGAAGGGCTTGAGCACGAAGTCCGCGGCGCCCGCCTTCATCGCCTCCACCGCCAGGGGCACCGTGCCGTGCGCGGTGAGGAGGATGACGGGCACGTCCGGCCAGCCGCGCGACACCTCCGCGAGCACCTGCAGGCCATCCATGCCCGGCATGCGCACGTCGCTCACCACCACGTCCACCGGCTTGCTCGCCAGCAGCGCCAGGGCCTCCTGCCCGTCGCGCGCCGCGTGCGTCGTCAGGCCCGCTTGCGTCAGCAGGGCGCCCAGCACCTTGGCCACGGCGGGGTCGTCGTCGACCAGCAGCACCGTGCCCTTCAATGACTCGTTCACGCGGCTTCTCCCACGTCCGCGCCGCCCAGGCTCGCGTCCGTGGCGGGCAGGCGCATCCGGACCACCGTACCGCGCCCCTCCCGGCTTGTCAGGAGCACCTCGCCGCCGTGCGCTTCCACCACGCGCCGGACGAAGGCCAGCCCCAGGCCGCTGCCCGAGGCCTTGGTGGTGAAGAAGTCGTCGAAGGCCCGCTCGCGCGTCCGGGCGTCCATGCCCTCGCCGGTGTCCTCCACCTCCAGGGCCATGCCGGCACCGTCACGCAGCGCGCGCACGGTGAGAATTCCACCTTCCGGCATCGCCTCGCAGGCGTTGCGCACCAGGTTCTCCAGGGCGTTGGCCAGCAGGTCCTGGTCTCCCGCGCACGGTGGAAGGCCGGGGGACAGCTCCCGGACGATGACGACCTTGCCCGGGCTGGCGAAGGCCTGGAGCGACAGCACGCCCTCCACCAGCCGGCGCAGGTCCACTGGCTGCGGCAGGGGCTCCACGCGCGCCAGCCGCTGGTACGTGTCCACCACCCGGTCCAGGCGCTCCACCTGCTCCAGCAGCAGGTCCAGGAACTCGCCTTGCCCGTCCCACGGCCGCCCGCGCGCGTGCTCCTCCTTGAGGTACTGCGCGGCGCCCTTCATCGCGGCGATGGGGTTCTTGAGGTCGTGCGCCATCTGCGCGGAGAAGCGCCCCAGCGTGGCCAGCCGCTCCAGCCGCTCGCTCCGGCTGACGTAGGCGGTGACGCCCCGGCGCGTCGCCGCCACCAGGCCGAACGTCACCGCCGTGGTGCACACGATGAGCGTGCCCGCCTGCGCGACGAAGAGCCGCACCACGGCCAGATAGGCCAGCACCCCCAGCCCCGCGATGCCCGCCGCGTGCAGCGCGAGCCGGGGTGCGCCCGGGTCATCCCCGAAGAGGCCGAAGCGCAGCGCCGCGGTGGCCATCACCGGCAAGCCCAGGAGCGTGCCCACGTGGCCCAGCCGCACCACCTCCAAACCCAGCTCCGCCGCCAGCTCCGTCATCAGCAGGGCCACCACCAGCGTGAGCCCGAGCAGCACCAGGCCCGCGCGGGCGCGCTCGTCCGGGTGCCGCGCGCGCAGCACGTGGAGGCCCAGGAGCGCGAAGCCCCCGCCGAGGATGGGAATGGCCAGCGCGGAGACAGTCAACCCGAAGCGCAGCGTGAGCAGGTGCGCCTCCAGGGAGGGGGCGCCCAGCGCCACCAGCATGGCGAGCGCCAATACGCCGAAGACGACATAGGCGGCGTACATGGCCCCGGCGAGGCTCCGCCGCCGTCCCACGAAGGACAGGATGAAGTGCAGCGCGCAGGGCACCGTCATCAGGCCCGCGGCGAAGCCCACCAGCCGCCAGCCGTCCTCGTCCGCGCGCACCAGCGCGAAGCCGGAGAAGTTCCAGGTCGACAGGGCGATGGACAGCAGGGACAGCGGCAGCGCCAGCGGGCTCTTGCCCACGCGCGCCAGGGCCAGCCCCGCCAGGGCGAGCTGGCCCGCGCAGGCCAGGAGGCTGATCCACATCCCACCCGTCATGGGGCGCTCCGATGCAGGGGACCTAGAGCATGCCCAGCCGGCGCGCGTTGGCCGGCTCCACCGCCGAGACCTCCCAGCGGCGCACCGCCTGCTCGCGCTCGGCTTCGGGGGCATCCGCGTAGTAGCCCAGCGTGTCGTGCAGCGCGCGGCTCAGCTCCTCGATGGCCGCCAGCCTCACGTCCAGCTCCCGGTGGCGCAGCGCGGAGACGAGCCAGTCCGCCCGGCGGCGGCTGCGATTCTCCGCCCACCACGCCGACCACTGACGCGGGTTCAGTCCCAGCGTGGCGCGCGTCACCTCCCGCAGCGCCTCCGCCGCGGCCTGGGCGCACATCTCGTCGTCGCCGCCCGTGAGGTGGATGAGACCCTCAATCGCTTCGCGGTCGTGCAGCGTGCCCAGCGCGCGCGCGGCCAGCGAGCGGCGCAGCGGGTCGCGGCTGGTCAGCTCGTGGCGCAGGTCGCGCAGGGCGGCGTCCAGCCGGGGCAGTTGCTTGAGCGCGGCGGCGGCCACGCGCGCGGCGCTGGAGATGTCCGGCTCCAGGTCGAACAGTCCGCGCAGCACGCCGTCCACCAGCTCCACGTAGGGCAGGCTGCCGGCGGTGAGCAGCGCGAAGTAGCGCGTGTCCGCGTCCTGGGAGTCCAGCAGCGGCGACACGGCCTGCGCGGCGGGGCGGCCCAGCCGGGACAGCGCGCCGGGGATGGGACCCAGCTCGTCCGCCTCGGGCAGCTCCACCACGGGCAGCCGGCTCCAGGCCGTGGGACCGGGGAAGTGCTGGGCCAGCACGCGGGCGCTGGCCTCGGGCGAGCGCGCCAGCTCCGCCATGGCGTTGGCGCGCTGCGCGGCGTCCGGACCGGTGAGGCGGCGCAGCAGCGGCGCGAAGTCCGGGGGCGGGCGCTCCTCTTGCGACTGCGCGCGCGGCGGCAGCGCGGCGGCGCGGCCCATGTTGCCGGTGGCGCCACGGCCGAAGAAGGGGCTCCAGCCCAGGCCGGCGACCACCGCGGGGGCCGGCGCGGGCGCGGTGGCCACGGGCAGGTCCACGTCGATGGTGAGCTCCATCTCGTCCGGCGCGCGCAGCTCCGACACGCGCTGCTTGCGGAAGAGGATGAGCTCCTGGAAGGCCGCCGGCAGGTCCTGGCAGAACAGGATGTAGTCGGACAGGCGGCGCTGGCTGATGGGCCGCTGGCCGCAGTCACCGTAGAGGATGGCCACCAGCCGGCCCTTCACCTCCACCGGGTACAGGAAGACGGTGCGCGGCGTCTGGCGTCCGAACAGCTCCAGGTAGTGCCGCGTGAGCGCGTCCGGAGGCAGCGGGCCCGCGTAGCTCCCGCGCGTGACGGCCACCGTGCGGAAGACGCTGCTGGCGTCCAGCGGGATGGACACCTGCGTGAGCTGCTCTCCCGCCATGCCCTCGCCGCGCGCCTCCAGGCCCGTGGCGCCGCCCCGCAGCACGGCGAAGGACGCGACGTAGTCGAAGGTCCTGCGGCCGAAGCGCAGCGCGACGTCGATGAGGCGGTCGCGGTCCTTGGTGGCGTCCTTCAGCGCCGCGCGCGCCTGCGCCAGCGTCCAGTCCGGCACGTCCTGGCTCGCGGGCGGCGCCGGGGGGCGGCTCTCCAACGCGGCGGGCTTCGGGCGGGGCTGCGGCGCGCTCTGCGCGGCGCCGGGGTTGGGGAAGACGAGGAACGCGGGCTCGCTGCGCGGAGCCGCCGCGGGCTTCGGAGGCGGCGCCACCGGCGTGGCGAACTGCAGCGTGGGCGGCGCGGTCGGCTGCGCCGGCGAGGGGGGCCACACCTGCGGCGTCCCGGTGCCGCCGGTCTGGGTCGGAGGCCACACCTGGGGCGGGCTCGAAGCGGGGGCTGGCGTGCCGGACTGCGCCGGTGCGCGTGCTCCCGTCGATGCTGGCGGATTGGCCGGCGGGGCGGGGGGCGCGGCCGGCTTGGGGGGGGGCGCCGTCGCGGGGGCTCTGGGGAGCAGCGCCGCCGCGGGAGGGCTCGGCGGCGGGGGCGCGCTCGACGGCGCCGTGCCCGGGGCCGGCGCGAAGGGCAGCACGGGAATCTGCGCGGCCTGCGGGTCGGGGCGCTGCGCGGGGCGCGCGGGCGCCTCGGCCCGCGGCATGTTCAGGCGCAGCGGTGCCCGGACGAAGGCGGGAGGCGCTGGCGGCGCGACGGGTTCGGGGCCCGGGGTGAGGGCCTCCGGCGGAGGCGGAGGCGGCCGTTGGGGGCTCGCGGGGGCCTCGGGGCGAGGCGCCGCGGCCTGGGAAGCGGCGCGGGTCTCCACGGCGAGGGGCTCCTGCGCGACGGAGCGAGCCAGCCGCTCCACCATGTCCGCGGTGAGCGACTCCTCTTCCAGGGCCGCGGCGGGCGGCGGCGGGGGCAGGGCCGCCTGGGCTTCTGGATCCAACGCCGCCGCGAGCTTCGCGAAGCGCGGGGCCAGGGGCTGGCGGTAGATGGTGGAGACCCACTCGCGGACGCGCACCTCGGTGGCCACCCAGAGCTCGAGCGGCTTGCCCAGGAGGAAGCCGACCTCGTCGAGCTCCTTCTTGGGCACCGGGTAGCCGCTGGCGACGTGCAGCGTGTTGCCGTCCAGGGACAGGGGGACGACGCACAGGCGCTCGGCGATTTTGGGCGGGATGAAGGAGGCGACTTCGGGATTGGGCTCGAAGTCCATCAGGTTCACCGGCATGAAGCCGGAGACCTCTCCGAGCATCGCGAGCACGTCCGCCTCGCTGGCGACGCCGTGCTCCAACAGCACGGAGTCCACCTGCCCACCCAGGGTCTGGTGCTGACGCAGCACCTCCCCCGCCTTCTCCTGCGTGAGAAGCATGCGTGAGACGAGGAACTGGGCGAGACGGGCGGGCATGTAGGACGCGGCATCTTACGGCCGCGGCCGCAAGGCACAATGAGCCGGTGGTTCAGCTCGGTTGAACGACGAAGGTGGACGTCAGCTTGTCATGAAGCGTCTGCCCGCGCCGGTCGAAAAGCGCCATCCAGAAGCCACCCAGAAAGAAGACGAATGACACGCCGGAAAGCAGGGCGCGCACGATGGCCCGACCCGGTGCCGGGGCGAGCCCATGTGTGTCCACCAGCCGCAGACCCAGGAGCAGCCGTCCGAGCGTCCGGCCGTTCCAGAGGAAGGCCGCCACCGCGCAGTATACGAGCGCGAGCACCAGCACGAGGAAAAACCCGGGCAGGAGGATGGTCTGGAGGGCGCGCAGCCAGGCCACGAAGGCATCGAGCCCCGTCAGCCCCGCCTCTGGCGTCTTCAGCCCCGTCACGGACGAGGCCAGGGTGATGTAGAGCGCCGCCACCCCGGCGATGGCCGCCGTGTCGACGGAGAAGGAGAGCAGCCGCCGCCACAGGGAGGCCGGGCGGGCGCGCACTTCCGTGACGCCCGAGGCGGACTTGACCTGGGCCTTGGACGGAGGCGCCTTGATGGCCTCGGAACGAGCGACCCCCACGGACACGCCGGGGAGGAGCGGCTCCATGTGCGGCAGGGCCGAGGGAGCCGTGGACGGGGGCTCCATCGGCGGGAGACCCGTGGAGGCGGCTCCCGCGTGCTCCATGCGGGGCAGTCCGGAAGTGAACGCGGCGGGAGGCGCCGCCTGCTCCATGCGGGGCAGGCCGACGGGCGCAATCGCTGGAGCCGCCAGTTGTGCCGGGGCCTGCGGACGCGGCGCGGGCGCCACCGGCGGCGTTCCATAGGCCGGCGTCATGGGGGAACCGGTCGCCGGCTGGGGCTGAGCGGCGCGAGGCACGGCTGCACCCGGCTGCGGCGGGCGCGGCGCGGCGCCCGGCTGCGCGGCGTGAGGCAGTGCGGCTCCGGCCTGCGGAGGCGCGGCACCGGGCTGCGCGGTGCGGGGCGCGGCCTGCGGAGGCGCGGCACCGGGCTGAGCGGGACGAGGCGCGGCCGCACCTGGCTGAGCAGCGCGGGGGGCTGCCTGCTGAGGCGCGGCGGCTGCACCCGGCTGCGCGGCGCGAGGTGCGAACTGCTGGGGCGCGGCACCTGGCTGCTGAGGCGCGGCGGCACCTGGCTGCGCGGCGCGGAGGGCGGCGGCCCCCGGCTGTTGCAGCGGCCGGGGCGTGGCGGCGGGCTGCGCCGCGCGAGGCAGGGCGGGGCCCGGCAGCAGCGTGGACAGGGGGGCAACGGCAGGGGGCGGCGGCGCATGCTGCGCCAGGTCGGCGAACGCGGGCGTGCCCGGGAGCGTCGACAGCTCTTCGGCGCGTTGCTCCGTGCGGCGGTCGATGCGGATGTCGCGATTGAGGAGGCTGGGCAATCCGGGTGAGCGGACAGTGACGGTGTCGCAGGCCGCGCACTCACCCACGGGTGGAAGCATGGCACCGCACTTCAAGCACTTGGACAACGGACTCCTCCCGGCTGGACGACTGCTACATGAAAAGACAGCCATGAGCCGGGGGCAAGAAAAGTGCGAGCCCCCGAGGTCCCTCGCTCGAAGGACCGTCAGGGGCTCATCACCGTTTCATGCGCGTGTCCCTGGGGGGACATCGCGTGGAGAGTCCTTCACTCTCAGGCATGTACCCGGCGCCGTCCGGCTGCGCCCACCAGCAGGAGCACGACGATTGCGCCGATCACCGACATGATGATGCCCGCGGGCCTCAGGTCGAAGAGCCGGCCATCGCGCTGGAACAGCGAACCGACAAGGCCGCCCACGAGCGAGCCGACCATGCCGAGCAAGGTCGTCGCGACCAGCCCCATGCTCTGCTTCCCGGGGAGGATGGCGCGGGCGATGAGACCCGCGATGAGGCCGATGACGATGAATGCGATGATCCCCATGAGTGTCTCTCCTGTTCGAGGGACCCCTGAAGTCCCTTACGGCAGAAACCTAGGAATCATCTTCGGACAGTGTGAACTGCCCGCTTCGTGCGGTCGGCTGCCCCCCTGTTATCCGAGTTCGCCGTCCAGGTGCATCATCACCGCCAGCGCCGCGAGCGCCGCCGTCTCGGTCCGGAGGATGCGCTTGCCCAGGGTGACCGGCCGCGCGCCCAGGGCCTTCAAGGCCTCCACTTCTTCACGCGCGAGCCCCCCTTCGGGGCCAATCACCAGCGCCACGGCGGTGCCCGCCCCCGCGGCCCGGAACGCTTCACCCAAGGGCACGGCCGACTCCTCCTCGTCGAGCACGAGCAGGGTGGTGCCCGGGGGCAGCGAGCGGGCCGCCTCCACCAGGGGGGCGGGCGTGGCCACGCGTGGCACGTCGTTCCTGCGGCACTGCCGCGCGGCCTCCTCGACAATCTTCGTCCACCGGGAGGTGCGCTCCTCCGCGCGCTTGGGCTCGAGCTTCACGACACTCCGCGCCGTGGCCACGGGGTGGAAGGCGGTGGCGCCCAGCTCGGTGCCTTTCTGGAGCACCAGCTCCAGCTTGTCGCCCTTGGGCAGGCCTTGAAGGATGCTGACCTCGCGGCGCGGGGGGGCCACGCGCGCGGTGCCCAATGTCACGCGCACGACATCCGGCGTGACGTGGGCCACGTGGGCCTCGAAGGCCCGGCCCTTCCCGTCGAAGACCTCCAGCGCGTCGCCTTCCTCCAGCCGCAGGACCTGCAGGAGGTAGTGACGGCGCTCGCCGGTCAGCTCCACTTCGGCGGGAGCGGGCTCGGGCAACGGGGCGAAGAGGCGGATCAAGGCGATTTCTCCAGCGCGCGGGGGGCTGGACTCTGACCCTGGGGGCCACCGACTTCAAGGTGCCAGGACGGCGGACCGTTGCTCCGGACGCGTCCTGGCAGGCGCAAAAGATGCGCTGACCGCGGAAGCCCAGGGCGCTCGCTGTTCGTGGGGGAGTTGAGGCACGATAGCGAGCAGTGCTCGTCACCATGCGCCGCAGCGAGAAAGCCTCATCACACTCCAACGAAGAGGTGGTGCTGGCGACCAGCTCGCTTCAGGGCGAGCGCCGCGTGGCGGTCGTCCGCGTCCTGGTGGTGTCGCTGATGGCGGTCAGCCAGGGCGTCATCGCCTGGGGCGGCGGGGAGACGTACTCGGCACCGGTGGACGGCGTTCGCCTGCAGGCCATGGCCGCGTACGTGCTCTTCTCCGTCGTCGCCATCGTCGTGTTGCTGCGCCAGAAGCCGCACCCGAACCGGGCCCGGTGGTTGCCCGTGCCCACGACGCTGGCGGACACCAGCTTCTTCTCCTTCATGGCGTGGCACACCTGGCGCATCTCCGGCGTCTTCGATGCCGGCATGTTGTGCGCCAGCCTGGGCATGGTGCTGGCGTTCTCCGTGGTGCGTTACTCGTGGTGGCACGTGCTGCTGTCCACGGTGCTGTCCAGCGGCGCCTACGCGCTGCTCGCGTGGATGACGGGGCACGGCTCGGTGGCGCGCACCAGCTTCGTCCTCATCTGCTACGCGGCCCTGGGGGCGCTCATCGCGCTGACGAACTCGGACGTGGGCGGCATGTTCCTCAACCTGCGCCGCCGCGACGGCCTGTCCCGCTTCCTGCCCCGGCAGGTGGTGGAGCGGGTGATGCAACTGGGGGATGACTCCCTCCAGCCGGTGCAGCGCGACGTCACCATCCTCTTCAGCGACATCCGTGACTTCACCACGCTGAGCGAGACGTTGGACCCGGGCCAGGTGCTGGCGTTGCTGGACGACTACTTCGGGCACATGGCCCACATCGTCATGGCGCGCCACGGCATCGTGAACAAGTTCCTGGGCGACGGGATGCTCGCGTGCTGGGGCGTTCCGGATGCGCGCGAGGACCACGCGGAGCTGGCCATGCGGGCGGCGCTCGACATGCGCGCGAAGCTGGAGGACATCAACGCCCAGCGCGCGCAGCGAGGCCTGCCGCCGCTGCGCATTGGCATCGGCCTGCACACCGGCGTGGTGGCGGCGGGCATGCTCGGCGGCGCCGAGCAGCACGAGTACACCGTCATCGGTGACGCGGTGAACCTGGCGTCTCGGGTGGAGGGGCTCACCAAGTCACACGGCGTGGACATCCTGGTGAGCGAGCGGACGTGGCAGATGAGCGGCGGGCGCTTCATGGGCGAGCGCCTGGGCGAAGCGCACGTGAAGGGCCGGCGGGAGTCCGTGGTCGTCTACTCCCTGCATGGCCCGCGCACCCCTGGGGACGTACCGTCCGTGCTCAAGGCCGCGGCGGGCGCGTAGCGCCTCGCCGCGGCTGGGGCGCTCAAGCGGGCTGTGACTCGCCGGGGCCCGTCGTCACCTCGGCCCGCAGCGTATGCTTCAGGCCCACGGAGAACAGGGCCACCGTGAGCAGGTAGACGGGCTCGATGAAGAAGAGCAGGGGCCCGCCCAGGGACAGGCCATGCGTCTTCTTCTCGAAGACGACGTGCGCGCCGACGACCAGCGCGAAGCGTACGGCCATGACGCCCACCGCCACCGCGGCGGCGGTGCCCGCCGGAAACCGTGCGACGACGGCCTCCGCGGCGAGCAGCGTGGGCACCAGGGGCAGCGCCATCAGCAGCCCCGCCGTCCACTCCAAGGAGACGGCGTAGAGGACCACCGCCAGCAGCAGCAGGTGGGCCGCCGTGAGCGTCACGCCACCCACGGGCAGCCGGACGAAGCTGAGCGGGACGAGCCACGCGAAGGTGAACATGTAGGCCCCCACGAAGTGCGCGGCGCGGCTGACGCCGTTCTCATGCAGGGGCAACCAGACGCGCAGCTTGTCGGCGAAGCTCGTCATGGCGTGGGACTACGCGCGGACCGGCGTGGTGGTGGCCTGCTGTTGCGGCTTGAGGACGTAGTCCCCCAGGAGCACCGCGACGAAGAAGAGCGGACCCACCAGCGCGTGCACCAGGTTGGTGAGGAAGGAAGGCGACTTCTTCTCCCACACGCTGTGCCCGGCCAGTTGCACCAGCCACGCGAACGCGGCCACGACCACCACGCTCCACGTGGGCATCAGCCGGCCCACCGGGAAGCACGCGGCCATGAAGAGCACCACGATGAGGCCCAGCTTCACGTCGGCGCGCAGGTACCAGACGCTGGCCAGCGCCAGCACCCCCATGCCCAGCGTCAGCGAGCCGCCCGGAATCGCGGGCACCGCCAGCAGGTGCACCCAGTCCAGCATCGCGACGATGTGGAGCACGATGAGCGGGATGGCGATTTTGTGCGTCAGCCGGTTCGTCGGGTGCTGATGCGAGGAGTAGTACTCATCGAAGAGGGCGACGACATGAGGCTTGAGCATGCGTCCTCCGGAAGCGAAGGGGTGTGGATGCTCCGCAGCGTAGGGGAAGTGGCGCCGGGTTTCCTGGCCGCGGGCGCCAATCTCCTGGCCGGACACGCCATTCGGGCTCAGCCCGCTTCGGGCCGTTCGCGCCAGACGCGGGGCGTCATGCCCGTCCACCGCTTGAAGGCGCGGTCGAAGGTGCTCAGCTCCGAATAACCCAGGAGGAAGGCCACCTCGCTGACTCCCAGGTGTGCGTCGCGCAGGTAGTCGAAGGCCAGCTCACGGCGCACCGCGTCGACCTCGTCCTGGAAGGACGTGGCGTGCTCGGCGAGCCGGCGCTGGAGGGTGCGGGGGCTGACGTGGAGCTGCCTGGCTACGTCGCCCATCTGCGGCGCTCCGTCGCTCAGGGCGGCGCGGAGGGCGTCGCGGACCTGTTGCAGGAAGGGAGGCGTGGGCGGCGCCGAGGGCGGCTCGGCGGCGGGTGTGCCGGCGGCGCGCTCCAGGACGGAGAGGAGGACGGGGTCCGCGTCCACCACGCGCAGCGCCAGCGTGGCCGCGTCCAGCGTCAGCGCGTTGCGGCCCGCGTCGAACGCCGGGGTGACGCCGAAGTGTTCCTCGAGCGGGCGGAGGTCCGCCGGTGCGGGGTGGGCGAAGGAGACGTGGCGTGGGTTCCACGGGTGTTCGGTGAGCTGGCGCCCGACGTGGACGAAGAGGGCCAGGCCGAACTCGCTGGCGTGGCGGCCGTAGGCCAGGGGCTCGCCGGGGATGCCGTAGACGAAGGTGCCGCTGCCGTCCGGAGCGTCCTGGAAGGAGGCGCGCCAGGCGGGCTCCAGCAGCGCCATGTACCGGGCCAGCGCGCGGAAGGTGTCACGGACGGTGGGGGAGGCCCGGGCGATGTACTCCACCAGTCCGTAGTTTCCGCGCGGGACTCGCTGCGCGACGTGCAGGCCGAGGAAGGCGTCTCCGGACAGGGCCTCGGCCGCGTCGAGGAAGGCGTGCAGGGTGGCCAGCGGGAGGGTGACTTCGGGCAGCGTGCTCGCGTTGGCGGGCAGTCCGAAGCGCTCCACCAGGGGGGACGGGTCGCGCCCCGTCGCGCGCAGGTAGGCGAGCATCGGCCCCACGAGCTGGGAGCGGACGTCGGTCGGTGGCCGGGAAGGGGGCGGCGTCTCCACGCGGGCGTGACGCTACCGTGTCTCGGGCGCGGGGCCCACCACCCTGGAGCGACGCCTGCCGGTGCGGGCATGCCTAGAGTGCGGCTATGGACAACCTGGCTCACTCGCTCGTCGGCGCGTGGATGGCGGAGGCGGGGCTGAAGCGCACCACGCCGCTGGCCACCGCGACGCTCGTCATCGGCGCCAACCTGCCGGATGTCGATGGCTTCGTCGCCTTCGCGGGCTCGGATGCCTCGCTCTACTGGCGCCGGGGCTGGACACACGGCGTGCTCGCCCTGGCCCTGTGGCCCTTCGTCCTCACCGGGCTGATGCTGCTCTGGGACAGGTACGTGCGCCGACGCAGGCATCCGGACCTGCCGCCGGCCCGCTTCGGGCCGTTGCTGGTGTTGTCCACGGTGTCGGTGCTGAGCCACCCCGCGCTGGACTGGCTCAACACGTATGGCGTCCGGCTGCTGATGCCCTTTGACGGGACGTGGTTCTACGGCGACGCGCTCTTCATCGTCGACCCGTGGGTGTGGTTGCTCGCGGGCGCCGCCGTCATCATGGCGGATGCGCGCACTCGCGGGTCCGCCGCGGGGTGGGGGGTGCTCGGCGTGGCCTCCACCGCGCTCATCATGGTTCCCGCCTTCGTCCCGTGGCCCGCGAAGGTGCTGTGGGCCGTGGGCGTGGCCGCCATCGTCTGGTTGCGGCTGCGGGGGACCCACGTCCTCTCCGCGCAGCGCGTGGCCCGGGTCTGCGGCGTGGGCTTGTTGCTCTACCTGGGCGCCATCTTCGTGGGCTCGCAGGTGGCCGCGCCGCGTGCGCTGGAGTGGCTGCGCTCGCAGGACCTCTCCGTGGAGCGCGCGATTGCAGGGCCGCTGCCGGCCAACCCCTTCGTGCGGGACATCATCGCCGTGGGGCCGGACCGCTACCACTTCGTCCGAGCCGACTTCCTGGCGGACGACGCGGGCCGCTTCCGCATCAGTGACGCCAGTGTGCCGCGCGAAGCTCGGCCGGGGCCCGTCATCCAGGCCGCGTTGTCGGCGCCGCAGATTCGGGGGCTGGCCAACTGGCTGCGTCTGCCCACCTATCAAGTGGAGGAGCGCCGTGATGGATGGCACGTCACCATCCGCGACGTCCGTTACTCGCGAATGCAGAGCGGCGGCCTGGGCACGGCGGTGGTGGTGCTGGATGGTGCGCTGCGGCCCGTCCGGGTCGAGCAGCCATAGCTCGCGGGCCGCCGTCCCCGCGCCTGTCACACGGGGACGGCGCCATGCATTTCAGCGCTGCAGGTCGATGCGCACCCACTCGCCCTGGGTGGCGCCCGTCAGCACGGTGAGGCCCAGGTTGCGGTAGGCGGCTTCCACGTCCGCGCGCTGGTGGGCGAGCACACCGGCCAGCACGAGCCGGTCCTTCGTCTTCGCCACAATCAGCGGGGCCAGCTCGATGAGCGTGTTGGCCAGGATGTTGGCGAGCACCAGGTCGAAGGAGCCCTCCACCTGGGTCAGCTCCTTGCCGGAGACTTCGATGTCCGGCGTGCCGTTCTCCGACTGGTTCTCCTGCGCCAGCTCCACGCAGACGGGGTCGTTGTCGGTGGCCACGGTGCGGCCCGCGCCCAGCTTCTTCGCGGCGATGGCCAGCACGCCCGTGCCGGTGCCCACGTCCAGGACGGCGGCGCCCGGGTGCTCGGCCATGTACGCGTCCACGGCGGCGAGGCACAGGGACGTCGTCGGGTGGTCACCGGTGCCAAAGGCCATCTTCGGCTCAATCACGAGCTGCACGGTGCCCGCGGGCGCGTTCGCCTTGTCCCATGGGGGACCGACCCACAACCTGCCCACATGCACGGACTTGATGAGCGACTTCCACTCGTTGCTCCAGTCCTGCTGGGGCTGCTCGTCCAAGGTGAGCCTGGCCTCGGGGAAGGACGCCGCCACCTCGTCACGGGCGGACTCGGCCGTGTCGCGCTCGTCGAAGTAGCCGATGATGATGGCCTCGCCAGGGTTCGGTCCGCGCACGCCCGGCATGAGAGGCGCTTCGCGATCCCTCACCTCAAGGCCCAGCGCGCCCGACTCGTGGATGAGGTCCTGTACGGCCTCGGACGCTTCCTCGGGCAACTCCACTGTGAGTGACAGATAGGTCTGGGACATGCGGGCCCTTTAATCCCAGCGTGGCTAGCGTGGAAGCACCGTGAGACGCCTCATTCACTGTTGGCCCCTGGTCTGCCTGATTGCCTGCTCTGGACCGGACGCGCCGGATGCCGCCGTTTGTCGGGATGTCGTCGTCCGGCTGTGCCAGTCGGCGGCGGCCTATTCCTGCGTGGCGGTGCAACTGGACCTGGGGCTGAGCTGCGAGGCCACCCTCCTCCAGCGGACGGGCTGCGAGGACGATGCCTTTACCTTCGCATCCCCCACGCGGGAGCGCGTCCTGGAGTGCCGCGAGGTCCTGCTCAGCCGGGGCACGTCCACGGACCACCCCCCGGCTTGTGCGGACGCGACGCGGTTCCTCACCGGGTGCCCGGACGTCGCGGGCTTCTTCCGGGGGGGCCGGCCATGAAGCGTCTGGGGGCGGCGGTGTTGGTGATGGCGGTGGGGTGCGCGCCGCTGGACGTGGAGCGGCGCACGGAGCGCGGGCCGCTCTTGCGGACCTGGTCCCAGGAGAAGGCGCTGAACGAACGCATCCCCTTCGCCACGGCGCAGGTGCAGTGGCCCCGGCTGACCCTGGCGTTCTCCTCGTCGGACATCTGTCGCACCGAGCATCATGGGGAGTACGCGGAGGACATCATCTCCCTGCACGGCAACACGGGCGCGGCGGCGGAGGTGAGTAGCGGCGGCGTCCTCGCGGTGCTGGGCGGGACGTTGCTGGTGGGACGCTCGTTGTTCTCGGATACGCCGAACCGCTCCGCCATCGACGAGCAGGGCCGCTACGGCGCCTCCAGCCGCGACGTCGCCACGGGGTGGGGCTTGGGGCTGCTCATTGTCGGCGTCCCCGCGGTGGTGGCCGGCATCGTCCAGCTCTCCCGCAGCGGCGAGACGCGGGAGACGCGCAAGCGGGCTGAGTTGCTGTCCTTGCGCGAGGTGCCTTGCGAGCCCAAGCGCGTGGACGGCGTGGTGGAGCTGGCGGGTGGGCCGGGCCCGCTACCTCCGCCCCGGCTCACCCTCAATGGGGCGCTGGTGCTGACGGCGGACGAGATTCAACGACTGTCCTTCAGCGGGCTGGCGCTGGATGGCACGCCCGTCACGCTGAACGAAGAGGACCTGGACCGGCTGGAGGCCTTCCGCACCTGCGCGACGCTGCTGGCCACGCCGGTGGACCCGCAGGCGCTGGCGGGAGAGGCGCGCTCACGCCCGGACCGGCTCCGGATGAAGCGGGAGCTGGCGCGGGGCTGCGCGACGCTTCCGGGCGCCCCGGCACAGTCCCTGCTCGAAGCCATTGAAGGCGCCCTCGGGAGCACCGCCCTTTAAGGGCGGCGCGTCTTCCCGAGGGACACCGCTTCGCTACGGGCCGACGACGGCCATCGCGCTGCGGTCGAAGTTGATGATTCTGCGCGCCACATCGCGCACGTCGTCCGCCGTCACCGCGGCGACGTGGTCCGCGTAGTGGAGGAAGTTCTCCAGGCCCAGGCCGTAGCAGGTGTCCAGCGCCAGCACCGCCGCGCGTGAGCCGTTGCGCTGCAATCCAATCTCGTGCGTGCCGATGAGGTGCTGCTTGGCGCGCGCCAGCTCCTCGGCGGGGATGGGCTCGTCGCGCACGCGCTCCAGCTCCGCGCGGATGCCGGCCAGCGCCGCGTCCACCTTCTCCGGACTGGTGCCCATGTACGTGGCGAAGTAGCCCGGATCCACGCCTTCAATGGCGAACGAGCTGACGCTGTACGCCATGGAGCGCTTGTCCCGCAGCTCCACGAAGAGCCGCCCGCCCTGGCCGGACAGCACCGTGGAGAGCACCTCCAGCGCGTGCTGCCACGGGTCGCCCACCCGGCCGCCCGGGAAGCCGAGCACCAGGTGCGTCTGGGCCCGCGCCAGCACCTTCTTCGCCTCGCGAGGCCCCTCCAACGGCGCCTCCAGGGGCACCTTCGGCGGCGGGGCCGCCTTGCCGCGCGACGCGCCGAAGTACTCGCGCGCCAGCGCCATCACCTCGTCCACCTTCACGTCGCCCACCACGCTGAGCGTCAGTTGAGACGGGTCCATGTGCGCCGCGTGCCACGCGCGCAGCAACTCCGGCGTCAGCTTCTCCACGGACGCCTGCTCACCCGTGGTGGGCATCCGGTAGGGGTGCGTCTGATAGATGGTCTTGCTGAACAGGTCGAAGGCCACGCTGGACGGCTTGTCCTCGCGCGTGAGGATGTCCTGGAGCAGCAGCGTGCGCTCGCGGGCGACCTCGGCCTCCGGGAACGACGGGTTCAACACGCAGTCCGCGAAGAGGCGGAAGGCCGGCTCGAAGTGGCGCGACAGGAACTCACCGCGCAGGCCCACCGAGTTGCGTCCGCTCTGGCCCCCCAGGCTGCCCGCGAACGCGTCGATGAGGTCGGAGACCTCCTCCGCGTGGTGCGTCGGCGTCCCCCGCGTGAGGCTGCGGGTGAGCAGCGTGGTGATGCCGTTGTCCTCCGGCGTCTCGTAGCGCAGCCCGCCCGCGAAGGCGGCGCGGATGGCGAACAGCGGCACCGCCGGCTCCACGCGCACGATAATCGTCGCGCCCGACGGCAGCTTCTCCGTGATGATGTCGCTGGGGCCCGAACCCGTGCCCTTCAGGATGCGCACCGGCGAGTCACTCACGGCCACCTTGCGCGGCTTGCGCTCGGGCGGCGCCGCGGCGGGCTCGCGGTCCACGGCGTCCAGCACCTCGTGGACCTGCGCCTCCGTCAGCGGCGTGCCCTCCGGCAGCAGGCCGGTGACCACGGCGCGGTCGAAGCGCAGGTAGCGCTCGGCGGCGGCGCGCAGGTGCTCGGGCGTGAGGCCGCGCACGGCCTCGTAGTAGCGGGCCTCCGCCTCCAGGCTGCCCATTCCGGACTGGTAGAAGCCCATCTTCCGGGCCACGCCCTGCACCGTCTCGCGCTGGTACACGGCCTCCGCCTCCACCAGCGCCTTGGCCGTGGCCAGCTCCTCCGCCGTCACCGGCGTGGCGCGCAGCGTGGCCAGCCCCCGCGCCGTCTCCTCCAGCGCCCGGACGGCGTTGGCGGGCTGGAGCGTCAGCGACGCGGAGAAGATGCCCGGGTCCGTGGGCGTATAGGCGAACGTGTGGATGTCGTTGACCAGGTTGTGGCGGCGCTTCACCTCGCGCACCAGCCGGGACGCGTCGCCCTGGCCGGCAATCATCGCCAGCACGTCCAGCGCGGGCACGTCCGCGTGGTCCGCCTGGGGAATCCCGAAGGCCAGGTGGAGGTAGGCCTCCTTCACCTCGTCCGGGCGCAGCAGGATGCGCCGGCCCGCGGCCACCGGCTCTGGGGCGCGCGCCACCCGGCCCTCATACGGCCGGCCCCAGTCGCCGCCGAAGATGTCGTCCACCCACTCGCGCAGGTCCGCCTCGCGCAAGTCACCGGCCACCGACAGCACCAGGTTCTTCGGCGTGTAGTGACGGTGGTAGAACTCCAGCACCCGCTCCCGCGTGAAGCCGCGCACGCTCTCATCGGTGCCGATGACGGGCAGCCGGTAGGGGTGCACCTGGTAGGCGGTGGAGAAGAGGTCTCGGGAGGCGCGGCGGGACGGCGTGTCCTGGCTGCGCTTGATTTCCTCGCACACCACCTCGATTTCGCGCGACAGCTCGCCCGCGTCGAAGGCCGACCGGCGCACCGCATCCCCCAGGATGTCCAGGCCCATCCGGGCGAACTGGCTGGCGATGACGATGTGGTAGACGGTCTGGTCGTAGGAGGTCCAGGCGTTGATTTCGCCGCCATGGGACTCCACGTCCCGGGCGACCTCACCGGGGCCGCGCCGCTCGGTGCCCTTGAAGAGCATGTGCTCGTGCAGGTGGGCCAGCCCCGCCTGGTCCGGCCGCTCGTCGGCGCTCCCGGCCTTGACCCAGACCTGGAAGGCCGCGACCTTGGCGGCGTGCTGCTCCTCGAAGACGACGGTAAGCCCGTTGGGTAGCGCGTAGCGGATGGCCATGGAAACCTTCGAAGGTGTCACCGGCCCCCTGGGAGGGCAAGGCGAGGTGTGATGTTTTCCCTCACTGGCTAACGCCCGGGAGCCTCGGCGTCGAGGAGACTGTACGGCTGCCGTCTGACCGGATGGATGGACTTCGGACGCGCACCTGCCCACGCGTCTCTGGTGGCGCGCCCGTCCGGGGGGTAACCTGCGCCCGCCCATGCCGTCACCTCCGGAAGAGGTGGATCCGCTCGCGGACCTGCGCGAAAGCCTGGACCTGGAAGACACCGGTGCGTCGGCGGCCCCTGCCGCCCCCGCCCCCGTGGCCTCCAGGCCCTTGCCGAAGCCACCGCCCTCGGCTCCACCGCCCGCCGCTCCACCTCCGCTGCCGCCGCGCCGCCCGGCCGCCCCCCTGGCCGCCGTGCCCAAGGGCACGGGAGCGCCCGCGTCCCCGAAGGCGCCCGCGTCCCCGGCCGCCGCCGCTCCTGCCCCCGCCGTCCGCGCCGCGAGGACCCCGGGGAATGATCCATTCGGTGAGCCGCCCGAAATCCGGATGCCCATGGGCGGCTCGCCCGAGGACAAGCTGGAGTACTTCCGGGCCGTGGTCCGCCAGAAGACAGAGACGCTGGCGCGGGCCCGCACGCTGTACGCGGAGCGCGACGGAGAGCTCCACGGCGTGAAGCAGTCGCTGACGCTGGCGCGCAAGGAGCTGGCGGAGTCGAAGGCCAGCGTCTCCGCCTTCCAGGACGAGCTGGCCCGGGCGGCGGCGGAGTCCCAGTCGCGGCTCGCCAGCCTCCAGGAAGAGCTCACCGCGGTGGAGGCGGACCGCAAGGACCTGTCGCGCGCGCTGGCGGAGGTGGAATCCGACGTGCCGCGCCTGACGTCGGAGCTCCAGGAGGAGCGCGAGGCCCGCGGCGCGGTGGCCGAGGAGCTGATTGGCGCGAAGGAGGCGCTGTCGCTGGCCCAGGACCGCGTGGCGGAGCTGGCCGCGGAGAAGTCCGAGGCCCAGGGCGCCCTGGAGGCCGTCCAGGAGCAGTACCAGCAGGCCATCGCCGACGTGGAGCGGCTGACCACCGACCTGGAGGCGGCGTCGGCGGAGAAGGACTCGCTGGGCCTGCGCGCCGCGCAGCTGGAGGCCGCGCTGGCGGAGGCCCAGTCCGGGCTGAGCGCGCTGGAGAGCGAGAGCGACTGGTCGAAGAGCTCGCTGGAGGAGGCCCAGGGCCGCGCGGGCACGCTGGAGGCCGAGCGCGACGAGGCGCGCAAGCAACTGGCCGTGGTGGAGGACGGGCTGCGCACCCTGCAGGAGCAGGTGGCGGAGCTGGAGCGCTCGCTGGCGTTGAAGGACGCCGAAATCGTGGGCCTGCGCGCGGCCCTCACCGCCCGCACCACCGAGGCGGCGGAGCTGCCCGCGCTGCGCCAGGCGCTGGAGGCGCGCACCGCGGAGCTGACCCAGCTCAAGGCGAAGCTGGCGGCGGAGGCGGTCAAGGCCGAGGAGCGCTCACAGGCCCTGGAGGAGGGCCTGGCGCAGGCCAGTGAGCGGGCGCAGCTGGCGGAGGGCGAGGCCGCGGCGCTGAGGGAGGCGCTGGAGGCCGCCGAGGTGGAGCAGGTGTCGCTGCGCGACCGCATGGAAGCGGACGCGGCGGCGCTGGGCGAGGCGGTGCAGCAGGCCGAGACGAAGGTGACGGAGCTGACGGCGGCGGTGGAGGCCGCGCACGCGGACCATGCGTCGTGGAAGGAGCAGCTCGCCGCGGTGGAGCTGAAGGCGGCCACCAAGGACGCCGAGCGCGTCGGCCTGTCCGCCCGGGTGTCCATGCTGGAGGCGGCGTCCGCGCAGCGCGAGGCGGAGCTGGTGCGCCTGCAAGCAGAGGTAGCGAAGGCCCACGAAGCGCTGTCCCTGGAGCGGGCGCGGCGCGAGGCGTCGGAGGCCGAGCGCACCGACGCGGAGGTGAAGGCGGCCCAGGCCGAGGCCCAGGTGGAGTCGCTGTCGGCGGGGCAGGGCGGCGCCGCGGCGCAGGTGGCCGCGCTCACCGAGGAGCTGGAGGCCGCGCGCGCCGAGGCGGACAAGGCAGAGCGCCTCCAGGGCCGGCTGAAGATGATGGAGGGGGCCCTGGAAGGCGCGAAGGCCCAGGCCGCGACGGCCAGCGGCAAGTCGGACGCGGCGCGCGCGGCGGCCGAGGCGAAGCTGGCGCGCGCGGAGGCGTCGCTGAAGGCCGAGGCGCAGAAGCGGGCCGACGTGGAGGCCTCGCTGCAAGCGGAGCAGGAGGCGCGGCAGGCGCTCGAGGTGAAGCTGGCGGAGCAGCCGGGGACGCCTTCTCAGCGCGCGGGTGCGCCAGCGGACTGGGAGGCGGAGCGCGAGCAGCTCAAGGCGGACGCGGCCAACCTCAAGCGCAAGCTGGTGGCGGCCGAGACAGCGCTCGAGAACGCGGCGGGGTACAAGGCGAAGATTGCCCGGCTGGAGGCGCAATTGAAGGGCAAGAGGTAGAGGTTTCCCCTTCATGCCTTTCGACGCGCCAGTGGATGTCCTCACGGGAATGCCGGCGGCCCGCTTCGGGCTGTACCTGCACTTCCCGTATTGCCTCGCGAAGTGCCCGTACTGCGACTTCGCGGTGGCGGTGGCGCGGCAGGTGCCGGAGGAGCGCTACGCCCGCGCGGTGCTGGCGGAGCTGGACGCCCGGCTGGCCGCCGAGCCCTCGCTCGCGGGGAAGGTGCTCGACTCTATCTTCCTGGGCGGTGGGACGCCGTCCCTGTGGCACCCGCGCTACGTGGCCCAGGTGCTGGACGGCCTCGCCGCGCGGCTGCGGGTGGCGCCCGGCGTGGAGGTGTCGCTGGAGGGCAACCCGGAGCGCGCGGACGCGGAGCGCTTCGCGGGCTACCGCGCGGCGGGGGTGAACCGGCTGTCCTTGGGGGTGCAGTCCTTCCAGCCGGAGACGCTCAAGGCGCTGGGGCGCGCGCATGACGCGGCCATGGTGGAAGGGGCCGTGGACGCGGCCCGGAGCGCGGGCTTCCCGGTGGTGTCCATGGACTTCATCTATGGCGTGCACGGGCAGACGGTGGCGCAGGTGGAGGCGGATGCGCGCCGGGCGGTGGCGCTTTCTCCCGAGCACCTGTCCACCTACGCGCTGACGGTGGAGCGCGACGTGCTGGCGGAGGACACGCCCCTGTCGAAGCGGCTCAAGCGCGGCGAGCTGGCGCTGCCGCCCGACGACACCGTGGTCGACATGGCGCGGGTGGTGCGCGAGGTGTACGGGGCGGCGGGCCTGCACCGCTACGAGGTGTCCAACCACGCGCGGCCGGGGTGCAGCTCGCGCCACAACGCGCTGTACTGGACGGGCGGGGAGTACCTGGCGCTGGGCGTGGGGGCCACGGGCATGTTGCTGTCGCCTCAGCCGCACCGGTACGTGAACCTGCGCAGCGCGGAGCGCTACCTCGTGGAGGCGGAGGCGGGGCGGCTGCCTGAGGAAGGCCGCGAGCCGCTGGGCCCGGAGGAGCTCTTCGCGGAGCGCCTGGCCATGGGCCTGCGGCTGGTGTCGGGCGTGGACTGGGAGGCCGTCTGTCAGCGATATGGGCAGCCGGTGGAGCCCCGGCGGGCGGAGGTCGCGCGGCTGGTGGCGCATGGCTTCGCGACGCTGCGGGACGGGCGGCTGGCATTGACGGAGAAGGGCGCGGACGTCCACAGCGCCGTGTGCGCGCGGCTGCTCTAGGACGGCGTCCACCGGAACGGATTTCGAGAGGCATATGAGCAAGTGGATACTGTGGCTGTTCCTCACCCTGCTGACGGGCAGCCCGCTGCTGTCGCTGGGCCTGATTCTCGTCATCATCTTCGTCGCGGACCGCTTCACCTGGCAGGTGCTGCCCAGCCCGGTGCGCCTGCTCAAGCGCTTCCAGCGCGCGGGGCAGCTGGCGGGCACCATCCTCACCAACCCGCATGAGCGGCGCGCGCGGCACGAGCTGGCGGACATCCGCGTGGAGCAGCGCCGCTACGCCGAGGCGGTGGACATCCTCAAGCCCAACCTGGAGGCGGGCGACGAGGACGTGGACACGCTGTACCTGCTGGGCGTGGCCTACCTGGGCGCCGGTGATTCCCAGCGCGGCGAGCTGCTGCTGGACGAGGCGGCGAAGCTGGACGCGGACCACAAGCTGGGCGCCATCGACCTGGAGCGCGGACGCTTCCGGCTGAAGCGCGGCGACGTGGCGGGCGCGGTGGAGGCGCTGGAGCGCTACTGCCAGGTGCGGCACGGCACGGTGGAAGGCCGCTACCTGCTGGCCAAGGCCCTGCGCCGGGCGGGCCGTGGTGATGACGCGAAGCGGATGCGTGACCTGGCCTGGGGGGAATACGTGGTGGCGCCCCGGTTCCAGCGGCGCCGGGAGCGCAAGTGGGCCTGGCGCGCGCGGCCCAGCCGGCCGTTGATGTACGCGGCGGCCGTGGCCCTGGTGCTGGGGGGGCTGGCGTCCGTGTTGCCCCGGTTCGGAATGACCCCGGAGCGCGGCTACGGTGGCCGCTACGACGCCGGCGCGTATGGCGAGCCACCCAGCGCGTCGGGGATGGAGGAGTACCTGGGCGAGTAGCGCTAGGCTCTCGCCCATGTTCCCCACGCCGTCGCAGGTCCTCCGCCAGCGGGAGGGAGTGCTGGCCGATACGCCGTTCCCCCTGCTGCTTCACGCGCTGATGGCGGAGGAGCGCACCTGTACGTTGGAATTGAAGGTGCGCCAGCGGGAGAAGCGCATCGTCTTCGAGGACGGCGCGCCGGTGGCGTGCCAGTCCAACCTCCTCCACGAGACGCTGGGCAAGTACCTGGTGGAGAAGGGCAAGCTGTCGGAGACGGACTACCAGAAGGCGCTGTCGGAGAGCATCTCCGCGGAGGTGCCGCTCAGCGGCCTGCTGGTGCAGAAGGGCCTCATCAGTCCCTTCGATTTGTACAAGCAATTGCAGGCGAACCTGGCGCACAAGCTGCTGGACTGCTTCCGCTGGGTGGACGCGAAGTACCGGCTCATCGCCGACGTGGAGCCTCCGGACGCCAGCGTGCGGACGAACACGGGCCAGCTCATCCTCACGGGCGTGGCCAATGTGATGCCGTTCGACGCGGTGGCCACGCACTTCACCTTCACGGACGAGCGCCGCTTCGGGCAGATGCCGGGCACGGAGGCGGGGCTGAAGCTGTCGTCGAAGGACGCGCGGCTGTTCCAGGCGCTCCGGCTGAGGCCCACCTTCGGCGAGCTGATGGAGCGCACCGGCTTCGACACGGAGATGGTGCTCCGGCGCCTGTACGCGCTGTGCCTGCTGGAGGTCGCGGGCTTCGCGGAGGACGTGGACGCGAAGGCGGCCCGGCTGAGCGCGGGGACGGCGGCGCCCGAGCCGGTGGCGCCTCCCGTGGCGGCGCCGGCTCCACAGGGGACGCCGTTCTCCGACGAGGACGAGGCGGCCCGTGATGCCCTGGTGAGCGCCTTCATGTCGCACCGGAGCAAGGACCCCTTCGCGCTGCTGGACGTGCCCGAGGACGTGCAGCCGGTGCCGCTGCGCAAGGCCTTCCTGGCCCTGGCGGACCGGTACGCGCCCCTGCGCTTCCATACGCCGGAGCTCCGCGAGAAGGCGGAGGTGCTGCTGGCGGCCCATGCGAAGGCGTTTGGCGCGCTGTCGGACGCGGAGCAGAACCTGCTGTGGCGCAAGCGGCGCGCGGCGCATCGGGAGAAGGACCGGGGCACGCGGCCCACCACGGCCGAGCAGTTCCGCATCCGCACGGACCTGCTGGACGCGACCACGCAGTTCGACGAAGCGAAGCGCCGGCTGGCCGCGAGGAACCACGCGGGGGCCTTCGAGTACTTCGAGTACGCCTGCGACATCGACCCGAAGCCGCTGTACCAGGCCTACCGGGCCTACGCGCGCTACCTGATGAAGCCGGAGGCGCACGGGCGGCTGGCGCAGCAGGAGCTGCAGGAGGTGCTGCGCCAGGAGCCCTCGCTGGAGGAGGGCTGGGCCTTCCTGGGTGAAGTGGCGCAGGGCGAAGGCCAGTGGGGCCAGGCCGAGGACGCGTTCCGCAGGGCGTTCAAGCTGAACCCGAAGAACCGCCGCTACGTCGAACTCATCCAGGAGCTTGTCCGGCGGCGTTAGGCAGCCCCTGCCTGGTTGCCTGTCTGACAGGGTTTGTCTGGTGTTGGGTTTGGGGCCATTTCCAGCCCCCGCGGGTGGTGTCTGTCTGAAGTCCGACAGTGGATGCCATTATTTGCGGGCCGGGAGGGGGCTGGGTTTTTCTTTTTGCGGGGATCGCTGGGTAGTCTTTGTGCCCATGGGCAGTCATCGTGAGAGGAATCAGTCGGGCCAGGCGGCCGTGGAGGCTGCCATTGTCCTCCCCCTGTTCGTCTTCCTCATCCTGGGCATCCTGCAGTTGGGGTTGATGCACCAGGCGCGGCTGCTGACCAAGTACGCCGCCTACAAGGCCGTGCGGGCTGGGGCGCTGAACAGCGCCAAGGTGGACGTGATGGAGAAGGCCGCGCTCGCGGTGCTGTTGCCGCTGCTGAGCGTACCGAGCGGCGTGCAGAACCGCGCCCACATCCCCCCGGTGGGCAGCGCCGCGGAGTTCCAGCAGAAGTGGCAGGACCTGCGAGGCAACCAGATTCCCGGCACGTCGCTCAAGCACGCGGAAGTCACCATCTGCGGGCCCACGCGGGGCGACGTCGGCGGGGGCGGCCCGGAGCTGGACTTCGATGACCCCCGGAACACCGCGCCCACCGGTTGGAGGGAGAGCCACCGCACCAAGCTGCGCGTCCAGGTGACGTTCAACTACCGGATGATCATCCCCTTCGCGGACTGGGTCATCTACCAGTCCACCCGCGGCCGGAAGATGACGTCCGTGCTGCGCATGCAGGGCGAGACGCCCGAGGGAGACGGTGCTCCCGACCGCACGGAGTCGCTGCTGGAGGCGGCCGCCGCTCAGCGCATCTTCATCTCCCCCATCCGCGCCACCTACACCATGCGGATGCAGTCCAACTTCTTCCTCAACCGGGCAGCCCTGCCAGGGAGCAACGAATGCGCCTTCCCCTTCGCCTATTGAGTCCCAAGGCCCGGAGACGCGCGCAGCGGGGGCAGGCCATCGTCCTGGGGGCGCTGTCCTTCCTGGTGCTGGCGTTGATGGTGACGCTGAGCTTCAACCTCGCGCACGCGCTGCGCCAGAAGATGGGCCTGCAGCAGCACAGCGACGCGCTGGCCTACTCCATGGCTGTCCTGGAGGCGCGGTCGCTCAATTACTATGCGGTCAGCAACCGGGGCATCGCTGCTTCCTACGTCGCGATGAACAGCATCCATGCCTACATGGCGGCGTCGAGCGTGACGGGTGAGATGATGCGAGCCTCGGCGAAGAACTTCAACGCCATCGCGCTCATGGAGCTCGCCAAGTGCTTCTCCTGCTACACCTGCGCGGTGCACTGCGCCCACGCCGCCGAGGCGAAGAAGATCGCCGGCGAGTTCGACAAGGCGGGGCAGGACTACGACCAGAAGGTCCGCTCGCTCGAGTCCAGCTTCAACGCCGCGGTGCGAGGGGTGGACCTGATGGTCGACAACCTCCACGCCTCCCAGCGCGAGGCCCATTCCCAGACGCTCCAGGCGGTGCGGGATGGACGCAGCCACGGCCTGTCGCTGTTGACTCAGTACAGCGTCCCCGGGGCCAGTGACCTCTCGCAAGCGGTGGGGGGACTCAACGCGAACGAGTTCAACTGCGCGGTGGATGGAATGGACTGCCGGAACAGCGTCGAGAACGCCTCTCCGGATGCATTGGCGCGGGTGATGACCGAAATCGCCAATGCCACCCGCTCGGACTGGGGCGCCAACCGCGGCTACAAGGGGGACCGGCTGGGCCTCATGAAGCCTTCCTATCTGCACCCGGACTTCTTCAGCGAGCTCCGGGACATCCCGGACCAGGGCTCCTACCGGGTACTCGAACACGAGGGGACCTCCAAGACGGTCCAGAACAAGTCCGAGGTCAACAGCGGTGGAAAGCGGGGGGGCAACTCAGGGACGACGAGCGCCGCGCAGGAAGAGGGCCGCATCCTTCACACCTGGCGGCACGGCTTCACCTGGACCAGCAGCTATGAGGCGGGCGTCTGGAGCGACGCCAATGGCGGCGGCCACGAGCCGGATGGCGCGCATTCGGGCTCGCACAACTTCGAGGGCGTCAACGCGAACGCGCTGTCGGGCTGCGCCCGTTCAGGCAACTGCTTCATGAAGTTCCGCGCCAACCCGTCCTCGGCGCGTGACTGGGGTCAACCTCGCGTCTACAGCTACCTCACGCGGCAGCTTCGGGTGGGCGACCCGAAGCGGGCGCCCTGGGAGCTGAATTCATCGGCGCAGGTGCGGCTGGACCATGGTGCCCAGGGCTCGGCCTCGCTCACGCTCGCGGCGCAGGAGGGCGTGGCCATCTCCAAAGCGCTTGTCTATTACCATCGCTTTGGCGCGAATGGCTGGCGCGAGGCCCCCAACCTCTTCAGCCCCTACTGGCGCGCGAAGCTGCATCCCATCAGCTCCGATGAGGCCGCGGAGGTGCTGAACGCAGCGGGGAACACCGACGCGTCGCGGTTGGCGCAGGTCCCGGGGGTGTCTCTGTGACGCGGGCGTCCCGTCGAGGCGCCGCCTCCGTGGAGATGGCGGTGTGCATGCTCGTCATCATCCCCGTGTTCCTCTACTCACTGTTCCTCTTCGACCTGCTGCGCCACATGCTGGACTCGCAGGAGACTTCGCTCACCACCGCGTGGGACTACACCGTCCTCGACTACGAGAAGGAACCTGAGTCGGTGGCGACGGAAGACGGCGGGACGACGACGGAGGCCTTCTCCGGCTTCGAGATGGCACAGGCCTACTCGCGGTACATGTACTGCGACCATGAGTCGGGGCTCGACAGCTACGGGCCGGGGAAAGGGCCGGAGTGTCAGAACGACGAATCCCACCACACCGACGTCGTCGCCCATGCCTGCTGGCTCAACCCCGGCGGGCAGCAGGTGTACTGCACGCTGGATGCACAGGCCGTGGGCGCGTATGGCGTGTCGCTCCACCAGTCCTTCATGGACACCTTCGGCCGAGGTGGCCTCATCCGCTGCTCCGCGCGCCTGGGCGTGCAGAACTACCTGTTGCCGGAGACGTTCCTTCCGGAGTTCTCCCGCGTGAAGTTGGCGAAGGAGACGCAGGACCGGGCCAACGGCGTCCATAACAACGCGACGGGCAACGGAGACCCCGGCTCCCACGGCCGGGGCGACAACGTCTACCTGCTCCCCTGGGAGCAGATTGCCATCCTCACCGACACCTGGGCGCTCACGGAGCACGCCGACGTGCGGCCGGGTACACCCGGGGGGAGAGGCCTGCACGAGCGTGTCATCCAGCTCTATCAGAACGATGACAACCCGGCCTTCTCGCAGATGTCCTCGGCCGTGGAGGGGCTGGTGAGCCAGGCCATTGGCTCCAGTCTCCTGCACCAGGGCCTGCGGTTGCGGCCCCGGGGCTACAAGACGCCGGGAGATGATCCTCGCAATCCCAGCCTCTCCATCAAGCCCCACGAAGGCGGAGGTGGCGTTGAAGAGGAGATTGAGCAGCAGGGCGGGAGCCGCCAGGGCTACTTCAGCAGTGAGTGGCAGGACTGGGACGGCGACAACAACCAGCGCTCCTATGAGGCGCGCGGCAACTGGTACCTGGGTTGCGCGAGGTCGGAGTCGTGCTGACGCCTGTTGCCGCCACGCGCCCCGTTGTCCGGATTCCCGCGCTGCTCTTCTCCGTGGCGGTGGTGGGCGGCCTCATCGGCTTCTCCTGGGAGCACGCCATCTACCGGGGCAGCGACAGCAGCCAGGAGTGGAGCCCGCCGGAGCTGGGCACCGACGTGGAGACAGCCTCCCGGAGCTGGGTGCGCACGCCCGCGGAGGAGGCCATCCTCCAGCGGGCACTGGTTCACTTCCCGCCGTACCCCAACGCCACCCGCCCGGAAGCGCTGGCCGCTGACTACCTGGGGCCCGAGGCGCCCATGGCGGTGGCGTGGTTCTCCACCCAGGACGCGCCCGCGAAGGTCCTGGAGCACTACACGCAGGCCCTGCTCGCCAAGGGGCTGCCGGTGCTGCACCAACGCCACGGAGAGAAGGGCGGCTACGTGGGCTACTGGAGCCCCGCCACGGAAGAGGTGCGGCTGGTGTCCACGCTGGCCCAAGGCGGTGAGACGCTGGTGTTCGTGTCCTCCGGTCAGGTGGGGCCCATGTTGCAGCGCGCGGCGGCCGTGCCCGGCTGGCTTCCCGTGCCCGCTGAACTCGCGGAGACCCGGACCGTGAACTTCAACATGGAGGGCGCCTCGCACCACGTGGTGACGGGCCAGCTCCAGGCGGACTCGCCGGCCGAGGCGGCGCGGCGCTACGGCGACCTCTTCCGCGAGCGCGGCTGGCAGGTGGGGACGCCCGCTCCCGTGGAGTCGAATGGCGTCGGGTTCGAAGTGCTCAAGGAGTCCGTGAGTGGCCGCGCGGTGCTGCGCGGCCGCTCGCCGGGCCCGGGAGTCGAGGTCCAGCTCACGCTGCTACGCCGGAGCGTTGCCCCATGAGGAAGTCCCCGCGTCAGTCACGGGCCGCTCGCGGCCAGTCCATGGTGGAGTACGCCATCGTCACCGCGGCCCTGCTGGGCTTCAGCACGATGGGGTGGCCGTTCCTGGTGGCGCTCTTGAACGCGCTCCACCGCTACTTCAACTCCATCTACTACGTCATCCAGGCCCCCATCTGAGGCGCGGGGGCCTGGGTGCCCAAGGCTACGGCGTCACCGTGGTGACGAACTCCGCCTTGCCACCGGAGACCTTGAGCACCACGGCCTCCTTCACCGCGTCGCGGTTGGCGTCCAGGGTGATTTTCCCCGCCACGCCCGGGAAGTCCTTCGTCGCCGCAATCGCGTCGCGCAGCGAAGGGCCGCTCAGGTCCGGCGCGCGCTTCATGGCGTCAATCGTCACCCGCGCCGCGTCGTAGGCCAGCGCGGCCACGCTGTCCGGCACGCTGCCGTAGGTGGCCTTGTAGCGGGCCAGGAACTTCTGGAGCACCGGGTCCGGGTTGCCCGGCGAGTAATGGTTGGAGAAGTAGCTGCCCTCCAGCGCGGAGCCGCCCAGCTCGTACAGCTTGTCGGAGTCCCAGCCGTCGCCGCCGAGCAGCGGCACCTTGAGCCCGATTTCACGCGCCTGCCGCGCGATGATGCCCACGTCCGTGTAGTAGCCAGGGACGAAGACGGCGTCCGGCTTCAGCCGCTTGAGGGACGTGAGCTGCGCGCGGAAGTCCGTGTCGCCCTTGGAGTAGCTCTCCTCGCCCGGCACCTCGCCGCCGAACGCCTTGAACTTGTCCGTGAACACGTCCGCCAGGCCCATGGAGAACGCGCTCTTGTTGTCGCGCAGCACCGCCACGCGGGACAGCTTCAGGTTCTCCCGCGCGAACTTCGCCATGACGAGACCCTGGAAGGGGTCGATGAAGCAGACGCGGAAGATGTAGTCGCCCTTCTGCGTCACCTCCGGCGCGGTGGACGTGGGCGTCACCATGGGCACCTGGCCCGCCTGCGCCTTCTCCGCCATGGCCATGGACACCGACGAGGCCGCCTCGCCCAGAATCGCCACCACCTTGTCCTGGGTGATGAGCCGCGTCACCGCCTGGGCGCCTTCCTCCGGCCGGCCCTGGCTGTCGTAGACGCGCACCTGGAGCTTCTTGCCCTTCACGCCGCCCGCCTCGTTGGCCTCCTTCAGCGCCAGCTCGATGCCGTTGCGCGCGGACACCCCGAAGGTCGCCTCGCTGCCCGTGAGGCTGCCGACCTCTCCCAGCAGAATCGTGTCCGAGTCCACCGGAGCGGCCGGTGCCCCGGTCGCCTGTCCCTCCGGCGAGGGCGCGGCGGGCGCGTTCTTCTTCTCGCAGGCCACCACGGCCAGGGCCAGGGTCGCGAGCAGCATCAGGGGACGGCGCATTGGCAATATTCCTCCGGGGACGGTGACGTCACCCTATCCCTCTCCCCTCCGCCCTCCAACCAGCGGCGCTTCAGGGAGGGATTCAAATTGCAATGTGGACTAAAACGGTCCTGATTACGTAAGAGGTCAACGTGGCCCGAGGTTTTTCGGCGCCTGGAACCCAGAGAGGAGACACCCGCACCCATGCTCCGGATGAGCAAGATGACCGACTACGGCATCGTGCTGATGACCGAGCTGGCTCGCGCGGAGGGTGACACGCGCACCACCCGTGAGCTGGCGGCGCGCACGCGCGTGCCACTTCCCTCGGCCAGCAAGGTGCTCAAGGGCCTGCTCCAGGCGGCGCTCGTGGTGTCGCACCGTGGCGCCAACGGCGGCTACGGGCTGGCGCGCCCGGCCCATGAGCTGTCACTGGCGGAGCTCGTCTCCGCGCTCGAAGGGCCGGTCGCCCTCACGGAGTGTGGCGTTCACACCTCCGGCGGTGCGCCCTGCGAGCTGGAGTCCGTCTGCCAGGTGCGGGGCCACTGGCGCTTCATCAACAACGCCATCCAGGAGGCCCTGGGGCGGCTGACGCTGGCGGACCTCATCGCCCCCGCGCCTCGCGTGCCCGAGCGCCTCGTGGGCCTGGGGACATCCTCTCGCCCGGCGCCTTCCCCGGCCGCTGGCCAACCCCCTTCCGCGACAGGAGTCCGCTCATGAGCACCGAAACCCTCCAGGAACTGACGCGCCGCCCGTATGCGGCGGGCTTCGTCACCCAGGTGGAGTCGGACACGTTTCCCCCGGGGCTGGACGAGGACGTCATCCGCCAGCTCTCCGCGAAGAAGGGCGAGCCGGAGTTCCTCCTCGACTGGCGCCTCAAGGCCTTCCGCCACTGGAAGACGATGCGGGAGCCCACGTGGCAGGCTGTCACCTACGCGCCCATCGACTACCAGGCCATCCGCTACTACTCGGCGCCGAAGCAGAAGCCGGTGAAGGCCAGCCTGGACGAGGTGGACCCGGAGATTCTGCGCACCTACGAGAAGCTCGGCATTCCGCTGCATGAGCAGAAGCTGCTGCAGAACGTGGCGGTGGACGCCGTCTTCGACTCGGTGTCGGTGGCCACCACGTTCAAGGACAAGCTGGCCAAGGCGGGCGTCATCTTCTGCTCGTTCTCCGAGGCCGTGCGCGAGCACCCGGAGCTGGTGAAGAAGTACCTGGGCACCGTCGTGCCGTACTCGGACAACTACTTCGCCGCGCTCAACTCGGCCGTCTTCAGCGACGGCTCGTTCGTCTACATCCCCAAGGGCGTGCGCTGTCCCATGGAGCTGTCCACGTACTTCCGCATCAACGCGGCGGAGACGGGCCAGTTCGAGCGCACGCTCATCGTCGCGGAGGAGGGCTCCCACGTGAGCTACCTGGAGGGCTGCACGGCCCCCCAGCGCGACACCAATCAGCTCCACGCCGCGGTGGTGGAGTTGGTGGCGCTGGACAACGCCACCATCAAGTACTCCACGGTACAGAACTGGTACCCGGGCGACGCGGAGGGGCGCGGCGGCATCTACAACTTCGTCACCAAGCGCGGCATCGCGCACCGGGCGGCGAAGATTTCGTGGACGCAGGTGGAGACGGGCTCGGCGATTACGTGGAAGTACCCGAGCGTCATCCTCAAGGGGGATGACTCGGTGGGCGAGTTCTACTCGGTGGCGCTCACCAACAACATGCAGCAGGCGGACACGGGCACGAAGATGGTGCACATCGGGAAGAACTCCCGCAGCACCATCGTGTCCAAGGGCATCTCCGCCGGCCGCGGACAGAACACGTACCGCGGGCTGGTGAAGGTGCTCAAGAGCGCCCAGAACGCACGCAACTACACGCAGTGCGATTCGCTGCTGCTCGGTGACAAGTGCGGCGCCCACACGGTGCCGTACATCGAGGTGAAGAACGCGTCGGCGCAGGTGGAGCACGAGGCGTCCACGTCGAAGATTGGCGAGGACCAGCTCTTCTACTGCCGGCAGCGGGGCATCTCGCAGGAGGACGCGGTGTCGATGATCGTCAACGGCTTCTGCCGCCAGGTGTTCAAGGAGCTCCCGATGGAGTTCGCGGTGGAAGCGCAGAAGCTGCTCGGAGTGAGCCTGGAAGGGAGCGTGGGGTAGGTATGGCGCTATTGACTGTTCGCAACCTGCACGCCCGCGTGGCGGGCAAGGACATCCTCAAGGGCATCGACCTGGAGGTCGCCCCCGGTGAGGTTCACGCCATCATGGGCCCCAACGGCTCCGGGAAGAGCACGCTGGCCAGTGTGCTGGCGGGCCGTGACGGCTACGAGGTGACGCAGGGCGAGGTGCTGTTCGACGGCAAGCCGCTGCTGGAGCTGTCGCCCGAGGCCCGCGCCGCCGCGGGCGTGTTCCTCGCCTTCCAGTACCCGGTGGAGATTCCGGGCGTGGGCAACATCCACTTCCTGCGCACCGCGCTCAACGCGCAGCGCCGCTCGAAGGGGTTGGAGGAGCTGGACGCCATGGACTTCCTCCAACTGGCCAAGGAGAAGTCGAAGCTGGTGCAGCTCGACGCGGCCTTCATGAACCGCTCGGTGAACGAGGGCTTCTCCGGCGGCGAGAAGAAGCGCAACGAGATTTTCCAGATGGCGGTGCTGGAGCCGCTGCTGGCCATCCTCGATGAGACGGACTCCGGCCTGGACATCGATGCGCTGCGCACGGTGGCCGGCGGCGTCAACGCGCTGCGCTCGCCCGAGCGCGGCATGGTGCTGATTACGCACTACCAGCGGCTGCTCGACTACATCGTCCCGGACAAGGTGCACGTCATGTCGGCGGGCCGCATCGTCCGCTCCGGGGGCCGTGAGCTGGCGCTGGAGCTGGAGCAGAAGGGCTATGGCTGGCTAGGCCTGGACGGCGCCAAGGCGTCGGCGGCGGAGGCACGGCGATGACGGCGGCCCTGGCGCACTACCTGGACGTGGCCACGCGCTTCCAGGCGGCGCCCGAGCAGGCGTCCGCGCCACAGTGGCTCAAGCGCCTGCGCGCCGACGCCCTGTCCCACTTCGAGCGGCAGGGCCTGCCCACGACGCGTGACGAGGCGTGGAAGTACTCCCGGCTGGGGTCCATCGCGGAAGGAACGTTCCTTCCACGGACGGGGGCGTCCCGGGACACCGCCCACCTGTCGGCGGTGGTGGAGCGGCTGGGCCTGCCGGGGCCCCGGTTGGTGTTCGTGGACGGGCGGCTGGCGCCGGAGCTGTCGTCCGTGGCGGGCCTGCCGCGCGGGCTGACGCTGAAGCCGCTGCGGGACGCGGTGCGCGAGGACGGCGAGCTGCTGGAGTCCCTGCTGGGGCAGCGGGCCCTGGCGAAGGAGCACGCCTTCACCGCGCTCAACGCGGCGCTGCTGGAGGAGGGCGCGCTGCTGCGGCTGGCGCCGGGCGCGCTGAGCGAGGTGCCCGTGCAGTTGGTGTTCCTCACGCGCGGCGACGCGCCGGTGCTGTCCAGCCCGCGCATCCTCGTGGTGGCGGAGGAGAGCAGCGAGGCGACGCTGGTGGAGACGTATGCCAGCGCGGGCCCCGCGGGCTCGGCGGCGACGTTCACCAACGCGGTGACGGAGGTGACGCTGGGCGACAACGCCAGCCTCCACCACTACAAAGTCCAGGTGGAGGCGGACGCGGCGCTGCACCTGGGCGCGCTCCATGCCCGGCAGGGGCGGGACAGCCGCTTCGCGTCGCATGCCTTCTCCTTTGGCGGGGCCATGGCGCGCAACGAGGTCCACGCGGCCTTCGCGGGCGAGGGTGGCGACGCGACGCTGAATGGCCTGTACGTGGGGCAGGGCGCGCAGCACCTGGACAACCGCACGGCGCTGGACCACGCGGTGCCCCGGTGCACCAGCCGTGAGCTGTACAAGGGCGTGCTGGACGACCAGTCACGCGGCACCTTCCACGGGCTCATCCGCGTGCGGCAGGACGCGCAGCGCACGGACTCGCGGCAGCAGAACCGAAACCTGCTGCTGTCGGAGTCGGCGCAGGCGGACGCGCGGCCTCAGTTGGAAATCTTCGCGGATGACGTGAAGTGCGCGCACGGCGCGGCGGTGGGGCGGCTGGACGCGCAGGCGCTGTTCTACCTGCGCTCGCGCGGCGTGCCCCAGGCGGAGGCGGAGCGGCTGCTCACCTACGCCTTCGCTCGCGAGGTGGTGGAGGCGGTGCCCGCAGGCCCCGTGCGCGCGAACATCGAGGCGCTCCTGGCCTTGAAGCTGCCGGGCGCGGCGCAACGCGAGGTGACGGCATGAGCGGCTTCGACGTGAAGAAGGTCCGCGAGGACTTCCCCATCCTCCACCAGGAGGTGCGGGGCCGGCCGCTGGTGTACCTGGACAGCGCCGCCACGGCGCAGAAGCCGCAGGCCGTCATCGACGCGCTGGTGCGCTTCTACCAGCACGACAACGCCAACGTGCACCGCGGTGTCCACGTGCTCTCCGAGCGCGCCACGGAGGCCTACGAGGGCGCGCGAGAGGCGGTGCGCCGCTTCATCAACGCCCGGGACGCGAAGGAAATCGTCTTCGTGCGTGGCACCACCGAGGCCATCAACCTGGTGGCGCAGACGTACGGGCGCGAGCACATCGGCGCCGGGGACGAGGTGCTCATCACCCAGATGGAGCACCACGCCAACATCGTCCCCTGGCGGATGCTGTGCGAGCAGACGGGCGCCGTGCTCAAGGTCATCCCCGTGGATGACCGGGGCGAGCTGGTGCTCGACGCCGTGGACGCGCTGCTGACGGAGCGCACGCGCATCCTCGCGGTGACGCAGGTGTCCAACGCGCTGGGCACCGTGGTGCCGGTGAAGGAGCTCACGCGGCGGGCCCACGCGAAGGGCATCCCCGTGCTGGTGGACGGCGCGCAGGCGGTGACGCACTTCCCCGTGGACGTGCAGGACCTGGGCTGCGACTTCTACGCCTTCAGCGGGCACAAGATGTTCGGCCCCACCGGCATCGGCGTGCTGTACGGCCGCAAGGAGCGCCTGGAGGCGATGCCGCCCTACCAGGGCGGCGGCGACATGATCCTCTCCGTGACGATGGAGAAGGTGACGTACAACCGGGTGCCGTACCGCTTCGAGGCGGGCACGCCCAACCTGGAGGGCGCGGTGGGCCTGGCGGCGGCCATCCGCTACCTGGAGGCGCTGGGGATGGAGAACGTCGCCGCGCACGACCGGGAGCTGCTGGCCTACGCCACGCAGGCGCTGGAGTCGGTGCCGGGGCTGCGCATGGTGGGCACGGCGCGAGAGAAGTCCGCCGTGCTCTCCTTCATGCTGGCGGAGGTCCACCCGCACGACGTGGGCACCATCCTGGACCGTGAGGGCATCTGCATCCGCACGGGCCACCACTGCGCGCAGCCGGTGATGCAGCACTTCAAGGTGCCGGCCACGTCCCGGGCGTCGCTGGCGCTCTACAACACGCGCGAGGACGTGGACGCGCTCGTCCGCGGCCTGCACAAGGTCCTGGAGGTGTTCCAGTGAGTGCGTCGGATGACTTGAAGGACCTCTATCAGGAGGTCGTGCTGGAGCACTCGAAGCGGCCGCGCAACTACCGCGTGGTGGAGGGCGCCACCGCGGAGGCGGCGGGCCACAACCCGCTGTGCGGCGACCAGTTGGTGGTGACGCTGAAGGTGGAGGGCGGCGTCATCAAGGACGTGGCCTTCCAGGGCCAGGGCTGCGCCATCTCCAAGGCGTCCGCGTCGTTGATGACGGGGGCGGTGAAGGACCGGACCCGCGCGGAGGCGGAGGTCATCTTCGAGCGCGTCCACAAGCTGGTGACGGAAGGTCCGGAGTCGGTGGACGTGGACGCGCTGGGCAAGCTGGCGGTGCTGTCCGGCGTCAGCGAGTTTCCCGCGCGGGTGAAGTGCGCCAGCCTGGCCTGGCACACGCTGCGCGCGGCATTGGAGGGACGCGGCGAGGCCGTGTCCACGGAGTAGGGGTGGAGGGCCACATGCGAGGAATGATGGCGGTGTTGGAGCGCGACGTGTCCGCGACAATCATCCCCAGCGGAGACCGGGTGGTGCTGCCCGGGGGCTCCGAGCTGCGGGTGACGCAGACGCTCGGCGGCAATCTCACGGTGCAGGACCCCTACGGTCAGCTCTTCCGCATCGACGAGAAGGACGGCGGCGCGCTGGGGGAGGAGTACGCCCCCAAGGAGCGGGCCGCCGGCGACGCCAGCGAGTTCAACGAGGAGCAGGTCTGGGAGCAGCTTCGCACGGTGTATGACCCGGAGATTCCGGTGAACATCGTGGAGCTGGGCCTGGTGTACGCGTGCAAGGCGGAGCCGCTGCCGGAGGGTGGACAGCGCGTGGACATCCAGATGACGCTCACCGCGCCCGGCTGCGGCATGGGGCCGGTGCTGGTGGAGGACGTGCGCACCAAGGTGGGCTCGGTGCCCGGGGTGGCGGAGACGCGCGTGGAGCTCGTCTGGGACCCGCCCTGGGGGCAAGAGCGCATGTCGGACGTGGCGCGGCTCCAGCTCGGGTGGATGTAGCCGTGGGACGAAGGCCCTCGGCGGACCGCTTCGCCAAGGGCCGGTGACGTCTCAGCGCAGGGCCAGCCGTCGCGCGCCCAGGCCGAGCGCCGCGGTGGCCAGCGTCCCGGCGAGCAGCTTCGGCCACAGGGCGGGCGCTGCCTGGCGCACGGGCACCATCGGCGCGCGAGCGGAGACCTCCGGCATCTTCTCCGCGAAGAGCTCCACCATGCCCTTGATGAACGCGAACATCTGTCGCGGTCCCGGGCTGGAGACCCAGTTGCCATCGCGCATCACCGGCTCTTCCACCCACCGGCCACCCGCGTTGCGCACGTCGTCGCGGATGCCCGGCCACGCGGCCAGCGCCCGGCCCTCCACGAGGCCCGCCGAAATCAGGACCCAGGGGCCATGGCAGATGACGGCGATGGGCAAGTCCAACGCGTCGGCGTCCCGCACGAAGTCCAGGGCGAGCGCGCTCTGCCGCAGCAGGTCCGGGTTCACGAGCCCTCCCGGGAGGAGGACCGCGTCGAAGTCCGCCGCCTTCACCTCGCGCAGGGACGCGTCCACGTTGACCTTCTTCCCCGGAACGAGGTGGTTCATCCCGCGGATGCGGCCCTTGTGGGGGGACACAATCGTCACCTCGGCGCCCTGCCGCTCCAGCTTCTTCACCGGCGCTGTCAGCTCCACCTGCTCGAAGCCATCCGCCGCGAGCACGGCCACTCGCAACCCTCTCAGCTTCCTCATCGCGCTCACCTCGCTGTGTCGGAACGGTTGTCGTTCTCGACACTGTGCATTCTCCCCGGCCCCCGCGTTGTGCCTCCCTGGAGGGCGTGCTACCGACGGAGCGCTCTGGAGGTCTCTCGAATGTCCGTCGCTTCCGTTCCCCTCCGCCGTGCGCTCATCCTGGGTGCAGTGATGCTGCTTTCGCCCATGGGCTGTGCCACCCGTACCGGGGTTGCTCGTACCGACAGCGAGCAGCCGACCTCGCATGACGCGCCAGCGCCCAAGCCGAAGTGGGGGCTGGTCATTCACGGCGGCGCGGGTGTCATCTCCCGGGAGAATCTCTCCCCGGAGCGCGAGGCCGAGGTCCGGGCCGCGCTGACCCAAGCGCTCCAGGCGGGACATGGGGTGCTGGCCAGTGGCGGCTCCGCGCTGGATGCCGTGAGCGCCGCGGTCCGCATCCTGGAGGACGCTCCGTATTTCAACGCGGGCAAGGGCGCCGTCTTCACGCACGACGGCGTCAACGAGCTGGACGCCGCCATCATGGACGGCACGACGCGCAAGGCGGGCGCCGTGGCGGGCGTGCGGCGCGTGAAGAATCCCCTCTCGCTGGCGCGGCTCGTCATGGAGCAGTCGCCGCACGTGATGATGGTGGGGGAGGGCGCCGAGTCCTTCGCCAAGTCGCGGGGCGTGGAGCTGGTGGACCCGAAGTACTTCTACACGGAGGACCGCTGGCAGGGCCTCCAGCGCGCGCTGGAGAAGGAGCGCGCGCGGCAGCAGCCGTCCTCCGCGCTGCCGGCGGGGTATGACCCGGTGAGCGGAGACCACAAGTTCGGCACCGTGGGCGCGGTGGCCCTGGACCAGACGGGCGCGCTCGCAGCGGCCACGTCCACGGGGGGCATGACGAACAAGCGCTACGGCCGCGTGGGGGATGCGCCCATCATCGGCGCGGGGACGTACGCGGACGCGCGCTGCGCCGTGTCCGCCACCGGCCATGGCGAGTTCTTCATCCGCTACACCGTGGCGCGCGACATCTGCGCCCGCGTGGAATACCAGAACGTGCCGTTGCCGGAGGCCGCCAACGTCGTCATCAACGACGTGCTGGTGAAGGCCGGCGGCGAGGGCGGCGTCATCGCGATGGACCGCGAGGGCAACGTGGCCATGCCCTTCAACTCCGCCGGCATGTACCGCGGCTACGTGGGCAAGGACGGCGAGCCCGCCGTGGCCATCTTCCGGGATGCGGCGGAGGCTGCCGCGAAGTAGCGCGAAAAACGCTTGCCCCCCTTTCAAAGTTCTCGCCGCACGGTGTCATCAGGGACATGCGTCCCCTCTTGATGACAGTCCTCGGTGCCGTCCTCCTGGGCGGCTTTCCTGTGGCGTGTGACGGCGGCGGCTCGGAGCCGTCCGAGGATGGCGGCGTCTCCATCCCGGATGCTGGCGCCTCCGAGCTCACGGTGACGGTGCTGGGCACGGGCCAGGCCACGCTCGAAGGCGAGGTGTGGACCTACCAGCTCTTGCGCCTGGAGGAGGCCGGCAAGGCCCCGGCCTATGCGCAGTGGTTCCCGCCCCGGAGCCCCGGCGCCTGGCCCGTCATGGTGCTCACGCGTCCCTATGACGGCATCGCCTGGACGGGCGAAGCCGTGGACGAGCGGTGGGCGGCGCGGCCCAACGGGCTGTACCTGGACGACAGCGAGCCGAACTTCGACGGTGGCGCGCACTACATCGCCTATTCGCAGAGCACGCCGGAGACCGTCGCGTCGGAGGCCTTGCTCTACCTGCGCCACGACTTCGGCGTGCTGGCCATCTTCGGCCGCTTCTACGCGGGGGGCAGCATCCAGAACGACCGCGACGACATGCACGCGGGGATGCGCTTCCTCACCCAGGCCGAGGGCGTGGACCGCGAGCGCATTGGCATCGTCGGTGGCTCGTGGGGCGGCTTCGAGGCGCTGTACGCCGCGGCGGATGCACCGGCCGAGGTCCGTCCGAAGGTCGGCGTCGCCCTCTACCCGCTGTCGGACTTCGAGCACCAGGTGAACTACCTGGACGTCACCGTGCCGGCGCGCGTGAGCGACCCCGCGGTGCGCTTCAACTACGAGACCTTCTTCGAACCGTACAGCCGCCGCATCTTCGCCACCACGGGAGGTCGTCCCAACGCCCCGGGCGCGGACTACAGGCGGTGGACCGCGGCGCACGTGGCCTCGACGCTGGAGGTGCCCTTCCTCGTCGTCCACGAGGACCGGGACGCGCTCGTGCCCTATGAGCAGACGCAGGCCCTGGTGGCGGCGGCGGGCAGCAGGGTGACGCCGCTCTACGTGCTGCACGGAACGCCGGCGGACTGGAACACCTCACCCTTGAATCATGGCCCCCTGGTGGAGACCTACGCGGGGGCCATCACCCCCATCTACCTGGGGCACCTGCTGACGGCGCTCGCGTCGCCCACGCAGCACGTCATCGTCCCATATCTCCAGGCCCACCTGCGCACCTGGCTTCAGGACGTGCGCGACTTGAAGCGGCAGGGGCTGGACATGGAGGCCGCGGCGCCACGGCTGCACACGCTCACGGACGCCCGGGTGCTGATGGTCGAGGTGAGCGCCGGTCGCGTCGTCAGTGGGGCGGCGTTGATGGCGGAGGAGGTCAACGCCGTGTGGGGCACTCCGTACACGGCGACCACCATCCGGGACGCGCTCGGGGTGGGGTTGCCCCCCTGAGCGCGCCGTGAGGCGTCAGTCCCGGCCACCGCGGCGTCCACCGTCGCCGCGGCGGTGCCCTCCGCCGGGCGAGGCGCCGTGCCGTCCGCCGGGCCCACCGGGTGACGCCCGGTGGTAGTTGCCATTGCCCCCGCGGTTGCCGTTGTTGCCACGGTAGTGCTGACGCACCGGGCTGGGGCCGCGCCGGTAGTTGTACCCGGGGCGGTAGACATGGTGTCGCACCGCCGGGTAGCGGCGCCAGGAGTGCGTGAAGTAGTGCGGGTGCCGGCGCGCCACGGTGACGTGGGCGTGGCGGTAAACGGGCACCGTGACACGCACCGAGCCCCGGTTGGCCCAGCCGCCAGCGGAGAAGTACCAGGACGGCCCGCGGCGCATCCAGCGGGACGACACATAGACGAGCCCAGGACGGGGCGGGGCGGCCCACATTCCACCCACCCACACGTAGTTGGCGCCGGCCCAGTACCAGTAGCCGGGCGTCCAGACGTAGGAGGGGGCTGGCGGTGCCGGCGCGTGCTCGACGCGGAGCGGCGGAGGCGCCTGCTGCGTGGTCAGCTCCTCGCTCGCCACGGCGATGGGAATCTCCACCACCGGGGAGTCATGCCGGGCCCAGCCGCCGGACACCCACCGCCACATCCGGCCGTCCGGCTCCCAGTAGCCGTTGATGAACCGGTAGCCGTCCATGGGCGCCAGCCAGGTGCCGGCGTTGAAGCGCCACTCGCTACCGTCCCAGTACCAGTGGCCGGAGGCCCAGACGGCGCCCGCGAAGGGCCGGGCCGAGGCGTTCTCCGCGGGGAGCTGCGGCGGGGCGGAGGGCGCCATGGGCGCCGTGTCCTCGTCCTCGAACTCCGTGTCGTCGTAGGCGTATTCGGAATATCCAGGCTCTGACGCGGGGACCGGCGCGGTCTGCGCGTGAACCATGGGCGCCGCCAGCAAGGTCACCAGACAAGCCCACCATCGAGGAGTCATCGCGTCATCTCCGTGGGTTACCAGACAGATGCTGCCACCGGCCCCCCTGGGAATCCCCCAGTGCGGGGCCGGTGTGGAAAAAAGACGCGGCGCCGTCCGGCTTTATTCATCCCCTGGCTAGGGCTTCACCAGGACCAGCTCCCGCGTCTGGATGAGGTCCACGTCCCCGGTGAAGCCGGAGAACAGCTCGTACTGGTCGGGCATGACGCGGTTGCGCGGCACGCGCAGCGACTCGGTGACGCTGAGCGTCGAGCCGTCCTGCTTCTCCGCGCGGGCGAAGCGGCCAAACGCGTTCTCCGCCTGGAGTGACGCCTGGGGGTCGGTGAGCTTCCAGCCCTTGGGCATGGACAGCGTCACCTGCGTGCGGCTGGCCTCGGTGGTGTCGATGTAGAGCGGCGTGCGGCGCGTGCTCAGCTGCACGAAGCGCCGGCCGAGCTGCGCGGGGAAGGTGAGGGGCCCCAGCGCCATCCGCTGTCCGCCCTCCATCCGCCCGAAGCGCGGCACGGTGAACTCGTAGCGCAGCACGAAGGGCGCGCCCACCTGCTCCTGGTGCTCCAGCTTCACGCTCGACAGTGACGCACCGCCGAAGTACCGCGCCACCGCGCCCTGCAGCGCCTGGTTGCGGCTCTCCGCCGACAGCTGGTTGAAGGCCTCGGCAATCTGCGCCGCCTCGAAGCCGGAGTACGTCTCCTCGCCCTGTCCGCTGAGCGTGCCGTCCTCGGTGAGCGTCAGCGCCAGCTTCACTTCCTTGCCGGGGACTTCCTTCATGGGCGGCGTCTGCACCTTCCGCAGCGGGCGGCCGGGCTCGGGCAGCAGCCACGCCTCCTGGCCACCCATGGCCAGCTCCGGCAGCTCGCCGAAGGGGCCATAACGCACGGAGGTGTCCACCCACACCGGCTCGGTGCCGGGCACCTCCACGCGCAGCGCCGCATAGGGCAGCAGCGCGTCCTGGGGGAAGGTGTAGGCCGACGGGTCCGTGTTGAAGGTCCGCACCGCCACCACCCGCGAGGGAATGCCCAGCGCGTCCAGACCGGCCTTCAGCACCGTCAGCCGGCTGCCCCGGTCCTGGGCCACCGTGGACGCCGCCGTCTGGCTCAGGCTCGCGTCCCGGCCGGAGAAGCGCTGCATCACCGCGGCATGCAGCGCCTTCACCGCGTCCAGGCCCGACTTACCCTCCGCCGCCTTGCGCGCGAAGGCGTCCACCTCCGCCGTGCGCAGCCAGCGCTCCTGGAAGGCGTCGCCGTAGAGCTTCACCAGGGCCTCGTTGCCCGTGGCGCCCGCGCCGACGATGACGAAGGGCAGGTACTCGTTGGCGGAGGGCGGCGCGTCCGGCTCGGGGATGAACGGCGGCACGCGGCGCGTCTCGAAGTGGAACACCTCCACGTCGCCGTCCACCTTGGGCTCCGGCACCTTCATCCCGTGGGCGTCCACCTTCATGCCCACGCCCTTGGGCGCCACCACCGTGTACGTCACCCAGGCGTTGGGCTGGTTGGCAATCTGGAAGTAGAAGGCGGACGCCGTGAAGCCCGGCTGCGCGGGGCCGCGCGGAGGCTCCGCGAGCAGGTACTCCACCTCCACGTAGTCCCCCACGGCCACGCCGGGCAGGCTCACCGTGTCCTTGCCTTCGATGTTCTCCGGCTCCAGCACCCGGCCGTCCGCCTTCAGCGTGCGCAGCGCCAGCACCTGCGCGCCGCGCGGCACCGTCACCTCGGCGATCTCCTGCACGCCCGACTGCTCCAGCGCCTTCTGCACCGTGTGGATGCGGTTGACGATGCTGCCGTCGGGGTAGACGCGCACCGCCGCCGCGTCCAGCACGAAGGCCGCCGCGCTGCCGCCGCTGACGGGCTCCGCCTCGTAGGCGCGGATGGCCTCGCGTCCGTCCACGGCGTAGGCCTGCAGCAGCTCGTGGCCCGTCTTCGCGCGCTCCTCGGCGCGGCGCAGCGTCAGGTCGTCGCCCGCCATCGTCAGCGCCTTCTCGCGCAGCTTGAGCGCCTCGGCCGGCTGGCCCGCGTATTCGCGCACGTCCGCCATGCGCTTCACCAGCTCCGCGTTGCGAGGCCACACGGTCGCCAGCTTCTGGAGCACCGCGGTGGCGTCGTCGAAGCGGCGCTGGGACACGTAGAGGCTGGCCAGCGTGTTGGCCAGGCTGATGCTGCTGGGGTCGCGGGCCTGGAGCTCGCCGTACAGCTTCGTCGCCGTCTCCATGTCGCCGCGCGCGCGCGCGTGCTCGGCCTGGCGCACCACCGTCCCGGGGCAGCCCTCCAGGGACGCCACCAGGGTGTCGCTCCGCTCCGCCGCGTCACGGCGGCGGGCCAGGCTGTACTGGAGCGTCAGCGCCTCGCACAGGCCGGGCTGGGCCTCCAGCGCCGCGGCGAGCGACTCCTCCGCCAGGGCCTCCACTTCCAGCGCCAGCGCGGCGCGGGCGCGCAGCATGAACACCGGGTGGCCGGCGGGCTGGGCCACCTCGGACGCCGTCTTCAGCATGTCCATGGCGGAGGTGGGCTGGCCTTCGTCGAGGAAGAGCTCCGCGCGCAGCAGCAGCGCCGCCACGTTGCCCGGGTCCTTGGCCAGCACGGACTCCAAATCGCGCGTGGCCCGGCCGCGCGCCACCTTGGAGGGCACGGTGCGGTCCGCGGACGCGACCTCCGCGCGCAGCCACAGCAGGGCCGGGGTGTTGGCGTTTACCGAGGCCATCAGCCGCCGCGCGCCGTCCGCGTCCCGCTGCAGGCCGTCCCGCACCGCCAGCACGACGGCCAGCAGCTCGCCGGCCTCCTCGTGCAGGGCCGTCTTCAAGCCCTCCGTGGAGGGGAACACGCCGGGCGTCGCGTCGGAGAACTCGGCCTTGCTGCCCCACGCCGTCGGCGCCGCGCTGGTGGCCGCGCTGAAGCGCACGCCGGACGGACGCCCGTCCACGCGCAGCAGGGCGAAGGTGAGCAGTCCGGAGGTGCCGCCCTTGAGCTGACGCACGACGAAGCGGTGCTTGCCCGCGGGCAGTTGCACGGCGCGCGCGGTGACGGTGGAGGTGGCGCGCTCCCACGCCCGGCGCTCCATCAGCGGAGCCCCGTCCACCAGCACCTGATGCGAGGTGCCGCTCACGGTGCGGGCCACGTAGAGGCCCGGCTCCGTCACGTCCGCGTCGAAGGCCTGCACGTAGAGGTCGCCCTGGCCGGGCTCGCCCGTCAGGTCCATCCGTCCGTCAGGGGCGCGCACCGTGCGCACCGGCAGCGGACCGAAGGCGCTGGTGAAGGGGCCCGCCAGCGAGCCGCTCTGGCTCACGGGGGTGCTTTCGTCCCAGGCCAGCACGTGGAAGGGCGAGAAGGGGCCCACCAGCGAGACTTCGCTCACCCCGCCCAGTTGCAGCATCGCCGCGTCGCGGGCCTCCGCGTCGCCGCGCACCACGGCCACCGACATCCGCGCGCCGCGCAGCAGATAGGCGGCCTCGCCCGTCGCGCCCGCCGCCAGCGCCCGCTCCACGCCGCGGAGGATGTCGTCGTCCAGCGCCCGCGACGTGCCCACCGAATCCAACACGTGGCGCGCCGCGACGGCCGCCAGCGGGTGCGTGGGCGCCCGCGCCGCCAGCTCCAGCGACGCCACCAGCGCGCGGTCGGGACGGCCCGCGCGGCGTGCCATCAGCGACTGGCCGGCCAGCGCGTAGACGTCTCCCGCGTCGCGGGCAATGGCGTCATCGAAGCGCTGCTGCGCCAGCGTGGCGTCACCCGCGACGAGCAGGGCGTGGAAGCCCGCGAACGCGAGCGTGCGGGCCTGTTGGGTGCCCTTCTGCACCTGCTCCGCAGCGGTTTCGAGGACGCGCGGTGTCGCCGTGGAAGTGGAACGGTGGCAGGCCGTGAGGGCCGTGACGAGTGCGAGCGCGGCGAAGCCGAGTCGAATGGTGCGCATAGGAGGGGTCAGGGATAGTGCAATCCCTTGGCCGTGGCCATATTCCCCTGCGCTGGAATGTCCGGGGCGCGTGCTGCCGGACGCTCTACCGCCGTTTCGTGGGGCCCTTCGAGGAGCCCTTGGCGGGCTGCCTCTTCGGGGGCGGGGGGGGACGCTTGGCGGGCACCGCCTTGGCCGGCACCGCGGCGACCACGGCCTTGGCCACCGGCACGGGCGCCGTCGTCCCCGGGGGCGGCGCGCGCCGCACGGTGTAGACGAAGCCTTCGGCGCGGCAGGTGCCTTCGATGCAGCCGAAGGCGGGCACGGGCGCGTCCCCGAAGTGCTCCATCCAGCCCGGGCCCAGGTTGAGTGGCTCGCCAATGGCGCGCTGGTCCTTGCCCTTGCCGACGTAGCCCTGCATGACGCCGTCCGCGTCCACCCGCAGCTCCAGCGCGGCCTCGCCCTCCGGCGACGCCAGGCCCAGCATGGTGCCGCGGCGCTCGCCCAGGGCCCATTCGAGCCGCAGCGGCGCGCCCGAGCCGTCGTGGATGAGCGCCACGTAGCGGCCCGTGCTGCCCTGCAGCAGCAGCGCGGCCGAGGGGGCCTGCAGCGACGGCCCATAGAGCATGACGTAGCCGCGGCGCTTCCAGGTGTCCGGCGGCGCGTCCGCGCGCACGCGGGCGCTGAGCACGGCGATGTCGCCGTCCAGCCCCACCACGTCCACGCGGGCACGGCCCACGCGCGACTGCGAGCGCTCCTCCACGGGCGGGAAGATGATGGCCTTCTCCTCCGCCTCCACCGGCCGTCCGGCGACCAGGAGCGACGGCGCGTCCGGCCCGTCTCCCACCGACACCGTGCGCTTCTCGGAGCCCGTCTCCAGCCGGCCCGGCATGGACCGGGGCGAGGGCGGGCCCAGGTCCGCGTTCAGCGCGGCCCCTGGCTGCGGCGGCACGGGCTTCTCCCCGCTGCGCAGCCACTCCCGGCCCAGCACGGCCAGCGCCGCCATCACCAGCAGCACGGCCGCGGCCTGCAGGGCCAGGCGCACCACCTTGCGCACGCCCTGGCGGACGCGCTGCAGGTGCGTCAGCTTCACCGGCGCCAGGGACGGCAGGCTGCCCGGGACGAGCAGCTCCAGGTCCGCGATGAGCGCGGTGACGGAGGGGTAGCGGTCCTCCGGGTCCGGCTTGAGGCACCGCGTGACGATGATGTCCAGCCGCGCGTCCAGCCCCGGCTTGCGCCGCGACGGCGGGTCGAAGGTGCCCAGCGGCACCTCGCCCGTGAGCCACTCATAGAGGATGACGCCCAGCGAGAAGATGTCCGCGCGCGCGTCCGCGCTCTTTGCGTCCACGCGCTGCTCGGGCGCCATGTACGACAGCGTGCCCATGGACATGTGCGTGGACGTGAGCGCGTAGCGTGAGGACGGGCTGGCGTCATCCAGGAAGGACGCCAGCCCGAAGTCAGACACCTTGGCGATGCCGCCGGCCTGCTGGTCCAGCAGGATGTTCTCCGGCTTCAAGTCCCGGTGGATGACGCCACGGCCGTGCGCGTACTCAATGGCGCGGCAGATCTGCAGCATGCGCCGCAGCGCGCCCACGACGTCCAGCTGTGGCTCGCGAATCAGCTCTCGCAGCGACGGGCCGTCCACGAACTCCATCACCAGGTAGTACGTGGTGTCCGTCTTCCCCTTGTCGACGATGGAGACGATGTGGGGATGGCTCAGGGTCGCGAGCGCGGCGGCTTCCTTCTGGAAGCGCGCGATGAAGGACGGGTCCTTCGCCAGCTCGGGGTTGAGGAGCTTGACCGCCACCGTGCGGCCTAGCGAGAGCTGGGTGGCCTTGTGGACCTCTCCCATGCCTCCACTGCCGACGAGCTTGTCGAGGTGGTAGCCGCTGATGATGTCCGAAGAGCGCGGACGGCTGATCGCGGTGGGGTCGATTGAGGACATGGCGGTGAGCGAAGGGGCGGCCAGGGTAGCAGAAACCCGGCGCTGGAAAGGTTCGCTCTTGCACGGGTCGGCATTGCCCCCCGGCAAGCCGCCAGGCGCCCCGCCCGCCAGCCGTTCAGAGTCCGGACACCGGCGTGCGGCTCACCGCCTGGCGCAGGCTGTTTCGGACCTGGTCCAGGGAGGAGCGCATCTGCCCATGTCGGACGGACGCCGCCACCGCGCGCGCCAGGGACTTGAGCAGCGTCACCTCCTCGGGCTTCCAGGCGCGGGGACGGCGGCAGTCCTCGAAGGCCACCATGCCCCACCACTGCTGCCGGGAGGGGTTGATGGGGCACAGGAGGATGGACTGCGTTCCCTGGCGCTCCAGCAGGTCCTTCATCGTCGGGGGCGCGTCACGGGTGGGGCACGCCACCACCATGCCGGCCTCCAGCATGTCCACCCAGCCCGGCGCGAACTCGCGGAAGGAGAAGGCCCGCATCACCGGGTTGGCCAGCGGCGACGGCGTGGGCGGCTCCGCCCAGGCGTGGCGCATGTCGGTGATGAACCGGCCGTAGGTGCCCTGTACGCGGTTTTCCAGGATGTACGCGCGGTCCACGCCCAACGCGTGGCCCACCATGCTCAGCGCCTCCATGCCGGTGCTCGGGGCCAGGCCCTTCTCCAGCAGCAGCTTCGAGGCTTCCGACACCTTCGAGAAGGCTTCGATCATTGGTGCGCTCGTTTGAGTTCCGACCCTGTTCGGGACGGTCAGTGATTCACTGAAGTCACATTAAGCAGGATTCTTCTGTTTCTGTCAAATCTCACGTTCACTGGACGGATTGACGGGGACGCGAAAGTCCTGACCCGGATGGGTTTTCTTGGACATCGATAGGCATTCCGAGAGGGCGTCTCAGAAATCGAGGCAATATGGGTTTATATGGACCCGCAACGGCAACGGGGGTACCTCCCTTGGAAGAGGCACCCCCGCGCACCGACCAAAAAGCTGTAAATCTTGATTAGTTTGTGGCGGCAGCGGCCTTGGCCGCCTTCTTCGCCGGCTTCTTGGCCTTCTTCGCGGGCTTGGCCTCGGGGGCCGCCTCGGCCTGCGCCTCTTCGGCCTGGGGGGCCTCGGGCGCGGCTTCGACGGCGGCGGGCTTGGTCTCGGCAGCGGGCTCGGCGGGAGCCGGGGTGTTGGCGAACGCGGTGGCGGCGGCGAGGAGGGCGGCGGCGAACACGGTCTTCATAAAAAGCTCCGGTGACGAACGACGGCGCGAGATTGCGCCGTCCCAGCGAGCGAGGGCTTGAGCAGGCGGCGTGCCAGGAGCGTTGTCAGAGGGAGCGCAGGTGTCTGTCGCGGATGTCCGTGGGGAGAAACTCCGCAGTTGGAGCTCCGACAATGGGGGCAAGCTCCCCAGACAGGCAGTTGCTGCTTTGACGATGACGGAGCACTTGAGCAAGCTGCACGCGTCATCTGGTTGCAGGGTGTCGGCCCGGCGCCTTCGCCGCGCATGTCGCGCGGTCATGGTGTGGGAGAGACGGTTCATGCGGTTCCTCTGTTGCGCGACAGCGTTGGCCGTCCTGGGTACGGGTTGCGCGACGACTGTTCCGCTCGAGCGGCTGGAGGCCCAGGTCCTCGAGGCGGACCGGTGGCGTCGCGACTACGAGGCGGAGCGGGAGCGCGCCGAGGTGTTCGCGCTGCGCATGGCCCAGCTGGAGTCGGCGCTGGAGCAGGTGCGGCTGGAGCGCGCGGAGGCGGAGCAGGCGCGCGCGGCGCTGTTGGAGGAACTGGTGCGGACCGAGGCGGACCGGCACGCGCTGGAGGAGCACAACACCCAGTTGCTGGTGCTGGAGCGCGAGGTCCACGAGCTGAAGGAGCTGAAGGAGATGCACGAGGAGCTGTCGGACGTCTGGTATGAGTCCGCGCTGGAGCGTGCACGGCGGCGGTTGAACAATCCGCTCCAGCCGGCTGCCCCCTCCGCGGCCGGCAACGTCGCGCCGACGGCGCCCTGACGTCCCGCCGGACGCGCGCCGCTGGCTCCGTGATAGAGGAACGGCGTGGCGAGCTCCCGCATCCCCATCCGCGGCTACCGGGCCGGCTTCTTCTTCGTGGTCGTCCTCCTGTCGGCCGTCACCGCTTTCACGTTGTGGACGGAAGTCCGCACGGGCAGCCAGGTGGACGGCCTGGTGCAGGAGGCGCTGGAGCGGGCCGGCTCCATTGGCCGCATCCGCGTGGACGCGCTGTCGCTGGAGTCCGCCATCGAGGCGCATGTCCGCGCCACGGGTGACGCCGAGCGCCGCGCCGCGGACGCGGTGATGGAGCAGATTCTCGCGGACATCCGCGCCTCGTCGGAGGCGTACACACGCAACCTCCCGCAGGGCGAGAAGGCGCTGTGGTACCGCTTCAACGCCGCGTGCCAGGGACTGGCGGACCAGGTGCGCGCGGCGGCCATCTTCTCGCAGCGCCGCGAGGCGGAGCGGGCCCGGCGCCACCTGGCCGAGCGCATCCGCCCGCTGGCGGCGGAGCTGGACGCGCTGGGCGGCGCGCTGGAGGAGGAGAACGCCGCCGAGGCGCGCAGGCTGGTGAGCCGGTTGGACGACCTGCGCGTGCGCAACACGGCCCTGGGCGCGGGCGCCACGCTGCTGGCCATCCTCCTGTCGTCGCTGGTGGGCTTGCGCGTCACCTCGCTGCTCAAGCGCCAGGAGGCCATCATCCAGGGCCAGTTGGAGGAGCTGGGCCGGCACAACCAGGAGCTGGATGCCTTCACGCGGCGCGTGGCGCATGACCTCATCTCCCCGCTGGCGCCGCTCAAGGGCTACCTGACGCTCATCCGCCGCACCGGCGCGGTGAACGACGCGGGCGCGCTGGAGATGCTGGCGCAGTGTGAGTCCAGCGCGGTGCGCATGGGCGAGCTCATCGAGGCGCTGCTGCGCTTCTGCCGCGCCGGCACGCGCGGTGAGAGCACGGTGGGTGAGCTGGATACGGCCGTCACCACCGTGCTGCTGGAGGTGGCGCAGACGGCGGCGGCGCAGGGCGTGGCGCTGGAGCGGGAGCTGGAGCCCGGCGTGGCGGTGGACTGCCCCGGGCAGTTGTTGCAGGTGAGCGCGCGCAACCTGCTCACCAACGCGGTGAAATACTCGGCGGGCCGGCCCGACGCCCGCGTGAAGGTGCGCGTGGCCACCGAGGGTGGCATGGCCGTGCTGGAGGTCGTGGACAACGGCATCGGCATGGCGCCGGGCACCCAGGCCTCGCTGTTCCAGCCCTTCTTCCGCGCGCCCGAGGTGCGCGGTCTGCCGGGCCATGGACTGGGACTGGTCACCACCAAGCGCGTGGTGGAGGCGCACGGCGGCACGCTGGTGGTGAGCTCGGAAGATGGAAAAGGAACGCACGTGGTGGTGCGCTTCCCCCGCGTGGTGCGCCCGGCGGCGGGCACCCGCGGCGCTCAGACAACGACGGCTTCCGCCGGAATACGCAAGGTCGGCACATGAGCTCAACCCGCATCCTCGTCGTGGATGATGACCCGCAGGCCCGTGATTTGCTCCAGCGCTTGCTGGGCCCCCTGGGCGCGGTGACGCAGGCCCAGGACCCGCGCCGCGCCACCGAGCGCATCGCCGAGGGCGCCTTTGATTTGGTCCTCACGGACATGGCCATGCCCGAGCCGGGCGACGGGCTGAAGGTGCTCCATGAGGTGAAGGCGCAACTGCCGGACACGCCGGTGGTGGTGGTGACGGCCTTCGGCAACATCGAAGGCGCGCTGGACAGCATCCAGCAGGGCGCCTTCGACTACCTGGCCAAGCCCTTCGACGTGGACGCGATTCTGCGCGTGGCGCGCCGGGCGCTGGAGCAGAAGCGGCTGGTGGAGGAGAACCGCTCGCTGCGCCAGCAGGTGGAGCGTGGCTCGTTGATGATGGTGGGCCGCAGCCCGGCGCTGCTGGAGGTGTACAAGCAGGTGGCGCGCGCGGCGGCCAGCAACGTGCCGGTGCTGATTACGGGGGAGACGGGCACGGGGAAGGAGATGGTGGCGCGCGCGCTGCACAAGCGCTCGCCGCGCATGAGCGGGCCCTTCATCCCCGTGGACTGCGGCGCGATTACCGAATCGCTGATGGAGAGTGAGCTGTTCGGCCACGCGAAGGGCAGCTTCACCGGCGCGTCCGGCGCGCGGAGAGGCGTCTTCGAGGAGGCCAGCGGCGGCACGCTCTTCCTGGATGAGATTGGCGACGTCGGCATGAAGGTGCAGTCGCAGCTCCTGCGCGTGCTGCAGGAGGGCGAAATCCGCCGCGTGGGTGAGAGCATCCCCGTCAAGGTGGATGTGCGCGTGGTGGCGGCGACGAACAAGGACCTCAAGGCGCGGGTGGCGGAGGGCCTCTTCCGCGAGGACCTGCTGTACCGCCTGGACGTGGTGCACCTGCACCTGCCGTCGCTGCGGGAGCGAAGCGAGGACATCCCCGCGCTGGTGGAGCACTTCGCCGGACGTCATGCCCGCGGCGGGGTGCGGCCGGTGGTGACGCCGGACGCGAACGCGCGCCTGGCGGCCTATGACTGGCCGGGCAACGTGCGGCAGCTGGAGAACGTGGTGGCGCGGGCGCTGGCGCTCAACGTGACGGGCGTCCTGGGCCCCCAGGACTTCCCGGAGCCGATTGGGGACGCGTCCACCCCGAAGATGGCGGGCCTGGCGGGCGACATGCCGAGCCTGGCCGAGCTGTCGCGCCGCTACGCCGCGCAGGTGCTCCAGCACGTGGGCGGCAACAAGAGCGAGGCGGCGCGCCTGCTCGATGTGGACCGCAAGACGCTCTACAAGCTGCTGGAGGCTCCGGAGAGCGAGTCGTAGCGCGCGCGGTGGACGTCAGTTGATGACGCCGAGCAGCTCCCGAATCTGCCGCAGCATCTCGATTTCCTCCGCGTGCACGCTGCCGTCGCTGGCGATGAGCGCCTTCGCCTCGCGGATGACGGCGGAGGGGTTGGTGCGCAGGATGCCCATGTTCGGCGGGGGCAAGGGCTCGTTGTTCTGCAGACAGCGCGTCAGCGCGGCCAACTCGTGTAGCGGCGCGCTCATGCCTCGCGCGGTGTCCAGGATGTGCTCAATCTCGGAGTGCGCGACGCGGCCATCGACGGTGGCGACCTGGAGCAGCAGCTTGAGGACTTCGACGTGGAATTGTTCTTCGGGGCTCATGTCCCGCTAGGCTGACTTTTCCTGGGACGCCCGTCCACCTAATGACGGTGTGAGCGCGCGGCGGAGCACCGAATGGCGGTGCTCGAAGAGGCGCCGGATGAAGGCCTCCGTCAGCCGGCCGCCGAAGCGGGGCTCGAAGTCGAGCTGGTCGATGATGTCCACGCCGGCGTGCGCCTCGACGATGCGGCGCTCGTGTCGCCACTGACGCATCGCGCTCATGGGGGACTCCTCGACGAAGCGGCGGCCCGGCTCCAACTCGCGCAGCGTCAGGTCGGACCAGCCCACCGGCAGCACGCCGCCCAGCAGCAGCTTGCTTCGGAACAGCGGTTGGCCCGGTTCGAAGGGCAGCTCCGCGAGCCCCGTCACGCCCGGGGGCGCCGTCATCCGCAGGTACGGGTACAGCTCCGTGGAGATGCCCTTCATCGACGTCACCCACGCCCAGGCTTCAGCGGGGGTGACCTCGACGTACGACTCGAAGCGGAGACTGCGGGTTGCCATGACGCCCCCGGTCCGCGTGTCACCACGCGGTGTGACGGTAGTCCTTGAAGAAGTTGCCCCAGACGTACTCGCCGCTGTTCTCCGAGGCGATGATGGGGTCCACCACCCGCGCCGCCCCGTCGACGATGTCCAGCGGTGGCTGGAAGTCCAGCTCCTGCACCTTGCGCTCGGCGTGCTGCGCGGGGTCCTCGTCGGTGACCCAGCCGGTGTCCACGGCGTTCATGTAGATGTTGTCGCGGGCGTAGTCCGGCGCGGAGGTCAGCGTCATCATGTTGAGCGCCGCCTTCGCCATGTTGGTGTGCGGGTGTTTGTCCGTCTTCGTCCCGCGAGAGAAGCTGCCCTCCATCGCGGAGACGTTCACCACGTGGCCGGGGGACGAGCGGTCTTTGAGCATCAGCGGCTTCAGCTTCCCGACGAGGATGAAGGGCGCCACCGCGTTGATGAGGTGGACCTCCAGCATCTCCGCCGTCTGGACCTCGGCGAGCCGCAGCCGCCACGAGTTGACGTCCCGCAGGTCCACCTGCTGGAGGTCCGCGTCCAGCCGGCCCCGCGGGAAGAGGGCGCGCTCGTCACCCTCCTGCTCCAGGTTGTAGGGCAGCATGGACAGCGCGGCGGAGGAGTGGATGCCCAGCGCCGGGTCGCTGCTGCGCCAGGTGGTGGCCAGCTCCGAGCCTCCCGCGCTGCCCGCCCCCAGGGCGGCCGGCTGCACCGTGGCGACGCAGGCGTCATGGCCCGCGAGCAGTGCGCGCGCCGCCGCCGGCAGGTCTTCCGCGCGGCGCATCTCTCCCGGCAGCAGGTGGCCGTAGAAGCCCGGGGGCCGGCGCACCGTCTGCGCGGCGTTGTTGATGAGGATGTCCAGGCGCTCGTGCGTCTGCTCGATGTACTTCGCGAAGAGCTCCACGCTGGGCGCGTGGCGCAGGTCCAGCCCGTGGATGTGCAGCCGGTGCGCCCAGTCCGCGAAGTCCGACTCCTGGACGTAGCGCTGCGCGGCGTCGTTGGGGAAGCGCGTGGTGGCGATGACGCGCGCGCCGGAGCGCAGCAGCATCAGCGAGGCCTGGAAGCCAATCTTCACGCGGGCGCCGGTGATGAGCGCGACCTTCCCGTTCAGGTCGGCGCGCTGGGTGCGCTTGGCGTAGTTGTAGTCCGCGCACTCGATGCACATCGCGTCGTAGAAGAAGTGCAGCTTGCGGTACTCGGCCTTGCAGACGTAGCAGCGGCGGGGCTGCTCGAGGATGCGCTCCGGCCCCGCTTCCGTCGGGGGGGGAGGCGGCAGCGCGGGCACCGTGAAGATGGCGGAGCGGCGCAGGGTGCGAATCTCGGTGGTCGCGCGGATGACCCGGTCGTGCTCGCGCTTCGTCTTCTTCCGGTCGCGGCGCAGCGCCTTCGCCATCCGGGATTTAGCGTCGCGGTCCGGGTGCAGCACGCGGCCCGCGGCGCTCAGGAAGGCGATGCGGTCCTCCTCGGGGAGGCCGGCCAACAGGAAGCGGTCCTCGCTGATGGCCTCCAGGAGCTGGGTGACGCGGCGTACCTCGTCCAGGGACAGGGGGGCGGGGGGCGGCGCTTCGGGCGCGGGGGTCGGAGCAGTCTCGGCGAGCTTCATCTCCCCGCTGCATATCTTCCGAAGGGGGCGGGTGGAAAGAGGGGCTGGGGGATGGGGCCCGGCGGCTGGGGAGGCGGGCACCCGGGCGCCAGGCTCAAGGATGCCGTGGGCTTCCGGAGGGCTGGCCTCACCGGCGCGCCGCCATTTCCGCTGCATGTGACAAGGGCCGCTGCGATGGCACGAATTGCCCACTCACACGGAGCCCCACGCAGGCGAGCGCACCGTGGACGACGTTGAGTGTGCCGTCACTCCTCCGTACCGTGTCAGGTCCATGCGCCGTTGGCTTCTGCTCGTTCTGCTGCTGCCTGGAATCGCCTGCACGCCGCCTCCCGGCTCCGGGTCGTCTGAGGACGGTGGGGAGGTCCAAGCACCTCACGCCGATACCAGCGCTCCAGGCGACCTCCCTTCCGAACTGGGGGTGTCCGTGGCCGTCACGGAGTCCGTGTCGGAACAACGTGCCCTGGCCGGTGCCGCAGAGCGCGCACTTCCTGACGAAGCGGCGGACCTACCCGGGGTGCGGGCTGGTGCCTCGCGGGCCATGGCCGACGCCGCGGCGGGCGGCAGCCCCCTCTCGCCGAGCGCGAGCGCGGATGCCCGGCGCACGGCCTCGGATGCGCTGTTCGCGGCGTGGCAGCGCACCGCGGAGGATGCTGGGACGGACGGCGGCGTTGATGGCTTGGCCGAGGCGGCGCTGTCTCCGCCGCGACGCACGCGTGACGAAGGGGCGGCCGTGGCGCACGACGAGGTGCCGGCGCTGACCGTCGACCCCGCCCTGGACGACCTCGCCCAGTCCGAGGGAGAGGAGGACACGCCGGGCGAGGAGGCGCTCCCCCTGCCCGAGCAGCTCACCGTCATCCCAGACGGCCTGCGGCCAGGAGAGGAGCTGGTGCTCGGCCCGGACGGCGAGCCGCTCGAGGACACGGGGCTGGTGCTGGAAGACGTCGATCTGGGAAGTGAGCCCGTGAGCGGCGCGGAGGACGGAGGAACGTACGCGGTGCCCTTCGCTCCGGATGCGGGCTCGCTGCGGGTGCGCCGCTCCATCGTGGTCCGCCAGGAGCCTCGGCGGGACGCACCGGCACTGGGCACCGTGGCGCAGGACATGCGCGTGCGCTGGCAGGGCGAAACGGCGGTGCGCGGGCCGGACTGCGAGGCTTGGATTCAGATTGAGCCGCGCGGCTGGGTCTGCGAGCGCTACCTGGAGCCCAACTTCCGCGAGCCCCGCGTGCGCGAACTCCCCAAGCTGCGCGAGGGCGAGCTGACGCCCGGCATCTACGCCCGCGTCGTGGGCAAGCGCGTGCGCGCCTATCCCAGCCTCGCCCTGGCGCGCGCCCGGCGAAAGGGCGTGCTGCTGAAGGGCTCCGTGTCGGTACAGCTCCGCGGGCAGGTCCGCATCCGCCGCAGGACGTACTGGCGCACCACCGACGGCCAGTACCTGGAGGCCCGGGTGCTGCGCGAGTACCGGCCTTCCTCCTTCGAGGGCGTGAACGCGGAGGCCATCGCCGACCTGCCGCCGACGTTCGCCTGGGCCCAGTCCCGCACCCGTCCCGCCGCGGCCGTGGAAGTCCGCACCGCGCCAGACGCGAAGGCCCCCCGCGAAACGGTGCTGCCACCGCGCACGCTGGTGGCCGTGAAGGCGCTGTCCGAGGACGGCCACTGGGTGAGCATCGCGGAGGACCAATGGGTGGCGCGGGACGACCTGCACGTCGCCTGGTTCTCACACGCGCCGCCGCAGGTGGAGCCCGGCTCCCGCTGGCTGGACGTGGACCTGGATGCCCAGGTGCTGGTGGCCTACGAAGGTGAGCGGCCGGTGTACGCGACGCTCATCTCCTCCGGGAAGCAGGGCACGGACACGCCGGAGGGCCTGTTCCGCATCTGGATAAAGTTCGCGGAGGCCGACATGACGGGCAGCGGCACCGTCGGCAACGACACCTACCGCGTGGCCACGGTGCCCTGGACCATGTTCTTCCAGGACGACTACGCGCTGCACACGGCCTACTGGCACGACCGCTTCGGCCAGCCCATGAGCCACGGCTGCGTCAACCTGTCGCCGAAGGACGCCCGCGCGCTCTATGCCTGGGCCGCGCCGCAGGTGCCCGTCGGTTGGTCCATGGTCCACGCGACGGAGGACGCGCCGGGCTCGTGGATCCGCATCCGCGGTCAGGCCCGGCCGACGGGCAAGCCGCGCAAGGTGGCGGTCGCCGCGACGCGGGTGGGCGCGCCGTAGCGGTCAGCGCACCACGGACACGGTGACGCGGCGCCGGTGCGGCGAGGTCCGGTGCTCCCAGACGTAGACGCCCTGCCACGTCCCCAGGTCCGCGCGGCCGTCCTTCACGGGGATGTTGAGCGCGTTCTGCGTGAGGACGGTGCGCACGTGCGCGGGCATGTCGTCCGGCCCCTCCGCGTCATGGACGAAGAGCGGGTCCCCGTCCTTCACCAGCCGCGAGAAGAAGGACTCCAAATCCCGGCGCACGTCCGGGTCCGCGTTCTCACACAGCAGCAGCGACGCGCTCGTGTGATGAAGGAACACGGTGCACAGCCCCTGGCGGGCGCCGCTCTCCGCGACGGCGCGCTGGACGTCCGCGGTGATGTCGGTGAAGCCGCGGCCCCGGCTGGACACCGTGAGCTCCTTCGCGTGGAACATGGCTCAGCGTCCTCCCAGCCGCGCGGCGAGGAACGCGGCCAGGGCCTCCAGCTCCTCGGTGACGATGGCGTGCGGCATGTCGTAGGCGTGGAAGTCCACGGTGAGGCCCGACGCCACGAACAGGTCCCGCAGTCGCTCGGCGCTGTCCAGCGGCAGCAGCGGGTCCTGGCGCCCGTGGGCCTGGAACACGGGCATCCCCGCGCGGCCCTGCGCGCGGGGGCGCCACTCCAGCTCCGACGTCAGCGTGCCGGAGAGGATGCACAGCCCGGCGGGCGGCTCGTCCAGGCGCAGCGCCACGTCCGTGGACACCATGCCGCCCTGGCTGAAGCCGCCCAGCACGACGCGCCCATAGGGCAGCTTCATCGCGGCGCAGAGCGCGTCCACGGTGCTCCTCAGCGCCCTGCGCGCGGCGGGCATGCCCGGGGGCACGTCGCGCGCGAACTGCTCCCAGTCCCGCTGCTCTCCGCGCATCACCGCGTCGGGCAGGGGGAACCAGGCGCGCCCTCCGTACGCCCAGGCCATGGGCCCGCCGGGGAAGACGAACCGCACGCGGTCCGCCAGCGCCGGCTGGAGCGCCATCAACTCCGGCCCCAGGGGCACCAGGTCGGTGGCGGGCGCGCCCAGGCCATGGGAGAGGACGACGGCCAGCTCGGGCGTCGCGCCCTCGGGGAGCGCGTCGATGACGTGGCAGTCCAGCTCCCCCAGCCGTGTGGCCACGTGGCGCAGGGCGCGTTCCATGCTCACTTCCCGCTGCCGGCCGGGGCCTGGTCGCTCATGGCGATCTTCTGGATGACCACCGCCTCCAGGGGCTTGTCGCGCGGGTCGCGCTGCACGTTGGAAATCTTCTCCACCACGTCGTAGCCCGACACCACCTCACCGAAGATGGTGTGGCGGTTGTTGAGGTAGTCCGGCGTGGAGGTGGTGATGAAGAACTGGCTGCCGTTGGTGCCGGGGCCGGCGTTGGCCATGGCCAGCAGGCCCTTCTTGTCGAAGGTGCGGCCGCTCTGGAACTCGTCCTCGAAGCGGTAGCCCGGGTCGCCGCGGCCGGTGCCCGTGGGGTCGCCGCCCTGAATCATGAAGCCCGGAATCACCCGGTGGAAGACGACGCCGTCGTACAGCGGCTTGCCTGTCACGCGCTGGCCCGTCTTCGGGTCCGTCCAGGCCTTCTCGCCCGTGGCCAGTCCCACGAAGTTGGCCACCGTCTTGGGGGCATCCTTGGAGAAGAGGCGCACGCCGATGGCGCCCTGGTTCGTCTCCAGGGTGGCGTAGACGTCCTGGCCCGCCTGGACCTTCTTCGTCCATTCACCCGAGGCGGCCTCGGCGGGGGGCGCCGCGGCCGGCACCTCGGCGGCGGTGGGCGCGACGGGCTTCGCCGGCGTCGTCGCGGAGGGCGGGGTCCCCGCCCCCGTGGATTCCTTCTTGTCGGAGTCCTTGCAGGCGGCGAGGGAGAGGCTGAGGCAGAGGAGGGCAGTCGTCAGGTTTCGGGTCCGCATGGCGCGCGGACCTTAGCCCATTTTCGATGGATTCCAGGGGCTTACGGCGGCCTTGGGAGGCTTCTGTCAGATACCTGGAGTGAAAATCGGCAAAGTCGGTGAGTCTGGACGCAACAATCCGAAAGAAAGCCCGATGATCCGGGTAGAGCTGCATAAAGCCCTTCAAGTTCCCGTAGGAGCACACCCCATGGCGCCTCCGATTCGCCGCAACGAGCCCCGTCCCGTCCCGCCGCCTCCCGCGCCGGCGCGCCCGACTCCGCCGCCGCCTCCTCCTCCGGCGCGCACGGAGGCCCGCCCCGCGCAGGCTGACCGGTTCGAGGCCGCGCAGGGCCACATCAGCCGCGTCGCCAACGGCGTGCGCTCCGTTTCCGACGGCATCGCCGCCACCCAGGTGCGTGACGCCTTCGGTCCCCGCCGCCTCGGCCCCGTCAACCTGCCGGGTGGAAGCGGCAGCGTCGTCGAGGGCGCCAACACCCGCCTGGCGCGTGGCGCTGGCGCGGTCAGCCTCGCGGCCAACGTGGCGCAACTGCCGGGCGCGGGCTACCTCGCGGCCCGCGACGTGCGCGACGCCATCCGCAACCCGACCGGGGAGAACATCCGCCAGGCGGTGGGCTCCACCGCGGGCGCCACCTCCACCGCCCTGACGGCGGCGCGTGACGGCCTGAACCTGGCGGGTAACGTCAGCAACTACCGCGCCGCCACCAACGCGGCGCGCACCGCCTTCACCGCGGCGGCCCCGGAGGCGACGCGTGCCGCCGCCAACCGCGTGGCCACCACCGCCGCCAACGTGGCGCTGGACGGCGCGTCGCGCCAGGTCGTGCGCCGCGCGGCCGCCGAGGTCGCCGAGCGGGGGCTGGAGGGCGCTGCCCGCGCCGCTGGCACCGCCGCTCGTGGCGCGCTCCAGGGCGGGGGCACCGCGGCGGCGCGTGCCGCCGGCCGCTTCGCTCCGGGCCTCAACGTCGCCATCGCCGTGGCGGACACCGCCGCCGCCGTGAGCACCATCGCGGACCCGAACGCCTCGACGGGCCGGAAGATTACCGCCGGAGTGACGGCGCTGGGCTCCATCGCCGCCGCCACCAACATCCCGGTGGTGAGCCAGGTGGGCGCGGCCGTCTCCACGGTGTCGAGCTTCCTCGGCTCCTTCTTCTAGGAAGCGCCGCGTCGTCAGTCCCAACGCTCCGGGGGGCTTCGGTCCTCCCGGAGCGTTGTGCTATCCGAGGTATCCGGAGCGAGAGACCATGACGACCCATGACGAATCGCAGGGTGGCCGCAACAACGCGCGTCCGTTGGCCGAGCTTCATGCGCTCGGCATCATGAAGAAGATGCCGGCGGCGTTGCAGCTCGACAGCACCGAGCCGGTGAATCTTCCCGCGGTGGAGGCGCCTTCGCTGGACGGGCTGTCGGTAGCGCAGGTGGCTCCCGCCGCCCTGACGGAGGAGGAGCTCGTCGAGCGCTTCGATGCGCTCCGCCGCAAGCACGCGGACATCCGCGAGCGGCAGCCGGGCGAGGACGTGGCGGCCGACGACGACGTCCTGCTGGACGTGCTCGGCTTCGCCAACAACCGGCTGATGCCCTTCTCCGCCCGGGAGAACTGGTGGACGCGCGTGGCCGCGGACCCGGTGCTGCCCGGCTTCTTCGAGGCCCTGGCGGGCGCGAAGGTGGGCCAGTCCTTCTCCATCGAGCTGACGCTTCCGGAGCGCTATCCCGTGGAGTCGCTGCGAGGCCAGCCGGCGCGCTTCCTGCTGGAGGTGAAGGCGGCGCGTGAGGTGAAGGTGCTGGATGACGACTCGCCGGAGCTGCTGGCGCGGCTGGGGACAGCTTCCCTCACGGACGTCATGCGCAAGCTCGGCGACGAGCTGGCCCAGGAGCGGCTCGCGGAGGCGGACCGGCTCACCCAGGAGCGCGTCATGGACGCGCTGGTGGAGCGCACGCCGGTGGAGGTGTCCTGGGCGCTGGTGGACGAGGAGCTTCGCCGCCGCTGGGCGGAGACCGAGCGGCCCATCCTCCTGCGCAAGGACTTCCAGCAGGACGAACTGCAGGAGGCGCTGGACGGGTGGCTTCAAGATCCGCTCTCCCGCACGGACGCCGCGTACCGCATCACCCTGGCGCTGGCCCTGCGTGCCATCGCCCAGCGCGACGGCATCCAGCCGGACCGCGCGGCGACGGACGCCATGCTGGAGGACCTCGCGAACTTCACGGGCGTCAGCCGGCAGGAGCTGGGCGTGGCGGTGAAGGAGGACGAGGCGCTGGCGCGCCGCCTGTATGAGATGGCGCTGCGCTTCTCCACCATCGACCACGTGATGAAGCAGGTGACGCTGACGCCCGCCACGGCGTGAGGCTCAGCGCGTCTCCAGCGCCAGGGCGACCATCACCTCGGTGAGGTCGCCCGGGTGGTAGCGGACAAACCCCGGCAGGCCGCGCAGCGCGGCCTCCGCGTGGTCCATGTCGTGCAGCCGCACCACGCCCGCGCCGGGCACCTCCGCGTCCACCGCCGTCACCATGCCGTCCGCCTGGTACCCGTAGCGCTCGTGCAGGTAGCGCTGGAGCGGGTACAGCGTGGAGGTGCGCGACAGCCGCGAGGTGGCCAGCGACACGGTGGGGATGTCCGCGGGGTAGGGGTGCTGCTGGATGAAGGCCTGCCGCTGGGGATAGGACAGCTCCTCCACGGAGCGGGACACGCCGTGGAACAGCAGCGGGAAGGCGAAGTCGATGAGCCGCCGGAGCCGGGGCGTGGTGGCCAGGTCATGCGCGATGGAGGAGCCGCCATACGGTGCCTGCAGCGTCACCACCGCGCGCACCACGTGGCGCAGCTCCGGGTAGAGCGCCAGCGTGGCGGTGCACTCCACGCCGCCCTTGCTGTGGCCCACCATCACCACGCTGCGGCCGAAGTACTCCGCGTCGCGCAGCACCTCGCGGAGCACCGCCACGTTGTCCGCGAGCAGCCCTTCGGTGTCCACCGCGGCCTCGCGCACGCTCAGGCCCCGGCGCTCCAGCCGCTGCACGTTGTCCAGCAGGTAGCCGGGCAGCTCGTCGCCCAGCATGCCGCGCACCAGCACGTACTGGTGGCGCCGGGCCTCTTCCGGGAGCACCGGCAGTCCCTGGCGCACGCGCGCGTACAGCGCGTGGAAGCGGGGCGTGAGGTCCTCGGGGGGGAGGGGCAGCGCCGCCCGCTTCAGCCAGCCGGCCATGCCTGCGCAGCCGGGGCCCCACCAGCGCTCGGCGGGAGGCAGTCCGCGCAGCGTGCGAGCGAGCCGGGCAATGGCGCCGGGCGCCGGTGTCGGGGACTGGGGAAGGGGGGGCTCCAGCGGCGGCGTCATCTCTTAAGTCAGCGTAGCGGGAAGCGAAAGCCGGATGCCAACGCGGCCTTGAAAAGCCGCGGGCGCGACTTGCGCGCGGACGCGATGGTGAGCCCGTGATAAGAAGTCCGAGGACGGGAGGATTTCGAAGCTGACCACCGGACAGGAATGGCTGGTTGACGCCAGCGGCTGCGTGCCTGGCAGCCTCAAGGACGCGGCGGCACTGGCGGCGCTCTTCGAGGCGCTCATCGTCGTGCTGGACCTGAAGGTCGTGGGCCAGCCGCAGTGGCACGTGTTCCCGGAGCCCGGTGGCATCACCGGGCTGACGCTGCTGGCCGAAAGCCACCTGGGCATCCACACGTTTCCGGAGCACGGGTTCGCCGCGCTCAACGTGTACTGCTGCCGGGAGCGCCAGCGTCCGGACTTCGAGGCGCTGCTGGCGCGTCACCTGGGCGCGACGGCGTGCGTGGTGCGTGAGTTGAAGCGGGGGGTGACGGCGTGACGCAGGGGAAGTGTCCATCGTGCGGTGCGATGGTGGAGTTCACCGCCGGCTCGGCGCAGGTGGTGGTGTGCGGCTACTGCCAGACGGTGGTGGCGCGCAAGGGCCTGGACTTCGAGTCCCACGGGAAGATTGGCAGCATCGTCCCCACCGACTCGCCGCTGCAGCTCCGCGCGGAGGGGCGCTACCGCAAGGTGGCGTACACCATCGTCGGTCACCTGCAGAAGGACCACGGCGAAGGGCCGTGGGACGAGTGGTACGTGGAGTTCGCGGACGGCCGCACCGGGTGGCTCAGCGAGTCCGAGGGCGCCTTCCACCTGATGTTCGACATGGGGCCCGAAGCGGACGTGGCGCTGGAGGACCTGCACCCGGGTGAGCGGCTGCACCTGCGCGAGCGCGCGTGGGTCATTGAAGAGCGCGGCCATGGCCGCGTGGTGGCCGCCGCGGGCCAGCTTCCCAGCGACGTGGACCCCACGCAGGACGCCTGGTACGTGGACGCCACGGGGCCCAAGGGCGCCTTCCTCACGCTCGACTTCGGGACGCGCGGGCACTCCCCCGAGGTCTTCGTCGGCGAGGCGCTGAAGCTGGAGGAGTTGGGCATCCCCGCCGGGCAGCTCCGGCCCCGCGTGCGCAAGGTGGAGCTGCAGCAGGCGCGCTGCACGCAGTGCAACGGCAACCTGGACCTGCGCGCGCCGGACAAGACGCTGCGCGTGGTGTGCCCCTACTGCGGCGCGCTGCTGGACGCGCGCCAGGGCAAGCTGTCCTTCCTGCGCCTGCTGGAGAAGCCGGCCCGGGCGCTCGTCATTCCCCTGGGGACCCAGGGGAAGCTGGATGGCACGGAGTGGACCTGCATCGGCTACCTGGAGCGCTCGTGCGTCGTGGAGGGCCTGCGCTACCTGTGGGAGGAGTACCTCCTCTACAACGCGTCGCGCGGCTTCGTCTGGCTGATGAACTCCAACGGCCATTGGGTGTTCCTGAAGCCGTTGCCCGCCGGTGATGTGTCGCTGTCGCCCGGGGTCGCCGCCTTCCACGAGCACCGCCGCTACAAGTGCTTCCAGCAGGTCGCCGTCGTCACGGACGTGGTGCTGGGGGAGTTCTACTGGACGGTGAACGCGGGCGAGCGGGCCTTCGCGACGGAGTACGTCGCCGCGCCGTACTCGGTGAACGTGGACGCCACCGACAATGAGGTGTCGTACACCCTCGGGGAGTACCTTGAGCCCGAGGTGGTGAAGGAGGCCTTCGGCTTGAAGGAGCCGATGGCGCGGCGGGAGGGCATTGCCCCCAGCCAGCCCAACCCGCACCAGGGGGGCGTGCGCTCCGCCTTCGTGTGGACGGGCTTCTGGATACTGGCGTTGTTCGTCCTGTCGGGCGTGCTGTCCGCCTCCGCCGCGAAGGAGCAGGTGCTGGAGCAGGCCGTGGTGGTGCCGCTGGGCGCCGCGCCGGGCTCGCCCGCGGCGATGCACTTCAGCGAGCCCTTCGAGCTGTCCAAGCGCGGCAACATCAAGGTGGACGTCTTCGCCGCGCTGGACAACGACTGGCTGGGCATCCAGGGCGACCTGGTGAACCAGGACACGAACGACGTGGTGACCTTCTACGAGGAGCTGAGCTACTACCGCGGCCGTGACATCGACGGGAATTGGAGCGAGGGCAGTACGTCCGGCAGCGCCTACCTGTCTCCGTTGCCCGCGGGCAAGTACGTGCTGCGCACGACGGCGGCCTTCGACGCGAAGCCGAACCGGACGTTGCCCATGGCGTACCAGGTGAAGCTCATCCACGACACGCCCAACTCGAGCTGGTTCTGCTTCGCGCTGGTGTTGATGGTGCTGGGCCCGGTGGTGGCGTTGTATCGCTCGCACAGCTTCGAGACGCGGCGCTGGGCGGAGAGCAACGTCTAGGTTTGAGTCGTCAAACGTGACGGAGGCGCGTCATGAAGTGGTTTGGAGGACTGGTGCTGCTGGGCTACGCGGCATTGATGATTTCGGGCTGGTCCCCCTTCACGAAGGAAGCGCGGGACAAGGTACCGGGCAACGTCCGGCGTGGGCCGGGCGGCGTCCTGCTGTGGACTGGCGGCTACATGGGAGGGAAGTGATGTTGTTACTTGGCGTGGTGGTCAGCGTTCAGGGTGTGCTGGCGAGCATCATCTACTCGCTCATTGGATTGGCGGTGTTCGTGGCGGGCTTCTACGTCATCCGCCTCATCATGCCCTTTGACGTTCACAAGGAGCTGGAGGCCGACCAGAACACGGCGGTGGGCATCGTCATCGGGTCCTTCATCATCGGTCTGGCCATCATCGTGGCCGCGGCCATCAGCGGATGAGGGCGCGCGCCGCGCGCCCATGCCTGTGCGAAGTGAAGTGACGCCGTGAACAAGACGCTGCTGTACATCACCGTCATCGTCATCGCGACGTGCGGGCTCATCTATGAGCTCGTCGTCGGGGCGCTCGCGAGCTACCTGCTCGGCGACTCCATCACCCAGTTCTCCACCGTCATTGGCGGCTACCTGTTCGCCATGGGCATTGGCAGCTACCTGTCGCGCTACATCGAGCGCGGGGTGGCCCAGCGCTTCGTGGAGGTGGAGCTGGCGGTGGCGCTGCTGGGCGGCCTCTGCGCGCCGATGCTGTTCCTCACCTTCACGCTGACGGACCTGTTCCAGGTGGCGTTGTACGGCAGCGTGATTGCCATTGGCGCGCTGGTGGGCATGGAGATTCCCCTCCTGCTGCGCATCCTGAAGGACCAGCTCAAGTTCAAGGACCTGGTCAGCCAGGTGCTGTCGCTGGACTACGTGGGCGCGCTCGCGGCCAGCGTGGCCTTTCCGCTGCTGCTGGTGCCGAAGCTGGGGCTGGTGCGCACGTCCCTGCTGTTTGGCGTGCTGAACGCGGCGGTGGCGCTGTGGAGCACCTGGCTTCTGGCGCCGCTGCTGGGCAACCCGCTGCGGCTGCGCGTCAAGGCGGTGGGGCTGACGGTGCTGCTGCTGGTGGGCTTCGTCATGGGCGACCGGCTCACCACCTTCTACGAGGACCAGCTCTACGCGGACGAGGTGGTCCACGCGTCCAGCTCGCCGTACCAGCGCATCATCCTCACGCGCGGCAAGCGGGGCTTCTCGCTGTTCCTCAACGGCAACCTCCAGTTCGCCAGCCTGGACGAGTACCGCTACCACGAGTCCCTGGTGCACCCGGCCATGGTGCGCGCGGGCAAGGTGGAGAACGTGCTCATCCTGGGCGGTGGAGACGGCCTGGCCGCGCGGGAAATGCTGCGCTACCCGGAGGTCCGCTCCGTCACCCTGGTGGATCTGGACCCGGCGATTACCAGGCTGGCGACGAACTACGGGGAGCTGGCGAAGCTGAACCGCTATGCGCTGACGGACCCGAGGATGCGGGTTGTCAACGGGGACGCGATGCAGTTCCTCACGGAGGGCGGCGCGCAGTACGACGTGGTGGTGGTGGACTTCCCGGACCCGAACAACTTCGCGCTGGGGAAGCTGTACACCACGGGCTTCTACAAGCTGCTCAAGAAGCGCATCGCGCCAGACGGCGTGGGGGTGGTGCAGAGCACCAGCCCTCTGTTCGCCCGGCGCTCCTTCTGGTGCGTGGAGACGACGCTCAAGGCCGCGGGCTTCTGGACGGAGCCGTACCACGCGCTGGTGCCGTCGTTTGGTGAGTGGGGCTACGTGCTGATTGCGCACGAGCTGCCCGCCCGGCACCGGCCGCTGCCCGAAGGGCTGCTCTTCCTGGATGACGCGACGATGGCGTCCCTCACCCAGTTCCCTCCGGACATGGGGCCCCTGCCCGCGGAGGTGAACCGGCTGAACAACCAGGTGCTGGTGCACTACTACGAGGCGGAGTGGCAGCGGTGGAACTGACGCGGCGGGAGCTGGTCGCCGCGTTCCTCGGTTCCGCGGTGGCGGCCAGCGCGTGCCGGAAGTCAGGGCCGAGGGCGCGTGTCCCCGGCGCGGTGGTGGACCAGGCCGTGGAGCTGGGGCACCGGCTCCGCGGTGGGCCGCTGCCGCGCGCGGACCTCGTGGAGCCCGTGGAGGTGCTGGTGGTGGGCGCCGGCGTGGCGGGCCTGTCCGCGGCCTGGCGCCTGGCGGGCGCGGGCGTGCGCGGCGTGCGCGTGCTGGAGCTGGAGTCGGAGCCGGGAGGCACGTCTCGCTCCGGGCACAACGGCATCTGCGCCTACCCGTGGGGCGCGCACTACCTGCCCGCGCCGCTGGAGGACCAAGGCCCCGTCGTCCGGTTGCTGCGGGAGATGGGCGCCGTCTCCGACGTGGATGACGCGGGCCGGCCGCGCTTCGAGGAGTCGCTGCTCATCCACGAGCCGGAGGAGCGCTTCTTCTACCGGGGGCACTGGTACGAAGGGCTCTACCTGCACGCGGGCGCCAGCGCGGAGGACCTGGAGGAGCTGCGGCGCTTCGAGGCGCGGATGAACGGCTTCGCCTCCGCGAGAGACGCGAAGGGGCGCAGGGCCTTCGCGGTGCCTTCCGGCCTGTCCAGTGACGACGCGGAGTGGACGGCGCTGGACGCGGTGAGCATGGCGGCCTGGCTGGAGCGCGAGGGCTTCCGTTCGGCGCGGCTGAAGTGGGTGGTGGACTACGCGTGCCGGGACGACTTCGGCACCACCGCCGAGCAGGTCTCCGCCTGGGCCGGCATCTGGTACTTCACCGCGCGGCAGGACGGGAATGGGGAGCGCAGCGAGGGCTACCTGAGCTGGCCCGAAGGCAACGGCCGGCTGGTGCGGCAGCTGGTGTCGGCGCTGCCGAATGGCGCGGTGGAGCGCAACGTGCTGGTGCACACCGTGGAGCCCGTGGAGGGCGGCTGCCGCGTGGACGCGGTGGAGGCGGGCACGGGCAAGCCCCGGGCCTTCCTGGCGCGGCAGGTGGTGCTGGCGTGCCCGCGGTTCATCGCCGCGCACGTGGTGGCGCCGTGGCGGCGGGAGCGGCCGGCGTGGTTGAAGGACTTCACGTATGGGCCGTGGGTGGTGGCGAACCTGACGCTGTCGTCGCCGCCGCGCTCGCGGGGCTTCCCGCTGGCCTGGGACAACGTCTTCTATGAGAGCCGCAGCCTGGGCTACGTGGTGGCCACGCACCAGACGCTGCGCCAGGACGAGCAGGGCCCCACGGTGCTCACCTGGTACCTGCCCATGGACGGCGCGGACGTGAAGGCCGAGCGGGAGAAGGCGCTGTCGGCCACCTACGCGGACTGGGAGGCCCTGGTGATGGCGGACATGCTGCCCGCGCACCCGGGCATCGCGGGGCAGGCGCAGCGGCTGGAGGTCCAGCGCTGGGGCCACGCCATGGTGCGGCCCGCGCCGGGCTTCATGTGGGGGCAGGCGAAGCAGGCCGCGGGGGAGAGCCTGGGGCGCTCGCTGCACTTCGCGCACTCGGACCTGGGCGGCATGGGCCTCTTCGAGGAGGCGAACTGGTTCGGCGTGCGGGCCGCGGAGCGCGTGCTGGCGGAGCTGGGCCGGCGTGAGGTGAGCTGGCTGTAGTCGCCGGTGCCCCGCATGCCCGTACCCGCCTGGAGGACAGGGGGCATTGTCGGGCCGCATGCGCATCTCCCTCCACGGGGACTCGCGGCACGTTAGGACACGCTCTCGACTGGCACTCCCACCGCTTCGGCGACCGGAGTCCAGATATCGGCTTCGACGCCAAGCGTCTCTATCGAGATGACGAGCGCATACCGCGCGCCCTTGGCACTGCGGTCTCGCTTCGGCTGGTCCTTCCACCAGCCACTGACTGGGTACACTGCGACGATACCGCGCTCGGCGAGGTCGGCCGCGAAGCCCTGGAGGATGTCCGAGTGGAGCGAGCCTCGGTTCCGCGCGGTCTCGCCCAGGTACCACTCCGACGAGTCGCCACCCGACGACGGTCTATTCTCATCCTCTTCGAGCGCCTTCTTGTTCAGGCGCTTGCGGAACTCGTCCATGGACTCGGTCGGGCCCTTCACGTCGAAGCGAAGCCCGTGCGAGGCGTAGCGATGGCGCTTCTTCCAACCGCGTCGACCGGGGTTCGGCTCAATGAAGTACGAGAGCGTAACGCGCAGCCGGACCGGCGTTTCGCCGAGGCCCTGAAGTACATCGCGTGGCCACGGCAGTTCGAAGAAGTGGATGTCACCCATCTGCCTCTCGGTGGGTCTCTCCTCCTTCGGAACAAATGGGCGGATGGCGCCTTGCGCGACCAGCGTGAGCGCGTCGTTCGCGCTGCGCAGCGCGCGCTGGATGCTTGGCACGCCGAAGCCGTAACGGCGGACGAGGCGTGCCCGTGCGCGCTTGCCGGCGGCCCCCTGCAGCGCCGCCTTCATCTGCGAGGTCCACTCCGCTGAGTGTACGATAAGCGCGCGCACCGCTTCAGGCCAGAGCATCGGGTACTCGGCGGTGATCAGCGCGGCCAACTGGGCGGCCTGCGCGGTGGCAGCGCTCGTTGCCCAGCTCAGCACAAAGGGCTTCTCGGCGAACTTGTAGTGCGTGGAAAGCAGGCTGAGGTCGTCGCACTGGAGGACCTCGCCCTTGGCGTTCTTGATGGCGTTGCCCGCCTCGATGACAACGTCGGGTTTGATGGGCCAGGTCTCCGCGAATGTGACACCTGTCGTGCTCCATGGTGAGAGTTCTCCCGCGCGCGCGACCGGCTTCCAACTCGCCAACTGCGGATCATTGATGACGGCTTTATCGGTGAAGCCGCCGACCGTGAGCGCGTTCCATGCCTGTCCGGGGTCGTGAACCGGATCGGTGTCGCTGTTGTTGAGGTGGTCCAGGCCAGGCTCGGCGGCGTTGCCGGCCGAGATCACGAACAGTCGTTGCGCCAGGTCGGAGCCGTCGTCGAGGTACTCGAGGCCCTGTGTAGTCGGGTCGAACGCGCGGCCAGCGGCGAGCGCGTCAACTGCGGCCGACCACGACGTGGGCTGCCCACGATCGCGCTCGTCCGTGGCGGTCACTGCCATTGAGAACGTGCGCCTCCGCGCGGGGGCCTGGACCTCGACGCGGCTCGTGGCGTCGGCGGTGATCGCGCCGTAGAGGTCGGGCGGGTTCTCGCCTTTGACCGGGAGGATCTTCACCGACTCAAGAACGTGCCGGAGCGAGACGTCGTGGTTCCCTTCGACGTGCCGGGTGAGATCTCCGTAGAGCGCGAGACCGGCCATTTCTGTGCCGTGACCATCATGGTCGTGCGTACCCCACGTCGGGTCGTACGCGTGGCAGTCGGCATCATTGAGCGACGCCGCGAGCAGTGGGTGCCCACGGTTCACGCCCGTATCGAGAACACAGACGGCAGGCGCGTGTGCGGCGGCTGCCTTGGTGCGCTCGATGAGATCCTTGGCCCACTCGCCTTGTTCGTTGGGCGCCATGTCGCTGAAGACAGTGGCGACCTGCTTCGCCCTCCGCACTTCGGCCACGTCGTTGAGCACATCGACCGACGACGCGAGTTGCGCCGGAGACGCGCGCACCAGGGTCACCGTGCGGTCCTCGAACTGTAGCCGGCGAGGCGCGACCTTGAGTCCCTGGTGGGTAGCGAACTCCATCAGGCGGGCGAGTTCGGTGCCGTCGTCGCCCTGGCGGCGCAGCCAAACCTCCCACCAGATGACCGCGTCCTCGTCATCGGGATACGCCTCGGAAGCGTCCGTCCACAGGCTGCGCAGCGTTGCGAGGCGCAGCGTAGCGACGGGGTCGAGCATTTTTTCGTGGCGCTGCTCGCCCCTCTTCTTCGGCGCTGTCTTTGCGTAGGCTTCAAACCGCTTGAGGAAGTGCCCAACCTTGCCGTCGGGAACGAATACAGTCGCGCGCTCGATGCGCTGAGGCTTCATCGCATCAGTCTGCGCGTGGCTCACGGCAACCAGTTCGATACCCTGGTTTGCTGCCTCGAACGAACCGAGTTCCAGTGGAACACCGGGCTGGCTCTCGAACTGGACGTACAGTCCAGGTTCCGCGCCGTGCACTTCAATGCCCGCTTCGTTGCGCCGCCGCCCGGCCTCTATGGTTGCGGCCTTCAGCGCGCGCTCAAGCGCCTTGGCGTGCATCGCGCGATTCGCGGGACCCGGTGCTGGCGGAGGTGGATCAATCCTCTTCAGGTGCGGCCTGTAGGGCTCGGTCGAAGGCGCGGTCTGGACGAGGATGTGCTTGCGGTTACGAGGTGCAGGCACGCGTCGGTCTCCATTGGAACGCTAGGTGTTGTGATGGCTTCGGCGGTCGTGCAAGGCACTCGCGAGCTCTGCGCCTCGTACCGACGTCGTGTGGTCGAGAATGGCATTCTTGGCCGCATGTTCGCAGGCCATCGCGATCTCGGCGTGGCTGAGCCCCTCAGCGTCCTTTGCTACCGTTGCCCAATCGATGCTGCGCGTGTCGAGCAGCGAGAGCCGCCCCTGCATCACGTGCGTCGCGAGCTCGGGCGTCGGCAGCGTGTATTCAAGAACGGCGTCGAAGCGTCGGAAGAGCGCTCGATCGAGCAGGCCGACATGGTTGGTCGCGCCCAACACGAGGCTGTCGGAGTCGTCCTGCTCAAGGAACTGCAAGAACGAGTTGAGCACGCGTCGGATCTCGCCGACGTCATTCTTGCCCCCGCGTTCGCCACCGAGCGCGTCGAACTCGTCGAAGAAGTAGACGCCTCGCATCGACTGGATGGCGTCGAAGACGAGCCGGAGCTTCGCGGCGGTCTCACCCATGTACTTGGTGATGAGTCCGTCGAGCTGGATGCTGAACAGCGGCAAGCCGAGCTCGCCTGCTAGCGCAGCAGCCGTCATCGTCTTGCCCGTGCCGGGAGGCCCGACGAGCAGGAGCTTGCGTACTGGCGAGAAGCCATGTTCGCGGAGACGTTCGCGCTCGCGCTGCTCGGTCAGCACACGGTCGAGCCGGGCACGAAGGGGGGGAGTGAGCGCCATGTCACTCACTCGAGTTTTCGGGTACCCGATTGTGAGGAGGCCGGCCAGCTCGCCTCGCGGCTGGGCCAAGGGAATCGGCTTGGGGCCACGCGTGAGGACAGGCGCGCCCTTCGCTCGAGCCTTCACCTGGTCGACCAGTTCGCGGAGCTCCGTGGCGAACTTGCCGTGGCCGCTTCGTGCAGCCTGGGCGGCAACCTGCATGGCGATCGCGTAGAAGCGCGCGTCGTCGCCATCTGCGTGGCTACGGATGAGCGCCTTGACCTGAGCTGCGTTTGCCATGACGTGGATGCCTTCGTTGTATCCTGAGCACCCGCGTGGGCACCATCAGGACCCCGCCGTGCTTCCGTGAATCTTGCTGCCGAAGTCAAGGAAATGCACGTTTCCAGCCACCTTTCCCGGTGGCCGCGGCTCAGGGTGGCCGGGTGACGTCACAGCGCGTGTTGGCGTCGCGAGCGAGGTCCTCGGCCACCGAGCGCAGCAGCACGGCGCCCGTGAGGGTGTTGCCGTCCTCGCCAGACGCCTGCTGCCCCTGCGTGAGCCACGCGGCCACCCGGCCCAGGCTGGCGGCCGTCACGACGTGCAGGCGGACGCTGATGCGCACTTCATAGCGCGCGGTTGGCTCGGGCCTCTGTTCCAGGGTCCACGCCACGCGCTCCAGCGTCAGTGAAGACGGACCTTCCGGCAGGGGACGTCCATCCAGCACATAGGCGCCCTTGGAGAAGGCGAGCACCTGCGTCAGCCGGGCGGTGTCCATCCGCGCGTCGAACCAGACGGCGTTGCGCTGCCAGAGCGTCAACTCCACCTCCAGCCTCCCCGCCATGCCCAACCGGACCAGCCGGTCCAGTTCGGGCGAGACGAAGTCGAACGCTTCGGAGCGGACCATGACGCGCCGTCCAGACAACGTGGCGGTGCAGGTGGTGCGGGGCTCTTCCGCATGGACCGTGGGGGCGTGCAGGCCCGCCACGGCGATGAGCGCCGTGCCGAGCCCGCGTCCCACGTGTTGGCGTGACCCGTCCATGCGTCCTTAGAAGGTCCGCTGGAAGAGCAGCCGCGCTTCCGGCGTGGCGGTGGCCCGCTCATCCGTGCGCCACGCGACGTCCATCCGCACGTTGTCTCCGAAGTGGAGGCTGGCGCCCAGGCCGAGCCGCGCATCCGTCCAGGCGTCATCCGCGCGCACCGTGCCCAGGTCCGCGAAGACGCCCAGCGCGCTCCAGCGGTACTCCGCGCTGGTGAGCACGGACACGTCGCCGCGGTACTCCTTGAAGCCGAAGCCGCGCAGCGCCGTCCATCCGCCCAGCGCCTCGCGCTTCTGTTCGGGCAGGTGGTGGCCACCCGCGGTGCGCACGCGCAGCGACAGGCCAGTGTCCCAGCCGGTGGGCACCTCCAGCGCGAGGTCGCTCACCAGCTTCCAGAAGCGCGCGTCACCGCCCGAGCTCCCCGGACCGTTGCCCACCTCCAGCGTGAGCAGACCCCGGAGCGAGGCGCGGCTCTCCCAGTCGCCATCCCGGTCGAAGAGCGACGTCTCCGGCGTGCGGAACAGCGAGCCCACGGACGCGGCGGCGGGCACGTTGCTGGCGTACTCCATGCGCACCACCACGGAGTCGAAGCGGCCCTGCGTGACGGGCGCGTTGGGGAAGGGGGCCGAGTCGTTCCGGAACAGGGAGAAGGGGGGCGTGAAGCTGCGCATCGACTCGTAGCGGTCGCTGCGGTACTCGACGCCCGCGAGCCAGTCGTCCGCCCAGCGCCAGGTGGCGAAGGCCGTGAGGCCCTTGCGGCGGAAGTAGTCGCGGTCCGGCCGGTTGATGAGGGCCGAGTAGAGCGACGAGTCGATGTCGCCCATCCGCCACCGGTCCAGCGTGTCGGTGAAGTCGTAGACCTGCGCGCCCAGCTCCGCGAGCCCCACCCGCGGCACCTGGAGCTTCGCCCCGCCGAGCATGTTGATGCGCCGCTGGCGCCGCGTGCCTTCCGGGTCATCCGGCAGATACTGGCCACCCCACCGCAGCGGGATGGTGAGCGCGGCATCCACGGTGAGGTGCGCGCGGTCCTTCGCATCCCAGAGGCGCAGCCGCCCCGACAGGCCCGGCGAGAAGCCCGTCACCTGCGTGTGCATGGGAAGCAGGTCCACGTCGAAGTCCGGCCGCCGCGTGCGCAGGTGCACCACCAGCTTCTTGCCCTCGAGGGTGATGCTGTCGTCCGAGTTCACGTCATCCCACCAGTCGGCGAACTGCTTCCAGTTCAGCTCGAACTCCACCTGCTCCCGGTGGCGCGGCTTCGCGCGCGGTGCTTCCTGCGTGTGGTAGGCGCGGGTGCCGTCCGGCTCGCGGGTCTCGATGATGTGGGCGCGCTGGGCACGCGTGCTGTCGGAGTCCTCCACGTCCGCGGGCTCCAGGAAGGGCAGCCGCGAGGTCAGCCGCTGCACGGCGCGCTTCGCGTCACTGCGGAGGAACACGGTGCCGGGCTGCAGGTCCAGCGCGTCCTGGACACGCGCGGCGATGTCGGCGTCCACGCCGCGCACCTCGACGGACTCGAGCCGGCCTTCATCCACCGTCACCACCAGCTTGCCGTCCGGCGACCACACCGCGGACAGGCTCGCGAGCATGTAGCCGTCGTCTCGCAGGCGCTTGAGCGTGCGCTCCAGTCCGTGGGCCACGCCGCCCAGGAGGATGCCGGGGCGCAGCGTGCCGCGCTCCAGCCGGGCCACCCAGTCACGGGGCGGGTATCGCGGCGGGCAGGGCCGGACGATGGAGAGCGTGCCGCGCCGCGAGTCCACGCGCAGCGTGGCGGTGAAGGACTCTTCGTCTTCGTTCTCGTCCTCGGTGGCGAACCGGTGCGGGAGCCGGAGCAGCTCTTCGAGAACCTCGGTGGACTGCAGGTCCTGGAGCCCGTTCACCTCCACGGCGGAGACGACGGGGTTCTCCTCCAGGTGGACTTCGAGGACCGCGGGTTGAGGTGCCTCGGCCACGCGCACGCGCGGCTCCACACGGGCGAACAACCCCGAGCGAGCGAGCCGCCGGAGGAACAGGTGGAGCTCGTTCCCGCCGAGCACGTCCTGCGCGTCCGCGGGAGGCGCTCCGATGTAGGTCCGCACCTGCGCATCCGTCAGCCAGTGGAGCCCATGCAGCTCGATTCGACCGGGCGTGAGCAGGCGCCCGTCCACGGTGAGCTGGAGGGGGGACAGCACGCCGCGCTCGTCCGGACGTTCTTCCGCGTCGTCGAAGTCGTCGGGGCACGCGTTCCGTTGCTCCTTGCGAGACTCCGTGCCGACCTGGGCCGCGTGCGACGAGCGGTCCTGTGCGGCGGAGGTTCGCGCGTCGTCCCGCGTCTCCTGGGCCTGCGCGGGGCGCACGTCGCGCGGCGTCACCTGGGCGTTCGTGGGGGGCGCCGCGACGGGCTGGGCTTCATCCTGCGTGGAGGGCTGCGCGGCGGTGGTGTGGGGCACCTCCGCCGGGGCCGTGGAAGCCCCGGTCGCCGGCAGCGTGGGCTGGGCGAGCGCGGTGGCGGTGAAGAAGCAAACGAGGAGAGCGAAGCGGTTCATGCACGCAGGGAGAGCACGCGCCGTTCCAGCCAAAGGCTCTGGGCAAGTGCTCGAAAGGACGAGGACCGGGCAGCCGCGTCGATGTCAGGGACACATCCGGATGTGAATTCGTGATGTGATACTGACATCGCGCGCGGCGATTGCACGCGGCCTCGACACGGCGTGCCGCCGTCCCAGCGGCATCCGGCGAATATTGCTGCCGGGCCGAGCCGCCTTCAGGAAGCGCGGCCGGTGTACTCGGCCTGGTGCGTCTCCCACCACGACAGCCAGTCACGCCGGGTGGCGTCGAGCTTCCCCACGATGCCATCCCCGAACGTGCTGAGGCCGGTGATGCGGCGCAGGGCGGCGCCCCAGAAGAGGCTGCCTTCGCGGTAGCGCTCGACAATCAGGGGCACGGCGGGGCGTCCCAACGCCACGAGCGCCTCGAAGGAGGGGTGGTTCAGGAAGACGTACGGGTTGGACGCCTCTCGGTGCTCGGCGCAGTGTGCTTCCCACTCCTTCGCGAGCTGGTCGAAGCGGGCAGCGACATCACTCATGAGGCATTCACCGGGGACTGGCGGGGACGCACGTAGACGCGCACCGGCTCACCATATGAAGGACCGCTGAGGTCGTCAGCGCTGTTGTGCCGGATGAGGGGCTGCGTGCCAATCTTGCTCGTGAAGCGGCCCTGGTCGTCCATCAGCGCGCCGTGCGTCACCTCGAGGGGGCCCGTGCCGCTCCTCGGCTTGAGTCCGTAGATGACGACCTTCTCCAGGTCCGGGTCGTGGCTGAGGTCCACGGTGTCCAGGGGCTTGAAGCCCTTGTCCGCGTACAGCTTGTCGAAGTCCTCCACCTTCGTTCCCGGCCACACCCATTCGTCGCGGACACCCACCGTCCAGGCGATGCAGTTGTAGCGCTGCGTGGACGGGCCGATGCCGACGAACTTCTCCTCGGTGAGGTTGGGGAAGCTCTTGCTGCGGAGCATCTCCGCCTTCCAGGACGGGTCCGCGTCGTCACGGGCGGTGCCGATGTCGAACGTGAAGTTCTTCCCGAAGGACGAGTCCCAGCCCGTGGCGCCTTCCCCCTGGCCCTTGAACCACAGCGACACCTGCGTCGCCTCCAGGGGAATCTTGAGCGAGGGCATGAACATCGCGCCCGGCTTGCCCGCCGCGTCTGGCGTCACGGTGAGCGGCACGTCGAGGGGCGGCTCGCCGTTGAAGGACACGGAGGCCACCACGTCCGAGGGCATCTTGCCGATGAGCGCGGCGAGCCGATCCTGGTCGTAGGCGAGCTTCAGCGTGTCGCCCGCGCGCAGCGAGCCCTCGACCGTCGTCTTCCAGTCGTCCGAGAAGACGATTGTGGCCGCTTCCGGCGGCGCCACCGCCGCGTCGTAGCTCGGGTCCCACTGGTTGCTGACCCGTCCGCTCGCGTCCGTGGTCCGGATGGACATGCGCACCAGGCCGAAGGCGTCCTGGGGCAGGTCGAACGTCGCCGGAGTCGGGTTCAGCTTGCCGGTGGCCGGGTCGCGGGTGCCGTCGGACAGGGGCACGACCGTCTCGGTGCCGCCCGGCACCATGCGCCACACCAACTCCAGCTTCTCTGTCGACTTCATGACGCGCGATGGGTCGAGCGTCACCGTCAGCGGCTTGCCCGCCTCGGCGTGGAAGGAGGGGCCTCGGCCGCCTCCTGGGGGCAGGGTGACGCGGCCCTGGCCTTCCACGAACGCGGTGCCGGAGCGTTGACCGTTGGCGCCGAAGTGCGCGGCGTACCCCGTGGCGGCGTGCACCTGCGGCTGGAGGTCCGCGGCCTTCGAGGGCGGCGGCTCCACGCGTGCGGCCTGGGCGCTGGTACCCGTCAGCAGGGTGGCCTTCCGGGCGCCGCCGCGCGCTTCGAACTGGTCGACCTGGGCCCGGGCCGTGGGCGCTCCCCGCGCGGAGGCGCGTCCGGCGCGCTCACGCTCCTGAGGGGAGGCCGCGGGCGTCGGGGTGGGGGGAGCGAAGGTGGAGCGGCCGATGCGGTTCGACATGGAGACAGCACTCCCGGTGGGGGTGGCCCTGGGGCGGGCGGGGGCCCGGCCTCCATTATCGCGCGGGAATTCCCGGGGTTGCGTCGCACCCCTGGCGTGGCTTCAGGTGACGGGAAGTCCGAGCGCCTTGATGCGCCGGTAGAGGTTGCCCCGGTCGACCTGCAGCAGCCGCGCGGCCCCGGCAATGCTTTCGCCTTCCTGGAGCGCCGCGCGGATGAGCTCGCGCTCGAAGTCCTCCACGTGCTCGCGGTAGCTCTTCTGTCCCAGGGAGGGGCGGCTGGCCGCGGCGGCGGCTTGCGGCGGCGCGGCGACGAGCTCCGGACCGAGTGTGAGTGGGCCCTCTCCCCGGAGCAGGTTGAGGCGCTCGATGAGGTTGCGCAGCTCGCGCACGTTGCCCGGCCACGCATAGGCGCGCAGCGAGGTCTCCGCGCCAGGCGCGAGCACGAGTGGCACCTGCGGCCCGGCGAACTCCGCCGCGAAGGCGCGCGCCAGGGGGAGCAGGTCCTCCGGCCGCTCGCGCAGGGGTGGCACCTGGAGCGGCATCACGTTGAGGCGGAAGTAGAGGTCCTGCCGGAAGCGGCCCTCCTTCACCGCGCGGGCGAGGTCCTGGTGCGTGGCCGCGACGACGCGCGCGTCCACCGGCACGGGCAGGCTGCCGCCCAGCCGCTCCACTTCCTTCGTCTCCAGGACGCGCAGCAGCTTGGCCTGGAGCTCCAGCGGCATGTCGCCCAGCTCGTCGAGGAACAGCGTGCCGCCGTGCGCCTGTTCGATGCGGCCCGCGCGCCGCGACAGCGCGCCGGTGAAGGCGCCCTTCTCGTGGCCGAACAGCTCGCTCTCCAGCAGGGTGGAGGGAATGGCCGCGCAGTTGACGGCGACGAGTCGGCCCTTGCGTCCCGACGCGAGGTGCAGCGCCCGCGCGACGCGCTCCTTGCCGGTGCCCGTCTCGCCGGTGATGAGGATGGCGGTGTCGCTGGGGCCCACGCGCGCGATGAGCTGGCGCAGGGACGCCATGCCGGGGCTGTCCCCCACCAGGTGGCCGGGGCGGGCCAGCGCGTCCAGCAGTCGCTCGCGCTCTTCCTGGAGCGAGCCCAGCGCCAGCGCGTTGCGCACGGCGGTGAGCAGCCGCTCGGGGGAGGGCGGCTTCTCCACGAAGTCCGTCGCGCCCAGCCGCAGCGCCTGCACGGCCTCGGCGGGAGACGCCTCTCCGGACAGCACCACCACGGGCGCGGGGAAGGGCCGGGGCAGCCGCGCGAGCAGCTCCAGGCCCGTCTCGCCCGGCATGCGCAGGTCGAGCAGCATCATCGCCGGGGGGCCTTCGGGCGCGTCGAGCAACCGGGAGGCCTCCGCGGCGGAGCAGGCCTCCACGGGCGTGAAGCCCTCGTCGCTCAGCAGCCCGCGCAGGGCCCTGAGGACGCCAGAGTCGTCATCGACGATGAGGATGCGAGGGCCGGGCTTCATGGGGACGGAGGCGGGGTGAGGGGCAGCTCCACGCGCGCGAGCGTACCGCCTCCAGGCGCGGGCTCCAGGCGCAGGTCGCCACCGTGCTCGTGGACGATTTTCTGGGAGATGGGCAGGCCCAGGCCACTGCCGCCGGGCTTGGTGCTGAAGAGGCCGCGCGTGAGGGCGGGGCCTTCGAGGACGGTGGGGACGCCGCTGCCCCCATCCGCCACGGTGACGCGCACGGTGCCCGGCCGAGGCGACTCCAGCGTGACGTGGACCGGCGCGGTGTGGGCGGAGGAGGCCTCGGTGGCGTTCTTCACCAGGTTGCCGAAGAGGCGGCGCAGGCCATCCGGGTCCGCGCGCAGCGTGGCCTCGTCGCCAGGCCGCAGCACCACGGGCACGGGGGACGTGCCCGCGTACAGGGCGCACACCTCGGCCAGCAGCGGGCGCAGGGGAACGTCCTGGAAGCGCGGCGCGGGCAGGCGCGCGAAGGTGGAGAAGCTCTGGGTCATCCGCATCAGCAGGTCCACCTCCTCCTGGAGGAGGGCCACGGCCTCGGTGATGCGGGTGGTGTCGTGGGGCGTGGCCGCATCCGTCCGGTTCAGACGCGCGAGCGACAACTTCATTGCGGTGAGGGGGTTCTTCAGCTCGTGGGCGAGCGCGCGGGCCACGTCCTGCCAGGCGGCAATCTGCTCCGCGGACTTGAGGCGCTCGCGCTGCGACAGCAGCTCCTGGCCCATGCGGTTGAACTGGCCCAGGAGGAACTGCAGCTCGTCACGCGGAGGCTCGGGGGCGGCGAGCCGCACGGAGAGGTCGCCGCGCGCATAGGCCCACATTCCTTCCGTGAGCGTGCGCACCGGACGCGTGAGGGCCCGCCCGAGCAGCACCGAGGCCACCGTCAGCGCCGCGCCCGACACGAGCACCAACGCGGTGATGAAGGCGGGCACGCGGCGCACCAGGGCGCGGCGCGCCAGCTCCGCCTGCGCGAGGTTGAGCCGCGCTTCGTTGAGCGAGTCCTGTGGCAGCTCCCGCCGCGTGAGCTCCGAGGCGACCTCCTCCAGCACGCCCTCCACCGGGGAGATGGACACCGACAGCACCCGCTCCAGCGCGGCCTGCGCCAGCACGCCGAGCAGCACCAGCGGCACCCAGCCCGCGAGCAGCATCACCGCCAGCAGCCGGCGCCGGAAGCGAGGCGCCGGCAGCGGGAGGTCCGCGGCGTGTCCAAGGCCCACCCTGTCACCGTGCGTACGGGCCTCTTTGGGCGCTGCGGCGTGCATGGGACGGTTCATACCGCATCCGGGCGCGGGCCCGGTGCCGAGTCCCTGGCGCGGAGACTCTGGTAGGCTGCACGGCTCCGATGCCTCGTCTCCTCGCGCCCTCCCAGGGCTGGCTGTTCAGTCCGGGAGTGGACCTGTCCGTCTTCGCTGGCAGCGCGCTCGTCTCCGTGGCTTTCGTGCTCGCGGCGCCCTGGCTCGGCGTGGCGGGCGGCACGCCGCTGTGGGCCTGGCTGCTCTTCGTCGTCTGCGTGGACGTGGCCCACGTCTGGTCCACGCTGTTTCGCACCTACCTGGACCCGGACGAGCTGCGGGCCCGTCCCGGGCTCTACCTGGGCGCGCCGCTGGCCGCCTATGTGGCAGGCGTGCTCGCGTACCTGGTGTCGCCGGGCACGTTCTGGACGCTGTTCGCCTATGTCGCGCTCAGCCACTTCGTGCGGCAGCAGTACGGCTGGGTGGCGCTGTACGGACGCAAGGCGCGCGTCTCCCCGCTGGAGCGGCGCCTGGATGCCGCCGCCGTCTATGCCGCCACGCTGGGTCCTGTCATCTGGTGGCATGCGAACCTGCCGCGCGACTTCTGGTGGTTCGTGCCGGGGGACTTTTTGTCCGGCCTGCCGTCCTGGGCGGGCACCGTGGGGTTGGGGCTCCACGCGGGGGTGCTCGTCGCGTGGGTCGGCTTCCAGGTCGCGCGCGTGGTGCGCGGCGAGGGCGTGCAGGCGGGCAAGGTGCTGCTGGTGGTGGCGACGTGGGTGGCGTGGTTCGGCGGCATCGTCATCGCGCGGGACGACTTCACCTTCACGGTGATGAACGTGGTGCTGCACGGCGTGCCGTACTTCGCGCTGCTCTTCCGCTATGCGCGGGGACGCCTGGAGGAAGGTGGCTACGGCGCGGGGGCGGCGCTGCTGCGCGCGGGGCTGCCGGGCTTCCTGCTGTTCCTGGTGGCGTTGGCCCTGGCGGAGGAGTTCCTGTGGGACCAGGCCGTGTGGCGTGAGCACGGCGCGCTCTTCGGCGAGAGCCCCGTGACGCTGCCGCCGGACGTGCTGTCGCTCGTGGTGCCGCTGCTCGCGCTGCCGCAGGCCACGCACTATGTGCTGGATGCCTTCGTGTGGAAGCCGGGCCGGCAGCCCGCGTTGCTGTCCCGCCTGGGCTGGGCACCGATGGCCACCCGACACCAGGGTCCATCATCTGGCATGAAGCCCGATTCGACCATGGTCATTCCGGTCCAGAGTGACTAATGCAGGAGGGGCCTATGTCCCGACTCCTACTCGTCTCGAATCGGCTTCCTGTCACCGTCAAGGTGGAGAAGGACACTGTCTCCGTGGTCCGCAGCGCGGGAGGCCTGGCCACTGGCCTTCGCCGTCCGCACGAACGCTCGGGAGGGCTGTGGATTGGCTGGCCCGGGGATGTCTCCCGCCTGACGGAGAACCAGCGCGCCCGCGTGGACGCCCAGCTCGCGGAGCAGCGCTGCGTGCCGCTGACGCTGTCCGCCAGCGAGGTGAGCCGCTACTACGAAGGCTACTCCAACCGCGTCCTGTGGCCGCTGTGCCACTACATGCTGGAGCGCATCCCGCGCCAGGACCGCGATTGGGAGGTGTACCGCAAGGTCAACGAGCGCTTCGCGGACCTGGTGGCGAAGCACTACGAGCCCGGGGACACCATCTGGGTCCATGATTACCAGCTCATGCTGGTGCCCGGCATGCTGCGCCAGCGGCTGCCCGGCGCGCGCATCGGCTACTTCCACCACATCCCCTTTCCGTCGTCGGAAATCTTCAGCACGCTGCCGCGCCGGCGTGAGCTGCTGAAGGGGCTGCTGGGCGCGGACCTCATCGGCTTCCACACGGTGAACTACGTGCGGCACTTCTCCGGAGCGCTGCTGCGGCACCTCGGGCTGGACACGGACATCGACCGCGTCATCTGGGAGGGGCGCGAGGTGCGCGTGGGGGCCTTCCCCATGGGCATCGACGCGCAGGCCTTCGAGTCCATCGCGAGCGAGCCCGGCATGCTGGAGGAGGTGGTGAACCTGCGCCGCTCCTCCGAAGGCCAGCGCATCCTGCTGGGCATCGACCGGCTGGACTACACCAAGGGCATTCCGCGGCGCCTCCTGGCGGTGCAGCGCGTGCTGGAGCGAACGCCCGCGTGGCGTGGCCGCCTGCGCTTCATCCAGGTCGCGGTGCCCAGCCGGACCCAGGTGGAGGCGTACGCCAACTACCGCGAGCTGGTGAACGAGCTGGTGGGGCGCATCAACGGGCTGTACGGCACGGTGCACAACGTGCCGGTGCACTACCTCTACCGCTCGTTCAACGAACGGCAGCTCGTGGGCCTGTACCGGGGCGCGGACGTGATGCTCGTCACCCCGGTGCGGGACGGGATGAACCTGGTGGCGAAGGAGTTCTGCGCGGCGCGGCCGGACGACGACGGCGTGCTGGTGCTCAGCGAGTTCGCGGGCGCCGCGGCGGAGCTGGGGGGCGCGCTCATCGTCAACCCCTACGACGTGGACGCCATGGCGGACGCCATCGAGAAGGCGCTGGGGATGGCGGAGGAGGAGCGCCGCACGCGCATGCACACGCTGCGAAAGCAGGTGAAGTCGCGGGACGTGCACTGGTGGACGTCGTCCTTCCTGGACCGGCTCCAGTCGCTGCCCGCGGTGGCCGTGCGCGCGGAGGCGGGCGCGCCCGAGGCGCTGGCGCGGATGAAGCAGGCGGAGCGGCTGCAACTGCTCCTGGACTACGACGGGACGCTGGTGGGCTACGCGCCCCGGCCGGAGCTGGCCGCGCCGGACGCGGCGCTGAAGGCGCTATTGGCGAAGCTGGTGGCCCGGCCCGGAATCTCGGTGAGCATCGTCAGCGGCCGGCCCAAGGAGACGCTGGAGGAGTGGCTGGGCGACCTGGCCATGGGCCTGTATGCCGAGCACGGTCTGTGGTCCCGCCCGGCGCCGGGTGAGACGTGGCGGATGCTGGAGGGCGTGACGTTCGACTGGAAGGAGCGCGTGCGGCCCGAACTGGAGGCCTTCTCCGCGCGCGTGCCGGGCTCCTTCGTGGAGGAGAAGACGGCGTCGCTGGCGTGGCACTACCGCCTGGTGGACGCGGAGTTCGGCGCCATCCAGTCCCGCGAGCTGCGGCTGTACCTGGCGGAGAAGTTCGCCGGGCAGTCCATGGACATCCTCCCCGGGGACAAGGTGGTGGAGATTCGTCCACAGGGGGTGCACAAGGGCCGCGTGGTGGGTGATGCAACGAAGGGCGCGGCGCCCGGCGCCCTCGTGGTGGCCATGGGCGATGACCGCACGGACGAGGACCTCTTCGCGTCCATTCCGCCCGGCGGGCTCACCATCCACGCGGGCAACAAGCCCACGCGCGCGGCGTTCCGGGTGAAGGGCCCCACCGAGGTCCGCGCGCTGCTGGCGGGGCTGCTGGAGCCGTAGCCGCTCCAGGAGCCCGCCCAGGGTTCGCTACGGCGTCGAGGACGCGGTGCGGTTGGCCGCGTTCTGGATGAACACCCGGCGGCCGAAGGCGCGGTCCACGCGGCCGAGGAACTCACGGAACGCGAGGTAGTCGTCCGCGGACACGCGCGCGGTGGTGAGGGCCACCTCGCCCTCGGCCACCAGCTTGCCGCCCTCCAGGCGGTAGCTCAGCTTGAGGTGGCCGAACTTCGTCGTCTCCTCCACCGCCTGGGGCAGCTCCGCCACCGTCCAGCCGGCGGGCAGCGCGTAGCGCAGGAGGAAGCCGTTGGTCCACGGGCTGGACATCACCAAATCAAAGCGGCGCTGGGCCAGCGACGCATAGGCCTGCTGGTAGGTGCGCCCGGTGCCGAAGGGCAAGAAGCGCATGCCATTGGGCAGCACCTCCGAGTAGCGCGGGATGCTCATCTTGAAGTCCAGCGCCACGTCGTCGTCCAGCCGCGTGGTGTCGCTCAGCTTCACCTCGTGCACCGTGAGGCCGGGGAAGCTCTGCGCCCAGGCGCGCTCGAAGGTGGACTTGCGCGTGGCCTCCGGCCGGTAGGCGCGGCGGTAGTCGGGCGCGTGCTGCCCGCCCACGGAGCTGGCGCCGGTGATTTCGGCGCCGCCGTCCGCGCGGAGCGTCACGTCCAGCGACATGCGCGTGGCGTTGTCCGCCGCCTTCGCCTCCGGCGTGGTGAGGAAGGTGCTCTTGCCGTTGGGCTCCACCACCAGCACGTTGGCCACCCGGTCCGCGCTGGGCAGCTCGTTGGCGCCGTGGAACTCCGCGGTGCCGTCCAGGTACAGGTCGAACTTGGGCACGTAGGCGATGGCGTGGTTGAAGGCCGCCAGGCTCGCGGGCTCGTCGCCAATGGCGCCCAGGTTGCGCATGCGCAGCAGCACCAGCCGGCTCTCCACGCCCGCCACCTGCAGCATGGAGTGGATGAGGCTCGCCTTGTCCTTGCAGTCGCCGAAGCGGCGCGCCAGCACCCGGTCCACGCGGTAGGGCTTGAAGCCGTGGATGCCGAACTCCAGCGCCACGTAGCGCGTGTTCGTCACCACGAAGTTGTAGATGGCGCGCACCACCGCCAGCTCATCCTTCCGGTCCACGCCCTGGAGCACCTGCTCCACCGTCTGCCGCAGCTCCGCGTTGGGCTGGAGTTGGTCGCGCACCAGGCCCCACCAGTAGCGGCCCACCTGGTCCCACGTCTGGTAGGTGGAGACGTGGAGGTTCTGCGCCACCTCCGCCCAGCCGGGCATGCCGGGCTCCGGCACGACCTTGGCGACGTGCTTGGAGCTCCAGCGGTACAGCACGCGGCCGGCGTCCAGCGGCTCCTGCGCGCTCGCCACGCCGGTCAGCTTGCTCTTGTTCCAATACAGGGGCCGCTCCTTCGGCATGTCCACCAGGTACTGGAAGCGCACCTTCGGGTAGACGCCCTGCACGCTCTCCACGTCACCCCAGTAGTCCGACAGGAGGTTGTCCTGCGCGGTGTCGTCCAGGCGGTACGTCAGCTCCAGCGTGTCGCCCGCCGCCAGGGAGGGGAAGGAGAGAATCTTGGCGCGGGCGTCGTAGTACATGCCCGTCCACGGCTCGTTGATGTTGCGCTCGTTCTCACCGTAGCTCTCCACCACGGAGCCGTCCGCCTTGATGACGCGGGCGCGCAGCACGCGCACTTCCTGGCGGTCCGGCGAATAGGTGACGGGGATGGTGCGGAACGCGTCCACGCCGCGCGCGTTGAAGACCTTGACCGCCGTCTGGCGCAGGCGGCTGGACAGGCCGCTCTGCTGGACGCGCACGTAGGTGTTGTCCACCAGGTAGAGGGCGTCCTCGTGGACGTAGGCCTCCGCCTCCTTGGCCAGCGGCTGGGCGTCCACCAGGTACTGCATGCCGGTGCCGGTGCTCTCCCCCTTGAGCGTGCGCAGGGCCTCCTTCAGGCCCGGGTTCTGCGGGCGCAGCACCAGGGAGCGCTCGAACGAGGCCAGCGCGGGCTCGCGGCGGCCCGCGGCCAGCAGGGCGCGGCCCTCGCGCTCGTAGACCTCCGGCTCGTCCGGGGACAGCGCGCGGGCCTCGGCGAAGAGGGCGACGGCTTCCTCCACCGCGCCGTTGCTGGCCTTCAGCTCCGCCAGCCGCACGCGGGAGCCATTGTCGAAGGGGTTGAGCTTCACGAGCTGCGCGTACTCGCGCTGGGCGGACTCCACCTGTCCGGCCTCCGCCAGCATCGTGGCGAGCATGTGGCGCATGGTGGTGTCGTCGAAGCGCAGCGCCAGCACCACGCGCATCCGGTCCATGGCCTCGCGGCCGCGGTCGAGCTGCCGGGACACCTGCGCCGCGGCGCGCACCGCGCGAGGCACGCGGGGCTGCAGGCGGAACGTCTCCTCCCTCAGGGCGTGGGCCTTGGGGCGCTCGCCCAGGGCCTCATGCGCGCGCGCCAGCACCAGCCGCGCGTTGACGTCATCCGGCGTCTTCTCCAGCACGGGCGCCACCAGCGGCTGCACGCGCTCGGGGTGGCCGCGGTCCAGCTCGTGGTCGGCCAGGGCCACGCGCGCCTCCGGCATGGCGGGGTCGGCGGCGATGGCGGCTTCCAGGAAACGGCGGCGCTCGTTCAGGTCATCCCGCTGCGCCTGGGCGGCGAGCAACTGGAGGCCGGCGTCCTTGGGGGCTTCCTCGGCGGCGCGCGCGGCCTCGGCGCTGGCGGTGTGCTCGCGCTCGTCGTAGGCGCGGAAGAAGCTCAGCACCCGGGCGTAGTCGCCGCGCAGCGCGGCGTCATCCGGGTTCTTCTCCACCAGGGCCCGCAGGGCGGAGGTGAGGGTGGGCAGCGCCTGGGGCTGGGGCGCGGCGCCGCGCTCCAGGGCGGGCGCCTTCGCCGGCAGCGTCGCGCGCACGGTGGACGACTCCTGGCGCAGGTAGAAGCCCAGCGGGCCGGACTCCTGGCACACCTTCACGAGCACGCGGTTGAGGCCCTTGCGCAGCTTCACGGACACGCGGGACTGGTCCGGGCGCGGCAGGTTGTAGCGGTCCTCCTTCGCGGCGAGCTGCCCGTTCACCCACAGGCGGAAGGCGCCGGAGGTGCCCACGCCCAGCGACACGCGTGACTCCTGGGGCGCCTCCAGCCAGGTGACGGCGTAGGCCACGGCCTCGCGGTTGGGGCGGATGGCGGTGGCCAGGTCGATGTAGCCATCCGCGGTGTTCGCCGTCAGCCTGCGCCAGGTGGTGTTGCCGCCCTTGGCCGCGGGGTAGGTGGCGGACAGGTCCAGGTTGGCGGCCTCGGGGCCGAAGTCGGTGTCACAGCCGGCCTTGCCTTCGTTCTCGAAGCCGCCGGTGACGTAGTAGTCGCCCACGTAGCCCAGCCACTGCTTCACCTCGTTGGCGCGCACCAGCCGGCCCCGGGCGCGCTCGGTGTCCAGCAGGAGCATCTGCGCGGTGGCGCGGGTGTTCGCGTCGGAGCCGCGGCGGGAGGCTACGTAGGCGTAGGTGCTCAGCAGGGGCGTGAGGTCCTCCACCTCGTCCACCAGCGCGTGCATCTTCAGCAGGCTGGCGGCGCCTCGGGGGGAGGAGGCCTGCTTCATCGCCTCGGCCGCATGGACGCGAGCGGTCTCATCCGCGGCCGGCTTCGCCTGCGCCCACAGCGGGCAGGTGAGCACGAAGACTGCGGCCAGCAATGTGAAGCGGGACATCCGTTCTCCTGGGTGGGCGGCTGCGGTGAGGGGCGCCAGCCCCGGGCAGGGGCGTCGACGCGGATGAACAGGCGAACCCTTCAAGGGCTTCCCCTGCATGGCCATCGTACGATGGAGGATGGGGTGAGGAGAGGTGCGTCCTACGTGGGGATGGGGAGGATGACGCCGAAGTGTTCGACGAGCGCGCGCCGCAGGGCGTCTTCGTCGGCGAGGGGCTGCTCCGTCCGGACCCCGCTCCGGGTCAGGACGAGCGTGCCCTCCTTGGCGGTGACGCGTCCCTCCGGCGTCGCCCGGGTGCACAGCCGCCGCTGGGTGAAGATGGAGTCCGGGGAGGTCTGGTGGTAGCGGCACATGCCCTCGAAGTCCGCGAGCTGGCGGGGCACGAGGGAGAGGCGGTACTCCGCCTCCCAGCCGGAGGGCTTCTCACACCAGAGGATGAGGTCGTCACCCGCTGGGGAGAGCCGGTAGGCGCGGCCGGCGCGCACCTGGACGTCGTGGGTGTCCAGGCGCAGGGGCTCGGTGAAGCACTCACCGAAGCCGACATCCGCCAACCAGCGTCCCTGGTCGTCTTCCACCTGGAGGGCCAGGTGGTCGAAGTCGGGGCCGTAGGCGCTGCCGTCCGGTGACGTGGCGACGCCCGCGGACAGCAGCGTCACCCGGTGGCCCAGCGCCGTCAGCAGCCGGGCGAAGAGGCCGTTGAGCTCGTAGCAGAAGCCGCCGCGCCGCTGGACGACGACCTTCTCGAAGAAGGCGTCCGTGTCGAGCCGGATGGGCCGCTTCAGGTGGATGTCCAGGTTCTCGAAGGGCACGGCCTCCAGGTGGGCCCGGTGCAGCCCCGCGAGGGACTGCGCCGACCCCACGCCGATTCGCTCCAGGTAGCGCGCGACGTCGAACATGCGTGCATGTCTAACGCACTCCGGGCCGGCGAGGCGATGCGCCATGGGGGCACCTCGCCCGCCGTTGAAGCCGTCAGCGCGCGCCCGACAGCGCGGGGGGCTGCTTCAGGAAGTCCCTGACGCTCTGCTCGTTCAGCGTGCTGGAGGCGGCGCAGAGGCGGATGGACTCCAGGGCGCGGGTGAGGGCGCGAGGCGCGTTCTCCAGCTTCGCCGCGCGGGGCGTGAGGAAGGCCTCCGCTTCGGCGGCGGTCTGCTCATCGCACAGCGTGCCCACCAGTCCAATGAGCCCGGCGACTTCGTCCGAGCGCATCCGGCTGGCGAGCGCGTCGAAGTGCTCCTGGTAGAACGTCCAGGCGAGCGCCCGCGTCCGCGGCGTCGTGATGGCCCCCGCGAGGATGGGCCGGGTGTCGCGCACGTCGAACTCGCTGCCGGCCACCAGCGCGAGCGCCTCGCGCGCGAGCGCAGGGTCCCGGAAGGCGCCCAGGGTGGTGAAGACACGGCTGCGCTCGGTCCGGTCCTCGGTGGCGCGGGCGCGAGCGAGCAGCGTGTCGAAGAGGCCCTTGTCGCCGTTCCGAGCCGCGACCCTCAGCGCGAGGGGAACGGCCTCCGGATGGACGGACTTCCGGTCCGCCAGCCACGCCGTCACCAGTCGGTTCGCTTCCCGGACCAGGGCCGGGTCCTCTCCGCCCAGCGCCGCCAGCGCCAGGAGGTGGGGGCGCAGCGACTTCACCGCGTCGTCGTCACCGGGCTTGGGCTCCCAACCCAGCGCGCGGGCTTGCGGGCCGTACAGCGCGGCGACCCACTGCCGATAGCGCGCGCGCTCATCGTCGGACAGCCGCTCCTCGTGCACGAAGTTCAGGAGCCAGGCGCCGCGCTGCCGGATGAGGCGGTGTTCAGCCTTGGCCGTGGTGGGGACGTAGCGCAGGACCTCACCCAAGGGCAGGTCACCCCGGCGCACCCCGGCCTCCATGTCGGACAGCAGGCTCAGTCGCTCGCGCACCGTCAGCGCCTCCTCGGGCGCGGCCAGCACGCGGGTGAGCTGCGCGGGCGTGTAGCCGGAGCGGTAGTAGCCGGTGCCACCCGCGTTGAGCAGCACCCAGGACGGGCAGCTCTTGCCGGGCAGCGCCAGCTCGCCCGTGGTCCCGGTGAGCAGCGTGCATGTGCGCTCGGACGTCTTGCCGGAGCCAGCGCGCACGCACACCGGGATGGTCCACGTCTGGTCCTTGCTGGCGGTGGAGCCCGCGGGGACGTAGCGCTCCTGGGTGAATTTCAGCTTCGCGGGCGCGCCCGGCTGGCATTGCAGCTCGGCGGCGATGCGCGGCGCGCCCGGCTGGTCGATGAAGCTGCGGAAGGCGCGCGCGACGTCCGGCCCCGCGGCGTCCGACAGCGTGGCGGCGAAGTCTTCCGACGTGGCCACGCCCCATGCGTGCTTCTGGATGTGGCCGCGCAGCAGGTCGCGCATGCGCTCCTCACCGAGCCACGCCTCGAACATGTCGATGATGGCCGAGCCCTTGGCGTACGTGGTGCCGTTGTCGAACGCGCCCAGCACCTCGTCATGCGTGTTGGCGGGCTTGCGCACCGGCAGGGTGGCGGCGAGCGCGTCCGTGTCCAGCGCGAAGAGCGCGGACTGGGTGCCCTGCTCCAGGCCAAAGCCCCAGCTCGGGTCGAACGGGTCCACCGTCTTGCGGTCCAGCCACGAGGTGAGCGACTCGTTGAGCCAGATGTCGTCCCACCACTGGCAGGTGACGATGTTGCCGAACCAGTAGTGCCCCAGCTCGTGGTTGGCGATGTTCACGTACCACTTGCGGCGCGCGAGCGTCTCCTCGCCGGGGCGGATGAGCGTCAGGGGCTGCCCGAGCGCCACGAGGCCCGGGTGCTCCATGGTGCCCCAGTAGCGCGGCACCACCGCCACATCGAGCTTCTCGTAGGGGTACGGCATGTCGAAGTAGTCTTCAATCAGCGTGACGATGCGCGGCGTGACGCTGGCCGCGTAGGCCGTCTCCGCTCCCCGGCCGCGAGGCACGATGAAGCGCAGCGGCGCGGCGTCGCGGCCCGCGGTGCCCGCGTCCACCACGTCGAAGGGGCCCACCACGAACGCGACGAGGTAGCTGGGCATCGGCTTGCTCTCGGCGAACGTGACGCGCGCGAGGCCCTCCGACAGCTTCTCGCGCGAGACGATGGGGTGGTTGGCGAGCGCGACGTGGTCCTCCTTGGCGGTGATGCGCAGCGTCCAGGGCACCTTGAAGCCCGGCTCGTCGAAGCAGGGGAAGGCGCGGCGCGCGTCGACGGGCTCGAAGAAGGTGTAGAGGTAGGGCTCGCCGCCTTCCTCCACGGCGTAGAGGCCCTGGCTGCGCTCGCGGTCGACCTTGCCGGTGAAGATGAGGTGGATGCGCGCCTTGCCAGGCGCGAGCGCTTCGGGGAGCAGCAGGCCGAGCCGCCCTTCGCTGGCGGTGACGGGGCGGGCCTCCAGGGTGCGGCCTCCCGCTTCGACGCGGGCCTGCGAGACTTCCAGGTCCTGCCCGTGCAGCCAGACCTGGCGCAAAGGCTCGCTCACGTCCACGTCGATGCTGACGCTGCCGGAGAAGGTGGGCTCGGCGGGCAGCAGCTTCAGGTCGAGCGCGTAGCGCGTGGGGCGGACCGAGTCGGGCAGCCGCAGCGCGGGAGGCTGGGGTTCGGGCCATTCAGGGGTTGTGGCCACGGGAGCGGCGGGGGGCGGCTCGGGCGCGTGGGCGCAGCGGAGGACGGCGACCGCGAGGACGAGTGGGAGGAGCGAGCGCATGGGTTGACGCTAACGCCAGTCCGCCCCGGGGCCAGAGTCCTTGCGTGTGGCCATTCGCTGATGAACGCGGCTCTTTCAGGAGAGGCGGAGAGTGGGGCGGCCCTGTGCGTCGAGCGTCCGCGTCATGGGATGCCGTGTTCCGGAACGCGAACGGGGCCGTGGGGTGATGCAGGTCGCGCACGTCGGAGGCGTTCGTTGGTTCGCCACTTGCTGACGTCAGGCCATGGGGACGGATTGACCGGGAAGGAGTGCCGCCACAGGATGAAGACATCATGGGACGGCCTACTGACGATGGAGGGGCTGCCTTCCCCCGGGCGCCCTCGCAGGATGCGTGGGACAGGATGAATCCGGAGGAGCGGGCGCGGGTGGTGGAGTCGCTGCCAGCGCAGGTGACGTATGCGGAGATGGCGCCGCCCGAAGGGGACCGGCACCAGTGGGCGAAGTTTCGAGCGTTGGATGTGCTCCGGGGCTATTTCGGCCACCAGCGGCGCAATGCCTACGTCGGCTCGGAGTTGCCGGTGTACTACCCGGACGAGCGGCGCTTCGCGCCAGACCTGCTGGTCGTCTTCGAGGCGGGCGCCCACCCGCGGGAGAAGTGGCTCGTCACCCATGAGGGGCGCGGGCTGGACTGGGTGATGGAGGTCCACGTCGGGGGCGACCGGAAGAAGGACGCCGAGTTCAATGTGCGGCGCTATGCCCGGCTCGGCATCCCCGAGTACTTCATCTACGACCGGTCCCGGGAGCGGCTGGAGGCCTACACGCTGGCGTCACCCGGCGCGGGCGTCTACACGCGGATGGAGCCCAAGCAGGGACGCTTTGTCTCGCGGGTGCTGGGCCTGGAGTTGGAGCTGGTGGGAGACCGGCTCCAATTCTGGGCTGGCAACGCGCTCTTGATGGAGTCCGACGAGCTCATCGTCCGGATGCGGGAGCGCATCACGTGGCTCGAACAGCGCGCGGAGGAGGAGGCCCACCTGCGAGAAGATGAACTCCGGCGCCGAGAAGACGCGGAGCGGCGCGTGGCGGAACTCCAGGCCGAGCTGGAGCGGGTCCGGGCCTCCCAGAAGTAGCCCTCGGGCGCCGTCCGCTCACTCCAGGCTGAAGGCCCGCGCCAGCGTCAGCATCTCCACCTGGACGGCGCCCGCTTCGAGCAGGGCCGAGGCCGCCGCACGGGCGGTGGCTCCGGTGGTGAACACATCATCCACCAGCAGCACGCGCTGCCCTGAGACACGGGATGCCGCGGCGAACGCCCCCGCGACGTTGCTTGCCCGCTCCGCCTCGCTCAGCCCCACCTGCCGCTGTGTCTCGCGGTGCCGCGTCAGCAATCCCACCGGCGCCTTGCGCCCCGTAGCCTTCGCCAGCGCGCCCGCCAGCAACTGGGCCTGGTCGTACTTGCGTGCGTGGTAGCGGCGCTTGTGCAGCGGCAGGGCCACCACCAGCTCGGGTGCACGGCCGAGGAAGCTGTGCGCCTCGCCCGCCAGCAGCTCCCCCAGCGGGCCCGCGAGGTTGGGGTGGTCCTCGTACTTGAACCGGTGGATGGCGCGCGCCAGGGGCCCTTCGTGCGCGAAGGGTGCCCAGGCGCGAGTGAAGGGCGGCGGGGCGGCACGGCACCGGGGACACGTGCCCCCGGGGAACGCGCCGGGCTCCGCGCAGGTGCGGCAGCACGCGGGAGGAAGCCGCTCCACCGCGGTGTCGCACGTCTCGCAGAAGAAGCCCTCGGGGCTCGGCAGCACCTTCGTGCACGCGAGGCACGAAGGGGGATAGAGCACGTCCAGCAGGGCCTTCAGCACGGGCCGTGCCCCGCGCGCGTCACGGCAGCAGGCCCTGACGGTTCATCTCCTTGGACTGCGGCAGGCCCATCACCTTGCACAGGGTGGGCGCGATGTCCGCGAGGATGCCCGGGCGCAGCTTCTGCCCTCGGAAGTCCGGGTGGATGAGGTGGAAGGGCACCGGGTTGAGCGTGTGCGCGGTGTGGGGCTCGCCCGTCTCCAGGTCCACCATCTGCTCGCAGTTGCCGTGGTCGGCGGAGATGGCCAGCACCCAGCCGTTGCGCTCGCACGCCTTGCCCAGCGCGCCCAGGCATTCATCCACCGCCTTCACCGCCTTCATCGCCGCGTCCAGCCGCCCGCTGTGGCCCACCATGTCCGGGTTGGCGAAGTTCACCAGCGCGAAGTCGTACTTCCCGGAGTCGAGCCGCTTCACCAGCTCGGCCGTGACTTCGTAGGCGGACATCTCCGGCTTCAAGTCATACGTCTTCACGTCGCGCGGGCTGGGCACCAGGTGGCGGTCCTCGCCCGCGTAGACGACCTCTCGGCCGCCGTTGAAGAAGAACGTGACGTGCGCGTACTTCTCCGTCTCCGCCGTGCGGAACTGGCGCAGGCCCTGACGCGCCAGCAGCTCCGGGAAGATGTCCTGCGGCTGGTCTGGCTCGAAGAGCGCCGGCAGCTTGAACGTCTCGTCGTACTGGGTCATGCACACGTAGCGGCCCAGCCGCAGCCCGCCCCGGTCGAACTCCTTGAACTCCGGGAACGCCAGGGCCTGCGTCAGCTCCCGCGCCCGGTCCGCGCGGAAGTTGAAGAAGAGCACCGCGTCGCCGTCCTGGATGCGGCCCACCGGCGCTCCGTCACCACCGGCCAGCACCGTGGGCTTCACGAACTCGTCGGTGACCTTCTCCGCGTAGGACGCGCGGATGGCGCTCAACGCATCCGGCGCCTTGGGTCCGCGGCCGAGCACCAGCGCCTCGTAGGCCTGCTGCACCCGGTCCCAGCGCTTGTCGCGGTCCATGGCGTAGAAGCGCCCGCTCACGGTGGCGATGCGGCCGGTGTGTGTCTCATGGAGGAAGCGCTCCAGCTCCTCCACGTAGCCCAGCGCGCTCTGCGGCGGCGTGTCACGCCCGTCCAGGAAGGCGTGCACGTAGACATGGGCCACGTTGCGTTCCTTCGCGGCCTTGAGCAGCGCGAACAGGTGGTCCATGGACGAGTGGACGCCGCCGGGCGACACCAGCCCCAGCAGGTGCAGCGCCTTGCCGTCCGCCTTCACGCCGTCCAGCGCCGCGCGGAGCACGGGGTTCTGCGCCAGCTCTCCGGACTCCGCGGCGCGATTGATGCGCACCAGGTCCTGGTAGACGATTCGCCCCGCGCCGATGTTGGTGTGGCCCACCTCGGAGTTGCCCATCTGCCCCTCGGGCAGGCCCACGGCCAGCCCCGCCGTCTGCAACTCGGTGAAGGGGTAGGGGCTCGCCAGCTTGTCGAGGTGCGGCGTGCCGGCCAGGGCGATGGCGTTGTTGTCACGCTCCTGGCGGATACCCCAACCATCCAGGATGCAGAGCAGGACCTTGTGCGCGGGCGTCATGCTCCGAACCCTAACCACGCAGGCGCCAGACGGGAGAGGACAAAAAGCGCGCGCGCCTACTGATACTCGCGGAAGGTCCCGTTGGGCACGAAACCCAGGCGGGAATAGACACCCTGTCCCTGCGCGGACGCCTGGAGGGTGGCTGTCCGGTAGCCTGCCTCCCGGGCGTCCAGCAGTGGCGCCAGCGTGAGCGCCGCGCCGATGCCTCGTCGCCGCGCGTGCCGCACGGTGGCCACCGAGTAGAGACCCGCGACGCCCGCCGCCCGATGGCACTCACTGGCGGCGACGGCCTCGCCGTCGAGGTAGCCCACGAAGAAGCGGATGGGGCTGTCCGGTGCGAGCGCCACGTGCGCCGTCCTCACGTAGAAGTCCAGCACGTGTGGGTCGGCGGGCTCCCAGTTCGCCGCGACGACGCGGGCGAAGTCCGCCAGGGTGTGTTCGTCCTCGGCGCGGCGGATGCGCAACCCCGAGGGCAGCGTGAGTCCGGGCACCCGGGACAGGTCCATGGACATGCCCAACTCCTGCTCGGCGTTCACCAGCCCGTGCGCCGACAGGCGGGCGTCCAGGTCCTCGGGCGCGGCGTCTGGCCCCACCCACCATGCGAAGGGAAAGGACTTGTCCCGAAAGTGAGAGACTGCGGCGGCGATGTGCGCGTCCGCTTCGTGGCTTACAAGGCGGGCGCGGCACACCACGTTGAAGGTGTTGCAGGGGAGCCCGGAGTCGACGAGCAGCAACCCGGGAGTGTCCTCCACGATGGCGCCAGGGAGGCTTCGCGCCAGATAGGTCATGTGCTCCACCTGGTTGGCTTCCATGGCGGAACGCACGCTCGGGGAGTCCGGCTCGAGGAACGGCTGCATGCGGGAACCCTACTCCGGCCGGGCGCGCGTCTTGTACGTGAGGACGGGGGCCAGCGTGGCCACCACGCGGACCAGTCCCGCCTCCACCAGGTCCGTCACCACGCGGTCGATGGGCTTGTACGCGGGCGGCGCCTCCTCGAAGAGGAGGTCCTTGTTCTCACACACCACGTGGCTCTTGAAGGCGGTGCGGGTGAGGGACTCCGCGGTGAAGCGCTCGCGCATGCGCTCCCGGGCGGAGAAGCGCGTCCACTTGCGGCCCGCGCCATGCGCCAGGCTGTGCGCGCTGGTGTGGCCCTCCCCGGTGGGAACCACCAGGTAGCTGAGGGCGCCCCGGCTGCCGGGAATCACCACCGGCCCTTCGTCGGACGGCGCCGCGCCCTTGCGGTGCAGCCACTGCGTCCGGCCCGTGTCACGCCGAGGGGTGACGCTGTTGTGGCACACGTCGAGGACTCGCTGGCCCATCGCGCCGATGCCGTCCAGCATCCGCCGCGCCACCAGGGCGCGATTGGCCCGGCCCCAGGCCACCGCGTGGTCGTGCCGGGTGAGGTAGAGCCGCGCCTCGGGCGAGTCCTCCACGAGCCCGCCCGCCGCGTGCCGGTCCACATGGGCCCGGAGAATCGCCTCGCCGAGGCCGCGCGAGCCGGAGTGCACCAGCAGCAGCAATCGGTCCGCGGACAAGCCCAGGGCGGTGAAGGCCTTCGCGTCATGGACCGCGTCCACGCGTTGCAGCTCCGCGAAGTGGTTGCCGCCGCCCACCGTGCCCAGCGCGGCCTCGAAGCCCGAGGACTTCACGCCGTGCTCCTGGAGGAAGCCCTCCGCGTCGCCCGTCCACGGGCCTTCCAGGTCCAGCTTGCCGGCCCAGCGCTCAGGCCTGGCTTTGCGGGCCAGCAGGTCCACGTTCCACAGGCCCATGCCACAGCCGATGTCGCTGCCGACCAGATAGGGATAGAGGAAGCCTTCGGAGGTGAAGGCCGCGCCCACCGGAGCCCCCTTGCCGGGATGCAGGTCCGGGAGGCCCACCGCCAGCTTCATCCCTGGCAGGCGGGCCATGGCTTCGAGTTGCCGCACCGCCTCGCCTTCCACCCACGACTGGGCGGAGGCAATGACACGCACGGGCGCCTGAGGCGCGGAAGCAGGGGGCGTTTCAGAAGAGGCGTCAGGGCGCATGCCCGGGCTGACGGCACCCGCGCGCCACGCCTGACGGTGGCGCCGGGGCGCGTGCCCGGCCGCCTACTTGTGGTACGGCTCGCCCTTGAGGAGGGTGAACGCGCGGTAGAGCTGCTCGATGAGCACCACGCGCGCCAGCCGGTGAGGCAGCGTCATCTTCGACAGGGACAGCGTGAGGTTCGCCGCGTCCCGCACGCGCGTGTCGAGCCCTTCGTCCCCGCCAATGACAAACAGCAAATCCTTGGCGCCCGTCTGGGCCTTGCCGACGTAGCGGCTCAGCTCGACGGAGTCGAGCAGCGAGCCGCGCTCGTCCAGGGCCACCAGCCAGTCCTGCGGCTTGCGCTTGGAGAGAATCGCCTCGGCCTCGGCGGCCTTCGCGTCGCCGGGCTTGAGCCGCTTGCCGCTGGCCTCCGCCAGCTCCACCAGCTCGAAGCGGGTGTAGTGGCCCAGGCGCCGGGCGTACTCCTGGACCGCGGGCTCATACAGGCCCGAGCGGTCCTTGCCGATGGAGAGGAGCCGGACCTTCACCTCAGGCCAGCTTCTCCCGCGCCGCGTCGGCCCAGAGGCCCTCCAGGTCGTAGTGCGCGCGCAGGTCCGTGAGGAACAGGTGCGCCACCACCTCGCCGTAGTCGAGCAGCACCCACTGGCCCGTCTCGAAGCCCTCGGTGCCGATGGGACGCAGGTTGCCTTCGCCCGTCTTGAGCTGCACCTGGACGTTCTCCGCCATGGCGCTCACCTGGCGGTCCGTCTCCGCGGAGGCGATGACGAAGTAGTCCGCGTAGGACGTCATCCCGCGCACGTCGAGGATGACGACGTCGTCCGCCTTCTTGTCCACCAGCAGGTTGCCGATGCGGTGCGCCAGCGCCTTGGCGGCGGGGTTCTCCGCGGGGCCCGCCTTCTGGGACGGGGCAACTGGGAGCTTCGCCTTCTTCTTCTTCGCGGGCGCCTTGGCGGGGGCCTTCGGCGCCGACTTCTTGGCTGCGGGGGCCTTCTTCTTCGCGGGCGTCCTGCCCGATACCGTCTTCTTCCGGGCCGCCGGGGCCCGGGTGGTGGTCTTTTTCGCGGTCGTCTTCTTCTTCGTGGCCATGTGCGGCGCACCCTACCGCACCCTTGGCAACACGGAAGCGGTCCTCTATCTGCTGGTGTCCATGAGCGACGCCCGGCTGGAACAGTTCAAGAAGATGGTGGCGGACTTCCCGGACTCCCCCATGAGCCATTTCTCCCTCGGGAAGCTGTACCTGGAGCGGCGGCAGTACCCGGAGGCCGCCCACGCCCTGGAGTCCGCCGTCCGGTTGGACCCCACCTACGCGGCCGCCATGGTGGCCCTGGGGGACGCCTGGGCGGGGGCGGGGGCGCCCGACAAGGCGCGCGAGGTGCTGGGCCGGGCCCGGGAGCACGCCCTGTCCCAGGGGCACCCGGGGCTCGCCGAGGAAATCGACGAGCGCATCGCCGACCTTTCGTAGGCCTCGCCCTCAGTAGCGCCAGGTGAAGCCGGTGCTGAAGACCTGGCGCGTGTAGGTGAGCTCGTTGCGGGGCAGCCGGGTGCTCCAGATGCCCCAGGACACCTCCACGTCCAGCGACTCCGTCAGCGGCCGGGCCAGCTTCACCGAGAGCGAGTTCTGCCCCTCGTCCTCTTCCACCAGGATGATTTCCGGGGAGAGGTAGATGCCGTCCGGATATTGGATGACGCCCAGCGAGCCCTGCGCCAGCAGGGTCACCCGCCAGGGCAGCCGGACGCCGGCGTTGGCCGACACCCGGTGCCGTCGGATGGTCTCTCCGTAGCTGTTGGAGGAGACCTCCTGGAAGGCGTACGTCAGCCCCAGGGCCAGCGGGCCCCGGTAGGTGTACGACGCTCCCGCCGTCAGGGCTCCGTCCTGACGGCGGCCGGGGAGGAGTCCCGAGCCGCCCCCCGTCCCCGGCGGGCGTGCCCGGGGCTGCGTGCCGAAGCGCCGGGCGTTCCAGTCGCCGAAGACGGACAGGTTGTGCCGGCGGTCGAAGCGGTAGCGGCCCAGCACACCCACCTCGGGGCCTCCGAAGTTGGCGGTGGGGTCCGGCCGGTACACGAAGCGCCGGGCGCCCGCCCGCACTCGCAGCGCCAGCCTCACGTCCGGTGCGTACTCCAGGAAGGCCGTGGCCCCCAGGTCCGAGTACGAGCGAGAGCCGCCCCGCCGGTCCTTCGCATGGCCCTCCATGCCGATTCCCAGCGCCGTGCCCACGGCGTGTGAAGCCTCCACCGCGCCCGACTGCACCAGCGTGTTCTCGTCCTGGTAGAGGACGTACAGGCGCGTGCCCAGCTCATAGCGGCCCACCAGCTGGGCGCGCTCGAAGGAGCCGCGGCCCTCGGCGGAGCCCAGCAGGCTGAAGGCGAAGTCCCGCTCCGGGCTGGCGGTGAACGCGTCGGTGAAGTCCCGAGGCGCGTTGGTGTCCAGCAGCAGGCGACCGGTGCCCCTCAGTGCGCCTTCCCACTCCGCCGCGGGCGCACGGCCGGCGGCGAGCATGGCGAGGACGAGCAGGAGCGGCGCGAAGGAGCGGACCACGGCGCGCGCACCATATCCCGTCGCAGAGGGCAGGGGCGGCCATCCGGGCGCTCCCACCGGTGACGCCGCCCCCGGCGGCCCGTTACATTGGGCCCATGCGCCTTGTGTCCTTTCTCGCGGTGGCCTGGCTGGGCCTGTCCGCCTGCGCCTCCTCCTCCTTCACCACCGAGGTGAAGGGGGAGTCGACCGTGCCCGCGGGCACGCCTGGCGTCGACACGCCCCTCAACGGCCTCCCCGCCATCAGCAGCTTCGCGGGGATGGACTTCGACAAGAACCAGGACTTCAAGAACCAGGGGATTCGCAAGAGCGAGGTGACGTCCGTCAAGGTGGAGTCCCTCACGCTCAAGGTCCTCAATCCCAATGACCAGGACCTCCGCTTCCTGGACTCAGTGGAGTTCTATGCCCGCGCGGGGGACCGGGAGGCGCGCATCGCGGCGCGTCAGGACGTGTCCGCGCTGGACTTGAGGCCGCCCAACCCCGTGCTGTCGCTGCGCGTGGACAACGTGGAGCTGCAGCCCTTCGTCTCCGCGCCGTCCATGAGCATCATCATCCGCGGCCGCGGCATCATGCCGGCGCGCGAGGTGCGGCTGCAGGCGGTGGTGAAGCTCCAGGTGGAGACCGGGCTCTTGTAGGCCGGTGCCGGGAGGCACGTCCCTCAGGGGACGCCCAGCTCCTGGGCGCGCCGCTCCAGCTTCGTGGCGCGGCCTTCCAGTTCTCCGGCCAGCGTCTCCAGCCGCGCGGCCTCGGCCTCCAGCGCCGCCAGGTCCACGGGGCCACCCGCCGCCAGGTCCTGGGCGCGCTGCGTTTCAACCTGGGGCCTCCGGTCCGTGGCCCGGGCCGACAACGGCGTCGGGGTGGGAGGGCGGCTCGGGTCGACGCCTTCATCGGGGCGTCCGCCCAAGGTGGGCGGCGCATCGGAGCTGCCACCCTGGAAGGCAGGCTCACCGGGGCCGGGCACGGAGCGCTCCACCTGGAGGCTCCGGTCGCTGCCCATGCGCAGCCGCAGCCGCCGGTCCTGGTCGTCGAACATCGACTCCTCGCCGAGGAAGTCGTTCATGCGGCGGTCCAGGTCGCGCTCCTCGCGCACCTCGGTGATGCGGCCGCGCAGCGCCTTCAGCCGCTCGCGGACCTTGTCCCGGGTGTCGCGGAGCGTGTCCGCCTGGGCCAACAAATCCTCGGGGTCATCACCGCCCGCGGTGGCCTTGTCCAGCGAGGGCACCTGGGACGCGGGCAGGGCGGCGCGGATGGCTTCCCGCTCGGCGCGAACCACGCGCACCGCCTCCAGCAGCTTCTCCCGCTGCCCCCGGTCCGCCGTGCCTTCCCACGCCGCGAGCAGCCGCGTCAGCTCGTCCGACAGCGCCGTGTGCAGGGCCAGGTGCGCGCGCTCCGCCTCGCCCTCCGCCGCGACGACGGCCTGCGCCAGTCCGGTGAGCTGCCCGCTCAGCTCCTGCGAGCGCCGCAGCGCGTCCTCCAGCTCCGTCCCCGCCATCAGCCGGCCCTGACGCCGCGCCTTCAGCGTTTCGATGCGCGCCGCCAGCCCGTTGAGCTCGTCGCGCAGGGTCTGCTGCTGACCCCGCAGCGAGCGCGTCTCCGCGCGGGCCGACTGGGCCCGCCCCCGCATCGCTTCCAGCCCGGACGCGGCCTGACCGGGCATGGCCAGCAGCAGGCTCAGCAGGAGGGCGAGGGAGCGGAGGTTCATCAGCGACTGCCCCAGAGCAAGGTGAGTGCCAGCCTACTTGCCCATCCCCGGGGTTCGCGGCCACTCGGCGCCCAGCAATTCCGGACACCTGGCGCATCCAGGGGGGCAGGGGCGGAGGTGGGATACCGGTGAAAAGTCATGGGGGGCGGGGGCGGATGACAGATTTTCGAGGATCAGCTCTCCTCGGGCGGCGTCCCCTTGGGGAGGAAGCCGTACTTCTCCAGCTTGTAGTACAGCGCGGACGTCTTGATGCCTAGCAGACGGGCCGTCTCCGTCTTCACGCCGCTGGCCTTCTCATAGGCGCGGGCGATGAGCTGGCGCTCCAGGTCTTCCAGGATTTCGGGCAGGGGGCGGTCGCCCTGGAGCACGGGCAGGCCCGCATCGACGCGCGGGGTGCCGCTGGCGGTGAGGTGTGAGGGCAGGTCCAGGTCGGTGAGCTGCTCGCCTTCGGCGAAGACGAGCGCCTGTTCGATGACGTTCTCCAGCTCGCGCACGTTGCCGGGCCACGCGTGGCGGGCCAGGGCACGCAGCGCGCTGTCGTCCAGGCCCATCACACGCCGGTTCACGCGCATGGCGTGCTTGGCCACGAAGTGCCGGGCCAGCAGGGAGACGTCCTCGGGCCGCTCGCGCAGGGGCGGCAGCACCACCGGAACGATGTGCAGGCGGTAGTAGAGGTCCTCGCGGAAGCGCCCAGCCTTCACCTCGGCCTGGAGGTCGCGGTGCGTGGCGCTCACCACGCGCACGTCCACCTTGAACGTGTCCTCTCCGCCGACGCGCTGGATTTCCTTCTCCTGGAGCACGCGGAGGAGCTTCGTCTGCACGGAGGCGGGAATCTCGCCCACCTCGTCCAGGAACAGCGTGCCGCCGTCGGCCAGCTCGAAGCGCCCCAGCTTTCGCTTCACCGCGCCGGTGAAGGCGCCGCGCTCGTGACCGAACAGCTCGCTCTCCAACAGCGACTCCGCAAGCGCAGCGCAGTGCACGACGATGAAGGGGCCGTCTCGGCGCGGGGAGCGCTGGTGGAGCATCCGCGCCACCAGCTCCTTGCCGGTGCCGCTCTCTCCGCGCACCAGCACCGTGGCGTCGCTCTGCGCCACCTTGAGCACCTGGGACACCAGCCGCTGCATGGGCTCGCTGTCGCCCACCAGGCTGCCGTGCGTGAGGGCCGCGTCCGTGTCGTGCGCGGCGGTGCGCGCCGTGAGCCGCTCCACCTGCTTGCGCGTGGACGCCAACTCCAGCCCCTTGTCCACCTTGGCGCGCAGCACCTCGGGCGGGAAGGGCTTGGTGATGAAGTCGTAGGCGCCTTGCTGCATCGCCTGCACCGCGGTCTCGATGGTGCCGAAGGCCGTCACCACCATGACGACGGCGCCGGCATCCAGCGCCCTGAGCGCGCGGGTCACCTCGATGCCGTCCATGCCGTCCATCTTCAAATCAGTGACGACCAGGTCGAACGGCGCCTTGCGGTAGGTGGCCAGTCCGTCCTGGCCACTGCGCACCGCGGACACGGTGTGGCCCGCCCGGGTGAGGGTGACCGCCATCCCTTCACGCAGCGTGTCGTGGTCGTCGATGACGAGGATGCGAGCCATGGCGTGAGTCGATTCTCCCTGCAACCCGAGGCCGGCCGCCTCCTGGGGCCGCCGCATGAGAGCACATCCGGACCGGCTCGCTCCACCGGCTCAGCAGGTTGTCACACGGCGCGGGCGCGCGAAGGTGCTGGCGTCGCCTGGCCGGGAGCAGTACGGGGAGGCATGGACTCCGAGGTCTCTTCCGCCACGTCCCTCCTGGCCCTGCTCGAGCGCCACGTCCCCGAGGACGTGAAGGAGCGCGAGGACCTGGAGCGCATGCGCCACTTCGCCCGTTCGCTGGCGCGGCCCTTCTCCCGGGAGCAGTTGGAGGCCCACTTCACGGGCAGCGCGGTGGTGGTGGACCCAGCGGGCGCGCGCGTCGTCCTGTTGCACCACCGCAAGCTCCAGCGCTGGCTGCAGCCCGGAGGACACGCGGATGTCACGGACGCGGGCCACATGGAGGCCACGGCGCTGCGTGAAGCCCGTGAGGAGACGGGCTGTCGCGTGTCCCTGCATCCCGCCGCGCCTCGGCCGCTGGACGTGGACATCCACACCATCCCCTCGCGCCGCGACGAGCCGGAGCACCACCACCTGGACGTGCGCTTCCTCGTGGTGGCGGAGGACCCCGACGCCCTAGCGCATGACCCGGCGGAGTCCTTCGGCGCGCGGTGGCTCACCTGGGACGAAGCCATGATGCACGCGGACGAAGCGCCTCTGCGCCGCATGCTGGAGAAGGCCCGGCGCGTGGTGGCCTCCGCGCCCTGAAGCGCTCGAAAGCGGAAGCGCGCAGGGCCTCGCGGTCAGGGGCACTGTGGCTTCGCGGACCGAGCGCGCGCGCCCGCACCCGGATTTGAAACAAAATACGGAAAACACGGCCTGACTGCCTGAAGCGATTGCAACCATGCCGTCCTGCTTGGGCGGGTGAGGGAGGCCATGGCGGCCTGTCACCTGTCGGGAAGCCAGGAGCCGTGCCCATGTCGTCCGCCGCGCCGCACCGTTACAGCCCCCCTGTGCTCACGCCCACCGCGCACCCGCGCTGGCTGGAAGCGATGCTGGAGTCCCTGCGCGACGAGTGGAGCGCGGCCTGCTGGCCTCCGTTGTTTCGCGCGACGGCCGACGGCCAGCGCCCGCCGCTGCGTCACTGGCGGCGGGTGCTGTCCCACTTCTTTCTCATCGTCGAGTCCTTCCCCAAGTACATGGGGCTGTCGCTGGCGAAGACGACCTACGGCCAACGCCCTGGCGACGCGAGCGCCCGCCGCTGGCTGCTGCAGAACCTGGGCGTGGAGGCGAAGCACGCCGAGTGGTTCATCGACTGGATGCGCGGCATTGGCCTGGCGCCGGAAGACGTCTTCACCCAGCGCCCCCTGCCGGAGGTGCGGGCGCTGCATGAGTTCCTGCTCGACACCTGCGCGCACGGGACGCTGGCCGAAGGCGTGGCCGCGTCCAACTGGGCGGTGGAGGGCATCACCGGCGTGTGGACGCGCGAGGTGGTGGAGCCCTTCCGCGCCTATGCCGAGGACGGCGCGCGCATCGACGCGCATTCGATGATGTGGCTCAAGGTGCACGCGCGTTATGACGACCAGCACCCGGAGGAGGCGCTGGAAATCATCAAGCTGTCCACCGACGTGGGCGCCGGTGAGCCCTTCCGCGTCCAGGCCGCCGCCAGGAAGTCGCTGCGGATGTATGCCGCCGCGCTCCACGCGTGCTGCGACGACTGAATCGCGCGACACCCGCGCACAGTCCGCCGGTGTGCCTCCCGCGCACCTCGAGGCCCGGCGTGTGCGTGCGGGCCTCGTGCTTCACGCGCTCTGTCCGGAAGGCGGCAGCTTCCGGATGACCCGCCTGTCCGCTTCACGCGGAGAGTGCCGTACTTGCGGGTGAGGACCTCCGGCGCCGCCCTCGCGATGTGCGCCCATGGCCTCGGGGGGATGTGCCACATGAATGCCGAAGACAAGGTCATCCAGGCGTACCGGGGACGTGCGCTCAAGGTGTTCATGTCTTGGGTGCTGCCGGTGGCACCCATCGCCGCGTATCTCAATGGCATGGCCATGGGCGTGGCGGGCGAGTCGGGGCTGATTGCGGTGGCGTGGGTGCTGCCGCCCATCATCGTGGGCCTGGGCATCGCCTATCCCGCGCTGGTGCTGCACGTGCTGGTGGACGGCGCGCTGCGGGAGCGGCGGGAGGACGCGCCCGGCGCGCGGCTGGAGCGAATCCTGCGTCTGCCGTGGCGCGCCGCGGTCGCTTCCTCGTGGGGCGCGTGGACGCTGGGGGGCCTCTGGTTCAGCCTCCACGTGTGTCTGCTGTGGAAGAAGGATTTGTCCCTGGTCGTGGTGGGCACGCTCATCGGCATCTGCTTTGGCGTGGTGCTGGGCTTCCCCATTGGCGTCACGCTGGAGCGGCTGTTGTTGCCGGTGGCGCTGGAGGAGCAGCGAAAGGACCCGACGCTCGCCATCAAGGGCGGCGGCGTTTTCTGGCCACGGCAGGCGTGGTTCATGCCCGTCACCTTCATCGGCTCCAGCGTCTGCGCGCTGGTGCTGAGCGGGTGCGTGGTGCTGGTGAAGCTGCAAGGCGTCCGGGACGAGCTGCACCGGGCGCTGGTGGCGGAGGGCGCGCACGGCTCGGCGGAGACGCTGATGGGCATGGGCGGCCTGCTGGCGGCGGAGCTGGCCTTCGGGTTGGCCTGGGTGGGGGGCTTGCTGGCGATTCCCGCCGTCACCACCTGGATGCTGGCGCGCCGTCAGGCGCACGCGGCGGGCACGGTGGGCGTGGCCATCGAGGCACTGTCCGCCGGGCGCGTCGTCTCGCCTGCCTGGGTGTCCACGGATGAGCTGGGGGACTTGTCGGCTGGCATGAACGCGGTGCTCATCCGCCTGCGGCAACTGCCCCTGTCGCTCAATGCCTCCGCCACGCGGCTGAGCGGCGCGGGGCGCCACCTGCGGGACTCGCAGGATGAACACCAGCAGAGCCTGGTCCGTCAGGCGTCCGCGCTGCACGAGGCGCAGATGACGTCGGAGGAAATCAGACGCACGTCGCTGATGGCCGTCGAGCGGGCGGAGGAGGTGCTCCAGGTGGCCCGCCGCTCGGAGGCCCTGGGTCAGCAGGGCGAGGCCGCCGTGGAGCGGAGCCTCGACGGCCTGGCGGACATCCGCCGCGTGGTGGACGGCATCCAGGAGCGGCTGATTCGGCTGGCCCAGAGCACCACGCAGATTGGCGAAATCACCGAGTCGGTGAAGGACCTGGCGGACCAGTCCCACCTCCTGGCCATCAACGCGGCCATCGAAGCGGCGCGCTCGGGCGAGCAGGGGCGGGGCTTCGCGGTGGTGGCCCGCGAGATTCGCGGGCTGTCGGACCAGTCCATCCAGGCCACGCGGCGCATCCGCGGCATCCTCCAGGATATCAGCACCGGCATCCGCGACGCGGCCAGAATGGGAGAGGCCGGCGTGCAGACCATCGGCACGGGGCTGGACCAGATGCGGGCGTCGGGGGACTCGCTGCGGGAGCTGTCCCGCATCGCCCAGGAGAACTCCACCGCGGCCCGGCAGATTGCCGCCGCGGTGACGCAGCAGGATGCCGGCTTCACGCAAATCTTCGACGCCATCGCGGACCTGTCGCAGCTCATGGACGCCACGCTGAAGCGGCTGGAGTCCACGCAGGAGGCCACCGACACGCTGGGCGTCGTCTCGGACGAGGTGGCGCGGATGGCGCGGCAGTTCAACGCCGCGGGGTGACGGAGGCGCCGTGGCCCGGCGTCCCACCCAGCGGCAGCGTGAGGATGAAGCGCGTGTCTCCAGGCGCGGAGTCCAGCCGCAGCGCGCCGCCGTGCGCGAGCGCGATTTTGCGCGCCAGGGGCAGGCCCAGGCCGGTGCCCTTCTCGCGCGTGGTGAAGAAGGGCTCGAAGATGCGCTCGCGCTCCGTGCCGGGCACGCCGGGGCCCGTGTCGCGGACCTGGATGGTGTAGTGGCCGTCGTTGGATGCGCCGGACACCTGCACGCGTCCGCCCGGCGGCGAGGCCTGCACCGCGTTCTTCACCAGGTTGACCAGCGCCGCGGTGAGCAGGCTGCCGTCGGCTTCCAGCATCGCGGGCGCGGCGTCGATGTCCACCGCGACGTCGCGGGCGGTGGCCTCGGCGGCCATCAGCTCGCAGGCGATGGAGAGCAGGGACGGCGCCTCCACGGGCGCGCGGGCCAGGGGCTGCTCGCGGGCGAAGGCGAGGAAGTCCTCGACGATGCGTTGGAGGTAGGCGACCTCGCGTTGGATGCGCTCCACGTGCGCGCCCGCGTCGGCGTGGGCGCCGGCCTGGAGGTCCTCCTTCAAGATTCCGGAGAAGAGGGCGATGCCGCCAATGGGGTTGCGCACCTCGTGGGCCACGCCCGCGAGCATCATCTTGAGCTGTCGGTCCCGGCTCTCCAGGGCGCCTCGCATGTCCTCCAGCTCGCGCGCGAGGACGCCGATTTCCAGCGTGGGCTCCGGTGGCACCGGGGTCGTCAGGTCACCCCGGCCGATGCGCAGCGCGGACGCCATCAGCCGCCGCAGCGGCCGGGCCAGCCCGCGCGCCGTCGCCACCGCGATGACGGCGAGCACGGCCAGGACCACCGCGCCCATGACGGCGTAGGTCCGTGACAGTTGCTGCAGGGGGCCGAAGAAGGCGGCGCTGCCTTCCACGCCCACGGCGCCCACCACGCGGCCCTCGTACAGGATGGGCGCATACCCCGTCTTGTAGAGCCGCCCGTCCGAGCCGGTGAAGAGCACCTGGCTGGCGGCGCGCTCCCCGGCGAAGACGCGGGTGAGCTCCAGCCTGTCGCGCGCCAGCTCCGGCATCTCCGCGCCCACCGGCAACCCGCCCCCGACGTCCACGCGCATCCGCCCCTGCGTGTCCACGGCGTAGACGCGGCGCACGCCGCTGGCCTGCGCGATGTTCTCGAAGGTGCGGACGAAGTTGCGCCACGTGCGGGTGCTCGCCACGTCATCGCCGGGCTCGATGGTCAGCAGCCGCTCGCCATGGACCTGGGTGGCGGTGGCGGCGGCGATGCCGCTGAGGCTGGTGCCCAGCTCCTCTTCCAGGATGACGCGCGCGAGCTGGTAGACGGCGGTGCCCGCCACCGCGACGAAGAGCAGGGTGGGCACGAGGAACGCCACCAGCAGCCGCGCGGAGAGCGAGCCCAGCGCGTCACGCCATCGTGAAGTGTGTGCGGCACCGTGGGACATGTCCGGGGCGGGACTCTAATCGAGCCGCGTCTCCCTCGCGGGGATGGTGCTTTCGCTCCGCTGCCTGCTCGGATGGGGGTTGCCGGAGCCGACGCCATGGGCGTAGGTTGTCCGTGGCGCCTCACGGCGCTGTCCCATGACCTCCGCTCGCTAACCCAGGCTCCCGTGACTGCCCTTGCCGCTCCGGCCGATGTGCCGTGGCGTTGACGTGGGCTGCTGTCCGGTTGCGTGGGTCCCCGCTGTGTCTCCCAGTCGTCTCCCTGAACCCGAATGACCGGCGCCTTTGCGCGCGCGGCATGGAGAACACGTATGCGAAAGCTCAAGTACCACGTTGCCACCAGCGTCGACGGCTTCATCGCCCACGAGGACGATACGTATGGCGCCTTCATGCAGGACCGCCTCATCCAGGACAGCGAGCACGTCGCGGACTACGTCGCGTCGCTGGCGACCTATGCGACGGCGCTCATGGGCCGGCGCACCTACGAGGTCGGCCTCAAGGTGGGGGTGACGGACCCGTACCCGAAGATGGACACCTACGTCTTCAGCCGGACGATGAAGGAGCGCCCGGACCCGCGCGTGAAGCTGGTGTCGGACGACGCGGTGGGCGAGGTCCGGCGCCTGAAGTCGCGGGAGGGCGGTGACATCTACCTGGCCGGTGGTGGCGCGCTCGCCGGCCTCCTGCTCGCCGAGGGGCTGGTCGACGAGGTCCTGCTCAAGGTGAACCCGCTGATACTCGGCTCGGGCATCCTCCTGGCGTCCTCGCTGCGGCAGGTGGTGGACCTGGAGCTGAAGTCCACCAAGGTCTACGCCAACGGCGTCCTGCTGCTGCGCTACGCCGTGATGCCCCGGTTGACGGCTTAGCTCGGGGCAGCTTGGGAGGGAGCGTGTCCGTGTGGCTTGGACGCGCTCCCTCGCGCGGGCTTCGCGTCTGGCGTTACTGGAGGAAGGCGTCCTTCACCGCGTCCCAGCGGTACGTGCCCGACGCGGAGCGCTGCTGAATCTTCGCGGCACTGCTCAATCAAACATCGCGACCAGCGCCTCGCCGAGCGTCTCCACGCCGACCACCTTCATCTTCGGGCCCGCGTCCTCCAGCCGCCGCGCGCTGCCGGCGGGCATCACCACGCGCTGGAAGCCCATCTTCGCGGCCTCCGCCAGCCGGGGCTCCACCTGGCCCACCGCGCGCACCTCTCCCGCGAGGCCCACTTCACCGAGCACCAGCGTCTTTGGATCCAACGGCCGGTTCTGGAGGCTGCTCACCAGCGCCGCGCAAACGGCGAGGTCGCACGCCGGCTCCGTGAGCTGCATGCCGCCCGCCACGTTGACGAACAAGTCGCAGCCCACCAGCGGAATCTCTTCCTTCTTCTCCAGCACCGCCGCCAGCAGCGCCACGCGGTTGCCGTCCACGCCAATCGCCGTGCGCCGCGCGGTGCCGTAGCCCGTGGGCGCCACCAGCGCCTGCACCTCCACCAGCAGCGGCCGCGTGCCGTTCAGCGTGCTCGTCACCACGCTGCCGGACTTGCCCACCGGCCGCTCCGACAGGAAGAGGGCGGACGGGTCCGCCACCTCCACCAGCCCCGCGCCCTTCATCTCGAAGACGCCAATCTCGTTCGTGGAGCCGAAGCGGTTCTTGTGCGCGCGCAGGATTCGGAACGGGTGGCCGCGCTCGCCCTCGAAGTAGAGGACCGTGTCCACCATGTGCTCCAGCACGCGCGGGCCCGCGATGGAGCCTTCCTTCGTCACGTGGCCCACCAGGAACGTGGGCACGCCGGTGCGCTTCGCGTAGGCCATCAGCCGGCCCGCCACCTCGCGCACCTGGGTGATGCTGCCGGGCGCGTTGCCCAGCTCCGGCAGGTACATGGTCTGGATGGAGTCCACCACCAGCGCCTGGGGCTTCAACGCCTCCGTCGCCGTCAGCACCCGCTCCGCGTCCGTCTCCGCGAACAGGTGGATGGCATCCCCCTCCACCCGGAGCCGCTCGGCGCGCATCTTCGTCTGCCGCAGGCTCTCTTCCCCGGAGACGTAGAGCACCGGGCCGTGCCGCGCCAGCCTGTCCAACGCCGCCAGCAACAGCGTGGACTTGCCGATGCCCGGGTCGCCACCCAGCAGCACGATGGAGCCACTCACCACGCCGCCGCCCAGCACGCGGTCGAACTCGGCGATGCCCGTGCGCCGGCGCGTCTCCGTCTCGCCGCTCACCTCCTTGAGCAACATGGGCCGCGCCGCGCCGCCCGAGGCCCCCCAGGCCGGACGTCGTTCATCCGCCTTCGGGTCCGTCTCCTCCATCAGGGAGCTCCACGCGCCACAGTCCGGGCACTTCCCCAGCCACTTCGCCGCTTTGTATCCACACGCCTGACAGGTGTAGTGCGTCTTCGCCTTCGCCATGGGTTGGGTGAATAGCGCGGAACCCTGACGTTTTTGCGGCCTTACAGGCAGGCACGACCGCAGAGCAGGCAGGCACCATGTCAAGCCCCCCCGCGGCAAGTTGTACGAACGGGAGGGGCAACCCAGGTTTGCTCCCAGGTGGGCGTCGCACCCTGCGTCGCTAAACAAGCAAGGGAGGTAGTCATGGGGATTATCGCGTTTCTGGTCATTGGTCTTCTCGCGGGTCTGATTGCCCGCGCGCTCATGCCGGGCAACCAGTCGATGGGGCTCCTCACCACCACGCTGCTGGGTATCGCCGGCTCCTTCGTGGGCGGGTTCATCGCTTCGCTCTTCCGCAGTGACGGCCGCGTCTTCGACCTGCACCCGACGGGACTCCTGTTCTCCGTCCTGGGCGCACTCCTGGTGCTCTTCCTGGTGGGCCTGGCTGGCAGGGGGCGCCGCGTCCACGTCTAGTGCCGCGCGTCCGCTGACGCGCTGAGCCCCTCCCGAGGGGCGCTGGACCCTGGAAAGTCGTCAACCTGCCTGCTCGCGGGCGTTGACAACCTTCCGGGGTCCACGCACGTTCGGGCCCTCATCTGTCCGTAGAGGAGCCCATGCCCGACACCGCCACTGTCTCCCGCGAGAGCGGGTTTTCTGGTCACGCCCACGTCGCCGCGCCACCTCCGTCCGGCGTGGACGTGCGCCATGACTGGTCGCTGTCCGAGGTGCGGGCCCTCTATGAGCTCCCCTTGCTGGACTTGGTGCACAAGGCCCAGACGGTCCACCGGGCGGTGTTCGTGGACAACAAGGTCCAGCTCTGTTCACTGCTGTCCATCAAGACGGGTGGCTGCCCGGAGGACTGCTCGTACTGCCCGCAGGCGGCTCGCTACAAGACGGGCGTCAAGGCGGAGAAGCTGATGGCCGTGCCGGACGTGCTGGATGCCGCGTCCAAGGCCCGCGCCGCCGGAGCCACCCGCTTCTGCATGGGCGCCGCGTGGCGCGAGGTGAAGGACGGCCCGCAGTTCGACAGCGTGCTGGAGATGGTGCGCGGCGTGCGCGCGCTGGGCATGGAGGCGTGCGCCACCCTGGGCATGCTCTCCGAGAGCCAGGCGAAGCGCCTGCGCGAGGCCGGCCTGTCCGCGTACAACCACAACCTGGACACGTCGCCCGAGCACTACGGCGACATCATCTCCACCCGCACCTATGAAGACCGCCTGCGCACGCTCAACCGCGTGCGCGACGCCGGCATCTCCGTGTGCTGCGGCGGCATCATCGGCATGGGCGAGTCGGTGGACGACCGCTGCAACCTGCTGCGCACCCTGGCCAACCAGGAGCACCACCCGGAGTCGGTGCCCATCAACGCGCTGGTGGCCGTGGAGGGCACGCCGCTGGAGGAGCAGCAGCGCGTGGAGACGGTGGACATGGTGCGCACCATCGCCACCGCGCGCATCCTGATGCCCCAGTCCATGGTGCGCCTGTCCGCGGGCCGGCAGCAGATGAACGAGGAGGCGCAGCTCTTGTGCATGATGGCGGGCGCCAACTCGCTCTTCTTCGGCGAGAAGCTGCTCACCACCGGCAACCCCGAGTACACCCAGGACATGGCCCTGCTGGAGAAGGCGGGCATCCGCCCCCTGGAGCCGCGTCAGGAAGGCTGAGCCCACCGTGAGTGATGAAGGCGTCGCGGCGGCGTGGGCCCGGGAGGACCTGGAGGCCCTGTCCGAGCGCGGCCTGCGCCGCTACCTGGAGCCCCTGGATTCTCCCCAGGGGCCCGTGGTGCGCGTGGGGGGCGAGACGCTCGTCAACTTCTCGTCCAATGACTACCTGGGGCTGGCCGCGTCGCCCACCGTGCGCGCCGCGGCGCTGGCCGCCGTGGAGCGCTACGGCGTGGGCACCGGCGCCAGCCGGCTCGTGGTGGGGGACACCACCGCGCATCACCGGCTGGAGGCGCGGCTGGCCGCCTTCGAGCGCGCCGAGGCCGTGCGCCTGTTCAACAGCGGCTACGCGGCCAACACCGGCATCATCCCCGCGCTGGTGGGGCCCGAGGACGCCGTCTTCTCCGATGCCCTCAACCACGCCTCGCTCGTGGATGGCTGCCGCCTGTCACGCGCCCGCGTCCGCGTCTATCCGCACGCGGACGTGGAGGCGCTGACGCGCGCCCTGGCGGAGACGCCCGCGCGCCGCAAGCTGGTGGTGACGGACACCGTCTTCTCCATGGACGGGGACGTGGCCCCGCTGCGCGACCTCGTCGCCGCGTGCCGGGCCCACGGCGCTGCGCTGATGGTGGATGAAGCGCACGCCACCGGCGTGCTGGGCGCCCGCGGCGCGGGCCTCTGCGACGAGCTGGGGTTGGAGCACGAGGTGGACCTGCGCATGGGCACGCTGAGCAAGGCGCTGGGGGTCATGGGCGCATACGTGGCCACCTCGCGCGCGGTGGCGGACCTGCTGGTGTCCCGCGCGCGGCCCTTCGTCTTCTCCACCGCGCTGCCCGCGCACCTGTGCGCCGCCGCCGAGGCCGCCGTGGACGCCGTGGAGGGCGACCCGGACCTGCGCGAGCGATTGTGGCGCAACATCCGCCGCTTCGCGGACGGCCTGCGCGGCCTGGGCGTGCGCGCCGAGCCTCGCAGCGCCGTGTTCCCCATCATCCTCGGCGAGCCCGAGCGGGCCCTGGACGCCGCGCGCCGCCTGCGCGAGGCCGGCGTGCTGGTGAAGGCCATCCGCCCGCCCACCGTCCCCGAGGGCACCAGCCGCCTGCGCTTCTGCCTGTCCGCTGCCCACACCGTGGGCCACGTGGACCTGGCGCTGGAGGCGCTGCGCACCGTGGGAGTCCGTCGTGGCTGAGCGCGACAAGCCGTTCCAGATTTTCGTGACGGGCACGGACACCGGCGTGGGGAAGACGCAGGCGTCTTGCGCGCTCCTGTCGCTGCTGGCGGACGCGGGGCTGCGGCCCCAGGGCTTCAAGCCCTACGAGAGCGGCTGCGCGTCCCTGCGCGCGCCCGCGGACGCGCTCGCCCTGCGCGCGGCGGCGGGCAGCTCGCTGAGCGTGGACGCGGTGTGTCCCCACCGCTTCCGCCTGCCCGTGGCGCCGGGCGTGGCCGCCAGCCGCCTGGGGCGTGAGCCCGACTGGGACGTCACGCTGGCCGCGTGGCGGCGGCTGCGCGGGGGCAACGCCGTGGTGGAAGGGGCAGGGGGCCTGTTCGTGCCGCTGGACTCGAAGCACGACGTCATCGACCTCATCGCCACCTTGCGCCTGCCCGTGCTGCTGGTGGCGCGCGCGGGCCTGGGCACGCTCAACCACACCGCCTTGTCGCTCCAGGCGCTGGCCGCGCGCCGCATCCCCGTGCGAGCCGTGCTGCTGTCGCGTGGGACGTCCGCGAAGGATGTTTCGGAGCGCGACAACCGGCGGCTCCTGGAGGCGCGCCACGGCGTCCCGGTGCTGGGACCGGTGCCCTTTCTTTCCGACGCGCGGCGCCGCCATGCCGCGTTCCGTCGCGCGCTGCGTCCGCTGCTGCCCTGAACGCGCGGAGGCCGGAAATTCGGCCTCCGGCGCGTTTGCGTTCCAGGGCCAGTGCTACAGGTCGCGCAAGTTTTCGGGACATGCGGCCGTGAAATGGACGTGCCGTTTTTTCCGCGCGAGAACGCCTCACGAATGGCGGACATCATCGATCTCACGTTCCTCGCGGACGTCCGGCGGCTCTACAAGAAGCTCATCGACCAGAGGGGGCTCTCTTACTTCCTGCAAAAGGAAGGGCCTCGGCTCTTTCACATCGAGCCCTCCAAGGTCGAGCTCGTGCTCCGGACCGCGCTGCGCGCGCGCGACCCTCAACTTCCCCGGCCTCATGACAAGGCCATCGAGCACTGCCGCAAGGAGGTTCGCCGCGACCTGATTCGCCGTGTCGCGAACGCCATGCTGCAAACGGGCCTGTGAGCCGCTTCTCCGCGCGGACGGACTTCGCACGGACCCCCAACCCGTTGGCACTGGCGCTCGAAAGGCACCGCGCCAGCGGCCGCCCCCTCCTGGACCTCACGGAATCCAACCCCACGCGGGTGGGGTTGCCCCTGCCGGACGCGGCGCTCCTGGCCCCCGAGGACGCCTTCGCCTACGAGCCCGCGTCCCTGGGGCTCGCCTCCGCGCGACACGCGCTGGTGGCGGACTTCGCGGCCCGAGGCGCCTCCGTCTCCGAAGCGCACCTGCTGCTGACCTCCAGCACCAGTGAAGCCTACGGCTGGCTGTTCAAGCTCCTGTGCGAGCCAGGGGACAACGTCCTCGTCCCGGCCCCGTGCTACCCCCTGTTCGAGCACCTCGCGCGCCTGGAGGGCGTCCAGACGCGTTCCTACGCCTTGCCTCGCGCGCATGGCTTTGGCCTGGACGCGGGGCGGGTGGCGGAGTCCTGCGACGCGCGCACCCGCGCGGTGCTGGTGGTGAACCCCGGCAACCCCACCGGCCACTTCCTGCACGAAGGCGAGCTGGCGGCGCTGGCGGACGTGTGCGCGCGCCGCCGACTGGCGCTCGTCTGCGATGAAGTCTTCGCGCCCTTCGCCTGGGCCCCGGCGCCCGGGCGCGTGGCCACCGTGGCGGGGCGCGCGCTGCCAATGCTGACCTTCGCCCTGGGCGGCCTCTCCAAGTCCGCGGGGCTGCCCGGCCTCAAACTGGCGTGGACGCACGTGGGCGGGCCCGCGGCCCTCCGTGACGAGGCGCTGGCCCGGCTGGACTGGGTGGGGGACACGTACCTGCCCGTGGGCACGCCCGTGCAGCGGGCCCTGCCAGCGCTCCTGGCCCACGCGCCGCGCTTCCAGGCGGCGGTGCTGGAGCGGGTGCGGGGCAACCGCCAGCGCCTGCTCAATGCCCGGGCTCGCGACGCCAGCTGGGACGTGGTGCCGGCGGAGGGCGGGTGGAGCGCGGTGGCGCGGATTCCCAGGGCGCCCGGCGAGGAGGCCACCTGCCTGGCGCTGCTGGACGCGGGCGTGCGGGTGCAGCCGGGCTACTTCTACGACTTCGGCGGCGGCGCCTTCCTCGTGCTGTCGCTGCTGCCCCAGCCCGAGGAGTTCGCCGCCGCCGTCGAGGTGCTCGCGCGGACGCTGGGGCCCTGAGGCCCCTTCACCTCAGTCCGCGGGCGGGGCGATGAGCTGCACCGTGATGAACTCGCCGGCCTGCACGCGGAACAGCTCGTACTCGGACGGCGCCTCGCCGTCGGCGTTGAAGTCGAGGTTGCCGCTGGCGCCCGTCACGTTGATGACCGTGCCGTTGCGGATGGCCGCCCGGGCCCCCGCGAAGCCGTCCGTGCCCAGGTTGAACGCCGGGGCGGAGGTGCCCTCGGGCGGCGTCACCAGCGCCAGGCCGTCCGCGATGCGCGTGCCGGTGATGGCCTGCGGGGCGTTGACGTCGGGGCCCGCGGCGTACGCGGCGCCGAGCGCCACCAGGTACATGGCGTCATACGCGTGCGCGGTGAAGGAGTACTGGCCCGGGTCCGTCTGGTTGTTGGCGGAGCGGAAGCGCTGCGCGAACAGCTGGTAGACGAGGTCCGGGCGGGCCTGCGCGGGTGACGTGCCGTAGGCGCCCTCCACCAGGTTCGTGTTGGTGCCCAGCGCGGTGAAGAGGCCGCGGTCCTTGCCGGCGTCGGTGAAGAACCACCGCTGGCTGGTCCGTCCCGCGGTGGCCGTCTGGTTGATGATGCGCGCGTTGTCCTCGGAGAAGCCGATGAGGACCTCGACATCCGGCTGGTCGGTGGTGATGTGCTGCACCACGCTGCTGATGTCGGTGCCGTTGCGGCTGTACTGGGCGGACGTCACGGTCCGCTGGGTGGCGTCGATGCGGCCCAGCGTCACGCCGAAGAGGCCCTGTCCGTAGGCGTCATTCACGTAGCTGATGCCGACCTTGGAGACGCTGTCGTAGAGCGGGGCCCCATTCACGAGGATGTCGCCCTGGAGCAGGTCGCCGATGATGCGCCCCTGCACCGCGTCGGACGGCGCCGTCCGCCACACCAGGCCCGCGCTGGTGCCAATCCTGTCGTTGATGTTGGCGATGTCGGGGCTGGTGCCGCTGTAGGTCAGCATCAGCACCCCGTTGGCCACGGTGTGCGTGGCGACGGCGAGCGCCTGGGCGCTGCTGGAGGTGAAGATCATCGGCACCTGGCGCTCGCGAATCAGCCACTGCGCCTGCTCGGCGGCGCGGTTCGGCTCCGAGCGCGTGTCGCAGATGTGGAGGACGAAGGGCCGGCCGTTGACGCCCTCGCGCTGGTTGATTTCGTCGAGCGCCAGCTTGATGGCGTTGAGCGCCTGCACCTCGGACTCGTCCGGGCCGTCGGAGGTGCTCAGCGGCACCGCGGCGCCCAGGGGAATGGCGTTGGCCGAGCTGGTCGGGCCGTAGACCTCTCCACAGCCCTCCGGCTGCGGCAGGCAGTAGCCGGCGTTGCACACCTGCGCGGTTTCGCAGTCCGAGGACGTCTCACACTCGGTCAGGCCCCCGGCGGCGGTGAAGCTGCACCCGGCCATCAGCAGGGTGCTTCCCGTCATCATCAGTCTCAGCGCGCGCATCAGAAGCTCACCGCCATTCCTGCTCCGGCGCCCTGGGGCGCCATCGTGACTCGCACCTCACCCGCGACCGGGGGGCCTTCCTTCGGGTAGAGGACGATGGCGGTGATGACCCCCGCCAGGCCCACGCCGAAGCCAATGTCCGCCAGCAGCGCGCGGCTGCGCGTCTTGTCGGCGAACTCCTCCTTGGACGGCACGTTGGTGGCGCTGTCGAACTGCTCGCGCGCGTCACGCGCCTGCAGGCCGAAGAGCACGCCCGCGACGACGCCCGCCGCGCCCACGCCGGCCGAGGCGAAGGCGCCAATGCGCTGGCGCTTGTAGGACGTGAGCGCGCGCTGCAGCTCGGCCTCCTGCTGGCGCCGGTTCTCTTCCTCGGCGCGGCGGGCCGCGAGCTGCTCTTCCTCCGCCTGCCGGCGCGCGGCGTCCGCTTCGTCCTGGAGCCGCTGGCGCTCTGCGTTGGACGCGGCCGTGGCCTGGTCTTCCTTCTCGATGAGGACCCGCAGCCGGTCGATGCTGCGCGCGCTGCGCTTGAGCAGCGTCGGGTCCGTGCCGTCGGTGGCGCCCACGTACTGCTGGTACCAGCTCACCGCCTCGCGCAGGTCGCCCGCGTTCTCCAGGGAGATGGCGATGTTGTAGATGAGCCGCGGGTGGGGCTGGGCTTCATGCGCCTTCTTCAGCGCCTCCGCCGCCTCGCGGTACTTGCCTGCCTGGTACAGGCGCTCACCCTCCTTGATGAGGGCCGCTGCACTCTTCCCCCGCTGTGCGAACGCCACCGGAGGCGCCAGCGCGAGAATCACCGACAACACGAAAGCCAGTCTCATGACCTGAGAGCCTAGCGCGGAGCTCCGGGAAGGTCGAAGTGCTGACTTTTACTTCCTGTGAAAAACGCAAGGGCCGCCCCCGCGCTCCGTGCGAGCGGGAAGCGGCCCCGGGGTGTTTCAGGCTGTTACAGGGCGGGGACTCAGTGGTCCAGGCGAGCCATCAGCAGCTTGCGCTGGAGCATCAGCGCGTCCGGCGCCTTGGTGCCGAGCTGCTCGAAGAAGACCTCCTGGCTCTTGAGCTCGGACTTCCACTCGTCCTCCTTGATGGACGTGACTTCCGTCACCACGTCGGAGGCCAGGTCCAGGCCCTTGAGGTTGAGGCCCTCGTCGGCGCGGGGCACCCAGCCCAGCAGCGTCTCCTGGGTGGGGACGCGGCCGTGGACGCGGTTCACGATCCACTCCAGCACGCGCATGTTCTCACCGAAGCCCGGCCACATGAACTTGCCGCTCTTGTCCTGGCGGAACCAGTTGACCTGGAAGATTTTCGGCAGCTGGGCGATGTGCTTCTGCATGTCCAGCCAGTGCTGGAGGTAGTCCCCCATGTGGTAGCCGCAGAAGGGCAGCATGGCCATGGGGTCGCGGCGCACGACGCCGACCTTGCCGGTGGCCGCGGCCGTCGTCTCGCTGCCCATGGTGGCGCCCAGGAACACGCCGTGGGTCCAGTTGAAGGCCTGGAGCACCAGCGGGACGGTGTTGGAGCGGCGGCCGCCGAAGATGAGCGCGGAGATGGGCACGCCCGTCGGGTCATTGGCCTTGGGGCTCAGCGCCGGGTTGTTGGACATGGGCGCGGTGAAGCGGCTGTTGGGGTGCGCCGCCTTCTCCGTGCTGCCCTTCTTCCAGGGGCGGCCCTGCCAGTCGGTGAGCTCGTCGGGGACCTCGCCGTCCTTGCCCTCCCACCACACGTCGCCGTCCGGCGTCATCGCCACGTTGGTGAAGATGGTGTCCTTGGCGATGGACTCCATCGCGTTGGGGTTCGTCTTGTAGTTGGTGCCGGGCACCACGCCGAAGTAGCCGGCCTCCGGGTTGATGGCGTACAGGCGGCCATCCGGACCGGGGTGCATCCACGCGATGTCGTCGCCGACCGTCTCGATCTTCCAGCCCTTGTACTCAGGGGGCGGAATCATCATCGCGAAGTTCGTCTTGCCACACGCGGACGGGAAGGCGGCGGCGACGTAGGTCGTCTCACCCTTGGGGCTGGTGACGCCCAGGATGAGCATGTGCTCGGCCATCCAGCCTTCCTCGCGGCCCAGGTAACTGCCGATGCGCAGCGCGAGGCACTTCTTGCCCAGCAGCACGTTGCCGCCGTAGCCGGAGCCGAAGCTCCAGATGGTGTTGTCCTGGGGGAAGTGGCAGATGTAGCGGCGGTCGGGGTCCACGTCGCCGGTGCTGTGCAGGCCGCGGTTGAAGTCGTCGCTGTCACCCAGCATGTCCAGCGCCTGCTTCCCCATGCGCGCCATGATGCGCATGTTCAGCACGACGTAGATGCTGTCGGTGAGTTCCACGCCCAGCTTGGTGAAGGGGCTGCCGATGGGGCCCATGGCGTAGGGCACCACGTACATGGTGCGGCCCTTCATGCACCCGGTGAACAGGTTGCCCAGCTTGGTGTAGGCCGCCTCGGGCTCCATCCAGTTGTTCGTCGGGCCGGCGTCCGTCTTGTTCGGCGTACAGATGAACGTGAGGTGCTCCACGCGCGCCACGTCGTTCGGGTTGGAGCGGTGGAGGTAGCTGTTGGGGCGCTTCTCCGGGTTCAGCGGGATGAGGATGCCCTCCTGCACCGCCTGGTCCGTCAGCCGCTTCTTCTCCGCCTCGGACCCGTCACACCAGACGATGCGGTCCGGCTGGGTCATCTCGGCCATCTTGGCCACCCAGGCGAGGAGCGTGGGGTTTTTCGTGGGGGCCTGCTGGCCCTCCGCCGCATCTTGCGTCGAAGCCATGGATTCGTCCTTGTGGTTCATGTCTGGAGACAGGCCCCAAACGTTCTGGAAGGGGGGCATAAATGCAACCCGCGACCGCCTCCCCACCGTGGTACCGAACAGGCCGCTCCTAATTCCACTTATCAGAGCCCGGGCATCCAGAAGTAAACGGCGCACTGCGCCACGACACTCGCCATATCAGCGCGGCGAATACAGCTTGGGGCGGGCCTTATGACCATCGCCATCGTCCTGGGTGTCGTCGTCGTCGCGTTGGTGCTGTTCTCGTTCGATACGCTTCCCATCGAGGTCAGCTCGCTCGTGGTGGTGTGCCTGCTGGCGCTCACGGGCGTGCTCTCGCCGGCGCAGGCGTTCGAGGGGTTCAGCAACGACACCGTCATCTTCATCTTCACGCTGCTCGCGATGACGCAGGGGCTCGCCTCGACGGGAGTGGTTCAGTTGGTGGGCCAACGGCTGGCCTTCTTCGCCCGCTTCGGCCATCAGACGTTCGTCATGGCGATGATGGTGGCGGTGGCCGTCTTCTCCTCTGTCATCTCCAACACGGTGACGACGGCGGCCTTCCTGCCGGTGGCCATTGGCGCCGCCCAGCGCGCCAAGGTGCCCAAGAGCAAGGTGCTGCTGCCGCTGGCCTACGCCTCCATGCTGGGCGGCATGGTGTTCCTCTACGGCACCTCCACCAACCTGGTGATGTCCGCCGCGATGCAGCGGCAGGGCATGCCGGGCATCGGCGTGACGGAGCTGGCGCCGGTGGGGTTTCCGCTGGCCATCATCGGCATCCTCGGGGTGGTGCTGCTGGCGCCGTGGCTGCTGCCCGCGCGCGAGGGGCACGGCGCCATGGAGGACTGGACGCTGCGCGACTACCTCACGGAGGCGGTGCTGCCGCCGGACTCGCGCTACGTGGGCAAGGAGCTGGGGGACATCTCCGAGGGGCTGGGGCTGCGCGTCATCGGCATCATCCGCGACGGCGAGGCCCTGTCCGCGGTGCCGGGTTACCGGCTGCGCGGCGACGAGCGGCTGCTCATCGAGGGCAACCGCGAGACGATTCTGCGGGTGAAGGACCTGCGCGGCATCGAAATCCGCCCGGACGTGCGGCTGTCCGACGAGGAGCTGCGCGTGAAGGACACCCTCCTCATCGAGGCCAGCGTGCCGCCTGGCAGTCCGCTGGTGGGGCGCAGCCTGAAGGAGACGCTCTTCGTGGAGCGCTACGGCATGGTGGCGCTGGCCCTGCACCGCAAGCCCGCCATCCAGCGCGTCACCAAGCTCCAGCTCCTGGGCCGCACCTTCGGGGAGCGCTCGCTGTCCATGCTGCCGCTGTCGGTGGGAGACGTGCTGCTGCTGCGCGGCGCGCGAGACAGGGTGGACGAGCTGGCGCGGGGCGGCAACCTGACGGTGCTCAGCGGCCACGAGTACCAGCCCCCGCGCTACGGCAAGGCGCTGCTGGCGGTGGTGCTGTTCCTGGGCGCGCTGGCGGCGGGCTCGCTGGGCGTGGTGCCGCTGTCGGTGGCGGGCCTCACCGGCATGTTGCTGATGATTGCCACCGGCTGCGTGGACCCGCGCACCGCGTTCCGCGTGGACTGGCGCGTGGTGCTGCTCATCGGCTCCATGATGGCGCTGGGGCTGGCCATGGAGGTGAGCGGCGCGGGCGCGTTCGTGGGAGATAGGGTGGCGGCGCTGGGCGCGTATGGCGGCCCGCGCACGGTGATGGTGCTGCTGATGGTGCTGACCATTGTCCTGTCGGCGCCCATGAGCAACCAGGCCGCGGCGCTGGTGGTGCTGCCGGTGGCCATCAACGCCGCGCAGCAGCTCGGCGTGGACGCGCGGCCCTTCGCCATGGCGGTGACGCTGGCGGCCAGCTGTTCGTTCATCACCCCGCTGGAGCCCAGCTGCGTGCTCGTGTACGGCCCGGGGCACTACCGCTTCACGGACTTCTTCCGGCTGGGCACGCCGCTCACCGCGGGGCTGGTCCTCCTGCTCACGGTGGCCGTGCCCTGGGCGTGGCCGCTGGAGAAGGGCGCCTCGACGGCGCCAGCGGCGCCTCGTCCGGCCGTGGGCCTGCGGGCGCCCACGGGGCCGTGACGGCTCAGTGGATGGCGGCGCGCAGGCCCACGTCGGTGATGACCTGGGCCTCGCGCTCCAGCATCCACTCCAGCCGCGCCTTCACGCTGGCTTCGTCGCCCTCGGCCGCGGTGACGGCCAGCCGGTAGAACAGCGACTGATGGCCGTCCTCGGACTGGGCCAGCTCGCCGTAGAAGCGCGCCAGGGCCGGGTCGGTGAGGCCCTCGGCCAGCAGGGACAGGCGCTCGCAGGAGCGGGCTTCGATGACGGCGGCCACCAGCAGCCGGTCCATGCGGCGCTCGGCGGCGGGCGTGCGAATCAGCTTCTGCAGGCCCTGGGCGTAGGGGTCCCCCGCGTCCTTCGTCAGCGTGAGGCCGCGCGCCGCCATCAGGTCCAACACGCGGGCCAGGTGGGCGCTCTCCTCGCGCGCCAGCCGCGCCATCTGCGAGGGCAGGCCCGGCAGGTCCGGGTAGGCCTGGAGCATGGACAGGGCGTTGGCCGCGGCCTTCTTCTCGCAGTGGGCATGGTCCACCAGCACCTCGTCGAACCGCTCGAGCGCCAGGGGCAGCCAGCGCGCGTCGGTGGCGGCGTGGAGGATGACGGGGCCCTCTCCAGAGAGGGGACGGCGGGAAGGCGTGGGACGGCTCATGCGGGCGCGGACTGTACGCGGCCGGTGGCTACTCCACCAGGACGAGCCGCCACGTCCGTCCGGCCAGGTAGCCGACCTTGCGGGCGATGCGGGCGGTGCTCTCGTCCCGCTCGTCGATGCGCAGGGTCAGCCGCGGCAGCGAGGACAGCAGGTGGCGGGAAATCTGGCCCAGGCACAGCAGGGCGTGGCCCTTCTTTCGCTCGGAAGGCAGCGTGTAGAGGCCCTCCAGCTCCGCGCCGTACTGGGAGCGGCTGCCGATATCCACCTTGAACACCAGCGCGCCGTTCTCCTCCAGCACGTAGGTGCGGCGCTGGCGCATGCGCTGGATGACGCGGGCCTCGTAGCCGCGCGGGTCCTCGGCCAGCGGGTCTCGCTCGTGGACCTCGCGCACGTAGCCCTGGGCCAGCGGCAGCAGCCGGGGCAAGTCTTCTTCCTTCGCCAGCCGCAAGAGCGGGTTGGTGAAGGGGCCCAGGTCGTCCGCGGACACGCTGAACAGCCGCTGCGTGCGAGACAGGCGCGGCTTGCCCGGCGCCAGGCTGCGCAGCAGCGCGTCCACCGACGACTTGTCCCCCACCGTGGAGCGCAGCTTCAGGCGCGAGGCCAGCGCGTCCGCGATGACGCTGGTGGCGCCCGAGTCGCTCGCGCTGGGCACCACCAGTCCGCCGTCGCCGCCCACGAACACGGCGGCGGTGAGGACCTGGCTGTCGAAGCGTCCGTAGAAGGCGAAGGGCACCCTGCCACGGGGGGCGATGCCGAACTCCTCCAGCAACCCCAGCAGGTAGAGGTTGTGGACCGGGTCCTTCGACAGCAGCCCCCGAAGGGCTTCCGCGTCATGGGAACCAAGCTGTTCGACGGTCACGGGCATGAAGGGTCGGGGGCTCCGGCACCTTACGCAAAACCCGGCCCTACCGGCCAGTCTCCCCGGGGACGCGGAACTCGAAGGGGTAGACGACCGTCGCCTTTCCTCCGCCGAAGGGCGCCGGGAAGCGGACGTCCAGCAGCGAGTCCAGCGCGCACGCCTGCACGAAGGGGTCCGGAATGGTGCTGGACACCAGCTCGCCCGCGTTCATCACCCCGCCCTCGTCGCCCGTCTCCACGGTGAAGCGCAGTTTCACTGTCTGCGGGCCCCGGTTGCGCTGTGCCGCGTCTTCGAAACATTGCTGCACGAGCGGAGTCACCGCCTGGATGGCGGCGCGGATGTCGTCGGCGTGGATGCGGCCGGTGGTGGCTTCGACCACGGGCTCCACCTCCACCACGCGCCGCGGGTCCCCCGAGGCCGCGGGCGGCGCGGGCACCTCGCTCCGCGCGGACGGGAAACCGGGAGGTGGCTGCACCGGCGGGGGTGTGGCGCTGGGCGGGGACAGGCCGGGCGTGGGGGCGATGCGCTCGGGGGGCCGCGGGGAGGGCAGCTCCTCGGCGGGGGGCGGTCCGACGGGCAGTGGCGCTTCGTGGACGGGGCGCGTCAGCCAGTAGGAGAGGGCGACGCTCAAGATGAACACGCCCAGGCTCACCCCGGGAATGACGAGCCAGCGGATGAGGGGCGACCGGTCGGACATGGACGTCTGGAGGATATGCCTCCAGGGCTTCCTCGCACGAGCGCCGGCCGCGAGCCCCCGGGTGCGGGCGCTCGCGGCCGGGATGGCTGCCCCCTAGGGATAGACCTCGCGGCGGGGGCCGGTGGGCTCGGTGGGCCCGGTGGGGCGGGTGGGCGGCGTGGTGATGACGGCGCCCTCGGCGGCGATGCGCTGACGGCGGCTCACGCCCACCGTGGCGCCGAGCACCGCGGAGATGAGGCCCAGCAGCAGTGACGCGAAGATGCCCCAGAAGACGCGGCTGGTGGGCTCGGCCGCCTGCAGCGCGCCCTGCTGGATCTGCTCGCCCATCTGTCCGGCCTGGCTCCGGAACTCGGTGAACTGGTCACCCACCCGGCCCGCGATTTCCTGGGCGTCCTGGCGCGACAAGCGCGTGTTCTCCGCGATGGAGGTGACGAGCACCTCCTGGTCGAGGTTGCCCGTGCGCAGGGCGGTGCTCAGGACATCGGACGTAGCGGCCTGGAGCTGGTTGGCGGTGATGGCCGGCTTGCCCTCCGCCTGGAGGCGCCGGTTGATGGGGGCCAGCGCGTCATTGGCGTCCAGCCCGAAGGTCTGCGCCGCCTGTCCGCCGCCCGAGGCCGCGCCCGCCACCGCCGAGCCGGTGGCCCCCACCACCGCGCCACCCGCGCGCAGCGCGGTGCCGATGATGGACGACAGCAGCATGCCCAGCAAGGCGGTGCCCACCAACGTCGTCAGGCCCCACATCACCGCGCCGTGCAGCGCGCCGCCGAGCTTGTCCAGCCGGCCCGCCGTGCGCGCGGCGACGAAGCCGCCGCAGAAGAGGGCGATGAGCGGCGCGATGGCGCCCCAGATGCCGGTGCCGATGCCCGCCGCCCGGGCGCTGCTCGGGTCATTGGGGTCCACCGACGACAGCCCGAGCGCCAGCCCGAGCGAGTTCAGCAGAAGCCACAAGGCCAGGGCGACGAAGGCGCCGCCGAAGATGGCGCCCCAGCTCAACTTGTAGGGGTTGCCCGCGACGGCGGAGATGTCGCCGGGCGCTTGGTTCTCGACGATGGCTGCCATGGTGCTGCCCCTCCTGATGCCTGAGAGCGCCCCGAACAAAGAAGGCGCTCATGTCCGCGGCAAACATGGGCATGGGGCAGCGGACGCACGATTCCGCCATCTTCGGATGCCTCTCCGTGGGGGAGGGCGGGGCTCGGGCTCACCCCAGGCCGAGTGCTTCCTGGAGCGCGGCCTCGCCCGCGACGACGGGGGCGCGCGGCAGCCGTTCGGGACGGAAGCGGTGCACCAGCTCAGCGAGCGTCATGGGGCCGCCCGCTCCCCATCCGCTCCATGCGGCGAGCAGGCCCAGCACCCGCTCGGGCGCCACGCCACGCTCACGCAGCTCCGCGAGCGCGAAGGCCCCCTCGCGCTTGGCGAGCCGCTTGCCGTCTTCGCCCAGCACCAGCGGGACGTGGAGGAAGTCGGGCGCGCGCAGGCCCAGCGCCGCGTAGAGCTGGAGCTGGCGGGGCGTGGAGGAGATCAGGTCGTCCCCGCGCAGCACGTGGGTGATGTCCGTGGCCGCGTCGTCCACCACCACCGCGAGCTGGTAGCTGGCCACCCCGTCGTTGCGCCGCACGACGAAGTCGCCCACCACCGCGTCCACGTCTTGCGAGTACGGGCCCTGCAATCCGTCCACGAAGCGGACCTCGCCGGGGCTCGCGCGGAAGCGGTACGCGGGCGCGCGCGCGCGGGCGCGCTCGGAAATCTGCTCGCGGGTGAGGCGCGCGCAGGTGCCCGGATAGCGGGGGCCTTCGTCGGAGAGCCCGTGAGGCGCGCTGGCGGCCCGCGCAATCTCCGCGCGGGTGCAGAAGCAGGGATACACGCGCCCCTCACGCTCCAGCTTCGCCTGCGCGTCGCGGTAGAGGCCGTCCCGCTGGCTCTGGAAGAGGGGCTGCTCGTCCCAGTCCAGCCCCAGCCATTCCAGGTCGCGCAGCAAATCTTCGACGTGCCGCGGCTTGCAGCGCGCGCGGTCCAGGTCCTCGATGCGCAGCAGGAAGCGGCCGTGGGCCGCCCTCGCGTGGAGCCAGCCGAGCAGCGCGCTGCGGAGGTTTCCCAGGTGCATGCGCCCGGTGGGACTGGGCGCGAAGCGGCCTCGGACCTGGCTCATGGGCACCCCCGGAGGCCGTGGGAAGAGGGGGCGTGCGGGCACGCGGAGCGAATCATCGTCGCGGGGGACCATAACCGACGCGGGGGGCCCGCCGCAGTGCCCGCGGCCTGCTTCGTCGACGCCTCCGGGGGCGGGTGCTACGTTCGTCGTGATTGGCGGAAAGACCCCTCGATGCGCATCGCCCACTGCTCCGACGTCCACATCACCGAGGACTACTTCGCGCTTCCGCTGCACCGGCTGGGCTGGCGACGCTGGGTGGCCCTGGCGGAGCTCACCGTGGGAGGCCGCGCCCGGCGGTACGCGCGCGCGCCTCAGGCGCTGGCCGCCATTGCCCGGGACGCGCAGACCTTCCAGGTGGACCACTTCATCCTCTCCGGCGACTTGACGGCGTACGCGCTGGACGGTGAGTTCAGCGGCGCCCGCCAGTCCCTGGGCGCGCTGGCGGAGGACCCCCGCCGCTGCACCGTCATCCCCGGCAACCACGACGTCTTCACGCCCGGGAGCCACCGCACCGGGCGCTTCGCGAAGTACTTCGGCCACCTGCTGGAGAGCGACCTGCCGGAGTACCGCCGCGAGGGCGCCTTTCCCTTCGTCCGGCTGCTGGGCACCGAGGCCGCGGTGGTGGGCCTGCTGTCCGCCCGGGTGCCGCGCACGCCGGGCCTGTCCTACGGCGTCATCGGCGAGGCGCAGCTCGAAGGCCTGTCCGCGCTGCTGAAGGATGCCCGGCTGGAGGGCCGCGCCATCCTGGTGGTGGTGCACCACGCGCCGCTCAATCCCCATGGACGGCCGGACCGCTGGCACCATGGCCTCCGGGACGCGGACGCCTTGCTGAAGCTGCTGCCGGGCCCGCGCTACGCGGTGTTGCACGGCCACATCCACCGGCGCTACCACCATCCCGCCACCGCCGACCGGCCCCATGTCTTTGGCGCGGGCTCCTCCACCGAATCCGGTCACGAGGGGTACTGGCTCATCGACGTGGTGGACGGGCAGGTGTCCGGCGGCCAGCAACAAACCCCCGCCCTGTGACAGCACCGCCCGGGCGGCGATAGAAGGGCAGCCCATGACCGACATCAACCTGGGGGAGTACAAGGCACTGCGCACCCTCCAGCGCGCGGTGGATGACACCTTGGAGGAGAGCCTGCGCGAGCGCGAGACGCTGACGCAGACCTTCAAGCGCTGCTTTCCGTTGGTGCGCTCGCTCACCGGCGCCAAGGCCGTGGCCATCACCACGCGAGACGAAGAGCTGGTGGAGCAGACGTGGGAGGATGGGGACTGGAGTGACTGTCACCCCGGCGCGCTGCTGGAAGGCGCCGTGGGCGTGCGCCGGTTGGGCGAGGACACCCTGGTCAGCCAGCCCCTGGACGTGGCGGGGACCCGCGTGGGCATGTTCGGCCTGCTCTTCGCGAACGACGCCACCGCGCCGGCGGAATCCGCGCGACTGCAGCGCGTGCTGGACACCGTGGCGGAGCAGCTCGACACGGTGTTGTGCCTGGTGCACACCGCGTCGGAGAAGCACCAGCTCATCCTCCAGTGCAACAGCCACCTGGCCAACCCCGTCTTCGAGGCGGGCATGGACCTGGCCGTGCTGACGCTGGCGCAGCGCGTGCGCCTGCCGGGCTTCCTGCTGCTGTCCCGGGACGCGGTGCAGCCGCACGTGTTGCACTACCGCACCTACCGCAACGGGCACCTGGAGTTCGAAAGCGGCGAGCAGCCCCACGCGGGGCTGGAGGCGGCCATCCGTCAACATGGCCCCCGGCTGCTCCTGAGCGAGGAGTCCACGCTGCGGCGGCTCTTCTCCGGCCGCACCACGGAGGCCGTGCTCATCTCCGGCGCCGCCGCGCCTGGGCCGCTGGGGAAGATTGTCGTGTGGAACGACGACGGCTTCTCCACCTACGCCATGGACCTCATCCGGGTGCTGGCGTCCACGCTGAGTCAGCGGCTCCAGGACTACAACCGCGAGCGCATCCACCTGTCGCAGTTCTTCCCCAACGCCGTCATCGACGCGTTGTTGCAGGACCCCGCCTATGCCCAGCACCTGCGGGCGCAGGACCAGGAGGTGGGCATCCTCTTCGCGGACATCAACGGCTTCACCCGCATCTGCGAGCGGGGCTTCGACAGCCCGCGCGACATCGGCCGCTTCGTGGACGAGTGGAGCGAGCGCGCCGTGGGCTGCATCTGGGAGCACGGCGGCGTGTTCGACAAGATGGTCGGTGACTGCGTCATCGGCCTCTTCGGGCCGCCCTTCTTCAAGGGGACGCCGCGCGAGCGCGCACAGGCGGCGGTGCGGGCCGCGTGTGACATCCAGGCCTTCACCGCGTCACTGGGCGCGCGCGAGGAAGTCGCTGCGCTGTGTGAGCGCGTGAAATTGCCCGGTCTGGGGGTGGCGGTGGGCGTCAACCTGGCGCACGCCAACTGCGGCCTCTTCGGGCCCAACCGCCAGTACACGGCGTTCTCCAGCGGCATGAATCAGGCGGCCCGCCTCCAGTCACTGGCGGGCTTCCGGGAGACGCTGGTGATGGACAGCGTGCATGCCGCGCTGGTGGGCTCCGAGGAGCCCTTCTTCCAGGGCCTGCGCTTCGGGCCCCTGACGGAGACGCCCGTGAAGAACGTGGCGCAGCCGCTGCGCCACTACCGGCTGGAGCCGCTCACGCCTTGAGGTGAGGGCCCGCGTAGCGCCGCGAGAAGTGAATCCACCGGCGCTCGTCCACCTCCACCTGCCATTCGGAGTTGGGCGTCAGTGGCAGCCGCTGCTTGAGGAAGTTCTCCAGGTAGTCCGCCGCCTTCACCGGCGTGAGGCCCGGTGCACGGAAGGCGATGTGCAGGAAGACGTCCAGCGTGGCCGCCACGTCGACGGACGCGCAGATACGCAGCGGCCCCACGCGGCGCTGATAGAGCGTGTTCTGCCCGGGCCATGCCGCCGGGTCCGTGCCTGTTCTTGGCAGTGATAGCCAGTTGTACGGCTTGAGAACGAAGTCGAGCAGCTCACTGCTCGCTTCATCCACCGTTGCGTGCTCCTGGATGGAAAGCATCGCCCACCTCCCCGGGGAAGCCGATGGAAAGAATGTGCCCATGGCCGTGTCGCGTGCAAGGGGCACGGCCCGTAATCGACATGGGCGTCCGCCACCGACACGGCGCGCCCCTTGGGGTGTAACTCAGGACCCTGACGAAGGGACGTTCGCGTCACCAGTGCGCTCGTACCCGGGGACTGGGCGGACAGCAGGCTTGGGGCCTTCGGGCGTGCGTCAGGCGCTGGTGGGAAGTGAACGGCGTGCGCGGCGCTCCACGGTGGCCTTGAGCTGGCCACAGCCCGCGTCAATGTCGATGCCCCGTCGCTGACGCACCGTGCTGGGCACGTCATGGGAGGCGAGCACGTCCTGGAAGGCGCGCACGGACTCAGGTCTGCTGGGGCCGCCGTCATAACCCACCGTGGGGTTGAGGGGGATGACGTTGACGTGCGCGTCCATGCCGCGCAGCAGCCGGCCCAGCGTGTGCGCGTGCTCGGCGGTGTCGTTGCGACCGGAGATGAGCGTCCACTCGAAGAAGACGCGGCGCTTGCGCTTCTCGCTGTAGTAGCGGCACGCGTCCATCAGCTCGTCCAGGGGCCAGCGGCGCCCCGCGGGGACCAGCGCCGCGCGCTCGGCGTCGGTGGCGCCATGGAGGCTGACGGCCAGGTGGATGGGGCGCGCTTCGTCCGCGAGCCGCCGGATGCCGGGCACCACGCCCACCGTGCTGAGTGTGATGAAGCGTGGGCCCATGGCGAGCCCCAGCGCATCCACCAGCACGTCCACCGCGGACAGGGTGTGCTCGTAGTTGTGCAGCGGCTCGCCCATGCCCATGAGGACGACGTTGCGCAGCGTCTCGCCGGAGGCGCGCAGGATGCGGTTGACGTGGAGTATCTGCCCCACGATTTCGCCGGGCGTCAGGTGACGTGACAGCCCCATCTGCCCGGTGGCGCAGAAGACGCAGCCCATGGCGCAGCCGGCCTGCGTGCTGATGCACACCGTGGCGCGGCCCTTGAACCGCATCAGCACGGTTTCAATGGTCTGCCCGTCGTCCAGGCGCAGCAGCAGCTTGTGCGTGAAGCCGTCGCTGCTGAAGGACTCGTGGTGGGTGGCCAACTGGCCCAGGCGCGTGTGCTCGCGCAGCGCGCGCACCAGCTCCGGCTTGAGGCCGTCCAGCTCGTCGAAGGTGGTCGCGTGCCGGCGGTACAGCGCGGTCCAGAGCTGGTCGCGGTGGTAGGGGCCGAAGCCCCAGCCGGAGAGCAGCGCCCCCAGCGCGGGCCGCGTCAAATCGTACAGGTTGGCGGACGTGTCGGACGGCATGGCCAGGCCCCCAGATAACACACCGGGCGCGGGCGTACCTACCCGTGCCCGGTGCCGTTCCTGGACATTGACCCTGCCCCGTGGGGCGGTCCGGCAGGTGCCTGGTGTCCGTGCAGGCGGGCTCCCGGGCGGAAGCAGGCGGCCGTGCCTACCTTGAGGCGTCATGGGGATGGCCATCCATCAGGAGGAGTTCCGTCCGGAGGACCACGCGCGTTTCTCCCGGCGGCTGGCGGAGTGCCTGGAGGCGCTGCGGGCGCTTCTGGCGCGTCCGGGGTTCGGCGCGGGCGCGCCGACGGTGGGCGCGGAGCTGGAGCTGTACCTCGTGGACCGCCTGGGCTTCCCGCTGCCCGTGAACCGGGAGGTGCTGGCGCGCGCGGAGGACCCCCGCGTGACGCTGGAGCTGGATGCCTTCAACCTGGAGGTGAACCTGCGCCCGGGCCCGCTGGCCGGCAGGCCCTTCAGTGCGCTGCGCCAGGAGGTGGAGAGCGCGGTGGGCGCGGTGCGCCGGGCCGCGTCCACGCAGGGCGCGCGCGTGGCCGTCATCGGCATCCTCCCCACCTTGCGCGAGGCGGACCTGGGCAGTGGCGCGCTCACGAACGAGCCGCGCTATCGCGCCATGTCCACCGCCATCCGTCAGCGCCGGTCCGCGCCGTTCCAGGTGTCGATTCGGGGCGAGGAGGAGGCGCTGTCGCTCACCTGGAAGGACGTGACGCTGGAGGGCGCGAACACGTCGCTCCAGTACCACCTGCGCGTGGCGCCGGGTGACTTCGCGCGCATGTACAACGCGGCGCAGCTCGCCACGGCGCCGGTGCTGGCGGTGGCGGGCAACTCGCCGCTCTTCCTGGGGCGGAAGCTGTGGGACGAGACGCGCGTGGCCCTGTTCCGGCAAGCGGTGGACGACCGGGGCGAGCCCGGAGAAGGCGGCTTCCAGCCTCACGCGCGCGTGTCGTTCGGCCATGGCTGGGTGCGCGAGGGCGCCTACGAGTTGTTCGCCGAAGCGGTGGCGCTGCATCCGCCGCTGTTGCCGGTGTCGGGCGACGAGCCCCCGCGCGAGCGCGTGGCGGCGGGCGAGGTGCCGGGCTTGGAGGAGCTGCGCCTGCACCAGGGCACGGTGTGGAGCTGGAACCGCGCCATCTACGACCCGAAGGACGGAGGCCACCTGCGCATCGAGTTCCGCGCGCTGCCCGCCGGGCCCACGCCGGTGGACATGGTGGCCAACGGCGCCTTCCTGCTGGGCCTCACGTTGGCGCTGGCCGAGCGCGTGGACGCGCTGCTGCCCGCGCTGCCGTTCGTCCACGCGTACGGCAACTTCATCCGCGCCGCGCGGCAGGGCCTGGACGCGGAACTGTTGTGGCCCTCGGCCACGGCGCCCAGCCCCCAGCCCGTGGCGGCGACGGAGCTGGTGAAGCGGCTGCTCCCCGAAGCCCGCGAGGGCCTGGTGCGCGCGGGCGTGGACGCGGAGGAGGCGGACGGCTTGCTGGGCATCATCGAACAGCGCGTCCTGCTGCGCCGGACGGGCGCGACCTGGCAGCGGCAGGTGCTGGCGCGGCTGGAGTCACAGATGCCCCGGCAGGACGCCCTGGCGGCGATGCTGGAGCGTTACCTCCAGCACTCCGAATCCGGAGCGCCTGTCCATTCATGGCCGGTCGAGTAGCCTGTCTCCGGCGGCGTGCGGTGAAGGGCCGCGCTCCGTGAATATCCCGCCGCCACGTCCGTCACCGGACGCACTCGACCTGCTCTTTCGTGACCATGGCCCGGCTCCTCCTCGTCGTCTCCGTCCTGGCGCTGTGCGCCTGCACCACCTTGCGCGGCCGCGCGGACTCCCTGGCGCGCAAGGGCATGTTCGTGGAGGCCGCCGCCATCTACGACGACCTCATCCAGAAGCGCCCTTATGACCAGGAGCTCCTCCTGGCCCGCGAGGCCCTGCGCGCGCGCGCGCTGGCGCAGCTGCTGAGCAACGCGCGGGAGACGCGCCTGGAGGGGGATGACGAAGAAGCGGAGGCGTGGCTCCTGCGCTTCCTGGACCACCGGACGGCATGGAACTCGAAGCTGAATGGGGGCATGGAGAGCTCCCTGCGCGAGGAGGTGGATGGCACCCGCCGTCACCTCCAGCGGCTCGTCGGAAACTCCGCGCGTCAAGGCCACGCGCTCACGGCGGAGCAGGCCTTGCGGCGCAAGCAGCCGCTGCTGGCGCACCGCGAGCTGGCCCTCATCTCCCGCGACATGGAGTGGCTGGTGCTCCAGAGCGGCAAGACGTCCTGCCAGCGGCTGCGCGACCTCAGCACGGAGGACAGCCCGCACTGGCGCGAGCTGGTGTTCCGCTACTGCGGCCACTGGCGGGAGTACGCGCCGCGCCCCGCGACGGCGCCCGAGCTGTTCGGCTCGCCGTCGTGGGCGGGCACCGTGGAGGGCCTGGACGAGGCCCAGCAGGCGCAGTTGGAGGCCCGGCTCACCCACGCCTTCGAGTCCTCGCCCTGGTTCGCGCCGGGGGGCTCGGCGCGGCCGGTGTTCAGCCTGGAGGGACGCTTCGTCACCGAGCGCGACAGCCAGCCGGTGTCGCTGAGCGCGTCATGGACGGACCGCGTGCCCTACACGGACCACGAGGACCGCAAGGAGGTCATCGAGGAGCCCTACGAGGCGGAGGAGGAGTACACCGACGAGGACGGCAAGACGAAGACGCGCACGGTGACGAAGTACACCCAGCACACGCACACCTACTCCGTGCCCGTCACGCGCTACCGCGACGTCCCGAAGTCCTTTGAATACCACGCGCTGCGGCTGTCGCAGGCGCACCACATCGCGGTGGCCTCCTCCGCGGTGTTGGACGCCCGGCGCGGCCCCCTCACCGTGACGTTGCAGGACCAGCTCTCCGAGTCCGGGCACGAGCACGACGTCACCTTCGCGGAGGGCAACGTGCGGCCCCAGCGCCCGAGCTTCACCCACGCGGAGGTCTGGTTGGAGGCGAAGGTGGAGGCCCTGCGCGTGACTTTCGCCCGGCAGCTCGCCGAGCACTGGCGGGAGTCCTACTGCTCCGCGCCTTCGCTCACCTTGGACGAAGCCGCGCGGTGCGCGCGCGCTGGCATCGCCGTCCCCATCCAACCGTCCCGGGTCCTCTCAGACATCCTTGGCGCGGACGCGACCCAGGTTCACTCACTTTTCGCGTCACCCTGACGCGGTGTGTGGCGGTGTCGCGTCCAGTCGGCGGGTAGCATTTATGACGGTCTGGGTTGTTATGGTGTTCTGACCTGGAGTACCGGTGAGCGCGGACTGTAAAACCTGTCAACCCCGCGCTGGTAGGTGGATTCCACCCAGAGGACCGTATGCATCCGACTGACGTCCGCTGCCGTAGTCCCCGTAGGAACCTTGCGATGTGGATGGCTTCTTCGCTGCTGCTCGCCGCGTGCGGTGGGGCGGAGGCGCACGCGGATGCTGAGTCCGCTGGCGTGGCGTCCCAGTCGTTGGTGGAGCCGTCGTCCGAGTCCGCTGACCGGCGCATCATCGTGTATCAGACAACCTCACTTCAGCTCATGCGCATGGACAGCCAGGGCACCTCGCACCTGGTGGCGCAGCGCACCGGCGCGCCCGAGGTGTCCCCGGATGGCGACCGCGTGGCGTACGCGAAGCTGCCGGATGGATACCGCGAGGGTGACGTGGTGCAGCGCTCGGAGCTCTACGTGCTCAACGCGAACTCGGGCAAGTCGGACCGGGTGACGGAGGGCTTCGATGACAGCGCGCCGGTGTGGACGCCGGATGGGCGCACCGTGCTGTTCCAGTCCACGCGGCGCTCGGGCGTGCCCTCGCTGTGGCGCGTGAAGGAGAACGGCAAGGACCTGAAGCAGGTGACGAACGTGGGCACCACGCAATTCAGCTCGGCCTCCATCCCCAACCCCGCGCTGGGCGGCACCTTGGAGTGGGACGCGGACCGGCGCATCATCGTCTACACCACGACGAGCCTGCGGCAGGGTGAGGACGGCGAGGTGCGCGTCCTCGCCTTCGACAAGGACTACGACGTCGCTTCGGCCTACAGCCTGGGCACGGGCTTCGGGCCGGTGTGGACGGAGCGCGGCACCGTCGTCTATTCGCGCAACGAGGGTGGCCGGGTCGTCAGCGTCGAAGTGCGCGTGAAGTAGGTCGCCACTCGCAGCCGGGCCCGCGCGGATGCACCCAAGCGCGGCCCTTTGTCGTTGTTCAGCCCTCTTCCTCGACGCCGCGACGCAGGCCCAGCATGCGCCGCAGCTCGCGCGCGGACTGACGGCTCACCTCCACCGCGTGGCCTCGCAGCGTGCGCGCCAGGTAGCCGCCCGTGTCCAGCGGCTCCAGGCGCGCCACGTGCGTGAGGTTGAGCAGCGCGCGGCGGTGCACGCGGTGGAAGTGCTCGGACGGAAGCTTCTCCACCAGCTCGTTGAGGGTGAAGTCGGTGAGGAAGTCTCCCTGCGTGGTGAACACCGTCACCAATTCGTCCTCCAGTGACGCGTGGGAGATGGCTTCTGGGTCCACCAGGACGATGCCCTGCCGCGTGGGAATGGGCAGCCGCCCCAGGCCGCGGACGGGCGGGCCAGGTGGCTTCGGTGGGGGGCTGACCTCGGCCGGGCCGCGTGCGCGAGCCCGCTCCAGGGCCTTCTGCAGGCGCGCGGGCTCCACGGGCTTGAGCACATAGTCCACCGCGCCATGTTCGAAGGCCTGCACGGCGTGCTCGGCGTGGGCGGTGCAGAGGATGACGCGCGGGCCGCCTTCCGGCAGCAGGGCCAGGGCATCCAAACCGCTGAGGCCGGGCATGTGGATGTCCAGCAGCACCACGTCCACGCCGCCCGCGCGCACGGCGGAGAGGACGCCCTCCGCGTCCGAGGCCTCGCCGCGGACCTCCGTGTCCGGGAGCGCCGCGAGCAGCCGTGTCAGGCGCTTTCGGGCGAGCAGTTCGTCATCGGCGATGAGGACTCGAAGCGGGGCGCTCAGGTGAGGACTCCAGGTTGGGGGCCCGCGCGGGGCAGGGTGACGGTGACACGGGTGCGCGCCTCGCCGCTGTCGAGCACGAGCCGGGCGGCGCCGCCGTAGGCCAGGGCGAGGCGGCGCTCCACGGTGGGCAGGCCGGCGCTGCCCTCACGGGGGCCACGCGAGGGGCCCGGGTTTTCAAGGGCGACCTCCACCTCGTGTCCCCGGGCGGTGACGTCCAGGGACAGGGGGCCGCGGTGGCCGGCGGCGGGGCCATGCTTCACCGCGTTCTCCGCCAGGGGCAGCAGCACGAGCGGGGGGACGGGGACTGCCTCCATGCCGGCGGGGACGTTCAGCGTGAGCTGGAAGAGGTGCGGGTCGCGGAGCAGGTGCAAGTCAAAGAGCGTGCGGATGAGCTCCAGCTCCTGCGCCAGGGGCCAGGTGGCGCTGCGCACGCCCGCGAGCACGGAGCGGAGCATGGTGGACAGCCGCAGCACGGCGGCCTCCGCGACGACGCCGTCCTCGCGGCACCACTCCGCGATGGCGTTGAGCGTGTTGAAGAGGAAGTGCGGGTCCAGGTGGCTGCGCAGCGCGAGGAGCTGCGCCTGCTCGGCCTCCAGCGCGAAGCGGGCGGCGCGGGCGCGCTCGCGGGTGAGGCTCTCCTCGAAGCCGATGTCGCGGCCCAGGCCCCAGCCCCCCACGAGGAAGAGCGCGCCGCACACCGCGAGGTTGGTGGGCTGCGTGAGGAAGGTGGGGCCCATGCCCAGGAGCTTCGGCAGCACGAAGCCGGAGGTGAGCACCACGCCGCTGCCCACGGTGCCGTAGAGCAGGAGCCGGATGCCGCCGTGGCTCAGGTCCAGGCCTTCCGGGAAGAGGACGCGGTAGGAGACGGGCGCCACCGCGATGAAGAGCAGGCACATCAGGAGGCCCAGTCCGAACGCGGCCCAGAGGGGGGCGTGGCTGAAGCGCACCTGCGCCGTCACCAGCGCGCCGGAGACGAAGAGGATGGGCAGCAGCCGTCGGGGCTCCACGAGGGCCCGTAGGGTGGCGCGGACGATGGAGCCTTCCGACGTTTCCAGCATGCGCCAGCGGGAGCCTACACCGCTGGCCGCGTCACCGCGCCGGGCGCTCCTCCAGCTCCGTCTCGAAGGCGTCCAGCAGCATGCTGCCGGCGAGGACGACGGGGAAGAAGAGGATGGCGGCGACGACGAGGACGGGGGAGGGGAGGGCGAACATGGCGGGAGGCTCCTGACTCCGGGAAGCATGCACTGCCAGTCTGACGCGACTTCCTGGTTTGCGCTGACGCCTCCGGCCCGAGCGGTCGCTCCCTGACAACGAGCGGTCGCAGGCGCTATTTCCGAACGGTGTCCTCGTCCGCCAGGGCATCCGCGAGCCGCGCCGCGTTGCGGATGCAGTCGTTGAGGCCAATGCCCTTGTAGGCGTTGCCCGCCAGGTGCAGCCCCGGCCAGCGCTGGAGCGCCGCGTCGATGTCCGCCATCCGCGCCAGGTGCCCCACGTTGTACTGGGGGATGCCCTGCTGCCAGCGGAAGACCTCTGTGAAGGTGGGCTGGGCCGTCACGCCCGTCAGGGCCCGCAGCTCCTCGAGCGCCAGCGCCGCGAGCGCCGCTTCATCCCGCTGCACCAGGTCCGGCTGCCGCGCGCCGCCCACCATGCAGGTGTAGAGCACGCGGTCGCCCTCGACGCGGAAGGGGAAGGTGGTGGACGCGTGGATGGCGCCCAGCAGCCGCCGCCGCTCCTCGAAGGGGACGAGGAAGCCGAAGCCATCCGGCGCGGGGAGCGCGCCCGCGTCGAAGCCCAGGTGCACCACCGCGATGGGCGCGTACTCGATGCGGGCCACCTGCTCCGCCAGCGCGTCGTCCAGGGGGCGCAGCAGCCGCGCGGCGACAAACGCGGGAACCGCCAGCACCACGTGGGCCGCGGTCAGCTCCGCGCGGCGTCCGTGCTCCTCGACGGCGAGCTTCCAGCCGCCGTCCACGCGCGTCAGGCCTTCCACCCGCGCGCCCACGTGCGCCGCGCCGCCCAGCGAGGCGGCCAGCGCGTCGATGAGCACCTGGAGGCCCCCGTCGAACGTGCTCAGCGCGCCCGTCAGCTTCGGCGCGTCACCCGCGGGCAGGGCCTTGCGCTGAGCCTTCTGCGCGCGGAGGGCGCCCAGGATGAGGCTGCGGTGCTCGCGCTCCAGCTTCACCAGCAGGGGAAACGTCGCCTCGACGCTGAGCTGCTCCACGTCACCGGCGTAGATGCCCGTCTGCACCGCGTCCAGCAACACCCGCGTCGCCGCGTGGCCCAGGTGGCGGCGGCCGAACGCGGCCAGTGATTCGTCCGTGCCCTCCGGCGCGCGGCCGGAGAACAGCTCGCCAGCGACCCGCAGCCGCGCGCCCAGCGGGAGAATGTCCGAAGCCAGGAACGCCGGCGGAGAAGCCGGCACCGACCGGAGTCTGCCCCGCGTGTAGACATAGCGACGCTTCGCCGAAGGGTCGGCGGTCCGGATTCGACCTTCCAGGTTCAGCGCCGCCGCGAGCGCTCGCGTCGCGGGCTCTCGGTCCAGGAAGCTGTTGGGGCCTTGCTCCACCAGGTAGCCAGCGCGCGCATGCGTGCCTACCGCGCCTCCAAGGCGTGCGGATGTCTCCAGGAGCACGGCAGCCGTACCGCGCGAACGCAAACCGTGCGCGATGGCCAGCCCGGAAATCCCACCTCCCACGACGGCGACATTCATCGGATGTGTCCTCTGCATGGGGTTCATGCGGTTACCAGCGTGCACTCCCCGATTGTCGGCGCGCGGGTTTTGCCAGCGGGAGGCATTCAGCGCGTTAATGCCATGCATGCGCTACGTCATCACCGGAGCGAGCAGGGGGATTGGTTTCGAATTCGTCCAGCAGCTCCTGCTGCGAGGCGACACCGTCGAAGCCGGGGTCCGGTCGTCAGAGGGAGCACGACGGCTGGAGCCCTTGAAGCACAAGGCAGGCAACCGCCTGCGCATCCATGCGCTGGACGTGGGGGACGACGCCAGCGTGCGCGCGTTCGCCACGAACGTGTGCACCAGCCCCGTGGACGTGCTCATCAACAACGCCGGTGTCTCCGGCTTGTGGTGCGCGTTGGGTGACGTGGACTACGCGGACCTGGCGCGCACGTTCACCATCAACGCCCTGGGCCCGCTGCGTGTCACCAACGCGGTGCTGCCGGGCTTGCGGCAAGGTGCCTTGCGGCGGGTGGCGCACGTCACCTCGCGGATGGGCTCGCTGGCGGCCAACACCGACGGCGGCGCCTATGCGTACCGCATGTCGAAGGCCGCGCTGAACATGGCCGTGCGCTCCATGTCCACGGACCTGCGCCCGGAGGGCTTCGTCACCGTGCTGCTTCACCCTGGTTGGGTGCAGACGGACATGGGCGGCCCGGACGCCACGCTGCCGACGCCGGATTCGGTGCGCGGCATGCTGCGGGTCATCGACGGGCTGATTCCGGAGCACAGCGGCCGGTTCTTCGACTACCAGGGGACCGAAGTGCCCTGGTAGCCGCGCCCTCAGGGGTAGAGCAACTGCGTGCGCCAGCCGCCGTCCTCGCGCAGGTAGACGTGCCTGTCATGGAGGCGGCTCTCCTGGGCGTGCCAGAACTCGATGCGGTCCGGCACCACGCGGAAGCCGGACCAGTGCGACGGGCGCGGCACGGGCTGGCCGGCGTACTTCTGCTCCACCTCCGCCACGCGGGCCTCCAACTGCTCGCGAGTCACCAGCGGCTGGCTCTGCAGGCTGGCCCAGGCGCCCACCTGACTGCCGCGGGCGCGGCTCTGGAAGTAGGCGTCCGCTTCGGCGTCCGTGACGCGCTCCACGCGGCCTTCCACGCGCACCTGTTCATTCAAGGGCTGCCAGTAGAAGCAGAGCGCGGCATGGGGATGCGCGCGGGCCTCGCGGCCCTTCCGGCTCTCGTGGTTCGTGTAGAACACGAAGCCGCGCGCATCGAAGTCCTTGAGCAGGACGACGCGCGCGCTGGGGCGCCCGTCCTCTCCCACGGTGGCGACCACCATGGCGTTGGGGTCCACCGCGACGGCCTGCTTCGCCCGCTCGAAGAGCTCCGCGAAGCGCTGGATGGGGTCTGGAGGAATCATCACGCGTTGCAACATATGGGGGGCGGGGCAGGTGTGCACCTTCGCGGTTGACTCATCCGGCACACACGTCAATGTGCGCACATGAATGTCCTCTTCATCTCCTCGGAGGTGGCCCCGTTCTCCAAGACGGGGGGCCTGGGGGACGTGGCCGGGGCCCTCCCCGCCGCGCTTGCCTCGCTGGGCCATGACGTCAAGGTCATCACCCCGCGCTACCGTGACTTGCGCGGCGCGGAGCGGCTTCAGCCCACGGGCCAGTCCCTGCTGCTGCGCTTCCCCTTCGGCGAGCTGTCGGGCCCCATCCTCTCCGCCCGCGTGTCGGAGCGGCTGGAGGTGCTCTTCCTGGAGAACGCGTTCCTCTTCGGCAACCGCCACGGCCTCTACGGGGACGCGGGGGGCGCCTTCGCCGACAACCACCGGCGCTTCGCCTACCTCAGCGTGGGCGCGCTCCAGGCGGCGCAGCGGCTGCGCTTCATCCCGGACATCATCCACGCCAACGACTGGCAGACGGGGCTGGTGCCGGTGGCGCTGCGGCGCGGCTTCCAGACGGGGCCGCTGGCGCACGCGAAGAGCGTCTTCACCCTCCACAACCTGGCCTACCAGGGGCAGTTCCCCAAGGACGTGATGGGGGAGCTGGCGCTGCCCTGGGACTTGTTCACCGCCCATGACGGGCTGGAGTTCCACGACGCGGTGAACTTCCTGAAGGCGGGGCTCGTCTTCTCCGACGCGCTCACCACCGTGTCCCCCACCTACGCGCGGGAAATCCAGACGCCGGAGCAGGGCTACGGGCTGGACGGCCTGCTGCGGCACCGCGCGCACCGGCTCCACGGCATCCTCAACGGCGTGGACACGCACGAGTGGAACCCGGAGGACGACGCCTTCCTCCCGGCCCGCTACGGCCTGAAGGACCTGGCCGGCAAGGCCGTGTGCAAGCGCGAGCTGCTGGCCCGCTTCGGGCTGGAGGACAGCCCCGCGCCGGTGTTCGGCTTCGTCAGCCGGCTGGCGTGGCAGAAGGGCATGGACCTGCTGCTGGAGGCCCTGCCGGCCGCGCTCCACGCGGACCTCCGCGTCGTCGGCGTGGGCAGCGGCGAAGGCCCCCTGGAGGAGGGGCTGCTCGCGTTGCAGGCCCGTTACCCGAAGCAGGTGGGCGTGCACCTCGGCTTCGACCCGGCGCTCTCCCATCTGGTGGAGGCGGGGGCGGACTTCTTCCTCATGCCCAGCCGCTATGAGCCGTGTGGCCTGAACCAGATGTATTCGCTGCGCTACGGCACGGTGCCCATCGTCCGGGCCACCGGCGGGCTGGTGGACACGGTGGAGGGGGGCCTGGACGGAAACGGCATCCTCTTCGAGGCCTTCCACAAGTCCGCCCTGCTGGCGGCCATCCGCCGCGCCCTGGCCCTCTACGCGGACCCGCTACGCCTGGGCGAGTTCCGGCGCCGGGGCATGGAGAAGGACTTCTCCTGGGGGGCGTCCGGCCGCCGCTATGAGGCGCTCTTCCACGACCTGATGGCGGAATAGTGGGTGCGGACGGAAATTCGCAGTAATGTTGTGCCGTGGCGGATGCTCCGGACCTGGGTGGTTACGAGGTAGTCGGCCGGTTGGCGGTGGGCGGCATGGCGGAGGTGTACCAGGCGCGAGCCCGGGTCACCACGCAGCGCTCACCGGGTGAACCGGACGAGATTGTCATCAAGCGGCTGCACCCGTCGTTTCGCAGCGACACCGCCTACGTCAAGGCCTTCGTCGACGAGGCGAAGCTGACGGTCCGCCTGCGCCATCCGAACATCGTCCGCACCTACCGCCTGTTCAAGGCGGGGCCGGACTACCTGATGGTGCAGGAGCTCGTGAGTGGCCGGACGCTGGGCTACATGCAGGAGCTGCTGGTGAAGGCCGGCGCGGCCATGCCGCCCGAGTCCGCCTGCTACATCGCCTGGTCCCTGCTCAAGGCGCTGGACTACATCCACCGGGCGAAGGTGGGGGAGAACGGCGCCACCATCGTCCACCGCGACGTGAATCCGGCCAACCTGCTGCTGGGCATCAACGGTGACGTGAAGCTCACCGACTTCGGCGTGGCGGAGGTGGAGGGGATGATGCGCGGCGACTCCGGCGCGCTGCGCGGCACGCTGCCCTACATGAGTCCGGAGCAGGTGCTGGGCCTGCCGGTGGACGCGCGCACGGATCTGTACGCGGTGGGCATCCTCCTCTGGGAGCTGTGGTCCGGCCGCCGCCTCTTCGCCGGGGAGCACGAGGCGGAGCTGATGCACAAGGTGCGCGACGCCCGTGTGCCGCTGCTGACGTCCTCCCCGGAGCTGCCGGACTACGCGGTGCAGGTGGCGCGCAAGGCGCTGTTCGCGGACCGGGCGCGGCGCTTCCAGACGGCGGCGGAGTTCATCAAGGCGCTGGAATCCCTGTCCCGGCGTGCGGGCTGGCCGCTGACGGTGGAGGCGCTCCAGCCGCTGCTGGGTGGCTGAGATGCGCTCGCGCCGGGCCGTCATCCTGGGGCTGCTGGGAGGCGGGCTCGCCGTGTCCGGGTGTCTGGGCTCGGTGCCCTTCCGTCCGCGGGCCTATGAAGACGCGGTGCGCGTGGTGGGCTTCCAGGTGGACTTCCGGCAGGACGGCACCGGCGTCCTGGATTTGGAGCTGGCGGTGACGAACCCCGCTTCGGACGCGGCCACGCTGGCTGCGGTGGACTTCACGCTGCGGGTGGACGGCCGCCGCGTGGCGGTGGGCACGCAGCAGGTGGCGGCCCCCCTGGCCGCGGATGGGAGCGCCCCCTTGCGCGTGCTCTTCCCGCTGGCCAGCGCGCGCCCCACGGGCGCGCCGGAGCCGGTGCCCCGGCGGGTGTGGGTGGAGGGCGGGGTGGTGCTGCGCTTCGGCGGCACCGAGCGACGCGCGCCCTTCAAGTCCGAGCGCGTGCTGCCGCTGGCCTGGGTGCCGCCGCTGGACGGGAACTGAGGCCGCCGGCGCATATGTCGGTGGGGCAGGCTTTACCCATGCGGTGACATGGGACTTGTCCGTTGCTGGCGGAGCGCGGGACATGGCACCGTGCGGTGCATGTCGCTTTTACAACGATGCATGCTTCCGGTTTCCCTGGGGCTGTTGAGCTCCGCAAGTGTCCTGGCCGCGGAGAAGGCACCTCCTGAACCCCCGGCTCCCTCGCGCAAGGCCGACCCGACCAAGGCGCAGACGGAGGCGTGGCTGCGCGAGCACATCGAGGCGTGGAACGACACGGAGGTGCACGTCACGGTGAAGGACTGCCGCATCATGGTGCTGGACAAGCCCCGTGAGCGGACGGAGATCGTCGACCTGCGCGGCTTGCTGCTGCCCATCGAGGTCATCCGGCTCAACGGTGGGAACGACGCGACGCTCCGGCTTCGTGTGAAGGAGAAGCACACCGGGACGTACTCCATGTTCCGCAAGTGCAGCGCGGAGAACCGCTACTGCGCGGAGCCCACCGGCAAGTTCCAGAGCCTGCCCTATGTGGACCTCTCCGTGACGTCGGTGCGGGACTTCGTCCCCGGGCGGCAGACGGACGTCGACAAGAGCCTGCGGCTGGAGCGGGCGCTGGAACACTACTCGCGGCTTTGTGGGGCGATGGAAGATGCGCGCAACCGGCTCTTCTAGGTTCGGGGCAGCGGGGCTGGCGGCGTTGCTCTTCACCCAGGCGGGGTGCAGCACGACGTCCGAGTACGTGCGTGGCGAGCGGCTGCGAGAGGCGCCCCTGGGGGAGACGCACCGCGACACGCTGGAGAGCGTCGTGGATGCGTCCTACGTGGCCCGCGTCTCGGTGAAGCGCAACACCTGCACCGAGATTTCCACCGAGTTCAGCAAGCAGCGCATCGACACGACGACGAGTCCACCCATGGGCTCGTTGCTCGGCGGGCTCGCGATGCTCGGGGGTGGCGGCGTCCTGATGTCGATGTCCGACGGCGCGTCCGAGGACGAGGACATCGACCTCCCGATGACGCTCGGCCTGGTGTTGGCGCTGGCCTCCATCTATCCGCTGGTGACGGCCCTCTCCGACGACGAGGTCACCCGCGAGGTGGTCAACACCGGCGAGGTCGAGGAGGAGCGCTCCCAGCGCTGTGATGAGCGGACCTTCGCGCTCAATGGCCCGCTGCACTGGAGCGTCTCCCTGGGCGCCGCGCGGCGCACCGGGCGCACCGGCGAGGACGGCGCCGTGTCGCTGAGGCAGCCGCTCAACGAGCTGGTGGAGCAGGCCATCACCGACGAGGCCAGCATCCGGAGGCTCGTCGCCGGGCGGGGCATTTCCTTCCGGCTGGAGCTCGAGCGCGCCCCGGCGGCGGACTTCCGGCTCGACTCCAAGGCGCTTCCGGATGCCTACTTCCGGCGCTTCGCGGACCGCTACGGCCAGCAGCTCGGCGGCAGCGACCGCGCCCGCTTCGAGAACTGCGAGCTCATTGGCAAGTCCGCGCGAGAGACGCTGGAGTGCTACTGGTCCCAGTAGCGCGTGGGCGCCGGCCCCGGAGCGGGGCCGGTGTCGCTTGGGGCCTCAGCTCTTCGCGGAGGCCTGCTCCTCGCGGCCGGGCTCGCGCGGCAGTCCGTCGCGGGGCTCCGTGGCCTTGCCGTCCTTGGTGAGGCCGGACTTCCCGCGCGACATCCGCACGCGGTCGATGCGGGGGCCTTCCTTGGACGCCACGACGAACTGCCAGCCGCTGTAGGCGAAGCGCTCGCCCACGTCGGGCAGGTGGCCCGCCATGGAGGAGAGGAAGCCGCCCAGCGTGTCGAAGTCGCCCTCGGGCAGGGGGAAGCCGAACGTCTGCGTGAAGGCGTCCACCTCCAGCGCGGCGTCCACCAGGAAGCTGCCGTCGGCCAGCTTCTCCACGTGCTTCTCCTCCACCTCGAACTCGTCGCCGATGTCGCCGACGATTTCGCGGAGGATGTCCTCCAGCGTCACCACGCCCATGAAGCCGCCGTACTCGTCGACGACGATGGCCATGTGAATCTTCTGCTTCTGCATGTCCCGGAGCAGGTCGCCAATGGGCTTCATCCACGGCACGAAGTGCGCCGGGCGGATGATGTCCTGCAGGACGATGAGCTCGGGGTGCTGGAGCAGCGGGATGATGTCGCGCGCGTGCAGCACGCCGATGACGTGGTCCACGTCGTCCCGGTACACGGGGATGCGGGAGTGGTTCTCCTCCGCCAGCAGGCGCAGCAGCTCCTCCGGGGGGATGGTGATGTCCACCGTCACCACCTCCGTGCGCGGCACCATGACGTCGCGGCAGCGCTTGTCGGACAGCTCGAAGATGGAGCGGATGAGCTGCGGGGCGCTCTTGTCGACCTCGTTCTTCGCGGCCTGGGCGGCCAGCAGCTTCTCCAGCTCCTCCAGCGGCGGCGGCGGCGGCTCGAAGCGCAGCGTGCGGCCGAAGGTGCGCGCCATCAGGTTGAGCACCACCATGGCCACGCGCATGGGCGGGTAGAGGACCGTCACCAGCAGCGCGGTGAAGCCCGACAGCCGCAGGGCCCAGCGCTCCGGGCTGCCGTTGGCCAGCCCGCGCATGGTGACTTCCATGAGCGTGGCCAGCACGCCCACCAGCAGCGCGCCCGCGGCGACGGTGGCCACCGGCAGCCATTCGGCTTCGCCGTAGCGGCTGAAGTCCAGCATGCGCGGCGGGACGAAGGCCCCGATGGCCGCGGCCTGGAAGCCGCTGAGCACCATGCCCAGGCGCAGCGCCGTGGCCACGGGCTCGCGGTCCGTCTTGTGGCGGAGGACCCGGCGCGTCGCCCGGCCCGGCTGCGTGTCCACCAGTTCCTGTGCTCGCAGGTCGGACACGCCGTAGAGCGCGGACTCCGAAGCGGCGACAAGGGCCCTGATGAAGCTCAGCGCCAGGCAGGCGACCCAGAGGGTCCAGGTAGGCATAGAGCCCTGTTCTTATCCCGTGCTAAGGGTCCACACCACTGCGCTGGAGCCCTGATGTCCGCTCGCATGTACGTCGTTGGAGCACTCCTGGCCCTCCTCGTCCCGGCGCGCGCGCGCGCGTGGCCGGTGGACCTGGTCGTCCCCCTGGAGCCCGGGAAGGAGCGCTTCCACAAGCTCGACACCGTGGACTGGGTCCAGGTGGCGGACGCCTCCGTGGCGGACGCGGAGCTGCTGCCCGGGAGCAATGAGCTGTTGCTCACCGGCCAGAAGGCGGGGCGGACGCTGCTCCTGCTGTACGCGGGGGGCCGCTTCGCCGTGTGGCGCCTCACGGTGGGCTCGCCGCCGCGGGAGGACCCCGCGCCCCGGCTGGCCGCGGCCCGCGAGGCCTGTCCGGACCTGAACGCGACGACCGGCACGGAGCGCTCCTTGAGCGCTTCGGTGAAGGACTCCGCGTGCAGGTTGGCGCTGCTGGAGCTGTTGAAGACGGACGCCTTCGTGGCCCGGGAGCTGGAGCTGACCTTCGATTTGCCCGTCCTCCAGGAGCAGCTCGCTTCACTGGGGGAGGGGCTCGAGCCGCTGGGGCTGGAGGCCCGCTACAGCGGCGCGGGCGTGGTGGTGTCGGGCGCGGGCTCGCCGGAGGTGCACCGCAAGGCGCTGTGGGAGTTGTTCCACCGCTCCGTGGGCCGGGTGCCGCTGGACGACCAGATTCAGGAGGTGAAGCCGCCCGCGCCCACCGATGCGGGTGCGCCGGCCGCGGTGGAGGTGGAGCGGGAGATTCCGGTGGAGGTGCTGCCGCCGCCGAAGAAGTCACGCAAGCGCTGAGGGCTTGGGCTTGGCGTGTCGTGGGCTTGCGGTATGACGGGAGGCTCCCTCTTTCGCCCGCGCGCCCCAACTGGCCGCGGACGCTGCTTCGTGGAGGAGCCCGATGCATTTGGCTGTCCGGTTGACCGCGCAGGCGTGGGTGTCGAGCCTGGCGCTGCTGCTGCCCCTGGTGGCGTCCGCGCAGTTCGATGACGTGGACACCTTTCCGGCCGCCGAGCCCGAGCGCGGCTGTCCGAAGCGCCCGGACGTGGTGCCCTTCACGGCGCGCAACCTGGTGGGGCTCAAGGGCGCGGGCTGGCTGGCGCACCAGGCCCTCATCCCGGAGTCGAAGGACCGCTTCTTCTCGGAGAGCGAGCGTGAGCGCTCCGGCGTGAAGCTGGTGCCGGAGGATGTGGACGTCCGGAAGCTGGGCGCGCCGGACCCGTCCGTGCCCTTGTGGGTGTTTGGCAAGGCGGATTCGGCGGCCTGCCGCGCGGTGCCCGTGGTGTGGTGGGCGGTGCGGATGGGGACGGACGCGGACCGCAAGACGTACCTCATGTCCGAGCTGCAGGTGGACTGCGACGTGCTGCCCCCGGGCCGGCTGTCGGGCACGCCGGTGGCGCTGCGCCAGAAGGACGCGCCCACGGGCTGCAAGCTGCGCCGCGCCGACGACAACTCCACGAGCAAGGAGGGCCGGGGGCTGCCCCTGGAGCTGTCGGACGTGATTCCCGAGCGCGCGTCGTGCGAGGCCCCGGAGTGTCAGCGCGAGTGGGAGATTTTCAGCAGCCGGTGGGATGACGGCAGCGCCGTGTTCGACATCCTGGTGTCGTGGATGAAGCGGGACGGGAAGAAGGACCCCTGCGAGTGGGCCACGGAGGACCACACCTCGCTGCTGCTCCGGCCGGCCGGTGCGCTGGCGCCGCTGCCGCTGCGCGGCGGCGGGGCCTTCTTCGGCGCGCTCTACGACGGCACCGGGCTGCGCACCGTCCTCAGCCGCGACCTGGGCGTGCTCCACGTCCACGACGCTGGCAGGCCCAAGGCGGCGCCGAAGACGGTGCGCTACGGCAGCCCCACGGAGGAAGAGCTGGCGTTCGGGAAGCGCACACTGTCGTCGTGCAAACGGTGAGGGGCGTCGGGGGATTGAGTCCCCGGCGTGAGCCGGGAGAGGGGGCCACTGGGGCTCCAACGGCGTGCCTGTTCCGTGCGCACCTTCTCTCTCGGGGCTTGCATCTACGCGGTGGCGGAGCCCGCCGTCACTTCTTGCGCCCCCTGGGCTTGGCGGTCGGTGTCCGCGTCAGGGCGACGTCGAACACCGTATCGGCGCTGGCGCCTGGCACGAACCGGTCCCGCGCCGCTTCTATGGCGCGGTGCAAGCGTTCCTCAAGCACCTCCCGAGAAGGCAGTTCGGTCAGGTACTCGGCGACGTGGATGCCCCGCGCGTCGAGATCCAGGTACTCCACCGTCTCGCGCTTCTTGCCCGCGCACAAAATGATGCCGAGCGGCGGCTGTTCCGAGGGCTGGCGCTCATGCCGGTCGAGCCAGCGCAGGTACAGCTCCATCTGCCCAGAGTTGGCGGGCTTGAAGTCGCCGATCTTCAGCTCAATGGCGACGAGCCGCTGCATGCGCCGGTGGAAGAACAGGAGGTCGAGGTAGTAGTCGTCGCCATCGAGCGTGATGCGCTTCTGCCGCTCGATGAAGGCGAAGCCCGCGCCTAGTTCCAGGAGGAAGCGCTCGATCTCCCGGAGGATGGCCGACTCGAGGTCCTTCTCGCTGTATGTGTCGGCGAGTTCGAGGAAGTCGAGCATGTACGGGTCGCGGAACACGAGCGCTGGGGAGAGCTCGCTCTTCTCGTGCAGCGCGGCGAGCTCCTTGCGGATGAGCGCCTCGGGTTTCTTCGAGAGCGCCGTGCGCTCGAACACCATGCCGTCGATGCGTTTGGCGAGGTCGCGCGTCGACCAGCCTTCCACCCGGCACATCTCGGCGTAGAAGGTGCGCTTCAGCTCGTCCTCCAGGTAGCTGAGCTGCTTGAAGTGGCTCCACGATAATTGTCTCCACAGTGCGGAGACAATCTCCGCGCTGGGGAACGCGCGTGCGAACCGGATCATGTGCCGCAGGCTCTTCTCGCCGAAGCCTCGCCCGTAGCGCGCCTCCAATTGTCTCCCCGCGGAGGAGACAAGCTGGGCCCCATACGTCGCGCGCCGCTCGTTGAGCACCGCTGTGTGAACGAGCTGCCCGATTTGCCAGTAGAGCTCCGTCAGCGCGGCGTTCGCGGTGACCGACACCTTCTTGCGCGTGGCGGCGATCATCGAGCCGATGTCGCGCACGAGAACCGCCACGTCGGCTTCAAGTTGGGTGTTGGGAACGGGAGCGGCGTTCTCGCCAGCGGCGCCTGTCGATTGTCGCGGCGGTGCGGCGACTTTCCTGGCACTGCCTGTCGTGGGCTTCCTCGTCGGGCGCCCAGCCGCCTTGCGTGCGCTCATGACGCACCCTCAATCACCTGGGTCGGCACCTTTTCCGTCTCGGAAGTTTTGCGTCTCGCTAGTACGGTGCGAGTAACTCTCGCACAGCACCTGCTGCAGTGCGCTTTGGGACTCCTGTAATTTGAATCTACTGAGATACCGCCCAGGGCAGCAAGACGGTGGCCGTGTAGGGGAACCCCTTGTGTGTGAAGGACTTCCCAGTTCAGCACCAGCACGGGGGATGAGGCCAGAACGGCGGGGGGCGGTGTCGTCTCTGGCAAAACCAAGGGCAAGGCCGAGTTCGTCAACTGAGCAGTCTGGCTTGAAGGGCTTCAAGCTCCATGTTGCCGAAGGCTTCGACGACATGTTCGCCTGAATCTGGAGGAGGCAGCGTGGCAAAGCTCGCGGCATTGCGGGAGGACTCCGGGCGGGCCATTCCCCAGGTTGATGCGTCAGGTCGAGCCCACCGCGAGCCAGGAGGTCCTGGTGCGGACCGTGGACGAACTCTGCCTCCACTTCCACGTCGTGGCCGTGGCCACCCTGCTCGTGGATGGCAACCCGCAGGACTTCTTCCTCAACCTGTGCCGAGCCGCCGAGAACTGGCGACGGTCGTTGACGCATTGCCACCTCAAGCAGTGGGCACTCCCTGCCTCGCGCTACATGGAGCCGCTGCTCGGTGCCGTTACGGCGGGACACTGGAGTCTGGCGCGGCAGGTCGCGGAGCTCTCCGAGACGCGCTGGCTCCCGGGCGAGGAGTACCGCTCCGAGCACGCCCGCGCCCAGCTCTTCCAGGCGCTGATTTCACCCGGTACCCGGGACGCCGTCATCCCAAGGGTAGAGGCGCTGGAGGCGCTGCAGCTCGAGGCGGAGTCGGACCGTGCGGCCTGTGCCCGCGCCCTGCTCGATGGCGACGCAGCGGCCTTCTCCGAGGCGTTCAGGCACGCGGTGCTCGTGCATGGCGAGGACATCGAGAAGCGCGCGAAGCTCTTCACGACCCCCGTGACACGCTTCGCACCGAAGCGAGCCATCTGGCTGGAGGGGCTCGCCCTGCTCAGGCTCTCCGAGCGCGCGGACCTCGCGAGCTTCGACGAGCACTTCCTGTACTGTCCGCCGCTGGCCCGCACGCCCATGACGTCGCACTACGCCGGGGACTGGGTCGTTTCTCTCGGCCCTTGAGCGCCCCAGCTACAGCTCCCGCGACTGCTCCACCTTGCGCTGCGCCGCGCGGACCGCCAGCTCCTGGGACAGGTAGGGGGCGAGCCGCGCGCTCTGGTACTGGAGGGAGAGGCCGCGCGCACCAGGCTGCTGTGTGCCGCTGAGCACCAGGTCCGTCTCGGCGTCCTTCCAGGTGGACTCGAGCGCGTAGTCGTAGTGGGCGGTCAGCGCATCATTCCGCGCATCAGCCTCCCGCTGGCGCTCGAAGGAGCCCACCGCTGGGGTGGGGGACCGGTAGCCCGAGCGCGCCGCGTGGTAGTTCGCCGAGGCCTCGGAGAGGTTGTTGCTCATCTCCACCAGCGCGAGGTGTTGGGCCGCGTCGAGGGCGGAGTCCTCCCGGGCGGCAGGCTTGCCGTACCTCAGGGTCAGCAGCTCCTCCAGCGCCCGGAAGTCGCCTCGGACCGCGCCCGGCGTCCGGAACCGGAGCGAGACCTGGGCGAGCTGCCCATCGGCGAAGACGTAGTCGATGACGGCGGGGCGGTCCGCGACGACGCCCAGGGCTCGCAGATCTCCCCAGGCGTTGGTCGGGATGGCGCCAGGCACGATGGCCAGGACCTCCGCCCGCGTCATCCCCCAGCGCGTGTCCTGGAAGCCGTTGACGCTGCGGTACTGCTCCCGGGCGACCTGCTCGCGCTCGGTGTCCGCCAGCCGGATGGCGTCGCGGCGTTCGAGCAGCGCCTGGTGCTTCGCTGACGTGCCGCAGGCGGTGGTGACGAGGCACAGCGGCAGCAACAGTGCGGACTTCCAGCGCATGGGCGACTCCTCTGGCGGCGGGGTGAGGAGGTGACGGCCCGCCGCTGCCGATATTCAAAGGAGCCCGCGCATTTTCCGACAGCCTCAGGTCTCCCGGGCCGCGGCTTCCGTCCACTTCCCGCGCCGGGTGGGCTCCTTCAGCGCCCGGGCGAGCGCCGCGAGGAAGCGCCTGCGGGGCCAGTTCTCCGCGCCGAAGCGGGCGAGGTGTTCGGTCTCCACCTGACAGTCGATGAACTGGAAGCCCCAGCCCTGGAAGCGCTCCGCCGAGGTGACGAAGGCCACCTTGGAGGCGTCCGGGGCCAGCGCGAACATGCTCTCTCCAAAGAAGGCCGCGCCCAGGGACACGCCGTACAGGCCGCCCTTCAGCTCGCCCTGGGCCCACGCCTCCACCGAGTGCGCGAAGCCCGCCTCGTGGAGCGTGACGTAGGCCTCCATCATCTCCTCGGTAATCCAGGTGCCCGCCTGCCCGGGCCGCGGCACCCGGCTGCATTCGGTGATGACGCGCCGGAAGGCCGTGTCGTAGCGCACCTCGTAGACGCCGCGCGCCATCGTCTTGCGCAGGGAGCGGCCCGCGTGGAGCGCGTCCGGCGTCAGCACGAAGCGCGGGTCCGGCGAGTGCCAGAGGATGGGGTCCCCTTCGCTGTACCAGGGGAAGATGCCGCGGGCATACGCGGCCAGCAGCCGCTCCGGACGCAGGTCACCGCCCACGGCGACGACGCCGCTCGTGTCGGCGCGCTCCGGGGGCGGGAAGAGCTCCGGGTGCTCGTCACTCAACAGGTAGATGGGCACGGCGCGCCACTCTACCGGGAGACGTTCAGCTTCACCTCGCCCGTGAGCGAATAGGGCACGCGCAGCAGCGGGCCCGTCACCTCACCCGTCACCCCATAGGGCAACAGCCCCTTGGAGATGAGCGCCTTCACCTCCGGGCCCCAGGTGTCCTTCGTCACCGCCAGCTCCACCGGGTACACGCCCGTGGCGGACGCGTCCACGGTGTCCGCCTGCGCCAGCGTGCCGCTGTCCAGCGTCTTGCCGGCCACCGACGCCGTCCACGTCAGGCCCTCCAGCCGCAGCGGGAAGGGGTTGGGGTTGCGCACGCCCAGGCGGAGGTTGAGCTGGACCTCCTCATCCGAGTAGCGCGCCCCGTCCAGCTCCGCCACCACCACCGTGGGCAGCCGGGGCATCCGCGCCGCGCGGCTGGCGGCGAAGGGAATCGTCTGCTCCTGGCCCCCAGCGCGCACGACGAGCGTGCCGCGCAGGGCGAGCAGCAGCGTGCCTCCCTGGGCGCTCAGCCGCGCCAGGTCGTCCGCGTTCTTCACGTAGGGCGCGCGCTCCTCGAAGGAGAGGTCCGTGGGCGCGCCGGGCGTCAGCGCCACGTCCAGCTTCGCGGTGCCCGTCTTCACCACCTGCCCGTCGGCGACGAGCTCGTAGTCGGCCCGCTCCACCACCCCCTCCCCGGGGCTGGTCACCTGGGCCTCGTAGCGCAGGAGGGCGTCGGTGAGGCCCTGGGACGCGACGACCGTCCTTTGGGCGGTGAGGACGGCGGGACTGGAAGGCCGGGTGGGGGCGGAAGCACACCCCGCACAGAGGGACAGCACCACGGCCAGTCGGAACATGGGCGAGCGCAAGCGCATGACGCTAGACAATGTGGCCACCCCCAGGAGTCCTCTCAAGGGCTTTTCCGCTAGACTGTCCACCAGCCGTGGCCCGACGCCGCCCCAACTTCAACAAGACGCTCCGCTCCCTCATCCGGGACATCGCGGCGAAGATGCCGGAGTTCGGGCATGTGAAGGCGGGCCGCATCCTCGTGGTGGCCGGTGAGGCCCGCCGCGCCTCCCGGGGCACCGTGAAGCCCCTGTGCTTCCGGGGCGGGAAGAGCACGGACCGCACCGGACGCCGCAAGCCCATCATCCGCATCCAGGGCAAGCGGATGCTGTACTGCGTCACCCTCCGGCCGCTCTTCTTCCGGGGCTCCACCGCGCAGGCCCGCGTGGAGACGGTGATTCACGAGCTCTTCCACCTGTCGCGCCGCTTCGACGGGACGCTGCACGCCGGCCGGCGCCATGCCGTGCTGGGGCGCAACTTCTCCCGCAAGCTCAAGCCGCTGGTGCGCCGCTACCTCAAGCTGTGCCCCCCAGAGCTGCTGGCCGCCATGGCCCACTCCGGCGAGGTGCGCATCCTCCAGTGGCTGGAGCGGCCCGGCCCCGCCTACCACCCCGGCGGCCCCCGCCGGGTACGGAAGGTCTACACCGAGGAGCAGCTCTACTTTGGTGTCGCCCGCATGGTGACGCCCAAGGTGCGTCTGGCGCGCGACACCTCCGCGCGCTCCAAGGTTCACTGAGCGGCGCGCTCCCACACACCCTGATTCTCCCCGAGACGGTTTTTTCGCCAGTCGTTTGACTTTGAAAATCAGTATCAATATCGTCGCCACCGTTTCGAGCCAGGAGCGGTGATGCGCGACGGTTGCCACGGTGAAGGCGGGGCGGAGGAGCTGCGCTGCATGTGCGGCAGCCTGCTGGCGCGGTTGGTGCCGGAGGGCGTGGAGCTCAAGTGCCGCCGCTGCCACCGGACGCAGGTGGTGCCCCTGGAGCGGCCGCCGCCGGAGGGCGGTGGTGGTGCGCGGGTGAGCGGCTCCGGCCGCTGACGTGTGCGTCGTTCCCGGGCCGCGCAGGCCCGGTGCAGTGAGGTCTTTTCCTGAGGCCCGAGGCCCTTGAGCCCAGCGCCCTACAGGGCCTTCAGCGGAAGGCCCCCGGCCTTGCGCCGGAGGACGCGGCATGGCGTGGCGTGGGTGTTTGCTCTTCGTGGCCTGTGCCATGCCGTGGACGGCGTGGGGCGGTGGCAGTGAAGCGCCAGCCGCTGAGGTGGCTTCCACCGCGGAGGCTCCGCCCGATGCGCGGGTGGCCCAGGCCGATGCGGGGCCGCAGCCCGCGTCCGACGAGGAGGCGCTGCCGGAAGCGCGCACGGTGGTGACGGCGTCGCGCTCACCGGAGCGGCTGGAGGATTCGGCGGTGGCCACGGAGGTCATCACCCGCTCGGACATCCTGGCCAGCGGGGCGCGGGACGCGTCGGAGTTGCTCGCCGCGCATCCAGGGCTCCAGGTGGTCCAGACGTTCGCGGGCGCCACGGTGCAACTGCAGGGCCTGTCGCCGGAGTACGTCCTGGTGCTGGTGGATGGCGAGCGCGTGGCCGGCCGGGTGGCTGGAAGCGTGGACCTGTCCCGCCTGTCCACCGAGGACATCGAACAGGTGGAAGTCGTGAAGGGTCCCTCGTCGGTCCTCTACGGCAGCGACGCGGTGGCGGGCGTGGTGAACCTCATCACCCGCCGTGCCCGCCGTCCGCTGGGCGCCGAGCTGCGCGCCTCCTACGGCTCCATGCAGCGGCTGGAGCTGGACGCCACCGGCGAGGCGAAGGGTGAGGACTGGGGCCTGCGCCTGAGCGGCGGCCTGGCGCGGCGGGACGCGTACCTCCTGGACCCGACGAGCATCGGCACCACGGGCAGCAGCCTGGACGGCATCGACGCGTCCGCGGGCGGCGACTTGCGCGTCAGCGAGGGCACGGCGCTGCAGGCCAACGCCACCTATGCGCGGCGGGTGCAGCGCGGCGTGGACGTGGGCGTGACGGGCGCCACCTTCGACCGGGCCAGCCGGGATGACTCGCTCTCCGTGCGCCTGTCTCCCCGGTGGACGCTGTCCCGCAACGCCTCGCTGCGCGTGGATGGCGCCTATGCGTGGTTCAACCGGCGCTACCTGAGAGACCAGCGCCGCTCCAACGCGTTGGACACCATCGAGGACACGCGCGAGCAGCAGGGTCGGCTGGGCGCGCAGCTGGACGCGAAGGTGGGGGACGCTCACGCCTTCGTGGCGGGCGCGGAGCTGCTCGGTGAGTGGCTGCGGGCGGACCGGCTGGGCGAGGACGGCACCGGCCAGCGCGCCCGCGCGTCCCTCTACGTGCAGGACAACTGGGCCCTGGCGCCGCGCTGGAAGCTGACGCTGGTGCCGGGCGCGCGCGTGGACACGGACACGCAGTTCGGCACGGCGGTGACGCCTCGGTTGGCGGCGCGCATGGACCCGACGTCCTGGCTCACGCTGCGCGGCAGCTACGGCTGGGCGTTCCGGGCGCCGGGCTTCCAGGAGCTGCTGCTCGACTTCGAAAACCCCAGTGTGGGCTACCGGGTGCACGGCAATCCGGACCTGCGCCCGGAGCGCTCGCGCAGCTTCAACCTGTCGGTGGAGGTGAAGCCCGCGGCGTCCTCGCTCCTGTGGGTGAGCGCCTTCCAGCACAACCTGCGGGACATGATTGGCGTCTCCACGGAGCTGGTCGGCCCGCAGCAGCTCTTCACCTACGTGAATATCGCGCGTGCGCGCGTGCGCGGCGGCGAGCTGGGCGTGCGCCAGCAACTGCCCGGCCGCGTCTCCGCGGAGCTGGGCTACACGCTCACCGACGGCCGTTCGGAGGAGACGGGGCTGGCGCTGGAGGGGCAGGCGCGTCATCGCCTCACCGCCCAGGCCACCTGGCGTCACCGGACGTCGGGCCTGGAGGCCTGGGTGCGCGGCGCGCTCGTGGGGCCGCGCCCCTTCTACCCGGACACGGACGGTGATGGCGTCGCCAACCCGTACGACGCGAAGACCTACGTCACCGTGGATGCCCGGCTGGGCTGGCGCCTGCGCGAGGAGCTCCAGCTCTTCGTGCTGGGCACCAACCTCGCGAACGCGGGCAACCCCACCGACCTCCCCATTCCTCCTCGCGCCGTCCAGGCCGGCTTCTCCGCCCGGCTCTGACGCTTCCTTCCACCTTTCACTCACTCAAGGAGTCCTCATGTCCCGCTTCTCTCCCCGTTCCTCCTTCCTGGGCCGCGCCGCCGCCGCCCTGCTGCTGGCCGGTTCCCTGTCCGCGTGCGGCGATGACCTGGAGCTGCCGCCCGACGACACGCAGAACCCCGACCCGCAGGAGCCGGGGAATCCGGATGAGAACGCGCCGACGGATGGCACTCACGTGAAGCACGTGGCCAACGATGACGGCTCGTACACCACCACCGTGAACGCGACGAGCAGCGCGGACTGGATTGGCCTGGACCTGGACCAGGGCGCGCAGGTGAGCTCCTCCGAGGACACTGTCTGGGACCTGGCCTTCAACCGCTTCAACGTCCGCACCCGGGGCGGTGTGAGTGGCACCGGCAACGTGGCGGTGGCGGTGCTCCCCGAGACGGACTTCGCGGCGGTGACGCAGGCGCCGGCGGAGGGCTACGTCGCGGATGCCGAGGACGGCCCGGACCGGGGCGAGGACCCGGACAGCGCCTTCCAGCAGGGCGACGGCTGGTACGCCTATGACATGACGACGCACGCCCTCACGGCGCGTCGCAATGTGTACGTCGTCCGCTCCGACGCGGGTGACTACTTCAAGGTCGCCATGCAGTCCTACTACGACGACGCGGGCACGCCGGGGATGCTGTCATTCCGCTGGGCGAAGGTGCCTGGCCCCGCCTCCAGCGGCAGCGCCGTGACGCAGCCGTCTGTGTACTGAGCTTCCTTCCGCTTCCAGGTGTCCAACATGAATCAGACCGCGAACTCTGATGTCGTCTCCGAGCCCACCCGTCTGCGCCAGCGCTGGCAGACCCTCCGCGAGGAGCAGCCCCGCACCCGCATCCGCGACGCCGCCGAGCAACTGGGGGTGAGTGAAGCGCAGTTGCTCGCCACGGGGCTTGGCGAGAGCGTCGTCCGGCTGGACCTCCGGCTGGATGCGCTCCTGCCCCGTTTCGAGTCGCTGGGGCGGGTGATGTCGCTCACGCGCAACGCGCATGCCGTGCATGAGAAGCGTGGCACCTGGCGCAACATCGAGCTGCACGGCAAGCAGGGGCTGGTGCTGGACGAGGAAATCGACCTGCGGCTGTTCTTCTCGCGCTGGAGCTTCGGCTTCGCCCTCCGTGAGCCGCACGGCGATGGTATCCGCCGCAGCCTCCAGTTCTTCGACGCGTCGGGGACGGCCGTCCACAAAATCTACGTGGAGGAGGCCGGGCGCGAGGAGACGTTCGACGCCCTGGTGAAGGAGTTCACCCACGCGGAGCAGTCGCCGGTGCTCAGCATCGTCCCGGCCACGCCCGCGGCGGCGCCCAAGCCCGACAGTGAGATTGACGCGGAGGGCCTGCGCTCCGGCTGGCGCGCGCTCCAGGACACGCATGAGTTCTTCATGCTGCTCAACCGCTTCAGCGTGGCGCGCACCCAGGCGCTCCGCCTGGCCGAGCCGGAGCTGACCACCCCGGTGGCGCCGTCCTCGCTGACGTGGGTGCTGGAGAAGGCGGCCGAGACGGAGCTGCCCATCATGATTTTCGTGGGCAACCCGGGCTGCATCCAGATTCACACCGGTCCGGTGAAGAACGTGAAGCCGATGGGCCCGTGGATGAACGTGTTGGACGCGGGCTTCAACCTCCACGTCCGCGCGGACCACGTCCACTCGGCGTGGGTCGTGCGCAAGCCCACGCGGGACGGCGTCGTCACCTCGGTGGAGCTGTTCAACGAGGCGGGGGACAACATCGCGCTCATCTTCGGCAAGCGGAAGCCGGGGCAGCCCGAGTCGCCCGAGTGGCGGGCGCTGGCCGAGGCGCTGGCCCAGGCGCTGCCCGCGAGCGAGGTGGCGCGATGAGCCGCGCGTCCGGACTGTCGTGGGTCTTCATGGCGGTGGCCTCGCTCGCGCACGCGGCGGCGCCGGCGCCCGCGAAGCCCCAGGCGGCGGCCAAGGCCCCGGTCCACGCGGCGAAGCTGGTCACCATCGGCCCCGCAATCACTGAAACCGTCTTCGCGCTGGGCGCGGGCGGGCAGGTGGTGGGCGTGGACGACACCAGCCTGGCGTTGGAGGTGGCCCGGAAGTCGCCGAAGGTGGGCTACCAGCGGGCACTGTCGTCCGAGGCCATCGTCGCGCTGGGGACGTCGCAGTTGCTGGCGTCCGAGGAGGCGGGGCCCCCGGGCGTGCTCGAGCAGCTCAAGGCCGTGGGCGTGGACGTGGTGGTGCTGCCGAACAAGCACACCGTCGACGCCACGCGCGAGCGCATCCGGACGCTCGCGCGGCGCCTGGGCAAGGCCGAGCAGGGGGAGGCCCTGGTCAAGCAGTTGGACGCGGACCTGCGCGAGGCGCGGGAGCGCACGGCGGCGCGCAAGGACGCGAAGCCGCCGAAGGTCCTCGCGCTGTACGCGCGCGGGGCCAACGTCCTCATGGTGGCGGGCGCCGGGACGGCGGCGGGCGAGCTCGTCACGCTGTCGGGCGGCGTGAATGCCATCGCCGGCTATGCGGGCCACAAGCCGCTGACGCCGGAGGCGGTGGTCGAAGCGGCGCCGGACTTCATCCTCATGCCGGCCAGCTCCCTGGAGCCGGTGGGCGGTGAGGCAGGCCTGTCGCGCACGCCGGGCCTGTCGCAGGTGCGCGGCTGGCGCCTCATCACCGTGGACGACGTCCACTTCATGGGGCTGGGGCCCCACCTGGGCAAGGCCGTGAGCCGCTTGCAGGATGGGTACGCGGCCCCGGCTCGGGGCAGCAAATGAGTGCGTCGGGGATTGCGCCCGTCTCCGCCACCTTCCGCGCCGAGGAGCCTCTCCAGCCAGCAGCCCCGCGTCCGTGGCTGCTGCTGACGGCGCTGCTGCTGGGCGTGGTGCTCCTGTCGCTCGCCGTGGGCGCGGTGCCGGTGCCGCTGCTGGCGCTGGCGGGCAGTCTGCTGAACCAGGTGGGCCTGGACATCGGCCACAGGCTGGAGTCGGTACCGCAGGCGGTGCTGCTGACCATCCGCCTGCCGCGCGTGACGCTCGGCATCATGGTGGGCGCGGTGCTGGCCACCTCGGGTGCCGCATTGCAGGCGTTGTTCCGCAATCCGCTGGTGGAGCCCGGCCTGCTGGGCACCTCCAGCGGCGCGGCGCTGGGGGCGGTGGCGGCCATCGTCATGGACGTGGCCCTCAGCGCGCACCTGGGCTCGCTGCGGATGCTCGCGGTGCCGGGCGCGGCCTTCATGGGCGCGCTGGGCGCCACGCTGCTCGCGCATCGGCTGGGTGGGGGCGGCGGTCGCACGGAGACGGCGCGCATCCTCCTGGCGGGTGTGGCCGTCAGCGCGGGGGCGGGGGCGGGCATCGGTCTGCTCACGCAGATGGCCACCGACGCGCAGCTCCGCTCCATCACCTTCTGGACCTGGGGCAGCCTGGCCGGCGCGTCCTGGGACGTGGTGGGGGCCGCCACGCCGCCGCTGCTCATCGCCCTGGGCCTGCTGCTGCGTGAGGCGCGCACCCTCAACCTCCTGCTGCTGGGGGAGCGCGAGGCGTGGCACCTGGGCGTGGATGTCGAGCGCCTCAAGCGCCGGCTCATCCTCGCCGCGGCCCTGGGCGTGGGGGCCGCGGTGTCCGTCACCGGGGTCATCGCCTTCGTGGGCTTGCTGGTGCCCGCGCTGTTGCGGCTGGCGCTGGGGCCGGACCACCGGCGGCTGCTCACCGCGTCCGCCTTGCTGGGGGCCTCGCTGCTGGTGGGCGCGGACCTGCTGGCTCGCACGGCGGACATTCCCTCTGAGCTGCCCGTGGGCGCGCTCACGTCCGTGCTGGGCGTCCCCGTCTTCGTCGCGCTGCTGTCGCGCAAGGGGGCCGTATGAGCCTGGAGGTTCGTGGCATCGAGGTGTGGCGGGGCCGGGGGCGGACGCTGGGGCCCATGGATTTGACGCTGCAGCCCGGCGAGGTGCTGGCCGTCGTGGGGCCCAACGGCGCGGGCAAGTCCACGCTGCTGTCCGCCATGTCGGGCGAGCTGAGGTGCTCGACGGGCGAGGTGCTCCTGGACGGCCTCCCCTTGTCGCGCTGGAAGCCGCGGGAGCGGGCCGTGCGGCTGGGCGTGCTTCCCCAGGAGTCGTCGCTGGGCTTCGGCTTCACGGCGCTGGAGGTGGCGCTGCTGGGGCGGAGTCCGCACGCGAGCCGCGCTGAAGGCAGCGCGGACCTGGCGGCGGCGGTGGCGGCGCTCGATGCCACCGACACACGGCACCTGGCTTCGCGTTCGTATCTCACGCTGTCTGGGGGGGAGCGGCAGCGGGTGCAGCTGTCGCGGGTGCTGGCTCAGCTCTCCGAACCGGTAGCCTCCGGACACCGCTACCTGCTGCTGGACGAGCCGACGGCGAGCCTGGACCTGGCCCACCAGCACCTCGTGCTGGAGGCGGCGGCACGCTTCGCCCAGGAAGGCGGCGCGGTGCTGGCGGTGCTGCATGACCTCAACCTGGCCGCGCGTTACGCGCACCGGATGGCCGTGCTCGCCGAGGGCCGGGTGGTGGAGCTGGGCGCGCCGGCGAAGGTGCTCTCCCAGGAACTGGTGGCCCGCGTCTTCGGCCTGCGCGTGCAGGTCGTCGAGTGGCCGGGCTTGCCCGGTCCCCTGGTCATCCCGGAGGGCCGCGCGCCCCTGCCTCCCTGAGCACGGATGGAGGCGCCGTGCCCGCTGGCTTCAGCTCCCCGCGGGAGAGGTCCTGGGCGCCGGTGCCCCTCCACACCGCGCGTGATGACCCAGGGCCTTTCCCGTGGGGGGCGCCGTTTCGTCACCCTGGCGGCAGACGGGCAGGGGAGCCTTGGCCTGCCCGGTGCTCCCACGCCGCACACCGGGCGTGCTGTCGTGCCTCCTCGCCCCGTCTCCCTTCGGCGGGCGCGGAGGTGCCACGGCATTGCGTTTCGAAACGGCGGTGTGGTGCCTGGGCATGCTCGTGCTGGCGTGCGGGCCGGAGCAGGACGGGCGTCCGTGTGATGCCGCCTGCGAGCCGGAGGACACGGTGTGCCGCGCCCGCGCGTGCGCCTCCGCTTTTCCGGATGAGGCCCTGCGTACCGCGGTGGATTGTGTCTCCATGCCGGAGGGTGGCCGGTGTCTGGGGGCTCGCATCGTGGAGCGGTGCGTGGAGGGCGTGCGCCTCCAGGAGGATTGCGGCGCCACCGAGGCCTGCGTACTGGAGGGCGTAGCCCACTGCGCCGCGGGCGCGGCGTGCCTGGACGGCGGCTCGCGGTGCTCGGCGGACGGTGTGTGGCAGGCCTGTGTCCAGGGGAAGTGGCGTGCGCGCGAGTGCGCGGCGGGCTGCGTGGAGACGGAGGGGCGCGGCTGGTGTGGCGCGCCTGGGCCCACGCTGAGCGGCACCGTGCGCTACGCGCGAAGGTTCCCGGATGCCGACTTCACCGGATGGTCGGCGGAGGCGGAGTGGGTCCCGGCTGGAGGCTTCCTCGTGGCCTCGTATCAGGGGGCCGCGCTCGTGGACTTCCAGGTGTCGGGGCTGGATGGGCGGTTCTCGGTGCGGGTCGCGGCGCAGCCCCGGGAGGAGGACCGCATCGTCGTGTACGCGGCAGGGCTGGGCTCGGCCGCGCGCGTGGCCTACGCGGTGGCGGACCCGGGGCAGCGAGGGGCTCGGGAGGTGACGGAGGCGCCGGGCAGCGCGGCGCGCATCTGGAGTTGGTCTCAGTCCACGCGCGCCGTGGCCGGACAGGGCGTCTTCTCCATCGCGGAGGCGGACGGTTCCGGAGCCGCCTCCGTGTTCAGCGCGCTGCGCACCGCGTGGCACGAGTCGCGGGGACGGTATGGCCGCGCGGGGCTGCCTGTCGTGGCGTGGCTCGGCTTTGGGACGACGTGGTCCTGCGGCGCCTGCTTCGCACCGTGGCCGGTGACGGCGGCGGGGCGGACGTGGGGCGCGCAGGTGTGGCTGCCGGGGGATGGCGACGCGGCCTGGTGGTCGGAGGCGATGGTGCTGCACGAGCTCGGGCACTGGGTGATGGCCAGCCATGGCACCAGTCCGAGCGAGGGCGGTCCGCACTACCTCGGCGTGCCCACCTTCCCGGGGCAGGCGTGGAGCGAGGGGTGGGCCACCTGGTTCAGCGCGGACGTGCGAGGCAGTCCCCGCTACTTCGACAGGCAGGGTGGGACGATGTTCTGGATGGACCTGGAGGCGCGCCGGCCCGCGACGGGTGCGTGGACGCGGCCCCGTCCGGAGGCGGGATTGCTGCAGAAGCTGGAGGTGAGCGAGGTGGCCGCCATCCTCTACCGGCTCGGCAAGGGCACGTCGTCGCGGCAGCCGATGTACGAGGCGCTCGCGGCCCCCGGTATGAACGCGGCGCCGTGGCGGCGGGGCTACCAGCGGCACCAGTGGCGTGTGGAGGCGGGGCAGTTGGTGGACGTGGCGCGGACGGACATCCCCGCTCCCTGCCTGGCGGACTTCCTGGACACGATGATGTGCCAGGGCTTCCCGCGCTGGGTGATGGACGCGGCCACCGAGCCGGAGTCCGCCTACCCGTATCCCAGTCACTCACCGCTGTGCCAGTGACGCCGCGGAGCATGTCGATGACGACGCCATGTCACGGAGAGGCCGCATGTTACTGACGCGCAAGCGAGTGGTGGGCGTCGTCCTGGCGCTGGCGCTGGCGGGGGCCCTGTCCACGGGCGTGGCTTCAGGGGTGGAGCGCATCCGCGGCAAGACTCGCAAGCGCCTCGCGCCGCCCGCTCCTCAGGAAGCCGTGGCACGCACACGCGTCACCGGGGACGCGGCTGTCTTGCGGACGCCGATTTTCGCGGGCCTTGCCCCGTCTCCGATGCAGGGAGGTGTCTCCGCGAGCCGTGCGCTCTTGGCGCCTCCCGCGTCGGGGCACCGCGCTGCCCGGACGGAGGAGGCACGAGGCCATGGCCACATGGCTTGGAAAGGCCGTGGTGCTTCTTCATCTGCGGAGGATGCACGGCCAGCGGACGACGCGCCGACGCTGGACGCTGCTGGGCATGCGCACGCCACCGGTCCGGGAGTTGGGCTCACGGCGAGGCTTCCTTCTCCCCTACGCGTGAACTGGACGGTGGTGGCGTCCTCGCCTGGGCAGGTGTGGCTTGTGGCCGAAGTGGAGCGGCGCGCGGGCTTCGAGGCACCCGTTGAAGTGCGGCTCTCGCTTCCTGCCGGTTCCACGCTGACGGAGGGCGCGGCCGCCTTCACCGTTCCCGCTGGGGAGGGGACAGGCGCGCGCTCCGTGACGTACGGCGTGGCCTTCGAGGCTGGCACGCCGCCCTCGGAAGACCTCGTGCTGGTGGCGCATGCGGAGGGCGCGTCCTTTGGCGTGCACGCGGAGGCGCGCCATCGATTCGGCCGGGCGCTCGCGCTGGAGCCCCAGCCGGTGCCCACGGGGCCTGAGTTGCCCGCCGTGCTCAGGACAGCGGACGGCACGTCTTCTGGCGCCACGGATGAGGAGCGCTGAAAGAGGGGGGCCGGTCCGAGGTTGGCAGGTCGCGGGTCGTCGTCGAGGAGCAATATTGGGGCTGTCGTCCGCGTTCCTGCACGCGGCTTCGAATGTGCTGCTCAAGCGTCTGGGCTCAACGCAGGGCTGCGCGGGCGCGATGCCCGCACACGCTGCCGTGGGCCCGCGCGCGGCCTACGGCGTGGGCGCGGACGCCGTCAGTCGCATCAGCGCGTCCTTCGCATCCGGGTGGTCCGGCTGCAACTGCACGGCCCTCTTGTAGGCGTCCTTCGCCTCGTCGAGGCGCTTCGTCGCCTCCAGCAACTGCCCGAGCGCGTTGTGCGGCTCGGCGAAGTTCGGGTCCGACTGCACGGCGCTGCGGAAGGACTTCTCCGCGCCCTTCGTGTTGCCCTGCTGGTACAGCGTGTGGCCCATGTACAGCAGGCCCAGCGAGTGGCGCGGGTCCACCGACAGCACGGATGTCAGCGCCTTCTTCGCCTTCGCGCCGTCGCCGCCACGCAGGTAGATGAAGCCCAGCTCCGCGCGAGCCTCCAACTGCGCCGGGTCCTTCGCCACCACCGCCTCGAGCTCCGACACGGCCAGGTCCGGCCGCCCACGCCGCGAGTGGACGATGCCCAGCCGCGCCAGCGCCGCGGTGTCGGCCTCTTCGCCGTCCCGAGGCTTGAGCAGCCCCTCCGCCGCCACATAGTCGCCCATGGCCAGCAGCAGGTCCGCGAGCGCCAGCTTCGCGGCGCGGTTGGCGGGGTCCTCCTCCAGCAGGGCCTTGTAGAGCGGTTGCGCCTTCGCGCCCATCCGCTTCTGCGCGTACACATCCGCGAGCGCCAGCCGGTTCTCCGGCGTGGGGGAGAGCTTCACGCCCTCTTCGTACTCGGCGATGGCGCCATCCAGGTCACCCTTGGCGCGCAGGGCCTCGCCATAAGCGGCGCGGGCGCTCGCGTCCTTCGGGAAGGCGTCCACGGCCGTCTTCAGGGTGGCCACCGCCTCGTCCGCCTTGCCCAGGCTGAGCCACGCGCGAGCAAGTCCCTGGTACGCCTCGGTCGTCTTCTTCCCGTCCTCGGCGCTCTTCTCGATGGCCTTCGTGAAGGCCGCCACGGCCTGCTTCTTCTTGCCCTGCGTCAGGTACAGGTGGCCCAGTTGGATGTACGGCCCGCTGGACCGCTGGGGCTCCAGCACCACGGCCTTCTCGAAGGCCTTCATGGCCCGGACGTTGTCACCGAGCTGGTAGTACGCCAGCCCCAGGTTGAAGTGCGCCTCGGCGAACTTCGGGTCCGCCGCGATGGCCTTGAGGAAGGCGTCGGTGGCCTTGCGTGGGTCGTCCTTCCCGTTGAGCGCCACGCCCAGGTTGTTGTGCGCGCTGGCGTGCTTGGGGTCTGCGGCCAGCGTGCGCTGGTACTCGGCGATGGCGCCGTCCAGGTCGTTCTCCCGCATGAGGAGCACGCCGAGGTTGTAGTGCGCCTCGGTGTCACCCAGCTTCTGCCGGGTGGCCTCGCGCAGCGTCTCCTTGGCCTCGCCGTTGAGGCCCTTCTCCGCCAGGGCCTTGCCCAGATTCACGCGGGCCACGTTGAGCTTCGCGTCCAGCTTCAGCGCCTCGCGGTAGGCCTCGATGGCGTCGTCCGTGCGGCTGGCGCGCTGCAGGGCCTCGCCCAGGTTGAAGCGCAGCTCCGCGTCCTGGGGCGCCAGCTCCACCGCCACCGCGTACTGGCTGATGGCCACGTCGCGCTCGTCCAGCACGCGCGCCAGCAGGCCGCGCTCGGCCCGGAGGGTGGACGCCTCGGGGAAGGCGGCGATGGCCGTGTCCAGCACCGTGCGCGCCTGCCCCGGCTCCCCGGACAGCCGCAGCGCGCGGGCCAGGGCCAGCTTCGGCGGGATGAGGTCCGGCTCCTGGTCCACCAGCTTCTTCAGGGGCGCCACGGCCTTCTTCGGCGTGTTGAGCGCGAGGAAGGCGGTGCCCAGGCGGTACAGGGCGTCCGCGTCATCGGGGGCCTCGGCGAGCCGCGCGCTCTCCACGGCGGCGGTGCGCTCGAGCGTGGCCGTGTCGGGCTCGGCGGCCTGCGCGGTGAGGAGCTGGAGCACCAGGAAGCTGGCAGTCTTCATTATAGGTTCTCCACGTAGGGACTCGCGCGCGCGTCGAAGGTCTTCTTCGCGAGCGCCGCCTTCTTCGCCTCCCACGCCTCCCGCGCCGTCTTCTCTTCCTTCTCATCCCCAGTGAGCTCGGCGCGCTCTTCCTTCACCTCCGCCTTGCACTCGGAGACCTGCTCCTCGAAGTCCTTCGGCTCCAGCCGCTCGCTGCCCTCGACCTTCGCCTTCCGGGCGACCTGCAGGCGGGCCAGCTCGAACTCCGCGAAGGCGCAGCGCAGCGCCAGCCGCTCCACGTCCCGCAGGCCCACGGTGAGCCGCTGCCGGGCGCGCAGATACGCCACGCGGGCCTCGGCCTCGTCGATGGCCAGCTTCGCCACCTCGCGGGACACCTCGTCCGACGCGCGGTCCACTTCGTCCTTCGCAGCTTCCTGGCGGGAGCGGGCGCGGCGGATGTGGTCGCGGGCGCGGCCAATCTCGTTGTCGGCCTCGTCCACCTTGTCGATGGCGAGCGCGAGGTTGTTCTCCGCCTCCAGCAGCTCGATGCGCGCCTCGTACGGGAGCTTCTTCTCCAGCGAGTCGGGCACGCGCATGTTGTAGCTGGCGCCGCACGCGGAGAGCAGGGGGAGGGTGAGCAGGACAAAGCGCTTCATGGAACCGTCGCCTCGAAGCTTCCGAAGATGGTGCGCCCGGAATAGGTGTGGGTGCCGTTGACGAACGTGACGTGGAACTCGCCGGAGATGCGCTGCCCCTGCTGACTGGGAAGGGCCTTCACCTTCAGCCCACCCACCCGCAGCTCCGGGAAGGTCCGCGCCGGCTCATCCAGCACGTTGCGGCCAATGGCGCCGCGCTGGGCGCCGTTGGCCAGGACTTCCGCCAGGTTGACGTCCAGCGAGCCGGTGTAGCCCTCCGGGAGCATGTCCTGCACCCGGGCGCTGACCTTCAGCACCGTGTTGGTGCCCGTGCCCTGCTGGGTGACGAAGTTCACCGCCAGCTCGCCTTCGGCCAGCTGCGCCTCCGCGCGGTCGTAGCGCAGGTCGAGCAGCGACGTCACGCTGCCCTCCAACTGCCCGCCCTCGTCGCCACAGGCGCAGAGGGCGGCGGTGAGCAGGACGCCGAGCCACGATGCACGCGCGGGCCTCACTTGCATGCCTTCCACCCGCCATCCACGTCGTTGCCGCCCAGCGAGGCCACGTCCTTGAGCACGGCCAGCTCGCGGCGGGCGCCGTCCACGTCGCCGAAGCGGCAGCGCAGCGCGGCCAGGTTGAGGCGCGCCTTGCCGAAGGTGGGGTCGGAGTCCATGGCGCGGCCGTAGGCCTCGCGCGCGCCCATGGCGTCACCCATGTGGAGCAGCGCCAGTCCCAGCGCGGAGTGCGCCGAGGCCCGCGTGTCCTGCAGCTCCGTGACGCGGCCCAGGGTGAGCTGCGCCATGCCGTACTGGCGCGCGTCCAGGTAGGCCAGCCCCAGCGCCTCCAGCGCCTCCGCGTTGAGCGTGCGCTCGGCCTTCTTGCGCAGGTCCTCCAGGGACGCCGGCTGCGTGGGCGTGCCCGGCTGCGGCACCGGCAGCGCCGCCGTCTCCGTGCGGGCGCGGCAGCCCACCACCGCGGCGCTGAAGACCTCCAGCGACTCGGCGCGGGACAAGCAGGCCTTGAACGCCTCGTCGGAGCGCGCCTTCAGCGGCGTCACCTGCTCCTTCACCGCGGCCCGGAACTGCTGCGCCTCCGCGGCGGACAGGCCGGCGGGAAGGGCCGTGCCCTCCACCACGTCCGCGATGTGGCCGTACGCGAGCGCCAGCCGCCACAGCGAGGCCACCGCCCACTCGGCGTAGCCCAGCGACGCGGCCTGCGTGTAGATGCCCTCCATGCTCTGGAGCGCGGCGACCTTCTCCTCCACCTGGTCCGCCGACAGGTCCCTGTAGCCGCGGTAGAGGATTTCGCCCAGGTACCACAGGCCCTTCGCCGCCTCCTCGGTGCCGCCGTTGGGGCCCTGCACCGCGGTGGTGAGGGTGGCGATGAGCGCGTCGGCGGGCGCGGTGGGCGCGGTGGTGGCCTGCACCTCGGCCAGCACCGCCGCCGCGGCGGCGCTGTGGCGGTCCATCTTCAGCGCGGCCTCGGCCGCCGTCTTCGCGCGAGCGAAGTCCTTCTGCTTCAGCCGCGTCTGCGCCAGCAGCACCAGGACGTCCGCCTTGCGCGCGCCAGCGATGTCGGCGGCGGCCTCCAGGTCACGCGCCGCCTCCTTGTGCTCGCCCAGCGCCATGCGCAGCCGCGCGCCGGCCAGCCAGCCGTCCACGGCGGCGAAGTCGCCACCCAGCTTCTGACCCACCTGTTCGAACCAGCCCGCCGCCTCGCCGAACGCCGCGGCCTCCGCCGCGTGCCGGCCCAGCGTCAGCAGCACGTCCGACAGGTACTGGCTCTTCGGGTAGTCCTGCACCAGCTTCGCGCCCAGCTCGCGCTCGGCCTGCATGTCGCGCTTCTCGCGCGCCGCGGTGAACGCGCCGTAGAGCGCCTTCTCGCCGATGTCGGTGTTCTTGTTCTCGTCGGCGACCTTCACCAGGCCCTGGATGACGTCGCCCGTCTCCTGGGCGCTCCGCAGGGCCAGCTCGTCCAGGGCCTCGGCGCGGCTCTGGGTGAGAATCTTCTGCACGTCCGCGCGGAAGCTGGCCGGCAGCGGCGCGCCCAGCAGCTTCTTGCCCGTCTCGTCCAGGCCCTTGAAGTCGTTGAGCTGCCGCAGGCTGTCCAGCGCCAGGTTGCCCGCGACGGGGGCTTCCTTGTGCTGCGGGTGGCTCAGCGCGAAGGCGGTGAAGAGCTCGGCGGCCTTCGGGTACTCGCCGTCCTCGTAGTAGGCGCGGGCGATGTTGAACTTCACCACCAGGGCATTCTCGCTGCGGGGGAAGCGCGACACGAAGTCGGCGCCCAGCAGCTTCATGGCCTGACGCGCGTCCGCCACCTCGAAGGCGTTGCGCTTCTGCGCCTCCTCCGGCTTGAGCGTGGAGAAGTGCGCCAGCAGCGCGGCGTTGAGGGCCTCCTCCTCACCCTTCGCGTCCTTGGCCTTCACGTGGTAGCGGGCCAGCTCCTCGAACTGGCGCGCGGCCTCGGGGTACGCGTTGGCGGAGTACAGCGCGTCCGCGCGGTTCTTCATCATCGTGCGCACGTGCTGCTGGGGCCGGAAGAGGCCCAGGTACGCCTGATAGGCCTCCGCCGCGCTCACGTAGAGCGCCTTGTCGTTCTTCTTCTGCGCCTCCACGTGGAGCAGGGTGGAGAGGTCGCGCGCCATCTCCTCCAGCTCCACCAGGTGCTTCTTGCGCTCGGCCTCCACCAGCTCGGGGTCCGTCTTGCTCTGCACCGCGGCGCGCACGAGGATGCGCAGGTCCTCGGCGTCCGGCAGCACCTTGCCCTTGGAGGCCTTGATGGCGTCGTAGAGCTTCTGGCCGCGCTCCAGGTCCAGCTCCGGGTCGTGCTGGATTTCCATCAGCTTGCGCAGCGCGGGGATGGCCCACTCGTACTGCTGCTTGATGAAGTAGCGGTTGCCCAGCTTGTCCAGCGCGAGCGCGTAGGTGGCGCGGCTGTCGCTGAGCTTCTCGAAGTAGTTGAGCGCGCCCTTGGCCGGCTTGGCCTCGGTGTAGCTGTAGACGAGGTCCAGCAGGGCCTCGCGCTTGACGTTGAGCGCCTTCTTCACGTCCACGCCGGGCAGCGGCGCGCTGGCGGCGGCGGCCTCGAAGAAGGTGACGGCCTCCGCGTGCTTGGCCTGGTTCACCCGAATCCAGCCCATCTTGTAGCGGGCCAGGTCGTGCACCGGCGAGGGCGGGGCCTCCAGGATGGCCTGGTAGTGCTTCTCCGCCTGGCCCAGGTCGGCCTTGTCGAAGAAGTGGTCGCCCAGAATCTGCTCCGCCTCCAGGCGCAGCGGGCTGCCAGGGAACTTGCGCGTCAGGTCGCCGAGCGTCTTGAGCATCTCGTCGAACTGGCCCAGCTCGCGCTGCTCGTGCGCCAGGTAGAACGTCACCTGGTCGCCGTCCTTGAAGTCCGGGTACTCGCGCAGCAGCCGGTAGTACATCTGCACGGCCTTCTGCTTCATCAGCCGCGTCTCGGGGGACACGATGGCGCCGCTGGCCCCCTCCGGCCGCGTCTCCGCCTGGAGGTAGTACACGTAGCGGCTCTTCTCCACGTAGAGCTCGGCCAGCCGGAACTGGAGGTCCGGCAGGTAGGGCGCGTTGCGGCTCTTGGAGATGAGGCGCTCCGTCTCGCCGATGGCGCGGTCCACCTTGAAGATGTCGCGCTTGAGCTTGGCGATGAGCTCGTCGCGCTCCTTGGCCTTGGAGACAATCGGGTTGATGCCCGGGCCGGGGCGTCCGGCGCCGCCCGGGGCGGCCGCGAGCATCGCGGCGGCAAGCAGGCCCGTCAGGTGGCCGGTCATGGCGTCTCCTCGATGCAGCGGCTGTCGATGCGGACCCGGTAGGAGCGCAGCTCGTCGTTCCAGTACTCGCCGTCGAAACGGTAGGCCGTTTGCGTGGGCGACAGGAGCTGCTCGTCCTCCGGCGCGACAATCCGCGCGCCCTTCTTCACGCGCTCGTACAGCTTCAGGCCCACTTCGTACTCCATCAGGCGCACCTGCTCGGCGGCGCGCAGCAGCGTGTCCGCTTCCTGGCGGACGGCCTCGGCCAGCCGCGCGTCATGGACGCGGACCGCCTCGGCGCGGGACAAGTCATAGAGCTTCGTCAGGTGTGAGAAGAGCCGGTCGCCGAAGCTGCCGGCGTAGCGGCCCAGCCGCTCGCCCTCCAGCTCCAGCGTCTCCAGGAAGCGCGCGGCGCGCTGGGTGCTTCCGTGGGCGTTGGCGGCGCGGCGCAGGCGCATGTCCTGGGTGAGGTCCTCGCGGTTGCGCACCGCCTCCAGCGAGTCCGCGAAGCGCCGCGTCAGCTCCTTGGCGGCGCGCTTGGCCGGCAGGTAGTGGCACAAGTCGCGGTAGATGAGCGCGCGCAGCAGGTACTTGTCCGGCATGAACTCGTCGCGGAAGGACGGCGCGTCCAGCGTGGTGAGGATGCCCAGCGACGCGCGCAGCTCGCCCAGCTTGTAGCGGGTCCACGCCTCTTCCAGGTAGAGGCTGGCGCGGCCCGGGTCCAGCTCGGGCAGCTTCACGCGGTCATACGCCTCCAGCGCGCCCTGGAAGTCCTTGCGCTCGTAGCGCAGGCGCGCCACCGCCAGCGCCGCCTCGTTGCGCGCCTCGCGGGTGAGCTTCTCGTCCGCGGACAGCGCCAGGAAGTCGGCGATGATTTCGTCCGACGGCTCCTTCACCTGCTTCAGGCGGGTGACGAGCAGCGCGAACTTCGCGTGGCTGGCCTCGGCGGTCGTCTCCGACAGCTTGGCGAAGTGGGTGTTGGCCCAGCGCTCGTTGCCCACGCGCAGGTCCACCAGACCCTGCTGGTAGTGCACATACGCGCCCGTGTCTTCCGGGAGGAAGCCCAGGTCCAGCGCGCCGAAGACCTGCTCCTCGATCATCACCTCGTCGTGCGGCCGGTCCGTCAGCGCCTTGAGCGTGTCCAGGGCGCGGGGCAGCGCGTTGGGGTTGGAGCGCTCGCGGGCGATGCGGGCCAGGTAGGAGGCCCCCGCGTGCGTCAGCCCCAGGTCGATGAGGCTGCGCGCGAGGAAGTACTGGCCCCAGGCGTAGTTCTCATCCGTCTTGGGGGCGGCTTGCAGCCAGGCATGGAGGGGACCCGCGGCGTCGCGCGGCTTGCCGTCGAAGTAGTCCTTGAGCGCCTTGTCGAAGACGCCCGGGTCCACCTTCTGCGGCGCGGGAGGCGGCGCTTCCGCGGCGGGACTGGCGGCGTCAGGCGCAGCGGCCGTGGCGTCAGTGGCCTCGGCCTTGTCTCCCGCCGGGGGCGAGCCCTGCGCGGGAGCGGGGGACGTGGGCTGCGCGGCGGCCGGAGACTGCGCGGCGGCGGGCGCTGGAGACACGAGGAGCGCGGCGCTGGTGAGCGCGGCGATGAGCGAGCGGGAGGTCATTCCGTGGCGCCGAAGTTGAACGCGGTTCCGAACTGGATGAGCGGCACCTGGATGACGCGCGTGGGGCCGGTGAACACGGTGTTGTTGGTCACGTCCAGGCGCAGCGACAGCGTCTTGCCGGTGAAGAGACGCAGGCCGAGCCCGACGTTGACGGCGGGCTTGAAGCCGCCGTCCCGGTCGAGCTTCACCACCGTGCCGCCGCCCAGCAGGAAGGCCTCGATGTGCAGCACGGACTCATTGAGGAAGGCCATCTTCCCGTAGAGCGGGCTCCAGATGAGGTCCGAGCCCACCATCCACTGCACCTGGTCCTGGAAGGCGGCGGCGTTGGGGGACGTGTTGAAGTCGCGCTCGAGCTGCTTCCGCAGGCTGGTCTGCAGGTTGTAGCTGTAGGTGCCACGCCCGACCTGCCACCCGAAGGTGTCACTGAAGTGGTACGTGTACCCGACGGTGCCCACCAGGCCCTTGTAGTAGGCGTTGGCCGGCAGCACGCCCACGCCGAGCAGCAGCTCGTGGTGCATCCGGAATCGCCGCTCCTGGATGGCGGACACTGCGCCGGGATTCTCCAGCGCCTCGGCCTGCGCGCGGACGAGTCCGGGCGTCAGCAGCAAGAGGATGAGCAGGGCGTATCGCACGGTGGGGGCTTCCTGGGGGAGGACGGGAACGGACGCGCGGACTGAGGCCACGTCAGTAGCCGACCGAGTTGAAGAGGAACGGGTAGGTGATGATGACGACGCCACCCTTGGGGGAGGGGAACGTCCACGACTTCAGCTTGGAGAGGATGCAGGACTCGACGGAGGCATTGCGCAGCGTGGAGGACTTCGTCTTGGCGGCCACCACGCGGCCGCTCGCGCCGATGGTCCACTGCAGCACCACCTTGCCCGCGAGCCCCGGGTCCTTGAGCAGCGCGCGCTCGTAGCAGCCGTGGACCTCGTTGAGGTGGCTGTTGATGACGCGCGCCACCGCCTCACGGTCCACCGTGCCCTGCGTGGAGGCGATGCTGCGGGCCGTGGCGCGGGTGACGGTGCCGCCCACCTTGCCCTTGCCCACGCCGCCCGCGCCCAGCGCGCCGATGCCACCGCCGCCCTTGCCGCGCAGCAGCTCCGCGCCCAGCGTGGCGCCGCCGCCCTTGCCGCCGCCGCCCAACCCGAAGGTGCCGACGCCCGCGTTGGCGATGGGCGCCTTCCCGATGAGGCCGGACAGCTTGTAGTTGGAGTTCTTCACGTTCTTGCTGCCGGGGCCACTGCCGAGCTTGTCCACGGCGGCGAGCAGGTCCTTGGTGGCGGGGCCCGCGGCGGACAGCTTGGCCAGCGCCTTGAGCGCCTTGTTCTGCGGCGGCGCGGCGGCGACCGCCTGCTCGGGCTGCTTCGGCGGCGGCGTCTTCTCCGCCGGCTTGGGCGGGGCCTTCTGCGCCACCTTCTCCTTGGTGGGCTTCTTCGCCTGCTGCTTGATGGCCTCCAGCTTCTTCTTGGCCTCTTCCTTCTTCTTCGGTTCGGGGGCGATGAGCCGCAGCGCCACGGGGGGCAGGCTCTTCTGCTGGAAGTCCGCCACCTCCGGCTGGTGCGGCTTCAAGACCAGGAACGCGGCCATCGCGGAGGCGAAGAGGCCCAGGAGCGTCAGCGTCAGCCAGGGCAGCCCCTTGAGCGGGTTGACGAAGACGCGCGCGGGCTTGGGCGCGGCGTAGGCCACCAGGGACATCTGCCCCTGCGTCAGGCGCGCGGCGGTGCCCTCGCGCAGCGTGAGGAAGCGGCGGCTGCCATCGGACTCCAGGGCCGCGCCGGTGACGGGGGTGAAGCGGCCGTCACCAGCGCTCTTCTCCACGTCGGTGCCCGGCGGCACGAAGAGGCGGAAGGCGTTGTTGAGCGGCTCGGCCAGCGTGAAGGGCGCGCCCTCCGGCAGCGTGAAGCCCCACAGGGGCATGGCCCCCTCGAGCTCCAGCGAGGCCTGCACCGGCTTCTTCTTGTCCGGCGCGAAGCGGCGCGCGTCGCGGCGCACGGCGCCCCAGTACAGCTCCAGGTAGAGCTGCGCGGTGCCCTTGCCGGACGGGATGCGCGGCGCATGCGTGGGCCGCGCCAGCGTGCGCTGCTCCTCCAGCAGCGGCCCGGTGGGCGCCGGGAGCGGATCAAGGGCGAGGTCCGCCATCAGCTCGTCCGCGAACTGCATGCCCGGGTTGGCCACCGGGGCCGGCTCGGGCGCGGCCCTGCGGCGGACCGAGGGCACCGTGCTCGCCGGCACGCCCGCGGGGGCCTGCTGCGCGCCAGACACGGGGATGACGGCGGGCTGCGCCCGCGGGGCGCCATGCGCGTGGGCACCAGCGGCGTGGACGGCGGCCTGCTGGGGCACGGGCGGAACCACGGCCACCGCGGGCATGGGCTGCGCGGGCGTGGGGTAGGCCGCCTGCGTCGCCACGTGGGCGGGAGGAACCGCGGCGACCTGTTGTGGGGCGCGCGCGGCGGGCATGGTGGCGGACAGCGGAGGGACGCCTGTGGCCGGACGGAGCTGCCGCGCGGGGGCAGCGGCGTGCTGCTGCGGGGCGAGTGGCGTGGGCGCCTGGGCCGCGCCGAGCAGCGCGGCGACCTCGGGCGGCGGCTGCGGCTTGGCCTCCTGCGGCTTCTGCGACAGCACGCGCGTCTTCAGGATGAAGGGCCCGCAGAGGACCTCATCCACCGGCCGGATTTCACAGGCGGAGACGCGGTGGCCATTGACGAAGAGGCCCGTGCTGGAGCCCGCGTCCTGCACCGCCGCGCGGCCGTTCTGGAAGTAGAGCAGGGCGTGCCGCGGCTCCACGGACGGGTCATCCAGGCGCAGGTCGGAGGACATATCCGAGCCGAGCGCATAGGTGCCCGGGACGAATACCTCTGTTCCCACGAGGAGACCGTCGCGGAGGATGACGACTTGCAGGACGCTGGGCTGACCGCTCAACAGTGACGCTCCATTCAAGGGCTGGGGGGCGGTGCTGCCCTAGGGGTCGTACACCGTGGAGAGCGTTTCGGAGCGGAAGCTCTCGCGCTCGCGGATCATCGACCGCGTCTTCAGTTCCTTGCGGTCGTAGAGGTACACGGCTCCGGACTTGTTCGTCTGTCCCTGGATGAGCCGGTCATCGAAGTCGATGCGCGCCGGGCCCCGCTGCGGCAGCGCGTTGGAGGAGGCCGTGGCCGCGTCGCCCGTCACGGGGTCCACCACGGACGCGCCCTTGGTTTCGATTTTCGGCGGCGCCTTGGAGGCCGCCTTCTTGGCGGCCCGGGTCTTCACCTGGCGCGAGGTACGGCCACGTTTCTGGGCCCAGGCTTCGGTCGGAGCCACCAGCGTACCGACGCCGAGGAGCTGGGCGACAGCCATGCAGAGGAGGAAGCGTCGCATCATCAACAGGTTAAGCGATGCGTGTACCGACCTGTCAACGCACACTCCGGCGCTCACATGTGACGCTGTGCGCGCTCAGGTGTAGAGGGCACTCCACCCCATGTGGGGCGCATCCACCACGGTAGGGTGGGATGTTGCCGGGACGCTGGAAAGATGGCGTGCGGCGCTGCGTTTCGAGCTCGCCGGGCTGATGGGTATGCTCGCGCGCGGAGGCTACTGGCGCGGATGAGCAGGAGTCGCAGGCGTGCGGTGCTGGCGGTGCTGACCGTGTCGATGGTCGCCGCGGGCGTGGTGGTGGTGCATCGGCTCCGTGAAGCAGCCGCGCCCGCTCCGGTCGCCGAGGCTGAACGCCCTGCCTTGTCGTCGGTGGGGCCCCGGCTCACGAGCAATGAGACCTCCCAGCCGCTCTCCATCCAGGGCGAGCGGCTGGCGCCGGGCCTGTCGCTGTCGCTGGGGCCTCCGCTGTCGCTGCGCCTGCCGTTGACGGTGGTGGATGCCACGCACGCCTATGCGCGGCTGCCCGCGGGGCTCCGCCTGCCAGCGGAGGCGCCGCAGGCGGTGGTGGAGGCGCGGCTCGTCGGGCCGGACGGCACCGAGTCGGAGGGCTCGGCGCGGCTCACGGTGGTGAATGACGCGGCCTTCACCGACCTGACGGCGATGGTGCCCGCGCCGGATGGACGCACGCTCTTCATCGCTTCGTCGCCCACCGACACGGTGTTCGCGCTGGAGGTCGACAGCGGGCGCGTGTCGCGGCTGGCCACGGGAGACGGTCCCTCCGCGCTGGCGGCCTGGACGGATGCGGACGGCCGGCCCTGGCTGGGCGTGGCGCACCGGTATCAGCCGGAGCTGTGGCTGTACGCGCTGGACGCGCCGGAGGCCGCGCCTCGGGTGCTGCCCGCGCCGCTGGGGGCGGAGGGGCTGGCCGTGGATGGCCGTGCCGGCGTGGCCTTCGTGGCCGAGCGCGTGCGGGACCAGGTGCGGGCGCTGTCGCTGGCGGACGGGCGCGTGCGGTGGTCGGCGCCGGTGGACCCCAACCCTCGGGCCCTGGCGAGGTGGAAGGACCTGCTGGCGGTGGGCAGCCTCCAGACGGGGCAACTGGAGCTGCTGCGGCAGGAGGATGGGGCGCTCGTCGCCACGGTGGCGCCGGGCCCGGGGGTGTCCATTGTCGGGGGCAACACCGAGCGCTTCCGCGAGCAGGTGATGGGCGGCAAGGCGCCGCGCTTCCTGGTGGCGAGCGAGCGGCTGGGGCACGTCTTCATGTCGAGCCTGGGGCCGAACGTGGGGCCCAATCCCCAGCGCATGGAGGTGAGCGCGAACAGCGGCGTGTCGGTGGTGGAGCCCTCGCGTGGCACCTACGTGCGGCACCGGGGCTTCGGCGCGGGAGGCACGGAGGGGCTGGCGCTGGATGACGGCGCGGGCCTGCTCTACGCGGCGGACGTGGGGCTGGGGCTCGTGCGGGTGCTGGATGCGCGAGCGCTGGTGTCGGGGGACGCGCCCGCCCGGCGCGCGGTGCTCCAGGAGGTGGCGGTGGCGCCGCCCGAAGGCACGCCGCGCATCCGGCCGCCCGAGGACTTCGGGGTCCGGGGCAGGGCGGGCGAGGCGCTTCATTCAGGGCCCAGCGCGCTGGCGCTGTCGCCCGACGCGCGCACGCTGTATGTGCTCAACCGCTTCACCCGGACGGTGGCGGTGGTGGACGTGCGCGAGGCGAAGGCGGGCAAGGCGCGGGTGGTGCGTCAGCTTCCGGTGGAGACGTCCCGCGCGCAGGCCAAGCGCCGGCTGGGGCAGGTCCTCTACTACGCGGACCTGGGACGCACGGGCATCACCTGTGACGGCTGCCACATCGAGGGCCACACGGGAGGCATCTTCTACGAGAAGACGCAGCCCAACCGCATCTACCGCTCCACGACGCTGCGAGGCAGCCGCGACACGCCGCCGTACTTCACGCCCGCCAGTCACATCAGCCTCGTCGACACGGTGCGCTTCGTGGGCGCGCGCAACCGCTTCCACAACCCGGACCCGTCGCCGTCGGAGGTGGAGGCGCTGGCCCTCTTCAACGCGCTCATCGCCACCCCGCCCAACCCCCATCGTGGTGAGGACGGTGCCCCGCTGGAGGCGGTGGAGTTGCCGGACGGCAGGGTGGGGCGGCCAGCGCGAGGACGCGCGCTGTTCGAGGGCAAGGGCGCCTGTACGACGTGTCACCCGGCGCCGCTCTACACCTTGGACCAGGACCTGGCCACGCGGGGCCGGTATCTGGAGGTGGGCACGCCCGTGGCGCTGCCGCTGCGGCTGGAGCAGCAGGACCTGGCGCCCGGCGCGGCGACGCCCTCCCTGGTGGGGGCGTGGGACGTGTGGCCCCTGTTGACGAGCGCCACCGCCGGCTACGGGGTGAAGGACCACCGGCTCGTGGTGGAGACGCGCTTCGCGCTGCGCGCGCTGCTGGAGACGTCCGGGCCCCAGCATGGCGACGCCAGGGCACTCTCGTCTGAAGAGCGCGACGACCTGCTGGCGTTCCTGCTCACGCTGTAGGCCGTCACCTGGCTGCCCATGCCCGGAGGACGCCGGGCTTCACGGCGCCGCCGGGTGGTCCGACGCCCGTTCCACGGGGAGGCGAATTGTCGGCCCGTGCTGTGCCCCTTGGGTGGTGCTTGCGGGCTTCGTGTCACGAGCACTTGCGTTGTCACCGGGGCCTAAGGTGTACAATCGGACTGATGCGCGCCCTCACGCGGTCCGTCTGGCTCATTCCCGTGCTGTTGCTGTCGTGCTCCGACGCGGGCCTCTACGCGCTCAATGGCCGGGGACCCGGCGGGAAGGACCGCGCCAGCTTCTCTGGGACGGTCTGCGTGCCGCTCGCGGGCGGCGAGGCCTTTCCCACGAAGGTGATTTTCGCGCTCCAGGGCGGCGAAGGCGTCGAGCGCGAGGTGGTGGGTTACGCCACCGAGGCGCTGTCCACGCTCTCCAGCCGCTTCTCCGGTCCCTTCGTCCACTTCAGCCTGGTGGCGTACCACACGGTGGCCACCGGCCTGCTGGGCAGCTTCTCGGATGCGTCCGCCTTCCAGTCCGCGCTGCCGCGCTACGCCACCTACCAGGAGTCCGGCCCCGTGAGCGTCCGCGCCGCCCTGCGGCTGGCCAAGACGCTGCTGTCGGGCGACATGCAGACGTCCTGCCGCGGCGAGGTCGCTCGCACGCGCTACGTCATCGTCGTCGTGGTCCGCAGCCAGGACACCAGCTGCGCCAACCCGGCCTTCAACGTGGGGCTCGACTCGCGTTGCAGCGCACTGGGCAACACGTCGGCGTGCAGCCAATGTGAGCTCACCGCCGTCACCGGCGAAATCAAGGCGCTGGCCTCGCAGTTCAGCGCGGGCGAGGTGGTGGTGCAGCCCATCTACGTGCGCGGCGAGACGCCAGACCTCATCACCCGCCAGCACGTGGCCGCCATCGCCAGCGCCGGCGGCACCGAGCCGCTGGAGACGGACGCGGCGGGCCTGTCGGGCACCCTCACCAACATCCAGTACGCCGCGCGGACCAACACCCTCAAGCTCAAGCGCTTCTTCGCCTACAACCGCAACGTGGTGGTGCGCGCCGGACAGGTGCTCGTCGACAGCGACGGGGACGGCCTGCCCGACGAGGATGAGGAGCTGATGGGCACCGACCCCCTGCGCCAGGACACGGACCAGGACGGGTTGATGGACGGCGTCGAGGTCCGCATGGGACTGGACCCGCTCCAGCCGGACATCATCAACGGCTGCAACGTGTCCCTGGACGAGGACGGCGACCGGCTCAACACCTGCGAGGAGCGCGTGCTGGGCACCAACGCCTGCATCGGTGACACGGATGGGGACGCGCTCCCGGACCTGGTGGAGGCGCTGGCGATGACGAACCCGCTCATCCCCGAGGACCTGCTCGACACGGACCGCGACGGCGTCACCAACGTGGCGGAGGTGGAGGCGCACGCAGACCCGCTCAGCGCCGACCTCGACTTCCACCGCGAGCGTGGCTACGGCTACGAGCTGGTGGAGACCACGCCCACCGCGGATGGCCGCAGCTGCTACCAGGTGCGCGTGGAGAACGTCACCGTCGTCCCCACCCGCGAGCGGGCACACCCCTTCATCCCGGGCGAAGTCATCAAGGCGGGCACCAACGAGGTGTACCTGTACCTCCAGGCTGGCCGGGACAATGACCCACGAGGCGCGGGCATCGGCTCGCTGCTCATCCAGGAAATCCAATACAGCGAAGAGGGGGGCCGCCTGCCGGCCGGCATCATTCCCCTGGAGCCCGACACCTTCATCCCAGGGACCTGACGTCCTGCCACGGTGTGGGGTGTACCCCTCGCCTTCACTGGGGAGTCCCCCCCACATCCTCAGCCCGCCGTGCTCCTCCTCGTGTCCAACCCGCTGACATTCCAGGGATTCCTCCAAGTGTCTGGTACGGATCGTTCCTTGCTAGGCGTCCGGTGTTGAAAGGAGTCACCATGACACGCGCTCGTTTCGCTTCAGCCCTCACGCTGGGGGCTTTCCTCGTCCTCGGCCCCACGGGGGCGCTGGCACAGTCCAACAACAATCCCGACAACCCGGAGTGCCTGGGGGACCGGTGCGGCATGCCGCTGGAGGTCGGCGGTGGCTGTGGCTGCGGCGCGGGCGGCAGCGTGTGGGTGAACTACACGGACGACGGCGACACGCTGTCGTACACGGACGACGCGGACGGCGACGGCCGCGCGGATGACCGCGACAACTGTCCCTTCGTCTCCAACCGCGACCAGGCGGACGACGACGGCGACGACGTGGGCAACGCCTGCGACAACTGCTCCATGCTCTCCAACTTCCAGCAGCGTGACGCGGACGGCGACGGCATCGGCGACGACTGCGACCCGGACCAGGACAACGACGGCAAGGTCAACGCGGAGGACAACTGCCCGCTGGTGCCCAACCCGGGCCAGGAGGACCAGGACCGTGACGGCCTGGGCGACGTCTGCGACCTGGATGACGACGGCGACGGCGTGCTGGACGGCGAGGACAACTGCCCCCTCGTCTACAACCCCGACCAGGCGATGCCGGAGGACGTCACCCAGTGCCGCGTGGACGCGGACGGCGACAACATCTCCGACAGCAGCGACAACTGCCCCGGCGTGCCCAACCCCGACCAGCGCGACACGGACGGTGACGGCGTGGGCGACGCGTGCGACCCCGACATCGACGGCGACAGCGTGCTCAACACGCAGGACAACTGCCCCGCCGTCTCCAACCGCGACCAGCGCGACGATGACCGGGACGGCATGGGCGACGCGTGCGACACGCGCTACTGCCTGGTGACGAACCCCGAGCGCCCCGACGACTGCCTGGACCCGAAGTCGCCGTTCACCGTCAGCGCCGGTGGCCTGTTCCGCACGAACGAGGCCGGCATCACCATCCGTCCGCCGCTGTTCGCCAACCGCAACGGCGCGGCCATGGAGTACGAGTGGGCGGTGGTGAAGCGTCCCTCGGGCTCCACCGCGGTGGTGGAGCGTCCTCAGGGCGCGGTGACGCTCAGCCGTGACTGGCAGTACATGTACGTCGACGGCAGCGTGCCCACCTTCGTCCCGGACAAGAAGGGCGAGTACCAGCTCCAGCTGACCGCGCGCCTGGCCTTCTCCGACCGCGTGTTCCCCGACCAGCGCGTGTCCACCTCCACCCTCACGGTGCTCGTGGGGGATGACTCGGAGGAGGGCAACAGCTGCAGCTCGGTGCCCGTGGGCTTCAGCGCCACCGCCCTGGGCGCCGCGCTGCTCAGCGTGCTGATGCGCCGCCGCCGTCCCCAGCAGTAACCTCGCCGTTCCCCCACCAGGAGGTCCCTTCCGCATGCGCCGCTTCGTTCGTACCTCGCTGCTCGCGGCGGGCCTCCTGGCTTCGGGCCTGTGGTCCTGTTCGGACGCCATGCTCGAATCGAGGGTGGATGCGCTCTCCAACCTCGATGACCGGCTGACGCTCCAGGGGCGGGTGTGCACGCGCCCGCCCAGCCCCTCCGGCTTCCCGGTGAAGGTGGTGGTGGTCATCGACGAGTCGGGCAGCATGTGCGTCTCCGACCCGCCGGGCGCGCAGCTCGACAGCGGCTTCTGCCAGCGCCGGGAGATTCTGGACATCATCCCGGCGGGCGTCACCGAGCCCGCGCGCGTGCGCGCCCTCAAGCGGCTGGTGCAGCAGTTCCGCGAGGTGAATGCGCAGGGCGGCAACGTGCAGGTGTCCGTGGCCCCCTTCGAAACCAACGTGCGCAACGTCTGGCCGCCCACCACGACGGGGGACCGCTTCGCCCGGCCGGACAACAACATCGACAGCTACATCGAGGGCCTGCAGAGCCAGCTGGGCAAGGGCACCGACTACCAGGGCGCCCTGTCCTACGCCTACAGCCTCATCTCCAGCGACATCAACGCGGTGGCGCAGTCCAACCCGGAGCTGCTGCCGCGCACGCGCTACGTCGTCGTCTTCCTCACCGACGGCACGCCGTATCCGCGCTGCTCGGCCACCGACAACCTCAGCGTCTACGCCGACCCGGACAACCCGGACCTGACGTGGGCGGACTCGTTGGTCGACTTCTGCAACCTCACCAACACGACGGACCAGATTGACGGGTTCGAGGTGGGGACGGACCGCAACCAGAACTACCAGTTGTTCAGCTACGTGCGGCGGCTGATGGAGTTGAAGGACCAGTACAACGTGGGCGACTTGCGCATGCACACGGTGCTGCTCTTCAACCAAGAGGCGGTGCGGGCGTGTGGCCCCATCTGCCAGGACATCTACGGCGTCTACCCGGGCGTGGCGCCGGCGCAATATCCGGAGGCCGCGAAGAAGATCGCCGCGTGGCTGCTGCGGCGCTTCGCGGACATTGGCAACGGCGTGTACCAGGAGTTCAACGACACGGGCGAAATCTCCAACCTGGGGCTGGGCGCGCTGGACTACTCGTCGTTCGCCTCGCGCAACGTGATGAAGACGTTGCTGGTGGAGTCGCTCAGCTCCGCGCCGGGTGACACCAGCCGCGTGCTGGACAGCGACGGAGACGGCGTGCCGGACTCCATCGACAACAGCTTCACGCTGAAGACCAACACCTTCGTGGCGGACAGCGACGGCGACTGTCTGGATGACGGCTTCGAGTTCCGCCGCGAGGACCAGGGCTTCCGCGCCGCCAATGACCTGGACGCGCGCGGGTGCAACCCGGCCTCGCCGCTGACGCCCAACTGCGTCTGCCGCGACACGGACGGGGACGGCCTGTCCCAGTTCGCCGAGGACTACCTGCGCACGCGCGCCGGCATCGTGGACAGTGATGGTGACGGCGTGCCGGACGGCCTGGAGGCGCGCTGGGGGCTGGACCCGTTGGAGAACAGCGTGTCGGGCCTGGACACGGACGGGGACGGAATCCCGGACGGCCAGGAGCTGCGCGCGGGCAGTGACCCCACGCGCCGCGACAAGGCCTTCCACGAGCGCTTCGGCTACCAGTACGAGACGCGCATCGCGGAGGTCCGCCCCGACGGCAGCCTTTGCTACGACTTCACCGTGTCCAACCTGCAGCTCGTCACGCCGCCGGACCGCGCGGGCGTGAAGCAGGGCTACAACCTCTTCAAGGTGTGGTTCGCCGAGGCGCCGGAGAGTGGCGTGAGCACGGACTACGGCGTGTGGCGCACCGCCTGCGCCTGGGCGCAGTACGCGCCGCCCAGCGTGCGCGTCCCACTGGGGCCCGAGCTGACCTTCGATGATGCTGACTTCCGCCGGCCCGACACCTTGAGCAACCCGTGGAACAACCAGAACGACTGCGTCGGAATCCCGCCCTCGGGGAGCGTCACTCCGTGAGCCGCGCCGTACGAGTCCTGGCGGGCGTCCTGGTGTCCGTGGCGCTGGTGGTGGCGTGTACGGATTCCTATCTGTACGACCCGCGCCGTGACACGGAAGTGCCGGTGGACCGGGCGGTGACGTTGGAGGGCCGCTTCTGCACCGTGGGCAGCAACGAGGTGGTGCGGCCCATCAAGCTGGTGGTCGCCATGGACGCCTCTCAGTCCATGCGGGTGAGCGACCCGGACGGCGCGCGCGCCACCGCGCTGGTGGAGCTCATCCAGAACCTGCCCAGGGACCCCGAGGTCCACCTGGCGGTGATGCTCTTCGCGGGCAGCACCACGGCCTTCCTCACGCAGCAGCCGGGCAACCCGCCCGAGGACGGCTTCGTCCAGGTGTCCTCCATGGATGACGCCACGCTGCGGCGCCTGTCCGAGCAGCTGCTCACCTTCCGCAACCCCGACACCTCGCCGAACCGGGACTCGACGGATTTCGTCAAGCCGCTGTCGGACATCTACTCGCTCATCAACACGGACATCGCGCGCAGCCGGCTGGAGCCGGGCGGTTCGCAGGCGCTGGCGCAGGCGCGCTACTCCGTCATCTTCTTGTCGGACGGCAAGCCCACCAACGACCAGGACGACGAGCTGCTCCGGGGCGACGCGGTGGTGCGCATCCGCCAGCTGCGGGATTTGGTGGAGGACGTGCGTGTCAACACCGTGCACGTCTTCAACCCCACGCAGCCGGTGTCCTCGGTGTGTGATTTGTCCGGTGACGGTGGCTGCCCGCTGCTCATCATCAACCAGAACGCGGACCGGCTGGAGCAGATGGCTTCGCTGGGCGGCGGCAACTTCCGCGACTTCCGCAACAACGAGCCCATCAACTTCCTGGACTTCACCTTCGGCCAGGTCCGCCGCGCCTTCATCATGAAGGAGTTGGTGGCCTTCAACTTCTCCGCGCCGCCCGGCAGCCCGGTGGGTGAGGCGGACTCGGATGGTGACGGCCTGACGGACGCGCGCGAGCTGGAGCTGGGCACGGACCCGCACCGGGTGGACACGGACGGGGACGGCTTCAGCGACGGCGTGGAGGTGTACTTCCGCGAGCGCGGCGTGGACTTCGACCCCACGCAGGAGGCCCTGCCGGACGGTGGCGGACTGGACCGCGGGTGCCCGCCGGCGCTGCGCGGGGTGGACTCGGACTGCGACGGCCTGCTGGACTGCGACGAGCAGTTCGTGGGCACCAACGCGACACTGGCGGACAGTGACCGGGACGGCGTGCCGGACGGCATGGAGTGGCTGGGCGGCACCCAGGGCGCCAGCAACGACTTGGACGAAGACCCGGACAACGACGGGCTGACGAACCGGATGGAGCTGCGGATGCACACCCGGCCGCTGGCGGTGGACACCGCGGACCTGTCGGTGAATGGCTACCGCTACGCCTTCGAGGCGGACGGCCCGCCGGACAGCCTGGGCCGCCAGTGCTACCGCTTCCGCGTGGAGAACGTCCTGCTGGCCCCGACGATGGCGTCCACGGACGACGCGGGCGTGGTGCAGCGCGGGGCGGGCTTCAACGACATCGCGATGTCCGTGGCCATGGTGCCCGGAGACGACCCCACCGCCCGGACGCTGGTCCGCACCTTCCGCGTGAATGACGTGCGCTACCCGGTGGGCGGCATCAAGTCGCCCGCTGACGGCATCCTCCGCGTGGAGCCCGAGCAGTTCGTCGACGGCTGCCCCGGCCGCCCCGACGACGTGCCCCCGACGCCTTGAGAACCGACGCCATGCCCACCTCTGTCCGTCTGCTGCCGCTCGCGTTGCTCGTCCTCGCCGCCTGTTCGTCCGGAGGAGGGGAGACGCCGGACGCGGGGACTCCCGTGGTGGAGGACCTGTGCAATTCGCGCGAGGAGGCGCTGACGCGGCCCGAGTGCGAGCTCAAGCCGGGCGAGCCGCTGGAGCGCTTCCTGGCGCTGGACAGCGAGCCTCGCGCCGGTGACCAGGACTGGTACCGCGTCGTCCTGCCGCCCGGCACCAACGCCCGCACGTTGCTGAACGTCAACGGGACGTACCTGGCGTCCAGCACCGCGGTGAATCTGTCCGTCACCATTCTGGGCCCGCAGCCGGACGGGACGGAGGGGGCGCTGGCGAAGAAGGAGGACAAGCACGCCCAGGGCGCGCCCCGCCCGGTGGACATCGTGCTGCCGCTGCGCGACGGGCTGGAGAGCCAGACGCTGCTGGTGCTGGTGCAGGACGCGCCGGACGTGCCTTCGCGGCCGAACTTCGACGCGCGCAACAAGTACCGGCTGACGGTGCGCATCGACCAGAACCCGGACGCGCAGGAGCCCAACGACACGCCCCAGACGGCCACCCCGCTGGCGCTGACGCAGGCGGGGGAGATGCTGATGGGCGCCTCCACCGGCTACCTGGCCACCGACAACGACGTGGACCACTACGCCTTCGACCTGGAGGCGGGGAAGGTGGCCTATGTGCGCGTCGTCGCGCCCAACCTGGACTTCGTTCCCAACTGGCGCCTGTCCTACGAGCTGTGGCGCCCGCGCTTCATGGAGAAGGAAGACGAAGGCGTGGTGCTGCCCCAGGTGCGCGGCGGCGAGCTGGCCACCGCGCGCAAAGTCCAGGTGGAGCACGCGGGGCGGTGGACGCTGGTGGTGAAGGGCTACCGCGGCACCAATGACCGGGACACGGCCCAGGGCGACCTCGCGCAGCCCTACGAGGTGGAGGTGCGCGTGCTGGAGGAGGAGGACGCGCAGGACCGCACCACGACGGGCAATGACAAGGTGCAGGTGGCCACCGCGCGCAACTTCGACAGCGCCACGCCCGGTGGCGCCGGCTCCGCGGTCTCCTTCACCGGCCGCCTGGGCTACATCCCCGACCGGGATTGGTACTCGGTGCGCTTGCCGGCCTTCAGCACGCCCACGCTGCTGCGCTACCGGCTGGTGCCGCTGGACACCGGGGGCCGCTTCCCCGAGCTGCCGGTGACGGCCTCGCGCGTGGTGCACGTGTTCACCCAGAGCTCCACCGGCGCCAACCTGAGCGAGTGGCGGGAGAACTGCGCCACCAACGCCGCCGTCTGCCCGCGCGACTTCTCCGAGAACCCCGACGCCCGGGCCCTGGTGGATGGCTTCTGCCGCCGCACGGACCTGCCCGTGCCCATGTGCGTGCACTCGTCGCGTGAGGAGGCGGTGGGCAATTCGCGCTTCACCGGGCTGCGCAACTTCCGGGGTGTCGTCCCGGTTCCGGCGCATGCCGCCGCGCTGACGTACTACTTCCTGGTGCAGGACAACGGCTCGTGGGTCGACGACAAGGACTACCGCCTGGAGGTGAGCTGGGACGCGGAGGACGCGGATGAGCTGTCTCGCTACGTCAACGGCGCGGAGGCGCCGGTGGCGCGGACGCTCGCGTCCACCACGGCCTTCCCGTCGCCGCCCGACACGGCGGAGTTCTCCGTGACGGGCCAGCTGTCGCATGGCCACGGCCGGCTGCGCAGCGGCACGGACCGCGTCAACGGGCTGGGGGTGCGCGGCCCGCTGGACTACGACGCCGTGCCTTCCGACATGGACTCGTACGTGTTTGACTTGCCCTCGGTGCCGCCGCCGGAGGACCGGACGTGGCTGCTCCAGTGGGAGGTGGCGAAGCTGGCCGACGGTGGCACGCCGCACGGCCTGGCGCTGGACCTCACCTTCTGTGACGGCGATGCGACGGACGCCGGTGTCGGCACCTGCACGCCGGTGCGCACGGGCAACCGCGGGCCGCTGACGCTGGGCTACCGCTCGGATGCGCTGCGGGCCTGGCACACGCCGTCCAACGCGGGCACCAGCAGCCTGCAGCCGCTCTACCAGTTGGAGGACCGCCCCAACTCCACCGTCGTCACCCTGGCGCCCTATGCCTGCGGCTGCCTGGAGCGGCGCTTCATCCGCGGCGGCACCCTGCGCGTGGACGTGACGGCGTCGGAGCGGCTGGACTACGAGCGGGTGGACTACACGCTGCGCACCGGCCACGGGGACTATCCGCAGAGCTACCCGGTGGACGGCGGGACGACGGTGTCGTGCCCGGTCGTCACCGACGGTGGGACGACGCCGGACGCGGATGGCGGCGTCATCCAGAACTACGCCGGGGGCTGCAACTTCACCTACCAGCCATGAGTCTGGTGGCGGCGGAGCGGGAGCCGTGGCTCCCGCCCGTCACGCGGTGAGCCGCGAGGACTTCAGGGCGCGACGCCCAGCCCGTTGAGGGTGATGACCTGCTGGGGGGCATTGGATTCGATGGTAATCGTGCCGTCGTATTCCGTGTCATCGGTGGGCCGGAAGGCCACCGTCAGGAAGGCGCGGTCATACGTCTCCAGCCGCAGCGGCGTGCCTGGGGAGAAGCCCTCGGGGACTTGGAGGGTGAAGACGCTTGGCGCCGACAGGGTGATGGCCGTGATTTCCAGCGGGTCCAGGCCGCGGTTCTGGATGGCGAGCGAGTTGAAGGTCGTCTGCCCGACGTAGGTGCCGTGCTCGAACTCGCGGTTGAACGTCAGCGCCGGGCGGTCGATGAAGAGTGTGGGCGCCTGGGGAAGCTCCGTTTCGTTCCCACAACCAGCCAGGGCGAAGAAGATGATGGGGAGCCAACGGGTACGCAGTCGCATGGACATACACGCCTCGCATGAGGGTCTGAAGATGACGCCGGTTGTAACAGTGTTTGGCCGCAAGGCCCAGGCAGCAGCGGTGCTGCTTTTCGCGTCGCTTTGGGGGGCCTGCGACGGCACGCGCGAGGACTTCATTGGCGCGCGGGTGAAGGACACCTGCGGCGCGGCCTGGCCTGTGTGCGACCGCGTGGCGGGCTGTATTCTCGGCTCGGAAAGTTATTCGGAAGGCCGCTTCCCTGGCCGGCAGCAGGTCATCGTCCAGTTGAAGGAAGCCTCCACCGTGAAGGTGAGCCTCTTCCTGGAGGACGTCACCGCGGCGGGAAGCGAAACCGTGATGCTCTTCCATGAAGAGGGCTGCCGGGCGCGCATCCGCCGGGCCACGGAAGGCCGCGCGGTGCTGGACGTGATGGAGCGGCAGGGCGCCTTCACCGAGGAGGCGGAGCTCACGGGCGTGGGCGACCACCTCATCGAGGTCGAGTCCGACATGCAGGCGCGCTACATCCTCAAGGTGGACGTGACGCCGCTGCGCAATCGCTAGCGTCAGCCCTTGAGCTTGCGCACCAGGTGGTCCGCCACGCGGAAGCTGTTGGCGGTGATGGTGAGCGTGGACGGCACGCTGCCGCCGGTGGGCATGAAGCTGCCGTCCACCACGTAGAGGTTGGGCACCTCGTGGGCGCGGCAGTCGCGGTCCAGCACGGACGTCGCCGCGTCGTCGCCGAAGCGGCAGGTGCCGTGCTGGAGGATGGACGTCTCACCGCTGGTGGTGCCGCGCCGGACGTCATCCGGGTCCAGGCGCAGGAGGACCTCCTCGCCGCGCTCCACCAGGAAGCGCGTGGCCGCCAGGTCCATGGGGTGCCGGTCCACGGTGATGGCCGCCACGGGGATTCCGTAGCGGTCCTTCACGCCGTCCTCCACGCTGACGTAGGTGCCGGCGGTGGGGAGGAACTCGGCGTACACTTCGAACTGGAGGATGCGTGAGTCGCGGTACTCCCGCATCTTGTCCTTCAGCGCCTTGCCGAAGAGGGCCTTCTCGCCCTGGCCCGCCAGCCCCACCGCGGCGTGGATGGGATTGGGGTGCGCCCACATGAAGCCCAGCGTGCCGCCCTTGCGGAAGCCGAAGCGGGCGTCGGGCAGCAGGTAGAAGTCCTGGAGGCTGCGGTTCACGAAGGGGGACGGATCCTTCAGCCACGGCCGCGCGGCGGACTGCTTCGACAGGCGGAAGGTGGCGTGGGACTCGCCGAACGAGCTGAAGGTGAGGTTGCGCCCCACCAGCCCGCTGCCGTTGGCCAGGCCTTTCGGGAAGCGGCTGGAGGTGGAGTTGAGCAGCAGGCGCGCGCTCTCCACGGCGGTGCAGGACACGACGACGACTTTCGCGGGCTGCTCGCGCGTCACGCCGTCCGCGTCCAGGTAGACGACGCTCCGCGCGCGGCCCTGCTTGTCCACCTCCACCGTGCGCGCCATGCAGCCGGGGCGCAGGTCCACGTTGCCGGTGGCCACGGCGGCGGGGATGAGGCTGGCGTTCGTGCCGCTCTTCGCGCCGGTTTCACAGCCGTAGCTGCCGCACAGCGCGCAGTACGAGCACGGCGCCCGGCCCCGGTAGGGCTTGCTGAGGATGCCGCGCGCGGTGGGCAGGGAATGCCAGCCCATGGCGCCGCACGCCTTGTCGATTTCCTTCGCCACCGGGTGCACGTCCAGCGGCGGCAGTGGGTAGGGGCCCTTGCGCGGCTCGGCGAAGGGGTGGGGGACGGACTCGCCGGACACGCCCAGCTCCGCCTCGGCCTTGTCGTAGAAGGGCGCCAGTTCCTCGTAGGAGATGGGCCAGTCCGCCACGGTGCTGCCGGGCACGGCGCCCAGCGTGGACCGCAGCCGGAAGTCCACCGGCTTGAGCCGGTAGAAGAAGCCGCTCATGTGGACGGTGCCTCCGCCCACGCAGTTGGCCGTCCACGCCGCGCTCGTCTTCTCGTAGCGGCCCTTCGCGCCCTGGCGCACCAGGTGCGGCTCCTCCCACGGCACCGGCATGAAGAAGTTCCGGCGGCTGTTCAGGATTTCGTCGTGGATGAAGTCCTTGGGCTGGTAGTGCGGGCCCTTCTCCAGCAGCACGACTTTGAAGCCCGCGCGGCCCAGCTCCAGCGCCATGGGCGCGCCGCCCGCGCCGCTGCCGATGATGCAGATGTCCACTTCGGGCAGGCTCACCGGTGGACCCCGCATTCGCGCAGGCACTTGGGCCCGTCGTGGCCTTCCGGCGGCGCGGAGGCGAGGGTGCCCACGGTGTCGAAGCCCATCAACCGCCAGCCCACCTTGCCCTGGTTGCCGCCGTAGGACGGGTCCCCGAGGAAGCCCTCCAGCGTCATCACCGTCAGCAGCTCGAAGAAGTGCGCCTCGCCGCTGCGGGGCGAGCTGTCCTTGAAGAGGGTGAGCAGTTCGTCCTGCTGCTCAGCCGTCAGGGCGGCGAAGCCCTTCTGGTGCATGCGCTGCGCGCGGCGCTCCAGGGCCGCCACGCCGGAGAGGAAGTCCTCGCGCACTGGTTCCAGCTCGGGTGTCTGGAGGATGCGGTCGATGTAGACGGGGACGTTCGCGTCGAGGGCGCCCGGGTCTTCATCTCGCGGGAGGATGCGCTCGGTGGCGGCGGCCACCACGGCGTACTCGAAGGTGGAGAAGGTGCGCGGAGCCTGGCCGTCCTGCTTCGCCGCCAGCGGACCGGGGTCCGTGGGGGGCGCTTTGTCTTTCGACTCGGAGGAGCGCTTGCAGGCCGGGCCGAGCAGCACCACGCCTCCGCCCAGGAAGGTCAGCCGCTGGATGAGGGAGCGCCGGGACAGGCGCCCCCGGTTGGAATGCGCACGTGTCATACGGCGCGCGAGCCTAGCGCACGCGGGCGCTTCGCGCTGGATTCATAAGACATGCTCGGTCGCTCCCCGCCGCGCGGCGCTGGCGTAGGATGCCACCACGACGTGCAGGGCCGACAACACACGAGGAGTGGCACATGAAACGGCATGCCTGGGCGCTGGGCCTGGTGCTCGCATTGGGATGTGACAAGGACGGCAACCCGCTGCTCCCTGACGCGGGCGGCAATCCCGACGGCGGTCCGACCGACACCTCGCCCTTCGCGAAGTTCGTGGTGGATTCCGACGAAGGCCAGTTCGACCCCATCTCCTCCATCGCCATGGCAGTGGGCCCGCAGGACCGCATCGGCATGGCGTACTTCGTCCGCAACGGGACGATGCGGGAGAACGTGGAGAACATGGACCTGATGTACCGCGAGTTCGACGGCGGGCAGCTCGGCGCGGCGGAGAAAATCGCCACCGTGCAGCGCGTGTACGGCGTGTCCGTGGCCTTCGGGCCGGAAGGTCAGCCGGTGGTGACGTACCTGGGCGGCGACCGGGAAGACCCTTCGTCGTTCTGGTTCCAGAGCGACCTGGCGGTTGCCTATCGCAGTGCCTCCGGCGCGTGGACGGAGCGCATCGTCGTGCGGCGCTCCGATGAGGCTCAGCCCGTCAATCCTGTGACGGACGTGGGCTTCCTCGTCGGCCTCAACCCCGCCATCGTGTTCAATGGGAGCGAGGCGATCGTCGCTTACCGGGATGGGCAAAATGGGAACTTCCAGAACCAGGACTTCGGGGCCAGTGACCTGGAGATTGCCAGCGGCGGTCCCACGAACTGGCAGCGCCGAGTCGCGGTGTCTTCCGGTGACAACAAGTTGGGCTACGGTGGCCACATCTCCATGGTGATGGCGGGGGCCCAGCCGGCCCTGGTGCACGACAAGGCGGCAACGGCCGCGCAGGCCACCGGTACGGATGTGCACTTCCAGCGGCGCAACGCGGACGGTCTCACCTGGACGCCGCCGGTGCGGGTGCAGGCTGTCCCCAACACGCAGCTCGGGGCCTCGCTCGCATTCGATTCTGTCGAGGGGTTTGGCATTGCCGTGCTCAACCGGTCCTCGAACGCGCTGACGTACACGGAATGCGCTGACGCCTCCGCGACGTCCTGCACGTCCGAGCGGGACTGGTCCATGCCGGACCCCGTGTTCAACAACGGAACGGGCGGCTGGTATCCGTCGCTCGCCTTCGACCCGGTCCACCACGAGCCGTCCATCGCCTTCTACATCTGCGCCGCCGAGCCCGGTCGCAATGACACCAGCTGCAACCCGAACGACGACGCGCTGGTCATCTCCACGCGCATCCAGGGCAACTGGCGGGAGACGCTGGTGGACGCGGGCGGCGGCTGGTCGCCGAAGCTGGCGTACCTGTCCAACGGCAAGCGCGTCGTCCTGTACCGGGCGCCGGTGGTGGCGCAGGACAAGGGCGTGCTGAAGCTCGCGGTGGAGCGATGACGCGCGCGGCCCGCGCGCTGGCCGCCGTGGGTTTGTCCGCCCTGATGGCCGGGGCGGGGCTGGCCGCGTGCGGCCTCGCGGACAACTCGCTGGGCGGGAGCGTGTCCGAGCTCTTCCCGCTGGAGGTGTCCCGCGTGGAGGTGCTGCGCAACGCGGAGGCGTTCCAGGTCAGCTACTACCGGAACAACGACCTGGACGTGGACCTGGTCGTCCGCCTCACCGTGTCCACCGAGGGGCTGGACCTGCGCCCCGGGACGAAGGTGAACCTCGCGGGCACCACGCCGTCGGGACAGGCGCGGGCCACGGTGGTGCACCTCAACGCAGGCGAGCCGGCGCGCGTCTTCGGGCCGGTGAACAAGGGGGACTTGCAGTTGGAGTCTGGAGGCAACCCGGGAGAACCCACGCGCGGCGACTTCTCCATGTCCTTCAGCCGGGGTGACGGCTATGGCGCCGGCCGCAACCTGGAGGGCACCTTCTCCGTGGTGGCGCAGGACGCGAGCTTCGGCCCGGAGCCGGGCCAGTTGCTCGACGGCGGCGTTCCTCCTCCCGACGCGGGCACGCCTCCCGAATAGGGGAGAGGCCGGAGCGAGTCGGGAGGGTTGCTGTTCGGAAATGTCGGGGGTTTTGTGCCGCGAAGGTCCCGACATTTCCGAACAGCGAGCCGCGGGCCTTGTTACCGGGCCACGCAGGTGTTGCTGGCCAGGCCCTGGGACACGGAGGCCTGGGACACGGCGTGCTGCGCGAGCGCCTGCGCGCCACCCTCTTCGTACACGCGGCGGGCCACGGCCAGCGCGTCACGGGCGTGGACCGTCAGCGTGGTGCCGGCGGCGTCCGTCACCGCCACCGCGCCGTCCGTCGCCTCCTGGGCCTGGATGAGCATGGCGCCGGCGTCGTCGCGGACCACCATGCCGTCCTCGAGCGGCTCGAAGTAGCGGACCATCGTCTCCTGGCCCTCGCGCGCAAGCTCCATGCGCATGACGCCCGTCTCCACGTCACGCGACAGGCGCAGCGTGTCGGTGGGGCTCAGCTTGACGATGCGGGTGGTCTCCGGCTCGCCATCGACGCTGGCGACGGGGTTGCTGCCCGTCCAGAACTCGATGCTGTTGATGACGATAGCGTCAATGAACGCGCCCAGCCCGTAGACGGGGATGATGGTGAGCACGAGGAACATCAGCCACTGCACGAACTTGTTGCCGGAGATGTTCTTGTTGAAGTTCCAGATTTTCTGCGTGAGCTGGAACTGACCGAAGCAGCCGGTGGCGTGCATGGACATGAAACCGGCGAACAGCATGGCGAGCCAGGGGGACGGACGCTTCATTCTTTGACGTCTCCTAGAGGGGGGAGGCTTGACTCCCAGTGCGCCGCGAACATGCCACGGACCGCAGGGCTGTCACGAGCCGCTTCCACACTCCGTCCGCTGGTCGCCAGTCCGACGCGCCCGGACGTTGCGGGCGCCTCAGTCCGTCTCGCTCTGAACGAGTCCGTACTTGTGGAGCAGCGAGTACAGGTGCTTCCGGTCCAGCTCGGCCTCGCGGGCGGCGCGGGCGATGTTGCCCTTGGCGCGGCCCAGGAGCCGGGTGAGGTACTCGCGCTCGAAGGCGCGGATGAGTTCGTCCTTGCAGACCTTGAAGGGGCCGGTGAACTCCACGGGCAGGGAGTCTCCGGCGGCGGCGGGGGGCTCGCGGGTGAACTCGCGCAGGAGGGTGTCCCCGGCCAGCTCCGGAATGTCCACCATGTGCCGGGCGCGCTCCAGGGCGTTTCGCAGCTCGCGCACGTTGCCCGGCCAGGTGTGCCCGGTGAACTGCTCGCGAATCTTCTCCGGCAGCCGGGGCCACACGCCTTCTCCCGCGAAGGCATCCACCAGCAGGGGGATGTCCTCCTTGCGGTCCCTGAGCGAGGGCAGGCTGACGGTGAAGACGGAGAGGCGGAAGTAGAGGTCCTCGCGGAAGCGGCCCGCCTGCGTCTCCGCCCATAGGTCCTTCTTGCTGGCGACGATGATGCGCGCGTCGAAGGAGATGGGGGTGGACGCACCGAGCCGGCGGAACTCCCGGTCCTCGATGGCGCGCAGCAGCTTGGGCTGCAGGTCCAGGGCGAGGTCGTCGATTTCGTCCAGGAAGAGGGTGCCGCCGTTGGCGCGCTCCAGGCAGCCGACGCGCTGGCTCACCGCGCCGGTGAAGGCGCCCTTCTCGTGGCCGAACAGCTCGCTCTCGATGAGGGAGTCGGACACGCTGGCGCAGTCGAAGACGACGAGCGGCCCGCCCGCGCGAGGGCTGAGCTTGTGGGTGGCCTTGGCGGCGGCGCCCTTGCCAGAGCCCGTCTCACCCACGAGCAGCACGGTGGAGTCGGTGGGCGCGATGCGCTGGAGCAGCGCGAAAATCTGCCGCATGGGCAGGCTGCGGCCCACCAGGTCGCCCAGCCGGTCCTCCAGGATGGGCTCCACCTGGACGGGAGACACCTGGGGGCTGAAGCGCAGCCGGACGTCGCCGACCTCCAGCAGGGCGCCGGGGCGGAGGAAGGCCTCGCGCACCTGGGCACCGTCGAGGAACGTGCCGTTGGTGGAGCCCAGGTCCTGCACGAGGAAGCGGTCTCCCTGGCGGCGCACCACCAGGTGGTTACGGCTCACGGTGGGGTGGTCGATGACGACGTCATTGTCCGGGGCCTTGCCCACGCGGAGGGCTTCATTGGCCAGGGGGAAGACGGTGCCGGCGCGCTCGGTGTCCAGCAGGACGAGGTGGAAGAGCTGGGCGGAGAGCCGTTCCCCTTGGGTCCGTGCGCCGATGACGGTGTGCGAGGGGATGGGTGCGGGGGGCAGAGCGGGCATGGCCGGCGGGGATTCTAGACGGCTTCGCGCTCCGTGGTGACTTCCTGTCCCTCAGGACGATGCTCGCCCAGCAGCCGGCCATGCGGGGGCCGGCCGGAGGCGGGCGGGGCGGGCTCCCGTGGCGTAACGAAGGCGGGGGGGCAGCCCGGCGTCGCCACACGGCGGCTCGTGAAGGCCGCTGGCCCGCGGAGGGCGGAACTGCACGCTTGGCAGGAGCGGCGCGCGGTCGACGGAGGCTATCGCCGCGCGGCGGGGCGATTTAGGACGCGGGGCAGTGAACCAGGAGGTCCTCCGTGGTTCCGGATGCGCGTCCCGAGGTGAAGCCTGTGCAGGGGAGCCGTGACGAGTTGATTGATGCGCTGCGACAGCGCCTCGCGGGCTCCTTCCGCTGGGCCGGCGTGGGCGTGGCGTTGGGGGCGTTGGCGGTGCTTTACGGCGCGTCATCGTTCCAGAGGGCGCTCGATTCCGGAAGGTACAGATGGCCGTTCAGCGCGCAGCTCCCCATCTGGGGGAGTCTCTTGATTGTCATCGGTCTGGCCGCCTTCTGGCTGGCGCCCCGCTACACGCGGAGGTTGGTGAGAAGCGTGGAGTCCGATGAACGGACGTCGTTGCTGATGACGGTGGAGCGCAAGCGAGTGCCGGGAGACGACGAGCACTTCCTGTTCGTCGCCACCCTGTACAGCCCGGAGCAACTGCGCGTGGTGCTCCGGGACGTGCACTTCCGCCAGGGGGACAAACCGCTGCAGTACCCATACAAGGAAGGTGTCACCCAGGTACCGGTGCAGGTGTATGGCAGGCCCGGCGAGGGCCCCATCGTCATCGATGCGGGCTGGGCCTTCCTGCTCCCCGCCAACCTGACGTACCCCTGGTACAAGTAGCTACGAGTTGCGACCAGGCGACGGCCGGGCTCCCGTGAAGAAGCCCGGCCGCGACCCACGTTCCGTCCGACGGGCCGCTCAGTCCCCGGAGTAGATGCCGATGGTGCCCGGCATCACGGTGCCGTCGCTCAGCGTGGCGCCCTGGAAGGCCACCAGCATGCGGCGCCGCGGGCCGGAGCGGTCCACCTGGATGTCCGGCACGCGCATGCTGGACAGCTCACGTCCGAACACGGAGAGGCCGTAGTGGGAGACGGAGCCGCCTCGGACCCGGGAGAGGCCGCCGCCCCAGCTATGGCCGGCCCAGATGCTGCCGTTGGCCGGGTCCGCCGCCACGCTGGCCACATGCGGCGCGGCCAGCTCGTTCTTCAGCGTGCGCACCACCTGGCCGCTGTCGTTCAGCTCCGCGATGCCGTGGCCGAAGGAGCCCACCCAGGCCGAGGTGCCCACGACGGCGATGCCGGAGACCAGGTCATCCGTGCGCTGCTCTGGACGGGAGTAGCGCTCCTCGCCCACCGCGTCCTTCCAGATGTCGACGCGGTTCCACGCGTAGGCGCGGGACTCCGTGCGCGTCTGGCCTTCCCAGAAATCGTTCCCGACGGTGCCGTAGAAGTAGCGCGTCGTCCGGTTGGCGCCGCCGACCCAGACGTCTCCGTCCGGACGCACGCCCAGGCCCCAGTACGCATCCGTGAGCAGCGCGGGCTGGACCCGCCACTGGCTCCGGTCCTCTCCATACTGGGCCCGGTCCGCCGTGGGGTTCGTGTAGATGTACGCGTTGATGCCCGGGTGCGAGTGCTCCTCGACGCCCCAGCAGTGGAACTGCCCGTTGCACGTCGGGTCGCCCTGGTAGTCCGCATCGCCGCGGGCGAGGCCGTGGTTGGCGCCAAACCAGACGCTGTTTGTCGTCGCGTCATAGGCGATGCGCCAGATGTTGCAGAGCTTCTCGCGGCCCCGGAGCTCGGCGTCGACGACGTTCGGTCCCGAGAAGATGTCGTAGTGCACGACGTCGAGCGTGCCGTCCGCGCGCAGAGAGACGCGGTCGGCGTCACCGCTCTTGTAGCGCGCCGGGTCCGGCGCGTTGCTGTCCCAGTTGTTCTCGCAATGGAGCGCGCCGTCGCCCGGCATGCCCTCGTAGCCGACGAAGACGGTGTCGTTCCAAGCGCCCGCGACGGAGATGACCTTGAGGTACTTCGGTCCCGGCGGCGCGCTGCCGTCCGGCATGTAGCCGTACGGGCGCAGGCCCTCCGCCATCGTGTAGCGCCGGAAGGTGCGCTCACCCTTCTTCATCACGAAGAGCCCTTCCTCGCCGCCCGCCACCCAGATGTTGCCGGAGGCGTCCGCGCTCACGCCGTGGATGAAGCGGGGGCCGCCCGCCTCGCGGCCGATGAACTCCCAGTTCGCAGCGGAAGGCGTGGGCAGGGGCACCTCCACGGGGCCCCCGTCCGGCGTGCCTCCGTCGTCCGGTGTGCCACCATCGTCATCCGGCGTGCCCGAATCCGGCTGGCCCGCGTCGGGCGTGCCACCGTCGTCACCCGGTGTCCCTGAGTCCGGCGTGCCCGAGTCCGGCGTGCCTGCATCGCCTTCCGGGGCTTGGGGGGATTCCGAGGGCGGGACGTCCAGGTCCTCGGCCCCCGTCGTGTCACTCCCCGCGCCACAGCCCGCCCACACCATGCCCGCCATGAAGAGCGCGCCCGCCCATCCCCATCCGCGCTTCATCTCGTCACCGTCCCCTGCTGAAAAGCCGACCGGCCCGAAGTGGGCCGTCGTGTTCAATCCCCGTTTGTTCGCAAGGACGGTGCCAGCACGAGCAGCCTCGAAGCGAGGCGTGTCCGTCAGGCGCCGGACACGATGTGGGTAAGCCGCTTCCCAGCGTGCGTACGTGCCTGTCCCGGGTGAGGCCGGATTCGTGCTACTTCCTTCCTCGAATGGGTGGTCATGACGCGCGGGGCCGGATGCCACTTTCTCTTGTCGGTCAGGAGCCGGACCTCCTGTTCTACACACGTCAGGCGGCCGAGCATGGCGGGCCCGTGCTGGTGTTGGGAGCCGCCAATGGCCGGGTGGTGTGGTCGCTGGCGGGACATGGCTACGACGCCGTGGGTGTGGACCCCTCGGAGGCGATGATTCGCTCCGCCGAGGAGCGGCGCGGCTCGGAACCCGAGGACATCTCACGCAGGGCGCGCTTCCAGGTGGCGGACCTCCGCTCGCTGCGCCTGTCGGAGCGCTTCCCGCTGGTGCTCGCGCCCCAGCACGCGTTGGGGCTGGTGCCGGGGAAGGACGACCTGGAGGCGCTGCTGGCCACGGTGCGTCACCACCTCACGCCGGACGGCTCCTTCGTCTACGACGTGCTCAACACCCCCCGTGAGCCCGTGCTCCCCCGGGATGACGAGGCGCCCAGCGCCGGACTGGAGCCCCGCCGCCCGCTCTTCACCCTCCACCTGCGCGAGCGGCGAGCCCCCGGTGGGCCCAGCCCCATCCGCCGCCTCAAGCTGCGGCACTTCTCGCCGGAGGAGCTGGACGCGGCGCTCGCCGCGGCGGGGTTGGTGCCGCGCGAGCGCTACGGCCGCTTCGACGGCAAGCCCTTCGACCTGGAGGACTCGCGCCACATCGGCATCGCCGGACCGTGAGCGCCCGTCAGCGCTCGAAGCGGTAGCCCAGCCCGCGCACGGTGAGGAAGTGGCAGGGGGCTTCCGGGTCGGGCTCGAACTTCAGGCGCAGCTGGCGCATGAAGTTGTCCACGGTGCGGGCGCTGCCTTCGTAGTGGTAGCCCCACGCGCCGGACAGCAGCTCCTCGCGGGTGAAGGTGCGCCCCGGGTGCGCGAGGAAGTGCGCCAGCAGCTTGAACTCCTGCGCGGTGAGCTCCACGGGGGTCCCCGCGCGCGCCACCGTGCGGGCGGCCATGTCCACGCTCACGTCGCCGAACGTCACCGGCGGCGGCGCGCCCGCCCCCGCGGATGGGTAGCGCCGGCGCAGCACGGCCTTGATTCGGGCCAGCAGCTCCTGGAGGCCGAACGGCTTCACCACGTAGTCGTCCGCGCCCAGGTTGAGGCCGACAATCTTGTCCGTCTCCAGGCCCTTGGCGGAGAGCACGACGACGGGCGTGTCCCGGCCGCGCTGGCGCAGCTCCTTGAGGACCTCGAAGCCGTTGAGCTCCGGCAACATGATGTCCAGCACCACCAGGTCCGGTGACTCGTCCAGCGCGCGCGCCAGTCCCGTGCGGCCATCCTGCGCCTGGAGCACCTCGTAGCCCTCGAAGCGCAGGTTCATGGACAGGCCCGTGAGGATGGACAGGTCATCCTCCACGACCAGGATGCTCCGTGTCTTGTCGCTCATGCCTTCCCCGCCGGCAGGTGGATGGTGAACCGGCTTCCCTTGCCTGGCTCGCTCTGCACGGAGATGCGGCCTCCGTGGGTTTCGATGATGCGCCGGGCAATGGCCAGCCCCAGCCCGCTGCCTTCCGTCCTGCGCGTCAGCAGGTTGTCCACGCGGTAGAAGCGCTCGAAGATGCGCTTGCGCTCCTTGGGAGCAATGCCCATGCCGTTGTCCTCCACCGACAGGTCCACGCCCTTGCCGCTAGCCCGGGCCTGGAGGGTGATGCGGCGGTTGTCCGGCCCGCTGTACTTGTAGGCATTCTGCAGCAGGTTGAGCAGCGCGCCGGCCACCGCGGCCCGGTCCACGTCCAGCTCGGGCAGGCCGTCCGGCACCTCCACCGACAGGTCCACGCCGTCCTCCATGCGCTGGATGCGGAAGGCCTCCACCGCCGCGTCCACGAGCTCCGGCACCGGCACGATTTCGCGCTGATACACCTTGCGCCCACCTTCGATGCGCGCCCAGTCCAGCACGCGCTCGACGAAGATGGACAGGCGCTCCGTCTCGCGCATCAGCAGGGTGAGCACCTCCTGCATCTGCGCCGGGTCCTTCAGCCGCCCCAGGGCCAGGGTTTCGATGAACATGCGGATGGACGTGAGGGGCGTGCGCAGCTCGTGGCTCACCAGCGACACGAAGTCCGTCTTCATCCGCGACAGCTGCGCCTCGCGGTAGAGCGCGCGGCCGGTGTAGACGACGCCGAAGGTGAGCGTCAGGTAGAACAGGCCCAGCAGCACGCCGTACAGCACGCGGTTGCGAGTGGACGCGCGCGCCACCGGGTCTTCGCCGGTGGGCAGCACCACCATCCGGAAGTCCTGGAGGGGTGAGGGCAGCACGCGCTCCGCCAGGCCCGTGGGCCCCATGGCGCTGGCGCGCGCCTGCGCCACCTCCGACACCAGGCGCCCCATCAGCCCGCCCTCGGAGGGCTCCCGGGGCACGGGTAGCAGGGCGAAGCGCACTGGCTCGCTGGACACGGCTCGGGAGTCCACGCGCTCGGCCAGCAGGGCCTCCAGCGTCTGCACCGACAGCCGCACGCCGTGCACCACGTTGCCGCGTCGCTCGGCGGCCACCAGCACCGCGCGTCCGCCCGCGGTGAGCGAGAAGACGGTGGGCTCGGTGGGCAGTCCGCCTGCTTCTGGCAGCACGGTGATGAGCGCCTCCTCCAACTGGGTGTCCCGGGTGCGGACCTGGCCATCCTCCAACTGGAAGGCGCCGTTCGGCTCCGACACGGGCTGCCCGTCGGGGAGGATGAACTGGAGCTGGCCATTCACCGGCGCCAGGCGCGCCGAGCCGAGGAGGCCCGGCAGCTCCTCCGACAACGACTCCAGGGTGCCCCGCCAGGCGGCCTCCAGCCGTTTCTCCACGGCCGCGCGCTCGTTGATGATGGCCACCACCCCGAAGCCGGACAGGCCGGCGGAGGGCACCACCACCAGGACGATGAGCAGCGCGAACGTGCGCCGGAAGTTGAGGAAGCGGGGCGGAGTGCGGGACACGGCCCCCCTCCTTTACTCCCACCCGGCGCTACACGCTCGTGGCGTTTCATCCACGCCCGCGCCAGGGAGTGTCCACCACCCACCCGGGGTGTGTGCGGACGGCATCGACTTCAGGTGTGTTCTGGTGCAAGCATGGGTGGCAGCGGGGCAGGCGTGCGACGTGGGCCGGCCGCCTTCTTCCCCGCTGAGGACGCGGCCGCCCGGCGTCGGGTGGGTGGGACGGGCCGCCGCGAGGAAGGGAACCCCTCCATGAGACGGACGGTCCTGGCCACGGTGCTGGCCTCGATGCTCGCGCTGCCGGCGTGTGAAGACCGCGATGCCCAGGCGACCTGGACCCAGGCGTCGGGCTCGGTGGCGCTCAGCCGGGATGACGCCTTTCTCTACGTGGTGGACTCGGACAACGGCGTCCTCGCCGTGGTGGACACGGCGCGGCGTGAAAAGGTGGGCGAGGTGAAGGTGGGCCTCCTCCCCGAGCGCGTGGCGGTGGGGCCGGACGACACCGTCTACGTCTCCAATCGCGGCTCGCGCAGCGTGTCCGTCATCCGCCGGGGTGACTGGAGCGAGTCGGCCCGCGTCGCGGTGGGCGTGGAGCCCATGGGCCTGTCGGTGTCGCCCGCGGGGGACACGCTGTACGTGGTGAACAGCACCGCGCTGGCGACGTCGAGCCATGGCTCGTTGATGGCGGTGGACACGCGCTCGCTGGCGGTGCGCTGGGAGCTGCCGGTGGGGGATGAGCCCCGAGGCATCGCGCTGGCGCAGGGTGGCAGGCGCGCGCTCATCACCCGCTTCCGCCAGGGCGACCTGGTCTCCGTGGACCTGACGGACGCGGACCGGCCCCGCATGGCGCGTGAGCAGACGGACCTGTACGCGCGCGCCAACGTCCGGGACGACGTGGCCGCGTCCCCGGACGGGCTGCCGCCGCTGCCTTCGACCGCGGACATCCGCTTCCAGCCGCGCGGCATGTCGAGCGTGGCGGTGACGCCGGATGGCGCGCGCGCGCTGGCGACCGTGATGTGGGCCCGGGAGGACCCGCTGTCTCCGGACGGGTCGCCGACCCCGCCGTCGGGGGGCTCGCTCTACGGCGGCGGCGGGCCCTGCAACACGGGCGGCGTGGTGGCCCCAGGGCTGGTCACCTTCGACACGGACACGGGCACGCCCCGGGTGGATGACCTGGACCGGTGCCGTCCGCCGCCGGACCTGTCACCGGACTTCCCGCCCTCCACCATCATCAGCCCGGAGCTGACGCACCCCATCCAGGGGCCGGTGGCGGCGGTGGTGGACCCGACGGGCCTCTGGGCCTTCGTGGTGAACCGGGAGACGGACAACGTCGCCATCATCCCCACGGGGCGCCGTTCGGGCTCGGACCTGATGGCGGGCCTGGGCAGCACGGTGCGCCAGTTGGTGCGCGTGGGCTCCGGTCCCACGGGCATCGCGATGACGCGGGATGGGCGCAAGGCCTACGTCTACAACGCCTTCGACCACACGGTGACGACGCTGGTGAGCGACGGCGCGGGTGGCACCGCCAACGTGCGCGTGGACGGCGCGCCGCTGCCCATCGCCGGGGACGTGCTGGCGCCCAACGAGGTGGCGGGACGCAAGCTGTTCTTCAGCGCGCTGGACTCGCGCATGGCCAGCAGCTCGGTGGGCGCGTCGTGCGCGAGCTGCCATCCCGATGGCCGCGAGGACGGCCACGTCTGGGGCTTCCCGGACGGGCCTCGCCAGACGCCCAGCCTCGCGGGCCGGAGCATGACGAAGACGGGCCCGTTCCACTGGAGCGGCGAGTTCTCCACCATGCGGGACTTCCTCGACGCGACGGTGCGCCACCGCATGGGCGGGACGGTGCTGGACGGCGTCATGGTGGCGCAACTGTCCGACTTCATCGACGTGCTGCCCGCGCCGGACAACCCGCACAGGGCCGACGTCTTCACCGACGCGCAGACACGCGGCGAGGCCGTGTTCCGCAAGGCCGCGTGTGACACCTGCCACGGCGGGGCGCACTTCACCCTCAACACGCAGGCCGACGTGGGCACCTTCGTCACCACGGGGCCGCTCCAGGATGACCCGGAGGTGCGCAAGCAGGGGCTCAACACGCCGTCGCTGCTGGGGCTGGCCCGCACCGCGCCGTACCTGCATGACGGCAGCGCCGTGTCGCTGAGGGACCGGTTGATGCAGGGCCGCGAGTCGAACCAGCACGGCGTGACGGCGCAGCTCACCGACGCCGAGGTCGACGACCTGGTGGAGTACCTGCTCACGCTGTAGGGGGAGGGGGCCTGTCCGGTGGGCCTCAGGGCGCGCCGGAGTCCCCCGCGTCCGCTTCACCGGCGTCCGCGTCCTGGGCACCGGGTGTCCCCGCGTCGAGCGCGGCGGGCGTGGTGGCGGTGAGCGCCGAGCGCGCCACCTCCACGGCCCGTTCCGTCTCACCGCCCAGCCAGGTGACGACGACCGCGCAGTCCGTGTCGTCATCCCAGGCGAGCACCTGGGACATTCCCTGCGCGGGCGCGCGCCGCACCGCGGCACGGCCCAGCGCGGGCACCGCCACGCCGCCGGCCTGGAGGGTGGGGGCCATCAACGCGTGGATGTCCGACTGCGCGTAGCGGGCGTTGCAGTCCCAGGTGACGGAGACAGCGAGGCCGGGCTCGGCGTCCGAGCGGAAGCTGCACAGCGGTCCACAGGTGGGGCAGGCGCGCTCCTGCTTCATGGTGAAGCCGGGGAGCATCAGCTCGCGGTCGTCCAAGGGCAGCAGCACCTCGCAGTCCGGGAGCGCCGCGCGCTCGCCAGGGGGCGCCGAAGCGCCCGCGTCCACCGGGGGTGGGTCGGAGGGGCGGCTTCGGCACGCCGCCAGTGCCAGTGTCATGAACAATGCCGCGCGCCCTCCAGCCCTCATCCCGTGTGACTCCCGTGTGCGCCTGCTGAAGCGGCGCGGATGGTAGACCGGAGGATGCCTCGCGCGGCGACGTTTCCCGCAGGCCGCTGACCGCTTCCGGACGCAGGCCCGTTCAGGCCGCCGAGCGGGCGGGCTTGTCTCGTGCCTTGTCCACGCGTCGGACTAAGCTGAGGCGCCCCGCCATGCGCTCCGCCCCTTCCCTACCCCTGCTCGTGCTTGCCCTGGTGGGAGACGTCCAGGCGCGTCCCGCGGAGCCTCCCCCACGCAACCCGGCGCCGGACACCTCGTGGGCACAACCCGGCGAGGTCTCCGCGCCCGCTCGCAACGAAGCGCCAGACGACGCGGCCTGGGAGTCCTTCCCGGGGGCCACCGCCGTCCCCGAGGCCGAGGAGGCGGCCACGCTGCCCCGTTTGCCCGAAGTCCCGCCGCTGGTGCCCGCCGACGAGGCCGCCGTCCCCGAAGCGCCCCGGACGCCGCCGGTTCTCGTCAGGCCGCCGTCCGTCCCCAACCGGGTGAGCCTGCTCGGCGCCCGGACCGTGGGGACAGGGGGCCTGGCCGCGGGCCTGGCCCTGGGCTTTCCCATCGTGTCCGCGCGGGTCGCCGTGGGCGTCCACCGCCGCGTGGACGTGCTGGCTGGCGTGGACAGCGCCTACGGGCTGATGAACGAGCTGCGCGTGGGCGCGCGGTGGATGGTGCTCGACGGCGGGCCTCGGTGGAGCGTGGGCGTGGCGGTGGAGGGCAGCCACGCCTTCTTCCTGCGGCCCGCGAGCGTGGAGGACCGGGGCGCGCGCTACTACAGCGGGCGCCGCAACTGGAACGTGCTGCCCGGCCTTGTCGGCAATCTCCAGCTCGCGGGCGCCCGCGCGCCGCGGCTGTTCCTGGACGTCCGCTACCTGATGGCGCTGGACACCGAGCCCATTCAAGGGGTACCGCTGGGCGGCCTGCCCCCCGACGTGGCGCTGTCCGGCGCCTTTCCGGTGCGATTGGGCGCGGAAATCCCCGTGAGTGAGAAAACGTCCTACGCTCTGACGATTGGCGGGGACATCCGCACCCGGCCTGACGAGACGGACTTCATGCCCGTCATCACCTTTGGCGTCGTGACTGGTTTCTAGCGAGGTCTTCCATGCGTGGCAGTGTCATCGGCTCCGGCTCCTTCGGTACCGCCCTGGCGAACGTGCTCGCGGTCAATTGCGAGGAGGTTCGTCTGTGGGGCCGCGAGTCCTCCGTCGTGGAGGCCATCAACGCGCAGCACGAGAATCCCACCTACCTGAAGGGCATCCCCATCTCGGAGCGCGTGCGCGCCACGAATGACCTCCAGGAGGCGCTCGCGGGCGCGGAGCTGGTGGTGCTGGCCACGCCCAGCCACGCCACGCGCGAGGTGGTGGCGAAGGCCCAGGCGTACCTGCCGCGCCATGTCCCCATCGTCACGGTGTCGAAGGGCATCGAAAACGGGACGCTGCTGACGATGACGGAGCTCCTGGAGGACTGCCTGCCGGAGGAGTTCCACCCGTACCTCGCGGTGCTGTCCGGCCCCAGCTTCGCCAAGGAGCTGGCGCGGCGCATGCCCACGGTGGTGACCATCGCCTCGCACTGGGACAAGGTGGCGCTGCGCTGCCAGAAGGCGCTGCAGACGGAGACGTTCCGCAGCTACACGTCCACGGACGTGGTGGGCGTGCAGTACGGCGGCGCGCTGAAGAACGTCATCGCGATTGCCGCCGGCATGGCGGACGGCCTGGGCATGGGCCACAACGCGCGCGCGGCCATCATCACCCGCGGCCTGGCGGAGATTACGCGCCTGGCGGTGCGCAAGGGCGCCAACCCGCTGACGCTCTCCGGCCTGTCCGGCATGGGCGACCTGGTGCTGACGTGCACCGGCGAGCTGAGCCGCAACCGGCACGTGGGCATGGAGCTGGGCAAGGGCCGCAAGCTGCCGGACATCCTCGCGGACATGAAGGAAGTGGCCGAAGGCGTGAAGACGGCCCGCAGCGCGCACGAGCTGGAGCTCAAGACGGGCGTGGAGCTGCCCATCTGCCACCAGGTGTACCTGATTGCCCACGAGGGCAAGAGCGCGCGCTCGGCGGTGGTGGACCTGATGACGCGCCAGCCGAAGTCGGAGCTGGCGGGCGTCTGAGCGGCCTTCAGAAGCGGCGCGGCGCCGCGTCCGGCGTGGCGCCGCGGACGCGCCACACGGTGAGCCGCTGGGAGTTGGTGTGGCTCACCACCAGGCCCTCCTGCTGCATCTGCTCCAGCAGGCGGTTCGTCTTGAGCCGGTCCAGCCCCACGGACTTCGACAGCAAGTCACCGGGCATGCCGCTGATGTTGCGGCGCAGCTCGTTGACGATGGCGCGCTTGAACTCGTTCTTCTGGAGGCCGTCCAGGTCTTGCGTGCGCCACGCCTGGAGGACACCCGCGGCGATGATGACCAGCGTCAGAATCGCCAGCACGGGGTAGATGATGTGACTGTTCTGCTCCAGCAGCTCGAAGTACTTCGGAGACAGCGAGGACACAGGCTTCGCGTAGTCAGCCTGGGCCAGCAGCAGGGGTGTGAAGAATGGAGTCGACACGGCCCCCCGACTCTACGGGGAGCCGTGCCTGCCCGGCAACCGCGGGCTCAGACGGCGCCGATGGCCGCGGTGGCGCCCTCGGCGAACAGCGTGGTGTCCGCCTTGGCCAGCAGCGTCGCCAGGCCCTCGCGCGTCGCGGCGCTGATGGCCACGCCGCCCCGGGTGCGCAGCAGCACCTCCACTTCGTCTGGCGGCAGCAGGTCCGCCTTGTTCCACACCATGAGGCGGGGCTTCTCCATCAAGTCGAGTGACTCGAGGATGTTCTCCACCGCCTCCACCTGCTCGTCGCGGGCGGGGTCCGCCGCGTCCACGACGTGGAGCAGCAGGCTGGCGTCGTACAGCTCCTCCAGCGTGGCGCGGAAGGCGGCGACCAGGTCCTTGGGCAAGTCGCGGATGAAGCCCACCGTGTCGGTGATGATGACCTCACGCTCCTGCGGGAAGCGCAGCCGCCGGCTGGTGGGGTCCAGCGTGGCGAACAGCTTGTTCTCCGCCAGCACCTCGGCGTTCGTAATCGCGTTGAGGAGCGTGGACTTGCCGGCGTTGGTGTAGCCGACAATGGAGATGACGGGCAGCTCGCGCCGGTTGCGCTGGGCCCGGCGCACGCTGCGCTCCTTGCCAATCGCGTCGATGCGCTTTTCCAGGTGGGTGATTCGCTCGCGCACGCGGCGGCGGTCGATTTCCAGCTTCGTCTCACCCGGGCCACGTCCGCCAATGCCGCCCATGAGCCGGCTGAGCGAATCGTCGCTCTGCACCAGGCGCGGCAGCCGGTACTTCAGCTGCGCCAGCTCCACCTGGAGCTTGCCCTCGGCGCTCTGCGCGCGCTGCGCGAAGATGTCCAGGATGAGCTGTGAGCGGTCCAGGACCTTGAGGCTGGTGGCCTCGCCGATGTGCCGGCCCTGGGACGGGGTGAGGTCCTTGTCGAAGATGAGCAGGTCCACCATGGACTGCATGGAGCGCAGGTTGAGCTCCTCCAGCTTTCCGCGTCCGATGAGGTAGCGCGGGTCCGCCTCGCGCTTCACCTGCAGCACGGAGTCGATGACCTCCACGCCCGCGGTGCGCGCCAGCTCCTTCAGCTCCGCCAGGCTGGACTCGGCCAGGGCGCGGTTGCCGTCCAGGCACACCGCCACGAGGATGGCCTTCTCCCGGCCGCCCACCTTGCGTGACGCCGCCTTGCGGTTGAACTCCTCCTCCAGCGCGCCCAGCGTGTCCATGAGGTCCGGCTGCACTACGTGGACGGAGGGCAGCGTCTCGACGTGCCAGAATTCGCCGGAGCTGTTCTCTGGAACGAGGTAGGCGTAGTGCAGGACGCCGGGCAGGCCGTCGTGGCCCACGCCAATGGCCGCCACGCAGTCCAGGCGCAGCAGCGCGAGGTCCGTGAGGTCGTCCTTGGTGAGCGGCTCGCTCTTCAAGTGGGTGTGGACCAGGCGGAGGCCACGCAGACGCACCTGGCCCGCGCGGGCGCGGCCGATGTCCGGCAGCTCGAGCTTGTGGGCGCTGCCCACGATGACGTGCTCGATTTCGCCCTTCCGGTTGACGAGCACACCCACCTGCCGGTTCGTCTCACGCGACAGCTCGGTGAGGTGCCGGGCAAGCTCAGGCGACACGATTTCGTGCGGTGGGACGCGCCGGCGGAAGGTGTTGCGCAGGCGGTGCTGCTCGCTCGACTTGAGGCCCAGGGTGTTGCCGTAGATTTCCTTCAAACCGTGCGCTCCTGGCGGAGGCGTTGGGCCCCCACCTTTTCCGGACGACTCTATGACTGCCGCTGTGAGGAAAACACGCCGGACGCGCGCGTCTTCCATTTCTGACCTACGCTGACGCCCCGTGAGTTCGATTTCCACGGGACGCACCGCCCTGCGCGCCGCCCGGCGGGTGGTGGTGAAAATCGGCACCAACGCGCTGACGAACGCCACCGGGCGGTTCAATCGTCAGCACTTCGATGCGCTGGGCCAGGACTTGTTGTGGGCCGCGCAGGGCCGCGAGCTGGTCGTGGTGTCCAGCGGGGCCATCGCCCTGGGGGTCGAGCGGCTGGGCCTGCCCTCGCGCCCTCGCGACATCCCAGGCAAGCAGGCGTGCGCGGCGGTGGGGCAGAGCCGGCTGATGCAGGCCTACGAAGAGGCCTTCGCCGCGCGCGGGAAGGCGGTGGCCCAGGTGCTGCTCACCCACGAGGATGTGCAGGAGCGCCGGCGCTACCTCAACGTGAAGCACACGCTGGAGCGGCTGCTGACGGCGGGCGTCGTCCCCGTCATCAACGAGAACGACACCGTCTCCGTGGACGAGCTGAAGTTCGGTGACAACGACACGCTGGCGGGCCTGGTGGCCGGCGTGGTGGACGCCGACGCGCTCATCCTGCTGTCGGACGTGGAGGGCCTCTACACCGGTGACCCCTGGCGCGACGCGAACGCGGAGCTGGTGACCACGGTGATGCAGGTGACGCCAGAGGTGTTGGCGCTCGCCACCGGCACGAGCAGCGGGGTGGGGACGGGCGGCATGAGCACCAAGGTGCGGGCGGCCGCGCGCGCCTCTGAATCCGGCATCCACTGCGTGATTACGTCCGGCGCCGTGCCCGGCCGCCTGCGCGCCGTCCTGGAAGGCGCGGACGTGGGGACCCTCTTCGAGCCCACGGGCAGCCGCCGCAGCGCCCGCGCCGCGTGGATTGCCCATGCCCTGCGCGCACGCGGGACGCTCACGGTGGATGCCGGCGCGCGCGAGGCCATTGTCACCGGCAAGCGCAGCCTGCTGCCCAGCGGCGTGCGCGGCGTGGAGGGCGACTTCGGGCGCGGAGACCCGGTGGACCTGGTGGACGCGGAGGGCACCGTGTTCGCGCGGGGGCTGGCGGCCTACGACGCCAACGAGCTGCGACGCATCGCCGGACACCACACGGCGGACATCGAAGCGGTGCTGGGCTACCGCTACCTGGACGAGGCCGTGCACCGCGACGACCTGGCGGTGCTGTAGCCGGTCAGATGGACGAGGTGGACAGCGACTTGCCGCAGCTTTCGCCCAACTGCATGAGCGCGCGGAACTCCGGCGAGTCCACCTTCATCAGCAGCAGGGAGACCTCGAGCTCCCCGGGCACGCGGCCGAGCTGGAGCTTGCGCTCCTGGCCGTGGAGCAGCGCCAGCTCGGAGTGGCCCTTCGCCTCGGGGAGGAGTAGGTCCAACTGGAGGAGGAACGACTGGCCTTCGGCCCTGGGCGTGAGGACCAGCCGGTAGTCGGGCAGGGGCGCTCCGGGGCGGCGGCGCTCGGCGCGAAGGGTGCGGCCCGTCTCACCCAGCAGCTTGGGCTGGGCCACCAGGCGCCCGTCGCGGCGGACCTCGACGGCGAAGTAGAGGGGCTCCGCGCGCACGGGCGCAGGCGCGGCCATGCTCGTGACGCCCACGAACATCGCCAACCCGGCCACTACATTACGGACGAGGGTGATGCCGCTCATCGTGAGTCCCTTCAGAGGCTCCGCTCGCCGCGTCGGCCACGCGGCATCCGGACAGGCATGGCCCGTCCGCGTCTCCTCCACTTCCACGGAATGGTGCAGCAATAACCCAGATCATGCCCGCCGTGCGAGCCCCCCGCCCAAGTCCTTGTCCGCTGGAATGAGGATGGCCGCACCCACAGGCGATTACCTGCTTGTCTGTTCAGTTGCATCCGGCTATCTCGCGGACGCGGGCGGACCGCTCACCTGTTTCCCACCCACACGTCCACTTCTTGACCCCCCCGGGTCCGCCCGGCATCGTCGCCGACCTTCCCAATGGACCGCACCGAACGCATCCTCGACCTCGTGGCCCTTCTGCTCGACGCGCGCGAGCCCATCTCCTGGGCCGAGCTGCGCGAGCACTTCCCTGGTGACTACGGCGGCTCCGATGATGCCGCCGAGCGCAAGTTCGAGCGCGACAAGGCGGAGCTCGTGGAGCTGGGCTTTCCGCTGACGTACGCGCAGGGCGATGACGAGCGGCGGGACGGCTACCTCGTCGACCGGGACGCCTACTACCTTCCGGAGGCGGACCTCTCCAAGGAAGAGCTGGCCGTGCTCTATGCCGCTGGCTCCGCGGCGCTGGCGTCGGGCGCCTTCCCGGGCCGGGACGACCTGGCGCACGCGCTGCGGAAGATCGGCTTCTTCGCCGGTCAATCCCTGCCCACCCCCCGGGTGCGCATGGAGCTGGGCTCCGTGCATGAGGGCCAGGAGAAGGAGGTCTCCGCGCGCCTGGAGCAGCTCTGGGATGCGTGCGCGGCCCGCAAGTGGGTGGACCTGACGTATGCCAGCCCCAAGCAGGCCGGCACCACGCAGCGGCGCGTGGACCCGTTTGGCCTGGCGCTGCGCCGCGGCGCCTGGACGCTGGTGGGGTACTGCCACCTGCGCAAGGACCTGCGGACCTTCCACGTCCACCGGATTCGCGAGCTGAAGGTGAACACGGCGCGTCCGCGCACGCCGGACTTCCAGGTGCCGGCGGACTTCTCGCTGGAGGCCCACGTGGCGTACTTCCCGTGGCAGCACCGCTTCCATGAGCAGGTGGAGGTGGTGCTCCACCTGTCGGGCACGCTCGCCTCGCGGGCCGCGAGCCTGCTGCCCGGCGCCACGCTGGAGCCCGCGGAGGCGGGGGCGGTGCGGGCGCGGCTGCCGGTGACGTTCGTGGATGGCCTGATGCGCTTCTGCCTGGCGCTGGGGCCGGACTGCCGCGTGGAGGGCCCGGAGCGGGCGCAGGCGCGCCTGCGGGAGATGGCCTCGCGCATCGTGGCGTGCCACGACGATTCGCTGGACAAGGTGAGCGCATGAGCAACGTCCACGAGCGGCTCCGCCGCCTGCTGTTCCTGGTCCCCTACGTCTCCAAGCACCCCGGCGTCACGGTGGACGCGCTCGCGCGCGCCCTCAACGTCAGCCGCGAGGACCTGCTGGAGGAGCTGGACCTGCTCACCTGCGTGGGCCGGCCGCCCTTCAACCCGGACGACTACATCGACATCTACGTGGACAACGACCGCGTCTACGTGGACCTGGACCAGCGCCTGTTCGCGCCGCCCCGGCTCACGCCGGGCGAGGCCGCGGCGCTGGCCGCGTCGGCGGAGCTGCTGCGGCCGGCCACGGGGGACGCGCTGCAGAGCGCCCTGGAGAAGCTGGAGCGCGTGCTGCCGCCCGCCACCCGCGAGCGCTACCGGGAGATGTACCGGAAGATTGATGCGTCCACGGAGGCGCCCCAGGCCCTGGGGCCGCTCACCCGCGCCATCATCGAGCGCCTGGAGGTGACGTTCGGCTACGCCAGCCCCGGCCGGTCGCCGGAGCCGCGCACCGTGCGCCCCTACGAGCTGCTCAGCCACCGGGGGCAGTGGTACCTGCAGGGCTACTGCCACACCCGGCAGGACGCGCGCCTGTTCCGTCTGGACCGGATGGAGGACATCCTCGTCACGGACGTGTCCTTCCAGCCGCCCGCGGACGCCCGGGCGGACGTGCCCAACCCGGCGCGGGGCTTGAAGGATGCCACGGTGCGTGTGCGCTTCTCCCCCGTGGCCGCACCCTATGTGAAGGAGCGCTTCGGCCAGGACGCCCGCCCGCTCGCTGACGGGGGCGTGGAGGTGCTGGTGGCGGGGGACAGCGAGCGCTGGCTCACCCAGTGGGTCCTGTCCTTCGGTGGCGAGGCGCAGGTCATGGAACCGCCCTCCGCGCGTGCGGCCGTTGCCCGAGCGGCGCGGGCCTCTGTAGGATTGTGACCCCCCATGCCTTTCCAGCTGACGATCTCCGAGGGTAGAGAAGCCGGTAAGGAGTTCGTCTTCGACCAGGACTCCGTTCTCATCGGCCGTTCGACGGATTGTGACGTCGCGCTGTTCGACCCGGGTGTGTCCCGGCGCCACTGTCGCATCTTCCTCGACGGTGATGCCTACGCCGTCGAGGACCAGGGCAGCGCCAACGGGTCGCTCGTCAACGGCAGCCCGGTGAAGACGCAGGTGCTTGAGGACGGCGACAAGCTGACCCTGGGGCCGGTGACGTTCATCTTCGGCATGCTGACGGACGAGCCGGCCACGGGCGAAGAGGAGCTGCCCGCCGGTGCCCAGGAAGGCGATGGCAGCACGCGCATCGTCTCCCTGGACTCCCTGAAGCGGCAGCGCAACAAGGGCGTCGCGCTGGCCCCGGACGGTGCCGACCAGGAGGCGCTGAACGAAATCCGAGAGGGCGCCACCCGCTCCAACCTGCAGGCCCTGCGCCCCGTGTCCCAGGGGCAGAGCGGCTCACGGCCGGCGGCCATCGAGCGCTCGGCGCCCGCGGCGCCTCCCGCGAGGCGGCCGGCCAGTTCGCCCCCGCCGGCCCGGGCCCGTCCGGCGCCGTCCGCGTCGGGGGGTGGGGGCCTGTCCGCGGCGGAGCGCGCGCGCATCCGGCGTGAGTCCCCCGGCGTGGTGTCCAGCGCGAAGCTCTTCTGGGCGGACGCCAGCCAGGGCGTGCGCACCGGCATCATCGGCGGCGGCGTGGCCATGGTGCTCGCGCTGTTCGGCGTCCTCTACTGGCTGGTGCTGAGCGGCGAGGACGGCCAGCCGGTGGGCGAGGAGCCCATGATGCTCAGCGGCCAGCCCATCCGCGAGTCGTTCGGCCTGGGGCCGGGCGTGACGTGGGAGCGCGCGGACATGAAGGTCTTCGAGTGGGAGTACACCGCCGCCACGCGCGCGGTGGTCATCCTCCACTACCAGGCCCAGGGCATCTCCAAGGATGAGGTCGTGGTGAGCGTCAACGGCGTGGACGTGGGCAAGGTGCCGCCCGACACGCTGGCCAGCCAGGACCGCTCCATCGAGCTGATGATTCCGGCGCAGCACCTGAAGAAGGGCGAGCCCAACCGCATCATCTTCGACAACGTGAAGAATCCGCCGGGCGAAGACCCGTGGACCATCTGGAACATCTGGGTGGAGCGCGCGCTGCTGCCGGACCTGCTGCCCGAGGAGCTGGTGCGCGAGGCCACCGAGTACCACAAGCGGGGCTTGAAGCACTTCCAGACGCCGGACATCGGCGCTCGCAACCGCTACGAGGCCTGGAAGTCCTTCCGCGTGTCGTGGCTGATGCTGGAGGCCCACCCCGAGCCGAAGCCGGACCTCTACTACGACGCCCAGGAGCGCATGAAGGCGGCGCAGCAGGAGCTGGACCGCACCTGCTCCAAGCTGCTGCTGGAGGTGGAGGGCTACTACAACCAGGGCAACTACAAGAGCGCCTCCGCCACCCTGGACCACGTGAAGGAGTACTTCCCGGAGTTCGACCAGCCGTGCGCCACCCGCGCGGACGCCAAGCGCGCGGAGTACGGCCTCTAGGTGCACGCCACGGCTTTCCGGTGTTCGTGAAGTCACGGGCTTGTCCCGTCGGCTTCCGGACACCGGCTGGCACGGGAAGCCAGGCTGCGAAGCGGCTCGGGTTGCCAGGGCTCGCGGGCATCCGCACCGTTGGGAGGCCATGCGTGAGCCGGAGGCGTTGACCGAGCAGGCTGGGGAGGCGGACACGGGCGCGCCGCGGCGCGCGCCCACGCCCCCGGGGCCCGTGCCGGAGCATGGGCCGGTGTGGAGCCCCAACGTCTCCGGGCTGCTCCTGTCGCGCTACTACCTGCCTCGCCGCCACGCGGTGGTGCAGGGCAACGCCTGTCAGTTGCTCCGTGACGGCGTGGAGGCCTACCCGGCGATGCTGGAGGCCATCCGCCAGGCGCGCCGCTATGTCCGCCTGGAGACGTACATGTTCGTCTCCGACGCCGTCGGTGAGCGGTTCGGCGAGGCGCTGGCGGAGGCGGCCGAGCGCGGCGTGCACGTGAAGGTGCTGTACGACGCGGTGGGCTCGTGGACGAGCCGCCGGAGCTTCTTCACCGGGCTGCGCGCGCGGGGCGTGGACATCCGCGCCTTCAAGCCCTTCAGCCTGTCACGCGGGCTGCGGCACCTGCTGCGGCGGGACCACCGCAAAATCCTGGTGGTGGACGGTGAGGTGGCCTTCACCGGCGGGGTGAACATCTCCGCCCACTGGGCGCCCGCGGAGCTGGGCGCGGCGTGGCGGGATGACGTGCTGCGCATCGAAGGGCCGGCCGTCCACGAACTGGAGCGGTGTTTCTCCGCCACGTGGCGGATGATGTTCCAGGGCCGCTTCCACCGGTTGACGCGGCGGCTGGAGCGCCTGCGCAACCCGCCGCCCCGCCGCGGCTCGGTGGGGCTGGCGGTGTTGTCCAGTCGGCGAAGCATCCACCGGTCCTATCTGCACGCCATCCGCCGGGCCCGGCGCAGCGTGCTGGTGGCCGCCGCCTACTTCATCCCGGACCGCCGCATGGTGATGGCGCTGCGTGAGGCGGCCCGGCGCGGGGTGGAGGTCCATCTGCTGCTCAACGCTCGCAGTGACCACCCCCTCCTGGAGTTCATGGCCCGGGCCTTCTACGAGCGGCTGCTGGTCGCGGGCGTCCGCATCTTCGAATGGCAGCGCGGCGTGCTGCACGCCAAGACGGCCGTGGTGGACGGGGTGTGGGGCACCATCGGTTCGTTCAACCTGGAGCGCCTCAGCCTGGCCTTCAATCACGAGGTGAACGCGGTCTTCGCCGACGCTCGTTTGGGACGGCAACTGGAGGACTCCTTCCGCACCGACTGTGGGGACTGCCGCGAGGTGACGCTGGCGGAGTTCCGCCGCCGGCCCCTGTGGCAGAAGCTGCTGGAGCGGGCACTGTCTCTGCTTCGCAGAATCATTTGAGCCACGCCTGCCCACCCCTCGGCGGGGCGCGTCCCGCGGCTCGAATCGTCCGGCCTTCAATGCGCTCGCAGGAACCCTTTGCAACGCGTCAAAGGGGGGCCTAGAAGTTGCCGCATCCCGCGCAAGGAAGGACGGCAACACATGACCGACAGTTTCGGCACGAAGTCCCAGCTCAAGGTGGGTTCCGCCACCTACGACCTCTTCAGCCTGGGCAAGCTGGCCAAATCCCACCCGGCGGTGAACCGCCTGCCGTTCTCGCTGAAGGTCCTGCTGGAGAACCTGCTGCGGCACGAGGACGGCCGCGTGGTGAAGCGCGAGCACGTGGAGAAGATGCTGGCCTGGGACCCCAAGGCCACCCCGGACGTGGAGATTTCCTTCCACCCGGCGCGCGTGCTGCTCCAGGACTTCACGGGCGTGCCCGCGGTGGTGGACCTGGCGGCCATGCGTGAGGCGCTGTCCTCCATGGGCGGCGACCCGGACAAAATCAACCCGCGCAACCCGGCCGACCTGGTCATCGACCACTCGGTGCAGATTGATTCCTTCGCGACGTCCGCCGCGTTCAAGGAGAACGCCGAGCTGGAGTTCGAGCGCAACCGTGAGCGGTACGCGTTCCTCCGCTGGGGTCAGAGCGCGTTCAAGGGCTTTGGCGTGGTGCCGCCGGACATCGGCATCTGCCACCAGGTCAACCTGGAGTTCCTGGCGCACGTGACGTTCCGTCAGGGCAGCACCGTGTACCCGGACACGCTGGTGGGCACCGACAGCCACACCACGATGATCAACGGCCTGGGCGTGGTGGGCTGGGGCGTGGGCGGCATCGAGGCGGAGGCCGCGCTGCTGGGCCAGCCGATTACCATGCTGATTCCGCAGGTGGTGGGCTTCAAGCTCGCTGGCAAGCTGCCCGCGGGCGCCACCGCCACGGACCTGGTGCTCACCGTCACGCAGATGCTTCGCAAGAAGGGCGTGGTGGGCAAGTTCGTGGAGTTCTACGGCAGCGGCCTGAAGAACCTGTCCCTGCCGGACCGGGCCACCATCGCGAACATGGCGCCCGAGTACGGCGCCACCATCGGCTTCTTCCCGGTGGACGAGGAGAGCCTCAACTACCTGCGCTTCACCGGCCGGCCGGACGACCTCGTCGCCCTCACGGAGGCCTACGCCAAGGAGCAGGGCCTGTGGCGGCGTGACGACGCCGAGGAGCCCCTCTTCAGCGACACGCTGGAGCTGGACCTGTCCACCGTGGTGCCCAGCCTCGCCGGCCCCAAGCGCCCGCAGGACCGCGTGCCCCTCAAGGACATGAAGTCCGGCTACGAGAAGTCGCTGGTGGAGATGCTGTCGGCCGGCAAGAGCAAGGGCGGGGACGAGGGCAAGGCCGCCGCCGCGGTGCCTCCCGAGCGCCTGGCCCAGACCGTCACGGTGAAGAACGGCCGCCAGAGCTACCAGGTGGGCCACGGCGCGGTGGTGATTGCGTCGATTACGTCCTGCACCAACACCTCCAACCCGGCGGTGCTGGTGGGCGCGGGCCTCCTGGCGAAGAAGGCCGTGGAGCGCGGCCTCAACCCGAAGCCGTGGGTGAAGACGTCGCTGGCTCCGGGCAGCCGCGTGGTCAGCGAGTACCTGCGCGACGCCGGCCTGCTGCCCTACCTGGAGGCCGTGGGCTTCCACATCGTGGGCTACGGCTGCACCACATGCATCGGCAACTCCGGTCCGCTGCCGGAGCCCGTGGCCAACGCCGTCACCGAGGGGGACCTCGTGGTGGCCGCGGTGCTGTCCGGCAACCGCAACTTCGAGGGCCGCATCAACCCGCACGTGCGCATGAACTACCTGGCCAGCCCGCCGCTGGTGGTGGCCTACGCGCTGGCTGGCGAGGTGGGCATGGACCTGGACAACGCGCCGCTGGGCACCGACCCCAACGGTCGTCCCGTGTTCCTGCGCGACATCTGGCCGTCCAACGAGGAGATTCAGGAGGTCATCCGCACCTGCGTGAAGCCGGAGCAGTTCCGCAGCCAGTACGCCAACGCCATGGAAGGCGACGCGCTCTGGCAGCAGCTGCCGGTGGGCAAGGGCGCCACCTTCCAGTGGGACGACGCGTCCACCTACGTGCGCAAGCCGCCCTTCTTCGAGAACCTGCCGAAGGAGCCCAAGCCCGCGCAGGACATCCATGGCGCGCACGTCATGGCGCTGCTGGGTGACTCCGTCACCACGGACCACATCTCCCCCGCGGGCAACATCGCCAAGGCGAGCCCGGCGGCCAAGTACCTCATGGCCAACGGCGTGGAGCCCAAGGACTTCAACTCCTACGGCGCGCGCCGCGGCAACCACGAGGTGATGGTGCGTGGCACCTTCGCCAACATCCGCCTCAAGAATCTGCTGGTTCCGGGCGTGGAGGGCGGCGTCACCGTCCACATCCCCACGCGCGAGCGGATGAGCATCTACGACGCGTCCATGAAGTACCAGGCGGAGGGCACGCCGCTGGTGGTGCTGGCGGGCGCGGAGTACGGCACCGGCTCCAGCCGTGACTGGGCGGCCAAGGGCACCATGCTGCTGGGCGTGAAGGCCGTCATCGCCAAGAGCTTCGAGCGCATCCACCGCTCCAACCTGGTGGGCATGGGCGTGCTGCCGCTCCAGTTCGAGGCGGGCCAGGACGCGGCGTCGCTGGGCCTCACCGGCCACGAGAAGTTCGACATCACCGGCGTGGCGCAAGACTTGGCGCCGCAGAAGAAGCTCACCGTGAAGGCCACGGGTGAGAGCGGCACCAAGGAGTTCACGGTGGTGTGCCGCATCGACACGCCGAACGAGCTCGACTACTACCGCCACGGCGGCATCCTGCAGTACGTGCTCCGCCAGCTGGCCAAGGCCTAGCGCGGAGTCGAAGAAGCCGGCGCCCTGCTTTCCTCGGCGGGCGCCGGTAGCACCGCGGCCCGGAGTGTCCCTGGTGGCGCTCCGGGCCGTGGTGTCTTCAGGGCTCGCGCAGGCGGGCCCAGGCGGCGCGGTAGCGGGCCAGACGCTCGGCGTCCCTGGGCGTCACCGCGGCCAGCCGCCGCACGTCCATGTTGTCTTCCAGGTCCGCCAGCTTCACGCGGCGGGCGAGCGCCAGCGGGCGCAGCCGTTCGATGAAGGCCTCGTACGTCTCGTCCTGGCGGCGGGTGAGCGCGTCCAGCGCGCCCAGGACGGCTTCCGGGTAGCCCAGCTCGCGCAGGCGCTCGAGCGTGTAGGGCGTGTCCTCCACCACGTCATGGAGGATGGCAACGGTGCGCTCTTCGTCGGTGTCCAGCCGCATCATCACCCGCAGCGGGTGGAGGATGTACGTCTGACCGGCCTTGTCTCGCTGGCCGTGGTGCGCGGCCACCGCGAGCGCGATGGCGTCTTCGAGTGTGGGCATGCCCGTCTTCTAACGCCGGCCGCCCTCCCCAGGCGAGCTGGAGAGGGCGGCGGCGGGCCTTCACGACATCACGGCAGGCAGCGGGCCGCGTCCTCGTGACGGCAGGCGTGCTGCTCCTGGGTGAGGGGCAGCTCGTACACGTTGCGCAGCACCTCGCTGTTCTCCGACACGTCCACGGAGGTGGCCTGGCGCTGCCCGGGCTCCTGCATGATGGCGCTGTATTTCACGCTGCCCGTGGGCGAAATCATCACCGCGGTGGCGGGCTCGGGCGGCGGCGACAGCACCGCGCGCTCCTGGAAGCGCGCGTTGTCGAAGGACGCGGCGCAGTTGGGCAGGCCGCTGAGGAAGTCCGCCTGGTAGAAGCGGGCCCGGGCCGCGGTGCTGCTGCACACCTCGCCGTCCTGCGACGGGTAGATGACGTTCCACAGCGTGCAGCTGGCCACCGTGGCCGCGCCGCCCGCCGTCTTGTGGGTGTGGTTGTCCGTGTACTCCAGCATCCACCCCGGGCTCTCCGGCGCGGCGCCCGTCGCGGAGCAGGCCCCGGACGCGTCGCAGGTGATGTTCGTCACGTCCACCAGGTCGCCGCTGGTGTCGTTGTCGCCCGTGCGGTCGCTCAGGCGCTCCGCGTCGAACTGGCTCGCCGTCATGGGGCCCTCCGCGGAAACAGCGGTGGCGTCCTCGGCGAACATCTGCCCGGTGACGCCGTACACGCGCACGCCGTAGAAGCGGTTCTTCCCGATGGCGTTGACGCTGCGGGTCAGCTCCAGGTCCGCGAAGTTGGGCGCCACGTTGCTCACGTCGAGGCAGCGGAAGTTGCCCGCGGCGTCCTTGCCGCACTCCACGCGCGCGGGGCTCATGGAGGTGTAGTCCTGGGGCGCTCCCGGGCAGGCGCGGGCCTCGTGCCGGGTGAACCGGGCAGACACCACCGTCTGGCCCGGGTCGCCGCAAGCGGGTTGTGACGCCGTCCCGCGCGTCAGCGTGGATTGCGCCAGCCCTCGCTGCGTCCACTGGTGCCGCGACTGGGTGATGTTTTCGCCGATGCGGTCCACGCGGTAGTCCACCTCCACGTTGCCGCACCCGTAGCGCGCGCAGGCCTGCGGGTTGTCGAAGCGGCAGATGCCGGCCTGGTCATCCAGCAGCGCGTAGCGGTCACCCGTGCCGACGAGCGCGCGCATGGCGCCCGTGCCCGGCTGGATGCCGATGGAGGGCACGTAATAGAAGGGCCACGTCCGCGTCAGGCTGGTGCCCGGGACGCCCGAGGGGCCCACGGAGTCCCGGTCCATCTGGAAGGCGCGCGCGGCGCTCCAGTTGCGGATGAGCCGCGTGGACGGGTCCAGCGCGCCGGGCACGGACATGCGCGCCACCCAGAGCTGGCCGCGCATGTCGCCGAAGACGGCCGTGTCGAAGAAGCCATCCTGCTGCACGTTGCCCGCCACGCCGTAGTCCACCAGCGCCACGGGCGCCGCCACGCTGTGGGTGAGGTGCCGCGCGGGGCCGTGCTGCTCGCCGGTGGCGTTCGGGTCGTATTCGAACTTCCACCACAGGTTGTCGGTGCGGCCATTCACCTCGGGGGACCACGCGTCCACCATGTAGATGCCGCGGCCCTTCTCCTGGCCGGGGGACCAGCCGCCCGACAGGGCCACCATCCACCGCTCCTGGGTCTCCACGTTGTAGCGGGACACCGCACCGGGCGCGGTGCCCGCCTCCACCAGCACGGGGCCAATGGGCGGCGGCTTGGGGCTGAGCGAGAAGAGCGTCTTGCCGAAGAGGGCGGCCTCCGGGGAGTCCGGCTGCGGGTACATCCACTGCATCCGGGGCGCGCCGAAGCGGCCGGTGCCCGCGTCCGCGCGCAGCTCCAGCGCCAGGTAGTGCACGCCGCCGCGTCCCTCCGAAATCACCGCCATCGTGTGGTACTCGTCGGACTGCTTGATGCCGTCCGCCTGCGAGCCGCCCGAGCCGTCCGCCCACACGTCGCGCACCATGATGTCGCCGTCCACGTAGTACTGGTGGCCATTGGCCATCTCATGCAGGCGCGACAGCAGGTCCGGCGGGATGAAGGCCCACTCCTCCTCGCCGGTGCTGGGCGCGTACTCAATCATGGGCATGCCGCCCTCGCAGTTGTCGCCGCTGGCGGTGCTGTCGCGGAAGGCGTGCAGCATGCCGTCGTTGGCGCCCACCAGCACCAGCTTGTCCCGGCGGCGGTAGCGGTGCAGGTACGCGTCATACGCGTCCACCTCCACGGTGTTGCCGCAGCGGCTGATGTTCTCCGTGGCGAGCGGCGTGGGCGACACGCCCAGTTGCTGGCTGTAGAGCGTGCGCGTGCACTGATTGCTCATGCCCAGGTTGCACAGGAACTTGTCCATGGGTGGCTCCACCAGCACCGGCGCGGAGTGGAAGATGTCGCCCAGCACGGAGCGGCGCACCTCGATGCGGTTGTTGTTGCCGTCCTCGTCCGCCAGGTCCTGGCCGCGCACGTACTGGATGAGCGTGCGCACGCAGAGGTCGTCCAGCCAGGTCTGCGTCTGCGTCAGGCTGGTGAAGCCGGGCACCGTGACGCTCATGGCCGCGGCGGCCTGCTGCGGCGTCAGCCGGAGGCCTGTCATCAACGTGCCCGGGTCGATGTCCAGGGGGATGAGCGACTGCACCTTCGGACAGACGGGGGTGCCGAGGATGCCGAAGTAGCTCTTCAGCGCCTCGCGGTTTTCCACGGTGAACTCGATGGGCGTCGCCGTGTTGTCCGCGGCGGTGATGCGCCCGTCCTGGTTGCTGTCCGTCACCGTGTAGATTTTCCGGCTGTTCAGCGTCCGCGCCATCAGCGCGCGGCGCGCCTCCCAGAACTGATTGGCCGGGGTGCTGCCGCCGTCCTTGACGAAGTTGCCAGACGTGTCCTCGACGACGATGTCGCCATCCCGGTCCACGACGAAGATGTCGTCCATGTCCCCGTCGCCATTCTTGTCCACGCCCTCCACGAACTCGTTGAACTGGTTGAAGCGCCACAGGTCTCCGCGCCAGGCGCTGTCACCCGACGCGGGCGACATGCGCGGCATCAACGCGCTGAGCGTGGAGCTGCCCGTCTGGAACGAGGAGATGGCCGCCGCGGCGAACGCGACGTTCCGGTTCTGCACGTCGTCGACGATGGACTGGAGCGCCGTCTTCAGCTGGCTGGAGTTGGTGGCCGCGTAGAAGCGCCCGCCGCCCGCGTCCGCGGTGACACGCAGCAGGTTGATGGCCTGCGTGTTCGTCAGCGCGAAGCCCACGGTGTAGGTGGCCACCTGCTGCGCCCCATCCAGCTCCGGCCGCAGGTCATGCGTCCACATCCACTTGGCGATGCGGTGGATGTGGCTGCTGGAGCCGCCGCTGTTGTTTCCCTGGCCGGCCGCCGCGCAGTTGTTGCAGGGGACTTCGAGGTTCCGCACCTGGGAGGGCACCTGGGCGGAGTCGCCGCTGGGCTCGTTGGGCTCACCGTCCGTGAGCAGAATCATGGCGTTGAAGCCGCAGGTGAAGCAGGTGGCGGCCCGTCCCGGCGAGTCTTCGTCGTCGAAGTCCGAGTCACGCAGGTAGCCGCTGCCGAACCAGCCGGGGAACGGGTCGCTGCCGGCGGAGCGGAAGTAGGTGCTGGCGCCCCACATGGCCTGCGTCAGCGGCGTGCCGGTGTTGAACTGCAGCCCGCGGTTCATCTTGAGGAGCAGGTTGTTGCGGTGGTTGTCACGCTCCGCGCCGCTGAGTGACTGGTCACACCGGGGACCGAAGCGCTCGAAGCGCACCACGTCCTGGTTGTCCCACTTCACCGTGTTGCTGGCGGCGCTGCTCGCGGAGAACGTCACCACGCCGAAGCGCGTGCGCTCCGAGTCCTTGAGCACCTGGCTGATGACGTTGACGGCGGAGTGGCCGCGCGGTGAGTAGAAGTTGAGGAAGTTGCCCGACGCGACACGCCGACTGGATGTGTGCTGGAAGTAGCCCTTCGTCGCGAGGCACTGCGCGCACGCGGCGCGCGCGGCGGGCCGGTTGCCGCCGTTTCCGGTGCCCACCAGGTTGGCGCATGCCGCCGCCGCGTTGTCGCTGATGACGGTGTTGGGCGGTGGCTGGTCGAAGCGCACGGGGTTGAGGTTCATCCCGAAGCTTTCCTGGTTGTTGCCGCCGCTCCCGTCGAAGCGGTAGTAGCTGGTGGGTACGAACCAGGGCGAGTCCTGGTTGGTCAGCGACAGCCACATGCGCGGGTACTCGACGTTGGCGTCGTAGTTCAGCTCGTCGATGTTTCCCTGCCGGCAGCCGGGGAACTGCCCGTTCCCGTTTTCGGCGTAGCTGTAGTCGTCGTTGTTGCTCCAGGCGATGGGCCACCAGGCCATGGAGCCCGACGTATCCAGGATGAGCAGGATGTTGGGCGGGCCGCTGGGGCTGGTGAAGAAGCGCTCGTCGCTGCCGCGGGCGGGGTTGAGCAGCGCGTCCAGGCGGGAGGTGGACTGCAGGCTGCATGACGCCGGGTCCTGCGCGAGCGCGCCAGGGGCGGCCAGCAGCACGGACAGGGCCGTCAAGGTGGAGAAGAGTGCCTTCATGGGGGGGGCTCTCGGGGAAGGGCGGTGTCGAAGGGGTCAGATGCCGAAGCGGAAGACGAACTCGGTCTCGGCCTGTCGGCCTCCGGGTTCGTCACACATGACGACCACGCGGTAGTAGCTGCCGCCGGCCGTGCCTTCTCGAAGGGTGTTGGCCGCGTCGCTCACCTGGTCCTTGCCGCTGCTGAACGAGGACGAGGCGAGCACCGCCGCCGTGGGCGCCGACGCGGTGTCTCCCAGGTGGGCGGTGCGCATGACGGTGCTGTCGGCGACGACCTGGTCGTCTTGCAGCACCTGCTCCAGGCTGATGTGGGTGACGGGCACCGCGCCGGTGCCGAACACCTTCAGCCGCGACAGCAGGTAGCGCCGCGCCGTCTCCGCGCAGGCCTCCACGCGGTCGCTGCGCGTCTTGGCCACGGCGGCGGACTGGTTGCGGCCGGTGAAGGTGATGGCGCCCACCACGAGCAGCAGCAGCACCGTCAGGGCAATCAGGGTGATGGCCAGGGCGCTGCCCCGGCGTGAGGCGAAGTGAGTCATGGTGGCTAGCCTCCCCAGACGTTCTTGAGGTCACCGGCGACGCCAGCGGCGCGCAGCTCGGGGATGAAGAACGCGCGGGACGTCATGTTGGGAATGCGGACGGACGTCTCCACGGTGGTGCGGAAGAACGTGTCCTCGGGATTCACCGGCTCCGCGTTGAAGAGCCGGCGGGCCTGGTTCTTCTGGCCGGAGGGCAGCTGGCGCACCGAGCGCACCGTGAGGCCCACGCCCACCGAGCGGATGTTGGCCGGATTCATGTTGTAGCGGTGCTCATGGTCATAGGGCGTGCTGTACGTGGGCGTGGGAACGTCGGCGTCGGACTTGGGCAGCACGACGGAGTCCTCGTCACCCAGCACCCAGGCCATGCCGCTGCCCACGGCGCCGTCGGGCGCGGGCAGGCCGGCGCAGCACGCGGAGTTCGCGGGCGGCCGGTTCATCTGGTAGCTGACCTGGAAGGACTCCACGTCCGCGGCGATGGGGTCGAAGTCGGCGTTGTCCGCCCAGCCGTGCTTCACCACCAGGTACGGGCGCCCACCGTGCGCCTCCACGCGCAGCCGCTTCTCATGCACCAGCATGACGAAGGGCACGCGGCCGGCGTCCGACATGCAGGCCCTGGGCACGTCGCCCGGGAGGCCCGCGGCGAGCGCGGTGTCCAGCGTGGCGGTGGTGCCGTCCGCGGGCACGTCCGCCGTCAGGCGTCCCAGGAAGTAGTCCTGGCCACCCGGGCAGGCCACCAGCACCGCCTGTCCCTGGCGCAGGGGCTGGCCGAAGGTCGCAGCGGAGTCCAGCGTCAACTGGAAGGGCGGCGTCCCGGTGCCGTCGAGCTGGCCTTGGCGCAGGAACATCGGGTCGCGGTAGCGGAAGGCCAGGTCGTCGGTGACGAAGGTGCCCCAGTCCTCCACTTCCTCGGTGTAGTTGTCCTTGCGCGCCCCCGGCAGGCCCGCCGTGTCGAAGTCGAAGGCGATGGCCGGGTCCAGCCCGTAGCCCGCGTAGCGCAGCGTGCGGTTGAGGTAGTCGGTGCCCACGCGGCTGCCTTCGACGGCCGTCTTGGAGACGGTGTTGTTCTGGAAGATGTTGTTGACGGCGATGATGGTCCCCGCCACCGCCAGCAGCACCACCGAGGAGACGGTGATGCCCACCAGCAACTCGATGAGCGTGAAGCCGCGTCGCGCGTGCGCCCTGGACATGCTCACAGCTCCACCCCCGCGCCGTTCTCCGCCGGGTTGTAGAGCGCGACGAACTGCTTGACGTAGCGGCGCTGGCCGGCGCTGCGGAAGGACACCACCACCGCGACCGAGTCGATGGCCTGCGCCGGCGTCCAGACGAGGACGCGGCGGTAGTGCTCGCTCTCCTCCGGCGAGTAGCCCGGCACCACGCGGAGCAGCGGGTCGCCGGTCCCCGTCTCGAAGGCGTCCAGGTCCACGACGCAGGCGTCGGGCAGGGTGGAGAGGCCGCCGGCCAGCTCCAGCGTCTCCGCGGCGCCAGCGCAGCGCGCGCTGGACAGCGGTCCGGTGTCGGCGAAGAGGCGGGAGCGGCCCTGGAGCTGGATGCCGGAGCGCACCTGCGAGGCGATGGCGCTGGCCTGCGACAGGCGGTTGGCGGCGGCGTTCTGCTGGCTGGCGAAGATGAGCCCGCCGAAGACGCCGCTGATGCCCATGGCGAGGATGGCGGCGGCCACCAGGCCTTCGATGAGCGTGGCGCCGCGCACGTGGGCACGGCGGGATGCGGGATTCAGGCGCCTCATCGGTTGACCCTCATGTCGACGAAGCCGACGGGCGCGGAGACGGCGAAGAGGTATTCGCGCTGCCCGTCGGTGGAGAGAAGTGCCAGCGACGCGGCCCGGTTCACGGTGTCGTTGCCAGCGGGGATGACGGGCTGGCCCGCGCCGTCCACGAAGCGCGCGGAGCCGTCACCGCGGAAGACGATGGCGCCACGCCGCGGCGCGCCGCTGCAGAAGCTGCAGTCCGTGGCGGGCAGGCCCTCGAAGATGCCGGTCCACGCCAGGTTGCCGCTGGCGCCGAAGCGGACGGTGCGCTGCGAGTAGCGGTCCAGGTACGTGGCGTCCATCAGCCGGCCCTGCGCCGCGGTGGGCTGGATGTCCAGCGGCGGTGAGAAGGTGCCGAAGCTCAGCTGCCCGGCGGGGGCCGCGGCGGCTCCGAAGTCGCGCAGGCGGTCCTCCACCAGGAACCAGGCGCCGTTGCCGGCGCCGGCCTGGCCCTCCGGATTGATGTCCGGGTAGATGATGAGCCACACGTCGGCCTGGCGGTCCACGGCGCGGGCCCGGGCCTCGGCGAGCGCGCCGGACAGGTCGGCGGCCGCGTTCTGCGGGCTCGTCCGCGCGCTGAGCTGCGCGTAGCCCGCGTAGGCCAGCGCGGCCAGCACCGCGATGATGGCGAGGACGATGCTGACCTCCAGCAGCGTCATTCCGCGTGCTTCGCGCCGGCTCACTTCGCGACCTCCACGCGCACGCGCAGGGGCTGCTTGACGCCCTGGCGCCACACGAGCACCTCGGACACGCCCAGGCTCAGCCCCTGGACCATGATTTGGTTCGGCTCACCGAGCGACGCCTCGACCACCGCGGCGGCCTGGACTCTCACGCGCTCGGCGTTCTCCACGATGAACTGCGTCTGATGAAGGGGCGCCACCCGCACCACCAGGCCGGAGGGCTGCGCGTCCTTCGCCTCGACGGCGTAGTCCGGCGCGGGGGCGGCGTCCTGGGCCCACGCGGCGGAGGCGGCCAGCGTCAGCGCCAGGGGCGCCCACAGCTTCCAGCGGGGCGCGCGGGAACGGTACTTCTGGGAAGGCGTCGCAAAAACCGTGAGCAAGGGCATGGGGGAATGTCCTGCGGGCACAATGACCCCTGGGGGCTGGGGCAGTGGAGACACGCGGGGTGTATCTGCACACCGCGTGCCTCCCTGCCTGGTGAGCCAAGCCCCTGACACTCCACGGAAAATTTCCAAGAGGAGGGCGCTGAGAGCGGCAGACGACCTCGCAACGTCTGCGAGCCCGCAAACTTTAGGCGCACCCAGACTGTCCGACGACAGGGTGACTGGAGTCCGAATGGACCCGGGTCACCAGCCGGATTTGCTGTTTCTCAGGGCCTTCTTTTCGGAGGTGCGCTTCTTGCCCTCCAGGCGCCGCCGCTTGGAGCCGGCGGTGGGCTTGGTGGCCCGCCGCACCTTGGGCACGAAGGTGAGGACCTTGAGGCCCTCGCGCAGGCGCTCCAGCGCCACGCCCTTGTTCTGCACCTGGCTGCGGCGCTCGGTGGCGCTGACGGACAGCTCGGTGGGGGCATGCGTGAGGCGCACGCCGCTGGCGGTGGTGTTGCGGTGCTGGCCCCCCGGGCCCGAGGCGATGAAGTAGTCCACCTCGCACGCCTTCAGGAGGGACTCGTCGTCCAGCTTGAGGGCGTCCAGCGCGGCCTGCCGGCGGGTGGGTGAGATGCTCATGACTGTCTTCAAGGTAACCCTCCCAGGCCTCTTCGTGCACCGGTGTCGTGCGGGCGGGCCCCGGCGCTGGACGGGGGCTCGCCGTTCGTCTGACAGGGAGGGCAGGTTGAGCGGGTGGGCTTTCGAACCGAGGCGTGGCGGTGCCTAGCGCACGTTGACGGTGGTGCCCGTGCTGGCCTGCCGTCCGTCCTCGCTGGTGGCGATGATGGAGGCGGCGACGGGCACGCGGGTCATTCCGCGGTCGGTGTTGATGTAGGGCTCCACGAAGGTCTGGTCCGCGGGGATGGTGACCGTGGGCATGCTGATGCGGCGGGTGGGCGACTCCAGGGCGACGGTGACGGGGCCGGTGAAGCCCTCCGCCCGCGTCACGGTGATGCGCACCTTCTCATTCTGGCCGGCGGAGAGGTCCAACTGGCGCGGCTCGATGGTGACGGAGAAGTCCGGCTGGTCCACGGGCGGCGGGAGGATGACGAGGAAGATGTTGGCGCCGGTCGCGAACGTCTCCAGGGCGTTGGTGGCCACCAGCAAGGCGCGCATCATGCCCCGGGCCTGCGTGTCCTGCGCCACCGCGTAGGTGGCGGTCGTGGTGACGATGGCCTCGCCGTCGGGCAGGACGATTTCCGGCGCGAGCGTCACGCCCTCGGGCGCGTTCTGGAGGTTGATGCGGAACGCGCTCTGGTCGTCGCCCTCGCGCCGCACGGTGATGTCCACCGGGAGGCTCTCGCCCGGAATGGCGGTGAGGGTGTCGGGGATGTCGAAGGCCATGCGGAAGAAGGGCCCGGTGCCGCCGCAGGACAACGCGAGCGCGCTGCCGACGAGGAACAGGCTCCCGATGAGGGGCCGGCGGATGGATGGGGTCATGTTCTTGAATCTCCTGGTGCCCGCCAGCATCCGCCCCCCGTGCCACCCGGGCAAGCCGCTCCAGGGCAGGCGGGCTCGGCGAGGCGGCCGGCGGAGCGTGTGAGAAATCGACCGGGGGCGTAGACCTGGGGGTGAGGTCGTTCGTTTTGAACCTCGCTGTCGTCGTCCCATCCCCTTGGAGAACGCCATGGACCGCAAGTCCCTGTCGCGCGCCGCGCTGTCGGCCGCGCTCGTCACCGCTCTGTCCGCTGCCCTGGCCCTGGCCAAGGAGAGCCCGCCGCTCAAGCCCGTGGAGAAGCCCACGCCCGCCAGGACGGCGACGCCGGCCGCTCAGGCGCAGCCCGCTCCGAACCAGAAGCCCGCGCAGCCAGCGCCTTCCCAGCAACAGCAGGTCCCCGCCTCCGCCCGGCCGGAGATTGAGGTGGTGTTCGTGCTGGATACGACGGGCTCGATGAGCGGGCTCTTGGAGGGGGCGAAGCGGAAGATCTACTCCATCGCATCGCGCATCGCGCAGGGCCGCCCGACGCCGCACCTGAAGGTGGGGCTGGTGGCCTACCGCGACGTGGGCGACGACTACGTGACGAAGCGCTTCGACCTGAGCGACGACCTGGACACGGTGTTCGCCAACCTGCGCAAGTTCGAGGCGGGGGGCGGCGGGGATACGCCCGAGCACGTGGGGCGCGGCCTGGGCGAGGCCGTGTCCAAGCTGTCCTGGAGCCAGAACCGCGAGGTGATGAAGGCCATCTTCCTGGTGGGGGACGCGCCCCCCGCGCAGCGCAACGACGACTGGGACTTCAAGCACTGGGCGAAGAAGGCCCGGGAGAAGCACATCGTCGTGAACACCGTGCGGTGCGGCGGGGATGCCGAGACGGAGACGTCGTGGCGGTTCGTGGCGAAGCTGACGGACGGCACCTTCGACTCCATTGACCAGGGCGGTGGCATGGTCGCCGTCGCCACGCCGTATGACGCGGAGCTGGCGAAGGTGAACGCGGAGCTGTCCACCAAGACGCTCTACACGGGCCGCAGGGAGGTCCAGGCGGAGAACATGGCGCGCGCCGCTTCCATGGGGGCGCTGGCGCCGGAGGCGGCGGCCGAGCGCATCAGCTACATGAAGAAGACGCGCGGCCGTGGGGCCGCGGGAGCCCCCGCGAGCAGCGCGCCCAAGGCGGTGGGCGGCGCGGTGGACCTGGTGGAGGCGCCGTCCTCGTTGGCGAGCGTGAAGGCGGACGAGCTCCCCTCCGAGCTCAAGGGCATGTCCAAGGAGGCGCAGGTGGCGAAGGTGAAGGCGCTCTCCGAGGAGAAGAAGTCGCTGGAGAAGAAGGCGGAGGCGCTGGCCGCGGAGCGCGAGGCGTGGCTGACGAAGAACGCCCCCGAGAAGGAGGACGCCTTCGACGCCAACGTGATGAAGGGCGTGAAGGCGCAGGCCGCCCGGCACGGCATCGCCTACTGAGCGCGATGGAGGTGGGGAACAGGAGACCGCGGACGCGCTTGCAGGCGTCCGTGGGCTACTCCCGCGTCACCGCCTGGAGCACCACCTCCCGCCGCCGCTCCAGCAGCCGCAGCGCCAGGGGGAGCACGCCGCGATACAGCGCCACGTTCAGCGCGGCGGCCAGGAGAATCATCGCCGCCGTGTGCCAGGTGGGGCCTTCCTTGCCCGCGAGCCTGAGCGCCCAGCCGAAGGGCATGCAGCCCGCGCTGGCCGCGAGGATGCCCAGCATGGAGGCCGTCAGCGGCACCTTGTCCCGCCGCTTGAGGCTCGCGTGGAACTTCACCGGGAAGTACAGCGACAGGAAGTTGCCCGCGGCCAGCAGCATGGGCACCACGGCCGCCACGGCCGCCATGGCGCACAGCAGGTCCAGCCCGGTGCCGAAGCCGAAGTACACCCGGTAGAAGAGCGCCACCAGCGCCGCCATCCCGAGCGCCGCCGCCCCCTGCACCTGGTTCTTCGCACGCAGCACCTCCGCCAGGTCCAGGGGCGCCGCCAGGAAGGCCGCGAAGCCCTGTCCGTCATACGCGAAGGTGTTCTGGGAGAACGTGGACGCAATCACCACCGCGCCGTAGATGCACAGGCCACCCATCAGCCACGCATCCGCCGAGCCGCCCAGGAGGAACACGAACAAATCCCTTCCGGACAGCAGCTTCAGCAGGATGGCCAGGATGAAGGGCACCGACGCCAGCAGCCGCGCGCGCGGGTTGCGCCACAGGTCCAGGGCCTCGCGCGTCACCAGCGTGGTGTAGCGCGTCCGCGTGGTGGCGAACGGGTTGCTGTCACCCGAGTCCTTGCCAGCGCTCCCCGCGCGGCCCGCCTGCCGGTGGAAGCGCATCAGCAGCGCGTAGGCCACCGCCATGCCCACGCCCGCGAAGAAGAGCAGCGCCGCCGCCTCCAGCATGGCCACCCGGGGCCGGTGCCAGGCGAGCTGCGCCAGCGCGTCTCCGAAGAGGCCCGGGGGCACGCGGCCCAGCGCCACCGCCGCGTTGATGATGAGGGACATGTCCAGGGCGTCCACGCCCGCCTCGCCCACCGCCGTCAGCCACGAGGTGTCGATGGGCGGAATGAACGACGCGCCCAGGAGGAAGAGCCCCAGTCCGCCGCCCATGATTTCGGCGCTGTGCTTCGCCCGCAGCACGTTGATGACGGCGTACAGCGCCACCCGGCTCCAGGCCGCGCACAGGAGCGCGAAGAGGACGTAGAGCACCACCGCCAGCCACGGCATGTACAGCACGCGAACGGACGCGAAGCCCAGCGCGGCCCCGGTGAGCGGCGCGTAGAAGACGAGCGCGCGCGGTTCGAAGAGGCTGGCCACCGTCGACGCGATGAGCAGCCGGAAGGGGGAGATGGGGAAGGCGGCGTAGCGGCTCAGCTCGGAGTGGTCATCCACACCCGCGGAGAGCAGCGGCCACGTCACCCACACCGAGAAGGTGACGAAGCACAGCAGGTTGAGGATGAAGAAGGGCCATACGTTGCTCTGCGCGATGGGCCGCAGCCGCATCAGCGTGAAGAACGTCAGGCCCAGGAAGAGGCCCGGCGCGCTCGACGCGGCGAAGGCGGCCACCGCGAGCAACCGGCTGCGTCCGGGGCCCTGATTCAGCCCGATGTCGAAGCGCAGCCCCCACAAGAGCCACAGGTGCCGGAAGAAGCCGGGCACGGCGGGGCGGCTCATGCGGTCTCCTGGCGCAGCGGCGTCACGGACTCGGGCGCCTCGCCGTAGAAGGACAGGCGCGCGTTGCGCGAGGCCGGCACGGAGATGAGCTTCTCGAACACCGCCTCCAGCGAGGGGCACGCGTAGCGCGACAGCAGCGAGCCCACCGGGCCCTGGTCCAGCATCCGGCCGCCGCGGATGATGCCCGCGTGCGTGGCCAGCCGCTCGGCGATCTCCAGCACGTGCGTGGTGAGCAGCAGCGTCACCCCTCGGCGGCTCAGCTCGCGCAGCAGCTCGCGGATGACGCCGGCGGCCAGCACGTCGATGCCCTCGAAGGGCTCGTCCAGCAGCACCAGCTCCGGCGCGTGGATCAGCGCCGCGGCGATGGCGAGCCTCCGGCGCATGCCCTTGGAGTACTCCGCCACCAGCGCGCCCGCCTTGTAGGTGAGCTCCGTGAGCTCCAGCAGCTCCGTGGCCCGCGCCGCGGCCTCGTCGCCGTCCAGCCCGTACATGCGCGCGCAGAAGGTGAGGTACTGCCGGCCGGTGAGCCGCTCGAAGAGGCTCAGCTCCTCCGGCACCACGCCGACGCGGCGCTTCACTTCCATGGGCCTGGCCACCGCGTCCACCCCGAGCATGCGGATGGTGCCCGCGTCGGGGCCGTACACCCCCGTCAGCAGGGCGATGCTGGTGGACTTCCCGGCCCCGTTGGGGCCCAGGTACGCGTAGAAGGCGCCGCGGGGAATCTGCAGGTCCAGGCCGTTGAGTGCGCTGAAGCCGCCAAAGCGCTTCTGCAGGCCGCGGGCGTCGACCGCCAGGTCATCAGTGGGAGAGGGCGTCATGGAATGCCCTCCATCTCACCCGAGCCCGGCACCGGGGGACAATCCCCACCCGTCAACAGGGGGATGCCCGCCGGCTCCTACGGTGCCGACTCAGTGGACGAGCGACAGCTCCGGCGGTCCTGCGATCTGCTGCACCGTCATCCGCACCTTGTCCAGGTCCACGGGCTTGGAGATGTAGCCCGCGGCGCCCACGAGCTCGGCCTCCCATTCGAAGCCGTAGCCGGAGATGATGATGATGGGCAGACCGCGCGCACGGGGCATCTTCTTGAGCGCGTCGAGCAATCCCCAGCCGCTCATGACCGGCATCCTCAGGTCGAGCAGCACGGCGGAGGGCATGGCGCCCTCCAGCAGGTCCAGCGCCTCGCGGCCGTTGGCCGCCTGCACCGTGGGATAGCCCATTTCCTCGAGTGCATCGCAGATGAGCGTGCGGTGGCTCGCGTCGTCGTCGACGACCAGGATGTGGGACATGGCAGGGCCTCGGAAGCTGCGGCTGGGTGTCGCGCCGCGAAATTCTATGGGCAGGATGATGGGAACTCCTCTTCCATTCCGGAAGGGGCCCCGATGCTTTTCAACAGCGAACGGCCCGTGAGGGCGAGGCTTGCATCCGGGGCCGGATGCCCACGGGGCTCACGCTCCGTAGAGCTGGAGTGCATTCTGCCCCAGGATGCCCGCGAGCACCGCGTCATCCCACTTCATCCCCAGCAGCGTCCGCAGCTCGCGGTCCCACGCGTAGGGGATGTTGGGGAAGTCCGTGCCGTAGAGGATGCGCTCGGGCCGGACCTCCAGCGCGCGGCGGGGGAGCGGGACGGGGAAGTACCCGGCCAGGGCCATGGTGGTGTCCAGCCAGAGGTTGTCATGCCGCTCGAGCAGCCGCGCGTAGGCGTCGAACTCGTCCGCGCCCAGGTGGGGCACGCACAGCTTCAGCGTGGGATGGTCCTTCAGCACCCGCTCCACCCGCTCCGCGGCGCAGAGCGCGTAGGTGTCGCGGGGGTAGTGGGGACTGGAGGGCTCCCGTCCCGCGTGCATGACGAGCGGACGGCCTGCCTTCGCGCACGCGGCATACACCTCGTGAAGGTGCGGCGCGTCAGGGGAGAAGGCCTGGACGTGGCAATGAACCTTCACCCCACGCAGGCCCGCGTCGAAGGCCTCTTCCAGCACGGCCGTGGCGTCGGGTTCGCCCGGGAGCACGGTGGCGAGCCCCAGCACCCGAGGCTCTTCCCGGGCCACCTCCGCCACGTAGGCGTTGAGCGCGCGGGCCATGCCCGGCCGGTGGGCGTAATGCAGCGCCACCGCCCGGTGGACGCCTCGCGACAGGAGGAAGGACACGACCTGCCGCGTGTGCAGTTTGTAGCGGATGGGCCAGCCGTACTGGTCGAACCAGCGCCACACCGCGTCGAACACCCGGTCCGGGAAGAGGTGGACGTGGGCGTCCACCACGGGAGGCAGCCCTTCGGGCAGGCGAGGGCCCTCCGCGTCCAGGAGGGCGGGCATGGGCATGCGGATGCCGGCGTCCCGCCACGTGGGCGCGGAGGCCAGACAGGGCGCGGGCACGTCAGCGTCGGAGTCGGTGGCCATGCGAGCCACCCGTCTACGCCTTCTTGACGCGGTCGTCCTCGTTCTCGTCGCCGTCGGTCCGTCGCAGGTAGGTGTTGTGCGAGTACCCCTGGCGGGACAGCCGCTGCGCCTCGATGGCGTCCGCGACCTTGGAGCAGACCTGACCCAGCATGCGCAGCGACTCCGCGAGGAGCCGCTCGGCATGGTCCTGGGCGTCGGCGGCCTGGATGGTGGTGCGCTCTTTGCGGAACAGCCCGGGCAGCTTCATCTCCCCCAAAGCATAGGTGACGCACTGCTCCCGTGCCACCGCCCCGCGAGGCTGGCCTTAACCACGTTGACGGCCCACTCAATTTACATTTTTGAGCAGTTGCCCTGTTTCCTCGCCTGGATGCCTGCCAGATATGCCCCTAACCCATTGGACTTTCAGGGTTTTGACGAATTTTCAGGTGGGGGGATGACACGGAGTTAATCCGGCCCTACATTGGGTTCCGTTGGATTTACGGCAGAGGAGCTGCGCATGGCTTACGACGGCGAGCTGGTGAAGATGGAGAACGGTCGCTGGGCGCGGTTCCAGCGGTGCCAGGTGTACCGCCCGGGCGTCGAGGACGCGGGCGAGACGATGCTGCTGATCGCCGTGGAGCTCGAGGAGCGCTATCAGCGCCAGCTCGACGAGGCGGCGGACTCCCTGGCCCAGTACCGCTATCAGGGCGTCCCCGTGCAGGTCCGCTTCGATGTGGGCTCCCAGGGCATCTCCCTGCAGCCCGAGCAGCCGGTGTCCGCACCCGCGGTGCACTGAGCGCTGACGCCGCGTGAGCGGAGTGTCAACGGGTTGACGGATTCACAACACAAGGGGCCTCGCGATTCACATCGCGGGGCCCTTGGTTTTTACAGCCCCTGACGAGCAGCGTCAGGCGTCGTTCAGCCAACGGGTGTACGCCTCGAAGTCGTAGTCCCTGCCCAGGAATGACCGGACCAGGTCCGCCGCGTCACGGGAGCCGCCCGGACCCAGCACGGTGTCCCGGTAGCGCTGGGCGGTGGAGGGGTCCATCAGCCCGTGCTCCAGGAACGGCGTGAGCAGGTCCCGGGCGATGACGAGCGACCAGAGGTAGGCGTAGTACGCGGAGGAGTAGTAGCCGTCGAGCTGGACGAAGGAGAGATGGGCGTAGGTGTCGTCCAGTGCGGGGAAGGGCATGTAGCGCTCCTGGAGCGCGTTCACCCGCGCGGTGGTGTCCACGCCGGCGGGGTCGCTCGCGTGGAGCTGGAGGCTGACGGCCGCGTAGAAGAGCTGCTGGCGCAGCCACAGTCCCTTGCCGAAGGCGTCCGCGCGCCGCATCCGGAGGATGGTCTCCGTGGGCAGTGGCTCGCCGGTGACGACGTGCCGGGCGAACGTCTGGAGTGACTCCGGGCGCCAGGCCCACTCCTCCAGCACCTGGGCGGGGGCCTCCACGAAGTCGCGCTCCGTGCGCGAGCCGGACAGGCCCGCCCAACGCGCACGGCCGCCGAGGACGTGGTGCAGCAGGTGGCCGAACTCGTGGAAGAACGTCTGCACCTGGGCGTGCTGGAGCAGCGCGGGGTGGGCGCCAGGACGCGGGAAGTTGCCCGTCAGCACGCCTTCAGGAAGCGTTCTCCCCGCGCGGCCGGTGGCCAGGTCCCACTGCGCCGGGTGGGCGTACTTGTTGGGGCGCGGGTGCATGTCCAGGTAGAAGCGCCCCAGGCGCGTGGGGCCCTCGTAGATGTCCCAGGCCTCGATGTCCGGGTGCCACACCGGCGCGTCCGGGACGCGGCGGTAGGTGAGCCCGAAGAGCCGCGCGGTGATGTCCAGCACGCCCTGCTTCACCCGCGTGTATTCGAAGTAGGGGCGCAGCTCGCGTGAGTCGAAGCGGTAGCGCTCCTCGCGCACCTGTTCCTTCAGGTACGTCTGCTCCCAGGGCTCCACGCGAGCGGCGCCGGGCACGTCGCGCCGCTTGCGCTCCAGCAGCGCGGCGTAGTCGTCCTGGACGCGGGTGGTGGTGGCGGTGGCGAGCTGCTCGATGAAGTCCTCGGCCACGTGCTGGTGCCGGACCATCTTGTCTTCTGACGCGTAGGCGGCCCAGCTCGGGTAGCCCAGGAGCGTGGCCAGGTCGTGACGCGTCTGGAGCAGGCGTGACAGCGTCTCCAGGTTGCGGGGATGGCCGCGCTGCTGGCCCGCGCGCCACACCGCCTCGCGGGCGCGGCCATCAAGCGCGTACGTCAGGAAGGGCAGGGCGTCAGCGGCGTCGGTGGTGATGCGCACCCGGCCGTCGCGGCCCGGCGGATGGTCCCGGATGTAGTCGCCGGGAAGGCCCGCCAGCGCTTCGGGCGCCACCTCCACGTACCGGACGTCTTCGCGGATGTGCTGGCTGAACGTCTGCCCCAGCCGTGTGAGTGCATCGTGCAGCTCGCGCAGCCGTGCGCGGGTGGCCGCGTCCCGGTTCACCCCCGCGCGCCGGAAGCCCCGCAGCACCAGGTCCACCCAGCGCTGGGTGGCGGGGTCCTGTCCGCTCAGGTCCAGCGCGGCCAGGGCCGCGTAGACGTGGGGGTTGAGCGACACGTCCGTGCGCATGCCCTCCGCGGCCTGGGCGCAGCGGGCCGCCGCCGCGCGGAACGCGGCGTCCGGGTGGGTGTTGGCGCCAACGCCCGCGCGGCCGTTGGCATCGTCCAGCAACGCGATGGCGTCGTCGTAGGCGGTGAGGGCCGCGTCCACGTCCCGGGGCTCGGGCAGCGACAGCAGCGCGTCGATGCGCGCCAGGGCCCGTTGCACGTCGCACAGGCAGGTCGCCAGGAAGCGCCCGGGTGTGGCGGTCAGTTGGCGGCCCGCGTCAGGCTCCAAGGGGCGCGCCGCGACATGCACCGGCGTTCCGGTGGATGACGCAGGGCGCTGAGCGGAGGACGGGCCAGTGCAGCCCGCGAGCGCGAGGCTGACGACGAAGACGACCAAGCGGTGCAAATGCCACTCCCAGCGCGGGTGAGGGGGCAACGTGCGGGGGACCGGCCTATTTCCGCTGCGTGCTCCTGATGGGAATGACGAAGAGCGCGCCGTTTCATCGCAAGATTCCGCCGTGGAGGAGGGTTGACCCGGGTCAACACCGTCCGGCCACGGTGGCTGTGCGGCGCCGCGCGAGCGTCAGCCGCCCACTTGGAAGAAGCGGGCGGCGTTCTCGTGGGTGATGCGGCGGACGATGCGCTCGGACAGGCGGGCCTTGGCCAGCAGGTTGGCGGCGCGCGCCAGGCCGAGGATGTCACCGGCGCCGTCGCCCGCGTCGGAGTTGAGCACCAGCCGCTCACTGCCCAGCCGCCGCACCAGCACCACCGCGCGCTCGGCCTTGAGCGCCTCGGGGTGCAGCGTCAGCCCGGCCCAGTGGCCCACCTCCAGGATGGTGCGCACCGTGCGGGCGTTGGCGTGGTCCACCAGCGCGCGCGAGGGCAGCAGGCCGGACTGCCTCAGGAGCGTGAGGATGCGCCGCGTGTGGCGCTCCTTGTCGGTGGTGGGGGTGTGCACCACCACGCGCAGCTTGAGGCTCCGGGCCAGCGCGAGCTGCTCCAGGAAGGCTTCCTCTTCCTCCTCGCCGCCCGTGTGCAGGCCCGTCTCGCCCAGCGCCACCACGCGCCCGCCCTGGAAGTAGCCGGGCAGCGCGGACAGCACCTCGCTCAAGCCGCGCCGGGGGATGCAGCGCGGGTGGACGCCCAGGGCCGCGTACGCGCGGATGCCCAGGCGCTCCAACCGGGGAAGCTGGCGCTCCACCAGGTCATCGAAGTGCCGCAGCAGCGCCTTGGACGTGGGCTCCGGGAAGTGGTGCGCCACCACCAGCGCCCGCTCCACGCCGAAGAAGCGCATGGACTCCAAATCCTGGTCGCTCAGGCTCTCCGGGTGGAGGTGGGCGTCGAAGATGGGCGGTGGGGTGGGCACTGCTCAGTCCTGTCCCAGGGCGGCGCCCTCGTTGCGCGGGTCGCTCGCGGAGAAGCGCAGCCCCGTCTCCGGGTCGCTGTAGACGGCCTCCGCGTCGCCCCACTGCTCCACGCGGCGCACCTTGTGGCCCTTGGCCTCCAGCGCGGACAGCGTCGCCGGCTCCAGGCCCCACTTGTCCACCCACACCTCGTCGGGCAGGTACTGGTGGTGCACGCGGCCCTCGTTCACCGCGCGCGCCACGTCCATGCCGTGGTCCACCACGTTGCTGATGACCTGGATGACGGTGGTGGGGATGGTGGAGCCGCCCGGGCTGCCCACCGCGAGCATGACGCGCCGGGAGTCGTCCTTGGCGAACACCAGCGTGGGGGACATGGAGGACAGCGGCACCTTGCCCGGCGCAATCGCGTTGGGCTCGCCCGTCACCAGGCCGTAGGCGTTGGGCACGCCCGGCTGCGCGGCGAAGTCATCCATCTCATCGTTGAGCAGCACGCCGGTGCCCTTGGCCACCACGCACGAGCCGAAGCCGTAGTTCACCGTGGTCGTCATGGCCACCGCGTTGCCGTCCTTGTCGATGACGGAGATGTGCGTGGTGTTCTTCTTCTCCGGCTCGGGCGTCAGGGTGGTGGGCTCGTCCGTCAGCGTGGAGCCCCGCACGCCCTCCTTCGGCGCCAGCAGTGACGCGCTGGGCGTGGCCTTCTTCGGGTCGATGGCGCCCGCCAGGTCCGCGACGTGGCCGGGCGACACCAGCCGCGCCAGGGGCACGTCCACGAAGGCCGGGTCTCCCAGGTGCTTCGCGCGGTCCACGTAGGCCCGCCGCACGGCCTCCACGTAGAGGTGCAGCGCCTCCGCGTCGCGGAACGGCACGCCCTGGGGACGCAGTTGCTCCATCGCGGTCAGCACCTGGATGACGGCCACGCCGCCCGCGCTCGGCGGCGGCATGGTGAGGATGCGGTGGCCGCGGTAGCGGCCCTCCAGGGGCGTGGCGCCGCGCGTCTTGTAGGTCGCGAGGTCCTCCTGGGTGAGGATGCCGCCGCCGGCCTGGACCGACGTGGCGATGGCCTTCGCCACCGGCCCCGCATAGAAGGCCTTGGCGCCGCCCTTCGCGATGGAGGCCAGCGTGCGCGCCAGGTCGGGCTGGCGGAGGACGTGCCCCACGGGCGGCGCTGCCCACTGGCCCTGTGCGTCCTTCACCAGGAACACGCGCGAGGCCTCCGCGTCCCGGCTCAGGCAGGCCAGCCGGCCCTCCGCCATGGTGCGGTAGCGCGGCGTCACCCACAGGCCCTTGCGCGCCGCGGCGATGGCCGGCGCCAGCACCACCGCTGGCTTCAGCTTCCCGTGCGCCTTGAGCAGCTCCAGGTAGCCCGCGACGGCGCCCGGCACCGCCACGCTCAGCGCGCCGTCCGTGGACAGGCCCGGCACCACCTTGCCGTCCTTCAGGTACATGTCGCGCGTGGCCGCCTTGGGGGCCACCTCGCGGAAGTCCAGCACCTTCGTGTCGCCGCTCCTGGCGTCGTGCACCAACGCGAAGCCGCCACCGCCAAGGCCGGAGTGGTAGGGCCCCACCACCGCCGCCACGAAGGCCGCCGCCACCGCCGCGTCCGTGGCGTTGCCGCCCTTCTCCAGCATCTCCAGCGCCGCCGCGCTCGCCTGGGGGTAGGCCGTGGCCACCGCGCCGCCCCGGTATGGGCGCGCCGCCTGCGCGACGCTCGCCGCCACCAACACCGCGGCCAGCAGCCCGCGCTTCACCACCGCACCGCGGAAGCTTGTTTCCTTCACAGGTCCAGCCCTCCTCGCGTTGTCTGAACAGTCCATCGCTGGCTTTTGTCCTGGGTGGTGTGTTACCCGGGCGACAAAAGCCTACCCTCCAGTCCGGCGACGCCAGGGGAGCAGACGGACTACATGTGTCTCGGTATGCACGAACCGTGTGGCCGGGACCAGGATTTCAGCCCGGCAACATTTTTCCTCTTGGATTGTTCTCCGACGACGTGCATCCTGGTCCCATCATGAATCGCGTCCGGGGGAGCGTATGAGCACGACAGCCATACCCGAGAAAAAGACCCTACCTGGCGCCGCGCCTGGCGCGGCCGAGGTGACGGTCTTCTTGAAGCCCAGCTTCGGCATCACGATTCAACGCAACACCCTGTGCGTCTCGGTCAGTGCGAAGGCACGGCCGGTGGACACCGTCACGCCTTCTGATCCTCGGGCGGTTGACGACTCGATTCGCTGTCCCTAATTCTCCGCCGCATGAGCGTTCTGGCGGCGGTGGTGCTGTGCGCGGGCAAGGGCACGCGGATGAAGTCGGAGAAGGCGAAGGTCCTTCACCCCATCCTCGGCCGGCCCCTTTGCGCGTATCCCCTCAAGCGGGCCCTTGAACTGGGCGCGACGTCGGTGGTCCCCGTGGTGGGCCATCAGGCGGAGGCGGTGGAGCAGGCCGTCCGAGGCCTCTTCCCGGAGGCCCCCCTGCGCTTCGCGCTCCAGCGTGAACAGCGCGGGACGGCGGACGCGGTGCGCTCCGCCGAGGAGGCCCTGAAGGGCTACTCCGGGCGGGTCCTCATCCTCTACGGCGACGTGCCGTTGCTGCGTCGCGAGACGCTGGAGGCGCTGCTGGCCGCCCATGACCAGGCGGGCGGGACGCTGGCCATGGTGTCCACCACCCTGGAGGACCCCACGGGCTACGGCCGGGTCATCCGCGAGGGTGGCAAGGTGACGCGCATCGTGGAGCACAAGGACTGCACCCCGGAGCAGCGCGCGGTGCGCGAGTGCAACGCCGGCATCTACTCCGTGGACGCGGCGTTCCTCTGGAAGGCGCTGGCTGAAATCAAGCCGCAGAACGCCCAGGGCGAGTACTACCTCACCGACCTGGTGGAGATGGCCGCGAAGCTGGGCCCGGTGGGCTCGGTGGAGGCGGACGCCACGGAGACGGCCGGCGTGAATGACCGGGTGGAGCTGGCCGCGCGCGCGCGCGTGCTGCAGCAGCGCATCAACGAGGCGCACATGCGCGCCGGCGTCTCGCTGCAGGACCCCGCCACCGCCTACATCGAGGAAGGCGTCACCGTGGGGCCCGACACCGAAATCGGCCCCTGCGTCACGCTGGCCGCGGGCACCGTGGTGGGCAAGGGCTGCACCATTGGCCAGGGCAGCGTGCTGCATGCCTCCACCGTGGCGGACGGCACCCTCATCAAGCCCTACTCCGTGCTGGAAGAGGCCCGGGTGGGGGCGCGCAACGTCATCGGTCCCTTCTCGCGGCTGCGCCCCGGGACGGAGCTGGCCGAGGACGTGCATCTGGGCAACTTCGTGGAGACGAAGAAGGCCCGCATTGGAAAAGGTTCGAAGGCCAACCACCTCACGTACCTGGGGGACGCTGTCATTGGTTCAGGGTGCAACGTGGGGGCGGGCACCATCACCTGTAACTATGACGGGGTGAACAAGCACCTGACTGAACTGGGTGATGGGGTGTTCATCGGCTCCGACACCCAGCTCGTCGCGCCCGTGAAGGTGGGCGACGGCTCGTATGTCGGCGCGGGCACCACCGTGACGAAAAATGTGCCTCCAGGGAGCCTCGCTGTGTCCCGAACGCCACAGGTGACCAAGGAGGGTTGGGTGGCCACCAAGAAGGCGCGGCAGGCGAAGGCTCGGGCGGGATAGGCGGCGCGGCTCTTGCTTGGGAACCAGGCAGAGTGCTGCGCGGCAGGGATGTAGGGGAATCCCGCGGATTGCTCCGGCGGGCGTGGGCGTGCGAGAGAGGTGCAACTATGTGCGGGATTGTTGGTTACGTCGGTGACAAGGAATCAGCCCCCATCCTGGTGTCGGGCCTGAAGCGGCTCGAATACCGTGGCTATGACTCGGCGGGCGTGGCGGTGCTGAACCAGCGCAAGCTCAACGTCGTGCGGGCCACGGGCAAGCTGCGCAACCTGGAGAACCGGGTGGTGGCGGACCAGCCGCCGGGGAACATCGGCATCGGGCACACCCGCTGGGCCACCCACGGGCGGCCCTCCGACGAGAACGCGCACCCGCACACGTACAAGGACGTGGCGGTGGTGCACAACGGCATCATCGAGAACCACCTGGCGCTCAAGGAGCAGCTGCGCGCGCGTGGACACGTCTTCTCCTCGGAGACGGACTCGGAGGTGTTCGCGCACCTCATCTCCGAAGGGCTGGAGCGTGGCCTGGAGCTGCCGGACGCGGTGCGCGCGGCCATTGCCCAGGTGAGGGGCACCTACGCGCTGGCCGTGCTGACGGCCAGTGAGCCCCACCGCATCGTCTGCACCAAGGACGCCTCGCCCATGGTGCTGGGCCTGGGCGAAGGCCAGAACTTCCTGGCCAGCGACGTGCCCGCGCTGCTCGAGCACACGCGCGACTTCGTCTACATGGAAGAGGGTGACCTGGCCGTCATCACCGCGGCGGCCGTGGACATCTACAACCGCCAGGGCCAGAAGGTGAACCGGCCCACCCGCCGCATCGACTGGACGCCGATGATGGCGGAGAAGGGCGGCCACAAGCACTTCATGCACAAGGAAATCTGGGAGCAGCCCCGCGCCATCGCGGACACGCTGCGCGGCCGGATGCTCCTGTCGGAAGGCGACGTCCACTTCGAGGGCTGGAACCTGTCGGCAGAGAAGGTCCGCTCATTGACGAAGGTCACCATCCTCGCGTGTGGCACGTCGTGGCACTCCGGTGTCGCGGGCAAGCACATGATTGAGTCGCTGGCGCGCCTGCCGGTGGAGGTGGAGCTGGCGAGCGAGTTCCGCTACCGCGACCCCATCGTCGACGGCACGCACCTGGCCATCGCCATCAGCCAGTCGGGCGAGACGGCGGACACGCTGGCGGCCTTCAAGGAGGCCAAGGCCCGCGGGGCCACGGCCATGGCCATCTGCAACGTCATTGGCAGCGCGATGACGCGCGAGGCCGAATTCTCCGTGCTCACCAACGCGGGCCCGGAGATTGGCGTGGCGTCCACCAAGGCGTTCACCACGCAGCTGGTGGCCCTGTACCTGCTGGCCGTCAAGCTGGGCCGCATGCGCGGCACCCTGTCCGTGCCGGCGGCGCAGGAGCACCTGACGCACCTGACGCAGGTGCCGAAGATGGTTGAGGACGTCCTCAAGTGCGAGCCGGCCGTGACGCGCGTGTCGCGCGAGTACATGAACGCGCAGGACTTCCTCTTCCTCGGCCGCGGCCCCATGCACCCGGTGGCGCTGGAGGGCGCGCTCAAGCTGAAGGAAATCTCGTACATCCACGCGGAGGGCTACGCGGGCGGTGAGATGAAGCACGGCCCCATCGCGCTCATCGACGACAAGATGCCGGTGGTCGTCATCGCGCCGAAGCAGCCGCACGTCGCCTACGAGAAAATCATTGGCAACATCGAGGAGGTCCGCGCGCGCGGTGGCAAGGTGATTGCCATCATCGACGAGGACGACGAGCACGTGGCCACGCTGGCCGACCACGTCATCCGGATTCCCGCGGCCTGCGCGCTGCTGGCGCCGGTGGTGGCCACCATCCCCTTGCAGTTGCTCGCCTACCACGTGGCGGACCTGCGCGGGAACGACGTGGACCAGCCGCGCAACCTGGCCAAGAGCGTGACGGTGGAGTAGCCGTCGCGCGGCTTCGGACCTGAAGCGCCAGAAGCCCGGGCTCCCACGAAGGGGGCTCGGGCTTCGTCGTCTCCGCGTCGGGGGCGTCAGTCCTCCCGGCCCAGCTCGAGCAGCAGGTCCAGGTCCTCGGCGGCGTCCAGGCTCTCCAGCAGCTCCAGGTGCTCGACCACCTCCTGGTCCTCCTCGGAGAGCGTGACGCGGGCGCGCGGAGGCTCGCCGGGCGGGGGCGGCTTCGTGGGGGTGCTGGGGGGCGGCGCGGGCGTGGCGGCTTGGGGCTCGGCGGCGGTGGCGCCCAGGGGCAGCAGGCACAGCAGGACGACGGCGGACAGGGCGCCGCTCAACGGCGCCGCCTTTCGCGCAGGCGCTCCCGGACCTCCTGCCGCTGCTCGGGCGACAGCTGCCGCCAGCGGCGGACGTTCTCCAGCAGCTGCTCGCGGCGCTCCGGGTGCTCCTTCAGGTATTGCCGCAGGCGCTGGCGCAGCTCGGCGCGCTGCTCCGGGTCCAGCTTCCTCAAGTCCCGGGCCCGCTCGCGCAGGGCCTGTCTTTCCGCGGGCGTGAGGCGCTTGAACTCGCGCAGGTTGGCGCGGATGCGCTCGCGCTCCTCGGGCGGCAGCTGGCGCCAGCGCTGGAGGTTGGCGCGGATGCGCGCCTGTTCGGCGGGCGGCATCGCCTTGAACTCGCGCAGCTTCGCGCGCAGCGCCTCCTTCTGCTCTGGCGTCAGTTGCTCGAAGCGCTCGGCCGCCGTCCGGGGCGCTGGAGCCTCCGCGCGCGCGGCGGCGCCCGTGAGCAGCGCCACGCCCAGCGTCAGTGTGGCCGCCAGGTTCCCGTTCCTCATTGCACCACCTCCAGCTCGTGGAGGTCCGCGACGACCTCCAGGTCCGCCATGCTGTCGAGCCCCAGCAGCTCGTAGTCCTCGGCCAGCTCCAGGTTCGCCGCCAGCTCCATGACGGACGCGTCCTCCAGCGCCAGCGGCGCGTCCGGGCCAGGGCGCGGCATCAGCAGGGACACGGCCAGCACCGCCACCAGTCCGGCGGAGGGCCACAGCACCGCCGGGCGCAGCCAGGTCCTCATCCGCTCCGGCCAGGACATGGGCAGCGCGTCCAGCTTCGCCAGCACCGCGCGCCGCGTGGCCGGCGAGGGCTCGAAGGCGGGCAGCTCCGCCAGCCGCGCCACGGTGGTGCGCAGCAGCGCCTCGGTGGCGCGGCAGGCCGCGCAGGCGCCCAGGTGGGCACGCACCCGCGCGTCACGGGCCGGTGGCAGCTCGCCGTCCACGTACGCCGTCAAATCATCCGCGTCATCACAGCTCATGCCCTGCTCCTCGCGGGCACGGTGCCCGCCTGCAGCGCTTCAATCCTGCGCGCCACCGCCAGCGTGGCGCGGTGGATGAGGCTCTTCACGGCGGACTCGCTCGCCTCCAGCGCGTCCGCGATGTCCCGGTACGCCATGCCTTCGAAGCGGCACATGGTGAAGGCCGCGCGCTCCCGGGCGCTCATTCCGGCCAGGGCCTCGCTCACCGCCCGCTCCAGCTCCCGCCCCTCCAGCGCCGCATCCGGCCTGTCGCCCCGGGGACCTTCCATCTCCCCTCCTTCCGTGTCGTCTGCGTCCGGCGCGTGTGGCGTCCGGTACTCGCCGCGCCGCACCTCGTTGAGGCAGTGGTTGGTGGCCACCCGGAAGAGGAACGTCTTGAAGCGCGCCGTGGGCTGGTAGGCCCGCGCGTTCCGGTAGAGCTTCACGAAGATGTCCTGCGTCAGCTCCTCGGCCCGCTCCCGGTTGCCCACGAAGCGCAGCGCGAAGCGCGCCACGCTCGCGTGGTAGCGGTCGAACAGCCAGGCAAAGGCCCGCCGGTCTCCCGCCGCCACCCTCAGCATCGCCTGTGCGTCCAAGTCCGCGTCGTCCACTCCGACATCAACCCCGTTGCCCGGTGAAAGTTGCGGGAGCACTTCGCTTTGAACCTCCCCCAGGGCCGTGGCTACAGTTTCCTCCGTGCCCGACGCGCCTCGCATCCATCCGCCCTCGCAGCGCGCCCTGGAGGTGGAGGACGCGCCGCCGCCGCGCGACGTCGCGCCGTGGGAGGCGCCCCCCGAGCCCGTGCCGCCGCAAGCCGCGCGGGCCCCGAGGCTCCCGGGCGCGCCCACGCCGCCGTTGGACCTCCCCCTGCCAGTGCTGGTCTTGACGGAGCAGGCCCCGCGGGTGCCGGAGGCGGAGCGTCCCCTGGTGGCGGCGCGGCTGAACCTCCAACTGTCCCGGATGGCCAGGACGGGCGGAGACCGGCTGGTGGCGGACACCTTCCTGCGGCTGCTGGAGAGCGGGCGGCTCGCCGGACTGGTGGATGCGCAGGGGCGCACCTGCCGCGCGGCCGCGGTGGAGGCCCTTTTGTCCCTGGGCTTCCCCTACGCCCTGGAGGTCCAGCCCGAGGACCTGGAGCACCTGCGCGCCAACACCCTGCAGCGCAAGACGCAGCGCCTGAAGCCAGGTACGTGCATGGCGGTGTTGGTGGGAGGCATTGGGGCACAAGTCGTCCATGAAGCGCTCTTCCCCAAGGGGGACGCCAGCCTGCTCACCTCCCAGGTGGGGCTCTCCCTGCTGGCGATGGCCGCCTTGTGGCTTGCTCCGCCCCGGACGCCCGTGTACCGCGTGGGGGTGCTGCTGCTGACCGTTGTCTCCCTGGTCGGAGCGTTGCTGGCCGTCCTCGGCGTGGCGCACACGGGGCTGTGGGTGGGACTGGCGGGGCTGGTGGCCGCCCTCCTGGCTGCCCTCCGCGAGGGCTGACCGGCAGGATGCAACACGGATGTCAGAGGGGTGGACTAGGGTCTACCCATCGCGTACTAAAAGCGCGTTCAGGTGGGCCGGGGTGGCTCGCCAATACAAGGAGCTACGAGCAATGGCCGTGAATCAGGAGAAGGAAAAGGCGATCGAACTGGCGATGTCCGCGGTGGAGCGCCAGTTCGGCAAGGGGTCCATCATGCGGCTCGGCAACGACGAGCCGCTGATGCGCGACGTTCAGGCCATCCCGACGGGCTCCATCTCGCTGGACATCGCCCTGGGCGTGGGTGGCGTGCCCAAGGGCCGCATCATCGAAATCTTCGGGCCGGAGTCGTCCGGCAAGACGACGCTGTGTCTCCACATCGTCGCAGAAGCGCAGAAGCGCGGCGGCATCTGCGGCTACGTGGACGCGGAGCACGCGCTGGACGTGGGCTACTCGCGCAAGCTGGGCGTGCGCACCGATGACCTGCTGCTGAGCCAGCCGGACACCGGTGAGCAGGCGCTGGAAATCGCGGAGATGCTGGTGCGCTCGGGCGCCATCGACGTGCTGGTGGTGGACTCGGTGGCCGCGCTCGTGCCGAAGGCGGAGCTCGAGGGTGAGATGGGCGACGCGCACATGGGTGTGCAGGCCCGCCTCATGAGCCAGGCGCTCCGCAAGCTGACGGGCACCATCTCCAAGAGCCAGACGTGCGTCATCTTCATCAACCAGATTCGCATGAAGATTGGCGTGATGTTCGGCAACCCGGAGACGACCACGGGCGGCAACGCGCTGAAGTTCTACGCGTCGCAGCGCCTGGACATCCGCCGCATCGGCGCCATCAAGAATGGCGACAACGTGGTGGGCAGCCGCACCCGCGTGAAGGTGGTGAAGAACAAGGTCGCGCCGCCGTTCAAGGAAGTCGAGTTCGACATCATGTACGGCACGGGCATCTCCCGTGAGGGCGACCTCATCGACCTCGCCTCCAACGAGAACATCGTGGAGAAGAGCGGCAGCTGGTTCTCCTTCAACGGTGAGCGCATCGGCCAGGGCCGGGAGAACGTGAAGGAGTACCTGCGCGAGCACCCGGAGATTGCCAAGGACATCGAAGGCCGCGTGCTGGAGAAGTACGGCATCGGCAAGACGGGTGCCGCGCCCGTCGCCGCGGTGCCGGACGAGTCCGCGCCGCTCGAAGGTGGCAGCGAGAAGCGCGGCCGCGTGAAGGCCGTGAAGTAGTCCGGTTTCCGGGGCGTTTTCCCGGATGGTGGCAATTCGCCATGAAAGCCAGAGGGCCGTCCGCCGCGAGGTGGGCGGCCCTTTTGCTTGGCGTCCGGTGTCGCTCGCGCCGGTTCGCACCGGGCGTGGGTGACACGGCGCGTTGTCGTTTCATTCCGTGGGGATGTTTCCTGCGGAGCGGAAGGGCGCTCTAGACTCGCGGCCCTGCTTCCCAACCCGCGCAATCCGGAGTCCCACCTTGTTCGACCGATTCAAACGCCGCAGTTTCCTCCAGGCCGCCGTCGCCGTCGCCGCGACCACTGCGTTCGGATGCTCCGACGACGAGACGTCGTCGGATGCTGGTGAGAAGTACTTCCCGCAGTCGGTGTGCTCGGGGGATCCGCGGCCGGACAGCGTGGTGTTGTGGGTGCGGGCGGTGGACCCGGACAACGCGGGCGCCAACACGCAGGTGCGGCTGGAGGTCTCCACCAGCGAGTCGTTCAGCAGCCTGGTGCTGGACCAGTCCTTCACCGCGCAGGCGCAGTTCGACCATGCGCTGAAGGTGAAGGTGACGAACCTGTCGGCGCGCACGACGTACTACTACCGCTTCAGCATCGACGCGAACGGCCAGAAGTACTCCACGGTGACGGGCCGCACCCGCACCGCGCCGGCGGCGGGCGACGACGTGCCGGTGAAGTTCGTCTTCGCCAGCTGCCAGGACTACATCGGCCGCTACTACAACGCGTGGCAGCACCTGCTGCAGCTCAACGAGGACCTCGACTTCGTCGTGTTCCTGGGTGACTACGTCTACGAGACGACGGGCGACGCGTCGTTCCAGTCCGTGGACGGGCGCGGCATCGTCTTCAGCGAGCCGGAGAAGGCGCTCCGCCAGGGCACGGGCCTGACGGCGTTCTACGCGGCCAACTCGCTGTCCAACTACCGCGACCTCTACAAGAACCTGCGCACGGACAAAATCATCCAGCAGGTGCATGAGCGCTACGCGTTCATCATCACCTGGGATGACCACGAGTTCTCCGACGACTGCTGGGGCGACGTCGCGACGTACACGGACGAGAAGACCAACGAGAAGCAGACCGAGCGGCGCCGCAACGCGGAGCAGGCCTTCTTCGAGTACATCCCCATGGACCACGGCGCGAGCAACGCGGGCGCCATCGACATCAACGCCGTGGTGGCCCAGCCGACGCGCATCTACCGCGACTTCGAGTTCGGCCGGAACCTGAAGCTGCTGGTGACGGACACGCGCACCTACCGCCCCGACCACCTCATCCCCGAGGACGCGTACCCGGGCAAGGTGGCGGTGCCGGCCGAGCAGCTGGCCATGGTGCTGCCGACGCTGCCGGAGGCCACGCAGGCGCAGCTGCAGTCGGACATGTTCGCCTACGTGGACATCGACGCGGAGGCGCTGACGCCCTACAAGCAGATCCTCACCGGCGTGTACGTCCAGCAGGCCGTCGCGGCCGGGCTCACGGCGGAAGAGGCGGCCACGAAGGCGGCCTTCTGGATTTCCGGTGGGCAGGCGCTGCTCTACGTCAACCAGGTGCTCAACGCCGTCAACCAGGCGCGCGTGGCGGCGGGCGAGTCGGCCGTTCCGCTCCTCCCCGCGACGGGCGCGCCGCGCGGTCTGGCCTATGCGCACATGGGCAAGACGGGCCTCTTCGGCATCCAGGGCTCGCGCTACGTCGTGGTGAAGCCCATCTTCGACCTGGTCGCGGCCATCAAGTACATGGGCTCCGCGGGAGCCACGGAGGGCATCTTCGGCAACGAGCAGCAGGCGTGGCTCCAGGAGTCGGTGCAGGCCACCAACGCGTGGAAGATCATCGTCTCCTCGATTTCGCTCACCTCCATGGTGTTCAAGCTGAGCGACAAGGCGGACGTCCCGGACCCCACGCTGCGCCAGGACTTCTACTTCAACGTGGACCAGTGGGACGGCTTCCCCACCAAGAAGCAGGAGTTCTTGAAGTTCCTGCGCGACAACCAGGTGCAGAACGCACTGTTCATCTCTGGCGACATCCACGCGTCCTTCGCGTCCGTGGAGTCCGGCATCCCCGCGCTGACGGCGCCGGCCATCTCCTCCGGCTCCATCAAGGAGCTGGCGGGCCTGGCTGTCATCGGCGCGGGCTTCTCCTCCGGCAGCTCGGTGTACCGGTACATCGTGACGGAGCTGGACAAGTCGCTGAAGGAAGCGCACCCCGGCATGGCGTTCGTGGACGGTGACGCCCACGGCTTCGTGGTGCTGGAGGTCGGCGGCACCGAGGCGAAGGCGGCCTTCCACCTCATCCCGAGCACGGAGATCGCCAGGGACTACTCGCTGCGCTCGCCCGCCGAGCTGACGGCGAAGGCCTTCCGCCGCGACTTCGTCATCAAGGACGGCGCCATCACCGCCGCCTGAGTGGCACGGGCCTCACCCGCCGGGTGAGGCGCGAGGGCCGCGCCGGGAGCCAGGTGCTCCGGGCCGCGGCCCTCGGCCGTTTCAGGGTGGCGCGCGCCCGGTGTAACGTGGAGGCCGCATGGATGTCCGGCCCTCCTTCAGCGAAGAGCACGCCACGTGAGCGGGACGGTCTTCCGAAGGTGGGCCGTAGGCGCCGCGTTGCTCTGCGGCCCCCTGGCGCATGCCGCGGCGCCGACCTCCGAGGCGCCGGCGTCGAAGCGCGTTTCCTCCGAGGACTCCCTGGTGGGCGTGGTGGTGGCCCGCTACACGCTGGACTTGACGTCGCAGCAGGATGGCCGGCTGCAGGGGCTGGAGGCGCGGCTGGGCGAGCGCGTCACCTCCGGGCAGGTGGTGGCCCGGCTGGAGCTGGAGCCGCTCCAGTTGGAGGCCGCCGCGCGGCAGGCCCAGCAGCAGGCCGCCCAGGCCGAGGTGAGCCGCACCGAGCTGCTGTTGCTCCAGGCGCAGCAGCGGCTGAAGCGTGAGCAGCGCATCCGTCAGTTCACCGCCGCGGAGGTGATGGAGACGGCGGAGACGGAAGTGGCCCTGGCGAAGGTGAACGTGGAGCTGGCGCAGGCGCGCCGCGCGGAGGCGCAGGCGCTGCTCGATGCCGCTCGCCGCAACGTGGAGCAGGCGCGGATTCGCGCGCCGTTCGCGGGCCGCGTCACCGAGCTGTACCTGGTGCCCGGCGTCATCGTGGGGCGCGCGACGCCCATCCTCCGGCTGGTGAGCGAGGAGCTGAAGCTGCGCTTCGCCGTGCCCGAGCACCTGTCGCCGTCGGTGCGCTCGGGCACGTCGGTTCGAGTCCATCTCCCCGCGCTGGGCCTGACGCTGAAGGGGCAGGTGGACAGCCTCGCGCCAGAGGTGGACCCCTCCTCGCGTCACCAGAAGGCGGAGGCGAAGCTGCTCATCGACGCGGAGGTGCGGGAGCGGCTCGCCACGGGCCTGCTGGCCGAGGTGGAGCTGGCGCCCGCGGCTGTCTCGAAGAGCGCGCCCTGAGGGGCGGCGCGCGCCTTACCCCACCAGCTTCTGCTGCGCGGCCCGGTCCTGCTGCGCCACCAGCTCGTGGTAGTGCCCCTTGAGGGCCATCAGCTCGTCGTGCCGTCCCTGCTCCACCAGCCGGCCCTGCTCCATGACGAGGATGAGGTCCGCGTCCCGGATGGTGGTCAGCCGGTGGGCAATCACCACGCGCGTGCAGTGGAGCTCCGCGATGGCGTCCTGGACGGCCCGCTCCGTCTTCGTGTCCAGCGCGTTGGTGGCCTCGTCCAGCAGCAGGATGGCCGGGCCATGCACCAGCGAGCGCGCCAGCGCGAGCCGCTGACGCTGGCCTCCGGACAGGGAGTGGCCCATGTCACTCAACACCGTCTCGTACTTCATGGGCATCGCCATGACTTCATCGTGAATCTGCGCGCGCCGGGCCGCCTCGAGCACCTTCTCCAGCGGCAGCGCGGGGTCCGAGTAGGCGATGTTCTTCCGGATGTCGCCCTGGAAGAGCGCGGGGTTCTGGAGCACCGCGCCCATCTGCCGCCGCACGTCCCGCAAGTCCAGCTCCCGCAGGGAGATGCCGTCGTAGCGGATGTCCCCCTGCGTCGGCAGGTAGAGCCCTAGCAGCAGGTTGGCCAGCGTGGACTTGCCCGCGCCGGAGCGGCCCACAATCGCCACGAACTGCCCGGGCTTGACGTCCAGGCTGACGTCCTGGAGCACCGGCGTCGCGCGGCTGCCGTACTGGAAGGAGACGTGGTCCACCTGGATGCCGCCCTGGAGCGTGTGGGCGCGGCGGGGCGTGTCGTCCGTCTGCTCCGGCTTCGCCTGCAGGATGTCGTCCACGCGGTCCAGGTAGCTGCCCACCAACTGGAGCTGGAACGCGGTGGCCACCAGGCTGGAGATGGGCGTGAGGAAGTTCCCCGCCAGGGCGTTGATGGCCAGCATCTCCCCCAGCGACAGCTGCTGCTGGTCCAGCACCAGCCACGTGCCCACCGCCAGCGTCGCCAGCGGCGAGGCCATGCGCAGCGTGGCGGTGATGGAGTCCGTCAGCGCGGACAGCCGGCCCCGGTCCAGCGAGACGTTGAGCACGTCCACGTAGAGGTTGGACCAGTGCTGCACTGCCCGGTCCTCCAGGCCCATGGCCTTGAGCGTCTGCATGCCGTTGAAGAGCTCGACCTCGTAGTTCTGCGCGCTGGCATTCACCTCCAGGCTGCGGGACATCAGCTCGCGCTGACGCTTGCGCGCGAACAGGAAGACGAGCACCTGGAGCAGCGCCAACCCCAGCGCGAGCAGGGCCAGCTGCCAGCTCCCGTAGAAGAGCAGCAGCAGGTAGATGCAGACGAGCGTGCCATCCAGCACCGCGGACAGCGCGCCGGACGTCAGCAGCTCACGCACCGTGGCGTTGCTGTTGAGCCGGCTCATCAGGTCGCCCGTCGAGCGCAGCTGCAAGAAGGAGAAGGGTAGCCGCACCAGGTGGTCCAGGAAGCCCACGGTCATCCGCGCGTCCAGGTACGTGCGCAGGTGCAGCAGCAGGTGCGCGCGCACGAGCGACGAGACGAACTGGAAGACGACGAGCAGCCCCATGCCCGCGGAGAGGATGGCCAGCAGCGTGGTGTCGCCGCTGGGCACCACCCGGTCCACCACCGCGCCCGTGAGTGACGGCAGCGCGAGCGCGAATAACTGGAGCAGCACCGACATCACGACGATGCGCCGCAGCGTGGTGCCGCGCTCGGTGACGAGCCGCAGGTAGCGGCGGGGCCCTGGGACGGTGCCGCCCTTCTCGAAGGACTCCGACGGCTCGAAGAGCAGCGCGACGCCCGTGAAGGACTTGCGGAACTGCTCCATGGGCACGACGCGGCGGCCGAAGCCGGGGTCCACCAGCTCCACGCCCTTGGACGTCAGCCGCTCGAAGACGACGAAGTGGCGGAACTCCCAGTGGAGGATGGTGGCGGGCTCCAGCAGGTGCAGCTCGTCGATGTCCGCCCGGGCCGCGCGGCCCACCAGCCCGAAGCGCTGGCTGGCTTCGAGCAGCGCCAGCGCGCTCACTCCTCGCAGCGTCAGGCCGGTGGCCGCGTGGACCTCGTCCAGGTCGATGCGCCGGCCCCAGTAGCCCAGCACCATGGCCAGGCACGCGGCGCCGCAGTCGGTGGCCGTGAGCTGCGCCACGAAGGGGACGCGCCTTCGCCGCAGGTGCTCGCCAATGCGAGCCAGGGCGGGGAAGCGGTCGAAGAGGGAGCCTGAGGTGTCTTCTTCTTCAGCCACGCTGTTTTCCGAGGAGCTCGAGCACGGGGAAGAGGGTCAGCCAGCCGTTGCGCGCGCGCACGCGCACCCAGGCCATGCCGGGCATGCCCGTGTAATAGGCGTAGTTGCGTCCATCCACGTCGAAGGTCGCGCCCGGGAGCCGGCCCTCCACCGCGACGTGCGGACCCTGGAGGGGCAGGGCGTCTCCCAGTCCGGGGCCCAGGTAGCGTCGCACCTCGGCGGGGCCCACCAGCTCGTCACTGACGGACGTCACCTGGAAGTACTGGTACGCGTAGGGGAAGCCCGCGACCTCCATGCGAATCTGCTGACCGGGCTCCAGCATGGGCCGGTACTGGCCGGGCACGAGCGCCAGCGCGAACGTCTCCGCGCCGTCCTGGAGGATGGAGGCCACCGCCTGCCCCGCGTTCAGGTACTGGTTCTCCCGCACGCGGACGTCGTAGACGCGGCCACTGACGGTGGCCCGGAGCACGCGCTCCGACAGCCGCGCCTCGCTCATGTCCACCTGGCTGCGCAGCGTGGAGAGCGCCTGGCGGGACATGGCGTCGAGCGGGTTCATCAGGCCCGCGGCGAGCTGGGCGCGGAACTCCTGCGTCATCCGGCTGCGCTCGGCCTGCTCCACCGGGGAGTGCAGCTCCACCAGCGGCTGCCCGGCCTGGACGTACTGCCCGCGCTCCACCAGCACCTTGCTGACGCGCCCCGCGGACGTCACCGTCAGGTCCTCCAGGCCGCGGACCTGGATGAGCACGGGCCCCGTCGCGTAGTCGTTGATTTCGACGACGGTGAGGCCCACGCCCAGCACGAGCGCCAGCACGAGGATGAGCCAGTACGTGACGCGCGCCCAGAAGGGGTCGACCCGGAGCAGGTTCCCCCGGACCTCGGGCTTGGCGTAGTGGTCCAGCGCTTCCTGCCGGAAGAGGGACGACTGATGCGGGTTCTGACTCATGGCGGCCTCGGACCGGAGGCAGGGGAGGATAGCGAATGCCCTGGAAGCGACCAACAGGGCGGCCTGCCCGTCACCCCGGCGTGCGGGCCCCGTGCGCGGCGCGTCCGCCTCATGCGCCGTCCTTGCGCGCCCTCGCCAGCCGCGAGCGATAGAGCCGGGCCAGGAAGTCGTGGAGGATGAGCTCCTGCGCGCGGTGGTCGCTGGCGAGCATCCGGTTGGCGTGCATGTGCAGGAAGCTCTGGGCCAGTCCCGCCACGGAGAGGGTGAGCCGGCCCTCGCGCTCGGCCGCGTGGAGCTGCTCCGCGATGGGCCGCAGCCGCTGGCTCCGCTGCGCGAGGATGTCGAGCCCGGCCTTCCAGGCACCGGCGTCGGAGGGCGTCAGGGCGAGCAGCTGCTCCAGCTCCCGCCGCTCCTGGCGGAAGCGCTGGCTGAGCTGGTCCTCGAAGCGCGCGTCGACGTGGAACTCGGCGCCGAAGCCGCGCCGGCAGCGGGTGACGACCTCCAGCTTCGCCGGCAGCGACAAGCCGAGCCCGTCCAGCAGCGTGTCCATGCCCAGCAGCACCAGCCGCCACCGGAGGTTGGCGCCCGCGTCTCCCGGGTAGGCCTCCAGCAGCGCGAGCGCCGCCTCACTGTCGGCCGCGAAGAGCTGCTCCGCCAGCGCGATGCCCGCGGGGCCGCCATAGCGCTCCACCTCGCGCGCGTAGGTGTCGAGCTGGAGCTTCCAGCCCTCGCCGGAGTTTAGGGCGCAGGCGCAGGCCGCCATCAGCGCGGGCAGCGCTTCGGAGTGCAGCCGCTCCGGCGCGCCATGCAGGCGCAGGCGCAGGTGCCAGTCCGGGTCGCCGTAGCGCAGGAAGAACGCATGGGAGACGGCGCCCGCCGAGGCGAGCCGCCGCAGCACGGGCGCCAGCGTGAGCGTGAGCAGCCGGTCCGCGGTGGCGGTGCCGGTGTAGAGCTTCGCGTAGAGCCACTCGGAGCCGGGGGGGAAGGCGCGGCGCACGGAGGCGTCGGGCGCGGTCCTTGGCCTGGAGGGCTGTCCCAGGGGCTCGCGCCGGTGGAAGGGGAGCACCAGCTCGTGCTGGTAGCGGCCATCCGGGCCCGCCACGCAGAGCGCGTCCGGCGTGGGGAACAGCTCCTCCAGCGTCACGCCCGCGGGGCGCTTGCGCGTGAGCTGGACGAAGGTGTCCACGCTCAGCACGTTGTCCAGGTCGATGGGGAGCTGGTTGTCGCCGTCATGGAGGCAGACCCAGCGGGGAAGGCGCGCCTCCCGCCGGAAGCGCTGGAGCGCCTCGTAGCGTGCGCCACCTCGCGCCGCGCCCCAGGCCTTGAGCCGGTCCGTCGCCACGTTCCAGCGCGCCAGCGCGAGCACCGTGCGGCCATGCACCACGCGGGGCAGGAAGGGGGCGGACGTCAGCGGCCCCCAACTGAAGGCCAGGTTCTGCACACCCTGCTGCTGGAGCTGCCCCAGGAAGCGATAGGCCCCGAGCCCCAGTGAGATGTAGTTGTGGGCGGTCGTCAGCCGGGGAATGACCTCGCGGCCCCGCTTCCGCGAGCGGAGCACGAGCCGCCCCTGCTCCACGGAGAGCCACAAGTCGGACAGCTCGATTTGCTGCTCCGAGGGCACGCCGGATTGCCCCAGGAAGACGAGGTCATGCTCGCGCAGGGCAGGGCGGCAGATGACGTTGCCCATGCGGCCCTGGGGCAGATGGACGACCTCCGCGAACACGGCGTCCGGCCGCAGGGCCTCCTCCGCGCGCAGGTGGGCGCGCGTCGCCGCCTCCAGCGCGGCGTCCGCGTGGCAGAAGCGGCCCAACATCACCGCGCCCGAAGGGCCGGTGACGCTCTCCAGGAGGATGCGGAAGTCCCCGCGGTCCACGTGCTCGGCGCTGGCCCCCACCACGGTAGCGACGACGGAGAAGGACTCCGGCAGCGGGAGCACGTCCTTCGCCGTCATGGCGCGCAGGTCGTCCTCCGTCAGGACCAGCTCCTGGGCCTGCTCGCGCCAGCAGGACTCCAGCCTCGTCAGCAGGTGCTTCCACTTCGCGCCGTCGGGGTAGCGCCGGTCGCCCTCGCCCAGCGGGAAGGCGAAGCCCTGGAGCAGCGCGCCGGTGCCGCTGCCGGTGCCGCCATCCGCCGCGAAGCCGATGCCGGTGTCCTCGTCCAGCGCCTCCAGCAGCGGGACGGCGCGGTCCTCGTACCGGGCCACGAAGCGCTGCTGGAAGCGGGCAATCGGCGAGTCCGCGGCGGTGGCCACGGCCAGGCGGTGGAGCGTGTCGAAGGCGCGCTGGCACGCGTCCACCACCCCTGGAGACAGCGTGGCCTCCCGCGTGGGGCGGACCATGTCCACCTGGAAGAGGCGCGGCAGCTCGGCCTGCACCGGCAGCCCTTCGAGCATCCGGGCGACGTCGCGGTAGGCCTCCTCGGGGACGCCAGGGCGCGCGGCGTCGATGCGGCCCAGCGCTTCGTGGACGGCGGCCAGCTTCGCCCGCATGGGGTGGAGCGCGGGCAGCGCCTCCGACCGCGCCAGCAGGTAGGGAACGGGCTCGGGGCCGGTGAGGGTGGGGGCCCAGGTGGAGACCAGGACCTGGGCCTCGATGAGCTCCAGGATGAAGGCGCGGGCGTCCTCCAGGCTGACGTCGGGGTCGTCCCGGGTGAGGGCCAGGGCCAGGGCCTCCACGGACGCGCCGCCCCGGGCGCGCGCCAGCGTGGCCTCCAGGTAGGACGAGGGCTCCACGGCCACCAGGTGATAGGAGCGCTCCCTGCCGGTGTGCCGCATCTCCATGTAACGGAGGCGGCCCGCGGCCAGGTACAGGCTGGAGTTGGGGACGTACTCGAGCGCGCTCCGGACGCCAGGCTCCTGCTGCACCTTCTCCACGAGCGCGCAGACGTAGTCCATGTCCAGCCGGGTGTGGCGGCGCAGTTCCTCGCGAGGCGCCAGGTGCAGCCGCGTCACCGCGCCTGGACGGCCCACGGCGAGGCCCGCGAACAGGCCGAACGGCGTGCTGCGCCCGGACATGCGCGCGAAGTACCGCACGAGCGTCCGCTCCACTTTCAGGCCCTCCTCGGAGTCGGGCTTCTCCTGCCAGTAGTGCAGGCTCTCCACGAGCGCGGGCGAGGCGATGAAGAGGGCCTCGCGGATGAGCGGCTCCACGACCCACTGGCGCAGCCTGTCTCTCAACCGTTGCCTGTCTCGTTGGAGCGCGCCTTCCAGCGCGTCGGGCGCGGCGCCGGGGGCCTCCAGGTTTTCGCTCCAGGACGTCAGGGCGTCGAAGGGCAGCAGCGGGGTGCGCAGGACGAAGAAGTCCGCGGCGACGAAGGGGGACGTGCGCCCGGGGCGCGTCCGCCCCGCTGGAGTCTCACGAGCGTCGGACGAGGCTGAAGGTCGAGGGAGCATGGGGCTGGCGTCGTGGCTCGGAGTGGGAATCCGCTGGGCGCCAGCATACAGCAACGATGCAGAGGCACCCATCGATGGATGGCGTGACAGTCATCAGAGGGGCCAACTCAAGACATGAAACATGTCGTGGCCTCCTTGTGATTTCGAAAGTGTCTGGGCTAGGGTCTCCCGCTCCGGCAGTGAGTTGTATTCCCTGCTCATTGCCAGAGGCGTCACCACGATGAACCAGCACCCAACCCCAGGAGAACCCAGAATGAGCGCACCTGCCTCGAAGAAGCTGTCCCTGAAGAAGGAGACGCTGCGCCAGGTTGATACGGCGCAGATGGAGCAGTTGGAGGGCGCGGTCGGCGGTACGACGCCCATCACCATCGTTCCCATCACGATTGGTTACACCATCGGCCGGACCCTCGCCTCCCGCGAGGAGTGACAGGGAAGGCCGAAAGGCCATTCAGGTCCGGGCACGGCAGTCTCATGGCTGCTGTGCCTCGCGGTGGCTGTTTGAACAGGCTGGGTCCGTAGATACCCGGTTCCCCGTGAAAACACGCCTACTGCTTGAACGGAAAAGTTTTGCTGGATTATCCTGCTTGGGCCGCGCTGGCTGTCCGCGGTGCGGTGGTCGCTCAACCCCAGGAAGAGGAGAACCCAGAATGAGTGCACAAGCCGCGAAGAAGCTGTCCCTGAAGAAGGAGACGCTGCGTCCGCTGGACTCGGCGCAGGTGGAGCAGCTCGATGGCGCGGTCGGCGGTACGACCCCCACCATCACCACCGTCACCGTCACCGTCGTCTTCGTTCCCAGCGACGCGCACTGACGTCGACAGAGAAGCCGTCTGGCTCTCTCATGTCAGGGGCCGTCAGCCTCCGGGCTGCCGGCCTTCTTCCCCGGTCCACATCACCTCATCGGCTGTGGCTCGGGCTTGATACACCCGAGACATCGGACGGGTTTCAGGGACGTTCATCATGCGCATCCTCCTCGTGGCCATGCCCTGGCATTCGCTGGATACACCGTCGCTGGCGGTGGGCATCCTTCATGAGTGCGTGAAACGTTGCCGCAGTCCGCATGAAGTCATCGACATCTACGCGAACCTGAAGTGGGTGGATTATCTCCACGCCCGCTCCCAGGGGCAGATCAGCATCCGGAGCTACCTGAACATCTCCGAGCGTGGCATCTGGAGCGGGATGGGGGACTGGCTCTTCGCCCCGGCGCTGCACGGCACCACCGCGTGGAAGCAGGAGGACTACGTCGCCGTCCTGCCGGGCTCGGATTGGAACAAGGAAGCGCTGTTCCAGGTGCAGGGCTGGACGCCGGACTTCATTGAAACACTGGCGGACGAGCTGCTCGCGCTGAAGCCGGACCTGGTGGGCTTCACCAGCACCTTCATGCAGAACGTGCCCGCGCTGTCCCTGGCGCAGGCGCTCAAGCGGCGCGCGCCGGAGGTGCTGACGGCCATGGGCGGCGCCAACTGCGACGGGCCCCAGGGCCTGGCGCTGCACCGGAACTTCCCGTGCCTGGACTTCGTGGTGCGCGGCGAGGGCGAGGCCGCCTTCGTGGAGCTGCTGGACGCGGTGGACGCTGGCGAGCCGCTGGACGGCATCCAGGGCCTGTGCTGGCGCAAGGACGGGCAGCACGTCGCCAATCCGGGGCGGAAGGAGTCGTACCCGACCGCGCTGATTCCCGCGCCCAACTACGACGCCTACTTCGAGACGCTCAGCGCGTCTCCGCTGCGCAGCCTCATCGAGCCCAAGCTGGTGATGGAAGGCGCGCGCGGCTGCTGGTGGGGAGAGAAGCACCACTGCACCTTCTGCGGCCTCAATGGCTCGTCGATGGCGTTTCGCAGCAAGCCGCCCGAGCAGCTCTGGGAGGAGGTGCGCCGCACGGTCGCGCGCTACCAGGTCCTGGACATCTACATGGTCGATAACATCATCGACATGAAGTACTTCAAGGCGCTGCTCCCGCACATCGCCGCGTCGGGGCTGAACCTGCGCCTCCAGTACGAGGTGAAATCCAACCTCACCCAGGAGCAGGTGCAGACGCTCAAGAGCGCGGGCGTGGTGAGCGTGCAGCCCGGCATCGAGAACCTGAGCAGCCACGTCCTCAAGCTAATGGACAAGGGCGTCAACGGTTGCCACAACATCCAGACGCTGCGCGACTGCGAGGAGCAGGGCCTCACCGTCACCTGGAACTACCTCTTCGGCTTCCCGGGAGAGCAGGACGCCGACTACGACGTCATCTCCGGGCAGATGCCGTCGCTGGTGCACCTGCAGCCGCCCAGCGGCGCCAACCGCATCCTCCTGGAGCGCTTCAGTCCCAACTTCGAGAACCCCAAGCTCGGCTTCGCGGAGCGGGACCCCGCGACCTTCTATCCGCTCGTGTATGAGCTGCCGCGCGAAGAGCTGATGGACCTGGCCTACCTCTTCAACTCGCCGCCGCGGGGCATCAAGAACGCGACGGCGCGGACGCTGAGCAAGGCCTGCTCGGAGTGGCGGGATAACTACCGGCAGAGCGAGCTCAGCTTCCGCGAGGAGGGCGGGCGCATCTTCATCCGGGAGCGCCGCGTGGGCCGCTCGCCCGCGGACCTCGTGCTGGAGGCGCCTCACGAGGTGGCGGTGTTCCACCTGCTGCGCAAGCCCCAGACGCCTGGCAGCCTGGCCGGCGCGCTGCGCCCGCAGGGCCATGAGCGCACGCCGGAGCAGGTCAGCGCGTTGCTGGCGGAGTGGCTCGAGCTGGGGCTGGTGTTCCAGGAGGACGGCCGCTTCATCGCGCTGCCCATCCGCGCCGCGCCCCAGCGCGTGCGGCTCGTGGGCGAGCAGACCTCACTGCCTGCCGTGCGCCCCGAAGGGCTGCCCGACGCGCCGCCGGGTGCGCCGGACGACGTCCCGGAGCTGTCGCTGGCGGCGCTCACCGCCACGGAGCGGGTGGGCACGCCCCGCGCCCGGGTGCGTGTCCGTCCAGATGAATGGAGCGAGCTCACCCGGCTTCTGGAGACACGGCGTGGCGGCCCGGCGCTGGCGGTGACGCTGGACGCGGACGCGCCGGGCGCCTGGCCTTCGTCGGAGGAGATTGACCGGCTCCTCCAGCGCGGCGTGGTGGAGGTGCGGGTGCCCTGGGAGATGCAGCTCGACGAGCGGCAGCCCGAGCGCAGCGTGCACTTCATCCGCTTCCTGCGCGACAGCGCCGCCGCGCGCCTGCGCGTCCACTGGAACGGCACGGCGTCCGGGACGGTGAAGGCGCGCGCGCTCAACCACCTGGAGCCGCCCGTGTCCGACGGAGAGGACGCGCTGCGTGCCTGGAAGGAGCTGTACGCCTACGGCCGCTGCTACTGGCGGGCGGGGCCCGACTTCGTCCTCATCAAGGACGCGCGCGCGGGCGGGGACTTCTCACGCTTCACGCTGGAGGAGGGTCCGCTGCGCGACGTCTTCACCCGGCTCACGGTGCCGCAGCACCTGGACACCTTTGGCGCGGATGAGACGGACCGGGAGGCGCTCGACGTGCTGATGGAGGAGGACCTGGTGCTCCGCCTGGGGGATTGGGTGGTGGCCTTGCCCTATCAAATCAAGCACTGGCCCGTGCCCTTCATGAGCATCTGAAGGCGCACGACGCAGGCGTTCCCGGCCCCGGGCTCGCGCGGACCTCCTTGAGGGCTGCGCCGCGGCGTGGGGCGCGTTAGAAGCGCGGCATGGCGCCCGGTGCTCCCGCTTCCGATGTCCAGCTCATTCCCGCCCGGCCGGAGCATGTGGACTTCTGGCTGGCCATGCGGGCGGCTCCCGGCGCGCGGCGCTTCGTGGACACGGAGGACGACACGCGGGAGCTGCTCCTGCGGCGCATCCTGGAAGCGGGCGCGGTGGGTGAGCCCCGCGCGCGCAGCTTCCGGTGGTTCGTGGAGGCGGACGGGCAGCTCGTGGGGACGGTGTCCGCGCGGGACTTGTCGCGCGTGCATGGCCGCATCGAGCTGGGCTACATGATGGCGGACGCGCACCAGGGCCGGGGTCTGGGCACCCGGGCGGTGGGGCTGATGCTGGAGCAGCTCTTCACGTTGCCCTCTCTCCAGCGGGTGTGGCTGACGACGCTGGCGGAGAACGCGGGCTCACAGGGCGTGGCGCGCAAGCTGGGCTTCACGATGGAAGGCACCCTGCGCGGGCACTGCCTGTTCCAGGGGCAACGCAGGGACCAGCAAATCTGGGGCCTGCTGCGCCCGGAGTGGGACGCCCGGCGCGCCGCGTTCGTTGTTGGCTGAGCGCTTCGGACGGCCGGTCTCTGGGAGCAGTGAGGGGCCCGGGTTATAGAAGCGGCGCCATGCATCCCTACGCCGCTGAGCTTTCCCAGGAGCTGGGCCTCAGGCCCGAGCAGGTGGACCGGACCCTCGCGCTGCAAGAGGACGGAGCCACCGTTCCCTTCATCGCGCGCTACCGCAAGGAAGTCACGGGCGGTCTGGACGAGGTCCAGATTCAAACCCTCTTCGACCGGGCCACCGAGCGCGCCGAGCTGGACTCCCGGCGCGACACCATCCTCCGCTCGATTGAAGAGCAGGGGAAGCTGACGCCGGAGCTGGCGAAGGCGCTCAAGGCGGCCAAGGCGCGCACGGAGCTGGAGGACCTCTACCTCCCCTACAAGCCCAAGCGCCGCACGCGCGCCGCCATTGCCCGGGAGCGCGGGCTGGAGCCGCTGGCGGACCTGGTGTGGAAGCAGGACGGCCGCCGGGGCGAGGACGTGGCCGCGCGCGTGCGCCCCTACATCAACCCGGAGAAGGACGTGCCGGACCAGGCCGCGGCGCTCGCGGGCGCGCGAGACATCTGCGCCGAGCGCGTGGCCGAGGACGCCGGCCTGCGCCGCGAGGCCCGCGAGGTGAGCGCGCGCCGGGGCACGCTGTGCTCGAACGTGGTGCCCGCGAAGAAGGGCGAGCCGACCAAGTTCGAGAACTACTACGGCCACGAGGAGCCCCTGTCGCAGGCCCCCTCGCACCGCGTGCTGGCGCTGCTGCGCGGCGAGGAAGAGGGCGTGCTGAAGGTGAAGCTTTCCCTGCCCGACGACGAGGTGAAGGGCCTGCTGGCCGGGCGCGTGGTGACGAAGCCGCAGGCCCTCTTCTCCCAGGAGCTGCGCGCCGCCGTGGAGGACAGTTGGGACCGGCTGCTGGGGCCGTCGCTGGAGGCGGAGCTGCGCGCGGAGCTGAAAGAGCGCGCGGACCGGCAGGCCATTGGCGTCTTCGGGGAGAACCTGCGCCACCTGCTGCTCACGCCGCCCGCGGGCGCCCGCGCGGTGCTGGCCCTGGACCCGGGCCTGCGCACGGGCACCAAGCTGGCGATGATGGACGTCACCGGCAAGGTGGTGGAGACGGTGACGCTCTACTCGGAGCGCGGCGCGGACGAGCGCGCCCGCGCGGCGAAGCTGCTGGCCGCGGTGGTGCAGAAGCACAAGCCGGAGCTGGTCGCCGTGGGCAACGGCACGGGCAGCCGCGAGGCGGAGGACTTCGTGCGCGACACGCTGAAGGCGATGGGCTCGCAGGTCCCCGTGGTGTCGGTGAGCGAGCAGGGCGCGTCCATCTACTCCGCCTCCGAGGTGGCCCGGGACGAGTTCCCGGACCTGGACGTCAGCCTGCGCGGCGCGGTGTCCATTGGCCGCCGCCTCCAGGACCCGCTGGCGGAGCTGGTGAAGATTGACCCCAAGAGCATCGGCGTGGGGCAGTACCAGCACGACGTGGACCAGGGCCTGCTCAAGAAGAAGCTGGGCGAGGTGGTGGACTCGTGCGTCAACGCGGTGGGCGTGGACGTCAACACCGCGTCTCCGCAGTTGTTGGAGCACGTGTCCGGCGTGGGGCCGTCCCTGGCGAAGAAGCTGGTGGCGCACCGCGCGTCGAAGGGCCGCTTCTCCACGCGGCGCGAGCTGCTGAAGGTGAGCGGCCTGGGGCCGAAGACATTCGAACAGGCGGCGGGCTTCCTGCGTGTGCGCGGGACGGAGCCGCTGGACGCCAGCGCCGTCCACCCGGAGCGCTACGGCGTGGTGGAGCGCATGGCGAAGGATTTGGGCGTGGCCGTGAGCGCGCTGGTGGGCAACGCCGAGCTGGTGCGCAAGATTGACCCGAAGCGCTACCTGGGCCCGGACCTGGGTGAGCTGACGCTCAAGGACATCCTGGCGGAGCTGGAGAAGCCCAGCCGCGACCCGCGCGGCGACTTCACCGCGCCCCAGCACCGCGAGGACTTGCGCTCGCTGGAGGACGTGAAGGAGGGCATGGTGCTCCAGGGCGTGGTGACGAACGTCACCGCGTTCGGCGCCTTCGTGGACGTGGGCGTGCACCAGGACGGCCTGGTCCACGTGTCCCAAATCTCCACGCGCTTCGTGAAGGACCCGTCCGAAGTGGTGAAGGTGGGCGACCGGCTGACGGTGCGCGTGCTCACCGTGGACCTGGCGCGCAAGCGGCTGGCGCTCTCCGTGCGCGCGGTGCAGGAGGGTGGGGCGCCGCAGCCGTCGGGCCGTCCCTCCGTGGGCGGGGCCACGGGGCAGGGCCGCATGACGGAGCGCGGCGGCGGCGGGCCTCGTCAGGGCGCGCGGCCCGCCTCCGGCCCGGGGCCGAAGCCGCCCTCGGGGCCCGGTGAGAAGAAGGGCCCGGAGCCGTTCAACAACCCGTTCAGCAAGCTCAAGCGCTGACGGGGCGTCGCCTCACGGCTTCGCGTCGATGGGGAAGGGACGGACCTCCCCCGCCAGCACCTGGTTGCGCGCCAGGAGCCTGGCGAACCGGTCCGTCCCGTTGCGCGTGTCGAAGCGCTTCGCGATGTCCCGGGCCTGCTCCAACGCCCAGGCGTGCAGGGCCCGGACGTCGTAGCCGCCATCCGCCTGGTGGTTGGGGAACGTCTTGGGCAGCCGCAGGCTCACCACGTCCCTGTCTCCGGCGGCCAGCACCCGCTCCAGCAGGAAGGCGGCGGCGGTGTAGAAGGTGAAGCGGTCCCGGTAGCTCGGGTGGTCCAGCGCCCAGCCCAGGTGCTTCTCCAGCAGCGTCAGCCCGCGCGCCAGGTTGTCCGTCAGGGCGAGGAACTCCATGTGCTCGCCCACGGTGGAGAGGAACTCGCGGTTCTTCGTCACCAGGGCATAGCCGCGGCGGTGGACTTCGCGCGCCTGCTCCAGCTCGCCCAGCTTGAACAGCGGGTAGAGCACCGTGCCCAGCGTCAGGTGGGGAATCTCCGCGCAGGACTTGCGGCCGTCCAGGATGGGCCTGGCCTTGCGCAGCGCCTGCTGCCATTCGCCCTTGTCGACGTGGTGGTCCAGCTCGTCGTCCAGCTCGCACACGCGGCAGTCGGTCAGGTGGTCGCGGCGCGCCTCCAGCCACGCGTTCCACAGCCGCTCCACTTCCTCGGCGGCGTCCCCCATCTCCCGCGCGGCCTGGTAGCGCATCTTCAGCACCGCGCGCACCCCGGAGTCGGTGGCCTTGAAGCACTGCTCCACGTCGTCCAGCGCGTCCACAATCTGCTTGCGGGTGATGTGCGGGAACTCCTTGATGCGCGCCACCACCCACTTCTGCTTCCAGAACATCTCCTCCGGGTCGAAGCGCTTCGGGTCCTTCTTCTGCTGGCCCCGGCACCACGCGAAGGCCACCAGCGCCTTGTCCGGGAAGCCGCCGAACGTTGCCGCGTCGATGAGGGCGTCCCGCATCCGGTAGCCCAGGCCCACGTCCTTGTGCGTGTCCGCCAGGCGCACCGCCTCTTCCAGGAGCCGCACCTTGCCTTCGCCTTCCGCCAGGCCGCCCGCCTGTTCGAAGAGCGACTCCGCCTGCTCGCGCCAGTCACCGCTCATCAGTGCAGCCCCCGGGGACCCGCGCCGCCGCTGCCTTCTTCGCCGCCGCGTCCGCCATCCCCGCCCAGGTGCGCGGAGATGAGGCCCAGCAGGCCCTGGTTCAGCAGCACCATCTCCTGGGCGTTCAAGGGATGGTGTCCCAGGAGCAGGGCTTGCACGTAGAGCATCTCCACCGACAGCTTCAGCATGTCCCGGTCCGCCACCGCCGCCAGCCGCCGCACCACCGGGTTGTGGAGGTTGAAGCACAGCTGCGCCGGCTCGCTGCCCGAGGCCGCCATGACGCTGTCCAGCACGCCGGCGTACAGGTCATCCGACTCCTCGCGGGCCCGCTCGGCGTCGCGCCGGAACGCGCCCTCCGCGTCCGCGCTGTAGAGCGTGGGCACCTCCGCCGGGTAGAACTTCTTCACCACCGCGCCGCAGCGGAACGGCGCCAGCACGCCCTCCGCCATGCGCAGCAGCGGGAAGGTGGCCTCGCGCTCGTCCAGGGTGAGCTCCTCGAAGCTCTGCGGCAGGTCCGCGGAGGAGAAGGGCTCCACCTGCACGTCCGGCACCGCGTGCGGCAGCTTCTCCAGCAGCGACGTGTCGTGCGTGTACGCCGCGTTGATGATGCACAGGCCCTGGGCGCTGGCCACCTGGGCAATCTGCCGGAAGCCGTCCAGCGTGGACGTGTAGCGCACCACCGGGTGCGCGCGCCGGTAGTCCGCCAGCGTCATCATCCCCATCGACGTCTCGAAGGGGAGCCAGTGGATGATGAGGCGGTAGAAGTCGTCGTCATCCAGCGCCAGCGCCTTCACGCTCAGCCCGTGCAGGGCAATCAGCCGCTGGAGCGCGCGCGGGTCCTCGCGCGCCAGCTCCATCAGGTAGCCGCGCAGGGACTGCCCCAGGGACTCGCGCGCCGCGGCGAGCGCTTCGTCCTCGTAGAAGGACTCCCGGCTGGCGGTGGGCCGCAGCGCGTTGGCGTTCACCACGCACTTCACGAAGAAGGCCCAGTCCGGCAGCAGGTTCTCCGCGCTCTCCGACAGCAGCATGTGCTTGAGGTACACGCGGTGCTTCTGCCGCGAGTTGAAGTGCGGCGACGCGGGCAGCACGTAGGCCACCCCGTCCACGTCTCCGGCGGTGGAGCGCAGCGGGATGCAGTCGACGAAGTCCGTGTCGAACAGCTCGCGCCCGTAGGCGAGCAGCGCCTTGCGCCGCTCCGACGCGCTGTCGTATTCGCGGCGCCAGGGGACGCCGGAGGTGTCCAGCCGCTCGGTGCCCTGGTCCGTGGTGAGGTGGACAGGGAAGGGCAGCAGGCCGCCGTAGTGGCTGGCGAGGTTTCGCAGCCGCTGGGCGGTGAACCACTGCACCATGTCCGGGCGGGCCACCAGGAACACCTGGGTGCCGGGCTGGGCGAGCGGGTGCTCGGAGGGCCGCACGGCATACGTGCCGTCGTGCCGGCCCCGCCACTCCAGCGTGCGCCCGTCGCCGCGCGCGGAGCGCGTCACCACCAGCAGCTCGTCACACACCATGAAGCAGGACAGCAGGCCGATGCCGAACTGGCCGATGAAGTCGTTGCGGCGGGCCTCCAGGGCCTCGCGCTTGGAGGACTCACCGATGGTGGCCAGGAAGCGGTGGATTTCGTCCTCGGTCAGCCCCACGCCGTCGTCGGAGAAGAGCAGGGTGGGCGGGCTGCCGTCCTGCTTCTCCATCAGCTCCAGCCGGACAGTGCCCGCGTGGCCGGGCTCCAGGAGCTGGCGGGCGCGGATGGCGTCGGTCGCGTTCTGGAGCAGCTCGCGTACGTAGACGCCCGGGGAGCTGTACAGGTGGTGAGACAGGAGGTCGATGACCCCGCGGAGGCTGACTTGAAATCGGTGGTCCACGTGCCGCCGACGTTAGCGCACGCCCCCCGTCGTATCGACAGCCGAATCGAGCTTGAGACGCGGCGCGTACTTGGGCATCCATGGCGGGCCCTTGAATGGCCGCCCGGTCGGTGTCAGGTGGCGGCGGGTCTTCACCTCGCGACAGGAGTGGATGGATATGCGGACGAAGCTCATGGCAGTGGTGGCGGGCGCGGCACTGGCCTTCAGCGGAACGGCGGCGGCGCAGGGCACTCCGGCGCCCGCCAAGGTCGGGGCCACCCAGAAGGCCCCGGTGGCGGCCACCCGCGGCAAGACGGAGGTGACGTGGTGGGGGCACGCGGCCTTCGTGATTCGCAGCCCGGGCGGCGCGGTGATTGCCATCGACCCCTGGCTCACCAACCCCAAGGCCCCACAGGGCGCCGCGCAGCCGGAGGCGCTGGACGCCATCCTCCTCACCCACGGCCACTTCGACCATGTGGGCGAGGCCAAGGCGCTGGCCGAGAAGACGGGCGCCAAGGTTTTCGGCTCCTTCGAGCTCATCAACCTGCTGGGGCTTCCGGAGGCCCAGGCGGTGGGCGCCAACGCGGGCGGCACCTTCCAGGTGAAGGACGTCACGCTCCACCTGGTGGAAGCGGTCCACTCCAGCAGCTACGCGGCGGACCCGAAGTCGCCAGCGCAGTACGCGGGCGCGCCCCTGGGCTACGTGCTGAAAATCGACAAGGGCCCCACGCTATACCACGCGGGTGACACCGGCCCCTTCGAGGGCATGTCGCTCATCGCCACCCAGTTCAAGCCCACCGTGGCCCTGCTCCCCATTGGCGGCCACTTCACCATGGGCCCCGCGGAGGCGGCCCAGGCGGTGCGGCTCTTGAAGGTCAAGAGCGTGATTCCCATGCACTACGGCACCTTCCCCCTGCTCCAGGGCACCCCGGACGCGCTGACCGGCGAGCTGAAGAAGCTGCGCGGCACGGCCAAGGTGGTGGCCCCGGAGCCCGGCGCCACGACCGCGCTGTAGGGCATCGGGAGCAGATGGTTGGGCCCGGTAGAAGTGGCGGTTCTATCCCCGCTGACTTCCGGGCCTTGACCCTGTCCCGTGGCCGAGTGGCAACCGGGAGGCCCCTGGGTTACATCCCGCTCCTTTCGCGGCGCGAGGGTTTCTTCCAGCGGCCCAGGGGTGTTCCGGTGTTGGACTTCACCAAGGCGGGGTGGCTCCTGCCACTCTTGACGGAGACGGTCGCCTTCGAAGCGGGCGCGCTGGCTCCGTCCGCGCCGCCGCTGGGCTCCGGACGTGCCCGCGCCCGCGCGTACCTGCGCCGGACGCTGCGCGCCAGTGGCCTGCTATACGGCACGCCCGCGGACGCGCCCGCCGCTGCGGACGTGGCGCAGCCCACCGAGCTCCAGACGCGTGTGCTGGAGGACCAGCTCTTCCACGCGGTGGTGCGGACCCTGGCGCTGATGGCGCTGGAGCTGGGCCGGCTCGTGGGGGCCCCGACGGCCGTCCGCACCGAGCAGCTCCTGGTCCTGTTCGCGGTGCTCACCGGAGAGCTGGAGCTGGCGGAGACTGTGGACGCGGTGATTGCCTCGGGGCGTCCGGTGTCCCGGCGGCTGGCGGCGAAGGTGGAGGCGTCGCTGGGGACGCGCTCGCCCGTGCTGGCGGGGGACCCGGTGTACGGGCTGGTGCTGCACAATGGCGCGCAGTACGCGGACGCGCAGTTGTTCTGTCGGCAGGCCATTGACTACTTCTCTCGCGGCACGCTGCACCGCGAGCGGGCGCGGCGGCGGATGGATTTCGCGGCGCGGCAGAAGGCGCTGCTGGTGGACGTGCTGACGGGGCTGGCGTGTGTGGACCGGGTGCCGGGGCTGCCCGCGCGCCGCGCCATCCTGCGGCAGGTGGAGTCCCTGCGGCTGCCGGCGGCGATGACGTCCGAGCTCAAGGCCGCGGTGAAGCAGTCCTTCGCGCGGCGCCGCCCGGTGCGGGACGTGGTGCGCCAGGTGCGCAGCGTGGACGTGCGCCACTTCCTGCTGGAGCAGACGTTGCTGGCGGCGCTGGTGGACGGCCGCAAGACGCGGCGCGAGCGCGTCTTCATCCGCGAGCTGGCGGAGGCGCTCCACGTCCCGGATGCGGAGCTGCACCGGCTGGAGCTGGAGATGGCGGAGTTCTATGCCCGCCACCGCGCCATCGTGGACGTCTTCACCGTGTCGGACGCCGCGGGCGCCATGGGCGACGACCTGGTGGCCGGCATCCAGGAGACGCTGGAGAGGAACTTCTACCGGCTGATGCAGGAGGTCCGCGAGACAGGCGACCTGGCGGTGCTGCTGACGAAGGCCGCCCGGCGTCAGGCGCTCACGGGCGACGAGCGTCGGCGCATGCGCGCGCAGCTCATCGACGTGGCCAAGGCGATTCCCGCGCTGGCCATCTTCGCGGCGCCCGGCGGCATCCTGCTGCTCGCGGCGCTGGCGAAGGTGCTGCCCTTCAGTCTGCTGCCCAGCGCCTTCCAGGAGGCCACACCCGTCGAGGAGGACTTCGAGGACGTGGGCCCGGAGCGCGAGGCCGGCTGACGCGCGGCACCTTCACCCGCGATGAGTCCGCTTCGTCATCACCTCCAGGCGTTCCTCCGGGTGGAGCCGGGCCGTCCGGCGTATGGCGCGGGGCTGCGCGCCGCGCTCGCGGTGGGCGGCCCCATGGCCGTCGCGGCCCTGCTGCACCTCCCCGCCGCCACGTGGGTCGGTTTGGCCGCCCTCTTCGTCGCGCTGGTGGACCGGGGCGGGCCCTACCGGGACCGCGCGCTCACCATGGGGGCCATGACGCTCCTGGGCGCGGGGGTGGGCCTGGTCGCGGCGCTGCACCTGCCCGCGTGGGCCGCCGTCATCGTCACGCTGCTCTGGGTGACGGCGTGTGGCTTCGCCCGCTCGTATGGGGACACGCCCGGGCTGCTAGGCGTGGTGCTCGCCAACTACTTCGTGGTGTCGCTCGCGCTCCCTGCCAGGGACGTGGCTGACGCCTTGCTGCGCTCCGGCTTGTTCCTGGTGGGCGGCGCGTGGGCCATGTTCCTCGCGTTGATGCTGTGGCCGCTGGTGCCCTACAGGCCCGCGCGCCTGGCCATCGCGCGGTGTTTCGACGCGCTGGCGGACCACGCGGAAGAGGTGGGGCGCTGGCCGCTCGAAGGGGGGCCGCCCGCCGCCGCGGGCGTCCTGCCGGTGGTGGCGCCCTGGCAGGCCCGCATGCGTCAGCTCATCGAACAGGCGCGCACCGTGCTGGCCTCCACGCGCATGGGCCGGGCGGGGGAGAGCGGCCGGGGCGAACACCTGCTGGTGCTGGTCGAAGGCGTGGACTCGATGATGGTGACGCTCATCGCGCTGACGGAGATGCTGGAGGTGGCGCCCGCCGAGCCGCGCTATCACCCGCTCCGCGCGGAGGTGCGGCGCGCGCTGGCGGCGCTGGCCGCGGACCTGCGCCGCGTCACGTTGGCCCTGGAGAAGGGGACGGCGGTGGACCCCCAGCCGGTGTGGGACGCCGAGCGGGTGAAGCGGGCCCTGGAGGCGCTGGAGACGGCGGGTGAGGTGCCCGAGCCGGTGCGCGCCGGCTATCAGTACGTGTACGCGCTGCTGGACCGCCTGCGGGACTATGCCCACGCGACGGTGGAGGTGGCGGCGCGACTGGAGGGCAGCGCGCCCGTGCCAGACGCCCTGGCGCTACCCGTGAGAAGGGCGGAGCCGGCGCCGCGGCAGGCCCTCCTGGAGCCGCTGCGGGAGAACCTCAATGTCCGCTCCGTCATCTTCCGCCACGCGCTGCGGCTGGGCGTCGCGGCCGCGCTGGCCACCGCGCTCGTCTGGGCGCTGGGGCTCAATCACGGCTACTGGGTCATCATCACCGTCACCGTCGTCCTGCAGCCCTACGCGGGCCTCACGTTCCAGCGGAGCCTGCAGCGAATCGCGGGCACGCTGCTGGGCGCGGCGCTGGCCGCGGGGCTGGTGGCGTTGGTGCGGGAGCCGGCCATCATCCTGCTGGCCATCGTGGTGCTGTTCGCGGTGGCGATGAGCGTCCAGCCGCTCAGCCTGTCCGCGTTCCAGGTGCTGCTGACGCCGGCCCTGGTGCTGCTCGCGGAGCTCCAGTCGGGCGACTGGGAGCTGGCCGGGGTGCGCATCATCAACACGCTGCTCGGCGGACTGATTGCGCTGACGGTGACGCGGCTGTTGTGGCCCAGCCCGGAGCACCTGCGCCTGCCGGAGCAGGTGGCCTTCGCGCTGCGCGCGGACCGCGACTACCTGAAGTCGGTGGCCGCCGCGCACTCGGACGCGGAGCCCGCGGTGCGCGAGGCCCGGCGGAAGATGGGCCTGGCGTTGCTGGCGGCGGAGGCGTCCTTCCAGCGGCTGCTGGGAGAGTGGCGCGGACCCGCCAGGGACCTGGAGCCGTTGATGGCGCTGCTCGTCTATGCGCGGCGCTTCACGTCGGCGGTGACGACGCTGGCGGCCAGCCGCGCGGACCCGGCGTCCCCCCGGGAGCTCTCCGAGGTGGTGCGCTTCGCCGGGGGCGTGCTGGACGAGCTGGCGACGGCCATGGAGCAGCAACGCCGGCCCGCGCCCATGCCCGCCACGGCTCCGGCGGGTGGGGTGGATGCGCTGTCGCGCGCGCACGTGGAGCGGCTCGTGCGGCAGCTCACCGTGCTGCACTCCGCGGCGGAGCGCGTCCCGCCGCTGCGGCTCAAGGAGGGCGTCAGGTCCGGTCCAGCGTCGCCACCAGCCGCCGCAGGTCCTCGTTGACGTTGACGAGCCGGGTGTTGCCCTGCTCGTCCGCGAGCTGCTTGCGCAGCGTGGGCAGGGCGGCCTCGCGCAGCTTCTTCGCGGCGTCCTTCGAGCCTTCCACCAGCCAGCCCACCGCGAGGACGAGCGCGAGCCGGGCCTCGGTGTCGCGCTCTCCCAGCCGCGAGGCCAGCGCGCCCGCGTGCTCGGCCGCGCCCGAGCGGCCGACCTCCAGCGCCGCGCGCTCCAACATCCGCGGCTCCGCCTTCTCCATGCGTTGCACCCAGCAGCCCGCGTTGCCCGCGCACGCCTGCGCGGCCTCCAGCAGCTTGGACTGGCCCGAAATCTGGTCCGCGCGCCGCTTGCCCAGCGCGGCCGCGTCGTCGCAGCCGTCATCCTCCGCCTGCTTGCAGTCCGCCGCCGTCCGCGCCGGCTCGGCCGCGGCCAGCTTCTGCAGCACGGGCAGCTCGCGCGCGTCGCCCAGCATGGCGATGCCCTTCACCGCCGACTCCCGCGCGTACCAGTCGCCGGTGCCCGCGGCCTTCTCCAGCGCGGGCAGCGCATCGCGTCCGCCCAGGCGCACCAGGGCGCTCACGTAGGCATCCCTCACGGTGGCGTCCGTCTCCGACACGAGCCCGGCCAGCGGCGTCACCGCCTCCTGCGCGCGCATGCGCGCCAGCGCGTCCGCGGCCTGCATCCGCACCAGCGCCTGCACCTGCGGGTCCGCGTGGGTGAAGGCCAGCTGCTTCATCAGCGCGGCCACCGCGCGCTTCTCCCGCAGGTCTCCCAGCACCGTCGCCGCCTTCATCGCGTAGCTGGCGGGGTTGACGCCGTTCGACCGAGCCCACTTCAGCAGCTCCTTGTCCTGGCCCTCCAGCGCCGGCAGCAGCGCGTCCGCCGCGGGCGCGCCCAACTGGTACAGCGCGAAGGAGCTCTCCACGTAGAAGGACTTGCCCTTGCGCTCCTTGGTCAGCATCCGCACCAGCGCGGGCGCCGCGCGGCCGTCACCGATGTCCCCCAGGGCTTCAATGGCCTTCTTGTTGAGGAAGGGCTCCACGGTGTCGTCCGTGGCCAGGGTGATGAGCGACTCCACCGCTTCCTTCGCCTTCAAGTCGCCCAGCACCTGCACCGCCTCGATGCGCGTGTAGTTGTCCTTCGCGCGCAGCAGCGGCACCAGCGCGGGGATGGCGCGCCGGTCACCAATGGCCCCCAGCGTCGCGACAATGGCCTTGTTCGCCAGGTGCGCGGGCATGTCGCTGGCCGCCGGGTCCAGGGCCTTCGTCAGCGGCTCCACCGACGAGGCATGCTTCAAGTCTCCCAACGCGCGGGCCAGCGCGGCGCGCACCTCCGGCTTGCGCTCCGTGTCGAGCTGTCCGTGGAGCATGGGCAGGAAGCGCTCGTCCATCTTCCCGGACGAACGCATGGCCTCCACCATGCGGATGCGGTCCTCCGCCCGGCGGCTCTGCTGAATGCCTGATTCCCAGTACTCCGGGGTCGCCGGGTCCCCCTTGCACCCAGCCAACACCAGGAAAGAGAGCGCAACACACAACGCGGTGAGAGAGCGGGTCATGCGGTCTCCATTGCGTCTGCGAGGTTGTCCTGTCTTCCGTGTAGACCTCACGCGAGGAAGGAAGCAAACCGCCCCCGGCACCTGGGGTACGCTGGTCAACGACATGTCCGATGGGAATCAAAAGACGGTGCGCCCGAGCCACGTCCGCCGGACGTACATCCTGGACCGGCCCTTCCAGCTCAAATACATCCTGCTGCTGGCGGGGATTGGCGCCGGCAGCATCCTCGTGTTCGGGCTGTTGGCGCACCGCGTCCACGTGTCGTCCATGGCCCAGGGGCTGGACGGCGGGCAGACGCTGCTGTGGCTGACGGCGGTGGGCACGCTGGGCACGGCGGTGGCGATGGGCCTCTTCGGCCTCGTCTTCACCCATCGGGTGGCGGGCCCCGTCCACGTCATGAGTCTGTACGTGGCGTCGCTGGCGGCGGGCCGCTATCCCCGGATGCGACCGCTGCGGCGCGGGGACGAGCTCAAGCAGTTCTTCGACCGCTTCACTGAAGCGGTGACGCGCATCCGGGAGCGTGAGGCGGATGAGGCCTACGCGCTGGAGACCGTGCTGGAAGCCCTGCGGCCGGTGGCCACCACGCCCGAGGCCCTGGAGGCGCTGGGCACCCTGAGCGCCCTGCACACACGCAAGCGTCAGGCGGTGGACACTCCCACCGGGAGCACCTTCAAGTCCGTGGCCTGAGTCGCCCGGCGCAGGAGAAGCGCGACACCATGAGCAGACCCCGCATCGTTTTCATGGGCACCCCCGAGTTCGCGGTGTCCTCACTGGCCGCCTGCTTCGAACTGGGAGACGTGGTGGCCGTCGTCACCCAGCCCGACAAGCCGAAGGGCCGCGGCAACACGGTGACGGCGCCGCCGGTGAAGGAGCTGGCCCTGTCGCGCGGCGTCCCCGTGCTCCAGCCCGCCAAGCTGCGCACGCCGCCCTTCGCGGAGGAGCTGCGCCAGTACGCGCCCGACGTCTGCGTGGTGACGGCCTATGGCCGCATCCTCCCCAAGGACTTGCTGGCGCTGCCCACCCACGGCTGCGTCAACGTGCACGGCTCGCTGCTGCCGCGCTTCCGGGGCGCCGCGCCCATCCAGTGGGCCATTGCCCATGGCGACACGGAGACGGGCGTGTCGCTGATGGTGATGGATGAAGGCCTGGACACCGGTCCGGTGCTGGCGATGAAGCGCCTGGCCATCGCCCCGGACGAGACGAGCGCCTCGCTGTACCCGAAGCTGGCCTCGCTGGGCGGTGAGGTGCTGCGCGAGTTCCTGCCGGCCTACCTGAGCGGGGAGCTGAAGCCGGTGCCGCAGCCTTCCGAGGGCATGGTGCTGGCCCCCATCATCGAGAAGGACCAGGGCCGGTTGGACTTCACGAAGCCCGCGATGGAGCTGGAGCGGCGCCTGCGGGCCTTCACGCCGTGGCCCGGGGCCTTCACCACGCTGGGCGGAAAGCTGCTGAAGGTCCACCGCGCGCAGGCCAGGGGTGGTAGTGGGGCTCCCGGCACGGTGCTGGCGTCCGGCCCGGACGGCATCGAGGTGGCATGCGGCGAGGGCTCGCTGGTGCTGCTGGACCTCCAGCCGGAAGGCAAGCGGGTGATGCGCGCCGCGGACTTCCTGCAGGGGCACAAGCTGGCGCCGGGCAGCCAGCCCTTCGTCGCGGGCTGACGGGAGAATGGGTGATGGCCATGAGACTGCTGGTACTGCACGGACCCAACCTGAACCTGCTGGGCGTGCGGGATGGCTCGTCCGGGGAGCGGCTGGAAGACCTGGACGCGGCGATGCACGCGCGGGCGGAGGCGCTGGGGCAGGAGCTGACGGTGGTGCAGTCCAACCACGAAGGCGACCTGCTGGACACGCTCGGCGCGGAGCTGGAGGAGGTGGACGGCATCATCATCAACCCGGCCGGGCTGTTCGGCTCCTACTGCCTCAAGGAGGGGCTGGAGGCCGCCGGGCTGCCCGCCATCGAGGTGCTGCTCAAGCCCCCGGCCCGCGAATCCGTGGTGGGTGAGGCCTGCGTGCTTCAGATTCACGGCGGGCCCGGCTTCGAGCCCTACCTGCAGGCCCTGGAGACCTTTGGCAGCGGCGTCTTCACGACGGAGAAGCCGGAGTCGAAGAAGCCCCTGGGAAAGAAGAAGGGGAGCCCCACCAAGGGCGCGAAAGTGACGCCCATCACCGTGCTCAAGCGCGCCGCGCGCAAGGACGGCTCGTCGGAGACGGCGAAGTCCCTGGCCCGCGCGGTGAAGACGGCGGGGCCCACGAAGACGCTGGGTCGCAAGCTGGCGCCCGTGGAGGACCTGCGCGCGGCCCGTCAGGCCAAGACGCTGGGGCGCGGCGGCGGCAAGGGGCTCACCCCCGCGGCGGACCTGCTCACGCGCGCGCTGGTGCGTCAGAAGATTTCAGACCGGCTTTCGGGAAGGCTCTCCGCCACGGAGCTGGCCGCCTGGGCGCGTTCCCAGTATCAGGCGGTGCAGCGTGGCGCTCCGGCGGAGCATGGCCACCGTGCGCTGCTGGAGGAGAGCCTCCAGAGCCTCACCCTCTCCAACCTGCCCGCGACGCGGCTCTCGGATGAGCAGCTCGTGGACCTCTTGACCCGGCTCGACGAAGGATGAACGCCCGCGCACTCGCCATCCAGGTCCTCTCGCGTGTCCGCGCGACGGACGCCTACCTCAACCTCGTGCTGGACACGCAGCTGTCCGAATCACCGCCGAAGGACCCGCGCGACGCGGCGCTCGTCACCGAGCTGACCTACGGCGCCACCCGGCGGCAGCTCGCGCTGGACTACGCGATTACCCGCTTCGCCGACCGCAAGCTGGACGCGCTGGAGGACAAGGTGCTGGCGGCCTTGCGCATCGGCGCCTACCAGATATTCCACACCCGCGTGCCCGCGCGCGCCGCGGTGGCGGAGACGGTGCAGGCCCTGAAGGAAGTGGGGCTGTCGCGCGCGGCGGGCTTCACCAACGCCATCCTCCGCAAGCTGGCGGCCCTGCCCGCGCCGCCGCTGCCCTCCGCGTCCGACGTGGCGCTGCACCTGTCCGTGCGGGAGAGCCATCCCCAGTGGCTGGTGGAGCGTTGGCTGCGCCAGTTCGGCCGCGAGCGCGCCGAGGCCATGCTGGTGGCCGACAACCAGTCCCCCGCGGTGGTGGTGCGCGCCAACACCGCGAAGGTGACGCGCGACGCGCTGCTCGCCCAGCTCCAGGAGATGGGCGTGGAGGCGAAGGCCACCACGATATCGCCGGTGGGCATCACCTTGCCGTCCGTGGGCCGCGTGGAGGACGTGTACGGCTACGCGGAGGGGCTGTGGCAGGTGCAGGACGAGGCCGCGCAGCTCGTGGGCGTCTACGGCGCGATTCCGGAGACGGCGCGCGTGCTGGACGCGTGCGCCGCGCCGGGCGGCAAGTCCTGCCACCAGGCGCAGTCACACGACGTGGTGGCGGTGGACCTCCACGCGCACAAGCTGCGGAAGATTGAAGCGGAGGCCCGGCGCCTGGGCGTGCAGCCGCGCCTGACGGCCTACGCGCACGACGCCGCGGAGCCCTTCCCGGAGGCGTGGGGGGAGTTCCACGCGGTCCTGGTGGACGCGCCGTGTTCGGGGCTGGGCACGCTGCGCCGCCACCCGGAGCTGCGCTACCGCCGCAAGGAGGAGGACATCTCCCGGCTGGCCACGCTCCAGCGGCGCATCCTGGAGAACTGCCAGGAGGCGGTGCCGCCCGGGGGCCTGCTGGTGTACGCGGTGTGCACCATGGAGCCGCAGGAGGGGCAGGACCAGGTGGAGATGTTCCTGCGCAGCCACCCGGAGTGGACGGCCGAGCCGCCCGTGCTGCCCGGCCTCAAGCTGCCGCTGTCCCAGGCGTACCTGCGCACGCTGCCGGGCGTGGAGGGCTTCGACGGGTTCTTCGCCGCGCGCCTCCGGAAGCTCTACTGACGCTCAGTCGTCGTCGGCGTGCGGCAGGTTGGCGGCGGCCTTGAACGCCTCCAACACCGCGGCGGACGCGCGGTCCAGGTACTTGCCCTTGCGGATGAGCAGGCCAATGGGGCGCGACACCGGCCCCTCCGCGAAGGGCTTGGCCACCAGGGAGCCGCCCTTCACCTCGCCCAGGGCCGTGGCCATGGGGAGGATGGCCACGCCCAGGCCCATCTCCACCGCCCGCTTGATGGTCTCCACGTTGTCCATCTCCATCACCGGGGTGATGTCGATGTTCTTCTCGCGGAAGAGCCGATCCAACGCCTTGCGCGTGGGCGCCTCGCGGTCGAACGCGATGAAGGGCACGCCCGTCAGCGCGGTGAGGCTCACCTTCTGCTTCGTGGCGAAGGGGTGACCGGGGGCACACACGACGGCCAGCTTGTCGTCGCGGAAGGAGAGGATGTCCACGCCGGCGCGGGGCTGCGGATAGGCGACGATGCCAATCTCCGCCGCGCCCAGAATCACGTCGTCGTACACCTGGTCGTTGCGCCGGTAGTTCAGGCGCATGTTCACCTTGGGGTGCGACTTGAGCAGCTGCTTCTGCACGGCGTTCAGCTCGTGCAGCCCCACCGAATAGATGGTGGAGACCGTGGTGGTGCCCGCCACCTCGGTGGCCTGCTCGCGAATCTCCTGCTCCACCTCGGAGAAGCGGGCGAGGATTTCCTTGCACCCACGGAACAGCCGCTCCCCGGCCGGCGTCGGCGTCACCTGCCGCGCGCTGCGCGACAGCAGCTTCTGCTCGTACCGATTCTCCAGCGCGCGAATCTGCTGGCTCACCGCCGATTGCGTGACGTGGTTGAGCTGCGCGGCGCGGGAGAACGAGCCTGTCTCGACCACGTCGCAAAACATCTTCAAGGATTCGAGCTGCATAAGGCCGTCTCCTACCCCCAAACCCAATGATTAGGCCAGAGTTAATTAGAATGTCTTTCCTTCGCCGGCAAACTACCTAACCCGCCAGGGCTCCCACCGGCCGCTCATCGGACGACAGGGGGATTGCGCGGGGGGCTCAGGAGGCCTCTGGCCCCTCGGGCGGGGTGGGGGGACGCGGGCGGAGCAGGACGAAGAGGGAGGCGGCGAGCGCGGTGAGGGCGCCTCCGGCGAGCAGCTGCGTGCGCCCGACCTCCCGGGTGGCGTCCGTCAGCAGCTGGCATTCGGCGCTGGTGAGGCCCGCGCAGCCCGGGGCGGAGAAGCTGTTGCTCAGGCCCACGGCGAGCAGGCCCAGGCCGCCCAGGAGGAAGCCGCCCAGCAGGCCCGTCGCCGCGGAGCGGCCCAGGGACGGCCGCTGGGGGGAAGGGGGCTCCGGAGGGGAGGGCATGCGGGCAGCTATAGCCGCGAGGGTGGGGCGGGCTCAACGGGGGCGTGGCGGGCGCGTATGCTGCCGGGCATGCGAATCCTCTACGGTGTCGTCGGCGAAGGCATGGGCCATGCGACGCGCTCCCGCGTCCTCCTCGAGGAGCTGACGAAGGAGCACGAGGTCCACATCGTCGTCTCCGGCCGGGCCCAGGACTACCTGGCCAAACGCTTCCAGAACGTGCACGGCATCTGGGGGCTGACGCTCGCGTACGAGGGCAACTCGGTGAAGAAGTGGCAGACGGTGCTGCAGAACCTCACGGGCGCCGTGAAGGGCTGGCCGCAGAACATCCGCCAGTACTTCGAACTGGTGGACGACTTCCGCCCGGACGTGGTGGTGAGCGACTTCGAGTCGTTCAGCTACATGTTCGCCCGCAACCACCGGCTGCCCGTCATCAGCGTGGACAACATGCAGGTCATCAACCGGTGCAAGCACGAGCCGGCGCTGCTGGCGGGCCACGAGGACAGCTACGAGACGTCGCGCGCCATCGTGAAGGCGAAGCTGCCGGGGGCCTTCCACTACCTCGTCACGACGTTCTTCTACCCGGAGCTCCGCAAGCGGCGCACCACGCTGGCCCCGTCGATTCTGCGCCCCGAAATCCTGGAGGCGAAGTCCGAGCCCGGCGAGCACCTGCTCGTGTACCAGACGTCGACGACGAACACGGCGCTGCCGGACATCCTCAAGGCCGCGGGCATCCCCTGCCGCGTGTACGGGCTGCGCCGCGACCTCACCGAGGACCTGGTGGATGGCAACCTCACGTACCGGCCCTTCAGTGAGCAGGGCTTCATCGATGACTTGCGCACCGCGCGCGGCGTGGTGGCCAGCGGCGGCTACACGCTGATGAGCGAGGCGGTGTACCTGCGCAAGCCCGTGCTCAGCGTGCCGCTGGTGGGCCAGTTCGAGCAGGTCATCAACGCGCTGTACCTGGAGCAGCTCGGGTACGGCATGTACGTGAAGGCGCTGACGGTGGACGCGGTGAAGGAGTTCCTGACGCGCGTGCCCCGCTGCCAGCAGGCGCTCCAGGGCTACGAGCAGGACGGCAACACGCGGATGCTGGCCGCCCTGCGCGAGCAACTGGCCCTGGCCTACGAGCACCGCGGCCACTGGGCCATGGAGCTGGCGCGGGACTGAGGCTCAGTGCAGCGGCACCCCGGTCTCGTTGTTGCGCTCGGCCGCGCGCCGCGTCAGCTCGGTGAGCCAGGACTGGGTCAGCGGCGTCTCGCTCTGGTTGCCGGTGTAGCGGTCCTGGCTGCTGTCCTGGGGCATGAAGCGGTTGGCCCAGGCGGTGAGGGCGGCCGTCAGGTTGGGCGCCAGCGCGCGGCCCACGGCGGCCAGCTTCGCCGGTGCGCCCAGCACCGCCTCGGCGTCGCCCCGCCGACACGCGTCCAGAATCGCGCGCGCGGACTGCTCGGCGCTCATCGAGGCGATGGGCAGTGAGTCCCCGGTGGCGAACCACGCGTACTCCGCCTCGTGGTTGCCCTTGAAGTAGGCGTTGCGCGGGCTGCCCGTGCGCATCAGTCCCGGGCACACCGTGGTGACGAGGATGCCGTCCTGGCGCAGCTCCGCGCGAAGGCCGTCCGACAGGCCCACCAGCGCGAACTTGCTGGCCGAATACGGCACCAGGTGGGGGATGCTCACCTTGCCGCCCACGGAGGCGATGTTGACGATGCGCCCCTTCCCCCGCCGCTTCATCTCCGGCAGCACGGCCAGCGTGGTGTACAGCGCCGCCCACAGGTGCGTGTCCATGGCCTCCTCGAAGTCCTCCAGCGTCATGGACTCCAGCGGCCCCACCTGGATGACGCCGGCGTTGTTGATGAGCACGTCCACGGTGCCCCAGCGCCCGTGGATGGCGGAGACCATGGCCTCCACCTGCACGGGGTCTCTCACGTCGCAGGGGATGGCGTAGACGTCGCCGCCGGCGCGCTCCAGCTCCTCGCGGGCCCGCGCCAGCGTCTGCTCGTCCCGGCCGCAGATGGCCACCCGGGCTTCTTCCTTCACGAGCTGACGCGCCAGCACCAGCCCCAGGCCGCGCGAGCCGCCGGTGATGAGGACGGTGCAGTCCTTGAACTGGATGCGGGAGCGGAGGATGCGGCGCAGACCCAGCGCCGCGCCGATGCTGGCCGCGGCCATGGTGCCGAGCGAGAAACGGGACGAGTCAGAATCCTTGCGGCGAGCTGGCATGGTGGGCTCCTGGAGTCAGGGGGCGGGAGAGGGGGCCGCGGCGCTGGCCTGGACGAAGCGCTCCAGCACCTGCCGCGCGTGGTGGGACGCGTTCCGGCCGGAGAAGTGGTGGCGCAGCCGGCCGGAGTCCGCGTCGAACACCAGCCACGCGGGCGTGTCCGTCACGTCATAGGCCCGCGCCATGGAGCCGTCGTCCACGGCGATGGAGTGGTAGAGCCCGTGCTTTCGCGCGAAGGCCTCCACCGCGTTGGTGTCTCGCAGCTCCCTGTCGGAGTGGGTGACGTCCACGCTGATGACCTTCAGCCCGCGCGAACCGTGCTCCGCGAGGGTGCGCTTCACCGCGTCGATGTCCTCGTCAACGCCGCGCTGCCTGACGGTGAAGAAGTGGAGGAGGACGGGGAGCTCATCCAGCTCCGAGACATGGACGGGCATGTTGATCCACCCACCATCCGGGTCCAGCAGGGTGATGGGAATGTCGAGCGTGGGCATGGGGGCTCCAACGAGGCCTGGGTTCGGAGAAGACGCGACTCAAGCTAGGCACGCGTGGCCGCCTCCGGGCGGCGCTGGACGGCAGGCCGCGAAGCAGGCAGACACTCACGGCATGCGCATCCCCGACTTCAAGCTGGAGCGGTACTTCGCGCGCTGGGAGTTCGCGGCGCCGTACCTGCTGTGTTCCTCGGACATCGAGGGCTGGCGGATGGGCGACTTGCTGGCGCTCGCCGGCCCGGACGAGCGGGCCCGCTGGGAGGGGCTGACGCTGGGCTACACCGAGTCCACCGGCCTGCCCGCGCTGCGCGAGGCGCTTGCCGCGCTGTACCCGGGGCTCTCTGCGGAGCAGGTGCTCACCTTCGCTGGCGCGGAGGAGGCGCTCTTCGTCCTGGTCAACGTGTTGCTGGGCCCCGGGGACCACGCCGTCGTCACCTGGCCGGGCTACCAGTCCCTGCACGAGGTGGCGCGCGCCACCGGCGCGGACGTGACGCTGCTGCGCCTGCGCGAGGAGGACGGCTGGGCGTTGGATTTGGATGCGCTGCGCCGCGCGCTGACGCCCCAGACGCGGCTGCTGGTGGTGAACTTCCCCCACAACCCCACGGGCGCGTCGTTGGACCGGGCCACCTTCGACGCGCTGTGCGAGCTGTCGCGCGAGCGTGGCATCCACCTGCTGTCCGACGAGGTGTACCGGCTGCTGGAGTACGACCCACGGGACACGCTGCCGCCCGCGGCCAGCCACACGCCGCACGGCATCAGCCTGGGGGTGATGTCCAAGGCCTTTGGACTTGCGGGGCTGCGCGTGGGGTGGCTGGCCTGCCGTGACGTGGCGCTCTTGCGGCGCTGCGCGGCCTACAAGGACTACACCACCATCTGCAACAGCGCGCCCAGCGAGGTGCTGTCACTCATCGCGCTGCGCGCGCAGGCGCGGGTGCTGGCGCGCAGCCGGGCGCTGCTCGCGGCGAACCTCACCCTGTTGGATGGCTTCTTCGCGCGGCACCCGGACACCTTCCAGTGGGTGCGCCCGCGCGCGGGCAGCGTGGCGTTTCCCAAGTTGCTTCGCGAGACGCCCGTGGCCCGCTTCACCGAGGACTTGCGCGAGCGCGAAGGCGTGCTGCTGCTGCCCGGGGACGTCTACGACTTCCCCGGCAACCACTTCCGCCTGGGCCTGGGCCGAACGAACCTGCCCGACGCCCTGGAACGACTGGAGCGCTACGTGGTCGACACATCGCGTTGACGCGGCCGCCTCGAGTGTCACCTACCTGCGGGAATCCACGGGGAGTGATGCGTTGCGTTAGTTCTCGCGCGCACTTCTAGATTTCCGTGACCTCGACCTTTTACACACCGCGCCTCTACAGTACGCCCCGCCGCCTGGTCCCCCGCCGGGTGGGCACCCCCCTACGCAGCGCTGGAGGCGCTCAACATGAAGAATCTCATCGGTACGGTCATTGTCGCCGCGACGATGCTGGCGGGCACGGAGGCAGCCGCGGCCAACTACACGCTGTGGATTCATGGCCGCAACGGCGGCACGACGCAGGCCGGCAACTACAACGACTTCAGCTATTGGGGTTCGGCGAGCGTCGCGGCGGGCGTGAACAAGAAGGCCGTCAACTGGGACGGCCGTGAGCGCATCGGCTCGCAGAACTACCGCATCCGCGACGCGCTGGACTGCTTCTGCACTGGCGGCAACTGGTGCTACGTCGCCGCGCACAGCGCGGGGAACCTCCAGATTGGCTACGCGCTGTCCATGTACGGCGGCTCGGTGCGTCAGGTGAAGAACGCGTCGCCCAACGCCAGCGGCGTGTGTGGCAACGCCAGCGGCGGCGCGACGCAGACGGGCTGGAACATCCGCTGGGTGAACGTCGCCTCGGGCGCGGGTGGCGGCAGCGAGCTGGCCGACATCGGCGAGTGGGCGGTGAGCGAGCCGTTGGTGAGTGACTTGCGCACCACCACCGCGCGCTCCATGTACAACCACAACACCACGCGCAACGTGTGGTTCTACATGTTCGCGGGCGCCAAGGGCACGCTGTACTCCTTCGTGCTCCCGGGCCAGGACGATGAGGCGGTGGCGTACCACTCGACGGGCGGCGTGTCGGGCAGCGCGGGCAGCTCGCAGTGCAACGGCGGCGACTGGTTCTGCGGCGCCACCCTGAACCTGGGCACTGCCGCGAGCAGCGACGGGCGCGCGAAGTGGAGCTTCCACACGCTGGAGCTGCGCGATGACCGGGAGGCGTACAACCACTACGCCGGAGGCAACTGGGGTGGCATCATCGCTCCGGTTCGCCAGGACGTGGTCACCTACGCGTACTGAGCCCCCTCCACCGCAAGAAGCGACATGACTCCGACTGGCACCGTCTCCGTTCCCGCGTCCCGCATGCGCCGCGCCCTGTGGGCCGTTCCCCTCATCCCGCTGGTGCTGGGGGGCATGGGGTGGTGGTGGATGGAGGCAGGTGCCAGCTCGGAGCCCTCCGGCGAGGACGGCGCATGGGAGGCGTCCTCGCCGCCCGCGATGCCCGGCCCCGCGCCGCGGAAGTCGGGAGGCGGCATGGGCGGCAGGCCGGCGGGGAGTGTGCCGGGCGTGGCCGTGCAGGAGCCGGCTCGCGGGCCGGAGGAAGCGGAGCGGGACGCGCGGCGCCAGTTGTGGGAGCAGCGGCTGGCGCGCGCGAAGCAGACGCTGGAGTCGTACATGAAGGCGACGCGCTATCCGCCGGAGTCGCGTCCCGCCAGTGAGCACCCGGACCAGATGGAGATGGCGGAGCCGGAGCGCACGCGCCCGCTGAACAAGGACGGCTCCGACATCCAGCTCCGGCTGAAGCAGGACCGCGTCTTCGTCGTCGGCGACGAGGTGGTGCACTTCTTCGTTGGCTGCGAGGACGCGCACCGCATGCCCAGGCCCTGCCAGGTGGTGTCCGCCTCCGCGCACGAGGCCGAGCACATGCCCGGCGCGGGGGGCATGCCGGCGGTCCCTCTCCCCTTCTCCGACGACGGCGCCGCGGGCGACGCGCTCTCCGGAGACGGCACCTTCACCGGACGCTTCCAGCCGTCGAAGCAGGGGTTCCCCCTCTATTCAGGCACGCTGCGCGTGGACGTGCAGGTGCGCTCGGGGGGCGCGGAGGGCACCGCGTTCTTCGACATCATGTACACGCCGTCGCCTCCGGCGCTCTTCACCGGCCGGGTGCGGGAGGTGCTGGAGCAAGGCTCGCTTCAGCTCTACCTGGGGATTCAGGTCCAGAAGGCCGGACGGTACGTGGTGGCGGGGCGCGTGGATGACGAGAGCGGCATGCCCTTCGCGCACGTGTCCTTCAACGAGGAGCTGAAGCCCGGAGAGCAGGAGGTGAAGCTCACCATCGCCGGCAACCTGGTGCTGGACGAAGTGCCCACCTTCCCCCTGAAGCTGCGCGACGTGGAGGGCTTCCTCCTCAAGGAGCGGGGGGACCCGGACCGGGAGCTGATGACGAGCTTGCGCGGGTACGTACACACCACGAATGACTATCCCGCAGCGTCCTTCTCCACCGCGGAGTGGCAGAGCGAGGAGCGGCGGCGCTATCTGGACGAGCTGAACCGGGACGTCATCGATGCGCAGACGCACCTCGACGCCATCGACATGGAAGAAGCGCCGCCCAGGCCGTGAGTGGCTCAGTCGCGCGGGTTCTCGGGCGCGGGCGCCTCGGTGGCGCCGGGGTTCGCCTCGGGCCGTAGCTCCGGCTCCAACGCCTCGGCGACCCCTTCCACACCCTGTGCGGCGAAGGTGGCGGCCACCGGCGCGCTGGCCGCCACGGCGGCATCGTCCAGGGACGGCTCCTCTGGCGGCAGCAGGCTCAAGTCATTCGGGTCCGCGAGGAACTCGTCCGGGCCCGCGGGGCTGATGGCCGGGTCCAGCGCCTGCCGCACGGCGAACTGCTGCCCGTAGGTGGCCGCGTAGGCGTTGCCCAGCGCGTAGCCCGCGGGCGCATCATCCACGCGCGCGTCACCGGCCGCGGCTGTCGCCAGGTCGAGGGGAACGGCGTTGATGCCCGCGGCCGCGGTCGCGAAGTTCACCGGCGCGCCGGCGCGAGCGGCCGGGAGCGCGGACTGCTGGGACTCCGTGGCGCCGGAGCTGACCGCTGAAGCGTCATCGGCGCCAGCCGTGAAGAGGGCGTCTTCCGCGGCGTGCAGTCGCGGGGCCTCCTCGAAGATGTCCTCGAGTCCCAGCTCCAGCGGCGGCTCCAGGTCGGCCGCGGCGCCGGGGCCATTCAGCATGAACAGCACGTCCTCCGCTTCCATGGGCGTGGGCGCGGTGGAGGTGTCCCGGTTCTGCAGCTCCCACGCGGCGGCTTCCGGCGAGAGCAGGTCGCTGCCCATGTCCTGGGTGGTGGCACCTCGGAAGGAAGGCCGGTGTGCCGCGCCACTCACGGACTCACGGGGCGCGCCGAGCGCGGTGGGGAGCTGCGAGCCCAGCAGCTGCGAATACCGCGGCGGGGACGCTTCGAAGGAGCTCTCGCCAGCGAACACGCGCAGGTGCTCGGGCGCCTCCGCGTCCATCGCGGCCACGTCCACCTCCGCCAGCCTCGGCGCGTGCGCGGCGAGCGACGTGTCCAGGTCATCCACCTCCGCCTGGAACTCGCTCTCGTCGGCATAGCCACGCCGCACCGCGGGAACCGGCTGCAGCGGCTCGCGGGGCGTGAGCGGCGACACCGACTCCACATTCGTGTCGAGCCGGGCGCGGGAGATGGCGCTGGAGATGCTCGCGGTGATGCGGCGGATGGACGACATCAAGGGCTCCCTGCGGCGCACACTCCGGGCCGCATCGGAATTGTCGCCTCATCACCGGAGAAGTTGCCAGGGAACGGGCCCGGGGGCCGGACGGAGGTGTGGGGTCGCGACCCCACGCTTTGGGGGCTGTTGACGGGTGGAGGGCACTTGCAGCGTCTGCCAGTGGACGGGTGAGGGGTGGTTGTCAGGGGCCCGTGGCACTCCCTTCCCAGGAATCCCCAGAACCGGAGTATCCGTTCCATGCGTCCGTCGGGGGAAGGGCGCTGGCCTCCCACTTGCTGGTGGAAGGCCCGAGGAGGCAGTCATGAGAATGGACAGCGCGGGACAGACCCACATCGGTCGACGGTTGCACAACGAGGATGCGTTCTGCGTCGCGCCGGAGCTGGGGCTGTTCGTCGTGGCGGATGGGCTGGGCGGACAAGAGGGGGGCGAAGTCGCCAGCCGGTGTGTCGTGGACACCTTCGTGGGCTTTGGCCTGCGCCTGGGACAGGACCGGGATTCGACGTGGCCCGCGGAGCCGGACCCGCGCCGCAGCCGTGAAGAGAACCTGCTGGCGGCGTGCTCGGCGCTGGCGCAGCGCAACCTCCAGGCGCAGCGCGTGGGCCGGCTGCGGGAGATGGCGTCCACCGTGGTGGCGTTGGCGGTGAGCGAGCACGGCGCGGCCGTGGCGCACGTGGGCGACAGCCGCCTGTACCGGCTGCGTGCCGGCAAGCTGGAGCCGCTCACGCGCGACCACTCGCTCATCGAGGAGCTGCGGGACGCGGGCATGGAGCCGCCGAAAGGCTCGGGCAACCTGCGTCACCTCATCACCCGCGCGCTGGGCACGGAGAACGCGGAGCCCACCGTGCAGCGGCTGCAGGCGGCGCCGGGCGACGTGTTCCTGCTGTGCTCGGACGGGCTCTACGAGCCGCTGGGGACGGAGGGCTTGATGAAGCGCCTGACGATGTCCTCCGCGCGTGAGGTCTGCGACGCGCTGGTCGCGGACGCCTACGAGGCGGGCGGCAAGGACAACATCACCGCGGTGGTGCTGCGCGTCGCGGAGGCGTGAGGCGCGTCAGAAGCCCACGCCGAAGGAGAGGCTGGCGGAGGGCAGCCACGTGTTCCCGGGCTGGATGAGCTCGGGAGCGTGGGGCAGCCACGCCAGGCTGAAGTTGAAGTCACCCACCAGCTCGAAGCCCGCGGCCAGCGGGTGGAGGAAGCGCAGCCCGAGTCCCCCCTCGGGCCCTGTCGTGGCCACGCGGCGCCGGTCGGTCCCCTTGAATTGGAACCCTGGGTCGTCGCGGCCCACCTGCGCCTCCGCGAAGCCCCCGGCGAGGAAGGGCTGGAAGGTGCCCCAGCGCTCCACGTCGATGCTGGCCAGCCGCAGCTTGGCGCGGAAGTGCGCCACCTCCGGCTCGGGGTCACCGTGCAGGAACCCACTGCCGGTGCCACAGCTCTCCAGGGACAGGAAGGCCACGGGGGACAACTCCAGGCACAGCTCCGGCCGGCCATTGCCATTCGCAGTGGAGCCCCCCACGCGCAGGTTGCCGAAGTTGCGCGCCGCGCGAGGTGGCTCGGCCTTCGCGCGTGCCTCGCCGGCGGCCTCCTCCGCGCGAAGTCCGCCAGGCGTGAGGGCAAGCAGGGCCAGTGCCGCTGGAATGGAGGGCGAGCGCATGTCTGCACGCAACCGCGCCGCTTCCTCGCCCGTCAATGCAACGCCAGGGTGAGTGTCTTTGGCCTCCGGGTCATTCCTGCCACCTGTTGTTACTCGCTCAACAGCAGGGCGTTATCGCGGTAGGCTGGTCGTCCCCCCACTGGGTCCCCCCGCCCATCCCCTGGCCTTGCAGCGAATGACGCACAGCCTTGCCGCGCGCCTGACCGCAGCGCTCTCCCTTGTCATCCTCTGTCTCTCCACGTTGAGCGTCGCGCTCACGGGCGTGTCGCTGCGGACGTGGTCTCACGAGGCCGTCACGTCCCGTCTGGCGCAAGACGAAGCCGCGTGGAGCCGCGTCCTGTCCCAGGAGGTGAAATCGCTGACGGCCCTGGCCCGCGTCGCCGCGGCGAGCACGTCCTTGCGGACCGTGCTGTCGAGCGGCTCCGTGGGCGGGGAGCACCTCGAGCCCTCGCTGCGTGGGCAGCAGTCGCTCCTGGGCGTGGACCTGCTGCTCGCGGTGGACACCGAGGCGGGCGTGCGCGTGGGCACGCCACCCGGTGCGCTGTCGGGGATGGAGGCCCTGGTGAAGGAGGGCGGCGCGCGCATCCTCCTGGTGGATGCGGTGCCCTATCAGGCCGTCGCGCAGCCCGTGATGACGACCGAGGGCCGCACCGTGGGGTACGTGGTGGTGGGGCGGGCCCTGGGCGAGGTGGAGCTCCAGGCGCTGCGTGACGAGCGCGGCGTGGAGGGCGTGTTGACCGTGGGCGGGAAGCCGGTGGCGCACGCGCTGAGCGCGGTGCCTGACGAGGCCTTGCTCGCGGCACTGGAGGGGAAGGGCCGGCCGGACGAGGTGTCGGTGAATAGCGTGTCGTTGCAGCTGCGCCGGGTGGAGATGGGGCCGGGCGTGGAGCTGCTGCTCACGCGTGATGGCGGGAAGGAAGCGGAGCAGTTCCGCGCGTCGATGCTGCTCGTGGTGCTGCTGGGCATCATCGTCACGGCGGCGGCGGGCACGGCCATCTTCCTGCTGGTGCGGCGGATGATGGAGCCGCTGCGCGAGCTGACCGTGGCCACCACGCGGGTGGTGTCGGAGGGCGACTTCCGGGGCGCGCTGGAGGTGCGCTCGAAGGATGAGATTGGCCAGCTCGCTGGTTCGTTCTCGGAGTTGATGTCGCAGCTGCGCGAGCTGTTGATGGCGCTGCGCCATTCGGCCGAGCAGCTCGAGACGGCGTCCACGCACCTCACCGAGTCCGCGTCCGTCCAGAACGAGGCGGTGTCGCAGCAGGCGGTGGCGCTGCATGAGACGCAGCTGGCGGCGCAGCAGCTCCAGGAGGCCTCGCGCGCGGCGGCGCGGCGCGTGGATGTCATCCTGAAGGAGGCGGACAAGGCCAGTGGCTTTGGCGAGGCGGGCGAGGCCGCGGTGTCCGGAAGCGTGGGCGGGCTCACGCACATCCGGTCGCACGTGGAGCAGATTGGCCGCACCGTCGCGGAGCTGCACCAGCGCACGCGGCAGGTGGGCGACATCACCCGCACGGTGAAGGACCTGGCGGACCAGTCGAACGTGCTGGCGCTCAATGCCTCCATCGAGGCGGCGCGCAGCGGTGACTCGGGCCGCTCCTTCGCGGTGGTGGCACGGCAGATGCGGTCGCTGGCGGACCAGTCCGCGGGGGCGACCACGCGCGTGCAGTCCATCCTGAGTGATATCGGCCGGGCCATCTCGCAGACGGTGAGCACGAGTGAGGGCGGGGCGCGCGAGGTGGAAGGTGGCCTGGAGCAGGTGCGCGCGGCGGGCGAGAGCCTCCGCTCGCTGGCGGGCATCATCCAGAGCAACGGCAAGACGGTGCGCAGCATCGCCGATGCCGTGAGCCAGCAGGACGCGGGCATCGCGGAGCTGTTCGCCGCGCTCAGCTCGATGGCCGACCTGGCGGACCAGATTGTCGACCGGATGGCCGCGAGCGAGCAGTCCGCCATCCAGCTCTCCGCGGCGTCCGCCGAGCTGAGCGCCATCGTCGGCCGGTACCAGCTCTAGCGCGCTGATGGGCCGGTGGCCCGCGCCTGAGCCGCCGCGCCAGTGGGCTTCGTCTGGCCCGAGCGCGCATTGCCGCCACCCGCGCTCACCCAGCCGCTGGAGGCAGGCTCGTCGGGCGCCGTCAGGTCGAAGGCGCGGATGCTCATCCGCTGCGTCCAGTCATTGCTCGCACTCCAGTTCGTCCAGGCCCCCAGCACCACGCGTCCCCGGTGCAGCGCGGGCGGGGTGATGTACGGCGCTTTTCCCAGCAGCGCGCAGGCGGACAGCTCGTTCCCATCCGGGTCCAGCTCCCGCAGGAACGAACCGAACGCGGCGTCATCACCGGTGCAGGCGTGCTCGCCGCACGTCTCGTCCACCGGCCGGTCCACCAGCAGCAGCGAGCCACGCTGGGTGAGGAGCGGAGACATCGGCCAGGTGCCCACGGCCCGGTGCCAGCGCACCGCTCCGCTCGAGGGGTCCAGCCCATAGAGGAACGTGCCACCCGGATGCGTGGTGGTGGGGCAGCCCTCGCTGGTGCACCGCATGTCTGGCAGGACGAGGAGCCGGTCCGCCTGCATCGCCGTACGGCCGAAGGTCGAGCTGGAGCGGCCCAGCGAGTAATAGAAGGACTGCGCGGAAGCAGTCGCCAGCGTGGCGATGGGCGCTCCCGTGGTCGCGTCCGCCAGCTCCGCGCGGCCCAACATCAACGTTCCGCCGTCCACGGCCGTGGGCTCGAGCACGCCCGCGCGCTCCGTCCGCCAGCGGAGCTGCCCATCCGCCGCGTACGAGAAGAGCTCCGTCCGCTGCTCCAGGGCATTGGAGGCGCCGCCATAGACGTTGCCCTCCGTATCCACCACCAGCGGCGCATGGACGGGCGGCACGGGCGCCTTCCACGCCACCGCGCCGGTCTCCGCGTGCACCGCGACGAGCAGGTCCTCGGCGCCCACGTCTCCAAACGTGTCGTGCACCAGCGCGATCAGATAGGGCGGACTGTGCACGAGCGATTCGATGCGAAGCGCATGGTGCGCCCGCGGGTCTTCGTCCTTCACGGCCCCCAGCGACACGCTCCAGCGCTCTTGTCCGGTGGCGCTGTCCCGCGCGGAGAGCAGGGCGAGGCGGCCCGTGACGAAGAGCTGTCCCTGCGCCACCGTGTGAACGCCCCAGGCGCCCGGGGGCGGAAGGCCTCTCCGGTAGCGCTCAGTCCCTTCAGCCGTGACGGAGACGAGCTGACACGCCAGCTGGCTCGGGTCCTTGTCCACCCAATAGCTGCTCTCGCACTCCGTCCAGTAGGTGTGCCCGTCCGAGTCCATGGTCCCCCGGAAGTCCACCGTGAGGTTCCACGCGGCGTCGTAGCTCCACGCGAGTCGCGCCGTGCCCTCCGGTCCGGAGCACGCCGCGGAGGTCGCCGGGGGCGGCACCTGCGGCTCCGGTGTGGGCGCCTGCGGAGCGGGCGTCTCACCACCGGGGGTGGGCGTCGGCGTCACCTCCGTGGGGGGCTCCACGGTGGGCGCCGCTCGGTCCTCCACGGACGACGAACAGCCCACCCACAGACACGCGCCCAGCACCATGCTTCGCAGTCCACTCACGCCCGCCTCCCGATTGCTGGCCACCGCGCGGCTTGTCGCCGAGGTGGCCAGCCACAGTGGGGATGGGATTCCCGCTGCGCAACACACCCGGCCACGGGTGGCGGCCGGGCAGGCAGTCAGGCGGAATGGGAGTGAAGTCTCAGCCTGGCTCGCCGCCGTCGATGGCGTACGCCGTGCCGGTGATGCCGCCCGCCGCGTCCGAGGCGAGGAAGAGGCACAGGGCGGCGACTTCCTCCGGGGTGATGATGCGGCCCATGGCGTTCATGGACGCCAGGGCCTCGCGCGCCTGCTCCTCGCTGCGGCCCGTGGAGGCGCTGATGGCCGAGGTCGCGCCAGCGAACATGTCCGTCTCCACCCAGCCCGGATTCACGATGTTCACCGTGACCTGCTTCTTCGCGTACTCCACCGCGAGCGCGCGCGTCAGGCCCAGCAGCGCATGCTTCGACGCGCAGTACGCGGACGTGTACTTCACGCCCCGCACCGCGGCCATGGAGCCGATGTTGATGACGCGTCCGCCGCCCGCCTGGGCCATGGCTGGCATCAGCTCGCGGCAGAGGAGGAAGGGCGCCGTCACGTTGACGGCCATGACGCGGGCCAGGTCCTCGGTGCGCGTCTTCGTCAGGGGCGCGGAGACGGTGATGCCCGCGTTGTTCACGAGCACGCGAGGAGGCCCCTCGGCGAGGATTCGCTGGCTCGCGGCGACCAGCGCCGCTTCGTCGGCCACGTCCACCGCGAGCGGCCGGATGCGCTCGCCGCCATCCTGCCGGAGCGACTCCAGCGCCTCCGTCGAACGCGCCAGGGCCCACACGTCATGGCCCGCCTTCGCGAAAGCGAGCGCCACCGCGCGGCCAATGCCTCGGCTCGCGCCCGTTACCACCACCGTCTTGGGGGTTGTCGTCATGAGGCCAGCCTAGCGCCGGGCCCTCATGCTGGCAGCAAGACGTGCCAGGGCAACGTGGCGCTCAACGCCACGGGCCACATCGCCACCCTCCCCAGGTCCACGAGGGAAGGGGAGGGGAGGGTGGGAAGACGCGGGTGTCCGGCTCAGTCGTTCTGGGCTTCGTCGCCGCTGGCCTTCGGCTCGGCCGGAGCCGCCTCGCCCTCGGCCGGAGCCTCGGACGCGCCTTCCGGCTCGGCGGGAGCCTCGTCGGACGCGCCTTCGGGCTCGTCGGACAGCTCGGGCGCGGTGCCCGCCGCCTCGGCGGCCTGCTGAGCCTTGATCTCCTCGTCGTTCATGAAGCCGACGGGGTTGTCCTTGCGGTTGAAGAAGCGCACCGACTTCTTCGACAGCGCGAACATCTGCTCGGCCGCCGACGCCGGCACCAGCGAGTGCTCGATTTGCGCGGGCTCGGGGCGCTCCACCACGCCCAGCTCGCCCTCCTCGAGCTGCTTCGCCTGCGCCGGGCTCAGCTCCAGCCGGCGCAGCTTGCCCTTGCGGGTCATGAAGTAGAACGTCGTCTCACCCGCCTCGACGGGCACCTGGGAGCCCAGCACCAGCTCGCGCAGGGCGCGGTCCAGCTCCACCTGCCGCTTGGACTCGGCGCGCTGGTAGGCCTTGGAGCCCGGCATGGGAGGCAGCTTGGGGATGGCCCGCTCCGGCGCCGCCGCGGACGGCCGCCCGTGCTGGGGACCTCCGCCGTGCCGGGGGGCACCCCCGAAGCCGCCGCCGGGACGTCCGCCGCCCTCTCGACGGCCGGCGTCACGGCCGCCGCTCGGACGGCCTCCACCCTCGCCTCGGGGCGGGCCGCCTTGTGTCCGGTTGTCATCACGGCGGGGGGGCGGACGGTTGCCGCCTGAACGTGTCCCTCCGCCAGAGCGCACCGGGTGGGCGGCTGCGCTCCGCCAGGAGGTATGCTGAGGCTGGCCGCGGAGGTAGCGAGCCATGCACGGACTCAGGACGACGAAGAAGCGGGGCGGTTGGCGGCAGTGGACGCCTGACGAGGCACGCAGGGAGTTGGCGGCGTTGCAGAGGAGCGGGTTGCCGCTGGCCACGTACGCGCGGCAGCGCGGCGTCTCGGACCAGCGACTGCGCTGGTGGCGGGAGCGCCTCGGGGAGTGGGAGGAGGCGGCGCCCGTTAACGGCCCAGCGCGGTGGGTACCGGCCGTGCTGAGGGGGATGAGCGCTGCGCCGACGCTGCCCGCGGAAGGGAGTGCCGCGGTGGTGGTGAGGCTGCCGGGCGGCTGTGTGCTGGAGTTGTTGGACGCGGCCGCAATCCCCCCTGCCTGGGTCGCAGAGTTGGTGGGTGCGCTGGCTGCGGGGGGCGGGTAGATGCTGCTCTTGCCCCGGGCGGTGAAGGTGTACGTGGCGATGGCGCCGTGCAACCTGCGGCGCAGCTTCGATGGCTTGAGCAACGAAGTCCGCGAGGTGCTGGCCAAGGACCCACTGAGCGGCCACGTCTTCGTCTTCCTCAACCGCCGGAAGAACCAGGTGAAGCTTCTGCTGTGGACGCGCGGCGGCTTCACCCTCGTACACAAGCGCCTCGAGCGTGGCACCTTCACCTTTCCGAGCCAGGTGGCCCTGGGCGCCACCAGCATTGAACTCGACGTGCATGAGTTGGCGATGCTGCTCGAGGGCATCGACGTGCAGCGCGCGCGGACGTCGCAGCGCTGGGAGCCCCCGGGGCACTTGCGCTCGGCCTGAAGAAAATCTCCTTCGAGGGTGTGGCGCGGGCACGGCGGCTGGTTACCTTTCCCGCGCCTTGCCAGGTACCGCGCCCACCTCCGAGACGACGAAGAAGCCGCGCCGAGGCCCGGTGCTGGAGGTGCTCAAAGCGCTCCTCGCCGAGGGCCGCACCGAAGAGGTGGTGGCGTTGGTGGCCAGGCTGGTGTCGAGAAACTCGGAGCTGGAGCGGCTGCTTCAGGACGCCAAGACGAAGGGCAAGAAGAGCGAGGGCGTGTCCACCACGCAGCTGAAGCTGCTCCTGGGCGGACTGCCGGCGAACTCCGATGGTGACGTGGCGGAAGTGGATGCAAGACTTCGCCGCTCGTCCGGCATTGACGAGGAGCCTCCGCAAAAGGAACAAGCGCGGCCGAAGCGGACGCGTCCCGCCCGCCGCCCCATTCCGACGAATCTGCGCCGGGTGGAGAACGTCATCCCGGTGCCTGCACAGCAGCGTCCGTGCCCTCGGTGCGGCGAGGTGCGGAAGTGCGTCGGGCACGAGGTGACGGAGGTCATCGACCTGATTCCGGCGGAGGTCATCGTCCGGCAGGACAAGCGGGAGAAGCTCGCGTGCCACCTGTGCGAGGCGGAGGTGGTCCGCGCCCCGCTGGGCGAGAAGGTGGTGAGCGGCGGGAGGATGGGCGCCAGGCTGGTGGCCCAGCTTCTCGTGGAGAAGTACTACGACGGGCTGCCGCTGAGCCGGCAGGTGGAGCGCTTTGAGCGGCTGGGACTCGAGGTGGCCCTCTCCACCCTCGCCGACCAGGTGGCCTGGGCAACCGAGGCGCTCCGGCCCGTGTGGCGCGCGGCCATGTCCAAGGTACTGGGCGCCACGGTGATGCACCTGGATGCGACGTCGCTGCCGGTGCTGGACTCGAAGAATGCGAAGGGCATTCGCCTGGGCGCCATCTGGGGCTATGTGGGCGCCGACGTGAAAGACTGCGGCACGCAGCACACCGCGCTGTGTCTGTACAACTCGACGGGCAAGCGGGAGGGCCAGCGCGAGGGGAGATAGGCCCCGCGCAGATGCTGGCGATGCGAGTGGGCCTCACGGTGGCCGATGCGGCCGGCCTCTTCGACGCGTCCTTCAAGCGGGCGGGCCTGCTGGAATGTGGCTGCAACACGCACGCGAGGCGCTACTTCCGGAAGGCCCTGGACGGCGGCGACAAGCGAGCCGCGCTGCCGCTGGCGGCCTTCAAGCGACTCTTCGCCATCGAGCGAAGGCTCCAGGCCTGTACCATTGACGAGCGGCGGCGAGGGCGGCAGGAGCGCAGCAAACCCGTCTACGACGACCTCATTGCCTGGGCGATTGCCCACCAACCCAATGAGCCGCCCTCCTCCCCGCTGGGCCGGGCCATCCGGTACTTGCTCAACCACCAACAGGCGTTGCGACGCTACCTCGAAGACGGCGTCATCCCCATCGACAACACCGTCGTGGAGCGCCTGCACATCCGCACCGCGCTGACGAGGAAGAACTTCCTCTTCGCCGGCAGTGACGCAGGTGGCGAACGCGCCGCCATTGCGTACACCCTCCTGGGGTGCTGCAAGCTGGCTGAGGTAGACCCCGTCGCATACCTGGCGGACGTCCTGCCCCGGCTGGCCACCAAGAAGCTGTGCCTCCGCGACATGCCCGCGCTGCTGCCCGCGGAATGGAAGCGCTCGCATCCCGAAGCCGTGCGCGGCAAGGCGGCAGCCGCGCGCTGAGCGCCAGGGGCGCCTCGCGCCTCGCAGGCAGGCGTGGCCCTCTCGTATGGTCCTCGGCGGAGGACGGCATGCCGAAGAACCAGAGGAAGCTCCGCATCTACATCTCCGCCGACGCGCTCGCGCTGCTCAAGCACCTCGACTACCCATGCTCCGAGGAAGTGCTCGCCTCGGCGAAGCGAGTCGAAGGGCTCGAAGACGAGGGCTTGGACTACGAATTGAGCGGCACCCGTGATGACTTCGAGAGCCTCGCCGGCTGGGTTGCCGGTGATGCAAACCACGCCGACCGCCGCCAGAAGCGGAAGCTGGCCTTGCTGCTGGCCCTCTCGGACGCGCTCGAGTCGGTGCTCTGACGACTGACGACGCGCCGCTGGCGGCCCGCCCAACACTCTCTCCGCTCAGACTTCAAGGGCCTGCCGGGTGCGCTCGGGCGGAGGGACACGCCTGAACGGCCGCCCTCCTGGGGTCCGGGCCGCCGGGCTTCCGCCTGGCTGGGCTTCGTCTCCACCTTCTTGGCCTCTGCCTCGGTGACGAGGCCCGCCTTCAATAGCTTGTCGCGCAGGTTCTGCATGAGTTGGGCGTTCTATCCCTTGCACGGCCGCACGCAAGCCACTGCTTGCCGCTCGTGTATGCCCCACGTAACTTGCCGGCCCTGTCGTACCCTTCCGGAGGAGTCGTGAGCCGTCTGAAGAAGTCCGCCTTCACCCTCGCCGTGGCGCTGGCCGCCGCCGGCTGCTCGGACCCGGTCGACAAGGCGGCCAAGGCACGCATCTTCTCGCCGGAGGACCCGCCCAAGGTGGTGGCGTCCGCGAAGGAGAAGCTGCCCCCCGAGGACGTGGCGGACAACCCCCAGGTGGCGCGCCGCATCCTGGGCATGGACGCCGCCGAGGTGACCGAGCGTCTGGGCCCCCACCGCTACCAGGCGACGCTGGGGTACGAGTGGACCTCCGAGGCCTCCATCCCCGTGAAGCTCACCGAGACGCGCACCTTCCACGCCGGTCCGGGCGGGGTCAGCGGGGACTTCCACGGCGTGCTGGAGAACTCCCGGGACCAGGGCCTGGAGGTGATGCGGGTGGGGGGGCAGGTGTACGCCCGCAACCGGTACGGCTCCTTCCGTCAGCGCCTGCGCGACCGCGGCATGGCCGAGCGCACCCGCGCGGAGCTGACGGGCGCCATCCGCGACTTCGACAGCCTCTTCCAGGGGCGCATCAAGCTGACGCCCGAGGGCACCGTCACGCATGAGGGCCGCACGGCCTGGCGCTACGTGGTGACGCTGGCCCCCGCCGCCCAGGCGGACGCGTCCCGGCCCCTGCCGCCCATGCCTCAGGCCAAGAAGGGCGGCGTGGACGAGACGACGGTCCGCCGGGCCAACTTCTTCGCCCACCGCCTGCCGCGCTCGCTGGACGGCGAGGTGCTGGTGGATTCCGCCACCTCCGTGGTCCTCAAGGCCCGGCTGGACGGGCGCATGGGCGTGCCCGGGGACAAGACGCCCGAGGCGGCGGAGCTGCGCCTGACGCTGGAGGCCGCGCTCTCCGAGGTAGGCAAGGACCCACGGCTCCAGCCGCCCGAGGACTTCCTCCCGGACGCGGACAAGCCCCAGGGCATCGCGGACGCGCTCGACAGCTTCGGCATCCAACGCAAGAAGCCCACGGACTCGGACGAGGCCAGCCCGGCGGCGGCCCCGGAGCCCGAGGACGAAGAGGGCACCTGACGGGGTTCCGGCGTCCTTTCGGGCGCCGTTTCCCGGTGAACGGCTGGCCGGGACTCCGGGGTATCCCGGACGGGGGTGGAGGGGGCGGTGCTACATCCCGGCAGCGAGATGTTGGAAGAAAATTTGCGCTGACCCTTGCGTCCTCTAGAATCCTCGACGGTTGCGGCCCGGACGCGTCTGACATGCTCGGATGTTCAGCGGGGCTTCACAGCAAGGGAGCGGCGATGGAGCGCAAGGTCGGAAGTAGCACGGTGACGGCCAAGGAGGTCAAAGCGGCGCTGGAGAAGACGCGTACGCTGTCGGCCGAAGAGGAGAAGGTTCTGCGCATGCGCCACGGTGCTGGCGCTTCCAGCACCCGTGCACCGCTGCCCCGTGCCGCCGGTGACAACCAGGAGCTGGGCGACGAGCTGCTCCTCATCGAGATGCAGCTGATGAAGGCAATGCGCGCGCGCGCGGGTGCGAAGCCCGCGGCCACCGCCAGCAAGCCCGTCGCCGCCAACCCCACCAAGGACAAGATTGTCCGGGCGCTCCGCAAGAAGAAGTAGTCGTCTCGCGGGTGCCCCCTAGCGGTTGAGGATGGCCACGAGGCGCTCCCCGGCCTCGGGCAACGCCAACGGCGTGCCTGACGTCTCCGTGGCCAGTCCTTCCGCATCGTCTGTGCCTCCACGCGCGTACAGCCCCTTCAACCAGGCGGCTGCCATGGGGTTGCGCCAGTAGTCCTCGTTGAACCGCTCCGTGAGGCGCGCGGTGAGCCGGGTCTCCAGGGCCCAGGACCGCAGGTAGTGCGCCACGTAGAGCTGCGGGTCCACGTCGTGGAGGAAGAAGCCCGGGTGGGGCTCGATGAAGAGCGCGTGGCGCTGCCCGTCGGCGTATTCGTCCGCGCGTTCCGTGGAGGCGCCCCGCTGCGTCAGGGATAGCTCGTAGGTCAGCCTGGCCGCGTGACGCCGCAGCAGCGTGAGGGCCTGGAAGGCGGCCAGCCGCACCGTGTCCCGCGCGGCCACGGTGGGCAGCCCCAGGTAGCGCTTGAGCCATTCGGGGGACAGGAGCAGCCGCTCGAAGACGGCGGCGTGGGCCTCCGTCACGGACGCGTCGCCCAGCCGGCGCAGCTCCATGGGCAGCGTGTCGGAGACGTGGGCGCGGTGCTGCGCGTGGCCCATCTCATGGAGCAGGCCGGCCAGCCCGTCGATTCCGCCGCGAGGCTGGAGCACCAGGCGGATGTCGTCCGGCACGCGCACCCCGGCGACGAAGGGGCGCGGTGACTTGCCGGGCCGGGCCTCGTCGTCGATGCGGATGCGGCCTCCGGCGTTGGGCGTCAGGCCCCACTCGCCCAGCCAGCGCGCCACGGCGGGGAAGGCGTCCTCGCGCCGGAAGAAGCCGTCCATCCAGGGGGCCTGGAGCGCGGCCTGCAAGTCATGCCTGCGGGCCTCTCCGCCGGGCAGTGGACGCAGCAGCGGGTCCACCTTCTTGAGGACGTAGGCGAGCACGTCGCGATAGGCGTCCTCCGTGCGCGCGAGCATCTTCGCGGCGGACTCGGCCAGCTTGGCGAAGTCGATGCCGGTGACGTCCTGGCGCAGGGCGGGGTAGCTCTTCGCGCCCAGCTGCTCCGCGGTGTGCAGGGCCGCGTCGCGCCGGTCGCCGTAGCGGGTGCGGTGCTGCCAGAGGAACTCGCCGGTGGCGCGCTCCAGCAGGGCGCGGCGGCCTCGGGCGGGCTCGTGGGGAATGCGGCCCAGCGCCTCGCCGAAGGCGTAGGTCTGGTCGTCCACCGTCAGCCGGGCCTGGGCCTCCAGCGAGGCAATGGCCTCCACGTGCCGGGCGGCGAGCGCGTCCTCGACGTGCGAGGCCACCAGCTCGCGCACCAGTCGGATGCGGCGGACGGTGAGGGGCTCGTTCTTCGACTGGGCCTTGGCGAGCGCCTCGTTGGCGGCGGCGAAGGTGTCCGGAGACGACAGCTCGGGGAAGGAGGCGTGGAGCTGGCTGGGGGAGACCTCCAGCGCGAGCCCGGCGCCTTGCCGGTAGTGCAGCGTGGCGAGCTCGGCGAGGAAGTCGTCCAGCCGCGTACGGACGGAGTGCAGGGGACGGTCCATGGGGGCGCGGAAGGTAGCAGGAAGCGGGCGGCGCGAAAGGGCGATGCGCGCGTAGAATGCCGCCGCATGACATCCGCGGTGGACACAGGGCTGGGGGCCGACGTGCCGGAGCGAGGGGCGCATCGCGCTAGGGCTGTCCGCCCGGTGGGCGAGGTGGCGGCATGAAGCGCCGGACGTTCCGGGTGGAAGGGGCGCTGGTGGGGAAGGCCGTGGCCCTCGCGGTCGCGGATGCGCTGGGACTGCCCGAGCCGGGGGCACGGAGGCTGGTGGAGGTGGGCGCCGTCTACGTGGCGGGCAAGCGGAGCCGGGATGCGAACGCGCGGCTGACGGCCGGGCAGGTGGTGACGGTGGTGCTGGAGGAGGGCGGGCAGAGCCCCTTGTCCGAGGCGCCCCCCGCGCCCGAGCTGCGCGTGCTGTACGAGGACTCGGACGTCATCGCCGTGGACAAGCCGGCCGGCGTGTCCGCGCAGCCCACCGAGGGGCGCGTGGGGGACAGCCTGGTGGACCGGGTGGGGGCGAAGCTGGGGCGCCCCGCGGGGCTGGTGCACCGCCTGGACCGGGAGACCTCCGGTGTGACGGTGTTCGGGAAGACGGCGGAGGCCACGTCGGCGCTGGCGGCCGAGTTCCGGGAGGGACGGGCGCGAAAGCGCTACGTCGCGGCCGCCGGGCCGGGTTTGCCTCCGTCGGGCACGGTGGACCTGCCGCTGTCCAAGGACCCGTCGCGCCCCGGGCGCTGGCGGGCGACCCGGGCGGCCAATGGCGTGCCCGCTCTGACGGACTTCCACACGCTGTCTTCGGGGCCGGCGTTCTGTGTCGTCGAGCTGCTGCCTCACACGGGCCGCACGCATCAGCTCCGCGCGCACCTGACGGCGCTGGGCGCTCCGATTCTGGGAGACGCGCGTTACGGCGGCGCGGCCCGGGCGGAAGGCGTGGGGGCCGCGCGGTGCTTGCTGCATGCGCAGGCGCTGGAGCTGGGACATCCGCGCACGGGCAAGCTGCTGCGCATCGAGGCGCCGGTGCCGGCGGACTTGATGCGGTTCTTCCTGGCCGCCGGCGTCCCGGCCCCCTCGGGGGCCATTCGCGGCGCGGGCTCCGGGGCGGCGTGAGCCCTCACGCGGCGCAGGTGAAGTCGCGGCCCTCCACCCAGCCCCAGCCGATGAGGTCCTCGCGAATCTCCGCGCGGGCCCAGCGCACGCCCACGCAAATCAGCAGGTGTCCGTCCCCTGGGGCGCCGAGCTCCTGGGGGGAGATGACGGGGATGCCATGGATGTGCGTGCCCACCTTGCGAGGGTGGACCTCCACGTAGCGCCGCACGCGGGCGCCCTCCTGGTGGAGGAAGTACGTCAGCGTCTTGCCGCTCGGGCCCGCGCCCCACACCGTGCACGGGCGGCCATCCGCCAGGGGGCCTCGGCCTCGCGTCAGGTAGCGCGCCTTCATCCACATGAAGCGCTTGAGGGCATAGCGCGGGTCCGTGCGCGTCATCCGTCCGTCGCTGTCGCGCCAGCGGAGCAAGACCTGGGGCAGGTTGCGCAGGGCGAAGCCCCGGTCCAGCAACTCCAGCCACAGCGCGTAGTCTTCCGGGAAGTCGCCGTCCTGCCAGCCTCCCGCCGCCACCAGGGCGTCCCGGCGCAGGCAGACGGAGGGGTGGCACAGGGGGCTTTCGATGAAGCGCTCCCGGTCGAGTCGCTCGGCGGAGGTCAGCCCGTTGATCCACGTGGCATAGGCCTGGAGCGAGGGGCTCACGGGTTGGTCATCCCGGAACAGCTCCACGGCCGTGCCCACGCCCGCCAGCCTGGGCTCCGCCTCCAGTGCGGTGAGGCTCGCCTCCAGGCGTTGAGGGAGGGCTTCGTCATCCGCGTCCATCCGGGCCACATAGGGGGAGGTGGCTTCACGCAGCGCCAGGTTCAGCGCCGCCACCAGGCCTCGGCCCCGGCCGTCAAGGACTTCCACGCGTGAGTCGCTCGCCGCAAGGTCGGTCAGCACGCCGCGCGTACCGTCCGTGGAGCCGTCATCCACCGTGAGCACACGGAGGTCGCGGACGGTGCCCGTCAAGAGGCTGCGGACGGCGCGGGCCACGGTGGCTTCGGCGTTTCGCGCGGGGAGGAGGACAGTAACAGCCGGAACGGGCATCGTTGTGTGTAGACTGCCGCACCCATGGGTGGCGTGAGAAACGGCAAGAACGCCGGCACGCCGGAGCCCGCAGCGGTCCGACAGGAGGCGCTGCAGCCCGGCGCGTCCGATGTCAATCCCGCGGAGGATGTCAGCGACGTGGTGGACCGGCTCTTCCGGTCCGCGGCCCGGCAGTTGCGCGAGGGCTCCGCCGCGCGCGCGTTTGGAGAGCTTGCGCGCGCCAGCCGGACCCTGCCGATGACGCCGCGCCTGGCCGCCGGGATTGTGCGAATGGCGCTGCTGGCGGGCACCGAGCCGGCGGCCATCACCTTGCTGGAAGTGGCGCCCACGGTGGGCTCCAGTCGGCGCGCGGTCCGGCGTCAGCTCGCGCGGGTGTTGCGACGGGTGGACCAACTGCCGCGTGCCGCCGCCGCGCTCGAGGCCCTCCTGGTGGATTGGCCTGACGACGGGCGTGCCCAGCGCGTGCTCCAGGTGCTGCGCGCGCGCATCGAGGGCAAGGGGGGGGTCGACGCGGGTGTGAGCGCGCCGAGGGTTGAAGGGGACGAGCAGGGTGTGCTGGCGAAGCTCCCAGCACGGAAGGAAGGCGCGTCGGTCGCGACCTCTTGGGAGAACGACGAGGGGGTCTACCTCATCGAGACGGTGGTGGGGCCGCCGCTCTCCGCGAGGACGGCCTCGGCGTCGCAGCTTCCGGGGGCGGGTGGCGTGGTTCCTTCCAGCGGACCTGTTGCCACGTCTCACGAGGGTGGACCGGGAGGTCCGCCGGTGCAGGTGTCTCCCGTTTCGGAACAGCCGGAGACCGCGCCCGCCTCGGTCGCGAGCGTGCCGAGCACGTCTGTGGCGGCAGAGGTGCCTGCTGCGCTCAACACGAGACCTTCCGAGGACGTTGCCGAATCGTCGCCCGCGACGCCTGTCGAGGGGCCGACAGAGCGGCCCGCGTCGGAGTCGCCGCCAGCGGCACCCGCCGCGAGCTCACGCAAGAGTGCGGTGGAATTGCCCGCGGTGGAGTCTTCGCTCGCGGTGCCCTCCGCGAGTCGGCGCAAGAGTGCGGTGGAGTTGCCCGCGGTGGGCTCTTCGCTCGCGGTGCCCTCCGCGATTCGGCGCAAGAGCGCGGCGGAGCTGCCAGCAGCGGAAGGTTCGCGAGCGGAGTCTGCCTCGCTCAAGACGGTGTTGGAGATGCCAGCGGTGGAGTTGCCCGCGGTGACTCCTCGGGATGCCGCTGCTCCCGATGCACCCAGGACCGTCGTGGAGATGCCGGCGGTGGTCGTGCCACCGTCGGCAGTTGACTTCGAGGCGCGCAAGACAGAAGTGGAGCTGCCCGCGCTGGGGGACGTCGCCGTGCCCCCGGCTTCAGGTGTGGCCAAGACGTTCGTTCCGGCGCGCGCGCCCCTGTCCGTGCCGTGGGTCGATGCCCCAGACGACGACGCGGTCGAGCCCGCGCCGGTCGCCCGCGAAGTACCGCCGGCGCCGCGTCCCGCCCGCGCCACCTTCGACGATGCCGGCGAAAGTGAAGTCACCTCGGAGGCGCAGCCCTTCCTCGTCGGCGCTGACACATCGATTCCCACACCGCGCCAGCAGACACCTGTCTCCTCGAAGGGCGAGCGGCGGAAGACCCCACCCCCGTCCGAGGCGTCGCCACCTCCGGCCACGTCCCGCGCCGCATCCGAGCCGGATGCTCGCGCGGGCACCATGGAGGTGTCGTTGGCGGAGTTGGAGGCCGCGCTCGCCGCGGCTTCCGGCGATGCACCGAACAAGAAGGGCCGCGCTTCCGAGGCGAGCGTGGGCCCTCGTGAAGAAGACACCGAGGAGCTGACCCGCTCGCAGAAGGTGGAGGCCCAGCTCATCGCTCGACGGGCCTGGGCCGAACTGGCCCAGCTCTACCTCAAGCGGGCGGACCAGGCGAAGGACGCGCCTCTGCGCGCCGATGCGTTGGCGCGCCTCGCGGAGGTGATGGAGAACGAACTCCACGACCCCGCGGGCGCCGCGCGCATGTACCGGGAAATCGTGGAGCTGACGGGGGACCGCGCCGCGCTTCGAGAGCAGGTGCGGTTGCTCGCCGCGAGAGGCGACGCGTCCCTCGTGCGCCGTGCGCTGGACGAGGCCATCCGACGCGCGCCCGCTGGCCGTGCACGCGCGGGCGCGCTGCTCACGCGGGGCGAGCGCTGGCTCCACATGGGCGAGCTGAAGAAGGCTCGCGCGGACTTCGAGGCGGCGGAGTCCTCCGCGCCGGGACTGCTCCCCGTGCTCGCGGGGCTGCTTCGCTGCGTGTCGGACGCGGCACGTCCCGCCATCGCGGAGCGGCTCCGGGTGGCGCTGGCGGCGGCACCTCGTCGCGCGCCGGACCGCGTGGAAGCGCTGCGCGTCCTGGCCCAGGTCGCGGAGGAGTCGCTGAGCGATTTGCGGCTCGCGCAGTGGGCCTGGAGCGAGGTGCTCACGGAGAGTCCCGACAGTGAGCAGGCTCGCGTGCAGCTCACGACGCTGACGCGAAAGCTCGGCGACACGACGGTGCTCAGCCGGCTTTTGCGTGCGCAGCTCGCCCGCGAATCCCGAGGGCCCGCCGCGCGTGAGGCCCGGCTGGAGCTGGTCGCCACGTTGGAGGCCCAGGGCGACGCCGATGCCGCGCTCAATGAATTGCGTCAGGCCGTGCGCTACGAGCCGGGCCACAAGGAAGCGTGGCTGCTGCTCGTGGAGCGTCTCCTCGCGCGCGACCACCTGGGCGAGGCGGCGTGGGCCCTGGAGCACGCGGCCACCGCCATGGAGGACGATGCGGAGCGGGAGCGCACCTGGGACCGGCTCGCGCGCCTGTGGCACGAGGTGATGGGCAATCCCGAGCGCGCACAGGTCTACGCCCGCCGGGCGGAGGGAATCCGGCAGGCACGCGCAGCGCGTGAAGTGCCACCGCCCGAGCCGCCGCGCTCCGCGGTCCCTCGCCGTGAGTCGAGCGGTCCCCGTGCGCCGCTCGTCGCGGCGCCCCCGGTGCTGACGCAGGCGTCCGCGAACCTCGCGAGCCTGGCCAACGAGGAGACGTCCACCACGGACATGGGGGTTGCGCCATCCGCGTCCGAAAGCGTGGAGCCGGCCCACGCTGAAGTCGGGAGCGCCTCTCCGGGCGCCGCGGTGGAGCAGGGCCGCAAGGCCTCGCCGGAGCCCGGCCCTTCGGGGCGCAAGGGGAAGCGGGAGGCTCGTTCCAACGCTGCCGCTGCGGCCCAGTCCAAGGCGGCGACCCGCGCCGCTGCCGCCGCCCCTCAGTCCAGGGGCGAGGCCCGCACCGCCGCAGCCTCCGCCGACGCGCTCCCCAAGGGTGAAGCGCGCGCCGCTGCCGCCGCCCCTCAGTCCAAAGGCGAGGCACGCGACACCGCCTCGCCAGCGCAAGGTGCGCCGCGCGTTCCGGTGGAGGGCTTCGCCGCAGCGCCACCCAAGGGCGGAGGCCGCAACCCGCCCTCATCACCGGGCAACACCGCGGCCCCGCAGCCCCGCGTTCCCGCTGACGCCGCCATCCCCAAGGCGCCGGCCGCCCAGCGTTCCTCCGCGTCCGCCCGCGGAGACAAGGCCGCGCCACGCGCCGCCGCGTCCGGAGGCGAAGCGGAGCCAGCGCCCGCTGCTCGCGACGCGGAGGCCCGAGCCCGTCGTCCCCGGGCCACCGACCTCCTCACGGGCGAGGTCATGGACCTCGGAGACGCTCCTGTCCCCGAAACGCGCGTCATCTCCTGGGAAGCGCCGCCAGGCCGGATGGACCCGGTGCGCCGCGTCGTCCGCGCGCGCCCGGAGGGCACGGTCTCCGCCCCGGCGCCGGGCCGCACGTTCATCGCGAAGCCACCCGCGGCCCCCGAGCCGCCTCGGCCTGTCCCCGGCGTCATGGACCCGCGCGAATCTCCCGCGCCCGCCTACGCGCCGTCGCCGGACACCGAGCCCGACGCCTTCCGGCACATCCGCGAGCGCCCGCTCGACGCGAAGCCCTATCGACTCCTCGCCGAGTACTTCGACCAACGCGGAGACCCGGCGCGGGCCTCGCTCATGCGCGAAATCGCCGACGCGCTCGACGGGCTCGAAACCTCCGCGCCGCGCGGCCAACGTCCGCCGCTGACCTCCGACGAGCGCGCCGGCCTGCGTCACCCCGGTCTGCGCACGCCCTCGGGAGAGCTGCTGGCCTGCACCGGAATCGCGCTCTGCCGGCTGTTCCCGGCGGAGGGCCGCGCCGCCGGTTCCTCGGAGCTGCTGCGCGCCACCGCGGGGCCCTGTGCGCCCGCCGTGCTCGACGCGCTGCACACCGCCGCGCGGATGCTGGACGTCCACCTGCCCGAGCTCGTGCTCGCCGAGGACGACGGTCCGCCCTTCACCGCCGTGCACGCGGGCCACCCGCGCCTCCTCGTGGGCCGGCTCCTGCTGCGTGAGCCCATGCCGCTCCCGGAGCTGCGCTTCCACGTGGGCCGCGCCTTGCTGTCCCTGTCGCCGGACCTGCTCGCGCTCCGCGCCCTCAAGGGCGGCCAGCTCCTCCGCGCCCTGGCGCTGCTGGCCACGGTGCTGAAGGACCCGCGTGCCACTGGCGCCGAGGCCCGCGTGGTGCGCGAGTCCCTGTCTCCGCGCGCCCTGGAGCGCGCCATGGCCTTGCTGGAGCCCGGCACCCAGCACTTCAAGGCGTCGGCGCTCGCGGACGCCGCGCGGGACTCCGCCAACCGCGCGGGCCTGGTGGCCTGCGGGAGCATTGGCCCCGCGCTGTCCGTCCTGCGGACCCGCCGGGGCAACGAGGCGGAGCTGGTGGAGCTGCTGCGCTTCGCCGCGTCGGAGCGCTACCTGCCGCTCCGGGCGCCGCGCTGACGTCAGTTCGTGTTCAGCTTGATGGTGAGCGCCAGCATGCGCCCCTTGGGGCCGCCCAGGTCGTGGCGGTAGCCGAAGTCCAGGCCGCCGCCGCCCTCGGACATGAAGCCGAGCCCCGTGCTGACTTGCGACGTCCGCGTGAAGCCGTCGTAGGAGTAGCCCGCGCGCACCGGGAACAGCTCTCCCAGGATGTACTCCAGACCGCCGTGGTAGGTGAACGTCGTGACGTCGTTGGTCGTGAAGTCCGCGCGCACGTCGCCGGCGAGCGTCAGCAACCCCGTCATCACCCCGACATGCGCCGAGTAGTAGCGCGTCAGCTCCTCATTGCCAGTGTCCACGATGTTGTGCGCGGAGAAGCCCGCCATCAGTGACGGCGACAGCCGGAGCATCAGGCCCGCGTCGCCGGTGACGGAGTTGGCGAACCGCGACTGGCCGCTCATGCGCAGATAACGCACCGTGGCGCCGAGCATGAGCGCCTGACTGACGGGCAGTCCCACGCCCATCGAGCTGAGGTGAGCGCTGGCGCGCGCGCCGCCGCGCCCCACGCTCACCCAGTGGTAGTCCACCCCCATCCCCAGGCGGCTCGTGGCCGCGTCGATGACGGAGACGCCCAGCAACCCTTCCTTCCGCCGCGTATCCCACGCGCCGGTGCCTTCGACCCGGTAGGACGGGTAGAGGACCATCGCCGCGGGATTGCCCAGGATGGCATCCGTGCCCAGCCCCAGGGCCCGGTAGGCGCCGCCCATGCCATAGGCGCGCGCGCTCATGACATCGCGAAGGTCCTCGGCGGGCTGCGCCAGGGCGGTAGTGGACACACAAAGGGCAATCAGCACCAGGGCGCGGAGCAACATGACAAGTCCATCCTATCCGGCTTGATGGGGTCAGAGGCCATCAATAGATTCCCAGCCCTCATGGCCTCCAAAACCTCGAAGGTAGAGCCCCTCATCCGCAAGTGTGTCATCCCGGCAGCCGGCCTGGGCACGCGCTTCCTGCCGGCGACCAAGGCGGTTCCCAAGGAGATGCTGCCCATCGTCGATACCCCGACGCTCCAGTACATCGTGGAAGAGGCGGTCTCCGCTGGCATCGAGGATGTCGTCCTCATCAATGGCCGCGGCAAGAGCGCCATCGAGGACCACTTCGACATCGGCTTCGAACTGGAGTCGACGCTGCGCGCGCGCGGCAAGGAGGCGGAGGCCGACAAGCTGCGCGCCATCGCGGACCTCGTGCGCGTCGTCAGCATCCGCCAGAAGGAGCCCAAGGGACTGGGCCACGCGGTGCTGTGCGCCAAGAGCGTCATCGGCGACGAGCCCTTCGGCGTGCTGCTGGGCGACGACATGATTGACGCCGAGGAGCCGGGAATCCGCCAGCTCGCTCGCGTGTACCGCCAGTACAACCAGGCGGTCATCGCGCTCATGGAAGTGCCGGACAGTGAGACGCACATGTACGGCATCGCCGCGGGCACGGACCTGGGGGACGGCGTGATGCGCATCGACCGCATCGTGGAGAAGCCGAAGAAGGGCACCGCGCCCTCCAACCTCGCCGTCATCGGCCGCTACGTGCTGCCGCCCGACATCTTCCCCATCCTGGAGAACCAGACGCCGGGCGTGGGCGGTGAAATCCAGCTCACGGATGGTCTGGCCGCGCTCCAGCAGACGAAGGGGCTGCTCGGCTACCGCTTCAAGGGTCAGCGCTATGACGCGGGCGACAAGGTGGGGTACCTGAAGGCCAACATCGCCTACGCGCTCAAGCGCCCGGACCTGCGGGACGGGCTGCTTGCCTACATGCGTGAAGTCGTGAAGACGGAGAAGCCGTGAAGCGCACCGTTGCACTCCTCGCTGTCCTGGTCTCCTTCGCCGCGGCCGCCTATGTGCTGCCCGGCAGCTCCATCATCCGCCGCATGTCGGCGGAGCGCGCCGAGCTGAGGCTGTCCACGTTGCGCGTGGAGGGCTCCCTCAGCTTCGGAGGTCCGGCCGTCAAGGAGTCCGGCGCCGCGCTGGGGACGCCCACGGACCGCCCGGAGGTGCAGGGTGACGGCGTGCTGTCCCTCCGCGTTCCCGGACGCTGCCGCTTCGAGGCCTCCGTGCCCGGCGGCACCGCCCAGTCCGCGGTGGTCCAGTCGGGCGGCCGCCGCCGCGTGCAGGGGACCGAGATTCCCTCCATGTCGGCGCTCGTCGCGCAGGTGTGCCCGCTGCTCGCCACGGGCAGCGGCAACGTGCAGGAGCTGAAGGAGGCGGTGCTCCGCCACCTCCAGAGCCTGGGCATCGAGACGGGGCGCACCGGACTGGCGCGCTTCGGCGGCGAGGTGGCCTACGTCCTCGGCGACATGGCCGAGGGCCGCCCGCAGTTCTGGGTCTACAAGGACTCCTTCCGCCCGGCCCGGCTGCGGTACTCGGACGCGTCGGGGACGGCCTGGGACGTCCGCTTCCTGGACTACAACTCGCCCGCCACGGGGGAGTGGATGCCCCGCACCATCGAGGTGTGGCGCGGCGGACAGCGCAACCTGCGCTTCACCGCCTTGAAGGGGGACAACCGGGCCAGCCTGCCCGACTCGCTCTTCACCCTGTAGTCAATACCGGCACTTTCCTGAATTCCTTGCGGCGTTGGCGGCGGCCATGAAGAGTCTGGCCCCGCCTGGCCGGGACTCTCCCCGGCCCGCCACGCAGAGGAATGTCCCATGAAGGTGTACGGCCACCCGATGAGCACCGCCACGCGCATGGTCCTCGCCACCCTGGCGGAGAAGGGCCAGGAGGCGGAGCTCGTCCTCGTCGACCTCACGAAGGGAGAGCAGAAGAGCCTCGGGCATGTGGAGCGCCACCCCTTCGGCGTCATCCCCGCGTTCGAGGATTCTGACGGCTTCCGGCTCTACGAGTCGCGCGCCATCATCCGCTACCTGGACCGCAAGCTGCCGGGCGCCGCGCTCACGCCGTCCGACGTGCAGGCGTACGCGCGCATGGAGCAGTACATCAGCGTGGAGCAGTGCTACTTCACGCCCAACGCGATGAAGGTCATCTGGGAGCGCCTCTTCAAGGGGATGCTGGGTGGCGGCGCGCCGGACCAGGCCCGCATCGACGAGGGCCTGCAGGGCGTCGAGCGCGTCTTCGGCATCATTGAGCCGGTGCTGGGCAAGCAGCCGTACCTGGCGGGAGACGGCTTCTCGCTCGCCGAGGTGACGTGGATGCCCTACATGGAGTTCCTGGTCGCCGCGGGCGGTGGCGAGCTCGTCGGCAAGCACCCGAACGTGGCGGCCTGGTGGGAGCGCGTCCGCAGCCGTGCCTCGTGGAAGAAGGTCACCGGGGCCTGAGCCTCGGAAGTGGCCTGCTGACACCCCGGGTTCCGTCTCACGGCGGGACCCGGCGGGGAATGTCAGACCCTTCGCGCACTGTGGACCCCGGTAGCAGGACGGATGGGGCCGGGGTGGTGGTTGAAGGGAGTGACATGGAACAGCGACCCTTGTGGAGCGGGGCGGTGCGCACCTCCGGTGTGAAAAGCCGCCGGGAACTGTCCGGGCCCGTCGCCGCCGCTACAGTGCGCGCCGAAGTGAGCACTCCCGTCCTGGCCTCCATCGCCGTTGGCCGCCCCGTCCGGGGCGAGTTCACCTACTCCCTCCCGGATGAGCTGGCGGGCCGCCTGGAGCCGGGGCAGCGCGTGCTGGTGCCCTTCGGCCGGGGCACGGCGCTGGGCTTCTACCTGGGGCCCGCGTCTCCGCCGACGGACGAGAAGGTGCGGCTCAAGGCCGTCCAGCGCGTGCTGGAGGACTCGCCGTCCTTGCCCAAGGACCTCATCGCGCTCTTGCGCTTCGCGGCCGTGCACTACCGCCATCCGCTGGGTGAGGTGATTCGCGGCGCGCTGCCGCCCGGCCTGTCGAAGGCCGTGGATGAGAAGGAAGCCAGGCCGGACGTGCAGCACTTCGCGGTGGCGCTCGTCAACGAGGTGCCGCCGGAGCTGGCGCGCGCGCCCGCCCAGTCCGCCGCGCTCGCGTACCTGCTGGCCGTGGGAGGCCGCGCGCCGCTGGAGGAGGTCGCCCACGCGATTCCGGGCGCGCGGGAGACGCTGAAGAAGCTGGCCACGCGCGGCTTCGCCCGTCTGGAGGAGAAGACGGTGGAGGCCAGCGTGAAGGAGGGCCTGATTCAGGGCCGCCCGGACCACCTCACGCCGGAGCAGGACGCGGCGGGCGTGGTGCTGCGCGCGGCCCTGGACGCGGCCGCCTTCCAGCCCTTCCTCCTGCACGGCGTCACCGGCAGCGGGAAGACGGAGGTGTACCTGCGCGCGGCGGAGCATGCGCTGTCGCTGGGGAAGGGCAGCCTCATCCTGGTGCCGGAAATCGCGTTGACGCCGCAGTTGGTGGGCCGCTTCCGCAGCCGCTTCGGCTCGGAGGTGGCGGTGCTGCACTCGGCGTTGAAGGACCGGGAGCGGCTCTTCCACTGGCAGGCGCTGCGCCGGGGCGACGTGAAGATCGCCGTGGGCGTGCGCTCGGCGGTGTTCGCGCCGGTGGACAACCTGGGGCTCATCGTCGTGGACGAGGAGCACGACCCGTCCTTCAAGCAGGAAGAGAAGCTGCGCTACCAGGCGCGCGACCTGGCCGTCGTGCGCGGGAAGCAGGCCGGCGCGGTGGTGGTGCTGGGCTCGGCCACGCCCGCGCTGGAGACGCTGGAGAACGTGAAGCGTGGGCGCTACCAGCTCCTGGAGCTGAAGCGCCGCGTGGATGACCGGCCCATGCCCACCATCGAGCTGGTGGACCTGCGCGTGGAGCGTCCGCGCGAGGGCGTGGTGACGGAGGAGGCGCCCATCCTCAGCCCGCCGCTGCTGGAGGCGATGGCGGAGACGATTGGCCGCGGCCAGCAGGTCATCCTCTTCCTCAACCGCCGGGGCCACAGCACCGTCCTCCTGTGCGAGGTGTGCGGCCTGTCGCTCAAGTGCAGCGAGTGTGACGTGTGCCTCACGCACCACCGCTCGCAGAACCGGGTGGTGTGCCACTACTGCGGCCTGGCCATGCCGGTGCCGGAGCAGTGCCTGGAGTGCACCGGCCCCCTGCTCAAGCTGGGCATCGGCACCGAGCGCGTGGAGGCGGAGGTCCTGGAGCGCATCCCCACCGCGCGCGTCGCCCGGTTGGACCGGGACTCGGCCAGCAGCGCCGAGCGGCTGACGGAAATGCTGGCCTCGTTCGCGCGCCGGGAGCTGGATGTCCTGGTGGGCACGCAGATGGTGGCCAAGGGGCACGACTTCCCGGGCGTGACGCTGGTGTGTGTCGTCATGGCGGACACGTCGCTGTCCATCCCGGACTTTCGGGCCGCCGAGCGCACCTTCCACCTGCTCACCCAGGTGTCCGGCCGCGCGGGCCGGGGCAAGGACCCGGGGCGCGTGCTGGTGCAGACCTACAACCCGGACGCGGAGCCGGTGCGGCGCGTGCTGGCCCACGACTTCGACGGCTTCGCCAGTCAAGAACTGGAGTGGCGCAAGGCGCTGGCCTACCCTCCCTACTCGCGCATGGCCGCCGTCCGCCTGGAGGGGGAGCACCCCGAACAGACGGCCAGCGTGGCGCGCTCCCTGGGGAACATCGTCTCCCGGCACATGCCCCCCGCGTCCGCCGGGGTCCGCATGCTGGGGCCGGCCCTGGCGCCCATCTCCCGCATCCGGGGCAAGACGCGCTGGCAGCTCCTCTTGAAGGGGCCAACGCATACGGCGCTCGCCCCGCTGCTCGCCAGGGTGGAAGCGGCCCTGGTGGATGTTCCTTCCGCGGTGAAGGTCGTGATCGACGTGGATCCGGGAGCCATGCTGTAGACTCGGTGCCCCCCCATGGGCGCACCGGTTCTTCTCGTCCACGACGACATCGCCAATATCGCCGCCGTGCGGCGCCTGCTCACGCGTGAAGGGTACGAGGTCATCCTCGCCACCTCCGCCGCGGATGCCCTCATTGCGTACGGGCACCACCTGCCCGTGCTGCTCGTGCTCGCGCCCGGCGTGGAGAGCGGCCGGGGCCACCTCGTGCTGGAGGAGTTGCTCCAGCACCCGGACGGCAAGTCGGCCCGGGTGCTGCTCCTGGGCGAAGCCATCCCCGGCTTCAGCGCTCCCGTGGCCCAACTGCCCCTGGAAGGGGCGGCCTTCGTCGCGCTGGTGGATTCGCTGGTCAAGGCCCCCGCGGATGCGGACGCCTGGCACGTGGTGGAGAACCGGGAGCTGCCTCCGTCTGGTGGGGGTGACTCGGCGGCCACGGGCGCGGAGGCGGAGTCCTGGCATGCGACGCCGCCGCCCTCGGTGGCGGGCGACCCCGCGCTGGAGAACGCGCTCTTCGGGGACCTGGCGCCGCTGCACCAGACGGACTGGGAGCTGGCGGCCATGACGGACGCGGAGCGCTCCGCCCACGAGGCGGCGCGGCACCGCGAGCGTCAGAGCACGCGCGACCTGGACACCGCCATGGAGCGGGCGCACCTGGAAGTGGAGGCTCAGGCGATGGCCTCCATCGACTCGGCGCTTGCTCCGGATGCCGCGGATGGGTGGGGCGAGCCCTCGCAGGGGCAGGACTGGGGCTCGGCGGTGGACGGTGAGCCGGCCGCCGCGCCCGGAGACGACGCGCACGAGGCGGCCGCGGGGCTCGAGGGTGAAGAGGCCTCGCCGGCCGAGGATGCGCCGCCGGTGGGGCAGTTGGCCTGGACGGAGGAGGCCGTCTCTCAGTCCTCGCTGCGTACGGCGGCCCTGGCGCCTCGGTTGGGCGATGAGGGGTTCTTCGACGTCGACACGCCGGAGGCCCCGGCAGGAGCTGCGCTCTCCGCGGCGGAGGCGGAGCTGTCCGCCATGCGTGAGGAGGCCTCCTTCGCGTCCTTGGCCACGGATGGCTCGTCCTGGACGGAGCTGCCCCCGGACCCTGAGCTGGAGCACGCCGCGCGCGCGGACTCGGAGTTGGATGGGGCGGGCGATGCGCCCGATGAGGTCCCTCCGGCCGGGCCCGAGCCCGAGCAGGCGGCGGACGCCGAGCCGGAATCGCCGTCGTCGGAGACAGATGACGCGTGGGGCACGGAGGCGGCGCTGGGTGCGTCCGCGGACGCGCCGGAGCCGGACCAGGCCGCTGAGGACCCGGATGCGGCGGCGGTCTCCGCGTCCAACTGGGAGTTGCTGGAGGCGGAGCTGCAATCCGCGTCGGCCCCGTCTGACGATGACACGGAGTCGCGGTCGTCGAGCGTAGGGGATGACTGGTTCGACTCGGATGCGGAGACGTCGAGCCCCGCGCCCGAGGCGCCACCCGTCGTCGAGACGCCTGCCCCGGGCGCCGGTGGCTTCGCGGTCCCCGCGCTGATGGCGCAGTGGCAGGCCCAGCAGGAGGAGTCGGAGCGCCAGCTCGAGGAGGCCCACGCGCGTGTGAGCTCCGTCACGGAGGCGCTGGAGCGGGAGGCCGCGCTGCGCCGCGAGCTCGAGCAGCAGGTTCAGGGGCTCCGGGAGCGGCTCGCGGCGGAAGAAGAGGAGCACTCGCGAGAGTCCTTGCTGCGGGCGGAAGCCGAAGCGGAGCTGGAAGGGCTCCGTCAGCGGGAGTCGCATGCGTCCATGGACGCCGCCGCCAGGGCCGCCCTGGCGCGTGACGCGCAGGAGACGGGCGACCTCTCGGCGCTGCGCGAGGAGCTGGAAGCGCAAGTCCGGCTCCGTGAGGAAGCGGAGTCGCTCACCGCCGAGGTCGAGGCCCAGGTCCGCCGGTTCGAGGATGCCTGCGCGGAGGCGGAGCTTCGAGCTGTCGACGCGGAGGCCCGCGCGGAGGCCGAGGCACAGGCCCGTGAGGCGGCGGAGCTTCGCGCCGAGTCGAGCACCCAGGCGTTGCAGGCGCTCGAAGCGCGCCTGGAGTCGGAGGCCGCGGGGCGCGTCGTTTCAGAGGCCCGCGCCGAGTCGGAGTCCCAGGCCCGTCAGGCCGCGGAGCGCCGGGTCGAGTCCGCCGAGGACCTGACCTCGGTGTCGGAAGCGCGCATTGACGCGGAGTCCCGTGCCCGCGAGGCCGCGGAGGCCCGCGCCGATGTGGAGGCACAGGCCCGGCTCGAAGCGGACACGCGTGCGCAGAGCCTGTCGAGAGCCCTCGAGGAAGTAGAGGCGCGCGCGGAGCTGGCGGCGCGTGCGCAGGCGGAGGCGGAGGCGCGCGCGGAGCTGGCGGCGCGTGCGTTGGCGGAGGCGGAGGCCCGGGCGGAGATTGAATCCGCGGCTCGGGTGGACGCCGAAGCACGGTTGGCGTCCGCGGAGGCGGCGCTTGCCGAAGCCTCGGCGCGAGCGGAGATTGAGGCCACGTCGCGCGCCGAAGCCGACGGCCGGGTGGAATCGGTCGCGACGGTGCTGGCTGAGGCGGAGGCCCGGGCGGAGATTGAGTCCGCGGCTCGCGTGGACGCCGAAGCGCGTCTGGACTCCATCGACACGGCGCGTGCCGAGGCCGAGGCCCGAGCTGAGATTGAAGCAACGGCGCGTGCCGAGGCAGAAGCCCGAGCCGAGATTGAGGCAACGGCGCGCGTCGATGCCGAGGCGCGTGCTGAAGCCGAGGCGTTGGCTCGCCAGGCAGCGGAAGCCCGAGCCGAAGCCGAGGCACGAGCACGGGAGGACGCGGAATCCCGCGCCACCTCCGCGTCTGATGCACGCACCGGGCAGGAAGCGGAGGCCCGCGCGAACGCAGAGGCCCGCGCGAAGAAGGCGGAGTCCCGGGCGCAGAAGGAAGCGGAGCTGCGTGCAAACGCAGAGGCCCAGGCTGACAGCGAGGCTGCGGCCCGGACGGAGGCCGAAGCCCGTGCGGAGCAAGAAGCCGCTACACGACTTGAGGCCGAAGCCCGTGCTGAGCGCGCGACAGCGGCGCTGAAAGAGGCCGAGGCCCAAGCCGAGATTGCGGCAGCCGCGCTGAAAGCTGCCGAGGCCCAAGCCGAGATTGCGGCAGCGGCGCTGAAAGACGCCGAGGCCCGAGCTGAGAGTTCGGCAACCGCGCTGAAAGAGGCCAAGGCCCAAGCCGAGAGTGAAGCAACTGCCCGGCAAGTCGCGGAGGCCCGAGCCGAGGCAGAGACCGCCGCACGGCAAGCCGCGGAGGCCCGCGCGGAAATCGAGGCCGAGGCGCGAGCCGCAGCCGATGCACGAGCAGAAGCCGAGGTGGCCGCACGGTCCGAAATCGAGGCCCGCGCCGAGCGCGAGGCGAAGTTGCGTGCGGCAATCGAGCTCCGTGCGGAGAGCGAGGCGTCCTCTCGAACTGATGCGGACACGCGTGCTTCCCGTGAGTCCGAGGCGCGAGCCGCCGCCGAGGCGCGTGCCGAGCACGAGGCAGCGTTGCGCGCCGAAGCCGAGGTGCTAGCGAAGGCGGAGACCCTGGCCCGCGCGGAGGCGGAAGCCCAGGCCCTCGCGGAGACGGAGCGTCGCGCGGAAGCCGAAGCCCGTGCCGAACGTGACGCACAAGCCCGCGCCGAAGCAGAAGCCCGCGCGGAAGTCGAAGCGAAGGCCCGCGCCGAAGCAGAAGCCCGCGCCGAGCAGGAGGCCCAGCAGCGCGCCGAAGCAGAAGCACAGGCCAGGCGAGCCGCCCTGAAGTCCGCCGAGGAGGCGGAGTCCCGCGCCGAAGCCGAGGCGAAGCGCCGTGCCGAGGCTGAAGCCCGCGTCCACCAATCCGCCCAGGCCGAAGCCGAAGCGACCGCCCGCGCGAAGGCCGAAGGCCGCCACCGCACGGCCCTCGAAGTCCGCCTGGACGCCGAGGCGAAGCAGCGCACGACGCTGGAGTCCCGGCTCGAAGAAGAGTCCCGCGCCCGCAACGAGTCCGAGTCCCGGCTCCTCGCGGAGAACGCCAGAATCTCCGAGGAGCTCGCCGAGCTCCGCCTGGAGCACCAGCAGTCCCGAGAGAACCTGGCGAAAGAGCGCGAAGCACGCGAGTCCCTCGAGCAGGCCCTGGAGACACTGCGCACCGAGTCCGCCGAACAGCGCGCCCGCGCCGAGCGCGAGCGCCTGGAATTGGAGGAGCGCGCGCTCCGAGACGCGGAGGAAGCCGCCGCTCAGGCCCGAGCCTCCATGCTGCCCCTGGAAGCGCCTCCCGGCAGACCCGAGCTGGCCGTGGCCCGCAGTGGCAGTGTCACCCAGGATGGCCTGACGAAGCTGGTGCTCCGGCTCTGCGAGGCCCGCATGGAGATGCGGCTGGAGCTGAAGGTGATGAACGCCCTGCGCGTCCTCTGGCTGAGGGACGGGGCGCTCGTGGGCGCCGTCTCCTCCGCGCCAGGGGAGTCGTTGGTCGACCGGGCCCGCGCGGACGGGCTCATCGACGCTCGGCAGGAAGGGGAGCTGCGGCTGGTGCGCAGCGCCACCACGGCCGCGCTGCTGGACGCGCTGCGGGGCCGGGGCTACCTGCGGGAATCCGAAGCCGTGCCCCTGGTCCAGCGCTACACCGAGCAGGTCTTCCTGGACGCGCTGGCGGAGCCCTCGACGCTCTACCGCCTGGTGCCAGAGCCGGCGCCGCACGAGGTGGCGCTCGCCGCCGCCACACGTCCGCCGCTGCACCTGCTGGCCGAGGCCCTGCGCAACACCCTCACCTCCGAATCCCTGCTGGAGGCCGCGGGGAGCCTGCGCGCGCGCGTCACCCGCGGCGATATCCACCTGGTCCCGGGTGACTTCGGCCTGCCTTCGCGGGACCTCCAGCTCCTGTCCCAGGTGGACGGAGCGCACACGCTGGAGGCGCTGCTCCTGGGGGCGGGGCTGCCGCAGGACACGGCCCTGAAGTCGCTCGCGGTGGCGCGGACACTGGGGCTCGTCTCGCTGGAGCCCGCCACGGCCGCGGACGCGGGCGACCTGCCGCCGGAGCTGGACGTCCGGCGGCTGGAATCCAAGTTCGAGGAGATCCAGGACGCGGACTACTTCACGGTGTTGGGGCTGGCACGCTCGGCGGGGGGCGAGGAGGTCAAGCGCGCCTACGCGCTGCTGGCCGCCGAGTTCAACCCCCTGCGCTTCGCGGGGCACCCCGACCCGGCGCTCCAGCACCGCGCGCAGCAGATTCGCACCGTGCTCGCCGAGGCCGCCCAGGCCCTGGGAGACGACCGGCTGCGCGCGGAGTACGCCCGGAGCCTGCTCGACTGACGCCCGTTGGACGGACGGCCTCCCGGGAGTGCAGGGCGGCTCACCCGGAGCGGTTGCCCGTCCGCTCCGGGGAGATTAAGACGGCGTCCATGGTCCGCGAGATCCTCATCTGGCCCGACCCTGTCCTGAAGCAGAAGGCCAAGCCGGTGGCGAAGGTGGATGACTCCACCCGCGCGCTGGTGAAGGACATGTTCGAAACGATGTACTCCGCTGAAGGCGTGGGCCTGGCCGCCCCGCAAATCGGCGTGCTCCAGCGCGTCATCGTGCTGGACACCACGCACAGCCAGCCGGAGCTGAAGCCCCTGGCGATGATCAATCCGGAGATCATCGCCATGGAAGGCGACACGACCTACAACGAGGGCTGTCTGTCCATCCCCGGCGAGGCCGCGGATGTGGACCGGGCCGCCGTGGTCACCGTGAAGTTCCTGGACCCGGACGGTCAGGAGCAGACGCTGCGCTGTGACGGGCTGCTGTCCATCGCGGTGCAGCACGAGACGGACCACCTCGACGGCACCGTCTTCGTGGACCACATCTCGTCGCTGAAGCGCGAGTTCATCCGCAAGCGGATGAAGCGCCTCAAGACTTCGCGCGAGCGCGAGGTGAGCGCGCCGGCGTCTCCGTAGCGCCGGCGTCCTTCTGGACCTTCACGCCCTTCTTCGGGCACAGGTCCGCGACGACGCAGCGCTCACACGCGGGCGAGCGGGCAAAGCAGGTCCGCCGCCCGTGCCACACCAGGAGCTGGTGGCCCAGGGTCCACCGCTCCGACGGCAGCACGGCCTGCATGTCGGCTTCCACCTTGTCCGGGTCCGCCTTCGTGGTGAACCCGAGCCGGAAGGCGAGCCGCTTCACGTGTGTGTCCACGGGGAAGGCCGCGTCGCCTCCCAGGTGGATGCACACCACGCCCGCCGTCTTGTGGCCCACGCCTGGCAGCTTCTCCAGCGCGTCCCGCTGCAAGGGAATCTGCCCGGCGTGCTCCCGCACCAGCGCCCGGGCGGCCGCGACGATGTTCTTCGCCTTGGCGCGGTACAGGCCGCAGGTGCGGATGAAGGGCTCCACGTCCGACGGTTCTGCTTCCGCGTAGGCCTGGGCGTCGGAGAAGCGCTGGAAGAGGGCCGGCGTCACCAGGTTGACGCGCTTGTCCGTGCACTGCGCGGAGAGGATGACGGCCACCAGCAACTCGAGGGGCGTCTGGTAGTCCAGCTCGATGCGGGCATCCGGCATGTCCGCGGCCAGGCGGTCCATCACCCGCAGCGCGCGCTTTCGCTTCTCGGTGACGGTCTCACGTCCAGGCACGGCGCCGTTGTATGTCACACCGGCTGCGAGCCCAAGCACCGGTTGGACGCACCCATTCGGGGAGATTCATGAAGCGCATCGACTTCCGTTCCGACACTGTCACCCAGCCCACGGCCGCCATGCGGCGCGCCATCGCCGAAGCCGAAGTGGGGGATGACGTCTATGGCGAAGACCCCACCGTGCTCCGCCTGGAGGCCCTGGTGGCCGAGCGGCTCGGCCTGGAGGCCGCGGTCTTCGTGCCCTCGGGGACGCAGGCCAACCAGCTGGCCATCGGCGCGCATTGCCGGCCGGGAGACGAGGTGCTCACCGAGGCAGGCAGCCACATCCTCCACTACGAAGGAGGCGCGGTGCCTGCCTTGTGGGGCGTGCAGCCGCAGCCGCTGCCAGGACAGCGTGGCCTGCTGTCGCCGGAGGACGTGAGCGCGGCCGTGCGCGAGGACAACATCCACAACCCGCGCACGCGCCTGCTGTCGCTGGAGAACACGCACAACCGGGGTGGCGGCTCGGTGTGGCCGGTGGAGCGCTTCCGGGCCGTCGTGGAAGCGGCGCGCAAGGCGGGGCTGGCCGTCCACCTGGATGGGGCCCGGCTCTTCAACGCCAGTGTCGCCCTGGGCGTGCCGGTGTCCGCCTGGGCCGCGCTGACGGACACGACGTCCGTGTGCTTCTCGAAGGGCCTGGGCGCTCCGGTGGGCTCGGCCCTGGCGGGGCGCGCGGACGTCATTCGCGAGGCGCGCCGGCTGCGCAAGCGGCTGGGCGGTGGCATGCGGCAGGCGGGCATCCTGGCGGCGGCGGCGCTGCATGCACTGGAGCACCATGTGGAGCGGCTGGCGGACGACCATGCGAACGCCCGCCGGCTGGCCACGGGGCTGGCGGAGCTTCCTGGCGTGAAGGTCGACGCTTCATGGGTGGAGACCAACATGGTCTTCGCGGAGTTCTCCCGGCCCGCCCTGGAGATGGTGGCGCGACTGGAGCAGCACGGGGTCCTGACGAACCCCGCGGGTGCTCCGCGGACGCTGCGCCTCGTCACCCACCTGGATGTGTCCGCCGCCGACATCGGCGAAGCCCTGCAGCGCATCCGCCGCGCCGTGGGCTGAGCACAGCCCTGGGGTGAAACGCGCGCCCGTGGACACCCTGGCTTTGCACGCGGGGTGGGGAAGGAGCGCTCCAGACCGGGCATGGTAGGCTCGCACCGCCGTGCGCCGCCTCAGCCTCCTCGCCTTCGTTAGTGCTTGTGCCTGCGCTACCCGTGGCGCGGAGCCGAAGATGAGCTTCGAGGAGCTCTACGCCACCTCGGCTTCACGGCCGCGCGCGCCGGATGCAGCGCCAGCGCTCCTCCCTGCGCGCCCGCCCGCGCCTGAGACTGCTCCGGAGCTGCATGCCGTGCTCGCCGCCTTCGCGTCGCGGGCGCAGGGCCTCCGTCAGCAGGTGGCGCGAGGCGGGACGATGCCCGCCGCCCAGGTGGAGAACTGGGAGCAGGTGACCTTCGCGTTGGACGGCTTCCTGTCGCGTCGAGCGGCGCCGCGCGTCGGCTCGGGTGATTTGCTGCAGGCCCAGAGCGTCCTGGAGGCCGAGCTGGAGCGGGACGGCTTCACCTACGGCGACATGCCGGCACCCCTGGCCGAGGCGGTGGTGTTGCGAGTGGGCCGACTGGCGCTGCGCACCGCCGAGCTGCGCCGCCTGGAGCAGCCGCCCGAGCCCGCCGAGGATGCGCTTCCGCGCTTCACCTGGCCGGTGGAGCCGGTGTCCATCACCAGCCTCTTCGGCTACCGCTGGCACCCCGTGACGGGCGTGCACCGGCGCCACCTGGGCGTCGACCTGGCCGCGACGCAGGGCCAGCCCATCTACGCGGCGGACAAGGGCGTGGTGCTGCGTGCGAGCCACAACGGCGACCACGGCCTCCAGGTGGCGGTCCAGCACGAGGGCCGCTGGGTGACGCGCTACAGTCACCTGTCCCGCGTGCTGGTGGCCCCTGGCGAGGTGCTGGAGCGAGGCAACGCCGTGGGACTGGCGGGGGAGACGGGGCTGGCCACCGGCGTCCACCTCCACTTCGAGCTGTGGCGCGACGGCCAGCCCATGGACCCGCTGGAGGCGCTGGGTGACGCGGAGCCGCCTCCGGAGCCCATGCCGTCCGTGGCCCGGGGGCCCGGCGGGCGATACCCCGCAATGCAACAGGGGCGCCCCCTTTCGGGTGAGCGCCCCTGAGCGAAGTCCCTGGGCCGTGTCCTAGAGGGAGTTCTTCAGCTCCTTGGCGGGCCGGAAACCGATGGTCTTCGACGCCTTGAGCTTCATCATCTCGTTGGTCTGGGGGTTGCGAATCTTGCGCGCCTTGCGCGACCGGACCGACCAGGTTCCAAAGCCGGGGTAGCTGAAGCGGGCGTCCTTCTTCACCGCCTTACCGATGTTGGTGAAGACGATGTCGAGGATCTGCGCCGCCGACTTCTTGGTGAGACGTGTCTGCGCCGCCACCACCTCGACGAGCTCTGCCTTGGTCATTACGCCCCTCCGTCCGTTGTCTGGCCTTGAAGTGCTTTAACCCGGCTGGTGGTAACAAATCGCTCTTTTCCCTGTCAATGCCGACCGCGGTTTGGAGCCGGAAAATCGGCCTCCAGACGAAAAGTTGGCCCTCTGAAACACCGGACGTAGGAAGAGTGTGGCGCGTCGCTTTCCGATACATCATCGCCACCCATTCGCGGTGAATTGGAAAAAGCCGTGTGTGATCGTGTTTTCAAGAAAGTCTTTGGAATATTGATCGCTTGCGAAGGGGGTCTGATCGCCTTCGGGTGAGTTCCGGCCGGAAGGCGCTAGGATGCTCGCTTGCGTGCGTTTTCGAACCTTCCTGTCCTTGATCCTGCTGCTCGCCAGCGCCTGCCGGAGCCCGGCGCCTCTCGGGACGCCACCGCCTGCGTCGTCCTCTGCCCCCGGCACCCTCTGGGTGGATGCGGCTGGAGCGGAGCCTGGCGACGGCTCGCGTGAGCGCCCGCTGCGCAGGCTTGGCGAGGCACTGGCGCGGCCCGGGGTCCTGACCGTGCGGGTAGCCCCCGGACGCTACTCGGGGCCTTTCCTGATCCCACCCGGAGTCCGGGTGGAGGGGCAGGGGCCAGAGGTGGTTCTGCAAGCGGAGGACTCCACTCGCGCGGCGCTCCAGGTGAGTAAAGATGTGTATCTGTCGGACTTGGTCGTTCAGGGTGGGCTTTGGGGGCTGGAGCTCATGGACGGCGGTCATGTCCGGCTGGCTCGGGTGGGCTTCCGCGGGCAGGTGACGGGAGCGGTGCGCGTGGCGGCGGGGCGGCTGGACGTGGAGGGCAGTCGGTTCGAGGCGGCGCCAGCGGCCACGGTCGGGGTGCTGGTCGAAAGCGGACGAGCCCCGTCTCCGCGCGACGCCTCGTCCAAGCCGGAGGTGCTGTCGAACACGGACCGAGCCGAGCGCGCCCACCACGACAGCGAAGCTGCCACGGGCGCGGGAGCGCGGCAGAAGGGCCCGAGGCAGTCCGGAGGCACCGTAGAGGCCCACCTCCGCGCGAGCACCTTCACCGGCCCCTACCGTCGCGCCGTGCGGCTGCGCGGCGCGGACGTGCGGGCCACGTTGGAGGACCTCCAGTTCACGGGTGCCGCGACAGCAGTGGGCGTGGATGGTGCGTACGCCGAAGTGCGGCGCTCCACCGCGGAAGGTGGGCAGGCGGCGGCCTTCTCGGTGATGGACGGCACCCTCCTCCTGGATGAGGTCTCCGTGACGGGGCACGAGTACGGCGTGTCCTCCATGCGGGCACGCAGGCTTGACGTGCACCGCTTCACGTCGGTGCGGGCCACTCGGGCTGGAATGGGACTGTTGGTGTCACGCGCCCGGCTTCGAGACATCGTGATTCGGGACAGCGGCGCCTATGGCGGGCTTCAGTTCTCGGGCGGGGACCTGGACGTCCAGGGCGTTCGGGTGGACGGCGCCGCCGAGTACGGGGTGATGGCGCTGCGCGGGAAGCTGCGGCTCCGCGACGTGGACATCCGCCGGGTGCACACGGCCGACGGTGTCACCGGGGATGGCCTGCACCTGCGTCAGGTCGAAGCGGACGTGGAGGGCGTGGTGGTGCGCGACGCGCAGGGCGCGTGTGTCCTCGCGGCTCAGAATGCCCGCGTGTCACTGCGGGACGCGAAGCTGGAGAAATGCGGGTACGTGGGCCTGCTGACGGACACCCTGGCGCGCATGAACGCGGCCAACGTGGACATTCAAGGGGCGGCGACGGCGCTGGGCGCGCTGGGCAACGGCGAGCTGCGCGTGGAGTCCCTCTCCGCGACTGGCCTGGAGTCGGGGTTCATCCATGCGGAGTGCGAGGGCACCACGCAGGTGCACCTGAAGGAATTCCGCTCCGAGGACACGCGAGGCCTGTCGGCGCGGTGTGTCCACGCCAGTCCGAAGTGAGCCGGCACGGCAACAACCGTTGCTCCCGCCCACCGGATGCTCAGGGGACGGAGCGCTCCGGCTCGCGAGGCTCCTCTTCCACTTGGTCGGGGGCGGGGTCGGTGATGGCGGCGGGCAGGGCGGAGGCATGTCGCTCCAGCCACTCGCGGATGACGGGGTAGACCTCCGACGGCGCGCCGGTGCCGAAGATGAGGTCCCCGTGCCCGTAGTCCATCTTGTCACCGTGGTCCGTGCCGAAGATGTGCAGCGTGCGGTCGGGCGCGGTGGCGAGCGCGTACTGCGACTCCACGTTGGCCGGCGTGGCCAGCCGGTCCGAGCTGCCACCCATGACGAGCAGCGGAAGCTGGAGCTGCGCGATGCCGGCGCGCCAGTCCTTCGCGTGGTCGAAGGAGCGGAACACGTCGTGCTCAATCCAGTCCTGGAACTGGAGCAGCACCTTGCGGCTCATCGACGACATCATGTTCGCGTAGACCTGCCGCTGGATGCGGGGGGGGATGTGCTCGGGGTTCACCAGCAGGTCCGACAGGGGCAGGGTGACGTAGCCCAGGAAGGGCGCGAGGCTTGCGCTCATCCACTCCTGCCGGAAGCGTGCGGGCCATGCGGCACGGACGCCCATGGAGACGAGTGTGCGCAGGAAGGGCTCCGACTTGAAGTGCACGGGCGCGCCCAGCGTGAGCAACCCCGCGAGCTTCTCCCCGTGCGGGCCTTGGCCGACGCCGTAGCCCACCAGCCCGCCCAGGGAATGGCCGAGCCAGAAGGCGCGTTTCGCACCCGTCTCCTTCAACGCCAGCTCCAACAGCGCGGGGCCGTCCTGGAGGATGTGGTCGTCGATGGTGAAGTCCGTGTACCTCCGGCCGCGAGGCGGCTGGCGTGAGTGCCCGGTGCCGCGCCACTCGACGCTGAAGCAGTCGAACCCCGCTTCGGTCAGGTAGTGCGCGACGGAGTAGGGAGGCTCGAAGTCGAAGGTGAAGCGGTTCGCCGCGAGCCCGTGGCACAGCAGCACGGGCTCCTCGAAGCGGCGCACGGTCGCGCGCCGCGCGTGAATCACCAGCTCCCAACCGTCCTCGCAGCGGGCGCGGAGGACCTGGGGCAACTCCGCCCTGGGCCGGTACCATCGCCGCACGGCCACGACCCAAAGGACGTTCCACAGCACGAGGGCGATTCCAGCGACCAGTACCCACACCACCCACCGCGAAGCGTCCATGCATCCTCCTTCTCAAAAATAAAACCCTGCTAAGGTCGGTTCACCCGCCGTCCTGCCGCCGGGAAGTCACGGCCATCAGAGGAAGTCGAGGGAATGATGAAGTTGCGGAAACTGATGTTCGTGCTGCCGAATCTCTTCACCGTCACGTCCATTTTCTGCGGCTTCTACGCCATCACCTTGTGCACAGGGGACGCCGAACCGGTGCAGCTGTACCAGGCGGCCCTGGCCATCTTCTTCGCCATGTTCTTCGACGGCTTTGATGGCCGGGTGGCCCGGTTGACGAAGACGCAGAGCGACTTCGGCGTGCAGCTCGACAGCCTGGCGGACGTCCTCTCCTTCGGGGCGGCGCCCTCCCTCCTGGTGTACAAGTGGGCGCTCGAGCCCCTGGGCTTCGTGGGGCTGTTCATCGCGTTCTCCTTCGCGGCCTGTGGCGCATTGCGTCTGGCGCGCTTCAACGTGTTGGCGGCGCGCAACCCGCACGGAGGCGGTGGCAGCTTCTTCGTGGGCCTGCCCATCCCCGTTGCGGCCGGCATGCTGGTCTCCGTCATCATCTCCCACCACGCGGCGACGCAGGGGGAGCCCCTGGCCGACGGCGCCGTGGTGCCCATGGCGGTGGCGGTGGCGGGCCTCTCCCTGCTGATGGTGTCGACGGTGCGCTACCGCACCTTCAAGGACACGCGGCCCAACCGGAAGAGCGCGCTGGCCTTCATGCTCGTGGTGGTGGGCGGCACGGTGATCGCCACCCAGTTGCACCCGGCCTGGGTGCTGGTGGCGTGCTGTGGCGCCTACCTCGCGCTGGGGCTGGTGGAGTCGGCGGTGCTGGTTCGCGGCCGGCTGGTCGCTCGCAAGGTGGCGGACCCCTGCGCGGTGGCCGCGGTCGCGGTGGCCACGGTCATCGACGACGAGGAAGAAGAGGACGGGGAGTCCACCCAGGGCAACGACGGGCCCGCGTACCTCTGACCGACCCCCTTCCAGACCAGGGGGCGTTGCGGCTGGGGAGCGCTTCGGTCCGTGCCCAGTCGTCCGGCTGCCGCTAGGATGCGCGGCCCATGCGCGTCGAGCTGCTGTGCACCGGTGACGAGCTCGTCACCGGCCTCATTACGGACACGAACAGCACGTACCTGGAGGCCCGCCTCTTTGACCTTGGCGTCAAGGTGGAGCGCGTGGTCCTGGTGGGAGACGTGCGGCCGGACATCACCCAGGCGCTGAAGGAAGCCGCTTCGCGCGCGGACGTGGTGGTGGTGTCGGGAGGACTGGGTCCCACGTCGGACGACTTCACCCTCGAATGCGCCGCGGAGGCCGCGGGGGTGCCGCTGGAGGAGGATGCCCAGGTCCTCGACTGGCTGCACCAGCGCTACGCCGCGCGAGGCCTGTCGCCCAACCCAAGCGCCCTGCGCATGGCCCGCGTCCCTCGGGGCTCCAAGCCCGTGAGGAACCCCGAGGGCTCCGCGCCGCTCGTCTTGATGAAGCTGGGAGGCGCCCAGGTGTTCTTCCTTCCGGGGGTGCCCCGTGAGTTCAAGGCGCTCCTGGAAGGCGAGGTGCTGCCGCGGGTCCGCGCGACGCTCGACGCCCGCCCCGGACGCACCTACCGGGCGTTCCGGCTGCTGCGCACCGTGGGCATCCCGGAGTCGGAGCTCGACCTGTCGGTCGCGCCCATGGGCTCCCGGCATCCCCGCATCGTGTTCGGCTTCCGGACCCACGCACCTGAAAACCACCTGAAGCTGATGGCGGAGGCCCCCTCTCAAGCGGAGGCGGATGCCGCGCTCGCCGCCGTGGAGGTGGAGTGCCGTCAGCTGCTGGGCACGAAGCTCTTCGGTGTGGACTCGGAGGCGTACGCCGCGGTGGTCCTCGAAGCGCTTCGTCGGGCGGGTGCCACGCTGGCGGTGGCGGAGAGCTGCACCGGTGGCCTCATCGCCCAGCAGCTCACGGCCGTGCCGGGCTCCAGCGAGGTCTTCATCGGCGGCGCGGTGGTGTATTCGGAGAAGATGAAGTCCGCATGGGTGGGCGTCCCTCCCGGCGTGCTCGCACGACACACGGCTGTCTCGCGCGAGACGGCCGAGGCCATGGCGGAGGGCGTGCGCGATGCCTGCGGCGCGACCTATGGCTTGTCGGTGACGGGATACGCGGGCCCGGGTGGCGGCACGCCGGAGGATCCGGTCGGCACTGTGTACTGCGCGCTGTCGGCGCCTGGCATGCCCACCCGCTGTGAGCGCATCTCTGTCACCGGCGACCGCGACCGCGTGCGCCTGTTCGCCGCTTCCCACACGCTTGAAATGCTGCGGCAGCACCTGCTCGCCGCGCCCGCGACCCCATGAGCCGTTCCAAGTCCAAGCGCCCCCGTCCGTCCTCCTCCGAACCGGGAGCTTCCGAACCGGCTGTGTCAGGAGCGGCCGCCAGCGCGCCAGTCCCTTCCGCCGAGCCTGAAGCCGCCTCGCCTTCGGTGTCACCCGAGCCCGCGTCCTCACCGGGTACGCCCGTGTCGGGAGGCCTGCCGCTGAACGTCGCGCGCGTGTGGCTGTCCGCCTACCGCGTGGAGGTGCTTCTGTTCGTGGTCGCCTTCGTGGTGCTCGCCAGCTTCAGCTCCCAGCGCTTCCTGCGCCAGAGCGCCGCGCCTCACTTCGTCTACCAGGCGCAGGCATGGATGGAGGGGCGGCTGGACGTGGACCCGCAGGTGCTGCCCAACATGGAGGATTGGGCCTGTGTCCGCATGGTGAACGGCGACAAGGTCCGTTGCACCGGGCGCCCGCTTCCAACGGACCGCTGGTTCGTGAGCTTCCCGTCCTTCCCCGCGGTGGCGATGTTGCCCTTCGTCGCACTGCACGGCTACCAGTTCAACGACACCTCGTTCGGCGTCATCGTCGGTGCGTTGGCGGTGGCGCTCTTCTTCTCGCTGCTGCGCTTCCTGGCGAAGGAAGGGGAGACGGAGCGCAACCGCAACGAGAACGTGGCCCTGGCGCTCATCCTCGCCTTCGGCACCCTGTTCTTCTACTGCGCCATCCGAGGAGAGGTCTGGTTCAGCGCCGAGGTGATGGGCGTGGCGCTCACCTGTCTCTACGTGCGCAACGCCGTCCGGGCGCATCGCCCGCTGCTGGCGGGCCTGTTCTTCTCCATGGCGACGCTCACGCGGACGCCCTTGCTCTTCACGGGGCTCTTCTTCGTGCTGGAGGCGCTGTGTCCCGGGCCGGAGCCTCGCCTGGCGCAGCTCAAGGCCCTGGCGCGGGACTGGAAGCCCGCCGCGAGGAAGCTGGGCCTCTTCACGTTGGGCGCCGCGCCGTTGGCGGGGCTCGCGGCCGCGTACAATGTCTACCGCTACGGCCGGCTGAGCGAGTTCGGGCACGCGTACCTCTTCAACAACCGCGTCAACGTGGACATCGACCGCACGGGGCTCTTCAATTGGGAGTACCTGCCACGAAACCTGGAGGCGGCCTTCTTCAAGCTGCCCTCGGTGTCCTTGTCGCCGCTGAAGCTGGGATATGACCCGCACGGGCTGACGTTGCTGCTGACGCTGCCGCTGCTCGTCTTCCTGTTGGTGCCGAAGACGCGCCCGCGCCTGCATTGGCCGGTGTGGCTCACCGTGGCGGTGTGCGCGCTGCCCGGGCTCTTCTACCAGAACACCGGTTACATGCAGTTCGGCTTCCGGTTCAGCCTCGACTACACGCCCTACCTGCTCCTGCTCTTCGCATTGGGTGGCTGGTCCCTGCGGAATCGGGCGGTGCTGGCCGCGGTGGCGCTTGGCGTGCTGGTGAACTTCTGGGGAGCCGTGGCCTTCCGCGGCTACACGGAACTTGTCCGGAACTGGTAGCGCCCCACGTTTCATGGGCTTGAATCCTTCGCGCTCCACGCGCAGATGAGAGACGTCATGCAACCACCCACTGGACAGCCGCCTCCCGGCAAGCGCTGGCACACCCGCGAGGACAGCGGCATCCGCCTCGACGCGAGGATGCGCTGGTGGCACGACGACGAGCCTATCCTCCATCCCAAGATCATCGAGCTCTTCAACGCCTCGCTCGTGCTGGACGAAACGGGCCGCTACCAGCTCCGCATTGGCGACGACTGGTGCTTCATCCAGGTGGAAGGCGCCGCCTACGAGGTCCGGACCGTGGACGTCACCCCCGACGAGCGGGTGTCCGTGCGCCTGAGTGACCGCACCGCCGAGGCGCTAGACGTCGCCAGCCTGCATCTGGACGCGGACGGCGTGCTGTCCTGCCGGGTGAAGCAGGGGCGGGCCCAGGCGCGTCTCTCCCGCGACGCGCAGTACCAGCTCGGCCTGCTCCTGGAGGAGGGGCCCGACGGCGGGCTCGTGCTGAGTGTCGGTCAGCGCAAGCTCGCCGTCCCTGTCGCGCTGGACGCGTTGGCGTCCTCCGTCTAGGCGGCCGCGACCTCCGCTGGTGCAGGCGGGGAGGGCAGGGCGGAGGTCCCCGTGAGCTCCTTGCCCAGCGCTTCCAGCACGTCGGGGTGTTCGCGCAGCCACTCGGCGGCGCGCTCCCGGCCCTGGCCGATGCGCTCTCCCCGCAGGCTGAAGTGGCTGCCCGACTTCTCGATGAGGCCCGTGGCCACGCCGAGGTCGAGCACTTCCCCCACGCGGTGGATGCCGCTGCCGTACATGAGGTCGAACTCGGCTTCCTGGAAGGGCGGGGCGACCTTGTTCTTCACCACCTTCACTCGCGCCTTCGAGCCCACCACGGCGTCTCCGTCCTTGATGTTGCCCGTGCGGCGAATCTCCATGCGCACGGAGGCGTAGAACTTCAGCGCATTGCCGCCGGTGGTGGTCTCCGGATTGCCGAACATCACGCCAATCTTCATGCGAATCTGGTTGATGAAGATGATGCACGTGCCCGACCGGCTCACCGCGCCCGTCAACTTGCGCAGCGCCTGACTCATCAGCCTCGCCTGGACGCCCATGTGCGCGTCCCCCATCTCCCCTTCGATTTCGGCCCGTGGCACCAGGGCCGCCACGGAGTCGACGACGATGAGGTCCACCGCGCCGGAGCGCACCAGGTGCTCCGTGATTTCCAGCGCCTGTTCGCCGGTGTCGGGCTGCGATACGAGCAGCTCCTCCACGCGGACGCCCAGCTTTCGCGCGTAGGACACGTCCAATGCGTGCTCCGCGTCGATGAAGGCCGCCACGCCTCCCGCCGCCTGCACCTGGGCAATCGCATGGAGGGTGAGCGTCGTCTTGCCCGAGGACTCGTTCCCGAAGACCTCCACCACACGGCCCCGCGGGTAGCCGCCCACGCCCAGCGCGCGGTCCACTCCCACCGAGCCGGAGGGGATGACGGCCACCTTCTGTTCGCGCGCCTCTCCGCCCAACGTCATCACCGAGCCTCGTCCGAACTGCTTCTCAATGCTCGCCACCGCCGCCGCCACCGCCTTCAGCTTCTCCGCCAGCTTGCTCATCGCGTCTGCCACTCCCTCGCCGCCCTTGCTGTGTTGGATGCCGCGTCCAGGGACGCCGTCATGGCGCCGCCAGCGCAGCGGGCAGGCAGGGAAGCAACCCCCGTGCCGCCCACTCCTCCCCCTGAGAGATGGGCGTAGAGGCGTCCAGGTGCGCGGCTGTGTGTCCGGTAGCGTGGAGTGTGCGCGCGCCGTTCCGGCAGTCGCATGAGAAACAAGTATGGGAGCCCACGCCTGGCGCCATGGCGGATGGCGCTTTGCGTTGAAGATGGGCTGGGCAGGCATGACCTTTCCTGCGTGAGCCCGAAATCAAAGCGCGAAGACCTGCCCCATGTGGTCATCCTCGGCGGTGGTTTTGCCGGCCTCTATGCCGCCCGCCATCTCTACAAGGCATCCGTGCGTGTCACGATGGTGGACCGGCAGAATCATCACCTGTTCCAGCCCCTGCTCTATCAGGTGGCCACGGCGACGCTGAGTCCCAGTGAAATCGCGGCGCCGCTCCGGGCGGTGCTGGGGCACCATCGGGTGGCGGTGGTGCTGGCGGAAGTGACGGGCGTGGATACCGCCGGCAAGCGCGTGCTGCTCACCGATGGAGAGCTGAGGTACGACTACCTCGTCATCGCCACGGGAGCCACGCACTCCTACTTCGGCAATGACGCCTGGGCTCAGTTCGCCCCCGGGCTGAAGTCCATTGAGGACGCGGTGGAGATTCGCCGGCGGATCCTGGTGGCCTTCGAACTGGCGGAGCGGGAGACGGACCCGGAGATTCGTCGCTCGCTGCTCAACTTCGTCATCATCGGCGCCGGCCCCACGGGGGTGGAACTCGCGGGCTCGTTGGCGGAAATCAGCCGGCATTCGCTTTCAGGTGACTTCCGGAACATTGACCCGCGCGATGCGCGCATCATCCTCATCGAGGGTGTGGACAGGGTCCTGCCTGTCTATCCGGATGACCTGTCACAGAAGGCCTGCCGCACGCTCGAGAAGCTGGGCGTGGAGGTTCGCACGGGGGCGCGGGTCACCAACATCACCGAGCAAGGCGTCTTCATTGGCAAGGAGTTCATCCCCGCGCGGACGGTGTTGTGGGCCGCGGGCGTGGCGGCATCGCCGGTGGCCAGGTCGCTGGGCGTCGAGCTCGACCGGGCCGGGCGCGTGCGCGTGACGCCCGAACTGACGGTGCCAGGCCACGAGGAGGTCTTCGTCGTTGGCGACCTGGCCTCACTCAATGATTCGGAGGGCAAGCCGGTGCCGGGCCTTGCTCCCGCGGCCATGCAGGAAGGCAAGCACGCCGCCCACAACATCCGCTGCCAGTTGCAGGGCAAGCCGATGGAGCCCTTCTCCTACTGGGACCGTGGCTCCTACGCGGTGATTGGCCGTGGCCACGCCGTGGGCATCGCCTTCCGTCGCTTCAAGCAGGCGGGCTTCGGTGCCTGGATGGCCTGGCTGTTCATCCACATCACCTTCCTCATTGGCTTCCGCAGCAGGCTGGCGGTGCTGCTCAACTGGGCCTACTCGTACCTGACGTTTGGCAAGTCGGCGCGCATCATCACGGGCCCTTCGCCTCGCTTGGATCGGCTCCAGTCCACCCACGCCCTGCCGGTGGGCGGAGAGGCCCCGTCCATCCCGGAGGAGCCCCGCTTCCAGACGACAGCGTCTCACGCGGAGCCCGCGACGCAGTGATGCCCTGCCGCGCGCGGCAGTCCTCAGCCCTCCAGGTCCTCCACCGGGCTGGCCCTGCCGGAGGGGCCGGTGTTCCGCCAGGCGGCGTCGGCTGGCGGAGGGGCAGGGCGGGCACCGTGAAGCTTGCCTTGCATCGCCCCGCGCCGGTCCAGCATGCGGCAGTTGATGGCGAGCTGCATGTCGGACTGCTCGATGCGTTCGTGTCCCTCGAGGTCTGCCCGCGTGAGCGCCAGCTTCATGAGGCGGTCATGGGCTCGCGCGGACAGGCCGAACATCCGCACCGCCTGCTGCAGCATGTGCTCGGCCCGTTCGCTCATGTCGCAGTACCGGCGCAGCAGGTGCGCGGGAAGCTGGGCGTTGCAGTGGATTCCCGGCTCATCGCGATAGCGGGCGCGTTGACGCTCGCGCGCGATTTGGGCGCGCTCGCGGTAATAGCGGCTCGAGGGCTCTTGGACCGTCGAGCGGGCCATGTGGTGATACTCCACCGGGCGCGTCTGCAGGCTGATGTCGATGCGGTCCAACAGGGGCCCGCTGACGCGCGTCATGTAGTCGAAGACGCGCTGCTCGCCGCACGTGCAGGGGCGGTTGGGGACGTTGTAGTAGCCGCAGGGGCAGGGGTTCATCGCGGCCACCAACATCACCCGGCAGGGATAGGTGATGTTCTGGTTGGCGCGTGCCAGGTGGATGACGCCTTCCTCCATGGGCTGGCGCAGCACTTCCAGCACGTTCTTCCGGAACTCCGGAAGCTCATCGAGGAAGAGCACGCCATTGTGCGCCAACGAGAGTTCGCCGGGCCTCGCCGACAGGCCACCTCCCACCAGCCCCGCGTCGGAGAGGGTGTGGTGCGGCGCGCGGAAGGGGCGCTCGCGCATCAAGGCGTGGTCTTCGCCCAGCAACCCCAGCACCGAGTAGACCTTCGTCACCTCCATGGCCTCGGTGAACGTCATCTCCGGCAGGATGCCGGGCAGGCGCCGCGCCAGCATCGTCTTCCCCGAGCCCGGTGGCCCGGACATCAGGACGTTGTGGCCCCCCGCCGCGGCGATTTCGAGGGCGATTTTCAGGTCTGCCTGTCCGCGCACATCGGACATGTCAGGCGCTTGCCCCGTGGGTGCCAGAAGCCTGGGTTCACGCTGCCGCGTATAGGGCGTGATGCTGCAAACCCCCGTCAGGTGTTCCACCGCCTCCCGCAGGGTCTTCACGGGAAAGACGTGCAGGCCTTCGACGAGCGCCGCCTCGGCCGCGTTGGCCCAGGGCACCATGACGCCTTCAAAGCCGCCGTTGAGCGCCGCCACCGCCAGCGGAAGCACCCCTTTGATGGGGCGGAGCGCTCCGTCCAGGGACAGTTCGCCTCCGAAGAGCAGCCGTCCCAGCGGGGCTTCATCCATCAGCTTCGCGGCGGCCAGGACGCCCAATGCAATGGGCAGCTCGAACGCCGCGCCTTCCTTCTTCAAGTCCGCGGGCGCCAGATTCACGGTGATTCGCTTCTGGGGAAGCTCGAAGCCCGTGTTCTTCAGCGCGGAGATGACGCGGACTTTCGACTCCCGGACCGCTCCCTCCGCCTGCCCCACGACGTTGAAGTAGGGGAGGCCGAGCGCCATGTCGACCTCACACTCCACCACCACCACGTCGATACCCATCAACGCCCCCGACCGCACCCTCGCCAGCATGTCCCGTCCTCTCGCCGTGCCGCGCGGAGTCCTTCAGCAATGCACGTACCGAGCCCCACCCCTGGCGTAGGCCCGCGCACGCCAATCCACGGCAGCGGATGACCATCCCAGCCTCGGGAGGTGGAGTTTCAGTCCCGTGGTATTTGTGAAGCCAGGGCTAGCCATGCCCTGACGAGTCCGGTAGCGTTTCACCCACCTTGGGGGACGCAATGGGGGCAGAGGCTGCAGTGGAATCGGGGGTCGTTCGTCAGCGCCGGCAGGTCCGTATCCGCAGGGCGGACATCAAGCGGGGCCAACGCATGAAGGTGGCGTTCGGCGTGTTCCGCTTCTGCCTCTACGGCATGGTGGGGCTCAGCGCCGAAATCTTCTTCTACAATCTGGTGCGGATTGCCCAGCACGTACCGCTGCTGGAGGCGCTCTTCCGCTTCCAATGGCGCGTGGACGACCGGTTGGGGCTCAACGCCATCTGGGACACGCCCATCGCCACGGCGTACGGGCAGTGCTCACTGTGGATGTTCGTCATTTACGGCGTGGCGTGCTTCTGCTTCATTGAGCCGCTCTACCGCTGGATGCTGTACCAGCACACGGGCTTGCGAGCCTCGGTGTACGGAGTGGTCATCCTGCTCTTCGAGGGCTTCTCCGGCGTCATGCTGGAGCGGCTCACGGGGTACCGCATCTGGTACTACGCGGATGCCGGCGCCATTCTCTGGCAGATGACCTCGCTCTACATCCTGCCCATCTGGATGGTGACGGGCTTGCTGGCGGAGTTCATCTACAGGGAGCTGATGGACCCCGACCTGCTGGCGGCCTTGGAGTCTCCGCTGCCCGCCACGCCGGAAGAGACCGAGGCCTCGCTCCAGTTGATTCGGTAGACGCAGGCGTGGCCGTCGTAGCCGGACATCTCGATGACGATGTCCTGCGCGCCGGCCACCCGCAGCCCCGCGTGGATGATGCCCGCGGTGAAGGCCGGGTAGGGGCCTACCTCGTTCATCCAGAGCTCGAACTGGGTGGGCCCCAGCTCACGCAGCTTGGATTCCGTGTAGTTGTTGCCAGCCCGGAAGTTCTGCGTGGCTCGCATCAGCGTCCTGCGGGGCCCCAGCACGCGAAGCAATGAGAGCACGGCGCGTCCCAGCATCGTCTCGCGGAAGCCTTCGATATAGGATTCGCCCAGCTTCCAGGTGCCCTGCTCGAGCGGGAGTTGGGGAAAGAGCTCCTCCGAGGTGATGCGGAGGAACGTCATCCACGCGTCGAAGGCGTAGGCCGGCCGGAGCTTCTGGTCCACATCAAGCCCTGCCTGCCGCAGGCGCGCCTTGCACTCAGGCGTCAGGCGCCCGTGCAGTGCTCGCAGGTACAGGGCTTCGATGGTCTGCTCGAAAATGAGAAGCTCGTCGGCCATGAGGAGTGAACTCTAGCCGACGAGCTTCTCGATGTGAACCACGTACCCACCCGGAGCGTAGGCTTCGGAAGAGGAGTCTCAGGGCGTGGGTGCGGGGGGCGGGGTCGGCGTATCGACAGAGGTGCCCTGGATGATGGCGTTCTGCGGCAGCTCCGTGGCCATGCCCAGCACCTTCGCGCCAGCGGCCTTCGCGCCGTCCAGCGCGGTGATGAGCCGCCCGTAGTTGGTGGCGTCATCCGCCATGAAGAAGACGACCTTGTCGTCCGCCTTCTTGGCCGCCAGCATGCGCTTGAGCCGCGTCACGTAGTCGGCGGGGGCAATCTTCTCCGTGTTGATGGAGTAGCCACCGTCCTTGTCGAGCTGGACCACCAACTGCTGGTCGTCCGGGTCGGGAGGCGTCGGCTCCTGTTCGACCTCGGTGTCCGGCACGCGCACCACGATGTCCTTCTCGAGGAGCGGCGTGACGACCATGAAGATGATGAGGAGCACCAGCACCACGTCGACCAACGGCGTGACGTTGATCTCCGAGTTCGGCTGCGCCTGGGGCTTGACCCACTGTCGTTGCTTGCGGCCGGCCATTACTTCTTCTCCTCGACGCCCAGGGAGATCTGCTTGGCCTTGGACTTGCGGGCCACGTCCAGCACCTTGCGCACGTCACCGACGCTGAGCGCGTTGTCGCCCTTGAGCAGGATCTTCCTGCCTGGATCCTTCAATATCTCCTCGGTGAGCTTCTCCTGGAGCCCCTTCTCATCCACCTGGTCATTCTCCACGAACACCTTCTTGTCCGGGGTGATGGAGAGGATGATCGGGTCGGCTTCCTTCCCTTTTCCTTCCTTCTCGATCTCGGTGGCCTTCGGGAGCTCCACGGACTTGCCACGCTGGAGCATCGGGGTGACGACCATGAAGATGATGAGGAGCACCAGCACCACGTCGACCAACGGCGTGACGTTGATGTCGCTCTTGACGCCCCCCTTGGGGCCTGCTGACATTCCCATGTCTTTACCTGTTTCCTGGTAAGGAGGTGCCCGCCTTCACGGTGGGTCTCCAGCTCCCCGAAGAAGAGCTGGAGACAGAGTCACCGTGAAGGGCATCGGGTCGTCCCCGGCTCGCCCGGGACGTCTCAGGCGGCGTGCGAGGACTGCGCACCACCACCCAGGTGGCGGGCAACCACGTCCAGGAACTCGTTGGACGACTCGGAGATGTCCACCGAGCGCGCGTCCACCCAGCCCTGCAGGAAGTTGTACGCCATCACCGCGGGGATGGCCACGAGCAGACCGAAGGCCGTGGTGATGAGCGCCTCGGCGATACCGGCAGAGATGGTGCCGAGACCGCCGGAGCCCGCCTGCGCCATCAGCTGGAAGGCGTTGACGATACCCATCGTGGTGCCGAGCAGACCGACGAACGGCGCCGTGGAGCCGACCGTGGCCAGCAGGCCCAGACCGCGCTTCATGCTCTGGACCTCACGCTGCGCCTGACGCTCCAGCGCGCGCGCCACCGACTCCACCGCCACATCCTTGTTGTTCGGGCTGATCCGGTACGCCGTCAGTCCGGAGTTGATGACCCGGCCCAGGTGGCCCACGTCCTTGCCCAGGTTGGTGTTGGCGGCCGTGTTCAGGTCGCCCTTGGCCAGGATGGCACCCATCTTCGCGGCGAAGTTGCGGCTGTCAGCCCGCGTCTTGCGGAAGACGATCATGCGCTCCGCCATCACGACCAGCGAGGCGATGGACATGATGCCCAGGGTGAAGATGACCGAACGGGCGAAGAGGCCCGTATGCGCCCAGATTTCTGCGAGAGTGAATTGCATGGTTGGGTTGAGCGCTCCTCCTCACGAGCGCGGGGTAGTCGGCGATACCGCTCTAGCTCTAAACGACGCGCCCGGACTCAGCGCGGCAGCTTGAAGTTCAGGGTGAAGGTGTAGTCCACCTGCACAGGGCGGCCCTGGAACGTGACCGGCTTGTAGCGCGACGACGCCAGCGCGTCCAGGACGGCCCGGTCCATGTGGGGCAGGGGCTTGATGATCCGGCAGTTCTCCACTCGACCTTCCACGGTGACGATGCACTTCACGATCATCGTTCCCTGGACGCGAGCCTCGAGCGCCTCACGAGAGTACTCGGGCTGAGGACCGGACAGCTTCTCCGGACGCGTCATGCCCGCGCCGAACGGAAGGACGTCGGTTCCCGTCCCGCCCAACTGGCCGCCGACCACGCCGCCAATCACACCACCGACGACGCCACCGACGACGCCGCCGACCACGCCACCTTCCACGCCGCCCTCGACGACTTCTTCGCTCGCCTCTTCTTCGGAGGGAGGCTCTTCGGAGGGCTCCACTTCCTTGGGAGCCTCCTTCGGAATCTCCTTCGGCTGGACGATGGTGTCCGGCTTCTTGGGCTTCTTCTGTTGCGTCTTCGGCTTGGTCGAAGAGGCAGGAGGCGGAGGCGGAGGCGGAGGCGGAGGAGGCGGAGCCATGGTCGCCTTCAGCGTGACCTCAATCTCCTTCTCCTCCTCGACCGGCGGCCGCGTCGACAGCCAGATGGAGAGGCCGAACAGCGCCACATGGAGGATAACCGAGACAGTAGCCCCGACGCCGAATCGCGACTTGGGCCCCTGACCACGGTCAAGGACTGAATCGAACATGCACTAGACTCCTCTTCACCAGTGGACACCCATCGACGACGCCCCGCCCAGATGAAAGGGCGCGCTACCATACAGAAACGCGTTCCGGGTTCAAGCAAGCAAGGTCGATGGGCGTGGCGTGATCGGGCAATTGCCCCACTGGTTACCAAAAAGCAACGGTCTATTGACAACTGCTCGACCTCGGATATTTTCCCGGGTCATTTTCACTTGCAGCCCACCTTGGAGGGGTCTGGTATGCACTTGAACCGAGTGCTCCGGGAAACCGGAGTTGTTGTTGCCGCAGGTCTGCTGTACGGATCCGCGGCTTTCGCCCAGTCGAGCGTGATCATCGGTACTGTGATCGACGCTCAAAGTCGGCAGGCTGCCGCTGACGTCGTTGTGACCGCTACTTCGCCCAACCTTCAGGGCGAGCAGACGGTTGTCACCGACGCACAGGGTAACTACCGCATTCCCCAGTTGCCCCCCGGCGACTATACCCTGCGGTTCGAGAAGGAGCAGTTCAAGCCGTACGCTCGTTCAGCCATCCAGTTGCGCCTGAACCGCACCATCCGCGTCAACGTCGAGCTCCTTCCTGAGGCGCTCGGTGAGGTCGTGGAGATCGTCGGCGCGCCCCCGACCATCGACGTGGGTTCCACGACGATGGGCGTGAACGTCGACCAGGAGTTCATCAAGCGCATCGCCGTTGCGCGTCCGGGTGGCAAGGGCGGCGCGACCCGCTCCTTCGAGTCCCTGGCCGAGCTCGCGCCTGGCGCCCAGAACGACAACTACGGCGTTTCCATCAACGGCTCGACCTCGCCTGAGAACGGCTACGTGGTGGACGGTCTGTCCACCAACGACCCGGCCTTCGGCGTGAACGCCAGCCCGCTGAGCATCGAGTTCGTGCAGGACGTGAACATCATCACCGGCGGTTACATGCCGGAGTTCGGCCGGTCCACCGGCGGCGTCATCAACGCGGTCACCCGGTCGGGCTCCAACGAGTTCCACGGCTCCGTGTTCGCGAACTGGACGCCGGGCACCTTCGAGGGCACCCGCAAGCAGGTCGCTCGGGCGGGCACGGTCATCACCGGCCTGAACGAGCTGCAGAACCTGGGCGACTTCGGCGCCACCCTCGGTGGTCCGATCCTCAAGGACAAGCTGTGGTTCTTCGCCGGCTTCGCGCCGTCGTTCACCCGCTACCAGCACACCCGCACGCTCAACACGCTGCGCGTGGACGGCGCGGGCAACCCGGTAACGGACAGCAGCGGCTTCCAGCTGGCGGACGCAATCCCCGGCTCCGCGACGAACTACTTCGCCGACTCCCGTACCATCCAGTACATGGGTAAGTTGACGTACCTCATCAACCAGGACCACAACGTGTCGTTCGCCATGAACGGCACGCCGTCCTCGACGGGTGGTCTGGGCAAGCTGTCCATCGACCCCCGCTCGGGTGGTCTTCCGGGTGTGCTCGCGTCCCGTCCGGGAGACTTCGGTCTCACGGAGACGAGCGCGAACACCACGTCGCTGGCCTTGAAGTACGCCGGTGCGTTCGCGGACAAGAAGGTCCTCGTCGACGCCAACGTCGGCTGGTTCCACCAGACCGCGTCCACCCTGCCGGGTGACGGCAGCAACCTGGGCGACACCACGGGTCTGGCCGGCTACTCGCGCATGGCGTACACGTATCCGCGTGCGCTGACGCTGTTCGAGAACCTGCCCGCCGGGCAGGAGGGCGCCTGCGGCAGCACGCCTGAGGAGCAGTTGCTCCGCTGCCCGGTGCAGGGTTACTCGGTGGGTGGTCCTGCCTTCATGAGCGACCAGACGCTCGACCGCTACCAGGCCAACGCGAAGGCCACCTACCTGCTGAACGCCCTGGGCACGCACGTGCTCAAGGCCGGCGTCGACGTGGAGCTCCTCTCGTTCGACCAGATCAAGGCGTACGGCGGCGGGGTGTACTACCAGGAGGCTACGTCGGGTTGGACTGCGGCGCAGGGCCCGGCGCTGAGCGACGCTCGTCGCTACGGCTACCAGACGGGGCCGGATTCCGCTGTTACGCAGTTGACCCAGATCGCCAAGACGACCAGCACCACGGTCGGTGGTTTCCTTCAGGACTCCTGGTCCATCGCGAACCGGGTGACCCTGAACCTGGGCGTCCGCTACGACGTGCAGGCGCTCTACGGCGGCACCGGCGACCTCGCGCTGCTGCTCGGCAACCAGTGGTCGCCGCGCCTCGGCGCCATCGTCGACCCGTTCGCCAATGGCCGCGCGAAGTTGTTCGTGAACTACGCTCGTTACTACGAGCAGGTTCCGCTCAACCTGATGGACCGCGCGTTCCCGGGTGAAAACCGCATCAGCGCACGTCGCTCGCTCGCAGAGCCCGGCGAGGGCTCCGCGACCTCGTGCGACCCGTCCAGCTTCGAGAGCCAGCAGGCCACCTGCCGCGGTGACGGCAACCTGCTCGCCATCCCGGAGAGCAGCCGCAACGTGAACCGCTTCTACACGGGCGGCACGGCTGGCGGCACGCCGGTGGACCCGGACCTGAAGCCCCAGTCGTCCGACGAAATCGTGGTCGGCGGCGAGTACGAAGTGCTGGCGAACACCCGCCTGGGTGCGAGCTACACGCACAAGGACATGAACTCGGTCATCGAGGACATGAGCCGCGACGACGGCAACACGTACTTCCTCGGTAACCCCGGCAGCGGCTTCGCCGGTGAGTTCCCGACGCCGGTTCGTAACTACGACAACGTCACCGTCTACCTGAACCGCACGTTCTCCGACGGCTGGCTCGCCCAGGCCAACTACACCTGGTCGCGCCTGTACGGTAACTACCCCGGTCTGTTCCGGCCTGAGACGGGCCAGCTCGACCCGAACATCCTCTCGGACTTCGACCTCATCGAGCTCCTGGAGAACCGCACGGGTCTGCTGCCGTTCGACCGCACGCACCAGATCAAGATCTTCGGTGCGAAGGAGTTCAACATCTCGAACGCCCTGTCGGCGAGCCTGGGTGTCTCCTACCGCGGTAACTCTGGTACGCCGATCAACTACTGGGGGCACCACTGGGCCTACGGCGCGGACGAGTCCTTCGTCCTCCCCCGTGGCGCTGGCGGCCGTACGCCGTGGATCAACACCATCGACTCCAACATTGGCGTGAACTACCGCGTCAGCAAGGACAGCGTGGTGTCGTTCACCCTGGACGTGTTCAACCTCTTCAACTTCCAGGGCGTGAACGCGGTCGACCAGACGTACACCAACATCGACATCAAGCCCATCCCGGGTGGAACGCCTGCCGACCTGGAGAACCTCCCGGGCCGCGTGGAGTTCCAGGAGCAGGCTCCGCGTGACGAGCCGTTCGGCACCGTTGATGGTGACGTGAACCCGAACTTCAAGAACCCGACCTCGTACCAGGCGCCCCGTCAGGTCCGCTTTGGCATCCGGTACACGTTCTAATCCCAGGCCCCATCACGGAATCGGAACAACAGTCACATGACCAAGAACATCGTAAACACTGCGTTGGTGCTCCTGGGCACGGGAAGCCTGCTGACGGGCTGCGACGTCGAGCAGCCTGACCCCGGCTGCTTCGTGCAGGAGTCTCCTCACTGGGCCGTGAAGTACGACCAGGTGGAGGCGCCCCGGAATGCCGCTGGCGATGCGTGCGACACCGTCGCTCCCCCCGCGGAGATGCTGGGAGTCTACCGCTACATCGACCTGGAGAACGGCACCGCGAAGCTCGCGCTCCGTCCTCAGGGGCTGGCGAGCCGCGGCCCTGCGGACCAAACCACGGACCAGAGCGAGCAGACCGCACTGGGCGACCTGGCCACTGACCGCGACGCAGACGACTTCTGCGGCGCGCCCAGCTTCCCGGAGGCTCGCGTCAACGTGGCCTCTCCGGCGAACCAGATCGTGTACCAATACGCCAATGTCCGCGTGTACTCGGCGCCTTCGGCTCCGGGCACCCAGCTGACGGGTGAGCTCACCTACACGAACAACGGCTGCACCTCGAAGTACGTCATCAACGCCATCTGGCCGGCGGTCGGTTGCGACCCCGAGTCCGATGCGCCGGCGGACAACTGCGGTCCTGGCTCCGGTCTGAACCCGGACTTCGCGGCGACGTGCATCACCACCGCGCAGTGCGCCATCTTCGCGGGTGAAAAGAACTGCTGCGTCCCGACGAACCAGGTCCCGTCGTTCAAGTAGTCGGACAAGTCGTCTGCTGAACCGCTCCACCCCACCTGGGTGGCGCACCTCGGCCCCGGCGGTCTCTCCCCACATGGGAGTGGCTGACCGGGGCCGCGGTGTTTAAAAGGCTGGACCTGTACTGGAGGCACATGGAGGGCCGTTACTCACTCATCGAGCGCGTCCGCGGCTTGCTGGCGGACGAACAGGGCACGCTGCACAAGGCGGCGCCCTACCGGGTGGCGCTCTGCTACCCCAGCCCCTACCACGTGGGCATGAGCTCGCTCGGCTACCAGGCCATCTACCGTGAAATCCACGAGCACTCCGGAGCGACGGCCGAGCGCGTCTTCCTCCCTGATGACGTGGAGGTCTTCAAGCGCACCCGGACGCCGCTCTTCACCTGGGAGTCGCAGGCCCCTGTCGCGAACTTCGACATGCTGGCCTTCTCCGTGGCCTACGAGCTGGAGCTGACGGGGCTCTTCTCCATGTTGGAGCTGACGGGCATCCCGCTCCTGGCGGAGGAGCGCCAGGATGGCCGCTATCCGCTCGTGGTGGGCGGCGGGCCGTTGACGTTCTCCAACCCGGATCCGCTGGAGCCCTTCGTGGACGTGCTCGTCCAGGGCGAGGCGGAGGATTTGATCCACCTGCTGGTGGAGGCCGCGGCGACGATGGAGCGCGACGCCCTCCTGGCGCACCTGGCGCGCATCCCGGGCTTCCGCGTGCCCGGGCGGGGCGGGGCGCGCTACCATGTGGCCAAGGCTACCGACGCCCGGCTCCCTGCCCGGTCGCAAATCGTGACCCCACACACCGAGCTGCGCTCGATGTTCCTCATCGAGCCGGAGCGGGGCTGCTCCCGGGGCTGCCATTACTGCGTCATGCGGCGCACCACGAACGGGGGCATGCGCACGGTGCCGCCGGAGCGGCTCCTGTCCCTGATTCCGGAGCATGTCCGCCGGGTCGGGCTGGTGGGCGCGGCGGTGACGGACCATCCGCGCATCGTCGAGCTGCTCCGGACCCTCGTGGAGTCCGGCCGTGAGGTGGGGGTGTCTTCGCTGCGCGCGGACCGGCTGACCCAGGAGTTGGTGGATCAGCTCCGCCGGGGAGGAGCCACCAACCTCACGGTGGCGGCGGACGGACCGTCACAGCGCCTGCGGGACATGGTGGACCGGAAGCACTCGGAGGAGCAGATTGTCCGGGCCGCGACCTTCGCTCGCACGGCGGGGATGAAGCAGCTCAAGGTGTACAACGTCGTGGGTCTGCCGACCGAAGAGGACGCGGACATCGACGAGCTCATCCGCTTCACCAGCGAGCTGTCGCGCATCCTCCCGGTGGCGCTGGGCGTGGCGCCCTTCGTGGCCAAGCGCAACACCCCCATGGACGGCGCTCCCTTCACGGGCATTCGCGAGGTGGAGGGGCGGCTGGAGCGCCTGCGCAAGGGCCTACGGGGACGCGCCGAGGTGCGCCCGACGTCCGCGCGCTGGGCCTGGGTGGAGTACATGCTGGCCCAGTGCGGCCCGGAGGCGGGGCTGGCGGCCATGGATGCCTGGAAGGCCGGCGGCAACTTCGCGGCGTGGAAGCGGGCCTTCAATGGCCGGGGCTGTGAGCCGTACCTGGCCCGGCGGGTGGAGGACGGCCGGCGCAACCCCGTCCTGTGGCCCACCGTGCCGAGGACAGCGCCCCCGGCGTCCGCCGCCTGACGGGGACGTGCACGTGGTGGTGCACGTCCGCCCCGGCTTCCGCTAGAAGTCCGCTTGGCGCGCCGATGGCCGGCGTCCAGGGCAGCGGAGAACCAGGTGAGCACGCAGCGAGTGGACAAGTCGTGGCAGCAGAAGGGCCTGAAGGAGTACTCGACGGAGGCCCTGCTCGGGACGCTCGGCCACTACGGCATTGCCGTGGGCGAGGACGACTTCCGCAAGCTGGCGGAGTCGACCTTCCCGATTGGTATTGCCCAGCAGTGGCAGCCGAAGTGGAAGGGCACCGGGCCCTTCAAGGACTTCGCGGTGGCGGCGGCGGTGGAGCTGTGGAGCCGCTGGCTGCCGGACCGCGTGTCGCCCATGGAGATGGCTGACACGCTGGCGAACCTGATGCAGCAGTTGGCGTTCCTGCTGGATGGGCGGCAGGACGCGGCGGTGGACGCCGCCTTCGAGAAGATGAACGCCGTGCGCGCGAAGATGCCGCTCGACGAGAAGGGTGCGCCGCAGGAGCGCTTCATGCGCGAGGCGCTGGCGCCCTTCACGGAGAAGCAGGCCGAAATCTTCGACAGCCTCGCCGAGGCGCTGGCGTCGTCGGGCCACGTGGGCCAGGCGGAGTCCTTCGCGGACCTGGAGGAGTTCCTCCTGCCGGACCGCCGTGGAATCTCCCGCGCCATCGTCCGCGCGGCGAAGGGCGAGCTGGCGCCCGCCACCGAGGACATGGTGAAGCTCACCGGGGACACCGAGCGCTCGCCCATTGCCCGCCTGCTGGCGGTGGACGGCCTCATCCACATCAAGGCGCACGGCCAGGCGGCGGCGGCGGCCCGCACGCTGCTGACAGCGGCGGAGCAGGGCGGTGATTTGCACCTCGCGCTGGACCTCGTTCCCCGCCTGGAGCACGTCTACAAGGCGCAGAACGACCGCGAGTCGCTGCTGGAGTTGATGGGTATCTCCGAGCGCCTGGAGGCGGCCCACGACAAGATTCACCCCGGCCACCGCCGCCACCGTCACGGCCGCTGAGGCACGCGCGTGACAGCGGGCCTGCGTGGCCTCCTGTCACGACGCGTGGGCGCAGGCGCCCGTCAGCGGCTCCACCGAGGACAGCGGGTGCCAGGGAGCCGCGCCTGCGCCCCTCTGTCCTAACCGGTTGTCTCCTGCCTCTGAGGAGATTCGGAGGCGGGCGGCACCTCTTCCGGCGCGTCCTTCGCGCCGCCCCTGCGCTTCAGCGGAACGCGAAGCACGCCGGGGACACCTTCCGCCACGTCCCGCACGGGGACCACGGCGCCCACGGTGGTGTAGCGAATGGCGCCCGTCTGCGTGAAGGCGTGCTTGAGCGGGTACTCCTTCGCTCGGGGGAGGAACCACTCGCGCGCCGCCTTCATGGGCACGACGTGCAGCTCTCCCTGCGAGAGGAAGACGTACACCAGCAGGTCCGCGCCGCTGTAGAGGAAGCAGCCCGGGGTGTCCTTCTCCAGGTTGGACACCAGCTCGAAGAAGTAGCGGCGGCGGGTGGCGTTGCGGTCGCCCTTCACCTCGATGCCGCGCACCTCTCCCGAGGGGAGCTCCCAGAGCAGGTCCACCCCCCGGTGCTGGAAGCGCGGGTCCAACTGCACGTCATGCACGCGCGAGCCCGGCTCCGTCTCCAACATCCATGCGCGGGCGTGCTGCACGGCGCGGTCCGCCGCGCTCTGCACGCCGCGCATGCTGAAGCTTCGTGCCATGTCGTCTCAGCGGCGCAGCTCGACGCCCGTGGCCACCAACTGCACCTCGCGCGGCTTGCCATCGGCGCCGCGGGGGACGATGGCGCCCTCCGACTCGTAGTGCTGGGCGCGGCTGTCGGTCAGCTCGGCCACCTTTAGCACGCCTTCCACGCGCGCCTGCGAGCCCGCGGAGTCCAGGGGGACGAAGAAGCCGTAGTCCTTGAACGTCACGCGCACGCCGGGGCCCTTGTCCTGGCCGGTCGCCGCCAGCTCCATCCAGCAGCCCTTGCGCTCACACGCCTTGCGCACCTGGCCCTCGAGCAGCACCGTCTTGCCGTCGTGGGCCTGGGGCCTGGCCAGCACGTCCGCGAGCTTCACCGCCTTGGCACCCTTGAGCGGCTCGCCGCGGGTGAGCTTCCAGCCATTGTTCGCGGCTTCGGCCTTGGGAGCCGTCTTCGCCTGCGGGGCGGGCGGGTGGTGGCAGTCGGCCTCGGCGGCCTTGCCCGCCTTGGCGGAGGACTTGTCACCCGCGAGGGCAACCAGGGGAACGGCAACCAGCAGCATCAGGGACGTGCGGAGCGTGTTCATACCCCGTCCGCTTAGCCAAAAGTCTTTGCTCCGGCAAGGCGACCCCCGTACTAAAGTCCATCCACTCGCACACGCTGACGAGGTGCGCTTGAAGGTCGTCATCCCTCCCCGCAACCGCCGTTTCAACACCGTGGACGCCATGGGCCTCGCCGGCGTGGCGGGGCTGCTCGTGGCGCGCTACATCCCAGTGGCCCGCATCATCCCCTTCTGGGGCTGTGTGCTCAGGGAGCAGACAGGGTGGCCCTGCCTCGGCTGCGGTCTGACGCGCGTGGCCGACCGGGTGTCGCACCTCAACTTCGCCGGCGCCTGGGAGGCCAACCCCCTGGGGACGGTGGCGGCCATCCTGTTCGCCCTGGCGGCGGTGGTCATGGTGCTGCACCTGGTGTTCGCGATGCCCATCCCCCAGGTGGAGCTCTCCCCCCGTGAGTGGAGCGTCCTGGGCGTCCTGGCGCCCATCATCATCCTGGTCAATTACGCCTACGTGGTGGTGAAGACGCGCTTCCCCCACCTGCTGCTGTAGCCTTCCGCTTCGTGACCTCCGCGCTCGTCCTGCTGGGCTACTTCGCCGGCTCCATTCCCTTCGGTGTGTTGCTGACGCGGTGGCTGCGCGGCGTGGACGTGCGCAAGGGGGGCAGTGGGAACATCGGCGCCACCAACGTCACGCGCGTGGCGGGCAAGAAGCTGGGCGCGGTGGTGTTGCTGCTGGACGCAGTCAAGGGCGCGCTGCCCGTGGTCCTCGCGGTGCGCCTGCTGCCGGATGCGCCCACCGTCCACGTGGCGGTGGGGCTGGCCGCGGTGCTGGGCCACATCTACCCGGTGTGGCTGAAGCTCCAGGGCGGCAAGGGCGTGGCCACGGCATTGGGTGTGTTGCTGTTGCTGGTGCCCCAGGCGGCGCTGGCGGCCGCGCTGGTGTACGTCACCGTCTTCGCCGTGTCGCGCGTGAGCTCACTGGGCTCGCTGGCGGCGGGGGCCACGGCGGTGGGCACGTCGGCACTCACCGCGCGGGCCGTTGAGTACGCGGGCCTCTCAGCCCTCCTCTTCGCCCTCATGCTGTGGACGCACCGGGGCAACATCCTCCGGCTGGCGCGGCGCACCGAGCGGCGCTTCTGAGCCATCCCCGGCGTCCCCCCGCGCGCTGCCACCGTCTGGCGGACGGTAGCCCAGCAGTGAGCAGGCGATGGGGCCGTTCCAGAGGTCCCGCTTCGCGGAGGGGCGCGCGTGGAAGGCGCTCTCGAAGCCGGGGTTGCCGCAGATGACCCAGACGCGCCAGCCCGGCACGCGCAGCGACTCCCCCAGCTTGAAGTAGAAGCTCTTCATGCCCTTCTGGCCGCCCGTGCCGAGCCGGTCGCCGTAGGGCGGGTTGGTGACGAGCAATCCGCCTGTCTCCGGCAGCGGCGGAAGCCGGGTCGCGTCACCTTCGGCCAATTGGATTTCCTCCGTCAGGCGAGCGGCGCGCACGTTGCGACTGGCGGCCTCCAGCGCCTCCGGGTCCTTGTCGAAGCCGAGCAGCGGCACTTCCACCTTCCGCTCGTTGCGGCGGGCATCCGCGCGCATGTCCGCGAGCAGCTCGCGGGCGCGGGCGCCCAGCTCCGGCCAGCGCTCCACCGCGAAGTCCCGGTTGAGCCCGGGCGCGCGTCGGCGGGCGATGAGGCCTGCCTCGATAATCAACGTGCCGGAGCCGCACATCGGGTCCACCAGGCCCTCCGTCCCGGTGTAGTTCGCCGCGCGCAGCACCGCCGCGGCCAGCGTCTCCTTCAGCGGGGCGGGCGTGGGGCGCACGCGGTAGCCCCGGCGGTGCAGCGGCTCGCCGCACAAATCCAGGGACAGGGACAGCGTTTCGCGGGCGAGGTGCGCCACCACGCGGATGTCCGGGTCGCGCGTATTCACGTCCGGCCGGGCGCCTTTCTTGTCGCGCATCCGGTCGACGATGGCGTCCTTCACCTTGAGGGCCACGAAGCCGGAGTGGCTGTGCTCGCTGTCCTTCAGCGTGGCATCCACCGCGAACGTATGGTCGGGGGTGAGGTGCTCCTCCCAGGGGATGCTGGCGGCGGCTTCGTACAGGCCTTCCGCGCCCCGGGCCTCGAAGGCGCCCAGCGGGTAGAGCACGCGCATGGCGATGCGGGACCAGAGCGCCACCATGAGCGCCTCGTCGAGCGTGGCCATGAAGCGGACGCCGCCGCGGTCCTGGCGGATGCGGCGGGCGCCAAGCTCCTTCAGCTCGTCGGCCAGGAGGTCTTCGGTGCCGCGGGCGGCGGTGGCGAAAAGGGCAATGCGTTCAGCCATGGGGTTCCGCCCATAGACGACGCCGGGCCGCTTGGGAACCGGCATCGCGTTTCATGTGCCCACCACCTCGTACAGGGTGAAGGTGGCGTCCTCCTGCTGGGCGCTCGCCTCCCGGGCCCGCTGGAAGTCCTCGGACTGGAAATAGGCCCGCATGGAGGCCTTGTCCCGCCAGCGCGTCACCAGCATCAGCTCCGGCGGCCGCTCGAAGGAGCGCAGCACCTCCAGCCCCAGGAAGCCGGGGTAGCCGTCCACCGCCCGCGTCCGCGCCTGGAAGCGGGCGACCAGGCGGTCCGCTTCCTCGGAGGCCGGCCGGAAGCGGGAGATGGCGACAATCATGGGCACGTCCCGGTGGAAAACAGCGAGGGCGTCCGGGCCGAGCCAGGACGCCCTTTGTGAAGTGGAACCGTCGGGGCCACCGCCTCCCATCCCATCCGGGAGCCGGCGGCCACGTGGGCCTTACATGGCCCCGGCGCCGGGCATGTCGCCCAGGCCCCGGATGAGCACCTCGCGGGGCTTGGCGCCATCCGCCGCGCCCACCACGCCGTCGCGCTCCATCCGCTCAATCATGCGGGCCGCGCGGTTGTAGCCGATGCGCATCTTGCGCTGGAGCATGGAGATGGAGACGGCGCGCATCTCGCTGACCGTGGCGAGCGCCTGGTCGTACAGCTCGTCGGACAGCTCGTCCTCCTCGCCGCCACCTTCCACGTCCTCGTCGCGCGGCTTGAGGATGGAGTCGTCGTAGACGGGCTTGCCCTGGGCCTTGAGGTGGTCCACCGCCTTCTTGATTTCGTTCTCCGAAACGAAGGCGCCGTGCACGCGCTGCAGGTGCGCGCTGGTGGGCGGCATGATGAGCATGTCGCCCATGCCCAGCAGGGACTCGGCGCCCACCGTGCCCAGAATCGTCATCGAGTCCGGCTTCGAGCGCAGCATGAAGCTGACGCGCGTGGGGAAGTTGGCCTTGATGATACCGGTGACGACGTCCGTGGACGGGCGCTGCGTGGCGACCATCAGGTGGATGCCGGAGGCGCGGGCCATCTGCGCCAGGCGGGCGACGTACGTCTCCACCTCGCGGCTGGCCACCATCATCAGGTCGGCGAGCTCGTCGATGATGACCACGATGTAGGGCAGCTTCTTGAGCTGCTTCTTCTCCGGCTCGGTGGACTCGCTCGCCTCCAGCGCCTCGGTGTCCTCGGGCTCGGCCTCCAGCTCCGGGGCCTCGGCCTCTTCCTCGGACGCTTGCGCCTCGAACACGTCGTCATCGTCATCCCGGGGCGCGGCGACGCCCAGGCTCTCGCCGCCCGCGGGCATGGAGGACTTGGGGCTCTCGCCGTCGAGCACGAGCACGTTCTTCGGCTTCGCCCTCTTCTTCGGCGCGGACTCGGTGGCCGGCTTCACCTCCACCGCGGTGCTCTCCACCAGCTTGTTGAAGCCGGCGATGTTGCGCACGCCCGCCTCGGACAGCAGCTGGTAGCGGCGCTCCATCTCCTCCACGGCCCAGCGCAGCGCGAGCGCCGCCTTCTTCGGGTCCGTCACCACCGGCAGCAGCAGGTGGGGGATGCCCTCGTAGACGGAGAGCTCCAGCATCTTCGGGTCCACCATGATGAAGCGGACCTCCTCGGGCGTGGCCTTGAGGAGGATGCTCATGATCATGGAGTTCACCGCCACCGACTTGCCGGAGCCGGTGGTGCCGGCGATGAGCAGGTGGGGCGCCTTGGCCAAGTCGAGGACGTACGGCATGCCCTCGATGTCCTTGCCCACGCACATGGTCAGCTTGCTGGCGCCCTTGTTGAAGGCGTCCTGCTCGGCAATCTCCTTGAGGTAGACGGTTTCGCGGTCCCTGTTCGGCACCTCGATGCCCACCACGCCCTTGCCGGGGATGGGCGCGACGATGCGCACGCGCATGGCCTCCATGGCCATGGCGAGGTCGTCCGCGAGCGCGGCAATCTTGCTCACCTTGATGCCGGGGCCCGGGAGGAACTCGTACATGGTGACGACGGGGCCGGGGCGAATCTCCACCACCTCGCCGACGATGCCGAAGTCCGCCAGCTTCGCGCGCAGCTTCTCCGCCGTGGACAGGTACACGTCCTTGTCCAGCGCGGAGCGCTCCGTCTTGTCGCACTCGAGCACGTCGAGCGGCGGCAGCGAGAAGCTCTTGCGGTCCCCGACGAACTCGAACTGGTCCTGGCTCTTCTTGACGGTGGGCTTGGGCGGGGCCTTGGGCTCCACGATGAGCGGCGTGCGCGCCAGCGCGGACGGCGGCGCCGGGACGATGTCGGCCGGCGCGGCGGGGGCGGGCGCGTGGGCCACCGGCGCCACGGCGGCAGCGGGCGCTGCGGGCTCGGCTTCCACGTCGGCCATGGGCACCGGCGCCGGGCCGGTGACGATGTTCGGCTTGCGGCGGGCGCGCGGCGCTTCGGTGGCGTCGGCGCCGTCGGCGGGAATGAGGTTGGGCGAGGGCGGCAGGAAGGACGCGGCCCAGGCCGGGTCGGCCCCGAGGGCCGGGCGCTTCTCCGCCTTCGCCGGCGCCTTCTCCGGAAGGGCCAGCACGGGCGCGGGGGCGGGCGGCAGCGAATCGGCCTCGCGGGCCGGAAGCAGCTTCTTCTCCAGCTTCTCGCGGTCGCGGGACTCCTTGAGCGCCAGCTTCGCGGCGGCGGCCTGCTCCTTCTCCTGCTGCTTCGACAGCCGGAAGGCCTCTTCCGCCATGGCCTCGGCCTCGGCGGCCTCGGCCTCTTCCGCCAGGCGCTCGGCGTCGGCGAGCTCTTCCTCGTCGGCCTCGAGCTGCGCGAGGAAGGCGGCCTCCTCCAGCTTCTCCTCGGCGGCGCGCTCCTGGCGCTCCTGGTAGGCCACCTTCTGCGCTTCCCAGAACACGCTGGCGGATGCCTGGACGCGGCGGCCCAGCACGCACAGCCCGGCCCAGGCCAGCGAGCACACCTTGAGGAAGGTGTACTGGGTGCCCACGATGAGGGCGGCCGCGCTGATGGCGGTCACCAGGATGACGGTGCCCACCGTGGAGAACAGGCTGGACATGATGCCGCCCAGGCCGGCGCCCAGCGCGCCACCCGGCGGGTGAGCCCAGCCCTTGTTTCCAGCGAACATCAGCTGCGTCAGCACGGACACGCTGACCGTCAGCAGCGCCAGGCTGATGATTTGCGGTCCCCGCTTCCGGTCCCGGTTGCCCACGAAGAGCACCATGGCCGTGTAGATGCCGCCCGCCGGGATGAGGTAGGCGCACACGCCCAGCAGGCCGCGCAGCGACTCCGCGATGAGGTGCCCCATGGGGCCCACCGCGTTGTTGAAGCCCGGTCCCACCCGGTCCTTCGCGTCGAAAGTGGCCACCGCCAGCAAGGCAATCAACGACGCCGCCAGCAGGAACACACCGATGATGGCTCGGGTGGCGACGTCGCCGCCCTTGCCGGCCTTGATCCGCTTGTCCGCCAGCGCCCTGCGGCGCGTCGCGATTTCCTGCCGGGACAAGACCGCCTTCTCCGCCCGACCCTTCTTCGCCGTCATGTCCGTCTTCCCTCTGCGCGTCTCAGCCGCGTAGCGGGCTGTAGCAATGCCCGTGGCGAGTGTAGGGAGAGCGGGGGAGCGGTCAATTTTCCAGCTCCGGACGGGGGACCTACATTTCGGCTGCACCCCTCCCCAGAGGGGGTATGGTGCCGCCCAACATCGCCGCCCGGGCGCGCATGCCGCGCGGCGGCGGGACTTCGTGGAGGAACATCACATGGCCGACGCCCGTACCGACAAGCCGTCATCCACCGAGGAGGAGTACTTCGCCCGGGAGGAGATTGAGAAGAAGCGCAAGCTGGCCCTGGAGCAGGCCGCTTCGAACGCGGCGCAGCAGCGCGAGGAGCTCAAGAAGCTCCACTGGATGAAGTGCCCCAAGTGTGGCCTGGACCTGCAGACGCTGAAGCAGGGCAAGGTCGAAATCGAGACCTGCTTCAACTGCCACGGCATCTTCCTGGACGCCGGTGAGCTGGACCAACTGGTGGAGCAGCACGGCCACGAGGGCAGCGGCAAGGTGATGGGCGCCATCCTCAACCTCTTCAAGAAGAAGTAGGACGCCGTGGCGCTCACGCTCGAGCAGGTGCGCCATGTGGCCACACTGGCGCGGCTGTCGCTGACTCCGGAAGAGGAGCAGCGCTTCACCACCCAGTTGTCCGCGGTGCTGGACGCGGTGGAGCAGCTCCAGGCGCTCGACGTGGAGGCCGTGGCGCCCACGTGTCATGCCACGCTCACGTCCTCACGGCTGCGTGAGGACGTGACGCGGCCGTCCCTGCCGCCAGAGAAGTCCCTGGCCAACGCGCCGGCGAAGTCCGACACGTCCTTCGCCGTGCCGAAAATCATCGAGTAGTCCCGGAGACTCCACGCCATGCAGCTCACGGACCTCACGATGCTGGAGCTGGCCGCGAAGCTGGCCTCGGGAGCGGTCTCCTCCGAGGAGGCCACCCGCGCGAGCCTGGCGCGCATCCAGCAGGTGGACCCGAAGGTGCGCGCCTTCCTGCGCGTGGACGAAGCAGGCGCCCTGGCCGCCGCTCGCGCCAGTGACGCGCGCCGCAAGGCGGGCGGCCCCGCCAGCGCCCTGGACGGCGTGCCGCTAGGGCTCAAGGACATCTTCCTCACCGAGGGCGTGGAGACCACCGCCGGCTCGCGCATCCTGGAGGGCTTCGTTCCGCCCTATGACGCCACGGTGGTGCGCCTGCTGAAGGAGGCGGGCCTGCCGCTGGTGGGCAAGCTGAACATGGACGAGTTCGCGATGGGTTCGTCCAACGAGTCCAGCGCCTTCTTCCCCAGCCACAACCCGTGGGACGTGTCGCGCACGCCGGGGGGCTCGTCCGGTGGCTCGGCGGCGGCGGTGGCCGCGCGCGAGGTGTTCGGCGCGCTGGGGACGGACACGGGGGGCTCCATCCGCCAGCCCGCGGCGCTCACCAACACCGTGGGGCTGAAGCCCACCTACGGCCGGGTGTCGCGCTTTGGCGTCATCGCCTTCGCCTCGTCGCTGGACCAGCCGGGCCCCATGACGCGCACGGTGGCGGACGCGGCGGCGCTGCTCCAGGTGATTGCGCGGCCGGACGCACGGGACGCCACGTCCGCGGACGCGTCCGTGCCGGACTATTCGGTGGACCTGGAAGCCGGCGTGCGGGGCCTGAAGCTGGGCGTGCCGCGCGAGTATTTCACCGAGGGCATGGACCCGGAGGTGGAGGCCGCGGTGCGCGAGGCCCTGCGCGAGTACGAGCGCCTGGGCGCGACGCTGGTGGACGTGTCGCTGCCCCACACGAAGTACGCGCTGGCGACGTACTACCTCATCGCGCCCGCGGAGGCGTCCAGCAACCTGGCTCGCTACGACGGCGTGCGCTTCGGCCTGCGGGCGAAGGACGCACGCAGCCTGCGGGACGTGTACGCGCTGACGCGGGAGCAGGGCTTCGGCGCGGAGGTGAAGCGCCGCATCATGCTGGGCACCTTCGCGCTGTCCTCTGGCTACTACGACGCGCACTACCTGCGCGCGCAGAAGGTCCGCACGCTCATCCGCGAGGACTTCACGCGGGCGTTCCAGCAGGTGGACGCGCTGCTGTCGCCCACCTCGCCAGTACCGGCCTTCAAGCTGGGTGAGAAGGTGGAGGACCCGCTGTCCATGTACCTCATGGACATCTACACGCTGCCTTGCAACCTGGCGGGCCTGCCCGGCCTGTCGGTGCCCTGCGGCTTCACGAAGGCGGGCCTGCCCGTGGGCCTGCAGGTTCTGGGACGGCCCTTCGACGAGGCTGGCCTGCTGCGCATCGCCCGCGCCTACGAGCGCGAGCACGACTTCTTCCGCCGCTCCGCGCCCCTGTAGGGGAGCGCTGAGCGTCCGCCCTGGTGACACCGCCATGCCCGTGAGCGATTTCCAGCCCGTCATCGGCCTCGAGGTCCACGCGCAGCTCCTCACGCAGTCCAAGATTTTCTGTGGCTGCTCCACCGTGTTCGGCGCCGAGCCCAACCGCAACACCTGTCCGGTGTGCCTGGGCATGCCCGGCGTGCTGCCGGTGCTCAACCAGCGCGTCGCGGAGTTCGCCGTGCGCACGGGCCTGGCGCTGGAGTGCACCATCCGCCCGACGAGCGTGTGGAGCCGGAAGAACTACTTCTATCCGGACCTGCCCAAGGGCTACCAGATTACGCAGTTCGACCAGCCCATCTGCGAGCACGGGCGGCTCGTCATCGACACGCCGCGGGGCGAGAAGGCCATCCGCATCCTCCGCATCCACATGGAGGAGGACGCGGGCAAGAGCGTGCATGACGCGGGCGGGGGGCAGAGCCTGGTGGACCTCAACCGCGCGGGCGTGCCGCTGCTCGAAATCGTCAGCGAGCCGGACCTGCGCGACGCGGACGAGGCGGTGGAGTACCTCAAGGCGATGCGGGACGTGCTCGTCTACCTGGGCGTCAATGACGGCAACCTGGAGGAGGGCAGCTTCCGCTGCGACGCCAACGTGTCGGTGATGCCCAAGGGCTCCACCACGTTCGGCCAGCGCTGCGAGCTGAAGAACCTCAACTCGTTCCGCTTCCTCAAGCAGGCCATCGAGTACGAGATTGCCCGGCAGGTGGACGTCATCGAGTCGGGCGGCAAGGTGATGCAGGAGACGCGCCTGTGGGACGTGAGCAAGGGCGTCACCCGCTCCATGCGCAGCAAGGAGGAGGCGCACGACTACCGGTACTTCCCGGAGCCGGACCTGCCGCCGCTGCGCGTGAGCGCGGAGGCCATCGACGCCGCGGCCCAGGCGCTGCCGGAGCTGCCTCGCGCGAAGCTCCAGCGCTTCACCAGCCAGTACGGACTGCCCGCGTATGACGCCCGCATCCTCACCGCCGAGCGCCCGCTGGCCGATTACTTCGAGGCCTGCGCCGGGCACTACAAGGACTACAAGAAGCTCTCCAACTGGTTCCTGGGCGAGCTGATGCGCCTCTTGAAGGAAGAGGGCGCGCCGCTGTCCGCGCTGCGCTTCACGCCGGCGCAGCTGGGGGAGCTGCTGGGCGCCGTGGACCAGGGCACGGTGTCCGCCAACGCGGGCAAGGACGTGCTCGGGGAGATGTTCCGCACGGGCAAGGCGCCCGCGGACATCATCGCGGAGAAGGGCCTGGCCCAGGTGAGCGACACCGACGCCATCGAGGCGGTGGTGGACGACATCCTCGCGAAGAACGCGGGGGAGATTGAGAAGTACCGCGCCGGCAAGAAGCAGGTGTTCGGCTTCTTCGTGGGCCAGGTGATGCGGGCCATGAAGGGCAAGGGAAACCCCGCCCTCGTCAACGAGCTGCTGAAGAAGAAGCTCGGCGACTAAGGCGTGCCTTGCTCCGGGATGGGGACGGTGGCGTGCACCACGTCCTCCTCCTGCGTCGTCTGGGCCTGGGCGAGCACTCGCACGTCGCCGGAGGCCGTGCGCTCCAGGATGTGCGAGGTGGCCGTGAAGGTGTCGCCGAACAGGCTGCCCACCTGCTGCGCGCTCACCACGTAGCGCACGTTCTGGAGGGTGCGGAGCTGCGCGGGCAGGCCTTCCTGTTGCCAGCGCTCGGCGTCAGGTCGGACCTCGCCTTGGGGAGGGGGCGCCCCCGGCCCGGTATGAATGTCGGGATGGGCGAGGATGTCCACTCGCATGGCGTCGAGATACTGCGCGCAGGGGACGAACCAGGGCTCGTCGCGGGTATGCGGCTGGGCGAAGCCGTCATAGCCGATGAGGGTCGCAAGCTTGCCGAAGGGCGTCTGGAGCACGGGCAGGTCCTCCGGGCGGCCAGGGCTGAGGTGCAGCCCGTTCTCCCAGGAAGGCACCAGGTTGGCCTTGCGCGCAGTCGCGACGCGGTTGCCCTCGGGGGAGAAGGTGTAGCTGGTGTTGTAGGTGCGCGCGCTGAAGGGCTCGAAGTGCGGCGAGCCTTCTCCCCGGCGACCGGCGGGCAGCAGCGCGCTACCGGCCACCACCCACAGACCGAAGTCCCGCGCGATGCCGGAGAAGGTGTCCCACAGTGCCCGGTGCACGAGGGGCGCCCGCGCGGCGTAGAGACACTCCGTCAGCGACGGCGGCCGGAAGTCGCCCCAGGCCTTCCATACGCCCCAGGCCTCGGCGCGGACCACGCGCTTCAGTGCACCCTGGAGAGAGGTGCTTCGGCGCACGCGGGGCACGTGGTCCAGGAAGAGCAGCGGTGCCCCCACCGACTCCGGCCACACCACGAGGGCGGGGGAGCGCGGCTGGCCTGATGCATCCCGGGCGCGCAGGGCGTCCACCTTCGCCGCCAGCGCCCGGTGTCGCGCGGCGAAGGCTGCCGGAGAGGCGTAGTCCTCCAGCGAGACGCGGGGCTGGAGGGCGAACAGTTCGACGAGGTCGGTGGTCGTGTCCAAGGCGCGTTACTTCAGCAGGCCATTCTCGCGCAGCCGCTGCTTGAGGAAGGCATCCGCGGTGATGGGCGCATGCCGCGCCGGGGTGTCCGACGTCTGGGTGCAGGGCAGGGCCTGGAGCACGCAGTCCGCGTAGGGGTGGACGAAGAAGGGCATCGAGTAGCGCACCGTGTCCTCGTCCTTGCTGCGCGGGTTCACCACCCGGTGCGTGGTGGCGGGGATGATTTCGTTCGTCACGCGGCTGAGCATGTCGCCCGAGTCGACGACAATCTGCCCACGAAGCGTGTCCACTGGCAGCCATTCCCCGTCGCGGGTGAGCAGCTCCAGGCCGGACGCGGTGCCCTCGCAGAGCAGGGTGATGAGGTTGATGTCCTCGTGCTCGGCGGCGCGCACGCCCCCGGGGATGAAGCGCTCCTTCAGCGGCGGGTAGTGGATGAGCCGCAGCACGGAGTTGCCGTCCGTGGCCATGCCGCTGAAGGTGCCGGGCGCCACGCCGAAGTACTCGGCCAGCGCCTGGAGCATGACGCCCGCCGTGCCATCCAACGCGTTGAAGAGCGACAGCGTGTGCTCGCGGAGGGTGGACACCTCGGTGGGCCACACGTTGGGGCCGTAGAGCGCGTGGTACTTGTGCTCAGACGGCAGCTCGCGGCCCACGTGCCAGAACTCCTTCAGGTCCCCCACCTGGCGGTTCTTCGCGTGCTCCTGGCCATAGCCGATGTATCCGCGCTGGCCGCCGTGCCCCGCCTGGGCGTACCGGGCCTTGGTGGCCTCGGGCAGGGCGAAGAAGCGCTCCACGTCCGTGTACGTGCGGCGGATGAGGCCGTCGTCGATGCCGTGGCCTTCCACCGTGACGAAGCCGAACTCCTTGATGCCGTCGCCGAACACCTGCACGAAGCGGGCGCGCTCCTGAGGTGTGCCCGTGCGGTAATGGGACAGGTCGACGACGGGGATGCGGCGCTGGGTTGGCGACATGGCGCCGCACTCTACCCACCGTGGTGGATTGTCGGCACGCACAGCGTCCGCCAAAGGACCCTGTTCTCCGACTGGGGCTTCGGGGGTGCGGCACCAGCGGACATCCGCCCTCATTCGCAGTGGAAGTCAGTGCTCCCGGATTCCATGTTGGGTGGGCAGGTTGGGGGGAGGCGGATGCCCGAGGTGAGCAGCGGTGGTGGGTGTGGAGTGTGTGGTCGGCGTCATGGGGCGGAGGCCTCGTGTTCGACGCTGGTGCGCGCGGACGTGGGGGCCGGTGGAGCGGCGCGGCCCAGGTGTTCCCCCGGGGTGGAGGCGCAGGACCCCTTGGTGGGCACCCGGTGCGGCAGCTTCCGGCTGGTGCGGCGCCTGGGCCGGGGCGGCATGGGGTCTGTCTATCTGGGCGAGCACGTCTCCATTGGCAGCCGGGTCGCGGTGAAGGTGCTGCACGCGCACCTGACGATGTACCCGGAGCTGGTCCAACGCTTCCATGCGGAGGCGCGGGCGGTGAACCTCATCGGCCACGAGAACATCGTCAGCATCTTCGACATGGATGCCGCGCCGCCGCGCCCCTACCTCATCATGGAGTTCCTGGATGGGTCGCCGTTGTCCGCGTGGGTGGGGACGCCCCTGGCCGCTGGCGCGGTCGTCTCGGTGCTGTCGCAGGTGTGCGACGCGCTCCAGGCCGCGCACGCGCGAGGCATCGTCCACCGCGACCTGAAGCCGGACAACATCTTCCTGGTCCGGCGCAAGCGCGACGCGCCCTTCGTGAAGGTGCTGGACTTCGGCATCGCCAAGCTGACGGACGCGCACATGCCCCAGACGCACGCGGGCATCATCGTGGGGACGCCCGAGTACATGGCCCCCGAGCAGTCCCTGGGGCGCGGCGTGGATGGCCGCGCGGACCTGTACGCGCTGGGCGTCATCGCCTACCAGCTCCTCACGGGCCGGCTCCCCTTCAACGACGAGGGTTTGGCCGCGCAGTTGGTGGCCCATCAGCTGCGGCCGCCGCCGCCGCCCAGCTCCGTGTACCCGGCCGTGTCCGCCGCGTTGGAGCACGTCATCCTGCGCACCCTGGCCAAGAAGCCCGAGGACCGATACCCCTCCATCGCGGCGTTCCGGAACGCGTTGCAGGTGTCGCTCGCCGAGCACGTGCGCGCGTCGGCGCGGAAGACGAATCCCGGAGGACTGGCGGTGCCTGAGCGTGCGTCCGCGGCGACAGGGATGTCCACCGAGGGCCAGGCGCGGGAGCGGCTTCCCGCGGACGCGAGTGCGGGGCAGGTGCCTTCCTCGCACGCGAGCACGTCCCCGAGGCGTCTGGCCCCAGCCGCACGGGGCTCTACCGTGGAAGTGCCGGTGCAGGTCGTCCTGCGCCCGGGGGAAGGTCCGGTGCGGCTCAGAGGAAGCGGCCTGTCCCGGGGGGGCTTGTTCCTCCACGGTGGGCGCGTCCTGCCGCCGCTATGTTCGCGGCTGCCCGTGGTGCTGGAGCTGGCGTCCGGGCCCCTGTCGGTCCTGTGTGAAGTGGTGCGGCTCGTTCCGCCCTCACAAGCGCGCGTCTGGGGGATGCCCACCGGCTTCGGCGTCCAGTTCGTGGAGGCCACCGCCGTGCTCAAGGCCGCGGTGGATGCGCTCCTCCAGGGCGAGCCGGTCCGTGCTGTCCCGCGAGTCCCGCCCACGGAAGACCCGGTGCTGGCGCGCCTGCTGGAGGCCTGGCGCCAGCGCTCGGCGGGAGACGCGTATGCGGTGCTGGCGCTGGAGCCGGACTCGGACATGGGCATGGTGCGCCTGCGGACCCGCGAGGCCTGGCGCTCGCTGGAGTCCCTGGAGCAGCACTCGCTGACGCCTGCCCAACGCGCGCAGGTGGATGCGTTGCGCGTGCGCGTGCGCGAGGCGGCCGAGGCGTTGGGGGCCACGGTGCAGCGTGCCCTCTACGATGCCTGGCGCGGCAATCATCGTGGGGTGGCGAAGTGCCTGGAGGCGGGGCTCACGGCCGAGCAACTGGCGTCCCTGCGGCGCGAGTTCCTGGCGCGCAGGCCCCAGGCCATGGGCACGGCGCGGATCCACTTCCAGTCCGGTGGCGCGCTGGAGCGCGACGGCCAGCTCCCCCAGGCGCTGGAGCAGTACGAACGCGGGCTGAAGCTCGCGCCGCTGGAGGTGGACATGCTCCAACGCTACCGGAGGCTCCGCCGGGTGCTGGGCGGGCGGGCGACGGCGCCAGTCGGACATGACAGAGCCCGGTCTCCTTGAACGAGGAGCCGGGCCCTGGACTACGCGATGGCGTGAGACGGGCTCACGCCGCGTCGGCTAGCCGCCGCAGGCCTCGCTGACTTCCCCGGACTCCTCGCCGCACGCCTGGAGCTCGGCCACCCAGGCCTCCTCGTTGGAGCTGCGGCACCGCGGCATGTCATTGAGGCAGTCGACCAGGCTGCGAATCTTGTCCTTGTCGGAGTCGGAGCAGCTGTCGAGCGACTCCTTGCACTCCCTGATCTCCTCATCGCCCAGCTCAAGCATCCCGATGAACTGCGCGATTTCCGGACAATCCTCGACCTTGTCGGCGAGGGAGTTATAGGCGTCCGCCGTGTCTTCGCACAGATCGCCGTCACCGCCGCAGCCGGTGCCGAAAACAAGAGAGCTGGTGGCCACGAGGCCGATCAGAAGCTTCTTCATGGTAGTTCCCCCTCAGGACGAGGTTGTCGGGCCGGCTCGCGAAAGGGCGGCCGGAAGCCCGGTTTCCGAGTTAGCATCGGCCTGGGGGTCGAGTAAACGGCCAGGGAGTGGCGCTCTGATCCTTCAACCACCTTGACTCCCCAGGGTATCTCCCGTAAATCCCGCCGCCTTTGGCGCAATTGGATGGTCCACCCGTCCGAAATGCGCGGTCGATTCCACGGGTTGACCCAACCCGACAGATGACAGGGGTTTGACGATGTACGCAGTGATTCGCACGGGCGGGAAGCAGTATCGCGTCGCCGAGGGCGATGTGGTCCGGATCGAGAAGATCGCGGGCGACGTCGGCGCCGAGGTGACCTTCACGGAGATCCTGCTGGTCGGTGGTTCGGACAGCCCGAAGGTGGGCCAGCCGACCGTCGCTGGCGCGAAGGTCGTGGGCAAGGTCCTGGCTCAGGACAAGCACCGCCGCGTCCTCCACTTCCGGAAGGAGAAGGAGGGCTGGACCCGCCGCCGCGGTCACCGTCAGCCGTACACCGAGGTGAAGGTCACCTCCATCGCCGGTTAGTCCGGGCGGTTTCACCTCAAACTTCAGGAGCAAGGTGTCATGGCTCATAAAAAAGGACAGGGTTCTTCGCGCAACGGCCGCGATTCCAACCCGCAGTATCGTGGCGTGAAGGTGTACGGCGGTGAGACGGTGTCGGCGGGCAGCATCCTCGTTCGCCAGCTGGGCACGGTCATCCACGCGGGCGCCAACGTGAAGCTCGGCCGCGACTTCACCCTCTATTCGGTGGTGGACGGCGTGGTGAAGTACGAGCGCCTGGGCCGCGACCGGAAGAAGGTTTCGGTCTACCCGGCCGCCGCTGAGCAGGCGAGCGCCTGACGGCTGGCCGGCCCTTGAGGCCGGCAACCGTGCGGCACCCACGAGCGGGTCGCTTCTCCAGTCCACGCGCCCTTCCGGCAGCGGGATGCGAGGGCGGCCCGCTCTTCGTTTATCCAGGAGTCCCAGATGAAGTTCGTCGACGAGGTCCGCATCTTCGTGAAGGCGGGGGATGGCGGCAACGGCGCTGTCTCGTTCCGGCGGGAGAAGTACATCGATCGCGGTGGCCCCAATGGCGGGGACGGCGGCAATGGCGGCTCCGTCATCTTCGTGGCGGACCCTCAGCTCACGACGCTGCTGGACTACCGCTACCAGCAGCACCACCGCGCCAAGAATGGCGAGCACGGCATGGGCAGCGACTGTAACGGTCGCGCCGCCGAGGACATGGTGCTCAAGGTGCCCGTGGGCACGCTGGTGAAGGACGCCCACACCGAGGAGCTGCTGGTCGACCTGAGCGAGGCGGGCCATCGCTGGGTGGCGGCGAAGGGCGGGCGCGGCGGCCTGGGCAACATGAACTTCGCCACCTCCACCCGGCAGGCGCCGCGCTTCGCCCAGGATGGGACGAAGGGCGAGGAGCTGACGCTCCGGCTGGAGCTGAAGCTGCTGGCGGACGTGGGGCTGCTGGGCTTCCCCAACGCGGGCAAGAGCACGTTCATCTCCCGCGTGAGCCGGGCGCGGCCCAAGGTCGCCGACTACCCCTTCACCACGCTGGTCCCCAACCTGGGCATGGTCCAGTACAAGGACGGCCTGTCCTTCGTGATGGCGGACATCCCCGGCATCATCGAAGGCGCCAGCGAGGGCGTGGGGCTGGGCCACCAGTTCCTTCGCCACGTGGAGCGGTGCAAGGTGCTGATCCACCTCATCGACATGGGGGCGGAGGGCGAGGGCCGCGCGCCACTGCATGACTTCGACGTGCTCAACACGGAGCTGGCCAGGTACAGCCCGGAGCTGGCGTCCAAGCCGCAGGTGGTGGCTGCCAACAAGTTGGACCTGCCCGACGCGCAGGCCCGGCTGGAGGGCTTCACGGAGGCGCTGCGTGCGCGCGGCATCCGTGTGTATCCCGTGTCCTGCGCCACCGGCGAGGGCATGCAGCCGCTGATGGACTCCGTGGCGGAGGTGCTGTTCACCGGGCGGACCGAGAAGCTCCACGTGGAGCTTCCCGCCAAGGCGGCTCGGGCGGGGAAGGCCAAGGCGAAGGGGGCCGAGAAGAAGGCGCCGGCTTCCAAGGCGGGGGCTGCGACCACGAAGGGCGCGGCGAAGAAGGCTCCGGCTCGCAAGGGGGGCCCTGCTTCGGCGACGAGGTCAGCCGCGGCGAAGAAGGCTCCGGCTCGCAAGGCGGGAGCTGCTGCCGCGAAGACGTCTGCCGCTGCGAAGAAGGCCGCGACGAAAAAGGCCCAGGCACGCAAGCCGGGCGCTGCTTCGGCGAAGAAGGCCGCAACGAAGAAGGCGTCGGCCCGCAAGTCGGGTACTGCGACCGTGAAGAAGGTCGCTCTCAAGAAGGCCCCCACTCGCAAGTCGGGCACCGCGGCGGTGAAGAAGTCCGCCGCGAAGAAGGCATCCGCGAGCAAGCGCGGCTTGTCGGGCAAGGCCGTCGCGAAGAAGGCATCCGCGGCCACGAAGCGTGCTCCGGCGCGCAAGTCGGGCCGCGGGAGGAGCTGAGTCCATGTCGGGTGGTGGTGAGCGCTACGAGCGCTACGAGCGGGAGCAGTTCGAGCCGGAGCAGTTCCTGCTCGACGTGCGCAAGGAGAAGATTGATCGCGTCGTCAGTCACCGGACGCGCAACTTCACGGTGGTCCTGGACCGGCTGGAGGACAGCTTCAACATGGCCGCGGTGCTGCGCACCTGCGAGTCCATGGGCGTGCAGGAAGTCCACATCGTCATCAACCCGGAAGCGCCCTTCGTTCCCAACTCGAGGGTGGCCCAGGGCTGCGACAAGTGGCTGGACGTGAAGCTGTACAAGACGTTCGCCGAGTGTCGCGACCACCTGAAGTCCCGCGGCTTCTCGCTGTACGCCTCCGCCATCCAGGAGGGGGCCACCAGCCTCTACACCCTGCGCTTCGACGGGAAGATGGCGCTGGTGTTTGGCAACGAGCGGCGCGGTGTGAGCGAGGACGTGCTGGCCGGCGTGGACGGCACGTTCTGGGTCCCCATGAAGGGCTTCAGCCAGAGCCTGAACATCTCCGCCGCGGCGTCCGCCTGCATCAGCCGGGCGATTGCCTGGCGGGACGAGCACCTGGGCCAGTCGGGAGACCTGTCTCCCGAGGATGCCCAGGCCCTGCGCGAGCGCTTCTACGTGCTGGCCATCAAACAGAGGAAGCGCCTGTTCAAGAAGGCCCCGTGAATGCCGGGGCCAAGGCCCCGTCGGGATTGTTTAGATAAATTGGAGGCTCGCCATGTTCTTCGAAGCGCTGCTCGCTACGCTCCTGTCCGCCCCTGCGACCCCCGCGGCCGCCCCGGCGAAGCCCGCTCCGACGGTCCAGGCCGCGCCCGCGGCCAGCGCGCCCGCGGCCCCTTCCGCCGCGAAGCCCATGACGCCGGAAGTGAAGTCCCTGGTGGACCGGATGCAGGCCTTCTACGAGAAGACCGGTGACTTTCGCGCGGGCTTCCGCCAGGACTACAAGTACAAGACCTTCCGGCGCACGCAGACGTCCGAGGGCACCGTCACGTACAAGAAGCCCGGCCTGATGCGCTGGGAGTACCAGAAGCCCTCGCCGCGCACCTTCGTGCTGGCGGGCAGCAAGGTGTACGCGTACGACCCGGCGGCGCAGAGCCTCACCGTGGCCAACGTGGACACCAGCCAGCTCTCCGCGTCGGTGACGTTCCTCTTCGGCCAGGGAAAGCTCGCGGACGAGTTCAACATCACCCAGGGCGCCTGCAAGGACTGCAAGGGCACGCTGCTGGTGTTGGATCCGCTGAAGAACGAGCTGCGCTTCCGCCAGGTGCGCCTGGAGGTGGACCCGTCCACGGCCCAGGTGCTGAAGAGCACGGTGGTGGACCCGGACGGCAGCGAGAACGCCATCTCCTTCCTCAACCTGAAGACGAACGTGGGCATCGACGCGGACAGCTTCAAGCTGGACGTGCCGGACGACACCCGCGTGGATGACTTCACGAAGACGAAGAAGCAGTAACCTGCGGAGCGTGCGTCGCGCGTTCCTGTTGATGGGGTGGATGGGGCTGGCCGGGACCGGGTGCCACCGGGAACCGGCCGCCAGCGTCGAACGTCCGCAAGGCTTCCATGGGCAGACGCTGCCGCTGCTGGCCTCGCCCGCGCTGCGGCTCACCGTGGCGGGCCAACTGGGGACGCGGCCGGTGCCGGTGGTGCTGGATGTGGCGCGGCCACTCTCGCTCGTGTCGCGAGGCTGCTTCGACGGCGCGCTTCCCGCCCCCGAAGGCACCATCCGCGCGCCCGAGCCCGCGGGAGGTTTCCGCTCCTGGCCCGTGGTGCCGTTGCCCGTCTTCTCCGTGGGTCCGGTGCGCTCCCCCGTGCGCACCGCGGGGTTGTCCGGCGAGAAGGTCTGCGCCGTGACGCTGGGCGCGGACGTCCTGGAGTTCTACGCGCTCACCGTGGACCCGCTGCGGCGGGAGGTGACGTTCACCACCTCTCGCCCGCGCGCGGACTACGTCGCGGAAGCGGCGGCCACGGCGGTCTCGCGCGAGGTGCACGTGGTGGACCTCAGTCGCGAGCCGCTGGGCGACTGGCCCCTGCTGGCCGCGCGGATGACGCAGGGTGAAGCGGAGCTCACGGGCCCCTTCGTCCTGGGCTCGCGCGAGCCCTTCTCTCGGGTGTCCGTGAGGCTCGCCGAGGCACAGGGCCTTCAGCCGCTCGAGACGGCCGCCAACCTGCCGCCACGAACCTTCGCGATGGATGCCGTGGAGGTGGCCGAGGGCCTGGGCGTCCGCTCGCTGGTGGTGGAGGCCGCCGGGCGCTGGGATTCGCCGAGCAGCCTGGGCCGCCTGGGGCCGGATGTCTGGGGCCGCTTCACCGCGACGCTCGACGCGAAGGGCGGGGCGCTGGTGCTGCGGCGTCCCCGGGTCCGTCCGTCAGAAGGCTCCGCCACCAGCTCTTGCGCCGCGCCCGATGGCACCTTCCGTGAGGAGGCTTGTTACGGCCTGCACGTGCGGGGTGAGCCGGATGGCAGCGTCTCCATCAGCGGCGCCGTGTACCGGGACCTGCCGGAAGGCGGGCGGCTTCACCTGGAGCCGCAGGGGCCGGATGGGCAGAAGCTGCTGAGCGGCTGCGGCGTGGGGCTGAGCTTCCCCGCCACCAGCAGGGGCCTGACGACGCAGCACCGCGTGCCCTGGCGCACCCTGGCGCAGACGCTGCCTGCCTGCCATGCGGCGCTGTCCGCCGCGCGCGGCTTCACGCTGGGCCTGTTCGAGGAGGGCCGGCAGCCCGAGTGCCCCACGGCCTGTGCCTTCGTCACGGAGACGGCCTCTCGCCGCACCGTGTGTGAGTGCCAGCCCACGCCGCTGGGCGAGGGCGTGGCCATGCCGGCGCGCGGCGCCCCCTCGCGTGAGCCCCCGCCTGAGGAGCGGGAGCTGGAGCCGGAAGACCCCCGTTAGCGGTGCCTGGACAGGGGCGGGGGTGCTGCGCTCTCCTCTGGCGCACATGCGCCCGTCTCCCACCGAGTTCGACCGTCAGTACACCGAACAGCGCCGCTCCATCGAGCTGGCCCGCCGCTACCTGGAAAAGGAGGGCGTCTCGCGGATGTATGACGCCCTCGCCAAGGAAGTGGAGCGGGGCCGGTTGTCCGTGCAGGACGCGAGTGGCGCCATCCGCTTCGGCTTGCTGGCCGTCATTGAACGTGTCGCGAAGCGGGTGGGCCACACGCGCTACGTCGACATGTTGAAGGACGAGGAGCTGCTGGCCGCGCTCCGCTCCACGCTGGACGACATCTGCCGGCGCAAGGGCGTGGACACCTTCGAGTTCCGCCAGCAGTGGGCCCACACCAACCTCCAGGCCGTGCTGCGTGACTGGCACCTGGTGGTGCACGAGGAGCGGGGCCGGCAGCGCTACGAGGTGGCGGCGGACCTGGCCCGCCGCCTGGTGAAGGAGACGCCGGGAACGGCGCTGGCGGAGACGCTGAAGCTGCCCGTGGACGCGTTCGTGCTGCTCGTGTCGCCCGAGGCGGGGCTCGTGGGCCTCGGTCCGGATGGCGCGCCCGCGCCCATCACCGAAATCTACGCCGTGGAGTCGCCCGCGCCGGAAGGCAAGGCGTGGTTCCTGTGGCTCAGCATGCGGGACGCGGGCAACCGCGCGGCCCGGGCGCTCATCAACGTCTACCTGCAGGATGGGAGGACGCTGGACGACGCCATCACCTTCACCCGGGAGCAGGGCGGGCCGCAGCAGGACGCGGGCTGGGAGGACTGCTGCCGGCTGCTCGCGGGGGTGACGCGGCACCTGGCCGAGGGGGGGCCCGTGCGCGAGGACTGGTATGACACCACGGCGCGCGAGCTCCACGAGAAGCTGGCGGCGACGCCGAAGGCGGCGAAGGCGGACCGGGAGAAGCTGCGCGAGCGCCTGCGCGCCGTCAGCCCGGGACGCACCCTGGTGCTGGAGGAGCCCTCGCGCTGAGGGCTCCCGCGGCGTCCGGGACCTTCGCGCCTACTCCGCGCGAGGGGCCGGACGCTGCAGCACCGAGACCGGCAGCGGGGCCGGGTGCGCGTCGCGCGCGGTGTGCTCGCGCTGCTTCGGGTCCGGGCGCTCCACCACGCGGGCGACCAGGTCGTAGTCGTGCGCCTCCGTCACCTCCACGGTGACGAGCTCCCCCGGGTACGCCAGGCCGTCGTTGATGTAGACCATGCCGTCGATGTCCGGCGCCTGGCCCTGGTGGCGGCCCACCAGCAGGTGCTCCGTCTCCGGCGCGGGGCCTTCCACCAGCACCTCCAGGCGCTTGCCCACGAGCTTCTTGTTCTGCTCGCGGTTGATGCGCTTCTGGATGGCCATGACCTCGCGCCAGCGGCGCTCGATGAGCTTCTGCGGCACCTTGTCCGGCAAGTCGTAGGCGGCGGTGCCCTCTTCGTCGGAGTACTGGAAGACGCCCAGGCGCTCGAAGCGCTGCGTCTTCACGAACTCCTTCAGCATCTCGAAGTCCTCTTCCGTCTCACCCGGCAGGCCGACGATGAGCGAGGTGCGCATCACCAGTCCGGGCACGCGCTCACGCAGCTTCGTCAGCAGTCCCTTGAGGAACTCCGAGTTGCGCCCGCGCTTCATGGACAAGAGCAGCTTGTCGCTGACGTGCTGCACGGGCATGTCCAGGTAGCGGGCAATCTTCGGCTCCGCGGCCATCACCTCGATGAGCTCGTCCGGGAAGATGCGCGGGTAGGCGTAGTGGAGGCGAATCCACTTCACGTCCACCTGCACCAGCGCCTTGAGCAAATCATGCAGCTTCGGGCGGCCCGGCAGGTCATGCCCATACGCCGTCAAGTCCTGCGCGACGAGGTTCAGCTCCTGCACGCCGCTGTCCGCCAACTGCTTCGCCTCGGCGACGATGTCGTCGATGGGCCGGGAGCGCTGCCCGCCGCGCAGCGTGGGGATGATGCAGAAGGCGCAGGCGTTGTCGCACCCTTCCGAAATCTTGAGGTACGCCGTGTACTTCGGCATCGAGTTGATGCGCGGCGTATTGGCGTCGTGGATGTAGTCCGGATCCGGAATCACCTGACGCGGCGAGGCCTCGGCGGCCAGCAGGTCCCCAATCTGGGCGTAGGCGCTGGTGCCCAGGAAGTGGTCGACCTCCGGCATCTCCTTCGACAGCTCCTCGCCGTAGCGCTGGGACAGGCAGCCCGTCACCACCAGCGTCTTGCAGGCGCCGGACTTCTTCAGCTCGGCCATCTCCAGGATGGAGTCCACCGACTCCTGCTTGGCGGGGCCGATGAAGGCGCACGTGTTGACGACGATGACCTGGGCGTCGGACGCCTCCTGCACCAGCGTGTAGCCGCGGTGGCGCAGCGTGCCCAGCATCACCTCGGAGTCCACCCGGTTCTTCGGGCAGCCGAGCGTCATCATGTACAGGCTCTTGGTGGTTTCCACTGCGTCTACCGCTTTCCGAGTTCGGTTCGCGAGAAGTGGGTCCCACTCCAGGCGAAGTTCATGGACGTGCCGTTCGAGTAACGGATGGACAGCACGCCCTCTTCATCCAGCTCCACCGACGACGCGCGCCCCAGCGCGCAGGTAGCGGCCGGCCACTCGAGCACCCGCCGCGCTGTCTTCCCGGTCACCAGGTAGAGGCCCAGCCGCAGCTCGTCATCGGCGTCACATTGACCGGCGACGGCATACGGATTCTTCCCGCTCACCACCGTGACGACGCGTTCGCCGTCTTCCAGGGTGAGCGTGTCCGGCACGTTCAGGTCCACGGACGAGGGAGCGACGGCGTCCGGTGCCACCAGGCCGCGCAGCGAGGCAGGGGTCAGCGCGTCGTCCGCCTGAGCCCAGGCCGGGTAGCTCATGTAGTCCCAGCCCAGCCACCCGTCCTCCCGGGGCTCGAGCGCGGTGACGTTCTCCGGCGGCTTCAGCTTGAGGCCCTTGCGAGGCTCCTCCGACAGGCGCAGCGCGTCACCCTCCATGGTACCGCTCTGGCAGTTGGAGATGGAGGTGACCTTGCCGTCCGCGCTGTCCCGGTCCTCGTAGGTGAGGCACAGGTCCATCACCAGCGGGTCCACGGCGGGGAGGCGAGGGAAGGCGCGCACCGGCACCGACGCCATCAGCAGCAGCGTGTTGCCCTGGCGCTGCACGGCGGCCGTCACCAGGTCCTGCGCGAACTGCGGCGTGCCGCTCTCCGCCCCGGACGCGCGCTTGCCGTCGAAGGCGAAGCGCCACGTGTGGCCGGTGGCGGTGGGGCCGGTGCCCGGGAAGTAGAGGGACAGCGTGAGCAAATCACCCGCCTGGAGCTGGTCGTCGGTGGCCTCCACGCCGACGTACAGCGTGTCCTTGCGCGCGCCCACCTTGGCGGTGAAGGAGGCGGTGGCGCCCTCCACGGCGACGGGCTTGAGCACCAGCGGCGACGCGAAGGTCTTGAGCCCACCCTGGATGCGCGGGGGCTTGGTGAGGGAGGGAACCGGCTTGGAAGGACGGTCCGCCTGGGCGGACGCCACGCCCGGGGCGCAGAGCAGAAGGCAGAAGGACAGGGCGGTCGCGCGCATGGGCCTCTTCAATCGCGGAAGTTGGTGAACTGCATGTCCAGCTTCAGCCGGTCCTGCTCCTTGCGGAACAGGGCCATGGCGGCCTGGAGGTCGTCCCGGTTCTTGCCCGTGACGCGGAGCTGGTCGGCCTGGATGGAGCCCTGGACCTTCATCTTGGACTCCTTCAGCAGCTTCACCAGCTCCTTGGACTTCTCCACCGGGATGCCCTGCTGGAGCTTGATGGCCTGCTTCACGTTGTGAAGGCCCGTCTTCTCGATGTCGCCGTACTCCAGCGCGAACAGGCTGATGTTCCGCTTGGCCAGCTTCATCAGGAGGACTTCCTTGGCGGCCTGGACGCGGTCTTCGCTGTTGGCCTTCACGGTGATGGCGGTATGGTCCGGGGCCAGCACCACGTCGGCATGGGCGCCCTGGAAGTCGTACCGTGTGCTGAGCTCCTTCTTGGTCTGGTTGACCGCGTTGTCGAGCTCAGCGAGGTCGATTTTCGAGACGACGTCGAAGGATGGCATGGGCAGCGGCCCTTACCATACCTACACCCGGACGACCAAGGGCACCACCAGGGGGCGCTTGGACGTGTAGGCCTTGAAGGCCCGGCGGACGGCCCGGGTGAGCTCCTCTCTCACCAGGGCGTCATCACCCCTGAGTGCGGGGGACAGTTCCTCGAAGAGCGCCCGCGCTTCCTGGGCCACCCGGGGGAGCTGGACCTGTTCGTCCGCGGACAGCCCCTGTCCGGACAACTGGGGCCCCGCCACCAGCTTCAGGGAGTCGCGTTGGATGACCACCACCGCGGCCACCAGTCCCGTCTCCGACAGCCGGATGCGCTCCTGGAGCGTGTCGGGGTTCACCCGGCCGGGGCCGAACCGGTCCTTGAGGATGCGGCCGGCTGGGACGCTGCCGGTGAAGCGCCCCCGGCCCTCCTCGAAGGTGACGACGTCGCCGTCCTGCGCCAGCAGGCACTGTGCGGGCTCCAGGCCGGCCTCGCGCGCGGTGAGCAGGTGCTTGTGCAGGTGGCGGCCCTCGCCGTGGACGGGGATGAAGTGGGCCGGACGCACCAGGTCCAGCACGCGCCGCTGCTGGGGCTGGCTGGCGTGGCCGGAGACGTGGATGCCCGGCTCCACCTGGGCGTAGGCGACCTTGGCCCCGCGCCACTGGAGCGCGTCGATGAGCGCGCCCACGGAGCGCTCGTTGCCAGGGATGGCCCGCGAGCTGAGCACCACCAGGTCGCCTGGGCTCAGCCGCAGGGGGCCCTCCCCCGCCGCGAGCTGGGACAGCCCGGCCCGCGGCTCGCCCTGGGCGCCGGTGGTCAACACCAGCACCCGCTGCGCGGGCAGCGCCGGCACCGTGTCCAGGTGGACGAAGAGCGAGTCGGGCACATCCAGGTAGCCCAGCTCCCGCGCCATCTCCACGTTGCGAATCATGCTGCGGCCCTGCAGGGCCACCTTGCGCCCCAGCCGCTCCGCCAGCGCCAGCAGGTGCCGGACGCGGTGCAGGTTGGAGGAGAACAGCGCGACGATGATGCGTCCGGTGGCGCCCTGGAAGAGGCGCTCGAAGGTCTGCTCCACCACGCGCTCGCTGCCCGTCTCCTCCGTCACCTCGGCGTTGGTGGAGTCGGAGAGGAGGCACAACACGCCTTCCTCGCCGGCCTCGCCCCAGCGCTCCAGGTCCGTGCGCAGCCCGTCGATGGGGTCCGGGTCCAGCTTGAAGTCGCCAGTGTGGACGAGGGTGCCTTCGGGCGTGCGCAGGATGTAGCCCACCGCGTCCGGCACGGTGTGCGTGACGCGGCTGGCCTCCACGCGGAAGGCCGTGCCCACGGGGAAGGGCTCGCGCGGCTCGATTTCGCGCAGGTCCGCCTCGATGCCCAGCTCCTCCAGCCGGTGGCGCGCCATGGCCAGCGTGAAGCGCGTGCCGTAGACGGGGACAGGCACCTCGTTGAGCAGGTAGGGCAGGGCGCCCAGGTGGTCTTCATGGCCGTGGGTGAGCAGCACGCCCTTGAGCTGCGCGGCGTTCTGCTTCAGGTGGCTGAAGTCCGGGATGATGATGTCCACGCCGGGCATCCCCGAAGAGGGGAACATCAGCCCGGCGTCGATGAGCAGCATCTCCCCACGGCAGGCGATGACCATGGAGTTGAGGCCGATTTCGCCCAGGCCGCCCAGGGGAATGACGTGAAGCATTGGGTGCAGTCTAACGGCGGAAAGTGACGGAGGCCCCCGAGAACAACGCGTGAGCCGCGTCCGCCTGTCTGGCGGGCCCTCGGGGTGACTTCAGCAGATGCGGAGGGGGACGCCGTACCTCCGCTGGGAAAGGTGTGCGCGGAGGTGCGATTTCGGTGGATATGGCCCCTGGCTGTGGCTCAGCGCTTGCGGCGCCGGAGGTCCTGGAGCCAGTCGCGGACGAGGCGGGCCTCCGTGGCGTAGGTGGGCTCCTCGGCCGTGTAGAAGTGCAGGGCCTGATTGGCCAGCCCCCGGGCGCGGGGCCCGTCCTGCTTCACCAGCGCCTGGGCCAGGGCGAAGCGGGTGCTCGCGAGGTCCTCGGCCGGGCCGGGATGGGCGGTGCGAAGCGCCAGGGCGCGCTCCAGCATGGCGCGGGCCTCGTGGCTCTTGCCCAGGGCGTGCAGGGCCCGGCCCAGCGTGGTGAGCGGGGCGGCCGTGTCCGGGTGGTCGTTCTGGAAGGCCCCGTAGGCCGCGATGCTCCGGCGGGCGTAGTCGACCGCGTCGCGTGGCTTGCCCTCGCGCAGGGCGAGCGCGCCGAGCAGGGCCAGGTCAGTGGCGGTCTCCGGGTGCTCGGGGCCGTAGGCCTTCAGGTCCACCGCGAGCGCGCGCTCGCGCAGGGGGCGGGCCTCCGCGTTGCGGCCCAGCGCCTCCAGGGCCTCGGCGAGGTTGTTGAGCGGATAGCTCAGCGTGGCGCTGTCGCGCCCCAGCGACTCCTCCTCCAGGTGGATGGCGCGCTGGAGGTAGGGGACGGCTTCCTCGAAGCGGCGGACGATGACCAGGTGGTAGCCCATGGCGTTGGCCGCCATGGCCGTCTGGGGGTGGTCCGGGCCGAGCACGCGCTCCGTCGTCTCCAGCACGCGGTGAAGCAGCCCCATGGCGCGCTCCGTTTCGAGCGTGCGGGACAGGGCCGCGGCCTGGTTGCGGAGCGACTCCAACGTGAGCAGGTGCTCGGGGCCCAGCTCCTGCTCGCGCAGCGTCGCGGAGCGGCCAAAGGACTCCGCTGCCTGGGCGTACTGGCCTCGGAGGAAGGCGTTGCGGCCCAGGCTCGTCTGGAACAGGGCCTCCAAATCAGAGGCCCCACCCGCGCGCTGGATGGACGAGCGCGCCTGCTCCACCGTCCAGGACTCCAAGGTGGCGTCGGAGGAGACGGCGGTCACCAGTCGCGCCGACGCGCGCGCCGCCAGGTGGTCATGGCGGTGCGCCTGCGCGGTGAAGAGGGATTCACGCAGGGCCGCGGCGGCGCGAGCTTCGTCCCCCGCGACCAGCCCGAGCCTTCCCTCCAGCTCCAGCGCCTCCGCGAGCACCGGGCCGTAGCCGAGCTGCCGCGCCTCGGTCAGCACCGCCTTCGCCTCTTCCTGCGCCTGGGGGGAGCGGCCGGCGTCCACCAGGGCCGTGGCCCGGTCCACCCGGGCGCGCAGGGCCTCCACCTGCTGCCGCTGCCCCGCGGGCTCCGACAGGCCCCGCCGGAGCGCGTCCACGTCCGCGCAGGCGGCGATGGGAGGCAGGCGCTGGGCCGCGTCCGGTGCGGCGTTCAGCGCCACCGCATCCGTCTGCGCGAGCACGCCCGTCAAGGCCACCAGGGCCGAGTGGCGCCGGTCCAGGCACGCCATGCGCAGCGCGAGCGCGTGGTCCGACTGGTGGCCCCGCACCCGGGTGGCCTCGCAGGCCTCGCGGTGCATGCGCGTCCAGTCGTGCGCGAAGCCATCCAGGGTCGTCGCCACGCGCTCGAATGCGGCGGAGGCGTGGACCTTGCCCGTGGCGGCGAAGGCCTGCTGGATTTCCGCCCGGCGCGCCGTGTCCCAGACGCCGGTGAGCCGGGCCTCGGCATCCGGACACGGGCCGCCGCGCTGCGAGCCCACCAGCAGCCAGGTGACGGCGACCACGCTGTTGAGCAGCAGGGACGCGGCGGCCACCGCGCCCCGGCGGCGCCAGGCCGCCAGCGGATCCGCGCCCAGTGCATCCAGCAGCACGCCCATGGACGGGAAGCGCGCTTCGGGGGCCGGGGACAGGCCCCGCGTGACGGCGCGCAGCACCCACGCGGGGACGCGGCTTCCCCGAGGCGGCGGGCGCACGCGGCCCGCGCTGGCTTCCTCCAGGTACTCGTCCGGGCGCTTGCCGTTGAAGGGGAGCTGTCCGTAGAGGGCTTCGTAGAGGGACGCGCAGAAGCTGAACTGGTCACCGCGCGCGTCGATGCGCCCATCCTCGTGCTGCTCGGGCGGCATGTACGCGGGCGTGCCCATGACGAGCCCGGCCTCGGTGAGCGCCGTCTGGAGCAGGTCTTCCGGAGCCAGGCGCGGCAGCGCGGGCGAGGTGCCCCGGCCCGCCTCGGCCGCTTCGAGGTCCGCGGTGGTGCGGGCCAGCCCGAAGTCCGTCACCTGGGCCCGGCCGTCCTTGCTCACCAGGACGTTGGCGGGCTTGAAGTCCCGGTGGACCAGTCCGGCGGCGTGTGCGGCGGCGAGCCCTCGGCCCGCCTGGCGGAAGATGTCGAGCACCTCGCGCCAGGTGCGGTGCTCGGCGCGGAGCCAGTGGCGCAGGGACAGGCCGTCCACCCGCTCCATGGCGATGAAGACGCGGCCCGCGAACGTGCCCGCGTCGTAGACGGAGACCACGTTCGGGTGGGACAGCCGCGCCATCGCCTGGGCTTCGCGGAGCAGCCGGGACGAGCCGTCCGAGCGCGCCGCCGGGTTGGCATCCGGATGCAGCAGCTTGATGGCCACGCGCCGGTGCAGCTCCGGGTCATAGGCGCTGTAGACAGCGCCCATGCCTCCCGCGCCCAGGGTGTCCAGGATGTGGTAGCGGCCCACGCGGACCTGGGCTGAGTCCCGGGGCTCGGTGTCCTCGCCGTCCTTGCGCGCGGGTGGGCGACCCGACTTTCCACCTCCGGGGCTCGCCAGGGGCGGCCGGGCCGGCGAGGGCGCCAGGGGCATGGACAGGGTGACCCGGGAGCCGCGTCCCGTCGCCGCGTCCGGGGCGGACAGCAGCCGGCCGCCATGTGGGAGCACATGGGCACCCGCGAAGTTCTTGGGGCTCGCGCTGGGTGCAGGCGCGGCGTGTGCGTTGGGCAGGATGCGCGCGCTCAGGTCCTGAGGCGGCGCGGGTGGCGGAATGGAGAGGACGGCCGGCGGAGGCGGGGCGGCCGGCGCGGAGAGCCCCGTGGGGGCCGGAATCGGCACCGGCGCGGCGGGACGGTGGGGGGCGGCCGGCTCCGGAGGGCTGGCCACGGCGGTCGGCAGCGCCGCCTCGGGCGGCCTGTCCAGGTGGGGGGCGTGCCCGGTCTGACGGGCCGCGGGGCGGGAGGGGCGTTCGGAGGGCTTGGGGCCCGATGGCGATGACGGCGATGGCGCACGGGCCGTGGGCCGGTTCCCCACCCGGATGGGCTCGGTGGGGAGCGTGTCGTCGTCAGCGCTGCCCGCCGTCAGGGTGGACGTGTCCGTCGAGATTTCCTGCGCCACGGCGGTGCGCTGCGATGCCGCGCCAGGCGGCGTCACCCGCGCCAGCAGTTGGGCGCACTTGCGGCAGCCTTCCGCATGTCTCCGCAATGGATTGGATTCCGAAGCATGAAGCTGTCCAGCGGCGAGCGCACGCGCGGTGATTTCATCAAAGCAGGACACGGAGGCAGCGTTCTCCCACGCCCTGTGTCCCCGAGAAAGGGGGGCTTTACAGTCCAAACTGTCCTTTCCTGGACTCTCTGCTTCACGCCGGGGGCCGCGCGTGCTGCCATGCGGTACGTCCGGCTGCGTCATCCTGGAGTCCCAACGTGTCCCACGCTTCGACCTCGCTCGAACTCTCCCAGCCTCCGCTGCTCGCCAAGGAGTTGCTGCGCGCCGCCGTGGCACGCCGGCCCTCGCGGCCCGGAGAGGTGCCCCGCCTGGAGGTGCGGGTGAAAGGCTTCACCCCGGACGCCAGTCAACTGTCCCGCTACCGGGAGGTGTGTGGGTTTCCCGAGGATGACTCCTTGCCGCTGCCGTTTCCTCAGGTGCTCGCGACGTCGCTGCACCTCACGCTGCTCAACCACCCGGCGTTCCCCTACCGGCTGCTGGGCATGGTGCACGTGCGCAATCACATCCAGCAGCAGCGCCGCCTGCACGCGGGGGCCCGGCTCTCCGTGCATGCCTGGGTCGAAGGCCAGCGTGAGGCGCGGCAGGGGCGCGAGCTGGATTTGCACACCGTGGTGGAGTCGGACGGCGCGCAGGTATGGAGCGCCGTCACCACCATGCTCCGCCGCCTGCCTGGAATGGGGGAGCGGCCCCGGGAGGCGGGGCGTCCTCCCTCCTCGGACGAGGCGCAAGTCTTCGCCGACAGCCGTCCAGCCCGTTGGTCCGTCCCGGAGAACGCGGGCCGCCGCTACGCCCGGGCCTCGGGCGACTACAACCCCATCCATCTGTATGGCTTCACCGCGCGCCCCTTCGGCTTTCCCCGCGCCATCGTCCATGGGATGTGGACCGTGGGCCGCTGCGTGGCGGAGATGGGTGAGGCCGCCGAGGCCCCCGCGCTCACGCTGTCCTCGGAGTTCCGCCGTCCGCTCCTGCTGCCCTCCCGGGTCATCTTTCAGACGGCGCCGCAGCCAGAGGGCATCGTCGCCTACCGGGTGATGGCGGAGGACGGGCAGCCCCACCTGCTGGGCCGTCTGTCACCGGGCGCGGCGCCGACGGCGCGGTGACGATACGCCTGCCGGGAGAGCGAGGACGTCACTGCGGCACGAGCACCACGTCATCCAGGTACAGCACCGGCTGGTCCGTGCCGGAGTCGTCCTGGAAGTAGATGTCCCGCAGCGTGCCCGTGGTGGCCCCGATGCTGGAGAGGGGAATCGTCACCTGCTGCCAGACCCCGGGAGCGATGGGTGCCCCCAGCGCGGTGTCCAGGCGGGTGGTGCCAAGCATCTGCGTGCCATCGTGGAGCACCAGCCGCACCACCTGGCCTCCCGCGCTGCCGCCGTGGACCCAGAAGCGGATGGACTGGTACTGCGCCAGGTCCAGCCCATGGTGGTGGAAGAGCAGGCCATTCCATGTGTCCGGCTCGAAGCGGATGGCGGCCGAGCCCGCATGGACCACCCCCGTCTCGTCGAGCGAGTGGGCCGCCCAGCTCCAGTTGGCGAAGCCGTTCTGCAGCGCGTCGGTGTAGACGAACAGGCCCGCCGTCAGGTCGGGTTCGGTGCGCCCCTCCGTCAGGGCCAGTCCTTCGGTCAGCGTCACGGTGCGCACGCCGTGCGTCTGCACGTAGTCGAGGATGTCCGCGAAGTGGGACGTCATGTACTCGGTGTCACGGGTCGGCGTGCCGTTGACGAACTCGTGGAAGACGAGGATGAGCCAGCTCTTCTCCGCGATGGCCTGGTCCACCCAGCCCTGGACGGTGCTGACCGGGACGGTGCGGGCCACGTCGTTGGCGCGCAGCTCGTAGACGACGGTGTCGAGGAAGTTTCGGCCCGCGTTCACCGTGCGGCTGCTGGCGTAGTGCTGGCGGATGACGTCGAGCACCGGGCCGTTCTGCAGTCCATACGGCACCACGAGGTTGGGGACGGCGGGCAGACCCAGCGCGCTCTCCAGCCAGGCCCGTGAGTCCTGCAGCTCGGCCACGAGCTGGGTCGGGGACAGTGACGTCAGGTCCGGGTGGGTCAGCGTGTGGCTGGCGATGTCATTGCCCTCGGAGACGAGCGTCTGGGCTTGCGCCAGCGACATGTAGCCACCCCAGCCTTCGTGGATGGCCAGGGTGACGAGAGCGTAGGTGGCGGGGATGTTCCGCGCGTTGAGCTCGGGGCGGGCCAGCGAGAACTGCGTGGCCCAGCCGTCGTCCAGGGTGATGGTGACCATCCCCTCGGTGAAGGGCGTCGCGGCGAAGGCGGGCGCCGCCAGCGACAGGAGGAGCAGCGTGACGAACCTTCGGAACACCCCGTGCGGGCTGGACATGGTTTCCCCCTCCACAGCGAGTCAGCCTCGCGCGGCATGATGAATCCGATACCAGACGGAGCTGACATCAGGCAACCGGACGGGCCCTGGGCAAAAAGGGATTCGAATAGCGGTGCCCCGTGTTCGTCCGAGCCACGGTACGCCCTTGGAAAAGGAAGTCGCTGCATGAAGAAAGTCGCCGCGCTCGCATGTCTGTTGGCCTTGCTGGGAGCGATTCCCGCTCAGGCCGCCGAGCTGAAGGACGTATTCGGCCGTGAGGTCCCCATCGGCAAGGGGCGGCCCACCCTGGTGCTGTACGCCAACCGGGGCTCTCGGGACGAGCTGCGTCAGCACGCCTACTCGTTCATCTATGACCTGCGCGAGGAGCGGCCCATCGTCCTGATTCACGTGGACCTGCGGGACGTCCCCGGCCTCTTCAAGGGCATGGCGCGGGGCGAAATCAAGAAGAGCCACCGCGAGTCCATCGAGCACATGCGGAACATCTTCCGCCAGCACGGCGAGGCGCCGCCTCCCGAGCTGGAGTCGTCGCTCTTCATGGTGGCGGACGGCAAGGGCGAGCCGCACCAGGCCATGGGGCTGAAGAAGGGGTTCGGCCAGGCCGTCGCAAAGGTGTTGAGCCCGTCGGGTCGGGAGCTGGCGCGGGGCCCTTTCCCTGAGAGCGCCCGCAAGCTGGGCCAGTCGATGGCCACGGCCTCGGAGGGCCATTCGACGCTCCGAGTCGTGGACATGTCCCGCTGAGGCCTTGGGGCCTCGCTCAGCCGCCGGGCGCTTGGGGCTCGGTGGGTGGCCGTGTAATCCACGCGGCGATGAAGACGTCCAGTTCGCCGCGCAGGACGTCCTTCACGCGGGGAGTGCCGGCGCCGGTGCGCGGGTCCTCCACCCGGGCGCCCCGTCCCAGGTAGTAGCGCCGTGCCTCGTCCGTGTTGCTGCCCTGGCCGTAGACGACACGCGCGGCGATGTCCTTCAGCTCGTCAAGCTCCGTGGCGCCCGTGAGCGTGAGCACGCGTCCGGAGGACTCGTCCTTCACCGTCACCTCGGTGCGGACGCGCTGGAGGTAGGCGCCCTCGTGGCTCTTCATGGGCCGGCCCTGGACCTCCAGGTACGCCAGCTCCTCCTCGGAGAGCGAGCCGCCGCGGTGGACGCGCACGTAGGCCCGCTGGCGCTTCTCGTCCTCCAGCCGCCGGTGCATGCCCGCCTCGCCCGCGAGGAAGCCATAGGCGCCCGGTCCGGCGATGCGCACGACGACGCGCGAGGGCTCCTCCGCCTCGGCGATCGCGACCGCTTCGTAGCCGCGCCGCTGGGCCCAGCCCAGGTACATGGAGGCCAGCTCCTGCACCCAGGTCGCCTGGGCCTCCGCCGAGTCACTGGCGCAGATGTCCACCAGCGCCTCGGTGTCCTGGGTGGTGGCCCCGGAGGCGTGCAGGGCCTCCGCCATCTGGACCTCGCGCGCCACGTCCTCCACCTGTCGCGCCGCGGAGCCGAGCTGCACCTCGTTCTTCGCCTCCCGCACCAGCCGCCGCGCGAACAGGCCCGCGGCTTCCAGCCGCTCCAGTTCGTTGAGCTGCGCCTCCACGGTGCGGAAGGCGCGGATGACCTCGGCGGCACGCGTGGGGTCGTCCCAGAGGTTGGGCGCCTGCGTCTCCGCCAGCAGCTCCGCGCGGCGCTGCTCCAGCTGCGGCCGGCCGGCGGAGTCCGCCAGGGTGCGCGCCTTGCCTACCAGGCGGTCCATCTCGAACAGGAGCGACTTGCGGTCCAGCCGCCGCTTCACCGGTGCCGCGCGAGCGGACGGCAGCAGCAACTGCGCGGTGGGGGAGGGCGGCGGCGCGGCGGGCTCCGCCACGGCGGTGACGCGGCCGCCCAGGCGGGCCTCGACGCGGACGGGAGTGCCTGGAGGTAGCGGCCTGCGCGCAATCTCCACGGCCAGCGCGGCGGTGAGCGTCTTCTCGATTTCACGCTGCAGGTAGCGCGCGCCGAACTGGGGCGAGTAACCCCGCTCCACGAGCAGGTCCACCACGGCGGGCGTCACCTCCACGTCCAGGGCGCGCGCGCGGATGCCCTCGCGCTCCAGCACGCGGCCGACCTCGCGCTGCGCGATCTTCCGGATGTCCACCTTGGACAGGGGACGGAAGTGGCAGATGGCGTCGAAGCGGTTGAGGAACTCCGGACGGAAGGCCTCTCCGATGCGCCGGTCCACCTCGGGGACCATCTCCTCCGTGCGGCGCGTGCCCGTGAAGCCCATGCCGGACTCGCGGTACACCTCCGCGCCCACATTGGATGTGGCGACGATGAGCGTGTTGTTGCACGACACCGTCTCGCCGGCCCCGTTGACGAAGGTGCCCTCGTCGAAGAGCTGGAGGAAGCGGTCGTGGACGCTGCGCGCCGCCTTCTCGAACTCGTCGAGGAGCAGCACGGTGAACACCTTGCCGTCCAGCAGCGCGCTCAGCTCTCCCCGCCGCGTCTCCAGTGCCGGGGCCCAGGTGGCGCCGAAGGGGACGCTCTCGTCACCGTCGTTGGGGTAGTCCGCCATGTTGAGGCGCACCAGCCTGTCCGCGGAGCCGAACAGGTACTCCGCCAGCAGCTTGGCGAGCTGCGTCTTTCCCACGCCCGTGGGGCCCGCGAAGAGGAACACGCCCAGGGGACGGCGCGGGTCGTTGAGGCCGGCCTTGAGCAGCGCCACCGAGCGCAGCACCGCGCCCACCGCGTCCGTCTGTCCGAGCAGCCGCTCGCCGAAGAAGCGCTCCGTCTCCTCTAGGTCCAAAGGCATCGCGTCGTCGACGACGAAGCGAGGCAGCCGCGTGGCCGCGCAGAAGCGGGTGAGCACGTCCTCGGGACCCACATGGTCCTTGGCCGCGCTCGCCGCCTCCGCCGCCGTCTCTTTCAGCAGCTCAATGGCCTTGCGCGGCATGCGCTGCGCGAGCAGGAACTTGGACGACAGGCGCAGCGCCAGGTCGCACGCCGCCGGGTCGATGGGCAGCCGCAGCTCGCGCTCCAGCTCCTCCGCCACGCGGCCCAGCACCCAGCGGGCCTTCTCCGTTGGAGGCTCATGCAGGAGCAGCAGGTGGAGCCGCTCGGCCAGCGCCTCGTCGGAGCGAAGCAGCTCCTGCACGCGCTTGGGCTCTGTCTCGAAGATGAAGCGCAGGCTGCCGGTGCGCAATCCGCGCACGGCGACGGGCGCCAGCGGGCCGCCGAGGGCCGCGGGCAGGTCCCGGATGTAGACGATGGGGCAGGGGTGCCGGGAGAGGTAGGCCAGCAGCTCCTCGAAGCTCTCCGCCGCCTGGCGCTGGGTGCTGCGCGCCAGGATGTTGGCGACGGACACCTCCACCACCCGTGCGTTCGCCAGCTCGGCGTCCACGCGGCCTTCGGCGATGCGCCGGGCCACCTCCTGCACCAGGGCGCTCTTGCCCACGCCGGGCTCGCCGGCCAGCAGGGGATGCTTGCCGCCCCGCGTGAGCAGGCCCAGCACCTCTGTCACCGCGGCGTCCACGCCGTGTGCGGCCGGTAGCTTTCCCTCCCGCGCCAGCGCGGTGAGGTCGCGGTCGATGAGCCGCTCCTGGTCCTCGCTTTTCCTCGTCGCCATGCCTTGTCTGCGCCCCCTCGCCGGGAGCGCACTCTAACCCCCTTGAACCGCGAGGGTGAGCGCGCAATCCCGGTCAAATGCAGGCCACGGGCGGGTGCCGGCTGCGAGCGCCTTGCAGGAAAACCGCCAGCAGCGACTTCCCGCCTGCTGGCGCGCGGGCGGCTGTCGGGGTGGGAGCCGCCTCTGGCGGACTCCCGGACCTCCTGAGTGCCTCCACCGCGGGGGCGGAAACACCCAGGAGGCGGAAGCCACCTCGGGTGGCTCCCCTTTCCCCCACGGCCTTACTCCTCCAGCTCCACGTGCCAGTAGGCGACGTCCCTGAGGAACTTCGACCAGGACATGGGCATGCCCTTCTCGAACATGAACGTCAGGTGCATCGCCGCGGGCAGCTTCTTCGGCTTCGCGGGCGTGGTGCGCAGGGCCATGCGGGCCTGCTCCGGCGTCCGGTTGCCCTTCTTCTGATTGCAGGGCACGCACGCAATGACGATGTTCTCCCAGCTCGTCTTGCCGCCTTGTGCGCGCGGCAGGACGTGGTCATACGTGGCTTCGGGCCGCGACACCTTGATGCCGCAGTACTGGCAGCGGCAGTTGTCCCGCAGGTAGACGTTCTCCCGGCTGAACTTCACGCCCTTGGGGCGTCGGCGCAGGCCGCGGATGAAGCGGATGACGGAGGGCATGCGAATCTCCACCGTCACCGAGCGCACGACGCGGTCCTCGTACTCCTCGACCACCTCGACCTTGCCCTGGAAGATGAGCATCACCGCGCGTTGCCAGGGAACACGCGCGACAGGTTCGAACGACTGACTCAGGACCAGCGTCTCCATGACACGGAGCCTCGTGGGTTGTGCCGGAAGCGGGAGTCGAACCCGCAACCTCCAGGCTCTGGACCTGGTGCCTCTGCCAATTGGGCTACTCCGGCGTAGGTGAACGAGCAAGCCGCCAGGGAATCGAACCCTGCATGCCTGGATTTGGAGTTCAAGCTGCTCCCAAAGCGCGGCCTATGATGAACTGCTCCCCAGGAGGGATTCGAACCCTCGACCCCGCGGTTAACAGCCGCGTGCTCTGCCAGTTGAGCTACCGGGGAATGCGATACCTCCGGAGGGATTCGAACCCTCGCCACCCGCTTAAGAGGCGGGTGCTCTACCGATGAGCTACGGAGGCGTGGTGTCTGGGTGGCAGGATTTGAACCTGCGGCCTCACGGATCCGAACCGTGCGCTCTGGCCAGACTGAGCTACACCCAGATAATGAAGTTGGCTGTGATTCGGGACGCTGGGAGTCGAGCCCGGCGGGGCCGGAACGACAAAAGGCCGGGTCCCTGATGGGAGCCCGGCCTCTGCGTTGCTTGGCACGCCGGTGACGGAGCGCGAGCTTCAGCAGGGTACGGGCGGATGGCCACCAATCCGGTCACATTCCGCGAGGTACTTCGAGTCGAAGCTTTCGAGGGAGCAGGAGGCGGCGTCGAGCTGGGGCCAGAGATTGTTGCGCTTCATCGGGTTCGTCCGCATCGTCAATGTCGTCATGGTCGCCGCTCCTTTCAGCGGGACTCTACGGCGGGTGACTTTCGTTCCTGACAAGTCTCAATTATTTGAGCCTCACGGCTGCGCTTCATGTGCCAGTGGTGGGTGGCGGCCCCTGGTCGTGTCCCTCTCATCGACGCCCGCGACCCACGCCATCACTCGGGGCGCGGCCAGATAACGCTTCTTGAGGACGCTGTAGATCGCCGACTTCGCGACCTTCTCGCCGGTCATCGTGAGGAACTGCCTCATGAACTCGGTGAGGTGAGCCTGCCCCGATTCCGTGGCTCTCCCGCACTTTGTGTGCTCTCCCTCGGAAGAGCAGGCAGACGCAGCAGGGCGCCATTGGAGGCAATCGCCCCGGGGGCTCGGGTTTCGAGCCGGACTCTCTCTCCAGTCTTTGACGACGGACAGGCTCGCTCCCTCGGAGTCCTCGCACCTGAACAGCACCTCTCGTGAACCCGCCCTGTTCCATGCGCCACCCAAAGTGCGGGAGAGCGACGAAATCGGGGCAAGCCCAGTGTGGGGCTACGCCTTCGAGGTCGGCAGACACCTTCAGGAGGGCCGAGAGCCGTCGGCCGAGGAAGCCGAGCCGGTCACGACAGTCTGCGCTGCGGTCGTCACGTACCTCGTGAAGAAGCACGACGCTGGGAGCCGCCCGTGACGAAGTCGACTGATAGCGGCGTGCGGATGAAGCGAGCAGCCGGAGGCTGTGGCCCAGTGCGTGCTCTTGGCGCACCGCTGGGTGCGCGATGGCGACGATTCGGGGTGCTCACCAGGCTCCGGGTCCAACTGTTCGACGGGCTCACCTACAGCCATGACGCGCCGACCTCTGTGCCTACGCCACGAGCAGGCTACCGCGTTTCATTCCTGTGGGTCGGGCGCGCAGCCCGGTGGACAGCTGTTCGGAAATGTCGGGACTTTTGTGGCGTCAAAACCCCCGATATTTCCGAACAGCGAGCTACGGGAGTGACTCCGGCCCCCCGCCGCGAGGGGGCCCCTGGGGTGGCCGCGTGGTCCGTTCAGCATGAAGTCCGGCACGGAGGTGATGGCATGGCATTCGCGCGCGCGCCGTGCGATGACGAGGTGCCCCGCGCGCATGCACTCCCACGCGAAGCGCTCCGTCCTGCTGTCGCTCCTCCTGCCCTGCCTGGCGCTCGCGCAGCCCATGGACGACACGCCGCGGAGGACACGCCCACTGCGGCGGCGCCGTCGCTCAGTTCATCTGCGCTGCGCGATGAGGGCACGCCCAAGGGCGAGTTGCTCCTCTACCAAGCCGAGGACGGGCGCGCGCATCGAGTGCCGCTTGGAGGACGAGTCGGTCTGGCTCACGCAGGCGCTCATGGCTCAGCTCTTCGACATCGGCGTCGGGACTGTGAACCACCACCTGAAGGAGATTTTCGCCGAGGGGGAGCTGGCGCCGGAGGCAACTATTCGACGCCATTGAATAGTTCGAACCGAGGGGCAACGCACCGTCGCGCGCGAGATCGAGCACTATAACCTCGAGGTGATCCTCGCCGTCGGCTTCCGCGTCCGCAGTCATCGCGGCACTCAATTCCGCAAGTGGGCCAACGCTCGTCTGTCGGAGTACCTGGTCAAGGGCTTATGGGCCTGCAAATGACGCGGCCGGGAGGCGTGGTCCGCAAGGCCGACGCCGCGATCGCGAAGAACTACCTGACCGAGCCCGAGCTGCAGGTCCTCCATCGCATCGTGAACCTCTACATCGAGTTCGCCGAGCTGCAGGCGCTCGAGCGGAAGCCGATGACGATGCGCGACTGGGGCGACAAGCTCGGCTGAAGTCGCGAAGGCGAAGGTCGAGCGCGAGTACGAGTACGAGCGCTACCAGGCGCTCCAGGACGCGAAACCGCGCATGATCGACGCCGCCTTCGAGGTGACAGCGAAGCAGCTCAAGAAGCCTGCCCAGACGCGCGGGAAGAAGGGGCGCGGCAAGTTGCTGTACCCTCGCGCTCCTGCTTCGCGGACGGCGCGCCCGGGCGCCCTTTGTCCGCGGGCCGCGCCAGGCGTCCCATCTCGCGCTCTGGGCACGTCACGAGCCAACGTGGGCGCCCTGGGGTGGCGGCCGGCCACGGGCTCGGCAGGCCGCCTTGGGGCGCTCGGGAGGTTCATGGGAACTTGCTGAAGGGCTCCCTGCCTGTACGTGTCCTTGCGGCAGACGTGCGTGAAGGGCCCTGGCGCCCCCGGTACCGTCTTCGGCCCATTGGAGTGGACCGGGAACGACACGGTGGCGCGACGAAGTATCGCAGCAGCGGGAGAGGTGGAGGCGCTGCGCGGGCGCGTGCAGGTGTGTCACTGGGCCAGGACCGAACTCAGGTTCACCAGCGAATCACGGCGGGTGCCGTGCTTCACGAAGTCCTGAATGGCGCGGGCCAGTGTCGCGGAGAGCAACCCCAGCAAGGGAAGGTGTGCGCCTCCTTCGCAGGTGGCCTGCCCCGGCGTGTCTTCCGCATCCGGGACAAAGCGCTCATCCCAGCGCACCAGGCCGAAGGTGCTGTCCGCGCTCACGGCACCGTGGACCAGCGGCTTTCCCGCCTGTCGCGCGTAGTCACTGAGCACCTGCCGGCTGGCGCGGTTGTCCATGCAGTCCACCAGGAGGTCCGCCCCACCGCACAGGGCCGCGACATTGTCCTGGGTGAGCCGCACGCCGTGGGACTCCGCCTTCACCCCGTGCAGGTTGAGGAGCTGGAGCTTGAGCGCCTCGGCCTTGTTCTTTCCGACGGAGGGCTTCACATAGGCCTGGGCGAGGAGGTTCTTGGATTCGACCCGGTCGAAGTCGATGAAGACGAGGGTGGCCTCCAGGTTGCGGCACAGCACCGCCGCGGTGGAGCCGATGGCTCCTACACCACAGAAGAGGATGCGCATGGCGGAGCCTCACCGGGCCCCGAAGGGGACCTTGGGACGCAGGTAGATGCGCTCCTCGCCCCGGGCGCCGCGGAACCGGTCGACGACGAAGTGGGCGAACGCGTCGTCGCGAAGCTGGCTCAGGTGGAGGCCGGGGACTCCGCCCGAACGAACCAACTCCGTCGCGATGCGGCGGATGTCGGTGTCCGGCACGGGGCCGTCCATCTCTACCGGGACGTCCGCGGACATGCCGTCGTAGGTGATGTTGAGCGTGGCCATCGTCGTATGCGCCTCCTCACGCGCCCGGCGGAGCGCGAGGGTGCGCCCGGTGGGGCTCACGCCGGGACGGCGATGGGGGCGTGCTCCTGACGATACCGGCCAGCGGCGTTGCCAGCCCGGGCCCGGCTCCCCCCGTCCAGGAAGCCGGGCTGCCGGAGCGGACACCTACCGCGGCTCGCTGCTGCTGACGACGGCGGGCTTGGGCAGGAAGTCCTTGAGCTGCACGATGGGCAGCCCCGGGAGCGCGGTGATGAAGCCCGAGTACGCCATCAGGTTGGGCGAGCACCAGCCCGGGTTGGACACCGTGTTCTCGGTGGCGTTGGTGAACACCGCGTTGGCCACCGCCTCGGGCGTCGCCGTGGGGTTCACCTCGAGGAACAGCGCGGCCAGCCCCGTCACGTGCGGAGTGGCCATGGAGGTGCCGCTCAGCTCCCGGCTCTCCCGGTCGCCGTAGTGCCAGGAGGACTGGATTTTGTTCCCCGGCGCGAAGACGTCCACGCAGTCACCCCAGTTGGAGAAGGTGGCGCGCTTGTCCTTGCTGTCGGTGGCGGCCACGGTGATGGCCTCCGGCGCGCGGGCGGGCGAGTGCTTGCAGGCGTCGCTGTCTTCGTTGCCCGCGGCGACGACATAGGTGATTCCCGCGGCGATGGAGCGGCGGACCGCGTCGTCGAGCGCCGGGTCCACATCACTGCCCAGGCTCATGTTCGCGACGGCGGGCGAGACGTGATTCCGGGTCACCCAGTCGATGCCCTCGATGACGCCAGAGGTGGCGCCGGAGCCGTCACAGCCCAGCACTCGGACGGAATGGACAGTCGCGTTGCGGGCCAGGCCGTAGGATGCGCCCGCCGCGGTGCCCGCGACGTGGGTCCCGTGGCCGTTGCAGTCATTGCCCCGCATGCTGTCGCCAATGGCGTCGTAGCCGATGGAGGCCCGGCCACCGAACTCCCGGTGCGAGAAGCGCACACCGGTGTCCAGGATGTAGATGTGCACGCCCTGGCCCGTCGCGGTGAAGGTGTAGACCTTGTCCAGCGGGAGCTTGCGTTGGTCCATCCGGTCGATGCCCCACGTGGGGCCCTGCTGGCTCTCGGCGATTTTGACCACGCCATTCTCTTGCACGTAGTCCACTGCGGGGTCGTTCGCCATGGCCCGCGCCTGGGCTTCAGTCATCTTGGCCGCGAAACCACGCAACGCATTCTCATACATCGCGAATGCGGTGCCGCCGTAAGCCGTGGTGAGGCTCGTCGTGGCCTGCTGGACCTCGACCTGTTCCAGGCTTTGGGCGGGTGACTTCAGGACGACAATGTATTCACCCGGAATCTTCTTTCGGACGGTGATGAACTTGCCGGTCTGCTTCTGGCCCAGCATGGGCCTGCTGGCCGTGCGGTCCTTGCATGGCACCTGCCGCGATGCGCACGCCCCCATCAGCAACATCATGCCCACGGAGACGAACAGCTTCAGTGTGTGTCGATTCATGTTTTACCCTGAGGAATTGGTTGTGATGGGTAAAACGGTTGTACATCAAAAACGGCTTATTCTTGAATCAACCCGGAGGGATGAGACTGCGGTCCGTGATTGAACACGCCATGGCGCTCCAAGGCGCGATGTCTGGCTATGACCTACCACGGACGAATGGTGGTTCCCCATCCGTACAAGGCGGCTTCCAGCGGACGTTTCCCAGGTCGTGACAGGAGGTCGTTGATGCCCATCTCTCGTGCCGCGTTCACCAGGTGAGAATGCCACGCGCGATGCGTGCCGGAGAGTCGCGTCGCGGCGATGGCCAGCGCGCTCGCGCCCATGGAGTAGCCGCCAAAGACGAGCGGACCGCTGGCGGAATCCTCCTGCCTCTTCACGCCGCGAGGCCACTCCCGGCAGGCGGCCAGCGGCAGAAGCGCGCCCGCGGGCCGGGCGCAGTAGTCGCGCACCAGGGGGGTGGTGAAGGAATCCGCGGCGGGGTGCGCGGCCATGGCGAGGAAGGCTCCTGTCCACGCGAGCGTGGTGGCCCGTTGCGTACGCTCCACGACGCGTCCCTTCGCGTCGACCTGGGTGGGAAAGCCCGAGGGCAGGGCGGACAGTTCCACCAGTCGCGCGATGAGCCGCTCTGCCGCGGCCTCGGAGGGCGCATGGTCTCGCAGCCGGCCATGGAGCAGCAGGGCCGCGGCGGCCGGCGCACTGTCACACGGCCAGATGGAGGTGCTGAAGCTGGGCAGCAGCAGTTGGTGTTCGAGCGCCGCCACGACCTGGGCAGCCAGGGCATCGAAGAGCGCCGTGGTCGCAGCGTCCTGCAGGCCCGCGCGTTCGATGCCCGCGAGCATCAGCAGCACATAGCCCCGGTAGAGGATGCTCCGCGGCAGCGCATGGCCCAGGACGACGTCCGTCCCACCGCGCATGAAGGGGCCCCGGGCCCGTCCCAGCGCGTCCGCGAGGAGCGCCTGGAGTCGTCGCCGCGTTTCCGGCAGGGGCTGGCCGTCCAGCGCAGCCTGAACCAGGATGAAGGACAGGTGGCCATCGCAGAGGAGCTGTGACTCGACGAAGCGGCGCTTCGCATCGCCGAGCAACTTCGGTTCGCACCCCTTGCCGAGGATGCGCTGCTCCAGTGCGTCCAGCGCGGATGCGGAGCGCTGTCCGTTTCCCTTCGATGTGGAAGGAGGCCGCGGCGGTGCGGAGTCGTTGCCCACCGGGCCCTCCGCGCTCGCGCTGGTAGCCAGGCCTGCACAGAGCGCCAGGAGGGGAAGGCCTGTCCGGCGGAAGCGGGCGAGGGTGGTTCGTGGCATGCGCGGGGAGTTGAGCACGCACGCGCCCAGCCAACGCCATCCGGTGGGCTCGCCGGTCGTCAGGGCAGGCTCAGCGGTTCCTTCTCGCGCGTGGAGCGTCGCGAACTCCAGGGGCGGCACCGCCCGTTCACCAGTCCACGCTGAGAGGACGTCATGGGTTGCCCTTGAAGTCAGACGCTTCAGATTGGCAGCGGAGGTTGCGCGTGCATGGAGCTTCAGCCCGAGGTGGGCAGGTGGGACGTCACGCCTTCGGAGGCGGTGGAGCTGCAGCGCCGGCTGCGTGAGCAGTTGGTGCTCCGGCCGCCCCCTGGGCTGAAGGTGGAGCGCATCGCGGGCGCGGACATCTCCACGGAGAAGGGGAACGACACGGGCTTTGGTGGGCTCGTCGTCCTGGACGTGGAGACACTGGCGCCGGTGGCACAGGCTGGGGCAGCGGTGACGTTGCACTTTCCCTACGTGCCGGGCCTGCTGTCCTTCCGCGAACTGCCCATCATCGCCGCTGCGTGGGAGCGGCTCACGGCGCGCCCCGATGTGGTCATCTTCGATGGACACGGCACCGCCCACCCCCGGCGCATGGGGATTGCGTGTCACGGAGGGCTGCTGTTCGGTGTGCCCTCCATCGGCTGCGCCAAGTCCCTGCTGGTGGGGACTTTCGGGCCGCTGGGCGAGGCGAGAGGCTCCACCGCGCCCCTCATGCACAAAGGCGAGGTCGTGGGCATGGCGGTGCGCACGCGCAAGGGCGTGCAGCCCGTCTACGTGTCCCCGGGTCACCGGATGGACCTCCCCACGGCGGTGGAGTGGGTGCTCAAGGTGAGCCCGAAGTACCGCGAGCCGGAGACCACACGGCATGCGCACCGGCTGGTCAACGCGCTCCGTCGCGCGGACGGAGAGGCCGCCGAGCTGGAGTAGGTACCCGGCCTCTGAGTTTGACCGCCGTCCCAACCGCCTCTATGTCCGCAGGTGGCTCCAGCGCTTGGGGCCTCAAGGAATGGCGGTAGCACCCCAGGCCGCGAAGAGGGGCTGGGCCAGGGCGGGAGATGTCATTGGGAGCGCCAATGCGGAGGTTGTCGTCACCTTGGAGTGAGCTGGCGTCGCATTACGCCGTGGTGGTGGTGGGCTCGGGATACGGAGGGGCCATCACCGCGAGCCGGTTGGCGCGCGCGGGCCAGCAGGTCTGTGTCCTGGAGCGAGGCCGGGAGCTCCTGCCCGGTGACTACCCGCGCACGGACGCCGAGTTCATGTCCGAGTTCCAGGTTCACTTCGACCCCGAGGCCGCCGCCGACGTGGGCAGTCCGACGGCCTTGTTCGAACTCCACCGGGGCGGGGACGTCTCCGTCGTCACGGGTTGCGGCCTGGGTGGGACGTCGCTCATCAATGCCAACGTGGCCATGCGGCCGGACCCGCGGGTGTTCCTGGACGCGCGTTGGCCGGACGCGTTCCGCGCCGACGTGGACGGCTTGCTGGAGGACGGCTTCGCCTGGGCCGAGCACATGCTGCGGCCGTTGCCCTATCCGGAGTCCGCGCCGCCGCTGGCCACGCTGTCGGCGCTGGCGAAATCGGCGGAGAAGCTGGGCGGCACCTTTCGCCGGCCGCCCCTGGCCGTCACCTTCGAGGAGGGCGTCAACGCCGCGGGGGTGCGTCAGGGCGCTTGCACGTTGTGCGGTGACTGCATGACGGGCTGCAACTTCGGCGCGAAAAACTCCGTGCTGATGAACTACCTGCCGGACGCGCACCGCCATGGGGCGAAGCTCTTCACCGAGGTGGGCGTGCGCTACCTGGCGCGCGATGGCGCCCGGTGGCGCGTGTACTACCGGCCGATGAACGCCGGCCGCGAGCGCTTCGATGCGCCAGATCTGTGGTTGACCGCCGACCGCGTCATCCTCGCGGCGGGGACCCTGGGCACCGCGGAGCTCCTGCTGCGCTCGAGGGCGCTGGGGCTGCCCCTCTCTGGACGTCTGGGCCAGCGTTTCAGCAACAACGGGGACGTGATGGCCTTTGGCTACAACACGGACATTCCTGTCCACGGCGTGGGCCTGGGCGAGGCGCCCTCCGCGGGGCGCGAGCCCGTGGGCCCCACCATCAGCGGCATCATCGACGACCGGGCCACGCTGCGGCAGGAAGACGGGATGATCATCGAGAACGGCGCGATTCCCGCCGCGCTCGCGCGTCCCGTGACGGCGCTGCTCGCCGCGGCGTCAGCCATCGCCGGGCAGGACACGGACCGGGGCGTCATCGACCGCGTCGGGGAACTGGCGCGCATCGCGGACAGCGCCGTGCGCGGGCCGTACCACGGGGCCATGCGCAACACGCAGACGTTCCTCGTGATGTCCCATGATGACGGCGCGGGCGAGCTGCGGCTTTCGGGCGACCGGGTCCGCGTCCACTGGCCGGAAGCAGGGCGGCAGGCCGTCTTCACGCGGGTGGACGAACGCCTGCGCCGCGCCACGGAGGCGCTGGGCGGAACCTTCGTGCGCAACCCGCTCTGGAACAAGCTCACCGGCCACGAGCTGCTGTGCACCCATCCGCTGGGCGGGTGCGCCATGGGCGAGCGCGCGGAAGAAGGCGTGGTGGACCACGAGGGCCGCGTCTTCGCGGGAGCCGAGGGCACGGAGGTCCACGAGGGGCTCTACGTCAGCGACGGCTCCGTGATTCCGAGGCCGCTGGGCATCAACCCGCTGCTCACCATCTCCGCCGTGGCCGAGCGCACCGTGGCGCTGATGGCCCGGCGGCACGGTTGGAGCGTGGACTACGCGCCGGTGCCGGAGGCCCCGGGACCTCGACCCGCGCAGCCCCTGGCCGTGCAGTTCACCGAGACGATGTACGGCTACGTCTCCGCGGGCGCCGACGAGGACTTCCTGCGAGCCGGGGACCCCGCGCGCAGGGAGACGTCACCCTTCCGCTTCATCGTCACGGTGGACTCACGGGACCTGGAGGAGACACTCGCGCATCCGCTGCATCCCATGCAGTTGTCGGGCTGCGTGGTGGCGCCCGTGCTGTCCTCCCGGCCGATGACGGTGGAGCAGGGCGTGCTGCACCTGATGACCCACGATGGCGCTCGTCCTGGCGGACGGCGGATGCGCTATCAGCTCCCGCTGGTCTCCGAGTCCGGCGAGCGCTTCTTCGTTGACGGCTACAAGGACGTCCACGACGACGAGGGGCCGGACCTGTGGGTGGACACCACGCGGCTCCTGGTGTCCATCTACCGTGGCGAGGACGCCTCGGGGCCCTGCATCGCCCGGGGCTACCTGCGGCTCAACGCCAAGGACTTCGCCGTGCAGCTCTCCACCTTGCGGGTGCTCCATGCCCAGGGCACGGTGCAGCGGCTGGCCGCGCTCGCCCGCTTCGGACGGTTCTTCTTCGGTGCGCTCTTCGAGGCGTACGTGCGCAGCAAGGCCGCGTAGCGAGCGGGGAGGCGGCGGCACGGCCTTCGTGCCGCTGGGTCATGCTCCTGCTGGATGGCGTGGGCACCGTGAGGCGCACACGCCATTTCATGAAGGAAGGACAGCCCATGCCCGATGACCGTGAGCAGGGAAAGGGCGCTCCGCAGGGCAGCGAGCGTCAGACCAGCCGCCGGGATACGCCCATCGAGGTCCGCAGGAGGTTGCGGCACGAGTCACGCACGAGCCAGACGTACTCGGCCTTCATCAAGCACCTGTGCGAGCGCGGCGGCATGTCGCCCGCCGTGGCCGAAAAGGCCGCGGTGTCCGTCCTCTGCGCCCTGGAGCAGCGCATCCTCAGTGAGGAGGCAAGCGACCTGGAGGACCAGCTTCCTCGCAAGCTGACCCTGCTGCTGCACCGCTGTGAGAAGCACGAGGAGGAGCTGCCGCCCAAGTTCCACCGCGAGCACCTGCTGCGTCGAGTCGGGGAGGACCTGAGCCTTCAGCCAGACGCGGTGGAGCCGGTGGTGCGCGCGGTGATGGATGCCGTCCGCCACCAGATTACCGAAGGGGAGTCCGAGGACGTCATGGGCCAGCTCCCGCCGGACATCCGCGACCTCTGGACGCGCACCGTCTGAAGCCTCACGCGAGTCCGCTGGGGGCATGGCGGATGCCGGAGGCGCTGCGCAGCGCCTCCGCCCACCAGGGCTCGGACGCGACCAGGACGTCCCTGTCGCGCAGCCGCGCCACCATGCCCTCGGGGGCCACGACGGAGAAGCGCAGGGGCTTGCCGAGCGCGGAGGTGAGCGCGGCCATGGTGCTCTCATCCTCGGCGGAGAAGCCGAGCGGACCGTCGGGGTGGCTGTGCGCCACCTCTTCGAGGACGTCACGAAGCCGCCAGATGGCTTCCCAGCGGGCGCGTGAGTCGGGCAGTTGATTCGGGCTGTCGGACGCGTCGCACCACAGCACTTCGCCGCCGTGGCCGATGAGCAGGCAGACCTCTCGGGTGGACATGGCCGTCTCCTCAGGCATGCCGGGTCACCACCAGGACATCCATTTCAATGGCCTCGCGGATGACGGACGGCAGGCTCTCCAACGTGACCTCCCCGTCCGCACCGTCAAGGCAGATGCCCGCGTCCAGGACCTGGAGCGAGTCCGCCGCGACGATGGAGACGAAGCGCTCCCCCATGAAGGCATACGTCACCTCCAGCCGCTGGCCCGCCAGCCGCCGCAGGTCCAGTGGACGCGCGCCCGCGTTCAACAGCGCCTGCTGGGCGCGCTGCATGCCATCCTCCCGCCCATGCCCGCGGACGCCCCGCGTCTCCAGACGGGCGATGCGCCGCTGGGCTTCCGCAAGCAGCTCCGCGGACCGGGCTCTTCGCTCGGCGTCCTCCCGCTCCTGCCGTGTCCGTGCCGCCTGGGCCTCACGTTCGTCGTGCAGGCGGCGCAGGCATTCTTCCGCCGGAGCGCGGCCGCCCTCCGCCACCGCGAGTATCCGGCCCCGGACCTCGGCGGGTGCGAAGCGGATGCCCATGTCGCGCGAGACACGCTCCAGCAGGGTGTAGCCAAACGCGGCCCGCAGGGGGGCGCTCACGCCCCGAATGTGGGCGAGGGGTTGGTGCTGCTCCAGGGCGAGGCGTGCCGCGCCCTCGGCTTCGCTTTCAAAGTCCACGCCTTCGAAGAGCAGGGAGCCATCAAACCAGCGGCGCGCGCTCACGGGCGCCAGGCGCGGCGGCTCCTCCTCCGGCATCAACTCAAGGGGCTCCGCCACGGCGCACTCGCGCACCAGCCGGCGTCCCCAGGCATGGCCCCGCACGCGCGGCAGCGCCTCCAGGCACTCGGGCTCGGAGAGCTCACGCGGCGTGGCGTCTCGTCCCTTCACCTCGAAGCGCCACCACCCTGGGGTGACCGGGGTGGTGACACGGAGGCGTCGCGAGGCGGAGTCCACGGTGCCGCCGCCAAGATACGGCAGCACCACCGACTCCACCTTCCCGAGGAACTTCCGGTAGTCCACGACGCCTCCTCCTTCCTCACCGCGTTGACCTCACGCCACCTTCAGCAGCGGCGTGCGCATCACCCGTTCCACCCAGGCGGACTGGGCGGTTCCAGGCACTGTGGGCGCATCCAGCAGCGCCTTGAGCACCCGGGTGACCTGGTACGGGTCCTCGAACTGGTCCACGTTCACCTCGCTGAAGGGCACTCGCAGCTGCGTGGCGCAGGTTCGGACCGTCGAGCCCCGCGCATGTGCCACCGACACCATCAGGGCCATCGCCGACACCGGGATGCGGAGGTCACGGAATGCCCGGGCGAACTGGTCGCCTGCCTCTCCGGCCTCGTCTCCCACCACGATGACCACCAGCTTCGCGTCCTCCGGCACGCGAACGCCGTCACGGTGCAGCGCGTACAGCGCGGATGCGTGCGCCGTTCCACCCGATGCCCGCAGCCCCGCCAGCATGTGCTGGACGGCGATGCGATTGGCGGCCTTCGGACGCAGCACCGTGCCCAGGGTGTCGAACGCGGCGATGTGCAGCTTGTCCATCGGGAAGCCCGCGAGGATGCGCGACAGCGCCTCCTTCGAGCTCTCGATGGCTCCCTCCATGGAGCCCGACTTGTCGATGAGGAACATCACCCGCACGTCGGTCTCCGCCGTCGCCTCCGCCACCGCCTGCCGTGCCGCGTTGTCGCTGGCCTCCTCCAACTTGCGCCGCAGCACCTCGCTGCGGACGTTCTTCGCGATGTTCAGCGCCCGCTGGTCGGTGGCCGTGTGCACCGCCTGCTCCCACCGCGCGCGGATGGCCGGGTCCGTCAGCAGACCCAGCTCCTCGAGCGTGGGCGTCATCAGCCGCAAGTCCCTGTCCGACAGCGAGGGCAGCAGTGCCGCCATGATGGCCGGCGTGAGGCCCACGTCCTTCGGCAGCCGTCCTACGACTTCCTTGTAGGAGAGGCGCTCCAGGTCGATCCACTCGCAGATCTCCGCCTCCGACAGGCCGTCGAAGCGCTCGCGCTTGACCAGCGTCAGCCCGTTCAGGCCCACCTCGCGGTGGCCCTGCGCGGACTGCTTCTGCTTCCAGCCGAGCACCTCGAAGAAGCCCTGCGCGCGCGGCTTGTAACCCGCCTTGCGCGCCAGCTTCTTCAGCGTCTCCTTGTAGCCCGCCTTCACCAGCCCCTGGAGCATGGGCATGTTGGCCTCACGCGCCGCCAGCCACTTCGACGCCACGCGCTTCCAGCGGCCCAGCGGCGCCTTCCGGGACGCCGGGTCACCAAAGCCCGCCTCGCGGTTGAGTCGGGCAATCTCCGGGTGCTCCAGCAGCTCCGCCACGCGCAGCACCGCCTTGGGCGTGAGCATGCGCGTCGACTTGCGCTCGTAGTGGAGCACCATCGCCTCGCCAATGGCGCGCCAGTCGTCGTCGTGGAAGGCCACGCCGCCCTGTTCGTCGCGCACGGGCTGACCCGCGTGCTCCTGCACCAGCATGAGCGCGCACGTCGCGACCTTGAGGTCGCGCCAGTCCGTCTGGGTCAGCGCGTACGACGCGAAGTGGGCCATCAGCTCCGCGTTGAGCCGGTAGATGTCCAGGAGCTGCCGGTAGAGCTTCACCGCGGCGGGAACGAAGAGGCCCGGCTTCACCGGACGCCCCTTTTCACGCTGGAACGGCGTGGCATGCGCCGCCGCGTACCAGGTGCCATTCACATCCAGGCCAGGCCGGTTGTGCCACAGGTGGGCGGAGCCTCCGAGCACCAGGTCCAGGAGCCGCTCGGCGGGACCGCGCTGCGACTCGGGAAGCAGCGCGTTCGGGTTCTGCGTCTGGGTCGTCATGGTGTCCCCTTGGGGCGTGCCGCGGGTCAGGCGCGGGGCGGACCCCTCGCGACGAGGCGAGCGGAGTGCACCGCGCGTGGACGCACGGGTGCCTTGCGCGTCAGCGAAGGCGGCCCGTACGAAGTGAGGATGGGGGAGGAAAGGGTGCGCCCGAGTGACGAGGCCGGTTTCTGGATTAAAGGTCCCAGTGCTCGACCGCTGAGCCACGGAGCCCCGAAGGGCTCCGGCGGGATTCGAACCCGCGTAGCTGTATGGCGTGTTGGACCCCGTCGGCCGGGCGCGAAATTGATTATGAGAAGACGGACACGTCGCCGTGGACCGCAATCCGGGCCACGGCCTTGCCGCCCCGGTACGTACTCCGGGTCGGCACCGAGACAAACTCCCAGGTTGGGAGCACCACCGCCGTCAGGGAGCGTCCGTAGACGCACCCGGTGTCGATACCCACCGCGTGCTCGGTGACGAGCGGCGCGTCGAAGACGGTGTGGCCGAAGATGACCCGCTCCGGGCCCTTCCAGTGGTGCGTCCAGAAGTTCCAGCCTTCAGGCGCCTTGGACGGCCAGTAGCTCTTGGCCGCCGGAGGCCGGATGCACTGGGCATGGAGCAGGTGGTACGGGTCCTGTTTCTCGACGGGCAGGTCCGGGAGCATTCCGGCATGCACCACGATGGCGTTGTGCTCCGGCAGCCGCAGGTAGTGAGGCAGCCGGGCCATCCAGTCGTAGTGCCCGGGTTCGAGCACCCGGCGTGTCTCGAGGTGGTCGGGGAGCAGCCGCTCGTCCGCCCGGTGGCGCTGCTGGAGGTGCTTCTCCTCGTGGTTGCCGAGGATGGCCTCGTGCCGCATGGCCAGCTCCACGCACTCGCGGCGCTTCGGGCCGCGGTCCACCAGGTCCCCCGCGAAGATGATCCGGTCGCTGGAGGTCGCGCCCACCTTGCCGAGCAGCTCCACGGCTTCGTCGTAGCAGCCGTGAAGGTCTCCGATGACGATGGTGCGGCGGGACATGACGCGAATCCTCAAGAAGGGAAAGGTTGAGCGCCCGAGTGAAGAAGCCAGTTGGCTGATTCCAAGATCAGTGACGGACCATCCGTCGTCACATGCCTGTTGGGCATCTGTGTGGATTCGAACCACGGCTTGTAGGGCCGCTTCGGCTGGGCGCTCGAAAGCGATGGGGGCGAAGACGCGGGCACTCGCTGTTCCTGACAGGGGGATTTTCCGGGTCCGATTTCCGAACGGCCGCTCTATAAATCCCGTCAGGAACGCCACGCGGCTTTCGTCCGACCTCGCGGGTGCCAATTGTCCGGTGATTCCGCCGGGTTGGCGCTCCCTGCTTGTCTCGGAGGCTGCCTGCGGATGCCAACGTGGTACCTTGCCGCGCCACATCCCCGTAACCCAACATCCCGGGGCGTCTTCCCCGGCGCAGCCCCCAGGTCCTTCCGGTGTACGAGCAGCTCACGGATGATGAATTGTTCGCGGAGGTGGCCCGCCGCCGCGCGACTGGCGAGCCTGTTGGCGGCCCGCTTGGAGCGTTGGTGCAGCGGTGGGCCCGGCCCTCGCGGTACGTCATCAGCAAGATTCAGGCGAGCTACGGTCGTGGTTCCCCAGCGGACGCGGACGAGCTCTTCCAGGACGCGGTCGGGAAGTTCATCGACCGGGGTCTGGACCAGTTCCGCGGCGTGTCGGAGCAGATGCCCGGCCGGAGCGCGTCTCCCAAGACGTTCTTCCTGCGCATCGTCAAGCACGTGGCCATCGACTTCTACCGGAAGCACCGCGAGGAACTCGCGGCGCCTCCGTCGGACCCCGATGACGCCATGGAAGAGCCACCCTCCGAGGTGGCTCGCGCCGTCGAGCTCGGGAAGCGGCGTGAAGAGCGCGCCGAAGCCCAGGAGCTGTACTGGGCGGCATTTGCCCGCCTCCAGCAGGAGCACCCGAAGGAAGCCTCGGCTTGGGACCTCTACCACCACGAAGACGTCGAGGATCACGAAGAATGTGCCCGGCGCCTGAGCATCACCGTGGTGAACAGCTACAAGCGCGTCAGCCGGGCCCAGGCCTACCTCAAGCTCTACCTGCTGGACCTTCATCGCGAGTCGCATGGGGAGGAAGCGTGAGCCGCCTCCTTCCCCGCCACACCCGGGGTACCCAGGAGGAATGAACCCATGATTGTTGGAGATACGCTGTCCCGCTATTCCGCCCGCCGCGCGCAGCTCCTGTCGGGCACGGCTTCTCCCGGTGAAGTGCTCGAGGCGGCGGGTGACCTGCTGCGCCGGCGCTCCCGGTTGGAGACCGAAGGTGTGGACGCCGCCCTGCGGGGCCTGGGTCGACCTCAGGTGGAAGCCTGGTTGAAGTCGCAGAAACCGCAGTCGCTGCAGCCGGTGCTGCTGAGGGCCGCGGAAGAAGCCGTCGAGGTGGCGCTCGACGGCGGTGAAGAGGCGGACATGTGGCGGGCCTCCGCGCTGGAGGGACTTTCCGCCCGGGACAGGGCCGCCTCCGCCGCACACGCCCTGGCCGTCTGGGAGGGCTTTCACGGAGCCCTCGACGGCGAGTCCGCGCAGCTTCGAGACCGCTTTCTCGCCGCGCTCCAGGGCCTGGACTCAGCACTCCGTCCCCGAGCGCGTTGGTTCATCCCACTCAATCCGCAGCGCCGGCAGGAGCGCGACCTCCTCGAGCTCGCCGAGCAGGACGCCGCCTGGTGGTTCTCCGCGCGCGCCGGCTGCGACGACCTGGTCGCCACCTGGACGGCCAATCCCCAGACGCTGACGGCCCACCTTCAGGAATGCGACGCGTGCCGCGCGGACATGGCGGATGCCGCCCCTGTGGACATGCCCCCCCGCCGGCACCTCACCGCGGACGACCTCTGGCGCCTCGACATGGGGCTGCTGTCCGAGGACGAGCGGACCCGGCTGGATGCGCACACGGCGCGCTGTGGTGAGTGTGCCCAGGCCGTGTTGGCGCTGGACGAAGGCGAGGCGGCCATCGAAGAGGCGCTGGACCTGGACGAGGACGGGACGGTGGCCCGCTCCGCGCGCACCTCGCGCGCGCCTGTCTCCCACCGCGCTCACGCCGCCCGCCTGCCGGAGCAGCGCGAGGTGCTGGATGAGCGCCGCGACTTTCGCGTGGTGCTGGTGCGTGAGCGTCAGCGCGTGCGCCTGCTGGTGCAGCCCCTGTCTGGACGGACGGTGACGGCGGCGGTGTTCCTGAGTCCTGGGCGTCCCTCGCTCAAGCCGGCCCATGGGCCGGAGGGCATTGCCTTTGATTTGACGTCCGCGTCGTCCACCGGCGCGCGCTCTGCTCACCTGTCCGTGCAGGCGGGGAGCGAAACCCTGGAGCGCGACTTCGCCTTCTGACGGGACGTCCGCCGTCTCACGCCGGGGCCCATGCGCATGGGCTCCCCGCGCTCAGGGCGACATGGGGACCGCGGTCCGCTCCGTGTCGAGCGCCTGGCGGCTGCGCACGGGGGGCTGCGGAATGGGGAGGCTCGCCGCCGGCAGCGTGGGGCTGAAGCCATTCGCCAGAAGGGACATCACGAGCTGCGCGCTGGGCGGACGGGTGCCCAGCGCCGCGCCGCAGACGTCCAGTTGGTCCAGTACCCGGGGGCCTTCGGTGCGCTGGTAGCGGTTGCACGTGGTGTCCACCTGAGGGTCCAGGTGCCTCGCCAGCTCGCGCGTGTTGCGGCCCCAGCGCATGGTGAGCCTCTCTGGCGTGAGCTGGATGTTGACGGGCTCCTCACCCCACGTCCCCTCGACGAGGGTGCTCCGTCCACCGGCCTTCAGCTTCAGGTCGAGCGCGCGCTGCCCCAGGGTGCCCGTCACCGCGATGCCGTGCTCATAGACCTCTTCGCCGAGGATGCTCACCCAGACGCCGTCCTTGCGCCGGGTGTACGGCTTGTCCGCGGCGACGCGGCCATGGTTGAACCAGACGTCGCCCACGCGGCCCAGGGGCAGCGGGTCGTTCTTCGTCACCGGCGCGGGCGTGTCGTCCTCCAGGCCCGAGGGACCGGCCGCGGCCACCACCGGCCGCGAGCCCAGCAGGTCCGTCACCGGCACGGACGCGTCGACGACCTCGAAACGAACGCCGTCCAGCCAGGCCTGGCCCGTGCCGCTGATGATGAGGCCGGCCATGATGGTGGTGGCTTCCTTCGGGACGTCCAGCACCACGTCGTAGCGCTTGCAGCCCGCGGTGCCCACCAGCGCGCGCGACTGCATGTTGTCGAAGGCCAGGGGCTGCTTCGGGTCGGGCCCTTCCACGCGCATCCACAGGCCCGCCCAGCCCTCCACGTCCTTGATGCGCAGCGCGCCGGAGAAGCGCAGCCGCTTGCCCCGGAAGTCGTGCGCGCCGAAGGCCTGCATGAAGGTGCCGTAGCCATTCTCGTCCGGCGACAGCGAGCGGAGGTAGGCGCTGCGGTTGCCTTCGCACGTGGCGCGGCTGTCCACGCCGGCCTCGTAGCGCTTGGGGGCGCTCTCCGTCACATACCAGCCGACTGGCAGCTTCTGGGCACCGTCCGACGGCTGCGCACCCGCCCCGGTGGAGGCCAGCGCGAGCAGCAGGGCGGCGAGTTTCTTCCGGAAGTCCATGACGGGAACCCTCACAGCGATACAGGGCGGCGCGCGCTCAGCGCACCCTCGGGGAGGCCGGTGCGGGCCTCGTAGCGCGGGACTTCACCCGTGCCCCAGGGATATTGGACGAGCAGCCCACGCTCCTCGGCCGCCTGGGTGCAGGATGCCTGTGTGGCCAGGTCCGGGCACGCCACGACGATGGCCTGCGGCTCGGCGACCTCCGTCTCCAATCCCGTCGAGGGCGGCTCGACGTGAAGGGCCAATGTGCTGGGCGCGGCGGGCGGTGGCCGTCCGCCGGGCAGCACGACGAAGGCCCATGCCGCCGCCGCGGCCAGTGCGGCACCCGCGAGGCCCGCCGTGAGACGTCGAGTCTCCCATCGGGCCGGGCGGATGACGTGGACGGCGGGCGCGTGGGTGCTGGCGACTTCGTGGAGCTGCTCCGACAGCAGGGCTTCTTCCTGGAGCAGGCGGGCGCACGGCTCACATTCCAGCGTGTGCGCCTCGAGGCTCGCGGCCTTCTCCGGTGCCAGCGCCCCCAGGATGTACTGCTCCGCGGCGTCGCGGGTGAGGTGGGGCTTAAGCATGGGTTTCCTCCTCGAGCGCGGTGCGCAGCTTCTTGCGGACCTCGCACAGGATTTGCCGCACGCGCTGGACCGACAGGCCAACGCGCGAGGCGACTTCAGCATGGGGGAGTTCCTGGCCGTCACAGGCCAGGAGGAAGACGTTTCGTGCGCTGGGGGACACCTGCGCCAGCGCGGCATGGGCACGGGAGAGCTGCTCCTCGGACAGCAGGCGCCGCTCCGCGGACACCGAAGGGTCCACCGGGTGGTGACGCTCCGGCAGCTCATCCACCGCCCCGGCAATGGACTCGCGACGGGTCCGTCGTGCGTCGTCCGCGGCCAGGAAGGCAGCCTGGGTGAGGGCGAGGTTGGGCAGGCGCAGCTCCGTCAGCAGCCCGCGCTGCTGTTGCTGGATGAGCCGTGCCCAGGTCTCCTGGGCCAGCTCTTGCGCCCGGTCCACCCGGACGCCACGTGCGAGCAGCGATACCACGACCCGCCGGTGATGGCGTGCAACCAGCGCGTCCCAGGCCGCCCGGTCCCCCGTCAGGGCGCGCCGCGCGAGGAGGGCTTCGTCCTTCCCGGGCGCCGTCGCCTCGGCCGGCTCGTCGGCTTCCTGTGACAATCGCAGCGTCGTCATCCGCAGGCCCTGCACGGCTGCACTCATGCCGTCTTCCCGTCGCTCAGAGGCGTCCGGAGAGCACGCCTGCTCCCCAGTGCCCCCAGAACGTGTGTCCGGCGCGGACATATCGACGGAGGCTGGGAAGATGTGGGGCGGGGTGGGCAAGGGTCAGTTGACGGCGGGGCTGTCTCCCGCCGGCCAGCGGAGGTTGGAGAGCTTCACCACGCCCTGGCAGCGGCCGCACACCCGGCCTTCACCGTCGTACACCCGGGCGGTGGCGAAGACGAGGGACACCGTCTGGCTGTCGATTTCGGACTCCACGCGCAGGCTGTCGCCGGTGACGGCGCGCTCGAAGCTCATGGAGAGCTGCACGGTGGCGCAGCGCCGGCCCGGGTCCACCAGGGCGCCGGTGCAGCCCACGGCGTAGTCGAAGAGGGCGGCGAGGATGCCTCCGTTGACGGCGCTGGCGCTGCCGGCGCCGCCCCGGTGTTCGGGGCGCAGTTCGGGGAGGGTGACGACCACCTTCCGGCCCTCCGGGAAGCTGAGCTGCGCGCCGAAGAGGCGCAGGGTGAGGCTCTGAGAGAACTGCTCGGCGTAACGGTCCAGGTCGGCCTGGGAAGGCCTCGAAGGGGCGCCGGACGTGGAGTCGGACATGGAGGCGCACCATTATATAAGCCCGCCGCATGCTTGGGGGGCCGGGCGGCCGGGCGGGGACCGCGGAAGGGTGCCCATTGGTGGAGGAAAGACGTTAGAAGCATGGGCTGCCTCCCGAATGTCTCCCGCGAACCCACACGAATCCGCCCTCCTCGAAGACCTCAATGCGCCTCAGCGCGAGGCCGTGTTGCATGGTGACGGCCCCCTGCTCGTCCTGTCAGGCGCGGGCAGCGGCAAGACGCGCGTCATCACCCGGCGCGTGGCGTACCTGGTGAAGGTCCACGCCGTCTACCCGTGGCGCATCCTGGCCGTCACCTTCACCAACAAGGCGGCGCGAGAGATGCGCGAGCGCCTGGTGCAACTGCTGGGGGCCCAGGCGAACGAGCTGGTGGTGAGCACCTTCCACTCGGCGGCGGCGCAGATTCTCCGCCGCGAGGCGGAGCACGTGGGGCTCACGCGCTCCTTCGTCATCTACGACGATTCGGACCAGCTCAACGTGGTGAAGCGGGCCATGCGCGAGGCGGGCATCGAGTCCTTGCAGCCGCGCGAAATCCTCCACCGCATCGACCAGGAGAAGAACGCGGCCCGGCTGCCGGAGCACATGCAGGTCGCGCCCGGCGACGAGCGGGGCCAACTGGTGCGCAAGGTGTACGCGGCCTACCAGGACCGGCTGCGCGCGGCCAACGCGGTGGACTTCGGAGACCTGCTGCTGCTGCTGGTGACGCTGTTCCGCACCCGGCCGGACGTGCTGGAGAACTACCGGCGCCGCTTCCACCACGTGCTGGTGGATGAGTTCCAGGACACCAACCCGGTGCAGTACGCGCTGCTGAAGCAACTGGCACCGCCCCCTTCCGCCAACCTGGTGGTGGTGGGTGACGATGACCAGTCCATCTACCGGTGGCGTGGCGCGGACGTGGACAACATCCTGGGCTTCCCGCGCCAGTACCCCGGCGCGAGGGTGGTGAAGCTGGAGCAGAACTACCGCTCCGACCAGAACATCCTGGACGCGGCGCACGAGGTCATCCGGAAGAACACGCGGCGCATGGAGAAGAAGCTCTGGTCCGAGCGCCAGCGGGGCCAGACGCTCAACCTGATGCTCAACCGCGACGAGCGGGCCGAGGGGCAGGAGGTGGCGCGGCAGATTCTGGCGCTCCAGCGGGAGGGCTTCATCAAGCTCTCCAGCATGGCGGTGTTCTACCGCGCCAACGCGCAGAGCCGCGTGCTGGAAGAGGCGCTGCGTCTGGCGCGTGTCCCGTACACCCTGGTGAGCGGGCGCAGCTTCTATGACCGGGCGGAAGTGCGGGATGCCTCCGCGTACCTGCGGCTGATGGTGAACCCGCGCTCGGACGCGGACCTGCTGCGCATCATCAACATTCCTGCGCGTGGCATTGGCGACACCACGGTGGAGCGGGTGACGGACTTCGCCAACACGCGCGGCGTGAGCCTCTACGAGGCCTTGTCTCAGCCGGAGCTGATTCCCGCGCTCAATAGCGCCGCGGTGAAGCGGCTCAAGGGCTTCCGCAACCTGCTGGAGTCACTGACGGCCTTCGCCCAGACGAACGAGGAGGCGGCGGGCGCGGTGGACCAGATGCTGCGCGAGACGAAGCTGGTGGAGACGCTTCAGGCCGAGGGCAGCGACGAGTCGCAGACGCGCGCGGAGAACCTCCGCGAGTTCCTGGGCGCGGCGCAGGAGTTCGATTTGAATCGGGCCGCCGCGGCGGTGGCGGCCGCGGCGAATCCTCCCAGCGAAGTCCCTCCCGAGGTGGACGCGGCCCCGCTGACGGCGGACGTGCCGGCGCTGCAGGCCTTCCTGGAGCAGATTTCGCTGGTGGGCGAGGCGGACGCGGAGGTGGGCGACGGCCGGGTGGCGCTGATGACGTTGCACGCGGCCAAGGGCCTGGAGTTCGACGCCGTCTTCCTCACGGGCATGGAGGAGAACGTCTTCCCGCACTCGCGCGCGGTGAAGTCGGAGTCCACGTTCCTGAACGAGGTCGCCTCGGCGGAGGGGGAGCCCTCGGAGGAGATGGCCGAGGAGCGGCGCCTCTGCTACGTGGGCTTCACGCGTGCGCGAAAGCGGCTCTTCGTGAGCCTGGCGCAGTGCCGCTCGCTGTTCGGTGAGCTCCGCTACAACGCGCCCAGCCGCTTCCTGCGGGACGTGCCTCCGGCGCTGTTCGGCATCAGCGCGCAGCAGGTCCCCGAAGCACCCAAGCCCATGGTGCCCTCGACGCCGCGCAAGCGGACCTGGGACGAGGACGACGGCCCACGCATCGACCGCTCGTACTCCCAGGCGTCGGACATGGACGGCGTGAGCGGGGACGTGCGCGGCATGCGCGTGCGCCACGAGCAGTTCGGCGTGGGCCGCGTGGTGTCCGCGGACGGCAACGGCCCCAACGCGAAGGTGACGGTGGAGTTCGGCGGAGACGTGGGCCTCAAACGCATCATCGCCCGTTTCCTGATACCGGGCTGAGAAGGGGTCACCCGAGTGGACAAGCCGGGTTGGAGACTTGTCAGCTTGGAGGCTGATGCCGTCGACCACTTGGCTACCCCATCACATGGCGGGCGGTGCCCGCCGAGGTATTCGCTCAAAGCGTTGCGATGACCGGCTGAAACCGCCCTTCTGCTGCCTCCAATCAGTCAGCTTTGCCGCAGAGCATCACCGATAGCTGCCGCTATCTCGGGTTTGCCAGCTGCAACTCGCTGGGGCTGCGCTTCATGCAGAGTGCTGATCCAGCGGCGCCGGTAAGCAGGGCGATACCTACCCACGGTAATCCGCCTGTTCCAGCAGTGCCGAGAATGGCGCCGCCCATGATGGCCCCGCTGGCAATCGCGATATTCCATGCCGTGACGATCATCGCCTGGGCCACATCGGACGCTGGGCCAGCCGCGCGCGCCGACGCGGTCTGAAAGAGCGTCGCCGCCCCGCCAAATGACAGCCCCCAGATAAGCGCGGCCCCATAGATTGCCAACGGCGCGCCGGTCGTCCACGCGAGTATGAACGCCGCTGCGAGGAACAGATTGATGCCGGCGAAGGTCAACGGTCGCAGCCATTTGTCGATCAGGGCACCCGTCAGACCGACACTGACAAGTCCGGCCCCACCAAAGACCAGCAGGACACCGTCAATCTGGTCGGCCATGCCGTGGCTGGTCAGCAACGGCGCGATGTAGGTGTAGAGGAGGTTGTGGGCCAGCACGAAGCAGAGCGTCACCGCCAACACCGGCCGCACGCCTGGCACCGCAAAGACCTGGGCCAATGACGGACGTTGCGTTTCAGGCTCGCCGGCGAAATCCGGCACCTTCGCGATGATCCAGCCGACCAGCAGCAGCGCGATGACGCTGAGCAACCCGAAGGTCAGTCGCCAACCGGCAAGGATGCCCAGAAACGTGCCGGCCGGGATGCCAATGGAGAGCGCCAAGGGCGTCCCCGCCATCGCGATGGCCATGGCCCGACCCGCGAGACGGGACGGCGCCATGCGAACCGCATAACCGGCTAGCAACGCCCATAACAGGCCTGCCGATACACCGCCGATGAAACGCGCCACCAGTGCGGTGATGAAGCTCGCCGTCAGGGCCGTAATCAGATTGGCGATGGCGAAACCGATGATGGCGCCGAGCAGGAGCGGTCGTCTGCGCCAGCTTCGCGTCGCTGCCGTCAAAGGGATCGCGGCGAGCAGCGACCCCAGCGCATAGATACTGATCCACTGTCCGGCCATGGCCTCGCTCACACCCAGCGAATCTCCGATCTGCGGGAGCAGGCCGGCCGGCAGGGCCTCTGTCAGGATCGTGACGAAGCCGGCAACCGCCAGCGCGCATAGTCCCGCCACCGGCAGCCGATCGACTTGGGCCGTCACGCCGAGGTCCTCGGCAGCACCAGATCGCCCACGGTGTAGGTGTGAAACTCGCTGGACGCGACGGTGTCGAGCCTGCCGAATTTCTCCAGGAATATGGGATCGGAAAAGAAGATCTCGACATCTCCGGGATCGGAGATCGCCTCGATATTCACGACGGTCAGCCCATCGGTACTCTTGGCGAGGTTGCTCCACAGAAAGCCCGGCTTCCGCTCGGCGACATAGTGGACGACATCCTGGATCAACTGGAACGCTTCCTCCTGCTTGCCAGGGTGAACATGAATCACGTTGACGATGAAGGTCGTTGGGGCGGGCTGGATAGTGAAGGCGGGGATCATGTGCGTCTCCTTGGTTACGGAGACCCAGAGATAGCTGACGGATTTTATCGGAAAAACATGCAGCTATTCCGATGACTGCGGAGAAAGATTCCGCTATCTGGTGGAGATGAATAAACTCGCGGCCCTTGATGCCTTTGTGCAATCGGCTGAAACGGGCAGCTTCGTTGCGGCCGGCCGCAAGCTCGGTCTTTCCGCCTCTGCGGTTGGCAAGGCGGTGGTGCGGCTTGAACAACGGCTGGATGTGCGCCTGTTTCATCGCAACACGCGCAATATGACCCTGACAGAAGAAGGGCGGATGTTCCTCGAACGCTGCCGCCGCATCTTTGAGGAGGTCGAGGCAGCGGAAGCCGAGCTTGCTCGGTCCAATCGAACGCCAAGAGGTCGGCTGCGCGTGAGCCTGCCGCTGGTCGGCATGCTACTGACACCCGTGATGGCTGATTTCATGCGCGCCTGGCCTGAGGTACAACTCGACCTGGATTTCACAGACCGGCTGGTGGACGTTGTGGAGGAAGGGTTCGATGCGGTCGTGCGCACCGGGCAACCATCGGACAGCCGGTTGATGAGCCGCAATGTCGGACGGTTTCGACTGAAAATTGTCGCCTCACCCGCCTACCTGGCAAGATGCGGCGTGCCAGACACCCCTGACGATCTGGCGCTTCATCAGTGTCTTCACCAGCGTTCGCCAAGCACCGGCAAGATACGACCATGGCCGTTTGCTCGTGCGGAAAGGCAGGGGAAGATCGTCCTGCCCGAACGGATGAGCGCGACGGCAGTCGATCCGCTCATCGCGTTGGCGATAGAGGGAATGGGAATTGCCTGTCTGCCTCCCTTTGCGATCCGTAGCGAAATCGCTGACGGCCGTCTCGTGTCCATCCTGGACGAGTGGGTGGCCGAAACCGATCAGTTCAATGTTCTCTGGCCGGCCAGTCGTCAGCTCACGCCCAAACTGAGGGCGTTCGTCGACTTCATGGCCGAGCGTCTGCAACCGCAATAGGCGCCGCATATCGAGCCGGTACGACCCGGTCCCGCAGTCCTGGATGCGGGACCGGAGGCAGTGCTGGGGGCGGCGGGGTTGAAGGTGCCCGGGAAGCTGCTCCAGGACACGGAGGGCACGCTCCCGGCGGGGCCCGTGGCGCGCTACGAATTCTCACAGACGGGCGGGGCGCGCACGCTGGTGTACTTCGTGCCCAGCAAGGACGGCTTCGTGCTCGTCTCCTTCTCCGCGCCCGAGCGTGACTACGGCGCGCTGTCCGCCTGCGTGGAGCGCTCACTGTCGACGCTGCGGACGTGGTGAGGGCCGCGGCGCAACTCAAGGCTCGGTCTTGCGCAGCCGCCACGACAGCACGCGCCCGTCCAGGCCCAGGACGATGACCTGGTCGCCCAGCACCACGGGGCGGGTTCGCAGCGGCGTATCCGCGCGGACCGAGAAGGCCTGTGCCCAGGTCGCCGTGTTCAACGCGATGAGCCGTCCCTGACGCCCGCTGGTGGGCACCAGCAGCAGGTCCTCCCGCACCGGCGTCACCTCCGAGACGAGCGGGTCGGGCAGCGTGATGCGCGTCACCTCCTTGCCGTCCGAAGGGGACAGGCCGACGAGCGCGGAGGCTTCCCCAGCCGTGCCGACCCACACCGTTCCGAGCGCAATCGAGGGGGGACTGCTCAGGGCCTTCGAGGGGGCCTGCTCCCACAGGGAGGAACCGTCCCCGAGCCGCAGCGCCAGGACGTGGCCCTGGCGGGTGCTCACGTAGAGCGTGTCCCGCCACAACGTCATCCCCAGCACGTCCCGGACGTCCCGCTGCCAGCGCTTCGCCCCATCCTGGGTGGCCAGGGCCATCAGCCCGGCGTCACCGAGCGCCACCACCAGCACGCCGTCCTGGAGCACCGGCACGGGAAAGCCACGGGGCGCGGCCGTTGGCTCGGGCTTTCCGGGTGGGGGGCGCTCCCAGTCCGTCTTTCCCGTGTCCGTGAAGAGGGAGCGGACGGCGCCATCCGGCGCGACGAGGAAGACGAATTTTCCCTCCGCATCCGCCACGGGTGCGGTAAGGACGGGGGGCTCTCCGGTGAGGCGCCACTGCACCGCGCCATCCGCGAGGGTCAGCCGGACCAGGTCTCCGCCCGCGGTCCCGGCGATGACGCTGTCTCTCAGCAGCGCGGGGCGTGTGGCCACCTCCCTGTCCAGGGCGGCCCGCCAGGCGACCCGGCCGCTCCGCTCCAGGCGGACAACGGCGCCCGCCTCATTGGCGGTGAGGACGCCGTCCTTCAGCGCCACCAGGCCGGCGCGGGACGAGGCGTCCGTGGAATAGCGGAAGTCGCTCGTCGCGGGCTCCCGGCACCCCATGACGGCCACCAGTGTCAGCGCCAGGGCGGGCAGCAAGGGCGTGCATGGACAGGCGCGAGACGACATGGTTTGGAGGATGGCGCAAGGAAGGAACTTGGACCATGCCTACCATTCGTGATGACGAGATTCCCAGCGCCACCGGCATTCCCTCGTCCGCCCGGCGGACGGACTTCGTGCCGCCGCCCACCCTGGCGGTGACGGAAGAGCTGCTGCGCGCGCTGCCCAAGACGGACCTCCACTGCCACCTGGATGGGTCCATGCGCCTGAAGACCATCCTGGAGCTGGCCGAGCAGCAGAAAATCAAGCTGCTCGCCGACACCGAGGACGGGTTGGCCAAGGCCATCCACATGGGCGAGGTGTGCGAGAGCCTGGAGGAGTACCTCGTCGCCTTCGACGTGACGCTCTCCGTGCTCCAGACGGCCGACGCCCTCTACCGCGCCGCCTACGAGCTGGCCGTGGACGCCGCCGCGGAGAACGTGCGCTGGCTGGAGGTCCGCTACTCACCCGCGCTGCACCTGCAGAAGGGCCTGAAGATGACCACCGTCATCGACTCGGTGCTGGAGGGCCTGCGCGCGGCGAAGAAGGAGACGGGCATCAAGTGCGGCGTCATCGTCTGCGGCATCCGCCACATCAACCCGCAGACGTCCATGCGGCTGGCGGAGCTGGCGGTGGCCTACAAGAACCGCGGCGTCATCGGCTTCGACCTGGCCGGCGCGGAGGCGAGCTTCCCGGCGAAGGACCACCGGGACGCCTTCCAGCTCATCCTCAAGAACAACGTCAACTGCACCGCGCACGCGGGCGAGGCCTACGGCCCCGAGTCCATCTCCCAGGCCATCCACAACCTGGGCGCGCACCGCATCGGCCACGGCACGCGGCTGCGCGAGGACGGGGACCTGCTCAACTACGTCAACGACCACCGCATCCCGATGGAGGTGTGCCCCACCTCCAACGTGCAGACGGGCGCCGTGACGAGCCTGGCGGCGCACCCGCTGAAGTTCTACTTCGACTACGGCCTGCGGGTGACCATCAACACGGACAACCGCCTCATCACCGACACCACGGTGACCAAGGAGCTGTGGACGGCGCACTCCGAGCTGGGCCTGTCGCTGGAGGACCTGGCCACCATCCTCGTCTCCGGCTTCAAGAGCGCCTTCCTCCCGTTCCGGGAGAAGCAGGACATGCTGCGGGCGGTGAACGAGGAGATCACCCAGACGCTGGCGGCCTTCGACCAGAAGCGGCACCTGATGAAGCAGCCTGCTTGAGGACGTGACGTCCCGCGTCCTGGCCCCTGCGAGGTGCAGTCGCCTCGCGGGGCCGGCGCTGGCCGTGAGGAGGTGGCACGTGGACCTGGAGCTGGGTGGCAAGGTGGTGCTGGTGACGGGGGGCTCGGAGGGGCTGGGGGCCGCGGTGGCCCGGCGGCTCGTTCGGGAGGGCGCGAAGGTGGCGCTCTGTGCCCGCGGGGCGGAGCGGCTGGAGGCCACCGCCGCGGCCCTGCGCGCCGAGGGTGGAGACGTGCTCACCGTCCAGGCCGACGTGTCGCGCGCGTGGGAAGTGGAGCACTTCGTGGATGCCGCCCACGCGCGCTTCGGGCGCATCGACGGGCTGGTGAACAACGCGGGCACCGCGGCGGGCCGGCCCTTCGCCTCGGTGAGTGACGCGGAGTGGGAGGCGGACCTCCAGCTCAAGGTCTTCGCTGCGATTCGCGCCTCGCGGCAGGCGCTGCCCTTCCTGAAGGAGTCGGGGAGCGGCGCCATCGTCAACGTGCTGGCCATCGCGGCGAAGACGCCGGGCGCCAACTCCACGCCGTCGTCGGTGTCTCGCGCGGCGGGGCTCGCGTTGACGAAGGCGCTGTCCAAGGAGCTGGGCCCTCACGCCATCCGGGTGAACGCGGTGCTGGTGGGCATCATCGAGAGTGGCCAGTGGGCGCGCCGTGCCAAGGAGGCAGGCAAGCCCGTGGAGTCGTTCCAGCAGGAGATGGCGCGTCACGCCGGCATTCCGCTGGGCCGAGTGGGGAAGGCGGAGGAGTTCGCGGACACCGTGGCCTTCTTGCTATCGCCTCGCGGTGGCTACATCACCGGCGCGGCCATCAACGTGGATGGAGGCCTGTCCGCGGCCGTTTGATTTCATTTCGTCAGGAGCGGGCAGGGTGCCCGTGTGTGGACGGTGAAGACGGCTTCGCGCCGTCTGGCGACCGCGGCTGCTGACCCCGGGTCCCTCATCTCTCCGTCACGTCCCCCTGGCAGGTCCACACTCGGACCCCGGGGCATTCCTGAGTTGGGTCATGCAGCCGAAACTGAACCGGCTTCTCCGGGCGCTTGCCCGCGAGGGGCTCGAGGTGGCCTATGACGGCCGCCTCTATTCCGTCCGCCTCTTGGGTGACGCCCACGCGCCGCCCGCCGAAGTCCTCCTCCCACCGGACCTGCCCGTGGAGGGCAAGGCCTTCCAACAACTCGCCCAGCTCGCGGCCCTGAGACACCCCGGTGGTGGCGAGGTGCTGGGGGTACGCGCCACACCCGACTTCCACCCGGGAGACTCCGGGGTGGCCATTGGCTCGGTGCTCCATACGCGCGGGCTGGTCGTGCCCGGCGCCATTGGTACCGACATCAACTGCGGCATGCGATTGCACGTCGCTGACCTCTCCGTGGAGGACTTCCTGGCGAAGCGGTCGGCCTTCGTCGAGCGGATGAAGGGCCACTACTTCTTCGGCACGCGCGACGTCACCATGGGCTCGCGGGCCTCCGAGGCGCTGCTGCACGACGGCGTACAGGGGTGGCTCCTGGAGACGCTGGAGCAGCCGCTGGGGTGCGCGGGCCGGGCCGACCTGGCGCAGCTCGACGCGGAGGTGTCGCGCATCCACCTGGGCGGCGGGCTGAAGGGCCATCCGCGCTGGGCTCCCGAGTCCTTCACGCGCGAAGGGCGGGTGCGCGACGCGGGGCTGGCCACCATTGGTGGCGGCAACCACTTCGTGGAGGTGCAGCGCGTGGAGGCCGTGGAGGACCGGGCGCGAGCGTGGGACTGGGGCGTGCGCGAGGGGCAGCTCGCGTTCATGATTCACTCCGGCAGCCGGGACGTGGGCAAGCACGTGGGCGTGGCCTGGCAGGACCGCGCTCGCCAGGCGTGGCCCGCGGGCACGCCGCTCCCGGCCAGCGGCATCCTCCCCTTGAGCGACACGCGGCTCGTCGCTGAATACCTGGAGGCGGAGGCGACGGCGGCCAACTACGCCTTCCTCAACCGCCTGCTGCTGGCGGAGTTGCTGCGCCAGACGCTCCGGGAGCTCTTCGGGGACGTGGAGGCGCCGCTCGTCTACGACGTGCCTCACAACCTGACGCTGCCCTACGAGGGCGGCTGGCTGGCTCGCAAGGGCGCATGCCCGGCGGGGGCGGAGCAGCCCGTCATCATCCCCGGCTCCATGGGCGCCACGTCCTTCCTCATGGTGGGGTGTGGGGATGCGCGGGCGCTGGAGTCCGCGTCGCATGGGGCGGGGCGCGCGCGCTCCCGCTTCTCCCTGTCGCGGCGCGGCGCGGACCAGAGCGAGGCCGCCCTGGGACTGACGGGCGTGGACTGCATCGCCCTTCGCGCGGAGCGCCGCGTCGAGGAGGCGCCCGTGGCGTACAAGCCCATCCGCCCGGTGGTGGAGGCCCAGGTGGAGGCCGGCATCGTCCGGGAGGTGGCCCGGCTCTTCCCCCTGCTCACCTTCAAGGCCTGAGCGGGGAGGGACGGGGGGCACGTCATTTCACTTGGCGTGCTCCCCCGTCTCCGAGTGGAATGGCCGCGCGGCGGGCCCACTGCCCGCACGGCATTTCACGCGGCATCGAGGGGAACTGGGGACCATGGAGAACACCTACGGAACGATGAACTCGCCCGGCGGCGCGGGCGCGAAGGAGGCCGTGTCGCTGCCGGCCATCCTGCTGATGGTCCTGTCCGCCATCACCGTGCTGCTGGGGCTCGTCAACGTGCTCCAGGCCTTTGGTGGAGCGGACCCCGCCGTTGAGCAGATGCTCGAGGACCCCAACCTGCCAGAGGGCGCCCGGCAGCTGCTCGCGGGGATGACGACCACGAGCGGCAAGCTGCTGCTCGCGCTGCCCACGCTGGTGCTCAACAGCATTGTCTTCTTCGGCGCGCTGAAGATGAAGAACCTGCAGAGCTACGGGCTGGCGATGGCCGCCGCCATCATCTCCGTCATCCCCTGCTGCGGACCCTGCGCCTGTCTGGGCATCCCCGTGGGCATCTGGGCCCTGGTGGTGCTCAACAAGCCCGAGGTGAAGGCGGCCTTCACCTAGCCGCGGCGCCAGGCCGGCCACCGCCCCAGGGCCGTGGCCGGCCGCTGCTTCTGCATCCGCACGCACGCCAACTCGACGTCGACCGTGAGCGGACGACGGGCGGAGTGGACGGAGGCATAGCCGTGCCGCTGGTAGAAGTGTTCGGCGTTCAGGCTGGCATCCAGCCCCAGCAGCGCCGCGCTGCCCCGCCAGACAGCGGACTCCAGGGCGGACAGCAGGGCAGGGCCCACACCGCGGCCCGCCTCGTCCGGCACCACGTAGAGCGCCTCCAACTCACCCAGCGCCGCGTCCACCTGGCCGAAGCCCACCGCGCGCCGGCCGCGCTCCGCCACCAGCACCGTGCGCGGCCGCTCCGGCCGCAGGTAGCCCTCCGGTGTCAAGAGCCGCACCCAGGTGAGCACCTCGTGCGGCGCGTACGCGCGCGGGCACAGGGCTTCCACGGCCAGGGTGTGGATGCGCCACAGCGTGCGGCGGTCGGACTCCTTCGCGGGCCTCAGGAGGAGTCCGTCCGCGCCCATGGTCGCCTCAGGTCACCTTCATGCCCTTGGGAATCACCACGACGCCCCCGGGCGTGACGTGGAAGCGCCGCCGGTCCTCCACCGGGTCGAACCCGATGGTCATCCCCGGCGGAATCTCCACGTTCTTGTCGATGATGGCCCGGCGGATGCGGCAGCGCCGGCCAATGGTGACGTTCTCGAACAGGAGGGAGTCCTCCACCTCCGAGTACGAGTTGACGCGCACCTTCGGCGACAGCACCGAGCGCCGCACGCTGCCGCCGGAGATGATGCAGCCCTCCGCCACCAGCGTGTCCATGGCGTGGCCCACGCGGCGGTTCTGCTCGTCCGCGAAGACGAACTTCGCCGGCGGGTAGTTGTTGGGCTGGGTGTGGATGGGCCAGCGGTCGTTGTAGAGGTTGAACGTCGGGTCCACGTCCACCAGGTCCATGTTGGACTGGTAGTAGACGTCGATGTTCCCCACGTCCCGCCAGTAGCCGCGCTCCTTGGCCTCCTGGCCGGGGACCTCGTTCTGGGCGAAGTCGTACACGTACACCGGCGCGCGCTTGTACAGCTCGCTGATGATGGACTTGCCGAAATCGTGCGCGCTCGTCTCGTTCGCCGCGTCCCGCACCACCTCCTGCACCAGCACGTCGGTGGAGAAGAGGTAGTTGCCCATGGAGGCCAGGCACATCTTCGGGTTGCCCGGCATGGGCGGCGGGTCCTTGGGCTTCTCCAGGAACTGCAGCATCCGCCCGTCCGGCCCCACGTCGATGATGCCGAACTCGCGGCCCTGCTCAATCGGGACGGGAATCGCCGCCACCGTGCACGCGGCCTTCTTCGCGCAGTGGAAGTCCAGCATCTGCCGCGTGTCCATCCGGTACACGTGGTCCGCGCCGAAGACGAAGATGTAGTCCGGCTCCTCGTCGGTGATGATGTTGAGGTTCTGGTAGATGGCGTCCGCGCTGCCCTTGTACCAGTCCAGCCCGGTGCGCATCTGCGCGGGCACGGGCTCCACGTAGTGGCCCAGGAACGCCGTCATCCGCCAGGCGCGGGACAGGTGGTTGTTGAGCGAGTCGCTCTTGTACTGCGTCAGCACCTTCATCCGGTACACGCCGGAGTTGGCGAAGTTCGAGAGGACGAAATCGATGATGCGGTAGCGGCCGCCGAAGGGGACAGCGGGCTTCGCGCGCTCGCGCGTCAGGGGCTCCAGGCGCGTGCCAGCGCCTCCAGCCAGAATCATCGCCAGGACTTTGGACATAGGTGCTCCGGACGTTAGCCGTCCCCGGAAGGCTGGCAAGGGCACGTGTGCCTGCCTGCACGCCATCGTTGAGTGCCGAACCGCCTGTTCAGGTGTCCTGACCGGCCCTGGACGTCCCGACGCCTCGGGTCGTCGGGCCTCACCGCGCCCGGCCGCCGTCCCGGGCCGCATGTGGGAGAAACGCCGCCAAGGGCCGAAGAACCGGCCCCGGCTGCGTTGCATGGCGTCTGCCGAGGCTATCGTGCTAGCCTCGTTTCCGATGGCCGGCGACGAAACCCGCGTCACCAAGATCTCAACGCTCAACGTGCATGCCGACCGCAGCACGGAGTGTTGTCTCGTGCAGATTCACGGCCCGGAGCTCGGCAAGAAGTACCTCATCGAGGATGCCGAGCTCACCATCGGGCGGGATCAGCACAACCACATCGTAGTGGACCTGGACAACGTGTCCCGCCGCCACGCCCGGATTCTGGGGCGTGGGGGGAAGATGCTCGTTGAAGACCTGGGCTCCACCAACGGCACCTTCCTCAATGACCAGGAAGTGCTTCAGGCCTCGCCGCTGCGCAGCGGGGACCTGGTCAAGGTCGGAGGCTCCATCTTCAAGTTCCTCGATGGCGACAACATCGAGACCCAGTACCACGAGACCATCTACACGCTGACCATCGCGGACGGCCTCACCGGCATCAACAACAAGAGATACTTCCTGGAGTACCTCGAGAAGGAGATGGGCCGGTCCTCGCGTTATCAGCGCACCCTCACGCTGATGATGTTCGACATCGACCACTTCAAGCAGATCAACGACGTCCACGGCCACCTCGCCGGGGACTACGTGCTGCGGGAGCTGGCCCAGTCCATCAAGCGCCTGGTGCGCCGCGAGCAGTGCTTCGCCCGCTATGGCGGCGAGGAGTTCGCCGTCGTCCTCCCCGAGGACGGTCTGGACAAGGCGCGCCTGTTCGCGGAGAAGATTCGCCGGCTCATCGCGGAGAAGTCCTTCGTCTACGACGAGAAGGAAATCCCCGTCACCATCTCCATTGGCGTGGCCGAGCAGACGTCGGACATGCTGGAGCCCACGCACTTCATCAAGGTGGCGGACGCCAACCTGTACAAGGCGAAGAAGTCGGGCCGCAACCGCGTGGTGGGCTAGGCCGTGGCCACCAGCGCAAGCGAAGCGGGGCCGTCCTTCCTCTCGCGGTTGGTGCTCGTGCTCCTGGGCTGCGTCTTCCTCGGCGCGGCCTGGGTGTGGAGCCACCGCTCGGAGCCCTGGGCCGCGCGCCTGGTGGACAACGCCCAGCGCACGGTGGGCGTGCCGCGGCGTTAGCGGTGAAGGGCGGGAGTCCGGAGGCTCCCGCCAGCGTCCCGCTCAGGTGTTCTCGCGCAGCTCCGCCAGCCGGCCCTTGGTGCCTGGCAGGCTCTGGGGCGGCATCTTCCCGTAGATGTGCTGCACCGTCTCGGAGAGCGTCTCCTGGATGTCGCGCGCGCGGAAGCCGAGCTCGGCCTCCGCCTTGGACGCGTCCAGCCAGAACCAGTGCTCGCCGATGTCGATTTCCTGCGGGTCCAGCGTCGGCGTGGTGCCGCGCACCTTGGCCCAGCGCTCCAGCAGCTTCCCGCCGAGCACGTTGACCTTGGAGGGCAGCTTCAGCTTCGGCGCGGGCACGCCGGACAGGCGCTCCAGCCGCTGGAAGAAGTCCTTCATGGACAGATTCACGCCCATGAGGTGACGGCCGTACACCTCGCCCCGGGTGAGCGCCTGGACGAAGGCGTCCGCCGCGTCGCGCGCGTCCACGAAGGAGATGCCGCCGCCCGGCATGGCTGGCAGCTCGCGGTTGAGGAACTTCACCACCGTCCACGTGGAGGACAGCCGGTCATCCCCGGGCCCCATCAGCAGGCTGGGGTTGAGCACCACCAGGGGAATGTCGTGCTTGCGGCAGTACGCGAGCGCCAGCTTCTCCTCGTAGATTTTCGACAGGTAGTAGGGCCACTGGCCCACCACCGGAATCGGATAGTCGGCGCGCTCGTCGTGGACCTGCGCCTCCTTCGACACCGCGATGGTGCCGGAGGTGGAGGCCAGCACCACGCGCTTCACGCCGGCCTCGCGCACGTCCCGCAGCAGCTCGCGGGTGCTGTCCACGTGCAGCTCGAACATCTTCCGCGCGTCCTTCGGCTGGAAGGAGACGAGCCCCGCCAGGTGGTAGACGGCGTCCACGCCCTCCAGCGCGCGGCGCACCACGTCCCGGTCCTTCAAGTCACCGGGGACGTACTCCGTGCCCGCGTAGGGCGCGCCCGAAGGCCGCGAGCGGCCGATGAGCCGCACCTCGTGGCCCGCCGCCACCAGCCTGGGCACCAGGTGCGTGCCCAGAAAACCCGTGCCTCCCGTCACCAGCAGCTTCACGAGTCCTTCCCTTCCGTGGACGTGGTCGCGCGAGGCGTGGCCCCGGCCTGAGGCGGGTCCACGCGCTCCAGGCTCAGCACCCGGCCGTCGCGCAGCGCCCGCATCGAGTCCTCGGCGATGCGCGTGACGTAGCGGTAGCCCTCCGAGCGCGCCATGCCCTGCACCCGCGCGCGCAGGTCCGCGTGGCCCAGCACCGGACCGATGTTCACCCGCAGGGGCGTCTTCGTCTTGGGCAGCACGCTGCCCTTGGGCAGCGCGTCGAAGGCGCCGCCGATGTACAGCGGCAGCACGTCCATGTTGAAGGTGAGCGCCAGGTAGCCCAGCGTGGACTTGAACTCCATCAACTCCCCGGTGGTGGAGCGCGTGCCCTCCGGGAAGATGAGGACGTTGAAGCCCTGTCGCAGCGCCTCGCCCGCCATGCGCAGCGACTCACGCAGCGAGCCCTGCCGTTCAATGGGCACCAGGTTGGTGAAGTTCTCGAACCAGGCGCGCTTGAGCGGCGTGTTGAAGAAGTAGTCGCGCGCCGCCAGGGACACCAGCCGCTCGCCCTGGTCACCCAGCGCCGTGCGGACCAGGCCCGCGTCCAGGTGGCTGGAGTGGTTGGCGATGACGAGGAAGTTGCGGTTGCGCGGGATGAAGGGCTTGCCCGTCACCTTCACGTCGAACACGCCGCCGTAGAGCACCTTCTGCCCGAAGGACATCAGCTGCCGGCCCACGTCCGCCACCACGTCAGGCACCGGAATCTCCACCTCTTCCGCGCGCGCGTTCTCCTTGGAGATTTCCTTCGCCCGCGTCTCCGCCGAGGGGCGCTTGCCGGAGGATGCCACCACCTTGCGCAGGTCCTCCACCGTCTGCACCTGCGTCAGGTCCTCCACGGCGGGCAGCGGCACGCCGGCCGCCTCCAGCGCGGAGGACAGCTCGGTGAGCATCAACGAGTCGAAGCCGAGGTCCCCGCTGAGCAGCGCGTCCGGACGCACGTCGGACACCGGCCGGTGGCTGACCTCCGCGATGAGCGGGAAGAGCCAGTCCGCGACGCCGCCCGTGGCGGGGTTGGCCGCCTTCTCGCGCGCCTTGCTGGCGCTGGCCGCCATGCGCTCCTGGCGCTTGAGCTCCTCCACCACCTGCTTGCGCTTCACGCTGCGCTTGGCGGTGCGGGGCAGCTCGCCGTCCCACAGGCGCAGCACCTTCACGCGCCGGTAGAAGGGCATGCCCGCGCTCACCTTGCGGAAGTGCTCCTCCAGCTCGCGGCGCACCTCCTCGCGCGGGCGGTTCGCGTAGTCAGGCACGCACAGGCACGCCACCTTCTCGCCGCCCGCGTCGTCGGGCAGGCCGACGATGGACAGCTCCTGGATGTGCGCGTGGTCCTGGTACAGCTCCTCCAGCTCGTCCGGGTAGATGTTCTTCCCGTTGTGGTCGATGATGACGTCCTTCGCGCGGCCCGCCAGGTACAGGTGGCCCTCCGCGTCCAGACGTCCCAGGTCGCCCGTGTGCAGCCAGCCGTCCTTGAGCACCGCCTCGGTGGCCTCGCGGTCGCCGAAGTAGCCGGGCATGACGTTGGGGCCCTTGGCCAGCACCTCACCCAGCCCGTCGCTGTCCGGGTTGAGGATGCGCAGCTCGATGCCGGGCAGCGCGCGGCCCACCGTTCCAGGCTGGCGCTTGTTGCCGGGCTTCGTCACCGCCAGCACCGGCGCGGCCTCCGTCAGGCCGTAGCCCTCCGTGATGTTGAAGCCCAGCTCGTGGAAGGCCTTGTGCACGTCGTCCGGCAGCGCCGAGCCGCCCGACACGATGACCTTGATGCGCCCGCCGAACTTGCGGTGCACCGGCCAGAACAGCAGCTTGCCCAGGTTGATGTTGTTGCGGTTGCGCAGCTCGCCGTGGGTGGCCATCAGCGCCTTGAGCGCCTGTTCGATGAACGGCGGGCGGCTGGCGAACTCCTGCGTAATCTTGCGGTGCAGGAGCTGCCACAGCGCCGGCACGCCCACCATGGCGGTGATGCGGCCCGTCTCGAACACTTCACCCAGCCGGTCCGACGTCAGCTCGTCGATGTACGTGATTTCCGCCCCGCGCCAGAACGGGGTGAGGAAGCCGGAGGCGAACTCGAAGGTGTGGTGCAGCGGCAGCACGGACAGCACACCGTCGCCCACGCCGATGTCGAAGGTCCCCGCCAGCTTCGCCACCAGCGCGGCGAAGTTGCGGTGGGTGAGCATGACGCCCTTGGGCGTGCCCGTGGTGCCGGAGGTGAAGATGATGCTGGCCAGGTCGTCCGCCGCGGCGGACTTGCGCACCGGCCCGATGCGGTCCGGGTGCGCCGGGTCGCCCGTCATCGCCTCCGCGAGGCTGGCCACGGTGACGCCGTCACCCAGCGCGGTGAAGAGGCCGGGGAAGTCCCGGGCCGCGTCCTCGGAGACGAGGCACGCGCGCGCGTCCGCCCGGCGGGCGATGTTGACCAGCTCCGCCTCGCTCAAGCCCGGGTCCACCGGAACGACGGTGGCGCCCGCGCGCAGGATGCCGAAGTAGCTGATGCCCCACTCGGGCCGGTTCTCCGACACCAGCAGCACGCGGTCGCCGTGCTTGATGCCCGCGGCCAGCAGGAAGCTGCCCACGCGCGCGGCGTAGCGGTGCACCTCGCCGTAGGTGAAGCGCTCCTCCTTCTCACCCGCCACCATGCGGAAGGCCACGCGGTGCCGGTACGCGTGCACCGTGGCTTCCATCAGCTCCAGCAGGTCGCGGTGCGCGGGGATGACGGTGCGCTTCTCGCGCTCCGACTCCATGCCCGGGAACACCCACTTCTCCAGGCCGGGGAGGTGGGTCCCCAGGAAGTACTCGCGCCAGTCGATGTGCTCCGGGTCCCAGGGCACCTTGAGCCGGTCCGCGTGCGCCATGCGCGCGTAGACGGAGCGCGTGTTGTCGCAGCGGAAGACGTAGCGGTTCTCGTAGAGGAAGGGGAGGAACAGCTCCGTCAGGGCGATGATGCCCTGGGCGTTGCCGTCCACCTCGTCCAGCGACACCTTCGCCTTGTCCAGCATGGCCTGGACGGCGGGAGCGCCCCAGGCGGGACGCACCTCGTCGATGGTCTTCTTCAGGAAGCGCGCGCCGCGCAGCAGCATGGGCGCGCTGAACAGCTCGAACTCCCTCTTGCTGACCGGCTGCGGCTCGACGCGCGAGCGCAGCTTGTTCAGCAGCGCGTTGCCGGACTCGCGGTTGCGGTAGTAGCGCCGCCGGTAAAGGCCCACCAGCTCCACGGAGCGGCCGGCGTAGAAGGGGTTCTCGTCGCCGGAGGCGAGCTGGTAGATGCGCCGCTCCTCCACGTCCATCGCATGCGCGGTGATGCCGATGGTGGCGCCCGCCACCTGGTCCACCGGGATGATGTCCAGGATGGTGTTTTCGCCCGCGGGGATGCCGCCGGGGCCCTTGATGCCCGCGAAGGCCAGGGGCGCGGAGGTGGTGAAGCCCTCGTTCCAGCCGGGGAAGGGGAAGTGCCGCGCGCTCTCCACGATGGAGGGCCGGACGATGGAGTAGCGCAGGCCCGGCGTGGCCGCGAGCACCTGCTCGCCCAGGGACTTGGTGTACGTGTACGTGTTGGGCCAGCCCCAGTGGGCGGCGCGCTCCATGCCGGCGCGCACCAGCTCGCCGCTGAGCCACAGCTTGCGCTCACGGCCCACCGCCAGCCGCAGCGTCTTCTCGTCGTTGGGGTCGCGGCCTTCTTCTTCCAGCCGGTCCAGCGCCTTCTTGCGGAAGGTGGACGTCAGGGCCCGGTCATCGGCCTGCTCGCGCAGCCGCGCGACGATGCGCGCCGCGTCCTGCAGCTCCTGCTCCAGGCTGAAGTCGCGGCCGTCCATCTCCTCCCGCTTGGGGAAGTAGCCGCGAACCTCCTCGTCTTCAAAGACGAGCCCGCTGCGGTTGCCGGCCACGAAGGCCGTGGACATGTGAATCAACGGGACGGACCAGCGCAGCGCCAGCGCCGCGGCGAACTTCAGGCCGTGGGTGTTGACGTTGAGGCCCACCTCCAGCGACGGGTTGAAGGACACCAGCCCCGCGCAGTTGATGAACGCGTGCACCTTGCCGGTGAGCGCCTCCACCTGGGGCTCTTCCAGGCCCATCCACGGGTCGGTGATGTCGCCGTCCAGCACCTCCACCTTCTGGCGGATGAAGGCCAGCGCGCCTTCATCCCCCAGGGTGTCGCGCAGCGGCTGGAAGGGCTCGCTGGTGGCCACCTTGTCGAAGAAGCGGCGCTCGGCGGACGCGGCGCTGCCCTTGCGGACCAGCACGTACACCTTGTCCAGGTCCTGCCCGTAGCGGGTCAGCAGCATGGACAGCGTCACCTTGCCCACGAAGCCGGTGGCGCCCGCGAAGAGCAGGCGCTTGCCGGTGAAGGTCTGGGTGACGTTCAGCTCGGGAAGGGCGGCCATGGGCGTCCTCACTTCACGTCCACCATCACCGTGGGCGCGATGCGCAGCAGGCTGATGGAGGCCGAGCGGCCCATGAACCCGCGGGCCTCTTCAATGGCCTCGGTGAGCGTGTCGGTGCGCTCCCAGCCCATCAAGGCGGGGACGTGGTTGTTCTCCGCGCCCGCGACGATGACCTTGCCCACGTGCTGGCGGCCGTTCTCGCCCCAGTACCACATGTAGAAGGGGTGCACGCCGTGGTAGGCGTTGCCCTTGCGGTACAGGTGCACGTAGCTGGGGTTCTCCGCGAACTCGCGCTCGTACTTGTGCTCCAGCTTCATGGAGTCGCGCGTCTCCGGCAGCAGCCGGTGGAAGAACTCGATGTAGCTGGGGTGGTGCTCCGGGTCGAACTCGTCGTAGGCCGGGTGCAGGAGGATGAGCACGCCGCCCTTCTTCACCAGCGGCACGCCGCGGTTCAGGTTGTAGAAGTAGCCCAGCCCCATCACCTGCACCAGCAGCGGGTTGAGGATGGAGTTGACGCTGTACGGGGAGATGAACGGGATGGGGAAGATGACGATGTCGCTCTGTCCCTCCACCGGCACCACGTACTGCTTGTAGCTCGTCTCCAGCGTCTTCTGGTGCGTGGGCTCCGTCGCGCCGGCATAGACGCCCGTGACGTCGTAGGGCGCGGGGATGGAGTTGAGCACCTTGCGCGCGGCGGCGCGCGGCACCTTGGACAGCGCGAAGCGCATGGCCTGGAACTTCAGCCGGTCCGCCTCCGTGTAGTCCTCTTCCTTCTTCGCCAGGAAGTCGGTGGGGCCGCCGAACATGCGGTTGTTCAGCGCCGTCTCGATGTGGAAGACCTTCAGGTGCTTGTCGATGTTGCGCCCGATGCGCTCGTTGCTCTTGTAGAGCGCGCTCGTCTTCGGCTCCATGTAGCTATCGGAGGCGCGGATGGTCTTCGGGTTGTGGTGGTGGCGCAGCGACGCGTAGTTGGACACGCCGGTGCCCATGGACTTGTGCCCGCCGTTCATGGGCACGAAGTTCACATTCACGTAGACGATGAGGTCGCTCTCCGCCACGCGGCGGTTCACCGACACCTCTTCACCGTGGGACGTGCGCTCCAGCGCGACCATCCCGTCCGGGTCCTCGGCGTCGTGGTTGTAGTAGCGGTCCGGGTAGTAGGCGTCGAAAATCTTCTCGCCCACCATGCGCTTCATCTCGCCTTCCGTCATCCGGCGGTGCAGGGCGTTGGCGATGATGAGGTGCACGTCGTCCACGCCGCTGTCGGCGGCCAGCTCCAGGACGATTTCCAGGATGGTCTGCCGCACGTCCGGCGTCACCATGGGCGGCAGCGGCACGCTGATGTCGTCGATGACGCACGTCAGGCGCATGCCCGGCTTGAGCAGCGCGTGCAGCGGCTCCATGCCCTCCGGGTGGTTGATGGCGTAGCGGATGGCGGCCTTGACGTTGGGCACGCCGGCCAGGGGCGGGCGCGGGAAGATGACGCGCGTGCCGACCGGCAAATCCTCCTGCAGGAAGTTCTCACCGTGGAACAGCACGCGCGGGGGGCTGCCCTTCTCGGTGATGACGACCTGGCTTTCCTCGTCGTACAGCTTCTGGAGCGTCTTGAACGGGCGCATGGCGTGGGGCTCTTACTTGAGGTCGAGGATGGGCCAGTTGTAGGCGCGCGCGATGGAGCGCAGCCGCAGGTCCGGGTTCACCGCGGTGGGACGGCCCACCACCGCGAGCATCGCGTAGTCAGAGGCGCTGTCGGAGTAGCCGTGGCACTTGTCCAGCGACAGGCCTTCCTTGGTGCAGTAGGCGCGGATGGCGTTCGCCTTGTTCGCGCCTTCGATGATGGGCGGAATCACCTTGCCCGTCGCCTTGCCGCCCACGAACTGCATCTTGTTGGCGATCAGGTCGTCGGCGCCCAGGTGGCGCGCCAGCGGGCGCATGGTGAAGTCCAGCGCGCCGGTGACGAGCACAATCTTGCAGCCGCTGCGGCGGGCCTGGTCGATGAGGTCCTGCGTCTGCTCGAAGAGGGCGGGCTGCAGCACGTCCTCGAACATGTCCTCGGCGATGGTGACCAGGCGGTCTTCGCTCAGGCCCGCATAGTAGCGGTAGAAGAACTCGTTGAACGTCTTGCGGTCCACCGCGTCCATGACACCGAAGAGCGGCACGCTGAGGGCGGTGCTCAGGGTCCGCCCCGCGATGCCCAGGACGGAGCCGCGGTTCATCGCGTAGTACGCGTAGACGTGGACGACGTTCGTCTTCACGAGCGTCCCGTCGACATCGAAGAAGGCGGCTTTCGAGGGCATGGGGCTGCGGGCTTCCTGACACTTCGAGGGGGTGGAGGTCAACGATGCCGGGAGTTTGGCGCGCCTCCCGGCGGCTCGGGGAAGAAGGGCTATAGCCAGCCCTGCTCCTGGTACCACCGCACGCTGCGACGGATGGAGTCCGCCAGGTCACGCCGGGGGTGAAAGCCCAGCAGCCGCTCGGCCTTGGCCCCGGAGCACGTCCAGGCAGGCGCCAGGAGCTGCTTCGCCAGCTTCCGGCTCAAAGCCAGCTTGCGGCCCGTCAACTGAGACACCCCGTCCGCCGCCGTGGCCAGGGCCTGGAGCACCGCGGGGGGCACGCGCACCGTGCGGGGCGTGAGTCCCAGGGCTTGCGCACCCAGGTCCTGCACCTTTTCCAGTGACAGGGGCTCGCCGGGGCCCGCGCAGAAGAAGGCTTCACCAAGGGCTGCGGGGTGGGTGGCCTGCAGCAAGAGGACGTCCACCACGTCCTCCACGTCCACCATGGTCAGCGGGCGGGGGCCGCCGGACAGCTCCAGCCGGATGCCGCGCTGGGCCATCTTGAAGAAGGGGAGGTTCTCCCTGTCCCCGGGCCCCAGGATGCGCGGCGGCCGGGACACCGTGACGGGCAGCCGGTCTCCATAGGAGAAGGCGATGCGCTCGGCCTCTGCCTTGCTCTCCCCGTACCATTCGTGGGGGTGGAAGGCGTCTTCCTCCACGTGCGGCCGGGTGGGCGTGGACGGACCGCAGGCGGCCAGCGAGCCCGTGAGCACCAGCCGGGGGCGGTGGCCCGCGGCCACCATGGCCTCGCACAGGTGGCGGGTGCCCTCCGCGTTGACGCGCATGAAGTCGTCTCGTGTCGCGCCGCGGCGAGCGCCCGCCAGGTGGAAGACGACGTCCTGCCCCGCCACCGCGGCCGCCAGCGTGGAGGGCACCGTCACGTCGCCGTCCACCCGCGTGTACGTCACTCCCGCGAGCCCCGAGGCGTCACCTCCCGGGCGCAACAGGCATGTGACGCTGTCTCCGCGCGCGGCCAGGGCCCTGGCCAGCCACGTCCCCAGGAAGCCGCCTGCACCAGTGATGAGGGCTCTCATGAAGGGGTTTCATCCAAAAAAACACACCACGACCGCAAGGAGAATCCGGCGGCCGTTTGGGTGCTGATCCACGCCGACAAGGGGTTTCCCGAGGGCAGAGCGCGCTCCGGAGGCTGATTGTCGGGCTCCAGCCGCGTTCCCCGAGGGGCGCTCAGAGGGAAAAACGCAGGAGAGGGCTGTTTTTCGGGCTTGGGCGTGCTACTTCTACGCCGCATCGGCTGTCGCTTCACATAAGCAAAGCCGTACAACGTCCCCTTCGGAGGGGAGGAGACTCAAGACGAATGGCCGCCAAGAAAGCTGCTGCGAAGAAGGCTCCCGCCGCGAAGAAGGCTCCCGCCGCGAAGAAGCGCACGCCGAACGCGTCGTTCATGAAGGAGATGACGCCGTCTGCCGCGCTCGCTGAGATCGTCGGCGCGAAGCCGCTGCCGCGCACCGAGGTTGTCAAGAAGCTCTGGGCCTACATCAAGAAGCAGGGCCTGCAGGACGCGAAGAACAAGCGGCAGATCAACGCCGACGACAAGCTCAAGCCCATCTTTGGTGGCAAGAAGAGCGTCACCATGTTCGAGATGACGGCGCTGGTGAACAAGCAGCTGAGCTGAGCATTGGCCGGGGTCTCCCGGTGGCCGTACTCGGGGCTCGCCGCGACAAGCGGCGGGCCCTTTGCATTACCTGAGGGTTGGCGTGTCGGCGCGGAGCGTTGGATAGAGGGCGGACGTGTTTCTGTTTGCTGGCGGTCGGAGCGCGGACGGCCTACCTCTGGGCCCCATGTTGCTCGACGCCTTGGAAGAAGAGGGGTCCGCCTCGAATGGGGCGGGTGGTGCCACGATGACAGCGGAGGCCCTGGCCGAAGGGCTCTACGCACGCGTCCAGACGGACCTGGCGTCGCGCCCGCACACGCCCCTGTCCACGTACCGCGTGCAGTTCCACCAGGGCTTCACCTTCGAGGACGCGCGGCAGGTGGTGCCGTACCTGGCCCGCCTGGGGGTGAGCGACCTCTATGCCTCCCCCTACCTGAAGGCCACGCCCGGAAGCACGCACGGCTATGACTGCGTGGACCACCAACAATTGAACCCCGAGGTCGGAACGGCCGAAGCGCACGCGGCGCTCTGCGCGGCGCTGCATGCGCAGGGCATGGGGCAGGTGCTGGACGTGGTGCCCAACCACATGGGCATCGAGCGGGACAACCGCCTGTGGTTCGACGTGCTGGAGAACGGCCCGTCCTCCGTCTACGCGAAGTTCTTCGACATCGACTGGGCGCCGGTGAAGGAGGAGCTGCGTGACAGGGTGCTGCTGCCGATTCTGGGGGACCAGTACGGCATCGTCCTGGAGCGCGGGGAGCTGAAGCTGTCCTTCCGCGAGGGCGCCTTCTTCCTCCATTACTACGAGCACCTGCTGCCGGTGGCGCCGCGTCAGTACGCTCGCATCCTGCGCCATGGCCTGGAGCGGCTGGAGTCGCGGCTGGGGGGGGAGCACCCCGGCATGCTGGAGTTCCTGTCCATCCTCACCGCCATCGACTACCTGCCCTCGCGCACGGAGGTGGAGCGGCCGAAGGTGGTGGAGCGCCACCGGGAGAAGGAGGTCATCAAGCGCCGGTTGGCCGCGGTGACGGCGGAGTTCCCGGAGGTGCTGGCCTACATCGAGGACAACGTCCGCGTCTTCAATGGCGAGCCGGGCAACCCGCGCTCGTATGACTTGCTGGACTCGGTGCTGACGGCGTGCAGCTACCGGCTGGCGCACTGGCGGGTGGCGGGCGAGGAAATCAACTACCGGCGCTTCTTCGACATCAACGGCCTGGCCGCGCTGCGCGAGGAGGACCCGGACGTCTTCCAGGAGGCGCACGCGCTCATCTTCCGTTGGCTGCGCGAGGGGCTCGTCACGGGGCTGCGCATCGACCACCCGGACGGCCTCTTCGACCCGACCGCCTACTTCCTGGACCTGCAGGAGGCGTACTTCGTGGAGCGGGCCCATGCGCTGTTCCTCCAGACGCATGCGGAGGAGGACACGCGCTGGTCGGCGGTGGAGTCCAGCTTGCGCGAGCGGTGGCGCGCGGAGGTGACGGAGCAGCCGGACAGCCCGCTGCGCAAGGCGCTGTACGTGGTGGTGGAGAAGATTCAGGGCGGCCGTGAGCGCATGCCTGAGTCCTGGGCCGTGCACGGCACCACGGGCTACCGCTTCGCCAACGCGGTGAGCGGCCTGTTCGTCCATCCGGACGCGGAGAAGGCGCTGACGGAGACGTACGCGCGCTTCGTGGGAGGGCAGGCGGACTTCGCCGAGCTCGTCTACCAGAAGAAGCTGCTCATCATGCGCGTGTCCATGGCCAGCGAAATCAACGTGCTGGCGCACGAGCTCAACCGCATCTCGGAGATGAACCGGCGCACGCGCGACTTCACGCTCAACTCGCTGCGGCGGGCGCTGGTGGAGTTCATCGCCCTGTTCCCCGTGTACCGCACCTACGTGGACGGCTGGCGCCCGGAGCTGGACGGGCGGGACGTGCAGTACATCGAGTGGACCATCCAGCGCGCCAAGGTGCGCAACGCCACCACCAACGCGTCCATCTTCGACTTCCTGCGCGACGTCCTCCTGCGCCGCTACCCGGAGCACACCGACGCGCGCGAGCGGGCGGACATGCTGCGCTTCGCCATGAAGCTGCAGCAGGTGACGGGGCCCGTCATGGCCAAGGGCCTGGAGGACACCGTCTTCTACATCTACAACCGGCTGGTGAGCCTCAACGAGGTGGGCGGCGAGCCGGAGCGCTTCGGCGTCCACGCCAACACCTTCCACCTGCGCAACCAGGAGCGCGCGGAGCGGTGGCCGGCCAGCCAGCTCACCTCCAGCACCCATGACACCAAGCGCAGCGAGGACGTGCGCGCGCGCATCAACGTGCTGACCGAGGTGCCGGAGGAGTGGCGCAAGCGGGTGAGGAAGTGGGCCCGCCAGACGGAGAAGGCGGTGTCCCAGCTGCCGTCCGGCCCGGCGCCCACGGCCAATGACATGTACCTCTTCTTCCAGACGGTGGTGGGGGCGTGGCCCATGGGCGACGCCCTCTCCGCGGAGGCGCTGGCGGACTTCCAGCGCCGGGTGCGCGAGTACATGGGCAAGGCCATCAAGGAGGCCAAGGTCCGCACCTCGTGGACCAACCCCGACGGCGCCTATGACGACGCGGTGGCGCGCTACGTGGACGCCTGCTTCGATTCAAAGGTGACGGGCGCCTTCCTGGCGGACGCGCGGGACTTCAAGCGCTCCATCGAGCGCGCGGGCCAGCACAACGCGCTGGGGCAGCTGCTGCTGAAGCTGGCCTCGCCCGGCGTGGTGGACACCTACCAGGGCTGTGAGCTGTGGGACTTGTCGCTGGTGGACCCGGACAACCGGCGGCCGGTGGACTTCGCGCTGCGCGCGCGGCTGCTGGAGGCGCTGGACGCCGAGGCGGAGCAGGACCGGGCCGCGCTGAGCGGGCGGCTGGCGGCGAACCTCGAGGACGGCCAGGTGAAGCTCTACGTCCTGACGGAGGCCCTGCGGCTGCGTCAGCGGCAGGCGGCCCTCTTCCGGGAGAGCGGCTACCGGGCGCTGGAGCTGACCGGGGCCCGGGCGAAGGCGGCGGTGGCCTTCGCCCGTGAGCACGGCGACGCCGTGGTGGTGGCCTGCGCGCCGCGTTACACCCTGTCCGCCCTGCAGGCCCCCGAAGGGCTGGCGGGCGCCTACGGCAGCACGTTCCTGGACCTTCCGGAGGCATATGCGGGCATGATGTTCCGCGATGTGTTCACCGGACGTCAGGTGCGGCCCGAGCGTGGACCGGGTGGCGCGGTGCTGCCCCTGGGGCCGCTCCTGGCGGCGTTTCCGGTGATTCTGCTGGAGAGGAGCGCCGGATGAGGAGGGCCGAGGTGCTTCCAGGGAAGCCGTATCCCCTGGGCGCCACGTTCGACGGGCACGGGGTCAACTTCGCCGTATTCAGCGAGCACGCCAAGAAGGTCGAGGTCTGCCTCTTCGACCCGGAGGACCCCGCGAAGGAGACGCGCCGCTTTCCCCTGCTGGAGAACACCCACCAGGTGTGGCACGGCTACGTGCCTGGGGTGGGCGCCGGAGCCCTCTACGGGCTGCGCGTGCACGGGCCCTACGAGCCGAAGAAGGGGCTGCGCTTCAACCCCCACAAGCTGCTGGTGGACCCGTATGCCCGGGCCATCCACGGCCAGGTGGACTACCAGGCCCCCATCTACGCCTACACGCCGGGCGCCAAGGAGGACGACCTCGCGCTCGACACGCGCGATGACGCGGCCGGCGTGCCCAAGGGCGTGGTGCTGGGCGCGGACACCTTCGACTGGGAGGGAGACGCTCCGCCCCGCGTGCCGTGGCACGACACGCTCATCTACGAAGTCCACGTGAAGGGCTTCACCAGGCTGCACCCTCGCGTCCCGGAGGCGCAGCGGGGCACCTACGCGGGGCTGGCGCACCCGGCCAGCATCGAACACCTGAAGAGGGTGGGCGTCACCGCGGTGGAGCTCCTGCCCATCCAGCACATCGTCGACGAGCCCTTCCTCATCCAGCGCGAGAAGGTCAATTACTGGGGCTACAACACGCTGGGGTACTTCGCGCCGGACGCGCGCTACAGCGGCTCGGGGTCGCTGGGCGGGCAGGTGGACGAGTTCAAGCGCATGGTGAAGCAGCTGCACCGCGCTGGCATCGAGGTGCTGCTCGACGTCGTCTACAACCACACCTGCGAAGGCAACCACCTGGGCCCCACGCTGTCCTTCAAGGGCGTGGACAACGCGGCGTACTACCGGCTCACGGAGAAGGACCCGCGCTACTACCTGGACTTCACCGGGTGCGGAAATTCGTGGAACGCCACGCACCCGTACGCGCTGAAGCTCATCACCGACTCCCTGCGCTACTGGGTGGAGGAGCTGCACGTGGACGGGTTCCGCTTCGACCTGGCCACCACGCTGGGGAGAGACAGGCACGGCTACGACACCCGCGCGGCCTTCTTCCAAATCATCCACCAGGACCCGGTGCTCAGCCGGGTGAAGCTCATCTCCGAGCCCTGGGACGTGGGCGACTTCGGCTACCAGGTGGGCAACTTCCCGGTGCTGTGGAGCGAGTGGAACGGCAAGTACCGCGACACCATCCGCCGCTACTGGAAGGGCGATGACCGGCAGGCGGCGGAGATTGGCTATCGCCTCACTGGCAGCTCGGACCTCTTCTCACTGTCCGGCCGCAAGCCCACCGCGAGCGTGAACTTCGTCACCGCGCACGACGGCTTCACGCTGCACGACCTCGTCACGTACAACGACAAGCACAACGAGGCGAACGGCGAGGAGAACCGCGACGGCGCCAACGACAACCACTCCTGGAACTGTGGGGTGGAGGGCGAGACGGCGGACGCGAAAATCAACGCCCTGCGCGAACAGCAGAAGCGCAACTTCCTGGCCACGCTCTTCCTGTCCCAGGGCGTGCCCATGCTGGTGGCCGGCGACGAGATGGGCCGCACGCAGAAGGGCAACAACAACGCCTACTGCCAGGACAACGCGCTGTCGTGGGTGGACTGGGAGCTGAACGACACGCAGCGCGCGCTGCTGGACTTCACCTGCGCCCTGACGAAGCTGCGGCGCGAACAGCCGGTGCTGCACAAGCGGCGCTTCTTCCGCGGCGCCCATATGTGGGACAGCGAGCTGAAGGACCTGGCGTGGTTCCGGCCCGACGGCAAGGAGATGCGCAAGGACGACTGGGAGAAGCCCTACGTGCGCTCCCTGGGATTCCTGCTGGGTGGTGACGCCATCGCCGCGCCGGACGACGAAGGAAACCGGATTGTGGGGGACACCGTCCTGGTGCTGATGAACGCCCACCATGAGCCCATCACCTTCATGCTGCCCGCCGTCGAATGGGGCGCGGACTGGGAGCTGGTGGTGGACACCGCGTTGGCGGGGGAGTCGCCGCGCACGCACACGCCGGCGGGGGGCACCGTGCAGGTGGCGGGCCGCTCCCTGGCGGTGCTGCGCCGCCCGGCCACGGAATAGCCCTCCGAGGGGCCGCAGGGGGCCCGCTGGACGAAAGCAGGAGGTCCAGCGGGTTCACGCGGGGGGTCGACGCCCGGGCATCCCGCCGGTAGGGTGCGCCCCGCCGTCCCCTGCAACAGGATTGCTACGTGAACACGCAAGTCGCGCTCTGGGTGGGTTTCAACGTCTTCGTCCTCGCGATGCTCGCGATGGACCTCGGGCTGTTCCACCGCAAGGACCATGCGGTGACGCCGAAGGAGGCGGGCCTCTGGACGCTGGTGTGGATTACCCTCAGCCTGATTTTCTGCGCGGGCATCTGGCACTACCAGGGGCCCACCGTGGGGCTCCAGTGGTTGACGGCGTACGTGGTGGAGTACGCGCTCTCCGTCGACAACCTCTTCGTCTTCCTGATGGTGTTCAGCTACTTCCGGGTGGCGCCCGAGCACCAGCACCGGGTGCTCTTCTGGGGCATCCTGGGCGCGTTCGTCATGCGCGCTGCCCTCATCATCGCCGGCACGGCGCTGGTGAAGCAGTTCCACTGGCTCATCTACCTGTTCGGCGCGTTCCTCGTCTTCACCGCGGTGAAGATGCTGGTGTCCAAGGACGAGGAGATTGACCCGGAGCAGAAGGGCATCGTGAAGTTCGCGCGCCGGGTGCTGCCGGTGGCGCGGCTGGGTGACGGCAGCCGCTTCCGGGTGACGGAGGATGGCCGGCGCAAGTTCACGCCGCTGTTCATCGTGCTGCTGGTGGTGGAGGCCACGGACCTGCTCTTCGCGCTGGACTCCATCCCCGCGGTGCTGGGCATCAGCCAGGACGCCTTCATCATCTACACGTCCAACGTGTGCGCGATTCTGGGCCTGCGCTCGCTGTTCTTCGTCGTCTCCAGCCTGATGGACAAGTTCCACTTCCTGAAGGTGGGCCTGAGCGCCATCCTGGGCTTCGTGGGCGTGAAGATGCTCATCACCTTCTTCGACATCCACGTCCCCATCGGCATCTCCCTGGGCGTGATTGCCGGCGTGCTGGTGGCGGCCATCATCGCCTCGCTGGTGTGGCCGAAGCAGCCGGAGCCCGGACAGGACCGCGAGAGCGCCAAGACGTAGGCGGGGCGCCGGGCCGCCAACCCGGCGTTTTCCTTGCAAGTGGCCGCCGTTACCGCCAAATCTGGGGGCATGTCCTCCAGCGCCACCACTGACGGCATCCGCATCACCGTGAAGCCCGCCTACTGGCCGGAGCGCAGCGCTCCAGAGTCCGGGCAGTTCGCCTTCATGTACACGGTGGAGATCGCCAACGAGGGCGACGCGCCGGCACAGCTCAAGGCGCGGCATTGGGTCATCACCGATGCCACGGGCAAGGTGGAAGAGGTGAAGGGCGAGGGCGTGGTGGGCCGCCAGCCCCACCTGGGGCCCGGAGAGCGGTTCGAGTACACGAGCTGGGCCATGCTGCGCACGCCCTTCGGCACCATGCGCGGCACCTATGACATGGTGCGGCCGGACGGCACGCACTTCGAAGCGCGCATCGCCGAGTTCGCGCTCACCCTCCCCAACTCCCTGCACTGATGCCAACGCCCACCTCGAAGCGAGGGCTGCTGCTCGTCAACCTGGGGACGCCGGATGCGCCTCATTCGGGGCCGGTGCGCCGCTACCTGCGCGAGTTCCTCAGTGACGCGCGCGTCATCGACATCCACCCGCTGGGCCGCTGGGCGCTGCTCAACCTCATCATCCTCCCGGTGCGTCCGGCGAAGAGCGCGGAGGCGTACCGCAAAATCTGGATGAAGGAGGGCTCGCCGCTGCTCGTGTACAGCCAGGCGCTGGCGGCCCAGGTGGCCGAGCGGCTGGCGGGGGAGTACGAGGTGGTGCTGGCCATGCGGTATGGCTCGCCCTCCATCCCCGACGGCATCGCGGCGCTCAAGGCGCGCGGCGTGTCGGAGTTCACCGTGCTGCCGCTGTACCCGCAGGAGGCCGCGTCCTCCACCGCGTCCTCGCTGGCGCGCACCTACGAGGTGCTGGCCCAGTCCTGGGACGTGCCCTTCGTGCGCGCGGTGCCGGCCTTCTTCGAGCACCCGGGCTTCCTGGACGCCTTCACCGCCGTGGCGCGGCCGGTGATTGACGAGGCGCGCGCCGACTACGTCCTCTTCAGCTTCCACGGCCTGCCGGAGCGGCACATGCGCAAGAGCGACCCCACGGGGACGCACTGCCTGTCCACCGCGTCGTGCTGCGACGCCATGACGGACGCCAACCGCCACTGTTACCGCGCGCAGAGCTACGCGACGGCGCGGGGGCTGGCCCAGCGGCTGGGACTGCCGGCGGGCGGGTGGAGCGTGTCCTTCCAGTCGCGGCTGGGCCGCACGCCGTGGGTGAAGCCGTACACGGACGTGGTGTTGCCGGAGCTGGCGAAGCAGGGCGTGAAGCGCCTGGCGGTGATGTGCCCGGCCTTCGTGGCGGACTGCCTGGAGACGCTGGAGGAGATTGGCCTCCGCGCGCGGGAGCAGTTCCTGGAGGCGGGAGGGGAGTCGCTGACGCTGGTCCCCTCCCTCAACGCCCACCCGGCCTGGGTGGACGCCGTGGTGCGCATGGTGCGCGAGTCGGACGGGCCGCCTACTGCTGTGGCTGGGCCGTCGGCGTCGGCGCCGACTCCACCGCGGTGAGGCGCAGCTTCAGGGCGCCGGTGGGCACCTGGAGCGCGGCGGTGGGGAAGCCGCCCTTCGTCACCGAGGTGACGGTGCCTTCCCAGGAGCGCCACCGCCCGGCCTTCACCAGGAACTCGCCGCGGCCGGTGATGCGCACCTCGGCGCTGGCGCTGGACTCGGGCGTGGCCCGGGGCCGGGGGCGCTCCGAGTCGTCCGCCTCCGCGTCCTCCTCCGCGGCGCGCGCGGGCGAGGTGGGGGGCGCGTCCTTCGCGAGGACCTTGCCGGCCAGGTTCTCGGAGATGTCGTACTCCAGCGTGGCCACCTGCTCGCCCCCGTCGGCGGGCGTCAGGCTGGCGAGCTTCACGCGGTTGATCCGCTCGGGCTGGCCGGCCTGGAACTGGGGCCCCAACGCCTCCGTGCGGATGAGCTCGGTGCCGAGCGACCACGCGTCACCGGTGCCGACTGCATCTCTGGGCAGCTCCAGCACCAGGGTGGCGATGTTGCGGGTGGCGCCCTGCAGGCCGTCGAGCACGAAGCCTCGCTCGCTCAGCGTGGCCGTGTCCGCGTCGGCGTTGCCGCCCACGGGGACGACGCGGAGGCGGTAGTCACCCGAGTCGGTCCGCTCCATGAAGTAGGTGACGGGGCCGGGCAGGGCCGCGGCGACCGGCGCGGGCTTCTCCTTGCCCTTGCCCTTGCCCTTGGCGCTCTTGGGGGGCGCGTCTTCCTCGGTGCTGGCGGACGCGCCGCCGGTGCGCTCGATGTCGAGCCGGTACGAAGTGGGCGCGCCCTGGGCAATCTTCCACCGGAGGACCACCTTGGAGGGGTCCACGGGCGGCTCCGCGTCGACGACGGGAGCGGCCTCCGCGGGAGGCGGAGCGTCCTTCATCCCCGGCGGGCGGGGAATGGGCTCCATCTTCCCACGGGGCTCCTCCTTGCACGCGGTCAGTGACAGGGCGACGACCAGACCAAACACGCTTTGCTTCACGCGGGGACGCTCCTTGGCAGCCTTGGTGGGATATCGAAGCAGGCGAGGTCATTCAAGTACGTCACCCGGCCGCTTCGAGGATGAACGGGGGAGGGACACGTCGACCTGCGTCTTGACGCGTCCGGCGAAGTCTGGGCCGGGCTCGAAGTCCCCGCGTCACGGGGCCGCTTGCGTTTCGTGCGTGCTTTGCGAAGAAGCGGGTGCATGTCCGCGCCGCTCGAGAAGCCCGTGACTCCCTTGTTCGATACGAGTCGTGATGCGCTGGCGTGGCTGCGGGAGCAGGGGCTCGAGCACTTGTCGCGGCTGAGCCTGGCGGTGTTGATGCCGCTGGTGGAGGCCGCCTGGCTGCCCCAGGCGCGTCCCGTGCTCGCCCGCCGCAGGCTCGTGGAGTTGCTGAGCACGGACTCGCTGGCGCGCTGGATGACGGAGGCGATGCCGGCCCCCCGGATGAAGGAGCTGCTGCCCACGCTCGCCTGGCGCTTCGTGGAGGCGGAGCGGCTGGGCGCGGAGGCGTCACGGGCGTCGCTCGAGGAGCGACTCGCGCCGCCCGCCGAGCCCCGCACGCACCGCGTCCATGGCCTGCTGCTGGCGCTGCGCGCGCGCGTTCCGGCGTCCGTCGCACCCCGGCCGATGCACGCGCTGGTGCCGGACCTGATGCAGTTCGACGCGCCGCTCCCGGGCTTCCGGCTCCGCGAGACGCGCATCTCCGAGCTGCCGGTGGGGGCGCAGGCGGGCTTCATCCTCCCCGAGGCCCGGTTGATTTTCGCGCCCACCGAGGTGACGGGGGACTGCTCCTGTGGCGCGACGTTCTGCGTCCACCTGCTGGCGGCCATCGACACGGCGTTGCTGTGGCTGCGGCAGCCGTGGACGGAGACCTTTGGCGAGGAGCTGGAGGAGCTGGTCCGTCCCGGCTGGGAGCGCGCGCTGCGGGCGCTGGAGCGGGCCGTCGACGACAGTCCCGGTGGGCCCGGAGGTGGCGAGGTCTCCTGGCGGCTGGACGTCATCAACGGGTACGGCGTGGAGCTCGCGGCCTACGTACACAAGCGCAACAAGAAGGGCCAGCGCAGCACGGGCGCGAAGGTGAGCCGGCGCAAGCTGCTGCAGGACCATGGCTCGCAACTGTCGGCGGCGGACGCGCGCCTGGCGGCGTTGCTGCCGGAGTCGGAGGCACCCGCGTCTCGCGCGCTGCTCTTCGAGCTGGTGGGGCACCCCCGCATCCACCTGGATGAGAATCCGGACCTGCTGGTGCGCATCGAGCGCGCGAAGGTCGGGCTCGTCGCCGAGGACCGGGACGGCGTGGTCATCGTGAGCGCGGGCGTGGATGGCGCGATGCTGCCCACGGCGATGCTGGAGCGGGTGCGCAGGGCGCAGCCGGAGGAGGGGCTCTACGTCTGGGATGACAGCCAGCGGGTGCTCACGGTGTTGGACGCGGGGCCCGAGGTCCGCGCGCTGATGACGGCGCTGAACCGCCACGGCAACGCGTTTCCGCCGGAGAGCCACGTCGCGCTGCTGGACCAGTTGTCGAAGCTGTCCCTGCGCGTGCCGGTGGCGCTGCCGCGGAGCGTCCTGGGGGAGTCGGTGCCGCTGCGCTACGCGCCCGTGGTGCGCATGGAGGCGCACGCGAGCGGGGCGGTCCGCGTGGAGCTGCGCACGCGCCCGTTGCCGGACAGCCCCGCGTTCATTCCGGGCGAGGGCACGCGCGACGTCCACGTCCGGCGGGGGACGGGGGCCGCGCACGCGGTGCGTGACTTCGTTCAGGAGCGCGACGCGGCGGAGCTGCTCCAGGCCCGGTTGCCGCTCGAAACGGCGGAGCCCGAGGAGCTGCCCTTCACCTTCCGCTTCACCAGCGCGCAGGGCGGCCTCGCGGTGCTCTCGGCCTGCGTGGAGTTGGAGCCGAAGCCGGAGCTGGAGTGGGTGGGGGCGCCGGTGCGGCTGTTCCACGCCGCCGCGCCTCCGGCGCTGAAGGTCATCCTGGAGCGGAAGCGGGACTGGTTTGGCGTGCTAGGCGGGCTCGCGGTGGAGGGCGAGCGGGTGGAGTTGGCGCGGCTGCTCGATGCGGCGCGGCGGAAGGAACGCTTCGTCCAGGTGGACTCGACGTCCTACGTGGAGATTGAAGGGGCGCTGCGGGAGCACCTGGAGCGGCTGGCGGACCATGCGCATGCCACGCGCCATGGCCTGGAGGTGGGGCCTTCCGCGGTGGAGACGCTCACGGCGCTCCAGGACGCGGGCGCCGAGGTGGAGGCGGACAAGACGTGGCAGTCGCTGGTGGAGCGCATCTTCGCGGCGAAGGAGCTGAAGCCCCGGGTGCCCACGGGCTTGAAGACGGCGCTGCGGGACTACCAGTTGGAGGGCTTCCGCTGGCTGACGCGGCTGGCGTCGTGGGGCGCGGGTGGGGTGCTCGCGGACGACATGGGGCTGGGGAAGACGGTGCAGGCGCTGACGGTGCTCCTGGAGCGGAGCAAGCTGGGGCCCGCGCTGGTGTTGGCGCCGACGTCGGTGGCCTTCAACTGGGTGGACGAGGCGAAGCGCTTCGCGCCGTCGCTGCGGCTGACGTTGTTCTCGGAGGCGACGGACCGTGGGCGGACGTTGGAGCGGCTGGGGCCCAAGGACGTGCTGGTGCTGAGCTATGGCCTGCTCACGCGGGACATCGAGCGGCTGTCGAAGCTGCGCTTCTCCACCATCATCTTCGACGAAGCGCAGACGTTGAAGAACGCGACGACGCACCGCTTCCGCGCGGCGCGGGCGCTCCAGGGGGACTTCAAGTTCGCGCTGTCGGGCACGCCGCTGGAGAACCACCTGGGCGAGCTGTGGAGCCTCTTCGCCGTCGTCTTCTCGGGACTGCTCGGGAGCTGGGAGGCGTTTCGCTCGCGCTTCGCCGCGCCGATTGAGCGGGGCGTGGACCCGACGGCCGCGCCCGCGCTGGCTCGGGTGCTCCAGCCCTTCCTGCTGCGCCGGACGAAGGCGCAGGTGGAGGCGCAGCTCCCGCCTCGGACGGACATCCGGGTGCCCATTGTCCTCTCGTCGGAGGAGTGGGCGCTCTACGAGGACGCGCGGCTGGCGGCGCTCTCGGATTTGGAGACGCGCAAGCCGAAGATGAAGGAGCAGGAGCGGCGCATCGAGATTCTGGCGGCGCTCACGCGGCTGCGGCTCCTGGCGTCACATCCGCGGCTGTATGACGCGGGGTCGAAGCTGGAGTCGGCCAAGCTGGAGCGGTTCATGGAGCTGGTGCGGGAGCTCCGCGCGGAGGGGCATCGCGCGCTCGTGTTCAGCCAGTTCACCTCCCACCTGGCGCTGGTGCGCGAGGTGCTGGACGCGGAGGGGATTGATTACGAGTACCTGGATGGGCAGACGCCCGCGGGGGCTCGGGCCGAGCGGGTGCGCGCGTTCCAGGAGGGAGACGTGCCGCTGTTCCTGATTTCGCTCAAGGCCGGTGGCTTCGGGCTGAATCTCACGGCGGCGACCACGGTGATTCATTTGGACCCGTGGTGGAACCCCGCCGTGGAGGACCAGGCGTCCGACCGCGCGCACCGGATTGGGCAGGAGCGGCCGGTGACGGTGTACCGATTGGTGACGCGGGGGACCATCGAGGAGCAGATGCTGTCGCTGCACGAGCACAAGCGCGCGCTGGTGGCGGGGGTGCTGGAAGGGAAGGACGCGGCGGGACGGCTGTCGACTCAGGAGTTGCTGGGGCTGCTGTCCCAGCGGTTGGCTTCTCCTGGGGAGGAGGAGGGGCCTCGGACTCGGCACTGAGCTGCCGGGGACGTGGTGCTGTTGGCTCTAATCAGGGTGACGTCTTGCCAGCGTAGCGTCGGCAGTCGAAGAAGGCTCTCTCGGGAGTTCGCACGGCCACGCCTCAGAAAGGAACGAGAAGGTGAGGGAGAGTTATCGGATTGATTCTGTCGCTCAAGGGTTTGCGGACGAGTTCCTGCGTGCGTCATTGACGCGCCAACGGGCGACCTTGGCGGCGGCCTGTGCTGCGGGGCTGATAAATGCCGGAGTGGTGGAGCCTGTTGCCAGCAAGGTCCTGGAACTCATTCGGAGTGGCTGTTCAGGAACGGACGCCCTGAGAAAGGAACTGGATGAGATGGTCGCTCAGTACGATGAGGAGTATTTCTCCCGGAGTGAAGATGTGGGGAGGGTGGACGCCGCGGCCATGGTGAAGTTCTCGAAGGCCCGAGCATTTTCCGCCTTGTCCTATGCTCTTGGAGAAGGGGACGATTGGCTCGAGGCGCTGTATGAGGCGGTGTCGACCATGGATGAGCAAAAGCCGATGGTTGAGCGACTGAGGGCATTGCTGCTGGCTTGATCATTGTGTCCGAAGGCATGGTGGGGAGAGATTGCGAAGGGCAGCGTGAGTAGCCTTACCAACTCTGCTGCCAACGATAGGGAATGACATGGACGGCTTGAACTGGAACGATGTTCGAGACCTCGCCCGCCGTGTTGCCCACGGGGCGCCATTTGCGCTCGTGGAGTCGACTCGCTCGATACTGCGCAGGACGGCTCCTCAAGTGGGGATCGCCCTCAGTGATGTTGAGCGAGCGCTACAGTCTGAGGCCACCGCTGAGGAGTTGTTGGCGGAGGTGTCGCGACGCATCAGCAATGGTTCGAGGCGTCTGTCTCGCACCTTGGCTGAAGTGGATCGCTGCCGGGACGCCGGAGACGTCGACGGCGCTCGCCAGTTACTGAACGACGTGCTCGTCGTGGAGGTGGTGCCGCACTACCAGGACATCCTGCGTGCGAATCTTGCTGCACTGGATGACGAGTCCTGACGGAAGCGAGGCATGACTGACACTACGCTCCCTCCGTGCTTCGGATGTGCCCCGGAACCAGCGCTGATTCAGTGCGGGTCACGACGACTTGCTCCACGTCAGTCATTCAATCGCATCAGCGGCCTTCTTCCCGATGGTGTCATCCCGCCGGGCTCCAGAGTCGAATTGCCGAGCAATGCTTTGGCCATCCCTTGTCCACTGATGGCGGCCAGTTCTTTGACGTCGCCATCGGGACGGACGACTTCCTCAGATGTCCTGGTGCTCTTCTCGCAGTGGTTTCCGGGGCTCGCGCATGAGGGTGTTGTTGGCACCCCCGGCGCACCATCCTCACCGTCTGTAGAGCGACAGCAAAATTGACCCCCTCGTGCCACTAAAACTGACCCCCTCTCCGGGCCTGCAAACCAGGGAGGTAGGCAGCAATGGAAGGGACAGCAGTAGTAGCCCTCCGCTCGACAGCGGAGGAGTCGATGGTCGAGCAGGAAGTGGTGCGGCAGGTGCGCGTGCTGGCGGAGGCGGGCTGGGGCGCCAAGCGCATCGCGCGAGAGGTGGGCGTGGCGCGCAACACGGTGCGGCGCTACCTGCGTGCGGGGAGTGCGGCCGACACGCAGGTCCGACCGAAGGCCCGGCGGCTCACCGAGAGCGAGCAGCAGCGCGCGGTGGAACTCTGGGATTCGGCTGCTGAAGGTAACGCCGTTGTCGTCAAGGCGCTGCTGGCGCAGGAGGGAGTGGAGGCCAGCGTGCGCACCGTGCAACGCGCGGTGGAGAAGAGGCGGCGCCAGGTGCACGCAGCTCAGACGGCGACGGTGCGGTTCGAGACGAAGCCAGGGCAGCAGATGCAGGTGGACTTCGGCGAGAAGAAGGTGCGGCTGGGCGGGCAGGTGGTGAAGGTCTTCCTGCTGGTGGCGGTGCTCTCTTTCTCCAGGCGCTTGTTCGTGCGAGCCTTCCTCAACCAGCGTGGGGACGACTGGCGCGAGGGCGTGGCCGCGGCCTTCGTGCACTTCGGGGGCGTGCCGCTGGAGGTGCTCTCGGACAACGCCCGGCCCCTGGTGGAAGAGAACAACCGGCAGGCGGGCACCGTGCGCTTCCACCCGGCCTGGGTGCAGTTCTGCCGGGACTGGGACGTGACGCCCAAGGCGTGCGGGCCCTACCGCGCTCGTACCAAGGGCAAGACGGAGTCGGGCGTCAAGTACGTCAAGCGCAACGCGCTGGCGGGCCGGGACTTCGAGGCCTTCGGTGCGATGGAGGCCCACCTGGCGCAGTGGATGGGCGAGGCGGATGAGCGCGTGCACGGCACCACGCACGAGCCGCCCCTGGAGCGCTTCGAGCGCGAGGAGAAGGCCGCCCTGCGCCCGCTGCCCCTGCGAGTGCTGCCGCGCCGTCACCAGCGGCTCAAGCGCAAGGTGGCCAACGACGCGCTCGTGGACGTGGACACAGTGCGCTACAGCGTGCCGCACCGGCTGGTGCGTGAGAATGTCGAGGTGCAGGTGGGGACGACGAGGTGCGCATCTTCCACGCCGGTGCGCTGGTGGCCACGCACGCTCGCCATCGGCAGCCGCACGCGCGCGTCGTCGACCCGGCGCATTGGGAGGGGCTGTGGCGTCCGCGTGACGAGGAACGCTCCGAGAAGGACTCGTCGCTGACAGGCCTCGGGCGCTCGCTGGAGGACTACGCCGCCGTCGTGGAGCAGGACTCGAAGCGAGGTGCCGCATGAGCCACGACCTGGTCCACGCGCGCGTACGGGAGCACCTGGGCCGGCTGCGCCTGGGCCACCTGGCCGAGCGGCTCGACGCGCTGCTGTCGGAGGCGGCCCGCACCGAGCCCACCTACCTGGACTTCCTCGACGCGCTGCTGCGCGAGGAGATAGGCGCCAAGCAGAAGAAGCGCGTGAGCATGGGAATCACCATCGCCCACTTCCCCGCGGTGAAGACGCTGGAGGACTTCGACTTCAAGGCACAGCCCTCGGTGGACAGCAAGCTGGTGCGGGAGCTGGCCACTGGACGCTTCATCGCGCAGGCCGAGAACGTGCTGCTCTTCGGCCCGCCGGGCGTGGGCAAGACGCACCTGGCGATTGGACTGGGACGGGCGGCAGTGGAGGCCGGGCACTCGGTCCTCTTCACCAGCGCGACGGCGCTGCTGGCGGCGCTGGCCAAGGCCGAGAGCGAAGGGGCCCTCAAGGACAAGCTCAACTACTTCGTGTCCTTCCGGCAGACGTGCGTGAAGGGCCCTGGTGCCCCCCGGTACCGTCCACGGCCCATTGGAGCGGACCGGGAGAGACACGGTGGCGAGAGGCAGTATAGCAGCGGAAGAGTTGGAGGCGTTGCGCGGGCGGGTGCAGCAGTGGCGGCTGACGCGTAGCCAGCAGGGACGGATGCCAGAGGCGCTGTGGAGGGAGGCGGTTTCGGCGGCGCAGCGCTACGGGGTGTCCCATGTCGCGCGCGCGTTGGGGGTGGGCCACGCCGGGCTGAAGGCCCGGACGTCGGCGGCGCACCCGCCGAAGCGTCAGGCCGGCGCGGCGAGCGGGCCGGACGGCTTCCTTGAGGTGAGCGCCGCGCAACTGCTGGGGCCGGCCCCGCCGCCAACCTCGTCATTGAGTACGTGGCTCGGGAGGGCAGCCGACTGACGCTCACCGTGCCCGCCTCGTGCCAGGGCTTCGACGTGCTGGCCCTGGTGGCCGCGCTGCGGGGCCCATGATTCAAATCACTCCTCAAATGAGAGTGCTGGTGGCCATTGAGCCGGTGGACTTCCGCCGGGGCGTTGATGGGCTGGCGCAACAGTGCCGTGCGGCCCTCGCGGAAAACCCTTTCAGCGGAACGGTATTCGTCTTCCGTAACCGGCAGCGGACGGCGGTGAAGTTGCTCGTCTACGACGGGCAGGGCTTCTGGCTGTGTCACAAGCGCCTCTCCCAGGGGCGGTTTCGCTGGTGGCCCACGGCGAGTGAGGCGGCGGCCCGCTGCGCGCCCACGAGTTGCAGGTGCTGCTGTGCGCGGGCGACGCTTCGGCCACGCAGGCCGCCCCTGAGTGGCGCCAGGTGGGCACGTAGGCCGCGTCGCCCTCCATGGGAGCGAGCCCGGACTCCCACGCCCCAGGCAGGCTTGCGCGCCACAAACCGGTTGTAGCGGGCATGGGCAAGAAGCAGCGCCAGCGGCTGGAGGTGAATCCGGCGGAGTTGGCAGTCATTGTCGAGCGGACGCGCGGGGCACTCAGCCAGGACGACTACGTGAAGCTGAAGGCCGCCATGGACACGCTGGCCTTCGTCACGGCGGAGTTGCAGGCGAAGGGGACGAGTCTCGAGCGGCTGCGCAGGCTTCTCTTCGGCGCGCCCACCGAGAAGACGGACGCGGTGCTGCGCAAGGCGGGACAGCCGGCTGGGCGCGTCCAGCACCAGGAGGAAAAGAAGGCCCCCGCCCCGGGGCACGGACGCACCGCGGCGGCGGCCTACACGGGCGCCAGCCGGGAGAAGGTGGCGCACGCCTCGCTGCACGGTGGGGAGGTGTGCCAGGGCTGCTTGAAGGGCAAGGTGTACCCGCTGAAGGAGCCGGCCATGCGGGTGCGGGTGAAGGGCGTGGCCCCGCTGGTGGCCACCGTGTGGGAGTGCGCGCGGCTGCGCTGCAACCTGTGCGGGGAGGTGTACACCGCCCAGGCGCCCGAGGGCGTGGGCGAGGAGAAGTACGACGAGACGGCCGTGGCCATGACGGGGCTTCTCAAGTACGGCACGGGGCTGCCCTTCCACCGGATTGAGAAGCTCCAGGCGGGCCTGGGCATTCCTCTGCCGGCCACCACCCAATGGGAGCTCGTCGAGGCCGCCGCCAGCAAGCTGCAGCCCGCCTTCGACGCGCTTCTCAACCAGGCGGCCCAGGCTCCGGTGCTCCACAATGACGACACCGTCATGAAGGTGCTGGCGCTGACGCGCGAGCAGGTGCAGGCGGCCGCCGCGGGTGCCCCGCTGAAGCGCACCGGCGTGCACACCTCGGGCCTGCTCGCCGTGGGCCAGCAGCACCCCATTGCCCTCTTCTTCACCGGACGCCAGCACGCCGGAGAGAATCTCGCCGACGTCCTGCGGCAGCGCGCCGCTGAACTCTCGGCGCCCATTCAGATGAGCGACGCGCAGACGGCGAATGTGCCCGGGGAGTTCGCCACGCTGTGGGCCAACTGCCTGACGCATGCGCGGCGGGGCTTTGTCGACGTGGCCGCCGACTTCCCGGCTGAATGCACGCACGTCCTGGAGGCCTTCCGGGAGGTGTACCGGGTGGATGCCGTTGCCCGGAAGGAGGGCTTCACGCCCGCGCAGCGACTGGCGCTGCACCAGCAAGAAAGCCTTCCCGTCCTGGACGGCCTCAAGGCGTGGCTGGAGGAGCAAGTCACCCAGCGCAAGGTGGAGCCCAACTCCGGGTTGGGCCAGGCCATTGCCTACCTGCGCAAGCACTGGGAGGAACTGACCCTCTTCCTGCGCGAGGAGGGTGCGCCACTGGACAACAACGTATGCGAGCGGGCCCTGAAGAAAGTCATTCTTCACCGCAAGAATGCCCTCTTCTACCAGACGCTGAATGGCGCTCACGTGGGAGACGTCTTCATGAGTCTCATCCACACCGTGGAGTTGTGCGAGGGCAACCCCTTCAACTACCTGGTGGCGCTGCTTCGCCACTCGGAGGCGCTGGCGCAAGCCCCGGACGAGTGGATGCCCTGGAACTACCAGCAGGCACTGTCCGCGGCGGATGCGCCGCCGTCCGGGAACTGACTCACCCGGCCCCTGTCGCGAACGCCGGGCCGCCCATGCCCAGAAATCCGCGCGTCCGGGTGACCCTCAACGCAGGCGCAGCCGCGCTCCGCGCCTGCCCCCATTCTACTGGCCCCCGCCGGCACGCTCACGCACGCTTGCCGAAGGGACACGAAGCAGCGAGGGCGCGCTCCGGCGGACGCACGCAGGGAAACGACGTAGCATCACGGCGCAGTCCAACTGGGCCCGGGGAGGGGGCAGTTTTAGTGACGTAAGGGGGTCAAAAGTTCCTGTCGCCTGACACCGTCCTCCTGACCGCCTGCTACATCGGTGGGCGCGGCGCTTCAGTTTCGCGCCGACTATGGGGGGCGTTGTGGCCCCATCACGCAGCCGGCTCGAACTCGGGCCTCGCTCTCTCAACCAGGGTGCGCGTCAACACGATGGTCTCAACCCTGTCGGGATGAAGTAGATGCAGACGGAAATGATTCAGCCAGCCTGTAGACTCGTTGATTCGTGTGGTACAGGATCAATCCGTATGATTCGCTCGTTTTGGTGGATCGATAGTTACGCTATCTCAGCGACGTCAGCGCAATGCTCGCGTTCGTGTAGAGCATTGCGTAGTGTGCGTGCTCGCGGCCAAGCCGATGTGAAGGGGAATTTGAAACCTCTGCTCGGATTTGTTCCACCCGTTCTCTCGAAAAGCTCATGAGGTGTTCCAGGGCTGAACTACGAGTCTCGGGCGTCACGCGGGAGAGAAGTGCCTTTGGGATCGCCGCCGCAAGCAGTCGGTTCTCTCGCTTCTGCAGCACCTTGACGCTCTTGGGCGCATCAAACAGGAGGCCTAGGCCAAACTCATCCAGCAGTAGGTACCCTCGTTTGTTTGGAAGTTCACCCACGGGAGGAAGCAAGTCTTCCATTACAACCAAGACGCCATCTGGAGCCAGAAGTTCATCGATGTCTCGGAAGGTTCGGATCCAGTCGTCCGGCTCGATCTCGTGCAGAACGTTACACAGGACGATGATATCGATTTCATGTCGATGCGTAGCCTGCAGTTGAGCCATGCTTTCCCAGTAGTATTCTTCGATGGGGCCTGGTTGTTCAAGTGCCGCGACTCGTGCCTTGCATGCGTCTTTCTCGTCCGGTTCGATAAAGCGCGGATCGTTATAGGCAAAGTAGTTGAGACGCTCTCGGAGTGCTTCGTTTCCCGTCGTGTTCGCGAACCTTTCGCGGAGTGCGCTTGCGAAACGCCCCTTTCCGGCCGAGTAGTCCAAGATCCGGACGTGCTGATTGCTTGCCAAGCGTTGGTTGAGGACTTCCGTGAATTGAACCTGCTGCTTGTCTCCCGTCTTTGCGTCGGCCACTCCCGCAGGCAGTATGCACTGCACTGCGAACTCCATGAATGCGATTTCGTCTGCGTCGGCAAGGAAGGTCGAGAGCCGGTCTTTCCCGTCTTTTCCCCCAAGGAGCGACTCGACGACAGATGTCACCGTGTTCCCCGCGAATCTAATCGAACCATCTTTCACGAAATGAACCGCATCAAGGCCGCCCCAAGCTAGGAGTGGGACTGAATGGGTGGCGAGCCAAATCTGGCCGTCAGGTCCCAAAACCTCATCTCGGAGCTTCGATAGTGCTCGGATGCACGCGTCGTGGTGGAGGTGACTTTCAGGCTCGTCAATGAAGACTATTGCGTTGGATAGGGCTCGCTGTTGCCGATGGAGACTGATTGCCCACGCGAGGAGGATGCGTTCGCCGGTTGAGAGTTCACGAATGACGAGTGGGCGTTCTCTGAATGTCGGAAGAACCTCTGTCTCATCCAAGGTAAAGTCCAGTTTGCCTCCTAGGAGGGATTGGACGATTCGGTTGAAAGTGTCGGCGTCTTGTTGTTGTTGAATCACCGCATTGCTCCCGGCCATCATCGGGTGCCTTGCGTGATACATTGACTGGGCCACGTGAGTGCAATAGGCGTGCATTCCAGCGAAGGCAAATGTGAGGCCCGGGGTGATTGTTGATCCGGCACTTGTCTTGAGTTGGGCCGGGCTCATGTTTCGAGCGTCGGTTGCGACAGAATTCGCGGCAGGATAGTCCAGCACAACAGTGGATGGTGGGGCGTATGTGTATGGCGGAGAGAAGATGGTTTTTTGGTGTAGCTCGAGAGTTTGTTTTGATTCTTTGATTTTCGATTCGAGTTCCGAGAGCTCTTGTTGGATGGAGAGTTGACGTTCTTCGTCCTTCGTATTTTCTAATCTAAAGGCAAGGTGTGATGCATTGTTTTGGCTGCGAGAAATGTTTGTGGCCGCACCTCTCTGGTTGTATTGCACTATGGACTGGATGAGTTGCAGGTATCTGGATTTGCCTGAGCCATTGGGGCCCGCGAGAATCACGACCTTGCCGAGCCGATCAAGCGACCCTCCGACGAGACCACGCTGCGTTGCTAGTTCAGGGATAATGTAAAGTTGCTTGATCATGAGGTTTTGAGGGTATCATGCTCCATGGTTGACTTGTCCTCTCTTGCAGCCTCTGACAACCGTTGGGACAGGAGCGATGCGGAAGTATAAGGTAGCAGTCAAGGACGCGGAAGTAGATGTCGCCCTTGCGTGGGCGCGCACTCAAAGTCGGCGGATTTTGTTTATCTAGGTTAGCGCGCTCAAAGATTCATTAGTAACGCCCCAGTTGTTCGAGTACCGTCCGGCAAGTGACGAGAGCCGTTGATGGCGGACGAGGACCGTGTTCGACGCGCACCGCGCCGAGCGAGATGTTCAGGAGATGGGCTGGAGGCGTGACTTGGGTGGGGCGGTAGCTCTCCGACGCTTCCACTCGTGTGATAACAGTTCGTCGATGCACGAGTTGGGGTTCGTCTGCACACGCAGTAGGACATCGGCTAGGTGACGGAGACGGACGATCCTTGGCGGGTCGCGAGTTCGCTGAAGCGAATGCCGCGCAAGGAGAACTGCTTCACGGAGTCCACCATCCGTTCGGTCGCCACGATGAATGTGGGCAAGTCGTAGATTCGGAAAAGATCTAGAGGAACGGGCATCGATTGAACGTCGAGAATCAGCGGATGGGGTAGCTCGTGTCGAAGCATCCCGCATGTCGGGCAGGCAGGGCGGTCTCCTGGAGGCACGCGATCGATGTGCAGTCGGCCATGAAGCTCCAACTGCATGGCGAGCAACGCGGGTGGGTTCTTTCCAAGGAACCGCACGTTCAGCGGGCAGCCTGAGAGGCCTTGAATGCCCGCGTCCTGAAGCCGCTCCAGGGCTTCACGGCGGATGTAGAGCGACCATGGGTTCTGCATGAAAAGGTCGCCAAAGGTGCCGCTGCCCGTACCCGTGGGCGGGCCAAAGTCGGCGCCTGGTTCCAGTCGGGCCCAGTCGGGCGCGAATGGACGGACCAGTTCCCTCAATCGGGAGAACTCCTCGAAGTTGACCTGTCGGCCTGGGTTTTCGAGTGCCTTGCGCTCCTGAAGGTCCGACAAGTCAACACACGGGTACTGGAGGCCAGCCCAGCCGCCCGCGGCTCCACATGCATCGCATGGGGTAACGCCGGGAAACCCCCAGGGGGGGAGGGCTCGTAGGTTTCCGGTGAACCCAGCGTTCCTATCTTCTTCGACCACATAGAACTTCAAGAGCCCTGCCTCCTCAGGTGGCCAGTCTCAGCGTTTGTAGTAGGGCATGACCTTCCCGGTCAGTTCAAAGCGGAAGATCAGGTCGCCGGCGTGGCGGTAGATGACCTCGGGGCGCGGAGGATGGGGATGGGCCTTGATGAACTGTGCCCATGCGTCATTCCATCGTCCTCCGCGTGGACCGCCACCGTGAATGTACCGGTGGACATGCTCGGGAATCACCAACGTGAAGTCATGAATCTTGATGCCGGCTCGTTGGAAGTAGAGCGCGAGGTCGGGAGCTTGAGGAAAGATGTGGTGCCTGACGTACCGGCCAGCCGGGAGTTGATAGACCGGCCGGACCTGGACGTGCGGGTGCCATGGGAAGGTGATGACCGGCTGAGCTCCATTGCGTATGCCCAGGCGCACGCCCCAGCCTCTGCGCAGCGGTGGCCGAGCAACGGGCATGAGCGCAGGCTCGACCCGCGGCGCCACGTCTTCGCAGAGAAAGAAGGCGCACCAGCCCTCGTCACAGGCCAGGGAGACACATGGTGCGGCTTCCGTGGCATCGCAAAACTGCCCAGATTCCATTTCCGCGATGCCACGCGGCGGCTCAGATGTGGGCGGAGAGGCTGCGCAGGCGACGAGCAAACAACTCAACACCATCAACCGCAGAGGTGAAGCGATCGTGCGCAAGAGTATGGGCCTTTCCGGACTCACGTCATGCAGGCGTCAGTCGGAGGCTACCCCAAGCGCTACTTTCAAAGGCAGACCCAGTCTGCTTGGGGTAATCGCTACCCCCGTGGCGCGGCGGCGCGCGACAGCCGGTCCCGGACCGCGATGCCCAGCCCGCTCTCCGCCGGGAGGCACGCCACCAGCACATCATGCCCCTGCGCATCCGCCTCGCGCAGCCGGGCGTACAGCACGCGCGCGGCCCCAGCGGGCTCATCCGGTACATCGAAGCGCGGCACATCGGGCGGCAACGCAAGGCTCGCCGGCCCCAGCACACCCACGCGCAATCCCTGTCCTCGGAGTTCCTGGACGCGCGCCACCACCTGCCCGGGCTCCGCCAGCACCACGCCGGCACGCGGCGCGTAATGTGACTCCAGCGAGCCCGACACACGAACCTTGGACGAAGTCCTCACCGGCACCTTGCGCCCCAGCACTCGCTCCACGTCCTCCGCCGCCAGACCGCCGGGCCGCAGAATCGCGGGCTCATCCCCGCTCAGGTCCACGATGGTCGACTCCACCCCCACCGTACACGGGCCCCCATCCAGGACGAGGTCCACGTCTCCGCCCAGGTCCTCTCGCACATGCTCTGCCGTGGTGGGGCTCACCTTCCCGAACCGGTTCGCGCTCGGCGCTGCCAGCCCTCCATCCAGCTTCTTCAGCACCGCGAGCGCCACGGGGTGATTCGGCACGCGCAGGGCCACCGTGTCCTGCCCACCCGTGACGGCATCCGTGGCCCTCGCCGTGCGCGGAAGGACCAGCGTCAACGGCCCCGGCCAGAAGGCCTCCGCAAGCCTCCGCGCGGCCTCCGGGACCACACGTGCCCACGCTCCCAGGTGCTCGACGCCCGGGATGTGGACGATGAGCGGGTGCGTCGCGGGGCGGCCCTTGATGGCGAAGACGCGGCGCACGGCCAGTTCGTCCTCCGCGTTGGCGGACAGACCGTAGACGGTTTCCGTCGGCAGGGCGACGACACCCCCGTGCCGCAGCAATTCCACCGCGCGTTCAAGGGACTCTGGAGCAATCATGCGCCGCCGCACTGTCGCCCCAGGAGGGAACATGGGCAAGTCGCACGTCTTCGATGCTCGCAGTCGGATGCCAGTCCCCGCCGTTGAGCTCTTCGCCTGGCATGCCCGGGAAGGGGCGTTCGAGCGCCTGTCACCTCCCTGGGAGCGCCTGGAGGTCCTGGAGCGCACCGGCGATGGCATCCGCACCGGCGCCCGCGTCGTCGTCCAGATGCGCGTGGGCCCCATCCCCCAACGCCTGGTGGCCGAGCACACCGCCTACACCGAAGGCGCCATGTTCCAGGACACGCAGGTGTCCGGCCCCTTCTCGAAGTGGGTCCACACCCACCGGATGTGGTCCGAGCCCACCACGGGCACCTCCATCCTGGAGGACGAAGTGGAGTACGTCCTCCCCGTGGGCCCGCTGGGCAGCCTCTTCGGCGGAGGCTTCGCCCGGCGCACCCTGGAGCGGATGTTCGCGTACCGCCACCGCGTCACGCTCGAGGACCTCAAGCGTCACGCCGCCTTCGCGGGGCAGGGGCCGCTCACCATCGCCGTCACCGGCGCCTCGGGGTTGGTGGGCTCGTCGCTGGTGCCCTTCCTCACCACCGGCGGCCACACGGTGAAGCGCCTGGTGCGCGGCAAGGCGGACCCGGCGCGGAACGAGGTCGCCTGGGCGCCCGACAAGGGCGAGGTGGACACCGACGCGCTCGAAGGCGTGGACGCCGTGGTGCACCTCGCGGGCGTCAACGTGGCCGGCCAGCGGTGGACTCCCGAGTACAAGGACGCCATCCTCAAGAGCCGCACCCAGGGCACCCACACCCTGGCCGAGGCCCTGGCGCGCATGAAGCGCAAGCCGAAGGTGCTCGTCTCCGCGGGCGGCAGCAGCATCTACGGAGACCGCGGCGACGAGGTCCTCACCGAGGAGAGCAGCACGGACGGGAAGGGCTTCCTCTCCCAGGTGTCACGGGAATGGGAGGCCGCCGCCGCGCCAGCCGAGGCCGCGGGCATCCGCGTGGTGCACCTGCGCATCGGCCCCGTGCTGGACGCAAGCGAGGGCGCCCTGGCGAAGATGCTGCCGGCGTTCCTCGCGGGAGGCGGCGGGCCCATCGGCTCCGGGCAGCAGTGGATGAGCTGGGTGTCGCTGGAGGATGTGCTCGGGCTCATCCACTTCTCCATCTTCACCGACGCCGCGCGCGGCGCGCTCAACGCCGTGGCGCCCGGGGCGGTGCGGCAGGCGGACTTCGCCCGGACGCTGGGCAAGGTGCTGCGGCGTCCGGCCGTCTTCCCGGTCCCCGCGCCCGTCGTGCGGACCCTCTTCGGACAGATGGGGCAGGAGGCGCTGCTGGAGGGCGCGCGAATCGTGCCCCAGGCGGCCCAGCGGCTGGGGTTCGCCTTCCTCCTCCCCGACCTGGAAGGCGCGCTGCGCTTCACGCTGGGGCGCACGACGGAGGGCCCTGAATACCGCCACTCCTAGCGAGTCCGGCGCTTGACAATCCCCTCCGCTGCGACAGAAGGAACGACGCATTCGAAGGGGAGAGGACTCCTGATGATTCAGGTCGAAGGGCTGACCAAATACTACGGTGAGCACGCGGCGATCCGGGACCTGGCCTTCACCATCAGCCAGGGAGAAGTCATTGGCTTCCTGGGCCTCAATGGTGCTGGAAAATCCACGACGCTGAAGGTCCTGGGGTGCGTGCTGCTGCCGACCTCGGGGCGCGTCGTCATCGACGGCCATGACGTGGTGAGCAATGCCCACGAGGTCCGCCAGCGCATCGGCTACCTGCCAGACGTGCCTCCGCTGTACGAAGAGATGACCGTGGGTGAGTACCTGACCTACGTCGCGCAGCTTCGCGGCGTCACGTCCCGGGACACCGCCAGCCGCGTGGGCGAGGCCGAGGAGAAGACGGGCCTGCGAGACGTCCACGGCGAGCTCATCTCCACGCTCAGCCACGGCTACCGCCAGCGCGTGGGCGTGGCGCAGGCGCTGGTGCACAAGCCCGCGCTGCTCATCCTCGACGAGCCCACCAGCGGGCTCGACCCCCGGCAGATTGTCGAGATGCGCGACGTCATCCGCGGCTTGAAGGGCGCGCACACGGTGCTCGTCTCCAGCCACATCCTCCCGGAAATCTCCCAGACGTGTGACCGGCTGCTCATCATCCACAAGGGGATGTTGGTGGCGCAGGGCACGGAGGAGGAGCTGGGGGCGCAGATGGGCGGCCGGGGCACCATCGAGCTGGAGGTGCGCGGCGACAAGGCGCGCGCGGTGGAGGTGCTCCAGCGCTTTGGCGCGGTGGAGGTGGACCGCGCGTCGGACGGCCTGGTGGCGCTGACGGTGCGGGCCTCGCCCGACCAGCGGCCCCAGGTGGCGCAGGCGGTGGTGGGCGCGGGCCTGGACTTGTTGCGGCTGGACCAGGGCGCCGGTCAGCTTGAATCCATCTTCCTGCGGCTGACCCATGGCCAGGAGGTGCGCGCGTGAAAGCGCTGCTCATCGCCCGCCGCGAGCTGTCCGCGTACCTGCGCACGCTCAGCGGCTACGTCATCATCGCCGTCATCCTCGCGTTGAACGGCTTGTTCTTCAACGCGTATGCCCTGGGCGGCGCCAGCAAGCGCTCCGCCGAGGTGCTGTCCCAGTTCTTCTATTATTCGAGCGGCTTCACCGTCGTCGCCTCGGTGTTCATCTCCATGCGCCTGCTGGCCGAGGAGCGCCAGACGGGCACGCTGCCGCTGCTGTACTCGTCACCGCTGCGCGACCGTGACATCGTCCTGGGCAAGTTCCTCGCGGGATTGGCCTTCCTCGCGTTGTACCTCCTGTGCACCGTCTACATGCCGCTGCTGGTGATGGTGAACGGCAAGGTGTCCTTCGGGCACGTGGCGGCGGGGTACCTCGGCCTGCTGCTGCTGGGCAGCGCATCGCTGGCGGTGGGGACGTTCGGCTCGGCGTTGGCGCGCAACCAGTTGCTCGCGGCGATTACGTCCGCGGTGATGCTGGTGGCCCTCATCCTGTGCTGGCTGCTGGCGCGAATCACCGAGCAGCCGCTGGCGGATGTCTTCAGCGCGATGTCACTGTGGAATCAGCACTTCCCGCCGTTCCAGGCGGGGCTCATCCACATCCGTGACGTCGTCTACTACCTCGTGGTCACCTACGTGGCGCTGTTCGCGGCCACGCGGGTGATCGAGGCACGGAGGTGGCGATGAGCACACGTCCTTCGCGCGGGGGGCTCCCCGTGACGCTGGCCTTCGTCTCGGGCCTGCTGGCGGTCTTCCTCGGTGAGCGGCTCTTCGGCATCGGCACGGGCCGCACCCTCCTGTCGGGCCTGGGCGTCGCGGTGGCGGTGGGCGCGCTGGGCTGGCGCGTCGCGCGCATGCGGTCGGCCAGCGCGGACCGGCGCGCCGTCGAGGCGTGGGTGTCGGGCCTGTACAGCGTGGCCCTTCTGGCCCTGGCGCTCTACTTCGTCCAGTCGGACGTGGGCACCGGCCTCTTCGGCGGCCCCTTGTCCCAGAAGGCGCCTCGGGTGGCGGTGTCGCTGGCGGCGCTCTTCCCGGCGTTGCTCGCGTGCTGCCTGCTGCCGCTGGCGATGGTGGAGGTCGCCGCCGCGGCGATGACGCGCGCGCCGGTGCTGGAGACGGGCCGGGTCCGCGGCGCGCTGTACTCCGGGCTGGGGCTGGCCTTCGTGCTCGTCTTCGCCTTCGCGTCCATGTTCGTCGTCACCCAGGCCGACGTGACGTGGGACCTGTCCTACTTCCGCACCGCGAAGCCCGGCGACGGCACCCGCAAGGTGGTTCGCGGGCTCAACGAGCCGCTCCAGGTGACGCTCTTCTTCCCACCCGCGAACGAGGTGGGCGAAGCGGTGGGGCAGTACTTCCGCGACCTGGCGGTGGAGAGTCCGGGCCTGCTCAACGTGGAGCGGCTGGACCAGGCGGTGGAGCCGGCCCGGGCGAAGTCGCTGGGGGTCCACAACAACGGCACCGTCGTCCTGGCGCGAGGCGACCGGAAGGAGCCGCTCACGGTGGGCCTGGAGATCGAGCGGGCGCGCGGCCAGCTCCAGCGGTTGGACCAGGAGGTCCAGCGCCGCCTGCTGACGGTGGCCCGGCCTCGCCGGGTCGTCTACTTCACGTCCGGCCACGGTGAGCGCGCCGAGTCGCGAGCGGTGCCGGGTGAGACGATGCGCCCGTCCGTGGAGAAGCTGAAGGAGCTGCTGCGCGCGCAGAACGTGGACGTGCGGTCGCTCGGTGTCTCCGAGGGCCTGGGCACGGAGGTGCCGCGTGATGCCTCCGTGGTGGTGGTGGCGGGCCCGACGCAGGCGTTCCTCCCCGAGGAGCTGAATGCCCTGCGCGAGTACTCCGCGCGCGGCGGCCGGCTGTGGCTGGCGCTGGAGCCGGAGGGACCGGACTTCCAGCCGCTGCTGGAGCCCCTGGGCCTGAAGTACCTCAAGACGCCGCTGGCCAATGACCAGGTGTACTTCCGCACGTCGCGGCAGCAGAGCGACCGCGGCAACCTGGGCACGGCGACGTTCTCCTCGCACCCGTCCGTCACGTCGCTGTCGTCATTGGCGGGACAGGCGCCGGCCGTCTTCGTGAGCGCGGGCGCCCTGGAGCAGCTCCAGCCGTTGCCGGGCGGTCTGGCGCAGGACGTGTCGGTGCGCGCGCACGGCGCCACCTTCGCGGACGCCAATGGCAATTTCACGCTGGACGCGGGCGAGCAGCGGCGGCCCTGGCCCCTGGTCATCGCGGTGGAGAGGCCCGCGCCGGCCGGCCAGGAGGCGATGCGCGCCGTGGTGATGGCGGACGCGGACGCGGTGGGTGATTTGTTGCTGGGCAACATGGGCAATGCGTACCTCGCGGTGGACACGCTGCGGTGGCTCACCGGGGAGGAGTCCATCTCCGGCGCCGTGTCCTCGGAGGAAGACACGCCCATCCAGCACACGCGGGAGCAGGACGTCCTCTGGTTCTACGCGACGGTGTTCCTGGGGCCGGCCCTGGTGCTGGTGGTGGGCTTCGTGATGACGCGCCGGCGGGGACGCCGCGCGCCGCGCCCCGCGGTGGCGGGAGGTGAGCGATGAAGGTTCGGGACCTGGCCCTGCAAGGGGCCCTGGCGGCGGCCGCGCTGGTCGCGGCGTTCGTCGTCTGGCAGCGCGAGCCCTCCGCGGGCCCGGGTGAAGTCACGGTGGTGGATGTCCCGGTGCGCGCGCTGGACAGCATCCGCTACGAGGACGACTCTCGCTTCGTGGACGTGTTTCGCGATGCCAGTGAGCGCGACCGGCTCTGGGTGCGCCTGGGCGACAAGGCCTCCAGGGCGGCCTCCGGCGACGCGAAGGCGGGCGCCACCGACGCGGGCGTGGCTCCGCAGGCGACGGACGCGGGCGTGGTCACCGCGGCGGTGGGCACGGACGCGGGCTCCAACGCCGCGGCGGGACAGCCGCCCGTGGCCACGCGTGAGGCGCCGCCCCCGCCGCGCGAGCTGCGCGCCAACGAGGTGGCGGACAAGCTCTTCTCCCGCTTCGCGCCCATGCGCGCCATGCGGGCGCTGGGGGAGCTTGACGCGAAGAAGCTGGAGGAGGTCGGCCTGGCCACGTCCCCACGCAAGCTGACGCTGACGGTGGGCGGCAAGGCGCGGGTGTTCGCCCTGGCGTCGCCTCCGGGCGGCTGGGGGACGCCGTACCTGCGCAGCGAGGAGGATGGCCGCGTGTACCTGCTGGGCCCGGCGATGCTGCCGGACCTGGAGAACGCGAGCAGCCGCCTGGTGGACCGCCGGCTGCACACCTTCGACCTGGGGGACTTCGACGCCGTGCGAGTCAGCGCCGGCGGTGCCACCCGCGCCTTCCGGGCCACGGGCAAGGCGCCCGGCCCGGTCGTCCTGGCGCCAGAGGAGGCGCCGGAGCAGCCGGACGACTTCGCGCGCAACTGGCATGACCGCGTGTGGCGGATGATGCCGGTGGATTTGCTCGGCCGCGACGAGCCGCTCCCCGGGGGCGAGCCGCGGGAGTCCTTCCGCGTGGACTACCTGCGCGCGGGCCAGCCCGTGGGCCACGTCATGGTGGCGAAGGGCGAGGGTGGCTTCTACGCCCGGACCGAGCACACCTCGGGCTGGGCCCGGCTCCACTCCGGGATGGAGGCGTTGGCGGAAGAGGCGGCGCGGGTAACGGCGCCCGTGTCCTCCGCTTCCGGAAAGTGACGCGGTGGGGACCTGGGCTCAGGTCCCCACCGCGTCCACTTCACGCAGGCCCAGGTGCACGTCCACGAAGCTGTACGGCGCCCAGGGGCCGGTGAAGCGGAACGTGTACGTGTCCGAGCGCGCGGCCAGGGAGCGGACCTTCGCCTCGAAGGACTCCAGCCGCGCCCGCTCCACGAGGAAGGCCGCGTTGAGCAGCATCCGCTCACCCACGGGGGGATGCGCGCGCGTGGCGGCGGCGCGGGGGCGCAGGCCGTCCAGCAGCGCCCGCATGTCACGCCCGGCGCGGTCCTCCACGGCGGCCTCCAGGCGGCGCTCGTGCTCGTCCTCCGGCTCAGCGTCGCGCCGGTGAAGCCGGGCGTCTTCCAGCACCAGGCGCTGGGCGAGGTGCTCGCGGTGCCAGAGCACCTTCAGGCCCAGTTCCACCGTGCCCTCCAGCGCGTCCAGCACGCCGGACAGCGCGTCATGGGCCGTGCGCAGCACCGCTCGGACCTGGGCCTCGGACGCCATGACGGTGCCGAAGGCCACGGGGAGCACGGTGTGCTCATGGAGCAGGGCTTCGGTGACGCGCTGGTGCCCGAGCAGGTGCGCCCGCGTCGGGTCCACCACTCGGCCAGGGGCCACGGACACCATGGCGGCGAGGCCGGCCTCGCTCACCGCGTACACCTGCGATGGAACGGCGCCCACGCCGATGCGCCCGACGTCCGGGGACGAGGAGGCCCGGAGGATGCCGTAGAGATACCGGGGCCCGTCGGGCGCCACCGTCTCCGCCGTGGGAGGCGAAGGCGGTGCGGCCTGGGACGTGCGCCTGTCGCTGCGAGCCGCCCCCTTCCGGGGCCGTGTCGTCCGGGGCATGGTGCGCTTCACCTCGCCGTTGCGCCTCCGTGGGTGGCGAGCACGCGGCGGACTTCATCCACCAGCGCGTCGGGCAGGCAGGGCTTGGTGACGAAGGAGTCGCAGCCCGCGCCCTTGGCTTCGTCGGACTGCCCCGTCATCGCATGGCCCGTGAGCGCCACCACGGGGATGGTGCGCGTGCGGTCGTCGCCCTTCAGCCGCCGCGTCGCCTCCCAGCCGTCCATGACGGGCAGCGACAGGTCCATGAGGATGATGTCGGGCCGCAGCTCGAAGGCCTTGTCCAGCGCCTCCTGGCCATTCTTGGCCTCGGCGACGCGGAAGCCCGAGAACTCCAGGTACTCGGCGTACATCTCCCGGGCATCTTGATAGTCGTCTACGACGAGCACGAGGGGCTTCGGGGTCTCAGATGGGTTCGTCATGCGCGCCTCGCGCGTCGGGGGAAGTGCAGGGTGAATGTCGAACCCTCGCCCTGGGTGCTCTGGAGGGTGACGCGTCCCCCCAGCATGGCGGCCAGGCGCCGGCAGATGGAGAGCCCCAGCCCCGTGCCTCCATAGGCGCGGGTCGGAGAGCTGTCCACCTGCTGGAAGTCCTCGAAGATTTTTTCCTGGTTCGCGGAGTCGATGCCGATGCCGGTGTCCGTCACGGAGATGGTGAGCGTGGACGTAGCAGCCACGTACTCCGCCTGCATCCGCACCGAACCTTCATGCGTGAACTTCAACGCATTCGACAGGAGGTTGAGGACGATTTGTTTCACCTTCTGCCTGTCACTGTACACCGCCGGCACGCGCGGGCCGAGGTGGGCGCTCACCGCCAGCTTGCTGCGCGCGATGATGGGGTCCAGCTCCGCCATCACCTCCTGGAACAGCTCCGGGATGCCGAAGTCCGACAGGTTCAAGGGCATGCGGCCCGCCTCGATGCGGGTGATGTCCAGAATCTCGTTGATGACCTCCAGCAGGTGCCTGCCGTTGGAGTCGATGCGCGTGAGGTTCCGTTTCTGCGCCGGGTTCAGCTCGCCGGACACGCCCTGCAGCAGCATGTTCGTGTAGCCGAGGATGGCGTTGAGCGGCGTGCGGAACTCGTGGGACATGTTGGCCAGGAACTGGGACTTGGCCGCGCTGGCCTGCTCCACCTGGATGGCCTGCCGGCGCAGCATCTCGTTCTGTTCGGCCAGCTCCGCGGTGGCGGCCTGCACGCGCGCCTCCAGGTGGACGGAGCCCTCCTTCACCCGCTCCAGCAGCCGCGCCTTCTCCATCGCCTCGCTGCGGTCGTGGAAGAGCGTGACGATGCCCGTCAGCTCGCCGGAGTCGCCCAGGACCTTGCTGGCCACCGCCTCCATGGGGAGCGTGGCGCCCGTGGCGGGGTCCACCAGCCCGAGCTGCCCACGCCAGCGGGGCCGGCCCTCCGCGTCCATCAGGTTGGCGAGGAACGACGCGAAGCCCGCGTTGTTGGAGTGCAGCCGGCGCAGCGCGGCCTCTCCACTGTCGGGGTGCGTGGCGAAGAGCTTCTCCGCCGGGCCGTTCATCATCACCATGCCGCCCGCCGGGTCAGACAGGATGAGGGGGTCCGGCACGGAGTCCAGCACGCGGTCCAGCCGGTGACGCTCGCTGCGGGCCTCCTGCTCCGTGGCGCGCAGGCGCCGGTAGCTCTCACCCAGCGCCTGGGTGGCGCGGCCCAGGTCCGTCACGTTGCGCAGCACGCTCACCAGGGCCTCGCGGCCATCCGGCTCGAGGACGGGCGTGCTGACGACCTCGAAGAGCAGGTCGATTCCCTCCACCGGGTCCACCAGGGGCACTTCCCGGCGGCGCACGGTCGCGGTGTCTCCGCTGGCGAAGCTGGCCAGCGCGGAGGAGAACACCTGCCGGTTGAGCTCGGTCGCCCGGCGGCGGCCTTCGCTCGCCTCCGGCCCCGCCACCAGCAGCACCTCCGCGCGGGCGTTGGCGATGTGGGGCCGCCCCTCCAGGTCCGTCAGCAGCACGGGGTCCGCCACGGTGTCGATGATGCGACGGAGCAGCTCGCCGCCCGCCACCTCGCGGCGCTCCGTGGGCAGCATGGCGGCCAGCCGGGGGCCGACGTGCGCGCTCACCCACTCTGCGTCCGGCGTCAGCATGGGGCCGTCCGCGGACAGCAGCAGCAAGCCCACCGCGGGCGCTCCGGGCCGGCCCAGGGGGACCGCGATGCACCCCACGGACGGCAGCGGGGCCCGGGGAGCGGCGAAGAAGCGAGGCGTCCCCTGCGCCAGCGTCTCCGCCAGGGGATGGGCGGCCTCACCGGGCTGGAACGCCAGCGCGGCGCACTGAGCGTCGGAGAGGTTCCGGGCCGCGAGGCACACCCACCCTCCCGTGCTGCTGTCGCGCGCGAAGCAGGCGGCGACGTCCGACGGCCGCTCGCGGGTGAGCCAGTCCACCACGTGCCGCGCGCACAGCCGTGGCTCGTCGCAGGCGAGCAGGCGCTCGGCCAGGGCGAGCCGTGCTTCGACGTCTGGCCCGGGCGTTGGGTTGGGCAGTGCGGCGGGAGGGGCCACTGCGTCAGCCTCCGCGGGAAGGAGGGGTGGGCGTTCGCACCTCCACGAACTTCACCACGATGGGGTGTGTGGACGCGGGTGGCCAGTCCCGGAGCGCCTGCCCGCGGACGTTCGCGTCCCAGCGCAGCCCCCGGTCCAGCACCCGGTCCAGGACGTCGACGAGGCTGGCGCTCCCAGCCAATCTTTCCACGGGCATCGTCGAAGCTCCTTGGCTCCTGGAGCCAGGTCTTGTAGCGCGCGGCGGCGAGCCACCCCAGGACAGGCTTGCCCGCACCGTGATTTGCGAACACGAGCGGGCTGACAATGTTCGCCCGTGTACATCTGCCGCGCTTCGAAGCTGGGTAGGCAGGCAGCCGCGTGGCCCGCTCCCATGGCTTATCGCTCCGGGGCCCCGTTCCTAGCCTTGGGCCATGGATGACGAGCAGCGGGCGCACAGGTCGCTTTGGACGGTGACGGCCCCCCCGCGCGACTTCCCGGCGCTGCCGGGTGACGTGACGGTGGACGTGGCCATCATTGGTGCGGGAATGGCGGGGCTGACCACGGCGTGGCTCCTGAAGCGCGCTGGCAAGCGCGTGGCGGTGTTGGACATGCACCGCATCCTGTCGGGGCAGACGGGCCAGACGACCGCGCACCTCACCGAGGTGCTCGACACGCCCTACACCACGTTGCGGCGCGACTTCGGTGAGAAGGGGGCCCAGCTCGCGGCGTCCTCCAGCCGCGCGGCCATCGAGCAGATCGCCGCGCTGGTCGACGAGCTCGGCATCGACTGTGACTTCCAGCGCGTGCCCATGTACCGCTACGCGGAGACGGAGCGCGAGCTGGCCGACCTGCACCACGAGGTCACCGCCGCGCGCGAGGCCGGCTTGCTGGCCACCTTCACCCAGGACGTGCCGCTGCCGTATCCCGTGAAGGGGGCCCTGCGGGTGGAGGACCAGGCGCTCTTCCATCCTCGCAAGTACCTGCTGGCACTGGCGGACCGGATTCCCGGCGACGGCAGCCACCTCTTCGAGAACACGCGGGTGACGGAGGTCCATGGCGGCGCGCCCTGTCGCGTCGTCACCGACCGGGGCACCGTCACCGCCGCGGCCGTGGTGGAGGCCACCACCACGCCGCTCAATCGCGTGGCCATGCACACCAAGCTCTACCCCTACCGCACCTACGCGGTGGCGGGGCCGCTCAACGGACCGCTGGAGCCGGGCCAGTACCAAGACAGCCAGGAGCCCTATCACTACATCCGCACGCAGCAGGTGAACGGGCGCGCCTACGTCATCGTGGGCGGCGAGGACCACAAGGTCGGCACCGACGAGGACACCCCCCGGCGCTACGCCGCGCTGGAGGCGTACACGCTGCGGCGCTTCCCGGTGACGGACATCACCCACCGCTGGTCTGGCCAGGTCATCGAGCCCGCGGATGGGCTGGCGTACATCGGCCGCAACACGGCCAGCCGCCACGTGTACGTGGCCACCGGCTTCTCCGGCACGGGCATGACGTTCGGCACGCTGGCGGGGATGATTCTCTCCGACGCCATCCTCGACAAGCAGAACCCCTTCGCCGCGCTCTACTCGGCGACGCGGGTGAAGCCGCACGCGGGCGCGAAGGACTTCATCCAGGAGAACGCGGAGGTCGCCTTCCACTTCGTCGCGGACCGCCTGTCACGGCCTGACGGGCACCGGCTGGCGGACGTGGCGCCCGGCGAGGGCAAGGTCCTGGAGGTGGCGGGACAGAAGGTCGCGGTGTACCGCGCGGAGGACGGCACCCCGCACGCGGTGTCCCCGGTGTGTACGCACCTGGGCTGCCACGTGCACTGGAACGGCGCGGAGCGCTCCTGGGACTGTCCCTGTCACGGGGGGCGTTTCAGTCCCACCGGCAAGGTGCTCAACGGCCCCGCCGTGAAGGACCTGCCGACGAAGAAGCTGCCGACCTGAGCCACACGTCTTCACACCTCAACACGACACATCATCCACACGGGAGAGGGCGAACATGGACGCTATCGAGATGTTGACGCAGCAGCACGACGAGGTGAAGAAGCTGTTCAAGAAGTACGAGAAGCTCTCGGAGGGGGCGGAGGTGAAGCGCCAGGAGCTCTTCGAGATGATCTCCGACCGCTTGAGCGCGCACGCCTCCATCGAGGAGCAGTACTTCTATCCCGCGGCCAAGGCCCAGGACACGGAGGACCTGCTGCGCGAGGCCGCCGAGGAGCACCTGTCCGCCAAGCGCCTCATCGCCGACCTGCTGGACCTGGAGCCGTCGGACGAGGAGTTCGACGCGAAGATGCAGGTGCTCCAGGAGCAGATTGAGCACCACGTCGAAGAGGAGGAGGGCGAGCTCTTCAAGAAGGTCCGCAAGCTCCTGTCCAAGGAGCAGCTCGTGGACCTGGGCGTCCAGATGCAACAGGAGTTCGAGGAGTTGATGGAAGGCGAGCCTCGCACCCAGGTCCCGTCCGAGACGGAGCACGCCGCGCCGATTTGAGCCGCGGCGTCTTGCCGCGAGAATCGGGTTGCGTGAAGGGGGCTGGGCGGCGGCATCATGGTCGCCGCCCATGCCACGTCCTCCTCCCGACGTCATTCGATACCCCAGCTACTACACGCCCTCGGTTCGCCGTGCCCTGTCGCGCGCGGACCCGACGCTGGGCGCGTTGATGAAGCAGGTCGGCCCCTTCCGCCTCCAGGTGCGTCCGCTGCACAGCCCGTTCGGGGCCCTGGCGGAGTCCATCGTCTACCAGCAGCTCCACGGCAAGGCGGCCGCGACCATCTTCGGCCGCGTGTGTGAGCGCGTGGGCTCGGGACGGAAGTTCACGCCCCAGGCGCTGCTGGCGGTTCCGGACACGTCGCTGCGCGAAGCGGGCCTGTCCGCCAACAAGCTGGCCGCGCTCCAGGACCTGGCGCGCAAGACGCTGGACGGCACCGTGCCGCCGCTGGCCAAGGTGCGGCGCATGGACGACGCCGAGCTCATCGAGCACTTCACCCAGGTGCGCGGCATTGGCCAGTGGACGGTGGAGATGCTGCTCATGTTCCAGCTCGAGCGGCCGGACGTGCTGCCCGTGGACGACTACGGCGTGCGCAAGGGCTTCATGAAGGCCTATGGCCTGCCGGAGATGCCCAAGCCCAAGGCGCTGTTCGCCTTTGGCGAGCGCTGGAGGCCCTGGCGCTCGGTGGCCAGCTGGTACATGTGGCGCTCGGCGGAGCTCCCCGACACGCCTCCCGTGGAGGGCTGACGGCGCTCCAGGCTTCGTCCGCCGCGTGGCCTCGACTCAAGCGGTGTTGAGCGCGGTGCTCGGAGCGGGCTGCTGACGCCGCATGGGCACCAGCAGCACCAGGAAGGCCGCGGACAGGACGATACCCAACAGGAAGACGGGCGCGTAGCCCAGGCCGAGCCCGTGCCTCGCGTCCGCGAGCCAGCCCGCGAGTGGGCCCGCGGGCGCCTTGCCCCAGACCTCCAGACTGGCGAGCAGCGTGTAGTGCGTGGCGCCGATGCGGCGGTCCACGCGGGACATCATGAAGGCGAACATCACCGTGGTGAGGGCGCCGCCGAAGAACTCCTCGGCCAGGGTGACGCCGATGACGCCCGCGTCGGTGACGACGCCCGAGGCAAGCAGCCACCGTCCCACCAGGGGCACCACCCGCAGGGACGCGGTGAGCCCCACGGCGCCCAGCAGCGGCATGCGCGAGGCCAGCAGGCCTCCGGCCAGTGAGCCGGCGATGGACGCGCCCGTGCCCCACGTGCCCACCCACAGGCCAATCCGCGCGGGGGGGAAGCCCGCGTCGACGAGGAACGGCTTGAAGAGCACGTCGGACATGCTCTCGCCCAGCTTGTACGTGGCGATGAAGAGCAGCAGCCAGCCCGCGCCCGGTAGCAGGAGCGCCTGCTTGAGCCGCTGGAACAGCTCGCGAAAGTCCGGCTCCCGCCGGGCGCCGGGCGTGGCGTGGGGCTCGGGTGGGGCCTCCCGGGCGAAGAGCATCACCGTGAAGACGGCCAGACACAGCAGCGCCATGGCGACGAAGAGGCCGGACCAGCCGATGCGCGCGCTGGCCCACACCAGCAGCCCGCCGCCCGTCAGCATCCCCAGCTTGTAGCCCACCACCTGCGCGGTGTTGCCCAGGCCCAGCTCACTGGGGCGCAGGGTGTCCACGGCGAAGCCATCCACCGCGATGTCCTGCGTGGCGGCGAACAGGTTCATCAGGAAGATGAGCGCCAGCAGGACGGGCAGCGCGTCCCGCGAAGCCGCGACGGCCGCCGCGGCGCAGCTGGCCGCGAGCCCCGCCTGCATGGGCAGAATCCACGACTTGCGCCGGCCGATGCGCGCCGAGCCATACCGGTCCACCAGGGGCGCCCAGAGCGCCTTGAGGGCCCAGGGCAGCCACAGCGCGCCGAGCAGTCCAATGGTGGTCAGCGATACGCCCTGCGAGCGCAGGTACACCGGCAGGGCGGTGGCCTGGAAGCCGAAGGGCAGGCCCTGCACGAAGTAGAGCAGACACAGCAGGGCCAGCCGGGACGACGGGAGTCTCATTGACGCCCAGCATAGAGCCACCGCGTCGGGGACGAGGAGGTGCCCGCTCGCCCGTCTGGATGTGGAGCCCTGTCCACGTCAGTGCGGAGGAGCCCTCCGTCTCATGGACGGAGAGGGGGCGCTCTCTAGGCTCATCCTCCCCACGGCCGGGCCCCGGCCTCAAGTTGCGCCGGACGGCGGAGGGGCTGCCGAGGCGCGTGGAGCACATCACCATGCAAGAGCCGCAAGCAGGATTGGAAGTCGTGGAGCGTGGTGAGGCCACGCCGTCGCCGTCGCTGCGCGTGCCGGATGTGATGGCCTTGACGGTGGGCATCGTCCTGGGGGCAGGCATCTTCAAGGCGCCCTCGCTGGTGGCCGCGCAGTCCGCCAGCGGCGGGGCCATGCTGCTCGCGTGGTTGCTGGGCGGCGTCGCGTCGCTGGTGGGCGCGCTGTGTTACGCGGAGCTGGCCAGCGCCTGGCCGCACCCGGGCGGGGAGTACCACTACCTGTTCCGCGCGCTGGGCAAGGGGCCCGCCTTCCTCTTCGCGTGGGCGCGGCTGACTGTCATCCCCACCGGCTCCATCGCGTTGCTGGCCTTCGTCTTCGGGGACTACGCCACGCAGCTCTTCCCCCTGGGGCCGTATTCGTCGCCTGTCTACGCGGCCGCGCTGGTGGTGGGGCTGACGGCGGTGAACATCGCCGGGCTCCGGCAGGGGACCCGCACGCAGAACCTGCTCACGGCCCTGGAGGTCCTGGGCGTGGGCGCCGTCATCATCGTGGGGCTGCTGTTCACCCCCGCCCTGGGCGCCGCGGAGGCCGCGCCCGCGCCGGCCGCGTCGTCGGGCACGGCCTGGGGCCTGGCCATGGTGTTCGTGCTGCTGACGTATGGCGGCTGGAACGAGGTGGCCTACCTGTCCTCGGAGGTGCGGGGCCCGCGGCGCACCATCGCCTGGTCGTTGCTGGCGAGCATCGGGCTGGTGACGGCGCTGTACCTGCTGGTCAACGTGGCGTACCTGCGCGGCCTGGGGCTGGAGGGCATGGCGCGTTCGGAGGCGGTGGCAGCGGACCTGATGCAGCGCGCGGTGGGCAGCGGGGGCGCGCTGGTGCTGAGTGTCCTCATCGCCATCTCCGCGCTGACGTCCGCCAACGCCACGGTGCTCACCGGCGCGCGGACCCACTATGCCTTCGGGCGGGACAGCGTGCTGTTCAACGGCCTGGGGCAGTGGCACGCGAAGTCCAATGGCCCGTCCCGTGCGCTGCTGGTGCAGGGGGCCATCTCCCTGGTGCTGGTGGGGCTGGGGACGCTGACACGCCGGGGCTTCGAGACGATGGTGGAGTACACCGCGCCTGTCTTCTGGTTCTTCTTTTTGCTGACGGGCGTGTCGCTGCTGGTGCTGCGCGTGCGTGAGCCGGGCGCGCCACGGCCGTTCCGCGTGCCGCTGTATCCGCTCACGCCGCTGCTCTTCATCGGTATCTGCGCCTATGTCCTCTATTCCAGTCTGGCCTTCACCGGCATGGGCGCGCTCGCGGGCCTCGCCGTGCTGGGAACGGGCGGTGTGCTCCTCGCCGTGGAGACGGCGCGCACCCGAGGGGGCTCTTCCAAGCTGCAGCGAACGAAGGAGGCGACATGAAGCGAATGATGGGGGTTCTCACCTTCACGGTGGGCATGGCCGCGAACGCCGCGGGTGTTTCAACGACGCAGCAGACGGTGACGGTGCAGGTCGGTGGCTCGGCGGGCAGCGCGGTGCAGGCACCCGAGGTCCCCTTCGTCCCCACGCCGGAAGGGACCGTGGACGGGATGCTGTCCCTGGCCAGCGTGAAGCCCGGGGACACCGTCTATGATTTGGGCAGCGGAGACGGCCGCATCGTCATCTCCGCGGTGCGGAAGCACGGGGCGAAGCACGCCGTGGGCGTGGACATCAACCCGGAGCGCATCGCCGAGGCCAACCAGAACGCGAGCAAGGCGGGCGTGAAGAACAAGGTGGAGTTCCGCCAGGGAGACCTCTTCGACGCGGACATCGGTGACGCGTCGGTGGTGACGCTCTACCTGCTGCCCTCCGTCAACGAGCGGCTCAAGTCCAAGCTGCTCTCGGAGCTGAAGCCAGGCACGCGCATCGTGTCGCACAGCTTCGACATGGGGGACTGGTCGCCAGCCAAGACGGTGGAGAGCGAGGGGCGGACGCTCTACCTGTGGGTCGTCCCCGAGCGCGGAACGCGCGGCGCGCCCCGCTGAGCACGGCGTGAGGCGTCCTGGCCCGGCACCCTCGCGTGGAGGGGCCGGGCCGCTTCACGTCGTCAGGGCGCCGGCGGCGGCTGGCCCGGCGCGCGCGAGTAGTGGAGCACCATGGCCTCCAGCCGCGACAGGGCCTTCTCCAGCGTCTCCATGGAGGGGCCGAAGGACAGGCGCACGTAGCCGCGGAAGCGCGAGGGCCGCGCGCGGCGCTTGCCGGGGTTCACGTCGAAGAACTCGCCCGGCACGGCGATGATTTTCTGGTCCAGCGCGGCGCGGAAGAAGCCCATGCCGTCGTTGAGGGGCGGCGGCAGTCCGGACACGTTGCCCCAGACATAGAAGGTGCCGTCCGGCGCGCGGTCCGTGCGGATGCCGATGCGCTCCAGCCGGGAGTGGAAGCGGTCCCGCTTCTCCCGGAAGGCGTTGTGGATGGCCATCGTCTCCGCCACCACGGGCTCCTCCTGGAGGAGCTGAATCGCCGCGCGCTGGAGCGGCCGGCTGCCACCACCATCCAGGAAGCTGCCGGCGCTGGAGACGGCCTCGATGACCTGACGCGGCCCCACCGTCCACGTCATGCGCCAGCCCGGGTAGCGCCAGTTCTTCGTGAAGCCGTCGAACAGGACCACCGGGTCCTTGTTCACGTCCTCCACGTAGCGGGCGGCGCTCTCCACCGGCAGGTGCCCGGGGCGGCCCGTCCAGATGTAGTGCGAATAGAACTCGTCGACGAGCAGCGCGCACTCGTGCTCGCGGGCCACGCTCACCCAGCGCGCCATCTCCTCTCCGTGCACCAGCTTGCCGGTGGGGTTGCAGGGGTTGGAGAAGAGCAGCGCCGACAGGCCGCGGCCCTGCACCTCGCGCCGCAGGTCCTCCGCGGTGAAGGCGTAGCCGCGCTCACCCTCCAGGAGGATGGGGATGGCGGTGAACGCCTTGAAGACGTCCAGCAGCTCCTCGTAGGCCGTGTAGTCCGGCAGGAAGTGGCCCAGGTTGATGGCGCCCAGGCTGGCCGCGGCGCGGGTGAGGGCCGCGCGTCCGCCGCCGGACAGGCACACGTTCTCCGCGCTGTACTGGCTGGGCAGGCCCCGGCGGTAGAGCCGGTTGTAGAGGCTGGCGATGGACTCGCGCACCTCCCAGAGGCCGGCGACGGGGGCGTACTCCATGTCGGCCACGTCGATGGTGACCTGGTTCAGCCGGGGCGGCGCGCCGGGGAGGTCCCCCGTCTCCGGCTGGCCCTGGCCCAGGTTGCACCACTCCGGGTCGCTGGAGCGGTAGCCGCGGCGGGTGGCCTCGGCGGTGACGAAGATGACGCCGGTGCGGGGCACGGCGCGGAATGCCGGAAGGGAAACGTCGTCGCTCACGGCGTCACACCCTAGCGGAAGTCCGCGCCGTGCGCGCTGCCTCGCGCGCTCCCGCTCAGCGGACGATGGGCACCGTCACCGGCTCCAGGTCGTCGACCGTCATCTCGGCCTTGCCCAGGCGCCACAGGACGGGCTGGAAGCGGGCTTCCACGCGCCGCCCGTCCGCTGTCTCCAGCACCGCGGTGCCTTCCTTCGGCAGGTATTCGCCCACCTCGTAGTGCAGCCCCGTCAGCGTGAGGCGGTCGGTGCCATGAGGGCCCGTCAGCTCGCCTGGGCCTTCCAGCACCAGCGACGTGCCGCCCAGCACGGGCAGGCCGGCGCGCATGCCCACGCGCCCATCGACGCGGAACGTGTGGCCCTGGCGTCCAGGGACGCCGCCCTGCACGTCCGCCCACAGGCGCGTCTCGTCGCCGCAGGTGCCGTAGCCCACCTCCGCCTGGAGCGGGTGTCCGTCCACCGTCAGGCCGCGCAGGTCCGCCTCCACCTCCATGAGGTCCTCTCCGCCGCGGTAGAGGAACGCGGCCTGTCCGGCGAAGCGCAGGCCGTGTACGTCACAGCCGCCTTCATCGAAGGTGAGCACCACGCGGTCCGTCACGCTGTCATGGGGCTCCACCACGGCGCGGGCGCAGGACCACCGCGTGCGCACGTCCTGCGCGGCGGTGCCGAGGAAGGCGCGCCGGGGCTCACCGCAGGTGTACACCGGCAGCACGCCCAGGGCTTCCAGCGCGCCGCGCACCTGATGCGAGGCCGCCACCACGCGCTCCACGCGCTGACGGGCGGCGTCCACTTCCTCCTGCGTGGGGGCTCCACCGCCACAGGCGGTGACGAAGACGGTGAGGGCAAGACAGGTGATGCGTCGCATGGGCGCTTCTCCAGGGGGTTGCACGACACCGCAGCCTCGCGGCGAGTCCTGCCCCCGTGGAGAGCAACCGTCATGCCCGGCGCAACCTCGCGAGAACACGAGGCGCGGCCGGCAAGGGGCCCGAGGCGTGCGTGCAGTGGGGTGCACAGCCCCGGCGGGCCCGTCCGGGTGAGGCGGTTCAGCCTTCGAGCGAAGCGCGCAGGAACCACGCGTGCTTCTCGAACTCGGTGATGATGTCCGTGGTGAGGCCCTCGGAGTCGGAGTCGCCGTTCTCGATGAAGAGGGCGCGGCTCTTTCGCAGGCCGTCCAGGTAGACTTCGATGCGCTCGGCCAGCAGCTTCACGTGCTCCATGTCGCGCGTGGTGTCCTGCGGATACTCCGGCAGGCGGCTCGCCTTGCCCACGTGGCGGCTGGTGCCGTAGGCCCTGCCACCCAGCGTCACCGCGCGCTCGGCGATGGAGTCGTTGTGCGTGGCCAGGCTCACCGCGAACGTCTCGAACAGCGGGTGGAGCGAGGCGAACTGCGGGCCCTTGATGTTCCAGTGCGCGACCTTGATTTGCGAGTGCAGGTCGAGCCCGTCCGCGAGCCGCTCGTTGAGTGAATCAGCGATGGCGGCGCGGGCCTTCTCGGGCAGGGGGCTGGGGCTGCGGTACATGGTGTCTTCCTTTCGGCTGAGTGCTGGTCGGTGTCGGCGGGTTGGATGCGCGGCGGACAAAAAGGGAGCGCCCCCCGGTGTCTCCACCGGAGGGCGCTCGAGACTTCGGCGATGCCTCGCGACAGCGGGGCTTAAGACTCCAGCCCCACCGCCGCCGCGTTGATGACCGACGCGATGCGAACCGCGTCGTGCACCTGGTCCTCGGAGAGGCCGCCCTCGAGGACGACCTTCTCGTGGGACTGCATGCACATCTCGCAGCCGTTGATGGCGCTGACGGCGAGGCAGACCAGCTCGAAGTCCACCTTGTTCGTCAGCACCTGCGCGAGCCGGTTCATTCGCAGTCCGGCGCGCTTGGTCGAGTAGGACTCCTTCCCGATCATGTGCCGGAAGCGGTAGTACACATTGTTCATCGCCATCAGCGACGCGGCCGCACGCGCGTCCTCAATGACAGGCTCGGGGTTCGCGAGGGCCTTCTTCGCCTCATTGAGCATGGCCTCCTTCAGCCGCTCGTTCCGAGCGGTGAAGGCGCATGCCACGGCCACACCCCAACGCTGCTCCGCGGTGAGGCTGCCACCTTCCAGGACGGCCTGGAGGTTGAGGCGGGTGTCCTTGTGGGAGTCCGCCAGCTCAGAGCGGACGACTTCGAGCGAGGCCATGGTGGATTACCCCGCCTTCGACAGCTTCTGGGTCAGGGTCTCCTCACCCTTGGTCCAGTTGCAGGGGCACAGCTCGTCCGTCTGGAGCGCGTCCAGCGTGCGAACCGTCTCGGAGACGTTGCGGCCCACGGACAGGTCGTTGACCGTCACGTGGCGGATGATGCCCTCGGGGTCCGCGATGAACGTCGCGCGGAGGGCCACGCCCTCCTCCTTGTGGAGGATGCCCAGCGCGTTGCACAGCTCGTGCTTCAGGTCCGCCAGCATCGGGAAGGGCAGGTTCTTCAGGTCCGGGTGGTGCGTGCGCCACGCGTGGTGCACGAACTCGCTGTCGGTGCTCAGGCCGAGCACCTGCGCGTCACGGTCAGCGAAGTCCTTGTTCTTCTTGCCGAACTCCGCGATCTCCGTGGGGCAGATGAAGGTGAAGTCCTTCGGCCACGCGAACAGGACCAGCCACTTGCCCTTGTAGGTCTCGTTCGTGATGTCCTGGAACTCCTTGCCCTTCTCCAGGGACACGGTGGCCTTCACCTTGAAGTTCGGGATCTTGTCGCCAACGGTCAGCATTACGGCTCCTTGGGATGGGGGCCCGGCGGTGCGCCGACCCCGGTGAATGTGTTCTGTCCTACCGCATAGCAGTCACCGTGCCAGAACTTCGAATCAATGATTCCAAGGGGTTGGATTTCACCCCTGCTGGGTCGGTGCCGCTGGGTCGGTGTCTAACGAAATCTCGGTGCGGCTCGCCACTGCAATTTCGGTTTGTGGCCCTCACGAGCGCGGGGCGGAAAATACGAGAAGCCTCACGTGGTTGCATCCTCCGCGGACAGGCGACGGCTCGAATGTGTGGCCGCGAACGCGTGCTCCGTTCACCTACAACGGGTGACAGGGCTCCGGAGCGCCCGGGCTGCGTCGATTCTCTCCGCTTGGCGGGTTGCCTGGAGGGCGGACCCCGAAATCTCGGTGTTCGCGGCACTGCAATTTCGGTGGAACCCTATTATCTCGGAGGCATGCAGGACGACATTTCAGGCGCCATCGACGGCATGAAGGACGCTCGGGACCTCATCGAGCTGGCAACGGCGGAGGACTCCGTCGGTGACTTGCTGCGCCGTGGGCTCGACTGGCTGACGCGGGTGGTGCGCTTCGACCTGGCCACGGTGTTCCTCCTCAAGGAGGGCCGGCTGGTGTCGGTGGCCGCGCGGGGGCCGTTGGCCAACGCGAAGGTGCGGCAGCACTCGCTGCAGCTGTCGGAGTTCCCCTCGCTGCGGCAGGCGCTGGAGACGCGGCGGGCGAAGGCCTTCACGGAAGAGGACCATGCCCACGGGGATGGGGACCCTTTCGACGGCGTGCTGGATTTGCCGCCGGGGCATTCGTGCATGGTGGTGCCGCTGTGCGCGGGCGAGCGCTGCTACGGCGTGCTCTCCCTGGACCGCGCCGAGTGTGAGACGTACCCCCAGCCCGTGGTGGACCTGGTGGAGGTGTACGGGCAGATGCTGGCCACGGCGATTCAAGCGGCCGAGCAGCGCGCCACCTTCGAGCGGCTCCACCGTCAGGACCACGAGCACGCGAAGCTGCTGGAGGCGCAGCTCGGCGGAGACTCGGAGGGCATCCTCGAGACGTCGCGGAGCCCGATGATGCGAGACCTGGCGCGGCGGGCGCGGCAGGTGGCGGAGACGGACACGCCGGTGCTGATTACCGGTGAGACAGGCACGGGCAAGGAGCGGCTGGCGCGCGCCATCCACCGCTGGAGCGCCCGCGCGGACCAGCCCTTCGTCACGCTCAACTGCGCGGCCATTCCGGCGGGCCTGCTGGAGAGCGAGCTCTTCGGCCACGTGAAGGGCGCCTTCACCGGCGCCACGAAAGACCGGGCTGGACGCTTCCAGATGGCGCATGGCGGCACGCTGCTGCTGGATGAGGTGGGCGAGCTGCCCTTCGACCTCCAGGCCAAGCTGCTACGGGCGCTGCAGGAGAAGACGTTCGAGCCGGTGGGCAGCGACAAGACGGTGCGCGCGGACGTGCGCATCCTGGCGGCCACGCACGTGGACCTTCAGCAAGCCATTGCCCAGAAACGCTTCCGCGAGGACCTCTACTACCGTTTGAGCGTGTTCCCCCTGCGCCTGCCGCCGCTGCGCGAGCGCCGCGAGGACCTGCCTCAGCTGTGCGCCTTCCTCCTGGAGGAGCAGGCGCTCCGGACGGGACGGCGGGGCATGCGGGTGACGCCGGAGGGCGTGGCGCGGCTGGAGGCCTACGAGTGGCCGGGCAACCTGCGCGAGCTGGCCAACGCGCTGGAGCGGGCCACCATCCTCACGCGCGGGACGGAGCTGGGGCCGGAGGCCTTCGACGTGCCCACGCGCGGCGCGGCCGGGGTGGCGGCCCCGCCGGAGGAGCCGGCGCCCGCGACAGGAGGGCCGAAGCTGCCTCCGGTGTTGACGCTGGCGGCCGTGCAGCGCGAGCACATCATGCGGGTGCTCACGCTCACCCGGGGCCGCGTCTACGGCGCCAACGGGGCCGCGGCGCTGCTGGGGCTCAAGCCGTCCACGCTCCAGAGCCGGATGAAGAAGCTGGGCATCGCCCGGCTGGAGCAGTTCGTCGTCGACGAGGCGTGAGCCGGGCCGCGGCGGCTCACTCCCGTTCGAAGGCGGCGACCTCGTCGAGGATGCGCTGGCTGCGGCGGATGCTGTGGCCCGCGGCGCTGTCATCCAGCTTCTTGCCGAGCGCGGCCCGCTTCGGGTGGCGCGTCCAGCGATGGAACCCCCACGTCGCCAGCAGACCCAGGAGACCGGACGCGAGCCCGCTCCAGACCATCACGGGGGCGCGCGCGTACAGGTCCACCCCCACCAGCGCCGCGAGCACCATCGCGGCGGGGACCCACAGCATCCACCAGGGCAGGCCGGCCGCCATGCCGCCGCGGATGTAGAGCCGCCGCAACGCCAGGATGTCCTTCTGGATGGTCAGCACCGGGCTCGAGTAGTCGATGCGGCGGAGCCGCCAGAGGGTGATGCCTCCCAGCAGGATGATGGCAATGCCGTAGGCGTGCAGGGTGATGCCAGCGGCCAGGACGTGTGGCACGCCCGCATGCTGCGACCAGCAGGCCACGCCGAGCACGATGCAGGCGATGCCGAACAGAATCTGGAGGCTCTGTCCCACGGCCAGCGGGAGCAGGCTCTTGCGCGCGCCCGCGAGCTTCTGGTCGCGGAGCAGTTGTCGTCCGATGGCCTCGTTGCGCTCCAGTTGCCGTCCCAGGGTCTGCCAGGCCTGCTTCAACTCATCGAGTTCCATGATTGACTCCATGTCAGTCACTTTCCGAAGGCGCGACCTGGTCGCGGATGCGTTGCTTGAGACGGTTGATTTTGGTGGTGACGTTGCTTTCGCTGATGCCGAGGACATCAGCGATTTCGCGCGTGCTGCGCTCCTCGAGGTAGAGCAGGAGCAGGGCGCGATCGAGTGGCGCTTGCGCCGCGATGAGCCGGAGGAGGAACTGTTGCCGTGCCGCTGCCTCCGGATCGACTGCATTGCCGTCCGCGATGTCGTGCACGGAGTCGTCCAGTGGCACGGCGTGGCGTTGATGGTGGGTGAGGCTGCGCACGTGGGTGATCGCCACGTTCAGCGCGATGCGGTACATCCAGGTCGAGAACGGCCGCGCTGGGTTGTAGGAAGGGAACGCACGCCACACCTGGGCGGCGATTTCCTGCGCCAGGTCCGCGCGGTCCTCAGCGCTCCAGGCGTAGCTGTTCGCCACCTTCAGCACGATGCCTCGGTGGCCCTGGAGCAGGGCCTCGAAGCGAGTGTGTTCGTCAGTGGCCATGGTGGTGGGGGAATCCCATCGAATGAGTCCGTTGCCAGCACGATTGCGCGTGTCGACGGAGTTATTCGCGCTGCGAAGGGATTCATCACAGCCGGGCGCTCAGAAATCGCCCGCGGCGCCAGGGAGACCTGGCGCTCACACCACCTGCGTGTGACTGAAAGGAGGCCGGCGGCCTCCGCCTGCTAGCTGACGCGCGGCGCCGAGGGCGCCACCGGGTAGGTGCCCCGCTGGCCGAACGGCGGGTCGAACAGCGCCGGGTCCGACTGCCGCGAGCGGAAGAGGTCGACGATGTAGTTCATCCGCTGGTCCAGCTTGCTCCAGTCCTTCGCCCCGGAGCCCTTGAGGCTGTCGGGGCTCTTGTCGAGCTGGCCCAGCAGCGCGCGCAGCTCGGGGTTCTCAATGGAGCGCAGGTGCGGTGGGAAGAGCGTGGACTCCATGCCCGGAGGCGGCGGCAAGTCGTTGCCCAGCTTCAGCGCGCCGCCCGGCACGGCCAGCTTCATCATGTGCTCGGTGGCGACGCGGCGGAACACGTTCGCCACGCCATCCACCACGGGGCTGAGCGCCGCGTCCACCAGGCCCGTCTTCAAGGCCGCCTTGCCCGCGAGGTTGGCGGGGAAGGGGAGCGCGTTGATTTGGGACTCGACGGTCTGCTTGAGGATGTCGCGGAAGGTGTCCTGCACCGGCGAGTTGAGCGCCTTGTCGACGTAGGGCTGCAGCTGCGTCTGCTCGTGCAGGCCCACCTGGTTGTTGGCCAGGAGCATCAGCTCGGCCTTCTTGTTCGGGTCCTTCTCGAACATGGCCTGGGCGTAGTGGCCGAAGGCCTCCTTCAGCAGCGGCTTGTCCGCGGGGAAGCCGCTCAGGTACTGCTCCACCTTGGCGGCGTCATGCTGGGTGTCGCCCTGGAAGGTCTCCACGAAGCGGGCGAACTCCTGGCCCACCTCCTCGAACACCAGCTTGTTGCCGTCGGCGATGGCCTTGCTGAGGTTCTGGAGCGCCTGATTGCCCGCCGCGGCGATGTCACCCAGCGGCAACGAGGGGAGGCCCAGCTTGCGCAGCACGTCGTCCACCTTGGACAGCGGCCCCATGACGTCGTCGGCGCCCTTGAGCGCGTCGGTGAAGAACTTGGGCATGTCCTCGCCACGGATGCTCACGCCGGCCTGCTTCGAGGCCCAGGTCCCGAAGGTGGACCAGTTGGCGTTCTCCGTGCCCAGCAGCTGACCCACGGCGTTGGACAGGTCCGAATAGCCCTGGGTAATCGCGTGGTTGCGCGCCACCGGGTCCTGCATGGCGGCGATGTTCCGCACGTCCGCGGCGGTGGGGTAGCTGCCCGGCGCGACGCTCGGGCCGCGCGCCAGGGCCGCGGGGGCATTCAGCGCCACCGGCTGCTGCCGGGCGGGGGCGGACTCGAACTGGGACACCCCGGACATGCCGGGCCGGGTCACCTGGGTCTGGGGCTTGACCTCGTTGCGAGCGGGGCGGGGCGGCTCGCGGAGCTCGGTGGGACGGGCGGGGGCACGGGTACCGATTCTGGGGGGTGTCATCTTCTCCAGTATCGGCTGAAACTGGGAAAAGTTGCGTCCCTGGGCGTCGCAGCCGTGCCGTCGAGCCTATGCGCCGCGTCGGCCGAACGGCGGGTCGAACAGGGCCGGGTCTGACTGACGCGAGCGGAAGAGGTCGATGATGTAGTTCATCCGCTGGTCCAGGCGGCTCCAGTCTTCCGCCCCGGTGCCCTCGAGGCTGTCCGGGCTCTTGTCGAACTCCGCCAGCAGCTTTCGCAGCTCGGGGTTTTCGATGGTGCGCAGGTGCGGCGGGAAGAGCGTGGACTCCATGCCCGGAGGCGGCGGCAAATCATTGCCCAGCTTCAGCGCGCTTCCGGGGACGGCCAGCTTCATCATGTGCTCGGTGGCGAGGCGGCGGAACGCGCTGGCCATGCGCTCCACCACGGGGCCGAGCGCGGCGTCCAACACGCCTGACTTCAGTGCCGCCTTGCCCGCGAGGTTGGCGGGGAAGGGGAGCGCGTTGATTTGCGCCTCGATGGTCTGCCGCAGGATGCCGTGGAAGGTCTCCTTCATGGGGGCGTTGAGCGCCTGCTCGATTTGCGGCTGGAGCCTTCGCTGCTCGTGCAGCCCCACCTTGTTGTTGGCCAGGAGCATCAGCTCGGCCTTCTTGTTCGGCTCGGTCTCGAACATGGCCTGGGCGTAGTGGCCGAAGGCTTCCTCCAGCACTGGCTTGTCGGCGGGGAACTCGCTCAGGTACTGCGCGACTTTCGCCGTGTCGTACTGGGTGTCGGCCTGGAAGGTCGCCACGAAGCGGGAGAGCTCCTGGCCCACCTCCTCGAACACCCGCTTGTTGCCCTCGGAGATGGCCAGGCTGACGTTCTGGATGGCGTCATTGCCGGCTGAGCCGATGTCCGCCAGGGGAAGGGCGGGCAGGCCCAGCTTGCGCAGCAGGTCGTCGACCTGGGAGAGCGGCCGGGTGACGCCGTCGAGCCCCTTGAGCACGTCCGTGAAGAACCTGGGCATGTCCTCGCCGCGGATGCTCACGCCGGCTTGTTTCGAGGCCCAGGTCGCGAAGGTGGACCAGTTGGCGTTCTCCGTGCCCAGGAGCCGACCCACGGCGTTGGACAGGTCGGAGTAGCTCTGCGTCACCGCCTGGTTGCGGACCACCAGGTCCTTCATGGCGCAGATGTGCCGCACGTCCTCGGGGGAAGGGTAGGTCCCCGGCTCGACGCGGGGGCCCTGGAGTGGGCTTGAACCGGTGGGCTCGGCGGCTGGGCCGCACGAGGGCGCCGGGGGCCTCAGCTCGTTGCGAGGACGATGCGTGGGCTCCCCGGACTCCGTGGGGCGCTCGGGGGCACGGGGACTGGGGAGCGGAGTCTTCATTCCCGTATTATCGGTGGAAAACGGGAAAAGATTTACGCCCTGCCCCCGAGGGCATGTCGGACCCCTGAGGTAGGAATCCCTGGACACGCTGTTTCAGGTGGGGTTCCACTTGGGGGAGGCGGCAATGCGCCACATCCCGCGCGGTTGCTCATGTGGAATGGCGGACGGTCAGGCCGAAGCGCTCCGCGTGCTGGCGCCACGCTGCCTGTGCCTCGTCGAGGCTCACCTCCTGAAACCGGACAGCGGCTCCTGGGCGGCGGGCGCACAGCCGGCCCCAATCCGCGCGAATGACCGTCGCGATGAGCGGATAGCCGCCCGTCGTCGGATGGTCAGGGCCCAGCACGATGGGCGTTCCTGACAGCGTGACCTGGATGGCTCCACGAACCATGGGGCGCGACGTGCCCGTGCCTTCGTCGCCATGGGTGAGCGCTGGCCCCTGGAGCCGCATCCCCACGCGGTCGGTGGCAGCGGATACGGTGAAGGCGCCCGACAGCAGGGTGGCCACGGTTGCTGGCTCGAAGCGGCGGTTGTCAGGTCCGAGCGTCACGCGGATGGGCGCCGCGGCATCCAGTGCCGTGCCGGGCGCTCGCGTCTCGGCGCGCGGGTTCGCGTCACCCAGGGGCAGGCTGTCTCCCGAACGCAGCAGGCGGCCTTCGTGCCCGCCCAGGCGTGCGACCAGCAGCGTGCCGCGGCCTCCCAGCACCTCCGGCACCGCGAGCCCGCCATCCACCGCGACATAGCGCACGCTCGTCGACTCGGGCGCGGGGACGTTGAGGCGCGCTCCATCCGCGACCGTGAAGGTGCGTCCGTCCATGGACACGCGGACACTTCGGCCGCGGGCGCGCAGCTCCAACGGGCCGAAGGCTTCCAGCGCCGCCGCTCCACTCGCGTTGCCCACGGCGAGGTTGGCCACGGCGAGCAGCTCCGGGACCAGCGGTCCGCCCGGAGGCACGCCGTGGTGCATCTTCCCGGGCCGTCCCGCGTCCTGCACCGTGACGGGCGCACCCACGCCCGTGATGTCCAGCCAGCCCGTCATCGGTCCACCCGCTCGAAGCGCACCTGGTCCCCGAGCTGAAGCACCGAACCCTGCTCGGGCGTGAAGGCGGTGAAGTCCAGCGCGGTGCCGATGAGGTTCCAGCCTCCCGGCGACGCGAAGGGATACACCCCCGTGCGCCCACCGGCGATTCCCACCGCCAGGGCGGGCACTCGCGTACGGGGCGTGGCCAGCCGGGGGGCCGCGATGCTCGGGTCGACTTCGCCCAGGTACGCGAACCCAGGTAGGAATCCCACGCAGCGCACCGTGTACTCGCGCGCCGTGTGACGCCGCGCCACCTCGTCCTCGGTGAGGCCCGCGCGCTCCGCCACCGCGCGCAAGTCCTGCCCGTCGTAGCGCACGGAGATGGTCGTGAGGGGCCGTCCTGCCCCCGGCGCTGGAATGCGCAGCAACCGCGCCAGCGCGAGCCGAGGCTCCTCGGGTGGGGCCTCCGGGGCGAAGTACACGCAGGCGTGTTCCTCGGTGATGACGGCGTCGAGGACACCGGGCATGGCGCAGAGCGCCTCGCGCGTGGCGCGTCGCTCCAGCCCCTCGGGGAGGACCAGTCGCAGGGCGCCGTCGCCCAGGGGCTCGGAGCGGAGCGCGAGCGCGTCCAAGGTGGCGCGGACCTCTCGCGCCAGCGCCACCGCGCCGGGCGTGTCGCCATGAACGCAGACGGTGTCCACGGTGCCGCCGGTGGCCAGGCGCACGGTGTTGGCCCGCGCCTGGGCGTGGTCGGTCAGCACCGCGCCGGGCTGTCCTCGGGGAATCAGCGAGCCGTCGGGCCGGGTGCCCCGGTCCGCGAAGCCTTCGCGGGCGTAGGCCAGTCCCGCCGCCAGGGCCGCGTCATGCAGCGCGCCCTTGCCGGGGCCAATGAAGGTGACGGCGGTCCCCAGCGCCTCCACCACGCCCGCCACCACCGCGCGGGCCAGGGCCGGTGTGGCATTCGCCGCGTGGTACAGGGCGCCGTGAGGCTTGGCGTACGTCACGGGCAGCTGACGGTCCGCCGCCAGCTTCGCGAGCCGGCCGCACTGCGCGGCCACTTGCGCTTGGAGGTGCTCCGGCGTGACGTCGAGCGCGCGGCGGCCAAAGCCCTCGCGGTCCTCGTAGGAGGGGTGCGCGCCCGCGCGCGTGCCGTGCCGCTCGCACAGCGCCAGCGCTCGGCGCATGGACCCATCATCTCCGGCATGCCCGCCGCAAGCGATGTTCGCCACATGGGCCAATGCGTAGAGCTGTTCGTCTTCACCGGGAAGCTCGCCCAGGTCGACGTTGAGGAGGCACTCCGTCATGCGGCGCACCGTACGCGAGCGGCGGCGCGGGTGCAGCCGTCCCCGTAGCCGCAGACGCTGGCGAGCCAGCCGACGGTGAGGTGGGAAGTCTCACGCACCACCCCGGGGCTGGGGCCGGTTGGCACCGGGGTGGTACGCGCCCAGCGAGTGCCTCGACGAGGTGCCCGCTGAGAACTTCCAGACGGGATACGCCAGCAGGGGTTTTCCTCGGTCATTTCCGGGGCGTCTTTTCGTGTGCGCTGGGGGCGCGGCTCAGCGCGGGGGGGAGGGAAGCGAGGCCAGGCCGCCCGCCTTCACCCAGCGCACCAGTGCGAGCGCGGTCTTCTCGTCAATCAACTCCGCGTAGGTGGGCATGGGCGTGCCGGGGAGGAACTGCTCGGGGTTGCGCACCCAGCGGACCAGGTCGGCCTCGCTGCGCGTGGCGACCTTGTCGAGTCGGTCGTGATAGCGCGCGCCCGGGGCGTGGCAGCTTGCGCAGCCAAACCGCACGAAGAGGGCGGGGGCGTCCACCTTCGGCTGCGCAGGGCGTGGCTTGCGGGTGGGGGCGGGCTTGCTGGCCAGCGCCGAGGGAGCGGGCGCAGCGGGGCTGGCCGCATCGTGTTTCGCGGACGGCGCCGAGTCCACGCTCGTGTTGACGGCCCTGGGAGCATCCCCAACTCGCGTCTCATCGGGCGCGCTGACGGGGAGTGTCTCCGCGCGCTGCTCCTCCGCCACCCAGTCCGGGCGCACCGACGCCGCGGTGAGCCGTGACCGCGCGCCCTTCACCGCGTTCTCCCTGTTCGGCACCGAGCGCAGATAGTCATAGAGCGCTCGCGCCTCCACCTCGTCCATGCCCCGGAAGCGAGGCATGGGCGAGCGCAGCACGGAGCCATCCGGCGCCAGTCCGTCACGCACCGCGCGGGTGAAGTCCTCCAGCGTCCAGTGCGCCAGCCCCGTCTCGTGGAAGGTGATGTTGCTGGAATGAACCTTCCGTCCCTCCGGGTCGACGAACGCCATGCCCCCCGCGAACACGTCATCGCCCTCTGTCTTCCGGGGACTGAAGCCCTCCGTGTGACACGAGGCGCAGTCATAGACGTCATGCGCCATGTAGTGGCCGTACTCCCGGGTCGCCGCCTTGGGCGGCACGGGGATGCCCGAGGCGGGCCGCTCCACCGGCTCGTTCCCGGTGATGAAGCGGAAGCCGATGCCGCCGAAGAAGCTGAACTCCGACGGGGGCGCGGCCACTGAGTCCGGCGTGAAGAGCGGATGTCCGGAGCGCATGAAGCCCAGCACCGCCGCCAGGTCCGCGTCGCCCATGCCGTAGCTGGGCATCACCATCAACCGCCCGTCGCGGCTCACGGCGTAGCGGATGGCCCGCGCCAGCTCTTCATCCGTTGCGGCGCCGATGCCCGCCTCGGCATGTGACGTGAGGTTCGCCGCGTAGAAGCGCCCCATGTACGAGGGAAGCTCGCGCAGCGGCGCGCCCGACGCCGCCTCCGCGTCGCCCCCTCGGTGACAGGACTCGCAGCTCGCGTGGAAGATGGAGGCCCCTCGCTCCAGGGCGGCGGGGGACAGGTCCGCGCGGATGGGCGGGTAGGGGGCATGAACGGTCCCCGCGCAGCCCGCCAGCAGGGCGGCTCCCACGAACAACGTGTTCCTCATGGCGTCCTGGAGGGTGCGGCGCATGGGTCCTTCCGCGTCGAGCAGGCCCTGACGCATATCGCATCCCCGCGAGAGACGGAAAAACCACCCCGTCTGTCCATGGCGGACACCCGGCCTTCACGAGGGACGGCGCGGCGCGGAGAAGTGACTACACTCCCCGTCACCATGACGCGCTCGCTCGAGTCCTACCGCGACCTCTTCCCCGTGCTGAGGGAGCAGCTCTACCTCAACCACGCCGGTGTGGCCCCCACCAGCCTGCGCGTCGCCGAGGCCGTGCGCGGGTGGATGGATGACGTCGTCCACCACGGCATCAAGCACGAGCGCGGCTGGGAGGCCCACTGCGAGCGGGTGCGGGGCCTGGCCGCCCGCCTCATCAACGCCGAGCCTGGTGAAATGGCCTTCGTGCGCAGCACCAGCCACGGCCTGGGCCTGGTGGCCGAGGGGCTGGACTGGAAGCCCGGCGACGAGGTCGTCGTCGCCTCCTCGCTGGAGTACCCCTCCAACGTCTATCCCTGGCTGCACCTGAAGGACCGCGGCGTGACGGTGCGCGAAATCCAGACGCCCGGAGGGGGCGTCACGCCGGAGGCCGTGGCCGCCGCGCTCACCCCGAGCACCCGGCTGGTGGCGGTGTCCTCCGTGCAGTTCGCCACCGGCTACCGCACCGACCTGGACGCGGTGGGCGCCGTGTGTGAGCGGGCGGGCGTCCTGTTCTGCGTGGACGGCATCCAGAGCGTGGGCTGCATCCCCGTGGACGTGAAGAAGAGCCGCATCCACTTCCTCAGCGCGGACAGCCACAAGTGGATGCTGGGCATCTCCGGCATCGGCTTCCTCTACGTGGCCAAGGACGTCCTGCCCAGGCTGCGGCCCGTGCTGGTGGGCTGGCGCAGCACCACCGACCCGTGGAACTTCAACCGCAGCCACTTCGAGCTCCGCCCGGACGCGGGCAAGCTGGAGGAGGGCAGCGCCGCGTACACCGGCATCTACGCCCTGGGGGCCGCGCTGGAGCTGCTGCACGAGGTGGGCGTGGACGCCATCTCCGTGCGCATCCGCGAGCTGTTGGGCCAACTGGAGGCGGGGCTGCGCGGGCTGGGCTGCGACGTGGGGCCCGCGCCGGAGCACCGGGCGGGCATCCTCACCTTCCTGCCTCCGGAGGGCGAGGCCCGCGCGCTCGGCGCGGGGCTCTCCGCGCGGGGCGTGGCCCTCTCGGTGCGCCGCGGGCGCGTCCGCCTCTCACCCCACTTCTACAACCTGCCCGAGGAGATGGACCGGCTGGTGGAGCTGGTGCGGACGCACCGCGGCTAAAGGGCCCTGGGACTACTGGGCCGGGAAGAGCGGCTCGATGGAGAGGTAGCGCTCGCCCGTGTCGTAGTTGAAGACGAGCACGCGGCTGCCGTCGGTCATCTCACCCAGCTTCTGATTCACGGCGGACAGCGCGGCGCCGGAGGAGATGCCCACGAAGATGCCCTCCTCACGCGCGGCGCGGCGGGTGAACTCGAAGGCGTCCTCCTCGGCCACCTGAATCGCGCCGTCCAGCGCGTCCTGGTGCAGGTTCTTCGGGATGAAGCCGGCGCCAATGCCCTGGATGGGGTGCGGGCCCGGCTGGCCGCCGCTGATGACGGGCGACTTGGTGGGCTCCACGGCGAAGACCTTCAGCTTCGGCCAGACCTTCTTGAGCTCCTCGGCGCACGCGGTGATGTGGCCGCCGGTGCCCACGCCGGTGATGAGGTAGTCCAGCCCCTCCGGGAAGTCCTTGAGGATTTCCTGCACCGTGGTGCGACGGTGGACCTCGATGTTGGCCTCGTTCTCGAACTGCTGCGGCATCCACGCGTTGGGCACCTGCGAGACGAGCTCGTTGGCGCGGGCGATGGCGCCCTTCATGCCCTGCGCGCGCGGGGTCAGCTCGAAGGTGGCGCCGTAGGCGGCCATCAGCCGGCGGCGCTCGACGCTCATGGACTCCGGCATGACGAGCACCAGCTTGTAGCCCTTCACCGCCGCCACCATGGCCAGACCGATGCCGGTGTTGCCGCTGGTCGGCTCGATGATGACGCTGTCCTTCTTGAGCAGGCCGCGCTTCTCCGCGTCCTCAATCATGGACAGCGCGATGCGGTCCTTGATGCTGCCGCCCGGGTTGGCGCGCTCGAGCTTCATGTGGACCGTCACGCGGGACGGAAACAGCCGGTTGATGCGCACGTGCGGCGTGTTTCCGATGGTCTCCAGGATGCTGTTCACCTTCATATGGGGGGCCTCGTCGGTGGGTCAGATGTGAAATTCGAGTGCGTCCAGCGAGCCGTCCGCGCCGCGCTGACGCACTTCGCTGCGGCGGGTCACCACGGATTGAGACGGGATGCTCTGCGTGAGCCAGGCGTTGCCGGCGATGATGCTGCCCCGGCCCACCACCGTCTCTCCGCCGAGGATGGTGGCGTTGGCGTACACCACCACGTCGTCCTCGATGGTGGGGTGGCGCTTCTTGTCCGTCAGCCCCTTCTCCACCACGAGCGCGCCCAGGGTGACGCCCTGGTAGATTTTGACGTTGTCGCCAATCAGCGTCGTCTCGCCGATGACGACGCCGGTGCCGTGGTCGATGACGAAGCGCCGGCCGATGGTGGCGCCCGGGTGGATGTCCACGCCGGTCCGCTGGTGCGCGAACTCGGTGAGCAGGCGGGGCAGCAGCGGGAAGCCCAGGGCGTGCAGCGCGTTGGCCACCCGGTAGATGGCGATGGCGGTGAAGCCCGGATAGGTGAGGATGACCTCGTCCACGGTGCGTGCGGCCGGGTCCGCCTCGAAGATGGCGTCCGCGTCCTGGCGCAGCCAGTCGTAGAGCCCGGGCAGCCGCTCCATGAAGCGCGCCGGCAGGTCCCGCTCGATGCCCGGGTACAGGGGCGCGAGCGTGTCCCGGATGCGGTGGAGGCTGGCCTCCACGGTGGTGACGTCGCGGTGGACGGCGGCGGCCGTACACTCCAGGCGGTCGGCGAAGTGGGGGAAGAGCAGGCCCAGCACCTGGCCTACGAATTCGGGAGCGGCGCGCCGTACGTCCGCAGGGAAGCAGTGGCGCTGCCGGGCTTCCAGCAGGGCCGCGACCAGCCTGGCGTTGGAGTCATCCATGAGCCCCCGTTTCTAACGCGGCGCGTGGGCTGGCTGCACGGCGTAATGGCAGATTCCGGAGCCGACTGTCACTTCCCAGGAGGGGGCTGGCCCCTGGGGGCCCTGGCTGGCGCGCGGTGGACAGCGGTGGTTCGCGGCGCTTGCCGCGTGTCCCACTCGGCGGGACGATGACGCCATGTCCCAAAGCCCGGTCCCTTCCTACGCTCACGGCACCAGCACCACCCCGCTGCTGGGGGAGACGATTGGCCAGAACCTGCGCCGCACCGTCGAGCGCCACGGGGACCGGGAGGCGCTGGTGGTGGCGTCCCAGGGGTTTCGGGCCACGTATCAACAGCTCTGGGCGCTCACCTCGCAGGTGGCCCGGGGGCTGATGGCCCTGGGCGTCCAGAAAGGGGACCGGGTGGGCCTCTGGTCACCCAACCGCTTCGAATGGGTGGCCGTCCAGTACGCCACGGCCCGTATCGGCGCCATCCTGGTCAACATCAACCCGGCCTACCGCACCTCGGAGCTGGAGTACGCCCTCAACCAGTCCGGCGCGAAGGTGCTGCTCCACGCGCGGGGCTTCCGGCAGACGGACTACCGGGGCATGGTGAAAGAGGTCCAGCCGCGCTGCGGCGGCCTGGCGACGGCGCTGGTGCTGGAGGACGACTGGCAGCGGCTGCTCGATGGCGCGAAGGCGGTTTCCGAGGACGCGCTGGCCGCCCGCGAGGCGTCGCTCCAGTTCGATGACGCCATCAACATCCAATACACGTCGGGGACGACAGGCTTTCCGAAGGGCGCCACGCTGTCGCACCACAATGTCTTGAACAACGGCTTCTTCATCGGGGAGGCCCTGCGTTACGGCCCCGAGGACCGGGTGTGCATCCCGGTGCCGTTCTATCACTGCTTCGGCATGGTGATTGGCAACCTGGCCTGCACCAGCCACGGCGCCACCATGGTGGTTCCCGCCGAGGCGTTCGACCCGTTGACGGTGCTCCAGACGGTGCAGGCCGAGCGCTGCACGTCGCTGTACGGCGTACCCACGATGTTCATCGCGGAGCTGGAGCATCCGCGCTTCGGTGAGTTCGATTTGTCGACGCTGCGCACCGGGGTCATGGCGGGCTCGCCGTGCCCGGTGGAGGTGATGAAGCAGGTGCAGTCGCGCATGCACATGCGCGAGGTGACCATCTGCTACGGGATGACGGAGACGTCGCCAGTGTCCACGCAGAGCGCGCTGGATGAGCCGCTGGACAAGCGCGTGTCCACCGTGGGCCGCGTGCACCCGCACCTGGAGGTCAAGGTCATCGACGCGGGCACGGGGGAGGTGGTGCCGCGCGGCTCGCAGGGCGAGCTGTGCACGCGTGGGTACAGCGTCATGCTGGGCTACTGGGCCAACCCCGAGGCCACCGCCGCGGCCGTGGACGCCGCCAGGTGGATGCACACGGGTGACCTCGCGGTGATGGACGACGAGGGCTACGTGAAGGTGGTGGGCCGCATCAAGGACACCATCATCCGGGGCGGTGAGAACATCTCCCCGCGTGAGGTCGAGGAGTTCCTCCACACGCACCCCGGCGTCAGCGAGACGCAAGTCATCGGCGTGCCGAGCAAGAAGTACGGCGAGGAGGTCATGGCCTGGGTGCGCGCGAAGCCCGGCGTGGCGCTCACTGGCGAGGAGCTGACGCGGTTCTGCTCGGGCCGCATCGCGTCCTTCAAGATTCCCCGCTACTGGAAGTTCGTGGACGCGTTCCCGATGACGGTGACGGGCAAGGTGCAGAAGTTCAAGATGCGCGAGGCGTCCGTCGTCGAGCTGGGGCTGGAGGACGCCGCGGCCATCAAGACGGCTTGACGCGCGAGGTGCGCTTCTTCGCGGGCGCCTTCCTGGCCTTCTTCAACGCGGCGCGGTTCGCCGCGTCCACGGCCTTCCGGGCCCAGGGCAGGAGCGCGTAGGCGTCATCCGCGGCGTCCGCGGGCGGGGTCCAGTACCCCATCTCCACCGGGGCGCCCTTGCCTTCGTAGACGAACGGCCGGCAGCCGGCGGCCTGGAAGTCCGGCCTGGTGACGTCATCCACCTTGAGGAAGAGCTGCCCGTCGCCGATGAGCCCGAACATCCGTCCGCCGAAGTAGAGCCCCCAGCCGCCGAACATCGACCGCGACTGCACGGGCCCCAGCTTCTCCAGCAGTTCCACCGTGTACTCAACGAAGCTGTCCGTCCGGGCCATGATGCGTCTCCGTGTCTCGGCGGGCCTCGTGGAGGCGGCGCCATCGGCCGCGGCACGCTAGCGCACCCGCGGACCTGGAGCGGCCTTCCTCGTGCCCCAGGGTTCGGGCATGGCGCGCACGCTCTCCACGATGAAGGACTTGAGCGCCCGCGCCGCGGCCGTGAGGTAGCCCTCGCCCCGGTGTATCAGCGCGACCTGCCGCTTCAGCCCGGCGCGCGCCAGGGGCACCACGTCGAAGCCCTGGGCGTGGTGGTCTCGGGCCATCAACTGCGGCACCACCGCCACGCCCACGCCGCGCTCCACCATGCGGCGCATGGCCTCCGCGTTGTCCGTCTCCACCGCCAGGCGGGGTGTCACGCCCCGCGCCTCGCAGGCGGCCTCCATGGCCCGCGTGCCGCTCATGCCGGGGATGGCGACCCAGGGCTCTTCCACGACCTCGTCCATCGTCACGGGCTTGACTGACTTCGTCAGCCGGTGCCCCCGCGGGACGGCGAGCACCAGGGACTCCTCCCACAGCCGCTGCGCCACCAGGTCGGCGCGCCGCACGGGCAAGGAGAGGATGGCCAGGTCCAGGGCGCCGCGTGCCACGCCTTCTTCCATGGCCGGCGCCAGTCCCTCGCTCAGTCGCGGCCGGACCTCCGGGAACTGGCGCGCGAAGGCCGGGATGATGTCCGGCAGCAGGTACGCTCCCACGGTATGCAGCGTGCCGAGCGACACCACGCCGTGTGGCGTCCCCGACAGCCGCTCCAACTCCGAGGTGCCCGCCGTCAAGGCGTCCAGGGCGCGCTGGGCGTGCGGCAGGAAGCGCTCTCCGGCGTCTGTCAGCACCGCGCCCCCGGGCGTGCGGACGAGCAGGCGCGTGCCCAGCGCCGCTTCAAGCGATTGGAGCTGCCGGGAGAGGCCGGACTGGGACAGCCCCAGCCCCCGCGCGGCGGTGGCCAGGCGTCCCGCCCGGGCGACTTCGAGGAAGGCTCGGAGCTGTTCGGAGGTCATGCGGATTCCGCAAGGAGCCTATGCGAAAGATGCGGTTTCCGCATGGGGGCCTGGGGCGTACAGAGAGGGGATGGACGGAAGCGGCGTCACAGCGGAGCCCCTGGTCAGCGCGCGTCCCGGTGTGGCGCGGCGGACCGCGACGGGCGCGGTGTTGCTGGCCCTGGTGGTCAGCGCGTTCGAGGGCACCGTCGTGACGAGCGCCATGCCCACCATCACCCGGGAGCTGGGAGGCCAGCACCTCTACTCGTGGGTGTTCTCCGCCTTCCTCTTCGCCTCCACCGTCGGCGTGCTCATCTCCGGGAAGCTGGCGGACCGGCTGGGCCGCAAGCCTGTCTTCTTCGCTGGCATGGGGTTGTTCCTGGTGGGCTCGGCGCTGTGTGGCCTGGCGGACTCGGTGCCGGAGCTCATCGCCTTCCGGGTCATCCAGGGCCTGGGCGCGGGCGCGCTGCAGCCCACCACGCTCACCATCACCGCGGACCTCTACACGCTGCGCGAGCGCGTCGCCGTGCAGGGGCTGTTCACGGGGGCCTGGGGCGCGGGCAACGTCGTGGGGCCGCTCATTGGCGGCTGGCTGGTGATGCACGCCTCGTGGCGCTGGGTGTTCCTGGTGAACGTGCCGGTGGGCCTGTTCGCCGCGGCGCTGCTGTACCTGTCGTACCGCGACCCGCCTCGCCGTCCGGAGGTCCGCATGGACCGGTGGGGGCCCGTGCTCGCGGGCTCCTCGGCGGCGCTGCTCCTCTTCTCGCTGGAGCCGGGCGCCGCGAGCCTGCGGTGGGCCTGCGCGCTGGCCGCCGTGGGCGCGGGCTGGCTGCTGGTGCGGCAGCAACGCGCGACGGCGTCTCCGTTGCTCCCGGTGGAGTTGCTGAGAGACCGCGCGGTGCTCAGCGGCGTCGTGGGCGGCATGGCGGGTGGCGCGCTGCTGTACAGCATGGCCGCGTGGGTGCCGCTGTGGATGACGGAGCACGGCGGCCACACGCCGCTGGCGGCCGGACTGGCGCTGCTGCCGATGCTCCTGGGCTGGTCCGTGGGCTCCACCTTCGGGGTGAAGCTGCTGGTGCGCGGGGGCATGCGCTTGAGCGCGGGCGTGGGCTTCGCGGTGGCTGCGCTGGGGGCCGGGTGGCTGTCATGGGCCGCCGCGCGAGGCTGGGGCGTGCCCGCCGCGCTGGTGGGGCTGGCGGTGCTCGGCCTGGGGCTGGGGCCCGCCGCGAGCACGTCGTTGATTGGGCCGCAGTCCCGCGCGCCCTGGCACCACCGGGGCATCGTCACCAGCGCGCTCTACGCCACGCGGCTGCTGGGTGGCTCGCTGGCGGTGGCGTTGCTCGCGCTGGCCAGCGGGCGCTTCGCCTTGCAGTTCGGTATCGCCGCGGGACTCACGGCCATCGCGGCGCTCGGGTTGGCGCTGCTGGCCCCAGGCAGGACGGAGTCCTCGGCATCGAGGGCGTGACGGCGGGCACCTCCCGCTCAGCCCGCGTCGCCTCCTGGCCCCGGCGCTCGGGCGCGCGCGTGGAGCGGCGCCGGTGCCCGTGCCGCCGCCGGGGCATCACCGTTCATCGCATGAGGCCACAGCTTCGCCAGCGCGGAGCGGAGCTCGGCCGCGGTCCGGTACCGGTCTTCGGGGCGTTTCTCCAAGAGCCGCAGCACGACGCGCTCGAAGGGCTCCGGCAGTCCCGGCCGCAACGCGCGCGGCGGCACGGGGCGCTCCTGGACGTGCAGGAACATCAACGGCACGGGCTCCGGGTGGCGGAAGGGAAGCTGTCCGGTGAACAGCTCGTAGGCCACCACGCCGAGCGCGTACAGGTCCGTGGCGGGTGACACCGCGGGGCTGCCCGTCACCTGCTCGGGCGCCATGTACTCCGGCGTGCCGAGCACCGCGCCCTGGGCCGTGGTCCCCATGACGTGGGTGCTCTTGGCGAGCCCGAAGTCCATCAGCTTGAGCACGCCCGTGCGGGTGATGAAGAGGTTGGCGGGCTTCACGTCGCGGTGGAGCACGCCCCGGCCGTGCGCGTGCTCCAGCGCCACCGCCGTGTGGGTGAGCCAGCGCAGCGCCTCCGCCAACGTGGCGCGCCGCTCCAGCAGCCGCTGACGCAAGTCCACGCCGTCCAGCAGCTCCACGGTGAGGAAGTGCCGCTCGCCGTCCACGCCCGCATCGAAGACGCGCAGGATGTTGACGTGCTCCAGCGCCCGGGCGTGCTCCACCTCCTGGCGGAAGCGCGCCACCATCGCGGCATCCGCGTGGGGCACCGCGAGGACCTTGAGCGCCAGGCGCACGTCCTGCCGGAGGTCGATGGCCTCGTACACGGTGGAGCTGCCCCCGGCGCCCAGCCAGCGCTCCACGCGGTAGCGCTGGGCCACAGTCTGGCCGGGCACCAGGCCCCGCATGACGCTGGAGGGCTCGGGGATTGGAATGCCCTGGAGCAGCGTGCCGTGCGGCGACATGGGGGTCACCGGGCGCAGCGTCTCCCCGAGCGACAGCGCCGACGGCGGCGTCACGGGGTGGAAGGTCGCCTCGGGCGGTGTCTCCGCGCGGGGCGGCGGCTCCTCGATGGCCAGCGGCGGCGTCACCCGCGGCGGTGGTTCCGGCGCGGCGCCCCCCAGGTACGCCACGCCTTCTACGTCGTCGGTCGAGTGCACCGCGGCCTCCCTCGGCTGCGTCGTCGCGTCGTCGCTCTCAGGGGTCGAGCAGCGAGATGTGGGACGGTGCCCCCACGCCCTCGATGTCCAGGTGCGGCGTGGGCAGGTTGTACTCGGACGCCGCGGTGGTGGCCTCGACGATGATGGGGCCGGCGATCTCCGGTGGCTCGCCGTGGCACAACAGGTCCACCACGTGCTCCACCGTCCACTTGCCCAGCCGGCTCACCACCAGCCGCGCGCCGTCATACTGCGTCGTGTCCGGAAGGTCCTGGCTCGCTGCCAGCTTGGCCTCCACGGAGTCGCCCAGGTAGCCGCGCGCCAGCGACACCACCCGGTCCAACACGGAGTTCCAGGCCTGCAGGTGCGTGCGGTCCTGCGCCTCGTCCATGATGTCCAGGCCCACCTGGAGCTTCTCCATGCGGTCCAGGAACTGCTGCACCAGCGGCCCCCGGATGATGCGGCCGTGCTGCGGCGCGATCATCTCCACGCCCGGCTCCAGCTTGCGGATGGTCGCCACCGTGCGTTGAAGCGCCGCGTTCACCGGCATGTAGATTTGATGGAAGGCGCGGATGCCCGCCCAGTCGGACTCGTCCGCCCAGATGCCCTTGGCGTTGGAGTCCGTGAGCCCGCCGAAGAGGTCTCCGGTGAAGAGCACGCGCGTCTGCGGGTCATAGAGCATGACGGCGCCGCGGAAGTGGCAGAAGGGCGAGGGCACCGGCAGCAGCCGGTGGCCGGTGGGCACGCTGAGGCCCTGCGCGAACTTCTCCGTGGGGATGAAGCGGTGGCGCGGCAGGTTCTGGTGGACGATGAGCCGCCAGGTGTCCTCCGAGCACAGCAGCCCGGCCCGGGGCGCGTAGCGCGCGGAGATGATGCTCGCCGACGAGCCCACGTCCGGGTCCTGGTGGTTGATGAACATGGCCGACAGCCGGTCCATGCCACCGATGAGGGACGTCACCTTGGTGTGGATGGTGGAGAAGTCGCTGCTCGAGCCCGGGTCGATGAGGAGGTTGAACTCCGTGGGCCGCTGCGTCTTCTTGTCCGTGCCGCGGAAGCGCAGCAGGTAGGGGTTGGCGTAGAAGATGTTGCCGGGCTCGCGCTTGCCCACCCAGAACGTCTCGGGGGCAATCTCCACCGGCGCGAGGCGCAGGTCGGAGCTCTGGCTTGGGCTCGGGGTTGGGGCGACGGTGCTGCTCATGGGCGCGGCGTTCCTTCCCGCTCTGGGGTGTATGCCTCTCCCCATAGCAAGCGCCGCGCCGGTGCCCTCTCTCCCCCGGGGCACGTGTCCGCGGGCAGGGACGGGGCGCAACGCCTGCGCTCGGGTGGGGTGGGGCGCAGACCTTGCGCACGGGGCGTCTGGGCGCGTGCGCCGCGGCGGGCGGCATGGCAGGCTGGGGGCGCTCACCTCCGAATCGTTGATGCCCGACCCGTCCGTACTCGCCACCTGGGGCCTCCCGGGGCTGTTCCTCGTCGCGATGCTCGCGGGCTCCGTGGTGCCGGTGCCGTCGGAGGCGCTGCTGGCCGCGCTCGTCTACGGCGGGACGGCGCCCGTCACCGCCATCGGGGTGGCCACCGCGGGCAACGTGCTGGGCGCGCTGTCGCTCTACGGGCTGGGTCGGTGGGTGGCGGGCGGTGGCGGAGGCGCCCTGGGGCGCTGGTACGCCCGGCGCCGTGAGAAGGAGGGGCCGCGCATGCAGCGCGTGGAGGCCTGGACGCGGAGGTGGGGCGCGCCCGCGCTCATCATGTCCTGGCTCCCCGTGGTGGGTGACGCCTTCGTCATCGCCGGCGGCATGCTGGGGGTGCGCCCGCTGCCCTTCGTCTTCTTCGTCACGCTCGGCAAGGGCCTTCGGTATCTCGCCGTCGCCCTGTCCGCCGCCGCGGCGCTGTAGCGCCCGGCTCGGGTGGTTTCACGAATGTTTCACGCAACGCGTGTGGGTCCCTCCCTGATAAAGGAGATGGGTGAGCATCGCATTCCCCGTGAAGCGGGTATCGTGTGGATGTCTCAATCGGCCTCTCAACAACCCCTTGCCAGGGGAAGGACTGGACATCGTGCGTGACAACGCAATTCCAACAAGCTCGGTGTGGTTGAACTGGCGTCGCCATGCCGCGGCGCTGTTGCTGGCGGTGCTCGCGGCGTGTGGTGGCGAGGACGCGTCGCTGGAGCCCGTGGGGCTCGACGGCGCGGAAGTCGGGCAGCGGCAGGACGCGCTGGGCGAGGTCCGCCTTCGCCTGCTGGCGGCCAACACGTCCAGCGGCAACGGGCAGGACTACGACCTGGGCCACGGCATCCGCATCTTCCAGGGCACGGACGCCGACGTGGTGATGATTCAGGAGTTCAACTACAGGTCGAACACCGCGGCGGACCTCCGCAGCTTCGTGGACACGGCCTTCGGCACGCAGTTCCACTACTACCGCGAGGGTGGGGCGCAGATTCCCAACGGCATCATCAGCCGCTACCCCATCATCGCCTCGGGCGAGTGGGATGACCCGTACGTCTCCAACCGCGACTTCGCCTGGGCGCGCATCGACGTGCCGGGCCCGAAGGACCTCTGGGCGGTGAGCGTGCACTTCCTCACCACGAGCAGCGGCAATCGCAACTCGGAGGCCAGCAGCCTGGTCAGCCGCATCCGGGCCAACATCCCCGATGGGGACTACCTCGTGATTGGCGGAGACTTGAACACCGGCAGCCGCAACGAGTCCGCCTTCAGCACGCTGTCCCAGGTGGTGCGCACCGCGGGCCCCCATCCGGTGGACAAGAACGGCAACGGCAACACCAACGCGGGCCGCAACCGGCCGTATGACCATGTGCTGGTGGACAGTGACTTGTTCGCGCACCAGACGTCCGTCGTCATCGGCGGCAGCAGCTTCGCCAACGGGCTGGTGGTGGACACGCGCGTGTACACGCCGCTGAGCGCCATCTCCCCCGCGCTCTACGGCGACAGCGCCGCCTCCGGCATGCAGCACATGGCCGTCATCAAGGACTTCCTCATCCCGGGGGACGGCGCCACCGGTGATGACGCCTCCGTCACGGTGACGTCGCCCAACGGCGGTGAGAGCTGGGCGGGCGGGAGCGTGCGCGACATCACCTGGACGTCGACCGGCGTCGCGAACGTGAAGCTGGAGTACACGCTCAATGGCAGCACCTGGAGCACCCTGGCCGCCAACACGGACGCCGCCGCGGGCAGCTACGCCTGGACGGTGCCGTCCAGCGCCACCACCACCGCGCGCGTGCGCATCAGCGACGCGGCCGACGCCAGCGTCAGCGACACCAGCGACGCGGCCTTCACCCTCACCACGGCTCCGTCGGGTGGCACGGGCAAGGTCCTCATCAATGAGGTGATGGTCAACGAGCCGGGCTCGAACGTCGTGGGCGAGTTCGTGGAGCTGGTGAACACGGGCACCGGGGCGGTGAACCTGAGCGGGTGGACGGTGTCCGACGCGGCCAGCGTGCGCCACACCTTCCCCACCGGCACGTCGCTGGCGGCGGGCGGCGTCATCGTGGTGTTCGGCGGCGCGGCGGGCATCCCGGCCGGGACGCCCAACGCCGTGTCCGCCTCCACGGGCACCCTGGGCCTGTCCAACAGCGGCGACACCGTCACCGTGAAGACGGCCACTGGCACGGTGGTGGAGTCCGCGGTGTTGTCCTCCGGCGTGAGTGGCACGGATGGCGTGTCCGCCAACCGCAGCCCGGACCTGGGCACCGCGGCGACCTTCGTGTTGCACACCAGCCTGTCCAGCCTGACGTCCTCGCCGGGCCGTCGCGTCAACGGCTCGGCGTTCTGAGCGGCCTTAACTGAAGTGTCGCGGCCCTGCTCCCCGTCCGCGCGGGGAGCGGGGCCGTTTTGTTTCAGCGGGGCCTCAGTGGCGCTCCGGCGTCGTAGGCGACAAGGGCACGCGCTCACGCGTCTCCGCCGACAGCACGGACGGGCGGATGATGAGGCTCCCGCCGCCCTCGTCTCCGGGCGTGGCCGGGTCTCCGGGGCGCGGCGTGGGCCGGCCGTAGTCGCGCTCGTAGATGCGCAGCAGGGCCAGGAAGAAGGCCACGATGAGGGGCCCCAACAGCAGGCCCACCGTGCCGAACGCGGCCAGGCCGCCGAGCAGCGCGAAGAAGACGATGGCCGCGTGCTGGTGCATGCCGCGCCTGGCCAGCAGCGGCTTCACGATGTTGTCCACCAGCCCCACCACCACCGTGCCCCAGATGGCGAGGAACAGCGCGGCCCACGGGTGGCCGCTGAAGAACATCAGCGCCGCGGCGGCCAACACCACGATGGCCGCGCCCACCGCGGGGATGAGCGCCAGGAAGAAGGCCACGCCCGCGAAGAAGAGCGCCGCGGGGACGCGGGCGATGAGGAAGCCGACGAGCGCCGCCGCCGCCTGCACGCCCGCGGTGGCTACCGACGAGACGAGCACCGCCACGGAGACGCTGCGGAACTCCCGCAGGATTTCCCCCGTCTGGCCGCGCCGCAGCGGCGAGACGCTCTCCACCCACTTCACCAGCCGCGCGCCCTCCGTCAGCAGGAAGAAGAGGGCGATGAGCATCATCACCGTCTGGAACGCGATGGAGCCCGTCGCCGCCACCGCCCCCGTGACGGCCCGCGCCGCCGTTCCGCCCTGGGTGCTCACCTGCTGCTGCAGCGTCTCGTCGAGCTGGGCCTCCTCCAGGGGGATGCGCTCCAGCAGCCGCTCCACCGGACCACGCACCGGGCCGGGAATCTTGTCAATCAGCCCTTCCATCCCTTCCCGCTGCACCGTGTCGGAGACGAACTTCACGCCGTCCGACACCTCGGTGACGACGAAGGCCGTCAGGCCTCCCAGGGGGAGCAGCAGGGCCAGGATGACCCCCGAGACGATGACCCCCGCCGCCACGTTGTTGTGTCCGCGCAGCTTCCGGCTCAGCCGCGAATAGAGGCCGTAGAAGGTTCCCGCGAGCACCGCCGCCAGGAAGAAGGCCTTGGCGAACGGGCGGACGACCAGGGCCAGCAGGATGATGGACAGGATGATGAGCCCGGTGAACACCCGTTGGGCGGTCTGCTCGGTTGCCATACCCGCCAAGGTAGGGCTGCCTTCGCGGAAGGGCAGGCACGGGAGGCGCTTTTGTCTGGCTGCCTGCTGTCCTTGCAAGAAGGCTTGGGCCCGGCCCCAAGGCGGCTAGAGTGGCCGCGCCATGCCGCCCTTCGAATCCACTCAGTTCACTGTCTGGCTGCTCCAGGCGCTCTGCGCCGTGTTCCTGGCCATCCTCTTCCTCCAGTCCGGCCTCGACAAGGTCATCGACTGGAAGGGCAACCTGGGCTGGCTCACGGGCCACTTCTCCAAGAGCCCGTTGCGCGGCGTGGTGCCGCTGATGCTGGCCACCGTCACCGTGCTGGAGCTGGCGGCGGGCGCGCTCAGCGCCGCGGGGCTGGTGTCGCTGGTGGCCACGGGCAGCGCGACGCTGGCCTTCTGGGGCGCGCTGCTCTCCGCGGTGTCGTTGGTGGCGCTCTTCTTCGGCCAGCGGCTGGCGAAGGACTACGCCGGCGCGGGCGGGCTGGTGCACTACTTCCTGCTGACGCTGGTGGCGGTGTACCTCACGCGCCTGGGCTGAGTCAGAGCACCTTGCGCGTGGGGACCAGGGCATTGGCGGACAGCAGTCCCGCCACCAACGCCACGGCCACCATCAGCATGGAGAAGGCCGTGTCCACGCCGGCGACCACGTCCCGCTCCAGCAGGGACGACAGGCTGCGGAAGCCGACGCTGCCAGGCACCAGCAGCATGAGCCCGGGCACCAGCGTGGTGATGGAGGGCTTGCCGCGCAGCCGGGCCAGCGCGTTGCTGCCCATGGCCAGCAGCAGCGCGCCGACGAAGGCACCCAGCTGCGCCCCCAGCAGCAGCGAGCCCAGTCGGGCCCCCGCGAAGGCGAAGGTGCAGGCTCCGGCAATCCAGCCCCAGTCCCTGGGGCGCGCGCGGAAGAGCACGCACACCGCGAAGATGGCCACCAGCAGCATGGGCAGCTGCGTCCAGTCCGGCAGCGCGGGTGGCAGCGGCGCCACGGGCGGCGCGGGCAGCACCACCGACAACCGACTGCCCAGGGCCACGCCGAAGCCCAACTGGAGGAAGACGAGCGCCGCCGCCGTGAGCCGGGAGGTGCCGGAGATGAGGTTGCGAGTGGCCAGCTCGTTGATGGCCACCGTCAGGGAGAGGCCGGGGAGCAGGACGATGAGGCCCGCCAGGGTGGCCACCTGCGCGGACAGCGGCCCCATCAGGCTCGCGGCCAGCGCGGCGACGGCGGAGGACAGGATGGCCGCCACCGGCTCCAGCACCCGGGCCGTGGTGGGCTGCTTCCGGGTCAGCACGCCCAATGTGCCGATGAGCAGGCTGCTGAGCGCCGCCACCGCCATCTCCTTGAGGCCACCGCCGAACAGCCGCCCCGCGGCGCCGCCCGCGAGCGTCCAGCAGAGGAGCTGGAGCGCGGGGCCGAAGCGCTCGGGCTGCGCGAGGATGGCGTCCACGCGGTGGGCTCCCTCGGCTGGGGGCACCTGACCGTGGATGACCTCGTCCGCCAGCGTGTCCAGCAGCGTCAGCCGCTCCAGGTCCATGTCGCCCGGCTCCACGCGGACGAGCGAGGTGCGCAGGGCCTCCGGCGGCCCGAAGGACGAGAAGATGGACGTGGGTGTGGAGAAGAAGCGCCCCTCCAGTCCGAAGCGCTCCGACACCCGCTGCATCAGCAGCTCCAGGCGATGCGCGGGCGTGCCGTAGCGGTGCAGCGCCTCCCCCAGGCGGAGGGTGAAGGCGACGGCGGAGCCCGGCGGCGGGGGATGACTGGCGGCGGTGAGGAGTTCGGGAGGGACGGCCACGGCGGCGCACATGGCAGAGGCTCCAGGCCGAGTCAAACGGCAGCGGGCCACACCCCTTGCTCCCGGGGAGCCGCCCGCCTGCCGTGTCGCGGGTTCAGGTCCGCCCGCTCCTGGGAGCTCCGCCCATCAGCGTGTTTTCCCTGAGTCCCCCAAGCCGGTGGTTTCGACGTTGCTCGCGCTGACGCTGGAGGAAGGGGAGGCTGCCTGCTGCGAGCTCCCTGTGTCGTCGGCCGCTTGCGGGGCCTCTCCCTGGAGCTTCTCCTGGAGCTGTCCACCGAGCTGAGAGACACCTTCCTGTGCGCGGCGCTTCGCGGGCTCGATGAGCTTGCGCTCTTTTCCTGTCACCGGCAGCAGGGCGGACGCCAGCATGCCCAGGGTGATGCCACTCACGGCCAGGAGCAGGGGTTGCTCATCCACCGTGCGGGTGAACCAGTCTGAGGCCCGATGCTGGATGGCTTCGCGCGAGGGAACCCGCTCCCGCGCATGTGACGCCCGCTCCCGGGCCTTGTGCACGGCGCCCGCGGTCCGCTCCCGAAGCGCGGTGGCTTTGTCGAGCGCCTTGTCCTTCACCTCATGCGCCTTGTCGCTCACCTCATGCGCCTTGCCGCTGGCGCTGCTCTTCATGTCGGAGAGCGTGCCTTCGCTGTCCGACTCCTCGGTGTAGCGCAGGGCGTCTCGGCCGGCGCGCGGGCCGTCGTGGCGCCACCGTTCGTCTCTCTCCGATGCGAGCTCGCTGTCGTGGTGCGCCGCGCGTGTGGTGAAGGCCTTGCGCATCAGCGCCGAGCCAACGCCCGCCCCCATGAGGGCGCCGAGCAGGCTCCAGCCCTTGGGCGAGTCGGCCCGCTCCTTCAATTCCATGCTCTTGTGCATCACTGCCTCCCTGGCCTGCGTCTTGAGTTCCGTGGCTTTCTCCACGGCGGCCTCCTTCGCGTGCTGCTTGAGCTCGGTGGCCTTGTGCGTGGCGGTCTCGCGGGCACGTTCCTTCAGCGCCGACGCCTTCTCGCTCGCGAGCGCCTTCAACCGGTCGGGTTCCGCCTTCCGGGCCAGCTCGCCCGCGAGCGCGCTCATGCGTGCCCGTGCATCTGAGATTTCATGGAGTGCGCGGTCTTGCTCGCCCATTGCCCATCCTCCTTGAGGGTTTGAATCGTTCGTTCAGGCCGGTGGACCTGCTTCATCCGCTGGAGTCCGCTCCAGGCAATGGCGCCGCCCACCGCGAGCAGCACCGCCGCGACGATGAGGGCGGACGCCCAGAGGGGCAGGGCCAGGGCCAGCACCGCCACCAGGAAGGCGACAAAGGTGATGGCCCCCAGGAGCAGCACCACGCCGCCGCCTGCCAGCAGGCCTGCTCCGGCCGAGGCCTTTTTTGCCTCCGTCCGCAGTTCGGTGCGCGCCAGGGACACCTCGGCGCGAACCAGGCGGCGTGCCTGCTCGGTGAACTCGGAGAAGAGCGCTCCGAAGCCGTCTCCGTCTCGATGGGGAATCGTGGGTTCCATTCGTGGCACTCCCCTCACGCCTTGATGAGCCGACCGAGAACGAAGCCCGCCGCCACGCACCCCGCGATGAAGAGCCCGGGCCGCTCGCGGACCTGTGTCTGGGCATCCGCGAGCAGCTCTTCGGTGGTTTCACTCTCCAGCCGTTCAGACGTGCGGCGGAGCAGTCCCGTCGCGCGGCCGAGCAGCGGCCGGGCCATTTTCGCCTCGTCCTTGTCCGAGATGCCCTCCAGCGTGGAGACGAGCCCCCGCAATCCCTTGGCCACGTCGCCCCGGCGGCTCTCCACCTGGTGGTAGACGCGCTCCTTCGCGGCGCTGCCCAGTTGCTTCGCCTGCTCCTTGCCGGCCTGCCCGAGCCTGGACGTACCGGCTTCATCACGGGCGAAGCGGGAGCCTCCTTCCGAGCGCTGCCCGTGCCCGTTGCCTTGGATGCTGCCGTCGATGACGCTTCCCATGCTGACTCCTTCATGTCCCGAGGGGGAAACTGTCGCGGGGACTTCACGGTTCATCGTCCCCGCGTGTCTTCGCATCAGAAGGTAGACATGCTGCGTGGCTGGCCTGAACGGAGCCTGGTACGCAGGCAAGGTGGGCGGTGGAGGGCGCGGGCGATGGTGGGCGGAATGAGAGAGGACGTGGGCGGATGACGCGCAAGCAGCGGACCCCGAGGTGGCTGGAAGCGGCACGGCGGAGGGGGCCGGAGGACGTGCAGCCCTCTGGCAGGTCGGATTGGTTGGCGAGGGCGCTGGGGAAGGCCGGAGTGATGCCTCGCGCCCAGGCGGAGGTGGCCATCCGAGAAGGACGGGTGACGCTGGATGGGCGGGTGGAGCGCGAGCCCTTCGCGCCGGTGCGTCCGGGGATGGAGGTGCGGGTGGACGGGCAGGTGCGGCACCTGGAGGCGCCCGTGTTGGCGCTGATGTTCCACAAGCCCGCGGGGCTGGTGGTGCACGGCTCGGACGCCGAAGGCGTGGGCACCGTGTTCGAGTGTCTGCGTGAGCGCCTCACGCCTCCGCTGCGCGACCATGAGTGGCTCGCGGTGGGCCGCCTGGACCGGGACACCACGGGGTTGCTGCTCTTCACCAACGACGAGCGCCTGGTGCAGCACGGGACGTCGCCCGAGCGGCACCTGCCCAAGCGCTACGTGGCGGGCGTGGTGGGGCCGCCACCGGAGGAGGCGCTCCGCCGATTGCGCGAGGGCCTGGTGCTGGAGGACGGCCCGACGCGGCCCGCGGGGGCCCGGCTGCGCGCGCAGGACGTGGTGGAGCTCACCCTGACGGAGGGGCGCAACCACCAGGTGAAGCGGATGCTGGCGGCGGTGGGACATCCGGTGCGGACCCTGCACCGCGAGGCCGTGGGCGGCGTGACGCTGGACGTGCCCGAGGGCGCGTGGCGGTTGCTGACGGACGGGGAGGTGACCCAGGGGTTGTCCTTCGCCCTTTCCTGAGGCCGCGCCCGCCGCGTGTAGACTTCGACGCCATGAACGTTTCCGCGGCCCGTGAGCGTGGCGGCATCCCCGCGCGGGCCTTCTGGCCTGGTGTCTTCGGCGTCACGGCGGCCTTCAGCCTCTTCTGCCTGGGCGTCGAGTACACGCCGGACTCGCTGCACTACCTCTCCGTGGCGCGTGGACTGGTGTCGGGCTCGGGGCTGTCGGGCACGCTGCTCGCGGTGGACACGGCCATGCCCCGGCCGCTGGACTTGTGGCCGCCCCTGTTCCCCATGGCCTGGGCCGCCCTGTTGTGGCTGGGGCCGGACGCGGCGGTCATCACCCTGCACCTGCTGTGCTTCGCCGTGCTCGCCGCGGCGCTCTTCTCCATGGCCCCCGAGGGGCAGGGCGCGCGCTACCTCTGGACGTGCGCGGTGCTCATCGTCCTCTACCGTCCCTTCGGGCACGTGGCGGCGGCGGCGTGGTCCGAGCCCCTGTGCGTCGCGTTGCTCGCGCTCGCGCTGGCGCGGGAGGTCCGGGGCGCGGACAGCGTCGGCCGTTCCTTCCTGGTGGGGGTGCTGCTGGGCCTGGCGGTGCTGACTCGCTACGCGGCGCTGTTCGTCCTGCCCGGGCTCCTGTGGTGGCGCTTCGTCCGGGCGCGTGAGGCGGGGGGGCCGCGGCGGCACGCGGTGCAGGCGCTGGCGCTGGGCGCGGGGCTCGGGCTCGTGGTGGCGCCGTGGTTCGTCCGGAACGTCGCGTTGTTCGGCCGGGCCCTGGGGCCGCCGCGGGCGCCGCGTGGCGCGGGGCTCGTGTCCTCGCTGCTCAGTGGGGTGGATACCCTGCTGGGGGAGGCGTCCTTCGGCGCGTTCGGTGTGCTCTGCGTGGCGGCCACGGTGTGGTTGCTGATGCGTGCGCCGCGTGGCGCTTGGAGTGAGGACCTGCCGGACGCGGCGCTGGAGCGGCTGCGGCCCGCGGCGCTGATGGCCGTGTCGTATGTCGCGGGCCTGTTCTGGACGGCCACGCGCACGCAGATGGACACGCTGGATGGCCGGCTGCTGGCGCCGCTGGGCGTGGGGTTGGTGCCAGTCACGGCGGCGGTGTTGGTGTCGCTCGTGGAGCGTTCCCGGTTGATGTCAGCTCCGGTGCTCGTCACCACGGGCGTGGTGGTGGTGGCGGGACACCTCTGGGCGCCGCTGCACGCGCGCGTCCGTCAGCCCCGGCAAGGCTTCAACCACCTCCGCGAGCGCATCGCCCCGCTGCCGGCGTGGGTGGAGGCCCACGTCACCGAGCGGGACCTGCTCCTGGGGCCGCAGCTCTGGTGGGTCCACCCCTTCTCGCGTGCCCCCGTGGTGGCGGATGGCTACCCCGAGAGAGGCTTCCTGACGCGCCAGACACTGGGGCCCTACCTGCGGCAACACGGCCCCGCCTACGAGCGCTTCTTCTGGGTCGATACCAGGCCTCCGCCTGTCGACGCGGCTGCCTTCGAGGCCGTCGAGGTCGCCCGGTTGGGGACGAATGCCTACTGGTCCACTGTGTGGAACGCCGTCTGGGAGATTCGCCCCGTGGACCGCGCGTCTCCCGCGGACGGAGCCGGCCGCGAGGCGGCGCCCGCGCCGTAGGCCTGCGCCCCGTGCGCCTCAGCGCTCGCGCGCGGCGATGTCCTCGACGACGCTCCGGATGCTCCGGGCCAGCGCCACGCTGGTGGGGAGCGCCCGGCCGAGGAGGCTCGGCACGCCGGTGGCCACCTGGGCGGAGTTGGTGAAGACGCAGGCGCTCACCTGGGCGAGCTGCGCGAACGAGACCGGCCGCTCGACGATGGGCAGCGTCCCCACGTGTCCGGCCTCCAGGAGTACTTCGCGGATGATGCCGGGAAGACATGGCGCGGACAGGGGCGGCGTGATGAGCGCTCCGTCGCACTGGAAGAAGACGTTGGCCGTGGGGAGCTCGCAGACCTCGCCGGCCTCATTGCCGAGCAGGGGCAGGCGCTCCATCACGCTGTACTGTCTGAAGTAGGCGAGGCCCTTGTGATTCAGCGTGGACTCGCCGCGGCGGTAGGCCCCTGGCTCCTCACTGTCCAGGGCTCGCCCCTCTCGGTGCAGTCGCTCCAGGTCCGGGGCGTGCTCGCGGAAGGTGAGCAGCACTCGGCCGTCACTTGCCGACAACTTGCCCACACCTCGGAACGCGGGGCCCATCGCGGCGTCGGCGTGCAGGCAGCGCGCAGTTGCTTCGCGCACCGCGGCTTCGGTGAGGTGCTCCGGCGGCGGCGCGCGGACGGCGCCGGGAAAGGCGGCCAGGCTCGAGCGCAGCCGCCTCAGGTGCCGGGCGAGGAACCAGGGCTCGCCAGCCTGGATGCGGAAGGTGGTGAAGAAGCCCGCGCCGAAGAAGAAGCCCTGCGCGAAGTCCCGCAGGTGCAGGTCCTCCCAGCGCCGTACCTCGCCGTCCACCGCGACCGTGGAGAACATGGCGGCCTCCTGTGCGCTCAGCGCGCCGGCTCCAGGAAGTTGGCGAGCAGCTGGGGCCCCTGGGGCGTGAGGAACGATTCGGGATGGAACTGGACGCCTTCCAGGCGCGGCAGCTCGCGGTGCTTGAGGCCCATGATGAGCCCGTCCTGCCACGCCGTCACCTCCAGGCACGCCGGCAGGCGCTCCGCGTCCACGACCAGTGAGTGATAGCGGGCCGCGGTGAAGGGGACGGGAAGTCCGCGGAAGACGCCCTGGCCCGAGTGCTCGATGGCCGCCGTCTTGCCGTGCACGGGCACCGGTGCGCGCACCACCTTCGCGCCGAACACCTGGCCCAGGCACTGATGCCCCAGGCACACCCCGAGCACGGGCACCCGCCCGCCCAGGGCCCGGATGACGTCCATGGACACGCCCGCTTCGTGAGGCGTGCAGGGACCGGGGGAGATGAGGATGTGGTCGGGCCGGAGCGCTTCGACCTGCGCCACGGTGATGGCGTCGTTGCGCACCACCTTCAGTTCGGCGCCCTGGGCGCCCAGCGCCTGCACGAGGTTGAAGGTGAAGGAGTCGAAGTTGTCGATGACGAGAATCATCTTTGGCGCTCCACCGACGCCAGGGCCAGGAGCTGCGAGCGCGCCTTGTTGAGCGTCTCCTTGTATTCCTGCCGGGGCTGCGAGTCGTGGACGATGCCGCCCCCCACCTGCGCGTAGGCCCGGCCGTCCTTCACCACCAGCGTGCGGATGACGATGTTCAAGTCCAGGTCACCCGTGAAGGACAGGTACCCCAGCGAGCCCGTGTAGAGCCCTCGCGCATGGGGCTCCAGCTCGGTGATGATTTGCATCGTGCGCAGCTTCGGCACGCCCGTAATCGTGCCTCCGGGGAAGAGCGCGCCCACGACGTCCAGCGGCTCCACACCCGGCGCGAGCTGGCCGACGACCTCCGATTCAATGTGGAGGACGTGGGCGTACTCGACGATGTCCATCAGCTTCGTCACCTCGACCGAGCCATAGGTGCACACGCGGCCCAGGTCGTTGCGCTCCAGGTCCACCAGCATGGCGTGTTCGGCGCGCTCCTTCTCGTTGGTGCGCAGCTCTTGGACGAAGCGCGCTTCCTCTTCGGGCGTGCCCCGTCGGCGCGTACCGGCGATGGGCCGCGTGGTGGCTCGGCCGTTCTCCACGCGCACCAGCCGCTCCGGTGAGGCGCTGACGACGTGGAAGCCGTCACCTTCGAGATAGCTGGCGAAGTGGACGGGGTTGATGGCGGACAGCGTCTCGTAGAGCGCGAGCGGCTCGCCGGGAAAGGCCACCTCCAGTCGCTGGGAGAGATTGACCTGATACGTGTCACCGGCGCGGATGTACTCGCGCACGCGCTCGACCGCGTCCAGGTAGGCCTCCTGGGTGAAGTTGGAGCGGTACGCCTCGGAGGGCCCATCCATCGCGGGTGGCGCGGGCGGCGCCGTGGGCGTGGCGGTGCGGACGTGGGCCTCCAGCGCGTCCAGCCTGCGCTCACAGTCCTCCCAGTCCGAGCCCGTGGCCACCGCGAGCAACTGGCCCTCGTGGTGGTCCACCGTCAGGAAGGTGTCGATGAACGCCAGGTTGATATCGGGCAGGCGCAGGTCGTCCCGTGGGTGCCGGGGCAGGGATTCGAAGGAGTGCGCGGCCTCGTAGCCGAAGAAGCCCACCGCGCCGCCGCAGAAGAGCGGCATTCCGGGATGACGCACGCCACGCCACCGGCGCAGCAGCGAGCGCAGCACCTCCAGCGGCGCGCCCTGTTGGAGCGCGCCGTCAATGAAGCACTGTCCCTCCTTCGCGGTGAAGCGCAGGAGGGGCTTCGCGCCGAGGAAGGAATAGCGCCCTTCCGTGCTGACCCGGGTGCTCTCCAGCAGGAACCGGCCTTCCGTTGGGAGGGCACGCAGGAGGTCCACGGGACGCAGCGCCCCGAGCGGGAGCCGCCGTACCACGGGCACCTGATTGTAGCCCTGGGCCACGAACGTCTCGAAGGACGTCCGGTCCGGGAAGCGCGTGGGAAAGGGCGAGGGCGGGCGGCTCATGTCGAGGCGCTTGATACCAGGAACCGAGACGGCCGCCGCCTGGAAGGAACGTTCCGTCCAGGCCGCCTCGGAGATGGGACCCCTGGGCGGGGCGTCACGGTGGAATGAACGTTCCGTCCAGGCCGCCGCGGCTGTGGGGCTCCCCTGAGTGGGGGGACGCGGTGGAATGAACGTTCCGTCCAGGCCGCCGCGGCTGTGGGGCTCCCCTGAGTGGGGGGCGCGGTGGAATGAACGTTCCGTCCAGGCCGCTTCGCCCGGGAGCGCCTCCTGTCGGAAGTGCGGTCAGCGTGAGCCGCGTTCCAGGGTGCGGCGTGCCTCTTTGAGGATTTCGTCCTCGGAGAGCTGGTCGGTGCGAATCGCGGAGCGGTCCGCCTTCAGTTGCTGGACCTTCCCCTCTCTCAAGACGTGAAACTGGCCCATCTTCTGGCCGGGGAGGCGGGTTTCCGCGTCAATCCGGGCCTCGGTGAACATGGGCTTGAGCTTCTTCAGCGCGTTGTCTTCCTTCACCCCGCCGACGAACCAGGAGCGCACGTTCTCCCGGCACTTGTAGTCCAGGTCCCCAGGACTCTGCGTGGCCAGCATGACGCCCACGCCCGCCGAGCGCGCGCGCTTGAGCAGATTCTCCATCGGCTGTTTGGTCGCGGGTTTGCTCGTCGCGGGCAGGTACATGTCTGCTTCGTCGAAGAGCAGCACGGCCTGGAGCTTGGACGAGGGGTGTTGGCTGGTCCAGCGGTTCGTCTCCAACAGGAGCTGCGCCACCCAGAAGAGGATGCGGTTGTTATCTCCCAGGTACTTGGTGCTGATGATGCTCAGCCGCGTCTTGCCCGGCGTGCTCGCTGCTCCGAGCCCAAGCAGGTCACTGATATCCAGCCGCTCTCCACCCGTCGACAGCAGGGGGCGGAGGTCGAGCCGGAGCACTTCGAGGTCCTGGGCGAGCTTGGCGAACGTCTTGGTCTGCAGGCCCCCCGTTTCCTGCCGGAGCGACTCGTCCTGCTCCGCGACGAACTTCTGGACCATGTCCAGGGTCAGTTCGTTGCCATCGGGCCGCTGGACCAACAGGCGCAAGGCCTGCGTGAGCAGCGCCCTGGCCGCTCTGTCGTTGGCGCCGTTCCTGTATTCGAGCATGCCCGCGATGGCATCCGCGGCCTGCTGCACGCCCTGCTCACGCTCTTCCGGCGACAGGTTTTCGAGGCCGCGTGGAATCACCGGGATGGCCAGCGGCCGTCCGTCGGAGCGGCCCGGCGTGTAGAGCGCGACCTCGACGCGCTCGCGCAGCAGGCGGCGCCGCTCGATGAGGACGGGGTCGTCCAGGTGTTCTTCCCAGGAGAGGTCTCGCGCGTACGCGGCGAAATCTCCCTTCCGGTCGATGAGGATGGCGGGCACGCCTCGGAGGAGCAGTTGCTCCAGGACGTTGAGCGCCAGTGTCGTCTTGCCGCTGCCCGTGGTGCCCAGGAAGGCGCTGTGCCGGGTCAGCTCGGAGGGGTCCACGGTCACGACCTGGCTGAACACGCCTTCCGAGGAGCCAATCCGCAGTGGCCCCGTGAGGGCTTCCGAGGGACGTGGGGCGGGAGGGCTCTCATTGCCCTTGAAGCCGATAGGGGACTTCATCCCCTGGGGCGGTGTCACGGTACGGCCCGTCAGCATCGGCGACTCGACGGTGATGCCATGCAGCGGGTTGTCCGAAAGGGATTCGGCCCGGCCTTGCCTGGCTCCCTGGGAGATGACGGGCTCGCGGCGTGCGCGCGCGTCTCTCGCCTCCAGTGCGCTCGTTTCGGCACGGGCGGGAGGGGCGGACTTCACTCCCGAGCGGACTTCGGCCGGGACTGGCGCTCCATCCGGCGACGTCGGTGCGCTGTTGACCAGCTCCGTCTGTGCCTTGGTGGCGGTGCTCCGGGCTCCGACATTGGCCGTCGGGACGACAGCGCCGCCTTTGGGTGGGGGCTTGGACGTCTTCGGCCCGGAGGACGGGGGCGTGGTGTCCGGCTTCTCCAGCCCCAGGATGTCGCCCACGGACTTGAGCCGGGTGATGGGGCGGGCCGTCCGGCTCCAATCCTGAAGGGTGGCTTCACCCGCGTACTTCTCCCGGAATCTGCGCAGAGCCACGAGGTCCCGAAGCTCTGTGTCGCCAACGATGACGCGGCGCCCGCCCAAGCGCAGGAGTTCGCCCAATTGCTCGGCGACGACACTTTCAGGCCTGGACGAAGGAAAATCGGTGGTCCGCACAATGACAGGCGTCTTGCCCACCGCCTTCTTGATGGCCTCGGTCATCTGTTTACCGAGGCCCCCTCCTCGTGAATCTTTCTCGCAGAGGGCGATGAGGAGCTTGCCGCCCTCCGGGTGGACGCGGATGTCCAGCATCTCCTTGTCCTGGGGCTTGACGTCGAAGCGCTTCGTGTCCCCGAACTCCTTGCTGCCGGTTTCAATGGCCCAGGCCAGCAGCTCCGCGACATCGGCGGGCTCCTCGGGCGGGTCGATTCGCAGGGTGGCGCGAAAGTCCGTCCACAGCTGGTCCATGTCCGGCTTGGGGGCAAGGGACTGCTCCACCTTGGATTGCGCCTGTCCCTGTCCCTGGGGGCGTTGCAGCGGGAAGCTGGCGGGCAGCTTGCCGTCCTGGATGGCCCGGTCGCGGTAGCGGCGGCACTCATTCAGGACGTCACGGGCGCGCTGTCCCCCGAGCACATCGAAGCCGGCCGCCGGAATGGGCCAGGTCGGGTCCGACGGGGAAGTCGTGAACCCACGCTGTTCGAACAGGGCTTGCAGCCGCCGCGCCGCGAGGTCCTTGGCCGTGTCGGCCGTGACCGTCCGCTCCAGCATCACGGGCTCGGGGTCGTTCTCGATGCGGTCCACGGTGCTCTGGTTGAGCAGGGGCTTCATCTTCGCCCAGTAGTCGGAGAGGCAGCAGAAGACCACGACCGCGCGAGGCACCTTGCTCGCGATGGCCGCGAGGCTGTTCATCGCGCGCCGGAAGGAGTTCTCCATCTGCGGCCGCTGTTCGAAGTCGCTGACGTCCTCGACCTGGTCCACGCACAGCACGAGCGCCTGGCCCAGGCCGCCCATCAACCGCCCCAAGTGCTCCACCATCCGCGCCGGTGCATCGTCGGCGGCCCGGGGGATGAGGTTTCCGATGACGCGCTGGTCCGCCTCGGACAGCTCCTCGCAGCGCAGCCAGTGGAAGATGCGGCGGTTGAGCCGGGGGTCTCTGCGATGCAGGTAGATGAGCGCGCGCAGCAGGTCGACTTCCACTTCCCGGAAGCGAGGGTCCAGCAGCAGCTCGTCCGCCACGGCCCGGATGGTGCCGTGCAGCTCTTCATCCTCCAGAATCTTCTCGTCCTGCAGGTGCAGCGCGAACGCGCTGGTGCACTGGGCCATGAGGGCATCCGACAGGTGCATCAGCCCGCTGTCGTCATCGTCGCCCGCCTCGTCGAACGGCTTGTCCAGGGAGTCAATGAGGTTGGACAGGATGTAGCGGTCGTACTGCGTCGCATCGACGGTCATCGGCATGTAGCCGACGAAGCCCTTGCGCTGACCATGCGCGAGGTTTCGGAAGGCGCGCACCAGATGGGTCTTGCCGCTGCCTGACTCTCCGAGCAGGAGCAGCAGCTTGCCGGCGCCCGGAGGAGCGTCCGAGGAGGCCTTGTCGAGCAGTCGCTTGAAGACGCGGCGAGCCGGCGCGTTGAGGGCCTCCACGTCGAACGGGTCTGCCTGCCAGATGTGCTGGCCTTGTTCGACGCTGGTGAAGACCTCGCGGGAGTCGTCGAGGAAGATATCGAGACGGGGGTCGTTGGCCACGGAGCGCTCCTGGGTTCGGGCTAGACGACAACGAAGTGGAAGCTGGCGCCGAAGGACCGGACCTCGGACTCAGCGACGTCTTTCGGATCCATGGCGGACACGAGGTCCGCGCGCGTCAGTGTCAACAGGCGGGTGCGGTTGGCTTCCAGGAGCGCCGCGTCGAAGGCCTCGCGGGTGCTCCACTCCGGATGGAGGGCCTTCCACACGTGGGAGATGAAGACTTTGTCCTCGCCGAAGCGGCCCGTGGGGAGGGCTCGGGCGACGGACAGGACACGCTCCGCGAAGGCCGCCGGGGTGGGGGGCGCTGTTGATGTCGCCTCGGAGCTGGGTGCCGGTTCCACCGGCGGCGTTGCCGCAGGGGGCGCGACGTTTTTCTCGGAGGCGCCGTCCTCCAGCGCGACAGCCCACCGTCGCATCAGCGACAGGCGCACGGCCTCCGCACCCACGCGGGGGGCGCCCGCCGCGCGGGCCGCGAGCTGCTCCATGCCCTTGTCCGGGTCCGTCGTCTTCGCGTCCAGCAGTTGCCCGAGCAGGTGGGCCTTCACCGCGCGCAGGGTGAAAGGCCGGTCCGTCTCGACGCCGAGCTGCCGCCACAACAGACGGTCTCGCGTCTGCGCCAGGGTGAGGCCTTCCTCGGCGTCCAGTCCATGCTGGCGCTGAAGCGCGGCGGCGCGAACGCCGTCAGCGTCCTTCATCCGCGCCACCACCGCCTTCGATGGCGGCAAGTCCAGGCTGCGCGCCACCAGGTGCGTGGCCTTCAGCTTCTTCCACGTCAGGCCGCGCGGCGGCTGGTCCAGTTGGAGGAAGCGCAGCACCTCCGCCCGGCCCGTGGGCGTCAGCTCCAAGTTGCTGCGTTTGCGCACCACCACCGTCCCTCCACCGAGCAGCGCCTCCATGAGCGCCTCGAAACGGAGCTTCCATTCCGCGCGGCTGAGCTGATGCTCCACGAAGGGCCGGAGCACCTTCTCCAATTTTCCGCGCGTGCGGCCCTGTTCACGGGACGTCATGAGCCAGGACAAAGCAATGCCTGACAGCCGGTGGTCAGCGCTTCCCATTCGATGCTTCCTTCCCGGTGAGCTCACCCCTGCGGGTGGCAATCAACGTGTCGAGGGTTTCAAGAATCTCTTCCAGGCGCGTCACCACGTCGTCCGCGAGGAAGCGGACCACCCAGTATCCCGAGCACTGGAGCGCGACGTCCTTGCGCCGGTCCCGGCGGAAGCCGTCGGGGCTGCGGAAGTGGAAGTAGCCGTCGATCTCCACGGCCAGGTTCAGCTCCGTGCAGAGCAGGTCCACCTCCAGCCTCCGGCCACCTCCGACCGGGGCCACGTGGCCATTGAGGACGAAGAGCCCCCGCGTGGAGGCATGGTCCTGGAGCCGGGCGTGCAGGAACTTCTCCGCCTCGCTCCGGGCGCGGCCATTGGCGTCCCGGCAGGCCGAGGCGATGGTGCGCGCCGCCGAGTCGTAGAGCGCGACGACCTGCTCGGACGAGCCTTCCTGCCGGAGCCGGGCGCGCGTGGAGGCCACCGCGGCCTCGGGGAGCTCGCGGGTGTCTTCGTCGAGCTCCGGCTCGGCCAGGTCCAGCCGGCCTTCCCGCAGCATGGCGAGGATGTGGGACTCCTCCCGCCGGAGGTGCTCGGCGAGGACTTCCGCGGCGAGCACGCAGCCCGTCGTGAGCGCGGGGGCCGCGGTGCACAGGGCCGCGGCGGTGCGGAGCGCCCGGAAGTCAGCGGGGCCCGTCCGCACGCGCAGGGCCGGCGTGCTTCCAGCGGGGACCAATGACATCAGCGCCTGGAGGGCTGGCAGCGGCGCGCGCGCGATGGCCTGGCTCACCGCGTCTGGAGTCACACCGGACGGCGACGGGTCCGGGCTCTCCAAAAGGGCCCGGCATAGCTCCCAGGTGGCGGACTGTCCCTGCGGGGGCGTCAGGCCGTCCATCAACACGCGCCGCTGGTGCGCCGTCTTGCCTCGGAACTGGAGCGTTCGTGTAAGGCGCTGAGGCTGTGAGCGGACGACGAACGCCTCCGCGTCACCCAGCAGGTCCCTTTCCCTGGCGAGCGCCGCCGCCCAGGCGGAGACAACGGCGCGCACGTCATCCCCGTCCACGATGACGACACTCAGGCCCCGGCGCTGAATCCACTCCGTCCAGACGGTCAGCGCCCGCTCCGGCGGCCCGACGAGCGTGCTCAGCGTCGCAATGCCTTGCGCGCGTCTGCGGGCATGCCGGTCCAGTGAAGCGAGAAGCGCTGCATCCAGTGGTGGCTGCAAGCCATTTCCCCCGAGGTCGCGTGATGGTCTGCCATCGCGGAGGGTTGGAAGCCTGCTCCTCTCATGGACTTCAATGCAACCCCCGGGGGAGGTATGGACAGCTGAGAGTGATTGTGCTCGGGCGAGTCAGACATTACATCCCGAGGTCTTCCGGACCCCGTGCTTGCAATGTCTGTCGTCCGTGCAACGGCTCACGCCTCTTCCACGCCCAGCGCCGCGCGAAGCTCGGGCATCCGGGCCAGGGGCACCGCGCCGAAGACGAAGCGGTCCGGCCGCACCACGGCCACGTCCGCGCCGTGCTCCCGGAACCACTCGGACAGCCTGCCGGTGTGGTCCTCCACGCTGTCGTCGCCCAGTCCCGGGACACCCGCGGAGCGCACGGTGACGGCGCGGGCCCCTAGGGACTCGGCCAGCTCACGGGCCACCTCCGTCCCCGGGCTGCCGCCCCGGCTCAGCACGGCGAAGCCAGCGCCCAGGCTGTCATCCAACAGGTGCTCCTCACCGGACGCGCGCCGCACGCGAGGCTGGGGAAGGTAGCTGCCCTCCGCGGCCCTCCGGCTCGAGCGGCGGCCGCCCAGCATCCAGCCTTCCTCGATGGCGGGCGCCGGCTTGAAGCGGAAGCCCTCCACGAAGCGGCGCGCGGCTGGAACGGCCTGGAGGCCCCGGAGCACGGTGTCGCGGACCCAGGCCAAGGGCGTGCTGCGCGCGGTGAACACGGCGCCCAGCCTCGCGGTGGCTTCGAGCAAGGCGCTCACGTGCGGACGGCGCTCCACGGCGTAGGTGTCCAGCAGCGCCTCGGGGGCGCGGCCCTGGAGGACCCACGCCAGCTTCCAGGTGAGGTTCGCCGCGTCGCGCAGGCCGGACACCAGGCCCTGCCCCATGAAGGGCGGCAGCAGGTGGGCCGCGTCTCCCGCCAGGAAGGTGCGGCCCACGCGCCAGCGCTGCGCCACCACCGAATGGAAGCTGTAGAGCTGCGCGCGCTCCACCGTCACCCGGTCCGGATTCACGTACGGCCCAATCAAGCGACGAATCGTGCCGGGCTGCGTCATCTCCTCGCCCGTCTCGCCCAGGCGCAGGCGGAACTCCCAGCGGAACCGCCCCACGGGGCCGCGCCCGACGAAGCCGGGGCGGGCCGGGTCGCAGACGACGTGACACTCCGCGGGCGCGTCCTCCTCCGCCACGGTGCCGGAGATGGCAATCCACGGCTCCTGCTCGCCGCGTCCTTCCATGGGGATGCCCAGCAGCGCGCGCACCGTGCTCCGCCCGCCGTCACAGGCCACCAGGTAGCGGGCGCGCACGCCGTGGCGGACGCCGGACGCGCGGTAGCGCACGGTGACGCCCGCGCCGTCCTGTTCCAGCGACTCTACCTCGGTGCCCGTGCGCAGCTCGGCGGCGGGGAAGCGGGAGAGGCCCTCGCGCAGCGCCTTCTCCAGGAGCGGCTGGTGGAAGAACCAGATGGGCGCGTGGCCGTAGCCGAAGTCCACCTGGCCCAACTGGACCTGGGCAATGGGCTGGCCGCCCACGCCGGTGAAGGTGACCTGCCGGCCCTGGCGCAGGTCCGGCTTCAGCGCGTCGAGCAGGCCCGCGGCCTGGTAGATGCGCAGGGCCTCGTCGTCACAGGAGAAGGCCCGGGGTTGGCCATGCGGCGCGGCCTCCCGTTCGAGGACGAGCACGCGCACGCCCTGGAGTCCCAGGAGGTTGGCGGTGAGCACGCCCACCGGCCCGCCTCCCGCGATGACCACGTCCACTTCCTCGATGTTGGCCGACATGGACTTCCCCCCGGAAGCAGGTTCGCTGCGGGGAGAAGTCTAACGTCCCTGGCTCCCCGCGGGGAGGATGGGCGCGGATTCGCGGTAGATGCGCAGCGAGTCCGCCACGCTGTGGCGGTATTCGAAGCCCGTGGCGTCCAGGAAGCGGCGGTTGTCCACGACGATGGGGAAGCGCAGGTGGTCCAGCGCGCCCACCGACAGGCGGGGGAGGCCCGCCCGGCCCAGCAGCAGCGACAGGAGCGGCGCGGGCAATGGCACCGCGGTGCGCCCTGTCTCCCGGACGATGACGGACAGCGGAATCGGCGGAGGGCCCGCCACGTTGAAGAGGCCCCGGGCCTGCTTCTCCAGCGCCAGCGTCAACGCCGTCACCACGTCTTCCTCCTGGAGGACGTGGAACAGCGGGTCGTACCCGAGCACCAGCGGCACGCGCCGACCCTTGAGGAAGGAGGACAGCGTGCCGGTGCCGGGAGCCCCCAGGGTGTAGGGCAGTCGCAGCACGGCCGTCGTTATCTTCGGCAGGCGCCACAGCGCGGTGGCCGCGTACAGGTCGGCGGCCACCAGGTCCGCCAGCTCTGGGATGGCCTCCAGCGCGCGGGGCGGCTCGTCCTCGGAGTGGTACAGCGGCGAGTCCGGCGCCGCGCCGTAGAAGGTGTGCCGTCCCACGAAGAGGAGCTGCTTCACGCCGTGGGCCGCGCAGTGGTCGAACACCGCCTTGGTGCCGTCCAGGTTGATGCGCCCGCGCTCCTTGCCCGGCACCGTGAACGCGGTGACGGTGGCCATGTGCACCACCGCCTCGGGACGCCAGCGGCGAAAGACGTCCTCCGCGGCGCGCTTGCGCACGTCGCCCCGGTAGACCTGGATGCCGGCCTCGTTGGCCTCGGCCCAGGGGCGGGTGTCGATGCCCGCCACCTGATGCCCCCGCGCGTGCAGGTGCAGTGCGAGCTGGCGGGCAATGCCTCCGGAGATGCCTGGAATCAGCACCCTCATGGCAGCAGGTTCCTTCCCACCCGCCGGCTGTGCCGCTGCGCGCGGCCGCGCTCGATGAGCCCCGCGATGCGCTGCTTCACCTTCGACACATAGCCCTCGATGACGTGGTCCTCCTCGTCCCCCGTGCCGTGGAACATGAGCGGCTCGCCGTAATGGATGTCCAACTGCACCGGCAGGGGCAGCGGCAACAGGTACGGCGTCAGCGGGACGTAGGGCACGCCGAGCAGCTTCCCCAGCGTGTACGCGTTGAACACGGTGGGGATGGCAGAGCCCCCGCCCAGGAACGCGAAGGGGATGATGGGCGAGCGCGTCTGCAGCGCCAGGCGGACGAAGCCGGTGCCGAAGTCCACCAGCGAGTAGCGCTCGTTGAAGAGCTTGGCCGTGCCGCGCGCGCCCTCGGGGAAAATCATCAGCAGCCGGTCATCCTCCAGCAGCCGCTTCGCGTGCTCGGGCAGCCCGATGAACTGACCGGTGCGGCTGGCCCACAGCGAGGACACGGGGAAGTTGTGGAGGAAGCGCTCCACCATGCCCTGCGCCAGCCGGGGCGGGTCCATCTCCAACATGGTGGACGTCAGCACCATGGCGCCGTCCACCGCCACGCCGCCGGAGTGGTTGCCCACCAGCATTCCGCGGCCCCGCGGGGGGATGTGCTCCACCCCGTAGCAGCGCACGCGGAAGTAGTACCGGTAGATGGCGCCAAAGACGCGCAGCGCATGCCTCACGTGAGACTTGGAGATGCCATACGGGTCGACGCCGTATTCGTTGAACGGCAGTTCCAGCCGGTCCACCCGGGCTTCCAATGAGTCGGTCAGGGCCACGGGGGCACCGTAGCACCCCGGCGTGCCCGGCCCCGCCGCTTTCCACCACGGGTTCGTTGGGCACCCGCCGGGTGTTGAGCCATACTCGCCCGCGCTCCCCCAGCCCCCCATCCATGACACACCAGGACGAGCTCGCCATCGAGGTGAAGGGTTTGGTCAAACGTTTCGGCGACGTCACCGCCGTGGACGGAATCGACCTGGACATCCGCCGTGGCGAGTGCGTGGGCCTGCTGGGCCCCAACGGCGCGGGCAAGACGACGACGGTGGAAATCCTCGAGGGCCTCCAGCCGGCCACCTCGGGGGAGGTGCGGCTGCTGGGCCTGCGCTGGGAGACGGACGCGCAGGTGCTGCGGGAGCGCATTGGCATGACGCTCCAGGAGACGCGGCTGGTGGACCAGCTCACGGTGGAGGAGATGGTGCGGCTGTTCGCCTCCTTCTACCCACGCCCCCTGGAGGTCGAGGCGCTCATCGGGCTGGTGCAACTGGGCGAGAAGCGCCATGCCCGGGTGGGCAAGCTGTCCGGTGGCCAGAAGCAGCGGCTGGCGCTGGCGCTGGGACTGGCGGGAGACCCGGACGTGCTCTTCCTGGATGAGCCCACCACCGGGCTGGACCCGCAGTCTCGCCGCGCGTTGTGGGACGTGGTGGCGCAGCTCAAGGCGCGCGGGCGCACCGTGGTGTTGACCACGCATTACATGGATGAGGCCGAGGTGCTGTGCGACAGGCTGGTCATCATCGACCGGGGCCGGGTGATTGCGCGCGGGACGCCGCGGGACATCATCACCTCGCTGGGCGCGGAGCAGGTCATCGAGCTGGAGGCGGAGCCCTCGCCGGACCTGGAGCGCCTGCGCCCGCTGCCGTCGGTGGTGGCGGCCCAGCGGCACGCCGGCCGCATCACCCTCCGGGTGCGCGAGCTGCACCTGGCGCTGCCGGAGGTGCTGCGCGAGGTGGCGGCGGGGGGCGGTCAGCTGCTGCACCTGTCCACCCGGCGTCCCACGCTGGATGACGTCTTCATCGACATGACGGGCCGCTCCCTGCGCGAGTCCGCGGAAGAGAAGGCGACCTGATGAGCGCCCTGGGCCAGCTGGTGGTGATGCGGCTGCGCATGTTGATGCGGCAGCCGGAGGTGCTCTTCTGGACGTTCGTCTTCCCCGTCGTCACCACGCTGTTCCTGGGGATGGCGTTCCGGAATGACTCCCTGGGCCCGGTGCACGTGGCCGTGGCGGAGGGGCCGGGCGCGCCGGCGCTGATGGCGAAGCTGGAGGGCGTGCCGGAGCTGTCTGCCGAGGTCGCGGACGAGGCGTCCGCCCGGCGGCGGCTGGCGCGCGGACAGCTCTCCCTGGTGCTGCTGCCGGGCGCGGTGCCCGAGGCGCTGGTGGACCCCAGCCAGGCGGAGGGCCGCACCGCGCGGCTCCTGGTGGAACAGGCGCTCGCCGCGCCGCGAGACGCCGCGCGTCCCGCCGTGGTGAAGGCCACGCCGGTGTCGGAGCCGGGCAACCGCTACGTCGACTTCCTCATCCCTGGCTTGCTGGGCCTGTCGTTGATGTCCAGCAGCCTGTGGGTGGTGGCCGGCTCGCTGGTGGCGATGCGCGGAGGCCGGCTGCTGAAGCGGCTGGCCGCGACGCCCATGCGCCGCTCCCAGTTCTTCCTGTCCTACCTGCTGGCTCGCTCGGGGTTCGCGCTGGCTGAGATTCTCTTCTTCTGTGCCTTCGCGCGCTGGCTCTTCGGTGTGCCGATGTTCGGCAGCTACTTCACGTTGACGCTCGTGGGGCTCGCGGGTGCGCTGTGCTTCGCCGCGCTCGGTGTGCTGGTGGCCATCCGGGCGCGGACGGAGGAGGCGGTGGGCGGGCTCGTGAACCTCGTCTCGCTGCCGATGATGTTCGTCTCCGGCGTCTTCTTCGCGTCCGGGAACTTCCCGTCCTGGTTGCAGCCCGTCATCCGGGCCCTGCCGCTCACGGCCATCAATGACTCGCTGCGAGCCGTCATGCTGGAGGGCGCGGGCCTGTCGTCGCTGGGCGCGCCCATGCTGGTGCTGGCGGTGTGGACCGTGGTGCCACTGCTGTTGGCCCTTCGTTGGTTTCGTTGGACGTAAAGGAGCGCTGCTTCGTGTCACAGCCCGTGTTCGCGCCGTCCCCCGCCTTCGTGCAGCAGCTCAACTTCCACGCGCGAGACGCCAGCAACGAGGCCTCCGCGCTCCAGGCAGCCTTCGCGCTGGGTCTCTTCGGGCACCTCCCGGAGGCGGGCTCGGGTGAGCCGGTGTCCCTGGAGGCGCTCGCGGCGCGCGTGGGCGGCACCTGGCGCGGGACGCGCTCCGTCGTCGAGCCGCTGGTCGCGCTGGGCTTCGTCCACCTGGAGGACGGGCGGGGGTATTCGCTGCCCGCGTCGACCGCGGCCTTCCTCCGGGACGATGCGTTCACCGCGGGGCTGCGGGAGGCGCGGCGCTGGTGGCATCCGCTGGCGCTGCTGCCGCGGGCCGTGCGCGGTGGCGGCCCGGTGGCGTGGGGCGGAGAGACGTGGGACGTGCTCGGGTGGTACCGCGCGCTGTTCCTGTCGCCACCGCCGGCCACCCCGAGCGCCGAGGCCCGGGACTTCCATGACCGCTTCGCCCGCAACCCCGCGCGCACGCTGGCGCTGGTGACGGCCGCGGAGCTGGAGGTGCTGGCGAAGCTGGTGCGCGGGCCCGTGCCGCTGGACGTGCTGGCGCGGGAAGTGGGCGCGCCGGCGGAGGCGCTGGAGGTGTTGCTGGGCGCGCTGGCGGCGATGGGCATCGCCCAGGCGCGGGAGTCGGGCTGGGGCTTCACGGAGGCCGCGGGCCGGGCGCTGGACGCCCAGAGCCTGCCGTACTTCCAGCGGGCGCTGCCGGCGACCATGGCCTATTGGGAGGCGCTGGGGCACCTGGACGAGGCGGTGCGCGAGCAGCGCTTCCGGTTGGACTTGCGGGACGCGGAGACGGCGCGGCGCATCTACCAGGAGAACGCCTCGCGCATCTCCAGCATCTTCGCCTCGCACCTGCGGCTGAGCAGGCAGGCCGCGGCGCGGGTCCGGTCGATGCGGCCCCTGGCGCAGGCGCGCGTGTTGGACGTGGGCACCGGCTCGGGCGTGTGGGGCGCGGCCTTCGGGTTGGCGGACCCCACCACGCACGTCACGTACCTGGATTCGCCGCACGTGCTGGACGCGGTGCGCCCCCACCTGGCGAAGCTGAAGCTGGAGGCCCGCTCCGAGCTGTGGGCGGGGGACTGCCTCTCGGTGGACTACGGCGAGTCCCGCTACGACGTCATCCTGCTGCCGCAAATCATCCCCGCGCTGCCGCCCTCGGAGCTCCCGGGTTTCTTCGCGCGGCTGGCCCGGGCGCTGCGGCCCGGCGGGCTGCTGCTCATCTCCGGCTACCTGCTGACGGACCGGCGCGACGGCCCGCTGGACGCGCTCTACTTCGCGCTGCGCCGGTACGTGACGAACGAGGGAGACGTGCTGTCGCTGCCGGAGTTCCGCGCGCTGCTGTCGCCCGTGGGCCTCACGGAGGCCCGCGGCTTCGACATGCCCATCCAGCAGGTCGTCATCGCCCACCGGGGCGACGTCGCGTGGCCGGACGTCACCCCCGCCGCCTGATTCCTTTTCGGGAGCTTCATGGAACCGCTGCGCACCTTCTTCATGGAGGACTACCTGGAGGGCTCGCGCTTCACCGCGCGCTTCAACCTGGGTGAGTCCGGTGGACGCCCCGTCACCGTGGGCGAGCTGCTAATCGGCTCGGGGGTCAGCGCCGAGCGCGCCGCCGAGGTGTTCCTCTCCACGCCTCTGAATGACAGCCCCAACTGGGGCCGCGCGGACCTGCGCGACGCGGTGGCGGCCATGCACCCGGGCGCCACGCGGGACAACGTCCTCATCACCACCGGCACCAGCGAGGCGTTGCTGCTGCTCTTCCGCCAGCTCCGTCCGCGCAAGGTGGCCCTGGCGTGGCCGGCCTTCCAGCTCCTCTACGAGCTGCCCCAACGGCAGGGCGCGGAGGTGGTGCGGCTGCCCGTGAAGTGGGATGTGGATGGCGTGCCGTCCGTGGACGCGGACCTGTGGCTGGAGCGGCTGGAGCGCGAGCAGCCCGACACCGTCATCATCAACAACCCGCACAACCCCAGCGGCCTGGTGCTGGAGGCGGAGCTGCTGGCGGCGGTGGAGCGCTGGGCGGAGCGGACGGGCGCGACCGTGGTGGGGGACGAGCACTACCGCTTCCTGTCCTCGGAGACGTCCGTGCTGGGCGAGTCCGTCTACCGGCCGGGCTCGCGGCACTTCGTCACCGGCTCCTTCATCAAGTGCCTGGGCTGCCCGGGGCTGCGCATCGGCTGGACGGTGGGCGACACGGCGATGCTGTCGCGGATGCAGAACGAGAAGAACTACACGACGCACACCGTGAACCCGGTGACGGAGTGGGTGGCGCGCGAGGTGCTGCGGGATTTGGACAGCCCGGCGCTGCGCCGCGCGCGGGAGGACTGGCTGCGCAACCGCGCCACGCTTTCGTCCTTTCTGGCGCGCTCGCGCGGCGTCTATGGCGTCGCGCCCCAGGGCGGGCTCGTCACCTGCATCGGCCTGCGGGAGGCTCGGGACGACGCCCGCGCGGAGACGCTGCTCCAGGCGCTGGCGGACGCGGGCGTGTTCGTCCTGCCGCTGAGCGCCATGGAGGCGGGCTCGCCGGATGGGACGCATCCGCTGGAGCGCGGGCACGGTTTCCGCTTGGGGCTGGGCATCGCGCCGGAGCGCTTCTCCGAGGCGCTGGACGCCATCGAGCGCGCCACCGCTCGCTGAGCACCCGCGCTACCGCGTCAGGGACGAGAAGGCATGCTCGCGCGCGGCATAGTCCGCGTCGCGCAGCAGCAGTTGATGCACGCGCCCCTGGAAGGACGTGGGCACCGCGGGGAAGAGGTGGTGCGTGAGGTGGTACTCGTCGTTGCGCGGGAAGAGCAGCCGGTTGAGCCAGCCCCACGCGAAGACGTGATTGCGGGAGCGGTGGAACTCGTCCGCGGAGGAGATGATGCCCGCGTGGTCCACCGCGTCCGACCAGTAGCGGATGACCTGGTAGGCGACGAAGTAGGGGACGACGTAGGCGCGCAGGAACACGTCCCAGCCCACGACGAAGTGCGCCACGGCGAGCAGGCCGCCGATGAAGCTCCAGCGCAGCAGCGTCACCCAGGCCGGGTCCTCGCGGTGGAGCAGCACCGGGCGGATGAAGGCGGGCAGGTGGATGAGCAGCAGGGGGCGCAGCAGGTGTGACTTCACGAAGGGCCGGGACGGGTCCGCGAAGCCGAAGCGGCGGCGCGGCTGGAAGTCCAGGTCCTTCTCCGCGTCACCCAGGTGGAGATGGTGGGTGAAGTGGTCCCTGCGGTACGGGTCCAGGGCCGTCAGGTCCAGCACCGCCAGCAGGTGCCCCAGGCTCCGGTTGTGGCGCTTGCCGCGCACCAGCATGCCGTGACACGCCTCATGGAGCATGTTGCCCACCGCGCGAAAGCGCGTCGCGATGAGGAAGGCGGCCAGCGGGTACAGGAGCCAGGCGGCGCGGGGCGCGTGTGGCAGCAGCAGCTCGAAGGCCGCCGCGACAACCACGGCCAGACCCAGGTGCAGCGCCAGGTGGGCCAACGCGCCGGGCACGGAGTGCGAGTGATAGCCGAGCGCGGCGACCTCACGCGCGTATTCGGAGCGCAGCCTCGCGGCGACGGACCCCGAGCGCACGCCACGCACGGGCCGGGCGGCCGGGGACGGCAGGGCGTCGTTGTCCTCCTGCGGCGCGGCGCTCACGGACGACCTTTCGGGGCGAGGGGGCGGACAGGGGTGAACGCTATCCGGGCACCGTCCCCCGGGCAAGGCGAGGGGCGGGAGATGTCTCGTGTTGTGTCAGGTGTATCGCGCTGTGTCAGGCGGAAGGCGGCCGGGCCGGTGGGGCCAGCGCGGTGGGCAGGGCCACGCCGGCTCGCGCCGCGAACACCAACTCCTGGGTGGGGAGGGGGATACAGACGGACGTGGTGAGGCCCACGTCCGCGAGCAGCTTCGCGTACTCGGACGCGGAGAGCAGGTCACCCTCGTTCGTCATGAAGCGGCGGAAGCCGAAGTAGAGGTGGTCCAGGGGACCGTCGCGGCGCTCGTTGAGCACGTACTCGGCGATGACGAGGACTCCGTCCGGACGCAGTGCCCGGGCCACGCGAGCGAAGATGGCTGGGACGTCCTTCGGGCTCAGCACGTTGAGCACCTGGGGGAGGATGATGACGTCGAAGTCCGCGGCGCCGAAGTCCTGGGTGAAGAGGTTCCCCGGCCAGAAGCGCGCCCGGTCCGCGACCTCCAGCTTCGCGACATTGCGGCGCACCTGCTCCAGCACGACGGCCTGGTCGAAATAGGTGACGTGCGTGGTGGGCGACGAGCGCGCGAAGGCCGCGCCCCACACGCCCGACCCGGTGCCGATGTCCAGCACCGCGGCGCGCTCCAGCGGACGCACGCGCGCGAGCGTGGCGGCGGCGCGGCGGCTGAGCTGGAAGTGGGTGGCGAACACGGCGGTGATTTGCTGGGAGTTGTCCGCATAGAAGCGCCCGCTCACCTCGGGGTCCTTCAGGTCGAGCACGTAGCGCTCGTGGCGCACCGTCTCCTCCAGGCGGCCCAGGGCCTCCCAGTACCGCGCGGACACGGACAGCGAGCGCACCAGGTAGGCCAGGGCCTTTCCTTCCAGCAGCGCCTTCGCCTCGGGTGTCAGCGCCCACCCAGCTTCCTGACGCCGCGTCATTCCCAGCACGGCCAGCGCTTCGAGCAGCACCCCGGGGGTGCGCGTGGAGGTGGCCTCGCCCAGCGCCTGCTCCGTGCGGACGCCGTCGGTGAGCGCCGCCAGCAGCCCGCTCTGTCCCGCGGTCAGGAGGACCTGGGTGCGCAGGCCGCCGCGGGTGAAGCGGTCGAAGAAGTCCTCGTGCGCGGGGGTGGCGAAGGGCGTGGGCGCCACCAGCCGGTCGCGGAGGTGGCTGAGCACGTCCCAGCGCTGTCCCTCGAAGTCCACCGGCTCGCCGGACTTCACGGCGTCGGCCAGCAGCCCCATGGGGCCCCACCAGGGGAGCTCGGCTTGAAGCTGTTGCCGGAAGGCCGCGTCGCCCAGGAGGGTGGCGGTGTGGGGCGCGAGGCTGAAGCGGCGCGCGCCGTCCATGCGGACGAAGTCCAGGCACACCAGCAACTCCAGCAGCGAGCGGAGTCCTCGCGCGGAACAGCCGAGCCGCTCCGCCAGGGGCTCCACCGGCAGCGGCGCGTCACCCCCCTCCACGGTGAGTGCGTCGAAGAGCCCCACCCGGAGCGATGTCTGGAAGAGGGCGGACTCGTTGGAGGCGTTGCGCGCCCAGAAGTGGAGTGACTGCGCGAGGGAGACGGGCTCGTGGGGGGCGGCCATGAGCCCATAGCTTGTTCCCACCCGTCCTCCGGGTGCAACCCGGCTCGCTCGCGACAGGGCCGGGAGCGGCTCTGATACGCTTGAGACATGGAAACACGCGCGTCGATGGTGCAGCTCGTCGAGGAGTTCCTGCGTGCGGAAGGGCGCGTCCGTGACGTCTGGGTATCGCCCGAGGTGGCCTGGGTGGTGCCTCGGCGCGCGGTGCGAGCGGCCGAACTGGACGCGCTGCTTCGTGAGCACCTGGGGCCGAGTGTGCCCGCCGTGGCGCTGGTGGACGCGCTGCCGCGGCTCGACTCCGGCGACGTGGACGCGGCGGCGCTGCTTCAGGGCACACCGCCCGTGCCCGCGAGGCTTCAGGCCCTGGAGGACGCGCTGCGGCAGCAGGGCCTCGAGTCGGTGGCGCTCGTGGGGACCCGGCGGGACGACGAGGTCCACACGCCGCTGGACGCCTTGCTTCCCGCCGCGCTGCGACCGAACGCGGGGGGCGTGGCGCCCGTGTCTTCGGCCCGCGCGCTGGAGCGGAGGGACGCGGGAGGTCGGCCTTCCGTCATCGATTCAGGGCCGCGCCGCGGGCCCGAAGGGGCGCCGCGGACGCTCGTCGAGCTGCTCCAGCAGGCGGTGGCGCACGCTCCGGGTCATGTCATCACCTTCATCGACGTGCAGGGGCAGCGGGAGACGCTGACCTTCGCCGCGCTCTGGGACGAGGCGCTCCGGTTGTGGGGCGGCCTGCGGGCGCGTGGCGTGAAGGCGGGTGACCGGGTGATGCTCGCGATGGAGCGCCCGGGGGATTTCGTGCGGGGCTTCTGGGCCTGCACGCTCGGCGGCGTGGTGCCGGTGCCGCTGGCGCTGCCTGCGTCACTGGAGCGCTCGCAGCCGGGCGTCGCTCGGCTCAGCTCGGTGTCGGAGCGGCTGGGGACACCGTTGCTGCTCACGGAGGCGAGGGCCACGGCGCCGCTGTCGGAGGCGGGGCTTCGCGCCCTGTCGCTGCAAGCCCTGTCGGGCGCGGAGCCGGGGCCTCCCGCGGCCGTGGATTCGGAGGCGCCCGCCATCCTCTCCTTCACGTCGGGGAGCACCGGGCGCCCCAAGGGCGTGGTGTTGAAGCACGCCAACCTGATGGCGATGGGCGAGGGGATGGTGGCGGGCGGCTGGTACCTGCCGGGGGACGTGGGCGTGAGCTGGATGCCCTTGGACCATGTGGCGGGGACGAGCTACCCCCACCTGCTCGCGCTGCGCACCCGGACGCCGCATGTGCTGGTGGCGCGCGACTACGTCCTGTCGGACGTGCTGCGCTGGTTGGATTTGCTCACGGAGTTCGGCGGGACGATGAGCTGGGCCCCCAACTTCGCCTACGGCCTGGTGGCGGACCGGCTGGAGCGCGGCGAGCGCCGCGCGTGGCGGCTGGAGCAGGTGCGCGTGCTGGGCTGTGGTGGAGAGTCCGTGCTGCCCGCGACGCTCCGGCGCTTCACGGCGCCCCTGCGTGACAGCGGGCTGCGCGAGGACGCGGTGTGTCCGGCCTGGGGCATGGCGGAGACGTCGTCCTACTTCTCGATGACGCGGGGCGTGCGGACCCATCCCGTGGAAGGGGCGACGGAGCTGGGACCGCCTCCGGTGGGCGCGGCCCTGCGTGTGGTGGACGACGCCGACGCGGTGGTCCCCGAAGGTCAGGTCGGCCACCTGCAGGCCCGGGGCGCGCAGGTGCTGTCCGGCTATCTGGACGACGCGGAGCTCAACGCGCGCTCCTTCACCGCCGATGGTTGGTTCCGCACCGGGGACATGGCCGTGATTCAAGACGGACAGATGTCCATCGCGGGGCGCCAGAAGGAGGTCCTCATCCTCCATGGCAACAACGTCTACCCGCAGGACATCGAGGAGGTGGTGGAGTCGGTACCCGGCGTGCTGCCGTCGTACACCGTGGCGTGTCCGACGCGGAGCGGAACGGCGCAGACGGATGAGCTGGCTGTCTGCTTCGTTCCCACGCCGGACGCGCCGCCGCTGGCGGAGCTGCTGCGGAGCATCCGGGAGAAGGTGGGCCGGGTGCTCGGCTTCCACGTCGCGCACCTGCTGCCCCTGGCGCGTCAGCAGGTGCCACGCACGGAGCTGGGGAAGCGCGGGCGCACCGAGCTGCGGCGCCGTTTCGAGGCGGGTGAGCTGGTCACCGAGCACCACCGCGCGCTGCGCGTCCTGGGCGGACCCGCCACGATGCCGCCGTGCCTGGCGGTGTCCCGGTGGGTGCCTCGGCCGCTGGTGTCCAGGGCGGCGGCGCGCGGGGCCGTGGTCGTCATCGCGGACGAAGCCTTCGCCGGGGCCCTGCGCGAACAGGTGGACGGTCGCGAGGTGGTGCGGGTGGCGCCGGAGGAGAGCGGTGCGCTCGCTCGTGCCATGGACGCGCTCGCGGAGCGCGGTGTGCCCTGTGGCGACGTGGTGGTGTTGCTTCCGGAGGCGCGGGAGCCGCCCGCGGTCCGTGAGACTTCGCTTCGCATGGCGCCACTGCTCGGCGCGCTCCAGGCCCTGTCCAAGAGAGACGAGGGCGCTCCGGCCGTGCGCGTGCTCGCGGTGCTCCCGGAGTCGGGTGCGGACGACGCGGGGGCGCTGGCCGCCTTGCTGACGCCGGGCCTGCTCTGGACTGCCGTGGCGGAGGTCGCGGGGCTGGAGGCGCGGGTGGCATGGACGCCTCCGGACTCCTCCGCCACCGCCCATGCCGTGGCCCGCGAACTCGCCGCCCAGGATGCGGCGCGCGAGGTCGCGTGGCGGCAAGGCACGCGGTGGGAGCGCGTCTTCACCCCGTGGACGCCGCCACCGCTCGCGGCACCCCGGCGCCTCAAGCGGGAAGGGCTCTACCTGGTGACGGGAGCGCTCGGTGGCCTGGGGCGTGAATGGGCGCGGCGGCTGCGGGAGGGGCTGGGCGCCCGGCTTCTGCTCGTGGGGCGGCGCCCTCAGGGGCCCGAGGCCAGGGCACTGGAGTCCGAGCTGGGCGCCGCGAAGTACGTCTCCGTGGACGTCACGGACGAGGCCGCGCTGCGGAATGCCGTGCACGACGCGGTGGCGCACTTCGGTCAGCCGCTCGACGGCGCCTTCCACTTCGCGGGCACGCTGACGCCCGTCGCGTTGGCGCACGAGACGCCGGAGTCCCTGGTCCAGGGCGCCGCCGCACATGCACTGGGCGCGCGGGCCGTCGCGGCGGTCTTGAAGGACAGCCCCCAGGCCGTCTGCGTCTTCGCGGCGTCGTTGATGGGCACGCTGGGCGCGGGCCGCCACGCGGCCTACTGCGCGGGTACGGCCTTCCTCGAGCGTTTCGCCGAGCGGCTGACGGCGCAGGGGCGCCACGCGGTGGCGGTATCCCTGAGCCAGGTGCGGGAGACGGGGCTCGCGCGCTCCCTGGGCGCCGCGCCCCCGGGCTACCGGGTGCTGGAGCCATCCCAGGCCCTGGCCTCCGTGGCCCTGGCGGCGGAGCACGCGCCCGCTCACCTGCTGGCGGGGGTCGCGGGGGCGGCCTGGCCCTGGCGTCAGGCGGGCCTTGGCGCGGGGAGTTGCCTGGACACAGCCCATGTCTTGCTGGTGCCGCGGCCGGGAGGCGCCGCGCCCACGGCGCTCTCCGACGCAGTGCTCCATCCGCTGCCGGAATGGCCTCGCCGCGCGGACGGCGCGGTGGACCGTGACGCCTTGGCCGCCGACCTCTCCGGGGCGGGGGACGGCGCTGCCGCCGGGCCATTCGAGACGGTGGTGATGGACGCCTTCCACGAGGTGCTCGGCGCCCAGGGTGTGGGCGTCGGGACTGACTTCTTCACGTTGGGTGGCAGCTCGCTCCAGGCCACCCGGGTGGTGGCGCGCATCAACGAGCGCACCGGCCTGAGGCTGCGCGAGGTGGCCCTGTTCGAGCACCCCACTGCCACGGCGCTGGCGGAGCACGTGCGACGCGTGGTGGACCTGACGCAGTTGGACGTCTCTGTGCTCAGCGACGCGCAGGTGGCCCTGCTCCTGCTCGTGCTGGAGCCCACGTGAGCGGGGGCGGTAGTCCCTCCTCCTCGTCCGTTGTAGCGTCCAGCCTCCCGGGCATCCGTCTTGCCCGGACATGGCACCGGACCGAGGAGTCTGCGTGACGCTGTGGTGGCTCACCGTTCAAAGTGTGCTGGCCCGCCCCCGAAGCTGGGTGGTGGGGCTGCTGGCGGCAGGCGCGGCGGCGCTGCTGACGCCGGGCGTGTCGCTGATGGGCAGCATCCATGATGGCACGCGGCGCAGCCTCATCGAGAGCGGCGCGGGGGACCTCCAGGTCTACGCCACCGCCTCCATCGGAACGCCCCAGGTGGTCGTGGGGCCAGGGGGTGTCCCGGACCTGCGACCCATCCCCGACTACGGCGCCCTGGAACCCCGGCTGCGCGAGCTGCCTGGCGTCCAGGAGGTGGTGCCGCTGGAGCTGGGCATGGGCGCCACGTTCCGTGGCAACGCCCTGGATGAGAAGCTGGCGGTGTTGCGCGAGGCGGCGCGGGCGCCGGCCTCCGAGGCGCGGGACGCGCGGCTGCGCCGTCTGGGCGAGGACCTGCGGCTGACGCTGGCGCGGGTGGCGCGCAACGCGGACCGCCGGAGCGAGGCCTTCGCGGACGAGCCCGCCTTCGCGGATGACCTGCGCGTGCTGCGGGACGCGGCCGAGCCCGCGTTCTGGGAGCGGCTCACCGAGGACCCACAGGGCCTGCTGGAGGTGTTGGAGAACCGCGTGGCGCGGCAGGCGGGCGAGGGTGAAGAGCTCCCCGTGGACTACCTGGGCACGGACGTGGCGCGCTTCGCCCGGGCCTTCCCGCGCTTCGAGCTCGTCTCCGGACAGCTTCCTCCACCAGGGACGCGGGGCCTCGTCATGGGGCACGCGACGTACGAGCAGCACTTCAAGCACCCCATCGCCGTGCGCATGGACACGCTGCGCCGCGAGCGCGAGCGGGGCCTCACATTGGCGGAGGACGAGCAGCTGCGCACGCTGGTGGAGCGCAACGTCGCGGAGGTGCCGGACCTGGTGGCCCGCCTGGACATCGAGCGCGCCACGGCGCTCCAGGCCGGGCTGGCCCGCGTGCTGGGCGAGACGGGCGAGCTGGAGGCACTGCTGGCGCGCTTCCTCTCGGTGGATGACGCCAGCTTCGATACCCGCTTCGGACAGTTCTACGGCGAGCTGGCGCCCTCGCTGCCGCTGTACCGGCTCAAGCCCGGGGACGTGCTGTCACTGAAGACGCCGCTGGAGAGCGGCACAGCCGTGCCGGTGCGCGTCTTCGGCACCTTCCGCTTCCGGGGCCTGGGCGGCGACGACGGCCGCGTCAACACCATGAGCGTGGTGGACCTCGTCACGGCGCGGCACCTGTCCGGCCGCTTCACCCAGGCCCAGCAGGACGAGGCGCGGGCGCTGTTCGAGACCTTCGGCATGGAAGGGGAGGCCCTGGCGCCCCCCGAGGCCCTGGACGCCTTCCATCCGCCCGACATCGTGGACGCGGAGGCGCAGACGGCGCACACCGAACAGGCCCCTGTGTTCGAGCGTGCCCGGGCCCTGCCGGAGACCTTCTCCGAGGACGAGCTCACACGCGGCGCGGTGTTGCAGGCCGCGGTGGTGCTGGCGCCCGGCGCCTCCGCGGAGGACGTCGCGGCGGGCATTCGCGCGCTGCCGGGTGGTGAAGCCCTGGCCACGGTGGGTTGGCAGGAGGCGGGTGGGTTGCTGGCCGGTCTGGTGGTGATGCTCCAGGCGGTGCTGCTGCTCTTCGCCCTGCTGATGTCCTCCTTCGTCGCGCTGGTGGCCGCTGGAACGCTGCTGCTGCTGGCGCGGGAGCGCGTGGCGGAGGTCGGCACGCTGCGCGCGGTGGGAATGCAGCGTCGCGAGGTCTTCAGCTCGCTGCTACTGGAAGGGTCGCTGCTGGGCGGTATCGGCAGCGTCCTGGGCGCGGTGCTGGGCGCGGCGCTGCTGTGGCTGGCGACCGGAGATGGCGTGGCGGTGGAGGATGGCTCCCTGCAGTTCTTCCTGGGTGGCCCGGTGCTGCGCCCGGAGCTGGCGCTGGGAGGAACCGTGGCCGTGGTGGTGGCGGTGACGGCCGTGGTGCTGCTGGCGACCCTGGTTCCGGCCTGGCGAGGCAGCGCGGTGGCGCCCATTGAAGCCATGCGGAAGGGCGAGGGCTGAACCGATGCGCGCGCTTCTCCAGATTGCCTTCCGCAACCTCCTGGCCCACCGCGAGCGGGGCCTGTTGCTGCTCGTCGTGCTCGCGGGCGCCAGCGCCGTGCTGGTGGGCGTGATGTCCGTGAGCGCGGGCGTCGCCCGGGCGCAGCGCGAGGCGGTGCGGACCTTCCTCGCGGGCGACCTCAACGTCGGGGGCTACTTCAAGGAGCATCCCGACTCCATCTTCCCCGTGGTGGGTGACACCTCGCGTGTCCGCTCGGTCCTCCAGCCGCACGTGCCCGCGGAGTGCCAGGTGCGCGAGCGGGGCCGGGGCTCGGCCACCGCGGGCGCGGGACGGCACCGCGTGCGCTCGTACCTGATGAGCCTGGACGTCGCGGCCGAGGGCGACGCGGGCTTCCGGGTGCGCACCGGCTCGCTGGAAGCACTGGCGAAGCCACGCACGGTGGCGCTGTCCACGTCGCTGGCGGAGCGGCTCCAGGTGGAGGTGGGCGAGCTGGCCACGCTCTTCGTGCAGATGCCGGGCGGCAAGCGCAACGCGGTGGACGTGGAGGTGGTGGCCCTGCTGGAGCGCGCGGGTGTCCTGGGCGAGTCCGCGGGGTTGCTGGTGTCCAACGCGATGCTGCGCGAGCTGTATGGCTTCCGTCCGGACTCGGCCAGCGTGATTCAGCTCCTCTGTGGCGACGGCACGGAGCTGGAGCCCCTGGCGGGAGCGCTGCGCGGCGCGCTCCAGCAGGCCGGCTACGAGGTGCTGCCGCCCGCGCACGAGGCCTACGGCGACAAGCTCGGGCCGCTGCTGCGCGAGGGCTGGGCGGGCCAGAAGCTGGACGTGAGCACCTGGGAGGACGAGGCGGCCTTCCTCGACTTCGTGGGTCAGGGATTGGGGCTGCTGATGGTGCTGGTCGGCGCGGTGGTGTTCGGCGTCGTGGTGGTGGGGCTCTTCGTCTCGCTCAACGTGTCCGTGCGCGAGCGCACGCGGGAGATTGGAACGCTGCGCGCCATGGGCATGCAGCGCCGCTCGCTGGTGGCCGCCTTCATGCTGGAGGGGTTGCTGGTGGGGTGGGCGGCCTCGCTTGTGGGCGCTGGCGTGGCGGCGGGGCTGGGCGTGCTCCTCCGTGACGTGCTGCCGGTGCCGGACGCGCTCTCCACCCTGTTCTTCAGTGGCACGCTGCCGCTGGCGCCCACCCTGGGGCACGTGGTGGCCGCGGTGCTCCTGGTGACGCTGGGGGCGGGCCTGGCTTCCATCGTCCCGGCCTTCCGGGCCGCTTCGCTTCCTCCTCGTTCCGCCATGGAGTCCTTGTGATGAACGCACGACGCCCGTTGTCCGTCCTGTTGCTCGGCTGGGCCCTGCTGCTTCCGGCGGTGGCGCTCGCGGAGGCCGAACCCAGGCTGGCGCCCGATGCCCTGCTGCGCCACATCGACGAGAAGATGTCCTTCACCAGCGACTACAAGGGCGTCATCCGCCTCTATGAGACGCGCAAGGACGGCGCCAAGCGGGCCATGGAGGTCCACGTCTACCGGCGCGAGGCCGACAATGACTTGCTCTTCCTCTCCACCAAGCCGCGGCACCTGGCGGGCATGGGGACGCTGCGCATCGGCCGCAACCTGTGGGACTACGAGGCGACGACGGGCTCGTGGCGGCGCAACACCCAGCGCACCAACCTGCTCAACACCTTCACCTGCGAGGCGGACTTCGACCGCTCGCGGCTGGCGGAGGACTACGCCGGCAAGGACGAGGGCGACGACACCGTCAACGGCGTGGCGTACCGCAAGCTGCTGCTGACGGCGAAGAACGACCAGGTGACCTTCCCGCTGATGCGCATCTGGGTGGATCCGCAGAACAACATCGTCAAGAAGGTGGGCTACACCGCGTCCGGCCGCACGCTGCGCACCGACATCGTGCGCAGCTATCAGCGCATCAAGGACCCGCTCTCCGGCAAGCACGTCCTCCACTACAAGGAAGTGCTGGAGACGGAGGAGCAGGAAGGCACGCAGATGGTGGTCCGCTACGACGAGGTGGTGCTGGCGCCGCTGGCCGCCAACATCTTCACCAAGGCGTGGCTGGAGAGCCGCCTGCGCTAATCAGTCTCCCCGCCGCTTCAGCACCTCCAGGAGGTGGTTCGCCAGCTCCTGGACGCAGGGCTGCTGGAGCGTGCCGAAGTGGGAGCTGGCCAGCGGCACCACGTCGAGCTGCTCGCGCGTCAGGTGCCGCTCCCATCCCAGCGTGTCCCCGTGCAGGGCCCGTGACGGCGCGCTCGCGAAGAGCTGCACCCGGGCGCGCACGGACGGCACCTTCCAGCCCACCACCTGCGGCACCAGGACCTCGCCCAGCACGTGCCAGATACGGCGCAGGTCGGCGGCGCGGGAGTGGGGGGCCAGCATGCCCAGCTCGCGGCCCAGCGCCGTCACCCGCTCCCAGCGCGCGGCGTCGTCCAGCGGGGCCAGCTCCGCCTCCAGCGCCGCGTCCAGGACGCCGAACTCCTCCGCCATGGAGCGCACCGGGTCCTCCGGCGACTGGGGCCCCTCTACCGCGGGCAAGGCATCCACCAGGGCCAGCAGCTCCACGGTTTCGCCCTGCGCCTCCAGTGCCGCCGCGACGCCCAGCGCCGGGTAGCCGCCGAACGAGTAGCCCGCGAAGCGGTAGGGGCCGTGCGGCTGCACCTCGCGGATGTCCCGCACGTAGGCGGCGATGCGCGCGTCGAAGGTGGCGTGGCCGTGCTTCGACCGCGTCTCGGGGGCCTGGATGCCGTAGCAGCGCAGGCCGGGCTCCAGCAGCGGGGTGAGGTTCCGGTAGTAGTGCAGCTCGCCGTCGGCGGGGTGGAACACGAAGAAGGGCGGCGCGGACTTCGGTGTCTGCTTGCTGGACAGGGACACCACGCTGGAGCGCGGAGGGCCTTCGGCCAGCAGCTCGTGCACGGCATCGGCCGTCTCACGGAACACCGGGTACTGGAAGAGCGTGGCCAGGGGGACGGGCACGCCCAGCTCCTCCTCCAGCCGGCTCAGCAGGCGCATCGCGAGGATGGAGTCGCCGCCCACCTGGAAGAAGTCATCGCCCGCGCTGACGTCCGTGCGCCCCAGCACCTCGCGCCACAGCCGCTCCATGGCCATCTCCAGCGTGGTGCGGAAGGGCGTCTCCAGGTGCTCTCCCAGAGCCTCCTTCACGGGCGGCACGGCGGGCTGCGCGGACAGGTCCGGCAGCGCCTGCCGGTCCACCTTGCCGTTGGCGTTGATGGGCAGCGCCTCCAGGACGGCGAGGGCCGCGGGCACCATGTACGACGGCAGCCGCGCCGCGACGTGCTCACGCAGCGCGTCCGCGCGCACCTCCTTGGGCGGTGCCTGGAGGAACGCCTGGAGCTGCGTCTGCCCGGAGCCGCCGGTGCGCGCCAGCACCACGGCTTCCTCGACGCCCGGGAACTGGCGCAGGCAGGCCTCGATTTCGGCCAGCTCGACGCGGAAGCCTCGAATCTTGATTTGATGGTCCGCGCGGCCCAGGAAGCGCAGCCGCCCGTCCGGCAGCATCCGGGCCAGGTCTCCCGTGTGGTACATGCGCGCGCCGGGCTCGGTGGCGAAGGGGTCGGGGATGAAGCGCTCGGCCGTCAGGTCCGGAGCGCCCAGGTAGCCCCGCGCCGGCGCGGCGCCGCCGATGTACACGCGTCCGGGCAGCCCCGGCAGCACCGGCTCCAGGTGCTCGTCGAGCAGGTGGATGCGCACGCGAGGAATGGGCCGACCGATGGGGAAGGTGGCGTCGGTGCCCAGGCCCTCGGCGCCCGGGATGTCACAGGTGGCGGAGGTAATCGTGCACTCGGTGGGGCCGTAGACGTTGAGCCACGGTGCATGGCCTCCGCCCACGCGCACCCAGGCTTCATACGTCTCGCGCTTGAGCACGTCGCCACCGGGCGCCAGCAGGCGCAGCCGCGCGGGCACGCGCTGGCCGTGGGACTCCATCTGGCGAATCCACTCCTCGATGTACGTGGGGGGCAGGCTGATGAGGGTGATGCCCGTCTCCTCCAGGTACGGCGTCATGACGTGCGCGGGCACCAGTCCGCTGCGCATCACCACCGTCGCGCCCACCACGAGCGGCGGGTAGAGGTCCTCGGCCGCAGCGTCGAAGCTGAGCGGCGCGAACTGGAGCATCCTGTCTCCAGGGCGCAGGCCGAAGCGCGCGGCCAGGGCGACGTTGTGGTTCACCACGCTGCGGTGCTCCACCATGACGCCCTTGGGCTCGCCGGTGGAGCCGGACGTGAAGACGATGTACGCCACTTGCGAGGCCGCGACGTGCCGCGGACCGGGCTCCAGGTCCTCGGCGAGGTGCGCGGGCTGGGGCGGCACCTCCACGTCGGGCACCAGGCCCGCGTGCGCCTCCAGTGCCTCGGCGTCCACCCACAGCCGCCGCACGCCTGAGCGCGTCAGCACCGAGCGCTTGCGAGGCTCCGGCCATCCCGCGTCCAGCGGGACGTAGGTGCCGCCCGCCTTGAGGATGCCCAGCAGCACGGCCATGCCCTGGTTGGAGGGCTCCATCACCACGCCCACGCGCTCTTCTGGCTGCATGCCCCGGGAGAGCAGGCGCGCGGCCAGCGCGTTGGCGCGAGCGTTGAGCTCCGCGTAGCTCCACGTCGAATCGCCATGGGCCACTGCGGGGGCCTGTGGCGAGCGGCGCACCTGCGCCTCGAAGAGCGTGTGGATGCAGGCGCCCGCTGGAATGTCCTGGGGGCCGCCATCCAACGCGGCCAGCACCTGCGCGCGCTGCTGCGAGGACAGCAGCGACAGCCGGGCCAGCGGCGCGTCCGGTGCGCGCACGGCCGCGGTGAGCAACTGCTCGAAGGCGCGGGCCATGCGCTGGGCCGTGGCGGAGGTGAAGAGGGCGCTGTCGGTGGCGAGGAAGCCCAGCGTCCCGCCGTCTGGCCGCTCGATGAGGTGCAGCACCACGTCGTAGGCGGGGAAGATGCTCTCGCCATCCAGGTACGTGATGTCCAGTCCGTTGAAGGACAGGGAGGCGGGGCTGTCCAGCAGGAGCAGGGCCTGGGCCAGCGGCGGCGCGGTGCGGGGCGCATCCGGCTGCACCGCGTCCGCGATGCGCTTGAAGGGGACTTCCTGGTTCGCCGTGGCGTGCCCCACCACGTCCCAGGCGCGGCGCAGGAGCGCGCGGAAGGACGGCGTGCCCGCCACCTCGGTGCACAGGGGCAGCACGTTGGCGAAGTAGCCCACCTGCCGCTCGGCGCCCGGCAGCACGCGGCCCGAAAAGGGCGACGCGACGACGACGTGCGGCTGCGCGCTGAGCCGGTGCAGCCACAACTGCATCAGCGCGAGCACCGCGGTGAAGGGAGACACGCCCTCGCGCCGGGCCAGCGCGTGGAGCGCTGACATCGTCTCGGAGCCGAGGGACAGGGGCTCCGGCCGCATGTTCGCGTTCAGCGCGGGCGCGCGGCGGGGGAAGTCCAGCGGCAGGTCCAGGACGGACGGTGCGTGCGCCAGCGCGGCCTTCCAGGAGGCCACGGCGGCGTCCACCTCCAGCAGGTGCTCGGGGCTCCGTTGCCAGAGCGCGAAGTCCGCATACGTCCGCGCGGCGGGAGGCATCAGCGGCGTGGCGCGCGCGTGCGCCGGGGGGGCGGCCCAGGCCTGGGCGAGCTCCTCCAGGAAGGCCCCCATGCCGATGCCGTCGTTGACCAGGTGGCTCATGGACGCGACGAGCACATGTCGCGTGCCGTTGGCGTCCAGCCGTGCCAGCTCGAAGCGGTACAGCGGGCCCTGGTCCACGGCGAAGTGCTCGCGGTCATGCCGACTGGCGATGGCGCGCGCGGCGTCCAGGGCCTCGGCGGCGCCCAGGTGGGACAGGTCCGTCTGGACGAGCACCGGCCGGGTGATGGGATGTTCCTGGGTGAAGACGGCTCCGTGCTTCAAGCGGAAGGTGGTGCGCAGCGTGGCGTTGCGCTCCAGCACGGCCTCCAGGGCGGCCTCCAGGCACGCGACGTCCAGCGTGCCGTCGAGCACCAGCGCGGCGACGACGACGAAGGGCGGCGCCTCCGGGAGCTGCATCGCGTACCAGAGCCGCTCCTGCACCAGCGACGCGGGGATGCGCTCCGGCCGCGCGGGGGGCAGGGACTCCGTGCGCTCCGCGACCTTGGGGGACGCGTCGATACGGGCGGCGAGCGCCGCCAGCGTGGGCGTGGCGAACAACGTGGCCACGGGCAGCTCGACGCCCAGCCGCTCCCGGACACGGGAGGCGAGCTGAACGGACAACAGCGAGTGCCCTCCCAGCTCGAAGAAGTCGTCCCGGGCACCCACTCGCCGCGCGCCCAGCAGCTCCTCCCAGAGCTGAGCCAGGGCGTGCTCGGTGGGCGTGGACGGCGGAACGAAGTCCTCGTCGGAAGCCGCGGGAGCTTCCGGCGCGGGCAGCGCCTCCCGGTCCACCTTGCCATTGGGCGTGAGCGGAAGCCGCGCCAGCGCGACGAGCGCGGAGGGCACCATGTGCGCGGGCAGCCGCTGTGCCAACGCGGCGCGCAGGGGCTCCGTCTCCGGCATCGCGTCGTGGCCGGTGACGTAGCCCACCAACCGGGGGCCCGTGGTGCCGTCCTCACGGAGGACCACCACCGCCGCCGCGACACCCGGCAGCTCGCGGAGCCCGGCTTCCACCTCGCCCGGCTCCACGCGGTGGCCACGCACCTTCACCTGGAAGTCCACGCGGCCCAGGTACTCCAGCACGTCCGACGGCCGCAGGCGCACCCGGTCGCCGGTGCGGTACATCCGCGCGCCCGGAATGGAGGAGAACGGGTCCGGCACGAAGCGCTCGGCGGTGAGCTCGGGCCTGCGCCAATACCCACGCGCGACGCCTTCACCTCCGATGTAGAGCTCGCCAGGGACACCCGCGGGCGCCGGCCTGAGGGTGGCGTCCAGGACATAAAGGCGCGTGTTGGCGATGGGGCGGCCAATGGGCACCGCGCCCTCCACCGGCGTGTCCGCCTCCACGGTGTGGACGCAGCAGCCCACCACCGTCTCCGTGGGGCCGTACTCATTGATGAGCCGCGTGCCCGGCGCGTGCCGGCGCCAGGGCTCCACGGCGGCCGAGGTGAGCGCCTCGCCACCGACGACGAAGGCGCGGGTGCGGCCCGTGCGCGCCTCGGGCGAAAGCTGCGCGGCCAGCATCTGCAGGTGGGCGGGCGTCAGCTTCACCAGGCTGAAGTCCGCGCCCGTGCGGAGCGCGGCGGCCAGTCCCTCCACGCCGTCCTCTTCCGGAACGAGCGTCACGGGCCTGCCCGCGGTGAGCGGCAGCAGCAGGCTGGTGACGGTGAGGTCGAACGCCAGCGAGGAATGGACGGGCGCGCCCGCGCCGTCGTCGACGGCATACGCCTTCCGGGCCCAGTGCAGGTAGTTCACCACGCCCCGGTGCTCCACCATGACGCCCTTGGGTCGCCCGGTGCTGCCGGAGGTGTAGATGAGGTAGGCGAGGTCCTCCGCCGAAGAGGCGGATTCGAGCGGCGCGTCCGACTCCCGCCCGGCGGTGCGCTCCCATTCGGAGTCCAGGCACAGCACCAGCGCCTGCGAGACGGGCAGCGTGTCCGCCACCGCGTCCTCGGTGACGAGCACGGGCGCGCCCGTATCCTCCAGCAGGAAGCTCAGCCGCGCGGGAGGATGGGACGCATCCAGTGGAACATAGGCGCCCCCGGCTTTCAGCACGCCGAGCACCGCCACCACCATGTCCACGGAGCGGCGGAGGCACAGGCCCACCAGCGTCTGGCTCCGGACGCCCAGCCGGCGCAGGTGCCGCGCGAGCTGGTTGGCGCGCGCATCCAACTGGCCGTAGGTCATCACGTCCCCGTCGTGCAGGACGGCGGGGGCTTCCGGAGCGCGCGAGGCCTGGGCCTCGAACAGCGCATGGACGGTGTGCTCGCGCGGAAAGTCCGCGTCGGTGTCGTTCCACGTCCGGAGCAGGTGCTCTCGCTCACTCGCGGGCACCAGCTCCAGCGCGGACACCGCGGTGCCCGGCGCTTCCAACGCGTGCTGGAGCAACCGGACGTAGTGGCCGATGAGTCGCTGCGCGGTGGTGGCCTCGAACAGCTCGGTGCCGTAGCGCAGCGCCAGCGTGTAGCCGGTGGTGGACTCGGCGACCCACAGCGACAAGTCGAACGGGCTGGTGAGCAGCTCCGGCTGGAGCGGCCGGGCGCGCAGCCCCGGGAAGGCGTCCGCCAGCGTGCGGTCGGAGCGCACCAGGTCGAACATCACCTGGAACAGCGGCGAGTGCCCGGCGGAGCGCTCCACGCCCACCGCCTGGACGACCCGGTCCAGTGGAACGTCCTGGTGTGCCAGCGCTTCCAGCGTGGTGGCGCGCACGCCGCCCACCAGCGCGGTGAAGGACGCATCCGGCGCCACCGGTGTACGCAGCGCCACGGTGTTGAGCATCAGCCCGACCACACCCTCCAGGGCCGGATGCGTACGCCCGGAGACAGGCGTTCCGACGCAGAAGTCCTCCTGTCCGGAGTAGCGGTGAAGCAGCGCGGCGAACGCGGACAGCAGCACCATGTACGGTGTTGCCTGATGCTCGCGGCAGAAGGCCTGGAGCGCGCGCACCGTGTCGGCGGACAGGGCGTGGCCCTGGGTGATGGCGCCCGTGAGCAGCGGCGATGCGGGCCGAGGCTTGTCCGGGGTGAGCCGCATCAGGCCGGGCACGCCTTCGAGCTTCTGCTTCCAGTAGGTGAGCTGAGCCTCGTCCCGCTCCCGAGCAGGAGGGGTGCGCAGCCACGCGGCGATGTCCGCATGCTCCAGCCGGGGCGGAGGCAGCGTGGGCGCGCGGCGTTGATGGAACGCGGCGTAGGCTTCGCCCAGCTCGCGCACCACGACGTCCAGCGACAGCCCGTCCACCACGAGGTGATGGAAGGCCAGCAGCAGGACGTGCTGCTCCGGCGCCGTGCACAGCAGTCGGAAGCGATAGAGCGGCCCGTGCGCCAGGTCGAAGGAGGCGTGGACCGCGTCCCGGGCCCACTGCGCAGTGGAAGGCGCTTCTTCCACCTCCAACACGCGCGGAGGCACGGGGCACAGCACGGGCGCTGGAAGGCCGTCGCGCGCCGGCACGGCGAGCCGCAGCACCGGATGCCGCGTCACCAGCCAGCGCAGGGCGTCTTCCATCGCCGCCGTGTCCAGCGGGCCGTCGAGCTCCACGGCCTCCGCGAGGTGATAGGCGCTGGTGCCCGGGTGGAGCTGCTGCACGAACCACAGCCGCTCCTGCGTGGGAGACAGCACCAACGCGGCGTCCGCTGGACGAGGCATGGGCGCGGGGAGTGGCGCCGCGCCGTCACGCCGCGCCTCCAGCTCGCGCGCGAGGCCCGCGACGGTGGGCTCGGTGAAGAACGCCTGGAGCGGGAACTCCACGTCGAACGCCTGCCGGACCCGGGCCACCAGCCGCGTGGCGGCCAGCGAATGTCCTCCGATGTGGAAGAAGTCGTCCTCGCGCCGCACCTGCGGCAGGCCCAGCACCTGGCAGAACAGCAGGGCGAGCAGCTCCTCGACGGCGCCACGGGGGCGCGCTTCGGGCGCGGCCTCCGGCTCGATGTCCGGGATGGGCAGGGCCGCCAGGGCCTTGCGGTCCACCTTGCCACTGGTCGTCATCGGCAGGGCGGCCAGCACCGTGAAGCGCGAGGGCACCAGGGCCTCGGGCAGCGCGCGTGACAGTCCTTCGCGGAGCCGGGACTCGACGCCGGGCGCGGTGTCTTCCAGCACGAGGAACGCCTCCAGCCGGGCGTCGCGCTGGCTGCCGCGCACCACCACCGAGGCCTGCCTCACGCCGGGCTGGCGCAGGAGGGCGGCCTCCACTTCCTCCAGCTCCACGCGGACGCCGCGCACCTTCACCTGGAAGTCGGTGCGCCCCAGGAAGCCGAGCGAGCCGTCACCGTTCCACCGCACCCGGTCACCCGTGCGGTACAGGCGGCTTCCCTCGCTGCAGGAGAAGGCGTCTGGGATGAAGCGCTCGGCGGTGAGGTCGGGGCGGTCGCGGTAGCCACGGCCCAGGCAGGTGCCGCCGATGTAGAGCTCACCGGGCACGCCTGGAGGCACCGGAGCGCCGTTCGCATCCAGGACGTACAGCCGGCACCGGTCCAACGGGCGGCCCAGGCGCACGGGACGGTCGGGCAGCGTGATTTCCGCCGCGACGTTGATGCTCGTCTCCGTGGGGCCATAGGTGTTGACCAGCCGCGTGTGGGTGAGCGCGAGCTGCCGCACCAACGGATCTGGCAGCACCTCGCCGCCCGTCACGAGCACCTTGAGTGCGCGGAACGCCTCCGCCGCGCCGGGCTCCTCCAGCGCGGTGGCCAGCGAGGACGGAGTGATGACGACGTGGGTGATGCCGTGACCGAGGATGTCGCGGCCCAGGCCCAGGGGGCCCACCTCGCGCAGCACGGTGCGAGCGCCGCGGGTGATGCTGAAGAGCAGCTCCTCCAGGTGGATGTCGAAGGACAGGCTGCCCGACGACGCCCAGCAGTCTCCCGGCTGCGTGGCGTAGTACGTGTCGAACGCCGCGAAGCAGTGGACGACGTTGCGGTGGGTGAGCTCCACGCCCTTGGGCTCGCCGGTGGAGCCGGAGGTGTAGAGCAGATAGGCGAGGTGCTCGGCGCGCGGGGGCCGGGGGAGGGCCACCACGTCACCGCGCACGTCGGGCGACACGAGGGGCACCCCGGGCTCCACGCCAGCGAAGAGTCCCGGTCGGCTGACGACGAGCCGCGCACGGGCCTGTCGCAGCAGCGCCGCGCGGCGAGCCGGCGGATGCGACGCCTCCAGGGGGAGGCAGCCCGCGCCACTGATGAAGATGGCGACCAGGGACACCACCGCGTCCAGTGAGCGCTCCAGGCACAGGCCCACCACGGCTTCGGGGCCCGCGCCCGCGGCGGTCAGGTGTGCCGCGAGCCGCGACGCCCGGGTGTGCAGCTCCCGGAACGTGAGCGTGCCTTCCGGTGCCACCACCGCTGGCGCGTCCGGCGTGCGAGCCACCTGGGCCTCGATGAGGGACACGATGCTCCCCTCCGAGTCGAAGGGCCGCTCGGTGGCGTTGAAGCCCTGGAGCACCTGCTCACGCTCGGTGGCGGAGAGCAGGGAGAGCTCACCCACCGACGTGCGAGGCGCGGCCACCGCGTGGGCCAGGAGCTGCACGTAGTGGTTGCGCAGCCGCTCCACGGTGCCGGGCTCGAACAGCTCGGTGCTGTACTGGAAGTAGACCTCGAAGCCCTCGCCCACCTCGATGGCGGTGAGGAACAGGTCGACCTCGCACGTCCACGTCTCGATGGGGACGCGCCGTGCGCCCAGGGCCTGGAAGCCACTGGCGGCGGACAGCTCCGTGCGGTGCAGGTCGAACATCACCTGCACGAGCGGCGCGTGCCCTGGGCTGCGCTCGACGCCCACGGCGCGCACCAGCTGCTCGAAGGGCACGTCCTGATGGGAGAGCGCGTCCAGCGTGGTGGCGCGGACCTGGGCGAGGAGCGAGGCGAAGGAGGTGGACGCGTCCACCTGGGTGCGCAGAGGCACGGTGTTGGCGAGCAGCCCCACGACGCCTTCGAGTGAAGGGTGGGTGCGGCCGGAGACGGGCGTGCCGACGCAGAAGTCATCCTGCTGGGAGTAGCGGTACAGCAGCGCGGCGAACGCGGCGTACAGCACCATGAACGGCGTGACCTGCTGTTGCCGGCACAGCGCTCGCAGGCTCTCGGAGAGGGACCGCGGCAACGGGTGGTAGCCGGTGTTGTCACCCCGGTGCGTGAGGACGGCGGGGCGCGGCTTGTCGGTGGGGAGCTGGAGCAGCTCCGGCGCGCCGGAGAGCCGCTGCTTCCAGTAGTCGAGCTGGGCCGTGTCGCGCGCATGGACAGGCTCGGAGCGCTGCCAGGCGGCCACGTCCGTGTACTGCAGCGCGACGGGAGCCAGCGTGGGCGCATGGCCGTGCTGGAAGGCGGCATACGCCTCGCCCAGCTCGCGCATGAGCAGGCCCGCGGACAGCGCGTCACCCACCAGATGGTGGAACACGACGACCAGCACATGCCGCGCTTGCTCGGCTTCGAGCAGCAGGAAGCGATACAGCGGACCGTGCTCCACATCGAACGGCCGATTGCCTTCTTCCGTGAGGCGCCGAGCCTGACGGGCCTGGGCGTCCGCACCCGGCGCCAGGGACTCCACCTGGAGCACGCTGGCGGGGACCGGGGACACGCTCGCCTGTGGCTGACCCTGGCGTGAGGACACGGTGGTGCGAAGCACCGGATGGCGCTCCAGCAGCCACCGCGCCGCCGCATCCAGCGCGGCCACGTCCACCGCGCCCGTCCACTCCGCGGCCTGGCCGACGACATGCGCCCCGGAGTCCGGCTGGAGCTGGTGGATGAACCAGAGGCGCTCCTGGGCCTGGGAGAGCGAAGGGGCGGAGTCAGAAGGCGTCGGAGGAGGAAGAGAGGAGGCGTCGCGCTGAAGCGAAGCGACTTCCAGGGCGAGGCCGGCGACGGAGGGAGCGGTGAAGAGGGAGGAGAGGGGAAGCTGGACGCCCAGGGAGTGGCGGACGCGAGCCACCAGGCGGGTGGCGGAGAGGGAATGGCCACCGAGGTGGAAGAAGCTGGCCTCGCGCTCGATGCGCTCGAGGCCGAGGACCTGGCAGAAGAGCTGGGCAAGCAGCTCCTCGAGGGGCCCACGAGGAGGCCCACCCTCGGAGAGGGAAGGCGCCTCGTCGAGAGGGAGCGCGGCGAGGGCCTTGCGGTCGAGCTTGCCCGTGGAGGTGAGAGGAAGCTGGGCCCGAAGGAGCCAGCGGGAAGGAAGCATGAAGGCCGGGAGGAGACGAGCGAGGGCGGCCTGGAGGGAGTGGACGTCGGCGTCTGGAGAAGCGGGGACGACCCAGGCGGCGAGCCAGGAGTCGGAGGGCCCGCGACGCTGGACAGTGACGGCGGCGGAGCGGACGCCGGGGAGGGAGGCGAGGGCGGCTTCGACTTCGCCCAGCTCGATGCGCATGCCGCGCACCTTCACCTGGAAGTCGACGCGGCCCAGGAAGCCGAGGGTGCCGTCGGCATTCCAGCGGCCCCGGTCCCCCGTCCGGTACAGGCGGGCGCCGGGCGTGGTGCTGAAGGGATGCGGAACGAAGCGCTCGGCGGTGAGGTCCGCGCGCCCCACGTAGCCGCGCCCAACGCCCGTGCCGCCGATGTAGAGCTCACCCGGGACACCCGGTGGCAACGGCTGGAGCGCGTCGTCCAGGACGTACACCTCCATGTTGGCCTTGGGCGTGCCGATGGGCGTGCTGGCGCTCGCGGGCGGCGCGTGCATGCGCCAGAGCGTGGCGGTATCCGCGCACTCGGCGGGGCCATAGGCGTTGACCAGCGGCAGTCCGGGGTGACGCTCGAACCACGCGCGGCAGGTCGAAGGCGGAAGCGCCTCGCCGATGGTGAGCATTTGGCGCAGGGCGGGCAGCGGCGCCTCTCCAGGCTCTTCGAGCAGGGCCTGGAGCAGCGAAGGCACCAGCTCCACGGTGGTGGCACGGGCCTGCCGCAAGGCCGCGATGAGCCGGGCGGGCTCACGCACCACGTCGTCATCCACGACGTAGGTCGTCCCTCCGGCGGCCAGCGCGCCCAGCATCTGCCAGATGGAGATGTCGAAGGACAGAGGCGCCGTCTGCGCGAGCACGTCGGACGCGCCAAGCTGCAGCGAGTCCCGCATGCCCAGCAGGTGGTTGAGCATGCCGCGGTGGTCCACCATGACGCCCTTGGGCGTGCCGGTGGAGCCGGAGGTGAAGAGGACGTAGGCCAGCGAGTCCAGCGTCGTGAAGGACGGCAGCGGCGCGTCTGACTCGGCCTCCAGGTTCTGGAGCGACAGCACGCGAGGCCGATGCTCGAGCGGTATCTCCGCGAGCACCTCGGTGAGCAGCGTCTCGACAAGGCCCAGGGGAAGGACGAAGGGCGCGCGGCTCTCCATCAGCAGCCGTGCAAGGCGCGCCGCGGGGAGCTGCGCGTCCAGCGGGAGGTAGGCGGCGCCGGCCTTGTGCAGCGACAGCAGCGCGCGAACGGTGGCCTCGGAGCGGCGGCCGAGGACGGCCACCACGGACTCGTGTCCAACGCCCTGGGCGCGCAGCGTGCGCGCGGTGCGAAGACTCAGTGCCTCCAGTTGCGCGTAGGTCCACTGCGCGTCGGCGGAGGCAAGCGCCAGCCGCTCGGGCGTGTTGCGCGCATGGGCGCTGATGCGCTCGGGCAGGCAGGTGTCCAGGTCGAAGGCCAGCGGCGCGGGACGGGCGTGGCGAAGCACCTGCGCCTGCTCGTCGGAGGACAGCAAGGACAGCCGCGACAGCGGCAGGTGCGGCTCGGCCAGCGCCTGGGTGAGCAGCCGCTGATAGTGTTCCAGCATCCGTCGAGCGGTCTCCGCCTCGAACAGCTCACCGCTGTAGCGGAGGAAGAGCTCGAAGCTGCCCGCCTGCTCGATGACGCTCAGCGCGAGGTCGAACGGGCTGGCGCGGATGTCGACGGAAACCGGCCGCGCATCCAGCCCCGCGAAGGCCTCCGCGAGCGAACCCTGCACCCGGTGCAGGTCGAACATCACCTGGTACAGAGGTGAGTGACTGAGGCTGCGCTCCACCCCGAGCGCCTGGACCAGCTGCTCGAAGGGCACGTCCTGATGGGAGAGCGCGTCCAGCGTGGTGGCGCGGACTTGGGCGAGGAGCGAGGCGAAGGAGGTGGACGCATCCACCTGTGTGCGAAGGGGGACAGTGTTGGCGAGCAGCCCCACGACGCCTTCGAGTGAAGGGTGGGTGCGGCCGGAGACGGGCGTGCCGACGCAGAAGTCATCCTGCTGGGAGTAGCGGTACAGCAGCGCGGCGAACGCGGCGTACAGCACCATGAACGGCGTGGCTTCGTGCTCATGGCAGGCGCGCTGCACGGTGTCCGTCAGCGCGGCGGGCAGCGCCTGGGTTCCCGTGGAGGCGCCCTGGTGCGTGAGGACGGCGGGGCGCGGCTTGTCGGTGGGGAGCTGGAGCAGCTCCGGCGCGCCGGAGAGCCGCTGCTTCCAGAAGCCGAGCTGTGCGGTGTCGCGCGCATGGACAGGCTCGGAGCGCTGCCAGGCGGCCACGTCCGCGTAGTGCAGCGCCACGGGAGCCAGGGGGGGCGCATGGCCCTGCTGGAAGGCGGCATACGCCTGGCCCAGCTCGCGCAGCAGGATGTCCAGCGAGAGACCGTCCACCACCAGGTGATGGAACACGGCCAGCAGCACGTGCCGGTCCTCCCCCACGTCGAGCAGCAGGAAGCGGTACAGCGGGCCCTGCTCCAGCGAGAAGGGCCGCCACGACTCCTGCTGGAGCCGAAGCGCCAGGGCCTCGGGGGCCGCGCGCAGGGCTTCCACTTGAAGCACCCGCGCGGGAACGGAGGACACTTCAACGCGCGCTTGCCCTTGCTGTGACTCCACGGTGGAGCGGAGCACCGGGTGGCGCTCCAACAGCCACCGCGCCGCCGCATCCAGCGCGTCGGCGCTCACCGTGCCGTGAAGCTCGACGGCCTGGGGGATGTGGTAGGCGCCCGAGTCCGGCTGGAGCTGGTGGATGAACCAGAGGCGCTCCTGGGCCTGGGAGAGCGAAGGGGCGGAGTCAGAAGGCGTCGGAGGAGGAAGAGAGGAGGCGTCGCGCTGAAGCGAAGCGACTTCCAGGGCGAGGCCGGCGACGGAGGGAGCGGTGAAGAGGGAGGAGAGGGGAAGCTGGACGCCCAGGGAGTGGCGGACGCGAGCCACCAGGCGGGTGGCGGAGAGGGAATGGCCACCGAGGTGGAAGAAGCTGGCCTCGCGCTCGATGCGCTCGAGGCCGAGGACCTGGCAGAAGAGCTGGGCAAGCAGCTCCTCGAGGGGCCCACGAGGAGGCCCACCCTCGGAGAGGGAAGGCGCCTCGTCGAGAGGGAGCGCGGCGAGGGCCTTGCGGTCGAGCTTGCCCGTGGAGGTGAGAGGAAGCTGGGCCCGAAGGAGCCAGCGGGAAGGAAGCATGAAGGCCGGGAGGAGACGAGCGAGGGCGGCCTGGAGGGAGTGGACGTCGGCGTCTGGAGAAGCGGGGACGACCCAGGCGGCGAGCCAGGAGTCGGAGGGCCCGCGACGCTGGACAGTGACGGCGGCGGAGCGGACGCCGGGGAGGGAGGCGAGGGCGGCTTCGACTTCGCCCAGCTCGATGCGCATGCCGCGCACCTTCACCTGGAGGTCGGCGCGAGAGACGAACTGGAGCACGCCGTCCGGCAGCCAGCGCCCCAGGTCTCCCGACCGGTAGAGGCGAGCGCCCGGCGTGGTGCTGAAGGGGTGCGGTACGAAGCGCTCGGCGGTGAGGTCCGCGCGTCCCACATACCCACGGGCCACGCCCAGGCCACCCAGGTACAGCTCGCCCACGACGCCAGCCGGAACGGGCTGGAGCGCGTCGTCCAGGACGTACACCTCCATGTTGGCCTTGGGCGTGCCAATGGGGGTGAAGCTGCCTTCGGGGGCCTCGTTGATGAAGTGGAGGCTGGCGACGTCCGAGCTCTCCGTCGGGCCATAGGCGTCCGCCATCCGGCAGCCCGGACAGCGCTCCAGCCAGGTCCGGCACAGCGCGGGAGGCACGGGCTCGCCGCCGAGCACCACCCAGCGCATCTCCGGGAAGTCCTGCTCCGGGCGAGCGCCCTCCAGGATGGCCTGGAGGACGGAGGGCACCATCTCCATGACCGTGGCGCGGCCCTGCTCCAGCGCGTCGGCGAGCCGGGGTGGGTCCCGCATCACGTCGTCTTCGATGAGGTACGTGGTGCCGCCACCGGGCAGCGCACCCAGCATCTGCCAGATGGAGATGTCGAAGCTGAGCGCGGCAATCTGGGCCACGACGTCATACCCGTCCAGGCCCAGCGCCTCGCGCATGCCCAGCAGGTGGTTGAGCATGCCGCGGTGGTCCACCATGACGCCCTTGGGCGTGCCGGTGGAGCCAGACGTGAAGAGGACATAGGCCAGCGAGTCCGGCGTGGCACGCGGCGCCAGCGGCTCCGCGCGCTCCGACTCGAGCCCCTCCAGCGACAGCACTCGAGGCCGCCGGGCTTCGGGCACGCCAGCGAGCACCTCCGACAGCAAGGCCTCGTCCGTGCCCAGCGGAAGCACGAACGGCGCGCGGCTCTCCTCCAGGAGCCGGGCCAGCCGGGCCGCGGGGAGCTGTGCGTCCAGCGGAAGGTACGCGCCCCCCGCCTTGTGAATCGACATCAGCGCGCGCACGGTGGCTTCGCCGCGGCGTCCGAGCACGGCCACCACGGACTCCAGGCCGACGCCCTGGGCCACCAGCCGGCGCGCGGCGCGGTTCGTGTGGGCCTCCAGCTCCGCATACGTCCACCGCGCGCGGGAGGAGGCCAGGGCCACCTGGTCCGGCGTGCGCGCGGCCTGGGCGGAGAAGTGCTCGGGGAAGGTGGCCTCCAGCGGGAAGGGCCGGCGCGGCGGGTTGGAATCCGCCAGCACGCGGGCGCGCTCCGCATCGGGCAGCAGCGACAGCGCGTCCACGCGCGTGTCCGGCGCGCGCAGCGCATGCGTGAGGAGCTGGAGGTAGTGGCCCAGCATCCGGCGCACCGTGGCGGCCTCGAAGAGGTCGGTGCTGTAGCGGGCGAACAGCTCGAAGCCGGACGTGCTCTCGAAGAGCGTGACGTGCAGGTCGAACTCGCACGCGCCCGTGTCCATGGGGAGGTCACGGGCCTCCGGGAAGGCGTCCGCCAGCGAATGCTCCACGCGGTACAGGTCGAACATCACCTGGAACAGCGGGGAGTGGCTGAGGCTCCGCTCCACGCCCAGGGCCTGCACCAGCCGGTCGAAGGGAAGGGCCTGGTGGCCCAGCGCATCCAGCGTGGTGGCGCGAACCTGGTCGAGCAGCGCGGTGAAGGGCTCCGCCGCCGTGACGCGCGTGCGCAGCACCACCGTGTTGACGAACAGGCCGACCAGCTCCTCCAGGGACGGGTGCGTGCGCCCGGAGACCGGCGTGCCGACGCAGAAGTCGTCCTGCCGCGAGTACCGGTACAGCAGCGCCGCGAAGGCCGCGTACAGCGTCATGAACGGCGACACCTGCCGTTCGCGACTGAAGGCGCGCAGCGCGCCCGTGAGCGAGGCGGGGAGGGCGATGCGCTCCGTCAGCGCCCCTCGGTCCGAGCGCCGGGCGGGCCGAGCCTTGTCGGTGGGCAGCTCCAGCCCCTGCACGGCGCCTTCGAGCTGCCGCTTCCAGAAGGCCGTCAGCTCCGGCTCATTCGCGGCGGCGTCGGGCGTGTGCTGCCACGCGGCGGCATCCGCGTACTCCAATGGGAGCGCCGTCAGCGCGGGGGCTTCACCCCGGGCGTGCGCGGCCTGAAGCACCCCCAGCTCGCGCATCAACACGTTGATGGACGCGCCGTCGGTGACCAGGTGGTGGAACACCAGGATGAGCACCTGCCGCTGGCCGGAGAGGTTCAGCAGGCGGAACCGGTACAGCGGCCCCTGCTCCAGGTCGAAGGGCCGGGAGGCTTCTTCGCGCAGCCGGCGCGACACCTGGGCCTCGCTCGCGCCCGTTGCAGCCTCCACGTCGAGGACGCGCTCGGGCAAATCCAGGTAGCGCACCTGGGGACGGCCGCCCTCGGCGGGGAAGCGGGCCCGCAGGAGCGGGTGGCGCGACAGCAGGGCTCGCAGCGCGGCGTCGAGCGCGCCCGCGTCCACGGGGGACTCCAGCATCGCGGCCCACGGCACCACGTAGGTCGCGGTGTCCGGGCGGAGCTGGTGCAGGAACCACATGCGCTCCTGCGCGGGTGACAGCACGTCGGCCGTCCCCGCCGGGCGGCGTGAAGGGCCCACCACGTTCCGCCGCGGCGAGGGGGGCGCTGCGCTCCCCGCGCTGGGGTTCTTGCGCTGCTCCAGCAACTTGCGCAGTTGCTCGCGCTTCGCGGCGGCGAGGGAGTCGGAGTCGGGTCGCGAGGTCATGAAGTCGGATTCCGGAAGGCCCGTGGGCTAGATGCGAACGTAGAGGCTCACGCCCGCGCGGAAGACGCCCAGCCCCGAACCGGGAGCGGTGGGGTCCGCGGGCAGGCTCTCGAAGCGGAACTCGCTGCCGCGTTCGCCGTAGGGCACCTCGACGAACGTCTGGACGAAGATGTCCCGGATGTCGAAGGGCGAGGAGTTGAAGGCCAGCCGTGACAGGTACGACGCATCCCGCACGTTGGCGATGGTGGTGAAGATGAGCGACAGCTGGGACATGCCGCGCCGGCCGATGTTGACCTGCCCCATGGCGTAGTAGCGGCCGTAGAAGAGCGGCCGGAAGTCACCTTGCGAACTCAGCCACGGCAGGAAGGCGCGGTCGTCGTAGCCCAGCGGGTTGTGAAAGCCCTCGACCCGGATGACGGCGCGGTAGAGCTCGGCGAAGTTGAACGTGGCCGAAACGCCCGCGCTGACCAGCAGCTTGCGCCCCTCCAGCGTGCGCTCCACGAAGCTGTCGCCATCGCGGGCCCAGAGCCGCATGTTGCCGTCGCCCATCCACGCCACCTCGGCGTTGAAGTCCAGCAGGCCCAGCGCCATCGTCGCGTCCAGGCCATACCGGGGCCGGCGTGATTGGTCGAACATCGCCGTCGCGGCGATTTCGCCCGTGCCCACCGCCATCTCCGCGCGCACGCCGCCGCCATAGCGCACCCGCCGGAGGTCCGCGCTGACGTCCTCCACGTTGGCGGTGCCCAGGAGCGACAGGTTGGCGGCCATGGCCTCCCACGGCACCGTGAGGCGGACCATGTCGACCCCCGTGCGCAGGTCGAAGATGTTGAGCGGATCCGGGTTGGGCGCCTGCAGGAAGTCGGTCGGGTTCCAGATTTGCGAGCTGCCCCAGCGAATCTCCTGCCGCCCGGCGGTGACGAACAGCCGCTGGGCGACGTCGAACTTCAGCCACATCTGGCCCAGCACGGCGGCGGGGCCGTTCGCCTCCGTCGACAGCGGGTCATACGCCAGCCGCCCCATCATGAAGCCGCGCACGTGCTTCGACGGCGTCGCGTCCAGGTAGATGTCCGCGAGCGCTGGCAGCAGGGGCTGGTACGACGTCTTCCCCTGGGAGCGCAGCCCCGTCAGCTCCGCGCGCTGGAAGTAGATGCCGCCCACCGCGAGCACGTCCTGCTGACGCCCCTGCGCCGTCTCATGCCAGGGGTCCGCGGCCTCGCCTTCCGGGCCCTGCCAGCCCTCCACGATGGCCTCCGATTCCGTACCCGTCGGCCGAGGCGCGGGCGCGTCCAGCAGATCCTCGAATCCGTCGGGCGCACCGGCCCCGCTCGGGTCCACGGCGGCGGTGGCGAGCCCGGAGTCGGAGTCCGTGTCGGGCGGCAGCGTCCCCGCGGCGGGCGCCCCCTTCGGGACGTCGAGCGACGCCGCGGCGGCTGGCACGGTGGTGCCTTCACTCCCGGCCGAAGCCACGGGGCCGCGTGCCGGTGACGGGCTCGCCGAGGACAGGGGCTCGGTGTAGCGCATCGACTTCACGCGCCGCTGCTTGTCGAGGAGCACGCTCAGCCCGCGCGTCCGGTAGTGCCACCAGCGCTGGCGCGCCGGGGCCGCTTCCTCCTCGTGACAGTCCAGGCCTTCCTCCGAGGACCGCGCGGCGCCACACGCGGGGCCGTACAGCGCGACGAGCCCCGCCTGCGTCGGCGGCCTGGTGGGCACCACCTCGATGCGGCGCAGCACACCCTGCCGCGCGTCGAAGTGGAAGCGCGTGCTCCGGGTGCCTCCCGGCGCGGCCTTGCGCTGGTACGTCAGCACCACCGCGCCGCCCTCATGGACCTGTCGGGTGGGCGGACCAAAGGAGAGCAGGACCTGCTGGAGCGTCGTCGTGCCTGGCTCCGTGCCGTTCCAGGGCTCGGCGGACGCGGCAAGACTCCAGAGCAGGACGGCCGCGGCCAGGGCTCGAACGGACAAGGGGGGCGTCATCACAGGGGCTCCCTGGAGCGTATACGAGTCTCAATCCGCGATACATGTGTCGAAAAATTCTTAAGAAAGGGGACTCCGGATTGACAGGCCCCCCGGCCAGCCGGAAACAATCACGCCCCCACCCCCCGCTTCAGGAGGCTTCATGGCTTCGGAAGAGACCCTGTCCGCATCGCCCGCCCATCCCGAGTCCGCCACTTCCGAGGCGGCGCCCTCCGAGGTCTCCGCCGCGCCCGAGAAGCTGGATGAGATCGAGGAGATCGACTTCCTCCTCGAGGAGATCGAGAGCAAGATTGCTCCGCTCGCGCTGGCGTAAGGGTCGTGCGCTCCTACGTTGACGCTTTCTCTCCGTACTGGCACCCGGTCGCCTTCTCCAACGAGCTGACGGCCGTTCCACTCCCTGTGCAACTGTTGGAGACGGAGCTGGTGCTGTGGCGGACGGACTCGGGCGTGGCCGTGACGCACCGGCGGTGTTCACACCGGGGCGCCGACCTTGGCCTGGGCGTCGTCACGCCGGAGGGGCTGCGCTGCGGCTTCCATGGCTGGACCTATGGCACGGACGGACGCTGTGTGCGGGTGCCGTCACAGCCCGCCGCGCCCATCCCCGCCCGGGCACGCGTCTGCGCCTTCCAGGCCACGGAGCGGTATGGCCTCGTCTGGGTCTGCCTGTCCCAGGAGCCTGCGGCGCCGCTGCCGGAGTGGCCGGAGCTGGAGGACGGCGCCCTGGCCACCGTGCCGCTGCCGGTGCTGGAGTGGGACGTCGCCGCGGGCCGGATGGTCGAGGTCGTCCTGGACGTGGCGCACCTGTCCTTCGTGCATGAAGGCACCTTCGGCAACCCGGAGCAGCCGGAAGTGCCTCCCTATGAAGTGGAGCGACGCCCCACCGGCGTCGGCGCGCGCATCGTCTATCCGGCGCTGGCTCCGGCGACGGATGGCATGCCGCCCCGGGTGGATCGCACCACGCTCACCTACGACGTGACGCTGCCCTTCGCCGCGAAGCTGGCCTTCAAGCCCACGCTCTTCTACGTCCACACCGTCTACGCCATCGCCTCTCCGCTCTCCGAGGAGAAGATGCGGTGCTTCTACTTCGCCTCGTACCATCCCCGGCTGCGCAACCACTTCCCGGACATGTTCGTGAAGAGTGAGCTGGCCATCCTGGAGCAGGACCGGCGCACGCTGGAGGGCGTGCGTCCTCGGGCCCAGCCCCTGGACTTCGCCAGCGAGGTCCACACGCCCGCTGACCGCCTGCCCATCGAATACCGCCGAGGCGTCATCGCCCTGCGGCTGGGCAAGCCCGTGGACGGCCCTCCCCCGGAATGAGGACCCACACCCCGATGCGCACCCATCTCCTGTTCCTGCTGCTGGCGCTGGGCGCCTGTCAGCGCAACGAATCGCCGCCGCCGCCCGCCAAGGCTCCGGCCGCGGCCACGCCGGCGCCTCGGGCTCCCGCCGTCGTCCCGCCCGTCACCGCGGGCACGGCGAAGCTGGAGCGGGGCCGGTACCTCGTGGAGAACGTGCTCGCCTGTGGCTCCTGCCACACGCCGCGCGACTGGTCTCGGTATGGGGGCCCCACCTCCGGGCCCGCGCTCTCCGGCGCCTGCTGGGACGACGCGGCCTGGGAGCTGCCCGGCCGCGTCTGCGCGCCCAACATCACCTCCGACCCCGAGCACGGCATCGGCCGCTGGACGGACGAGGAGCTGCTGCGCGCGCTGCGCGATGGCACCGGGCGCGACGGGAAGACGCTCTTCCCGCTCATGCCCTTCCTCCTCTACCGCGAGCTGTCGGACGGGGATGCCCGCGCCGTGATTGCCTGGCTGCGTCAGGCCCCGGCCACCCCGCGCGCGGGGCCTCGTTCGGCCATCCCGGACGAGGTGTACGCGCAGTACAAGGACCTGGCCGCGCCCACGAAGGCGGCCGTGCCGGAGCCCGCGACGGATGACGTCTCCCGCGGTCGCTACCTGGCCACCGTGGCGCAGTGCGCCGCGTGCCACGCGGGCATGGACGAGGCGGGCACGCCCTTCGTGGGAGGACGTCCGCTGCCCACGCCGCATGGCCCGGAGGTCGTGTCCAACCTCACACTGCATGCACGCGGACTGGGCGCCGTGGACGAAGCGGCCTTCGTCGCCCGCTTCACCGCCTTCAAGGACCTGACGCCCGCGCCCGCGCGGGCGGGCCAGGTCAACAAGCTCACCATGCCCTGGGGCTTCTTCGCCGGACTGGCGGAGGCGGACCTCAAGGCCCTCTACCGTTACCTGCGCACGGTGCCCGCCGTGGCACCCACCGCGCCGTCCGCGTCTGGCAAATGACCCATTCTGGCGCCACCTGGGAGCGTCCGGTAGACTCCCAGCGCGTCCCCTGAAAGCCCATCGTCACGCGCCCTTCCCCCATGGTCGCGTGTGACGCGTGCCCTCATGAAATCTCTTTTCAAGCGACTGCTCCTGTCCTCGCTGGTGTGCCTCACCGGCTGCGATGTCTTCAACATCGGCGACGCCGAAGGGACCCGCGGCCGTGGCGCGAGGGCGTTCGACCCGTACTCGAGCTCGGCCTCCGGTGCCATTTCCCTGTCACTGCTGTACTTCAATGGCTGCGCCATCCTGCCCACCGGTGAGCCGGTGTCGGCCGGCTCGCTGAACCTGCCGGACTATCCGGCCACCTGCGAGGCCATGAACCTGATGGGCCAGCCGGTGCCGCCCTCGGCGCGGTTCGAGGTGACGCCGGGCGTCAACTACTTCATCCGCGAGTTCACCGCGGTGGACGCCATTTCCGGCGTCCACACCGACTTCAAGAACCAGCACGCCCCGTCCTTCTGGATGCGCAAGCAGTCGCGCTTCAAGGATTTGGACTGGTCGGGCGTGACGGTGGGCCGGGAAGAGTGGACGAACGACTACGATTCCACGTTCCAGCGCGAGACGTACTACGAGAACGCCGCGTGGATGCGCTCGCTGGACGACACCTTCCTCATCGAGGTGCTCGACGCGGACGGCGCCGTGCGCACCTCCGCCACGTACAGCCGCCGTGACTTCATGGGGGAAAGCTCCACCACGGGCCGCACGCGCGCCAGCTGGCTGGTGGCGGACCTGGCGCGACCTCGCTTCCCGGGCGACCCGGAGGTGAGCCTGCTGCCGGACGGCACCGAGCCCACCTACAAGACGATCGTGAAGGCGTCCTTCTCCGGCGCCACCGACCCCTTCAAGACGCTGACCATGCCGCAGCTCTCCGGGGAGGGACTCATCCGCGTCACCTGGAGCCTGCTGCCCCTCCAGCCCTTCCTCTTCCCCATCGTCTTCACCCCCGAGGCGGAGCGCCCGGCCACCTGCTACCGGCTGGATGAAAACGGGCTGGCCACCAACGAACAGGTGCCTTGCGGCTTCGGCCTGACGCAGGCGGTGCGAGTCAACCGCCCAGCCAACGGCAGCTACTTCATGCCCGGTGACGCGGTGGACTTCATGGTGTCGCTGCGCGACGGGGACGGCAACGGCCTCCACCCGCGCAACCGGATGCCCAGCTTCAATCAGTACATGAGCGAGTCCTCCAACGGCCTCGCGTACTTCAACGAGGAGATGCTGCTGACCTACCGCGAGGCCAGCTCCTCTGAGTCCGGCTTCAAGGTGGTGGGCCCGCTGCAGGACCTGCAGGTGGCGCGCGGCTCCTACTCGCTGCCGTACTTCTCCTTCCCGCTGTTCAGCGAGCCGCACTTCTACCTGCCGCCCGGCTCCAACCTGCTCGCGGGCGGCGGTGACGCGCAGCCGCCCACGCACTATTCGGTGCAACTGCCGCCGGACGCGAAGGCGGGCACCTACGCCATCCTCCTCAAGGGACACCGCACCTTCATGGGCGAGCGCCTCAACCGGCTGGACCCCTTCTTCTTCCAGGTGGGCCAGGCCCAGCCCACCGCGTACCCGGGCCGCGTGGGCAACTGCCAGGTGTGCCACAACGGGGTGAACTCGCTCTCCAACGTCCACCACGGCATGTCCGTGGACCACGTGGAGGCGTGCAAGACGTGCCACATCGAGGAGGGCTACGGCTACCTGCCCGACATCATCCACCGCATCCACAACAGCTCCCGCAAGTACAACCAGAACAAGGGTGACTGCACCATGTGTCACCTGACGCGGGAGAGCACGCTGTGGCCCAGCCTGATGAGCTGCAATGGCTGCCACGTGGCGTCGCACGGCACGGAGTACTTCGACCTCCGCTTCGAGCCCATGCAGAACACGCCCAACGGCTACGGCAATTGCGCCGAATCGTGCCACGTCACCACGCCGCCGGCCGAGCACATCCTCCCGCCTCGCTGAGCCCTCAGAGGAACGCCATGAAGGTTCGCTCCCTCGTTGCCTCGACCCTGTCCGCCGCCGTGCTGAGCGCGTGCGCTGATAGCACCACGCCGCCCCCTCCCCAACTGGACGCCGAGGCGCCCTACACCGACCTGCCTGACCGGCGGGTGCCTGTCTCCGGTGTCATCTTCGATCCGGAGGCGATGTTCTATACCTTCGTCATGTGGCCGCCCGACCCGGAGGACCCGGAGGCCGGGCCGCCGCTGCCGGCGCTGCTGTACGGCATGCCCACGGTGATGCGCGCGTCCGTGTGGGGCGCGCAGGTCAGCATGGTGGGGCCCACCGGAGAGGTGGTCGATACCAGCGGCCCCGCGATGCCGCCCTGGGGCAACTTCCAGACGGAAGGCATTCCCGCCGACCCGACGGTGCCGTACCTCATCCGCGCCGAGCCCGCGCCCGGGCTCTCGGTGGGGGCCGCCGACATGTTTCCGGAGGAGGAGGGCCACGCCCCCATCCCCGCGGTGCCGTACTACGCCACCACCAGCCTGCGGCCCGTCGCGGCCACCGGGACCCAGTGCCTCATCCAGTCGCCGGCCATCGTGGGCGAGGCGGGCGCGCTCGGCGCGCTGGCGCAGGTGATTTCGGAGGAGACGGGGACGTCCATCTCCCCGGCCAGCCTGGCGGATGCCTCATCGGGCCGCTCGGTCGCGCTGCTGTGGGTCTACTCGCCCAGCCCGGTGCTGGACGCGTTCCTGTTCCCCAGCGGTGACATCGCCGCGGAGACGACGGCGGGCACGCTGTACGCCATTGACTGGGCGCCGCCGGGATTGTTCCCGGGCCAGACGGAGATGGGCTACTTCGCCATCCCCGGCGGCATGAGCAGCCTGGGCTACTACGCCCTGGTGGTGCAGCCGGGCGCCCCGAGCGCGCTGACGGTGAGCTTCGTGGACACCCTGGAGGACGAGGAGCAGGGCCGGCCCTGGGAGGTTCCTCCCTTCTTCGTGGCGGGTCTGCCGCCGGGCGTGTCCTTCACGCGCTTGTTCGCCATGGCGCCCATGCCGCCCGTGGAGGAGAACCCCTACGAGGAGCCCGCGCCGCCGCCGGACTTCGGCTTCCTCTGCTACCCGGAAGGGTGAAGCACCCGGGCGCCCACGGTGCTCACCGCCAGGGCTCCACGGAGAGCTGCCGGAAGCGAATGGTGGGCTGCCCGAAGGACACGGGCAGTGGACCATGGTCCAGCTTCCGGCAGCCGCGCGTGGCGAAGAGGTTCTTCGTGTCCGCGCCTACCGCGTCGATGGCCGCCAGGGCCGTAAGCCCGTTGCCCCGGAGGATGCCGGGGCCCACGCGGCGCCCGGGCCGTCCGTCCCGAATCTCCCGCGCCTCCACGATGTAGAAGCTGAAGTCGCCCGACAGCAGGTCCATCTGCCGGGGCGTGAGGTGCTGCACCAGCAGCCCGTGCGGGACGTCCGCCATCAGCGCTTCCAGGTGGCCCTGGTGCGCGTCCACGCGCGTGTGGGACATGCGTGGCAGAGGCGGGTGCCGGTAGCTGACGCGCCGCCCGTGTCCGTTGGGCGCGCGGCCCAGCGCGGTGGCGCTGCGAGCGTCCAAGAGGGGCGCGTCCACCCGACCCTCGCGGATGAGCGTCACCGGGAGCGCGGCGTGGCCTTCATCGTCCCAGGCGAAGCCGAGCGCGCCGTGGCCGTCCGTCGGGTCGTCCGAGACGCTGAGGTGCGCGCCGGCCACCTGCTGCCCCAGCCGCCGCGCCAGATAGGAGCCGCCGCGCGCGACGACGTCTCCCTCCAGGGGATGTCCGCACACCTCGTGGAAGAAGCAGCCGGAGGCGGCGCCCGGTGGAAAGACGATGGGCAGCACGTCGCGGGGGCAGGGCACCATGGGCGTCGTGTCCCGCAGCTCCCGCGCCATGCCCTCCACGAGCGCCTCCAGCGAGGGCAGGGCGGTGCGCGCTCCAGTGACTTCCGGCCAGGCGGCGCAGCGCCACAGCTCGGCCAGGCCCGCGCCGGTGTCGTGGAAGGCCTTCACTTCGAGCAGGGCATGGCGCTGGCGGTCTTCTCTCAGGTGGGCGTCGCTGACGGACAGCGTGCGCCGCTCCACCTCGCGCAGCAGCACGTCCAGGTGCTGGGCGCCCGCGGCCCGCGCGGTCGCCTCCAGTTGGCGGACGAGCGACGACATGGCCTCCGTGTCGCTCGCGAGCCGGGGCTCGGCGTCCAGCATGCCGCGGGCCTGGCGCTCCAGCGCCTCCGGCATGAGGCCGCTCTTCCAGCGGGCGTCAGCCACCTGGGCCCATTGCCAGGTCATGCGGTCCGCGGTGGCCTGTCCCCTGGACCAGCCCCGGTCGAGCACGGGGGAGACGACGCGGAGCCCGGAGCGCTGGTGGAGGACCTCGGTGACTTCGCGCCGCTCCACGAACCAATCCAAGCGTGTGTCCTCCGGCCGGGCACCACGCGGGCTGGGCGTGGCTTCGGTGACGCCCACCGTGAGACGGCGGGCACAGGTCCTGGAGCATACGCCAGACGGGGAGGCGGACCCATGCATGCGCCTGGATTGTGGGTTGATACTCGCGGTGTCGCCGTGCACGCACGGACCGGCGGCTGCGCCACCGGCGCGGATTCCGCGCGACGACGCGGAGCGGCCCCACGCGAGGACGCAGACCGGTATCCTCGCGACCAGTCCCAGCGAGTGTCGGCGGAGGCAGTGGATGCAGCGTGGTTCCGGTTCCGAGGAGGACAGCGGGGTGGCGGTATGCGCGGGCCTTCAGCCCCGTGACTTGCTGACGGCCGCTGGCGAAGCGCTGGAGACCTTCACGCGGCACCACGCCCCCTCGCAGGCCGAGTTGTTCCTCGCCGCGGAGCGCAGGCTGTCGTTCGAATACGACGCGGGGACGGGGCGCTCCATCATCAACCAGGGGGAGACCCTGGATGCCATGGCGCGCGTGAGCTGGGACGCGCGACAGGGCCTGCTGACCGCGCCGGTAGGGGACGCGGGCGCGCTGTCGCTGCTCCTGGAGCGCACCGCACGGCAAGCCACTCCAGGACGCGCGAGTCCTCTGCCGGAGCTGCCGGTCCAGTCCGAACCTCAGGGTGTCTCGGGTCCTCCCACGCTTCAGCCGGAGCGCGCCGCGCGCCGGATGAAGCACTTCATCGACACCGCCGTGCCCCAGGGCAGCGTGGTGCAGGCCGCGCTGCTCACCCAGGTGTCCACGTGGCGCGCCCTGGTGCGCGCAAGCGGCGAGCGGCGTGCTCGCACGGAGTGGCGCGAGGAGCTGTTCGTGCGGTGTGAGACGCCGCGAGGCGCCGTGGTGGACGCGGTGGCGTTCCCTGAAACAGCGGAGGAGGACGCCGTCATCGCGCCACTGCGCCACAGGCTCGCGGAGGCGGTTGAAGCCCTCACGGGCCCCGCGGAACCGCTGGACCGTGAGCTCCCCCTGGTGCTGCGGCCGGCGGTGGCCGCGCCGCTCGCGGCGGGGCTCACCTGGCTGCTACGGGGAGACGTGGCCGCCGCCACGCCCGCGCTGGCCCGGGCCGTGGGGCGCAAGGTGTTCCCCTCGGTCCTGAGCGTGGTGGATGACTCGCACCACCCCACGGCCACGCGGCGCGTCTCCATGGATGACGAAGGGCTCTCCACGGACTCGCTCTCCCTGGTCGAAGCGGGCGTGCTGCGGGGATTCCTTCACGCCGCGGACACCGCATCGCGGCTCGGCGCGCCGCCCAATGGGCGCGGCTTCCGCATCGCACTGTCGCCTCCCTCGCCCGAGGCCGTGAATCCCTTCCTCGTGCCCGGTGTGACCGCCGTGCTCCCCGCGCACTACACGGAGCTCGTCGCGCGCGTGGAGACCTTCACCACCATGCCTCGTCCCGGCACCGTCACGCTGGTGGCGGGCGGCTGGGAGGTCCGCGACGGCCGCCGTGTGCGCCGCGTTGCTCCGGTGGAGCTGGAGCTGCCCGTGCTGGAGACGTTCCGCGCGCTGCGCGGCGTGGGGACGGACCTGACCTTCTTCCCCACCGCTGAGGGCTGTGGCACGCCGACGCTCGTCTTCCCGCCCCTGCTGTCGGGTGCCCGGGGAGGGCAGGCGGCCAGCTGAGGCCCACGTCCCTGGGGCGGCGCGGGGCCCGTCAAAAGACGCCAGGCCGCCCGCTGGCCCCCAATCCAGTGCATGCTGCGCGCACGACGCCGGGCCGCCGGTACGAGGCCCCGGGGCCCAAGGAGGCGGCGTCACGGGAGGACGCGGATGTCGGGTCAGTCGCTGGCGGCGAAGATGCTGGAAGGGGCGCGGGAGTGGGCGAAGCGACTGCCGAACGCGCTCTCCAACGACATGGCGGTGGACGTGAGCCGCAGGCGGGTGCGGCTGTCGCATGCGCGCGTGGAGACCGTGGTGCGCCAACTGCTGGCCCGGCTGAAGAACTTCGAGCTGCGGGAGTGGTCCGCGCGGGAGGACGTCTATGACGTCCGCTTCTCCGTGCACGGCTGGAAGCTGCGCGTGGAGACGGCGCTGGAGCGCGTGGAGCTGGCCTCCGGGCGCTACCGGCTGTGGTTGAAGACGCCGGGCGTGGTGGAACTGGAGGAGTCCCGCACGGCTTCGTCGCTGATGATGGGCGTGCTTCGCGCGGGGGCGGGCCGGGCCGCGATGCGGGTGTTGGCGGAGCGCCTGCTGCCGCCCGGCATTCGCTGGGACGGTCAGGTGTTACAAGTGGAAGGGCCGTTGCCTGAAGAGGGCGTGCTGCCCGCTCGGCTGTTTGACTCCGCCTCCCTGGCCATGACCGCCGAGCATGAACGCGAGGGCCTCTGGCTGGCCGCCGAGGCCTGGCCCGGGCTCATGGACCTGCTCCAGGGGGTGTTTGGCACGGAACTTCCGCGCACGCCCCCCGGCGCCTAGCGGGCCAGGCCAGGAAGTCGGCCCCCGGCTGCTCCTCGTTCCGGGAGGGTGGGGGGCCAGTGGCGTCCAGGAACGTGCCCTCCAGGGCGCTCCCCAGGGGCCGCGGGCGCCCCCACATTGAAGGAACGTCCGGCGATGAAGGGGCGCCAGACGATTTTCGGGGCGTTGTACCACGAGTCAAGGGGCTGGAATTCTTCGGTTCTACGCCACGTTTCCTTCACGCGGCGAACAGCCGGTGGAGATTCGGGGCCTTCCACAATCGACATTGGCCCCTCGACAGGCTAGAGGCAGCCTGTCCCGCTCTATGGGACTGGCTGCGGTCTCGCGCCGCACGCAGAAACAGAAAGAAGAAGAAACATGGCAACTGGCACCGTGAAATGGTTCAACGACGCGAAGGGCTTTGGCTTTATCGCCCAGGACGACGGTGGGGCCGACGTGTTCTGCCACCACACCGCTATCCAGACGGATGGCTTCCGTACCCTGGCCGAAGGCCAGAAGGTGGAGTTCGAAGCCCGGAAGGGCCCCAAGGGCCTCCAGGCCGAGAACGTCCGCGTAGTTGGCTGAGAGCTCAGGCTCAGCACCATCAGCCCGGTCTCCTCACTGCGAGGCCGGGCTTTTGTTTTCAGCGAGGGAGGCTCAATGCAAGGAAGATCCACGAAGCGCCAGAAAGAGCAGGCGCGCAAGCAGCACCAGCAGGAGAAGAACGCGAAGCGCGAGGAGCGCAAGAAGGAGAAGACCGAGCGCGGGCCGCGCCAGCCGGGTGAGGTCGACCCCGATATCGCGGACATCGTCCCCGGTCCCCAGCCGCCGCTGGAGATTTGAACCCAGTTTCGTGCCGCCTGGGCTCGCCACGCGGTCAGTGGTGCCCAGGCCAACCTTCCGGGACGGCGCCCAGCCCCCGGGAGGACGCAGTATCCACCTCCCCCGCGTCAACGCAGCCAGCGCCCCTGAGCGGACTTCACGGTCCGGCGGCGCGCAGCACCTCGGCGCGGGTGATGTGGTCCAGTCGGAAGTGTCGGCGCTCTTTCGTGGTGAGGTCCTCCCCGTCGATGCGCGTCTCGTGCCGGTTCATGATGACGGACATCACCCGCACGTCGCGGACCGTCTCCAGGAAGTTGCTGTCGACATAGGTGATGCGCAACGGCTGCTGCTCGAACCACGCTCGCTCCAGTGCTTCACGGACAGGCTTCTTGCTGGGCAGTGACGGCACGCCGATGAACGCCAGCTCCCGCAGCCGGGTGAGCAACTCGCGCTGCGCGGAGGTGGAGAGCGCCGCGCGCACCTTGTCCAGCGCCGACTCCAGCGTGCCCGCGAAGGGCATCAGCCGCATGTCGATGGCGAAGCGCCCCAGCGCGACGATGAGCGCCGCCTCGCGCGCGGTGAAGTTCACCGGCGGCAGGCTGTAGCTGCGATCCAACGCGTAGCCACCGCCACGGCCGCGCTCGGCGGACACCGGCATCGACGAGGCGCGCAGCGAGTCCAGGTCCCGGTAGATGGTTCGCACCGTGACGCCGAACCGCTCGGCGAGGACCTCCGCGGTGACACCGGTACGGCGGCCCCGGAGGTATTCGGCGAGGGCGAAGAGACGCTCGGTGCGCTGCATGGGGAGGAAACCTGACATACCACTGTCACCCCCCTCCCTCAAGATGAGGGGATGTCCCTGGAGCAACGTGCCTTGCATCCCACGCCGCGAGCGGCTTGCATCGCGCGCGTTCGCGGCACATCCGCCCGGAGGGACTCCATGGAGGACGAGTGGCTCTGGGGGTGGGACGCCACGCCGGGCATCGTCTCCGTGTGGGCGGAGCCTGACGGCCGCGCCTTCGTCTGGCGCCGCATCCCGAAGACGGGGGCGCTCGTTCGCGAGGACGTGCGCTTCCGCCCGTGGCTGCTGCTCGCGTCCCTGGAGGACCTGGCGCACCTGGGGCCTCGGCTGCGCCCGGAGTCGGACGGCCCCGCGCGCTACCGGGTGACGTGGCAGGAGCTCGAAGGGCCCGGGGCGCTGCGCTACCTGGTCCGCGGTGATGACAGCCGCGCGCTCACCAGCGCGGTGCTGGAAGGCGCGTCACGCCGGCTGGGCAAGCCGGTGAGTCACTTGAAGGAGCTGGGCGCGAACACGGTGCTCGCGCTGCCGCCGGAGGAGCAGTACCTCACGATGTCGGGCCGCACGTACTTCCGCGACCTCGCCTTCGATGAGCTGCGCCGCATGCAGTTCGACCTGGAGACCACCGGGTTGGACCCGGCGCACCACCGCGTCTTCCTGGTGGCGCTGCGAGGCCCGGATGGGGCGACACAGACGCTGGAGGCCCAGGGGGATGACGACTCGGCGGAGGCGGACCTGCTCTACCACCTGGCGGAGCGCGTGCGCGCCTGGGACCCCGACGTCATCGAAAACCACAACCTGCACGGCTTCGACCTGCCGTTCCTCGCGCGGCGCGCCCGGCACCTGGGGGTGTCCCTGGCGCTGGGCCGCGCGGGGGCACCGGGCCTGCGGCACCGTCCGTCCGCCAGGGGCGCCGCGTTGGGACGGCCCGTGCCCGGCGCGCCTCCGGATGCGATGCGCCGCGCGCGCTACACCGTGCCCGGCCGTGAGCTCATCGACACGCTGGACGCGGTGCTGCGGCATGACTTCTCCACGAGGGACTTGCCGGGCCATGGCCTCAAGGCCGTCGCGAAGCACCTGGGCCTGGCGGGGCCCGAGCGCGAGCACATCCCCGGTGCCCGCGTGTATGACGTCTTCCGCACGGACCCGGAGCGCGTGCGGCGCTATGCGCGTGATGACGTGACGGAGGCGGGCGGCCTCGCGAGGCTGCTCGGGGGCGCGGCCTTCGCGCTCGCGCGCATGGCGCCCCGTCGCTACGAGCGGCTGGCGGACGCGGGGCCGGCCACCGGCGTGTTGGATCCGCTGCTCGTCCGGGCCTATCTCCGGGAGGGCGCGGCGCTGCCCGCGCACGAAGAAGGGGATGGCACGTCGCACAGCGGCGCGGCGCTCCACCTGTTCGCCTCGGGCGTGGCCCGGCGCATCGTGAAGGCGGACGTCGCCAGCCTGTATCCCTCCCTGATGCGCCAGTACCGGATTGGCCCCCGGCGGGACAGGCTGGGCGTGCTGCTGGCGCTGGTGGACCGGCTGGTGGACCAGCGGCTGGGCGCGAAGGGCAGGGCGCGCGCGGCGCCGCCCGGCTCGCAGGAGCGCTTCACCAACGAGGCGCTGTCGGCGGCGATGAAAATCGTCGTCAACTCCGCCTACGGATACCTGGGCGCGGTGGGACTCACGCGCTTCTCGGACGTGCACGCGGCCAACGAGGTGACGCGCCAGGGCCGCGAGGTGCTGGGGCTGCTCTGCCGGGAGCTGGCGCGCCGGGGCGTCACGCTGCTGGAGGCGGACACGGACGGCGTGTACTTCGCCGTCCCGGAGGACTGGCGGGAGGCCGACGAGCGCCGGGTCGTCTCGGAGGTCGCCGCGCTGCTGCCGCCCCGCGTGCAACTGGAGTTCGACGGGCGCTATGCCGCCATGCTGTCGCACGAACCGAAGAACTACGCGCTCCAGCCGTATGACGGTCCGCTGGTGCTCCGCGGCGTGGCCTTCCGCTCCAGCCGCGCGGAGCCCTTCGGAGAGGCCTTCCTTCGCCGCGCGCTGCGCTGTCTCCTGGCGCAAGACATCCCGGGCGTGCGGGAGGTGTTTGTCGGGACGGTGATGGCCCTGCGCCGCCGGGAGCTGCCCACGCCGGAGGTCTGCGCGCACGTCCGCCTGACGAAGTCGGGCGCCCAGTACCTCGCCATCCGGGCCCGCCGGCGCGAGCTCCCCTACGAGGCCATGCTGGCCAGCGGCCGAAAGGAATGGCCCCTGGGTGAGCAGGTCCGCGTCTACCGCGCCGTGGGAGGCCGGGCGGGCCTGCTCCCCATTCCGGAGGCGGAGGACCCGGGCACGCGGCCCCTGTCGCGCGAGGAGGACCCGCGCGACTACGACGTGGAGTACTACGTGCGCCTGCTGCGGGAGACGTTCGCCGCGCGGCTGGTGCGCGCGCTGACGCCGGAGGACTTCCGGACGGTGTTCGACGACCCCGGCCAGCCCTCGCTCTTCGCGCCCTCGCTCGAGGACGCGAAGCCCATCCTCACGGTGCTGAAGGCGCCGGCGGACGCGCTGGAGGAGGGTTAGCCGCGCGCGGGACGGCGCTCAGGACATGCCGGCGTGCGACTGCGCCGAGGGCTCGGCCGCGGGGAGCTGCTGCGGCGCCAGGGCGGAGCGCTGCAGCCAGCCCGCGAGCCCCAGGAGCACCAGGCCCGACGTGCGCAGCGTGCGGAGGAGCTCCGCGTTCTGCGCCGCGTCTCCGGGCAGCAGGGGCGCCAGCCACCCGCGGGCGTCGTAGAAGAGCCACATGGCGCCGGAGATGCCCATGGCCCACCACACCCAGGCCAACCGTCCGCCGCGCAGCATGTACGCCACACTCAGGATGGGGGCCACCAGCAGGATGGTCGTCATGTCGGCCAGCGTGGACGCCAGGCTGATGACGGCGGACATGGTGCTGATGGCGTCCGTGCCCAGGTGGCGGACCTCGGTGGCCAGCACGGGCACGCCCACGGCCAGCGCGGCCACGGCCGTCCCCACCCACAGCGCGTTGGAGCGGAAGCTGGACGGTGGCTGGAGTCCGGACTGCCGGTACGTCATCGCCAGCAGGATGAGCGCGTACGTCGTGCTGACGTTCGCCAGCACGACGACGAGCATGCGCACGGGCAGCAGCGGTGACTGCGTGAAGGGCACGTCCGGCACCGCGTGGAGCCAGTAGCTGCGCAGCGCGGTGCTGACCAGCGACAGGAGGGCGCCCGCGGCCAGGCCGCCCCACACCTTGCGCAGGTAGTCGCCCTGGGCGAACGAGCGGGCCGCCGCCAGGGTCCCGAACACCGCCAGCACGCCGCTGCCCCAGCCGGCGACGTCATGCACCAGCGGGAGCGCGCGCGGCGCGTCCAGCGTGGAGGCCGCCGCGAAGGCGTGCGCCAACTGGAGCACGAGCACCGCGCCGAACCAGGGCACGATGCTCCCGGCCGCGCGGCCCGTCGAATGAGCGCTCATCACAGCTTCTCCAAGGAGGCGGAAATCTCCGCCAGGATGACCTTCGCGTGCAGGGCGCCAATGAAGGTGTTCAGCATGGGCTTGAGGCCTTCGAGCAGCTGCGGAAGGTCCTCTCGCTTGAGCTGCTCGGGGGGCCGCTTGAGGGTCCGCAGGGCGGCGGTCTGGATGGCCATCTTCGCGGTGAACCCGCCGAGGAGCGGTTCCAGGTGTCGCACGAGCGTGTCGTGCCAGCCGGCGGGGGAGGTCTGGGAGGAAGAAGGGAGAATCGCGCCACCTCCTGGTGGAGACTTGAAGCGTAGGCAGATTCCAGCCCGCACACGAGGGGCACACCCTGTCTGGCCATGTGGAAACCCTCTCGTTATGCGGGTTTTTCATTGAGAGCATGGAATTGAACCGGGTGCGTCCGGGTTGCCGGGGCCCGGAATCTTTGGCAATCGGGGGACGCACAGCGCCGTAGGGGCTCCGTCATTCGACGGGATGCCAGGTCATTCAGGGGAGGTCCGATGAGGAAGGTATTCGGAGCGGTAGCACTGGCCGCGTTCACCGGCTGCGCGACCACGCAGGAAACGCAGAAGCCGGAGCCGCCGCCCGCCGCGGAGACGGCGAAGGTGGAGGCCCCCGCCGAGCAGCCGAAGCTCCAGGTCCCCGTGGACTACTACAAGCTCGACAACGGCTTGAAGGTGGTCCTCTCGCGAGACAGCTCGGCGCCCAAGGCCGTCGTCGCCGTCTATTACAACATCGGCTTCCGCATCGAGCCGAAGGACCGCACCGGGTTCGCGCACCTGTTCGAGCACATGATGTTCCAGGGCTCGACGAACCTCGGGAAGATGGAGTTCATCCGCCTCATCCAGAAGAACGGCGGCGTGCTCAACGGCTCCACGCGCTTCGACTTCACCAACTACTTCGAGGTCATCCCCTCCAACACGCTGGAGCCCATCCTCTGGGCCGAGGCCGACCGCATGCGCGGGCTCGACGTGACGGAGGAGAACCTGAAGAACCAGCAGGGCGTGGTGATGAACGAGGTGAAGGTCAACGTCCTCAACCAGCCCTATGGCGGCTTCCCGTGGCTGGACATGCCGCAGGTGGCGAACAGCAACTGGTATAACGCCCACAACTTCTACGGCGACTTGAAGGACCTGGAGGCCGCCTCGCTGGAGGACGTGCGCGCCTTCTTCAAAACGTACTACGCCCCCAGCAACGCCGCGCTCGTCATCGTCGGTGACTTCGAGCCGGAGCAGGTGAAGGGCTGGATTCAGAAGTACTTCGGGCCGCTGCCCACCGTGGCGCAGCCGTCCAAGCCGGACATCTCCGAGCCCCGCCAGACGAAGGAGAAGCGCCACGACAAGCAGGACAAGCTGGCCCAGCGTCCGGCGCTCGCGGTGGGCTACCACATGCCCGACGTGGGCACCCCTGAGTACTACGCCATGGCGCTGGTGGACGAGGTCCTCCTGCGCGGCAACGACAGCGCGCTCTACCAGCAGCTCGTGCAGAAGAAGGGCCTGACGGGCGAGGTCTCCGGCGGGGTGAACCAACTGGGCAACCATTGGAACTACAACGGCCCCATGCAGTGGACCGCGTACCTGTTCCATGACGCGGACACGACGACGGAGACCCTCCTCGCGGAGTTCGACGGCGTGGTGGCGCGGCTCCAGGAACAGCCCATCGACGCGGCGACGCTGGAGCGGGCGCGGGTGAAGGCGCGCTCGCGGCTGTACGGACAGTTGGAGGGCTTCCTCGGCTTCGGCCGCGCGGACCTGCTGGCGTCCTTCGCGCTCTTCTTCGACGACCCGGCGCGCATCAACCGGCTGGAGTCGGAGCTGATGAAGGTGACGCCGGAGCTCATCCAGAAGACGGCGAAGGAGTATCTGCGCCGTGAGAACCGCACCGTGCTGACGGTGACGCCCGCCGCGGCCACCGCTGCCCAGACGAAGGCCCCCTGAGGACACGCCCCATGACTTCGCACTCAATTCGCACCCGCCTTGTCGCGCCCGCGCTGATGGTGCTCGGGATGCTGTCCGCGCCGGCCTTCGCGGCCGCTCCCGCCTCGGCACCCACCAAGGAAGCGCCTCCCGCCGCCGCGCCGCCCAAGCCCTTCAAGGTCCCCGTCCGCACGGAGTTCAAGCTCGACAACGGGCTGGAGGTCTCCCTGCTGCCCTACGGCGACATGCCGAAGGTCGCCATCCAGCTGGCCATCGACACCGGCAACATCCATGAGAAGGCCACGGAGACGTGGCTGGCGGATCTGATGGGCAGGCTGCTGTCGGAGGGCACCACCACCCGCTCGGCGGAGCAGCTGGCCCAGTCGGCCGCGCAGCTGGGGGGAGCGCTCAACATCGGCACGACGATGGACCAGACCTTCGTCGGCCTGGAGGTCCTCTCCGAGTCGGCGCCAGACGCCGTGGCGCTCATCGCGGACGTCATCCAGAACCCGGCCTTCCCGCAGGCGGAGGTGGAGCGCGTCAAGGGCGACCTCGCGCGGGAGATGGCCATCTACAAGAGCCGGCCGGGCACGCTCGCCGACGAGCGGCTGCTCCAGTCGCTCTACGGTGACCACCCGTATGGCCGCTACTTCCCGCCGGAGGCGCAGCTCAAGGGCTACACGCGGGAGGCCGTCCGCGCGCACTACGACGCCAACATCGGCGCGGCCCGGGCGCGGCTCTACGTCGTCGGCCGGTTCGAGCCGGCGCCGGTGGAGAAGGCCATCCGGGCCGCGTTCACCGGCTGGAAGGCCGGCCCGGCGCGGCTCCAGAACGTGCCCACGCAGCAGGTGGCGAAGGCGGTGCAGTTCATCGACCGCCCCGGCTCGGTGCAGTCCACGGTGCGCGTGGCGGTGAAGGCGCTGCCGGCCTCCAGCCCGGACTACGTCAAGCAGACGGTGCTGAACACGCTGCTCGGTGGCTACTTCAGCTCGCGCATCACCGCGAACATCCGCGAGGCGAAGGGCTACACGTATTCGCCCAACAGCGTCGTCTCCACGCACCTGGAGGACGCCTACTGGGTGCAGAACGCGGACGTGACGACGGCCGTCACCGGCGAGTCGCTGAAGGAAGTCCTCAAGGAGGTGGCCACCCTGCGCAAGACGCCGCCGCCCGCCGAGGAGCTGAGCGCCGTCCAGAGCTACCTGGCGGGCTCCTTCCTGCTCCAGAACTCGTCGCGCGGCGGCATCATCAACCAGCTCCGCTTCGTGGACCTGCACGGCCTTCCGGACACGTACCTGCAGAACTACGTGCAGTCGGTGATGGCCGTCACGCCGGAGCAGGTGCAGCAACTGGCCGCGAAGCTGCTCAAGCGTGAGGCGATGACCTTCATCGTCGTGGGCGACCAGAAGGTGGTGGCGCCGCAGTTGAAGGTCGTGTCCCCCGCGCTGAAGTGAGTCACCGGGAGGGCGGAGGCCATCCTGGGCCTCCGCCTTCCTCCTCCGGCGCCGCTACTCCGGACGGGTCGTGACGCCGTCTGGATAGAGGGCGTCGTGGGCTACTACCACGACGAGCGCTTCGCGCTTCCCAAGCTCCTGGGGACGAAGCACGCCAGGCACTTCACGGACTTCTCGGCGCACATCGTCAGGGTCATCGACGAGCTCATCGAGAATTTCGCGGAAGCCTAAGGCATGGCGGAAAGCCCGTGTTTCGGCACGGGCTGCGTCGAACCGCCGAGCGGCCCGCTTTAGAGGCAGTTGCCCAGCCCCTCATAGATGGTGGTCTGGGTGCGCGGCAGCGTGGCGTAGAGCGGAGACGTGCCCGCGAGCGCCGTCAGGAGCTGCTGCATCGTGGTGCGCGGCGCGAGCGGCACCTGACAGGCCCACGTCTGTGCATCCACCGTCACCGCGCCCGTCGCAGGGTCGACCTCCTCGTTGCTGGCGGCGAAGACCCAGACGCACTGGCCCATCCGGCCCGTCAGGGCATTCACGGAGCAGCGGAAGCGCAGCGACTCGATGTTGCTGTACTCGCCCTCACAGAACGTGTCGCCACAGATGTCATCGAAGTTCTGCTTGAGGGAGGAGCTGAGCTGGTACCACGCCTCGATGTCCTCCTCCGACGTCAGGTAGGCGGAGACGTCCACATACGCGTTGGCGACCGTGTTCCCGGACGCCAGGGCGGACAGCGGCGCGAGGAAAGACAGACTCAGGGCGGCAATGGAAAACGGGGAGGAGAGGGTCATGCGTCCTGTTTAGCCCCTCCTCCACGTTTGCGAACCCACCTCCATGGGCTGACACGGAGTTTTGACTACACTCCGATAGGAATTCTCCATTCCTGGCATCCCGGTCGAAGCCCAGAGCTCGTGGGCCTGGCCCTCGACCGGGGGAGGACCGCGCTGCGTGCACAGCGCGGTCCCTTCCTTCACCGGCTCATGGCAGGAAGGCAGCCTTCACCGCGTCGAGCAGCGGGTTGGCGCCAGTCTGCGGATCGATGCATCCCTGGTTGATGGTCCAGATGATGGTGCCTCCGTAGCCGTTGTCATGGGCGAAGGCGCCCTTGGCGGCAATGGCTTGCGGTGAGTCATACGAAATCCACCGCACCGTGCCGTCCTCCACGGGGACCTCGAAGGTGACGTAGCTGGCCTGCGCCGCCTCGTCCCAGTGATAGACGCCCGTCGCCGACAGCTGGAGAATCTTGCTGTAGGTGAAGGAGTTGTCGCTGCCCACGTAGTCGGACCAGTCCGTGTATGGCTGATACGGGCCTGTGATGTTCCGCCACGCCATGCCATAGAACGGGATGCCCATGCCCAGCTTGCTCTTGGGGATGCCGGCGTTGTTCCAGGCGCTGAGGCTGGAGGCCACGGACGTGGGGTGGTAGCCCGACGCTCCCGTCAGCGCGGAGGTGTACCAGGACAGCCAGCCGAACCAGGGCCCCGTCATCTCGTAGGTCATCACGTTCATCTGGTCCAGGTAGGGGACCAGGTTGACGTACCACGGGTCCGCATCCTCGGGGAAGTTGGTGTTGACCCAGCCAATGGGCATGGTGAGCAGCATCTGCGGCCGGGCCGCGCGCAGCGCCTGTATCAGCGCGAGCAACGCCGGCTTGTCCGCCTGTTCCACCGGCTCCCAGTCGATATCCAGGCCGTCATAGCCAAAGGTATCCACCGCGTTGAGCAGGCTCTGGACGAACCGGGCGCGGTTCGCGTCGGACGCCGCGCCCACCCATCCGTTGTGCTCACCCGCGCCGCCCACCATGATGATGGCCTTGCGTCCGGCCGCGTGCGCCCGCGTGGACAGCGTCCGCGCGATGGCCGGGCCATTCGAGTTGTCGAACTGGGTGTTCACCGTCCCATCCGGATTGGGGGTGACGCGGCCCACGAGGATGTGCGTGAGCGCGGAGAAGTCCACCTTCTCCGGCGGGTACAGGTCCGAGTTCCAGCCGGTGTAGTAGCCCGACACCCACTTGCCGCTCGGCGGCGGCGTGTCCTGGACGGTGACGGTGGCCACCGCCGACTTCGTGGGGGCGGACTGGCTCGTCGCCACCACGTGGTAGGTACCCGCGGTGGACGGGGCAGTGTACAGGCCCGCCTGGGTGATGGTGCCTCCCGCCGAGCCCTCCTGCACGGACCACGTCACCGCCGTGTTGGTGCTGCCCGTCACCGTCGCAGTGAACTCCTGCGTCCCCCCCGCCGGAACCATGGCGGAGGTGGGGGTGATGGCTACTTCCACCGGCGGAGGCGGCGCGGCCATGCCCCGCACGCCCAACTCGTCGAAGTAGAGCGTGGGCAGGCTTACTCCCCGGCCTTCCTGGAGCACCAGGCCCGTCAGTCGTGCCCCCTGCGGCGCCAGGACGGAGATGGGCACGGTGCATGTCACCCACGCGTTGGCGCGGATGCGGCCGCCGGTGCAGTACGGCCCCAGCTCGGTGCCGGGCGTTAAGACGCCGTTCACCACGGCCCGGGCCAGCACCACCACGTCGTTGCCGGACGTTCCGCCATGCACGCGCAGGGTGAGCGTCATCCCCGCGTTTGAGGTGAGCGACGAGGTATTGAAATACAGCGCTTCCCAGGCGCGCATCGTCACGGAGATGGAGTAGCGCCCCGCCGCGACGGGGGAAGTGTTGGTGAGCGAGTGAGGGGCCCAGGAGTAGTCCTGCCACGGTGCTTCCATGGCGTCGCGGTAGATCCAACTCGTCGTGACGGGGACCCACTCAGGCGGAACGCCTTCGTCCCTGTCAACCACTGCCGCGGGAGGCTTTGCTTCCGCCTGAGCGGCCCAAGCCGCGCTGCCGCCAGAAGCCAGGACCATGGCCATCCATGAAACCCACCATACGACCAACCGGTGCATTCGATTCTCCTGTCGAGGCCCGTCGAGCGTCCTCACTCACGCGCGGTGAGCCGTGCGACACGGTCTCTTTGCTTGAATGAGATTGACGGGCCTCGGGCAACCTGGGGGAGGAGCCCTTCATGGCAAAGCCCTCCCCAAGGTCGCCTCGGTCACTTTCAATGCGACAGTCGAAACGCATTGGCCTGGGAGATGTCTTGGATTTCGCATCCGAGCGCCCAGGGAGCGCCTCCCGGGACCAGGGAGGCGGTGACATTCCCTCAGTCAGCCTGGCGTGGTCTCTGCATCCGAGCAGGGCCGGGCGCGGTCTCCTCGTTCCGGGCTCTCTTGATGGTGAGTTTGTATGTCCATTGCGGCGGGTGGCCAGCTCGTGGGAGCGCCGTCTGGCCACCCGGGCATCATGTCAGCGTTGCGGCTCCAGCCGTGGGGCGCTGGCGAGCGGTGGCTCTGGAGCCTGCCTCAAGTTCATGGGATTGAAGACCTGCTGCGTCTGGACTTGTGCCCAGTTCTCATTGAAGACGAGGACGAAGAGGCTGCCCGGCGTGGTGGCCCGGAAGTAGAAGCGGCCCTGGGCCTGGGGGTTGTCCAGGTCGAGCGTCGTCACCGTGGGGCCCGCGCAATCGGAGTCCGCGTAGAACTGGACGCCGGAGGAGGCAGGGCCCGCTGAGATGATGTCGAAGCTCGTCGTGGGGGCGACGACCAGGTTTCCGTTCGCATCCTGCGTCTGGACGATGAGGGGGCCGGAGCATTGCCCCACGGGGACCTGCCGCGGCGGCGTGAGGAAGGCAAGGCCCGCGGTGGGACCCGCGAGCACATCCACGGCGAAGGTGGAGCCGGGGAGGGTGGCCGGGTCATATCCCGAGCCGGTGATGATGTTGGAGTGAATGACATTGCCCGTGCCCAGGTCCGAGATACCGGCCTGGTAGACGAAGCCATTCGTCACGCCGTCGAAGTGGAGCAGGTTGTCCACGACCTGGATGTCCGTCTGTACCTCCGGCGGGTCTCCATTCGCATCTCCCTGGGACAGGTAGACGCCGATGTCATTGTTGAACAGTTGGTTGCCTTCGATGAGGACGTCGAAGGACAACGGGCCTCCGTACAGCGCCCCCCCGTAGATGAGGATGCCGTTCGCCACGCCGTTGCCGGTGTAGGAGTGCCCGGTGATTTGATTGTTGACGATCTGGCCGGTGGCGCCAAACCCGACCTGGACCCCAATCTGGGCGAGATAGTCAACGGGCCCATCGCCCACGAACCGGTTCGCGGTGATGTTCACCGAGACATTGCCAGTCGCCGCGACGCCGGCCTTCTGGTAGCCCATCATGAGATTGTTCTGCACGCCGACGAACTGAATCGGGCCCAGGGCGTCCTGGTTGTCAATCAAGATGCCAACGCCCTCCTGACAGCCGCTGGTGCCGTCTCCCTGCCGGATGTTGAAGAACTGGCTGCTGACGACGAAGCCGGTCGCATTGTCGAACCGGATCCCGGCGAGTGCGTCCTCGCCCGCGTCGCAGACGTCTGCAAGGCCCATCGCCATGAGCCCGAGGTTGACGTAGAACGCGCTGCCGCCGCAGTTGCGCGCGATGGGACCGGTGAAGTGGCCCCCTGGCGGGTCCACCGCGATGATGAAGTTCCCTGCTCCATCCAGGACGTACCCATCCGGTATGAGCAGGGTGGAGGAGGTGGCGCAGGTGCCTGCCAGCGTCAGGACGTTTCCGTTCACGAAGACAGGGCACGGAACGTACCCGCAGGAGGCGTCCTGGAAGCCCTCTTGGAGGGACGCCATGCTCAGCTCCGCTGTGTGGAGGTCCTCACCCGGGCTGCTCTGGAGCGCCGCCTGGCTGGGCTCCTCGCCCGCGCACCCCACGACTGGCAATGCCAGGGCTCCAACCAGGATGCTTCCGAAATACCGCCATCGACTTCGACTCATACAGTGCCCTCTCTCTGAGCGGGTGCTCGGTGAGGAGGCATCGATAGTGTGAAGTGGTGCGGCGTAATATGGACTCCACGGATGTCGGTGGCGCTGGAGGTGGACAAGTCCCCCCTGCTCGGGTCCTGGTGAGATGCCCAGATGGGAGTGGATGTGATTGGGGGGCAACGGAATGCAGGGAGGAGAAGGTGGGATGACGCCCCGCGCCCCGGGTCAGGGCGTGACACCCGTGTCCACGTCGCGCAGTCAACGGGAAGGGGGCCCTGGAGGGGGGCTCGCCGGAACGTCCACTGGCGCGTTGCATGGAAGGCAGGTGATAGAGTGTCGAATTCCTGTCCCGCCTGGAGGATGCCGTGATGAGTCCCATGGACACGCTGAGCCCCTGGCGCCTCGCGGGCCTCCTGGTGCTGGTGGCCACGACGGGGTGTCTTCCTGAGGATCCGCTGCCCATCCACCTGGAGCCCTCCGCGTCGGCGCGGGTGATGGTGGTGGTTCCGCGCACGCTGGCGTCCGGGCCCGTCACGGAGGTCCGCGCCACGCTCACGCCCGTGGAGGGAGAAGCAGCGGGCGCGGTGCTCGCGGGGGGCGACGGCCTGTGGCAGGGGCTGGTGCGGCGGATTGCCTCCGGACGGGCGGTGGAGGCGAGCGCCACCGTCCGCGGCGACGGCGGTGAGGTCCTGGCGCACGTCGACGTCCCGAACGTGGTGACAGGCGCACACCGGACGGCGCTGGTCGTCCTGGTCCCGCGAGCCGTTGCCCCCGGCGCGCCCGGAGCGCCCTTCATCGACGCGGTGCTGGGCTCGTCGGCGGAGGTCCGGCCCGAAGGGGAGGTGGCGCTGCGCGCGGTGGCGGAGGCCGCCTCCGGGGATGGGGCGCTCACGTATGCCTGGCGGGCCTCGGCTGGAAGCTTCAGTGACGCCAGCGCCCCGGCGCCGGTCTGGACGGCGCCGGAGGCGGCCGGCTTCGTCACGTTGACGCTCCAGGTGACGAACGCGGTGGGCCTGGGGGCCACGCTGGACTTCCCCGTGCGGGTGGCTCGGGACCATGGCTTCGGCGCGGACGGCGCGGTCGCTTTCAATCGCTGGCCGCTGTTGGTGGAGCTGAGCTCCCTGCCTTCCGGCGAGGTCCCGTACGGCGCTTCCCTCCAGCTCCAGGCGGAGGGCCGGGACGAGGACGGAGATGCGCTGACCTACGCGTGGACGGCGAGCTGCGACGGCACGTTCGACGACGCGAACGCGCGGTCGCCTCGCTTCACGCCGTCCACGCCGCCCTCCGGGGCCTGTGGCGCGTGCCAGTTCCACGTCACGATGCGGGATGACCGTGGCGGTGAGCACGTCGGCTCGGTGGACGTGTGCGTGGTGCAGCGGCTGCCGCCCATCATCGTCTCCACGGCCCAGTCGCGGACGGAGGCCCTGGGCGCGGAGCCCGTCCTGCTCCAGGCGGTGGCGGAGGACCCGCGTGGCGAGGCCCTCACCTTCCAGTGGTCCGCGAACACCGGCCTTTTGGAAACCGCCACCCAGGACGGGACGCGGGGCGAGGTGCGCTGGTCCGCGCTGTCCTGTGTCCCGACGCACGTGGAGCCTTCGGTGCGGCTCACCGTCACGAATGTGTCGGGGATGAGCGCGACGCACCTGTTCCAGATTCGCTGGGACGACCGGCGCTGTGGAGCGTTTCCTCCCTGCTCCGCACGGTGGGAGGACGGCCGCGTGACGCTGACGGCGGACTGCACGACGGAGGGCACGCTGTACATCCCGGAGGGAGTCACCTTTGACGGCGCCGGACACGTGGTGACGGCGGTGGACCCCGAAGGCGGCCGCTTCCAGGGGGCGGTGCTCCGCAACCGGGGAGACACGGCCCACGTCCACGACGTGGTGGTGGAGGCGCGTGGCCTGTCGGAGCGGGCCTGTGACGCGGGTGAGGCCAGCTTGAGTGGCATCCGCTTCATCGGGGCGAGCGGCGCCATCACCGACAGCGAGGTGCGCGCGCTGCATCAGGATGAGGGCCGGGGCGCCTGCCAGGAGGGCGTGGCCATCGAGGTGCGAAACGCCCAGGACGCCTCCCGGGTGGTCCAGGTGGACGTCATGCGCAACCACATCGTGGGCTACCAGAAGGCGGGCGTCGTGGCCTCGGGCCGGGTGGACGTGGCCGTGGAGGACAACGTGGTGGAGGGCGGCGGTCCGTCGGCGGTCATCGCAAGGAATGGCATCCAGCTGAGCTTCGGCGCCACGGGACAGGTGCTGGGCAACCGCGTCACCGGCAACGTCTATTCGGGGACCGGCTATGTGGCGGCCGGCATCCTCGTCGCGGGTGGGGCCTACTACGGCGGCCCGGTGTGCGAGGACGTCCTCATCCAGGGCAACACGCTGGAGGCGAACGACGTTGGCATCGACCTGTCGCAAGCGGAGGCGGACGGCGGGCCGCTGGCGCAATCCTCACGGCTGCTCGTGGTGGAGAACACGTTGAGCCATGACGTGGTGGCGAACGGCGTGCCGTACCAGGCGGGCATCTCGGACCTGGGCGGGGCCAACGTCATCAGCCGCAACCGCATCAGCGGCGCGGGCTACGCCAGGGAGACGCTGCCGGGCGCCACCTTCGATGTGGACGTGGTGGCGGACGCGGCGGCGCAGGTGGCCTTCCTGACACCACCGCAAGACGTGGCGGCGGGCGCGTGCTCGGCGGCGTTGGTGGTGCAGAGCCAGGACGCCCTGGGCAACCTGTCCGCCCTGGCGTCGTCCGCGCTGGTGGTGGAGGCGCAGGGCGATGTTGGAGAAGTGACCTTCTTCCGGGACGCGGCGTGTACACAGGCCCTGGTGCCTTTGAATGGCAGCGGCGCCATGTCTCTGGAGGGGCCGCAGCAGGAAGCGGTGTTCTATTTCCGCGCGGCGCGGGCAGGGGCGTTGGAGGTACAGGTGCGAGGCGATGGGGTGAGCGCATCCCAGCTGCACGTGGTGCGTTAGACGAAACGGGGGGCGTCGAGGCATTGAACAAGCCAAGGCCGTGGCCGTCGCGTTGCTCGTGGCCTCGAGCCTGTCTGGCTTCCGTCTCTGTCGTAGACTCCGTGGGATGGAAGGGGCCAAGGTTCCTTCCACTTCCACTGGTTCGTCATGACTCCGACTCCCTCCGGGCCCGCGTACACCCTCCAGACCACGCGAACCCTGCTCCGCTGCTGGTCACCCGCTGACGCCGCGCGTGCGCTCCGCGCCATTGACGCCAGCCTTGAACATCTGCGCCCCTGGCTGCCCTGGGCGGGCGACTACCCGATGAGCGTGGCGCAGCAGGCCGCCGTCCTGCGGCGCTTTCGCGGGAGCTTCGACCTGGGACAAGACTTCACCTATGCCGTGTTCGACCGGGGCGGGACGGAGGTCCTGGGCGGCTGCGGGCTGCATCCCCGCGGGGACGAGGGGACTCGGGAGATAGGGTATTGGATTGCGGCCCAGCACACGGGCCAGGGGCTGGCGACCGAAGTGGCGGCGGCGCTCACCCGTGTCGCGTTCGAGCTGGAGGGCCTGCGCCGGGTGGAGATTCACTGCGAACCGCTCAATCTCCCGAGCATCGCGGTGGCCCGCAAGCTGGGCTTCACCCACGAAGGCACCTTGCGGCAGCGCCTCCGGGCCGCTGACGGAACGTGGCGCGACCTCATGCTCTGGACCCTCCTGGCGGAGGACTACCGGGCCAGCCCCGCGGCCGCGAGCAACTTGGAGGCGTTCGACGTGCTGGGGCAGAAGCTGCTGTAGGCCTTTGGCGCAAGGCGCCGGGCCGGGGTGGTGACAGCCAACACCAGGCAGGTGCGCGAGTCACCAGGCCGCCGCCCTTCAGGCGTGACGCCGTGCGGCCGCCGTCAGCGTCCTCCTTGAGCGATTTCAAATGGTTGTGCGGAGGTCGGTGGGGAGGTGGGACATGGCACGGCGCCTGCTCTACGTGGCGGCATCCACCCCAAGCCGAGGACCCCTCGCCATGGCGCTCTCCCCCGTCTCCCGTTCGTGCGTCTCCAGCCCCTCCCTCCAGCGCGCCTCCGGAATGGAGCGCCCCGCGGCGCCGCGGCAGTCCCTGGCGGGGGCGGGGCAGATGGACCCGCTGCGGCATCTGTTCCTGCGCGACGGCTTTGATGGCCCGACGGGCGCGGCGAAGGGGCAGGGCGTGGAGGCGCTGACGCAGAACCTCTCCCGGCTGGCCCAGCTGCTGACGGAGGCCACCCGCGTGCTGGGCGGTGAGGGGGCCCCGCGTCCGCAGGGCAGCGCGCACCCGCTCTCCGAGGCGAAGGGCGCGGGCAGCGCGCCAGCCAACCGCGAGGTGGACCGCTTCGAGCCGGCGCGGGCCGCTCCGGCTGCCCCCGCCGCTCCGGCCAGTTCGCAGGCGAAGGCCGTCGCGGGCCCCACGGGCGCGCCGGGTGTGTCGAAGGATGGCAACACCATCACCTTCACCAACGACGGCAACACGCCGATGACCATCAAGTTCACCCCCAACGCAGGCGAGAAGGCGCTGGACTCCGTCACCCTGGCGCCGGGCAAGACGCAGACGCTCCAGTTCCCGGAGAACTGGTCCGGCAACTTCCGGAGCACGTCCGGTGATGGCAGCGCGGCCACGCTGGGCGAGGTCAAGTTCGACGGGGGCTTCGGCAAGACGTACTACGACGTGAGCTACATCGAGGGCCACAACGCCTCGATGACGATGCAGCCGGAGGAGGGCGGCCGGGTGTCGGGCACGCACGACGACCTGCTGTCCGCCGCGCCGGATTCCATCAAGGCGCGCAACGCGGACGGCTCCGCGTACGGCATCAAGAAGAGCACCACGTCCAACGTCCAGGACGCTGGCGTCGTGGACTTCTACCGGAAGCACGTGGGCGCCGATGAGGGCTACGTCATCCCCACGGACGATGCGAGCACGCTCGGGAGCAGCGACAAGAACCTGGTCGTCCGCATGAAGAACCTCGTCTGAGCCGCCCCCGCCGACCCGAGCACGGGGGACCTGTCCGCTCCTCCGCCTGCTCGCCTGGAACAGGCGTCGCGCCATGCGTCCGGCCTTGCTTGATCACCGTGAAGGAAGTGGCCCTGGCGCTCGCGGAGGTGATGGGGCGCCCCGGCCTCCGCCCCGCGGTGACGGGGCGCTATCGCATGGGCGACATCCGTCACTGCTTCGCGGACATCTGCCTGGCGCGTGAGCTGCTGGGGTACGCCCCCCAGGTCTCCTTCCATGACGGGCTCGCGGAGCTGTCGTCGTGGCTTGAAGACCAGGTGGCGACGGACCGCGTGGCGGAGGCGCGCGCGGAACTCGAGGCGCGAGGGCTGACCGTATGAGCGCGGCGGAACCTTGGAAGGTGGATGGGGGCAGGACGGTCATCTTCGGCGGGGCCGGCTTCATCGGCTCCAACCTGGCGGACCACTACCTGTCGGAGGGGCGGACCGTGCGCGTCGTCGACAACCTGACGCGCCCCGGCATGGTGCACAACCTGCGTTGGCTCCAGGCCCGGCATGGCGCCCGGCTGGAGGTGATGACGGCGGACGTCCGGGACGCCTATGCGGTGAAGCAAGCCGTCATCGGCGCCAGCCAGGTCTTCCACTTCGCGGCCCAGGTGGCGGTCACCACCAGCCTGGAGACGCCCGTCACCGACTTCGAGGTCAACGTGGGGGGCACCCTGAACGTGCTGGAGGCGCTGCGTGCCATGGAGCGGCCCGCCTCGCTCGTCTACACCTCCACCAACAAGGTCTACGGCGGGCTGCCGGGCGTGGAGTTCGTCCAGAAGCCCAGCCGCTACGAGCCCCGGGACACGGGCCTGCGCGGTCACGGCGTCGGGGAAGCCTGCCCGCTGGACTTCGAGAGTCCCCATGGCTGCTCCAAGGGCGCGGCGGACCAGTACGTGCTCGACTATGCGCGGGCCTACGGACTGAGGACGGTGGTGTTCCGGATGAGCTGCATCTACGGGCCCCGGCAGTTCGGCACCGAGGACCAGGGCTGGGTGGCGCACCTCCTCCTGCGCATGCTCGAAGGCCGGCCCCTCACGCTCTACGGCGCTGGCAGGCAGGTGCGCGACCTCCTCGACGTGGGCGAACTGGTGCGCGCGCTCGGCCTGGCGCAGCAGCACATCGGACGGCTCAAGGGGCAGGCCTTCAACATCGGCGGCGGCCCGTCGCGGACGGTGAGCCTGCTGGAGTCAAGCGGCTCAGTGCCTTGATGCGCCGCCCCATCAGCTTCGACGGCCGCAATGTGCTCGACCCTCGGTTCGCCCGGAGCGAGGGCTTCACCTACATTGGCATCGGGCGCGACTGACGCGCGGCTCCGGGTGACGCTGGCGGGTTCGGGGTGCTATCCCCACGCCTTGCCCCGATGAGCACCGACGCCCCGACCGCCGCCGCGCCCTCCGAGGTCTTTCAAAGGCGTCTCGATGGACTGCTCATCGTGGCGCTCGTCGTCTGGGGATTGGCTCAACTGGCGCCTCACCTGGCGCACCCGGCCATCTACATCTGGGACGAGGCGATGCATCAGGCCGCCGCGCGCGGCACGTACGACACCTTCTTCACGCCGCACATCTACAAGGACCCGATTTTTCCCGCGGACCCGCGCCACTGGTGGGCCGCGCACGTGTGGATGCACAAGCCCACGGGGCCCTTCTGGTTCGGCGCGCTGATGATGCACGTGGTGGGCGTGACGCCGCTGGCGCTGCGGCTGGCCTCGCTCCTGGGGCACCTGGCCGCGGCGGTGTCCATCTTCCTCATCGCGCGCAGGCCCGCCGGGCGCTTCTGGGCCGTGCTGGGCGCGGCGGGCTTTCTCGCCATGCCCTTTGGCTGGCAGCTCGTCCAGGGGCGCATCTTCGGCGATGTGACGGATTGCACCCTGACGGGCTGCAACGCCGTCGCGGTGGCGCTCCTGTTCCATGCCACGCGTCAGGGCTCGTGGCACTGGGGCCTGGCGGCGGGTGCGGCCGTGGGGCTGGGCTTCCTTTGCAAGACGGGGCTCGCGCTGACGCCCCTGGGCATCGCGGCGACGCTGTGGGCGCTTGGGCGGCTGCGCTTCTGCCCGGGGCCGAGGTTCAGCACGGTGGTGGCCATGGTGGGCGCGGCCGTGCTCCTGGCGGCGCCGTGGAGCGCCTACTCCGCATGGCGCTGGCCGGAGTTGCATGACCTGGAGGCGCGGGTGACGCGCGCCCACCTCTTCGCCGATCCGACGGTGGACGTGGGGCCCTGGCACCGGCCGGTGGATGCCCTCCTGAACGAGGTCAACACCCAGAGCCTGGCGCCGCTGCCCGCGGTGTTGCCGCTGCTCGCCTTCGTGTGGCTGCTGGTGCGCGGAGTGCGCCGGCGGGAGCTGGAGGTGGTGGGGCTCGCGTTGTGGGTGGGGGCCACCTGGCTCGTGTTGTCACTGAGCGTGGTGAAGGTCCCCGCCATCGCCTGGGGCGCGGTGCCCGCCGTCCTGGCCGCGTTGGCCATCGCGGGCTCGGATGCCAGACGCCACCCCGCGCTCGCGGCGGCGCTCCTGGCCGCGGTCGCCACGCCGTGGCTCGTCAAGCACCTGCCGGTGCTCGGCCGTGTCCGCGCCGTGCTCCCCGCGGTGCTGGCGCAGACGCGCGAGCGGCCCGGGCTCGCGGAGGGGCTGGTCGTGGCCTCCGCCGCGGCGCTGCTGGTCGCGCTCGTGTGCTGGCGCCTGCCGCGAAAGCTGTCCTGGGCGCCCCTGGGCTTGGGGCTCCTGGCCTCGGGCGTGCTCGCGTGGCTGCTGGCCGTCACCTTTCCGGTGGCGAAGGCAGACTACCAGTCCAAGCACCTGGATGACCTGTACGTCACCTACTCCCGGGAGGTGGGGCGCGCGCTCGAACAGCAGACGCCGGCGCGCAGTGTCCTCTTCCTCGCGCAGGACTCGGACGTGCCCCACTCCATGGAGTACCTGAGCCTCATGTTCTGGAGCAACCGCATGACGTACCGGCGGTCGCCAGACATCGTGAGTGCCCGCAAGCGCGGCTATCACCCCTACCTCGTCTCGCCGCTCGCGGAGCGCTACGCCCCCGTCCCCGGTGTGCCTCCGGACGCCGCGCTGCGAGCCTATGACCTGGAGGCTCCCCGGTCCGAACCCGCGCCGCTGCCCGACGGCGTCATGCCGCTGGCCTTCCGTGAGAAGGACATGGAGGTGCTGGGCGTCGCGGCGGGCCACGCGGGTGGGGGCCGTGAACGATATGCCTTCTACGTCCGCGCCCGGGGGGCTCCGCGCGCGCTGCGCGTCGTCTTCCACGGACCCGGCGGAAGCGTGGAGCGCATGCTGGAGCCTGGCGCCGCGCTGCGAAGGGACGCCACGCTGCGGCGCGCCAGCTGGTTCATCGTGCCCGTGCTGGGGCCTCCCAGCGCGGACGTGACGCAGCTGGAGCTGGGCGCAAACGGCCAGCGGGTGACGTTCTCCCTCCCGGGCGTCTGAGGAAAAAGCGTCGCAACGCCCCGTGGGGCCAAGGCCTGTCGGGTGCAGGGAACTTCACTGCCGAGGCATCTCGCGGGACATGGGAAGCGTTCGCCCAGGTCAACAGGGCGTGCGGACGGTCGCGGGTGGGGCAATTACCCTCCTCGAAGAGGCCTGATGCTGCTTCACGTCCACCGGCGCGGTCCCCACTGTGGGAGGTGATTTTCCATCATGCGAGAGGAAGGGCGTAACACCTACCTCCCATGGGGAATCCTTGTGTCAGGGGCTTGTCGCCCCGCGTCTTCCCAGACATGGCACAAACGGTGAAATCCGCCACGTCCGAGCCTGGTGCTCATGAACGAGGTCGGAACAATGCGGATGATGCTGAAGCAGCAGTGGGTTGCCGCGGCATGTGCGGCGGTGGTGGGTGGGAGCGGAGTCGCGAATGCCCATGACCTGATTTGCGAAAAGACGGTCAATGGCGCGTCGGTGGCGGTGGCGGACGATTATCCCTACACCGCGAACTACAGCTTCAGGGTCGAAAACGTCCATCCGACGTTGCCGTCCGTGTTGCTGACGGCGACCGACGCCGTGCTGGCGAGCGAGGGCTTCACGTTCTTCCCGCCGCCGCCGGTCATCATTCCCGTCAACGGCTCGGTGACGTCGAACTTCGCGCTGCAAATCGACAGCTACGAAGAGTGTTTGACCATCGCCGCGCGGGACGGCCTGGCGGACAACCACATCGACAACACGTTCCGGGTGACGTTCGACCTGGGCTCGGCCATGTGCTCGGCGCGCCTGACGTGCGAGCAGGAAGAGCCGCCTCCGCCGGAGTGCACCAGCGCCACCCGGACGCTGGACTTCTTCAGCGCCCGCATCCTGTCGCTCACGCAGTGCCTGGCGCTGGGCTCCATCGACCTGGGCTCCATCGGGACCATCGTCACGCTGCCCGCCGCGGAGGGCATCCTGTGGGGCGACCCGCTGACGTACCCGGCGGGAGGCGTGCGCAGCGAGCTGGACCGGCTCCGCTTCCTGCTCGCGCGTCAGACGCTGGTGGGCGTCTGCAATCAGCGCCTGTTCGGCACCACGCCCACGCCGCCGTCGCTGCTCACGGACGCGGTCGCCGCGCTGAGCTCCACCAATTGTGGCCTCATCTCGACGCTCACTGACTCCGTGGGTGTCTACAACGGCGGCTGCGACGAGTATCCGCTGCCCGTGAACTTCATCCCCGGTCCCGCCACGCCCCTGGCCGCGCAGGCCATCGCCGTCGACCCGACCTCCAACTCCGGCCAGAGCTGCTCGCCCTGAGCCGCCCCCGCTTCATTTCCAGACACCCTTCAAATCTCAAGGAAAGACACGCCATGAAGAAAATCATGTTGTCCACGTGTGTTTGCGCGGCCCTCGCCCTCACGGCCTGCGGTGGGGGCACTGACCGGCTCGACTCCATCCAGGACGAGCCCACCGCTCCGTCCGGCCCCGTCCAGACGGAGGACGGGCGGCGCTTCGAGCTGCGGCTCCGCGGCTCCGCGGCGGAAGGCTACGACAAGCTGGAGCTCCCCGTCGGTGCCGTCCGCGTCACCGCGAATGGGGCTCCGCTCAAGGTGGAGCTGGCGAATGACCGCGTGGATGTGGCCCAGGCCGACCACGCGCACCTGGTGGCCTACTTCTACGTGCCGGAAGGCGTGGAGCGCGTCCGCGTGACGTTCCAACTGGAGGGGCTGGGCGGCTATGCCCGGGCGGAGGGCTCTGGCTTCGTCGACGCCAGCGTCGCCCCGGTCACCTTCGATGCGCCCGTGCACGAGCTGGCGCTGCGTGGCCGCGCGGTGGTGCAGCTCGACGTGGCGCGCTCCCTCGTGGACCTGGGGAGCCACCGCCTGCTGCTCCCCAACGGCGTGGTCAACTACTGAGTCCCGACACCCCACTCAGTCACCCCACCTGCCGAATCGCTTGACTGGCCGCGTCTCATGCCACATATGAAGTTGCATGAGACGCGACAGTCGGCTCTCCGTCGCCTTGCATGTCCTCCTTCACATGGAGGACATGGGCCCCGTGGTGACGTCAGAGGCGATGGGGCGGCTGCTGAAGGCCAATCCCGTGGTGGTCCGGCGAACCATGGCCGGACTTCGGGACGCAGGCATCCTCACTTCGGTGAAGGGGCACGGTGGAGGGTGGTCGCTGGCGCGCACGCTCGACACCGTGACGTTGGAGGACGTGTACGAAGCGCTCGAAACGCCGGCGCTCTTCAGTATCGGCCCCCATGATGAAAGTCCGGGCTGTCTCGTGGAGCAGGCCGTCAATGATGCGCTGGGAAAGGCGCTGGACCAGGCCGCGGCGCTGCTCATGCAACACCTTCGAAGCACGTTCGTGGCGGACCTGGGGCGCGGCGTTCGCCGCCGTCACGCTCGCGCCGCGAAGCAGCGCGTCAGGCCTCGTGTCTGACGCGCCTGATGCGATTGCTCGCCCCCACCGTACCGTCACCTCCGGAGCGCCCTCATGGCTGACATCACGCATCGAACCGTCAAGACGAATGGCATCAACCTGCACGTCGCGGAGGCGGGTTCGGGGCCGCTCGTGTTGCTCCTGCATGGCTGGCCGGAGTCCTGGTACTCGTGGCGCCATCAGCTTCCGGCGCTGGCGGCGGCGGGGTACCACGTGGTGGCTCCGGACGTCCGCGGCTACGGCCAGAGCGACAAGCCGGAGGCCATTGAGGCGTACAGCATGAAGCAACTGGTGGGGGATGCGGTCGGCCTGCTGGACGCGCTGGGGGAGAAGACGGCCATCGTCATTGGTCATGACTGGGGTTCGGCGCTCGCCTGGAACTGCGCCGCCCTGCATCCCGACCGCTTCCGCGCGGTGGTGGGAATGAGCGTCCCCCATCTGGGGCGCGCGCCCATGCCACCGATGCAGCTCTTCCAGCACATGTTCGGTGAGAAGTGGTTCTACATCCTCTACTTCCAGGCGCCCGGCGTCGCCGAGGCCGAGTTCGAGGCGGACGTCCCGAGGACGGTCCGGACGATTCTCACGGGTACCCCCGGCTTCGATGTGACGAATCCCGCCGTGCTGGCGAAGAAGAAGGGGGAGGGCTTCCTCGCGGGGCTCGACGTGCCGGAGACGTTGCCTGACTGGCTCACCGAGGCGGACGTCGCGTACTTCGCGAAGGAGCTCTCCGGCAGTGGATTCCGGGGCGGGCTCAATCGCTACCGCAACATGGACCGGGACTGGCACGAGCTGCCTGAGCTGGCGACGGCGGTCCTCCCGCAGCCGGCGCTCTACATGGTTGGAGAGAAGGACCCGGTGCGGGCCTTCTCGCCCGTCGACGCCATGAAGGCCCTGGTGCCGAAGCTGGCCGACATCCACGTCGTCCCCGGCGCGGGGCATTGGGTGCAGCAGGAGCGCGCCGCCGAGGTGAACGCCGCGCTGCTGGCCTTCCTGAAGAAGCTGCCGGCCTGAGCCGCGCGGCCTCCGAAGGTGTGCTGCTTGGAGGGCGGCGCAACTGTGCTGCAATCCCTTTCATCCCGTGGCGGCGTGAGCGGGATGAAGTATAGGTGAGCGTCGATGCAACGGAGGTCGCGCTCATGGTGATTCCAGGGAAGTGCCACTGCGGGAATCTGTCCTTCACGCTCGTCTGGGAGCCGAGCCCGGACCCGATTCCCGCACGGGCCTGTGGTTGTTCGTTCTGCACCAGGCACGTGGGCGTCTGGACGTCCCATCCTGAGGGGACGCTCAAGCTCTGGGTCCAGGAGCCGTCACAGGTCTCCCGATATGTCTTCGGCACGCGGACCGCGGAGTTCCACATCTGTCGCCAGTGCGGCGTCGTCCCCGTGGTGACCAGCCTCATCGGCGGCCAGCTCTACGCGGTCGTCAACGTCAACGCGTTCGAGGGCATCGACCCGGCGCGGATTCGCCGCGGCTCGGGCAGCTTCGACGACGAGGATGCCGCGACGCGGCTCGCGCGCCGGAAGCGCAACTGGATTTCCAACGTGGAGATTCTGGAGTCGCCGCGTCCCTGAGCGCCCCGGCCGCCAGGGTAGCGCGTCGCCTGGCGCACGAAGGCACACACGCACACTTCGACCCCATCTGGCATTATTGGCGAACTGCCAATAATGTCAGGGCATGGCACTTCCGGTGCGCGCGGCGCTGCTGCAGGCGGTGAATGGTCCCTTCGTCATCGACGAGGTCGAATTGGAGCCGCCTGGAGCGGGCGAGCTCAAGGTCCGGGTGACGGCCAGCGGCATCTGCCACACCGACCTCACCTACCGCGCGGGGGCGGCCCGCTTCCCGCTCCCCGCCGTACTGGGCCACGAAGGGGCGGGGGTGGTGGAGTCCGTAGGGCAAGGCGTGACGGACTTCGCGCCCGGCGACGCGGTGGTGCTCAGCTACTTCGCCTGTCGGGAGTGCAGTCCCTGCGCGCGGGGCCAGCCAGCGTACTGCCAGCGAGGCCCCGTGGCGAACCTGTCCGGGGCCCGGGTGGACGGCACCTTCCCCATGCGGTGGCGGGGCCAGCCGGTGCGCTCCAGCTTCTTCCACCAGTCGTCTTTCGCCACGCACGTGCTCGCGCACCAGCACAACGCGGTGAAGGTGGACGCCTCGGCGCCGCTCGAGCTGTTCGCCCCGCTGGGCTGTGGGTTCCAGACGGGAGCGGGCGCGGTGCTGGAAGCCTTCCGGCTGGAGGCAGGGCAGCAGCTCGCCGTCTTCGGCGCGGGCGCGGTCGGCTTGGCGGCTGTCATGGCGGCACACGTGGCGGGCGCCGCGCGCATCCTCGCGGTCGACGTCAGCGAGGCCCGGCTGGAGCTCGCCCGCGAGCTGGGCGCCACGGACACCTTCCTCGCGAGCGAGCCCGGCCTGACGAAGGTGATGCTGAAGCGCACCCGGGGCGGGGTGGACTTCGCGTTGGAGTGCGTGGGCTCGCCCCAGGTACTGCGGCAGGCCTTCGACGTGACGCGCCCCCTGGGGACGTGCGGGCTGTTGGGATTGCCCTCACGCGACGCCGCGGAAGTCACCCTGCCGATGATGGCGCTGCTCTCCGGAAAGCGTTTGGTGGGCATCCTCGAAGGGGATGCGGACCCGAAGACGTTCATCCCCAAGCTGGTCGCGCTGCACGCACAGGGACGCTTCCCCGTGGAGAAGCTGAGCCGCGCCTATCCCTTCGAATGCATCAACGACGCGGTCCATGACATGGAGCTGCGCGCGGTCATCAAGCCCGTGCTGCTCATGAAGGGAGGAGAGAGGTCATGACGCTCGAAGAGGTCCTGAAGACAGGACGCATCAGGGGGGAAGCGGCGCTCACGCTGTTCGACAGCCTGCCCACGGTGGACCTGTCCTCCATGCGAGGCACGTGGAAGGGCATGGAGCTCCGGACCGGGCATCCCATGGACGGAATGCTCAGCGCGACGGGTTGGTACGGCAAGCAGTTCCTCGACGAGGAACGGGTCCATCCGCTGCTCTTCTTCACCGAGGACCGCGCGTCAGTCTTCCCCGTGAACCCCCGGAAGTGGCCCTCTCCGGCGATTCGAGGTCCCCTGGGGCCGCACCGCGCCGAGGTGGAGACGGACCAGTTCAAGGCGCGGCTGCGCATGACGGAGTATCGCGGGAAGCTCAGCGCGACGATGATCTACGATGACTGGCCCACGCTCGACGTGTTCCGAAAAGCGGACGGCGACACGGTGCTGGGACTGATGGACGCGCGGGGGATGGTGGCGCCGTACTTCTTCGTGTTGCGCCGTGACGCCGGCGCGCCCACCCCCTGAAGCGCGGGCGGCCCGCTACGGCTTCTGGGGGTCCACGACCTCGACGTTGCGGAAGTCCTCGCAGGGTTGCTTGAGGCCCAGCACGTACTTCATCGAGCTCAGCTCCAGCTTCAGCTTGGCCCAGAGCCTGCGCGGCAGGCTCGGGCGCACGGGCTCGGGCGGCGCGAGGACGAACGCGTTCAGGTCCAGGTAGTGCGTCGCCGTGCGCCCCATGCCCTCGAAGTCGTGCTCCAGCCCCTGGGTGAGCTGGCGGAGCTCCGGCGTGAGCCCCTGGTGCACGGCGTCTGTCATCAGGACGTACTCCGTGACGGGGACGTCGTTCTTCAGCATCCGGTGCACCAGGATGACGTCCACCCCCGCCAGCTCGGTGAGGTGCTTCACGCGCTGGAAGGCGACCTCACCGGCGTGGGCCACGAACTTGAGCGTCAGGGCGCCCACCTGCATGCAGCCGTCGCACCTGCACATGCGGTCAACGATGAACTGCTCTCGCCGTGAGACGAAGGCGCGGCGGATGTCCGCGACCTGCCGGGCGAAGGCGGGAAAACCGTCGCCCACGGCATAGAAGAACGCCGCGTCTCCTTCGAGCTTGGCGAGCTTGAGCGGACCCGAGGCATCAATGACGGCCTCGAGCAACTGCGCCACCGTCTCCTGCGCGTGCGCGAGGCTGAAGCGGTGATGACTCATGAAGCGGGTGTACCCGCCGATGTCCGCGATGAGCAGGAGCGCCTTGTCTATCGCCATGCGGCGGCCACCCTATCACGGCACCTGGAAGCTGGCGCGAACAAGACCGGAGCGTTCGCCCGCGGGACCGAGCCCGGCCCCGACCGACTCCGGGACGAGGCGGGTGTCGTGTTCCGGTCTGTCGCTTTCATGAACGCGGGTTTCCGGCGGGGAGGTGTTGCCAGGAGTTGCCGCTCAATTCAGTTTCGCGCCCGCTCATAACCAAAGGGAGCCGGTCGATGAACGTCATCAAGACGCCTGAGGTACTCACGAAGGAAGGCAAGGTGCAGGGCCTGGTCGAAGGGAAGATTTCTGTCTTCAAGGGCATCCCCTACGCGAAGCCTCCCACGGGAGCGCTGCGCTGGAGGGCGCCCGAGCGCGCCAATCCGTGGCCCGGTGTCCACGAGGCCTTCGACTTCGGCTTCTCCGCGCACCAGTCCCGTCAGGCCTGCATCGACGCCGGCGGCGGCGACCCCGGTGAGATGCACGAGGATTGTCTCTTCCTCAATGTGTGGACGCCCAAGCTGGATGCGGGCGCGAAGCTGCCGGTGGTGTTCTGGATTCACGGCGGCGCCTTCGTCATCGGCTCGGGCCGCGTGCCGCCCTATGAAGGGATTCACCTGGCGTCACGCGACGTGGTGCTGGTGACCTTCAACTACCGCTTGGGGCACCTGGGCTTCTTCATGCATCCGGCGCTGGAGAAGGAGAACCCGGGTGGGCCGGCGAACTTTGGCCTGCTGGACCAGATGGTGGCGCTGGAGTGGGTGCGCGACAACATCGCGCGGTTCGGCGGCGACCCCGGCAACGTCACGGTGATGGGACAGTCAGCGGGTGCCAAGAGCGTCCTGTCGCTCTTCACGTCGCCGCAGGTCAAGGAGAAGAACCTCTTCCGCCGGGGTGTGGCCATGAGCGCATACGTGCTCCAGGAGAAGCCCCTGGCGGACGCGCGGCTGGCCGGCATGGCCTTCGCGTGGAGGAACGGGCTGGACCGGCTGCTGGCCACCATGAAGGAGCTGCGCGAGCTGAGTCCGGAGAAGTTCTGGATGCTCCCCGCGGACACCGCGAACGCGCCCAGCCCCATCTACGGAGACTCCGTCCTCCCCGAGCCCATTCGCGAAACCTTCGCGCGTGGCGAGCAGCTCTCCCTGCCGCTCATCATCGGCAGCACCAGTGACGACTCCAGCGTGGTGTCCTCGTTCGGAATCGACCCCGGCACCATCCTCGAACGCCTGGGCGCCTTCGCCGAGTCCATTCGCCAGCTCTACCCCGACGTGGACGATGACCGGGAGATTGGCCGGCGGATGTGCCGCGACTTCGTCTTCACCGTCATGCCGCGCTTGCTGGCCACCCGTCACGCGGAGCAAGGCGCCGCCGTGTGGCGTTACTACTTCGAATACCGCGCGAAGCTGCTCGCCCCCCGGCAGCGCCTGGGCGTGCCTCACGGGGGCGAGGTGCCCTACTTCCTGGAGACGGCCGCGGACGTGCCGCCCGCTGGCGAGCTGTTCACGGAGGAGGACCGGACGTTCATGCGTCAACTGGTGGATTCCCTGGTCCAGTTCGCGCGCACGGGCACGCCCGGGCCCGTGGCCCAGGTGACCTGGGAGGGGCACACGGAGACGCAAGACACGCTGCTGAGACTGGATGTTTCATCGCGGATGGTGACGGACTTCGAGCGCGACATCCTGCAAGCCGCCGAATACCTCATGCCCTTCCTGGACAGCCTCGCCAAGCCGCCCCCGCCGAAGCTGCCGCGCTCCGCGGCGCCGTCCAACCTCAGCGGCACCACGCGGCCGGAAAATCGCCCATAGACAGGGGTGTGACAGACCCGGTGGTGTGTCGCATCAACACCACCGGGCTGCTTCATGTCGCCGCCGTCACCTCGACACGCGCCCCCAATGACATGCCTTCGACGCTTCGTTCCATTCCAAAGTGTGGCAGGAATGTAATGAAACAGGCATGTCGCAAAGCGCGGTCGCCGCTGGGCGCGGTGGCGGTTCATCCGGGATGGGACTGGTAGATGGGGAAGATCGTGTGTTACGGTTTTTTGAGCGTGGGACGGCTATTCAATCATTGCCGCTTCACGTCTCCCCTAGATACCTGAGGTCTCCATGATGTCAGTGAAGGTCATGCGGCGGTGGTCGACGGTTGGCGCGATGTCGTTGCTGGTCGGTTGCGGTCCGGAGATGGTCGAGGAGCAGGCGGAGGCGGAGGCGCCGGCGACCATCGAGCAGGACATCGTCGGTGGTGTGGAAACGACCATTGGCGCGAACCCGTGGCAGGTGTCCCTGCAGAACGGCACCAGCCACTTCTGCGGTGGCTCCATCCTCAACGCGAACTGGATTCTGACCGCGGCGCACTGCGTGTCGAGCAGCTCTCGCCCCTCCATCCTGGCGGGCTCCACCTCGCGCACTGGCACGGGTCAGCGGCGCGCCACGGCGGAGGTCATCCGGTATACCGGCTACGTCACGGCGACCCAGGGCAAGGACATTGCCCTGATTCGCCTGTCCACGCCGTTGGACCTCAATGGCACCACCGTCAGGGCCATTCCGCTCGTCTCAGCGGCGGATGCGTCGAACGGCGCCACCAACGCGGGCGTGGTCGCGACCGCGACGGGGTGGGGCTCGACCTCCTCCGGCTCCTCGTCGTTGCCTGTCAACCTGCGCACGGTGGACGTCAACCTGATTACCAACGCGCAGGCGCAGAGCCAGTACCCGAGCTACACCATTGGCGCGGACCAGCTTGGCGCCTCGGCGTCGGGCAAGGACTCGTGCCAGGGTGACAGTGGGGGTCCGCTCACCGTCAACCACAACGGCACTCGCAAGCTCGCGGGCGTCGTGAGCTGGGGCATCGGCTGCGCCGACTCGCGCTACCCGGGCATGTACGCGCGCGTGTCGCACTTCGAGAGCTGGATTGACTCCAAGATCAATGGGACGACCCCCCCGCCGACCGGCACCACGGTGCTCTCCCAGACGAACCTGTCGGGCTCCTCCAGCACCTGGAAGCACTACTCCATCAACGTCCCCAGCGGCACCACGTCGCTCACGGTGACGCAGGCGGGTGGCTCGGGTGACGCGGACCTCTATGTGCGTCGCGGCTCGCAGCCCACCACCAGCGCCTACGACTGCCGGCCCTACGCGTCCGGCAACGATGAGACCTGCACCTTCTCCAACCCCCAGTCGGGGACCTGGTACGTGTCCGTGCGCGGCTACTCGTCCTACTCGGGCGTGTCCGTGACGGCCACGGTGGTGCCGTAGTCACGCGCCAGCTCGCCGTTTGAGAGGCCCCCTGTCACCCGTGGGTGACAGGGGGCTTCGCGCGTCCAGGGCCTACTCCACCCAGTGCTGCTCCGTCAGCACGCGGTAGCCCGTCACCGTGTCGATGAAGAAGCTGACGGCGATGCCGGCCCAGGGGCCCTTGCCGTAGCTGATGTAGCAGCCCTTGAACGTGCCACCCGCGGTGCGCGCCTGGAGCTCCGCCAGGCCGTCGGTGATGAGCGCCTCCGGCAGCGGCTCGTTGCGGTCGGCGTAGTCGACCGTGCTGGCGACCTGGTTGACGACCTCGGCGCCCGTGGCCAACTGCGGACGGACCTGCCAGAGCGCGTTGGGGAAGAGGCTGGGGTCGATGCCGAAGCACTGCGCGCTCTTGAACTCGTCATTGCCGTGGGCGCCGGCAATCACGTCCTCCACCTCGAAGCCCTGGCTCAGCCGGGAGGTCCACAGGCTCTCCTCCTGGGCGTTCACCGCGGCGATGAGCGCCGTCAGCGCGTAGCCCTGCGTGGCCGCGTTGCGGAGGTTGCGCAGACTGACCGCGCCAATGCCAGTCACCTCGGAGATGGCCTGCGCGGACGTGAAGGGCCGCAGGTTGAGGAGGTTCGTCGCGCCGTTCCACGCGTACGGCAGGACGGCGTACAGCGCGTCGCTGTGGATGGTGTTGACCAGGGTGACCACCGCCGCGGCGTCATCGGTGGAGAGCGCGAGCTCGTCCAGGATGCCGGCACAGGTGCTGGTGATGTAGCCCAGCGCGCGGGCGCCACCCTCGATTTGCGCCAGGCGCACCGCGCCGACACCCTGGACCCCGGACACCTGCGCCAGCGTGGAGAAGGGCGCCGTCGCGCGGTAGCCGACGAGGTTCTGGGCGACGTCACTGGGAAGGTAGGCGTCCAGCGTGGACAGCGACGCCGTGTTGACGAAGGTGAGCAGGCCCTGACACTCCGGGGCCACGTCCACGTCCGTGGTGGTGAGCGGCGCGTCCTGGTGCTCCGTGGACGGAGAAGACGGCTCGGACTCGGCGCCGGTGGGACCACATCCGACCATCAGACTCGCGGAGAGAAGGGCTGGAACGAGACGACGCATGGATGATTCCTCCTGGGGGGTACGGCGGGGGAGGAGGTTCCATACACCAGCCCCCTGACTCGCAGAGCATCCTTGAAATGTTGAGAAGGTCGTGTTCACGAGAAAGTCATTCGTGGCGGCGCCCTCCCGGCACGAGGTTCTGGACCCGCTGCTGAAGGCGGTCATGGCGCGGCCGGTATCTCTTGAGCGCGGACGCACCCGAGGCCTCGGGTTGGACGCCCGTCGAGGCCCGCTTCAAGGCACTGCCACGCTCGCGCGGGCCCTGTCGCACTCCTCGCAGCCCGCGCCCGCCGTGCAGAGGAAGACGAGCGGGTCGGCCCGAAGGTGCTCGACCACGACGTTCACGACGTCGCGCGCGTCGGCGAGCTTCGCGTCGGCGTGCCCCACCTTGCCTTCACGCAGGAGGCCGCGGGCGCGAAGCCAGCCGTCGGCGCGCTGGAAGCCCTGACAGCAGTGGTCGGTCTCCGCGATGTCCACGGTCCGCGCAACGCCATCCACTTCAACGACACACGGGTGGGTGACGGAGTACGGCACGGAGGCCAAGGCCTCCGCCAGGTGGATGGTCGTGTTCTCGCCCTGGGTGACGCCCAGCAAGAGCACCTGGCCGCCCAGGTCATGTGCCCAGCCCACCGGACTGTCAGGACCATGGGGCGGCGAGAGCGGCTGTGGGCGGCAGATTTCCGGCGCGCGAGGGCCCACGGCCGCGAAGGAGCCGCCTGGGTGGGTGCTGCGCAGGACGCCGGGCTGGCGCCAGAAGCGCTCGGCGGTGATGCCCATCCCTGCCGTGGGCGTGGTCCTCGGGTCGAACACGCCCTCGCCATCCGTCATCGTGGGCATGACCAGGGTCCCCTCGCTCCCCAACGCCTCACGCAGTGCGTGGATGAGCCCGAGCGGGCCACCTTCGACCGGGCGCACGGCCTTGAAGGACGTGTGCACCACGAGCACACCGCCCTCCCGCACGCCGAGGTCGCGGAGTTGCTGCACCAGCTGCTGGCCACTGACTTCGCGCATGGCCCGGTTTATCCCGCGTCGTCCGGCCCGCTCGCAATATCATGGTGCTGGAGAGAGGTGACGCGCGTGTCGAACCGGTCCGAAGCAGTCGAGCGATTCATGCAGGAACTCGAACACGCGAGGAAGGACGAAGTCGAAAGCCTGCGCACCGCCATCCTGGCCGCCCATCCGGGCATTGTGGAGCGCATCAAGTGGAACGCGCCAAGCTTCTGCTTCAAGGGCGATGACCGGGTGACGTTCAAGCTGAAGCCCAAGGACTGTGTTCAGCTCATCTTCCACCGGGGCGCGAAGGTGAAGGCGACGCAAGGCTTCTCCTTCGAGGACGCCAGCGGCCTGCTGCAGTGGGCCGCCGCGGACCGCGCCGTCGTCACGCTTCGCGGCCTGGCGGAGGTGAAGGCGAAGAAGAAGGCGCTGTGCCAGGTCGTGGTCCAGTGGATGGAAGCGACCTCGCAGTGAGCGCTCCGGTGTAAAGGGCCACCCGCGTCAGGTCGTAGCGATGCACCGTGAGCACGACTTCCGCCCGCTTCACCCGCAGGGGGCGCGGCTTCCCCCAGGCGCATGCTCTTGTCACGAAAGCACCACGACCTGGTGCACACGGAGCCTTTGGTTCAGCGAGCCTCGCTACCGTCCAGGAGCCAGTCGCGGACCGCGAGGAACCGGGCCGTGGGCGCCGCGGACTTCCGCCAGGCCACCCACAGCGTACCCGTGGGAGGACGCGTGGCGCGCCGGCCCGCGTCGGGGGTAAGCGTCACCAACCTGCCCTCACGGACCGAGGAGGCCACCAGGTAGTCGGGAAGCACCGTCAGGCCCACGCCCACCATCACCACGTGGGCGTTGCGTGCCGCGCGCAGCAAGGGGAGGAATGCGGCCGTGACACGCAACGGGCCGAAGACGTTGACGTCGTAGGTGGCGCGCATGGCGTCCAAACGCACGGTGCTGGGCGCTCCATCACCGTCCTTCACGTAGATGCCCGCGTTGTTGATGAGCACGTCGAGCGCCTGCGTCTGCGCGCCGATGTGCGCCGCCGCCGCGATGCTGGCATCATCGGTGACGTCCAGCGGGATGATGCGGACATCGCCAGCGTCCCCGAATGAAGCCCTAAGCGAACTCGTTCTCGGCTTTTCTCTCAGGGGACTCAGACTCTCTGAGAGGCCGAAGGGCGAGTAATTTTCAGTGGTTTTAAGGAGGGGGTGGGTTCCGCCCTTCAATCGGGGACCGATTGAATCTCCGCAAACCACACCTGACGCTCACCGCTGGGAGTTGAACCCAGCGGGCCCTGTCGGGCTCGGGCTCTACAGGCCCGCGCGTCTTCCCTAGCGCTCTACGTCCCCTGAAGGAGCGGGGCCCTGAAAGCCGAGAGGCCGGGTCCCCTGGATGGGAGCCCGGCCTCTGCGTGACATGGCGCTTGGGTGACGGAGCGCGAGCTTCAGCAGGGTACGGGCGGATGACCGTGAAGGCGGCCAAATCCCACGATGGAAATCGAGCCAGTACTCACGTGCGAACGGGAGGCGGCATCGAGCTGGGTCCAGAGGTTGTTGCGATAGCTGAACTTCATCGGGCTCGTCTGCTTCATCTCCGTCGTCATGGTCACCGCTCCTTTCTGGAAAAATCCACGGCGGATGATTTTCGTCCCCGACAAGGCGCGGATCTTCTCGGGCTTTTTGCTGCGGGGGCAGACGTGCCCGGTGGGTTCCCATGGGCGGCTGGGTGTAGGCACTAGGTCCAATATCCACGAACTGACACTCAGGGTACAAGAGACCGAGCTGATGCAGCCAGGCAGTCGAACGATGACCTCGCGGTCGATGTGACGAGCCGTACGACATGCCACTGGAACAACGTGTCGGAGCCACGCTCGAATCACCTGTCACGTCCCACATGCAATGATTGTTTCACTTCAAGTGCGTGCGGACGAACACCTTCGTCACTCAACCTTCACACGCCGCCTCGGCGTCCTGGAGCCAAGCCATGCCCATCGCCGTGTCCTACGCCACCGTCAACCCCAGTCAGACTGCGACGTTCGACTTCAACGGGCGCAGCGTGCTCGATTTCACGGTCGGCATCGCGTACTGGAAGTTCTGCTACGACAACGACAACTTCGTCCACAATCTCGAGCTCACCCTCGCCACCAACAAGGCGAGCGCCTCGGTCGTCACGGCCAAGGTCGTCGGGAAGCTCAATGACGACAGCGGCCACAACCTCGACACGAACAACAGCTCGGTGGTGGTCTGCTGTGTCGCGGTCCTCGACTCCACGAACTCCGGCGTCGCGCTCGATTCCGCGCACGGCATTCCCAGCAATGGGCAGAGCCCCAACATTACGCTCCCGAGCACCGCGTGCGCGATCCACCCCACCTTCCTTGCCGGGTGGAAGCTCGAGTACAACAAGCAGCACCAGGTGGCGGCGGTCCAGTTCTCGACGGGCATCACCGTGAACAACACCATCGCCAACATCACGGCCACCGCGTCGATGCATGACAACTCGGGCAACCAGGCCACGACGGCGCAAGTCGACGCCGGCCTCATCGCCGCCAGCACCATCGAGGACGGGGTGCGCCAGACGACATTGAACGACCAGCGGACATCCAGCACCGTGAGCGTGGACCTCGGGACGCCCCTCTCCGACGCGGTGGTGCTCCTCCAGGACTACCAGGCGACCTTCCACAAGAACCAGGACAATCACGTCCGGACGATAGGTGGCGGCTGCGCGAAGTGGACGGTCGATGGCTCTATCGTCCGGCTGGAGTCGCCGAAGGCCTTCTTCACGGATGACAGCGGCAACGTCGCGGACGACACGAAATCCAGCGTGTCGCTCGTGGTCATCGGCATTCCGAAGGACTAGGCGGCCTCCAGGTTCCTGCTGGCTGGACCCGGCCTGTGCCCCACGACGCCGCGGGGCACCCGCTTCCCGTCCCGTGCCATCCGCGCGGGCCCCACCCCCTTCGCGCCCGCTCGAGGTCTCCCATGTCGTCGTCCAACCCCGCGTCGCAAAGTCAGCCCCCCGCCATCCGCACGTTCCAGATGGACGACCGCTCCGTCGGAAATCTGTCGAGCTCCGTCAACCTGTTCCGCGGGGACGTCAACCTCACCCAGAGCCTGTTCACCCTCCCGGGGCGCTCCGAGGGCAACGGCCTCGATGTGTCATTGTCACTCCAGTACCAATCCAACGTGTTCCGCGAGGCGACGACGTGGAACCGCGAGGCGCCGACGGGGGTGGTCGGCCTAGGCTGGAGCCTTCCCCTCACGTGGATCGAGGCGATGTCCTCGGGCTCGCCAGTGCCGGACACGCGGCAGTACGCGCTCTTCGAGAACGGAGTGCCCAACACGCTGATTCGCCAGCCGTGGGCCCCCCGCCTCTTCTCCGCCGACGCGGCCCTCGCTGGCGGTCTGGCCGACGGGAAGCCCGTCCCCGCTGCGCTCATCGAGGAGTTCCACGCGCACGGGCTCCTCCTGTCGGCGGACGCCATCGCGCGGGGCGGCCATGGCACCTGGGAGCTCGTCGACGACACCCACGAGCTGCTCTACGCGCTCGAGGTGGGAGAGCGGCTGCAGGCGAAGGACGGCGGCGAGGCGTACCAGCTCCAGAACTACCAGTTCTGGAAGATTCAGTACTACCCCCGCTACGAGCGCTGGGTGGTTACCAGCGATTCGGCGGTGCGGCGCTCATTCGGCGGCGGCGTCACGCGGGGCTCGGCCGGCGCGCGCAGCGTGAATGACACGGTGGCGTGGTCGGTGTGGTGGAAGGGAAGCAACGGTGAGCCGCGCTGGAGCGGCGCCTCGATGCGGACCGAGGGGCAGGTCCAGGTGGCACAAGCCTGGTACCTCGGCCGTGTCACGGACCGATTCGGGAGCACCGTCACCTATGCCTACAACGGCTTCGAGCGGACCGACGACGGTTTGCGGCCAGGCTGCGAGCAGCGTGTGGGCACCGGCGGGCTGCCGTACACCAAGGCCGTGTATCTGACCCGCATCACCGACGTGTTCGGCCGCACCGTCACGCTCGGCTACGGCGACAAGCTGTGGAGCGCCGAGGAGACGGCCCCGCGCGAGTACGCGGACCCGCACCGCGCCGTCCCCAGCGACGCCCCCGGTGCCTGGCAGGATCGCTACGAGACGCGCTTCCTCGACACCATCTGCGTCCAGGCGACCGACGGCTCCCCCCTCTTCACCTTCGGCTTCAGCTACGACCCGCGGCCGGACGCGGACGGCCGGGAGCGCGAGGTGGCCAACGTCACCGCTTCCACGGCCTCCCTCCGAGGAGACACGTTCAAGCGCTTCCTCACCCGTATCACCCAGCTCGACCAGGACGGCGTGGCGAGCCCCGGCCTCGTGTTCGACTACCATCTCGATGCCGCGACGGAGGGTGGCCAGCCCGGGGCCCTCGCGTCCCTCACCTCTCCGGAGGGCGGCACCGCCACCTATACCTATACCCGCCAGAATCTCTCGCTCTGCGAACGGCGCGCGGAGGTGAAGCGGCCGGACGCCGTCGGCGGCGGTTCTCCACGCGTCTACTACGGCCCGGATTACACCGTCGTCACGTACTACAACCAGTCGAAGGGCCGGCTCTCGCTCCAGGTCTGGACCTGGGGAGGGGCGTGGCTCACATGGCAGCTCGACCCGGACGACGCCCTCCTCGACACGCTCGGCCTCGACCTCGACAGCCTCCAGGTCGTCGCCAACCAGGACTTCTTCGCGCTCACCTTCACGCGCATCACCCCGTCGGAGCGCGCCGTCTACGTCTTCGACCGTGACGTGGCTCGGCCCGGCCAGTGGCGCAGCGCCACCATCAACGGGGTCACCACCGCGAAGAACGCCCCCACCCTCACGTTGCCGACGAGCGGCGCCACCACGACCTTCGTGGGTGGCACCACGTGGCTCGCCGTGGCGCAGATGAGCAGCAGGACCCTGTCCGGCAGCTACGAGGTGCTCACCTGGCGATGGACCACACGGGCCTGGACGCGCGAGACCATCGTGTCCCCCCGCTACACGTGGATCGCGGGAGCGGGGGAGTACCTCGCCACGTTGGATTTCGACGGCAAGCTGGCGCTGCGCTGGTTGGACAGCCTGCTCGTGTGGCGGTCGGGACCCCCGACCACGTTCCCCAAACTCTCGACGGTGGACCTGGACAGTGTCGCCCTCGTGCCGGGCGCCTCGCTCGTGGCGGTGTCCAACCTGATCGCTGGCAACTCGCAGCAGAACGTCTACCGCGTCTGGGTGGCACAGTGGACTGCGGACTACGCGCTCGAGGTCCACGCGCTCGGCGAGTTCAGCGACACCTTCGGGCGGGACAACCCGCCCACCCCATGGATTCCGCAGGTGATTGACGACACGCTCGTCGCCACCAACGGCAACCTCGCGCGCTTCGATGGCACGGCGTGGGCGGTGAGCACGAAGCTCAACCCGGGCATGCCCGACGCGAGTCACGACCAGCGCTACGCGTTCGGGCCCGACTACGCCATCCAGGTCATCGTTCCCTCCACGGGCGCCGGCGCGGCCGTCGGACAGGTGATGGCCTATGACCCGACGGCGGGTTGGAGGCCGGCCCCGGCCAGGTTGGGCCAATCGCTGCCGCCCCAGGATACCCAGAGGGCCAACTGGCCCACGAGCGGCGGCGCCGACTGGGCGGTCGTCGGCCCGTACGTGTACTTCCGTGGCACCGCGTCGGACTGGGGGGCCATCGCGACCGCGCCGGCGTCAGCCAACCTGGAGTCCCTCGTGAGCGCGGAGGGCTACCACTTCGACTCCGAGTCGCTCGTGGACCAGGGGCCGACCTTCCTGTCGTTCACCACCGGGAAGGGGAGCTCGTCGCAGCGGGTCGAGGCAGTCGTCCTGCGAAACGGGCAGGTGGGCAAGCCGGTGCCGTTCCTCGAGGAGAAGATGGCCAGCGGGACTGGCCCGGGCACCTCGCCCAAGGGGCCGCAGCTTTTCGCCACCTACCCCCAGAACGCCGTCAGCTTCGACGCGGCGACGACGGTGTACCTCCACCAGTACGCCGGGGACGCCTTCGCCGGTCCCATCGAGCACTACGCGGTCACCGGTCTCGACGTGACCGATGGCTATCAGGATGAGATTCCGACGCGCTATGTCTTCGACACGGCCACCGCGGGCTGCGACCCCTTGGGCAACATCGTGAAGTACTTCTCCGCCCGCACCTGCCCGGGAACCTCGGATGCGGCGAACCCCGTGAACGGGTGGGTGGACAGCACCTACCTCAACGGCATGGCGGATGAGACCGGCAAGAACCACTACGACATGCTCGACGGCCTCCTGCTGCGCACGCAGACGCGCGACTGCGGCGGCGTGCTGCTCGAGAGCACCGAGGCCACCTGGGTCGTCTACCAACAGGTCGCCTCCGACGTCCTCGAGCCCGAGACCCTCGTGCTCCGCGGCGGCTGGGTGGCGCAGACGGTGGACACGCAGGTCATCAACGGCGTCAGCACCACGAAGACCACCATGTACGTACCGAACGGCGCCCCCGGCTCCGCGACGGGCCAGCCGGTGACCCTCTCGCTCCAGCAGTGCGGGGGCGAGGGCCAGGCGCAGACGTTCGTACAAACCACGCTCCAGGGGGTCGCGGTCGATGCCGGACTGGCCGCCATCCACGCGCTCACCGACCCCGCGCAGGTGACCAACACGGTCACGACCGACACGGGCACGGTCCCCCTGCAGGTCATGGCGACGACCTACGCCGGCTGGCCGAACGCCGAGGGTGTCATCGTCGCGGTGGCCGAGGCGACCTTCGGCCTCCTCGACGCGGCGGACGCAGCGTTCCCGTTCGCCTCCTACACACCGGGAGACAACCCGGCCGGCTGGGCCCTCGCGGCGCGAACCACGGAGCACACGCCCTATGGCCAGGAGCAGGAGAGCGTGGACGGCATCGGCGTGCCGACCGCCACCCTCTACAGCGCCAACTGCGAGTTCGCCGTCGCGCGCTCGTCCAACGCGCCCTTCGGTGGGCTCGCCTTCCTCGGCTTCCAGCCCTACGAGGACACTGCCCGCTGGACGCTCTCCGGCGTGGAGTACGACGCGGACGAGGTGCGCACGGGCATCCGCGCGGCCCGGCTGCCCGGAGGCGCCAACGCCGCCCTCGCCGTGACGGTGACGCCCGAGGCCCCCGAGGGCACATACCTCGTCGGGGCGTGGGTGCGGACACCGGCCGGCTTCGCCGCCAACGGCACCACGGGCATCTGCGCGACCGTCACCGTCGACGGCGTGGCCGCCACGCCGCTCTTCGTGCCGCTGCCCGCCACGGACGGCGCATGGCGCTACGTCACCGTGCCTGTCCCGCTCGGCGGTCCTCAAGTGCTCGGTGGCGCCGTTCCCGCGCCGGATCGCCGCTCCGCGGCCCGCCGCGCCCGCCTCGCCGCCCGTCCTCGCCGGACGAGGACCCTCGCGACTGGCAGTGCCCCACTCGCGCCCCGCTCCGCCGTTACGGAGGCATCGGTGGTGCTCGCCGTGTCGCTCACGAACACCACCGCCAGCCCGGTGACCATCGACAGCGTGCTGGTGGGCCCCCTGGCCAACAGCCTCGTGAGCCGCACCTTCGACGAGCCGAGCCAGCAAATCACCTCGACCCAGGACGCGAGCGGCCGCACCACGCGCACCTACTATGACCGCGCCTTCCAGCCGACCGTCTCGGTGGGTGCCTCCGGAGAGGTCAAGGAGCTCACCCAGAGCTTCCTCTCGCGCCGGGGCAACGACGGCGTCTTCTCGCCCACGAGTCCCAACGCTGAAGTCACCCTCCACCCCGCCACCGGTGGCGTGCTCGAGACCTTCCGTGACGGCGACTGCTGGCGCGAGCGCTGGGACGCATCCGCCGGGTGGGCGGCCGCGAACGGCGCCCTCGTGCATACGGGCGCCACCGCGGGGGCGGTCACCTGGCGCGGCACCGCGAAGGGGACCCGCGCGGTCTACTTCGAGCTCCAGGCGCGCGACGTGGTCGCATCCGTGTCCGTGGGCGACGTGACGATTCGCTGGGATGGCGAATGGAGCGCGTCCCAGGGGGGAGGGGCCTGGACGGCGTTGGCCACGCCTCCCCTCGAGCAACACTGGCTCCTCGTCGTCGGCGATGGCGTCGTGCTCTTCTTCGCGGGAGGCCAGCTCCTCTACAGCCAGTCGGTCCGCCCCGCCGGGGACACAGTGTCCATCACGCTCGCCGGGGAGGGCGCCATCCGCAACCTCTCCGTCGCCGAGGACGTCCGCGTCGGCGTTTGCTACAACGACGCCGCTGGCCGGCAGCGTCAGGTGCAGCAGCTCCAGGGGGCTGACAGCATCGTGGCCTGCCTCGTCCACGACGCGCTCGACCGCCAGCTCGTGACGACGAAGGGTGCCCCCGGCTCGTTCGGCTCCGGCCAGAACCAGCCCGTCCTCCAATACCGGCCAGGCTTCGTGGACGTGGACGACTTCCTCGCGAATCTCTCCACCACCTGGGAGCTGAAGGGCGACGTCGCCGACTACTACCGAGGACAGACCGAGGACGGCATCATGCGCTCGGACGACAAGGGATACCCCTACCAAGGCATGCGCTACGAGGCCTCGCCGCGGCAGCAGGCGCTCGAGCAGGGCAGCCCAGGCAAGCCCTATGCAATCGACCTCTCGGTGCCCGAGGAGCAGCGCCAGACCACGCGGCTGCGTTTCGGCGCGAACGCGGCGGAGAGTCTCCCCGCGGGCCAGTACTTCCAGGACACGCTCACGAGCCCGGTCCAGACCCGGTCCGTGCGCTTGACCGACCACCTCTCGCAGACCGTGAGGAGCACCTACGTGTCGAGCACGGGGGAGGAGGTCTCACGCACCTCGGGCAACCGGACCTACTCGGCGGGCGCGTCCGGGCCCGTGGCCACGCTCCAGACCGCGCTCCCCAACGCGCTGGTGAGCGGCCCCCAGCAGCTCCCGAGCGCCTACGCACAGCGGACGACGACGGACGCCCTCCAGCGCACCGAGTCCCTTGCCGACCCCGACGCCGGGCAGACACAGTTCGTGTCGGACGTGGCCGGGCGGCTGCGCTTCGTGCAGCCCGCGATGGATGCGGGCGAGCAGTGGTTTGTCTATTACAAGTACGACGCGCTCGGGCGCATGGTGGAGGAAGGCACCCTCTGGGCGGCGTGGGACGCAACAGCGCTCCGCCTGCTCGCGAACCAGCCCGACTGGCCGACCGAGGCAACCACGGTCGCGGTCACGATGCGCTACGACGGCGACGGGCACGAGCCCACCCTCATCGGCATGAAATGGAGCTCGGTGGCGAACAATCCCGGGGACGACGCGGACGTCACGGTCACCGAGGTGTTCGGCTACGACGAGGACGGGCACCTCTCCTCGGTGCGCATGAAACTCGACGGGCCCACGGCCGCGGACGGGACGATCGCCTACACATACGACAACCTCTCGCAGGTGGTCCGCGTCGACTTCCCCGAGGGAGCCCCGCTCGCGGCAGTCCACTACGCCTATGACGAACTCGGGCACCTTGTGTCCGTTGGCACCGCCGCTGGCCTCGGCGACCTCGCGACCTATGGCTGGAGCGCGGACGGCACGGTGCAGCGGGAGGTGCTCGGGCAGGGCGCGTGGACCCGGCTCGTCGACTCCACCTCGCGCGGTCAGGTGGCCGCGATGACGACCACCTCGGCGGCCGGCGACCAGGCCTTCGCGCTCGCCTATGCCTATGACGCGGATGGCGTCGTGCACACCCGCCGCGTGCGGTGGCGCTTCGCCGGCAAGGACCTCAGCCAGGAGGAGGTCTTCGGCTACGATGGTCAGCGGCGCCTCCTCACCGCGGCCGGCGCCACGCCGACGACCATCCGCGCCTACGACCCCAGCGGCAACATCTGGGAGGCCGAGGAGAGCGGCACCAGGGTGGCCACCCCGTGCGTCGACGGCTCGGACCGGGTCGCGTCGCTCACCGTCGGGTCGGAGCCGGCCCAGCCGCTCACCTGGAGCGCGCGCGGCCAGCTCCTGGCGGGCGCCGGCCGCACGTTCGGGTACGACCGTGCCACCAGCATGACGACGCGCATCGAGGCCTCCGGTGGCGCGCTCCGGCTCGCCTACGGCGGCAGTCAGCAACGCGTGCTCAAGCGCCGCCGCGATGGCGCCGACAGCGTCTACTTCTTCGGCGCGGGTCTGGTCCCCGTGGCACGGCGGGATGGTGAGTCCTGGACGGTGCTCCTCCAAGGCGCATCGGGGCTCCTCGCGCTGGTGGGCGAGGCCACGCGCTTCGTGCTCACGGACCCGGACCAGTCCGTGTGGGCGGTCGTGGAAGACGCCACGCTCGTGGCCCGCTACGCGTACGCCCCCTTCGGCGGCCTCACGCTCACCGAGGGAGACACGGCGGTCACTCCCTACCTCTTCCAGGGGCAGGAGTGGGACTCCGAGGTCGGGCTCTACAACTTCCGCGCCCGCATGTACGACCCGGTCCTGCGCCGCTTCGTGACGCCGGACCCGCAGCGGCAGTTCGCGAGCCCCTACATCTTCGCCGCGAACAATCCGCTCGGCATCACCGACCCCACCGGTGAGTTCTCGCTCGGGGAGCAGATCGGCGTCGCAGTGGCCATGGTGGCCATCACCCTCATTGGCTTCGGGCTCTCGCTCTTCACCGGCGGCTCCTCGAGCGCGGCGGTGGGAGCGGCGAAGCGCGTGGCGAAGGGCACGGCGAAGGGCGCGAAAGGCGCGGCGAAGGGCGCGACGGGTGCGGCGGAGGGAGCGACTGGCGCGGCGGAGGGAGCAGCGGCCGGCGCGGCGGAGGGGGCCGCGGCGGCGGGCTCGGAGGCAGTGGCCGCGGGTGCCTCGGTGGTCGAGGGCGCGGCGAGCTCGACCACCTCCGTCTCGAAGAAAATCACCCAGTTCGGTCGCACGGTCGCGAGCAACACGCTCTCGAGCGCCGGGAGAGCCGGACTGAACTACGATGTGAAGCACGGACGCGACTTCTCGGCCAAGGGCTGCTTCGAGGCCATGGGGATTGGCGCCGCCGCGGGCTTTACGAAAGGAGTCGTGAGCGGCTTCGGAACGCTCGCGACGGGCAAACTCGCCAACAAGACGGGGCGCACCGGCATCGCCGCGCGCCTCGGCGCCAAGGCCGTCGTGGGCGCCGCGGGGAGCGCAGTGTCGAACGACTTGGCGACCATCCTCACCAACGTCCAGCAGCACGAGCCCTGGTACCAGGGGCTTGCCAAGAGCACGGTCAACGGCTTCGCCTCTGGCACTTCCTCTGGCTCGGCCAGCGGCGCCTGGAGTGAGATCGTGAACATCCCCAAGGTCGCGAAAGTGACGGACCAGATGAAGTCACGCGTGAACAACCTCATCGACAAGGTCAAGTCGGTTGCGGCCTCCAAGGGCAGTTACACGCTCAATGGCACGGCCGCGTTCTTCGCGATGCCCGGGTACGACGTGTGGGGCACGGCCGGTACCTGGGGGCGGTCCGACTGACGCGTGCTCGCGTTGACACAGTGAGCGAAGCTTCAAGAGGCACGAGGCCTCGCTGAGGGGGCTCGTTCGCGAAGCAGGCTGCCGCCGGGGCTCGGTCGGGGGGAATGCCGCGCTGCCCTCGACGGCCGGTGGGTGGGCGCCAAGCCTGCTGTGATGCTCACTCTCCACGGCTTCGGCCGCGTCAACTCGAAGGTGGTGGGGGCACGCGAGATCCGCGTGTCCCCTGGGCGCTCGAGGAGCTCGGCGTGCCGTGTCGGGTGCACGGCGTGGCTCCTCCCGAGGGGGAGCTCCCGCTGCCCCAGATTCTGATGATCGACCTGCTCGGCGCCGCGGACCCCACCGGAGGCCCTGCGGCCAATCGAGTCGTCCATGCGCGCCTCGCTCACTCGCCTCGATGCGCTGTCCGATGTGACGTCGACGCACCCATGACGCAATGACTGGATTTAGGGTAGACCCCCGTCAACTGCGCGCTGGAAGGGGGCACGGCGAATTCTTCCGTTCAAAGAGTCCACCATGTCCTGGCGCATCGTCTTTGCCTTCTGCATCCTATTGCTGCTGCCCCCCCAGGCGGTGCCCCAGGAGGCGCGTCCGGCTGGAAAGTCCGTGCTCCTGCTCATTCCCGAGGATACGGCGCTGCCCGCCATGGCGACGCTCGTCGCCAGTCTCCGCTCCTCCTTGTGGGAAGCGCAGGGCGGCCCCATCACTCTGGATGTCGAGAGTCTGGATCTGGGTTGGGCTCGCGGGTCTGCCTACACACTCGCCCTGCACACCTGGTATCTGGCCAAATACCGGGAGCGTCGGCCGGATGCCCTCATTGCCTTCCGCTCCGACGCCATCCAGTTGGCCCTGCAGCTGCGCCAGGACCTGTGGCCGGATATCCCGATGATTGTCCTCTCCGAGGACGAGCGGCTCTGGGAGCAGCAGCCGCGTCTGGAGCGGGTGGCGGGCCTGTGGCTGCGTTATGACATGCGGGCCACCGCGGAGCTGGCCCTGCAGCTGCTGCCCAGCACACGGAGGCTGGCGCTCGTCAACGGCTCCAGTTCCTGGGAGCGCGCGCAGCAGGAGCAGATGGTGCGAGCGCTGCAACCGTTGCTGGCGCAGCGGGGGCTGGAGTTCATCGACTTGAGCAACCTGCCGCTGTCCGAGTTGCTCGAGCGCGCGAGGACCCTGCCGGACGACACCACGGTCCTCACCTTCAGCTTCATGACCGATACCAGCGGGAGACCCTTCGTGGGGCGCGAGATCGCCCGCATGTTTCTCGCCGCCAGCAACCGGCCCTCCTTCGCCCTCCATGAGACCGTCCTCGGGCTGGGGTTCGTCGGCGGAGCGTTCGTCAGCTACGCGGCCGTGGGCCAACAGCTGGGCATGCTCACCTCCCGCGTGTTGCGCGGAGCGCAGGAGGAATTCCTCGCGCCCCTGAAGCCGGCGGCCGTGGACACGCTGACGGTCGATGCGCGCGCGCTGCGACGCTGGGACATCCCCCGTGAACGGGTGCCTGCCGGGGTGCGGCTCGCCTTCGACGAGCCCACGCTCTGGGAGCGCTCCCGCTGGTGGGTCCTGGGGGCACTGACGCTCAGCGGCCTGCAGGCGCTGGTGGCCGGAGGGCTCGTGGCGGAGCGCCGCCGCCGCATGCGTGCCCAGGCCGAACTCCTCGAGCGCCAACGCCTGGAGAAGCTCGCGGAGATGGAGGCACGTCGAACCTTGGATCAGCTGGCCCACGTGAGCCGGGTGGCCGCCCTGGGCGAGCTGGCCGCCTCACTGGCTCATGAGCTCAACCAGCCCCTGACCGCGATTCTCAGCAACGCCCAGGCCGCACGCCGCCTGCTGAACGCCACCCCCGCGGAGGTGGATGAGATGCGCGAGGCCCTCGGGGACATCATCTCCGACGGCAAGCGCGCGGGCGAAGTCATCCACCGCATGCGCGTGCTGCTCAAGCGGGGGGAGCCAAGGCAGGAGCTCCACTCACTCAATGACCTGGTGTGCGAGGTGGGGCGCCTGCTGGTCAACGACATGCACCTGCGCGGCGCGGACCTGCACCTGGCGTTAGACCCGTCGCTGCCCGCCGTTCAGGGGGACGGAATCCAGCTCCAACAGGTGGTGCTCAACCTGCTCATCAACGCCATGGATGCCATGGCAGATGTCCCCGCGGGCCGGCGCCAGGTGCGGGTCCGCACCGCCTCGCCAGCCCCGGGGCAGGTGGAGCTGAGCGTGCAGGACTCGGGAGGAGGAATCGAGCCGTCGCGGCTGGCCCTCATCTTCGAACCCTTCTACTCCACCAAGGACCAAGGGCTGGGCATGGGGCTGTCCATCAGCCGCTCCATCGTCGAGGCGCACGGCGGACGCTTGCAAGCCGAGAGCCCTCCCGGGCAGGGCGCTCTGTTACGGTGCGTGCTTCCTGCGGCTCACACGGAGTCCTCGTCATGAATCAAGCCCCCGCCACCATCTTCCTCGTGGACGACGATGCGTCCGTGCTGCGCGGGGTGGGGCGGCTGCTGCGGGCCGCCGGCCATGCGACGAGGCCCTTCGCCTCGCCCTCCGAGTTCCTCGCACAGCTGTCCGGGGACACGCCGGGCTGCGCCATCCTGGACCTGCGGATGCCGGGGCTGAACGGGCTGGAGCTGCAGCAGGCCATGGAGTCCAAGGGCTGCCACCTTCCTGTCATCTTCATCTCCGGCCACGGGGATGTGCCCGCAAGCGTCAGGGCCATGAAGGCCGGCGCCGTGGACTTCCTCCTCAAGCCCTTTGACGAGCAACACCTGCTGGGAGCCATCTCCCAGGCCTTGCTCAAGGACGCGGCGGCCCGCGCCGGCCGCGCCGAGACAGCCGCGCTGCGTGCCCGTCATGCCGCCCTCACTTCCCGCGAGCGAGAGGTCTGCGCGCTGGTGGCCCAGGGGCTGACCAACAAGGAAGTCGCCCAGTGGCTGGGCACCACCGAGAAGACCATCAAGGTGCACCGCGCCCGCGTCATCCAAAAGCTGGACGTGGATTCGGTCGCGGAGCTGGTGCGGTTCGTGGACCGGATGGGCCTGGGCTGAGCGCCCGAACGGCATAAGAGCCTATTTCGGTAGGAGCGCGTGGAACCAAGTGATGATGCCGAGTAGTCATAGCCTCTGTCCACCCAGCGGTGCTGGCGTGCGGATTCAGTGGGCGTGGGCCTGGCGACTTGAATGGATTCGAGCGTGGTGCGCGCCAGCTTGAAATCGTTCGTGTTGGCGCCACCGACCGCGAGGCCGAGGGGGGCTGTGCCTGCCGGAAATTCGGGGCCAGTGCCACGCGTGCGTCAGCGAGCGCGTCAATGCATGCACGGTACTGCGAATGGGGCCGCGAAAAGCACAGGGCTCCAATGCTGGCTGGGGCCAGAAGAGGCGGAGGTGGGTAAGTGTGCGCGACTGTCTCTGGAGCGACAGGCGGCTCGTGACAGAGCGGGGCGAACTCTGGCCTACCATCTACGGTCGGCAAGAATGGCAAGATGCGGGTCTTCGTGAAGGCGCTGGTCGAGACGATGCTCTCGGCCCTGCGGAGCCGTTCGGAGCTGGCGCTGGAGAACCTGGCTCTTCGCCAGCAACGCGCAGTCTTCTGTGCGCCGCGCTCGTCCCCGAGGCTTGCCCGGGGCGACCGCCTCTTCTGGGTCGTTCTCCGACGCCTCTGGCAAGAGTGGCGGAGGCCACTGTGCCTGGTGCAGCCAGCGACAGTGGTGAAGTGGCATCGGATGGGCTTTCGGCTCTTCTGGCGCTGGAAGTCCCGGAGTCGGGCGGGGCGGCCTCGGGTAACTCCGAAACTGCGCGCGTTGATTCGGCGCATGGCCGAAGCCAACCCGACATGGGGTACCCCACGCATTCATGGGGAGTCGCTGAAGCTGGAGATGGAGGTAGGCCAGACAACGGTCGCTCGGTACATGCCCAGACCGGGAAGGGGCGCGCCGAAACCATCGCCCTCATGGCAGAGCTTCTTGCGCTTACATCTGGCGGAGTCCGCAGGGATGGACTTCTTTGTCATTCCGACGGCGACGTTTGGAGTGCTGTTGGGATTTGTGGTTGTGAGTCATCGGGACAGGCGAATCCTCCACCTCAATGTGACAGCGCACCCGACGGAGGAATGGACGAAGCAACAGTTGCGAGAGGCCTTCCCTCGGGCCAGCGCTCCGCGATACTTGCACCGAGATAGGGACAAGCTCTACTCCCAGGGCGTTCGCGCCACGCTCACCCATTTGGGGATTCGCGAGGTGCCGAGTGCAGCACAGTGTCCGTGGCAGAATCCCTACGCGGAGAGAGTCATCGGCTCGATACGTAGGGCGCTACTGGACCATGTCGTCGTCCTGAACGAAGCCCACGCTCGGCACCTGCTGCGCGAGTACCAGCGCTACTACAACGCGAGCCGGACACACCTGTCGCGCGGGAAAGATGCGCCCGAAACGCGTGAGGTGCAGGGCCCGGAGCACGGCGCCAAGGTGATAGAGCTACGGGAAGTCTTCGGACTCCGCCACCGGTACGAGCGCCGCGCTGCGCAGAGTCTCGGTCCTTCCAACAACACCCTCGTAGACCCGCGGGTGCTGCACCAGCCTACCTGCGTTCGCAGGACGGGAGGGGAATGTCCACATGCAAGCAGAGAGGTGTTGAGGCGTCTGCGCCGGGCGTAATTCCGACCTCTATCAAACGGAAGAGAGGACCTAGCGGCTCGTCATGCGCATCGCTCATGACGCAGCGACCGAATTTTGGGTAGGCACACTTCTCTCCCATCCAGCAGCGAGGGGAGAGAGGCTTCCGCGGGTCCCTCATGCTCAGGGCATGTGGAGCTTCAGGACGTACAAGAAGTCCCGCTCGGTGCGGCCTCGTCCCAGGACAAGCCCATCCTTCAGGATGAGAACCTCTTCCATTGCATCCTGGAAGCGGGCCCGGGGCGTGGTGTCCCGTTGCAGGTGGAACGTGACGGGGCCTTCGCCCAGCGTTTCCCAGTAGCGCCGGGACACGACGTCGTCCGTGGGGACGCTTCCAGCGAGCTCCGTGCGCAGTTCGCCCGTGACGAGGTCGAAGACGCGCGTGTGCGTGTCATTGGCCAGCGTGACGAGCACATCGCCGCTCATCGCGACGGAGAAGGGCAGGGATGGGTGGGGAAGCTCATGCATGCGTGCGCCTGTCCGCACGTCGAAGACCCGCACGCACTCATCCAGGCTACAGGCCGCCACGCGCGTGCCGTCCGCGGAGAGTCCCAGGCCGACGACGGGCTCCGGACTCACCGCCAGGACCTGCTGGGCGCCGGTGGGCAGCGTGATGAGCGCGAGTTCTCCCGACGCTCGGCCCACGGCGATGCAGGGAGCGCTGGCCGCCGCCGCATAGACCGGGGAGGGCTCGACCACCGCTTCGGTGGTGACGACGACCTTGCCGCTCCGGACCTGGTGGACGTACACGCGTTCGCTGGCCACATGGCCTGACACCACACAGCTGCCATCCGGCGTGATGTCCACCCAGGTGATGGGACCTCCTGGGCCGCTCAGCCTGTGCAGCAAGACGCCGTCCGCCACGCGCCAGAGGTGGACCGCGCCCTCTTCGATGGCGGCCGCCAGCAGCGTCCCGTCGGGAGAGAAGGCAATCGGGAGTTTGTCGACGAGGCGCGTCTGGGCCTTCGCGGCCTGCTCGCCAGGCGGCGCCAGCAGGGTGCGCACGGGGGCGAGGCTCCGCGCGTCGAGCAGCAGGATGCCCAGCCGGTAGCGCCGCTCGTGTGAGGACAGCTCGGGTTGGGCCAGCCATGCGCCGTCGGGACTGACCTTCCAGGTCTGTGCGTAGGCGGCCGGAGCGCCGGGAGGCAGCGCGGTGGCCTGCCCCCGCGAATCAATGACGCGCGTCTCCGAGTGCAGGCGCGCAACGCCCCAGGCCCCTTCGGAATGTCCCCACAGGTTCATGACGCGGTCCTGTTCGGCCAGCAGGGTAGGGCTGGGGTCCGCATCCAGGTCGCTGACATGCGTGCGCCCATTCGCCGCGGTCAGCGCGAAACGCTTGCCGGACGGAAGGAAGGCGGCGCCGCGCCCATGGCCGTCGGAAGGGTAGGGATGCGCCCGGAGCACGTCTCCGCTCCGCGCGTCGAGCAGCTCCACCCGGTTGAAGGCGAGGGCGCCCAACCGTGCGCCGTCGAGCCAGGCGACCTGGGAATAGGGGCCCTGGCCCAGCGCTCCGGGCACGCGCGTCCAGCCCGCCGTCTCCACCCGGATGAGGCCGTCCATGGAGGTCAGCACGAGCCAGTCGCCATCCGGGCTGAAGGCCACGGACGAGACGGAGGTGGTGCCGCGGATGCGAGCGGGCTGCGTGCCCGTCTCCAGGTCCCAGATGCGCACCGTGTCGTCCGACGCGCCTGATGCCAGCCACCGGCCGGAGGGATGGAAGGCGACCGTCAACACGGACTGCTCGTGCCCTTCGAGCGTGCGCACCTCCCGGCCCGAGGCCACGTCGAACAGCCGCACCCGCCACCCGAGGTTCGCCGCGGCGAGCCAGCGGCCGTCCGGGCTGATGGCCACCGACGTCACCTGGCCCTCCTGGCCCGTCATGGCGTGGAGCAGGGCGCCCGTCTCGACGTCCCAGATGCGCGCGTCGTGGTCGCGCGAGCCAGACGCCAGCCGCGTCCCGTCCGGGCTCCACGCGACACTGCGCACCTCGCCCTCGTGCCCCGCGAGTTGGTGGATGAGCGTCCCGGTGGCCACGTCCCAGATGCGAATGTTCCGCCCGTCCTCCCAGGAGCCCGTGGCGAGCCAGGCACCCGAGGGACTGAAGGCCGCGCACAGCACCTGGGCGTCGTGCCGCAGGACCTGGTCATTGCCTTCCAACGCCCCGGGCAGGGGCCGCAGGGATTCGACCCAGGACGCGCCCTCCCGCGCGGCCCACTGCCCCCGCCAGTGCTCCGCCAGCTTCCACAGGTGCGCTTCCGCGTGGCTCCAGGGCCCCGCGTCCGTGGGCGCGAAGTGCGGAGCGGTGTCGGGGGCGTCGAACCAGCGCAGGCGGTTGTAGAGGCACTGGAAGAGCGTCTCGGGGTGCGCCCGGAGAAACGCCGCGTCGAGCGTGAGCGCGCGTCGGAGTACCTGGAAGGTCCTGGCGCCAACCGACAGGCTTTCGCTCTTGTGGATACGGGCGTCCGGCGGCGTCCTGGCGAGCACCTCGTCGAAGGTTGCCAGGAGCGCGTCCAGGCCACGTTCCGCCAGGAGCCTCTCGAGGGTGGAGAGATCGGTCAGCGATTCGAGGGATGAGGAGCTGGGGGGCATTCGCGGCTCGGATCGTTTGGGACGACCCTCCACAGTTGTAGAATCCGGGCGTGAGCGTCAAGGAAGCGGGTCTCTTCCTGACGGAGGGTGCCTTGGAGGAAGCCTCCGCGGTCGCTATGAAGGCGGCCGGACCGCCACAGGAGAGAGGCGGGCACAGGAGACTTCGAGGGAATGCCCCCCGAGCGAATCAACCGCGGTGACGTGTTCTGGGTGGAGCCCGACGACTCACGAGGTCCGGTCCCCAGCTATTCGCACCCCCACGTGGTGGTCCAGGATGACGTCTTCAATCACTCACGCATCACGACGGTGGTCGTGTGTGCGCTGACGTCGAACCTGCACCGGGCCAGCGAGCCGGGGAATGTGCTGCTCGAAGTGGGAGAGGGGAACCTTCCCAAGCAGAGCGTCGTCGTCGTGTCGCAGGTGTCCTCGGTCGACAAGGCGCGTCTGGGAGAGCGAATTGGGGCACTGTCGGACGCGCGGGTGGAACAGATTCTTGCCGGCCTGCGCTTCCAGCAGGTGTCGTTCTTCAGGAGGTCGTGAGAAGAGGGCTGGCATTTGGCTGGACGGCAAGGACGTCTCCCTCGTTCTCTCATGAGGGCAGGGGGCGTTCAGGGGGGCGCTGTCGAAGGACGGCAGACAGATTACCGGCCATTGGATTCAGCTCCGGGTGCACATGAGATGGCCATGTCGACGGGGCTGGCCTGCGACGACGACGGCCCGGATTCGCCGGGGAACGAGGACCGCCTCGAGGACACGGTCCCGGACTGGTACAAGGACACGCTGGACCTGCCCCTGGTGGGGACGCCCGGCGAGAAGGGAGTGTACTGCTCGGCGAACATCAACCTGCTGGGGGGGCGTGCTGCGCAACGCGCCGCGCCTGTGGATTCCAACGTTCTTCGAGGAGAACGTCGCCGCGCCCCTGCAGCGCGGGTGGAACGTGGAATGGCCGGCGCGTGGTGAGCAAGCCTTGGGTCGAGCACTCCACTGCGAAACACGCGACCATGCGCGACGGACGGACCCATGGCTACGCGTGGTGGCGCCACGCGCTCCGCGAGGAGCTGTTGCCCCAGTTCATCATGGGGGCCGTGAAGGCCCGGTGAGAGGGCCTGGAAACCCCTCGTGATTTCGAGGGGGTTCCTCCGTTCTTCAGAAAAGAAGCGCCTGCCGTGAAGGGATCTCTTCCTCGCGCCTCTGAGCTGGCGGAAGGAGGAGGGATGACCTTGAAGAGTTGCGATACGTATCAGCTCGCGCTCGAGATGAGCCGCCACGGTGCTCTCGACGTGCGGGAGAAAGAGGAAGCGGAGCAGCATGCCGCGACGTGTGCGGAGTGCCAGCGGGCCTTGGCGCTTTCGGCGGAACTGGACCAGGCGCTTGGCGGCGTGAGCATTCCGGCGCTGCGCCACGCGGAAGTCTCGCGGGCGCTCGCCAAGGACCGCTTCTGGCTGAAGTACGGCCCGTGGGTCGCGCTCGGGTCCTTCGTGGGGCAGGGCGTGTTCCTGGGCCCTCTGTTCGCACCGGAAGCGCCCCTGCGGCTGTGGGCCATTGTCTCGGCGGTCGGAGTGCTCTTCGCGGGCGGGCTCGCCTTGACTCTGCGCGGCCTTCAACGGCGTGCCGTCGAAGCGGCCAGTGTCGGCGTGGACGCGTGGATGGCCCAGCGGCGGGCACGCATTGACACGGAGCTCAAGGACCTGGCCACCCTTCTGTGGCTCTTCCCGGCGATGTCGGTCGCGATGGCGGGGACAGCGTTCCTGATGCGCGCCAAGGGGCTCCCGGGAGTCGTCACCTTGCTGTTTGCCGCGGGAGTGAACCTGGGCCTGACGGCCTACATCGCTCGGACGCGCAGACCGAGGCTGCTGCGCGAGCGCGCCGAACTTGAGGTCGCGCCGTGACGCCGCGCGTTCCTTTCGATGAGGAGGCCCTGCGGGCCGCCGTGGTGTCGGGCGACGCCGCCGCGTGAGAGAATGTCATGCGCCACCTGTACGAGGCGCTCAGCGGGAAGCTGTACGTGGTCTGCCATGGAATCACCCGGGACCCGAGTGATGCCCAGGACGCCGTTCAGGAGACGTTCCTCTCGATTCAACGGGCCCTGCCGCAGTTCCGGGGGGATGCGCAGTTGTCGACGTGGGCGTATCGCATCGCGGTGCGGGCCGCCGTGGCCGCGAAGACGCGGCGCGAGCGTCACCGTGGGGACGCGGTCGACATCGAGATGGCGGCCCCTCGGGCGAGAATCGAGGAGACCTTCGAGACGCGGGAGCGGAAGCGCGGACTCGAAGTGGCGATGAGGACGCTCTCGCTGGAGCACCGCACCGTGCTGTCGCTCTTCGCCGTGGAAGGCCTGTCACACGCCCAGATTGCCAGCGTCCTCGGGATTCCCGAGGGCACCGCGTGGTCGCGCTTGCACCTGGCGCACAAGCGGCTGGCAGCGGCGCTCGAATCCACCGCCAAGTAGCCTGGGGTACTCCATCCACCTTGTCTTTCAACCCCGCGGTCTCATGACCGCGGGAAGGAGACGGTCAGGTCCAATGTCTATCTGGAGCAAGCGTCGCGCGGGCGGAATCAGCCATGGCGGTATGTGCTGACCGCAGTCCTGCGCGGGCTGGCCGTCGTGCCCTTCAACGTGCCCCCTGAACTTCGAGGCGTCGCGTTTCTTCGTGGCCCTGGCGCTCGTGCTGGTCCTCACGCCCATCCAAGCCGCGGCGGAAGAACTGCTCGACCGTGGATTGCTTATGCAGGGCGTCTACCGGCTCGTGCCTCGGCCGTGGGTGGCCGTGGCGGTGAGCAGCCTGCTGTTCTGGGCCGTGCATCTGCCCAACCCCGAGGACTCGGGAACGCCGGGCTGGTCGGCGGCCTACTATCGCACGGTGGGCATCCTCCTGGCCGGGGTGACGCTCCGGACAGGACGGCTGGAGGCGGCCATGGGACTCCACCCGGGCATGAACCTGTGTGCCTTTCTCGTCACGGCGCCAGCGACGGTCATGTTCCGGCCCGCCAGCCTCTTCATCGACGTCCAGCCGAACTCCCTGCGTGACGTTGCTTTCATTGCCTTGCTGGCGGTGGGTACAGTCCTGACACTTCGCCGGGGCGACGTCAGACCATTCACGGAGAGGGTGCCTGCGCAATAGCTTGTCTGGTTTTTTAAACGGCTGATGCATATGCTGTCCCGATGAAAATGCACTCCCGAGGATTCCTTGCATCGCTCGCAGTCATGTCCGTGAGCAGCCTGGCATGTGGTGATGTCGACCCCGAAGAGGCCGTGACGATATCGCAGGGGGTCTATGGGATGACCTCCTATGTCAATGACGTGTGTTCCTCTGGGTGTGAGCGCGAGCCGCGGTCGATGACCTTGCTGGTCAAGTCCCTGCCCCAGGACACGGACGTGGCTTCCGTGACGTCGAACGAGGATGGCTTCTACGAAGTCGCCCTGGTCTTGGGTGACTATCGAATTTGCACGACGTTCGGGCGTTGCACGGACTTCTCGGTTGGCAGCAATGAAGTGGTTCGCCTCAACTACGAGATGTCGGTGGGGCTTGGGTGGTCCAGGTAGCGGTCTGAGCAGCGCGCAGCCGAGGGCCGGCGGCTGCGGCGGGTCCCTTCCAATTGGACCCTCGGTGTCAGTCGTGATTCATGAGTGGCCTCCGTCTCGCGCTCCAGCGCCTGCCGCCGCCCATGCACTCCGCCGACGAGCCGACAGTTCCCTGCTTCTGGCCGTTCATGTTTCAGCTTCAAGTGGGTGTACGTGGCCAGCCTGGTGGGCTTCCTCGTGGCCTCCTCCGTGCTGTGTGGGGTGGCCTGGGACACGCGCTCACTGGTGGCCTTCCGGTTCGTCCATGGCGCGTTCTGTGGCGCCATCATGCCGGTGACGATGGATGACGCTCATCTACCAGTTGCTGCCGCGTGAACGGCAGTCGCTGGCCGCGAGCTGAGTGGCCACGCCTCGTCCATCAGCAACTGGCTGCGAAACGTGTTGGGGCCTTCTCAATTGCCATCTTCACGTCGCTCCTCTCCACCTTCGCTGTCCGGGAGGCGCAGGTGCTCGCGCGGGAGGGGATGACGGAGCGTCGTCACATGGAGCTGCTCTCATTCGTGACGGGCATCAACAACGTGTACCTGGTGGCCGTGCCCTTGAGCCTGATGGTCCGCAAGCACGTGCGCGGGCTGGAGGCCTCCCAGGGAGTTCGCTAGCGGGCGCGGCGGCCCTCAAGCGCCAGGGGCCACCAGTCCGGCGAGGTCGCGCGTGATTCGCCCCTCCAGGATGGGCACGCAGTCGCTCGGGCACTCCGGCGTGAAGCGCAGGCCCTGGTCCTTCGCCCGGCGGATGAAGCCGTCGAGCGCTTCGAGCGACGCGTTGGGGATGTCATGCAGGACCATCAGCGTGTGGGGCTGCGCCGTGCAGTCCGCCAGCGCCTTCTCCGGCCAACCCCTGGGGTCGAGCCAGTCGCCGGGGACGCTGTTCCAGAGGACACACGAGTAACGGTGGCGGACCAGATGGTCGACGGCGCGCTGGCTCAGGAGGTGCGGGCCCAGCTTGCCGCCGCCCCCGAAGGGCCGGAACCATTTGGGCGCGGGGGCGAGCGGGGCGAGCAACACGTCGGTGGCCGCGATTTCCGCCTCCACTGCGTCCGGGCGCGGGTCCTCTCCCAGCGGGATGGCGTGGGTGAAGGAGTGATTGCCAATGCGGTGCCCCGCGTCCCGAGCACGCGTGACAAGGCGCCGCCCTTCCTCCGTGACGAGGTGCTTTCCCAGCACGAAGAACTGCGCGGTGATGTCGTGCGACGCCAGGACATCGAGCACCCGAGGCGTCACCTCGGGGTCGGGCCCGTTGTCGAACGAGAGCGTGAGGAGGTTCACCGGAACACGTTGTTTGAAGTGCGGTCCCCGGCGAGCCAGCGCGCCAGCTCCTGGTGGGCCCTGGCGCGGCGGGCCTGTACGAGCTCGGGCTTCACGGCGTCCGGGCTGTCGTAGGTGAACTCGACAATCATCCCGTTGGGGTCCTTCACGTAGAGCGAGCGGCAGTAGCCGTGTTCGAGCACGTACATGCCAGGCTCCGTGTAGCCCGCGGCCCGCAGGCGCTCCTCGATGCCTCGCTGGGCTTCGAGCGTGACGTCCAGCGCGATGTGGTGGAAGGGCGAGTCCGGCATCTTCGGTCCGAACAGCTCCTGGTCCTCCTGCTTCTCGAACTGGAAGAACGCGAGCGCGCTGCCGTCAGCGAGCTCGAAGAAGGTGTGACAGTAGGTGCGGACGGCGCCGAACAGCTCGTCCGATTCGCACCATGTCGCGACGAGGGGCAGGCCAATCAGCTCCTCGTAGAACTTCCGCGTTGCCTCCAAGTCCCGAGTCACATACGCCGTGTGGTGAAGCCGGCGGGGCAGTTTCGCTTGCGTGGACATTCGTCCTCCCTGGGGTGTGCTCAACGACGAGGGATTACTTCGCCGCCTGTGCGGGCGGCGTACCAGTCTGCACGGGGGCTGCGTCGGCGATGGGGTTGCGCAAGACGCCAATCCGCTCGACGGAGACCTCGCACACCTCACCGGCACGGAGGAACCGCGGTGGCTTGCGGGCGGCGCCCACGCCGCTGGGCGTGCCCATGGCGATGACGTCTCCCGGCTGGAGCGTCATGGCCTCGGAGAGGTCCGCGATGACGGTGGCGACGTCGAAAATCATGTCCGACGTGGTCGCGTCCTGGAGGACCTCTCCGCCCACGCGCATCTGGATGCGGAGGCCGCGGGCGCCCTCGGGCAGCTCATCGGGCGTGACGAGCTCCGGGCCCAGGGGGCCCGTCCCGTCGAAGTTCTTCCCAACGGTCCACTGGTGGGTGCGCTTCTGGTAGTCGCGAATCGAGCCGTCGTTGAAGAGTGTGTACCCGGCCACCCACTCCAGCGCGCGCTCGCGAGGGATGTTGCGCCCCGGGCGTCCCACCACCACTGCCAGCTCGGCTTCGTAGTCGAGCTGGTTCGAGCAGGTGGGCACCACCATGGGCTCCTCATGGGCCAGGAGGCTCGACGGGAGGCGCGTGAAGACCACCGGGTGCCGAGGCGTCTCGTAGGTGGCCTCCGCCGCATGCGCGACATAATTCAGCCCAAGGCAGAGGAACTTGCTCGGCTCTGGAACGAGCGGCCGGTAGCGGAACTCCGAATCGGACAGCACCTGGAGATTCGTCGCCTCCGACACGCGCTCCGCCAGGGCCGCGAGCACGTCCGGGCCTCGCTCCAGCAGCGCGCGCAGTGAAGCCCCGACGGACGGGTCGAGCGCCGTCACGTTCACCATCCCCTTGGCCGTGCGCACGCCCAGCGCAGGCACATCCCTCACCAGAATCGAAGCAATCCGCATGGTGGCTCATCTCCCTCGGCTACGCGCCGCAGGCTAGCGGGAGCGGTGCTCGGCCTCAACGAAATGTCGACAAAATGCAAATCGCATCCAGCGCGACGCCTTGTGTCAATTCTGGGCGGTGTCGTATAGGTGCGTGTTTGTGAGGAGAACCATGGCTGCTCCATCCCGCCTTCGCGGTCCGGTGTCCGAACCCACGCTCGCCTCGGCGGTCGTGGACCGGCTGCGGGGTGACATCCTCGATGGTGTGTTGCCACCGGGGGAGAAGCTGCGGCTCGAACACCTGGCGCCGCGCTACGGCGTCGGGCGAACGCCGCTTCGCGAGGCGTGCTGTCGTCTGGCGTCCGAGGGGCTCGTCACCATCGTGGACCAGCGCGGCTTCCGGGTGGCGCCCATCTCCCGGGCTGACTTGCTGGACCTGACGCGGACGCGGCAGCAGATTGAGCCGCTCGCGCTTCGCGCCGCCATCGCTCACGGTGACATCGCCTGGGAGGGCGAGGTGACCGCGGCCCTCCATCGTCTCCAGCGGCGGGCCCCGGCTTCCGGGAGCGGAACGCTCGATGACACCTGGGAACTGGAGCATGCGCGCTTCCACGCGACCTTGCTCGGTGCGTGTGGGTCGCCCTGGCTTCTCAAGTTCCATGCGACCTTGTTCGACCAGACGGAGCGTTACCGCCGGCTCGCGCAGGCGCACGGCAAGGCGAGGCGGAGCGTGGAGGATGAGCACTCCGCCCTGGTGAAGGCCACGTTGGAGCGGAACGCGGAGCGGGCCTGCGCGCTGCTGACGGAGCACATCGCGCGGACGACCGAGCTTGTCCTCGCGGGCCATCCGGGATTGCGCGCGGCGGGTGCCGCGCCCGGACATGTTTTGCCGACAAAAGGCCGGAGCCTTCGCGCGAAGGATTGACGCTCCGTCCGTGGGCGCGTACTGGCTTGGGCACCATGGTACGCACGGGCTTCGTCGAGGGTTCTGGGGGCGTTCGGCTCGCGGTGAGTGAGGCGGGCCCGTCGTCAGGTGCTCCGGCCGTGCTCTTTCTGCATGGCATTGCGCAGAGCCGCCAGAGCTGGCACGGGGTGCTCGAAGGGCGGTTGGCGCAAGACCACCGTCTGGTCGCGCTCGACCTTCGAGGGCACGGTGATTCGGACAAGCCCGAGGGCGACGCTCCATACGTGGATGGCGCTCACTTCGCCGGAGACCTCTCGGCGGTCATCGGGCAGCTCGGCCTGCGGAAGCCCGTGTTGGTGGCCTGGTCGTATGGCGGCGTCGTTGCCGGCGACTATCTCCGGCACCACGGTGATGGCGCGCTGGGTGGCCTCTTCTTCGTGGCCGCGGCGCTCAAGACGGGGAAGCCCGCGCGGGCCTTGTTCGGGCCAGGGATGATGTCCAACGCGCGCGGGCTCCTCTCGGAGGACCCGGAGGCCTATGAAGCCACGGCGCGGGCGTTCATCGAGGCGTGCTCGGTGCGGCGACTCGACGCGTCCGTGGCCGAGGAGGCCCTTCGCGCGATGCTCCGTGTCCCGCCGAATGTCCGTCGTGCGCTCCTCTCACGGGCGGAGGACTACTCGGTGGAGCTGGGGCGATGCCGTCGTCCGGTGGCGACGCTCCATGGCGAACTCGACCAGGTGGTCCTTCCGGCCATGAGCTCGGAGGTGGTGCTCGCATGCGCGCGTGAGGGCCGGGGCACGTGGCTCCCCGGCGCGGGGCACCTGCCGTTCCTGGACGCGACGGCGGAGTTCGAGGCCGCGCTCGCGGCGTTCGTGATGGCGGCGCGTGATTGAGGCGGCGCATCCCTGGTGACCCGAGACACCAGGTGGTGCGCGCAGTCATCCGTGCGCGTGGCCCCATGCGTATTTCAAGGGACTGATTTCCTTGAGTCCGAAGCGCCAGCACGCCTGCGCACGGCGCTCTGGACAGTGGCATGTGTCCTGCTTTGCAGCGGGGCACGTCGCGCACCGCCGGAACGGTTGCCCCTCCAGGGGATGCCGTCCTCTCCCCGGTCTCAAGGAGTCCGCCATGGCCATCTCGCTCCCCAGCCGTTCGTGCCTCTCGCTTCCCCAGGTGAGCACCGCCTGCGCCCCGCCTGTCTCCGCGCAGGCGCCGAGCGTGAAGGCCTCGCAGGTGTCGCCGCCGCGGAGCGACGCCTGGCAGAAGCTCATGCGTGACACTTTCGAGCCCGCCGCGCGCGGGCAGGGCGTGAACCTGGGCGGCGCGACTTCCGCGCCTCGGGCCGCCGCGACGCCCCAGGTGAGTGACGCGGGCCCCGGCTTTGGCGCTCCGTCCAGCGGGGCTGTCTACAACGCGAGTCAGCCCTGGCTGAGCGTCAACAACGTGGGCGCGCCCTACAACAGCAACATGCAGCTCATCTCCCCGGAGCAGAAGAGCCAGTTCAAGTTCACGAACACGTTCACCAACGCCACGGGCCAGCCTCAAACCATCACCCTCTGGAACAAGGTGGGAGAGAAGGGCGGACCGAACGACGGGCAGAACTTCGACAAGAGCACGCCGAAGACGTTCACGCTTCAGCCCGGGCAGTCACAGGTTGTGGCGTTCGACAACAACAGCAGTGTCGCGTGGTGCGTGTCGAAGGACGGCTCGGCGAAGCCAGGCGCGAACTCCGGGCAGACGTGGGGCGAGGCGACGTTCGGAAACGCCGCCACGGGGTGGAGCGGCTACAACACCAGCCAAATCAGCCCCGCGGGCCACAATGGCAGCATGTCCATCTCCAACGAGGCCACGGGCAAGACGGTGACGCAGGCCAATGCCTGGCAGACGCCCTCTGATGACCCGGCGGGCCGCGACGTGGGCGTCCCCGCGGGGCCGATGAACCTGCGCACCGTCCTCAGTTGAGCGGACCGTGGCGCGGGCCAATCGACCGGTGGCGCACGCGCGCTTCATTCCAGGTGGGAAGCCGCGAGCAGCCCCTCTTCGCAGGTCCCTCCTGGGCGAGATACGCTGGTGACATCGAGGGACAACAACCATGACCGTAGTCGTGCTGCGGGCCTTTGCTCCGGCGTTCGACGTGAAGGACTTCCTGAAGCGCTTCCCCCGGCTGGATGCCGATACGGTCTGGTCGGCGGGTGAGAAGGCGCTGCTCCGGCGAACGCACAAGGACTCGGGCTTCAATCTGACCCTTGCTGAAGCGGAGACGAGCGCCCTGGCTCTGGTCAAGGCACGTCAGCGGTTGGAGTCGCTGTCCGCCGAACTCGCGGAGGCCCGGCGGCGGTCCGTCACTTGCGTCGCGGACTTCGGCATGTTCATCGGAGGTGAGCGCCAGTTCACGGGCGCTATCGAATTCGCGCCCGAGGACCTACGGTGGTTCGCAGCGCAGGGGATTGGGATTGCCGTCTCCGCGTATCCGTCCTTCGATGATGAGACAGAGTCGTAGCGGCTCACCGCTCGGGCATGGCCACCGCCAGCGCTGATGGAATCGTCTCCTTCATCAGCGCCACGAACCGGCGCAGCCGCGCGGGATGGAACCGCGCATGTGGGTAGAGCAGGTACATGGGCAGGGGCGCGGCCCGCCAATGCGGCACCAGGTGCAGGAGGCGGCCCTGGGCGAGGTCATCGTGGAGGAGCCAGGCCGAGGCCACGCAGACGCCCAGGCCCTTCAGCGCCGCGCTCCGGATGGCGTAGAGGCTGTCCGTGCTCAGGCGGGGGGCGAAGGTGATGGGCTGGACCTCGCCGGTGTCCACATGGGTCAGCGAAATCTCGTTCCGATAGAAGGTGCGCAGTGACAGCCAGGGCAACCGGGCGAGCGCGTCCGGATGGGAAGGGACGTCAGCGTCTCCGAGGACCGAAGGCGCGGCCACGACGATGCGCGGCACCTCGGCCACGCGGATGGCCACCACGCCAGGGTCCTGCACTTCTCCGACGTGAATCGCGCAGTCGATGCCGTCGGTGATGAAGTCCACCGCCCGGTCGTGCAGCAGCCATTCAACCGACACCCGCGAATGGCGATTCAGGTACGCCGTCAGCGGCTCCACCAGCAACTGCTGTCCGAATGCATGGGGCACCACGACGCGCAGCGTTCCCTCGGGTTCGTTGCTCGCGCCACGGAGGTCGGCTTCGAGCAGCTCCCAACTGGCCAGCAGCTCCTTCGCGCGTTCGTAGCAGCGCGCGCCGTCCTCGGTGAGCTTCATCGCATGGGTGGAGCGCTGAAGCAGCCGCAGCCCCAGGGAGCGCTCCAGTGCCTGGAGCCGACGGCTCACCGTCGGCTGTGTGGTGCCCAGCTGCGCCGCGGCCGAGGACAGACTCCCAGCGTCGACGATGCGGATGAACGTCTGCATCAGCTCCAGCCGGTCCGCGGTGGCTGGCGCGGTGGGGTGGGGTGCACGCCTCCGGGGAGCCCGGGACCGAGGCGGCTTGGAGCGAGTCGGCATGCGACCTGACCTCGTGCGGGGTTATACGCCGAACGTATATCCGCTGTGCGGAGCACGCTACTACCAGCCTCGGCCCCTCTAGAGCACCTTCACCTCGACTCGCAGCGACAGAGGTGAACGAGATGTCCTTCATTCGTGCCGTACATGGAAGCGCCGGGGCCGCCGCCGCCCGTCATGGGGACGGTGCCTCCCTGTCAGGTGGCTTGCGTCTGCTGCTGGCGGCGAGCGCCGGCGTGCCGGTGGCCTCGCTCTACTACAGCCAGCCCATGCTGGGCGTCATCGGGGCCTCCACGGGAGCCGCCGACGCCGTGGTGGGCTTCCTCCCCACGCTCACGCAACTGGGATACGCGCTGGGCATCCTGCTGCTGACGCCCCTGGGGGACCGCTTCGACCGGCGCCGCATCATCCTGGTCAAGGCCGCCTTGCTGAGCGTGGCGCTGCTGCTCGGCGGTCTGGCTCCGGACATGAGCCTGCTGCTGGTCATGAGCTTCGCCGTCGGCCTGACGGCGACCGTGGCGCAGGACATCGTCCCGGCCGCCGCGACGCTGGCCCCGGAGCGAGAGCGGGGCAAGGTGGTGGGTACGGTGATGACGGGCCTGCTGCTTGGAATCCTCTTGTCCCGGGTCGTCGCCGGTGTCGTGGCCGAGCAGCTCGGCTGGCGTGCCATGTTCATCATCGCCGCTGCCAGCGTGGCTTTGATTGGCGTGGCGGCCTGGCGAGGGCTCCCTCGCTTCCAGCCGACGAGCACGTTGTCGTACGGCGCCTTGCTGGCCTCGCTCGCCCGGCTGTGGCGCCAGCATGGTGCCCTGCGGCGCGCGGCGCTGGCGCAGGGGTTGCTCTCGGTGGGCTTCAGCGCGTTCTGGTCCACCCTCGCGGTGATGCTGCATGGAGCACCGTTCCACCTGGGCAGCGCGGCGGCGGGCGCCTTTGGTCTGGCCGGGGCGGCCGGAGCCTTGGGCGCGCCGGTGGCGGGCCGCGTCGCCGACCGCTTCGGGCCGGAGGTCGTCACTCGGCTGGGGGCGGGGCTGACGGCGGTCTCCTTCGCCACCATGTTCGCGGCGCCCTGGCTCGAGCCGAATGCCCGGCTGTGGCTGATTGGCGGCAGCGCGATGGGCTTCGACCTCGGGGTGCAGATGTCGCTCGTGGCGCATCAGACCCTCGTCTTCGGCATCGACCCCGCGGCGCGCAGCCGGCTCAACGCGGTGCTGTTCGTCGGCATGTTCATCGGCATGTCCGTCGGCGCGGCCAGTGGCAGCCTCGTGCTCGCACGGTGGGGCTGGATGGCGGTGACGGTCCTGGCGACGGCCTCGGCGCTGGCTGCCTTGCTGGTCCGTCTGGCGCCGCGGGCCCGTGTGGCCCACTGACGCCAGGGGAGCACGCTGGCGCTTCACTGGCCACGAGCGCCCCTGGCCCTCACGGACCGCTCCCAACGCCTTGCGCATCAGGAGGGGGAGGCCCGTTCCTGGGCTTGCATCAAGGCTTCCACCTGCCGCTGGAGACCCTGCAGCTGGTCGAGCCTGAGCTTCAGTGCTGCGCGCAGGTCGCGCGCGTCGGTGTGAAGGACCTCGTCATGCAACTCCGCGATGCTCTCAGTCAGGCATGCGTGGAGGACGTGGATCTGCTGCTGGGAGAGCTCCAGGAACATGGGTCACCTCTCTGACAGCAGAACAACGGAGCCGCGCCACCTGCTCTGCCGAAGGCACGGGTGCGAACACGCGCATGACAGGCCGCTGGCGCTCCAGAGCACCGCGCGGCTCGTGGGGCCGCGCGGTGCGAGCTGCCAGGTGTGGTGCGGCGCCTCGGCATCCGAGGCGCCGCGCCGGTGCGACTACCGCAGCGCGATGAGCGAGGCCACGAGCAGGGACACGACGCTCATGACCTTGATGAGGATGGCCACGCCAGGACCGGAGGTGTCCTTGAACGGGTCACCGACCATGTCACCGACAACGGCGGCCTTGTGGACGGCCGAGCCCTTCGCGTGGCCCGGCAGCTTGCCCTTCTCGATGAACTTCTTGGCGTTGTCCCACGCGCCACCCGCGTTGGCCATGTAGAGGGCCATCGTGGCGCCGACGACGAGCGCGCCGGCCAGCAGCCCCGCCAGCGCACCGGGGCCCAGCAGGTAGCCCACCAGGGGCGGGGCGACGATGGCGACCATGCCCGGGAAGATCATCTCGCGCAGGGCGCTCTTGGTGGCGATGTCGACGATCTTCTTGGGGTCCGGGTCCGCCTTGAGCTCCATCAGCCCCGGAATCTCGCGGAACTGACGGCCAATCTCCTCGACGATGGCGCCGGCCGCGCGGCCCACGGCGAGCATCGTGGAGGCGCCCACCAGGAACGGGAGGATGGAGCCCAGCAGCATGCCGACGATGACGTTCGGGTTGGTCAGCTGCAGGCTCATCTCCGGCAGGCCGGCGGCGACGCGCGTGTGGTTGACCTCGAGGTTGAAGGCGGAGAAGAGCGCGATGACGGTGAGCGTCGCCGAGCCGATGGCGAAGCCCTTGCCGATGGCCGCCGTGGTGTTGCCCACCGCGTCCAGCTCGTCGGTGATGGCGCGGACCTCGGGGCCCAGGCCGGACATCTCGGAGATGCCGCCGGCGTTGTCGGAGATGGGGCCGTAGGCGTCCACGGTCATCACCACGGCGGTGCCGCCCAGCATGCCCACGGCCGACAGCGCAATGCCGTACAGGCCGAGCGCCTGGTCGGCGATGTAGGCCACCAGGGCGATGGTGGCCATCGGGATGCCCACGCTCTCCATGCCGACGGCGAGGCCGCGGATGAGGTTGGTGCCGGCGCCCGTGATGGAGGCCTCCGCGATGCGCTGCACCGGCGTGGACGACGTGTAGTAGTCCGTGACGAGGCCGATGATGGCGCCGCCGAAGGCGCCCGCGGCCAGCGCCACCGTGATGGCCTGGGACAGGCCGAACACCTGCATCATCACGAAGGACAGACCCACCAGGATGACCGGGGGCAGGATGAGGGCGCTGCGCAGCACCTGCGCGGGGTTCATGTGCTTGAGGGCTCGCGCGATGAAGATGCTCAGCAGGCTGACCACCAGGCCCACGGCGGACAGCACCAGCGGGAGCACCACGCCCGCCACCTTCGCGCTCCCGGTCGCGGAGGGGTCCACCACGAGGCGGGAGAGGTCCGCGGCGCTAGCGGTCAGCGCGATGGCCATGGCGGCGACAATCGCGGCCACCATGGACTCGTAGATGTCGGCGCCCATGCCGGCCACGTCACCCACGTTGTCGCCCACGTTGTCGGCGATGACGCCCGGGTTGCGCGGGTCGTCCTCGGGGATGTTCTCAATGACCTTGCCGGCGATGTCGGAGCCGACGTCAGCGGCCTTGGTGTAGATGCCGCCGCCCACGCGGGCGAAGAGCGCGATGGAGCTTGCGCCCACGGCGAAGGAGTGGAGGACGGGGGAGAGCTGCGCATGCCCCCGGAAGGCGTAGTAGATGCCGCCCATGCCGATGAGGCCCAGGCCGGCGACGGCGAGGCCCATGACCGCGCCACCGTCGAGCGCGACCAGCAGCGCGTTCGGCTTGGAGCCGGTGCGCGCGGCCTGCGCGGTGCGCACGTTCGCGTACGTCGCCGCCTTCATGCCGATATAGCCGGCCAGCAGCGAGAGGAACGCGCCCAGCACGAAGCTCCCACTGGCGAGCGGCCCCAGCGCCAGGCCGATGAGCACCGCGACGGCCGCGCAGTACGCGGCGAGCACCTGGTATTCGCGGACGAGGAACGCCATCGCGCCTTCGCGGATGTAGCCCGCGATGCGGTTCATCGTCGCGTCACCCTCCGGGAGCGCCTTGACGCGGAAGTAGAAGAACGCAGCGAAGAGCAGCCCCACGGCGCCGACCACGCCCGGTGCGATTGCCCAGAAACTCGACTCGAGACTCGACAACTCCATCCAATCCTCCAGAGCCGTCCCGGGGGCCTGACCTCGCCGACCGAGTCGCTCGTATGCCGCGAAATTTGTACGGAGCGCGTATAGTTGATTTCAGCGCAATCTGGGAGTTTCCTAGGCGCGCCCCAGCAGGTTGGGAGTCCTACCAACGTTCTGGGTGGGTGCGTCACGGCCGCCAGCGCCAGGCCGGCTCCCATGCGGGGCGTGGCTCCGGGCGACAGGCGGGGCGGGTGGATGCGCCACCGCGGCCCCAAGTGCCCGGACTCACTCGCGATTCTCCGAAAGCTACGGGTCAGTACGTATTCCAGGCCCCGCCGCCACGGGGCGCCGCTCATGGCGCTGCCTTCTCCCGGGGGCACCGTGCGCTCAGCACCTCCGGTGCTCAGCGCGTGCGCGAAGTCTTGCCCTTGCGTGTCGTGGCCGGGACGTCCTCACCGATGACGGCGCGGGCAAGCCGCTCCGCGTCGGAGGTGGCGATTCCGAGCGAGGCGAAGACGCCGCTGACGAACATGTTCGCCACGCCCTGTGCGAGCGCGCGACCTCGCAGTTGCTCCATCAGCGGATGCGAGGTGGGGAGCGCGCTCCCGGACCGGACGCGCTCCGACAGCTCCGACCAGAACGTGTCCAGGGTGCCCTTGAGCAGCTCGGGGACCTCCTCGTCCGGATGCGGGCCCGCGTAGTCGATGTACGCCGGGTCCGTCGCAATGCGATACAGGGCCGGGTTTTCGGCCGCCCATCGGATGTAGGCGACCCCGGAGCGCCGGAAGGCCTCGTGCGGGCCCTTTGACCCTTCCGTCGCGGTGATGAGGGCCTGGTTGAGCCGTCGGTTCCCCTCCGTCGCGAGCGCGCGCAACAGGGACAGGCGGTCCGCGAAGTGCTTGTAGGGCGCGGCGGAAGACACCCCCACGCGGCGTCCGACTTCGGCGACGGTGAGCGCGTCGACGCCTTCCTCGCGAATGAGTCCGATGCTGGCTTCCAGCAGGGCGTGCTTGAGGTCCCCGTGGTGGTACGGGCGTGCTCGCGTCTTCGTGGCCATGCGTGGAGCCACGGTAGATGGAGTGGTGTCTGTTGCAAAGTAAGTGAGATTCACTTACTTTCTCCCGACGCAGATTCCGTCACTCCAGGAGCAGCGGATGCGCAGCGCGAATGCCGTGAGCCCATTGTTGCGGTCCCTCTCCCGCCCCCATGGCTTCGAGCCGCTGCGGGTCGAAGGCCGGCTCCCCGAGTCCCTCCGAGGGACGCTGTTCCGCGCCGGACCGGGCCTCTTCGAGCGCTTTGGCACGCGAATCGCGCATGCGTTCGAGGCGGATGGCGCCGTGACGGCGGTGCGCTTCGACGGCGGAGGCGCGCAGGGCGCGAGCCGCATCGTCGAGAGCGCCGGCTTCCGTGCGGAGGAGCAAGCGGGGCGGTTTCTCTACACGTCGTCCGCGTCGTGGCTTGACCGGATGCGGGCGGCGAGAAAGGACGTGGCGAAGACCACGGGCAACACCTCGACGTTCCTGTGGAAGAACCGGCTCTTCGCGCTGATGGAGAACGGCCTGCTTCAGGAGATGAGCCCCACGACGCTGGAGACGCTCGATGCCACGGGACTGGGCGTGGTGACGGGGGCCTTCTCCGCGCATCCTCATCGTGTCGCCTCGCTGCGAACGACGTTCAACTTCGGGGTGCGGTATGGCCGGAAGATGAACATCGACCTGTACGCGCTGCCGGACGACGGGGAGCCGTCGAAGCTCGGCACCGTGGAGGCGCCCTGGCAGAGCATGGTGCATGACTTCATGGCGACGGAGCGGCACCTCATCCTGTTCGTGGGGCCCGTGCGGCTGAAGCTCCTGCGCGCCATGGTCGGCCTGGGGGATGTCACCCAGCTCTTTGAGTGGCGGCCTGAGCTCGGGGCGCGGCTCATCGTCGTCCCGCTCGATGCCATCCATTCCCCCCGGACGTTCGAGCTCGACCCGTTCTGGCTCTGGCATTTCTCGAACGCCTACGAGGAGGTGGACGGTCCCTGTGTCGACTTCTGTCGCTACCCCGAGTTCTCGCTCGGGGAGATTGGAGAAATGGAATCGACCGGGCCCCTCCCGTTGCTGACGCGTGTGCAACTCGACCTGCGGTCCGGCAAGGCGCGTGAGACGAAGCTCTTCGATGTGCCCTGCGACTTTCCTCAGGTGCATCCGCGACTGCACGGCGCGCGGCATGGCACGGTGTTCGCGCAAACCGAGCGGAACGTCGCGGGCCGGAGCATCCTGGGGGTGACGCGCATCGACCTCGACCGTGGCAGGAGCGCCGAGTGGGTACTCCCGGCCGGGCATGTGCCGAGCGAGCCCGTGCTCGTGCCGCGCGAAGCGTCACAGGACGCCACCTTCGTGCTCGACCTCGTGTTCGACTCGAAGGCCCATCACTCCTACGTCGCGGTGCTCGACGGCGAGCAGCTCGAAGACGGTCCGCTGGCGACCGTTCACTTCGACCAGGCCATCCCCGTGACGTTTCACGGCAGCTTCGCGGCCGCGGGCTGAGCCGGCTCACGGCGTCTGGCCGTGCTCCCTCGAGGTCGTGGCGGGTGTGCGATACACCTGGGGGGAGTTCAGATGTCCACGGTCGGAATCTACATGCTGCCCGAATACGGCGGCCTCAACGCGACCTTCGCGCTGGCGAGGGCGCTGGTGCGCCGGGGGCACCGCGTCCGCTACTTCGTGCCGGAGTCCTTCGAGGCGCACGTGTCGCGGCAGGGCTTCGAGTGCAGCCGCTACAGCCAGTCACTCCGCGTCACCGCGAGCTGGGCGACGCGCGTCCCGGGTATCCGTTTCCTGCACCTGCGCGCGCGTTACCACGAGCACCTCGCGGCGGCGTTCGACGCATGGGTGGACGCGGATGGGCTTGATGGGGTGCTGGTGGATCCGGTGGTGTGGGATGTGGCCGCGGGCGCGCACGAGCGCGGGCTGCCGTACCTCAGCCTCAGCCCGACGTATGCGGCCCCGTTCTCGCTGGACTATCCGTCCGTTCACGCGCTGGCCATTCCCGCTGCCAATGGCCACCTCGGCCGTGCTCGCAACCTCGTGACGTGGACGCTCCAGTCGAGAATCCCCTGGCTCCGGGGCCTGTATGACCACGGAGTCCTCTGGGCGGGCCACCACGCGCTCCGGCGGATGCGGCGCGCGGGCCGCCGCGTGCGATGGGGCGACTTCGGCTACCGGCCGGAAGTGGAGGAGCTGGTGATTGGCCCCCGGGCCCTGGACTTCGAACCGCTGCGCACGCTTCCCCGCCGGCACTATCTGGGCACCTGCGTGGAGCCCTCACGCAACGAGGGCGCCTTCGATTGGAGCGGCTATGACGCGTCCAGACCGCTGGCGTACTGCTCGTTGGGGACGTTCGGAGAGGACCAGCCGGCCGCGCTGCGCTTCTACACCGCTGTCATGGAGTCCTTCCGGCGGCGCGAGGGGTGGCAGCTCATCGTGAGCTGCGGCGCCCTGGCCGAGCAGCTCCGCGGCCTGGTGGTGCCTCCATCCATCCGGGTGGAAGCCTCGGTTCCCCAACTGGAAGTCCTCCCCCGGGCGCGGGTGTTCCTGAATCACGGCGGCATCGGCTCCGTGCGGGAGGCCCTCTATTTCGGCGTCCCCATGCTCCTGTTCCCCTATGGCGCGGACCAGCCTGGGCTGACGGCGCGGCTGGTGCACCACAAGCTCGGGCTCCGAGGCGACCTCCGCACGAAGGACGCCCGCGTCATCACCGAGCGGGTGGATGCCTTGCTGGGGCGCGACGACCTCCTCTCCGCGGTGGAGAGGATGCGCCAGGCCTGCCGAGGCTCGCGCGAACTGGATGAGGGCGTGGACGTCATCGAGCGGGCCCTCGGCAGATGACAAGGTCGCGGCGGAGTCGGGCGTCGCCGCCTCGAACCGCGCGGTCAGGCCACCGGGCTCCTGGATGGCCTCTCGCTGGACCGCTTCGCGAGAGGCCAATCCATGACCGTCTCACCTACTCCGAGTACTCGTAGAAGTCGACGAGCTGCCAGTTACGGTTGTAGACGTGGCGCTTGGTGAACCAGCCGCTGTGGCAGCTGCCCGTGTTGGTGGCCGTGTAGCCATAGACGAAGCCGTTGTGGACGCGGGCGTTGAGGCTCGGGTAGCCGGGGTTCTCACAGGGCTGGGTGACGCGGACGGCCTGGTAGGCGGCCTCGGCGTAGACCTGCTCCTGGCCTTCGAAGTCGTAGCGGGAGTGGACGCGCTCCTCGGTGAACGTGGCGAGCTGGCTGGCCTGCTGGGCGTAGCTCTGCGTGAGGAACGACTGCAGGTGGGCCAGGGTGGTGGCCTCGGAGGTGAGCGTGCCGGTGAGGCGGTGCACGGCGCCGTCATTGTCGGAGAGCGCGGCGCGGATGGAGGCGATGCCGGCCGGGCCCTGGTAGACGGAGGTGTCGCCCCAGGTGAAGCTGAGGGCGCTGCCCGCGCTGTAGGCATTGAGCGCGCAAGCGCCGTTGGCACCGGCCGTCTCGAAGATGATGATCTTGCGGAGGCGGTGCTCGGGGTTCACGAGCGCGATGCACTCGTTGCCAGCGACACCGTCGTAGTTGGCGGCCGGGAGCACGGCCTCGACGACGTTGTGGACGCGGAACAAGGGGTCCGTGGCCTGCTGCTCGATGGACTGGACCGCCTCCGTGTCAGTGTCTGTCTCGGGACCGAGACAGCCCGCGGTGAGGGAAGAAGCGACGAGGAGAGACGCGAAGCTGAGGGAAGTGCGCATGGCGGCGGAAGATAGCACGCCAGTTTTGCCCGTTTTGAAAGGTAATAAGTGTTCCGATACGGAAACGACACAAGGCCTGTTGGGGCACGACGGCCGTGCCCCTTGATTGACAGGCTTCATCCCGCCAGCGGCGTCTGTCGCGCCTGCGCCTCGCGCAGCCACGCCACCGTGTCGCTCAGCGTCTGCCGGTGGCTCCGCGGCCGGTAGTCGAGCTCCTCGTGGCTCCAGATGGTCTTGAAGCCCCAGTGGCACGTCGACATCTCCAGCACCACGGGGTCCGGCAGCTTCTTGAGCGGCACGTGGGCGCCGAGCTTCGCGAGTCCGTCGACGATGAGCGTCGGCACGCCGGGGCGGTTCACCCGGATGCCGGCGACCTCGCCCACGCGCTCGAAGAAGGTGCGCAGGGGCAGGGTGGTGCCGGGCAGGTGGTACGTGTCCCGCCAGTCGGCCTTCTTCGCCAACACCGCGAGCGCCTGCGCCACGTCCCGCACGTCGGTGAAGGCGATGCCACCGGTGGGAATGAAGGGGAGGCGGCCGTTCAGCACGCGGGCCACGTTGGTCGTCGACCGGCCCAAGGTGTCCCCAGGGCCGAGGAGCACCGGAGGCCGCACCACCGTCAGCTCCACGCCGAGCTGCTTCGCCAGCTTCCGCGACTGTTGTTCGGCGCGAATCTTCGACAGGTAGTAGGGCCACCGGCCCACGAGGCCTTCCGCGTAGAGGGAATGCTCGTCGGCCTCGATGGTCGGATGGGAGAAGCAGCCCACCGTGCCGGAGGTCGACACCAGCACCAGCCGGGCGTCGAGCGCCTTCGCGGCGCGCACCATGGCCAGCGCGCTGTCGATGTTGAAGCGCACCATCTCGTCGGCGTGCCGCCGGCTGTGGTGGACCATTCCCGCGGAGTGAATCAGCACCTTCACGCCCCGCGCGTGCGGCAGCCACGCGTCAGGCTCCAACGGCGTGCCGGACACCTGGGCCACCGGGCCCGGCAGCGGCGAGCGAACCAGCGCCACCGCGTCGTCGCCCAGCGCCTCCAGGAGGTTGCGTCCGAGGAACCCGCTGGCTCCCGTCACGAGTGTCTTCACGGCTGAACCCCGCGCCAGGCGCATGCTTCATGGAACCGCGCGAGCTCCGCCGCGTTCGGACCCCACTCGAAGGCGTCACCCGCGGGCTTCACGATGTCGCGCGACACCAGCGCCTGCACCACGCCATCCAGGTGCGGCCGGTGTGTCACCGCCACGGCCTTCAGCTCGTCGGGCGCGCGCACCTTCGTCGCCTCCTGGTAGTCGCGCACGACGGGCTCGAAGAGCGCCTTCACCACGGCGTCGACGCGCGCGTCGCTCAGCTCGGCCAGCGGCGTGGCGCACCAACGGTAGCGCGACAGGTGGTCCTCCAGCGCGGGGTTGCCGGGCTGCCGGGCCAGCACGTCACCGGCGAACCAGTGCTGCCACTGGTTGCGGAGCGAGTGCGCCAGCGCCGGAGACAGGGGGCTGGGGACGGGCAGGTCGCTGGCGAGCACGCGCCCCCCGCGGCGCTCGATGGCCTCACGCAGCCACGCTTCGTCCACGCCCGGAATCGGGTGCTCGGCGAGGAACGTGCGCAGGTGGAAGCTGCTCACCGTGGTGTGGCGCTGCAGCTCGGCCATGAGCGTATGGCTCAGCGCGCGGACGTCGGTGTCCGGGTTGAGCGCCAGCGGCGCGCCACACGACAGATGCACACGGCCCAGCTGCACCTGTCCACGTGTCAGCTTCGCGAGCCACGACAGCACGCCGGTGAGCGTCATCTTCGGGCGCGGCTTGCCGGACAGCTCCTCCGATAGGGACGCCTCCTCCGGCAGCCGGTCATAGGAGATGGCGACGGGCAACACGACGAACTGGCGCTTCGTGTTCTGCAGCGCGCGCAGCAGCCCGCGCTTGGGCGGCAGCATCAGCCGCGCGCGGCTGCGCTGACCTTCGACGAAGAACATGAGCGAGGCGCTCTTCTCGGTGAGCCGGCGCAGCTCCTCGCCCAGCTCCGGCACCTCGCGGCCCACGCCGCGCTTGATGAAGAAGGCCTGCGAGTCCTTGAGAATCGGACCCACCAAGGGGATGCGGCCGAACTCCTCCGCGGCGGCGATGTGTGGCATCGAGATGCCCAGCTCCGGGTGCTGGAAGCACAGGTAGCTGGTCAGCAGGAAGTCGAAGTAGCTGCGGTGGGTGGGGGCCAGCACCACCAGCGTGCCGGGGGGCACCTGCGCCATCGCGCGCTCGAACGAAGGCCGGTCGAACGTCACGTCGCTGGTGCAGTGGCGGAACGTCTTGCGCAGCGCATAGCCAAACACCTTGTGGGTGGTGTTGCCCACGCCGCGCTCCTGGACCCAGGTCCGGTCGCCGCGCGCGTCGGCGTGCTTCGGTCCGGCGAAGGACACCTGGCTCTCATCGCGCGAGAGCAGGTGGCGGTACATGCCCTCGTTCACCACGCGCACGTACTCGACGGGCTCGAAGTCGGGGACCTCCAGCGGGGTGCCGCGCACGAAGTCGAAGGTGTGGTGCGTGAAGTACGCGAAGCCCTCGTTGAGGTACTGGACCTTCTCGTCGGCGCGCACCAGCCGGCGGTGGGCCTTGGCCTGGCCCAGCAGCGCGAGCGCCGCCTTCTGCAATTGTACTGGCAGCTCCCGGCGCATCAGGTCGACCGCGTCGAAGCCGTGGTCCTTGCGGCCGACGAACATGTCAGGCGGCTTCACCACGCCGGGGCGGTGCTTGAACCACTCGATGGTCGACGCCGCGGCCATGTCGATGCGCAGCGCCCGCTGCACACCCATGGTGGCGTGAACGATGGGGACGGCCTGGCCGGGCTTCGGCATGGGGCCGAACACCGAGCGCACGACTTCACTGGCGACCACGTCCACCGGCACCACGTCCAGGCGCACCGACGGGTCGGCGTTGAACGCGCGCACCACGCCCAGGCCGCTGTACAGCAGGCAGCCCGCGAGCGCCGCCGGGCTGTCGAGCCAGGCCGGGAAGGGCGTGCGGTGGGCCGCCGAGACGATGCTGGGGCGCACGATGACGACGGGCACGTGGCCGCGCCGCTCGCAGATGAGGTGCTCGGCGACGCTCTTGGTGAGCGTGTACGTGTTGGGGTGGCCGGTGAGCTCCAGCCACTCGCGGCCGTCGCCCTGTGCCACCTGGAAGGCCTCGTAGAGCTCCGCGGCGGGCTTCGGCAGGTGCGCCAGCTTCTCTTCGATGGGGCCGGGCCGCCACACGCTGACGTAGGCCGTCGACACGTCGACCATGCCCACCAGTTGGGGGCACGTGCGCGCGAGCTCCAGCACCGACAGCGCGCTCCGGATATTGGCCGAGGTCGCCTGCGCCAGCGGCAGGTCGAACTCCACGCTGGCGGCGCAGTGCACGACGTGCGTGACGTGCTGGCGCACGGCGTCGGCGTCGGCGGGAGACAGGCCGCAGGCGGGCTGCTCGAGGTCGCCGCTCACCACCGCGACGCGCTCCGTCCAGTCGGCCTGGAGGCGCGAGAAGCACTCGGCCTGTGCCACCTTCGCGAAGCGCTCCGCCGCGGACTGCACGCGGCCCTGGCGGTCCTTTGACTCGCGCACCAGCACCGTGACGCGCTCGACGCCCTGCGCGAGCAGCGCCTCCAGCACCACCTTGCCGACGAAGCCGGTGACGCCCGTGAGAAAGACGTGGCGGGACATCAGTGCGCCTCCTCGTCCGGAGTCAGCGCCACCGGACCGTTGATTCCGCAGTTCGACGCGCCGAAGACGTTGTCGGGGTCGATGGCGGCCTTCACCTTGCGGTTGAGGGCCAGCGCGGCCTCCGAGAACACCTGGGGCAGGAAGCCGCGGCGAATCTTCCCGACGCCGTGGTGGTGCGACAGCGAGCCGCCGGCGGCCAGAATCTCCTCGCGCGCCGCGTGCTCGAGCGCCGCGTACGCGCCCACCGGGTCGCTGACGCCGCGCGCGTAGAAGCCCAGGTAGAAATAGATGACCACGCCCGTCTGATAGACTTGCGTGAAGCGGCCGGTGAAGAAGACCTTGCCCGGCAGGCCCAGCGCGGCGTGCTCCTTCTCCACGCGGCGCTGCACGCGCTCGTAGAGGTCCATGGCACGGCTCCACGGCACGCTCGTCTCGAAGCTCTCGGCGATGGCCCAGTGCTCGAAGGTGAGGTCCCGGATGTACGCGATGCCGAAGGTCAGCTGGTAGCCGCGCTCACCGTTGGCGCCGCCGCCCTTCATGCCACCGTGCTCGGAGGCGATGCGGTACACCGTCTTCTCCTGGAAGGCGACCTCCTCGCGCGAGCCCTCGAAGACGAGGGTGGCCACGGCGAGCTTGTACGGGTCGAAGCCCTTGAGCTTCGTCACCACGGCCTTTTCGACTTCGCTCTTCACCTTCGCGGCCAGCCCGTGCTTGGCCGGCTTGAGCGCCTGGCCGAAGTGGAACTGGGTGTTGTCCATCACCCGCACGCTGGCCGGCACCGCGCCCGACTGCTGGAGCGCGTAGAGGAACGAGAGGCCCGTTTCGAGGTCGGGGAAGATGATTGAGCCGTAGCGCTGGACTTCGGGGAGGGGGAACAGCTTCACCACCGCCGTGGTGACGATGCCGAAGTTGCCCTCGCTGCCGAACATGTACTGGCGCGGGTTGACGCCCACGCTCTCCCGGGGGGCCTGGCGCGGGCGCTCCACGATGCCCTGGGGCGTGACGACCTGCATGTCGAGCACCAGGTCCTCGATGTTGCCGTAGCGGTTCTTCTTCATGCCGCTGGCGTTCGTGGCAATCCACCCGCCGAGCGTGGAGAACTCCAGGCTGTCCGGCTCGTGGCCCATGGTGAAGCCGAACTTCGCGAGCTCCTCCATCAGGTGGCGGCCCGTGGCGCCCGCCTCGATGCAGGCCATGCGGTTGACGGGGTCCACCCACAGAATCCGGTTCATCTGCCGCATGTCCACGGCGATGACCAGGCGCCCCTCGGAGAGCGGGATGCGCAGCGCCTCCGTCACGTTGGTCCCGCCGCCGAAGGGGATGACGCAGGCGCCGTGCTGGGTGGCGACCTCCACCAGGCGCACCACCTCATCGTGGCCGCGCGGAAAGGCGACGAGGTCGGGCACCCGGTCCAGCTTCCCGTAGCGGATGGCCCAGATTTCACCGCCGGTGTGTCCGTGGCCGCGGCGCAGGCGCTGCTTGGGGTCTTCGGTGAGCTGCTCTTCCTTCAGGAACTCACGCAGCGCCGCGACCAGCTTGTCGTTCTTCTTCGCCGCGGGAATCTCGGGCGGGTAGTGCGGCTCGTTGCGGTTGTCGTACCCCAGCGGCGAGGCCAGCTTGCCGGCGAACCACGGCATCAGGTCCGGCAGCGCGACATTGCTGATGTTGTAGCGGGTGCCCGTGAGGACGGTGCTCCCGTCGGGCTGCACCACGAAGCGGGTGTCGGCGAAGCCCCAGCCTTCGAGTGACTCCTCGTCCTTGGACGCGGCGGGCGTCGGCGGCGTGAAGCGCGTGTCTCCGGAGGAAGGCGTCGGTGACGGGCTGCCGAAGCGCTCGCTCACCTCGTTCAGCGCCACATTCCCAAGACGGCGCAGCAAACCTGATTGTCTAGCCATGGTCGCGCGCACTCGTACACAGCGCCCTCTCCCCCGTCAACGCGCGTGGGTTACGCAGGTGCGCACCGCGTTACGCGATTTCGGAACCAGTGGTCTCGTAAGTGGATTGCTTCCGAGACCCGAGGTCTCGTAAAGGCGTGTCATGCGGACGGGACGACCCAGGGACGAAAACGTGCGCCTGGCCATTCTCACGGCGGCGCAGGAGCTGGTGCTGGAGAAGGGCTATGCGGCGGTGACGACCGCCGACGTGGCGAGGCGCGCGGGGGCCGGGAAGCAGACCCTCTACCGCTGGTGGCCGGGGAAGGGGGCGCTGGTGCTCGACGCGTTCTCCGAGTGGGTGAGCCAGGCGCCCCGCCTGAGCCGGCGCAAGCCCTCCCTGTCCTCGACGCTGGTGGAGCTCTGCCGGGGGGCCGCGGAGGCGGCGCCCGTGCTGCGGGCGCTGATGGCGGAGGCGCAGTTCGACGAGGAGCTCCACCGGCGGCTCATCGCCCAGTTGGTGCGCCCCCGAGGTGACGAGCTCCGGGCGTGCCTCGCCGACCGCCGGCCCGCGGACCGGGAGCTCGTGGTCAACGTGCTCTCCGGCCTGGTGTGGCAGCGCCTCATGCTCCAGGAGCCGCTGGACGCACGCTTCGTGCGCTTCGCGCTGCGGGTGGTTCAGCGCATCTGAGGCAGGCGGCACTGTGGGGGGCCCACCAGGGAGGCGTGGAACGCGGTGGCGACTCGCGGTCCTCCTGTGTTAGCTAGCCCGGAGCCACTTGACGCTCCGATGGCGGCCGCGACATCTCGTTGCGACCGTAGGGTGTCCTCGGGTGGCTTTGCCAGGCGTGCGCCTCCCGAGCCTTCACCACGTTGTTGCTGGAGGCCTACATGTCCTCGTCCGAACTTCCCGTCCTCGAGTTCGTCCTCTCGAACTACAAGAACTTCAACGCGCGCGCGACGCGCGATGCGCTCCTGTCCTACTGGGAGCACGTGTCGAATGGTGGCCGGATGTTCTGGAGCGTCGCGGGCGCGATGTCGTCGGCGCAGCTCGGCATCACGCTCGCTCCGGCCATCCGAGCGGGGCTGATTCATGGCCTGTCGGTGACGGGCGCCAACCTCGAGGAGTCGCTCTTCCGGCTCGTCGCGCACACGGCGTACAAGGACTTCCCCGAGTACCGCTACTTCACCAAGCAGGACGACACGAAAATCCTCGAGCAGCGGATGCGCCGGGTCACCGACACGAGCATCCCCGAGGACGAGGCGTTCCGCGCGGTGGAGAAGATTGTCGTCCCGATGTGGAAGAACGCGAGCGAGAAGGGCGAGCGCCGCTTCTGGCACGAGTACTTCTACGAGTTCATCCAGGCGCTCGACCCCTCCGTGTACGAGGGTGACCCGGAGGCCTGCTGGCTGCTGGAGGCCGCGCGTCGCCGTCTGCCCATCGTCGTCCCTGGCTATGAGGATTCGACGTTCGGCAACATCTTCGCGTCCTACGTGAAGACGGGCGACTGCAACGCGAGCATCGTCAAGTCTGGCATTGAGTACATGGCCGACTTCTACGACCGCTACGAGGAGCTGTCCGAGGGCCGGGGTGTCGGCTTCTTCCAGATTGGCGGCGGCATCGCCGGTGACTTCCCCATCTGCGTCGTTCCGTCGATCAAGTACGACCTGCAGAAGCCGGTGAAGCCGTGGGCCTACTTCTGCCAGATCAGCGACTCGACGACGTCCTACGGCTCGTACTCGGGCGCGACGCCCAATGAGAAGATCACCTGGGACAAGCTGACCGAGACGACGCCGATGTTCGTCATCGAGTCGGATGCCACCATTGTCGCGCCGCTGATGCTCAGCGCCCTGCTCGAGTGCAAGCGCAATCCGGAAGCGGCGAACGCGCTCATCGCCAGGCACCAGCGCTAGGCGTCGCCGTGTGCGGGGCGGAGAGCACACCGCCCCGCGCTACAAGTAGGCCGGTGAACGGACGAGCGAGCGTGGCCCGGATTCGGGCGCTCCACCGCCCGCGTGTCGCACTAGAATCACCTCATGAAATTTCTCGGTGAACTGGACGCGTCCTCGCTCGCGCGGACGCAGCGGTGCAACCGCCGCCTCACGGACCCGAACCGGTTGCACGCAATCCGGGAGACCGGGTTGATGGACACGCCCCAGGAAGACGCCTTTGATCGGCTCGCTCGCCTGGCGGCGCAGCTCCTTGATGTCCCCCTGACCATCATGTCCCTGGTGGACGCGGACCGGCAGTTCTTCAAGGCGGACTTCGGGCTGCCCTCGCCCTTCCGAGAGACCCGGCAGCTCCCGATTGACGCTTCGCTGTGCCGCTACACGCTCGAGGGAGAGCCCATCATCTCCTCGAACGCGCCCGCCGACCCGTTCCTGAAGTTCCACCCGTCGACGGGGCCCTGGGGAATCGTCGCCCTCATCGTGCTTCCGTTGATCAACCCGGAGGGGCACGTGCTGGGGACCTTCTGCTGCATCCAGCCCCAGGTGCGCGAGTGGAGCGCACAGGACCTCACGGTGATGCAGGAGTTGACGGCGTCCATCATGACGGAAATCAACCTTCGCAATCAGATCCAGAAGCTGAAGGTCGAGCAGAACCTCCGGGACACGTTCGTCGCGGCGCTGACCCATGACCTCCGCACGCCCCTGACGGCGGCGAAGATGGGCGTGCAAATGCTGGGGCGGCGCCATGCGGACCTCCCGAGCGTCCAGACCTCCGTGGCCCGGGTGAGCGGGAGCCTGGACCGCGCGGAGCGGATGATTCAGAACCTGCTGGACGCAAGCCGCATCAAGGCCGGAAAGCGGGTGGCGCTGGAGCTGGGGGCGTGTGACTTCCACACGCTCACGGCCCAGGCCCTGGACGAACTCTCGGCCGTCTATCCGGAGCGCTTCGTCCTGAAGGCGGAGGGCGTGTTCAAGATGCAGGCGGATCCGCTCGCGCTGCGCCGCATCGTGGAGAACCTGGCCTCCAACGCGGCGAAGTACGGCGCGCCGGGCACTCCGGTTGAAGTCGTGCTCGACCGGAACGAGCACCACGTGGTGCTCCAGGTGCGCAACCAGGGCGACCCCATCGCCGCGGGCGAATTGCAGACCATCTTCGAGCCGTTTCACCGCACGAGGTCCGCGACGGAGAGCGCCGAGAAGGGCTGGGGGCTCGGACTGCCCCTCGTGAGGGGCATCGCCGAAGCGCATGGCGGCAAGGCCACCGTGACGAGCTCCGCCGAGGAGGGGACCTGCTTCACCATCACCCTTCCGCTGGACGCGGCCTCGGAGCAGCGGCACACGGCCTGAGGCGTGCGCGTAACGCACCTATTCGGGCGCGCCTTGTTCAATCCACGTGAAGAGCAAATCGATGTCCTCATCCGGGAGGGGCGGGAAGCCCAGGGGCATGCCCGTCACGGACGGATGGGCGTGCCCGTCCAGCTCCGCGTGGCGGGCGACCAGGCTGGCCACCAGCCGGGGCGTGCCATCCTCCATCCGGTCCGGGAGCCCGCGAAACCGGCCGTCCCGTTTGATGCCACGGAGGATGCCTGCTCGCGTGGCCAGGTCGAGCGAGACGCCGTCATAACCAAAGCCACCGGTGTTGCCCGGGCCCTGGTCTCCGCCCCTCCTGCTGTCGGAGTGACAGTGGTAGCAGAGGTGGCGCGTGAGCTTTCGCGCGACTTCTGGATAGCGCACCTCGCGCTCGAGCAGGCGCGGCTTGTACGGGGGCCCTGGCCCGGCCGCCACCTCCGCCGCGGGCTCGCGCAGGAAGGCCGCCAGGTCCTCGACCTCCCGCGGGGTGAACGGGAAGGTGGGCATCTCCGTGTCGGGGAGGATGCTGTGGGGCGCGCGCAGCCAGCGCCGCAGCTGCGCGAGTGACATGCGGCTGCGCACATACCGCAGGTCCGGGGCTCGCCTCCGGGCCGAGGGGGCGCGGAACTCCGGCGCTCCGTAGCGCAGGGCCGCGAGCGGGGCGTCACCCAGGTAGTGACAGCTCGCGCACGCGTTCTTTTCGTAGAGCGCCCGGCCCGCCGCCGCGTCACCGCGTGGGGGCTCTTCGGACTCCTCCTCGGTCACCGCGAGGAAGTCGGCGATGCGCTCGGCGTCCTTCGGGTCAATCTTCATTCGGGGCATGGTGGCGCCGTAGAGCGGCCTCACCATGTGCGGCGCCTGGAGCCAGGCGATGAGCCAGCTCCGCTTGACTCGCTGGCCCAACGAGCGGAGGTCTGGGGTCCTCATCAGGTGCGTGAGGTGTTCCTTCCACCGCTGGACTTCTGCCTCCTTGTACCAGGGGTCCAGCCGCCCGGCGGTGATGGCCTGGTGGCAGGTCACGCAGTTCTCGCTCAGCGGCGCCGACGCCGGTTCAATGCCAGGCACCACGTGGCACCGATTGCATTGGAAATGCTCCACCGCGTCTCGTGGCGTCTCGGGCGCTCGCTTCGTGGGCGCCAGGACCTTCGTGGGAAGGCGCAGGGCCAGCACGTCGGCGTCGCGGACCAGCACGAAGCCTCCTCCGGCCGTGGCCACCAGGATTGCGACGCCAGCCAGGTAGCTCAGCGGAAGGGAGCGCAGGTCCACGGTGGGAGGCACCTGGCTGGGTCAGTAGGCGTGTGAGGGGAATATCTGCACGGACCTCTCGCAGAGGTTGGGGAGGACGAACACATCGCGGGCAATCCCCATCCCCGTCGCCAGCAGGAGCGATGAGAGCACCAGACTCACGAGGGCGCCTCGTTTCCTGTCACGGAACAGTCGTCTTCCGGGGCCTTGGAAGAACGCGGACTGCAGGACGAAGAGCACGACGGGACTGGCCACCAGCGCCAACAACATGGGGCGGCTCACCCTGCACAGGTGGAAGTCCTGCGCCTCGAAGTTGAGGAACGGTCCGCCGGCCAGAATCGCGGCGAGCAACACGATGAACGCGGCTCCGACGAGGAGGAAGAAGGCCCGCCGGAACATGGACGGCCTGGGCTGTGGCTCCGTGGAGGGCCGCAGGTCATGGGTGAGGATGACGCGGTTCAGGAACACCGCGCCAAAGGACCAGAGGCCCATGTCGACCCAGAAGGACTGGGAGAAGTCCCTGATGGTGGAGTCCATCGCGTTGATGCAGGCGAGCATCCGGCGAGCGTAGCAGGGGCGCACCAGGAGTACGAGGAGGGCCGTTTCAGCGCCCGAGCCTTGCCCACACTTCGCGCCCAGGTCGGACCGCCGTGGCGCGAGGCGGGCGTCATTCGCGGAGGGCACGCCTCACATGCGCTCGCCAGGCAATTGGCTGGCCTGCTTCACCCAGGCGGTGAACTGGGCCTCGTCGAGCGGTTCGTCCTCGCGGATATCGAGGTAGCGCGTGTCCTGGCTCTTGGACGCACCGGGTGGGATGGGGCGCAGCGACGTGCCACGGAAGAAGGCCACCTTGATGTACTTCGCGAAGCAGTGGATGCCCAGGAACCAGCCCTGGCCCTCGACTCCGTACATGGGCGAGTTCCATTTGACGGCCTTGCTCACGCCCGGGAGGGTGCGCTCGATGAGCGCGTCGAGGCGGTGCCCGACGTCGCGCTTCCAGCCCGGCATGGCCTCGATGTAGGCCCGGACGGGGGCGTCGCCGGAGCCCTTCGCAATTTGCGGATTGCCGCCAGAGAGGAGGGTTGGCTTGGCGGACGCGGCGGGGCGTTTGCGCCTGGCGGGCTTCTTTCCGCCAGAAGTATTGAGCGCGACGGCCGCGCGGATGAGCGCCTTGAACGCCTTCGCGTCAAGCTTCTCACCTTCGTGAAGGTCAATGGCGCGCCTGACATTCCCATCAAGGCTGGAGTTGAAGAGCCCGGCGGGGTCTTCCAAGGACGCGCCCTTGAAGAAGGTCAGCTTCACGGCCGCCTTGTAGGCCTCTCCCGTGCAGATGCCCCCGTCGTGGGCCCACACCGGGGTGCCCCGCCACTTCCACTCCTCCACGACCTCAGGGTCGGCCTCCTGGATGAGGGCACGCACCCGGGCGAGTGTGTCGCCGCGCCAGTCACCCAGTTCGGCAATCCGCTCGCTGATGCGTTGCGAGGCCGACTCGCCAATTGTCTTGGTTTGACTCTTCATCTTCCTTCCTTCCGGTGGGCGCCCAGGACGGCAACAGTCCGCGAACGGTGCAGTAGGGTCGTTCGCATCCACCCCTGGCTACCAGGAGCGGGGCCAGGATGCCGGCCGTATGTGGCCAACGCAACCCATGACGGCGGTGTCGGCGCGGGAGCCCGCGGGTCGGCGAGGGAGCGGCGATAGCGCACCCACCTCGCCGACTCGCACCGCGCCCGGGCGTTAGCTGGACTTGCGGATGCAGATCTTCTTCAGGGTCGCCGCGTAGGTGTTCTCCAGCGCCTTGTCGCTCTTCTTGTCGCCGACCTGGACGGTGTATTTCAGCTCGTACTCCGCCTTCATCATGTTGAAGCGGACACTGCCCGTGTACGTTTTTCCCTTCGGGTCCGAGGCGGACTCGCCCGTGTGCATGTCCACGCTACGCGCCCAGGCCCACTTGCCCGCATCGCAGCCGGGATGTCGGGAGAGGCTCTTGTTGGTCTCTCCATAGGGCGAGTAGTCCACGTAGCAGCTCCCGTTCCGGGGGCGGAAGTGGATGCGGCAGTCGACCGTGATGCCGTGGCCCGTATTCAGGGCGTCGTTGTTGCGGATGGCGACGCAGTCCGTCGCGGCGTGTTCGCTCTCGGCCTTGATCTTCATGTACTTCTTCTGAAGGCTCGCCTGTCCCTTGGCGGGCAGGTCCTCGCAATCCGAGGCGAAGGCCGGGCTGACGGCGAGGCACATGACCGCGGTGGCCACCAAGACGGGTTTCATGATTTCGCGCTCCCCTTGGGTCGATTCCCCATGTGTTCACAGCGCCCCCATGGGCGACCGTGTCGACCTGCCCCCACCATCGCGTTGAGATGTTGAGGGAGTGTGGAGCTGCTTTCGCCCGCGGAGGTGCACCTCTCCAATTGACCCTCACCGCCACCACTGATAGGAGGTCATGGTATTGAGAATGAGTATCAATATCGACATTGTCCCCGTGCTCGCGCTCCTGGCCATGCTGTCGAATGGCGTCGCGCGAGCGCAGGATGCGAGCGAGCCCCCGGCGCGGACGAGCTCTGCTTCCCCCTCCAGTGGGGTCGTCCCTCCGGTGCTGCTGGCCCAGCCAGAGGCGGTTTATCCGCCCGACGCCCTCGCCGCGGGGCTGGAAGGCGCGGTGAAGCTCCTCCTGACGCTTGATGCGGAGGGACGCGTCACACGCGCGGAGGTGGTCGAGGGACTTGGGCACGGGCTCGACGAGGCGGCCGTGCGCGCGCTCGAGGACGCGCGCTTCTCCCCGGCGATGCAGGACGGCAGCCCCGTGTCCTGCCAGTTCGAGTTCATCCACCACTTCGTCCTCGCGCGTCCTCCCGAGGTCGCGCCGGCGGGCGCCGAGGAGGTCGCCCAGGCCTCGTCCGACACGCCCGCGGCGGAGCCGGCCGCGCAGCCCTCCGAGGAGCCAGCGCCTCCCGCGTCCCCTGGCTTCACCTCGGTCGTGCGCGCCAGGTCGACCGAAGCCCGCACCCTGGTGCGCGGCTCAGAGGCGGTGGACGTCGTCGAATTGGAGAAGGCCCATGAGCGCGCCGAGGACCTCGCGGAGGTGCTGACGCGGGCCTCCGCCGTGCAGGTCCAGCGGACGGGGGGAATGGGGAGCCGGACCCAGCTCTCACTCGGGGGCCTCTCCGGCGACCAGGTGCGAGTCCTCCTCGACGGCGTCCCCATCGAGTATTCGCCCTATGTCTACGGGCTCGGGAGTGTACCGGTCTCCCTCATCCGGCAGCTCGAGGTCTTCAACGGCGTGGTCCCGGTGCGGCTCGCGACGGACGCGCTGGGAGGTGCCATCCACCTGCGCTCCGGACTCGCGTCTCCCGAAACCGGCGCGTCCCTTTCGCTCCAGGGCGGGTCCTTCGGGAGCTACCGCGGTACCGGCAGGCTGACGTGGCGAGCCAACGAGCACGTCTTCATGCGGGCCGCGGGGTTCCACGACCGCGCGCAGAACGACTACGTCGTCACCGTCCCTGTCGATGACCCGGAGACGGGGCGCGTCTCACCGCGCGCCCTGCGCCGCAACCACGACGCCTATCGGGGCACCGGAGGCGATATCGAGGTGGGCTTCGAGGCGCTGCCGGGAGTCGACCGGCTCGTCCTCAATGGCTACCTCGGCCGCTACGACAAGGAGGTCCCACACGACCAGTACATGATCCAGCCGTATGGCGCGGCCACCTCCGCACAGGAGAGCTGGGGCCTCGGGCTGCGCTACGAGGTGTCGCCACACGAGCGGCTGAAGGTGCTCGCCATCGCCGGGTACAACCAGCGTGTGGGCGAGTTCCTCGACGCCTCCGACTGTTTATACGACTGGTACGGAGCCTGTCGTGCGACGCGGGCGAGAGCCGGGGAGATTGGCTCGACGCCGCTGGAGAATACCCAGACGCGCCAGACGTTGTTCGGGCGCGTGCGGCTCCTCGGGACGCTGCTTGACGCGGAGGACCTCGAGGTCTCGCTCGGCGTCGATGACAGCGACCGAAGCGGCGAGAACGCCTACCTCACCCGTCTGCAGCAGGAGGACCCCCTCCGGGTGCCGCTCGCGCTCACGTCGTCCTTCGGAGGTCTCTCCCATCGCCAGTTGCTCTGGGGCGGCCGGCTGGAGAACACCGTGTTCGTAAAGGGCTACCTGCAGCGCTTCGCCTCGGGGACGAGGCAGGAGGCCGCGGAGCGCCGGTGGGCCGGAGGCTTCGGTGACACCTTGCGCTTCAGTCTGACGCGTGGGCTGCTCTTCAAGGCGTCCTATGAACGGACCACGCGGATGCCAAGGGTGGACGAGCTCTTCGGCGATGGGGGACTGCTCGTGGAGAACTCGGCGCTCGTCCCCGAGTCGAGTCACAACGCCAACCTGGGCGTGGAGCTCCTCCCCCTCGTCACGTCCGTTGGCCGCTTCGGTGCCAACGCGGTCGCGGGCGTCCGAGACGTCGAGAACCTCATCCAGCTCTTCCCCGGCGACGCCACGCAGGCCTACGAGAACGTGGACCACGCCCGCTCCTTCTCGGCGCATGCAGGACTGGACTGGGCTTCACCCGGCGACTGGGTGGGGCTCACCGGCACCGTCACCTGGCTCAACTTCCGCAACCTCGCGCAGGACGGCCAGTTCGCCCGCTTTCGCGGGGACCGCATGCCCAACATTCCCTGGCTCCAGGCCTCCGCGACCGCACGGTTCCAGAAGCGTCAGCTCTTGAGCTCCGTGGACGCCCTCGGCCTGGAGTGGACGACCCGCTTCGTCGAGTCGTTCTACCGCTCCTGGGAGAGCGCCGGGCGGGGGGGCGACAAGGCGCGGGTGCCCACCCAGGTGCTGCACTTCGCCGCGCTCACCTACCGCTCCCAGTTCGGCGGACGCGCCTACTCCTTCTCCTTCAATCTCCAGAATCTCACCGACGCTCCCGCCTTCGACATCGTCGGTGTCCAGAAGCCGGGCCGCGCGTTCACCGCGCGCGCCACGGTTGACCTCTAGGCGCGCGATGTGGCGCTTCGAGTCCCTCGCAGGACCCCTCCGCTCAAAGGAAGCCCGATGAAGCTGAAAACCGCACTCCTGACCCTCGCCGTGTTCGCCACCGCCTGCTCGGATTCGGAGGACCCGAAGCCTCCGGACGCCGGAACGACCGATTCCCTCTACGTCGCCATCACCCAGGTCGCCATCGCCGGTGGAAACACCCAGAGCTACCTGGTGACGTTGGAGGACATCGAGGAGGAGCAGACCGTCGGGATTGGCGACGCGGTCGAGCTTCCCGCGGATTCGTACATCGCCGCTGGCCTTCCGGGCACCGGCAAGTTCATCGTCAGCAGCTCGCGGGTGCCGACGGTGACTCCGTACACCCTCAACGCGGACGGCTCGCTCGTGGCCGGTGATGCGCTTTCGTTCACCAGCCAGGGCGTCGCCGCGGTCAATGGCTATCAGTCCCAGCACTACTTCGTCAGCGAGACGAAGGCCTATTACTTCGACCACGTGAACTACAAGCTGGTCATCTGGAATCCCCAGGACCTCTCCATCATCACGTCCAAGGACCTGACGTCCCAGCTCAAGGACGGCGACTTCACGTTCCGCTATTCGCAGAGCCTGGCCGTCACCGCTGGCGACGACGTCATCCTGGCTGGCGGCTGGCACGCCGCGGACGTGAGGACGGTTCCGGCGAAGACGGCGCTGGTCATCGTGGACACGCAGACGGACGAGGTGACCGTCAAGGTCGACAACCGCTGCGGCTGGGCGCGCGACGGCGTCAAGCACACGGATGGGAAGATTTATTACGCCACCGAGCCCCTGGGCAGCGGCGCGCACTTCGTGTCGCCCGGGACCACCGGCGCGCCCTGCATGGTCCGCTTCGACCCCGCGACCGGCGAGTTCGATGACTGGTTCACCACGCTGGATGCCTTCGTCACCCCCGGGACGGAGGGAGACATCGCCGGCATGCTGCTGCCTGGCGCGCCCGGCAAGGGCTACCTGCGGGTGATGAACAAGGCCGCCGCGCAGGCCGCCTGGGACGCGGCGGTGGCCGCCGAGCGGCCGTTCAACGGGCAGAGCGCCGCCGTGGGCGCCTGGTGGAGCCTGTGGGAGGTCACCCTCGGCGACGCGCCGACCGCGACGCCCGTCGTCCGGGACGACCTCGTGCCCACCAACGGCCGTAGCATCCCGCAGAACCCCGGTGAGCTCCTGGTGCTGCCGGAGTTCATCAATGACAACGCCCAGACGCGCTTCCGCCTGATGAGCCCTGAGTCGGGCCTTGGGGACGCGAAGACGGTCGTCGAGGGCCAGGTGCGCGGACTCCTCCGGATCCGCTAGCCGTCCGCCTTCCGGCCGGAGCCCCCGCCGCGCATGAGCGGGGGCTCCGCTTCCTCTGTCATCACCGGGTGTTCCGCCATGAGTCTCTTCCTGATGCGCCTCCCCATGCTCCTCGCGGCGGGTCTGCTGACCGCCAGTTGTTCCGCGGGGCCGGTGCCACGCGCCGCGCCGGTGGCCCGGGTGGATGGGACTCCGGTGACGCTCCCGGACACCTTCCAGTTTGAGCTCGACTCGACCCACACGGGACGGACCCACCGGGTGTACGTGGCGGTTCCCGAGGGCGCAGCGCCCGCCGCCGGCCATCCGGTCATCTACCTCCTGGATGGCGGTGCACACTTTCCCACCCTGGAGCGTCTCACGCGCGTCCTCCCCAGGCTCGCGCGGGGCTTCGGCGTCGCGGCGGTACCGCCGGTCATCGTCGGGCTGACCTACGCGGGAGCCCCGGCCCACCACGACCAGGCACGCGGCGAGGACTACACGCCGCCCGCTCCGAATCTCTCGGACACGGGGGACCGGTTTTCGAAGAAGCAGGGCGGGGCGGATCGCTTCCTGGACTTCCTGAAGAAGGAACTCGAGCCGGCACTTGCATCGAGATTGTCCATCGACGGCTCGCGCACCGCGCTGATGGGCCACTCCTACGGAGGGCTCCTGGTGCTGCATGCGCTCTTCACGAGGCCCACGTCCTTTGACACCTTCATCGCGGGGAGCCCGTCCATCTGGTGGAACGACCGCTACGTGCTCACCGAGAAGAAGGCCTTCCTGGAGCAGTACACGAGGACGCCGGTGAAGGCGCGCGTGCTGCTCACGGTAGGGGGGATCGAGCAGAAGCCGCGCAAGAGCGCGGGCGCGCGGGGCATGTTCGCCGCTGAGCGGCGGATGGTCGACAATACCCGCGAGCTCGCCGCGGAGCTCGCGGCAATGGGCGGCGGCGATTTCGAGGTCCAGTACCTGGAGTTTCCCGGCGACGACCACTACAGCGCCTGGCTCCCCATGCTGAACCGGGGGCTGCTCTTCTTCTCCGCGCCCGCGCTGCTTCCGGGCGCCGACTGAGCCGCTCGCGGGCCCCGGCCCCTTTGTCGGGCACGGAGCCTGGTCCGGTTGGAGCGCCGCGCGCCTCAGGCCTTGCTCCGAAGCCCGTTTCCCTCCCAAGGCAGGGCGAGCTCGGTCAGCCAGGAGGTGCCATCCGTCGTGCCCACGCGCAGGTACGTCTCGCGCAGGGGGATGGTTGGGGTGCGCTCCTTCGCATGGAGGTGGGCGAAGAGGCGGGCCCAGGAAGGGCCCACCGAATCGGGGACCCCGGAGTGGACGAGCACGACTGCCTGTACCTCGGGCAATTCCTCGACGGAGACGCCTTCTGGGTTGGCCCCCGGTGCCAGGGGAACACACCAGGACAGGTCCGCGTCGTGCTCGCGGTACTCCGCCTCGTGCAGGAGGCAGAAGGGCGCACCGGCCACGTGGGGGCCGCACGCGGCGAACAGCCGTGGGAAGACCTCCGACGCGTCGGAGTACCGCCCCCGTGCGCGATGCACTGCGACGCGGACCGGAGGGAGCCAGCGCTCGAGGAGTGGCGGTGGTGCTCGCAGGTACGCCTCCGCCTGGGCCTGGTGCCGCAGCAGCGTGTCCAGCGCGAGCACGGAGCGTTGCGCGCTGGCGGCCTCCTCGGCGAGCCGGGCCCGCACGCGCGCCAGTTGCTCAGCGAGCGAGTCGCCCCGGCCCAGCTCCGCGAGCACACCCTGAATCTCCTCCAGGGACAGTTGCAGGTCGCGCAGCGCGCGCAGCGTGTGGGCCAGGGAGATGTCGCGCTCGGTGTAGTAGCGGTAGCCGGAGGAGGGGTCCACGCGCGAGGGCTCGAGCAGTCCCTTCTCCTGGTAGAAGCGCAGTGCCTTCACGGTCAGACCGGTGATGCGGGACGTCTCTCCAATGGAATACAGCAGGCCGCTCATCGCTCCTCCTCCAAGAGGAAGGCGCTCACCGTGGCCGCGAAGGCCTCGGGCTGTTCCTCGAAGGGGAAGTGCCCGCTGCCCGCCAGCGACACCAGCCGCGCGTGGGGGAGCGCTTCTACCACGTGCTCAGTGGCCGAGCGCGGCTGGAGGTCCTGGGCGCCATGGATGACGAGCGTGCGCGCGCGCACCCGGCGCAGCCAGTCGCTCCAGTCATGATGCCGGCCCAGGCTCAGGTAGAGCCCCAGCGAGAGAAAGCCTCCGGCGGCACCGGAGCCGGGAAGCTTCGCGTCAGGGCGCTCGCGCCGCATGGCCTGGCTGTACAGCGGTCCGAAGGCGGCGAAGTGCTCGGCGAGCCGGGCCTCGTCGTCCTTCAGGCGGGCTGGGAAGTCGAAGGTGTGCTTCATCCACGCCGCCAGCTCGCGCTGGCCTGCCTCGTTCAGCCGGGCCCGCACCTGGGTGAAGAGGTCGCCGTCGCCCGCGGGCATCGTCACCAACGGCGCGGGTGCCACCAGCACGAGGGCCTCTACCCGCTCTGGCCACTCCGCGGCGTACAGCGCGGCCACCAGGGCTCCGAAGGAGTGCCCCACCAGCGTGAGGCGCTCCTTTCCGAGCAGGCGCCGGATTCGGTCGAGGTCCGCGAGCTGCGCGGCGAGTCCCAGCCGGGCCTCCACCGCCTGCATGGCCTGCCACGTGCCGCCGGGGGGCGCGTGGGTGAGGGGACGCGAAGAGGCGCCGCAGCCTCGCTGGTCATAGAAGTGCCAGCGCAGGGAGTCGCCTGCCATGGCCGCCGCGCGCCAGGGCGTCGCCGGGGGGAGGCCAGGGCCGCCATGCACAACGACGACGTCTCGTCCGTCGCCCACGGCCACGTGGTGGAGCCGCACGTCCGGTGACACCTGCCAGGATGAGGCGTCCGTGGGTTGTTCCGAGGGGACCTCCAACGTTTCGCCCCGCGCGGCCAGCACCTGCTCCACGGTGCCTGGCTGGAAGAGCGCTCGCCCCATCCACCACCAGATTCCCGCTGCCGCTCCCACCAGCACGATGAGTGTTCCAATGACTACCGCCACGACCTTCCTCCGAGACGTGTTTTCAGGTGACATGCGCGGAGGGTGGCGGTCTCCCCTTGGGGGAGAGTCAAGCGGAAGAGGCCCACGCCAGCATGAATGCAACGCCCGCCGTCCTCGGGGAGGGGAAAGCGCACCCTATCGGCCAAGTATGGCACGGGGGGCCTGAAGGCGTGCTGGGCTTCAATGCTTGCTGGGGCTGGCAGAAGCGTGTGCGTGGATGCCTCTGCAATGCCATGCGGCTCGTCGTGCGCAGGGCTCACGGGCAGTCAGCCTGCGTACAGCGTTCTGCATCTGCTTCCTGTGATGTTCTTACGGCCGTGCTCAGTGTATGGCTCGCTACAGGAGGAAGACATGCCATTGCACACGCGCTCCGAAGCGGACCATGCCTTTCGTACCGCGTTCGAAGCCTGCGTCGTCGCGCCCGCGGCCTTCAACCACGAGGCGCATGTGCGCCTGGCCTATGTGTACCTGTCGGAGCACGGCACCGAGGAGGCGATCTCGAGGATGCGCAATGCGCTCCAGCGGTTCCTCGCGCACCACGGAATCCCCGCGGCAAAGTTCCACGAGACGCTCACCCGGGCATGGGTCCTCGCGGTCGGGTACTTCATGGGCAAGGCTCCCAGTGCGTCGTCCGCGGACTTCATCAAGAAGAATCCCGAGCTGCTCGACAGCGAAATCATGCTGACCCACTACTCGGCGCAGGTCCTGTTCTCGGCCGACGCCCGGGCGTCCTACGTTGAGCCCGACCTGGAGCCGATACCGGGCGGGGCGGTCCGGGCAGGGGAGGCCTGAGCAGTCGCCCGGCCCATTCGACGGCCGAGAAGAGGACCCAGCTCACTCCGCTGGGTAGAGGGCCGAGCGCAGTACAGTGAGATTCTCGGGGAGGCACTTGGTGGGCCTTGCGGCACGTACCCGGCGCAGCCAGTCGTGAGACCGGCCCCGGACGACGTCCACTTCGGCTTCCCGGTCAGGCAGGTAGGACGGCGACTGCTTCGACTTCGAAGAGCATCCCGTCCAGCGCCAGCCGAGGGACGGGAATCAGCGTACAGGTCGGCTTCATGCCGCCGTTCCAGGCCGCGTCCAGCTCGGGGCCGATGATTCGGAGCTTCTCCTCCGTGTGGTCCACCACGAGCATCGTGAGCTTGGCGACATCTCCGACGCCGGCCCCCACGGACTCAAGGGCCGTGCGGATGTTCTGAAGCGCCTGTCGCACCTGGAGTCGGAAGTCGGGCTCAAGCGCCCCGGTCTCACGCTCCCCACCTTGCCCCGCCAGGTAGATGAGCCGGGTGCCCGGGGCCACCTGCGCCACGTGTGAGAAGCCGTAGGGTGCCGGGTCGAACAGTCCCTTGGGGTTCGTCAGGACCAGCGGCGGCGTCTTCGAGGGTTCAGCGGTCTGTCCCATGATTCACCTGTCTTGATTCTGAAGGCTGCGTATCCGAGTCCGGCCCCGGATATGCGAGCGTGCTGCTGTCGGTTCAACTCAATCAGGACGAGGTATGTCCGGGGCCTGTGACACGCTTGTTGGTGTGCCTGCCCCGAATTCCTTCGCTGCTCGAGGAGCGCGTCGCATGACCCCAGGAGTCTCCATCGTCGCCGATGACACCCTCAGCTGGGGACTGGAGACCCTTGGTCCAGGACTGCTGCTGCGCGTGCCCTCCACGGGCCGCTGGGCGCGGAGGCCCTCGGTGCATCTGGAAGCCGCTCCGGACTATCGGATCCGGTTGCGCGGCGGGGGACAGACGCTGCTCTGGACCCGCATCGATTCCTACTGGGACCGCGCGGTCTTCGTTCGGGGAGCGGCCGCCGCTCCCCAGGTCCTGCCGCCGCTGTCCGCACCCGGGGTCCGGGCCGTGGAGGACTCACCCGGCTCCGAGGCCTGGTGGGAGGCGTGGAATTGGCGGGTGGCGCGTGCGCTCGTGGAGGCGCCCCTGCCAGTGCTCCACGCCGGCCACTGGTGTCTGCGCCCCGTGCGCGCCATCGCGGCGGAGAAGGCGGAGCGGCACCCGGTCTCCCCCATGGAGTGGGGCTTCGGTCAGCCTCCGCTGCCACCGCACTCGCTGGCCACCATGGCGCGGTTCCTGTTCGCGTGGAAGGAGGACTGGTGGGAGTCGCTGCCGGAACAGCGGCCGGGCGCCGTGCTCGGGCTGCGCGCGCTCTCCGCTCCCGAGGATGGGCGCGTGAAGAGCTGGCGAAAGCGCGCGAGGGACGGGACATTGCCGCCCGTGCTGCTGCTCTTCGTGGCCATCCCGGCGAAGTGGGTGGTGCTGGATGGCCATGACCGGCTGCACGCCGCGCTGCTCGAAGGCGTGCAGCCTCCGCTGATGGGCTTGTGGCCGTTCATAGACCGGCCTCGTCCCGGGAATGCCGTCCGCGAGGAGGGCGCCCTGTTCAGCGCGGAGTTCCAACTGCGCGCCGGAGCGACGCCGGAGATTGTCGACCGCGTCAACCGCATGCTGCTGCTCAACTTCACCTCAGAACCGAGGGGAACCGTCTCACGCGCCTGGCCGCTCCCGGGCGGACTGGAGGCGTGGCGCGAGGAGGTCTCCACCCGGCGCCGCAGGGGCCAGCTCCCGCTCCTGGACGACTCTGACTGGGGCTGGCTCGCGTAATACCCAGACGCACGATGCGCGGGGCGCTGCCTCGCAGGCGGCCCTCCGCCGGTTCTCTCTCAGGGGGGGGGGCGAACACATTCAGCGTAAAAATATACCGCAGCGACCTGGGGCGATGTGTGTTCAGTGAAGCCTGACGCATTCACCGGAGGGCTGGTCCCACCTGTCGCCATGCGCCCATGGTTTGACATGGGTTTGTGGCGGCTTCATATAGTCAGGTCCGCCGCCTTGTTGAGCTTGCACGGCCCCAAGCGAGTGCGAGAAGCGAGGCGTCCTTGAGGGAAGCGACGCAGCGGGGGAGTATTTATGATAATGATTGAAAGAGCGTTCGTTTTACTTTTTGCCGTGGCCTTTCTCATGGCTCCTGATGCCGATGCCGCGGTCGGTGATCGTTGCAGTCCGCAGATCGCGAGCAACGCCGTGGCTGCCGCTGTGTGTGGCAGCGTCTGTGCGCAATATGGGATGGTGTTCGCGGGAAACTGGAGCAACAATCCCAATCACCCACCGGTGAAGGCGTGCATCGACTCGGGTGGAGGCCAGGCCGTCTGCGGATGCTCGCTTGCGACCCCCTCCGGGGACGTGACGATTGCTCCCACCGTTCATTTCGTCGACGCGGCCACGCCATTGCGCGTGCCCATCGAGCTGAAGAAAACATGTGTGCAGGGACCCGATGCGCTGTACTCCAGTGAGATGTGTCCCATCGTCACTGCGAATGGCTTGAGCTTCTGGGCGCTGAGCTACCGCGACAACAGGCTGGGGATGGCCATTGTTGCGTATGATTCCAGCGGCAACGTCGTTGGCCTCATCGAAAAGGCGGAGGCTCGTTATGTCTGGGACATCGCGGTGGATGGCACGGCCCACACCCTGGTCTTCAAGGGGCAGGGGGGGAATACCATCACGCTGAAGTGGACCGATCTGCTCGTCCCCCAAATGCTCGGGTCGACGACGGCGAATTACGTAATCTGGCCGACCGCCACCAGCGGCCAGGCCTGGTGGACGAATGGCGTGGCGAACTATGGCGCCCCCGCTCCCTTCGGTACTGGTTCGAACCAGCTCCTCGACCCCTACGTGGAGCACGGCGCCGGCCAGCAGTTGTGCGCGGACAAGCAGCAGCCCTGGTTCGACTTCGTGAGCCCCACGGCGGCCTCTCCCTCGTCCACGGTCACTTGTGTCGCGCCTCCCTCGCCAGGGCAGCCCACGTACAACGCGGCGATGAATGCCCTGCTGAACGCGGCGGTCAACGATCACGGCCTGATGGCGGATTTGCGTACCGCCACGACCGACGCGCTGCTCATCTCGGTCGCGGCCAGCAGGGGGTATCCGCTCACCTACGCGGATATCGCGCAAAGCAGAGGGCATGGCGCTTCGTTCATGAGCCACGCGGGCTCTCCAGATGCGCTGGCTGAGACGTCGGTCACCACGTCGGACTGTGGTGGCGCCAATCAGAAGCCGTGCATCCAGTGCACGCAGGAAGTGTGTGTCTACTGGCCGTTCAACTTCTGCTGCGTCAAGGAGTCGTGTTCATGCACTCAGTACACCAAGTCCTGCGCGGCTGGCTTGCAAGTCAATGAGAGTGGCGTCTGTCAGCCGAGCTGCCCTGCTGGGCAGATTTGCAAGGATTTCCCCGTCTTCTTGGAGTATAACGACAGCGGCACCACCGCCAATGGCGTGTGCGAATCCTGGCTGGGGGTGTCCAGTTGTGCCAAGGGGATTCCGAACAACGCGCTCGCGGCCTATGAAGTGGTCTTCCACGAGGGGATCGCCTATTACAAGTCCACCAACACCCGGGTGAATACGTGGAACGTGGGCTCGGCGAGCGAGACGCTGTACGTCATCGACGCCCGGGACAGCAGGATCTACATGGTCAATGTGGATGGCCGCTACATTCAGATCCGCGGAACGGCCAACTGCATCGACGAAACCAGGGCGCAGGACACCTCGACGCGTCCGTGTATCAAGCCAAGGTTGACGACCCATGCCGGAGTCCTGATGGGAGCGATCGCGGGACTTCCGTCTCCGAACACACAGCCGGGACAGGACGTTCGGCAGCAGATCAGGGTCATTGGCGCGGGCACGGTCAAGGTGAGCAATGGCGTGATTCAGTCAATCACCAATGACAGCGGACACTTCAGGCCGAGCCAGGAGAACCTGAAGAACAGCATCGCCCATTTCAAGAGTGCCGGGTTCCCGCACTTCCCGCCCCTCAATGATTGTGGGTATGACCTCCAGCCGGTCGCGGGGAAGGAGGGCGTCTATCGCCAGGACGCCCTCACAGGGGGACATTGCGAGTTGTGACGCGTGCGCGTCGCGTTTCGGCCTGGGCTCGGATTGCCCTCGGGCGACGCGAAGACAAACCCCAGCCAGTTCGTCGGATGGCTGGGGTTCCCACCGCCCCCGCGACGCTCAGGGGGCGTCTTGGGAGCGGTGCTGCTGTCAATCGCGTCCCTCGGTGATTCGAAGCGCACCTCATTCGAAGCCTGCGTCGTCGCGCGCGCCGGCAAATCATCGCGTCGGTACGCTCCGGCGATGACCTCGCCATCCGACGTGAGCACCCGGGGCGGCGTGAGCGCCTGATACGACCTGAACACGTCCACGCGCTGGCGGATGAGCGCGTCATCCATCTGGTGGGTGCGCACGATAGTTGCACGCAGGAGGGCAAGCGCGACGTGGTGGTGGGCGATACACGGCTTGTTCACGAGGCCCTCACTCGCATCGAGGGCCTCTCACGTGAGGCTGAATGCGGCTCAGCCGCCCACGTTCTGGAAGTAGATGGCCTCCGCCTTGGCGATGTTCATCGAGAGCGCGGTGACGAGGGCCACCAGATTGCCGCCCAGATAGGACAGGCCCATGCCGCCAATCATGGTGACCGCGGCCTCGGGCTGGACCTCGACGATCGCCGTGCTGATGCCGGTGATGACGCCGCCCAGGTTGGAGCAGACGTCGCTGCACCAGGTCGAGTTGCTGGGGGAGCCGATGATGTCGCTGCTGATGGCGGCGACGCCGATGCCGGCATCGAAGCAGGCCTTGATCGTGCCTCGCACCGCGACGGAGGGGATGGGCAGCGCCGTGCAGGCCATTCGCAGGATGCTCGCGACCCAGACGGCGATCCGCAGGTCGTGCGCCATGCCGTCCATGGCGGGGGTTTCGACGGGGTAGGTGAAGGAGGCGGCAATGCCCCCCATGGCGAGGATGGCCACCAGCAGGCACTTGCCGCTCTTGCCCTTCTGCGCGGCCTCCTCCAGGCCGGCTCGCACGAAGCCCATCAGGGATGCGAGCAGGGCGGACACCGACGCGATTCCCGCGCCAATCACCGAATAGCGCTTGGCCGCGGTGCTGGCTTCCTTCCGGCTCGAGCTCTGCGCCGTGTCCAGCCGCATCATGCTCGTCCAGAGGTCCAGCGGCTCGACCTCCCGCTTCTTGCTCTTCGTGTTGCTCCCAGAGGAAGGGAAGGGCGCCTCGCCGTCGTTGGCGATCTTGTAGAGGTAGGTATAGGGGATCGCCACCAGCAGCGACATGAGGTTCACCCCCGTCAGCTCCTCCGCCGCGTTGTCGCCCTGTCCGAGCGCGCTGGTCAGCCAGGTGTAGAAGCCGGAGATGAACGGCATGTTGACCGGCTCGGTCAGCAGCTGCACCACCCACGGCACAAGGTCGAGCAGGTAGTCGACGCAGCCCAGCAGCACGATTTCCAGCGTGTCGATGATGGTCTTCGCCAGGCCCTGCAGGAAGGTGACGATGTTCTCGACCGTCGTCCCCTCACCGGTGAACACGGCCTGCAGGTTCTTCCAGTCCTCCTCGATCGCCTTGACGAGGACGAAGCAGGTGGGAATCAGCACGTCGTCGATGAACTTCTGCACGGGCGCGGGCAGGTCTCCCGCTGGACCGCCGCCCAGGAGCATGCCGCTGTACTGCGTCTGATAGCTGGCCCAGCTCGCGATGGGCGTGTCGAGGTTGATGCTGGGCTGACTCTGCTGCGTGGCCGCGGCCGCCTGACTGGGGACCATGGACGCGACGCTCGCGGGCACCGTCATGCTCGCGAAGTTCTCGCGGGCGAAGCCCAGCGGTCCGGCGATGATGCTCGCCATCTTCTTCTTGAGCCTGGCTGAGTCCTGCTGCGCCTCCTTGGCCAGCGAATCCAGGGCGCCGGTGAGCGTCTTCGCGATGACCAGGTGCGTGGCCCAGATGTCGTCCCAGCCGAACAGCTCGCCGAGCCAGCCGATCAGCTTGTCCAGGCCGACCATCAGCACCTTGAACAGCGCCGTCAGGAAGGCGAACAGTTGCGGGAAGTTCTGGATGACGAACTTGATGACGCGGCCGGCGACGTTGAGGGTGATCTTGATCACCGTCTCCGCCACCTCGAACAGCATGTGGCCAATCTGCCCCACCACGTTGCCGATGAACTGCACCACATCACCGACGGCGTCGACGATCCACTCACCCACGGTTCCGACGACGCTGAACTGGGTCGCCTCGGCGCCCGTGTGGTACCGCATGCCCTGCGGGCCGAAGGACAGGGCGAAGACCTGGGGCGGCCGAGCCGTGTGCGCCACGGCCTTGGCCTGGGGCGTGGTGCCGACGACGCTGAGGACCTCGGTGGGGTAGGGCTGCTCCGGCGTGAAGGCCATCATCTGGGCGATGGCGCTGGCGATCTGGTCGGCCGTCACCCCCTGGGGCAGGGTGGGGGGCAGCACGGGGATGTCCGCGCCGGTCCGCACGGCGGCCAGCTTCTTGTAGACGTTGCTGGCGGGGTTGAGCTGCAGCGTGTCCGTGAAGGCGCTGCTGGTCAGCGTGAAGGTGGAGACCGCCAGGTCCTGGATCTGCTGGATGATGTCGAGCTCGCCGGTGACGTTGGTCGCGACCTGCACGCTCGCGCCAGCGTTCACGGTGTATTTCAGGCCGTTGACCAGCAGGCTCTGGTAGCTGGCGCTGGTCAGGGTCAAGGGGAGGCGCGCCGCCGGTGCCTGGCCGTTGAGGCGGAAGCTGAGCTTGGTGCTGTAGCTGCTGACCTCCTGCACCTTGTCGCTGTTGTACAGGGGGATGGTCTCCTCCTGCCAGAGCGTGGTGGCCGGGTCCTGCCAGAGATAGTGGATGGCTTTCTGGCTCGCCCAGTCGGTGGTCAGGAACACCAGTTCATTGGCGCGGGTGACGGGGTTGATCAGCGGCGCGATGAGCGCGATGTCGGTCTTCAGCACCAGCGGCGTCGTCCAGTGCAGGGCGCCCTGGTGTTCGAACTGGCTGAGCAGGTAGAGATTGCTGCCGGAGAGCGCCCAGGCCGCAATCGCGTTGGGCTTGTTGAAGTTCTGCCGGACGACGAGCCCGCCGGCGCTCATGCCCGGCAGCTGGGAGCCCGAGGCGACGGTCTGCGCGGCCGTCCAACCCGTTGCCTTCGAGTCGAGCTGGGCACTGGCATCCCAGAACACGAGACCGGCCGCTCCGCCCGCATAGAGGAAGCTGGTGGTGCCGCTGCCCGCGGTGGTCTGGAGGCTGTTCTGCCCCGCGGGCACGGTCAGCACCCGCACGTAGTCGCGCCCGAACTCGTTGAGCAGCGTCTTGAAGATGAGCTGAGTGCTGCCGTCCTGCCCGGCGTACAGCATGTACAGGCCCTGGCCCAGGTCGGCGATCGCCCCGGGCGCGTAGTCCAGCACCGTCCGGGCGTCGGTGGGCGAAGGGAAGGCGGTCCAGTTCCAGGTGATGGCGCCGGTCGTGGTGTTGACCGTGGCCTGCATCATGTAGGTGAGGACGTCGGAGGTGCGGGGGTCGACCAGGCCCACGGCAAGCATTGGAATGCCGAAGCCCTGGCCGTCGTCCAGCGGGCTGATGCTGGCGCGGTTCACGCTCGAGCCGGGCAGCGGGTTGCCGGCCGGCGTCCACAGCGAGGCCAGCTGCGCCAGGTTTGTCTGCTGCAGGTTGTTCGACAGCGGCCCGGCCACATAGGTGCTCACCGCGCCGGAGGTCGCGTCCTGGCATGCCAGGAACAGGCAGAGGTTGCCGTTGCTCAATTGACCGCTGGCGAAATAGACCGGCTTTTGCCCAGGGCCGCCACGCCCGGGAGCAGGTCAATCTGGCTCCATCCCGTGGGGTCGTTGTTGACGTTGACGATGGCATAGAAATCCCCGCTGTCGGCTCCGAAGGAGAAGACGATGGGGGCGCCGTTGGAGTCACAGGCGGCGGTGACCTGGTCGCCGGGCGCGATGGGCAGCGCCGGCAGGTAGTTCTTCATCAGCGAGCCGCTGGCGCTGACGGTCAGCGACGGGTTGTTCGGCAGCGTGCTGGGGATGACGACGCTGGTGGTGGACGAATGGGGTGCCGTGGTCATGTTGAGGGAGCTCTCCGTCAGTCGCTGTAGGTGACGTCCATCTGCAGATCCAACGTGTCGTTGAACCGCGGTGCGTTCAGCAGGAACACGTCACCGGTGGGCGAGATGAAGTTGCTGGTGGCGCTGCCGGTCAGGTCCTTGTTCAATTGGGCGCTGAGCTGGTTGAACGCCTTGCCGATGTTCGAATGCACCGTCATGGTCATGTAGGACGCCGGGTTGAGCATCTGCATCAGCGTGGGCGTGGGGAACAGCAGGGCGATGGCCGCCAACGCGGCCTCGATAACGAAGGAGCTCAGGCCCGCCTCCCAGTTGTTCGACTCAATGGGCCCGTTCACCGGCTCGCTGAAGGTGGCCTGGGACTGGTTCACCACCAGGTCGTAGCCGTTCCCTCCCACCGCCAGGGTCAGGACCTGAGAGAAGGTGGAGGAGCAGGTCACGCTCCAGACGATGGGGATTTCAATGCTGAAGACCTCCAGCGTGGCCGAGAGCTGCTGGGTGATGGACAGCGAGCCTGTGACGTTGACCGTGTTTCCGCTGACCGCGATGGTGTAGTTCGGGCTCTCCTTCTGCGTCACCACCTGGTAGGTGCCTGTCTTCAGCCAGTTGTCCGGTGGCGGCGTGCTGCTGACCGTCCAGGAATAGGTGGTCTGATAGGTGAAGTTCGTCCCGCTCTGCCGCCAGGAGGGGGTGGGCGCGTGCTCCGAGGTGAGCGCCACCACCAGGGGGTTGAAGATCTCCGGGGTGAAGAACGTCGCCTCGGAGAACAGCAGCTCGCCCGAATAGTTGTTGGTGGTGACGAAGTTCGTGCCCACGCTGGGCGCTGGCTGGTTGGGATTGGTGTTGCCGCCGCCCATCACCTGGTAGTTCAGGACGGACAGGCCGCTGTCGGCGGTGTTGAGGAGGCTGGAGAAGCCGACCGAGGTGGGCACCAGGATGGGGGTGCTGCTGGGGGCGGTCTGCGCCGGGTTGGTGGACGTGGCCGTGACGCCGATGATGTACGGCGTGGAGGCGGGATTGCCGTCGTAGTTTGACCCCACGCCGAAGGCGTATTGCAGCGCGACGCTCACCTCGGTGAGGAAGCCCGGGTCCTCTTCCAGCTGCGCCAGGGTGGTGGTGGAGATGGAGAACGTGTTGCTGGTCGTGTTGATGGACGCACCCGTCACCGAGGTGCTGGTGGGCGGTGCGGTCGTGCTCCACTGCGTGAAGTCGGTGGTGTCGAAGTTCAGGAACAACTGCTGCAAGGAGAAGTACGCGCTGTCGAAGCCGTTGCCGCTGATGGTGTCCAGCACCTGCGGCGGCATGATGCCTTCGTTGACCAGGTCGGTGATGCCTTGCGGCGTGGTGGGAATGAGGTCCAGCTTCACCGTGAAGCGCAGCGGCAGGCCGGTCAGGTCCACCAGGGTGGGGTAGGCGCCGCCCGACATGTAGAACAGCGTCGGCACCAGGTAGTTGGTATAGGTCGTGGTGGTGCCCACGGTGACAGACGTTCTCTGTAGCCAGTAGTACACTGTCTGGTTTGACGATGTCTGGGAGGAGCCGTTGCTTTCGTATTCAACGTCCTCCTGGTTCACCAGCAGGCCGTACTGCGAGTTGTTGGGGCCCGGCTGTGGGTGGGCGAACGCGGCGTCCACCTGGTCCTGGGTGAAGCCGAGCTGGTCCATGACGGTCTGCGTGAGTTGCTGGCTCTGCAGGGCGAATTGGAACAGGCACTGCTGGGAGTTGTTGTCGGAGGCCAGGATGACCATCGGCTGCGCCACGGTGGGCTGCGCGATGTAGCCCCGCAGGTAGGAGGTCAAGGTCATCGCTCCACCGCCGAAGGCGCCGCCAGCGGCGGCCATGCCGTTGGTCTTCAGCAGGGCGTCGATGTATCCCTGTTGCATCAACCGGGAGAACTGGGAGTTGATTTCATTCTGGGTGACCTGCAGGACCATGTCGTAGCCAAAGAGCGCGTCTCCCATCCGATATCTCCAAGAATGAGGCGGCAGTCGTGGGACTGCCGGCCTGGAAAAAAGTCGGCGTTGTTGTTCTCACGTCCGTCACGGCGGCTCGGCCGCCATGTTTCAAAACGTGTTTCTGGACCGTGATGACAACGCGGACCGGCGCCATGGCCGCCGAAGCGGCCTGGCGTGTGACTGTTGGGTTAGCAACTTCAGGGCCAGGGGCGTGCGGGGTTGTATTCCACCAGAGTCCCGGTCGGACGCGCGCGACATGTCCCTGCCTGCGTCCTCCGGGGACGCGGGCTGCGTCGCGCCGGACGCATGAGGGTACGGCGCGAGCGGCGCGGCTGCTGTCCCCCAGCAGTCCGCCGTCAGTCTGGAGGCGAGGCCCGCGGAGTTCCGCCCATGCGTGGCGCGGCTCCTCGCCGTGAGGCCGCTCGTGGCCCTGCTTTGCCGTGGAGGGAGAAGCGCTCGCGGAGCAGCTGGATGAAGTGGGTCAGTGGCGCGGGGCGCTGGCGGGATGCGCGGGTGACGGCGCTCCAGCGGCGTCGGATTCCCCGAGGGGTGAGCCGGACGGTCCGCAGTCCGTGGCGCCCTTCTGGCAGCATCCATTCGGGCAGCGCCGTCACGCCGATACCGCCACGCACCAGCTCGATCAGCGCCTCGGTGAGGGGGACGGGGGAGACCCGGTGCGGCTCGATGCCCGCGGGCCAGAGCACGCGCGTGAAGACATCGAGCTGCTCCCGAGGCGCGGCATAGGTGAGCAGGTGCTCCCGAGCCAGGTCCTCCGCCGTGACATGTCCCCGCCGCGCCAGCGCGTGGTGCTCGGGGACCACCAGCATGAGCTCGTCCTCGAAGAGCGCGGTCTGTGCCAGGCGGGCCTGCCGTGGGACGTCGGTGGTCAAGGCGAGGTCCAGCTCGCCATTCAGCAGCGCACCAAGCGGCTGACGCGTGGCCTCCAGGACGATGCGCAGCTCGACGCGTGGGTGCTCGGCCTGCCACCGCCCCAGGATGGGCGGAAGCCAGCCATACACCGTGTAGCAGCCCGTGCTGAGCCGGAGCAGGTCGTCCTGCGGGTGCGCACGGCAGACCGCCTCGGCCTGAGCCACCTCGTTCAGGACCCGCCGTGCGGAGAGGAGCAGCTTCTCGCCTGCGCCGGTCAGGAGCAGGCGGCGCTGGCGGCGCTGGAAGAGCTGCACGCCCAGGCGCTCCTCGGCGTCGCGGAGCTGGTGGCTCAGTGCGGACGACGTGAGGTGCAGCTGCCGGCTCGCGGCGGCCAGGCTCCCCGTGTCAGCGACCGCGGCAATCAGCTTGAAGTGACGGAGCTCGAGCATGCCGGTCAGCTTCACATGAGCTTGGTTCAGCATCATCGTGAAATCGTTTCGCTGCGCTCATGGAGCGGGGCTCCATAACATTGGCCTCCCCATGCCAGGAGGGCGGACGGTTGCCCCATACAGACAGCTCCCCGAGGACGCAGCGCCCTGTCGTACCCCCATGGTCGTCGGTGCGAATCGACGACGTTGAGCCGGTCGTCGTCGGCCCCGGCTGCCTTCGGAGGGACTTGCCGAGCACTCGGGACGTGAGGGTCTGGGTCGTGGACATGGCCCCCGGGAGTCAGTGGCCCTTTGTGGACGTCCACGACACTGGCGTGCGCCTCTTCGGCATTAACCTCGTGGCCTCCCCGGGTGCTCGGTGAGCCAGGAACCCTCGAACACGGAGGGACGGGGCATATTGGCTCGGCCCTCGCGGCCGGGCCGTCGGGACTTCCTGCGTGCGGCGGTGGCGCTCTCCGCGGGCGCGGTCCTGCTCCCCCCTGGGACAGGCCGTGCGACGAAGCCTGGCGACAGCGCCGCGCTTCGAGCCCAGCGGTTGGCCTGGGCCGGCGTGCGGCTGCGGCTCGGACAGGACACGCTCTTCCTGGACCCGTTGAGCGACCCCACCGTGTGGGGTGCCGCGCTGAAGGACCCGCTCGTCCCGATGGACGTGAGCGGCGGGGGCCGGTTCGTCCTGGTGACGCATCGCCATTCCGACCACTTCGACCCGGTGGCCGTCCGACAGGCGCTGGGGGACACCGGGACGCTGGTGTGCGCCCCGGACATGGCCGCGGCGGCCGCCGCGTCGGGCTTCCGCGTGCGGCCCGCGCCGCTCTACGAGCCCATCCTGCTCAATGACTTCACCGCCACCGCCGTCCCCGCGGCGGACGGCTATGGGGACCCCCAGGTTTCGTGGATTGTCTCTGGCGGAGGCCGCCGCGTCATCCACTGCGGCGACACGCTATGGCACGGGTCCTGGTGGCGCATCGGGCGTCAGTTCGGCCCCTTCGATGCGGCCTTCCTGCCCATCAATGGGGCGCGCTTCGGCTGGCGCAAGCCCGTGAGTGACGTGCACGCCGTCCTGACGCCCGAGCAGGCGGTGGCCGCGGCCGTGGTGCTGGGAGCAAAGCTCCTCGTGCCCATCCACTACGGCGTCGCCGCCTCCGAGGACTACCAGGAGGTTCCAGACGCGGAGGCGCTGCTGCTGGCCGCCGCGCGCAAGCGGAAGGTGAGCGTGGAGCTGGCACGCCCGGGGGAATGGCTGACCTGGCGGGCCCGGACCTGACAGCGAGGCGGGTTCTCCAGCGAAGATGCCGGGAGTTCGCGCGTGCGGCGGAGGGGCGCCGCCTTTGGCCTGATGCTTGTTGAAGGTGGTTGGCGCCCGGTCACTCTTGTTCGTTGTGCGAGCGCGTCCTGTGCAGGAGGCCTTGATGGTGAGTTGCCTCCGTCAAAGCGGACACGTTCAACGGGGTGAAATCACGAGGTTGGACTCGATGGGCTCGTGCGCGTCTCGCTCACGCAGGGGACTTGCGCGGCGGCTAGTCTGCGTTACTATGTACTGGTAGATAGTAACGCTGATTAGTTCGAGGAGCGATTCGTGGGCAAGCAGATGACGGAGATGCTCAAGGGCACGCTGGAGGGCATCGTCCTGGCGCTCCTGTCCGTGCAGCCGGAGTACGGCTACGAAATCACGGCGCGGTTGCGGGAGATGGGCTTCTCCGACATCGCCGAGGGCACCGTCTATGCGCTGCTCGTCAGGATTGAGCAGCGCGGCTTGGTGGGCGTGGAGAAGGTCCCGTCCGAGAAGGGGCCGCCGCGCAAGGTGTACTCGCTCAACGCGCAGGGGCGGGAATACCTCGAAGAGTTCTGGAGGACCTGGAGCTTCCTCGCTGAACGGCTCCAACAGCTCCATGACGGAGGCAGATGACATGTTCGTCTCAAAGTTTATCTCGAAGGTGATCGGCGAGAAGGGGCAATGGCGGCAGTACAAGGCGCGCACGAAACAACTTCCCGCGAGCTATCGCACGGCGGTCGAAGCGCTGGAGCGGTACCTGATGTACTTCGGAACGGGAGGCGACGGGACTGAGATCTACGCGGACCTCGTCGACCTGTTTGAACAGAGCGCGGCGAACCGGACTCCGATTCGCCAGATTGTCGGGGAAGACCCCGTGGAGTTCATCGAGACGTTCGTCCGGAACTACCCGAGGGGACAGTGGATCATCCGGGAGCGCGAACGGCTGACCAACGCTCTCGAGCGCGCCGCCGAAGAAGAAGCGAAGGGCGGTTGATGACACCCTCAATGCGTTTCAGATCCTCTAGAAAAGGAAGTGAAACATGTTGGAAACGACAAGCGGAACCGTGGTGCGGGGTCACGTCGAGGATGGCTGGGGGAGAGTGGCCGATGTCTTCCGTGCGAACTTCGAAGGGACTCCCGGCGAGGTCGGCGCGGCGTGCTGTGTCTACGTGGACGGCCGTCCCGTCGTCGACCTGTGGGGCGGCCTCGCCGAGCGCGAGGCGAACCGTCCGTGGAACGAGGACACCATCGCGTTGGTCGCATCCACGACCAAAGGCGCTACCGCGATCTGCGCCCATCTGCTGGCACAGCGCGGCGAGCTCGATCTGGACGCCCCGGTGGTCAAGTACTGGCCGGAGTTCGGCGCTGCCGGCAAGGAGCAGCTCCCGGTGCGCTGGCTGCTCTCACACCAGGCCGGGCTGCCGGTCGTCGACGGTCCGCTGACCTTCGAGGACGCCTGCGCCTGGCATCCGGTCATCCGGGCGCTCGAGGCGCAGAAGCCGGAGTGGCAGCCGGGCACCGAGCACGTCTACCACAGCATGACCTTCGGGTTCCTGGTCGGGGAGCTCGTGCGGCGAATCACCGGCAAGTCGCTCGGCACCTTCTTCGCCGATGAGGTCGCGGCCCCGCTTGGGCTGAGCGCTTGGATCGGGCTGCCCGAGGAGCAGGAGGGACGGGTGGCGCGGATCGAGTACACCGCTCCGTTCACGTTGGAGGAGATGACCGCCGGGATGATCGAGACCACCGGCCTCGATAGGGACACGGTCATCGCCTGGATGAACGCCGTGTGGGGCCCGGACTCCGTGCAAGCCCGCGCCGGCCAGCTCGGCGGTGCCTTCGATCACGCCAGCGGCTACATGAACACGCGTGCCTTCCGCGCTGCTGAGTTCCCCTTCGGGAACATGTTCTCGGACGCGCGCTCGCTGGCGCGGATGTATGCGGCCACGGTGAGCAATGTCGACGGCGTGCGGCTGCTCAATCCGGAGACGGTCGAGAAGATGACCGTCGTCCACACCGACAAGACGAGGATGAACGGGCTGCCGCCAGGACTGGACGTTCCGGCCAACCGCTCCTTCTACATGTCGCTCGGGTTCTGGCGCGCCTGCCCGCCGATGCCCCTTGTCGGGCCCGGGTCGTTCGGCCACCCCGGCTCGGGCGGCTCGGTCGGCTTCGCCGACCCCGATGCCGGTGTTGGCTTCGGCTACATCATGAACCTCTGGTCATTCCGGATCGGCGAACCGCGAGCGTCGAACCTGGCCGCGGCGGTCGCGGCCTGCCTCGGGGCTCGCCGTTGAGGCGCTGCTCGCCTCGCGCGTCTTGACGTGCTGCCTGCCGCGGCCTCGACGTACCCAGGACGCAGCGACCGGATTTGGGGGAGGCCAAACCACAGCAACACCAGGCGGAGGCTGACGCATGCTGGTATGCAACCCAACCTTCGTGGGGGGGTGAGTCGAACGCGGTGTCGGCCACGTCGGGGGCTCCTCGGCTCCTCTGACAGGAGGAGACCACCTCGGTTGGTTTCACCGAGGGGCTTCCCCGCTTCCCCTTCATTCCGCCTCGATATCTACACACTTGCAGGGACACGGCCCTCACCCAGCAATCCAGGCTGAATTCGCCTAACGCAGTGCGCCCGATTCCTTCGATATTTTGGCTCAATTTGATGATGCTGAAAAATCGGAAAGATCCGTTCAAAAGCGAATAGTCCGTGTTACCGTGCGCCTGGGGAACACGCGCATCATCAGGGGCTGATGTCGATGGATACAGGGGGGCAGGAGTTGCAAGGCATTGCCTTGATTGGCATGGCTGGGCGCTTTCCGGGGGCAGAGAGCGCTCGCGAGTTCTGGGAGAACCTCATCGGTGGTGTCGAATCCATCTCACGATTTCGTGACGATGAGTTGATGGCCGCGGGGGTGCCGGCGGAGGTGCTGCGCAACCCGGGCTACGTGCGCGCCAAGGGCGTCATCGCGGACGCGGACTGCTTCGACGCGGGCTTCTTCGACTTCAGTCCCAGGGAGGCGCAGCTGCTGGACCCCCAGCAGCGGGTGTTCCTTGAGAGCGCGTGGGCGGCGTTCGAGGACGCGGGCTATGACCCGGCGCGGCTGACGGGGATGCCGGTGGGCGTCTTCGGGGGCATGGGGCTCAACAGCTACCTCTATACACACCTGGCGCGGCCGGGCGTCCCGGTGCCGCTCGAGGAGTTCTTCGCGGCCTTCATCTCCAACGACAAGGACTTCCTGTCCACGCGGGTCTCCTACAAGTTGAACCTCCGGGGCCCGAGCCTGACGGTGCAGACGGCGTGCTCCACGTCGCTGGTGGCGGTGCACCTGGCCTGTCAGAGCCTCTTGAGCTTCGAGTCGGACCTGGCGCTCGCGGGCGGCGCGGCCATCACGCTGCCGCTGCGCACCGGCTACCTGCACAACCCGAACTTCATCCTGTCGCGAGACGGCTCCACCCGGACGTTCGACGCGAAGGCGGGCGGCACCGTCTTCAGTCATGGCGTGGGGGCGGTGGTGCTCAAGCGGCTGGAAGACGCCGTGAGGGACCGGGACGCCATCTACGCGGTCATCAAGGGCAGCGCCGTCAACAACGATGGGGCCTCGAAGGTGGGCTTCACCGCGCCGAGCGTGGACTCGCAGGCGGAGGTGATTCGCGCGGCGTACACGGTGGCGGACGTGGACCCCGCGAGCGTCGCGTACGTGGAGGCGCACGGCACCGCCACGCCCATGGGGGACCCCATCGAGGTCGCCGCGCTGACGCGGGCCTTCGACTCCGGGACGCGTCGCCCGACGCCGTGCCTGCTGGGCTCGGTGAAGTCGAACCTGGGGCACACGGACGCCGCGGCCGGCGTCGCCGGGCTGATGAAGGTGGCGCTCGCGCTGCGCCATGGCGCCATCCCCCCGTCGCTGCACTTCGAGGCGCCCAACCCGCACCTGGACCTGGAGTCGGGCCACTTCCGCGTCGTCACCGCGCCCACGCCCTGGCCGGACCTGGGGGCGCCTCGGCGCGCCGGGGTGAGCGCGTTCGGCATCGGCGGCACCAACGCGCACGTCGTGCTGGAGGAGGCGCCCGCGCCCAAGCCCGTGCCGCCGAGCGGCCGCGAGCAGCTCCTGGTGCTGTCCGCGCGCAGCCCCCAGGCGCTCGAGCGCGTCCGGAGCCGGCTGGCCGAGCACCTGCGCCGTGGGCCCTCCGTGGACCTGGGGGACGCGGCCTTCACGCTGGCGCTGGGCCGCAAGGCCCTGCCGTTCCGCGCCTCGCTGGTCGCCTCGGACGCGGCCGAGGCGGCGCGGGCGCTGGAGGCCGGCCCGTCGGCGGAGCCCGTGGCGGCCCGGCGGACGCCGGTGGCGTTCCTGTTCCCCGGGCAGGGCTCGCAGTACCCGGCCATGGGCCGCGGGCTGTACGAGGCGGAGCCGGAGTACCGCGACACGGTGGACCGGTGCGCGGCGCTGTTGCGGCCGCAGCTGGGATTGGACCTGCGGGAGGTCCTCCACGCGGACTCGAGCGACGCGGCGATGGCGCGGCTGGAGCGCACGGAGCTGACCCAGCCGGCGCTCTTCGTCGTCGAGTACGCGCTGGCGCGGCTGCTCATGTCGCGGGGCGTGGAGCCCTCGGCGATGCTCGGCCACAGCGTGGGGGAGTGGGTGGCCGCGTGCCTCGCGGGCGTCTTCCCCCTGGAGGACGGGCTGCGGCTCATCGCCCAGCGCGGCAAGCTGATGCAGGCGCTGCCGCCGGGGAAGATGCTCTCGGTGCCCCTGCCGCGCGACGAGGTGCGCCGCCTGCTGAGCGCGCGGCTGTCGCTGGCCGCGGTGAATGGGCCAGCCTCCTGTGTCGTGGCGGGGCACCCCGAGGCGGTGGAGGCGCTGGCGGCCTCGCTCGCGGAGCGGGGCGTTCCGGCCCGGATGCTGCGCACCTCGCACGCGTTCCACTCGTACATGGTGGATGACGCCCTGGCGGCGTTCCGCCAGGTGGTCGAGCAGGTCTCCCTGTCCGCGCCGCGCATCCCGTTCGTCTCCAACCTCACGGGCCGCTTCATCACCCCCGAAGAGGCCACCTCCCCCGACTACTGGGTGCGCCACATGCGCGAGGCGGTGGAGTTCGCCCGGGGCGTGGGCACGCTCCTGCGCGAGGAGCGCGCGCTGCTCGAGGTGGGGCCGGGTAACGGCCTGGGCGCGCTGGCGCGGATGCTCCCCGAGAAGGGCGCGACGGCCACCGTCCTGTCGACGATGCGCCACCCGAAGGCCTCCGTCCACGATGGCCGGGTGCTGCTGGAGACGCTGGGGCGGCTGTGGGAGGCGGGCGGCGCGCTGGACCTCTCCGCGCTCTGGCGCGGCGAGCCCCGCCGACGCGTCCACCTGCCGACCTACCCCTTCGAGCGTCAGCGCCACTGGGTGGACGCGCCCGCGGAGGGCCCCGCCGTCCCGCGCGACGCGCAGGAGGGGTTGTTCCACGCCACGACGTGGACCGCGCTGCCGCGGCCCACGCCGCGCCGTCCCGCCGAGGGGGAGCGGTGGCTCCTGTTCCTGGGCGACTCGCGGCTGGCGCGCGCGACCTTCGCCGGGCTGGGGCTCGCGGCCTCCTGCGCCACGCGCGTGGTGCCGGCCGAGTCCTTCGAGCGGCGCGAGGACGGGCTGTACGGCCTGCGCCCTGGCAGCCGCGAGGACCATCAGCGGCTGGTGCGGGAGCTGGCGGCGGCGGGGCGGCTCCCGGACCGCGTGGTGCATGCCTGGAGCGTGACGGGGCCCTCGGACGCGCCGCTCTCGTCCGAGACGCTCGGACACGCGCAGGCGCTGGGGTTCTACAGCCTGCTGTGGCTGGCGCAGGCGCTGGGTGAGCACGGCGGTGGCCGGCCCGTGTCGCTGGTGGCGGTGGCCGATGGCGTCCACGCCGTCAGCGAGGGCGAGCACGTCCGCCCGGAGAAGGCGACGCTGCTGGGGGTATGTCGCGGCATCGCGCTGGAGGCGCCGGGCCTGACGCGCCGGCTGGTGGACGTGGCCGCGGAGGGACCGGAGTCCCTGGCGCGCGCGCTGGTGGAGGAGCTGTGCGCCGAGGAGGACACGGGCGTGGTGGCGCTTCGCGGGACGCGCCGGTGGGGGCCCCAGGTCTCCCCCGTGGCGTTGCCGGGCGAGGGCGGCCTTCCGGGGCGCACCTGGCTCATCACCGGCGGCCTGGGGGGACTGGGGCTCGTCTTCGCGGAGCACCTCGCGCGCACGCGCCAGGCGCGGCTGGTGCTGCTCGGGCGCTCGGTGCCCCAGCGGGACGCGGGAGGAGGGCCGCCGGGGGAGGCGCGCGAGCGGCTGGAGCGGCTCGAGGCCCTGGAGCGGCTGGGCGCCGAGGTGCTGCCCCTCGCCGTGGACGTGGGGGACGAGACCCAGCTCGCCGCGGCGCTGGCGTGGGCTCGGGAGTGCTTTGGTCGTATTGAAGGGGTGCTCCATGCGGCGGGGGTGCCCGGAGGCGGCGCGCTCCAGCTCCAGACGCGCGAGCAGGTGGAGGCTGTCTTCCGGCCGAAGGTGCTCGGCGCGCTCAACCTGGGCCGGCTGCTGGCGGCGGACCCCCCGGACCTCTTCGTCCTGTGCTCGTCCGTGACGAGCCTGCGAGGCGCGCCGGGACAGGTGGCGTACGCGGCGGCCAACGCCTTCCTGGACGGCTACGCCCACCTGCTGCGGTCCACGGGGCTGCGCGCCGTCTCCGTCGGCTGGGACACGTGGGGTGAGGCCGGCATGGCCGTGGCGGCGCTTCGGGGCGCCCAGGCGCGCTCGGCGCCGGGCGTCCTGCCGGGGCATCCGCTGCTGGGGCGGCGCCAGGTGGAGGGCGAGGACGTCGTCTACACGCAGGTGATGGGGCCCGAGCTGCAGTGGGTGCTCGACGAGCACCGGGTGCTCGGCCAGCCGCTGATGCCCGGCACGGGCTACCTGGAGATGGTCATCTCCGCGCTCACCGCCGAGCGCCCCGGGAGCACGGTGGAGTTGAGTGACGTCGTCTTCGTGACGCCGCTCACGGTGATGCCCCAGGAGCGCCGCGAGGTGCGGCTGGTGCTGAGCCCGTCGGGGGAGCGCCTGCGCTTCCTCGTCCAGAGCCGTCCGGCCTCGTCGCCGGAGGAGGCGTGGCGGGAGCACGCGCTCGGCGCCGCGCGGTGGACGGACGGGGCCGCCCCAGCCCATCCGCTGAGCCCCGTGGAGGCGCGGTGCCCCGAGGCCCTGGAGTCGGCGCAGTCGCTGATGGGGGACGCGGGCGAGCATCACATCGTCTTCGGCCCGCGCTGGACGACGGTGGACACCCGGCTGTCCTTCGGGAGCCGGGAGCTGCTGGCGACATTCTCCCTGGCGGACGCGTACCGGGACGAGCTGGGCAGCTACTGCTTCCACCCCGCGCTCATGGACGTGGTGACGGGGTACTCGCGCCTGCTGGAGCTGCGCGAGCGGGGTGTGGCGGGCGCGGCGGCGCAGGGCTTGTTCCTGCCGCTGACGTACCAGCGGCTGCGCGTGTACGGGCCCGTCCCGGCGCGCGTGCGCGTGCACACGCGGTGGCGGACCGACACGGAGGACGCGGCGTCGCTGCGCGTGTTCGACCTCACCGTGCTGGACGAGCAAGGCGCGGTGCGGGTGGACGTGGAGGGCTTCACCCTCAAGCGGCTCGACGACATGCACCAGACGTTCTCCGCGCCGGCGGGAGCGGAGGAACACGGACGGGACGCTGGCGCCCCCGGGCGGCTCGCCCTGCCGGGCGCGCTGAGCAACCAGGAGGGCGTGGAGGCCCTCTCGCGCATCGCCGCTGGCTTCGAGGGCGCGCACCTCTACGTGTCCCGCGCCCCCCAGCGCGCCCGCGTCACGGAGCGCGCCGAGGCCGTCTCCGCTCCCCGGAAGCCGGGCGGCCGGGCCCCGCGTCCGGCGCAGCGCACGCCCTACGCGGCGCCTCGCGACGAGGTGGAGCGGCGGGTGTGCGAGGCCCTCGCCGAGCTGCTGGGCGTGGAGTCCGTGGGCATCCACGACAACTTCTACGACCTGGGGCTCAACTCGCTCCTCATGGTGCAGTTGAGCGCGCGCCTGCGCGAGCAGCTCGACGTGCAGTTGTCGCTCAACGCGCTCCTGGAGCACGCCTCGGCGGCGCAGGTCTCCGCCCAGGTGTCCGCGTCGAGGCCCTCGTCCGCCGCGGCCCTGGCGCCGCCGGGTGAGCCCGCACTTCCTCCCGGCGTCGCGCGCTTGCAGCGGGGCGCGCCCGGCCGCACCCCGCTGTTCTGCATCCACCCGGCGGGGGGCTCGGTGTTCGGCTTCCTGCCGCTGGTGCGTCACCTGGACCCGGCTCAGCCGGTGTACGGCATCCAGGCGCGCGGCGTGGACGGCGACGCGCCACCCGACACGCGCATCGAGGACATGTCGCGGCACTACCTGGAGCTGGTGCGCCGCCTCCAGCCAGAGGGGCCCTACCTGTTCTGCGGGTCCTCCATGGGGGGCACCGTGGCCTTCGACATGGCCCGGAGGTTGACGGCGCTCGGCCAGCGCGTCGACCTGCTGGCGATGCTGGACACGCCGTCGGATGACGGCGGCACGGTGCGGCACTCGGAGCCGGTGACGGATGACTTCGTCCTCGACTACGTGAAGAAGCTCTCGCCCGAGATGTCCGACGCCTTCGTGCGGATGAACGCGGAGAACGGCGGCGGCTTCCTGCGCCTGTGGCGGGCGCACAACGAGGCCCTGCTGCTCTACAAGGCCGAGCCCGCCGACACCCGCATCCTCTACTTCCGGGCTTGTGTCCGGGACCACCTCATCCCCCACCATCCGGAGTACGGCTGGATTGGCAAGGCCCGGGGGGGCATCGAAATCCACGAGGTGGAAGGCAACCACCTCACCATGAGCCTGGAGCCTCACGTCGCGAGGCTCGCCGCGCTGCTCAGGGCGCGTCTGCCGTCCTGAGCGTCCACCCCCTTCCGCATTCATTGCTCGCCTCCAGGGCGAGGAGAACCGAGTCATGTCCCGAGACACCGAATCGATGTCGCTGGAGGAGAAGAAGCAGCTCCTGAAGCGCCTCCTGGCGCGGCAGGACGTGGCCCCGCGGGCGGCGGCGGTGCCAGCGCCCTTCGCCCTCTCTCAAGGCCAGGCCGCCCTGTTCCACCTGCACCAGTCCAACCCGAGCAACCCCGCGTACCACACGCTGTTCTCGTTCCGCGTGCACGGACCCCTGGACGTGGACGCCCTGCGGCGCGCGGCCGAGGTGCTGGTGGAGCGGCACGAGGTGCTGCGAACGACCTACGGCGTGGAGGACGACGGGCGGCTCCTCCAGCGCGTCCACGAGAAGGGCACGCTCCCCTTCACGCTGCATGACGCGCGCGGCGTGTCTCCGGCGGAGGTGCGCCGGCGGCTCGTGGAGGAGGTGCGGCGGCCGTTCGACCTGACGACGGGGCCGGTGGCCCGGCTGAGCGTCACCCGCGTGGACGGCGGCGAGCACCTGGTCGTCTTCACCCAGCACCACGTCTCCAACGACGCGCGGGCCCTGCAGGTGCTCCAGCGGGAGCTGCTCGCGCTCCACGGCCAGCTCGTGACGGAGGGCGCGCCGCGCCTGCCGCCTGCCGCCGCGCAGTACCGCCAGTTCGTGGAGTGGGAGCGGTCGCTGCTCGCGAGCTCGCGCGGCGAGGTGCTGGAGCGCTACTGGACGGAGCGGCTGGCGGGCGCGCCGCCCGTGCTGGAGTTGCCCACCGACAAGCCCCGGCCCACGGAGCAGGGCTGCCACGGCGGCACCGTCATCCACGCGCTGGACGCGGGGCTGGTGCGGCGCGCCGAGGCGTGCGCGCGGGAGCAGGGCGTGACGCTCTATACCTTCCTGCTGGCCTGCTTCCAGGTGCTCCTGTCGCGACACACGGGCCAGCGCGACGTGCTGGTGGGGACGCCCACCAACTCGCTCATGTCGGCGGAGGACCCGTCGCTCCAGGATGTCGTGGGCTACGCCGTCAACCCGGTGGTGGTGCGCGCGTCGGTGGAGGAGGGGCTGGGCTTCGGGGCCTTCTGCCGGGACGTGCAGCGGCGGGTGCTGGAGGCGCTGGAGCACCAGGCGTACCCGTTCCCCCAGCTCGTGGCGAAGCTGGGTGGGCCGAGGGATTCGTCGCGTCCGCCCGTCTTCCAGGTGATGTTCAACTACCTGCCCGTCAGGGACGGCGACCCGCTGGCGATGCTCGGCCTGTCCGTGGACGAGGGCCGCGTCTTCCAGGTGAACGGGTTGACGCTGTCGCCCTACGTCCTGCCCCAGCAGGAGGCCCAGTTCGACGTGGGCATGGAGTGCCTGAAGCTGGGCGAGCGGCTGGTGCTGGCGCTGCACTACAACGCGGACCTGTTCGAGGCCCCCACCGCCCGGCGGTTGCTCGAGCGCTTCGAGTGCCTGCTGTCCGACGCGGTGGAGTGCCCGACGGCCTCGTGTGACTCGCTGGAGTTGGTGTCCGCGGCCGAGCGCGAGGCGCTGCTCACCGGGCTCAACCCCCAGCCCATGGACTGGGTGGAGGGCCCCTCCCTGGTGGACCTGGTGGAGGCGCAGGTGCGCCGCACCCCGGACGCCATCGCGCTGTCGGTGGGGGACACGCACCTGACGTATCGGGAGCTGAACGCGCGGGCCAACCGCCTGGCGCACTCCCTGCGCGCCCGTCACGGCGCGGGCCCCGGCGTGCTGGTGGGGCTGATGGTGGACCGCTCCGAGTGGCTCGTCATCGGGGCGCTCGGCATCCTCAAGTCCGGCGCGGCCTACGTGCCCATCGACCCGGCCTATCCCGCCGAGCGCGTGCGCTACCTGCTCCAGGACAGCAGCAGCCGGGTGCTGCTCACCGAGCCGCGGCTCGTGGAGACGGCGCGCCAGGGCGCTCCCGCGGAGTGCGTGGACATCACCGCCGCGCAGGCGGACTCGGAGCAGGACCTGGAGCACCGCCCCGACCGCCAGGACCTGGCCTACGTCATCTACACGTCCGGCTCCACGGGTCGCCCGAAGGGGACGCTCATCGAGCACCGCAGCGTGGTGTCCTTCCTCCGCTGGTGCCAGACGGAGTTCGACGCGGCCGACTTCGACGTCACCTTCTTCGGCACGTCGTACTGCTTCGACCTCTCCATCTTCGAGATGTTCTACACGCTGTCGGTGGGGCGGCGAATCCGGCTGCTGCGCAACAGCCTCCAGATTGCCGAGTACCTGGACACCGAGCGGCGCATCCTCATCAACACCGTGCCCTCCGTCGTGAAGGAGCTGCTGGCGGCGGACGTGGACCTGGGCAACGTCACCCTGCTGAACATGGCGGGCGAGCCCATTCCTCAGAGCGTGATGTCCCAGCTCGAGGGGCTGCCCATCCAGGTGCGCAACCTGTACGGCCCCAGCGAGGACACGACGTACAGCACCTGCTACCGCTTCCCCGGCGATGACCCGAAGGTGCTCATCGGCCGGCCGCTGGCGAACACCCGGGTGTACATCGTGGACAAGGACCTGCGGCTGCTTCCGCGGGGCGTGCCCGGCGAGCTGTGCCTGTCGGGGGATGGCCTGGCGCGCGGCTACCTGGACCGGCCGGACCTGACGGCCGAGCGCTTCGTGCCGGACCCCTTCGTGGCCGGGCAGCGCATGTACCGCACGGGCGACATCGCGCAGTGGCGCGCGGACGGAAACATCGACTTCCTGGGGCGACGCGATGACCAGGTGAAGCTCAACGGCTACCGCATCGAGCTGGGGGAAATCGAGGTGGCGCTCGCGAAGCACCCGGCCACGCGCGAGGCGCTGGTGCTGGCGCGGCCCGGGGCTTCGAGGGGCTTGGAGCTGGTGGCCTGGCTGGTGTGCGACGGGGAGGTGGCGCCGCGCGAGCTGCGGGCGTTCCTGGAGCAGCGCCTGCCGCGCTTCATGGTGCCGGGGCACTTCGTCTTCCTGGAGGCCTTCCCGCTCACGCCGAACGGGAAAATCGACAAGAAGGCGCTGGCGGCGCCGGGGCCCGAGGCCTCGTCCCGGAGCGAGGTGCCTGCCGTCGCGCCGCGCAGCGAGCTGGAGCGGGCGCTGCACCAGCTCTGGGAGCACGCGCTGCATGGCAGGCACTTCGGCATCGACGACAACTTCTTCGACGTGGGCGGCAGCTCGCTGCACCTGACGCAAATCCACATGTCGTTGCAGCGGCGGCTGGGCCGGAAGATGCCGATGACCGAGCTGTACCGCTTCCCGACCATCCGCGCGCTGGCCGACTACCTGGACCGGGGGCCGGAGAAGCAGGTCGAGCCGTCGAACGACGAGCGGGCGGAGCGCCTGCGCAAGCAGGAGCAGTTCTTCCGGGCGCGCAAGGCGCGGCGGAGCTGAGTTCACGCGAGGTGACGGGCCGGTGAGCGGCCCGTCGTGAAGGTTCATGGCCCCTGGGGGGCTGGGAGAGGCGTGGAGATGACGGCTGAGACGTCGATGTCGGAGCAGTCCATCCAGGCGTGGCTCGTCGCGCGCATCACCGCGCTGCTGGGCCTGGAGGGCCAGGCGCTGGACCCCCAGGAGCGGCTCAGCCGCTACGGGCTGGACTCCGTGAAGGTCGTGGCGCTGATGAAGGAGCTGGGCGGAGCGCTGGGGCGCCCCGTGTCGCCGCTGCTGTTCTGGCGGCACGCCTCGGTTCACGCGCTGGCGTCCGCGCTCGTCCGTGGGGACGCGGAGTCCCCGCCCGCGGCGGCGACGGAGGGCGCGCGCCCCGTGGATGAGCCCATCGCGGTGGTGGGCCTGGCCTGCCGCATGCCGGGCGCGCCGGACGTGGCCACCTTCTGGCGCCGCCTGTGCGAGGGGTACGACGCCATGCGCGAGGTGCCGGCGGAGCGCTGGGACATCGACGCGTACCACGACGCCGAGCCCCAGGCGCCGGGGAAGATGGTGGCCCGCCGCGCGTCCTTCGTGGATGGCGTGGAGGGGTTCGACCCGCTCTTCTTCGGCATCTCCCCGCGCGAGGCGGCGGAGATGGACCCGCAGCAGCGGCTGATGCTGGAGCTGGCGTGGGAGGTGCTGGAGGACGCGGGCGTGCAAGCCCCGACGCTGCGGGACTCGGACACGGGCGTCTTCGTGGGCGCCATCTGGCATGACTACGCGGTGCTGCACCAGGGCGCGTGCGCGGCCGTCACGCCGCACACGGCGACGGGGCAGGCGCTCAACATCCTGGCCAACCGCATCTCCTATGCGCTGGGACTGCGCGGGCCCAGCATCACCCTGGACACGGCGTGCTCCTCGTCGCTGGTGGCCGCGCACCTGGCCTGTCAGAGCCTGAGGGCGGGCGAGTGCCGGCTGGCGCTGGTGGGGGGCGTCAACCTGCTGCTGGCGCCGGAGACGAGCGTGGCGCTCACCAAGTTCGGGGGGCTGTCGCCGGACGGGGCGAGCAAGGCGTTCGCCGCGGGCGCCAACGGCTTCGCGCGCGGCGAGGGCGCGGGCATGGTGGCGTTGATGCCGCTGTCGGCGGCGCAGGCGGCCGGCGTGCCCATCTACTGCGTCATCCGCGGCGGCGCGGTGAACAACAACGGCTTCGGCAACGGGCTGACGGCGCCCAGCGCGTCCGCGCAGGAGTCGCTGCTGCGTGACGCGTACGCGCGGGCGGGGGTGGCGCCGGGCCGCGTGCACTACGTGGAGACGCACGGCCCCGGCACGGCCCTGGGAGACCCCATCGAGGCGGGCGCGCTCGGCGCGGTGCTGGGCCAGGGGCGCGCCGAGGCGGGCGCGCTGCTCATCGGCTCGGTGAAGACGAACATCGGCCACCTGGAGGGCGCGGCGGGCATCGCCGGGCTGCTCAAGGTGGTGCTGGCGCTGTCGCGCCGGCGCGTGCCGCCCAACCTCCACTTCGACGTGCCCAATCCGCTCATCGACTTCGGCGCGCTGCGGCTGAAGGTCCCCGAGCGGCTGCTGCCCTGGCCCGCCGAGGAGGAGCGGGCGCTGGCGGGGGTGAGCGCCTTCGGCTGGGGAGGCACCAACTGCCACCTGGTGCTGGAGGAGGCGCCGGGCACGCGCGCGGAGCTGCTGATGCTGGCGGCGTCGGACGCGGAGGGGCTGCGCGCCCAGGTGGAGGAGGTGGCGGCGCGGGCCACCGACGCGGCGTCCCTTGAGACGCTGGCGGCGCTGTGCCAGTCGCCGGCGGGAAACGGGGGCACCGGCGCGCACCGCGGGGCCTTCATGGCTCGCACTCGCGCCGAGCTGCTGGAGCAGGCGCGGGCCTTCCTGGCGGGACAGGCGCGCGTCGGGCTGATGGTGGGGAGCCCGGCGCGCCCCTCGCCGCGCGTCGCCTTCGTGTGCACGCCCCAGGGCTCCCAGTGGGAGGGCATGGGGCGTGAGCTGCTGTCGCGCGAGCCCGTATTCCGCGCGCGGGTGGAGGCGCTGGACGCGGCGTTCCGGCCCCTGGCGGGCTGGTCGCTGGTGGAGGCGCTGGTGACGCCGCACCCGCGCGCCGAGGACGCGGACGTGGTGCAGCCGCTGCTCTTCGCGGTGCAGGTGGGGCTCGCGGCGCTGTGGCGCTCGTGGGCCGTGGAGCCGGAGGTGGTGGTGGGCCACAGCCTGGGCGAGGTGGTGGCCGCCTGCGTCACCGGCGCGCTGAGCACGGAGGACTCCGTCTGGCTGGTCCACCACTACAGCCGGCTGCAGCAGCGCACCGCGGGCCGCGGCGGCATGGCGCTGGTGGGGCTGCCGGCCGTCGACGTGGAGGGGCTGCTGTCGCCCCTGGAGGGGCGGGTGGTGGTAGCGGGCTACAACGCCCCGTCGACGACGGTGGTGTCCGGCGAGGCGGGGGCGCTGGATGCGCTGCTCGCGGAGCTGTCCTCGCGCGGGGTGTTCTGCTCGCGCATCCCCGTCAACGTGGCCGCGCACAGCCCCGAGATGGATGCCATCCGCGAGGACCTGGACGCGGCCTTCGCGCGGCTGCGGCCCCGGGCGGGCGCCCCGCGCTGGGTGTCCACCGTGACGGGCGAGGACCTGGAGGGGGCGTCGCTGGAGGCGTCGTATTGGAGCCGCAACCTGCGCCAGCCGGTGCGCTTCTCGCAGGCCATCGAGAAGCTCGCGGCGGAGGGCATCGACACGTTCATCGAGCTGAGCGCGCACCCGGTGATGCGCCGCTCGCTGGAGCAGGCCCTGGCCCGGACGGGGCGGGCGGCGCTGACGGTGGCGTCCATTCGGCGCGACGACGCGCGCGGTGGGCTGCTGGATGCGCTGGGCGCGCTGTTCGCCTGGGGCGTGCCGGCGCGCGGGGTCGGCGCGAAGCCGGTGGAACGGGCGGCGCTCCTGCCGCTGTCCGCGAGGACGCCCCAGGCGCTGTCGGACCTGGCGCGCGCGCTGGTGGCGCGCTGGGACGAGTCGCCCGCGCCGTCGCTGGCCGACGTGGCGCGCACGCTGGCGCTGCACCGGGCGCCGTTGGATCAGCGCCTGGCGCTCGTCGCGAAGGACGTGGCGGGCGCGCGCGAGGGGCTGGAGGCCTTCCTCCGCCAGGCGCCGCGTCCGGGGCTCGTCGTGGGGCGGGGGCCCGTGCCCTCGCGCACGCCGGTGGTGTTCGTGTTCCCTGGCCAGGGCTCCCAGTGGGTGGGCATGGGGCGCGAGCTGCTGTCGGCCGAGCCCGCCTTCCGCGCCGCGATGGAGGACTGCGACGCGGCGCTGCGGACCTTCGTGGACTGGTCGCTGCTGGAGGTGCTGGCTTCGAGCGAGGCGGGCTGGCTGGAGCGCATCGACGTGGTGCAGCCGGCGCTCTTCGCGATGCAGGTGGGGCTGGCGCGGCTGTGGCGCTCCTGGGGCATCGTCCCGGACGCGGTGGTGGGCCACAGCATGGGCGAGGTGGCCGCGGCGCACGTGGCCGGGGCCCTGTCGCTGGAGGACGCGGCGCGCATCATCTGCCGTCGGAGCCGGCTGCTCCTTCGCACCAGCGGGCAGGGCGCCATGGCGGTGACGGAGCTGACGCTCGACGAGGCGCGCGAGGTGCTGCGCGGCGTGGAGGACCGGCTCTCGGTGGCCGCGAGCAACAGCCCGCGCTCCACGGTGCTCTCCGGAGACCCCCACGCGCTCCAGCAGGTGCTGGAGACGCTGGCGCAGCGGCAGGTCTTCTGCCGGCCCGTGAAGGTCAACGTGGCCTCGCACAGCCCGCAGATGGAGCCGCTGCGCGAGGAGCTGCTCGCGCTGCTCGACGGCCTCGCGCCGCGAGCGGGCGAGGTGCCGCTGCACTCGACGGTGCTGGGCCGCGTGGCGGAGGGGACGGAGCTGACGCCCGCGTACTGGGTGCGCAACCTGCGGGACCCGGTGCTGCTGTCGCCGGTGATGGAGTCCCTGGTGGGCGCGGGGCACGGGCTGTTCGTGGAGGTGAGCGCGCACCCGGTGCTGCTGCCCTCCATCGAGCAGACGCTCGCGCACCTGGGCCAGGCGGGCACGGTGCTGCCTTCGCTGCGGCGCGAGCAGCCCGAGCGCGAGGTGATGCTGGAGTCGCTCGGGCGGCTCTACACCGAGGGCCGCGCGGTGGCCTGGCGCGCGGTGACGCCAGAAGAAGGGCGCCAGGTGGCGCTGCCGACGTACCCCTGGCAGCGGGACCGGTACTGGTTCCAGCCGGGCGCGGCGGGCGCCTCCCGGGGCGCGGGGCAGGGGCACCCGGTGCTCGGCGTGTCGCGCCGGTCCTCGCTGCGGCCGGGGGCGCGCTTCTGGGACGTGGACGTGGCGGTGGAGCGGCTGCCCTACCTGAAGGACCACCGCGTGCAGGGCGCGGTGGTGCTCCCGGCGGCGGCGTACCTGGACTGGGCGCTGGCCGCGGCGCGCGAGGGCCTGGGCGACGGCCCGTGGGCCCTGGAGGACGTGCGCATCGACGAGGCGCTGGCGCTGCCCGAGGAGGGCTCGCGGCCGACCCAACTGGTGCTGATGTCCGAGCCGGCCGGGGGCGCGTCGTTCAAGGTGTCGAGCTTCGTGCCCGTGTCGGGCGCGGGCGCCGAGGTCTGGACGGCGCATGCGTCCGGGGCCGTGCGGCCGCTGGGCGCTGGGGGCGAGGCGACGGCGGTGCCGCTGGACGAGGTGCGGCGGCGGTGCGCCCCGTCGCGCGACGGGGCGGCGCACTACGAGGAGATGGCGGCGCGCGGCCTGGGCTATGGGCCGACGTTCCAGGGGCTGCGCGAGGTGTGGCGGCGGGATGGGGAGGCGCTGGGGCGGCTGGAGGTGCCCGAGGCCCTGGGCGCCGTGCGGGGGCTGCACCCGGCGATGCTCGACGCGGGGCTTCAGGTGCTCCTGGAGGCGCTGCCCGCGGGCGGCGGCACCCACGTCCCGGTGCGGGTGCGCCGCTTCACGGTGTCGCGCGCGAACACGCCCGTGCGCTGGGCCCACGCGCGCGTGGCGGAGCCCGTCGCCGGTGAGCCCCTCCTGGAGGCGGACGTGTGGCTCCTCGACGAGGAGGGGCTGCCCGTGGCCGAGGTGAGGGGCCTGGTGCTGGCGCCGCTCGCGGGACAGCGCGACGCGCGGCGGGTGGCCCAGGACCAGGCGCTCTTCGAGCTGGCGTGGCACCGCGTGGAGGCGACCGCGACGTCTACCTCTGCGGGGGCGCCCTGGCTCGTGCTGATGGATGGACAGGGCCACGGCGCCGCGCTCGCGCGCCAACTGGAGGCGCGAGGCGAGACGTGCGTGCGGGTGGACGTGGGGACGGGCTTCCGCGCGCTGGGGCCCGGGCACTTCGAGGTGGCGCCGGGCTCGCGTGAGCACTTCCAGCGGCTGCTGGCGGAGGCGTTCCCGGACGGAGCGCCCTGTGGCGGCGTGGTGTACCTGTGGGCGCTGGAGTCCGCCGAGGTGGAGGTGGCCGGGGCGCGCGCCAGCGACGAGGCCGAGCGGTGGTGCGGCGGCGCGCTGCACCTGGTGCAGGAGTTGACGCGGGCGGCCTGGCGCGCCGCGCCCCGGCTGTGGCTGGTGACGCGGGGCGCGCAGGCCGTGGGCGAGGAGCGCCGGGTGTGCGCGGTGCAGGGCGCGCTGTGGGGCCTGGGCCGCGTGGTGTCGCACGAGCATCCGGAGCTGCGGTGCACCTGCGTGGACGTGGAGGAGCTGGCGCCGGAGGCGGTGGCCCCGGCGCTGGCGTCCGAGCTGCTCTGTGGCGCGAAGGATGAGCAGGTGGCCCTGCGCGCGCGGGGGCGGCACGCGGCGCGGCTGGCGCGGCGCCTCCCGGTGGAGTCCTCGCGCGAGTCCGTGGAGCCGAGGCTCCCGGCGGCGGGGCGCGCCTTCCGGGTGGAGATTCCCACGCCCGGCGTGCTGGACCGGCTGGTGGCGCGGGTGGCCGAGCGGCGGCGTCCGGGGCGCGGCGAGGTGGAGGTCCAGGTGGAGGCGGCGGCCCTCAACTTCATCGACGTGATGAAGGCGATGGGCATCTACCCGGGGCTGCCACCGGGGCCCGTCTCGCTGGGCGGCGAGTGCGCCGGCCGCGTGGTGTCCGTGGGCGAGGGCGTCACGGGCCTCGCGCCGGGGCAACGCGTGGTGGCGGTCGCCGGGAGCAGCCTGGCCTCGCACGTCATCGCGGACGCGCGCTTCGTGCGTCCATGCCCCGAGCGCCTGAGCGCCGAGGAGGTCGCCACCGTGCCGCTCGTCTTCATGACGGCGTGGTACGCGCTCGAGCACCTGGGCCGGCTGCGTCAGGGGGAGCGCATCCTCATCCACTCGGCGGCCGGAGGACTGGGGCTGGCGGCGGTGCAGGTGGCCCAGGCCCGGGGCGCCGAAATCTTCGCCACCGCGGGCACGCCCGAGAAGCGTGAGTTCCTGCGCGGCCTGGGCATCGCGCACGTCATGGACTCGCGCACGCTGGCCTTCGCCGACGAGGTGAAGCGGCTGACGAACGGCGAGGGCGTGGACGTGGTCCTCAACTCGCTCTCGGGGGAGGCCATCCCCCGCGGCCTGGAGCTGCTCGGGCCGGATGGCCGCTTCCTGGAGGTCGGCAAGCGCGACATCTACGACGGCCGGGCGCTGGAGCTCACGCCGTTCCGCAAGAGCATCTCGTACACGGCCATCGATTTGGCGGGCCTCCAGGAGCGCAAGCCGGTGCTGTTCGCGCGGCTGCTCCAGGAGGTGATGGAGCAGATGGAGTCCGGCGCGCTGCGGCCCCTGCCGTACCAGCGCTTCCCCGCCTCGCGCGTGGCGGAGGCCTTCCGCGAGATGGCGCAGGGGCGGCACACCGGCAAGCTCGTCATCGGCATGGAGGACCCGGCGCTGACGGTGGCCCCCGCGCGCGCGGGCTTCCGGGTGCGCGCGGACGGGACGTACCTGGTGACGGGCGGTCTGGGCGGCCTGGGCCTGTCGGCGGCGCAGTGGCTGGTGGAGCACGGCGCGCGTCACCTGCTGCTGATGGGCCGCTCCGCGCCGTCCGACGCCGCGCGCCGGATGCTGGCGGAACTGGAGGCGCGGGGCGCGCGGGTGGAGGTGGCCCGGGCGGATGTCTCGGACGCGGAGCAACTGGGGGCCGCGCTGGCGCCGACGCGGAGCGGGGCGCTGCCGCCCCTTCGCGGCGTGCTGCACTGCGCGGGCGTGCTGGAGGACGCCACCCTGGCGCGGCTGACGACGTCGCACCTGCGCACGGTGATGGCGCCCAAGGTGCGTGGCGCCTGGAACCTGCACCAGCTCACGCGCGACGAGCCCCTGGACTTCTTCGTCCTCTACTCGTCGGTGGCGTCGCTGCTGGGGCTGCCGGGCCAGGGCAACTACGCGGCGGCGAACGCGGCGATGGACGCGCTGGCGCACCACCGGCGCGCGGTGGGCCTGCCGGCCCTGAGCGTCAACTGGGGCCCGTTCGCGGACGTGGGCCTGGCCGCCGCGCAGGCCAACCGGGGCGAGCGCCTGGCGTACCAGGGCATGGCGAGCTTCACGGCGCGCGAGGGCGAGGCGCTGCTCCAGCGGCTGCTCGACGAGGGCGCCACGCAGGCCGCCGCGGTGCGCCTGGACGTGCGCCAGTGGCTGGAGTTCTTCCCGTCCGTGGCGCCCCTGCGCGTCTGGTCCGAGCTGAGCGCGGAGGGACGGGGCGAGGTGGCCCGCCCCGGCTCGGACTTCCTGGCCGCGCTGAGGCTGGCGGAGCCGGGCGCGCGCCTGGAGCTGCTGGAGGCGCACCTGCGCGAGCGAATCGCCCAGGTGCTCCGGCTGGAGCCCTCGCGCGTGGGACGGGCGGACCCGTTCCGGGCCCTGGGGCTCGACTCGCTGATGAGCCTGGAGCTGCGCAACCGCGTCGAGGCGTCCCTGGGGCTGACGCTCTCCGCGACGCTCTTGTGGACGCACTCCACGCTGGGCGCCTTGAGCGCCCACCTGCTCGAAAGACTGGAGCTCGCGCCGGTGCGCGAGCCCGCAACCCCTTCACCGTCGACGGAGGGCCAGGCGCGCGCGGCCGAGGAGTCCGCCGCGGAGCTGGCGGCCCTCTCGGATGAGCGCCTGCTGGACCTCTTCGACGATGCGCTGACCGCGCTGGAGAACGAATCGTGAGTGACGCGACCCATGAGAATGAACTGAAGCAGCGCATGGCGCGCGCCGTGCTCGCGATGCAGAAGGTGCAGGCGAAGCTCGACACGCTCGAGAAGGCGCGCACCGAGCCCATCGCCATCGTCGGCATGGGGTGCCGCTTCCCGGGCGGGGCGGACTCGCCCGAGGCATACTGGACGCTGCTGGAGGAGGGGCGGGACGCCGTGCGCCGCGAGCCGGCGTCGCGCCGCCAGGGGCCGGAGGCGGGCGCGCCTCGCTGGGGTGGCTACCTGGAGGAGGTGGACGGCTTCGACGCGGACTTCTTCGGCATCTCCCCGCGCGAGGCGGCCAGCCTGGACCCGCAGCAGCGGCTGCTGCTGGAGGTGAGCTGGGAGGCGCTGGAGGACGCGGGGCAGAACCCGGAGAAGCTCCTGGGCTCGTCCACCGGCGTCTTCGTGGGCATCACCGGCAACGACTACGAGCGCGTGCTGCCCATGGGGGCGGACCAGCTCGACGCCTACTACATCACCGGCAACGGCCACTGCTTTCCGCCCGGGCGCGTCTCCTACGTGCTGGGCCTCCAGGGCCCGAGCCTCGCGGTGGACACGGCGTGCTCGTCGTCGCTCGTCGCGGTGCACCTGGCCTGCCAGAGCCTGCGGCTGGGGGAGTGCAACCTGGCGCTCGCGGGCGGGGTGAACCTCATCCTGGACTCGCTGAGCACGGAGATGATTGAGCGCACCCAGTCGCTGTCACCCAATGGGCGGTGCAGCACCTTCGACGCGTGGGCCAACGGCTTCGTGCGCGGGGAGGGCTGCGGCGTCATCGTGCTCAAGCGCCTGTCGGACGCGCAGGCGCAAGGGGACACCATCCTGGCGGTGGTGCGAGGCTCGGCCATCAACCAGGACGGCCGCTCGACGGGGCTGACGGCGCCCAACGTGCTCGCGCAGCAGGCGCTCCTGCGTCAGGCGCTGGCGAACGCGCGGGTGGAGCCCTCCGCCATCGGTTACATCGAAGCGCACGGCACGGGCACGTCGCTGGGTGACCCCATCGAGGTGGAGGCCCTGGCCGACGTGGTGGGCGCGCCAAGGGCGGACGGCAGCCGGTGCGCGCTGGCGTCGGTGAAGACGAACCTGGGCCACCTGGAGTCCGCGGCCGGCATCGCGGGGCTGATGAAGGTCGTCCTCTCGATGCGACACGAGCGCATCCCCAGGCACCTGAACTTCACCCGGCTCAACCCGCGCATCCGCATGGAGGGCACGGCCTTCGTCATCCCGGCGGAGGGCGCGCTGCCGTGGGCCCGCTCGGAGAAGCGGAGGCTCGCGGGCGTCAGCTCGTTCGGCATGAGCGGGACGAACGCGCACATCGTGCTGGAGGAGGCCCCCGCGCGCGCGGTGCCCTCGGTGGCCCCGAGCCGCCCGGCCTCGCACCTGCTGCTCTTGACGGCGAAGTCGGAGGACGCGCTGGTGGAGCAGGCGCGCCAGTACGCGAGCCACCTGTCCGCGCACCCGGAGCTGGACGCGGCGGACGTGTGCTTCACCGCGAACACCACGCGCGCGCGCTTCAACCACCGGAGTGTGGTGGTGGGCGAATCGACGCAGGCGCTGGCCGAGGCGCTGCGAGGCTTCGCCCGGGGCGAGCTCTCGGACGCGGTGGCCGCGGGCGAGGCGGCGCCTCGGGCTCCGCGGGTCGCCTTCCTCTTCACGGGGCAGGGCAGCCAGTACGTGGGCATGGGCCGGGAGCTGTACGCGGCCTCGCCGGTGTTCCGTGACGCGCTGGACCAGTGCGCGCGGCTGCTGCGGCCCCGGATGGAGCTGCTGCCCGTGCTCTTCCCGGCCGAGGGGGCGCACTCCCCCATCGACCAGACGGAGTACAGCCAGCCGGCGCTGTTCGCGCTGGAGTACGCGCTGGCGCAGGTGTGGAAGGGCTGGGGCGTGGTGCCGCACGCGGTGATGGGCCACAGCGTGGGCGAGTTCGCCGCGGCCGTCGTCGCCGGCCACCTGTCGCTGGAGGACGGCCTGGCGCTCATCACCGAGCGGGGCCGCCTGATGCAGGCGCTGCCCCCGGGCGGTGCGATGCTCAGCGTCTTCGCGACGGAGGCCCAGGTGCGGCCGTTGCTGGAGCCGCACCTGGACCAGGTGTCGCTGGCCTGCCTCAACGCGCCCGGCCAGGTGGTTCTGTCCGGCGCGGGCGCGGTGCTCGCGCGGCTCGACGCGGAGCTTCAGGCGCAGGGCGTGCGCACCAAGGCGCTCGTCGTCTCGCACGCGTTCCACTCGCCGCTGATGGAGCCGATGCTCGACGCGCTGGAGGCCCAGGCCGCCCGCGTCACGCCGCTGCCGGGGGCGATTCCCCTCGTGTCGAACGTGACGGGCCGGCCCGTGGGGACAGGGGAGCTGGGCGCGCCGGGGTACTGGCGCCGCCACGCGCGCGAGCCGGTGCGCTTCCAGCAGGGCATGGAGTCGCTGCGCGAGCTGGGCATCGACGTGTTCGTCGAGGTGGGCCCCACCGCCACGCTGCTGGGCCTGGGCCGGGCGTGCCTGGGCGAGCAGGCGGCGTGGATTGCCTCCTTGCGCAAGGGGCGTCCGGACGCGGAGCAGTCGCTGGGCGCGCTGGGGCGGCTGTTCCTCCAGGGGTACGACGTGGACTGGCGCGCGGTGGACCCGGAGCCTTCGCGCGGCAAGGTCGCGCTGCCCACCTACCCGTGGCGCCGCCAGCGCTACTGGCCAGTCGTGTCCGCGCGGCTCCCGGTGGAGCGCTCGGAAAGCGCCCCCGCGCATGACGGCGCCGTGGCGGCGACGACGCTGGACGCGGCCTCGTTGCTCCAGGTGCGCTGGGAAGCGTCGACCGCGAGCGGCCCGGGTGAGGGGGCTCCGGGGGCGTGGATGCTGCTGTGTGACCAGGGGGGCGTGGGCGAGGCGCTCGCCGCCCGCCTGGAGCAGCGGGGTGTGCCGCACGTCAAGGTCTACGCGGGCGCTTCGTCCGTGCCGGGGGCCCTGGCCGTGGACCCGGCCGACGGCGTGGCGCTGGCGAAGCTGTGGCGAGAGAGCTTCCCGCAGAGCCTGCCGCGCGCGGGCGTGGTGCACCTGTGGGGTCTGGATGTTCCGGGCGTGGAGTCGCCGGGGGCCCTGCGGAGCAGCGCCCGGGAGCGCTGCATCAGCGTGGTCTCCGCGCTGCGGGCGCTCGAGTCCTCCGAGGCGCTCTCCGGCCGGCTCTGGGTGGTGACACGCGAGGCGTGCGCGGTGGAGGCGGGCGGGGCCCCGGTGGAGCCGTCGCAGGCGCTGCTCTGGGGCCTGGGCCGCGTGGCGGCGCTGGAGCATCCGGAGCGCTGGGGCGGGCTGGTGGACCTGGAGTCGGCGGGCGGGGACGCGCAGGTCGCCGCGCTGGAGGAGGTGCTCACGCGGGGCGCTGGCGAGGGCGAGGAGCAGCTCGCGCTGCGCGGCGGGCGGCGGTTCGTTCCCCGGCTCGCGCAATGCCCGCTGCCCCCGGCGAGGACGGCGACGCTGGAGGCGGCGGCGACGTACCTCGTCACGGGAGGCCAGGGCGAGCTCGGGCTTCACGTCGCGCGGTGGATGGTGAGGCAGGGCGCGCGGCATGTGGTGCTGACGGCGCGCAGCGCCTTCCCGGAGCGGGCGGATTGGGACGCCCTCGCGGCTCGCGGTGGGGACGTGGCCGCGCGCATCCTGGCGGTGAAGGGCCTGGAGGCCGCGGGCGCCACGGTGGTCCTCGCGCGCACGGACGTGTCCCGGCGCGAGCAGATGGCGGAGCTGCTGGAGCAGGTGCGCACGACGATGCCGCCGCTCAAGGGTGTGGTGCACGCGGCGGGGGTCTCCACGCACGCGCGGCTGCGGGAGCTGGATGCCTCCGCGCTCGACGCCGTGCTGGCGCCGAAGGTGGAGGGGGCATGGCATCTCCACGAACTCACGCGGGAAGCCTCGCTGGACTTCTTCGTCCTCTTCTCGTCCATCTCCGCGGTGTGGGGCTCGGTGGGCTCCGGGCACTACGCCGCTGGCAACGCGTTCCTGGACGCGCTCGCGCAGCACCGGCGTGCGTTGGGGCTGTCGGCGACGAGCATCAACTGGGGGCCGTGGGCGGGCCGGGGCATGGCCTCGCCCGACGCGCAGCGATGGCTGGCGAACATGGGCGTGGACTCCCTGGAGGTGGGGGAGGGCGTCGCCTGGTTCGAGCGGCTGCTCGGCGCGGACCTCACGCAGGCCACGGTGGCGCGCGTGAGGTGGGAGCGCTTCAAGCCCATCTATGAGGCGCGCGGTCGCCGGCCGTTCCTGGAGGCGATGGGCGCGGAGGCCGCCGCGCCCACCGTGGCTCCGGCGGCGAGCGCCGCGCCCGTGCTGGGACGCGACGCGCTGGAGTCAGCGGTGCGCCAGCAGGTGGCGGGGGTGCTCGGGTTGGACCCGAAGCGGCCCATCCCGTCGGGGCGTGGCTTCGCGGACCTGGGCATGGACTCGCTGATGGCGGTGGAGTTGAGGGAGCGGCTCCAGCGCGTGGTGGGACAGCCGCTGTCGGCGACGCTGGTCTTCAACTACCCGAACGTCCAGGCCCTCACGGAGTACCTGGTGGGCCTGGTGACGGAGCGGACGCCTCGGACCGAGGCCCCCGAGGCGAAGCGCGTCGCGCACGCGGATGAGCCCATTGCCATCATCGGCATGGCCTGCCGCTTCCCTGGGGACGCGGATTCGCCCGAGGCGTACTGGCGCCTGCTGCGCGACGGCGTGGACGCCACCACGGAGGTGCCCGCGGACCGCTGGGACGTGGACGCGCTGTTCGACGTGGACCCGGAGGCGCCGGGGAAGGTGTACATGCGCAAGGGCGGCTTCCTGCGCGACGTGGCGGGATTCGAGCCGCAGTTCTTCGGCATCTCCCCACGCGAGGCCGAGAGCATGGACCCCCAGCAGCGGCTGCTGCTGGAGGTCGGCTGGGAGGCGCTGGAGCGCTCGGGCATCAACCCGGACACGCTGCGGGACACGAACACGGGGGTCTTCGTGGGGATCACCGCGTCGGACTACTCGCGCGTCATCCTCAACCAGGACCCCTCCGCGGTGGATGCGTACTTCGCGTCGGGCACGTCGCTGAACGTGGCGCCGGGCCGGCTGTCATTCGCGCTGGGGTTGCATGGGCCGAGCATGGCGGTGGACACGGCGTGCTCGTCGTCGCTCGTCGCGCTGCACCTGGCCTGCCAGAGCCTGCGCAGCGGTGAGTCCACCCTGGCGCTGTCGGGTGGCGTGAACCTCATCCTCACGCCCGAGGCCACGCTGTCCATCTGCAAGGCGCACATGCTCTCGCCCGAGGGCCGGTGCAAGACGTTCGACGCCTCCGCGGACGGGTTCGCCCGCGGCGAGGGCTGCGGCGTGCTGGTGCTGAAGCGGCTGTCGGAGGCGGTGGCGGAGGGGAATGAAGTGCTGGCGGTGATTCGAGGGACTGCGGTGAACCACGACGGGCCGAGCAGCGGACTGACGGTGCCGAACGGGATGGCGCAGCAGGCGGTGATACGGCAGGCGCTGGAGAACGGAGGGGTGAGCGCGGGGGAGGTGAGCTACGTGGAGGCGCACGGGACGGGGACGTCGCTGGGGGACCCGATAGAGGTGGACGCGATGTGGGGCGCGCTAGGGGAGGGGCGGAGCGGAGAGTCGCTGTGGATGGGTTCTGCGAAGACGAACGTGGGGCACTTGGAGTCAGCGGCGGGAGTGGCGGCGGTGATGAAGGTGGTGCTGTCGCTGAGGAACAAGCAGTTGCCGCCGCACCTGCACTTCAAGACGCCGAACCCGCACATCGGCTGGGAGCGGATGGCGGTGGAGGTGCCGACGAAGCTGACGGCGTGGGAGCCGGCGCAGGGGCGGCGCGTGGCGGGCGTGAGCTCCTTCGGCTTCAGCGGCACCAACGCGCACGTCGTCATCGAGGAGGCTCCTGCTCCGCGTGAGACGCCCGTGCTCCAGGAGCGCTCGAGGCACGTGCTGGTGGTGTCCGCGAGGAGCCCGAGCGCGCTGGAGGAGCAGGCGAGGAGGTACGCGGGAGCGCTGGGAGAAGCGTCGGTGGGGGACGTGTGCTTCACGGCTGCGGTGGGGAGGGCGCACCTGGAGCAGCGGATGGCGGTGGTGGGAGGGAGCGCGGAGGAGCTGAAGGAGAAGCTGGAGAGGGCGGCGGCTGGAGAGGTGGTGGGGGGCGTGGTGAAGGGGAGCGCGGTGGGGAGGGAGAAGCGGAAGGTGGCCTTCCTCTTCACAGGGCAAGGGAGCCAGTACGTGGGGATGGGGAAGGAGCTGTACGGGAGTCAGCCGGCCTTCAGGGAAGCGTTGGACGCGTGCGCGAAGGTGCTGGAGGGGGTGCTGGAGAAGCCGCTGCTGGAGGTGATGTTCGCCGGGGGCAGCGAGCTGGACGAGACGAGGTACACGCAGCCGGCGCTGTTCTCGGTGGAGTACGCGCTGTGGAGGATGTGGAGGAGTTGGGGGGTGGAGGCGGACGCGGTGCTGGGGCACAGCGTGGGGGAGTACGTGGCGGCGGTGGTGGCAGGGGTGATGGGGATGGAGGACGCGCTGCGGTTGGTGGCGGAGAGAGGGCGGTTGATGCAGGGGGTGGGAGGTGAGGGGGAGATGGTGGCGGTGGAGGGGCCAGGGGAGTGGGTGGAGGAGGCGCTGAAGGGGCTGGAGGAGAGCGTGTCGGTGGCGGCGAGGAATGGCCCGAAGCAGTGGGTGGTGTCGGGGCTGAAGGAGGGGGTGAGGGAGGCGGAGAGGAGGCTGGCGCAGAGGGGAGTGAAGACGAAGAAGCTGAAGGTGTCGCACGGCTTCCACTCGCCGCAGATGGAGCCGATGTTGGAGGGCTTCGAGGCGAGGGTGGGGGAGGTGAAGTTGGAGGCGCCGAAGCGGGTGCTGATTTCGAATGTGAGCGGGGAGAGGGCGGGTGAGGAGGTGGCGAGCGCGAGGTACTGGCGCACGCAGGTGAGGGAGGCGGTGAGATTCGCGGAGGGGATGGAGGCGTTGAGGAAGGAGGGGGTGGGGATATTCGTGGAGGTGGGGCCCGCGCCGGTGCTGGTGGGGATGGGGAGGCAGACGCTGGAGGAGGAGGGGCTGGAGTGGGTGGCGACGCTGAGGAAGGGGAGGGGCGAGTGGGAGACGGCGCTGGAGGCGCTGGGTGCGCTGTACGTGAAGGGAGTGGAGGTGGCGTGGGGGGAGTACGAGAAGCCGTACGCGCGACGGACGGTGGCCCTGCCCACGTACCCCTTCCAGCGGCAGCGCTATTGGTGGACCCGCGACACCCAGGGCCGGGGGGCGCTGCTCGCGCCGCGTGAGTCGAAGGACCTCAAGCCGCACCTGGGGACGCGGCTGTACTCGCCCGCGTTCGACGACATCATCTACAGCACGACGCTGGGGGCGTTCCGTCCGGCGTACCTCGATGACCACCGCCTCTACGGCACGGTCGTCACGCCCGCGGCCTCACACCTGTCGATGGTCCTCTCGGCGGTGGCGGAGACGTTCGGTCCGCTCGCCTGCACGCTGGAGAACCTCACGTTCCATCAGGCGTTGGTGCTCGCGGATGACGAGCTGCGCCCGCTCCAGCTCATCTTCTCGCCGCACGCGGAGGGCTACTCCTTCAAGCTGATGACGCAGGGCGAGTCCGGTGACTGGGTGCTGCACGGCACGGGTGAGCTGCGGGTGGACCCGTCGCGGGTGTCCTCGCCTCGGCCGCTGCCCGCGCGCGAGGACGTGCTGTCGCGCTGCACCGAGGCGCGCTCGGGAGACGACTTCTACACGTTCTTCCGCGCCATGGGCTACACGCTGGGCCCCAGCTTCCGCTGGATTGGCCCCTTCCAGCGCAGCCAGGACGAGGCCTTCGGTCAGATGCGGCAGCCCGAGTTGCCCGACTCGCCGGACAACTACGCGCTCTACCCCGGCCTCATCGACTCGTGCTTCCAGATGCTCGCCAACTGGATGGTGAGCGACGCGACGAGCCTGGCGGACGCGCTGGCGATTCCCTTCAGCGTCTCGCAGCTCAACTTCTTCCGGCGCCCGGAAGGGCCGCTGTGGTGCTACGCGAAGTCCGCGGCGGGCGAGCGCGCCGTCACGGAGGAGGTCCTCAGCGGCGACGTTCAGCTCTTCGACGAGCACGGCCCGGTGGCGGAGATTCTCGGCTTCCACGCTCGCCGCGCCAGCCGGGAGGTCCTCCAGGCCAGCACGCACAAGCAGTCCGAGGAGCGCGTCTACGAGGTGGCCTGGACGCCGGAGCCCCTGCCGCCCGCGCCGCTGCCCGCCGCGCAGCCGCATCCATGGCTGCTGTTGGTGGACGGTCAGGGCGTTGGGGCGCGGCTCGCCGCGCGACTGGAGGAGCGCGGTGAGTCCGTCATCCGCGTGCGCCCGGGCACCGCGTTCCGGGCTACGGCCGACAGGCGCTTCGACGTCGATGCGCGCAGCCCGTCCGACTTCAGCCGACTGCTGCGCGAGGCCCTGAACGGAGCCCCGTGCGCGGGGGCCGTCTACCTGTGGGGGCTCGACGCGTCCGTGGAGGAGACGCAGTCCTCGCAGGCCCTTCAGCAGGCGACGCTTCAGGCCACGACGGGAGCGCTGCACCTGACGCAGGCGCTCGTCGCCAGTGGCGGCCCGGCTCCCCTGTGGCTCGTCACGCGAGGGGCACAGCCGGCGGATGGCGTGGCGGTGTCCTCGCCCGTGCAGTCCTCGCTGTGGGGCCTGGGGCGCGTCATCGACCTGGAGCACGGAGAGCTGCGCTGCGGCCGTGTCGACCTGGACCCCAGGGACACAGAGGGCGGCGTGGAGTCGCTGCTCGCCGAGTTGCTGCGCTCCGCGGAGGCGCCGGGCCTGGAGGTGGCCTTGCGCGGGGAGAAGCGCCTCCGGTCCCAGCTCCAGCGAGCGAAGGGCATGGTGGCGGCGGCCCTCGCCTTCCGCGCGGACGGCGCGTACCTGATTACCGGCGGACTGGGGGCGCTCGGCCTGGCGGTGGCGCGGTGGCTGGTGGAGCACGGCGCGCGTCACCTGGTCCTCGTGGGACGACGCGAGCCCACGGCGGAGGCCCGCTCGGTGCTCCACGCGTTGGAGCAAGCGGGGGCCACGGTCACCGTGGCTTCGACGGACGTGGCGCGTGAGGCGGACGTCGCGGCGCTCCTGGCGCGCATCGACGCGGGGCCGGTGCCGCTGCGAGGACTCTTCCACGCGGCGGGCCTCGTGGAGGACGGGGCGCTGGTGCAGCAGGACCTCCAGCGCTTCGAGCGGGTGATGACGCCCAAGGTGGCCGGTGCGTGGAACCTCCACCGCCTCACCGAGGGCCGGCCGCTGGATCACTTCGTGCTCTTCTCGTCGGCCGCGGCGCTGCTGGGCTCTCCGGGCCAGGGTGGGTATGCGGCGGCCAACGCCTTCCTGGACGCCCTGGCGCATTTGCGGCGTGCCCGGGGCCTGCCGGCGCTCTCGCTCGACTGGGGCCCGTGGGCCGAGGTGGGGATGGCCACGGACGCGCAGGTGGCCAGGGCGCTGGAGCGCCGAGGCATCCGCGCGCTGCCCACGGCCCAGGGGCTGGAGCTTCTGGGCAAGGCGCTGGGGCAGCGTCAGGCGCAACTGGGCCTCATGAGCATCCGGTGGCCGACGTACATCGAAGGCCTGGGCCGGCTGGGGCGCTCGGCCTTCTACGCGGCGGTGGCGCCCGCGCGGAAGGAGGCGCCGCACGCGAGTGCTCCGACTCCGAAGAAGCAGTGGTTGGCGGAGCTCCAGGGCGCGCTGCCACATGCGCGGCACGGGCTGCTCGTCCGCAGGCTCCAGGAGGCGGTGGGGCGCGTGCTCCGGCTGGAGGTGGCGGGGGTCGACTGGAGCCAGGGCTTCACGGACCTGGGCATGGACTCGCTGATGGCCATCGAGCTGCGCAACGCCCTGCAGGACGGGCTGGGGCAGTCGCTGCCTTCGACGGTCGCGATGAACCACCCCAACGTGGACTTCCTCGCCGACCACCTCATCGAGGCTGTCTTGAAGTTCAACGACGAGAAGAAGCCCGCCGTGGCGCGTGAGGTGCCTGGCGATGGCGAGCTCGAGGTGAGCCTCGACGCGCTCTCCGACGCGGAGCTGGCCCGGCTGGCGCTCGCGGACCTGGCAACGGATTCCTGAGGAACATCGACATGACGACCGAGGACATCAACTACCGGCAGATTGTGCAGCAGCAGCTCGTGAAGATTCGGAAGCTGGAGGCTCGGCTGGAGAAGGCCGAGTCGACGCCCCGCGCGGAGCCCATCGCCATCGTCGGGATGGCGTGCCGTTTCCCCGGTGGGGTCACCACGCCGGAGGCGTATTGGGAGCTGCTGCGCGACGGCGTGGACGCCACGACGGAGGTGCCGGCGAATCGCTGGGACGTGGACGCGCTCTATGACTCGAAGCCGCAGGTGCCGGGGAAGATCAACACCCGTCGCGGCGGCTTCCTGAAGGACGTGGACCAGTTCGACGCCCAGTTCTTCGGCATCTCTCCGCGCGAGGCCGCGGCGATGGACCCGCAGCAGCGGTTGCTGCTGGAGGTCGGCTGGGAGGCGCTGGAGCGCGCGGGGCATCCGGTGGAGCGCCGGGCCCGCCAGCGCGTGGGCGTCTTCGTCGGCGTGATGAACACCGACTACAGCCAGCGCCTGCTGGCGAACGCGGACCTGTCCCAGTTGGACCCGTACTTCGGCACGGCCAAGGGCGCCTGCTTCAGCGCGGGGCGCCTGTCGTATGCCCTGGGCTTCCAGGGGCCGAGCATGGCGGTGGACACGGCGTGCTCGTCATCGCTCGTCGCGCTGCACCTGGCCATCCAGAGCTTGCGCCTGGGCGAGTGCCCCGTGGCGCTCGCGGGCGGCGTGAACCTCATCCTCTCCCCGGAGCTCAGCGTCTACCTGTCGAGCAGCGGCGCGCTGTCTCCCGAGGGGCGGTGCAAGACGTTCGACGCCTCGGCGGACGGCTATGCCCGCGGCGAGGGCTGCGGCGTGCTGGTGCTGAAGCGGCTGTCGGACGCGGTGGCGGACGGGAATGAAGTGCTGGCGGTGATTCGAGGGACTGCGGTGAACCACGACGGGCCGAGCAGCGGGTTGACGGTGCCGAACGGGATGGCGCAGCAGGCGGTGATTCGGCAGGCGCTGGAGAACGGAGGGGTGAGGGCGGGGGAGGTGAGCTACGTGGAGGCGCACGGGACGGGGACGTCGCTGGGGGACCCGATAGAGGTGGACGCGATGTGGGGGGCGCTAGGGGAGGGGCGGAGTGGGGAGTCGCTGTGGATGGGTTCTGCGAAGACGAACGTGGGGCACCTGGAGTCAGCGGCGGGAGTGGCGGCGGTGATGAAGGTGGTGCTGTCGCTGAGGAACAAGCAGTTGCCGCCGCACCTGCACTTCAAGACGCCGAACCCGCACATCGGCTGGGAGCGGATGGCGGTGGAGGTGCCGACGAAGCTGACGGCGTGGGAGCCGGCGCAGGGGCGGCGCGTGGCGGGCGTCAGCTCCTTCGGTCTCAGCGGGACGAACGCCCACCTCATCCTGGAAGAGGCGCCTCCGAGGCCGGAGCCCGTCCGGAAGCACGACGTGGTGGAGCGCCCGAGGCACGTGCTGGTGGTGTCCGCGAGGAGCCCGAGCGCGCTGGAGGAGCAGGCGAGGAGGTACGCGGGAGCGCTGGGAGAAGCGTCGGTGGGGGACGTGTGCTTCACGGCTGCGGTGGGGAGGGCGCACCTGGAGCAGCGGATGGCGGTGGTGGGAGGGAGCGCGGAGGAGCTGAAGGAGAAGCTGGAGAGGGCGGCGGCTGGAGAGGTGGTGGGGGGCGTGGTGAAGGGGAGCGCGGTGGGGAGGGAGAAGCGGAAGGTGGCCTTCCTCTTCACAGGGCAAGGGAGCCAGTACGTGGGGATGGGGAAGGAGCTGTACGGGAGTCAGCCGGCCTTCAGGGAAGCGTTGGACGCGTGCGCGAAGGTGCTGGAGGGGTGCTGGAGAAGCCGCTGCTGGAGGTGATGTTCGCCGGGGCAGCGAGCTGGACGAGACGAGGTACACGCAGCCGGCGCTGTTCTCGGTGGAGTACGCGCTGTGGAGGATGTGGAGGAGTTGGGGGGTGGAGGCGGACGCGGTGCTGGGGCACAGCGTGGGGGAGTACGTGGCGGCGGTGGTGGCAGGGGTGATGGGGATGGAGGACGCGCTGCGGTTGGTGGCGGAGAGAGGGCGGTTGATGCAGGGGTGGGAGGTGAGGGGAGATGGTGGCGGTGGAGGGGCCAGGGAGTGGGTGGAGGAGGCGCTGAAGGGGCTGGAGGAGAGCGTGTCGGTGGCGGCGAGGAATGGCCCGAAGCAGTGGGTGGTGTCGGGGCTGAAGGAGGGGGTGAGGGAGGCGGAGAGGAGGCTGGCGCAGAGGGGAGTGAAGACGAAGAAGCTGAAGGTGTCGCACGGCTTCCACTCGCCGCAGATGGAGCCGATGTTGGAGGGCTTCGAGGCGAGGGTGGGGGAGGTGAAGTTGGAGGCGCCGAAGCGGGTGCTGATTTCGAATGTGAGCGGGGAGAGGGCGGGTGAGGAGGTGGCGAGCGCGAGGTACTGGCGCACGCAGGTGAGGGAGGCGGTGAGATTCGCGGAGGGGATGGAGGCGTTGAGGAAGGAGGGGGTGGGGATATTCGTGGAGGTGGGGCCCGCGCCGGTGCTGGTGGGGATGGGGAGGCAGACGCTGGAGGAGGAGGGGCTGGAGTGGGTGGCGACGCTGAGGAAGGGGAGGGGCGAGTGGGAGACGGCGCTGGAGGCGCTGGGTGCGCTGTACGTGAAGGGAGTGGAGGTGGCGTGGGGGGAGTACGAGAAGCCGTACGCGCGACGGACGGTGGCCCTGCCCACGTACCCCTTCCAGCGGCGTCGCCACTGGCACGCCGAGCCCGCGCCCCAGCCGCGCGTGGCGTCGGCCCCGTCGTCCGTGGTCCGCGTGGCCTCGCAGCTCCAGGCCTCGAGCGAGACGGGCAGCGTGGGCGTGGCGGACGTGTACTCCGACTTCGGCCGCTCCTTCGAGCGCTTCAACACGCGCGGCCAGGAGCTGTACCTGCACTGGGCCCCGCTGCGTGAGGTGCCCCAGGGCTTCTCCTGGCTCAAGGTCTTCTACCCGGACCTCTTCCCCGAGGACGACCATGTCCACTTCGAGCGCGTCTACGGCGAGGCCCTGCGCGAGCTGCGCGCCGTCACCTACCGCGCGGTGGACTTCTCCTCCATCCGGCGGGTGCTCGACATCGGCTGCGGCTACGCGTCGGACCTCATCGACCTGGCGAAGCACCACGCCCACCTCAAGCTGGATGGCTACAACATCACCCTCGCGCAGGTGGAGGCGGGCGCCCGCAAGGTGAAGGAGCGCGGACTCCAGGACAGCATCCGCCTCTTCAACCGCGACAGCTCCCGCGACGAGTTCCCGGACCAGTACGAGCTCATCCAGGCGTTCCAGGTCATCCACCACATCGAGGACAAGCGCGGCGTGCTGGACAACATCCAGCGGCACCTGGCCAACGGCGGCCTGCTGGTGGCCTCGGACATCGTCTCCACCGTGGACGAGACGCTCCGCCACGAGGAGTCCGAGGCGCACCTGCTGCCACGCAAGGCATGGGCGGAGCTCTTCGCCGAGGCGGGCCTGCGCATCATCGGCTGCGTGGACCTGAGCCGCGAAATCAGCAACTTCTTCGATGACCGCGAGTACGACGCGGCCATGGCGCGGCTCAAGCAGAACATCACCGCCGCCGAGAGCGCCTTCATCGTGGGCCCCCACATGCTGGGCAAGCTGCTGGGCACGGGGCTCGCGCAGTACCTGGTGCTCACGCTCCAGAAGGAGCCGTTCCTCAGCCGCGACATCCTGCGCTCGATGAACCAGCGCTACCTGGAGGCGCCCCAGGCCTACGCGGACATCGTCGCCCACGCGGACGCCGAGGGGCGCTTCCCGCTCGAGGCCCCGCGCTCGGCTCCCATTGCCGCGCGCTCCACCGCGTCCCCGGGCGCACTGGCGCTGTCGGAGGACCCCGTCCAGGCGAAGCGCCAGCTCCAGGCCTTCCTGGAGGAGCGCATCCGCCAGGTCCTCCGGCTCGACAAGGAGGACCCCGTGCGCTTCGACGCGACGTTCATCTCGCTGGGCTTCGACTCCTTCACGGGGCTCCAGCTCAAGAAGGTGCTGGAGAAGGAGCTGGGCCTGTCGCTGCCCATGGCCCAGCTCTTCGAGGACCTGAGCCTGGAGGCCCACGTGGAGCGGATGCTCGCGGGGCTGAAGCGCTCCGCCCCTGTCGCCGAGCCGCCGCGGGCCGCGGACGTGGACGCCATGTCCGAGGACGAGGTCAACGCCCGCCTTCAAGCCCTGCTCAATCCCTAGTCGTCATCTCTTCACTCCAACGCAACGCCCAACACTCATGAGCCTGAAAGACCTCCCCATCACCCTCGCTGGCAAGCTGCACGACATCGAAATCGTCCACTTCACCGTGGACCTGGATGAGATGAAGCAGCACATCCCCTCTCAGTTGAAGGTCCGCTCGGTGGGCGGAAAGTCCGTGGTGTCACTGGTGAACGTGACGCCGCACAACATGGGGCCCCAGTTCCTGCCCCCACCCCTGCGCCCCACCTACCAGGCGTTCCTCTTCCGCACCCTGCTGGAGGACGCCGAGTACAACGAGGAGAAGCAGGACAAGGGCCTGTATTTCACCGCGGTGCGCTCGCCCAGCTTCATGGCCCGCGCGGGCCTCAAGCTCTTCACCGACATCGTCATCGAGTCTTGCGTCACCACGCGCACCGGCGACCGCGTGGACCTGCGCACCGGTGACCGCTTCGTGCGCTACGAGCTGGATGACCACGCCCCGGTGACGGCCGACCCGGAAATCGAGGACATCGCCAACACGCTGGACCGCGCCTATACCGTCAACGCCGAGGGCGTGGTGCGGCGCGTGGTCATCGAGCGCTACCGTTGGCCGCTCAAGCAGGTGCACTGCAAGGACTTCGAGACCAACTTCTTCAAGTCCGCCGAACCGCGCGCCTGCTACAAGGTGACGGAGATCATCGACTACATCTGGAAGCCCTTCGAGGTCATCTCGAGGCCCCGGGCGTGAGCGGCCCGCTGCCCTACTCGGGCTCCGAGTACTGGAAGAACTACCTGCTGCGCTGGTACGGCGGCGAGGAGACGCTGCGGCAATGGACGCGGCACGTGCGCGAGAGCACGTACCGCGGACAGAACCGCTCTCACGCGCTGGACCTCTATCCGGGCGCGAGCCCCGAGCGGCCCGTCGTCATCCTGGTGCCGGGCTCGGTGTCCTACGGACGGCTCTTCGCCTACCCGGCGCTGCTGCTGCGCGAGCGGGGCTACAACGTCATCACCTTCGACTTCGAGGGCTGCGGCCTGGACCGCCACGGCCTGGGCGACTACACGCTGGAGGCGCACGTGCGCAACCTGGTGGACGTCATCCAGCGCGCCCGCCAGGAGTTCCGCGGCCCCGTCGTCACCTTCGGGCTGAGCTTCGGGGGCATGACGTCCTATCTCGCCGCCGAGCGCACGCCGGTGGACGCCATGGCCTGGTACGCCTGCGTGGACCCGAGCGACCGCGAGTTCATCCAAACGGAGTTCAGCCCCGGCAAGGCCATGCCGCTGGTGGTGAGCGCCTTCCGGGGGCTGGCGAAGCTCCTGCCGAGGGTGCGCGTGCCGGTGAAGGCCTTCCTCCAGTACTCGCGCCTGTCGGACTCCGTCGAATTCAACGAGGCCTACGGCAAGGACCCGCTGGTGGGCGGAAGCTGCACGCTGAGGGCCATGGTCAGCGTGATGTCGGACTACCGGAAGAGCGTCCCCTTCGGCGACGTGCGCTACCCGTTCCTCGTCATGCATGACCAGAACGACCGGATGTTCCCCATGAAGTACAGCCGCAAGACGTACGAGCAGCTCGGCGACATCCCCAAGGCCTATGTGGAGCTGTCGGGGCAGGGCCACTGGCCCACCACCCCCGAGGGCATGAAGGCGCTCGTCGCGCCGCTCGACACCTTCCTTCAGGGCCTGCCCCTGGGGGCGCGGGCCGCTGGCGCCTGACGTCCACGCAAGCAGCCGGGCGGAGCGCGCGCCCGGCCGCGCGGCGTGGACAGCGCTCAGTCCAGCACGAGGACGCGGGGGCCGGGGCCGGGGGCGAACAGCTCCCGCACCAGCTCCGCGCGATTCTCGCGGACGACGCGCTGGTTGATGGAGCCCTTGTCCGTCAGCTCGTGCGTGTCGAACGACGGCGGCTCCGCCACGAGCAGCAGCCGGCGGATGGCCTGGGAGGAGCCTGGGAAGGCGCGGTTGTGGCCCTCGATCGCCTCGCGCAGGCGGGCCAGCACGTCCTGGCGCGCGTGCGGCGGCACGTCGTCCGGGGCGGGCCCGAGCAGGGCGGTGATGGCGCTGGGGTTGAGCCAGGCCAGGACGCCGATGGCCTCCTCGCCCAGGCCACAGACGACGCAGTCGGAGAGCAGCGGCGCGGCGGTGCTCAGCACCTGCTGGCGCAGCGCGCTGGCGGCCACGCGCGTGCCGGTGTTGAGCTTGAAGTCCTCGGCCAGCCGGCCCGCGAAGACGAGCCCCACCTCGGGGCGCGCCGGGTCCAGGAAGCGCACCGCGTCCCCCAGCTCGTAGAAGCCCTCCTCGTCGAAGCCTTGCCTCCCCGTCGGTTCGAGGTCATGGCCCGGCGTCACCGTGGGCCCGCGCACGCGCAGGGCGTGGCGGTCATCCATGGGCACCAGCTTGAGCTGGACGCCCGGCAGGGGCAGCCCCACCAGCCCCGTCTCGTCGGTGGTCCAGTGCACCTGGGTGATGCACTGGGTCTCCGTGGCGCCATAGATGGTGGTGAAGGGGATGCGGTGGCCCACCGTCCGCACGGCGAGCGCTTGAAGCTCGTGCGCGACGGGCGCGGGCAGCGCGGCGCCTCCGTAGGCCATCGTCTCCAGGCGGCGGAAGAAGGCGTGGCACAGCGCCTCGTCCGTGCGCAGGGCGTCCACCAGCATGCGGAAGGCGACCGGGACGGAGGAGAACTCCGTGGGCGACACGCTCTGGATGTTGGCGAGGGTGCGCTCGAAGAGCCCGGGCATCGGGCGGCCCTCGTCCAGGTACACGGTGGCCCCGCGCAGGAGGTTGTGGTTGAAGCCGATGTTGCCGCCGCCCACGTGGCTCCAGGGCATCCAGTCGAGGATGACGGGCGCGGGCCGGTCCGAGGCGGACAGCTCCATCGCGGCCCAGCTCGCGAGCTGGTGGCACATCATCCCCTGCGTCTGCGCCACGCAGCGGGGGCGCGCGGTGGAGCCCGAGGTGAACATCCACTTGGCCACCGTGTCGTGGCGGATGCGCTCGATGGCGTCGTCCACCGCCGGCGTCGGCGCCGTGTCCATCCAGGAGGACAGCGGCGAGTGCCGGGGCACGGCCGGGGTGCCCGTGGCGGTGACGACCTCCACGTCGCTGAGGTCCAGGGCCTGGAGGGCGCGGGCGAAGCGGTCCGCGTCATCGGTGTAGACGACGGCGGGCCGGCACACGGCGAAGGCGTGGCGCAGCTTGCCATGGTCCGTGCTCCACAGCGAGAAGGGCACGCTGATGGGCGCGACGGGGACGCGCGCCATCATGGCTCCGAGCATCACCACGGCGAACTCGATGGAGCTGCCGGAGAGAATCATCACCGAGCGCCCCTCGGGCAGCGCGCGCGACAGCAGGGCCTGGGCAACGGAGCGCGCGCGTTGGTGGACGTCCGCGTACGTCGCCTGCCGCCAGGCGCCGTCTGGCGCGCGCTGGGCCAGGAAGACGCGCTCGGGGTGGGCGCGGGCCTGGCGTGCGAGGACATGGACGATGCTGCGCTCGACGTCCTCGTAGACATAGCCGCTCTCCAGGAGCAGCGAGCCATCCGGGCGGGACTGGACGCGCACGTTGGGGCCGCGCATGGCGAGGGGACGGTAGGGGGCGTGGGTCATCATGGTGGGCTCCGGGTGGCTCTCAGCGACCCTTGAAGTGGGCGGGGCGCTTCTCCAGGAAGGCGCGGGGGCCCTCCACGGCGTCCTCGGTCTGGTAGATGGGCTCGGCGAGCTCCAGCTCGCGTCGCAGCGCGTCCTGGAGCGGCAGCCCCTGGCACTCGCGCACGGCGCGGCGGATGAGGCGCACGGCCACCGGGCCGTTGGCGGCGATCTGCTCGGCGAGCTGGAAGGCGGTGGGCAGCAGCTCCTCGCGCGAGACGACGCGGTTGAGGAAGCCGAGCGAGAAGGCCTGGGACGCGGGGATGAGCGCGCCGGTGAGCAGCAGCTCCATCGCGTGGGCCTGGGGAATCTGTCGGGGCAGGCGCACCGTGGAGCCGCCCGCGGGGAACAGGCCCCACTTCACCTCCTGGAGACCGAAGAGGGCCTCGTGGCAGGCCACGCGCAGGTCCGCGGCCTGCGCCAGCTCCATGCCCCCGGCCACGGCGTGGCCGTTGATGGCGGCGATGACGGGCTTCTCGCAGTCGAAGTCGCGCAGGATGGCCTTCCAGCCGAAGCTCCGGTCCGCCACCAGCGCCTCCTCGTAGCGGTCTCTCGGCTCGCGCGCCCCGGACAGGAGCGGAATCGTCTTCACCAGGTCCGCGCCCGCGCAGAAGGCCTTGTCGCCCGCGCCAGTGACGATGGCCACGCGAAGCGCCTCGTCGCGGCGCAGCCGCTCCCACGCCTCGGCCAGCTCGTACGCCATCTGCGCGTCCAGCGCGTTGCGCGCCTCCGGACGGTCCAGGGTGATGAGCGCCACATGGCCCTGCACGTCGAAGCGGACTGTCGCCATTCGGAGTTCCTCGCGCGGAAGAGAATCCCCCAAGGCTACCTTCTCTCAGAGTGAAAAGCGCCCACTCCGAGGCTTGCCCGGCTCATCCCCGGGGCCGCTCGTGGAGCAGGGGACGCACGGCCGCGAATGCGGTGTCCCGCGCCCACCGGTGGGCCGCATCGTGCTGGAAGCGCTCGTGCCAGAGCATCGCGAAGCGGACGCGGGGAAGGGCCAGGGGGGCGGGGTGGACCTCCAGCCCCAGCGCGCCGGCCGCCTCGTTGACGAGGGGCACGGGGACGTTCATGAGCAGGTCCGAGCGGGCCACGACCTGGAGGCCCGCCAGGAACGAGGGCACCTCGAGGGCCACGCGGCGCCGCAGCCCGCGGCGCGTGAGCGCGTCCGCCACCGCGTTCGCGCGCTCGTTGCCGATGTGGACGACGACGTGCCCGTGGGCCAGCCAGCGGGCCACCGTCAACCGCGGGCGCAGCGCCGGGTGCCCCCGTCGTCCGGCGACGGCGAACCGCAATTCCCCCAGCAGGCGCGAGCGCGTGTGCCCGCCGACGAAGTGCGCGGGCGCGAGCGCGAGGGTCAGCGGACCCGCGGCGAGCAGGTGCGGCAGCTCGGCGGAGACGGGCCGCACGCGGAGGCTCATGCCCGGGGCCGCGCGCCCGACGGCGGTGAGGACGTGGGGGAGCACTGGCGCCAGGACGTCTGGCATCATCAGCGTCAAGGTCTGGGTGCAGGCCGCCGGGTCGAAGGCCGCCTCTGGCGTCACCGCGGCCTCGAGCGCCCGGAGGGCCTCGGCCAGCCGCGGCGCGAGGGCCTCGGCGCGCGGCGTGGGCAGCAGGCTTCCGCCCGCGCGCGCCAGCAGGGGGTCTCCCAGCGCCGCGCGCAGGCGCTGCAGCCGGTGGCTCATGGACGACTGGGTGATGCCCAGGCGCCGGGCCGCGCGCGTGACGTGCCGCTCCTCCAGCAGGACGTGCAGCGAGTAGAGGTGTGAGGCGTCGATGCGGTCGAGGAGCATCATCGAAAAATACCATGATGAAGATGCGCAACATGCAGGAGGTGGAGGGGCTGCGCGCCGCTAGGTTCGCGGCATGACCTCCAAGGCCTCCCGCCGCCAGCCGGGCGACGTCCTCGCCCCCTTCTCCGTCACCACGCTGTCCCACGGCCTGCTGGAGCTGCCCATGAGGGCGCCTGGCGCGTTCACGCACCTCCAGTTCCGCCGCTTCGCGGGCTGCCCCGTCTGCAACCTGCATTTGCGCGGCTTCGCGGCGGCGCAGGGCCGGCTCGTGGAGGCGGGAGTCCACACCGTGGCGTTCTTCCATTCCTCCGCGGAGGCGATGCGGCCCTACCAGGGGGACCTGCCCTTCCCCGTCGTGCCGGACCTCGAGCGCCGGTGGTACGGCCACTTCGGCGTGGAGCAGTCCGTCCTCGCGGTGGCGCATCCTCGCGCCATGCTCTCCGCGGTGCGGGGGCTGGCGTTGGCCCCGTCGAATCCGTTCGCCGGAGAGGGGGGACAGCGAGGGCTGCCCGCGGACTTCCTCCTCGACGCCACCGGCCGGGTGCGCGCGGTCCACTACGGGCGCCATGCGGACGACCACTGGGAGGTGGACGACGTCCTCGCCCTCGCGCGGAACGGACGAGCACGCGACGAGCGGGAGGCCGTCGTCCCGGCCCGGGGCCCGTGATGCCGGGGCATGCGCAGCGCGCCGGGTTGTCGTGACGAAGCGCCCCGAGCTCCGCCAGCGCAAATCACCATTCCAAGACGGAAGTCGGAATACTCGGATTACTTGTTGCGGCATGGGGACAAAGCGTTGACTGTTGTCCGGCTGGGGAATGCTCGGGCTGTCTGGCCCGCGCAGAAAGTGAGTGCAAGTACATGCAGAACGACATGATGAGTGCCATTCGGACCGTGGTGGCGGAGGAGGTGGGGAAGACGCTGGGCCGGCAGCTGGAGTTGCTGGAGCAGATTGCTCGGTACCTGGGCATTGCGCCTGGCCGTACTCCCGCGGCGTCCGCGCCGAAGCGTACACCCGCGACCACGCCTGCTCCGAAGCCCACGGTGGCGACGCGGAAATGGGTGAGGCCGAAGCCCACGCGGGCCGAGCCCTCACCCCAGAAGAGCCGCGTGCGGGCGCGCGCGCGTGCTGCGGGACGCACGGCGACAGCCGCCGCCCCCAGCCCCAGCCCGGAGGCGTCCGTCTCCTTCAAGGAGGGGCAGGACGTGAGCTACAAGCAAGGACGGGGCACCTTCCCCGCCAAGGTGAAGGCCGTCAACCAGGAGGCGAGGACGGTGACTGTGGAGCGCGTCGGCGACGGCAAGCAGGTGGTGCGCCCCTTCGACAAGGTGATGCCAGCCTGAGCATGGGTCGCGGAGCGCCCTCGCTGGAGGGCGCTGCTGCGGCAATCACGCGACTGCCAAGGCACGCACGTCCCGCAACTCCTGGCGGGCGCCGGAGGGCTTCACAGAAGTCTGGCGTCATGCTTCAAGAGCCGAAACTTGGCCGTCCTGGACGAAGATGCGCCGCCTGTGCAGGTGAGAACGGACGCCAGTAACGCCATGAAGTACCTGCCCGTCTCAGCGAATCGACGGGCGGTGATGAGGAAGGGCAGCGTACCGCCGACAGCGCCGGTGAGCCCCAGGCGCGCGGCCAGACGTCAGCGCTTCGCGCGGAGGCGACACAAGCCGCCGCGCCCGTGACGCAGCGACTGGACTTTGGGCAGGCACAGGTGCTCCTCGCGCGCCAAGCGGCATTGGCTGGCGCGCAGTTCATGGTTCGTCTGGTAGGTTCTCCCGCGTAAGCCCGGATGAGGGCTGCGTTCTGCCCCGCCTGCTGGTATCCGCGCAGCTGCCCGCCTCATGGTGGTGGTCACCCTGGCTTGTCATTCATTCGCCTGGACGCGCTCAGGATGCCGCGACCGAAATTCGGGTAGGCAAACCCCACGGGAACGCGACACGACCGTCCCGACTTGCATTCGGGGGCTGGTAGCGTGCTCGCCCAACGTCATGGGTGGGGTGGCGCCCAACCACTGACATGCGGGTCCTCGGCGCATGCCTTTCGAGCGCCCAGGCAGCGCGTGGTTGGGTCCGCGAGTGGGCTTCGCCCCACGCCAAATGGGCATGTCTTTGTTGGGGAGTCGATGTTTTCTATTTCTCTGGAAGGTGGTTTTTGTATGTGCGGCAATGGCTGTTTGATTTGACTGGACGTGACCTGGCGGGTATGGATGTATTCCGTGTCAATGACTAGTCGGGGGGCGTGGCCTTGAGTGCATCCCATGGAAATCCATACGAGATCAGTGCGCGCGCGGTGCGGCCCACTCGGTTGCTGCTCACGGGTGGTACGGGGTTTCTGGGAAGTCATTTCCTCCTCTGGCGCCTGATGGGAGGAGGGCACATCTTCGCCCTCGTCCGGGGCAAGTCCGCGGAACAGGCACGTGCAAGGCTCCTGGAGTCGCTCGCGCAGAGCGCAGCGTCGTATGACATCCCAGTCCCGGTCGAGGCCTTCGAGGACCGCGTGACATGCCTGAAGGGGGACATCACCCTTCCGCTCTGTGGCCTCTCATCCGTGGACCTGGAGTTGCTCGCCGAGGCGCGGCTCGACGAAGTCTGGCATTCGGCGGCGAGCCTCTCTTATGAAGACCGGCACAGGAAGAAGATTCACGCGCACAACTGTGTCGGGACAAGGAACGTCCTGGAGGTCACCCGGCGCGTCGACGCTCGACGCTTCGTCTATGTCTCCACGGCGTATACGGCGGGGACGCGGCGCGGGGTGATACCGGAGCAGGCGCTCCCGCCGCCCGAGCAGACAGCCGCCTCTTTCAACAACTACTACGAGGCGAGCAAGGCCGAGGCGGAGTGGGATGTCGCGCGCATCTGCGCCGAGACAGGAAGGGACTTCAGCATCCTGCGGCCCTCGGTCATCGTCGGGCCCAGCACGACGCGGCGCAGTGGTGGGACTCGGTTCGGGCTCTATGGCCTCGTGCGCGAGCTGCACCGACTGCGCGAGGGATTGGCCCAGGTCACGGACCCGCTTCGGCTGCTGGGCGACGAGGGAGCGGGCATCAACCTGGTTCCCGTGGACCACGTGGTGCAGGACATGCTCCGGCTGAGCGCCACGGGGTTCGAGGGCGGGGCGTACCACCACCTGGTGGGGCCCGTGGAGGTGCCGCTCGAGGGGCTCGTCGCCAGGCTCGCCCACCTCCTCCGGATCCCCATCCTCCGCTTCACCACCAGGCGTGAGACGGAAGCGACACCCATCGAGCAGCTCTTCGACCTGAGGGGAGCGTTCTATGCGAGCTACGGACTGAATCCGAAGCGCTTCGCCCGCGCGCTGCCACCCCATCCTCCGCTCACCCTGGCGGACCTGGAGGTCTACCTGGCCAGCTTCCTCGCGGAGCTGTCTCGGGAGCGCTCTGGAGACACCTTCACGCCGGTCCAGGTGCGCGCGTTTGATGGGGCGGAGGTGTGTGCGTTTACGCGAGGAGACCCGTCTCACCCGGTGCTCGTCTTGTGCAATGCGTATGCGATGCCAGAGGAGTTCCTGGCGCCGCTCGCGCAGCGGTTGGCCCAGCGCTGGCGGGTGGTGACGTGGAACACCCGCTGGCTGCCCACGCCCACTCCGGACTTCGACCCCGTGCGCTGCGACTCTCGGGTGCACGTGGAGGACCTCCTCGCCGTGCTCGACCGACTGGGAATCGCCCGGGCGGAGGCGGTGGTGGGCTGGAGCAGCGGTGCGCAGGTGGCCCTGCGCGCGCTCGCCGAGCACCCGGAGCGCTTCGCCAGCGGCGTCCTCTTGAATGGCACCGTCTCCTTGCCGGAGGCGCCGGACCATCCGCTCACCTCGTTCGAGAAGAACCTGCGTCAGTTGTTCCCGCAAATCGCCGCGAACCCGCGCGTGGCGGAGCGCTACTGCAAGCTCATCTTCGGCGGTGACACCGCCAGCGGCGCGCCCCAGAGCGAGGACCGGAAGGTGGTGGCCAGCGTCCTCACCTCCACGGATCCACACCTGCTCTACATGACGAGCGTCCCGTTCCGGACGCCCACCAGTCTCTTCCGCTACGCGCACATGGTGTCCTCGCTCTTCCGCGAGCGCGACGACGCGTGGACGTCCTCGGTGAAGCAGCCGGTGCTCGTCTTTGGCGGTGGCTCCGACCTCATCTCGCACCCCGACCAGGTGGCCTCGCTCGCCCGTCGCCTCGCCTCCGCCCGGACAGTGCTCCAGCCATCGGCGGACCACTTCTCGCATTTCTATGACGAAGGGATTGCCGCCATGATTGAGGAATTCGCCCAGCAGGCGCCGTCCAAGGTCCGTCCGGCGGAGCCCACCGCAGAGAGCTTCGCGCGCACCCTTGAGCGACTGGTCCACCTGTCCAACGCGGACACGGCCAATCCCTTCCGGGACCTGGCCTGGGAGAAGTCGTTGCCGGAGGACCAATACTGGATGAGCCCGGAGCTGCTCTCCATCCATGGCACGCCCTGGGAGCAGAAGCTGACGCCGGAGCAGCTCCGCCAGCTCAGCAAGTGGGAGTGCATCAACTTCTTCAGCCTGAACGTGACGGGCATCCGGGAGTTGCTCATGGAGATGATCAGCCGGATGCACACGCCCGGCTACGAGCAGTCCTCGGAGTACCTCCACCACCTGGTGCTCGAGGAGAACGAGCACATGTGGTACTTCTCGCGATTCTGCATCGCGTACGGCGGAAAGATATACAGAGACCGTCGCATCCGTTACGACACCTTCCCCGAGCCAGACATCAAGGAGTTCCTGGCGTTCGCCACGGTGCTGGTGTTCGAGGAGATTGTCGACATCTACAACCACCAGATGGCGAAGGATGGGCGGCTGCCGCCCTTCATCCGGGAAATCAACCGGCTGCACCATTCGGACGAGACGCGCCACATCACCTACGGGCGGCTGAACATCGAGCGACTCCATGAGGGCCTGCGTGCCCGGTACAGCGTGGAGCGGCTTCGCGACGTGGAGCATGCACTCAAGCGCTTCATGCTCACGTCGATGCAGAAGCTCTACAACCCGGAGATGTACAAGGACGTCGGACTGCCCGAGCCGCTCAAGCTCCGCAACGAACTGCTCACGCATCCGGAGCGCATCGCCTTCAACGAGCGCATTCTGTCCAAGACGACACGGTTCATGGTGAAGAAAGAAATCTTCACCGATGACCGGCTGGCTTGAGGGGCGCCACGAATGACTCCGCGACACCTCAGCAACCTGCTGGACGAGGCCGAGCGTCTGCACGGCGCGCGCCCGTTCCTCCAGGACGAGCGGACCTCGTGCTCCTACGCGGACCTGGCCGCCATCACTCGGCGGCTCGGCGGCTGGCTCGCGGCACTGGGCGTGCGGCGGGGAGACCGGGTCGTCATCCTCACCCGCAACCGGGTGGAAGTGGCCCTGGCCGCCTTCGCGACGGCGCGCATCGGCGGCGTCTTCGCCGTCCTGCATGGCGGCATCCGCGAGCAGGGGCTTCGGAAGATACTGGACCAGGTGACTCCAGCCGTCGCCTTCCTGGACGAGACGACCGCGCATCTGGCGCCGGCCCTGGGCGCGGTGCCCATTGTCTGGGTGGGGGGAGGTGCGGTGCCTCCCTCGGGTCATCTGCTGGAACGACTGCTGGCGGACGAGCAGCGGGAGTGTCCGCCCTTCTCCGGCACGGACGTGGACCCTGTCTGCCTCGTCTATACCTCCGGCTCCACGGGCGCGCCACGAGGGGTGACGCTCAGCCACGACAACATCCTCTTCGTGGTCGCCGCCATCCAGGCGCGTCTCCAGTACGCGCGCGAGGACGTGGTGGGCGTCTTCGTGCCGCTCTCTTTCGACTACGGGCTCTACCAGGTGTTCCTCGCCGCGCAGGTGGGGGCCGCCGTCTTCGTGGGTGGGGCGGAGCTGGCGGGCCCGGCCCTGGTCGCCACGCTGGCGCGCCAGCGCGTCACCGTCCTGCCCGGTGTGCCTACGCTCTTCGCGGCGCTGCTCATGCTGCTCGAGCGTGGAGGGACGGGCGGGCTCGTGCTGCGCGCGCTCACCAACACTGGCGCGCACCTGCCGGCCAGCCACGTGTCACGGCTCCGCGAGCTGTTGCCGGGCGTATTGGTCTTCCCCATGTATGGACTGACCGAGTGCAAGCGTGTCTCCATCCTCCTGCCCGAGGAGCTGGAAGCGCACCCGGGCTCGGTGGGGCGCGCACTGCCTGGCACGGAGGCGATGATTCTCGACGAGGTGGGCCGCGTGGTGCCGCCGGGCGGGGTGGGGGAGCTGGTCATCCAGGGCCGCCATGTCGCGTTGGGATACTGGGAGGCGCCGGAGGAGACCGCGCTGCGGTACCGCCCCCATCCTCGAAACCTGGGGCGCGTGCTGTACTCCGGTGACCTGTTTCGAATGGACGCGGAGGGGTTCCTCCAGTTCGTCGGCCGCAAGGATTTCCTCCTCAAGCGCCGTGGCTTCCGCATACACCCGCTGGAAATCGAGGAGGTGGCCTGCGCGCTTCCGGGAGTGGCCGAGGCGGGCGTGGCGCAGGAGGCAGGCTCCGACCGACTGCACCTCTTCGTCGCCGCCGCGGGAGGCCCGGACGCGCCGCCGGGGCGGGAGGCGGGCGTACTCGACGCACTCTCCAGTCGGCTGGAGACCCACAAGGTGCCGGACCGGGTGCACTGGGTGCTGGAGTTGCCCAGGACGCCCAACGGGAAGCTCGACCGCGGCGCGTTGGCGGGCTGGGTAGAGCGGGAGGCGCGGCCATGAGCACTTTCGCTTCCGCACGCGAAGCCGCCAGGGCCGCGGCGTGGTTGGAGACGTATGGCTCACCTCTGTATGTCTATGACCTGGGCGAGGTGGAGCTCCGTGCCCGGGAACTGCTGGCGGTGCTTCCCGCGGGCAGCCGCCTGCTCTTCTCGCTCAAGGCCAATCCGCTGCCGGCCATCGCCGCGCGGCTGTGCCAGCTCGGGTGCGATGCGGAGGTGTCGTCGCCAGGAGAGCTGGCGGTGGCGCTCTCGGTGGGCTTTCCGGCGGAGCGGGTGCTCTACACGGGCCCCGGCAAGAGCGCGGAGGAGGTCCACCGCGCGCTGGGCGCCGGGGTGACGGGCTTCTCCGCCGAGTCGTGGTTGGACCTGGAGCGCATCGACCGAGCCGCGCGGGCGGCGCGAGTGCGCGCGCGGGTCCTCTTGCGCGTCAACCCGAACGCGCCCCCGGTGGCCCGACTGGCGATGAGCGGCGTGAGCAGCCAGTTCGGCTTCGACGAGACGGAGCTGGTCGAGGGTCGGGCGCGCCTGGCTTCGCTGGACGGCGTCGAGCTGATGGGGCTGCACATCTACCAGGGGACGCAACTGGCGGACGCGCAGGCGCTGCTCGCGGCGGTGCAACAGGCGCTGGAGGTGGGCGAGGCGCTGTGCGGAGCGCTGGAGATGCCCTTCCAGGTCGTGGACGTGGGCGGTGGCTTCCCCTGGCCCTTCGCCACGCCCGGCGTGGGGCTGGAGGCGGCCGCGCTGCAAGGGCCACTCGCGTTGCTGGCCGCCCGCCGCCAGCGGACCGCGTCCTCCGCGCTCTGGTTCGAGTCCGGTCGCTGGCTGTGTGCCTCCTCCGGCGCTCTGTGGACGACGGTGGTGGACGTCAAGCGCTCCAAGGGGAAGCAGTACGTCGTGCTCGACAGCGGCATCCATCACCTGGGCGGCATGTCCGGGCTGGGGCGGGTGCCGCTGGTGGGGATGGGGGTCGCCCGGGCGGGCGCGGAGACGGAGCCCGGCGCGCTCGAGGAGGTCAACGTCGTGGGGCCCCTGTGTACGCCGCTGGACTGCTTCGCCCGCAACCTGAAGCTGCCGTCGCTCCGGCCGGGGGACCACGTCTTCATCCCCAACGTAGGGGCTTATGGGCTGACGGCCAGCCTCACGGGGTTCTTGAGCCGCCCGCCGCCGGTGGAGGTGGCGCATCGGGACGGAGTGGTGCTCTCGGTGTCCCGTCTGCGCTGGGGGCACGAGTCTTACGAACCGCCCGCAACCGCGCGGTTGCGCTCGAAGCAGGAGGCACGATGACCACGGAAGAGATGAGGAGCCGGCTCGTCGAGGTGCTGCGTGAATTCCTTCCCCGGGTGGCGCCCGGTGAGCCGGTGGAGATGGCGCGCCCGCTCAACGAGCTGGGATTGGATTCGATGAGCGCCATCAACCTGATGTTGGCGCTGGAGGGCGCCTTCGACATCTCCTTCCCGGATGCGCTCTTGACCGCGGAGACGTTCCACACCGCCGCGACGCTGGAGTCCACCGTCCATCACCTGCGTGGCGCCGCCGCGTGAGCACGCTCCGGCTCGCTCCGAAGGCAAGCGACGAGGCGCCGCCCGCGGCCCAGGCGCCATCACGCCCGCGCGGGCGCGGAATCGGCGCGGCCGTCCACCGCTGGCGCCAGCGCGAGGATCAGGACGCCCGCATCGACGCCGCACGGGCCCTGGGCCAGACGCTGCGCGCGCGGGCCCGGGAGGCTCCGCCCACGCCTCATCACCGGGAAGCGGAGGCGTACCGCGCCGGCATCGGCCGGACGTTGCTGCAGCTTGGCGTCTGGCTCTCCGGTGCGTTCTGGCTGCTCGGGCGGATTGCCCTGGACATCGTTCTGCGGCGCGACTCGGTCCAGGCGCGGGGGCTCCATCTGCGGCGGCTCATCGAGCGAGCCGGTGGGACGTGGATCAAGCTGGGCCAGCAACTGGCCATCCGGGTCGACCTGCTGCCGTACCCGGTGGCGCAGGAGCTGGAGAAGATGCTGGACGCGGCGCCCCCCATCCCGTTCACGCAGGTGCGGACGCTGGTGGAGAAGGCCGTCCGCCGGCCGCTCTCGGAGGTGTTCTCCGAGCTGAGCGAGGAGCCGGTGGGCTCCGGCTCCGTCGCGTGTGTCTACCGCGGAGTCCTCCATGGCGGCGAGGTGGTGGCGGTGAAGGTCCGCCGCCCCGGCGTTGGCGCGCTCTTCGCGGCGGACATGCGCGCGCTGGGGTGGATTCTCTGGCTGGCCGAGCTGTGGCTCATCCCGCCCGGCTACTCGCGCCAGCTCCTCTACGAGCTGAGCAGCATGCTCTACGAGGAGCTCGATTTCGTCCGCGAGGCCCGCTACACCGAGCTCTTCCAGGACCGGATGAACCGGCTGGGACAGCGCTTCGCGCGCTCGCCGCGCGTCCATGGCGAACTCTCCAACCACGAGGTGCTCGTCTCTGAGTTCGTCTCCGGCATCTGGCTCAAGGACCTCATTTCCGCGGCCGAGCGCCAGGACGAGGAGGGGCTGCCCCAGCTCGCGGAACTGGGCATCGTTCCGCGCAAGGTGGCCCGCCGGCTGCTGAAGATTGCCCGCCTCTGCGCGCAGGAGGGGCTCTTCTTCCACGCGGACATGCACCCGGCGAACGTGGTGGTGCATCCGGACAGCCGGTTGGTGCTCATCGACTTCGGCTCGTGTGGCGCCTTCACCGCGAGGGAGCGGCGGGTGTGGCGGGAAATCGCGGACGCCCAGGCGAACGAGGATGTCGGCCGGATGGTGTCCGCGGTGCTCGCGTTGCTCGAGCCGTTGCCCTCGGTGGACGTGGAGGAGTTCTCCCGGAAGCTGGAGGGCATCTTCTGGCAGGACCTCTACGCCAACAAGAGCCGCACCTCGCGGTGGTGGGAGCGGACGTCCGCCAACCTCTGGATTGGCTTCTTCAAGCTGGCCCAGGAGTACCGGGTGCCGATGAACCTCAACACCCTGCGGATGATTCGCTCCACCATGCTCTCCGACAGCCTGGCGGCTCGGCTGGATCCGCGCATCGACCACTACCGGGAGTACCGTCGGTACGAGGTGCAGCTGGGACGGCGGATGCGCCGGCGGCTGGAGAAGAAGCTGCACGGGTTGACCGAGGACCGTTCGTTCATCCGCTACGACCAGTTCTTCGAGGCGGCCATGGCGGGGTTCTACCGTCTCCAGCGCTTCCTCGACTCCTCCACCTACCGCTTCGCGGTGACCGAGCGGCTGCTTTCCTTCGTGCTGGCCGCGGTGCTGCGCGCCGGGGTCTGGCTGTTGTCGGGCGCGCTCGTGGTCCGCGCGGGCACGGCGCTCGTGGGTGTCATCCTGCATGGCAGGGAGGTCGGGGAAGCCCTCCACGCGGAGCTCTTGACGAGCCCCCCGTGGGCGCGGACGTTCCTCAGTCCTCTCTTCCTGGGGGCCGTGGTCGTCGCAGTAGTGGTGACGCTTCGGGGGCTCAGTTTTCGACTCTCCGACAAGGACCGGGAAGCGGGCACACGCACCGCGCTCTGACCGCGCCACCCGGGGCGCGCTGGAATGACGTTTCAAGGAGTGCACCGTATGGCAATTGAACCCCAGTACCTGCTCAGTACCCTCCCTATTGTCATTGAACTGGGCAAACAGCAGCGCAAGAAGCTCAAGGACCTCAAGCGCGGCAAGGGCGCGCTCATGCTTGAGGTGAGCGAGGCCCTGAGCGAAGTCCAGACTCGGATGGGGAACGAGGCGGTGGGCAAGCAGTTTGTCCCGGTCGTCCTGGTCTACCAGAAGAAGAAGCGGAAGAGCCGGAACGGGCTGTCGTTGCCCTTCGTTCCTCCCTTCCTGCCGTGAACCTCCCGTAGCGCAAGGCGAAGGAGCCCAGAACATGAGCATTCCAGGCAAGGAAGGGATGAGCCAGACCGCGGTCACCGTGGAGCGCACCACCACTTCCGGGGGCGGACAGATGGTCGCCTCGGACGTGGTGGTGGAGCGCACGCTTGAGGGCAAGCGCAAGCGCAAGACGGGCAAGGGGTTGAAGAACCTGGACAGGGCCCACGACAACGTGAGCCGCGCCTTGGAGCACCTGTCCGCCGCCGTCTCCGACGGGCTGCTCACCTACCGCAAGGAGCAGAAGCGGTCGGCGGAGAAGAAGAAGGACGGCGCGCTGCGGGACGTGATGAGGAACAGTGGCAAAGCGATGAGCGACGGCCTGAAGACGCTGAGCAAGGTGCCGCGCGACATCAGCCGGACGGTGGACACGAAGCCCAACCGGAAGCAGGTCCGGGCCGTCGCGCGGTTCCTCGCGTGGCCCCTGGGCCGTTAGGGGTCCAACTGGCGCTGTGCGTAGGCGGAGGTGAGCCGGCCCGTGTGGGCCGGCGCGGTGTCCCGGAGGAAGTCCTGGACTACGGCCACCGTCGTGGTCGGGTCTTCCTCCATGGGCACATGGCCCAGCCCTTCGAACACGACCAGGCGTGAGTCGGGAATGTTGGCGTGGAACTTCTCCGCGTAGTTCGGGAGGATCCACTCGTCGCGGCTGCCCCAGAGGATGAGGGTGGGGACCTGAATCTCACGCAGCCGCTCCTCGAGCGAGTCGTCCTCGTCGATGGCGAGCCGTCTCCAGGTGGCCTCCCGGTTGCCCTCGCGCAGGAGGATGTCCTCGTACAGGTCCACGGTCTCCTCGGTAATGCGCCGTGGGTCGCCGTAGGTCGCGGCCACGGCGCGCCTCACCATGAAGCGTGGGGTGTACCACCGCACCACGTGCCGTACCCCAGGCACCTTGTAGAGCCGCAGGTAGATGGGCAGCTTCTCGTCGCGCCGCAAGCCATAGGCGTCCACGAGGATGAGCCGCTCCACCTTCTTGGGATGGTGCAGGGCGTAGCGCCAGGAGATGCCGCCGCCCATGGAGTTGCCGCCCAGGGTGAAGCGCTCGAGCCCGAGCTGTCGCACCAATGCATCCAGCCAGGCGACCTCGTCGTCATGGGTATAGCGGTTCCAGGGGTCCGGCCCGGTGGTGCCTTGACCGGGCACGTCCATGGTGATGACCCGGTAATGGGACGAGAGCGCGTCCACCCAGCCGTCCCAGGTGTGGAGCGACGCGTTGGAGCCGTGCAGGAGTACGAGGACGGGCCCCTGGCCCTGGTCGCGATAGTGTGTCCGGACCCCGTTGACGGTGACGAATCTCGAGGGCGCTCCCGAGCGTCTCGATTCGACCTCGCGGGCGGGGCGGTCCCGCCGGAACCCCAGGGCGAGGGCGATGACGCCCCCCGCCAATCCCAATCCAGTGAGCAACTTGCCGGTGCGATTCATACGGCTCCCGCGCCCGGCCGGTGTTCGTCATGAGCCCGGTCCGAGCCGGGGCTAGATAGGTCGTCCCAGCCGCTTCAGCACGTCGGCCGCCTGTCCATCCATTCGTTCAAGAATCTCCTCCGCGGTGGGGATGTCGCGAATCAGCCCCGTGGCTTGTCCCACGGGGCTGTGGCCGATGGTGTAGTCGTGGGCCGCCATCGCGGCGCGATACGTCTCACGCTCCTGCTCCGCGACGGCGAGCAGCTCGTCCTCGCGGCCCGACCAGCGCTCGGTCATCGTGTTCTTGAGCGCACGGAAGGTATAGCCGGGCGGCCAGTGCTTCTCGCGCAGGACGTCGAAGACGATGGAGCGGTCGGTGTCCTCGCCCGTCAGATGGACGGACCTCGCCTTGGAGGCCTCGTGCGCCAGTGACTCGCGGCTGGCCCACAGGCGCGAGCCCACCAGCGCACCGTCCGCTCCCAACGCAAGGACTGCGGCCAGCCCGCGTCCGTCGGCCACGCCTCCGGCCGCGAGCAGGAGTGTGTCCGGTGCGCGCTGGGCGAGGATGTCGGCAACCTCGGGGATGAAGGTGATGGTCGCGCGGTTGGCCATTCCATGGCCGCCGGCCTCGCTGCTCTGCGCGACGATGACGTCCGCGCCCGCCTCGAGGGCTTGCTCGAGTTGATGGAGGCGCTGGACCTGACATATCAGGGCCGCGCCGGCGGCCTTGACCTTCGGGGCATGGGGGCGTGGGTCGCCGAACGACAGCATGAACGCACGCGGCTGGTGTGACAGCGCCGCGTCGAGGATGGAGGGGTTCTGCTCGATCATCCATGTGATGAGCCCGCCGCCCACCGGGGCGCCTTGCGCGTTCGCGTGCTCCTGGGCAATCCATTCCGGGTCGCCGTACCCACCGCCAATCAGGCCCAGCCCTCCCGCGCGACTGACGGCCCCCGCGAGAACTCCGCCGGCAATCAGCGCCATGGGTGCGCAGGCGATGGGGTACTTCAGTTGGAAGCGTTCGGTAAAGCGGGTCTTCATGGGGCGCTCCTGGAGGAGGGGAGGGGCTGCAACGTGGCTGATAGGCCGGTTTCACGGAGGAGGACAAAGGCCCACCAGGGAAGGTCGTTGTTGGCGAGTACGCTCCGAGCGTCGCAAGGAGTTCAATCACCGTGGGCATCGTTTGAGTTTATCCCCTGCGCATTGGCTGCTCGGGGCACGGCTCATCACGGGGGAGGCCGTCTCTCGCTCGGCGGTGAGCCGGGTGACACGGACTTCGAGGCTCCCAGCCTTCAGTACGCCAGGAAGCGGCTGGAGGCCCTCCAGGAAGGGCTGGGACGCCGCCAGACTGGCAAGTCCACTGGGGATTCGGCCACCGCGTCGCGGGCCGAATCTCCGGTGTCGTTTCAAGGCGAAGGTCCGGGCGTGAATCGCGCGGATGCTTCGCTCACGGGAACGCGACGGTGAAGATGTTCGCGGCGCCCAGGTAGGCGCCGTCGGTGTTGACGGTCACTCCTCCGCCACCGCCGCCCTCGGCCACCACGTAGTGGCCGGTCGAGGCACGAAGGGTGATGGTCCTCGAGTAGACTCGCGTCATGGTCACCACGTCGAGCGTGCTCAGCGCGTTGCGCTGCCCGATGGACTGTCCATCCCGGGCCTCGATGGTAGGGCGCCCGTTCCTCGAGCCCTGCATCGGGCCGTAGTGCATGATGGAGCCGTAGTCGTAGCCAAAGTAGTAGTCGTCGTCGTCGTTGTTGTTCTGCTGGAAATGGGTCGCCGCGCCCGGCGCCATGTTCTCCCACCGGATGATGACGTAGGTGTCGCGGTCCTGCCGGTTGTGCTCGTGGTCGAGTCCCAGGATGTGTCCAAGCTCATGGACGATGGTGCCGGTGCTGCAACTGCCATCCAGCCACGTTCCTTGCTCGCCACCCTGGCGTCCATAACTGGAGTAACACCCGGAGCCTGACTGGATGCGAAGATAGTCAGGATATTGCGCAGCGTTGCTCGCGGTGCGGGGCACGAACCTGAGCGATCCCCGCATTTAAGCGAGCGGCTTGCTAGGGCCTACCTGACAGCTCCATGCGAAGCGGAGTGGTGGGGTGCAGGAGGAGAGGCCATGCTGGTACGCCAGGTGGCCATCAACGAAGAGCAGATGCGGGCGTTCCTGGAGAACGTGTTTGAGGAGGACCTGCACGCCAAGAGGGTGCTGTCGCTTTCGCATGCGACGTTGGGCGTGCTGCACTCCGCGTCCCACCGCTCCGAGAGCACCAGGGCGCGTAAGTCCAGGATGTGCTGGCCGGACGCCTCCTTCCAGCGGGCGCCAGGGCGCTTCATGCGCAGGGAGACGAGAGGGGGCTTGCCTCGAAGCGGCTCGGTCAGGCGCAAGTCGGTCTCGAGGCCAACCCGATCCGAGCGGCGCTCAAGCGACAACTGCTGCTGCGCTCGCCCAACCAGGCGGGGTGACGCACAAGGAACCGCGAATCAAGAAGGTCGCTGTACTCAGTCGGGATACAGGCGTTTCCATTCCTCCCGCCATTCCCGCGCCAGCACGGACCGCTGGCGGCCGTAGCGGGCCTCGGTCGCCGAGGCTGCGGTGATGCGGTCGACGCGGAAATGGCGGAAGGCCTGGCGCAAGCAGCACCAGGCGGCAACGAGCTGTTTGCCCTCGTGAAACGCGAGCTGCACCGGCCAGATGTCGCGCTGGCTCGGCTGGCCCTTCCCGTCGGCATACACGATGAGGAGCGCCTTCTCTTCGCGAATGGCCCGGCGCACGAGGCCGAGCACCGGGACGGACGCAGCCCCGCCGCGCATCAGGATGGGCCAGAGCCCGGTGTCCTTCATTCGGTCGCGCAGGTCGTCGGGCGAGGCGGTGGCGATCTTGCCCAGCGCATTGCGCGCCGCCCCGGCAAGGCCGGCATCCGGCTGGGCCTCGACCCAGCGGGAGCCGAGCACCAGCGCCTCAAGTTCCTCGGCCGTGAACATCAGCGGCGGCAGGAAGAAGCCCGGCTTCAGCATATAGCCCACGCCCGCCTCGCCAACGATGGGCGCGCCAAGACCGATGAGCGTCCGCACGTCGCGATAGAGCGTGCGCATGGAAACACCCTGTTCCTCGGCCAGCGCCGCCGCAGTGACGGGGCGGCGGTGCCGGCGAAGTGCGTCCATGACTGCAAAGAGGCGTTCGGTCTTGTCCATGCGCGCGCGCGGCTCACCTGATGGTGCGATAGAAGGCCCGGATATCGGCCGCGTAGTGCTCCGGAGCCTCGAGTGCTGGGAAGTGCCCGGCCTGCCGCGCCTCGGTCCAGTGGACCAGGTTCTGCAAGTGCCGTTCGCCCCAGGCGCGCGGCGCGGGATTGTCGACGTCGGCGGGCACCAGCACGCCATGCTTCACGTCGTGGCGGGGCATCGGCGCCAGCAGCTCCTGATCGGCGAAGGCCTCTTTGTACAGCCGAACCGATGAACCAATCGTCTGGGTGAACCAGTAGACCGAGAGCAGGGTGCAGAGGTCGTCGAGCGAATAGACCGACTCGAGGCGGCCGTCCTGCAGCCGGCTCACGCTGTGAAACTTCTCGATGATCCACGACGCCAGGCCCGCGGGTGAGTCGTTGAGGCCGACGGCGAGCGTCTGCGGCTTGGTTCCGTGAAGCATGACGTAGGCGCCCTGCGTGACGGTCCACAGATCGACGCGCCGGAAGTAGTCCGCTTCTTCGGGCGTCGGCGCCTCCGGTCGCGGGTACCCCGAAAAGACGTTAAGGTAGTGCGCACCCATGAGACGGCCGGGATGGTTGCGGACCAGGCTGAAGCAGACCCCGGAGCCCAGGTCCGAGCACGCAACGAGGAACTTCTCGTAGCTCAGCCGGGTCATCAGCTCGGCCCAGAGATGACCCATGCGACTCATGTTCATGCCCTTCTTCGTCGGCCGGCCCGAGAACCCGAATCCCTGCAGCGAGGGAATGATGACGTCGAACGACACCCCGTTTTGCTCGGCGGTGAGCAGCGGAATGAGCGGCAGGAACTCGACGAAGTTCGATGGCCAGCCATTGGCAAGGACGATGGGAATGCGGGTTTCGCCCTGACCCGGCGCATGAACGAAATGAACCCGCTCGCCATCGATCTCCTCGATGAATTGCGGAATCGCGTTGAGGCGCTGCTCGGCGGTGCGCCAGTCGAACCGCTCCGCCCAGTGGGTGACCAACTTCCTGAGCAGCTCAGCATCGGTGCCATCGTCCCAGCCGACGCCTTCGACCGCTGCGGGGAAGCGAGTTGCCTTCAGCCGCGCCCGAAGGTCGGCGAGCTCGGAATCGGAAATGGCAATGGTGAATGGGCTCATCGTGCGTCTCCTTGGTTTGTGCATCCCAAGGTTGTGCCCGAGGTGTGCTGACAGGGCGTGTCAGCAGTGTTCGGTCACACGCTCGCCCAGCCAGGCGCTTGCCCCAGCTCCACGAACAGCGTGGTCACGCTGCCTGAACGACCTGCTCCAGCGCCGAACACGGGAGCAGGCCGCAATTGTCCACTCAACTCAGGCGATGAGCTCGGAGAGCACGCCCTTGGTCTGCGCCGGGTCGCCGAAGTCGTCCAGGTTCCCGCCGGCCGCGTTCCTCAGCCCCACGGCGGTGCCAATCGTGTTCAGCATCCGGTTGTGGTTGGGACTGCCGCCGCCCGACGCCTCGACGTAGACGCCCTGCTTGAGGAAGCCATTGCAGCTCCCCGCCAGGACGAAGGGCACATTGCGCGCCGAGTGCGCCGGCCCGTTGCCCAGGTCGTTGTACCAGACCGCCACGCCGTGCTCGATGAGGCGCTTTCCGTCCGGCATCTGGTAGGCCACCAGCCGGTCCAGGAGGTGCTTGAAGGCGCTCGCGAACTGCACGTCCACGTGGTGGTGCAGCAGGTCCGAACCGGTGATGATGCCGCCGCTGGCGTCGTGCGACGAGCGACGGTGGGACACGTAATGGAAGTTCTCCATCAACTGCCCCGTCTCCGGGTTGCGGTAGCGCGTGTCGCCGTCGTTGCCGTTGCCCACCTGGATGACGGCCGCGCGGTTGGTGCCGCACGCCATCGCCATCACGGCGATGTCCATGTGCAGCCTGGCGGTGGCGAGCACCTCGGTGCCGTCTGTGCTGTCATAGCCGGGCGCCTGCTGCTGGAGGATGAGCTCCTGGTCCGCGCGCATGCGGCAGCTCAGGGCGACCTCCAGGTCCCGGACGTTGGACAGGTGCAGGTCCAGGCGCTCATGGTCGGACGCGCTCAGCTCGGGACGCTGCTGGAGCGCCTGGAGCTGGGCCTTCACCAGGTCGTTCACGCTGCGCTGCCGGACGAGGAGCTGCTCGCGAGCCTCGGGAGTCAGGCCTCCCGGGCCGCCAATCATCGTCTGGTACGCATTCCACGGGTCATGCAGCGCGGCCCGGCGCACGTTGCTGCTTCGGTAGGAGAGGCAGGGCCCCCCGAGCCAGCCGCCACGCCGACCCGCGTAGAAGACGAGCGAGTCACGCTGCTGCGGATTGAGCTCGCGGCCGATGCGGTGGTCGATGGACTCGCCTCCGGACTCGGAGCCGCCGCCCGCGCCCTCCACCACGGGGCCCCGCGCGGTCAGCCCCTGCATGGCGCCGCGGGCGTGGCCGTCCCCGTAGTTGTAGTCCCTCATGTTGACGTTGCGCACCAGCAGCAGGTGCGCGCGGTGGTCATTGAGCACGCCCACGGCCCGCCCGGCCATGCTCTCCGCGGTGAGCGCACCCAGGGTGCGCGGCCAGAAGCGCTCCGGCTCCGCGCCGAGCTCCGACGTCGTCTGGGCCGAGGCGACGCCGTTGGCCTGCCGGAAGAAGATGGCGTACGGCAGCGCCCCCGAGTCCGCCGCGCGGGCGGTCCTCGGCATCAGCCCTTCGAGAAACGGCAGGCTCAGCATCGTCCCGCCCAGGCCCTTCAACACCAGCCGGCGACTCAGCTTCATGGCAGCTCCTCCGGGTGGCGATTCACGAAGCCCTCGCTGGTGACGACCTCCACCACGAGGTCAACGATGGACAGGTTGCCCGCCTGCGACAGCTTTCCGAGCCGCTCCACCAGCGGCATATCCTCGTGGGAGAACGGGCGCCCGTGGAGGTACTCCACCCAGTGCCGCGCGTAGCACGAATGCACCACCTCACTGGCCGCGAGCGCGTCCGCCAGGTCGAGCGCGTCGCGCACCGACACCGTCTCTCCGAAGATGTTGGGAGACGCGCTGGCGTCCACCGGATGTCCGTTGTCCGTGGTGCGGTAGCCGCCGATGGCGTCGAAGTTCTCGAAGGGGAAGCCGAGCGGGTTGATGAGGTTCGAGTGGCAGCTGGCGCACGCAGTCCCTGGCACTTCGGTGTGCGAGGCGACGACCTCGCGATTGGTGCGGCCCTGGGGGGCGGGGAGCGGTGGGATGTTGGCCGGCGGCGCGCCAATCTTCCGGCAGATGATGCGCTCGGACACGAAGACGCCGCGGTGGATGGGGTCCGGGTCCACCGACGTCGCGTGCGAGGCCAGGAAGCCCACCTGGGTGAGCACGCCCTTGCGCTCGCGCGAGTCCAGCGTCACGGGGACGAAGTCGGCGGTGAACGCGCCACTCAGCCCGTAGACGCGCGCCAGCTCGTCGTTGACGAAGGTGGCCGGCGAGGTGAGCAGGTCGCTGTAGCCACCCCTGCGGGAGAAGACGACGTCCTGGACGAAAAGGGTCGTCTCCCGGGCCGCGTACTCCCCGAGGCGCTCGGACACCTGCGGGTAGCGCGTGAGGGAGGGCCGGATGGCGGCATAGCGGGGCACGTCGAAGAGGGTGCTGTGGAAGGCCTCCACCACCTTGTTCGAGCGCGCGTCCTGAAGCATGCGCCGTGCCTGCGTGGCGACGCCCTCGCGGGAGTGCAGGGTGCCCTCGCTCGCGGCGGCGAACAGGGCGTCGTCCGGCATGGCGCTCCAGAGGCCGTAGCTCAGCCGCGAAGCCACTTCGTAGTCGTCGAGCGGCACCCGGTCCTGCACGGCCTCCGTGCTGCGCTCTACGCGGTAGAGGAAGTGGGGCGACTGGAGGAAGGCTTCGAGCACCAGCCGGATGCCACCCTCGAAGGCCGAGATGTCCGCGTAGGCCTGGGGCCCCTTGCGGTACAGCCCGAGGTAGCGCTCCACCTCTTCGGACGTCAGCGGGCGCCGGTGCGCGCGCAGGCCGAAGGACTCCACGAAGGCGCGGGCGCGCTCCTCGTCGGTGGCGGCCGACGGAGGCAGCAGGCGCGCGAGCTTCGTCGCGTCCGTCGTCACCTGGCCGGCGAGCTCCTCGGCGGCGCGCTGGTAGGCGCCCCAGAGGGCCTCGTCGACGGAGAGGGCGCGCGCATCGTTGTCAAAGAGAAAGCCGCTCTGGGCGGGGTCCGCGCGAAAGGTGCCCGCCAGCGTGGTGGGCGGTGCGTCCAGCCTGAGCAGCTCCTGCACGCTGTTGGCCCACTGCACGTGCGTCAGGCGCGCCATCCGCACGGACGGGGCTGGCTTCTCGATGACGGTGGGCGGGGGTGTACCGGGGCCGGGGCCCTCCGGGTTGGAGATCGTTCCTTCGCAGCCAGCAGCCCCGCTCAAGACCAGCCCGAGCACCACCGGGCGCCACCACCGTCCCCGCTCCGCTGGCTCTCGTGACAACCGTTGTGACCGCATCCTCGGCACGAGCGCCTCCATCATTGGGAGACATATCCATCGGATGGATGACGCGTTCCTGTCAATGTATCCGCGACTCGCACGCGCATCGGTCATATGGCCCGATGACACGGATACTGAAAAACTCGTGTCACGCGTGCATCCGTGGCGGAAAGTGTGGAGGAGGCGCCACATGCGTGGGGGACAGACCCCCTCAATGCGCCGGTGCTACAGCCTCAGATACACGCCGAGCTGACCGTTGAAGTACAGGTCCTTGGCGCCGCCGGCGAAGACTGGGGCTCCCTCCGCGGCGTCGGCGGTGAAGGAGTAGCTCCGCAGCTCTCCGCCCAGCCGTAGACCCAGCATGCGCGTCAGGGCGAACTCCACGGCGAGCTCGCCATCGAGTCCAGAGCCGCTCAGCTCCGGGATGTAGTCGTCCGAGGACAGCTCGCCGCTGCTCAGCACGTGCTGGTAGCCCGCGCGCGCGGCGATGGCCCATCGCTCGGTGAGCGCCTTGCGCAGGCCCAGCTCCACGTGCGCGAAGCGGTAGTCCACGTCGGGCAGGGCGAAGGTGCTCTCCGGCGGGAGGTCCACCGCGAAGGAGTGGGTGCCGTACAGCGCGCCCACCGAGACCTCCAGCCACCGCAGCGGCAGGCGGAAGCGCAGGCCCCCCTCCAGGAACTGCGCGGTGGTGCCGTACGTGGAGCCATCCGGGAGCTGCGTGGACAGGCCGAGGGCGCGTGAGCCCCGCGCCACGATACCCAGGTTGTGCACCATCCCATCCGTGAAGTGGGAGAGCGGGAAGTAGCTCACCGCGAGGCTCGCCGCCGCGGCGCTGTTGAGGCTGTAGTCGGGCAGCGCGTTGGCGTTGTTGCCCGAGAAGTTGAAGCGGCGGAACAGCCCCTGTCCGGACAGCAGCGCCTCCAGGATGGGGCCGTCCAGGTTGCGAAGGCCGGCTGCGGTCGGCTCGGGCTTCACCGGCGGCTCCTCCTTCTTCACGGAGGGCGGAGGAGGCTTCACCACCGCCGGGCGCGGTGCCTCCGCGATGGGGGTCGGGGGCGCGACCTCCGGCTCGGAGACAGGCGTCGGAGGCGTGACGGCGGCAGGCGGGAGGCGCTGCGCCGGGCCGGGCTTCAGGGCCGCGCCCAGCTTGGGCTCGAGCTCGCGCCGCACGTCGGGGAAGGCGCGGTGGGGGCGGACGTCCCAGCGCTCCTCCGCGAGGAGGGTGCCGTCCTTGCCGGAGTAGGCGCGGACCTCCACGTCCCAGCGCTTCGTCCCCTTCACCGAGGCGAGGATCAGCACGTCCGCGCCGAGCTTCTTCGCCAGCGCCTGCCGCTGCGCAGCCGTCTTCGGACCGCCGCGGATGCGCTTCACTTGGGCATCCACCTTCTTCGCGGGCAGCACCTCTCGCCCGCGTCCCTTCTTGCCCAGCTCCTGCGTCAGCACCCTGCGCAGCGCCGCCGCCTGGGGGCCCTCCGGGCGCAGCACCGCCACCTGGGTCTTCTGCGCCTGCGTCTTCTTCGCCTGCGCGGCCTCGGCCGGGCGGTACGACACGACCAGCGCCAGCACCAGCAACACCCATCCCGCGATGCGACTCACAGGGCCACCTCCTTGGAGCGGACAGACGAGGTGGAAGCGGCCGGGAGGATAGGGACGAAGGGGCGGGAACGCATGGGTGCTCGGCTTCCAGTGACGAGACGGGGGCTGCCTCAGCCTAAGGCAATTGAGGGGCCAAGATCCCGGAGCTTAGAGCTTATCTCGGTAGGAGCGCGTGGAATCAGGTGATGATGCCCACCGTGAGGTGCAGCATTCCCGGATAGGTGACTTCGCGTAAGCGTTCAGGTGGGATGGGCGGTTGATCGAGCACCGGGCGGCGCTGTGGACTTTCGTCGACAGGGACGGAGTCGAGCCCACCAACAACCACGCGGAGCGTGAGCTGCGGGCCTTCGCCCTGTGGCGCAAGCGAAGCTTCGGCACGCAGAGCACCCGGGAGAACCTCTTCGTTGAGAGGGTGATGACGGTGGCGCACACCGCCCGCAAGCAGGAAAAGAATGTGCTCGAATTCCTGACGGCCTGATGCACCGCCGTCCGGACGGGGGCGCCCTCGCTCTTCGCCGCGCCCTGAACGCTACGTGGCCTTGCCTCCCATGGGGAAGTAGCGCGTCGCGTTCCGCTCTCCTGTGCTGCGCACGCGGCCCTCGTGCTTCAAACGCATCATCGGCCGATGATGCGCCCGAGGCTTTTCTCCGACGTGCGCGGCGATGACCTTCATCGTCTCGCCCGGCCACGCCTGCACCGCATCGAGCAACCGCTTCGCGAGGTTGGCGACGGCATCTGAAGAGCGTCGGACTCTCGTTCCCCGCCGCTGCATCGCCACGGCGGGCGCGGGAGCCACCGCCGAGAACGCGCGCTCCCCACCGCCGCCTTCACCAGGCGTTGCTGCTCCACCAGGTGCTCGTGGACCAGTCGTTCAATCTTCAATTCCAGCGTCGCAGGGGGGGCGCGTGCATCCGCCACGGGTTGCACGCCGCGCCGACGGCCTCAACACCACCCCTGAACGGTTACGTGTTGCTGTGATTGTGGCGTAGGTGTTGGATTGTTATGGACGTAGTTGTGGCTGGCGATGGGGGTGTTGATTTTTGCCCACTTGGGGGTGCCTCGTTGAGTTGCTCTTAGGGGGTTGTGGTGGAGTGTTGGCGAGACGTGGGTTGCTGGTGTGGGATTGGAGTTTTGTTGTTTGAGTGGCCTGGATTGGAAACAGCCTCCAGTAGGGGCTATTGCGAGGATGATTATGAGTGGGATTGTGTCTGGAATGACCTTTGTCCGTACTGCGGCAGTGGTGGCCGCTAGTCTCACGATGCTCGGCACGAATGCGGCCTACGCGGACATCATCCAGGTTTGGGACAGCCTTGAGGGGCCCACGCCGTGGACCCGCTGGCAGGGCGGCGGCGATGGCGACGGCGTGGCCGGCTACGACATCAACGGCGGCGTGGCCCTCTACGGTGCGAACAACGGCTGGTTGTACGTTGGCAACGGCTGGGCGGCCAATCGCATTCCGGTGAATATCGGCCACTGGCAGCGGCACAACTGCGCCGCTGCAGTGTCCGTGAATGTGCTCGCGCCGGGCGCCTTTGTGGGTTTGCAAATCTGGAATCCGAACGGCTGGACGATCATCGCTGAGACCTATCCATGGATCGTCGGAAATGGCACTGGCTACCACCAGATCGCGATCGGCAACCTGAACCTCTCCAGGTTTGGAACGGTCTACCTGCAGGTGATCTATGGAAATAGTGACAACATCAAGAAGTTTGTTCGCTTCGACGACATGGTGCTGCAGTGCAGCTATTAGCTGTCTGTTGGATTGGATTTGCTGCTTGGGTGTCGTCCGTCCCGCTGAAGGGGTTTTCCGCAAGGGCCGCCCGGCATTGCCGGGCCAGGCCATCAATGCCCCGGCGGAAGTCCACCGGCTCAATGGCCACCAGCACCCGCATCTGGGGAGTGATTTGAATCATGGGCCCCGCAGCGCGGCCACCAGGGCCGGCACGTCGAAGCCCTGGCACGAGGCGGGCACGGTGAGCGTCAGCCGGCCGCCCTCCCGGGCCTCGTACTCAATGACGAGGTTGGCGGCGGGGACGGGTGCCAGCAGTCGCGCGGCGCTCACCTCGGCGAAGCCGTCCGGCCTGGCCACCGCGCCTGACTGGCGGCTCGGCTGGAGCGCCGCCGACGTCCGGGCCTCCAGCGGGCATGGCCCACCCCCCCCAACGCGCGCGCGACATGCGACACTCCGTAGCGCTGCGCCGCCGAAACCGCCGCCCTCCACAGCGCCTCCGGCATCCGTCCCTGCTGGGGACGCGTCAGCCGCCACTGCTGCACGCGCCCGCGCAACGCCTCCACCTCTGCCGCTGCGGCTCTACTTCGTCGCGCCACCGTGTCTCTCCCGGTCCACTCCCATGGGCCGAAGACGGTACCGGGGGGCGCCAGGGCCCTTCACGCACGTTTGCCGGAAGGACACATTGCGTCGATGGCTCGGGCTGCTGCGCGCTGGGCGCGCTTTTCGTAGAATCCCACGCCATGGGCCTCCTCACCTTCGGTCTCAACGTGACTTTGGACGGGTGCATCGATCACACCCAGGGAATCGTGGACGACGAGCTGCACGACTATTGGACGCAGCTCATGGAGCAGAGCGGGGCGATGCTCTTCGGGCGCAACACCTACGAGCTGATGGAGGGGGCCTGGCCCGCAGTGGCACGCGACGAAAAGGCGCCGCGCGCGATGCGCGAGTGGGCACAGAAGCTCGAGGCGAAGGCGAAGTACGTCGTGTCGGGCTCGCGGAGCGACTTTCCGTGGCAGAACACGATCAAGGTAGAGGGTGACCTTCGCGAGGCGATCTCGGCGCTGAAAGCGAAGACCGAGCGGGGGGTCCTCGTCGGAGCGCCCAAGCTCGCGACTGTGCTCGAGGAGTTGGGGCTCATCGACGAATACCGCATCGTCGTTCATCCCATCATCAGTGGCCGCGGGCCGACGTTGTTTCATGGCCTGTCGAGTGCGCGGCACCTCGAGCTCCTATCGACGCAGCGGTTCAAGTCCGGCGTGCAGGCGCTCCACTTCCGTCGCAAAGCGGGATGAGCGTGGAAGGACCCGAGCGCCTCTCCGGCGGCTGCCTGTGCGGCAGCGTCCGCATCGTCGCGTCGGGACGGCCATGCCGCGTCGGCGTGTGCCACTGAGCCTACCCCGTCAGCGGCCCTCCTCGGCCCCTCTGCAGCCCCCATCCCTCTTGTGAGCTAGAAGCTCGTGAAATCAATCTGCAGGATGGGTGTGTCCGCTTCGATGTCGCGCCGGAACCGCCCCCACCGGTCGAGCGTGCTCTCGTCAAGCACGGCCGGGTCGCGATACTGGTGGAACAGCGCGTAATTCATCGAGCGCTGGAGCGCGAGCAGGTCCGGCACGGCCGCGAGCCACTCGCGCTCCATCCGGCGGAGCTCCCGATACCCTTCAAGGAACGGCCCCAGGAACGCAGCGACCGCTTCGTCGCGCGCCTCTCGAGCCTCGCCTCGCGCGATGTAGAAGAGGAGTACCGCGATGTCCTTGACGAACCACGCGTACTCGCAGTTGTCGAAGTCGAACGCGGTGACCTTGCCTTCGGCGAAGCAGAAGTTGTGCATGTGGAGATCGGCGTGGATCAGCCCGTAGCTCTCCGGTGTTCGCGGTAGCTGGTTCAACCGCGCGATGATCGCCGCGGTGCGCTCGCGAACGAGCTTCTCCTCGGGAGGCGCGAACCGGTCGATGTCGACCACGTCGTACTCATGCCATTCCTGGCGCTTGAGCCTGGGGCTCGAAGGCGCGTAGGTCTGGGCGCGGTTGTGGAGCCGCGCGAACAGCCGGCCCAGGTCGCGGAACAGGGGGGGCTTCCAGTAGCGCTCCTTGAGCGGAGGCGCGTCGTCGAAGACGATGCCCGGCGCGCGCTCGAACGCGGTGGCGACGAAGTAGCTGCCGGGCTCGCGGTCTTCGATCCGCTCCACGAACTGCCCCGCATCGGAGAGGACCGGCGAGGCGATTGGAATGCGCGCGGCGGCCAGATAGCGAACGAACTCGACCTCACCCAGCGTGTAGTCGATTGTTCGCCGCGTACTGTGCGAGATGCGCAAGATCAGGCCCTCGCCGTCGTCGTTCTCCGCCTCGTAGACGAAGTTCTCGAAGGCCGTGAGCTCGGTGAGCTGCTCGGGCGACAGGCCATACCGGCGCGCAGCCTCATCGCGAATCGGTTCGTGGAAGCGGCGGACGAGCTCTGGATGCATTGAACCCTCTAGTCCTTCAACGTGAGGCTGCTCTCACCGTAGCCCAGCACGGTCGAGGCAGAGTCGCTGGTGACCGAGACGCCCAGGCCGCGCGCGAGGGTCTCCGCCAACGGGGGGCCATTGCGCGGCCGCGTGAACACAGCCAGGTCCGCGCCGGTCAGGGGGTGATCCGGGCGCCGGAGCCGCTGGTTCAGCATCGCTTGCTCGCGCTCGACGACGCGCAGGCACCGGCGCTCGAGGGCGAACGCGCTGGCGGCGACGCCAGCGAGCTCACCGCAGATGGGCTCCGCCACGACCTTGTCTCCCGGCAGCCCATGCGCGAAGAGCTCGGCCAGTCGCCGCTGGCTCGTGGCCTGCTCGGCGGGATCCAGCTTCGCCAGCGCGTCCAGCGAGGTGCCCTGTGGCGTGCCGGGGAACGCCTCGCCGATGCGCGCGAACAACCAGCGGCTGAGCTTGATCTCGCGCTGGTATGTCTCGGCGAGTGGGAAATCGTCCCGGAGCAACGGGTAATGCGCGACATCGATGGGCGCCTCCACGCACGCTTGCAGCGCGGTGCGCGGGAGGTGTCCGGCGAACGCCGCCCGGAGCCGTTCGTGGAGCAGCCCCTGGGTCGCGCCGAGGAAGCGGACCACCGATTCGACGCGCTGCCCGAGCAGGCCGTAATCGAGCGCGGCGTCGAGATCGCCGAGGCGCGCTGCGATGTCGGGCTGGGCTTCGATGGGTGCCGGGGCCGAGCCGGTCAACACCTGCATATATTCGTTGATCAGCGCCGGCGGCCCGGCGCACACGCCGTGCGGACCATGGAAGACCGCGTGACGCTCGGCATAGTCCACGATCGATTGCGCGGTGACGGGCTGCTCGGGGGCGTCGCGCACCAGGTCGTTGGTGACCAGGCGAACTCCGTCGATCAGCCGGAACATGGCCGCGAGCCCGCTGTCGAGCTCGCCGTTCGGCACCGGATGGGTGCCCCGCACCAGCACGTACCCGACCGACGCGAGCGTGCAGACGACCATCATGTGGAGCTCGCCCGCGGTGAGCACGCCCGGGGTCCGGGGCGGCATGCGCGCGAGGAAGGCCCTGCGGAACTGCTCGGTCAGCGAGAGCAGGTCCGGCCACTGACGCGCCATGCCCTTCATCGCGGTCACGTTCATCGGGCGTTCGCTCTGGTACCGGCTCCCCGCGTAGTGGCACTGCTTGCGCACGGTGGGGAGATCGAGGAACAAGGTGCGCGGTGCGACGTTGTTCTCGCCCACTTGCCGGCCGTCACCGTCGAGCGCCGGATGCGCCACGCGGTAGACCGGCACGACCACCTCGAGGTTCGAGAGCTCGAACGCCCGTCCGAACGCCTGTTCGGTCAGCACGGGGCAACGATTGTCGCTGGCGCTGAACGTGAGCGGCTCACGCCCCGCTGGCACCTCACCCAACCGCTCAGGGAAGGACACCGAGGGGCGGCCCGTGGGCGCATCCGAGACCCGCCTCAACACCCCCTGTTCGATCAATGCTTCGAGCAGGTCCCGGATCTTGTCCCAGGAATGGGGCGCGCCGTCCGACCACGCCATGGCGTCGGAGGCTTGAAATTGCTCGACCTGGAGCAGCTTCTCGCCCAAGGGCGCGATGTCCGGCTCGTCGAAGATGAGCTCCACCTCGCCATAGAAGAGGTGCAGGACCTGCTGGCCATTCCCCGCGTCGAGCCGGTCGTGCGTGAGCCGCCTTCGATTGGGAATGTAGAGCATCTCATCCGCTTGCAGTTGTGCCATGGCTTCTCACTCCCGCTTCAGTGTGACGTCGCGCGACCAGGTGCCGCCGAGCGAGCGATAGACCTCGACGCGATGGTTGAGCAGCAGCCGTTGCGCTTGCAGACTCGCGCGCTCGAGCCCGACCAGATTCGTCATGGCGGCGAGCACCGTCAGATAGTCCGATTGCCCCTGCTCGAAGAGCCGCCTCGCCTCGTCCAGGAGCTGCTGCCCGAGCTGGACCTGCGCACGCAGGCTGCGCAGGCTCGTCGCCTCGTTCTCCTCCTGGACCACGGCATCCTGCACCCGTCCGATCGCGGTGTGCAGCGCGAGTTGGTATTGGATTTCGCGACGCTGGAGCTGGATCGGCAGTCGCATGTACTCGGTGACTCGCCTTCCGTCGAACAGGGCCCAGGTCAGGTTCACCCCGACGATGGACTCGGCCAGGGCCGGCTCCGAGAGGCCGACCTTCAAAGCGCCCACGTTGCCCACCAGTTGGATCGTCGGAAGCCAGCTCGCCAGGTTCGCGTTGATGCGGTGCTCGACCTCGGCGACGCGCAGCTCCGCGAGCCGCATCTCGGGCGTGTTCACGTTCAGGTCGCCCGGCGTTCCGAGTTTCGGTGGGGGCGGGAGATCGGGAAGCTGTCGATCGAGTGGAACGACGTCGTCGGCGGGGGTGGGGACCCGGCCCAGCAGCGCCTTCAGCTCCGAATTCAAGAGCGCGTTCCGGGTGGCGATCAGCGGCACCTGCGATTCGAGGTTCACCAGCAACTGCTCCTGCTGCAGCACCACGAGCCGGGGCGTGAGGTGCTGCTCGAACCGCGCTCGAATCAGCCGGAGCAGTTCCTTGTTGTAGTCGATCTGCCGCAGCGTGAGGTCCCGGAGCGCGCGGGCCTCAAGGATGTCGAACCAGACCTGGGTGATCCGCACAGCGAGGTCCTGGACGCGGCCCTCGGTGAGCTGCCGCTGCTGCTCGGCGAAGTTCAATCCCGCGCGCCGCTGCGCACCGAGGGCTCCAAACAGGTCGACCTGGTAGGCCACGCCGAAACCGACGGTGGCGACGTCGTACTCGGCCCGGGTTGGCGGCGCGGGCGGAAGGTTGGCGTTGGCAACGACATGCCTCAGCCCCGCCGGGTTCAGGATGCCGACCTGGAGCGGGTACCACCAACCTTGCGGCACGTTGGGGTCGAGCTGGTTCTCGTAGATCAGCTCCCGCACTTCGCGCAGGACCAGGTTGTCGCTGAAGCACTCCTGGATGGCTGTGTCGAGCGCCGGATCGGCGAACGCCGACCACCAGACTGCGTCCTGGGTGACGCGCTCGGCAGGCTGCGCGGGCACGCCCTCCTTCGACGGCTGCGGGCTTGGAACCCCGCCCTCGGGTGCGCTGGACGGTGGGGGCGGCTCGGTGCGCGGTTCGGCGGCGGTCGAGTAGCTGCTCGGCGTCGGAGGCGGGTTGACGACGACGGGACGGATGAGCTCGCAACCGGAGCAGGTCATCGCGAGGAGGGCGAGCGTAAATCGAAGTCTCATGGGTGGCTGACGACCACGAGGGCTTTCGCGTGGTTGAGGACGCAGCGCTGCGCGACCCGCATGGTCTCGGGATCGAGGGAGGCGAAGCTCTCGTCGAGGATGACCAGCTCGACCCCCTGCAGCAGCGTGCGCGCGATGTAGAGCCGGCTCTTCTCGCCGTGCGAGAGTTGCCAGCCGGTCTCGCCGATCATCTCCTCGAGGCCGGCGGGCATCTTGGCGACCAGCTCGTCCAACCCGAGCTCCTTGCACAGCGCGGCGGCCTTGGTCCGCAGCTCGGGCGAGGTGGGCCACTCGCGCCCGAGCAGGAGATTGTACGCGAAGCTGCCGGACAGGACGTGGTTCTCGTGGAACTGCGGCGCGGCGGTGATGCGCTTGCGCCAACCCGAGGAGCCGAACGTCGCGCGGTCCAACGCGTGCAGCAGCATCACACCGCCCTGCGGCGTCCTCAGGCCCGTGAGCAGCGACACCAGCGTCGACTTGCCACCGCCCGAGGGGCCCTCCAGCAGGATGCGGTCGCCTTGCGCGATCTGGAACGAGCAGTTCTCGAGCACCGGCCGGGTGCGCGCGTCGTGCCGGAAGGTCACGCCCCGCGCCTCGATGAGGGTTCCGCCGGCGGCGTCGGTGGGCTTGCCTCCCTCCATTTCGAGAGGGACTTTCGATTCGAGCTCGGGGCGGCCCACCGCGAGCAACAAGTCGCGGATCTGCTCGAACGACACCGCCGCCTGGGAGACCTGCTGGAAGTAGACGGCGACCTCGTCGAAGGCTCGCAGCGCGAGCAAGATGCCGCCCACGGACACCGCCAGCGCGCTGGCATTGGCCGTACCGCTGGCGAACGCCGGCAGCAAGGTCAGCAGGCCGAGCACCAACCAGCCGTCGCGCAGGAGCGCGGTCAGCTGCATGGTCCGGCGGTCCATGACCTTCGAGATCTCGGAGTAGGAGCTCAAGCGGACGTCTTCGCCATCATGCCAGCGCTCGAGCGGGAGCTGCGCCAGCCGCGTTCGATGGCCGAGCATGCGCTCGAGCAGGTCGTGGGTGATCTCGACGCGCGCGCTCGACCACGCCCGCTGGACGCCGTAGTGGCGGCGCGCGAGGACGAACGCGACCACGACCCACAGGACGAGCACCATCGCCTGGGGCCACCCTCCCGCCCCGAGCACGAGGATGACGCCCGCCAGAATCAAGTCGACGAGCGACAACACCGCGAGCAGGGCGCCGCCGACCGCGAGCTGCTCGACGACCTCGGCCTCGGCGACGCGGCCGAAATGGCGGCCGATGCCGTCGAGCCGCACCTCGTCGGGGGTCAGCTTGAGGGTTCCCGCAAGGAGCTGCTGCTTCAGCAGCGTTCCGAGCCGGATCGAGAACACGCCCTGCCACCACACCTCGAGCATGCGTAGCGGAATCGCGCACGCGATGACGGCGATCCACCCCAGGAACCAGCCGGTCTCGAGGTGGGCCTGGAGCGCGGCGCGGCCGAGCAACCAGAACGAGCCCGCCAGCACCAGCGAGAGGAGCGTGTGGCTCACGAGGATGCCGGCGACGAGCGACGGGATGTCGCCGAGCAGCGTCTTCCGGCTCGCAGTGCGCCTGGGGCGCATGATCCAGCCGGTGCGCAGCTGCGCCTGACCGAGCCGCTGCAGCAGCATCTGTGAGCGGGCGTGCTCGCGCGCACGGGGCGACATCTCCACGCCGCCGAGCAGCTGGTCCACCTCGGCGACGGTGGCTTCCTGCTCTTCGCGCAGGAGCGATATCGCGCTCTTCGTCTGGACCGAAACCGCTGTGGCGTCGCGCGCGAGCAGGCGCAGCTTCCCGCGCCGCGTACCCAGCAGCACCAGATAGGACGGGACGCCGTCTCGCCGGACCTGGAGGATGCAGGGCGCGGCGCGTGCGAGGACGTCGGGCAGCTCGTGGTAGAGCGGCGTGATCGGCTCAAGCTCCACGCCGAGTCGATCTCCGAGCGCGAACATCCAGACCCGGCTCGGCTCGACGGCCGCCGCGGGCGGAGCGATCTCGCCCGCAGCCCTGCCATAGCCTTGCCTCTGCGCCAGTTGCTCCAGCGCGTCGGGCAGTCGCTCGACCGGCCACAACAGGTCGGAGTGCGAGCGCGTCATCCCACCAGCTCCAACTCGCTTGCGACGGGCTCCGCGACCGGCGTCTCCACCGGCTTCGGCGCCGGCTTCTCCACCAACTGGCCGTCCGAAAGCCACCAATGGCGCCAGCGCCCACCGCCCCAGAGCAGCGTGCGATTCTCCTGGTCGGCGCGAAGGAGCACGGCGTACCGCGACTCTTTGTTCGCGAGCAGCTCCTTCGGCGGCCCGTTCTCGAGGATCCGACCGTTCTCTATCACGAGCACGCGATCGAACTCCTGGGTGTGCTCGACGTCGTGGGTGACACAGAGGAGCGTGATGTCTGCCCAGAGCCGCCGGGACTCGGCGAGGAGCCGCGCGCGCCGGTCGCGATCGAGACCGCGAAAGGGCTCGTCGAGGATGGCCAGGCGCACGCCGGAGCGAAGCATCGCGCGCGCCAGGCGCACGCGCTGACCTTGGCCGCCCGAGACCAGCCCTCCGCCTTCGCCCAACGACGTCTGCAGCCCGTCTGGAAGCGCCTCGAGGATGTCGAGCATCTCGGCGCCCTTGAGCGCCCCCGACAGTGACCAGCCTTGCGCGCCGTCGTTGCCATACCGGAGGTTGTCGATGAGGCTCTGGTTCCAGAGACTGATCGCTGGATCCACCCAGGCCGTGGTGCGCCGCAGCCGCTCGACAGCGGCTTGATCGAGCACCTGCCCGTCGACCTTGATTTCGCCGCGCGCCGGCCGGAGCCAGCCGAGCAAGAGGCCGACCAGCGTCGACTTGCCTGCTCCGGAGACACCGACCACGGCCACGTGCTCGCCGGGGGCGATGTTCAAGGAAACCTTGTCGAGGATGGTGTGACCGCCGCCTTTCACGCGGACCTTCTCCATCACGATCGAAACGCCGCTCGCGGCGCCCGCGGGCGCGACAGGCTCCCGCACTGGCGCCTCGGGCCGGGCCTGCGGCTCCTTGATGTCGCCGATGACGTCGAGGAGCCGGCGAACCCGGTTCATCGCATTCGGGAACGCGCGGCTCAGCATCATCAGCCGCTGGCCGAGGATGGGGAACCGCAGCGCCCAATAGACGACCAACAACACCAGCGAAGCCCGATCGGTGCCCGCGAGGTACGAATAGACGAGCAGCATGACGAGGCCGTAGCTCACCAGCATCAGCCCGCCTTCGAACCCGACCGACAGCGTCTGGAGCCAATAGCGCGCCTTGCTCCAGCTGACGAGCAAGGTCTCCTGCGCGCGGCGCAGCGACCGCTCGGCCCCGTGGATCCGGATCGGCGTGAGCCCGACGAGCGCGTTCAGGGTGAATCCGCTGAGCGCGCCTGCGTGCATCTGCACGCGCAGGTCGGGCTCGAAGAGCAGCTTCTGCGCGACCAGAGGCACGAGCAGCGTGACCGCCGCGAGCGCGAGCACGATGTGCCATGCGTGCGGTGCGGCCCAGATGAGCGCGGCAGTGATGCTCGCGACTTCGAGCGACAGGACCAGGGCCTGCGCGAGCAGGGGCGGCAGCGACCGCATCGCCTGGATGTTGTGCGTGCGAGACGCCATGTCGGAGGCGAGCCGGCTCTGGAAGTAGCGGTCCTCCATCTCGGGGAGCTTCTCGAAATACGCCTTTCGCAGCCGCACCTCGAGCCGGCGGCCGATGCCGAGCAATCCCAATGAAATGGGGATTTGGATGAGCATGAAGCAGAGCGCGACGCCCGCGAGAACGGCCATGCCCGTCGCACGCTGCGCGAACGTGCCGAGGTCGCGCCCCAGGTCGAGCACGCCACGGAGCATCAGCGCTTGCAGGATCCGCCCGAAGGTGGCGAACACCAGTCCCACCGCAATCAGGCCCGGAACGATCCACGAATCTTCGCCTCGCAGGCGGAGCAGCGTTCGCGCCGGGCTCACCTGCTTGGCGACGAGCTCCGTCGCCAGGTCGCTCGCGAGCACGGCCCTTGGCGCGTCTTCGCCTGCGCGCGAAGCCTCGCGCCAACCGCGAACCCGCATCAGCACCGCGCCGGTCATCGACAGCTCGCCCTCCACCTCGGGGTTGGGGCGAACGGACCAATAGGCAGCGGGAATGGGCACTGCGCCGGAATCGTCCTTCGCAATCATGGATTGCAGCAGCCCCGCCGCCGTCCGGCCTCGCCGGACGGCGCCCGCGCGGATCATCGCTTCGGACGCCCGGCACGCGGCGTCGAGCCTGGCGATCGACAGATACCCGGGGTCCTCGAGCGCCTGGGCAACCAGCGCCCGCGCCTGCGTCGCACCCAGGTTCAGCAGGCGGCGCTCGAACGTCGCGACCGCCTCCTCGGACCCGGCCCATTCGCGCCAGCCGGTCTCCGGAACGGACGTGGTGTGCTGGTACAGGTGGCTCAGCAGCGTCGAAATCCGGGTCCAGTGACGGCCCGCCGCCGGGTCCATGACCTGGATGAACGGGCCAACGCGATTCCACAGCACCACGAAGTGCGGCCGTCCTCCCGCGCTGAGCGTGACGATGATGGCGGGAAGCGCCTTGGCTTCGGGGACCACCACGTGATCGAGCGGAAGCATCACCTGCTCGGCGTCGAGCCCGAGCTGGTTCGCGACTTCATCCAAGGTGACGATCGAGGTGCCATCGACGTCCGTCTGACACACTTCGCGAAGGACGCGATAGTTGAGCTCGGCGCCCATCCCCGCGAACAGGCTCTTGAGTGAAGCGGGGCCGCAATCCGTCGCCGAGATCTGGATCACCTCGGGAATGATTGAGCGTCGGCGCCTGGGAGGAGTCATGGTCAGCGGGCCACTTCTTCGGGCCGGAACACAGTCGTGGGCCGTTCTTCAGGCTGCGGATTCCATTCGCCGACCGCCCGCATCAGCAGCGCGACAGGCGATGCCCGCGCGACCTCGACCTCCACCGCCAGGGTCATGCCGTGGCGCAGCTGGATGCGCGGATCGTCCGGCGGCGCGAACTTGAGCTCGACGCGCACCGTACCGGGGATGGCCTCGGGCGTGGCCGTCTGGCCGGGCTCGGTCCCGACGGCCGTCACGCTGGCGGGGACCGTCCCGTAGATGGTCGTCGGGTAGCCGTCGAGCTTGAGGCGCGCCGTTTGACCGGGATGGATCAATCCGACGATCTCCTTCGGGAAACGGGCGCGCACCCGCACCTCGGCATCGCTCGCGAGGATGGTGCCGACCCGCTGCCCGTCGGCGATGAACGCTCCCGCGCCGAGCTCCGCCACGTCGACCAGGTGGCCCGTGGCCGGCGCCCGATACAGCTTCTGCTCGATCTGGTACTCAAGGCGGTCGATGGTGCCCTGGAGCTCCCGGATCCGCCCCTCGGCGCCCAGCTCCTCGCGCTCGAATTCCAGCAGCTGCGCGGCGAGGGCTTGACGGCGCACGTTCTGCTCGCGCCGCAGCCGGATGAGCGCCAGGCCCTGCGCCGTCTGCGCGAAGCGGAGCGCGTCGACATCGGTCGTGCGCTCGAGCTTCTCCATCTCCGAGACCGCGCCCGTCGGGCTCTTGAGGGCCAGCTCCGCGCGTTCCACCGCGAGCCGGTGCCTGGGGGCGAGCTCCTGCTCCCTCTCCATCGCCTCCTTGATTGCGACCTCGTCCACCCGTGCCGTCAAAGCCGCCTCTTCGTGCTTGTTGGCGATCTGCTGGCGGATGATGGCGAGCTCCTTCTCGGTCGCGGCGAGCGTCGCCTTGCTCCGCTCGAGCTCGAGGCGCTCGGCCCGTGTGTCGAACTCGATGAGAAGGTCGCCTTCCTTGACCTCCTGGTCGAGTTTGAGCCGCGAGAGCACGACCCTGCCCGCGCTGGGCGGCTCGATGCGATGGACGGCGTTGTGTGGCTCGATCCGGGCCTGTGAGCTGGCCTTGACGAGCGGGACCTTGGCGAACAGCGACCAGGCGATGAGCCCGCCAGCGCACAACACCATCAGAGCGACGAACACGAGGCGCGTGTCCGACTCGTAATTCAGGGAACGGAGGGTTCGCTCGAAGGGATATGCCATGGTCCGCGAACCAAAGTCGCCTTAATGGTCGCGCCCTGTCAACACCTCGGCCACTGCTTTGTGATTCACGCTGCCCTTGTCTGAACACGGGCACCTCGATGCGCCGCGCGACTTCGTCCGCATCGCCGCAATGCGTTGCACATTAATCACTGGTTCGATTTGACATCCTGTTTCGAGTACACGTAGCGTTCAATTCGAAGAAAGGAGGCTCGACATGAAGATCAAGATCCACGTTCGCGGCGGCCCGAAGGCGCGCTAGTAGTCAGTCGGTTTGACGCCCGCTGTTGAGTCTGGGCGTTCCTCGTTTCAGATCAACAGAGGGGGGGTTGATGGGGATTTTCCATCAGCTCCTCTTCTCATTTCTGGCAACGTCTTGATCTTGCAGGTGCTCGTTCCTGCCAGGTTGATCCAGAACCGCTCGTACGTTGGCGCGAATTCGACGCGGCGAGTGCCAGCGAGTACGGGCCAGGGTGGATTGAGCCAGGCGCAAGACATCCGCGAAGCTGACAGTGGCCTTGGTGGTGTACCAGGGCCGCAGCGGCAGCTTCAGCTGCTGCCAGTGGGTGGCCAGCTCCATGTACCAGAGGACGCGCAGGGTGTAGCTCAAGCCTGCGAAGGGGGCGGTGCGCAGCACAGCCAGACGGCGGCGGGCGCGCGAGTCGGCGAAGCCGAGCAACTGCTTCAAGTCCCGGAGGAGCACTTCGGTGCTCCAGATGACGATTTTGAGCATCCGCGCTCCGGCCGCGCTCTTCCACCGAGCCACCAACTCCTTGCAGTCTACCTGTCGCGACTGGCCGAAGATGAGCCGTTGCGGCAACCCCTCGAGCACGGTGCTGCACGAGTAGGTTTCATCCGCGGCGAGTTCCAGACTGCCGGTGGGAAGCCAGGTGAGGACACGCTCCACCAGCTCTCGGCCCAACTGCGTCTTCTTCCGGTGCCGCAGTCCCTTCTTCTCGCACTCAGCCTTGCTACGGAGGACCCCAGCTGCCCACCCACAGCGCATGGCTTCAATCCCATGGGGCTGTGGTGGGCAGACTTGAAGCGTTACTGCAACGTATGGGTTCCGAGGCTCGACAGTACGCCCGTGCCTCCCGCGGGCAGGTAGGACCTCACGCCCGTCGCGGAGATGACGCCGGGCTGCGTGAGAATGCCCGACCAGGAGTCCGCCAGCACATAGGACCAGTCACCAGGCCGCGTCACCGCGGAGAACTTGAGGGCGAGCGGCACCAGGCTCCCGTCGGGGTTGTTGACGAAGTGGAAGGTCCCAGAGACGGGGGTGCTCAACGGTCCGACTGGCGTGAAGTGGGTGTCGTAGGTCCCGCTGAAGGAGCCGTCGTAATCGCTGGAGTGGGTGATGGTCAGGACGAACTCACCGTTCTCGGACTTGTACGTCCCATTGATGTTGAAGGCGTGGGCGGAGGTGCTGAGCATCAGCATCGGAAGGACGAAGAGGAGGCCGAAGAGCTTGCTCTGCTGCATGAGTGAAACCTCTCTGGGGGTCGAGGAGCCCTGCGTGGGCTCGGACCTTCCCTTGAGCACGCGTTGTGCCAGCCCGCACGGAGGTGGTGTCCGCAGGGGCGGTGGTGGCGCGCTCGCGTGCGGGCGCCTGTCCTGGACATGTCCGGACATGTCCGGACGCGGACGGCTCCAGTCACATCACGGGGCGTGACGCGAACCCATGTCGGGCGCGCAGACGCGGAGGCCAACGCGGATGTCCCTCAGCCAGGGCTCGTTGGGCATTCGCGTGTTGGAGCGGTTGGAGATGCGGTCGTAGTACCAGGACCCTCCGCGGGCCACTGCCTCTCCGGGCGCGCGGACCGATTGCACCCATTCAATGGCGTTGCCGGCCAGGTCCATCACCCCGAAGGGGCTGGCGGAAGCAGGGTGGGCACCCACCTCGTCGGGACCGAAGCCCAGCGGTTGGCGGCCATAGGTCTCATCGAAGTTCGCGTCGTCCGGCGCGAGCAGGTCGCCCATGGGAAACAGGCGGGCGTCCGCGCCACGTGCCGCGCGCTCCCATTCGTATTCGGAACACAGCCGGGCTCCCGGAACGCGCCCGGAGCGGTCCAGCCACGCGAGGTACGCCCGCGCGTCCTCCAGCGAGATGGCCGAGACGGGAAACCGCAACCAGTCCTGCACGGCCCTGTGCGTGCGGCCTGGGTAGTGGATGGGTTCGCCGCTGCGCGCGGAGAGGGGATGCTGCGTGGGCTGGAGCATGAGCCGCCAGCCCGTCTTCTCCCGAGTGAGCGCCAGGGCGCCGGCCGTGGACCTCACGCCGGGCGTCCGTCGCCGCTGCTCGTCCGGTGGCAATGCATCGAGGAACGCGAGCCACTCGGCGAACGTCACCTCATGGCGGGCGATGAGGTAACCCTCGGTCATCACCGGCCGGAGCGGGGGCGCCTGGAGGAATTCGCGTCGCAGGGCTTCGTCGTCGCTGCTGCCAAAGAGGAAACGGCCCGGCGGGATGTAGACGAAGCCCTCCGGGATGTCGGCCGACCGCGGCAGGGGGATGCGCGCCTGGAGGCGCTCTCCCGATGACAACACCACCGGCAGGACGGCGCGCGTCAGGCCCGGTGCCTGGAAGGTGAGGACATAGGACCCCGGGCCCGTATCGAGTGCACGCGACGCGATGGGCGTCGGGCCCAGGGAGATGCCTTCGGACAGTCTGGGTGCTCCGGGCATGCCTGTGTCACGCTGAAGCAGCACCTCCACTCCCGGGGGCTCCGTGGCGAGCTCCAGGACCGGCGGAGCGAGGAGCCTGCGTCGCCCGTCACCGTCGTCATCGAGGCTCGCCAGCCTGCGCAGGGCTTCGCGCCGCTGTCCGGGGCGGAAGAACCACTCCGCCAACTCCATGCGCCCGGTCAGGACCTCCGCGAGGAGCCCGCGGGCCTCCCTCCGCGAGCCGTCCAGCAGCAGGGCGGTGTCGAGTGCCTGCGTGGCGCGCTGGTAGGCCTCGTCCGCGTGGCCATCGCTCGTTCGTGCCTGGGTCCAGGCCTCCTCGGGTTCCCCTGCGTCTGCCTTGGCCAGCGCGCCGGTGAGGACGCGCTCCCCGCGCGCGTCCAAGCGTTGGAAGGTGTCCGCGCGCGCTGCCTTCGCTTCGGCATGGTGGGCGCGGGCTTCGGTGAGAGACACCCGGGCTTCATCCAGGTGCTCCTGCACGGTGCGCTCCAGCGCGTGGCGGCCCTTCATCCAAGCCGCGCCCCCCGCCACCAGCGCGGTGAGGGGCAGGGCCAGCACCAGCCCCAGGCGCCGCGCGAAGGTGCGCCGGAGCGCCCTCCGCGAGGCCTTGAGGAAAGCCACTTCTTGCCGCGTCAGCGCGAGCTCGCCCGCCGCGGTCACCGCTTCGAGTTCACGCCGGCTCCACAGCGCCGAGGTGGCGCGGTCCGCGCGCTCCCATCCTGCCGCGGCGAGCCTCACCCGTTCGAGCACCTGCCGCTCCTGCCGGGCCGCTTCGAGCCATCCGCGCAGGGTGGACCAACCCTCGAGCAGCGCCTCGTGCGCCACCTCGTGGACGTACGCCTCACCGTCCTGCCTCACCACGACGAGCCGCGCCCGGACCAGGGCCTCCAGCGCGATGCGATTCGCGGAGGTCTCGGCACCCAGCTCCCCGGTGGTCCGTCGGACCCGGGCGCCTTCCGGGCTGATGAGGCGCAAGAGCAGGCCGCGAGCCGCCCGGCGCGCCTCGGGTGCCAGCGCCGCCAGCGCTCCGTCCGCGTGACGACCCAGGGCCCCGGCCACGCCCCCGAGCGCCTCCAGCGACGCCTCTCGGATGCGCTGGTTCGCCCGGTCGCGGGCATCCCACAGCTCGGCGAGCGTGAACTGGAGGAGCGGCAGTCCTCCCGGAGCGTGGGCGGAGGACGCCACGAGCGTGTCCACCAGGGCCTCTGTCTCGAACGCGACGCCTGTCACGCGCGCCGGACCGACCACGGCCTCGCGCGTCCCTTCCGGGCCCAGTGGCTTGATGAGGAAGAGGGCGCGCGCCACTTCATCCTCCAGCCCTGGCAGCGCCGCCAGCCGGGTGAAAAAGTCGCCTCGCACCGTGGCCAGCGTGCGCACACCTGGGGCCAGGATGGCCAGGTGCCCGAGCACCTGCGTGAAGGCGGCGGCTTCGTCCGACTCGCTCTGGGTGAACAGCTCCTCGAGCTGATCGATGAACAGCAGGGTGCCTCGCGTGGGCCCGGCGGCGCGCAGCGTCCGGGCCATCGCCGCGGGCTCTTGCCGCACCTGGGCCGCCAGTGTCTCCTCGGACATCCCGAGCCGTCCCGCCACCGCGGCGACCAACGCCGTGAAGGGTCGGCGCCCGGGCATGAGCGACAGCACGGTGTACGCACAGCCGTCGTCGAGCCCCGCGAGCATGACGAGCGGCGACACGCCCGCCCGGCACAACGAGGACTTGCCCACGCCCGAGTCCCCCGCGACGAGCACCAGCGCCTGGGCGCGAAGCCGCTCATGGATGGCGCGGACCTCCGCGCCACGTCCGAAGAAGACGGCCCGGTGCTCCGCGTCGAAGGCCTGCAGCCCGCGATAGGGATTGCCGGGAGGAACCGGCGCCGCATCGCTGTCCTCGTTCAGGCGCTCGAGCTCCGCGCACAGCGCGTCGGCGGAGGCGAAGCGCCGCGCCGGATCGTATTCGAGACACCGGAGGATGACGGCGCGCAGGCGGACGCCGAGCCCGCTTCCGGAGGGTTCCAGGCGGGGAGGACGCGCTTCTGGCGTCCTCGGTTCGTCCACCGCGCCGCTCGCGGTGGGTGTGTCGAAGGGGCGATGGCCCTCCAGCAGCTCGTGAAGCACCATTCCCAACCCATAGACATCTCCCCGGGGGCCGGGCGGTTCGCCACGCAGCGCCTCCGGCGCCATGTACCCACGGGTGCCGGCGATGGGGACGGTGGCCCTGGCCGCGGCGTCTGCCTGCTCCGCCGCCCAGGAGAGCGCGAGCCCGAAGTCGACGAGCTTCACCTCGCCCTCCGGGAGCACCATGACGTTGTCCGGTTTGATGTCGCGGTGGAGCACCTGTGCGCGGTGCGCGGCGGCCAGTCCCCGTCCCAGTCCCAGCGCGATGGCCAGGACCCGTTCCGGCGGGAGCGGCTTGTCCAGGTCCCGCAGGGAGACGCCGGGGAGGAACTCCTGCACCAGATAGGGCTGGGCGCCCACTTCCGAGACCCGGTACACCGTCACCACGTTCGGGTGGCGGAGGCGGGCGAGCGCCCGGGCCTCGGCGAAGAGCCGGTCCCGCTGTCCCGGGCCGGAGCGCTCCGCGCCGATGAACTTGATGGCGACTCGCCGCTGGAGCGCCGTGTCCTCGGCCAGGTAGACGCGGCCCATCCCCCCTTGGCCCAGCAGGCGGATGAGGCGGTACTCGTCGAAGGCCGGGGGCGGCTCCCAACCCTCTGGCGTGGGGGCGCTCAAGGCAACGGAGGGGACACGCAGCTCCCCCCATGACAGGTCCTTGGCCCCAGGGGCTCCCCAGTGCACACGGGGCACTGGGTGCGGAGCCCGCCGCCCGGTCCAGCGTCCGTGACGCAGTACTCGTTCTTCCAGGTCTGGGTCAGCAGCAGGAAGGGCACGCCCCCGTCGAAGTAGTCCTTCAAGGGGGTCCCCGCGTCACCGGGTTGGCGGCAGTCGTAGCTGGCCCTCACCGGGGCTCCTGGCGCCCCCCGGATTTTCGAGAGGAGGGTGGGGGCGTAACGCGGCCGCACGCAGCGCTCCCCGTGCGGCGTCACGCCGAAGGGCAGGGCGCCGTGCTCATTCCAGGCGGCCTCGAAGAGCAACGGCGGAAGCCCTCCGGAGAAGGTGTCCTGGGTCTGGATGCCATAACCATCGACGAAGTCGACGTAGGTGCCCTGGCACGTGAAGGGCTCTCCGTCGCCGTTGTAGTCGGCGCGCGCGGCCCGCACACACGCCTGGAACAGCCGCGCGAGCGGGGGCCCGCCATCCCACTCCTGGTTGGGGAGGTAGCCCCAGTGCGCGCAGACGCCGACCGCGCCCGTCGTGCAGCTCGCCGTGAAGCAGGGCGTGTCGCCGCCTCCGTCGTTGAAGCCTCCATCCGGCATCCAGCAGCCGGGAATGACGACCGCCTTCCCTTTATAGAAGTGGCTCGTGGGCGGTGAGCATTCCTGGGGGTTCCGCGTGACGTAGCCCTGGCCTTCGCAGACGTTGCGGTTCAGGACGACATCGGTGACGGTATAGAGCTTGAGCTGGGCGCCCGCGTCTTTCAGGAGCGCGGGCAGGCACGGGTCCGCGGGGGGGCTCTCGCGGATTTGATAGGCCCTGCCATCGCTTCCCACCCAGTCGCCGGCGCCTCCGTCGAACTGTCTCTGGAAGAAGACACTGCCGCCATCGACGCCGGTCCACCCGGTAAGGCTGGGTGCCTGAGGATTGACGTGCTCGGGCTGGAGGAGCGGGGCCTCGCGGGACTCCTGGGCCCGCGGCTCGAAGGCCATGGGCGGAACGCAGTCCCTGGCGCTCAGCGTCGCCATCCAGGCCATCATCGTCAGGGGGAGGAGAGAACGCATGGGACCCTCTGGGAAGTCTCAGCTGAGGCGCGGCGGGGGCGCGCGGTAATGGTCCAGTTCGAGTCCGAAGTCCTCGATCCACCGATACACCTGCTGCCGCGAGCACCCGAGGTGCCGGGCCACTTCGGCGACCTTCCCCTGGTGCGCGCGCAGGTGGGTCTCCAACTCCTGGGGGGTGGAATCGACGGCGCGCGCCGAACGCGGAGCAGGAGGCTGGGAGGAGACCTCCGCCACGGACGGCTGCGTGGAGGGCCGGGCTGTCCGCATCCGCCGCTCCGCCTCCAGCTCATGCTCCACCTGCACCCCCCACTTCAACGGCCCGCCATCTGAAGCGATGACCGCGATGGAGAGCACGTTGAGCAGTCCTCGCACGTTGAGCGGCCAGTCGTGCAGGAGCAGCGCCTCGGCGAGGCTCACGTCGATGGACCGGGATTCGGCCTTCATGCGTCCGAGCAGGTGGCGCGCGATGGGCGCGATGTCCTCGCGGCGCTCGCGCAGGGGGGGCATCAGGAGGCGCCATTGCACGAGCCTCGCGTAGAGGTCCGCGCGGAAGGCGGCCTCATTCACCTGGGAGACGAGGTCCCGGTGCGTGGCCGCGAGCACCCGCACGTCGATGGGGACCTCCTGCGTTCCTCCCAGGGCGCGGACCCGCCGCGTCTCCAGCACGCGGAGCAGTTTGACCTGGAGCATGGGCGGCATCTCACCCAACTCGTCCAGGAACAGCGTGCCCCCATGGGCTTCGCGCAGAAGACCGTCCCGGGCGGATGCCGCGCCCGTGAACGCGCCGCGCACATGCCCGAACAGCTCGCTGTCCAGCACGCTCTCCGCGACGCCTCCGCAGTTGAGCGCGACGAAGGGCCCCTCTCGGCCGCTTCGTTCATGGAGCGCGCGCGCGGCGACTTCCTTGCCCGTCCCGGTCTCCCCCAGGATGAGCACGGATTGCACCTGCCGCGCCGCCCGATCGAGGTCGCGGTGGAGCCGCGTCAGCGCGGCGCTCCTGCCCACCAGTCCGTCAACCGGGTGTTCGTCATTGGGGGCCTCGGAGGCCTCGGCGAAGACAAACAGCGTGTCCCCCATTCGCAGGACATCCCCCCACGCGAGGGGAGCGCGTCCCGTGAGCGGTCGTCCATTGAGATGGGTGCCATTGTGGCTTCCCAAATCCTCCACGAACCAGGTCCCCCCGGCGTGTTCGATGCGCGCATGGCCCCGGGAGAGCCGGGCGTCCTCCAGGGCAACCCGGGGGAAGAGGGGGGCGCCACGCCCCAGGAGCGTCGCGCCGCTGCCAGGCCCATGACGCTCATCCTCGATGAACGCGTTGCGCGTATAGGCAAGGAAGAGCGTCGCCGCACCGGTTCCACTTTCAAACGAGGGGGCGTGTTCGGCGCTGAGGGTGTCGTCGGTCATCGGGGCCGATGCCTGTCATATGTCAAGGGGCGGTCTTCCGGAAAGAGCTGAATTTGCCGTGTTTTTACAGGCCTTGCGGAGCTGGGAAGATGCCTTGACTGTCGTGCCTGCGCTTGAATCCAGACGTGGAGGAGCGCCATGCGCGTGAAGGGGCCGCGGGATTCCAGTCAGGGAGAGCAGGTGCTCTTGGAGGTGATGACGGCGCTGACCAGCTCGCTCGAGTGAACGCGGGGCCGACGCGCGATGCCCGCGAGGCGGAGCTCTCCGAGTACGACGGCCTGTCGCGCTCGACACATCTCCAACTACAACCACGGGGTCTTCGGCTGACGCCGGGCGTCTATCGGTCCCAGTCGCCGTGCCGCTTCACCACTGTCGTCAGCGAGCCTGGGGCGCGTGGACATCCCAGGCGACCTCGAGGCTCTCGTGCCTCCTGACGGTGACGCTCCTCAAGAAGCCCGGCGTCTGCCCTGGCACGAGCCGGAGCCTCGGGAGACTCCGGAGCAGGGCCCCCAGCGCCAGGCGCGCCTCGAGCCGTGCGAGCGGCGCGCCAATGCAGAAATGCAGCCCCTGCCCGAAGGCGAGGTGCTCCTTGACGTCGGGTCGCCGGACGTCGAAGCGCTCCGGCTCGTGGAACCGGGCCTCGTCGCGGTTGGCCGACGCGTAGACGATTCGGATGTGGGCTCCCTTGGGAATGGGAACGCCCCCGAGCTCCACCGCCTCCAGCGCGGTCCGGAACATGGCATGCACGGGGGAGGTCATCCGCACCGCCTCCTCGACCGCGCCCGCGATGAGGCTCGGGTCGTCCCGAAGGGCTCGCAGTTGCTCTGGGTGCTCGAGCAGGAGCTCCACCGCGCCCACGATGAGGCCCGCGGTCGTCTCGTGCCCCGCGAAGTGGACCTGCATCAGCATGCTCACAAGCTCCGCCATGCTCATGGGCGGCGTCATCCCCCGCGAGCCGGTGACGATGTCGCTCAGCAAGTCCTCCCGGGGCGCTGTCTTTCGTTCCTCGAGCGCCTCGGCGAGGTAGCGCTGGAAGTCGACGACGCCTCTCGCGCATGCGACCTGGTGCTCGATGGGGCCATGCGCCGCGAGGACCGTGGTCAGCTCGTCGGACCAGCGCCGGAACCTGTGGATGTCCGAGCGAGGGATTCCGAGAATCTCCGCGATGATGCTGGCCGACAGCGGATGGGCGAACCTGAGGAACAGGTCCGCCTTCCCCTCCTGCCGGAAGGAGTCGATGAGCTCGTCCACGAGGGCGCGGATGAAGGGCTCTTTCTCCGCGAGGCGCCGCCCGGTGAAGGCCTTGCTGACGAGGCTCCGGAAGCGCGAATGCGCTGGCGGGTCATTGTCGACGAGGCTGGGGACCAGGGGGTAGCCGTCCATCAGCGCGGCGACCACCTCCGGAGGCGTCGTCGCGGCACCCACGGTGGTTGGGGAGATTCGAGCGGGCGGTACTCGGACCCGAGTCCTGAAGCGGCGCTGTCCTTGAACATGCGTGCTGCCCTCACTCGAAGGTTCGTCGGGGATTCAGCGCGGCTGGGAGGCCTCGCGAATCATAGACGAACGGAGGACAGCCAGGTCACGGCTCGGAGAAGCCGCGTTGCACCCACGCGTTGGCGGCGTCTCTGTTGAACTTGAAGTTCATCGGCACGCGATACTTCGCGACAGTGGCGCCTGCGTCGTCGATGGCCGAGAGGAGGGCGTGGGGCTCATACTCATCGGCCACCAACTCGAGCCGGACCTCGTACCAGCGGCCCTCCCATGCGATGGAGAGCTTCCGGGTCATGGCCTGGTCGCGCTGTCGCGCGGAGCGGTCGAGGACCTCCGAGGCCGTTTTCACGAAGGTCGCGAACGCGGGCGCATCGAAAGGCTTGGGGTTCTTCTTGTCGCGGCCCATCACCCATGGGCTGATGAGGACGGGCTCGGCGATTCCCTGCTTGCGGATCTCCACGGCCCAGCCGTCATCCTCCTCGTTCTTGATGACCCGGGCCGACCAACCATTCTTCCGCCAGAACGTGGGCTCCATCACTTCGGGCTCGGCAGACGTGCGCTCTTCACTCATGGGTATTCCTCATACCCTTCGATGGCCATTTGCCAGAGCAGAGAATGCGCTTCCCCCGCACCCTGGCAGCTGACCGGGCGCTTGACTTCCTCGCGGCCGAGCACACCGCCACCGGGCCCGGCCAAGTCTGGAGCTGGGACATCACCTACCTGAAGGGCCCGCTGAAGGGCAGCTTCCTCTTCCTGTACCTGGTGGTGGACGTCTTCAGCCGGCGCATCATGGGCTTCGAGGTGCACGAGGAGGAGTCGTCCGAGCATGCCGCGGCCCTCATTCGCCGCTCTTGGCAGGAGGCTGGTTGTCCCGAGAGGCTGGTGCTGCACTCGGACAACGGCGGCCCCATGAAGGGCGCCACGCTGCTGGCCACCTTGCAGTGGCTGGGCGTCACCCGTCCTTCAGTTGGCCCCGCGTCTCGGACGACAACCCTTTTTCCGAGTCCCTCTTCCGCACGCTGAAGTACCGCCCCAGCTTCCCTCAGCGCCCCTTCTCCTCCGTCGAGGACGCGTGCCGCTGGGTGACTCGCTTCGTGGCCTGGTACAACACCCAGCATCGCCACTCCGGCATCCGCTACGTCACGCCCGAGGACAGGCACTTCGGCCGCGAGGGCGCGCTGCTGGCCCGACGCCGCCAGGTGTACCAACGCGCCAAAGCCCGGCACCGCGAGCGATGGAGCCGTGACACGCGAGACTGGACGCCCGCGGGCCCCGTCCGTCTCGGCCCCTCTCCGAACCTCACTCCGGCAGTGCAGGAGATGAAGCGCATCGGCTGAATCCTTTCACGCGACATCTACCTTGAGTGCGCCAGGCCAAGCCTGGATGAGGAGGACGTAATGGCATAGCCGGAGCCGAAACCTCACATGGAGCCCAGCAGGTGAAATCCCTGCCCGGCAAAGGTGGCCACCAGCCGGAAGCGAGTCTTGCGTGGCGCCGGGGTAACCCGGGCTGCGAAGCGTAGACAGCGAGCGTGCGGGCCGCGTCATTGAGCCCCGAAAGAGTTGGTCTCGTGAGGGCCGACGTCGTTCAAGAGACGGAAGGCTGTACTGGGCGCGCCGTGAGTTCGGCCAGGCGCTCCCAGCCTCACCGGAGTCGCCAGAGCGGGGCACGTACGCAAGGGGCTCCCCAGGAACCTGGGAGGCCCTGTCTCTTCCACCACAACGAGACGGTTGGGGAACCCGTCAGAACAACCCCGGCTTCCGGGCGATGCGTCCGCCTCCCGGAGGAGCGAAAGACGGACGAGGGTGGTACCGCGAGGGCGAAGGCAACGAAGCCGATAGCGGGAGGAGCGACAGGGCGTCGGAGTGCTCCGTAGTACCGCAGAGGCAGGGGAACGGCTGCTGCCCGGGGCCGGACCCTGCGGAGGGAAGGGAGCACCGGAACATGGACCCGAAGGAGGGAAAGATGGCGGGAACACCGAGTCCCATCCCCATCTCAACGCGACTTCAACGGATAGCAACGCTGGCGAGGCAGGGGCCGGACATGGCCTTCACGACGCTGGCCCACCACATCGACATCGACTGGCTGCGCGAGGCCCACAGGCGGGTGCGCAAGGACGGCGCGGTAGGCGTCGACGGACAAACGGCCCAGGAGTACGCGGCGAGGCTGGAGGACCACCTCCACTCGCTGCTGGGGCGCATGAAGTCCGGCACCTACCGAGCGCCGCCCGTGCGTCGGGTGCACATCCCGAAGGGGCAAGGCAAGACACGTCCCATCGGGATTCCGACCTTCGAGGACAAACTCCTCCAGCGGGCGGTCGCCATGGTGCTGGAGGCCGTGTACGAGCAGGACTTCCTGTCGTGCAGCTACGGCTTCCGGCCCGGACGCAGTGCACACTTGGCGCTGGAGGCATTGTGGCAGCAGTCGATGGAGATGAACGGTGGGTGGGTGCTTGAGGTCGACATCCAGAGTTTCTTCGACACCCTGGACCATGGACAACTCCTCGCCTTCCTTCAGCGGCGGGTGCGCGATGGGGTGCTCCTGCGCCTCATCGGCAAGTGGTTTAACGCAGGAGTGCTGGAGGATGGGGCCGTCGTCCACCCCGAGGAAGGCACTCCGCAGGGGGGCGTCATCTCCCCCTTGCTGGCAAACGTCTACCTGCACGAGGTGCTGGACGTGTGGTTTGAGAGGCAGGTGAGGCCGCGTCTGGTGGGCCGGGCCGCTCTCGTCCGCTACGCCGATGACTTCGTGGTGCTCTTCACCCGGGAGAAGGACGCTCGGCGCGTCATGGCCGTGCTTTCAAAGCGCTTCAGCAAGTATGGGCTGACGCTCCACCCGGAGAAGACGAGGCTGGTGCAGTTTCCTCGGCCACCCCGCTCGGCTACCAAGCCGCTCGGGGCACGGCCGCGCAGCTTCGATTTCCTCGGCTTCACCCACTATTGGGGGAAGACGTTGAAGGGCAGGTGGGCCGTCCAGCGGAAGACCACGTCAAGCCGGATGTCGCGGGCGCTGAGCAGGATGACGGACTGGTGTCGCATCAACAGGCATCTGCCCGTTGCCGAGCAGCACCGCGGCCTCGTACAGAAGGTGAGGGGCCACTACGCGTACTACGGAATCAGCGGAAACACGCGGAGCCTCACTCGCTTCCTGTACTGGGTGGCACACACGTGGCGCAAATGGCTTGGACGCCGCTCGCAGCGCGCCACGCTGGCATGGGAGAGATTCGCACGGCTGCTGCAACGCTACCCGCTGCCACCTGTGCGCATCATCCACCGCTATCGCACTCTCGCAGCAAAACCATGAGCCGAAGAGTTGGATGCGGTAGTCCCGCACGTCCGGATCTGTGGGGGGGCCAGGGAGGGTGACTTCCCTGGTCTACCCGACCACTCACCGATGCCGACTACGCCCGGCTGGTGGTATCGCAGCTGAGCCCGCTCGGCACCTGGGTGTGCACGCGCTGGCGCACCCAGCGTTCCGCGACGCTCGTCTCCCAGGAGCGCGCCTCGGTCATGGGTAGGCTGTCGTTCGACGGCGAGCCGCTGGCTGTTTCGGAGGAGCGGATCACTACTCTTCTCGGAGCGTTCCTCGACTACAGGTACGACGTGAGCCGGGCTTACTACCCATGTACCCATGGGCGCTGTCGGGCGTCCGTGTCCCGGTGGCACCGCCCCGGCTGAACAACTGCTGCACCTTCGTCGAGGCCCTGCTGGTGAAGTCCTTCTCCGAGGCGACATCTTCCCTGACACAGGGGGCACCCATGACTCAGCGGGCGAGCTTAGGGTGGGAACAGAGGAGAGCCCGACTGCTGAGCCAACCAGTTTGTGTCTCAAGTCACTCTTCGTTCCCGACAGCAGGAATGCTCACTTCCGCTCCAGGGGCCTAATAAAGGCCCCCAAGGACCGCTGGGTGCCTATCTGGCGAACAGGCGGGCAAGTTCGGCGCGCCAGACGCATCCTTGTGGCATCCGCTAGGACGGCACTGCGGCAAGCGTGCACTTCCCAGCACTTATTGATGGGGACCGGGAGGGTGCCTAAAAACGTCTATGGTCGCAGTCCTGGCCAGTATAGACCCTTGAACTTTATCCCCGGGTCCAGAGACGGGTCGCCCGACCTCCGTGAACATGCCCCCCTCTAGAAAATCCCGCATAGACCAGAAAGCAGCACAGCCTGTGGCCTCATCGTTCAGTGCGACGACGGAGCAGGAGGTGGAGCCAGGAATGCTTCCACCGCCCTCCCGGCATCATGCTGAACTGCGTGCTGTAGTGGCGGAGGAGCAACTTCAGTTGCTTGTCGACAGCGTGAAGGACTACGCCATCTTCATGCTCGACACGCAGGGGCGGGTGCAGACGTGGAACACCGGCGCCGAGCGCATCAAGGGCTACCGCGCCGACGAAATCATCGGCCAACACATCTCTCAGTTCTACCCGCCGGAGGAGCGCGCCGCCGACAAGCCGGGGCGCCTGCTGGCCGACGCCGAGCGGCTGGGACGTATTGAGGAGGAGAACTGGCGCGTGCGCAAGGACGGCACGCGCTTCTGGGCGGACGTGGTCATCTCCGCGGTGCGCGATGCCCAAGGCGTCCTGCGTGGCTTCTCCAAGGTGACGCGTGACCTCACCGACCGCAAGCTCGCCGAAGATGCGCTTCGCGCGAGTGAGGAGCGGTTCCGCCTGCTCATCGACAGCGTGAAGGACTACGCCATCTTCATGCTCGACACGCAGGGGCGGGTGCAGACGTGGAACACCGGCGCCGAGCGCATCAAGGGCTACCGTGCCGACGAAATCATCGGCCAACACATCTCTCAGTTCTACCCGCCGGAGGAGCGCGCCGCCGACAAGCCGGGGCGCCTGCTGGCCGACGCCGAGCGGCTGGGACGTGTTGAGGAGGAGAACTGGCGCGTGCGCAAGGACGGCACGCGCTTCTGGGCGGACGTGGTCATCTCCGCGGTGCGCGATGCCCAAGGCGTCCTGCGTGGCTTCTCCAAGGTGACGCGTGACCTCACCGACCGCAAGCTCGCCCAGGAGGAAAGGCTGCGGCTGGTACAGGCCGGCGAAGCCATTCGGCTTCGCGACGAGTTTCTCACCGTCGCCTCGCATGAGCTGAAGACGCCGATTGCCGCGTTGCAATTGCAATTGGAGCTCATGCGAGGGAAGACGCTGGACCCGAAAGTCCTCTCCACCCTTGAGCGGGCGACCCGGAGCACCACGCGGCTCACGACCCTTGTGGAGGCGCTGTTGGATGTGGCACGCATCTCGACCGGCCGGCTGGAGCTGAAGCTTGAGCCGCTGGACCTTTCCCGGGCGGTGAATGAGGTCCTGGAGCAGCACCAGGTCGCCGCCATGCGCGCGGGCTGCGTGGTGTCCGCGCGCATTGAGCCAGGCGTGACGGGGGCGTGGGACTCTCTGCGAGTGGAGCAGGCGATTACGAACCTGCTGTCCAACGCCTTCAAATATGCGACTGGGACACCCGTGGGGGTTGCCCTGACGAGCGAAGGCGGGGACGCGGTACTGGAGGTTGCAGACGGAGGGCCCGGGATTCCGCCGGAAGCGCTCTCGCGCATTTTTGCGCGGTTCGAGCGTGCCACCTCCCGCGACCACTACGGGGGGCTGGGGCTGGGGCTCTACATCACGCGCGAAATTGTCGAGGCTCACGGAGGAAGTATCAGCGCCCGCAATCTGCCTGGTGGCGGCGCGGCCTTCACTATTCGCCTTCCCCGTGAGCCAGGCTCAGTCTTGGGGAGTCGTGCTGGGTCACCTTGAAAGAGGGAGTCCTTGAGGCATCAAGGCTCCGGCCGTATCACCGAGAGATGCCTGCCTCCTGCCTTGGCGACAGCGTGGCGCTCGGCCGTTGCGCGTCGTCCCGGCCTATGCACTGCGGGCGTGAACGCGGAAACTAAGGGCCTGAGATTCAATTACGTGATCGGTTTCGGCCTGACGACGTAGTTCCACTCACCATGAAAATCGGCGGGCGTGATGTTGAGCGCCTTCAGCTCGGAGTTCGTGTTGCTGAGCACGGTGGATGAGGGAGACCGGCCCGTTCTCGGACCGACTGGATGATGGGGAGTGGTAGCGCGCGGACGCGTTGACCATCAGCGAGCCGGATTCTTGCGAGTCACTGTCGTTGAGGTCCGCTGTCGCGCCGTGGAGAGGGCGGGGCGCGGCGTGGTGCTGCTACCGCAGCCGGAGAGTGCCGGCGACGAGTAGGCGGTGGGAGGGGTGTGGCGACACCCCTCCCACCAATGCCCCGCGAGAAGACTGTGTCGAGAGGTTCGCGGAGCACCCGAGGAGTCATCCGAAGTCAGAGAGGAGTCAAGTCCTGGGCCGAGGCAATGCCCTCGGTGGATGAGGCTCGTCCCGCACGTTGCCCAGAGTGCGGTGCGGCCAGTCGGCCTGTCGGAGGTCCCCTGGGGCTGCATGGACATGGACTGCGTCAGAGGCAGGTGCTGGGGCCTCTGGAGTGGGACGCCCCCGCGCAGGTGCGCGTGGTGCCCGTGCGCCGCTTCCGGTGCACCGCGTGCAGGGCCACGTGCACCGTCTGTCCTCGGGAAGTTTTGACGAGACGGTTGTACTCGGCGAGGGCCATTGCGCTGGCGCTGGCGCTCTTCGGGCTGCTTGCGCTCCCGGTGGCCCAGGTGCGTGCGCAAGTCAGTCCCTGGCGCGTGGTGGGCCCAGGCAGCGTGGGGCGCTGGTGCGCGCTCTACGCATGGGTACGGGCACTGCCGCGAGGCGGGCTTTGGGGGGCGCTGCCCCCATGTCCGGAGGACTGGAGTCCCCGCCGCATCGCCGCGCGGGCGGCGGCCACGCTCGCGGCTCGGGCCCCTGAGGCGGTAGGCCCCAGCCCTCCACCGCTGCACGTCCTGGCCCCCATGGGGGCCGCGCACTCAGGCCGAGGGGCGCTTCGCCCGGCGCCCTCCGCGGGCGCCCGCGCTACCCCGTCCCACCCGACAGCCCCGCTGCGTTGCTTGCCTCGCCCCGGCACCCTTCGGCGCGCCTGGCCCGCCCTCCCATTCCTCGCGGCGGGCCACCTGGAGGAGTGCATGGACGAGTTGTCTGCCGCCTCACACGCCGAGGCCGTGGCCGTCTTCCGCCACGGAGTCATTGGCGCCCTGACACAAGCCGAGTTGGACAGAGGCCAGTTGGCCGCTGCCCTCGCACAGCTTTCCACCCAGCGCTTCCGGCCCCCTGGGGCGGACGCGACGCGCAGCTTCTCGGTGCCGACGTTGGAGAGGTGGTACTCCGCCTTCCGCAGGCGCGGCCTGGCCGGGCTGACGCCTGCGCCACGAAGTGACAGGGGCCGGGCGCAAGACGTCGCGCCCCAGTTGCGAGAGCTGCTGTGCGACATTCGCCGGGAGCACCCCTCCGCTTCGGCCGCCCTCATCCTGCGCACGCTGGTAGCGGACGGGCGTATGCAGCAGGGCGCCGTCTCCGCCTCCACCGTCCGTCGCCTCTTGCGGCAGGAGGGGCTGGACAGGGTGGCCCTGCGCGACTCGGCTGGCAGCCGCACGCGCCTGCGGTGGCAGGCGGCGCGCCCCATGGCGCTGTGGCAGGGGGACGTCTGCCACGGCCCAGCGCTCGAAGTGGGCGGCAAGTCACGGCCCCTGCGCGTGCACGCCCTCTTGGACGACGCCAGCCGCTACGTGGTGGCCCTGGAGGCCCACCACACCGAGAGGGAGGTGGACATGCTGGGCCTCTTCGTCCGGGCCCTGCGCCGGCACGACAAGCCCGACGCCCTCTACCTGGACAATGGCGCCACCTACCGTGGCGACACGCTGGCCACCGCCTGCGCGCGCCTGGGCATCAGCCTCTTGCACGCCAAGCCCTACGACGCTCCGGCGCGCGGAAAAATGGAGCGCTTCTGGCGCACGCTGCGCGAGGGGTGCCTGGACTTCCTGGGGCCGGTGGCCAGCCTCCATGACGTCAACGTCCGGCTGTGGGCCTTCCTCGATGAGCACTACCACGCCGCCACGCACTCCAGTCTCGTCGGCCGCAGTCCCGCCTCCGTCTTCCAGGCCCATGCCAGCGCCCCGGACGGCCTGGACGAGAAGGCCCTGGCCGACGCCCTCACCGTGCGCGTGCGCCGCCGCGTGCGCCGCGACACCACCGTGGCACTGGAGGGGGTGGACTACGAGTTGGACGCGGGCCACCTGGCCGGCCGTCTCGTCTTCGTCTGCCGCCCCGCGCACGCCCAACTGGACGGAGGTGACGAATGACGCCCGCCTACGTCGGCCACTTCGGCTTGGGCCACGCGCCCTTCTCCAAGGAGGTGGCCGACTCGGACTTGTGGCTGCCCACCTCCAAGGCCGCCCTCGTGGAGGAGTTGGGCGAGGCCCTGCGCAACCGCACCAGCGTCGTCCTTACCGGAGAGCCGGGCGTGGGCAAAACCTGCGTGCTGCGCGCGCTGCGCCACCGGCTGCCCGCCCAGGGCTTTCGCCTCACCTACTGCCACAACGCTACCCTGGGCCGCCGCGACTTCTACCGCCAGCTGTGCCTGGCCCTCGGACTCAAGCCCTCGGCCACCGCGGCCGCCGTCTTCTACTCGGTGACGACGCACGTCGAGCAGTTGGGCGGGGAGAAGCTGCACCCCGTCTTCCTCCTGGACGAGGCCCACCTGCTGCACCAGGACGTGCTCGACCACCTCCACATCCTCCTCAACTACCAGTGGGACTCGCGCGCGCTGCTCTCCCTCATCCTCGTCGGACTTCCCGAGCTGGAGTCGAGGCTGGCCCGCCGACACAACCGCAGCCTCTACTCGCGCCTGCATACCCGGCTGCGCATTGAGCCTCTCACCCCGGAGGACACCGCGGAGTACCTGCGCACACGACTGGCCCGCGCCGGGTGCGAACGCGAGCTCTTCGCCTCCGACGCGCTTGCCATGCTGCACGAGGCCGCCAGCGGCGCGCTGCGCGACGTGGACCGGCTCGCCACGGCGGCGCTGCGCGAGGCCGCCCGGCGAAAGAAGTAGCTGGTGGAGCGCGACGCGCTGGCCCGCGTGCTCGACACCGTCGGAACCGACGAGCCGTAGCTTGCATGAGCATCAGAGGCTTGCGCGCTGACGCGCGCTCGCCCTTGATGCCCATCAGCCGTGCGGCGCGCTGACGCGCGCCTCCGGCGATGGCCATCAACCAGCCGACTCACGCGACCATCAACCAACGTGCGCGGCAACAGTAGTCCCGCCCGTCCCCGCGCAGCAGGGGCGGCAGGCGGAAGGCGCTGCCCACCTTGTCGATGTTGCGCGCGTCATAGGCATGGAAGAGGGCGTCCTGCTGCTGGGCGTCTGTCAGCGGGCGCAGCTCAATCTTCGCGCGGCCTCCGTCGCCGGTGCCGGGCTTGCGTCACCACTACGCGCGCACCGAGCCCCGCTACTCGAACGCGGTGAAGGAGAAGGTGGACTGGAAGTCGGCGTCCGCTCCTTTGTCGATAAAGGAAGGGGCGGCTGAGCCACGCAGCACCACATGGAACTTGCTGTCGAGGAATCGCGTGTAGTCATCGGCCGCCATCGCCTTCGAATCGAAGTCGATGAGCAGTGACACAGGCCCACTGCCCGTGGGGTTCTCCACGTGGCCGGCGACGTAGGTGTTGTTGGACTCTTCCATGCGGAAGAGGATGTCCACTCGGCCGCTGAAGACCTCGGCGAGTGAGGCCACGCCCACGCTGCCGGCGCCCAAAGTGAGTGTGAGGCTGGTGAGGTCCACGAGGGAGGGCGACTTGCCGTCCAGTTCTCGGCGCGCGCTATCGACGAAGACCTTGAATGGGTTACCAGACTCGGTCGAAATCCCCTTCTGGGTTGTGACGGTGGCGTTGGCCGTGTCGGACGACTTGGCCTTGAGGTTGATGCCGACCGGCGCCGAGTACGACACCGCATCGCCTCCGCAGCCAATGAGCGCGAGCGCAGCGCACAATACAAACGGGAGAAGACGATTCATTTCTGTGGGCTTTCTTCGGGAGAATGGGGCGCGCTCGGCCTGACGCACCTTGAGGGAAGCTGCGCTACGACACAGGAGACCCGTCCGCATGCTTGTTGGCCACGTCACAGGTTGGCTGGTGTACATTGGCGCACATGGCCTCCGTGCGCCCAGTCGCATGCGCATTGTCGAAGCTGACGACGTGCTACGGGTTCGCCGCATGCAACACGGCGCCCACGAAACCCACCCCGAACAGGCGCTCGACGCCATCATCCGGTGGGGCCAGATTCGGGCGGATGATGCCGGAGGTTCGCCACCGCGCCATGTTGTTTAGTGCGTATTCCGGCGAAGGTGAGCACCCATTCCAGCTCAAGCCGAGCAGCCGTTCCGGGCATGGCGAGCAGTCGGAGCGTCAGCGACGCTGGGACGTTCGTTCACTTCACCTGCTTACGCGCCTTCGTCAAATTCGCGTCCGCCTTGCGGATGGAGTCCCCGGCGAGCCGGAGGCGGTGGGCGTTGTGGACGAGTCGGTCGAGGATGGCGTCGGCCAGCGTCGCGTCGCCAATGACGGCGTGCCAGTCCTTGGGCTCCAGTTGGGACGTCACCACCGTGGAGGACTGGTGGTAGCGGTCCTCCAGGACTTCGAGCAGTTCCTTGCGCTCAGCCGAGCCCAGTGGCTCCAGGCCGAAGTCGTCGAGGATGAGCACCTGGGCCTTGGCCAGCCGCTTGAGCGCGTGCGGGTGCGTGCCGTCCGCGCGGGCCTGGGCCAACTCGTCGAAGAGGCGTGAGGCGCGTGTTGATGGTCACCAGGAAGCGCGGATTTCTGGTCATGAACGGCCAGGCGTTCACGAGCTTTGTGGCCAGAGGCAGCGCAGGGAGCGGCCGAAAAGTTGAGGAGTGGGAGGCGCGCCGGTGGAGTCCAGGGCAGCGCGTGTCCAGAAAGACAGAAGGCCCACCAGCGACACCTGGAGGGCCTTCCTGGGGGCGCGCCCTGGTGTGCGAGAGGGGCGAGCCGGTAAGGGAGGGTTAGCGCACTTTCGGGGCGGGGCGCCAGAAGCCGGCGCGCGCACGGGAAGGTGCGCGTGGAGTCGTTGCGTCTGGTGGTGTGCGGGCGGCCGGAGTGCCGGCGGCTGTTTCAGCTGTGCAGCCGGTGCGACAGGGGGCAGCGCTACTGCGGGCGTCGGTGCGGGAGGGTGGCGCGCGCGGAGTCGGTGCGTGCGGCCGGGCGGCGCTACCAGCGCACCCGAGACGGCCGGCATGCGCATGCGGAGCGCCAGGCCGCGTACCGGGGGCGGCGACAGAAAGTGACGCATCAGTCTCCCCCGCCAGGGGCCCTGGAGGTGACGGTGTCGCCCGCGCCGGCCCAGGCCACCACGCAGGTGGCCGCGGAGCCGAGCGCAGCGAGGCCCCCTGGGTATGCACCACCGTCCCTTCCTGCCTGCACGTCCTGCGGACGCGCCACCCCCTTCCTCCGTCACACCACCCTGGCGCGCACCCGACTGGGCCCGCGCTGGCGGCGCTGCGCCGGGTGAGGAGGTGCGAGGATGATTGGCCTCGAGGTACGCGCCCGGATTCGCCAACTGCACCACGCGGAGGGCTGGCCGGTGGGCACCATCGCCACGCAGTTGGGGCTGCACCACGACACGGTGGAGGCGGCCCTGGAGGACGCGCCAGTAGCCAGCGCCGACAGCAGCACGGCGAAGCCCACGGTGCTGGGCCCCTACACGGCCTTCATTGACGGCACCCTCAAGGCCCACCCGCGGCTGAGGGCCACGCGCCTCTTCCACATGGTAAAGGCCCGTGGCTACCCGGGCGGCTACGAGCAGGTGAAGCGCTACGTGCGGCGGGTGCGTCCGGGGCCTCAAGCCGAGGCGCTCCTGCGCCGCACCACGCTGCCGGGCGAAGAAGCCCAGGTGGACTGGGGCAGCTTCGGCAAGGTGCAGGTGGGGCGGGCCACCCGGACACTCTCCTGCTTCGTCCTGGTGCTGGGCCACTCGCGCGCCATGTACGCGCGCTTCTTCCTGGGCCAAACCATGGAGTGCTTCCTCCAGGGGCACGTCCAGGCGCTTGAAGCGCTGGGCGGCGTGCCGCGCAGCCTCCTCTACGACAACCTGAAGTCCGTCGTGCTGGAGCGGGCCGGAGACGCCATCCGCTTCCACCCACGCGTGCTGGAGGCCGCCGGCCACTACCACTTCGCGCCCAAGCCCTGCGCCCCTACCGCGGCAATGAGAAGGGCAAGGTGGAGCGCACCATCCGCTACCTGCGCGACTCCTTCTTCGCCGCGCGCACCTTCCACGGCCTCGACGACGTCAACCGCCAGCTTCAGCGCTGGGTGGAGGAGGTAGCCCACCAGCGCCGGGTGCCCGGCGACGCCTCGGGCCGCACGGTGGCGCAGGCGTTGGAAGCCGAGCGCCCCCTGCTGCTGCCCTTGCCCGCGCACCCGCTGCCCACCGACGTGCTGCGCCCCGTCTCCTCCGGCAAGACGCCCTACGTGCGCTTCGACGGCAACGACTACTCCATTCCCGACGGCCTGGTGCGCCGGCCCCTCACGCTGGTGGCCTCCCCCACCAGGGTGCGCCTCCTCGACGGCGCCGAGGAAGTCGCCTCGCACGTGCGCAGCTGGGACAAGGGCGCCGTCGTCGAGGACTCAAGCCACCTGGCCGCCCTGGCCAGACGCAAGGCCCACGCCCACGAGTTGCGCGGCAGGGACTTGCTGCTCGCCCGTTGCCCCCGCGCCGAGCAACTCCTCCAGGCCCTCGCAAACCGCGGCGACAACCTCGGAAACCACACCGTGAAGCTGCTGGCGCTGGCCGACAGGTACGGCTCCGCGGAAACCGACACCGCCATCGCCGAGACACTCGCGCGCGGCGCACTCGGCCCCGCCTCCGTCGCCCACATTCTCGACCAGCGCAGCCGGAAAAGGGCGCTCCTCCGCCATTGCCCCACGTGCTGCCGGATGACCCGCGCGTGCGCGAGCAGCGCGTCCCCAGCACTCCTCAACGCCTACGACGTCCTCCTCGGGCGGGACTCGGAGCAAGCGCCATGAGCCCCTTGAAAGAGCGCCTCACCACCCTGGGCCTGCACCACACCAGTGACACCCTCGAGGACTTCATCGCCCTGGCCAGCAAGCGCAGGTGGGGGCCCATGGAGTTGCTGGAGGCCATCGCCGAGGAGGAGACGAAGGACAGGGCCCGTCGCAGCGTCGAGCGGCGGCTGTCGCGCAGCAAGCTGGGCGCCCTCAGGACGATGGCCGACTTCGACTGGGGCTGGCCCAAGCACATTGACAGGACGGCCGTCGAGAGTGCCCTGGCGCTGGACTTCATGGCCCGCCCCGCCAACGTCGTCCTCGTCGCGCCCCAGGGCCTGGGCAAGACGATGATTGCCCAGAACATCGCCTACAACGCGGTGCAGGCTGGCCACTCCGTCCTCTTCACCACCGCCGCCCAGCTGCTGCTCGACCTCGGAAGCCAGGACTCCGCCCGGGCTCTCGACAGGCGCTTGAAGCACTACTGCACCCAGGCGGGGCTGCTCGTCATCGACGAGATTGGCTACCTCTCCTACGACGCCAGGAACGCCGACCTCCTCTTCCAGGTGGTGTCGCGCAGGTATGAGAAGAAGCCGATTGTCCTGACGACCAACCTCCCGTTTTCGGAGTGGACCACCATCTTCCCCAACGCCGCGTGCGCCATCGCCCTCATTGACCGCGTCATCCACCACGCGAGCATCATCAGCATCGAGGGCGACAGCTACCGAAGGCGCATGGCCGAGGAGTCACGCGCGCAGCGCAAGGCCAAGAAGAGCTGAGCGTCCCCGCTACTCACCGCTGCCCACCGGCCTCGCTCTGCGCCCCGCAACCGGGGCGGGAGCGAGGCCGTCTTGCATTGACTCGACTCGGTACCCGCGCCTGCCGATGACCCGAATTCCGCGCTCCGCGATGACCGCATCGATGACCAGATTCCCGCGCTCCGCGATGACCGCCAACAGGCGCGGCGGTACACGACGCTGTAGCCATCGCGGCACGCCTTCTGTCCCAGCGCGCATGCCAGGAAGCTCTTGCCCACGCCGGTGGGCCCGGTGAGCAGCACGTTCTGCTTGTCGGCCACCCACTTCGAGGTGGACAGCTCCAGCACCTGCGGTTTGGTGAGGCCCCGCGCATGGGCGTAGTCGATGTCCTCCAGGCACGCCTGCTGGCGCAGCTTCGCGTGCTGCAGCCGCGAGGTGAGCTTCTTGTTCTCCCGGTACATCCACTCCGCGTCCGCCAACAGGCCCACCAGGTCCGAGGCACCCAGCCCCTTGTCCCCCGGCCGCTCCACCCAGCTGCGCAGGTAGTTGGCCATGCCGTACAGCTTCATCGCGTTGAGCTTCTCCAGCGTCTGTTCCACCAGCATCTCTTGCGCTCCTTGCAGTCTCGTCGTCCGGCCGGCGCGCGCCCGGCTGCCAGGGCGCGCGCCGGCCACCTCCGATGCTGGGAGACTTGAGGCCAGCACCGACGGGGAATGTCCGCGCACGGCCGTCAAGCCGCGCGTGCTGTCAGTGGTAGTAGTGGGCGCCGCGCACGTTCTCGTGCTCGGGCAGCGGGCCCTTGTCGGCCGTCGTCTCGTCAACGTCCTCGAGGCGGTGCTGGAGGATGGCGAGGACGGACTTGTAGCCCACGGCGCGGTGGCGCAGCGCCCGGGCGCACGCCTTCTCCACGCGAGGCTTGCCGTACTTCTTCTCGTCGGCCAGGCGCAGCACGCCCAGCGCGGGCGGAAGCCCTGCTGCGGGTGGGGCCGCTTCGTCATGAGCTCCTCCACCAGCTTCGCGCACGAGGGCCGACGCTCTCGGCCCAGCGGATGAGGCGCGAGGGTGTCCACTCGGCGTGCTGCCGGTGGGAGGCGGGCATGTGCTCGGCCTGCGTGGTGAAGCGCCCCTTCTGCTGGCTGCGCACGTGGCTGGCCACGCGGCGGCCCCGAGGAAGACTTCGACGCACGCTTCGGTGTGACGCACGTCCACCGACTTGCCCACCAGCGTGTACGGCACGCTGTACCAGTGGCCCTCCAGCTCCACGTGGTAGTCGATGTTGACGCGCGCCTTCTTCCAGAAGGCCAGCTCGTACAGCCGCGCCGGCAGGAGCCGCAGCGTGGCGCGTTCCACCTGCTCGAAGAGCTCCCAGCGCGACTTGCCCAGCTTGCGCATGGGCCGCGTGTTGAGCTTCTCCAGCAGCGGCTTCACCGCCTCCTGCACCTGGGCCAGCGACGTGAAGTGCCGGTGGCGCAGCGCCGCCAGAATCCACCTCTCGGCCAGCAGCACGCCCACCTCCACCTTCGCCTTGTCCCTCGGCCTGCGCGGGCGCGCGGGCAGAATCGCGAAGCCGTAGTGCCGCGCCAGGTCCGCGTACGTGGGGTTCAAGTCCGGCTCGTACCGGTGCGCCCGGGTGACGCCCGCCTTGAGGTTGTCGGGCACCACCAACTCGCTGACGCCGCCGAAGTACTCGAAGGCACGCACGTGGCAGCCCACCCACGTGGGCACGTCCTCGCTGAAGACGGGCTCCGCGTACGTCAGGTTGCTGGCCCCAGCACCGCCACGAAGAGTTTCGCCACCCGCACCTCGCCGGTGGCCGCGTCCACCACCTGCACCCCGTCCCCGCTGAAGTCCACGAAGCACTTCTCACCGGCACGGTGCTCCTGGCGCAGGGTGACGCTGGCGGTGGCCAGCCACCGCCCGTACCTCTCGCAGAAGCGGCTGTACTGGTAGCCGCCCGGCACCGCCTCCAGGTACTCCTGCCACAGCAGCAGCTTGGTGACGCCCTTCTTCTTCAGCTCCGCATGCACCCGGGCCCAGTCCGGCTCCGGACGCTCCGCCAACGCCTTTGCGTCGTCGGGGAACAGCAGCGCGGCCAGCGCCGCATCATCGTCCAACTCCGGTGGCAGCGGCCACGGCAGCTTCGCCACCCGCGCCCGCCCCAGGTAGTCGCACACCGTGCCATTGCCGATGCCCAGGCTCGCCGCAATCGACCGCGTCGTCAGCTTCGCCTCGAACCGCAACCGGAACAGCTCTCTCTCAACTTCCGCATGGACAGCCTCTGTGCCGCCATCTCCACCTCCAAATCGGAGGCGCAGTGGCCTGCTGCTGCCCAGCGCCGTCAACGCTTCTGTCGACCGCCCACTCCTCACTACGAGTGGTGCCCGGCTTCACCGGAATGCCTGCTCGGCATCCCCGGAATCGGTGCTCGACATGCCCGGAATGCCTGCTCGGCATCCCCGGAACGGCTGCTCACCTTGCTTCGGAATCGCTGCTCGGCTTGGCCCGGAATCGGTGCTCGGCTTGGCCCGGAACACGCACGTATGCGGAGGTGTTCGCCCTCTTGTCCTCCACGCGGCCTTCGACGACGAGCTGCGCGAGGTGGTGCAGCGGCTGGCCCGTGACAAGCAACTTGGCGAGACGCTGGGCGCCATGGCTGCCGTCCGAGAAGAGCTGAAGCGGCGGGGCCTGGCGCTGGAAGGTTTCCCGGAGCGGGGAGAGCAGGGCCTCGACGTGCTGCGCGGGCTGGGGCGCGCGGGCAGGGACATGCTTCCCAGCACGTTGGTGAGCGGCGAGGCCCGGTACACGGAGCTCATGGCCATGCGTGGGCAACTGCCGCCGCCCTACGAGGCCGCCATCGACGAGGTGGAGAAGGCCCTGATGGAGAGGCACTACTCGCCGGGAAGTGTCTCGGCGGGAGCCTTCGACCACCTCACCTTCGGTGTGCCGGTGGGCTTCTACCACCTGGCGGTGGGCACGGGGCGCGGGGCGTACTCGCTGGCACAGGGCAAGTACGAGCAGGCCACGCGCGAACTGGCGCCGGCCGCACTGGTGGTGACGCTGTACGCCGGGGGTAAGGGCGCTCGTGCCCTGGTGGAGTCGCGCGGAGGGCTGCGGCGGCTCCAAATGCCGGCGCTCGACGTGGACGCCATGAAGGCGCTGATGGCGCGCCTGGAGGAGCAACTCGGCTTCAACGCCGCGCGCGACTTGCTGCGCTACCTCCAGGCGAGCCGCGAGGGGGCCCTGCTGGCCGCCGAGTGGGGGGAGGCGGGACTGCTGGCGCTGTACGAGGCACGCGGAAACCCCGCGAAGGCGCAGGCCGTGCTGATGGAGGGGGCCAGCCGCGAGCCCGCCCAATCCATGGCCACAAGAGGCTCGTCAGGGAAGCGGCCAGTCAACCTGGACCTCTTCGAGCAGTCCGCCGAGGCGTCCGCTGCGGAGGCGCAGGCGGCCAGCCGCGAGTCCTCTGGGGCTGGCGCGGCGAGTCGCGAGGCCGCCCAGCCCGCGGCGACACGGGGCTCGTCAGGGAAGCGGTACGTCAACCTGGACCTCTTCGCGCAGGACGCCAAAGTGGGCGCTGCGGAGGCCGCGAAGGCGAAGCTGTTCCTGGCGGAGCTGGAGTCCTTGGGGCCCCGTCTCCCGAAGGACGTGAAGCTGCTGAAGCAGATGGCCCCGAAGCTGGAGGCGCCGCCGCCGGGAGTCGAGAAGGGGGCGCCGCTCTGGCGGGAGTACGTCGCCTACCGCAAGAGGCGGTTGAAGGAGATTCAGGACGGTGACGCCGTCAAGGGTGTCCTTCCGGCAGACGTGCGTGAAAGGCCCTGGTGCCCCCCGGTACCGTCTTCGGCCCATTGGAGTGGACCGGGAGAGACACGGTGGCGCGACGAAGTATAGCAGCAGCGGGAGAGGTGGAGGCGTTGCGCGGGCGCGTGCAGCAGTGGCGGCTGACGCGTCCCCGGCAGGGACGGATGCCGGAGGCGCTGTGGAGGGCCGCGGTTTCGGCGGCGCAGCGCTACGGGGTGTCCCATGTCGCGCGCGCGTTGGGGGTGGGCCATGCCGCGCTGAAGGCCCGGACGTCGGCGGCGCACCCGCCGAGTCGTCAGTCAGGCGAGGTGGGCAGGCCGGACGGCTTCGTCGAGGTGAGCGCCGCGCAGTGGCTTGCGCCCGGCCCCGCCTCCAACCTCGTCATCGAGTACGTGGCCCGGGAGGGCAGCCGGCTGACGCTCACCGTGCCCGCCTCGTGCCAGGGCTTCGACGTGCTGGCCCTGGTGGCCGCGCTGCGGGGCCCATGATTCAAATTACTCCTCAAATGAGAGTACTGGTGGCCATTGAGCCGGTGGACTTCCGCCAGGGCGTTGATGGCCTGGCGCGGCAGTGCCGGGCGGCCCTCGCGGAAAACCCCTTCAGCGGAACGGTATTCGTCTTCCGCAACCGGCAGCGGACGGCGGTGAAGTTGCTCGTTTATGACGGCCAGGGCTTCTGGCTATGTCACAAGCGCCTCTCCCAGGGGCGTTTTCGCTGGTGGCCCACGGCGAGTGAGGCGGCGGCCCCGCTGCGCGCCCACGAGTTGCAGGTGCTGCTGTGCGCGGGCGACGCTTCGGCCACGCAGGCCGCCCCCGAGTGGCGCAAGGTGGGCACGTAGGCCGCGTCGCTTTCCATGGGGGCGAGTCCGGCCTCCCATGTCCCAGGCAGGCTTGCCCCCCAGAGACGTGTTGTAGCGGGCAATGGGTAAGAAGCAGCGACAGCCAAGGCAGGTGGACTCGGCGGAGTTGGCAGTCATTGTCGAGCGGACGAAGACGGGGGCGCTGGGCGAGGAGGACTTCGTCAAGCTGAAGGCCGCCATGGACACGCTGGCCTTCGTGACGGCGGAGCTGCAGGCGAAGGGGACGAGCCTCGAGCGGCTGCGCAGGCTGCTTTTCGGCGCCCCCACCGAGAAGACGGACGCGGTGCTGCGCAAGGCGGGACAGCCGGCCGGGCGCGCCCAGCACCAGGCGGAAGAGAAGGCCCGTGCCCCGGGACATGGGCGCACCGCGGCGGCGGCCTACACGGGCGCCAGCCGGGAGAAGGTGGCGCACGCCTCGCTGCACGGTGGAGACGCGTGCCAGGGCTGCTTGAAGGGCAAGGTGTACCCGCTGAAGGAGCCGTCCGTGCGGGTGCGGGTGAAGGGCATGGCCCCGCTGGTGGCTACCGTGTGGGAGTGCGCGCGGCTGCGCTGCAACCTGTGCGGGGAGGTGTACACCGCCCAGGCGCCCGAGGGCGTCGGCGAGGAGAAGTACGACGAGACGGCCGTGGCCATGACGGGGCTGCTCAAGTACGGCTGCGGGCTGCCCTTCCACCGCATTGAGAAGCTCCAGGCGGGCCTGGGGATTCCCCTGCCGGCCGCCACCCAATGGGAGCTCGTCGAGGCCGGCGCCAGCAAGCTTCAGCCCGCCTTCGACGAGTTTCTCAACCAGGCGGCCCAGGCTCCGGTGCTCCACAATGACGACACCGTCATGAAGGTGCTGGCGCTGACGCGGGAGCAGGTGCAGGCGGCCGCCGAGGGGGCCCCGCTGAAGCGCACCGGCGTGCACACCTCGGGCCTGCTCGCCGTGGGCCAGCAGCACCCCATTGCCCTCTTCTTCACCGGACGCCAGCACGCCGGAGAGAATCTCGCGGACGTCCTGCGGCAGCGCGCCGCCGCACTCTCGGCGCCCATTCAGATGAGCGACGCGCAGACGGCGAATGTGCCCGGGGAGTTCGCCACGCTGTGGGCCAACTGCCTGACGCATGCGCGGCGGGGCTTCGTCGACGTGGCCACCGACTTCCCGGCTGAATGCACGCACGTGCTGGAGGCCTTCCGGGAGGTGTACCGGGTGGACGCCGTCGCTCGGAAGGAGGGCCTGACGCCCGCGCAGCGGCTGGCGCGACACCAGCAAGAAAGCCGTCCCGTCCTGGACGGCCTCAAGGCGTGGCTGGAGGAACAAGTCACCCAGCGCAAGGTGGAGCCCAACTCCGGGCTGGGCCAGGCCATCACCTACCTGCGCAAGCACTGGGAGAAGCTGACTCTCTTCCTGCGCGAGGAGGGCGCCCCACTGGACAACAACGTGTGTGAACGGGCCCTCAAGAAGGCCATTCTCCACCGCAAGAATGCCCTCTTCTACCAGACGCTGAATGGCGCTCACGTGGGAGACGTCTTCATGAGTCTCATCCACACCGTGGAGTTGTGCGAGGGCAACCCCTTCGACTACCTGGTGGCGCTGCTCCGCCACCCGGAGGCGGTGGCGCAAGCCCCGGGCGAGTGGATGCCCTGGAACTACCAGCAGGCGCTGGCCGCGGCGGATGCGCCGTCCGCGAGCTGATTCACTCAGCCCCCTGCCGCCGAATTCCTGGCCGTCCATGGCCAGAAATCCGCGCTTCCTGGTGACCCTCAGCGCAGGCACCAGCGCTCCACGCCTGCCCCCAGTCTACTGGCCCCCAGCGGCACACTCACGCACGCTCGCCGAAGGGACACCGTCAAGGGCCCCCTGAAGTGGGAGGGCTACGAGGGGATGCGCGCCTACTATGCTCGGGGCATGGCTTTCGAGAGGACGATGATCGCCATCTTGAAGGAGGACGCGGCGTTGCCCCGCGCACAACGGCGCTGGCTCGGCGACTTCGAGCAGCCGCGCATCGAGACCCACGGCGGAGTCTCGAAGGCGGACCTTCGTTATGCGGACGTGCTCGTCATCGAGGAGCGCGCCCCACCGGGCCAGTCACCTCGGGTGGAGACGTTCAGCTTCAAGAGTCGAAACCTCAGCATCCTGAAGAAGGAGGACCTGGAAGTGCAGGTGAATACGGATGCGAGCAATGCGATGAAGTACTACGGTGGGCCGCTGAAAATTGTTCGGGATGGCATGCGACAGCAGGCGGCCGTGAAGCGGGTGCGCCTCGTCTACGAGGGCGGAGAACTTCTGCCCCAAAAGCGGAAGACGTTCGGCGACGCGGTCGAGGCCGCACAGGAGCGAATCAAGGGTGTGGAGGTGCTGTCTCAATGAAGCTGCTGACGCTGCACGACATAAACAAAGTGGATAGTCTGAGCTTCTCCTTTAAGGGGACATTCGACGCGACCGGAGGGGTGGAGCTTGCCTTGACGCCTCTGGTTGATGCTCTTGAGAAATATGCTGACGGTTGGATGCCGACGCTCGTCAAGTCGACCCGGAAGCGTAAGTATTCAAGAGAATCCGTGTGGCGCGCGATAGAGGAACGTCGCGATGAGCATGGCTCGATCATCGGGCTGTACCGTTCAGAGAGCCCCGCAGTGTCACTGGTGCTCAATCTCATTCTTGCACAAGGTCAGTCCACTTTGCGCGCCAGTCTCGATGTGCAGCCGCTCCCATTTTTCAGAGAGGAGTCTAGTCGCAGTCTTGTGGCGGTGGCTCGTGCGTGGGCATCTCAATATCCAGTTGCCTATGCGTCGGCCCATGGCAATGCAGACGAGCAGCTGGCTGACTCCCCCCAATTTTGGCCGTGATGACCGAGAAGCGCGAAGAGACGGGTTCGACAAGGTCTACGAATTGTTTTGGCTGAACATCTTCGGCCCCAAGCTCGTGGAAAGCGTTGGTCGCGAGCGGATGCTCTCGACGCCTGCGCACCTCGTGGAGGAACTCCCCAACGGCTCCATCCTCCTGGTGCTATGGCCGACTGCTGCCGAGTTCGCCAGCGAGGAGGCTCGCGTGGCCCAGGCCCGTGCGCATGTCCACCTGCGGCCGGACCTCGACTTCGACACGGTGTTGCGCACGCTGCGGGAGCGCAGCGCCGCGCTCGTACCCGTCGAGCCGCGCTTCCACCCTGACGTGGCGCCGTTCCTCTCGCTGCTACCGGACGAGTTCGCCATCAGCGTGCGGCAACGGAAGATTGCCGAGCTCAACGCCTTCCGGCCGCCGGTGCCGGAGGAGTGGCTCCCTGTCGCCCATCCCTCGGACGTTGCGAATCCGGAGCGCGTCCTCGAGTCCTACGGCGACTTGTCTGAAGGCCTCGTGGCGGCACTGCACACCAAGGTGCCCTCCATCATGGACGAGACGGCCGAGTCCCTCACGGACCTGGACTTCTACTTCTGGAGGGAGAACTTCCCGGAGCGGTACACGCGCGAACTCATCGACAGTCACACAGCTCCGGCGTTAGGCGCCTACCTGGGGGACGTGCTGGTGCGGCGGTTGGGAGGAACGTGGGTGTTGCGGCAGAAGATGGAAGAGTCCCAGGTGCGCCTTGGAAAGCGCGTCTGGCTGCCCTTCCTCCGCGCGCGCCGGTACATGCAGTCGCGCGAGTCGCTGTTGGAGTACTCGCTCACCCAGTTCTTCAAGGAGGCGGAGCGGTACCGCCCCTGATTGCGGTGGCTGGGCGAGGCAGGGAGCAGAGGCAGGAGTTGGAGGAGCCAGGACGCGCGTCGACAGGCGCGCCTGGCGGCTCCTGCCTCACCCGCCGGTACACGCCGTCCCTCCGGTTGCTGCTGGACTGTTCACCCACCCAGCCCTCCTTCGGGGAAGAACGGTTCCTTCTGAGCGAGCCCTTACCGCGAGGGGAAGGGCCAGGCGACGAGGGGCACCGGTACTGATGTGGGCCGCTCCATGTACAGGGAGTGCGCGAAAGGGCCGACCTCCTTTGTCTCGGAGAGTGCGTTGAACCGGCCTGTCATTTCGAGTTCTGCCCCACTTTGCTCCATCGACTTGTCGATGAACAGTGTCAGGACGCCTGTGTGGACCCAGCCGAACTCGAAAGTAAAGAGTCCCACTACGCATTCGATCCGTCCCCGGCGAGGAGGGGGGCCTCCGGCGATGAGCGCCTCAGCGACGCGGGCGGCGGGGGCTGAGTCCAGATGGCTTTCGCTCAGGCTCCAGGACGCAAGAGGGCGCTCGAAGCGGATGGGGGTGCGCAGGCACAGCACCGCGTGTTGAACCGCAGGCGGGAGGGAGGCGTCTTCACCCAGCAGCCCCGCGGCTCGCGCGAAGCGGCTTGCGCCGGAGGGCTCTGTGGCGACGAGATAGTTCCAGGCTGCGGAGAAGGGGCCGCCTCCGTATTCCACCAGATAGCCGTCGGGAGCTTGGACCCCCACGGCGGCCGTCCCTTCGGGGGCACGGTAGTAGCCGTACTTCTGGAGCGTTTCCAACTGCCAGAGCCCTGGGCCCACTCGGCCAAGGCGGGCAGCCCAGCGGTCGCTCGGAAAGTCCCTGGCTTCAGGCATTCGTGGCCGTGTCCATGCCCAGTGCGTCGTCACCGCCCAATCACCCATGGTGAAGCATCTCAGCACGAGGGCCAAGGGGAAACGAGTGCTTCTGTTCGTCCAACGGCCAGACCTCGATTTCGACACGGTGCTGCGCACGCTGCGGGAGCGCAGCGCCGCGCTCGTCCCCATCGAGCCGCGCTTCCATCCGGACGTGGCGTCGCTCTTGACTCGGCTCGTGGATGAGTCCGGTGTCGCTACTCGGCAGCGGAAGATTGCCGAATTCAACGCCTTCCGGCCGCCGGTGCCGGCGGAGTGGCTCCCTGTCGCTCATCCCTCGGACGTGGTGAATCCGGAGCGCGTCCTCGAGTCCTACGGCGACTGGTCCGAAGGACTCGTGGCGGCACTGCACACCCAGGTGCCCTCCATCATGGACGAGACGGCCGAGTCCCTCACGGACCTCGACTTCTATTTCTGGCGGGAGAACTTCCCGGAGCGGTACACGCGCGAACTCATCGACAGTCACACAGCTCCGGCGCTCGGCGCCTATCTGGGGGACGTGCTGGTGCGGCGGTTGGGAGGGACGTGGGTGCTGCGGCTAAATCTGGAGAGGTCCCAGTTGCGCGTTGGGAGGCGCGTCTGGCTGCCCTTCCTCCGGGCCCGCCGGTGCATGCAGTCCCGCCAGTCGCTATTGGAGTATTCGCTCACCCAGTTCTTCAAGGAGGCTGAGCGGTACCGGCCCTGATTTGGTGCTGGTGCTCCTCGCGCGCCAGGAGATGCTGGCTGGCGCGCCGTCCAAGCCGAGGGGTGGCGCGCTGGGGGCATGGCCATAGGCGCCAGCTGGCCGGCGTCTGCCAGATTGTGCCCACGGCTCCTGGGTATGCGGCTGCTCTCGTTGTGGTGAGCGCTATACCGGCGCCTCGCTCACTGTGACGCACTTTCGAATGTGGCCTTGGCGCACCCATGACGCAGCGACCGAATTTTGGGTAGGCACAGGCTTCGGTGCGGGAGGCGCAGCGTCGGCCTTGGGCCTGCGCCCGCGCGGGAGAATGACGACGGGGATGCTGTGGGGCGCGGCGTCCTTCACCCACGCTGAGTGCAGGCGGCCCGTGGCGCGGGCGTACGCCTCCAGCGCCGCCAGCGCGCTCGCCCCGACCTGGGGGACCGCGTCCACCTGGTCGATGGAGACGAAGTGGCGATCATCCGCTGTGGACGCCACCCCGTCCGGCCCGTTGCGGTATGCGATGAGGTTCTGCGCGGCGTCCGAGTCGAGGGGCACGTCGATGTCCAGCACCGTCGCCGTCGTCGAGCGGCTGTTGAGGAACGCCAGCGCGCCCGTGGACGCCGGAGTCCCCGTCAGCAGGGCCTGCGTGTGCGTCGCCAGCGCCTCGGTGGCTTCTCGCCAGCGGGAGTGCCACAGCCCAACATCACGGGAAGAATGGAAAGCTATAAATGCCGCATCAAATTGAAGGTCAGGCAGGCCGTGTACATCGGCCGTCCGACATAATCTTCAACTGAGACGTCACAGGCCGCGGCTCACGGAGGGCTTCAGACTGGCTTCAGCATTGCGGCACAGATGAATGCCCCAACGGCGCCCACGAAGGTGGTGGCGGCAATCCACCCATTCGCGGGGAGCTGAAGCAGGCTCACCACCGCACCGGCCACCGCGAGCGACAGGAAGGCGAGCCGGGCTCGACGTCTCCCAACCGGGCGAAGGCCGAGCGTCACCGTGAAGAAGAAGGCGGCCGTCCCCGCGAGGAACTGGGCGGGTAGGACCTGATAGGCTGTGTCTCGGATGAAGGTCTCGTAGCGCTCCATGAGGGTGGGCGGCGGCGGAGGTTCCCCCGACAAGGCGTCGAACGAGGCCTTGAAGTGGAGCATGAGCGCGTTCTCGGTCCCCATCATGATGAAGCCGAACTGGACGAGGAAGACCAGGCACAGCGTCACGAGCAGGAGGAGCCAGGGAACCGCGAAGCGCTGGTGTTCCCAGCGCCGCAGCGTCGCGAGTTCCTCGGGCGTCAGCGTGAGCGAGCTCGGGTAGCCCAGGTCCAGGAGCACCCGCATGGCGGCGATGGTCGCGGGCATGGTCGACGTGCCGAGGCCCACCAGTGCCTGAGACTCTAGGAGCCTCCGCACCCACGCGGCGTTGCGCTCGGGCTCGGGCGCCGCGGGCAGTTGGAGCAACAATGTGTTGAGCTCCTCGCCCAGCAGATCCCGCTCGTCCTCCGAGGCCGCCCGGGCCCGGCGAATCAGGGCATCGAGGTGCTCGACCGCGGGCTCCTCGGCCTCTGGCTGAGTCAAGACCACTCGTTGACGCTCCCTCACCGACAGCCTCCCGCGCGCTGGACCGACTGGCGCGGGCGGCATCATAGCACTACTACGTCAGGGGTAGGCCGAAGGGGGAATGGGCGACGGAGGGCTGGGCGGGCAGGACCTCATTGCATCGGCCGCCATCCGCCCCACTCATGAAACAGGTATGGACTCCTTCATGAACGGCGCCGCCGTGCAGCGGCTTGAGAGGTATTTCCAGCAAATCGGCGAGGTTCTCGGTGAGGAGAGCCGACGCGGCTCGTTCGCCCTCTACGCCATGGGCCATTAGGGGGAGGGGGAGCGCAAGAGCGTGGAGCCCATCGCCGCCCGCGCGTGTCCGGACCCCGAGCGGGTGGATGCCATGCACCAGCGACTGCTGCACTTCGCCGTGGACTCGAAGTGGAGCGACCGGGACGTGCGGCGCCAGGCGGCGAGGTACGCGCTGGAGGCGATGACGCGGCGGGAGTCGGTGGAAGCCTGGATTGTGGACGACACGGGCTTCCTCAAGCAGGGCAAGCACTCGGTGGGCGTCCAGAGGCAGTACACCGGCTCGGCGGGGAAGGTTACCAACTGCCAGATTGGCGTCAGCCTCAGCGTGGCCACTCGTACCGAGCACCTGCCCGTCGACTTCGAGCTGTAACTCCCCGAGTGCTGGGCCAACGACGAGGCGCGTCGCCGCGAGGCCCGCATACCTTCCGAGGTTTCCTTCAAAACCAAGCCCCAGCTGGCGCTGCGAATGATTGAGCGGGCCGTGGAGGACGGGGTTGCTCCGGGCGTCCTCCTGGCGGACAGCGCCTACGGCAACTCCAGCGACCTCCGCGCGCGCCTTCGCGCGCTGGGCTTGCACTACGCCGTCGCGGTGTCTGCGCAAACGGGTGTCCGCCTCCTGGATGCGAAGGGCCGTCCCCGAAAGGACGCGCAAAGCGTTTCGGACCTGGCCTGGCACATTCATGAACGAGGCGGCTTCCGGCGGAGCACCTGGCGCCAGGGCACGCAAGACGCCTTGTCGGCACGCTTTGCCCTGCGCCGCGTCGTCGCCGCGGGCGTCCCCCAGCGAGAGCAGGAGCCTCTGGGGTTGCTCATTGAGTGGCGAGACGGAGAGCTCGAGCCTGCCAACTACTTCCTGATATCCCTACCGGAGGGCTGGACGAAGAGGCAGCTCATCCGCCTGGTGATGCAGCGATGGAGAACCGAACGCGTCTACGAAGACCTCAAGGGGGAACTCGGCCTGGACCATTACGAAGGCCGCCGCGGAGATGCGAAAGGCGTCCTCTGTTTCAAATGCGGGCCGCAGCACGGATTCGATAGCGGTGGATGCGCCAACCACCAGGCCGCCCAGATGCGCGAGGAGGAGCTCCTCAAATCTCGCAATCTCAGTCAGTGAGAAGTCTGGCGCCCCCAGCGCCTTTTCTCACTGCAGCCACCGGAACTCCGCCTCGTCGAGATGCTCCTCCAGCACGTCTACCAACAGGATGGTGTCTTCTTCCCCCCTCTGGATTCCGCTACGCGTCGCTGCAACGGCCCAGATGAATGCGCGAAGGCCCTTCGGCCTCGCTTGCAGTCGGCGCGTGAGAGCCATTGCTTCAAATGCGGTAGCAGTGGCGAGCATTAATTGAAAAACGCGCGGACGAGACAAAGCGCGCTAGTCGAGGGGGAGCCGACGGCGACACGACGTCCCTCCTTGCCGGGCTGCCGTATAGGGGCGCTGCGTCCCGTCTGGACGAGGAGTGCGTCCGTTCGGGCGTCCAGCGAGAGTTTTCGTCGGCTTGGAGGAGCACTAAAGGCGCGCCGAACATTCCTGGCCCGGCCCTCTTCTGCGCGGCGGGAAGTTCGTGCAAGCCCCGCGAAGCGTTCTCGAGAAGGTTCAGACGTCCATGTCCATGCCCCATGTTCCCAAGCACGGGCGCCGCCACCGGGCGCATGCCTCGTCCTCGCCACCGCCGTGCTACTCACCGGAGCCGCGCCGGAGAGCGCCCAGGAGTAGGTGCTGCGGTCGGCGGGAAGCGAACCGAGCAGCGTGGCCACGGCGCTGCCGTGCAAGAAGGGCCAGAACGCGCTGCGCGTTCGGTTAGGGGAGCGCGACTACGTGCAACGCGGCGAAGGCTAGGAAGCCTGAATGGAATTGGGGCGGCGGCCAAGAGAGGGCCATCTGGTTCCTCCGGCTCCGGGCCGTGAAGCTCCTAGTGGGACGGAGAGCGCGGCGCCACTGCCCACCGAAAGTTTGGCGTCGTCGGTGAAGTCGCTTGGAGGGCTGGCCGGGAAGGTGGCTTACCAGCGCACGCTTCCCCTTTGGCGCAGCTCCATCACGCCCTTGTGCGGTCCATGCGGTTGACCGCCAGTCAGCGACTTGATTTGTGAAGCACTGTCGTTTATCTAGTGCGCTAGATAGTAGTGAACGAGGGAATGTGGCGTTGGAACCGAAGAGCATTGGCACACAGCTATCCTTCGCGCTCTATGGTGCGGCCAACCGGATGGTGCGTCTGCACAAGCCGTTCCTTGAACCGCTAGGCCTGACGTTCCCCCAGTACCTCGTGATTCTCGCGCTGCTGGATGGTGCGCCCCTTCCCGTTGGTGCACTCGGCGCCCGCCTGGACATGGACACGGGAACGATTACGCCGCTGGTCAAGCGGCTCGATACGGCAGGGCTCGTCACGCGGAAACGAGACCCTGCCGACGAGCGCCGTGTACTGGTGGACCTGACACCCCGTGGTCGAGCCCTCGAAACCAATGTCCGGAGTATTTCAGGGAAGATTAAGTCGGCATGCCAGCTGACCGACCGAGGCCTGGACGACCTGCGTCGCACGCTCGAGGCGCTTGCGCACCCGGCAGATGAGTGAAGACCTCAGGGGACACAAGGAGACTCCAACATGAAAATCGGCATCGTCGGCGTTTGTAGAGCGACAGCAAAATTGACCCCCTCGTGCCACTAAAACTGACCCCCTCTCCGGGCCTGCAAACCAGGGAGGTAGGCAGCAATGGAAGGGACAGCAGTAGTAGCCCTCCGCTCGACAGCGGAGGAGTCGATGGTCGAGCAGGAAGTGGTGCGGCAGGTGCGCGTGCTGGCGGAGGCGGGCTGGGGCGCCAAGCGCATCGCGCGTGAGGTGGGCGTGGCGCGCAACACGGTGCGGCGCTACCTGCGTGCGGGGAGTGCGGCCGACACGCAGGTCCGACCGAAGGCCCGGCGGCTCACCGAGAGCGAGCAGCAGCGCGCGGTGGAACTCTGGGATTCGGCTGCTGAAGGTAACGCCGTTGTCGTCAAGGCGCTGCTGGCGCAGGAGGGAGTGGAGGCCAGCGTGCGCACCGTGCAACGCGCGGTGGAGAAGAGGCGGCGCCAGGTGCACGCAGCTCAGACGGCGACGGTGCGGTTCGAGACGAAGCCAGGGCAGCAGATGCAGGTGGACTTCGGCGAGAAGAAGGTGCGGCTGGGCGGGCAGGTGGTGAAGGTCTTCCTGCTGGTGGCGGTGCTCTCGTTCTCCAGGCGCTTGTTCGTGCGAGCCTTCCTCAACCAGCGCGGGGACGACTGGCGCGAGGGCGTGGCCGCGGCCTTCGTGCACTTCGGGGCGTGCCGCTGGAGGTGCTCTCGGACAACGCCCGGCCCCTGGTGGAAGAGAACAACCGGCAGGCGGGCACCGTGCGCTTCCACCCGGCCTGGGTGCAGTTCTGCCGGGACTGGGACGTGACGCCCAAGGCGTGCGGGCCCTACCGCGCTCGCACCAAGGGCAAGACGGAGTCGGGCGTCAAGTACGTCAAGCGCAACGCGCTGGCGGGCCGGGACTTCGAGGCCTTCGGTGCGATGGAGGCCCACCTGGCGCAGTGGATGGGCGAGGCGGATGAGCGCGTGCACGGCACCACGCACGAGCCGCCCCTGGAGCGCTTCGAGCGCGAGGAGAAGGCCGCCCTGCGCCCGCTGCCCCTGCGAGTGCTGCCGCGCCGTCACCAGCGGCTCAAGCGCAAGGTGGCCAACGACGCGCTCGTGGACGTGGACACAGTGCGCTACAGCGTGCCGCACCGGCTGGTGCGTGAGAATGTCGAGGTGCAGGTGGGGGACGACGAGGTGCGCATCTTCCACGCCGGTGCGCTGGTGGCCACGCACGCTCGCCATCGGCAGCCGCACGCGCGCGTCGTCGACCCGGCGCATTGGGAGGGGCTGTGGCGTCCGCGTGACGAGGAACGCTCCGAGAAGGACTCGTCGCTGACAGGCCTCGGGCGCTCGCTGGAGGACTACGCCGCCGTCGTGGAGCAGGACTCGAAGCGAGGTGCCGCATGAGCCACGACCTGGTCCACGCGCGCGTACGGGAGCACCTGGGCCGGCTGCGCCTGGGCCACCTGGCCGAGCGGCTCGACGCGCTGCTGTCGGAGGCGGCCCGCACCGAGCCCACCTACCTGGACTTCCTCGACGCGCTGCTGCGCGAGGAGATAGGCGCCAAGCAGAAGAAGCGCGTGAGCATGGGAATCACCATCGCCCACTTCCCCGCGGTGAAGACGCTGGAGGACTTCGACTTCAAGGCGCAGCCCTCGGTGGACAGCAAGCTGGTGCGGGAGCTGGCCACCGGACGCTTCATCGCGCAGACCGAGAACGTGCTGCTCTTCGGCCCGCCGGGCGTGGGCAAGACGCACCTGGCGATTGGACTGGGACGGGCGGCAGTGGAGGCCGGGCACTCGGTCCTCTTCACCAGCGCGACGGCGCTGCTGGCGGCGCTGGCCAAGGCCGAGAGCGAAGGGGCCCTCAAGGACAAGCTCAACTACTTCGCCAAGCCCAAGCTGCTCATCATCGACGAGCTGGGCTACCTGCCCTTCGAGAAGAGGAGCGCGCACCTCTTCTTCCAACTGGTGGCGCGACGCTACGAGAAGGGCAGCCTGCTGATTACCACCAACCAGTTGGTGGGCCAGTGGGGCGGCGTCTTCGGCGACGACGTGCTGGCCGCCGCCATCCTCGACCGACTGCTGCACCACAGCCACACGGTGCTCATCCAGGGCGACAGCTACCGGCTACGCCAGAAGCGCAAGGCGGGGCTGCTGGGCCGCAGCGCGCCGCCTGGCAACGACGGCTGAGTCGAGCACGAGCGCAGTGCCTCGGACGTGGCCTGCGCGCGCCCTCGCTTGAGAAGCAGCGAGGGCGCGCTCCGGCGGACGCACGCAGGGAAACGACGTAGCATCACGGCGCAGTCCAACTGGGCCCGGGGAGGGGGGCAGTTTTAGTGACGTAAGGGGGTCAAAAGTTCCTGTCGCCTGACAGCGTTGGCCACATTGGGAAGACCCTGGCGCGCAAACTGGGTGCGGCTGGGCATGACGTGAAGGTGGCCAACTCGCGCGGCCCGGAGACGATAGAAGCCGATGTGCTGGCCTCCGGCGCGCGCGCGGTCACCGTCGCGGAAGCGGTAGCCGACGTGGACGCCGTCATCCTCTCAATCCCCCTAAACCGTATCCCCGGGCTCGCGCCGCTCATCACCGGCGTTCCCGCCAGGACGGTGGTCATCGACACGTCGAACTACTATCCCTTCCGTGACGGCAAGATTGCCGCCATCGAGGCCGGACAGGTCGAAAGCCTGTGGGTGGCCGAAATGCTGGGCCGGCCGGTCGTCAAGGCGTGGAACTCGATTGGCTCTGCGTCTTTCGCAACAAAGGGAATGGCGCCGGGGAGCCCAGGGCGCATTGCTCTCCCTGTGGCGGCGGACCGGGATACGGAGCGCAAGGTGGGCATGTCGCTTGTCGAGGACACCGGATTCGACGCATTCGACGCGGGCACGCTAGCGGAGTCGTGGCGGCAGCAGCCTGGCGCACCGTGCTATTGCACGGACCTCACCCGCGAGCAAATGCCGGCGGCGCTGGCGGCAGCCGATGCGGCGCGCTTGCCCAAGCGGCGCGACCTTGCGGTGGCGGCTATCACGGAACGGGTCGGGGATGGCACCACGAATCCCGATGGGGAGTATGGGGTCCGCCTCAATCGCGCATTGTTCATGTAGCATTTCGCGGGAGGCGAGTTCATGGGACGGCTGGCACGGTGTCGACGTCCACCATGGCGTCGTGGGTGACGCTTTATCGCTGGGGCCGTGCAGCGGCTCGTGACAGTAGTACCGCTGGTCGTTCTCACGTGACGGCGAGCGTCGTGGTTCGGCAGAGGCCGTGGAATGGAGGGAAGCCCACGCCCGCTTCCGCCAGTTGCCTGTCCGAAGCGAGGGCGCGGAACTCGCCGACGTCGTCACGAGTGCCAGCGGCGGAGCGGAGCACCTCGGCCAGGCGTCGCCCATGCTACCGGAGCGAGTTGGAGTGCTTCACGAGGAGGCACCCAGCCTCCGGAGGATAGGACTGCTGAAACGCGCGGGCCGCGGCGAACGGCATCGAGACGTCTTCGCCGCTCGGGCTGCTTGCGGGGGCCTGTACGTGCTCGCCGACGACGATGGCTTTGGATGGTCGATGGTCTGGAGGCTGCGGTCGGCGTCGTGGACGGCCTCGGGTGTCGTCACCGCGCGGCCTCCGCATCGACCGCTCCCGCGGAACAGCCGAAGCCGTGATGCCCTCGAGGGCCTTGCTTAGTTGATCTCGAACTCAATCGGATAGTGGTCGCTCACCAACCTCATAAACTCCAAGGTCAGATTGAACTTGGTGTCCACATACGCGGTGCGACCCTTCGCGGCATTCGCGCGCAGTTTATCTCCTGCCACCACGGCTCGGTCGTACGCGCAATCCGACTTACCGACGGTGGAGTTGTTGTCGTCCCCGATGAGCCAAGTGAACCGAGCGTCTGAACGCAGGGGATTCGTCCCCCAGTATTTCTTGGCAAAGTAGCTACAGCCTGCTTTCCAGTCCCCCATGAGAATGCCGTTCTTGATGTTCCAGCGCTTTGCGGCGTCGTCGTAGACCTTGACCAGGGAGCCGATTTCTGCGACCGCCGCCGAAGGCTCCGCGTGGAGTGGAACGACGAAAAAATTCTTCACGGTCGCCTGGGTGGTGCTGAACCTGACGACGAACGGTTCGCGCGCGAAGAGGTCGTCGGCGTCGGCATAGTGGTAGCTGTCGACCACCTTGAGCGCGCTCTTCTTGTAGAAGTAGGCGTATTGCTCCCTCGCGCTCGTCCGACCCAGACGATTACTCACGAGGATGCCGTACGCGTTGCCCGTCGCAGCGTTGACTTGGTTCAGGAGGCTCATCGCTGTGGCGTCGGTCGTGTCTTTTATCTCCTGCACGAGGATGAGGTCGTACTGCTTGATGGTGTCTATGATGACCTTCACGACGTCTGGATTTTTTATCTTGTTCGAGCCGAGGATTTGGATGTTCCAGCTCGCCACTTTCAGGGCCGCCGACGCGTCCCGGGCCCATGTCATCGCGCCGAGAATGAGCAATGTTGCGACGAAGTTGTGTGAAAAGGTCTTCAGGCTAGGCATGGTGTTTTGTCCTTTCGTCGCTCCTGACGCAGGAGCGCTCTGGCCGGAAGCATACACCCGCGTCGCGAATTCCTGGCGAGACAATGACGAACAAAGGGGCCTCGCTGCTCGCTCGAGGAACTCGTGCGCGACGTGGACGTAGATGCGTGGAGGCCTGTCATCGATGCGGTAGCCGACGACGGATGTGCCTGTGGCTTTGGTGCACCTTCGCCGTGGGCCTTTCGGAAAAGTTGTCGTGCGCGTGTCAGAGTAACGAGGAGAGAATGCAGCGGCTTCGTTTGCAGCAATGCGACGCGTTGGGCCGTCCAATGTGCTCACATAGCGGCGAGCGTTGTCGTATGAGCCTGCCCCGATTCCGTGGACACCCGAGATGTGGTGGAAAGGGTGTCCAATGTCGGTGAGTGACGCGAAGCAGAAGAAGAGCCGGAGGCAGCGCCGGGAGTTCACGGAATCGGAGCAGGCTCACAATTGGCTTGCCCTCACGACGTTCTTCATTCGAGACGTGGGGAACGGAGGGTTGGACCAGGCGCTGTACAACTTCAGCCCGTCTGACGTGAACTTCGTGGTGAAAAGCTTCGACGCGCTTGGCGCGGCCGAGCACGCTGCGACGGTGAGGGCCGGCATGCTTGTTCTCTTCGGCGCCACCCCCCCGGAGACGCAGAACGAGCGTCGTCGGATACTCGATGCGCGCCCGCGGGCATGGCTCAACGAGCACATCGACCCTCTGAGCGAGCGCCTCGTTGGCGAGGAGCGACTGGAGGACTGCTTCCTGCGGTACATCGACGCGCACCCGTCTGAGCTCTTCCGCGACTGAGTGGCTGGCCCGTCGTGGAGAGTCGCGTGCGCATGACGGTGGTGGGCGCCAGTGCCGTCTGTGGGAGGCCTTCGCCAGGAGGCTTCTGGAGCTGGCTTGACCCGAGGTCGCGAATCGTCGCTCCTTCAGTCGGCGCTGACGGCGTCACTGCAGGAGAAGGGCGAGCGTGGCCATTCCGCCATCGTGCATTGGCGGCGGTGCTGCGCAGTCGTTCTCGGCAGAGGGTGAGCGGAAGATGCCTGGCAGCCGTTGCACGAGTGGGGCGAGGGGGCTCCTCCTCGGATAGCAATGGCCCTTGGATGGGTCCAGGTACAGGACCGGGGCCGGCCTTGGGCTGGAGAGGCCATATCCTCCGTATGCGGACGGGCCTTGGCGCCGGGTGCTCGCCGGCGGCAACGGCAGCCGCTACGTCACGGCGTGGCGACCGCGCCGTCGCCGGCGGCCAGGGGAACCGTGAAGCGGAACGTCGCGCCGTGTCCCCACTCACTCTCCACCCAGATGCGGCCACCATGCGCGTCGACGATTCCTTTCGCGATGGCAAGCCCCAGGCCAGTCCCCCTGTATCTCGCCTCGCCGCTGCGCCAGTACCGGTCGAAGAGATGCTTGAGGTCCTCCCCGCGAATCCCAGGACCATCGTCCGCGACCGCGAATACGCTCTGGTTCTCGTGCCCCTCGACCTTGAGGGTGATGTGCCCGCCCTCCGCGGTGACCTTGGTGGCGTTGCCGACCAGGTTGGACAGGACCTGGAGGATGCGATCCCTGTCGCAGAAGATCTTCGGGAGTCGCGGCTCGACCTCGGCGGTCATCTTCAGTCGATGCTCCTGCGCGACGCGCTCGAAGCTCGCCAGGGTTTCGTTGATCATCGAGTCCACGTCATTGGGCTGGCGCTTGATGGAGAGCTGCCCGAACTCGATGCTCGCGAAGTCGAGCAGGTCGTCGATGAGCCGCAGCATGCGCTCGGCCGCGCGTTGGATTCGCCCCACCCCCCGTTGAACATCGGTCAGCCGCCCCTCGAGAGCTTCTCGCTGCGCGAGCGCGCTGGTGGTCATGAGGATGGTCGAGAGCGGATTCTTCAGGTCGTGGGAGACCACCCCTAGGATCTGCTCACGCACCCGCACCGAGAGATGCGCCTGCTTGTACAAGCGGGCGTTCTCGCTGGCGAGCGCCTTGTATCTCGCACTCGAGCTCTCGGCGACGAGGCGGTCTCTGTCGGACGTGGCGCCTCGCGCCTCCGCCTGGGCGCGCTCTTCCTCGGCGTCCACTCGTCGGGTGATGTCTTGCCGCCACGCACGGTCGCGCTCGAGTGCGATCGCGAGCTGATTGGCGATGGCATTGACGAAGATCAGGTCCTTCTTGTCGAGGGACATGGCCGCCTCGAGCTGAAGGGCGCCAAAGAGCGAGTGCTGGGCCACCACGAGCGGGATGACGATGAACCGCTTCTCGTCTTCTCCTTGAAGCAACTCCTGCCTGGGCAGCAGGGTCATGCCCGGCTGCTCAGTGAGTCCGAGGGACTCGGTTGACTCCGCCCCGACGAGGTAGGCGTAGGCGTCCTCCGCGTGCCGGCTGACTGCTCGCATCCGCTCGGGGTCCTGGCTTCCGGACGGCCAGATGATCATCCGCGATTGGCCGTTCTCCGTCTGGATGAGGACCGCGCTGCGCAGGGGCAGTGACTTCGCAAGGATGCCAAGCGCCGGGTCGAAGGACTGCACGACGCTCTCGAAGCTCGCGAAGAGCTTGCTGATTTCATATAGGTGTTCGAGCCGCCGATAGGCCTGCTCCAGACTCGCCAACGAATCGTTGGGGGGCGGGCCACGCGTGCGCTGTCCGCTCGCCTCCTCTCGCGTGTCAGGGGGAAGGCCCTTCTTTCGCCGACCAGAGCTCATCAGCGCCTCGTGTCTTCGGGGGCGGCCCAGGAAGGCGCCGGGAGCTCACTCACGGACGAACCGATTCGCAGCCCTCCCTGCGCGACCGTCATGAAAAAAGTGCGTCGATCATGCTCACTACCACGAGTCTTCACGACCGTCAGCGTAGGCGCCAGGCGGCCCGCTGCTTCATCGTAGCGCAGCATGAGCAGGTTGTCGGCGATGGGTGAGAGCCCCTGGTCGGTGACTCGCTCCATGGAGAAGAGCGAGGACGACTCGAGCGTGAGGACGCTGGTGATGCCGAGGGTCTTGAAGCGGACCACCAGCTTGTAGAGCACGTGACGGAGCTCGTCGATGGATGTGTGTGCCGTCAGCAGCTGCGTCGCGGCGTCGAGCACGACACGTGAGGCCTTCAGCGCCTTGATACGGTCCGACAGCACGGTCAGGTACTGACCCGCGCGCAGGTGCTCCCGGGAGACGTAGAGCACCTGGATGAGGCCCGCGTCGAGCCGCGCGCGCAGTGGCAATCCCAGGGACTCGGCGCTGGCGAGCAGCTGCTCGGGTCCCTCTTCCATCGAGACATAGAGGCCCGGCTCCCCAGTCCTGGCGCCCTCCAGGAGGAACTGGAGCCCGAAGGTGCTCTTGCCGACGCCCGCGCTGCCAGAGACGAGGGTGGCGCTTCGCCTGAGCAACCCACCGCCCATCAGCCCGTCGAGCCCGGGAGTGCCAGAGCCCAGCCGGGAGGACGCCTCCAGCGCGGGGGGAGGGGCCTCCACGCGGAGCTCTTCCCCGTAGCGAGGGAAGATGGAGACACCACCGGCGCTAATGGCCATGGAGTGTCTGCCCTTGAGGTGAGCGGTGTTGCGAAGCTTGTACACCTCGACGTAGCGCTCGCGCTCCAGGCCCTCCTCCGTGGAGCTGAGGATGATGACGCCGTCCACCACGGTCTCCTCGACGCCCATGCGGCTGACCTGGTGGGCGCCGTAGGGGATGTCGGTGGGAAAGAAGCCGACGGCGTGTGCGTTCTGGACGATGCTGCAGAGGTGGAAGACCTTCTCGCGGCTGAGCTGCGGGTCCGTCACCTTGTCCAGGAACACCGAGATGGAGTCGATGACCACGCGCCGGGCCTTCAGGGCCTTGATGCGCTCGCGAATCATCAAGAGGTGGGCCTCCACCATGATGTCGGGCTGGGGGATGAAGACGATTTCCACCATGCCGCGTTCAATCTCCCTGTCGAGCTCCCAGCCGAGGCCCTTCGCGGCGGCGCGGAGGCGCTCCTCGCTCTCCTCGAAAGAGAAGAGGATGCCCTTCTCGCCCGCGAGGGCGCCCCGGTAGATGAACTCGAGAGAGAGGACAGTCTTTCCTGTGCCCGCGACGCCGCTGAGGAGGAGGCTCGACCCCCAGGGGATGCCGTGCCCGAGAAGCTCGTCGAGCTTGGTGATGTGCGTCTTGCAGCGCTCCTGCGACTCCTCCGGAATCGACTCGCGTTTGATGGCCTCGCGGGGAGCGAACATCTTCAGGCCGTTGGGTGTGATGAGGAAGGGGTGCTCGTCCCGGCTGTGGTCCGTCCCACGCATCTTGACGATTCTGAAGAAGCGCTGGTGCTCGCCCTGGGACACGCGCTGAGAGAGGACGAGGAGGCCGTCGACGATGGAGAAGAGGGGATTGTTCTCATAGTTGGAGGGCCCGTACTCGCCGAGGAGCAGTGCGGTGGTCTCCCAGGCCATCAGGTTCACGGCAATCTCATAGCCGAACGTCCGGAGCTCATCCTTGGAGGTCGCCAGGTCGTCAAAGGCCTTGAAGCTGTCGATGACGACGATGTCTGGCTTGACCTGCTTGAGGTGGTCCATGATGAGCGCGAGGGCCGCATCGAAGCTCCTCAGCCGCAGCATGGCGCCGAGGTCCACGAACTTGACGCCCTCCTCGAACTTCTTCGGGTCGAAGAACGAGAACTGCTGGAGGTGCCGCAGCGTCTTCGCGGTCGGCTCCGAGAGGGTGTTGAAGGCGAGGACGCGATGGGCGGCCGAGGCGTTGTGGAAGCAGATCTGCTGGGTGAGCGTCGTCTTGCCCGAGCCGGGCGGGCCGCACACGGCGGTGACGGAGCCCTTGGGCAGGCCGCCCTTGAAGAGCTCATCGAGGTTGGGGACGCCGGTCTGAAGGCGCGGGATTTCGATTCTCTTCGTCATGACGTTGTGCCCTCTCCCTCGGTGACGCGTGGACGGGCCGCCTCCGGAAGTGCGACTTTGGAGAGTTCCGCATGCAGCTCCGGTGTGAGGATTTCAGCGGTCAGGTTGCCGAGCACGGTGAGGAACTCCACGAGTACGAATCGACTTCCTTCCCTCAGCCCGGAGTCGCGCCCGGCGCGGACCTGCTCCCAGAGCTCTCCGAACTGGAGCCCCCTCAGCCGTTCGACCTTTAGGGACGAGAAGAGCGGGAACCGCTCGGAGGCATTGTGCAGAACGCGTCCAGCGATGGCGGTCAGCGTCACGTCGCCCAGCGTGGTCAACGTCTGTTTCCACAGCACGGTGAGAGCCGTCTCGAAGAGCTGGAGAAAGGCCTCCGTCGACAGCTTCCTGTCGGCTCGGTCAAGCCAGGCGTCCACGCAGGCCGAGTGGTGACCCTCGTCAAGCACGCGTCACTCCTCCCGCTCGAACGACCCGCGCCTCTGCTGGAAGGGCGCCGACCCCGCACTGAAGGAGGCAGGAGCCTCGCATGCCGAGGGTGTCCACGTGCTCACCGATGTTGGACGAAGGTGGGGCTGCCAGGGAGGCGGCTCGTTTGGTGCATACCTGAAGCGCTTGGGCTGGCCATCGCATTCTTTTCCGCTCTCATCGCGTCGTGCGGCCCCTGCGTGGGACGGGGAAGTACGAGTTGCGGCACAGGCGGACGAGCGTGTGCAGCAGACCGGCTCCGGCGCAGGGCTGGTACTCCAGGGCAATATAAGGTCTCTTTTTTATTCGAGGAGCGGTTGACAGACTGGGCGTGCGCCACCTCGAACGCCAGCAAATACGACTTGGGCGGTAGGAACTTCTTACTCCTCCCACTTGCAGGAAGATTCCGCTGGCGGCCGCGCCGGATGAAAAGTCGGACGCCTGCAAGGTCCAGCACACCGCGTCGAGCCGGGGTTCACGCCGATGCGTGATTCAACGCGGCCTCGGCGCGCTGTCGGCCTGGGGGAAACTGCTCTGATTTCACCGATGGTCCTCTGGAGCCCGGTGATGTCGGTGGAAATGGCTCATCCAGACGCCAGCGGCGACAACTTGCGCGAGAGGCGTCCGGTTCGGCTGCGCGCGGCATCAGGTTTCCCGGCTGCGCGCAACAGGCACAGTGCGTTTTTATGCCGGTGAGCTTGCAGTGAGCTGCTGCCTACGCCGCGTCCCTGAAGGTGATGGCGCAGATGGCCGAGGACCTCGTTGCCCGGCCATCCAAGGTGCCAGTCAAACGGGCCTGCGGCGATCAGCGGTAGGTGAAGCACCATCCCGTCACGAGGCACGAGGACGAGTGGCTTGCAGACGGATGGAATGCAGGAGCGTGGATCCGCGACGGGCCTGCGCGTAGGCGCAGTTGACCTGCGCAGCATCACCGTGGAAATCCATGCCCCAGGCCCGGCACCCCACAAGCTCGTGACGCTGGGCAAGTCAGGACACTGCGCAACACACCATGTCGAATCAATCGCGATTCTCCAGACTCATGCCCGCGTTGCTGGACGGGATATGGTACTTGGACGAGCCGTTGGACAAGCAGGGCCACGAGATGGAGGACTGGAGGGAGTTCACATCAGGACGATCCGCACGCGTGTCCGGCCCCCTATGGATTCCCATCGACGAGCCTGGAAGGCGGTTGGACTACAACGCCGCAGGCGCCAGTCTGACTTCCGTTGTCCATGTCAAGGTGGCCCCCATCTTCGCGGCGCTGTCCCCCAATGACGTGCAACTGATTCCCGTGGATATCAAAGGCTACCTCGACGAGTACCTCATTCTCGTGGCGACACGGCTGGTGCGGTGCATCGACGACGAGGCATCGGAAGAAGTGATGTATTGGAAGCCAGAGGATGAGCGCCCCGATAAGCTCGGCAAGTACCGAAGCGTCTACGGGATGAGGATTGACCCCGCGAAGGTGGGCGACGTGAAAGTGTTCCGCACCTGGGGATGGACCGGCGTGCTCATTGTCTTCGAGGACATCAAGACGGCGATGGAGCGCGCGAGCGTCACTGGGGCGGAGTTCGAGGAGGTCTAGCCCGAGTGGTACTGCTGCTGCGGAGGGCTACGCGGCCGTGACCGTCCAGCGAGGGGCGTCGGGCCCGGGGCGTCTGGGGCTGACCTCCCGTGTGGGGTCCGGCAGCTCGACGAAGGGCGAGCGCTCTGCGGAGTCTTGGCACTCTGGGATGATCTCAGGAGCCGATTGAGGGGTGGGCCGTCTGCCTGACGCGGAGGGGCAAGTGCCCGGCGAAGAGGCGGAGGAGGGCTGCTGGCGCCCTTCAGTCGGGGGCCGATCGAACCTCCGCGAACTCTACTTCCTGTGTGCCCGCTGTCATGGCGAAGGGTCGCTGTCAGCTTTCCACCCACAATCATCGAGGCGGGTGGATATCGCACGGCTTCGCGGTGCACAGGGGCTCGGGGGCGAAGCACTGGTCGTGAGTGCCGCGGCGCTGGTTGCCGGGGCACGCAGCCGTCCTCGGCGGGCTGGTGGTCGTCGAAACCGGCCTGGCGCTCCCTCCGTCATGAGCGCTCAGCCGCTTGGGGGCGGGGGATAGCGTAGGGGGACCTCGGTGGTTCGAACTCGCTTCGCCGCTGCGGAAGCTTGCCGTCCCTGTGAGCCTCGCCAACGTTCCTTGAAGCCCTACTCAATTGGGCCTCGACGCGCCCATGACGCAGCGACTGAAATTGAGATAGGCACGGCTGCCGCGCGGCGCGGTCGCCGGGCCCTCCGCCTCATGGCCCTTCATCCACCCGAATGGACACCTCGCGGTCCACGCTCCCCGCCGGCCCGTTCGACCGGATGATGTAGAAGGAGTACCTCCTGGGCTCGGGGGGAGCCTGGGGTGTGCCGGAGATGACACCCTCGGTCTCATGGAACATGAGGCCCGGAGGCAGTGCGCCGTTCAGCGACCACTGCGTTCCATTGTAGCTGCGCAGCGTGTAGCTATAGCGCGTCCCCGAGCGCGCGTCCGGCATGGACCGGGTCATGATGCGCACCCCCAAGAGCTCCGGGGCCACCGTCTCAAGCGCCAGCTCTCGCGTGCTCTCCTGGGACGGTGAGCCGCTGTCCGTCACCTGCACGGTGAACCTCGTGACGGCCGGCTGGCCCGAGGCGCTCCCCATCACCTCGCCATTGCTGGCGAGGCTCAGCCCCGGGGGGAGTGCGCTGCCCGTGGCAAGGCTGAAGCGGTAGGGTTCCTGCCCGCCCGTGGCGGAGATGCGCTCCACATAGGCGCTGTCAATCGCCGCGTCGGCGAGGACGCCCGGCCCCGCCAGCCGCAGCTTCTGGTTGATGCGCAGGGGGATGCTACCGCTCGCCTGCGCCGCGCTCTGGTCCTTCACCCGGATGGCGAGGAAGAATTCCCCGTCCATGGCCGGGGTGCCGGACAGCACGCCCTCCGGGTTGAGCGTGAGCCCCGCGGGCAGCGTCGACGTGGCGGTGAAGGAGTACGGAGGCGTTCCTCCCCGGGCCTTCAGGGTGCCGCTGTACGCCGTGCCCTCCAGCCCGACCGGGAGGCTGTCCGGGTCCAGCGACAGCGCCGTCCCTGCGTCCCCGACCGGGGCGGGGCAGGCCCCCTGCGCCCCGCAATCGGGAACGCAGTGCGCCTCCGAGGCCAGGCACGTCCAGCCTGCGGGGCACACCCCGGCCTCCTCGCAGGGAGGAAAGCGCGACAGGTCCGGCGAGAAGGAACACGCGGCCCCCAGCAGCAGTGCCAGCAGGGGCGCCAGGGCCCGCCTCATGGCAGCTCCCACACCAGGAAGAGGGCACCGCCCGCGCCCAGCAGCGCGCCGGAACCCAGCAACACATTGGCCGCAGTGGCCTGCCTCCGTCCCGATCTCAGCTTCCCCTCAAGGCAGTCGCGGAACACCTCGCCCTGCCCAGCACAGCCTGCGTTTCCCTGCGACAGGCGGGACTCCGCGCGGCTCGCCGCCACGCCCAGGGTCACACCCGCTGCGAGCGCGGCGCCACCGGCCACCAGCAGCACCTTGGGCCACATCGATGCGGGCTGCTCCACCCGCGCCCCCGCCGAGCCTTTCGCCACCGAGGGCCGCACCCGCCACAATGCTCCAAAGGTCTGACGGGCGTGTGGCTCGACCTCGCCGGGATCCGCCCGCGCGGTGGGGAGCTGGAACGAGCCGCGCCACTCCCAGCCCCGTGAGTCTCCCAGGGTGAGCATCACGCTGCGCGCACCGCCCACGCCCAGCGCGATGCCCCTGAGGAGCCACGCCGCTCCGGGCGCCACTCCCTTGGCGGCCAGGCACGCCGCGCCCTCGCACGAGGCCGCCGTGGGCCTCAGCGCCTTCAGCCGCGCCACCGTCTCCGCGCGGGACTCCAGGCAGACGCCGGGCGTGCCCGCCACCGCACGCCGCACGGTGTCCTCCAGCACGCGCGTCTCGGCACGGGAGAGCGCCACGGGCGAGAACGGAACGAGCACCACCCGCTCTCCCGCGCAAGGCGCGGCCGCCGCCTGCGTGAGCGAGAGGGACAGTGCCAGAGCCAGGACACTCATGGCGAGAAGTCCGGACCTTCCTCGGGCGCCACGGGTGGCAGCGCCAGGCTGGCCACGTAGCCACGGTAGAAGCGCGAGCCAAAGGGCACCGAGAAGAGCCGCTCTCGCAACGCGTCTTCCACCGCTCCGCGGGCGGCGAGCGACGTCTCGCGCCAGGTGAGGCCACCGGCGTCCACCACCTCGCCGGTCCGCTCGAAGCGGAAGGCCACCTCACGCCCGACGGCGCGCAGGAAATAGCCGCGCCCGGTGGGCAGTGCCGCCACCAGCGGCTTCTCCCGCTCCTTGTTGAATTCGGTGACCCGCACTCCGCGCGAGTCCTCCACCCACAGCCGGCCCTCGATGCCGGTGGGGACCAGGAGGTAGCCCACGGACGCGCGCGCGCCCAGGTCCGCCAACGGCGCCGAGCGGTCCAGCGCAGGCGGCCGGACGAATGCCGCCAGCTTGCCGCGCACGTCCTCCGCGCCCTGGCTGGCGGCGGCAACGAAGGCCTGCAGCTCCGAGTACTCCACCCGTCCGTCCGCGTTGACGTCCGCCGCGCCGGTGAGCGCCGAGCGCACCAGGTGGCTGAAGATGCCCGAGCGGATGGCGCTCCACTCATGGCTCTCCTGCTCGGTGGAGGTGGACAGCACCACGCCCACCTGCGGGTAGCGCTCCAGCTCCCGCGTCGCCAGGAGGCCCTTCACCGCCTCCGGGTGCGCGGGTCCCACCGGCAGCGCGCCCCGCGAGTGGACGAAGTAGTAGGAGTCGCACGCGTCCACGATGAGGTGGACGATGGACGCCTTGCTGGGTGCCAGCACCTTTTCGAACAGCTCCGTGCGCGTGAAGGGGCCGTCCAACAGGCTCACCGCCCCCTCGCCCGCGGGGCCTCGCTTCCCGTGGCCGGTGAACACGAAGTACAGCACCGGACGGTCGCCCCGGGCCCGGTCCTCCGCCATGCGGGCGTTCAGCCCTGCGAGCGCCTCCTCGAGGGCAGCGCGGGTGGGCGGGCGCGCCTTCGCGGCCAGCCCGGGGTGGAGCACCTGGGTCTCCTCGTCCAGGACGCTCAGCAGCACCGCTTCGGTCACGCGGGGGGTCAACAGCTCGTGGTAGCGGGCGCCATCATCGTCCGCATAACGCAAGGGGACCTGCGAGCGGTCCATGCCTCCGTTGTGAGCGATGATGAGGGCGTAGCTGGGGCGCTCGGTCGCGGCGCTCGCGGTCGCGAGCAGCGCGGCCCACAGGGCCAGGGTAGCACGGAGAGGTCGTCTCATTCGGGAGGGGACAATGAGCCGCAGCGGATTGAAGACTGCCACGAGTTGACATGCGCAATCCACTCGGGCGACCTCCCATCAAGATGGAGTGACGTCGGCCGCACAGCGCGGCAAGTCGGTGACGGATGGAGTGGGATGACGACATGTTGCGCCGTTTCCGGGAAGGAAGTCCGGAAGCCATGGCGGAGGTGTACCGCGCGAACGCGGAGGGACTCGCACGCATGTTGAGAGCTGCCGCCTGGCGAGGCGGGCCGTTTGCTCACCTGAGGAGCGCAATGGAGCTGGAGAACGTCCTGCTGGAGACCTTCGCTCGGGCCTTCGAGCCCCGGACGCGGGCCGCCTACGACGGGGCGCGGCCGTACGGGTACTTCCTGATGGGGATTGCCCGCAACGTGCTTCTGGAGCAGGCGCGGCTTCGCGAGGTGGCGGTGGGGCTGGAGCCCTTTGAGGAGACGGGACAGGAGGAGGGGCTGTCGCAGGTGCTGGAGGACCGGGAGGTGGAGGCGCTGCTGGCGGGCTTCAAGGAGGGGCTGTCCCAGGAGGAGCGGCGGCTGTTCGAGCTGCGCTTCGGCGAGGAGCTGTCGCAGGAGGCGGCGGCGAGCCGGATGGGGCTAACGCGCATTCAGGTGCGGCGGCGGGAGCACCGCATCAAGACGCGGCTGCTGGGCTTCCTCCAGACCCGCGGCTATCTGCAGGGGCTGGAGGTACGGGGTTGGAGCTTCTTCAGACGGCGAGGCGACCGATGACAGAGTGCGCGGACAGAATGGCGAAGCAGGCGCTGGAGGCGCTCTTCCGCGGCGAGCTGGACCGGGACGGGTTCACCCGGCTGCGTGCGCACGCGGCCACCTGCGCGAGCTGCCGCGAGGCGTATGACCGGCTGGCGCGAGTGGAGTCGTCGCTGGAGAAACGCGTTCTTCCCGAGCGGCGGCAGGCGCTGTTGGAGGACCACCTGTTTGCCCGTCTGCGCGCGGGTTCGGTGCCGGCGAAGTCCCCCACGCGGGCCGCCGCGCCCGAGCGCTTCACGTTCCGTCCCTGGATGGGGGCCTCGCTCGGCTTCGCCGTGGCCGCCGTGCTGGTGATGCTGGTGGTGCCGGCCATGATGCGCCAGCAGTCTCAGCCCGAGGAGTGGCAGGCGCGCTCGGGCGCGGCGGGCTCGGCGTACGGGGTGAGAGCCTTCTGCATCGGCCCGGCGGGGCAGGTGGTCTCGGAGGCCCGGCCCGGAGGGGCGCTGGCCTGCCCGGAGGGGAGCGCGGTCCAGTTCAGCTACACGGCGCCGCAGGCGGCGCGACTGCGGTTGGAGGCGGCGTCTCCTTCCGGCGAGCCGCTGCGGTTCTTCCCACGGGAGGGAACGGCGGCGGAGATCGCGCCCGGGGTAGATGTTCCCCTGCCGTACAGCACGCCGGTGCAGGGCGGGTGGCTGTCGGGTGCGCTCGAGGTGCGAGCGCGCTTCACCGACGCGCAGGGGCGGCCACTGGCGGAGACGCGAGTGACGCTGACCCCTCGCTGAGGCAATTGTGAGGGGCGCTGAACCGCCTCGGCGGTGGCGGCAGGCGCATGTCGAGCGCCCCGATGGGGCGCTCCATGTGGGAGCGCCGTGCCCGTTCCGCACCGCGAGCGCAGGGGGGTAGGCCATTCCGAAAAAAGAAGATCCAGCCGTCCGTCGCACGCGCAATACATGCCGGATCCGTCGTGACGGGCAGGCCGCGGGGGGGAGAGGGCCCGGCCTCCCGCCTGCTGCAACCGGGACCTGGCCGCGCGATGGAGTCTTCTCACGAACCGATCCCCAGCCGCTCCCGGCACAGGAGTCAGTGAAACATGAAGACAACTCTTACGCGAAACACCTTGTTGGGCTCTCTGATGACCCTGATGTTGACGGCGTGTGGCGAGGACACCGTCAAGGTGAAGGGCCGTGTCACCGACACCTACGGCCAGCAGCAGCAGGGCCTGGGCGAAGGTACTCCCGCGCTGGGCGGCGAGGGCACCGTGGCGGCGGCCTCGCGCGTGAAGGCCAGCAGCGTGGGCAGTGGCGGCAACCTCACCGTCCTCGCCGAGGCGTCGCTGGAGGCCAACGGTGCCTACACCCTGGAACTGCCGCCAGACAGCAAGCGCGTGGTGCTGGAGGCAGTGGACGGCTCGGGCAAGGTGGTGGCCTCCGCCCTGCTGGATGCCACCCCGGAGGGGCAGGACTCGCGCACCGCGCCGCCCATGAGCAGTGAGTCCTCGCTGGAGGCGGAGGTCTTCGTCCGCATGGTGAAGGACGGTGCCTCGGTGGAGTCCGTGGACACGGTGGACCTGCGCAGCCGCATCAACACGGAGATGGCGCGCGCGGTGGCGGCCGAGTCAGACGCGCGGGCCCAGGAGACGGTGGGCACGCTTGCTACGGCGGTGCGCGCGGCGCAGGAGGCGGAGGTTCAGGCGTACGCGGAGGCGGGTTTCACCACCAGCCAGGACGCGCTGTTCAATGCGTCGCTGCAGGCCTCCGCTGCGCTGGACGCGGCGCTGGATACCGGAACGAAGTCCGCAGCGGACACCTACGCGGAGTTCTTCGCGGCCCTGCGCGCGGCCACGCCGGAACTGGACGAGGAGGAGGAGGCCGAAGGTGAGCGCGCGGCCAGCGCCGCCTTCCGCGCCACCGTGGAGGCTCGGCTGTCCACGGCTGGCAGCGCGGCCACGGCGGACGCGGCGATTCGCTCGGCCGCGTCGCTGGAGGCGTACGCCGCCGAGGCGGCCGTGGAGGCCATCCTCCAGGGCGCCAATGCCACGGACACGACGCTGGCGAAGGCGCGCACGGCGGCCGGCAGCCTCCGCGCCAGCCTCGCCAGCGCTACCAACGCCAGCGCTGCGGCGCAGGCGTGGGCGAGCTACTCCGTGGCGCTCGCGTCCAGTAGCAACGTGTCTGCCTCCGTGCTGGGCACGCACCTGGGGGTGAATGCCTCCAACGAGGCGGCCCTCCGGGGCTCCATCGATGCCGCGACCCAGGCCAGCGCCGCGCTGGACTCGTCGCTGGGGCTGGCGGTGGAACTGGCGGGGGTCGCCGGCAACATCAACACCACCGCCCTCGCGAACACCGTGGTGAATGCCTTCAGCACCTATCACACGGCGGTGCGGGCTCAGGCCCAGGCGCTCTCGCAGTTCGGCGCCAATGCGGCCCCGGCCGCAGAGCTCCTCATCATCGCCGAGGGCTCCTTCCTGCTGAATTGAGCCGGGGGTCCCGCCGGGTGTCCGCGCCCTGAACACGATGCCAGCGTCGCTCCCGGTGCCCCTGCTGGACCGGGAGCTGTTCGGCTGAGGCTTGGTGAAGCTGGACCAGCACGCCCTGGAGGCGGTGCCCCACATGACATCGGGCCTGTTGGTTGCGCCGCCGTGAGGTTCCGGTCCCTGGCGCCCGCCGTGAGGGGGGGCATCTCCGGCGGGCACTTGGGGGAATGGACGCCTCTGCCATGGCATCGCGGGTGGACGCGCCGCCGTCCAGGTGTGGGCCCCTATAGGCGGGGAGGGCTGCTGCCCAGGGCCTCGCAACAGCCCGTCGAGCGAGCGCCGTAGCTCATGGTCGTGTTCGGGGACGGGCTTTCTGCTGGGCGGGCCTACATTCTTTTACTTAAAGGGCGCGTGCCTCCCGGCCACTCCCGCTTCATGTGTCTGTCAGCGCATCGTCCGCTGCACTCGGCGGCTGCCCTGGCGAGTTCGGCGAGGATTTGGTTTGCGTGCATCTCGGTTGTCACAGCACCCGCGAGTTGCTGTTGGTCCTCCTTGTCTGCCTCCTGTCAATGGCAAGCATGGTGGCTGCTGTTGGCCCGGTGGGGTGGGCGGCTGGACACGGGAGTCTTTCCACCGGCGAGTGGCCACGAGGGGGAATATGTGATGCTGAGGGTCCTTCTGCTGCCGCGAATACTGACCCGCTTCTCCGTCATCTTCTCCCATGCCCGGAACGCGCAGGGGGCCCGGCAGCGGAGAGAGGTGGAAGCGCTGCGCAGGAGCGAGGAGGGCCTGGCGCGCGCGCAAGCCATCGCCCATGTGGGTAGTTGGGATTGGGACCTGAAGACGGGGCGGCAGCGCTGGTCGGACGAGCTCTACCGCATCTTCGGTCTGGCCCCCCGCTCGCGGGAGGGCAGTCTTGATGCCTTCCTCGGCTTCATTCACCCTGAGGGCCGGTCCGCGGTGGAGGACGCCCTGAAGGAGGCGCGAGCCGGCCGCCATCACTATTGCCTCGACCACCGCATCGTCCGTCCGGATGGCTCGGAGCGCTTCGTCCACACCGAAGGGGAAATTCTTCGGGAAAGGGAGCGGCCGGTGCGTATGGTGGGAACGCTCCAGGACATCACCGAGCGCACGCGCAGCGAGGAGGAGCTCCGCGCCAGCGAAGAGCGGCTGCGCACCCTCATTGAGTCCTCGCCGGACCCTATCTTCCTCAAGGACGGAGAGGGACGGCTGCTGGAAATGAACCCGGCGGCGCGGCAGCTCTTCCAACTGGAGGGAGTGGATTATCGGGGGAAGACGGATGCGCAGCTGTCGGCCTTCACCGACTTCTATCGGGAGGCGCTCCTCAACTGCTACGAGACGGACCAGCGCACCTGGGCGGTGGGCCGGCTCGCGCACGTGGAGGAGGTGGTGCCCCGGCCGGACGGCACGACGCGCTACTTCGACGTGCTCAAGGTGCCCCTCTTCTACCCGGACGGGCGACGCAAGAGCTTCGTCGTCTTAGGGCGCGACATCACCGAGCGTATGCGGGCCGAGCAGGAGCGCGACCGACTCCTCGGCCGGGAGCAGGCCCTTGCCCGCATCGGGCAGGTCCTGGTCAGCGAGGTGGAACTCGAGCGCATCGCCGGGGTGATTATCGCGGAGAGTCGCCTGGGCCTGGGGGCGGACGGCGTGGGGCTGTGGCTGGCCCACCCGGAGCGCCGCGAGCTGACGATGCTTGCCAGTTTCGGCCTGTCCCCGCTCACGGTGGACGCCCTTCGCTGCCTCTCCTTCGATGCTCCCTACCTCACCGCCTCGGCGGCCCGGACCGACCAGCTCCAGGTCATCGAGGATTCGACCGCACTTGGCACCCCGACAAGCACCAGCCTCCTGGCGACGGCGGAACACGCGCGCGGCGTGGTGTCCATTCCGCTTCACGCGGACGAGCGCCTGGTGGGGGTGATGAGCTACTACACCCGGGAGCCCCGAGCGCTCTCCCGCTGGGAGCAGGACTTCCACGCCGCCGTGGGGCACCTGTTCGCAGTGGCCCTCGAGAAGGCTCGTCTGTTCCAGGAGCTTCGCGAGGCCCTGCGGCTGCGCGAGGAGTTCATGTCGGCGGCTGCTCACGAACTGAAGACGCCCGTCACCGCCATCCAGACCTGGGCCCAATTGCTGCTGCGCAAGGGCTCCCTCTCCGAGCAACACCAGCGGGGCTTCATGGCTCTCGACCGGAACACCCGGCGGCTGGCCCGGCTGGTGGAGCACCTTCTCGCCGTCGTGCAGATGGCTTCCGGGCCTCCCAAGTTGGAGTACCAGCGCTTCGACCTCGGAGCGCTGGTGGAGGCGCAGGCGGGAGGGGGCCGGTGGGCCCGCGAAGCTCCGATTCGGGTTGAGGCCACGCGCCCCCTCCATGTGGAGGCCGACCGCCAGCGCATCGAGGAGGTCGTGGCCGAGTTGCTTGAGCACGCCATCCGCTATTCGCATCCCGGAGAGCCCATCGACGTGACGGCCAAGCATGTTGATGGGGAGGTGGTCTTCTCGGTGCGCGACCACGGACCGAGCATCCCGCCCGAACGCCAACTCCATGTGTTCGAGCCTTTCTACGAACCGATTCCGCCGGGAGCCACTGGCTACACAGGCGTGGTGAGCCTCGGGCTGTACCTGAGTCGGAGAATCGTCGAAGCGCATGGGGGCCGCATTGCGGTGCGGAGCCTCCCGGGAGAGGGGACGACATTCACAGTCACCCTGCCGGAGTCGGCGCGGCCCGTGCCGCTCCTCTCCGGGCCGAACCTGTCAAGGCGAGTGAGACAGTGAGTTCGAGAGATTACTGCGCAGCTTCCTGTGCGGCAGAGAGCCGCGCGGGGGTCATTTATCGTAATCGTTCACCGACTCATGCTGCGTGCGCGGGCTGAGGTGCCTCCGCAAGGGGAAGCAGAGAGGGGGGGGCGGCAGGCTCCGGCGGTGCGTGCGCAGCGTGTCCGTGAGGAAGTCCAGCACGCCCCGCTCTTGCAGTTTGAGCGAGGTGACCGCGGTGAAGATGCGCTCAACGAAGCGCAGAGTTGGCGCAGGCCCTTGTCATACCCGTCATACCCGCCCCATCTGTCCGTGGTGAGGATGCCCAGGAAGTCCTCCCCCAGCAGGGCTTTGGCCACCTTGCCACCGCGGCTTCGCGCGATGTGGAACACCACCACTGTTGATGGTCTCCAGGAAGCGCTGATTCCTGGTCATGGGCGACCAGGAGTTCGGAAACTGCGCGGCCGGTGCAGCGCTGGGAGCGGCCGAAAAGTTGAGGAGAGGGAAGCGCGCCCCCTCTCTGCCAACGTGAGTGAGACAGTTCGTACCCGGTAGTTTAGTGTGCAGGGCGACCCAGGCAGGAACGATGAATCCAGTGGTGGAAGAGACTCGAGTCCGGGAGACCGAGGTGGTGGAGAAGGCCAGGCGCCGAGGATTCACAGCGGAGTACAAGCTGCGAGTGCTGGCGGAGGCAGAGCGCTGCACGCAGCCAGGTGAAGTCGGGGCGCTGCTGCGCCGCGAGGGGCTGTACTCCTCCCTGCTGAGCGCGTGGCGACGTCAGCGCGACGCGGGAGAGCTGTCGGCCCGCAGCCCGAAGAAGCGAGGGCCGCCAGCGAAGGTGCCCGACGCGAGTGCCCGACGCGTGGCCGAGCTCGAGAGGGAGTTGGCGCGGGCCCAGGTGCGCCTCAAGCGCGCCGAGGCCCTGCTGGACCTCCAAAAAAAAGTATCGGAAATCCTGGGAGTGGAGCTGCCCATGCCCGGCGAGACGCCCTGATGGCCGTGGCACTGGAGGCTGTCGACGCACTGGGCGTGGCGCCGGTGTGCCAGGCACTGGGCCTGCCGCGCGCCACTTTCTACCGGCAGGCTCGGCCCCTACACGGGCCGGTGCGCAGAGGCCCTCAGCCGCGGGCCCTGTCGCCCGAGCAGCGAGCCGAGGTGCTCGCGGTGCTGCACGAGCCGAGATTCGTGGATGCCGCGCCCGCGGAAGTCTACGCGCAGCTCCTCGATGAGGGGCGCTACCTGTGCTCGGAGCGCACCATGTACCGGGTGCTCGCCGAGAATCAGGAGGTGCGCGAGCGCCGCGACCAGCTGCGCCACCCCAACCACCCGGTGCCTCAGCTTCACGCAACGAAGCCCAATGAACTCTGGAGCTGGGACATAACGAAGCTGCACGGCCCGTCGAAGTGGACGTACTTCTACCTCTACGTCGTCATGGACGTCTTCAGCCGCTACGTCGTCGGGTGGATGGTGGCCCACCGCGAGTCAGCCACCCTGGCCAAGAAGCTGCTGGCGCAGACGTGCGAGCGCCAAGGCGTGGTGCCCGGCCAGTTGACGATTCATGCCGACCGGGGCTCCTCCATGACGTCCAAGCCGGTGGCCCTGCTGATGGCCGATTTGGGCGTGACGAAGACGCACTCGCGGCCCTACGTCTCCAACGACAACCCCTTCAGCGAGGCCCACTTCAAGACGATGAAGTACCAGCCCGACTTTCCCGAGTGCTTCGGCTGCATCCAGGACGCTCGCGGCCACTCAGGTGACTTCTTCGGCTGGTACAACAATGAGCACCACCACGGCGGCCTCGGCCTGCTGACGCCCTACGACGTGCACCACGGCCTGGCGGCCGAGCGCCTCGCGGCCCGCGCTGCCGTGCTCGCCGCTGCCTACGCCGCTCACCCTGAGCGCTTCCCTCGCGGTGTACCCGTGCCGAAGGCCCCGCCAACCATCGTCTGGATAAATGACCCCGCGCGGCTCTCTGCCTCACAGGATGCTACGCAGTAATCTCTCGAACTCACTGTCTCACTCGCGTTGACAGGTTCCGGCCGGTGGAGTCCAGGGCAGCGCGTGTCCAGAAAGTCAGAAGGCCCACCAGCGACACCTGGAGGGCCTTCCTGGGGGCGCGCCCTGGTGTGCGAGAGGGGCGAGCCGGTGAGGGAGGGGTAGCGCACTCCAGGGCGCAGCGCCAGAAGTCGGCGCGCGCACGGGAAGGTGTGCGTGGAGTCGTTGCGTCTGGTGGTGTGCGGACGGCCGGAGTGCCGGCGGCTGTTCCAGCTGTGCAGCCGGTGTGACAGAGGGCAGCGCTACTGCGGGCGCAGGTGCGGGGTGCTGGCGCGGGCGGAGTCGGTGCGTGCGGCCGGGCGGCGCTACCAGCGCACCCGAGACGGCCGGCATGCGCACGCGGAGCGCCAGGCTGCGTACCGGAGGCGACGGCAGAAAGTGACGAATCAGGCTCCCCCGCCAGGGGCCCTGGAGGTGACGGTGTCGCCCACGCCGGTCCAGGCCACCACGCAGGTGGCCGCGGAGCCGAGCGCAGCGAGGCCCCCTGAGTATGCGCCACCGTCCCTTCCTGCGTGCACGTCCTGCGGACGCGCCAGTCCCTTCCTCCGCCACACCACCCTGGCGCGCACCCGACTGGGCCCGCGCTGGCGGCGCTGCCCGCCCGAACTCCTGGTCGCCCATGACCAGGAATCAGCGCTTCCTGGAGACCATCAACAGGGCCCGGCGCACATCGCGCGTCTGGGCCACGTGCGGCGTAATGCCTCGCTCCCGCGTGGCGTCCACGAAGCGCTGCACGTCGTAACCGGCGTCCGCCCCCAGCGTCGTGGGCGTCAGCCCGTTCTGCTTCTGCCGGTCGAGCATCTTGAGCGCACCTGTCCACTCCGCCTCGCCCGTGGCCAGTTCCACCGTGATGTCCGCTACCAGTCCGGTGCGGTTCTCCATCAACACGCTGGCCGAGTAGGAGAGCTTCGCGCCGTTACCTCCTTTGCGCGCCAGCCTCGACTCTGGGTCCGTCGTCGACTCGTGCGTGGGGTTGCTTCGCTTCTCGCCGTGGAAGTTGACGGTGGGGTTGCCCTTGTCGTTTGGCGGCTCCTCGTCCTGGCCGCCCTTTTTCTTGAAGGATTTCACCCCGGCCCACGCCTCGATGAGCGTGCCGTCCACGGTGAAGTGCTCAGCCGAAATCAACCCCTGGCCCTTGGCCTGCCCCACCACGCCCTCGAAGAAGCGCCGCGCCACGTCGGCCTTCAGCAGCCGCTGCTTATTCTTCGCGAAGCTAGACGCATCGAAACCCGGCTCGTCCAGCCCCATGTCCAGGAAGAAGCGGAAGAGCAGGTCGTACTCCAGCCGCTCGCAGAACTGCCGCTCGCTGCGCACGCTGTAGAGCGCGATGAGCAGGCACGCCTTGAGCAGCACCTCGGGAGGAATGCTCGGCCGCCCCTTGCCCGAGTACATGGCGTCGAAGACGGGTGAGAGCGCCGCGAGCTGGGCATCCGCCAGCGCCTTGACGCGCCGAATGGGGTGGCCTTGCGGCACCCGCTGCGCCGGCTGCACCAGACTGAAGCTCGACTGACCCCTGACATCTCCTCGAACACTTGCTACCCTCCAGGTCGGAATGAGAGCATGCCCCGGTGCGGAAGGTCGATCCCGTACCGGAGTTTTTCAGCAGCCTGCTAGGAGCGTGTCGCGGTAATCGCGGTGGGGCTTGCCCGAAGGGAGGCCCGCGTGGTGAATGCCGGGCATGAGCAAGAAGTTCCGCCCCTGGAATGTGCAGCAGGCCTTCCTGCTGCCGCCGTCGCTGCTGGACTGGCTGCCGGAGCACCACCTCGCGCGATTCGTGCTGGAGGTGGTGGAGGAGCTGGACTTGGGGCCCATTTACGAGTCGTACGAGAAGGAGCTGCGAGGCTACCCGCCGTACGAGCCGAAGATGATGGTGGCGCTGCTGCTGTACGCGTACTGCACCGGGGTGACGTCTTCTCGGAAGATTGAGAGGAAGACGCAGGAGGACGTGGCCTTCCGCGTGCTGGCGGCGAACCAGTCCCCGGACCACTCGAGGATTTCGGAGTTTCGGCGTCGGCACGGGGCGCACTTCGAGAGCCTCTTCGTGCAGATGCTGAAGCTGTGCGCGAGGGCGGGGCTGGTGAAGCTGGGGCACGTGGCGCTGGACGGCACGAAGCTGAAGGCGAACGCCAGCAAGCACAAGGCGATGAGCTACGAGCGGATGCAGCAGGAGGAAGCGAAGCTGCGCGAGCAGGTGCGGCACCTGCTGGCCCAGGCGGAGGCCGTCGACGCGGAAGAGGACGCCCGCCACGGCAAGGGCAAGCGAGGCGACGAGCTTCCCGAGGAGTTGCGGCGGGCGCAGTCGCGACTGCAGCGAATCCAGGAGGCCCGGCGGGCCCTGGAGGCAGAGGCGAAGGCCGCCACGGAGGCAGGCAAACGCAAGGATGATGACGACGACGCGCCCCCGTCCGTCCAGGACTTGCCCAGCCACACCGTGCCCCACACGGCGGAGGGCAAGCCGACGCCGAAGGCGCAGCGCAACTTCACGGACGCCGACAGCCGAATCATGAAGAAGGGCGCAAGCTTCGAGCAGGCCTACAACGCGCAGGCGGCGGTGGACTCGGCGCACCAGGTGATTGTCGCCCAGGCCCTCACCAACCAGCCTCCGGACGCCGAGCACCTGCCGGCGCTGGTGGACCGGGTGGTCGCTCACCTCGAGGAGGTGCCGGGCAAGCTGAGCGCGGACGCGGGCTACTTCTCGGCGAAGAACGTCCGCTGGCTGGAGTCGGTGGGCGTCGAGCCATACCTCGCCACCGGCCGCCAGAAGCATGGAGAAGCGCCACCGAAAGTCAGAGGCCGTCCGCCCTCGGGACTCACCCCGAAGGAGCGGATGGCCCGGAAGCTGGCGACGAAGCGAGGCAAGGAGGTGTACCGGATGCGCAAGGCGATTGTGGAACCCGTCTTCGGCCAAATCAAAGAGGCCCGCGGCATCCGTGCCCTGCTGCGACGAGGCCTGAAGGCCGCCCGGGAGGAGTGGGCCCTCATCTGCGCCACCCACAACCTCCTCAAGCTCTTCCGCATGACGGCGGCGTAGTAGTCTGCCGGACCCAGCGGCGGACCGACGTCTCTCGTCCGGTCTCGCTCCCAACCCCACTACCGCTACACACTCCTAGCGGGTCGTCATGCGCATCGCTCACGTCATGACGCGCGTTTTGACGCAGCTTTGACGCACTCATGACGCAGCGACCGAATTTTGGGTAGGCACACGGGTCCGGCCTGCGTCCCCGCTTCGGGGGGGCGCCGAGCCGGCCGCGCGCAGCGGCAGCCTGGTACGCCCCGAGGCCGCCTCCCCGCTCCACCCCTTCTTCGCCGCTACAGGAACTCGGCGGCCCCCTATGCGCCGCGCCCGCTCGCCTTGGCCCACGCATGACGCAGCACCCGGATTTCGGGTAGGCACAGCACCTCGTACACCGTGCCCGGCGTCAGCTTATTATTGGGTGATGGCCCCGAACTCCGCCTCGGCCGGCTCGATTTTCGCCTCCGGGTTGGTCCACACGAAGGGGATGCCCGGCTGCCGGTAGTGCGTGGCCGGAATGTCCTGGGCGAGCTTCGCGTGAAGCTCGGGCAGTTGAGACCAGTGCAGCCCGTGCTTCGCGTGGTGCGCGGTGTGGTAGCCCAGGTTGCCGGTCATCAGGTTGTAGCCCTTGTGCAGGATGTTGTACGAGGCGTGGGGGTGCTCCGTCGCTTCCAGCCCCACGTGGTGGAAGTAGGTGGCCCAGACGGTGGCGTAGAGCGACACCGCCATGGGCAGCAGGAACACCCAGAGGGCGTTGTACCAGTCGTGCCAGAACAGCACGCCGAGCAGTGCCACCTGGAGCGCGCCCATGGCCAGGAAGACGCGCATCACCTTGGGATGTGAGCGGCCCACGCGGAAGGCGCGGGGATAGGCGACGAGCGTGTTGAAGACGGAGTACTCCACCTCGCCCATGGTGGACCCGTCGCGGCGCTTCCACCCCGATTCGTCCTGGGCCTGGTCCAGGTAGTTTCGGTGGTGGCCCAGCACGTGGTGCAGGAACCACGCATGGGACGTCACGCCCGTCTGGAAGCCGAAGATGACCTCCAGGAGTCGGTTGGGCAGCGCATGACGGAACATGGGCACATGCTGGTGGTGGTGGTTCCACGCGCTGATCCACCCCTTGGGAATCACTCCCAGGGCGAGCCAGAGGATGGGGAACCACCAGCTTCGCGCCGTGAAGAAGACCGTCAGGTCCATGGCGAACACCAGGGTGAACAGCAGGACGGGGATGCGGTCTCGGGGATGTCGGAACAAGGTCATGCGGATTCCACTGCGGCGGTGGGACGGGCTCCCGTGGGAGGGTGAAGGGTTTGCCTCTGGCGCGGGACGAGCTTGCCCGTGACACCCTGGGGCCGCACCACGCCGAAGAAGAAGCCCTCCTCAAAGGGCTCCATCGAGTCGACGTGGACGCGCGCGCGGGCGGAGAGGGTGGCCAGGGCCGTGCGCAGGAACACCATGGCGAAGTCCCCGGCCACGCAGGCGCGAGGACCCCGGCCGAAGGGGAAGAAGTGGCCGCTGCCGAGCGGATTCCGGGCCGCGCCCCCGTTGAGCCAGCGCTCCGGGGCGAACGTCTCCGGGTCCGTCCAGTGGCTCGGGTCCCGGTGCAGGTGCTGGTTGGAAATCATGAGCGTCGTGCCCGGCGGCAGCGTGACTTCCGCCAACCGCGTCGGCGTGGGCGGCGTGCGGCGCAGGAAGACGCGCACCGCGGGCAGGATTCGCAGGGCCTCGTAGGCCACGGCCTCGCCCCAGGGCGCGTCCTTCAGGCGCTCCAGGGTGAGCGGCCCCTGCGCCAGCGCGGCGGACTCCAGCGCCAGCCGCTCCTCGGTGGCGGGGTACTTGTTCAGCTGATGGAAGGCGCCCACCAGGGTGGTGCTCGAGGAGAACACGCCGCCGAAGAAGAACCCGCCGAGCAGGTTCGCGTGCACCAGGTCATCGAGCTGGGGCATCTCGCGCAGCGTCCACGACATCAGGTCCACGCGGTGCGGCGCCGGGGCCTTCCTGGCCGTGCGCACCTTGGCCAGGAACAGGCCGTAGAAGCGCTCCTTCGCGGCCGCGAAGCCATTGGGGGGCGAGACGAACTTCAACGGCAGCTTGGCCTGGATGCGCGCGTCGGCCGCCGTCGCCAGGAGCATGAAGTCGTCGTACACGGACGTGGGGAGCTTCTCGCCCACCGTGGCCACGCAGAACGCGTCGAACGTCAGCTTGCGCAGCGTGAGCGTCAGGTCGATGGACGGCTGCTGGAGCAGCGTCTCCACCGACTCGAGGATGGCCACACGCAGGGGCTCCACCTGGGCCGCCTGCCAGGCGGGAGTCCACGGCTGGGCGAGCGGATCCATGGCGTGCTTGCGAGCCCAGTCCTCACCCTGTTGGGCGATGAAGGGCGTGTCGTCCGTGACGGAGTGGCGAATCTGGTCGCCGATGTTCCCCTTCTCGAACTCCAGCCGGCGCGTCTCGAGCACCTCGTGGATGAGGGCGGGGTCATTGAGCACCAGCGCGGGGCTGGGCCCCAGCCAGGTGACGGCGATGGGGCCGTAGGTGCGCGCGTAGTGGGCGCAGGCGTCCCATGGCTGGGTGCCGAGGAAGTCGCCGATGTTGCCCAGAATCCCCGGCGGGGGCCCCGGCAGGCGTTCCAGGGGCTTGCGTCGGCCGCCGAAGAACAGGTTGAAGAGACCACGAGAGAGCAGGTTGGGCATGGGCGCGTGTCTTCAGGGGCTCAGACGGTGATGCCGCAGGGAATCCGGTCGGGCCGCAGGACGGTGTAGGGCACCTCGGCGCCCGCGTTGCGCGCCTCCACCGCCTCGCGCTGGGCGCGCAGGCGCTCCTGGAACCGCTTGCGAATGGCCACCATTTCCGGTTCCTGGAAGTACTCCTCGCGCCAGCCGCCCTCGTGCAGCAGGTACTCCTCGTCGTCTCCGAAGCTGGAGAGTGCCCGGCCGATGGCGACCTGCCAGAGCATCTGGGACTTGGTGGGAATCATCTCGGGGATGTCCTCGGCACGCAGCGTTCCCTTCTGCCGGGGGGGCTCCCGGCGCATGGACAGGGGGGCGTTCGGCACGAAGGCGTAGTGCTCGTACTGCAGGTAGTTCACCGCGGCGTGCTGCACGCTGACCGTGAAGAGGACGGTGGTGAGGATGTCGATCAGGTCGTCGACCCTGCGCAACTCTCGGCACGGCAGCTTGTCCGCGGGCAGCCCGTGCTCGGTGAGGTCCTTCCACCATTGCTGCATCTCGGTGTCGGCCTCGAGGTCGGCATTGGTCCGGTAAAAGTGCCTGAGGACGCCGCCGACGCACTCCTCGAGTACATCCCACAAGGGCAGGGCGTCGTCGCGGTAGGGATAGTTGGGGAGCACGGCCGGGTCCAGCACACCCCGCCGCTCGAGGTCCTGACGGGGCTTGTTGTCCGCCAGTGTCCAGCGCTGGAAGCCCTTCTTGCCCAGTTGGAGGTGGCCCTTGTCGGGGCCGCCCGTCGCGATGAAGTCGTCGAACACCGCGCCCGCGTCGAGCAGGCCCTTGCGTGCGCCCTCGTTGATGGCGAGCGTGTAGCGGAAGTGCCGCCGCAGCAGCTTGTAGACGGGGTGCGGGTCCGGCAGGTTGCGCATCGTCGCCATGACGAACGGCTCCGCCACGAAGTGTGTGCGCAGCGCGTGCGTCACCATCTGGTGCGCGTTGCCCTCGCTGCACCGGAGGTAGATTTTCGCGGCGAGCCAGTCGTACGCTTCGTCGTTCGGCGTGAAGACGGGGTCCTTCTGGGCGTCCCGCCCGAGCTGGATGGCCAGGGGCCGCAGCTGACGCTGGTCATCCAGGTACAGCAGGCAGCGCGCCGCGGGAGCCCAGCGCCGCTCCTCGACGCCGTCCTCGCCGACCTTCCGGTACATCCTGATGTCGTCGAGGATTTCGAAGTCGAGCAGGAAGATGCGCTTGGCGTCGAGCGCCCTGGCCAGCGTGGTGCCGGGCGACAAGAGGCCCCGGACGTCGTCGTCGGTGAGCTGCATGCCCTGCGGCAGACCGGGGACGAGCGTGATGTGGAGGGGGGCGATGCCCTGGATGGCCTGCCGCGCGAACTCAAGGTCGTCCTTCCATCGCTGGGCGAGCTGGGGCACCTCCAGGTGTTTGAAGAAGTCGAAGATGTCCACCAGCCCGTTCCAGGCGCGGGTCAGCATGGGCAGGTTCAGCTTGATGGCCGCCAGCGTCTTGGCGATGACCACTTCGTAGCTGCCCTCCGTCAGGCCCCGGTAGAGCTCGTCCTTCGGCAGGGGCCGCGCCTCGCTGATGTCGAGCGCGCCGGGAAGCCCCTCGGTCGCCTCGGGCGCGCGCCACGGGTACATCCGTTGGCGGGCCTCGAGCAGCTCTCGCCGCGCAGTGGACTCGCGCTCGCTGCCTGCCTGGCGCGCGAGCTTCGCGGTCCCCTCAAGCACGTCTACCGTGGCGCCACCCAGCACCCACCGGTAGAAGGGGAAGCGCCACTGCTTCTCTCCGGCCGTGACGGTTGCCCAGTCGAGCAGCCAGTCGGCCGCCACGCCGCCCGCGTTGCTGAAGCGCAACAGGACCAGGTCACCGAGGTCCTCGGAGGAGAGGGCGTATACGTCCTCCGCGCCCGCCTCGAAGTCGTTGTGGAAGTGCTTGTCCAGCACGCGGGGGGCGCTCTCTCCTCGCGTGCCCACGAGGACGATGGAAATGTTCGCATCCGTCCCCGCGCCGAGCTTCGTGCCCGTCCGAATCGTGAGTTTGTACTCGACAGTCATGGAACCCTCTGCGTAGCGGGCGCAGACCGTAGAACGAGAAAAGTAGGACCTCAAGTCGTGGTACCCTCCCCTGGGAATGAAGCCGGCGTCGCTCAGCGCACGAACGCATTGAACAAGCGTCTGACGTGAGCGCGAGTGTGACCCGGAGAGGTGAGGCTGATGACAGACGTTGGGACGGGCGCGCCTGCGGCATGGGGACGGGCATGATGTTCGCGGGGCTGCGCCGATGGATGGGCTCTCTCGGCGGCAAAGGACGCGAGAGCGGAAGCAACGAGGTGCTCGACGTGGAGGAGCTGTCCCGGTGGTACTCGGGGCTCGCGCTCGAGGAGCGTCTGGCCATCAGCCGCGAGCTCGCACCGCGCGTCCGGGCTGTCCGTCCAGCGAGGGAGCCCACCACGCTGCCAGCCGTCGCGGTCGGGCGACTGATCTTCGAGCAGGACGGGCCCCAGGGCCCCATTCCCCTGCATCACATCAAGGTGGAGCTGTGGGACCGGGACTTCGGCACGCCGGATGACTTCCTGGGGCAGGGGTTCACGGACTCGGATGGGTGTTTTTCTATTCGCTATGACCCGGCCGACGCGGGCGTGAAGGACCTGCCCGACCTGGAGGTGCGCTTCTTCGAGCCGCAGCACAGCTTCCGCCCGGATGGGCGCGTGGTGGAGGCATGGCGCCGCATCGGCTCAGAGAAGGGGCCGGATGACCATGGTGGGCTCCACTACGACTTCGGCACGTTGCGGCTGCCTTACTGGGAGTACGACCCCACGACGCCGCTGGCCCGGTTGCTTGTCACGGAGGAGGGGACTCCGCCCACGGCCTACGCGCCGGGGCGCGCGCTGGCGATGCTGAAGGCGGTGGCGCCCATCGAGCTCGTCAAGCGCCGCCACCTGCTCCAGGGTCGGTTGGGGCAGGCGCCGACCCTGGACAGGATTCAGGCGGACTATCCGGAGGCGATGACGGTGCGGATGGAGCGCGAGTCGCCGGGCTCCACGCGCACCGACGCCTTCTTCGGAGAGCGGCTGCTCAACGGCATGTTCTCCACCCTCATGGATGGAGACCCGGAGGCCCCCGGCGACCCGGAGGCGTTCCGGCTCTACTTCCCGTGGAACGCTTACGAGCAGGACGGCGTCCACTGCCTGCCGGACGTGGACGTGCGGCTGCGGTTGGTGGAGGGGCGGCTGTTGCCGGCGCGCATCATCCTGGGCATGCGTGAGCCGGGCGCGACGGCGCCGGGCGCTCCCGTGACGCGGCGGAGCTACACGCCCGCGGACGGCGAGGCCTGGGAGGCCGCCAAGCGGATGGCGCGGGTGAGCGCGACGCTGGAGACGGAGTTGGGCAACCACCTGGGGCAGTGCCACTTCAACGTGGAGCAGTACGCCATCGCCGCGCACCGCAATCTGCGCCGCAGTCCGCTGCGCTGGCTGCTCATGCCGCACCTGCGGGAGGTGGTCCTCATCAACCACTCCGCCAACGGCTTCCTCGTGGGACCCACCGGCTACATCACCCGCGCCAGCGCGCTCACCGAGCGCAGCGTGGAGACGCGGCTGTTGCACCTGATGGGCAGCTACGACTGGAAGGGCTTCGCGCCCGCGCCGCCCATCTGCGAGTCGCACCGCTACGCACGCGCGGCGGGCCTGTTCTGGCGGCTGTTAGGGGAGCACGTGGATGCCTTCTTCGCGGAGCACGGCGCGGCGTTGGAGGCGCAGTGGAGCGAGGTGCGGCGCTTCTCGGACGACCTGGTGGCGCACTCGGCGCCCGCCTTCGTGTGCCGCTACCTGCGCGCGACGGTGCCGGGAAGGGCGGCGCCGTGGTTCGTGCGCTCCGAGCGCATGGACCTGGACGCGAAGCTCGCCGCGACCCACGCCAAGGCCGTCAGCGCGGTGACCCGGACGGACGCGCCCCAGCCCGGAGAGATGGAGGCGCTCAAGCAGCTGTGCCGGTACGTCATCTACTTCGCGACATTCCGCCATGCCTGGGCCAACAACCTCCAATGGGACGACGCGGGCGAGGTGCTCTACGCGTGCCTGGGCCTGCGCTGGGGCAAGGCGGGCGCGCTGTCGACGGAGGCGGACCATGACGTCGCGCCGCCTCCGGAGGAGGCCACGGAGATGCTGTGGATCTCGTGGATGCTCTCGAAGACGAGCTACGGCTTCCTGCTGGCGAACGAGGAGGCGGACGTGCATCCCCGCTTCGTGGAGCTCCTGCGCGCCCACTCCGCCGAGTTCTCCGCGTTGGGGATGGACATCCGCGCCGTCAGCTCCCGCATCAATATCTAACACGGCGTGCATCGCGATTGAGGCGGGTAGCCGCAGTGCGCGAACCCAGCCGCTGCGCCCTGCGGCCGCACCGTCGAGAGCGCCTCTCGCATGGCTTCTCGGAGGGGCACATGCGTGCGTGCGCCGATTGCTCTGCGGCGAGATAGCCATGCCGATGACTATCGACCGGTCGTGGGAGACCCGTTAACTCGGTTGCTGGGAAGATGGACTTCTTGTCGATGCTACCAGGTGGCCCAGGCCTGATGCGTTCTCGGGTGTCTGCGATTTCGTGAGGAGGCCGCGTGAGAGTGAGGCGCGGTGCGGCAAAGCTTCGCCGTTCGGCCGGGGCGCCGTGCGCATGGAGGAGAGTGGCGGCCAGAAGCGGAGGGAGGGCCGGCGAGCCCTCAGTCCGGTATGACCAATGCCGCCTGTCGTCGTCCATGGACGAGGCTGTCGCGCAGCAGCTCGCATGCGCGTGTCCACTCCACGAGGTGACGGCCTTGCGGAGGCAGACGCGTTCTGAAGCAGGCGAGCAGATTGAAGGCCATCGCCCGCAGCCAGGCCACCACCTCCAGGGCCGTGCGCGTTGGGCGGCAGGGCTGGCGCGCGTCCTCGCCCAGGACGACGTCCAGCGTCCAGTTGTGGCGATTCTCAATGCCCCAATGCACCCGCACCAGCCGCAGCAGTTGGTGGAAGTTGAAGACGGTGGTGTCCAGCGAGGTGACGAAGTAGCGGTAGTCCTCCGCCCGGAGGTTGTCCTCGTCGTCCCAGTGCTGCTGCCGCACCAGCAGCAACGTGCGCGCTCCAGGGAAGTTCACCTCGTCAGGCGTCAGCGCGTGCGTCCACAACTCGCGCACCACTGTCTGCCCATGCGCCCGCTCCTCGGTGCGCGAGCGGGCTGGGCACTGCTTGGAGGCGATGGCCCGCATGGCGTACTCGTGAAGGGTGGGCTGGTTGGCCTTCAACCCGAAACAGTAGTGCTTGCCCAGCTCTCGCACCAAGGCTGCATTCTGCGCGGCCGTCAGCCCCGCGTCGGCTGTCACCACCCCAAAGTGCTCGCCAAAGGCTTCCACCACCCGCGGAAGCAACTGCCGGAAGGCCGGAGACTCACCCTCCTTGGCTCCGATGAATTCCAAGTCCAGGCAGGGCGCCGCCAGCTGCACTGGTGAGCACGGCCCGCAGCGCGCCCAGTCGCCACAGTGCGCGGCCCTCCTCGTCGTTGGCGACGGCCTCCAGCCCCTCCACCTCGCCCTGGTGCGTCGTCCACAAGCTCTTGCCGTCCACGCTCACCACGCCCAAGGGAAATGGCAGGCGGGGGGCGCTCGAATCCTCCAGCACCTCGCACGCCTGGGCCCTCAACGTCTCCCTCAGGCCGCCCGGCTGCTGCTTGCGCAGCAGACGCCAGAGCGTCGAGCCCCTCACCGAATGCGGCAACTCCAGTCGCTTGCGCGTCCGCGCTCCCACATCCCCCGCCAGCTGCGCGGCCTGCTTCAACCCTTTCTTGCCCACCGCGAAGCCAGCCACCACCAGCCCCAACAGGCCCAGGTGCTCATGGCGGGTGCCACGCGAGTCTCGCGGGTCCCTCACCGCGTCATCCCACGGCAGGCGCGCCTGCCGCAGCACGCGCCGCTGTTGTCCTCGAAGTCCACCCATGCTCGACTCCTTCTCGCCCCGCTCCACGCGTCTCGCGGAGCGGGGCATAGGGGGGATGGGGCTCGCCGGCCCCGTCCCTCCGCCTCCGGCTGCCGCGCTCAGTTTCGAGCACAACCCACCCGCCAGGGGGCGATCATCCAGGGCACCCGTCAGGTGGTGTACGAATCCGCTCACCCCTCCCGCGCGCAACCCCGCGACCCGACGACCCTTCTTCAAATCCGACCCCGAGAAAACGCATCAGGCCTGCCAGGTGGCCCGCCTGTTCGCCTTGTGCCTGTGGGGTGTTGGCCAAAGGGGGAGCGGTGCCGCAACGTGTGTTTGACGCACAAATGAGACAGCGAACAACGCGAGGGTCGCCACACCGGTTCGTGACGGCGCTCAGTCGCTGTTGCCAGGAGAGTACGGAAGCTCGACGGTGAATGTGGCGCCGTTCCCGGGCTCGCTCTCGACGCGGATGACGCCACCGTGGGCTTCGACGACCTGCCGGCTTATCCAGAGCCCAAGCCCGAGCCCCCCATAGTTCCGCGAGGACACCGCGCGTTCGAATCGCTCGAAGATGCGCGTCTGGTCCTTGCGCGGGATGCCGACGCCGAAATCTCGCACGGACCTGAGTCGTCCCCTCATTTGAGCCGAGCGTCAAGTGCTGTCCCCAGTGGTTGGCTGGGGCCGGAGCAGCGCGGGAAGCGGCAGTGAGGCGCGCTCTTTTCGGCGCCAGAGGTTGTCCTGCATCGTGCGGAGCATGTCGAAATCCATCACGCACGCCGAGGTGCATCGGTTCATTGAGGAAGCCGTCGGCCCGGACACCCATGCCAAGCGTGTGCTGTCGCTGTCCAATGCCACCTTGGGCGCCGTGCACGCCGCCAGCCTCTCATTGAGGGCCATCGGACTGGCGCTCTCCCAGGCGCGGGGATTGGAAGGCAAGCGCGCCATCAAGCAGGTGGACCGACTGCTGTCCAACTCTGGCGTCGACGTGTGGCGGTTGTTCGCGAAGTGGGTGCCCTGGGTCTGGATCCGATCCTGAGCGTTGGATGAGCTGACGGGGAATCGAGCGGTTGGGGACCTGCTCGTCAGCACAGTACGAGGCTTCCAGTGGGTTGCATCAAAGGAGGTGTGCCCATGCCCAAGGTAACGCTCGATGTACCGGAGGAAGTCGCGCAGTTGCTCAAGCGCATGGAGGCGAAGCTGCGGCGGGAGGCCAAGGAGGGTCAGAGCTTCGGGGAGGTGGACCCGGACGGCGCGCTGGAGGCCATCGACGAGGCAGCCGAGGCGTTGCAGCGCGATGCGAAGCGGAGGTTGCTTCGAGGCTACGACGTCGACGAGCCCCGCCTCCACCTCGCGGGCCAGGTCCACGCCCGAGTCGGCCGGTACACGGCGACGTACAAGACGCGGCAAGGCCCCGTCGAAATAGAGCGCAGCCTCTACCGGCAGGTGGGGGTGAGAAACGGCCCCACGGTGGACACCGTCAGCATGCGTGCCGGGTGCGTGGCCGACGGCTGGTTACCCGAGGCCGCGGTGCCCATGGCGTACCTGCTGGCCCGTGGCACCTCGCGCGAGGCGCAAGCGACGGCGCGCCAGTTGAGCGTGCTGCCCTACTGCCGCGCTTCGTTTGAGCGCGTGGGCCACGAGGTGGGCGGGCTGTACGGCCACCAGCGGCCCCGGGTGGAGGCCGCGCTGGCAGAGGCCCTGCAATCGCCCGGAGGCACGCACAGCGTGAGCGTCAGCATGGACCGGGTGGCGGTGCCCATGCAGGAGCCGAAGAAGCGCCCCGTGGGGCGGCCTCGTCAGGGCGCGCCCAAGCGCCCGGTGGACGTCGTCTGGCGCATGGCCTACGCCGCCTGCCTCACCTTCCACGACGCCCACGGCGAAGCGCTGGGCACCTTCCGCTACGGGCGGATGCCCCAGGGCGATTGCCGTGCGCTGGCCGAGCGCCTGGCTCGCGATGTCCATGCGCTGGTTTCCAGACAGCCCGCACTGCATGTCATCGTCCTCACCGATGGCGCTCCCGAGTTGCACGCGTTGCTGGACGAGGCCCTCGCCGCTCACGCCCCGGCGGCCGACGAAGTGGTGCGTCTGGTGGACTTCTGGCACCTGATGGAGAAGCTCGGGTCCGCAGCCCTCGTGGTTGCAGGGCAGCCGCACGCCTCCGTGCTGTGTGAGAAGTGGAAGCTTTCCCTGCTCAACACGCCTGGGGCGGTGTGGACCATCGCCAGTGCACTGCACGCCTCCGGCAAGCGGGACATTGTCCTCGCAGACCGGCGACCGGTGCACGAGGCACTCACCTACCTGGAGAACCATGGCGAGCGGATGCACTACGCCGAGGCACGGGGATTGGGATTGCCCATCGGCAGCGGCAACGTGGAGGCCACCTGCAAGTCTCTCGTCGCCCTGCGTATGAAGCGCCCAGGTGCCCGCTGGAAGGAGGCGTCTGGCCAGCACATCCTGGACCTGCGCGCCCTGGTGCTCTCGGACCGCTGGGATTCCGCCATGAACCTCACGCTCGCGTCGCAGCGCGCGGAGGTGCAATGCGCCGCGTGATCAGTACGAGAGCCACACCCCCCAGAGAGGCACCATCCCGTGGCCGCGATTCAACCAACTGCTTCAGTCCAATCCGCTGCCGCGCGCCCGTGTCACGCACTCCATCTACGCCACGTAGCGAATCCCTTCTCCGAAGAGCCGGATGCGGGAATTCTGCACGTCCGGATCTGTGGGGGGCCGGGGAGGGCAACTTCCCCGGTCGTAACCGTTCACCGGCTGGTGCCTGCTTGAAGAGACATCGGGGCAGCGGACGGTGGGCGGGACGGCGCTCGACGGTGTTGGCCGCGGCGTGACACACCGCCACTCGTGGCGGAACTCGACCCCCGGGACGCGCGGATTGCGAAGCTGGAGGCGCTGCTGGAAGCGGCGCTGGGGCGCATCGCGCACCTGGAGGAGGAGAATCGGCGGTTGCGCGAGGAGAACCGGCAGCTGCGCGAGGAGAACCGGCAGCTGCGCGAGGAGAACCGGCAGTTGAAGGAGCGGCTGAATCTCAATTCGAGCAACTCCTCGAAGCCCCCCTCCGCGGACGCCCCCGGCACGCCGCGCCCGCTGAAGAAGCCCACGGGCCGCCGCCCCGGTGGTCAGCCAGGGCACAAGAAACATGAGCGAAGTCTCCTGCCGCCCGAAGCCGTGCAGCACGTCGTCGAGTTGGTGCCCAAGGAGTGCCAAGGCTGCGGGCACCGGTTGGAGGGCAGAGACTGCGAGCCGCGCCGCCACCAGGTAGTGGAAGTGCCGCCGTTGTCGGCCGTCGTCACCGAGTACCGCAGCCACGCCCTGGAGTGCCGCGCGTGCGGCACGCTGACGCGCCAGCCGGTGCCGGCGCACGCCCGCAGCGCTTTCGGAGACAGGCTGGGGGCGCTGGCCAGTCTGCTGGTAGGCAAGTACCGGCTGTCCAAACGACTGGTGAAGGATGCCCTCTCGGACATGGTAGGCGTGGACTTGTCGGTGGGCAGCGTGGTGAATCTCGAAGGGGAGATGACGGACGCATTGGCCCCAGCGGTGGCCGAGGCCCTCGCATATGTGCAGGCGGCCGACGAGGCCCACGCGGACGAGACGGGATGGGTGGAGGGGCGCAAGGATGGCCGGGGCCATCGTGCCTGGTTGTGGGTGGTCGCCACGGCCTTGGTGGTGGTGTTCCACATCGCGCGGAGTCGTGGCGGCAAGGTGGCCCAAGCCCTGCTGGGGGAGGGCTTCCTGGGCTTCCTCACCACGGACAGGTGGGCCGGGTATGACTGGTATGACAAGGGCCTGCGCCAACTCTGCTGGAGCCATTTAACGCGCGACTTTCAAGGCTTCATCGACCGCGGAGGCGAAGGCTGCCGCATTGGCGAGCGGTTGATGCGCGAGCGCCACCGCTTCTTCAAGTGGTGGCACCGGGTGCGCGATGGGACGCTGGCTCGAGAAGACTTCGAGCAGCGGATGAAGAAGGTACGACGCACGGTGGGCCGACTGCTGCGTGAGGCCGAGGTACGCGCGGAGAAGAAGACGGCGGGCATGGCACGAGAAATCCTCAAACTGGAGGAGTGCCTCTGGACCTTTGTCGACGTGCCCGACATCGAGCCGACGAACAACTTCGGCGAGCAGTGCATCCGCCACGCCGTCATGTACCGCAAGACGTCATTCGGGACGCAAGGCCCCGAGGGCAGCTGCTTCGTCGAGCGCATCTTCACCGCCGTCACCACGCTCAAACTGCAAGAGCGGGGCGTACTGGACTTCCTCACGGACACGCTGCGCACGCACCGCCGGAGCCTGCCGCCTCCCTCGCTGCTTCCCCTTGCGGAAGTCCCTCAGCCCGCGCACGCAGCATGAGTCGGTGAACGGTTACGTTCAGCGAAGCGGCGGCCTCTACCAGGCGCCCGCCGCAGTGGTGCAGGTGCTGCCGCAACTTCGCGTGGACGGAAAGGAGAAAGCCCTCGGCACCCGGCCGGTCGGCCTGGGGGTGGAACATACCTGGACAGTGGAGTTGCTCCTGCCGGATGGCTCGAAGCGACGGCTGGAGAACCGCATTCTCGCCGGCAATATGGTGGCCCTCGGCGTGGGGGCTCCTGGCAACGCGTACTCACCTGTGCTGCTGGACGTGGACGACCCGCAGGACGGAGACGCACCGCGCTTTCTCTACGAACGCGCTGCGGCCTACGTGAACGCGTGGACAGCAGGAGAGCGCGAACTGGCACGCCTGCTTCAGGTGGTGCCCCTCCATCCGACCGCCAGCGTGGTGCTGGTGCAGAACCAGCTCGAGCTGGAGCAGACGATGGGTGTTCCGCAGCGGCTCATCTGGAAGGGCCTGGAGGTGGATGCGGACCTGCGTACCATGACGCCGCTGGAGCTTGTGGCGGGGCGGGGCAGGGCGTTGTTCCGCATGGCGGGCTACGAAGGAAGCTACCAGGAAGCGAGGGTACTCACTGAGGGCACGCAAGAAGACGCGGTCGCCGCAGTGACTGTGATTCAGCGGGCCCATGCGCAGGGCATGCCCATCCTTTCCATCACCCCGAACAACGCGCCGACGGAGCTGCCCCTCCTTGCTGCCTCGGATGAAGTGCGCCGCGATGTGGAGGACCTGATTGCACGTGGATGGGAGGTACGTATTCCTCAGGAGCCCCTCCAGCTTCGGGATTGGACAGGGACGGGCTACATCGCCAGGAACCCGCTCACGGAAGAAGGCGGCTACTTCCTTTCTGGACGGCTTTCGGGTGGACAGACGATTGTACTCCCCAGCTCCTGGTTGGATGCCACTTTGGTGGAGCAGCTCGCGGGCCCGGATGCACCCCAGTCCACGGATGATTCATCGCGCATCGCAAACCTCGTGAAGGTGCCTGCAACCGACTTTCAGGAAGTGGAGGTGGGCTCTCCTGGTGCGGTGCCGTTGGCTGTGTACGTCACTACTTCGGAAGGCGTGCCGGTCAGCTCGGCGCCTGTCACCTTCAGGCCGAACACGCAGTCCAGCAGGGCGGTGCCTCGCTTTGCCGCGGAGGGCGCGCCAGGCACGCAGGTGGATTCGATTACGGTGATGACTGATAGGACCGGGCGTGCCCGAGTTCTCGTCATTCCGGATACAGACATCCGCAAGTGGGCTATTGAGGTGCCGGTGGCGCCGACGCCGACAATCCCGCGCCCCGCCAGCCAGCTCTGGGGGCTCAACGAGGTCATGGCCCAGACGACGAATGGGGACGTCACTCTCCTGCTCGCGAGCCCCTTCACAGTCCTTGGTAAACCGGGCCCCCTGGCCCGCATCCAGACTGAAGGCGCGCTGCGCATCGAGCGGACCATCGCTGGCATCGAGACCAACCGCTCCATGAGGGCCAAGGCCGTAGACCGGTATGACAATCCTCTGGCCAACGTGTCGGTCACCTGGTCCGGAGATCCAGGAACTGGGCGCTTTTTCAGTCCTGCCGCAGTGCCTCCTGGTCAGACGCAGTTGTTGAGTTCTCCGAATGTCACTCCCACGTTGACGCTTGAGACGCCGACGCTTGGCGAGGTAACGGCGGGTTATGTTCCGGGGCCCACTCCGGGCGACTACGTGGTGACGGCCGCAGCGCAGTCTCCCGGTGGTCCGGTGAGCGCCAGCTATGTTGTCGAGGCGCTGCTACCCCCAGTCTCTGAAAACCGGATGCGCTACGCGCTCAGCCTGGAGACGTTGGGCACCCATTTCAGTGGCGTCTTTGGCGGCGAGTTCCCCGAGCCCCTGGTGGCGCAGGTGTTGCGCACCACGGAGAACGGCACCTCCTGGCAGCCGGTAAAGGGAGATGAGCCGGACCTCGCGAGCGTCCAGGTGCGAATCCGGGTCGCGTCGGAGTCCTCCACTCTCTCCGACCAAGTGGAGACGCCGTTGACCGAAAGTGGCATCGGTGGAGGAATCGACGACGACCAGCGCGTGGTGTTCTGGCCCAGGTACCTGGTGCGCAGCGGGCGGCAGTACATCTACGTGAATGCGTCGGTGATTGAACGAACCGAGCGGGGGGAGCAACTCGCGTTGGTGAACCCTGGTGGGGTCGTCTACTCGTTCGGCTCAGAAGAAGCGAAGGTGCAGGTTGAGACGGGAGTGCCAGCAGGTGAGCCGGTGGCCAGCCCCTGTAGTGGTGCCTCCGTGGATGACGGTTTCGCGCAGCTCTCGGTATCCAATCCCGCGGGCTACCCCATTTACGTGCGCTTCATCGAGAAGCCTGACGTGGCTGGGGAGGTACTCCTCGGAGAAGGAGGCCTCGCTGGCCGGCCCCGCCTTCCCGGTGATGCCTCCCTCATCGAGTTGCTGCCAAGCACCCTCCAAACCGTCAACCTACCGCTGCGGCCGGGGACACACGGTGGAGAAATCCAGGTGGAGATACACTCCATTCGCTTCAGTATCTCCAACGCCATCACCGAGGTCGTTGGCGGCGGTGTCATTCGCCTCGCGCCCGCAGGCAGCCGTCTGCTGGCCAGCGGCGGCGAGCTGGGCGCGAAAGTTATTCTCCCGGTGCGCAACTTCGAGTCGGCGGCGACGCCTACCGGCACGGACGTGGTTGCGGTTACGGCCACCGAGAAGCCCATTCTGGTCCCAGCGCGACTGGAGTTCTGCGTGGGGGATGAGGGGGACGTGACTGTCACCTCTGGTCCCACAATGCTCAGTCGTGGCCGGCTGGTGCGTAATGGCGCGGGGCAGTTGGAGATTCAGGCGATTGCGGGCAATGCTCCGCCGCCAGAGTTGGTGTCGCAAATGGGAGTGCTGAGCCTCCAGGTGCCGCCGGGAGACCCGTCGGGGCAGGAGGTGCGTATCGACTTCACTCCGACGTCGACCCCGGACAAGACGCAGACGCAGCGCCTCACGCTGAAGACGGCGGTGGAAGACGCGGGGGCGCTCCCCGTGGGGCACACCTTCGTCAAGGGCGTCAGCGTGGTGGACGGTCACCTCGTCAAACAGGCGGAGGATTTGCGCGTCCAGGGACGAGGCCCCGCGCTGGCCTTTACGCGTAGCTACAGCAACCAGGGCTTTGAGCGTGGGCCACTGGGGCGCGGCTGGACGCACGCCTACCGCAGTTTCGTGGTGCCGGACAGGCGCAGCGGTGAATTCCGTTACATGGTGGTGGGTGGTGAGGGCAGTGGTCAGGTGTTTACGTGTGCTGCAAATGGGCAATGCACAGCGCAGCGTGGTTTTCATGGCACGTTCCGTCGCGAGGTGGCGCAGGTGGGGGGCACCTCTCAGGAGCGACTCGTCTTCCGTGCGCCGGGCGGCGTGGAGTATCGCTACGGTCAGGTGGATGCGTCCATCAGCCCGCCGCGGCACAGGCTGCTGTCGGTGACGGATACTTCAGGGCACGCCGCGATATTGGAGTACGGCGGCGCGGATATCGACGGCGACGTTTCGCGCATTTACGAGGCTGGCAACCAACGCTTCTTGCGACTTGGCTATGTGCGTCCACCTGGGGCGCCCCACGCGCTGCTGGCCGACGTGGAGTTGATGGAAAACCCATATGCGCCCTCGCAGGTGCCCGAGGACGGCACTGCTACCTCTCTGGGCGTCTGCGTGTCCTATTCCTATGACCTGCGCGCCAACCTGGCTGGCGTGCGCCGCCTGGACGGAAGTTGCTCGCAGGCGGGGGCCCCCATCCTGCGTGAAGAGAAGTACGAATACGTCGACAGCTTCGACGAGCGGCTACAGAGCAACCTCGCTGCGTACACTGACGCTAACGGCAATACCACGCGGTACGAGTACTACACCCAGAATGACACGTTGCCTGGCGAGGCGGATTTCCTCCGCTTCGGAGACAAGCGAGAGCGCGTGAAGCGCGTGCTTGAGCCGGAGGGCGCGGCGACAGAATTCGTGTACGCCTTGCAGCCCAACACGCTCCCCATCTTCGGTCAGCCCGTGCGTACGTATGAGACGCGGGTGAAGGGCCCGCGGCCTGACGTGCCGGAGACGGTGTACCGGATGAATCCGTACGGCGCCGCCGTGCAGGTGGAGCGCCCGCTGAGTGGAACGCTGGTGGCCCGTACCCGCGCTCAATGGGACGCGACGCACCTTCGCAAGGAGAGTGAGGAAGACGCACGAGGCCGGGTGACGCGCTATCGCTACGACGCCTTCGGCAACATGGTGGAGCGCAGGGTGGAGACTCCGATGCTGGCCGCGTCGGGTGACGATGCGGTGGGCACGGAGGTCGTGCGGGATGCCCAGGGGCAGCCTGTGCCTGCGGTGGTGGAGCGCTGGGCGTATGACGCGTCCTTCAGCATCCCGACGTGCCACATTGATGCGGAAGGCCGCGTCACGCGCATCACCCTGGACTCGGCTGGGATGGACCCGAGGACTGCGACGCCCACTGGGACTGGATTGCCACTGGAAACGCGGACGCTTGCAACTGCCGTGGCGAGTTCTTCGTTGCTGGGGGCGGCGGGCTGCCTTGAGTTGGCTGAGACGGTGGCGCCCTCTCCCCAGGACATTGTGACGGGCCAGCGGTACTGCCAGTTGCCGGGTGGCACCTGTCCCTCGGGAGCCCTCAGGGGGGACGTGTCCGCTGTCGTTGATGGAAATGGGAATGTCGTTTCCATTCTTGAGTACGACGCATTCGGCCATGCAGCGCGTAAGCGGACGCCCACGTTCGGCGGAAGGTTCATTGAGACGACATACGGGTATGACGCGCGCGGCCGCCTGGAGGATGAGGCGGACACGCTGGGCCACAAGACGCACCGAGTCTTCGACGGCCTGGACCGCATGGTGCGTAACGAGCGCCGCAACGACAAGGGGCCGTGGCTGACGACGGAGTACCAGTACTACCCGGGCGGGCAGGTGGAGGTGGAGACGAATGGCCTGGGCCTGACGCGTCGGTTGACGCTGGATGGACTCAATCGAGTCAAGGAGGTGACGGAGTCAGGAGGAGACCTCACGACGGAGCTGAGGACGTCCTATTTCTACGACGAGGCCGGCAACCGCACGGAAGTGGTGGATCGGCGCGGGGTGGTGACTTACACGGCGTATGACTTCGCGGACCGGCCGACGAAGGTGACTGTGGCGGTGCGTGATGGCGCGCGCTTCCAGGCTCAGGGCGGGGAGTCCACCCAGGTGGGCCTGGCCGGCGTGGTGGCGCGCTACGGCTACGACGCCGCGGGCAACCGCGTCTGGGAGGAGGACAAGCACGGATTCCGGACTGAGTCCCGGCTGGACTCGCTGTACCGCATGGTAGGCGTGACGACGCCAGAGGTGCCCTCTGAGTCCTTCACGACTTCCACGCAGCGCCGGTACGAGGTGACGCGGCGCTATGACAGGGTAGGCAACCTCCTCTCGGAGACGGACGGCAACGGCCACACGACGACGTATGCATATGACTTCGCCAACCGGCGGACCTCCACCGTGGACGCGGTGGGCCGTGAGGAGCGCCGCGAGTACGACGGCAATGGCAACGTCACCCGAGTGGAGAGTCGGCAGGGGGCGGTGGTGCACCTGGCGCGCACTACCACGTATGACGGCCTCAACCGCCCGCTAGGGGTGACGGAGTCTGTGGTGAGAAGCGGGGGCGCCACACCGACAACGTGGACGTACTCGCAGGCAAGCCAATATGACGACGAGCAGCACCGGGCCCACGTGCGAGATAGGCGTGGCTTCGTTACCACCGTTGAGCTGGACGATTTGGACCGCGTCCTCACCCAGGTGGTGGATGACGGCGCCTCGCCGCTGACGCGAAACCCCGACGACGCGCGCGTGGGGCCCGCCCTCGGGCTCGTCACGCGGTACGAGTATGATGCCAATGGCAACCGCAGTGCGGTGGTGGACGCGCTGGGCCGGCGCACGGAGGAGGTTTTCGATGGCCTCAACCGTCGCACCTTGCGCCGCCTCCCCATGGGAGTGACGGAGTCCTCCACCTATGACGGGGAGGGCCACGGCATTGCCCAGGTGGACGGGCGTGGCATTCTGCGCAAGGCCTTCTTCGACGCGCTGGGCCGTCAGACGCGAGACGTACTGGTGGAAAGCCTCTCCGCGGGCGGGCAGGAGTTGACGCGCACGGCGCGCGCCTACGTCGACGTGCCCGAGGCTGGCCTCGTCCAAGTGGAGGAGACGGACGCGCGAAGTCACGTGACACGGCGGTACCTGGACGCGCTAGGGCGTGAGGTGCGGACGGTGGATGCGCTAGGCCACGAGCGGGAAACCCGCTTCGACTTCCTCGACAAGCGTGAGGAGAAGGACAGGAAGGGGTACGTCACGACATACGCGTACGACGCCGCTAGCCGGCTGCGCTTCCAGTGGGACTTTGACTTGCAGTCTACGTCCGCTGTCTACACGCAGAGCCACGAGTACGACGATGTCGCCAGGACTCAGACGCTTCGCGATAGGCGCGGTGTCGCGACGGAAGTGCGCTACATGGACGGCCTTGGCCGCGTGGAGCGCACCGTTCGAAGCGATGGGGTGGATACGCAGACGGGCGAGACGCGGTACGACGCCAGCAGTCACCCCACGCGGGTGACGGACGCTAACGGCCACGTTACCGAGTCCGTGTATGACGGTGCTGGCCGGCTTCTCGAGGCGACACAAGGCTTGGGGACGGCGGAGGCCGCGCGAACCACCTCGAAGTACGATGCAGTGGGCAACGTGCTCGAGGTGAAGAGTGCCCGGGTGACGGGGGTGGCGTACGACGTTCGCCACACGTACGACGACCTGAACCGGGCGGTGCGCAGCGAGGACTCGCTGGGCCAGGTGACGACGCGCGCCTTTGACGCGGCTGGCAACAAGGAGTGCGAGAAGCGGCCGCTGGGCGGCGCAACGCTGGCGCATAACGCGGCGAGCGGGTTGGACGTGGCGGCGGTGAAGTCGCACGCATGCGCAGGCGACTTCGTCACTCGCTACGCGTACGACGAGGAGGGCAAGCTGCTGTCTGTGGAGGATGCGTTGGAGGGCGTCTATTCCTTCGTCTATGACGCGCGGCGCAACTTGATGGCGAAGCAGGACGCCAACGGCAACCTGACAACGTATGCCTATGATGCCCTCAATCGCCGTACGGACGAATACCAGCACCTGGACGCGCACGCGCGGCTGACGCCCCAGCAGCGCGGCAGCGTGCCGGGCGCGGAAGGCGTAAATACGCTGCACTGGCACGTAGGCTACGACGACGAGGGGAATGTCTCCTCGCGACAGGACGCCGAAGGCCAGTTGACGCTGGAGACGCATGGTGTCCTCAATAGGCTGGAGGCGCGGACGTACCTGAGCCACAAGCAGCCGCGCGAGTTGCCCTCGGTGGACAGCGAGGAGTACGAGTACGACGCCAATGGCAACGTGACGTCCGTGGTGGAGACGAAGCAGGCCGCGGCGGGCCTGGCGGTGGAAACCACGGTGCGCACCTTCGACGGGTTGGACAGGTTGAAGGAGGAACTGCGCTACGATGGCAAGCGCGTCGGCTACGGGTACGACGCGAAGGGTAACCGCCAGCGGGTGGAGGATGCGGACGGTGTGGCCACCGTGTACACCTACGACGCGCTGGACAGGGTGCGCACCGCCACCATGGGCGCGGCTATCACCACGTACACGTACTGGCCGGACGGGCTGCTGAAGGGCACCGACTACCCCAACGGAATCGAGGAGCGGCGCTGCTATGACGCGGTGGGGCGCCTCACTGACGTCCTCAGCGCCAAGGGAGCCATTACCGACGCCTGCAGCACGCCCGCCGCGGTGGTGAGCCGGTACGGCTATGGCTATGACGCCAATGGCAACCGGACGTCACAGGTTGAGCAGCGCACCCTCCCCGCCACGCAGACGTTGGGCACGTCCGAGTCGACGACGTACGGGTATGACGCGTTGGACCGGTTGGTGGGGGTGAAGTACCCGGACGGCCAAGCGACGCTGTACCGGCTGGACGACGTGGGCAACCGCCTGGGGGAGAGGAAGGCACCAGGCTCGGCGGTAGCATCCCTGACTGCTGCGGCATTCTTCGCGCTGGCACCTGCCGACGTGCTGGTAGATGTCACAACGGCCTTCGACAGGGCGGACCGAGCGCTGACCCAGACGGACGCGAAGGACGCTACGCGCGACGTGACGTTGGCCTGGGACAACAACGGCAACCTCATCGCCCGGCAAAAGCAGGGTGTGACGCGGCAACTGGCCTGGGACATCCGCAACACCCTTACGACTGTCTACGAGGGCGGCCAGGAAGTCGGGCGGTACGACTACGATGTCAATCTGCAGCGCACGAAGCGGCGCACGGCCACGGAGAATGTGGAGTACGTGCTGGACGAGGCCTTCGTGCTGCAGGAGGCGGACGGCAGCCAGGCGCAACACCCGACACGGCGGCGCTACCACTACGGCAAGGGGCCTCTGGCCGTCAGCGAGTTGGCCTCAACCACCACGACGAGCTTCCTCGGAACAGACGCACTGGGCAGTGTGACGGATGCTATGTCCGCCGGTGGCGCGGTGACTGACGTGCGCCAGTACGACGCCTGGGGCAATCACCGCAACGAGACGGCTCCCTCCGCAGGGGATTTCAAGCTGGGCTTCACGGGGCACCAGTATGACACCGAGACGGGTCTTACCTACGCTCGCGCCAGGTACTACGACGCCGAGTCGGGCATCTTCATCAGCCGCGACTCCTACGAGGGCTCGCTGGACGATGCGCCGAGCTTGCATCGGTACGCGTATGCATTCACCAATCCGCTGAAGTGGAGGGATGTCAACGGGCATGACCCATGGAGCGGTGACGCAATCATCGAATCGCAGATGCTCGCGGATGGGACCATTGGCGACGAGCAGTACGAGGTCATGCAGGAGGGGCGTGGCATCGGCGCGGCCATAGGGGCTGCAGTGCTGAGCGGGGTTGCGATAGGGCCAGCGATTTTCCATGCGGCCATGGTCAAGCTAGGGCTGGCGGGGGGGGGGGGTCGTAGTCGGGGAGGCCGCGCTGGACACCGTTGGTATCGTGACCGGAGCTACTGGCTGTTATGTGTACCGGGACCCTTCGGCTTGTCTGGACGCGTCAGTAGCGGCGCTGGATCTCGCCAACGGGCCGTGGAATCCATCATCGGATGTTTTGCTTGTGAAGCGGTCTGTAATTGGCTTTGCGGACAATCGCGTTGGTGGAGACGTGGGGACGGGGGCGGCTCCCACGCGAGGCGTGACTCAAGTTGTAGAGTCAGTCGGCGGAGGAACGGTTCGGACGCCGTACCATGCAAACAAGGCAGGCCCGCCTCCGAATGACGATCTGGTGCGCGCCACTAAGCAGGCCCTCGCGAAGGAACTGCGAGGGAAGACGCCAGAGGCTGATCAGGTGGCTGACCTGCTGGAAGGCAAGGTCCCTCCCGGCGAAAAGACGAAGTTCAAGTTTGCTCCGCAGGCGACTCTCGATAACAAGTCCCTTGAGATCGGCGGGCAGGTGGGGACGCGGGCCTTCGCGTATCAGGATACGGTCTATGCCGCCACCGAGCAGGCTCCGAATGGTCCGGCCTACGTCCACATTGGGGATGTGCTACATGAAGGCGTTCACCAGATTGATTACATGAGAAATCTTTCTCTGCCCGGGATGAAGTTGAGGTTCCCCCCTGGCATGCAACTGAACATCAACGGGCAGATGACCCCGGTGGGGGGCAAGCCCCGAACACGGCTGCTTGAGCTTCGCGCGTTTCGTGCCGAGGAAGCCCTCCGTCAAGCCATGGGATTGCCGAGGCTCTTCCCTTCGGATATGGCACTGCGCAGATTCATCATTCAGAACTACCCCCCTGTGGAGTGATTCCTCATGAGCGGTTTACACGCACGAGGCGCTGACGGGCGATGAGGCCCTGGCGCGCGGTAACGGACAATCTGGCCGAGGGCCTCGGCAGGACCCGGTGGGGCGACGACGAGGCGACCCTCCGGGAACTCCACCCGGAGGCCTACATCCGCCACATGCCAGGAGTCGGAGCGCCCCTTATCGTTCCGAACCTTGTAGAGGGCGTCGGCCCCGTGCGGGTGAGGGGCTACTTCTTTCTGGGCCCCCGGGGGGTGGAGTACGTCGTCCTCAGCGAAGACTCAGAGGAGGAGGTGGTGGATGCCCTCCCCTGCGTGCACGCGCTCGCGCACCGCTTTGGTTTTGGACCCGTCACTGACTCGAAACGACAGGTCTGGGTGGTGCACGGAGTGCAGGTCCTGCTCCAGCTCTTCGCCCCGCTAGAGGAGGGGGGCTCCACTTCGGAGTTCCTCCTGCGGGTGAATCGCCCAGGGTGCATCCAGCCTGACTTTCGCATCTTCGAGGTACCTCCAATGCCACCCAGGTGGGAGCCTCCACCACGGTCCGCCTGGGACCTGCCCGAGCAGCCCGCGCTCGTCAGGCCAGACCGCTTTGTCGTCTGCCCATTCTGTGAACGAGCCTTCAGCCTCACTGATTCAGCCCGATGGGATGGCTCTCGCCACCTGACCTGCGGCCAGCGCCTTCGATTGTAACCGCACCCGAGATCCTAATCCTCGGACCGGGAAAAGATTGGTGAGTTGCAGCCGAACTTCGGGTCGTGTCCGTATTACTACCCGGTCACATCCGTGATGGCCCCCGAAGAGGTGCACGGGCGCCGATGCGGCGCAGGAGCAGTGGGCAGTGGCCAATGCGACGCAGCAGCAGGCGCTGAATGCGGCGGCGCAGCTCGACGAAGCTGGAGTCGAAGCAGCAGAAGTCAAAGAAGGACTCCAGGCGGGCCTTCTCCACCCGGGCCTGCTGGCGCACTTCCTCCGCATGCGCAGCGACTTCCTCGTCCGTGGGAAGTAGGGGCGTCCCGGAAGGAAGCGTGCCGGCGTCACGCGCGGCGAGGCGCTCCAGGGCCATGGCGTCGGCCACCTTCTCTTGCGCCCCATCCCCGTCGAAGTCGATGGCGGGCTCGAAGCGGTACCCAAAGCCGTCGATGTTGGTGGCGTAGGCGTCGACATTCTGGCGAAGGGAGTTGGAGTGCTCGACGAGGAGGCAGAGGGCCTCCGGCTCATACGGGGGCTGGAGGGCGCCCGCCTCACTGAAGGCCACGGACTCCTCCCCCCCCGGGCGGCTGGCGGGCTCGTCGACGCGCGCCCCTACCGTGTCCTTCCGGCAGACGTGCGTGAAGGGCCCTGGTGCCCCCCGGTACCGTCCACGGCCCATTGGAGCGGACCGGGAGAGACACGGTGGCGAGAGGCAGTATAGCAGCGGAAGAGTTGGAGGCGTTGCGCGGGCGGGTGCAGCAGTGGCGGCTGACGCGTAGCCAGCAGGGACGGATGCCAGAGGCGCTGTGGAGGGAGGCGGTTTCGGCGGCGCAGCGCTACGGGGTGTCCCATGTCGCGCGCGCGTTGGGGGTGGGCCACGCCGGGCTGAAGGCCCGGACGTCGGCGGCGCACCCGCCGAAGCGTCAGGCCGGCGCGGCGAGCGGGCCGGACGGCTTCCTTGAGGTGAGCGCCGCGCAACTGCTGGGGCCGGCCCCCGCCGCCAACCTCGTCATTGAGTACGTGGCCCGGGAGGGCAACCGACTGACGCTCACCGTGCCCGCCTCGTGCCAGGGCGTCGACGTGCCGGCCCTGGTGGCCGCGCTGCGGGGCCCATGATTCAAATCACTCCTCAAATGAGAGTGCTGGTGGCCATTGAGCCGGTGGACTTCCGCCGGGGCGTTGATGGGCTGGCGCAACAGTGCCGTGCGGCCCTCGCGGAAAACCCTTTCAGCGGAACGGTATTCGTCTTCCGTAACCGGCAGCGGACGGCGGTGAAGTTGTAGAGCGACAGCTGCGTATTCCGGCGAAGGTGAGCACCCATTCCAGCTCAAGCCGAGCAGCCGTTCCGGGCATGGCGAGCAGTCGGAGCGTCAGCGACGCTGGGACGTTCGTTCACTTCACCTGCTTACGCGCCTTCGTCAAATTCGCGTCCGCCTTGCGGATGGAGTCCCCGGCGAGCCGGAGGCGGTGGGCGTTGTGGACGAGCCGGTCGAGGATGGCGTCGGCCAGCGTCGCGTCGCCAATGACGGCGTGCCAGTCCTTGGGCTCCAGTTGGGACGTCACCACCGTGGAGGACTGGTGGTAGCGGTCCTCCAGGACTTCGAGCAGTTCCTTGCGCTCAGCCGAGCCCAGTGGCTCCAGGCCGAAGTCGTCGAGGATGAGCACCTGGGCCTTGGCCAGCCGCTTGAGCGCGTGCGGGTGCGTGCCGTCCGCGCGGGCCTGGGCCAATTCGTCGAAGAGGCGTGAGGCGCGGCGGTACACGACGCTGTAGCCGTCACGGCACGCCTTCTGTCCCAGCGCGCATGCCAGGAAGCTCTTGCCCACGCCGGTGGGCCCGGTGAGCAGCACGTTCTGCTTGTCGGCCACCCACTTCGAGGTGGACAGCTCCAGCACCTGCGGTTTGGTGAGGCCCCGCGCATGGGCGTAGTCGATGTCCTCCAGGCACGCCTGCTGGCGCAGCTTCGCGTGCTGCAGCCGCGAGGTGAGCTTCTTGTTCTCCCGGTACATCCACTCCGCGTCCGCCAACAGGCCCACCAGGTCCGAGGCACCCAGCCCCTTGTCCCCCGGCCTCTCCACCCAGCTGCGCAGGTAGTTGGCCATGCCGTACAGCTTCATCGCGTTGAGCTTCTCCAGCGTCTGTTCCACCAGCATCTCTTGCGCTCCTTGCAGTCTCGTCGTCCGGCCGGCGCGCGCCCGGCTGCCAGGGCGCGCGCCGGCTACCTCCGATGCTGGGAGACTTGAGGCCAGCACCGACGGGGAATGTCCGCGCACGGCCGTCAAGCCGCGCGTGCTGTCAGTGGTAGTAGTGGGCGCCGCGCACGTTCTCGTGCTCGGGCAGCGGGCCCTTGTCGGCCGTCGTCTCGTCAACGTCCTCGAGGCGGTGCTGGAGGATGGCGAGGACGGACTTGTAGCCCACGGCGCGGTGGCGCAGCGCCCGGGCGCACGCCTTCTCCACGCGAGGCTTGCCGTACTTCTTCTCGTCGGCCAGGCGCAGCACGCCCAGCGCGGAGCGGAAGCCCTGCTGCGGGTGGGGCCGCTTCGTCATGAGCTCCTCCACCAGCTTCGCGCACGAGGGCCGACGCTCTCGGCCCAGCGGATGAGGCGCGAGGGTGTCCACTCGGCGTGCTGCCGGTGGGAGGCGGGCATGTGCTCGGCCTGCGTGGTGAAGCGCCCCTTCTGCTGGCTGCGCACGTGGCTGGCCACGCGGCGGCCCCCGAGGAAGACTTCGACGCACGCTTCGGTGTGACGCACGTCCACCGACTTGCCCACCAGCGTGTACGGCACGCTGTACCAGTGGCCCTCCAGCTCCACGTGGTAGTCGATGTTGACGCGCGCCTTCTTCCAGAAGGCCAGCTCGTACGGCCGCGCCGGCAGGAGCCGCAGCGTGGCGCGTTCCACCTGCTCGAAGAGCTCCCAGCGCGACTTGCCCAGCTTGCGCATGGGCCGCGTGTTGAGCTTCTCCAGCAGCGGCTTCACCGCCTCCTGCACCTGGGCCAGCGACGTGAAGTGCCGGTGGCGCAGCGCCGCCAGAATCCACCTCTCGGCCAGCAGCACGCCCACCTCCACCTTCGCCTTGTCCCTCGGCCTGCGCGGGCGCGCGGGCAGAATCGCGAAGCCGTAGTGCCGCGCCAGGTCCGCGTACGTGGGGTTCAAGTCCGGCTCGTACCGGTGCGCCCGGGTGACGCCCGCCTTGAGGTTGTCGGGCACCACCAACTCGCTGACGCCGCCGAAGTACTCGAAGGCACGCACGTGGCAGCCCACCCACGTGGGCACGTCCTCGCTGAAGACGGGCTCCGCGTACGTCAGGTTGCTGGCCCCCAGCACCGCCACGAAGAGTTTCGCCACCCGCACCTCGCCGGTGGCCGCGTCCACCACCTGCACCCCGTCCCCGCTGAAGTCCACGAAGCACTTCTCACCGGCACGGTGCTCCTGGCGCAGGGTGACGCTGGCGGTGGCCAGCCACCGCCCGTACCTCTCGCAGAAGCGGCTGTACTGGTAGCCGCCCGGCACCGCCTCCAGGTACTCCTGCCACAGCAGCAGCTTGGTGACGCCCTTCTTCTTCAGCTCCGCATGCACCCGGGCCCAGTCCGGCTCCGGACGCTCCGCCAACGCCTTTGCGTCGTCGGGGAACAGCAGCGCGGCCAGCGCCGCATCATCGTCCAACTCCGGTGGCAGCGGCCACGGCAGCTTCGCCACCCGCGCCCGCCCCAGGTAGTCGCACACCGTGCCATTGCCGATGCCCAGGCTCGCCGCAATCGACCGCGTCGTCAGCTTCGCCTCGAACCGCAACCGGAACAGCTCTCTCAACTTCCGCATGGACAGCCTCTGTGCCGCCATCTCCACCTCCAAATCGGGAGGGCGGAGTGGCCTGCTGCTGCCCAGCGCCGTCAACGCTTCTGTCGACCGCCCACTCCTCACTACGAGTGGTGCCCGGCTTCACTGGAATGCCTGCTCGGCATCCCCGGAATCGGTGCTCGACATGCCCGGAATGCCTGCTCGGCATCCCCGGAACGGCTGCTCACCTTGCTTCGGAATCGCTGCTCGGCTTGGCCCGGAATCGGTGCTCGGCTTGCCCCGGAACACGCAGTGGTGGAGACGGTGGTGCCCGACAACCTGAAGGCCGCGGTGCTGCGCGCGGCCTTCACGCCGGACGTGCCCTCGGCCCTCAACCGCAGCTACCGCGAGGTGGCGCGGCACTACGGCTTCAAAGTCGACCCGACGCCGCCGTACGCGCCCCAGAAGAAGGGCAAGGTGGAGGCGGGCGTCAAATACGTCCAGTCCAGCTTCTTCAAGGGGCGCCAGGGGCAGGACGTCGACGTCGTGCGCGCGGAGTTGAAAGAGTGGCTGGCCGAGGTGGCCAACGTGCGGCGGCACGGGCCGGCGTCCGGTGGACGTCTTCCGGGAGGAGGAATCGCCCTCGCTGCGGCCCCTGCCCGAGAAGCGCTTCACCCCCGTCGTCTGGAAGCCCACGCGCGTCCACCAGGACAGCCACGTCCTCTTCGAGAGGCGCTTCTATTCGGTGCCCTGGCGCCTGGTGGGCAGCGACGTGTGGCTGCGCGTCACCGACGCAAGCCTGGAGGTGTACGCCCAGGACGTCCGCGTCGCCACCCACGCCCGGCGCGGCACGGGCCTCTACGCCACCCGCGAGGAGCACCTGCCCCAGCACCGCGCCGACTTGCGCCACCGCAGCCGCGGCTACTGGGAGGAGCGCGCCGCACGGTTGGGCGAGGACGTCCTCACCTACGTGCGCGCCGTCTTCGACTCCGACGAAGTCCTCTCTCAACTGCGCGCCGTGCAGGCCATCGTCACGCACCTGGAAGGCTTCCCACCCGAGCGCGCCCGCGCCGCCGCCCGGCGTGCCCACTACTACGGCACCTACGCCTACGGCGGCCTCAAGAATCTGCTGCGCCAGGGCCTCGACTTGCAGCCGCTGCCCCTTGTCCTCGCGGCCCCCGCGACGTCCTCCCTGCCTCAGCCGCGCTTCGCACGCAGCGTGGCCGAGTTGCTTCACCACCCCGCCGTGCCTCAGGAGTCCGAAATTGAGTCCCACTGACGAGCTGATTCCCATGCTCAAGAAGCTGCGCCTGTCCGGCGTCCTCCAGTCCCTCCAACTGCGCACCCAGCAGGCCGTGGACGACAACCTCTCCCACTCCGAATTCCTCTACCGCCTGCTGGGCGACGAGGTGGAGCGTCGCGACTCCAAGCAACTCTCCCAGCGCGTGCGCCGTGCCTCCTTCGAGCATGCCCGCACCCTCGAGGACTTCGACTTCCACTTCAACGCCAGCGTCCCCAAGGCCAAGGTGCTGGAGTTGGGCACCTGCTCTTTCCTGGAGCGCCACGACAACGTCCTCATCGTCGGCCCCACTGGCGTCGGCAAATCCCACCTGGCCCAGGCCCTCGGCCACCGCGCCTGCCGCGCCGGCTTCAGCGCCCTCTACGTCGGCGCCCATGAAATGCTCATGCAACTGCGGGCCGCCCGGGGCGAGGGCAGCTACGACAAGCGCCTCTTGCGCTTCACCTCCCCCGACTTGCTCATCATCGATGACCTCGGCCTGCGCGGACTGACTCAGGACGAGCCGATGGACCTCTACGAGGTGGTCCGTCAGCGCTACGAGCGCCGCAGCACCGTCATCACTTCCAACCGCTCCATCAAGGAGTGGCCGCCTCTCTTTGGCGACCCACTCATGGCCAGCGCCGCCATGGACCGACTCCTCCACCACGCCCACGTCCTCGTCATCGAATGTTGGCGGTCATCGCGGAGCGCGGGATTCTGGTCATCGACGCGGTCATCGCGGAGCGCGGGATTCGGGTCATCGGCAGGCGCGGGTATCGAGTCGAGCCAATGCAAGACGGCCTCGCTCCTGCCCCGGTTGAGGGGCGCGGAGCGAGGCCGGTGGGCAGCAGAGAGTAGCGGGGATGCTCAGCTCTTCTTGGCCTTGCGTTGCGCGCGTGACTCCTCGGCCATGCGCCTGCGGTAGCTGTCGCCCTCGATGCTGATGATGCTCGCGTGGTGGATGACGCGGTCCATGAGGGCGATGGCGCACGCGGCGTTGGGGAAGATGGTGGCCCACTCCGAAAACGGGTATCCGCAGCATGAGCCCCGTCTGGAGGGGATGAGCCGGAGCGCGCAAGGCGGTGCGCATGGCGAATGCGGAGCTGTGGAAGAAGCGAGTGGAGGAGTGGCGCACCAGTGGGCTGAGCGCGGAGGAGTACTGCCGTGGGAAGATGCGCCCGAGACGCGTAATGTGCAGGGCCCGGAGCATGGAGCCAAGGTGATAGAGCTACGGGAAGTCTTCGGGCTCCACCACAGGTACGAGCGCCGCGCTGCCTGGAGTCGCGGTCTTTCCAACAACACCCTCGTAGACCCGCGCGTGCTGCACCAGCCTCCCTGCGTTCGCAGGAAGGTTGGGAGTGTCCACACGCAGGCAGAGAGGAGTTGAGGCGTCTGCGCCGGGCATGATTCCGACCCCTATCAAGCGGAAGGGAGGCCCCAGCGGCTCGTCATGCGCATCGCTCGCGTCATGACGCACGTTTTGACGCAGCCTTGACGCACGCATGACGCAGCGACTGAATTTTGGGTAGGCACAAGGGGCAACTCCATGCGAAATCGAGGCAAGCTCAATTATGCGCTTGCGATTGAAGAGTTGAGGTGATCTATGAAGTGTTTAAATGAGGTGCAACGTGTGGCGAGCGTGTTGGTTTGGAGGCGTTTAAGAAGCTCGCTCGCGTGCTTGATCTTGCCGTAGCCTCCCTTTTGAGTGTCTTTGGTTGCGGCTTCGAGTGCGTTATATACCGAAGTCTTGGGCTCACCATCAAGTACTGTGCGCTTGGGCAGCGCCTTCTCTCGAAAGTCTTTTCCGTAGAATTCGGCCAGAGTCTTCGGATCGGCGACTAACCACGCCTCCATGCACTGGGTCATGAGGTGGACGCGTTCCGCATTGAGACCATTGAAAGTCCAGTTGTCTCGATTTGCAAGATGTTCGACGCGTCCTGCGGGCGTCGACTTGGCGACGGCTCCTTCAGCGTCAACAAGGAGCACGACGATGTCCGAAGTGCACTTCGTGGTCGCGTTCAGAAACGCATCGAAGGTTGCGCCGCGCCCGCCGCACAGCACTGTCTTCCACCTCATATGGCGAACCCGCGCGGCGTTCTTCTGCTCAGCGAGAAGCGCATCAAAGCCCTGGCGCAGGGCCGCCTTCCCTGCTTCGGAGTCGCCGCCGCCTTCGATGTAGATAGCGATGCTGCTCACGGGTTGCCTCCGAGTTCACCCATGCGCCAGAGATCGCCCAATCGATACTTGTCGAGCCAGTGGCTCAAGTCGTTGGCTTTGAGGCGCGTCAGTTGCGTGCCTCCGCGATGCTCGCAGACAAGCATTGAGTCGAGGTGCTCGGTGAGCGCGGAGACCAGCGTGTCGGAGTGGGTTGTAATAACGAGTTGTGTGCGCGAACTCGCGGAGACGAGAAGCTCAGCCACCAGAGACAGCGCATCGGGGTGAAGGCCAAGCTCTGGCTCCTCGATGCATATGAGCGGAGGTGGGTTCGGCATGAGTAAGATCGCGCTCATTGCGAGGAAACGTATCGTGCCGTCGGAAAGGCGAGTCGCGGAGACCGGCTGTTTGAGCCCATCTTCATGCAAGAAGAACTGCACAGTGCCGGCCTGAACCAGGGTGCTCACCCGCTGAAAGCGGGGAAGGAACCGACGCAGCATTGCATTCAGTTCGGGGCCCGCGCCTGTGTGTTCGAGTTGATTGAGGATCAGACCGAGGTTACGCGCATCAGGGAGCAAGACGTCCGTCGGCAGATCGGCTGGTTGCGGCTGGCGGAGTGCCGTGTAGCGTCCGAAGCTCCACTCGCGAAAGGTCTGGATGCGCGTGAACTGATTCGAACACCACGTCAGTTCGGGGTACAGGTCGGGGTCTTTGCGCTGCGAGAGCACCGACTCGTCGGAGGCGAGGCTCTCGCGCTGCAGACGACGAGGCGTGCGTTTACCGCTGACCGCCTCGCGCACGTTCAGCGCGGGGTGTCCGTCTTGGAACCTGTAATAGAAGTAGACGTCCTTGGCGGTAGGCTTGTCCTTTTCAGCCTCCTCGATCGCCTCGTCGATGACCTCGACGCGAGCCCCGCTGGCTGCGAACTTGAGCAGGTAGCGGAGCGCGGTCTTGGCGTCTCGCTTCAGTCTTGCGTCGAGTGTGGCGGATAACGTGCCGCCATCGCCCTTCCAAAGCCATTCCCGAACACCTCCGCCGTCGCGAATCGCGGAGGCGAAGGCTGTTGGCGTTGCATGCAGAAGCTCGATGGCTTCGATAAGGTTCGATTTGCCCGAGCCATTGGGGCCAATGAGAACATTGAGCGGCTGGAGCTCTACCGCTGGAGTTCCAGGGGCGAAGGAGAGTAGGCCGTCTATTCTCAGTGATTCGATGAACATTGCTCTCTCCCTACCTCACGAGCACGGGGCCATTGTTGCTGGCCTTGACGAGAGTCTTCTTTGGCGCTCTACGCAGATGTCAACGGTCTCCTTTGTCTCAATCGTGCATCGCTCAATGCTGAACGACGGCACCTTTGGCTCAAGGAATTTGACCAACTGCTCAATCACCCTGTGAAAGCGTCCCGGATCGGCTTCGGTTTCTGCATTGCGGCCCGAGAGTGACTTTGTATCGAGGAGATTGGACATCGCGGCATCGCTCAAGACTCGCGAATACGGTGCGGTGGCCCATCGTGCACCGCCGCTCACTCGCCATCATGAAGGATGTTGCGCCTCAGTCCTATTACAGCGACTAATTTCGTGGTGCACACCCACGATTTCAGCACGCTGCCAACAGAAAAAGGCCCTGCCAGAAACTGGCAGGGCCTTCAATTTTCAGCTCCCCGACGAGGACTCGAACCTCGGACCTAGTGATTAACAGTCACCCGCTCTACCGGCTGAGCTATCGGGGAATATGTCGTCCCGGCGGAACCGCGTTGCCGTGATGAGGCGCTTTCTAGAGAATGGTGCCCGCTCTGTCAACAGTCCCTTTTGATCCGCTCTCCCGGCTTCGCCTCCAGCCCTGGTCCGCACTCGCCGGCCTGGGCCCCGTGGCGGCCGACTCCATCGCCCAGGTGCTCACGGGCTCCGCCGCTGAGCGCGTGCTCGACCGCACTCTGCGTGACCATCGCTCCCTGACCCGCGAGCAGCGCCAGGCCCTCAAGGAGGCCGTCTTCAACGTCGGGCTCTGGCGGCGCCGCCTGGGCTTCCTCCTGGGCCGGGAGGACGCCTCGCCTGAATCCCTCCTCCATGCCCTGCTACACGGCCTCGCTGGCGTCCCAGCCGCGGCAGCCGCCTCCCTGGCCGGGCTGGGGGAGGGGGCCCCGCCCTCCCTGGACACAGCTCCACCCCCCTCCCTCGCGCTCCGGGCCTCCCTGCCGGACTGGCTCGCCGCCCACTTCACCCGGGAGCTCGGGCCCGAGGCCGACGACTTCTGTGCCCACCTGAACGTCCCGGGCCCCATCACCCTCCGGGCCAACGTCCTGCGCACCTCCCGGGAGGCCCTCGCCGAGCGGCTTCGCTCCGAGGGCGTCGAGACGCGCCCTGGCCCCTGGAGTCCGCTGGCGCTCCATGTCGAGGGGCCCCGGCCCAACCTCTATGGGCTCCGCGCCCTCCAGGAGGGCCTGTTCGAGGTCCAGGACGAGGGCAGCCAGCTCCTGGGGCTCCTCGTGGGCGCCCAGCCTGGGGAGACGGTGCTGGACCTCTGCGCCGGCGCGGGGGGCAAGACGCTCCAACTGGGCGCGGACATGAAGGACTCGGGGCGGCTCTTGGCCTATGACCCGGACCCCGAGCGGCTCGACCGGCTGCTCCAGCGCTCCGCCCGCGCGCACCTCACCCGGGTCCAGGTGCTCCGGAGCCTCCCCGAGCACCTCGACGCGGACCGGGTGCTCGTGGACGCCCCGTGCTCGGAGCTGGGCTCCCTGCGCCGGGGCCCCGACCAGCGCTTCCGCATCCAGCCCGAGGTGCTCACCCGGTTCCCGGCGCTCCAGCAGGACATCCTCCAGCGCGGGGCCCGCCTGGTGCGCCCCGGCGGGCGGCTCGTCTACGCCACCTGCACCGTCAACCGCGCGGAGAACGAGGACGTCGTCGCCGCCTTCCTGGCGTCCCGCCCGGACTTCCACCTCGCGACGCCCGGGGCGGGGTGGCTCCCCGCCGCGTGCCTCCGCGACGGGTTCCTCTTCGTCGCGCCGCACCGGCATGGCACGGACGCCTTCTTCGCGGCCGTCCTGGAGCGCTCGGCAGGGTAGGGGCGGGGACGCCAGGCGGTCGCAGTGTCCGTGTCCCGACGGACGGGGGAACTCAACGCTTCGCCCGTCCGGGCCGCGAATCACCGTGCCGCCCGAGCCCCGGGTGCTATGAAGCGCACCGTGCGCTGGCTCAAGCCCCTTCCGCTCCGTCCTCGCGACGCCGTGCATGTCGTCGCCCCCTCCGGGCCCTTCGACCGTCCGAGCTTCGAAGCCGGACTGGCTGTCATCGCCGAGCGCTACAGCCCCCTCCACGGCCCCGACCTCTTCTCCGCCCACCGCTACCTCGCCGGTGACGACGCGCGCCGGGGCGGCGAGCTGTCGCGCGCCCTGCTGGACCGGGACGCCCGCGCCATCTTCAGCGCTCGTGGCGGCTACGGCAGCGCCCGGCTCCTGCCGGACCTCCCCTTCGCGGACGCCTCGCACGCGGCCTTTGTCGGCTTCTCCGACCTCACCTCCGTGCACGGGGCGCTCCAGGCGCTGGGGCGCGTCTCCTTCCACGGGCCCGTCCTCACGCAGCTCGGCCGGCAGCCTCCCGCGGTGCGCGAGTACCTGTTCCGCCTCCTCGAGTCCCCCGAGGCGCCGCCCGCGCTGACGGGCTCGGCCACCTACGTGCCCGGCATGGCGGAGGGGCACCTCGTGGGCGGCAACCTGTCCGTGCTGTCGCGCCTCATCGGCACCTCGTACCTGCCGCCGCTCGACGGCGCGGTGCTGCTGCTGGAGGACGTCACCGAGCGCCCGTACCGCCTCGACCGCATGTGGACCCACCTGCGCCTGGCGGGCGTCTTCTCCCGCGTGCGCGGCATCGTCCTGGGCGACTTCACGGGCTGCGAGGAGAAGGGCGCGGACTACTCCAGCGCCGACGTGCTCCGTGAACTCGCGCGCGAGGCGGGGCTGCCCTGCGCCGCGGGCTTCCCCATTGGCCACGGTGACCTCAACTACCCCGTGGCGCTCGGCACCCAGGTCCGTCTGGACGCGGACGCCGCGTGCCTCACCTTCCTCGAAGGAGCCGTGCGCGCATGAGTGGCGGTACCCACCCCATCGCGATTCTGCAGAAGGTCCTCGATGACGCCTGTGCCCTGGGCGTCTTCCCCTCGGCCCAGGCCGTCGTCCTGCACCGGGGCGTCCAGGTGTTCGGCGGCGTCGCGGGCAACGTCTCCGGCGACACGCGCTTCGACCTGGCGTCGCTCACCAAGGTCATCAGCACCACCTCGCTCTTCCTCCGCTTCTGGACGGAAGGGAAGGTGGGCCCGGAGACGCTGGTCTCCCGCTACTTCCCGGGCACACCCGTGGGCGACGCGGGCGTCACCGTGGCGGACCTGCTCTACCACCGCTCCGGCCTGCCGCCCTTCGTGCCCTTCTTCGCCCAGGCGCTCACCACGCACCCCGAGCTGCTGGACGCGGACTGTCCCTCCGCCCTGCGCGCCCGCGTCCGCGACGAGGTCATCCAGGCCGCCGCCGCCACGCCGCTCGCCGCCGAGCCCAGGACGCGCGCCGCCTACAGCGACGTGGGCTTCATCCTCCTGGGTGAAATCCTCTCGCGGGCCGCGGACGCTCCGCTGGACACGCTCTTCTCCCGCCACGTCGCCGAGCCCCTGGGCCTCGGCGCCCGCTTCCACCGCCTCACCGACTTCCCCGCGGACGCCATGCCCGCGCCCACCGGCGCCACCCGCCCGCGTGAGCCCGCGCCGGGGCAGGAGACGCTGTGGAAGGACGTGCCCACCCAGCCCACGCGCCCGGGCGAAGTGGACGACGACAACGCCTGGGTGATGGACGGCGTCGCCGGCCACGCGGGCCTCTTCGGCACCGCCGTGGACGTGGCTCGCTTCGGCCAGGCCGTGCTGGACGGCTGCGCGGGCGGGGCCATCATCGCGCCGGGGCCGCTGTGGCACCGCGCGCTGGCCACGGACCCGAAGGTGCAGGCCAGCACCCGCTCCATGGGCTTCGACTCGCCGTCAGAAGGCGTGTCCAGCGCCGGGCACTACATCGGCGACACCCCGCCGGGCGCGGTGGGGCACCTGGGCTTCACCGGCACCAGCCTCTGGGTGGACCTGCGCCGCTCGCTGGTGGTGGCGCTGGTGACGAACCGCGTGGCCAACGGCCGCCAGGAAACGCGCATCCGGGATTTTCGACCGCTCTTCCATGACTTCGTCGTGGAGGCGCTCGAGCTCACTGAAACGAAGCAGGGACACCATGGCTGACGACAACGGAAACGTCCTCGACACCCTCGAACCCGGCAGCGTGCGCCGCATCCACCTGGTGGGCGTGGCGGGCACGGGCATGGGCTCCTTCGCCGGCATGCTCAAGGCCGCCGGCTACGACGTCACCGGCAGCGATGAGAATGTCTACCCGCCCATGAGCGACATGCTCCGGACGTGGGGCATCCCCGCCTCCACGCCGTACCGTCCGGAGAACCTGGACGCGGCGAAGCCGGACCTCGTCATCATCGGCAACGTCATCCGCCGCGTGAATCCCGAGGCCACCGCCGTGCGCGAGCGCGGCCTGAAGCAGATGAGCTTCCCCGCCGCGCTGGGCTCGCTCTTCCTGGACCGCGCGCACTCCGTCGTCGTGGCCGGCACGCACGGGAAGACGACGACGTCCTCGCTCATGGCCCACGTGCTGGTGGCGGCGGGCAAGGACCCGTCCTTCCTCGTGGGCGGCGTCACCCAGAACTACGCGGGCAACTACCGCGTGGGGAAGGGGCCGCACTTCGTCGTCGAGGGCGACGAGTACGACACCGCGTACTGGGACAAGGGCTCCAAGTTCCTCCACTACCGGCCGCGCACCGCCATCCTCACCAGCGTGGAGTTCGACCACGCGGACATCTTCCGCGACTTGCCGCACTACGAGGCGACCTTCGAGAAGTTCGTCCGGCTCATCCCCCAGGACGGGCAGCTCGTCGTCTGCGCCGCCTACCCCAACGCGGTGAAGCTGGCGCGCGAGGGCTGCCCGGGGCGCGTGGTGACGTACGTGGCGAAGGAGGGCGCGGACGCGGACTACACGCCGCGCGGCCTGTCCTTCGGCCCGGACGGCGCCCGCTTCGACGTGGTGGCCCATGGAGAATCACTTGGCACCGTGCAGCTCCCCATGGGCGGCGCGCACAATGTGGAGAACGCGCTGGCCGTCATCGCCGCGGCGCAGGGCCTGGGGCTCACCTTCGACGAGGTCGCCCAGGGGCTGGCCACCTTCAGCGGCGTGAAGCGCCGGCAGGAGCTCCGCGGCGAGCCGGACGGCGTCATGGTGATTGACGACTTCGCGCACCACCCGACGGCGGTGCGGGAGACCATCGCCGCCGTCCACCACCGCTACCCGGAGCGGCGGCTGTGGGCCGTCTTCGAGCCGCGCTCCAACACCAGCCGCCGCAACATCCACCAGGAGGACTACGCCCACGCCTTCACTGGCGCGGCCCGCGCCAGCCTCAAGGTGCCCGAGCGCCACGACAAGGTGCCGGTGGGCGAGGAGCTGGACGTGCGCAAGCTCGTCACCGACCTCCAGGCCCAGGGCATCCCCGGCGAGGGCGCTACGGACGTGCAGGCCCTGGTGGACCTGGTCGCCCGCGAGGCCCGCCCCGGCGACGTGCTGCTGGTGATGAGCAACGGGGCCTTCGGTGGTTTCATCGACAAGGTGCTCGCGGCCCTCTCGGCCCGGGCGCGGAAGGGAGCCTGACATGCCGCGCCTGCCATTCGTCGTCGTGGGTGCGCTCGCGCTGTCCGGTTGCGCGAGCCGCCCCGCCATGCCGCCTCCCGTGCCGGAGGGGCAGGGGGCCTCGAAGCCGCTGGACTTCCAGGTGAAGCGCTACCCCGGCGGCGAGCCGTACGACATCGCCTCGGACCGGGGCAGCGTGGTGGTGCTCGACGTGTGGGCCACCTGGTGTGAGCCCTGCAAGGACGCGCTGCCCTATTACCAGGACCTCGCGAACGAGTACGCGGCCCAGGGCCTGAAGGTCTACGCGCTCAACATCGACGAGGACCCGCGCGCCATCCCCACCTTCCTGGAGGAGACGCAGGTGACGCTGCCCGTCCTCATGGACGAGAACGCCCAGGTGGCCGAGCGCACCCTCAAGGTGCGGGGCATGCCCACCACGTATTTCATCGACCGCAAGGGCGTGGTGCGCCACGTCCATGAAGGCTTCGCCGAGGAGTTCCTCGCGAAGTACCAGACAGAGCTCGAGGCGCTGCTCGCCGAGCCCACCCCATAGAGGAGTGCGCGTCATGTCCCAGGACTCGCCCGACAGCCTGCGCCGCACCGCCGAGGAGGGCGCCCGGCTCGCCGGCCGCATCCTCGCGGACCGGTTCCTGGGCGAGCGCACCATCGAGTTCAAGGGGGGCATCGACCTGGTGACGGACGCGGACAAGGCCTCCGAGGAGGCGCTGCTGACCTTCATCCGCGAGCGCCACCCCGACCACGCCATCCTCTCGGAGGAGAGCGGCGCCACGCATGGCACCGACAGCCTGCGCTGGCTGGTGGACCCGCTGGACGGCACCACCAACTACTCGCACCGCGTGCCGCACTTCTGCGTCAGCGTGGCGGTGGAGGGCCCCGGCGGCGTGCTGGCCGGCGTCGTCTATGACCCGATGCTGGACGAGCTGTTCTCCGCCGCGCGCGGGCAGGGCGCCACGCTCAACGGCCGTCCGCTGCGCGCCAGCACCGTGGCCTCGCTCAACCGGGCGCTGCTCTGCACGGGCTTCCCCTACGACGTGCGCGAGCGCCCGGAGGGGCCCGTGGGCCTCTTCAGCCGACTCATCCTCCACGCGCAGGGCATGCGCCGCACGGGCAGCGCCGCGCTGGACCTGGCCTACGTGGCCGCGGGCCGCTTCGACGGCTTCTTCGAATTCGGCTTGAAGCCGTGGGACATCGCCGCGGGCTCGCTGCTGGTGGAGGAGGCGGGCGGCGTCATCCGCCACATCTCCGGCGAGCCCTTCGACGTGCTGCGCGGTGACGTGCTTGCCTCCGCGCCCGCGCTGGCCCCGGCGCTGCTGGCCGAGTCGAAGCGCTTCGTGGACGGGCTGCGTGAACAGCCTCCGCGCGGCTGAGGCCCCAGGCTAGAAGAAGCTCTCCGGCACGAAGACGATGTCGCCGGGCTGGAGCATGAAGTTCTTCTCCCGCCCCACGCCGATGTCCTCCACGGGCACGCGAATCTTGCGCTCCTGCCCGTCCACCACGCGCGTCACCAGCGTGTTGTTCTTCGCCGCCAGCTTGGAGAAGCCGCCGGCCAGCGTAATCGCCTGGACGATGGACATCTCGTTGTCCACGGGGAAGGTGCCCGGCTTCTGCACCTCGCCGAAGACGAACACCTTCTGCGAGTTGTACTCGCGGATGAGCACCGACACCTGCGGACGGCGCACGTAGCGCGCCAGGCAGTCGCGGAGCTGGTCCGCCGCGGAGCTGGGCGTCGTCCCCGACAGCGGCACCTTGCCGCACAGCGGGTAGTCGATGGTGCCCTCTCCGGACAGCCGCCAGGTGCCGGAGTGCTCGGGCTCCTGGAAGACGCGCACCTCCACCACGTCCCCGGGGCCCAGCCTGCCGCCCGTGGAGCGCGCGGCTTCGGCCTCCGCCGCGGGAGTCGGCGCGGGCGGCGGCGGACGCCGCGACGCGCCGAGGCATGCGGACAGCGTCAGCAGGGACAGCACGGTGAGGGCGGCGCGGAAGCGGTTCATCGCCAGGAGGGACAGACGCTCACTCAGTACGTCACGGAGAGGCGGGCGTACCCCTCGTGCCGCGAGTAGTTGAGGCCGCCGCCATCCACCGAGGAGGAGCGGCGGCCCAGCATGTAGCCGGCCGCGCCCGTCAGCCATGGGTAGAACTGGTACTCCGGGCCGATATTCACCCCGACGACGGTGTCCTTCCGGCCGCCGTCGAAGCGCAGGAAGTCCACCGCGAGTCCACCGGCCACCGTCAGCTTGCCGCCGAAGAGGGCGCGCACCTCGCCGTAGCCCCGGTTGTCCGTGAAGAAGCCGTAGGCGGCCACGGGCTCCAGGGCGCGCAGGTAGCCCGCCTTGAAGCTCAGGGTGGGGCTGTAGAGGTAGGTGCCCTCCAACTGCCCCAGCATGGTGCCGCCGCCGGTGCTGCCGAAGTTCTGACCCCAGCCCGCCTTGGCCGTGACGGCCACCTTGGGGGACACGAGGCCCGCCACGCCGCCCATGACACGCAGCAGCGAGGCCCCCGGCGTGCTGTCGTTGAAGTAGCTGCGCACGTCCAGGTTCGTGTCCAGCACCACCGCCGTCTTCGGCAGGAAGCGCCAGCGGCCCTCCGCGCCCACGCGCAGGTTGCCGTAGTCGAAGCGCTCCACGGCGGCCGGGTCACAGACGCTTTCGGTACAGCCAATGGGGCTCACCGAGCTCAGCGGCTGGAAGAACTCCACCGCGTAGGCCACGCTGGGCGTCAGCTCCACCGCGCCGCCGCCGGGGCGCCACGGGGCCTTCACGCGCGCTTCATTGAAGAGGCTGAGCACACCCACGCCCACGGCCGCGGTGCGCGTGCGGTCCGAGCGCGCGAACTGGTTCGACACCTCCAGCGACAGCGGGGCGTCCGGGTTGAAGCGCGCGTTGAGGTCCGCCGCGCCCTCCATGCGCGAGGCCGCGCTGGAGTTCTTCGTCACCAGGCCCGTGTACATCACGTAGTCCAGGTTGGCGCCCAGGTTGAACGCCAGGGTGGACGACGGAATCTCCAGCCGGAAGCCAGGGCGGAAGCGCAGCGCCACGTCGCTCGCCAGGTTGGCCGACACCGGGTCGCTGTTGGGCTCCGCGTTGCCGGTGGGCGAGAAGTAGCCCGCGCCGCTGTCCAGCCGCGTCTCCAGGTCGAAGTAGGGGTGCAGCCGCCCGTTGCCCACCTTGAAGCCGTTGCCCCCGGTGGGAGGCGCCGCGATGCCCTGGGCGGAGGCCGTGCCGCCCAGCGCGAGCAGCGCCAGCGCCCCAAGTCCTCCCCAGAATGTCGCGGGTTGCTTCATGGCTCAGGAGGGCTTTCCAGGTGTGAGGCGCATCTCCTCCCACCTTTCGTGCTTGCGGCCGGCGGCGTCATAACATGCGAGTCAGGCCGGACCGAACGTTTGTTGGCGGTGCTACCGGACGGGGCTGGCGGGAGGTGGGCGCACCAGGACGATGTCGGGCGTGAGGGGACGGCTGGGGTCTCCTCCGGGGAGGTTGTTGGGCTCCTCCACCTCCACGAAGAGGTTCTCATCGGTGCGGAAGGCGAGCTGGCCGATGCAGTCCTCGGCCTCCGAGCGGAGCTGTCCCACCTTCTGCTGGGCGATCATCACCTTGGTGAATTCGTGCTCGCTGGACGAGGACTCCTGGCGGGACACCGCCTCCTGGAGGGACACGTCCGCCTGCTCGGAGATGCGCAGCAGGCCCTTGATTTGGGTGAGCTTCTCGTTGGCGCAGTTGAGCTTCACCACGTCCTTGGTGCGCCGGGCCTCCTCCACCTTCCCCAACACCGAGCGCAGCACCTCGCGCATGCCGCCCAGGGCCTGCGTGCTGCGCGCCAGCTTCGCCGCGTCCGGCACGTCGCGGGCCTTCTCCAGCGCCGCGGTGGCTACGGGAGGGGCGGGCGGCGTGGTGGGGGACGGGCTTTGTGCCGTCGCCATGCCGGCGGCCAGGACGGCAATCATTCCGACGGTTTGCATGCGACTCACGATGCCGCAGAGCGTAGAGGCAGGGGTGGGGGGTGTCAAACCAACGCAAGGGCGATGAAAGTGCTCATCACTGACCAATCAGACCTTCGTCGCGAGACGGACGTTGGCCTCGCGCAGCCGGGCAGACAGGCTCCTGGCGATATTCACCACGATGAAGGTGAACCCATCTCCATGTGTCCTCCGGAACTCGCGGAGGTCCTGCGCGCGGAGCTGAAGCAGGTCCACGTCCGTCATCGCGCGCACGGTGGCGGAGCGGAAGTCCTTGTCGATGAGGCCCATCTCCCCGAAGAACTCGGGCGGGGACAGCACCGCGAGCGGATGCAGGCCGCCCTGCGGCTGACGGCGAGCGACCTCCACCTGGCCACGGACGACGACGAAGAGGCTGTCGCCCAGGTCCCCTTCTTCGAAGATGACGTCCCCGGCCGCGAAGCGCCGCGCGCGCGCCAGCTCGGCGAGGTGGCCGAGCTCCGCGGAGGAGAGCATCTCGAAGAGCGGCGATGCGGCGATGACGGACAGCTTCTCCATGCTCCCCCCGGGGCCCGGCTGGATGCTCCCGACACCGGGAGCCTAGCCCGCCGGCGCGAAGACGAAGGGGTAGGAAACGGCTGTCTCGTCGTCGGGTTTGAAGGGGAACACCCAGCTGCGGATGGTGGTGCGGATGCAGCTGCCCACCGCCTCGCTGCCCAGGGTGTTCTCCTCGATTTCAATGTCCCCGGCGCGGCCGGACGTCTTGATGGTGAAGCGCACCACGACCTTGCCCTTGAGGCGGGGGTTGCGCTTGAGCTCCTTCTCGTAGCAGCTCTGGATGGCGGCCTTGCGCGCGCGGACGTAGCGGGCCAGGGCGTCGCGGTCCACGTCGGAGCTTTCGACTTCAGGCGTGGCGTCCTGCACGCGGCCCCTCACCACCGTCTCCTTCTTGTCGCCCAGGTCCACCTTGCCGCCGCCCTGGGTGCCGATGGCGCCGATGTCCGTCACCGTGCCCGTGCCACCGCCGCGTGGACCGCCGGTGGCGCCCACGGAGGCCTCGCGGGCCACGCCCACGCCGCCCGCGCCCGCCAGGGCCTCGGCGATGTCACCGCCGCCACTGGCACCGCCCAGCACGTCCGCGAAGGCCCCCTGGCCGCCGCCGCTGTTGGAGCCCAGAATCTTCAGCAAGCCCTTGCCGGAGACCTTCTTCACCACCTCCGCGCGGCGCTGCTGGGCGGCGTCACCCGCGGGCTTGTCTTGCGCGGGCGTGTCCTCCTTGGGCGCGGCATCGGGCTTGTCGCTCCTGGGCGCTTCCGCGGCGCCGGTGTCCGCCGGCTTGAGGGCCTCCACCGGGCGCTGGGGGATGATGGCGCGCACGAAGCGGTCATCCAGTTCGTCCAGCTCCAGCTCGGCCACCTGCGGCGTCTCCGAGGCGATGATGAGGGCGGCGCCGGAGAAGTGGACCAGGAGCGAGGCGGCGAGGATGCCGAAGAAGACGCGGTCCATCGTCTTCCACCGGCTGACCATGACGTCCGCGGGCAGCACCGGCTTCGCCTCGTCGGGCGGCGGCGTGACGAACTGGAAGAAGAGGGTGACGTCCCCCAGCTCCACCTTGCCGCGCGCGCTCTCCGGCAGGGGCAGGACGTGCAGGTCGCCGCGGCGGGTGGCCAGGCCCTGCGCGCGCAGGGCTTCGAAGTCCACGTCGGACGAGCCCAGGTTGACGCGGCCCTTCATGTCCGGCGCGATGACGAGCTGGAACTGCTGGTTCTGGTTCTCCAGCAGGGCGAAGCGGGCGGGCTGGCCCTCGGTGGAGGGCAGGACGATGGTGTTCTTCGCGTCGTGGCCGATGGTGACCGTTTCGCGGCGGATGTGGTGCTCTTCGACGATGCGGCCGTTCTGGATGACGCCGACGCGGAGCAGCTTGTTCTGCGAGGTGGCGGCCATGGGACTAGAAGGGTTCCTGTTCCACGCTCTTCTCGACCTTGGGCACGAAGCTCTCGGTGCGGCTGAGGTCGTCGAAGCTCAGGTTGGAGCGCTGGAGGATGTACATGGCCTGGGGCTTCTGGATGCGGCCTTCGACGGTGAGGGCTTCCAGGCGGATGACCCTGCGCGGGGCCTTCTTCGGCGCCGCGGCGCCGCTGCTGGACGAGGAGGCCTGACTGGCGTCCTGGGCCAGCACGGGCGCGGCGGCGAGCAGCACGATGAGGGCGAAGGCGGAGCGCATGGCGGAGTCACTGGGCGTCGGTGGTGAGTCTACCCGAGCCGGTGGGCACCGGGGCAGCGGACGCACCGTCCGGGGACGGTGCCGGGCTGCTTGGGGCGGAGGTGGTGGAAGGTGAGGCGCCAGGCGCCGCGACGCGCGTGCCTGGCGCCGGGTTGGACACCGTGGGGGCGGGCGGTGTTCCCTCGGGCGGCGTGGCCTCGGCGGCCTTGCGGAGCTGGTCCTTCTGCTCGCGCTCCAGCCGCCGCTCCTCGCGGTCGATGAGCTTGCGGGCGTCCTTCACGTACTGGGGGATGCGCTCATCGCGTCCGCCGCGCGCCTGGTAGCTGTCGAAGTGGGTGAGGGCCGTCTTGTAGCGCTTCAGCGTCTCCATCCCCGGCGGCTCCACGTCGAGGTAGAGGATGGCCAGGTTGAAGTACGCGTCCGCGGCGCCCGGCATCAGCAGCAGCACCTGTTCATACTCGGCGCGGGCCCGCGCGAAGCTCCCCTGGCCCCGGTGGGCGTTGCCCAGGTTGAGGCGGGCCGACGCGAAGTCCGGCGCGGCGCGCACCGCGGCCTCCAGCTCGGTGACGGCGGCCGCGTAGTCCTGGGCCTCGTTGAGCATGGCGCCGAAGTTGTTGCGCGCCTCCGCGAAGTCCGGCCGCAGCCGCGCGGCCGTCTTGAAGGACTCCAGGGCCTGGGGGCGCGAGTCGAGCGCCAGGGACACCAGCCCCAGCGCGTTGTGCGTGGCCGCGTCCTTTGGGTCGATGGCGCGGGCGTTCTCCAGCACCATGCGCGCCAGCTCGTGTTTGCCCTCGCGGTAGTAGACCTGCGCCAGCACCTGCATGGCGCGCACGTGCCGCTCGTCGCCCTTCAGCGCCTGCTTGGCCTCGGCCGAGGCGCCCGCGTGGTTCTTCGCCTGGAGCAGGGTGATGGCCAGCGCGGTGCGCAGCGTCACCGAGTCCGGCTGGGACGACAGCCGCTCGCGCAGCTCGGCCTCCAGCTTCGCCGTGCGGCCGGTGCGGCCATACAGGCGCGCCAGACAGTCCCACGCGGACTGCTGCTCGGGGGCCACTTCCAGCGCCTCGCGGTAGGAGCGCTCCGCGTCCGCCGGCTTCCCCAGCCGCTCCTGGACGATGCCCAGGTTCGTCCACGCGTAGTCCAGCTTCGGGTCCAGCTCGACCAGGGTGCGCAGCGCCGCTTCGGCCGCGGTCAGCTCTCCCCGGCGCGCAATCTCCACCGCCTCGACGAAGTCACGCTCGGGGCCGCGCGGCGCTTCCAGGCGGGGCAGGGGCGGCGACCGCGGCTCCGTGGGGGCGCCCGCGTCTGGCGGTGTCGCGGTGGAGCCCGCGTCCTCGGTGGAGGCAGCCTTTTCGGGCGTTGGCCGGGTGACGGCGGGGGTGGTGGCGCACGCGGACAGCCAGAGGCTGGAGGCCAGCACCCCGGAGGTCAGCGCGCAGGCGCGGGAAAGACGCGGGCCAGGACTCACTTCGTTCCCTCCCCGGACAGGCGCGGGCCCTCTTGCGTCGTGGAGCGCACGGGCCCGGTGAGGCTGCCCACCAGCCCATCCGGATAGGTGGCGTCCGCGGCCAGCGCCTGCTTGGGCTCCTTGAGCACCGGATACTCCTTGGGCCGGAAGCGGTTGAGGGACTCCAGCGTGCGGCGCGTCCACGCGTTGTTGAGGCGGTTCTTCCGCGCCTCGGCCAGCGTGGCGGCGTAGCTCTCCACGGCGGCCTCTTCCAGCGAAGTGGTCTGCTGGACCAGCGCGTCCTGGTAGACGACCACCGCCTCCTCGCCCATCCGCTTCACCTCCACCGGGACGGGCGTCTCGATGATGGTGTTGGCGAAGCGCTCCAGCGCGTACCCCCGGCGGTAGAGCGCGGCCAGCGTCCACTCCAGTTGTTTGTACGGGTAGACGCGTGCGTACGCGGTGTTGACGGACTTCACGCCGTTGCGCTTCGCCGTGAAGCTGCGCTCCAGCGCCTTGCCCTTGCCGCCAATCTTCAGCTTGTCGAACTTCTGGAACTCCAGCTCGGCCAACTGGAAGCGGCTGTAGGCGGCGGCATCCGCGGCCAGCGGGTGTGTGTCCGGCTGGAGCTTGCGCCGGTCGAACTCCGCGGCGGAGCGCTCCCAGGCGCGCTGGGCCTCGCGCGTGCTGCCCAGCTTCTGATGGGCGTCGCCCATGCGCCGGTGCGCGTCCACCACCAGCTCCACCTGGCTGGACCGCGAGGCGAACTTGCGCACGAACTCCTGCAGCGCGCGGACCTCTCCGCGGGGGTCGCCCTGCTTCTCGTAGATGATGGCGGCGCGGTACTGATTCTTCGGCGCGTCCTCCGCCTTGGGGAACAGGTCCGAATAGCGCATGAAGGCGGCGGCCGCCTCCGGGTAGCGCTGCTGGCCTTCCAACAGGCGCGCGGCGTTGAAGAGCGCGGCCTCCCGGTCCTTCGAGCCCGGGTAGTCCTTCACCAGCTTCTGGTAGCTGACGACGGCCTTGTCGAAGTCGTAGGAGTTCTCCGCGTTCACCGCCACGCGGAACAGCGCCCCGCCAGCCAGCGGCGACGACGGGTATTCGCGGTAGATGCGCTCGTACAGCTTCAGCGCGGAGTCGAAGCGGCGCGTGTTCTCATTCGCCACCGCGGCGTTGTTGAGGGCCTTGTCCGCGAACTCGTGGCGGGGCGACTCGTCCACCAGTTCAATGTACTTCGCCGCGGCCTCTTCGTACTTCGACTCGGCCATGAGCTGGTCGGCGAGCTTGAAGCGGCCGGCGAGCTTGAACTTCACCAACTGCTTGTGCAGGTCGCTGGACGGGTCAATGACCTTGTCGTTGCTGGCCAGCCGCGCGCTGACGGACTCCACGCTCCGCCAATCCTCGTCGATGAGGAAGGTCTCGATGGTGAGGTTGGCGGCGTAGCGGGCCACCTCGTGGCTCGGGTACGCCTGGATGATGGCCTCGAAGCGGCGGCGGGCCTCGGGGAAGTCGTCGTGTGAGTAGTACAGCTCCGCGGCCTGGTAGGCGATGCCGGGCGCCTTCTCTCCGGCGGGCAGCAGGGCCACGTAGGCGTCCGCGGCGGCCACCAGCTTCTGCTCGGTGGGCGCGAAGGGGCGGGGCTTCACCGCCTGGCCCTGGGGCCGCTCCGTCGAGCGCAGCGTCCTGGACTCCGGCACCGTGCCCGCCTGGCGTTCCAGCGTGAGCTGCTGCTGCCACGCGAGCACCGCGTTGAGGGCCGCGTCCGGGCGGTGCTTGTTGGCCGCGTCCGTGTCGCGCACCTCTTCATAGGCACGCGCGGCGGCGGCGAACTGGAAGGCGTTGTAGAGGCACTCCGCGTAATAGAAGCGGATGTCGCCCGCGCTCTTCGTCCGCGGGAAGCGCTCCAGGTACGTGCCATACGCGCGGGCGGCGACGTCGAAGGCGCTCCGGGCCTGCTCGAACTTGCCCTCCTGCTTGAAGACCAGGGCCTGCTGGTGGTGGTAGGTGGCGCTACCGTACAGGCTGCGCTCGACCAGGGTGTTGGCGCGGGTGATGGCCGCCGTGTCGCCCTTGTTCTTCTCGTGCCAGGCGCCGCCGGGCTGGTAGAGGTTGGCCAGGGCCTCGGACTCGGCGAAGGACAGGCCCAGCAGACGGTCCCGCTCGTAGGCCTGGACGATGCGCTGCTGCACCATGGGCGCGTCCGGTGCGTCCGGCGCCTTCTGCAGCACCCGGCGATAGGCCTCGATGGCCTGCGCGTGCTTCGTCTGGTCGAAGTAGACGTTGCCCAGCCGCTGGTACACCTCGGCCTCGTAGGGGCGCGGGCCCCGCTCCGCGAAGAGCGCGTCCGCCCGGGCGATGCCGCCCCAGGTGTCGTCCGCCAGGGAGATGGCCACGTACTGGAGCGCTTCCTCGCGCAGGTCGCCGCCGGCCGCCGCGTCGCCCTTCGCCACGCGCTGGGCTTCGTAGAACTCCACCAGCGTCAGGAAGGACGCCACCGCCGGCTCGAAGTGGTCCATGCGGTAGTACGTCCAGCCGAGCTTGTAGAGCGCCTTGTCGTAGAGCGGGTGCGAGGCGTCGCGCGTGGCGGCCTCGTAGGCCCGCGCGGCCCTGGGCAGGGCTTGCGAGTCCTCGTAGTTGTCGAACCAGTACTCCCCAATGCGCACCCAGGACTCGGTGGCGAAGCGGCTCTGTGGGTAGCGGGCGATGAGCTGCTCGTACGCGTGGAGGCTGTCGTCGTACTGGTCCTGCTTCTCCAGGCAGTAGGCCAGCAGGTACCAGGCGCCGTCGTTGAGTCGGTAGTCCGGGAAGGTGGCCAGCAGCTTGCGGTAGAGCGCGACGGACGGCGTGTAGTCCACGCGTGGCTCGGTGGGGAACTCCGCGCCCGGGTCCTTGTCGTGCGCCTCCAGCCGCTCCGCGTAGTCCCGCATCGCCAGCAGGTGGTCGTCCGAGGAGCGCTCGTAATAGAGCTCCGCCAGGCGGAACATCACGTCCGGCGTGAAGCGCGGCTCGGCGGGGTAGCGGCGCAGGAACGCCTCGAACCGGGCGATGGCGTCCAGCCGCTCGCGGCGCTCCTGGGCCTCCAGGTCCTTGATGCGCTTCTCGTAGGAGGCCGCCAGCGCGCCACGCTTCTGCTCGTAGCGCTGCTCCACCAGCTCCTGCACCTCGCGGTGGAACTCGCGCGCCTCGGACTCATAGAGCTCGAGCGCGCTGCTCACCTCCTGGAACAGCGCCTCCTGCTCGGGCGTGCGTCCCATGCCCAGGAGGTAGGGGGAGGCGGGCGCGGCGGGCGCCTCCGCGGCGGACGCGGGGCCCCCCAGGGCGAGCAGCGCGGCGAGGAGACGGGTGCGCATCACTCCTTCACCTCGGACAGGACGTCCTGGAACTCGGCGTCCAGCTCGCGCAGGGCCTCGTCCTTCTGTGCGGAGAGCGTCTGGATGGCCGTCGTCTTGTCCTGCTTCTCGTTGAAGGCCACGTCCACCACGCCCACGTCCGCCTTGAGCACCAGGTCGTAGAACTGCTGCCGCACGCGGCGGATGCTGTCGTAGGCGATGCGGCCCACCAGCTGCCGGGCGTCACCGGACACGGTGGCCACTTCGGCCTCGTAGCGCTCCAGGAGCTGTTGCTCGGCCACGACCTTCTCGCGGATGACGCGGCCCTGGCGCTCCAGCCGCTCGCGCACCACGACCCGGGCCGCCGTCACCCGTCCGCGCAGGACGTCCAGTCTGCCGCGCACGCCCTGGGTGCGCCGCAGCGTGGCCAGGACCTCCGCGTCCGCCCGGGGCTCCGCCTGGCGCAGGAGCCCGTGCTCGCGCCGCAGGGAATCCGCATAGGCGGTGCGGATGGCGCGCTCGCCGGCCAGGGTGGTGTCCACGGCGTTGCGCTCGTCCGCCAGTCGCGCGCGCGTGGCGGTCAGCTCCGCCTTGAGGTCCTTCAGCGTCTGGACCTCCGCCTGCAACTGCAGCAGGAACTCGCGCTCCTCGTCCGGAGGCGTCTGTCGGAGTGGCCGCGAGTCATCCACCCACTTGCGCACCGAGGCGGCGATGGCGTGGAGCGACTGGAGCTCGACGTCGCGCCGGTGGGCCTCGCGGTCCAGCGCATCCACGCGCCGCTGCATGCGCTCGCGGCGGTCCTCCATCGCCTTCAGCGAGGTGGGCAGCGCGGAGAAGCGGAGCTCCAGGGCCTCGCGCGCCTGCCGGGCCTCCGTCAGCCGTGCCACTTCGTCAGGCGTGAGCAGGCCCTGCATCGCGAGCGTCTCCACCCGCACCAGCTCCGCCTCCGCCTGGGTGAGGGAGGTGTCGACCGCGTCCGCGCGCGCGTTGACTTCCTGCAGCTCCGGGAAGGTCTCCAGGCCGCGCGTGTCCAGGGCGTGGAGGATGCGCTGGGCAATGGCCGCGGCCTCGCTCCGGCCCCGGCGACCGCTGTCGAGGTCCTCCACCAGCCGCACCGCGTCCGTCACCTCGCGCTGCGTGGTGGCGTACTTGAGCACCAGGTGCGGCAGCACCGTGCGCAGGTCCAGCGGGCCGTCCGCGCGCACCAGCAGCCGGTCGAAGTACGCCACCGGGTCGCTGTGCGAGCTCAGCAGCGCGTCCACCTGCTCCCTGGGGGGCTGGAAGGTGTCGATGACGTGGGTGTAGGCGTCGGTGGCCTCGTCGTACCGGCGCAGCTTCTGGAGCAGGTTGCCCTGGAGGATGAGGCCTTCGGCCGCGAGCTGCGAGTCGGGCGCCACCAGCAGCAGGATGTCGATGGCGTTCTTCGCCTGCCGGTAGTGGCCCTGTCGCACGTGGACCCAGGCGGATTCGTAGAGCGCGTCCGGGAAGGACTCGCTGTCGCGCGGCACCTGGCCGTAGCGGTCCAGCGCGTCGTCGAAGCGGCCCGTCTCATACAGCAGCCGCCCCAGCGACATCAGCGCCAGCTCGCGCACGCGACGGGCTTCCTCCTCCGGCGTGGGCGCGGAGCGGCGAGGCCCCGTCCTGCCCGGAGCGGCCTGGGCGGCCTGGGCGGAGGGTGGGGTGGCCAGCTGCTGGAAGCGGGTGATGGCCGCGGGCAGGTCACCTTCCTGCATGGACAACACGCCCAGGTGGTAGGCGGCCTGGAGCCGGAAGGCGCCGTCGGGCGCCTGCGCCAGCAGCGTGAAGGCGGCGCGGGCCTGGGCGATGCGGTCCGCGGGCGCCAGGTCCGTGCGCCGGAACAGCCACTTCGCGTGGACGTAGGCAATCTCCGGGGGCAGCTGCCCGCCGGACATCGCGCGGGCCTGCGCCACGTAGGCCTCGATACCGTCGAAGTAGTTGAGGCGGCCGGCCACCGTCAGGTAGCGCGCCAGGGCCTCGCGGTAGTGGCCGGAGGTGGGGGGCAGCGCCAGCAGCTCGCGCAGGTACAGGCGCGCGCCAATGTAGTTGCGCTGCGCCAGGAGCGAGTCCGCCAGATAGAAGAGCGCGTCCGGATAGCGCGGATGCGGGCGGAAGCGCGGGTCGCTCACCAGGTCGTAGAAGAGGACGGACGCCGCCGGCCAGTCGCCCAGCAGGTAGTGGATTTCGCCGTCGGAGTAGCGGCGCGCGCGGGCGTCGTCGTCACTGGGCTCGGCCCGCTGGGTGAACTGCGTCTCCACGAAGTGGAGGCTCTCCTCGATGCCGAGCAGTCTCGTCTCCACCGCGTCGAGCCGCGGCGACAGCGCACGCGCGGTCGGCGGGGGCGCGGGCACCTGCGCGGGCTCGGCGGAACGGACGGCCGCCGGCCCCAGCAGGGTCGCCGCGAGAGCGAGGGCACGGAGAGACGCGTTCACCGTCTGGCCCTCTACTGCCCGGGAGTGGAGCGGGTGACGGGCGGCGGCGCGGCCTTGCGGCCCGACTCCCGCGCGACGGAGACGTCGTAGCGCACCGCGGGCCGGTCCTTCAGGTCCGTGGTGATGCCACCCTGCTCGTAGCCCACCACCTGCACGGTGGACGTCTTCCCCGGCTCCGAGCTGAAGGTGTAGCTGGACTGCACCTTGAACTTGTAGCCCTCCAGGTAGCTGAACACGCCATAGCCCTTGCCCCGGTACACGAGGCGCACGGCGAGCTGGTGCTGCCCGGGGACGATGCGGCCGTTGAAGATTTCGAAGCGCTCGCGCTTGCCCAGGTCCGTCTGGCCCTCTTCATCCACCTGCGTGTAGACGGGCGTGCCGTCGAGCGCGTAGGCCACCGACTCCAGCTCGAAGGAGCCGCCCATCTCGTTCTTGTGGACGATGACGGCCCGGGCGCCGGTGGAGACGTCACCGCCCAGCACCGTCTCCTGCAGCAGCAGCAGGCGCGCCTTGGAGCGGTAGATCTTCTCCTTCAGGTCGACGACGTTCTCCTCCAGCGTCTTCACGCGGGTGTCGAACGCCTCGTCCGCGGTCGCAGTGGCCTGCGCGGAGGGAGGAGCGGCGGCGGCGGGCTCCTGCGCGAGCGCCGGCCCACAGAGGGCGGCGCCCAGCAGGGCGAGGAGCGGGAAGGGGGCGGCGACACGCACGGTACGACCTCAGTGGGCAGACGGTCCGACCTGACGGCAAGGGAGGACATAGCACCCTTGCCTGTAGGACGTCTTGCCACGCCGTGGGCGGGGACCGGGGTCGCCCGCCTGGGCGCTTGCTTCAACCACCCTTCTTGAGCTCGGTGAGGACGAGCTTCGCCACGGCCTTGAGCGTGTCGAAGACGCCCACGCCCGTGGGCGCCACGGCCTGGTATTCCGGGATGTTGCGGGGGTTGAGCGCCTTGCGCATCTCCTCCACCGTCACCGCGTTGGGCAGGTCGCGCTTGTTGTACTGGATGACGTACGGAATCTTGTTCAGGTCGTAGCCCTGCTCCGCGAGGTTGATGCGGAGGTTCTCGAGCGACTCCATGTTCGCTTCCATACGTTCAATCTGGCTGTCTGCCACGAACACGACACCGTCCACGCCCTTGAGGATGAGCTTGCGGCTGGCGTCGTAGAAGACCTGACCGGGCACCGTGTACAGGTGGAAGCGCGTCTTGAAGCCGCGAATCTCACCGAGCGACAGCGGCAGGAAGTCGAAGAAGAGCGTGCGGTCCGTCTCCGTGGAGAGGGAGATGAGCTTGCCCTTCGTCTCCGCGGCGGTCTTGTTGTAGATGTACTGAAGGTTCGTCGTCTTCCCGCAGAGCCCGGGCCCGTAATAGACAATCTTGCAGTTGATTTCGCGGGATGAGTAATTGATGAAGGACATGGCTTCCCGGGTTACTCGCTGAAGAGGTTGTCGATATCGTCGTCGGAGATCTCGGCGAAGGGCGACCCAGCTCCAGGACTGTCCGTCTTCTTCACCAGGCTCTCGAAGATCTTCGTGAGCTCGTCGCTGGCCTTCTTGATGCGAAGGCGGACGAGGCCGAGGCTGGTGCGGTTGTCGAAGATGACGACCAGCACGACCCGGCTGCCGACGATGGTCATGTACAGCGAGTCCTTGGCCCCCTCGTGGAACTGGTTGGGGAACTCGTTCTCCCCAATCAGCTTGGCCAGGCCTCCCATCGCCGCCACGTTGCCGGCCGTCAGCGAGGCCAGTGACGTGGTGTCGATGTTCTGCGTCTGACCCGCGGAGGAGATGAGCTGCCCGTTCTTGTCGACGAGGAAGACCACCTTCGCGTTCGCGTCCTTCGTAAGCCGGTCGCAAACGGCGTTGATCTTGGTGAACTCCTCTTCGTACATCACCAGTTGCGTGCCCATGGGCGTATGCGCTCCTCAGCGTTCGCTCGTCCCGCTCATGGCGACGCTCCGATGTTTCTAGAGTGAATCCACGAGGTTAGACGAGGCGCTACCGACCGTCAGGATGCTTAGCAAAGCGTCTCCACTCCAGCAAGAAGCCTTCCGCTTCCTGGAGGATGTTCCGTGCCCGTACCCATGCCCTCCGGACGCCCTGTGGGGTGGAGGCCACGGATCCGCACCCTGCGCGCGAGGAGGGTGGAGCGGGCCTGGCCCATGGAGTTGGGGGCCTTCCCGGCTTTCTCTATACTCCGCCGCGCTTTGCCGCTCCTGCTTCTCCCGCGTTGCTCCGTGGCGCGCCTGGCGCTGGTGCTCCTCGTCATGCTGGCCACGCCCTCCGCCCACGCGGAGGCGGTGGCCGAGCACGCCTCGTTGCGCCTTCGCTACGGGCTGTCCCTGCGTGACGGCCGTCAGGCGGATGTAGGGCCCGGGCTCACCTATGAGGGCTTCACGCCGAACGACGTGGCGGCCGTGGGCACGGCGTGGCTGGGCACGTCCTGGCTGGGCGCGTGGGCCGGGGTGCAGCGGGAGGCCTTCGATTTGCGGGAGGGCGCGCTGCGGATCACCGGCGGCAGCCTGTGGCGGGGCTCGGCGGGCCCTCGGGCGCGCTTCTTCCTGGGCCCGGTGCGCGCGGAGCTGGGCGCGGGCTACGGCTTCTCGCAGCTTCCCCACTTCAGTGACTCCACCGAGCCGGTGCTCCTCCGGGGCGTGCGGCATGCGGCGGTGGTGGGGGGCTCGGTGCGCTTTCCACTGATGCTGGGGCTGCGGTTGGAAGCGCGCGGCGAGCTGCCCGTCTCGCTGTCGGTGCGCGACGCCACGGGCGCCCGGGCGGAGGCGACGGGGTTCTCCGCCGGGGGCGCGCTGCTGGTGCCGCTGCGGCGAGCGGAGCGCTGGACGGGCACGCTGGTGCTGGACTTCCAGCACGTGCAGGACACGGTGACGCTGGCGGATGGGACGCAGTCCCGGCAGCGGCTGCGGCGGATGGGCGCGGCGCTGGAGCTGGCGTGGCATGACGGTGCCCGGGTGGCGCGGCAGGTGCCCGTACCGGTGGCGGTGGTGCCCGGGAGCGTGCGGTTTCACGTGCTGGACGCGCGGACGGGCGCGCCGCTGCCCGGGGCGCGGGTGATGGTGGCGGGCGAGGCGCACGTGGCGGACGCGCAAGGGCTCGTCGAGGTGGCGTCCCTGTCGCCCGGGCCGGTGTCCGCGCGGGTGACGGCGGAGGGGTACGCGTCCGCGGAGGCGACGGCCACGGTGGAGGAGGGCCGGCGCGCGGAGCTGGAGGTCCGGGCCGCGCCACTGCCGCCGCCGACGGGCGCGCTGCGGGTGACGGTGGTGGATGCGCGGACGGGCGTGCCGCTGCCGGACATTCGCGTGTCGGTGGGCACGGCGCAGGTGCGCACGGACCTGACGGGGCAGGCGGTGGTGAAGGACCTGGCTCCAGGGCCCGTGGCCGTCGCGGTGGCGTCTTCGGGCTTCCAGTCCGCGGATGAAGCCGCGGTGGTCATCGCCGGGCAGGAATCCACGCTGTCGGTGCCCCTGGCGACGGAGAAGCAGGGGACGCGGGCCACGCTGGTGGGACAGGTCCGCAGCGTGCGAGGGGGCAAGCCGTTGGCGGCGACCCTCCTCATCACGAAGGCCCGGGTGCGCGCACGCACGGATTCGAAGGGGGCCTTCAATGTCCAGGTGCGGGGTGGCACCTACCGCATCACCCTCTCCGCGCGAGGGCACCTGTCCCAGACGAAGGTCATCACCCTGCGCGAGGGTGAGCGGACCATCCTGAATGTCGACCTCTTCCCGAGGGGGAAACGGTGAGTGCCCCGTGTCGTTGGTTCCTGGTCCTGCTGCTCCTCGTCGCGGGGTGTGATGATGACGCCGTGGCGCCGCCTCCCGGCTCCTTGGAGGTGGTTGATGCTGGCGCGGGCGAGGTGCTGGGACGCCTGGAGGGCTTGCGCGGCGACGTGCGGCTGGAGCGAGGTGGCAAGCAGGGGCCCGCTCAGGAAGGCCCCCTGTACGGAGGCGACGCGGTGGAGACGGCCTCGGGCGGCGCGGCCACGGTGCGTTTCCCGGATGGCCGTTCCGTGGAGGTGGGGCCGGATGCCCGCTTCGCGCTGGGCGCGGAATCGGGAGGCATCGTGCTCCAGGTGGAGCGCGGCATCCTGCTGTCGCGCGTGCCCGCGGGTGAGAAGCGCGCGGGCCAGGGCGCGAAGGTGGCGTTGACCATCCGCACGCCCTTCGGCCTCACGCGCGTGGGGGCGGATGAACCCAGTGAGGTGCGCGTGCAGGTGGCCGAGGACGCGGGCAGCGTGGAGGTGCGGCTGGGCGCCATCGAGTTCGTGGGCCGTGACGGCAAGACACTGCGCGCATCCGAAGGCGAGACGGTGGAGGCGACGTCCGGCCGGACGGAGCTGGTGGTTCGCGGCGCGCGGGTCCTGGAGTTGGCGCCGATTCCGGTGACGGTGCGGCTGGGGACGGGGCGCGCGGAGGTGCGGGCCAAGGGGGCGTCGGCCTGGCGTCCGGTGGCGAAGCAGGGCGAGGTGCTGTCGCCGGGAGGCAGCGTGCGCACCCGGCGTGGAGGCTCCGCGGTGCTCGCGCTGGAGGGCTCGGCCACGGTGGCGTCACTGGGCTCGGACGCGGAGCTGGTGCTGACGTCGGCGGAGCAGGGCGGCGCCACGGATGAGGCGCGCTTCGACTTGTTGAGGGGCTGGCTGAACCTGCAGCTCTCGCGCGGGCGCACTAGCCGGCTGGTGCTGCCGGGGCTGCGGGTGGAGGGCGGCGGCGAGGCGCGGCTGGCGGTGCGCCGCACGGCCGCGGGCTATCTGGTGGATGCCCTCACCGGAGAGGTGACGCTGGTGCGCGGAGACGCCCGGCAGGCGCTGCGAGCGGGTGAGCGCGCCACGGTGGAGGCGTCCTCCGCGCAGGCGCCACGCGTCGAGCCGCTCGAGCCCGCGCCATTGGCCCTGGGCGTCGTCAACGGCGCGGAGGTGTTCCATCCAGGGCTGCGGGAGGTGGCCATCACCTGGGAAGGGGAGGGCGAGGCCACGGTGGAGGTCGCGGAGGACGCGGCCTTCACGCGGCCGGTGCTTTCGGGCACGGTGTACCGTCCCTTCCTCAATGTGCCGGCGCCGGCGCGTGGCAGGCTCTACTGGCGGGTGCGCCGCGAGGATGGGACGCAGGTGTCGGGCAGCGCGTCGTTCGCGCCGGAGCGCGCGGTGCGCTCGCTGGCGCGGGTGCGCAACGTGGTGCCCGAGGGGCCGGAGAAGACGACCATCTTCTACCAGGACAAGCCCCCGGCGGTGACCTTCACCTATGCCGCGGAGAGCTCCGCGACGCGCTACCGTGTGGCGGTGTACCGCGCGGGGGCATTGGATACGCCGGTGGCCGAGCGCACCGTGACGGAGACACGCGCCGCGCTGGACGCGGGCGCGCTGCGCGAGGGCAGCTACCTCTGGTCCGTCACGCCGCTTTCCGCCACGGGTGCACAGCTCAAGGGGGGACGGATGAACAAGCTGGAGCTGGTCTACGACAACTCGGTGCCGGTGCTCATGGTGTCCACACCGCGCAACGGACAGGCGGCGGGCGCGAGGGTGCGCGCGGCCGGTGTCGCACCTGTGGACGCCCGCCTGTCCATCAATGGACGCCCGGTGGCGCTGGATGGCAAACACCGGTTCAACACCTGGGTGGAGCCGGTGGGCTCGCCGCCCGTATTGGTGTTTAAGATGACGCGTCCTGGTGCCCCGGCGGTCCATACGGTGCGCACCCTGAAACAGCGAGGGCCGTGAGGATGTCCCCCCCCCAGACGACCCTGCCTGTGCCGGACGCGGGCCTTGTTCCCCTGCTGCAGCCCTATGGCCCGTACGTGCTCGTGCGGAAGCTGGCCGAAGGCGGCATGGCGGAAATCTTCCTCGCCAAGCTGCTGGGCGCCGACGGCTTCGAGCGCAACGTCGTCATCAAGCGGATGCTGCCGCACCTGACGAACAACCCCGACTTCGTGGAGATGTTCCGGGACGAGGCGCGGCTGGCGGCGAAGCTGGCCCACCCCAACATCGTCCAGATTCAGGAGCTGGGCTTCGCCGAGGGCTGCTACTACATCTGCATGGAGTACCTCGCGGGCGAGGACTTCTCCACGACGCTGCGGCTGGCCGGGCGCAAGCGCCACTACGTGCCGCTCCCCGTGGTGCTGCGCGTCCTCATCGACGCGGCGCGCGGGCTGCACTTCGCGCACGAGTTCACCAACGAGGCTGGACAGCCGCTCAACGTCGTCCACCGCGACGTCTCTCCGTCGAACCTGTACCTGACGTACCAGGGGCAGGTGAAGGTGCTGGACTTCGGCATCGCCAAGGCCGAGTCGCGGCTCGTCAACACGCGCACCGGCGTGGTGAAGGGCAAGTACATGTACATGGCGCCGGAGCAGGCGCGCGGCAAGGAAGTGGACCGCCGCGCGGACGTCTTCGCGCTGGGCGTGAGCCTGTATGAGGCGCTCACCCATGTGCGGCCCTTCTCCCGGGAGAACGACCTGGCGGTGCTCAACGCGCTGCTGCAGGGCGAGCTCAAGCCGCCGCGCGAGCTGCGGCCGGACTTGCCCGAGGAGCTGGAGGCCATCCTCCTCAAGGCCATGGCCTTCAAGCCGGAGGACCGCTACCCCACGGCGGAGGCGTTCGCGGACGCGCTGGAGACGTTCCTCTCGGAGCACCTCAGTGGCTCGGGCGCGATGCCGCTCGGCGCCTTCTTGAAGGGCCACTTCGGCGAGGAGCGCTTCACCGAGCGCTCGCGCATCCCCACGTTGGCCACGCTCACCGCGACGTACGGAAGCTCCGCGGAAGGGGCGCAGGCGCAGGGCGCGGAGCCGCACGGGACGAATCTGTATGGCGTGCTTGCCCGGGACGGTGACGCCACGTCCGCGCAGCGGCCCGGCATGGCCATGCGGCCGTCTTCGCCGGGCGTGCCTGCCCATGGCGCGGCTTCACGCGGGCCGGCGTCACCGGAGCCCGCCACCACGGCAGGGGGCCGACGCTGGCGCACGCTGGCGGTGGGATTGGCGGGCGGCTTGTTGCTGGCGGCGGCGGGCATCGTTGGATACCGGCAATGGGTGACGACGCCTGTCTCGGTGTCGCTGGTCCCGGCGACGGCGCCCATCGTGGAGGCCGTGGCACCCCCGGTGGATGCCGCCGCTCAGGCCGGCTCGCCGACGGAGTCCGTGACGAATGGGGCGGGGGGCGCTGAGGCCGCGACGGAGCCGGAGCCGGACGAAGCCGGGCTCGCGGGGGCTGCGTCCGATGCCGAGCCGGAGGCGGATGAAGAAGTGGCGGACCCTGCACCCGTGCGGTCAAAGAAGGCCTCGTCGCAGAAGCGGGTGACGCTGGGCATCGACGACGTGCAGCGTGTCGTCTCGCGGGGACGGGCGCGCATCACCACGTGCTTCGAGCGCTACAAGGCGGACCTGCCTTCGAGCCAGGGTGAGGTGCAGGTGCAGCTCACCATCGTCTCGTCGGGCAAGGTGCGGGCGGGGACGCGGGGACCGCTGGCTTCGTCGGGCGTGGGCCGCTGCCTGGAGGCCCAGGCGGAGCGCCTCCGCTTCCCGCCCCACCGGGACCAGGAGGTCACGGTGGTGATGCCCTTCTCGTGGCGGGTGACGCAGTAGCGGCGCGAGGTGGCTCGCGCCGCCGCCGCCGCGAGGGGCCTACAGGTCGCGGCGGGCGGAGAGCGCCTTGGCGAGCGTGGCCTGGTCGGCGAACTCCAGGTCGCCGCCCATGGGCAGGCCCTGGGCGATGCGGGTGACACGCAGGCCCATGGGCTTGAGCAGGCGGGTCAGGTAGAGCGCGGTGGCTTCGCCCTCGACGTCCGGGTTGGTGGCGAGGATGAGCTCCTCCACCCGGCTGTCGTTGAGGCGCTCCAGCAGCTCGCGGATGCGGAGCTGGTCGGGGCCCACGCCCTCCAGGGGAGACAGCACGCCGTGCAGGACGTGGTAGCGGCCCTTGAACTCACGGGTGCGCTCCAGCGCCATCAGGTCGGCGAACGTCTCCACCACGCACAGGACGCGCTCGTCGCGCCGCGTGTCCCGGCAGAAGTTGCAGGTCTCCGCGTCGGTGAGGGAGAAGCAGCGCACGCACAGGTGCACCTTCTCCTTCACCTCGTGGATGGCCTGCGACAGCTCCGCGGCGTACTCACCCGGCGCCCGCAGGATGTGGAACGCGAGGCGCTGCGCGGTCTTCTCGCCAATGCCCGGCAGCTTCGCCAACTGGGCGACGAGTCGATTCAGCGGATCGGGGGTCATCCGGTATCAGGTAACGCCGGGGATTTTGACGCCGCCGGAGATTTTCGCGAGCTCGCGCTGCATGTGCTGCCGGCTGCTCGCCAGGGCGGCGTTCACCGCGGCGGTGATGAGGTCCTCGAGCATCGACGTGTCGTTGGGGTCGATGGCTTCCTTGTCGATCTTGATGCTGCGGATCTCCTGGATGCCATTGGCGACGACGGTGACGCGGCCGTCACCGGCCTTGGCCTCCACGCTCTCATCCGCCAGCTGCTGCTTCCGCTCTTCAATCTTCTCCGTCAGCTTGTTCGCCTGCCGGATGAAGTAGTTCAGGTCGACGCCAGGCATATGCTTCCTCGGTGCTCGTGGGAGCGGGTGCCATGGACGTGGCCCCGCCCCGGCGTGGAATGGGGCGCCACCCTACCGTTGCGCGAGGCGGTTGTCAGGCGCTGTCGTCGGGGGTGTCGGCCGCTGGCACGGCCCCGGGGCGCTCGGGCTCGTAGACCTGGATGTGTTCGATTTCGCCCCCCAGGAACTTGAGCACCGCCCGGACGGCGGGGTGGCCGCGGACCTTGCTGTCCGTGTTCTTCTCGTGGGTGGCGCGAGTCTGCGCGTCCTGCTCGGCCAGGCTGGGACCCAGCCGGGGGTCGTCCGGAGACGCATCCTGGACGGTGAGCTTCACCGGGCGGCCGAAGTGCTCGGCCAGGGCCTTGTCCACGGCGGCCTTGCCCGCGGTGGCGTTGACGGCCATGCGGTGGAAGCCGGCCACGGGCAGGAAGCCGAGGACGATTTCGCCGTTCTTCATGGACAGCAGGCGCCCGTTGGAGAGCGCCGCGCCCTGCCGGGGATGGGCGGCCTTCACCGTCTCCACGGCGGCACGCCAACGCTCGATGAGGGGCAGGTTGGGGTTGTCCCGGGAGCGGGTGACCGGGGCCGGCTCGGGCTCGGGCTCGGGCTCGTGGTGGATGACGGGCTCGGGCGCTGGCGCGGGAGGCGCGGCGGCGACTTCGGGGAGGCACTCGCCGGAGGCACAGCCTTCGGGGGAGTTCTCCTCGGGGTAGTAGCGCGCGTCCTCTTCCTCCGCGTAGGGCGGCGATTCTGGCGGCGCGACGGGCTCGGGCCGGCGGATGTTGGTGACGCGGACCGACGGCGCGGGCTCGGTGGTGCGCGACAGCGGCGTGGCGCCCGCGGGAGGCACGGCGGGCGGGGCCGTGGGCGCCTGGGCCGAGCCACTGTTGCGGAGGAACGAGAGCGGGCGCGCGGCGGAAGGTGACAGCCCCTCCATCACCGGGCCGGCGGGGACCCCCTGAGTGGCCTGGTAGCCCTGCGGGGCAGGGGCAGCGGCCTGCATTACAGAAGCGTCGTGTCGTGCCTCAGGCGCGAAAGTTCGTGGGACTGGAGCGACCTCCCTGCGCTCCAGCATTCGACTTCGCGGAACCTTCACCCATCCCCGCGGCGAGCTTGTCCACGCGGGCAAGCAGCTCGGGAATGGAACCACCCGGCGACAACTGGATGGCCTTGAGCAGCGCCATCTCCAGGGCCAGCCGGGGCTGGGCCGCGCGCGACACGTCCCAGATGCAGCCGTGCACCACGTCGAAGAGGCGCGTGAGCTGCGCGGCCTCCGCGTCCTGGGCCAGCGCCACCAGCGCCTTCTGCTCGGACTCGGCCAGCTCGTCGGGCGCCTTGCCCAGCGTCTTGGTGACGAAGAGATGCCGCAGCTGGAAGGCCAGCTCCTCGGCCAGGCGCTTCAAGTCCAGGCCGCGGTTGAAAACCTCTTCCACGCGCTCCAGCACCCGCTTCGCGTCCTTGTGGACGAGCGCATCGGCGAAGTCCTGCACCAGCGTCCGGTCGATGGCGCCCAGCGCGTCGGCCACTTCCTCGTCGGAGGGGTTGGCGCCGCACGAGGCGAGCACCTGGTCCAGGAGGCTCAGCGCGTCGCGCATGCCACCTTCGGACTGGCGCACGACCAGCGACAGTGAGCGGTCGGAGATACCAGCGCCCTCCGCCTTGCAGATTTCCTGGAGCCGCTGAAGCATCCGCGCCGCCGGAATCCGACGGAAGTTGTGGCGCTGGCACCGCGACAGGATGGTGTCCGGGAGCTTGTGCGCCTCCGTGGTCGCGAAGATGAACTTCACGTGCCCGGGCGGCTCCTCCAGCGTCTTGAGCAGCGCGTTGAACGCCGCCCCCGACAGCATGTGGACCTCGTCGATGATGTAGATTTTGTGCCGGTCCCGCTGGGGCAGGTACTTCGCGTTCTCGCGAATCTCGCGGACGTTCTCGACGCCGTTGTTGGAGGCACCGTCGATTTCCGCGACGTCCACGCTGGTGCCGGCGGCAATCTCCGTGCAGGCGCGGCACTCGCCACAAGGCTGGGCGGTGGGGCCCTTCTCACAGTTGAGCGCCTTGGCGAGCAGACGCGCGGCCGTCGTCTTGCCCACGCCACGAGGGCCACAGAACAGGTACGCGTGCGCGACCCGGTCCATCTTGATGGCGTTCGCGACCGTCCGGACGACGTGCTCCTGCCCGGTCATGTCGTCGAACTTCTGTGGGCGCCATTTGCGGGCGAGAACGAGGTAGCTCATGGGGGGCGTCATCTAAACACGGCGGCGTGAATGATCCATGTCGTTGCCCTCCCACGAGGTGGGATTCCACTTCCCGTCGGGCTCGGACCCAGGGCGGGCAACCGAACGCTTCACACCTTGCGTCCGGGAACGCGGGCGGGAAGAGTCGGCCGCGCCCGTGTCCGCGCCCCTCCTCGCCACGCCCACCACTGATTCCAACCCGACACCCGGGCCCACGTCCCTCGCGCCCGAGGTCACGCCCCAAGAGGCGCCGGCCCGGAACTGGATGCGCTGGGTCCTGGGGGTGGTGGCGCTGCTGCCTGGCCTCATCGCGGTGGTGCAACTGGGCCGCATCCACCCGGATGAGGTGTACCAATCACTGGAGCCCGCCTGGTGGCGTGTCCACGGCTACGGCGTCCTGGCGTGGGAGTGGCGTGAGGGCCTCCGCAACTGGGCCGTGCCCGGTGTCCTGGCCGGCTTCCTCAAGCTGGCGGACCTGCTGGGCATCACCCACCCACGGGCCTACCGCGTCGTGGTGGCCCTTCCGCAGGTGGCCTTGCACGCCTGGAGTCTCTGGGCCGCGTACCGCTTCGCCCAGCGCCGAGCGGGGACCTGGGGTGGCCTGCTGTCGACGTTGCTCGTGGGGCTCTACGGACCGGTGCTCGTCTTCGCGGGGCGCACCATGGCCGAGTCAATCTCCGCCTCGCTGCTCATCGTCGCCGTGGAGGCGCTGGACCGCAGGGCGCGGCTCGAGAGGGCAGGGCTCGTGGGCGGCATGGCCCTGGGGCTGGCGGTGGTGGCCCGTTACCCGTCGGCCATCTTCGTCCTGGCGGCGCTGGTGTGGCTGGCGGCGGCGCGGCAGTGGCGACTGCTCGCCTTCACCTGCGCGGGCGGATTGGGCGTGGCGGTAGCGCTCGGCGCGCTGGACTGGGCGACGTGGGGCTCGCCGTTCCACTCCTTCTTCGCCTATGTCCGCTTCAACGTCTTCTCAGGGAAGGCCGCGGCCCAGTTCGGCGCTGACGCCCCGAGCTTCTACGTGAAGCCGCTGTTCACCGCGGTGCCCCTCTGGGCCTGGGCCGCCGTGCCCGTGGGAATCGCCGCGCTTCGCCGGCGCCGCGCCTTGTCCCTGCCGCTGTGGTGCGCCGCTATGTACACCGGCGTGCTCCTGGCCACCGCGCACAAGGAGGAGCGCTTCCTCTATCCCGGCCTGGTGCTGGGGGTGCTGGCCGCGGCGCCACCCGTGGCGGCGGGCCTTGTCCAGCTTGCCCGGCCAGCGGGGCGGTGGGCCCTGGCTGGACTCGCGCTGGTCGCCAGCCTGGGGGCGGCGGCCTTCTTCCCCTCCGGAGACCTGCGGGCAGACCAGCTCCGGGCGATTGTCGCCGCCACCCGGGGCAACGCGCGGGGGCTGCTCATCGTCAACGAGGGGCTGTGGGGCTCGGGCGGCTTCTTCTACCTGGGGAAGCGGATTCCCTGGCTCACCTGTGACTGGCCCCACGACGGCGCATTCCAGCGCGCGCTACGGGACAGGACGTTCAACCGCGCCGTCACCTTCGAGGACCGCGCGCTCGACGAGCTCCAGGCCGGCGGCTTCCACATCGTCCGGAAGGTGGGCCGCGAGACGATTCTCTCCCGCGAGTAGGGGAGGGGAGCGGCCAGCCCGCAAAGGCGAAGAGCCGGTGCCCTTTAGCAGGACACCGGCTCTTCAAAAAGACGGCCGGGACACACGCGGAAGTACGCTACCGTTGCTTCCTTCCGGACCTGGCGGGGTTCGCGCCCCCACGTTGTCCCGACCATAAAGTATGTAACCACGTACTGCGGAAACAACAACGGAGAGGGTGGGATTCGAACCCACGATACCCTTTCAGATATACACGCGTTCCAGGCGTGCGCCTTCAACCGCTCGGCCACCTCTCCAAAAATCTGGAGCGGAGAGCGTAGGATTCGAACCTACGATACCGTTACCGGTATGCCTGATTTCGAGTCAGGTGCCTTCGACCACTCGGCCAGCTCTCCAGTATTCAATTGTCACGTTTCTTCGCGCGCAAGCGCCCGAAGAACGTCTTCAAAAGCAGGCGGCTCTCGTCCGCCAGGATACCACTCGTGACTTGGAGCCGGTGATTGTGTCGAGGCTCTTCGACCAGGTTGTACAGCGAACCCACCGCACCGGCCTTCGGATCGAATGCACCGAAGACGAGTCGTGTCACGCGAGACTGCACCAGACCTCCGGCGCACATGGCACATGGCTCAAGCGTCACATACAGGGTGACACCCGAGAGCCGCCAGGCGCCGATTCTCCGGGCTGCGGCATCCATTGCCAACATTTCTGCGTGAGCGAGCGGATTGCGGTCCACTTCGCGGCGATTGAAGCCAGTGCCAACGACTTCACCGTCCAGCACTGCCACCGCACCTACGGGGACCTCTCCGAGTTCCGCTGCTTCCCGCGCGAGCGATAACGCCTGCTGCATGAAAGCTTCGTCACTCATGGAGAACTGCTCGAAAGAAGTGGCGCTCCCTGGAGGATTCGAACCTCCGGCCTTCGGATTCGTAGTCCGACGCTCTATCCAGCTGAGCTAAGGGAGCATTTCTTCCGGCGCTGCTACAACAACAAGTGGCGGAGAGAGAGGGATTCGAACCCTCGATACCCTTTCGAGTATGCAGGTTTAGCAAACCTGTGCCTTCAGCCTCTCGGCCATCTCTCCAACTCTTCTCTGTCAAAGAGCCAACAAACTCAAGAACAAAAACTCGGAGGCGGTAGGATTCGAACCTACGGAGAGCTTTCACCCTCTGCGGTTTTCAAGACCGCTGCCTTCAACCGCTCGGCCACGCCTCCATACCGTCGGGGCCGACTTGGCACCCCCCGGACCGACGTCCGTGGGGCCGCCCTTCTACCTCATTCTTCGCGCGTTGCAAGCCGGATTCAGACTCAAATCGGTTTCAGTTCCTTCAAACCGCCCATGTACGGCACCAACGCCTCCGGAATGGCCACGCTTCCGTCCTCGCGCTGGTAGTTCTCCAGGATGGCGATGGTCGTCCGGCCGACCGCCAGGCCGCTGCCGTTGAGCGTGTGGGCGAGCTGGGGCTTGTCCCCCTTCTGGGCCCGGTAGCGAATCTTCGCCCGGCGGGCCTGGAAGTCGCCGCAGTCGGAGCAGGACGAAATCTCCCGGTAGCTGTCCTGGCCGGGGAGCCAGACCTCGATGTCGTACGTCTTCCGGGCGCTGAAGCCCATGTCTCCGGTGCACAGGAGCATGACGCGGTGGTGGAGGCCCAGGCGGCGGAGGATGTCGCAGGCGTCGTCCGTCATGGCCTCGAGCTCGTCCAGGCTCTTCTCCTGGTGGGCGAACTTCACCAGCTCCACCTTGTGGAACTGGTGCTGGCGGATGAGGCCGCGGGTGTCCCTGCCGGCGGCGCCCGCCTCGGCCCGGAAGCTGGGGCTGAAGGCGCAGTAGCGGATGGGCAGGGACTCGCCCTCCAGGATTTCGTCCGCGTGGTAGTTGGTGACGGGCACTTCCGCGGTGGGAATGAGGAAGCGCTCCGGCTCGCCCATCGTCTTGAAGACGTCGTCCTCGAACTTGGGGAGCTGGCCGGTGCCCATCATTGTCTCGCGCAGCACCAGGTAGGGCGGGAGCAGCTCCGTGTAGCCCTTGCTGGTGTGCACGTCGATCATGAAGGTGACGAGCGCCCGCTCCAGCCGGGCCAGCGCGCCCTTGTAGAAGGTGAAGCGGCTGCCGGACACCTTGGCGGCGCGCTCGAAGTCGAGCATGCCCAGCTTCTCCCCCAGCTCGAAGTGCTGCTTGGGGGCGAAGAGCAGGTCGGGCTTCGCTCCCCAGACGGTCACCTGGACGTTGTCCTCGGCGCCGCCGCCCTGGGGGACGGACTCATGGGGCACGTTGGGGATGAGCAGGAGGATGCGGTTGAGCTCCTCCTCCACGTCCTTGAGGCGCGCTTCCTTCTCCTTGATTTCCTGGGAGACGGCGCGGAGGTCGCCGCGGAGCGCGTCCAGCGCCTTCGGGTCCTCCTTCGCCTTGCGCTTCATCTCCTCGTTGGCGGCGTTGCGGCGCGCGGCCAGCGACTCCACGGAGACATACAGCTCGCGGCGCTCGGCGAAGAGCCGCTGGAAGGGGCCCAAATCCAGGTTGCCGCCCCGCGTCTTGAGCCGGGCGACCACCGCATCGAAGTTCTGCGCAACGTTCCGGAGGTCCAGCATGGAGCACGCCTTGTAGTCACCCCGGGTGAGGCCAGCAAGGTTCCTCACGCCTGGGGTGCTCAAGGCCGGACGCCGCGCCCTCCTCCGTCCTGACTCCGTGGGGGTGGGGAGGGCCCTCAGTTCTGCAGGTCGTAGATTTCGTCCTCGATGTCCTTCTTGTCCGTCGCGTCCGGCTTGCGGGAGAGGTAGTCCTTGAAGGCCTGCACGGCCTCCCGGCGCTTGTTGCGCTCCTTATAGGCGAAGCCCAGGTAGTAGTAGGCCATGGGGTTCTCCGAATCGAGGCTGGTGGCCTTGCGGTACCAGTCGATGGCCTTGGCGTGCTGGGCCTGCTCGGTGAAGGCGCGGGCCACCTTGTAATAGACGTAGGTGAGCTTGGGGTCCGCCTTCAGGGCCGACTGGTACCGCTTGATGGCGTCGTTCCAGCGCGCGGCGGCGAAGTACGCGTCCCCAATGGAGCCCAGAACCCGCGTGCGGCGGGGGTCGGCGTTGAGGCTGGCCTCGAACGAGGTGATGGCCTCGTCGAACTGGCTGCCCTCCAGCAGCGCGTGACCGAGCGCCTCGTGGGCATCCGCGTGGGCGCCATCCAGCTCCACCGTCTTGCGCCACGCGCTCATGGCGTCCGGCAGGTTCTTCGCGTCCCGCAGGATGACGCCGTAGGCGTAGTGGTAGTCGGGGCGGTTGGGGGCCCGCTCCACGGCCTTGCGCATGTTGTCCAGGGCCTGGGTGAACTCCAGCCGCTTCGCCTTCACCAGCGCCAGGTAGTAGAGCGCCTCGTGGTTGGAGGGCTCGTTGCTCAGCGCGAGGCCCAGGTTGCTCTCCGCGCCCGGCAAATCGCCCCGCTCCAGCAGCACGGCGCCCAGCGTAATCGGGATGGTGGTGGAGCGCGGGTCCTCCGTCTTGGCCTTCTCCAGCTCCGCCACGGCCTCTTCCAGCTGGCCCAGGCGCCACAGCACGAGCCCGCGCTGCAGCCGGCCGTCCTTCAGCAGGTGCGGGTCCAGCTCCAGGGCGCGGTTGGCCTCCGTCTTCGCCGTCTCCAGGTCGTCCGTCAGCAGGGCCACGCGGGACAGGCCCAGGTGGGCGTCCGCCAGGATGGGGTCGAGCTTCACGGAGCGCTCGAACTCCTGCTGGGCCAGCAGCGTGTTGTTCTCCGCCAGGGCCAGCTCGCCGAGGCCCGCGCGCACGCCCGCGTTCTCCGGTGCCTTCTTCGCCGCCTCCTCGAGCTGGGGCCGCGCCTCCGCGTTGCGGCGCTGGGCCAGGTAGAAGCGGCCCAGGTAGAGGCGGGCCTCCACCAGGTTGTCGTCGGCGGCGATGGCGCGCTTGTAGTGGCCCTCCGCGTCGGAGAGGTTGTCGAGCGCGTCCTCGATGCGTCCGTAGAGGTAGGCGATGCGCGCCTCGTTGGGGAACACGCCGTTGGCCTTCTTCACGGCCTCCAGCGCGTCCTGCATCTTTCCGGTCATCACCAGCGCGGTGATGTGGCCATCCGCGAACTCCAGGTCGTTGGGCTCCTCGGTCGCCAGGGCCTTGTAGATGGGCAGGGCGCCCTCGAAGTTGCGCTGCGCGCGCAGCACGCGCGCCAGCTGGCCGCGGAGGAAGGTGGACTTCGCGTCCATCTCCAGGGCGGCCTTCAGCTCGGACTCGGCCTCCTTCGGCTGGTGCTTCTGGAACATCGCCACGCCCTTGAGTCCGCGGGCGCGGGCGATCTCCGCGGGGCCCAGGGCGGACTGGACGTCCGCGGCCAGCGCCCGCTCCACGGCCTCCGTGCCCTTCGCCACGTCCTTGCGGACCAGCAACTCCACCGCGGCCAGCTCCACCGCGGACGCCACGTGCTTGGGGTCCGCCTCCAGGGCCGCGGCATAGGAGGCGGCGGCTTCGTCGGCGCGGTCGGCGTCCTGGTGCAGGTTGCCCACGGCGTGGTGCGCCTTGGCGGACTTGGGGTTCTTCGCCAGCACCTTGTTCAGCGTGTCCAGGGCGCGCTTCTCGTCGCGCTTCTGCGAGTAGGCCTCGGCCAGCAGGAAGGCCAGCTCCAGGTCTCCCTGGGTGTCCTCGCGGCCGTAGGCGCCGCTCAGGGTGGGGATGACCGAGTCCGTCTGACGGGAGGTGAGGGCGATGGCCGCGGACGCCTTGATGACGTCCACGTCCTTCTCACCCAGGAACTCGATGTCCTCCAGGTCCTGCCGGCAGCGGCTCATCTCGTTCGGGTTGCCCGCGGCGTAGCGGCGCTGGAGGTAGTAGACGGACTGGCACCACAGCGAGCGCACCTCCGGGTACTCCTTCTGCTGGAGTACCTTGGCGCTGAGCTCCCGGGCCTGCTTGTAGCTGTCGAAGGTGTCCGTGAGCAGCGCCTGCTTCGCGTCCGCCACCTGCTTCGCCTCGGCCGAGCCGTCGGAGACGCGGGCGGGGAAGAGGGCGCGGCGGCCGAAGGCGCCGTAGCGCGTGCCGAACTCCGTGCCCGCGCCGATACCCGCCACCACCACGGCGACGCCCGCGGCAATCATCAGCGGGACGCGCTTCTTCCACTTCTCGGTGTTGCCGCTGCGGTCCACCACGGAGACCGCGGCCATGCGGCCTTCATAGAGCTGCTCCAGCCGCCTCATGTTGGCCTGCGGGCTGGCGCCGTCTACGCGAGGCGCGTCGATGACGTCCGCGGCGGGCGCGGCGGTGGGCGTCACCAGCTTGGCGGGGCCTTCCATCAGCCGCTGGATGGCGGCGGTGAAGATGGGCATCGTGCCGATGGCGGACCAGGTCTCCGAGTCCAGCGACACGTCCTCGTTTCCGAGGAGCTGCCCGTCCTCGAGCATCTTGACGATGACGCCCTCGTCGAACGGGCCGAACACCTTGCCCGAGCGCCGGCGGACGTGGAAGCGGCGCACCTTGGTGCCTGCCTGGGCGCCGCCGTCCTTGCCCGCCGCGTCGTCGATGAAGGACAGCATCTCCAGGCCGTCCGCGGGGCCCGCGTTGGGCGGCGGCGGCAGCGGGTCGGAGAGGTCCGCCTCCAGGTCGTCATCCGGCCGGGCGGTGGGGTCGAACTCGAGCGAGTCCGGAATGCCGGGCGATGGAGGCGCGCCGAAGTCCACGTCCCCGAAGTCCACGCCCGGGTTGACGGCGACGGCTGGCGCGGGGGCCGGAGGCTCCGCGAAGTCGATGGCGAAGGGATCCGCACCAGGCGCTGGCGCGGCGCCGAAATCGGCGGCGAACGGATCCGCCGAGGGGGCGGGGGCCGGTGGGGCGCTGAAGTCGACGGCGAACGGATCTGCACCGGGCGCGGGCTCGTTGAAGTCGAACGACAGGTCCGGTGCGGCGGGTGCTGGCAGGTCCTCGAACTCCAGGGCCTGGGGCGCGGCGGGCGCGGGCAGGTCGGAGAAGTCCGCTCCCGGAGGGGGCTGCGCGTATGGATCCGCGTTCGCGGGGACGGGCAGCTCGGCGAAGTCGAAGGACGGCGCTCCCTCGGCGGGCGGAGGCATCGCATAGGGCGAGGCCTCGGGCGCGGACGGCATCGCGTACGCGTCCGGCGCGAACGCGTCCGTCTGGGGCGCCATCTCCGGTGGCGGCAGGGCGAACGGGTCGTCCAACGGCGCGGCCGGCTGAGCGTAGGCCTCAGGGGGCGGCAGGGCGAAGGGGTCCGCCTGGGGCGGCTGGGCCTGGGCGGCACCGCTGGGGGCTTCGATGTCGAAGGCGAACGCGTCCTCGGCGGGAGGCGCCTCGACGGGAACGGGCAGGGCGTCCTCGGCGAAGTCGAAGTCCCTGGCGGTGCCCGCGGGCGCGTTCACGCCGTAGCCCTGCGCGGCGTCCTCGTCGGGGGCTTCGACGGTCTCGAAGTCGAAGTCGCGCGCCGTTCCGGCGGGCTCATTCACGCCGTAGCCCGACGACGGAGCGTCGGTCGGCTCGCGGTAGGCGTCGGTCGGCAGCGGAATGGAGACGACGCGCGTCACCTCGTGGGTGTCCTGGGCCGGCTCGCCAAAGTCGTCACCGAACGCGTCCATGCCGGACGGGCCACCTGCCTGCGGCATGGCCGCGGCGGCCTCCGCGGGCGAGCTCATGTCGAAGGCGAAGGCGTCCTCCTCGGGCGCGGCGCCCGGGAGGGGCAAGGCGGCCTCGGCCTGTGCGGGCTCGCTCATGTCGAAGGCGAACGGATCGGCTTCCGGAGCGCCTCCGGGCAGCGGGATGGCCTCTGCCTGGGCGGGCTCGCTCATGTCGAAGGCGAACGGATCGGCTTCCGGGGCGCCCCCGGGCAGCGGAATGGCGGCGGGCTGGGGCGCGGCTGCTCCGGGAAGGGGAATCGCGGCGGTGTGAGGTGCTGCGCTGAGCGCCTCGGGGGCGCCCGGCAGCGGGATGGCTCCCGCGGGCGCACCTGGGAGCGGAATGGCGGCGGCGTGGGCCGGCGCGGCACCTGGCAACGGGATGGCCCCCGTGGACGCGGAAGCGCCGGGGAGCGGAATCGCGGTGGCCTGCGCGGGCGCGGCACCCGGCAGCGGAATGGCGGCGGCCTGCGCGGACGCGGCACCCGGCAGCGGAATGGCCGCGGCCTGCGCGGGCGCGGCGCCCGGCAGCGGGATGGCGGCGGCCTGCGCGGGCGCGGCGCCCGGCAGCGGGATGGCGGCGGCCTGCGCGGCGCCGGGCAGCGGGATGGCGGCGGCCTGGGGCGCGGCGGCACCCGGCAGCGGAACGGCGTGCTCGGCGGGAGCAGGCGCAGCGGGCGCGCTCACCGCTTCGAACTTGATGGGGAAAGTGGTCTGGCACCGGGCGCACTTGAGCTTCGCGCCGCCCGGAGGGATCCGCTTGTCATCGATGTTGTAGTTCGTCTGGCAAGACGGGCAGGAGACTTTCATGGGGTTCCGAGCTCGCGAGAGGGGGACCGAGCGCCTTCGCGGTGCGCGCAGGCTACCAGAGGCGTTTCCAGCCCGGAAAGAACGCGCACGAGGAGGTTGAAGCGCACCCTCCCGGGCAAGCAGGCGAGGGCTCCCGCCTTCCACCGGTCAGCACGCCGCGTTCGATTCGCCGCTCCCGGAGTGGAAGATGCTAGACCCGCCCCTCAATGGAACCCATTGTCATCCTGGGCGCGGGCCTCGCGGGCCTCTCCACCGCCCACTTCCTGAACAAGCCCTGGCGCCTCATCGAGAAGTCCGACCGTGTCGGCGGCCTCATCAAGACCGAGGTCATCCAGGGGTGTTATTTTGACCCCACTGGTCACTGGCTCCACCTGCGCGACCCCGAAATCCAGGCCCTGGTGAACACGCTGTGGCTGCCGGAGCAGATGGTCCGCATCCAGCGCAAGGCCGGCATCTTCACGCGCGGGGTGTTCACCCGCTTCCCGTACCAGGTGAACACCCACGGCCTGCCGCCGGAGGTGGTGGCGGAGAACCTCACCGGCTACGTGGAGGCGGTCTACGGTGAGAAGGGCCGCGAGCTGCGCGAGCGCGAGCCGCGCAACTTCGAGGAGTTCATCCTCCGCTTCATGGGGGAGGGCTTCGCGAAGAACTTCATGGTGCCCTACAACCAGAAGCTGTGGACGGTGCACCCGCGTGAGATGTCCGCCGCCTGGGTGGGCCGCTTCGTTCCCCGCCCCAACCTCAAGGAAGTGGTGGACGGCGCGCTGGGCGCTGGCAGCGACGCGGTGGGCTACAACGCGTCGTTCCTGTACCCGCGCGAGGGCGGCATCGAGAGCCTCGCCCGCGCCATGCTGAGCCACCTGAAGGGCGGCCAGCTCAGCACGCACACCGAGCCCACCGCCATCGACTGGAAGGCCCGGAGGGTGACGCTGTCGGACGGAAGCGTGCAGCCCTATGCGGGGTTGGTGTCCAGCATCTCCCTGCCCGGGTTGGTGAAGCTGCTCGCCCAGGGCGAGGCCGGCGTGCCGGACACGGTGCAGGACGCGGCGAAGCAGCTGCGCGCCACCACCGTCACCTACGTGGCCGTGGGCGCCAAGGGGGCCAACCGCCAGCCCTGGCATTGGATCTACCTGCCGGAGCCGGAGTTCCACACGTACCGCATCGGCTCGCCCTCCGCGGTGTACGCGCCGCTGGCGCCGCCGGACACGTCCACCTTCTACGTGGAGTACAGCCACCACGGCGAGCTGTCCCCGGCCGCGGCGGAGAAGTACGCGGTGGAGGACCTGGTGCGCTCGCAGATGATTCACGCCGCGGACGACGTGCTCTTCGCCCAGGCGCGCGAGATTCCCCACGCCTACGTGCTCTACGACGACGCATACGGCCCGGCGAAGTCGGAGATTCTGCGCTTCCTGGAGCATGCCGGAGTCCAGATTGCCGGCCGCTATGGGCAGTGGGAGTACTCCTCCATGGAGGACGCCATCCTCGCCGGGCGCGCGTGCGCGAGGACACTCAACGGTTGACATCCCCTTCGCCCACCCGTCGCATTGTGTCGACGGGTGGCCTGGGTCGTGTTAGCCATCCCGGTTCGATTTCATGGCCCCGCACCTCACCGTCGTCATCCCTGTCTACAACGAGGAGTCCATCATCGCCTCGGCGGCGGAGGAGTTGCGCCAGGGGCTGGATGCGCGCGGGCTCGACTACGAAATCATCTTCGCGGAGAACGGCTCGCGCGACGCCACGCCGGCCATCCTCGAGGAATTGTGCGCGAACAACCCGCGCCTGCGCTGGTTCCACTCGGAGACGCCCAACTACGGCGTGGCGCTCAAGGCCGGCATCCTCAAGGCCGGGGGCACCTACGTCGTCTGCGATGAAATCGACCTGTGCGACCTGACCTTCTACGACGCGGCGCTGCCGCGGCTGGAGCGGGGCGAGGCGGACATGGTGGTGGGCTCCAAGGCGGCCAAGGGCGCCAGTGACCAGCGCCCGCTGATTCGCCGGGCGGCCACGCGGGTGCACAACAAGCTGCTGAGGGTGGCGCTGGGCTTCCAGGGCACGGACACCCACGGCCTGAAGGCGTTCCGCCGCGAGGCGCTGCTGCCCGTCATCCAGAAGTGCGTGGTGGACATGGACGTGTTCGCCAGCGAGTTCGTCATCCGCGCGTGGCGCGAGGGCCTGCGGGTGATGGAGATTCCCATCCAGCTCCACGAGAAGCGCCAGCCCTCCATCCACCTGTTCAAGCGCGTGCCCAACGTGCTCAAGAACGTGGGCAAGCTGTTCTACGTCATCCGCGTCCGCGGGACCTGAGCCGGGGAGGGCGCACCGTGCGGCTGGCGTCCATCTCCGTCGACCTCGACTCGCTCCCCCACTACTGCCGCATCCATGGCCTGCCGGAGTCGCTGCTGGACGCCCGCGCCCGCTCGCTGGTGCACGCGGTGGCGGTGCCGCGCTTCCGGGAGCTGCTGGACGGGCTGGGCATTCCGGGGACCTTCTTCGTCATCGGTGAGGACCTGGAGTCCGACCCGGTCGCCGTGGCGAGCATGCGCGCCTCCCACGAGGCGGGCATCGAGGTGGCCAGCCACAGCCACGCCCATGACTACGCGCTGACGCGCCGGGGCCCCCAGGCCATCCAGGCCGACCTGGCGCGCGCGGATGCCGCCATCCTCGCGGCGACGGGTGTGCGGCCGGAGGGGTTCCGCGCGCCGGGCTACACGCTGAACGCGGACCTGTACGCGGCCACGGCGGCGCTGGGCTACCGGTATGGCTCCTCGGCCTTCCCCGCCGTGCCGTACTACCTGGCGAAGGCGGTGGTGATGGGGGGCCTGGCGATGCTGGGGCGTCCGTCCCGCTCCGTGCTGGACACGCCCCGCGTGCTGCTGGCGCCGCGGGTGCCGTACCGGCCCGACCCGGCGCGGCCCTACCGGCGGGGCTCGGGCTCCGTGCTGGAGCTGCCCATGACGGTGACGCCCGGGCTGCGCTTTCCCTTCATCGGCACCTTCGTCACCACGCTGCCCAGCGCGTCCCTGCGCGGGCTCTGGCGCGCCTGCCGCCGGGACACCTTCTTCAACTTCGAGCTGCACGGCGTGGACGTGCTGGACGCGTCGGACGGGGTCCCCCCGGAGCTGGTGCGGCAGCAGCGGGACTTGCGCGTCAGCGCCACCCGGAAGATGGCGCGCCTGCGCGAGGTGTTCGGCTGGCTGAAGTCGGAGCGCGAGGTCCTCACGCTGCGCGACGTCGCCGGGCGCCTGTCCGCCAGCGCACGTCCCGGCCGCCTCTGAGGGCCGGTATGGCATGCTTGCTTCGCCGGTGCGGGGCCGGTGGTGTAAAGAGCCCCCATGCTGGAGAACGTCACCGACCGAGTGAAGAAGGGCCTGCGCGAGTGGACGGACCGGCTGGCCAACGGCGAGCAGAAGCAGCGGCTCCAGGGCCTGACGCGCCCGGGGAACGAGTACGGGGTGGACCCGTTCGGCTTCGACTTGGACTACAGCCTGTCCGCGGTGGCCCCGCTCCTGTGGCTCTACCGGAACTACTTCCGCGTGGAGACGTACGGCATCGAGCACGTGCCCGCCGGCCGGGTGCTGCTGGTGTCCAACCACTCCGGCCAGCTGCCCATGGACGGCGCCATGATTGGCGTGGCGATGATGCTGGATGCCAGCCCGCCCCGCGTCATCCGCAGCATGGTGGAGAAGTGGGTGTCGTCGCTCCCGTACGTGTCCACCTTCATGGCCCGCGTGGGGCAGATTGTCGGCACGCCGGAGAACTGCCGGCGGCTGCTGGAGTCGGAGGAGGCCATCCTCGTCTTCCCCGAGGGCACGCGCGGCATCAACAAGCTGTGGCCCCAGCGCTACCAGCTCCAGGAGTTCGGCCTGGGCTTCATGCGCCTGGCGCTGGAGACGAACACGCCCATCGTCCCCGTGGCCGTCATTGGCGCGGAGGAGCAGGCCCCGGCGCTGATGGACCTGAAGCCGGTGGCGAAGCTCTTTGGCTTCCCGTCCTTCCCCATCACCCCCACGGGCCTGCCCATCCCCCTGCCCACGAAGTACCGCATCTACTTCGGGGAGCCGCTGCACTTCTCCGGGCGCCCGGACGACGAGGACAGCGAGCTGGACAAGAAGGTCCGCACCGTGAAGGCGTCCATCCAGTCCATGCTCCACCAGGGCCTCAAGGAGCGTCAGGGCGTGTTCTGGTGAGCGCCCGGCGCGGCGGTGCTAAAGAGGGGAGTTCCATGAAACCGGCCGTCGTCGTCACGGGCATCAGCGGCAACCTCGGCCGCACCCTCGCGAAGCTGCTGCACAAGCACGAGCGCATCATCGGCATCGACCGGCGGCCCTTCGCGGGGCGGCCGAAGGACGTCGAGATGTACGAGCTCGACCTCCGCAAGAAGAAGGCGGAGGACGTCTTCCGGAAGAACGAAATCCGCGCCGTCATCCACATGGGCATCATGCATGACCCCCGGATGAGCGAGGAGGAGCACCACTCCTTCAACGTCGTGGGCACCACGCGCCTGTTGGAGTACTGCGCGAAGTACGGCGTGAAGAAGGTCGTCGTCCTGTCCTCGGCCAACGTCTACGGGCCCAGTCCGGACAACTCCAACTTCCTCATGGAAGACGCGCCGCTCATGGCCGCCAGCCGCTTCTCCGGCGTGCGCGACCTCATCGAAGTGGACATGCTGGCGCACAGCTTCTTCTGGAAGCACCCGCACATCGAGACGGTCATCCTCCGGCCCGTCCACATCGTCGGGCCCACCATCAAGAACGCGCCGTCCAACTACCTGCGCATGCGCCGGCCCTGGATGATGGCGGGCTTCGACCCCATGGTGCAGCTCATCCACGTGGAGGACGTCGCGCGCGCCATGGTGGAGGCGCTCCGCCCCGAACCCAAGGGCGTCTACAACGTCGTGGGCCCTGGCGAGGTGCCCCTGTCCGCGGTGATGCGCGAGCTGGGCAATAGCCCCATCCCCGTGCCGCACCCCGTGGCCCGGCCGCTGCTGGGCATGCTGTTCAAGTACCGGCTGGCCAACTTCCCGCCGCCGGAGCTGGACCACATCCAGTTCCTGTGTGCGGTGGACGGCAGTCGCTGGGTGAAGGACGTGGCCTGGAAGCCGCGCCACTCCATGCGCGACACCATCCGCTCCGTCCAGGGCGACTAGCTGGAAAGTCCGAGGCGCCCTGACACCGTTGTCAGGCCCGGCGCGACGTCCGGCCCGGGGGGCCCTGACAGGCATGTCAGAGGCCCACCTCAGGGGCTGGGCGGCGTCAGGCCACCGGGCGCTGCAACCCCTTGAATCTCCAGCCATTCACCAGCGCCCGCTCCAGGTGCGGTGCTTGGCACTGCCATTGCTCTAGTGGCTGCCCATCACGGCGCGGCGACATGGGCCCGGCAACGGTGTCGCCCCGTCAGACTGTAGGGCACTCCATTGGGGAGTTCCCGACGCCCGCCGTCTCGGCCGGCCCCGAGACGGCGGGCGGACTCTTGTAGGGCGCTCCATAGGGGAGCGCCCGACGCCCACCGCCTCGGCCGGCCCCGAGACGGTGGGCGGTTTCTTTTCAGGGGGATGGGGGCTGCTCGGGGCCGGTGCTCGGGCTCGGCAGCTCGCCCTCGAAGGGGCCGTCGTCCTGGCTCTCCAGCAGCCACGCCCCGTCCCGGAAGACGAACTCCGAGGTGACGATGGCGGTGCGCTCGGAGGCCGAGGGCAGCCGCATCCACTGGATGCGGCTCTGCACCGTGGCCCGGTGCCCGTCGTCGGACAGCTTCACGTCCTCGATTTCGTAGTCGGTGATGGACAGGTCCTTGTCGTCGTTGAGCGCCAGGCGCGCCTTCTGGAAGTCCTTGCGCCGCTCGGGGACGAGGATGCGGGTGGCGCTCCGGAAGTCCTTCCACCGGAGGGCCTGGTGGAAGCGCTCCACGGTGGGCTTGAGTGCTTCCAGGTTGGATTTCTTGGACGTGGTTGCGCACGCTCCAAGGACGAGCGCGAGGAGCAGGGCAGGCAGGCGATTCACGGTGGGGAGGGTACCACCCGGCAGCAGCCTGGGACGAGAGAGCGGTGGTATGGTCCTTCTCCCCGCCCGAGCACCGGAGTCGCGAGCGCAATGGCCAAGTCGATGGTGGAGCGTTACGAGCAGCTCCTCCGGCAGGACCCCACCTCTTCCGTTTTCGTCGAACTCGCCAAGGCCCTGCTTGAAAAGGGGGACGCCGTGCGTGCCATCGAGGTCTGCGGGCAAGGCATCTCCCACCACCCCGCGTCCGTCGTCGGGCGTGTGCTGTGGGGCAAGGCCCTCATCCAGCAGGGCCGGCCCGCGGAGGCGATGGACCAGTTCGAGCAGGCCATCTCCATTGAGAAGGACAACCCCTACGCCTACAACCTGATTGGCGAGGTGCTGCTCCAGCACCGGCTGTACCGGTCCGCGCTCCCCATCCTCCGCAAGGCCCTGGCGCTGCAGCCGAATGATGGCCGCGTGAAGCAGTGGCTGGAGCAGACCGAGCAGGCGTTCGCGGGTGGGCCGGCCCCCGTGTTCGCGAACCTGATGGGGCTGGACAAGCCCTCGTCGGACGAGGACGCGCCGTCGGAGGAGGCGTCGAAGGACGAGGCTCCGAGCCCCACGGTGGCGCCCATGGCGGCCGCCCGGCTGCGCGCCGCCGCGCTGGGGGATGCGGCGAAGCGGAAGCCCGCGAATGCCGGTGCCTCGCCAGCGGGAGACGCCTCGGGGGCGGCTCGCGGGGAGGTTGCGTCCGGAGCCCCTGAGAAGGACGCGGATGCGGAAGGGAACACGCAGGCCGGCTCGGACGCTGACGCGGCGGCGCCGTCGAGTCACGCGGCGGAGCAGGGCGGCGCGGGAGCCGCGGCTCCTCGGGAAGGTGCTGACGAGGGCCGTGACGCGAGCGCCGCGCTGGGCTTGTTGAACCGCCCGGTGCCGGTGTCGTCCGTGCTGGGCGCGGAGCTTCCGAGCCTGGACCTGGGGCTGGGTGACGACGACGACGCCCCTCCGCGTGGCGCGGATGAGGCGGCCTCCGAGTCCCATGCGCCCACCGAGGACTCCGCGCTCGAGCAGCGCGCTGACGCCGCGCGGGACTCCGGCGCCGTCGCGGACGAGCCGACGCAGCAGGTGTCCGTCGCGGAGGCGCCTGCCACGGCCTCGGAGCCCGAGGCGGGCGGTGACGCGGATGGGCAGCAGGCCGAAACCGCTCCGGCCGAGGACGCCGGGGCCTTTGACGCGGGGGGACTCCTGGGCGATTTGCCTCCACCCGAGCCGACGGCGTCGAGGCCCGTCGCGGCGAGCACGCCCGCGACGCCGCGAGGCGCTGGGGGCAAGCGCTCCCTGCTGGAGGACATCCCGGACGCGGCGCCCGCACCCGCGGCCTCCGCCGCGAAGGCCAAGGCGCGCAAGCCGGACACCGAGGCGCTCACCGCCGAGTACGAGAAGGAGCTGCGGGCGAAGCTGGCGCGCGAGGCCGCGAAGACGTCGTTCATCGCCCGGCACGGCGTGAAGGCCGCTGGGGCCGTCGTGGGCGTGGTGGTGCTGGCCATCGTCGTCTTCAGCTTCATCAAAATCCGCGCGAACCAGGGCGGACAGACGCTGAACGAGACGCTGGCCCGGGCCGAGGACCTCATCATCCAGGACACGGGGGCCTCGTTGGATGCCGCGCTGGCGCAGCTCCAGAAGGCGCGGGACATGGACGAGAGCAGCAGCCGGGCCTGGGCGCTGACGGCCTGGGCGCACGCGCTGCGCTACGCGGACCATGGACAGGCTTCCGAAGACCGGCGTCAGGCGCTGGAGGCGCTGGAGCGGCCGGGCGTGAAGGACACCGCCCCCGCGCAGGTGCTGGTCACCAACGTGCTGGTGGCGGACGAGCGCGGACGCGCCCTGGCGCGGAGCGCGCTGCTGGGCTCGCAGCAGGACAGCACCGAGGTCCATGCGCTCGCCGGCAGCCTGCTGCTGGAGGCGAAGGACGAGAAGCAGGCGCTCGAGCGCTTCGACCGCGCGCTCCGTGCCTCCGCCGCCAACGTCCGCGCGCTGGTGGCCCTGGGGGATTACTACAAGGCCTCCGAGGACTTTCCGCAGGCCATCGAGATGTATGAGCGCGCGCGCAAGAAATCCCCCGAGCACCCCTCGGCCCGCATCGGCCAGGCGGAGGCCCGGCTCGCGCTGTACCAGGACCTGGAGGCCGCGCTGGCGGACGTGGCGAAGCTCGCGGAGGACCCGAAGCTTCCTTCGCCCCTGAAGGCGCGCCAGCAGCTGGTGCACGGCGAGCTGCTGTCCGCTCAGGGCAAGCATGCCGAGGCCCGCGCGCTGCTCTCCAAGGGCGCCCAGGGGCCCCTGGCCTTCGAGTTCCAGCTCGCGCTCGGCGCGGCCAGTCGCGCGGCCGGGACGCTGGACGCGGCGCAGGCCGCCTACGAGGCCGCGCTCAAGCTGCGGCCCAAGAGCGAAGAGGCCCGCGAAGGGCTGGGCCGCGCGTTGCTGGACCGCGACCGGGAGCGTGAGGTCCTCACCCGGCTGGACGCCGAGGGGGGCCGCAAGGTGTCCCTGGTGCGGGGCGCCGCGTATGCGCGCCTGGGAGACTGGAAGAAGGCCCGCGCGGAGCTGGCGCGCACGCGTGTGAATGACCGGTATCCCCCGGAGGCCGTCTCCTGGCTGGCCCTGGCGGATGCCGCCGAGGGCCATGGCGCCCAGGCGCGGGAGCTGCTGGAGAAGGCCCTGCACGCGGCGAAGCGGCCTCGCAACGACATGCGGCTGGCGCTGGGGCAGCTCTATTGGCGCGAGCGGGCCTACGACAAGGCGCAGGCCCTGTTCGAGGAGGCCCAGAAGGACCCGCGTGACTACGAGGCCGCATGCTCGCTGGGGCGGTTGATGCTGTCGCGTGGGCTGCCCGACATGGCCCTCAAGCCGCTGACGGAGGCGGTGGAGCGCAACGGGGCGCACGGCGAGGCCCGGGACGCGCTGGGGCGCACGCTGCTGGCCCTCGGGCGGACGCAGGAGGCGCTCAAGCAGTTCGAGGCGTGGCAGTTGGAGAACCCGGGAAGCGCGGCCGCGCACAAGGGCTTCGCGCTGGCGCTGTTCCACGCGGGCCGCCGCAAGGACGCGGAGGGCGCGGTGCAGCGCTCGGTGAAGCTGGTGTCGAATGACGCCGAGGCGCACAAGCTGCGCGCGGCCATCCTCTTCGGCGCGGGAGACGCGCGGGCCGGCTTCTCGGCGCTGGAGCGCGCCAACAAGCTGGACCCGAAGGACGCGGAAACGTTCTGTGAGATTGCCCTCGCCTTCATGCGCCAGGGCAACAGCGGCAACGCGGAGGCGGCCTTCGCCGCGGCCCGGCGGGAAGGGCCCGACGCCACCTGCGGCCGGGTGGGCGAGCTGTACGCGCAGCTGCCGGGTGGTGGGCGTGGTGCCGCGCGGACGCTGGAGGACCTGGCGGCCAGGGCGCCGACTGTCTGGGACAAGGCCTTCGCGCGGGCCACCATGGCGCGCGCGCTGCTGGGAGCGGGGGCCGTGAAGGATGCCCGCACCGCGGCGGATGAGGCCGTGCGCCTGGCGCCTTTCGATGGGCGCGCCCAGCTTGCACTGGGGATGGTGGCGCTCAAGCAGAGGCAGGAGGACGTGGCCCGGGCCGCGCTGGAGAAGGCCGTGGAGCTGGAGCCGGCGGACGGCCTGGCGCGCCTGGCGCTCGCGGATGCGTTGGTGCGCGAGCCCGGCGCCCTGCCTCGGGCCGTGGAGTCCTACGAGGCGTTCCTGAAGCTGGCCGGTGGCGCGCATGAGGCCGCGCGGGTGAAGAAGGCCCTGCCCAGCCTCAAGAAGAAGGCGGCGAGGTAGCGTGAGGTATTTCTCCTCCCGAACGGATTCCCCACTGCTGCACATCATGTGGGGCAATGCGTTCCTGCTGTCGCTCGTCTACCTGCTGCTGGGGCTCGGGGTGGAGATTGCCCTGCGCTACTTCCCCTCGCGCTTCCTCCAGCGGCTGTCGCTGTCGCTGGACTCGCTGCCGGCGCGGGCCCTGGAGTTGACGGGGGCCATGGAGCCCTTGCGAGCGGCCTACTTCTCCGGCCGCATCTCCGAGGTGGGCGTGCGCGTCGTCTTCGGTCTCACCACCATGGTCGTGATTTTCCTGCTCGCGATGGTGGTGGGCACGGTGATGGGCGGCGTCCGGACGCTGCTGGCGCGCCGGGCCCTGCGCGAGGGCGGACGCCGGCACCCCTGAGGACGCCGCGACTTCAGCTCCGGCGCCGAATCGCGGGCTTGCGCGCGCGCACCGCGGCGTCCGGCATGGCCTGGGGCGCATGGCCCGCGGCGCGCGCCATCAGGCAGATTTCCACCACCTTGGGACCAAAGCGCTCCCAGCGGCTCTCCCCGGTGCCCTTCACCGCGAGGAAGCCCTCCCGGTCCACCGGCAGCGCCGCGGACAGGCCCAGCAGCGTGGCGTCGTTGAAGATGATGAAGGGGGCGACGCCCAAATCCTTCGACAGCTCCTTGCGCCAGCGCCGCAGCTCCGTGGAGGCCAGCTCACTGTAGTTCGTCACCACCGGCGCCGCCGCGGAGCCCGTGCCACGCGAGCGCGACGCGGCCGGCCCGCGGGCCAGCAGCGTGGGCATCTTCTCCGGCGCGCACACGTCACAGTTGCCACACGACGTCTGGGCGTCGCGCTGGCCGAAGTAGTGGAGGATGGCCGAGCGTCGGCACTTCTTGTCCCGGTCCGTATAGGCGTACTCGGTCATCCGCCGCAGCAGCGACAGGTTCTGCCGCTCCTGCTCCCGCACGTGGCTCAGGTCGAGCCCCAGCTCGCGGAAGGGCACCCGCTCCAACGCGCGGATGGAGCGCCCGGCGAAGGGGCGCCGGACCTTGGCCACCTGGGCCTTCTCCAACAGGCCCAGCGCGTGGCGGACCTCGTCCACCGACAGCCCGATTCGCCGCGCGAGGATGGGCAGCTCCGTGGTGACCTGCCGGCCCACGGGGAACGTCTCCAGCAGGGACTTGAGCAGCCGCTGCGCGTCCGGCGAGTGTGGCTGCGCGGAGGTGGCCTTCTCCAGCAGGGTGATGCCGTGCTCTCCCTCGCCGCGGCCACCGCGCTCCACCTTGCCCTCGCGTTCGAGGATGCGCAGCGCCGCGCTGACTTCGAACTCGCTGGCGTTCACCGTGCCCGCGAGCGCGTGCACGCCCCGCTCGAACTCCTCCACCGACTGGAGCACGTTCCACACGTCCCCGAAGATGGCCTCGGCCGGGTGGCTGCTCTGGATGAGTCGCTCCTGGGTGAAGACGTCCGAATGGTTGAAGAGCAGCACCGCGCGCGCGGCCTGTCCGTCGCGGCCCGCGCGGCCAATCTCCTGGTAGTACGCCTCCACCGCCCGGGGGATGTTGGCGTGGCCGACGAAGCGGATGTCCGGCTTGTCGATGCCCATGCCGAAGGCGTTGGTGGCCACCGCCACCGCTTCCTTCGCGGCCATGAAGGTGTCCTGGGCGCGGCGCCGGGCGTCGTCATCCATGCCCGCGTGGTACAGCACCGCCTTCACCCCGCGCCCGTGCAGCTCGGAGAAGATGCCCTCGGCCGCGCGCCGCGTGGAGCAGTACACGATGCCGCTCCCGCCCGTGGACGCCAGCCGCGCGCAGGCCTCGTGCCGGTCCGCGTCGCCGCCCACCTCCTGCTTGCCCAGGAAGAGGTTGGGGCGGTCGAAGCCCATGGCGAACTCCTGCGGGTCCTTCATCAACAGGACGCGCACGATGTCCGCGCGGACCTCCGGCGTGGCCGTGGCGGTGAGCGCCACCGTGCGCGGCGGACGCAGCCGCTTGCGCACCTGTCCGAGCAGCGCGTAGTCCGGCCGGAAGTCGTGCCCCCACTGGGAGATGCAGTGCGCCTCGTCCACGGCGAGCAGGTCCACGCCCAGGGCGGACACCGTCTCCAGGAAGCTCTGGCTGCGGAAGCGCTCGGGCGCCACGTAGAGCAGCTTGTACTCACGCGCGCGCAGCTTGCGCATCCGCTCCGCGCGCTCCAGGTCGGACAGCGATGAGTTGATGAAGGCCGCCGGAATGCCCCGCGCGGTGAGCTGCTCCACCTGGTCCTTCATCAGGGCAATCAGCGGCGACACCACCAGCGTCAGCCCCGGCAGCAGCGTGGCGGGGAGCTGGTAGCACAGGCTCTTGCCCGCGCCGGTGGGCATCACCACCACCGTGTTGCGGCCGCTCAAGACGGAGGAGATGACCTGGTCCTGCCCCGGCCGGAACCGGGACAGGCCGAAGTGGCGGACCAGCCCCTGCTGTGCTTCCTCGAGGTAGGGCAGGTCCACCGGCATCGCGCGCATGTTCATCATCCTGGTCCAGCCGTCAACGGAAACGAGGCCGGCGCGCGGCCTCCACTCACAGGTCGAACTTGGGTGGAACCGGAACAGCCAGCCGCGCCCGGATCCGCGCGACGTCCTGCCGCCGCGCCTCCGCCTGCCCTGGCTCCAGCCGGCCATCCACGACGACGTCACCCTCGCGCACGCCCTTGGGCAGCGACGCGCGCTCCACCGTGCAGGCCTGTCCGGTGTCCAGCCGCACCACTTGCGCCCGGACGTCCTCCAGCAGCTCCACCTGCACCGCCCCCCACAACCCCACCATGCTCACCATCATCCGCCGCCTCCATTCGCGCTCCACGTCCGCCGCTTCTCCTGTGCTTCGTCCGGCATCAGCCCGCGCTCCAGCATCGACACGTAGCCGCCGTCTCCCATCACCACGTGGTCCAGCACCTTGATGTTGAGCAACTGCGCCCCCGCGACCAGGTGCCGCGTCAGGCCCAGGTCCTGGACGCTGGGCTCCGGGTCCCCCGAAGGGTGGTTGTGCGCCAGGACGATGGCCGTGGCGCGCGAGGTGAGCGCCGCGGCGAACACCTCACGCGGGTCCACCGGGCAGGTGTTCATGGTGCCCTCCGCCACGCGCGCGTCATGCAGCAGCACGTTGCGCGCGTTGAAGCACAGGACGTGGAACACCTCGCGCCGCAGCGCCCCCAGCACCGGCGCCAGGTACGCGGCAATCTCCTTCGGCGTGCGCAGCCTGGGCCTGCGCTCCCCGGCACGCTGCGAGCGGCGGCCCAGCTCCAGCGCGGCCAGGGCCTGCGCCGCCCGGACAGGCCCCACGCCAGGCCGCAGACTCAGCGCCAGGGGCTCCTGCTGCACCAGTCCCTTCAGCCCACCCCCCTCCGACAGCAGGGCCCCCGCCACTGCCCACGCTCCAGGCGCGCGAGGCCCGGAGCTCCACACCACGCACAACAGCTCCGGGTCGGTGAGTGCCGCCGCCCCCAACCGGAAGAGGCGCTCTCGCGACTCCTCCGCGCCCCCCACTCCACGCGCCCTCACCGACCCTTCGCCCGCCCACGCCGCCCCCGCCGCCTGCTCCATCCCGCCGCCCTCCACGTGGCGGGGACAAAGCAACCCGTGTGCCTACTTGTGCTGCCTGGGGAGTGAAGCGCCTACCCGTCCCGACACGTGGGAAGGGGCTCGGATGCCGGACGGACATCCCTGCACCAGCGGGTTTCTCGGGGGCTGAGACGGACCGTCAGAAGCGGGACAGGGCGAAGAAGCCCTTGAGCTTCTCGTTCGTCTCACGGAGCCGTTCGCTCAACGTGCGGACGAACGTCCAGAGCAGCACGTACGCCAGGTCCTTGTCGGTGAACATGAGCTGGTCCAGCCGGGAGCGCTCGATGACCCAGACGGAGCAGCTCACGTGGGCGATGGCGTCCGCCGAGCGCGGCGAGTCCTCGATGACCGCCATCTCACCGAAATACTCGCCGGGCTCCAGGATGGCGAGCGCCTCCTCGCCGATGCCGGGCATCGACTTGGAGATGCGGACCTTGCCCTCGGCGATTACGAACATCTCCTGGCTGGTTTCCCCCTCACGGAACAGAAAGGCGCCCGCCGGGTAGGTCCGGGAGTGGCCAATCTGCGCGAGCCTGGCGAGCTGCCCCTGGGTCAAACCCTCGAACAGCGCAACCTTCTTGAGGACGTCGGCATCCATGAGGCCAGCTTCGTATCACGCGCCCGAGGCGCTCTGGTACCTTGGGGCCATCAACGAGAGTTGGGAGGAGTCGTGGCGGAGGAGAAGATTAACAAGGTGACCATCATCGGCTCGGGGCCCGCGGGCTACACCGCGGCCATCTATGCCGCGCGCGCCAACCTGCAGCCGGTGGTGTTCGCCGGGGGCCCTACCCTGGAGCACCCGCAGCGGGTTCCGGGCGGCCAGCTCATGGTGACCACCGACGTGGAGAACTACCCGGGCTTTCCGGAGGCCATCACCGGCCCGGAGCTGATGGACCGCTTCCAGAAGCAGGCGGAGCGTTTCGGCACCACCATCCACATGGAGAACGTGGTGAAGGTGGACTTCTCCCAGCGCCCCTTCCTCATCCAGGGGGAGAGCGTCAGCTGCCGCTCGGAGACGGTCATCATCTCCACCGGCGCCACCGCCAAGTGGCTGGGCGTCAAGGGCGAGGACACCTACAAGAACCGCGGCGTCTCCGCGTGCGCCACCTGCGACGGTGCCTTCTTCAAGAAGCAGGACGTGCTGGTGGTGGGCGGCGGTGACACGGCCATGGAAGAGGCGACGTACCTGGCGAAAATCGTCAACCACGTCACCCTCATCCACCGCCGCGACACGCTGCGCGCCTCCAAGGTGATGCAGGAGCGCGCCCGCCAGAATCCGAAAATCTCCTTCATGTGGGACTCCGCGGTGGAGGAGGTCCTCGGCGACGCGAAGGGGATGAATGGCGCGGTGGTGCGCAACCTGAAGACGGGTGACAGCCAGCAGGTGAAGGCGACGGGCCTGTTCGTGGCCATTGGCCACACGCCCAACACGGAGCTGTTCCAGGGCGTGCTGGAGACGCACCAGGGCGGCTACCTCAAGACGGTGCCGGGCTCCACGCGCACCAACATCGAGGGCGTGTTCGCCTGCGGCGACGTGCAGGACCACTACTACCGCCAGGCCATCACCGCGGCGGGCACGGGCTGCATGGCCGCCATCGACGCGGAGCGCTGGCTCATCGAGCACGGCGAGTAGTCTGGCGCGCTGGCCCGCGCGGCTCCGCCGCGCATCCCCAGGCCGGCCTCTTCCGGGGGCCGGCTTTTCCATTCCCGCGAAGGACGCAGCAATCCCCATGAGCTCGAAGCAGAAGACGGTGGCGGTGCACGCCGGGACGCGGCTGGCTGGAAGCAAGGCGGTGCCGGTGTCGCCGCCCATCTACCCGGCGGCGGTGAACTGGTTCGACAGCAGCGACGACCTGGACAGCGCCCTGGACGGGAAGGACTACGCCTACGCCCGCATCAGCGCGCCCAACACGACGCTGCTGGAGGAGGCGGTGGCCGCGCTGGAGGGCGCCGAGGCCTGCGTGGCCTACGCCAGCGGCATGGCCGCGCTGCGCTCCGTCTTCGAGGCCCAGGGCTTCCGGGCGGGAGACACGTTGGTGATGCCGGCGGATGGCTACGGCGTCACGCGCGCGCTGTACAAGAATCTGTGCGCCACGCTGGGCGTGGAGCTGCACGCGCTCCTGATGACGGACCCCGAGGTGCCCGGGCGCATCCGCGAGCTGAAGCCGCGCATGGTGCTGGCGGAGAGCATCTCCAACCCGCTGCTGCGCGTGCCGGACTTGCGCGTGCTGGCGCGGGCCTGCCAGGACGTGGGCGCGACGTTCGTGGTGGATGGCACCTTCCCGTCGCCCGTGGGGCAGCGCGCGCTGACGCTGGGCGCGGACTACGTGGTGCAGTCCACCAGCAAGTGGCTCAACGGGCACAGCGACGCGCTGGGCGGCACGGTGAGTGCCTCACAAGCGCGGATGGCGCCGCTGCGCGCCGCGCGGGTGCTGGCGGGCGACGTGCTGGGGCCCTTCGAGGCGTGGCTCACCCTGCGCGGCCTGCGCACGCTGCCGGTGCGCATGAAGGCGCATGTCGAGCACGCGGCGCACGTGGCGCGGCGGCTCGCGGAGTCGCCCCTGTTGGAGCGGGTCATCTACCCGGGGCTTTCGTCGCACCCGGACCACGCGACCGCGCGGGAGCTGTTGCCAGGCGGCGGCCCCATGGTGGCCTTTGAAATCAAGGGCGCGGGGCGGCCGGAGAGCATGCGCTTCCTGGAGGCGCTGAAGGTGGGGCGGCCCGGTCCTTCACTGGGGGACGTGTGCACGCTGGTGATGCACGCGGCCAGCGCCAGCGCGCGCCGACTCACTCCGGAGGAGCGGGAGGCCGCGGGCATCCGGGAGAACCTCATCCGCGTCTCCGTGGGGCTGGAGGACCCGGACGACATCGTGGAGGACCTGCTCGCCGCGGTGGCGCAGGGGGTGCGCCGATGAAGATGGTGGACGTGGGCGCGAAGCCGAAGACGGGCCGCGTGGCCGTGGCCACCGCGCTGCTGCGGATGTTGCCCGCGACGCGTGAGCGCATCCTGGCGGGGACGGTGGAGAAGGGGGACGTGCTGGCCGCGGCGAGGCTCGCCGGCATCATGGCCGCCAAGCGCACGCCGGACTTCGTTCCGCTCTGTCACCCCATCGCGCTCTCGGGCGTGGAGGTGACGCTGGCGCCAGAGGACGCGGGGCTCCGGGTCCGCGTGCAGGTGAAGACGGTGGACCGCACCGGCGTGGAGATGGAGGCGCTCACCGCGGCCTGCGCGGCGGCCCTGACTGTCTATGACATGTGCAAGAGCGTGGACCGCGGCATGGTGCTGGACGCGGTGCAACTGGAGCACAAGTCGGGCGGGCGCTCCGGCACGTGGCGGCGGGAAGCGGCCACGCCAGCGCACGCGGTCGCGCCGCGACGTCGGCCGCGCGCGAAGAAGGCCCGCTGAAGGGAGGCCTCCCCGGAAGCCGAGGGGCCCGTGCGTTGACGGACACAGGCGGGTTCGGCCCCCGCCTTCTGTCCGTCTCCACACGTCGCGAATGTGACGCCGTCCACGCCCAGGGCACGCTTGTCGCAGTGGGGGCTCCCGGTGCGCGGAGAGGGCCCCCAGGTTGCACTCCAGGCCATGCGGGCGCGAAGGACTTGCGCCGGTTCGAGAGGTGACGGGTGTTCGACTTGAGGAGCGTACTGACGCTGCTGACGGCCCTGGGGGCCGCGGGCTGCGGTGCGCCCACGGAAGAGGGCGACGCGGCCCAGGTGTCGCAGCCCGTGGCGGACCGGGCCGCCTGCGACGCACAGGTGGCCCAGCGCCGCTATGTGTCCGAGGACAGGAAGGCGTGCCAGGTCGTCTTCTTCGTCTGTGCCCGGGGCGAGTCGCCCTTCTTCGACGCGTGTGGCTGCGGCTGCTCGCGTCCCTGAGGCACGGGCCTACTTCGACTCGCTGAGCAGGCGTTCCTGGAAGAAGGCCGCCACCACCAGGGAGTGGGAGATGTGGCCCTCCAGGATGAGCCGCGGCACGTCTTCGCGCGGGTGCAGCTCCACGGCGATGTCCTCGCTGGCGTCCTGCCGCCCCTCGTGCCGCTTCACGCAGTCGAGCGCGAGGAAGTTGAAGCACACGTTGCCCTGGAACGCGGGGTTGGGATGTACCTGGCCCACGGGCACCAGGCGTCCCGGCACGTAGCCCGTCTCCTCTTCCAGCTCGCGCGCCGCGGCCCGCTCCGGCGCTTCGCCCGGCTCCACGATTCCTCCGGGGAGCTCCAGCGTGGAGGACTCGACGCCGAAGCGGAACTGCCGCACCAGCACGAGCCGCGCGTCCGGCGTCACCGCGATGACGTTCACCCAGTCCGCGCAGTCGACGCGCACGCGGGGGTGCTCGTGGCCCGTGCGCGGGTCCGCCCACCAGTCCTCGCGTACCCGGGCGACGCTGAAGTCATGCTCCAGCCCGCGCCGCAGCCGGCGCCAGGGCTTCACCTCGTGAGCCACGTGCGTGTCCTTCCCGTCAATTGAGCAGCGCGGCGCGCTCCCGCAGCTCGCGGGCCGTCAGCTCCAGCCGGTCGCGGTCGGGGGCCTCGGGTGAGAGCTCCAGGCAGCGCTCCACGTCCTTCAGCGCCGCGCGGTAGGCCCCCAGGCCGCTGAGCAGCGCGGCGCGCGTGCGCAGCTCGCCCGGGTGGTCCGGCGCCAGGAGCAGCAGCAGGTCCACCACCGCCAGCCCCCGCTCACAGTCCTCGCGGCCCAGGTACACGCGCCGCAGGTTGGACAGCATCCGGTACGCAATCAGCTCCACCGGCGCGGGCGCCAGCATGTTGCGGTCGAACTTGAGCTGCGGCGCCACGCGCTTGAGCAGCTCCTCGCAGCCATGCTCGGTGAGGATGTCCCCGTCGTGGAACGGGTCCATGAGCAGCTTGTGGTCCCCCGCGTCGTGCGCCACCAGGAAGTGGCCGGGGAAGGGGACGCCATACAGGGCGATGCCCGCGCGCCGCGCCACCTCCAGGTAGACGACGGACAACGTAATCGGCAGCCCCTGCTTCCGCTCCAGCACCTGGTCCAGGAAGCTGTTCTCCGGGGAGTGGTAGTCGTCTTCGTTGCCGCGAAAGCCCTCGATGTCCGCCAGCACGTGGCGCAAGGCCCGCAGCGGCGCCAGGACTTCGCCCTTCTCGCTCAGCCGCTCCGCCTCCACCTGCACCCGGCACGCGAGCACGTCCAGCATGTGCAGGCACCCCGGGGCGTCCAGCAGGGGCTTGTCCAGCGTGGCGATGGCCAGCGCCGCCAGGTCCAGCCGCGGGGGCTCCGCTGCCAGGGCCGACACCAGCCGCTCCCGCGCCAACGGTGGGCTGAATCCAGAGGGAATGCTCACGGCGAGAACCAGTAACCCACGAGGGCCCGGACGGCAAAGGCAGGCGGCCGAGCGTCAGAATGCTGGAGGTTCAAGCGGCAGCCGTCCCTTGATTTCCGCCCGCAGGGCAATCTGGGCCGCAATCAGCCCGGACAGGATTCCATCCTCGAACTCGAATGTAGGGTGTTCCTTGAGTTCCGGGAAGTCGTGGGAGTTGCGCACCTCCTCCGGGGAGATGTTGGGCACGGCCTCGCGGGCCAGGCGCAGCACCTTGGCCTGCTGCTGGGAAATCATCTTCTCGAAGAGCTGGGTGGACAGCTGCAGCATCTCTTCGGCCATCTGCTCCGTCATCGTGTGCCTACTCCTGGGCGATGTCCCACTTGGCCCGTCGGTAGCTGTAACGGAAAGCGGCGGCGTCCGCCTCCCTGGCGTCGCCCTCCGCTTCCCGGCCGTCCAGGAAGGCCACGAAGTCCAGCTGCCGGTCCTCGCGGCCGTATTCCGCGTCGAAGAGGCGGACCAGCTCGTTGGCGGGCAGGGTGCGGCGGCCGGCCACGCTGACCAGGGGGATGCGCAGGCCCGTCATGTCGCTCGCGGGGGCGTAGGACTTCCACACCAGCTCCGTGCACACGAGCGTCCTGTCCGAGAAGAAGTCGAAGTCGAAGTCATACGGGCGGCCCTGGAAGGTGAAGGCGCGGACGATGGCGCGGGCCTTCTCCAGGCGGGACAGGCGCGGGCGCATGACGCCCAGGTAGTCCACCCGCATGCCGTGCTCCAGGCCGGTGAAGGACACGCCTTCGCTGATGGATTCGATGATGCGCAGGGGGTCGCCGTGCGCGTCGTTTCCGGTGTAATGGGCCCACTTGGCGGGGAAGGCGCGCGCCAGGTGCTGGGTGAGCGAGCCCGGCGCGCCAGGGAGGGTGGCCACCCAGGCCTTCACTTCAGCGTCTTCGTCGAAGTACGCGCCGAGCTGGGCGGGCGTGCCGATGAAGAGCTCCGCGTGCGGCCAGAAGCCCGGCAGGCCGATGTTGGAGAGGTACCAGTTCTGCCGCGCCACCACGATGTCGCCGGGCTCCATCTTCTCCAGCAGGGACAGGGCCTGCTCGCGGGAGATGAGCGGCTGGCCCACGCGGCGCACGCGGGTGTCGCCCATCCATTCGGCCACCGCGCGCTGCACGGGGAAGAAGGCGCGCTGCGCGGTGTCCGCCGTCAGGTCCACCGTGGCCTTGGCGAAGAGCGTGGCGCCGCGCCGGGTGAGCAGTCCCTTCGCCACCTTGCTGTTGTGCTTCATCTCCTGCAGCAGCCAGGGCACACGCGGAGCGTCCAGCGCGCCGGCCTTCACCAGCAGCGGGCGGAGCTGCTCCTTGTAGCCATCCCCCGTGAGCAGCTGCGTGCTGGTGGAGACGTGGATGGCCTTGTCCTTGAAACGGGCGAAGGCGCGCGCGGGCAGGCCGTACTCGGGCGCGGGCTCATCCAGCAGCACCTCCAGCTGCTTCTTGCCCAGGGTGAACTCCGCGTAGGTGAGGCCGTGGGCCAGCTCCGTGGTGAGCGCGCCGTGGGTGAGGAGGAAGCCCCAGGCGTGCTTCTTCGGATGCTCGCGGGCGGGCACCTTCACGAAGTCCCAGTAGCGCTGGCGGATGACCTCCACGGACACGAAGTAGTCGAAGAAGGCAGCCCAGGTGCTGAGCAGCAACTGCTTCTGGTCCGGCGTGTACGGCACGTTCTGCTTCTGCAGGTACACGTCGCGCGACTGCTTGACGGCCTCCTGCAGCCCGCGCAGGCCCCGGACGTGGCGCTCCAGCAGGGCGAGGTCACGCTGCGCCTGGGTGACGAAGGCCGCTTCGTCCAGGGCGAAGACGTCATGCACGGGCGGCGGGGTGGCGGCGGGCGTGCTGGCGAGCGTGAGCCAGGCAAGCAGCAGGGGGGCGGCGGACATGGGGTGTGGAGCTCCTGCGAGGAAGGCGTCGCGGGACGGCACCTTAGCCCGGGAAGGGGCCGGGGCGGCTGCCCCCCTGGCCGGACAGGGGCTGGGACGGGGGCGCCCCGGGTGGTCCCGCGCCCCGGCCATCCCCACCTTGTCATTGCACACGAACGCACCGGGGCCGGGGCCAGGGCGCCCTGGCGGAAAGGCAGACAGACGATGGCTTATGGATTCGCGGAGGATCCTGCGCTCTCCATCACCCCGCATCTCGACGCGGTGGAGTACCCCGTCGAACGGGAGCAGTTGGTGGCTGCTGCCGCTGACGCAGGCGCTCCCCCCGACGTCATCAACCTCTTCAAGTGCCTGCCGCGCCGCGAGTACGCCACCCGCGAGGCCGTGCAGCGGGACCTCTCCGAGGCGTCCCGGCGCTCCGCCCTGGGGGGCTCGAAGGACGACGATGACGGGGTGAACCGGGACCGCAGCAACCTCGGGCGGGACGCGGTGGAGGATGCCCCGGACGGCCAGACGCGTCATCCGTGAACCGGTGGGCGTTGGGGGCGGGGAGGCCTGGTGGAAGCGCTCGCGGGCGCTGGCGCTTTCTGCCAGCGTGCGACCGCGCATGCGCCCCGGCCCCCTGACGTCCAGTCTCCTCCTGTCACTGACCGCCATCGCCTGCAGTCACAAGGCGCCGCTCTCCGTGTCGCCTGCGGAGCCGCGGCCGGCGTCGGTGCGGCTCGATTTCCAGCCGCCCGTGGACCGCGTGCTCACGGAGACGCAGCGCAGCGTGCGTTCGGTGGAGCGGCGGGGTGGCACCCTTCGGGAGGAGGTGGCGCTGACCACGCAGACGCGCTTCACGCCCTCCGAAGGAGGCTGGCTGTTGGCGCAGGACGTGCCTCGCTCACGGCTGACGCGCAATGGCCAGGAGGTCCCCACCGGCGTGGCGGACGTGCTGGCGCGCTTCACGCTGCAGGCGTGGCTGGCGGCGGATGGCACCTTCGTGAAGCTGGTGGCCCCCGAAGCCGCGCGGGAGGCGCTTCGCCAGGTGGCGCCCGCGGGCGCGGAGGCGGACGTGCTGGAGCGCTTCTTCGAACCCGAGGCCCTGGAGACGCGGGCGCGGCGTGAGTGGGAGGTGAAGTTCTCCGGCCTCTTCCATAGCAACCTCGTGGAGGGCCAGCGGAGCTGGGTGGTGGACCTGGTGCCCGTGGGCGACAGCCAGGTGGCCTACGTGCTGGAGCGCACGGTCCAGGGCACGCGGGACACGCCGCTGGGAGACGCGGTGGTGCTGGGCCTGCGCTGCCTGGACGCGGTGCCGGAGGACGCGCCGGACGCGCTGTCGGAGGCGTGGGTGATGGCGGGCCGGCCAGCGCTGACGCCGGGTGTGTCCTGCCAGGGAGAACAGCTGGTGGGCCGGGGGCGCTTCATGCCCGTGAGCCGCCAGCTCACGGTGCGGGCGACGGTGGCGGGCGAAGCGTGGACTGTCACGACGGAGTCCCGGGCAGAGGGGCTCCAGGAGGAGGCGCGATGAGCTGGGAGCAGAACCTCATCGAGGACGAAGCAGGCGTGGAGCGCGTGGTGAAGCGTGCCCGGCGGGTGGCGGTGCTGGGCATCAAGACGGAGCAGCAGTCGGGGCAGCCGGCCTACTACGTGCCGGACTACCTGGCGCGCGCGGGCGTGGAGGTGGTGCCCGTGCCCGTCTACTACCCGGACGTGACGCACATCCTGGGCAAGCCGGTGTTCCGGCGGCTGACGGATGTGCCCGGCGAGCTGGACCTGGTGGACGTGTTCCGCCGGCCACAGGACATCGACGGGCACGTGGACGAGCTCATCGCCAAGAAGCCGAAGGCGGTGTGGTTCCAGTCCGGCATCCGCAACGACGCCGCCGCGGAGAAGCTGGCGAAGGCGGGCATCCAGGTGGTGCAGGACCGCTGCCTGATGGTGGACCACCGCCGCTACGGCGGGCGGTAGTCACTTCCCCGTCAGGGGCGCACCCCCACCCGTCCCGCATGAGGAGGGTGGGGGCGCGTGCCGGGAATCCGGCTCAGTAGTTGCCCGAGATGACCTTGGGCAGGGCCTTGGCCAGGTCCGGCAGCGGACCAATCTGGCGCGCGTTGGCGGCCTGCGGAGTGCCGTTGTCGCGCAGCAGCGAGCGCATCTGCACGCTCGTCAGGCGGCGGCCGTTGGCCAGGGCCACGCCCTGCGCGCTGGCGGCGGCGCCCACCACGATGGGGGACGCGCTGGAGGTGCCGCTGAAGCTGGACGTGTAGAACTGGTCCTCGCCGTAGCTGGAGCCGAACACGTTGCCGTAGCCCATGCTGTAGACGCGCTCACCCCAGCCATGCACGTCCACGCGGCTGCCGAAGTTCGTCCAGCACATGGGCGAGCGCGTGGTGGCCGTGCTGCCGCCCACGAAGATGGCCCCCGAGTCCCGGGTGTTGCGGTTGAACACGCTCCCGTACGCGGACGCATCCAGGTCGGCGCTGCCGTTGCCCGCCGCCTCCACGACGATGACGCCGTTGGCGGTGGCCGTCTTGATGGCGTCGTAGTTGGCCTGCCAGTACTCCATGGCGATGTAGTTGCACTGGCTGGTGTTGCACGTGCACGCAGTGCCGTCCGCCGGGCCGCGGGCGTGCAGCTCGATGAGGACGATGCCTCCCAGGCCCGCGGCCGTGGCAGCCTTGGTGATGGCGCTCGCGGTGCTCTGGGCCCCGATGGACTCGTAGCCCGCCCGAGCCTGGTGCGCGATGCCCGTCACACCATAGGTATTGCGCGCGCCCACGATTTCACCCAGCACCGCCGTGCCGTGGTCTCTCCAGCCCCGGTCCGCGTACTGCGTGCCGCCCATGTGGAAGAGGTCGGGCATGTCCTCGTGCGTGGTGCGCCAGCCGCCCTCGATGTCCACCACCTTCACGTTCTGCCCCTGGCCGCCCGGAACCGTCCACGCGTACCGCGCGTTGACGCCGCCCGGCGCGGCGTTGAGGTAGCCCTGGTTGTTCTCGTAGGAGGGCGTGGTGGGCGGGATGTCCGCCGCCGCGAGCAGGCCGCGCACCGCCGCGTCCATGCCGAAGTTCACCATGGCCGGCTCGGGGGGCGGCTCGGCGTAGGCCACCTCGACGCCGTCCAGCGCGTTGAGCGCGGCGACCAGGTCCGTCACGCGCTCGGAGGTGGTGCCCGGCATCAGGGGGACTTCGAAGTACAGGTTCAGGTCCGCCAGCTGCTCGCCGCTCTGCCGCTCACCCGTGGCCTTGCGCGCCTCCAGCGTGGACTCGGCCTCGTCGAACAGGCGGGCAATGGCGCCCGTGCGCGGGGCGCGCTCCAGCAGCGACGTCACGTGGCCCAGGTCGGCCTCCAGGCGCGCATCCCCCAGGCCGCGCCCGGCCAGCAGCGAGCGCTCCGCGGCGTCCCGGTCCGACGTCAGGGCCACCAGTTGCTGGTCTCTCAGGCGCACCCGGCTGCCTTCGTGGAACTTCACCACGATGCGCTCCACGTAGGTGTCCGCGGCCAGCTCGCGCCCGGTGGGCTTGGCGACGAGCGCGCGCGGCTTCAGGGACTTCGAGGGCGGAGCCGCCGCCGCCGAGGGGGCGAAGGCCAGCACCGACAGGGACAACATCGCGTACCGCAGGGGTCGCATCGACAGGAACGAGGACGTCGTCATGACTGCCTCCACATCGAAAAGGGGACGGCCGTGAGGCGGACCCTGCGTGTGCACCGAGGAGTCCGAATCACGCGGACATCTTGCATTTCCGGTCTGTCATGAAATCACAAGTTGGCGGCGGCATGTGTCTGAAAGTCGACAGACACCTGCCCCCTGGCAGGAAGCATGTGCCCGCGCCGACGGGGTGCGTCACTGGCGCGGGGACAGCCCTCGTGGAATCGTGGCCCCACCCTGGAACCGGGCTTTTCGCCGCGGCGGGGACAAGGGCGGTCCTTCCGTCCTGGGAGCTTCGGTCGATGCGGGTCGCGGGCGCGTTGGGGCAGGGGCTGCTGGTGGCCTTCCGGTTGATGGGCGTGGGGCTTTGGGGCGCGCTGAAGGGCGGAGCGCTCTTCGGCCTGGTGGGGCTCGGCGTGGGCGCGGCCACGTACGCGGTGCCCCGGTGGCTGGGGGTTCCTCCCGCGCCCACGTGGCGGGTCATCCTGGGCGCGGTGTTGCCGCCGCTGGCCTTGTCGGTGGCGGGTGGCTACGCGTTCATGCTGTGGGCGGTGTCAGGGCGGCTGGCGGAGGAGGCCCGGGAGCGCGGCGTGGTGGGCCGCGTGTACGCCGTGCTCAAGCCCGTCACGGTGCAGGTGGCGCGGCGGCTCCAGGGCACGGGCTCGCTGTCGCGTGAGGAACTGGCGCGCGTCGTGAGTGAATCCGTGAGCGAGCACCTGCGTCAGGCCGAGCAGGCCCGGAGCGAAGCGCCGTCCTCGCGCATGGCGGAGGTGGAGCGCTTCCTCATGGAGCAGTCCCGCCGCGTCCTGGGCGTGCTGGCCCTGCGCGCCGTCGTCTCCGCGCCGGACACCGCCACCGCGGTTCGGAACCTGGAGACGCTGGGCATCGAGCGGGTGGAGCTGACGCTGGTGGAGACGCTGGAGGACCTCTTCTTCCTCCAGGTGCTGCTGGCCTTCGGGGTGGGCGTGCTCGTGGCCGCCACGCCCGCGCTGCTCAGCGTCTGGCTGCGCTGAGGCTCACCACTCCGCCTGCGCGAAGGGCACCGGAGGCCGCGCCAGGGCGCGCTCCGCGGCCCGCTTCGCCTGGTCCAGCGCGTCGAAGCCGCGCTCCATGGTGGTGGGGGACACGGGCGGCAGGTTGGAGACGACGACGTAGACGGGCACCTGCTTCTGCTCCAGCACCGTGAGCTGGAGGCGGAAGTGGTCCTGCCGCAGCGCCGCCGAGCCCGCGGCCAGGCCCTGCGCGTACGCCATGGGGCCGCCCACCACCTTGCGCGTCTTGCTGGGCAGGTAGTGCACGAGGATGGCGTCCAGCTCCGCGCCCACGGCGCTCTCATGCAGCGACAGCGCGGGCGCCTTGTCCACCAGTCCGCCGTCCCAGTACAGGCTCCCTTCCAGGGGCACCGCGCGGAACAGGCCGGGGTAGGCGCACGTCGCGTGGACGCGCGGGGCCAGCTCACCCGAGGTGAACACGTCGTGGCTGCCCAGCGTGAGGTTGGCGCCCACCAGCAGCAGCGGGTGCGGCAGCTCCTCGAAGGTGCGCACCGGCAGCGTGGCGTCCAGCAGCTTGCGGAAGCGCTCGCCCTTGAGCAGGCCCGTCAGGCCGTACCCGGCCGCGTCCGCGTTGAGCACCGCGCCAATGGGGTCCGGGTCCCAGAAGTTGGCGCGCGTCTGGCGCAGCACCAGCTCCTCGATGTCACGCACTGGCGTGCCCGCCGCCGCGTAGGCCGCCACCATGCCGCCCGCGGACGTGCCCGCGTACGCATGAGGATTGAGCCCCGCGGCTGCCAGCCCCTTGAGGAAGCCTGCGTGACCGTAGAAGCCGAAATATCCAGCGGAGAGGACGAGTCCGAACCGCTTGCCGGCGAGCAGCTCGTGAAGAGTCGAGGTGTGGGTGGGAGTCGCCATGCTTCGCCCTGTACGCCACTGTCGGGGGACAGGCAACGCGTCGCGTCTAGAGAATGCTGGCCACGAGCTTGGTATCGACATATGTTGATGCGGCGATATGGAAGAGCTTTCCCAGTCATTCCGGGTGCTCGGAGACCCGACGCGGCTGCGCATCCTCCGGTTGGTGGCAGAGGCCCCGTTGAACGTGACGGAGCTGGTGTCCCTGGTGGGTGTGGCGCAGTCCTCCGTGTCCCACCACCTGGGCAAGCTGAAGGGACTGGGCCTGCTGCGTGAGGAGCGCCACGCGGGCTACAGCTACTACTCGCTGGCCCTGGAGCAGGCGGATGGCCGCTGGCCGCTCATCCAGATGGCGCGGCAGGCGGAGGACGCGGCGGGGGACTCGGCGCGGCTGAAGGACCTGCTGCGAGCGCGCGAGGACCGGCAGGCCCTCAACGAGCGGCTGCTGGAGCCGGGCCAGTCGTGGTTCCTGTGGGCGGGCGCGCTGGCGTCGCTGCTGCCGCCGCTGGAGGTGGCCGACTTCGGCTGCGGCACCGGCGTGTTGAGCGTGGCCATTGCCCGCTGGGCGCGGCGCGTGTGGGCCATTGACCAGAACGCGGACGCGCTGGACCAGGCGCGGGAGCGGGCGGGCCGCGAGGGGCTGGAGAACATCCGCTTCCTCCGCGAGGACCTGCACCGGCTGTCGCTCGCGTCCGCCAGCCTGGACCTGGTGGTGATTTCGCAGAGCCTCCACCACGTGGAGGCGCCGCAGGCGGTGCTGGCCGAGTCCGCCCGCCTGCTCAAGCCGGGCGGCCGGCTGGTGCTGTTGGAGTTGATGCCGCACGAGGAGCGCTGGGTGCTGGAGCGGCTGGGCCACCGGCACCTGGGCTTCGCGCCTGAATCCCTCGAAGCCGCGCTGCGCGAGGCCGGCTTCACGTCCCTGACCCGGGAGACGCACGCCCGGGACGGGACCAGCCCCTTTCGTGTCTTCCTGCTGACTGGAGTCAAACCGTCATGACGAGCCCTGTCCCCACTGCCCTCCCGCTGCCTCCAGGTGAGAACGGCCGTCGCGTGGAGGCCCTGCGCGCCGCGATGCGTGAGCGCGTGCTGGTGCTGGACGGCGCCATGGGCACGCTGCTCCAGAACGAGGACCTCAAGGCGGCGGACTTCGGCGGCCCGGAGTACGAGGGGTGCAACGAGCACCTCGTCCTCACGCGGCCCGCGCTGGTGGAGAGCATCCACGCGCGCTACCTCGCGGCCGGCGCGGACGTGACGGAGACGGACAGCTTCGGCGGCACGCCGCTGGTGCTGGCGGAGTTCGGCCTGGGGCACAAGGCGCTCGAAATCAACGAGGTCTCCGCCCGGCTGGCGCGCAACGCCGCCGCCGCGGCCGAGGCGAAGGACGGCCGCATGCGCTGGGTGGCGGGCTCCATGGGCCCCACCACCAAGGCCATCAGCGTCACCGGCGGCATCACCTTCGAGGAGCTGGTGGACAACTTCGCGGTGCAGGCCGAGGGGCTCGCGCGGGGCGGCTCGGACTACCTGCTGATTGAGACGGCGCAGGACACCCGCAACGTGAAGGCGGCGCTGCTGGGCGCCGAGCGCGCGTTCCAGAAGCTGGGCTACGCGCTGCCGGTGGCGGTGTCCGGCACGATTGAGCCCATGGGCACCATGCTGGCCGGGCAGAGCGTGGAGAGCCTGGCCGCGTCGCTGGAGCACACGGAGTTGCTGTACCTGGGCCTCAACTGCGCCACGGGCCCGGACTTCATGACGGACCACCTGCGCTCGCTGGCGTCGATGAGCGCGTTCCCCGTGTCGTGTGTGCCCAACGCGGGCCTGCCGGATGAGAATGGCAACTACCTGGAGACGCCGGAGATGCTGGCGCGCTCCGTGCGGCGCTTCTGTGAGCAGGGCTGGCTCAACGTGGTGGGGGGGTGTTGTGGCACGCACGCGGGGCACATCGAGACGATGGCCAAGGCGGTGCAGGGGCTGAAGCCGCGCGCGGGCTCGCCGCGTCCCCGGGCCTCGCTGTCCGGCGTGGACTACCTGGAGGTGACGGACGAGCTGCGGCCCCTCATCGTGGGTGAGCGCACCAACGTCATCGGCAGCAAGAAGTTCAAGGAGCTCATCGTCGCCGGCCAGTTCGACGACGCGTCGGAGATTGCGCGCGCGCAGGTGAAGCGGGGCGCGCAGGTCATCGACATCTGCCTGGCCAACCCGGACCGGGACGAGATGGAGGACATGCGCAGCTTCCTGGAGGTGGTCATCAAGAAGGTGCGCGTGCCCTTGATGATTGACTCCACCGACGAGCGCGTCATCGAGATGGCGCTCACCTACTGCCAGGGCAAGGCCATCATCAACTCGGTCAACCTGGAGGACGGCGAGGAGCGCTTCGAGAAGGTGGTGCCGCTGGCGCGCCGCTTCGGCGCGGCCCTGGTGGTGGGCTGCATCGACGAGGTGGGCATGGCCGTCACGCGCCAGCGCAAGCTGGAGGTGGCGGAGCGCTCGTACGAGCTGCTGACGAAGAAGTACGGCATGAAGCCGGAGGACCTGTACTTCGACCCGCTCGTGTTCCCCTGCGCCTCCGGTGACGCGCAGTACACCGGCAGCGGCGTGGAGACGATTGAAGGCGTGCGCCTCATCAAGCAGCGCTTCCCGCGCTGCAAGACGGTGCTGGGCATCTCCAACGTGTCCTTCGGCCTGCCCACCGCGGGCCGCGAGGTGCTCAACTCCGTCTTCCTGTACCACAACGTCCAGGCGGGCCTGGACATGGCGCTGGTCAACTCGGAGAAGCTGGAGCGCTACCCGTCGCTCCCCGAGGAAGAGCGCAAGCTGTCGGAGGACCTGCTCTACAACCGCGGCGCGGACCCGGTGACGCCCTTCGCCGCGGCGTTCCGTGAGCGCAAGGCCGCGCGCGTCCAGGTGAGCACGCTGCCCCTGGAGGAGCGGCTCCAGCGCTACATCATTGAAGGCACGCGTGACGGCCTCTTCGCGGACCTGGAAGTGGCCATGCAGAAGTACCCGCCGCTGGAAATCATCAACGGTCCGCTGATGAAGGGCATGGATGAGGTGGGCCGCCTCTTCGGCGCCAACGAGCTGATTGTCGCCGAGGTGCTCCAGAGCGCCGAGTCCATGAAGGCGGCGGTGAACTTCCTGGAGCCGCACATGAGCCAGGCCCAGGCGGCCATGCGCGGCAAGGTGGTGCTCGCCACGGTGAAGGGCGACGTGCACGACATCGGGAAGAACCTGGTGGAAATCATCCTGGCCAACAACGGCTTCCACGTGGTGAATCTGGGCATCAAGGTGCCCCCTGAACAACTGGTGCTGGCCGTGCGCGAGCACCAGCCGGACATCCTGGGCCTGTCGGGCCTGCTGGTGAAGAGCGCGCACCAGATGGTGGCCACCGCGGAGGACCTGAAGCGCGCGGGCGTGGACGTGCCGATTCTGGTGGGCGGCGCCGCGCTCAGCCGCAACTTCGTGGACCGCAATATCGCCCCGGCTTACGGCGCCGGCACGGTGGCCTACGCGCAGGACGCGATGAACGGGCTGGAGCTGGCCAAGCAGATTGTGGACCCGTCCTCGCACGAGAAGCTGCGCGGTGAGCTGGCCGTGCGGCGCGACAAGCTGGCGCGCGAGGTGAAGGAGCGGCCAGCCCCGGCGGCGGTGGTGACGCGCGGGCGCAGCGCCGAGGTGAAGGTGCTGGACGCCGTGCCGACCGCGCCGGACTGGGAGCGGCACGTGCTGTCCAACACGCCGCTGGACCACATCTGGAAGTTCATCAACCCGGTGATGCTGTACGGACGGCACCTGGGGCTGCGCTCCTCGTCGCGCGTGCTGGGCACGCCGGCCGAGGCGGAGCTGGCGAAGACGGAGGAGGGCCGCAAGGCGCTGGCCCTCAAGGAGGCCGTGGAGGAGCTGAAGGGCTTCCTGCGCGGCGGCCTCATGCAGGCGCGCGCCGTGTTCCAGTTCTACAAGGCGGGCAGCGACGGCAACCGGGTGGTGCTCTTCGACGGCGCGTCCGGCAAGGAGACCGCGTCCTTCGACTTCCCACGCCAGGACCGCGAGGGCGGCCTGTGCCTGGCGGACTACCTGCGCCCGCTGGAGGGCGGCGCGCCGACGGACAACGTGGCCATGTTCGTCGTCACCGCGGGCTCCGGCATCCGCGAGCTGTCCGAGGAGCTGAAGGCGAAGGGCGAGTTCCTGAAGATGCACGCGGTGCAGGCCTTGGCGCTGGAGACGGCGGAGGGCTACGCGGAGCTGCTGCACACGCAGCTTCGCAGCATGTGGGGCACGCCGGACCGGCAGGACATGACGATGCTGGAGCGCTTCCGCGCGGAGTACGTGGGCAAGCGCTACTCCTTCGGCTACCCGGCCTGCCCCCGGCTGGAGGACCAGTCGAAGCTCTTCGCCGCGCTGCGGCCGGAGGACATCGGCGTGCAGCTCACGGACGGCTCCATGATGGAGCCGGAGGCCTCGGTGTCCGCCATCGTCTTCCACCACCCGCAGGCGTCGTACTTCTCCGTGACGTGACGGTGCGGAAGTGATTCCTGGCAATTCGTCCCGCCGCCCGGGCAGCGCTCGCCCGCGGCGGGAAGGCAACGACAAGCAAATATACCCAGGGTCGGCGTAAGGGGTTTCCTCTAGATGCCTCGTGCCGGGTTGTATATTTTCAAAGCCCCTGGAAGCCACAAATCCATATCATCTCGACATGGCAGAAAAAGAGTAAAGGCCATTGCCTAAGAGTTCACTGTCGGTATGATGCGTGTCGTTCCCGCAGTTCAGGTGGTTGAGGCGGCTCAGCCGCCCACGAGGGGGGAGACACCGCCGTGAGACTCCAGGCGATTCGCTGTCATCTGCGTCGTACCGACAGGGGCGCGCCCGCCAGGGCGCCTGGCTGGGCCGCGAGGCCGTGGGGCTCCCGACCGCTCGGCGCCGCCTAGACGCCCGCTTCTCCTGGCGAATCCCAGGCATTCACACGCACGTTTCCAGGCATCGCCCGTCGGCGGTTCGCGAGGCGTCTGTCGTTCTCCCTCGCTCGCGAGATTCCCAGCGCGGAAAAACCGCACCTGAAGTGGGGGCGGTGGGCGCCAGTCCCTGTCGTCATCACGTTCTCAACGACAGGGGACGTGAGTCTTTCCAATCAGGAGGATGCATGAAGAAGACATTTCTGCCGACGCTCGCAGTTGCATTCGGAATCGCCACGCAGGCCACGGCGGCGTGGGTGCCCAGTCACTATCGTTGCGCGTTCGACCAGCTCACCTCGGACCAGGCGCGCGGCCGTCAGTCCTGGGCGAAGCGGTGGGCGGACGCGGACCCGTACAACATCTCGACCGGGAAGGACCAGCGCTTCTGGGCCACCGTCTACAACCAGGACGCGCAGGACGCCCTCAACCAGTTCAACACCCATGTGTATCCGGTGTATGTGGACCCGAACACGGGCTATGAGCCCTGGCGTGGCCCCGGCGCGGCCGGCACCGCCACCGCCGCCCTCACCGGCAACCAGATTGACGCGCTGAACCACCTCTCGAAGCCCGTGCATGTCGTCATGGACGGCGTCTGCGAGCCGGGCTGCTACACCCCGGACCAGAAGGTGCTCTTCCAGGACGGCTACGTCCCCATCCAGAAGGCGCAGGAGGCCGGCACCGCCGAGCTCGTCACGCTCTCCCCGGAGTCATCGTTCGGCAACCTGCAAGTGATGCCGAACACGGTGGAGCGCTACACCCTGGACCGTGACGCCGCGCAGCAGGACATCCTCGTCTTCCGCACGCGCTCGGGCGGCAGCCTCTCCGTGACGCTCGAGCACCCGCTCGTCACCGCTGAGGGCTCGATGAAGAAGGCCAAGGACTTCGTCGCCGGAGAGCACCTGGTCCGCCAGGACGGCACGACGGACGAAATCACCGGCATCCAGCAGCAGGCCTGGTTCGGCAAGGTCTACAACCTGCGCCCCGTCACCCACGACCTGACCTCCAACATCCTCGTGGCGGAGGGCTACCTCAACGGCTCCGGGCGATTCCAGAGCGAGTACGTGGAGGAGCTCAACCGCCTCATCCTCCGCGTCAACGTCCCGGATGAGCTCATCCCGTAAGGGGTGACTCGCTCCTCAATCCCACGCAGCTCCGGACCGGGCCCCCGGCAGACACGGGGGCTCCGTCCTCTCCGAATCACAGACGCGAGGTCCACCGCGGATGGCTCGTTCCCCTCTCATGCCAAGGACAGTCCTGCCCCTCATCGGCGCCCTGGCGCTGGCGGCGGCGTGTGTCTTCTGGCTGCTGCTCCCAGCGCCGTCTGACGCGCCTCCGCCCGCTCCGCTCGTGGCGGCGGTGCCCGAGTCGCTGCCCATCCCGGCAGCCGTCGCCGTGCCCACGCCGCGCCCGGTGCCGACCCAGGGGGCCACCCTCCTGGTCAACACGCCGCTCGCGCCGGCCTCAGGCCCGGTGCCACCCACGCTCGCGCGGCCCGGCTCTCCGCTGGATGCGGTTCGCCAGCGCGTCATGGCCGCGAACCCAGACCTGGCGCAGTTCCGTCATCTGCAGCGCAAGGTGTTGCGCAAGGGGGACGAACAGGCGTCGCTTCAATCCCTCTTCAAGGACCGCGAAGTCATCAATGCCGCGAAGCAGGACCTGCTGGCCACGGGGGAGCGGACCTTCTCCGAGGACGCGCAGTTCCGGCGGCTCTACCAGGTGGAGTTCCTGGGCTCCGCGCTCGAGTGGAAGGACAACCCGGAGCGCCCCGCGCTGCTCAACGACCTCGAGGAGTTGCTGCGCGCCGACAACCTGGACCCTGACATGGAGCTCGAGCTGCGCCGCTCCCTGTCGGGCGACAAGGTCGAGCTGTTCATGATTCTCCTGCACAACGACCGGGCGCGCGCCGAGTCCATGCTGCAGGGCCTGCACGGCTCCCGCCTGGGCGCGCTGCTCGAGCACGCCCGGACCCGCTACGACGCGCTCTGGGCGCTCGCCGCGAAACAGCCATGACGCCCGGCACCCCCACCCGAGGTCTCCGCATGCCCCGCCGCCCCATCCTCCTCTGGCTGCTGCCAGCGCTCGCGGCGTGCCAGCCCCCCGCGTCCTTCGACGGGCCGCTCACGCCTGCTGAACATCCCGTCCTCGTCGGCGGCGGTGGATGTCTGTCCCCCTCCTGGCGAATCATCCAGTTCGGCAGCGCGGGTGATGACGTGGCGGTGGACGTTGGGCTGGACGCTGACTGCGACCTCTTCGTGGCGGGCACCACCCTGGGGGTGCTGGAGGAGGGGAGCGTCACGCGAGGCCAGTTCCAGGACGCCTTCGTGGCCAGCCTGGATGCCAGCGCCCAGCCGCGGTGGCTGCGCCAGTACGGCTCGGCGTGGGACGACACCGTGAAGGGGCTCGCCGTCTCCCCCGAGGGGGACACCTACGTGGTGGGCAGCACGCCCTTGGCGATGCCGGGCGCCGTCAACCTCGGGCAGGGGGATGCCTTCGTCATCAAGCACGGTCCGGGAGGCGCGCTGGACTGGGTCGTCCAGCGCGGCTCGGCCGAGGAAGACACCGGGCTGGGCGTCGCCCTTTCACGAGACGGCCGCCACGTCTTCCTCGCCGGCGGGACGATGGAGAAGCCCGACGTGAGCTTCGACATGAGCATCGAGGTGCTGGAGGCGGGGGATGGGACGGTGCTGGAGGCGCGTCGCCATGGGACCGCCGGGCATGACCGGGCGGAGGCCGTCGCCGTCAGCGCCGAGGGCTCCGTCGTGCTGGTGGGCGCCACGCTGGGTGGGTTCGCCTCGGCGAACGCGGGCTCGTTCGACGCCTTCCTCGCCCACCTCGACCCCACGCTGGGCCTCACCTGGGCGCGGCAGCCGGCCACCCCTGACATCGACGCCGGGCTGAAGGTCGTCATCGCGCCGGATGGCTCCATCCTCATGCTGGCGCTCTCCTTCAGCGACCTGGCCACGGGCCGCGGGGAGAATGACGGCCTCTCCTCTGCCTTCCTCCTCAAGTACGACCCGATGGGGCGCCTGCTCTGGGCTCAGCGCGTCGGCTCCCCCCATGAGCTCCACCGCGCGAGCGGGCTCGCCGTGGACGGACACGGCGCCATCTACGTCGCTGGCGGGACGCACGGCGCCATGGACGGCCCCAACCAGGGAGGCCGGGACGCCTTCGTCGTGAAGTACGACGCCCACGGCGCCCGCCTGTGGGCGCGGCAATTGGGCACCCCGGGCATGGACGAGGCCCATGCCGTCGCGCTCACCCGCGCGGGGGACGTCGTCATCGCCGGCTACACCACGGGCCAACTGGGTAGCGCCCATGCCGGAGGGCAGGACGTCTTCGTCGCCCGCTTCAACAGCCGCGGGCAGCAGTAATCAACCAAGGAGCCGTTTCATGCACGGAAGAACTGGAAGGCGGAAGAGCTCGGTTTCTCAGCTGTTCGTCGCGGTGCTCGCCTTGACGATGGCGCTTCCCGCGAGCGCGGCGGATGGGCTCGAGCTCAAGCCCCGGCAACTGGCACGCAAGGGCGTGGTGGAGCTGCGGCGCAACGTGGAGATTCCGCGCGTCGTCGTGAAGTTCCACGAAGGGACCCGCGTTCGCCTGCGCGGGGAGCAGCTCATCGCGCTGCCCGAGTCGCGCGGCGCGCGTGAGCTGGGCCAGTTGAGCCAGCGGGGCCTGACGGGCCCCTCCGTCGAGGCGGACATGGCGACCGTGGCCTCGCTCGTCGCCGCCAGCCCCCATGCGCGCGGGCTGGGCCGGATGTTCACCGCCGACGAGAAGCAGCTCGACACGCGCAAGTTCGCGACGGAGACGCTCAGCGGCCAGGAGGTCGCCGACCTGAACCTCTACATCGAGGTTCCCATCCGCCCCGGCACCACCTTCCAGCAAGTCAGGGACCTGGTGGAGAAGCTCGACGCGCTGCCCAGCGTGGAGACGGCCTACGCGGAGCCCGCCGCGGAGCCCGCCGCGGTCAACTGGCCCAACTTCCTCACGCCGATGCTGCTGAAGGCGGGCCCGAACCTCCAGGGGGAGCAGGGTTACCTGGGCGCCGCGCCCACCGGCATCGACGCGCACTACGCGTGGACGGTGGCGGGTGGCAGCGGCGCGAACGTCAAGGTCGTGGACGTGGAGGGCGGCTGGCGCACCACGCACGAGGACATGCCTGGCCTCTTCCACCAGGGGGGCGCCCAGTTCAACGACCTGGGCTGGCGCAACCATGGCACCGCCGTGCTGGGGGAAATCGTGGGCGTGTCCAATGGCTTCGGCGTGACGGGCATCGCCCACGCCGCCCGGGCGGGCTACGAGTCCATTGGCTCCCAGAGCGCGGCCAGCGCCATCGCCAATGCCGCTGTCGCCGCGGGCTCCGGCGGGGTCGTCCTCATCGAGCTGCACCGCCTGGGGCCGCCCAACAACACCCCCTGCACCTGCAACTTCGGTCAGTGCGACTACATCGCCATGGAGTACTGGCAGGCGGAGTTCGACGCCATCGTCCAGGCCACCCTGAATGGCGTCGTGGTCGTCGAGGCCGCGGGCAATGGCAGCTCCAACCTGGATGACGCCGCCTACAACAACGCCTTCAACCGCGACGTGCGCGACTCGGGCGCCATCGTCGTCGCGGCCGGCTCCTCGCAGGGCCGCGCGCCGATGTGCTGGACCAACCACGGCAGCCGCCCCGACGTCCACGGGTGGGGTGAGAACGTGGTCACCCTGGGCTATGGCGACCGGTTCAACGGCGGGTCGGAGAACACCTATTACACCGCCACCTTCAGCGGGACCTCCAGCGCTTCGCCCATCGTCACGGGTGCCGCCGCCTCCCTTCAGGGGGCGCTCCAGGCCCGCGGCCGCTTCCCGCTGAGCCCGCTGGCCCTGCGCGATGTGCTCTCCAGCACTGGCAGCGCCCAGGCCCCGGATGCCCGCCGCATCGGCCCCCGTCCCAACCTGCGCGCCGCCCTCAACCGCCTGGGCATCTTCTAGCCCCCGGCGCGCGTGAACCCCGCCCTGGCGCGCCGCTCCAGGGCGCCGGCCCCCGCCGAAGGGGGCCGGCCCCAGGCCGTTCTCACCTCTTGGGCGTAGACCCCCTCAACGAGCCAGGACCTCAGATGCCACGTTCTCCAAGAAGCACCGCCGGGATTGGCCTGGGCGCCGCCTGCGTGGCCGCCGCGCTGCTCTTCGCGCTCTGGAACGGTGCCGCCCGGACTCCCGCCCCGTCGCCAGAAGCGCCGCCTCCGCCGCCCCCCGTCACGGTGTCTGCCCCCTCCGCGTCACCCGCCGTGCGGCCCCTGGTGGAGATGCCCACGGAGGAGGCCACGCCGGTGGTCATCTCCGAGCCGGCCGCACCGGGCGAGTCCGGGCAGCGCCGCCCGAGGCTCCGGGTGGACGACTTGCGCGACGAGATGATGGCCGGCAACCCCGACCTGGCCCAGTTCCGGACGTTGCAGCGCAAGGTGCTGCTCAAACCAGAGGAGCGGGAGCTGCTGCGTGGCATCTACAAGGACCGCGAACAGATTGAAGTGGCGCGGCGGGATCTGCTGGCTGAAAGCGAACAGACCTACAGCGACGACAATCAATTCCGCCGGATGTACCGGGTCGAGTATCTGGGGATGGCGCTCGAATGGAAGGACAATCCCGAGCGGGCGCACCTGCTCGACACCGTCGAGTCGCTCGTCATGGCACGCAACATCCGCGCCACCCAGGACCCGGAGGTGCGGCGCTCGCTGTCAGGAGACAAGGTGGAGATGATGATGATCCTCCTCCATAACGACCGGGCCCGGGCTGAGCAGTTGTTGGCGCAGTCCCGAGGCACCCCCTACGAACCCCTGCTCGAGTACGCCCGCGTCAGGTTCGACGCGCTCTGGGCGCTCGCGCGTCAACAGCAGACATCGAATCCCTGAGGTCTCTTCATCATGTCCAGCTTTTCGCGTTGGTGCATCCTCGTTGGTATCTCCTCGCTCGGCTGTGGCTGTCACGCGCCATCCTCCGAGCTGGGCACGGCCGAGCCCATCCTCAATCAAATCCAGACGGAAGGCTGCGGAAACTCCCTCACTACGGAGATGCTCTTGCAGTTCGGGACGGACGCCGACGACCAGGCGGTGGCGCTCGGGCGTGACGCCGAAGGCAACGTGTACCTTTCGGGCAACACGGGCGGCGCCTTCGGAGAGCCGGGAGAGCAGGGCGGCGGGCAGGATGTCTTCCTGGTGAAGCTCTCCTCGCTCCTGCAGTTCAACTGGGTTCACCAGTTCGGCTCGCCGGGCGAGGACGCCGCGCGGGACGTGGTCGTCACCGGCGAGGGCCATGCGCACGTCGTCGGCATCACGCAAGACTCGCTCCCGGGGCAGTTCTCTTCGGGGGGCGCGGACGTCTTCGTGGCCCGGTATGACAACGAGGGGCGGCGCTCCTGGCTCGTCCAGCACGGCACACAGGAGGAGGACTACGGCCTCTCCGCCGCGCTCCGTCCGCAAGGAAGAATCGGCATCGCCGGGGCCACGCTGGAGACTCCGGCCAATGGCTTCGACGTCACGCTGCTCCAGTTTGACGACCAGGGCCAACAGGTCCGCAAGGATGTCTTCGGCTCCATGAACCAGGCCCATGACCGCGGCGAGGGAATCGCCGTGTCTCCGGGCGGGAGGACCTGGGTCGTCGGGTCGACGCAAGGCCGCCTGGGCGCCCAGCCCATGGGCTCCACGGACCTCTTCATCCGCCAGTTCGACGGCTCACAGAATCTGCAGTGGACCGCGCAGGTGGGCACGCCAGACATCGACGCGGCGCTCGCGGTCGCCCAGGACGGGAATGACCGCATCTACGTGCTCGCGCTCTCCTACAGCGACCTGAGCCGCCCCAACTTCGTCGAAAACGACGGCATCCCCAACGCCTTCCTGATGCGCTACTCGACTTCGGGAGAACTCAAGTGGACGCGCCGCATCGGGCCGGCCAACCAGCTCAGCCTTGCCACGGGGCTCGCCGTCGACAGCGCGGGCAATGCCTATGTGGCGGGCTGGACGACCGCGGCGATGACGGACACCCCCAACCAGGGCGGGCACGATGCGTTCGTCGCCCGGTTCGACAGGTGGGGCAACCAGACACGCGCCTGGCAGTGGGGGACTGGCGCGGATGACGAGCTGCGCGATGTGGTGATGACCAGCTCAGGAATGGCTCTGGGATGGGGAACGACCCGCGGAAGCCTGGGGGCCCCCAACCAGGGTGGACAGGACGTGTTCGTCGTCCAGTTCGCGACGAGCCCGTAGCAGGCCGTTCTTCAACCAACCAGCAGGGGGTAAGACATGAAGAAGACCATCTTCGCGGTCATTGGTTCACTGGCGATGTCGTCATCGGCCTTCGCCGCGTGGGCGCCCAACGAATATCGGTGTACGTTCGATCAGCTCACCGCGAATCAGGCCGAGGGTCGTCAACGCTGGGCGAAGCGCTGGCAGCAGCAGAATCCCTATGGCATCACGATGTGGGGGGGGCTGGACCACAACTACTGGCACTCGAGCTACACGCTCGAGGCCAACCAGGCAGTGTCCATGGGCTATTGGCTGTACCCCGTCTATGTGGACCCCAACAACATGTACACGCCCTGGAAGGGACCGGGGGCGTATGGGACCGCGACGGCGTCGTACACGGGCACGCAAATCCAGACCTCCGTTCCCTACAACTTCAAGCCCGCGCACATCCAGATGGATGGCGTGTGCGAGCCCGGTTGCTACACGCCGGACCAGAAAATCCTCCTGTCTGATGGCGCCATGGGCATCCGGGAGGCGCTGGAGTCCGGGCGGACGGACCTGGTGACGCTCTCGCCCGAGGCGTCGTTCGCCTCTGTCGAGTACCTGGACAACAAGGTCGAACGCTACACGCTGGACCGCGACGCCACGGAGCAGGAAATCCTCACGTTCCGCACCCGCTCCGGCGGGGAGCTGCGCGTCACCACCGAGCACCCGCTCGTCACGCCGGACGGCACGCTCAAGCGGGCCCGCGAAATCGGGGTGGGCGACAGCCTGGTGGACCGCCACGGCAAGGCGGATGAAATCGTCTCCCTGGACAAGAAGTGGGAGTACACCCGCGCCTACAACGTGCGCCCGGTGACGAAGGACCTCACGTCCAACATCATCGTCGCCCAGGGCTACCTCAATGGCTCGCAGCGCTTCCAGAGCGAGTACGTCGAGGAGATGAACCGGATGATTCTGCGCGACAACGTGCCGGAAGTCCTCGTCCCCGCGGGCGAGTAGCCGCACCCCGGCCGCCGGAGCGCATTTCCTGTCGCTCCGGTGGCCCCGCTGTTCACAAAGCCTGTCCCCATCCATCCGGTCCCGTCTGTTTCTGGTGGGCACCGGATTTTGTCGTGTCCGCAGACGGATTCCAACGAGAGCAAATCATGACAGTGCCATCACTGAAGAAAGACAGACGCATCATGGGCCTGGCCGTCCTCACCGCCTGCTGCGGCTCGCTCGGAGCCGCGAGCGCGGCGCCCGCCGGCGGGCCTGGGGGGCTGGAGGAGAAGCTCGTCATGGTCGATGAGTTCCCCGATGACGGCGGCGGTGGCGGCGGTGGCGGTGGTGGCGGCTGGTATCCAGTGAGCTACCGGTGCACGAATGACCTGGTCAACGCGAACCAGGCGGAGGGCCGCCAGAAGTGGGCGAAGCGCTGGCAGCAGCAGAACCCCTACGGCACCACGGTGTGGGGCGGCCTGGACATGCGCTTCTGGAACTCCGCCTACTCCACGGAGGCCTTCGACGCGGCGGCGGCGGGCTTCTGGCTGTACCCCATCTATGTGGACCCCAACAACATGTACGCACCCTGGAAGGGGCCGGGGGCGTCTGGGACCGCGACGGCGTCGTACACGGGCGCGCAAATCCAGAACAGCGTTCCCTATTCCTTCAAGCCCGCGCACATCCAGATGGATGGCTTGTGCGAGCCCGGCTGCTACGCGCCGGACCAGGAAATCCTCCTGTCTGATGGCGCCATGGGTATCCGCGAGGCGCTGGAGTCCGGGCGGACGGACCTGGTGACGCTCTCGCCCGGGGCCTCATTCGGCACGCTCTCCTTCATGAAGAACCGGGTCGAGCGCTACACGGTGGACCGCGACGCCACGGAGCAGGAAATCCTCACCTTCCGCACCCGCTCCGGCGGGGAACTGCGCGTCACCACCGAGCACCCGCTCGTCATGCCGGACGGCACGCTCAAGCGGGCCCGTGAAATCGGGGTGGGTGACAGCCTGGTGGACCGCCACGGCAAGGCGGACGAAATCGTCTCCCTGGACAAGAAGTGGGAGTACACCCGCGCCTACAACGTGCGGCCGGCGACGAAGGACCTCACGTCCAACATCCTCATCGCTCAGGGCTACCTCAATGGCTCGCAGCGCTTCCAGAGCGAGTACGTCGACGAGATGAACCGGATGATTCTGCGCGGCAACGTGCCGGAAGTCCTCGTCCCCGCGGGCGAGTAGCGGCGGCGGATGCCAGGCCGGGCCCGGAGCGCCTTGCTGGCGGCTCCGCGCCCGGCGCGTCAACAACGCCCTACATGCCCATGGGCTCCATGCCCAGGATGAGGGAGCCGTTCTGGGTGAAGAGGGTCCAGTTCTGGGTGGTGCCGGACCAACTGGCGATGGTCACTCGCCACGTCTTCTTGAGGAACCAGAAGCCTACCCGGACCCAGAGCTTGATGTTTCCGGAGAGCGCGTTCAGGTTCACGTTGGATCGGAGCGTGTAGTCGAGCGAGTAGAACGGCCAGAACAGCTCGGCGAAGGCGGGCAGGCTGACATTGACGAGGACCAGACTGCCCTCGACGCCGACCCCCGCGATGATGATGTCGACCCCCGCGGACGCGGTGGCGTTGGCCCAGCCGCCCGCGGCGGCAGTCAGCTTGGCGATGGTCGGCCCGATCTGCCCGGAGACCGTCAGCTTCACGCCGCCACCGATGGACGCCGCGACTGAGACGGGAACCGGTCCCACCATGAACCGCTTGGAGACGGAGAAGAACGTGCGGCTCCAGTTGATGGGCGTGATTTCAAAGCTGGTGTACAGGTTTCCGGACCAGATTTGCTGACCCATGGCGTAAAGGCGGGCGGTGCCGCTGTTGTTTCCGCCCTGCTGGCCGGTGAGCTCCGCGCGGCCCCGGACAATCTCCCGCTCCGTGCCAAACGCCACGGCGAAGACCTTGCCGTCGGCATAGGCCTCCACCTTCTTCTCCGCGACGCCCGTTGACGGAGACGCCGTCATCGCCGCATCGATGATGTAGCCCGCACCGAAGAGGCTGTTGCCGAAGTCATTCTTCCGGTAGTAGCTGCGGCTGAAAGGGGTGGTGCCATTGGACGGAGGCGTGACTTCCGTCGCCACCACGACTGCGGGCTGCACATTCTCGACGTGTGCCTCGGGAATGATGCCCTGGTTGATGGTGATGTTCGGGCTGCCGTCGACCGGGTCTGTCCCCAGCACGCCGCCCGTGCGCGCGAGCTCGTCATTGATGATGATTTGCCGCTCGGTCGCCGAATACGAAGGCGAGAACGGATACGTCGACTCCCAGGGGTAGTTGTTGTTGAGCTGATAGCCCGGTGGATAGGTCGTGGCAGGGAAGCTCGCCGGGTTGACCGTGTAGATGACCGGGTCGACATACGCAGGCACCTGTGCCCGCGCGGCCTGCGGAGCCACCACTGCGAACAACAGCGCTGCGAAACCCAATGCTGCTCTCGGCTTTTGCATGTGCGGTGTCCTTTCGGGGCAGTCAAACAGAGCCCGAAATCAAGGAAGCTCGTACAGGCATGTCACTGCGAGTGTCAATCGTGGCATACTGCCAGAGGATAGTTTTTTGTGGTGGCCAGGCGCTGGAGGGGTGCCGCTGCTGTATGTTTTGAGGTGGCTGGCACTAGGCGCGCCCCCCTGATGCATGCTAGCGATTGGCGCCATGCGCTCCGCACCGAAGCGTCATCAAGCCTTGTCGTTGGCAGTCCTTCTCGCCGTGGGTCTCTCCGCTGCGTGGTGGTGGAGCCGGACGGAAGCGGCCATCCCCACACCGGCGCCGGAGCCTTCGCGCACGACGGCGGCGCTCCATCCTCCCCCGCCGCGCTCCGGGCCTGAGCCCGTGCGCGCCAGCGTGGATGGAAGGCGGGCCTGGGTGCCAGGCTCGGAGTACCGGTATTCGCTGGACGTGACGCAGCAGGTGGCGTTCAAGCAGCCGCAGCCGCAAGGGGATGCGCCGCCATCGATGCGCTTTCACCTCCAGGGCGAGTGGCGTGTGGGCATCGTCAGCGCGAACGATGCGCGGGTCGATGCGCGGGTGAGCCTGTTGCCAGAGAGCGTCTCCGTCGACATCGAGGGCCATGATGCCCTGTCCCCGGAGCAGCGGCAGCTGCTGATGGGGAGCCTCTCCCTCCCCTTCTTCGTGACGCTGGAGCGCACGGGGGCCGCGCGGCTCGTCCACATGGAGACGGGCACGGACGTGCTGGCGCAGGGCCTGCTCCGCTCGGTGGTGGCGGCGACGCAGTTCGTGGTGCAGGGCGTCCCTGGCGCGGGCTGGCAGAGCGAGGAGCACGATGCCACGGGCCAGTACAACGCCGCGTACCGGCGCGCCGAGGAGCCGCTGCGCTTCTCCAAGTCGAAGCTGGCCTATACCCACGTGGCGACGGCGCAGGGCCTCCAGCCGCTCGCGAAGGACAAGCTCCGTATTGATGTGCGCACCGATTCCCAGTTCCAGTTGGGCGCGGACCTGTGGCCGGAGTCGCTGGTGGCCAGCGAGCAGTTCGAAGTGGACGCGGGAGATGGCATGCCCCGGGCCAGTCACGAGCTGCGGCTGCGGCTGCTGTTGTTGGAGCGGAGCCGGGACACCTCGTTGCCCGGCGCGCTGGCCGCGCTGCGAGACGGGTTGACCACCATCCCGCTGGCCAGCATCCAGGGCCACGCGCAGGACCCGCAGGCCCACCACCGCCAGATTCTGGGGGGGCGCCGCTTCGAGGACATGCTCGAGGACCTGCGCGCGCTGCCCAAGGACGCGCAGGCTCGGGACGACGCGAGGACCCTGGCGATGGAGCGCCTGCGCGCGCTGTTCGTGCTGGAGCCCGCGGAGGCCCTGAAGGTGCCAGGGGTGCTGCACGAGGGGTTGGAGCCGCTCGCCGCCAGCCCGATGTTGGGCGCGCTGTCAGCGGCCAGTACGACGGAGTCGATTCAGGCCCTCTCCCGCATCCTCGAGGATGGCGACGTGTCCATCCCGGTCCGGACGGACGCGGTCGCGGCCCTGGGCATGGCGGAGGCTCCCACTCCGGAGGGCGTGGAGGCGCTCCGGGCGCGCGCGCGCGACACGCAGCCGGAGCTGCGGGACACCGCGACCCTGGCGCTGGGCAACGCGGCCATGCGGATGGGGGCCGGGTCCCAGGACGCACGGGGCGCGCAGACGCTCGTCGAGGAACTGGGCGCGCGTTTTCGTTCGTCGAACTCGGTGGAGGAGAAGGCCCTGATGATGCGCGCGCTGGGGAACACACGGGACCCCCGCGCGCTCGCCTATATCGAAGAGGGGCTCCGTGAGGCGGCCCCCCAGGTGCGGCAGGCCGCGGTGGAGGCGCTGCGGCTGCTTTCCGACCCGGCGGTGGATCCACTCCTCGCGCAGCGGCTGCTGGGGGACCCCTCGCCGGAGGTCCGGAAGGCCGTGCTCTTCGCCGTCAGCTTCCGTCCGCTGGGCCCGCTCCTGTCCGTGCTCGACCAGGCGCTGCGGGGGGACCCTTCGGATGGGTTGCGAGCGGAGCTCGTCCAGTTCCTGGGCTCCAGGGTCACCACGACTCCCGAAGTGCGCCCGCTGCTGGCCTGGGCCAGTCAGAACGACGCCAATGCCAGCATCCGGCAGGCGGCGCTGGGGTTCCTCAACGCGGTGTCCGCCAACACCGTCCCCTGAGCTCCCCGCCACCTTCCGGCGGCGAGTCGCCGTACCCGCGCGCCCCATACAACCCGGTGAAGGGCGGCTCAGAAGCGCATGCCCAGGCCCAGGTCGGCGCTGAAGAGGTTGCCGGCGTCGGCGCCGTCCGGGGCGAAGTCTCGCGCCACGAGCACGCGGTAGGTGGCGCGCAGGCCGGCGGTGACGCCGCTGTACCGGTACTCGAGCCCGGCGGCGAGTGGCACCTCCACGCCCCAGCCCTTCTCGAAGGCGGTGCCCACGTCCATGGGCGTGGGGTGGAAGTAGCTGAGGCCGGCGCCCGCGCCGACGAAGGGCTTCCACTGCGAGAAGAGCGTGGGGCCCACCTTGGCCAGCAGGCCGCCGTTGTGCCGCCACAGGGTGCCGCGCCGAGGCTCCGCGTAGCCGTTGGCGGAGCCCTCGTAGCCCAACTCCAGGCCCACTCCGGAGACGACGGGGACTTCTCCCAGCAGGGCCAGGAGCGCGCCCACGCCCGTCTGCCTGCCCACGTTGCCCGACCAGGTCGTCACGCCGCTGCGCACCGTCAGGCCGGAGGCCCCGAAGCCCGGGGCGGGCTGCGTTTTGACGCGGGGCGTCTCAGCGACGGCGGGACTGGCGAGCAATGCCGCCGCCAGGGTGCCCGTCCCCCATCCACCTCGCCTGTTCATGAGTGCCCCCTCCCTTGTCCGCCGGGGTGCTTCCCGGTTCTCGGGTGGAACGTTGTTGCCGGACAGGGAGGTCGGGAACCCGGCGCATCGGGGATGGGCAGCCACACCGGAAGGCCGGGGAGGGGATACAGTCCGCGCCATGAGCGCGCCGAACATCCGCCGAGCCGTCCAGTTGCTGCCTGCCTGCGCCACCACCGGAATCGGGAGCCTGCCGCACACGCAAGTGGAGCTGGGGCTCCAGGCCGCGTTGGCTCTGGACATCCCGTTCCTGCCGCAGCTTCCGGTGGGCAAGCCCTCGGAGTTGATGATTCCCGCGGCGCTGGAGGGGCTGCCGGGCCTGTCCTTTGATGAGGAGGGCCTGTGCACCGTGGACCTCGCGGCCTGGCAGGCGGGGCGCGCGGCCTTCGAGGCGCGGCTGGAGGCGGCGTTCCAGTCCGGCCAGTTCGAGTCCTTCGAGCCCTCCCCCGAGGCGTGCCGGGCGTGGCGACCCTTCCTGTGGGAGGTGGAGACGCGGAAGCTGGCCTTCGCGAAGGCGCAGCTCGCGGGCCCCTTCACGGTGCGCTCGGTGGCGCGCACCACCGACGGACAGCCCGCGCTGGAGGTGCCGGGCCTGGATGAAGCGATGTACCGGCTGACGTTGGCGCGCGCACTGGCCATGGTGAAGGCGCTTCGCCGCGCGGGCACCACGCCGCTGTTCTACCTGGACGAGCCCGGGCTCTATGCGCTCCAGCGGACAAATCCCCGGCACCTGATTGCCATGCAGGAGCTGAAGCTGCTGGTGGTGGCCTTGCAGCGTGAAGGCGCGCTGGTGGGACTGCACTGCTGCGGCAACACGGACTGGGCCGCGTTGCTGGACGTCCAGCCGGACCTGCTCTCCCTGGATGTGCGGCTGTCATTGGACGCCATGGTGGAGGCGGACGCCGCGCTGGAACGCTTCCTTGGCGCGGGCGCGACGCTGAGCCTGGGCATCATCCCCACGGACCTGGCGTCCACCTATGAGGTGGGGGAGCTGGTGGACTCGGTGGAGGCCACGCTGAAGGCGGCGCTGCCCGGCGGCTTCACCTTCGCGCAGGTGGTGTCCACGGTGGTGCTGACGCCCGCGTGCGGGCTGGCGATGCGCTCGGTCATCGACGCGGAGCGCATCCTGGAGGAGCTCAAGGCGGCGCAGCGGCGGCTCCGGGGCGCGCTCTCCGCCGAGCGCCCCTCCGTTGACACCGTGAACCCCCACTGAGCGGCCGTAAGGCCCGGCCCCCCGCGCGGGCCCGCCCCGCCGCGATGCTTATTTTGCCGCGGGGGTTCATGCACCCATGTTGGAACAGCGTATCGGGACATGGTTGGAGCTGCAGGACGCGCTCTTCGCCGGGTCGTGGAGCGAGGTGTTGGGGCGTCACCGCTCCACCTTCGTCTTCCGTGGCATGCCCCAGGTGGCCAATGACTTGTCCACGGCGCTCAACCGCAAGGGGCTGTTCGTGCGCAAGGAGAAGGACCTGCTGAGGGCCTTCCGTAAGTACGCGCGGGGCTACAGCCCGCAGCCCGTGGAGTCACTCTGGGACTGGCTCGCCCTGGCCCAGCATCATGGGCTGCCCACGCGGCTGCTGGATTGGACCTTCAGCCCCTATGTGGCGCTCCACTTCCTCACCGAGAACGCTGAGCGGTATGGGGAGGACGGCGTGGTGTGGTGCGTGGACTACCGCCAGACGAACCGCCACCTTCCCAGGAGGCTGAAGACGCTGCTCCAGCGAGAAGGCGCGGACGTCTTCACGGGGGAGATGCTGGCCACGGTGGCATCGGACCTCTCGACGCTCGACCAGCTCGCGAGGCACCCGTTCGTGCTCTTCCTGGAGCCACCGTCGTTGGATGCCCGCATCGTGAATCAGTTCGCGCTCTTCTCGGTGATGAACGGGCCCGAGCTCTGCCTGGACACCTTCCTCGAAGCCCAGGCGGAGGGCGTGCGCAAGCTCATCATTCCCGCCGCGCTCAAGTGGGAGGTGCGCGACAAGCTGGACCAGAGCAACATCACCGAGCGCGTGCTCTTCCCAGGCTTCGACGGGCTCAGCCGCTGGCTCCGGCGTTACTACAGCCCCCGTGCCTCCGCGTGCGCCACGGGCGCTCCGGCGGTGCGCAAGCGGCGGCGCGTGGCGAAGTGAGTGGGCCAGGCGGCACGCCAGCTCCCCCCTGGCGATGGCACCCGGCGCTGCGACGGCGGACTGTCACTGACGGCCGAGCCGGAGCTCGCGCTCGGCCTGGAACCAGTCCTGCTCGGAGCTGCCGTGCGTGCCGCCACGGGCCAGGAAGATTTCGTAGGCCCGACGGGCAATCTGCTCGTTGGTGGGGCCGGGACGCGGTTCCGGAGCCCGAGGCTTGGACCGGGCGGACGTGGCTGGCGGCTTGCTCGAAGACGGCTCCGTCGGCTTGTTGGCGGTGTGGCGTGCCATGCTCGGATTCCTCCGGAAAGAGTCCGCGGAGCTTGAGGCGCGTCGAGTCCAAACGAAACCGGCATGCCAGGGCCGGGGTTGCCAGTGCGACAGGAGGACTGCCTCTGTGTCGGACGGCGCACAGGCGGAACGTGCGAGGCCGGCGTGGAGGCCCTCAGTCGCCTGACAGCACGCCCACGCCGAGCGCGACGTCGAGCGCTCGCTGCATCGCGGTGCTCATGCCGAGGTCCCCCGCGTCGGTCGGGGAACACCAGCGAAGCTCCTGGAAGGCGGGCGTGCGCGTGGGCCGGCGAGGACCGGAGACGCGCAGCAGCCGCAGCGAGAGGTCCCGGTGGGTGAGCTGCCGCTTCACGGTGCCCAGTGCGCCTTGCAGTGTCACGTCGACGCCCAGCGCGGCGGCGAGCCGGGCGCGGGCTTCGCTGTCGGGTGCGTCGTCGGCGATTTCGGCGGCCGGCAGCTCCCACAGGCCGCCGAAGAGGCCGGCGTCCGCGCGGCGGGCGAAGAGGAGGGTGCCGGCATGGGGCCACACGGCGACGGCCAGCGTCAGCTTCTTGGGCGTGGCGCGCACCTTGGCGGGGGGCAGCTCGTCCACGCGACCCTTGCGGAAGGCGACGCAGGCCGCGCGCACGGGGCACAGCAGGCACAGCGGGTTCTCTGGCCGGCACGTGGTGGCGCCGTGCTCCATGAGGGCCTGGTTGAAGTCACCGGGCCGCTCGCCCTTCACCAGCGCGGTGGCGAGCGCCCACAGGGTGGCTTCGCGCTGCCGGTCTCCCGGAAGGCCTTCGACCTCGAAGAGGCGCGCGAAGACGCGCGCGACGTTGCCGTCCACCAGGGGCGCTTCTTCACCAAAGGCGATGGAGGCCACCGCGCCGGCGGTGTAGCGGCCGAAGCCGGGCAGCTCGAGCAGCTCCGCGGCGGTGGACGGCAGGGTGCCGCCGAAGCGCGCGACGACTTCCTGCGCGGCGCGGTGCAGGTTGCGGGCGCGGCTGTAGTAGCCCAGGCCCTTCCAGCCCGCGAGCACGTCATCCAGCGGCGCCGAGGCCAGCGCGCGCGCGGTGGGGAAGCGCGCGAGGAACCGCTCCCAGTAGGGAATCACCGTCGACACCTGGGTCTGCTGGAGCATGACCTCGCTCAGCCAGATGGCATACGGGTCCCGGGTGCGGCGCCAGGGCAGGTCCCGCTTGTTCCTGTCATACCAGTCCAGCAGTGGCCCACGCACGCTGGCCAGGTGCGCGGGGGCAGGGGAGACAGTGGCCGCGAGCGGACGGCGGGAGGTCATGCGTCCTTCTTCTTCGGCGCCACCGCCATGCGGCGGGCGACCCGGTCGAACAGGGAAGGCACCCACCGGTTGGCCACCACCATCACCCGGCCGGGCAGCGTGAGCACGGTATCGCGCCGTCCACTCCGGCTCGCACGGACCATGGCATCGGCGACCTCTTCCGCGGACATGGCCTTCAGGGGGATGGCGTCCTGTCGCCAGCCCTCCGCATGGAGGCGGTTCTCCCGGAAGTCGCTCTCGGTGAAGCCGGGCGACACGAGCAGCACCCGGATGCCCTCGGCGGCCAGCTCCGCGCGCAGCGACTCCGTCATCACATTCACGGCGGCCTTGGACGCGCAGTAGCCGCCCAGCAGGGGCAGTCCCCGGTGGCCCAGCACGGAGCTGACGTTGACCACCTGCGCGCCACGCCGCTTGCGCAGCAGCGGCAGGGCCTCGCGTGTCATCCGCCACAGCCCGAAGACGTTCAGCTCGAAGACCTGCCGGAGCTGCGCCTCACCCACGCCCTCCAGCGGTCCGTAGAGCCCCTGGCCCGCGTTGTTGACGAGCACATCCAGCCCGCCGAAGGCGGCGTCCGTCTCGCGCATCAGCCGCGTCACGTCGTCGCCCACCGTGACGTCGCACCGCACCGGCAGTGCCCTCACGCCCAGTGACGCCACTTCGCGGGCCGCGTCTTCGAGCGCGGGCAGCCTGCGCGCGGCCAGGACGACATCCGCGCCCGCCGCCGCGTAGGCCTTCGCCGCCGCCCTGCCAATACCTCCGGAAGCCCCCGTGACGAGGACCACCCGGCCCTTGAAGGGTTGGGTCTTCATGCTGGCGCGCACCATACCTTCCCGGTTGCCTGGGGGGACTGTCTTTCAGCGACCAGCGGGGGCCTGTTTCCTCGCCTGTTCCCCTTCTGGTGGAGCGGGCGAACGCCTAGGATGCGCGCCCTCATGCCGCGCCCCCCTCTCAGCAACGACTTCTCCTGGTCCAAGAGCCGCCACGAGAAGTTCTCCGAGTGCCTTCGCGCGTACTACCTCTACTACTACCGCTCCTGGGGCGGCTGGGAGGCGAGCGCGCCCAAGGACGTGCGCGAGCTCTACGTGCTGAAGAAGCTGGGCAACCGCTACACGTGGGCCGGCAGCGTGGTGCACGAGAGCATCAAGGACGTGCTGCTGGACTGGCGCGCGGGCCGCCAGGTGGACCCGGCGGCGGTGGAGGCGCGCACGCGCAAGCTGATGCAGGACGACTTCCGGCACTCGCGCTCGAAGAACTACTGGTCGCAGAAGTACCGCAAGCAGTTCACCGGCCTGGTGGAGCACGAGTACGCCGAAGCCGTGCCGGACGAAGCGTGGAAGCAGAACTGGGAGACGGTGCGCTCCGCGCTGTCGTGGTTCTTCTCCTCGCGCTGGAAGGACCTGGCGCACAGCCTCAAGCCCGAGCAGTGGCTGGAGGTGGACGCGGGCTTCGACTTCGCCCACTTCACGCTGGACGGCCTCAAGGTCTTCGCGATTCCCGACTTCGCCTTCGTGGACGCGGACGGCACGCCGGTGGTGGTGGACTGGAAGACGGGCAAGTCGCGCGAAGGGTATGACGAGCAGGTGCTCGGCTACGCGCTCTACGTGGCGCAGCGCTACCGCTTCCCGGTGGAGAAGGTGCGCGCCTCGCTCGTGTACCTCAACGAGGGCAAGGAGCAGGACGTCACGGTGGACCCGGACGCCATGGCCTCCTTCCACCGGCACTTCGAGCAGAGCGTGGCGAAGATGCGCGCGCTGCTGAAGGACCCGGCCACCAACACGCCGCTGGACGCGTCCGCGTTTCCGCCCACGGAGTCGCTGACGGCGTGCGCGCGGTGTGTCTTCCGCCGTCCCTGCGGGCGCGAGGGCGCCGTCGCCCAGGCCGCAGCAGGTGGCGTGAGGGCCTAACGCGCCGACGCGAGCCGCCGCACCACCACGCCCGCCGCGTTCATCCCGAAGCAGGACGTGACGAAGGCCACGCTGCCGTCAATCTGCGTGCGGTGGTCGCAGGTGTGGAACTCGTTGTCCTGCGGGCACACGCACAGGAAGCCGTCGGTGGCGTCGTCGTACTGGAGCGTCACCGGCAGCCGCCGCGCTTCGATTGAGTACACGGCGGTGATGCCCGTGTGCTTGTCCGTCTCCACCGCGTACTTGCGCTTGAGCAGCTTGCGGATGTCCTTGGCGAAGGGGTCCATGTGCGTCTCGGACAGGTCCTCCACGCGGATGGCGGTGGGGTCCAACCGGCCCGCCGCGCCCATGGAGCTGACCACCGGCACGCCCAGCGTCACGCAGCGGTGCAAGAGGTGCAGCTTCGCCTTCACGTTGTCGATGGCGTCCACCACGAAGTCGTACTGGCCCGGCTGGAGCATCTGCTCGGCCACGTCCGCGCGGTAGAACTCGCGCACCGCCTCCACCTTCGCCGCCGGGTTGATTTCCTGGCAGCGCTGCGCCATCAGCTCCGCCTTGGGCTTGCCCACGGCCTTCACCGTCGCGTGGAGCTGGCGGTTGGTGTTGGTGACGCACACGTCGTCGTGGTCCACCAGCGTCAGGTGGCCAACGCCGCTGCGCACCAGGCCCTCCGCGGCGAAGCTGCCCACGCCGCCCAGGCCGAACACCACCACGCGCGCGTTGGCCAGCCGCTCCATCGCGGAGTCGCCCAGCAGGCGGCCGGTCCGGTCGAAGCGCCGGGAGAGCTTGAAGGGACGGGCGAGCGAGTCCGTGGGGGTGGGCGGAGTCTCGGGGGCGGGGAGCGGCTGCGGGTTCATGGCGGTCCTCTATAACGCGACCGCTCGCCTACCGCGAAGGCGCAGGGAAAGCTTCCCGGAAGAAGCGGCGGGCATTCTCGGTCGTCTGCCGGGCGACCTCCTCGACGGGCTCCCCCCGGACGCGGGCCATGCCCTCCAGGATGTGGGGAAGGTAGCCGGGCTCGGAGCGCGTCCCCCGGTGGGGCGTGGGGGCCTGGTCCGGGGCGTCCGTCTCCGCCATCAGCCGCTCCAGGGGGATGGCCCGGAGCGCGTCCAGCGGCTTGCGGGCCTCCGCCCAGGTGACGGGGCCCGCGAAGGAGAAGTGGCAGCCCTTCTGCAAGTAGAAGCGCGCCAGCTCCACGCCGCCGCTGTAGCTGTGCATGAGCAGGCCCGCTTCCGGGAGCGGCTCTTCCTTGAGCAGCTCGATGAGGGCCGGGTGCAGCCGGTGGCAGTGCATCAGCACGGGCAGGCCGTGCTTGCGCGCCAGCGCGAGGTGCCGCTTCAGCACCATCACCTGCCGCTCCAGCGGCGCGCCCGGCAGGCTGGGGCCGTCCAACCCGCACTCGCCCACGGCCGCCGCGCCGCCCTTCGCGAGCAACGCGTCCAGGTGCTCGAGCACGGCGTCGTCCTCTTCGGGCGGCATGTCGGGGAGGAGCTGCGGGTGGATGCCCAGGCCCACCTGGAGGCGGGCATCCTGACGGGACAGCTCCCGCAGGGGCTCCCAGTCATGCGGACCCACGCCAGGAATGACGATGCCGTGAAGCCCCGCGGCCCATGCGCGTGCGAGGACTTCATTCCTATCCTCATCAAAGCGCGCCGCATCCAGGTGGCAGTGGGTGTCTATCATTGAGCAGGGCACTCCTTGTGGCCGTTCATTCAGGAACACGCTGCGCGCTCCTGCACCTCAGGGTACGCACGCCTGGAAGGCCTGACGGTATACGCGCCCTCTGTTCTTCGGAGGGTTTCCATGACCATGCGTGTCGTTTTCAGCGCGCTGTGTGGCGCGCTGCTGGTGCTGTCGACGGGGTGCGGTGACGAGTGTGTCGATGCTTTCGACTGCCGGAGCGACAACGGGCCACCCCCGGAGGGGCAGGAGTGGACGTGCCGCTCTGGCAACTGCGAGCTGCGCGATGTCCAGCCGCCACCCGAGGAGGACGCGGGGACCGAAGAGGACGCGGGCACCGAGGAAGACGCGGGCACCGAAGAGGACGCGGGCACCGAGGAGGACGCCGGCACGGACGCGGGCACGGGCGGCGGCGTGGTCGTCATCGGCACCGGGGCCAAGGGTGAGGCGTGCACCTCGTCCGCCGACTGCGCCGCGGGCCTGCGCTGTGAGGGCGCGGCCGAGGCCATGACGTGTCAGTCGCTGCACGTGGCCTTCACGGCCATGGACGACACCGACGCCATGGCGGCGGTGGTGACGCGCTTCGACGAGCCGGAGCCCACCCGTCTGTCGGACGCCGCGGTGGACAGCCGCTACCCGCGCTGGAACCCTGCCGGCAACCGGATTGCCTTCGTCCAGGGCGCCACCGAGACGGGCACCTCGACGGGGAACCTGGCCGGTGAGCTGGTGGCGCGCGACGTGCCTTTCGTGGAGGTTGAGCCGACGGTGCTCGCCAACGGCACCACGGGCAGCACCGAGGGCTTCCTCTACCTGGAGTGGGAGCCGGGTGACTCGCTCCTGTACGTGCGCCGCGCGGGCGACAGCATCTCCGGCATCTCCCGCGTCCCGGCCGAGGGCGGCACGGTGGAGGAGGCCACGGCCGCGGGCACCTTCCCGGACTGGCGCAACGGCGACACGTTCGCGTTCAGCACCTCCACCGTCGGCCTCTCCACGGCCACCGTGGGCGGCGCGCCCACGCCGCTGGCCATCGCGGGCGCCACGGCGGAGCAGCCGCACTACAACCGCGTCAATGACCAGCTCCTGTTCCTCCGTCCGGATGACACGCGGCCGGTGGGGCTGAACGCCGCGCTCTACATCGTCCCCGTGGGCGGCGCCGCCGTGCAGACGATTGCCGAGTTCAGCACGACGGCCGTCGAGGGGGGCTCGGTGGATTCCTACATCGCCAACCCCGCCTGGGCGCCGGATGGCAGCTGGGTGGCGTACGTGCGCGCCTACTTCTTCAACCCCACCACGGGTGAGCCGGTGCTCTGCGGCGCCGGCACCTCGCCCTGCGCCGGCGACCCGGGCAACATCGTCTTCCTGCGCCGCATCAACCCGGCGGACGGCACCCCGGAGGGGGATGAGGTCAGCTTCGCCGAGGGCGCCACGCTCCCGTCGTTCTCTCCGGATGCCCACTACGTGGCCTACGTCCAGGGCGGGCAGCTCTACGTCCAGCAGATTGACCCGGCGGCGGGCGCCAAGGTGGGTGACCCCATCATCCACCCGGTGGGGGACTACACCCTCCAGACGTCGCGCGGCGATGACCACCGCCCGCGCTGGCAGCCCCGGTAGCCCCGGGCCGCTGACGGCGTGAAGTCCCAGGCCCGCGTCTCTTCAATGGGGACGCGGGCCTTCGTCGTTTCCGGCCTGGCGCGCGGCGCCTTTCCCTGGGCCCGTCCACCGGAGGATCCGCACGAGGCGCTTTCTTGTTCCTGGCTTCCTGCTCTTCACCGCCTGCGCCACCGTGCCGGCTCACCCCCTGGACGTGGGCAGTGGTGGCACCGTGGCCGAGGAGCCACGGACGCTGGCCGCACCTGTGCGCCTGGAGACACGCTCCGGCAGCTTCCTGGTGCACCCGAACAACGCGGAAGACTTCGAGAAGCTGCTCGCGGGAGAGCCCGCGCGGCAGCGCTACACCGCCGGCATCCTGCTGGCGGGAGACTGACGTCCACGCCGGCGCGCGGGCAGCGGCACGCGGCACGTCGACAGGGGCAGGGGCGGAGGGGCTCAGCCCTCTACGACGATGCGGCGCCCCAGCGCCCGGGTCATCTGTGGCGAGGTGAGCTGGGCCAGCACATCCACCAGCTCCCCACCGGAGGTCTCGAAGGCCGCCGCGATGACCTCGCCCACCGTCAGGTGGACCTTGTCCGCCGCCGCCCGGGCCCGCTGGGCCGTTCGCCGGAGCGCGGGCATCACCCGCCGGCCCTGCCTGGGAACCGCGCCACTTCTACGAGTCGTCCGCTTGCCCATGGGTTCCTCCCACCGCACCGTGCTACGCGGGTGAGTACACCGTGGGTCTGACACATGCAGTTGAGGTGCCAGCCGCCTGACTACCTGTCCGGTGGGACAATGCCCCTCATTTCCCAGGCAGAAAGCGGGGTTAAGCAGACAGTCAGCTCGCTGGGTTCACGGCGCTGCCCGGGTATGAATCGTTTCATCGAGCGTTTTCGTTCACTCCGAGCGCAATCTCGACGTTTCGTTCAACGGCCCCGTTTCGTCACGTGGCTTACAATTCTTGGCACCCAGGTCCAATCTGACCTCAATGTCAGAGTCGAGCCTTCCCTCAGAAGTCTGTCTTTCCGGGCGGAAAGCCCGAATCTCCTGACATGAATGTCGCGGCCTCGTGGGCGGCGCGGGCAGTGCGGTATACGCCGGGGGCCATGCCTCAGACTCTCTGCCCGAATTGTGGCCACAGCCCCATTCCGCGCGGTGCCAGTGCGTGCCCCTCGTGCGGGGAGCCGTTCGACCATCTCCAGTCCCACAAGAAGGTCGGCCGGATGCGGTTGGACCGGCCCCTGGTGGAGGCGGACGACGACGCCACGGTGTTCGGCGGGGACCTCGTCACCAGCGCGGTGTCCGCCCATCCGGGTCCGGCGGCGGGGGTGTTGCTGGCGAGCGCCGCGGCCTGGTTCGTCCGCGCCGCGGGCCTGTTGGGCTCGCTGGAGGACCCAGCGTGGACGTACGGCCTGGTGTGCCTGGACGCGGTGCTCGCGCTGGTGCTGGTGCTCAACCGGGGCCCCGCGAAGGGGGTGGCGCAGGTGGGCCTGGTGCTGCAACTGCTGGCCACGGGCTGGCTGGCGCGCGAGGCACCCCTGGCTCCGGTCCACGTGGCCTACTTCATCCTCGGGGTGCTCGCGCTGGTGATGGTGGTGGGCGAGCCGGGGCCCATGCGGCGCTACCTGGGCCTGGGGTTGGGACTGGGGGCGGCGGTCGCCTCCGCGGGGTTGCTGGCGCTTCCCATTTCGGGGCTGTCGGACGCGGGCGTGCGGCAGTCCCTGGTGGGCAGCGAGCTGGGGTATCGGCTGGAGCTGCCGGCGGGGTGGGGGCAGCTGACGCGCGAGCAGCTCGCGCCGCACCTGGTGCTGCCCGCGTCCACCCTGCAGGGCGGCGGCGTGGGCTTCGGCGACGCGGCGCGGGGGCGCTACGGCCTGCTCTGGGTGGAGCGCGGGACGGGCAAGGCGGCGGCCGTGGGGTGCAAGGGACTGCTCCAGGCGCTGGGCGGCACGTTGGGACAGGCGCTGTCACTGCCCGCGCCTCCGGCGTTGGGGAGCAAGGCCACCGTGCATCCGCTGCGCACGCCGGGGGGCGCGGAGGGCACGCTGGCGTGCGGGGTGCTGGCGGACGGGCGGCTCGTGGGGCTGGCGGTGGTGGCCGCCCAGGCGAGTGGCGGCGCGGACGAGGTGGCCTTCACGACGGTGGGCGCGGGACTCGCGTTGCAGTAAGGGGCTCGTCGCCATGAACGTCCAGGTCCTCTTTCACGACAGCTGCTTCGACGGCGCCGCGAGCGCGGCCGTGTTCTCCCGCTTCTATCGGGAGCGCGTCCGGCCGGACGCGGCCTTCCGGTACCTCGGTCTGAACCACAAGCCGGGCGCCGAGGGCATCGACCCGGCGGTGTTCACCGGCGAGGAGAACGTCATCGTCGACTTCCGCTACAGCCAGGACGCGCGGCTCACGTGGTGGTTCGACCACCACGCCTCCGCCTTCCAGCAGCCGGGAGACGAGGCGCACTTCCGCGCGGACACCAGCGGGCGCAAGTTCCACGACGCGCATTGCAAGAGCTGCACGAAGTACCTGGCGGACGTGGCCCGGGAGCGCTTCGGCTGGGATGCGTCGCCCCTGTCGGACCTCATCCACTGGGCGGAAATCATCGACGGGGCCCAGTTCCCCTCGCCGCAAATGGCGGTGGCGCTGGAGGAGCCGGCGCTGCGCATCATGACGGTGCTGGAGGCCAACAAGGACCCGGGCCTCATCCCCGAGGTCATCCGCCGCATGCAGTCCGAGTCGCTGGCGGACATCGCCGCCTCGCCGCTCATCGCCACGCCGCTGGCGCCGCTGCTGGCGCGTCACCAGGCGAACATCGAGTTGGTGCGTGCCCAGGCGCGCTACGAGCGCGGCGTCGTCTTCTTCGACCTCGTGGATGAAGGCGTGGACAGCCTCAACAAGTTCATCGCCTACGCCCTCTACCCGGACGCGCGCTACACGCTGTGGGTGGGGAAGGGGGCCTCGCGGGCCAAGGTGTCCATCGGCTCCAACCCGTGGAAGCCGGAGCTGCGGCGGCACGACTTGTCCGCCATCGCCGGGCGCTACGGCGGAGGCGGGCACTCGGTGGTGGCCGCGGTGAGCTTCAAGGCGGACCAGGCCGACAAGGCGCGCGCCGCCTATGCGGAGATTCTCGCGGAGCTGTCCTCCGACGCGTGACAGCGCGGCGCGCGGGCCCCGAGCGCGACGAAGCGGCCTGTCGTCCGGCGTCAGCGGCGCTCGAAGAAGCGGAAGCCCGCCTGTCGCAGCAGCCGCACCACCGTCACCATGGGCAGGCCCTGCACGTTGGCGCGGTCGCCGTCGAGCCGCTCCAACAGGGCCTGTCCTGCCTCCTCCACGCGGTAGCTGCCGCAGCAGCCCTCCCATTCGTTCAGGTCGAGGTAGCGCTCCAGCTCCTCGTCCTTCACCGCGTAGAAGGTCAGCCGCGCCGTCTCCACGGCTTCGTGCGCCTCACCGCCGGGCCCCACCAGGCACACCCCGGTGTGGATGGCGTGGGTGGTGCCCACCAGCTTGCGCAGTTGCTCCCGAGCCGCGCTCCGGTCCACGGGCTTGGAGAGGACTTCGCCCGCCACCTCGACGAGCTGGTCCGCGCCCAGCACCCAGGCCTCCGGGTGCCGCTGCCGCACCGCGCGGGCCTTGCGCGACGCGAGCTCCCGCACGGCCTCCGTCACCGACAGGTGGGGGGCCACCACCTCGTCCACGCCGGGGGCCTCGGCGCGGTAGGGAAGCCTCAGTCCATCCAGCAGGGCCCGCCGGGCGCTCGACGTGGAGGCCAGAATCAATTCGCTCATGGGACGGGCAACCTAGTGCAGTGTGGGGCGGGTGGGGGTCCAGTCGCATCAGCAGGCGAGCGTGCACGTCTCGGCTTCCCGGCCACGGGGTGATGCCGTACCCTGGCGGCCCATGTCGCGGCGCGGTCTGCTCGCCTTCTGTCTCCTCATCGCTGCCTGCAAGCGCGGCCCTCCGGCCTCCGAAGCGCCGGACGCGTCCTGCCCGGCCGCGCCCACCGCCAGCGTGCGCCCCGCGCCGCCCCCCGAGGACGCCACCCACCGGATGCAGCCGCTGGCCGTGTGCCGCTCGGACGGCGCGGCCCCGTTGGACGCGTCGCGTCGCTACTTCGAGGACGGCCGCTTCGAGGAATCACTGTCCTGCGCCGCCCAGGCCGCCGCGCTGGAGCCGGACCTGGCCGCCGCCCACGCGGAGCGCGGCGTGGCGCTGGCCGCCCTGGGCCGCGAGGCGGAGGCGCAGCTCGCCTACGCGCGGGCGCTCGCCATCGACCCGGGGGACCCGTCCGCGCTCCTGGGCTCGGCGCACCTGTACGCCGTGCAGCTGTCCTCCACGCGGGAGCGGGACGAACTGGGCGCGCTCTACGCCGAGCGCGGCCTGTCCCAGCCCAACACGCCCCCGGAGCTGATTCCGCACCTCGCGCTGGTGGCCGCCATGGCCTTCAATGATTTGGGGCAGGCGGAGTCCTCGCTGGCGCACTCGGCCATCGTCCTGGCGCGCAACCCCGGCAGCCGCGAGGCCCTCTACGAGCGCGCCCTGGCCCTCTTCGAGCTGTGCCGCTTCCGGGAGGCCCGCACCGCCTTCACCAGCCTCGTGGACGACCCGGAGCGGGCCGCGCATGCCCACCACCACCTGGGGCTCCTGCTGGAGCGAGAGGGCAAGTGGAAGCAGGCGCAGGGCCACTTCGACCAGGCGCGCACGCTGGCGCCGGACGACTTCCCCGAGCCGCCGCTGCCCGCGGAGGAGGACTTCCGCGCCCAGGTGGTGAAGGCCGTCGCCGAGCTGCCCAGGGACATGCGAGGGGACTTGGACGGCGTGCCCGTCACGGCGGAGGAGCTGCCCGCGGACGCGGACCTGCTGGCCAACCAGCCGCCGCTGTCGCCCACGATTCTGGGCCTCTTCCGGGGCCCGCCGCTGGGCGAGCCCTGTGACGGCTCCGAGGTGCCGTGCCGCTCCGTGGTGCTCTACCGCCGCAACCTGGCGCGCGCCGTCCGGACGCCCGAGGAGCTTCGCGAGCAGATCCGCGTGACGTTGCTGCACGAAATCGGGCACCTTCGCGGCGAGGACGACGAAGAACTGGCCGCTCGCGGCCTGGAGTGAGCCTGATGCCCCCCCATGCAGCCCTGCCCGTCGCGCGTGTCAGCCCCAAGGGGGCGCGCTCGCTGCGGCACTTCAATCCCTGGGTGTACCGCACCGAAATCGCCGCCCCGCCCGACGTGAAGGGCCCCGGCGCCGTGGTGCTGGTGGTGGACTCCCAGGGCAACCCCATTGGCCAGGCCCTCTACGCCCGCCGCTCGCCCCTGGCGCTGCGCCTGCTGACGCGCAAGAGCCCCGCCGAGGAGCCGGTGGACGACGCCTTCTTCCGCCGCCGCCTGGAGGCCGCCCTGGCGCGCCGGGCGTTCCTGTCCGGCCGTGACGGGCTGCGGCTGGTGCACGGCGAGGCGGACCAGCTCCCGGGCCTCTTCGTGGACCGCTACGGAAAGGGCCTCACGCTCCAGACGCTCTCCGAAGGCATGGACGCGCGCAAGGAGGCGCTGGCGAAGATGCTGGTGGAGCTCACCGGCGCCACCCACGTCATGTGCCGGGATGACGCCTCCGGCCGTGACTTCGAGGGCCTGCCGCGCGAGGCGCGCCTGCTGCACGGCGAGGGCGCCGCGCGCTTCACCTACCACGAGGGGGAGAACCGCTTCGAGGTCGACCTCCAGGGCGACATGAAGACGGGCGCCTTCCTGGACCAGGTGGACAACCACCTGCGGGCCGGGGAGCTGGCGCGCGGCGATGGGCTGGACCTCTTCAGCTACCACGGCGGCTTCGCGCTCTCGCTGGCACGCACCTGCACGTCCGTGCTGGCGGTGGAGCAGGACGAGAAGGCCGCCGCGCGCGCCAAGGCCAACGCCGAGGCCAACGGCCGCGCCAACGTCACCGTGGAGAACGCCAACGCCTTCGACGTGCTGCGACGCTTCGACACCAGCGGGCGCCGCTTCGACACCGTGGTGTTGGACCCTCCCGGGCTGGCCAAGCGCCGCGAGGGCCTGGCCACCGCGCTGCGCGCCTACCATGAGCTGAACCTGCGCGCCTTGCGCTGCCTCAAGCCGGACGGGCTGCTCGTCACCTGCTCCTGCTCCGGCAAGCTGGACCGCGCCGCCTTCGAGGAGATGGTGCTGGCGGCCGCCGCGGATGCGAAGCGGCCGGTGCAGATTCTGGAGCGGCGGGGCGCGGGGCTGGACCACCCGGTGCTGGCCGGGCTGCCGGAGACGGAGTACCTGAAGGCCCTCTACGTGCGCGCCCTCTGACGAGGCAAGGGGCGGGGCTGGGGCCTACGGAATCCCCAGCTCCTTGCGCAGCCGGCCCACGACCTTGAAGTACTCCGTCCGGGGGAAGGGGACGTTGAGGATGTGGAAGTCCTTCTTCGCCAGGCCCACGCAGCCGAAGCAGTAGTTGCAGTCCTGCAGGTTGCGGCTCAGCACCAGGTACGCGCTGGTGGAGCAGTTCTCGCTCTGGACGCAGTACGCGCAGGCGTTGCAGCTCTTGCAGTCCACGCAGTGCGAGCAGTTGTTGCACAGCTCGCACCGCGTGCAGTGCGTGCACGTGAAGCAGCTGTCGCAGTCCTTGCAGAACATGCAGTTGGCGCAGCGCTGACAGCCCTCACACGCGTAGGAGCCGGGGTTGCCCGGGTCGGACGCGAAGCTCTTGGCCAGCTTCTGGAACTGCTCCAGGAACTCCCGCTTGCCCAGGGTGGACACCAGCTCCCGCGCCGCCTTCTCCTGCGCGACCAGGTCCGCCTTCTCGGGCCGCGTTCCTTTGTCCTTCACCACCTGGGACACTCCTTCATCAGTTCGGACCGGGCCTCAGGCGAGCCAGTCCCGCGAGGTCGATGCCGCGCGCCACCCGGCGCACCTCCACCGTACCCGGAAATCCCCGGCTGGTGACGGCAACCACGTAGCGCCCCCCCACAAGGAGGTTCGCTTCGGCCACGGACTCCTCCGCGTCGTACCGCACGAAGCCCACGGCGTCGTCCAGGTGGATGGGCGCGGACGGGTCACTGGCCGGCTTGCCCCGGGAGCGGTCGGCGGCCTCCTGGATGGCCTTGCCAATGCGCTCGCCCATGGTGGTGTCCACGATGCGCACCTTCACCTCGCGCCCCTCACCTCGGGTGTAGCGCCGCTCGGCCTCGGAGACGGACACCTCGCCGTACTTTCCGGTGGAGCCCTGGGTGTGCGCCACCGTGAAGCCGTCCAGCCGTTCTGGAAGGAAGGGCGCCAGTTGCTTGAAGTACACGCAGGGCGCGCTCGCCGCCGGCACCACGGGCGTCACCTCCGGGGGCGCGCCGGACTCGCCGAGGCATCCCGTGCCCAGGACGAATGCGAGAAAAGCGCCAGAGCGCCTGGGGAGAAAAGAGTCGCGCACGAACGAATCAAAGGGTATCCCCGCCCCGCGCGCAATGGACCTCTCGAAGCTCAATCCTCCGCAGCGCGAGGCCGTGGTCACCCTCGAGGGACCGCTCCTCGTGCTGGCAGGCGCTGGCAGCGGCAAGACTCGCGTCATCACCCACCGCATCGTCCACCTGCTCAACGAGCGGCCGGGCCTCATCATGGCCCGCAACATCCTGGCGGTGACCTTCACCAACAAGGCCGCCACGGAGATGAAGGAGCGCCTGGTCCACATGGCGGGGCCTCGGGCGCAGGGCGTGCTGGTGTGCACCTTCCACGCCTTTGGCGCGGAGATGCTCCGCGAGGACATCCACCGGCTGGGGTGGCCCCGGAAGTTCGCCATCGCCGACATGGGTGACCAGCTGGCCAACATCCGGCGCGCCATGCGTGAGCACAAAATCGACGACCGGTCGTTCGATGCGCGCAAGGTGCTCAACCTCATCTCCAAGGCGAAGAACTCCGGCAAGGCGCCGGAGCCCAAGCCGGAGGGAATTGGGGATGACTACGACCTCATCACCCACATGGTGTACCCGGACTATCAGCTGTCGCTGAAGGCCCAGGGCTCCGTGGACTTCGACGACCTGCTGCTGCTGCCCGCGCGCCTGCTGCGTGAGCACCCGGACCTCTACGAGAAGTACACCCGGCGCTTCCGCTACCTGCTGGTGGACGAGTTCCAGGACACGAACACCGCGCAGCTGGAGCTCTTGAAGCTGCTCGCGGGCCGCTCCCGCAACGTGTGCGCGGTGGGTGACGACGACCAGTGCATCTATTCGTGGCGCGGCGCGGAGGTGCGCAACATCCTCGACTTCGACCGCCTCTTCCCGGGAGGGAAGGAGGTCCGGCTGGAGCAGAACTACCGCTCCGTCCAGACGGTGCTGGACGCGGCCAACGCCGTCATCGCGAAGAATCCCGAGCGCAAGGCCAAGCAGATGTGGACCGACCGCAAGGGGGGCGCGAAGGTGAAGGTGGTGACGTGCCCCAATGACGAAGAGGAGGCCCGCTTCGTCGCGCACGAAATCCAGAAGCACATGGCCCTGGGCGTCTCCGCGGACGACATCGCCGTGCTCTACCGGACCAACGGCCAGTCCCGCCCCATCGAAGAGACGCTGCGGGAGAAGAACATCGGCTACGAGGTGGTGGGCGGCAGCGAGTTCTTCGACCGGCGCGAGGTGAAGGACGTCATCGCGTACTTCAAGGTCATCGTGAACAAGCTGGACGAAATCTCGCTCTTGCGCATCGTCAACGTGCCCTCGCGCGGCATTGGCGACGTGACGATGGAGCGCCTGAACGTCCACGCGCGGGGCGAGGGTGTCACGCTGTGGACGGTGATGAAGAAGGCCACCGACTATGAGGACCTGCCACCGGGGGCCGGGGCCCGGGTGGCGGACTTCGTGGACCTGGTGGAGCGCTACCGCGCCGCGTATGAGCACGGCCAGCTGGCCAACGTGACGCGCAAGCTGCTGGAGGAGATTGGCTTCCGCGAGGCCACCCGCGCCCATGCCACCAGCGCCACCGCCGCGGACAAGAAGCTCAAGGGCGTGGACGGCGTGCTCAACTCGCTGGAGAACTTCGAGAAGCGCGAGGGCCCCAAGGCCAGCCTGCCCACGTACCTCAACCGCCTGAGCCTGGACACCCGGCAGGAGGAAGAGGAGGTGCCGGGCGGCAACCGCCGCGTCACCCTGATGACGGTGCACGCCTCCAAGGGCCTGGAGTACCGGCTCGTCTTCTTCATTGGCATGGAGGAGGACCTGATGCCCCATGGGGGCATGCAGGGCGAGGCGCAGAACCTCGAGGAGGAGCGGCGCCTCTGCTACGTGGGCATCACCCGCGCCAAGGAGGTGCTCTACCTCACCCGGGCGGCCACCCGCGTGAAGCGCGGCAAGGAGGTGCCCCGCACGCCCTCGCGCTTCCTGGAGGACCTGCCGCCGGAGGTGACTGAGACGGTGGAGATGGACGCGCCGCGTCAGGGGCCTCCCACCACGGAGGAGAAGAACTTCTTCGCCAACCTGAAGGAGCGCTTCAAGAAGCCCGCGATTCCAGGGGTCCCTCCAGGCGGCGCCGGGCCGTCCGGGGGAGCGGCCAGGTAGGTGGGCAGGGAATCCAGACGTCCGGTGCGGTGCGACCTTGACTTGATCCGCCACACCCACTAGGACGGTCGGCCTTTCCGGGCCTCCGTGAAGTTTTCACGGTCGACCCGCGGTTGACTAAGCACGAGCAGCGGTCCCTGGAATGCACACGGCGGCCGCGAGAAGTCTGGAGTGCACGAAATGTCGCAGAAGACCTACAGCGCGAAGGCTGGGGACATCAAGCGCCAGTGGCACGTCATTGACGTGTCCGACAAGGTGCTGGGCCGCGCGGCGAGCCAGATTGCCACCCTGCTGAAGGGCAAGCACAAGGCCATCTACACGCCGTCCATGGACACGGGCGACCACGTGGTCGTCATCAACGCCGAAATGGTGAAGGTGACGGGTACGAAGGAGCAGGACAAGATGTACTACCGGCACCCGCGTGCGGGTTTCCCGGGCGCCCTGAAGATCACCAACCTGGAGAAGCTCCGCCAGCGTCACCCCGAGGACATCATCATCAACGCCGTGCGGCGCATGCTTCCGCGCAACGCGCTGGGTCGCCAGATGATGACGAAGCTGAAGGTCTACGCAGGTGACACGCACCCGCACGCGGCCCAGAAGCCTGCCGCGTTCGAGGTCGAGGCGTAAGGGAGATAACGTCCATGCCCATCCACCAAGAGCTCGGTTTCTACGCCACCGGCCGCCGCAAGGAGGCCACCGCCCGCGTCTGGATTCGTCCTGGCACTGGCCTCGTCACCATCAACGGCCGCGAGCTGAACGAGTACTTCGGCCGCGAGACGTCCAAGATGGTCCTCAACCAGCCCCTCGAGATCCTCGAGCAGAAGGGCAAGGTTGACGTCACGGTCAACGTCAAGGGTGGCGGTCTCTCCGGCCAGGCCGGCGCCATCCGTCACGGCATCGCCCGCGCGCTGTGCTCCTTCAACCCGGAGTTCCGTCCGGCGCTGAAGAAGGCCGGCTTCCTCACCCGCGATGCTCGCGCGGTCGAGCGCAAGAAGTACGGCCAGCCGGGCGCGCGTCGCCGGTTCCAGTTCTCCAAGCGCTAAGCCACTCGCTCGGCAGCTGGGTTGTCCTCACGCGGCGGGGGTCCTCATTCGGGGGCCTCCGCCGTTGTGTTTTCGGGGTCCATCACGCCCCATCGCATGCGTGCGCGAGCGTCTGGTAGCATCCGCTCCGCTCATGGAACTCAACGAGATCCTCCAGATCGCCCTGCGCGGCGGTGCCTCCGACATTCATCTCAAGGCAGGCCTGCCGCCCATGTTCCGCGTGGACGGCTCGCTGGTTCCGCTGAAGGACGGCCGCCGCCTCCCTCCCGAGGAGGTGGCGCGCATGGCCTTCGGCATCATGAACGAGTTCCAGAAGGAGAAGTTCAAGGGGAGCAACGAGGTGGACCTGGCCTACGGCGTGCCGGGGCTCGGGCGCTTCCGCGTGAACGTCTTCCAGCAGCGTGGCACCGTGGGCGCCGTGCTGCGTGTCATCCCCTTCAAGGTGATGACGATTCAAGACCTGTTGCTGCCCCAGATTCTCGCCAAGATTTGCGGCGAGGAGCGCGGGCTGGTGCTGGTGACGGGCACGACGGGCTCCGGCAAGTCCACCACGCTGGCGGCGATGATTGATTACATCAACGCCAACGAGACCAGCCACATCATGACGATTGAGGACCCCATCGAGTTCCTCATTCGCGACAAGCGCTCCATCGTGAACCAGCGCGAGGTGGGCGTGGACACGATGAGCTTCGCGCAGGCGCTCAAGAGCGCGCTGCGGCAGGACCCGGACGTCATCCTCGTGGGCGAAATGCGGGACCACGAAACCATCGAAACGGCGCTCCACGCCGCGGAGACGGGCCACCTGGTGATGTCCACGCTGCACACGCTGGACGCGACGGAGACCATCAACCGCATCGTCTCCGCCTTCCCGCCGCACCAGCAGAAGCAGGTGCGCCTCCAGCTGGCCAGCGTGCTCAAGGGCGTGGTGTCCCAGCGGCTGGTGCCGCGCGCGGACGGCAAGGGCCGCGTGGCCGCCGTGGAGGTGCTGCGTGTCACGGCCCGTGTCCGCGAGATGATTGAAGACAAGGACCGCACGAAGGAGATCCACGACGCCATTGCCCAGGGCACGGACACGTACGGGATGCAGACCTTCGACCAGTCGCTGATGAGCCTGGTGCGGCAGGGGCTCGTCACCTACGAGGAGGCCCACCGGCAGGCCACCAACCCGGACGACTTCGCGCTGCGCTTCTCCGGCATCAGCGGCACGTCCGACTCGAAGTGGGACAACTTCGATTCGAAGCCCGGCGAGTCGCGGCCCATCCCCGGCTCGTCCGCCTTCGCGCAGAAGGGGGCGCCCACGGGGGTGCCAGCGCCGCAGGCCGCGCCCGCTCCGGCGCCCATGGCGCAGCCCATGCGTCCGGCGGCTCCGGCGCCCCAGCAGATGCGTCCGGGCGCTCCGCCGCCGCAGGCCACGCGTCCGGGGGCTCCGGCAGGCGCGCCGGTGGGGCGTCCCGTGGCGCCGCCCGCCGCGCGCCCGCCAGCGCCCGCTCCGGCCCCGGCACCCGCCGCGGCGGGCGGGGACGACGACTTCCAGATCGAGCGCTTCTGACGGAGCCGCTGTTCCCGACAGTGGCTGCTACGCGTCGTCCTCACCCAGCAGCGCGCGCAGCCTGGACAGGCGGATGGGGCCGACGAGGCCCTCCTTGGACAGCGCCTGGAGCAGCTGCGCGGTGGCCTGCACCTTGGCCTCCTGCTCCTCCTCGGGCCGGTCCACCACCTCCGCGTCGAGCACGGCCTCCATGTGCTCGGGGTTGATGGGCGCGGGCCCTTCCGACCACGCGATGTCGAAGAGGGCGCGGGCCATGCTCTCACGCACCTTCCGCTCCGCGTCGTTGGCCGCGGCCTTCACGAACGTGAGGAAGAGCGCGTCCACCGCCTCCTTGGTGAGCGCGGCCAGCGCGGGCACCTCGCCCAGCGCCTCCTTCACGTACTCGCTGTCGAACGCGTCCACGTCCTGCTCGTAGCCGAAGGCCTCCTCCAGGAGGACGGAGGCCAGGAACGCGTCCGTCTCCTCTGGGCTGGCGCCTTCCTCGGTCAGGGCCTCGCGCGCCTTCTTCGTGGGCTCGGCCAGGGTGGCGTCCTGGTCCAGCGCGCGGACCGCGGCGTGGGCCGCCAGCAGCACGAGCGAGGCCTGGGCATCGGTGGACAGGGTTCGGCCTCCCACACCCAGCAGCACGGACTTGTGCTTCGGGTTCGCGGAGGCGGCGTCGGTGAAGGCCTGCTCTTCCGCGGAGAGGTCTCCGCCCGACTGCTGCTTGAGGAGCGTCTCCCGAGCGGCGTCGGCGGCGAGGAAGCGGGCGAGTACGGGGTGCATGGCCGGGCCTGTTACCACATGCTAGGTATCCCGCCATGCCTCCGGAGGACGAAGGGCCCGACGCTGTTCGCCGTGCCACGGACGCGTGCCTGAAGCTCCTGTCCATGCGCGCGCGCAGCCGCCGCGAGCTGGAGCAGGCCCTGGCCCGGAAGGGCTTCACCGAAGCGGTGTGCGAGGCCGCGCTCGCCCGCGTGAAGGCCTGGGGCTACCTGGACGACGAGCGCTTCGCGCGCGAGCGGGCCACCCTGCTCCTGGGTCGGGGCCGGCTGGGGCCGGAGGCGGTGGCCCACCGGCTGCGGGCGCACGGGCTGGCGGAGGGGACGGCCCAGCAGGCCCTCTCCGAGGCGAGCGACGCGGTGTCCTTCGACGCGCTGGCCACGGCCCGCGCGGTGCTGGAGAAGCGGGGGCTGCTCGGCCGCCCGCTGGAGGCCAGGGAGCGGGCCCGCGCAGGACGGCTCCTGGACAGCCGGGGCTTCTCGGAGGACGTCATCTACCGGTTGCTCGGAGAAGCTTCACTGGACCCCTCGGGGCCGGAGGAATAGCGTGGTGGGGATGCGTTCCGCCGTCGCCTTTCTGTCCGCCTTCCTGCTGTTCGGTACCGGGTGTGCGTCCCTCACGCAGGGCCAGGCCGGTGAGCCTGACTATGCCGCCGTCGCCGACGAAAACCTGCGGCTCGGCTCCGAGGCCCTGGAGAACAAGGACTTCTTCCGCGCCCAGAAGTACTTCGAGTACGTCCGGACGAAGTTCCCGTACCAGGAGGCCGCCCGCGAGGCCGAGCTGAAGCTGGCCGACGTGGACTTCGAGCGCGAGGCGCTCCCCGAGGCCAAGGAGCAGTACCAGGCCTTCATCAAGCTCCACCCCACGCACGCCAAGGTGGACTACGCCGCCTTCCGCTCCGCGATGACGCACGTGCAGGCCTACCCCTCCGAGTTCTTCGCCCTGCCGCCGTCCCACGAGAAGGACCAGGGCGAAATCCGCTCCGCGCTGGTGGCCATGGAGGGGTTCCTTCGCCAGTACCCCCAGTCTCAGTACGTGGCGGAGGCGAAGACGCACCGGGAGGACGCCCAGCGCCGGCTCGCGTTGCACGAGCTGTACGCGGCCCAGTTCTACCAGAAGCGTGAGCGCTGGAAGGCCGTGGCCCAACGCCTGGAAGGGCTGCTGCGCCGCTACCCGGGCACGGAGTACGAGGAGGAGGCGCTCTTCGACCTGCACGACGCGTACGTGAAGCTGAATGACCCGCAGAAGGCGCAGGACACGCTGCGCCAGGTGCTGCGTCGCCTGCCCGGCACGCCCGCCGCGGAGCGCGCCCAACGCATGCTGGGCTCGTGAGGACGACCCAGGACTGGAGCCGCCTGGGTGGCGGCCTCATCGTCATCCTGGCGCTGGGCGCCACCCTGGCCCTGTTCGTTCCACGCGTCCTGGGCGCCGCGGCGGGCCCCGAGCTGGAAATCATCACCGCGCTCAAGGAAACGGAGTCTAGCGGCCTGTCGCTGCCCGTGCCCGGCGCGCCGGGGCCGCTGAAGTCCCGGCAGCACCGCTTCGCCCGCATCACCGTCAACGTGGCACCCGGAGGTCAGCGGGCGGAGGCGCAGGCCACGCTCGACTTCGAGGGCGCCCTGGGCGACACCCGGGTGGGCACGGCGGGCGTGGAGCGGGTACCCTTCGTGGTGCGAAACGGGTCCTGGGTGCCGGAGACGACGCCAGCGCCCCGGCTCCAGGCGGTGGTGACGGCACTGGAGTCCCGCCGCAGGGCGCTCCAGGCGGCGGACGCGGAGTCCCTGGGGCGGCTGGCGGGGCCGGGCACGCCCGGAGTGGGCGGGCCGGAGTGGGAGCAGTTGCGCCAGGTCCGGGCGCGGGGTTACCAGGTGGAAGCGTGGTACGTCCGGCTGGAGCGGGACGACGCGGTGGTGACGGAGCATTGGCGCCTTCAGGGGGCGCTGCCGGCGCGGCCGGTGGACACCCGGGGCCAGCGGCAACTCTCGTTGTCGCTCAGTGGTGATGAATTCTTGTTTTCTCCCAGCCTCATGTAGGCTAGCCGTCTCGGAGGCAGGGCCCTGGCGGGCCGATTCATGGACGAGCCCCTCAAGCAGCTACTGACCCTCGGGCGCGGCTACTTCGAGAAGAAGCAGTACGCGCAAGCCGAGCAATACCTCGCGAAGATCGTCGAGCAGAATCCGACGTTCGCGGACGTATTCAACATGCTCGGCATCATCTACCACGACCAGGGGCAGTTCGCCCGGGCGCAGCGCGCGTTCGAATCCGCGCTGCAGCTCAACCCCGCCTATACCGAGGCGGCGCTCAACCTGGCCGTCATCTACAACGACATGGGGAAGTACGCCGAGGCGAAGGAGGTCTACCAGGCCGCCCTCTCCCAGCAGAAATCCGGCCCGGACGAGCTGGACCCCTACGTGGAGAAGAAGATCGCCAACATGTACGGCGAGATTGGCGACGTCTTCGCCTCCAGCGGCGTGTGGGCCAAGGCCATTGAGGAGTACCGGCGCGCGCTCGCGCTGTGTCCTCAGTTCGTGGACATCCGCCTCAAGCTGGGCAACGCCCTGCGCGACGCCGGGGACAACGCGGCGGCCCTCGTCGAATACGAGCAGGTCATCGCCCAGAACCCGGCTTTCATTCCGGGACACATCCAGTATGGAGTCGCGCTGTACTCGGCCGGGCGGCGGGCGGAGGCGGTGCAGGTCTGGGAGGACGTGCTGGTGCGCAGCCCCGGTAACAAGAGCGCGCAGATGTACCTCAACCTGGTGAAGGACCCCGGCAAGGCGGAGCAGGCTGGCTGACGACCATGGACACCCAAAAGACCTACGCCCTCAAGTTCATCTCAGGGAAGTACCAGGGCGGCGAATTCCCGCTGAAGGCGGACAAGCAGATCGTCATCGGCCGCTCCAGTGAGCTGGACATGGTGCTCGTGGAGGACATGGTCTCCCGCAAGCACGCGCGCATCAGCTTCTCCGATGGGAGCATCACCATCGAGGACCTGGGCTCCACCAACGGCACCTTCGTCAACGGTGAGAAGGTGAAGCAGTCGCGCCTGAAGGAAGGCGACCGCATCCTCATTGGCACGTCCATCCTCAAGCTCGTGCACCAGGGCGCGGAAGGCGCCAGCGTGGACGAGGGCACCGCCCGGCTGAAGCTGGAGGAGGCCGCCGCGGCCCAGGCCGCGAGGACGACCAACAAGTCCAGCTCCATGACGGGGAAGATTGAAGAGATTCCCCTCCCGGACCTGCTCCAGCTGTTCCACACGTCCAAGAAGAACGGCGTGCTGGTGGTGCAGCGCAGCGACCAGGAAGGGCGCATCTACCTGCGCCAGGGCCGCGTGTACTACGCCGTCATCGGTGAGCATCACAACCTGGGTCCGCAGAAGAGCTTCAACCGCATCATCACCTGGGAAGAGGGCGACTTCGAGCTGCGCCCGGCGGACAACCAGGAGTTCATGGTGGAGCTGGACTCGTCCACCGAGGCGCTCCTCATGGACGCGCTCCGCCAGCTGGACGAAATCAAGCGCCTGCAGCCGAGCCTCCCGACGGCGGACGCCGCGCTGGCGCTGGCCTCGCCGCTGACGCCGCCGCTCAAGGAGCTGGCGCCGGAGCTGCTGGACGTGCTGCAGCTGGTGCACAACTACGGCACCCTGAACGCGGTGATGGACCACGCGGACGCGGACGACGTCGTCACCGCCGAGGCCGTGGTGCAGCTGCTCAAGCGGGACTACATCCGAGCGGCCTGAGCGGTGAACGGGCCGGGCCCTTTCCAGGGCCCGTGCCGGGACGGCGAGGCGCGGGGGAGCGGGCATGGCGGAGAAGAAGACGAACAAGGTGAAGCGCCTCACCGAGCTGAGCCACTGCGCGGGCTGCGCGGCGAAGCTGCGGGCCTCGGACCTGGCGCAGGTGCTGGGAGGGCTGAAGTCCTCGAAGGGGCCCCAGGCGCTGGTGGGGTTCTCCACCAACGACGACGCGGCCGTGTACCGGCTGGCGCCCGGCATGGCCGTGGTGGAGACGGTGGACTTCTTCCCACCGGTGGTGGACGACCCGTTCCAGTTCGGGGCCATCGCCGCGGCCAACGCGCTGTCGGACATCTACGCCATGGGCGCGCGGCCCCTCTTCGCGCTCAACCTGGTGTGCTTCCCGGACGAGCTGCCGCTGAAGGTGCTGTCGAAAATCCTGGCGGGCGGCCAGTCCAAGGCGGACGAGGCCGGCATCCCCATCCTGGGAGGCCACAGCATCCGGGACCCCGAGCCGAAGTTCGGCATGGCCGTCACCGGCGTGGTGCACCCGAAGAAGGTGCTCACCAACGCGGGCGCGAAGCCGGGGGACGTGCTCTTCCTCACCAAGCCCCTGGGCTCGGGCATCGCCACCACCGCCATCAAGCGGGGCGTGGCCTCCAAGCAGCTGGCGAAGCGGGCGCTGGGCGTGATGACGACGCTCAACCGCGCCGCGGGTGAGGTGTTCGCCTCCGGGAAGTTCAAGGTGAACGCCCTCACGGACGTGACGGGCTACGGCCTGCTGGGGCACCTGCTGGAGATGATGACCGCGGCGAAGGCGCGCGCCACGCTGGACCTGGAGCGAATCCCCCTCATCGCGGAAGTGCCCGCGCTGGCGGAGGCCGGCGTGGTGCCCGGCGGTACGAAGTCGAACCTCGCCCACGTCCACAAGAAGGTCCGCTTCCCCGAAGGGCTGCCGGAGTGCATCCAGTGGGTGCTCGCGGACGCGCAGACCAACGGCGGCCTCCTGGCCAGCGTCCCCGCACGTCAGGCGCTCAAGGCGCTCAAGGCGCTGGAGGCGGCCGGCGTGGACGCGGCGCTGATTGGTGAAGTCCAGGCGGGGAAGCCCGGCATCGACGTGGTGGGCTGAGGCCCGGATTTCGCGCTGGCGGCCGGGCTCCGCTAGCATGGGGCCCCAGCATGTCGTCGCCGCGCCGCCCTCTCCTCGGCCTCCTGTCGTTGCTCTGGCTGGTCCCCGTCATCGCCGGGGCGGCGGAGCGTCCCGCGCGCATCATCATCGACCCGGGCCACGGTGGCGCGAAGGAAGGCGCCAAGGGCCCCGGCAAGCTGCGGGAGAAGGACGTCGCGCTCCAGGTTTCGCTCCGCCTCCGGGACAAGCTCGAGGCCGCGGGGGGGGACGTGTTCCTGACGCGCGAGCGCGACACGCTGGTGTCGCTGACGGAGCGCGTGGCGTGGACCAATGACCACGCGCCCGACCTCTTCATCTCCATCCACGCCAACTCCATGCCCACCCGGCGGATGCGCGCGCGCACCGAGGGCGTGGAGACGTACTTCCTGTCCGCCAGCGCCTCCGGTGACGCCGCGCTCGCCGTGGCGGACCGGGAGAACGCGGAGGCGCCCATGTCGCGCGCCGCGCGGACGGACTCCACGCTGGCCTTCATCCTCCAGGACCTGGCGCGCACGGAGGCGCACGCGGATTCCTCGCGCCTGGCCTACGCCATCCACCCGCGCCTCGTGCACCGCACCCGCGCGGTGAACCGGGGCGTGCAGCAGGCCCCCTTCTTCGTCCTCTCCGGCGTGGAGTGCCCGGCCGTCCTCGTGGAGGTGGGCTACATCTCCCATCCCAAGGAGGGCCCCCGGCTGGGCCGGCCGGAGTACCAGGAGAAGCTGGCCGAGGCGATTGCCGAGGGCGTGCTGGCCTTCCTCAAGCAGACGCGGCGCAGGGATGCCGCCCGGGAGACCGAGGTGGCGGGCCCCGTGTCACCCTGAGTGCACCGGCGCCAAGGCAAACGACACCCGTGCCGCGTGGCTCTGGTAGAGAAGGGGACGCTCGTCCTCATTTCCCAGGAGCCTGCTGTGCGTTCCTTCCAACGTGGTGCGCTGGACCTTCGCCCCGTCGTCCTCACCCCCGGTGTCTCCCGCTACGCGGAGGGCTCGGTCCAGGTGGAGTTCGGCCACACCAAGGTGCTCGTCACCTGCTCCACGGAGGAGCGCGTCCCGCCGCACCTGATGGGCAAGGGCTCCGGCTGGGTGACGGCGGAGTACGGCATGTTGCCGCGCGCCACGCACTCACGGAACCCGCGCGAGTCCGCCAAGGGCAAGCAGACGGGCCGCACCATGGAAATCCAGCGGCTCATCGGCCGCTCCCTGCGCGCCGCGGTGGACCTGTCCACCCTGGGCACCCGCACCCTCACGCTGGACTGTGACGTCCTCCAGGCGGACGGCGGCACCCGCACCGCCTCCATCACCGGGGCCTACGTCGCGCTGGTGCTCGCGCTGCGCTCGCTACAGAAGGCCGGAACGATTTCCAAGCTGCCCAAGCTCACGCCGCTGGCGGCCGTGTCCGTGGGCATCGTCAAGGGCGAGGTCCGGGTGGACCTGGACTACGACGAGGACTCCACCGCGGACGTGGACCTGAACCTGGTGGCCACCGCGGACGGCCGCATGGTGGAGCTGCAGGGCACGGCCGAGCACCAGCTCTTCGACCGCAAGGCCCTGGACGCCATGGTGGACGGGGGGCTGGCCGCCATCCAGCGGTTGGTGGCCGCGCAGGCGCAGGTGCTCGGATGACGGTGAAGGCTCGGCTGCTCTTCGCCACGTCCAACAAGGGCAAGCTGCGCGAACTGCGCGGCCTCGTCGGAGACGCGGTGGAGGTGGTGTCCCTGGAGGACCTGCCCCCCGTGCCCGAGCCGGTGGAGGACGGCGCCACTTTCGAGGAGAACGCCGTGAAGAAGGCCCGTGCCTACGCGGACGCCACGGGGATGCTCACGTTGGCGGATGACTCCGGCCTGTGCGTGGACGCATTGGGCGGCCGGCCTGGCGTGCAGTCCGCGCGGTATGCCCCGGGGGATGACCGGGCCCGCTACGAGAAGCTGTTGACCGAACTGGCTGGCGTGCCCGACGAAAAGCGCACCGCGTCCTTCCGCTGCGCGCTGGCGCTGGTGAGGCCCGGAGGAGGAGAGGCGAAGGTGGAGGTGGGGCAGTGCACGGGCCGCATCGGCCACGCCCCCAAGGGCAGCCACGGCTTCGGTTATGACCCCGTCTTCATCCTCCCGGGAGGAGAGCGGGCCCTGGCGGAGCTGACGCCGGAGGAGAAGTCGGCCATCTCCCACCGGGGGAAAGCCTTCCAGAAGATGAAGCCCCACCTGCTGGGCTTGTAGCCGTTCGGAATGCGAGGCCGTCAGTCACGTCGGCCTTGCGCGTCCGTTCGGGATGGTTCAACAATGCCGGACTTCTCGGGGCGTAGCGCAGCCTGGTAGCGCACCTGCCTTGGGCGCAGGGGGTCGGAGGTTCGAATCCTCTCGCCCCGATTTGAAGTGCAGCATCGGAAGCAGGCGGCCCGGCCAGCTCCAGTAGCTCAGCTGGATAGAGCACCGGCCTTCTAAGCCGGGGGTCGCAGGTTCGAGTCCTGCCTGGGGCGCCAACCTGGCCGTAAGTCGCATTTGGGCCTTGTCAGGGCCCTGGTTTCCAAGGTAGGGAAGCCGCCGCTTCAAACGCCGTTCGCGGTAAAGCTGTATGGCGGCCATAGCTCAACTGGTTAGAGCGCCGGACTGTGACTCCGGAGGTTACCGGTTCGATCCCGGTTGGCCGCCCTTCTTGACCCACCCTCGAATTTGCGTTCGTAGCTCAACTGGATAGAGCACCGGGCTTCGAACCCGGGGGTTGGGGGTTCAAGTCCCTCCGAGCGCGCACCTTCCAGCAGGTTGAAGCAGGAACGCCCCCGCCACTTTCGCAGCGGGGGCGCCCCCTCACAGCCTATCGGTTCCCGGCTCCGCTTCACGCATCATGGGCCACGCCGTTGCCGCCGCCCTTCGTCGCTGGCACCCGGCAGCGCAGCTCCGTCTCCGCCTCCAGCGCCAGCAGGTTCTCCCGCATGGCCTTGGCCCAGCGCGCCCGGGGCTGCTCCATCAACTTCTCGTTGGCCAGGTCGATGGACTCGCTCAGCTCGTCGTCGGAGAGCTCGGAGGCCGTCTTCCCCTTGTGGGGGCCGAACGCCACCACCACGGCGCTTGGCTTGGGGCGTGGCGCGGGCTCCGGACTGGCCGCGGGTGGGGCCTTGGCCACCGGCTCCGGTTGGGGGGCCGCGGGGGGGGCCGTCGCCTCCAGGGGGGACTCGCGGGGACGCTTGGGCTGGAGCGGCACGTCGATGTCCAACTGGGCCGCGGCGGACTGGGACGCGCGCGGCTCCTGGGATGGCAGCGGCGAGAAGGACGCCTTGATGGGGCCGAGTTTGGCGCCCAGCACCTCATAGGGGCCGCTGCCGTGCTCATCCGCGTGCGACTCGTAGTCCTCGGCGGGCATCTCTTCCCGCACGTAGAGTCCACCGAAGGCCTCCGGGTACGCCTTGCGCAGGGCGGCCACGCGGGCGCACTTCTCAATCATGGTGGTGGGAATCTTGGACCACAGCGGCGTCTGCTGGACGTAGCCGCTGAAGTCCAACCACACCACCACCGGCAGCTTGTCCTCGCGCACCACACGCGACCAGGCGCCCACCAGCGCGCCCTTGCGCTTGGCGGGGTTGAAGCGGTGCACCACCTCGCCGCGGCCCTGGTCCACCACGATGTCGTCCTCGGCGAACACCGCGCTCGCCTGGATGCCCTTGAAGTCCGGGAAGCGCTCGGCGCGCGCGAGCATTCCGGCCTCGGAGGGCTGGAACTCGTACTTCGTCACCCAGTTGGGCCGCTCGCGGTTGCCGGCGTTCTGCCGGCGCGCCACGCAGAAGGCCTCCTTGAGGAGCGGGTCCAGGCCACTGCGCTTGCACTGCTCGATGAAGAGGGCGAACTCGTCCTCGCTGATGCCGCGAGGGCAGATGGTCCGCTTCACGAGCTCCACGCGCTCCCGCGTCCACCCGGCGTGTTGGCCTCCGTGGCCGCTCGCCGTTCCTTCCGCCTTCTGTTGGGGGTTGGCTTCCATCTCTGTCTTCTCCTGCTACGTCCTGCGCGAAAAGGGCGGACGACCTCCGTCCGCCCGCATGGTTGCCGCGGGGTGCTCGGTGCTCTTGAGGTGACTGACCGCGGGCCGTCACACGCCCGCCGTCCCGCCAGGCGGGGACGAACACGTGCTACGGCCATGTTGAACATCGGTGCAGGGCGCTCGCTTCACATGCCTGCGTCGCGCGCTGGGCCCGGCTGAAGGGCATGCGGACCAGCACCGCCTCCAGAACTCACCGGAGACAGATCGCCACGGACAGGAATGAAGGGGGGCGCGAAAAAACGTTTTGACACAGCCAGCGGCGTTCTGTAGTTACCGCCGCCACCTGGACGTCGCGCAGCGCAGGCGGGGGACCGGGGCAGTGCCGGGAGCGTAGCTCAATTGGCAGAGCAATGGACTCTTAATCCATAGGTTGTGGGTTCGATTCCCTCCGCTCTCACTGCGAGGCCCCTCCAGAAATGGAGGGGCCTTTTTGTTTTTCTGGCCCTCTGCCGTCCCGTGGACGTTTCACGGTAAGACGGTGCAGCGCACGACGACGCAACCCGGGCGGGTGGCGAAACTGGTAGACGCGCCAGACTTAGGATCTGGTACCGCAAGGTGTGAGGGTTCGAGTCCCTCCTCGCCCATTTCGCGTTGACCCGTTCGTGCCTATCCCCTAAAGGCGCACGTCCCACTTTTCCGGCACCGCCCGAAACGACTGATTGTCCGGCGGCGGTGGCGAGCGAGGCCCGCATGAAGGTCCAGGTCGAAGAGCTTTCTCCCATTGAGAAGAAGCTCTCCATCGAGGTCGACGATGCCCGCGTGGCGGAGGAGCTGACCCGCGCGTACTCCAACCTGGGCCGCCAGGTGCGGCTGCCGGGGTTCCGTCAGGGCAAGGTGCCTCGCCGCATCCTGGAGCAGCGGTTCCGTGACCAGGTGGAGGACGAGGTCATCCAGCGCGTGGTGCAGAGCGCGTACGTGGAGGCCATCCGCGAGCACAACGTGGAGGTCGTCGCCACGCCGCAGGTGACCAACTCCGGCCTCAAGGCCAACACCCCGTTCACCTTCGAGGCCCGCGTCGAGGTGAAGCCCAAGGTGGAGGCCAAGGACTACGTCGAGCTGCCGCTGACGAAGTCCGACACCGCCGTCACCGACGAGCAGGTGAACGAGCAGTTGGAGCGCATGCGCCAGTCGATGGCCCGGCTGGAGCCCATCACCGACCGCGACACCGCCGCCTCCGGCGACTACGCCACCGTGGACTTCGACGCCACCGTGGACGGCCAGCCCTTCACCGGCAGCAAGGCGGAGGGCATCACCGTGCAGGTGCAGCCCGGTGAGCTGGTGGAGTCCAAGATTGCCGCCCTGGAGGGCGTGAAGGTCGGCGAGTCCAAGGACATCGACTACGCCTTCCCGCAGGAGTACCAGGTGGAGGAGGTGCGCGGAAAGACGGCGCGCTTCCACGTCACGCTCAAGGGTGTGCAGAAGGAAATCGTCCCCGAGCTGAACGACGACTTCGCCAAGCAGACGGGCATCTCCCAGTCCATGGACGAGCTGCGCACCAGGCTCCGTGAGGACATGGAGAAGGCGCGCAAGTCCCAGGTGGAGGGCGAGGAGCGCGAGGCGCTGGTGAAGGCGCTGCTGGAGCGCAACACCTTCGACGTGCCCCGCGCCATGGTGGAGCGGGCCATGGACTCCATGCTGCGTGGCGCGCTGCAGCAACTCCAGCGCTCCGGCGTGGACCCCCGCCAGCTCAACCTGGACTTCAACCGTCTGCGCGAGGACATGCGCGAGAAGGCCCTCCAGGAAGTGAAGGGCACGCTGCTCTTCGAGGCCATCGCTCAGAAGGAGGGCATCCAGGCCTCCGACGCGGACGTGGACGCCCGCATCGAGCAGCTCGCCAACGAGGCGGGCCAGCCCGTGGCCACGGTGCAGAAGTACTTCAAGGGCGCCGACGAGCGGCTCGGGTTGTCTCTCCGACTCCGGGAGGAAAAGACGATTGAATTCCTGAGGAGCCGGGCGAAGTATTCGTAAGGTTCCCTCACCGAGGTCGACATGCCCTTCATGCCCGTTCCCTACGTCATCGAGCAGACCCACCGGGGTGAGCGCTCGTACGACATCTACAGTCGGCTCCTGAAGGACCGCATCGTGATGCTGGGCACGGAGATCGACGATGACGTGGCCAACGTCATCGTCGCCCAGCTGCTGTTCCTGGAGTCGGAAGACCCGGACAAGGACATCAACCTCTACGTCAACTCGCCGGGTGGTTCGGTGACGGCGGGTCTCGCCATCTACGACACCATGCAGTACGTGAAGTGTCCGGTGTCCACCATCTGCGTCGGGCAGGCGGCCTCCATGGGGGCCGTCCTCCTGCTCGCCGGTGCCAAGGGCAAGCGCTACGCCCTGCCGTCCAGCCGCATCATGATTCACCAGCCCCTGGGCGGTGTGCGCGGTCAGGCCACGGACATTGAAATCCAGGCGAAGGAAATCCTCCGGATGAAGGCGAAGCTCAACGAGCTCATCGTCAAGCACACCGGGCAGTCCATCGAGCGTGTCGAGAAGGACACGGACCGCGACTACTTCATGGGCGCGTCCGAGGCGAAGGCCTACGGCATCATCGATGAAATCCAGAACCCCCGGAAGGTCGTGGGACTGGGCAAGGAAGAGAAGAAGTAGGCGGATTGCCGAGGCTTCGGGGCCTCGGTTGGCAGCCGGAGCCGCGGGAATGCGCCCCCGCGACTCCGGCTTTCTGCTTTCTGCGTCACGGCACAGGCCCTGTTAAGTACCCGGAAGGCGCGTGGACGTTCCGGACGGGGGCTGACTAGATTGGTTCCGAGCCAGGAACGGGGTGGAGTTCGGGGTCGGGGGCCTTTCAGGCGCAGCGAGGGACGAAATGGCGGGCAAGAACGTGGAGAAGCGAGACAACCAGACCCTCTGCTGCTCTTTCTGTGGAAAGTCACAGAAGGAGGTCAAGAAGCTCATCGCGGGGCCAACGGTCTACATCTGCGACGAGTGCATCGGGCTGTGCAACGACATCATCGCGGAGGAGATTGACCGCGAGGAGACGAAGGACACCAAGCTGCGCATTCCCCGGCCCTCCGAAATCAAGGCGGTGCTGGACGAGTACGTGATTGGGCAGGAGCGCGCGAAGAAGACGCTCTCCGTCGCCGTGCACAACCACTACAAGCGCATCGAGTCCAAGGTCGCGATGGAGGACGTGGAGCTCCAGAAGAGCAACATCCTTCTGCTGGGGCCCACCGGTAGCGGCAAGACGCTGCTGGCGCAGACGCTGGCGCGCATCCTCAACGTGCCCTTCACCATCGCCGACGCGACGTGCCTCACCGAGGCCGGCTATGTGGGCGAGGACGTGGAGAACATCATCGTCAACCTGCTGCAGGCCGCCGACCACGACATCGAGCGGGCCCAGCGCGGCATCGTCTACATCGACGAAATCGACAAGATCGCGCGCAAGTCGGAGAACCCCTCCATCACCCGCGACGTCAGCGGCGAGGGCGTTCAGCAGGCGCTGCTCAAGCTCATCGAAGGCACCGTGGCCAACGTCCCGCCCAAGGGGGGCCGCAAGCACCCGCAGCAGGAGTTCCTGCAGGTGGACACCACCAACATCCTCTTCATCTGCGGCGGCGCCTTCGGCGGGCTGGACCAGGTGATTGAGCGGCGCATGGGCGGGCGCAGCCTGGGCTTTGGCGCGGAGGTGCAGTCCAAGAAGCAACGCAGCCTCACGGAGCTGCTCAAGCACGTGGAGCCGGAGGACCTGCTGAAGTTCGGCATGATTCCGGAGTTCATCGGCCGCCTGCCCATCATCACCGCGCTGGAGGAGCTGGACGAGGCCGCCCTCATCAACATCCTCAACCAGCCGAAGAACGCGCTCACCAAGCAGTACCGCAAGCTCTTCGAACTGGACGGCGTGACGCTGAAGTTCACCGACGGCGCCCTCAAGGCCATTGCCAACGAGGCCATCCGCCGCAAGGCGGGCGCCCGTGGCCTGCGCTCCATCCTGGAGTCGGCCATGCTGGACGTGATGTACGAAATCCCGTCCCGCAAGACGGCCCGCGAGGTGCTCATCTCCGAGGAAGTGATTCTCAAGAAGAGCGAGCCGGTGGTGCTGCACGCGCAGCCGGACAAGGAAGCCGCGGAGCCGAAGAAGGAATCCGCCTGACGCCTGGGCCCCTGTCCGGGGCCCGGTGTCGTCTGATTGACGGGGCGCGTCACGGGACCCGCAGGTGGGGGTCCGGGCGCGCCCCTTTCGTCAGGGGAGGGGCCGGGCTGCGTTGGCCCCGCCACACTTTTTGTGGGACGGCCGGGGGCCTTTCTGTATGTGCTGGGCCCATGAGAAAGCTGCTCGTTCCCGCCCTGATGTCGCTCGCGGCGTGTGCCTCCCAGAAGGAGGCCGCGCGTGATGAGCTGCCCGCGGCAGCCTCCGCGGCCCCCGTCCCTGAGGAGTCTCCCCGCATGTCACACCCGGCGACCCGGGCAGAGCAGGTTGTCGACACGTTGCACGGCGTCCAGGTGGCGGACCCGTACCGGTGGCTCGAGGACGAGAAGGCCCCCGAGGTCCAGGCGTGGATGGCGGCGCAGGACGCGCACGCCCGCGAGGCCCTGGCGAAGTTCCCCGGCCGCGACGCGCTGCATAAGCGCTTCACGGAGCTGTTCTACACCGACTCCGTCTCCACCCCGTCGCGCCGCGACGGGCGCTTCTTCTACGTCCGCACCCACAAGGACAAGGAGAAGGCCATCCTCTACTGGCGTCAGGGGGAGAGCGGGCAGGAGAAGGTGCTGTTGGATCCGAACGGCTGGAGCAAGGACGGCACCGTGTCCCTGGGGACGTGGGCCGCGTCCTGGGACGGCAAGAAGGTGGCTTTCGCCCAGAAGCCCAACGCCGCGGATGAGGCGGTGCTGCACGTCATCGACGTGGACTCCGGCGAGTGGTCCAAGGTGGACGTCATCGAGGGCGGCAAGTACGCCACGCCCAAGTGGACGCCTGACAACAAGGGCTTCTATTACGAGTGGCTGCCCACCGACCCGTCCATCAAGGTGGACGAGCGCCCCGGCTACACCACCATCCGCTACCACGCGCTGGGCACGGACCCGTCGAAGGACACCGTGGTGCACGAGCGCACCGGCGACCCGACGACGTTCCTCCAGAGCGACCTGAGCCGCGACGGCAAGTACCTGTTCGTCTACATCCTCCGCGGCTGGAGCGAGAACGACGTCTACTGGAAGCGGCCGGGCGAGAAGGACTTCCGCCTGCTGGTGAAGGGCGTGGGCGCCAAGTACGAGGTGCACGCCTGGAAGGACCGCTTCTACGTCCTCACCGACGAGGGCGCCCCGCGCCAGCGCGTCTTCGCGGTGGACCCGGCGAAGCCGGCCCGCGCGTCGTGGAAGGAAATCGTCCCCGAGGACCCGTCCGCGTCCCTGCTGTCCGCCAACATCGTCGGCGGGCACCTGGCGCTGGAGTACCTCAAGGACGCGACGTCCGAGGTGCGCGTGGCCACGCTGAAGGGCCAGCCGGTGCGCACGGTGCGACTGCCGGGCGTGGGCGCGGCGTCCAACCTGGTGGGCCTGGAGGACCTGGATGACGCCTATTACGTCTTCACGTCCTTCACCACGCCTCGTCAAATCTACAAGACGTCCGTCAGCACCGGGAAGTCGGAGCTGTGGGCCAAGGTGGACGTGCCCATGGACCCGGCGCAGTACCAGGTCGAGCAGGTCTTCTACGCGTCCAAGGACGGGACGAAGGTGCCCATGTTCGTGGTGCACCGCAAGGACCTGAAGCGTGACGGCAACGCGCCCACGCTGCTCTACGGCTACGGCGGCTTCAACGTGAACATGGAGGCCAACTTCCGCTCGAGCATCCTGCCCTGGCTGGACGCGGGCGGCGTGTACGCGGTGGCCAACCTGCGCGGCGGCGGCGAGTACGGCAAGGCCTGGCATGACGCCGGCCGCCTGGACAAGAAGCAGAACGTCTTCGACGACTTCCACGCGGCGGCCGAGCACCTGGTCCAGGCGAAGTACACGCAGCCCAAGCGGCTGGCCATCTACGGCGGCAGCAACGGCGGCCTGCTGGTGGGCGCGGCCATGACGCAGCGGCCGGAGCTGTACGGCGCGGTGGTGTGCGCGGTGCCCCTGCTGGACATGGTGCGCTACCACCTCTTCGGCAGCGGCCGGACCTGGATTCCGGAGTACGGCACGGCGGAGAAGCCCGAGGACTTCAAGACGCTGCACGCCTACTCGCCCTACCACCACGTGCGCCCGGACGTGCGCTACCCCGCGCTGCTGATGATGGCGGCGGACCACGACGACCGGGTGGACCCCATGCACGCCCGCAAGTTCGTGGCGGCGGTGCAGAACGCGCCCGGAAACCCGGCGCCGACGCTGCTGCGCATCGAAGCCAACGCGGGCCACGGCGGCGCGGACCAGGTGGCCAAGGCCATTGAGTCCAGCGTGGACCTGTATTCGTTCCTGTTCCATGCCCTGGAGGTCCAGGGGGCACAGGGTGGGGTGGCGGCCCAGGGCCGCTGACACCCCAAGCGGACGCCCGAGGGAGGCTCGGGTGTTCCCTTGATGGCACGACGCCGTTCCCCAATCTTGAGCCGGGGAACGGCGCCGCGAATCGCCGTGTTATAGAACTGCTGCATCCCGTACGAATGCTCGGCGAGCGAGCAGACGGGCAACTCTTCCAGGGGCCTGCAACTCCGACGGCCCGCAGGTGGCGGATACATGTTCTTCGGACGTGACGACAAGAAGGAAGCCCAGAAGCGGGGTCTGACGGTCCCGCTCTTGCCCCTTCGGGACATCATCGTGTTCCCGCACATGGTGGTGCCGTTGTTCGTCGGCCGGGAGAAGTCCATCGCGGCGTTGAAGGACGCGATGGCGCACAAGGGGCCGGACGACAAGGCCGTCATCCTGCTGGCCGCGCAGAAGAAGGCCAAGACGAACGACCCCACCCCCGACGACATCTTTCACTTCGGTACGCTGGGCCACGTCATCCAGCTCCTCCCGCTGCCCGACGGCACGGTCAAGGTGCTGGTGGAAGGCGTGCGCCGCGCCAAGGTGAAGAAGTTCCACCCCAACGACGCCTTCTTCATGGTCGAGGTGGAAGAGGTGGAGGAGCAGACGGAGAAGACGGTGGAGCTGGAGGCGCTCGTTCGCAGCGTCCACTCCGTCTTCGAGGCCTTCGTCAAGCTCAACAAGCGCATTCCGCCTGAGATGCTGATGCAGGTGGCCAGCATCGACGACCCGGCGCGGCTCGCCGACACCATCGTCGCGCACCTCTCCCTGAAGCTGAACGACAAGCAGGCCCTGCTCGAGACGGAGTCCCCGGCCAAGCGCCTGGAGAAGCTCTACGAGCTGATGCAGGGGGAGATCGAGATTCTCCAGGTGGAGAAGAAGATCCGCACGCGCGTCAAGAAGCAGATGGAGAAGACCCAGAAGGAGTACTACCTGAATGAGCAGATGCAGGCCATTCAGAAGGAGCTGGGTGAGCGCGACGAGTTCAAGAACGAAATCCAGGAGATTGAAGAGAAGCTGAAGAACAAGCGGATGAGCAAGGAGGCCACGCTCAAGGTCAAGAAGGAGCTGAAGAAGCTCCGGATGATGAGCCCGATGAGCGCCGAGGCCACGGTCGTCCGCAACTACATCGACTGGATCATCAGCCTCCCCTGGTACGACGAGACGCAGGACCGCCTGGACGTCACCGAGGCGGAGACGGTGCTCAACGAGGACCACTACGGCTTGAAGAAGCCGAAGGAGCGCATCCTCGAGTACCTGGCCGTGCAGCAGCTGGTGAAGAAGCTCAAGGGCCCCGTGCTGTGCTTCGTCGGGCCTCCGGGCGTGGGCAAGACGTCGCTGGCGCGCTCCATCGCCCGGGCCACCGGCCGCAAGTTCGTGCGCCTGTCGCTGGGCGGCGTGCGGGACGAGGCGGAGATTCGGGGCCACCGCCGCACGTACATCGGCGCGATGCCGGGCAAGCTCATCCAGTCGCTGAAGAAGGCGGGCAGCAACAACCCCGTCTTCCTGCTCGACGAAATCGACAAGATGTCCACGGACTTCCGTGGCGACCCGAGCGCGGCGCTGCTGGAGGTGCTGGACCCCGAGCAGAACCACAACTTCAACGACCACTACCTGGACCTCGACTACGACTTGTCCAAGGTGATGTTCATCTGCACCGCGAACACGATGCACAACATCCCCGGTCCGCTGCAGGACCGCATGGAGGTGATTCGCATCGCGGGGTACACCGAGCCGGAGAAGCTCTCCATCGCCCGGCGCTACCTCATCCCGAAGGAGCAGGAGGCCAACGGGCTGGCGGACCTCAAGGTGGACATCTCCGACCCGGCGCTGCGGACCATCATCCACCGCTACACGCGGGAGTCGGGCGTGCGCTCGCTCGAGCGTGAGATTGGTGGCGTGTTCCGCAAGATTGCCCGCGACGTGCTGAAGAACGGCAAGCGGGACATCGAAGTGGACCGGAAGATGGCCATGAAGTTCCTGGGCACGCCCCGCTACCGCTACGGCGTGGCGGAGAGCGAGGACCAGGTGGGCATCGTCACGGGCCTCGCCTGGACGGAGCTGGGCGGCGAAATCCTCACCACCGAGGCCACGGTGATGCCGGGCAAGGGCAAGCTCATCATCACCGGCAAGCTGGGCGAGGTGATGCAGGAGTCCGCGCAGGCGGCCATGTCCTACGTGCGCAGCCGCGCCGAGCGCTTCGGCATCGACCGCAAGGCGTTCGAGAACTACGACATCCACGTCCACCTGCCGGAGGGCGCGATTCCGAAGGACGGTCCGTCCGCCGGCGTCACCATCTGCACCGCCCTGGTGAGCGCGCTCACCCGCGTGCTCATCCGCCGCGACGTGGCGATGACGGGTGAAATCACCCTGCGTGGACGGGTGCTCCCCATTGGCGGCCTGAAGGAGAAGACGCTGGCCGCGCACCGGGCGGGCATCAAGACGGTCCTCATCCCGAAGGCCAACAAGAAGGACTTGAAGGACATCCCGCTGAAGATTCGCAAGCAGCTGCGCATCGTCCCGGTGGAGTTCGTGGACGACGTGCTGCGCGAGGCGCTGGTGTTGGAGCGGCCGGAGGAGTTCGGCCGCAAGCCCACGACGGATGGCGGCAAGCTGGGCGCGGAGCTGCCGGCGTCGCCGGCCGTGGCCCCGGCCTAGCGGAGCCAGACAGCACCCGGTGGGCCACCGCGCCCGCCGGGCTGAGCTGAAGAGAAGCCAGGACGCCGGACGACCAAGGTCGCCGGGTTCCTGGCTTCTCCTTTTCGAGCGCATGGTGCTTCGGGGTAGAAGGGGCCCTGGTGGCTCCGCGCGCTCGACTCCGGTGGTGGTGGTACCTGCTGGCCGTGTGGGCCGCGTCGTGTGGGCCGTGTGGCTTCCAGCCGGAGCCCGGCGTGAAGGTGGTGGTGCCGGCCATGCCCACCACGCTGGATTGGAGTCACTCGGACCCGGACAGCTGGGCGAACTACCCGGTGATGCTGGCCACGCAGCGCGGGCTCACGCGGCTGGGGCCGGACCATGGCGTGGAGCCAGGGCTGGCCGAGCGGTGGGCGCGCGTCACGGATGGGCAGGGGCGGGACGTCTATACGTTCCACCTGCGGCGGGACGTTCACTGGTCCAATGGCGCACCGCTGGTGGCGCGTGACTTCGTCGTGGGCTGGCGGCGCGCGCTGCAGGGCCGCGAGCGCGGGGAGATGGCGGACCTGGAAGGGGCCTCCCATGCGCTAGCGCTCCAGGAGCGGGGCGCGCCGGAGGCCGAGGTGCGCGCCGCGCTGGAGCGCGTGGGCGTGGAGGCGGTGGATGCGCACACGCTTCGGGTGACGCTGGCGCGTCCGCGCAGCTACTTCCTGGCGCGCGTGGCCAATGTGTATCTGTTCTATCCGGCGCCCTCGGCGGACCTGGAGGGGAAGTCGGACGAGGAGGTCCGGGACTACTTCGACCGTCCGCGCGATGGTCGGCCCCTGGCGCTGGGGCCTTACCGCGTCGAGCGGTGGGACCGCGCGGGGGAGCGGGTGCGGCTGGTCTTCAATCCGGCCTCGTCTTTTCCTCCGCCCATGGCAGAAGGGGAGACGCCCGTTCCGGTCATCACCCTGCTGAAGTCGGAGATTGGCCCGGCGCTGTACGAGCGGGAGCGGGTGGACTTCGTCTTCGTGGACAGCGCCGCGGCGCTGCGCATCCACCGGCCGGACGACCTGCGCCGCGAGCCGCTGCTGTCCACGTACTTCCTGGCCTTCAACACGGAGCAGGCGCCGCTGGACAGGCCCGAGGTGCGGCGCGCGCTGGCGCGGGCGTTGGACCGCGAGGCGCTGCTGGCGGGGCTGCTGCCCGAGGCGCGGCCGTCTCATGTGTTGCTGCCGCCGGAGCTTCCTGGGGCCGCGACGACGGAGCAGGCCGCGCGGCTGCCGACCTATGCGCCGGAGGAGGCTCGTGCGGCGCTGGCGGGTGTGGCGGGGCTGGAGCGGCCGTTGCGGCTCGTCTATCGCTCCGGGGATGGATTCGTGCCCGAGGTGGCCATCGCGGAGCGGGTGGCCGCGCAGCTGGCTCGCGTGGGCGTGCGGGTGGTGCTGGAGGCGCGCTCGGATTTCTCGGCGGAGATTTCTCGGCGCTCTGCGCAGGGGGCTCGCACGTATGACTTGTACCTGAGGCGCCTGGGGGCGGATTACGCGCACCCGAATACGTTCTTCACGTTGTTCGAGCGTGAGGGCAATCACCAGACGGGCTGGGAGACGCAGGCGGGCGGTGAGCCCATGGCGCGCTTCGAGCGGCTGCTGGAGGCGGGGGACGGCGCGCCGGACGAGGCGAGCGCCCGTGCGTCGTATGTCCAGGCGCAGGAGGTGCTGGTGGGGGAGCAGGCGGTGATTGCGCCCCTGTACCACCCGGACCGCTACTACCGCGCGCGCGCGCGGCTGCGCGGGCTGGACGTGGACCCCTTCAACTTCCTGGCGCTGCGCGCGCTTCGCTTGGGCCCGACGTCCGATTCGTCCCGAGCGGGGGAGTCGCAGTGAGGGCCATCGCCCAGCGGCTGTCGCGGCAGGTCGTCCTGGTGCCTGTCGTGGCCGTGGCGTCGTACTTCCTCATGGCTTCGCTTCCGCTGACCACGGAGACGGACGCGAAGCGGCAGGTGTCGCGTGAGCTCGCGGCCTCGTACCGGAGGGACTTGGGCGTCGGCGAGCCGCTGGGCTTCCTGCGCCCGTGGGAGAAGCTCTTTCGCGGTGAGCGCCTGGGCACGAGCGCCCAGGGCATCACCGGCGATGAGCTGCTGACGAAGCTGTCCGGCAGCGTGGGCGTGGGCTTGCTGGCGTTGCCGCTCGCGCTGACGTGGGCCTTGGGCTTTGCGCTGCTGCGCACGCGCTGGCGCAAGGGCCCGTGGGCCGCGCTCGGTGACGTGGTGCCCGCCGTGGCGTTCGGTACGCCCGTCTTCATCCCCGCGCTGCTGCTCGCGCCCGGTGTCGTCGAGCGTGGACACCTGCTGCCCGAGCTGTGCGCGGCGCTGGTGACGTCCATCTGGCCCGGCATCTTCCTGGGCACGCTGGTGGGTGACGCGCTGGAGACGGAGCTGTCGCGCGACTACGTGCGCACCGCGCTGGGCAAGGGCCTGTCGCGCGCCGCCGTGCTGCGCCGCCATGTCCTGCCCAACGTGTGGCCCGCGATGCTGGACGCGGTGGGGCCGGTGGCCACGTCGCTGCTCGCCGGGTCCTTCGCGGCGGAGCGCGTCCTGGGCCTGCCGTACTTCGGCCAGCTCTACGTCCTCGCCGTGCTCAACAAGCAGGTGGCCGTCGTCGTCGTCGCCACCACCACCTTCGCGACGCTGCTCGTCGTCGTGAGCCTCGCGGTGGAGGTGCTGCGCTACGCCGTGGACCCGCGCTCCCGGGAGGCCTCGGCATGAGCCGCGTCCCCCTGCGCGCCCGCGTCGGCCTGGCGCTCCTCGTGGGACTGGGCCTGCTCAGCCTCGTGGCGGGGCGGCTCTTCCCGGAGGCCCTGGCCAGCACCTGTCCGCTGGGCATGGACCCCACGCGCCCGGACCGCGCCGTGTGCGAGCTCGCCTTCGGTGGACTCTGGGTCTCCCTCGCGGTGGGGCTCGCGGCGGGCGCGCTCTCCACGTTTTTGGGTCTCACCGTGGCCGCCGTGGCGCGGCTGTCCGGTGGCGCGGTGGAGCAGACGCTGCTGCGCGCCGTGGACGCCGTCTTCGCGCTGCCGGACGTGCTGGTGGTGATGGTGCTCCAGCTCGCGGGGCAGTCACTCTCCGACGCGGGCGCGGGCGGCGGTCTGGGCCCCTTCTGGCTGATGGTCGCCTCGCTGGCCCTGGTGGGCTGGGCCGGACCCGCGCGCATGTTCCGCAACCGCCTGGCGACGCTCGAATCACAGGAGTACGTGGCCGCGTCCCGGGCGCTCGGCGGTGGGGGGCTGCACCTGCTGCGTGTCCACCTGTGGCCCGCGCTCCGGCCCTTCGCGCTGGCGGTGTTCCTGTCGCGGCTCCCCGCGGCCATCCTCACCGAATCCACCGTGAGCTTCTTCGGCATCGCCCGGATGGAGCCCATGTCCCTGGGCCGCTACCTGGGCACCAGCTACGCGGCCCTCATCTACGAGGGTGGCGGCCGGGTCGTGCTGCCCGCCTGGGCGCTGCTCGTGCTGCTGGTGCTCGGTGCCTCGCTCGCCTCCCAGGCGCTCTCGGGGGCACCTCGCCGGGCGTCCTGAAGTGGAATTCCCAACGTTGGGGGAGGGGTTCTCCTCACACGGAAACCTTTTGCCCACATTGGTGCCTCCATGTCCCTGATGACCAGCGAAGAGCTTGCCACCTCCACCGAACTCGACACCCGCGAGCGCGAGGAGCGCTCGGACTCGCTCAAGCTGGAGCCCGTGCGCGGCGCGGTGCTCGTCGTCGAGGATGACCCTGCCCACCGCGAAATCCTGGTGGAGATGCTGGCGGGCTGGGGCTACGAGCCCTTGCCCGTGGGCAGCGCCGAGGAGGCTGAGTTCGCCGTGCGCAACAAGCGCATGGACGCCGCCATCGTCGATGTCTTCCTGCCAGGCCGCAGCGGCGCCACGCTGATGTCGCGGCTGCGCGAGCGCTTCCCCCAGTCCGTCCTCATCGGCGTCAGCGCCATGAGCGACGGGGCCATGGCGCGCAAGTGCAAGGGCCTGGGCGCGGACCTCTTCATCGGCAAGCCCCTGGACCCCGAGCGGCTGGCAGAGGCCCTCCGGTCCAGGCACACGAGCTGGCACTGAGGCCCCTCTGGCCAGGGGCGCCGGGGCGGGTTCCGGTTGCGCCATCCGCGTGAACGGTTGATGCTCCTGGGGTGAAGAACCTTGCTCCTGGCTTGCTGCTGGCCATGCCCCAGCTCGGCGACCCGAACTTCTATCGCTCGGTCGTCTTGATGCTGGAGCACTCGGAGACGGGCTCCATGGGGCTCGTCATCAACCGGGCGGCCCCCTTGACGCTCGGTGAGCTGGCGCGCGGGCAGAACCTGGGCATCGCCGCCGGGCGGAAGGAGTACTCCGTCTACCTGGGCGGCCCGGTGGAGCCCCAGCGGGGCTTTGTCCTCCACGACGACACGGAGCAGCGGGAGAAGCACTCGGTGCTGCCCGGTCTGTTCCTGAGCGTGACGCTGGACGCGCTGGGCCCGCTGCTGACGAATCCGAACCCGCGCCTGCGCTTCTGCCTGGGGTATGCGGGCTGGGGGCCGCGCCAGTTGGAGAGCGAGATTGCCGCCGGCTCCTGGCTCTTCACCGAGGCCTCCGCGGAGGCGGTGCTCGGGCAGGAGCCTTCAAAGCTGTGGGACACGACGCTGCGAGGCATGGGGGTGGACCCCGCCATGCTGGTGATGGGAAGGGGAATGAACTGATGCTCGACGCCGAATTCATCCGGGCCCGCATCCTGGAGGCCCTGCCGGGCTCCGAGGTGGAGGTGCGGGACTACACCGGGACGGGAGACCACTACGAGGCCCGGGTGGTGAGCCCTGACTTCGCTGGGAAAGCGATGGTGCAGCAGCACCAGCTCGTGTACGCGCCCCTGCAGCAGTGGCTGAAGAGCGGCGAGCTGCATGCGCTCGCGCTAAAAACCTATTCTCCCGAGCAGTGGCAGAAGCTCGGGACTCGCTAGAAGGAGCGGTACCCATGACGCCTGAACTCAAGGCCCGGTTGGAGCAGGAGACCCGGTCGCACAAGATTGTCCTCTTCATGAAGGGCAACGCCCTCTTCCCCCAGTGCGGCTTCTCCGCGCGGGCGCTGCAACTGCTGCAGCCCCTGGGGGAGGTCCACACGGTGGACGTGCTCGCGGACCCGGAGATTCGCCAGGGCATCAAGGACCTCACCAACTGGCCCACCATCCCCCAGATTTTCATCAACGGGCAGTTCGTCGGCGGCTCCGACATCCTCATGGAGCTGGCCGAGCGCGGTGAGCTGGCCGACCTGGTCGCGGGCAAGAGCCCGGCCTAGCAGACGGGGCCTCGGGGCGTGGCGGGCGAGGGGGAGACCGATTCCCCTCGCTGCGGCTAGGATGGGAGGCCGCTGCCCCGAGGAACCGCCGTGGTCACCGCTACCCGTCAAAACGCCCCCGAGAATCCGGACGAAGCCTCCGCCGAGGTGCCCACCGCGGGCCCCGCCGTCGAGGCGAACGTCCCCGTCGCAGAAAGCAACGCCGCCGTCCCCCTGACGGACACCGTGTTGCCGGCCCAGGCGCCGGGCGTGGTGGTGGACCCGGATGACCTGGTCGACACGGCGAAGACGCCCACCCTCATGGACAAGGTGCAGCAGTTCCGCGCCCGCCATGAGAAGTGGGAGATGGCCGTCTTCTTCTTCGGCGGCTTCATCTACGACGTCCTCACCATCAGCCGCATCGATGACACGCTGACGCTGGCGCAGAACTTCGGCTACCTGCTGGTCCTCACGGGGCTGCTGCTGCTGGAGCAGCGCTACCCGGACGGCGTGGAGCCGCCGAAGTTCCTGCAGAAGGTCTGGCGCTGGCGCGCGGAGGGCATCCACTTCCTCTTCGGAAGCCTGCTCAGCGCGTTCATGCTGCTGCTCTTCAAGAGCACGTCGGGCGCGCTGCCCTACCTGTTCGTGGCGGGCCTCTTCGCCCTGCTGGCGGCCAACGAGCTGCCCCTGTTCCGCAAGCTGGGGCCCGTCATGCGCATGGTGCTGCTCAGCCTGTGCGTGACGATGTACTTCGTCTGCCTGCTCCCGGTCGTGCTGGGGCGCATGGGCTTCTGGGTCTTCCTGCTGGCCGTCGCCGTGGGCTGCGCGAGCATCTTCGGGGTGATGCGACTCATCCGGCGCTGGCGGCCGGACAACCGGTACCTGCTGCGCAACGTGGCCATCCCCGGCTTCGGCGTGCAGGCCGCGCTGCTGGGGCTGTACCTGGTGGGCGTGATTCCGCCGCTGCCGGTGGCCGTGCAGTTCGCGGGCCTCTACCACCAGGTGGAGCGGGTGAGCCCAGGCGTCTACCACCTGTCCTCGGTGGACTCCGGCGCCTGGTACAAGCCGTGGACGTGGGGCGGGCCGAACTTCCTGATGCAGCCGGGAGACAAGCCCTACTACTTCTTTCGCATCTTCGCGCCGAAGCACTTCCAGTCGTACAAGGTCCGCGTGCGCTGGTACTTCGACGACCCGCAGAAGGGCTGGACGACGTACGGCAACGGCTTCATGGCCACCGTCAGCAGCAACGGCACGGACGGCGGCTATCGCTACTACGCGACGACGTCCAACCTGAAGCCCGGCGCGTGGCGCGTGGTGCTGGAGACGGAGGATGGGCACGAAATCCACCGGCTCAACTTCACCGCGGGGCCGGATGCGAACCCCGGGCCCCGCGTCTTCGACGTCGCCGTGTCCACGCTCAAGGACGTGAAGCCCCTGCCTCACGCGGAGTGGCAGAAGCGGGCCGCGTCCGCGGCGGCGAAGCCGAAGTAGCGCGCCTTACTTCTTCTTGCCCTTCCGGGCGGCCTTGTCCGCCGCCCAGAGGGACTTCATCCACGCCTCCACGTCCTTCGCCTTGCGAGGGATGTCGGCGGAGAGGACCTTGCAGCCGCGCGCGGTGACGACGACGTCGTCCTCGATGCGCACGCCGATGCCGCGGTAGCGCTTGGGCACGGTGAGGTCGTCCGTCTGGAAGTAGAGGCCGGGCTCCACCGTCAGCACCATGCCCGCCTGGAGCTTCCCGTACTTGTAGGCCTCCTGCCGCGCCTGGGCGCAGTCATGCACGTCCAGGCCCAGCATGTGGCTGACGTTGTGGAGCGAGTAGCGCTTGTAGAACTGGTGCTCGTCCTTGAGGGCCTCCTCGGCGTCCTCGAGGATGCCCAGGGACTGCAGGCCCTGGGCCAGCACGCGCATGGCGGCGCGGTTGGGCTCCATGAAGTCGTTGCCCGGCTTCACCGCGGAGAAGGCCGCGTCCTGCGCCTCCAGCACCAGGTCATAAATTTCGCGCTGCTCCTTGGAGAACTTCCCGGAGATGGGCAGCGTGCGGGTGATGTCCGCGGTGTAGAGCGTCTGGCCCTCCACGCCCGCGTCCAGCAGCAGCAGGTCGCCGGGGACGAGCGGCCCGTCATTGTGGTGCCAGTGCAGGATGCACGCATGGGCGCCGGAGGCGGCGATGGTGCGGTAGCCCACGTCGTTGCCTTCCACGCGGGCGCGGAGGTTGAAGATGCCCTCCACGTAGCGCTCCGTCTTCGCCGTCTTCAGGCCGCGGATGACGTCCTCGAAGCCGCGCTGCGTGGAGTCGATGGACGTCTGGAGCTCCTTCAGCTCCTGCGCGTCCTTGAGCAGCCGCATCTCCGACAGCGCCTGGGCCAGCCCCTTGTCCTTGCCCTTCTCACCCGGCTCCGCCACGGCGCCGTCCACCTTGGGTGACAGGCCGCGCAGCACGCGCGTGGGACGGCTCCCCGCGCCGCCGAAGCCGGAGAGGAAGTCCGGCAGCTCGTTGAGGCCCCGGGCCTGGTCCACGCCGTAGCGCGCCTGGCTCTCCTTCACGCCCAGGCGAGGGCCTTCCCACAGCTCTCCCTTCACGCGGTCGGTGAAGAACGTGGCGTCGGTGCGGCCCGGGTTCGGCTCCACGAAGAGCACGTCGGTGTGGCCGCCCTTCTCCTTGGGCTGGAGGACGAGGACGCAGTCCGGCTCCAGGTTGCCGGTGAGGTAGTAGAAGTCGCTGCCCGGCCGGAAGCGGAAGTTGGTGTCGTTGGCGCGCACCTTCTCGTGGCCGGTGGGGATGATGAGCGTCTCACCGGGGAACAGCTTGGAGAGCGCGCGGCGGCGGGCCTTGAAGGCGTCCGCTTGCTTGATTTTCGAGGGCAGCTTCTTCGAGCGCGGCTTCCAAGACTTCATCATGAAGTCGAGCAGGGCCGGCGGCGGCACCGTGTCATGCGTGGCGGGCTTCGCGGGCGTGGCCGCGGGGGCCTGCTCCTCGGAGGTGACAATCGGCTGTTGCTCGCCCAGGGCGGGCTGAGCGGCGGCGGAAGAACGGGTCGTGGCCATGGACAACTCTTCACCCGGCCACGCCGGACCTTCAAGTCAGAGTTGTCACGGGAGACGCCGCAGTGTCCTCCCGGAGAAGCGCCACCTGCCCCAGGAGGACGGGCACGGCCGTCTCCACGCGGAGAATGCGGGGCCCCAACGAAAAGGGGCGGAAGCCATGGGCCTCCAGGAGGTCGGCTTCGAAGGGCACCCAGCCGCCGTCCGGGCCAATGGCCAGTACGACGCGCTGGGCCAGACCCACGCCCAGCGCCCGGAGCGGCTGCTTCGCGGGCGGGTGGGGGAGCAGGCGGAGCGACTGGAGGCCGAAGACGGCGTCGAGCTCGTCTTCGACGAAGGGGCGGAAGCGCTCGCGGACCAGGACCTCTGGGAGGCGCGTGTCCCGGGCCTGCTCCAGTCCCTGGAGGAGCAGCTCGCGGACGAAGGCGGCGTCCAGCACCTTGGAGTCGAAGTAGCTCTTCTCCACGCGCGCCGCGTTGACCAGGACGATGCGGTCCACGCCCAGTGACGCCACCGCGGGCAGCACCTTCTTCAGCGCCTTGGGGCGGGGGATGGCCAGCAGCAGGTCGATGCCCGCGCGCGGGGGCGGGGGCTCGGTGAGGGTGACGCGCAGGTGCAGCACGCCCGCGCTGTTCTCCAACACCTCGCCGGTGCCGGTGAGGCCTCCCAGGCGCCCCACGCGGAGGGACTCGCCGGGCTCGGCGCGCAGCACCTCGCGGGCGTGCTGGGCCCTCCGTCCGGTGAGGCGCGCGGTGCCGTCGGGCAGGAGGTCTTCGTCCAGGAGGAGCAGCAGGTTCACCGGGCCTCTGTACTCCGTCGCCCGCGGCAGAGGTAGTGTTCGCCAGCCGAACATGACCAAGGGACAGCCTGCGTGGGAATCGAACTGCTGATCCAGTCCAGAGGCAAAAACGAGCGCGCGCCCGTCACGGCCGTGATTTCCATTGCCGGCGCCGTGGAGGACGGCCCCCCCGGCGAGGACACGTGCCGCGAGGTCCTGCGTGCGGTGATGCGGGCCCTGGATGGGGCCCGGCAGGCGAGCGGCGACGGCGGTCTGCATACGTTCACGTTCTCGCTGCGCGGGGCAACCGCCGATGGCGCCGCCCAGTGGGAGCTGAGCGAATACGAGGTGTGTGAGCACGCCGCCCACTTCGAGTCCCTGCACCCGCTGCTGCGCGACTACGCCGTCGTCACCGGCGCGGGCGCCAATGGCAACCGCATGTGGGCCGATGCGGAGACCCCGGCCGGCACGCAGGCCATGGAGGCGCTGGTCCTGCGCGACCGCACCTGGCTCCCCGCGTACATCGACTTCCTGCGAAGCTGCGACCTGGACCACGAGGTCGACCAGTGGGGCACGCTCGACCAGCTCATCGAGCGTCATGGCTGGGCTCCCGACACCTGCGCCCTGGCGGCGGCCCGGCTGCTCAGTTGCCGAGGCCAGCACGGCGACGAGCAGCTCTCCACCTGGATGGAGGCGAGCCTGGGCGAGTACCTGGCCACCGAGGAGGGCCGCGCGGCGTTCGACCACGCGGCGGCGCGCGAGTTCGACACCTGGAACGGCTCCATCATGCGCAATGCGCTCAAAGGACCTCGGGACGCGCACTGCAGCGAAATGGACGAGTGGCTCGCGTCCTTCGAGCCCCTGATGGACCCAGCGCGGCTCGCCGTGTTGCGGCGACATGCCCACGGCCGCTGGGCGCGAGAGCGCGGCCTGCCCGAGCAGTGACAGTCGCCGTCATGCCGCGAAGGCGGGTTCGGGTCGCCGTGAATGCGGCGCGGCGCCGACCGGGGCCACCGGCCGCACGCGTGAGAGCGCCTGGGTCCAGGGACGTGCCCGGCCGCCGGTGCCTTGGGGAAGCCGGTCCCCGGGCACTCGGGCTGCCCGGGCTCCCGTGGTGGGGCTTGCCCCCTACCGGGGCGTGCCGTAAAGGCGGTGGCCGTGCGTAACCTCTGCCTGCGTTGCCGCCGTCCCGAGAGCGCGTGTTATTGCGCGCAACTGCCGCCCCGGTTGGAGACGCGCACGCGCGTCGTGTTCCTCCAGCACCCGCGTGAGAGCCGCGTGGCCATTGGCACCGCGCGCATGGCCCACCTGTCGCTGAGCAACTCCGAGCTGCATGAGGGCGTGGACTTCTCCGGCCACCGGCGGATTGAAGAGCTGGCCGCGCAGCGGGACTCCGTGGCGGTGCTCTTCCCGGGCGAGGACGCCATCACCGTGGAGGAGGCGCGACGGAATCCCCCCAAGACGCTCATCGTCGTGGACGGCACGTGGCCGCAGGCGAAGAAGGTCGTGTCGCGCAACCCGCTGCTGGCGGGGCTGCCGCGCATCGGCTTCGTGCCGCGCCGGCCCAGCAACTACCGCATTCGCGCGGAGCCCGCGGACCACTGCGTGTCCACCATCGAGGCGGTGGTGGAGATGCTGGGCGTCCTGGAAGGCGACCCGGCGCGCTTCGACACCATGCTGCGGGCCTTCGAGTACATGGTGGACACGCAGCTTGCGCGGCAGTCGACGCGCACCTCGCCCAACCGGCGCCGCATCTACTTCGGGCCGTGGCGTCCGCCGCTGGAGCTGCGCACGCTGGCGGAGCGCTTCGAGAAGCTCGTGGTCTTCTACGGCGAGGCGAATGCCCACCCCGCGGGGGCCGAGGAGATTCCCACGGAGCTGGTGCACGCGGTGGCGTGCCGTCCGGCCACGGGCGAGCGCTTCGAGGCCATCATCGCGCCCGAGCAGCCCCTGGCCTACAGCACGCCGCTGCATGTGGAGCTGTCGGAAGACATCCTCCGCGCGGGCGAGCCTCGGGCCGAGGCGATGAAGCGCTTCGAGGCCTTCCTCCGTCCCGATGACGAGCTGGCGGTGTGGACCACGTTCGCGCTGGACCTGCTGTGGGCGGGTGGCATCACCCGGCGCCCGGCGAGCAGCGTGCGCCTGGCCACCGCGCGCGCGCTGAAGGGCAAGGCGGGCGGCGTGGAGCAGGCGATGACGCAGCTGGAGGGCCCGGAGGTGACGCAGTGGGCCCCGGGCCGCGCGGGCCGACGCATCCGCGCGCTGGAGTCCGTGGTGCGCGAGCTGGTGGCTCGCGGCAACGCCACCGAGCCGCCCCAGAAGCTGCCTCGCACGGGCAGCTGAGTCCGCGGCCCGTTGCCGCCCGCTCAGGGCAGCAGCCCCGTCTTGGCCTCCTTGGCGTAGCGTCCTCGCGGGAAGTCGTTGAGGTACTGGCGGTACTCGTCCCGGGCCCGGTGTGATTCGAGCTTCTCCTCGAAGCACCGCGCGCGCAGGTAGCGCGCCTGTTCGCGGTGGGCGGCCCGGGGGCTGCGCTGGGCAATCTCGTCCAGTCCCACGAGGAAGCGCTCGCACTTGCGCGAGTTCACCTGGAGCCGGGCGTAGCCCAGGAACCGCTCGTCCGCGTCCTTGGAAACCAGGGCCATGGGAATCATGGGCCCGCGCTTCTTCGAGGCTTTTTTCGCCACTGCTTCTGGCGGCGGCTCCGGCTCGGCCTGCAAAGGGACGTTCACCGACGGCACAGGGTAGGGCGCGAACTCGTGGTTCGGGTCCACGGGAGACGAGGGCGTGGCCGGCGTGCTGCCCGCGGCGGCCACGGGCGCCAGTGCATTCGCCGGCGGCGGCGCGGGCTCGGGGGCCGGGGCTTCGCCGATGGGCTCCCGCGTCGTGGGCGTCACGGCCGCCACCGCGCCTGGCGCCGTGGGGGCGGGCGCGTCCGTTGGCTCGGGCTTCTGACTGGAGGGCGGCCGCGCGCTGATGGGGCGGGGCGCGCTCACAGGGACTTCACTCTCCGGGTCTCGGAGCTCCGCGATGGCCCGCAGGTCCGGCTTCGACATCTTTTGAGGGTTCAGCGTGTGCTTCGCCGCGTGCAGCTCCACGCGCTCGCCAGGGCCGACCAGCCGCGGCGGCTGGCCTTCCGCCTCGACGCGGACCTTCCCTTCCGCGACGGCCACGGCGGCGCCGTCCTTCGTGCGCTCCACCGTGAAGAGGGTGCCCACCACGGAGACGCGCAGGCCCGCCACCTCCACCATGAAGCCCTGGCGCGCGGTGTGCGAGGCCTCGACGGAAAGGCGTCCCTTGTTCACGGTGAGGTGCACATCGCGCGACTCCGCGCGGGACAGCTCCACCTCCGAGCCCGCTGACAGCCGGACGCGGCTCTCATCCGGCAGCCGAAGCAACGCGCTGGAGCGCGCGGGCGTCCGCACCGCCACACCCGAGCGCAGCCGCATGCCGGGCTTGAGCGCGCGCTCCGTGCCTCCCGCCTCGCGCAGGATGGCCCCCGCGACGGCGACCCGCTCCGTCTCCGTGGTGGCGTCGAGCTGCTCCGCCGCATTCGTGGGCACGGACGGCTCGCCGCCGGCCGCGGCGTGCGGGGCAGCCTCCGGACCCGAAGGCACCACGTCAGCGCCGTGCGGCGGAACGGAGACACCGGGCGCAGGAGGGGAGGGGGCCTCCCCCTGAGCCACGAGCGCTCCGCCCTCGTCCATCGCCCGGGGCGCGCGGACCATCCAGAACGCCAGCATCGCCGCGCAGGCGCCCGCGAGCGCCACGGCCCACGGCCAGCGGGCCCTGGGCGCGCCACGGGCCATGCGCCGAGCCGCCTCCGCGCGGAGTCCTTCGCCCATGGCGTCCGTGCGCGGCGGGGGCAGGGTGCCGCGTCCCTCGTGGAGGACCGCGCGGGACTGCCGCACCTGCTCCAGCGCCTGGGCACATTCAACGCAGGCGGCGATGTGCGCCTCTACCCGGCCGCGCGCGTCCGCGTCCAGCTCGTCCGCGGCCAGGGCCCACAGGGAGCGGTGCTCATGGCGAGCCATGGAGACCTCCGGGACGGTTGGCGCCGAGCAGCCGCTGCATGGCTTCGTTGAACTCCAGCCGCGCATGATGGAGGCGGCTGCGGACGGTGTTGGGCGAGCTGCCCACGGCCTTGGCAATCTCGTCCGGGCTCATTCCACACAGCTCGTAGTACACGAAGACGATGCGCTTCTTCGGCTTCAGCCGTTCCAGCGCCAGCTCCACCAGCCGGGCCGCCTGACGCCGCGAAGCCACCCGCTCGGGGTCCTCCCCCTCCGCCGCCGTTTCCGGCAGCTCCCAGACAGAGTCCTCCGGCCGGCGCCGTTTCCAGCGCAGGTGGGACAAGGCCACGTTGGAGCACACACGATAGAAGAAGGTCCGGAATCGGGACTCGCCCCGGTAGCTCTTCACGGCCGTCAGCAGCCGGAGATAGGCCTCCTGGAGCAGATCCTCCACGTCCACGCGGTTGCCGACCAGGTGCCACAAGGTGCGCGAGGCATCCGCCTGCGTGAGTACATAGAGCTGTTCGAATGCCGTCAGGTCGCCCTCCTGGATGCGCCGGACCAGGGCCTGGAGCCGCACCTCGTCCTGGCCGGCGACGTGCGCGAATGAGCGGGCTCCACGCAGGAACACCAGGGGGGCTCCCTCCACTGAAAGGTCCAGGCCACTACATACCTCCATGGCCATGGGTCTCCGGAAAGACGAAAGCCGATCAAATAAATTTTTTGATCATCCGTCTGCGCTACGGAGTCCACCGCTGCTGAAACCGGGCAACACCTCCGGTGGCCGGACCGGTACCCCCTGAGTTTTCGGAGTCCCCACTCATGCGGAACACCCCCATACGTAGCCTCATGTGGCTGCCGCTGCTCGCCGTCCTCTCCGTCCTCCCGGGCTGCATCGTCCATGGAGAGGATGACTGGTACGACGACTACGACGACGACATTTGCTACTGCTCAACCGACCGGGACTGCGACATCGGTGAGAGCTGCCGCGGCGGCGTCTGTCGGACCGTTCCTCCCAACTCGGGCGGGTGTTCGTCCTCGCTGGACTGCCCCGGGTCCCAGATCTGCATCAACAGCGTCTGCTCGCAGTTCTGTTCGCGGAACTCCGACTGCGGTGCGGGCCAGCGGTGCGACGACCACTACTGCGTCGGGAACGGCGCCGTGGACGGCGGGACGCGCCCGGACGCTGGCTCCGACGGTGGGACGCGCCCGGATTCGGGGACGGACGGTGGGACGCGTCCGGACGCTGGCTCCGACGGTGGGACGCGCCCGGATGCGGGCGTGGACGGGGGTTCTTCTCAGCAGTGCCGCGTGAACATGGACTGCGGCGCGGGGAACTACTGCATCAACAACCAGTGCATCCGCGGCTGCTATGACGATTCCTGGTGTGATGCCACGGACACCTGCGTGAGCGGCCTGTGCCGTCCGCGCCCGGTGGACCCGAACGCCTGCTCCACCGCGGCGGACTGCTCCGGTGGGAAGGACTGCGTGGATGGCCAGTGCCGCGCGGCCTGCGACTCCACCACCCAGTGCCCGGACGACTACAGCTGCCAGATTGGCTACTGCCTGCCCATCCCAGACGGGGGGGAGTGCCGCGCCAACTGCGAGTGCCCCGCCGGCCAGGTCTGCTTCAATGGCCAGTGCAAGGCGCCGCAGCCGGACCCGGGCCAGACGTGCGTGGCCAACTGCGACTGCCCCTCGGGTGACGTCTGCACCAACGGCTACTGCCGTCCGCCGGCCCCGCCGCCTCCGCCGCCGGACGCGGGCACGGGTCCGGCCTGCCAGGCCAACTGCGACTGCCCGTCGGGCCAGGTCTGCTCCAACGGCCAGTGCAAGGTGCCCGCGCCGCCGCCGGTGCAGGATGCCGGAACGTCCACCCCGGTGTGCCGCGCCAACTGCGAGTGCCCGTCCGGTCAGGCCTGCACGGACGGCGTCTGCAAGCCCGTCAACACGGGCAGCGGCAACACCTGCCAGGCCAACTGCGAGTGCCCCGCTGGCGAGCGCTGCATCGACAACGTCTGCTGGCTGTAGCCGGGACAGACGCCAGCGTCAGGGAGCCACCATGCGCCAGCAGCGGTGGATCTCCTTGCGCTGGAAGTCCTCGGGGATGGAGCGAGGGGTGATTTCCTCCACCTCCATTCCCCGCGTGGCCTTCGGCTCCAACTGGAACCCCAGGAAGTTGTTGGAGAAGTAGAGGACGCCGCCGGGTGCGAGCAGCGCCCGGATGGCGGCCAGCAGGCGGGGGTGGTCGCGCTGCACGTTGAAGCTGCCCGCCATCTTCTTCGACGTGGAGAAGGACGGCGGGTCGCACACCACCAGGTCGTACCGCTCCGGCGCGTCGGCCTGGGCCTCCACCCAGGCCTTGGCATCCGCGCGCACCAGCGTGTGCCGCGCGTCGGCCAGCCCGTTGAGCTCCAGGTTGTCCTCGGCCCAGTCCAGGTAGGAGTTGGACAGGTCCACCGTCATCGTGCTCGCGGCGCCTCCCGCGGCGGCGTAGACGGTGAAGGCCCCGGTGTACGCGAAGAGGTTGAGGAAGCGATTGCCCTGGGCCTCCTCCCGCACGCGCGCGCGGGTGTTGCGGTGGTCCATGAAGAGGCCGGTGTCCAGGTAGTCGCCCAGGTTCACCCAGAACTTCAGGCCCTGCTCCTCCACCACGATGCGCCCGCTGTCCTGGCCCACCCGGCCGTACTGCGAGCGGCCCCAGGGCTGGGGCGTGTGCGTCTTCACGAAGATGCGCTCGGGGGGCACGGCCAGCACCTGCGTCACCGCGGCCAGGACTTCCTCCCGCTGCGTGTCCGCGGCGCCAGAGGCGATGGCGCGCCGGCGGGGGTACTCCACGACGTGGGCGCAGTCGCCGTAGACGTCGATGGCGAAGGGGTACTCGGGGATGTCCCTGTCGTAGACGCGGAAGGCCGTCAGGCGCTGCGTCCGGGCCCACTTGCGGAAGCGCTTGTCCCCCTTGCGCAGGCGGTTGGCGAACATGCCCTCGGGGGCGGTTGTGTCGTGAGAGCCTTCTTTGTCAGCCATGCCCAAGCGTCCTTCCGTCCAGTCGACCGCGGCCCCCCTCTTCCCTGAGTCTCCGACGTCCGACAAGCGCCGAAAGGCGGCCACGGGGGGGCAGGCCTGCCCGCTGTGCCGCTCGGGCACCGGTTGCGGTCCGGACGCGAGGGAAGAAGACTCCGCCGCCATGAGCGTGCGCGTCGAGAAGAACGGCCCCGTCACCACCGTCATCCTGGACCGCCCGGAGGTGCGCAACGCCGTGGATGGCGCCACCGCCCACGCGCTGGCGGAGGCCTTTCGTGCCTTCGACGCGGACCCGGACGCGCGGGTGGGCGTGCTCCATGGAGGCGGGGGCACCTTCTGCTCCGGAGCGGACCTGAAGGCCGTCTCCGAGGGCCGGATGCCCCGCCTGGAGCTGGACGGAGATGGGCCCATGGGCCCCTCGCGCATGGTGCTGTCCAAGCCCGTCATCGCGTCCATTTGCGGCCATGCCGTGGCGGGCGGGCTGGAGCTGGCGCTGTGGTGTGACTTGCGCGTGGCCGAGGAGGACGCCGTCCTGGGCGTCTTCTGCCGCCGCTGGGGCGTGCCCCTCATCGACGGGGGGACGGTGCGGTTGCCGCGGCTCATCGGCCTGTCGCGCGCGCTGGACCTCATCCTAACGGGCCGGCCTGTGTCCGCCCAGGAGGCGCTGGCCATGGGGCTGGTCAACCGCGTGGTGCCCCGGGGACAGGCGCGCGAGGCCGCGGAGTCCCTGGCGCGCCAGGTGGCCGCCTTCCCGCAGGCGTGTTTGAACGCGGACCGGCGCTCCGCCTACACCCAGGCGGGGCTGGGCACCGAGGAAGCACTGCGTCAGGAGTTCGCCCGGGGCGTCAAGGTGCTGGAGTCGGAGTCCATTGTCGGCGCCACGCGTTTCGCCCAGGGGGCGGGGCGTCACGGGACGTTCGAATAGGTGGGTCCTGCTGCGCGGCCGGGAGGGACTGTGTTAGTTGCCCCAGCATGCGCTTCGACACGCTTGCCATCCACGCCGGTCAGGAGCCGGACCCCACCACGGGCGCCATCATGACGCCCGTCTACCTGACCTCCACCTACGTCCAGGACGGCCCCGGAGAGCACAAGGGCTTCGAGTACAGCCGGACGCAGAACCCCACCCGCAACGCGCTCCAGGCCTGTCTGGCCGCGCTCGAGGGCGCGAAGCACGGCGCGGCCTTCGCCTCCGGCCTGGCGGGCACGGACATGCTGATGCACATGCTGGATTCGGGAGACCACGTGGTCGTCTCGGACGATGTGTACGGCGGCACCTTCCGCCTCTTCGACAAGGTGTTCCGGCGGGCCGGGCTGCACTTCTCCTTCGTGGACCTGTCCAAGCCGGAGAACTTCGAGGCGGCGATTACGCCGAAGACGAAGATGGTGTGGGTGGAGTCCCCCACCAACCCGATGCTCAAGCTCATCGACCTGGCGCGCATCGCCGAGGTCGCCAAGAAGCGGAACATCCTCTCCGTCGCCGACAACACCTTCATGACGCCGTACTTCCAGCGCCCGCTGGAGCTCGGCTTCGACGTGGTGGCGCACTCCACCACCAAGTACATCAACGGCCACAGCGACGTGGTGGGCGGCTTCGTCTGCACCAGCCGCGAGGACGTGGCGGAGCGGATGTACTTCCTCCAGAACGCGGTGGGCGGCGTGTCCGGCGCCTTCGACAGCTTCATGGTGCTGCGCGGCGTGAAGACGCTGCACGTGCGCATGGACCGCCACGCGCAGAACGCGATGAAGGTGGCCCAGTTCCTGGCCACGCACCCCAAGGTGAAGAAGGTCACCTACCCGGGCCTGGAGTCGCACCCGCAACACGCGCTCGCGAAGCAGCAGATGAAGGGCTTTGGCGGCATGGTGACCTTCGACATCCAGGGGGGGCTTGCGGCGGCGCGCACCTTCCTCAAGACGGTGAAGGTGTTCGCCTGCGCCGAGTCGCTCGGCGGCGTCGAGTCCCTCATCGAGCACCCGGCCATCATGACCCACGCCTCCATCCCCAAGGAGACGCGCGAGCAGCTGGGCATCACCGACGGCTTCATCCGCCTGTCGGTGGGCATCGAGGACGGGCAGGACCTGGTGGACGACCTGGCGCAGGCGCTCGACGCCGCGAAGTAGCCGCCAGGGCCTCGTGGCCCGCCGTCCAGGCTGGAGGCGGCGGGCTGATTTGCTAGGCTGCCCGCTCAGGCAGTGCTCGCCCCTGGAGACCGACCCCCCATGACCCGAGAAGAAGCGCAGATGCTGGCGCAAGCGTTCCTCGCCGCCAACGGCAACCCCAACAGCGTCGGCATCAACCCGCAGGGCTTCGGCGGCGTCGCCCTGGGCGACGCCCAGCTCTACTTCGAGTGGCACGACAAGGAGCAGGCGCTGGAGTGCAGCGCCCTCATCCACCGGTTCCGGGACACCCCGAAGCCGGGCATCCTGGAGGGCTTCCAGGAGGAGCAGAAGGCCGGCACCGACACCGGCGGCGGCACCGTGGACTTCGAGCCGGAGAACAAGTCCCTGTTCCTCAGCCGCACCTACACCACCGCGCCCCAGATCCCCATCTTCAACGACGACATGAAGCGGCTGATGAAGGCCAGCCTCGAGTGGAGCAGCACCGTCCTGAACCGGGTGGCGGACCGCGTCTTCGGACGCTGATCCTTTGTCGCAGTGCGGCAAAGTGAGGGGCACCGCAACTTCCCAGACCCTGGGACGATAATCCCCTCACCAGCAGTCCACTCCTTACAAATCGTCCTGGAGCCCCCCATGAACCCCATCGGGAAGTTCATCAACAAGGTCCGTACCGGTGCCGAGAAGGCCATTGACCGCACGCAGGACGCCGTTGGCAACGCCGTCGACAACGTGAAGGACGCCGCTGCCGCCGGTGGCCGCAAGGTCGGCCAGTTCGTGGATGGCTTCGAGAACGCCGCCTCCGGCGCCGCCCGGGGCGTGGGCAACGTCGTCGGTGGCGCGACTCGGGGCGTGCAGGAGTTCTTCGGCGGCGGCAACCAGCCGGACCGCGTGCACGACGGCAAGCTGCTGGGCGCGGACGGCGCGACCTTCCCCCCGGGCACCCCGCTGGCGGACATCCCGGGCGTGACGCCGGCCAACAACCCGAACCCGCAGACGACGGTCCTCTACGTCAACGGCATCCTGACGTCGAAGGAGGCCCAGTCCGAGAGCCTGCAGGCCATCGCCAACGCGACGGGCTCGCGCGTCGTCGGCATCCACAACGCCACCGAGGGCATGGGCGCGGACCTGGCCCAGTGCGTGAAGGACAAGCTGGACAAGGGCACCAACCCCGCCGTGGACACCCTGGCGGACGCGCTCTACACGGAAATCAAGGCCGGCCGTGACGTGCACCTGATGGCGCACAGCCAGGGTGGCCTCATCTCCAGCCGCGCGCTGAACGACGTGTACAACCGGCTGCGCATCGAAGACGGGATGTCCAAGCAGGACGCCCAGGCGCTGATGGGGAAGATTGACGTGGAGACCTTCGGCGCCGCCGCCACCACGTACCCGGACGGCCCGAACTACGTGCACTACGTGAACCGTGGCGACCCGGTCCCCAGCATGTTCGGCCTGGGCCCCGTCGCGGACAAGTGGAACCCCATCGCGGACGGTGGCGAGGGCTCCAAGGTCCACCACTTCAACGAGTTCCACCTGAACCCGTTCGACGGCCACAAGTTCGAGGACGTCTACCTCAAGAACCGCGTGCCGTTCGACCAGGCCCGCGAAGGCAACTTCAACCAGTAACCCATGGCGACCGCTCCCCGCAGTGGCCTCGCTGGCCTGCTCAGGTCCTGGATTTCGGGCCTGGGCCCCGCTGCTCCGGCGGATACGCCGCTGACGCGGGAGTCTGCCCAGCGGCTGGTCCAGGGTTTCCTCCATGAAGAGGGCACGCCGCCCAGCCCGGGCATCAATCCCCAGGGCTTTGGTGGGCTCAACGCGGGGGGCGCATCGCTGTACTTCGAGTGGTTGGAGGACACCCAGGCGCTGAAGTGCAGCGCCTTGGTGTACCGCTTCCGCGAGCCGCCCAAGCCCGGCGTCATTGAAGGCTTCCAGGCGGAGGAGCGGGAGGGCACGGACTCCGGCGGCGGCACCGTGGACTACGAGCGGGAGAACCGGGGCCTCTACCTGGCCCGGACGTACACCCGCATGCCGGCCGAGCGCGCCTTCGCCAAGGAGATGCGCCGGCTGATGAAGGCCAGCATCAAGTGGAACTCCCAGGTGTTGGACCGCGTCGCTTCGCGCGTGTTCCATCCGGAGGAGCTGGAACCCAAGGACCCGCCGGGTTGAAGTAGCGCCCATGCGCTACTTCGAGGACTTCCAGCCCGGGGACGTGAGCGAACACGGCCCCCACGTGGTGTCGCGCGAGGAAATCATCGCCTTCGCGACGCAGTTCGACCCGCAGCCCTTCCACCTGAGCGACGAGGCCGCCCGCGGCAGCATCTTCGGGGGCCTGGTGGCCAGTGGCTGGCACACCGCCTCCCTGTGTCACCGCTTGCTGGTGCAGGGCTTCCTGGGGCAGACGTCCAGCCTGGGCTCGCCCGGCTTGGATGAGCTGCGCTGGCTCAAGCCCGTGCGCCCCGGGGACACGTTGCGCGTGCGCGTGGAGGTCGTCTCCGCCACGCCGTCGCGCAGCAAGCCGGACCGGGGCGCCATCAAGCTCCGCATGGAGGTGCGCAACCAGCAGGACGAGGTGGTGATGACGGAGCTGGCCAACGTGCTCTTCGGCCGGCGTCCGTGAACACGAAGGGCCTCCCGTCTCCGCTGGGGAGACGTGGAGGCCCTCGGTGCTTTCCAGGCGCGAGCGCGCTGGGGACTACGCCGCCGTGCGGTGCAGGTAGTCGATGAGGTCGATCTTGCTGACGATGCCGACCACCTTCTCGCCGTCCTTCACCACCGCCACGTTGTCCTGAGCGAAGACTTCACGCAGGCGGGCGATGCTGGTGTCCAGGGACAGCGCGCCCTGCAGCGGCGCGATGATGCTGTCGATGGTGTCGGAGAACTTCGCCTTGCCGGCCACCAGCGCGTTGAGCAGGTCATACTCGTGCACCATGCCCACCGTGCGGCCGTCGGCGCCCACCACCGGCATCTGGCTGATGCCGTGGCCGCGCATCGTCTCCACCACCTGGTCCACCTTGTCACCGCGGCGCGCCGTCTTCACCTCCTTGCGCTGGTCGCCCAGGACGTCGCGGATGGTGCCGGCGCCCTTCTCCTCCAGGAAGCCGTTGTCACGCATCCACTCGTCCGAGTGGAACTTGCTGATGTAGCTGCTGCCCGAGTCCGGCAGCACGACGACAATCGTCTTGCCCTTGCCCACTTCCTTGGCCAACTGCACCGCGACGTGAATCGCCGCGCCCGAGGAGCCGCCGGCGAAGATGCCTTCCTCACGCGCCAGGCGGCGCGCGGCGGTGAAGCACTGGCGGTCATCGACCTGGCGCACGTCGTCCAGGTGGGTGAAGTCCATGGCGCCGCACAGCATGTCCTCGCCGATGCCTTCCACCTTGTAGACGTGCGGCTCGGTCAGCTTGCCCGTCTTGAAGTAGCCCTCGTAGACGGAGCCCTCCGGGTCCACGCCGACATTCTTGAGGCCGGGAATCTTCTCCTTCAGGAACTTGCCGGCGCCGCTCATGGTGCCGCCGGTGCCCAGGCCCGCGACGAAGTAGTCGAACTTGCCCTCGGTCTGCTCGTAGATTTCAGGACCGGTGGTGTTGTAGTGCGCCTCGATGTTGTCGGGGTTGTGGTACTGGTTCAGCATGAACGCGCCCGGCGTCTCGCGGTGCAGGCGCTTGGCCGTCTCGTAGTAGCTCTGCGGGTCCTCGGCCGGCACGTTCGTCGGCGTCACCACCACCTGCGCGCCCAGCGCCTTGAGGCGGTTGATCTTCTCCAGGGACATCTTGTCCGGCATGGTGAAGATGCACTTGTAGCCTTTGACGGCCGCCGCCAGCGCCACGCCCATGCCGGTGTTGCCGGACGTGTTCTCGACGATGGTGCCGCCGGGCTTGAGCTTCCCCTCCCGCGCGGCCTTCTCGAGGATGTAGAGCGCCATGCGGTCCTTGATGGACGCGCCCGGGTTCATGAACTCGCACTTGACCAGCACGGTCGCGTCGTTCGGCCCGACGAGCTTGTTGAGCTTGACCAGCGGCGTGTTGCCAATGGCGGAGAGAATGTTCTCGTGGATGTCCATCGCGGCTTCCGTAGGTAAATGAGGGTTCGCGGCGCGTCTTATATGCCGCCGCACTGGCCCGGTCGACAGCGTGTGGCCTCTTGCGACCCTGGAGAGCGTTGAACCCACCCCGGTGGGCAGGGAGTTCCGACGCACCCGGACGTATGCGGAGGATGGCTGGCCGCTCGTCGGGTTGGCGACAGCCCAGAGGGCGGGCGGGCATCCCCTCGGACAGGCCTTTGACCCGGATGGGCGCGCCTCCGATACTCGGGTGCGACTTGCGTCAACCCCCTCCGGAGAACCCCGTCGATATGGAACTCGAGGCCGCCTTGCGCGACCAGGTGGGACAGGCCATTGGCCGTCCCGTTCCCAACGCCCCCATCACGAAGCTGAAGGGCGAGGCGAGCAGCCGCTCGTACTACCGCGTTGGCGCGTCGCCCGAGAGCTGGGTGGTGATGGTGATGCCGCCCGACTCGACGAAGAAGAGCGACGAGGCCACCCAGGGCGAGCCGCCCCAGGAGCTGCCCTTCCTCAACGTGCACCGCTACCTGGAGAAGCTGGGCGTGCGGGTGCCGCGCATCCTCCGCTACGACGAGCCGGCGGGGATGATGGTGATTGAAGATTTGAGCGACATCACCTTCGAGTCCGCGCTGGAGGGCGGCAAGCACCACGAGGCGCTCTACACCCGCGCCGTGGACCTGCTGGCGCGCCTGCGCGCGGCGGCGGAGAAGCAGCGGGACCCGGACTGCCTGGCCTTCACGCGCGCCTTCGACGAGGACCTCTACGACTGGGAGCTGCACCACTTCCGCGAGTGGGGCCTGGAGGCGTGGAGCGGCAAGACGCCCACGGACGCCGAGCGCGCCGAACTGGACGCCACCTTCCGCGACATCGCCCGGCAGCTGGCCGCCGCGCCCCGAGGCTTCACGCACCGCGACTACCAGAGCCGCAACATCATGGTGAAGGAGGGGGAGCTGGTCGTCATCGACTTCCAGGACGCGCTCCAGGGCCCGCGCCAGTACGACCTGGTGGCGCTCCTGCGCGACAGCTACGTGGAGTTGGAGCGTGACTTCGTGGACGCGATGCTGGACCGCTACATCGCCACCTTCCAGGAGGTGAGCGGCGAGCGCATCGACGCGGCGTCCTTCAAGGCCTTCTTCGATTTGCTCACCATCCAGCGCAAGCTGAAGGACGCGGGCCGCTTCGAGTTCATCCACCGCGTGAAGGGCAACCCGGGCTTCCTGGTGTCCATCCCCGCGTCGCTGCGCTACGTGCGTGACGGCTTCGCGCGGCGGCCGGAGCTGCGCAAGCTGCAGGAGCTGGTGGCGAAGTACGTCCCGGAGCTGGCGGCCTGAGATGAAGGCCATGGTCCTCTGCGCGGGCCTGGGCACGCGCCTGCGCCCGCTCACCGAACGCTGGCCCAAGCCGGCGATGCCCTTCCTGGGGCAGCCGCTGCTGCGCTACCACCTGGCGGTGCTGAAGGCCGCGGGCGTGACGGCGGTGGGCATCAACACCCACCACCTGCCGGACACCATGGCGGCCGTGGCCCGCGCCGAGTGCGCCCGCGCGGGGCTGCCGCTGCACGGGGTGAACGAGCCCGTCATCCAGGGCACCGGCGGCGGCGTCCGCGGCCTGCGGGACTTCCTGTCGGACGGCGACTTCATCGTCTTCAACGGCGACATCCTCTACCCGGTGGACCTGCGGCCGGTGGTGGCCGTGCATAAGGCCTCTGGCGCGCTGGCCACCATGGTGCTGCAGCCCATGCCCGCGGGGGAGACCTACGCGGCGGTGGAGCTGGACGTGGAGGGCCGTGTGCGCCGCATCGCTGGCCACGGCCCCGGCGGTGAGGGCCTGGCGCCGTGGCACTTCACCGGCGTGCACGTGATGTCGCCGCGCGTCTTCGACTTCATGTCGCCGGAGGGTGCGGAGGACATCAACCGCGAGGTCTACGTGCGCGCCATGGCGGCGGGGCAGATGGTGCGCGGCGTGCGGGTGGACGGGTACTGGTCCGACCTGGGCACGCCGTCGCGCTACCTCGCCACCGTGCAGGACGTGCTCGCCGGCCGCGTCCGGCTGGAGTGGCTGGGCGCGGACTCACCGCTGGCGGGGACCGCGCGCGGCGCGAGCAGCACCTGGGCGCACGCGGAGGCGCGCGTGGACGGCGCGGTGGAGGGCCCGGTGTACCTGGGGCGGGGCTGCGCGGTGGCGGACGGGGCCTGCGTGGGGCCGGGCGTGTCGCTGGAGCCGGGCGCGAAGGTGGCTTCAGGGGCGCGGCTTGCGCGAGCCACCGTCTTCGAGGACACCGAGGTGTCCTCCGGGGAGTCGCTCTCCGAGGTGCTCGCCTGGGGCGCGCACCGGATTGCCGCGCCGCTGAAGGGGCGCTGAGCGCCGCCGCTCAGGCGGCGTGGTAGCGGGCCAGCACGCAGGTGACGTTGTCGTTGCCACCCGCGGCGTTGGCCATGTCGATGAGCTGCGAGCAGGCCTTCTCCAGCTCCGGCGTGCGCTGCAGGATTTCCTGCATCTGCGCGTCCGTCACCATGCCGCTCAGGCCGTCCGAGCAGAGCAGGAAGACGTCGTCCTCCTGCGGCTCCACGCGGGAGACATCCACCTGGACGTTCTCCTTCATGCCCAGCGCGCGGACGATGACGTTCTTGTGGGGGAAGTTCTCGATTTCCTCCGGCGAGAGCTTCTTCGCCTTGAGGTAGTCGTTGAGGAGGGAGTGGTCCTCCGTCACCTGCTTCAGGGCGCCGCCGCGGAAGTAGTACACGCGGCTGTCGCCGACGTGGCCCACGTAGACGGCGCTCTGGCCGAAGTGCACCGTGACGATGGTGGTGCCCATGCCCTTGTACTTGGACTCGGAGCAGGCCTTCTCGAAGATGCGCGCGTTGGCGAGCTTGATGCCGGTGGCGATCCGGTTCTCGTCATAGTTGCGCGTCTTGTCCATCTTGAAGGGCCAGGTGCAGTCCTGGTCCTTGGCCGTGAGCTTGTAGAACTCCCCGAGTTCGTCCACCGCGATGCGGCTGGCGATTTCTCCAGACGAGTGGCCACCCATGCCATCCGCCACGCAGAAGAGAAACTCTTCCGGGAGCATCAGGAAGTTGTCCTCGTTGTGATTCCGCTTCATCCCAACGTGGGTGCTGCCAGCGACCTCGATGCGCATGCGCGAGAACTCTTCTAAAGGGGCGAGAAAACGTGGCGCCGGAGGTTACCAAAGCGCTCGGAAATCGGTCAAAACTCGTGCATCCCGGCCGGACAGGCAGGGGCACTTCGGGCAGGGCCTCAAGGAACCGGCTCGAAGCTCAGCACGTCACCTTCCTGGGTGCCGCTGGCGGCCAGGACCCCCGCGGGGAGCTCCAGGACCGAGCGTGACTGGAAATACACGGATGTCGCGCGCCAGGGCGGCAAGGCGGGCAGCTGCTTGACGATGCGGCCCTGGGCGTCCAGGAACAGCACGTCAATGGGGATGCGCATGAAGAAAGTGTGGATGGAGTTGCAGGGGACGATATGGAGCCCCTCGCCCACCTCCAGCGAGCGGCGCCCCATGAGTCCCTTGAACCGTTGGAGGAACGAGGTGGCCTTGTCGGCCCGGTCCGCCAGCAGCCGTTGCCGCGTCTCGTTGTTCACCTTCCAGCGCATGTAGCGCCTTCTACCCCATGCTCGAGCCCCTGGCGCGTCCTCTCCACCTGGTCCTCGTTTCTCCCCAGATTCCCCCCAACACCGGCAACGTCGCCCGCCTGTGCGCGGTGACGGGCTGCCGGCTCATCCTGGTGGAGCCCCTGGGCTTCTCCATTGACGACCGGCAGCTCAAGCGGGCGGGGCTGGACTACTGGGACAAGGTATTTCTCCGCCTGTATCCAACCTACGCGGCCTATGTGGCGGACTACCCGGAGGCCCGGCGGTGGCTCTTCTCCGCCCGGGCCGCGACATCCCTGTATGAGGCCCGGTTCGAGGAGGGGGACCACCTGGTGTTCGGCTCGGAGGTGTCCGGGCTGGCGCCGGAGGTGATGGAGGGGGGCACGGGGACGGCCGTCACCATTCCCATGCTGGAGGACCGCCGGAGCCTGAACCTGTCCACGTCGGTGGGAATCGGGACCTATGAGGCCCTGCGACAGGTCGGTTTCACCGGAGCGGGCAGGCAAGCACCCCCGGCAAGTTGAGGGGCCGTGTAGAGGGATTACACTGCGGCGACGCATGACCTCGTCGCAGGCCGCCGAAGCGCTCTATTCCGCCCACAAGTCCCGCGCCACCGGGCGGCTCACGCTTTCCTCGGGAGGGCGTGAGTCCCGGCTGTGGCTGCGCGAGGGGAACCTCGTGGGGACGCAGCTGGGCTTCGGGTTCCAGAGCCCGGCGCAGGCGTTGCTCCAGGCCGGGATGCTGGACGCGGAGGCGCTGGACACGCTGTGGGCGCGGGGTGGGGCAGGGGCTCCGGACGAGGAGACGCTGGAGGCGTTCGAGTTGGCGCCGGAGGTGGTGGCGGAGCAGCAGGTGCTCGCGCAGGTCCGGCGGTTGAGTGCGCTGGCGGAGCAGGCCGCGTTCGAGCCGGGGACGGTGGATACGGAGGGGTTTCGGCCCATCTCGGGCGTGCGGGTGGTGCGCGCGGCGCTGGAGGGGCCGATTCATGGCGGCGCGGCGGCGCGGGTGTTCCGGTGTGAGGATGTCGAGGCCTGTGGGCCGTGGCTCGCGGATGCTTCGGAGCGGGCGTTCCTGGAGACGTTGGCGGAGTTCCGTGAGCCGGAGTCGCTGACGCCCGCGCAGGAAGCGCTGCTGCTCGTGCTGGAGCGTGAGGGCTGGGTGCAGGCGCTCTCCGTGGAGGACTGGGAGGAGCGCGAGCGGGTTCGACGGGAGGAGGAAGAGGCTCGGCAGCGGGCGGAGGAGGAAGCGCGGCTCGAAGAAGAGCGGCGGCTTGCGGAGGAGGCTCGGCTCGAGGCGGAGCGGCTTGCGGAGGAGGCCCGGCTTGCGGAGGAGGCCCGGCTTGCGGAGGAGGCTCGGCTCGAGGCGGAGCGGCTTGCCGAGGAGGCCCGGCTCGAGGCGGAGCGGCTTGCCGAGGAGGCCCGGCTTGCGGAGGAGGCTCGGCTCGAGGCGGAGCGGCTTGCGGAGGAGGCTCGGCTTGCGGAGGAGGCCCGGCTTGCGGAGGAGCGGCTTGCCGAGGAGGCCCGGCTTGCTGAGGAGGCCCGGCTCGAGGCGGAGCGGCTTGCCGAGGAGGCTCGGCTTGCTGAGGAAGCCCGGCTTGCCGAGGAGGCCCGGCTTGCGGAGGAGGCTCGGCTTGCGGAGGAGGCTCGGCTCGAAGAAGAGCGTCGTGTGGCGGAAGAAGCGCGCTTGGCTGAAGAGGCTCGGATTGAGGCCTCGCGCCTCGCGGAAGCTGCTCGGCTAGCTGAGGAGGCTCGGCTCGCGGAAGAAGCCCGACTCGAAGAAGAGCGTCGTGTGGCTGAAGCGGAGCGGCTTGCCGAGGAGGTTCGTCTCGCTGAGGAAGCTCGGCTCGAAGAGGAGCGTCGGCTGGCTGAGGAGGCTCGTCTGGCCGAAGAGGCCCGCCTCGAAGAAGAGCGTCGTCTGGCCGAAGAGGCCCGCCTCGAAGAAGAGCGTCGTCTCGCTGAAGAGGCTCGGCTCGAAGAAGAGCGTCGTCTCGCTGAAGAGGCTCGGCTCGAAGAAGAGCGTCGTCTGGCCGAGGAGGCCCGGCTCGCAGAGGAAGCGCGCCTCGAAGAAGAGCGTCGTCTGGCCGAAGAGGCCCGCCTCGAAGAGGAGCGGCTTGCCGAGGAGGCCCGGCTCGCAGAGGAAGCGCGCCTTGAAGAAGAGCGTCGTCTGGCCGAAGAAGCCCGGCTCGAAGAAGAGCTTCGTCTGGCCGAAGAGGCTCGGCTCGCAGAGGAAGCCCGCCTCGAAGAAGAGCGTCGGCTAGCTGAAGAGGCTCGGCTCGCTGAAGAAGTGCGCTTGGCTGAAGAAGCTCGGATTGAGGCAGAACGCCTTGCTGAAGAGGCTCGGCTCGAAGAGGAAGCCCGGCTTGAGGCGGAACGCATTGCGGAAGAGGCGCGTCTCGCGGAGGAGGCCCGGCTTGAGGCGGAGCGCCTAGCTGAAGAAGTGCGTCTCGCCGAAGAAGCTCGCCTCGCGGAAGAGGCGCGGCTCGAAGAAGAGCGCCGTCTCGCGGAAGAGGAGCGTCGCCTCGCGGAAGAAGCGCGGCTAGCGGAAGAGGAGCGTCGCCTCGCGGAAGAAGCGCGGCTAGCGGAAGAGGAGCGTCGCCTCGCGGAGGAGGCGCGACTTGCTGAGGACGCGCGGCTCGAAGAAGAGCGCCGTCTGGCGGAAGAGGCCCGGCTAGAGGCGGAGCGTCTGGCGGAGGAAGCTCGTCTGGCAGAAGCGGCTCTTCTTGAAGCGGCGCGCATCGCCGAAGAAGCGCGCTTGGCGGAAGAGGCTCGGATTGAGGCAGAACGCCTTGCCGAAGAAGCGCGCTTGGCGGAAGAGGCGCGACTCGAAGAAGAACGCCGCCTCGCCGAAGAGGCTCGGGTAGCGGAAGAGGCTCGGCTCGAAGAAGAGCGTCGTCTGGCCGAAGAGGCTCGGCTCGAAGAAGCGCGCTTGGCGGAAGAGGCGCGACTCGAAGAAGAACGCCGCCTCGCCGAAGAGGCTCGGGTAGCGGAAGAGGCGCGGCTCGAAGAAGAGCGTCGTCTGGCTGAAGAGGCGCGGCTCGAAGAAGAGCGTCGTCTGGCCGAAGAAGCGCGCCTCGAAGAAGAGCGTCGTCTAGCGGAAGAGGCGCGGCTCGAAGAAGAGCGCCGTCAGGCGGAAGAGGCTCGACTCGAAGAAGAGCGTCGTCAGGCGAAAGAGGCCCGCATCGCCGAAGAAGCGCGCCTCGAAGAAGAGCGTCGTCTAGCGGAAGAGGCTCGACTTGCGCAGGAGGCTCAGCTCGCAGAAGAAGCGCGCCTCGAAGAAGAGCGTCGTCTAGCGGAAGAGGCTCAGCTCGCGGAAGAAGCGCGCCTCGCGGAAGAGCGTCGCCTCGCCCAAGAAGCGCGTTTCAAAGAAGAGCGTCGCCTCGCGGAAGAAGCACGCCTCGAAGAAGAGCATCGCCTCGCGGAAGAGGCCCGTCTCGCCGAAGAAGCGCGCCTCGAAGAGGAGGCCCGGCTCGCCGAAGAGACGCAGCGTGCGGAGGCCGCTCGGCTCGAGGCAGAGCGCCTCGCGGAAGAGGCGGAGCGTCTTGCTGAGGAGGCCCGTCTCGCGGAAGAGGCTCGGCTTGAAGCGGAACGCCTGGCCGAAGAAGCCTGCCTCATCGAGGAGCGCCGTCTCGCGGAGTCCGCCCGCCTGGCGAGAGAAGCCCGCCGCGCGGAGGAGATCTGGGCCGCGGAGGAGGCCCGCCTCGCCGAGGTCGCGCGCGTCGAAGCAGCGGCCCGCCAGGCCGAAGAAGCCCGCCTGGAGGTCGAACGCCGCCGCGACGATGCCGTCCGTCGCGACAAGGAAGCTCGCGCCGCCGAACAGGCCCGTCAGTCAGATGAAGCCAGTCTCGCCGAAGCGTCCACGCAGTCCGCCTCCATCCCGGAACTCGCGGCCGAGGACGTCGAGGCCCTCACGCTCGATGTGGGCGACATCCTGCTCACCGAGCTTCCCGCTCAGCCTTCCGAGGCGGACTCCGTCCCGAACGCCGGTGCATCCGACCTGGACCTGGCCGCTCTGGCGGAAAGCGCGGACGCCCTGCGTGCCGCCCGGGAGAAGGCCCAGGCCGAGCTCCTCCACGACATGGAGGAGGCCCTGCGCCGCTCGAAGTCCCAGCCGCTCGAGCCATGGCTCGCGGACGAGCCGCCCCAGCCCACGCCGCCCACGCGGACGCAGGACCGCGTCCCCGTCCAGGACGAGCAGTGGCACACCGAATCCATCTCCCTCAGCGCCGCGTCCGACACCGAGTCGGAGCTCCCGCTGCTGGAAGTCGAACCCGAGCCCGAACTCTGGGCCCTCGCCGAGCCCCTGCCCGCGCCAGCCGCCCGCCCCTCCGCGGGCGACCCTCCGGTCCTCACGCCTGTCGCAGAAGACGACGCGGACATCCTGCTGGAGGCGACTCCCGACGAAGAGGACGACGCCAACTGGGCCACCCAACCGTCCGCGCCCGCGCCGCGCCCGGCCGCGCCCAAGACAGGTGACGAGGACCTCTGGCGCATTGTCGCCTTCGACAAGGACGAGGGTGCCGACAACCTGACGGCGTCCTTCGAGGCCGCGCTCCTCCAGGTCGATACGCACCTGGAGTCGCTCGTCCGCTCGGATGTCAATCAGGCGAACGTCGATTTCGACGAGCCTCCTGTCGAGGCCATTGTCGAAGCGACCATCGAACCGGTAGCACCGGATCCATCGGGGGCCTTCCCCGGTGACAACTCATGGCCAACTGGCCAGACTGACTGGGACGAGCCGTCCGGAGACCTGGACGACTGGGACTTTGACGAGGACGACGTGGCGGCAGATCCCTCCAACCCCGACGAGGCAGCGAAGCTCCGGCGGCAGCGCCTCTTGCGCCGCGCCATGGAGAACATGGGTGTCCTGGGTGGGCGCCCGCCCGCCGCACCGGGCGCCGCGCCCGCGCCCACGAGCGAACCCGCCGCTCCGGCGCCCGCGGCCTCCGAGCCCCCCAAGCCCGACGAGGCCCGCCTGGCCCAGCAGCTCGAGCAGCGCTTCGCGGACATCCAGGCCAGGCGAGACCACTTCTACGTGCTCGGCGTTCCCCAGGACGCCACGCGTGACCAGGTGAAGACCGCCTTCCTCACCCTGGCCAAGATCTTCCATCCAGACCGCCTGCCGCCGTCGCTGCCGCACATGGCGTCGAAGATCACCGCCGTGTTCGAGGCCATCCGCGAGGCCTACGAGATCCTCTACGACGACACGCGGCGCAAGACGTACCAGCAGAACCTCCAAGCCCAGCAGGCCCTGCCCAAGCCGCCCGCGTCCGCGCCGACCGCTCCGGTCCTCCGCCCGCAGGGTCGCGCCGACAGCAGCGCCGACGACCTGTACAAGATGGGCGAGGTCTTCTTCCGCAAGCGTGACTTCACGACGGCCTCCGAGCACTACGAGCGCGCCCACACGCTGGACCCCAAGCCCCAGTACCTGGCCGCGCGCGCCTGGGCCATCTACATGGATCCTGCGCGCAAGGCGGACATGGCCAAGGCCAAGCAGATGATGGCGGACGTGGTGCGCGCCGACCCGAGTTGTGATCGGGCGCACTACCAGCTCGGCGTCATCGCCCGGGTCGAAGGCGACATGGACCGCGCGGAGCGCTTCTTCCGCGAGGCCGTGCGCGCCAACCCCAAGCACCTGGAGGCCAACCAGGAGCTGCGGCTCATCGACATGCGCAAGAAGAACCCTCCGAAGAAGGGAGGCTTCTTCCGCTGACGCGGCAGGCCTCACACTGGGTGCGGGTGCTTCAGCCTGGCCCGATTTGACTCTCCCCCGCACCTGATTCGGGCCGCCTGTCCAGCAGGAGGCCAGGCAGGGTCCCCACCGGCGCCAGCCATTGACACGCCTGGAAAGCGGGCAGGATGCTCCCGCGTCAGGCTCCCTGGGCCGTCTGCAGTGACGAAAGGCATGGAACGTGGCCAAGCAGCACCTGCTCCTGGTCGATGGTGACGCGAAGAGCCTCCGGGTCATGGAGGTCAGCCTGAAGAAGGCTGGCTTCTCCGTGACGACGGCCATTCACGGCAAGGATGCGCTCGAGAAGGTCCAGATCAGCCCTCCGGACCTCGTGCTCGCGGACACGAAGATGCCGGAGATGGACGGCTTCGAGCTGTGCAAGACGCTCAAGTCCGACGAGCGCTTCAAGTTCATCCCGTTCGTCTTCCTGACGAGTCAGAAGTCGGTCGAGTTCAAGGTGCGCGGCCTGGAGCTTGGCGGTGACGACTACCTGACCAAGCCGATCTACATCAAAGAGATCGTCACCCGCGTGAAGATGATTCTCCAGAAGGCGGAGAAGGAGCGGATCGAGAAGCGGGAGACGACGAAGGGTGGTTTCGCCGGCAGCCTCGCCGACATGGGCGTGGTGGACCTGGTGCAGACGTTCGAGATTGGCCGCAAGACGGGCCTCATCAACATCCAGGGCGAGCGCACCGGCACCGTCTACTTCAAGGACGGACGCGTCATCGACGCGGAGCTGGGACGGCTCAAGGGCGAGAACGCCTTCTACCGGATGCTGAACACCTTCGAAGGCCAGTTCGAGGTGCAGTTCAGCGCGCTGGACCGTCCGGAGCGCATCGAAATCTCCACGCAGGGTCTGCTGATGGAGGGCATGCGCCGCCTCGACGAGTGGGGCCGCATGCTCGAGCAGCTGCCGCCGCTCGAGACGGTGTTCGAGATCGACTACCACCAGCTCGCCGACCGCCTGTCGGAGATTCCGGACGAGGTGAACGGCCTGCTGCGGCTCTTCGACGGCAAGCGCGCGTTGAGCCGCGTGGTGGAGGACTCGGACTTCGAGGACCTGGCCGCGCTGGGCATCATCAGCAAGCTGTACTTCGAGGGCCTCATCCGCGAGCTGGGCAACGCGCCGCAGGAGCCGGTGCAGAGCAGCAAGCCTGGCATCGAGCAGTGGCTCAACACGGCGCCGCCCGCCAGCGCGACCGTGGAGCCCGCGCCTCCCGCGCCGGAGCGCCCGCCGCAGCCCGTTCCCGAAGCCGCGGTGCCTGAAGCCGCCCCCGAGCCCGTGGCCGCCGCGCCGGAGCCTTCGCCGCGGCCCATGCCGCAGAGCGTGCTCGCGCCTCCCGCGGGCGTGGAGGACGAGCCGGCCACGCCGCCGCCGTCCGCCGCGCCTTCGCAGCCCGCCAACGTGGTCGTCTTCCACGCGCGGCCCAAGCGCTCGGACACGCCCGAGTACACGCCGGAAGTTCCGGTGACAGCGCCGGTTTCGGAGGCCCCCGCGCAGGAGGGCTCGGCGTTCCTGGTCGAGCCGCCGCCGGCACATCGCGCCGTGGATCACGCGCGTCGCAGCTTGCTGCTGGACTGGAGCCGGGTGGACACTGAGGGCATCAGCGCACCCACCATCTGGGGGCCGGGCTCTGGCTGGTCGCACACGTCGCGGGCCCATGGCGCCTCCTCCTCCTCCGCCTTCGCCGCGAGCGCGCCCGCCGTCGAGCCCGCTCCCTCTCCGCGTGCGCCCATCTTCGGTGGCGCGGCCGTGGCACCCAATCCGTTTCCGCCCGTGCCCCCGCCGGCACCGGCACCGCCGTCATCCGAGGTGACGCTGGTGAGTGGCAGCGGCTACGTGACGCCGCCCAGCTCGCCGGTGCAGGACGATGTGGAGTTCGTGGCCGAAGAGGTCCCCGCCACGCCCCAGCTCGCGCTGCCGCCTTATCCGGGCCACGGCGTGCCCGAGCTGTCCGCCGAGCCGCCCACGCCCAGCGCGCCACTGGCCAGCACGGTCGACCCGGTTCTCGCATCCCCGGTGTCGGCCCCGCCCGCCGTGGAGGCTCCGCCTTCAGAGCTGGCCACCTCCGCGCCCGCGACGCCGGTCGATACCGCTCCGGTGCCGTCCGCGACGCCCGTGGATGCCGCGCCCGTGTCGCCCGCGAACGCCGCCCCGGTTGCTCCCGCGAAGCCCTCTTTTTCCGTGCAGTCGGCCGAAAGGAAGCCGGCGGCGGCCACGCACGGCAGTGACGCAGCCGTGGCCAGCGCGGGCCGTCCCAAGCGCACCGGGCTCCTCATCGGCGCGGCGGTGGTCCTCATCGGCGCGGTCGCGGCCGTCGTCGCGGGGACGGGCAGCGGTCCGTCGGAGACGCCTCCGTCGAAGCCTCCCGTGGTGGAGACGCAGGCGCCCGCGAACGGCGACGCCCAGCAGACGCCGCCCCCGGAGGAGGCGCCACCGCCGGAGGACGCCACGGCCAAGGCCCCCGAGGCTCCGCCGGAGGACGGTACGGCCAAGGCCCCCGAGGCTCCGCCGGAGCCGCCCGTCGCCACGCCGGATGCGGGCGCTGCCATCGCCGAGGCGCCGAAGCCGCCCGAGCCCGCCACTTCGCCGGCGCCCGCCGTGGACCCGGAGGTCGAGTTCGCCACGCTGGTGAAGCAGGCGAGGGCGGCCGTCGTCGGCCAGCGGCACCGGTCGGCGGCGGGGAGCTACCGCAAGGCGCTGGCGCTCAAGCCGACGGCCACGGAGGCGAAGGCGGGCCTGGGCATCGCGCTGGTGAACGGCTTCACCACGGACGGTGCCTACCGCGAGGCCGCCAAGCTGCTGCAGGAGGTCGTCAAGGAAGAGGCCTCCAACGCCCGTGCCTGGCTGTCGCTGGGCATGGCGCTACAGTTCACCGGCAAGAATTCCCAGGCGGCCGACGCCTACAAGCAGTACTTGTTGCTGGAACCGACGGGGACTTCCGCCGAAGAGGTCCGCACGTTGCTCAGGGGGCTGGGCAACTGAGCGGAGGCGGCCCCACCTCCTTCATTGGCCCCTCGAGAAGTGAGCCGCCTTGCTCGTCCTAGGACTGGAAACCTCGTGTGATGAGACGGCCGCCGCCGTCGTGGAGGACGGCCGCCGCGCGCTGTCGGATGTCGTCTCCACGCAGGTGGACATCCACCGGCGGTGGGGCGGGGTGGTGCCGGAGCTGGCCAGCCGCAACCACATCGTCCAGGTGCTGCCCGTCGTCCACGAGGCCCTGACGCGGGCGAACAAGACGCTCGACGACGTGGACCTCATCGCCGTCACGTCCGGCCCCGGCCTCATCGGCGCGCTGCTGGTGGGTGTGCAGGTGGCCAAGGGACTGAGCCTGGCGACGGGCAAGCCCTTCGTGGGCGCCAACCACCTGGAGGGCCACCTGCTGGCCATCCGGCTGCTGGAGGTGGCGCCGGAGCCGCCGTTCCTCGGGCTCGTCGTCTCCGGTGGGCACACCAGCCTCTACGAGGTGCAGGCCTACGGGCAGTACCGGCTGGTGGGCAGCACGCGCGACGACGCGGCCGGCGAGGCGTACGACAAGACCGCGCGCATCCTGGGCCTGCCGTATCCGGGCGGGCAGCCCATCGACCAACTGGCGCAGCAGGGCAACCCGGAGGCCATCCGCTTCCCGCGCGCGCTGCCTGGCGACAACTTCGACGTGTCCTTCTCCGGGTTGAAGACGGCGGTGCTGCACCACGTGCAGAAGCACGGCGTGCCGCAGGGCCAGGCGCTGGCGGACCTGTGCGCGTCCTTCCAGGAGGCCGTGGCGGACGTGCTGTCGAAGAAGCTGGTGGCCGCCGCGCGCCGGCTGGGCCACCAGCAGCTGGTGCTGTGCGGCGGCGTGGCGGCGAACTCGCGGCTGCGGGCGCTCTGTCAGTCGCGGGCCGAGGAGCGGGGGCTGAGCATGTTCCTGCCTCCGGTGCGGCTGTGCACGGACAATGGCGCCATGATCGCGGTGGCGGGGTATGAGGCGTACCGCCGCGGCCTGCGCGGAGACTTCCGCCTCGCCGCCGACCCGGCCTGGCGCATGTAGAGGGGAGCAGACGGGTGGAATCGCCAAGAGACATCCTCAAGCGGCATGGCCTGCGCGCCAAGTACAGCTGGGGACAGAACTTCCTCGGGGACGAGGACGCGCTGGAGGCCATCGCCGACGCGCTGAACCTGCGCGCGGATGAGCCGGTGGTGGAGCTGGGCCCGGGCCTGGGCCACCTCACGCGCTTCCTGGCCGCCACCGGGGCCCGCGTCACCGCCGTGGAGCGGGACCGGGACATGGTGATGGTGCTGGAGAAGGAGGCCATCCCCGGCGTGCGCGTGGTGTCCGGCAACGCGGCCACGGTGGACTTTGCCCAGGTGGCCAACGCGCCTGACGTCGCGGTGGCGGGCAACCTCCCGTACCACCTCACCAGCCCCATTCTCTTCCGCGTGCTGGAGCAGCGGGCCCATGTCTCGCGCGCGGTCTTCACGCTCCAGAAGGAGGTCGTGGTGCGGCTCGCCGCGGAGCCCGGCAATCGTGACTATGGCCTGCTGACGGTGCTGCTGGGCATGCACTACGACGCGGACAACGTCCTCACGCTGGAGGCCTGGCGCTTCCATCCGCCGCCGAAGGTGGACTCCGCGGTGCTGCGGCTCACCCGCCGCAAGTCGCCGCGCGCGCCCATCAGCGACGAGGCCCGCTTCACCCGCGTGGTGAAGGCGTCCTTCGCGCACCGGCGCAAGACGCTCATCAACTCCATCAAGTCGGACCCGACGCTGGGGACGACGGAGACGCTCCTCGCCGCCCTGGAGTCCGCGGGGGTGGAGCCGCAGCGCCGCGCGGAGACGCTGGCGCCCGAGGAGTTCGCCGCCATTGAACGCGCGCTCGGCCCCGTGAAGGCGGCCCCGCCCACGCCCGCGGAGTAGGGCGCCGCTAGCGTCCGCGCATGCCCAGCGCCTGGAGCAGGCCGCCTTGCTGCTCCAGGTAGGCGAAGAACTCCGCTTCGGGGATGCGCATCCGGGCGAGCACGCCGCGGAGGATGTCCTCCACGGTGCCGTCCTGCCGGCGCTTCAGCTCCATTGCCGTCTTGAGCAGCACCACGCCGTAGAGCGGATCCGGCTCCACGGGAGGTGTGGGCGCTCGCTGGGTGGGCGTGCTCTGGCGGGCCTCTTCCAGCCGCACCACTGTCTTCGCCCTGTGTCTGCCGCTCATGTCCGGAGACCACCCCGCGCACACGCCATGAAGTCGCGCGGACCGTAGGGGATGCGTCCCGGAGCGTCAAGGGAGGCAGGCCCCTCGTGGAAAATTGCCGGATTCCAGCGGCCGTGTTGTGTTATCCGCCCGCGCGCGCGGTCCCAACGCGCATTTTGTGGGCGGGAGGCCTCGGGCGGATGGACTACCGGTACATCGTGGTGGAAGGGCCCATTGGCGTGGGCAAGACGAGCCTCTCCAACATCCTGGCGGAGCGTCTGGCGGGACGGCGCATCCTCGAAGTCGTGGAGGAGAACCCCTTCCTCTCCAGCTTCTACACGGACCGGCAGAAGTTCGCGTTCCAGACGCAGATCTTCTTCCTCCTGTCGCGCTTCCGGCAGCAGCAGGAGCTGTTCCAGCAGGACCTCTTCAGCTCGATGACGGTCAGCGACTACCTGTTCGCCAAGGACCGCATCTTCGCGCACCTCAACCTGGACGCGCACGAACTGGCGCTGTACGAGCGCGTCTTCGAGGCGCTCGGGCCCCGCGTGGCCAAGCCGGACCTGGTCGTCTACCTCCAGGCCCGCCTGGACGTGCTCCTGCACCGAATCAAGAAGCGCGGCCGGGAGTTCGAGCGCAAGTTCGACCCCACGTACCTGGAGGGGCTCGTCCACTCCTACAACAACTTCTTCTTCCACTACACGGACACGCCGCTCCTCGTCGTGGACACCTCGGACATCGACTTCGTGAATGTCGAGGCAGACAGGGAAGATCTGCTCGCCACCATCCGGAAGGCGAAGCCGGGCACGCAGCATTACGTTCCGAAGGCTTCCCGCCGGGGCTGAAAGTCAGGCTCCTGGTGGGACGGCCGCCTTCAATGCCCCACGGCAGGCGCGGGGGCGTTAGAGTGCGGTGGCGGGCCCAGGGCTCCCGGCGATCCCCGTGGGGACGGCGAGGCGCGAATGGGCCCGTCAGGCCGTTCAACCCGTAGCCATAAGGAGGTGAACCGTGAAGGACAAGGTCACCATCCACACGCTGAAGCGCTTCAAGCAGATCGGCCAGAAGATCTGCATGGTCACCGCCTACGACGCGACATTCGCCCACATCCTGGAGGAAGCAGGTGCGGACGTGCTGCTGGTGGGTGACTCGCTGGGCATGGTCATCCAGGGGCATGACTCCACGCTGCCGGTGACGATGGACCAGATGGTCTACCACACGGCCGCGGTCGCCCGCGGCGCGCGCCGGGCGCACGTCGTGGCCGACCTGCCCTTCATGAGCTACCAGGTGTCGACGCAGGAGGCGGTCCGCAACGCGGGCCGGCTGGTGGCGGAAGGCGGCGCGGGCAGCATCAAGCTGGAGGGCGGCGCCGAGTTCGCGGACACGGTGCGGGCCATCGTCCGCGCGAGCATCCCCGTCATGGGGCACCTGGGGCTGACGCCGCAGTCCGTCCACAAGATGGGCGGCTATGTCGTCCAGGGCCGCGGCGAGGACCAGGCGCGGCAGATTCTGGACGATGCGCTGGCGCTGGAGCAGGCCGGGGCCTACGCGCTGGTGCTGGAAGGCGTGCCCATGGACCTGGCGCGCACCGTGACGCAGAGCCTGTCCATCCCCACCATTGGCATCGGCGCCGGCGTGGACTGTGATGGCCAGGTGCTCGTTTGCTACGACCTGCTGGGCATGAACCCGGACTTCAAGCCGAAGTTCGTGAAGCGCTTCGCCAACCTCCACGGCTCCATCACGGAGGCCGCGGGCGCCTACTTCGCGGAGGTCCGCAAGGGCGCGTTCCCGGACGAGGAGCACTCCTTCAAGGCGAACAAGAACATCCGGCTGGCGGCGGGGGCTCCGGCTCCGGCGGCCCGGGTGGAGCCGTCCGCGCCCGCCGAGGGTGGCGAGAAGCTGGGCCCCGTCTACGGGAGACCCGCCTAGTCATGGCTCCCGCCGTCCTGAAAACCGTTGCGGACGTGAAGGACTGGACGGCGGGGCTGCGTCGGGAAGGGCGCCGGCTCGCGCTGGTGCCCACCATGGGCTTCCTGCATGAAGGACACCTCTCGCTCATTCGCGAGGGCCTGCGCCGCGCGGACGTGGTGGCCGTGTCCATCTTCGTGAACCCCACGCAGTTCGGGCCTCGGGAGGACTTGTCCCGCTACCCCCGGGACTTCGCGGGTGACGTCGCCAAGTGCATCAGCGCGGGCGCGCAGGTCATCTTCGCGCCCGCGGGCCCGGAGGTGATGTACCCCCAGGGCTACCAGACGTACGTGGAGGTGACGGACGTCAGCCAGGGCCTGTGCGGGGCCCGGCGCCCGGGGCACTTCCGCGGGGTGGCCACCGTCGTCACGAAGCTGCTGACGCTGTTCCGCCCGGAGGTGGCGCTCTTCGGGGAGAAGGACTACCAGCAACTCCAGGTCATCCGGGCCCTCAACCAGGACTTGCACCTGGGCGCGGACATCGTGGGCATGCCGACGGTGCGCGAGCCGGACGGCCTGGCGATGAGCAGCCGGAATGCCTACTTGTCCCCCGAGGAGCGGCAGCGGGCGCTGTCCCTGTCCCGGGGGCTCGAGGCCGCCCAGGCGTTGCTGCGCGAGGGCACGCGGGAGTCGGGGCCCCTGGTGGCGGCCGTCCGCCGCGAATTGGAAGCGGCGGGGCTCCGGGAAGACTACGTGGAGCTGGTGGATGCGGAGCGGCTGACGCCCCTGACTTCGGTGGCGCCCGGGCAGCCTGCCCGGTTGCTCGTCGCGGCTTTCAGTGGCACGACGCGCCTCATCGACAACATGCAGTTGGGTGGTGAGGAGAGCGCGGGGCGCGTATGACATCCGGAGGGAAGTCAAAGGGAGTGGGCAGCGAGCCCGGCGTGAGAGTCATCGCTGAAAACCGTCGTGCGCGGTTCGACTACACGGTCGACGAAAAGCTGGAGGCCGGGCTGTCGCTCACGGGAAGCGAGGTGAAGTCACTGCGAGACGGAATCGCCAATCTGTCGGACGCCTACGCGCTCCCCAAGGGGGACGAGCTCTTCCTGCTCAACGCGAACATCGGCTCCTACAAGGCGGCGAGCTACTTCGACCACCTTCCCACTCGGGGCCGCAAGTTGTTGATGCACCGAGGAGAAATCGACCGTTGGACGGCGAAGGTGCGTGAGCGGGGGTATTCCATCATCCCGCTTGTGCTGTACTTCAGGAAAGGCCGTGCCAAGGTGGAGCTGGGGCTCTGCCGGGGCAAGACGCACGAGGACCGGCGCCACGACATCAAGGAGCGGGAGACGAAGCGGGAGATGGACCGGGCGATGCGCCGACGTTGAGAGGGGCGCCCGAAGTTCTTTCGCCGTACACCGATGGACGACAAGAAGGTTCCCGACAAGAAGGAGCGGCTGCTGGCCGCGCTCGACCAGGGCATGGTGATGATTCACCTGGACGCGCGTCGTCCGGGCGTGCTCGTCCCAGCCTCCGTCAAGACGGAGGCGCACCTGCGCCTCAATCTCTCGTACCGGTTCGACCCACCGGACCTGACGGTGGGCGAGTGGGGCGTTCGCTCCACGCTGAGCTTCTCTGGCTCGCGCTTCACCATCGCGGTTCCGTGGTCGGCGTTGTTCGCCATCGCCAGCCACGTGACGAAGGAGTTCTGGATGTACCCGGAGGACATGCCGCCGGAGCTGCTCCAGCAGTCGGCCGCGTCACGTCCGGCGCAGCCCCTGCCCGTGGCCCCCATGCCGGTGGCCGCGGAGCGTCCGCGCACCTTCCTCCGGGAAGTGCAGGGCGAGCGGCGCGATGAGCCTCCCGCCGACGCTCCACCCTCGGATGGACCGCCGGACGAGCCACCGCCACCGCGGCGTGGCCATCTGCGCCTGGTGAAGTGAGGCGCGCTCAGCGCCTCAGCTTCGCCTCGATGTGAGCGGCCTCGCCGCCGGAGAACGTCCCCTTCCACGTGCGGTGGCCTTTGCGCCGGACCTGGATGGGGACGCGTCCTGCCGGATAGCGGTTCTCAAGCAGCAGCGGCGTCCTCCCCAGCTCCGCGTCCCGGACCCAGACGGTGGCTCCAGGCGGGTCGCTGTCGACGCGCAGCATCGGGGCCGACAGGCGGAGCCCCGTCGCTGACATCACCCGGATGAGCAGGGTGGAGCGCTGGGGCCACAGCCAGATGCCGGTGCCCACCAGCAGCGCCACGAGCAGCAGCCCCAGTGCCCGTTTCAGGCGCGAGCGCCGGAGGAGGGCGGCCTCATCGGGCCAGTCGCTCTCAGGTGAGGGCGGGCGCTCCGCCAGCTCCAGTGCGTCGGCGTCGGTGTGGAGCACGCTCTTCGCGCCCGGCGTGACGTGTGTCTGGGGGACGCTCTCCGCGAGCGTCTGATGCGCGGTGAGCTCGAGGCCCGCGGACGGAGCGAAGGCGCCTGGAGCGGTGGGCGTGCGAGGCGTTGCCGCCGCGCCAGTCGCGGCATCAGGCCACATCGCGCAGTGTGAGCACCGTGCATGGGGCGAGGAGAGCACGTGGCTGCACCGTGGGCAGCGATGCACCAGCCGCCCACTGACGCTGAGCGCCGCGCCGCCCGGCATGGAGAGCGGCGCTTCTTCCAGCGCAGCGGCCTCGGCCGGCGACGGCGCAGGCACGGCCATCGCCAACAAACCCGCGTCACCCGGTGTCCGCGTCACGGGGCGCCGCCCGGAGGACTCTGCCTGTTCACTCAGGGGCGGCGGCAACCCCAGCCCGCGAAGGAACGCGGCCAGCGTCTGAGACGTCGCGGGCTCGCCGGCCTGTGCCAGCCACCGGGCGAAGCCTTCCGCCAGTGACTCTGGTGAGTGGAAGCGCTCCTGGGGCGCACGCGCCAGCATGCGCATGACGGCGCCCGCCAGTGGCGCGGGGACACCTGGCAGTGGCTCCACCGGCCGCGTCAGGATGGCATGGGCCACCGCGCTCGCGTCCGTCTCGGTGTGGAACGGATGCCGCCCCGTGAGCAGCTCATGGAGCACGATGCCCAGGGAGAACTGGTCGCTGGCGGCGGTGGCGGGCGCGCCTTGCAGCACCTCGGGCGCGGTGTACGCCTCCTTCCCTCGGAAGACGCCGGGCGCGGTGTGGGCCGGGCCGGCCATCCGCGCGATGCCGAAGTCCGTCAGCTTCACCTCGCCCTCGCGCGACACCAGGATGTTGGAGGGCGACACGTCGCGGTGGGCCACCATCACCGGCTGCCCGTCATGCACCTTCCGGTAGGCATGGCCGAGCCCCGCCAGGGCCTGATGGATGATGAAGGCGGCCAGGTGCGGAGGGAAGCGCACGCCCCCGCGCGCGGCCGTGCGCAGCAGCACGCCCAAATCCCATCCGTCCACCAGCTCCATCACCAGGAAGAGCCCTTCGGGGCCCTGGCCCACGTCGTAGACGGTGGCGATGTTCTGATGCTGCAGCAGCGTGGCCAGCCGGGCCTCGGCCAGGAACATGCGCGCGATTTCCGGCTCGCGCGCCAGGTGGGGCAGCACCCGCTTGATGGCCACCGGCCGCTCGAAGCCCTCCGCGCCGCGCGCGACGCCGAGGAAGAGCTCCGCCATGCCTCCAGAGGCCAGCGGACGGACGAGCCGGTAGCGTTCGTTCACGAGGCGCTCAGGCGGCGGGCTGGGTGACGTCGCGCAGCAGTTGCCAGGGGTAGATGCCGGTGGTGTGGCCGTCGCTGAAGCTGAAGGCCAGCGCGTAGTTGCCCACGGGCTGCACCTGCTTGATGCGCAGGTCGGCGGGGACCTTCGACGGGTCCAGCGTCCGCTTGTTCGTCCATTCGTCCACGCACGCGGCGCAGGGGCACTGCTGGCGCAGCACCTGCGCGGCGGCGCCCGTCTTCACCCCGTCGTCCCACGTCAGGTCCAGGCGCGCGCCATCCGAGGACAGCTGTGCGTCCGTCGCGGTGACGGCTTGGGGGGCGGGCTTGATGCGGTCCCAGAAGCTCAACGTTCCACCTTCCAGAGTCTCAACAGTCTTGCGCCCTCCCTACCATCCTTCGGCGGTCAGGAGGCGAGCTTCACGGGCAGCCGGTGACCCTCCAGCCGCACGCCCTGCTGCGCCAGCACCTGCTTCAGGGCCTGGACGACCTTCGGGTCCAACTGGGCCCCGCAGAGGTTGTCGAGGATTTCCATCGCCTTCTCCAGCGGCATGGCCTTCTGGTACGGGCGGGTGGAGGTGCAGGCGTCGAAGGTGTCCGCGCACGCGACGATGCGGGCCAGCAGGGGAATGTCCTCGCCCTTGAGCTTGTCCGGGTAGCCGGTGCCGTCCCAGCGCTCGTGGTGGTGGCGGACGCACGCGCGCACCGCGCCCAGGAAGCTCACGGGCCCGATGATGGCGTCACCGATGGCGGGGTGCTCGCGCATGATGGCCATCTCCTGGTCCGTCAGCCGCGTCTGCTTGCAGAGGATGGACTCCACGATGCCAATCTTCCCGATGTCGTGGAGGATGCCGCCGTACTGCAGCTGCCGCAGCTCGCGCTCGGTGAGCTTCAGCTCCCGGCCAATCTGCACGGAGACGTCGCCCACGCGCTGGCTGTGGCCGCGGGTGTATGCGTCCTTCGAATCGATGGAGTTCGCCAGCGCGACGATGGTCTCCAGGTAGCCCTTCTCCAGGCTCTCGTAGAGGCCACGGTTCTCCATGTCGTACGCGAGCAGCTGCTTGCTCATGTAGTTGAACGTCTGCGCCAGCTCGCCCAGCTCGTTCTTCTGCTTGATGTCCACCTCGACGCCGAACTTGCCGTGCGCCAGCTCCAGCGCGCCGCTGATGAAGCCCTTGAGCGGCCGGGTGAGGTTGCGTGAGAAGAGCGCCGCCAGCACCACCGCCACCAGGATGGCCGCCCCCAGGCCCAGGAGGATGCGCTGCTCCATGGTGTCCACCTGACGGTAGGCGTGCTCCACGGGTTGCTCGGAGACGATGGCCCAACCCGTCTCGGGCAGCACCGTGTATGCGGCCACCACCGCGTCCCGGCCCTCGCCGAAGTTGCCGACGTGGAACAGCTCCATGTCCGACTTGCCCACCAGCTGCTTCAGCAGGTGCGCCACCGGGCCGCGCTGCGCTACGTCCTCGCCCAGGCCGGCGACGCCACCACCGCCCGCCACGAGGTGCCCGTGCCGGTCCGCCAGATAGGCGAAGCCGGTGCTGCCCACGCGCTCTTGCTCCAACATCTTCCGCAGGTCGGCCAGGGACAGGTCCGCCGTGATGTACCCGCGGACGGGCTCGCCCACGGGGAAGGCCAACGTCAGCACCGGCTCGCTGCCCTGCGGGTCCTCCACCACGTCCGCGTAGCGCACGCCCTCCAGGTTTTCGAGCAGCGCGCGCGCGCGTCCCTCATGGCCGGCCAGCGCGGTGGGCGGGACGTCGTGCTTGGAGAAGGCCTGGAGTCCCGGGAGCCGCTGGCGGTTGGCGTCGAACACGGTGAGCGCCAGCACGTCGCGCCGCTGGTTGAGCACCGAGGCCAGGTGCGTCTGCTGCGCTTCCAGGGGCAGGCCGAAGAAGCCGGGCACGCGGGCCAGGCCCAGCACCGCGTCGGTGGGCTCGCCCAGGAAGATTTCGGCCTTGAGGCGCAGCTGCTTCACGCGCTCCTGCGCCAGCTCCTGGGCGTCGCGCACCAGGAGCTCCCGGGTATGGGAGACGGAGAGCCACCCCACCATCAGCGTGGGGACGACGCCCACCACCAGCATCAACAGGAGGATGGCTTTGAACAGGCGCACGGGGTGGCTCCTCCAGGGGTTACTGCCACTGGCCCTTCTTCACTTCGAGCTTGAGGCGCTCGGGCACCAGCTCGAAGTGCCTGGGCGCGCTGGGCTCGGACGGGCCCGCGGGGCCCACCGCGCGCACCGTCCACCGGTAGCTTCCCGCGGGTAGCACGGGCAGCTTCGCCTCCAGGTGGGTGACCGTCTGGGTGAAGGCGGCGCGTTGCTCCCGCGCGCGAAACACCTCGACTTCATAACGTTCCGCGCCTCGCACCGACTCCCAGGTCAGCTTCACCGGGCCCAGGTGTCCGTCCCGGTCCGGGCGCCGCTTCAGGCGCGCCGCATCTTCGGGTTGCCCGGGGCTGGGGGCCACCAGCGGCGGAAGGGGCGCGGGGGGCGGACGGCCCTTCTCCACGCGGATGGACTCGCCCTTGGCGACGGGCTGGGTGACGCCCTCGGCCTCCACGCGGACCGGCGGGCCCTGCTTCACGGTGACGGTGGTGCTGTCGCCGTCGCCCACTTCCACGGAGAACGCGGAGGCCTGCGGCGAGCGCTCCGTCGCCACCAGCTTCCCCACGGCATTGGCCTCCGCGGAGGCCTGCGTGTAGCGCGCGGCGCGGAAATGGCCCTCCGCGTCCTTCAGCCGGGCGGAGGCCTCCGGGGGCACGCTCGCGTCCTTCGAGCTGGCCACCAGCGTGCGCGCGGTCTCCAGCGCCTTCTGGGCCAGCACGCGCTCGTGGCCGGGCACCTTCAGCCGGGTCCCCGCCGCCACGTCATCCGACGTCAGGCCGTTGAGGGCGCGCAGCTCATGCACCGCGCGCGCGTCACCCAGGGTGCGCTGGGCCACCTGGCGCAGGGACTCGTTGGGGCCCACCACCACGGTGCCCGGGGGCGTCGTGCCCAGCCATGTGAGGAGGAGGAGCGCCGCCTTCATTGGAAGACAATCTCCCTTCCCGCCTGGATGGTGGCGGACGGCGTGGTGACGGACAGGGACTGGGCGGCGGGCTTCTCCAGCTCCGCGTCGATGCGGCCCCGCAGCACGGTGAGGTCCGTGCGCTGCTGGCCGGGACGGGCGCGCGTCTCCGCGATGCTGATGAGCGAGTCCCCACCCAGGTGCACCGTGCTGCCGTTGGCGGCGAAGACGATGTCGGTGCCGGCGCCCGCTTCGGTGCGGACCTTGTCGTTCTCGTAGAGCGGCTGGCCCTCGAGGGCGGGGCTCCACTCGTCAGCCGTGGCGCGCTTGATTTGGACGCCGCCCTTCATGGCTCGCAGGTGCGCGCGGTGCGTGGCCACCGCCGGGCGCGTCGCCGCATCGGGCGCGGACGGGCGCTCATCGGCGGTGCAGCCGGCGGCGGGGAGGGCCGAAAGCGCGAGCGCAAGCAGCATGGGAGACCAGTGTCGTCCGTTCACGAGGGGAGTTCCGGGGGACCCGAAGTCTATCGAAGGTGGACCCGAGGGGCGGACCCGGGTTCGCACACGCTAGTCCAAACGGCGGTGCTCCAGGCAGGGGAGGTTGCGGCGGATGCGCGCCAGCAGCTCCGGGTCCACCGGCGCCAGCGCCAGTCCTTCGCCCTCGGAGGCCCGCGCCGTCACCAGCCCCCACGGGTCCACCACCAGGGCGTGGCCATAGGTGACGCGGTTGGCTGAGTGCCGTCCCCCCTGAGCGGGGGCCAGCACGTACGCCTGGTTCTCGATGGCGCGGGCCCGCAGGAGCACTTCCCAGTGGTCCTTGCCCGTCATGAGGGTGAAGGCCGCCGGAACCGCCAGCAGCGTGGCGCCTTCGCGGGACAGCCGCCGGTACAGCTCGGGGAAGCGCAGGTCGTAGCAGACGGACAGCCCCAGCCGGCCGACCTCGGTCTCCGCGGAGACGACGTCCGTGCCCGGCGCCACCGCCGCGGACTCCTGATAGGTCGCACCATCTCCCACCTCGACGTCGAAGAGGTGGATTTTCCGGTAGACGGCCAGCCGCTCGCCGCCGGGGCCGAAGAGGACGCTGGTGTTGTAGAGGCGCCCACCCGGCGCGCCCGTCTCCAGTACGCTGCCGGCGAGCAGCGTCACTTTCAGCTCCCGGGCCAGGCTGGCCATCCGGGACAGCGTCGGACCGTCGAGCCCCTCCGCGGCGCCCTGCCGCTCGGGCTCCGGCCCCATCCAGGAGAAATTCTCGGGCAGACCCACCAGCCGGGCACCCAGCCCGGCGGCGCGGCGGATGAGCCGGGTCGCGGCTTCCAGGTTATGGGCCTTGTCGGCGGTGGACACCATCTGCGCGGCGGCGATGAGGTGCATGGGGGGTGTTATAACCCCCCGGCGGGTCCCGGAACCCCTGGGAATTCCTCACCCCGTTGGGCCCGTTTCACCGGGAGCAGGAGGGTGCGTCCTTCCTTTACACCCCGACGGGGCGTGTGCTACGGACGCCCCCGACATTTTTCGATGAAGCACTTCGAAAAGTGGGCCGCGTGCCCGCTTTTCGTGTTTTTGGAGACTGGTTTCCCGCTCATGTCGGAGAAGAACCTCAAGCAGACGGTGGAGGAGCGGGCCTTGGCCCTGCTCGAGCCCATTGTCGCGGGTGAAGGCCTGGAGCTCGTGGACCTGGAGTTCCTCCGGGAGCGCGAGGGCTGGGTGCTCCGGTTGTTCATCGACAAGCCGGGTGGCCGCGTAGGGCTGGACGAGTGCTCTCAGGTGTCGCGAGCGGTGGACCCGTCGCTCGACGTGGAGGACTTCATCCCCCACGAGTACAGCCTGGAGGTCTCCAGCCCCGGAGTGGACCGGCCGCTGCGCAAGCCGACGCACTTCGAGCGGGTGAAGGGAGAGAAGGTGAAGGTGAAGACGTTCGGCCCGGTGGGAGAGCCCCCGCGCAAGAACTTCACCGGCACGCTGACCGAGGTGGCAGGCGACGGAATCTCGGTGGAGGTGGAAGGGGCCGGAACCTTCCACATCCTCTTCAAGGACATCGCCAAGGCGAACCTGGAGTTCCAGTTCTAGACGTCGACATACAGGGTGCCCCTCCGCGCGAGGGTGCCCGTGGACCCTTTTAGGAGAAGACCATGCCCACGCAGCAAGCCAACCCGAGTGTCAACCTCAACCTTGTCCTGGACCAGGTCGCCAAGGACAAGGGCATCGACCGGGCTGTGCTGATTGCCACGCTCGAAGACGCGATGAAGACCGCGGCCAAGAAGCACTTTGGCCAGGACCGCGAGCTCGAGGCGAAGTACGACCCGGACAAGGGCGTCGTGGAGCTGTTCCAGGCCATCACCGTGGTCGAGGAGATTGTCGACCCGGTCCAGGCGGTGAATCAGATCTCCCTGGTCGAGGCCCACAAGAAGGGCATGGAAGTGGAGCCGGGCGACGAGCTCGTGTTCCAGATTTTCTACCGGGACGAGGACGCCGCCGAGGCCAAGGCCCAGGACGACCAGTACGGTGACATCCTCCGCCTGAAAACCTTCCGCCGCGGCTTCGGCCGCATCGCCGCGCAGACGGCCAAGCAGGTCATCCTGCAGCGCACGCGCGACGCGGAGCGGGAGAACGTCTTCAACGAGTACCGCGACCGGAAGAACGAAATCGTCACCGGCATCGCCCGCCGGTTCGAGCGCGGCAACATCGTCGTGGACCTGGGCCGCGCAGAGGCCGTGCTGCCGGTGCGCGAGCAGGTCCCGCGTGAGACGTACCGCCCCGGCGACCGCGTCCAGGCCTTCGTGCTGGACGTGCTCCGTGAGTCCAAGGGCCCCCAGATTGTCCTCAGCCGCGCGTCCGTCAACCTGCTCACCAAGCTGTTCGAGATGGAGGTGCCGGAAATCGCCGAAGGCATCGTCGTCATCGAGGCGGCGGCCCGTGAGCCGGGCGGCCGGGCGAAGATCGCCGTGTCCAGCCGGGACTCGGACGTGGACCCGGTGGGCGCCTGCGTCGGTATGAAGGGCAGCCGCGTGCAGGCGGTGGTGCAGGAGCTGCGCGGCGAGAAGATCGACATCGTCCCGTTCGACGAGGACCCGGCTCGCTTCGTGTGCTCGGCGTTGGCCCCCGCGGAGGTCAGCCGCGTCATCATCGACGAGGCCAACCACGCCATGGAGCTCATCGTCCCGGACGACCAGCTCAGCCTGGCCATTGGCCGTCGTGGCCAGAACGTCCGCCTGGCGGCCCAGCTGACCGGCTGGAAGCTGGACATCAACAGCGAGAGCCGGGTGCGGGAGCTGCGCGAGTTCGCGGGCCGCTCGCTGGGCTCGCTGCCCGGCGTCAACGAGATGCTGGTGGAGACGCTCTACGCGCATGGCTTCCGTCAGGCCCGGGACATCGCCGAGGCCAACGCGGAGCTGCTGGCGCAGCTGCCCGGTATCGACCCGGACCGCATCCCCTCCATGCAGGAGGCCGCCCGGACCCGGATGGTCGAGGATCAGGCGGAACTGTCGCGCATGGATTATGAAAGGGAGCAGGCCCGCATCGCGGAGGCGCGGCGGCATCCAGACGAGCTCAGTCAGCCCGAGCGCATGGCGCGCGTGCGGGGCGTCGGTGAGAAGACCATCGAGCAGCTCATCCTCGCCGGGTACCGCTCGGTGGAGGACATCGCCAATGAGAAGGACCTGGCGAAGCTGGGCGATGTTCCGGGCGTGGGTATCAAGAAGGCCCGCCAGCTGAAGAGCGCGGCGGAGAACTACCTGGTGGAGGAAGCCAAGCTGCGTGCGGAGCTGAATGCCGAGCGCGGCGCCATGACGGCGACAATTGAAGGTGGCGCGGAAGCCACCAAGTCGCCGTAAGCTAAGCGAGCAAGGGAGGGGACGTGCGGCGCCCGGCTGGCCGGCCCAGGCCGGAAGTTCAGAACGCGGGGTCAGGTCCGGTCCGGACGTGCGTCGGATGCGGGTTGCGGCGACTCCAGGCGGAACTGACCCGTTTCGTGATAGGCCCGGGAGGCGCCATCGAGGTCGACAGGAAGAGGCGGCTGCCAGGACGGGGCGCCTACCTGTGCGGTGCCGGTTGTCTGACGGCAGCGCTGAAGCGGAAGGCGTTTGGTAGGGCCTTTCGCGGAAAGGCGGGCCAGGTTGACCCGTCGCAGCTCGGGCAGGCATGGGAGCAGGGGGACGGTGAGCGGAGGGGTGCGGGGGGTGGGTGTTAGCCACCACTCGCACACATTTTCGGGTTTGGACTAGGGTGCTGCGCCCCGGAGTCGGCGGAGCAGAAGGCCATCAAGGGCAATATGTCGAAGAAGCGCGTCCACGAAATCGCCAAGGAACTCAAGAGCCACGGGATTGAGCTCGACAACAAGGAGGTCGTCACCGAGCTGTCGGGCCTCGGTTACGACGTCAAGAGCCACTCGTCGTCTCTCGATGACGACCAGGCGACCGCTGCCGTCCAGAAGATTCTGGACAAACGCAAGCCGAAGCAGGCCACGCCGCCCGTGACGGCGAAGGGCTTCGTCGTGCGCCGCAAGGTGGGTCCGCCCGCCGGTGCGACCGCGGACAGCGGCGCCGAGGCTTCACAGGCCGCCGAAGCCGCCTATGAGCCGCCGCCCGAGCCCATGGCGGCTGAGTACGCCGCCGAGGAGCCGGTGCAGGCGTCTCCGCCTGTCGAGGCGCCCCGCGCGCCCGTCGAGGCGCCGAGCGCCCCGGAGCCTCAGCACATCGAGGCCCCGGTCGCCGCCACGGAGCCCGCGGCTCCAGCTGCTGTCGCATCCACGCCCCCCGCGCAGGTCGCCGAGGCCCCCAAGGCCCCTGCCGCCGCCGAGGTGGCCTCACCCCCGCCCGCCGCCGAGGCCCCTCAGGCCCCGGTGGAGGCTCCTCGCGCTGCCGTGCCGGCTCCCGCCGCCACGCAGTCTCGTCCCCCTGTTCAGGAGAGCACCACCTTGCCCCAACCCCCCCCACGCTCACCGGTACCGCCGGCAGTCCGGACGTCTCCGAGCACGCCTTCGTCCGCGACCGTCGTCTCCCGGGGCCCCGCGCCTGGCTACCAGCAGCGTGGTGGTCCCGGTGGTGGTCGTCCGGGTGGTCCGGGTGGTCGTCCCGGTGGTCCGGGTGGCCCGGGGGGGCGCCCCGGTGGTCCGGGTGGCCCCGGTGGTCGTCCCGGTGGTCCGGGTGGCCCGGGTGGCCGTCCCGGTGGTCCGGGTGGGCGTCCGTCCTATCAGGGGCCGAGCTCCTACCAGGGCTCCGGGCGTCCCGGTCAGGGACCAGTGCGTCCGACCGCGGCGCCTGGCACGGGTGTGCAGGCCTCGGCCTCGGCCTCGCCGACGCCGCAGGGCCCCACCATCATGGTCGGCGGCGTGCCGCACGCCCAGGTGTCGCCCACGGGCGCGGCCCGTCCCACGGCGACCCAGGCCGTCGTCATCTCGCGCCCGCTCATCCAGGTGCGCCGCGTGACGCCCACGGCCGGTCAGGCCAAGCAGTACCCCATGGCGCCGGGCCGCACGGGCATCCCCGAGCGGCGTGAGTACAAGGTGGTTCCGGACCACCTGGGTCGCGGCCGCGAGCTGGTGGACGTCTCCAAGAACAAGGAGCGTGGCCAGCGCAAGCGCACCACCGGTGATACGCAGAGCGTGTCCAAGCAGGAACTGACGGACATGGTCTGGGGCCGCGTCACCATCCCCATCCGTGGCAAGAAGCGCAAGCCCACGAAGAAGGGCGCCAAGACGCAGATCACCCAGATGGCCGAGGAGAAGAAGGTCATCAAGCTGCAGGAGGGCATCTCCGTGTCCGACCTGGGCCAGCGCATGGGTGTGCGCAGCGCCGAGCTCATCAAGAAGCTGATGGGCATGGGGAAGATGGCCACGGCCAACCAGATGGTGGACGCGGACACCGCGGAGATGGTCGCCGGCGACTACGGCTGGAAGATCGACCGCGTCGGCTTCGAGGTGGAGGACTACCTGCCCGAGGTGGAGGTCCGCCCCGAGAACGAGCGTCCCCGTCCGCCGGTCGTCACCATCATGGGCCACGTCGACCACGGCAAGACGAGCCTCCTGGACGCCATCCGGAAGGCCAACGTCGCGATGGGCGAGGCGGGTGGCATCACCCAGCACATCGGCGCGTACAGCATCACCACCGCGCGGGGCGACGTGACGTTCCTCGACACGCCGGGCCACGAGGCCTTCACGTCCATGCGCGCCCGTGGCGCCGACGTGACGGACATCGTGGTGCTGGTGGTGGCCGCGGACGACGGCGTGATGCCCCAGACGGTGGAGGCCATCAAGCACGCGAAGGCGGCGGAGGTCCCCATCGTCGTCGCCATCAACAAGATGGACGTGCCGGGCGCGAACCTGGACCGCGTGAAGAAGGACCTGGCCACCCACGAGCTCGTGCCGGAAGAGTGGGGCGGGGAGACCATCATGGTTCCCGTCTCCGCGAAGACGAAGGAGAACCTGGAACTCCTGCTGGAGAACCTGGCCCTCCAGGCCGAGGTGCTCGAGCTGACCTCCAACCCGAGCCGTCCGTCGGTGGGCGCCATCATCGAGGCCAAGCTGGACCGCGGCCGTGGCCCGGTCGCCACGGTGCTGGTGCAGGAAGGCACGCTGAAGCTGGGTGACGCCGTCGTCACCGGCTCGCACTACGGCCGCGTCCGCGCGATGACGAACAGCCGCGGCGAGCAGGTGAAGGAAGTGAAGCCGGGCTACTGCGCCGAGGTCGTCGGCCTGTCCGGTGTGCCGAGCGCGGGTGACGCCATCAACGTGGTGGCGGACGAGAAGGCGGCCAAGCAGATCGCCGAGCACCGCAACATGAAGGAGCGGCAGACCGAGCTGTCCAAGGTCAGCCGCGAGTCCCTGGAGCAGCTGTTCGCCAAGACGAAGGCGGGCGGCGGTCCCAAGGAGCTGCGCGTCGTCATCAAGGCGGACGTGCAGGGCTCCGCCGAGGCCGTCAAGCAGGCCGTCCAGAAGCTGACCACCCACAAGGTCAGGGTGGAGGTGGTCCACTCCGGTGTGGGCGCCATCACCGAAGGCGACGTGATGCGGGCGGCGGCCTCCAAGGGCGTCGTGCTGGGCTTCAACGTCAACCCCGAGTCCGGGGCGGAGGCGGCGGCCAAGGCCCAGGAAGTGGTGCTCAAGAGCTACTCCATCATCTACGAGCTCATCGACGGCGTGCGCAACGAGATGGAGGGGCTGCTGGAGCCCATCCGCACCGAGCGCAAGCTGGGCCGTGCGGAGGTGCGCAACACCTTCAACGTGCCGCGGCTGGGCACCATCGCCGGTGCGGCGGTGCTGGACGGTGTCATGAAGCGCGGCGCCTTCGTCCGCCTCATGCGCGAGAACAAGCAGCTGTTCTCCGGGAAGATGGCGTCGCTGCGGCGCTTCAAGGACGACGTCAAGGAAGTCGCTCAGGGCTTCGAGTGCGGTATCGGCATCGAGAGCTTCAACGACCTCAAGCCGGGCGACATCATCGAGGCCTACGAGATCGAAGAGACTCGGCAGAGCCTCGCCTAGTTGCAGGAGAGTCCCGGCGCCTCCCGAAACCCTGGGAAGACCCCATCTTCCCAGGGTGCTGATGCCCGGGTTGCCACCGCCTTCGGGCGGGGCTACCCGTGGCAATGGGGGACTTTTATGTTCGTAGGTGTCGCACGCCTCACCCTGCAGATTCCGGACAGCGGCTCGCTGAAGTCCAAGCGGCAGGTGCTCCGCCGGGTGACGGACCGGGTCAAGGCCCGCTTCAACGTGGCGGTGGCCGAGGTCGATGACCAGGACCTCTGGCAGAAGGCCTCGCTGGCGCTCGCGGTGGTGGGCAACGAGCGTCGCCACGTGGACGAGCAGCTGGAGAAGGTCATCCACTTCGTCGAGGAGATGTATGTCGCCCCGCTGTTGTCGCGGGAGACGGAAATCCTCGGCTTCGGGGACCAGCTCTTCGCGAGTGGCCAGGCGGCCTCGCGAGGTTCCTTCTCGGCGCGGGCCGTGGATGAGGGCGCGGAGGAGTTGGACCTTTCCCCGGAGCAGGCAGCGGCGCAGTCGGAGGCCGCCATTGCCCGCTTCATGCGCGGCGAGCGTGGCTCGCTCGCGGAGGCGGAGGGGTTGGGAGAGTGGGAAAGCCGCCATGACGGCGGCATGGACGGCGGCACGGGCCGCCCGTCTCCGTCGAGCGGTGGACGGATGACGTTCGACGAGGCGCGGGCTCGGGCCCGTTCCCTGCGCAACCCGCGAGACTGGGAGAAGAAATGACGACGCATTCCCGACCGGAGCGCGTGGGGCAGGAAATCCAGGCGGCCATCGGTGACTTGCTCACCCGGGGCATGCTGAGGGACCCGCGCATCGGCTTCATCACCATCACAGGCGTGAAGGTCTCCCCGGACCTTCGCGTGGCCCGTGTCTTCTATTCGATGATGGGCAGCGAGCAGGAGCGGGCGGACACGCAACAGGGCCTGGAAGCCGCCAAGGGCTTCGTGCGCCGCGAGGTGACGTCCGCCGTCAACCTGCGCGTGTCGCCGGAAATCTTCTTCTCCTTCGACGAATCGGTGGGCGAAGGTGACAAGATTGACCGGCTGCTGCGCGAGGTCCGCAACAAGGAAGGCTGGTAGGTCCAGCCCTGGGCCTCCACGATTGGCGTGCCATGGACGGCGTCCTCGTCATTGACAAGCCCACTGGCCCCACGTCGTTCGACGTGGTCCGCCAGGTGCGTTCGCTGCTTCGCCTGAAGAAGGTGGGCCACACGGGGACGCTGGACCCGCTGGCCACCGGCGTGCTGCCGCTCTGCCTGGGGGAAGCCACCAAGGTCGCGGGCTTCATCACCGAGGGAGACAAGGCCTACGACGCCACGGTGCGTCTGGGCTCGGAGACGGACACCCTGGACGCGCAAGGGCAGGTGACGGCGCAGGCGCCCGTGCCGGCCCTGACGCCCGCCTTGATTGAGGCGGCGCTGGCGCGCTTCCGGGGCACCTTCGACCAGATTCCGCCCATGTATTCGGCGGTCAAGGTGGGTGGCAAGCGGCTCTACGAGCTGGCCCGTGCGGGCGAGGAAGTGGAGCGCGCCGCCCGCCAGGTGACGGTGTACGAGCTGGTGCTGCGCGACTTCTCCGCGGAGCGCCTGCAGCTGTCGGTGCGCTGCTCCAAGGGCTTCTTCGTGCGCACCCTGGCCCAGGAGGTGGGCCGGGCGCTGGGCTGTGGGGCCCACCTGGAGGCGCTGCGGCGCACCGCGAGTGGTCCCTTCTCCCTGGCGCAGGCGCTGCCGCTGGCGGACGTGCCGGCGCTGCTGAAGGAGGGCGCGCTGGCCAGCCGGCTGATGACCATGTCGCAGGCGCTGGTGGACCTGCCGGAGGTGCGGGTGAGCGCCGCCGACGCAAAGCGTGTCTCCCACGGCGTCCCGGTGGAGGTCCCCGCTGGGAAGGCCGGACGGGTGCGCGTCATGGGCCCGGATGACGCGCTGCTGGCGGTGGCCGAAGTGGCGGGTGGCCGCCTGCGCTACCTGCGCGTCCTGGTGTAACGCCGGGATTTTTCATGGGATTGTGGCTGTACGTCTTCTCACGGGCAGGCGTCGATGGTTGACCCCACGGGGGGTGAAGCTTATAAGCCCCCCCGCTCGTTAGAAGGATGCACCCGGTCTGTACCCCTCCGCGGACCGTGGTGACGCGAGCAGCAACCTCCACCGGAGCGGGCAAGGAAGAGTCTCATGTCGCTGCACCAGGAGCGTAAGTCGGAGCTGGTGTCGAAGTTCCGGACCCACGAGTCGGACACGGGTTCCCCCGAGGTCCAGGTGGCGCTGCTGTCCGAGCGCATCACCATGCTCACCGAGCACTTCAAGACGCACAAGAAGGACCACCACTCCCGCCGCGGTCTGCTGAAGCTGGTCGGTCAGCGCCGCCGCCTGCTGGACTACCTGAAGTCCAAGGACGTCGCGCGGTACAAGAAGCTCATCGACGGCCTCGGCATCCGCAAGTAGGCAGTTGAGCAGGACCGGGGCGCTGGCAGAAACCAGCGCCCCGCGCGTTTAAGACGTAGGCAGTCATGCAGTGAAGTGAAGCAGTCGAAGCGCGGTGGGTGGAGGCGGGCAAGGGAGTGGTGGCTGCGGAGGTTTTGGTTTCCGTTCGGAGGGGCTGACCGCGGTCGGCCCCTGCGATCAGGGATCAAAAGTTCCGAGACATCCCTCCGGCGCTCCGCAAGCGCCCTCCGCAGTACATGCTGGCGGTTGCCTCAACTGGCGCCTGTCTTGAGGCCCTGGTGACCGCTCAAACACCCCGAGGGCCCTCCCGGGGTGCCGGGTCCATTTCTCGGACCGGGTGCGCGCGGTGGGGTCTTCGCCCTGACGAATCCAGAGGCACGGACATGTTGAAGAAGAGCGTCAAGATTGGCGAGAGCGAGCTGAGCATTGAAGTGGGCCGTCTGGCGAAGCAGGCCGACGGTTCCGTGGTGGTTCGCTATGGCGACACCATGCTGCTGGTGACGGCGGTGAGCGCCCGGGAGAAGAAGGAGATCGACTTCCTCCCCCTGACGGTGGAGTACCAGGAGAAGCTGTATTCGGCCGGACGCATCCCCGGCAGCTACTTCAAGCGCGAGGGCCGCCTCACGGAGAAGGAGACGCTGACCAGCCGTCTGATCGACCGCTCCTGCCGCCCGCTGTTCCCCGAAGGCTACGCGTACGAGACGCAGATCATCGTCAGCGTCATCTCCTCCGACCCGGAGCACGAGGGTGACATCCACGGCCTCACCGGCGCCTCCGCGGCGCTGTGGGCGTCGGACATCCCGTTCGACGGCCCCATCGCCGGCGTCCGCGTGGGCCGCGTCGGCGGTCAGCTGGTGGCCAACCCCACCGCGAAGCAGCGCGAGCAGAGCGACCTGGACCTGATCATGGCGGTGAGCCGCAAGGCCATCGTCATGGTGGAGGGTGGCGCGGAGGAGGTCTCCGAGGCCGACATGGTCGCGGCGCTCGACTTCGGCTTCACGGCGGCGCAGCCCGCGCTGGATCTGCAGGACGAACTGCGGCGCGAGCTGAAGAAGCAGGTCCGCGCCTTCGACAAGCCGGCCACCGTGGACGAGGGCCTGCGCGCCAAGGTGCGTGAGCTGGCCATGGACGGCATCAAGGCGGGCTACGGCATCAAGGAGAAGGGCGCGCGCTACGAGTCGCTCGGCAAGACGAAGAAGGAGACGCTCGCCAGGCTCAAGGAGCAGCTGGGCGACGCCTACACCTCGCAGGTGGAGAAGCACGCCAAGTCAGTGGTGGAGGACCTGAAGTACGAGCACATGCGCGAGATGACGGTCAACGGTGGCCGCATCGGCGACCGTGGCCACGACGTGGTCCGTCAGATTACGTGCGAGGTGGGCGTGCTTCCGCGCACCCACGGCAGCGCGGTCTTCACGCGCGGCGAGACGCAGGCGCTCGTGGTCGCCACGCTGGGCACCAGCGATGACGAGCAGCGCCTGGAGATGCTGGGCGGCATGGCCTTCCGGCGCTTCATGCTGCACTACAACTTCCCGCCGTTCAGCGTGAACGAGGCGAAGCCGCTGCGGGGCCCGGGTCGCCGGGAAGTCGGCCACGGCGCGCTGGCGGAGCGGGCGCTGCGCAACATGATTCCGAAGAGCGAGTCCTTCCCATACACGGTGCGCCTGGTGTCGGACGTCCTGGAGTCCAACGGCTCCTCGTCCATGGCCTCCGTCTGCGGCGGCACGCTGGCGCTGATGGACGCGGGTGTTCCGCTCAAGGCCCCGGTGGCCGGTATCGCCATGGGTCTGGTGAAGGAGGGCGACAAGATTGCCATCCTCTCCGACATCCTCGGTGACGAGGACCACCTGGGCGACATGGACTTCAAGGTGTGCGGCACCTCGAAGGGCATCACGTCCATCCAGATGGACATCAAGATTACCGGCCTCACGACGGAGATCATGAGCCGCGCGCTGGAGCAGGCGCGTCAGGGCCGCCTCCACATCCTGGGGGAGATGCTCAAGACGCTGGCCGAGTCCCGCAAGGAGATCAGCCAGTACGCGCCGCGCATCACCACCATCCAGATTCGCCCCGAGTTCATCAAGAACGTCATCGGGCCGGGCGGCAAGGTCATCAAGGACATCATCGCCCGCACGGGTGCCGCGATTAACATCGAGGACTCGGGCCGCGTGGACATCGCCAGCGCGAACGGCGACGCCGTGAAGGCCGCCATCGCGATGATTCAGGCGCTGACCCGCGAGGCGGAGATTGGGAAGATCTACACGGGCACGGTGCGCAAGATCGCCGAGTTCGGCGCCTTCGTGGAGCTGTTCCCGGGCACCGACGGCCTCATCCACATCTCCGAGCTGTCCGACAAGCGCGTCAAGAGCGTCTCCGACGTGCTGAACGAGGGCGACGAGGTGCTGGTGAAGGTCGTCAGCATCGACAGAACCGGCAAGATTCGTCTGTCGCGCAAGGAGGCCATGGCGGAGCGGACCGCGCAGCAGGGCGCCGCCGCAAGTGAGGCCGCCGTGCAGCCGGCGCCCGCGCCCACGCAGCCGGACGCCAAGGCCTAGTGCTCGCAAGCCCGGGCTCCTTCACTGGGAGCCCGGCGCTCATGGCGCCCCCTTCCGCCACCGCGCGCGGGAGGGGGTGTTTTCGTTTCGGGCCGGGGTGCCTTAGACACTTCCAGACGGGCCGTGCGTTGAGGAGCGAGCCCATCCGCACGGAGGCTGTTTGCCACCTCGACCACCGCCTGCGTCGTCGTCCACGCCCTTCCTGGCGGACGTCTCCCGTTTCCTGGGGGCCTTCCGCTGGGCATTCATGCCGCTGGGGCTGGTCGCGTTGGTGGCGGTGGGGGTGCACTCGGCGGCGGACACGCTGGATGAACGGCTGCTGGCGCTGGTGGACCGGGTGGACGCGGGCTTCGACGCGCTCGTGGGTCGCTCTTCGCTGACGGCGCCCCTGGTGGAGTGGGTGTCGCTGGAGCAGCGCACCCGGATTGCGCGCTTCCTCGCGCTCGCGTGGGAGCTGGCGGCGGACGTGGTGCTGGCGCTGCCCGCGCTGGGCTACCGTGAGGCGGCCACCCCGGCTCCAGCGGAGGCGTGGCGCGCGGTGCTGGAGCCCCAGAAGGCCGCGCGTCCGACGTGGCGGCAGCTGGGGGCGCGGTGTCTGCGCAAGCCCACGCCCATGCGGTGGCTGCGGCCCCTGGCGACGGCGGCCGTGGCGCTGGCGGGCGCGTGCGCGGTGGCCAGGCTCATCCAGGGCTCGGTATACCTCTCCTGGCGTGAGCTCTTCGGCGACGGCGCGGCGGACGCGGCGGCCCGGGTGCTGGCGGTGGCCTCGCTGGTGGGCGTCCTGGTTTCGTTCGGGTGGCGCGCGGTGCTGCGCAACCTTCAACACGCGGACGCGGTGTGTGAGGAAGCCGGGGGCAGGGCGGCCTTGCGGCGCGGGCTGCTGGGCTGCGCGGTGGTGGTGCCGCTGGCCGTGGCGGCGGTGGTGGATGCGACGCCCTTGCTGTCGTTCTTCCGGTAGGTGCCCATGTTCCCGCGCCAGGCGAAAGGACTGCTGGACTTCTGCATGGCGGCGCTGTGCTTGTGGGCCGCGTACCACCACACGCCCGCGGGCGCGCTGGTGCGCAAGGCCACGGCATGGGCCACGGGGACGCGCAGCACCGCACGGCCCTTGCTCGCGTACTACGACGGCGTCAGTGGCACCTCGTTGTCGGCGCCGCTGGTGGCTCCCGACGTCCCCCTGTCGCGGGCCCTCACGGACGCGGAGGCCCTGGCCTGGGGAACCCACCTGGCGCTCAAGGGCGCCCAGGCGCGAGCCCGCCAGCCCGCGCTGGAGCTGGCGGCGGAGCTGGGCATCCCCGCCGCGTCGCTGTTGGACCCGCAGGCGGGCCCGGTGGCCGCGCGCAGCCTGCACACGGCGCTGGCCAAGGACTTTCCAGGAGAGGAGGCCCGGCTCACGGCGCTCTTCGCGGGCCGAGTCCCCGCGCGCTACGCGCTGGAGCGGGTGGCGGCGGAGGGTGAGGCGCCCACGCTGGAGCGCCTGTCGGGGCAGCTCCCACCGGGCTTCGAGGACGCGTCCGTGGGCGCCGCGCAGGCCCTGGCGCTGGCCACTGCCTTCGGACTGGCGTGGCCCGTCCATGAGAGCGCGCGTGTGACGAGTCCCTTCGGCGAGCGCTTCCACCCGGTGCTGGGGCGCCGGAAGCTGCACACAGGCGTGGACCTGGGCGTGCCGGTGGGGACGCCCGTGGTGGCGGTGGCGGACGGCGTCGTCCGGCGTGCCAGCGAGGACGCCGTGAATGGCCGCGTGCTGGTGGTGGACCACGGGCGGGGCGTGACGACGGCGTACTGTCACAACTCGGAGCTGCTGGTGAAGGTGGGACAGCGCGTGAGCCGGGGAGAACGGGTGGCGCATTCGGGCAACACGGGCCGCTCCACCGGTCCCCACCTGCACTACCAACTGGAGCTGGCGGCGCGGCCCATGGACCCGCTGAAGTTCCGCACCGCCTTGCGGCCCGTGGCGAAGGGCGCCGCGCCATGAGGCCTGACGCTCGAGGTTGTCACGCCGCCGTGGCACGAGGCGGCGGCAGCTGTGTTAGTCCCAGCGCATGTCTTCCCCCCTCACGGTGAAGGTGCGCCGCGTGCGCACCCATGCGGAGCCCCTGCCACTTCCCCGCTACGAGACGGCGCTGGCCGCGGGCCTGGACCTGCGCGCGGACATCGACGGGGAGCGGGTGCTGGCGCCCCTGGAGCGGCTGGCGGTGCCCACCGGGCTCGCGCTCGCGCTACCCGCTGGGTACGAAGGGCAGGTGCGTCCACGCTCGGGCCTGGCGCTGCGGCATGGCGTCACCCTGCTCAACGCGCCGGGGACGGTGGACGCGGATTACCGGGGAGAGGTGCAGGTCATCCTCGTCAACCTCTCCAACGAGCCCTTCACCCTGCGTCGGGGCGACCGCGTGGCCCAACTGGTGGTGGCCGCCGTGCCACCCGTCGCCCTCCAGGAGGTGGAGGTACTGGAGGAAACCTCCCGGGGTGGAAATGGCTTTGGGTCCACGGGCCGCTAGTCGCTGACTTCCGCGCTCGGCGTTCCTTGATGACAGGGGAGCGTGCAGAATAAGAGGCTGGGCCTTCCCCCGAGGTGGCCCCCGACTGCCTCCTGGAGTACGCCAGCTTTGCTCTGCTACCGCTGCGGCAGCCTCGTTCCTGCCTCCCAAGACACCTGTCCCACCTGTGGGCTGAAGCACGATGCCGCGGCGCGTCCTCCCGCCGGGGCGGCTCGCCGGCGCAACGCGGACGGCGCACCCTACAAGCCAGGGGACGTCGTCGCCGGCCGCTACGCCATCCTGGAAGTGGTGGGCTCCGGGCCCATGGGCTTCGTCTTCCGGGCCCAGGACGAGGAGATTGACGTCGAAGTGGCGCTCAAGGCCGTGCACCCGCGACTGGTGCAGCAGCCCGAGGAGCGCATGCAGTTTTCGCTGTCCATGCGCGTGGCCAAGAAGCTCAACCATCCGAACCTCCTGCGCGTGTACGAGGAGGGCGTGGATGGGGACCGGCCCTTCATCACCCTGCAACTGCTGGAGGGCATGACGCTGCGCCGGATGATGGAGCAGCGCACCGCGAGGGGGCAGCTCTTCTCGCTGAAGGAAGTGGAGCCGCTGCTGTCGCAGATGGCGGCGGCCCTGGACGCGGCGCACCGCTTCGGGCCGCACTCCGACCTCAAGCCGGAGAACGTCATCGTCCTGCCGGACCTGCTCAAGGTGACGGACTACGGCCTGGGCCTGGCCGTGCCACACCTGCCCTTCGTGCAGGCCCAGAAGGGGCAACGCGCGGACGTCTACATCGCGCCGGAGTACGTGGGCGGGGGCGAGCTGGACACGCGCATGGACGTGTACTCGCTCGCGGTCATCGTGGGGGAGTTGCTCACCGGGCTCGTGCCCGAGGACGGCGTCATCCCCGGCCTGACGATGCACCACCCGGACCTGCCGACCTCCATCGAGGCGCTGTACCGGCGCGCGCTCAACTTCAACCCGCTGGCCCGTCCGAAGACGGCGGGTGAGTTCCTCACCGAGTTCTCCAACATCCTGGCGCGCACGCCGGCCGCGGTGGTGTCGCGCGCGCGGAGCCTCCCGGCCCCTCCGGGCTCGTCGGCCGCGAACACCGCGAGGCAGGCGGCGAGGCCTCCGCCTCCGGTGCCCACGGGCATGCTCCCGGCCGTGCAGGAGGACGACCTGCCTCCGCCGCCCGGTGTCGCCGCGCCCACTCCGCCCGCGTCCATTCCGGACCTGCCGCCGCCGGTGGATGCCACGCAGCCGCTGGACGCGGCGTCGCTGGCCGCCATCATGGGCCGAGGCAAGCCCGCGTCTGCGTCCGCGCCGCAGCACCTGACGGAGCAGGCGCTGCCCTTCATCGCGCCGCCCGTCGCCGCGAAGGCGGCACCCTCGGCGCAGGGGAGCGCTTCGCGGCCCGTGTCGTCTCCGCCCGCGCCGTCCCGCTCCGCGCCGTCGCGGAAGGATTCCGAGGACACCCGTGAGCGTGGCGCCGCGTCCGCGCAGGAGTCCGAGGCCGCGCTGAGCCGCTCCGCCGCGCCCACGCAGGTGGACGCCCCCGCGGTGACGGATGGCCGCTCCAGCGCGATGACCCTGGACGAGGCACCCGCCGTGCCCGCGGGCCGCCCCGCCGCGCCCACGCTGGACGCCGCGCCCGCGGTGGGCCGCTCCCGTTCACGGGCTCGCGACGGCGCAGAAGGCGGTGCCGAGGACACCGGCAGCCGTGGCCGCGGCCGTGCCTCCGAGGACTCCGGTATTCGCACCCGCCGCCGGGGGGCGGAGGTGTCGGACCCGGGCGCTCGCTCCGGCGCGAAGCGGAGTGAACCGTCGGAAGGCTCCAGCGCTCGCGCCGCGCCTCGCGGAGCGGTGCTCACCAGGTCCGCCACGCGCGCGGCGAAGCCCCAGCGTTCCATGCTGAGGCTGGCGCTGCTCGTCCTCGGCTGCCTGGCGTTGGGCGCGGGCGGGGGCTTCCTGGCCATCAAGGCGCTGCAGAAGTCCGGAGGGCAGGGGGCTCGTGGCCAGGCGCCTGGTGGCGCGGCCGCGGTGGCGACGCCCGTGGGGGGGTGTCCCGCGGGAATGCGGCTGGTGAGTGGCGGGGCCTTCAAGATGGGCCGGAGCGACGACGACGCACTGGCCAGCCCGGACGAGCGCCCCGTCGCGAGCATCCAGGTGTCTTCCTTCTGCGTGGATGAGTACGAATTCCCCAACCAGGCTGGCGCGATGCCGAAGGTGGCCGTGGCCTGGGAAGAGGCGCGGGGAATGTGCGAGCGCGAGGGCAAGCGGCTCTGCACGGAAGAGGAATGGGAGAAGGCATGCAAGGGCCCCGGCAACTCGCGGTTCCCCTTCGGCGAGGAGCAGGCCGTGGGCGCGTGCAACACCGCGACGAGCTCGGGGGGACTGGCGATCTCCGGGCGCTTCGCGCGGTGCAAGTCGGGCTACGCGGTGATGGACCTGGCGGGCAACGCGGCGGAGTGGACGGCCACCCGCTTGGGTGTCCAGGGCTACGCGCTGAAGGGCGGCGCCTTCGACCAGCCGGACCCGGCGTCACGCTGCTCGGCGCGGAGCAACGGCGTGCCCACGGAGCGCTCGAACGCGGTGGGCTTCCGCTGCTGCGCGAGCGTGCGGGAATGAAGGGCTGCGTCGCCGCGCTCCTCGTCGCGCTGCTGCCGGCGGTGGCCGTGGCGCAGCAGCCGGCCCGTCCCCGCGTGGTGGCGGTGAAGTCCGCCCACCTGGCGCCGTATGCCTCCGTCATCGCCGGGTTCGCGGCGGAGGCCCGGGCGGAGGTGCAGGAGGTCATGCTGGACGAAAGCGCGGGCGCGGCCGCGCGGCTCTTCAAGAAGCTGGCGGCGCAGAAGCCCGCACTGGTGCTGGCCCTGGGGCCCCTGGCCGCCAACGCCGCACGGCGCTCGCTGGGCGAGGACGTGCCCGTCCTCTTCGCCATGGTGCCCTACTACGAGAAGTACGGCCTGGACGGCGCCAACGTCACCGGCATCTCCCTCACCAGCGACATGGGGCCGGAGCTGGAGGCGCTGAGGGTCGTGTCGCCGAAGGTGAAGCGCGTGGGCATCCTGCATGACCCGCGGTTCTCCGCGGCGACGGTGACGCAGGCCCGCGCGGCGGCGGCCTCGAAGGGCATGTCCATCCTCCCGCTGGAAATGAAGGCGGGGGGCCGGGCGGAGCAGGCGTTGGACGGCGCGGTGGGCAAGGTGGACGCGCTGCTGATGGTGGCGGACAAGACGGTGGGCAACGCGGCCGTCGTCCAGGCGCTCATCGCCTTCGCGACGGCGCACCGGGTGCCGCTGGCCGCGCTGACGCCCAGCCAGGTGAAGGAAGGGGCCACGCTGGCGCTCTCGCCCAGTCCCACGGCCATTGGCCAGCAGGCCGGGCGGCTGGCCAACCGCATCATCCACGAGAAGGTGAATCCAGGAGCGCTGGCGGTGGTTCAGCCCGAGGGGCTGGACTTGTCTCTCAATCTCACCGCCGCCAGGAAGTTGGGTCCGTCCTCCGACGCCGTGCTGGAACTCCTCCGGCTCGCGGCGCGGCGGGACTTTGCCGTGAAGGTCTACGAGTGATTCCGCGATACAGCCGTCAGGAGATGTCCTCCCTCTGGTCCGATGAGGCCCGTTACAGCCGTTGGCGCGACGTGGAGCTCGCCGCCCTGGAGGGCATGGTGGAGGCCGGACTGGCGCCCCGCGAGGCGCTGCGGGACTGCCTTGCTCGCGCGGGCGACTTCACGCCCGAGGACGCAGCGAAAATCGAGGAGATTGAGCGCACCACCAAGCACGACGTCATCGCCTTCCTCACCTTCATGGAGGAGCGGGTGGGGCACAGCGCGCGCTGGCTGCACCTGGGCATGACGTCGTCGGACGTGCTGGACACGTCGCTGGCGCTCACGCTGCGCGACGCGCTGGACCTCATCCTGAAGGATGTGGACCGCGTCATGGCCGCGGTGGAGAAGCGCGCCTTCGAGCACAAGCACACGCTGCAGATGGGCCGCAGCCACGGCATCCACGCGGAGCCCATCACCTTCGGCCACAAGCTGGCCATCTGGTACGACGAGCTGCGCCGCGCCCGCACGCGCCTGGAGCACGCGCGTGAGAGCATCGCCGTGGGGAAGATTTCCGGCGCGGTGGGCACCTTCGCGCACCTGCCACCCGCCGTGGAGGAGCACGTCTGCCGCAAGCTGGGCCTCAAGCCCGCGCCGGCCTCCAGCCAGGTGGTGCAGCGGGACCGGCACGCGGAGTTCTTCACCGCGCTGGCGCTGCTGGGCTCGAGCATCGAGAAGTTCGCCGTGGAGATTCGCCACCTCCAGCGCACCGAGGTGCGCGAGGCGGAGGAGCCCTTCACCGCGGGACAGAAGGGCTCCAGCGCCATGCCGCACAAGCGCAACCCGATTCTGTCGGAGAACCTCACCGGCCTGGCGCGCCTGCTGCGCGGCTACGCGGTGAGCGCCATGGAGGACGTGGCGCTGTGGCACGAGCGGGACATCTCCCACTCCTCCGTGGAGCGCGTCATCGGCCCGGATGCCACCATCCTCGCGGACTTCATGCTCATCCGCTTCGCGCGGCTGATGGAGGACCTGCGCGTCTACCCGGAGCAGATGAAGAAGAACCTGGACCTGCTGGGCGGCGTGGTGAACTCGCAGCGCCTCCTGTTGGAGCTGGCGCGCAAGGGCATGGACCGGCAGGCCGCCTACGTCATCGTCCAGCGCAACGCGATGAAGCTGTACGAGGAAGGCCTCGACTTCCGGCAGGCCCTGCTCGCGGACGAGGACCTGCGGAAGATGATGACGCCCGAGGAGATTTCCGACTGCTTCTCCCCGGGCTACCACACGCGCCACATGGACGACGTCTTCCAGCGCGTCTTCGGCCGGAGCGCGTAGGCGCCCCGTGCCGGTGCCGGAGAAGGGCTACTTCAGGTAGCCCTTCTCACGCAGGTTGCGCTCGATGCGGGCCTTCACGTCGCCCGGCTCCAGCGTCAGCGTCGTGCCGGTTATCTGCTCGTAGGCGGCCACGTACTTGGTGGCCAGGTCCACGCGCACGTCATCGGGGATGGGCGGCGGCGTGCCCTGGCCGGAGAAGTTCCGCTCGCGCATGAGCCACTGGCGGATGTTCTCCTTGTCCAGCATGCGCTGCGCTTCGCCCTTCGCGAAGCGCGCCTCGTACTCGTCGGCCACCCAGTAGCGGCTGGAGTCCGGGGTGTGCATCTCGTCGATGACGTAGAGCGTGTCGCCCACCTTGCCGAACTCGTACTTGGTGTCCACGAGGATGAGCCCGCGTGAGCGCGCCCACCTCTGCCCTTCGGCGAAGAGGCCCAGCGCGGCCTCGGAGATGCGCGCCCAGTCACGAGGCGTGGCCAGCCCCCGCGCCAGCAGCGCCTCCTCGGAGATGGGCTCATCGTGCAGGCCGTACTCCGCCTTGGTGGACGGGGTGATGATGGGGGCGGGGAAGGACTCGTCCTGGCGCAGGCCGTCCGGGAAGGGCAGGCCGTAGGCGGTGTGCGCGCCCTTCTGGTAGTCGCGCCACAGGCTGCCGGTGAGGTAGCCGCGCACCACCACCTCCACGGCGAAGGGCTGACAGGCGCGCGCCACGGTGACGTTGGCGTCGGGCACGTCCAGCACGTGGTTGGGGACGATGTGCTTTGTGCGCTCGAACCAGAAGGCGGAGAGCCGGTTGAGCACCTCGCCCTTGAAGGGGATGGTGGTGAGGATGTGGTCGAACGCGGACAGGCGGTCCGTCGTCACCAGGATGAGCCGGTCATCCTGCCGGTACGTCTCGCGAACCTTGCCTCGGTAGTGCTGGCCGAGCGCGGGCAGGTCCGTCTGCTGGAGGGTGAGGGGAAGCTGCGCGTGAAGTGCGGAGGTATTCACTGTCGCCTCGCGGCCCCTCTCTCGCGGGAAGGGCGAGAGGCAAGGGGGCCTGACTTGAGGCGCGCGACTCTACTGGAGCGAAGCGGGCAGGGAAGAAGGACCGTACGCCGCTGCCAGGTAGAGGAAAGCTGGGTTGATGCGCAGGATTCCATCCACGTAAGCGACCGCGTACGGCGCGCCCGACGCCCGGTCCACCTGCACCGCGCTGCTGGGCGCGATGCCCCAGTGGGCGAGCAGCGTGCGGGCCACCAGCTCCGCGGCCTCACGCTCGGAGAGGCCCTGGAGGCCCTCGCGGCGGTCATCCGGCCAACGCTCTCCGCCAGACTCGAACACCAGCTCCAAGGGCGCGCCCGCGTCGGGGGCCTGGAACAGGTCCATCTTCGGGTCGAAGCCCGGCGCGGCGAGCAGCTCGCCCTGTCGGCTGACGGGGAAGAGGACCAGTGCCTGGGCCGCTTGCCCGGCTTCAACGACGGACTGCCGGGCCACCTCGCGGAAGAGCTCCAGCCGCGTCGACGAAGACTCGAACTCGAGGAACTCCGGCGGATTGGTGAGGGCCTGCCGCGCGCTCACCGTGGCACGGACAGGTGCACCGACCTCACCACAGGCGGTGAGGACCGTCACGAGAGAGAGGAGCAACCCAGGGAGCCAGCGACGCATCAACGGGGAATATACCGATCTGCTTCGGGATCAACCAGCTAAACTCAGCGCATGCGGCCAGGGGAGCAGCTCACCGTTGTCCTTCATCAGACGCGTTCAACCGACAACCTCGGCGCCGTGGCCAGAATCATGGCCAATTTCGGGTACTCACGACTGATTCTGTCCGAGCCGGTGCTCAAGTCCATCGAGGGCGCGGAGCGTCTCGCGGTCAAGAGTGACTTCGTCCTGCGGGGCATGGAGGTGACGTCCGACCTGGGGGACGCGCTGAAGGACTGCGTGTACGCGGTGGGCACGACTTCTCGTACCCAGCTCAAGGGCCGCGCCGTGCTGACGCCGGAGGAGGCCATGCAGCGGCTGGCGGAGGAGAGCGTGCGCGGGCGCGTGGCGCTCGTCTTCGGCGGCGAGCAGCGGGGCATGTCCGACGAGGACCTGGCGCGGTGCACGGACGTGCTCGCCATTCCCACGTCGGCGGTGCAGCCGTCCATGAACCTGGCGCAGTCGTCCGCGGTGTTGCTGTACCTCTGCCATCGTCAGGGGCTGACGCCCACGGCCGCGGTGGAGGAGGCGCCGGGGGCGAAGCTGGGCACGCTGGGGGCGCTGGCGAAGCGGATGCGGGACGTCATGCTGCGCGCGGAGTTCCTCAACCCGCAGGCGCCGCAGCATGTGCTGAACGAGCTGGAGCAGACGTTGATGCGAGCGCGGCTGACCCAGCGCGAGGCGGAGCTGTGGCTCACGGCCTTCAAGCACCTGGAGCGCGCGGTGACGCGGGGCGCCTCAACCTGAGGAAGAGGCCGCCCCGGCGCCGACGGCGAGTCGCGGTCTACGCCGCGTCCTTCTTGAAGGCCTCGCCGTGGTGCTTCTCGCACAGGCCGGCCTTGAACGTCTTCACGCGGCACTCCGGCTTGGAGCAGGTGCGGTAGCGGCTGTGCGGCAGGTCGCCCTGGCGCCACTGCTTGTAGTGGAAGTAGCAGTAGTTCTTGGCGCGGTAGGGGCGCTTGCAGCCCTCCACGGTGCACGCCTTCTTGCCATTGCTCTTGGCGAAACGCGGCCAACTGGTGCGCTTCGGGGTCGTCTGGGCCTCGGCCATTGCGAAACTCTCCTGCGAAACGATGCGAAGTCGCGGCGCCACACCGAGGTGGACCCGCCGCAAGGGTACGGAAAAAGGCGCACTGTCTAGCGCCCATGTCCCCCGAACGCAAGGAGCCCGGGAAACCAGGGGCCACTGCGGGCCCGTTCCGGACGTCAGGGCGCGGGGGCGTCTTGTCCAGAACCCCCCGTCTCTGGGCCTGCTTCCCCCGAGGGCGGGGCCGCCTGGCGGCTCTTCGAGCGAGGCACCGGCGATAGCAGGTCGTCCAGCACCGGCTGAGGCGCCCCCGCGTGCCGCCCGGCCCCGGTGCTGGCCATGGTGGGCAGGGGCGTCTCGTCGGAGGGCAGCTCGTCCAACTTGAGGGTCAGCTTCATCGGGCGCCCCAGCCGGTGGACCTGGAACTTCACGTCACGGCCCACGCCCCGGGCGGCCACCTGCCAGCGCAGCGCATGCGCCCGGCGCACGCTCCGCTGGTCCATCCTGACGATGACGTCGCCCACCTGCAGGCCCGCGCGCTCGGCCGGACCGCCTTCGACGATGTCCGTCACCACCACCCCGCGGCCGCGCCGCAGGTTGAAGGCCTCGGCCACCTCGGGCGAGAAGTCCTGCACGCTCATGCCCAGCCACCCGCGGCGCACGCGGCCGTGGGCCTTGAGGTGCGGAATCACCGTCTTCGCGATGTCGATGGGGATGGCGAAGCCGATGCCCTGGCCCGCCACGTTGACGGCGTTGGCCACCGCCACCACGTCGCCGTGCAGGTCCAACACCGGCCCGCCGGAGTTGCCAGGGTTGATGGAGGCGTCCATCTGCATGTAGTCGAAGTCGCCATCCCGCCCGTTGGGCGTCACGTCCGTGCGGCCCATGTAGCTGACCACGCCCACCGTCACCGAGTGCGCCAGCCCGAAGGGGTTGCCGATGACGACAATCCAGTCCGCCGAGCGCACGTGTGACGCGGAGGCCAGCTTCAGCACGGGCAGCTTGCGGGGCGCGGCGATTTTCAGCAGCGCGCAGTCGGTGCGGGCGTCCTCGCCCACGATGATGGCCTCGAACTCCTCCACGTAGCCACGCGGGTGCAGGACGGAGACGATGACCTCCGCCGCGCCCTCCACCACGTGCGCGCTGGTGAGGACGTAGCCGTCCGGATGGATGATGAAGCCGGAGCCGATGCCCTTCTGCGCGTCTTCGCCGGCGGCGACGGCCTGCATGTCGGCGGCCTGCTGCGTGGTGATGGACACCACGGAGGGCATGGCGCGCCGGGCCACGTCGCTCAGCGTGGAGCGTTGCTTCTGGAGCGCGCGGTTCTGCGACTCCACCCACAGCCGGTTTCGCTCGCGGCCGGTGGCTTGCGCTGGCAGCACCAGCGCGCACACCAGCGCGGCGAACAGGATGACACTCTTGCCTCGCGCCCTGCCCATGGCCCCGCCTCCACCCCGACCATCCGCCTTCGGTGCAACCTAAGGAGGAGGGAAGGCCAGGGGAAGCGGGCCAGGCGGCGGACTACTTCTTCTGCGCGATGATGCGGTTCACCGCTGCACGGTCCTCGGCGCTGATGCGCTCACGAGGTGACGAATCCTTGTCTCCGGCGACGGCGTCCTTGGCGTCCTCGTACGCGTCCTCCAGCCCGTCCTTGAGCCGATCCACCGCGGACGGGTTCACCGAGCGGCTCCACGCCCGCTCCATGTGGTTCAACGGCGTGCGGCCATCCACCTTGCCCGAAGCCAGGAAGACGCCGAGCCCCACCGCACAGCACGTCCAGACGATGAACTTCAATGCGTTCACGCTCACAACCTCCTACCTCTTCGTACATTGAAAAAGAGGGCGTGGCCAGTTTCCGACCGCGGCGGTGTCCAATGCGCTGACAGCGCGGGGTGGGGCCTTTAATGTCCGCGCGCTTGCAACCCGAAGAACTCTTTCAGGCGGCCCGTGAGCGGGCGGCGCAGTTGGACGTGGGGCGTGGCGACGCGGCGGTGGAGCGGGTGCGCGCGGCGGCCTCGGCCCTCTTCGTCCGTATCCCCGAACCGCCGGTGTACCGCCGCGCGGAGGACCCTTCCCGCAAGGCCGCCCAGGCCCTGCTCCCCGAGGTCGAGCGGGTGCTGGCGGAGGCGCTGGCCGCGGGGCGGGATGGCTCGGCGGTGGCCACGCTGGAGAAGCTGGTGGCCGCGCTGCTGGCCCACGGCGAGGCGCTCTGCCACACGGCGGCCGGACGGCTGGAGGCCGCGGAGACGGCCTGGCGCCGGGCGCAGGAGCTGGAGCGCGCCGCGCACCCGACGCGCCACCTGGTGACGTCGCCGCCGCGTCCGCCGCCGGTGTTCGACAAGGGCTCGCGCGTGTCGCGGTATGACCCGCGCAACGCGCCCCAGGCGAACGTGAAGCTGGTGTGCCCGAACATGGGCTGCAAGCGGGTGGGGGACTACGCGTTCCTCACCAGTCACGCCTACAACCGCTTCATCTGCCCGGTCTGCCGCACGCCCTTCCTGGCGTACTTCGGCGAGCTGCGTGGGCTGGAGGTGGAGGTCGGCCGCAGCTCCAAGCGGTACTTCTTCACGGTGGACGAGGTCGGCACCACGGGCAGCACGCGCATCGAGTTCGAGGAGGCCAGCGGACAGGAGTTCCCCTCCGCTCGGCGCGACTTGCTGGCCTTCGTCTATACGGAGGCGCGCGAGCTGAAGGCGGTGGTGAACCTCACCAACCAGCGGCTCATGTGGGTGAGCCCGGCGTCCTCGTGCTTCGTGGCCACGGTGGCGTTCGGCGACGGCGCGCCGGAGCTCGTGGCCTTCCGCGCCTACCGCGACGACGTGCTGCGGAAGAGCGCGCCGGGCCGGGCGTTCATCCGGGGCTACTACCAGTGGGGCCCTGACGTGGCGGCGTGGGTGTCGCGGCGCCCGGTGGCCCGTGAGGGTGTGCGGTGGGCGCTGCGGCGGGTGCATGGCCGCCTGACGAGGAGTGGATTCCAGTGACGGAAAGCATCGGGGCTCCGCCTCCGGCCCCGAAGAAGGCGGGCGCCGGAACGAAGGTGGTGCTGGGGTTGTTGGGGGCGCTCGGCGTGGGCGGCGTGGTGTACCTGGGCGTGCTGGAAGCGCAGCGGGCCCGGCTGGTGCCGGATGGGACGTCCGCGCCGTCCATGGAGATGGCGCGCCATGGCGGCGGCACGCTGAAGCTGGAGGACCTGAAGGGCCAGGTGGTGATGCTGGACTTCTGGGCCACCTGGTGCCCGCCGTGCCGTGAGGAGATGCCGGCGCTGGTGAAGCTGGCCAAGGAGTACGAGCCGCAGGGGCTCGTCTTCGTGGCGGCCAGCCGGGATGACGGCGACCGCGCGCCCAAGCTGGTGGAGGCCTTCATGCGCAACCACCTGCCGGACCTGGCGCCGTACGTGGTGTACGCGGACGACAACGTGGCGCGGGCCTTCCAGGTCAGCGCGCTGCCGACGCTCTACTTCCTGGACCGCGAGGGCAAGGTGATGGACGCGCAGCGCGGCGCGCTGTCCGAGGACGGCATCCGCCGCCGCATCGAGCGCGCGCTCAAGCAGCCCTGAGCCACGTCGCCCTTCCTCCTCAGGGCTTCTTCTCTGGCGGCGCCGCCGAAGCCGGAGGCGGCTGCCCCGCCGGGACGACGGTCTCCTTCTTCTCCGTCTCCACCTCCGAGCGAACGAGCCGGAAGTCGACGCGCCGGTTCTTCGCGCGGCCCAGCGCCGTGTCGTTGGTGGCAATCGGGTTGTCGAAGCCGAAGCCCTTGGAGCTGAGGCGCTTGCGCGCGATGCCCTTGGCCACCAGGTAGTCGAGCACGGACTTCGCGCGGCGGTCGGACAGGCCCATGTTGAGGGCGCGCGAGCCGCGGTTGTCGGTGTGGCCTTCGATGAGCACGGGGCCTAGCGTCGGGTTCTTCCGCAGCACCGTCGCCACCTCGTCCAGCAGCGGGTAGGAGCGCTTCTGGATGACGGCGGAGCCCGTCTCGAAGAGCACGTTGCCCTTGATGCGGATGCGGTCCGATTCGACGACGACGTAGGGCGGTGAGTCGAACGGGCAGCCGTTGTTCTCCGGCGGGCCGAACTCCTCGGGGCAGTCGTCCTCGTTGTCGGGCACCTCGTCGCCGTCGGTGTCCGGGCAGCCGTCGTAGTCCTTCGGGCCGGGCTGGTACGGGCACTTGTCGAGCGTGTCGGGGATGCCGTCGCCGTCCGCGTCGTTCGCGTCCTCCGGGCAGCCCTTGTTGGACTTGGGGCCCGGCTTGTCGACGCAGGCGTCCTCGCCGTCGACGACGCCGTCGCCGTCCGTGTCGTGGTTCGGGTCCGGGCAGCCCTTGGTGTGCTTGGGGCCCTTCTCGTTGGCGCAGCCGTCCTCGCCGTCCGGAATCCCGTCGCCGTCGTTGTCCGGGTCGGGGCAGCCGTCGCCGTCCTGGAAGCCGTCCTTGTCCTCGGGCTCGTTGGGGCAGCGGTCGCGGATGTCGGGCACGCCGTCGCCGTCCGAGTCGACGAACGTCTCGTCGTAGCGCACCGCGAACATCACCCGCAGGGCCTCGCGGCCGTAGCCACTGGACAGGTTGATGCCTCGGCCGACGTTCAGCTCCATGCCCCAGTTGCCCCAGACCTTCGCGCGGGCACCCACCAGGGCCTCCCACGGCGTCTTGAGCGTGTCGGCCTGGTCGAAGTTGAAGGGGCGCACCAGCGGGGTGCCCAGGTGCATCTCCGCCACGGCCTCCACGTCCGTGAAGCGGCCCATGTTGGGCAGCTCCGCGATGGCGCCAGCGCCCAGCGTCAGCTCGTCGTCGACGAGCAGGTTGAGGTACTGCGCATGGGGCCGCAGCCGCACACCCACGTTGCCGAGCACGCGGATGGGCACGGGGAGGAAGGTGAACCGCTGCTCCAGCGCGACGCGAGGCGCCCAGAGCACGCCGCGCTCGCCGGTGAAGCTGGAGGCGCTGCCGGTGGGCAGCCGGACCTCGGCGACGAGCGACACGCCCACCGGGAACGTCTCCCGGTCCAGCAGGTGGACGCGCGGCAGCAGGCGGATGTCGCCCAGCGTGGTGCGGCCCACGCCCGCGGCACCCGGGAAGTTGGGGGCGTCCAGCGCGTCGCGCAGCAGCTGGAAGTTGTCACCCTGGAGCAGCGTGACGGGCAGGTCCACCGCCAGCTCCAGGCGCTCATGGAGCTGATAGGCGAACAGCAGGTGCGCATCGAGCCGGTAGGGCAGGAGGTCGCCCAGCTTCTCGTCGCCCAGCTTCAGGGAGAGGATGCGCCAGTTGAAGTCGAACAGGAGCGCCGCGCGGAAGCTGCCCACGGGCAGCGCGTTGCTCGTGCCTTCCAGCGCGATGCCGCTGTGCTGGGCGGCGGTGGCCTTGACGGGAACGGCGTCGAACCCGCGGGCGAACGGGTCGTGGTCGGCGTGCGCAGCCACCGAGGCCAGCAGCAGGCCCAGGACGGCGAGTCGGGTGGCTGAGCCACGCAAGCTGATGCCTCGCATGTTTCAGGCTCTTAGCACCCGACTCCGGAGGGTGGAAGGAAATGACCCACCCCCCGGTACTGTTGATTGCAGCCGGGTGTTATTTCTCCATGAACTGCTGCGCGGGGATGACCTGGATGGCCTCCGGGCGCAGGGGCAGCTTGGACGCGGAGATGGCCTGGTCCTGCGCCAGCAGCGTCTCCGGCTTGGGGGACGCGTAGGTGATGGGTGACGGCGCACCGGAGCGCAGCGCCTGGGCGAGCCCCTCCGCGTCCTCGGTGACGAAGGCGAAGTTGAGGGCCTCGGGCCGCACGCGGCGGCGGAGCGCCTCCTGGACGGACTTCGGCGTCATCTTCGACATGGCCTGGCGGTACTGCTCCAGGAAGTCGGGCGTGCCGTAGAAGCGCCCGTCAATGGCGTAGCCCAGCCGGCGCTGGTCCGTCTGTTCCCACAGGCGGGTGTAGCCCTGGAGGAAGCCGCGCATCAGCTCGAAGCGCTCCTGGGGGATGCCCTCCTCCACCATCTGGTCCAGGAAGAACACCGCGCCGCGCGTGGCGAACACGCCCTGGGTGGGCACCACGGGGCGGAGCCACAGGGACAGGTCCTGCTGGGTGCGCGCGATGTTGGTGCGGTTGTACGTGGTGCCGGGCGACTCGATGAAGTGCTCGGCGTAGGCGTAGTCGCCGTAGTTGAGGCCGCGCTTCTCGCGCAGCTCGGTGAAGAGCACGCCAATGGACTGGCGGTGCTCGCCCAGGTTGGACATGGCGAAGGCCACCGGGAAGAAGTCCGGGTCGCCGCGGCGGATGGTGCTGACGGCGCCCATGCTGACGGCGGTGGAGAGCGTGGGCTTCTGGATGATGACGGTGCGGCCGGCCGTCGTCGGCACGGCGGGCAGCGCCACGCGCGGCGCGCCCTTCGCGGGCAGCGCGGACAGGCGCGAGCGGAGCGTCTGCGCGAGCGCTTCATCCACCCCGCCCGCCAGGCCGATGACGAGCCTGTCCTGCGTGAAGACGCGCTGGGCGTGGGCCTTCACGTCGTCCAGCGTGAGGGCCTTCAGCCCCTGCACGGTGCCGCCGGTGAAGTGCGCGTAGGGGTGCCCTTCGAAGATGAGCGCGTCCAGCGCGGCCTTGCCCAGCGCCTCGTCGTTGGCGCTGCGCAGGCCGTTCTCCACGTCGCTGATGGCGTTGGCGCGCAGGCGCTCCAGCTCGGCGGCGTCCAGGCGCGGGGCCAGGAGCACGTCGGTGAAGAGGTCCTGGAAGCGCGCCAGGAAGTCCTTGTGGACGCGGCCGGAGAACGTCGTGAACTCCTTGTCCACGAAGACGTCCAGCTCCGCGGCCATGGGGTACAGGGCCTCCAGGAGCTGCGAGGAGGTGAGCTTCTGCGTGCCCCCCTCCGCCATGAGCCGCGCGGTGAGGGCGGTGAGGCCCTCCTTGCCCTTCGGGTCGTCCACGGAGCCGGTGTGGAAGACGAGCCGGAAGGAGACGATGGGCGAGTCCGGCTGCGCCAGGACGACCAGCTCCATGGGCTCGGGCTGGCGCAGCGGCGTCGCGGGCACGGCCTCCGGGCGCGCGGGCGGCGGGGCGGGCTCGGGCGCCGCGGCCTGGGCGGGCGCCGCGGGCGGCGGCGCCTTCTCGTCGGGGGGCGGCGCCTGGGGCGTGGTGGCGCAGCCGGCGAGCCCCAGCAGGGCGGTGAGGGACAGGAGTGCTCGGGTCTTCATCACTTCGTCCCTCCCTGGGCGTCCGTCTTGGGGGTGAGGCTGAGCAGGATGAACTTGTTGGCGGTGAGGTGGCGCTTGGTGAAGTCGGACAGCTGCGCGGGCGTCACCTGGGGCAGGCGCTGCAGGTGGCGCTGGAAGCCGTCGGGCGAGCCCGTGACGCCGGCGTACCAGCCGAGTTGGATGCCCACGTCACGAGGCGTCTCCAGGGCCATGAGCGCGCCGTAGCGGGCGTGGTCCTGGATGGCCTTGAGGCGCGCGGCGTCCACGCGGCCCGCGGCGAGCCGGCTGACCTCCTGGAGCAGCGTCTTGCGGACGGCGGCGCGGTGGCGCTTGTCCTTCAGGGTGGCGGTGAGGGTGAAGAGGTGCGGGTCGCGGTGCTCGGCGTAGTCGCTGCCAATGGACTCCACGAGCTGCTTGTCCAGCACCAGCCGCTTGTAGGCGGGGCTGGTGGGGCCTGCCAGGTAGTCCACGAGGAGCGTCTGGATGGCGGCGTCGGCCGGGCTGGTGCCGGCGCCGGGCGTGCGCCACGCAATCACCAGCCGGGGCTGCGTGGGCTGCGGCCAGTCGATGTGGGCGGTGCGAGGCCCCTGCTGGGGTGGCTCGGCGGGGACAGAGACTTGGGCGGCCTTGCGATTCCACGGGCCGTAGTGCTGGCGGACCTGCTCCATGACCTGGGCGTCATCGAAGTCGCCGATGATGAAGAGCAGGGTGTTGTCGGGGGTGTACCAGCGCTCGAAGAAGGTGCGGCTGTACGCATAGGCCTGGGGCATCGCCTGGATGTCCTTGTAGAAGCCCATGGTGGTGTGTTGGTACGTGTGGCGGGTGAAGGCCGCGGCGTTGAGCTCCTCCTCCAGCTTGAGGAAGGGGGCGGCGGCGTTCTTGTGGTACTCGCCGAGCACGGCGAGCGCCTCCGTCTGGAAGGACGGCTCGCTGTACTCCAGGTTCCGGAAGCGGTCCGCCTCGATTTCGATGAGCTGGGGCAGGCCGGCGGTGGGGCCGTAGGAGTAGTAAAGGGTGATGTCGTCGGTGGTGAAGGCGTTGTCGTCGTAGCCGAAGTTCCCGAGGATGCGCTCGCGCTCGCCTTCCGGGTGCGTTTTCGTGCCCTTGAACATCATGTGCTCGAAGAAGTGGGCGAAGCCGGTGCGGCCGGGCTCCACCTCGTTGCGTGAGCCCACGCGGACCACGGTGACGTAGGCGATGATGCCGCGGGACGGGTAGGGCACGCGGACCACGGTGAGGCCGTTGGGCAGGGTGTCCGTCTGGAGGGTGTACGGGAAGGCGTCCGACGCCGGGGTGGCGGCGGCGGCCGGCAGGGCGGGGCCCAGCAGGAGCAGAAGGAGGGGGAGCAGTCGTCTCATTCAGGTGTCTCGTGGCCGGGGCGGAAGCAGTGGGACCCGGCGGGTAGGCGACCCTACGACGGCTGGCTCGGTGGGGGAGGGGCTTGTGGGCCGAGTGTCCACGTCCGTGCGCCCAAGTGGGCCCGCGGCCATTCAGGAGGATTGACGCGCCCCCGGCAGCGGTTAATGTGAAGAAGACGGGGCGCGGTGAGTGGCCGCGTGACGTGCAGTGAACCTACCGGGGGCGACCTGGTTTCGACGGGGGCAATGAAGTTCGAGACGCGTGCCGAGCTTGTCTGGTAGCTCGTAAATCCAACCCGGCAAAGACACAAAAGCCAACGACAACGTTGAGCTCGCGCTGGCTGCCTAAAAACAGCTCTTAGTGCGCGGTCCCCCCGCTCTCGGCCTGTGGGGTTGGGATGGGCCGTCATAATGCAGGCTGGCTGCCAAGGGCGCCTGGACCCGAGGTGGCGAGACCTTTCCAGGACCGGCTCTGAGTATCCCGTCCGTGGGAGCCTCAGGGACGTAGCAAACCGCGGACTACGCACGTAGGGTCGAAGAACGGACGGCTTTCGGACGCGGG